>OZ251539.1:110000-6103318 GCA_965243135.1 Alphaproteobacteria bacterium
TCGCGACGCGAGGGGGGCGTAGCTCAGCCGGGAGAGCGCCGGCTTTGCAAGCCGGAGGTCGTCGGTTCGATCCCGATCGCCTCCACCAGCGGCGCGAGCGCCGCACGTTCTTTTCCATTGTGAAGATGATGTTGTCCGAACCGCGGTTCGCGGGCGAAGCTTCGCCCGCGGCGAGACCGTGGTTCAGCCGTCAAGTGAAGAAGCGGAAACATCGTGCGCCGGGCTCGTCCCTGCGCATGACGGTTTCGCGATCAAGCGTCGAAGGGCATTTGGTGGATGCCTTGGCACTGAGAGGCGACGAAGGACGTAGCACGCTGCGATAAGCCGCGGGGAGATGCGAGCAATCTTTGATCCGCGGATTTCCGAATGGGGAAACCCGGCCCGCAAGGGTCATCGGCACCTGAATCCATAGGGCGTCGAAGCGAACCCGGCGAACTGAAACATCTAAGTAGCCGGAGGAAAGGACATCAACAGAGACTCCGTTAGTAGTGGCGAGCGAACGCGGACCAGGCCAGCGGCCGTCGGAACAGAACCGGAAGCGTCTGGAAAGATGCGCCAGAGCGGGTGACAGCCCCGTACGGGTAGAAATTCCGGCGGTCCTCGAGTAGGGCGGGACACGTGAAATCCTGTTTGAACATGGGGGGACCACCCTCCAAGCCTAAGTACTCCTCAGTGACCGATAGTGAACCAGTACCGTGAGGGAAAGGTGAAAAGCACCCCTAGAAGGGGAGTGAAACAGTTCCTGAAACCGGATGCCTACAAGCAGTGGGAGCCTCCTTGCGGGGTGACCGCGTACCTTTTGTATAATGGGCCAGCGACTTAATTTGCGCAGCGAGCTTAAGCCGGTAGGTGTAGGCGTAGCGAAAGCGAGTCTGAACAGGGCGTCGAGTTGCGCGGATTAGACCCGAAACCGGGTGATCTAGCCATGGACAGGTTGAAGGTGCGGTAACACGCACTGGAGGACCGAACCCACCGATGTTGAAAAATCGGGGGATGATCTGTGGCTAGGGGTGAAAGGCTAATCAAACCCGGATATAGCTGGTTCTCCGCGAAATCTATTTAGGTAGAGCGTCGCGTATTGCCGTCGGGGGTAGAGCACTGGATGGGCTAGGGGGGCGCGAGTCTTACCAAACCTAACCAAACTCCGAATACCGGCGAGTACGAGCGCGGCAGACAGACTACGGGTGCTAAGGTCCGTGGTCGAGAGGGAAACAGCCCAGACCTCCAGCTAAGGTCCCCAAGTTATGGCTAAGTGGGAAAGGATGTGGGAAGGCCAAGACAACCAGGAGGTTGGCTTAGAAGCAGCCATCCTTTAAAGAAAGCGTAACAGCTCACTGGTCTAGACAAGCCGTCCTGCGCCGAAGATGTACCGGGGCTCAAGCCATACGCCGAAGCTGAGGACTCCTTCATGGAGTGGTAGCGGAGCGTTCCGTAAGCCTGAGAAGGCGAGTCGCGAGGCTCGCTGGAGGTATCGGAAGTGAGAATGCTGGCATGAGTAGCGATAAAGAGTGTGAGAAACACTCTCGCCGAAAGTCCAAGGGTTCCTGCGCAAGGCTAATCCGCGCAGGGTGAGCCGGCCCCTAAGCCGAGGGCGAAAGCCGTAGGCGATGGGAACCAGGTTAATATTCCTGGGCCTGCCGGATGTGACGAAGGCCGAAAGTTGTCGTTCCTTACTGGATTGGAACGGCAGCCTGGGACTTCCAGGAAATAGCACCGGCGTACAGACCGTACCCTAAACCGACACAGGTGGACAGGTAGAGCATACCGAGGCGCTTGAGAGAACGGTGTTGAAGGAACTAGGCAAAATCCCCCCGTAACTTCGGGAGAAGGGGGACCTCTCTCCGGGCAACCGGTGAGGGGTGGCACAGACCAGGGGGTGGCGACTGTTTACTAAAAACATAGGTCTCTGCGAAGTCGCAAGACGACGTATAGGGACTGACGCCTGCCCGGTGCCGGAAGGTTAAGGGGAAGGGTGCAAGCTCTGAACCGAAGCCCCGGTAAACGGCGGCCGTAACTATAACGGTCCTAAGGTAGCGAAATTCCTTGTCGGGTAAGTTCCGACCTGCACGAATGGCGTAACGATTGCCCCGCTGTCTCCAACACCGACTCAGCGAAATTGAACTCTGAGTTAAGATGCTCAGTACCCGCGGTCAGACGGAAAGACCCCGTGCACCTTTACTACAGCTTTGCAGTGGTATTAGGAGACGAATGTGTAGGATAGGCGGGAGGCTTTGAAGCGGCGGCGCCAGTTGCCGTGGAGCCATCCTTGAAATACCGCCCTTTCGTGTTCTGGTATCTAACCGCGGCCCGTCATCCGGGTCCGGGACCCTGCATGGCGGGTAGTTTGACTGGGGCGGTCGCCTCCCAAAGAGTAACGGAGGCGCGCGAAGGTAGGCTCAGGCTGGTCGGAAATCAGCTGTCGAGTGCAATGGCAAAAGCCTGCCTGACTGCGAGAGCGACAGTTCGAGCAGAGACGAAAGTCGGTCATAGTGATCCGGTGGTTCCGCGTGGAAGGGCCATCGCTCAACGGATAAAAGGTACGCCGGGGATAACAGGCTGATACCGCCCAAGAGTCCATATCGACGGCGGTGTTTGGCACCTCGATGTCGGCTCATCTCATCCTGGGGCTGGAGCAGGTCCCAAGGGTATGGCTGTTCGCCATTTAAAGAGGTACGTGAGCTGGGTTTAGAACGTCGTGAGACAGTTCGGTCCCTATCTGCCGTGGGTGTTGGACGATTGAGAGGAGCTGCCCCTAGTACGAGAGGACCGGGGTGGACGCACCTCTGGTGTACCGGTTGTCGCGCCAGCGGCACCGCCGGGTAGCTAAGTGCGGACGGGATAACTGCTGAAAGCATCTAAGCGGGAAGCCCACCTCGAAACAAGTCGTCCCTATCAGAGCCGTGGAAGACCACCACGTTGATAGGCCAGGTGTGGAAGTGCGGTAACGCATGAAGCTGACTGGTACTAATCGCTCGATCGGCTTGATCGCGCGCCGATGTGCGCAGCGGCAAGCCCGACGCACGATGTCGAAACTTCGGCGGCGCGTTCCGATGACCTGGTGGCCATGGCGGGGGAGAAACACCCGATCCCATCCCGAACTCGGAAGTGAAGGCCCCCAGCGCCGATGGTACTGCATCTCAAGGTGTGGGAGAATAGGTCGTTGCCAGGTCTTCGAAACGCGTCGAAGGACAACGTCATCCGCCGGACGGTCGCGTCCGGCGAGTCATCGTCGCGGGGTGGAGCAGTCCGGTAGCTCGTCAGGCTCATAACCTGAAGGTCGCAGGTTCGAATCCTGCCCCCGCAACCATCTCAAGCCCTTGGAAACCTTGATGTTTCCAGGGGTTTTTGATTCCTGGGATTCCGTGAGCATTTCGGCTTGGGAATCCATTGGGAATCACGCGGCATCACACACTGGCGCATACCTGACACCCGTCGCTCCTTCCCTCACCCGACAAAGTGGCCATGAACGGCATGGCGTCCGAGACGTATGCAGGACGCCAACGAACTTGGTGGGGCATTGCCTCGGGCACCCGCGATTCGGCAACCGGGGTAAGGCCGAGCAGCTTCCCCTACCCCATTCCAGGTCCAGACAGATGTGAGACGGGGCGGTTGAAGGAAGGTTGGGGGTCTCCGAAGCTGTTGGTTTGGACAGACAGCTTACAGGAGGACCCCCATGCAGGTTTTCGGCCTGCCCCGTCATGTTACACGGGGAGCCGCCCTGAAGCGTTGGCGCCGCGCCCGCGACAATGGCCTCAGCGCCGCCGACGCAGCCGCCGCCGTCGGCGTGTCGCGGGCCACCCTCTACCGCTGGCGGAAGCTTCACGACCAGGGCCGCCTGGCCCCGCGCTCGCGACGGCCTCGGCGCTCCCGCTGGGGCGCGATGGCGAGCGCATTTCGCCGCCGGCGCCCTTTGCGCCCCATCTCCGCCGCGTCGAAGGCGCCGCCGCGCGAATGCCCCGAAATTCAGACCTCCTGACATGGTATGCGTAACCGGAAGATTTTGCTTGATTTTTCCCAGTTCGTCGTAAATTCAGAACTCCTGACATTGTTAGATTTTTACTGGACGTTTGACACTTCTTGGGAAAGGCGCGGCGATGGACCGCTCGAAAAGCCGAAGGTAGCCGCGAACGAGACTGCGTTGTCGGGCAAGAAGACAAGGCGCGACCATGCCGCCCTGACGCGTGTTCAATAAAATATTTAATGGCGATTGCACAAAGAATAAACAAAAACAACCGATTATCGGGCAGCATGTCAGGAGTTCTGAAATTAGGATGTACCACTTTCTGGAGAGCGCCATGTTCCAGTCCCGCTTCAACAAGGCGCTTCGGGAACTTTGTGCCACTCGCGAAAGCCATGCCTGTCCCGGCACCGGGCTGAAACTGGCGTTCGAGGGACCCCTGCTGGCAAATTGAATTTACGCGATGTCAGGAGGTCTGAAATTAGGGTTTCCTCCCGTCGTTCTCGCTGATACCTATATTTACGCAATCACAATTCAACTAGGAGTGACAATCCATGAGCTCTGAAACCAGGACTGCGGGCGAGTTGCGCGAGCATCTGGTGGAGAAGGCGACCGCAGACGCGGAGTTCCGCGCCCGGCTGCTGAGTGATCCGAAGGCGGCGATCGAGCAGGAGTTGGGCATCGCCATCCCGGCGTCCCTGTCGATCGAGGTCCACGAAGAGGACGGCGCGACCGCGCATCTGATTCTGCCCCCCGACAGCAAGTTGAACGAAGGCGATCTGCAGACGGCTGCTGGTGGCCGCAGCTTTTTGGAGTCGCTCTTCCCCCATAGTGGGGGTAATCCTACGAAGGATTGGTAGTCCCGCCGGCCGCTCGGCGGTCCTGCGGGCTCGTGATGTCGAGTCCGTGTCCCGCGGTCGAGACGGCAGAGCCCACGTCTGCTGCCCACGGTGCGCCTCGCGCCCCAGGGGCGGTGCTCGCGGAGCTCCGCCCGCTGATACCGCGAGTCCTGCTCGACGGCCCCGGATGGGACCGGTTGACGGCTTGCGCCGCGAAGCTGCCGGGCGCCGGATTGGGGACGACCCTCGGTTGCGAGTTCCGGCTCGGCGAGGACGCGCCGGCGGCGGACCTGTTCGTGGTGGTCAGGCCGGGGAGCCCGTTCGCGCAGCACTTCATCCGCCGCGGCGAGGCCGCCCGTCCGGGCTCGCCGGCAGCGGCGCTGTCCCGGTATCTCGTCCGGATCGGACAGGCCGACTCCGAGCTGCGCGGATGCATCGCCGGGACGATGCTCGAGTACGACCTGGCCGAGACGCCGGCCGACCGGCGGCCGGAGCCGGGCGTGTTTCTGAAGGTGCGGCTCGCGGAGGAGCCCGACCCGCATGACGGCCCGCAGCCCCTGCCGGTCGCGGCGCTGGCGGACGCGGTGGGCTGGACCGACGGGAAAGAGGCGCTGCGGTGGGTGGCGCGGGCGCTGGCGGCGTTGCCCCCGGGCGCGAGGGTCGCTCACGTCGGGGCGTTGCCGAGCCGGACGCCGCGGGCGGTGCGGCTGGTGGTCCAGGAGATCGGGCGCGACGAGATCGCCGGCGCGCTGGAGCGGTTGGGCCGGCGCGCCTCGGTCCGTCCGGCCGCGGAGATCCTGGCCGGCCTCGGGGACTGTTGCCCCCGGTTCCGGCTGTCGGTGGACGTGGCCGCCGCGGGGCTGTTGCCCCGGCTCGGCCTGGAACTGTACCACCCGGGATCATGGGACCACGGACCGGACGGTTGGCTCACCACGGGGCGGAGCGACTGGCGACCGGTGGTGGAGCGGCTGGCGCAACGCGGCTGGTGCCTGGCGGCGAAGGCGCAGGGGCTGCTGAAGTGGTGCGCGCTCGACAGGATGTACGACCGCCGGGGCGTGTTCCTCGTCTACAAGGGGATCAACCACGTCAAGCTCACGGTCACCGACGCCGGGGTCGACGCCAAGGCGTACGCCGGCATGACCTGCTTCCCCATGCAGGATTGACCTGCATTTCTCGTACCGGCGGCGGCGCGCGTCCCTGCGGACCCCCCTCCCGACCTCCCCCCTGTCAGGGGGGAGGAGCGTCAATGGTTCTTTCCCGTCTCCCCTTCTTCTCCCTCTCCCTGGCAGGGGGAGAGTCGGGGTGGGGGTCGCGCCCAGGGGGGAGGAGCGTCAACGGCTCCCTCCCGCCCCGTCAGGCCACCTGCCGGCGCACCAGATCCCGGAAGGGGCCGTCGGTCTCCATCAACTCGTCGAAGGCGCCCGTCTGGGCCACCCGGCCGTCCCGCAGCACGTGGATGCTGTCGGCCATCCGGATGGTCGACAGGCGGTGCGCGCTCACGAACCGGGTGATGGCGAGCCCCGCCACGCTCTCCATCACCCGCGCCTGGCTCCTGCTGTCGAGCCAGTTGGTGGCCTCGTCCAGGAACAGGACGCTGGGGTCCCGGAGCAGCGCCGCCGCCAGCATGATCCGCTGGATCTGTCCGCCCGAGAACAGCGACGAACTGTCGCCGGCGACCGTCTGCATTCCCATCGGCATGGCGGCGATGTCTTCGTCGATGGCGGCGAGGCGGGCGGCTCGCCAGGCGTCTTCCTCGGTGAAGTCCCCGGAGAGTCCGACGATGTTCTCGAGCACGGTCCCGGGCCGCATCGACGCGTCCTGCACCACCATGCCGATCCTGCTGCGCACCGCTCGTTTGTTGAGGCGTCCGAGGTCGCGTCCGTCGTAGTAGACGGCCCCCGACAACGGCGCCTCGAGTCCGAGCGCGAGCCGGAACAGGGTGCTCTTGCCCGCCCCGGACTCCCCGACGACGGCCACGAACTCGCCCGCGCGGGCGTGGATCGAAACATCCCGGAGGACGAGGGGGCCGTCCTCGGTGTAGCGGAAGCTCACGTGATCGATGTGGACGTCGCCCTCGAGCTCCGGCGGCGGTTCGCCTTCGAGGCCGGTTTCCGGCGCCGCCTCCAGGATCGGGGTCGCCTGCTCGTACGCCGGCACGATGGCGGCGATGGCGGAGAACGAGCCGCCGAGCCGGGCCAGCGCCGCGTAGAACATCATGAGGGCCGCGTAGACGGTGAGGAAGTCCCCCGTCGGAAGGGTCGCGCCGCCGTCGCGCGTCGCGACCGCGAACACCGCCGCCGCGGCCAGCGCGGGGACGGCGGCGATGAAGGCGACCAGATGCTCGTTCAGCCCGCCAAGCCGCATCTCGGTCTGTTTCTGTTCCCGATAACCCTTCGCCCACATGGCGAACCCGATCCCCTCCGACCCGGTCGAGCGCAGCTTGCCGATGCCGTTCAGCAATTGCAGCAGCGTTCCCGCCAGACGCCGCGAGACCGCGAACAGGCGCCGGTGATGGGACAGCTGGAGAATGCCGATGACCGACGTCGTCCCGAGGGAGAAGAGGCCCAGCGCCAGTCCCAGCCAACCGATCGCGGCGTCGTAGAGGAACAGCAGGACGAACGTGGGCAGAAGGAAGATCACCGACAGCAGGGCGCCGCCGACCACGCCCGAAACCTGATCGCGCAGTCCCTGGAAGGCCATGGCGCGCATGGCCAGATCGCCGGAGGAGAAACGGCGGAAGAACCACCACGGCAGGCCGAGCATCCGGTCCCAGAGCGCCGCGCCGACGCGTGCGGCCGCAAGGGCCTCCAGCCGCATCAGGGCCGTTCCCTGGAGAACCTGGAGGAACGCCGTGAGGATCGCCAGCAGGACCAGGGACAGGGACAATTCCAGCAGCTGCCAGCCGGACCCGCTCGGGATCACGCGGTCCGCGAGCGCGCCGAACAGGATGGACGGCGCCAGCATCAGGAGGCCGGCGAGCAGCCCGGCGAGGGCGAAGCGCGCGAGGGCGCCCCCGAGCCCGCGGAAGGCGAAGCGGAACAGGGCGCCCGCGCGGGCCGCTCCGTCCCGCGGCAGCGCGCGGTAGAAGAAGTGCGCTTCGGGAGCGAGGTCGCGAGCCGGACGCGCGTCGACCCGCTCCGAACGGCCCGTCGCCGGGTCGAGCGCGCGGTAACGCCCCGACATGCCCGGAACCAGCGCCACCGGACTTCCGGATCCCCGGCGGAACGCCAGAAGCGCCCCGCTGTCGCCGAGCCACCACCGGTCTTCGTCGTCGAGCCTGATCTTGCGCCCGCGAACCCCCGATACGCGCTGGATCTCCGCCAGGTCGGGATCCCCTTCGTCCATTCCTCTGCGGCGAGGCGGAGAGCGGAACCGGATTCCCTCGTGGCGGCCGACCAGCTCGAGGGCGTTCAGCAGCGCCGAGTCGCCGCCTCCGGCCATGGAGCGGCGGCCATCCAGGACGCCGAACAGGTTGTGGCGGGCGTGTTCCTCGCTCCGGCGACGGTGCAGGGCCTGGGCGCGTTGCATGTTGGCCATGTCGACGAGCGCCAGGTTCCTGTTGAGCTCCTCGGCGGACAGCGCCAGCCGATGGAACTCGGCCAGGGCGGGAAACAGGAGGCCGTCGGCTTCGAGCGCCTCGGACGAGGCGACGACCAGCCGGGAGGGGTGGAACAGCCTTATCCAGCTGTCGGGCGTGACGGGGATGAAGCCGGGACCGTCGCCCGTCGGCTCGCCGGTGTCGAGGAAAGTCGCATTCCCCTCCGGGCAGGAAACCCAGACCACGCCGCGCCGGGTCGTCAGCACGTTCTCGTTCACGGTCCCGACGTCCTTGCCCGCGGCCAGGAAGCGCTCGGGATGCGGGCGCGGCGTCACCTCCCGGGCGACCGTGGCGGCGAAATCGACGATCCAGGAATCGACCTGCCCGGTCAGCAATTCGGCAACCTCGGGTCCGGCGAACGCCGTCCGGGGGACGAGTCTGAGCTCGGTGTCGGGAAGTCCCTTGGCGATGTACGTCGACAGGGAGTTGTCCTCCCCCCCGCCGACGCCAAAGACGAGCCGCCCGGCCTCGGCGCGCAGGAGTTGCTTGAAGTCCGAGTGAGCCTCGTCTCCGGACTTCAAGGCGCTGAACACGTCGACGGCGCCCTCGACGACGTACCACACCGCCTCGGGATCGGACAGGAAAATGGGCCGGTTGCCGCCGCCGACGAACGCCTCGCCCTGCGAGAGCGCGATCCGCCCGATCCCGTCCAGCTCCCGCTCTTCCACGTCCCTCGCTCCGCGCGGCCCGTTCAGTTCGCTTCCACGAGCTGGCGGTACAGCCCGTCGGCATCCTGCATCAGTTCCTGATGGGAGCCCCGCTGCGCCTCGCGCCCTCCGTCGAGGACCACGATCAGGTCGCAGTCGCGGATGGTGCTCAGCCGATGGGCCACGATGAGGCAGGTGCATCCCCGGCGCCGCAGGGCGTCGTCGATCCGGACCTCGGTGATCGTGTCGAGAGAACAGGTCGCCTCGTCCAGGATCAGCACCGACGGATTGTTGACGAGCGCGCGCGCGATCTCCAGCCGCTGTCTCTGGCCGCCGCTGAAGTTGCGCCCTCCCTCGTCGACCGGGGCGTCGTACCCGAGCGGCCGGGAGACGATCTCCTCGTGGATGGTCGCGTCCCGCGCGGCCGCCACCAGTATCTGGTCCGGCACTTCCGGAATCCACATGGTCAGGTTCTCGCGCACCGTGTCCGCGAACAGGAAGACGTGCTGGTCGACGAGGGAAACCGAACTGTGCAGCAGCTCGCGCGGAATCGCGCCGCGCGGATGTCCGTCGATCAGGATCTCCCCCGACCACGGCTGGTGGACGCCGGCCACCAGCGCCGAGAGCGTCGACTTGCCCGACCCGCTGGGGCCGACGATCGCCACGCGCTGGCCGGGCTCGATGGTCAGGTTGAAATCCTCGAGCAGGGGCTCGCGGTTGTCCTGGTAGCCAAAGGTGACGTCGCGCAGCTCGATCCGGCCTTTCAACCGCAGCCGTCCGGCGAAGGTCGAGATCCGGTCTTCGGAGGCGCCGGGAGCGGGTTCGAAGTCGCGGTCCTCGGGCGCGTCGAACACGTCGTCGAGACGCTGGAGGTCGGCCTCCAGAATCTGGAACATGTCGGCGAACTGGATGAAGCGTCCGATCGGCTGCATGAAGTTCATCGACGCCATGTAGAACGCCGTCAGCATCCCGAGGGTCATGTCGCCGGACATCACCCGCCAGCCGCCGAGGCCGAGCACCGCCGCGTTGCCGATAATCAGGAGCAGCGTCGGCAGGGCCGCGTTCACGTAGCCGAGCTCGGCGAACCTTTGCCGGGCGAGCAGCTCCCGCGCCTGGTAGCCCGTCCAGCGCGAGAAGAACTCGTCCTCGGCCGCGGTCGCCTGCAAGGTGTCGATCTTGCCGAGGCCGAACATCCCGATCCCGTAGAGCATTCCCTGCTCGCGCCTGAGCCTGCGGTTTTCGTCCACGCGCGCCCGCGCCAGAACGCGCATGGCCGCGGCGCCGAGCGCGCCCAGCCCGACGACCAGGGCGCAGAGCAACGGGTCGTACGCCAGCATGAGTCCGAGAAACGCCACGCTGGTGACGAGCTCGATCAGAATGCCGACGAAGTGCGCCGTCGCGATGCTGGAGACCGTGTCGAGAAGCTGTATCCGGGAAGTCAGATCGCCGGCGAAGCGCTGCGAGAAGAACCGCATGGGCAGCCGGAGCAGCCGGGTCACGAAGCGCTCGGCGTGATCGACGGAGAGGCGCACGGAGAGCCGCCTGAGACAGCGTTCCCGGAGCCAGGTGAGGAGGTAGAGCAGGCCTGCGGCGACGAGGAGGATTCCGATCAGCGCCCCGCTCCAGGACGGTTCGCGCCCGGAAAGCGCGAAATCCACGAACAGGCCCGCCAGGGCGGGCAGGGCCAGGGCAGGCAGGGCCAGGAGCAGCCCGCAACACATCGCGAACGCGAGCGGCTTCTTGACGTCGCGCAGCCACGGCAGGATCCGGTGCGCGAGGCCGGGGCGGACGCCGCCCGGCCGGAAATCGGGACCCGGCCGGAAGGTCAGCGTCACTCCCGTGAACGCCCGGTCGAACTCCTCCTCGCCGACCGTCCGGTGGCCGTTGGCCGGGTCGTTGATCAGGAAGCGCCCCTTGCCGAACCCCTCGAGAACGACGAAGTGCTCGAACTCCCAGAAGAGGATCATCGGCGGGGCCATGCTCCGGAGCTCTCTCGGCTGCTTGCGCCAACCTTCCGTCTCGAGACCGTACCGGTGCGCCGCGCGGACGATGTCGGCCGCGTTGCATCCGTCCCGGCCGACCGAGCACGTCTCCCGCAATTCCTCGATCGAAACCCAGCGTCCGAAATGCGCGAGCACGATCCCGAGACACGCGGCCCCGCACTCGGTCTGGGTGAGCTGCAGCAGCACGGGGGTGCGCGTCCGGCGCCGCGATGGGGCCTCGCGGGACGCACGCACCCGTTTCAGCGCCTCGTCCAGTCCGGATCGATGGGTCATGGCCTCGCCGCGGCGGTCATCGGATGTCTCCGCTCGCCAGCAGCAGGGCCGCGGGGGACTGCTCCCCCAACACGACCCGCGCGCGCGCGCCGGCGCCGTCGGCGAGCGACGGACGCGGTGGTCCGTTCAGGACCAGCCGCAGCAGGTGCGCGGGGACGGGCGTCGAAAGACCGAGGTCGGCGAGCCATTCGGGAGCGGCGACGGGCCGGGGGGACACCTCCAGCACGCGGGCTTCCAGCGCGCTCGGGCCCGACCGTTCGGGCAGCGCCACGAGCACCTCCGCGTCCATGCCCGCCGTGAGCTTCCCGGCGTCTTCCGGCGATACGAAAGCCAGCGCCTGCCAGGCGTCCTCGGACGCGCCCCGGATCCGGGCGACCGTCTCCCCGACGCCGACGGGCCGTCCCGGAGCCAGACGGTGCGCCACGAGCTTTCCTCCGTGCGGGGCGACGATCGATTCCCTGGCGTGGATCTCGATCTCTCCAAGCTCCATGCGCGCCGCCGCGAGCAGCGCTTCCTGGACTGCGGCGGCGGCGTCCTCGGCGTGGCGCATCCGGTCCTCGACCGCGCCCACGATCCTCCGCGCGATTCGGGCCTGGCGCTCCGCTTCCGGCGGACGCACCCGCGCGATCGTCTGTCCCGTCTCCAGGACGTCCCCGATCTCGGCCATGATCTCGATGACGTTGCCGGACGTGGGGGAGACCACGGCGTGGCGCTCGCCCGGCGCGACCAGCACGGCCTCGACCGAGAGGCCGCGCTCCACGCTCCCGAACGCCCCCCAGGAGAGGAATGCGAGAAACGACAGGCCGAGGCCGGCCAGCACCATCCATTCGTGAGGCGCCGTGACCTGGAGGCGGTCGTCGAGGGGTTCCGCGCGCGACCGGCGCGCCACGGCCTCCTGCCTGAACACCTTGTTATGGAACAACAAAGCGCGACGCCTCCCGATTTCCCGTCAATGCCTCTGGCGGCGGTTTGAAGTATCCCGAACCGGGACGCCGCCGGAATTTTCGTCGCTGGATCGGTCCCGCGGACAGGCGGGACAGTATATACCCGTTCACGGCCGTTTAGCGTATTTCTCGTACCGGCAGGGATCGAGGGTTTCGCGGACAGGCGGGACAGTATATACCCGTTCACGGCCGTTTAGCGTATTTCTCGTACCGGCAGGGATCGAGGGTTTCGCGGACAGGCGGGACAGTATATACCCGTTCACGGCCGTTTAGCGTATTTCTCGTACCGGCAGGGATCGAGGGTTTCGCGGCGTCGCGTCCGGTCGGCCCCCCTCCCGACCTCCCCCCTGTTCAGGGGGGAGGAGTGATAACGGCTCCCTCTCCCTTGCAGGGGGAGGGTCGGGGGTCGCGCCAGGGGGGAGGAGCGCGAACGGGCCCTGCGGCGTCCCCGTTCTCTGGATGACTTTCATGGACAAGCGGGTAGTATCGTGTTTCCGATGTCCCGAGCGCGAAGCGGAGATCCCCGTCGTCATGCGCGAAGCATCCGGACCATTCGTCGGCGAACCCTCGCCGGATGGCGGCTGCGCCGTCCCGGTCCCGTTGCGGCTCCGGGAGGCGGCGCGCGACGCCGTGGACCGGGGCCTCGCCTTTCTCGAGGCCGCCATCCGTCCCGACGGGGCCTGGACTTCGCGGTGTTACGACAACCTGGAGCTCGACGGACCCGCGAGGGAAGAGCAGGCTCCCTTCGTCGCCGCCCTCGGCGCGCTCACCCTGGCGGTTTGCGACGACCCCAGGTCCGCGGCCATCCGCGACCGGTCGGGGGAGTTCATCGTCCAGTCCATGAGCTATCCGGGCGTGTGGCGTTACTGGCCGCATCTCCCGAACGATCTCGACAGTCTCAGCGTCTGCTCCATGGCGATTCCGCGACACCCGTGGGTGTTGTTCGCCAAGAACGTCGGATGTCCGCCGGCGGCGCGGGACGACCGGGGCAGGTTCAGGACCTGGCTGACCCCGCCCACCGACGCCAACGCCATGGACGTGGACAGCGTGGTGAACGCCAACGTCGTCGGTTACCTCGCCTTTCAGGGTCGCGACGCGTCGGGTGCGCGGGCGGCGGAGTGGCTCGCCGGTCTGGTCCGGGAAGGGAGCGGCGAGGGGAGCTCCCATTACTATCCCGACGTCCTGGACCTCTACGACGCCGTTGCCCGCGCCCGCGATCGGGGCGCGCCCGCGTTCCGGGACCTCGGGGTCCCGCTCGCGGACCGGATCCGGGCCCGGCGCGGGGCGGACGGCGGCTACGGCGATACGCTGCGCACCGCGCGCGCCCTCTCCGCCCTGCACCTCCTCGGGGCCGCGCCGGAGGGCGAGGACCTGTGGGCCACGCTCGAGCGGATCCTGCGCCGGCAACGGCCCGACGGAAGCTGGCCGGAGCATCTCTTCTGGCGGGGGCCGACGCCGCCGAGCCCGCCGACCGTGGGTTTCGCCTGCGAAATGCTCGACACCGCCTCGTGCATCGAGGCCCTCGTCCGGTCGGAACGGCCATGACCCGCGTGTTCTACCGCGACATGCGGGAGAAGCCTCCGGTCGCCGCGCGGGGCGAGGGCATCCACATCGTCGACGACGCGGGGAACCGCTATATCGACGCCTCGGGCGGCGCCGCCGTGTCGACCCTGGGACATTCGGACCCCGACGTCCGCCGGGCGATCCTCGATCAGGTCGGGTCGCTCGCCTACGCGCACACGGCCTTCTTCACGACGCGCGCGCAGGAAGACCTCGCCGATCTGCTGGTCGAGGCCTCGCCGTCCGGCCTCGATCGCGTCTACTTCGTCAGCGGCGGTTCGGAGGCCATGGACACGGCGCTCAAGCTCGCCCGCCAAGTACTTCGTCGACACCGGCGAACCGCAGCGCAGCCGCTTCATCGCCCGGCGGCAGAGCTATCACGGGAACACGCTCGGCGCCCTCGCCGTCGGCGGCAACGCCGCGTGCCGGGCGCCCTTCGAGCCGCTCCTCGTCGACGTGGCCCGTATCTCGCCCTGCTACGCCTATCGCGGCCGGAATCCGGGCGAATCGGAGGTGGCCTACGGCCTCCGGGTCGCGGACGAGCTCGAGTCGGCGATCCTGGCGCTCGGGCCGGAGACCGTGATCGGGTTCGTCGCCGAGACCGTCGCCGGGTCGACCATCGGCGCCGTTCCCGCCGCGCCCGGGTATTTCGCCCGGATCCGCGAGATATGCGACTGCCACGGCGTCCTGCTCATCCTCGACGAGGTGATGTCGGGCATGGGCCGGACCGGAACCCTTTTCGCCTGCGAACAGGAGGGGGCGCGCCGGACCTCGTCGTCGTCGCCAAGGGGCCGGATACCAGCCCATCGGGGCCGTGCTCGCGTCGGAAGCCGTCTACCGCGATACTTCCGGCATGGCCACACGTACATGGGCCACGCCGCGGCGTGCGCGGCCGCCGCGGTCCTGGCCGGGGGCGCCTTCGTGGCGGCCGAGGCGCCGGTGGCGGAGGCGCAACAGAAGTTCATCACGATCGGCACGGGCGGGGCGATCTGCCGTCTCGTCAACATCGGAGCCGGACGGGCCGGCGGGGAGCGAGGCCCGGTCCCTCATGCCTTCTTTGGCGGTTGACGTTCCTTGGGGCGACGGCTTTCGGACGGTCCGGACCTCGACGGCCGAGCGGGCGTTGTTCGAGATATTGAAGGACGTGCCGGCTCGGCCGGGGCAAGCGCGTACTCGCCAAGGGCGGCCGGTTGGTGAGCCGGTACGGGATCACCGTCCCGTGCGCAGGACCACAACGCCGCCGCGGCCAGCTACGCCGGCCGCTCGGCGGCCGGCCTCGTTCCCGCTGCGGTTCTCGCCGCCGTCACTCCGTGCCGCCATTCGTCGTCCTTCTCTCCCGGCGGGTCGGCGGGCTTTCCCTTCTTCCCCGGCGGTGCGCCGTCTCCGGACCTCTCCGAGTCCGGCAACCAGTCGCCCGGGCGGAGGGGTTCGGGATGGGAGCAACCGGCGAGCAGGGCGAGGCCCGCCCCGGCGGCGAGCGCGAGCCTCATCCGGCGACGAGGGCGCCGCAGGGTCCGTTCATTCTCCTCTTCCCCGACGCGATCCCCACCCTCCCCCTGCAAGGGGAGGGAGAAGAAGGGACGCGCGGCCGTCGTTCATTCGACCGGCGGCGCCGCGGCCGACTTCGTCAGGCGCGCAAGACCGACGAATTCGGCCCGGCGCACTACGCGTAGGGAGTGACCTGCTCGGAATCGAGTTTCGCCGGCGCAGTATCAACCATGGCAGGCGCCCGCGCTATCCGGTTGGGGCAACTGGGGACCGCCGCCCGGCGAGCGCAACCGCGAGCCATGGCGCATCGTAGACACCGACCCGACCGTAAGGGAGCCACGCGGCACCACGGAACCGAGAGCGCGGGCGATCGGGGCGATGTCGGGACGGCCTGGGGTCCGAGCCTTACCAGCGCAGGCGCAGATCGAAGCGGACGCCGTGTTCGGGACGGATTGCGCCCTCCTTGCGTTCGGCTTCGAGACCCACGGCGAACCGCGGTCCCAACTCGAAGCGCATTCCCAGGCGGTAGCGCCGGTCGCCGTCCTCTTCGTAGCCGAACCCGGCGTAGGGCGTCGCCACCCCGGCCCCGTCCCGGAACCCGTACCCCAACTCCGCCTCCAGGCGCGCCGCGCCAGCGCCGCCGTCCGGGGACCCGCGCCCGGCGACGCCTTCGTTCCACAGGCGCGACAGGCCGCTCTCCGATGCCCCCCACTGCGGCGACAACTCGAACGACAGGCCGCGACCGTCCGGATCCGGCGACAGGCGCACCGAACCCGACGCGCCCCATTCCTCCATGGCGCCCGCGTGCGCCGCCAGCGTCCGGCCCCGCGCTTCCACCGCCAGACCCCGCGACGGCAGCGTCCATTCGAGGCCGCCGCCCAACTCCACGCCCGCGCCCGTCTCCCCGTCGCCCCCGTCCCAGCGCCCGCCCGCCTCCAGCGACGGCGTGAGCGTCCCGCCGCCCGGCAGCGCATACGCCCGGCTCCCCTCCGCCGCGAGCCGCAGGCGCCGCGTGTCCACCGCCACCGCCGCGAGCGCCGATCCGTTGTCGTCCACCGTGTACCGCGTCGCCTCCCCCGATCCCTTCAGCGCCAGCGTCAGGCCGCCCGCGGACCACACAGGAACCGAACCGCCAACCGCCGCGCCCATGAACGCGCTGTCGCCCCTCTGGACCCCGAACCGGTCCAGAACCTCCGCGTCCGTGATCTCGATCTCGCCCTCGCCGTAGCCCAGCGTCCCCCACAGGCGCGCGCCGTCAGGGCCCGTCCACCCCAGATAGGGATGCACCGACGTCATGCGGCTCTCGTGAACCCCCGACACCGCCGCCTCCCCGCTCCGGTCCGTG
The DNA here is from genome assembly GCA_965243135.1 of Alphaproteobacteria bacterium. Classification (GTDB taxonomy): domain Bacteria; phylum Pseudomonadota; class Alphaproteobacteria; order MPNO01; family UBA830; genus JAJEBT01. The sequence continues at coordinate 126,656 of OZ251539.1, forward strand.
TACTCGATGGCGCTCTCGAACCACGACGCCCCCACGCCGCCCCGCAGGCGCGCGCCCAGCGGCGTGTCGATGCCCACGTGGGCCGAGAACAGCTCGCCCGACCAGTCCAGCGCCGCCTTGTCCAGCGACAGCGACCGGCGGTCTCCCGAACCCCACATCACCGCGCCCCCGGAACCGCCGCCGCCGGCACCGCCCGCGCCCACCGCGAACGTCCGGCCTGTCACCAGATCGCGCCACGACACCCCCTCCCCGTTGTCCTGCGATCCTTCCTGCGCTTTCAGGGCCGCCGCCGCCGCCGCCATGCCGGCGCCCGGTTCCGGCGACTCCAGGCGGCCCGCCACCGCGTCCACCACGCTTCCCCACGCCGCCCGCGACAGTTCCGGCAGGATCGACTCGTTGACCGCCGCGAGACGCGCGCGCGCCTCCTCCAGGTTCGACACCACCTCGATCGTGAACTCCACCTCGTCCGCGTCACCGTCGACGTCGGTCGCCGTCCACGCGTAGTCCCTCTTCGCGAACACCTCCGTCGGCGTCCCGCACAGCGCGAGCGCCTTCCTGCACGCCCCCGTCCCGTCCTCGTCGAACGCCAGCCCCGGCGGCAGGACCAGCGGCTCCGGCAACAACCGATGGCGCGTCCCGTCGCCGTCCGTCGCCTTCCGCAGCGTCACGGGGTCGATCTCCTCGTCCACCGTGAACACCAGCGCCGTCAGGGTGAAGTCGTCGGGGAACGCCGGCCTCGTGTCCGCGTACCCCACCGCGAACGGCGAGAACGCCGCCACGCCGTCGGCGCAGACCTGGATCGCCAGGCCATCCGGCCCCTCCACCTCGTCCGAACCCGGAACCGGCTCCCCGCGACGCAACAGCACCAGGTCCCGATCCCCCGCCGCCTCCCGTAGGCCGACCGTCACCGGCAGGCACAGCCGCACGCCGCCCGGCGGCGCGGGGGCGACGGTGACGTCCACCGCCACTCGCGAGGCCGCGTCCCGCCCGAGGGAGAACCCCGGACCCGCCGCCTCCGCCACCCGATCGGCGGGCAGCGGCGCGACCGCCATCGACACCGCGCGGTCGAGGTCCTCCGGCAACGTGATCTCCACGTTCTCGGCGCCCTTCTCCACCGTCACCGTCACCAACCGGCCGTTCACGTTGTAGATCGTCGTCCCCGCCTCGTCGTCCGCTACGATCCTGGCGTCGCCGGCCTCGGCCACCGCCACGGACAAGGCGCGCGACACCCCGTCGTAGCCGCCGCCCGACGCCGCGTGCGTCAGCGTCGCCGCGTCGGCGAGGTCGTCGTCGTCCGCCATCGCCGTCACCGTCACTGTCCGGGGCGTCTTCCAGTTCGCCGCCGTGAACGTCAGGAGAGCGGGCGAGACCGTCAGGTCGGCGTCGTCCGGGGCGATCTCGACCGTCACGTCCCCGGCGGGTTCGCTGGTCGGCGCCACCGTGTATTCGGCGCTCGCGCCCACCGCCGCCGCCACCGTCGCCGCCGGGTCGAACGCGAATCCCCTCTCGTCGTCGTCCGTGATCGTCAGTTCCGCCCCGGTGACGGCCACGGTCGTGGAATCGGCGGCGGCCCGGTCGTTCTCGGCCCTCCCCGAGACCGTCACCGTCTTGTCCGCCGCGTCCACGTCGTCGTCCACCGCCGTGATCGTCACCTCGCCGGCGCTCGCGATCTCGCCGGCTCCGATGGTCAGCATCGCGTTCGCGCTCAGCGCGTAGTCGCCCGCCGCCGAAGACTCCACCGTGATCGTCGTCGCCGTGCCCGACGGGTGCGAGAGCCGCGCCGTCACCGTCGTCCGCCGCTCCTCCGCCGGCGCCTCCGGGTTCTCATCGACGACCGTCCTCGACAGCGCCAGCGTCACGGTGGGCGTCGCGTCGTCGTCCGCGTTCGTCACCGACACGTCGTCGACGTCGCCGGCCTCCAGCCCGTCATAGGCGGCGGCAGTCGCGCTCGACGGGTCTCCCGTCTCGATGACGTAGGACGCGTCGCCGTCGTCCGCGTCGTCGTCTACGCCGGTCACCGTCACCGTCTGCGCCGTGTTCCAGTTCCCTGCGGTGAAGGTCAGCGAGGACGGCGACACCGCGCCCTCGCCCGGGTCCGAACTGGCCAACGGCACGGCCACGACCCCTTCCGGCTCGCTGAGCAGTCTCACCGTGAAGGTCGCCGCGCCCCCCCCCTCCGTCGTCGACAGACCCGACGTCGGCGACACCTCCACGCCCGCTTCGTCGTCGAGGTTGCGGGCGTAGATGGCGGCGGCGGAAAGCGCGTCGTAGTTGGCGTCCGCCGTGTTGGTCGTGTCCACCGTCAGCGTGACCGTGTAGTTCTGGCTGCCGTCGGGCGCGCCGGGGTTGTCGTCCACGCCGGTCAGGGTCACCGTCTGCGCCGTGTTCCAGTCAGTCGGAGTGAAGGTCAGCGACGACGGCGACGCCGTGCCCTGGGCCGTGTCCTGGCTCGCAACGTCGATCTCCACGTTCCCGGTCGGCTCGGTCGCCAGCGTCACCTCGACCGTGGCCTGACTGCCGTCCTCCGACGTGCGCACCCGCGAGGCCGTCGTCGTCTCCGGATCCATCACGACCCCCGCCGTGTCGTCGTCGGCGATGGTCAGGGACGCCCCGGTCGCCGCCGCCGTCACGCCGTGGCCGTTGGCGGCCGTTCCCGTCACCGTCGCCGCGTTGTCCGCCGCGTCCACGGCGTTGTCCACCGCGGTAATCGTCGCCGTGTCCGAGCTCGCGGTCTGCCCCGCCGCGACGACGATGGTGGCCCCCGCCCCCGAGGCCACCGAATAGACGTTGGCCTGCGCCGTCACCGTCACCGTGGTCGGCTGGCTCGACCTGCCCGAGAGCGTCGCGCTCACCGCCGCCGTCCCGCCGTTCTCCGAAATCGACATCGGGTTCGCCGAGAGCGTGACGGTCGGCGTCGCGTCGTCGTCCTCCAAGGTCAACGTCACGTTGGTGACGTTGCCCGCGCCCTGGCCGTTGGCCGCCGTCGCCGTCACCGTCGCCATCCGGTTCGGCTCGTCCACGTCGTTGTTCACGGCGGTAATGGTCACCGTGTCCGAGGCTGCCGTCGTGTCGCCCGCCGCGATGACGATGCGGCCCGCCGCCCCCGAAGGAACCGTGAAGAATCCGGAGGAGGCCGTCACCGTCACCGTCGTCGCCGCGCTCGACGGGTGCGACAGCGCCGCCGACACCGCCGCCGTCCCGCCGTTCTCGGCGATCGAGGCGTCCGACAGAGAGAGCGTCACCCCCGGCGCCGCATCGTCGTCGGTGATGGTCAGCGTCACCGACGGCGGGTTGTTGGCGAGGCCCAGGTTGTCGGACGCCGTGCCGGAAACCGTCACCGTTTTGTTCGGCGCGTCGGTGTCGTTGTCGGTCGCCGTGATCGTCACCGCGCCGGCGCTGGCGGTGGCGTTGGCCGCGAAGGTCAGCGTGTTGGCGGAACTCAGCGTGAAGTCCGTCCCCGAGCCGGGCGAAGCCGAAACCGTCACCGTCACCGCCACGGCGGACATCCGGTCCAGGGTCGCCGTCACCGTGGTCGCGCCGCCGTTCTCCCCGATCGAAGACGACGACAGCGCCAGCGTCACCTGCGGCGTATCGTCGTCCGTCAGCGTCAGCACGGCATTGGCCGGGTTCGCCGCCCCGTTGCCGCCGGCGGAGGTGGCCGAGACCGTCACCTGCTTGCTGCCCGACGCCACCATGTTGTCGTTGGCCCGGATCGTCACCCGCCCGGTGCTGGCGGTGGCCTCGGCCGCGATGGTCAGAGTCGTTCCCGTCTGCGAGAAGTCCGCCGGCGCCGCCTTGGCTCCCGCCGCCGACGCCACCGTCAGCGTCAGCGCCTGGCTCGACTTGCCATCCAGCGTCGCCGTCACCGTCGTCACCCCGCCGGCCTCCGCAATCGAACTCGACGACAGCGCCAGCGTCGCCGCCGGCAGGGTCTCGTCGTCTTCCAGCGTCAACTGCGCCCCGGTGACGCTGCCCGCGCCCCGGTCGTTGGCCAGCGTCGCCGTCACCGTCGCCGTCCGGTCGGGCTCGTCGACGTCGTTGTCCACCGCCGCGATCGCCGCCGTGTCGGAGGCGGCCGTGGTGTCCCCGGCGGCGATGACGATGGTGGCGTCCGAACCCACCGTGTAGAAGCCGGAGACGGCGGTCACCGTCACCGTGGTCGCCGCCGCCGAGGCGCGCGACAGGGTGGCGCTGACCGCCGAGGCGCCGCCGTTCTCGGCAATCGAGGCATCCGACAGGGCGAGCGTCGCCCCCGGCGGCGACTCGTCGTCGGTCAGCGTCAGCGTCGCCGCGGTGACGGCCATGGTGGTGGAATCGGCGCTGGCGCGGTCGTTCGCCACCGTCGCCGTCACCGTCGCCTGGCGACCGGGGCCGCCCTGGTGGACGGCGTCGTTCACCGCCGTGATCGTCACCGTGTCCGAGGCGTTCACCGTGTTCCCGGCCGCGATCACGATCCTGCCCGCCGCGCCCGACGGCGCCGTGAAGGCGCCGGACACTCCCGTTACCGTCACCGTGGTCGCCGCACCCGATGGGCGCGACAGGACGGCGCGGACGGTCGCCGCGCCGCCGTTCTCCGAGATCGCCGCCGGCGAGACCGCCAGCGTCACGCCCGGCGGGCCGTCGTCGTCGGTCGTGGTCACCGACACGTCCGCGTCCGCCAGCGCGTTGTAGTTGGCGTCGCCGCTGGACGGGTCCAGACGCACGTCCCAGGAGACGTCGCCGTCGTCGACGTCGTCGTCCTCCCCGGTCACCGTCACCATCCGGGTCGCGCTCCAGGAGCCCGGCTGGAAGGTCAGGGTGGAGGGCGATACCCGGCCCTCGCTGCTATCGCGGCTGGTCACCGCCACCGTCACCGCCTGCGCGGGCCGGCTCAGCAGCGCCACGGTGAAGGTCGCCGTCCCGCCCGCCTCCGTCGCCTGGCCGGTCACCTCCCCCACCACCAGGCGGTATTCGTCGTCGGCGTTCTCCGCATAGACGGTCACGGCCGAAAGCGCGTCATAGACGGCATCGGCCGTGTTGGCCGTGTCCACCGTCAGCGTCGCCTGGTAGTCCTGGTTGCCGTCGGCGGCGGCATCGTCCTGGCCGGTCAGGGTCACCGTCTGCGCCGTGTTCCAGTTGGTCGAGGTGAAGGTCAGCGACGAGGGCGACACCGCCCCTTCCGTCGCATCCGAGCTGGCCAGGTCCAGTTCCACGTTCCCGGTCGGCTCGCTCTCCAGCGCCACCGTGAAAGCCGCCGTCCCGCCCGCCTCCGTCGTCCGCAGCCGCGACGAGGTCGACGTCGTGGGCAAGATCGCGAACCCCGCCGTGTCGTCGTCGGCGATGGTCAGCGACGCCCCGGCGACGGCGCCCACGGCATGGCCGTTGCCCGCCGTCGCCGTCACCGTCGCCGCGTTGTCCGCCGCGTCCACGTCATTGTCCGCGGCGGTGATCGTCACCGTGTCGCCGGCGGCCGTCGTGTCGCCGGCGGCAATCACGATCCGCCCCGCCGCCCCCGACGGCGCCGAATAGACGTTCGTCTGCGCCGTCACCGTCACCGTGGTCGGCTCGCTCGACTTGCCCGAGAGCGTCGCGCTCACCGTCGCCGTGTCGCCGCTCTCGGAGATCGACGTCGGGTTCACCGACAGCGTCACCGTCGGCGTCGCCTCGTTGTCCCTGATCGTCAGCGTCGCACTGGTGACGCTGCCCGCGCCCTGACTATTGGCCACCGTCGCCGTCACCGTCACCATCCGGTCCGGCTCGTCGACGTCGTTGTCCACCGAGGTGATCGACACCGTATGCGAGCTGGTGGTGTTGCCGGCCGTGAATACGATCCGCCGCCCCGCCCCCGACGGCGCCGTGAAGGCCCCGGCCACCGGCGTCACCGTCACCGTGGTCGCCGCGCTCGACGGATGAGACAGCGTCGCCGACACCGCCGACGGCTGGACGTTCTCCCAGATCGACGCCACGTTCAGCGACAGCGTCACCCCCGGCGCGCCGTCGTCGTCGCGAATGGTCAGGGTCTTGCCGGCCGGGTCCGCCACCCCGCGCCCTCCGTCCGCAGTTCCGGAGACCGTCACCTCCCTGTTCGGCGCATCGACGTCGTTGTCGTTCGCCGTCACCGTCACCAGGCCGGCGCTGGCGGTGGCGCCGGCGGCGATGGTCAGGGTGTTGGTCGAAGACAGCGCGTAGTCGCCCGCCACCGCCCCGGTCGAGGACACCGGCGACAGCGAGACCGTCACCGTCACCGGCTCGCTGGAGCCGTGGTCCAGACGCGCCGTCACCGTGGTCACGTTCGACGCGCCGCTCTCGTCGATGGCGGCGGCCGACAGCAGCAGCGTCGCCGTGGGCAGCGCGTCGTCGTCGGTCAGCGTCAGCGTCAGCGACGACGGCGCCGCCACGTTGTTGCCCCCCGTCACCATGCCCGAGACCGTCACCGGCTTGTTCGGCGAGTCCACCGTGTTGCCGTTGGCCGTCACCGTCACCACGCCGGCGCTGGTCGTGCCGCCGGCCGCGATGGTCAGGGTCTTGGCCGCGGAAAGGTCGAAGTCGGCCGCCGCCGCGCCGGTCCCGGCCGCCGCCCCCACCGTCACCGTCACCGCCTCGCTCGACTTGCCCGAAAGCGTCGCCGTCACCGTCGCCACTCCGCCCGTCTCCGAGATCGACGGGGACGACAGCGCCAGCGCCACGGTCGGCAAGGTCTCGTCGTCGGTCAGGGTCAGCGTCACGTTCGGCGGCGCCGCCGCATTGTTGCCGCCCGCCGCAGCGGCGGAGACCGTCACCGACTTGTCTCCCGAATGGACGTCGTTGCCGTTGGCCGTCACCGTCACCGTACCGGCGCTGGTCGTGCCGCCGGCCGCGATGGTGAGCGTCTTTGCGGCGGAAAGGCCGAAGTCGGCCGCCGCCGCGCCGGTCCCGGCCGCCGCCCCCACCGTCACCGTCACCGCTTCGCTCGACTTGCCCGAAAGCGTCGCCGTCACCGTCGCCACTCCGCCCGTCTCCGAGATCGACGGGGACGACAGCACCAGCGCCACGGTCGGCAAGGTCTCGTCGTCGGTCAGGGTCAGCGTCACGTTCGGCGGCGCCGCCACATTGTTGCCGCCCGCCGCGGCGGCGGAGACCGTCACCTGCTTGTCTCCCGAATGGACGTCGTTGCCGTTGGCCGTCACCGTCACCGTACCGGCGCTGGTCGTTCCGCCGGCCGCGATGGTGAGCGTCTTTGCGGCGGAAAGATCGAAATCCGCCGCCGCCGCGCCGCTGCCCGCCGCCGCCGCCACCGTCACCGTCACCGCCTCGCTGGAGACGGCCGAAAGCGTCGCCGTCACCGTCGCCACCCCGCCCGTCTCCGAGATCGACGAGGACGACAGCGCCAGCGCCACGGTCGGCAGCGTCTCGTCGTCCGTCAGCGTCAGGGTCACGCTCGACGGGTTCGACAACAGGCCGTGGCCGCCCGCCACCGTTCCCGAGATCGTCACCTGCTTGTCGGGCGCGTCCACGTCGTTGCCGTTCGCCGTCACCGTCGCCACGCCGACGCTTGCCGTCGAACCCGCCGCAATGGTCAGCGTCTTCGCGGTGGAGAGGTCGAAGTCGGCCGCCGCCGCGCCGGTCCCGGGCGAAGCCGCCACCGTCACCGTCACCGCGTCGTCGGACTTGCCCGACAGCGTCGCCGTCACCGTGGCCACCCCGCCCGTCTCCGAGATCGACGAGGACGACAGCGCCAGCGTCACGGTCGGCGTGGGGTCGTTGTCGTCCTTGGTGACGTCCACGGTCTCGTCGTCCAGGGCGCCGTAATGGCTGTCGCCGCCGCTGGCCGCATCCAGCGTGATCGCCACCGGCAGGTTCGCCGGGTCGTCCCGGTCGTCGTCCACCGCCGTAACCCGCAGCGTCTGGGCGTCGTTCCAGTCGCCGGCGGTGAACGCCAGCTCCTTCGAGGCCGCGAAGGCGCGCGCATTCGCGTCGCCGGCGTTCCTGGCCAGCTGCACCTCGTCGCCATCGGCGCTGGTCGCCGTCACCGTCACCGCCGCCGCCGGCTTGCTCGTCAGCTTCACCGTGAAGGTCCGCTCCGCCCCGCCTTCCGTCACCGTCAGCGCGCTCTCGGAGACCGTCAGCCCGGCCGTATCGACGTCGGTCGTCCGCACGGTCTGCGGACGCGCGCTCGCGCCGCCGATGACGTGATAGGCGTCGGTCGCCTCGTCCGGGGTGTCCGGGACCAGGCGGAGGGTGTAGTCGTCGTCGCCGTCCACCACGTCGTCGACCACGCCGTGCAACGTCACCGTCTGCGCGGTCTCCCAGTTGGTCGCGGTGAAGGTCAGCCGGGTCGAGGCCGCCGCCGCGCCGCTGCCCGAAGACACCAGGCCCTCGTCCGACTCGCTGCTCTTCACCGCCACCACGATGCTCGTGGTCGGCTCGCTGTTCAGCTTCACCGTGAAGGTGTCGCTCGCGCCTTCGGCCACGCTGAGCCACACCGGGCACGGCGCCCGGCGGCAACGCGGGAAGGCCGGGTCGGTCACCAGCGCGGCGCGGTCGTCCTCCCAGATCAGCAGTTCCACGTCGGCCGGGGCCGCCAGGGTCAGCGCGCTGCCGAGGACGCCCTTCACCACCACTTTCTTGCCGGCGACGGCGTCGTCGACGATGGAGTCGATGCGGTCGTCCACCGCCGTGATCGTCACCGTCCCCGCGCTGGCGGTGCTCCCGGCCGCGATGGTCAGCGTCTTCGCCGTCGACAGCGTGAAGTCGTCCGCCGCCGCATTGGTGTCCGCCGTCGCCGAGACCGTGACGGTCACCGCCGCGCTGGCCGGGACGCTCAGCCGCGCCGTCACCGTGGTCATGCGCTCGGAGCCCGGCGCCGTAGCCAGCTCCTTGATGGTGTCCGCCTGGCCCGAGATCGGGTCCGACAGCAGCAGCGTCAGCGTCGCCGTGTCGTCGTCGGTCAGCGTCAGCGTCAGCGACGACGGCTCCGCCACGTCGTTGCCGCCCGTCGCAGTGCCGGAGACCGTCACCGACTTGTCCGGCGAGTCCACCGTGTTGCCGTTGGCCGTCACCGTCACCGTACCGGCGCTGGCGGTGCTCCCCGCCGCGATCGTCAAGGTATTCGCCGCGGAAAGGTCGAAGTCCGCCGCCGCCGCGCCAGTTCCGGGCAAAGCCGAAACCGTCACCGTCACCGCTTCGCTCGATTTGCCCGAAAGCGTCGCCGTCACAGTCGCCGCCCCGCCGGTCTCCGAGATCGAGGACGACGACAGCGCCAGCGCCAGGGTCGGCAGCGTCTCGTCGTCGGCGAGCGTCAGGGTCAGCGACGACGGCGCCGCCACGTCGTTGCCGCCCGCCGCGGCGCCGGAGACCGTCACCGACTTGTTCCCCGAATGGAGGTCGTTGCCGTTCGCCGCGATCGTCACGTCGCCGCTGCTGGCGGTGCTGCCGGCCGCGATCGTCAAGGTATTCGCCGCGGAAAGGTCGAAGTCCGCCGCCGCCGCGCCGGTCCCGGCCGCCGCCCTCACCGTCACCGTCGTCGCCTCGCTCGACTTGCCCGAAAGCGTCGCCGTCACCGTCGCCTCGCCGCCCTGCTCCGAAATCGAACTCTCCGACAGCGCCAACGTCACCGTCGGCAGGCTCTCGTCGTCGGCGAGCGTCAGCGTCACGTCGTCCGGGTCCGACGCCCCGTCGCCGCCGTCCGCCGTGGCGGAGACCGTCACCGACTTGTCCCCCGAATGGACGTCGTTGCCGTTGGCCGTCACCGTCACCGTACCGGCGCTGGCGGTGGCGCCGGCCGCGATGGTCAGGGTATTCGTCGCGGAAAGGTCGAAGTCCGCCGCCGCCGCGCCCGTCCCGGCCGCCGCCACCGTCACCGTCGTCGCCTCGCTCGCCGCCTTGTCCAGCGTCGCCGTCACCGTCGCCACGCCGCCCGTCTCCGAGATCGAGGATGCCGACAGCGCCAGCGTCACCACCGGCTTGTCGTCGTCCTCGACCGTCACCGTCACCGCGACGGGACGCTGCGCATGGGCCACGCCCTGCCCCACGTCGCCGAGCCCGTAGCCGGCCACGACGTATCTGAGGCGCAAGGTCCCGTCCTGGTGGTCGGCGTCCGCGAGGGCGTTCACGGACACCGTCTGCGCCGTGTTCCAGTCCGACGCCGTGAAGGAGTAGTTGATCCCCTGTGGGAAGCCGTGGCTGCCCTCCAGCTGGAGTCCGATGTCGGGGTAGATGCCGACCCAGGTCGTCTGTCCGGCAGGCGGTTCGCTGTCCAGGACCAGGGTGAGGTTCTTGCCGGAGCCCTCCTCGGTCAGGGTCAGGGCGGTGGGGGTGAAGGTCACGCCCGCCGTGTCGTCGTCGGTGAGCGTCAGCGTCAGGTCCGACGGCGCCGCCACCCCGTGGCCGCCCGCCAGGGTGACGGAGATCGTCACCGACTTGTCCGCCGTGTCCACGTCGTTGCCGTTGGCCGTCACCGTCACCACGCCCGCGCTGGCGGTGGCCCCGGCCGCGATGGTCAGCGTCTTCGCCGTGGAAAGCGCGAAGTCCGCCGCCGCCGCTCCCGTCCCGGCCGCAGCCGCCACCGTCGCCGTCAACGCTTCGCCCGATTTGCCCGAAAGCGTCGCCGTCACCGTCGTCACCCCGCCCGTCTCCGAAATCGACGTCGCCGACAACGCCAGCGTCAACGTCGGAAGAGCCTCGTCGTCGGCGATGGTCAGGACGACGTCCGACGGCTGGACCAGGGTCGTGCCGGAGCTGGCCGCGCCGGACACCGTCACGTTTCTGTCGGGCGCGTGGCGATCGTCGTCGGCGGCCGTCAAGGTCACCACGCCCGCGCTGGCGGTGGCGCCGGCCGCGATGGTCAGCGCGTTCGTCGAACTCAGCGTGAAGTCCGTCCCCGAGCCGGGCGAAGCCGAAACCGTGACCGTGACCGCCGCGCTGGGCGCCAGGTCCAGGCTGGCCGTCACCGTCGCCGCGCCGCCGTTCTCCGCGATGGACGAGGAAGACAGCTCCAGCGTCACCGTCGGCGTCTCGTCGTCCTCCAGGGTCAGCGTCAGGTTCGAAGGCGCCGCCACGCCGCGGCCGCCCGCCGCCGCCGCGGAGACCGTCACTTGCTTGTCCGGCGCGTCCACGTCGTTGTCGTTGGCCGTCACCGTCACCGCGCCGACGCTGGCCGTGTTCCCCGCCGCGATGGTCAGGGTCTTGGCGGCGGAAAGGTCGAAGTCCGCCGCCGCCGCCCCCGCGCCGGGCGCGGCCGCCACCGTCAACGTCACCGCCTCGCTGGACGGCCGCGACAGCGTCGCCGTCACCGACGCCACCCCGCCGTTTTCGGAAATCGACGCCGGCGACAACGCCAGCGCCGCCGTCGGCAACGGATCGTCGTCGGTCAAGGTCAGCGGCACGCCGGGAGGCGCCGCGGCGTCGCCGTTCACCGTCCCCGAAACCGTCACCGACTTGTCCGGCGAGTCGGCGTCATTGTTCACCGCCGTGATCGTCACCGTGCCGGTGCTGGCGGTGGCCCCGGTCGCGAAGACCAGTTCCGGCGTCGCCGGCAGGCTGACGTCGGACGCCGCGGCGCCGTCGCCGGGCGTCACCGCCACCGTGATCGTCGTCGGCGACAACGCCCCCTTGTCCAGCGTCGCCGTCACCGTCGCCACCCCGCCGTTTTCCCCGATCGAAGACGCCGACAGCGTCAGCGCCGCGTTCGGCGGCACCGCGACGGGCACCCATTCGGCGGCGAGAACGGCCGTGGGGCTTTTGTAAAAGACGATGACCACGCCGTCATTGTCGATCTCCGCCTGCGTCAGCGAGATCGTCGAGGGCACCGACGAGTGCCTGCCGATTCGCCGGCAGGCGCTCCCCAGCCTGTCTTGCGTGAACGTTCCATTCGTATACGCAACCCTCCTGTCGGCGCACGCATATATGTCGAAGGACCCCAAAGTCGCGTCTCCCACGATCCCGATCGGCTGCGAAGCCGTCTTGCCGACCAGGGACGCCGTGGTGACGTCCAAGGCGCTCCTGGAGTAGGCGCCGGCGTTGTTCTTCCATGTCGTCGCGATCGGCAGCGAGCCGTCATTGTCGGCGATCGTCAGCGTAAGGCTCGCCGGGTCCTGCAGCCCGCCGCCCGTCACTCTGCCCGACACCGTCACCCGCTTGTTCGCCGTCCGCTCGTTGTCGTTGACGGCGGCGATCGTCACCGCGCCGACGCTGGCCGTCGCCCCCGCCGCGATGGTCAGCGTGTTCGTCGAACTCAGCGTGAAATCGCCGTCCGCCGCGCCGGACGAAGACACCGCCGCCGCCGACACCGCGATCGTCGTCGCCCGGCCCGACGCCACTCTCAGGCCGGCGGTCACCGTCGCCACTCCGCCTCCTTCCGAGATCGACGACGACGACAGCGACAAGGTCACGTCCGGCTCCCGGTCGTCCTCGTCGATGGTCAGCGTCACGGCGCGGGGAGCCTTCACGTCGCCGGCCGCCGTCCCCGAAACGGTCACCGACCTGGCCCGCGAGTGGATCGCGTCGTCCACCGCCGCGATCGTCACCGCACCGGCGCTCGAGGTCGCGCCGCGGGCGAAAACCAGCGCGGCGCCGGACAGTCTGAAGTTGCCCGCAGCGGCGTTCGCGCCCGGGGCCGCCGCCACCGTGATCGTCGCCGCCGAAAGCGCCGCCTTGTCGAGCGTCGCCGTCACCGTGGCCACGCCGCCGTTCTCCGAAATCGACGACGGCGACACCGCCAGCGTCGCTTTCGGCAGCGCCACGATGGGCACCCATTCCGCGTAGTAATTGGTCCCGGCGTTTTCAATGAGGATGACCACGCCGTCGTTGTCGATCATCGCCTGCGTCAGCGATATCGCCGAGGGCACCTCGTCGTAGGCGAGGTTCGTGCAGATATTGCGGTCGGGCGGCGGGACCGTCCTGGTGGGGCATGCCCAGACATCGCCGTTTGCAGTTAGCAGGTCACGGGTGATCGCGATCGGCTGCGAAGCCGTCTTGCCGAGCAGCCGCTGCGTCGTAACGTCCCAATCATCGACCAAATGATTGAAGAGAAAGGTACTTCGCCACGACGTCCCGGCGGTCGGCACCGCGTCGTCGTTGTCCTCGATCGTCAGCGTCACGCTCGCCGGATCCGCCCGTCCGCCGCCGTCCACCGCGCCCGAAACCGTCACCGACTTGTTCGACGCCTGATCCACGTCGTCGTTCACGGCCGCGATCGTCACTCTGCCGGCGCTGGCCGTCGCATTGGCCGCGATGGTCAGCTTCGTTCCCGTCTGCGTGAAGTCCGCCATCGTGGCGCCGCTTCCCGCCGCCGCCGACACCGTGACCGTCGTCGCCACGTTCTCCGCCGCGCTCAAGCTGGCGGTCACCGTCGCCACTCCGCCGCCCTCCGAGATCGACGCGGGCGACAGCGACAGCGTCACAGTCGCCGCATCGTCGTCGACGATGCCCAGCGTCACGAAGCGGGGTGTCCGCACGTCGCCGTTCACCGTCCCCGAAACCCTCACCGACTTGCCCCACAGGCGCGCCGCGTTGTCCACCGCGGTTATCGTCACCACGCCCGTACTGGTCGTGTTCCCGGCCGCGATGGTCAGCGTCTTCGCCGTGGAGAGCGTGAAGTCGGCGCGAGTAGCGACGCCCGCGGGGTCGGCCGACACCGTGATCGTCGCGGCCGCGCTCGACGCGCCGGAAAGCGTCGCCGTCACCGTGGCCACGCCGCCGTTCTCCGAAATCGACGGCGCGGACAGCACCAGCGCCGCCGTCGGCCGCACGTCCTGCGCCGCCGCCTCGGGCGGGGCGGCGACCGTCACGGCGGCGAACAGCGCCAACGCCGCAAGAGGACCGCCCGCCCGAACGTTCTCCCCGGCGGTGCGGCGGTTTTCCGACTTCGGCACGTCGAACGATACCTCCCAAGCTCCTTGAAGTCATACATCAACGGTTGCGTCGTTGACACCCCGCGCGGGGACCCGGCTCCCGCGACGGACTCGATCCTTGTCGCCGACGGTCGCCCTTTTCTATGCCGCCATCAACTCTGGACGCGCAGCTTGAGCGTCGCCGCGTCCGTGCCGACGACCGGCCATGCCCGCACGTCGCCCAATCAGCGTATCCGGCGCAAAGTCGACACGGCGCTCGACGCCGGCGCCTTCTGGCCGGAACCGCTCCTCCAACTCAACCCGGCTTTCAAACCGGGAGGACGATCTGGTTGCGGAAGGGATACTCCACGAAGAGCGCGCCCGGATTTTCCGGCCAGACCTGCCTGTGCCCCATAAGGTTTCGCTGAACTCCGGATCCTCCGCGAGCTCGTCGAGCGGGACATCCCCGTCCCGAACCTCCGCCGCGAGGAACTCCGCGGCGGCCTTTGGCGCGACCGTCTTCGCCGACGATGCGTCGGCCCGACTTGCCGGACGCTCAACGGGCATGGGACGGCGCGGCGTCCGCGCCTGAAATTAGGGTTGTCCCTCCCCCCAACCACTGTAGAGACGGCATGGACTCAGGTGTCGTGCGCGCAACCGAAAGGAATGGCAACGAACATCAACACGCCGCTGCCGATCATGGCGGAACACGAAACCATACGCTCCGTCTCCGACGGAGGAATTCGCCACCCGGTATCGCGAGGATCCGGGCTTCCGCTCGCGAGCGGACACGAATCCGAGAGCCGTTCTCAACGACTTCGGCGTCGACCTGTCTCCCGGATACGACGTCAGGATCGAGGAGGACTTGGACGAGGTTTTCCACTTCGTCATGCCGTCCGACCCGAACATGACCTTGTCGGACGCGGACATGGAAATGATCGCCGGCGGCAAGGGGGGCAAGCGGCTCAACCCGACGTGGCAGCGCATCACCGGCAGGGAATACTCGGAGTGCTAAACCTTGGCCGCGCCCGGACCGTTCCTCGCCGGTTTCGGCGGCGCGGGCCGGGCGCGAACCCCGGAGCGGATTCCGAATGTACTGGATAATGCAGACCCAGCTGTTCGAGGGTCTCCAGGACGCGATGGACGCCCACGCGCTCGAGGCGTTTCCCGGGGAGGCGCTGGGGGCCGTGTTCGGGAGCCGCGCCGACCCCGTTTATCGCTCCGTCGCCGAGGTCGCGGACAACTCGCGCGCCAATTTCCGGGTCGAGGAGGTCGCGCTGCGGGAAGACACGCACGGCTCCTTGCTGGCGGTGGTGCACACGCGTTCCTCGACCGCGGCCGGGAACGACGACCTCGACCTGTCGCTGTTCGTTCCGAGCGCGGCGGAGATGCGCGCGCAGGCGGCCTTGGCGGTACCCTTCGGCGTCGTGGTGTGCGACCGGTCGCGGTGCATCGATCGCTTCTGGTTCGGGGACCAGTGCCCCATGCTGCCTCTGCTGAACCGGCCGTTCCGGCACGGGGTGACGGATTGCTACTCGCTCATTCGCGACTACTACCGTCAGGAGCGGAACGTCCTGCTGCCCGACTTTCCGCGCGACTGGAACTGGTGGTTGGAAGGTCTGGACCTCTACCGGGCGGGGTTTGAGAAGGCGGGGTTCCGGGCCATCGACGCGGCGGATTCCGGCATCGGGGACGTGGTCTTGTTCCGTGTGCGGTCGAAGGTGCCCAATCACGCGGCCGTGGTGCAGGCCGACGGGAGGATGGTGCACCACCCGGGGTCTCTCCGGCCCTACGACAGCTTGCAGACGAGCCGTTGCGAGCCGCTGGAGCGGTGGAGGCGCTTCGTCACCCATTGGCTGCGCCACGAAGGCGATGCCGGCTGAACGCCGCGGCCGACGTGGTGCACGTCCGGCCGGGGCGCCCGAACCGCGCGTCGCCTGTTCGACCAGAACAGGTCTCCCGGGCGAGAAAGCCCCGCATGACTTGCTCGGCGTCCGCGTCCCGGCCCCAGGCGGGCGGGCAGCGGTCGTCCGGCTTCCCTGCCATGTTCCCGAAGTCGCCGGTCGGCGGATAGCCGAGACCGGGCCGCGCGCTCCTCCCGTCGGGACCGGCGCGTCGGTCGCGGCCTCCTCACGAGCGGGCAGAAGGACGCGGTGAAATTGATCCTGTCCGGGAAGGATCGGACGGTGGGCGTCCAAGGCTACGTCGGGACCGGCAAGACCGCCATGCTGAACCGCGCCCTCCTGGAGAAGCGCGGGTTCAAGGTCAAGGGGCTGGTGCCGTCGGCCTCGGCCGCACGTACGCCCGCCTCCGAAGCCGGCATCGAGAGCGAGATCCTGCAACGGTTCCTTGTCCGCAACGCCGGCGTCGCCGAGGGACGGCTCACGGACAAGGGCGAACGGACGATGCGCACGACGTTCGAGAATACCGTCCTGGTGGTGGACGAAGGATCGCTCGCCTCCACCGTCCAAGCCCGTGACCTGCTGCGGATGGCCAACGTCTTGCGCGTTTCCCGGGTCGTGCAGCTCGACGCCGTGGATGCCGACAAGCCGTTCGCGCAGCGGGCCGGCATGAAGACGGCGACGGTGGACGAGATCATGCGCCAACGCGATCCCAGCTTGAAGGCGGCGGTCGAGGCGAGCCTCGCGGACGATGCGGAGAAGGCGTTCGAGAAGCTCGGCGACGACGCGGCGGGGGTGAAGGCCGACAATCTCGCCGGCGCGCCCGCCGCCCGCTGGCTCCGGCTCTCGGCCCCTGAGCGCGGGAACGCCGGGCTGATGGCCCCGAGCCACGCGCTACGCGAGGAGATCAACGACGCGAACGGCTGATCCGCGATGGCGTGACACGGGACCGGCGATGGAGACGAAGCGCCTAGTCTCGCTCGGCTACACGCGGGCGGAAAAGGCGCTCGCCGCCAACTACGCGCCCGGCGATGTGGTCGCGTTCCATCGCGCCTACAAGCGGCTCGGGGTCGAGAAGGGAGACGAGTTGCGCGTCGTCGGCATCGACCGGGGCGCCGACGCCGTGAAGCTGGAGGGAAAGGACGGATCGGTCATCGCCTGGGATCCTTACAGGCTCGCCGGCAGAACCGGTGGGGTCGAGGTCTACCGTGTCGAGGAGATGGAGTTCGGCCAGGGCGATCGCATCCGCTGGACCCGGAACGATGCGCGACGCGAACTGGTCAACAGCGCTACGGCCGAGGTGACGGCGGCGAAGGATGGGACGGTGCGGTTCCATTTCGAAGACGGGCGGAGCCTGGACATGCGCCGGGATGATCCGCAGCTGCGCCACGTCGACCGCGCCTGGGCCTCCACCGTCCACGCCTTCCAGAGCCGCACCGTCGATACCGTCATCGCGGCGATGGAAGCGAATCACCCCCACCTGACGACGCAGAAGACCCTCTACGTCGAAATCAGCCGCACCCGGGACCGCGCCGAACCGGTCACCGACGACCGGAGCGCGCTGCGCGAACGGCTGGAAGTCGCCACCGGCGAGCGCACCGCGGCGCTGGAGGCGGTCAAGCCGGAAAGGACAAGGGGGCGCGAGGTGGGGCTGCATGTGAACCGGAACGAGGACCGAGACAGCGATGCCGCCGAATCGCGACAGTCGGAACGGACGTCCAGAGCGGAAATGAAGAAGGCGCGGGTGCCGAAGAGCGTCGATCGCGACATGGAGCTGTAGTACATGGAGCTGTAGTGCACCCGCACCCACATCAGAGACGGCGCGGACGGTTCCAGAGATGCGGTTGCGACCCAACCTTTCCAGGAAGACTTGTCTCGCAATATTGAAACGCCGCCCAGTACGCCGCCCAGTACACCGTATAAGTGTTCAGCTGCCGTGGCAGCGCCGATAACGGCCGTGTCTATCGATGGGTGGCAAGTCAGCGTCTTGGTTCAATGCCTATGAGACGCCGCGTGGGCCGCTGGAGGCGGTGGGTCAAGCCGCTTTGCGGCTTCCTCCGCTGCGCTCCAGCCCTTCGGGTGACCACCCGCCGCTCTCAACGGCTCCGAGGACAGCCATAGCCGCAAGCAGGCTTCCGGCCATGGACAAGACACCGGATACCGACTGGCCCGATGGGCCGTGTCTCACATGTGTTTGAACCAAGTCAGGTAGGACGGTTCGATGGGTACGGTTCTCGAAGACGTCACAAGCGAGACGCTCAGCGCAGAAGACATCATGCAGCGCGTGGTGGACTGGGAGACGCGCGTGACGAACTTCTACACCATGATCGACGGCTGGCTACCGGATGGATGGCAGGCATGTGAAGGCGAACCCGTGTTCATGCATGAAGAGCTGATGCGCAGGTTCCGTATCGGACGGAAAGAGATACCGACTCGTATTCTCACTGGACGCACGGGCAATTCGGCCTGGCTAAAGCCGCGCGCATTGTGGATCATCGGCGTCAATGGTCGTATCGACCTGAAGCGAGACGGTCCCGAAGCATCAATTCACCACTACCTTATCGTCGATATGGCTTCGAACTTCAAGCCTCCGGATTGGCAGGTTGTTCCTGCCAAACGGCGATACGACCGGGAGCCAGTCACCGAAGATTGGTTAAAGCGTATCTTGAAGTGAGCGAGGCCATCGCGACCTTGTACCAACAGGTCGACAACTCTCTTGAGGTCTTACTCGACCAAGTCGGAGGGGATGAGGAGCGACGACACATCGAATATCAACAGAAACTCAACGGGCAAGCCTACTTTATTCCGGCTTGGGGACAGCTAGAAGCGGAGATAGATGAGGCCTGCCGGAATGTTATCCGCTTGGGGCGATCGCAGGAGGAATGGCAGCATCGCCGAGCGTGGAGCTTGTACGATCCAAAAAACCTCAGGCTGAGTTTCAGGGATCGCCTGACACTCGTTCTGGACAAGTCCAAAGACGAGTGGAAAAAAACCATGGAGCTTTACGAAGTCCGAAACCAGATCGCGCACGGGGATCTGCGTTCCGAAGGCATAGAGGTCTCGATCATGCTCAAGGAGTTTGATCGTATACTGTCATCTTTGGCGCGAAATTGAGCGACCACAATCTGTCTGACGAAGCATGACAATGGCTCAGTTCTAGGAAGAAATGTGGCGGACGCCGTTCTCGCTCGTTGCGTTGATGATGTTTTACCGAATCGATGACGAGCCGCGCGCGCTGTCCGCAACGCCTTGAAATGCGAACAGCTTTCAGGAGTACCGAATTTTTTCCTCGGGTACGGAAAACTGCGAATTCTCCGCGCCGGGACCGCGATTTTCGCAGATTCCACCCACGGCCGGCCGGCCGCCGCCTACCCGATTGGCCGCCTGCGTTCAGACCACGGCCCGGCTTGCACCGGGTTTGCGGCGCGGCAACACTCGCCTTTTGTTCTGAAGACTGAGCACCCGCGAGGCCCTTACGGGCCGCCGGCGGGCGGGCGGAGCGGTTCGCGGGGCGTCGGCCGGTCGGCAGGCCGACAAAAAATGGCACAGCGCAAACGGCTCTGTGAGGGGGAGCCAGCTCTCATGGATGCTCGCCGCTTGGACGATCCCGGATCGTCGCCGACGGAAAGCCGGGCGCCCACGACCTTCGGCGCCCCGCGCGCAGGACTCGACGACACGCATCCACGATCTCCGTCACAGCTTCGCCTCGTGCGCCCTGGCGCTCGGCGAATGCCTGCCCATGGTCGGGAAGCCAGTCGGCCGCGCGCTAGGTCCGGGCCACCGCCCGCGATTCCGTCAAGGTCTCCGCCGCACGCAGCGGAATAGCGGTAAGACGTTCAACGCATGGAATAGGACGGCCGACTTTTCGGGAGAACGCTCAGCGCTTGGTACCGACGACCGGGGGGCGTTCTCCGTCTCGCGAGGCGGGAAGCCGTGGAACCCCCTATCCTTGCATCATCGCCAATACGTCTTCCGGTCTCCGGTCCAGCGGCGCGAAAGGGTCGATGCTCTGGACCTGGCCGAAAATCCGGCCATGCTGCAAATCCTCGGTGAGCAGCGCCGAGCGCGCGCAAGACTGCGCCGCCGCGACTATGAGCGCATCCCACCACGAGAGAGAATGTCGTTGCTGCAACAGCCAACCTCGTTCCAGGATCGCGAGGTCGACGACTACCGGCCGCCATACCGCAAGGTCGCGCACGATCCCCTGCACCTTCTCGGCGTCGAACGCCAGCTTCAGCTTGCGCGTGAGCGTGGCATACATCTCCTGCAGAACCTGAAAACTGATGCGCACGGCGCGAAGGCGCGCAAGGTGCTTGAGGTGCGCGATCCAGTCGCGGGACTGCTTGGCGGGATCCGAGCCGTCTTGCCGGTAGACGGGGACGTTGGTGTCAACGAAGACCGGAGCGGTCATGCAATTCGTCGCGCGTCGGCTTGCGGCCGTCGACCCAGCTCAGCCGACGCGGTTTTCTGGCCAGATAGCGCTCCATGGCGAGGTCGTACTCGTCCTCCCCGCGCCGCATTCCTTCCAGCAGCTCGGCGAGCCTACGCTGTGCCCGTTCTCGGCGGCCCGGACCCTCAGCCACGCCGCGACATCCTCGGGCAATGTAACGGTGACATTCTTCATGGCGCGAAGCTAGTGAAACACGAAATTCGCGTCAACGGACTTCGCGGATCGCGTCGGCGCACGTCAGCGCAGTTTTAGCATCCGTATCTCATACAGTACCGGGCTATCGGCGTTGCCCACAACACCACTCTCCTTCCTTTGTTTCCGCAATCTTGCCCAGAGTCCGCCTCGCCCGACACAATCTCTGCCGACTGGATCCGCCCGAGTGGGCGAAGTGGACGGACGGACCAGATCCCGGCTATCCGAATCATCCGGCTGCCCGCGACCCAGCAGCGGCGCAAGTACTTAAGGATCGCACGCTGACGAAGCTCTACGACGTGCGTCCGAAGTGGCTGGGAGATGCCTATGCCGCACTGTCACGAAGAGCTTGCAGCGAATCGCCAATTGGGGAGAATGGATCGGGAATGAAGACCTTTTACGAATTTTTCGCTGGGGGAGGCATGGTCCGCGCTGGCCTCGGGCCGGAGTGGTCATGCTTGTTCGCCAACGACATAGACCCGAAAAAGGCAGCGAGTTACGTCGCGAATTGGGGCGAAAAATCGTTGCGGGTAGAGGACGTTGCGGCGCTAGGTCCGGCGGATCTGCCCGGCATCGCCGATCTGGCGTGGGCGTCTTTTCCTTGCCAGGATCTTTCCTTGGCGGGCAGCGGCGCCGGTCTCGGCGGTCAGCGGTCGGGAACCTTCTGGCCGTTCTGGCGGCTGATGGAGGCGCTCGCGAAGGAAGGCAGGGCGCCTGCGGCGATCATATTGGAAAACGTGTGCGGCGCCCTGACCTCGCATGATGGAGCCGATTTCGCGGCGCTGGCCGAAGCGATCGCCAGCGGCGGTTACCGGCTCGGCGCCTTGGTGATCGACGCCGTGCGCTTTCTGCCGCAGTCCCGGCCGCGACTGTTCGTAGTAGCGCTTCGAGCCGACTTTCCGATCGCATCCGGCCTCACGCTCCCGGAACCGGACGAGGCGTGGCGTAGGCCCGCGTTGCTCAGGGCGCATGATCGACTTCCTGCGACGGTGCGGGACCGCTGGCTTTGGTGGCGTTTGCCGATCCCGGCGGCGCGCAACACGGAGTTGGCGAATCTGATCGAGGAGAAACCGAAGGGCGTCGGGTGGAATGCGGCCGCAGAGACCGAACGGCTGCTCGGCATGATGAGTCGGGTCAATCTCGCGAAGGTCGAGAGGGCGCGAGAGGCCGAAGGCCTTGCGATCGGCACGATCTACAAGCGCACTCGCAAGAACGCGGACGGCGGACGGTCGCAGCGAGCCGAGGTCCGGTTCGACGGCGTCGCCGGATGCCTGCGTACGCCGATGGGAGGCTCCAGCCGACAAACGATTCTCGTCGTAGAGGGGAACAAGGTCAGGTCACGTTTGTTGTCGCCGCGAGAAGCGGCGCGGCTGATGGGGATTCCAGACGACTACGAACTGCCGAACAACTACAACGAAGCCTATCATCTGGCAGGCGACGGCGTGGCGGTACCGGTGGTTCGACACATCGCCGAGAACATACTGGAGCCGCTTCTTGAGGCTCCGTTCGAAGCCGAGGCCGCTTGAATTCATGCCGACGCATCTCGAAGAATCGCTCGACGAATTTGCGGTGGGTTACGAGTTCAAGGGCAAGGGGCCAGGGCCGCTATGCGTCGCGCTCGTGGTGACGGAGCATGCGCGGCAACGGGGACTGCCCCTCGATCCCGACGAGTTGGTGACGAGAGGCGGAGGGCAGGTTCTCGGCTTGAGCAAGTCCGCGGTCCGGTCGATCCTGAAACGTTACGATATCGACAAGGTGCTCGCCCGAGAGGGAGGACGCACGAGTCGGGGCAGCCTCAACAACATGCGGGCCTATGTCGAATTTCTGAACGGCCTCCACGGCCAGGGCGAGGAAACTCCGTTGCATGAAGCGCCAGCTATCGACATGATCGAGAAATACTGGATCGACCGCGTGAAGGACTTCTTTTCGGGCAAGCCGTTCAGGGTTCGGCTGGATCCGGCTCACGGCCTGCGGCGTCTCGTGCGCGATCTTCTGGATCAGGCGAGAAACCGGCAGAAGGCTTCGGCCGGCACCAACTATACGGGCGCAATCATGCAGCACCTTGTGGGCGCGAAGCTCGATTGCGTATTGGAACCCGGAACGGTCGAACATCGCAGTTTCTCTACGGCCGATGCGTCTGCCGGCCGAGCGGGCGATTTCCTGCTCGGAGACGTGGCAGTGCACGTGACGACAGCCCCCGGAGAATCGGTGATCGGACGGTGCCGGGAGAATCTGGACGGAGGCCGCAAGCCTGTTTTGATCACGGCGGCGGACCGGATCGCGGTGGCCGAGGGCTTGGCCGCCGACAGGGAGTTGGGCGACAGGATCGACATTTTCGAGATCGAGCAGTTCATCGCGCTCAACCTTTACGAGCTTGGCGGGTTCGGCGCGGAGGGGCGGCGGGAATCCGTCTACGATCTGGTGCGTTGCTACAACCGCATCGTCGAGAACGTTGAAACCGATCCGAGCTTGAAGATCGAAATGATATGAAGGAAGATGCGCGCAGCCGGACGATGCGCGCCGTCAAGAGCTGGAATACGGGACCGGAACTGATCGTTCGGCGCGTGACCCACGGCATGGGGTACTGGCTTCATCGGAAGGACCTCCCCGGACAGCCCGATTTGGCGTTTTTCGCCCGCCACAAGGTGGTTTTCATGCAGGGTTGCTTCTGGCATCGGCACGAATGTCCGCGCAGAGCGCGGGCTTAGACATTCACAGGACCACTGGCCTCCCAAATTCAGGAGCAACCGAGAGCGCGACGAGGAATGCCGATGGCGACTGGCCGAAATGGGCCGTGGTGGGAGTGCGAGACGAAGGATCGCGGCGTTCTCCAAGCGCGAATCGCTGCCTTCCTGGAGGAATAACCGATCGGCGAGCTTTCCACGGATCCGGTCGTTTGGCGGCAGTCCGACGGTCCGTTTGCAGCGCGGCTCTATCCTGCGCCGCAGCGCGTTGGCGACTTCGGATGTCGTCAGACGCGGCGCATGCTGATCGTCGTCATCCATCAACAAGCGATCCGCTGCGTCCGAGCCGTCCCTCCGCGCCAATTGACCGCCACGCTGGCGTCGACCACCAGAGGCATCAGTCGACTCGGTGCCTGCCGTCACGATCCTCGCGGATTTCCGAGAGCGTTTGCGCATGCCCTTCGGTCTTCCGCCGCAGCCTCGCGGTCAGAGCCCGGAAGGATGTGCGCTTCGCTGCCATGTCGTCCGCGACCGCGCCGTGAAGAATGCGGTGCGCCTCGCCTTCCAGGGAGCGGTTGTTTCCGGCGGCCCGCCGCCCGGCCGCAGCCCACGTCGAAGTCCACGCCCGCCGGCACGCCGTACCGACGGTAGTCGAAGGCCACCTTCCGCTCGCCGCCCGCGCTGTCGACCCACGCCCACGAGCTGTTCCGCCTCCTGACTTGGGATGCGATGCCGCCCGAGCACTCCGAAACGATCACTCATCCACCATGCATATTGCGCTTCCGAATTGATTGGGGAATTATAGTGAAGTACTGACGTGTTTATGGGCGGCAGGCTCTTCATGATTGTCGCCTACGCTTATTCTTGACGGTTGGGAGCGAGTAAGTTGTCGCGATGAAAGTGACCCATATTCCGTGCAGGCCTGCTGTCAACGAGAGTGAGCGCAGGGCCCTCGAACAGCTTAGGGGAGGTCTGATTGCCGAGCCGGGCGACGACGAGTGGCTCTTACTGACGAACCTCGCCTTCTCGGCTACGCATCGCCGTCAATCCCAAGAGATCGACATCGTCGCCATTGGACCCCCGGGGGTGCAGGTTGTCGAGGTCAAGCACTGGACAGCAGCTTGGGTCAAGCGAAACTTCGAAGACGTCGAACATGAAGCTGATTGCGTGACCGACAAGGCGCGCAAGATCGGTACGACGTTACGCAGACAGATCAAGAGTCTGCCACGGGTGGACGGCGTGTTTTTGGTGACCGAGGCGGCTGCCAGGGTTGAAAGGATCGAAGATCGTGGGCCCGTTCGCGGCATTCCGTTTCATACCCTAACGACTTGGCGCGACGCAGTCGGATTCCATGCGCAGAAAGTATTGTCGCCGGAGCAGATCAGGAGGCTGGGTACCGTTCTGGAACCTAGAAGCGCCCTCGCTTTGGACGGCACGCTCAAGCAAATCGCCCATTATGTGAGATTGACGCTCCGAACGTCTCCAGAACGGCGATTTCATCGCGTTTATGACGCGACCCATGTTTCAAGGCAGGATCGAGTGAAGTTGCACCTGTACGACCTCTCTGCGTGTGACCACGCCAAGGCGGAGGAGAAGGCGGAGCGCGAATGGAAGGCGCTGCAACGATTGCAACAATACAGCTGGGCACCGCGTATCGTAGACTCGTTCTATGACGTGCCCGGGTACCCGGGCGAAATCAAATTCTTCACTCTCGCCGATCCCGGCGCGCCCAGCGTCAAGGAACGCGCTGTCGACGCCTTATGGGATATCGATGCCCGACTAGACTTCACCCGAAACGCGGTGCGGGCGTTGCGAGAGCTTCATGAAGCGAATAGCGACGGCAACCCCCTAGTTCACCGGAATCTGACGTCGGGGACGATTCTAGTCAAACATGACAACACTCCGATTCTGACCGGTTTCGAGCACACCCGGATCCCGACGGATATCTCCATTGCGTTCCCTGCCGCCACGGAAGAATGGGAGATCGAGGTCGCTCCAGAGATTCGCGCCCAAGGTCGAGGCGCGGCGGACCATAGGTCCGACATCTATTCGCTATGCGCCTCGCTTGCCGTATTGTTCAATGACAGCGAAGACGAGGCTGGCGCTTCTGCTGCGGGAGTTCTGGCACATGGGATGGACGAAGCTCCTGAGCGGAGGAGCAGCCTTTCGGATCTGGAAAGATGCCTGTCGGATCTGCTGGGTGAGCCGAGACCGGAACCGGTACCCCCGTCGGCAAGATTCTGGACGGAAGATCAGATCGTGTTCTTCCGAGACGACAGCTATCGAATCGTGTCGAGCCTCGGCTCGGGCGGCGTCGGGAGGACCTTCAAGGTCGTGAAGCTTGATCGAAAGACCCGGGGCGATCTAGGTGCCTACGTTGCCAAGGTGGTGCGAGACGAGGCAAACGGGCGACGAGTTCTGCGCGCCTATGAATTAGTGCGTGCGCATCTCCGCCATTCGGCTTTGTCGACGATCTTCGAGGTTGCCCCCGAGTGGACGGAAAACAGTTTTGTCGCTCTGATGACGTGGATAGAGGGCGAACCGCTTGGCGAGTACGGTGGCGTGCTGTCGCTGCTTGCCGACGAACTGCATCAAGAATCTGAAGAGACCTTGGCCTCGAGGTGGCTGCGGACTACTTGCGAGGCGCTGCGAGTGCTGCATGACAAGGGACTGATCCACGGAGACATTAGCCCAAGCAACATGATTGTGTGCGGGACCGATCTAGTATTAACTGACTATGACTGCGTGACACGAATCGGCGAACTGGCGGATTCCCCAGGTACCGTGCCCTACTGCTCGCCCTCATATACCCAAGGCCGCGATGCCACGCCATCCGACGACTTGTACGCGCTGGCTGCGAGTTTTTTTCAAGTGTTGTTCGATAGAGAACCGTTTCTTTACGACGGCAACCGGGCCAAGGAACGCGGACTGAACTGGAACGGTCTGAACCGTAATGGCTATCCGTTGTTGTCCGAATTCATGGATTGGGCCACCGACCCGGACCCGGAGAAGCGCTTGTTGAGCGTAGCGGACGCGCTGGAAGTTCTGAGTCCGTCCCGGCGCACCGAAAACGGAGTCAAAGATGTCAAACCCGAAGTATACGGTGACGTCACTGCCATAGTCGAAACACCTCTCCCGGACACCGCGGGGAGCGAACAAACCAAGCGACAGGAAGAAGTGATTTGGCTGAAGTCGTTGTTGCAGTCCTATCCTGGATCGCGATGGGGCAATAGCGAGACGCGCGGTCTGGATACAGATTTCGCTGCTGAGACCTACGTCAAAACCGATCTGGAAAACTCGCTCCACGACGATATCTTGGAACGGCGCGTCAGCCTCGTCATCCTTTGCGGCAATGCTGGCGACGGTAAGACCGCCCTGCTTCAGCATCTCGCGAAAGAGTTTGAACTGGATGTCCAAACATCGGCAACGCGCATTCTGGAAGGGCGGTTGGACGGCGATTTGTCGGTACGCATGAATCTCGACGGTTCGGCCTCATGGCGGGATCGTTCCGCCGACGATTTGCTTGACGAGTTTCTCGAACCGTTTTTGAACGGCCGACCGGACGAGAAGATCGCTCATCTGCTGGCGATCAACGATGGCCGTCTTTTGGAATGGATCGAAAACGTCGAGGAGCGTAGCGGCGAAACGCAATTGACGAAGGAGCTGTTCGGATTTCTGGAAGACGGAGAATCCCCTTCCGAGTCCCATATCCGCTTCGTCAATCTGAACCGGCGCTCGCTTGTTGGCGGTATTGCCGCCGACGGAGAATCCATCGAAGCCGATTTTCTCGATAGCCTGGTGGATTCGCTGTACGGCGGTGATCGCGCTGCGGGGATTTGGGCTCCCTGCCAGACCTGTTCCTCACAGGAAAGCTGCGAGGTATTTCGCGCAACCCGAGTTTTCGGCCCTAGCGAGCTTGCGGACGAGGGAGTTCGCAGTCGCGCGCGGTCGCGTCTCTTCGAGTTATTGCAGGCCGTTCATCTGCGAGGCGAAACGCACATTACGGTCCGCGAACTGCGCGCCACGCTGGTCTATATTCTGTTCGGCCTCCACTACTGCACCGACTACCACGCTGTTGCAGAGGGTTCTGGATCGTCCATCCAACCCTACTGGGACCGCGCTTTTTCGCCTGATTCGCCGGGACGACAGGGGGAGGTGCTACGGGAATTGCCGCGTTTTGATCCAGCTCTTGAGGCGCATCCGCAAATTGATCGTTGCCTGCTTCATCCGCCTTCTGGCGCAGAGATCGCCGATTTTCCCTGTCCAGGAGAATTGAATCTTGAGTCCGCGCGGCGCTATGCTTATTTCAGGTGGACACCCGAATCGCTCAAGCTTTTGGCTCATGACTCCGATGCGCTCGGCTTGGCCGGAGGGCGTCATCTGCGCCTATTCCGGGACCTTGCCGTCATCGACGATGAAACGAGGACCGGGCTGGTCAGCGATCTCTGCGGCGGCGTCTCGCGCCTCGAAGCGCTTCCGCCGTTGGCGCTGGACCGATCCGGTGTAGTACCATTGCGCATCAGCCCAAGAACCCCAACGGAAACGGCGTTCTGGGTCGAGAAACCCCTCAGCGATTTCCGCCTCGAAGCGGATGTCTCGGATGGCGGCGAAGGGCTGGATCGGCTTCATCGGCATGCGTTCTTGATCTATCGCTATCACAATGGACGCGAGGAGCGACTACGTATTGGCGCCGATTTGTTCCACCTCCTTTTGGAACTCAACGAAGGCTATCAATTGGGCGATGTCGCAAGCGACGATACGTTCGCGCACCTCTCAATCTTCGTGCAAAGACTGGTCTACGAAGATCATCGTAAAATGCTCGCCTGGAGCCCGATGCGCGAAGGGAAAATTTTCGAGATCGCGGCGAAATTTGATGAGGCGAAGTCCGATCCTCGGCAACGTTTATCGATAGTATCAATCGAACAATCGAGAGAATCCGATGGCGAATAATGCTCGCGCTATTGTTCGGCAGGTACTTCCTCCCAAGATGGCCGACGAGATATGGTCGGCGCGATACGACAAGGCGTTGCCAATTTCACTCGACGACTTTGAAATTTCTGCTGTTTTGCCGGCAGTATTCTACATGTTTCGCTTCGGGTGGCGTCGTGGCAAGGGAAATTTTTTTGAGACTTTCGCACCAGAGAGCCATAATATTCGTGAGCGCAGGCGTGCGGCGACGGTAGAACAGGTAGCCCAAAAGCTGGCAACAAGAGAGGATGTTGATAATTTCCACGACGATGTCGAGCGAGCGATACTCGGCGATCTACTGCTCGGATTTAGCCTCGAAAACATCAGGCATGAGCTCGGCAGAGACAAGCAGGTTCAACGGGTTGCGCCGACCCATTACATGGCAAGTTGGATCGACCTTCCAGAACGTGTGGCACATCTTCGTTTTGTGCCGGAGATGATCGTGGCGATGCTGGCAGATCAGAAAGGAGATTACGTCGAATCCAATAACAGCGGCGACCGCACATGGTTCCCTGTCATGACAGGGCACGAGGAAAATCTGTTGTTGCGAACGTTTAATCATGGCGTTTTGCGGGATGGGCATATCGACCACTTAGCATCGGATAAGTTCGACGAGCAGAATAAAAACATCGGAATCGATCAACTACTGATGATCCGACTTGCGCAGTCGTTGAGATCTGCACCGAAAAAAGCGCAGGATAAGGAGGGAGCTCGAATTTCGAATCAGCGACCGATCTCTGAGCGGGCTGCTCAGTATTTTTCAGAGGATATTCGTCGTTTCGTTCGCGGGTACGCGTCGGTCATACCTAGGCATACCTTCGTCGACACTTTGGAAGCTTGTGTCGCCACAGGCATGACGGCAATTGTTACCAGTGTCGTCGAGATCCTGTTCAAATGGGCTGACACTGGAGAGATCATCAAAAAAGGTGATCAACAACCTGCAAGTATATTCGTGGATTGCTCGAACGGCGTCGATAGGAATTTACGAAATTTGGCTGAACAATCGCTTGATGACTTGATGCGCCGTATTGAGCGTGTTCCCGTGATCCTGATGATTCTCCGCCTTCTCGATTATGCGGCGAGAAATAACAAGAAGATCAATAAACAAGAGATTTCGACTAGGCCGTATGCCAAAGCGTGGCTCGAATTGCTTGGTGACCTGCTCCACAAACGCCACTACGACGACGCGGGGTACATTCACCGCCAAATGGAGGAGCACGGCGCGAATCTGGCCGTAGATTTAGCGGAGGATTATCCCGAGGCTGCGGAAGCGTTGCGTGACGAGGGGAGAGAGCCGAACTCGATCCGGCGTCTCGCGACGGCACTGACGCCGCTCTTGGGAGCGAATGCTCGAGGCAGCATCATGTCCACGGTGGACTCGACGTTGAACGTGGGGAGACCGAACGGGCTGGCCCGCAAGAGGAGGACCACGAGCGGAGCACATGCAGCCGGAATCGGAAAGAAGCAGCGGGAAGTGCGATCACTTGTTTTCACCGATGCAGTCCTCGACTATCTGGTGCATCTTCATATTCTTTCGAGCGGCGGGAGCTCGGGAGTACGGCCACTTTCGCTAAAGAAATTTCTTAGTATAGCTCGCGACCGGTATGGTTTCCATGTTGATATCGCGCCTCCAGGCATGATTATTTCTAACGACCTCCTCCGTGCGAACCGCATGGTGCTGGAGCGTCGGCTGCGGGATCTTGGGCTTCTGATCGGCGTCAACGATGCGGAGGCGATGAAGCGGTTGCGGCCTCGCTTCGACCCCGAAATGGAAAACTGACATGGAATGGACTGGCCTTCATGGACGGCTGCTTGCGAGAGCATTCGAAAAATTGCTCGGGAATTCCCAAGCCGGTGCCATGGCTTTCGTGCGTTGCTTGACGCCGGACGTGGTCGAATCGCTCGCAATGGACGAATCCTTTGTACTAGCTGGCTGGCGAGTTCTGCGGGTTGCCGACGAGGAGCATACCGAGAATCGGACCATCACCGCGGACAGGGCGGTGGAAATGCGTGAAATGAAAGGCGAAGCTGTCCTGCTCTTGGTCGATACCGACCTCGCTGGCGCTGGTATGGACGGTATCTACAGTGCCGTCCGGGAAGTGGATGAAGCCAACCTGTTCCAGGAGGCGACACGTCTGGCGACACGTGAGATCGAACAGGATCTCCTCCGGACGAACCAAAGTTACGCGAAGCAGGCGATCAAGAAGGCGCGAGGATACGGCGGTAGATGTACGGTGTCTCGATGGGCGGAGTTCGACTTTCTCTGCCGAGTCGCAGTGGGCGACAGGCCGCCGGGAGCTTATCTGCATCTCCTCGGTTTGTGGCCTGTTCTGGATGACGAGGGCAATGGATTCGACGAATCGCTGAACACCTCGCGCATTTTTGTGGACCGCCTGTTGGGACCCGCCAGCGCGAGCCTTCCACCCGCCTCGCGCATCAAGGCAGTGCGACTTGACGCGAATTCGGAGAGAGGGGCTGCCGACTTGGAGCGGTTCCTCCACTCGGTGGACACGAAACCGATGCCTACCGTTTTGGAGTGCCTAGCGGAAAGCGAAGCTCTATGGATCGGTAATCTCAGAACCGAGCCACCGGCGCAATCGATTCGGGGCATCAAACTTAAGTCTTGGCGAACTAAAAACGGTTCTATCGCTAAAGGGTCCGGCTTGGTTGATAGCGGGGACCCAAACGATCCACCCGCCTTTATTTTGAAACCGGACGCAGACAAGAGCGGTAATTTCTCGACCTTGGAGATTGAGTGGAAGGCTGATCCGAACGACCTCAAGAAATACGCAGCCGAATATCGAGTCAGCGTCCAGACGGACCAAGACGAGGAACTCGTCGTTCGCGAGGTTTCGCATTCCGCACGGAAAAATGGAGAAAAATGCCGCTTCTCCAACGACGATTTTTCGTTGCTTGACGAGGATACGCAACTTGAAGCCAAGATTGTCGTCGAGGTTGTCGGTAACGACACGATCGAGCGCCAAGAGAGCGAGGACTTCACAATCCGTTTTGGAAATCCTCCGGAACAGGAAACCGTTGGCGTTGCCGCGAAGGTTCGGACATTTAGCGAGGGGCTTGTCGAACTGGGAAGTCACGAAGCCGTATCGATGATCGTGTCGGCTCCCGCGGTCACTGAAGATTCCCAAGGCTTTGTCCTGTTGAGGACGCCTGTCGCACAGGGAGGGCCAAAGAGTTTTCGGGTCTATCGGCCGTCGCTGGTTGCCGAGGTCGAGAGGCAATGGATGGAGAGACAGGGCGAGATAGGCCGATGGACTGTCAAAGTGCGAGGTTCCGGCGACCGGGCCGAAGCCCCGCAGTTCGAGCCGCTCGACGGCGGCGATAGCGAAGCGTGGGAGCGGACGGTGGCGGCCAGCCGCAGTTTCGCTGGGCGCTTCGCCCCGGCCGGCGGAGTCGGTCAAGTGTACGACGAAAAGGCCGAAGCATTCAACGCTGTAGAGGAGTATCTGCGGGCTTGGGCCGTGCTCTTGGCGGATGGCGGTTCCTTGTTCTCACTCGCTAACACGGTGGAAGTGCGATCATTGTCGGGCCGCACCATCGGCCTCATTGTCCTGCCCGCGCATCCGCTGCGGGTAGCGTGGCATGTCGCCTACGACAACCTCGTACTCCATACCGCCTTCGGGCAGGAACAGAGCGCCGGGGATATTCGCAACGAGTTTGCTGCCTTGGACGGCGCCATGTTTCCTACGTTCCTTCCGGATCCGAGCGGCGGCGCTTTCGTCTTCGCTGACACGCTTGGTTTCCATGCGGTGGGAATGGTGCCGGACGCGGACAAGGAACCCAAGGCTGCGGTAGCGATTCTTGCCCGCGCTCTGGGGGAGGGGAACACCGCCGACACTGCGCCGACGGTCGGTAACCAGAGCGCGGCGGTGTTAACGGACGAAATCCTCAAATACTTGGATTGTCATGGCGCTTCCCGGCTGCTGCACATACACGCGCTTCGCGCTGGCGACGGTCTCACCGTTGCCCGATCGCTCGGTGGAGTTCACGAACGCTATCGGCAAGACGAAGAGAACGACGATGAGGAGGGCTTCGTCTCGACGCCAGTGTTCTCGCTGGATCTGTACCCATCCGTCGAGCAGCGTGGCGTCGCAGGACGTTTCATTGTGGAGGCGCTTGAAAAGCGCCGCCGCGGCGCGGGCGTTTTGGCTGCCGAAGATCGCTGGATGCTGGAGTCCCTCAGCTTTCCTGGAGGTATCAATATGCCTCGGTTACGATGGGCGCGAAAGGACCAGCGAAATCCGAGTACGGCTGCGCATCTGGCGATTGCGTTCGACACGTTCGAGTCCCGTGCTGTCGTGGATAACGGAAATACAATGAGCGAGGCGCGAAGCTCTGGTCCGCATCACGCTTTCGGTCTGCTATTGTCCTACGAACGGCATTATTCAGGCCAGCCTTCACCTGAATGGGTCAGCGCCGTCCCTCCTGCGACGGAAGGCGAAAAACATCCGTCCCGCCGTGCGCACACTGAAAGGCTTGCGCTTCTCCGGGAAGTTATACAAGGTGCCGTTTCCCGTCACCTCGGTGGGGGAACCGGGATCCCTATACTGAAGACGGAAATTTCCCGCGAGAAGGCGGATAGCCTCGCTGAGTTGCACCGGCTCTGCGATTGGGTCGTCACGCTGGATCGCAACGCGGGCATTGAGTACTTCGATTCTCCGGAAGACAGCCGGGAAATCTACGACGCCTACGTGATCGACTGCGTGCCGGAGCGAGAAGACTTGGGTTGCCTTCAGTTGATCACGTCGACCGCGAACCTGGACGAAGTTCGCGGCTTGCTCGACGACGCGCTTGATCAAATGGGGTTAAGCCGGAGTCGCCGCAACGCAGAGTTTCTCTTGAGGCATCTGAAGGCGCTCAGTGGACGATTTGCCCTTCGCCTTACCGGACACAAGCCAGCCGGACTGGATCTCCTCGCTCTGGCGATGTCTCGGGCCAACTGCCAACTGACGTCGGGGAGCGACGATTGTTGGGTGTCTCTGAATCAGGGGTTCATTATTCCGGTTGGGGATATCGAAGATCTGCTCACTCCCTTGACTGGCGACAAAGATGAAACGGGATCGTGTTCGGGGCTGATTTACGTTGCTTGGGAATCCCGCAGGGGCCTTGCTTTCAGGTTCCTTGAAGTGAAGTATTGCCGTGATCTGCGGAACGCTCGATCGCCCGATATCTTGCAGCAGATCGATCGGAAACTTCGGTCGGCGCGCGGACGATGGGATGCGTACTACGGCCATGAAGACGCATGTGCTGCGTTCCGAGCGGTCCGCCGCGCCAAGCTGGCCCGCGTGCTGCGTTTTTATGCCGATAAGGCGAGCAGGCACGGCATGCCGACGGAGCGGCACAAGGCCCTTCTTGAGGAAATCGACCGCATGATTGCAAGAGGGGGAGACTATGCCTTCGCTGATTCTGCGGCAGGTGACCGCGGTTGGGTGTTTTGTCCTGAATACGCTGGCCGCCGCCCGCTGAGAATTTCTCCCGATGACTGGAACACGCCGATCTTCATGTTCGGTCCTGCCCTCTTGCCGGACTCGGATTTCGGCTTCGACGCGGCATCCTCCGAGCCGTTGGACAAGCCAACCCGCTCGACGTTGGGCCAAACGGAACCCGAAAGCGACCCGAAATCCGGAAGAACGGACGGTTTGGGAAAGTCGGAGGGTGACGTTGCCGTCTCGGACGACGACGATTCCATTCCGGCGATTGGCCTTGGCAAAAACGTCGCCACGAACGCCGATGTCCATTGGCGTCTAGGGATCGACGGCAATCCTCATCTCCTGATCGCCGGTTTGCCGGGTATGGGCAAAACCACCTGTCTGGTGAACATGTGCAAGCAAATGGTCGCTGCGAACGTCCAGCCTCTGGTTTTTTCCTATCATCAGGATATCGACGAGAGGCTCGAAAAAGCCGTCGGAACGATCCGTTTCGTCGACTTCGATGGACTCGGTTTCAACCCGCTACAGGTGATCGACCGAAATGCGCGCATGGCGCATCTCGATGTCGCCGGGGCCGTGCGGGATATCTTCGCCGCCATCTATCCCGAAATCGGAGACATACAGGCGGACCGTATTCGCAAAGCCATCAAGGAAAGCTTCGAAGAGGCAGGCTGGGCGTCCGGCGAAGCTGCCGCTTCGGAGCCGGCGTTCAGGCGCTTCGTTGAAATTCTGCGTGCCGATCCAAATCCGGATAAGGGGCTGCGCACGTTGCTTGCGCGCCTCGGAGAACTGGACGATTACGGTTTCTTCGAGACGGGCGACGAAGCGCAGGGAATTCTGTGGGACAGCGAACGGCCTACTGTCGTTCGCATTCACGCGACGCAGAATGACAACTTGCAAAAAGCGTTCGCGTATCTCGTCTTCTATGGCTTGTACAAGGACATGTTCCGCCGGGGGATGCAGGGTCGGATCACTCACGCGTTGATTTTCGACGAGGCGCATCGCGCCGCCCGCCTCAAGCTCGTTCCGACGATGGCGAAGGAGTGCCGCAAATACGGTATCTCTTTGGTCCTTGCGTCCCAGGAGGCGCGGGATTTCGATATTTCCGTGTTTTCTGCCGTCGCTAACTATCTCGTTCTCCGTTCGACCGAAACCGATGCGAAATTTCTCGTCAGGAACGTTTCGAACTCGAAGCAAGAGCGGGATCTGATTGATCGGATCAAGCAAATGGACAAATTCAAAGCCCTCTACTTCGGAGAAGGAAAAAGCCGACCTTCGTATCTGGCCTTGTCGCCATAATTATGCGGTTCGCCGTGACGTGAATACTGGGGATCGAAAATGAACAAGGCCGCTGACCGTGTACTATAGTGATGACGATTGGCTGGCCTTGAGCATGAACCCGGACGAATCCAGCGAGGAGACCGGAATTCTTGCTGCGGTCGAGATCTATGGGACGGCTAGGTCGTCGACCGGTGCCACGGCCGAGCCGGAAGGATCGTTCAGGGTGTCTTTTCTGAACAAGTTGGCAGCCTGCGACGCGTCCGATATTTCGGAAGATGGGCTTCGAAGTGACGTGGTCGTCGCGCGGCGTCATCCGTAACGGGCCCGTTGTGATGTCCGGCGTACTTGCTTCGTCTACTTGTTTCGTCCGCCGCCGACCGTGGCGGCGGGTCCGGCTGGGGGCGGAAGACACGGCATCCTCTATCTTTCCGAACCGAAGCGGTTCGTGCGCGTCCGGCGGAGCGGCCGCGCATGTGCGTTGCCGAACGGCGGGACGACTTGAGGGGGCTGTTCGTTGACGGGTTTGCGAACGCAAGTGCGCTTCGGACATGAACGGAAGGCGCTCCGCGCATGACCGAACCGAACTGCGCAGCCATCGTCCTCGCCGCCGGCAAGGGCACCCGCATGAAATCGGATCTGCCGAAGGTGCTGCACCGGGTGGCCGGCAGGCCCATGATTCTGCACCTTCTCGACGCGCTGGACGATGCGGCGGTGACGCGCAGGGTCGTCGTCGTCGCGCCCGGCATGGACGAGGTCGCCGCCGCGGTCGCGCCGGCGCCGGTCGCGATCCAGGCGGAAGCCTTGGGCACGGGGCACGGGGCCTTGGCGGCGCGGGACGCGCTCGACGGTTTCGCGGGCGACATCCTTGTCCTGTTCGGCGATACCCCGCTGCTGCGGCCGGAAACGATCCGGAGGATGCTCGAGGCCAGACGAGCCGGTTCCGCCCTTGTCGCGCTCGGCTTCAGGCCCGCCGACCCGGCGGAGTACGGCAGGCTGGTGGTCGCCGGGGACGGTGGATTGCGGTCCATCGTCGAATACCGCGACGCATCCGAGGAACAGCGCGCCATCGGACTGTGCAACGCGGGAATCATGGCGGTCGACGGCGCGGTTCTGTTCTCCCTGCTGGAGGCCGTGGGAAACGACAACGCGAAGGCCGAATACTATCTGACCGGCATCGTCGCGGTCGCCCGCGCCCGCGGACTGCCTTGCTCCGTCGTCGAAGCGTTCGATCCTCTGGAGATGATGGGCGTGAACGGACGCGCCGATCTCGCGGCCGCCGAGGCGGCGATGCAGGCCCGCCTTCGCGCCCGGGCGATGGCGGGCGGCGCGACCCTGATCGATCCCGAAACCGTCTGGTTCGCCGCCGACACGCGGATCGGACGCGACGTGACGATCGGCCCCTGCGTCGCGTTCGGGCCCGGCGTGACGATCGGCGACTCCGCGGAGATCCGCGCCTTCAGCCATATCGAGGGAGCGAAGATCGAAGCCGGCGCCGTCGTCGGCCCGTTCGCGCGCCTGCGGCCCGGCGCGGAAATCGGACGCGGCGCGCGCATCGGCAACTTCGTCGAGATCAAGGAGGCGCTCGTCGGAGAGGACGCGCGCATCGGCCACCTTTCCTATGTCGGCGACGCGAAAGTCGGCGACCGCGCCAACATCGGGGCTGGAACGATCACCTGCAATTACGACGGTTTCTCGAAGCACAGGACGGACATCGGCGCCGGCGCCTTCATTGGATCCAACGCCGCGCTCGTGGCGCCGGTAACCGTCGGGGACGGCGCGGTCGTCGGAGCCGGCTCGGTCGTCACCGTCGCGGTCGGGCGCGACGCGCTCGCCGTCGCACGGGGCAGGCAGCGGAATCTGGAAGGTTGGGCCAGAGCCTTCCGCAAGCGGAAGGCGAACGGCTGATGTGCGGCATCATCGGCATCATCGGCAGGGCCGAGGCCGCGCCGCTTCTGCTCGACGGACTGCGGCGGCTCGAATACCGCGGGTACGATTCCGCCGGCGTCGCCACCCTGGTCGGCGGCGGCATCGAACGGCGGCGCGCCGAGGGCAAGATCGACAGGCTCGCCGCGCTGCTGGAATCGCGGCCGCTGTCCGGAACCATCGGCATCGGCCACACCCGCTGGGCGACTCACGGATCGCCGAACGAAACCAATGCCCATCCGCACGCCGACGGCCGCGTCGTGCTGGTGCACAACGGAATCATCGAGAACTTCCGGGAGCTTCGCCGCGAACTCGCCGACGCCGGGCGCGAATTCACGACGGAAACCGACACCGAGGCCGTGGTCCACCTCGTCAGCAGCCATCTCGCGGCGGGCTGCGCGCCGGCCGAGGCGGTCGCGTTCGCGCTCGAACGGCTGGAGGGCGCGTTCGCGCTCGCCATGCTCTTCGCCGGACATCACGACCTGATGATCGCCGCCCGCCGCGGAAGCCCGCTCGCCGTCGGCTACGGCGACGGCGAAATGTACGTGGGCTCCGACTCCCTCGCGCTCGCGCCGCTCACCCGGCGCATCTGCTTTCTCGAAGAAGGGGACTGGGCCGAGGTCTCCGCTTCCGGCGCCGTCGTTCGCGACCGGTCCGGCGCGGTCGTCGAACGCGAGATCCGGCAGACCGTGGCCTCGGGCGCGATGATCGGCAAGGGGAATTACCCTCACTTCATGCTCAAGGAAATCTACGAGCAGCCGGCGGCGATCGGCGACGCGCTGCGCTCCGTCGCCGGGAGCGGCGGCGTCGCGTTGCCGGAGCTGTCCATCGATCCCCGGTCGATTCCGCGAGTGTCGATCGTCGCCTGCGGCACGTCCTTCCACGCCGGCATGGTCGCGCGTTACTGGATCGAGAGGATCGCCCGGATTCCGGCCGACGTCGAGATCGCGTCCGAGTTCCGCTACCGCGGCGTCGACATGCCGCCGGGCGGGCTGGCGCTGTTCGTTTCGCAGTCGGGCGAAACCGCCGACACGCTGGCGGCGCTGAGGTACGCCCGCGACCGGGGCCAGCGCGTGCTGTCCGTGGTCAACCACGCGGAAAGCACCATGGCGCGCGAGTCCCACGCGGTCCTCCTCACCCGCGCCGGACCGGAAATCGGCGTCGCTTCCACCAAGGCGTTCACGACGCAGCTGACCGTCCTGGCCGGCCTGGCGGTCGGCATGGCGTCCGCGCGCGGCCGGATCGACGGGGATCGCGAGGCGGCGCTCTGCCGCGCGCTGGCGGAAGTGCCGTCGCGGGCGAACGAGGTGCTGGTTCGCGACGAGGCCGTCGCCGCTCTCGCGCGGAAGGTCGCCGATGCGCGGGACGTTCTCTATCTCGGGCGCGGCACGAGTTACCCCGTCGCGTTGGAGGGCGCCCTCAAGCTCAAGGAGATTTCCTACATCCATGCCGAGGGTTACGCCGCCGGGGAAATGAAGCATGGACCGATCGCCCTGATCGACGACCAGGTGCCGGTGGTCGCGATCGCGCCGACGGACGATCTCTTCGACAAGACGGAGTCCAATCTGCAGGAAGTCGCCGCGCGCGGCGGCCGCGTGATCCTGTTCTCGGACGCGGCGGGAATCGAACGGCTGGGCGACCTCGCGGCGGCGGGAATCGAACTGCCCGCCGTCGATCCCTTCGTCGCTCCGATCCTTTACGCCGTCCCGGTGCAGTTGCTGGCGTACCACGTCGCCGTGCTCAAGGGGACGGACGTCGACCAGCCGCGCAACCTCGCGAAGTCGGTGACAGTGGAATAGCGCGCCGGCGGTCCGAGCCGCGCGCTCTGTTCGTGACGTCTTGAAATGCGGACAGCTTTCAAGGGGCGCAATTTTTGCTCGGGTACGGAAAACTGCGAATTTTCCGTACCGATGCCGGGATTTTCGCAGATTCCACCCCAAGGCCGGCCGGACGCCGCCTTCCTGCGGAACGGCCGCGCCGGGCAAAAACCGGCCAAGGGGTTCGCCGCGGGTAGTGTTGTCGGCATCCGCAACGCTGCGAGATGCCCACGGAACATTCTTTTCCTGGGTCGACAGCCCGTGCGACCTCCAGCGTCTGGCGACGGTTCTCGAAGCGCTGCTGGAGCGGCGAGCGGCGCAGGCGCGACGACTACCCGATTGGCGTGGCGCGCGACGGTCGCCGGCCTTCAGCACGAGCGGGTCGCTGATTCGGGAACCCAACCGCAACCCGGCGCGCGTTGTGCGGATCCGCTCGACTGGCAGGGCAAGCCGAAGGCCAAGGACGGCGGCAAGCCGCAAACGCCATCTCCGGTCCCGAAACCAATGCCCGGCGGGGCGTTCCAGGGACCGCGGGACGTCAGCCGGGCGGCAGGCCGACAAAAATGGCGCAGCGCGAACGGCTCTCTTGAACATTTCATAAATGCTCTATAAGTTCGTCTTATAGATTGACTTTCGGCACGCGCCCCCGCCGACCGGGGCGCCGACCGGGGAGGAGAAGGAACGATGAACGACGACGCCAAGTACAAATCCCTGTTCAGCCATCCGCGAGTGCGCCGCGACCTGCTGCGCGGCTTCGTTTCGAAAGAGCTGGCCGACCGGCTCGACCTCGACACCCTGCAGGCGATGCCGACGGAGTTCGTGGACGCCCGGCTGGGACAGCAGCGCAGCGACATGGTCTGGCGCGTGAACTTCCGCGAGGGGGACGGCGAACTCTACGTCGTCGTCCTGACGGAGTTCCAGTCGACGGTCGACCAGGACATGCCGCTGCGCATGATCAAGTACACGGCGCAGATATACACGAAGCTGCAGGAGGAAAAGCGGTTGCCCGGCGGGAAGCTGCCGCCGGTGCTGCCGGTGGTGGTCTACAGCGGCGAGAGGCGGTGGTCGGCGCCGCAGGAAATGAAGGAGATGGTCGGGCCGGTCGACGAGGAGCTTCAGCCGTTCCAGTTGCAGCAGCGCTATTTTCTGCTTGACCTTCGCCGGGTGGGCGTCGAGGATGCGATGCTGGACAACGTGCTGTACGCGCAGGCACTGGTCGAGCAAGGCCGGTGGGAGGATCTGTGGCCGGCGCTGTCGGCGTTGCAGGAGGCGACCGACCCGGAGGCCGATGCGAAGCTTCGCGGTCTGGTTGCGGCGTTGGTGCGTCAGGCGGCGGAGGGCAGCGGGCAGTTGACCGGCGAGACGCTGAACAAGCTG
Source organism: Alphaproteobacteria bacterium (assembly GCA_965243135.1). Lineage (GTDB taxonomy): Bacteria > Pseudomonadota > Alphaproteobacteria > MPNO01 > UBA830 > JAJEBT01. The sequence continues at coordinate 166,483 of OZ251539.1, forward strand.
AGGTCGTTCGAGGAGACAGGGGAGTTGGGAGAGATGGGATCGTTGTTGGCCAAACGGATGGATCAGGCTGTCGACGAGAGTCGGGCCAGGGGCTGGGCCGAGGGCAGGGAGCTGGGCCTCTCCGAAGGCAAGGAGCGAGGGCTGACCGAGGGCAGGGAACTGGGCCTTTCCGAAGGCAAGGAGCAAGGGCTGACCGAGGGCAGGGAACTGGGCCTTTCCGAAGGCAAGGAGCAAGGGCTGACCGAGGGCAGGGAACTGGGCCTCTCCGAAGGCAAGGAGCAAGGGCTGACCGAGGGCAGGGAACTGGGCCTCTCCGAAGGCAGGGAACTTGGCTTCTCCGAAGGCAAGGAGCAAGGACTGGAACGACAGCGGGCGATCTTGTTGCGTCAGGCGGCGCGGAAGTTCGGTGCGGGCACGGCGACGCGTCTTGAGGCGCTGCTGGCCGCGATCGACGATCCCGACCGTCTTGCCGTGCTCGGCGATCACGTGATCGACAGCGACGACGGCGAGGAGTTGCTGTCGCGCGCGACGGGCGCCGCCAGGCTGCACTGAGCCGCGCCTCGCCCCCCGGAGCTCGCGGCGCGGTCGCGCCCGGCGGCGGAGCGAAGCTGCCGGTCCCCGCCCCGGCGCTCTTCCGGCCGAACATGCCCGCGGCAGCTGGAAAGCGGACCCGGAAGCAGACGCAAAAAAGGGCGCAGCGCAAACGCTTCGGTCCGACCGGCTCGACCTCGACACCCTGCAGGCGATGCCGACGGAGTTCGTGGACGCCCGGCCGGGACAGCAGCGCAGCGACATGGTCTGGCGCGTGAACTTCCGCGAGGGGGACGGCGAACTCTACGTCGTCGTCCTGACGGAGTTCCAGTCGACGGTCGACCAGGACATGCCGCTGTGCATGGTACACGGCGCAGCACGAAGCTGCAGGAGGAAAAGCAATCGCCCGGCGGGAAGCTGCCGCCGGTGGTGCCGGTGGTGGTCTACAGCGGGGAGGCGCGGTGGTCGGCGCCGCGGGAGGGAGATGGTCGGGCCGGTCGACGAGGAGCTTGAGCCAACTGCAACGCTACTTTCTGCTTGACCTTCGCGGGCGTCGAGGATGCGATGCTGGACAACGTGCTGTAAGCGCAGGCGCTGGTCGAGCAAGGCCGGTGGGAGGAACTGCGGCCGGCGCTGTCGGCGTTGCAGGAGGCGACCGACCCGGAGACGGAGGCGAAGCTTCGCGGCTTGGTTGCGGCGTTGGTGCGTCAGGCGGCGGAGGGCAGTTGACCGGCGAGACGCTGAAGAAGCTGAAGTCGTTCGAGGAGACAGGGGAGCTGGGAGAGATGGGGTCGTTGTTGGCCAAACGGATGGATCAGGCTGTCGACGAGAGTCGGGCCAGGGGCTGGGCCGAGGGCAAGGAGCTGGGGCTGACCGAGGGCAGGGAGCAAGGGCTGACCGAAGGCAGGGAGCAAGGGCTGACCGAAGGCAGGGAGCAAGGGCTGACCGAAGGCAGGGAGCAAGGGCTGACCGAAGGCAGGGAGCAAGGGCTGACCGAAGGCAGGGAGCAAGGGCTGACCGAAGGCAGGGAGCAAGGGCTGACCGAAGGCAGGGAGCTGGGCTTCTCCGAAGGCAAGGAGCAAGGGCTGGAACGACAGCGGGCGATCTTGTTGCGTCAGGCGGCGCGGAAGTTCGGTGCGGGCACGGCGACGCGCCTCGAGACGCTGCTGGCCGCGATCGACGATCCCGACCGTCTCGCCGCGCTCGGCGATCACGTGATCGACAGCGACGGCGGCGAGGAGTTGCTGTCGCGCGCGGCGGGCGCCGCCAGGCTGCACTGAGCCGCGCCTCGCCCCCGGAGCTTGCGGCGCGGTCGCGCCCGGCGGCGGAGCGAAGCTGCCGGTCCCCGCCCCGGCGCTCTTCCGGCTGAACGTGCCCGCGGCAGCCGGAGAGCGGACCCGGAAGCAGGCGCGAAAAAGGGCGCAGCGCAAACGCTTCGGTCCGTCGGCGCGGTGACACCGCGAGGCCGCAGCGATATAGTGCGGTGCGCGCGAACTCTGGAGAATTGCATATGCCGCTCGACCTCAAGGATCCCCGGCTCTTCCGCGAAGCCTGCTACATCGACGGCCGATGGGCCGGCGCCGGATCGAACGAAACCATCGACGTCCTGAACCCGGCGACGAACGAAGTGATCGGCACCGTTCCCAAAATGGGGGCGGAAGAGACTCGCCAGGCGATCGAGGCGGCCAACGCGGCCTGGCCCGCGTGGCGCGCCCGGACGGCCAAAGAGCGGGCGGCGATCCTGCGCAGGTGGCACGACCTGATGCTGGAGAACCAGGAGGATCTCGCCAGGATGATGACCGCCGAGCAGGGCAAGCCGCTCAAGGAATCCATGGGAGAGATTCTCTACGCGGCGTCCTTCATCGAATGGTTCGCCGAGGAGGGGAAGCGGGTCTACGGCGACACGATTCCCCAGCACGCGCCGGGAAAGCGCATCGTCGTCACCAAGGAGCCCGTGGGCGTATGCGCCGCCATCACGCCGTGGAATTTTCCGGCCGCGATGATCACGCGCAAGGCCGGTCCCGCGCTGGCGGCCGGCTGCACCATGGTCGTCAAGCCCGCGACCGCCACGCCCTATTCCGCGCTGGCCCTGGCGGAGCTCGGCGAGCGGGCCGGCCTTCCGGCCGGGACGTTCAGCGTCGTCACCGGCGCTTCCGGAGCGATCGGGGGCGAGATGACTTCCAATCCCGTCGTTCGGAAGCTGACCTTCACCGGCTCCACGGAAATCGGAAAGCTGCTGCTCGAGCAATGCGCGGGCACCGTCAAGAAGACGTCGATGGAACTCGGCGGCAACGCGCCCTTCATCGTCTTCGACGACGCCGACCTCGACGAAGCGATCGCCGGCGCGATGGCGTCCAAATTCCGCAATACCGGCCAGACCTGCGTCTGCGCCAATCGCCTGCTGGTCCAGGACGGCGTCTACGAGGCGTTTTCCCGGAAGCTGTCCGAGGAGGTCGCGAAGATGCGGATCGGCGACGGGCTTTCGGGAGAGACCGATCAGGGGCCGCTGATCGACATGGCGGCCGTCGAGAAGGTGGAGGAGCACATCCAGGACGCGGTGGCGCGCGGCGCCAGCGTGGCCGTGGGCGGCTCCCGCCACGAACTGGGCGGGACGTTCTTCCAGCCGACGGTTCTTACCGAGGTCGACACCGGCATGAAGATAACCCGCGAGGAGACGTTCGGCCCCGTCGCGCCGCTCTACAGGTTCGAGACCGAGGAGCAGGCGCTCGCCATGGCCAACGACACCGAGTTCGGCCTTGCGGCTTACTTCTACAGCCGGGACGTCGGCCGCATCTGGCGGGTGATGGAGGGCCTCGAATACGGCATCGTCGGCGTCAACGAGGGCATCATCTCGACCGAGGTCGCGCCGTTCGGCGGGATGAAGGAGTCCGGCGTCGGCCGCGAAGGCTCCAAATACGGCATCGAAGACTTCCTGGAAATCAAGTACGTGCTGATCGGCGGCATCGGCGCTTGAAGCCCGGACCGGGAAACGCGTCGTGACCGGCTACGACCTCTTCGTCATCGGCGCCGGATCGGGCGGCGTCCGCGCCGCCCGCATGTCGGCGTCCTACGGCGCCCGGGTCGCGGTGGCCGAGGAACGCTTTCTCGGCGGCACCTGCGTCAACGTCGGCTGCATCCCGAAGAAGCTGTTCTCTTACGGCGCGCATTACGCCGAGGACGCGCGCGACGCCGCCGCCTACGGCTGGAACTTCGAGGAGCCGACCCTGCGCTGGCCGGATCTGATCGCCAACAAGAACCGCGAGATCGAGCGTCTCAACGGCGTCTATCGCGACCTGCTCGGGAACGCCGGGGTCGCGCTCTACGAGGCGCGGGCGAGAATGGTCGACGCGCGCACGCTCGACGTGGGCGGCGAAACGGTGACCGCCGACCGGATCCTGATCGCGACCGGCGGCCGGCCCCGTATGCCCGGCACGCCGGGCATCGAACGCGCCATCGCGTCCGACGACGCCTTCTATCTCGAAGACCGCCCGCGCCGCGTCATGGTCGTGGGGGGCGGCTATATCGCGGTCGAGTTCGCCAGCATATTCAACGGATACGGGGCCGAGGCCGAACTGGTCTACCGCCGCGACCTGTTCCTGCGCGGCTTCGACATCGACGCGCGCCGGCATCTCGCCGGGGAGATGGAGAAGAAGGGCGTCGCCCTGACCTGGAACCGGACCGTCGAACGCATCGACAGGACCGCCGGCGGGCTCGACGTGACCATGGACGACGGCGAAATCCGGCAGGTCGACCGGATCATGTACGCGATCGGCCGCGATCCCAACACCGCCGGCATGGGCCTCGCGGAGAGCGGCGTCGCGCTCGACGGCAACGGCGCGGTCGTCGTCGACGATTATTTCCGGACCAGCCTCGACAACGTTTACGCGATCGGGGACGTCATCGACCGCCATCAGCTGACTCCGGTCGCGATCGGCGAGGCGATGCGGCTCGCGTCCAACCTCTTCCGGGGCACGAACCTCAAGATGGACTACGCGGACATCCCGACCGCCGTCTTCTCGGATCCGCCGGTCGGCACGGTCGGGCTGACGGAGGACGACGCCCGCGCCGCGTACGGCGACATCGACGTGTACCGGTCGACCTTCCGGCCGCTGCGGCACACGCTGACCGGCTCGGAAGAGCGGACGATGATGAAGCTGATCGTCGACAGGGCGTCCGACCGGGTCGTCGGCTGCCACATGGTCGGCGCGGACGCCGGAGAAATCGTCCAGGGCCTCGCCGTCGCGCTCAAATGCGGCGCCACCAAGGAGCGGTTCGACGCGACCGTGGGGATCCATCCGACCGCCGCGGAGGAGTTCGTGACGATGCGCGACGCGGTCTCCTGATCGCAGGCTTCCGCGCGGGCGATCGCCGTTCGCGCGGTTTTTGTGGATAACGGCGGCCGATGCGCGTATACGCATCGGAGCCGCGACAAGAGGCAGCGAACCGATGCAGTGGTCTCCCGACAGCTGGCGAAGCCGGCCGATCTTCCAGGCGCCGCGATATCCGGACCCGGATGCGTTGAAGGACGCGGAAGACCGGCTTCGCGGCTATCCGCCGCTCGTGTTCGCGGGCGAGGCCCGCAGGCTGCGCGGCCAGATCGCCGCGGCGGCGGAAGGGCGGGCTTTCCTGCTGCAGGGAGGCGACTGCGCCGAGAGCTTCGCCGAATTCGATCCGAACAATATCCGCGACACGTTCCGCGTTCTTCTGCAGATGGCCGTCGTGCTGATCTTCGCGTCGGGCAAGCCGGTCGTGAAGATCGGCCGGCTCGCGGGGCAGTTCGCCAAGCCGCGCTCTTCCCCCGACGAGGAGCGGGACGGCGTCGTCCTTCCCAGCTACCGCGGCGACATGATCAACGACATGGCGTTCGACGCGGACGCCCGGCGGCCGCAGCCCGGGCGCATGATACAGGCCTACAACCAGTCGGCGGCCACCCTCAACCTGCTGCGCGCCTTCGCGCAGGGCGGGTACGCCGATCTGCATCAGGTGCATCGGTGGAATCTCGAGTTCGTTTCCGCCGGCCCGCAGGCCGACAGGTATCGCGAACTCGCGGACCGGATCGACGAGGCGATGACGTTCATGGCCGCCTGCGGGCTTACGCCGGCCGCCACGCCCCAGCTTCGCGAAACAGACTTCTACACCAGCCACGAGGCGCTGCTCCTCGGTTACGAGGAGGCGATGACGCGCGTCGATTCCACCTCCGGGAACTGGTACGACACGTCGGCGCACCTGCTGTGGATCGGCGACCGCACGCGCCAGCCGGACTGCGCTCACGCGGAGTTCCTGCGCGGAATCGCCAATCCGGTCGGCCTCAAGACCGGCCCGTCCCAGACGCCCGACGAGCTGCTGAGGCTGATCGACATTCTCGATCCCCGCAACGAGCCGGGCAGGCTGGTCCTCATCAGCCGCATGGGGCACGACCAGGTGGAGGCGAAGCTTCCGCCCCTCGTGCGCGCGGTCGCCCGCGAGGGCAGGCAGGTCGTCTGGACCTGCGATCCCATGCACGGCAACACGGTCAAAAGCCGGGCCGGCTACAAGACGCGGCCCTTCGACAGGATTCTGCGGGAGGTCCGCGGGTTCTTCGCCGTGCACGAAGCGGAAGGGACGCACGCCGGCGGCGTTCATGTCGAACTGACCGGCCGCAACGTGACCGAATGCACGGGCGGCGCGCAGGACATCACCGACGAGAACCTTTCCGACCGGTATCACACCCATTGCGACCCGCGCCTCAACGCGTCGCAGTCCCTGGAACTGGCCTTCGTGATCGGGGAGCATCTGAAGCGCGCTCGCGAGCCGGTCCGCGAAGCCGCGGAGTAGATCGCTGCCGGTCTCATGACCGATACGCTCGACATAGCGCTGGCCCAGCTCAACCCGACGGTGGGCGACGTGGAGGGCAACGTCGGCCTTCTCCGCCGCGCGCGCGCGCGCGCCGCCGAACTCGGCGCCGACCTGCTGGTCACCGGCGAACTCTTCGTTTCCGGCTATCCGCCGGAAGACCTCGTGTTCCGGCCGATCTTCCGGGAGACGGTCGAACGCGAGGTGAACGCGTTCGCGGCCGAGACCGCGGACGGCGGACCGGCGGTTCTCGCGGGCGCGCCGTGGGCGCAGGACGGCAAGCTGTACAACGCCGCGTTGCTGATCGACGGCGGCGTCGTCGCGGCGATTCGCTTCAAGCGCGATCTGCCGAATTACGGAGTTTTCGACGAGAAGCGGTTTTTCGCGGCGGGCCCGCTCCCGGGCCCGGTGAATTTTCGGGACGTGCGGCTGGGGGCGATGATCTGCGAAGACATGTGGACGGACGAGGTCGCGGAATGCCTGGAGGAATCGGGCGCGGAGATCCTCGCCGTCCTCAACGGTTCTCCCTATGAGACCGGCAAGTGGGACGCGCGGCTCAACCTGGCCGTCGCCCGCGCGACGGAGTGCCGCCTGCCCCTGATCTACGTCAACCAGGTGGGCGGCCAGGACGAGCTGGTGTTCGACGGCGCCTCTTTCGCGATCGGCGCCGACGGGGCGTTGCGCGCCTGCGCGCCGCCGTGGAGGGAAGACCTGCTGCTTACCCGCTGGCGGCGGGGAGCGTCGGGCTGGATCTGCCACGAGGCCGACAGGTCGCCGCCGCCGGAGGGCATCGGGGCCGTCTACGCGGCGATGGTGCTGGGCTTGCGGGACTACGTCGCCAAGAACGGCTTTCCCGGCGTCATCATCGGGCTGTCGGGCGGGATCGATTCGGCGTTGACGGCCGCCGTCGCGGTCGACGCCCTTGGGGCCGACCGCGTTCGCTGCGTCATGATGCCGTCGCGCTACACGTCGCAGGAAAGCCTGGACGACGCGGCGGCCGTGGCCGCCTCGCTGGGCGCGCGTCTCGACAGCATTTCCATCGAGCCCGCGATGGCCGCCTTCGACGGCATGCTCGCGGAGGTCCTCGCCGGAACGGAGGCCGACACGACGGAGGAGAACATACAGGCGCGGTCGCGCGGCATCGCGCTGATGGCGCTTTCCAACAAGACGGGCGCGATGGTGGTCTCGACCGGCAACAAGTCCGAAATGTCCGTCGGATACGCCACGCTCTACGGCGACATGTGCGGCGGTTATTCCGTGCTTCGGGACGTCTACAAGACCGACGTGTTCGCGTTGTGCCGCTGGCGCAACCGGAACCGGACGGACGGCGCGGCGGGCCCGGACGGCCCCGTGATGCCGGAACGCGTCATCGCCAAGCCTCCGTCGGCCGAGCTCAAGCCCGATCAGACCGACCAGGACACCCTGCCGCCTTACGAGGATCTCGACGCCATCCTGAGGTGCCTGAACGAACGCGACATGAGCATCGACCGGACGGTGGAGGAAGGCTTCGACCGCGCGCTCGTGCTGCGGGTCTGGCGCATGCTGCTGGGAGCGGAATACAAGCGGCGCCAGGCGCCGCCGGGCGTCAAGACCACGGGCAGATCCTTCGGGCGCGACCGGCGCTATCCGATCGTCAACGCCTTCCGCGGTCGCCCGCAGGCGCGCGGCGGCGTTGCGCGGAACCCCGAAAATCCTGTAAGTCGGGGCTGATTCCGGGCGGGGACTCATGGAAGACGACCGTATCCATCTCTACGATACGACGCTGCGCGACGGCGCGCAGACCCAGGGCGTGGACTTCACCGTGGCGGACAAGATCGCGATCGCCCGCGCCCTGGACGGCATCGGCATCGACTACGTCGAGGGCGGCTGGCCCGGCGCCAATCCGACCGACGACGCCTTTTTCCGCGAGGCGCCGGCGTTGAAGCGCGCGAAATTCGCCGCCTTCGGCATGACCCGCCGCTCCGGCCGCTCCGCGGCGAACGATCCCGGCCTGGCCGCGGTGATGAACGCGTCGCCGGCGGCGGTCTGCATCGTCGGAAAGACCTGGGACTATCACGTGGACGTGGCGCTCGGGGTCGACCGCGACGAGAACCTCGGCATGATCTCCGACTCGATAGCCTTCGCCGTTTCCCGGGGCGCGGAGGCGCTGTTCGACGCCGAGCATTTCTTCGACGGCTACAAGGCCGACCCCGGCTACGCCATGGCCTGCGCCCTGGCGGCGCATCGCGCCGGCGCGCGCTGGATCGTCCTCTGCGACACCAACGGAGGAACGTTGCCGCACGAGGTCCGCGAGATCGTCGCGGCGGCGGGCCGCGAGATTCCGGGAACCCGTCTCGGGATCCATTGCCACAACGACACCGAGAACGCGGTCGCGAATTCGCTGGCGGCGGTGCGCGCCGGGGCCCGCCAGATCCAGGGCACCCTCAACGGCCTCGGCGAAAGGTGCGGCAACGCCAACCTCACGGCGATCATTCCGAACCTGATGCTGAAAATGGGGTTCCGGACGGGCATGTCCGAGGAGGATCTGGGCGGCCTCACCAAAGCGTCCCGCCTTCTCGACGAGCGGCTCAACCGGCCGCCGTCCCGGAACGCCGCTTACGTCGGATTGTCGGCCTTCGCCCACAAGGGCGGGCTGCACGTCTCCGCGGTCGAAAAGAACCCCGCGACCTACGAGCACATCGACCCGGCGCTGGTCGGGAACGAACGCCGCATCGTCGTGTCCGACCAGTCCGGCCGCTCCAACATCCTCGCCCGGTTCCGGAAGGCCGGCATCGACATCGATCCCGGGCACCCCCGGCTTCCCCGGCTTCTCGAGCTGGTCAAGCAGCGCGAGTTCGAGGGCTACGCCTACGACGGCGCCGAGGCCAGCTTCGAATTGCTGGCCCGGCAGACCCTCGGCGAGATGCCCCGGTTCTACGTCCTGAATTCGTTCCGGGTTCTCGACGAGCGGCGCTGGAACGCGCGGGGCGATCTGGTGACGCTTTCGGAAGCGACCGTCAAGGTGGCCGTCGGCGGGGAGCAGCACATGGCGGTCGCCGAGGGGAACGGCCCGGTCAACGCGCTGGACAACGCGCTCGGCAAGGTGCTGCTTCAAAGCTATCCGCAGCTCCGGGACATGCGGCTCGTCGACTACAAGGTGCGGATCCTGACTCCGGCGGACGGCACGGGCGCGATGACCCGCGTGCTGATCGAAAGCGCCGACAGCGCCGATCATCGCTGGTGCTGCGTCGGGCTTTCGACGAACATCATCGACGCGTCCTACAACGCGCTTCAGGACTCGATCTCCTACAAGCTGCTCCGCGCCGGCGCGGTTCCGGCGTGACCGCAGCGACGCTCCGCGAGGCGTCCGCGGTCGGCGCGCCGCCGGCGGTCGTTCTCGTTCGTCCCACGCTCGGCGAGAACATCGGCGCGGCGGCGCGCGCCATGATGAATTTCGGGTTGCGCGAAATGCGCCTCGTCCGGCCGAAGGGGGAGTGGCCCAACTGCAAGGCCCTCAACACCGCCTCCGGGGCGGAACGCGTTCTCGAGGAGGCGCGGCTGTTCGATTCCACGGCCGCGGCGACGGCCGATCTGCAGCGGCTCTACGCCACGACGGCGCGCATGCGGGACATGGAGAAACCGGTGCTGACGCCGCGGGAGCTGGCGCCGGCGCTGCGCCGCGACGCGTCGGGCGGCGTTCGCTCGGGCGTCCTCTTCGGCCGGGAGGCGAAGGGCCTGCACAACGACGACGTGGCGCTCGCCGACGCGATCGTCACGTTCCCCGTCAGTCCCGAGCACCGGTCGCTCAACCTGGCGCAGGCGGTGCTGCTGATCGGCTACGAGTGGTTCGGAGAGCCGGGGTCCGTCGCGGCGTCGGCCCGCAAGGGCGGCGAGCCCGCGCCGCGGGAGGCGTTGATCGGCTTCTTCGAGCATCTCGAGCGGGAACTGGACGGCGGCGGGTTCCTGTTTCCGCCGGAGAAGCGGCCGCGGATGGTGCGCAATATCCGCAACATTTTCGTCCGCGCCGGATTGAGCGAGCGGGAAGTGAAGACTCTGCGCGGCGTCGTCGCGGCGCTCGCCCGGCCGCGGGAACGCGCTCGGCGGCGTCCGGAAGCGGCGTCCGGCGGCGGCGTCGAGAAGGCGTGACCGCGCACCGAGTTAATTGACCGCTTTCGTTGGGGAATTATTTACGAAAGCCACATTTTCCCTTGATGCTATCCAGGGAAATAGTAAGGCACCGGCTCAAGCATTGGGCTTGGCCGCTTGGCCAAAATGCCGTCCCCGCCCGAAACTGTTCTGTTGCGCTGGAGGCACTACAGCGCCACTGACGCGCGGGCTTCGGGATCGGAGCGGAGGGGACATGGACGAGCGGGAAGCTCGGAAGCAAAGCGGATGGTCCACTGTCCGCGTGAGGTCACCCGATTACCAATCTGGCAACGCAATACAGGAAGAGCGCGCCCGCGCTGTGCTACAGTTCGTCAACGTTGTCCGAGACTCCCACGCTTGATCGTTGGAATTGAGACTCTCGTATAATTCCCTTTCGTTGCGGTGGTTGGCCCCGCGGAGAAGCGGTCGTGCGCGAAGGAAACAGGAGGAAAGCTGGTGCAAACGGACATGAACGGAGGCGATCTGGGGAAAGCGCAGGACATCATCCGCGAGCGCAGGGAAGACGCAGGGGACGGCAAATGGCTGGAGACGCTCACGCGGGACGTGGCGCCGCACCTGACCGAGTGGCAGATCGAGCAGGCTTGGGAATGGGCGGACTGGCCCGATCGCGAAAAGACCATGGGCGAGCGCTCGCGCGCGGCCGACGACGGCGTGGACATCGTGGCCAGAGGTCGGGACGGCAGGCTGATCGCCATCCAGTGCAAGGCGCGAGGACGAACGAGGGAGGGACACGAAGGCGCCGTCAAGGCAGCCGAGGTCAACGCGTTTCTGGCAGCGACCAAGAATCCGGTTTGGGCCGAACGGTGGATCGTGTCGAACGTACAGCCGACGGAGAACGTGCGGCAGAAGCTCGAGCCGCTCGGAGATCCTGAAGCGCCGATCCGATGGGTGATCATTTCCGAGGCCATCGGGGCCGAGATGGACAATCGCAAGGCGGCGCAAGGATGGGAGGAGGATCCGAGGACCGCGATGCAGAACGAGGCGATCGAGAAGACGGTCGCGGGACTGGAAGCGCTGCGCAGGGCGAAGGCAAGGCACCCGGGATGGGAACCGGACGAGAGCCGCGGGCGGACGATCATGCCTTGCGGCACGGGAAAGACGCGCGTTGGCTACGAGGTGTCCAGGCGAATCGCGGGGGGGGGGGGGGGGGAACTCACCGTGGTCATGGCGCCGAGCATCGGGCTGGTCCGGCAGCTCCGTCTGGCGTGGCTGGATTGGGCGGAGCGCAGCGGGGAGAAGCTCGACACCCTGTCGGTCTGCTCCGACCAACGCGTAGCGGATCCACGGGATAGAAGGCACGAGGAGGAAGAGAGGGCGGCTACGGACGAAATGCGGGTCGGCACGGACGGCGACCCGACGGAAGACAGGGGCAGCGTCGACGCCGCGGAGCTCGTAGGCAGCGTGGCGAGGGAGAGCGCAGGGATCATGAGGTGGCTCGAAGGGCGCAAGGAGCCGCGTGACCGCCGACCCGTCATCTTCTCGACATACCAGTCGGGGCACCAAACCGCGGAGGCGCTGCGCAAAAGCAAGATGCGCGCGGCGCTCCTGATCTGCGACGAAGCGCACCGCACGGCGGGCATCAGGAAAACCAAGAGGAAGGAGCTGGGCGAAAAGATCCGGTCGTTCACGATATGCCACCGAAGCCAAGACTTCCCGGCGCGAACCCGCCTGTACATGACGGCCACCCCGCGGGTCTTCGCGATGGGAGAAGGCAAGAAGAAGGTCGAGTGGGAAGTCCACACGATGGACGACGAAGCCACGTTCGGGGCCGAGTGTTACCGTCTGCCCTATAAGGACGCGGTGGAGAAGGGCTATATCAGCGATTACCGCATCATGGCGGTCATGGTGCCGGCGAGCGGTCACGAGGTGGCGAATCGGGAGGCCCGGAAGCGCGAATCGACGCTGGCGAAAGAAGGGGACGGAACAAGCGTCGGCGTCGCCACGAGCCTCAACGTGCGCAAGCTGGCCTACGCGATGGCGCATGGTGCCGGATCCGAAAGGCAACGGGCAACTCCCGATCGGGGCGAGCATCGCGTTCTGCAACAGGATCGATCAGTCGAAGAACTTGGCGGAGGAGCTGACCGGACAACCGGTGAAGGACTGGCTTAAGGACTTGGGCACGGGGACCGACGCGGAGGTCAAGGAGTACTGCATCGAGCACCGCGACTCAGGCGATAGCGCGGCGAGGCGCGAGGAAGCGCTGCTGGGACTGCGCAGCGCGACAACCGACGAACCTTACGGGGTCAGCAACGTCGGGATCTTCGGGGAAGGGATCGACACGCCGGAGCTCAACGCGGTGGCGTTCATCGAACCGCGCAAGAGCCCGGTGGAGGTGATCCAGGCGGTCGGTCGGGTCATGCGGCGGAGCGAGACGAAGGAGATGGGCTACGTCATCGTGCCGTTGGAGATCCCGCCCACGCAAAACGCTGAAGCGTGGCTCGAAGGATGCGAGAACGCCGAAGGATGGAAGGAGCTGGGACAGATCCTCAACGCGCTGCGCGCGCACGACGGTCGGATCGAGCGCGAACTCGCCAAGCTGCTGCACGTCGCGGTCCCGCCGCAAGACGAACTTGCGCAGCACTTGGCCGTCATCTGGGACGCGGAGGGCGAGTTCGCAGTGCTCTGGACCGGGTACGGATTCGAAGAGGTCGTGGCCAACGCCGAGGAAGGAACGTCCGCCCGGGAAAGGCTGGCGAAGCGCGGGTCGCTCGAAGATGCGAGAGAGGTCGAAACGGTCGATGAGATCCCGTCCGTGACATATATCGTGGACGACCGTCAGGAGACCCGCCCGCTCATCGCCCCGGTGAATACGTACCCAGAGTGGCAGCGAGAAGAGGAAGGCTACCGGACAGGACCGGCAATCGAACGCGCCTCAAGGACGCTGAGGGAAGAGATCCGCAAGCCGAAACGGGATCGGCGGAAGCTGCGCCCAGCAAGGAAGCAGGCGAAGAAGAGAAAGGAGGGCAAGACTGACCGGGCGACGCAGCGTTCGCTCGAGCTCTTGCACTCGCTCCAAGAGGAGGGCGCGGAAGCGGTCCGGGTCAACGTGCTGGAACGGTCGGGGCTGCTGGGCGGGCCGGAGCGCGACTTCAACGTGTTGCGCGAGAGCGTGGAGGCCGCGGCGGCACGGCTGAAAGAGGACGCGCTTGAAGACGAGCTCAAAAGTCAGCTCGGCATGCAGAACATGACGAATGACGGGAAGAAGCGAGCGGACGCGTGCACCGTGACGGCGCTCCTGCTGATGACCGCGTCCATCGTGCACGCCCGGATCGAGCGTTCCGGCAGTTTGAAGGGGCGGAAAACGATCTTGCTGGAGGAAGTATCGAGGCACGAGTCGCCCGCCGAAGCGCTGATGAGCGCTTGGGATGAAATCCTGGCGATCGATTACCGGCCAGTGTTCGAGAAGGCTCGTAACCTGCTCCGACACCTGACGCGTCAGGTGCGCAAGACCGCTGCGCTGGATGCCGCGATCCGGGGAATCACGCGCGACGCCGGGGAGATCGCCGACACCTACGCCGCCATGGGCATGGACCACGCGGGGGAGTTGTTCAACAAAGTGATGGGCGACCAGGCGGCCGACGGCGCGTATTTCACGCGGCCGGTAGCCGGCGTGCTGCTCGCGGAGCTCGCCATGGAAGCATGCGGCGAAACGCAATGGAACATGGAGGATACATGGAAGCGGGCGAGACTCATGGACCCCGCATGCGGAAGCGGCACGCTGCTGATGGCATGGATAGCGGCAATGAAACGCCGGGCGATCAAAGACGGAGCAGGGGAAGAGATCAGCGCTAAGCTGCACAAATATATGGTGGAGGAAGGGATTGCGGGACTCGACATCAACCCTGTGTCCCTGCAGCTCGCCGGCGCGCAGCTCACCATCGGGGACCTGAAGGCGCGATACAGAAAGATGGGGCTGTGGGAAATGCCCTACGGTTACGGGAACGGGGACAACCGGACAGAGCCGGCGAGCGCGGGCTCGCTGGAGTTGCTGACCGACAAGAGGATCGTCGGCAGTTCGCCGTGGGATGCCCAAGGACAGGGGAGCTTCGATCTTGAGGGTGAACGGACATACATGGACAAGGCGAAGGGGGTGCGCATCGCGCTGCGCGAAGACGAGCCGAGGGAGCAGGAGGGGGTCGTCGACGATGTGGTCGAAGAAATCGGAGGGCGCAGGGTTGCGCTGATGAACCCCCCGTTCGTGACCCGGAAGAAACTGGGATTGAAGTTCGAGCGGGGTCAGCAGATAGCGGTGCGCAAGCGCATCGACGGTGCCCAGGCCATCCTCGAAGTTGCAGACCCCGCGATGCAGGGAATGGCGGAGAAGACGACGACGCAGCCGCTCTATGTCGCGCTGGGCCTAAAGTGCACCGACGCCGAAAGAGGGGTCCTGGGGATGGTCATCCCGACCGCCGGACTGCTTGCGCCGAGCGGACTGCGGCAGCGGCGAATTCTCGCCGACCAACTGCACATCCGTTACGTGCTGACGTGCCACGAACCGAACAACGTCAACTTGAGCCAGGGAACGGCGGTCAACGAGAGCCTTGTCGTCGGCGCCCGGGCGGGCCGCGGGGAAGGAAGAGCCACGCGCTTCGTGAGCCTGGACAGGCTGCCTCGCACGGCGAGGGAGGCCGTGGAGGTTGCAGAAGCCGTGGCGGGCGGAAAGCAAATTCCGGAAGGGCGGGCGAAGGAGGTATGCGCCGAGCGGATGGCGGCAGGGGACTGGAGCGCCGCCGGATGGCGGGATCCGACGCTGGACGACGCCGTCGAGGAGATGCTCGGGTGGGGAAGCCTGATCCCGATGGGAGAGGCAAATGTGACCATGAAGGCGCCGGGGCACGGGTCGCTTGTGGAGTACAAGGGGACAGGCGTTGCACGATGGGTGCTCAATTCGAAAGCTGCGGACGGACAGATGCGGATCGAAGGGCGTCCCGACTCGAAGATGCTGCCGAAACCGAGCGAAGGCGAGACGAAAGACCCCAGGGAAGCGCGGGAGGAGAGGTTGTGGAGTAAATGGATGAAAGAGTGCGCGAGCCACCTGTTGGTGACCGCAGGGCAGGATACGGGGACTGCGCGAGTGAGCGCCGTCGCCTGCGAAAAGAAACAAATCGGGATGTGGTGGAAGCCGGTGCAAGGGCTGACCCTGCAACAGGCGAAAGCGTGGTCCGTCTGGCTGAACAGTACGCCCGGCAGGCTTATGACCCTGGTTCATCGGGGCAAGAAACTTAACTTCCCCGTCTACAACCCGCAGGCTTTACTGCGGATCCGGGTTCCGATGCTCGATCAGCCGAGGGCGATAGAGCGGTTGGCGCGGGCTTGGGAAGAAACCCGCGGAATGGAGGTTCCGCAGTATCGGGAGGGATACGCGCCGGTTCGGCAGGCTTGGGACAAGGCGGTCTGCGAAGCGTTGGACGAAGCGGAAGGCGGCAAGGTGAGAGAGTGGGCGGAGAAGCTCAACCGGGAGCCCGCCATCAGTCTGGAAGGATTTTTCGAAGAGGCAAAGGACGCGCGGAGGTAACGGCGGAAGGGGATCCGAAGCCTTCTCGTTCGCCGAAGGACTGTCGCGCGACATCCCCCTGCCGACGGCGCGGCGGCTCCGGACCGTTGGCCGGGATGCGTGCGGACGTGACAATCTCCCCCTATCGACTCCGCGAGGTGCCGGGCGGGCGGCGGGCCGACGAAAACGGCACGGCGCAAACGCCTCGAAATTCAGAACTCCTGACATGCCGCCCGATAATCGGTTATTTTTGTTTATTCTTTGTGCAATCGCCATTAAATATTTTATTGAACACGCGTCAGGGCGGCATGGTCGCGCCTTGTCTTCTTGCCCGACAACGCAGTCTCGTTCGCGGCTGCCTTCGGCTTTTCGAGCGGTCCATCGCCGCGCCTTTCCCAAGAAGTGTCGAACGTCCAGTAAAAATCTAACAATGTCAGGAGGTCTGAAATTAGGGTTTCTCTCCTGCTTCCCGCCGCTAGATTTCGAGCCAGCTTGCGCGCGGGCGGTCATCGGGCCGACCGAGAGCGATTTCTGCCTATACGACAAGAAGGGACCTATACGACAAGAAACGAAAAGCGTCGAATTTCACTGGATAGCCGGGATGTTGGAAACCAGCTTTTGCGAAGGGGGGCTTTGCGTCGTTCCGGGCGATGATTCCGGAATTCGGCGGCGGTAGGAGCGGGCAGCGCCCGTTCGCCGGTCCATTGGCGTGAAATTTCCCCCCCCCCCCCCCCCCCCGCCCCGCGAGGCGTCGTGAAGGCAACGGCGGGCAGTAGCCGGCTCGCTGCGGCCTTGGCGGGCATTGCGCTCGCGAGCGGGTTCGCCGTAGCGCTGGTGGCGGGCGGGCCGGAGGCGGGGGCGCATGTCGGCAACAGCCACCCCCTGCTACCCCACACGAACAGCTTCAGCATATATTTCCGCGGTCACCAACTGGACAATCCCTATATCGTTTCCCGGCCCGAGTCCGGCGACACCTACTGGCCGGGCGAGACCGTCACGGTGCTGGTGCCGTGGGGCTGGGCGAACACTCGCAGCATCTCCATCAACTCGGTCGACACGGTCCAGCTCACCATCTCGGTGGGCAGCACCACGCGCACCCTCACCGGGAAGTGGGAGGATCGGGAACGGCGCTACGGCCTGGGAAACACCTCCTTCCGCCGGCTCTATTTCGATTACGTGGTGCGGAAGGGCGACCGCGACAGCGACGGCATCAGCCTCGCCGAGAACGCGCTGCACTCCCCCGGCCGCGCCGAGAGCGGCATCAGGGGGACGGCCGGCGGCAGTTTCCGGCAGTTCGAGCTGGAAAAGCTGCTGCACGGCTTCGGCGCCCAGTCCGGGCACAAGGTGGATACGCCGGCGCCGACGTTTTCCGGAGTGTCGGGGCCGACGGTCACGCTTTACACCGGCGGATCCGTGAACTACCGGCTGCCGAAGATCGCGAATGCGGACGAGGCGCACAACGTCGGCTATTCGGTGACGCCGGCGCTGCCGACCGGACTGGCGCTGAACGCGTCCACGGCGACCATCGCCGGGTCGCGCAGCAGCGCTTCGTCGCGGGGCAACTACACGCTGCGCGCGACGGACGGGTTCGGGCGCACGGCCGATCTCGCCTTCACCCTGGCGGTCTCCAACGACGTGGGGATCGAGTCGATCTCGATCGCCTCGAATCCCGGCACGGACAAGACCTACGGCAAGAACGGGGATTTCGGAACCAACGACCGCATCGACGTGACGGTGGATTTCACCCACCGGCTGGGCACGGTGCTCACCGACCGCCTGTATCTGGACATCCGCGTCGGGGCCAACGCGCGCCGCGCGAGCAACCCGACCTGGCGCAACGAGAACGGTCGTTGGGACAAGCTCTATTTCAGCTACGCGGTGCAGGAGGGCGACTGGGACGGCGACGGCATCTCCTTTCCGCAGAATCCGATGGGCGGCGGCAAGACCGGCGGTTTACGGTTCCACACCGCCGGGCGCGGCGGCGGCGACAACCGGGTGAACCGGGATTTCGGGGCGGTGCCGGACGATCCCGGTCACAAGGTCCGCGGGCGGCAGACCGCGCCGACCTTCGGCTCGACGGCCAGCCCGTCCTGGATCTGGGTCGCGGACAACGCGGTCTCGCAGCAGTTGCCGACGGCGACGCAGGGCGACGGCGGCGTGACCTACGGCGTCAAGGAGTCTCTGCCGGACGGACTCGCCTTCGCCGCCGCGACGCGGACGATCTCCGGCACGCCGACGGCGGCGCAAGCCGCTGCGAACTACACGCTGGTGGCGACGGACGGGGACGGCGACAAGGCGGAGCTGCGCTTCTCCATCGAAATTCAGGAGCTGCTGCTCTCCATCTCCTCGCCGAGCGCGACGGAAGGCGCGGCGGGCGAGACCGCGACGCTGGAGTACGACGTGACCCTGAACCGGGCGCCGGGGCGGCAGGTGACGGTGGATTACGCCGCGGCAACGAACCCGGGGACGGCGTCGTCGGGGGCCGACTACGCGGCGTTTTCCGGCGACACGCTGACTTTCGCGGCGGCGGAGACGAGCAAGACCGTCACCGTGACGGTGACCGGGGACGCGCTGGACGAGCCGGCCGAGACGGTGCGGGTGGCGCTCTCCAACCCCTCCGGCGCGACGCTGGGGAGCGCCGCCGTCGGCACGGGCACGATCGCCGACGACGACCCGACGCCGACGCTCGCGCTCGCGCTTTCGGATCCGGACCCGGGGAGGCCCGACACGATCGCCGAAAGCGGGGCGGGCAATGCGACCGCGGTGACGGCGAGCCTGGCCGGCGGGATCTCGGGCGAGGCGATCACGGTGACGGTGGCGGCGGTGGCGGTCTACGCGGCCCTCGCCGCCGACGGCGGCTTCGCGTTGAGCGCGGGCCGGACGCTGACCATCGCGGCCGGGGCGACGGCGAGCGCCGGCGCGGTGACGGTCACGGCGGTGGACGACGCCATCGACTCGACGGACAAGAGCGCGACGGTGAGCGGGACCCTGGCCGGCGGGCACGGGCTGGTGGCGGCGCCGTCGAGCCTGACGCTGACCATCGCCGACGACGACTCGCGGCCCACGTCGGCCTTGGCCCTCGGCCCGGCCTCGATCTCGGAGACGGGCGGCGTCGCGACGGTGACGGCGACGCTTTCCAACCCCTCGGCCGCCGCGGTGACGCTGACGGTGGCGGCGGCGCCGGGGACGGGCGCGGCGGTGGGCGACTACGCCCTGAGCGCGGCCAACGCGCTGACCATCGCGGCGGGGGCGACGGCGAGTTCGGGGCAGGTGACGGTGACGGCGGTGGGGAACCCCACCGATTCGGCCGACAAGGGCGTGACGATCTCGGCGACGGCGGCGGGCAGCCCCGGGGCGGCGGACCCTCCGAACGCGACCCTGACGATCCGCGACGACGACGGTACGCCCACGGTGTCGCTGGTGCTGTCGTCGTCGTCGGTCCCGGAGAACGGCGGGACGGCGACGGTGACCGCGGCGCTGAACGGCACGTCGAGCGAAGCGGTGACGGTCACGGTGGCGGCGACGGCGGCGTCCTCGTCCGGCGCGGTGGACGGCGATTTCACGCTGACGGGAACGACGCTGACCATCGCGGCGAACGCCACGGCCAGCGTCGGCGCGGTCACGATCGCGGCCAACGACAACGCGGTGGATTCGGCGGACAAGTCGGTGACGGTCTCGGGCACGGCATCCGGGGGCAACGGCATCGCGGACCCGGCGAGCCTGACCCTGACCCTGGCCGACGACGAGGCGACGCCCACGGTTCGGCTGGCGCTCTCGCCGGCGTCCGTCGCGGAGGCGGGCGGAGCGGCGTCGGTGACCGCGACGCTCTCCGGCGAGTCGAGCGAAGCGGTGACGGTCACGGTGTCCGCCGCGCCGGGGGCGGGGACGGATTTCACGTTGACGGGCACGGAACTGACCATCGCGGCGGGTTCGACCGCGAGCGCGGGCGCAGTGACGGTGACCGCGAGCCCGGACACGGCGGATTCGGCGGACAAGCGGGTGACGATCTCCGGGCGGGCGGCGGGCGGCAACGGCGCGGCGAACCCGGCGGACGCGACGCTGACCATCGTGGACGACGACGCGCTGCCGACGCTGTCGCTCGCGCTTTCGGCCGCGACCATCGACGAAAGCGGGGCCGGCAACGTCGCGACGGTGACCGCGACCCTTTCCCACCCCTCGGGCGAATCGGTGGAGGTCGCGGTCTCGCTCGTGCCGACGCCGCCGGCGGCGGCGGGCGATTTCAGCTGGAGCGCGAACAGGACGCTGACCATCGCGGCGGGGGCGACGGCGAGCGCGGGGGTGGTGGAGATTACGGCGGTCGACGACGGGGCGGACGCGCCTGACAAGACGGCGACGGTCTCCGGCGCGGCCACGGGCGGGCGCGGGGTGGCGGATCCGGGGAGCCTCGCGCTCACCGTCGCCGACGACGACGACGCGCCGGAGGTGACGCTTTCGGCGTCGCCGGCGTCGATTTCCGAGAACGGCGGCAAGGCCACGGTGACCGCGACGTTGAGCCTGACCTCGAGCGCGGCGACGACGATCACGGTGACGGCGGCTTCCGGAGCCTACACGGTGGGTTCGGACGCCGCCATCGTCATCGCCGCGGGGCAGACGGCGAACGCGGCGGACACGGTGGAGGTCACGGCGGTGGATAACGACGTCTACGAAGGCGGCGGCGGGCGCGCGACGACGGTGACGGCCGGCATGGCCAACGACCAGGGCACGAGCGCGGTGACCGGGGCGGCGCTGACGCTGACCGACGACGAGGCGCAGCCGACGCTGACCCTGGTCCTGTCGCCGGCGTCGGTTTCGGAGACGGGCGGAGTGTCGACGGTGACGGCGCGGCTGTCGGGGGCGTCGAGCGCGCCGGCCACGGTGACGGTGACGGCGACCGCGGGGACGAACGCGGTTTCGGACGACTTCGCGCAGACGGGAACGAAGCTGACCATCGCGGCGGGAGCCACGACGAGCTCGGGCGCGGTGACGGTGACGGGGCGGGGCGACGACACGGATTCGCCGGACAAGTCGGTGACGGTCGCGGGCGTGGTCGCGAGCGGCAACGGATTGACGGGTCTGGCGGACACGACGCTGACGCTGGAGGACGACGACGCGACGCCGACGGTGACGCTCCGGTTGTCGCGGGCGTCGCTCGCCGAGGACGGGGCGGACAGCGCGGCGGTGACCGCGACGCTCTCGCACCCGTCGAGCGAAGCGGCGACCGTCACGGTGTCGGCGAACCCGGTGGCCCCGGCGGTCGCGGGCGATTTCGACCTGAGCGCGACCAGGACCCTGACCATTGCGGCGGGGCAGACCGCGAGCGTCGGCGCGGTGACGATCGCGGCCGACGACAACGACGTGGACGCGCCGGACGGGAGGGTGCGGGTCTCGGGCGTGACCACGGGCGGGCGCGGCGCGGCGGACCCGGCGGCCGCGACCCTCACGATCGTCGACGACGAGGCGACGCCGACGGCGACGCTGGCGCTGTCTTCGACGTCGATCTCGGAAGGCGGCGGGGTGGCGACGGTGACGGCGACGCTGTCGGGCAAGTCCGGCGCGGCGGTGACGGTGACCGTGGCGGCGGAGCCGGGGACGGGCGCGGCGGCGGCGGACTACGCGCTGAGCGCGAACGATGCGCTGACCATTGCGGCGGGCGCGACCGCGAGCGCGGGCGCGGTGACGATTACGGCGGTGAACAACGACGTGGCGGCGGCGGACAAGACCGTGACGGTGACGGGCGCGGCGGCGGGGGGCCATGGGGTGGCGAACCCGGCGAGCGCGACGCTGACGATTGCCGACAACGAGAGCGGAACGCCGACGGGGGACGACAGGCGTTGGAGAGCGGGAACCGGTTATGACGTCGCCACGGCGTCGCTGCTCGGCAAGACCGCCCCGCAAACGATCGACGTGACCCCGTCGGCTACGGCTGTCGCGTCGCAGCGGCAGGTCTGGGCGTGCGCTTACAGGACGGTCAGGCGAAGCGACGGAAATTTCGCCCCCGCGCCGACCGAGAGCGCCGTTTGCCGCCTCGCCGCCGGCGCCGGCTGGTCCAGGACGATCCGTCTTACGCAGGCGATGATCGACAATGACGGCGTGGTCGTCATCGTCACGCATACGGTCCGCGGCGGGACCGACGGCAGACAGACCTATTTCGACTATGCGGAGTGGATCCCCATCGCCGCGCTGCCCAAGGCGACCCTTTCCCTGTCTCCGGCGGCGATCTGGGAGAACGCCGGGGTTTCCACGGTGACGGCGACGCTGGACAAGGCGGCGGTGTCGGCGGCGACCCTCACGGTGTCGGTGACGCCGGCGCCCCCGGCCCTGGCGGGCGACGCCGCCCTGTCGGCGCCGGCCGCGCTGACCTTCGCGGCGGGGGCGACGGCCAGCGCCGGCACGGTGACGATCACGGGGGCGGACAACGCGGTCGATGCGCCGGACAAGCGGGTGACGGTTCGGGCGGCGGCGAGCGGCGACGCGCGGGCGCCGCCCGCCGCGACGCTGACGCTGCGCGACGACGACGATCCGCCGACGCCCGCGCTGGCGGCGTCGCCGGCCTCGATTTCGGAGTCGGGCGGGGTGTCGACGGTGACCGCGGTCCTCAGCCATCCGTCGAGCGCGGCGACCACCGTCACGGTCTCGGCCGCGGCGGGGGCGCACGCGGCCGCGGCGGACTTCGCGCAGACGGGGGCGACGCTGACGATCCCGGCGGGGCGGACGGAGAGCGCGGGCGCGGTGACGATCGCGGCCGTGGGCAACGCGGCGGACTCGCCGGACAAGCGGGTGGCGATCTCCGGCGCGGCGCGGAACAGCCAGGGCGTATCCGCGGTGACCGAGGCGACGCTCGCCATTACCGACGACGACACGACGCCCACCGCGGCGCTGGCGGTCACGCCGGCTTCCATCGCGGAGACGGGCGGCGTGGCGACGGTGACCGCGACGCTCTCGCACCGGTCGAGCGAGCCGGTGACGATCGCGGTGTCGGCGTCGCCGGGTTCGGGGACGGACTTCGCGCTGAGCGCGGCGAGGGCGCTGACCATCGCGGCGGGGGCGACGGCCAGTTCGGGCGTGGTGACGGTGACGGCCAGAGACGACGACGCGGACTCGCCGGACAAGCGGGTGGCGATCTCCGGCGCGGCGTCGGGCGGGCTGGGGGTGGCGGATCCGGCCGGCGCGACGCTGGCGATCCGCGACGACGACGGGGCGCCGCGGGCGTCGCTGGTGCTGTCGTCGTCGTCGATCTCGGAGAACGGCGGGACGGCGACGCTGACGGTGGCCCTGAGCTCGGCGGCGGCGGCCGACGTGCGGGTCCTGATATCGATCACGCCGAGCGCCAACGTGGCGGGTTACCGCGCCGTGGGGGTGAGGGGCGCCGTGGGCACCGGGCTGAACGTCGCGGCGGGGCAGACGGCCAGCACGGAGGCGGTGGTGTTCACGGGGCTGGACAACGACGTGGATGCGCCGAACAGGGAGTTGCGCATCGGGGGCCGGGTGCCGTTCGGGTCGGGCGTGACGGTGCATAGCGCGAAGGATGCGTTCCTGGTCCTGGTGGACGACGAGCCGACGCCGGCGGTGACGCTGGCGCTGTCGGCGTCGTCGATCTCGGAGACGGGCGGGGAGGCGACGGTCACCGCGACGCTCTCCGGGGAATCGAGCGAGGCGGCGACGGTGACGGTCTCCGCGGTTCCGGGGGCCGGGGCGGCGGCGCGGGACTTCACGCTGTCGGCGGCGCGAACGCTGACCATCGCGGCGGGGGACACGACGAGCGCCGGCCTGGTGACGGTGACCGCGGTGGGCAACGCGGCGGTGACGCCGGACAAGCGAGTGCGGATTCGGGGCGCGGTCGCGGGCGGCAACGGGGCGGCGAAGCCGAACCCGGCGACGCTGATCCTGGAGGACGACGACGCCCGCCCGACCGCCTCGCTGGTGCTGTCCGCGTCGTCGATCTCGGAGTCGGGCGGGGAGGCGACGGTGACCGCGGCGCTCTCCTATCCGGCCCCGGGGGCGGTGACGGTGACGGTCTCGGCGGTTCCGGGGGCCGGGGCGGCGGCGCGGGACTTCACGCTGTCGGCGGCGCGGACGCTGACCGTCGCGGCGGGGAACACGACGAGCGCCGGCCTGGTGACGGTGACCGCGGCGGACAACAACGACGACGCGGCGGACAAGAAGGTGACGGTCTCCGGCGCGGCCGCGGGCGGCGGGGTGGCGGATCCGGCGGACGCGGCGCTGACCCTCCTCGACGACGACGGCCCGCCGACGCTCGCGCTGGTGCTGTCGCCGGCGTCGATCCCGGAGGCCGGCGGGGTGTCGACGGTGACCGCGGCGCTCTCCGGCGCCGCGAGCGCGGCGGTGACGGTGACGGTCTCGGCGGTTCCGGGGGCCGGGGCGGCGGCGGCAGATTTCACCCTGTCGGCGGCGCGGACGCTGACCGTCGCGGCGGGTTCGACGGCCAGCGCGGGCGCGGTGACGGTGACCGCGAACGACAACGCCGCGGATTCGCCGGGCGGGACGGTGACGGTGTCGGGCGCGGCGTCGGGCGGCGGGGTGGCGGACCCGGCGGACGCGGCGCTGGCGCTCCTCGACGACGACGACCCGCCGGGCGTCACGTTGTCGGCGTCGCCGGCGTCGATTTCGGAGGCCGGCGGGGCGGCGACGGTGAGCGCGACGCTCTCGCACCCGTCGAGCGCGGTGACCACGGTGACGGTGGCGTCGCTGTCGGGCGCCTACGCGGTGGATCCGTCCACGGCGCAGATCGTCATCCAGGCCGGGCGGACGGAGAACCCCGCGGACACCGCGGCGCTCACCGCGGTGGACGACGCCATCGACGAGCCGGACCGGCAGGTGACGGTGTCGGGCGCGATGGCGAACGCCCAGGGCGCCGGGGGCGTGACCGGGGCGGTGCTGGAGATCGCCGACGACGAGGAGGCGCCGACGGTGACGCTGGCGCTGGCGCCGGCGTCGGTGGCGGAGAACGGCGGGGTGTCGACGGTGAGCGCGACGCTCTCGCACCCGTCGAGCGAGGCGGTGACGGTGACGGTGACGCCGGCGGCCGGGGCCTACGCGCAGGGCGCGGACGCGGTCATCGTCATCGCGGCCGGTTCGACCGCGACCACGGACAAGGCCACGGTCGAGGCGGTGGACAACTCGGATTACGAGGGCGCGGCGGGGCGGCGCGCGACGGTGACCGGCGCGGCGTCGAGCGGTCTGGGCGCGAACCCCGTGACCGGGGCGGCGCTGACGCTGACGGACGACGACGACCCGCCGGCGGTGACGCTGTCGGTGAACCCGGCGTCGGTTTCGGAGGCCGGCGGGGTGGCGACGGTGTCGGCGACCCTCGCCCATGCCTCGGTCGAAGCGGTGACGGTGACGGTGACGTCGGCGGCGGGGGCCTACGCGGCGGGTTCGGACGCGGAGATCGTGATCGCGGCCGGACAGACCGTCGGCGGCGACGACACGGCGACGGTGAGGGCGGTGGACAACGACGCCCATGAGGGCGTCGCGGGCCGTTCCGTCACGGTGACGGGCACGGTGTCGAGCGGCGGGGGCGCGGTGACCGGGGCGGCGCTGATGCTGACCGACGACGACGCGCTGCCGACGCTCTCGCTGGCGCTCGAGCCGGCGTCGATTTCGGAGTCGGGCGGGGCGTCGTCGGTGACGGCGGCGCTGTCGCATCCGTCCGGCGAGGCGGTGACGGTGACGGTGGCGGCGGCCCCGGGGACCGGGGCGGCGGCCGCGGACTTCGACCTCTCCGCCGCGACGACGCTGACCATCGCGGCGGGAAGCACGACCAGCGCGGGGGCGGTGACGGTGACGGCGAACGGCAACGACGTGGACTCGCCGGACAAGGCGGTGACGGTCTCCGGCGCGGCGGCGGGCGGCAACGGCGTTGCGGCGCCGTCGAACGCGACGCTGACGCTCGCCGACGACGAGGTCCTGCCGACGGTGACCTTGGCCCTGGCGCCGGCGTCGATTTCGGAATCGGGCGGGGTGGCGTCGGTGACGGCGGCGCTTTCGGCCGCCTCCAGCGAAGCGGTGACGGTGACGGTGGCTGCGGCGGCGGGGACGTATGCGGCGGCGCGGGACTTCACGCTGAGCGCGGCCAGGACGCTGACCATCGCCGCCGGAAGCACGGCCAGCGCCGGGGCGGTGACGGTGACGGCGAACGGCAACGGGTTGGATTCGCCGAACAAGCAGGTGACGGTCTCCGGCGCGGCGACGGGCGGCAACGGCGCGGCGGCGCCGTCGAACGTGACGCTGACGCTCGCCGACGACGACCGCACGCCGACGGTCACCCTCTTCAGCCCGACCGATGCCGGCTGGGAAGGGCACAGCGGCGCGGCGCGGAGGCCCGGCGGATTTACCTACGTCCAGGCGGGGCAGTTGAATTTCGTTTTGCAAATGGATGGCGCGAGCGAGCTGCCGATCACGTTCGCTCTGGGGGCCTCCGGGGCTGCGACCGCGGGGCTGGACTACACCTCCCTCGTCGGGCGGACGTTGACCGTCCCGCCGGGCCGCACGTCCCTCAGCTTCCACGTGACGGTGCTGGACGACGACATAGACGAGAGCCTCTACGAGTCGGTGAACCTGAGGCTCGCCAACCCGGTCAACGCCAACGTGAGGGACTGGACCGCGAACACCCAAATCCGCGACGACGACGACGCGGCGGGGCTGACGGTGGTGGAGAGCCAGGGATCGACCCGGACCGGCGAGGCGGGAACCACGGACTCCTTCACGGTGGCGCTTTCCAGCGAGCCGACCGCGGCGGCGACGGTGGAGGCGTCGGTCCCGTCCGGGTCGTCGGGCGAGGGCGAGCTGTCGGTGGACGGCGGCGGAACCTGGGGCGGTTCGGGAACGCTGAGCTTCAACGCGACCAACTGGAATGTCGCCCAGGAGGTGCGGGTGCGGGGCGTGGACGACGACGCGGACGACGGCGACGGCAGCTACGCCGTCACGCTGAACCCGGACAGCGCGTCCGACGCCAACTATCGCGGCCTGGGGAACGTCGCGGTGAGCGTGACCAACGCCGACGACGACGCGGCGGGGCTGACGGTGGTGGAGAGCGAGGGTTCGACCCGGACCTCGGAGACGGAGACCACGGACAGCTTCACGGTGGCGCTCTCCAGCGCGCCGACCGCGGCGGTGACGGTGGCGGTGGAGAGCGGGGACGCGAGCGAGGGGCTGGTGTCGGTCGCCGGGGGTTCGACCGCGGCGACGGCGACGCTGACGTTCGACGGGACCACCTGGAGCACGGCGCAGACGGTGACCGTCCACGGCCAGAACGACGCGCCGGCCAACGCGGTCGACGGCGACGTGGGTTATTCGATCACGCTGGACCCGGACAGCGCGGCGGCCACGGACACGCCGCCCGGCGACGCCAACTATCGCGCCCTGGCGAGCAGCGAGGTGCGGGCGGCCAATCTCGACGACGACGGCGCGCGGGTGTCGCTGCATCTGTCGTCGGCGCGCATCGACGAGGACGGCGGCCAGGCCGGGGCGGCGACGGTGACGGCGAGCTTGAGCGCGACGGCTGCCGCGGCGACGACGGTGACGGTGGCGGCGGACCCGGTAGCGCCGGCGGTCGCGGGCGACTTCGCGCTGAGCGCGGCGAAGACCTTGACCATCGCGGCGGGGGCGCTCGCGAGCACGGGCGTCGTGACCGTCGCGGCGGTGGACAACGACGTGGACGCGCCGGACAAGGCGGTGACGGTGTCGGCGACCGCGGCGACCGGCGCGAACGCGCCGGCGGTGCTGCCGCTGACCTTGACCATCGCCGACGACGACGCTGCGCCGGAGGTGACGCTGGCGGTGGCGCCGACGTCGATTTCGGAAGCGGGCGGGGCGGCGACGGTGACGGCGACGCTGTCGCGCGCCTCGAGCGCGGCGACCACGGTGACGGTGACGCCGAAGCCGGGGGCCTGGACGGCGGGTTCGGACGCGACCATCGCCATCGCGGCCGGCGCCACGGCCGCCGCCTCGGACATGGCGACGGTGACGGCGGTGGACAATCTGCGCGACGAGGACGACCGCCGGGAAACGGTGGCGGCGACGGCGGCGAACGACCACAGCTTCCCCGCGGGCGCCGGGCGGGCGACGGGGGCGGCGCTGACGCTGACCGACAACGACAATCAGCCGGACCTGGCGCTGACCGACGCGGCGCAGGTTTCGGAGGGCGACGCCGGCGACGCCATGCCCGGGACGCTGACCTTCGCGGTCAGGCTGGGCGTGGCCAGCGGCAAGACGGTGACGGTGGACTACGCCGACGCCGGTACGGGCACGGCGACGTCGGGGACCGACTACACGGCCCTTGCGAGCGGGACGCTGACCTTCGCGCCGGGAGACCGCAGCAAGGCCATCGCCGTGACGGCGACCGGCGACGCGGGGAACGAGCCGGACGAGACCGTGACGCTGACCCTGAGCAACCCGACGAACGCGACGCTCAGCGGGGCGACCGGCACGGGCGTGATCGCCGATGACGATACCCGCCCGACGCTGGCCATCGGGGCGGCGAGCGCGAGCGAAGGGACCGGCGGCCGGGCGGCGCTGTCGTTCCCGGTGACGCTGAGCATAGCCAGCGGCCAGACGGTGACGGTGAACTACGCGGAGGGGACCGGCGGCACGGCGACGGCGGGGGCGGATTACGCGGCGCTCGCCGCCGGCGCGCTGACCTTCGCGCCGGGGGAGACGGCCAGGACCATCGACGTGGCGGTGGCGGACGACGCGCTGGACGAGGCGGACGAGACGGTGTTGGTGACGCTCTCCGACGCGGTGAACGCGGCCTTGGGCACGGCGACGGGCACGGGGACGATCGCCGACGACGACGACCCGCCGACGCTGTCGATCTCTTCGCCGAGCGTGACGGAGGGCGACGCCGGCCAGGCGACGCTGTCGTTCGCGGTGACGCTGGACGCGGCCAGCGGCAGGCAGGCGACGGTGGCCTGGGCGGACGCGGGCACGGGCACGGCGACCTCCGGGACGGACTATGCGGCCCTTGCGGGCGGCACGCTGACCTTCGCGCCGGGGCAGACGCGCAAGACCATCGCCGCGGCGGCGATCGGCGACACGTTGAACGAAGCGGACGAGACGCTGCGCCTGACGCTCTCCAGCCCTTCCGGCGCGACGCTGGGGAGCGCGTCCGCCGGCGTCGGAACCATCATGGACGACGACCCGACGCCGTCGCTCGCCATCGATTCGCCGGAGGTGGGCGAGGGCGGGACGCTGACCTTCGCGGTGACGCTGAGCGCGGCGAGCGGCAAGCGGGTGACGGTGGCCTACGCGGAGGGGACGGGCGGCACGGCGACCGCGGGGGCGGACTACACGGCGCTGGCCTCGGGGACGCTGACCTTCGCGGCGGGGGAGACGGTCAAGACCATCGGGGTGGCGGCGTGGAGCGACACGCGGAGCGAGGCGGACGAGACGGTGGTGGTGGTCCTGAGCGGGCCGACGAACGCGACGCTGGGGACGGCCGCGGGGACGGGGACGATCGCCGACGATCTGCAGCCCTCGTTCGCGGTCTCGCAGGTCATGCGGACCCTGGGGATCAACCGGACGTTCCCGACCTTCAGCCTGCCGGCGGCGACGGGGGGCAACGGAACGCTGACCTACGCCATGGCGACCTTGCCGGCGGGGCTGACGTACACGGCTCCGGGGGCGCGGGATGCGCATGGCGGGCGGATCACGGGGCAGCCGACGCAGGCTCGCGGGGCGACGGTGTACCGGTTGACGGCGACGGACCGCGACGGCGACATGGCGACGCTGAACGTCTCCATCGCGGTGTCCGTCAACCCCGGCGTAGAGGAACTCCGCATCACGGACACCGTGGGCGCCGAGCTCGGGAATTTCCGGACCGGCGAATACATTCTCTTCACGTTCTATTTCGACGCCGCCATCGCCACTTCCGGCGCCGGCGTCGGATTGAAACTGAAGATCGGCGACAACGACCGCGAGGCGGAGGCCGCCACGTTCTACGACACCAACCCGGACGAACTCACCTTCCGCTACCAAGTGCAGGCGTCGGACTGGGACGGCGACGGCATTTCGATACCGCGCCGTCCGTTCCGGTTCTTCTACGACTCCTCCCAAGGCGTCACCGGCTACATCCGGGCCGACGGGGGGCCTTACCACAACACGCCGGCGATCGACGACCTCGACGCCCGCGCCCGGATTTCGTTCGCGAACGGCCGTCCGCGGATCAACGACCGGGCGCCGTCGTTCGGCTCGGCGACGGCGGCGGCCAAAAGTTTCGTGAAGGGGAGCCGGGTGTGGGCCGACGACCCGGCGCTGCCCGCGGCGAGCTTCCCCGCGCCGGGGGCGGGGGAGACGGCGACGGACGTCAACTCGTCCCTGACCTACGGCCTGGCGCCGGCGCTGCCGGCGGGGCTCGCCTTCGACGCCGCCGCGCGCCGGATCACGGGCACGCCCACGGCCGCCGCGCCCGCGGCCGACTACGCGCTGACCGCCACCGACGTGGACGGCGACCGGGCGACGTTGACGTTCTCGCTGACGGTGGAGGAGGACGCCCGGCCGGCGTTCGCGGCCGACGCCCCGGCGGGATTCGCGTGGACGGAGGACGCGGCGGTTTCGGAGCTGCTGCCGGCGGCGTCGGGCGGCAACCCGCCCCTGGCTTACGCGCTGACCGGGCCGGGTTCGGCGGCGACGCTGAGCCTGCCCGCTGGGCTGGAATTCGACCTCGACGGGACGGGAACGTGCGGCGCGGCGCGCACGGTGTGCGGGACGCCGACCGCGGCGTCGGGAGCGGCGGCCTGGACGTTGACCGCGACCGACCGCGACGGCGACGCGGGCAGCCTGGCCTTCTCCATGACCATCGCGCCGCGGGCGCCGGACCGGGTGACGGGGGTGACGACGACCCCGGCGGTGGACGCGCTGCGGGTGAACTGGACGGCGGCGGCGAAGGCGGACGGCTACAAGGTGCAGTGGAGGTCCGGTTCGGAAAGCTACGACCCGGCGACACGGCAGGCGGCGGTGACCGGCGGGGCGGCGACCGCCTACACGATCACCGGCCTGGCCGCGGGCGCGGACGCCATGGTGCGGGTGATCTCGACCCGGACCGGGGCGCCGGACGGGCCGGCGTCGTCGGAGGCCACGGGCCGGCCGACGGACGTGTCCCTGGCGCTGTCGCGGACCACCATCGAGGAGGACGCGGGCGCGGCGGCGGACGCGCGCTCGGCCGCGGTGACGGCGCGTCTGGCGGCGCCGTTGAGCGAGGCGACGACGGTCACCGTGTCCGCGCGGGCAGGGACCAACGCGGCGGCGGACGACTTCACGCAGACGGGAACGACGCTGACCATCGCGGCGGGCGCCACCGCGAGCGCCGGGACGGTGACCATCGCCGCGGTGGACGACGAGGTGGACTCGATCGTCGATACGTCCGTCGCCGGCAAGCGGGTGGCGGTGTCGGGCGTCTCCAGCGGGAACGGGAACCCGGCGGACCTGACGCTGACGGTGACGGAAGACGACGCGGCCGGGCTCGCGCTGGCGCCGGCCCTGCCGGCGGACGCGAACGATCCGTGGTTCACGGTGGCGGAGGGCGGGAGCGCGACGTTCACGCTGGCGCTGGCCAGCGAGCCGATAGCGAATGCGACGGTGAAGGTCTCCAGCGGCGACGACGGCGAAGGGCTGCTGTCTTCGGGCGGCGCCGCG
Source organism: Alphaproteobacteria bacterium (assembly GCA_965243135.1). GTDB lineage: Bacteria > Pseudomonadota > Alphaproteobacteria > MPNO01 > UBA830 > JAJEBT01. The sequence continues at coordinate 198,137 of OZ251539.1, forward strand.
CCGGCGGCGGCGACCACGCTGACCTTCACGCCCGCCGACTGGATGACGGCGCAGACGGTGACGCTGACCGGCGCGACGGACGGCGCGGTGGACGGCGCCGTCGATTACCGGCTGACGCTGGACCCGGACGGCGGGGCCGCGGACGCCTACTCCGTGCTGGCGACGGCGCGGGCGAAGGCGCGGACCACGGACGTGGACGCGGCCGGGCTGGCGGTGTCGAAGAGCGCGGTGACAGTGGCGGAGAACGAGACGGAGACCTTCACGCTGGCGCTGGCGAGCAAGCCGGCGGCGGACGTGACGGTGACGATCGCGAGCGGCAACCCCGCAGAGTTGCGGGTCGGCAAGATCCGGGGCGGCTTCGCGGATGCGCAGACGCTGACCTTCGCGCCCGGCAACTGGAGCGCGGCGCAGACGGTGGGGGCGTTGGCGCTGGACGACTTGGTGGACGAGGACGACGAGCAGGTCGCCTTCACGCTGGATGCGGCCAGCGCGGGCGACGCCGATTACGACAGCCTGGCCAACGTGACCGTGACGGTGACGATGACCGACGACGACCCCTCGCCGTCGGTCGCCATCGGCCAGGCGCGGGCGAGCGAGGGCGGGGCGGCGCTGTCGTTCCCGGTGACGCTGGCCTTCGTGCCGGGGATGGTGACGGCGAGCGAGCGGGAGACGACGGTGGATTACGCCGATGCCGGCGCGGGCACGGCGGCCTCCGGCGTGGACTACACCGCCCTGGCCGACGGCACGCTGACCTTCGCGGCGGGGGAGACGAGCAAGACCATCGACGTGGCGGTGACCGACGACGCGCTGGACGAGGCGAGCGAGACGGTGGTGGTGGAGCTGACCGGCGCGGCCGGTTTGACGATCTCGAGCACGGCGGCGACGGCGACGGGGACCATCGACGACGACGACCCGGCGCCGGCGGTCTCCATCGCCGGGGCGAGCGCGAGCGAGGGAGACGCGGCGCTGTCGTTCGCGGTGACGCTGGGCGCGGCCAGCGGCCGGCAAACGACGGTGGGCTACGCGGAAGGGACGGGCGGCACGGCCACGGCGGGGACGGACTACGCGGCGCTGGCCGCCGGCACGCTGACCTTCGCGGCGGGAGCGACCGCCGGGACCATCGAAGTGGCGGTGACGCAGGACGCGGCGGACGAGCCGGACGAGACGGTGGTGGTGGAGCTGACCGGAGCGGCAGGTCTCACGCTGTCGAGCACGGCGGCGACGGCGACGGGGATCATCGCCGACGACGACGACCCGCCGGCGCTGTCGATCTCGTCGCCCGGCGCGGCGGAGGACGTGGGGACGCTCTCCTTCACGGTGACGCCCGACGTGGCGAGCGGGAAGCAGGTGACGGTGGGCTACGCCGATGCGGGGACGGGCACGGCCACCTCGGGCGCGGACTACACGGCCATCGCGGCCGGCACGCTGACCCTGGCGCCGGGGGCCGCCAGCGGGAGCATCGAGGTGGCGGTGACGGACGATGCGCTGAACGAGGCGGACGAGACGATCGTCGTGAGCCTGAGCGGGGCGGTGGATGCGAGCGTCGCGCCGGGGGCCGCCAACGGCGCGGCCACCATCGCCGACAACGACGCCATCACGGCGCAACTGGCGGTTTCGCCGGCGTCGATCTCGGAGGACGGCGGGACGGCGACGGTGACGGCGACGATAACGCCGAGCTCGACCGACGCGGTGACGATCACGGTGTCGCCGGATGCGGATTTCACGCTGGCCGGAACGACGCTGACGATCGCGGCCGGGGCGACCGCCAGCGCGGGGGCGGTGACGGCGACGGCGAACGACAACGCCGCCGATGCGCCCGACAACAGCGTGACGGTGACGGGGCAGGCGGCGGGCGGCAACGGGGCGGTGACGGTGGCGGGCGCCGCCCTGACCGTCACCGACGACGACGGCGCGCCCCGGGCGGTGCTGACGGCGACGCCCTCCAAAATCGCCGAGGCGGGCGGGGTGGCGACGGTAACCGCCGGCCTCTCCCATCCCTCGAGCGCGGCGACCACGGTGACCGTGATCGTGAACTTGGGGAAGGACACCCATAACGACGACTACACCCTGACCGGCACGAAGCTGACCATCGCGGCCGGGGCGACCGCCAGCACGGGAGCGGTGACGCTGACGGCGGCGGAGAACGCCGACGCGGAGGACAAGATCGTAGTGCTGACGGGCACGGCGGCGAACGACCAGGGGGTCACGATCATCGGCAATTCGCAGGATGCGGATGCCCCGACCGTGACGATGCTCGACAACGACGGCGCGCCGGTGGCGGCGCTGATGCTGTCTTCGGCGACGATCGCCGAGGCGGGCGGGAGGGCGACGGTGACGGCCAGCCTGTCGCGAACGGTGTCTTCGGCGGTGACGGTCTATGTGACCGTGGCAAACTCGGTGTCGCCCACTGACAAGGATGGTTTCAAGGTCAGCGCGAACTCCTCGCTGATCTTCGCGGCGGGGGCGACCGCCAGCACGGGGGTGGTGTGGGTGGCGGCGGATGCCGACGACGTGGACGCGGCCGACCTGGTTCTGTCGGTCGCCGGCGCGGCCGACGCCAGCAGCGGCGTGGAGAACCCGCTGCCGGCGACGCTCACCATCGTGGACGACGACGCCACGCCGGAGGCGACGCTGGCGGTGGCGCCGGGTTCGGTTTCGGAGGCGGGCGGCGTGGCGACGGTGACGGCGACCCTGTCCCATCCATCGGGGGCGGCGACCACCGTCACGGTGACGCCGGTGGCGGGGGGCTACGCTGTGGGCGACGCCACCATCGTCATCGCGGCCGGCGCAACCAGCAACAAGGACGACGAGGCGACGGTGACGGCGGCCGACGACGACGTCCACCAGGGCAGCGCCGGGCGGAGCGTGACGGTGACGGCGTCGGTGGCGAACGCCGTGGGCGCGGACGGCGAGGTGACCGGGGCGCCGTTGACGCTGAGCGACGACGATGCTGCGCCGGAGGCGACGCTGGCGCTGACGCCGGCGACCGTTTCGGAGGCGGGCGGTCAGGCGACGGTGACGGCGGCGCTGTCGCGCCCGGCGGCGGCGGCGACGACGCTGACGGTGGCGGCGGCGGCCGGGACGAACGCGCAGGCGAGGGATTTCGCGTTGTCGGCGGCGACGACGCTGACCATCGCGGCGGGGCGGACCGCCAGCGCCGGCCGGGTGACGGTGACGGCGGTGGACGACGACCTGGACGGGCCGGCGAAGCAGGTGACGGTGACGGCGACCGCGACCGGCCCGGCGGGGATGCCGGCGGCGGCGACGCTGAGCCTGGCCGACGACGATGCGGCGCCGACCGCCAGGCTGGCGCTGACGCCGGCGACCGTTTCGGAGGCGGGCGGGGCGGCGACGGTGACGGCGGCGCTGTCGCATCCATCGGCGGCGGCGACCACGGTGACGGTGCAGGCGGCGGCGGGGACGAACGCGGCGCCGGAGGACTTCGCGCTTTCGTCGCCGGCGACGCTGACCATCGCGGCCGGGGCGACGGCGAGCGCCGGGCGGGTGACGGTGACGGCCAACGACAACGATGTCCATGGGGCGGCGAAAGAGGTGACGGTTTCGGGCAGCATGACGAACGACCACAGCTTCCCCACGGGCACGGAGCGCCCTGCCGCCGCGACGCTGACCGTCGCCGACGACGAGGAGGCGCCGACGGTGACGCTGGCGGTGCAGCCGGCCGCGATAGCGGAAGCGGGCGGGACGGCGACGGTGACGGCGACCCTTTCCGGCGCCTCGCCGGCGGCGACCACCATCACGCTGACGCCGCTGGCGGGGGCCTACGGCGTGGGTTCGGACGCGGTCATCGTCATCGCGGCCGGGGCGACGGCCAACGCCTCCGACACGGCCACGGTGACGGCGGTGGACAACGACGCCCACGAGGGCAGCGCCGGGCGGGCGGTGACCGTGACGGCCTCGGTGGCCAACCGCGTGGCGGCCGGGAACGTCGCCGGAGCGAGGCTGACGCTTGCCGACGACGAATCCCTGCCGACGCTGGCGCTGGCGCTGGCGCCCGCCGCCGTCGCCGAGAACGGCGGCGAGGCGACGGTGACCGCCGGCCTCTCCCATCCCTCGGGCGAGGCGGTGACGGTGACGGTGGCGGCGACGCCGGGCGCGGGGGCGGTCTCCGGCGATTTCACGCTGACCGGCGAGACGCTGACCATCGCGGCCGGGGCGACGGCGAGCGCCGGCGCGGTGACGATCACGGCCAACGACAACGGCAGGGACGAGCCGGACGGGAAAGCGTCCGTCGCCGTGACGGTGTCGGGAACCGCGTCGGGCGGCAACGGCGTGGCGAACCCGGCGGACGCGGTCTTGGCCATCGTGGACGACGACGGGGCGCCGCAGGTGGCGCTGGCGTTGTCGTCGGAGTCGGTGACGGAGGGCGGCGGCGCGGCCACGGTGACGGCCAGCCTGAGCCCGGCCGCGTCCGCGGCGGTGACGGTGCGGGTGACGGTGGCGGCGGTTCCGCCGGCGGCCGCCGTGGACCTCTCCCTGAGCGCGTCCACCAGCCTGACGTTCGCGGCCGGGGCGACGGCCAGCGCGGGGGTGGTGACGATCGCGGCGGCCGACGACGCCTTGGACGAAGCGGACGAGGCGGCGACGGTGTCGGGAACCGCGTCGGGCGGCGGGGCGCTGGATCCGCCGGCCCTGACGCTCGCGGTCCTGGACGACGACGATCCGCCGACGGTCGCCATCGCCTCGGCGAGCGTGGCCGAAGGGGCTGCGGGCGCGACGGCGACGCTGTCCCTGCCGGTGACGCTGGACGCGGCCAGCGGCAAGCAAGTGACGGTGGAGTACGCCGAGGACACGGGCGGCACGGCCACGGCGGGGACGGACTACGCGGCGCTGGCCTCGGGGATCCTGACCTTCGCCGCGGGGGAGACGAGCCGGACCCTGGACGTGACGGTGACCGGCGACGCCGTGGACGAGCCGAACGAGACTGTGGAGGTGGTCCTGAGCGCGCCGGTCAACGCGGCATTGGGGGCCGCGGCGGCGACGGGGACCATCGCCGACGACGAGGCGAAGCCGACGGCGACGCTGGCGCTGTCGTCGGCGTCGATTACGGAGAACGGCGGGGTGTCGACGGTGACCGCGGCGCTCTCCGGCCCGTCGAGCGAAGCGGCGGTCCTCACGGTGTCCGCGGCGCCGGTGCCGGCGTCGGGCGCGGCGGCGGCGGACTTCGACCTGAGCGCGGCGAGGACGCTGACCATCGCGGCGGGTTCGACGGCGAGCGCCGGCGCGGTGACGGTGGCGGCGGTGGACAACCCCGCGGACGCGCCGGACAAGCGGGTGCGGGTGTCGGCGCGGATCGCGGGCGGCCTCGGGGTGGCGGCGCCGTCCAACGCGATCCTGACCCTGGCCGACGACGAGGCCCTGCCGACCCTGACGCTGGCGCTGTCGCCGTCGTCGGTTTCGGAGAACGGCGGGGTGTCGACGGTGACCGCAGCGCTGTCGCACCCGTCGGAAGAGGCGGTGACGGTGACGGTGGCGGCGACGCCGGTGGCGCCGGCGGGGACGCGGGATTTTACGCAGTCGGGGACGACGCTGACCATCGCGGCGGGTTCGACCGCGAGCGTCGGCGCGGTGACCCTCGCGGCCCGGGACAACGCCGCGGACGCGGCGGACGCGGAAGTGTCGGTGGCGGCGACGGCGGCGGGCGGCAACGGGGTGGCGGATCCGCCGCCCGCGACCCTGACCCTGAAGGACGACGACAGGCCGGCCGCGACCCTGGTCCTCACCCCGCCGTCGATCCCGGAAGGCGGATTCTCGACGGTGACCGCGAGGCTGTCGGGCGCGGCGAGGGCGGCGATGACGATCACGGTGGCGACGGCGCCGGGGGCGAACACGGTTTCGCGCGACTTCACCACGTCGGACGAGCGGACGCTGACCATCGCGGCGGGGACGGCGTCGAGCGCCGGCGTGGTGACCATCGTGGGGCGCGCCGACTCGCGGGATTCGCCGGACAAGACGGTGACGGTGACCGGGACCGGGGCGAGCGCGGGAAGCGCGGTGGACGTGACCGGGGCGGCGCTGACCGTTACCGACGACGACCCCACGCCGACCGCGGCGCTGGTCTTCACGCGGAGCGGCCAGCGGTCGCCGATCACGTCGATTTCGGAGAACGGCGGCGTGGCTACGGTGTCGGCGCGGTTGAGCGGCGGCAGTTCGGGCGAGGCGATCACGGTCACGGTGTCCGCGGCGGCGGGGACGAACGCGGCCGCGGGCGATTTCGCGCTGTCGAGCGCGAAGACCCTGACCATCGCGGCGGGGGCCACGGCGAGCGCGGGCGCGGTGACGCTGAGCGCGGCGAACGACGAGACGGACTCGCCGGACAAGACGGTGACGGTCTCCGGCGCGATCTCGGGCGGCTGGGGGCTGGTGGCGGACCCGGCGTCCGCGGACCTCGGCATCCTGGACGACGACCCCACGCCGTCGGCGGGGCTGGTCCTGTCGCCGTTCTCGATTTCGGAGAACGGCGAGGTATCGACGGTGACCGCGAAGCTGTCGAGGCCGTCGACCGAGGCGGCGACCCTCACGGTTTCCGCGTCGCCGGGAGCGAACGCGGTCGCCGGCGACTTCGCGTTGAGCGCGGCGAAGACCCTGACCGTCGCGGCGGGGGCCACGGCGAGCGCCGGCGCGGTGACGGTGAGGGCGGTGGACAACGACGTTCATGCGCCGGCGGTCAAGCGGGTGACGCTCTCGGCCGCGGTCGCGGGCGGGCGCGGGGCGACGCTGTCGTCGTCCAGCGATCTGCAGATCCGGGAGGACGACGCGATGCCGACGGTGATCCTGTTGCTGTCGCCGCCTTCGATCCTGGAGAGCGCGGGGGTTTCGTCGGTGACCGCGGCGCTCTCGCGCCCGTCGAGCGAAGCGGTGACGGTGACGGTGGCGGCGGCGCCGGCGTCGGGGACGGAAACGGTCGCCGGCGACTTCGCGTTGAGCGCGGCGAAGACCCTGACCGTCGCGGCGGGAGACACGGCGAGCGTCGGGGACGTGACCGTGACCGCGGTGGACAACGCCGCCGACACGGTGAGCCGGCAGGTCACGGTGTCGGGGACGGCGTCGGGAGGAAACGGCGTTCTGGCGAACCCGGCGGACGCGGAACTGACCATCGTGGACGACGACGGCGGGTCGGTGGTGGCGTTGTCGCTGTCGCGGTCGTCGATTTCGGAGACCGGCGGAGTGGCGACGGTGACCGCGGTGTTGAGCCCGGTGATGAACGACCCGGTGACGGTGACGGTGACGGCGGCGCCGGGGACGGGCGCGGACGCGGGCGATTTCGCGCTCGGCGCGGCGACGACCCTCACCTTCGCGTCGGCGACGGGGACGAGCGCCGGCACGGTCACCATCTCGGCGGCGAACGACGCCGCGGACGAGCCGGACCAGGCGGTGACCGTCTCGGGAACCGCGGCGAGCCGCGGCGACGTATCGGACCCGCGCCCCGTGACCCTCACCGTCGTGGACGACGACAACCCGCCGGTGATGTCGATCTCCTCGCCGAGCGTGGCCGAGGGGGCCGCGGGCTCCGCGTCCGCGCTCTCCTTCGAGGTGACGCTGGACGCCGCCAGCGGCCGGCAGGTGGCGGCGAACTGGAGGGAGCGGACGGACCTGGGCGGCACGGCGACGGCGGGGGCGGACTACGTCGCGCCGGCGGGCGGGCGGCTGACCTTCGCGGCGGGGGAGACGAGCAAGACCGTCACGGTGACGGTGACGGGCGACGACGTCCACGAGCCCGACGAGACGGTGAAGGTGGGCGTTACGCCGTTGTCCCCCTTGCACCTGACGCTGGGAACGGCGGCGGTGGGGACCGGGACCATCGTCGACGACGAGACGCTGCCGACGGCGGCGCTGAAGCTCGCGCCGGCGTCGATTTCGGAGAACGGCGGGGTTTCGACGGTGACGGCGACGCTCTCCGGCAAGTCGAGCGCGGCGGTGACCCTGACGGTCGCGGCGGCGCCGGGGACGGGCGCGACGGGCGGCGACTTCGCGCTGAGCGCGGCGAGGACCCTGACCATCGCGGCGGGTTCGACGGCGAGCGCCGGCGCGGTGACCGTCGCCGCGGCGGACGACGACGCGGATTCGCCGGACAAGTCGGTGACCGTCTCGGCGACCGCGGCGGGCGGCAACGGGGTGGCGGCGCCGGCGGACGCGACCCTGACCCTGACCGACGACGAGGCGGCGCCGACGGTGACGCTGGCGCTGTCGCGGACGAGCGTCGAGGAGGATCCGAACGCGGCGGCGAGCGAGCGGCGGGCCGCGGTGACGGCGACGCTCTCCGGCAAGTCGAGCGCGGCGGTGACGGTCACCGTGTCGGCGGCGGCGGACGTCAACGCCGCGGCCGACGACTTCTCCCTGTCGAGCCCGGCGACGCTGACCATCGCGGCGGGTTCGACGGCGAGCGCCGGCGCGGTGACCGTCGCCGCGGTGGACGACGTCGTCGACTCGGTGGTCGATACGTCCGTGGCGGGCAAGCGGGTGGCGGTGTCCGGGACCGCGTCGGGCGGCGGGATCGCGGATCCGGCGGGCGTCCTGCATCTGCTGATCGTCGAGGACGACGACGCGGGATTGACGGTGGATCCGGCGTTTCCCGCCGGCCGGCCCTGGCTCGTGGTGGACGAGGGCGACGGCGCGGTCTTCACGGTGCGGCTGGACAGCGAACCGACGGAGGACGTGACCGTGGCGGTCGCCAGCACCGACGCGGCCCAGGGCGCGGTGTCGCCGGAGGCGCTGACCTTCACCGCGGCGAACTGGAACGCGGCGCAGACCGTGACCCTGACCGGGGTGGAAGACCAAGCGGTGGACGGCGACGGCGATTACCGGGTGACGCTGGACCCGGACGCGGCGGGCGACGGGACGGACGCCTACGACGGGGTGGCGGCGATCGGCGCGCCGGTGAAGACCACGGACGACGACGCGGCGGGGCTCGTGGCGTCGGCGAGCGCGGTGACGGTGACGGAGGGCGGGGCGGATGCGGCCTTCACGGTGAAGTTGGCCAGCAAGCCGGAAGCGGACGTGACGGTGACCGCGACGAGCGCGGACGGCGGCGACGCGCGGGTCGCCGCCGGGGCGGCCTTGAGCTTCGCGGGCATGCAGATCCTGACCTTCACCGCCGACGACTGGAGCGCGGCGCAGACGGTGACCGTGCGGGCGGTGGACGACGCCGTGGACGAGGCCGACCGCGAGCCGGTCGCGATCGCCCTGGATCCGGCGAGCGCGGGCGATAGCCTGTACGACGGCCTGGCGGACGAGATCGTGACCGCGACGGTGATCGACGACGACGCGGCGCCGACGGCGGCCCTGGCCCTGTCGGCCGCGTCGATTTCCGAGTCGGGCGGCGTGGCGACGGTGACCGCGACGCTTTCCGGCCCGTCGAGCGCCGCGGTGACCCTCACGGTGTCCGCGTCGGCGGTGTCGTCGTCGGACGCGGAGGACGCGGACTTCGCGCTGAGCGCGGCGAGGACCCTGACCATCGCGGCGGGTTCGACCGCGAGCGCGGGCGTCGTGACCGTCGCGGCGGTGGACAACGACGCGCACGCGCCGGACGAGGACCGGAAGGTGGCGGTCTCGGCCACGGTCGCGGGAGGGCGCGGGGCGGTGGCGGCGCCCGCGGACGAAACCTTGACCCTGACCGACGACGAGACGCTGCCGGAGGCGGCGCTGGCGCTGTCGATGAACCCGATCTCCGAGAACGGCGGCATCGCGACGGTGACCGCGACCCTGTCCGGCAAGTCCGGCGAGGCGGTGACGATCACGGTGGCGGCCGTGGCGGGGATCAACGCGGACGCGGACGACTTCGCGCTGAGCGCGGCGAGGACCCTGACCATCGCGGCGGGTTCGACGGCGAGCGCGGGGACGGTGACGATCGTGGCGATCGACGACGCGACGGCGGGGCCGGGCAAGCAGGTGACCGTCTCGGGAACGGCCGCGGGCGGCAACGGGGTGGCGGCCCCGGACGACGTGATCCTCGCCCTCACGGACGACGACGGCGTGCCCCAGGTGGTGCTGGCGCTCTCGCCCGCCGCCATCGACGAGAGCGGCGCCGGCAACGTCGCGACGGTGACCGCGACGTTGAGCGAGACGGCGCGCTCGGCGGTGACCGTCACGGTGTCCGCGGCGGCGGTGGCCGCCTCGGGCGCGGAGGACGCCGACTTCGACCTGAGTCCGGCCCCGACGCTGATCATCGCGGCGGGTTCGACGGCGAGCGCGGGGACGGTGACGATCGCCGCGGCGGACAACGACGTGGACGCGCCGGACAAGCGGGTGAAGGTGTCGGGAACCGCGGCGAGCGACCGGACCGTCGAGCAGCCCGTGGACGTGACCCTGACCATCGCCGACGACGACCCGACGCCGACGGCGACCTTGGCGCTCGGACCGTCGTCGATTTCGGAGTCGGGCGGGGTGTCGACGGTGACGGCGGCGTTGAGCGGGGCGTCGGCCGCGGACACGACGATCACGGTGTCCGCGGCGGCGGTGGCCGCGTCGGGCGCGGCGAACGACGACTTCATGCTGAGTCCGGCGACGACCCTGACCATCGCGGCGGGTTCGACGGAGAGCGTCGGCGCGGTCACGGTGACGGCGAAGGGCAACGCCGTGGACGCGCCGGACAAGCAGGTGAAGGTGTTGGGGGCGGCGTCCAATTCCCACGGGGTCGCCGCGCCCTCCGAAGAGACGCTGACCGTCGTCGACGACGACGACCCGCCGACGGCGACGCTGGCGCTGTCGAGGACGGTCCTCGAGGAGGACTCGAATGCCGCGGCGGACCGGCGGAGCGCGACGGTGACGGCGACCCTGAACCATCCCTCGCACGCGGCGGTGACCGTCACCGTGTCCGCGGCGGCGGGCGCCAACGCGGACGCGGACGACTTCGCGCTGAGCGCCAACAGGACGCTGGCGGTGGCGGCGGGGCGGACCGTCAGCACCGGCACGGTGACGATCACGGCGGTGGACGACGCCGTCGACTCGACGGTCGCCGACAACGCCGCGCGCAAGCGGGTGATCGTGTCGGGCGCGTCCAGCGGGGCCGCGGATCCGGCCGTCGGAGTGGCGCACCCGGCGGACGCGGCCCTGGCCATCGTCGAGGACGACGACGCCGGCCTGGTGCTCGACCCGGCGCTTCCGGCGAACGCGAGCGATCCGTGGATCACGGCGGCCGAGGGCGGGACCGCGGCCTTCGCGGTGAAACTGGCGACCGAGCCGACGGGGAACGTGACGGTCAAGGCCGCGAGCGGCGACGCCGGCGAGGGGACGCTGTCCTCGGGCGCCGGGACGCCGGCGGCCTCGACGACGCTGACGTTCACCGCCTCGAACTGGAACGCGGCGCAGACGGTGACGCTGACCGGCGTGACCGACGACACGGTGGACGGCGACGTGGACTACGACTTGACCCTGGACCCGGACGGAGAATCCACGGACGCCTATCGCAACGCCGCTACGGTCGCCGCGAAGGCGCGGACGACGAACGCGGACGCGGCGGGGCTCGCGCTGTCGAGGACCGCGGTGACGGTGGCCGAGGGCGGGGACGGCGAGGCGTTCACGGTGGCGCTGGCGAAGCGTCCGCTGGCGGACGTGACGGTGACGGTGAAGACGGCGCGGAGCGAAGATGCCGGCCAGGTGGAGGTCGCGGCGGGAGGCGGCTTCGCGGCGTCGCGGACCCTGACTTTCACCAACGGCGACTGGAGCGCCGCGCGGACGGTGACCGTGAAGGCGGTGGACGATGCGGTGGACGAGCCGGACGGCGACGTCGCCCTGGCGCTGGTGACGGAGAGCGCGGGCGCGGCGCCCTACGAAGCGCTCGCCCCCGTGACCGTGACGGCCAGGGTGAACGACGACGACGCGACCCCCACGGCGACGCTGGCGCTTACGCCGTCGGCGATTTCGGAGGACGGCGGGGTTTCGACGGTGACGGCGACGCTGTCGGGCGCGGCGAGCGATCCGGTGACCGTCACGGTGTCGGCGGCGCCGGGCGCGGGGACGGACTTCACGCTGAGCGCGGCCAACGCCCTGACCATCGCGGCGGGTTCGACGACGAGCGCGGGGGACGTGACGATCGCGGCGACGAACAAGGATGCGACGGCGACCGCGAACCGAAGCGTGACGGTTTCCGGGACCGCGGCGGGCGAAAACGGGGTGGCGAACCCGCCGGACGCGACGCTGACGATCTTCGACGACGACGGGGACCCGAAAGTGTCGCTGGTGCTGTCGTCGTCGTCGATTTCGGAGTCGGGCGGGGCGGCGACGGTGACGGCGGTGCTGAACCGCGCCGTCCCCGGCGCGGCGGTGACGGTCACGGTGTCCGCGGCGGCGGGGACCGGCGCCGCGGACGGCGACTTCAGCCTGTCGAACCCGGCGACGCTGACCATCGCGGCGGGAGCCACGGCGAGCGCGGGGGCGGTGACGGTGACGGCCGTGGACAACGACGTCGATTCGCCGAACAAGCAGGTCGAGGTTTCGGGCCAGGCGGCCAGCTCGGCGACGGTCTCCGGCCCCGACGCGGCGGCTCTCGCGCTGGTCGACGACGACCCGACGCCGGCGGCGACGCTGGCGTTGTCGCCGTCGTCGATCTCGGAGTCGGGCGGGGCGGCGACGGTGACCGCGACGCTGTCCGGCGCGTCGAGCGAAGCGGTGACGTTGACGGTGGCGGCCGCGCCGGGGGCGGGCGCGGCCGGGGCGGACTTCGCGTTGAGCGCGGCGAAGACGCTGACCATCGCGGCGGGTTCGACGGCGAGCGCCGGCGCGGTGACGGTGACCGCGAACGGCAACGACGTGGATTCGCCGGACAAGTCGGTGACGGTCTCCGCGACCGCGGCGGGCGGCAACGGGGTGGCGGACCCGCGCGGCGCGGCCTTGACGCTGGCCGACGACGACCCGACGCCGACGGTGACGCTGGCGCTGTCGGACTCGTCGATTTCGGAGAACGGCGGCGTATCCACGGTGACCGCGACGTTGTCGGGCGCGTCGAGCGCGGCGACGACGGTGACGGTTTCGGCGGCGCCGGCCGGCGCCGTGACGCTGAGTCCCAACCGGGCGCTGGTCATCGCCGCCGGGGCCACGGCCAGCACGGGTCTGGTGACGGCGACGGCGGTGGACAACCGGGCGGTGGAGCCGGCCAGGGAGGTGACGGTTTCGGGCGCGTCCGCGGGCGGCAACGGGGCGGCGGACCCGGCGGACGCGACGCTGACCGTCACCGACGACGACGCCCCGCGGGTGACGCTGGCGCTGTCGCCGCCGTCGATTTCGGAGGGCGGCGTTGCCACGGTGACCGCGACGCTCGACAAGACCTCCACCGCGGCGGTGACGGTCACGGTGTCCGCGTCCGCGGGGGCGGACACGGACGGCGCGGACTTCGCCCTGAGCGCGGCGAACACGCTCACCGTCGCGGCGGGTTCGACGGCCAGCGCCGGCGCGGTGACGGTGACCGCGGTGCAGGACGCCCTGGACGAGGCGGACGGGGCGGTGACGGTGACGGGCCGGGTGGACAGCAGCGTGCGGGAGATCTCCGACCCGGCCGCCGCGACGCTGGCGATCGCCGACGACGACGCGGCGCCGGCGCTGTCGATCTCCTCGCCGACGGCGGCGGAGGGGAGTTCGGGCGGGGAGACGAGGACGGCGCTTTCGTTCGAGGTAACGCTGTCGGCGGCGAGCGGGCGGGAGGTGAAGGTGAACTTCGCCGACGTCGTCTCCGGGGCGGGGGCCGGCACGGCGGCGGCGAGTTACGATTATACGGCGCTGTCGTCGGGGGCGCTGACGCTGACCATCGCGGAGGGCGCGACCGCGGCGACCGCGGGGACGCTGACCTTCGCGGCCGGCGAGACCAGCAAGACCCTGGACGCGGCGGTGGTCGCCGACAAGATCAACGAGCCGGACGAGACCGTGAAGCTGACGCTTTCCGGCGCGGTGAACGCGACCCTGGCGACCGCGACCGGGACCGGAACCATTACCGACGACGACGACCCGCCGACGCTGGGCTTCGAGAACACGGCGCTGCGCGAGACCGAGGGCGACGACATGAACGTTCCGCCGGCCAGCGCGCAGGCCAGCGTCTGCGCGGTTCTAAACGAGCCGACCGGCTATGGCCGGGTCGGCGCGAAGCTCTCGACCAGCGACGGCACGGCGGCCGCAGGGGCGGACTACAAGGCCATCGTGTCGCAAGACACCGGCTTCCCCCAGACCCAGGGCGGTCTGGCCGGCGACACCGCCACCTCGCGTCAATGCAGCTCGGTCGAGTGGGTAAAGGACGAGCTGGACGAGCACGACGAGACCTTCGTCGTCACCCTGCACAACCTGACGGGCCGCGCGACTCTGGCGCCGAACAGGGCCGCCGCGACGCTCACCATCGTCGACGACGACGACGCGCCGACCCTGTCGCTGGCGCTGTCGGACCCGATTTCGGGCCAGCCGAACACCATCAAGGAGCTGGCCGCGGCGCCCTCCGCCGAGCGCATGGCCACGGTGACCGCCAGCCTGAGCGCGGTATCGGGGGCGGCGGTGACGGTGACGGTTCAGGCGGCGCCGGGAACCAATGCGGCGGCGGACGATTTCACGCTTTCCGCCAACACGAAGCTGACCATTGCGGCCGGCGCCACCGCCAGCACCGGCGTGGTGACGATTACGGCGGTGGACGACCGCATCGACTCCATCGTGGACAGCACCGTCGCCGGCAAGAAGGTAACGCTTTCGGCCAGCGTGGCCGGGACGGCGAGCCAGATGGCGGCGGCGACCGATTCCCAGGGGAATCCGACGGCGGTGGCGGAGCTGCTGATCTGGGAGGACGACCGCGCCGCCCTGGTGACCGACCCGGCCTTCCCGCGCTGCCGCCGGTCGCCGTGCCCGGTGTGGATCGACGTGGACGAGGGGGCGAGCGAGACCTTCACCGTGAAGCTGAACAGCCGGCCGACCACGAACGTCACGGTGGCGGTCAAAAGCAGCGATGCGGACGAAGGGCTGGTGTCTTCGGGCGCCGGCGCGGCGGCGGCATCGACCAGGCTGACCTTCACGGCGGCGAACTGGGCGACGGCGCAGACGGTGACCCTGCACGGCGTGGCCGACAACGTGGTGGACGGCGACGGCGACTACACCATCCGCCTGTTCCCGGACACCCCGGACGAGGCGACGGATGCTTATCACGTCATAGGCGGTGCGAGCGTGCGCCCGCAGACCGTGCGGACGACCAACGTGGATGCGGCCGGGCTGACGGTATCGAAGAGCGCGGTGACGGTGACCGAGGGCGGGGCCGGCGAGGCGTTCACGGTGAAGCTGGCGAGCAAGCCGGCGGGGGCCGTGACCGTGACCGCCGCCAGCGCCGCCGCCGACGAGGCGCGGCTGAGCGTGGGCGTGGGCCCTACGGAGGGATCGAAGGATCTGGTCTTCACGCCTGGCAACTGGAACCAGCCGCGGCAGTTGACCGTGAAGGCGGTGGACGACACGACGGACGAGGCCGACGGCGAAGAGGTCGTCATCACCCTGGACCCGAAGAGCGCGGACGATGCCGATTACGGCGCCGCCGGCCTCGCGAACGGGACCGTGACCGCGACCGTGAACGACAACGACGACGCGCCGACGGTGACGCTGGCGGCGTCGCCGTCGTCGATTTCCGAGAGCGGCGGCGAGGCCACGGTGACCGCGACTCTCTCCGGCGCATCGGCCGAGCCGACCACGGTGACGGTGACGGGAGTCTCCGGCTTCTACGCCGCGGGTTCGGACGCGACCATCGTGATCGCGGCGGGGCAGACGGCGAACGCCGCCGATACGGCCACGGTGGATGCGGTGGACGACGACGTCCACCAGGGCAGCGCCGGGCGTTCGACGACGGTGACCGCGACGGTCGGGAACGGCGTGGGCGCCGGCGCGGTGACCGGGGCGGCGCTGATCCTGACCGACGACGAGGCGGCGCCGGGGGCGACGCTCTCCCTGTCGGACGCCTCGATTCCCGAGAACGGCGGGACGTCGGCGGTGAGCGCGACGCTCTCCCGCGCGTCGGCCGCGGCCACGACGGTGACCGTTACGGCGGTGGCGGGGGCCTACACGGTGGGTTCGGACGCCACCATCGTGATCGCCGCCGGGGACACGACGGCCGCCTCCGACACGGCGGCGATCGCCGCGGTGGACAACGCGACGGACGAGGCGGACCGGAAGGCGACGGTGACGGGCACGCTCGCCAACGGCCTGGGCGCGGGCGCGGTGACCGGGGCGGAGCTGACGCTGGAGGACGACGACGCGGCGCCGACGCCGATCATGTCGATATCGCCGTCGTCGTCGCCGATTTCCGAGAACGGCGGGACGGCGACGGTGAGCCTGACCCTCTCGCACCCGTCCAGCGCGGCGACCACGTTGACGGTGGCGGCGTCCGCGGGGGTCTACACGGTGGCTTCGGGGGCGGGGGGCGCCATCGTCATCGCCGCCGGCGAGACGGCGAACGCCTCGGACACGGTGGTGATTACCGCGGTGGACAACGACGTGGACGCGGACACCCGGACGGTATCGCTGCGCGCCACGCTGGTGAACGATCAAGGCCTGTCGCTCACGAGTCTGAGCGCGGGGATCGAATTCGCCGACGACGACACCGCGGGGGTCTCGGTCGCGCCGGCGACGTCGACGTCGTCGCGGCTGCAAACGACGGAGGCGGGCGGTCAGGCGACCTTCGCGGTGACGCTGGACACCGAGCCGACGGGCGACGTGGTGCTCGGCGTCGCGAGCTCGGACACGACGGAAGGCACGGCGTCGCCGTCGTCGCTGACCTTCACGGCGACGACCTGGAACGCCGCGCAGACGGTGACCCTGACCGGCCAGGACGATGCTCCCGCCAACCCCACCGACGGCAGCCAGGACTACTCGGTCACCCTGACGGTGAACCAGACCAGCACGGCGGACGCCAACTACGACGCGCTTTCGGCCGTCACCGTGTACGCCGCCAACCGCGACGACGATTTGGGCCTGGACGTGGGCGCGGTGGCCGGCCAGGCGACCGAGGCGGGCGGGACGGCCACCTTCACCGTGGCGCTGCTGTCCCAGCCGTCGGCCGCGGTGACGATCTCGGTGCAGAGCCGGGATACCGGCGAAGGGCTGGTGTCCACGGGCGGCGGTGCGCCGGCGTCCTCGACGACGCTGACCTTCGCGACGGGGGCCTGGAACGTCGACCAGACGGTGACGGTGACCGGCCAGGACGACGCCGTCCACGACGGCGCGGCGACCTGGACGGTGCGCCTCGACCCGGCGAGCGGCGACCCCGGCTACAACGGACTCGCGGACGAGGACGTGTCGGTGTCCACCACAGACGACGAGGATCCGCCGACGGTGAAGCTGGCGCTGTCGCCGTCGTCGATTTCGGAGAACGGCGGCGAGGCCACGGTGACCGCGACCCTCTCCGGCGCATCGGCCGAGCCGACCACGGTGACGGTGACGGGAGTCTCCGGCTTCTACGCCGCGGGTTCGGACGCGGCCATCGTCATCGCGGCGGGGCAGACGGCGAACGCCGCCGATACGGCCACGGTGGCGGCGGTGGACGACGACGTCCACCAGGGCGCGGCCGGGCGCGGGACGACGGTGACCGCGACGGTCGGGAACGGCGTGGGCGTCGGCGCCGTGACCGGGGCGGCGCTCACCCTGACCGACGACGAGGCGGCGCCGGGGGCGACGCTTTCCCTGTCGGACGCCTCGATTTCCGAGAACGGCGGGACGTCGGCGGTGAGCGCGACGCTCTCCCGCGCGTCGGCCGCGGCGACGACGGTGACGGTGACGGCGGCGGCGGGAGCCTACGCGGTGGGTGCGGACGCGACCATCGTCATCGCCGCCGGGGACACGACGGCCGCCTCGGACACGGCGGCGATCATCGCGGTGGACAACGCGACGGACGAGGCGGATCGGACGGCCACGGTGACGGGCACGCTCGCCAACGACCTGGGCGTGGGCGCGGTGACCGGGGTGGAGCTGACGCTGGAGGACGACGACGCCGCGCCGACGGCGACGCTGTCGGTGGCGGCGCCCTCGATTTCGGAGGACGGCGGGACGACCGCGGTGAGCGCGACGCTGAACCGCCCGTCGAGCGCGGCGACGACGGTGACGGTGACGGCGGCGGCGGGGGCCTACACGGTGGATTCGGGGGCGGGGGCCACCATCGTGATCGCTGCGGGGCAGACCGCGAACGTCTCGGACACGGCGACGATCACCGCGGTGGACAATGACGTGGACGCGGCGGACAACGCGGTGACGGTGGCGGGCGCGGCCACGAACGACCAGGCCGCGGCCGATACGGAGACGGTGTCCGTGACCGGGGCGTCGCTGACCATCACCGACGACGACGCGGCGGGGGTCGCGGTCTCGCCCGCGACGTCGACCTCGTCGCGGCTGCGGACGACGGAGGCGGGCGACCGGGCGACGTTCACGGTGACGCTGGAGAGCGAGCCGACGGGGAACGTGGTGCTCGACGTCGCGAGCTCGGACACGGCCCAGGGCACGGCGTTTCCGTCGTCGCTGGTCTTCACGGCGCTGAACTGGAGCA
This sequence comes from Alphaproteobacteria bacterium, assembly GCA_965243135.1. Classification (GTDB taxonomy): domain Bacteria; phylum Pseudomonadota; class Alphaproteobacteria; order MPNO01; family UBA830; genus JAJEBT01. The sequence continues at coordinate 216,633 of OZ251539.1, forward strand.
CTGCGCAGACGGTTACCCTGACCGGCGTGGACGACAGCCCCGGCGCGGCCGACGGCAGCCAGACCTACGAGGTCACGCTGACGATGAACCAGACGAGCACCGCGGACGCCAATTACGACGCGCTCTCCGCACTCACCGTGTACGCGGTCAATGCGGACGACGAGTTCGGCCTGAACGTGGGGACGGTATCCGGCCAGGCGACCGAGGCGGGCGGCCAGGCGACCTTCCCGGTGAAGTTGCTGACCCAGCCGACCGAGGCGGTGACGGTATCCGTCTCCAGTCTGGACCCCGGCGAGGGCATGGCGTCGCCGTCGTCGCTGACCTTCGGGACGACGAACTGGGACACGGCGCAGACGGTGACGGTGATCGGCGCGAACGACGACGTCGACGACGGCGACGCGAGCTGGCAGGTGCGGCTGGACCCGGCCAGCGGCGACGTCGACTACAACGGCCTCGCGAACGTGGACGTATTGGTGAGCACGACCGACGACGACGGCGCGCCGGCGGTGACGCTGGCGCTGTCGCCTTCGAGCATCGACGAGAGCGGGACGGCCAATACGGCCGCGGTGCGGGCGACCCTCTCGCGCGCCTCGGGCGCGGCGACGACGGTGACGGTGACGGCGGTTCCGGGCTTCTACGCGGTGGGTTCGGACGCGACCATCGTGATAGCCGCCGGGGATACGGCGGCCGCCTCCGACACGGCGGCAATCACGGCGGTGGACAACGACGTCGACGAGCCCGACCGGACGCCGACGGTGACGGCGACGGTGGCGAACGACCGGGCCGCCGCCGATGCCGCGACCATGGCCGTCACCGGCGCGACGCTGACGATCCGCGACGACGACGCGGCGCCGAACGTCACGCTGTCGCTGAGCCCGGCGTCGATCGCCGAGAACGGCGGGACGTCGGCGGTGCGGGCGACGCTCTCGCGGGCGTCGAGCGCGGCGACGACGGTGACGGTGACGGCGGTTCCGGGCTTCTACGCGGTGGGTCCGGACGCGACCATCGTGATTGCCGCCGGCGACACGACGGCGACCAGCGACACGGTGACCATTACCGCCGTGAACAACGACATCGACGAGCCCAACCGGACGGCGACGGTGACCGCGACGGTGGGCAACGGCCAGGGCGCGGGCAGCGTGACCGGGGCCACGTTGACCTTGACCGACGACGAGACGCTGCCGACGGCGACGCTGGAGCTGAACCCGGCGTCGATTTCGGAGAACGGCGGGGTTTCGACGGTGACCGCGCGCCTGACCGGCAAGTCGAGCGCGGCGGTGACGATCACGGTGGCGGCGGCGGCGGGAACGGGGGCGTCGTCGGCGGACTTCGCGCAGAGCGGCGCGACGCTGACCGTCGCGGCGGGGGCCACCGCGAGCGCGGGCAGGGTGACGGTGACGGCCAACGACAACGACGCGGCCTCGGGCAGCAAGCAGGTGACGGTGTCGGCGACGGCCGTCGGCGGCAACGGGGTGGCGGATCCGGCGGATGCGACGCTGACGGTGACCGACGACGACGCGCCGCAGCCGACGCTGCATCTGTCGTCGTCGTCGATCGGGGAGAACGGCGGCGCGACCACGGTGACGGCGACGCTGGACCGGGTGTCCACCGTGGCGGTGACGGTGACGATTTCGGCTTCGCCCGGCTCGGGGACGGACTTCACGCTGAGTTCGGCGAAGACGCTGACCTTCGCGGCCACCTCCACCGTCAGCGCCGGCGTGGTGACGATCACGGCGAGCGACAACGATACGGATGCGCCGGACAAGACGGTGACGGTATCCGGCACGTCGTCCGACAGCCTGGGCCTCGCCAACGACCCGTCCTCGGTGACGCTGGCCATCGCCGACGACGACGCGGCCCCGGGGGTGACGCTCTCCCTGTCGGACGCCTCGATCGCCGAGAACGGCGGGACGTCGGCGGTGTCGGCGGCGCTCTCCCATCCGTCGAGCGCGGCGACCACGGTGACGGTCACGGCGGTTTCGGGGGCCTTCACGGTCCCTTCGGGCGCGGCCGGCTACATCGTGATCGCGGCCGGCGACACGACGGCGGCCTCGGACACGGTGACGGTCACGGCGGTGAACAACGACGTGGACGAGCCGAACCGGATGGCGACGGTGACCGCGACGGCGGCGAACGACCAAGGCGCCGGCGGCGTCACCGGCGCCACGCTGACCCTGGAGGACGACGAGGCGGCGCCGACGGTGACCCTGTCGGTGAACCCGGGGTCGATTTCGGAGAACGGCGGGACGGCGACGGTGCGCGCGACGCTCTCGCACCCTTCCAGCCAGCCGACCACGGTGACGGTGACGGCGCAGGCGAACGCCTACACGGTGGAGTCGGGGGCGGGCGGGACCATCGTCATCGCGGCGGGGCAGACGGTGAACGCCTCGGACACGGCGACCGTTACCGCGGTGGACAACGACGTGGACGCGGCGGACAACGCGGCGACGGTGACGGGAACGGCCGCCAACGGCCACGGCGTGACGGCGACCGCGACCGGCGCGTCGCTGACCATCACCGACGACGACGCGGCGGGGATCGAGATGGATCCGGCGACGACGACGACATCGCGGGTGCGGACGTCGGAGGACGGCAGCGCGGCCACGGTGGACGTGACGCTGGCCAGCGAGCCGACGGGGGACGTGAGGATAAACGTGGCGAGTTCGGACACCGGCGAGGGCGCGGCGTCGCCATCGTCGCTGACCTTCACCTCGACCAACTGGAACATGGCGCAGACAGTGACGCTGACCGGGGTGGACGACAACCCCGACGCGGCCGACGGCAGCCAGAACTACCAGGCGACGCTGACGGTGGACACGGCCAACACGGCGGATGCCTACTACGACGCGCTTTCCGCCGTGACCATCTACGCCGTCAACGCGGACGACGAGTTGGGCCTGGACGTGGGCGCGGTGATGGGCCAGGCGACGGAGGCGGGCGGCGCGGCGACCTTCACCGTGAAGCTGGTGACGGATCCCGCCTTGGCCACGGCTCCTTCGCAGTCGGTGACGGTGTCGGTCTCCAGCCGGGATACCGGCGAGGGTACCGTGTCGCCGCCGTCGCTGACCTTCACGGCGGGCAGTTCGGGAACCTGGAACGTCAACCAGACGGTGACGGTGACCGGCGCGGACGACGCCGTCGACGACGGCACGGTGACCTGGGACGTGCGGCTGGACGCGTCGAGCACCGCCGGCTCCGACTACCACAACGTCCCGGACGTGGACGTGGCGGTGACCACCACCGACGACGACGGCCCGCCGACGGTGACGCTGTCGCTGTCGCCTTCGAGCATCGACGAGAGCGGGACGGCCAATACGGCCGCGGTGCGGGCGACGCTCTCGCGCGCCTCGGGCGCGGCGACGACGGTGACGGTGACGGCGGTTCCGGGCTTCTACGCGGTGGGTTCGGACGCGACCATCGTGATTGCCGCCGGGGATACGGCGGCGGCCTCCGACACGGCGGCGGTCGCGGCCGTCGACAACGACATCGACGAGCCGAACCGGACGGCGACGGTGACGGCGACGGTGGCGAACGACAGGGCCGCCGCCGATTCCACGACCATGGCCGTCACCGGCGCGACGCTGGCGATCAGGGACGACGACGCGGCGCCGAACGTCACGCTGTCGCTGAACCCGGCGTCGATCGCCGAGAACGGCGGGACATCGGCGGTGAGCGCGACGCTCTCGCGGGCGTCGAGCGCGGCGACGACGGTGACGGTGACGGCGGTTCCGGGCTTCTACACGGCGGGTTCGGACGCGACCGTCGTGATTGCCGCCGGGGATACGACGGCGGCCTCCGACACGGCGGCGATCGCGGCGGTGGACAACGACATCGACGAGCCGAACCGGACGGCGACGGTGACGGCGACAGCGGGCAACAGCCAGGGCGCGGGCAGCGTGACCGGGGCCACGTTGACCTTGACCGACGACGAGACGCTGCCGACGGCGACGCTGGTTCTGAACCCGGCGTCGATTTCGGAGGCCGGCGGGGTGGCGACGGTTACGGCGACGCTGGACGGCAAATCGAGCGCGGCGGTGACGTTGACGGTGGCCGCGGCGGCGGGGACCGGCGCGGTTTCGGGGGATTTCTCGCAAAGCGGCGCGACGCTCACCATCGCGGCCGGTTCGACCGCCAGCGCGGGCAGGGTGACGGTCCGGGCCAACGACAACAGCGCGGCCACGGGCAGCAAGCAGGTGACGGTTTCGGGGACGGCCGCGGGCGGCAACGGGGTAGCGAACCCGACGGCGGCGACGCTAACCCTGACCGACGACGACACGCCGCAGGTGACGCTGGCGCTGTCGTCGTCTTCGGTTTCGGAGAACGGCGGCGTCGCGACGGTGACGGCGACGCTGGACCGGACGTCCGCCGTGGCGGTGACGGTGACGGTTGCGGCTTCGCCCGGCTCGGGGACGGACTTCACGCTGAGTTCGGCGAAGACGCTGACCTTCGCGGCCAACGCCACCGCCAGCGCCGGCGTGGTGACGATCACGGCGAGCGACAACGACACGGATGCGCCGGACAAGACGGTGACGGTATCCGGCACGTCGTCCGACAGCCTGGGCCTCGCCAACGACCCGCCTTCGGCGATGCTGACGATCACCGACGACGACGCGGCGCCGGGGGTGACGCTCTCCCTGTCGGACGCCTCGATCGCCGAGAACGGCGGGACGTCGGCGGTGTCGGCGACGCTCTCCCACCCGTCGAGCGCGGCGACGACGATCACGGTGACAGCTGTCTCCGGCTTCTACACGGCGGGTTCGGACGCGACCATCGTGTTCGCGGCCGGGGACACGACGAATGCCACCGACACGGCGACGATCGCGGCGGTGGACAACGCGACCGACGAGCCGAACCGGATGGTGACGGTGACCGGCGCGATGACCAACGACCAGGGCGCGGGCAACGTCGCCGGCGTGACGCTGACCCTGGAGGACGACGACGCGACGCCGGTGACGACGCTGCGTCTGTCGTCGTCGTCGATTTCGGAGAACGGCGGGACGACGAGGGTGACGGCGACGCTGGACCGTCCGTCGAGTCGGCCGACGACGGTCACGGTGGCGGCGGCGGCGGGGACCGGCGCAACGTCTTCGGACTTCGCGCAGAGCGGCGCGACGCTGATCGTCGCGGCGGGTTCGAGGGCGAGCGCGGGCGTGGTGACGATCACGGCGGTGGACAACGACGCCGACGCGCCGGACAAGCAGGTGACGGTTTCGGGAACGTCGGCGAACGACCACGGCAAGACGAACCCGTCGAACGTGACGCTGACGATCTCGGACGACGAGGCGACGCCGACGGCGCGGCTGATCTTGACGCCGTCGACGATTCTGGAGAACGGCGGGGTGTCGACGGTGACGGCGGCGTTGTCGCATCCGTCGTCCGAGGCGACGACGCTGACGGTAATGGCGGCGGCCGGCGAGAACGCGCAGACGGGCGACTTCACGCTGTCGAGCCCGACGACGCTGACCGTCGCGGCGGGTTCGATGGCGAGCGCCGGCGTGGTGACGATCACGGCGGTGGACGACAGCGATGTTTCGGGCCGCATGTCGGTGACGGTCTCGGCGACGGCGACGGGCGGTCGCGGCGTGTCGGCCCCGTCGAACGCGACGCTGGCAATCCGCGACGACGAGGCCGATCTGGACGTGGGGCCGGTGACCGGCCGGGCGACGGAGGGCGGCGGTTCGGCGACCTTCACGCTGGCGTTGCTGACGGAACCCGGCGCGGCGGTGACGGTGACGGTCAGGAGCCGCGACGAGGGCGAAGGGCGGGCGTCGCCCGCGTCGCTGACGTTCACGACGACGAATTGGAACCGGGCGCGAACGGTGACGGTGACGGGAGTGGACGACGCCATCGACGACGGCGACGCTACCTACGTCGTGCGGCTTTCCTCGTCCAGCGGCGACGCCAGCTACCACGGACTCGTCGACGAGGTATCCGTGACGACGATCGACGACGACGCGGCGCCCACGGTGGCGCTGGCGGCGGCGCCGGCGACGATCGCGGAAAACGGCGGCGTGGCCACGGTGACGGCAACGCTCTCGCACCCGTCCGCTGCGGCGACGACGGTGACGGTGGCGGCGGTTTCGGGCCTGTACACGTTGGACGGCGACGCGGCGATCGTCATCGCGGCCGGCGCCACGGCGAACGCTTCGGACAGGGTGACGGTCGCCGCGGTGGACGACGCCATCGACAACGCCGCCGACCGGGCCGGGACGGTGACGGGCGCGGCGGCGAACGACCGGGGCGTCGGCGCGGTGGTCGGAGCGGCGCTGACTCTGGCGGACGACGACACGAAGGGGTTCGCGTTCGCGCCGGAAAACGTGGTGACGGAGGCGGGAGATCCGGCGGGAGCCGGCTACACGGTGACGCTGGAGAGCGAGCCGACCGGTCCGGTGACGGTGGCGCTTGCGAGCGGCAACCCGGACGTGAGGGTCGCCCCCGACAGCCTGGCGTTCACGGCGACGAACTGGAATCTGGCGCAGACGGTGACGGCGTCGGCGGAGCCGGACGCGGACGACTACGCCGACACGGCGGCGTTGGCGCACACGGCGCGGGGCGGCGGATACGGCGGGGTGGCGGGGACGGTCTCGGTCGGGGTGGAGGAGGATCTCCGCATCCTGGCGGCGGCGGAAAGGACGGAGGCGGTCTACAGCATCGGCGGCCGAATGGTGAGGATGACGTTCACGCCGCTTTCGGGCGAGGCGGTGCCGTCGCTCGAAGAGTCGGCGTTCGCCCTCGGTCGGGACGCGGCCTCGCGGGTGGCGGTGGACATCGATCCGGAAGCGGTTCCGTCGTCGGGGCTGCACATTTGCTTGCCGGTGAGCGATGCGCTTCTGGACGCGGCGGCGGGTCGCATGCCTCGGTTGCTGCATCACGAGGACGGCGCCTGGGCGGAGGTTGCGGGGTCGGAATACGAGGCGGAGAAGAAGCGGGTGTGCGCGCCCGACGTGACGGCGTTCTCGCCGTTTTCGGTGGGGTACGAGGACTCGCGCCCGGTTTTCGCGGCGAAGGTCGCGGATCAGCGCTGGACGGTGGACGACGAGGTGTCGCTGACCCTGCCTCCGGTCAAGGAGGGGGCGGGGGATCCGCCGTTGACCTACGCCCTGACCGGACCGGGTTCGGCGGCGACGCTGCGCCCGCCCGCGGGGCTGCGCTTCGATCCGGCGACGCGCACGCTGTCGGGGACGCCGACGGAGCGGTTCGATCCCGGGATCTATAGCTGGACGGCGAGGGACGTTGACGGTCAGACGGCGGCGTTGAGCTTCACCATCGAGGTGTTGGCGAACCTTGAGCCGGCGCGGGCGCGGCTGAAGGCGCTCAACGAATCGGTCTTGCCGGCGCTCGCTCGGGCGCAGTGGTCGAGCGCGCTGGAGGCGGTGACGGCGCGGCTGGAATCGCCGGGCGGCGGCGACGCGCTGGCGGACGCGACGGCGGCGCTGAAGGCGCATGAAGGCGCGCAGGACGCGGAGGAGGGCCTCTCGTGGCGGAAGGTCGTGGCCGGGCGGACCTTCGCACTCGGGTTGGACGAAGGCGAAGGCGGCGGCGACCGCGGTTCCGGCGTGAGGGTGTGGGCCAGCGGCGACCTGCGCTCGCTCTCCCTGGAGAAGAGCGCGCTCTCCTGGTCGGGCGAGTTGTTCGCGGCCCACGTGGGGGCGGATGCGGCGTTGGGCGGCGGCTTCACGGGCGGCGTCGCCGCCTCGCGCTTCGAGAGCGCCATCGACTACACGGACAGGGGCGCGGCGGCGGCGGTCGCGGGCAGGCACGAGAGCCGCATGACGGCGGTGCATCCCTATATCGGCCGGTCTTGGCCGGACGGCTCCCGCCTGTGGGCGGCGGCGGGCTACGGCGCGGGCGAGATCGAAATCGTGGACGAGGAGGTCGTGGAGCGCTTCGGAGTTCAGTCCGGCGACGCGGCGTTCCTGGCGGCGGGCGTGGGCGGCTCGGTGCGCGTGCTGGCGGAGGATGCGCTGGCGCTCGATCTGAAGACCGCGCTGGAGGCCACGCGCTATTCGCTGTCGGACAACGGCTCGGCCCTCGCGGCGGTGACGGTGGAGACGCAACGTCTGCGGCTTTCGGCGGAAGGGAGCCGGCTCTACGCGTTGGCGGGCGGCAGGTCGTTGGCGCCCGCGCTGGAGCTGGGCCTGCGTTGGGACGGCGGCGCCGGTGAGACGGGCGCGGGCGTGGAACTGGGCGGCGGCTTCACCGTGACGGATCCGGCTTCCGGCCTCGAAGTGGAGGCGCGGGCGCGCGGTCTCGCGGCCCACGAGGGCGCGCTCTCCGAGTGGGGCGCGGGCGGGGCGTTGCGGCTGAACGCCCGCGGCGACGGACGCGGACTTTCGCTCCGCCTGGAGCCCTCGTGGGGAGCGGCGGAGAGCGGCGCGGCCCGCCTCTGGGCGGACGGCATGGCCCGCACCGCTCCGGCGAGGGCCCCCGTCGCGCGGCTGGAAACCGAGCTCGGCTACGGCTTCGGCGCGGCGGGCGGCGCGGGCGTGCTGACGCCGTATGTGGGGGCGGGATTCGAGGGAGGTTCCCGCCGCTGGCGCGCAGGCGCCCGCTTGGGGTTGACCCCCGCCCTTTCCGTCGATCTCGAGGCGGACCGCCGCGAATCCCCCGCCACCACCGATCACAGCCTAAAACTCGAACTCCGCCTCAAGTGGTAGCACCCGGAAGGGAGGGGAACGCCCGTCTTCGTCCCCGTAGCGGCGGGCGTTCCGCATGGGCGCGCGCTTCGCCGCTGTCGGCTCCGTTCGCACGCGCCCCGACGAACCACGTCGTTGAACGCCGGAAGTCTTCCGCAAATGAGACGATCCGAGACCATGCGCGAAACGGAATCGGCGGAATCCTCCGAACGCTCCTGGAAATGCGGAATGCGGCTGGCGTACGCAACGGGATGCCAACTTCGGACAAAAGTATCTGCGAATCCGAGTTTTAAAAATTCGAAAATTCCCCCCGTTTTCGAGGTCCGGCGGGAACGCCCCTTTCAGATTCGGAACTCCTGACATGGCAACCAATAATCGATTGTCTCCGTTTATTGATTGTGAAGGTGACGTTGAATAATTGATTGAACGCCCGTCGAGGCGGGCATGCGGCGGTTGCGCCTCGCCTTCTTGTCCTAAAATGCAGTCTCGTCCGCGACGAAGGCCGCCCCCGTCCATCGTCGCGCCTTGCCCAAGGAGCGTCGAACGTCCAGTTAAAACAATGTCAGGAGGTCTGAAATTGAGCCGACCCGCGCCAGCGCAGCAGTCGTCAGAGAACGTCCTGCGTTGCCGCAGCAGCAAATGTCCGAAGTCCAGCCTTCCCATCATGCGCCGTTTTCGCCTCTCCGAGGCGCCTCGGCCATGTCGAACCGGTCAGGCGGCGTTGGACAATTCCGGTGGACGCGGGCTAGAGTCGCATCATGCAAGCAGATCCGGTGTCTCATCAAGATACCTTGGCCACGGTCGCACTCGACCGGGAGTCGCTGCCGCAGTCCAGCCTGAATATCGAGCGGAGGGTGCGGACGAACCCCTTTCCTTGGGCCGGTCAGTTCTCGCCGCAACTCGTCGAGGAGTTGTTGGCCGCCTACGCGCCGAGCGGCGCCGTCGTTCTGGATCCCTTTGCAGGCTGCGGGACGACGCTTGTGGAGGCGGCGCGAATGGGGCTCGCGGCCTGCGGCAGCGAGCTGAATCCCGCCGCCATGATCCTCGCAAGAGTGTATCAGATGGTCAATGTGGACGAAGCCGCCCGCGCTGCGGCGCTCGACCGTCTCCGCGCCGACCTTCTGGAGACCGTCGGCACCTCCGCCGGACCGCTGTTCGGAGAACCCTCGAATCGCGCCAGGCTCGAAACCGGACTCGTCGCGCTCTGGCGCGACTCCAATCCCGGCGTCGCGCGAAACCTGGCGGCGGCGTTGGTGGTGCTGTGCGACTTTCACCGCGAGCGCCTGGACGCCGATACCGTTCTGAAGAGCTGGACGAGGCTCGACCATGCCGTGCGCAACCTGCCCCTGTCTCCGCGACCGGTGGTCGTCCACCACGCGGACGCAAGATCGCTTCCGTTCGAAGACGGTTCGATCGATCTCGCGCTGACGTCGCCGCCCTACATCAACGTCCACAATTACCATCAGAAGTTTCGCCGTTCCGTGGAAGCCATGGACTGGAACGTGCTGACCTTCGCGCGTTCCGAGATCGGATCGAACCGCCAGAATCGGGCGAACCGGTTCCTGACCGTCATCCAGTATTCCCTGGACATGGCGCTGGCGTTGCGCGAGATGGCGCGGACCGCGAAAACCGGCGCCCGCCTGATCCTCGTTCTCGGACGCGAGTCTTCCGTGCGGGGCGCACGTTTCTTCAACGGCGAACTCGTCGCGAGAATCGCTCTTCGGAGCGTCGGCCTGGACCGGCGCCAGGAACGCGTGTTCCGCAACCGGTACGGGCTCCACATCTACGAGGACATCCTTCACTTTCGCGCGGGAAGCGGGCTTTGCGACGAGGCGTCGACGCTGGAGAACGCCCGGCGCATCGCGAAACAATTCCTTCTGGAAGCCCGATCCCGGGCGCCGGAAAAGGAGCGCCCGGGCATCGACGCCGCCGCGGCTTCCGCGGACTCGGTTTCGCCTTCTCCTGTATCCGCAAGTTTCTCGAATGCCTGACTTTCCGACGCCCCACGGCGACATGCTTCGCTCCCTGCTCCGCAACCGGAAACTGCCGGAGGGCGACCGCGCCGAAGTCCAGGAAGCGATCCACGACGCCCGCCGAGTGCGAGGCGGCGTCCGGAAGCGCGGAGGAAATCGTCCCGATTCTGACGTCATCGTTGAACCTGTATAAGGAGTATATCGATTGCCGGTTGGTGTTCGACAGCGAGCACGACTTTCTGTATCGGCAGAAAGGACAGCTCAAGCTCGACAACACGATACTGGAGGAATTCCTGCCCAGAATGGTCGGACGGGTGTTTTCCGATCGACTGCGGGAGCTCGGTCTGGTCATGGGACCGACGAATTCTTTCTCCCATTTGCGCTTCGATTCCAGCATTTTGCTTCCGATGACCGGCGGCGGGATGGCATTGCGGTCGAAGGATCACGACTTCGCTCTGGCGCGCCCGCTGTTTCTGAGAGCGTCGCACGACGAAGACTTCGGCGAGCCGCGCGACGCCAGAACCCATCTCGCCTATGTCGCCGCCGAGATCAAGACGAACCTCGACGAGACGATGTTCCAAGAAGCGAGCGGCACCGCCTCAAGCTCGCGCTGCCGAACTCGCGCTATTTCCTGTTGTGCGAGTGGCTGGACATGACCCCGATCAGCACAGCCGTCACGGCGATCGAGGAAGTCATCGTGCTCCGCAAGGCGCGGCGCTTGCCGTCCGATCTGCGACAGCGCTTCTCGACGGCGGCGGGCCGGAGAAGGCACCGGGAGGCGTTTCTTCGGCATCTGGCGGAAAACCCGTTCGCGCCCGAGGCGTTCGGACGCTTTCTGAGCCATGTGGAACGGTTGCTTGGAAACGGCGCCGGAAGCGAGCAGGATGCGCTGGAGCGCGGCTGGTTCTGAACGCAGCAATTCCCGCTAAGGTGGCCGTCCTTTGCGAAAGGCGCGTCGAGATAGCATCGTTACCGAGGGACCAGCCGCCGCGACACACCTTTCCCGCTTCGGTTTGCCGCCGACATAGCCTTGACCACCCTGCTTCCCCTGAAGAACCTGCTTTAGCACACTCGGTCACGATGCCGGGTCAGGAGGCGGGAACTCCTACTGCTTTCCGGTGTCCAAACGCGATCATTCGGTAGAGCACCTCCCAGTCCTTCAGGAAGTAGTTGAGGAACGATCTCCGCACCTTTTCCCAGAAGTAACAAGTAGAGAATTTCTAAAATAATACCCCCATGGATGACAGGATGCTGCAGTCTGCTCCCTTGGGACGAGGAAATCTTGGGAGGTCAGCATGCCTTTTCAGAGCCGTCGGGTACTGCTGGAACTCACAGCGGATATTCGAGCGACGTTGGAAACCGTCGGCCGGCCGTAGTCGAAGCGCTGCTGGACGCCGGCGCCGACCCCGGCGCGCGGAACCCTGTCGGCGACACGCCTGCGGATATAGCGAAGAAGAGGGTGCCACCGAGGTGCGGCATATGCCGACGGTTGCTTGACGAGCCTCGCTCGGCCGCGGTAACGCGCCTTGAAGAAAAGCATGCCTGCTCGCCCGCCAGCCTCCGAGGCGACCCCGCTTCGGAGGTCGATCAGCGCCGTCGGGTGCGATCCTGTGTTCAAAAAATTCACCATGCTGCAGTATCCTGGATTTCACGGAATTTCAGACAGATCAAACGTGGTCCGCGTGAAAAATTTCGCCGACGCCGCTCGAAGGCGACAGGCAAATTTCCAGGAGGCGTCGCCGACCATTAGCGAGCAAGGGCGTCGCCCGTCGGACAACCAAGGCCAGCGCCACGGCCATCTTCTAGCCCTCGGCTACGGGGACGGGAACCTGTATCCATCTCTCCGAGGCGAGCCGGGAGTGCGCCGGTTCTTCAAAGAGCGTGGAATCAAGTGGCATAGAACTACCCGGAGCGGCGATTCGCCAGGTACGGACGGACCGATCCGCAACGTGACGAGCTCCCGCGTGCGTCAATTTCCTCCTGTCTCTCGCCGAGATTTCCGGCGCGAGAGCGGCCATGGTCCGTGCGAGGCGATATGAAGGATATCGTCGATATCCGCCGCGAGGGCACAGCAAATCCCGCTAAGGCTCTTGGAAAATATGGGGTTTCAGAAAAATTTTTCGCAGACTTTTCCGGGTAGTGCGATTCGCCTTCTCCGCGCCTTCCGGACATGCGCCCGCCTTTGCGGGAATTGCTGGCGAGGGCAGGACGTCGCCTGTCGAGTTCGAGTGGCCTCGAATGTTCGCTCGAAGGAGGCACGAAACGGGGCGCCTACTGCACCAGCGTCGACGCCTTTGTCATTGTCAAAGCCGACGCGGCACGGCGCGCATACCTCATGGAATGGAAATACGCCGAAAAGCCCACGGTCAACAAAGTTGAAGAATGGCGGCGCAGGTATTCCGAACGCTACTCGGCCAAATCATCCGCGTTCAGCAACGTGGTCCCCATGGACGAACTATTTTACGACCCTCAGCTTATGCGCTTTCGCTTTCTGGCGGACAGGATGATGACGAACGGGGAGCTCGGCGTCTCTGAAGCGAAAGTAGTTGTTGTCGTGCCGGAAGGGAACTCGGCCTATCGGGGACGGATCACCTCTCCGCCTCTGGCCAATCGGTTTCCGCATTTCAAATCCGTTTCGGAGGCAATGTGCGCCACGTTGAAACAGCCCGATTCGCGCGGGTTTTCCCTTCCCGGCTGCTCGGAGCTGTCGAGCGCGGTCGCGGTCGGGATGCCAACTTCGGACAAAAGTATCTGCGAATCCGAGTTTCAAAAATTCGAAAATTCTCTCCGTTTTCGGGGTCCGGCGGGAAATGCCCCTTTCAGATTCGAGCCGTGTGCGCTGTTCGCAACGCCTTGAAATGCGGACAGCTTTCAGGAGTGCCGAATTTTTTCCTCGGGTACGGAAAACTGCGAATTCTCCGCGCCGGGACCGCGATTTTCGCAGATTCCACCCCACGGCCGGCCGGGCGCCGCCTCCTGGCCGCCTGCGTTCAGGCCACGGCCCGGCTCGCCCCGGGTTTGCGGCACGGTGCCGAAGTAACCAGATATTCGCTTTTTTCGTTCTGAAGACCGAGCGTCCGTGCGGCCCTTGCCGGACAGCTGGCGGGCAGGCGGAGCTGTCCGCGGGGTGCCGGCCGGGCGGCGGGCCGATAAAAATGGCATGGCGCAGACAGATTAGGGTTTACCCCCCCCCCCCCCGCCGCTTAAAATGGTCTTGGAGAATCATGGATTCCGTGACGGTGAGCATCCGTCTGAAGTTTGAACATCGCAGGGAAAGACCGATGGAGTTCGTGGAGGCGCAGGCGCGTATGATCACGCTGTCGAAATCTGGAAGTCGAGAAAACAAGTCATTCAATAGTCGTATTGGTATGACCGCCATGGCCTTGGCGTTCCTCGCCTCCTTCCTCCTCGCGCCGGGGGATGCGCGGGGGTGCGCGAATAGCGGAACCGTATCGTCCAGCCAAGATTTCACCTGCAACAACGCGGCGTACCCCACCTCAATCCGCCGCGTGGTAGATAGCAACGCCAGCCTCACCATCCGCGTCCCAGGTGGCACCGGCACAGGCGGGACGGCGACCGTGATCACGGGGGAAGCCCATTGGCCGGGCATCGATATAGACGCCAGCGATAACTCCCAGACCGGCAACTATGCCATCCATGTCGGCACGACGGGCGCCGTCAACATCGTGGACGACACCGGCAGCGGCAACGCGAGCCGCGGCATCCGGATACTTCAGGACGGCAGCGGCACGGCCACGGTGGACGTCGGGATGCAAGTGACCATCGGAACCTCGTCCTCCCGGATGCGCCAGCACGGCATCTATGTCCGAAGCAGCGGCAGCGGCGGCGCCGTCACGGTCACGAACGCCGGCACGATCTACGCCAGCTATGAGGGCCTGGACGTCAAGCATGACGGCCCCGGGACCACGACGGTCACGCACAGCGGCGCCGTCGACTCGTTGAACCATGGCATCTGGGTGCGGGCGGACGGCACGGGCCCCTTGATCGTCACCAGCAGCGGCAACGTCGCGGTGACGAACGCGAACCAGCAGGGCATCCGGATGGAAGCCGGCAACAACGGCGCCGCCATGACCCTCACGGCAACCGGCGGCACGGTCACGGCACCGGCTCAGGGCATCTACATGGAGAGCCGGGGCACGGGCGCCGTCACGATCCAGGGCACGGCCGCGAGCGCCCCGACCCAGAGCGGCCCCACCATCACGTCGTCGGCGAGTCACGGCATCCACGTCCACAAGTCGGGGTCCAGCGCCACGGCAGGCAACATCTCGATTACCACCACCGGCGGCTCGATCACGCCCGCCGGGACGGGGAGCTTTTACGGCATCTACGTCCAGGACCACGCCGGCTATAGCGGCAGCGTCGCCATCGACAACGCCGCCGACATCACGGCGAGCCAGGAGGCCATCCGTGTCGAGAGGCTGGGTTCCGGCGCCGTTTCCGTCACCAACAGCGGCGGCACCGTGTCGAGCTCGGCCCAGTCCGGCATCCTCGCCCAGAACGCGGCGAACGATGCCAGCACCGTGAGCGTCTCCATCATGGGCGGCACGGTGCAAACCACCGGCCCGGGCGTGCAGGCCATCAATGCCAGAAACCAAGGCACCGGCGACGTCGGCGTCGCCATCGCCGCCGGCGCCACGGTCATATCCAGGAACCATGCCGGCATTCTCGCGGGGCTGGGGAGCTACGCAGGCAGCCCCCGGATGACCATCGAACAGAACGGCGCCATCCTGGGCCGCAAGGGCGTCTATGCCCAGGTGGTCCACCACAGCACCGACGATCCGGTCGTGCCGCGCCAGCCGGCGGACCAGCCCGTGATCGACATCGCCTGGACGGGCACCTTCGCGGCGGGGACCACGGCCCAGACCGCCCCGGACGACAACGGCCGCTTCTCCGTGACGAGCGCCGTCAATGTGCCTGTCTTCGCCCGGTCGGCGGTGGTCGGCGAGGCCAGCGGCGGCCTCTATGACGGGGCGGCGGGCATCGAGGCCCAGGTCATGTCCTCGTTCACTGTGGCGGCGCAGGTGGCGGAGGGCGACGACCCGGGCGCGTTCGCCAACAACGCGGCGCAGCTGACGGCCGTGCCGACGACCGCCACCGCCAGCAACAACGACTACGTCGCGCAGTTCCGGGCGGCGTTTGGGAACGAGCAGCTCGCGATCGCGCCGGCGGTCTTCACCGCCATCGGCACCACCGCCACCACGAGCGCGGCCGACCTGACCGACGCCCAGATCGTGACCTATCTGCGGGGGGACAACAACGCCGTCCGAGACCTGCTGCGCAATCTGCTGCGCCGGACTCTCTCGGATAAGGAGAAGGCGGTGCTGGCGGCGTTGGCGACCGGCGACGGCGACGGGCTGACCGCCGCGCTGGACGATACGGAGGCGGGGTTCTCCAACGCCTACAAGACGGCGGTGCGGGCGCTGCTGAACCGCTACCACGTCGGCAACATCGACGTCGCCATGACCGGCGGTTCCATCGATTCGCGCGGCGACGGCATCCGCGCCTACTACGCGACGCCCAACGCCAACAACGGCGCCATCAGCGTCACCGTTGCCGATGGCGCGAGCGTGACCGGCGCCAGGGCCGGCATCCACGTCGCGAACGCGGGCGCCATGGGAACGGGTGCCGAGCGCATCCTGAAGCAGACCGTCGAGGTGAACGGCACGGTGACGGGCGGGACGGACGCGGCCGTGCGTCTCGTGGGCGGCGGCACGCTGACGGTCGGCCGGACGGGCGTGCTGATCGCCGGCTCTTCGGGGCGGGCGATTTG
The DNA here is from genome assembly GCA_965243135.1 of Alphaproteobacteria bacterium. Taxonomy (GTDB): domain Bacteria; phylum Pseudomonadota; class Alphaproteobacteria; order MPNO01; family UBA830; genus JAJEBT01. The sequence continues at coordinate 233,033 of OZ251539.1, forward strand.
GGCCAGCGGGCGGGCGGTCATTCGCATCGACAACGAGGTGCGCGGCGGCCGCGGCGGCGGGGCCGAAGCGGTGCCTGCGGTGCATCTGACCGGCGCCAACAGCAGGCTGACGGTCGGCCCGGCGGGACGCATTGTGCGCGCTGACGGGGCCGAACTCGCGATCCGGCGAGACGGCGCGGGGACCAGGTTGATTGCGATCCAGGATCCCGCCCTCGCCCTCGCGGACGGCAGGTTCACGCAAGCGAGCGTCGACGACGCGATCGTGCGGCTGGGCGGCACCGTCGGCGGCGGCGGAACCGGCAACATCGAGGTCGCCGCGGGTGAGCCGGACAATCCGAACCTCCCCAGCGGCGTAGTTTTAACTCTTCCCGACGGCGAAATCGCTCTGGAACCTGGTTCCGGGTACAGCGAATTGCCGGTAGATAGGTCACAGCCGGAGCCGCAGCAGCCGGAGCCGCAGCAACCGGAGCCGCAGCAGCCGGGGCAGCAGCAGCCGGGGCAGCAGCAGCCGGGGCAGCAGCCGGGGCAGCAGCCGGGGCAGCAGCCGGGGCAGCAGCCGGGGCCGCAGCCGGGGCCGCAGCCGGGGCCGCAGCCGGGGCAGCAACCGGGGCAGCAGCAGCCGGGGCAGCAGCCGGGGCAGCAGCCGGGGATGCCGAAGGAGAGGCTGGCGGGGGTGCGCTTCGATTGCGAGATGACAGAGGCAACAAAGGCCAAGTGTCGTCTTTACGAAGCGCTGCCGTCGGCGCTTCTGGCGATGAACGGGTTGCCGACCTACGGGGAGCGGATGGCGGCGGCGCGGGACAGCAACGGCGGCTGGGCGCGGATCGACGGCGCGGACGGCGAGTGGAAGGCGAAGAGTTCGACGCCTTCGACGCCGCCGAACGCGGCTTTCGACTACCGCCGGTACGGCGTGCAGGCGGGGGTGGACTTCGCGGTGGGCGGCGACGGGCGGTTCGGCGTGTCGGTGCGCGGGCTGCAGGGGTCGGCGGAGATAGCGGCGACGGGCGGCGAGATCGAGCTGTCGGGTGTCGGCGCGGGCGCGCACGGCACGGCGTTCTTCGGCGGCGGCTTCCACGTGGACGTGCAGGCGATGGCGACCTGGTACGATGTCGATCTGTCCTCCGGCCGTATGTCGCTGAAGGAGGGCATGAAGGGTCTGGGCCTGGCTTTCGGTGTGGAGGCCGGGCGGCGGATGCCCGTGGGCGGGGGAGTGGTCGTGACGCCCGGCGTCGGCCTGTCCTGGTCCGGGGTGGACCTGTCCTGGTCCGGGGTGGACCTGAGCTTCGCGAGAGGCATGGAGCGCGTGTCGGTGGAGGACGCTCGGAGCCTCGTGGGCCGCGCCGGGCTGCGCGTGGAGATGGAGGCCGGGCTGTTCGGTTCGTTGGAGGCCACGCACGAGTTCTCGGACAAGAGGTCGACCCGGATCTTGGACGTGTCGCTGCGCACGACCGAGGCCCAGAAGACCGGCGTTCGCGTCGGGCTGGGCGGCGCGCGTAGCTGGGATGACGGCAAGTACGCGCTGCGGGGCTCGGCCGGATACGCCGCCCGCGGCAGCGGCAACGGCGAATTCCACGGCGGGGTCAACCTCGCGATGCGCTTCTGAAACCCCGGCGGCGGGCCGGCAACGAACGCCGGCCGCCTCCCCCGGACGGACGGCCCGCTCCCCGGCCGCCGCGAAAGGCGCAGCTCCGCGACGGAACGGAAACCTTCCGTGGTTCCGTCCGCCGCCTTACGAGCCTCCGACGGCGGAAACCGGTGCGACGGCGCCTGCGACACGCTGCCAGGCGGCGGACGGTATCGCGAAACTCCCGGTCCGCGGAACCGACGATTTCGGGCTCCCCCGTTGAGGCCCGCGTGGAGCGCGCCTCTCAAGCGGGTTCGAACGCCGTTCATCGGCCGGCACGGCGATTCATGGCGGTGCGAGCGGCGGAATTCCAGAGTTGTCGGGCTGGCGGGTAGTGGGCAGTTGCTCGCCCGCCCGGATGCTTGAACCCGCAGCGGGCAAGCCGTAGTTTCCGGCGCATCGGCCGCAGTTCGGGGGCCCTGAGCCGGGAATTCGACAGTGAACGACAAACAGAAGATCGATCGCGCTTCCCTACGAAGCGCCAGAGAGGAGTTTCCTCTTCGAGAACGGCGAATCGAGAGAAGATCCCGACCGGGAAATCATGAAAGCGGACGGCCGCAAGCGCGTTCTCGCCATCGGTTCGAATCGTTCACCCAGGCAACTGGCTCGCAAATTCGAACATGAACCCGCAATCGCGGCGGTCGCCGCGACATTGCATGACTTTGACGTCGTCTACGCAGCCAGGATCGCAAGCTACGGCGCGGCGACGCTCGTCCGTCAACCGGGCGCGATAGTGCGCACCGCCGTATTGTACCTTACCAAGAAGCAACTGCAATGCATGCACAAGAGCGAAGGCGTTGATAAGAAAAAAGGCGCCTGCCGCTTCAAGCGCTACCGAAAAATCAACCTCCGTCTCGACCGTCTCGATACCGAGCAACAAATCGACGAAATCGATACCTACGTTGCGAATGTCGGCCCGGCGTCCATGAACGGTGCGCCGATCGCGTTGAGGGAGGTTAAGGCCATCAAACGCAATTTGATTGTCCCAGCGCGAAATGCAGTGCGCGCTTCGCGACAGGGTCGCCCCGCAAGTCGACCTGAACGAATTCGTGCTCGGCAGCATTGGCGAGGACAACCGAGAAAGCCGTGACAGGCGAAAAAATTCCTCAAAAACCTGGTGCGATCTCCATAGAGAAGAACGCGTCAGATCCTTCCCGCCCAAAGGACTTTGTCGAGATTTGACGCCGTTGTCGCCGACCTTCGGAACGACGAACTGGAACGCGATGCAAACGGTGACGTCGAGCGGCGGCGCGGACGACGGGCTGGCGAACGTGAACGTTGCGGCGACGACGATCCGTCGGCGTTGACGCTTCATTGCCGAGAGCAGTGCGGGCAACGCAGCGGCAGCAAGGCTCCCGCATGCGGAGGGCGAACGGGATCTGATTCAGCTGCGCCGCGGCGATTTCGACGACTTGTTGCCGCGCCGCAGGAAATTTCCGCTTGTAGCGAACACGGCCGCTGATCAAGAGAGTCCGGGTCGCGCCTGGAAGACGTGCGCCGGCCGATCCCGCAGGCGATTCGGTCAGGAGCGCTGGCCCGCCCCCGTTCACTCGGAGCAATACGCGCCCAAGGCGTGGCCGACGCGTTCGAACCGCGCTTCTCCGCCGATGTCCGCGACGCCCTCGTCTTGACAATTGAAACGCCAGAAATTCCCGCTAAGGTGGCCGCCCTTTGCGAAAGGCGCGTCGAGATAGCGTCGTTACCGAGGGACCAGCCGCCGCGACGCACCTTCCCCGCTTCGGCTTGGTGCCGACTTAGCCTTGACCATCCTGTTTCCCCTGAAAAACTTGCTTTAGCACATTCGGTCACGGTGCCAGGTCAGGAGGTGTCGTAGGGAATTCCCTCTGCTTTCCGGTATCCAAACGCGATCATTCGGTAGAGTGTTTCCCAGTCCTTCAAGAAGTATTCGAGAAACAATCCCCGCGCCTTTTCCCAGAAGTAAATGGGCCGCTTGGCCTTCGTTTGCGCCTGTTGGAACAGTTTGCAACATCGCTGTTGAATCTGGTCAATCAGGAACGCCAGCATCATCAGGAACGCAAAGACCGTCGACAGATTCTTGTTACCGTGACCGAAGTTGTGCTCAAAGCAGTAGCCTTGGTTCTTCAGGGTGTTGAAAGTTTCGTTCTCGATCTTCCAGCGCGCCCGCCCGGTGCGCATCAACTCCATCAGGTTCCCTTCGTCAATTGGCAGATCCGTGACCCAGGAGAAACGTTGTTTCTTGCCGTTTGGGAGCTTCTCCCAGTATTCGAGAAAGTTCACTTTGAGGTCGAAGTGCGTATCGTTCAGAGGCACTCCGTTAAGATACCGGAATTCGTGCCGTATGTTGTCACCGTCCGTGAACTCCCGGCGCTCCACGGACGGCGCGTTGTTGACCCACTCGAACAGGAACTTGTGGTCGCCGGGCTTCGCCCCCAGTATGAAACGCATGTCTAACTCCTTGAGAAGATTGGCATGCGGTCCGTTCGAGGCCAGCCCATCTTCCAACACAACCAGCTTCAGGTGCGGGTGTTCGCGACGCACATCTTTCAGAAGCCGTTTCGCTGCGTTGCGTTCGCAATCGTTCTTTTTTGCGCCGTCTTCCTTCAGGATCGGTTCCGGTGCAAACGGAAAAACCTCCTTTTGTTCCGGATGCACCAGAACGGCTCCCAACATCTGGTGGTAGTAGGTAATCGTACCGTCGCGGTGGTGTTTCTCGCAGCAATTTTTACAGTGCACCTTGTCCGACGAGAAGTATCCCGTTCCATCGATCGAAAGAGCGTAATGCCCGTTCAGACAAGTGTATTCTTCCAATCCCTTGCCTCGTTGCAAAACCTGGAACATCTTCGTGAAACAACGCCGCAATTGCCGCGGACAGACTTCGTCAAGCCGTTCGCGCATCGCAGTGTCCGACGGCACGCGCTTGACGCCGTATAAGGTCGCGAGGTTGTGCCGAACCACTTCGTCGGCGTGCGCGGCCTCGTCGAATTGCAGAAGCGACGCATACTTCATACCGAACACCGCTAGACCCGACATCAGACAGTCCGTCTGGTTCAGCCCCCTGCTCGCGATCGGATCTTCGATACGGTCGAAACAAGCTCGCACTTCCTTCAGCAATCCCGGAGCGCTGAGCGTCTTGCGCATGCCTGGCATTCTGGCCATTTTGGTTACAATCCCGCCTCGCCTTCGGACCACTTTCCAGAGAAAAATGCTCCGCTCGAAGGCAAATAGCCCCGAATCACCTCGAAAAGTCCACGAAAGACTTTTTTCCGGCCCCATATTTTTCAAGGGTTTCGAGCCTTAGCGGGAATTGCTGTTGAAACGCCAGCCCCATGCCGCGGCCCGGGCGTACGGAGCGGCGATATCCAGTTTGGCATCGGCCCGAGCGCCCGCCGAACACCTGTGCAGGAAGTCGCGGCGTTGCACCGCGATGCCCTCCGCGCAGGCAGCGCCGTTTCCGCATTTCAAACCCGTTTCGGAGGCGATGCGCGCCACGTTGAAACAGCAAGGCATTCGCGTGGGTCTCCCCTTCCCTGCCGCTCAAAGCTGTCGAGCACGAGTGCGGTACAGTTGCGTCATCGTGGGTGGCATACCAGCGGGAGCGCTACGGCTACGGGTAGCAATGCCCACGGGATGACCGCTGCGGTCGTCCGACCGCCTCCCCCCGCAACTGCCCGCCCGCGTTCAGGCCACGGCCCGGCTCGCCCCGGGTTGCGGTGCCGCGGCGACCGGATATTCGTTTTTTGCTCTGATGTCTGAGCGTCCGCGAGGCCCTTGCGGGTTGCCGGCGGGGGAACGGAGCGGTTCGCAGCGCGCCGACCCTGTTCCACTTCCTGCAGCCGGGTCCAATGTCCGCCGAGCGCAGCGTCCCGAGCCGCACTCCGGCGCTTCGGCGACGGCAACCGCGCTCTCGGAGACGCCGGCCGCTTCCGTGCGGCGGCGGCCGCGAAACAGCCCGAACGCTGGCCGAAGACGAGGGCCTCCGGCAGCGCGTTTCCGGAAAGCCGGTTGGCGCCGTTGACGCCGCCGACCGCCTCGCCCGCCGCGAAGAGCCCCGACACGCAGACCTCCATCTCTTGTCGGCGAGGAGCGCGCGGGCGCCGTTCCGCGCCGCCGAGGCGTACATGCCCGCGCCTATGACAAGGACATCGGTTTCGAGTCTTGCCGTTTCTTTCATGCTTCCATTGTCCCCGACCGTAAACCCGTCGCGGCGCCGCGCGGACGGCGCCTCGTCCTGAATTCCGGCTTGCGCGAGCGCACGAGAGTCTTCCGGCGAGAGCCGCCGCAGCGGACGGCGCCTCGTCCTGAATTCCGGCTTGCGCGAGCGCACGAGAGTCTTCCGGCGAGAGCCGCCGCAGCGGACGGGCGGCCGTCGGCGAAGCGCGCGACGGCGCGAGCGGTTCCGCCGGAGAAGGGGTCGACATGACCGTAACGATACGTTATATCATTACGAATAGTTGCCAATCTCACGGAAGGACCACCGAGGAAGCCGGGAACCTTGGCGACCGTCGCTGCGGCAGCCCTCCATTCGCCTGCCATGGCGCAGGACTCCTTCGAGGAGCGCCTCGCGGAGCGGTGCCATGATTCTTGACGTCGCCGGCCGGCGCGGTACACTGACGTGGAATTCTTCACGGGGCCTCTTCACGGGGCCTCTTCACGGGGCCTCTTCACGGGGCCTCTTCACGGGGCCTCTTCACGGGGCCTCTTCACGGGGCCTCTTCACGGGGCCTCTTCACGGGGCCTCTTCACGGGGCCTCTTCACGGGGCCTCTTCACGGGGCCTCTTCACGGGGCCTCTTCACGGGGCCTCTTCACGGGGCCTCTTCACGGGGCCTCTTCACGGGGCCTCTTCACGGGGCCTCTTCACGGGGCCTCTTCACGGGGCCTCTTCACGGGGCCTCTTCACGGGGCCTCTTCACGGGGCCTCTTCACGGGGCCTCTTCACGGGGCCTCTTCACGGGGCCTCTTCACGGGGCCTCTTCACGGGGCCTCTTCACGGGGCCTCTTCACGGGGCCTCTTCACGGGGCCTCTTCACGGGGCCTCTTCACGGATCAAGAGGACCCGTTCGATGACGATGTACAAGCTATGTCTGGCGCTGGTCTGCGGCGCTGCGCTGGCGCTGGGCGCCTGCACCGAAACCAAGACGGTGCGCGTCCCCGACCCGGAGGCACTCGCGGCCGAGCGGCAGAAGACGGCCGCGGCCGAGGCCGCGTTGAGCGCTCTCCGCGCCTCGCTGGCCGAGGCTCAGGCGGCGTTGGGGGCGACCACCGATCCCGGGCAGCGCGAGGCGGCCGGCGCCGTGGTGGAAGAAGCCCGGCAAAATCTGGAGGTTTTTCGCGAACGTCTGGCGGCGCAGCCCGACAGCGGCGCGAAGACGGCGGCCTCAACGGCGCTGACGGCAGTCGATACCGCGCTGGAGACGGTCGCCGACGTGCTGACGGCGGCCGACGCGGCGCTTCCCTCCGGGGGGCCTGTGGCGCTGGCGAGCATGCACACGACGCTGGACCGGGCGCAGGCCGCGCTGGACGACGCGCAGACGAAGCTGACGGCGGCGCTGGATGCGAACCCCACTCCGGAGATCCGGACCTTGCTGCTGCAGGCCCAGGTCACGCTGTCCACGGCCCAGATTTCCCTGGTGCCGCCGCTCCGTCAGGAACTGGCGCAGGCCGAGAGCGCCGCCGCGAAGCACGAGCGCGACGCCGCGGAGCAACGGGCCAGGGCCGACGCGTACGACCCGCGCGTATCCCTGGCCGTTGCGCTCGAACCGCGGGAGCCGCGGTTCGTGCCCAGAGGCGAGGCGGACATCGCGCGCACGCCGCGCACCGACACCGGAGAGACAGGCTGGACGAAACTCGCCATCGCGACGGACGGCGTCGCCTGGGCTGCGGGCAAACGGGTCGGGGCCGCGAGCGGCGGCCTCGCCGCGACGGACGAACTGCCGCTGCGCGCGGTGACGCTGCGCGCCGTGGGAAGGCATCCCGTCCGGATCCAGGGCGACGACGGCACGCCGACGTCCTATTCCAACACCGACGGCGTGGTGACGAGTTCGCTCCAGCTGTCCGCCGACAGCGCGACGCTGAAATTCGGCGGCGAAGGCTTGGTCTATTACGACATGCAGAGAACCTTCGACTACTTCAATGACGCCGACGGCACGCCCGACCACAACTCTTGGTGGAGGTACGGCCCGGACGGGAAGCTGGGCGACGCGAGCGCGGCGCAGGGCGACGCGATAACCGCCTCCCACGCCAGAGACCTGGGCCTGGAGGCGGCGACCGGGACGCTGACGGCGGATCAGGCGACCGCGCTCCAGGGCTACGAGATGGACAACGCCGGCGCCTGCTGGAGAGATCCTCTCTCCGATTGCGGCGACTGGGCCCACGACGACCTGACGATCGCCTTCGGCCAACCGTCGCAGTCGCCCCACGGCGATCCGTCGTATTATTGGAAGGTGCGGGCTCCGTTCACCCAAGCGCAGCACGATACGGGCCTTCCGCCGAACCACGTCGAGGGGTCTGGCGACGGCCGGTCGCAGGACCTCGGAACCTACGAGCTGTGGCTGTCGAACTATGGCGGCCTCGACGACGTCGGCGACGACGCGCACCGCTACCTCGAATACGCGGCCTACGGCCTGTTCACGTTCTTCGACAACGTCGTGCAAACGCCGAACTTCCTCCGCCCGCATGCATTCGCCTTCGGCTACGACGCCTTCAGGGACGCGGACGGCATGAGGACGACGGACGTCGCGACGTCGATCGCCGCCACGTTCAAGGGCCGCACCATGGCGCGCGCGCTGATCAATGGCGGGAGCGAAACCCACGTCACCCTGAGCGGGGCGACGCCGCTCAGGGGCGACGTCACGCTCAACGCCTGCATCGGCGGCAGCGGCTGCACCGGCGACGGCATTCCCGCCGACTCCAACAAGATCAGCGGCATGATCTCCGGCCTCGAGGAACTCCGCCACGACGGGGTGTGGATTCCGTACCGCCCTGCCGCCGGAGGCATCCCGATGGCGGAGGGCGAGATCGCCGCCGACGGCAGCTTCGGGGGCAAGCTCGATCATCCGCGAATCGCTGATGGCACCCTGAATACATGGGACTTCGACGCCGACATCCGGCCGGGTCAGTACTCTGCTTCCAAATACGGCGGCAATCTCTACGGTCCCAGGAACGGCTTGGAAGCCGCGGGCTGGTGGCACATGCAGAGCGACCACCGGGGTCGCGCGCTCCGCAGTTCGCTCATAGGCAGTTTCGGCGCCAGGTGCACGGAGGGATGCGATTAGCGCGGAATGAGCATGGCGAGTTCGCAAGGCCGAACCGTCAAGCGCGACCTCCACGCCGCCGCTCCCAACTGCATCACGACCCGGAACGCCGCCCGCGGCAGCGGCAACGGCGAGTTCGACAGCGGGATCAGCTTCGCGATGCGCTTCTGAAACCCCGGCGGCGGGCCGGCAACGAACGCCGGCCCGCCGCCTTCCCCGGACGGACGACCCGCCGCCGGCCCCAGCGAAAGGCGCGGCTCCGCGACGGAACGGGAACCTTCGGCGCCGTGGTTCCGTCCGTCTCGAAAGCTTCACGAGCCTCCGGCAGCGGAAACCGGTGCGACGGCGCTGCGACACGCTGCCAGGCGCCGGACGGCATCGCGAAACTCCCGGTCGGCGGAGCCGACGATTTCAAGCTCCCTGTCGAGATCCGCTTCGCGCGGCGCGATCGTTCCAGGCTGCGCGAGTCCGCCGTCTGGCGCGCGCAGGCAGTCCCTCATACCGGTGCCTGAGGCGGCGGCGAAGAAACCGCTGCCGCGCCCGAGCTTCTCAGCCGGTTTCCGCCTTCAAGCGCCGTTTCGCCTGCGCCGACGCGCGCCGCGATTTCAAGAAGGTGGGAAGCGGTCACGACGATTCGTTCGGCGCCCCGCGGCGCTAAGGACCCCGGCTCGCAGACCGCCGTTTGCGACGCGGCGACCGTCACTCGTTTTCGGCCTTCGGCCCGCCACTCTTCCGCCGTGCGTTGCGCGCGACCGACGGACGAGGGGCTTTGCCGCCGGCAACGGCCCGGCGGGACGAGGCGCGCCAGGAAGCGGAAACGTCGCGCGGAGGCGGGCCGGCAGGCGACGTTCCGGAGAACGCAGCGCGCGCGCCGAGGCGGCGCGCAACGAGCCGCCTGAAGTCGGCTTCTTCGGCGAACGAGCGGGCCGCCCGCGGCGAAGCCGGGGAAGCGACTCGACGAACGCGGCAACGCCCGCGGCGCGCAAGCTTGACAAGTTCGAGAGCGAGCGCGCCCAAGACGCGCAGGAGAGCGGCGCGGAACGAGAAGCCCGGCGGGGGGCGACAGCCCGGGTCGCCGTCGCGCGGACGCGTGCCGCGCTTGCCGGGTTTCCGTCCGCCGTCCGCGGCAAGCCTTGCGCGAGAAACGGAGAACGAGAAACGGAGAAAAGGTCGCTCGTCGAGTTTCGCGCCGCGGCGTTGTCGCCGGCCCCCGTTCGACGCCGAAGCGGGAGGCGCGCCGGTGCCGCGGTCGGTCGCGAACGACGTCGCCGGTACTTGCGCCCCGCGCGACCGCGACAGTCGCTCGACTTCGAGGTTTCGCCGGCGGGGAAGGCCGTCAGGCGCCCTTCGTTCCCGCCCCGTCGTCCGTCGGCGTCGTTCGTTCGGCGACGGTTTCCGGCGCGGCGGTCTGGCGGCCGGTTATCAGCGCCTTGAGCGCCGTCATGCTCTCCTCGTGGCGGCGCTCTTCGGCTTCGCGCTGCTGCTGCATGGCTTGCAGCATGGCCTCGTGGCGGCGCTCTTCGGCTTCGCGCTGCTGCTGCATGGCTGCGCTCTGCTGCTGCATGGCCGCGCTCTGCTGCTGCATGGCCGCGCGCTGCTGTTCCATCGCTTCCTCGTGGCGGCGCTCTTCGGCTTCGCGCTGCTGCTGCATGGCTGCGCTCTGCTGCTGCATGGCCGCGCGCTGCTGTTCCATCGCTTCCTCGTGGCGGCGCTCTTCGGCTTCGCGCTGCTGCTGCATGGCTGCGCTCTGCTGCTGCGTAGCCGCGCGCTGCTGTTGCCCGCGTTCGTCGCTGGCGCGGACCATCGCGCGGATGCCATACCAGATGCCGACGGCCGCGATGGCGGCCGCAAGCGCGTTGACGGAAGCGACGGCGAGATTGGCGATCGCGACGGCACTCATGAGCGTCCTTTCCGGAGACGGTTCCGGAGACAGTATCCGCGGCGCCGATGCGATCGTCAAGAGAGACGAGGGAGAGACGTTTGCGCCAGGGCGGGAACGGGGCGGCGGCGTTCATTGCCCGTCCTCGGAGCGGCAGCAGGGGCGGCGCGCAGGACGACCCGCAAGCGGCGAAACGCCTGAACTCCAGGTTGCGGTTCCGTCGAACGGGAGCGTCGTCCGGTCGAGCGAGGCGGACCCGTCGAACCTCCAGGGTTCGGCCATGGGCGGAAAGCCCGAGGAAACATGCAACCAGCGTGGGCCCGCCTGGAGGCGGAACGGGCAGGTCGCCCCGCGACCGAACGCTTACGTTCTGAACGTCGGATCCGTCCTCTGCGAACCCGACGCCGGCGCGCGTCGAGAACGTTTCGACCTGACCGGAAATTTCGCGCGCCGGCGGCGCGGCGTCCTGAGGCGGTTGACAGCCCGGAGAGCGCCCCTATATTGCGGCGCTTGCCGGTCGAGCGTCGCCGGCGGAAAATGGCGAGGAGACCGGCGCATGTCGAAGCGCGTCCGCTCGAAATACAAGATCAATCGGCGTCTCGGATGCAATCTGTGGGGACGCCCGAAGAGTCCGTGGAACCTCCGCGAGTACGGCCCGGGCCAGCACGGCCAGCGCCGCCGCAGCAAGTTGTCGGACTACGGCCAGCAACTTCAGGCCAAGCAGAAGCTGAAGGGATACTACGGAAACATCACGGAAAAGCAGTTCCGGCGGACCTACGAGAGAGCGGTCAGGCGGCGGGGCGATACCGTCGAGCTTCTCATCGGACTGCTGGAACAGCGGCTGGACACCGTCGTCTATCGCCTCAAGTTCGTGCCCACGGTATTTGCGGCGCGCCAGTTCATCAACCATGGCCACATCAGGGTCAACGGCAAGCGGGTCAACATACCGTCCAGTCTGGTCGGTCCGGACGACGTGGTCGAGGTCCGGGAAAAATCCCGCGAACTGCCGTTGGTGTTGGAGGCCGCGGGCCTGCCGGAGCGCGACGTGCCGGACTACCTGGAGGTCGACCACAACAAGATGCAGGGCAGGCTCGTCCGCATTCCCCAGTTCGCTGAAGTCCCCTACCCGGTGCAGATGGAGCCGAATCTGGTCATCGAATACTATTCGCGGTGACCCTCCCCTGCGCGGGGAAGGCGGCCGGGGGAGCCGGACGGGCCGCTCGGGGCTCCCCGCTGGCGCGGCGCGGCGGCGCAAGGTAGATTCCGGTTCGGTCGAACGGGATTGTCCCGTCCGCGACGTCAATGGCCGGCTCCCGTCGCCCGGGTGCCGCGCCGGGCAAAGGGAGAAGTGGAATGAGAATATCGAGCGCTACGCGCGGGTTCGCCTGCGCCGCCGGCATGGCCGCGGTCCTTGCCGCGTCGTCCGCCGCCCGCGCCGACACCGACGTCAGGCTGACGCTCGACTGGGTGCCCCAGTCGACTCACGGCCCGTCGTTCATCGCGCAGTACGAGGGCTACTACAAGGCGGAGGGCCTGTCGGTGAAAATCGACCCGGGCAAGGGCTCCGCCGATGCGGTCCGCAAGCTGGTCGCGGGCACCCACGACCTCGGCTGGGCCGACATCAACGCCATCATCCAGTACAACGCGGAGAATCCGGAAAAGGCGATCAAGACGGTCATGATGCTCTACGAGCAGCCGCCTTTTTCCATCTGCGTCCTTGCGAAGTCTCCGATCGCGGATCCGAAGCAACTGGTCGGCAAGACCCTCGGCGCTCCCGTGTTCGACGCAAGCTTCAAGCTGTTTCCGGCCTTCGCCAAGGCGATCGGCATCGACGCGGGCGCGGTCGAGAAGAAGAACATGGATCCGCGCCTCCGCGAGCCGATGCTTCTGCGCGGCGAAGTCGACGCGGTTTCCGGGCACATCTTCTCGACGGTGCTCGCCGTTATGGCGGCTGGCTACAAGGAATCGGATCTGAGGTGCTTCCTCTACGGCGACTACGGGATGGAATCCTACGCGAACGGGATCGCCGTTTCGCCGAAGTTCCTCGAGAAGAACCCGGACGCCGTCCGCGGCTTCATCAGGGCGACCTACAAGGCCGCGCGCGATACGGTTCTCAAGCCCGAAATGGCGATCGCCGCGGCCAAGAAGTTCGAGCCTCTGGTCGACGAGGCCGTCGAAGCGGATCGTTTGCGGCTCGGCGTGTCGTGCTGCATCCTGACGCCCAACGTGAAGAAGGACGGTTACGGGGACGTCGATATGGCGCGGCTCCAGCGGTCGATCGAACAGGCGGCCCTGGCGTACGGACTCAAGAACCCGCCGAAGGCGGAGGACATGTTCGACCGGTCCTATCTGCCGCCGAAGTCCGAGCGGTTCATCGACAAATAGACCGCGCTCCGCCGCGCCGTCCGTCGGGACGGCGCGGCGGCTTCGCGTCTATGCGGCCATGAATTTCATCGACATCGACGGCGTCGACCTCGTCTATCGCAACGCCGCTGGCGAGGAGGCGGGGGAGGGAACGCTCGCGCTGTCCGGGGCTTCGCTGCGGATGGACAAGGGCGCGTTCGTTGCGCTCGTGGGACCGAGCGGGTGCGGCAAGTCCACCCTGCTCAAGGTCGTGGCGGGCCTCGTCCGGGCGAACGAGGGCAAGGTCGTCGTCGCCGGCCAGGAGGTGACGCGGCCGCTCAAGATCGTCGGCATGGCGTTTCAGAACGCGACCCTGCTGCCTTGGCGCTCGACCCGCGAAAACGTGTTGCTGCCGCTCGAGATCGTCGAACCCCATCGGAAACGCTTCCGCGCGGAGAAGGCGGCCTACGAGGCGCTTGCGGACGAGCTTCTGGCGACGGTCGGCCTCGACGGGTTCGGAGACCGCGCGCCCTGGCAGCTGTCGGGAGGGATGCAGCAGCGCGCGCAGCTGTGCCGCGCTCTCGTGCACGAACCCGACCTCCTGCTGCTCGACGAGCCGTTCGGCGCGCTCGACGCCTTCACGCGCGAAGAACTCTGGGACGTTCTGCAGACCCTGTACCTCAAACGGGCCTGCACGATCATCCTGGTGACGCACGACCTGCGCGAGGCGGTTTACCTTGCGGACACGGTGCACGTCATGAGCGCCCGCCCGGGGCGGATGATCCTCGAGCGCGCGATCGACCTGCCGCGGCCGCGCAAACTGGACGACCTGTACGGCAGGGAGGTGGTCGACCTGCTTCAGGACCTCCGGCATCACATCCACGTCGCGCGGGGAGAGCGGCAATGAAGAGCGTGACATTCGAACGGGCTTCTCCATGGCTCGTCACCGCGGTTCTGCTGATCCTGTGGGAGGCGGCGGTGCATGCCTTCAACGTGTCGCGGATCGAACTGCCGTCGGCGTCCGAATCCTTCTACGCCATTTGGGAATTTCGCGTGGCGCTATGGCAAAACGCGCTGACGACGCTGATCGCGACGGTCATCGGCTTCGGGATCGCGGTCGTCTTCGGGGTCGCGATGGGGATCGCCATCGGCCTTTGGCGCCCCGTCTACGCGGCGCTCTATCCGCTGATGGTGGCCTTCAACTCCATACCCAAGGTGGCGATCGTCCCGATCCTGATGCTGTGGTTCGGCATCGGCCTGGCCACCTCGACGCTCACGGCGTTCATCCTCTGTTTTTTCCCGATCGTCGTGAACATGGCGGTCGCTCTCGCGACGATCGAACCGGAGCTCAAGGACGTTCTGAGGGCGCTCGGCGCTCACGAGCGCGATATCGTGATCAAGATCGGCATTCCGCGGTCGCTTCCCTATCTGTTCGCGGCGCTCAAGATCGCGATTACGCTGGCTTTCGTCGGAGCCGTCATCGCCGAGACGGTGGCGGGAGGGAGCGGCATCGGGCATCTGATGCTGGTCGCGAGCTCCAACTTCAACACCCCGTTGATGTTCGCCGGCCTGATCGTCATCGCAGTGATGGCGATCGGCATGTACGCGATTTTCGCGGTGATGGATTCGCGCTTCACCGGGTGGGCGACGCGCGACATGTCCTACGCGGCCGCAGGCGGATAGACCGAAGGTAAGCGTTCGGTCGCGGGGTGACACCTGCCCGTTCCGTCTCCAGTCCCGGTGCAGGGCAGGCCCACGCTGGTTGCATGTTTCCTCGGGCTTTCCGCCCATGGCCGAACCCTGGAGGTTCGACTGCGGAAGTCCGCCTCGCTCGACCGGACGACGCTCCCGTTCGACGGAACCGCAGTCTGGAGTTCAGGCGTTTCGCCGCTTGCGGCGCATGCGCGCTCCGCCGCCGCCTCGAGGACAGAGCCCGGCAATGAACGCCACCGCCCCGTTCTCGCCTTGGCGCATGCGTCTTTCTCTTGACGATCGCATCGGCGCCGCGGATACTGTCTCCGGAATGGATACTGTCTCTGGAAAGGATACTTATGATCGCTTTAGAGATCGCCAGACTCGCCGTCACTTTCGCCAACGCGGTCGCAGCCGTCGTCGCGGCCGTCGGCATCTGGTACGGCATCCGCGCGATGGTCCGCGCCAACGACGAACGCGGGCAGCAACAGCGCGCGGCCACGCAGCAGCAGAGCGCAGCCATGCTGCAGCAGAGCGAAGCCATGCTGCAACAGCGCGAAGCCGAAGAACGCCGCCACAAAGCCATGCTGCAGACCATGCAGGATCAGCGCGAAGCGGAAGAACGCCGCCACGAGGAAGCGATGGAACAGCGGCGCGCGGCTACGCAGGAGCAGCGCGAAGCGGAAGAACGCCGCCACGAGGAAGCGATGGAACAGCAGCGCGCGGCTATGCAGCAGCAACGCGAAGCCGAAGAACGCCGCCACAAAGCCGACGAACGCCGCCACAAAGCTGACGAACGCCGCCACGAGGAGAGCATGACGGCGCTCAAGGCGCTGATCCGCCAGACCGCCGCGCCGGAAACCGTCGCCGAACGAACGACGCCGACGGACGACGGGGCGGGAACGAAGGGCGCCTGACGCCCTTCCCCGCCGGCGAGACCTCGAAGTCGAGCGACTGTCGCGGTCGCGCGGGGCGCACCTCCCGCTTCGGCGCGAGGGGCCGACGACAACGCCGCTTGCAGGCGCGAAACTCGACCTGCCCGGTGATCTTTTCTCCGTTTTTCGCGCAAGGCTTGCCGCGGACGGCGGCCAAAAACCCGGCAAGCGCGGCGCGCGTCCGCGCGACGGCGACCCGGGCCGTCGTCCCCCGCCGGGCCTCTCGTCGCTCTTCCGCACGGTGCGCTCGCGCTCGAACTTGTAAAGCTTGCGCGCCGCGGGCGTCGCTCGTCGAGTCGCTTCCTCGGCTTCGCCGTGGCGGCCCGCTTCCCGCTCAAGTTCGTTCGCCGAAGAGGCCGACTTCAGGCGGCTCGTTGCGCGCCGCCGCGCTGCGTTAACGCCGCCCTTGCCTCCGCGCGACGCGCGCGCCCCGTCCCGCCGGGGCGGTGCGACAGCAAAGCCCCCGTCCGTCGGTCGCAGTGCGCACCCGCGTCCGGTCCCCGGACGAAATTTTCCTCGTCCCCCGGGTAGCGAACGCTTACGACCGAAGGAACCGGTCCCCGCGGAAGCGCGTCCGACGCGAGCGGAGGCCGAGGAGTTTCCGCGCCCGGCGTTGCGTCGCCGATTCTCCGTTCGCCAGGGAGCGGCGATCGCGACGCGGGCTTCTTGCGGCCTCGGCGGTTGCCCGGCTCTGGAACGTCCCTTGCCTTTGCCGTCGGTGCGATGGCAGTCTGGAAGACGCCATGAAGCTCGATATCGATCCCGACCGCCTTCTCGGCGATCTCCGGTCGCTCCGGGAATTCGGCCGCCTGACCGCGGGCGTCAGCCGGGTTTCCTATTCGGAGGCCGACGCTGCGTCGCGGGCCTGGCTGCGGGAGCGCATGATCGAAGCCGGGCTGGAGACCGCGGTCGACGACGTCGGCAACGTGTTCGGGCGCGCGCCGGGAAGCGGCCCCGCGGTCGTCATCGGCTCGCATACGGATTCGGTGCCGGTCGGCGGTTGGCTCGACGGATCCTTCGGAGTGATCTGCGGACTGGAGATCGCCCGCAGCGCGGCGGCGGCCGGCCTTGCGGTCGAGGTCGTCTCGTTCATGGACGAGGAGGGAACCTATCTCGCCTGCCTGGGCAGCCGCGCCTTCTGCGGAGATCTCGGCGCCGACGAACTCGAGGCGGCGCGCGGTCCCGCGGGCGAGAGCGCGCGCGCCGCGATCGAGCGCTGCGGCTACGCCGGCAATGCGCCGGTTCGCTGCGATCCGGACCGTCACCTCGCGTATCTGGAGGCGCATATCGAACAGGGGCCGAGGCTGGAGGCCGCGGGGAAGCCGATCGGCGTGGTCACGGGAATCGTCGGCATGCGCCGCTATCGCGTCGCGATCGCCGGCGAGGCGGACCATGCGGGAACGGTGCCGATGGCCATGCGCAGGGATGCCGGCCGCGCCGCGATATCCTGCGCCGCGGGCATCCTCGAGGACCTGCCCCGCGCCGGCGGCCCGGATTCCGTGTGGAACATAGGCGCGATCGACTTCCGGCCCGGCGCCGACAACGTGGTGCCGGCTTCGGCGACCGTCTCCGTCGAGATCCGCGACTTGTCGGCCGAGGTCGTCGCCGCGATGGAACGCGCGGTGACCGAACGGGTGGCGGCGGTGGAGCGCGAAACCGGACTTCCCTGTTCCGTCGCGACGACTCTCGAAGTCGAGCCGGCGGCGATGGACGAGGGCTTGATGGGCAAGCTCCGGGACGCGGCCGCGGCGTGCGGCGCGGGTTGCATGGACATGCCCAGCGGCGCCGGCCACGACGCGATGGTGACGGCCCGCCGTTTGCCTTCGGCCATGCTGTTCGTTCCCAGCATACGCGGCAAGAGCCACAGCGAGGCGGAAGACACGCATCCGGACGACCTCGCGCTCGGTTGCCGCGTGCTTGCCGCGGCAGTGGAGCGGATCGCCGGATAGGCGATCAGATCCGGCCCGCGCGTCCCAGCCCGGGGATCGGATCCGCGATGCCGGCCGCGCGGAGCGCGGTCCGGAGAAGGGTCTGGTTCGAGGTCAGAACCGGCACGCGCAGGGCGGCCTCCAGCCTTTCGACGACGCCGAAGGTCGGGAGATCGGTCGCGAGGAGGACGAGCGCCGCCTCGGGGGCGAGCTCGCGGGAGAACGCCGCGAGCCGCTCTTCGGTAACCTTCGGCACGTTGCTCATGGCGAGAATGTCGAGCGTCGCGTCGCGGTCGACGCGGTAGCCCTCCGCTTCGAAGAAGGGACGCGCGAGCGCATGAATCGCCGCGGGATAGGGAGTGCCGAGCGCGAAGCGCGACAGGCCGAGCGCCGCAAGCGCGTCCCGCATCGCCGTCCAGGCGGTGACGCAGGGTATGCCGGTCCGCGCGGCGACGTCGCCGGCGCGCGCCTCGTTCCATCCGGGTTCCATGACGAAGGTCGTCACCATGTCGGCGTACGCGATCAGGTCGACGCCGCTCGACGACAGGTCGTCGACCGCCCGGTCCGCCGCGCCTTCCATGCGCAGGACGGCGTCGCGGGTCAGGTCGCCCGAAGCCGGTATTCGGGTCGCGCGGAAGGCCACTCCCTCCGGCGCGACGGACCGGAATTCGGGCTCGATCACGGTGTTGTTGGCCGGCACGACGAGGCCGATTCGGGCGCGCGAGCCGTCCATCTCACGAGTTTCCGCGAGCGAGGAACGCGCCGCGGGGCGTTTCGTCGACGAGGGCGCCGTCGGCGGCGATCACGCGGCCGCGCAGCGCGGTCAGCACGGGCCAGCCTGCGAGCTCCGCGCCTTCGAACGGCGACCGTCCGGCGCGCGACCGGATGTCCGCCGCGGACACGACGCGGCGCCGTTCAGGGTCGACGAGCGCCATGTCGCCGTCGGCGCCCGGCGCGAGAACGCCTTTTCGGCCCGCGAGGCCGAACAGTTCCGCCGGACGCTCCGCAAGCAGGCGGGCCGCGTCCGGCCAGGAAATCGCGCCCTTGGCGGCGAGGTCGAGGACGGCCGCGGCGATGGTGTCGAGGCCGGGAACGCCGCCCGGAACCTCGCGCGGCGCGTCGCCGGCCTTTTCCGCCTCGGCATGCGGCGCATGGTCGGATCCGACGAAGTCGATCGTTCCGTCGGCCGCGGCCGCGACGGCGGCCCTGCGATCCGCGCCGCTTCGAAGCGGCGGAATCATGAAGGCGAACCCGCGCAGGCTCGTCAGCAGGGCGGCGTCGAGACGGAGGTGATGCGGCGTCGCCTCCACGGCGAGCGGCAGCGCTTCGGCCTTGGCCCGGCGCGCGAGCGCGAAGCCGCGGGCCGTGCTGACCTGCCGCAGCACGGTTCGGGCTCCGGTCGCCCGGCAGATCTCGATCGCCGCGGCGATGCCGACCGCTTCCGCGAGCGGCTCTCGGGTTTCGGCGAACGCCCGGAAATCCGCGCAATCCGCCGGCAGTTCGGCAAGCCGGCGATCGAGAAGCCGCTGCTGTCCGGCGTAGACTCCGATCACCGCTCCGAGCGCCGCGACGCGTTCCGCCGCGGCGGCGTAGTGGTCGACGTCGAGGCGGTCGTTTTCGGGGGCGTCCGACATGAGCGCCTCGAACGAGGTCGCGCCGGCGTTCCAGAGATCGCCGAGAGACTCGAGGTTGTCGCGCGCGACTCCCGCCTGCAGCGCGAAGTCGACGCGGCTCGACCCCTCGCCGGCCGCCCGCGCCAGCGCGAAACCGGACGGCGACGAGACCGGCGGGCTGGTGTTGGGCATGCACATCACGGTCGTTACGCCGCCGCAGGCGGCGGCGCGCGTGCCGGATCCGAAGTCCTCCTTGCGGGCCGCGCCGGGATCGCGCATGTGCACGTGCGCGTCGACGAAGCCGGGAAAAAGCAGGAGTCCGCGCGCGTCGATCACGGTATCCGCCGTCGCCGGCGCCTCGCCGTCCGCGAGCAGCCGGTCGATCCGGCCGTCGTCGCCGACGATCGCGCCGCCGGCCGAGATCCCGCGTCCGGAGACCAGCCGGGCGTTGTGGATGCAGAGCAGGGGCATTGCAGGCACTATATCATCGGCGCCGGGGAGAACGGCCGTGAAGCTTCGCATTCTGACAGAGTCCGACGTTCGCAGCGTCATCGACATGAAGGCCGCGATCGAGATCCAGAAGGACGCTTTCGAGCGGCTCGCCTCGGGCGCCGCGGTCGACGGCTTGCGGAGCTTCGCGCGGTCGGAGACGCCTGCCGGCATCGCGATCTTCAACCCGTGCTTCCTTCGGGGCGGCGGCGGCTTCGGCGTCAAGGTCGTTTCGGACTATTTCGGAAACGACGTTCGCGGCGCGACCAGGATGTCGGCGTTGATGGCTCTGTTCGACGGCGAGACCGGGCATCCGCGGACGGTGATGGAAGGCGGGTATCTCACCGATCTCCGCACCGGCGCCGGAACCGGCCTCGCGGCGCGCTATCTCGCCCGCGAGGACAGCCGCGCGCTCGCCCTGATCGGCTCCGGGCGGGTCGCTCGCAACCAGGTCGCGGGGATCGCGAGCGCATTCCGGGTGGACCGCATTCTCGTCGCGGACCGGACGAGGACCCGCGGCCTGGTCGCGGCGCTGACGACGCGCGACGGCTGGGATCCGGAACGGGTGTCGGTCGTCGCTTCCGCGGACGAAGCGGTTTCGCAGGCCGACATCGTCGTCGCCGCCACGACCTCCCGCGCGCCGGTTTTCTCCGGGACGTCGCTGCGTCCCGGCGCGTTCGTGGCGGCCGTCGGCGCGAACGCGCCGGACGCGCGGGAACTGGACGACGACGCCGTCCGGCGGGCCGCCCTGCGCGTGATCGACAGCCGCCGCGATTGCCTCGCGAACGCGGGGGACTACGCGATTCCCGCCGGCCGGGGAACGATCGACCTTGAGTCGGTCGCGGAGCTGTCGGAAATCGTGACCGGCGCGCGGCCCGGCCGCCGGAACGACGACGACATCGTCTGCTACAAGTCGATCGGCGTTCCCGTTCAGGATCTGGTGACGGCGCAGGCGATCGAAACGGAGGCCGTCGCCCGGAACGTCGGCACGGTGATCGATATCGGCGGCGACTACGGTTGAAAGGGAGTTTGGCGCCGCTTCGCCGGAGCGTCGTCGCCCGTCTCCGGCGAAGCGGGCGAGCGGCATGGTCCGCCGGACGGATGCCCGCCTTCGCGCTGCCGGTCGTTGCGTCGGCGGCAGCGGCCCTTGACCGGGCTTTCGCGTCCCCTACGCTGTTTCCGGAGGGTGCGCCGCGGATTCGCCGCGGATTTCGCGCGCCGCGGAAGCGGCTTCGGCCGCCGGGCGAACCGGCAACGCGAACGAGGCGTCGGACGATGGAAAAAATGGAATTCGATCACGTGATCGTGGGCGGCGGCTCCGCGGGATGCGTGATCGCCGCGCGCCTCGCCGCGGAGAGCTCCGACGCGGTCGCCCTTGTGGAGCGCGGACGCGGAGACGACAGCCGCTGGATCCATATTCCGGCCACCTTTTTCAAGGCGATTCAGAGCCAGGACGCCGAAGCCGTCGTGTCGGAACCCGATCCGACGCTCGACGGATTGCCGTTTCCCGTGCCGCAGGGCCGGGTGCTGGGCGGCGGCTCGTCGGTCAACGGCATGCTGTACATGCGCGGACAGCGCCGGGACTACGACGATTGGGAGCGCGCGCACGGTTGCAAGGGCTGGAGCTACGCCGACGTGCTGCCGGTCTTCCGGCGCCAGGAGAGGAACGTCAGGATCCGCAACGAGTATCACGGCGCCGAAGGCAGGCTCGTCGTGGCCGATCCGCATTCTCCGCATCCGGTCTCGAAAGCCGTCATCGAAGCCGCTGTCGGGGCGGGCGTCCCTCCCACCGACGATTTCAACGGCGCGACCCAGGAGGGCGTCGGCTGGTATCAGATAACCGCTCACGGCGGACAGCGGCAATCGGCGGCGCATTGCTTCCTGAAACCGGAACTC
Organism: Alphaproteobacteria bacterium; assembly: GCA_965243135.1. GTDB lineage: Bacteria > Pseudomonadota > Alphaproteobacteria > MPNO01 > UBA830 > JAJEBT01. Next base: position 254,666 of record OZ251539.1, read on the forward strand.
GGGCGCGAGAACCTTTCGCTCCTGACCGGCATGCTCGTCGAGCGAATCCGGATCGACGACCGGCGGGCGACGGCCGTCGAGGCGCGGCGCGGCGACGGCGGCGAGGTGCTGATCGCCGCCCGCAAGGGCGTCGTCCTGTCCGCCGGCAGCTTTCAGAGCCCGAAGTTGCTGATGCTCTCCGGCGTCGGTCCCAGAGACGAGCTGCTTCGCCACGGGATCGACCTGGTGTGCGATTCTCCCGAAGTCGGCGCCAACTATCAGGATCACGTCGGCGCTCCGGTCACGAGGCGGTTGGCCGGAGCGAAAGGCTTTCACGGCGCGGACAGGGGACTGTCGGCCCTCAGGCACGGTTTCGACTATTTCGTCCTGAAGCGAGGCCTGTTGATGTCCAATCTCCTCGAGGCCGGCGCCTGCGTCGACACCGGCGGAACGGGCCGGCCCGACGTCCAGTACAATTTCGCTCCCTTCGCCCCGGGCCGGCCCGGAGAGCCGCCGCTTCCGCTGCACGCGGTCCAGGTCCACCCGATGACCATGCGTCCGAAATCCCGCGGCCGCCTCGGTCTCAGGTCGAGGGATCCGAAAGACGCGCCGCGGTTCGAGTCGCGCGTTCTCGACGGCGAGGAGGACCTCGACGCGCTGCGCCGCGGCGTTCGCCTGGCGCAGGAGATATTCGCGCAGCCGCCGCTTCGCGAGATCGTGGGCGAGGAAATCTGGCCGGGCCCCGACGTCAGTTCCGCGGTCGGATCCAACACGCTCGACGACGCGATCCGGAAGCAGGCGCGCACGATCTTCCATCCCGCCGGCACCTGCCGCATGGGAGGCGACCGGCGCGCGGTGGTCGACCCGGAACTCCGGTTGAACGGCGTGGACAACCTGCGCGTGGCCGATTGCTCGGTCATGCCGGCGCTGGTTTCGGGCAATACCAACGCGCCGACGATGATGATCGCCGACAGGGCGGCCGACCTGATTCTCGGTTGACGGACGGCGGGCCGCGCCGCGTTGCCGCTCGGCGCAGCCGCAGGCGTTCGAGGACGGGCCGTCCGACCCGCTTGCCGGCCGGCCCCGGCGGCTTCCCTGTCGCGCTTGCGGAAGCGGCGGGACGCTCCTATACGGAAGAGGTTGCCGGTGCCGCTTCGGGAAGAGGCTATGGAATCGGATTTCGCACTCGACGGCCGGATCGCCGTGGTCACCGGCCCGGCGAAGGGGATGGGCGCCGAGGTGACGGCCACCCTCGCGCGGGCCGGCGCCGATCTGGTTCTCGCCGGCCGGGATCTCGCTCCGGTCGAAGAGGTCGCGGAGGAGGCGCGGGCGCTTGGACGCCGCGCGGTCGTCGTTCGGTGCGACGTGACCTCTCCGACCGAAGTGGACGCGCTGCGCGACGCGGCGCTGGACGCTTTCGACGGCCGGATCGACGTTCTGGTCAACATCGCCGGCGGGACCGGTCCGTTGGGGAGAAGCGCCTGGGAAACGACCCCGGAAGAGTTCGACGAGATTGTCGCCCTCAACACGAAGGGCTGCTTTCTGACCATGCGTTCTTTCATGCCGGCGATGATCGCCCGCAAGTACGGCAAGATCGTCAACGTCGGAGGGACGTTCGGACTGCGCGGCCGCGCGCAGCGCGCGGCCTACAGCGCTTCCAAATGGGGGCTTCGCGGCATCACCAAGAGCACCGCTCTCGAAGTCGGGGAGCACAACGTCAACGTGAACTGCGTGTGCCCGGGCATGGTGGACGGCCCCCGCTTCGAGAAGGTCTGCGCCGAAAGCGCGAGGCGGCTCGGCATCTCTCGCGCCGAAGCCCGCCGAAGGCACGAAGCGGAATACGCGCTCAGGCGCGTTTCCACCGCCCGCGACGTCGCGAACGCCGTTCTGTTTCTCGCCGCCGACGCATCCCGTAATATCACCGGTCAGGATCTCGCCGTCGACGGCGGATGGGTCATTTGACGGAGGAGGCATGGCGGATACCGTCATACGCAGGGGAAAGGTCGTCTCGCCGGCGGCGACCGTAGAGGCCGACGTCGCCATCGCGGGCGAGAAGATCGCCGCGGTGACGATGCCGGGGCTTCTGCCCGAGGCCGAAGTCGAGATCGACGCGGCCGGACTGTTCGTGCTGCCGGGAGCCGTGGACAGCCACGTTCATTTCCGCGAGCCGGGCTACGAATACAAGGAGGATTGGGCGACCGGCACGGCTTCGGCGGCCTGCGGCGGCACGACCACCGTGTTCGAGATGCCGAATACCGATCCGCCCACCGGCACGCTCGAGGCGCTGGAATTGAAGCAGCGCCGCGCCGCCGCGCAGGCGCACGTCGATTACGGAATTTACGGCCTGCTCGACGAGAACAACATCGATTCGCTCGAAGACCTGATCGAGGCGGGGGTCAGCGGTTTCAAGTGCTTCATGGGAAATACCTTCGGCGATCTGCCGGCTCCGTCGGACGGCGCGATGCTGGAAGGTTTCGAGATTCTCGCGCGGCGCGGGCACCGCTGCACGGTGCATGCCGAGAATCCTTCGATCATGGCCCGACGCCAGGCGCGGATGGAAGCGGCGGGCCGCTCGGATCCGTTGGCGCATCTCGCCGCGCGCCCGGAAATCTGCGCCGTCGAGGCGGTCGGCCGCGCCGTCGCCTTCGCGGAATGGACGGGAGCGCGGCTTCACGTCGCCCACAAGAGCTCCGGCGACGCTCTCTACATTCTGCGGGACGCGAAGGCGCGGGGCGTCGACGTGACGGTCGAGACCTGTCCGCATTACCTGCTCATGGACGCCCGGGACATGGAGCGCCTCGGCGGCGCGCTTCGGGTCAATCCGCCGATCCGCGAGCCCGGTCACGCCGACGCGCTGTGGGAAGCCCTGCATGACGGCACGATCGACATGATCGCGACCGACCACGCGCCGCATCTGCCCGAAGAGAAGTCCTCGGAGAACATCTGGCGCTGCGACTGCGGCTTTCCCGGCGTCGAAACCCAGATGCCCGTCATGCTGACGCAGGTGAACGCGGGACGGATGACGATCAACCAGTACGTCGAGTGGTCGGCGGCGGCGCCGGCGCGCGCATGGGGATGCTATCCGGCGAAGGGCGCGTTGCAGCCGGGATCGGACGCCGACGTCGCCATCGTCGATCTCGGGCGGGGCGGCGTCGTCGACCGCGAGAAAATCCGCAGCAAGAGCAAGATCACGCCGTGGCACGGCTTCGAAACCACCGCGTCGGTGGTGTCGACGCTGGTCCGCGGCCGCGTCGTCGCGAGGGACGGCGAGCTGGTCGGCGAAGAAGGGTGGGGCCGGCCCGTGGCGCAGTCGATGCCGCCGCCCCGGCCCCGCAACGTCGACAAGACCATGGCGGCGATCGTCCGCTCGCCCGGCGGCCGTCGGCCAACCGGAGAATCCGGATGAGCGACCTGACCGTGACCGCCGGACCGTTCAGATTCGACGCGCGTTTCGAGCCGGACGCCCCCGATACGGTGGCGGCCTTCAAGGCGGCCATGCCGTTCCGGAGCAAGGTGATCCACGTGCGATGGAGCGGCGAAGGCGTGTGGATACCCCTCGGCGACCGGGATTTCGGGGTGGGCTACGAGAATCACACCAGCTACCCGGCGCCGGGCCAGATCATCCTGTATCCGGGCGGAATCAGCGAAACCGAGATCCTTCTCGCCTATGGCGGCGTTCATTTCGCGTCGAAGATGGGCCAGCTTGCGGGCAACCATTTCGTCACGCTGACGTCCGGGCTGGAGAATCTCCCGGCGCTCGGCAAGCTGACGCTTTGGGAGGGCGCGCAGGACGTGCTGTTCGAAGCGGCATGACGTCGACGCTTTTCCGTCTTGCGGGCGGAACGGTTCTCACCTTCGACGAGCGCATGGCCGTTCACGACGGCGGAGAGGTCTGGTTTCGCGACGGGCGAATCGTGGCCGCGGGAATGCCCGGCGTCTGGCGGCCCGCCGCGGGAGAACCGGTCGAAACCGTGGACGCGTCGGGACGCATCGTCGTCCCGGGTTTCGTGAACGCCCACAGCCATTCCTACACGGCGATCCTCAAGGGGACGGTCGAAAAGGATCCGCTCGACATCTACATGCTTCGCGTCATCGCCGCCGGCGCGGCCATGACGCCGCGAGAAATCTACGTGAGCGCCCAGCTCGACGCCCTTTCGATGCTGCGTTTCGGCATCACGTCGGTAATCGACCACCATTCGGAACGCCCGGCGTTGACGGCCGCCGGCCTCGATGCGGTCTGCAGGGCGTTCGACGATATCGGCATCCGGGCGACGGTCGCGCCGATGTTTTCCGACAAGCCGTATATCGACACGATACCGCTCGATCCGGACGCGCTTCCGGCGGAGATCCGGGAATGGTACGCCGCCGCGCCGGCTCCGGACCCCGCGGCGTATTTCGCGATCGTTGCGGACGCGCTGGCCGCTTCCGGAAGGGTTCGCGTCGTTCTCGGCGTCGACGGCCCCCAGCGCTGCTCCGGGCAGCTGATGCGCATGACCGCCGAGTTCCAGCGCCGTCACGGGGCGGCGCTCCATACGCATATGCTCGAGACCAAGACGCAGGCCGCCATGCGCCGGGGCGAGGGTTTCGTTCGCCGGATGGTCGATTCCGGGATTTTGAACGAAAGATCCTCGCTCGTGCATTTTATCTGGTCTCGCGACGACGATATCGCCGCGGCTCGCGAGGCCGGGGTCACGGTCGTTCACTGCCCGCAGTCGAACCTGATGCTCGGCGCCGGAATTTGTCCGGTGCTGCGCTTGCGGGAGGCCGGGATACGGGTCGCTTTCGGCACGGACGGCAGCAATTGCGGCCCCGCGAATTATCTCGAAAATTTGCGTCTCGCGACCGGTCTCATGCGCTTGACGGAACCGGATTTCGAGAAATGGCCGGATTCGGACGCGGTCCTTAAGGAAGCCTATGCGGCCGGCGCAAGGGCGGCGGGATGGCCGGGCGAAACCGGCGAAATCGCGCCCGGCGCGCGCGCCGACCTCGTGGTTTTCCATCCTCTGGCCCATCTGCACCGGCCGATGGAGGATCCCTATCGTCATCTGCTTCACTACGAGAACGGCGGTTCGGTGGAAAGCGTGTGGGTCGACGGCAGAATGGTGGTCGAGGACGGCCGCGTCGTCACCGTCGACGAAGATGCGCTGATCGCCGAGGCCGAAGAGATAAGCGCCCGCCGCCGGGCGTCGCTGCCGCCGGAAGCCGCGGCCCGGATCGAGGCGCAGCGTTCCGCGTTCCGCAGCATGATTCTGGAGCAACTGGCGGCGGACGCGGGAATGGAACGTCGTGTTTCGCTGCGTTAGCGCGCCCGGCGGAGAGCGTCGCTTCCGGCGGAAAGCCTTCCGTCGCCCGACCGCCGGCGCGGTCCCGGGGAGAGGAGGGGCCGGATGATCCCGGATTTCAGAGAGCGCCTCGTATGGGACGGAGGGGAAATCCGCGACGGCGAAATACGCTACCTGATGATCAGGCCGGACGGGTTTATGGGCATGTTCGCGCGCCTGAGCCCGGACGCTCGCGCGGAGGCGCTGGAGGCCGCGTGCGCCTCGATCGCGGAACACGGCGCGAAGAGCGCCGGCGCGTACCGGGACATGGGAGCGGAGGACGCGTCGGCGTTGCTGGACGTCATCGTCCGGACGGCCCCGCAGCTTGGCTGGGGCGAATGGCGTTTTACGGAAACGGGTTCCGGTCGGCTTGCGCTTCGCGTCGACAACAGCCCGTTCGCCGCCGGATCCGGCGGCGCCGACGGCCCGGTATGCGCCCCGATACGCGGGATGCTGACGGCGCTGGCCGGCATGATCTTCGATCGCCCGGTTCGGGTTTCGGAGACCGACTGCGCCGCTTGCGGCGCGCCGTCATGCCTCTTCGCGGCGGAGGCATGAGGCGGCTTGCGCCGCGAAAGCGGCGCCCCGTCCGGACGGCGCGGCGGAGCGGCGCCGACGAGAAGGACAGGAGGAGCCATGTTTGTTGCCGCAACGCGCCCGGCCCGTTATCCTCGCTCCGACTTCATACCGGATTGTAGAACGAGAACAGGAGGCAGACGATGTTCACCAGAATCGCGGCGGCAGCGGCGCTTGCCGCAGGGTTCGCGCTGTCGGCGGGCGCGCCCGGCGACGCGCGGGCGGAGACCAAGCTTTCGCTCGTCTATCCGTTTCCGGATTTTCTGATCTATACGAAACGGTGCAAGGAACTGGCGGAGAAGATCAGCCGGCAGGGCGACGTCAAGATCGAGGTTCTGCCGTTCAATTCGATCAAGATGTTCCAGCAGCCTCCCGCCGTGAAGAGCGGCCGCGTCGATCTGGCGTGCACGCCTGCCGCCTTCTATGCGCGCGCCGTTCCCGAGAACGAGGCGATTTCGACGTCGAATTCCTCGCCGGCCAAGGTGCGCGCCAACGGCGGCATGGCGATGATCGACGAGCTGCAGCAGAAGCACTTCAACGTGAAATACCTCGGCTGGACGGATTCCGGCGCGCATTTCCGGATCTATATGAAAAACGAGCCGAAATGGACGAAAGACGGCCTGCTGGATCTGACGGGCGTGAAACTCCGCGACAATCCCATCTACGGAGCCTTCTTCCGCGCCCTGAAGGGTTCCACCCACAATCTCTCGGCGACTCAGGTATACGGCGCGCTCGAAAAAGGCGTCGTCGACGCCAGCGCCTGGGCGACCTACGGCCTGATCGCGCTCAAGTGGGACAAGTTTCTCCGTCACGCCGTCGCCCCCGAATTCTACCAGACGGACGTCGGCTGGATGATGAACCTCGACAGCTGGAACAAGCTCGATTCGAAGTCGCGCAAGCAGCTCGAAGGCGCGGTGATCGCGCACGAAAGCGAACAGCGCGCCTTGCTCGAAAAGCTTGCGGCCGAGGAAAAGGCGACGTTGGAGAAGGGCGGCATGCGGTTCCACGCCGTTCCGAAGCCGGAGGCCTATCTCAAGATCGCCGTCGACGCCTCCTACGATCGGGTCGTCGACCGCCTGAAGAAGGCGAACCGGGACACGGCGCACGTCGCCAGGCTGCGCTCGTTGTTCCAGGAATGAACGCCTGCCGGTCCCCGCTTTCGGGCGGGGACCGGCCACGGTGACGATGCTTCGCAGGGTCGACCGCGTCTGGGAAGCGCTGTTGTGGCTTCTCATGGCCGCCGCCGCGGTCTATGTCGGCCTGATGCTGGCCCTGATCGTCTACATCACGGTATTCCGCAGTTTGGGCTGGACCTATTCGTCCTATGCGTTCGTCTTCATCGAGTACGGTTTCGTCTACACGCTCTTTCTCGGTTCCCCCTGGCTGATCAGGCGCCGCGGACACGTCTATATCGAGATGTTGACCGCCGCGTTGTCCGGGCGGTGGCGCGACGCGCTTTCGCGGCTGATCGTGACGATTTGCGCCGCGGTCTGCATGATCTGGGCCTGGTACAGCGGGCATCTCGCCTACGAGGACATCGTGAACGTCACCTACGACGAGTTGCGCGGCCAGTACGACATCAAGCGCTGGGTGATCACGATCGCGTTCCCGCTGGGTTTCTTCTTGATGGGCGTCGAGTTCCTCCGCTTCGCGTTCGCGCGCGAGCCGATGCACGGCGGCAAGGCCGGGATCGCGAGCGAACGGGCGGAGATCGAAGAGCAGGCCCAGCGCGGCGAAGCGGTCGCCGACCGGGGCGGAAGCCGGTGATGCGGGGGTAGCGGAGAGAAATGGAGTGGTACTGGGTCCTCGCGGCTCTCCTCGGTCCGATCCTGTTTCTCATGTTCGTCGGTTTTCCGGTGGGCATCGCGTTCATCATCGTAAACACGGCGGCCGCCTTCTTCCTGTTCGGCAGGTTCGGCGATTTCGACCGGAACCTCGAAGCCAGCGTCTTCCAGCTGACCGACAACGCGTTCGGCAACATGGCGAGTTTCGCGCTCGTGCCGATTCCCATGTTCGTGCTGATGGGCGAGCTGTTCTTTCACACCGGCCTCGCGAACCGGATGTTCAATGCCGTCGAGAAACTCATGGGCCGGGTGCCGGCCCGCCTGTCCTACGTGACCGTCGCCGGCGGCACGGCCTTCGCGACCCTTTCCGGCTCCTCGATGGGCAGCACGGCGCTGCTGGGAACTCTCATGGTCCCGGAGATGACCCGGCGGGGCTACAAGAAAAGCATGTCGATCGGACCGATCCTCGGCACGGGCGGCCTCGCCATGCTGATCCCGCCTTCCGCGCTCGCCGTTCTTCTCGGCACGCTCGCGGAACTCGACATCGGCAAGCTTCTTGTCGCCGGAATCCTGCCGGGACTGGTTCTCGCCGGTCTCTACGCGGTGCTGATCCTCGTCCGCGCCACGATCGATCCCGAAGCCGCGCCCGCCTACGAAGTGCTCCACGTTCCCTGGCCGCAACGCGTCAGGCTGTTTCTGATCGACGTCCTGCCCATGGTTTCGATCATCGTCATGGTGATCCTCCTCATCATGTTCGGCGTGGCGACGCCGTCGGAATCGGCGGCTTACGGTTCTTTGGGAGTCGTTTTCCTCGCGCTGGTCTATTTCTTTCTCGCGCCGCTCTGGCGCGGCGCCCTTCTGTCGATTTCTGGCGGGGACGTCGAGGAGCGCCGCCGCGCCTTCGCCGCCGTGCGCGCGTTCTGGCGCGATTTCGGGGCCGCTCTCTGGCGGTCGTTGTGGGGCGCCTGCCGGGTTACGGTGATCGCTCTGCTGATCCTGTTCGGGTCTTCGCTGTTCAGCAACGTGCTCGCCGCGTCGCAGGCGAGCGTCAAACTGATCGAGTGGGTCACCGGTTTCGGCGTGTCGGGCTACGTCATGCTGCTGATCATGTTCGGCATACTGCTGATTCTCGGAATGTTCATGGATCAGCTGGCGATGATGCTGCTGACCGTGCCGATCTTCTTTCCGATCATTCAGGGCATGGATTTCGGCATGGGCGCGGAGATGCAACTGATATGGTTCGCCGTGATCATGCTGCTCGCGATGGAGATCAGCTTCACGACGCCGCCGTTCGGCCTGTTGCTGTTCGTGATGCAGGGAGTCGCCCCGCCGGGCACGCGCTTCGGCGAAATCTGCATGGCGGCCCTTCCGTTCATGGGTTGCGCGGTCCTCGTGGTCGCGTTGATCATCATGTTTCCGCCGATCGCCATATGGCTTCCGGGGCTCGGCCGTTGAAACCGGGCGCCGCCGCCGGACCGCCGCGCGGAATTCCCGCCGCCAGGACGCCGAGCTCCCGAAGGATGGGCGACGGGCCGAGCCCGTCCGGGCGGAAACCTTGATTTCCGAACCGACCTGCGAGGGCCCGAATCCGGCGCCTCCGAAATTCAAGGCGCCGCCGGGCGCATGCGACACGCACGCGCATATCTTCGGTCCGCAATACCCCTACGCCGCCGACCGGAGCTACACGCCGCCGGATGCGTCCGTTCCGGATTACCTGCGGCTGCTCCGGGTTCTCGGCGTCGAGCGCGGGGTCGTGGTGCACGCCAGCGTGCAGGGGGCCGACAACCTGTCGACGCTGGACGCGCTTGCGGAACTCGGCGAGAATTTTCGCGGCGTCGCGGTCGTGCGGCCGGATGTCGGACGCGCCGAGTTGCGGCGCCTGCACGACGGCGGCATGCGCGGAGCGCGAATGACGACTTTCGTCGCCGGCGGCACCGGCGTGGAGCGTATCGAAACGCTGGCGCGGCGGATCGCCGATTTCGGCTGGCTGTCCGAACTCCATCTCGGCAATGTCGACGAAATAACCGGAATCGCGCCCGTCCTGCGCCGCCTTCCGACACCCTATCTGATCGACCATCTCGGAAGGGTTCGCGGCGATCAGGGCGTCGGCAACGAAGGATTCCGGACGTTGCTGCGCCTGTTGGAGGAGGACGAGAAGTGCTGGGTCAAACTCTGCAGCTTCTATCGGTTGTCGCGTTCCGGTCCGCCGGATTACGCCGACATGGCGCCGATGGCTCGCGCGTTGATCGCGGCCTGTCCGGAACGGCTCGTGTGGGGCAGCAACTGGCCGCATCCGAATGCGGGCGGGCGGATGCCGAACGACGGGGATCTGATCAACGTCTTCGACGACTGGTGCGCGGACGACGCCGCGCGCAACCGGATCCTCGCCGACAATCCCGGCAGGCTGTTCGGCTTCGACGAACCGGCGGAGAGCGCGTTCGGCGGAAAAAGCGCGCCTTAAGCGGGGAGGGCGGGCGCAACGGCGTCGCGTTCCTCCGCCGCAGGCGACGGCGTTCGTCCTGGCGCGTCCTGGCGCTGTCGCGGCGAAGACGCCTCGCCGCGGACTGCCCGCGCGTCGGCCGACGTCTTTCGGGCGAGCGAGAGGCGATGTCAGGAGCGCCCGTGCCCTCGGAGACTGCCGCTGCGCGGCACCGCCGGTTACATGCCCCAGATCTCGACGTTCGGTTCCGTGCGGCGGAAAATCTTCTCGCTCCAAGGCTTCTTCTCGTCACGAGAGCACCAAATGGCCCGTTTCCGCCGCGCAGCGGTAGCCTGCAACTTGCTCCAGTCCCGCAGCGACGTCGCCTCCAGGCTCCCGTGCAGCATCTTGCACTCGACCACGAATTTCTGCTCGCCGCCGCCCTTCGGCCAGACGATCAGCAGGTCGGTGCGTCCCCGGCCCAGCCCGAATTCCCGCCCGCCCGCCGCCGTTGAGCACCCGTTGCAGAAACGCCTGCAACAGAAGCTGAGGCCAAGCTTCCGGGTACGCGAAGCGGTCCTTCCAGTGATTTTCGCGGAAGAACGTCTGGAACGCCGCCCTTCGCCGTGTCGAGGCCGCCGTCGGCGCCGACGTATCAAGCCGCGTTTTCCTCGTCCTGAGCTTCGAAGGTCAGTTCGCGCCGGATCGCCTCCGCCGGGTTGGCGATGCGGAGCGGCTCGTCCTTCGCGAGCAGGCCCAGTTCCCGCACGTACTCTATGTCCTCTATGTCACGGTCGATGGCGGCATTCTCGTCCCTATCGGCGAGGATCGGTTCGATCACCCGTCGCACGCGATCCTGCCCAAGTTGGTACGCCAAATAGTCCAGATGCGTAACCCGACTCAGGATAAGCAGCTCCCTTGCGTCGGCGATGTCGCGGGCCGTCACGGCGCGCGAGCGGTCGCGCCCGGCCGCGCTCTCGAAGCAGGCTTCCTGCGCCAGCGCGTTCACCAGCCACGGCTGGCCCAGGGTTTGCTCCCACACCGTCTCTTGCGCCTCCGCCGTGAACGCCTGCCCCGTCTCGGCGGTATGCTGGCCAAGTAGCGCCAGCGTCTCCTCCCGGCTGAAGTCGCCCAGACGCAGCGACTTCGCGACGATGTTGAAGGGACTGCCGGTCGAGTCCATGCGGTAGTCGCGCACGTCCCGCACAGCACCACGCTTTGCGGAAACGCCTCTGGACGCCGGGGGTAGCCCGCACGCAACTGCCGGAGCACCGAAAGCAGCGATCGGCCCTGCAGGGCGTCGATCTCGTCGATCAACAGCACAAGCGGTTTCGACGACGCTTTCGCCCATTCTTGCAGGGCTGCCCCCAAAGCCCGTTCGGGGCCGGATTCCGTGAGAATGCCGGCCCAGACGCTGGACGGAAACGGATCGCCGAGCATGTCCCGCGCCGCGTACGCCAGACTGTCGAGCACGGTCCGCACAGCCCGTTCCACGTCTTCAAGACAGGCGCCCGCCTCCTCGACGATGGCGTACAGGCAATGGTAATCCTGCCGGGTCAGCAGACCTTGGAGGGCGATCAGAATGGATGTCTTGTCCGTCTACCTCGGGGCGTGAAGCACGAAATACTTCTCGTCCCGAACGAGCCGAAGCGCCTCGTCCACATCCAGACGTTCCAACGCGGGGATGAATATAGTGCTTTTCGGGCTTGACCGGGCCGGCCGCGTTGAAGAAGCGCATAGTCGAGCAGCTTTCCGTACGCTCTCAACCAATGATAACCCGAAAAGCCAACATGCGCACGACCATGGGCCCCGACGAGCGGTACGTCGTGGCGGTAGGCGTTCGGTCGCGGGGTGACCTGCCCGTTCCGCCTCCAGTCCCGGTGCGGGCCCACCCTGATTTTGCGTTGCGTTTCCGGGTTTCCTCGGGCTTTCCACCCATGGCCGAACCCTGGAGGCTCGACGGGTCCGCCTCGCTCGACCGGACGACGCTCCCGTTCGACGGAACCGCGCCTGGAGTTCAGGCGTTTCGCCGCTTGCGGGTCGTCCTGCGCGCCGCCCCTGCTGCCGCCCCGGGGACGGGCAATGAACGCCACCGCCCCGTTCCCGCCCTGGCGCAAACGTCTCCCTTGACGATCGGCGCTGCGGGTCTCCCGTCTCCGGAAAGGACGCTCATGACCGCCTTCGAGATCGCTAACCTCGCCGTCGCTTCCATCAACGCGCTCGCGGCCGCCGTCGCGGCCGTCGGCGTATGGCCGCGATGGTCCGGCCAGCGACGAACGCGGGCAGCAGCAGAGCGCAGCCATGCAGCAGCAGCGCGAAGCCGACGAACGCCGCCACGAGGAGAACATGACGGCGCTCAAGGCGCTGCCAGACCGCCGCGCCGGAGACCGTCGCCGAACGAACGACGCCGACGGACGACGGGGCGGGAACGAAGGGCGCCTGACGCCCTTCCCTGTCGGCGAGACCTTGAAGTCGAGCGACTGTCGCGGTCGCACGGGGCGCAAGTCCTGGCTCCGGCCGCTGCGCTCCAGCGGGTCGCCTTCCGCGGCCGCCCTTGCGCCGCGCCGCTGGACCGCTGGACGGTCGGCCCTCCCCGCGTCGTCGACGCCTCGGCTGCGACGCAGTTTCCGGCGTCGAGGACGGGCGCTTGAGCGGCCTCTTCGCGGTTCGACCTGCCCTTCATGGCGACGGGTCGGCAGCCTTTGGCCATGTCTTCTTGCCGTTCATCGACGGAGATTGACCGCCTGACTTCTCCGCTGCATGCGGTCGGTCGGCCGCCATGCATGCTGCTCTTCAAGCTTGAGAGGGCGATTCACAGAGATTATCGCCTGACCTTTCCGCAACATGCAAACGGTCGGTCAGCCGTCACGCCACTTCAAACTTGAAGGGGCGCCATAATTGCCCTGCGGCCGCCGCGCGACGCGGCCGTCGACGAGAACGGCCGGCTCTCCCGCTCCGCGGCGCGGAATCCAGAGACGCTCCCGGCCCGCGAAGCCTGCAGGGAGACGCCGCCGGGCCCGAGGCGGCCTCCTCGGCCGGGCGGCCCGTCAAGCCGCGCGGCGTTCTTTCGCGGAGGCGGCCGTGACGGGAAGCCGTTCAGGCGGCCTCGCAGTCGAACCCGACGACGTTGCGCTCCTCGCGGCTGAACTCCACCCCGATCAAGTGCACCGAACGCCCGAGACGGCGGTACTTGTCCGCGTAACCCTTCTCCCGCAACTGCGCGAGCGCGACCCCCTCCCGCCCGCGCTCCACCACCTTGAACTCGAACAGGTAGACGCGCCCGCTGGCGCGGACCGCCATGTCGGCGCGCCCCCGGCTGCCGCTGTCCTCGGCCACCGGCTCGAGGCCCTCCATCAGGAAGCAACTGTGGATGACGCTCGCGTAGTGGGCCTCGTACTTCGCGACGGGGCTGTTCATGTACCACTGGTGCGGGATGGCGGCGAAGATGCCGCGGAACAGGGTCCCGATGCGTTCGAAGTCGTTCGCCTCCAGCAGTTCGCCCAGCCGCAGGCGCCCCGTCTTCTTGCGCGCCTCGACCGGGAGCAGTTCTTCCAGCAGGGCCTCGCCCAGGCTCCGGCGCACCTCGAGGTTCGGGTAGTCCAGCCTGTAGTGCCCGTCCTCCTCGCCGGCGATGGTGAGGTAGCCGGTCTGGAACAGAAGCGCCTCGACCGAGATATTGTCCACGTCGAAGGTCGAGAGCAGGCTCTCGCTGCCGATCATGCCGTCCAGGTCGGGAGTGGGCAGGTCGCGGCGCGCCAGCGTCTCGACCAGGAAGGTCGGCGTGCCGCTCTGGAACCAGTACGGGCGGAACTCGCGCCGCTGAAACAGCAGCAGCAGGCCGAACGGGTTGTAGACCCTCTCCGGCCCGCGCCAGTTGTAGCCGTTGTACCAGCGCCGGATTTCGTCCCGGTCCAAGCCCTCGAGTTCCGGGGCGAAGGCCGCGTCCAGCTCCGCGTCCGTGCAGCCGCAGATGGACGAGAACTCCGGCGCCAGCGTGATGTCGTTCAAATTGTTCAGGCCCGAGAACAGGCCCGCCTGCGAAAACTTGCTCACCCCCGTCAGGAAAACGAAACGGAGCTGCCTGTCGCAGGTCTTGATCACCCCGTACAGGCTGCGCAGAAAATCGCGGTTGGCCAGCGCCAGTTCCCGGTCGCCGAGCGCGTCCAGGATCGGCTTGTCGTATTCGTCGACCAGAACGACCGTCCGCTGCCCGGTGCGCTCGTGCAGCGTCCTTATCAGGCGCCGGAAACGGACCGCAGCCCCGGCGGGGCCCGGTTCGAGGCCGGCCTGCATCTCCGTCTCTTCCAGCTGCGCTTCCACGGTTTCCCGAACCCCGTCCGGGCCGTCGAAGCGGCCCACGCCGCTGAAATCCAGCCGCACGACCGGATGGCGCGCCGACCAGTCCCACTTGCCGTGCACGGCGAGGCCCCGGAACAGCTCCTCGCTTCCCTCGAACAGTTCCTGCAGCGTGTCCACCAGCAGGGTCTTGCCGAACCGGCGCGGACGCGACAGGAAATAATATTGACCACCCTCGACGAGGCGGCGCACATGGTCCGTCTTGTCGACGTAGTAGCAGTCCATCTCTCCCCGGATTTTGCGGAGGGAGGTCATGCCGATCGGAAGCATGCGTTTCGTCATTCGAAGAGGGTAGGCCGCCGCGCCGGAGCCGTCAAGAAGCCGGCGGCGGCAGGCCTGTCCGCGTCCCCCTGGCGCGGCAAGCAGCCGGCAGTTTCCGCGGCGGCACGGCGGGGAAAAGCGCGGAGGCGAGCGAAGCTGTCGTTCCGCGGAAATCCTGCCCCGCCGAGGCGAGCGCGTTCGACACGCTCGACGCACGGCCTGGAGGCCGCGGGCGGAAGCGAACGCCGACGGAAGGCGCCGCCGCCAAAGGCGACGCACGTCGACAACGACGCCGGCTTCGCGAGCCTCGACGGCAAGGTCGACCCCCTCGCCGCGGAAACCGGGGCCGGCGCAACGCGACGGCAAGCGCCCTCGCCAGGGAAAGCCGCGCGCCTCGAAACCACGACGATTGTCGCGGCAGGCCTCGCCGCCCCCTGCGTTGGTTCGCCGCCGGAGGCGCGCGGCGACATGCGCCGCAAGCGGCGAAACGCCGGAACGCCTGGCAACGGTTCCGTCGAACGAGAGCGTCGCCCGGTCGAGCGAGCGGACTTCCGCCGCCGAAAACCGTGGGCTCGTTCGAAGCCATCAACCGAAGCGGCTCGCGAAACCGAAGCCGGAAACGGCGGCGGCAGGCGTTGGCCTCCGGTTTTGTACTCACCCGCCTGACCTCTCCGCACCATGCAAACGGTCGGTCAGCCGTCACGCATGTTGCGCTTCAAACTTGAAGGGACGGCACAGCCGCGTGACCGAGGCGCACTTCGACGTGTCGTGGGGTGCCCTGCCGGTGGTCGAGTGGCACGTGAAGGCGGGCGGCGCGGGCGTGCATCTGACCAATACCCGGCGCTGGAAGAATTACCTGTGGACGCGGATCAACGAGTGGTTCGCGCCCAACTTCGCCCAGACCCCGGAGATCTACCAGAACTCCGACCGCGAGAAGTTCTTCGTCCGCGCCGGCCTCAGCAAATGGGCCGTGCCCGTCGACGACACCAACACGATGATCATCGCCTGGCGGCACTTCAACGACGACCTCGACCTGGACGGCAAGGGCGACCGCTCCGCGATCGGGCTCGACAAGGTCGATTTCCTGGGCCAGACCGGCGCGCGGTCCTACGAGGAGGGGCAGCGGATTCCGGGCGACTACGAAGCCCAGAGGTGGGGCAGGGGCCGATCAACGTCCACGCGCTCGGGAACCTCGGGTACACGGACACGGGCGTGGCGCTGCTGCGTCGGACCTTGCGCGAAGGCATCCGGGCGGTCGGGGAGGGCGGGGGTCCTCCCGCGCCGACGGCCTCGGGCCACACGCCCACGCAGTGCGGCGACGTCATCGTCGACGTCGGGGACATGCCGGACGACCGGGAAATCCAGGGCGAGATCGGCCGGGCCATCGGCCGCATCGTCGTCGAGACCGAGGAATTGCCTTACGCCGAACGCCGCGCCGAGATCGAGAGGCGCGTCCGCATGTATCTCGCGGAGCGCTGATCGTGGGACGTTGCGGAACCGCGTCGACGGCTCCCTTCCGTCTCCCCCTTGCAGGGGGAGGGTCGGGGTGGGGGTCGCGGCCAGGGGGGTGGGTCCGCGGCCCCGCGACGGCGCGCTCCGGAGATGGGCGGCGGCGCGAAATTAGGGTCATCTTGAAATTGACCCCCCCCCCCGCCGGATACAATGAACGCGTGCGGGGGGAGTCGCGGCTCCCTGGCCGGTCGGGCGCGGCCGGGCCGCCGTGACGCGCCGAATCCCTCGACTCGTCGTCGAAACAGGAACCCGGAGGAGTTTTTGCCATGAACGCAACGAAGACGGCGCGCCTCGGCCTCGCCGGGGGCCTCGCCCTGCTGGCGGCGGCATTCCTCCTCGCGCCGGGCGAGGCGCGGGCGGCCGACGAGTGCGGGGGGGCGATTTCCACCACGGTCACGAGCCGCACCTGCACCGCCACGACCTACACCAACGGCATCATCTACCGGGACGTGGAACCCGGCGCGACCGCCGTCGCCACGGTCATCGTGCCGGGCGCCGCGACGGCGTGGACGGTCACCTCCGGGTCCGGGACCGGACTCGCGGGGAACGGCATCGCCCTGGCCAACCCGACCAGCCCCGTCGCCGGCGGCGGCCTCGCGCTCACGGTCGGCGGCGCCAGCGCCACCGCCAACAGGGTGAACATCCGCCAGCGCTCGTCCGGCCAGCCCTCCGGCACCGACGTCAACAACGGCATCTTCCTCCAAAACCGGTTCACGGGCGCGTCCACGACGATGGTGACCGTTAAGGACGGCGTGACCATCGGGACGGATAGCGCCAGGATGCTTGGCTCGGGCATCGCCGCCGACGTGTTGCGCGGCTCCGGCGCGGCCGAGCTCACCAGCGCGGCCGAGATCCATTCGACGGAGAACGGCATCTCCCTCCTGAGGGGAGGGCAGTCCCACACCACGGCCGCCACGACCATCACCAACACCGGCGCCATCTCGGCGGGAACATGGGGCATCCGTTTGCAATACCAGGTCGGCGACGCGACCAACGACGGCGACGCCAAGATCACCAACCACGGCGCCATCACGAAGCACGCCGGAGCGGCGGAGCACAGCGCCATCTATATGGATTATCAGGGCCGCGGCGCCGCCACGATCACCAACCACGGCGACATCACCGCCACCGCCTCGGGCGTCACCTCGGGGTACGGCATCCATCTCGAATATAGCGCCGCCGGCTCGGGCGCCGCGCGGATCACCAACCACGGCGACATCGCGTCGAAGAACAACGCGATCTTTCTCAGATACCAGGGCGCGGGCGACGCCAAGATCATCAACAGCGGCGCCATCACCGCCACCCTGGGCACCGCGTCAGGCATCAATCTGACGCACACGGGCTCCACCGGCGCCGCCACGGTCACCAACAGCGGCGACATCACGTCGAGCACCCTGGGCATCTCCGTCAAGACACAAGAGAAGACGGCCACCGGCTCGAACGCCGGCGCCTCCGTCATCCATTCGGACGGCCACATCGACGCTCCCACCGACGCCGGCATCCTGGTCGAGGTAGGCGAGGAACTCGAGACGATCGCCAACGCGGGCGACGCCATGCTCACGGTCACGGGCGGGTCGGTCGAATCGCGCGACGAAATCCTGGTTGCGCGGAACCGCCAGGCCGGCAACGCCGTCATCGAAGTCTCCGAAGGCGTCACGCTGACCTCCCGGACCGGGCACGGCATCCTGGGCCACCTGCCGGCGGAGAACGTGGCGGGCGGCGTCACCATCACCAACGCGGCGGAGATCACCGGCGCCGAGGCCGGCATCTACGCCTGGCGCCGGGCGGCCACCGGCGCCGGGGACATCTCGATCACCAACCACGGCGACATCAAGAAGGCCGGGGACCGCGTGAATTTTGCCGGCATCTGGGTCCAGGACAGCGGAACCGGGGACGTCACGGTCACGAACGGCGGCGACATCGGCGAGGCGGGCGCCACCATGCACCAGCGCGGCATCTATGTCCTGAAGAGGGGGAGCTCGGGCGACGTCTTCGTCACGACCACCGGCGGCTCGATCATCGCGAAAGACGACGGCATCCGGGTGGCTGACAACGCCGGTCACACGGGCGCCGTCACGATCTCCAACGGCGGCGACGTCACGGCGGAGAAACCCATCCGCGCCACCAGGTTAGGCGCGGGCCCCGTCTCCTTCACCAACACCGGCGGGACCGTGCGGAGCGAGTCGGCGCACGCCATCAGCGTCACGAACAGGCTCGGCGACGCGAGCGACGTGACGGTCGACGTCTCGGGCGGGACGGTCCGGTCCCCCCACCACGCCGTCCATGCCGCCAACTTCGGCGCGGGCGACGTCATCGTCGATGTCGCCGCCGGCGCCACGCTCATCTCCGGGTCCACCGGTGCCCAGCCCCTCTCCGCGTCCATCGCCGCCGTCTCCGCCGAATTGTTCAGAGACCTGGCGTCCGACAACCGGGTGAAGATCGCCCAGGGCGGCAGGATCGAGGGCCGCACGGGCGTCTACGCCAGGGCGGGAGGCTCCGGCGTCTTCGAGGACACGCCCGGCTACGAGGTCGCGAAGCGGGCCGAGGGGAAGCCCGACGTGATCGACGTCACGTGGACGGGCGCGTTCTCGCACGGGACGGCGGACACGGTCGCCCAGAGCGACGCGGGCCGCTACGAGGCGGCGACCGCCGCCAATTTGGTCAATTCCGCCCTGATCATAGAGGCCGAGCGCGCCACCGGCGGCGTCTACGGCTCGGCGGCGGGGGTCGAGGCGCAGGTCATGTCCCGGGGAGAGGTGAGAGCGGCAGTGGCGGCGAGCGACGACCCGGGCGCGATCGCGGACAAGGCCGCGCAGGACGCGCTGCTGGCGGCGGACGGCGACGCTTCGCGAAGGACGGCCATCCTGGAGCAGTTCAAGGCGGCGCTGGGGAACGAGGAGATCGACGCGGCGGCGATATTCGAGGCCATCAAGACGGGCGCGACGAGCCTGGACGACGTGACGGACGAGGAGATCGCGGCGTATCTGGGCGCGCCCGACCGGACCACCAGGGGCGTGCTGCGCAACGTGCTGGCGCTGGGCCTCTCGGACGGGGAGAAGGCAGTGCTGAAGGCGGTGGCGACGGGCGGCGACGTGGACGCCGCGCTCACGGCCGCGGGCTTCGCGGACGACCCCGCTGACGACGAGGACTACTGGAGCAGGGTGATGGCGCTGCTCGACCGCTACAACCCGGGCAACATCAAGATCGCCATGACCGGGGGCTCCATCGACTCGCGCGGCGACGGCATCCGCGCCTACTACACGACGCCCCACGACAACAACGGGGCCATTTCCGTCACCGTCGCCGACGGCGCGACCGTCACCGGCGGCATGGCCGGCATCTACGTCGCCAACGCGGGGCTGGATGCGGGCGTCGACGGGACCGTCGGGACCGCCGACGACATCCTGAAGCAGACCGTCGAGGTGAACGGAATGGTGACGGGCGGCGCGGACGCGGCCGTTCATCTCGTGGGCGGCGGCACGCTGACCGTCGGCGAGACGGGCAAGGTGCACGCTGGCGAAGGTTCTTCGCGTCCGGCGATCCTGGTCAACGATCCCGGACGGTCGGTAATCCGGATCCATGGCGAGGTCAGGGGCAGCGCAGGCGCGGACGCGGCGGTGCATCTGAACGGCGGCGGCAGCGTCGCCGTCGGTCCGAAGGGCCGCGTGGAAGCCAACGGAGCGGCTCTCGCGATCAGGGCCGACGGCGCGCCGACTCAGGTGACCGTGCTCCAGGACCCCGATCTCGCCAACGAGGGGGGCCTCACGCAGGATGGCGTCAATGACGCGTTGGTTAGGCTGGGCACCGTCGGCGGCGACACCGTCGTCGAGAGCGACTTGGGAGAGCCATTGCCGAACGCCATTGCCGTTCGGGTCCGCGAGACGACGCCGGACGGCGATCCCACCGGCTACGAGAGGCGGGGGACGATCAACGATGACAACAGTATCAGCGTCAACACCGAGGGGCTTCCGAAAGGTCCTCCGGACCCCATGCCCTCCGGTCCGATGCTTTCCGGCCCGGACGACGCCACCGTCTTCGGTTCTTGCGAAGGGGTGCCGCGCTGCCGCCTTTACGAGGCGCTGCCGTCGGCGCTGCTGGCGATGAACGGACTCCCGACCTACGGGGAGCGCATGGCGGCGGCGCGGGACGGCGCCGGCGGCTGGGCGCGGATCGACGGCGCGGGCGGCGAGTGGAAGGCGAAGACCGCGACGCAGCCGAACGTCGCCTTCGACTACCGCCGGTACGGCGTGCAGGCGGGGGTGGACTTCGCGGTGGGCGGCGACAGGCGGTTCGGCCTGTCGCTGCGCGGGCTGCAGGGTTCGGCGGAGATGGCGGGGTCCGGCGGCGAGATCGATCTGTCGGGGGTCGGCGCGGGCGCGCACGGCACGGCGTTCCTCGGCGGCGGCTTCCACGTGGACGCGCAGGCGATGGCGACCTGGTACGACGTCAAGCTGACCTCCGGCCGGAACGCGGTTCTGAAGGACGGCGCGAAGGCTCTGGGGCTGGCTCTCGGCGTCGAGGTCGGGCGGCGGATAGACATGGGCGACGGCCTGACCGTGATGCCCGGCGCCGGCCTGGCGTGGTCGGACGTGTCTCTGGACTTCACGGACACGATAGGCAGCGGCGGAGCCCGGGTGTCGGTGGAAGACGCGCGGAGCTTCGCGGGCCGCGCCGGGTTGCGCGCAGAGGCGCAACTGGAGAACGGCTTGCGGCTGTCCGGCTCGGTGGAGGCGACGCGCGAGTTCGCGGAGGCGCGGACGGCGAAGATCTCGAACGTCGCGCTGAAGACGACCGAGGCGCAGAAGACCGGGGTCCGCCTCGGGGTCGGCGGCGCGCGCAGCTGGGAGGACGGCCGCTACGCGCTGCGCGCCTCCGCCGGATACGCTGTCCGCGGCAACGGCAACGGCGAATTCCACGGCGGGGTCAACCTCGCGATGCGCTTCTGAAACCCCGGCGGCGGGCCGGCAACGCGCGCAGGCCCGCCGCCTCCCCGCCAGTCCGGCGCGCTCCCGGCCGCCGTCAAAGGCGTCGCTCCGCGACGGAACGGGAACCTTCCGTGGTTCCGGCCGCCTCGAAAGCTTCACGAGCCAGCGGAAACCGGTGCGTCGGCGACACGCTGCCAGGCGCCGGACGGCATCGCGAAACCCCCGGTTGGCGAAGCCCACGATTTCAGGCTCCCCAGTCCTGTCGAGACCCGCCTCGCGCGGCGATCCCTCCGGTCCATTGCGCTGGACATGCAGTGCCGCGCGCCCGGCGCAGCAACTTCGGGCGGCCGGTCACCGGGTCGGCGAGCGTACGGTGAACGCTCCACGATGCGGGCTACAATCTGCAGGCCAGCCGGAAAACGCTTGAAGGCGATCGGCGCCCGGCCGCGCAGTACGTCAATCGGCGCGCGAAGGCTTTTCAGAGGTTGGGTCAGCCGGTCGGTTGACGCGAAAAAGAAGGAAAGAATGACGGCGGGGAGTGGAAGGGACGGCCTGAACCGGTCCAGGTTCACGATTTTCAGATGCTCGGAAAAGCGCTTCCCTGCGGCGTTTTGACGAACGACGCGGGGTGGGCGAGCGTCGCCGTCGCCGCGGCGACGCTCGCCGTCGAAACGTTGCGCCGGTGGTGGCGTAAAATGGGATGTCACCCGGGGCGCGCCGTCTGCTGATTGCGGCCGATGGCGTCGAACGGCAGCCGCAACCGCTTGTGGATATGGGAGTTGCAAAAGCTTGCCGACGATACCGGCCTCCGGATCTCCGTTTGCCGATTTCCGCCCGGGACGAGAAAGTGGAACGACAGAAATTCCCGCTAAGGTGGCCGCCCTTTGCGAAAGGCGCGTCGAGATAGTGTCGTTACCGAGGGACCAGCCGCCGCGACGCACCTTCCCCGCTTCGGCTTGGCGCCGACTTAGCCTTGACCATCCTGTTTCCCCTGAAAAACTTGCTTTGGCACATTCGGTCACGGTGCCAGGTCAGGAGGTGTCGTAGGGAATTCCCTCTGCTTTCCGGTATCCAAACGCGATCATAGAGCGTTTCCCAGTCCTTCAGGAAGTATTCGAGAAACAATCCCCGCACCTTTTCCCAGAAGTAAATGGACCGCTTGGCCTTCTTTTGCGCCTGTTGGAACAGTTTGCAACATCGCTGTTGAATCTGGTCAATCAGGAACGCCAGCATCATCAGGAACGCAAAGACCGTCGACAGATTCTTGTTACCGTGACCGAAGTTGTGCTCAAAGCAGTAGCCTTGGTTCTTCAGGGTGTTGAAAGTTTCGTTCTCGATCTTCCAGCGCGCTCGACCGGTGCGCATCAACTCCATCAGGTTCCCTTCGTCGATTGGCAGATCCGTGACCCAGGAGAAACGTTGTTTCTTGCCGTTTGGAAGCTTCTCCCAGTATTCGAGAAAGTTCACTTTGAGGTCGAAGTGCGTATCGTTCAGAGGCACTCCGTTGAGATACCGGAATTCGTGCCGTATGTTGTCCTCGTCCGTGAACTCCCGGCGCTCCACGGACAGCGCGTTGTTGACCCACTCGAACAGGAACTTGTGGTCGCCGGGCTTCGCCCCCAGTATGAAACGCATGTCTAACTCCTTGAGAAGATTGACATGTGGTCCATTCGAGGCCAGCCCATCCTCCAGCACGACCAGCTTCAGGCGCGGGTGTTCGCGACGCACATCTTCCAGAAGCCGTTTCGCCGCATTGCGTTCGCAATCGTTCTTTTTTGCGCCGTCTTCCTTCAGGATCGGTTCCGGCGCAAACGGAAAAACCTCCTTCTGTTCCGGATGCACCAGTACGGCTCCCAACATCTGGTGATAGTAGGTAATCGTAGCGTCGCGATGGTGTTTCTCTCAGCAGTTTTTACAGTGCACCTTGTCCGACGAGAAGTATCCCGTTCCGTCAATCGAAAGAGCATAATAGCCGTTCAGACAAGTGTATTCTTCCAACCCCTTCCCTCGTTGCAAAACTTGGAACAGCTTCGTGAAACAACGCCGCAATTGCCGCGGACAGACTTCGTCAAGACGTTCTCGCCTGTCCGACGGTACGCGTTTGATGCCGTACAGGGTCGCGAGGTTGTGCCGAACCGCTTCGTCGGCATGCGCGGCTTCGTCGAATTGCAGAAGCGATGCATACTTCATACCGAACACCGCTAAACCCGACATCAGGCAGTCCGTCTGATTCAGCCCCCGGCTTGCAATCTTCGATACGGTCGAAACAAGCTCGCACTTCCTTCAGCAATCCCGGAGCGCTGAGCGTCTTGCGCATGCTTGGCATTCTGGCCATTTTGGTACAACCCCGCCTCGCCTTTGGACCACTTTCCAGAGAAAAATGCTCCGCTTGAAGGCAAATAGCCCCGAATCGCCTCGAAAAGTCCACGAAAGATTTTTTTCAGACTCCATATTTTGCAAGGGTTTCGAGCCTTAGCGGGAATTGCTGGTGGAACGAAATCGAACGTCCTGTCGCGTCGCGCACGACTGGCGCGACCGCCCGCTGACAAGCCACGAGGTGGTGGTGAACCTCGTCGGCCCGACGAAAAGCGGCCCGACCCGCCGGTTCGAGCCGGACGAAAACGGCTCGGGGCGACCGGTGACGGAGATGGCCGGCCTGTCTCTCGAACGAGACGCCTTCCATGGAGATACGGAATCTCGCCAAAATTTGGCGGGATCCTTTTCTTTCGACGGTTGGCTGTCCGCCCTCGCGGATCCGCGGGCGGCCGGCCCACGGCGCGGACGGCAGCCAAAAAAATGGCGCGGCGCGAACGCCTCGTCATTGACAAGGCGGCGGTCGGCGCTAAATTTCCGCGAGTTTCACCGCTGCCGGAAGGTCCAGATGGCCGAAGTCGAAATCTATTCCAGCTTGCGTTGCCCGTTCTGTCGCCGCGCCAAGAAGCTCCTGTCGGGCAAGGGGGTTTCCTTCAAGGAAATCGAGGTCGATTGGGACGCCGCTCTCCGCGATGAAATGGTGAAACGGTCGAACGGCGCTCAAACCGTCCCTCAGGTGTTTATCGACGGCAAGCATGTCGGCGGTTCCGACGAGCTTGCGGCGCTCGATCGGGCAGGGGACCTCGATCGGATGCTCGGTCTGAACTGAAGGCCGGAATTCACGTTCGAAGCAGGCGCCTCCGCGCGGGCGAGCGGGCACGGATCCGCCTTGACGCCCGTCGCTCCGGGCGCGCCGTGACGAACTCCCTTTCCCGAAAGGTTTTTCGTCTTTCCGCCTTGACCGCGCAACGCCGCGCCCTTCGCCGGTCCAGGGCGGCTGCGTCTTGCCGGCCGCGCCGTCGCGGGAGAAGCCGCGACGGGCCTGCGGATGGCGGACCGCTATTGCCGGTCGCGAAGCATGTCCATCAGCGGCTTCTGCTGGCCGCCGTCGATCTCGATCATGGTTCCGTTGACGAAATGCGCGAGCGGCGACGCGAGGTAGGACACGAGATTGCCCACCTCTTCGGGCTCCGCGATGCGGCCGAGCGGAATGCTGCGCGGCGCGAGCTTGTCGGCCTCCTCGACGGTCAGATTCATGTCGCGAGCCATCGCTTCCACCAGCCCGGTCCAACGCTCGGTCCGGACCGGCCCCGGGTTGACCGCGACGAAGGTGATGTTCTCCTTTCCGTATTGGCCGGCGAGCGAAAGCGTCAGGTTCTGACCGGCGGCGTTCGCGGCCCCGGGGGCGATCTCCCAATAGGAATGCTTGAGCCCGTCATTGCCGATAAGGTTAACGATCCGTCCGCCGCCCTGTTTGCGCATATGCGGAACGGCGTGCTTCGTGCAGCGCACGTACCCCATGAACTTGAGCTGCAGCGCCGACTCCCACGCCTCCTCGTCGAGGAATTCCAGCACGCCGCCGGGAGCCGATCCGGCGTTGTTGACCAGAATGTCCAGCCGCCCGAAATGTTCGACGGTTTTCTCGACGAAGTTGCGGGCGTCCTCCGGATTCGTCAGGTCGGCGGGAATGGCGATCACTTCCGAACCGGTCTCGTCCGACAGCTCGGACGCCGCCGCCTGCAGGCGCTGTTCGTTCCGGGCGCAGATCGCGACGCGTCCGCCTTCGCGTGCGAGACAACGGGCGATCGCCTTGCCGATCCCCAAGCTGCCGCCGGTGACGGCGGCGATCTTGCCTGTCAGTTGAAGATCCATCGGTCTTTCTCCCGCGTTGCGCATTGTCCGGGCGATTCATATCCTGTTTGAAAATAATCCCAAACCGGAGAGATCCGCAACGGATGGTCAGCGTTATCGGCAAGTCGGCGAAGCGGATCGAGGATCCCCGGTTTTTGACCGGACGGGCGCGCTTCGTGGACGACATTCATCCGTCCGGAGCCGCGGAGATGGCCTTGTTCCGGTCTTCGTTCGCGCATGCGGCCATCCGTTCGATCGACCTCTCGGCGGCGCGCGCGGCGCCGGGCGTGGTCGATGCGTTTTGCGCCGGGGATCTTGCGCGCGAACTGCCGGAAATCCCGATCCGGCTGGCTCCCTTTCCGGGCTTGGCGAATTTCCTGCAGCGGCCGCTCGCCCGGAACAAGGTTCGTTACGTCGGAGAGCCGATGGCCGTCATCGTAGCGGAAAGCCGCTACCAGGCGGAGGATGCGGTTGCGCTGGTCGAGGTCGAATGGGAACCGTTGCAGCCGGTGACCGCGAAGGACGACGCAGTGCGGGGCGCCTCGCTGCTGTTCGAATCCGCCGGAACGAATGTCGGCGCCGCCTACAGGGTGGCGCGCGGGGATGCCGATTCCGCTTTCCGCCAGGCGGAATATACGCGGCGGGAAACCTTCGGAATCCAGCGGCAAAGCCCGCTGCCGATGGAGACCCGCGGCTTGATCGCGGAATTCGATCCGGGCGCGCCCTTCCTGCGCGTCACGGGCGCCACCAAGGTAACTTGGTTCAACCGGCGCCATCTCGCGGCCGCCTTCGGCATCCCGGTGGAGGCGGTCGAACTGATCGAGGTGGATGTCGGCGGCGGCTTCGGCGCTCGGGGCGAACTCTACCCCGAGGATTATCTGGCGCCCATCGCCAGCGGACGCGTCGGTCGCCCCGTGAAGTGGATCGAGGATCGGCGCGAACATCTGATCGCCGCGAATCATTCGCGCGAACTCGACTGCGTTCTGGAAGTGGCGGCGACCCGTACCGGCGTCATCCTCGGCATGCGGGCCCGGGTGCGCGGTGACCTGGGCGCCTATGTCCGCACCAATGGAGGAGTCGCGCCGTCGCGGGCGGCCCAGTTTCTGCCGGGTCCGTACCGCATACCTGCGTTTTCCTGCGACATGCAAGCGGTGCTGACCAACAAGACGCCGTCCGGCACCTATCGCGGACCCGGCAGATTCGAAGCCAATTTCTGTCGCGAGCGATTGATCGACATGATGGCGGCGGACCTGGATCTCGACCCCGCGGAAGTACGGCTTCGCAACCTCTTGACGCCTGCGGAACTGCCCTTTCCGCTCGGAGAACTGGTTCCCGGCGACCGCGGCGGCGCGTACGACGGCGGAGACTATCCTGCGGCGTTCCGGCGGTTGCTGGACGACGCCGACTACGACGCCTGGAGATCCCGTCAGGGAGAGGCGGGGGCCGACGGCCGTTTGCAGGGCCTCGGCCTGGCTTGCTTTGTCGAAAGCAGCGCCGCCGGTCCGCCCGAAACCGCCAGCGTCGCCGTCGAAGCCGACGGCCGCATCGAGATCAGGGTCGGCGCCTCGACCATGGGGCAGGGACTCGAAACCGCGATGGCGCAGATCTGCGCCGAGACGCTGGGCGCCGATATGGAGGCGATCTCCGTGCTGCACGGCTCCACGACCTTGCTGTCCGGCGGCGGCGGCACCTTCCATTCCCGCAACGCCGTCATGGCTGGCAACGCGGTTCGGTTGGCCGCCGAAGCGCTGCGCGACCGGTGCCTCGACCTTTCTGCTTTGCGGTGGAACGCCGACCGCGACGCTCTCGCGTTCGAGAACGGCGCGGTCCGCAATCCCGAAACCGGCGGTTCGCTCGAACTTGCCGAGATCGCGGAGCTCGCGCCGGACGGTCTTTCGGCCGAGGGGGCTTTCGACAACGGAGGAAAGGTCTCCTTTTCCTACGGCGCTCATGCCGCGCAGGTCGCGGTGGATCCCGAGACCGGCCATGTGGGGGTCGTGCGGTACTTCGTCGTCGAAGAAATCGGGCGGATCCTGAATCCGGCGATGGCGCGCGGCCAGGCGGTCGGCGGCGCCGCGCAGGGAATCGGCGGCGCGTTGCTCGACAAGCTGGTGTTCGATGCGGACGGCCAGCCGCAGGCGACCAGTCTTGCGGATTATCTTGTACCCACCAGCATGGAGACCGGCGAAATTCTGCCGGTCCTTCTGGAAGACCATCCCTCGGAACTCAATCCGATGGGATTCAAGGGAGCGGGCGAGGGCGGCATCGTTGCGGTCGGAGGAGCGATAGGAAACGCCATCGTCCACGCATTGCGCGGCAAGAACGTGGAACTGCGGGAAACGCCGTTCGATCCGGTGTCGCTGCGGTCGCTGCTTGCCGAGGGAGCGCCGGAATGACCATCGACGTTCATGCGCATTTCGTGCCGCCTTCCATGCTGCAGGGGCTGGACGACAGGGGCCGGGAATTCGGGGTTTCGCTGGCGGAGCGCGCGCCCGGCTGCGTGAACTGCGTCTTCGAGACGGGCTTGTCCGTGCGTCCGTTCTTCGACGCCATTCTCGACGTCGACCGGCGGCTCGCGGACATGGACCGCCAGCGGATCGATCGCGAGATCCTGACCCTGTGGGCCGACCTGTTCGCCTACGACCTGCCGTCCGGCAAGGGAGACGCCTGGCATCGCCACATGAACGATCACCTTGCGCGGCTGACGGAACGGAATCCCGACCGGTTTTCCTGGATGGCTTCGGGAGCGCTTCAGGATCCGGCGGCGGCGGCGAGGGAACTCGAACGTTGCATGAATGCGGGCGCGCTCGGCGCCGTGACCGCGACCGAACTGCGCGGCCGAAATCTCGGCGAATGCGATCTCGACGAGTTCTGGGCGGCCTGCGTCTCCCTTGGCGCGCCCGTCTTTCTGCACCCTGCCCAGCCGGCGCCGCCGGCGCGCGCCGGCAGGTTCGCTCTCAACCAGATCTGCGCCTATACCATGGACACGACGCTTACGGTCGGATCCTTGATCAGCGTCGGCGTGCTGGACCGCTTCCCGGAACTGCAGCTGATTCTGTCCCACGGCGGCGGGCTGATGCCGTGGTTGGGAGGCCGCTTCGATCGCATGTACGAGGCTGCGCCTCGCGACGTCACGGGCGTCGTCGCCGAGCGGCCGCCGTCGGCCTACTTGCCGCGGCTGTTCTACGACACGATCCTGCACGACGGAGCGGCGCTTCGCTACCTCGCGGCCAAGGTCGGGGTGGAAAGGCTTCTCCTCGGCAGCGACCTCCCGTTTCCGCCCGGCGATCCCGATCCGCTGCGGAGCCTGGGCGAGGCGGGTTTTACGGAGGCGGAGGCGCGGCGGATCGCCGAAATCAACCCCCGGACCCTTTTCGGGATCCGGTAATTCCGCCGTTGCCGGCCGGAGGCGCCCGCGTCGACGCCGACGTCTGGAGCTTCGCCGGACATCGGTTGCGAGGCCGGTCGCGCGTCCGGTTCGGGCGCGATTCGCGAACCGTTCTTTCCCCCGTACCGCTCCGGGCGAAACGCTCGTTCGACGGACAGGCCCGGCAACCGACCCGCAGGGTTGCGGGAAACGAACCCTTTCCGGAGAACGCCCTCTCGCCGGGCGTCTCGTCGCGAGCGAACGGGCAGGGACCGGTTCGCGCAAGGTGACTCTTCGGCGGGCATCGGGTAGGCATCCTGCGCGGTTCGTTTCGTTCGACGGGCGGCGCGCCTGGAGAGGCACAGGGAAGATTGACCATGAAGCTGCTGCATTTCGACGACTACAAGCTCGGCGTCTTCCGCGACGGCAACGTCGTCGACATCTCCTCCGTCGTCGCCGACATTCCTCACGTGACGCCCCAGGAAAGGATACGGGGCCTGATCGAGCGTTTCGACGAATACCGGGGGCGCGTCGAGACCGTTGCGGCAGACGCGGGCGGCGCGCCGGCCGACGGGGTGCGGATGCGCGCTCCGCTGCCGCGACCCGGAAACATCGTCTGCATGGCGGTCAATTACATGGAGGACGGGACTCGGGAGAAGCCCGCGCCGATCAACGCATTCATGAAGACCTCGAGCGCCGTGATCGGCGACGGCGATACGATGGTGCTGCCCGATGCGCCGGCGACGGTGTTCGAGGGCGAGGCGGAGCTCGCCGTGATCATCGGCAGGCGGACGCGAAACGTGTCCGAGGCGGAAGCGATGGACTGCGTGTTCGGCTACGCGAACTTCATCGACGGTTCGGCCCGCGGCTTGCCGCCCGCCGGCAACGTTTTCTATCAGGCGAAGTCGCGGGACACTTTTGCGCCGATGGGTCCGTGGATAGTCACTCGGGACGAGGTAGCCGACCCGCAGAAGTTGCGCGTTCGACTTTGGAACAACGAAGTTCCGATGCAGGATTTCAACACCGACGACATGGCGCACGGGATCGCGCGCTGCATCTCATGGGTCAGCGCGGTTCATGCGCTGGAGCCGGGCGACGTGCTGGCCACGGGAACCAACCATCGCGGGCTGAACCCGTTCATGGACGGCGACACGATCGAGATGGAAACGGAGGGGCTCGGGCGGTTGACGATCCGGGTCCGGGACGACCTGAAGCGGACCTGGGCCCGCGTTACCCGCTTGCAGCACGCGGAAAGCGGAGGAAGAGGTAACCATACGCCGCAGTTGACCGGCAAGTACTCCGGTTGATTCCTCTCCGCGCGGGGCATGCGCGTTTCCCCGGACGGACGCAGTCCTGAACGATGCATGGAAAGCCGCTTGCGCTGGCGGTCAGCGACCGCTTGCGACGGGAAAACGCCAATTTCCCGGCAGATCCTTCCCATGCAGGCGGTAGCGGCAACCCGTCGCGCGCAGCCCCTGTCGCACCGCCGTTTCGGGCTTCATGCCCCCGGATGTTGGACGTGATCTCGCTTGCCAGCCGCGCCCGCCTCGCGAACAGGCATTGCCGACCGGGGTCTCGACATGAAGACTTGAAGGGCGCCGTTCCCGGGGTGCGGGCTCAAGAGCGTCGCCTGCGCTCAAAGGTCGTCAATGATGCCCCGAATGTAATCTCGAAGCCACGGCACGGGCTCGAGATGCGCCTCGAGAACGGCCCGCATGCCGCCCCACGACTCCGCTGCTTGCGCTGCCGCGTCCCTGATTTCGACGCTATCGGCGGCCAACCCTTCGCGTACGAGATCGGCGCGCCATGACGCGGTTCCGGCAGACGCTTGACGCCCGAGACACCGCAGAACCGATGCCGCGAAGTCCGGATGCGCGGCATCCTGAGAGAAAGCCCTGAACCACTCCAAAACGGGAAACTCGTCCTGGTCCTGCAATGCCTCTTCAATGATCTTCTCGGCCGGATGATTCATTCCGTCCTCAAGCGGATCGGCTTCAAAAGCCGCCCATAGATCGGCTTCGAGCCGCGTCCGCTTCCGGGTTGCCCGGTCCCCTTCGGAAGCGCTGAGCGGGCGGTCGGCGACCTCTGTCGCGGGGGCGGCGTCGGGACGCGATGAATCCGGGCGGCGCTGCGGTTCCGGTCGCGTCATTGAGGGCGCTTGCTTTCCTGAACGACGGCCGGGTCGGCGTAGCCCTTGATCCAGTGACGGATCACGTCCATGCAGACCGGATCCAGGTCGAACCGCGGCTCGGGATCGTAGTCCCAGTGGCCGTAGCGGTCGACGCCGCGCGCCAGGATCGCCGTGCGGCGCCCGATGACGCACCGTACCCGGGTCGGCAGGAAGGTGAACGACATGCCGAGACGGCGGTCGTCCGAAAGGTTGGGCGGCGAACTGTGCAGCATCCGCTCGTGGTGCAGCGAGAACTGGCCGGCCCGGAGCGGCATGTGGACGGCCGCGCTGTCGTCGAGACCTTCGATCGACTGGCCGCGAGCGAGCAGGTTGCGGCGGTCGTAGGTTTCAACGTGACTCTGGTCCGGCCAGCGATGGCTGCCCGGCAACACGCGCATGCAGCCGTTCTCCGGCGTCGCGTCCGTGAACCCCAGCCACAGCGTGACCACGTCGTGCGGGTCGAGACCGTAATAGGCGGAGTCCTGATGCCAGGTGACGAACCTTCCGTCGCGCGCGTCCTTGAACCAGAAGGTGGAGAGATAGAGCAGAATGTCGGGGCCGAGGAGATCCTCGACGGCGTCGAGCAGTCTTGGATGATGCGCGATCTCCCAGAGCCATCTGAATCCGAGGTGCACCTTGATGCGCAGGTGCTGCGCGATGTCGCCGTCGATCGTCGCCTCGTAAGATTCGATCCTCTCGCGGCAGGTTCTGGCTTCGTCCGCCGTCAGACAGTCGAACGGAAACGCGTAACCCTCGTTCCGGAACTGCTCGATCTGCTCCGTTGTCAGGACCTTGGGCATGACGCGCTCCCCCGTCGGCCGGTTCCCCGAACGATGCTGCTGCAATATGATCGACCGACGGCGGCGAGAAAGCAATGCGCCGTCGGCAACGCGGAAAGGGGAGCGTCATGGCGTCGGCATTCAGGGTTTTCCGTCTCGCCGAACTTCCCGCCGTGGAATTGCCGGGAGGGCGGGGCGCGCAGAAACCCATTGTCGATGCCGGCTGCGGCGCGACGGCTCTGGACGTCCATCTCAACCTGCTCGATGCGAGGGAGCCCGGAGGCCGTTATCATCGCCACACGAACTCCGACAACGTCTATATCGTCCGGCGCGGCGTCGGCCGCCTCGTCGTCGAGGGACGGATCCGCGAGATCCGCGAAGACGACGTCGTCTACATTCCTGCCGGGACGCGGCATTCGCTTTCCAACGACGGCGAGGAACCGCTCGAACTCTTCGAAATCTACGCGCCGGCCGGCGACGCTTTCGATTTCGTGACGGACGATCCGGGAGAAGGGAAGTGACCCTTCCCGGCGTGCTATTCGTTCCCTATCGCGAAACTCTTGACCTGCTGAATGTCGAGGAGGCGATGGAAATCTGCGAGCGGGTCTATCTCATGCATGCGCGCGGCGCGGTGCAATGGTCGCGCCCGCCGTCGTGGAAACTCGACGCCGGAGCCCCATGGCACAATCACTGGCACGTCAAGGGCGCGTTCTTGCCCGAAATCCCGGCGACCGGAGTGCGCATGTACAACTATTACGACGACGGCGTGCGCAACACGGTCGGCCGCCTGGAATGCGCGCGCTACATCCTGTTGACGGATCCGTCGACCGGTCATGCGAAGGCGATCGTCGAAGAGCACTGGGCGTATGCGATTCGCAGCGCCGCGGCCGCGATTCTGCCGCTTCGATGGCTTGGGCCGGCGGACCCGAAGGTCCTCGGCCTGGTCGGCGTCGGCACGATGGGCGCGAACGCGCTGCGCTGTCTGCTGACGATGTACGAATTCGAGAGGATCGTCTGCACCTCGCGCCGTCCGGAAACTCGCGACGCCTTCGCGCGGGAGTGGTCGGAGAAACTGGGCATCGACGTCGAGCCGGCGGAGACGGTCGAAGAAGTGGTTCGCGCCGCCGACGTCGGCGTCGGGGGCACGACGTCGACCGATGTCGTGGCGCGGGAGGAATGGGTGAAGCCGGGCGCGACTTACGTGTCGCTGGCGCGCCGCGAGATGGATCCGGCGGGCTGGAAGCGTTTCGACAAGGTCGTTCTTGACGATTGGGAAGCGAACATGATGAACGGCGAGTTCGTCGAATTCGTGGAACGGGGGCTGTTTTCGCGCGACCGGCTGCACGGCGAGATCTGCGACGTCGTTTCCGGCGAGGTCGCGGGCCGGGAAAACGTCGACGAACGCATTCTCGTCCACACTACGGGACTTGTTTCGCAGGACATCGCCATTTGCCACCGGATCTGCGAAAAGGCTGCGGCGAAGGGCGTCGGCATCGCGCTGCCGCCTACGGACGGGTGAACTGCGTCGCGGACGCCGTCGCGCCGGCCCGGGAGCCGCGGACGCCGCAGCCCGGCGTTTCGAGGCGCGGCGATCGGGAGAACGACGGATGGGTAACAGGCTGAACGGCGTCATTCGCGCGCTCGAGCGGGGCGGTCCGGCGTTCGCCGCTTTCGCTCCGATCGACGTCCAGACCGCGGTCGCGATGGCGGCGTCGAAATACGACGGCGTCGTCTTCGAGGGCGAGCACGCGCCCTGGGACATCGTGGCGCTTCGGGATTCCCTCCAGTTCATGCTCGATCCGCGCCGGATCGCCGCGTCCGGTTCCGTGGCGCCGCCCGTGACTCCCCTTTGCCGGATACCCGTCAACGGCGTCGAGAAAGGCCAGTGGCACGCCAAGCAGGCGCTCGACACCGGGGTCTACGGCGTGGTCTGGCCGCATGTGAGCACCGTCGAGGAGGCTTGCAACGCCGTCGCGGCCTGCCGCTATCCGCGGCTGGCCGACAAGCCGCTCTACGAGCCGCGGGGGATTCGCGGGGACGGACCCGCCCGCGCGGCCCGCTACTGGGGGATCGCGCAGCAGGAATACTATGCCTGCGCCGACGTCTGGCCGCTCGATCCCGACGGCGAGATCTTCGTGGTGATCCAGATCGAGGACACGGCCGGCGTCGAAAATCTGTCCGACATTCTGGAAAACGTGCCCGGCATCGGCGCGGTGTTGATCGGCGAAGGCGATCTCGGCCAGGAGCTCGGATTTCCGCGGCAGTACGACCATCCCGCTTTGCTCGACGCGATCGCCCGGGTGGTCGACGTCTGCAAGCGGAAAAACGTGATCGCGGGCCATCCCCATGCCGGCGCGGACAATATGCAGGACCTTCTCGATCAGGGGTTCCGCTTTTTGATGGCGGCCCCGCGGCGCAGCTACGAGGATCTGGAGAAGGGGCTCGAACTGTCGGGACGGAATTGACGCGTTCCGCGCGGTCCTTCGGCGGGCGGCCGGGAGCGCGCGAAGACCGGCACGCTTTCTACGCGGCGAGTCCTCCGGCGCGCTCTATGAACGCCGCGATCTCCGCAACGCCGTCGCGCGCCTTGATGTTGGCGAACACGAAGGGCCGTTCGCCGCGCATTCTCCGGGAGTCCTTCTCCATTACGCCGAGATCCGCGCCGACCAGCGGCGCGAGGTCGATCTTGTTGATGACGAGAAGATCCGACCGGGTGATGCCGGGGCCGCCCTTGCGCGGAATCTTGTCGCCGGCCGATACGTCGATCACGTAGATCGTGATGTCCGCCAGTTCTGGGCTGAACGTGGCGGCGAGATTGTCGCCGCCGGATTCGATGAGGACGAGGTCGAGCGCCTGAAAGCGCGCCCGCAGGTCCGCGATGGCCGCAAGGTTGATCGAGGCGTCTTCCCTTATCGCGGTATGAGGGCAACCGCCGGTCTCGACGCCCGCGATGCGTTCGGCGGCGAGAGCGCCCGAACGCGTCAGGAACTCCGCGTCCTCCCTCGTATAGATGTCGTTGGTTACGACGGCGATTTCGTGGTCGCCGCGCATGCGCTTGCAGAGCGCGTCGACGAGCGCGGTCTTGCCCGAGCCTACGGGACCGCCGACGCCGACGCGGAGGGGGCCGTTCGTCATGATCTGAAGAGCCTCGTGTACTGGGTTTCGTGACGCATCGACGCGAGGTCGAGCAGCGGCGCCGCCGTTCCGATGTCCGTCATCGGCACGATCCGCGTGGCGGCTTCCGCGACCGTTCCGGCGAGCGCCGCAAGCGCGCGTTGGCCGTCGGTCTGGCCGAGCGGAATCAGCCGCATTCCCGCCGAAACGAGGTTGGCGGCGAAGGCGTGGAACCAGGCGCGCAACGCGGTCTCGACCGGGATTCCGTGGCCGGCGCACGCCGCCGCCACGGCTACCGGGTAGGTCGCTTCGTCGTCCAGGCGGTCGAGCGCTTCCGTCGGCCACGCCGAACGGGTGCACTTCAGGAACGCTTCGCCCTGCGCGCGGCTTTCCAGCGCCAGTTCCATCGTCGCCTGGAACGCGCGGCCCAGCCTCGCGGCTTCGTTGAGCCGCTTCCAGTCCCGGCCGAGCGCGGCGGCGTGGGACTCGCGGAACAGGACGCCGTCGACCCTGCCGCTGCCGTCCAGAAGCGCCGCCGCGACCCAGTCGGCGAGGTCGTCCGCATGCGCCACGTCTCCGGCCTCGACCGCGTATTCCAGGCCGTGGCTGTAGGAAAACGCGCCGACCGGATAGCCCGGCGAGAGCCAGGTCAGCAACCGGTACAGGGCGCCGTCAGCGATCATGGCCGCCGCGGTCGTATGCGCCGCGTTCCGGGTCGAACGGCGCGCGGACCGGCGTGACCGTTGCGCCCAGGCCGCGCAGCATGTCCTCGATGACGCGGTCGCGCCGGATCAGGATGCGGTCGGCGCGGATGTCCGCCGGACAATGCCGGTTTCCCAGGTGCCAGCCGATGCGGGTCAGGCCGTTTTCGCAAGTCACTTCGGCGAGGTCCTCGGCTGCCGCCCGCACTTCGATCCAGCCGCCGTCCGCGAGTTCGAGCCCGTCGCCGTCCGCCAGAGCGACGGCTTCGGGAAGGTCCAGCAATACGTCGCCGCCGTCGCAGGGAAGCCGAATGCGCCGGCGGCGGCGGTTGTCGCTGTCGAGGGTCACCGAACCGACGGCGGAGGCCGGCGGCCACTCTCCGCGCTTCGCGGCTGCGACCGCGCGCCGCATCAGAACAGAAAGTAACGCTGCGCCAGCGGCAGCTCCGCCGCCGGTTCGCAGGTCAGCAAATCGCCGTCGGCCCGCACCTCGTAGGTTTCCGGGTCGACTTCCATGGCGGGCGTCGCGTCGTTCAGGACCATCGCCTTCTTGCCGATGCCGCCGCGCGTGTTCGAAACCGCCAGAAGATCGCGCTCGAGCCCCAGCGCCTCGCCGATCCCGGCCTCCAGCCCGGCCCGGCTGACGAAGCTCGCCGCGCTCCGCGCGGCCGACTTGCCGAACGCGCCGAACATGGGGCGGTAATGCACCGGCTGCGGCGTCGGGATCGACGCGTTGGGATCGCCCATCGCCGCCGCCGCGATGGTGCCGCATTTCAGCACCATGTCGGGCTTGACGCCGAAGAACGCCGGGGTCCACACGACGAGATCGGCGAGCTTTCCCGCCTCTATCGAACCTACGTGCTCCGATACGCCGTGAGCGATCGCCGGGTTGATCGTGTACTTGGCGACGTAGCGGCGCACGCGGAAATTGTCGTTGTCGCCGGTCTCCTCCGGCAGCCGTCCGCGCTGCTTCTTCATCTTGTCGGCCGTCTGCCACGTGCGGATGACGACCTCGCCCACGCGGCCCATCGCCTGGCTGTCGGACGCGATGATCGAGAACGCGCCGATGTCGTGAAGGATGTCTTCCGCGGCGATGGTCTCTTGGCGGATCCGGCTTTCGGCGAACGCCACGTCCTCCGGGATTTTCGGATCGAGATGGTGACAGACCATCAGCATGTCGAGATGCTCGTCGACGGTGTTGACCGTGAACGGCCGGGTCGGGTTGGTGGACGACGGCAACACGTTCGACTCGCCGCAGACCTTTATGATGTCGGGCGCATGTCCGCCCCCCGCGCCTTCGGTATGGAAGGCATGGATCGTGCGCCCCTTGAAGGCGGCGACGGTGTCTTCGACGAAACCCGACTCGTTCAGCGTGTCGGTGTGGATCAGCACCTGGACGTCGAACTCGTCGGCGACCCCGAGACAGGTGTCGATGGCCGCCGGCGTCGTGCCCCAGTCCTCGTGAAGCTTGAGCGCGCAGGCGCCGGCCCGGATCTGCTCGGCGAGCGCCGCCGGCGAGGAGGCGTTGCCCTTGCCGAAGAATCCCAGGTTCATCGGAAACGACTCGGCCGCCTGGAGCATGCGGCCCATGTGCCAGGCGCCCGGCGTGCAGGTCGTGGCGTTCGTGCCCGCCGCGGGTCCGGTGCCGCCCCCCATCATGGTCGTGACGCCGCTGTAGAGCGCCTCGTCGATCTGCTGAGGGCATATGAAGTGGATGTGCACGTCGAGGCCGCCCGCGGTGACGATCTTGCCCTCCGCGGCGATGGCCTCGGTGCCGGGCCCGACGACGATGTCGACGCCCGGCTGAACGTCGGGATTGCCGGCCTTGCCGATCGCCGCGACGCGGCCGTCGGCGATCCCGATGTCCGCCTTGTAGATCCCGGCGCAGTCGACGATCAGCGCGTTGGTGAGGACGGTATCGACGGCGCCGTCGGCGCGGCTCGCCTGCGACTGGCCCATGCCGTCGCGAATGACCTTGCCGCCGCCGAACTTCACCTCCTCGCCGTAGACCGTACGGTCGCTTTCGACCTCGACGATCAGGTCGGTGTCGGCGAGCCGCACGCGGTCGCCGACGGTCGGACCGAACATGTCGGCATAGGCCGGCCGCGGGATTTCGAACGCCATGCCTCAATCCTCCAGCCTGCCGTCGATCCTGCCCTTGAAGCCGCGGACGACGCGGGCGCCGGCGTAGGCGACGAGGCGCACGGCGCGGCGCTGTCCCGGCTCGAACCGCGCGGCGGTGCCGGCCGGGATGTCCAGGCGGAATCCGCGCGCCGCCGCGCGGTCGAACGACAGGGCGTCGTTGGTCTCGAAGAAGTGGTAGTGGGATCCGACCTGTATCGGGCGGTCTCCGGTATTGGACACGTCCAGTTCGACGGTTTCGCGTCCCTCGTTGGCGACGACGGAGCCCGCCGCCGGGATGATTTCACCCGGTTTCATGGCGTTCCTCTCAACGTATCGGGTCGTGGACGGTCACCAGCTTCGTGCCGTCGGGAAAGGTGGCTTCGACCTGGACGTCATGGATCATCTCGGGGATTCCTTCCATGACCTGATCGCGCGACAGCACCGTCGCGCCGTCCCGCATCAGCTCGGCGACGGACTTGCCGTCGCGCGCGCCTTCGACGACGTAGTCGGTGATCAACGCCACGGCTTCGGGGTGGTTCAGCCTGACGCCGCGCTCGAGGCGCCGCCGCGCGACCATCGCCGCCGCGGCCGCCAGCAGCTTGTCCTTCTCCCTCGGCGAAAGTCGCATGCGCTCTTCCTTGCGTTCAGATTTCCCATACCCGCGGCACGCGCGCCGGACAACCGGGGACGCGGCGGCGCAGCGCGGTCCAGAGCTCGGCGAATTCGCGGCGCAGCGCGGCGGCGTCGGCGCCGGCGAAGCGGGCGATCACGATGTCGTCCATGCGCGTGGCGCCTCCGGCGATGCGGCGCGCGGTCTCCAGGCAGTCTCCGGCGAACGGCCCGCAACATACGAGCGTCCCGAGCGCGGCCGCGCCGGAAAACGTGTACCTGTTGCGGAACCGGGACGCCAGATCGCCGTCGAGATGCAAGGCGTCGACCCAGACCGGAACGCCGCCGCGGCGAATCGTCCAGCTGTCGCGCAGCAGGCCGCGGCTGAAGGTTTCGGCGCGGGCGCGGCGTCCGAAGACCACGATCTCGCCGGCGATCAGCCCGCCCGCCGCCGCGACGTCGATCCGCGTGTCGCGCCTCAGCCGCGCGCCGTCGAAGAGAATCGTCTCCTGCGGCATCCATTCGAGGAACGCCCCGCTTTCCACGCGGACGGCGACGTCGATCTTCGCTTCCGGGCCCGCGGATCGATAGATTTTTTCCGCGGCCTGCGTCGTCACCGCGGCGGCCGCGCCCTTTTCCGCCGCGATCTCGATGCGCAGCCTGTCGCCGCCCGCGACGCCGCCCGACGTGACGGCGAGGACGGCCTCCATGGGAGCGTCCGCGGGCGCGCGGGGAAACAGCATCCTGCAGGGCGCGGCCTGATAGAGATGGCGCAGCGCGGTCTTGCCGTCCTTCCGCCCGACGACGAGTTCCAGCGCTCCGTCGGCCCGAACCAGGCGGTCAGACGGTAAGGCGCCGTCGTACATCGGCTTCGGCCATTTCTTCCGCCGCGCCCGACATCACGATCTCGCCCCGTTCCATCACGGCGTAGTCGTGCATCAGATCGCGCGCGAAATCGAAATATTGCTCCACCAGGACGATCGCCATGTCGCCGCGGGCGACCAGTTCGCGGATGACGGAGCCGATCTGCCTGATGACGGACGGCTGGATGCCTTCGGTCGGCTCGTCGAGCAGCAACAGGCGGGGCCGCGTGACGAGCGCGCGCGCGATGGCGAGTTGCTGCTGCTGTCCGCCGGAGAGATCGCCGCCGCGCCGGCCGGGCATCTCCTTCAGAACGGGAAACAGTTCGAAGATCTCCGCGGGGATGAAGCGCTGCTTCCGCGGCGCCGCCGCGTACCCCGTCTTCAGGTTCTCCTCGACGGTCAGCAGGGGAAAGATCTCGCGTCCCTGCGGAACGAAAGCGATTCCGGCGGCGGCGCGGGCGTGCGGCGGCGCGCGCGTGACGTCCTTCCCCTCCCATTCCACGGCGCCGCGGCGCGGCCGCGCATGTCCCATGATCGCGCGGAGAAGGCTGGTCTTGCCCACGCCGTTGCGTCCGAGCACGCACGTCACGGCGCCCTTGCGCGCCGTCAGCCCGACTCCGCGGAGCGCGCGGCTGGCGCCGTAGAAGAGGTCGATTTGCCTGACGACGAGCATCGATCAGCGTCCCAGATAGACTTCGATGACCCGGTCGTCGTTCTGGACGGTATCGATCGAGCCTTCGGCGAGCACGGAGCCTTCGTGCAGCACGGTGACGCGGGTGTCGAGCGCGCGCACGAACTCCATGTCGTGTTCGACGACGACCACCGAGTGCCTCCGCTCCGCGATGCCGCGCAGCAACGCGGCGGTCTGCTCGGTCTCGGCGTCGGTCATGCCGGCGACAGGTTCGTCGACCAGCAGGAGATCGGGATCCTGCATCAGCAGCATGCCGATCTCAAGCCATTGCTTCTGACCGTGCGACAGCTCGCCCGCCTTGCGGCCCCGCGAGGCGGCGAGCCCGGCGAGGTCGAGCGCTTCGTCGATGCGGTCGAGATCGGCGGCCGTCGGGCGGAAGAACAGGGAGCGCCGCGCCTTTCGATCCGATTTGAGGGCGATCTCGAGGTTCTCCCGCACGGAGTGGTTCTCCAGAACGGACGGCTTCTGGAACTTGCGGCCGATGCCCAGCTGCGCGATGCCGGCTTCGTCCAGCCGCGTCAGATCGGTCGTTCCGCGGAAGACGACCTCGCCGGCGTCCGGGCGGGTCTTGCCGGTCGCGACGTCCATCATCGTCGTCTTGCCCGCGCCGTTGGGGCCGATGACGGCGCGCATCTCGCCGGGTTCGACGAAGAAGCTGAGCGAATTCAGCGCCTTGAAGCCGTCGAAGCTGACCGATACGCCGTCCATGTAAAGAACGGGCGCCCTGTCGGGATCCATCTTGATTTCAGCCATCGGGCCGGACCGGTTTCCTGAGGCGGCCGAACGCGGGCGCGGCGCCGGCGATCCCCTTCGGCAGGAACAGGGTGACGGCGACGAACAGCCCGCCGAGCGCGAAGAGCCACAGCTCCGGCAAGGCGCCGGTGAACCATGTCTTCGCGTAGTTCACCAGAACGGCGCCCAGCGCCGCTCCGTGGAGCGAGCCGCGTCCGCCCACCGCGACCCAGATCACGATCTCGATGGAAGCGGCGGGCGCGAACTCGCCTGGGTTGACGATGCCGACCTGGGGCACGTAGAGTGCGCCCGCGACCCCCGCCAGCGCCGCCGACAACGTGAAGGCGAACAGCTTGTAGTGCTCGACGCGGTAACCCAGGAACCGGACGCGGTCCTCGGCGTCGCGTATGCCGATCAACACCCGGCCGAGCCTCGACGCGACGACGAAGCGGCAGAGGAGGTAGCCCAGCGCCAGCGAGACCGCGGACGCGGCGAACAGCCCCGCCCGCGTTTCGTCGGAACGCAGGGCGAAGCCGAGGATGTCCTTGAAGTCGGTCAGGCCGTTGTTCCCGCCGAAACCCATGTCGTTGCGGAAGAAGGCGAGCATCAGGGCGTAGGTCATCGCCTGGGTGATGATCGAGAAATAGACGCCGGTGACGCGCGACCGGAACGCCAGCCATCCGAACGCGAACGCGAGCGCGGCCGGCGCGGCCATCGCCATCAGGACGGCGAAACCGAACTCGTCGAAGCCCCGCCAGTACCAGGGGAGTTCCTTCCAGTCGAGGAACACCATGAAGTCTGGCAGGACGGGGTGTCCGTAGACGCCGCGATCGCCGATCCGCCGCATCAGGTGCATGCCCATCGCGTAGCCGCCGAGGGCGAAGAAGGCGCCGTGACCGAGGCTCAGTATGCCGCAGAAGCCCCAGACCAGATCGACGCTCAGCGCGAGCAGGGCGAAGCACAGGTACTTGCCGAGCAGCGAGACCATCCAGGTCGGGACGTGGAACGCGGAATCCTCCGGAACCAGCAGGTTGAACGCCGGGACGAGGACGGCCGCCGCGAACAGAACGGCGAGGAAAACGCGGCTGCCGCGGTCGGAGAGGAGGGCGCTCACGCTTCCGCCGCCCGTCCCCTGAGGGCGAACAGGCCGCGCGGCCGCTTCTGGATGAACAGGATAACGGCGACAAGGATCAGGATCTTCGCGAGAACCGCGCCGGACCAGGATTCGAGAAGCTTGTTGGCGATTCCGAGCGTCGTCGCCCCGAA
Source organism: Alphaproteobacteria bacterium (assembly GCA_965243135.1). Taxonomy (GTDB): domain Bacteria; phylum Pseudomonadota; class Alphaproteobacteria; order MPNO01; family UBA830; genus JAJEBT01. The sequence goes on from OZ251539.1 coordinate 296,379, forward strand.
CAGCGTGCCCAGCAGATTGCCGACGCCGCCGAAGACGACGACCATGAACGAATCGACGATGTAGGCCTGCCCGAGATTGGGGCTGACGTTGTCGATCTGGCTGAGCGCGACGCCGCCCATCCCCGCGATTCCGGATCCGAGGCCGAAGGTGAGAGCGTCGACGCGCCCGGTGCGGATGCCCATGGCGCTCGCCATGCGGCGGTTCTGCGTGACGGCGCGCATCTGGAGGCCAAGCGCCGTCTTCCGAAGAACGAGCGCGAGGAGCGCGACCACCAGCAGGCTGAACGCGATGATCCAGATGCGGTTGTGGGTGAGCAACACGCCCCCTTGCAGCTCGATGGCGCCGCTCATCCAGCTCGGGCTGCTCACCTCCCGGTTCGTGGGGCCGAACGCGGTGCGGACGAGCTGCTGCAAGACGAGGCTCAGCCCCCAGGTGGCGAGCAGGGTTTCCAGCGGGCGGGCGTACAGGAACCGGATGATTCCGCGCTCGATGGCGATGCCGGCGGTGCCGGCGGCCGCGAAGGCGGCCGGGACCGCCGCCGCGAGCGACCAGTCGAGGGCATGCGGGAAGTGCGCCCGGAACGCCTCCTGCACCACGAAGGCGGCGTAGGCGCCGATCATGATCATTTCGCCGTGGGCCATGTTGATGACGCCCATCACGCCGAAGGTGATGGCGAGGCCGATCGCGGCGAGCAGCAGGACGGAACCCAGGCTGAGGCCGGTGAACAGTTGCCCGAGCAGGTCCCAGAGGAACACGCGCCGCTCGATGTCTTGCAGCGCCGCCTGCGCCGCCTCCTTCAGGGCTCCGTCCTTCGCGGCGATTCGCTTGAGCAGCGCGGAAACTTCGGGATCCGTGTGCTCGGCGAGGACTCCGACGGCGGCGGCCCGCGCGGCCGCGTCGTTCGAATGGGCGATTTCCGCCGCCGCGAGCGCGCGGGCGAGCGCGCGCTCCGCCTTCGGGTCGGTTTCCCGTTCGAGGGCGGTCCCGAGGACGGCGATCTGGCCGGGCCTGGGAGCCTTGAACACGGCGTCCGCAGCGGAAATCCGGACTGCGGGATCCCGGCTCATCAGGTTCAGTCCGCCGACCGCGACGCGTATGGCGCGCCGCAGCCGGTTGTTGCTGCGCAGCCGCTTCAGCGCGCTTTTCGCGACCGGCGCGAGCGTCTCTCCGGTCGCCGCGTCGACGATCGAGAAGGTCGCGCCGTCGCGGCGGCCGACCACGAGCCTGCCGTCGGCCTTTCGGACGTAGAGTTTCCGTTCGAGCATCGCGGTCAGCACGTCCGCCGCCCGCGGGTGGCCGGTCGCCGCCATCCGGTTCACGGCCTCGACCATGGCGCCGTAGCTCCTCGCGTCGAGCGCCTGCACGGAGGCGGCGAAATCGGTTCCCGCCGCCGGCGCGCCGGCGGCGGCGAGCAGCAGGACGGCGGCGAGCAATCTCGGGATCATCCGTCCTGCCGACACGTCGCGGACGTTCTTCGCCCGTCGACGTCAGTTGTAACGGGGCTTTTCGCAGTTGCCGCAGACCCATGGATAGGTCCAGTTCGCCGTCAACTTGCTGCTTTCGGCGATGAAATCCGACCAGGCGTCGCCCGCTACCGGTCCCGGGGTCTTCCAGACGGTCTCGAACTGGCCGTCGTCGAGAATCTCGCCGATCAGCACGGGCTTGGTCAGGTGGTGATTGGGCAGCATCTCGGCGACGGTGCCGGTAAGCGACGCGACCTTCTGCCCGTACATCGCCTGGCGAACCGCGTCGACGTCGGTCGTGCCGGCTTGCCTGACCGCCTGGGCCCACATGTTGAAGCCGATATAGTGCGCTTCCATGGGATCGTTGGTGACGCGCTTTTCGTCCTTGATGAAGGCGCGCCATCTGTCGATGAAGGCGTCGTTTTCCGGCGACTGCGCGCTCATGAAGTAGTTCCAGGCGGCGAGATGTCCGACGAGCGGGCTCGTGTCGATGCCGGAAAGCTCTTCCTCGCCGACGGAAAAGGCGACGACCGGAATGTCTTCGGCCTTGATGCCCTGATTCGCGAGCTCCTTGTAGAACGGCACATTGGCGTCGCCGTTGATGGTGGAGACCACGGCCGTGTTCTTGCCGGCCGACGCGAACTTCTTCACGTCGGCGACGATGGTCTGCCAGTCGGAATGGCCGAACGGCGTGTAGGTTTCCATGATGTCGGCATCGGACACGCCTTTCGACTTCAGGAACGCGCGCAGGATCTTGTTGGTCGTGCGCGGGTAAACGTAGTCCGTTCCCAGCAGCGCCCAGCGCTCGGCGGTGCCGCCGTCCTCGCTCATCAGGTACTCCACGGCCGGGATCGCCTGCTGGTTGGGGGCGGCGCCGGTATAGAACACGTTGCGCGAGCTTTCCTCGCCCTCGTACTGCACCGGATAGAACAGAAGGCCGTTGAGTTCCTCGAAAACCGGCAGGACCGATTTTCTGGAAACCGACGTCCAGCACCCGAAGACCACGTCCACCTTTTCCTTCTGGAGCAGTTCGCGCGCCTTCTCGGCGAAGAGCGGCCAGTTGGAGGCGGGATCGACGACTACCGGCTCGAGCTTTCTGCCGAGCAGCCCGCCTTTCCCGTTTTGCTCGTCGATCAGCATAAGCATCGTGTCCTTCAACGTGGTCTCGCTGATCGCCATGGTGCCGGAAAGCGAGTGCAGGACACCGACCTTGATGGGTTCGGCCGCGTGGACGCCGGTGAACGCGACGCTCGCGGCCACGGCTGCCGCGCCCGCGCGGCGGATGATTTTTGTCGTCATGGTGACTGTTCCCGAACTGGTTTTGCACTGCAACATAGGACGCAATTTTCGTGCCAAACGGCGAGGGCGCGGCGGAATCGCGGATTTGCGACGGGATGGCGGGCGGCCGCGGCCGGTTGGACCGACGGTCGAATATCGCCGTCCGCAAGACAAGTGCCTACAATTTAATCACGACGACGGAACGGAAACGCAGCGGTTTCGACTCGCCGAACCCTGCGGAAGCGGCGGGCATACGGGGGTCGGCAAAGGCCGAGCGGACGCGTCCCTCGGCCGTGGGCCTACGCGACGGGCTTCATGACGTGGCGCCGGTATCCGGGGCGTTCGCAAAGGGCGTCGAACCAGCGCCTCAAATGAGGATAGTCCTCGCGTTCGATCGGCATGTTGAACCAGCGCCAGGCCGCGATGCCGACCGGAATGTCGCCCATCGAAAAGGCGGCGCCCGCCATGAAGGCGTTCGCTGCGAGATTGGCGTCCATGATCGCCATCGCGCCGGACAGTTCCCCGCGCGCTTTCGCGATGGAATCCGGGTTCCGCCGTTCCGGCGGCGTCCGGACAAGTCCGCGGAATACCGGCACCATCGCCGGGCTCACCCTAGTGGCCTGCCAGTCCATCCAGCGCTCTGCCGATGCGCGCGCTCTGGCGTCCGACGGGCAGAGACCGCCCGCGCCGTACCGGGCGGCGAGATATCGGACGATGGCGTTGGACTCCCAAAGCGTGAACCCGTCGTCCTCGACGACGGTCGGCACCAGGCCGTTGGGATTCATCGCCAGATAGGCGGCCGTGTCGTTGCCGCCGAAGCCGCCCCCTACGTCCTCGCGTTCGAAGGCTATATCGAGCTCGGCGCAGGCCCAGAGCACCTTCATCACGTTCGACGAGGTATCGCGTCCCAGTATTTTGAGCATGTTGCGCTCCGCCTCCGGCGCGAGGAGTATTCCGCATCGGCGGCGGTCTGTCGAGGTTCGGCGGGCAGATGCGCGGGTACGGCGTACGCTGCGTCGCGACGACGAAACGAATGCTGGCCCGCCTGACGCTCGAACGATCAGGCTTCCGACCTGCAGAGTCGCGGCGGCTTTAGCAACTCCGCCTTCTCGGCGTACCTTCCGGGAGCGTCAGCCGCTTTGGCGGAAATCGCCGAAAATGAATGACGAAGGCTCAATTCGCGTTATGTGCGGGAGCTCGGTCGCCAACTGACGGGAATTACGCAGAAATCTCTCTTAAGATGCTGAAATATATCCATGATTTTTTGTGTTCCTAGGACCCTTCCAAGGCGCTGACGTATCATGTTGCGCAAAGCTGCACATGCATGATGCGAATTGAGCCTTCAGCGATTCCCGCCAAAGCGGACGCTCCCGGAAGGGCGGAGTGGACAAGCCACCGGACATGATGGCATTTCTTCATCCGAAGGCAAAATTTCCCCTCAGGCTCCCGGAAACGCGCCATCAACCGACGCTCCCGGAAGGGCGGAGTGGACAAGCCACCGGACATGATGGCATTTCTTCATCCGAAGGCAAAATTTCCCCTCAGGCTCCCGGAAACGCGCCATGGCGGCGAGTCGGATGTTCTACGGGCCCCGAACGCCGCACCGCGCGCGGCGTCTCCTTTCCGGCCGTGACCGACGGCATCCTGACCGCGCTGGCCGAAGGGCGCGAACGGCTCGGCGTCGCCTCGCCGCTCTCCAAGCTCCGCGGGGTCACCGACCTCCGGCGAAATCCGCTGAAGCGCATGGCCGCGCTTAAGGCCGCCGTCAACTCGGACGACCCGTCCAATTTTGGTGGCTGATCGCTGGACAACTTCGCAGTGATCGCCGCCGCGCTCGACCTCGACCGGCTGATCGCCCTGGCTTGGAACTCGACCAAGGGCTCGTTCCTCGATGAGTCCGCCAGAAAGGCGCCCCGGACAGGCCGCCGCAGCTGCGGAGTGAACCCAGAGCGCAGGTCCGAAGGCGAACGCCGCCGCTCAGAGCCGCTGCGCTTCATGCCCTGCTCTCGGTGCGCAGTCCGCCGACGCGTTCGAATTCCCGGGTGTTGTTGGTCACCAGGGTCAGGCCCCGACTGCGGGCGTGTCCGGCGATCATCAAGTCGTAGGGCGGTGTGCCGGTTCGCTCCGGCCCTGATTTCACCATAATGCGCCGCCGCTTTTTCTTCGAACGGAAGGACCTCCAGCCACGCGGCGAAAGACCCGACCACGCCGAGGTTTCGTGCCGACGATTCGGATTTTGCCGCGCCGTAATGCAGTTCCGCCAGACTGACCGACGAAATACGCAATTGCTCCGCGCGCTCGTTGAAGATCCGCCTGACTTCGGACGGCCGGTCGACGTAAATGCAGATGTTCGTGTCGAGCATGTAGCGGAGCACCTACACGCCCTCGCGCTCCTGCATGGGCAGCTGCGCGAGATCGCTCATGAAATCGGCCCGCGGGCCGTCGAAGAAGCTGTCCCATAGCGCATCCGCGGGCGTAATCAGTCGCGCTTGGCCGAGCTTGATGATCCGAACGCGTTTGACGTTTTCCGGCAGCGCAACCGCCTTGGGCAGACGGATAGCCTGACTCTTGTCGATTATGAAGACGGTGGCGTGATCCATTGATTCGATGCCCGTCGAAGGTGACTTTCCAGACTGTATACCGCGCCTCGGAAGGCGTCAATGCAATGCGCGACGCCCTGCTGCCGCGTCGACCGAAGTAGCGTCGTTCCCTCCGAGATGTCTTCCGCTTTGTTGGCTTTTCGTTTGGCTCAATTTGCAATTCGTATTGACGAAGAGTTACAGCCAAACAAGTCCTGAGCAGCTTCCTTGAGAGCAAGGAACCCCGACGGTATGGTCCGGCAGTTGCCGGAGCAACGGAGGGCCTCAACGTTTCCCGGACGGCTCAAGCTTGCGCGGCCCGCCGCCGCGCCGGCGGCGGTCGACAACGCCACGGCCCTGCCTCGGGTCGAAAACCTCCCGTCCCCTCGTCCCCACCGACGAGCCCCCGAGCTTCGGCAGCGGGTCGGCGAAGACCTTCGTCACCAACATCCAATCTCCGAGATCCCGGCCGTGAGCGGCGGCGGGGCTGTCTCCTACACCGCCTCCGGCCTACCGGCGGGGCGCAGACGGTCACCGTCACCGCGCAGGACGCGAACCGGGCCGTGCGACCAGTGTGCACGCTCCGGCCACGCGCCGCCCACCCAGGCGAGGCTGCGCAGTGCCGTCAGCACCGCGTGATACGCGATGTTCCATTGCTTGCCATGGCGGAGACAGTGCACTAATTTTGGAATCATGGTTTCTGACACGGGACAAGACAATGACTCCACTGCCACAAGAAGCCGGAGGCATGGAACCGATGTCGGGTTACGCGGAAGCACGGCGTTTTGACGCGGCGCGCGCCAAGACGCCGGAACCCCCGCTCGGTATGCGCGTGCGGCACGCGTCTCATCCTTATCCCCATATTCGCCTTTATCCGTTGCTGGATGGCGTCTTGGCGGAGGGCATGCTGTCATGGCTGTGCGACACGGAAGCATGGCGGCGGCGGGACCGGTCATTCTATCGGCACGACTCGTTTGCCGTGACGCCTGGCGTTATACCGCCGGATCTTCGGGCGGCCGTATCTCCGCGGTGGTTGACACCGCTGCGCGAGGTACTGCAATCGCATCTCGACGTGAAACTCCATTCGTTTGCGTGGGTGGAAGCGCATCGCTCGTCCTCGCAGGACGAAGTCGGTGTCCATACCGATGCCGGCGCAAACGAAGTACGCGTTGTGCTCAATCTCAACGCGGGCTGGACCGCGAACCACGGCGGTCTGCTTCTGTTGCAGGATCGTCCGGTGTCGCCGTGCCACTGCGTCGGCTATCTCCCGCTTCACAATACCGCCACGGCGTTCCGTACGACCGCCGTTTCATACCATCAGGTATCGCATATCAGGGAAGGCCAACGCTACGCTTTGCTATACCGGTTTCCGATTGATGGACCACCAGCGGCAGAAACTGATGGACGCCGGGAAATTCCCATCGTCTTGGTAGGCAATTCTCATCGGTGGCCGTCTTGCTGATGATTTTCATGATTTTCGAGTAAACGCCAGATGAGACGGGAGCAAATCTTCGAGTACTGGCAGGGAAGACCACTCAAATTTAGAGTAGTAATATCTTTTCTTGTTATAGCGTTTGGGATAATAGCTTTTTTGATCGGAATAATTTTGGACTATGTAAAGCCGGGAGAAAATTTTTTTCTTGCACTTACAAATACACTTCTTGCTGCGGGAATTACCCTTTTGGTTTATGCGTTTATCTCGTTTTTGGAGAAACCGGAAAAAGACTTGGAAATTCCGGATATCTTTTACACAGCAGCCCAAAAGCAGGTTTCCAGAACTCAGTTTTACCGAACGGATTGTAAAGTAAATTTTGTTGTAGAAAATAACGAATTTCATTTTAATTCATATTCTAGCTTAATTCAGATTCATCAGCAGGGTAGCGCAAGACCTACAATACCTTATCCAAGTGGGGAGGTCCCCAAAAACCTGAAACTTATTACAGGTCCTGTATATTATCGTGATGGAATAGAGCAGCCGAAAAATAAGCCGATCGAAATCGGAAGAGAAGAAAGAGTCAAGATCGAATATGAAATCATAGGAGGAGAGATCGGGGATACTCATAACTGGAAAAGCCCCGTGCATGGTTTCGAGCTAACAGCCCAGCTTCCCCTTGGGTCCGCAATGGAAGTTTTCGCGCTTTCGTCGTCCAGCTCCGGGTATGGCGAGGAATCAATTGATAACTCATATACTAAGGAAGGTGGATGGTTGTTTAGATACGACAAGCCTTTGTTTCCACATCAAGGATTTCGTTGGAAGATAATTCTCCCCAGCGATTCCTGCTAAAAGGCGACAGACTTTCTCGGGCGAACCAGCTCTTGGTCAAAGTTGCGATGGAAACCCTTGATCCGCGAGAACGGCCACGCACAGAACTTGAAATTCTCCTGTCACGCATATTCACCGTCCAAGCCATCGCGTGCGACATGAAAAGGGTGTGGAGGATACAAATCTGATACCGCCAAACCCGAAACAGCCATTGATTGTCAACAGCTATTCGAGTACAGGCTGCGACGCTTCAAGGCCAGCGACTTCGTGGCATAACACCGTTCTCGGCGCGAATTTTGGCACGGGGCCGGAAGACAAAAAAGAATGCTTCTAGCGCATGGCAGAACGTGGCCCTCAACCCGATCTCGCAATCTTCGAATGGTTTGTCCCTTTTGATTCTCTCTCGGGAGACCGCCGGGGCGCTGCGGGCGTTCGCGGCATGCGGCGAATGCGCCTGCGTTCAGGCCACGGCCCGGCTCGCCCCGGGTTTGCGACGCGGCGGCGCGGCAACCGGATATTCGTTTTTTGTTCTGAAATCTGAGCGTCCGCGAGGCCCTTGCGGGTCCGTCGGCGGGCGGCGAAACGGTCCACAGGATGCCGAGCGGACGGCAGGCCGACAAAAAATGGCACAGCGCAAACGACTCTCTGTCGAGGCTCGGTGGGCAAACGCGCGGGGACGGCGTATGCTGCGTTGCGACGATGAAACAAACGCTGGCCATCCGCTCGCCTGACGCTCGAACGATCAGGCTTCCGACCTGCAGAGTCGAAGTTTCGCGCTTTGGGCGCGGGCGTCCAGTGCTCGTTCTTCACGGCGAAGAGGGGTACGAACTGTCCCTGCCGTTCGTCGACGATCTTGCGAGGCGGCGGGAGGTGTTCGCGCCGCGCATGCCGGGATTCGGAAAATCGCCAATGCCGGAATTCGTTCGCAGCGTGGACGACGTTTCCTATATCTGGCTCGACCTTCTCGATCATTACGATCTGACGGACCTCGACGTGATCGGCTTTTCGGTCGGCGGCTGGCTCGCGGCCGAGATGGCGACCAAGAACGGCGCCCGGCTCCGGCGGCTGGTTCTGGCAGGGGCGCTTGGCGTCAAGTTCGGCGGCGCCTACGATCGCGACATTGCGGACATCTATTTTCATAGCGTCGAAGAAGTTCGTGCGATGCGCTTTCACGATACGGGGAAGGATCCGCATTCGTTCGGGATGTCGAAGCGCGAAGCGCTGGCAGTCGCGCGGCAACGCGAAGCCATCGCCCGGCTGTGTTGGGATCCCTATTTCCACAATCCTTCGTTGCGGCGCAGGTTGCACCGGATCGACGTTCCCACCCTTGTCGTGTGGGGCGCGCAGGACGGCATAACTCCGCTGCGGTACGGCCGCGCCTACGCCCGCTCCATATCCGGAGCGCGCTTCGCGACCGTGCCGCGCGCCGGACATTTTCCGCATGTTGAACAGCCGCAGCGCTTTGCCGGCGTGATCGACGAGTTTCTCGCCTGAGGTGCGGCGCGTGGAGTTCTATCATTTCACCGAGTTCCCCTGGCCGCATCTGCCGCCCGAAGACCGATTCACCTCGATGCGACTCAATCTTCCGAGCGGCTTATACGACCCCGCCGTCGGCGCCGATCTATACAACACATACCTCGACCAGTACCTGCTGGCGGACACGCTCGGACTGCACTGCATGGTCAACGAGCATCACCAGACGGCCACTTGCCTCAACGCTTCGGGCGTGGTGCCGCTGGCGATCCTCGCGCGGCAGACAACGAAGGCGCGGCTGCTGGTCCTTGGGAATCCCGCTGCGAATCTCGCCGATCCGGTGCGCTGCGCCGAGGAAATGGCGATGATCGACAACATTTCCTACGGCCGCCTCGAGTGCGGTTTCGTGCGAGGCGTGCCTTACGAATTGTTCGCTTCCAATCGCAATCCGACCGAAACCTCCGAACGGCTGTGGGATTCGATCGATCTGGTCATCAAGGCATGGACCACGCACGACGGTCCGTTCAACTATGAGGGCAAGTGGATTCACAAGCGCCAAGTGAACGTCTGGCCGCGTCCCTACCAGCAACCGCACCCGCCGGTCTGGACGACGGGCGGCAGCGATCTGGCGCATGCCTGCCGCGCGGTCGGACGCGGCTTCACCTTCGCCATGTTTCTGACCCCTGCCGACAAGCTGGCCGCGATGTTCAACGGCGTGCGCGAGCATTTCCGTCGCCACGGCCGGCCGATGCCGGCGGACGACCGGTTCGCTTTCATGCCGCTGGTTGCGGTCGGCGAGACCGAGAAGGAGGCTCGCGAGGTGATCGAACAGGTGTTCTGGTACGTGACGAACAACAAGTCGGAGCCTCAATTCCGCGCGCCGCCCGGCTATATCGAGACGCCGCTTTACGCCGATTTTCTGGCTGGCCGCTTCACAGGCGGCCGCACGGATGCCGTTCGCGCCCGCGGGGTGGAGTACTTTCGCGACAATCATGTCGCCCTTTACGGCACGCCCGACAGCGTCGCGCGCCAGATCGAGGCGCTGTACGAGAAAATCGGCGGGTTCGGCCACCTCATCGCCATGCTGCATTCCGGTGACATGGACTTCCAGACGACGGCGAAGAGCATGACGCTGTTCGCTAAGGAGGTCGTGCCGAGGTTTTCAAAAGGGTACGCGGGGCAGCGGTGAGAGCGCCCCCGGTTCCTGGGTGTTGTTGGTCACCAGGGTCAGGCTCGGGCGTGTCCGGCGATCGTCAAGTCGTAGGGCGGTGTGCCGGTTCGCCGGCCCTGATTTCACCATAACGCGCCGCCGCTTTTTCTTCGAACGGAAGGACCTCCAGCCGCGCGGCGAAAGATCCGACCACGCCAAGGTTTCGTGCCGACGATTCGGATTTTGCCGCTCCGTAATGCAGCTCCGCCTGACTGACCGACGAAATGCACAATTGCTCCGCGCGCTCGTTGAAGATCCGCCTGACTTCGGACGGCCGGTCAACGTAAATGCAGATGTTCGTGTCGAGCATGTAGCGGAGCACCTACATGCCCTCGCGTTCCTGCATGGGCGGCTGCGCGCGATCGCTCATGAAATCGGCCCGCGGGCCGTCGAAGAAGCTGTCCCATAGCGCATCCGCGGGCGTAATCAGTCGTGCTTGGCCGAGCTTGATGATCCGAACGCGTTTGACGTTTCCCGGCAGCGCAACCGCCTTGGGCAGACGGATGGCCTGACTCTTGTCGATCATGAAGACGGTGGCGTGATCCATTGATTCGATGCCCGTCGAAGGTGACTTCCCAGACTGTATACCACGCCTCGGAAGGCGTCAATGCAGTGCGCGACGCCCTGCTGCCGCGTCGACCGAAGTAGCGTCGTTCCCTCCGAGATGTCTTCCGCTTCGTTGGCTTTTCGTTTTGCTCAATTTCAGAACTCCTGACATGCTGCCCGATAATCGGTTGTTTTTGTTTATTCTTTGTGCAATCGCCATTAAATATTTTATTGAACACGCGTCAGGGCGGCATGGTCGCGCCTTGTCTTCTTGCTCGACAACGCAGTCTCGTTCGCGGCTACCTTCGGCTTTTCGAGCGGTCCATCACCGCGCCTTTCCCAAGAAGTGTCGAACGTCCAGTAAAAATCTAACAATGTCAGGAGTTCTGAATTTGCAATTCGTATTAACGAAGAGTCACAGCCAAACAAGTCCTGAGCAGCTTCCTTGAGAGCAAGGAACCCCGACGGTATGGTCCGGCAGTTGCCGGAGCAAGGCGGAGTTGCCGGACTTCGGAGAGCGCCTCGGTTACGGTGGCAAGGCGGTGGACAGCCACTCGACGGGACAGGCCAGCCGCAAGACGGGAAAGACTTCCGACCCCGACTGGGGGAAGCACGAGACCGCCGGCAGCGAGACCGGCAAGATGAAGTCGTAGTCTGGGTTCTGGCTGCACGTGGATGCCAAGTACGAAATCCCGGTGGTCTTCGACGTTGCCCGGGCATCACGATCCGAGGTCAAGGAACCGAACGGGGACAGGTTGCTCGAGGAAACCCCGCTGCTGGCCGGGCGCTGCAAGGACTTCAGCGTGGACCAGGGGCTCGACAGCGGGCCGCTCAAGGCGAAGTCGCGGGACGAGTTTAGCATCCGCCCGTTGATCGACACGCGGTGGCGCGTCCCTTTCGCCGGACTTTCGCCCGGCGCGTCCGTTCGCCGCGCCCGAAGCACGAAGCGCAGGCCGAACCCGCGGCGGCGTTCTTTCGCGGAGGCGGCCGTGACGGGACGCCGTTCAGGCGGTCTCGCAATCGAAGCCGACGACGTTGCGCTCTTCGCGGCTGAACTCCACCCCGATCAGGTGGACCGAACGCCCGAGATGGCGGTATTTGTCCGCGTAGCCCTTCTCCCGCAACTGCGCGAGCGCGGTCCCCTCCCGCCCGCGCTCCACCACCTTGAACTCGAACAGGTAGACGCGCCCGCCGGCGCGGACCGCCATGTCGGCGCGCCCCCGGCTGCCGCTGTCCTCCGCGACCGGCTCGAAGCCCTCCATCAGGAAGCAGCTGTGGATGACGCTCGCGTAGTGGGCCTCGTACTTCGCGACGGGGCTGTTCATGTACCACTGGTGCGGGATGGCGGCGAAAACGCCGCGGAACAGGGTCCCGAGGCGCTCGAAGTCGTTCGCTTCCAGCAGTTCGCCCAGCCGCAGGCGCGCCGTCTTCTTGCGCGCCTCGTACGGGAGCAGTTCTCCCAGCAGGGCCTCGCCCAGGCTCCGGCGCACCTCGAGGTTCGGGTAGTCCAGCCTGTAGCGCCCGTCCTCCTCGCCGGCGATGGTGAGGTAGCCGGTCTGGAACAGAAGCGCCTCGACCGAGATATTGTCCACGTCGAAGGCCGAGAGCAGGCTCTCGCTGCCGGCCATGCCGTCCAGATCGGGAGTGGGCAGGTCGCGGCGCGTCAGCGTCTCGATCAGGAAGGTCGGCGTGCCGCTATGGAACCAGTAGTTGCCGAACTTGCGTTTGTCGAACAGCAGCAGGAGGCCGAACGGGTTGTAGACCCTCTCCGGTCCGAGCCAGTTGTAGCCGTTGTACCAGCGGCGGATTTCGTCCCGGTCCAGGCCCTCCAGTTCCGGGGCGAAGACCGCGTCCAGTTCCGCGTCCGTGTAACCGCAGATGGCGCCGTAGCGCTCGTCCAGCGTGATGTCGTTCAGGTTGTTCAGGCCCGAGAACAGGCCCGCCTGCGAGAACTTGCTCACCCCCGTCAGGAAAACGAAACGGAGATGCCTGTCGCAGTCCTTGATCGCCCCGTACAGGCTGCGCAGGAAGTCGCGGTTGGCCCGCGCCAGCTCCCGGTCGCCGAGCGCGTCCAGGATCGGCTTGTCGTATTCGTCCACCAGAACGACCGCCCGCCGTCCGGTGCGCTCGTGCAAGGCCTCGATCAATTCCCCGAAACGGTTCGACGCCTCGACGGGATCCGGTTCGAGGCCGACGCGCCTCTCCGCCGCCGCCAGCTGCCTTTCCACGGTTATCCGAACCCCGTCCGGCGCACGGAAATTGCCCCTGCCGAAACTGAGCCGCACGACCGGATGGCGCGCCGACCAGTCCCACCCGTCGTGCACGGCGAGGCCCCGGAACAACTCCTCGCTTCCCTCGAACAACTCCTGCAGCGTGTCCACCAGCAGGGTCTTGCCGAACCGGCGCGGACGCGACAGGAAGTAGTACTTGCCCCTCTCGACGAGGCGGCGCGCATGGTCCGTCTTGTCGACGTAGTAGCAGTCCATCCCCCGGATCTCCCGGAGGGAGGAAAAGCCGATCGGAAGCATGCGTTTCGTCATTCGAAGAGAGTAGGCCGCCGCGCCGGAGCCGTCAAGAAGTCGGCGGTCGCGAGGTACCCACGCCAGGGCACGGCGTATGCTGCGTTGCGACGATGAAACGAATGCTGGCCCGCCTGACGCTCGAACGATCAGGCTTCCGACCTGCAGAGGCGAAGTTTCGCGCGGTAGTGCCGTGCAATTCGCCTGCTGCGAACGTCCGGGGGCGTCGCGGAAACCGAACGTCTTGCAGACTTGGCGGGTCGACGCCGCACGAACTGCGGGAGGCAGCGGAGGTCGACCGGGGGAAGGCCGGGGCCTGCCGCTGCTGCCGCGGCGTTCACCTGCGGTCGGGCTACGCCCTCTCTACGGCGAACGCCCCCCCCCCGGCACCTTGATTCACACCGGCCCAGCCTGACACTATCCTCACGACAGAGATTGCCGACCGCCTGTGTTGCGCTTCGGAGTTGATAGAATGCTGAAGTATGGGTAAGGGTATACGGCCGGTCGGTTGGTTTGGGGCAGCGCACAAGGTCTATGAAGGTTTTCCAGAGGCCGTTCGCGAACGCGTTAACACGGCTTTGACCGTTGTCGCGGAGGGTGGAAAGGCGGATATTGCCAAGCCGCTCTAGGGCTTGGGGCGGCGCGGTGCGTCACCGAAGGGGTGCTTGGCGGGTTGTCTACGTTGCCGAGATCGCCGGAAAGCTGTGGGTACTGCACGCTTTTCAGAAGAAATCCAAAACGGGCGTCAAGGCTCCGAAAACAGAGATCGACCTTGTCCGGGCGCGTCTCGGGCGTTTGAGGAAGAAACTATGAAGGACGAGGACCTGATCGAGGGTAGCGGTAACGTATTTCGCGATTTCGGGGATCCCGAGGCCGATCTGAAGCAGGCCAAAGCCATCCTTGCGGCCCGGATCATCGCCGTGTTGGACAAGCGCCGCCTCAGCGCGCTGAAAGCGGCAAGAATGACCGGTTTTGCGGCAGCGGACTTTTCGTGCGTCCGAAACGCGGACCTCGGCGGCCTCACCCTGGACCAGCTGAAGAAGATGATCGGCGCCTTGGACGATCCCAAAAGAGTGACGGTCCGTGTTGGTCCGCGTAAGGCAAGCCAGGCGGCGATGGCAAGATAGGGGAAGCGTGTTGGCGGCGCGAACTGAAACCGCGCTACAGGCGGGCTTCCGGGGAACGCACGCCCGGTTCCGGGCCGGCGGCCGGTCGACGGTCGGCACGGACGGACCTGCAGGCTTTGCCGTTGCGGTGGCGGAAAGCCTCGCTCCGGAGCTCGTGGAACGAACGCTCGGCGCGACTATTGGTTCGGGCGCGAAGGCGTTTGCCGCTCAGTTCTTCGGGGTCGGTCCCGCCGCGGTCTGTCCCTTCCTCGCCGATCTCGTCGAGGCCAGGGTCTCGCCGCTGGATGCGGCGGCCGGCGTCTTGGAACGCTGACGGTGCCGGTGGCGGCGCACGAGCAAATCGTTCTCGCGCCGACGGAACGCGTCGAGTCGGGCGACATGGCGAGCGAGGGTCGGACCAAGGGCGCGGACGGCGACCGTGAAGCAGGCGCCGCCTGACGACGGCCGGCTCGCTTTCATGCCGCTGGTCGCGGTCCGCGGGGCAGGGAAGGGCGCGCGAGACGGCAGGCGGTCCGGCACATGGCGAACGACAAGCCGGAATTTCGTTTTGGACAGCGCTTGGCTATAGCCGCTTCACGGGCGGCCGTGCCGCCCGTAACGGCAAGGCTCCGAAGCCGCGACTTCTTTCCGGGCGGTCGCGGGACGCGGGCTTTTCGCCGCGATGCGCCATGGTGGCGCGGCGACCGTCGCCGACGGTTGCGAAAAAATCCCGCGCGCGAGCGTTGACCCCGTATCGTAGAGGTATTGTAATCGCGGAGAACGCTGGCCTTCCGGCCGGACAGGCGCGTCGAGCGGATACCGTTCGCTCGGGCGAAGCTGCCGGCCCGGAAACTGGACGAAAGGGGACGACAGCCATGAAGATGACCACCGAAGAGGCTTTCGTGAAGGTTCTGCAGAAGCACGGCATCGAGCATTGCTTCGGCATCATCGGATCGGCTTTCATGCCGATTTCCGACCTCTTTCCGAAAGCCGGCATTACCTTCTGGGACGCGGCGCACGAGGGCAACGCCGGTTTCATGTGCGACGGGTACACTCGCGCCACCGGCAAGATCGCCATGTGCATAGGGCAGAACGGACCAGGCATCACGAATCTCGTGACGCCGGTGAAAACCGCCTACTGGAACCATACGCCCTTGCTTCTGGTCACGCCTCAGGCCGCCAACAGGACGATCGGCCAGGGCGGTTTCCAGGAAGTCGAGCAGATGGCGCTGTTCAGGGACATGGTTTGCTATCAGGAAGAGGTTCGCGATCCGGTGCGCATCGCCGAGGTCCTGAACCGGGTGATCGAGAACGCCCTGCGCCGCTCGGCTCCCGCGCAGGTCAACGTGCCGCGGGACATCTGGACACAGGCGATCGACATCGAACTTCCCCGGTCGGTCGTGCTGGAACGCCAGGCCGGCGGCGAAGAGGCCGTCGCCGAGGCGGCCCGCCTGCTCTCGGACGCCAGTTTCCCCGTCATCCTGTCGGGCGCCGGCGTGGTGATCGGCGAGGCCATCCCCGATTGCCGGGCGCTTGCGGAGCGGCTCGACGCGCCGGTCTGTTCAGGCTACCAGCATAACGACAGCTTTCCCGGATCCCATCCGCTGGCCGCCGGACCGCTCGGTTACAACGGTTCCAAGGCGGCGATGGAGCTGATCTCCAAGGCGGACGTGGTCCTGGCGCTGGGCACGCGGCTCAACCCGTTCTCGACGTTGCCGGGTTACGGGATCGACTACTGGCCGAAGGACGCCACGATCGTCCAGGTCGACATGAATCCGGATCGCATCGGCCTCACCAAGAAGGTCGCGGTCGGGATTTGCGGCGACGCCGGCAAGGTGGCGCGCCAGATTCTTGCCCGGCTTGCGCCGTCCGCCGGCGACCGCGGCCGCGAGGAGCGCAAGGCGGCGATCCATCAGACCCGGTCGGCCTGGCTGCAGGCGCTCGCCGGCATGGACCACGAGGAAGACGATCCGGGAACGACGTGGAACGCGGACGTGCGCGCCCGCGAGCCCGACCGCATGTCCGCGCGCATGGCGTGGCGGGCGATCCAGACGGGCCTGCCGAAAGACGCGATCATTTCGTCCGACATCGGCAACAACTGCGCGATCGGCAACGCCTACCCCACTTTCGAAGAGGGCCGGAAGTATCTGGCTCCCGGATTGTTCGGTCCCTGCGGCTACGGCTTTCCGTCGATTCTGGGAGCCAAGATCGGCTGTCCGGACGTGCCGGTGGTGGGGTTCGCAGGCGACGGCGCCTTCGGCATTTCCATGAGCGAAATGACCGCCTGCGGCCGAGAGGGCTGGCCGGCGATCACCATGACGATCTTTCGGAACTACCAGTGGGGCGCCGAAAAGCGCAATACGACGCTTTGGTACGACAACAATTTCGTAGGCACCGAGCTCAACCCGAATCTTTCCTACGCCAAGGTTGCCGAAGGTTGCGGCCTGAAGGGCGTTCAGGCGACGACGATGGAGGAGCTCTCCTCCGCTCTGCGGGAAAGCTGCGCGGCGCAGGCCGACGGCGTCACCACTTTCATCGAGGTTGTGTTGAACCAGGAGCTGGGAGAACCGTTCCGCCGCGACGCCATGAAGAAGCCTGTCGCCGTCGCCGGCATCGATCCGGGCGATATGGTACGGTAGCCGCTGCCGCCGTTGCGTCCGCTATGCCCGCCGCAAACCTCGCAGCCGCACCGCAGGCAGCCGTTTGAGTTTTTGGTTCCGGGGATCGACTTCGATTCCGGCGGATTCGAGGGCCGTGACGCCGAGCAACGGTTCGGCGCCCTCGTCGCCGAACACGATGACGCCGCCGGAGAGTTCGCCCATGATCTCCAGCTCTCCCAGCGCGACATCCATCTCGACTTCGCGGCCGTCGGCAGTGGCGTAGACTCGCCGTCCAGTGGGCTTCAGCCCGATCGCTTCCAGGTTTCGCCGCGGCGCCAGGGAATCGATCGCGCCGGTACCCACCAGGAACGAACCGGTCCAGGAGCGCGCCCGCTGGGCGGGGTTGCGCACCGTAACGTCGACATGCGTAACGCTCATCCCTCCTCCAGCCGGACGGCGCGACGGAACCGCAGGGGGAAACGCCGCTCCAAGCCCGCCGTTCACGCGAGAATATATCAACCCGAAGCTTGCGGACAAGGCCGCGTGGGCGCAAGACGGCAGAAGCCGTTTTCCGGTTCGCCGAAGGCTTTGGCGGCCTTCTCGCGCTTCGGGGGCAGGCAGGCGATTCCGCTTTCCGGCCCCTGAAGTTCCGGTCTTCCGGTTCGGCTCGTTCGCGACCTGCGTCTCGTCGGAGAGGAAGTCGCCGAGGTCGAGGCTTTCGCCCGGCGGCGCGCGGGACTTCGAGAGGCGGGCGCCTCCGGCTCAAACGGTCAGAAAACCGTTCAGCGCGGACAGCAAGCCTGCGATCGCCGTCGATACTGCGAACGCGAACGCGATATTGATTCGCGCGACGAGCCGGGTCGGCGGGATCCCGAACATTGCGGCGCCCGTCGCAATGCTCAGACTGCCGATGGAGATGCTGGTGCACAGCCCCCAACCTGTCAGCAGCGCCTGCATCAGCACCAGCTCCGAGACCCCCGTCGGTACGCCGGTGAACACGACCAGCAGAACCGTGCCCGTGACCACGGCGTGTACGCCGAGAAGACCGGCGACGTTCATCGTCATGATGACGATGAAGATGATCGCCGCCGGCGGCAGTTGCTGCCGCGTCAGCCAGTCGAGAATGCCCGTTTCGGGCAGCGACGTCTCGAACACCATGCCGAGCGTCATGGCGAAGGCCAGGATCGAAATTTCCGGTCCGAGGCGGTCGAGACCGCGGACGGTCTGCTTCAACGCCTGCCCGGCGGCGCGCGCGCCGACCAGAAGCGCCGCCAGCAGGCAGGGAACCGGCAACGCCACCACGAGCGCCTGCAGCGTCGACAACCCTGTCGAAGCCGTAGTCGCGACGACGATCAGGGCGGCCGCCGCGATCGGCGGCGCGACCGGCGCAAGCGACCGGAGAGCGGATCCGAGCGCCGCCAGACTGCGGGTTCGGTCGAAGGCCAGATAGGACATCGCGATGCTTGCCGCAGCGAGCGACAGGCCGAGCGACATGATCTGCCACAGCGGAACCGCCGGCAGGTACTGGCTCGCCAACGCCATGCCGACGACGAAGGGCGACCACAGGGGCACCAGCGCCATGCCTCGCATCGCCACCAGAAAGACCTCTCGGCGCTCCTGCACCGAGGCGTCTCGTCCGAGGATCGGAGCCAGGATCGCGAACACGCCCACCTGCAGGATGGAACCGAGCAGATGGGCGCCGATCACGACCCCGCTGTCGCGCCGCGCCGGATCCAGCGCCGCGAACATGCGTCGCGCGGCGGCGATCTCCGGCCGCTGATCGGCGACCGCGCGCAACAAAACGATCGTCGACAGGAATGCCGGAAAGATCGCGGCGCGGGCGATGCCGTCCGGGACGGCGTCCCAACGGCCGTAAGCCGCCGCCAGTCCGGCGGTGGCGGCGGCGAGCGCGCCGCACAGCGCCTGCGTGTGCCGTCCTGTCCGCGGCAGCGCGAGCGCGACGAAACCGACCAGCAGGATCGCCATGGCCGGCGCGAGGACCTGTACCGGATACAGGATGTCGAAGACGGCGAGCGCCCACAACGCGCCCGCCAATGCGATGCGAAGCACGCCGGCCTATCGTTCCCGCCCCGGAAACCGGATCCCCGTGAACTTGACGTAGGACAGCTCTTCCATCGCGTATTTGACGCCCTCGCGCCCGTAGCCGCTGTCGCCGACGCCGCCGAACGGCGTCGTGTCCATGCGGAACCTGCTGCCCTCGTTGATCCAGAGCGACCCCGCATGCAGTTCCTCCGAAACCCGGAAGGCGGTCTCGAGACTCGACGTGAAGCAGGAGGATTGCAGGCCGAAGACGGATTCGTTGGCGACGGCGATGGCGTCGTCGAGGTCCTCCGCAGGCATCACGACCGCGACCGGCCCGAAAATTTCCTCGGTCACGACCCGCGCCTCGCGCGGCGGCGCCACGAGGATCGTCGGGTGAACGATCGCGCCGTCGCGCTTCAGGGGAAGCGCGGCCGCGGCTCCCGCCGCCATCGCCTCCTGCGCCATCCGCTCCACGCGGTCGGCGTTTTCGGCGTTGACCATCGGCCCCACGTCGGTGTCGGGCAGCGTCGGATCGCCGACCTTGAGCGCTTTGGCGGCCGCGACGAAAAAGTCGAGAAACTCGTCGAGAACCGCTTTCTCGACGACGATGCGCTGCGCCGATATGCACTGCTGGCCGCTCGCCTCGAAGGCCGACGACGCGATGCGTCGGGCGGCGTCCGCGAGATCGGCGTCGGCGCACACGATGTTGGCGGAATTTCCGCCGAGCTCGCCCACGAAGGGCTTTGCGCCGGCTGCCTTGGCGAGCGCGTTGCCGGCCGCGGTTCCTCCGGTCAGCGTCACCAGCGCGACGTCGGGGTGGGCGACGAGATGGCCGGTGACGTCCCGCCTGCAAGCCACCACGTTGACGAGACCGTCGGGTACGCCCGCGCGGGTGAAGCATTCGGCGATCAGCAACGCTTCGCCGACGCCCTCGAAGGCGGGCTTGATCACGACCGCGTTGCCCATGGCGATCGCCGGAGCCAGTTTCTGCATCAGCAGGTTCGACGGCGCGTTGAACGGCGTGAACGCGGCGACCACGCCGTGAGGATGGCGGCGCGTGAAGCCGAACCGCCCCGCGCCCATCGGCAGCGCGTCGAGCGGCAGGACTTCCCCCTCCATTCGCAGCAGTTCCTCGGCGCAGAGCCGCGGAAACGCGACCGAGCGGGCGACCTCCACGCCGCAGGCGCGGCGCGGCTTTCCGAGGGCGCGCATCGTGATGTCGGCGAGGTTGTTTTTTTCCTTCTCGATTTCCGCCGCCGCGGCTCGAAGCCAGGCGGCTCGCTGCGCGGGCGTGGCGCGAAGATTGGACGCGAAGGCTCTGCGCGCGCTGCCGATCGCGGCGTCGATGGTGACGGCGTCGGCCATGGCGATGCGCGCGACGAGCTTTCCGTCCCATGGCGAGCGCAGCTCTTCGATCCGGGCGTCCGGCGTTTCGTACGCCGCGCCGTCGATCCAGGGATAGGCGGTGGTCATGCGAATTTCCTTCGCTTCGGGGGCGTCATGGTAGCCCATCCCGAACCTTCCGAACATGCGTTCGGCGGATTCGGGAAGGGTCGGTGGCCCCGATGGGCGCAGGTCTGAAATTGCAAAACCGAAAGATCTGAAACGCTTTCAACGATTATCCGGGTTCGGGCTGCGGCGCTTCGAGACCGAGATCAACGATTTCGTGACGGATCGTCGTTCCGGGCGCCGATTTCGGCACGGGCCGGAGGGCAAAAAGGAATGCTCCAGACCGCAAGACGCGGCAGAATGTTGGTTCCAACCACAACATCATTCCCATGTCGGCATCGCAGCTTTCGACCGGCTTGTCCCTTTCGGTTCTCTCTCGAGATACCGCCGAGGCGCTGCAGACGTTCGCGACCTTCCTCGGGAAAGGGGGGCGGACAGCCGCACTCCGTTGAGCGGGTCTGGCGCATGCCTCGCGTACCTGCCTGACTGATGATCGCAGTCTCGGCGCGGTCTGGAGATGGACCTCAGGTTGGTATTGTGCAGGGAGTTTTCGCCCGAGGGTCGGCGAGGTCTCTTGGTCTGCGGCGCGGTTTCGTCGGCAACTGCCGCCAAGGTTGTCGGGGAACGCAACGGTTCGCGCCTTCCACCGTTGCCCGCTGGCCAACGGCTACAGACGCTCGGCCGCAAGACCGGCGCCGGCACGTTCAAGTATTTGGCAGCTCCCGGTCTGCGTCCCAAAGAACGACGACTACCGCGAGAGCAGAGAGCGACGCCGGACTGCGGCAAAGCGCGGGCGTCTCCCGCGCAGCGGGTGCGGCTTTCGTGACCATTGACGCGCTCATCGGCTTCATCCAAGGTTGCACTCACAGACATTGACGCGTCCTTCCGAGTTGGGCTGCCCGTTGCAGCCCGAGACTTGGCGCGAGACCGCTGTCCACGCTTGGGCGAAGAGGTGGAGACCGTCCCTCCACCCGCGCGATGTCCGCGATGGCACGGCATCTGTCGGTGCCTGGATAACCGGTACGGAGAAAAACCATGAAGATCGCGCACCGCTTCGCCCCTGCCGTCGGGGCGCTCGCCCTCCTTTCGCTTGCTGCGTGCGAAGGCCGGATCCAGGCGCGTCTGGACAACAGCATCGGTCTCACGACATACGAAAACCTGGGCTTGATCGAGCAGAAGCCGATCGGCGTCGGGCTTGTCGTTGACGAAGACGTCAGAAACGCCTCCGTCAACGTCAAGACGCACAACATCAACTTCACCATGACGGTGGGCGAAGCGCTGGTCGCGCGGCTGATGCACGCACTTGTCCTGCAGTTCGAGCGGGTTCAACTGCTGGACCGTCCCTCGCTCCCTGCGGGCGGAACCTTGGACGCCCTCATGGTCGTCACGCTCAAGGACCTCGACGCTACGGTGGGCATCTCCCCAAAATGGAACACCGTCGCGACCGAGAGCTCCGGCTGGATTGAAGTGGAAGCCATCCTCAAGGACGGCGACAGCCAAATCCTGTGGGTCGGGACCAGCCGTTCGGAAGCGGAAGCGTCGCAACAGTCGATCGGGGTCGCCGGCGGCCAGGATGCGGGCATGGCGATGAACCGGGCGATAGAAGCGACGGTCGCCAAGCTGGTCAATCAGATGTCCGCCTCTTCGTCTCTTCGCGAATACATCGTCGGCCGGTCCCAGGGATCATGACCGTCCGCAGGCGCTTCCATGTCGTACTCGCCGCCGTTTTCGCGATAGCGTTCGTCGCAGCCTGCGCGCCGCGTTTTCAGTCCAACATAACGCCGATCAAAAGCCCGACGAGCTATCGGACATCGCATCAGGAAGGCGGGTTGCAGATCGGATTTCACTTTCTCTCTCCCGAGGAGCAGGTCGAGCATTTCGGGGTCGACATGACCAAAGCCGACGTCACTCCCGTTCGGATCGTGGTCCGCAACGACGACGCCGACGAATTCTACATCCAGGCCGAGCAGATTTTCGGCAAGACGGCCGACGGCGATCTCTATCCCGCCTATCGTCTCGATCAATCGATCGAACGCATTCGCAGATCCGAGATCGGGGAAGCGATGGCGCGAGGCGCGATGGCCGGCATTTTGATCGGCGCCGCCGTCGGAGCTGCGGCCGGGGCCGCCATTGGGCAGGCGACGGCCAGCGATGCCGGCGGCGGCGCCGCGATGGGGGCGGCGACTGCGGGAACCGTCGGCGGTCTTTCCGGCGCGAGCGCGAGTGCGGATGCGACGGCGCATGCGATCAAGAAAGAGTTGCGCAAGGTCGATTGGGGAAACCGTGTCGTATATCCCGGTCGCATCGAGCATGGGTTCATGTTCATGAAACCGAACATTTCATACCGGGCGCTCGAAGTTCTGATTTACAACGTCAACGAACGGGCGAACTCGCGGGTTGCCATACCGGTGAAGTGATTCCGCCCGAACGACGGACGGGTGCGGGCGGTTCGCGGAGACGCCTGCCACGAACCAAACCGACCTGTTCTTCGGTCTGTCGCGCCGCTGAATCTTCAACCCCGCTACAACGTGGCGCAGAGCGGCGCGGCCGAGGCGCGCGCATCTGCGGAAGCGGCAACGCCCTGGCGGGCGGAACGCCGGAAAGGAAGGAACCAAACGTCGGACCGCTTGCGACGAGAAAAACTCTGAACGTGCGAACGGCGCACAGCGGGCGCCGGGCCGAAGCTACGGCATTTCGGAGTAGAAGCGGCGGCGGACATGAAGCTCGAAGGCGACGCTGAAGGCGCAGCTCGCCGCCGAGGTCGCCCACGTCCGGAAAGTGCCGCCCGACCTGCCGCTGGTCGCCGTCGCCGCGCCCGACAACTGGACGTTTCTCGAGGGGCTTCAGCCCGACGAACGGGCGGTCGACTTCTTTCATGCCGCCTCAGCGAGGTCGCCGACCACGCGGTCGCAACCGGCTGGTACGACAGGTACCGCGCCGTCCTGCGCGACGACGAAAAGGGCGTCGACAAGGTCGTCCGGGCAATTTCCGCGACAAGGCGACCGGCGCTCAAGATTCTCGACCGCGAGCTTGCATTCTTCCGTAAGAACAGGAGCGCGCTACGCGAGCCTCAAGGCCATGGGTTACCCGGTCGGGTCGGGCGTCGTGGAAGCCGCCAACAAGGTGCTGGTCAACCAGCGCATGAAACGGGCGGGCCAGCGCTGGAGCATGCGGTCAGAACGTCCTTACCTTCAGGGCGATGTCGGATCGCTTCGAGGCGGCGGGCGATGACCGGAACGCATGCCGTAAACGAAAACCGGGCCCCGAATGCCGTCTCAGCCTGACGGCGGGATTCCTTTTTCCGGAACGAAACAGGATTTTACAAAAATAGATTTGCATCCCTCTCGACTCTCGACTCGCGTGGCTTGATCCCGTCAGGGCGATCTGTACACTGTTTACAGTCAATGTCGCCACTTCTTGGATCGCTCCATGTTCCTTCGTAAAAATCTCAAGACGTCCGCGTGTCCCGACATTCGCAATATCGCCATACCGTGGAGGAACTGTCGTTTGCGGATTTTTCCGCTCTTGTGGGCTACGGGCTAGACTTGCAACACCGGAATTTTAACCATGACTTCTGACGCCGAAAAGATCCGAAAAAGCTCTCAAGATATGTTGGAGCGGGAACGGAACTACAAGGAAGCGCTGCGACTTGCACTCGACTGGCAACGCGACAGGGACAATCACAAGTTGGCGCTCCCGACGAAAATGGGCAACAGCAAATCGTATCTGACTTCGGTATCGCTCAGCTGGATCGCGGCGAACGTTTACCTTTCTCGCGACATCCCGATCTTCAAGAAACATATCCGCCAAGACGCCAACGTAATCGATATCAACTCCACGACTGCGACCTATCTCCAGCAAAGAGCGCCGGATTTCAGCCGACAATTGCCCATGACGATGTACCTCGCAACGCGGGAGCATCACAAGTTTCCTCCGCTGTTGCTGGTTGCATACCAGAATTGGGTTTACGAACCCATGCACGACAATTGGGGCCCTCGCGGGCGGGCTTTGACAGGTTCGCTGCATGTCGAACGCCTCGATACGACATCATACGTTGTCGACCTCGACGTGACCGGAACGAGCTATTTTGCGCTCGATGGACAACACCGCCTCATGGCCATCAAGGGGCTGAAGGAACTGCTAGATAATGGACGGCTCAGCGCCAGGAAGAAGGACGGATCGATCATCGTCGGGGGGGACGTGACGCGAGATGAACTCGAAGGGTATTACGAGAAAATGGGGTTGAATCCGGATCGGTTTCAGACCGCAATGGACGAGGTCATAGGGGTGGAGATCATTCCTGCGGTACAAGACAAGGAGACCTTTAAGCAGGCCGTTTCCCGACTTCGCAACATTTTCGTCGATGTCAACGAAAACGCAAAGCGTGTGGAAAAGGGCGAACTGGCCCTTTTGGAAGAGAATGACGGATTCAGAATTGTCGCGCGCACCGTGATGACAAATCATCGGTTGTTCCAGGGCAGTGACGGATTGAACGTGGAAACCAAGGCCGCTCAAATTTCGGCATCCTCATCAAGTTACACAACTCTTAACGCTCTGGTGTCGATCACTCGGGAGTACTTGGGTACAAAGCCGGAATTTAAGGGATGGAAGGATACCGTGCTTGGATTGAAAGACGGCCGCGGAGTGGGCTTGCTGCGTCCGGGCGACGACGAGATCGAAAAGGGACTTGTCGCGCTGACCGAGTATTTCGACGAACTGGCGGAACTGCCATCTCACAGATCTATGCTTGAATGCTTCCGGGCGAATCGCCTTATTGGCGAGGGAGCCGGAAAACCGGGAAAAAGCCCTTCCGAACTTCGCGGCGGAAGGGCAGACAACATCCTGTTTCGACCGATCGCGCAGGTGGCGCTGGCTCGGGCGGTCGCCGAATTGCAGCGGCAGGAAGGCCTCGGTCTGAAGGAATTGATAAAGTGCCTTTCCGTTCACGAAAATCTTGACGACCTTGTTCTTCGAAGCAAGACGGCTCCCTGGTTCGGGATTCTGTGCGATCCCATACATGGCAAGGTCAGACGGCAGAAGAGATACGAAGATCTCTGCGTCGAGATGATGATCTATCTGATGGGCGGAGGATTCGGGAAAGATCGTGAGCGTCGGGAGAAACTTCGCGACGATTTTTTCGAGGCTCGCATGGGGGCAACCGAAGGCGACGAGGCGATGGCTCACGATCTGTCCGGCAGTCTGAAGACGAAGGAGGCGTTCAGGCTTCCCGATCCTTGAAGCGCTTCGGAATAGCATGTACCTCGCTCCAGCGGAGCAATGCCTGCCGCCCGACTCTCTCCGCTTCAAGAGCATGGGCCAAATCGGAAAGGCGAGCAGGGAATTTTCGGTGGATTCCGGAGACGGCCGGGCCCGAGAAATCCTCGACTCCTACAGGGAATACAGGCTCAACTGCATCCGGACGAGTCTCTTTCTTCTCAGGAAATCGGTTCTCCCGCAGCGGGTTCTGGTCAGCGCGTGCCTGAAGAGGCTCGAGAGCGTGCGCCGAAAAATGGAGAGAACGCCGGGCATTGTCCTGAACGGGATGGACGACGTCATCGGTTTCCGGGTTGTCTGCGAGTCCCTCGACGAAGCCGTCGCTCTCGGCGGGCGGATCGAGCGCGAGGTGCCGGCCAGAACGAAGAACTACATCGAAACCGTCCACGGGTACCGGATACAGGGCGATACACGCGATCGCGCGGTTCGGGCAGCCGCTGGGCGACCGTCATGTAACCGCGCGGTTCGAGATCCAGGTCAGAACCTGGTACCAGCATCTCTAGGCCTGTTGGAGCGAAAGCTTCGGCGAACAGGCCTAGGAAGGCTTCACGAACGCGGAAGGCGACGACATGGAGGAAGTCAAGCGCCTGAAGCGGATCCTCAACGATCGCTCAAGCAGGGTCGCCCGTTGGGAGGAAGCGCACTCCGCGGAGCGGCAGGCGCAACTGCCGCCGTTCGCCGATCCCTACAATCTGGCGGTCGCTTGGGTCAAGCCGTCGGATGACTACGGTTTCGTTCCTTGCGACACGGATGTCGATGCGGCCGTCAGGAATCTCCTCTACCTTGAAGGGCAAAGATGCGTCCATCCATTGCTACTCGCAGGAGTTGCCGACAGTCCGCAGCTCAAGAACGTACTCACGCGGACGCATCCGAACTTCGTAGGAGGCATGTCTCTGGATCCAGAGGAATGGCTTCCGGCCGGAGATTGACCGGTTCGACGCGGCCGCCGTGCGAGCGTACGTCAGGCGAGGGAGGCGATGCGGCGGGACACAGCAGGCCAATCGATGTCAGGGGTCATATGGCACCAGGGCACCCGGACGGCCCCGGCAGCGTCCGCTTCCGGAAGTCCCATCGCGGCGAGGACATGACTCGGCTCGTAGCTTTGCGACGTACAGGCCGAACCGTTCGACACTGCAATCAGGTCCTTGAGGGCGACCATGAGCGCTTCTGCGTCCACGCCCTCGACGGAAAAGTTCAGAACGTGAGGCAAGACCAGCTCCTGATCTCCGTTCAAGCGGATTTCGAAAGAGGAGAGCGCCTCCAGCGCGGCGGTCTGGATCTCCATGCACCACTCGCGGCGGATCGCGTGGTCGCGCTCGGCGATGTCCGCGGCCAGTCCCATGCCGGCGACAAGGGGAACCGGCAACGTTCCGTGGCGCAGGCCGCGCTCCTGTCCTCCGCCGAAGGCGTTGGACGCAACGGTGCCCTCCGGAAGCCGGGGCGGCGAACGATCAGACATCCTACCCCTACGGGACCGTGAACCTTGTGAGAGCTCACGCTGATCATGTCGATGCGCCTGTTCCGCAGAGGCTCAAGGTCCTTGCCGAACCCTTGCGTTGCATCGACGTGAAAATACGCGGAATGGCCCTCAAGAAGATCCGCGACCTCGTCGAGCGGCTGGAGAATGCCGGTCTCATTGTTCGCATGCATGATCGAGACGAGAACGGTGTCCGGACGGAGTACGCCCGCACCGCCGACGCCAGCGTTCCCGACGGAGATGCCGCTTCGGAGGCGGCGAGCCGAAGGGAAGAGCTGCTCGCCTCCATTGCCTCTGCGGGGGAGGAAATTTCGGCGATGGACAACGAAATCGAGCGCCTCGAACGCGAGACCGAGCGGCACGGGCAGACGCTGTCCCGCCTGCTGGAAGCCGACGCAAGGGCGGAGGGTTTGCGCGAGGATCGCCGCCGTGTGCTGCGCCACTCGGCCCTCGTCAGGACGACGCTCGGGACGTTCAGGAAGGCGGTCATCGTGCGGCACGTGCGCAGGATCGAGCGGCTCGTCCTTGAGAGCTATCGGCAGCTGTTGCGGAAGGAGTCGCCGGTGACCCGTCTTGAGATCGATCTCGAGCGCTTCGCCCTCACGCTCTACGGGCGGGATGGCCGCGCGCTGGGCACCGATCGCCTGTCCGCCGGCGAACGCCAGCTCCTCGTGATCGCACTGTTGCGGGGCCTCGCGAAGACCTCGGGACGGCCGTTGCCGACCGCCATCGACGTGCCGCTCGGGCGGCTCGACGCCGGGCACAGGACGCATCTGGTGGAGCGGTATTTTCCGTTCGCGAGCCACCAGGTCCTGCTGTTCTCGACGGACGAGGAGATCGTCGGATCCCATCTGGAAAAGCTTCGATCGTTCATCGGGTGCAGCTACCGTCTCGATTACGACGACGCCAGCGGCAGCACTCGGATCGAGGAGGGGTACTTTGACGGGGCAGAGGCGGCGTGATGGCGGTCGAGACCGTGAGGGTATCGCAGCGGGCGAAGGACCAACTGATCAAGTTGAAGCGGGTGACGGGGATCGAGCACTGGAACGTGCTCTGCCGGTGGGGCTTCTGCCTGTCGATTGCCGAGGAAGGAATTCCGCCGGCGGCGGAGATACCGCTGGACAGCAACGTCGAGATGAGGTGGCGGGTGTTCGGTGGCTGGCACGCCGATCTCTACCTTGCGCTGTTGAAGGAGCGCCTGTGCCGGGACGAACTTCCGACCGACCCCGAGACCGTCGCGAGGCAGTTCCGGTTGCACCTGCATCGCGGGATTTCGTATCTGGCCGCCGGCCGAACTGTGGGCGGATCCGGTGGCCTGATTTCCATGGCGATTGCCGGAAAGGATCGGACTGCGGTTTCTCCGGACCGGTCCGTCGCCGGACCCTGATGGCCGTGCGGCCGAGCGCCGAGAACCTGCGTTGCTCCGTTGAACACGGCGTTGCGGGGGTTCGTACCGCGCCGCGCCTTGCCCTTGCCGAGGCCCTGTGTTTTACATCGAGTTGACGGAGGGGATACAATCGCTGCATATAGAATCACTGTCTGCTTTGGCGAGAGGTGGGAATAATGTCGGACTTGGGGAACGCAATCAAAAATGCTCGACAAGAACGTGGCTGGTCTCAAGGCGAGCTCGCCGAACGAATCGACGTAGCGCAAGGCCTTGTGAGTCGTTGGGAAACCGGAAAATCCGATCCCAGCCACTACCTCGAAGAATTGCAGCAAGTTCTTGGACAAAATCTCAATACAGAATTTGCGCAATGGTTATCTGAGGAAAGGAAAAAAAGAAAAAAATCCATAAACGAACTGGCAATGTTGGCTGGCGTATCTAGTGTGACGATAGGTAATATTGAAAATGGGAAAACAACACCACAGAAAAGAACAATCGATAAGTTGGAAAGAGTATTGGGTGAGGCAGGTCCGAAAAGAGAATTTCTTGCAGCAGATGAAGACGACGAAGACGACGAAGACGAGGGGTTATTGCCCGGCGATATTTTGGATTTTGATCCGCACAGTGACAGCGAAATAAGGAAGTTTTTGAAGGATGTAAAAGGGATATATCTATTGCGCGGGCGAAACCGCGAGCCGGTATATGTAGGAAAGTCAAACACTAGTTTAGCTACCAGAGTTTCTCAACATAAGGAAAAATTTTGGTATAAATCTCCGGTGATAACGCACGGGTCTTATATCGTGGTAAATAACAAGAAGTTATGCAATAGAATGGAAAAGATTTTGATTGAGCTATTGAACCCTTTGGTCAATAAGAACGATACCAAGAAAGGTGAATGACTGAGGTTCTCGTCAGTAAAAACTGGCATGCGTCAGGGTCGCGGGTCGGATCAAGGAAGGATCCCCGCTCGGACTGAGAGAGGATACCGTTGCCATGCCTGCAACATCATTGGTCCAAAAGAAAGTTCGCCGGAAATATGGTCTTGGCAGCGATGCCCCCGAGGCTTGACCGACTGCCAACGGTAAGGAACCGTGTCGGTGGTGCGTCGACCGCGTCGGATTCGTGGACGCGCCTTCGCCGAACGAGGTATGCGACGGCCTTGCATGGCCGCGACCGCCCGTTCGGCGGTTGAATGCAGCCGCCCAACGGCTTGCGGTTCTGAGAACCATGCGTGACGAGGTGCGATTCCTTGATCGTGTTGAACGGCTGGGGGTCATGAACCAGAAAGGCATGCGCGCTCCTCACAAGCCGCTGTTGTTGTTGCTTGCGCTCGGGAGAGTACTTGCCGGACACGAACGCCTCGAATTCTACGCCGTTCTCGAAAATCCGCTCAAGCGTCTTCTCGTTTTGTACGGGCCGCCCCGGAAAAGACTGCGGCCGGAGGCCCCGTTCGGCTGGTTGCGCACGGATGACTTGTGGGACATTCCTGACGATGGCAGGCTGCCCGTCAATTCCTGGGGCACGCTCAACCGGAGCGGGTTGGTCCGACACGCTGCGCAAGGCGGCTTCCCGGAGGACATCTTTCGACTGCTCAGGCGCGACCCCGATCTCGTCCGGCGGGCCGCGCAACTTCTTCTCGACAGACATTTCCCCCGGTCTCTGCACGAGCGCATTCTGGCGTCCGTGAACATTTCGGCGGATCCCGCGGCGCGCTGGGTCCGGACAACGGAACGGAGCCGCGCGTTCCGGAAAGAGGTATTGCTGGCTTACGAATCTCGTTGCGCCGTGTGCGGCTACGACCTCCGGATGAACGACGAGGTTGTCGGGCTCGACGCCGCGCACATCAAATGGCACTCCCAAAACGGTCCGGATATCGTTCCGAACGGGCTCGCGTTGTGCGCCCTTCACCATGAGGCGCTGGACCGTGGCGCGCTCGGGCTCCGTTCCATGCGGGAGCCCGGACGTTTCGCCATCATCGTATCGGACGTCGTCGACACCCGTAACGAGACAGGGAGGCTGTTTCTTCAGCTGCAGGACGGGCTGCTTCGCTCTCCGGCAAGCGTCGAATTGGCTCCAAGGCCAGCGTTCGTTGCATGGCACGGACGCGAGGTTTTTCGGGGACAGCTGGCGGTTTCGTCCGGCTGACCTCCGGTTCGGCCGTGACGGCGGCCGCTCGAAAAAAGCGTTGGTCCTGCATAGGCTCGCGAGAACGGAACGGGTTCGGGTTTCGCCCGGATTTGTCGCGTGGCGGTTTTGCGAGCAAATCACGAACGCCGGCTCCCGGTCCGCGTCGGCGCTTCCCGAAGGTTGCAGCAAGCAGGGCGAATTCAAGAATGGCGCGGTCATTGTCAAGCGCCGCCTTCGAGGAGGCAGCAGCGGCACGAGATCCGCGTCGGCGAGACGATGTCGGTGCGAAGAGACGACGGCGGTGCGAAGAGATGGCAGCGGTGCGGACAGCGCGAGGCAGCGGCGCGAGAGGCGAGGCCACCGGGTCAGAAGACCTCGGTGGTCAGCTCTCGAACGGCCTGGCGCGAATCGTAGTGCCGGTGAGCCTGCGGCAGATAGTCGAAGCGTCCGCGCAACCGAACGATGGAGGCGTTGCGGGCCAGTGCGCGGGCACTGCCGCCGACGTGGTTGCGGCGGCGATCCTCGTCGTAAGTCATGTCGCGAACATGCCGGTTCTCGATTTCCCAGTGACGGCGAGCGAGAATCTCGGCAGGTCCTCCGCGCGACGGCGGGATGGAAGTTACTCCGTAAGCGATTTCCGAAGTTGTCCCGACGCCTTTCTGAGTTTCTGACGTGTGCGTACGGAATGCCTGCCGTCGTCCGGGCAGTTCGACGTACCCGTCCCAGGTTTTATCGAGTTCGACGACCAGACAATTGCGAGTGTCGATTCGACCGTGCGTTTTTCGACCGTCTCGCTTTTACCGACTTCCTGATCGTTCCAGCGCTTTCATCGAGTATCGTTTTCTGGTTGCCCTTGACAACCATAGTCGGCTCCCATGTCCAAGATCAACTGGGTAGTTTCGACCTGAGGGCATCGGCGGTCACAATACGCCCGGATAACTCCATGCTCCGCAACAATTTTCGCGCAGCCGGAATCTCGTTTGACTTGTCCGCGACTTTCACCTGACCGCAACCGGTTTCATGCTCGACAGCGCCGACGACATCCGTCCCCTTGCCGTGACGCTCCGCGCACGGATTTCCCGTCGAGGCTTCCGTTGGGATCCTGGTATTGTGCGGTCCATTCTCGCAAAGCCTTGTCAAGGGCTTCCGGGTCGACATTCGAAAGCACGCGATGGAAGGTAGCTCGGGGCCGTCCGGATTCCGTCGCCTTTCATCCATGAGCGCACCTCCGCCAGCTGCGATTGATTCAACTTCCCAGAAAAGTATGCTATGTCGGTCAGACTGAAAAACCCGCATAGTTGCGCCGCTATCGCGAGAACCGTTGCCAAAGCGCTGACCACGACGACTTCGGAAGTCCGGCACCGTACTCAAATACTCGTACAGACTCCCCGTGATCCGGTATCTCGTCTACGTTCAATGTCTTACACTTCCAGATCTTATTATCGGAAAGCATGCAAAGTTGCTTGCGGGCATCCTTTTCCAGCTCGAACATTTTTCTGGACGTTCCATGTTCGCGGTAACCGCCGCCCGCGTTCAAACCCTTTTGTGAACCCAACGACTCGCCAGTTCGCCGCCTGGTAACACATTCCCTCGAAACGGTCCGGATCTACAAAAGTCTCCGCCATCAGGACTGGATGGCCGTATGCCGCCTGAAAGTCGTCCGACAGACGCTGGGTGCTGAGGGATATGGGACGCCAGGTTGTGTTGCCGCCAACGCGGAAGAATCAGCAAGCGTGCGTTGTTCGCCACAAGATGCAACCGGCGGCCGCGCTGCTCGGGCGTCCAGCCGACCCTCGCGCGCTCGCAGCCGCCAGGCCCCGGCTTTCCAACCCAGCAACGCCACCCATTCCCCGTTCGGAGCCACGGCGACATGCCGCACCGCCTCGCCGACCATGCCGCGGAACTGGAGGTAATGATGCTTCCGCATCGTCTCGTCCCACCGGTCGCGTTCGGCCCGGTCGAACACCGGCCGAACGGCGATGTCGTTCGGCCCCCACATGTTTTTCATGGACGGCACATTGGCGGCAAAAACCGGAAATGTCTAGAAAAAAATTACTCGTCGGTATTTCATTCATCCCCTTCTTGAACGGCCTTTT
Organism: Alphaproteobacteria bacterium; assembly: GCA_965243135.1. Classification (GTDB taxonomy): domain Bacteria; phylum Pseudomonadota; class Alphaproteobacteria; order MPNO01; family UBA830; genus JAJEBT01. The sequence goes on from OZ251539.1 coordinate 329,267, forward strand.
CCTTTCATTATCATTAGGTTAGGCCGAAAGATAAATTCGCCCTGTTGCAGCAAGGTCGATCCATTCGGCGGCGAGCGTTTTCGATGCCGCCGGGCGGGCGACGAGCGCCGACCGGCGGTGCCGGCGGTGCCGGCGCTGCCTCCAACGCGATCAAGTGTCGGCGCCGTAGGCGCGCCGCGATACTGAGTCTTCCTGAGGATTCGCTGTTCGCATGGTGCCGGGCTCACCCTGACGAAGCGCCAGCTTTCGCGGGGGAGGTTCTGCCGGTTCTTGTCTCCCGCGAGGCCGACGCGCCCGAAATTCACCCGGTCACGGCTAGTGCTTTATCAGAATATTATATTACGCCCCTTCAAGTGTGAAGTGCAATATTCCGGATGTGGTGGCTGACCGACCGTTTGCATCAAGATGTTGCGGAAAGGTCAGGCGATGCGGATAATCTCTGTGAGTTCAAAAACGGAGATTGGGCCAAGGCCTACCATCACCTGACCCACGACGAACGTTGCCAGATTGGCATGATGAAGGAAAGCGGCGAATCGGGGGCCGCGATAGCGAGGCGGCTCGGCCGCAACCCCTCGACGATCAGCCGCGAACTGACCCGCAATGCGAGCCGGCGCGACCCTTCCAGCCGCGACCCTTCCAGCTGCGACCCGACCCGCGACGCGGGCCAGCGCGACTACGACTTCGCGCAGGCCGACCGGCTGGCGGCCGAGCGCCGCAGCGCGGCTTCGGCGCAGCCTCGGAAGATGACCTCGGAGTGGTGGGGCGAAGTCGACGAGAAGTTGGCCCTGCAGTGGAGTCCGGAACAAGGACGCCTGCGCCTTGAGGGTCGAGCGGTTAGCCACGAGTGGATCTACAGACATGTGTGGAAGGACCGGGAGGCTGGCGGAACGCTGTTCCGACATCTGCGGCGACGCGGCAAGAAGCGGAACTCGCGTGCCAAAGGCCAGGCAGGCCGCGGCTGCATTCCCGGCCGGGTGGACATCGCCGAGCGCCCGGAGATCGTCGAGGAGAAGTCGCGGGTCGGGGACTGGGAGGGCGACACGATCGTGGGGTCGCGCCACCGGGGCGCCGTGCTGTCGCTGGTGGACCGCGCCTCCAAGTTCACGTTGCTGGCCCTGCTCGGCGGCAGGACGGCCAGGGAAACGGGCCGGGCGATGCGCAGGTGTCTGGAGCCGTACAAGGAGTTCGTGCACACGATCACGACCGACAACGGCAAGGAGTTTGCGGCTCACAGGGCGGTCGCCAAGGCTCTGGAGGCGTTGTTCTTCTTCGCGCAGCCGTACCACTCCTGGGAGCGCGGCCTGAACGAGCACACGAACGGGCTGGTCCGCCAGTACTTCCCGAAGGCGACCGACTTTCGCAAGCTGGACCCCGCCGAACTCGAGCACGTCGAGACCCTGCTCAACAACCGGCCGCGCAAGGCGCTGGGCTACCGAACTCCTGCGGAAGTTTTCAAGCAGGGACTGGCGGAGCGACCGGCCTCTCAGGCATGACCTGACCCGGCTGCTCGCCGGGGTTCACACGCGCAGCCGGCAAGGCTGTCGCCGGGCTGCAACGGCCTGCGCCCTGCGCGTCGGGGCGGTCGCGCCGCGCCGGTTCGCGGCGCAGGACAAACGGCGGTCGTCGGCCCGGCCATGGGGCAGAGGGGGATTTTTTCGCTGCGGCAGGGGCGTTCGCCTCCGGTCGGGCTACGCCCTCCCTGCGGCGAACGCCCCTGCCGCCCCGGCGCCTTGACTCGCCGGCCAACCCATACTGCCTCGGCGACAGGGATTGCCGACCGTCGGTATTGCACTTCGGAGTTGATAGCGGGTTAGGATAAACTGATTTCAACTTGCAACGGGCGTCGTCGATTTTCATCTGCCAGTCCACGCCCCGCTGCCGCTCGTTGACGTCGACAGCCCACGCCGAGATTTCGGCCTGGAGGGTCTCAAGGTCGCCGAGCCGACGATGGCGCAGGCACTGCCGGGTCATGGAGCTGAGTTCGTTCTCCGCGATGTTCAGCCAGCTCCCGTGCTTCGGCGTGTAGCAGAACTCGATTCGCTTGACCAACTTCCGTGCCCGCTCGGGTTCGAACGCCTCGTAGAAAGCTCCTGGCGTATGGGTGTTGAGGTTGTCGCACACGAGGGTGACCTTCTCGCAGTCCACGTAGCGGCCCTCCAGCAGGTCGGCGACTTCCTCGGCCCAGTCCACTTTCGTTCTGCGCTTGCGAGCCGTCGCCCGGCGCCAGGAGGACAGGGCCTCGCAGAACATGAAGATCGACGCGGTGCCCGCCCGTTCGTACTCGTAGTCGACGCGTCGCGGATGATCTTTGTTGTGTAACTACCCCGAGCTGCCGGCCGCACGAAACCGTTCCGCGAATCGAAGATTTTTTCGCGGCGGTCTTCGCCGTTCGAGAATTCAGGATTGCGACGCTGAGGGCTGCCCCGTAACGCCCTGTCTTCGCGCCGCGCCGCTTGAACCCGGAACGGTTATGTCGCAGCGCTCAGGCTGCCTGCAGCGCCCGTGCCCGCCGTTGCCGCCGCGCCGCCCGTTGCGGCTTGACACGCGCCTTCGTCGTCCCGCGACGTTGTACGTTTCGAGCATGCGGATCCACCGAGGAGCGTTGCGCTTCACCATCATCGCTTCGTAGTCGGTCTCGGGGTCCCGGTAAGGCTTGCCGGTCCGAAGGACGCAGTAGACCACGCGAAGCAGCTTGTGCGCAGTGGCGACGATGGCGCGATCCGCAGCGGACCCGAAGCGCTTTGTGGTAGCCTTGGAACTGACAGTTGTCGGTTCGCGCTGCGCCGTGCGCACACCAGCACCTTGCGCAGCGTCGGGTTGCCCTTACGGCTTCGTCCGCTGCGCCGCTTGCCGGCGCTTTTGTCGTTGCCGGGGCACACGCCGGACCAGGCGGCGCAAGGCGGAACCGAATACGCCAATGTCGGGACCGATCAGGATAGCGCAGGCCGATTCCCTGTCGATCCCGGGGATCGTCTGCAAGAGAAGAAGTTGCTTCTCGAAGCCGTCGAGGCCTTCCCGAATGAGTTTGTCGTAGCATGCGATCTTCTGGCTCGCGTAGTCGTGGCAGCAAGTCGCCAAGAATTTGCCGACTGTACGGGGCGAGGTTGTAGGCAAGGGCTTCGCGTATCGCGTTTGTCCGCAACATGACGGGACGCGACGATTTCCTCCCGCGGCTCTTCGTCGACCATTCCGCGAAGGATGCGCATCCCGTTGACGCCGAACACGTCCGAGAGCACCCCGCCGATGCCGTCGCGGTCCAGGATCTTGTGAACGCGGTTGCGCAGTCGGGCGCAGTCGTCGATCATCCGTCGCCGATGACGACTCAGCACGCGCAGACGCCGGAACTCGCGCGGCAGGACCAGACTCGGAGCCGCCAGACCGAACTGGCAGGCCAGCCACATGCTGTCGGCGACATCCGTTTTCCGGCCCCTGTTTGACGTGCTGCGCGTGCAACAGGTCAACGTGGATGCCGGCGTCTTCCAGCGCGGAAGCTCCCAAGCCGGTCGCCTCCATCGCGGCGGCGGTCACGCCGTGACCACGCAACCACGCCACGAGATCGCGCATTCCGCTTTCCAGGGTGCCGAAAGCCTCGGTCTCGGTCTCGGGATCGCCGCCCTCCGGCGAACATAATCGCACCGTCGCGGTGATCTCCATCTTGTGAACGTCCAGACCCGCTGCGCACGGGTGGACGACATGCATTTTGTCGGTTAGCATCGACGCCTCCATGTGAGAGTTGGGCGGGGGACCTTCGGAACGCAAGTCACGCACCGGTTCGGCGCGGATCATTTTGTTGTGCGTCCACAGCGCGGGGCCGGGAACAATACGGGGCTCGAGGCCGTCGGTCCGGGTACAGTTTGGTTTCGGGAAACCAGCGTTCACCGCAAAGAAATCGTCCACGTGCCTGCCAACAGTCTAACCCAATGATCGTCGGGCAGGCACGACGCCAGCAAAACCACCAGTTACATGCTACGGGGCGAGCAGGCGCCGATCATGAGAGTTTGGTGGCGGGAATCGGCACGCGCGTTTCCTTGATGAGCTGCACGGGTTGCTCGTCCATGCAGACCACCGGACGCTTGGGATCGTAGGGTTTTTCATATGTTTCAAGCACTTGTTCCATGTGCGCGGCGAACTCCGCATCGCCGTCGGGCGGAATTACCCAGTGCTGGACTTTCCTTTTGCAGGAAAATCCGTTTTTTTTAGCGTCTGTCGCACCGTTTCATAGCTTATGGAATCCACGATCCCCAATTCCACCACCTGCCAGCAACCGCAACGACCAGTTGGCGTACCCTTTCGGAGGATCTCCCTGACGCAAGGCAATGACCTTGGCCTCCGCCTCGCCGTCGAGAATCTTCGGCCTCGGCGGCGTCTCCCGCCGCTTCCGCTCCAGCGCCCGCCCCTCCCTCGACAAAATTCTGGCGGATGTTTTCCACCGTCTTCGTTCGACACGAGAACGCCTCCGCGATCTTCCGGTCGGTCCATGCCGGCCCGTCGGCGTCGGTCTTCAGCAGAATCTGGGCGCGGCGAACCCTCTCGCTGCTCCCTTTCAGCCTGCGGATCGTTTCGTGGCAGGTCTCCCGTTCCTCGGCCGTCAGCCGGACGATGTACTTCTTGTGCATGAAAGCACCTAGCCTACGTTGGCTACTCGATAGCAAATACTGTATGAAAAATCTAATTTTTTATTTGGATAAAGCACTAGGCTGATCGACGAGTTCGGCGACCGGAAGGAGGTGCTCGATGCGGTTGCCGGGAACCTGTTGTCGTTTTCTTGCGTGGGGTCTGGGGCGGCCCACTACGAGCGCTACAAGGTGCCGATCAAGGCGCTGCAGGAACACGGGAGGCTTCAGGTGCGGCTCTGGAGCCAGAAACTGCTGGATATCAGCAATTCCCGCTAAGGCTCGACACCCTTGGAAAATATGGGGTCTGAAAAAAAATTTTCGTAGACTTTTCGAGGCGATTCGGGGCTATTTGTCTTCGAGCGGAGATTCTTTCTCTGGAAAGTGCTCCGAAGGCGAGGCGGGATCGTACCAAAATGGCCAGAATGCCAGGCATGCGCAAGACGCTCAGCGCTCCGGGATTGCTGAAGGCGCTCCGGGAGATTTTTGACGGCATTGAGGATCTGACGGCGAGTCGAGGCGTCGCTCTTTCGGATTGCCTGATGTCGGGGATTGCAGTATTTGGTTTGAAGTACAAATCTCTTTTAACGTTTGATCGCGACGCACGTTTTGATGAAACGGTTCGCAATAATCTTGCGACATTGTACGGGATTGAGAGAGCGCCTTCCGATACCAGGTTGCGCGAGCGTCTGGACGACGTTGACCCCCGTAGTTTACGTCCCGCTTTCACGAAGATGTTCCAGTTGCTTCAGCGCGGAAAGGGTCTGGAAGGTTACACCTGTCTAGGCGGGCATTATCTTTTATCCGTTGACGGAACGGGATATTTTTCATCTCACAAGGTGCACTGTAAAAGCTGCTGTGAAAAGCATCACAGGAACGGAACAATCACGTACTACCACCAGATGCTGGGGGCAGTTCTCGTGCGCCAAAAGGAAGTTTTCCCTCTTGCACCGGAGCCGATTACCAAGAAAGATGGAAAGAAGAAAAACGATTGCGAACGCAACGCAGCGACACGACTGTTGCGCGATGTGCGGCGGGAGCATCCGTTTTTGAAATTGATAGTGGTAGAGGACGGGCTTGCCTCGAACGGCCCGCATATCAAGCATCTCAAGGAGTTGAACCTTCGCTTCATACTGGGTGCCAAGCCGGGAGACCATAAATTTTTGTTTGGTGAACAGGTCACGATCTGTGAAACGTGCCGAATTTTGAAGAAGGTGTACGGCACGAATTCAGATATCTTAACAACGCACCACTCAACGACGCGAATTTCGACCTTGAGATCAACTTTGTGGAATACTGGGAAAAGCATCCCGACGGCAAAAAGCAACGCTTTTCCTGGGTTACAGACCTGCCAGTAGGAGAGCACAACCTGATGGAGATAATGCGTGCCGGGCGTGCACGCTGGCGTAAACGAGACCTTCAACACCCTGAAGAACCAAGGTTACAACTTCGAACACAACTTCGGTCATGGTTACAAGCATCTGTCGAATGTCCTGGCTAACTTGATGATGCTAGCTTTCCTGCCAGATTCAGCAGAGATGTTGCAATCTGTTTCAAAGAGCACGGAAGAAAGCCGAGCGTTCCATCTACTTGTGGGAGAAGTTGAGAGCTATGTTCTTCAACTTTTCACTGCCAGGCTGGGAAGCGCTTTATCGTGCTATAGCGTTCGGATACAAAAAGCCGATTCTGGAACCTTACGATACTTCTTGACATAATAATTTTTCGAAGTGTGTAGCAGGTTCTTCAGGGGGAAACATAACCGACGAAAGCTCGGCCATAAAGCCGGACGTTAGACGTCTGTCCTGACGGTCGTGCCTCTTGCCGAGAAAATCCTTTGCATCTGACTTGGCACGACCACTACAAGTTAGCGGGAATTTCTGGCTGGATATTCTCGATGAACAAAGCGAAATTAACCGCGACAGGGAAGCGGAGTTTGCCGGGCTGCTCTGACCGGATTCAACTTGCAGCCGCGGTGCCGCCGCTTGGTCGGCCTTTGCCGCGGGCGAACCCTCTGCCAACAGCGCGCCGCTTTGGCTGGAAAGATCTCCTGTCGCGTCAGCCAACGCGGCGATCGCGCCGGTCACGGCTCCGCCCTTTCCCCCCCCCCCCCCCCTCGAAAGTCGGATTGCCCGCCTCGGGGCAGCTATCCCTGCGATCGTCGCCCGCGGCGTCGAAGTCGTCCGCAACTGCCTGCCGTTCGGGCTGAGGTGCCAGCGCCGGACGCCAGTGGACCCCGATCCTTCGGCTTGAGCCCTTCCGGCGTTGGAAAACGAACAGCCATGGTACGGGCGCGGTTCTTCCGGTCCGATACATGCGGTTTCGGAAGTGTAGGAGTCCCCGACGTTGAGTCAGACTGCGCCGGTCCGGGGCAGGAGCCAGGGAGAACAGACCGGGCGCTGACCACAATCGGGATTACGCCACGAAGAAACGGGCCCTCGCTGGCAGCGCATTGCTCATGCCGCGCACGGTGGCGGAAGCCAGCGAAGAATGGACGCCCAAGTTGGTGGAGCAGCGTCCTGCGGAGCTGGCGAAAGACGCCGCAGAAGCCTGGCAGTTCGTTAACAACCAAGGGCGTAGAAGGAAATGACCGGGCGCGGCGAGCGGTGCTGACGAGCGAGCCGCAGCTTCGGATTTGCAGAGATCGCCAGAAACTGGTTCTTTGGACGGAAGCGGGCAAGTGAGGTACGGCCCGCTAACCTCGAAAGGAGGGACACGATGAGAAGCAAGTGCATGATCGGCTACCTTGATTGCGGCATTCGCTCTTGGGGCGTGCAATCATTAGTATCGTCCCAAGGTGATTCCTGTCACGACACTGCAAAGATGCCATACCGTCAACAAGGAGAGAACCGATGAAAAAGCTTTTGCTCGCACTACTTCTGATTTTTCCTGCAACGGCGTTTGCAACGGATTGGATAGACGAAAAAAAGATTATAGGATTTTATGAGAAGGGTCGAAAGAGTATAGGATTTTATTGCGGAGAAAATAAGAGAATAGGAGTCTGGATTAAAATAACAGAAGAGGAAATGAATAATTTTAATTTAGATTTTGGTTTTCATTCTTTCGTAATATCCTACGATAAAAAATCAGAAGAAGAAATTGGTAGAATCAATCCTGTAGTTACAGGCAAAAATAATAAAAAGAATTTAATTCTCTTCTTTGAAAAAGAAGAATCTAATAAAATAATTGAGTTTATTGAACATACGGAAAAAGTACATGGTTTAGAAAATGTCGTACTTCGTCTTTGGTTAGATAATAAATTCAACCAATATATGTATAAAGATTATTCATTTGATAAATTTGTACCAAAATTATATTCAATAACCAAAGACGGTTTCAGATGCAAACAGTAATTTAGTAGAAAGAAAGGATGGATCATGCATGAAGTAGGGTTTTATCATTTTCTGAAAGGTTGGATTCTAGCCATATCCAATACCAAAAAATTCAAGATAGGAAAAATTTATATTACTGTAGAAGACGACTTCGGAGAAAGTACAAGATATTCCATTGACGGGCCTTGCGATTCGTTGAATCAATCAAAGAGAGGCTTATTCTATGGAAAGGTTTTTTATTATTTACGGGACAACGGAAATGGTTGCGCCTTCACAGTTGAGAAGGAGTAGCGTTCCAAGTGATCCAAATCCTATATGCTTGCAAATGGTAGAATCTACAAAGTGCGATGCACAAGGTGATTTTCTCTGCCGTAGCTGACGGTAGTTATTTTGTCGCAACGACCGTGTATTCGCAGTTGGGTAGAATTGAGTGCGGATCCCGACTGATGTCGCCGGTTACGGTTAAGGGTGGAGAAACAACGGCTCTAATCATCTCTATTTGAGGGGATTTTCAGGCAGGTTATTGAGAAACGGCCTCATAGCGAGGCGCGGCCGCTCTCGTTCATCTTGTTCCTCGCGTTATCGCCGGCCGGATGGGTCTTTCTTATTCATCGTTTCCGGTCATGATGCCTTTGCGGGGCTGATGTCGGCGTCGGGGAATTATCTTGGGTGTCGACATACCGAAGTCGTCTGGCTTGATCAGGGAACAACGGGTCGGCGCTCACCGCGAAGATTGGACAGATGATTGACGAGCTTGATAACATGTGAATGGCAAGAGATTTCGGGGAAGGAAATATGCGACGGTTTCGTTTTTCCGCAATGGTGCCGTTTGCGGCGGCGGTTCTGTTTGCTGCGACCTCCGTCATTGCGAGAGCCGCTAGCGAAAACGAACTTTGGAGCGCCGTGTGGATGTCGGGCAATCCCGATGCTGCCCAGCGATCGCCTGCCGTGGGTGCGAACTCGAACGTTCCGCAAGGCGCCCGCCGAACCGCGGTTCGGCGGGCAGCAAGCGGCAGCGGCACTCGGATGCTCGCTGCGTTGCTCCGCGCGGGCGGCAAGCCGGATGGGCGCGGCAACGCGTCGTTGCGTCTGTCGTCCGATACGACTTCGCCAGCGGCGCGGCCGGCCGGCGGCGCGCCGGAACGCAAGGCCGATGTCGCGAACGGGAAAGGCGAAACTTCTCTCCGCCTCATGGCCGAAGCGCATCGATCCTCCGCGGGCCTGCTATGGAGCGCCGCGAGGATGCCGGGCAATCTGGAAATCGTCCGCCGACTGCTTGCCTCGGGCGTGAACCCGAACGTTCCGGACGATGCGGGCCGAACAGCGGTTCATCGGGCAGCGAGCGGCGGCGGCGCTCGGATACTGGATGCGCTGCTTCGCGCGGGCGGCAAACCGAACCTTCGCGATAGAGATGGCAACGCGCCGCTGCACATCGCCATCAAGGCGGACGGGAGCGAAGGCGAGGCCGAGGCTGTTGAGGCGCTTCTGGCGGCCGGAGCGGACCCCTGCGTCAAGGATGCAACGGGGCGGACATCCTACGGCATGGCCGCGGACCGCGGCCCCATCCGCCGCGCTCTTGGCCGGGCCGGGGGCAACGAGTGGACGTGCGGGAGAAACGGCGAGCGCACGATGCGGGTAGCGGCGCGCGCCAACGTGAGGTCGGGACCGGGACCGCACCACGGCAGGATCGGAACGCTTGACGCTGGCTACGAGGTCAAGGTGGCGGGGAAAATCGGTGACTGGCTACGTATCGAGATGCCGGGCGGAGAGGGATACGTCCGCGCCGAGCGGATGATCGATACGGCGTTCGTCGTCAGCCTTGAGCCGAAATGCGATGAATTTTCCCACTCGTGCTTCTTTTTCCCCGACTTACAGATGCTGGAAACGGCTCTCCAATCGTCCGGAATGTTATCTTTTGGTTCGTAATAATATTGCTCGCAATCGGTCTTTGAATTGGTCGGGATCCTGTTCCAGTGGCGTCGCCAACGGCCAAGGAAAGCTTTCGCGGTCAGATGACCGGTTTTCCAAGTCTAGGGAAGATGTCGGAAGGCTCGTGGGTGGCAAGAGGCATGGGCTGTGGATCGGGCGCTTCAGAGAGCTTCTCTCAAACACCTTCTACTTTTATACGTATGTGAACGGCAAGAGGCATGGGCCATGGTTCCGTCGGGTAAAGCACCCTGTGCACAAACAGATATCCACGCATATAGGCACCTATGTAAACGGCAAGAGCCATGGACAAAGTGTCCGTATTACGAATGGCGACAACGTCTCCACAGGTGCCTACGTGAACGGCAAGAGGCATGGACAATGGATCACTGCAGGCGACAACAGATTCGTGTGGGGCGCAGGTAGAGGTCCCGGTGCAGAAATAGGTGCCTATGTGAACGGTACGAAGCATGGGCAATGGATTGAACTGTTTGGTGAATTAGTCAAAACAGGTGCCTATGTAAACGGCCAGAGACACGGACGATGGAAGGAACACTCAAGGATAACCTGCGAAATCGTCGAATACGAATCGGGCACGGTTGCGAGAAAAAGAAAATGCTGACCAAGGTTTCCGGGTCCGCATGGTCCGGCGTCTGCTGTCGTCGGCGGTCGAGATTTCGGAAGCGGAACGGCTTGCGCGAGGTTTGCAGGGATGCGAATCGCAGCCGAAAACCCCCTATCAACTTCGAAGCGCAACGCGGACGGTCTGCAGCGCGAGGGCGTTGCCGGGCTGTCCGGTGAGTCAAGGCGCCGGTGGGGGCATTCGCCGCAGGGAGCGCGTAGCCCTTGGCGACATCGCCGGACCGGGCACAATACCAAACCTACTATCAAATGACTCGTGTGACAACTAGCTGTATTTGTTGATACTTGCTATGCGTAGCAATGCTGTAGCATACGGAGGACGACATGACAGTGCCTGTGACGCGCACGGGCCACACGGCGGAAGAGTTGCACGACCTAACGAAGCGATGCGGCAACGCTGCGCAAGCGCGACGGCTTCGAGCGTTGATCATGGAGGGGTCGCCAGGATGCCGCAAAAGCGCAGAATATAGACCGGCAGACGCTGCGCGATTGGGTCCATCGTTACAACGAGTTCGGACCGGACGGGTTGAGCAACCGCCCGAAACGGAAAGTTTTCCTTGATGAAGACCAGTTGAAGGTGCTTTCGGAGTGGCTGGAAAAGGGTCCGGATCCGGAAACGGACGGGGCTGGTTCGCTGGCGCGTTCAGGACGTAATGGGCAAGATTCAGAAGGGCTTCGGCGTCAAGTATTCCATGGAGGGAACTCGTCGGGCGGAGGCTGGGCTTCCGTCACGTCCCGCCGCGTCCGCTTCATCCCAAGGCAAAACCCAAGGATCAGGAGAAATTCCGTGAGAATTTTCAAGACATTGTGAAAGATGCGGTGGGGCCGGACAAAGCCGAGCGGACGATTGAAATCTGGTTCCAGGACGAAGGTAGAATCGGCCAGAAGGGAATGTTGTCGCGGCTGTGGGTGCGCAAGAACGAGCGCCTGCGAATCGCCCGCGACCACCGCTACGGCTACGTCTATCTTTTCGGGGCCGCGTGCGCGGAAAGGAAACTTGCGGTCGGCCACATTGCGGAACGCGCCAACACGGAATCCATGAACGAACACCTCGCTCTCATCAGCGCCTCCGTGCAACCGGGAAGCCACTGCGTTCTGGTTCTCGACGGTGCCGGCTGACACAAAAGCAAGGAGCCTCCCGAAAACGTAACTCTCCTGCTTCTGCCGCCCTACAGTCCGGAGCTGAACCCAATGGAGAATGTCGTACCTGAAACAGAATCGCTTCGCGAATCGCGTGTTCAAGGATGTCGCGGAGGTTCGCGACGCTTGCCGGAAAGGCTGGCTATGCGATTCTCCGGCTGACATCGCATCTATTGTGACCCGGGAATGGGCCACTATAACTCCCGCAAAACGCAAAACAGGTCTCTAAATAGTGGGTTTGGTATAAATTGCCCGTTCGACGACCGGGGAAGCCGCGCTCGGCGCTCGGGGAAAAGAGGGGCAGCGGACTACCCGTCGCGGCGCTTTCCGCCGTGCACTGTGGGTTCGTCGCACCATTGAAGGCGAAGGTTCGCGAACGCTTCCAGCATGTCTTCGGGCAATTCGAGAAGTTCGACGAGGACGGCTCGATCCAGATCCTGGCGGGCAGCGTCGCGACAGGCCTCGTTCGCCGGCATCAGGGGAACGTCCCGGAACCTTTCGAAGATGCTCGCCGCCCGTTGAAGCTTGACTTCCGACAGCGCCCCCGGATCGAGAACCGTCAGATTCGGCAAGCCGGAGATCGTCAATACCGTCCGCCCTTGCTGCTGGCGCGATCCCGCCCACCAGAAGGCCATCAACCCGAGCGTGCAGTTGGACCAGAGCGCCACGGCCTCGTCCCACCGCTCGTCGTGCAGCCGGAAGTTCGGCCAGGCCCGGCCGCCGAGCGCGCGCTCCCGCGTCAGGCAAGCCGCGAGGCTCTGCGAGTTGAGCCGGAAATCGCGATTGAAGTGGAGCCGCGTCGCGGTTCGCCAGGCGGCGTCGGCCCGGTCTTCGCAACCCGGACGCGCCTCGCCCTCGCTGTCCGGCTCCACCAGCATGCGCCGCTCCCGGTCGGCATCGTGGCTCCAGAGAACCGGATAGCTGGGCGCGCCCTGAACCGGAACGATCTTGAACGGCCCGCGGAACGGCGGCTCTCCGTCGTTCTTGTTGCCGATATCGCGATCCAGCAGGCCGCGTTCGCCCAGTTGGCCGAGATGAACGACCGGCACGGCGTGGCGCCGCTCGTACCGGGGTATCCGTAGCTCTCCCCGCCGCAACGCCATCATCGCGTCGGCGAGCGCCGACTCGCGCAGGGCGGCGCATCCCCCCTCGCTCAACGGCACCCGGATATAGCTTCCCAGCAACTGGCCGCCGGCGCGGATCCGGCCCGTCGCGGACGTCTTCGGCAGTCGCGCGACCAGCTTGGCGATTTCCGCCGCCTCGAGCAGCGCGGCCGGGCGGCGATGAAGGTTCACGAACAACGCTGGCCCGGCCGAGCCGTTCCGGTCGCGCCGTTTCGTCGCCACCACGAGCGCTTCCGCCATGCCGGTGTCGGACGAGAACGCGCGATCGAAGTTTCCGGAGGCGGCGATGGTGACGACCGCGACATCCGCATACCGGTCGACAAGCAAGTCCCGGGCCGCTTGCCAGGACCTGCCCTGGATGGCGGCGATGGGCAGGACCAGCGCCGCCACTCCGCCCGGTTTCGCCTTCGCGTGCGCGAGATCGATGAAGTTCGACGCGAGGCCGGCGTTGCCGTGGCCGGCGGGATTCTCCAGATCCCGGCGGATGTCCGCGAGGCGGGCGGACATCGCCCGCTGCTCGTCCTCGCCGGTTCGGAAGCCGGCGAAGGACGGGACGGGAACCTCGGCGGTTTCGTGGTTGGTCGGACGGGTGAAGGGCGGATTCATGATCACGAGATCGACCGACTCGTGAGGCAACTCGATGTCCTGCGTCTCGACGTCGCCCTGCGCGCCTGCCGCTGTCCGGCGGCGAACAGGAACCGGGTCTGCGCGGCGGCGATCAGATCGAGCGAACCGATGGCGACGCCGCGGTCGCGTTCCTCGCCGGAGCCGATCCCGTAGGGCATCGTGTAAACGCGGGTGTTGTCGAAGACCGCGGCCGGGTGGACGCTCGACAGCTGCGAGGCGCAGAGGTGCGCGGCGGCGGGCATGATGTCCGCCGCGACGACGGAGCGCTCGATCATCCGCCGATGGATCGCGCCGTCGTCGCCGCCGGCGCGGCGATACCGGCCGAGCACGGCGTGATAGGCGGCGGACAGAAGCGTGCCCGTGCCGCAGGAGAGGTCGGCGACGGCGAGGTTCGGATAGGCGGCGAGATCGCTCCAGTCGGCGTCCATGCGGGCGACGGCGAGTTCCGCGAGCAGGGCGGCGCTGGTCGGAAGGGTGTAGAAGGTCGCCAGGAATTTCCGGTCGACGATCAGGTTCTGGAAGATCCTGCCCGACAGGTCGTGGCGCGTCGTCACGCCGATATCGGCGAGCCGGTCCGCCGCGTCGGCGAGGGCGCCGAGAACGCGCTCCGCCGTCGCGGCGCGAATCGGAGCGATGAGGTCGGAAGCCACCCTGAAGATCGGCCAGTAGTTGACTTCGAGAAGAATGCGCCGCCATGTCTCCAAAAGCGCCGTCTGGAGCGAACCGCGCGAATCGGCCTGGAGTCGGGCGACGGACGGGATGTCGTGAACGCCGGCGATGGCCGCGTGAAAGGTCAATGCGTTGGCGATGATGGTCATCGCCATGCGGTTGGTCTGTTCGCCGGGATGCTGATTGAGGACCTGGCCGAAATCCCGCTCGATGTCCGTGAAGCCAAGTTCGACGGCGTCCTGGACTGCCCGGGTTGCGACGAGCACGCCGCGTTCGAGTATCGACATGCTCTCGTCGACGCGGCGTTGCGACACCATCGCGTGTTCGATGCACCGGGCGACATGGTCGATGCCGCCGGCGAGCCAGCCCGTCTCGGGCCAGCGTTCGGGCGACGCCGGATCGCCGGAGAACACGCAATAGTCGAAGTCGGCGGCGGCGATGCGCTCGGCGAGGTTGGCTTGACCTTGCCGCAGGGCGTTCGGGATGCGGACGGCGACGGCCTGTTCGATGGGATCGGCGGACGCCAGCGGCGTTTTGCCGAGCCGGGCTTGGGCGTCGCTCTCGACGGTGGCGGCCGGCGCGTACTCCGTTTCCACCGCCACCGGTTGCGCGTCGGGCGACTGGACGAGAATATCGGGTCGCAAGCGGGGGGCATCGGGAAAGACGCCCGTCTGTTCGACGCCCAGATGGTCCCTCCACTGCGGGTGCTTGCCGCGCAGGACTTCGGCAAAATAACCGTTGAAGGCGGGCTCGCCGGTGCGTGGCATGCCGGTTTTCTGACGAACGGCGGCGCGGCCGCGTTAGAGCGCGGCCCCCGATTGCCCCCGCGCACTTTGGCCGCTCTCGATCGGTTCCTTCGAAAGCGCATGCGCCTTCCGGGCATTCGCCCGGAATTCCGGGCTTCGTACGCACGGAACGCGGCGGCCAATTCCGCGCCCTGTCGCTTGCGCAGTCGAATCGCGGCCAAGCCGGGAGGTTTCGGCGACGCAGGCGACGGGCAGTCCCGTCTCCCGCTCGCGCCGCAAGGCGCCGGAACGCTCGGCGACGCGGCGGGCGCGTATGCGCGACATCTCTTCGCTCCCCGTCGTTCGGCTCGCTGGCAGTGGTTGTCCGGCCCTGCGTCCCAAGCGTCACCGTCCCGCCGGACGAAGTATATCCGCCAACTGCGCGAAACGCGAATTCCGTACTGTCCGGCGCGGTCGCCGACCGGCGCTTCGAAGCGGTTGCCCAAGCGGCGCGCGAAAGCCTCGATGCGCTCCGAGGGGCTCGACGCCTTCGCGCGCGCTTCGCTTTCGTTCGAACGTCCGACCTCGTTCCGGGCCTGGAACGGCGCCGTAGAACTCAGGCCGAACGCCCTTGTCGCGAGGCCGGACGCCTGCCGTTTCCTGGACCTGTCCGGGGAGCCTGTCCGAGTTCACGGCGATATTCCGCATGCAGTGGATTTATTCGTTCTCTCGCGCGATTTCCGTATGACTGGACCGGATTTCAGGCGAAAGCGGGGATCCCCGGCTTCAAGTCGAGGGCTTCAGGAAGGACGCGCTGGTCGTCGGTCATTTGCGATAGCGTCCCGGCGAGGTTCGCGACGCCGGGAATCGGTCGAGTCGATCGACCGGTTCGACCGCTGAATTCGTCAGGCCGCGGAAGTGAATTTTACGCTCGGAAGACTGCGCGGCGGCAAGGCGAGAACGCGGCGGAAGCACCGCAACCTTCCGGTCGATTCGTCGGCGGCCGCAGGGAGACGTGGCGGGCGTTCCGTGGAGCGCGCTCTCGACGCGATGTCGCTCCCGGTAGCCGGGGACAATTTCCTCGTCGCTCCAGTCTGCGCGGCGAAGAGCTTCTGGCCCGCGGTGCGCTCGACGCCGAACGGGGGGCGTCTTGGCAGCCCGAACCTTCCGAACATGCGTTCGGCGGATTCGGGAAGAGTCGGCAGCCCCGATTCGGCGGAGAGGCGCCCGGCGCGCGCCGGGCGCCTTCCGTCAACCGGTAAGGTGCGCGTCCCTTTTGCGATAGAGCGCTTCGTCCGCGTAACCCATGAAGTCGGGTTTCCGGCCGGTTCCGAGCATCACCTGCATGTAGACGGGCGCCACGCTGTCGTTGCGGTAGCCGTGGATGACGCCGGCCGGACAGGAAACGCAGTCCCACGGACCGAGACGACGTTCGACGCGCCGTCCGTCCTCGTCGTCGAAGAACACCGTCAGATGGCCTTCCAGGATGAAGAAGACCTCCTCGGCCTCGTGGGTGTGCGGCGCGTTTCCTTCGCCCGGCGGCACGTACATTACAATGTGATGCGAGCAGTCGTGCAAGCCGGCAACTGTCCCCCCAGCCAGCGTTCACGCCATGATCAATAGGAGGGGGCAGAGAAGGGACCGTAGCCCGGAAAAGGCCGTTCGTCAACAGACACGAAGAAAAAGGGGCCGGTGATCCCCGACCCCTGATTCGTCTTCGCGAAAACCCGCGCCCCACTGCTGGGACTGCGAACCTCGCAAAACATCGAGTTTCCTCGACAGCATCGCCAAAAGCTGTCGGAGAGATTACAGGGATGGTTTGCGCCCGTCAACCGGAATTTTCGGCGGGCCGGAATTTTTTCGCGAAGGGCCGCAAGCCTTTCACCGGGTCGGCTATTGCGACCATGGATCTCCAGATTTCGGGCAGCGGCGCCTGCCCGGCGGGCGGAAGGCCCCGCCGCGAAATTCACTATCGGGCCGAATCGGCAGCTGCCGCGTTCACCGGCCTGCCGGAAGGCGACGACCGATTCGCCGTCGTCCGGGCGCTCAGGGAAGTCGGGCGCGAAGCCGGCTGGACCGGCCGGCTGATCGAGCATCTCGAGCTGCTGATCGGCTTCACGCGGCCGCAGGACTGGTTCTGCGGACACCGTCCGATCGTCTATCTCCAGGTCCAGTCGGCGGCGGAACGGCTGGGCCTCTCCGCCTCACAGATACAGCGCAACGAAAGGCGGCTGATGCAGTTGGGCGCGGTCTCGTTCCGCGACTCCGGCAACTTCCGGCGCTACGGCAAGCGCGACGGCGACGGCCGGCTCGTGGAAGCGTGGGGGATCGACCTGTCGCCCTGCGCCGCCCTTCTTCCGCGACTCAAGCAGCTGGCGAAGGAGGTCGCCGCCGAACGGGAGGAATTCCTGCGGCTCAAGCGCCGGATTTCCGCCGCGCGGCGGCGCATCGGGGCGGCCGTCGATTGCGCCGTCGCCGATTCGAAGCTGACGGAGGAGGCGGCGGCCGCGGTTCGCGTCGAACTGGACCGGCTGACGCCGCGAATCCGGGCGCGGACGCCGCTCGAGGCGTTGCGGCAGCAAGAGGACGGTCTGGACCGTCTCGACGCGCAACTGGCGGTTGCGATCGGAGCGGAAGAGCCGGCCGCGCCGGCACCCGGCGCGCCGCCGCCGCCGGTCGAACGGCCCGAGGATTTGCTCTCGGGAACCGCGGAAATGCGGGCCGCGGCCGCCGCAAATGCGGCCCAGGGACCGCATCGATGCGGCACGCAAGAATATTACAATACAAACCAAGAATGTACGAATAAAAATATTACCGTAGCCGGGGGCCGCCCGGAAAGAGGAGCGAACCGCGCCGCCGCCGCGCCCGGAGAGCGCGCGGCTGCGGGAGCTTCCGGCGGCGCGCGGACCGTCTCTTTTACGCTGCTTCTCGACCTGCTCTCCGAAGAATTCTTCGGGTATCTGCCGCCCGGCCGTCGGGTGGGCTGGAGCGAGCTGATCTCCGCCGCGGGCCTCGTCGCCACCGATCTCGGGATTTCGCTCCACGCATGGCGCGAAGCCTGTTACCGCCTGGGGAGGCAGACCGCCGCGACCGCCGTCGTCGTCATCGCCGCCAAGAAGGCGCGGGGCCTGATCGGTTCGCCGGGGGGCTACCTGCGCGGGATCACGCGGCGCGGCCTCGAGGGCGAACTCTATCTCGAACGGAGCGTTTTCGGCCTGGCCAAGGGAGAGGACGGCTATCTCGTCCAGGGGCCCGAGGCCCGGTCGGCGTAGGGAGAACGGAGGAGGAGAACATGACGGTTCATCGAAAGGGCACGGGACCCCCGGTCTCGTTCTTGTCGTCGAACGCCCCGCGCGGCGGACGGCTCCGCCCGGTCGGAAGCTCCCGGCGCGGTCCGACGACCGGGAAGCGGCGCCCGTCGCGCCGGACGCGAGACGAAGGCGCTCGCCGGGAGCGCCGCCCTCCGGACGGCGGCCTTGAACGACGCGCGGCGCCGTGCCGCGGCGAGCGGCGCCGGACTGCCGAAAGCGTCCGCGCCGCCGGTCCGGAGATCTTTGACGAGGCGAAACCGCGCTCGGCAGGCGGATTCTTTTGGAACCGTCTGGCGCGGTTTCGGCGGGCGCGGCGCGCGGCGGAAGAACCCGAACGCAGGGCGTTACGCGCCGGGCCGTCTGTCGCCATGAACATGGCGACGTGTATGCAGGGAACGCGCGCAAACGAGCGCGCAGAAGAAGGGAGAAAGTCATGAAGGTTTCAAAACGCGTCGCGATCTACGCGCGTTTCAGTTCGTCGCTCCAGAATCCGAAGTCGATCGAAGACCAGATCGCCCTGTGCGAGCGGCGAATCCGGGAAACGGGCGGCACGGTCGTGGCCACGTTCAAGGACGCCGGGATGTCCGGCGCCAGCATGCGTCTGCGGAAGGGGCTGATCGACCTGCTGACCGCGGTGGAAGAGGGGACGATCGACGTGGTTTGGGCGGAGGCCCTCGATCGCCTGAGCCGCGATCAGGCGGACATGGTCCAGATCTACCGGCTCCTGCAATTTCACGACGTGGGACTGTGTACGCACGAGGAGGGCGAGGTTTCGGATCTCCATGTCAGCCTCAAGGGCGTGATCAACGAGACCTTCCGGACGTCGCTCTCGCAAAAGGTGCGGCGCGGCAAGCTGGGCGCCGCGACGCGCGGCCGGGTGCCGGGCCGCAACTGCTACGGCTACCGGGTTTTGCCCCGCCTTCCGGGCGAACCCGGCGGGAAACAGGAAATCGTGCCCGAACAAGCGGAGACCGTCCGTCGCATATTCCGCTTGTACGTCGGCGGAACGGCGCCAAACGAGATCGCCCGGATCCTCAACGAGGAGGGCATTCCGGGTCCGATGGGCAGGGAATGGAGCGAAAGGGGCATCTCGGGTTGGAGGAAGCGCGGGAGCGGCATCCTGCGCAACAAGCTGTACGCCGGAATTCTGGTGTACGGCCGGACCCGCCGGTTTTCGGACCCCAGGGCGGGGCAAACCCGACCGCGTTTCGTGCCGGAATCCGAGTGGTCGGTTCGGGAAGTGCCGCATATGCGGATCGTGGACGACGAGCTCTGGCAGCAGGCGCAATTGCGGGGCTGCGCAGGTTCCGACCGGTCCCGGAGCGGCGGAAAACGCGTTCCGCATCCTCTGACGGGAGTGCTCTCCTGCGCGGTTTGCGGGGGCATCCTCAGAGTTCGGAACGGCAGAGGCTACACCTGCAAGAGGCAGGACGACAGGCGGGGTTGCGACAACAGGATGCGCATCGACGTCAGGCGGACGGAAGACCGGGCGCTTCGCGAACTGATCCGGTGGGTGGAATCGTGGCGCGAGGGTTCCGCGCTGCTCGCCTCCGGAATTCGGGAATACGAGCGAAGAAGGGACCGCCTCGAGACGAAGATCGTAGACGGGAAGGAGAAGATAGCGCTGCTGGTCGAGAGCATCGAGCGGGGAGGAAAGGAGCCGCGGGCGGTCGCGCGGCGCATCGGCGATCTGGAGCGGTCGGTCGCCGCCCTGACGATCGAATTGAAGTCCATGCGCCGTCCGGAAGAACGCTCGGCGGCGGACCTGCTTGGGACGCTGAAGTCCGCGCTCGAGGGGCTCGTCGCCGCCGCCGCTGACGACGACACCCGGCGGGACGCGTTGCTGAAGTTCCGGGACCTGGTCGAGCGAATCGACCTCTCGCCGACGTCCGAAAAGGGAGAGTTCGAGATGACGGTGCGCCCGCGCGTCGACGCGCTTGTCGCGCTGGTTCTCGAATGACCGCAGGCCGCCGGAAGCCGAAAGGCTTCCGGCGGCGGCTGCCCGCTTCAGTCGGCCCGCGCCAATTCGTCGAGCAGCGCGTCGCTCGCGAGGCGCAGGAGTTCCAGCGCGAGTTCCGGCGGCGGCGGCCGTTCGATCCACTGGATTTCGCAAAGGAGGTAGCCGGGGCCGGCCAGCCAGGCGATGCCCTTCGAATCGTCGACCTCGTCGTCGTCGACCGCGGCGCCGTCCGGGTCGCAACCGACGATCCGGCAAACGAATTGCGGGCTGCCCATATGGACGAGGTATTCCCGCCGGTCGTCCTCCCCGTGCGCGAACAGCCACTCGTCGGGCGGTCTCCGCGTTTCCGGCTCGCCGGTTCCGTCCGCGATGCGGCAGACCAGCGCCGGCGTCGCCAGGTGAACGACATAGTTCGGCCACTTGCCGGAGGCGTCCTTCGGGCCGCGGGCGTACAGCCAGTCGTCGCGCCGGAATTCCGGCACGGGCGCGGTGCGGAGGCGGTAGAACTCTTCGAAGCGGGCCCGGTATTCGGGCGGGATCGGGCAGACGCCGCCCGCCCAGCCGCGGGCGTCGGCGAGAGGAATGGAGAAGGATTCGGCGACCGCCCCGACGGCATCGAGCGACGGGCCGCAAGCGACGACCGCGAACGCGCGGAATCGGGCAGATGTCCAGTGTCTGTCGTTCACGGCGGGTCTGCGCTCCCATGCCGGGAGGGGCTGCTCGACTTCCGGCGGGATCCCCTCGGGCCGACCGACGGCTCCGCGCCCGTAAGCGCACGGCGCCGAATGATGGTGGGTTGCGGCGGAATGGTCAAACGGGTTTTTTTCGGACGGGGCGACTCACCGGCCGACCCGTCGATAGGGTGATTTCGCGTGTCCAAACGTTCTCGTGCACGGGCAAAGGAGCATGACGGATGGACAGGGCATTCGTAGTCAGGACTGAGCATGAGGGTTTTCCTGTCGAGGGCGTACCAGCTCGCGGCGGGGCATGCGCGCATCGGGTGGTCCAGTCTGGACAGCCAGGATCTGCGCGTCGCGGAATCTGGAGCAGGGACATGGCCTCGACGAAGACCAGCAATCCGCGAGGAAGTGTCTCCGTTTCCTCACCGAAGTGGGCAAAGGCGATCTTCTCCTTTATCCGCATCAGCCGGCGAGAAACCAGTTCACGGTCGCGCGAGTGACCGGCGACTACGGTTACGACAGCGGATTGGGGGAAGACTTTCGGTCGTTTCGGCCGTGCGCGCTCGTCACTCAGAAACCAGTGTCGCTGCGCGACGAAATCGTCCCTTCCTCGCTGCGTCACCGCATGGGGCGCCCAGGCCGTTTTTCCGAGGTGAGCGGTCCGTTGCGGGACTGCCTCGATCGCCTGTCGAAATCTGGACGTGATCAAGACGGTACGAACAGTGCAGCCCTTAACCGCATCCACGGGAAATTGAGAGAATCGCTTCCCGGTTTCATTCATCAAGAGTTCAGCAGAACCGACCTTTCGCGCAAGTTTTGCGCGGAACTGTCGCATGGGGTACTTCTGCGAACTTCAGGAAGGGCCTGCCGAGGCGGGTTCGGACATCGTCCTCACCGTCGGTGACCGTTTTCTGCCTGATGACGTCAACTCCAGGGTTGGGGTGCAGATTTTTTCCTACAGGGGCCCGGTCGACGAACACGCGCTTAAAGAGAAGTTGGAACAACTTCTGCAAGGCTGGGAACGGAACGATCTCGATTTCGGAGCGCTTCTGACGACGGGCCGTTGCGACGAGGAGGCGGTGGCCATGCTTCGTCGTCACAATGAGGACGATCGCCAACGACAGGTCAGATTGATCGATGGCGACGAGCTTGCCGTTCTGCAGCATTTCCCGCCAGGGGGCGGGGCTTGACGGACGGCGCAACCGCGATCTCCGGGTTCGCCGACGCGCGAAGGACGGCGGCGCCAGCCGACGGGTCGGCTCGCGCCACGACAGGTTTTTCGCATGGTTCCGGAAAGGCGGATCGCCGGTTCGGAACGCGGCACCGTTCGCCGGGCGGCACCTGCCGGACATATCCAGCGCGTCGGCGCATCGCGGCGTCCTCTTCGCCAGCTTCCATGCCGTTCGTCTCGACAATGGCCGACGTCGACAATGCCGGAGGGCCGGCCGTTCGCGCATCCCGTCGCGCACTCGTGACGGCGGACGGTTTCAGGCGGTTCGCGGCGGCAATTCCTCTCGCTGCCGCGGGTTGTTGCCCAGGCAAGCGGTCGAAAGGTAAAACGGCGAAGCGCTTTGTCTGGCCGGGCGACGCCCGCCATTGCCGGAGGCTCCCCGGGCGTCCCCCGGTCGGCCGCCGGAGACGGGGCAGGCGGCGTTCGCGCGTTGTGGAAGCATCTGGTTATGGAGACAGTACGGACCGGGCGCAGCCCAAGCGCCCTCGGGGAACAACTGGCGCCGGTGCTGCTGCGAATGCGGCGGGCGCGGGTCGAACCCGTGTGCCAGGTGACGATGTCGGTTCCAACCGACGATGTCGATGCAACGTTCGGCGCGGCGCGGACCGAGGCGCTGCGGTGGATGCAGGAACGAGCGGGCCGCCGGTTGCCGGCCGAGGCGTGGGACGGCGGCAGTTTCGATCTGGCGGATATCGGGGCGCCGCGGACGGAGGCGACGTTCCTCGAAGAAATCGGCTACTGGGCGGGGCGGGTGGACGCCGTCGACGCGACCGCGCCGGAACGTTCCTGGACCACCGAAACCGCGGTCGTGGAGGTCGCCGGGACGATCAGGTTCGGCGCGCGCCTCACCTGCGTCGTCCGCGGGGAAAGCGAGCCGTTCGTTCCGTCGGTTCCCGGGCCTGTGAAGCAGGTCGTCGACGGATGCGGCGGCGTTCTCGACGGCCGGTCGATCGGCGGAGGGCCCTGGCTCGTCGATACGCCGGAAGAGGCGTTCCGGCTCGTCGAGTTTATGTCCAGTCCCGACCGCCAATGCGACGTTCTCGCCATTTCGACCCGGGGTTCGAGCGACGATCCCGACGCCACCCTGATTCAGGCCCGGTCCGTGTTCGAGCGGACGATCGGAGCCGCTCATGTCGTCGTCGTCACGGCGACGGGCAACTACGCCCTGACCGAGCTGGTCGGAAAGGAGCTGTCGGTTTTCCGGCAGGCCGTCCGGACGTACAGGCCTGGTTTCGATCCGGAAGGCGCGGCGCCTCGCGAACATCCGCTGGCGCTCGGCATGCGCATAGCGGACTGGCCGGGGGGACCGTCCGGTTTCGAGGATTTCCTCGTGGCCAACTGCCTGCGCGGCACCGTCGACCGGCCGGACCGCGAACGCCTGCTGCCGTCCTATGTCGCGATCAAGCAGGCCGCGCAGAAGTTGCGCAAGAAAACCGCGGCCGCCGGTTCGATAACGGACTCCGAGCGCGTGGCGGTGCTGGAAAACGAAGAGCTCAGGAGGGACAACCAGGATTACGAAGCCCTGCTCGAGATCGCCGAAGAGGAGCTGAGCCAGGTTCGGGACGAGCGCGACGCCGCGAGAGGCGAAATCTGGCGCCTCAAGAACCGGGTCGAATATCTGGAGCGGCAGGACGTCCGGGGCCCGGTCGCCGAAGACGAAATACCGGACGCTTTCGACGATCTGGAACGATGGGCGGCCCGGCATCTGGCCGGGAAGGTGACGCTTACCGGTCGCGCGATACGGGCCGCGAAGGATTCGCCGTTCGAGGATGCGCGCCTCGCTTATCGCGCGCTCCTCATCCTGCGGGACCGCTACGTTCCCATGCGCCGGGAGGGCGGTCTCGATCTCAAGGAGGCGTACCGAAAGGCGCTGGAGAAGGAAGCGCTTCAGGAGCAGCCGACGTTCGCGGGAACTCGATCCGGGGAGCACGGAGACGTCTATTTCGTCAGGCACCGGGGGAGAAGGCGGGAACTCGACCTGCACCTGAAAGGAAGCGACTCCCGGGATCCACGTTTCGGCTTTCGCCTGTACTTCTTCTGGGACAACGAGAACGAGGAGGTCGTCGTGGGGTCGCTTCCGAACCACCTCAAGACGAGAATCACCTGAACGGCGACGGGCCGGGCGTCCCGGATGCAGGCTGAACTGTCGGCGACGACGGCTTGCGGCTCTGTTTCGACCCCTTGCGCCCGGAGAGCCGGGCGGCGGAGGAACCGGCCGTTCCTTCGACGAGCGCTGCGGAAGATGTACAGACTTTCATGCGGCTTCGCGGAAGCCAATTCCTTGCAGGAACTTTCGGTATCCGCCGGAATGTCGGAATGCTGGTCTTCCCATCCCGCCGCCAAGGGCGAACGCATCCGAGGAAGCGGCGGTCCAAGTCGCGGCGATGGTGGCGGGCGGCCGGAAAAATGATTGTTGGCGGGGCGGTTTCAGCCAACGGTGCTACGGACTCTTCACGAGACGATCCGGTATGATCGCGCACGAGAGGAACGGCGGATGAAGATTTTACTTTTTCTTGCGCTCGTTTTGGCGGCGTCGGCCGGTTCGGCGACAGGCCAGGCGTTCGAAGAGTCCCGAGCGGCCTATGATCGCGGCGATTACGCAACGGCTTTACGAGGGTTTCGTCCGCTCGCCGCCCAAGGACACGCTGAGGCTCAGCTCTTGCTCGGCAGCATGTACGTCCGAGGCCGGGGCGTTGCGAAGGACGCCGCCGAGGCTGCGAAGTGGTTTCGCCGCGCCGCCGAACAGGGAGACGCCGACGCTCAGTTCTTGCTCGGCAGCATGTACTTCCAAGGCCGGGGCGTTGCGAAGGACGATGCCGAAGCCGTGAAGTGGTGTCGCCGCGCCGCTGAACAGGGAAACGCCACGGCTCAGTACATCCTCGGCAGCATGTACGTCCAAGGCCGGGGCGTTGCGAAGGACGATGCCGAAGCCGTGAAGTGGTATCGCCGCGCCGCTGAACAGGGAAACGCCACGGCTCAGTACTTCCTCGGGGGCATGTATGCCCGCGGCGAGGGCGTTGCTGAGAACGCTGCGGAGGCTGCGACGTGGTATCGCCGCGCCGCCGAACAGGGAGACGCCGACGCTCAGTTACGCCTCGGGGGCATGTACGCCCGCGGCGAGGGCGTTGCTGAGAACGCTGCGGAGGCTGCGAAGTGGTATCGCCGCGCCGCCGAACAGGGAGACGCCGACGCTCAGTTACGCCTCGGGGGCATGTACGCCAACGGCGAGGGCGTTGCTGAGAACGCTGCGGAGGCTGTGAAGTGGTATCGCCGCGCCGCCGAACAGGGAGACGCCCTCGCTCAGTTACACCTCGGGGCCATGTACTACAAGGGCAGCGGCGTTCCCCAGAACTACCTTCGAGCGCATGTATGGATAAACTTGGCCGCTTCCCGGCTGGCGGGCGTGCAACGCGAGGCTGCTGTCATATTTCGCGATAAAGTTGCGAAGTTGCTGTCGAAATCGGAACTCGGGCGCGCGCAACGCATGGCGGAAGAGTGGCGGGCCAAGACCGAGTGACGGTTGCCGCGGCGCGGACAGAGGTGCGCACGGAACGAACGGGTTCGCTGGTTTCGCGAAACCCTGCAGACGCCGCACCCGGAGCGCACGAGTTCCGGCACCCGGCTGCGAACCTTCTTTCTGTCGCCGGAAGAGCGTAGTAGTTTTCCTCGTCCCGTTCGCGCCGCGGGGCCGGAAAGAAGGAGCCGATGGCGAGAGACATCTACCAGGAGGTCGCCGACACGATCCTGGCCCAGTTCGAAAAAGGCGTGTGGCCGTGGGAGATCGGCGTCGAGGCGGAGAAGCCGGCCCCGACCCTTCCCCTTCGCCACAACGGCGAACCCTACCGCTAGGCGCAGGAACTCGGCGGCAATGTCCGCAAGGGCGAAAAGGGCGTCCTCGGCACCTTCGCCAAGACCTGGGCGAAGAAGGAGCCCGAGACCGGCATTGAGGAGGAGAAGGAGGTTCCGGTCATGAAGGGCTACACCGTCTTCAACGTCGTCCAGATCGACAGCTTGCCGCAGCGGTACTACGAACGGAAGTCCGAGGAAATGAGTCCGGCGACTCGGGGCGAGCGGCGGAGATTCTATTTGGCAGGGGCCGGGTATCCGGCAACCTTGAAGGCAATGCCCTTACCGGCCTTCCCGTTTCCTCATTGCCTGTCGCTTACCGCAAGAAGCCGGTATGTTTGTCCGGCGCATTCGAAAATGGCGCGCGGGATGAGGCTGACAAAATGACAGGCAGGCGGCAAAATGTTCCAAAAGGTAGCGAAATCCCGACGAAGATCTGGCTGGAGCAGATTGAAATGAAGAAGATAATGTTTGTGGGGCTGGACGGGGAAGGGCCGCCAGATTTCACGGGAGAATACCTCGAAGAGAAAATCGCTGTCGAAGCGTGCCTCCTTTACGACAAGAGCGTTTGGGGAAGAACAATAGAGACGGCAGTGAAAGAAATGCTCGAATCACTGATTCGCGAAGTCGGGTCCGAAGAAGGGATAGGTATCCACTGGTTAGTCGAATATGATGAACAGGATCGACCTCCGAAAAATACGGATCGCAAGAGCCTCAAGAAACAGATAAAAGCGGTTGTGCGATCAGTGAAATCCGACGGTATGTGGGGACGGGAATTTTCGATCAGAGCACAGGACAAATCGGATGGGAGGGGCATAACGCTTGTTCCGGTCGGACAGGCGACAAATGAAACGACAATCAGCGGATGGGGCGCAGATACCGGGCAGATTTTGTACGGTGACGAGCTGGGGATGCAGATTGGCGCTCTGGTATCGGAAAAGGCTCGAAAAGTGCGCAAGAGCGAGAGGGCGCGAGCATTCGACAGATGGTGGCTCATCCTCGACGATGAAGTGACCTTTGCAATGGACATACTCTCTCCCGGTAGCGAGCCCGCTTTACTCAAACACATCCGCGAGGCGGAAGGCTTCGAAATGTGGAGCAAAATCGTGCTGCTGAGCAGAATGCGGGACACGGTGCTTCCCCCGGATTCGCCGCTGTGGTTCAAGCCCCTCTGGGAAGATCCACGATGTCCGCCTCTTCCGGTATCTCCATCACCAGCCGAACCATATGTGTTCCGCCTTTAGGTTCGGAATGATCGGATGAGCGGCGCTTCGACTTCTCGATCGATCAAGCGAAGGTCGATGCCCGCTCTCTACGGTCCGTACGCCGCACGCACCAGCGTTCCGCCGGTACGTTTCGGGGCGCCCGACACGGTGCGGAAGGGCGATATGCCCGTCCGTGCGGATTCAACGACGGAAGAGAAATGGAACCCCCGCTTCGGATCTTTGGCGTCCGCGAGGGCTACGATTTTGCAGCTGGGAACGGGAAATCGTGTTGTGGAGACCTTCCATCGTGCGTTGCCTCTCTTCGGCGCGACGGACATAGAATGCCCTGGCACTGCTGAAACCTGTTGAAATGTTCGGCTATGTCGACGGAATACATCGATCTTGACCGGCGATTTCGCGACCTTGACTGCATGTGGAACGAGGATCCGGAATCGCTTCTTGCCGTACTCGATCACGGTTTATTTGCGTATGGCGATGCACGGAGGCTGATCGGATGGCCGGAACTTCTGGAGCATGACCGGATCGTCTTGCTCGCGGAGTCCGGCGCCGGAAAGACCAGGGAGATGGAAGAGCAGGCGAAGCGTCTCGCCGGAGACGGCAAGCATGCGTTCTTTCTGACGCTGAACGATCTTGCCCGTGGCGAAGGGCCGATCGACGTTCTCCTTTCTCGGGAAGAGGAAAGGAGACTGAAAACGTGGGTGGACGACGGGGCGGCGGCGGCCTGGTTTTTTCTCGACGCGGCGGACGAGATGAAGCTTGCAGGAGGTCAGCTCGACCGGGCGTTGCTCAGGCTTTCGCGGGATATAGATGTTCGCCGCGCTTGCATCGTCATATCCTGCCGTCCGGGCGACTGGCGACCGGAAACAGATGCGGCGACTGTGCTGAAACGGCTGCCGGTCGAGAAGCGGGAAACCGCAATCTCCTCGTCGCCTTCGGAAGAAGCGTTCCTCGCTCCCCTTCGGCGCGACGATACGGAAGTTGCCGGCCGGGAGGAGGCCAGCCTCCAAAACGCCGTGCGAACCGTGACCGTTTTCCCGATGTACCGAGGGCAGATCGAGCGTTTGTCGAAAGTCTGCGGCATCGAGAACACGGGTCGATTTCTGGAAGAGATCGACCGGCAGGATGCGTGGCATCTGGCGCGCACGCCGCTGGGCCTGAACCATTTGGCCGCCACATGGAAGCGGACGAAGGATCTCGGCACGCTGGAGCAGCAGTACGAGGCAAGCGTCGAGGACAGGTTGAGGGAACGGCATCCCGACCGGCCCGACAGCGGAGTCCTCGACGCCGAACGGTCGCGCCGCGGAGCGGAGAAGCTTGCCTTGGCGCTTGCCCTCACGCGCAAGAACGCCGTTCGCTCGCCGGAACTCAGGGCAGACGGGAATGAAGGCGACGAAAACGTGCTCGATCCCGCGCAAATCCTCTGTTGGACGGAAGCGGAATGGCGGACGTTGTTGCGGCGGCCTTTGTTCGATCCTGCCGGGTGCGGGCGCGTTCGCTTCCACCATCTCTCGGTCCAGGACTACCTGGCCGCCCGATGCCTGCGACGACTGCGCGAGAAGGGCCTGTCGCCAAGCGAGCTGCTCCGCCACTTGTTCGGTCAAGGAGGGGTATTCCCCGCCATGCGCGGCATAGCCGCATGGCTCGCGCTTTGGGACGCTCCGACGCGTATCGAACTGGTTGGGCGCGAACCGGAGGTCTTGCTTTCGCATGGAGATCCCGAGTCGCTGGATCGGGACGCTCGAGCCGACATCGTGCGGTCGTTCGTCCGCAGGTATGGTCAGGGAGGATGGCGTGGCCTGAAAATCGATCAGGTTCACCGGTTTGCGCATCCGGACCTTGCGCCCGGGATACGCGAGTGCTGGGGGAACGGGCCGCCCAACGAGGAGGTCCGGAAGCTCCTGATCGCACTTATTGAAGCGGGTCCGGTCGAAGATTGCGCAGATTTGGCCGATACAGCGGCGCGAAACAAGGGCTGGGATTCTTACCATCGTGCCGACGCGATTCGCGCACTGATCGCCTGCGATCGGAAAGACCTCGTTCAGAAGATCGCGGACGAGATGCCGAGGGTGCCGGAAGACTGGCCCGACGAAGTCGTGATCGATATCGCCCCGCGTCTGTTTCCGGAATTCATCGCGGCCGACGGATTGACGACTCTGGCAGAGCGGATCGGCGACCAAACGCAGGCGGTAAACGACTTTGCCTGGAAACTGCAGGAGATTGTCAGGGGCGTTCAACCATGGTCCGGGGCGGCCGTATCCTTGCGCGACGGAATGGCGGATCTCGTCTGGCGCGGACGCGGCGCTGAACAGGGTGACTGGAACCTCAGGAGCCGGTTCGACTACCTGTCACCGCCGCTTGCGCTCCTGTGCGGACGACAACTGGAAACGCTTTCGGGGCGGTGCGCCGCCGGACTGATTCGCGCCTGCGTGATCGCATCCCGTTTCGGCAGGAGCGAGAGGAACGTGAGAGAGTCCGTCGCCATGCTGAGGGACAGCATCGCTGCAGCGATGCGGTCCGATGTCTTTTGGAGCGAACTGGAAGTCATCGACGAAATCGCTCCGGCCGACGACGACTGGCAGCGATTTTATCGCGTCGCGCAATACGGGCTCGTTGATTTTCCCGCTGCCTCGGACCGGCAATGGCTATTGGATGCACTGGGAGACGAAAATCGGCCGGAACGGCGCACAGTCGCTCTTTATGCCTTGATACGGATCTGGAACCGGCAGGACGCTTCGGAACTCGACGACATGCGAAGGATTATCGGGGAAGACGCCGCTCTCGGCCGGATTCTGGAAGAGTGCACTGCCCTTCCATCGCCGGAGAAAATCGAAAAAAACAGCAAGCGCGAGCGTGAAATCGCGTTCCTGAAGCAGGAAAACGAACGCGAGGAAGAACGACAGTTGAAAAAGTGGAGGGAATGGCGGACGAGTCTGCTGGCCGATCCTGACGACGCCTTCTCGCCAGAGAACAGGAACGGGACGCTTTCCAGAATTTTTTCATGGCTGCACCAATCCAGCGGAAGCGCCAATCGCTGCAATTTCTGGAACGAAGAGGCTTTGACGCAGGCGTTCGGCGCGGCCGTCGCCCACCGTACGGTGGAGGCGATTCGAGAACGCTGGAGTGACACACGGCCGACGCTCTGGTCCGAGAGACCGGTCGAATCCAGAGACCTGATTTCCGGTGATTGGATCATTGGATTGGCGGGAGTCTCGGCCGAGATCGCGAAGGACGGTGCGGCTTCCTTGACGCCCGAGGAAGCATGCACGGCAGCGATATACGCGACCATCAAACTGAACGGCTTTGCGCCTTTTATCGCTGATCTTGTGAAAGCTCGTCCTCTGGAGGTGGAAAAAGTGATCGGCGGCGAAGCGAGCGCCCAGCTCCGCATGGGCAACGAACACGATCATTTGCCGATCCTTCGGGATCTTGCATACGCCGAACCCCCTCTCAAGCGTCTGTTGGCCCCTCGTTTGCTTGCGGAGATCACGACCTGGCCGCATGCCGTTGCAGCAGCGGAAGTTCCGCGACGGGTGGATCATCTCGGTCATTTGCTGCGTATTCTGGCCGACAGCGGGAAGCAACAAGCGGAAGTCGCGGAGAAATGCGCCGGCCGCTACGAGGCAGATCCCGAGGGCGTTTTTGCGATCACGTGGTTGCGCGGCTTGTTTCAGGTCGACGCGGCCTGGGGAGCGAAGCTCCTGACGGGATCGCTTTCCGAAGCAGGCAATCCCGCTGTTCGCGAGCGCGGGGTCGAGAGCTTGGCCGCGCTCTTCGGCCAGCCGGACGCAGTGGTCTTCAAGACTAAGGATCCGGCCCAACGGGTGGACTCTCTCGAGCGACTCGTCCGGTGCGCTTACGCCTGCGTTCGCCCGGAAGACGACAACGTCCGCGGCGGAGATACCCCGGCATCGCGCGACGATGCCGAATGGGCGCGGAATTCGCTGCTGTCGATGTTGCTCGATTGCAGCGGGCCAGCGGCGTGGCGGGCTGTCGAGAGGCTCGCGGACGAGGAAAACTTCGCGGGTATCAGGGATGCCATGCTGTATCGCCGGAGTCTGGCGCTCGACGCCGAGTTCGTCCCGCTCCCTCCAGAAGCAGTGGTCGACTTGATGACGCGCTTCGAGAGCCGTCCTCAGGACGTAAACAGCCTGATGGATATCTTGTTGGGGCGGTTGGAAGACATCGATCATTATCGGAAGCATGGTCGCCACTCTGATCGGCGCAGGTGGCAAAGCGGAAATCAGGAAATCGATATGCAGCTCTGGCTCGCCGAGCGTCTCGAAAAGGGGGCGAACGGCATCTATGATAGTGTGGTGCGGGAGCCGCAGGACGCCGACAGGAAGCGGCCGGATATCCTGATTTCTGCCGGTGATCTGAACATAGCCGTCGAGGTGAAGTTCGCGGATCAGCGCAGCCCGAACATGCTTGAACAGGCGCTTCGTGACCAGCTCGTGGGGCGGTATATGAGGCACTCAAGCTGCGCGGCGGGCTGCTTGCTGCTTACGTACCGCGGAAAGCAGAAATCTTGGCGGCACCCGGACACCGGCGAACGGCTCGAGTTTACGAATGTGGTCGAATTCCTTCGGGACAGGGCGCGCGCAATCGAAAAGGAGGATGAGCGCGATATCCGCATCGAAGTATTCGGCATCGACCTGACCGATCCGTTGATCGCCTGACGGACCATGCCGCCGCTCGCTTTCCGAGTTCGAAACATTCCGGGGGCATGGCGCGGGCCGCACGCCGCATTCCTGTCGTCCCGAGCATACTACACGGCCCGCCCTGACGGCCGCGGGTAAAGCCGCCGGGAAAAAGGAAGCGCGGCGCGGGACATCTACCAGGAAATCTCCGGACCAATGTCGCTCGCCTCTGGTACGGCGCCTCCGAACGCGGCTACGGATGCCCAATTGGACGACTTGCCGCTATGCACAGGAACTCCGCGGCGATGTCTGCAAGGGCGAAAAAGGGCACCCTCGTGACCTTCGCCAAGAACTGCGCGAAGAGGGATCCGAGGGCGGAATCGAGGAGGAAAAGGAGGTTCCGCCAAGGGCCATAGCGTCTTCAACGTCGCCCGGATCGACGGCTCGTCGCAGGATCGAGCGAAATCCGCGAGCTCGGCGGCGGGGTGAAAGCTGCCGATCCGCCGAATTTTCTGCCCCGCGGCGATTGCCGCCGAAACCAGCTGATCCGGAGGACGGCAGCCCCTGCGCCAGTCCAACCCTTCCGTCGCCCCCGGCGACCTTGAAGGCAGCCCTCGATCATTGGTCTGCGGCGAGCTCGTTTTCGTAGCTGGTTCTCGCCGCAGGGAACGCCCGTCTGTCCGGCTGTCGCATAACTTTGCAGGTTTCAGCTTTCGACTTGCAGACGTTCTTCCGGTCTCCGATAAAACGATTCGGCAAGCACGGTGGAAACGGGCGTTCCGACAGGAGGAAGATTGCCGGATAGCATGACAGTTGCAGAATTTTTGAAGCTTCACGTCCAAATTGGCGAGGAACTGCGCTCCCGAGGCGTCGTGCGCAGCGCCAACACTCCTACGGACGACCTTGCGGAATATCTGTTCTGCAACGCTTACGGCGGGAAACGGGCTCCGAAACGGGGGTACGATGCCGAGGCGGATGACGGCACCCGGTACCAGATCATGGGACGGCGCATTCATCGACGCAACCAGTCTCGCCAGTTGTCGGCCATCCGGAATCTGGCGGACGGCCATTTCCAGGTGTTGGCAGCGGTTCTGTTCGATGATTACTTCACAGTGAAACGCGCCGCTCTTGTTCCCCGACCGATCATCGAGAAGGAGGCCACCTATTACACGAACAGCCACCGCTTCATGCTCCACGATGGCGTGTGGAGTATCAGCGAGGTGACCGATGCGACGCAGCGGATAAAGGAGGCCGAGCGAACCATGAACAAGCGTGGTTTCGCGCCGGACAACGGCGGGTGACCGTCGGGCCGATGCTTGAACGGTCGGCGCGGCGATTGAACTGCCGACAATAATCGTCGGCGGCGCTGTTTCTGCCCATTTTTGATCGCGCCCGAGGAGACGGGCGGCGGACGGACGGACCGTTCCTTCGATGAGCGCTGCCGAGGATGCCCGGACTTTCATGCGCCTCCTCGGCAATCCGTTGCTTGCAGGAATTTTCCGATATCGTCCGGGGATGCGAAATTCCGGTCGGCGCAGCGAAACCCGCTTCCAAGGGCGAACGCATTCGAGGAAGCAGCGGTCCAAGCCGTGGCGATGGTGGCGAGCGGCCGGAAAAATGATCGTTGGCGGGGCGGTTTCGGCCAACGGTGATGCGGACTCTTCACGAGACGATCCGGTATGATCGCGCACGGGAGAAACGGCGGATGAAGATTTTCCTTGTTCTTGCGCTCGTTTTGGCGGCGTCGGGCGGTTCGGCGACAGTCCGGACGTTCGAAGAGTCTCGGACCGCCCATGAGTGCGGCGATTACGTGACGGCTATACGAACGGTTCGTCCGCTCGCCGAACAGGGACACGCCGGAGCTCAGTACACCCTCGGGACCATGTACCTTGAGGGCGCGGGTGTTGCACAGAACGATACCGGGGCGGCGAGGTGGCTCCGCCGCGCTGCCGAACAGGGACACGTCGGAGCTCAGATCCGCCTCATTATGTTCAACATTGGCAATGACGTTGCGGAGAATGACGCCGAGGCCGAGAAGCGGCATCGTCGCGACGCTGAGCAGGGATTCGCCCTCTCTCAGTTCGCGCTCGGAGTTATGTACTATACTGGCGAGGGCGTTGCGAAGGACGCCACCGAGGCGGCGAAACGGTACCGCTGCGCCGCCGAACAGGGACACGTCCGAGCTCGGTTTAATCTCGGGATCATGTACCGCCGAGGCGAGGGAGTTGCGAGGGACGACGCCGAGGCGATGAAGTGGTTCCACCGCGCCGCCGAACAGGGGGATGCCGACGCTCAGTATAACCTCGGGATCATGTACGGCGTCGGCGAGGGCGTTGCGAAGGACGACGCCGAGGCGGCGAGGTGGTATCGCCGCGCCGCCGAACGGGGAAACGCCGACGCTCAGTACAACCTCGGGCGCATGTACTACACCGGCGAGGGTGTTCCCCAGTACTTCCTCCAAGCGCATGCGTGGGCCAATCTAGCGGCTTCCCGGCTGACCGGCGCGAAACGCGAGAAGGCTGTCGAGTTGCGCGACAAAGTTGCGGAACTGCTGTCGAAATCGGAACTCGCGCGCGCGCAACGCATGGCGGAAGAGTGGCGGGCCGAGAACGAGTGACGGTCGCCGCGGCGCGGACAGAAGTCCGCACGGAACGAACGGGTTCGCCGGTTTCCCGAAACCCTGCAGACGCCGCGGCCGGAGCGCACGGGCTCCGGCACCCGGCTGCGAACCTTCTTTCTGTCGACGGAAGAGCGTCGTAGTTTCCCTCGTCCCGTTCGCGCCGCGGGATCGGAAAGAAGGAGCCGACGGCGCGATCCTTGACCGATCCCGGCGACTTGATCCGGTGGAGCGAAGAGATTCGCGCCGTGCCATCGGTCGCTGGCCAGCGCGCGGTCGAGGATTCGTGGTCGACGCCAGCGGCAACGGGGAGGATGCGGTCTGCCTTCTGATCAGGAATTCAGAGGGGATGAACGCCCTCGGCAGGGGCGGGCGCATCTGCAGGATCGGCGACGACCTGTTCCGGGCAGGCTGCGAGCAGAGCGCCGGAAAGGAAGGGACGGAGCGGCGGGCCGGCCTCGACGAGAAGAACGCCGAACGGGTGGAGGCGGCGCAGCGGGCGCCCGGCCGAAGCTGCGGTATTTCGGCGTAGGCGCGGGAGAGACGAAGTTCGAAGTCGATGCGAAAGTGCAGATTTTCGAGGGCGGCGAGTGGGACGATCATGGCGAGGTGGTCGAAATCCGCAGGCGAGACGCCATCGTCCGATGGCGCGCCAGTGGCCTCGTTGCGACGATGCACTGAGCTGAGTTGATCGACTTGATGGTCGCAGAATCGAGATGGGATCTCCAGCACCTACGGGAGAATCCCGCGTAGGGCCGACGGTCCTGTTGGTCGGGCATCCCGCCATGTACGGCCGTTTTTGCGCGGACGTTCGTGCAATTCATCGCTTTTCAAGTCCGACTTGGCGTCGAGCTTGATGTCCACGCGACTGTCGAAGCAAATCGGGGTCGCTTCGGAGGCCGGCGGGCGAGCAGGCATTTTTCCCTCAAGGTGCGTTACCAAGGGTCGGGCGAGTCTCGTCGAGCAACCGGCATATGTCGTCAAGCAACCGTCGGCATATTTCGCACCTCGGTGACTCCCTCTTCTTCGCTATATCCGCGGGCGTGTCGCCGGCCAGATTCCGCACGCCGGGATCGGCGGCGGTCAGCAACGCTTCGACTACGGCCGGGCTTAGCCCTTCTGCGGCCGCGAAGTGGAGCGGGGTCTCGCCGTCCTTGTTTCGTGCGTCAGGATTGCCACCGGACGCCAGGAGGGCTTTGGTCACCTCATCGGAACCTTCTCCGAAATAGCGGGTGGCTGCCGCCATATGAAGCGGAGTTTCGTCGTCTTCGTCTCGCGCATTCGGATCCGCGCCGCCAGCCAGGAGGGCGTAGAGCATCGTCGGAAAATTTGCGGCTGCCATATGTATCGCTGTCCAGCCGGCTGCCGTTCGCATACTCGCATCCGCGCCCGAGGCCAGAAGCGCCGAGACAATCGCGGTATCCTCCTGGTATTCGACCGCGAGATAGAGCGGGGTACGCTCGTTATTCGGAATGTCGAGTGTAACGTCGGGATCCGCTCCGGCAGCCAGAAGCGCCGAGACGACCTCCGGCCTCCCGTTGTGCTCCGCGGCCAGATGAAGAGGAGTGTAGCTTTCCTCCATGCGTGCGGTCAGATCCGCGCCAGCGCGCAATAACGCCTCGACGGGCGCGGCATTTTCGCCGAATGCAGCCGCCCAATGAAGCGGGGTCCAGCCCTCGTTGTCGCGTGCCTCCACGTTTGCGCCGGCCGTCAGGAGGGCTTCGAGCACAGCCGGATCGCGGGTGTGGGCAGCTGCCCAATGCAGTGGCGCGACGCCCCAGTCATCCGGCCTGCTGGCGTCCGCTCCAGCTACAAGTCGGGTGATCACGTCGTCATCCATTGCTCGCTCTCGCTTCAGCGGTGAACTCCATGCGGCCCGTGCGAATGGAGTGGCTTGGTTCGCTCTTTATCGTGGAAATACCGGAAGGTCACGCCGCTCACTGTATAGCGGAGAGCCCGAGCCGGACAAGCGGTCGGACCGACGGGGAACGGTGCTGCCTGCGCAGTGCATTGCGGTGCAACGCCGCGACTTCCTGCGCAGGTGTTCGGCCGGCGTTCGGGCTGGTGCCAAACTGGATATCGCCGCTCCGTACAGCCGAGCCGCGGCATGGGGCTGGCGTTTCAACTGTCAAGACGAGGCGTCGCGGACATCGGCGGAGAAGCGCGGTTCGGGCGTGTCGACCACGCCTTGGGCGCGTATCGTCATTGCTATCGGCGGGGAGTTGTTCGGCTGGATTCGCGAGCTTCGAAGTGCCCGAGGATGATAGCGGGCCAGCGCTCCTGAACGAATCGCCTGCGGGTTCGACGTCGGGCGGCGCCCGTCTTCCAGGCGCGACCCGGGGTTTGGACTCTCTTGATCAGCGGCCGTGTCGGCTACGAGCGGAAGTTTCCTGCGGCAGGGCAGCAAGAGACCGGATCGCCGGAATTGCCGCGGCGCAGCTGGATCAGGTCCTGTCCGCCCGCTGCATGCGGGAGCCTCGCTGCCGCTGCGTTGCCCGCCCTGCTCCCGGCAATGGTGGAAAGCGTCAACGCCGACGGATCGTCGTCGTCGCGACGTTCACGTTCGCCAGCCCGTCGTCCGTGCCGCCGCTCGACGTCACCGTTTGCGTCGCGTTCCAGTTCATTGTCCAGAAGGTCGGCGACAACGGTGTCAGGTCTTAGCAAAGTCCTTCGGGCGGGAAGGCACGCTTTTGTTTGTGGAGACCGCACCAAGTGTTTGAGAAATTGGTTGCGTCCGAGACGTTTTTTCGAGTTTCCAATATTACCGAGTACGAATTTGTCCAGGTCGACTTGCGGGTCGACCCTGTCGCGAAGCGCGCACTGCATTTCGCGCTGAGACAATCAAATTGCGTTTGATGGCCTTAACCTCCTTCAGCGCAATCGGCGCACCGTTCATGTACGCCGGGCCGACATTCGCGACGTAGGTATCGATTTCGCCGATTTGTTGCTCGGTATCGAGGATTTGTTGCTCGGTATCGAGCCGGAGGTCGATTTCGCGGTAGCGCTCGAAGCGGTAGGCAGGTTTTTCAACGCCTTCGCTCTTGTGCATGCATTGCAGTTGCTTCTTGGTAAGGTACAACACGGCGACGCGCACTATCGCGCCCGTTTGACGGACGAGCGTTGCCGCGCCGTAGCTTGCGATTCTGGCTGCGTAGACGACGTCAAAGTCGTGCAATGTCGCGGCGACCGCCGCGATAGCGGGTTCATGTTTGAATTTGCAAGCCAATTGCTTGGGTGCACGATTCGAACCGATGGCGAGAATGCGCTTGCGGTCGGGAGCATCGATGATTTCGGCGATTCGGTCGGGGTCTTCGCTCGGTTTGCCGTTCTCGAATAGAAAACTCTCGTTCGGCGCTTCGTAGGAATAGTCGAGCGCACGCTCGATCTGCTTCCGTTGTTCGTCGTTCATTGTCGAATTCCCGGCTCAGGACCACCCGAACTGCGGCCGATGCGCCGGAAGGCTACGGCCTGCCCGCTGCGGGTTCAAGCATCCGGGCGGGCGAGTCTCCGCAACTGCCCGCTACCCGCCAGCCCGACAACTCCGGAATTCCGTCGCTCGCACCGCCATGACTCGGCCGGCCGATGAACGGCGTTCGAACCTGCTTGAAAGGCACGCTCCGTGCGGGCCTCAACGGGGAGCCGTCGGTTCCGCGGACCGGGAGATTCGCGATGCCGTCCGGCGCTTGGCAGCGTGTCGCAGGTGCCGTCGCAGCGTTTCCCGTTGTTGGAGGCTCGTAAAGCTTTCGAGGCGGCCCACGGCGCCGAAGGTTCCCGTTCCGTCGCGAAGCCGCGCCTTTCGCGGCGGCCGGGAGCGGGTCGCCCGTCCGGGGGGAGGCGGCCGCCCGGCGCGCGTTGCCGGCCCGCCGCCGGGGTTTCAGAAGCGCATCGCGAAGTTGATCCCGCCGTCGAACTCGCCGTTGCCGCTGCCGCGGGCGGCGTATCCGGCGGAGGCGCGCAACGCGTAGCGGCCGTCCTCCCAGCTGCGCGCGCCGCCGATCCCGAGGCGGACCCCGGTCTTTCGGGCCTCGGCGGTCTTCAACGCCTCCCGCGAAATCTTCGCCGTCCGCTCCTCCGCGAACTCGCGCGTCGCCTCCACCGAGCCGGACAGCCGCAAGCCGTCCTCCATCTGCGCCTCGGCTCGCAACCCGGCGCGGCCCGCGAGGCTCCGCGCGTCTTCCACCGACACCCGGGCTCCGCCGCTGCCTATCGTGTCCGTGAAATCCAGAGACACGTCCGACCACGCCAGCCCGACGCCGGGCGTCACGGTCAGGCCGTCGCCCATGTCCGTCCGCCGCTCGACCTCGACGCCGAGGGCCAGCCCCAGAGCTTTCGCGCCGTCCTTCAGAACCGCGTTCCGGCCGGTGGTCAGCTTGACGTCGTACCAGGTCGCCATCGCCTGCGCGTCCATGTGGAAGCCGCCGCCGAAGAACGCTGTGCCGTGCGCGCCCGCGCCGACCCCGGACAGTTCGATCTCGCCGCCGGAATCCGCCATTTCCGCCGACCGGCGGCGGCTGCCATCGCCCGGGGCGTCTGGCGCAGCGCCGGGTTCGGCTTTTCGGCTGCGGGCTCGACATCGGGCGGCCCGCGTCTTCCAGGCGCGACCCTGGATCTGGACTCTCTTGATCAGCAGCCGCGCCCGCTATGAGCGGAAGTTTCCTGCGGCAGGGCAGCAGAAGACCGGGGAATCGCCGCTGCGCAGCTGAATCAGGTCCTGTCCGCCCGACGCGGGAGCGTCGAGAGCGCCGCCGCTGCGTTGCCCGGCCCGCTCTCGGCAATGTTCGAAAGCGCCAACGCCGACGGTTCGCCGTCGCCGCGACGTTCTCCAGCCCGTCGTCCCGAAGGCTGGCGACAGCGGCGTCAGGTCTCG
Organism: Alphaproteobacteria bacterium; assembly: GCA_965243135.1. Classification (GTDB taxonomy): domain Bacteria; phylum Pseudomonadota; class Alphaproteobacteria; order MPNO01; family UBA830; genus JAJEBT01. Next base: position 368,437 of record OZ251539.1, read on the forward strand.
ACAAAGTCCTTCGAACGGGAAGGGGCTGACACGTTATTCCTTTCTTGCGGAATTTGGGAAAGCGCGATTTTGACTTTCGCGCCTTGCCGTCTCGTTTCTTGCCCCGCCACGCGGTTACGGCTTCGCCGAGATGCGTTATTGCGTGCAAGCCCACGCGCTGGCGCACGGCGTGGGACCATGGGTTCGCGCTTCGCCGAGTTGAATCTGCGGGTGAGGTCGCAGGTTCCGCGAAACTCGCCCTTGTCCAATCCTGCCTTGAAGTCGGCGAGGGCATGGTTGTACGCGTCGCGTGCGAACCCTGCGTGTTCACGTAGCAGAGTTCCTGCTCCTTGTTGGATCCAACAGGTGCGCGCGAACGACGTTGCGTTGACGCCTGTATCGCCTTGACGAGAGGGGTCTGCGCTGTGCGCAGCGCCTCTTGTCAGGCGGTGTTGGGGTTGAGAGCGTCCGGGTCGTTTTCGTCGAAATGTTCCCACTCGACGAAGTCCGGGTTCGTGGCGAGGTATTCGCGGAACTCCTTGAGCTGCGCGATATAGCCGTCGAAGTCCTGTTCCGGCCGCTTGGCGTTGAAGGTCTTGAAGTCGGGAAGCTCGAAGGTGGTCATGTTCTTGAGCTTGATGCGCCTGCGAGCGATGGTGTGGGCGAGGAAGACGGCGCCGGGGTCCATCTCCGAGATGCAGATGCAGGTCATGGTCAGGCGTTCGGCGACGGTCTCGTTAATGTGGAAGGGACGATCGAGGAGGTTGTCCTTGAATTCGCAGGGCTTGGAGACGTTGATGTCGCGAGGGAAGTTGAGATGCTTGGCGAAGAAGGCGCCGGAAGCGTCGACGACGACGATGTCTTTGTCCTCCTGTGGCCTGACGTGAAAGAACTCGTCCTTGCGAAACTCGTACGCGGGGTCGTCATGGACCTGCTGGATGGCTTCGATGACGAGATCCGCCAACTCATAGCTGGGCATGTCGACGGCCATGTTGACGAGGGTGGGCTGGTTCATTGCGTGCCCTTTCGGTTGCGCGCGACTTATGGCGTCCGACCGCTGGAGACAGGATCTTCGAGAGGAAGCTCGGGTTGGCTTCTGGATTGCGGCAGTCGGAAGGGATGAAGTTCCGGTCGGAAGTTGCGTTCGTAGTGTTTCTTGTCGTCGAGCGTGCGCTTGTCTTCGCACGCTCTGGCGGGAGCGTTCCAGAATTTCCCCGTGGCCGTGCGCGAAAGCGACCAAACGGCTGCTTTGACCGGCGATCCGTGTTCCTCTTCGCGTATGCAGGTCGTCCCTATGCGGCGGTGAGCCGCTGCGGCGCGCTGCGGCATCGTAGAGCTTGGAACATACGTTTTTCCCGCCGAGCGTGCAGGGGCGCGCGACCTCCAGGGACTCGCCGTCGTCCCTCATGCGGGAGACGGGCCGACCGCATACGAGGACGCCTACGACTTCCGTGCCGACGATCGCCTTGTCTATGGAGACTGCACCGGGTTTTTGAGGAATTTTTTTCGCCTGTCACGGTTTTTTTGTTGTCCTCGCCAACGCTGCCGAGCACGAATTCGTCCAGGTCGACTTGCGGGTCGATCATGTCGCGAAGCGCGCACTGCATTTCGCGCTGGGACAATTCATTCAGGTTGCGTTCGACGGCCGTAACCTCCTTCAGCGCAACCTGCGCACCGTCCAGGAACGCCGGGCCGACATTCGCGACGTAGGTATCGAGCCGGAGGTCGATTTTGCGGTAGCGCTCGAAGCGGTAGGCAGGTGTTTCGCTGTCGTGCATGCGCTGCAACTGCCCCTCGACAACACGGCGACGCGCACTATCGCGCCCGGTTCAGGGACGAGCGTCGCCGGTATCGCGCCGTAGCTTGCGATCCTGGCTGCGTAGACGACGTCAAAGTCATGCAATGTCGCGGCGACCGCCGCGATAGCGCACTCGTCAGATTTGTCGAATTTGCGAGCCAGTTGCCCGGGTGAACGGTTCGAGCCGATGGCGAGAATGCGCTTGCGGTCGGGAGCATTGATGATTTCCCGGCCGGGATCTTCGCTCGGTTCGCCGTTCTCGAAGAGGAAACTCCTGTCTGGCGCTTCGTAGGGATAGTCGAGCGCAAGAGCGATCTTCTGTGCGTCGTTCACTGTCGAATTCCCGGCTCAGGGCCGCCCGAACTGCGGCCGATGCGCCAGAAGGCTACGACCTGCCCGCCGAGGGTTCAAGCATAAGGGCGGGGGAGTCACTGCAACCGCCCGCTACGCGCCGGCCCGACAACTCCGGAATTCCGCCGCTCGCATCGCCATGACTCGGCGGGTCGGCCGACGAACGGCGTTCGAACTCGCTTGAGAGGCGTCGAACGTTCCGTGCCGCACACGGCTTTCGACAGGATCCGGCTGAACGCGGTGACAGGAACATGCCGGTCAACGCCGCTCTGAGTGCTTTTGCGACGCATAGGGTTCTGGAACCGGCCAGCCGAGGAAACGCGAGGGCGGCGGCGGGTCGGGCCGGAGGTCGGCTGAACTGTCGGCAACATCGGCCGATGGATCCCTTGCGCCTGGAGAGCCGGTCGGCGGATGGACGGACCGTCTCCTCAATGGGTGGCGATAAGCGATGCGGAAGATCGGGGGACTTTCATGCGGCTCCGCGGAAGCCCGTTCCTTGCAGGAACTTTCGAGATCGGCGGAAAAGTCGGAAGGCTGGCTGCCCATCGAAACCCGCCACCAAGGGCGAACGCATTCGAGGAAGCAGAGGTTTGCGCCGTGGCGGCGGGCGGCCGAAAAAACGGCCGTTCGCGACGTTGTTTCGGCCGACGGCGCGGCGGGATCTCCACGAGACGATCCGATATGATCGCGCATACGGGAGAAACATGGATGAAGATATTCCTTGTTCTTGCGCTCGTTCTGACGGTGTCGGCCGGTTCGGCGACGGCGCAATCGTTCGAAGAGGCTGGGGCGGCCTATGATCGCGGCGATTACGCCACGGCTTTGCGTGGTTTTCGGCATCTTGCCGACCAGGAACACGCGGAGGCTCAGTTTTTGCTCGGGAGCATGTACCGCCTTGGCGAGGGCGTTGCGGAGGACGCCGCCGAGGCGGTGAAGTGGTATCGCCGCGCCGCCGAACAGGGAGGTGCCAAGGCTCAGTACGTCCTCGGGGGCATGTACCATCGTGGCGAGGGCGTTGCGGAGAACGCTGCGGAGGCTGCGAAGTGGTATCGCCGCGCCGCCGAACAGGGAGACGCCGACGCTCAGTACGTCCTCGGGCTCATGTACGGTCTCGGCGAGGGCGTTGCGGAGGATGCCGCCGAGGAGGCGAAGTGGTATCGCCGCGCCGCCGAACAGGGACACGCCAAGGCTCAGCTCTTCCTCGGGGCCATGTACACCCGCGGCAAGGAGGTTGCGAAGGACGCCGCCGAGGCGGCGAGGTGGTATCGCCGCGCCGCTGAACAGGGAGACGCCGGAGCTCAGCACTTACTCGGGCTCATGTACTACCAAGGTAGGGGCGTTCCCCAGAATTACCTTCAAGCGCATATGTGGGCGAATCTGGCCGCTTCCCGACTAACCGGCTCGGTACGCGAGCAGGCTGCCAAATTGCGCGATGGTCTCGCGAAGTTGCTGTCGAAATCGGAACTCGGACGCGCGCAACGCATGGCGGAAGAGTGGCGGGCCAAGGCCGAGTGACGGTCGCCGCGGCGCGGACAGAAGTCCGCACGGAACGAACGTATCCGCCGGTTTCGCGAAACTCCGCAGACGCCGCGGCCGCAGCGCGCGCGTCCCGGCGACCGGTTGCAAACCTTTTTTCTGTCGCCGGAAGAGCGTAGTAGTTTCCCTCGTCCCGTTCGCGCCGCGGGGCCGGAAAGAAGGAGTTGATGGCGAGAGACATCTACCAGGAGGTCACCGACACGATCCTGGCCCAGCTCGAAAAAGGCGTGCGCCCGTGGCAACGGCCGTGGGAGACCGGCGTCGAGGCCGAGAAGCCGGCCCCGACCCTGCCCCTCCGCCACAACGGCGAACCCTACCGCGGCACCAACGTCGTTCTCCTCTGGTCCGCCGCCTCCGAGCGCGGCTACGACAAGCCCACCTGGATGACCTACCGTCAGGCGCAGGAACTCGGCGGCAATGTCCGCAAGGGCGAAAAGGGCGTCCTCGTCACCTTCGCCAAGACCTGGACGAAGACGGAGGTCGATCCCGAGACCGGAATCGAGGAGGAGAAGGAAGTTCCGGTCATGAAGGGCTACACCGTCTTCAACGTCGCCCAGATCGACAGCCTGCCGCAACAGTACTACGAGCGGAAGTCGGAAGAGATGAGCCCGGCGGCGCGGATCGAGGGGGCTGAGGCGTGGCTCCAGGCGACCGGCGTGGAACTGCGGCACGGCGGCGACAAGGCGTACTACAGCCCGGCCGGCGATTACGTGCAGTTGCCGTCCTTCGCGGCGTTCCGGGAGCCGCTCGGCTACTACGCGACGGCGATGCACGAGATCACGCACTGGACGCGGCACCCGGACCGTCTGGACCGGAATTTCGGGCAGAAGCGCTTCGGCGACAACGGCTACGCGATGGAGGAGCTGACGGCCGAACTGGGTTCCGCCTTCGTCGGCGCCGAGACGGGGATCGCGCCGGAGGTGCGCGAGGACCACGCGGCCTACATCGGCGCCTGGATGGCGGTGATGAAGGACGACAAGAAGGCCTTCTTCACGGCGGCGTCGCACGCCGCGAAGGCGGCCGAATTTCTGAGCGGGCTGACCGAGGGTTACCGGCGGACGGAGACCTTGGAGGAAACCCGGGAAGAGACGGTCGTGGTGCGGGCGCCGCCGCCAGCTCCGCCGTTGGTGACCGCGGAGCCGGCGGTGCAGGGGGAGCTGTTCCGGGGCGTCCCGGCGCGCGCTTTGGCGGGACCGGACGACATCGTCCGCGGCGACTTGATCCGGTGGACCGAAGAGGTCCGCTCCGGCCCGTGGCCGTCGGTCGCCGGCCGGCGCGCGGTCGAGGCCGTGGTCGAGGATTTCGTGGTCGACGCCGGCGGCGCGGGGGAGGACGCGGTCAGTCTCCTCGTCCGGAATTCCGAAGGGACCGCCGCGCTCGAAGCCGGCGACCGCATCTGCAGGACCGGCGACGACCTGTTCCGGGCGGGCTGCGAGCGGAGCGCCGGAAAGGAAGGAACGGAGCGGCAGGACGCCCTCGAGGAAAAGAACGCCGAGCGGGCGGCGCAGCGGGCGCACGCCCGAAGCTACGGCGTGTCGGCGTAGGCGCGGGAGGGGCGGAAATGAAGCTCGACATCGGGACGAAGGTGCAGATCTTCGAGGGCGGCGAGTGGGACGACCACGGCGAGGTGGTCGAAATCCGCGGGCATGACGCCGTCGTCCGGTGGCACGCCAGCGGGATGACGGCGGTGTCGTCCTGCGCAGAGTTGGCGGACCTCGTGGTCGCGGAGTGGAGCTGGGATCCGCAGCACCTGCCGGAGAACCCTGCGTAGGGGCGGGCGTCCTCGCAACGCGTGGTCGCCTCGCCCGGCGGTTTCGGCCGGGCGAAGGGGGTTCTCGGGATGCGGCGGTGTCGCTTGCATGTCAGAACTGCCCGGCGTCAAGGAACGCCCTCAGCCCGTGCCGACGAGTAAGGGTGCGACATGTCAACGGCCTGCCGCGGCGGTACTGCGACCGGAGAAGAGATGATCCCGGCGGTGCCGGGAGCTGAGTCGCGGCTCCAGGAGACCGGCGCGGAGCCGCGGCACGGCGGTGACAAGGCGTACCGCAGCCTGGCGAGAGATTACGTGCAGCTGCCGTCCTTCGCGGCGTTCCGTGAGGGCTCGGCTACTACGCGACGGCGATGCCACACACTGTCGCGGCCTGGACCGGAATTTCGGGCAGAAGCGTCTCAACGACGGCTATGTGGTGGAGGAGCTGACGGTCGAGCCGGGTTCCGCCTTCGTCGGCGCCGCGACCGGGGAATGGTTTTCCGCCGCCGCGGGCCGTGCCGAGGCGTTCCGCAGTCACTCTTCCTTTACGGGTTCCACGATCACCCGGCCGCGGCCGCGGCGAACGAGGTAACCTCCTCGCGGAATGCTCAACTTGCCCTGCTCGATCAGCTGCATGATCGCTCCGGCCATTACGGCGGCGTTGCGATCTTCGGGAACCGGTTTGCTTTGCTTTGCGATCCACTTCGCGAACGCCTCGTCGGCGATATCGGTCCCGAGGGATTTGCGCAACGCCTCAAGCTTGCGAAGGTGGCCTTTCGTGAGTTGGTTTTCGTCAAAACCCGCCATCGATCTTCTTTCCGTTGTTGAATTCCGCCAAGCGGAACAGGGAAGGGAACATAGCCGATGGCTCCCTCGAAAACAACAACCGGATATTCTGACTGCGCCGTTGCGAGGCGACCGTGAGGTCTCTATATCCCTGCTGAGGGAGAAAACATGCGTGCGACTGAAAATCACCGTGGGGCAGGCCCGACAGCGGTTGGGATCCAAGGGCGCCGAGCGAGTGCGCGTCGCGCATGCGTGGAAGAGGTAAGCGTCGTCATGGTCTCGTACCAGACGGGGGGGGGGTGCTGTTCGAGTCCATTGAGGCCGTGCTCGCCGCCGACCAACGGGGCGTGGACGAAGTGATTCTCGTGAACAATGGCAATCCGGATTCGGTGGCCGCTGCGCTGACACGCATGTCGGCCGCAGAACCACGGCTGAAGATCGTTTCCGGTCACGGCAACGTCGGATTCGCACGCGGCTGCAATATCGGCGCCGCAGAGAGCAAAGGCCGTTACCTCTTGTTGCTGAACCCTGACTGTCGCCTTGCGACGGCCGCTATTCCCGCGCTACTGACCGAAGCGTCGAAGCTCGGCGACGACTGGCTGCTCGGGTGCCGCCTGACCGACGCCGCCGGAAGCGAGCAACGCGCAACGCGGCGCGCTCTTCTCACGCCCCGCACCGCCCTTGTGGAAGCTTTAAGGCTGGATAGATTCGCGCCGTTCCGGCGGTGCCGTCTCAATCTTCATCGGGAACCAGAAATTCCCGCTAAGGTGGCCGCCCTTTGCAAAAGGCGCGTCGAGATAGCATCGTTACCGAGGGACCAGCCGTCGCGACGCACCTTTCCCGCTTCGGCCTGGCGCCGACATAGCCTTGACTACCCTGCTTCCCCTGAAAAACCTGCTTTAGCACACTCGGACACGGTGCCGGGTCAGGAGGTGGGAATTCCCACTGCTTTCCGGTGTCCAAACGCGATCGTAGAGCGTCTCCCAGTCCTTCAGGAAGTAGTCGAGAAACAATGCCCGCACTTTTTCCCAGAAGTAAATGGGCCGCTTGGCCTTCGTTTGCGCCTGTTGGAACAGTTTGCAACATCGCTGTTGAATCTGGTCAATCAGGAACGCTAGCATCAACGCGAAGACAGTCGACAGATTGTTGTTACCGTGACCGAAGTTGTGCTCAGTAGCCTTGGTTCTTCAGGGTGTTGAAAGTTTCGTTTTCGATCTTCCAGCGCGCCCGCCCGGTGCGCATCAACTCCGTTCCCTTCGTCAATTGGCAGATCCGTGACCCAGGAGAAACGTTGTTTCTTGCCGTTTGGAAGCTTCTCCCAGTGAAAGTTCACTTTGAGGTCGAAGTGCGTATCGTTCAGAGGCACTCCGTACCGGAATTCGTGCCGTATGTTGTCCTCGTCCGTGAACTCCCGGTGCTCCACGGACGGCGCGTTGTTGACCCACAGGAACTTGTGGTCGCCAGGCTTTGCACCCAGTATGAAACGCATGTCTAACTCCTTGAGAAGATTGACATGCGGTCCATTTGAGGCCAGCCCATCCTCCAACACGATCAACTTCAGGTGCGGGTGTTCACGACGCACATCTTTCAAAAGCCGTTTCGCTGCGTTCGCAATCATTCTTTTTTGCGCCGTCTCCCTTCAGGATCGGTTCCGGTGCAAACGGAAAAACCTCCTTCTGTTCCGGGTGCACCAGAACGGCTCCCAACATCTGGTGGTAGTAGGTAATCGTACCGTCGCGGTGATGTTTCTCGCAGCAGTTTTTACAGTGCACCTTGTCCGACGAAAAGTATCCCGTTCCTCGAAAGAGCGTAATACCCGTTCAGACAAGTGTATTGTTCCAGCCCCTTGCCTCGTTGCAAAACCTGGAACATCTTCGTGAAACAACGCCGCAATTGCCGCGGACAGACTTCGTCAAGCCGTTCTCGCATCGCAGAGTCCGACGGCACACGCTTGACGCAAGTTCGCGAGGTTGTGCCGAACCGCTTCGTCGGCGTGTGCGGCATCGTCGAATTGTAGAAGCGACGCATACTTCATACCGAACACCGCCAAACCCGACATCAGACAGTCCGTCTGGTTCAGCCCCCGGCTGGCAATCGGATCTTCGATACGGTCGAAACAAGCTCGCACTTCCTTCAGCAACCCCGGAGCGCTGAGCGTCTTGCGCATGCCTGGCATTCTGGCCATTTTGGTGCAATCCCGCCTCGCCTTCGGACCACTTTCCAGAGAAAAATGCTCCGCTTGAAGGCAAATAGCCCCGAATCACCTCGAAAAGTCCACGAAAAATTTTTTTCCGACCCCATATTTTCCAAGGGTTTTGAGCCTTAGCGGGAATTGCTGATCGGGAACCGCTTCCCAACCGAACCACGCGCGTACCTGTCATCAGCGGAGCGTGCATGATGTTGCCGACAAGCACCTACCGTGCCGTGGGCGGGATGGACGAAGGTTATTTTCTGCACGTGGATGATCTGGATTTTTGCCTGCGGTTGCATCGGGCGGAGATCCCGGTCTATTTCGCGCCGCATGTGACGGCAGTCCATCACGGAGGCACCAGCCATGCCAATCCGGTATGGGTGGAATGGTGCAAGACGCGCGGTTTTCTGCGCTATTTCCGGAGGCATTTTTTCGGCCCATGGCTCCTCCCCGTCGCCGTTGCCACGCTGATTCGGTTCGGGTTGAAGGCGGCGTCGATTTTCGTGCGCCGGCCCCGGCGGACCTGACGAATGCCCGACAGAGCCGAATCGCCCGGCGCGTCGCCCCAAGCGCCCCTTGCAGGCGCCCGGATGAAACGTACGAGAGGCCGCTGAAAAAGCCGCTCCTCGATTTCGAATCTCCCCGCAAGGTTCTCCGTCCCGAACATCCGTTCGGACATCTCCGCAGGAACAAGCTCTGGGTTATCCCCGGCGGAGATAGCCTGCCCGTCAGGAGGTGACCCCCGGAAAGAGCTGACGCAAGGCGGCTTTCCGAAGCAAATCTACGAGCGTCTCCAGAACAACCGGAGGGCTCGTTCGGCTTGCCGCGCAACTGTTGCTGGACGGACATTTCCCACCCTCGCTGCACGACGATATCCTGGCGACGCGCTTCGGGAAAGGGGCGAGTTAAGCGGCTGTAATCGATCTTCTTTCCGTTGTCGGATTCCGTCCTGCGAGCAGTACAAGGAAAGAATTATAATCGGCAATTCGTCCGAAAACAATCTTCCGACGACTTGATTGTCATTAACTGACAGTATGAGCGATCCATGCATCATGTCCGGTTTGGGCGCTTCAGAGCAGGGCGGCGCTCTCAACGGTTGGTCGATCAACGGAGCGCCTTGGCTCGTCGATACGTCGGAAAAGGCATCTCGATTCGTTGAGATGAGGCCCGGTTCTGAGCGCCAAGTTCTCGTCGTTTCGATGCGGGATTCGAGTGACGATCCCGAAGCCATGCCGATTTAGGTCAGGTCCGTGTTCGAGCGGACGGTCAGAACCGCCCATGTCGTCGTCACGGCGACGGGAACCTTCGCTCTGACCAGGCTTGATTGGAAAGGAGCCGTCGCTCTTCCGGCAGGCCGTCCGGACCTACAGGACGGGTTTCGATCCGAAAGGCGCGGCACCTCGCGAACATCCGTTGCTCGGCGGGTGCATAACGGATTGACCGGGCGGCCCGCGGTTTCGAGGTCGCGGAAACTGCCTGCACGGCATTGTCGACCGGCAGGGTCGCGAACGCTTGTTGCCGTCTTAATGTCGCTCTCAAGCAGGCTACGCGGAAATTGCGCAAGAAAACTACGGCCGCCGTTTCGGTGACGGTTGCCGAGCGTGTGGCGCTGATCCAACGGGAAAACGAAGAGGTCGTCGTGGGGTGCAAATCTATTTTTGTAAAACCTTGTTTGCTCCGGGAAAGGATTCCCGCCGTCAGGCCGCGATGACGTCCAATGCCTGGTTTTCGTTTGCGGCGTGCGTTCCGGTCATCGCCAGCCGCGTCGAAGCGGCCCGACGCCGCCCTGAAGGTAAGGACGTTCTGACCGCATGCTCCAGCGCTGGCCCGCCCGTTTCATGCGGTGGTTGACCAGCACCTTGTTGGCGGCCTCCACGACGCCCGACCCGACCGGGTAACCCTTGGCCTTGAGGTTAGCGTAGCGCCCCCTGTTCTTGCGGAAGAATGCAAGCTCGCGGTCGAGAATCTTGAGCGCCGTTGCCTTGCCGCGGAGATGGTGAATCGCCCGGACGACCTTGTCGGCACCCTTTTCGTCGTCGCGCAGGATGGCGCGGTACCTGTCGTACCAGTCGGTCGCGACCGCGTGGTCGGCAACCTCGCTGAGGTGCTCGCACGCATGAAAGAAGTCGACCGCCCGTTCGTCGGGCTGAAGCCCCTCGAGAAACGTCCAGTTGTCGGGCGCGGCGTCGGCGACGGCGACCAGCGGCAGGTCGGGCCGCACTTTCCGGACGTGGGCGACCTCGGCGGCGAGCTGCGCCTTCAGCGTCGCCTTGCCGGCTTCCGGCATACGCGCAACGCTCACCGTTCTCAGGCGATTGCCGTCCGCGTCGTGGAAGCTGACAGTCCCGCAGGACGCCTCGCGCCAGCACGCTTCCCTGTCCCCGTCGGGGCGAAGCGGAACCCCGTCGAGCGAGACGGTGCAGGAAGCCGCTTCGCACCGTTTCCGCCTCGCGGATGTCGTTCCTGGCCGTCCCCTCCTTCTCGTTCCAGCGCTCGCCCGCCTTCGTCAACAGACGCGCAACTCGACGACGGGTTCATGCCCCGTTTGAGGATTTTGGCTCCGTCCGTCGGCGTGCAGTGGCACAGAAGCATAAGGGCGCTTTGCGCCGCCGGACCCGTGAGGTACTTGTCGAACAGGCCCAGGCCTTCGTCGACCGGCGAGAACGACGGGCTTCCCGGCGACCGGCGGACGCAAGAACTTGACCGGACCGAACAGCGTGGGTTTTCGACGTCGCTTTGGTGGACCGGTAGAAGACCCGGCCGTCCCGGCGGACCGGGCCGGCGTTCTCGTCCCGATCCTCGACGTGCTTCACCGCGCGACCGAGCCCCCGCTTGCGCAGCCCGACCTCGAAATCGGCGAACGCCTCGGGGCCCCCTCGTTCGGCCCCTTCGGAAGGCCGCGAAAGACCGGAATGCTTCGACGGCCTCGCCCCCTTTCCCGAGGAAGGTTGCGAACGTTTGCAAAGCCTCGGCGGTCTCCCGGGAAAAAATCGAAAGGGACAAGCCGGTCGAAAGCTGCGATGCTGGCATGGGAGTGCTCCCGATGTTGTGGTTCGGAACCAACATTATGCCGCGCGCCTGGAGCATTCCTTTTTTCGTCCTCCGGCTCCGCTGTCGTGACAAAATTCGCGCCGGTTGTCACGAAATCGCTGATTTCGGCCTTGAGGCGCCGCAGCCAAAACCAGAATAATTATTGAAAATCAACGCACTGCAGGTTTTTCGGTTTTACAATTCTAGACCTGCACCCTCGTCGTGGGTTCGTCTCCGAACCACCTCTGGACGAGAACTACCTGAATAACGGCGGCCAGTAGGATGGCGTCCCCTGCGCCGAGGTATCAAGGGAGGTCGGAATGTCCTCGTCCTCGGGGCGTAGGTCAGATCGCTTCGATTTGGCAGGCCGAGCGATAATCGGACCAGCTGCGCGGACGATGGTCGTACGATAAAATCCACTGCGGCTTGACGACGGAAGACCTGATTTCCGGAAAAACCTTAGCGATCAATTTTCTCGAATCTCGGTGGAAGAACCGACCACTCCTAATTTGGCAGCTGCTAGTCTGTTTTCATTTTCGCTCCCAGCAAGAGTCCACCCTTGCTGAAGCTGACGATGCATGTATTGTTTATTGTATAAAAAGGAAACTATGATTTGCCACCATCCAAGTGTAACTATGGTAAACAGCAGATGAAGTGCTGCTACGCCCAGCTCGCCGCGAATAAGAGGAACAAACCAACCAAAAAATAAGAATGTCCAGCTGTATCCGTAATATCCAGGTTTGATTATGCCGGTTTTCTCGTGCTTTATGATGATCTTAGTCGCCATCAGATTATTTCCTTTCTTTCCGCTAACAGGATCTCCAAACACCGAGCAGTGAATAGCATGAGCACAAATACGACGTAGAGGACACAAATATCTCGCCTATTCGCCTGCGATGCTGGAAATTATCCTCGTTAGTCAATGAATTTGATTGTCCTCGATCAACATCGAAGTACACGGCAGACTGCCGATAATCCCTATCGTAGGGCATTATCGGGGTGGACTGGCCAGCGAGTCAAGAGGCTGCGGCGGTGGGACGTTCACCGCAGGGAGGCACAGCCCGGTCGCCGCGAAAATCTTCCTCGGAACCGGTCCAACGCTGGGCCATGCCAAACGCTGGCGACGCAATCCCGAAGGCGCGGTTCGCCTCCAAAGCACGACGTGTGCCCTCCGTGTCGTCCTTCCGTTTCCTAGCCCGGGGCTTCTCCTCAACGATCTCCAGACGCTCGGAAACGTCCGGCCGGGAAGGCATTGCTAGGCCAACCTGCCTTGGCGGGCGAATAGTGCTTCTTGCCGCGGTGCTGGGTGGAACAGCGTTTCGCCAAACCCCCGATCCGTGACGGCCGTCCGTTCCGGCGTCAGTCGGCGAAGAATTGTCGTGCGAGTGCCTGGGTCGAGAACGAGTTCGGAGGCACGCCGTTGGAAGATAAATGTGGCTTTGCAAGGAGCAGGGACACCGGGTCGGAAATGACTACAAGCCGACCGCCGCATCGCTCGTGAGGCTTACGTTCTCGGCAATCAATGTGCGGCAACAAAGGGCTGGAATGCTGTGCAGCCGCTTGGAAGCAGCCGATCCAGAGATTGGCGTGGTCTGTACACATCGGACACTGTAGCCAGCGTGCGACCGTCCATTGAGTGGCGGGTCGCGAGCTGAGTAGGTCGGTGTCGGTGCACGTCAACCAAGCACGTCCGAAATGATGGCGGCAATTTTTTCGGAGTCGATGCTTCCGTTCGCTTCGTCGCGCGTAACGATCAGCGTGCCGTTCTCGCCGCTTCCTTCTTCCGGCCGCAAGATGCTGTGGTTTCGGTACCATCCGAGTTTCTCCTCCCACCGGCGGCGGTAGCCGGGCACATGCAGCATCCCGCAGTGTTCCCAATAGAACGTCAATCCCGATTCCACGTCCTCGATGGTGAAATCCGGATATTTATTAGTGATGCCGCCATCGAAGGTGAGCTCCTGTTCGTAGCCGTATTCAAGGCCAGCGTTGGCAAGATGATCCGCGATGATAACCTCGGATTTCGAGCGCACCATTTCGCCGCGAGCGGTGCGGTGGATCAAATTATTCTCGAAGAAGAGGCCATCGACCTCGACAGGCGACGGCGCGACGAAGAGGTTCGTCAAGCGGCGCGCTGTTTCGGAGCGGTCGCCCGAGGAATACTTGCGCAGTTCGGCGTGCGGGCCCTGGTGCAGGATGACGATCCGGTTCTTCTGGCGCGTGAGCGCGGTGTAGAGCAGTTCGCGAGAGAGGAGGCGGCAAGGATTCGGCAACACGAGGATGACGGTGCCGAACTGGCTGCCTTGAGATTTATGGACCGTCAGCGCGTAAGCGAGTTCAAGGACCGCATTGCTTTCTTCCGCAAAGTCACGATCAGTAAAGTCGTACTTGAAGCCGGGTTGAGAGGAAAACTCGACTTCGAGTTTCCAGCGGAAGTCGGGCTTCCCTCTCGGTCGAAAATAACCGACGGCCATGCCGATCTCGCCGTTGGCGATATAGGGATCGTCCTTATCCGGGTAAACCTTGCGATGCCCGTTTCGCGGGATGCCGGTGTTGACAAGGTTGATGACCTTGTCGCCGTAGACGATTTCCTCGGCTCCCATTGGTCTGGGAATCCTGCGCTGCCATCCTTCCCTGCGTGCGGCATCGACCATTGGCTGTCGGAACTGTTTGTGAATGAGCCGATTCAGATCGGGCACGCCATGGGCCGCCGACCGTACCGGCGAGAGGATCTGCCAGCGCTCGGCCGCCTCGGCCGCACCGATCTTCTCGCCCATTCCGGGGTTGAAGAAACGCAGGCCGTTCCATGGCACGCCGCCGAGCGTGGTGTCGAAGCCCTCGATATCGTCCGCATTCTTCAGAGGCAGTTCCTTCACCAACACCTCGAGGAGGCGAGAACGCATTTCTTCCGCGGTTTCCCATCGCACGAATTGGATGTGTTGGTCTTCGTCATTGCTCATTACCTTGTCAAACACATCGTCTTCGCCAGCCGCGACGGGCGAGCCGCTGAACCATTCGGCAAGTCGCAAATCCTCGCGGTTCTCGCCTGCCTGACGGTAGCGAACGGTCAATTCGGCGTAGCCGGGTCCGACGCGCGGAAACTTTTCGGTGATATTTTCCGGCGCGAGACGCTTGACGATGTCCACGAACGGTCGGCCGGCCCCGATCGGGGGAAGCTGGCGTGGGTCGCCAATGAGAATAAGCCGGTGCACGCCTCTAAGCGCCTGGATCAGCGCGGCGAGCATTTCCTCGGTCAGCATTGACGCCTCGTCGACAATGACCGTACGCGCACCGACGTCGGTCGGTTTATCGGAGAGGCGGTAGCGACCCGTCGCGCCGTCATAGCGGTGCGGACTCAGGAACTGGGCGATGGTGTAGCCTTTGAGCTTGAGGTCCTTGGCGGATTGCTCCATGCGAACGCGGGCCTTTCCGGTCGGCGCGAGCAGCAAGACTCCGCTCGCCTCAAGTCCCGGGTGCGAGCAGAGGACCGACAGCAGGGTGGTCTTGCCGGCCCCCGCCGGGCCGATCAGCACGGATAGCCGTGCGGCCGCGAGTTCTTTCAACGCGGCTTCCTGCTCCGTCCGGCCATGTTCTTTCAGTTCGCCGGGCACTTCAAACGACTGGATCGAAGGGTGCGCGTCAAGGCACGACCGCCAATCGGCTTCGACGACCAGGCGCTTGCCCTCGATGCGCTTCTCGATCGCGTTGCGGATAGTTGTCCCCGCCTTCCTGAGCCTGTCCAGTTGAAGGGCCGGTGCGCCGTCGGCCATGGCGAACTCTTCGACGGCCCCCCTGAAGTCTTCCTTGGCGGCGTTCATCAGGTCCGCATCGACCTGACAAGGCGGCTGCACGGGAAGCGCACGGATGCCAAGGACCACTTGATCTTGCGGAAGGAGCGTGCTGCCGCCGCTGGCTGCATCTTCTAGAACCTTGAGAACAAACGCACGGACCCGGCGGGCGTCCGTTCCGGCATCCAAAGCAGTTGGCGTCGGGAGCGGGTGCCTCTCGCGGACGACCTCGTCCGGGAAGACGCCCCGGTCGACAGTCCAGACGCTGACGGGATCGGCGGTCAGGCGTGTGAGTTCGTAGAACAGATACGGGTTGGCAAGAAGATCTGCGTCGCTGGCGTCTATTCCGGCATTGGCGCGCTCTTCCCGGACATAGAGCGTGGTCGCCTGCTCCAGAGCGATCTCGAAGCGGCTCACGAGTTTAAGCAGCGCGCGTCGATCGTCGGGTAATCCGGACCACTTGCTGCTGAGCGTTTCGCCGATGCTCCTTGCCAATCGCTCGGGCAGGTGTTTCCCGGGGTCGGCAAACATTTCGGCGACCAACGGCCAGGGATCGGCGTTGTCGCCGGCCTTGTCGGCGAGGATGCGGGCGACGAAAGTACCGAACTCCAACCCGAACGCCTTCAGCGCCGGGCCGAGCCCGGGGCATGGACCTCGCGCTTTCCACAGTTCACCGAGCCGCGCATCGATCCATTGCAGGCACCTGTCCCAAGGCCCCGGCAGGATGCTTTCGGCCTTGCGGAGCGATTTGGCACACTCAAGCAGCGAGGCAATGGCGCCGTCATGACTGACTAATTCCGAGCCGTACGAGAACTCGAGGAGACGGTCGGCGGGCGAGAAAGCGGCGATCTCCGCCGGATCGAACTCCGGGTCATCGGCCGCCTTATCGATGGCCGCATGATACGGTAGCAGGAAGCCATCCGCGAAGTCGGGGCGAATGGAGTGCTGGATCATGCGCTCCCACAGCATCGCACGCAATTTTCCCTCGAGATCCCTCGTGGCGTAGTCGTACTCCCGTGCGTTGCCGATATCCTTCACGCGCCCGACGCCGATCAGGATACGTCCGCCGGGCGAATCCTCCACGAACGGCACCTGCTTGGCGTAGAAGAAGCAGAGCGAGCGCTCTGGTTTGAGATGGCTGGCGAAACAGTCGAGCAGCGATGTTTGGTTTCGGTACTCCAGAATGAACTTTGTGGGGAATCCCAGATAGGGTTCGCGCTCAAGGTCGACATCGAGCCGGTGGTCTTTGCCAAGGGTCTCGATCGCTTCGCGAAACATCCAGGCGAAGGGTACGGCGGGCGCAGAGTAGGGCGGATGTCGCAGCGGCGTCCGCTTGAAGTGACCGTGCTTCGTCTCAGGGCCGCGGTTGTAGGGGTGATCGGCCATGCGAACGTATTCGAAGGGCGCCATGAAAGCGGCGCGCTCAGCAATGCACGATGGCCATTGCTCCTGCGAAAGATTCCGGATGCTTTCTCCTGAGACGGAATCCTCCGCGTCGTCGTTCCGGCTTTTCGCAATGCGCTTGAGCTTGAGGCAAGCGCCATTCAGTCGCGGCGCGGCGCAGACGTTTCCGTCCCATCCGGTATCGTGCCATGGGACGCGGATGGAGATATGTCTCAACGGATAGTCCATTGCCGTTCCGAGCCGTGAGGATCTTCAAGTCCCTCCGCCAACGCGGCGCAGGAAGCAGTATTCCGTTCGCTATATCAGTGCGCACGGGCCGTCAAGCTCTGCCCCGCAAATTGTGGCGCCGCTCGCTGCATCCTGCCCCGACGCTGGGGGTTTCCTCGGCCGAACCAGCACGCGAGCATCGGCCGGCAGCAGAATCAAATCCTGATACAGCGGCGCGATAGGATAGCTCGGCATCGTTCTTCGCCATTGTGCGGTACGATGGCGCGGTCCGGCGGCGGTAGACCGACCGACCGTAGCCAGCGCCAGCGGGCCGCTTCGGCCGGAGCGGGCGGGTCGCCGGACGACCTTCAACAGCAAGTCCCGGAGAAACCATTGCGCCAGCCGGCGCAATGGTCGCCATCGGCCCACGCGCACGCGGGCGGAAAGGAAGATCTCGTGCGCGCCAACGGTGCCGATCACATCGGCCCACGCGCACGCGGGCGGAAAGCCTCCGCGTTGGCCAGGATCAGGTCCTGGAGCCATCGGCCCACGCGCACGCGGGCGGAAATCATCCGCCTGGACGGTTGGCCGCCAAACGGCCCATCGGCCCACGCGCGCACGGGCGGAAACAGTGTGATACGGGATCACATTATTTTTTCGGGACCGCAACATGCGGTAGGCCCGAGAGGCGAGTCGCGTTTTCATGCCCACTACATATCGAGCAAATTTGCCCGATTACCGGCGGGATCAAGGCCAGGGTCCGGGTCCACGAGTACCCCGACCATACCCGCGCCGTTTTCCACGCTTCTGGACGCCTCGCACGCTAACGGACCGATGGGTCTTCGCAATGCAAACCAGAAAGCCGTGCAACCGGCTCCGACGCGACCCTCTGGAGCAGAGAGCCGCTTCGTGCCTAACCGCCTCCCCGCAGGCCCGACCATTGGAACGGAAACGGCAAGCCGCCAAGGCGAGCCCGAAGTGTTATGATGCTGCAAGTCGAGTACTTACCTGAAAGACATCCCGCCGAGGGCGTTCTTCTACCCCATCCGAACTCGGGAGATAAGTCGTTATTTGTCCGAAACCGGCAGATAGTCAGTTCCATGTGTCTCAGGAAACGGCTTGCGCCGTTTGTGTTTCGCAAAGCCGCAAGGCCGACGGAGGTTGCAACATGAGGATTCGTTCCCGTGAATTACTGCGGCTGGTTGCGATCTTCGTCTCGACGGCAGCGGTCGCAGGGGCGGCGGATCGGCTTGCTGCCCAGAAACTTGGCGAACCCGCCGCGAAACCCGAAACCGGAATTGCGCTGCCTGACCGCCGCCCGCCGCCGACAACCCAACAGATGCCGGACGATGCGGCAGTTGTCGAAATTGAACGCCGCTTCATCGAACTCCAGAACGAAGACATCGAACTTAGGAAGGAAAACAACGAACTCAGGAAGGAAATTCTCCTGGGCCGCAGCAAATTGGTCGACTGGTGGCTTGCCGCAGTTGCCGTGCTGCTGACCACGTTCGGCGTTATTCTCGCCATTGCCGGTTTTTTCGGTTTCAGGCGATTTCGCGAAATCGAGAAGGAGGCGAGGGAGAGCGTGAGCGCGGCCGAGCGACAATTCGAAAAGGCTGCGACCCTCGTTGACAACATCAAGACAACGAAACAACAGGCCGACTTTATTCTCGGTAGCCTAAAGGAAACTACTTCGGAATTCGTTCGCGACAATCCGGAAAGAGCGGACGAAGTCGCAAGAAGCGTTCGGGAAAATCCGATGGCGACCTTAGTGGATCGGGCGATCGCAGACGCCATCTCGCTTCAGGGATCGGAAGATTTTGAGGCGGCAATCGAAAAATGGCGATCGATTGCCAACCTTTCGGAAGGGACCGATCGAGGCCTCGCGGCGCGGTCGTGGTTTTCCGTCGGATATCTGTGTCAGGAAATTTCCGACACCGAAGCGGCGATAATGGCCTATGACAGAGCCCTGCAAATGAACCCTGGTTCGGCCGCTGCCTACAACAACCGCGGCAACGCCAATTGCGATCTGGGACTGCACGAAGAGGCCCTCGCGGATTACGGCGCGGCGATCCGGCTCAGCCCGGACGATGCCGCTGCCTACTACAACCGCGGCGCCGCCAAGAGCGATCTGGGACTGCACGAAGAGGCCCTCGCGGATTACAGCGAGGCGATCCGGCTCAAGCCGGACTATGCCGAAGCGTACAACAACCGCGGCAACGCCAAGAAAGATCTGGGACTGCACGAAGAGGCCCTCGCGGATTATAGCGAGGCAATCCGGCTCAAGCCGGACTATGCCGAAGCGTACAGCAACCGCGGCATCGCCAAGAAAGATCTGGGACTGCACGAAGAGGCCCTCGCGGATTATAGCGAGGCAATCCGGCTCAAGCCGGACTATGCCGAAGCGTACAGCAACCGCGGCGTCGCCAATTGCGATCTGGGACGGCACGAAGAGGCCCTCGCGGATTACGGCGAGGCGATCCGGCTCAAGCCGGACTATGCCGAAGCGTACAACAATCGCGGCAATGCCAAGAGCGATCTGGGACGGCGCGAAGAGGCCCTCGCGGATTACGGCGAGGCGATCCGGCTCAGGCCGGACTTTGCCGAAGCGTACAACAACCGCGGCATCGCCAGGAGAAATCTGGGACAGCACGAGGAGGCCCTCGCGGATTACGGCGAGGCGGTCCGGCTCAAGCCGGACGATGCCGTTGCCTACTGCAACCGAGGCGTCGCCAAGAGCGATCTGGGACGGCACGAAGAGGCCCTCGCGGATTACGGCGAGGCGATCCGGCTCAAGCCGGACTATGCCGAAGCGTACAACAACCGCGGCAACGCCAAGAAAGATCTGGGACTGCACGAAGAGGCCCTCGCGGATTACGGCGAGGCGATCCGGCTCAAGCCGGACGATGCCGAAGCGTACAACAACCGCGGCAATGCCAAGAGCGATCTGGGACGGCGCGAAGAGGCCCTCGCGGATTACGGCGAGGCGATCCGGCTCAAGCCGGACGATGCCGAAGCGTACAACAACCGAGGCGTCGCCAAGAGCGATCTGGGACGGCACGAAGAGGCCATCGCGGATTACGGCGAGGCGGTCCGGCTCAGCCCGGACTTTATCTCTACATATTACAATCGGGGGCGGGCAAATATGGAATTGGGACATGCGAGCAAAGCGCGGCAAGACTTCATGACAACGATGGCCTTGGCTCAAGAAAAAGGCGACGAGAAACTTGCCCGTGCCGCGAGAGAAGCCCTTGGAACATCGCTCGACGAAAACGAATGATGTACACGCCCGGCGCTGCGGATCCCGGCGAGCTTCGGCAGCGGACTCCGAAAACATCCCCCTCTTTCAATTCAGAAACGCGACGCAAGCGGTCGGAATCATCGGACGCCCGCTCGCGAATGCGCAGCTGCCCGAACAGTTGAAACGCCTGAACGGAAGGCGATGGCGTTTCGCCGAATGGAGCATGTTCGCTTGAAGAACGAGTGCGAAGTGGCACCCGAAGTTTTGTGCCGCGGAGACGCGGCTCGCCCGAGTGCCGCTGGAGAAGGAGTGCTCGTGGGTGAATGACGAGAGCTGGGACAGCGGCCCCGCAGCCGGGTGGTCAATCGGGGATCTCGACGGAGCGGAGATCAGTCGCACCGTCGAGGAGGCGGTCCGCCGCCGACGGCTATCGGATCCGGAGACCCGGGAACCACCCGGCATGCTGCGCGCTCTGGGGCTTCTCGTCGACGATGCCCCGCGGCGCGCGAGCGTCGTGCTGTTCGGGCGCGCTGAACGCCCGATGATGCCGCGATGCCTGTGCGCTCGCATACGCGGCCGTTCCGAGTATCTGGACGACCGGCGGTTCAACGGCAACGTCTTCACGCTTCTTGCAAAGGCGGAGCGATTCCTGCTCGATACGCTGCCGATAGCGGGCAGGTTCGAGGCCGGACGATTCGATCGGATCGACGAGCCGCTGTACCCGCCGCTCGCGACACGCGAGGCTCTCGTGAACGCCTTTTGCCATCAGGACTACGCGATGCGCGGCGGCCTCGTGAACGTGACGGTCTACGACGACCGCCTGGAGATCGCGTCCTCCGGCAATCTGGCTTCCGGGTCGAGTCCGGGAAAACCGTTCGCGCCGCACGAGCACCTGCCGCCGAACCCGCGGATCGCCCGCACCTTGCATCTGCGGGGCGTTATCGAGGCGCGCGGAGGCGGAATTCCGAGGATGGCGGAATGGACCTCCTTGGCGGGGCAGCCGCGCCCGGAATTCGTGGAAAGCGACGATGTCTTGATGGTCCGGTTTCGACGCGGCCGGGCGTAGTTTCCACCCCACAGGCGCACGCTGCCCCACGGATCCGCACGCTCGCGGCGCATTTTCGCGAACATACCAAACGCTCATGATCGGAGCCTGCTCGCCCCGTAGCATGTAACTTTGGGGGTGGTTCTCCCGGCCTCGCGCCATGCGCCGACATAACCGTTCCGCGTTCGGGCGTCGAGGCGCGAAGACAGGGCTATACGGGGCTGCCCTCAGTGTCACGCTCCTCTCGAACGGCGAGCGCCGCCGCGAAAAAATCTCGCGGAACGGTTTCGTGTGGCCGGCAGATCAGGGTAGTTACACAACAACAAACGCTCATGATCGGAGCCTGCTCACCCCGTAGCATGTAACTTTGGGGGTGGTTCTCCCGGCGTCGCGCCGCTATCATGCGCCCACATAACCGTTCCGCGTTCGGGCGTCGCGGCGTGAAGACAGGGCTATACGGGGCAGCCCTCAGCGTCACGCTCCTCTCGAACGACCAGCGCCGCCGCGAAAAATCTTCGATTCGCGGAATGGTTTTTTGCGGCCGGCAGCTCGGAGGTAGTTACACAGCAAACGAAGGTCTTTTTCGGCCGGGCGTCTGGACATCCGGAATTTTTTTGCCCGTCGGGGCATGTCATGATTCTTTCCGCGCCGTGCTAGAAGAAGGTCAAGGCGGTAACAGAATGGCCAGCATGCTGCTTTCCCGACCGGCTGCCTCTTCGGCCGATCCGCTCCCTGTCGCGGACATCCAGACCGGGCGCGCGATCTATCTCGACTACGCCGCGACGACGCCGGTAGATCCTTCCGTCGCCAAGACAATGGCTGGATTCCTCACGGTCGACGGCGATTTCGGCAATCCCGCCTCGACCACCCACGAATTCGGCCGGGTTGCGGCAGACGCCGTTGAGGATGCCCGCGGGGAAGTCGCGAAGCTGCTTGCGGCAAAGCCTCGGGAAATCGTCTGGACCTCCGGCGCCACCGAAGCGATCAATCTCGCCATGAAGGGAACCGCGCTTGCCCGCGGGGGCCGCGGCGCGCACATCGTCACATCGGCTCTGGAACACAAGGCGGTCCTGGACACGGCGGCCTGGCTCGAATCCCAGGGTTTCGACGTCGACCGCATCCGACCCGGCGGCGGAACGGTCACCGCCGAGAGTCTTGCCGAGGTCTTGCGACCGGACACCGTCCTCGTATCGCTGATGCACGTCAACAACGAGACCGGAACCGTCACCGATATCGCGGAACTCGGTTCCCTGATTCGGGAGCACGGAGCTTTGTTTCACGTGGACGCGGTGCAAAGCGCCGCCCGGCTTCCTCTCGACGATATTGCCGCCGCAGCCGATCTGATCTCGATCAGTGCGCACAAGATGTACGGGCCAAAGGGAATCGGCGCGCTTCACGTTCGCGGACGCCTCGCCGCCGAACTGGAGCCCCTGATGCACGGAGGCGGACACGAACGCGGATTGCGCCCGGGAACGCTCCCGGTGCACCAGATCGTCGGCATGGGGCACGCAGCCCGACTTGCGCTCCAGCGGCGCGATAGCGACACGGAACGCGTCGGCGCGCTCGATGAGCGGCTCCGCGACCACATCGAACGGATCGAGGGCGCCGAGATCAACGGGAACCCCGATTGGCGCGTCCCCGGCATTCTCAGCGTTCATTTTCCGGGCGTCGAGGCTGAATCGCTGATGGTCGCGCTCGACAATCTTGCGGTCTCCTCAGGTTCCGCCTGCACGTCGGCCGATGTCGAGCCGTCGCATGTCCTGCGCTCTCTCGGCTACGACGCCGAACGCGCGCTTTCGTCGGTGCGCATAAGCTTCGGGCGGTTCACGACCGCCCGTGAGATCGACTGCGCCGGAGAACTGCTTCGGGAAACGGTAACAATCCTTCGGAGAATTGCACGATGACCGCCACTCGGGACAATGCCGTCGCGACTCTTCCTGATCGACTGGACGCAATCCTCTGCACGCTCCGGAAGGAGTACCGGAGGAGGCATCGGCATCCTTGGATCGTCGCTTATTCGGGCGGGAAGGATTCCACTTTGCTGCTGCAATTCGTCTGGGAAACCGTTGCCGGACTTGCGGAGGCGGAACGCAAGCGGCCGGTGTTCGTCGTCGGAAACGACACGCTCGTGGAATCCCCCCTGGTCATCCGGCACCTCCGGGACTCGCTGGAGACTGTCGGTGCCGCCGCCGAGCGCGAGGGCCTTCCGCTCGAAACCGAAATCACCGAGCCATGCATCGACCAGACTTTCTGGGTCAACGTCATTGGCCGCGGGTACATCCCTCCGACCAGGAACTTCCGCTGGTGCACCGACAGGATGAAGATCGTACCGACCAACCGGTTGCTGGAACAGGTGGTCCGTGAAACCGGAGGAGCGATTCTCCTGATCGGCAGCCGCAGGGCCGAGTCGGACAACCGCAAGCGGGCGATGGACCGCCGGAAAGTTTCCGCCCTGCGCATGAACCCGCACAGCTCCGTCGCCGGATGCAGGATGTTCGCTCCGCTCGCGGACCTCTCCGACGACGATGTGTGGATGACGCTGATGCAACGCAAACCGCCGTGGGGCGGGACGCATCGACGGTTGATCACGCTCTACAGGAACGCGGGCGGCGGGGAATGCCCTCTGGTGATGACGAAAGAACAGGCTCCGTCCTGCGGAACCTCTTCGCCGCGTTTCGGCTGCTGGACCTGCACCGTCGTAACCAAGGACCGCAGCCTCCGCGGGCTGATCGAATCCGGACATGCGGAGGCGGCGAAGATGGAGGCTCTCGGAGATTTCCGGGAGTGGCTGGTCGAGACTCGCGAGAACAATGCGAACCGGCTGCCGGTCCGGAGGAACGGGAACGCGAAGCGGCGGGCCGATGGATCGACGGTCTTCGGCCCGTTCAGGCTGGAAGTCCGGAAGGAAATTTTGAAACGCTTGCGCGATCTTGAAACGGAAATCGGGGAAGATCTCATCCTTCCTGCGGAAGTCGAATGCATCGAAGACATGTGGTGGCGCGACGAAATCCGCGAGAACGCGCGACAGGCTCTCGACCGGCGCATGTTCGCCGACGCCGAGGAAGTCGCCGCATGATCAGGGTTACCTCTAAGGTTTCGCTCATTTCCGAGGTGCTGGACTCGGGGCGGCTCGAGGTTCCGTGGCATCAGCGTTACTACGACTGGAAGGAGGAGCAGGTCGGCGATCTGCTCTTCGACCTCAGGGACGCCGTGGGCGCCGGCAAGTCGTGCTACTTCCTCGGGTCGATCATGTTGGTCAAGATGCCCGGCGGAAGACTGCGGCGGATCAACGACGGCCAGCAGCGCCTGATCACGCTGTCCCTGATCGTCGCCGCGCTTTGCCGCCGGTTCGCACGGAGGCAGCCTCGCGACGGGAAACGGGAAATGCTCGGGCTGCGTGTGCTGTTCGAACGCTCGCCGAACGAGACCTCCCAGCTGGCGCAGGCGTCGAGATACACGCCGCGGATTGAACCGCCGAGAAACGACAAGTCGCGCTACGTCCAAGTCATTCGCGGGCACGACATCGGGACGAACGGTCTCCTCACCGCCGCGTGGAGCGTGATCGAAATCTTCGTCGACGTGATGAGCACGGCGGACGCCGAGGCGTTCTTCGACTTTCTCATGCAGAAGGTGGAAGTGTCCGTTCTGGACATACCGGCGGACGTCGACGCGAATTCCGTCTTCGAGGCGCTGAACGCGCGCGGCAAGCCGCTCGACGACGTCGATCTGATACGGAACCGGCTGTATTCGTATTTCTCGGGGCCGGAGGAATCGACCCGCCGCGAGACGGTTCACGAGAACCTGGAACGCACCCTCGTGATCGGCCGCCTCGCCAGCAAGGTGCAGGAGTATTTCCGCTGCTACCTGCAGTGCCGTTACGGCTATCTGCAAAAGGCGCGGTTCTACCGGGACGCGCGCAACAACATTGAAAAAGCGATCGGTTCGCAAAATGCGGCTGATTACATCTTTGAGCTCGTCGAAGGGCTGGGGAGAGAGGAGGGGATCGAGCTGTTCCGGACGATCACCTCCACGCGTCCCAACCCGAACTTCGAGAAGCTTTTGCCGACGGCCTCCGCGAAACGCGGACCGACCGTTCTGTTGGGAGAACTGCAGGGCTACAAGGTGTCGCATCCGTTGGTGTTCGCGTTGCTGCATCGCTTCATCGACGGAAACGACCGGAATGCCAAGCGGCGAATCTGGCAGGCGGCGCTGCGCAGCCTGAAAAACCTGTCGTCGTTCGTGATGCGCACTGCCTTTGCCGCGCCGAAATTCGAGCCGTCCAAGTTCGAAGCCGCTTTCGCGAACATGGCGAAGAGCGTGTTCGAGGGCGACGACTTCCAGTCTCTCGACATCCTCGACGATCTTGAGGCGAACGACGAATACAGCGTCATGAACGATGCGAACTTCGTCCGGCGCATGACCGATATCGAGTTCCGCGACGCGAAGAAGGCAAGGCGTTACCTGTTCGGCATCAACGCCAGAAACCAGCCGGGGTCGGGGGTGCTGAGAGAAGACCGCTGCAGCCTGGAGCATGTGCTGCCGCAGTCCGAAGACCACTGGGTGGGATGGCCGGAATTCGGCGATCCGGAACGTTGGGTTCACCGGGCCGGCAACATGGTCGTGGTCGCGGACAAGGAGAACAGGCCGGGTGCCGACTACAATCGGGATTACGCCGCGAAGAAGCGGGTCTTTGCCGGCAGCGCGTTGCTCATGCCGCGCGAGGTGGCGGAAGCCTGCGAAGAATGGACGTCCGAGGTGGTGGAGCGGCGTTCTGCGGAGCTGGCGAAAGAAGCCGCAGAAACCTGGCAGTTCGTGAACAACCAGGGGCATAGAAGGAAATGATCGGGCGCGGCAGGCGGTGTTGACGGCCGAGCCGCAGTTTCGGATTTGCAGAGATCGCCAAAAACTGGTTTCTTGGACGGAAGCGGGCAAGTAAGGTGCGGCCCGCTAATCCCGAAAGGAAGGACACTATGAGAAACAAGTGCATGATCGAGGCTGCCCTGATTGCGGCGTTCGTTCTTGGAGCGTGCAATCATCAGTATCGTCCCAAGGTGATACCTGTCACGACACAGTTCGATCCTCATGAGGTTAGTTATATCAACGACGTGGGGGATAATGAGATAAAAGGGCAAGCGTTTTTGAGGCAGAAAGGTGGTGGGATAGTTACATGCGCTGGGTTCGAAGTCTACCTTATTCCAAGAGGGGCTTATTCGAAGGAAAGGTTTTTTATTATCTACGGGACAACGGAAAGGGTCGCGCATGCGCAATTGAGAAGGAGTAGCGTTCCAAGTGACCCAGAACCTATGTACTTGCAAATGGTAAAATCTACCAAGTGCGACGCACAAGGTGATTTTACTTTCTCTGGTGTAGCTGACGGTAGTTATTTTGTCGCAACGACCGTGTATTGGCAGGTGGGTAAAATTGAGCAGGGATTCCGACTGATGTCGCCGGTTACAGTTAAGGGTGAAGAAACAAGGGCTCTCATCATCTCTATTTGAGGGGATTTCCAAGCAGGTTATTGAGAAACGGGCCTCATAGCGAGGCGCGGCCGCTTTCGTTCATCTTGTTCCTCGCGTCATCGCCTGCCGGATGGGTTTTCCTTATTCATCGTTTCCGGTCATGGTGCTTCCACAGAGCTGATGCCGGGGCCGGGGATTTATCCTGGACACCGACATACCGAAGTCGTACGGCTTGATCAGGGAACAACGGGTCGGCGCTAACCGCGAAAATTGGACAGATGATTGACGGGATTGATAGGATGTGAATGGCAAGAGATTTCGGGGAAGGAAATATGCGACGGTTTCGTTTTTCCGCGATGGTGCCGTTTGCGGCGGCAGCGGTGCTGTCTGCTGCGACCTCCGTCAATGCGATAGTCGATAGTGAAAACGAACTTTGGAGCGCCGTGCGGATATCGGGCAATCCCGATACCGCCCAGCGGTCGCCTGCCGTGGGCGCGAACCCGAACGTTCCGCAAAGCGCTGGCCGAACCGCGGTTCGTCTGGCGTCCGATACGACTTCGCCAGCGGTGCGGCCGGGCGGCGGCGCACCGGAACGCAAGGCCGATGTTGCGAACGGAAAAGGCGAAACTTCTCTCCGCCTCGTGGCCGAAGCGCATCGATCCTCCGCTGGCTTGCTATGGAGTGCCGCTCGGACGCCGGGCAATCTGGAAATCGTCCGCCGGCTGCTTGCCTCGGGCGTGAATCCGAACATTCCGGACGATGCGGGCCGAACAGCGGTTCATCGGGCAGCGAGCGGCGGCGGTCCTCGGATACTCGCTGCGCTGCTTCGCGCGGGCGGCAAACCGAACGTTCGTGATCGCGACGGCAACGCGCCGTTGCACATCGCCATCAAGGCGGGCGGGAGCGAAGGCAAAGTCGAGGCCGTCGAGGCGCTTCTGGCGGCCGGAGCGGATCCATGCCTCAAGGATGCAACGGGGCTGACACCGTACCGCATGGCCGCGGACGGCGGCCCCATCCGCCGCGCTCTTGGCCGGGCCGGGGGCAACGAGTGGACGTGCGGGAGAAACGGAAAGCGCACCATGCGGGTTGCGGCTCGCACCAACGTGAGGTCGGGACCGGGACCGCACCACGCCAGGATCGGAACGCTAGACGCTGGCTACGAGGTCAAGGTGGCGGGGAAAATCGGTGACTGGTTGCGCATTGAGATGCCGGGCGGAGAAGGATATGTCCGCGTCGAGCGGATGATCGATACGGCGTTCGTCGCCAGCCTTGAGCCGAAATGCGATGGATTTTCCCACGAGTGCTTGGATTGCGGGCTCTTGCCTGACAGGCCCGCATGCCGGATCTGCCGGGACTTCCCCGTTTGCTGGAGACAGCTCT
The DNA here is from genome assembly GCA_965243135.1 of Alphaproteobacteria bacterium. Taxonomy (GTDB): domain Bacteria; phylum Pseudomonadota; class Alphaproteobacteria; order MPNO01; family UBA830; genus JAJEBT01. The sequence goes on from OZ251539.1 coordinate 396,379, forward strand.
CCAATCGTCCGGAATGCTATCTGCTGGTTCCCAATAATGATGGTCGCAATCGGTCCCTGAATTGGTCGGGATCCTGTTCCGGCGGCGTCGCCAACGGCCAAGGGAAGCTATCGTCGTCACGGAACTCGATTGTAGAGACCGGAATGCTCGTGGGCGGCAAGAAACATGGACCATGGATCGGTGAATTTTTGAGTTCTTTTTCCTCGGCACTAGATTTTGCTACCTATGTGGACGGAAAGAGAGATGGGCTGTGGATCAGCAGGTCCAAGCTCAGGATAGGCAAGAGCAACGAGGTGAGCACGAATATTAGCGCCTATGTGAACGGCAAGGAAGATGGAAAATCATCGTTCAGTGTGAGAAATGGTGGTGCCTCCATGGGCGCTTATGTAAACGGCAAGAGGCACGGACAATGGGTCGATGTATCCAACTCCCTCGTCACCGTAGGCGCCTATGTAAACGGCAAGAGGCACGGACGATGGGTTGAACTGTTTGGATTAAGCCGACCCGGCGGAGTAGTCTCGACAGGTGTCTATGTGGACGGTCGGAAGCACGGACGATGGAAGAGACGCTCGATCACGACCTGCGAAATCGTCGAATACGAATCGGGCTGGTTTGCAAGAAAAAGAAAATGCTGACAGAGGTTCCCGGATCCGCATGGTCCGGCGTCTGCCGTCGTCGGCGGTCGAGCTTTCGGAAGCGGAACGGATAGCGCGAGGTTTGCAGGGATGCGCATCGCAGCCAGAGACGAAACAAGGGCATTGCGCCGCGACGTTCGCGCTCAATGTGAAACCGTGCGTCGGCGCGCCTTTCAGGCACCGTTAGCGCGTTCGGGCAACCTCTCGGCGATCTCCCCGCTTTCGGGCGGCCGGTTGCGGTCTTTTGATCGGGAGGCCCCGGACCTGTTCGCTTGCTGCACGGTGAATTCCGTCCGAATCGGAGCGAGACGCTCCGTCATCGTTCCTGCTGGCTTCCCTGGGCGTTTGAGAGAGAGAAAGGTTTCCTGGATATCTCTCGGATGACCGACTCGAGCGACGCTTTGCAGTTGCGCCATCGCGCCGAAAAACGGCTCGGGGTGCCGGCCTCATTGCACGACTACCAGTGGGAAGGCGTCTCCTTTCTGTACCGGTCCCGCTCCGCGCTTCTCGCCGACGAGATGGGCCTCGGGAAGACGGTGCAGACTTCGGTTGCGCTCGCGCTTCTCCTCAACGGACGAAGCGGCGTCGGCCGCGTCCTGATCGTCGCGCCGGCGTCCCTGACGACGAACTGGATGGACGAACTCGAAACCTGGGCGCCCACCATCGCCGCCCGGCGCATGCAGGGAAACGCCCGCGCCCGCGAGGCGTTCTACCTGCTCCCGATCCCGGTCCTCGTCGGATCCTACGAGCAGATCCGGCAAGACGGCCTTGACCGTATCCCGGCCAACACCTTCGACCTCGTCGTCCTCGACGAGGCACAACGGATCAAGAACAGGAACTCCGCCACGGCGCTGGCCTGCCGGCTGCTGCCGCGGACGCGTTCTTGGGCGCTTTCGGCCACCCCGCTCGAGAACGACCCCAGCGACGTGGTCTCGATCCTGAGTTTTCTCGATCCGGAAATCAGACCCGGCGAATCCCCGTTTCGCCTGCGCGCCCGTCTCGACGCGATGATGCTGCGACGGCGCAAGCTTGAGGTCCGGGCCGAGTTGCCGCCGGTCATCCTTCAGGATCTCAGGCTCGATCTCTCCGGGGTTCAGCGCAATGCCTATGACGAGCTGTGGGAAAAGCGCGCGGAGACGATCAGAGAAGGAGCGGAGGGCGGCGACCCCGGCGCGGCCATACTCGGCCTGATCACGCGACTCAAGATGGTCTGCAATTTCGTCGAGGATGCCTCTTCCAAATTCGAGGCGCTCGAGGTGATCGCCGAAGGGGCGGGGAAGTCCGGCAGGATTCTCGTGTTCTCGCAGTTCGTGAGAACGCTGCAGTGGGCTTCCGACCGGTTGAAGCTTCCACACGGATTTCTTACGGGGGCGATGACGCCCGCCGAAAGGCAGGCGGCCATCGACGAATTCAGGCACGGGCCGGCGCCGAGAGTCCTTTTGGTATCCCTCCGCGCCGGCGGCGTGGGCCTCAATCTGGGCGAGGCCACCCATGTGGTCCTCTTCGACAGGTGGTGGAACCCGGCCGTCGAGAACCAGGCGATCTACCGCGCGCACCGCTTCGACCGCGAAGAGCCGTTGCATGTCGTCCGATTTCTGGCTACGGATACGATCGAAGAGCGCATCTCTGAGATCCTGGAGCAAAAGGAGCTTCTGTTCGACGAGGTCGTGGAGACGGCCGGGGCCGAAGCGCGGCGCTTTACCCGCAATGAATTGATCCGTATTCTTGAGATCTCGAATCTCTTTCCGGCGTCGGAGGCGTAAGTCATGGCGAAGATCGTCGCATACAGGGAAATACCGCTCGACAGCTTGACCATAGGCAAGGGACAAGCGGGTACGCATACGGAGTCGCGCATCAAGGAGCTCGATGAACTGGCCGAGAGCATTAAGGTGCAGGGTTTGCTGCAACCGATTGTCGTCTGCGAGGCACGGGAAGCCGGAAAATGGGAAATTCTTGCCGGTCAGCGGCGTTTCCTCGCGCACAGGCATCTGAAAAGGGAGACGATATCCGCTGCGGTTCTCGACGGCCGCATCGACCCGACCGACGCGAAGGCCATTTCGGTCACCGAGAACCTGGTAAGGCTTCAGCTTTCCGGGAAGGAACTAACGGACAGTATCCGGGTTCTGTACAATAGGTACGCAAGCGTAAGAGCAGTGGCGGAGGCGACCGGCATTCCCCAAGCGAAAATCAGACGCTACCTGAAATCCGACCGGCTCATTCCTGAGTTGAAGAGAATGGTCGACGATAACGAAATCGATATCAACGCTGCCTTGGATGCCCAAGACGCTGCCGACGACGACGGACAACCGGATCCCGACGTCGCCGTTAAGTTGGCGTGGGAAATGAAGCCGATGACGAACGTGCAGCGGCGGAAGCTCGCCGATAAGCGCAGGGAAAATCCGGAGAAGCCGATCGACGACGTTATCGAGGAAGCGAAGACCGGGGTGAAAGTGATCCAGGTCGTCGCGACAGTGACGCAGACAACGCACAGCGCCATCCGGAGATACGCGAGAGAAGAAAAAACCAACCAGGATGAGGCTGTGGTCGCCCTTATCGAAGAGGCGTTGACCGGCCACGGTCTCTTGGAACAGTAGATGCTGCCGGGACTGAACGCGCTCGAGCTCGGGCGCCTTCGGCTGTCGGTCGGGTACGGGACGCACAAGAAGGGGCGCCCGTTATCCCCGGCCGAGGTCGGCCAACTGCTTCGCCAAGCCCGCAGCGCCGGAGTCACTCTCAAGGATTGCGCGAAAGCGATCCAGCTGAACGGGACGGGCCATATCGGCCGTTTTCTTCGCATTCTGGAATTGCCCCAGGACGTCCTTCACCTGGTGGATTGGGGGCATCCCGGCGACGGCGTCGCGTTTTCCTGCGCCGTGGAAATGACAAGTCTGGAGAACGACGACGACAAGCGTGCCGTCGCCCGATCGATTCTTGCCCATGGTCTGGAAAGCAAGGAGGTTCGTCAGGTTGCGCAACTCCGAAAACGTTCCGGGCGTTTCATCGGCGAATGCGTTGAAGAGATCCTAGGCATGCGTCCGACGGTCGAGAAGCGTTATGTCTTCATCGGGGTGGTCACTGAAGAAAGCCTTGCAAATGCTCTCGGCGAGCTCACGCAGCGCGAACGGGATGCGATTTTGGATTCCGGTATCGAACGGCTTGAGCTTTCCGGCGGCTCCGGCCGGCTCGGGCAAAGATTTTTCACCCTTGTCGGCGATGACCGGTTCGGGGCCTCGATGGAGCGCATCGGCAAGGACAACATTGAGACGATGCTTCTGGCGCAGATTGGCGAGGCGATCGACGATGCCGCCGCCCATTGTTGACGTGTTCGCCAGCGGAACTGTTCGCCTCGGTTCGAAGGTCGTGTGCGACGGATACGCGGAGGGATATCCGTTCAGGGTTCAGACGCATGTGCACGAAGACCACATGTCGGAATTCAACAGGAGCAAAGGCGAGCAGGACTTTCTGCTGAGTCCCGAGACGCATGAACTGTTGATTGCGGAGCGCAATGCGGACCTCGAATATCGCGACAATTTCATCCGGGTCGCGCGCGGCGCCGAGCGGGAACTCGACGACGGTTCAAGGCTCTCGCTCGTTGCGTCCAACCACATGCTCGGAGCTTGCCAAGTGGCTCTGGAACTCCCCGACGGAATGCGGATCGGCTATTCCAGCGACTTCGGATGGCCGCTCGACGAAGTCATCGCGGTGGACGAGCTTGTGGTCGACAGCACATATGGCAGCCCCCGGAGAAGCGTGCGTGGTTATACCCAGGACGAAGCCGAAGCGAGCCTTTTCGAGATCGTTCACGAACGCCTTCGACATGGCTCCGTGCATATCCATGCCTATTCGGGAACGATCGAGCGGGTTCTGTCCGTTCTCGGAGATAACGTTGGCGTTCCCATCGTGGCCTCCCGGCAACTGATCCAGAGAGTCGAGGTATATCAGAAGCATGGATTCGCGCCGGGAAGCCTGGAGGAGCTCCGGTCGGACGAGGCCCGGCGCGCGATAGCGCACGGCTCCTATGTCCGGCTTTATTCGAAGGGCGACGGCTTCGGCAACGAGCGCCTGGAAGGCACGACGATCACCTGCAGCGCCTATATGGTGGACACCCGCAACCCGTTGATGATTTTTTCGGACCGGTCCTACAGAGTCGCATTGTCCAACCATGCGGATTTCGAGGAAACGCTCGCTTACGTCGAAGCGACCGGCGCCAAGCGGGTCGTTACGGACAACACGCGGAGTCATGGCTGCGAACTCGCCATAGCCATCAATGAGCGGCTCGACGACGTGCGGGCCGTTCCGTCCAGCAACTGTCCGGCTTCTTCCCGGAATACGTGACGGGTTCCCCGAGATCGCTGTCTGCTGCGATGCGGACGTTCCCATGGGCACCCGGAAAACGGATCCTGGCAACGAACCGGCCGCCGGCACCGATGGCCGGTCTTCCAGCTACAGGTGAAAATTGGAAGATTTACCGGGTGGGTCGGGCGAATTGTTCCGTTCGCGGCAACGGGAGCGATGCAAAACTGACCCCCAGGTCCAGACGGAACGAAGGAGGCAATTCATGGACGACGATTTTCTCGACCGGATCGAGCGCATCAACGTTCTGCAGACCAAGAAATACCGTGCGCCTCACAAACCGCTGTTGCTTCTTCTCGCCCTCGGTCGCGTTTGGGCCGGGGAACCCCGGCTTGCGCCTTATGAAACGTTCGAGAGGCCGCTGAAAAAGCTGCTCCTTGATTTCGGACCTCCCCGCAAGGTTCTCCACCCCGAATATCCGTTCGGACATCTTCTTGCGGACGATCTCTGGCATATTCCCGGCAGCCGCCGTCTACCCACCAGGAAGGGCTCGATTCCCCGGAAAGAGCTGATCCGGACGCAAGGTGGCTTTCCAAAGCAATTCTACGCGCTTCTCCATAACGACCGGAGGCTCGTTCGGCTTGCCGCGCAACTGTTGCTGGACGGACATTTCCCGCCCTCGCTGCACGACGACATCCTGGCGGCGGCGGGCATGGGATCGATGTTGCGCACGGCCGAGGGTCTGGAAGAAGATCGGGAGTTCAAGGCGAACATCTTTCAGGCCTACGATCGGCGCTGCGCCATATGCGGCCTCGATCTCCGGATAAATGACAAGCCTGTCGATCTGGACGCGGCGCATATCAGGTGGCGCGCCCAGTGCGGTCCCAACTGCACCTCGAACGGGCTTGCGTTGTGCACGCTTCACCACAAGGCTTTCGACAGGGGCGCGCTCGGCCTCAAGCCCGACCGCGGCGGTTACGCGGTGATGGTGTCGAACCACGTCGCCGGGCGAACCCGGCAGCGGTTTCAGCGTCTTCAAAACAAACAGGTCATTCGTCCCGTAAGCGATACCGATGCGCCGGATCCCGGTTTCGTAGGTTGGCACCGCCGAGAGGTTTTTCGCTCTCCGGATCTGGGTAGTTGACAGCTTCCATGACCGCCGGCGGTCATCGCCCTCCGAAATGGCCGGAGGTTCTTTTGCCTTTCCCGGACCGACGACCTGTTGCCTGCGGTTTCAGGCTATCGAGCGACGACTGCACCCGGCGGTCGCCAACCCCGCCGCCGCCCGGAGCAAAGCGGAGGCCGCGCCCAGGACTTGGTGTGGAAATCAGCGTACCAAGTGCTTGATCCGAATCGGCAGGTAGCGATGATGAAGCGGTTCGGAGTCGATCGATACTCGGGCGGTCTCGGCATCGAGCGCGCTAAAGCAACGGGGAAGGGATCCTGGCGGTGTCCGTCCGACTTCAGGAAAGTTTCGAGTGGGACCAGAGGAACGAACCGTCCCGCGATGACTACGCGCCCGCGCCCGCCCGCACGAACGCATTCCGTTCGATCGGGGAGGACGACGGTCCCGTGGACTCTCTTTCGCAGTCTCTTCTCGTTCACGGGCACGCGGTGGACGCGCTGGATCTCGTTCCCGAGGAGAGCGTCCAGACCGTGGTCACGTCGCCCCCTTACTGGTCTCTGCGGGACTACGAAGTGGACCGGCAGATCGGCAGGGACGATTCTCTCGAGGAGTACGTTTCCGGTATCGTCGACACCTTCGCGAAGGTTCGGAGGGTTCTCGCGGCGGACGGCACCGTCTGGCTGAACGTCGGAGACTCGTACACGTCCGGGAACCGGACGTACCGGGCCCCCGACCGTAAGAATCGGGCGCGGGCCATGGCCGTGCGTCCGCCGACGCCGGAAGGGTTGAAGCCGAAGGATTTGATCGGCGTTCCCTGGCGTCTGGCGCTGGCTCTGCAGGAAGACGGCTGGTGGCTGCGCTCCGAAGTGGTTTGGTGCAAGCCGAACGCGCATCCGGAGTCCGTTCGAGACCGCCCGACGAAGGCTCACGAGACCGTGTTCCTCCTGTCGAAGAACCAGAACTACTATTACGACGAAGAGGCCGTGCGGGGGCCGAACGGCCGGCGCTTGCGGACGATCTGGGAAATTGCCACCGAACCGCGAAAGCGGCCCAACGGCGAAGACCACCCTGCGGTCATGCCGATGGCGTTGGCTCGGCGTTGCCTCCGCATGACGAGCCGGGCCGGCGACTTCGTTCTGGATCCGTATGCCGGTTCCGGCACGACGCTGCTTGCGGCCCAGAGCATGGATCGGCGGTGGGTCGGCGTTGAGCTGAAAGAGAAATACGTGAGGTTGATCGAACGCAGGCTCCGCGGGCCATGACGCTCGCCGAACTGAAGGAGCGTCTGGAATCGCTGTCTCCCACGGCGACCCGTTTCGTCGCGAGAATGGTGGACTCCCTCTCGTCCCCGCCTGCGGTTCGGTTGAGCGATTCGGAGACGTGGCTCACGGCCGTCGCGGAGTGGGTCGAGTATTTCGGGCTGGCGCTGTCCGTACACCACGGCACGACTACCGAGCCGCTCGCGCAAAAGGGTTTCGAAGCCGTGTTCAGGAACGCCTGCGAAGCCGTCGAATGGGACGTCGGGGAGCCGGCTTCGGAAACGCAGAGATTTCTCGACCTCACCTTGCGACGCGGAGATCTGCCCGAACAGAAGCTGTCGCTGAAGTCTACGGCCGCGAAGAATATTTCCCGGTCGACGGCGCATATTTCCAAGCTCACCGAGGCCGCGTGGGTGCAGGACATGCGCACCGTCCGAGAACGTCGCGACCGCACCCTCGAACTGTTCCGGGCCTACGCCGAGGCCGTGGACGCAATAATGATGCTGCGCGCCTTCCGCAAGGGAAAGGAAATCCCCGTTCGATACCAACTGCTGGAGATCCCGACTGCGATTTTTCGGTCGCTACAAGACGCCCCCGTAGCGGCCTTCAACGCCGACGGGCCCACCATCGATTGCGCCTATGGAGGGTCGCCGGCTGCAGCGCGCGTGTCGCTCGACCGGTCTGACGCGAAGATCACGGTCAAGCAAATCCGGCTTTCGGTCTGTACCGTGCATGCCGAATGGCAAATGACCGGAACCTGAGATAGTCACTGCTGCATGGCGACTTCGTCGAGGTTGGGCCGAATCGGCGCGTGCGCGTCGGCGCAGTCCTGATCGTCGGCGTTTTCCGGCTTTCTGGAACGGGCCGGAACGATCCGGCAAATTTGTCGCGACAGTTCATTGCCTGAGGACGAACGCATCGTGAGTGATTCCCGTTACCGTCGCGCCCCGTCGGAGGAGTTTCGGAAACTCCTTGAAAACGAGTTTGCATGTCTTCCCACCTTGGACGGGCGGCAGATGCTCGGCGTTGATCTGAACGTTCATCTGCGCCGTGACGATGAACTTCACGTCTATTGCGGCCGCACGCGACTTGTCAAAGTCCGCTGGAGGAACACGGTTCGACAGATCCACGTCGACGCTCACTCGTCATACAAGAGGCAGCCGTGCGCAGGCAGCTTGTTCAACTCATGGAATCCGGGCGATTCGCATGAATTCACGAAGGCTCTGCATGCATACCTCGACGAGGTCGTTGTTGGCGGCCAGCAAGTGCAGGGCGAGGGCGAACTGCAGTTTCGATGGTCGCGCGTGGTTGATCCATGGATCCCCTTCGATCGGGAGGCCGAGCTCGAATCCGGCCTCGTTTTGACCCCGAAAGCCCGAGCCAGGCTTCGAAACGCGGAAAAAGAGCTTTCCGGCCGAATTAAACGCGACGCGGACGAGTGGAGAACTCGGAAGTCGAACTCCGGGCGAAGCGGCAAAATCGACCAGCTGGCGGTCGATCCGAATGGTCATCTGGTGCTCGTCGAACTGAAGAATGTCGAGAGAAGCAACAGTTCTTCCTACTATGCGCCGTTCCAACTACTTCGTTACGTCTGGGAATGGCATTGCGCCCTGGACAGCGCGTACGAAGAGCTGAACAAGATGATCGAGGCGCGAAAAAAACTGAACCTTACGTTGCGCGAAGCATCCCGCATCAAGGGCGGTCTGAGAGCCGCCGTTTGCTTCGGGGCCGATCGGCGAAGTTGCGAAATCCGGCGGCGCTATTGCATCGTGCTCGAAATCGCCAACCGCCATCTCCCGGACGGCGTTCCGCCAATCGAAACATGGGCGTTCGAGGGCAGTAGGCCTGTGCGGCTTTAGGCAAGGGTTGCGGCGTTGCGGAAACGGTTTCAGAAGGATGGCGGACGGCGGCGAATTCGGAGCTCGCGGCGTGGCGGCCGATGCGCGAGGTGAACCAGCAAGACGTCGGTCGAGGAAGAACGGCAAACGGAGGTCGCCATGCCAACGGCGCGTGTGCGGCGACGCCGTGAGCGCGAGAATTTCGCCGACGGCTTCATGCGGGCCGGCGCGAGCGGCCGCTATCCGCAGGTCGCTTTTTTCATACTCGCCGAAGGAACGAGCGCAAACCCGGTACGATTCGCAACCCTCTCTGCGCGGATTGGTTTCCTGACGGCATTCGCCCGGCGAGTCGTGAGCTCGTCTCTTTCATTTCCGGGCGAACGCCGGAACCCATAACGGAATCCGCACGGCAGGTTCCGGCAACGCTTGACGGATGAGCATCGCATGAAGATTTCAGGCATCGATTTTCCTTCTGCGCTGATGGCCGCGCTCCGCGACGGCCGGTTGGTCGTTTTTGCCGGGGCGGGCGTCTCAAGGGGAGAACCGGCCCTGCTTCCGAACTTCGAGGAACTGGTGGAGGAAGTGGCACGAGGGACCGGCAAGAAGCCGAAGGACGACGAGACGGAAGACCGCTTTCTGGGACGGCTTCTGCAAGACGGCGTTAAGGTCCACGACCGTGTCGTTCGGATCCTGAAAGGGAACGGCAGAACGCCCGCGCCCACCGATCTGCATCGCGATTTACTTCGGCTTTATCCAGATCCTGGATCGGTGCGGGTCGTCACCACCAATTTCGATCTACTGTTCGAGCGTGCTGCCGAAACGGTCTTCGAGCAGCCGCCGACGGCCTATACGGCACCGGCGCTGCCCCTTGGGCGGGAGTTCGACGGAATTATCCACGTTCATGGATCGCTTGACCGGACCGGAAGCATGGTGCTGACGGACGAAGACTTCGGACGCGCCTATCTCGTCGATGGATGGGCGCGCCGCTTTCTCGTCGAGATGTTCACCACGTTCACGGTCCTCTTCGTCGGATACGGTCATAACGACACGATCATCAATTATCTTGCGAGATCCCTGCCGGGCGGCGGCGGTGACAAACGTTTTGCGCTTGTGTCCAAATGCGAGGATACGGTGCGCTGGCGTCACCTCGGAATCGAACCGGTCACCTATCCGCCGGACGACGGCCGCGCCGCTTTGCGCGGCGGGGTTGGTCGGCTGGCGGACTACAGCCGTCGCGGCCTTCTGGACTGGCGGCGAGAGATATCTGAGCTTGCCCAAAAGGGACCGCACGGTCTCGGCGTCGAGGACACGGATATCCTCGACGATGCGCTGTCCGACCGGGCGAAGGCCGGATTTTTCGTACAGGCCGTAAAATCCCCCGACTGGATCGAGTGGCTCGACAGCCGAAACCATCTGGCTTTTCTCTTCGGCGACAGCGATTGGGGAGAACGCGAGGGTATCATCGCCCGCTGGCTTGCAAACCAATTCGTTCACGAACATCCGGACCGCGTCCTCGCTCTTGTCGCCGGTCAACATATGCATCCGAAGATGCATCCGAATTTCTGGTTCGAATTGGGAAGGAACATAGGAGATGGCGAAAGAACTCTCGATCCCGAGGCGCTCGCCCGCTGGGTAACGCTGCTTCTTGCCAAAGCTCCGGAGAAACCCGAGAGGCATGTCTGGCTATGTCTGGGAGAGCGCTGCGCGGAAACCGGATTGACCGATAGCCTCATCGAAATTTTCGCCGCCATAGCGGCTCCACGGCTCGCGGTTCTGAGTACCTGGTTCGATGGCAACAACGGGAAGATGTTGTCCTTGGTCGAAGCTGGGCCTTCGGTCGATCACTACGTGATCAGCGAATTTTGGAAAAAGTCGCTGAAACCCAATATTGAGCAAGTGCCGGAAAGTTTGCTCGCTGTCGCTGTCGAACACTTGATGTCGCAACACCGGCTGCTGGTCGCCTGGCGGCATGCAGACAGGTCTTGGAGCACGACGTCGATGAACCGCCATGCGATCGAACCCCACGAAGACGACGAATATCCCGAGAACATCGACGTCGTGATCGATGCCGCGCGGGATTGCCTGGAGTGGCTTGAAGGCCGTCGGCCGGAGGCGGCGTCGCATTGGCGCGAACGGCTCGCCGGATCGGAGGCGCCTGTCCTGCGGAGGCTGGCCGTGCATGCTCTGTCGGAACGCACGGTTTCTGACCCGAACGGAAAGATCGATTGGTTCCTGGCTCATCTGGATCTTCAGGACGAGGCGGCCGGGCGGGAGATTTCGCGATTGGTGAAACTGGCATATCCCGAAGCCGACCGAGATCGAAGGCGGGCGGTCATTGAGGCAGTGTGCGATTGCCGTTTTCCGGGAGACCCCGAGGAAGCGGAACGACGCGCCGCCGACTATCGTTATTGGTGGTTTCGCTTTCTTGTCGACGCGGCGCCGGACTGCGATCTGGCTAGCGAAGCGCTGGGGCAGTTGCTGAAACAGTATCCGGAACTTTCCGGCCGGCGAGAAACTGGAACCGGTTTGAAACCCGTCCCGACCGCCGCGAAATTGCTGGCGAGCCCGGCCGTCGAATGGACCGACGAACTGTCCTCCATCTACCCGGCGGCGGGAGCGAGCCAGGGTCGGCGCGCCGAAAGCGTCGAGCAGGCGGTCAGGCAGAATGCGGACTGGGGCCTCGATCTGGCGGATGCGTTGGAGAGAAGCGAAAACTGGAACCCCGCTCTGTGGGAAGCTCTCCTGAACGCTTGGAGGGACGCGAAACCCGACGACGGAGAATGCCGGAAGATTCTCGCGCATCTACGACAGCCGGAGTTGCAGCAGGGGCACGCGGTCGCGATCGCCCGGTTTTTGCCGGATTTGGCAAGGGACGACCGCATATCGGATCCGTCGCTGAACGTGGCGAAGGGGATCGCTGGCGCTCTATGGCGAGACTTCGACAGGGGCAGTCCGGCCGTCAGAATTCACAAGGATTGGCTGATGACCGCCATCAATTGCACTCCTGGATTGATCGCCGAATTCTGGCTGCAGGTGCTGTCCCGCTGGAGGAAACGCCAGGATTCCGTACCAGCCGCCCTTGGTGGCGTGTACGAAAAAGCGTTGTCAGACATTGTGGAGGATCGGTCGGATGCCGGGACGCTTGGAAAAACGGTGCTGGCGAGCCAGCTGGCTTTTCTTTTGGCGGTCGACGAAGACTGGACAAAAGAACGGTTGCTTCCGCTGTTTACCGATAATCGGCATCCGGAAGACAGGGACGCGGTTTGGGACGGTTTTCTCGTCCGGTTGCGTTTCACGCCCCGGCTGGCGGAACTGACCGAAGACGCATTTCTGAATGCCGTTGAACGCGTCGATACCGGGTTTTCCGCCCGGCGCAGGAATTTCATCCGAGGCTACGTCATTCAGTTGGCGTATTTCTCGGACGACCCGTCGAAAAATTGGATTCCGAAGTTTTTCGACCACGCCGGCAAGGGCGCGCGAAGCGGTTTCGCTACGCATGTCGGCCTTGAGCTCCACAAAATGAACGAGGCCCGGCAGGAAGAATGGTGGGACCGGTGGTTGGGCGAATACTGGAGAGGCCGCCTGGACGGCAAGCCGAAGCAGCTGGACGACGGCGAAATCGGTTGCATGCTCAAATGGTTGCCTGGTCTGGCTTCCGTGTTTCCGAAAGCGGTCGACTTGGCGATCGAGATGCCGCCTGTCGAACTGAAACGAAGCATGATCGTCTACGAAATCGATCAATCCGACTTGTGGAAGCGTTACCCGGATGCGGTGGCCAAGTTATTGTTGCATTTGCGGCAGTCTGGCTCCCCTGGTTACATTTGGTACAGGGGCAAGGAACTTGTCGCCAAACTCCTCGAAATGAACATCCCGTCCCATCTCGCAGACAAGCTTCGGGAGCTTGACGCCGAAGCGGGCTGGTAACGCGATGAAATTCGAGGCGCGGCGCTTCAAGCATGGCAAGACCAAACGGAAACGCCTTCCTTCCGGGCGCGGATCATACTTCCTTGATTATTTTGCACCTGAAACTGCCGATTATCGTGACTGCTCACAGTTGCACAACAAATGCTTGCATCAACGGAGGCCGCCATGCACGAGCGCTAGGCAGTGGATGACGGAGGAAGGCGACGGACTTGACGAACACCAGCGAAATGCCAACATGAACCGGATGGGACAATCCTCCGTCGGCGGCGGTCGAACGAGAGGTAGGCTGACGATACAGGATGACAGGCGTGACCCTCGGAGAAATGAAGAAACCGCGTTACGTTATCGCCGCCGCGTTCTTGGTCATGGTAACGGTCGGCACGGTCGCCGACATCTTCTACGGCTTCCGGCCGGTGATCGAAAACGCCCGGGCGCAGGCCATGGAACGGCGGCCGTCCGCCACGCCACCTGCCGTGAAGACGCTGCAAGACCTATATGCAGAGCTGCAGCAGTTCAAGGACGATCCAGAGTTTCGCCGAGTCGGGTATGGGCGATGCTGCAAGTACTTCCAATGGATGCAGCGGGTAGAAGCGTTGCAGGGGCAGGCCAGCCCCAAGGAGTTCATGGATGGCTTCGGCATTCTCCCAAGAGAGCTGGTGCAGCTGGGATGGGAATACTTCGGAGGGCATGAAGAAAGCGCACAATACTGGGAAAAGCAGATTGCCGGGGCGAGAAACCCAGTATCAAGCCTGCCAAAAGTCGACCGAGCCGAAGAAGATGGCCTGATCGGATCATGGACGACGACGAGCTTGTTCAGGGGGAAACGAACAGATTTCGTGATGCACAGGGAGGACGGACAGATCATTCTCACCTCAAGCTACCACGATGGGTCATCGAGAAAGCAGGTGCTCGATGAGATCGAGCCGCAAGCAGGACAGCTCCGACGATTCCGGGAGAGAGACGGCGAGTGGAACGAAACTATGGTCATCCTCAAGGACGGAGGACTCGGCATGTACGATACCGACGGGCTCATCTTCCGAGCCGACCGGCAGTAAGCTTCAGAAGGAGATGCGCGGGCTTTCATCAGATCCTTGCACAGCCACGGCATGCCGTTGTTCCTTGGCACTCGGTAGATTTGAACGTAGGCCTTGAAGTAGCCGTAGCCCTGCCAAGCGGTCCCCGGGCAACGGCTCGCGTTTGGAGAATTAGAAGCCTGCGGGCCGCTCTGCGACGACCACGAAGGTCTGGACATCGAGGTTTTCGGGCGGTGCCCTACTTTTGACCATGACTCGTTCGGCGAGGTAGAGCACCGCGATTTCATCTGCCCCCGTCAACTCCGAGAATCGCCTGAACAATGGCAAGCTACCGTCTCGGCGGTCGGCTGATCTGACGGGAACGTCGTCCGGTGGCTTTGTTTCAACTTCGACCTTCCCCGGTCCTTGTCGCTGTTCCGCCTGCCGGAGCCAGCACCTCCTTGGTCTGGAAGCGTTCTAAATCTGGACGTATCGTCTGTTACTGACACCGCCATTCGGCCTGTCTTGACAACGCCGCCTGGTCGGGTCAGCATTCTCATCGTCTGTTGGCGGGGTACGATGAAAGTGTTCGACCTGACTCCGATCATCCGCGGAGCGATCGCGGCTGGATTTTTGCTTGCGATTTCCGAAGCCTCTGCCCAAACCGAGGATTCTAGTAAGGCCAATGGTGCGGCGTCCGAGTCGCCTCAGGTCACCGAGGCATTCTGGCGGCTTGACCGGCTTGCAGCGGAACTCGAAAAACGGCGGCGCAAGTTGATCGGCAACCGCCGTTCTCTTTCTGCCGACGGGAGAACTGCAACGCCGCCGCCAACTCTTCCTCGGTCGGCGGTTTCGCCGCAAGCGGCCTCGGGCGTTCCCTCGGGCACGCCTCTCTCCGCTCCCGCAAACCTGTCGCAGGCCGGGATTTTCCGAGGCGCGCCGCGGTGCGATGCTCGCGAACTGCTTGCGAAGAAGGTGGAGACTCACCTTCGCATCAACAAGGAGCACGGCAGGCTCATCAACAGGGTGAACGAAAAGCTCGTTCGGTACCGAATGCGTGTTCTGGACATCGAACGCGTGTGCAAGGAACGGTTGCAGAAGGACATCGAGTCCGATATTGCGCGGCTCGAAAGGCTCGATCTCGAAACGCAACGGCGGGCGGTCGGCGAGGCCGTGGCATGTTTCGATGCCCTGCGCAGGGCTACCGAAAGCGAGGCCTCCGCAACGCGATCGACCATTCGGATACAGCGTCTCGTCGCGGAAAGGGCGCGGCTCGACAAGCTGAGCAAGCACACGATGGAACTTGAACGGGCGTTGGAGCGCGGCGTGAGCAAGAGGAAACGGCTCATGCTGGAACTGACGGAATTTCAGCAGGAGATCCGGAGTGCATGCAGCTGACATGGGGCGTCTTGGGCGGCGCGAGGGAGGACCGGGGCTGGCCTTCCGGGTCTTCCTCGTTCTCGCGATCTGCGTCGCGGGGTGGGCTGCTGCAGCGGCGCAGGAGAACGCGGTCAATCGGGAGAGCATCGACGAAAGTTTCTCGGAAATCACGAAACTGCTCACCGAGTTGGACGGCGCCACTGCATCCGCCCAAAGCGCACTGGAAAACGTGAAGAACATGGACATCGAAAAACGCCGCGTGGCGACCGACAAGCTCTTCGAAAACCTTAAGCGGGAAATCAACAAGGTGCTTGACGGTTTTTCTCCGAACAGCGTCCTCGTGGACAATCTGGAGGGAGCCAACGCCAGGATGATCGTTCTGAAGAGATGGTTGGAACGCCAGCCTCCGGACTATCCTCGGCGCGACCAGCTCATCATCGAAGTCGACGGCACGATCAAGAGGTATGGCGAACTCGGCCGGTCGATTCAATCCGGTCGGCGGCAAGCGCAGAACGCGTTGCGCGAGCTCGCGCGCACGCAATTCTATCTGGAAATCGAATCGATGGTGACCTCAGCCTCGCACAGCGTGAAAATGACCGAAAATCTCGTCAGTACGCTGCGAAAACTCAGCACCAAGGTAAGCGAGCTGGCGAAGCAGAAGACCCCTCGCGCAGTTCCGAACTGACCTCGACCCCGGGAAAGGATCCAAAAATGATAACTCTCGCCGCCGCTGCCGTGGCTTTTCTCATGGCCTTCGCCCCACTGACCGCGAAAGCCCAGACCGGCGGTTCGGTTGCGAACGATGCCGTGGACGGGAAACAACCAAGCGTTGCCCGCTTGCTCGGTGACGTGGGCGAGGTCGCTGACCGGCTTACCAAGAACATGGCCGACGTGCAGGAGGCCCTTGCCAAGTCCGTGAAGAGCCGCGACGAAGGAACAAAGCTTTTGGAGCAGGTGAAGGCGGCCGTGGAATCCGTCCACGGCAGCCTGGCGAAAGAAAGCGGCATCTGGACCGAACTGACCAAGGCGATTCAGGTTTGGGACGATAACCGCACGGCCGCGCTCGAAAAGGCGGAGACCAACCCTGCCTTCGACGAAATTGCCGAGCAATGGGGGGCGAGGATCGAGCAAGCCGGTTCGTTGCGCGAGCAGATCCTCACTCAGCGAGCGGAGGCCAAGGCGTTGCTTGACCGGATTCTGTCGGACCGCGAGCTCGTACTGGCCTACTATGACCTGGAACAGGCTGATCGCGCTTTGGAGGCCTTGCAGATGGTCAGCAAGGAATTGAGCGTCATGAACGATTCCATGCAGAAGATTGTCGATCAGGTGCAGATGGTTGCCGCTCCGGCGGTTGCCCAATAGAACGAACGAGACGGATCGCTTCCTCCGGATGCCCGAGGCCCGGTTCCGGCGGACGATGCCCGGCGGTCCTTCGCATTGGCGCATGGCTTCGGCTGCATGGTTGATCGCGGGTATCGGTCTGACGTTTTCCCTGGCGGTTATGGCGGATCCCGCGATGCCGCCGCCAACCCGCGGTTTGCCGATGGGCGACGCTGCGGCTTCCGTCGCGGCGAGCCTCGAAAAGGTCGATCTCCTGCTCTCGGAGATCGAGGCGCGTATTGGCAGCGCGCGCCGTCAGGCGCAGAACCTGCTTGACCGCGCCGACGCCGCTCAAGACCCTGACGAGCAGTCGCGCTTGGAGGAACTGCACGGGAGGTTCACGGCGGTAGCGGAGAGGCTTGAGGATCAGAGGTCGCGATTGCAGGAAACGCGCGAAGAACTGATCGCCGCCGGAATGCGCCCGTGACCCCGAACCCCGGGGCGGCGGCGGAAATCGCCTTTGCTCATTTCGCTCGCAACGCGGCGCGCCGCCATGTGATGCCGCCCCTTATCCTGTCTGTCGCAGTTTCGACGGCGGCCGTCGCCACGTTTCTGTCGGCGCATGGAGAGATCCCGCCTTTCGCCGACCGCTTCATCGGAAATGAATTCAGCCGCGTCATGGCGATCCTGTTTCTGGCGGCGGTGTTTTACGGAGCGTTGCAGTTCGCAGGCCTTGCGTTGGATCGGAAGCGGCTGCGGTCACTCGAACGTCCGTCGGACGGCGGTTGCTGGTTTGCCGTGTTCGCCGGACGTCCGTCCCGTCGACCTTCCCTCGAGGCCGACTGGGCGCGCGCGATGCCGAACGCCGCGGAGGATGTTGCCGACCGGTTCAGGTATCAGCTGGAGCGGTACTCCGATAACGGCCTGTTGCCGCTGCGCTTTGCAGTCTGGGTGTTGCCGCTGCTGGGTTTCATCGGCACTGTGGTCGGGGTCGCGCGGGCCATCGTCGGGCTGGAAACGGTCATCGCAACCGGCAGCCGTTCGACCGATGGCCTGCTGACCGTGCTTGGCGGACTGCAGTTCGCCTTCGATACGACGCTGCTCGGCCTTGCGGCCGTCATCCCGGTTATGCTCATGCAGATGTTCCTGGAAAGCAGGGGGAGCGATCTCGCCGAGGAAGGGTACCGCGGCGTACTGGCTTTCTTCGCGCAGGCGACGCTGCCGTCCGAGGGACGGAGCGCAACGGTTCGGCGATGAGCGTCGCGGAAACTGGCGGCCGGATCCGTTTCGGGGCGCGGCGCCGCGGCGGGCGCATGGGCGCGGTCGTAAGCCTTCTCCCTTTTCTCGATATCGTTTTCGGCATGATCGGCGTCTTCATCGTCGTCTTCGCGCTTCAGAATATTGTCGAGGACGGTGCGCCGCCGAGCGTAGACAGCATCGTGACTTGCGTTGAAGAAGGTCGCCTGACCGCTTACTGGCCGGGCGGAGAGATCGCAGGCGTTTCCACGTCCGATCGCAGCTTCGAACTTCTGCGGAGCCTGGCGGAAGACGGCCGGCCTTTTCGCAGCCTCATTCTCGCGGTTGGTCCGGAATGCGCCCGCCAAGCGTTCATGGAGGGCTTTGAACGGTATCTGCAGGCTGCGGTACGAGACGAACGGCGGCCCGTCGGACTGCTGCTTGAGCTTTACCCTGTCGGCGGTGCGGCCGGGGCGGCGGCGTTGCTCGAGGAGTGGCGCGGCGAGCGATGAAAACGTTCGACGCGAGCTTTCTCGATGTTGCGACCAACGCGCTGGCGATCGTGGTCATCGTGACCATGTTCGCCTTGTTGACGGTCAAGCCCGAGACCGGAACCGTCCGCGATCCGCGCTTTGCGGAGGACGAAGGCCTGAAACTGCGCACGCAGTTGCAGCTGCCGGAACGCCCGTTCCACGACTACTATTTCGTGTTCGACGGACGGATCGTTAGATGGGAACAGGAACGTTACGTCGAACGGTTGATCGCGGACGGCCTGCGCGATGCGATCGATCTGCCCGGCGGCAAGCTGCGCGTGAGCGCCGTGCTGGAGCCTCGCGATCCGGATTCCTTTACGGCGAGTTTCTTTCCCGACTTTTCGGCAATGAGGTCGCGCGGGATCGAGATAACGCCGGGCACCGTGGATGTCCTCTCGGCGCAAATCTCGCATCGCCAGAAAGAGCGCGGGTTGGCTCCAAATTTCGTCGTCTATTCCTCGGGGATGGAGGCCTTCGCGACGCTTTACCGCAAGCTGCGAAACGAGCCGATCTGGCTCCGTTGGTTTCTGTGGACGGAAGACGAACCGCTCAGGATCGAGCGAAGGGTCAAGCACTTTGCTCGTTACGAGTACGATTTTTAGCACGATGCAGAGCGTTGCCGGAACCCGGATGGTTGCATCTGCCTTGATGCTGGGGCTGATGCTTTTCATCGGCATAATCGTCTTCCGTCCGCCGGACGCTTCATGCGCGGACGACGCGGCGCAGGCCGCATCCGGGAACGACACCGACCTTCAAGTCGCGCTTGATGCCTGGACGAGAATGTGGGCCGAGTTCGACAAGGAAGGCCTTTCGGCGCTGGATCCGAACTTGCGCGTCGCGGGCGCCCGTTTCGCTGGCGACACGTGCGGGATGCGATATCGCCGCCTTTATCGTGGCGTTGATCACGCGATACGCGAACAACTGGCGATCGCCGCGTTCGCCAACGATCCCGATACGAAGCAGCGCATCCTGCGGCAATCGCTGTCGGAATCGTCCAACGCGCAGATCCGGGCGCGCATTGCCGTCGAACTGGCCAGAGTTGCGGCGCGGCGCGGCGATTCGGTCGCCGCGGAAGTTGCCCTTCGGCAAGCGGCCGAACAGGCGCTGCCGCCGCCGTGCGAAGCCGACATCCATTATCTGCAAGGACGCATCGCCCTCCATCGGGGCAATCCGCGAGAGGCCCTCGAAGCTCTGGCCGCCGCCACGGCCCTGGACCCCGGCTACTGGAACGCCTGGCGCGATCAGATCCCGGCGCTTATACGCTTGTTGCGGGAGCCAGGGATGCGTCCGGCAGACTGCCTCGACAGGACGCGCCGTCTGATCCGAGCGCTCGGACTGCTTCCGCAGCTTGCCAATGACACACGCCAGTTCTCTATGCTGGCGCTTTCGCTTGAGCGGCACGATCCGCATCGTTCGGCGACCCTTCTTGCCTTGGGGCTTACTTGGTCGTGGGCGGGTCAAGAGCAATACGCTCGTGGCGTTCTCTTTCGCGCGCTGGAGGCGCCCGAAGCGTTGCCCGACGTTTGCGAACATGCAATTCGGTCGAGGGTCACGGCCGCCTTGGAGGGCACATGAAGCCGGAAGCAATGGAGCTTTCGGCGCTTGGGTTCGGTGCGGCGGCAACATGACGAACGGCAACCGAGAAAGATCGCTTTCTTCGGGGACGGGGGCCGGACTGGCCTGCCTTTTCGCGGTTGTCGCCGTGATGTGGGCGAGGGAGGCGAATCCCGGTGCGCAGAACGCTGAAGCTTGGGGAGCTTTGTGGGTTTACGCTTTGGCTCTCGTCATCGAATGGCGACGCTCTGGAATTGAAGCGGCTGCCAGGCGCGCCTTGTTCAGCGTAGTCTTGGCGGCGGGAGGCGTGTCGCTCGTCGGCGTCTGTCTCCTCGCTTGGGGATATGCCGTTCCGGCGACAGCGTGCACCAACCTTGCGATCGCCCCGGCCTCACCAGCCGTGGCGGCCGTAGCCGGTTTGGGGCTGGCGTTGCTTCCGCTGGCTGGGGTAGCTTGCTTCGGAACCGCGGTTCCGCCGCTTTCCGCAGCAGCAGCCTGCGTCGTCGCGGCTGTCTGGATGCAACCCGCCTTGCCGCCGTTGGCGTGGTTGCCGATCTCTCCGGTCGCGGGCGCGGCGCTGGCCGGAACCTTGGTCGCAGCGACCATGATCGTTGGATGCACGGCGGCCAGAGGGGCGTTCGCGGCTATCGGCGGGCTGACGGTCTATTTTGCGATGAGCGTGGGTGGTGCCATGCTGCTCGGAAGGTTGTGAGGGGCGGTAGCGAACGAGGTTCGAATCGCGGATCACGCAGGCGCGTTGACCGCGGCAATTCCTTCCCCCTATCAACTCCGAAGCGGCAGCTTTCCGCAGCCACGTCAGCGAGCAGGGTGAAAACTGGTGTAGGCCAACTTGCATGGCCCGTTGAATAAAACGAATCGGCACCGAGAGTTAAGCATGGGCACATGACAGTTTTTCATTTGTCCCGAGATCGCTTGCCGCGATCTCGCTTCGCGGGTGTTGAGTCTATCGTTGCAGGCGATGGAGGCGGATTTATTCGAAATGTTCGCCGAGCAGCCACGCCTCGGCAATCATTCTGGTGCGCGCCAGGCACAGCTGGAAATTGTCGAAAATCGAAAAACTGCTCGACAAGATTCGTACCGCGCTGGTCTAGGGCCGCCGGAGGGGTGTGAATCTCATATTGCCAAAGTCAAGTTTTCCATTGTCAGGCTGCGATGGCCTCCTGATCGTCGTTCGCGATGCTTGCTCCGACCATTGCTTGCCATGCCGAATCGGTCTGACTTTATCAATGCCCTGAAGGTGAGGACGTTCTGACCGCATGCTCCAACGCGCCCGTTTCATGCGCTGGTTGACCAGCACCTTGTTGGCGGCTTCGACAACACCCGACCCGATCGTGTAACCCATGGCATTCAGGGCCGCGTAACGCATGCGGCGCCTGTGCTTCTGGAAAAACCTGAGTTCGCGTTCGAGATCCTTGAGTGCCGTCGCAGTCGTCGCCTTGTCGCGAAGATGGCGGATCGCCCGAATGACCTACCGTTGGCATCGTCGCGCAGGATGGCACGGTACTTGTCGTACCAATCG
Organism: Alphaproteobacteria bacterium; assembly: GCA_965243135.1. Lineage (GTDB taxonomy): Bacteria > Pseudomonadota > Alphaproteobacteria > MPNO01 > UBA830 > JAJEBT01. The sequence continues at coordinate 418,030 of OZ251539.1, forward strand.
GTTGCGACGGTCGGCGACGTCGCTGAGATGTTCGCATGCATGGAAGAAACGCCCGCTCGTCGGGCTGAAGCCTCTCAAGAAACGTCCAGTTGTCGGCTGCGGCGTCGGCGACGAGTTGAAGATCGGGTCTCACTTTCCGGATGTGGGCGACCTCTTCCGCGATCTGCGCTTTCAGCGTTACCTTGCCGGCTTCCGGCATAAAAATACAATGTTTCCAAGCGATTGCCGTCCGCGTCATGGAAACTGACCGTCCCGCAAGACGCTTCGCGCCAGCATGCTTCTTCGCGCCCGTTGGGGCGAAGCGCAACCCCATCGAGCGAGACAGCGAAAGAAACCGCCTCCGTCGGCACCGGTTTCGCCTTCCGGATTTCGTCCATGGCCGCCTCGCCTTTCTCCTTCCAGAGATCGCCCGCCGTAACCAAAAGACGTTGCAGATGGCTCGTCGACGGGTTCATGCCCCCCAGTTTTTCGAAGAGTTTGACCGCGTCTCTCGGCGTACAGTGGTCCATGGAGAGCGCGGTAAGCGGCTGGAACCGTGAGATAACCGTCGACCAGCCCCAGGCTTTCATCGACCGGCGGACGAACTTCCCGAATGCAACCGCGAGCGGGAGAACGTGACAGGACCGAACAATGTGTGGATGGTCTTTTGCGTCGGTGCAGCCCGGTAGAAAACCTGACCCTCCCGGCGAACCGGGCCTTCCTCCACGTCCCGCGCTTCAATGTAATCGCCTACGGCCGCCCGGCAGATCGCGTAGGTATGCTGGAACAACTCGGTTTCGAAACCGGCGAACGCCTCGGAACCCTGATCTTGTCGTTCCACCCACTCGAAGGCTGCGGCTGACTGGAATGCCTCGGCAGTCGCCGCGGGGAGCTTCGAGAAGGACAAACCGGCCGAAGGCTGTAATGCTGGCATGGGAATGATGTTGTGGTGCCAACATTTTACCGCATCTTGCGGCTTGGAGCATTCCTTTTTTCGCCCCCCCCCCCCCCCCCGCCATCGTGACAAAATCCGCGCCCGGTTGTCACGAAATCGCTGATTTTGGCCTTGAAGCGCTATCGCGCAAACTTTGTTAATCCTTAAAAATCAACACCTTATAGATTTTTCAATTTGGCAATATCAGATTTGCACCCCGCCGGAGGCTCGTGATTTCGCGGTTGAGCCAGCGGCCCAAGGTCAGCAAACGCAAAGCGGCCGGCGCAAGGAACGCGTCGCCGACATGGAAATCCACTGCTAGTGCTTTATCAGAATATTATATTAGGATAAACTGATTTCAACTTGCAACGGGCGTCGTCGATTTTCATCTGCCAGTCCACGCCCCGCTGCCGCTCGTTGACGTCGACAGCCCACGCCGAGATTTCGGCCTGGAGGGTCTCGAGGTCGCCGAGCCGACGATGGCGCAGGCACTGCCGGGTCATGGAGCTGAGTTCGTTCTCCGCGATGTTCAGCCAACTCCCATGCTTCGGCGTGTAGCAGAACTCGATTCGCTTGACCAACTTCCGTGCCCGCTCGGGTTCGAACGCCTCGTAGAAAGCTCCTGGCGTATGGGTGTTGAGGTTGTCGCACACGAGGGTGACCTTCTCGCAGTCCGCGTAGCGGCCCTCCAGCAGGTCGGCGACTTCCTCGGCCCAGTCCACTTTCGTCCTGCGCTTGCGCGCTGTCGCCCGTCGCCAGGAGGACAGGGCCTCGCAGAACATGAAGATCGACGCGGTGCCCGCCCGTTCGTACTCGTAGTCGACGCGTCGCGGATGATCTTTGGTGGCGGGAATCGGCACGCGCGTTTCCTTGATGAGCTGCACGGGTTGCTCGTCCATGCAGACCACCGGACGCTCGAGATCGTAAGGTTTTTCATATGTTTCAAGCACTTGTTCCATGTGCGCGGCAAACTCCGCATCGCCGTCGGGCGGAATCACCCAGTGCTGGACTTTCCTTTTGCAGGAGAAGCCGTTTTTTTTAGCGTCTGTCGCACCGTTTCATAGCTTATGGAGTCCACGATCCCCAATTCCACCACCTTCCCGGCCAGCAACCGCAACGACCAGTTGGCGTACCCTTTCGGGGGATCCCCCTGACGCAAGGCAATGACCTTGGCCTCCGCCTCGCCGTCGAGAATCTTCGGTCTCGGCGGCGTCTCCCGCCGCTTCCGCTCCAGCGCCCGCCCCTCCCTCGACAAAATTCTGGCGGATGTTCTCCACCGTCTTCGTCCGACACGAGAACGCCTCCGCGATCTTCCGGTCGGTCCACGCCGGCCCGTCGGCGTCGGTCTTCAACAGAATCTGGGCGCGGCGAACCCTCTCGCTGCTCCCCTTCAGCCTGCGGATCGTTTCGTGGCAGGTCTCCCGTTCCTCGGCCGTCAGCCGGACGATGTACTTCTTGTGCATGAAAGCACGTAGCCTACGTTAGCTACTCGATAGCAAATACTGTATAAAAAATCTAATTTTTTATTTGGATAAAGCACTAGACTGTCCTGTTGCCGCCGCCGTGGGACCGCACCGAATTCCCGTCCGTTCACGTGAGCGAGCCGGAACCGCCTGAAGGTGCCAAACCGGTGGATCCTGATCACCACAGTCGCCATTTCCTCCGTGGATGACGCGTTGCAGGTCATAGCCTGGTACGCTTGGCGGATTGAAGATTGGCATCGTGCGTTGAAATCCAAGTGTGAAATCGAGGAGACAGGCCCCGCAGCCTGCCTCGAACGAGTGACCAACGCCGTCATCGCATGGCGCATCATGTTGATGATCCTGTTGGCCCGCAAGACACCGACAGCTCCTGACGAACTCCTGTTTTTGGACTTGGAATCGCTCGTCATCTACGCAACGAAACTGCTGTCGGCGAGAAGGCACGGGAAAGGTTCCGCTGCAGGCGTTGCGACAGAAAAGCGCTAGCACGAGCGTTAATTGCGATGCGCTGGTGCGGGTCGACCGCGCAAGCTCGATGCTGCCCTACAACGCGGCGACTATGACCTCGAAGATTCCGCTTTCGCGATTGACGCCATGACATTGCGCGGGGCCGCCGATGACGAAGACACCAGATCCATGTCATCAGCGTCGTCGGCCACTAAACGTCCTTCGCGCATGTTCGGGAAAGGTCGGAAAGCCGCCGACCGGAGCGCCAACTGGCCCGCCCGGAGGCCGCTGCACGCGCCAGCTGCGTCTCTTCATCTCCGTGCAGAAGGGGCGATATGACCGCCCCGACCCGTTCGGCCGCAGCCTCCACGCCCTGTCCGCGACATGCGCATATCGAAGCGTCATCTGGACATTCTGGTGGTCGGCCAGGCGTGCCACCACCGGCAGCGGAATGCCTTGCACCACCGCATGGCTGGCAAAAGTATGCAGCAGATCGTGCAGACGGACATTCGAGTTGACGGGGGACTACTTGACAATGGCAACATCCCCTGCCAGACTTACCCTCCTTGTGATCGTGGTGGATCGAGAAGTTCCTTAGCCTTGATGACGGTCTGGAGTGGAAATGCCGCTCGCTGCTGCCCTAGACACCTTGACACTGAGTGAACATGGAGGCATGACATGTCTGAACAACCAAAGAAAAAACGCGGTTTGTGGTGGAAACTCCCAGCAATCGGGGTAATCGTAATTGTAGCAGTTAGCATGCTCTCCGACAATGGTACCATTGAAACTTGTGATGATTTGGCTCCTCGTATCATTGACCTAAGTAAAGAACAAAAAAATCCCTTCTCGCCATCGATACTAAAGATTTATGATATTACTGAGCAGGAAAAAACCGGAAATCAGATATTAAACTGCCATGGAAATGCTAAACTAAGCCGGGGAGATCTAGATCCAAATGTGAATTTTTATCTGCAACAGGATGATGATGGTGATCGGTTTTTTGGCTACAATATCGAACGTTAATAGAGGATCTACTGAGGACATTGTTAAATGTTATGTTGCTGTCGATTCCTAATTTAACTCATGAATTAAACCTGAAGTGTAACAACCTATTCGTTAAGGTCAGTACGGTTGAAATTCTCAATAAATTTGTCGCGGAATGTGGTATCGAGATATTTTTATAGAACTCTGTTTTTGTTTCCGGATCGGGATTTTCGCCGTCAGGCGGCGTTCACCGCCTAATTGTCATTTGTGGCGTGCGTTCCGGTTATCGCTCGCTAGGCGGCGGCGAAGCGGCCCGACATTGCCCTAAAGGCGAGGATGTTCTGACCGCCTTCGATGCTCCAGCACATGTCGGCCCGCTTCATGCGCTGGTTGATCAACACCTTGTTGACGGCTTCGATAACGCCCAACCCGATCATGTAACCGCTCAGGCCGCGTGGCGTATGCGGCGTTTGTGCTTCAAGAAAAACCTGAGCTCTCGTCGAGATCCTTGGGCACTGTCGCTGTCGTCACCTTGTCGCGGAGAGCGCACGGATGACCTTGTTGATGCCGTTGGCGTCGTCACGCAGGACAGCCCGGTACTTGTGGTAGTCAGTCGCGATGGCGTGAACGTCGCTGAGATGTTCGCATGCAAAAAAAATCGGGCGGCTGTTCGTCGGGCCGAAGTCTCTCAAGAAACGTTCAATTGTCGGCTGCGGCATCAGCGACAACGTACAGCGTGTACAGTGTGCGCCGACCTTGCGGTCGCCCCGGCGTCACCAGCCGTGGCGGCCGTGGATGCTTTGGAGCTGGCGTTGCTTCCGCTGGCTGGGTAGCTTGCTTCGGAACCGCGGTTCCCCCTTTCCGTTGCAGCAGCCCGCGTCGTCGCGGCTGTCTGGTTGCAACCCGCCTTGCCGCCGTTGGCGTGGTTGCCGACCTTTCCGGTCGCGGGCGCGGCTCTGGCCGGAACCCCGGTCGCAGCGACCATGATCGTTGGATGCACGGCGGCCAGAGGGGCGTTCGCGGTTATCGGCGGGCTGACGGTCTATTTTGCGATGAGCGTGGGTGGCGCCGTGCTCCTCGGAAGGTTGTGAGGGAGCGGTAGCGAACGAGGGTCGAACCGCGGACCGTGCTGGCACCGACGCTTCGACCGCGGCAATTCCTTCCTTCCGTTCCGTACAGCGGAGGAGATGTCTCCCGAGCCGATCGATCTTCCGCAACCAGGAGGCGCGGCAACCGCTGGGCAGGCGACAGGTTTCATCGGTCGGATGCGTTACGGAGATATGCCTGCGGCATCGGCGATCATCGCTTTCCGCAGCCGCCGCATCGGAATTCCGAACACGCGAAGCGTTATCTTTCTGTCGCCAAAGGCACGGGATTTTGCAATAATCCCCGTGCTACGATGGAGATGACGATAAGCTATGCGGCGTTGTGCCCGTCACATGCTCGCGTTCTTTGCGGCCGCAGGCGCTGGTCTGTCGGTGGCTGCGTGGGCCGATCAAGCTGTCGATCTTGAGAACGAAATCGCCGCCGCTCTCCAACAGGCGCAGTCGGCGCTGGATCAGGAATCCGCACGGCTGGACGAACTGGCCGACCGGCAGAAACTCTTGGCGTTGCCCGACGGTACTCCCAGCGCCGCGCAGGCTGCAGCCAACATTCGTCTCTATGAAATAACAATCCGTGAACTTGAGGCGAGCTGGATTGCGCACCAGAAGTCGCTCACCGGCGCGCTGAACGGGCTCCGTCCGGAACTAGAGGCGCTAGTGAAACGCCTGTCCGGCTCCACCTCCATTTACGCGTCGGGCGAGAACTCCTTGGGATTAGACCGTAAGGACCGCGCCTCAATCCAGCGGGGATTAACGGCCCTCGGTTTCGATGCCGGTCCGTCGGACGGACTGTTCGGCAATCGGACTCGCTCGGCAATCCGCGGATGGCAGGCGGATACGGGTCATCAAGAAACCGGTTACCTTACGCGAGAGCAAGCCGACTCTCTGCTTTCCGCCGGACAGGAAGGGAGCGGAAGCGGCTCGTCCAGAACGCCTCCCGTGCAGCCGGAAGCCGAACCTGATCCTTCGACTCGAAGCATCCGTCGACCGGCTCATGGTCGCGAGGCTTCCTCCGAAGAGGCGGCGTTCGGAGTCGGCAAACTCTTCCGGGATTGTTCGGCTTGCCCGGAGATGGTCGTGATTCCGGCCGGTACGTTCCGAATGGGGTCCGCGCCGTCAGAGCATGGCCGCCGCAACAATGAGGGGCCCGTTCATTCCGTCAGTATTTCGCCTGCTCTCGCGGTCGGGGTCCATGAGGTGACGAAGCTTGAGTTCACCGCCTTCACTGCCGAAACCGGACACCGAACAGGAGATAGCTGTCTGATTCAGCTTGACAGGATGGAAGAGCGGCGAGGCAGGGGCTGGCGGAACCCTGGCTTTCCGGAGACGCATCGCAATCCGGTGGTATGCGTCAACTGGAGCGACGCGCAGGCTTACATAGAGTGGCTGCTCCAGAAAACCGGAGCCAGATACCGCCTGCTCACCGAATCGGAGTGGGAATACGCGGCGCGGGCTGGAACGGAGATGCCTCGTTGGTGGGGCGATGCGTCGCAATGCAGCCATGCGAACGGAGCCGACAAGACCCATCCCGGAGCGGCGGGCGTCGACTGTCACGACGGGCATCGCTGGACAGCCCCGGCAGGCAGCTTTCGTGCCAGCCCTTGGGGCTTCACGATATGTTGGGAAACGTTTGGGAGTGGACGCAGGACTGTTGGAAGGACAGCTACCGGAATGCGTGGCCGGACGGCAGGGCTCGGGAAGAGCCGGATTGTTCCGGGCGCGTACTTCGCGGCGGTTCCTGGAACCTCGATGCGGCCGGCCTGCGGGCCGCCAATCGTAGCTGGAGTTTCCATGAAGTCCGAAGCATCGATATCGGCTTTCGGGTTGCAAGGGATATATCGCAATGACGTTGCGAGCGGCGATCAATGCGTGCAGGCGGTTGCGGGTTCCCGACCGCACGGAAGGCAATGTGCATTCGGGGACGGTTCGGTCGCTTGGTTCATTTCGAGAGACATTCGGGGAACGGTTGCGATTTTCTGAAGAGGTTTCCGCATGAAGAAGCGAGAGGTGCGTGGCATCTTCTTGACCCTCTGTATCGGCTTCGCAATTGGAACCGCGTCCGCGCAGTCCGATCCTCAAGTCATCCCGGCAGCGGATCTGCAGGTCCAAAAAGAGGCACTCGAACGCCTTGCGGCACAGCTTGCGGAGCAGTGGAAATCGCTGGACGAGCGGCGGCGCGAACTTAACCGAGAACGCCTGCTTTTGTTGGCGGGGGACCGACCTGCAGACAAGGCGCAACTTGATATCTGGTTCAAGCGCGAGAGGGTGGCCAAAAGTCTCGAAAGCGACATTGATAGCTTGAAACGGTTGAAAACGGTCATCGCGTCCGGAGCACTTGCCCGAGTTCGACGACCGCGCATGCAACAGGCTATCGCGTTCGTTCCCTCCCCGGGTTTGGCGAGGGCCAATCTCGCGGTCAATCTGCGCGATGCGCCGGACGGTGAACGGATAAGGGTCTTGCAATCAGACGAACTCGTGATCCGGCTGGCCAGCGGCGGCGGTTGGAGCGTTGTCGCGACGACTGATGGAATTGCGTTCGTTCCTACGTCACAGTTGAAACAACTGGCCGACACGATGGATAAAGAAACACTTGCGGGCACCACATTGCTGAAGGGCAACGCCGAGACGCTCGCTTCGCCGTCTGCCGCTTTGGCCATTCGGCGGACCTCCATGGTCGAAGAGAACGCCCCCTTGGCCCCTGCAGGAGGCAGCGAGGCGGGGCGACCCTCCCGGATCGTGGTCCATGCGGTCGCAAAGAGCTACGTTCTGGTTCGGGACACGGACGGCAACGAACTATACTCTGGGGTGATGCAGGCCGGAGACGCCTACGAAGCACCGCTGGGCGAGAATCTCCTGCTAGACACCGGAAACGCTGGTGGTCTCCGCGTGACCGTCGATGGACAGGAGGCTCCGCCTCTCGGTTCTATCGGCGATGTTATGCGTGGGATTCCGCTTGATCGAAGACTTCTCAGCCGGTGATGCGGCAATGCGGCGGCAATCTGCATGCCGCGTCCGCGAAAGCCCAGCGGCGTTGAGCGGCCGCTCGTCGCCGGGGAGCGGCGTCTGAGTTTTTGTTGCGCGAGGGAGGGGTGCGGCTGTTGCGTCACGCCGCCCTCGGTGCGGTACTTCGGGCGCCGGGTGTACGTGGCCTTCGTCTTCGTGTTCCTGACAGCCATGTCGCAGGGGGTTCGGAGTCCCGAGTTCCGTCTGGTTGTCGATCGTCTGGGCATCGACAAACGCACGCTTCAGCGCTGGCGGCGTAGGTGGCGCAAGACTTTCGTCGAGACCTCCCTGTGGCGAAAGCCGCGGCCCGTGAGCCGACATGTGCGGTTGTTTCTCTTGGTGCGGTGTGTGGTGTGGTGTGTGGTGTTCACGACGCGCTGAAACCGATTTCCCCGGCGCGGGACTTGTGCTCCGTGTCGGCTGCTCTACATCCCGAACCGCCTCTCGACGAAATGGGAGCGCCGAGCTTTCGATCTTTCCGCTTCGATGCGCCCTTTCGAAAGTGATCGAGGCGATCGAAGTTCGGATACGACCGTGATTTCAACTTGTACTCCACTCGTTCTATGCGCCGGAGCGATCGATATGGACCCGCACTCGACTTATTTGTCGACGCTGCCACTCGCCCTGACGATACTGCGGGCGGCCCCGAAGATTGCCGACGATGTTCGAGTTCGGCTTGATGTTCGCGGCATTCCATGGAACGGTCTCATCCGTACCGTCTGTAAAATAAGTCGTGATCCACGCCCAACCCTTGGACAACAGCGCTTCCTTAAATGCGCCGCTCGGTCCTTCAGGATCGAATTCGATGGGAAGAATGCTGCTGCGCGGTCGGAAAGCCGACTCCGGGATTTCCTCCGGCAGTTCTACCTCATGCCCTGCCAGACTCCTCAGGTAGCCGTAGTTCGTCTCGCACAGCTTCGTAATCATCTCATACTGCGCTTCGCAGTAGCTGCGCAGATCCGCGAACATCTCGGATTGTCTGCGATAATCTGCATGTTCGATGAAACATTCCAGCCTCTTCAACGTTGCGGGCTTGTTTTTCAGGAATTCTCTGTAGTGCTTTCCACTCTTCAGCCGGTTCGTTTCCGCAGCAGTCGGCACGACATTTCCGTACAGGTCGAGGCCGCAATGATGCCTGTTCATCGGTACGGCGTGATCCATTTCTCTATCGTCCTCCGTGAGCGTGTCGCCCGTGTAAGCGCAACACCCGTCAAACCACTCGAGGGTCTTCTTCCAGTGTTCGTCGGTGAAACCTCCGGCAAGGAGGCTGGCGTCGGTCAGGAGGACGCGCACGAAACGGTTCGCGGCGTCTCCCGGACGGTTTTTGGCAATTTTGCGTGGCATTGTTCGATCTCCATATGCTGCGACGGACCGGCCGCCTTCATACTCTTCTCAGCCATCTTCGTCTCTCCGTTCCGGGCCGCGCAGGTTCTCCGGCGTCAGTGCCAGCAGCCGCTCCCGCGACGGAATTCGCCCCGGAAACGACCGTTCTCGATGAACGCCGCAAGCGAGCGTTCCCTGACGATGACGCCCCTGGTCGCCAGCCGGGCACAGAGGATCTCCGCGGGGTCACCTTCGTCGACGCGGCGCATCAGCAGGCTCTGCGGCTGCTCCACCGCTTCGCAGTATCTCGGTCCTCCGGTCGGGGACTTTTTCGATTTCGGCGCGCAGCTTTTCGAGGCGCATGCACGGTGTTACCGCTTCTGGAATGGTCTACCGACAGACGCGGCCCGCCGCCATCCGACGTGCCGGAAAACGCAGAATTCCCGTGAGGACGGACCGAAGGCGAGGGCGCAATCCGGTTTTCCGAAGCGCTGTTGCGGATACCAAGAGCCGAACTCGCCTCATGACGAACCGGCGGCGGCCGCCTTTCGCGTTCGCTCGTCGGATGCCGTGCCGGAACTGTTTCGCCCACATGGCCTCCGACCGGAGAAAATCCGCCGCTGATCCGTTGGCGGAGCAGGGAACGCTTCTTTCCGCCGCTGATGTCTCCGCGACCGGCCGTGGATGCTCCGCAAAACCCCATGAGCATTCAGCGCACACTATCGATCCGGAAACGCAACACAGGCATCGGCAATCTCCGTCGTGGGGCCGGGTGAGCTGGCGGGTGGCGGCGGCGCGGCACTCGCTTCAGAGAATACCCCTTTTCCCGGCTGGTGCCGTGACATTACCGAGATGAAAGGCGTCCCGTGCGTCGAAATGGGACGCTAACAGGCCGTGTCCGCCGGCGGCAGAACCCGAAATATCCAGTCGGTCATGACGAGCATGTTCATGCTGTGCTTGTGGTCGGCATATACGACCAGGCCGTGCACTGCGGCATGCCGGTTCGGCAGGAAGTCCTTTTCGACCTCGGTGGTATCGTTCGGAGGCACATGCTCGTAGATATGCCGGTACAACCGATCCAGTATCAGATACCCGAAGAACGTCCCTTCGGCGATTTCTTCCAACGGCCTCATTTCGACGAGCGTCTGGAGCAATTGTTTCGAGCCCATGTGGTCGGGGGTCGGCATTCGGGATCGCAGCACCCGTTCGATTTCCGGAAAGAGCGAACGAACGACGCACCGGTAAAGGCGTTCTTCATGAGCTTGCAGCGCTTCACGGAACGCCGCTTTCGTTTCGTCGTCGACGTGATATCCGTCCAGATTCTCTTCGAAGGATTGCCGTATCTCGCTCCAATGTTTATCGTAGTACGATGACATGCAGGCGTCGAGGCGTGCGGCATCTCCACCGCTTTGCTCCATGCAATGGTACGGCGCATGATCGAACGGCAACCAACCGGTTTCGTTGAGCGCGTCGACCAGTTCCGCCTGTTTTCCGATCAGGGCGAGATACGGCTTTATCACGGAAACGAGTTCCGGCACGGCATTTTTCAGCGCCTCGAAGTGAGGGGCGAGTTCCTCCTCGTTCTCCCTGAGGTATTCCTGCAGTTTCTCTAGGTGAGGTTTGAATCCTTCCAAGACGGACTCGAATATTTCGGACAGGTCCGGACGGTGGTCGGTCATCTGGCAGTTTCTCCTGCAAAAGTTCCCGCGCCGAATGTCGGCGGCCGCTCAGGACTCTCGGAACCAGCCGCGCTCCAGTGCGTCCTGCTCGCTTTCGGCACCGTTTCCGAGCGGTGCCGGTTGATGCGCAGCCGCGCGACCCGCTGCTCCAAGGGCGGGAGGTTCCCGTGGCGTTCAATTTCCGCTTGGTCGAGCATTTCGCCACGTTCGTTGCTGTCGAAAATCCCTCGGGAGAGCCTGACCTGCATCTCTTCCGAAAGCTGCTGCATTCGGTCGTCGTCGAAGAACTCGGCTCCCCTTTGCGGCACACGGTAGAGCGCGTCGTCGTGGACTACGCCGCCTGTCCGAGGGGAACTGTCGTACGATTCCGACTCGTGCCTCCATCCTTTCGATGCAGTCACCGTCGCATCATTCCGGATGGAACACAAGCACCTATCGGACAGGTGCCGGAGTTCCTCTCGAAGCGAATGGCTCCTTTGGGCGGACGAAGACTGCGTTCAAGGACGCTCCGCCGTGTAGCGTGGCGGCGCATCGTTACAACGAGTGCCGACCTCTTGTCCGGTTTCCGACAGGCTGTGCGAAATCAGTTCGGCAACCGCTCCTCTTGTGCGGGCCTGTTCGGGAGGGTTTCGGGCGCGGGCGGCTTTGTCCTTACCGGCTTCCTTTCCGGCAGCTTGCCAGTGTCCAGAAAGGCCCCCAAAGACCGCTCGCCGACCTTGACCCCCTGCCGGGCCAGCGCGTCGGCGAGCGCCTTGACGGAGGCTCCCTCCGCAACCTTCTCCTTCAGGAGCGAGGCCATTTCCTCCAATATCTCCTGGTAGGTCACGCGCTCCGGCCTGACCTTCCGGATCTCCGCACGCAGCGCGTCGGCGTCGACCGCCTTCATGCTCTTCTCAGCCATCTCTCCTGTCCGTGCCGGGGCCGCGCAGGTCCTCCGGCGTCAGCGCAAGCAACCGCTCCCGGTTCCGTCCTGATCCGCGGACTCGCGGGAGAGGGGCGGGAGGTGGAGTTTTCTCCCGACGAGATCGCGGACAGTCGGGGGAACGTCCAGCTGGACCACGGCTACGCACGAACGATCTCTTCGGCCTGGGGAGAGGCGGTCGACCGGGTGTTCCTGTTCGCCGACGACAAGCTGGAGGCCTCGATGATCCGGCGCACGGAAGCGCTTCGGCGGGACGGACTCGACATCTACGTCGATCGCGAGCCGTTGCGCGCGGGAGACGCGGCGAACTATCTCGCCGAACGCTGGCGGCGTCCGCCGCCGCCGGACGGCCCCGTCGAAATTCCCGCGAACGGCGGCGGTCCGGCGGAGGGCAACGCGGCGCGGTTCCCGGAGCGCCCCGAAGAACGCGGCGCCCGCGAGCGGCCGACGGATCCGGACGGCCGGGGCGCGGCGGACTGGCTGGCGGCGAACGGAAGCGTTTGGGAAAGGGACATGGCCCGCGTCATCCGCCGCGCCGCGTCGGAGTTGCGCGAGCGCGTCGGCGGGGATGTTTCGGAGAACCGGCAAGAGCCGCGGGAACGGACGGCCGCCGAGGGCGGCCGCGCGACGTCCGGGACGGGAGGAGACGCGGCGCTGCAGACGGCGCCGCATCCGCGGAAACTTTCGGCGGCTCTCGCCGGACGGGCCGAAGAGATCTGCCGGGCTTCCGGGCGGGAAGCGGACCGGGAACTACTGGCAGGCGGGCTCGGTCGCGGGAGAACGGGGCGCTCGCTCTCGGTGCGACGCGGGGTGAAGCCACCGGTGTCAGGTGCCCGCAAACGCCCGCTCGAGTGCGGCGACGTCGAGTTTCGTCATCGGCAGCATGGCCTCGAAGACGCGCTCCCGCGCCGCGTCGGCGGCGTCGGTTCCGAGCCAGTCCAGCCACTGTTTCGGCACCACCTGCCAACTGATGCCGAAACGGTCCTTCAGCCAGCCGCATTGCCCCGGTTCGCCGCGCCGCGAGAGTTCGTTCCAATGATGGTCCACGTCCGGCTGGCCGTCGCAGAGCACTTGCAGCGACACGGCCTCGTTGAAGCCGAAGGCGTGGTCGCCCGGGCTGTCCATCGCCGCGAAATGCTGCCCGGCGAGAACGAAGCGGCCGATCTTGACCATCCCTGCTCCGTCTTCGTCCGGCCCGATTCGCTCCACTTCCCCGATTCGGGAATCGTGGAAGACGCCGCAGAAGTGCTCCATCGCGGCCATGGCGTTGCCGAGTTGCCCGCCGCAGAACATCAGGCACGGCACGATGGGCGGCAAGCCGGGATCCGGGGAAACCGTCACCTGCCAGGAGACGCCGAAGCGATCCGCCGTCCAGCCGAAGCAGGGACTCCAGGGGTAGGCGTCGAGCGGCATCAGCACCGCGCCGTCGCTCGACAGCTTGGCGAACAGGCGCTCGGCCGTCGCGGAACCGACGTGGGCGAAGAACGAGATGCTGGGATTGATGACGAACTGCGGCCCGCCGTTGACCGCCGTGAAGCGCCGGCCGCAGATCTCGAAGTCCACGCTCATCACGCTGCCGCGCGGCTTGCCGGCCGGATTGTCGGACGAGCGCGGATAACGCGAGCGGGCGATCACGCGGCCCGCTTCAGGCGTCTCGACGTAGAACGCCGCCGCTTCCTCGGCCTTGTCGTCGAACCACAGACAGGGCGCGACGGTCGGGTTGTTCAGGGTGTTCATGGCAACTCTCTCCTTATACTCGGCAGCGCGTCGAGCGAAGGCGCCCGCCCGGGTGGCATCTCATGATGCCTTGCTTCAGCAGCCGCGTCGCCCTTCCAGAACACGACCGCGGCGGCAGCGACGCAAGGCGAATGTGCGCCCCGGCGGCACCTCACGACGCCTTGCCCGGTTGCTCGCGACGATGCCGCTCTCGCTCATCCCATAGAGCTGGTACACTCTTGCGAGGATCATGGCGGCGGGGCTCCGACCGCAACCCGGCAGGCCACGTGACCCGCTTCGACGCGGTCCTCCGGAGGCCTGAAGTGGACAGCCGCTTCGCGCCTGACCACTTCCCCACAGGCCCAACCACTACAACGGAAGCGGTCAACTAATTTGGTACATACCAGTTCAAAATGTTCTTGACAGCCGAGACGCCTCGGAGAATCGTGACACGGCGCATGATCGTCTTGGGAAGGTTGGACTTCGGATGTTTGCCGCTGCAGCGACGGAGGACGGTCTCTGACGATCGCTGCACTGTCGGCGAACGTTTCCACACGCTTCTTCAACTCGGAACCTTCCCGAGCGAATGAATGCCCCCGTTGCTACTTCGGCGGCAACCGTCTGTCGTCAGGTTTGCTTTTGCGCTTCGCCTTCACGAAACATATCTGGCCGCCGGTCGAGGGGCTCTACACGCGAAAAGCGTTCTCCCCCACTAGAGCAGGCCTGACCACTCACTTTCCATTTGTAGAGCAGGTCGCCCTCGGCGTTTAGCGCGATCTTCCAAGTCCACAAACGAAATTCGTCAGGCATCGACTCGTCTCTCCGGTCTGCGCGGCGCTTCGGGCGGGCTCGCGGGATTATCGGTCGCCTTCGTCCGCACCGGCTTCCTTTCCGGCAGCTTGCCAGTGTCCAGAAAGGCCTTCAAAGACCGCTCGCCGACCTTGACCCCCTGCCGGGCCAGCGCGTCGGCGAGCGCCTTGACGGAGGCTCCCTCCGCAACCTTCTCCTTCAGGAGCGAGGCCATTTCCTCCAATATCTCCTGGTAGGTCACGCGCTCCGGCCTGACCTTCCGGATCTCCGCGCGCAGCGCGTCCGCGTCGAATTCGACCGCCTTCATGCTCTTCTCAGCCATCTTCTTCTCTCCTGTCCGTGCCGGGGCCGCGCAGGTCCACCGGCGTCAGCGCCAGCAACCGCTCCCGCGACGGAATCCGCCCCGGAAACCGGCCGGTCTCGATGAACGCCGCAAGCGAGCTTTCTTTGACGATGACGCCCTTCGCCGCCAGCCGGGCGCAGAGGATTTCCGCGGGGTCGCCTTCGTCGACGCGGCGCATCAGCAAGGCCCGGAACCGGTCCACCGCTTCGCGGTAACTCGGTCCGCCCGTCGGGATTTTTTCGATTTCGGCGCGCAGCCTGTCGAGGCGCATGTGCGGCGTTACCGTTTCCGGAACGGTCCGTCGACAGACACGACCCGGCCCGCCGCCATCCGGCGCGCCGGGAAACTCAGAATACCCTCGCGGACGGACTGGATGCAAGGGGTGGCGATCCGGTTTTCCGGAGCGCCGCCGCGGGAACCGGCCAGGCGCCGGGAGCGCGACCCGGCCATTCCCTCGAAGGCGGGGAACCTGGAATTCCGCTCCGGCGCGCCGACGCTGCGCGTCGTTTCCCGAACTCGCCGCAAGACGGAACGGCGGTCGGGCCGCCTGTCGGGCTACGGTTTCTCGCCGCCGCGGAAACCGGCTCCGTCGGCGCGACTGTCCGCCGGAGAAACCAGGCAGCCGATTCGCCGAAGGAGCCGGGAACGCTCCTTTCGACAGGAGCGCGCCGCGGGAGACTGTTTCCCGTCCGCCGACGGCGACGCTCGCTCCTGACTGGACCCGCCCCTTGACTGGAACGGGCGGGAAACGCAAATTCCTGCCGACGGAGAGGCCGTATTGCGGATCGTACAGCCTTCACACTTATGCACTAAACCGCCCCGCGGTCGCGGCGGGGCCGTCCCGACGTTTCCCGGCGGCCCGCCGAGACGTCCGAAGGCCGGGCCGGCTGCGACGGCGCCTAGCGAAACTGCGGGAAGGCGCTTCCGCGGGCCGGCCGCATGGTAGCGTCGATCGGCCAGGCGGCCGCCGCGGAATACTACCTCGAATCCCAGCGGTCGTACCGCCCGGCCGATGCCTGGTTCGTCCCCGGCGAAGAGCCCGACGGCGCCTGGTGCAACCCGTCCGGGCTGTTCGATATCGCCGACGGCAGCAGGGTGGAGACGCCCGACTGGCTGGCGCTCTACGGCGGCTTCTCGCCGGCCGGCGGCGCGCGGCTGACGCGCAATTCGGGCAGCGCGTCCCGGTCAGCCGGCCTCGACGTGACCTGCAGCGCCGACAAGACGATCTCCGCCCTCTGGGCGGTCGCGGACCCCGGGCTGCGGGAGGGGATCGAGCGTGCGCACGCCGCCGCGGCCCGCGCCGCGCTGGAGGAGATCGTCTTCCGCCATTGCGGCTACACCCGCGTCCGCAAGCGCGACGGAGAGATCCGCGTCGTTCCCGCCCGCCCGATCGCCGCCATGTTTCCGCACGGATCGTCGCGCGCCGGGGATCCGCAGCTGCACATGCATTGCGTGATCCTGAACGTGGCGAGGACGGAGGCCGACGGCAGGTTCCGGGCGGTCCACCAGTATCCGGTCTATCTGTGGCGGAAGGCCGCCGGTTCGGCCTACCGCAACGCACTCGCCTGGCGTCTTCGCGAGGATCTCGGCCTGCCGGTGGAACGCTACGGCGAGCGCGGGGAATTCACGCGGGTCGCCGGCGTTCCGGTCGGCCTCGTGAAGCGCTGGTCGAAGCGGCGCGAGAAGCTCGAGAAGCAGGCGGCCGCGATGGGCTACGCCGTCAAGGGCAACGCCGCGCGGCTGGCGGCGGCGAACCTCGCCGGACGCCCGAGGAAGGATCGCCACGATATCGAATGCCGCCATGAACGCTGGCGGAACGAGGCGGCGGCGCTGAACGCGGCCGGGCTCGCGGAGTCGGTGGCGGAAGCCGGAAGGCGGTCCGTCGCGCCGCGGTTGCCGGACGGCCTCGAGGAGTTGCCGCTCGAACTGGTCCGCCGAACCGCCTCCTTCCGGCTGCCGGAACTCGTCGAACGGGTGGAGAATGCGACGGCGGGCGCGCTCGACCGCGCCGGCGTCCGGGCCTGTCTAAAGCGCGCGCTGGAGCGGGACGATCTGGTTCTTCTGGACGGGCCGAAGAAGTCGGCGGACGCCCGCGCGGGCCTCGCGCACACGAAAGTCTGGTCGACCCCGACCGAAGTCGTCGCGGCGGCGGTCGGCGGGCGGGACGGGGCCGCGGGAGAGGGCGAACGGGCCGCGGCGGGCGAGCGCGCGGAAGGCGCGGCGCTCCTCGCCGCCGGCGGTTACGAGTTGATCGCCGCGGCCCGCGACTGGAAGGCCGCTAAGGCGCTTGGAACGGATCGCGGCATGCGGCCCGTCACGATCGACCGGCTGCTTCGGATGGAGCTCGGCAGCAAAACCGCGGTCCAGGTCGACGGGACGCTGACGGAACGCGAGGCGCGCTGCCTGGCGGAACTGGCGAAACGCACCGGCGCGACGATCCTGCCGGCCGGCGGAGCGCGGCGGAACGGACAAGGGGGACGCGACATGAAACGGCTTTCCGAGTTGCTGCCTGCAGTGGGCGGCGCGGTCGGCGTCGGGGGGATGCCGGGGAACCTTCATCTCGGACGCGACCTTGAAGACGCGATGAAGTCGCTTGTCAGCGATTGGGATCGCTTCCGGCGATCCGGCGGAACGGCGATGGTTCTCGCGCGCACCCGGGCGGAAGCGCAGGCGCTGTCCTTCCTGCTTCGCACGCGCGCGCTGGAAGGACGCGGCGGGTCGGCTGCGATCCGCGTCGCGGGCGGCGGGAGCCGCCGGACGGCGCTTCTGGAAATCGCGCCGGGCGACCTCGTCCGGCTCGGCGCGCCGCACCGCGGGCTGAAGCTGCCCGCCGGAACCGTCGTCGCCGTGAAGGAGGTCGAGGCCGCTCCCGGTTCCGTCCTGATCCGCGGACTCGCGGGAGAGGGGCGGGAGGTGGAGTTTTCTCCCGACGAGATCGCGGACCGTCGGGGGAACGCCCAGCTGGACCACGGCTACGCGCAAACGATCTCTTCGGCCCGGGGAGAGGCGGTCGACCGGGTGTTCCTGTTCGCCGACGACAAGCTGACGGCCTCGATGATCCGGCTCGCGGAAGCGCTTCGGCGGGACGGTCTCGACATCTACGTCGACCGCGAGCCGTTGCCCGCGGGAGACGCGGCGAACTATCTCGCCGAACGCTGGCGGCGTCCGTCGCCGCCGGACGGCCCCGTCGAAATTCCCGCGAACGGCGGCGGTCCGGCGGAGGGCAACGCGGCGCGGATCCCGGAGCGCCCCGAAGAACGCGGCGCCCGCGAGCGGCCGACGGATCCGGACGGCCGGGGCGCGGCGGACTGGCTGGCGGCGAACGGAAGCGTCTGGGGAAGGGACATGGCCCGCGTCATCCGTCGCGCCGCGTCGGAGTTGCGCGAGCGCGTCGGCGGGGACGTTCCGGGGAACCGGCAAGAGCCGCGGGAACGGACGGCCGCCGGGAGCGGCCGCGCGCCGTCCGGGACGGGAGAAGACATGGCGCTGCAGGCGACGCCGCGGGAACTGTCGGCGGCGCTCGCCGGACGGGCCGAAGAGATCTGCCGCGCGTATCTTCCGGGCGGGAAGCGGACCGGGAACTACTGGCAGGCGGGCTCGGTCGCGGGAGAACGGGGACGCTCGCTCTACGTTCATCTCGCGGGCGGCCGGCGCGGCCGCTGGGTCGACGAAGCCACCGGCGAGAAGGGCGATCTCCTCGACCTGATCCGCGCCGCGCGCGGCCATTCGCGCATGAGCGACGCGATGCGGGAAGCCGCGTCGATCGTCGGCGGCAGCGCGCCCGAACCGCGCGAGGCCGTCGCGCCCGCAACGCCGGCGGCGGACCCCCGCCGCCTCGAAAACTTCCTGCGCTCCGCGCGCGCCGTCGGCGGGGACACGCCGGCCGCGCGCTATCTTGAGCGCCGCGGCCTGCGTCCGGAAGGAGACCTGAAATACCACCCGTCCGTGCGGGTCCAGGTCGATGGCGAAGCCCGCCGCCTGCCGGCGCTGCTCGCGCCGGTGCGGACGCCGGACGGACGCCTCGAAGCGGTGCAGCGGATCTTCGTCCGGGAGGACGGAAGCCCGGCGGAGTTCGAGGGACGCAAGCGGCATACCGGCTCGCCGCAGCGAGGCGCCGTCTGGTTCGGCGATCCGCGCGCGGCGCGGCGGGTCGCGATCTGCGAGGGGGTCGAGGACGCGCTTGCGATTCTCCGGGTTTTGACGCCGGAAGAGAAGCGCGGGATAGCGGTCGCGGCGAGTCTTTCCGCCGGGCGGCTGGCGCGGACCGAGATGCCCGACGCGGTCCGGGAAGTGGTGCTGGTGCAGGATCGGGACGCCGCCGGCGAGCGCGCCTGGGAGGCGCTCGGGGCGCGCTTCGCGGGGTCGGGAGTGGCGGTTTCGAGGGCGTTGCCGGAAGGCAAGGACGCCAACGAGGACCTCCTCGAACGCGGTCCGGAAGCGCTCCGGGCGGCGCTGGCGCCGCTGACCGAAGGAGCGGCGCAGCTGGGAGCGCCGCAACTGCAGGAAGCGGCGGGACGGGGAGCCGCCGGCCGGCAGGTTGCGGTCGCCGACCTGCGGATGGAGATGGAGGAAATCGGCGCCGCGGGGCTGCGCATCGTCGACGATCTCGCCGCGGGGGGAGAGGCTTCGCGCCGGATCGTGGAAGACGCGCTGACGGGCGAGTTCCGGGGCGGAACGGTCGGCGCCCTGCGGGAACTGGGCGCCATCGCCGATGCCGAGTGGTCGCTTCTCGAGGAGCGCAGCCGCGGCGAGTGGCGCGACTCCCTCGGCGTTCCGGAACAAGATTCCGACGAGGACGTCCGGACGTCCGCCGCCGAGGCTTACCGGCGCTGGAGCGAAGGTTCCGCCGCGGCCGACGGTCCGCTCGGCTGGCTGTTCGCCCGCATCGCAAGGCTCGTCGACGCGGTCCAGAGCGCGGCGCGCGGCGCGGGGACGTTCCGGGACGACCGGGCCGTGGTTCCCGAGGAGCCGGCTTCCGGCGGCGCAGCTGCGGACGGGCGGACGGATTCCGCTTCCTTCGCGAGGCTGAATGAGGAGTGGAAGGAAAGGGCCGCCCGCGCCGACGCGGAACGGACGCACATGATCTACCTCGACGGGCACGGGGAGTTTCTGGGACGGATGAAGGCTCTCGCGGAAAGCCTCGAACTCGACGAAACGGCCCGAAACGGCATCGCGGCGGGAGTGAAGTATCTCGAAGCCGGAGAGGACGCCCGGCGGTACGTCGAGGACTGGCTTGCGGCCATGGCGAAGTGCGAGGCGCGGCGGGAGGTCCTGGAGAGGGCGCGGGAACTGAGCGGGGTCGCGTCGGTTGCGGAGGTGGCTTCCTACGGCGAATGGCGGGAAGAAAGCGAAGCGCTCGCGATTTCCGGGAAGATGATGCTGGCGGACGAATCGACGTTCGGCGCTCACCTGCGAAGGCGGCCGGCAGGGGAAAGCGGGGTCGAGAGCGCAGTGGAAGCGGCGTCGGCGCGCCACGGGCTGGACGACGGGCTCGGCCGGACGGAGTCGGAACGCAAAGACGGCGAAGGGCGGCAGTCCGGGGATTTTCGCGCGGGGCAGGGGGTCGCGGGCGGACGGAACGAGGTTGCGGGCGGGGACGTCCGGAGCGCGCCGACGGAGGCCGGACGGGACGAACGCGAGAGCGTTCGGTCGGGGGAGACGGGAGAAAAAGCCTCGGGCAAGTCCCGCGGCGGCCCGAGCCTTTGACGCTTCGCGAACCGCCGGGCATTGCGGAAAGCGGTCAGCGATCGACAGTTTTGCGTGGTCGCAGGTTATGGACGAAGTCGGCAGCGCGTACCTTGGCGTCGTCGTTCCTGGACATCGGCGCGACGGCGAATTGCGGGGGCGGAGCGTTCGCTTTCGACCGCAGGTCTGGGTCGGACGGCAGGTCCTAAAGCAGCGCCGAAACCTGCCGACGGGAGGGCGATAGCCTTGGATTCCACCGTTCGGGAAGCCGTTTCGGCTTGGTTGAAGCATCTTGTTCTCCTCCTCCGACATCGGCTGCCGGCGATCCCTGTCGCGGGGCGGTCTGGCTGATGGGTTCCGAGGCGGTGGCGGCATTCGCCGAGGGGCGCAGCCCAAACGCTGCCCGTTGTTCGGCCGAACTCGGGCTTCCGGCATCGGCGGCGTAGCGGGGCTGCTGCTGCGCCGGGCTCCGTTCCACGGAACGGTCGAGGAGACGGCCGGGCATTCGACGCAGGGTCGACGCCTGAACGGGGAAAAGCTTTCCGCCCGCAGGCATCCGGCAGGGATCCTGCACGGCTGCTCGAACCCGGTCGCCGAGAGCGCTGACTTCCAGCCGCGGTCGGAGCGAACAGGCAGCGCGCCTTTGAATGGCGGCAACGCAGGCTGTAACTTCGTACCGGGAGACAGGAAATGACGCTGAGAATTCTGGCGGCGGCATGCGTTGTCTGGTGGCTTGTGACGGCAACCGCTGCGATCGCGCAGGCTTACTGCGATGAATGGAACACGCAGGCCTTCTTCGAGAAGGCCGCGGCCTCGGACGTGACGCGCTGCCTCGCGGGGGGCGGCGCTGAGGTAAATGCACGGGATTTCGACGGATTGACACCCCTGCATTGGGCGGCGGAATTCAGCACGACCCCTTCCGTGGTGGCGGCGCTGCTGGATGCCGGCGCCGACCCGAAGGCACGGGATAAATGGGAACTGACGCCCCTGCATCGGGCGGCGAGGTCCAGCGAGGCCCTTTCCGTGGTGGCGGCGCTGCTCGACGCTGGAGCCGACCCGAAGGCGCGGGATGAGTCGGGAGAGACGCCCCTGCATTGGGCAGCGAGGCACAGCGAGGCCCTTTCCGTGGTGGCGGCGCTGCTCGATGCTGGAGCCGACCCGAAGGCGCGGAATAAAAACGGATTGACGCCCCTGCATTGGGCGGCGTTATTGAGCAAGATTCCTTCCGTGGTGGCGGCGCTGCTCTACGCTGGAGCCGACCCGAAGGCGCGGAATGAGTTCGGAGAGACGCCTTTGCACATGGCGGTGGCGTCCAGCGAGCTTTCCGTGGTGGCGGCGCTGCTCGACGCTGGAGCCGACCCGAAGGCACGAGATAAGTTGTTCGGATGGACGCCCTTGCACAGGGCAGCGAGGTTTGGTGAGACCCCTTCCGTGGTGGCGGCGCTGCTGGATGCGGGAGCGGATCCGAGGGCGAAGGACTCAGAAGGTAAGGTCCCTTGGGATCTGGTCCCCGACGATTCCGCTCTCAAGGGAACGGAGGTATATTGGCGGCTCAACGACGCGCGCTTTGAATAGGCATCCTGCAGCGGAAGGAACCGGGAAAAGGCCGCGGCAGCACGGTTCGCGAGAACGTCTCTCCGGTCCGTTCGGGCGCGCCAGTCTGTCGGCGCCACCTTGTCGCCTGAAATACGCCCGCATCCCTTTTGATCGACGCTTGTCCGCTCGTCGTGCAAAGTGCCCGAACCTCGCGGCGGGGGCTCGACCGCATTTGCCGCCCTGGCACCCGGCTTGGCGTTTCCATGCGCCGGCCCGGTTCGGGCGAACCCGGTGCCGTGAAGCTGCCCCGAAGCGACGGGATCTTCGCCTCGGAACTCGGCCGACCGATTCGCGGTTTTCGGGTCAGACTGCCAAGCGGTGGGGGCGAAGACTCGTCCCGATCATCCGGGAATCCTCCGACATGTCCAAATTCAACCCCGACATCAGCCTGCCCTACGAACTGCGTCGGGAGGATTTCGCATTGGCGATGCAGGACGTCTACGACTTCTTTTTCGACGTGAACTCCCAGTTACACGCCAAGGTCATCAGGCGCTTCGACGACATGCTGAGGCCTGCCGAGATGTCGGCTCCGAGCGGTCCATTTCGTGGGCAGGACATTGCCGAACAGCGCGTCGCTCGCGTTCGACGATGTGCCCGGCAAAGGGCCTGTACGCTCAAAGGCCGGGTGTCCTTCTAGGGCGGTCGGAAAGCCACCATAGAGAAAGGAAACGACCATGAAGAAGCTCATTATCCTGCTGGCGGCCGCGTGCCTGCTGGCGACGCCGGCCAAGGCCGACCCCGCCCATCAAGACCCACGCGGATATTTCACGGACATCGGAATGTTCGGAGGATGGCACTTCTGCAAGAATGGCGTGTGCGCTCTGATCGAGCGCGTTTTCCGAACTCAAGGCGAGGTCCGCGACGTCAAGTTGTTGTTGGACCGTATCAAGCCTACTGATGGCAGTGACATTTCCATGTCCAGCTTGCTTCGCGCTTTCGGCGTGCAGTAGCCAGCAGACCACCACGAGAGGCGTGGCAAGGCAAGGAAGAAGGGGCGGCTTTCCTACTCCTTCCCCTTAACTGCAAGGCTTGAGATTCTTAACCCGTTAAGGGAAACAGGCGCGATCATGTGATCGTCCATGTGTATTTGGACGCCTGATCGCTTCGAGCATCGCCTGTTCCGCCAATTCCAGATATCGCTCGGACAGTTCGACGCCGATGCGAAGGTAGCCGACATGGTTGGCGGCGGCGAGCGTCGAACCCGGCGAAGGGATCAAGGACCACGCCTTTTCCGAGAGGTAGCGCCGCTCGAACCAACTGCCGGAGAAACGCTTGGGACTTGAGAGGCGGCGCAAGGTGCCATTCCGAGGCGTGCGTCGGATGCGACAGCAGGACGTCTCCGAGCGGCTTGCTCTCCGAAACGCGCCGCAGGCCTCCGTCCCCCACTTGCGGAGATTGTCCTGAACGCGATCCTCAAGCCGCTTGCGGAACGGCAGCCACGGTTCGGCCGCGAGGCATCACCGTGACTCTGGAGAATTCCTCATGCGCATTCTTCGGGCGGTCGCCGCCGCGCATCGTCATGACGAGACGGGTGATGACGCCGCGGTTTTCCAGTCCCGCTTCGGCGAGCGCGGCGGCGGCGTACGAGACCAGCGGGTTGGACGCCACGAAGACATGGGTGCCCGGCACCAGCAGGCGTTCCAAGTGTGCACGGACATGATAATCGATGGAAATATTTGGAGAACTCGATCAAAATGCGATAGGGTCCTGGCAGCGGTCATCCTACGAGTTCACTGGTTGCCTTCATGGCCAAACCATGGTGCCGCAGGACTGTATCATGCTGAAAGAAAACGGTATTTTCTCGCCCGATCACCCTCAGGCGTGAGAGGAAACGGAAACGCCTTCCTTCCAGGCCTAGATCAGACGTCCTCGATTATTTTGTACCTGAAACTGCCGATTATCGTGACTGCTCACACCAAGAGCATGCCGAATTCCAAAAAGAAGCCGTGAAGGTTGTCGAGGTTCTCTATGGTCAACGTCGTGAAGCGCGGCAGCGGCAAGCCCTGTGCCCGTCGAACGAGGGAGGCAGTCGCCAGACGTCGCCCCGGCCTCCGTGCAGCTTGCGCCGTTCCCTCTCCGAGTATTCGACGAGAGCCGTGACGACGGCGCTGCAGGCGCGACGCCGCTTCATCCAGCAGTCTTCCCGTCCGCACCTTGCCGTGGGCGATCATTGGTGCGGGCGAAACGGCGTCCATGGCTATCCGGGTCTGGGGCGGTAGCGGCCCCGACCGGTGCATGACTTCTAACTCCGCCTGCCCAGATGATGCTGTTGAAGTCGTAATCGCTGCGATCTAGATTGCTGTCATGACATCCTTCACGAAACGGGTGCCTGCCGCGTCACCGATCAGCCACTCGTTGATAGCGGTTCAGGGCGTTCTGAATTTGTCCCGGAGGGAACTGGCCGATAAGCTAGGTACCTCCCTGTATGCCTTGACGCGTTGGGAGCGCGGAGATATCGCACCGAGTGCCGATGTCTTGTCTCGTCTAGATGCACTTCAGAACCCGGCGGCTACGTCGCAGGACAACCGCCAGTGCCCTCCCGTCGTCACGTTCGCATCTAGCGGAAGCAGGGCGCAGATCGACAGCCTTCCTCTGTTTCACGGATCGGATATAGGAATGCTCGACACGCCGAGGGCGTCCATTCTGGAAGACATATGCAGCAACTCCTTATGGGGGGACAGCGATCTCGCGCTAGGTGACATCCTTCAACGGCGGAGCGAACCCGCGGCGACCAGAGACGCGCCCCTGGAAGAGGAGATATCTGCGGGCAAGAACACCTATACCTACGATGCGCATACCTATCACACTAAGGTGCCGCCCCAAGGCATAGCCAGCATAATTGCCAAGTATCTTCCCGAAGGGGGGGTTGTGCTGGATCCCTTCAGCGGCAGCGGGATGACCGGTGTGGCCGCACGTTACCTCGGGTGTGACGGGATCATGAATGAACTATCTCCAGCAGCATCATTTATATCTCATAACTTTCTCAAGACGGTCGACACCGATGAGTTCAACAGCGCCATCTTGAAAATTATGGGTAATCTTGAAGATTTGCGCCGAAACCTTTATTCAACCACATGTCGAGAATGTGGAAAGAACGTAGAGCAACTCTACACGGTCTGGTCACACGAATTGGAATGTGATCGCTGCTACAAAACATTCGTTCTATGGTATCATTGTCGTAAGTACGGTGATAACGTGCGCGAACATAAATTGTTAAAAGTTTTTCCATGTCCGCATTGCGGTGAAGAGATAAAGAAGTCATATCTCAAGAGGCACGGTGCAGTTCCAGTTTTCCTAGGTTACCGGTGTTGCGCAAAAAAAATAATGGAACATCCGCTGGAAAATTCAGATATTATAAGAATAGAGAACTCCAAAAGAGTGCTGGACGAATATGTCGATCATGTACCTGCCACAAGGATTCCCGATGGGGTCAACCTCAACCAACCGAAGCGCCATGGTTTAGATACCGTGGACAAGTTATACACGAAACGCAATCTTGCGGCGTGCGTTTCCATTTGGCATGAGATAAAGCGATTGGAGAATCCTGAAATTGCTTCAGCCGTAGCGTTTGTCTTTACATCTCTTTACCAAAGAGTTACCAAACTGTCCGAATACAGGTTTTGGGGAGGAAGCGGAAATACGGCGAACTTCAACGTTCCGCACATCTACAACGAAGCGAACGTATTTGTAACCTTTTTGAGGAAGGCCAAGAGCATCGCAGATCATTTCTCGACTACTGCCGCGAAATATAGCGGACGATCAGTCGTGCGAACTGGAACCGCGACAGATATGAGCTTTCTTCCCGACAATTCTATAGATTTTATTTTCACGGATCCTCCCTTTGGCGCGAACATAAATTACAGCGAAATGAATATTATATGGGAGTCTTGGATTGGCACATCGACGGACGCAACGTCGGAAGCTATAATCAACAAATTTCAAGGAAAAGATCTGAAAGATTACCAAAAACTAATGACCGCAAGCCTTCGGGAAGCCTTTCGGGTTTTGAGGCCAGATCATTGGATGGTTCTAGTGTTCATGAATTCCTCTGAAAAAGTATGGGAAGCTCTTCGCGCGGCTATAGGAGATGCGGGATTTACAATAGAAAAAATCAATATCTTCGATAAGCAACACGGAACCTTCAAACAGTATGTGAGTGAAAATACTGCGGGTGCGGATTTGATGCTCCATTGCAGGAAATCTTTCCGTTCTGTCGTAGCGAAGTCGGATGACAGAGTGACGTTCCCAAACATATCAGAGTTTCTTGTTGGGGAGAAAGACCACATCCCGATTTTCCCATATCTGCATGTAAAGCGCGCTGCAGAAATCGATTATAGAACGCTTTATAGCAGGTATGTTGCTACGGCAATGCGGGATGGATTTAGCGTTGTCGACTTCGCTCTATTCAGACGTAAGGCTGCAAAAGAATTACAGGATATGAAATGAACAAGCTACGGCAAGCGTTCACAGAAGATCAGAGAAAGAAGGCAAAGATATTGCTGGCTGCGAAGGTTGCATCCATGATGGGGAGAAAGTTCGAAGAAGGAGATTGGAGCGAAGTTTACTGCGGGGCGAAAGGCATTCCCGAAGAAGGGTGGAGCAACCTGCATATTGACGTTAACCATAACGGCTTAGGCGTTGAATTCAAGATGTTGAGGATAGCTCAATTGCGCGACCAGTCTATCAAAAGCGTCTGCGGCACTTCGCGCATGCATCCCGCAGCTACGCGCTCCATACGAATCGACGATACGGACAAACCGGCGGACGAAGTTATGCGCGATGTCCTGTCGCAATACGCGGCGCTTATGGAGCAACGGTCGGAGAGAGTTCGCGAAAAGAGTCCCGACGGATCGGCAGACATGCGTTTCGGTTGGCTGTTGTGGGAGAATGACCTGAGAGAGTTTCTATATTTCGAGGAGTCGATGGAAAAGCCGAATCCAGAGACGTGTCATGCAGTGTGGCATGAAACCCAGGCTCGCGGTGCCCGGAAGCCGAGCAAGAGCCTATGGATCTATGAAAATGAAACTGGAAATAAGCGTTATTCCGTAACTACAAGTGCGGGCATCAAAATTCAGCCATATTTTGATGTACCGCCGCCCGGTGACGAGAATCTGGTCTATTTCAGGGTACAAAGTGAATCCGTCGGTCAAGATACGGTTCTCCTTTGGGTGACCGCCGCCACGGCGACACGGTTGAGGGAACGACTGGGGGCCATAGACAAAGATGTCGTCAGCGAAGCCGTTCTCTCGGTCACGAGCGAGGAAGGTGTGAATGAGGAGGGGGAGATCAACGGCCTTCGACAAGCTGTTCCGATCCCGGTTTCGAAAAAGGCGTTTGATCGGCTGATCAACAACTGGCAGGCTGTGAGCGACGAGCATCGGGTTCAGCTACTCATTCGGGCGCTTGAGGCAAGTTGACAGGAAGGTTGTCGGTTCTTCGAACGCAGTTTGTCCGCTTAATACGGTTGAGACGTTCGTTCTCCTCCCAACGTTCCATGAGGCCGTGCGTGTTGCGCATGGCATCGTTGAGGGCGGCACCGAGATCCGGAGAATGGCGGGGATGGGAGAAGAGGAGATTGCAGTCGTCTTTGGCGGTACTTCCTGCCAGGGATTTTCCATGATCGGGAAGCGGGAGCTCGACGATCCGCGCAACGAGCTCACCCATAGATTCGTCGGTCTCGTTTTTGATCGGTGCCCGGCATATTTCGTCTTCGAAAATGTGAGAGCCTGACCGTGGGACTGCAGCGAAGACGAGATGATCTCGGCGTTCGTTCTGAACGGCTACCGCGTGCGGTCTCCATATCGCCTTCTCGACGCGGCAGACTACGGCGTTCCGCAGAGCCGGTGCCGTTTCTTCCTTCTCAGCGAGAGAAGACCGGCCTTTGCCGAAATACCCCGAGCCGCGGGGCGAACGGGTTACCGTAGCTTCAGCCCTTGACGACTTGCCCGACGTCGACGCGTATCCGAGATTGAGAGGGCGAGACTGGGCGAAGGTAGCGTTCAGCGAACTGTCCGAATACATGCGCGGACTACGCAGCAATGGGGAGGGATTCGGCTACAGACGGATATTCGACGAATCTCTCCTGACGTCCAGCCTGCGCACGAAGCATGCGGCGAAGACACGGCGGCGGTTTGCAAAAACTCCCTACGGAAAGACCGAGCCGGTCAGCCGGTTCCGAAAGCTGGATCCCGACGGGCTCTGCAACACCATGCGGGCTGGAACGGGCAGCGACCGCGGCGCGTTCACTTCGCCGCGGCCGAATTCATCCGCATGCGCCGCGTTGCATCACGAACAGGGAAGCGGCGCGGCTTCACTCTATCCCGACTGGTTCCGGTTTCACGTCACCAAGTGGCACGGCTTTCGCCAGATCGGAAATTCGGTGCCGCCGTTGTTGGCGCGAGCAGTGGCCTCTGAGATCATGTCGGCGCTCGGCGTCTCTTCCATCGTGTCCGCGGAACCGCTCGAACTCGGCGATCCGGGTTTGCTGTCGCTCACCGCCACCCAAGCTGTCCGTCGCTACAGCGTATGAGCGTTCACGGTAATTGATGTCGCTTTTATTGTCCTTTTTGATGGTCTCGGATTTCCGTGCGGCGTCAGGAACAGGTCAACAGCGTGTTTCCGGTTTCCGTTTCCCCTCGGCCTACAGAGTTGCAGGGAACCGGAAGCATGTTGGGGGCGGAACTGCGGCTCGGGGGCGTCCGCCTTCGGTCGGGCTACGCCCTCCCTACGGCGGACGCCCCCGAGCCGCTCCCGCGTGAGAGGTGATACCCGTGTATGAGTGACGCGGAGACCAACTCCCTGAGAACGCTGCTGACGGTGCTGGCACGCATTTGCGCTGCGTTCCGGATCTGCCGCTGAGAAAGCGGGCTGTCGGCAAGCAGGCTGCGTTGGCGAGGCGACGTGTCGGGCGCTTCGGAGGCGGCCTCGACGATCTGCAGCGACAGGACCGGCGTCTCGCGCAGAGCGATCTCGTCAGGGCTTGCGGAAGCCCGATGCTCGACAGTCAGCAAACGCTTCTTGCGTCGTAGGTTGGAGTCGCCCCAAGCGTGCAGTTCGGAAGAGCCGCGCAACGCCTGTCCGCCTCGCGCATGGGCGCTCTTGCGGGCATGGTGGACGAGGACGATGGCGGCGTCGAAGTTGCGTTGCAGGTCGCGGAGACAGGCAAGCAACGGCGCGACTTCGCCGGCGGCATTCTCGGCGGTGGAGGCGAACCAAGGGGCCCAGCAGGCGTGGCCGGACGCGGCGAACCGTCAGGCGCTGCCTGTCGTCGGCCAGGTCGAGGCGCACGGCGGGAACGTCGATCACGTCGATATCGAGGTTGTCGAGGTCAGTGCCGGCGGCTCTCGCGATACCGTCAAGGCGCTCGCGAACGACATGGCCGGCATCTTCGGCGGCGAACAGCAGAACGCGGCCGGAAGGGGTGTGAATCTCATATTGCCAAAGTCAAGTTTTCCATTGTCAGGCTGCGATGGCCTCCTGATCGTCGTTCGCGATGCTTGCTCCGACCATTGCTTGCCATGCCGAATCGGTCTGACTTTATCAATGCCCTGAAGGTGAGGACGTTCTGACCGCATGCTCCAACGCGCCCGTTTCATGCGCTGGTTGACCAGCACCTTGTTGGCGGCTTCGACAACACCCGACCCGATCGTGTAACCCATGGCATTCAGGGCCGCGTAACGCATGCGGCGCCTGTGCTTCTGGAAAAACCTGAGTTCGCGTTCGAGATCCTTGAGTGCCGTCGCAGTCGTCGCCTTGTCGCGAAGATGGCGGATCGCCCGAATGACCTTGTCGATACCGTTGGCATCGTCGCGCAGGATGGCACGGTACTTGTCGTACCAATCGGTTGCGACGGTCGGCGACGTCGCTGAGATGTTCGCATGCATGGAAGAAATCGATCGCCCGCTCGTCGGGCTGAAGCCTCTCAAGAAACGTCCAGTTGTCGGCTGCGGCGTCGGCGACAGCGACGAGTTGAAGATCGGGTCTCACTTTCCGGATGTGGGCGACCTCTTCCGCGATCTGCGCTTTCAGCGTTACCTTGCCGGCTTCCGGCATAAAAATACAATGTTTCCAAGCGATTGCCGTCCGCGTCATGGAAACTGACCGTCCCGCAAGACGCTTCGCGCCAGCATGCTTCTTCGCGCCCGTTGGGGCGAAGCGCAACCCCATCGAGCGAGACAGCGAAAGAAACCGCCTCCGTCGGCACCGGTTTCGCCTTCCGGATTTCGTCCATGGCCGCCTCGCCTTTCTCCTTCCAGAGATCGCCCGCCGTAACCAAAAGACGTTGCAGATGGCTCGTCGACGGGTTCATGCCCCCCAGTTTTTCGAAGAGTTTGACCGCGTCTCTCGGCGTACAGTGGTCCATGATCAGGAGAGCGCGGTAAGCGGCTGGAACCGTGAGATAACCGTCGACCAGCCCCAGGCTTTCATCGACCGGCGAGATGGACGAACTTCCCGAATGCAACCGCGAGCGGGAGAACGTGACAGGACCGAACAATGTGTGGATGGTCTTTTGCGTCGGTGCAGCCCGGTAGAAAACCTGACCCTCCCGGCGAACCGGGCCTTCCTCCACGTCCCGCGCTTCAATGTAATCGCCTACGGCCGCCCGGCAGATCGCGTAGGTATGCTGGAACAACTCGGTTTCGAAACCGGCGAACGCCTCGGAACCCTGATCTTGTCGTTCCACCCACTCCTGGATGAAGGCTGCGGCTGACTGGAATGCCTCGGCAGTCGCCGCGGGGAGCTTCGAGAAATCGATGGACAAACCGGCCGAAGGCTGTAATGCTGGCATGGGAATGCTCCTGATGTTGTGGTTTGATGCCAACATTTTACCGCATCTTGCGGCTTGGAGCATTCCTTTTTTCGCGCCCCCCCCCCCCGCCATCGTGACAAAATCCGCGCCCGGTTGTCACGAAATCGCTGATTTTGGCCTTGAAGCGCTATCGCGCAAACTTTGTTAATCCTTAAAAATCAACACCTTATAGATTTTTCAATTTGGCAATATCAGATTTGCACCCGCCGGAAGCGGCGGGGAAGCGCCGCAGACAGGGCGTGCCGGTCGCGACGGCGACTGCGAGGTCGAGAGCGAGGAAAGATTTGCCGCATTTCGGCTCTCCGATGCCGACCGCCTGTTCGCTCCACAGCTGTTCGACGAGCCAGCGCCGCTCCTGCGGTTGTTCGGCGAGCTCCGCGGGCCGACGGGTGGGGAAAGCATTCATGATCGCGCTCCCCTGCGTTTGTCGGGCGTGAAGATCTCGAAGAACAGTTTCTCGTCGAGTTCGGTGATCTCGCGCTCGGCGGCAGCGGCGAGCAGACTGTCGGCCATCCTGGTGAGGGAGCGGTAGTTGCCGGCGGCATGATCGCAAAGGGCGTCCTTGAGGCTCTGCGTCATGAGATTCGGGTTGCCGGCTTGCTCGAGGAGGTGGTTGAGGCAGGCGGCGAGTTCTTTTCGTTCGGCGTTGGCCAGGCGTTGGGCGGGACTCCAAGGGCTGCAACTCGTCGCGCTGCAGCTTGTCGGTAAGGCGCGCATCGCCCGCCAGCACGATGCTGAGAATGGATCGGGAGTCGAACTCGGTGGCGGCAAGCAGGCGCAGTTCGCCGAGCACTGCGGGCTGAAGTTCCTGCGCTTCGCAGCAGGACGGGACGCGCCGCTTCGAGGTGGTCCTGCCAACGCCCGCGCAGCGCCTTGAAGCCGCCCCTTATGGGGGCGCAACGGCGCCTCGAACAGTTCGCCCGCGATAGAAGTCGGCGAGATTGGACGCGTCAGGGCGGCAACCACCGTGGTTGCGCGTCAGCCGGTTTGCAAGCAGCCGCAGAACCACGCTCTTGCCTGCGCCTGGTTCGCCGACGGCGAAGCCGCCGTCGCGGCGCTCTTCGACCCGCCAACAGAAGCTTTCGACCCGTGACGTGACGAACAGTGCCTCGACCGGCAGGCGAGAATGGGTTCCATTTGAGGCCGTGAAGGGAAAGCAGTCTACGTTTCCATGTCCTCGTTGCTTGGAAGGAAGGCAGGGGGCAGGCCGGTCGCGGCCGCGTCGTCCAGGATCTGTTTCAGCAGCGGCGCCCCTGCCGCTGGCGTGGGATCCGTGTCGACCGGCCGCACATGCCGGCGTTCGCCGTCGGCATTGGCGTTCTTGTCGAGCGGGTAGAGCGCGCACAGCCAGGTTCTGTGCCTGGGATCGACGAGGTCGATCGTCGACAGGTCCCAAGATGCGAGGTGAAGATCCCGCATGTGGCGGTACTGCGACGGCACCTCGCACGCCTTCAAGCGATAGCGAGCCGTCGCCGCGCCGCTGTCGGCGTATCGCTCCGGTGCGGAACGCGCGCCGCAGCGCCGGGAGGACATTCGCGACCAACGTGGGGGCTTTCAAGGAAACGGGTTGTCGGCGTGGCGCCGAGTTCCCGGTGGACACGGTTGTTGTAGTCTTTCTGAACCCACGCTTGGGTTGCATCGTTGAGCTGCGCCAGAGAAAGCGAGTCGACGCCTTGCAGCATCGCCAGCAGGCGACCCTCGATAATCGACCAAAATCGTTCGGCTTTGCCGTTCTGGTTCGGAGAATAAGGCAACGTGGTGGCATGCAGGATGCCGAGCTCGTGCAGCCCGTCCCGCACCTCGCCTGCGGTCTCCGCCTTGCCGTTGTCGGTCGCCCGCGGCAAGCCGTGTTTCATCAGTGCCTGCGACAGGCCGTGCACGAAGTTCTGCGCGGTTTCCCCGAGATACCACTGGAGATGACAGGCGAGGCGGGAGTGGAGGACGGCCAGCAGCAACGGCGTCCGCCATTGCCCTCGCTTGTCAAGCACGCGGAGCGAGCCGTGATGGAAGTCCGCATGCCACAGGCCGTGGGTATGTTTCGTAACTGCGTATCTCGCATTGTTCGCGCCGCGCCGCCGCCGCTGCTTCTCCTGCCCGCCTCGGCCGCCGCTTGCGCTGTAGCCCGTGCGCCCGCATGTAACGCGCCAAGGTGGCGTAAGACGGCAGCGGGCCAAGCGACGGGTCGTTCTCCACCAGTGCATTGAGGTTGTCGTAATGCAGTTGCGCCGACCAGTCGGGATGTTGTTGCGCCTGCAACGCTAGCGGCGCGAACAGCGTGCGCGATCGCCCGGCACCGTACCCGGCGGCGGAGAGCGCCGACCGGGCGGCCCGTCGCGCCTGCCAGCGTTCAATCGTCACGAAGGAAAACCGCGTCGGTGCGCCGGTCACGCCGCCACTCCTGTCGCGCCAGCCGCTCGACCTCGACGCGCAGTCCCCCGTGCGGCGGCGGCGCCGCCAGCAAAGGGCCAACGACGGCAAAGCGCAGCCGCGCCCACCGACCTTCGTCTTGTTGCTTCACTTCTGTCCGCTCCCGTTTGGTGAGGACGCGGACCCTAAATTCCCCTCCTCAATCGCAGAAGACGGCAAGTTCTGCGGGCGCGCCATCGCCAAACTTGCTCGTCAACGGCGACAGCCGCTGCAGAAGAGCCATCTGTGAATATCTCGACCAGCGATAGCGGAAGTATCTTCGGCGGTTCCGGAAGACGAGCACGCAGCTTGCGCCACAGGGAGGTCTCGACAAAGACCTCGCGCCACCAGCGCCGCCACCGCTGAAGCGTGCGTTTGTCGATGCACAGACGATCAACGACCGACCGGAACTCGGGACTTCGCTTCCCCTGCGACATGGCTGTCAGGAACATGAAGACGAAAGCTACGTACACCCGCCGCGTACCGCACCGAGGGCGGCGTGACGCGCCGACGGCACCCCGCGCAACAGAAACTCAGACGCCGCGCTCCAGCGATGAGCGGTCGCTCAACGCCGCGAGGCTTTCGCGGACGCGGCATGCAGATTGCCGCCGCAGTGCGGGCAGGTACGGGCCGCCAGGTCCTCGTCTATGCGTTCGAGAAAAGCCCAGGTTGTGGAGTCGACGGGAAAATCGTGGGACAATGGTCATGTCTTCTGGGTGGTCATGAACCCGGAAGACACCCCCTCGGCACTTGTCTGGCAAGCTCGCCGAGGGGGATCCTCAAATATTTTGATTAAAATCCACAGGAAACATGTGCATATCCCTGCACAGCCACAACAGCGTTCCCGCTGAAGCGGTTTCCAAGCGCCTCAAGAGATCTGCGCACGAAGAGGGTGATGTCCTCGCCTTGCCTGCGCGAGCGCAGACTCCCGAACCGGCGAGAGCTGGGGACAGGTTCTGTCTTGAGCGCAAATGCCGCGAGCCTGCCTGATTTTTGGATTCTCGCTTTCGTAGTGTATAAGAGCGGCTTTCGCGGCGGCCGTTCCTGTCCCCCTCCCGGCCGTCAAGCGCAGAAATTGGAGGACAGCCGATGATCGCGAACACAGAAGCTCCCAAAAAAGCAAACGCAGCGCCGACGAAGGAATTCTTCGTCCGAATGATAACCAAGGACATCTCCTTGGAAGACTGCATTCTCGATCTGGTGGACAACTGCCTGGATGGAGCGAGGCGCGCCCATCGGGCTAGAGACGGCAATGACAACACCGAAAAACCATATGACGGATATTACGCTAAACTGACATTCGATGGCGATGGATTCACGATCAAGGACAATTGCGGCGGAATCAGTATGGAAAACGCCATCGATTATGCGTTCCGGTTCGGCAAACGTCCGGGTGGACCCGCAGACTTGGAGGCTTCTATTGGTCTCTACGGAATAGGTATGAAGCGTGCCGTGCTCAAGATCGGGAAGAGTATCGAGGTCCGGAGTTCTACGGAAGTGGAGGCGTTCTTGTGCACTATATCCGTGGATGAATGGCTAGAGCATGACGATTGGGAATTCGACATGGATAACGCGAAAGTTTCTGAAATCTCCGGGACTACGATACGAATCCAAGATCTGTGCCACGGCATCGAAAACGAATTCAGCGATGCCACTTTCACGAACCGTCTTACCGCTATTACGTCGCGAGATTACGCGCTTTTCATTGAGAAAGGATTTAAGATCACAATAAATGGAAAGAACGTTCGGGCACACAAGTATACTGTGAGGCGGAGCAACGATTTCGTACCTCTTCGCAAGATCTATAACGATGGAGACGTTCGAGTAGAGATTTTTGCGGGTATGGTCGCACTCCCCAATGATGATCGCAAGCCTTTCGACAGAACGGCAACGACAACCCACGGATGGTACGTTCTATGTAATGACCGCGTAGTGCTTGCGGCGGACAAAACGGAACGTACGATATGGGGCGTCGCGGGCTGTCGAAGATGGCATCAGCAATATCACGGTTTTGTGGGGATGGTGCTTTTTTACGCTGACGATCCGAGTCTGCTGCCTTGGACCACGACGAAACGCGGAGTAGACCTCGGCTCGCCTTTATATCGCAGAGCAGTATTGGAAATGAGAAAAGCGACCGAGCCGTGGATTAGGTACACGGGCAGTCGCAAAAATAATCTTGAAATGGCAAAGGAACTGGAGCGCGGTGCGGGGCCAATTAGTATACTCGAAATACCTACAAATGCAAGGTTTGGCGTCCCGGAAATTCAGACTGATGATAAAAATCCCATGGTAAAAATTCGCTATGAAAAAACCCGAGATCAAGTGAAGAAGGCGGCAGAAGCCCTCGGTAATACGCAATTACCGAACAAGAAAATCGGAGAGAAAACCTTCGAGTATTTTCTGGAAAACGAGACTGATTGGGAGCAATAATGTGTCGTCCTCCGAGCGAATAAATTACGCAATCAGGCCCAACAAGGCGATAGAGCGAAAGCTGATGTTCGAAACCCTTGCTGGTCTCATGCCGATTTGCCCATTTAAAGAATATCGGTATATCGGGTTTGGTTCATTGTGGTTTGTCGATTTCATTCTTGCACATAAAACCCTGTCCATAGACGACATGATTTCCATTGAAAGTAACCCCGATATAGCAGGCCGCGCAGATTTCAACAAACCGTATCGTTGCATTAGTGTACGAGAAGGAGAATGCAACGGTGTGTTACATGAGTTATATGAAATCGATCACGAAGAAAAGCGTAATTTGGCTTGGTTGGATTACGACGGTAGTCTCAGCGAAAGTATATTGGATGACTTGGAAATTTTATGTAGAATGTCGATGAGCGGCAGTGTTTTAATTGTAACACTTAACGCCAATAAAAATAACCTGCCAAAAATAGATGATGACGGGCAACAGATTCACGGCTTGCAGGGTCGGTTGCTAGCTGCCGTTGGGAAGTTTAAGAATTTAGTCCCGACCGGCACGAATTTCAAGATTGAACCGTATCGGAAATTTTTGGCGTCTTTGTTGTTGGATCATATGGAGAGTTTGATAAGATTCACCGGACAAAAATGTCTACCCTTGTTCAATATTTCATATGCCGACGGTGCGCCCATGGTGACGGTCGGGGTTATCATTGCCGATGAGAAGCTGTTTGAAGCCGTTCAGTCGAAGTTGAATCAACCAAGCCCCTTGGGTCCAATGGACAGAAATACCCAGGTCTCGATTGGCGTTCCAATGTTGACTTGGAAGGAAAAAATGGAGTTGGATAAAATGATGCCTAGTTCGCACGAAATCCCAGCCGCGGATTTGAGGTTTCCTATAGATGAAGATAAGATTGAGGACTACCGGCGTTTCTATAAACATTTTCCAATTTACGGCGAGATCACGATATAGCAGCGGCCGGGCGAGGGCGCAGGGTCGATGAATCAACTTACCGATATGTGTTGGCGATGTCGTGACGTGCGTTCACATTTTCGCATCATAATCGCTGCTGGTTGTTATCAGTCTTTCTCTGTCGATTGTCGTTGGTTCGGAAAACATTCGGTGAGTGATTTTCAGGGAATTCTCGAGTCCGTGGGTCGGGGATAATGGACGCCTTGACGCCTTTGCCGACCCTACCGATTCATTCGGGAGGTTTCGGCGGCACGCTAGGTGGTCACAGGCAGGGCTGGTGCCCGTCGCCCCAACCTGGTCGGCTCCTCACAGCCATTGAGCGAGGCGACCCCGATCTCGCCACCATATTGGCATTCCCGGACGGTCGCAGCTCGCCAGCGGGCGTCAGGAAGCGCGCGGCGGTCCCTCTGATCGCGCATCCCGTTGGCGTAAAGCTTGATCTTCCAGAAATCTGTCCGGGTCGCCAGCGTAGTCTCGCGTACCGGTCCGTGGGATGGCGGTGCAAGAAACAGCCATGAACGAAGCCGACCGCACGATGGAAAACCGGGCGTGCCGGAAGCCGCCTGTCATGAAGACGGTACCGAAATCCGCGTGCGTGCGGCTTTTGGCGCAGGATCATCTCGGGACGGGTGTCCTTGCCGCGAACGGCCGCGCATGATGGCCGCCGTTCGCGGCAAGGACACCCGTGTCTGCGATTGCTGATCGCCGCTACGGATTTCTCGCGACGAATTTCGTGGGATATATGGTCGTGGTCAACCTTGTCGCCATCGTCGGCCTCTTTTTCGGCTCCGGAAGGCTTTTCCGATTGTCGCGGGCTGCGCGGGGGAAACACGCTGCAACGCCGAACTGTCCGTCGAGAAAGATCCATCGGCATATGGGATCCTCCTGCTCCGAGCCCTTCTGCAGAAATTTGACGGCAATTTTCCATCAGGGTATTATGACTTCCTGAGCTACACTGGAACTTGGCGGACCGAGGTTCTTATCGGGTAACTGTGCCGATGACTTGGACTGTGGATGGAATGAAATTCTAATGCGGGAGCGGAGAACGCCTTCTTCCCGAACTCAGCTTGCGGCTTGTAACTTAGTTATGCTATGCTTGAAGCGATGGATCGCCGCAACTCCACCACCTCGGATATCTCGGCGCTTTTACAGGATTCATCAAGACGAGCTTCGAGAAACAAGAGGAATCCTGTAATGCCGGAAATATCCAAAGATAGAGCTGTAGAACTCATTAGGCACCAGCTCGATGAGATCCCGGAAGTAAAGGCTATCGCTCTGACCCGCGAAGCCTTACCTCCGCCTCTCGGAATGGTGACGGCGATTTTTGGAATAGGTAGTAAATTTTATAAATGGCACAGAAGTACGCTAGTTTGTATTTCCAAAATTTTTGGAGAACGTTCTGAACATTACAAAGAATTGTTGTCAATAAAGTTCCTTCCAGAGTCTTCAAGTTCCAGCCAAGAACAAAAAAGAGAGGCGCTCGATGTCGGTTTGAATCAAACCGCGGGGATCCTTGAGTCGATGATTGAAGAAATACAGAATTATTGGGACAAGGAACAACCTTCCGTCGTTCGGATCAAAAACAGTTCTCAATCGAAGCAAATTTTCGTTGTTCATGGAAGGGATGAAGGCATAAAAGAGACCGCGTCGAGATTTTTACGACAACTGAACCTCGAACCGATTATATTGGACGAGCAGGCTAGTCGCGGCGCAACAATCATAGAAAAATTTGAGCGACACACGAATGTCGGATTTGCCTTAGTGTTATTAACTCCCGATGATGAAGGCTCCCTTCGGGGAGAAGACATTAATCCTCGAGCTCGACAAAATGTCATTTTTGAACTGGGCTTTTTCCTAGGTTGTCTCGGAAGGGGGCGTGTCATCGTCTTGAAACGGGGTGAAATTGAAATTCCGTCGGACTACACGGGAGTTCTATATATCGAATTGGATGATAACAATGAATGGAAAATGGCTCTCATCAGGGAACTGAAAAGTGCAGGATGTGAGGTGGAGGAGAGCGGATAAAGTTTATCTTCTTCTCCCCAAATCTTCTCGGGTTTTCTAAAAAACAGAACAGCTCATCCGTAGTCTTCTGAGCGTCGGCCGCAGGCGTTAACTGGGAAGGGGATGAGGCGTGGCTGACTGGTTGAATAGGATGGTCTTGCCAAGCTGAAGGCGTGGATTGAACACGGATTGACGCCCCTGCATGCGGCGGCGATGCTCAGGGAGGACAAAATTCAGCTTGACATGGCGCTGCCTAAATCATGCGATGGCGACCGCCTAGACTGAACGCGGATGGACGCCCCTGCAATTCGCGGACGGGTACAACGAGCACTCTTCCACGGTGGGGATACTGCATGATCCGTTGGGTGATACTAGTCCGCGCGGGCATCGCAGGAGGCTTCTGAACGCCCGGGATGAAGACGGATCGACGCCTCTACATTTGGCGGCGGCGTTCAGCGAGACCCCTTCTGTGGTGGAGAAGCTGTTGGAGGCGGGGGCGAATCTCAAAGCGAAGAACGCAAAAGGCAGGATCCTCTATGATCTTGTCTCCGACGATTCTCCCTTCAAGGGAACTGATGTTTATTGGTGGCTCCACGAAGGGAGCTTCGAATAACGACCCGATCATCCTGCGGCGGCCAGGTTCGGGAAGGAATCGCAACGAACCCGGCGATTCCCGCTAAAGCCTGAAACTGCAGAACGAAGGATACGGTAAAGAGCTCGCATAGCGGCTGCCCATGGTGCTGAAGGAGACGTTGCGGTCCTTTGGACCGACAATCGTGCGGCGACTGACCGTTCGTAGGCTGTCAATTCGGTTGTTTAACTTGTTGCTGGCCAGTGGACATGCGATCGCACGGCCGTCCGTCGCAGGCTCTCGTCGCCGCGGCGGTCGTACCGCGCCGTGGTATGCGGGCTGGGCGGGCTGGCATGTCCGGCGAGATGCTGGACAACCGCGATGTCGGCACCGGCCTTGAGCAGGTCGCTGACGAACGGCCGGCGCAGGTCGTGCGGACTGCAGGGCGCGATGCCCGCTTGCTCGGACCGCCGGTTCAACTGCATCATGACGGCTTGCGGCGTCATGGCGCGCATGGCTACGCGTCCGGCCTTGTCGACCGGGCATAGCAGCGGTCCAGGGGCGGGGCCACGAACGGCGGTCCGGGCATCGACCTCGCTCCCGCGCAGGCGAATACGGTGCGCTCCCTGCTTTCCTTGCTGAGCACGACGACCGCGCCGGTGCCGTAGTCGGAGAGTCGAAGGGAGACGGCGTCCGTCCGGCGCAGGCTGGCACCGCGAAATTGGCGCAGTCGTGTTCTTCCTTGAGCCGAAGTCTCGGCAAGGGGTATTCGGAGCCGAGTGGATTGTCCGTCCGCCCGTGAATTCCG
Organism: Alphaproteobacteria bacterium; assembly: GCA_965243135.1. Lineage (GTDB taxonomy): Bacteria > Pseudomonadota > Alphaproteobacteria > MPNO01 > UBA830 > JAJEBT01. Next base: position 458,024 of record OZ251539.1, read on the forward strand.
AAACCCGGCAATGGCGAAGTGCTCAGACGTTCGCCGTGCGCCGCCTGACGCGCGCGATGGGACATCGTTATCGGATTCACCGAAGAGACCTGCCCGGCAACCCCGGATCTGGTCTTTCCCGCCCGGAGGAAAGCGATCTTCGTCCACGGTTGCTTCTGGCACCGGCAATCCTGCCTGCGCGAACGGCGTCCGAAATCGAGGCGGGACTACTGGCCTCTGAAACTCAAGCGCAACAAGGGGAGGGATGCCGATAACGCGGCCCGCCTCCTGGAGATGGGCTGGAAAGCCGTCGCGTTCTGGGAATGCGAAATCGCGGGTCTCGACTCGGTTCGGGTGCGGACGCGGCGGGCAAAGGAAGGCTGAAGGCGACTGTGGGGACGACGCGTAGCAGGGTGGCGGCCGAGCAAGCGCGAGCCGCGGCTGTCTCGGCGGGGGACGGTCAGATTTTTCGACTCGACAGATGGGCTGCGCTCGTCCGCGCCGTTGACGAATTCCGAAGACGCCGGTGCGTGACATGGCTCGTAAATACGGCATTTTGTAGGCGAAAAAAATTCCGATCGACATCTGGCGAGTGATTCGGTTATTGTAGTTGACGGTAGGGAGAAGAGTTGAAGCGGATAACGACCTTGGCGCGACCCATCGGAATTGACCTGTTCGCTGGCGCGGGAGGCCTTAGCCTCGGTTTCGAGGCCGCCGGCTTCGATGTAGCTGCAGCAGTCGAAATAGATCCCCTTCATTGCGCGACGCACGAGTTCAATTTCCCATACTGCCGGACGATATGCGCAAGCGCGCTCGACGTCAGCGGCGTCGAAATCAGGAGGATGGCGGGGATCGAGGGCGAAGAGATCGCGGTCGTCTTCGGCGGCACTCCTTGTCAGGGATTTTCCATGATCGGCAAGCGGTCGCTCGACGACCCGCGCAACGAGCTCACCCATAGGTTCCTTGACCTCGTTCTCGATCTGCGTCCGGCCTATTTCGTCTTCGAAAACGTAAGCGGCTTGACCGTGGGCAGACAGCGCCGGATCCTGGACGATATGATCTCCGTTTTCGATTTGAACGGCTATCATGTGCTGTCGCCGCATCGTCTCCTGAATGCGTCGGACTATTGTGTTCCGCAGAACAGGCGTCGTCTCTTCCTGATGGGCGCAAAAGAAGAGTTGCCCTTGCCGAAGTATCCCGAATCGTGCGGTAAGCTGGTCACCGTTGCGGCGGCGCTCGACGACCTGCCCGATCCCTACGAATATCCCAAGTTGAAGGCATGCGACTGGACAAGGGCGGAATTCGGCGAACCGTCCGAGTACGCACGCGAACTACGTGGCGATGCAGTGGGCTTCGGCTACAGGAGGATATTCGACGAATCCCTTCTCACTTCTAGCCTGCGCACGACACATGCAGCGAAGACGCGGCGGCGATTCGCGAAGACGCCTATCGGGAAGACCGAACCCGTCAGCCGGTTCCGTAAATTGGATCCGGCCGGTCTCTGCAACACCATCCGTGCGGGAACGGGCAGCGACAGGGGCGCGTTCACTTCGCCGCGGCCGATCCATCCGCGCGCGCCGCGCTGCATCACGAACAGAGAAGCGGCGCGCCTTCATTCCTATCCCGACTGGTTTCGCTTCCATGTTACCAAATGGCACGGTTTTCGCCAGATCGGCAATTCGGTGCCCCCGCTGCTGGCTCGGGCAGTGGCGTCGGAGATTATGTCGGCGCTCGGGATCTCCCCGGTCGTGCCCGAGAAGCCGCTCGAACTCGGTGACCCGGCTCTGTTGTCGCTTACCGCAACTCAAGCCGCTCTACGCTACGGGATTCCCGTCAACTCCGTTCCCAAACGCTGTCGGGGGCGCGACATCGGTTGATGGAAAAGACGCCGCCGCCGCGCCTGCGTGAGCCGCTGCTTCGAAAGCGGCGAAGTTGGAGGCGTCCGGCATTTCGGATGGAAATCCTGCTGATGTGCCCGATTTCTCAGGCACTCGGTTTTGGTCGTACAGATGAGCGACCTTGGAGTCGCTGTCGCTTGACGATAAGGCGCAACTGTCAGGAGGCTCTCCGATGATCGTGGATATCCATGCCCTTCGTCGGCCCAAAGCCGATCCGAAAAAGGGCTTGCTGGTTCAAACGGCAACCGAGGTGATCGCCCCGCGAGAACGCCTTTCGGCTCTAAGCTGCGTACTCTGTTGATAATGTCTTGAAATACAGGTGGCATTCAAGGGTGCGAAATTTTTTACCCCGAATTCGGGTACGGAAAACAGCGGATTCTCCACGCTCGGACTACCATTTTCGCAGCCCAAGCCGCGCCGCGACCGCAACTGATCGCCCGGATCGCGATTCGCTAGCTCTGGATTCGCCGCTCCGCGTCGGTACAGATTCCGTTTCTGTTCCGACATCGCCCGCCTGCGTGACCCTTACAGGCCTGTCAACAGGCGGCCGAAATGGTTCGCGAGGTCCCGAGCAAACGGCATCCGACAAAAAAATGGCACAGGGCAAACGCCTCAGCTCTACCCAGTTATGTTGAATTCAACATAACTGGGTCCATGCCAGACGCGACTTCGTCAACCTGGAGACCGGCTACCCGAACCTCGCGCGGTTCGCCCAAAAGTGGCTTCGTCACATTGCGGCATTGTACCGTCTCAACGCTAGGCGTCTGGCACGGCCGGGCAACGCCGCCGCCCAGCGGCGGCTCGCGAGGTTCGCCGGAACGTTCTTCGCGGCGGCGAAAAAGGCACGAGACGCGCTCCCGGAGAGCGCGGCGCAACGCGGCCCTCTGGACTCCCTGCTGGTAAGCGTTCGGTTGTGGGGTGACGGTGTTGAGGCTCCACCTCCAAGCAGGGGTTCAACCAAGCAACCAGAATACCCTTGACCGGGAGGGCGCGTTCGTTTCGGGTGCTTGAGACGGCCTTGGGCCGCCCTTGTGTCGAACTGCGAAGACGACGGAGAACGAGAGTTTAAATCCCACAGCCGCAGGTTTGCTCGGGATCTGTTCGGGCGCCGCGGCGAGTGGCAGCCTGCGGCACCTGACATAGCGACATCGGCTCAACGCCAGACGTCTGGCGCGCCCTGACAACGCCGCCGCCCAGCGGCGGCTCGCGAGGTTCACCGGAGCGTTCTTCGCTGTGGCGAAAAAGGCACGGGCCGCGCTTCCGGAGAGCGCGGCGCAGCGCGACCCTCTGGACTCCCTGTTGTGCCATCGCGACGGCCTGACAGTGTTCGTCGACAACGCAGCCGTTCCCATGGACAACAACCCTGCCGAACGCGGCCTGCGCGGTATCAGCCGGTAGCTCTCGTTCGGGTCGCATAGCGTGGACGGAGTGCGGTTGGCGGGTATGCTCTATTCCATCTTCGGCACGCTGGCCGGCGTTTTGCCGTACCGCTGGCTGCTTGGTTATGCCTGCGCCCGACATCGCGGTCCGCCGCCGGAAGGCTCGGCTGCCTGGCTGCCGTGGGGCGCGGGCGAGAAGCGTCTGCGTTCCTGGCGTCCCGCTCTCGCCCAGGGACCGTGAGCGGCAGCCCCCGCCGCTACTGCGGGCACGACTTCTCCGAAGACGAGATCGACCCGCTCCCTGATCGCGGGTGGCCTCCACCGCCGGGCGCTGTCCCGGGAGGTCTGCCGACGCCTCGACTGGCGCAACGGCGGCCCAAAGGATTATGAGCGCGCGCGTCGCCATGTTGTGCATGCACGGCGTGATCGTCCTACCGCCGCCAAGGCGTGCGCCGGTCGTCCGCTCGTGCCCGGTCCCGCGACCGACAGGCCCTTGGTCCCGACCCCCGAGCGTCTCGCCGATGTCCAACCCGTCGCCGTGGAGCCTGTCCGGAATGCGGGCGAAGGCCGCCTCTGGAACGAGTTCGTCGCTCGCTATCAGCATCTCGGCTACTCGCCGCTGCCCGGTGTGCAGATGCGCTACTTCGTCCGGGCTGCCGACAGCGAACCCTTCGCCGTTCTCGGCTTCGGCGCCACGGCCTGGAAGATCGCGCCGCGGGACAAGCTCGTGGAACTCCGAGATCCGCCGCCGCAATCTGCCGCTAGTGGTCAACAATGCCAAGGCCCTGCCTTGGGTGCAGATCTATTTTTGCCAAACTCCTTGTTTTTATTTACGGAATCGGGATTTCCGCCGTCAGGCGACGTTGAACGCCTGATTGTCGTTCGCAGCCCCAGTCATTGTCCGCCATGCCGACTCGAAGCGACCTGACCTTATCAACGCTCTGAGGGTGAGGACGTTCTGACCGCCTTCGACGCTCCAGCGCATGCCGGCCCGTTTCATGCGCTGGTTGACCAGCACCTTGTTGGCGGCTTCCACGACGCCCGACCGCGTAGCCGCTGGCTTTGAGGCTCGCGTAGCGCATGCGGCGCCTGTGCTTGCGGAAAAACTTGAGCTCGCGTCCGAGAACCTTGAGCGCCGTTTCCGTCGTCGCTTTGTCGCGGAGATAGCGGATCGCCGACCTTGTCGACGCCGTCGGCGTCGTCGCGCAGGACGGCGCGGTACTTTTCGTACCAGTTGCTTGCGACGGTCGGAGACCTCGTTGAGATGTTCGCACGCAAAAATCGACCGCCCGCTCGTCGGGCCGGAGCTTGTCGAGAAACGTCCAGTTGTCGGGCGCAGCGTCGGCAACGGCGACCACCTTCAGGTCGGGCCGCACTTTGGTGGGCGACCTCTTCGGCGAGTTGCGCCTTCAGCGTCGCCTTGCCGGCCTCCGGCCCGAAACTGAGCGTTTTCAAGCGATTGCCTTCCGCGTCCTGGAAACTGACCGTCCCGCAGGACGCCTCGCGCCAGCACGCTTCCTCGTCTCCGTCCGGGCGAAGCGAAACCCCGTCAAGCGAAACGGCGCAGGAAACCGCCTCGCACCGTTTCCGCCTCGCGGATGCTTTCCATGGCTTCCTGCTCCTTTTCCTTCCAGAGGCTGCCCGTCGTCTCCAACAGACGCTTCAGGTGACTCGACGACGGGTTCATGCCCCCCAACTCCCCGAAGAGTTGGGCCGTTTCCTGCGGCGTGCAGTGCTCCAGAAGCAGGAGAGCGCGATAAGCGGCCGGGTTCAGCCGTCAGCCCAGGTCGTTGTCGACCGGCGAGAACGACTCCTTTTCCGAGCGCGTCCGAAAATACCGGACCGGACCGAACAGCGTGTGGACGGTCTTCTGCGTCCGCGCAGCCCGGTAGAAGACCTTGTCGTCCTTGCGAATCTGGCCTCCCCTCTCGTCCCGGTCCTCGTTGCAAATCACCGTCCGGCACAGCGCAGCGATCTGCTTACTCAACCCAAGCTCGAAATCGGCGAACGCCTCGGGACCCTCCCCCTCCGACCTTTCCTTGAGGAAGGCTCCCCGAACGCCTTGGCGGTCGCGGCCCCTTTCTCGACGATGGACGCGAAAGCTCGCACCGCCTCTGCGGCCACCGGGGAGAGGCTGGAAAGGGACAAACCGTTCGAAGATTGCGAAACTGACATGGGAATGCTCCTGATGTTGTGGGGTCAAGCCAACATTCTGCCGCATTTAGCGGTCAGGAGCATTCCTTTTTTTCGTCCTCCGACCCCCTGATCGTGTCAAAATCCGCGCCCGGAACGGCGTTTTGTCACGAAATCGCCGATTTCGTCCTTGAAGCGTCGCAGCTCGTACTCGAATAATTGTTGAAAATCAACAGGTTGTGGATTTTTCCTTTTGGCAATACAGCAATTCCCGCTAAGGCTTGAAACCCTTGGAAAATATGGGGTCCGAAAAAAAATTTTCGTAGACTTTTCGAGGCGATTCGGGGCTATTTGTCTTCGAGCGGAGAATTTTTCTCTGGAAAATGGTTCGAAGGCGAGGCGGGATCGTACCAAAATGGCTAGAATGCCAGGCATGCGCAAGACGCTCAGCGCTCCGGGATTGCTGAAGGCGCTCCGGGGGGTTTTTGACGGCATTGAGGATCTGACGGCGAGTCGAGGCGTCGCTCTTTCGGATTGCCTGATGTCGGGGATTGCGGTATTTGGTTTGAAATACAAATCTCTTTTAAAGTTTGATCGCGACGCGCGTTTTGATGAAACGGTTCGCAATAATCTTGCGACGTTGTACGGGATAGAGAGAGCGCCTTCCGATACTAGGTTGCGCGAGCGTCTGGACGACGTGGACCCCCATAGTTTACGCCCCGCTTTCACGAAGATGTTCCAGTTGCTTCAGCGTGGAAAGGGTCTGGAAGGTTACACATGTCTAGGCGGGCATTATCTTTTATCCGTTGACGGAACGGGATATTTTTCATCTCACAAGGTGCACTGTAAAAGCTGCTGTGAAAAGCACCACAGGGACGGAACAATCACGTACTACCATCAGATGCTAGGGGCAGTTCTCGTGCATCCGGAACAAAAGGAAGTTTTCCCTCTTGCGCCGGAGCCGATCACCAAGAAAGATGGAAAGAAGAAAAACGATTGCGAACGCAACGCGGCGACACGATTGTTGCGCGATGTGCGGCGGGAGCATCCGTTTTTGAAATTGATAGTGGTAGAAGACGGACTTGCCTCGAACGGCCCGCATGTCAAGCATCTCAAGGAGTTGAACCTTCGCTTCATACTGGGAGCGAAGCCGGGAGACCATAAATTTTTGTTTGATTTAGTGAACAGGTCACGATCTGTGAAACGTGCCGAATTCTCCGATGAAGAAGGTATAATGCACGAATTCAGATATCTTAACAAGGCACCACTCAACGATGCGAATTTCGACCTTGAAGTCAACTTTGTTGAATACTGGGAAAAGCACCCCGACGGCAAAAAGCAACGCTTTTCCTGGGTTACAGACCTGCCAGTAGGAGATCACAACCTGATGGAGATAATGCGTGCCGGGCGTGCGCGTTGGCGTATCGAAAACGAGACCTTCAACACCCTGAAGAACCAAGGTTACAGCTTCGAACACAACTTCGGTCATGGTTACAAGCATCTGTCGAATGTTTTTGCTAACTTGATGATGCTGGCTTTCCTGATCGACCAGATTCAGCAGAGATGTTGCAATCTGTTTCAAAGAGCACAGAAGAAAGCCGAGCGTTCCATCTACCTGTGGGAGAAGTTGAGAGCTATGTTCTTCAACTTTTCACTACCAGGCTGGGAAGCGCTTTATCGTGCTATAGCGTTCGGATACAAAAAACCGATTCTGGAACCTTACGATACTTCTTGATATAATAAATTTTCGAAGTGTGTAGCAGGTTCTTCAGGGGGAAACATAACCAACGAAAGCTTCGGTCATTAAGCCGAACGTTAGACGTTCGTCCTGACGGTCGTACCTTCTGCCGAGAAAGTCCTTTACATCTGATTTGGCACGACCACTACAAGTTAGCGGGAATTTCTGTTGGCAATATCAGACCTGCACCCCCTGCCTTGGGTTCGGATAAAAAACCTCGCGTCCCATCTCCTCGCTCTGGTCGAACGACGACTGTCGGACGATTAGGAAGGCCGCTACGCGTTGCGTCCGGTCCTGCTTGAGACTTTCTGCGAGAGCCCGCGCTTCGAAGAGACCTGTTGCCAAGCAGCCAACTGGACCAAGGCCGGCCGCACTCAAGGGCACGGCAAGCTCGAGGTGCGGAACGAACGCCCCCTCCCGGTCAAGAACGCTGAAGCCCCTGTGCGGGACTAGAGGCGGATCCTCAACAAATAAACCGTCACCCCCCGACCGAACGCTTACGACCAGAAATCATAAAGACATGAGATCAATCGCGTTTGATTATCTTTCCGTAGTTCGAAGGAGTTGTAAATGGGTGTTCATTTTCAGAATCTTTAAAACGATTTGATGCGTCTGACACTTTGCGATTGTGACGACGTTCTGCACTGTGCACCATTATTTTACCTTGGACTTCGGCGAGGTTTTGATCTCCGCGAATGACCAAATATGCCCTACAAAAGGTAAGCGTAATGAAAAAAATCAAAATCGCTACCGAAATTCGGATAATTGTCCTTTGACTCGCTTCAGAAAACCCGGAGAAAATGATTTTCAAGAACTCATCTACGACTTCTGTTATAGCTAGTCCGATAAGGGAAACCCCGATGATCACGAGAAAAACGGCAAGTCGTCTAGTTACTTTTCGGAACTCTTTTACCAAATTTTCAATTTCTTGTAATTCAAGATCTTCTACGTTCATTGGCGGTATTCCACGCCCAAGGCGGAATAGGACAGCGGCGGCCAGAACTGAAAGGACTAAAATAATGTCGGATCTAATATCGCTCCATTGGCTTGGTTCAATAGAAAAGAACGCGATAATTGCGATAACAAATGGGATCAATATTTGCAGAAGCTTCAACATAGATATCTGCTCTTTGCCGACATACTAGTCGATTCTACCGTCAGCCAAAAAACGCCTGTGAACTTCAAAAAGCTGCTCCCTAACATGCTTCAAGTCTAGCAAGATACCTTTGTTACGTATTTTCTTGAAAGGCATAGAAGTCTGTAGCCATGTCTTATCGCCTCGAATTTTACCATCTTTTGTTCTTATGCCGAGTTCTCCGTCTTCAATATTACGTAGTCCGATCGCCAACTCATTCATAAAAACTCGATCAATATGGCGGCGCGTGGCACGATACCCAATGTTAACTTTAACATCAAGAGCGGCATTAGGAGGTACGCTTTCGAAAATTCTTTCTGCCTCAATAGAGCCAAAAATCTCTTCGACAATTCTTTTTGCCTTCGACCATATCGTCCCGATTTCTGCAAGAGATCTACGTTCTTCAACTATCCTTTCACGTTTGGAAATTCCTAGATTTTCAGGTGGTTCTGCCACTGGTTCTGTTGCCAAGCCACCAATTTCAATGGATTTTACCTCATCAATATCAGCCGCCGATACGTTGAAGGCAGACTGCAATATAATTTCATCTATTTGGTTTATTATTCCCGTTTTCCGTAAAAACCATGTTAGGTATTCTTCCAACGCTTTGGCTCGTACTGCGATATTCTGAACAATATAGCAATGGTCACCAATCACGAGCCAGTATACGATTCCAGTCAGATAATCGTTCCCACCCGGTGCATTTTCTTCGCTGATACTCAATGTTGTGGCGTCCTGATTAGGACCGGTCTCGATCAACGCCTGCATATCACCGGGTGTGAATGCGCATAGAGTGCCGAACGCAGACTGTGGATCAACGTGAACGTGATTGAAAAGTCTGTTTTGGTTGCGATCTTCTGACAGCGTTAGTCTGTATTTCCAGTTGTCTATATAGCGGCCACCGTCGGGATGTGGGCTATGAAGTGCACCTGCGATCGCTTGCGATAGGGTCACCCCGTTGGCAGCTATCGCACCGTCGCGCAATAACCTGCGATAGTGGACCGTAAAATGCCGCGTCATGGTCATCGGAACGTCCAAGGCTCCAAATTATCCGATATTCCGCTGATCTCGGATCTCTCCGCGACCCACCGAGCGAATGAAGAACAGCAAACGATACGCGAGTTTGACCAAGCTGTCGACAGTTTCCGCGATTTGTGTGCTCAAAATCAACTTTGAAAGGGTGCTGACATAGAAACGCAAAGCCAGAAAACGTCTAACAAATTGATTTTACATGATTATTTAGCTCGGATATCCTGGTGTGCCGTGGAAGGGCGCTTTCTTCTGGCGGGTGCGAATTCCACCCAACAACTGCTGTTCCGATCAACTAGAGCGGTTTACAGAGGTGCAGGCTGAAGCACTCTGGCAGAAGGGCGGCGAAGGCCGCTTGGCGAACATGCGGATCTTAACGAGCGGCGAGCGTTGAGCAGGCATGGGCAAGGCGGGAGCTGGCCCTCTGGAGGGAAAACCGCTGACAGTCGGGAAGAGAACAACAGAAGCGCCGACTGTTTCCGCCGGGGTGTCGGCGCGCAGATGAAGGAAGCGGCAACACGGGAGGTCCTGTCGGTGACGCGCACGAGTCAACCGGAACCCCGCGAGGGTAGGCCGGTAGGTGGCGGGAAGGCTCGTTAGTCCGCTCAGCGTCCTGCCGGTGTAGAAGAGCGTGCGTGCGCCCCGGTTTGGACGCAGGCATTTCTGGAAGACAAAAGGCGATTGCGCAGCGCGGCTGCAGACAGGTCGAAGACTTTCGCGACCATCGAGCGGACTGACAGCCAACCCCGGCAGCCTCGGCGCGGACGAAACGTTTTCCCGGCTCCGCTGGTTCGGCGCGTCCGGCGCGCCGGGACGGAACCGTCCATAGATTTTTTCTTGAAAATCTGTACTAAGATTCTTATTTTCCGTTTATGTTTAGAAAATGCGGCTCTTGGGGCGCGTGCGGTACCCGTTCGACCGCCGTGCTGTCGAAGCACGGCGAATTCTTTCTTCTAGTAAAAGCCCTTTATTAACATGATCTTAGATACCAGATCCGGTCTACCTGCTTGGCCGGAGAAGACCGCATGTTGGTCGGAGAAGACCACATGCTTGTCTTTCTGGCGAAAGAATTCCATCAAATCATGTGGTTACCCAAAGGCTTGAACTTCCTGGCGCTGATTCGCCGACGCCTCCAGCGAAGTCCGCGACTGGTTCTGGATTACTTGCGGATGACTGAAAACGCCCGTAAAGGCACCCCAGCAGGCAACTACAGAATTAGAACAAATTAGCCGTGCTGTCGAAGGAAGACCGATTGACGATTCGGAGGCTACGCAATTGAAATACAATTGGGGAGGGGAATCTGCGATGCATGACGGGCTGCCGGACAAGGCTGGAGATCGACGAGGGCCTCGCGCCGTGAAAGGCCGGACGGCCATCAGCCTGTTCGCCGGAGCGGGCGGCATGGACATCGGCGTCGACCAGGCCGGCTTCAAGACCGTTTGCGCCGCCGATCCGCACTGCGCCGCGCCGCTGCGGCGCAATGCAAAGCGGAAGACCGTCTGGCAGGTGGATGTCCGGGCGCTGGATCCCGCGAGGATCCTGGACGCGGTCGGGCTGGAACGGGGACAGTTGAGCCTGCTCCACGGGGGTCCGCCGTGCCAGCCCTTCAGCCAGATCGGCAAGCAGGCCGGCCTTCGCGACCCTCGCGGAGGGCTGGTCTTCGAAATGGCGAGGTTCGCGGAAGCCCTTCGTCCGACCGCCGTCCTGATCGAGCAGGTGCCGAACTTCCTGCGGGCCCGGACTCTGGACGGCTCCCCCCTGCTGGACGCTCTTCAGGCGGAGTTTCGCAGACTGGGATACGACATGCGCGCCGACCTGCTCGAGGCCAGCGAGCACGGCGTCGCGCAGCGTCGGCGGCGGGCGGTCATGGCGTTCGTGCCTGCGGGCCAGCGGTTCGAGTTTCCCATTCTGCGATCCGGGCTTCAGGTCACGGTCGGCGAAGCGCTGCGGGGTCTCCCGGAACCGTCCGCTCCGGGCGGAGAGCCGCCGTTTCCGAACCACGTAGACGTGACCCCGCAGCGCGAACGCATCGCCTACGTGCCCGAAGGGCTGTGGCTCTCGAAGGCGCCCGGCGTGCCTCCGGACATTCTCAGGAACCTGACCCGCAAGGACACCACGAAGTACAGAAGGCTGGACAGATCCATGCTGGCGCCGACGCTTCGATGCGGCGAAGCGCTCTATCATCCCACGGCTGACCGCTACATCACTCCTCGCGAAGCCGCGCGCCTTCAGGGCTTTCCTGACGGCCACGTTTTCGTGGGACCCATTCGCCGGCGAACCGGCGTCGTTCGCGACCTCGACCAGCATCGGCAGGTGGCGAACGCGGTGCCGCCGCCGATGGCCCGTCGCTTCGGATCTGAGAGAGGGCCTGTGCCTGTAGTCAGGGAACTGTTCGGTCAGGTTCTCGACGGAAACATGGATTCGAGCGCTTGCCGCAGCGCACGGTGTCCGTTCTTGGGCGAAATCTGCGACGGCGGGGGAAACCGCGATATGGCTCGCGTAGCTGCGTCGGATCCGGGACTGGGCCCCTTTTTCGACTACGAGGTCGGCCGCAGGACGCAGGGCCATCTTCCGTGCGGCATCTGCTCGGTCGAAACCCCGAAGAAAAAAGAGACATGGGCGATTTGCTCCAGGCGACTGTTCGCCTTTTCCTCGAACGGCGTCGCGGACCGACATCGCGAGCTGGCCGACCGGGTGTTCGCGCTCTGCGGTTTTCTCCCCGGACAGGAAGTATCCGTGTGGTCTGAAATATCCCTCAAGGAGGAGGGGGAGAAAGGCGTGTTCGACTATCGCCTCGACTATGTGCTGCGGGCCGCGGAACCCGGATCCGTTCCCGTCGTCGTCGAGACTTGCTCGACGTCTGGAGGGAACAGGGAAAAGGGGACCGATATCCAGAGCGCCTTTCGCAGGGCGGTTCTGTTCGCGCATTCGGCCGCCGGGGGTCAGGTCAGGGCGCCCGGGGTCAATGTGCGGCAGGTCTGGGCGAGAATGGCGTCGCAACTGGTCGCGAAAGCGGCGAACAGCTGGGGCGGGCGCGCAATCGTTCAGGATCTTCTGGCGGGTGTGGATCTCATATGGCTAAAATTGCATAAAGTGCAACATTATCAAGCTGCAAGGACTGTTATTTCCTGATTGTCATTTGCGGCAGGAACTCCGACCATAGCTTGCCATGCTAAACGGCCGGATCTTATCAATGCTCTGAAAGTGAGGACGTTCTGACCTCATACTCCAACGCATGCCGGCCCGCTTCATGCGCTGGTTGACCAGAACCTTGTTGGCAGCCTCGACAACGCCTGACCGCGTAGCCTTTAGCGTTCAAGCTTGCGTAGCGCGCGCTTGTGCTTCCGGAAAAACTTGAGCTCGCGTTCGAGATCCTTGAGCGCCGCCGTTGTCGTCGCCTTGTCGCGAAGATGGCGGATCGCCGACCTTGTCGATGCCGTTGGCGTCGTCACGCAGGACAGCGCGGTACTTGTCGTACCAGTCGGTCGCGACGGTCGGCAACGTCGCTGAGATGTTCGCACGCATGAAAGAAATCAACCACCTGCTCGTCGGGTCGAAGTTTCTCGAGAAACGTCCAGTTGTCGGCTGCGGCAACGGCAACGAAGGTCGGGCCGCACTTTCGTGCTCGACTTCTTCGGTGATCTGCGCCTTCAGCGTCGTCTTGCCAGCTTCCGGCCGAAATACAGTGTTTCCAAGCGATCGCCGTCCGCGTCATGGAAACTTACCGCAGGACGCTTCGCGCCAGCACGCTTCTTCGTGCTCGTCGGGACGAAGCGCAACCCCGTCGAGCGAGACAGCGAAGGAAACCGCACGGCACCGGTTTCGCCTCGCGGATTTCGTCCAAGGCCGCTTCGCCCTTCTCCTTCCAGAGATCGCCCGCCGTCACCAGAAGACGTCGCAGGTGGCTCGACGACGGGTTCATGCCCCCCAGCTTTCCGAAGAGTTTGGCCGCGTCTCTCGGCGTGCAGTGGTCCATGATCAGGAGGGCGCGGTAAGCGGCGGGAACCGTGAGGTAACCGTCGACCAGACCCAGGCTTTCGTCGACGGGCATGAGTTTCGGGTGCGGTACCGAGAACGGCAATACGTGACCGGACCGAACAACGTGGTTTTTGGCGTCGGCGCAGCCCGGTAGAAGACCTGACCCTCCCGGTGAATCGGACCTTCTTCGTCGTCCCGCGCTTCAATCGCCTACGGCCGCACGACAGATCGTGAAGGCATGCTCCCTCAGCCTCGAAACCGGCGAACGCCTCGGAACCCTGTTCCTGTCGTTCGATTCCTTTGCAGATGAAGGCTGCGGCTGACCGAAGTGCCTCGGCAGTCGTCGCGGGGAGGTCCGAGAAGGACAAACCGGTCGAAGGCTGTGATGCTGACATGGGAATGATGTTGTGTATTGCTGCCAACATTCTGCCGCATCTTGCGGCTCGGAGCATTCCTTTTTTTGCTCTCCAGCTCCCCTATCGCGACAAAATCCGCCCCTGGAACGACGTTTTGTCACGAAATCGCTGATTTCGGCCTCGAAGCGCCGCGACACGGACTCGGATAATCATTGAAAATCAACGTCCTATGTAATCTTCGATTTAGCCATATCAGATTTGCACCCCTTCTGGCCGACTACACCCATACGGCCCTGCCGCTTGACGATCTGCGCTCGCCGGACTGGACGCCCGGCGAAGTGAACATGGTCGTTTCCGACCTGAGCGGGCCGGTCGCCCTGTACTCCGGGCCCATAAGGGCGGCGGGCGGAGACAGGAAATGCTGGTTCGAGTTGCTGGGCGCCCCTCACGTTCCGACGCTGGAATCCATAACGAGGAAGCTGGACGAGATTCCTTCTGTCGCCACGTTTCGGGTGCACTGAAGCGAATTCCCGTTCGACGGCGCGGCTTGCGGTCGTCGGGCTTTCCTGAGAGGTCGGTTTCGCGCTTCGCGTTTGTCGGCGCGCGCATGCTCGTCTTTCGCGTTCGGAATCGTCCGCAACCATGCGGGCCCGAACGGAAGCCGCGGCGCTGAAGTTCGCCGTGCGGATCCCGGCACCACCGTTCATTCCGCGTGGAAGCGCGCGTAGCGCGTCCCGGCGACTCCGCGAACGCCGCCCGCGCAACCGGAAACCGGGCCGAGGCGGCGTTCGCCCCGTTACGGCAGGAATACCGGCAGTTTCCCGGCGGCGCGCCGCATCGCTTCTTCGCCGCGCCGGTCGTAGCGGGCGGTCGTCTGCGGGCTGGCGTGCCCGGCGAGACGCTGGACGATCGCGAGATCGGCGTCGGACTCGAGCAGGTCGCTGACGAACGTCCGGCGCAGGTCGTGCGGACTGCAGGGCGCGACGCCGGCCTGTTCGCATCGGCGCTTCAGCCAGATCATGGCCGTCTGCGCCGTGACCGCGCGGATAGCCAGGCGTCCGGCCTTGTCGATCGGGCAGAGCAGCGGTCCGGGACCGCGGCCGCGGACGGCGATCCATGCGTCGACGGCGCGCCCGGCGTCGCCGGCCGCGAATGCGGTGCGCTGCCGGTTCCCCTTGCCGATCACGCGAAGCGCTCCGGTGCTCCGGTCGTAGTCGCCGATCCGAAGGGCGACCGCTTCGGCGCGGCGCAGCCCGGCACCGTAGAGCAGGGCGAACGCCGCCCCGTCGCGGAATCCGGCCGGCGTCGGATCCGCGGCGCAGGCCGCGAACAGCCGCCTGATCTCGCCCGGCTCGAGCGCCCGGCCCGCCGGCGGCCTGCTTCCCTTCACGCGGGGGACGTCGACGGCCCGCATGTAGTCCTCCGTTCCGATCTGGCCCAGGCGCCAGCTCGCCTTCAGGACGCCTCGAAGGGCCGCGAGGTACTTGTTGGCCGTCGCGGGAGCCATTTCCTCGGCGACGGCCGACCTGACGGCCGCGACGTGCTGGAAGCGGAAGTTCTGCCAGGGAACGTGGGCCGCGCCGGGAAAGCCGGCGAGCGCGGCGAGCCGGTCCAGCGTGCTGCGCATGCCGTCGCGGGCGGGACCTTCCGCGAGGCCGGCGAGGTAGACGGCGGCCGGGTTTTCGTCCGCCTTGGCGGGCGGAATGCCGGGAACGGCGGGAAAACGGCTGGCGGCGGTTTGCCGAACGGGAGGAGGGTGCATCGGCGGTTTCCGGAGGCGGTCGATTTCCATTCAGAATGATAGTTCTGAATACCTATTTTTCACACCCGCCAGATGCTGTGGGCGGCCGCGCCCGCCGCCACAACAATTCCGACCCGCGGGCTTCCGATGATACCGGGAAAGAGAGAGGTTGCGCTCTGGGCCGACCACGTCGGTCGATAGCTTCGACTGTTGGCGGTCCGCCCTGACTTCGCGTTCGCTACGTTGGAGGGCCGGTGGTTGCCCCTTTCCGTGACGGTGCGAACCCGACGGGAGATGATCATTCGAATACGGTGCCGTGCATTCTGTCCGTCTTCGCTGAACGCTTCAAAGGCGGGCAAAGCAGCGCGAAAGCAAGACTGGAAAAGCCGCTTCTCGCTTCATCGTCATGGTCCGAGCGTCCGGGGGAGCCGGCTACCGAGCGACCGTGCGCTGGATTCCAGGGAAGTGGGACGGCTGTTCGCAGGCCGCGAGAATGACGCCCCTCCCGTGGGAAAGCGGTTTTTCGCTGCTGTACGGCGTCGGTCCGCGGCAAGGGAAACCGGCGGCGCAGCGTGTTCGCGAGCAACGGCGCGAAACGCGCTATCGATGCATGGGACCGCCGCTCTGCCCCGTCGACAAGGCCGGCCGCATCGCCATTCGCCCGGTCACGGCGCAGGCGATGATGATCCGGCTGAAGCGCCGATCAGAGGAAGCGGGGCTCGCGTCCTGCAGCCCGCGCGATCTCCGCCGCACGTTCGTCAACGACCTGCTCGAAGCGAGCGCCGATATCGCGATCATGCAGCGCCTCTCCGGTCACGCGAGCCCGCCCGCCACGGCCCGCTAAGATCGCCGGGGAAACGAAGTCATGCGACGGGCGACGACTCGGCTGCGTGTCGACTGGCCGGTTTGTCCTCTGCACTCCGGCCGAACCGCTGACGCGCCCGTCCTGCTGCAAGATTTGCGAACTTCATTCTTGGTGGGTGGAGATGTCAAACGGTCGGGAACAACCTTGCGTCCCCGCGCCTTGAACGCTTGGAGAGGCCCGTATCCATATCGTTGGTGTCGATGGGCACTCAGCGGGAAGCTCCAGCCTTCGAGCGCCGGTACAGGGTTGATGAACGTCGCAGCCCGCTTGCCCTCGCGCTATGCGCCCTCCGCGCCCTTCCAGCTCCGACAAGTCCCGCTCGTTGCAGTACCCGGCAAGCACCATCGCGGGCTGCGGGGTGGACCTGTCCCTGGCCTCATCGAGCAACCCCACCATCGCGCCCGAGTTGACAGGGAGCATCGTTTTCTACGGCGCAGACGGGGCGGAGAGCCTTTGCCGCTGTTGGGTCGGATGTCCCCACATGGGTTGCTTTCCTGCGCCTGCCGCTGCGGCAGGATCGGCGGTACCGGTTCGCCGTGCCGGGGATCAACCCGTTCGATAGACATCGTCCACGTGTATCGGTAAAGTATGGAACTGAACGAAGAATTGTCGAAGAGGAGAATGAAATGCTATTCGATGTGCATAGATTCTTGATCACGAACTTGAAAACTAGCGAATTTTGGAAGGATGTCGATAGAGAAAAACCCGGATTAAGAAAAGCGAGAGGTTGCTATATTTTTTCGACAAATCACGGCCAAAACTTCAAACCTTGGTATGTCGGAAAAGCGGAAAAATCGGAGTTTGATACCGAAGTTTTTAATAGAAATAACAAGGAAATGTGTCGAGAAATTTTGAATAAACCGGGAGAAGTTCATCTGTTCTTGTTGCCGAGACTTACTCCCAAGAAGAGAAGATTTGGAAAATCCAAATACTCTCCTCATATACGACACCTTGAGTTGCACCTTATTAGTTTGGCTCTAAAACGGAACAAGGATCTCTTTAATGTGCATTACGCAACAAGATTCAGGGAACTGAAAGTTCCGGGTATCTTCAACAGCGATCCGGGTCATCCACCGTCGGAGGTCCAAGAGCTCAGGCGCACTCTTGGACTTAGGCCGGCAAAATCGAAGCCGCGGCTTCCCTGATCCCGTCCCTCCGCCGCCGTAGCATGACACTCAATAGTCGAGCACGGTGGTCGGCGCTTCCGTTTGCGACACAGCACTTTCACGGTGCCTTTACGATAACTCTACAATAAGTTTGCGGTGTATCGTTGCGAAGCTTGAGCTCGCAGGCGACTATGTCCGCTCCGTATTTTTTCCAGACGTGGTCCTTCCATCCGTTCGTGGGATCGTGTCGCGGGAAAATTCCCGTCTGCGCCTGCAAGAGTTGCCGTGGTCCGCGTGGAGCGCGAGGCCAACCGCGCCATCCGGTGGGGAGTGTGACCATTAACCAGTCCGAATTTCTGACCGCGCTGGCGGACATCAAGCTCGAGGGCCGGTGGGGGTCGGGTTAGGTGGCGGTTGCATCCGTCTGTATCATCCGGGCGAGTTCGTCGGCAGTGCGATGGAGCTTTGCCCCATCACGGCCGTGGCCTACGACCGGATCGGCGCATACCATGACCCGCTGAATTGGCGCGATGCCGCCGACGAAATCGGGTTGGACCATGAAACCGGGAAGGTGATCGCGGAAGCGGCCGACCATGAGGCACCGTGGCCAATCCAACCCGAACGTGCGCGACAAGATCAAGGCCGCGTGCGGACTGGCGACGTGATGCCTGATTTCGCGCCGCCGGGAACGAGCCTGCTGTTCAGCGACAGCGGCTTGAACCATGTTCCGTTCGAGATCAACGGAGACATGGACGCCGAAGACCTGTGCGAACACTTGCAGGGCGTGACCGAGGCGCGGACCAAGTTCCGCGTGAGCTTCAACATCAAGGAGAACGACTGATGACATACTTTCAAGATGCTGACTTTCGCGACATGCGCGAGAACAACAAGGCGCTGGTTCGCAAGGGACTCCAGAAGGCGCGACAGGAAAACCGGACGATTTTCCAGTGCATGGATTACCTGACGAACAGCAAAGGCCACGCGATGATATGGACGGCTGCGAACGAGGTCGTTTTCGAGTATGGCGAAGAAACCGTCATTGAGATTGTCGAAAAGGAAGGATGGAAGCTGGAAGCTCAGAATCTGATCTTTCGACCGACGACCATGACGAGTCGCGACAAGTTCCTGCAATCCGGGCAAGACGCGGCGCAAGACGGCGAAGTGATCCTGCTGATGACGTTCCGGGCGTCCGAAAAACTCCAGAACGAGATGCGGCATGAAGCCGCAACGGCGGCGCATGAGGAGGCTGAGGCTTTTCGGACCGCGCCGACTTTGAAACATCTCAGGAAAGCCGTGGATGATTGCATCGGCAAGATCGGCGCGCCGGGAACCGATTCCTTGTTGCGCGCCATCGCCGGTACGGGATCTATCGGGGTGATTCCAGAGGACCAATACGGGCGCGTTATCCTTGAGATCAAGAAAAGGATTGGCCAATGACCGGCATGACCCGCTTCAACCTGCAAATTCCGGTTCAGTTGCTGGAACGCATCCGGGCGGCGGCGAAGGGGTGCAAATCTGATATTGCCAAATTGAAAAATCTATAAGGTGTTGATTTTTAAGGATTAACAAAGTTTGCGCGATAGCGCTTCAAGGCCAAAATCAGCGATTTCGTGACAACCGGGCGCGGATTTTGTCACGATGGCGGGGGGGGGGGGGGGCGAAAAAAGGAATGCTCCAAGCCGCAAGATGCGGTAAAATGTTGGCACCACAACATCATTCCCATGCCAGCATTACAGCCTTCGGCCGGTTTGTCCTTCTCGAAGCTCCCCGCGGCGACTGCCGAGGCATTCCAGTCAGCCGCAGCCTTCGAGTGGGTGGAACGACAAGATCAGGGTTCCGAGGCGTTCGCCGGTTTCGAAACCGAGTTGTTCCAGCATACCTACGCGATCTGCCGGGCGGCCGTAGGCGATTACATTGAAGCGCGGGACGTGGAGGAAGGCCCGGTTCGCCGGGAGGGTCAGGTTTTCTACCGGGCTGCACCGACGCAAAAGACCATCCACACATTGTTCGGTCCTGTCACGTTCTCCCGCTCGCGGTTGCATTCGGGAAGTTCGTCCGCCGGTCGATGAAAGCCTGGGGCTGGTCGACGGTTATCTCACGGTTCCAGCCGCTTACCGCGCTCTCCATGGACCACTGTACGCCGAGAGACGCGGTCAAACTCTTCGAAAAACTGGGGGGCATGAACCCGTCGACGAGCCATCTGCAACGTCTTTTGGTTACGGCGGGCGATCTCTGGAAGGAGAAAGGCGAGGCGGCCATGGACGAAATCCGGAAGGCGAAACCGGTGCCGACGGAGGCGGTTTCTTTCGCTGTCTCGCTCGATGGGGTTGCGCTTCGCCCCAACGGGCGCGAAGAAGCATGCTGGCGCGAAGCGTCTTGCGGGACGGTCAGTTTCCATGACGCGGACGGCAATCGCTTGGAAACATTGTATTTTTATGCCGGAAGCCGGCAAGGTAACGCTGAAAGCGCAGATCGCGGAAGAGGTCGCCCACATCCGGAAAGTGAGACCCGATCTTCAACTCGTCGCCGACGCCGCAGCCGACAACTGGACGTTTCTTGAGAGGCTTCAGCCCGACGAGCGGGCGTTTCTTCCATGCATGCGAACATCTCAGCGACGTCGCCGACCGTCGCAACCGATTGGTACGACAAGTACCGTGCCATCCTGCGCGACGATGCCAACGGTAGGTCATTCGGGCGATCCGCCATCTTCGCGACAAGGCGACGACTGCGACGGCACTCAAGGATCTCGAACGCGAACTCAGGTTTTTCCAGAAGCACAGGCGCCGCATGCGTTACGCGGCCCTGAATGCCATGGGTTACACGATCGGGTCGGGTGTTGTCGAAGCCGCCAACAAGGTGCTGGTCAACCAGCGCATGAAACGGGCGCGTTGGAGCATGCGGTCAGAACGTCCTCACCTTCAGGGCATTGATAAAGTCAGACCGATTCGGCATGGCAAGCAATGGTCGGAGCAAGCATCGCGAACGACGATCAGGAGGCCATCGCAGCCTGACAATGGAAAACTTGACTTTGGCAATATGAGATTCACACCCCGGCGAAGGCCGAAGGCTTGAAGCCTAAAGCCCGAGCAGCAACAGGCAGATCGCCGCGGCCGAGCCGCCCGCCAGAAACAGCCGCCTGTTGTCGTTCCGCTGTAAGCGTTCGCTCGTCAAGTGACGTTTTTTGAGGAGTTGCCTCCGGTCCCGGGTTCGGCCTGACTTTCTTGACCGGGAGGGTGCCCGAGTACGGCGGCGGCGTTGCACCACGTCTGGCGCGCGAACCGGCAGCAGGTTTTAGCGCGGCATCTCGCGGAGCGGCCTGTCCAGCCTGACAAACGCTCATGGCCTGCTCGCCCCGTAGCATGCAACTGGTGGTTTTGCTGGCGTCGTGCCGCTCGCCGACATAACCGTTCCGCGTTCGGGCGGCGCGGCGTGAAGACAGGGCTATACGGGGCAGCCCTCGGCGTCACGCTCCTCTCGAACGGTGAGCGCCGCCGCGAAAAAATCTCGTGGAACGGTTTCGTGCGGCCGGCAGGTAGTTACACAACAAAATTTTGGGCTGGAAACTAGTTTTTGATTCTTGTATACGAACGCCATGGCGTTCGAATCTGCAGGCGCGCTTCTCGGAACCGAGCTGTCGGGCGGCGGTCAGACTCCACCTGCGTCGCTCCGGGACAACGCGGCCCTCCTCCGGGAGAACGCGGCCCTCACCGGGAAGAACGCGGTTCTCATCCGGGAGATTGGAGAGCGCGACCGGGCGCTGGCCAAGGGAGCGTCGCTAGCGAAGCCGGAAGCTGCGGAGAACGGCGTAGAGAACGTGAAGGCCCGCAACCGCAGGCTCGCTCGGGATCTGTACGGGCGCAGCAGCGAGCGGCCGCCTGTGGCCTCCGGGCCGGGGGCGGCGCCCGGGAACGCCGTCGCACGGCCGCATGCCGTTCCCGGACCTGCCCGTCCGCGAGGAGGATTCGGTCCCGGACAGGCGCAAGTGCAAGGATTGCGGCAAGGCTTGGGTCTCGAACGGCTACAACGAAACGTACGCCCTCGAGTACAGGATCGCGTTCGGCATGTTCGACGGCCTGCGCCCGGCCTGCACCTGCGGGCAGGAAAAGGAGGTCCCGGCCCCGGAGCGGGTGTTTCACCCGATACGGAGTGTCCGTCTGGGCGTTCGTCCTGGCGGAGAGGTTCGGGCAGCACCGTCCGCTGCGTTCAGTCTGCCGTGCGTTGCGCCAGCACGGGCTTCCGGTCGCGCCCGGCACGCTGGCAGACGCGCAACGACGCCTGCTGCCGCTGTTCGAACAGCTCGACGAAGAGATCTCCCGGCGTCTGTGGGACGCTCCGGTTGTCAACGGCGACGAAACGGGGTGGCGCATACGGGAGTTGGGCGAGAAAGACAGCGGCAGCGCCCGCGCCTGGGTGTGGATCGCCCGATCCCACGATGCGATGCGCACCGTCACCGTCGCGCAGCGCGGAAGCTGCCCGCGAACTGTTCGGGGGCCTCGGCTCGCCCGAACAGGCGGCTTACCTGGTCTGCGACCGACCAGCCCCTGGTTCCGATCCCCGAACGTCTCGCCGACGTCCAACCCGTCGTTGTCGAACCCTGCCGGAACGCGAGCGAAGGCCGCCTCTGGAACGAGTTCGTCGCTCGCTACCTCGGCCACTCGACGCTGCCCGGCGCGGCGCTACTTCGCTCGGACCGCCGACGGCGAACCCCTCGCTGTCCTCGGCTTCGGCGCCGCAGCCTGGAAAATCGCGCCGCGGGACAGGTGCGTGGGATGGAATCCCGAAACCCGCCGCCGCACCGCTGGTGGTCAATAACGCTAGATTCCTGATCTTGCCCTGGCCAGGAACCTCGCGTCCCATGTCCTCACCCTGGTCGAACGGCGGCTGCCCGACGACTGGGAGCTCCGCTACGCCTTGCGTCCGGTCCTGCTCGAGACCTTCTGCGAAACGCCGCGCTTCGCAGGAACCTGCTACCGGGCCGCCAGCAAGGTCGGCGCGACCCAAGGTCGCGGCAAGCTCGACACCCGGCGCGAACGCGCTCTCCCGGTCAAGGATGCTGAAGCCCTTGCGGCGGGACTGGAAGCGGATCCTCAAAAAATAGACCGTCACTTGACGAGCGAACGCTTACGTTCCGCTGGAGTTCCTGCCACCTGTCGAAATCCGCCGCGAACGTGCGGATCCGCTTGTTGAGTTCGGCCGCTGCCGTCTTGCCGTCGTCTTTCGACGGCTCCGGCGGGGCCTGCTCTCCGGACGATCCGACCGCCTTCGCGAGCCCGGACAGCGCCTCCCCGAGTTCCGCGAAGCGCACCGCCAGAAACTTCGTCGTCCGGGTCTCCGACGCGGCGAGCGGCGCAGAAACCTCTTCCGGTGCCGCGTCGTGCACTCTTTCGCTCTTCGGAGCGTCCGCCGCTGTCGGCGGGGCCGGCGTTCCCCCGAGATCGGCCGGCCGGGGCGGCGGTGGAGCGGGTTCCTCAGCCATGGTCGGCGGCCGCCGCCGCGAAAAATTCTTCGATTTGCGGAACAGTTTTCTGTGGCCGGCAGTTCGGGGTAGGTTACACAACAAATACGTCAGGCATCATGTCAGGAGACCTTTCCAAAACAGTTTACTTTCCGACGGAGGCGTTAGGCCATCATTGTCTCTCGCATTGTCATCGGTGCCACGGTCGATCAGCACTCCAGCGATATGGTAGCCCTGTGCATAGTGGAGCGGCGTCATGCCGTTTTGGTCCTTCGCATTGATCTCGCTACCGCCTGCGACAAGAAACTCTGCCGTTTTGCGGGCGCTGCCCATCACCGCATAGTGGAGCGGCTTTCTGCCTTTCTCGTCCTTCGCGTTGACCTTGGCGCCGGTGCTGACAAGAAATTCGGCGGTCGGGCGGCAGTTGCTCAACGCTGTGCGATGGAACGGCGTCATGCCGTTTATGTCCTTCGCGTTGACCTCGGCACCGGTGCTGACAAGAAATTCGGCGGTCGAAAGGGAGTCATCTTTTGCCGCGTAGTGGAGCGGCGTCCAGCCGTAGTTGTCCTTCGCATTGACCTCGGCACCGCGGCCAACCAGCAATTCAGCGGTCGAGCATGAATTTTCTTGTGCCGCATGATGGAGCGGCGTCATGCCGTTTTGGTCCTTCGCGTTGACCTTGGTGCCGGTGCTGACAAGAAATTCGGCGGTCGAGAGGGAATTCTCTTTTGCCGCATAATGGAGCGGCGTCCAGCCGTAGTCGTCCATTGCATTGACCTCGGCACCGCGGCCAACCAGCAATTCAGCGATCGAGCGGGAATCTTCTTGGGCCGCGCAGTGAAGCGGCGTCAAGCCATAGTCGTACGTTCCACTCATGATGATGGTAGGGATGGTATCTAACATTTTGTGGGTATCGAAGTACTGATAGGCATCGCAGTGCGGCGCATGATGGAGCCGCGCATCGCTTTTCGCGTTGACCTCGGCTCCTGCGCCGACAAGGAATTCTGCCGTTTCACGGGCCTTGTGTAGCGCCGCGCGATGGAGCGGCGTATTGCCGTTTTCATCCGTCGCATTGACCTCGGCTCCTGCGCCGACAAGAAACTCTGCCGTTTCGCGGGCGTCGTCCCACGCCGCGCGATGGAGCGGCGTCATGCCGTTTTCATCCGTCGCATTGACCTCGGCTCCTGCGCCGACAAGAAACTCTGCCGTTTCGCGGGCGTCGTCCCGCGCCGCGCGATGGAGCGGCGTCATGCCGTTTTCATCCGTCGCATTGATCTCGGCTCCTGCGCCGACAAGAAACTCTGCCGTTTCGCGGGCGGCGTCCCGCGCCGCGCGATGGAGCGGCGTCATGCCTCTTTTGTCCTTCGCGTTGATCTCGGCTCCTGCGCCGACAAGAAACTCTGCCGTTTCGCGGGCGGCGTCCCGCGCCGCGCGATGGAGCGGCGTCATGCCTCTTTTGTCCTTCGCGTTGATCTTGGCGCCGGCACCGACAAGAAATTCTGCCGTATCGCGGGCGTTGGTCAGCGCCGCGCGATGGAGCGGCGTCTCGCCATCGTCGTCCTTCGCGTTGACATCGGCACCGGCGCTCACAAGAAACTCTGCCGCATCGTGGGCGTCGTCCCACGCCGCATAGTGGAGCGGCGTCATGCCGGTTATGTTAGTGGCGTTGGCCTTGGCACCGACGCCGACGAGAAACTCTACCGTTTGGCGGGTGTTGTTGTGTAGCGCCGCAAGATGGAGCGGCGTCTCGCCGTCTTTGCTCTTCGCGTTGATCTTGGCGCCGACGCCGACAAGAAATTTTGCCGTATCGCGGGCGTCGTCCCACGCCGCATAGTGGAGCGGCGTCATGCCTCTTTTGTCCTTCGCGTTGACCTTGGCGCCGGCGCCGACAAGAAATTCTGCCGTATCGCGGGCGTCGTTCCACGCCGCGCGATGGAGCGGCGTCCGGCCTCTTTTGTCCTTCGCGTTGACCTTGGCGCCGGCGTCGACAAGAAATTCTGCTGCTTCGCGGGCGTCGTTCCACGCCGCGCGATGGAGCGGCATCATGCCTTCGTCGTCCGCCTCATGTTGGGCGAGGCCGTAAGCAACACGCCTTGGCATGGCACCGTCCCCTATCAACTCTGATGCACAGGCGATCAACGATCCCTGAAACATTATCGGGATGGGTCGGCCGGCGAGTCAAGGCGCCGGGACGGCGCGGGCGTTCGCCAAGCGGCCTTCGTCGCCCTCCGTTTCAGCCTGCACTGCGTCCTGAAAAGAAGACGATCGGATCGACGGGAACCAGGGCAAGAACGGCTCGCGGTCATTCCTGTCCCGCCCCGTCCCGTCGTTGCTTGGCCGGAAAAGCGAGATCGCATTGCGCCTCCTTGCCGGCCCGGCGGCTCTCGAGCTCGCAATCGACGATTTCGGCGCCGTACTTCGTCCAGACATGGTCCTTCCACCCGTTCGTCGGGTCGCTTCGAGGCAGAATTCCCGTCTGCGCCTGCAAAAAAAGCCCGAGCAGCAACACGCATATCGCCGCTATCGCCGCGGCCGAGCCGCCCGCCAGGAACAGCCGCCTGTTGTCGTTCCGTTGCAGTTCCCGCCACCTGTCGAAATCCGCCGCGAACGCGCGGATCCGCTTCTCGAGATCGGCGGCCGCCGCCTTGCCGTCGTCTTTCGGCGGCTCCGGCGCGGCCTGCTCCGTCGGCGCTTCGATTGCCTTCGCGAGCCCGGACAGCGCCTCCCCGAGTTCCGCGAACCGCACCGCCAGAAACTTCGTCGTCCGGGTCTCCGACGCGGCGAGCAGCGCCGAAACCTCCTCCAGCGCGCGCTCTCTTTCGTCCTTCGGAGCGTCCGCCGCCGCGGGCGGCGTTCCCCCGAGATCGGCCGGCCGGGGCGGCGCGGGTTCCTCAGCCACGGCCGGCGGCCGCCGCCCGCTTGCGCAGGACGAACGGGTTGGGGTCGGCGAGCCGGCGCGCGTCGGGCCGCAGCCAGTAGCGGGCGTGGCGCAGATGCAGGGCGTCGCGCGGAACGTCCTTCGCGGCGGCGACGACGTACTGCTCGTCCGGCCCCATGGTCATCAGGTCGTCGGGTGCGACCAGGCGTTCCTTGACGACGGACAGGGTTTCCCCCCGGGACCGGGACGACCCGGTCAGGCGGGCGTCCTGGACCGTGCCGGAGACGTTTTCCGAGCGGTTCTCGAACGTCGCGCTGCCGATCGCCGCCGACAGGTTCTCCGCGCCGGAGACGTCCATGCGCGGGAAGCCGAGGATCTGGACGACCTCGGCGAGATGGACGAGGGTTCGGCAGCGTTCCGGGCCCCAGGTCGCCTCGAGGGCGCTGAGGCTCTGCGCGAAGCTCCAGAAGTGGATCCCGCGCCCGGCGGCGGTGTTGTAGGCGTCCATGACGGGCTGCAGGAAACCGAGCCGCGGCATCTCGTCGAGGATCAGGAGGAGGTCGCGCCCGAGGGCGCGGCGCGACGGGACCGCGTTCGGGATCGCGATCCAGAGCCTGATCCATCCTTTGACGCGGTCGAGCGCCTCCTCGGGACAGACGACGAAGAGGTCGACGTCGCCGTCGGCGACGTCTTCCGGGTCGAAGGTGGATTCCGAAGTGTGCGCCGCGAGTTCGGGATAGGTCATGAAGGCGAGCTGGTTGGCGATCGTCGTGAAGTTCGAGCCGCCTTCCTCCTTGCCGACGCGGGTTTCCCTCTCGACCGCCAGATGGGCGAGGCCGCCGCAGAAGGGCTCGGTCTCCTTCACGCGCCGTCCGAACATCTCCTGCTCCTTCGCGCCCTTCGACAGCAGCTGGTGGAGGAAGGCGAGGTTCCGTTTCTCCGGCGGCTCCCGGAAGCGAACCCAGGCCATGTATCCGGCGATCAGCGACCGCGCCGACTCGTAGAAATGCCGCGAGTTGCCCTGCTCGTTCGCGGGCGGCGTCAGCAGGGCGTCGAGCAGGACGTCGATGTCGCGGACGGCGGCCGCCTCGTCGTCGCGGATGAAGTCGAACGGGTTGTAGCGGGCGGATTCCGCGTCCGGGAGATGCAGCGCCTCGCCGAACTGCGCCGCATGGTTGGCGACGACGCCGAAGGGGTCCAGAAGGATCGGGCGGCGGCCCATCTCGCGCCTGCGGCGGGCGACGACGCAGAACGTCTCGCCCCTCGGGTCGACGAGCACGGTCGAGCCGGGCCAGCCCCTGCCGCCGGGCGACAGGTAGTTGAGGGCGATTTCCGCGCCCTTGCCCGCGCGCGGCGGCGCGACGGTGAGGGCGCATCCTTCCATGTTCCAGGCGATCAGGGGCGAGGAGGCGCCCGGCCCGCGCTGGCCGAGCAGGATGCCGCGGCGCCTGGAGAGCTCCCGCAGGTGCGAAGGGCCGAGAAGGCGGGCCTTGCCGTAGAGGTCCGACCGGGCGGGTTTCCTGCGCTCGCCGCGGCGCAGCCCGGCCGCGTCCGCCAGCGCCTCGGCCCACAGCCACAGCGCGGCGGCGGCGACCGCCGGCGAGGCCGCGACGGCGAGATCGGGGACGTCGAGGCGGTGAAGGGAAGACAGCCACGCGGCGGGACGGTCGCGAAGGGCGGGCAGGACGCCGGTCCATGCCGTCGCCGCCGCTGCGGCGAACGTCGCCGCGTGCAGCGACAGGCGCGGCGCCGCCGCCTTCCTGCCGAACGCCGCGAGGGAGGCGGCGGCGAACGGGGCCAGCGCGGCGGCCGCCGCCGCGACGGAGGGATCGCCCCGCAAGAGCCACGCGGCCCATCCGAGGCCGGCGAGGCCCGGCAAGGCGATCGCCGCGCGCGTCAGCGCCGGCCGGCGCAATCGAGGATCCTGCGGCGGGCCTCGGCGTTTTCCGCCTCCGGGATGCGGTTCCAGAGCGAATTGTGGCCGTTCGAGACGAGGGCGCCGTTGCGGAAGGCGTGGTCGACGAGTGCGCGCACGGTTTCGTCGTCGCCGACCACGGGGTCGTGGAAGCCGGAGCGCGGGCCCGCTCGCACCACCGGCCCCAGCCGGAGGATCCGCCCGTCCGGCGCGCGGACCGCGGCCTGGACCGGCTTGCCGTCCGGGAAGCCGCCGAAGTACAGCCTCGCTTCGAGGTCGCCCGTCCGGCAGACCGCGGCGAGGCCGACGCGGGAGGGCGGCAGCGGCGCGTCGAAGCCGACCGCGAGGGTGCGCCCGTCGTCGGCGTAGATCCTCATGGCGTCGGCCTCGGGCGTCGGGGTCTGCGCCGCGGCGGGGGTCGCGGCGAGAAGGAGGGCGGCGAGGGTCCGGAGCATTCCTCAGTTCCGCGGCCCGGCGCCGGCCCGGCGCAGCGACCCGACCCGGAGCCCGCCCAGCCGGCCGACGCCGCCGGTGACGGCGCCCAGGAGGCGGTCGGCGCCGCCGTCCTCCCGGACCCGCCCGCCGATCCATTCCATGGCGGCGGCGGGCAGGCCGTCGATCAGCTTGAACGAGGCGTTCAGGAGCGCCCACGCGGTCATGACGTAGATCGCCAGATACGCGAGGTAGCCGACGATGCCGAAGCCGTCCGAAGCGTTCGCGTCCCGGAGCTGGGGCTTCCAGACCTCGTTGAACAGCCCCATCGCGGCGAGGAACACGAAATATCCCGCGACCAGCCCGAGCAGCATCAGGGGCGGGCGGAGGATCAGGCCGGGCAGGAACAGCCAGCCCTGGCGGGTGGCGGGCAGGACGAAGCCGTCGCCGCGCGAGACGTGCGCGGCGAGGAAGACCGTGACGGCGAAGACCGCCGCGGCGACGTCGACGACCCAGGCGACCGTCCCGAACAGGAACCGCACGAAGGGGATCGCCGGAAGGACGTAGGCGAGGACGGCGCCGGCGACGAGGAGGATCGAGAGGATGGTGGAGACGAAGAAGTCCGCCACCTGCCAGCCGTGTCCGAACAGGTCGAGGCCGCGTCCGAGAAAGGGCACGGCCTGGAATCCCCCGGAGACGGTCGCGGCGGCGGCGAGGGCCGACAGCGCGGCCAGGGCGTTGCCGAGGATCTCGTGGCCGTACCCCGCGAGGTCGGCGACGGGGTTTCCGCTGTCCGGAATGGCCGCGTCGTCGATCGAGAGCCAGTCGAAGAACCCCCTGCCGACGCCGCCGTCGCCTCCGGAGGAGGGCAGGGCGCCGCCGCCGAAGACCACCGGCTTCCAGCCGCGGGTCTGGGCGAGGGCGACGGTGAGGGCTTGCACGGCCGCGGCGGCGGGCGGCGAGGCGCCCTCGAGGCTGCCGGACGGCAGCGCCACGTCGGGGATGCCGTAGGCCGCGGCCTGGAAGCGGCCGGTCCGCCGGGCGAGCGTGTTGAAGAAGGCCGCTGCGGCGAGCCAGCCCCGGCGCTCCGCGTCCTCGGCGACGGCGCGTTCGAGGGCGTCGCGCTCGTCGCCGGCCGCCTTCCGGAGCCGGGCGTCGAGGACGCGGGCGTACCCGTCCGCGATCCCTTCGAGAAAGGCGTCGAGGTCCGGAAGCGGATGCCCGTAGACCGGGCTTCCGGGGACGAAACGGTCGCCGAGGCGGGCCGCGCGCTCGCGCAGGACCGTCGTCCTGAGCCCTTCGAGAGCGGCGAGATGGGCGCGGGCCGCGTCGCCGCGCGGCCCTTCGGCGGGCGCGTACCCGTCCTGGTCGAGCATGTCGAAGCCGAACGCCGAGCTGCGGTCGACGCCCGGCTTGCGGGCGTGGACGCCGGCGTAGCGGACGGCGCCGCACATGTTTCCGGGGAGTCCGCGGCGGTCGCCGTCGTAACGCACGACGCGGGCGGTCCTTTCGTCCGCGGTTCGAACGACCACGCGCCGGGAGCGGGCGTTGGCGACGCGCAGGCAGACTTCGGCGATCAGCGCGCGGGATACGGCGGCGCGCCACGCCGCGGCCCGCGGGCGCGGCGCGACCGGCTTGCCGCCGCGCAGCGCGTCGGCGGAAAAGGGCGTCCACACCGCGGTCGCGAAGTCGCCGCCGAGATGGGCGAGGCCGACGACGACGTGCTGGCCGCCGTTCATGCCGCCGGGAAGGGGGGTCATCAGGGCGACGGCGAGGACGATCCGCAGGATCTCCCGGCCGCCGAGGCCGAGGCGGCCCTCGCGCGCCGTGTCGACCGTGCCGGCGACGACGTGCCAGATCAGGAGGAAGCCGGCGAGGACGAGGACGGCGGCGTTGAAGGCGAAGAGCATGCCGCCCAGCGCGGAGCCGCGTTCCGTCCGCAGGTCCGCCAGGAAGGAGAGCAGCCTGCGGGTTCCGGCGTCCTCCTCCGCGAAGACGGCCGGCGTCTGGGCCCCCGCGGCGGCGGCGGCGAACGCCAGCAGCGCCGTCCCGAGAAGGACGATCGCGGCGCCGGACAGGGCGCGGGCGCGGAGTCCGCGGGCGAGCGGATTGCGCCATTCCGTCTTCGGCGCGGGGGCGAGCGCGCCGGCCAGCGCGCCGAGCCGCGCCGCCGACCTCCGGACGTCGCGCAGCGCGCGGCCGAACTCCGGCAGGAACAGGAGCCGCAGCAGCGCCCGCATCAGTTCGCGGCGGCGGCGGGGTTGCCGAGCCCCGGCAACGCGCGCATCTCCTCGGCGCCGAGGGCGAGGCGGGCGGCGTCGATCGCTCCGCGGCGCTCGTCGAGGCGGAAGCGCTGCCAGTCCAGCTGCAGCTGGAGGCTCAGCGCGACCGCGATCTCGCGCAGCAGGTTCTCGGCGCCCATGGCCTGGAGCCCGACCGCCCACGCCGGATCCTCGAAGCGGCGGGCGGCCAGCAGTTCGAGGAGTTCGTAGCGGCTGACCGGCTTCGCCGGATCGCGCGCGCCGGGCGCGACCGCCTCGGCCCAGGCTCCGAGATCGGCGGCCGGCGCGCGCAGCGCCCGCAGCGCGGCGTAGTAGTCCGCCGCGAGCGCGGTCCGGGCGTCGGCCGAACGTCCCAGCAGAACGAGGCGCCGCTCCTCGGCCGTTTCCGCGGAGGAGAGCGGCGGCGGGTCGTGAACCACGGGCGACGCCAGGTTGCGCGCGAGTTCGACGGCGGCGCGAAGCTCGTCCTGCGACGCGATCGTCCTGCGGTCGAAAAGCGTTTCGCCGGCCTTCAGGTCGGCGGCGTGCAGGGCTTCGCTTCCCTTGCAGGCGGCGTCGCCGGCGCGGTCCGCGTTGCACCAGGCGGAGGTCACCGCGCCGAACCGCGCGTCGGCGTCGGCGGCCGCGCCGGGAACCGCGGCCACGGCGCGGTCGTTGGCGATGCGCCCGGTCTCGACCCGGCCGGCGGACAGGCGGGCCGCCTCGGCGGCGGCGCGGGCGGAGCGCAGCCCGGCGGCGCCGGTCGCGACCGCGCAGGCGTTCGCCGAAGGCGCGCGGGCGCGCATGGCGCGGGTCTCCTCCACTTCCCGGGCGGTCTGCGCCTGGAGCCGGGTCTGCGCCGACAGCGCCTGCGTCAGCGCCCTGGCCGATTGCGCCTGGTAGCCGGTCTGCTGGGCGGTCTGGAGCCGGAGCGCCTCGACCACCCGCTCCTCCATGACGTCGATGCGGGCGGCGATTCGCGAGATGACGCGCACCGCCTCCCTGCGGTCGTCGTCGGTCGGATCGCAGCGATGCGCGCCGGCCGGCGCGGCGCGCAGCAGCAGGACGAGAAGCGCGAGGAACGCGGCCGCGGCGGCGGCCGCCGGAAGCAGAAGCCGCAGCCAGCTCACCGCCCGCCTCCGATCAGGCTGCGGAAGCGGTCGCCGCTCCCCGGCGGCGGGCGCGGCGCCGGGGCGTCGGCCGGCGCGGGCCGCAGCCCGGGAAGCCGGGGCGCCGCGTAGACGCCGGGGTCGAGCGTCCGCCCGAGATAGCGGCCGTAGGCCCGCCGCGCGGCGTCGCAGACCTTCCGCCGGAGAAGGCCGAGCGGGCGGCCGGGATCGTGGAACACGTGGAACCTCCGGTAGTCGAACAAGTCTCCCGCGCACGTGAAATCGAGGATGCTCTCGGGATTGCGGATCCCCTGCGCCGGATGGCGAACGATCGCCGCGTCGCGCTCGACGCCCCGCTTCGCGGCGGCGGCGATCGCGTCCGCGACCTGCGGGTCGCACGCCGGGTCGGCCGCCGCGGCCGCCGGGAACAGCAGCGCGGCCGCCGCCAGCGCGGCGAGTTCGGCGGGGAATTTCATCGTCCGGCGGCGCCGAGCGTTCGCGGGTTTCCCTCCCGGCCGCCGGCGACGGTTTCCCCGCGCCCGTTCCCGTCCTGCCCGTACCGCCCCCCGGCGGTCGCGGGCCTGCCTTTCGCGACGGCGCGCTCCGCCGTCCCGGCCCGGCCGCCGCGGGCGTCGGCGCGGCGGCCTCTCCGCGTCCCGGGCGTCCCGGGCGTCGCGGCGGCCGCGCCGCGCGACGGAAAACCGGGCGGCGCGGACTCCCGGGGACGGCGCCCCGGATCGCCGTCGACCGGTCCGGAAAGAAAGCTCTCGTTGACGTCCGGCATGATGATTCTCCCTATTGCGCGGCGAGTTCGCCCGCGAGGCGGTCGAGGACGGCGGTCTCCGCGGCGCCGCGCCGGAGTTCGGCGTCGACGGCGTCGCGGGCGGTCCCTTCGGGAAAGCGGCGGGCGAGCGCGGCGCGGGCCTGCGCGGGCGGCATGCGGCGGTACAGGCGGTCGCGCAGCGCGGCGTCGCGCGGGCTCGTGGTCAGCGCCCACAGCTCGATCGGTCCGGGCGCGTTGACGACGATGCGCTCGGCGCGCGGGTCGGCGGAGACGAGCAGCGCCGGGGCGCCGCCGCGGCCCGGCCCGGTCAGGCGGAAGGAGACGGCGTCGGCGGCGGTTTCGTTGAGATCGAAAACCTTCGACAACGCCTCGATCTCGCCGCGCTTGCCGCCGGCCCCGAGGATCCAGAAGCGGGTGGCGAGTTCGACCA
The DNA here is from genome assembly GCA_965243135.1 of Alphaproteobacteria bacterium. Classification (GTDB taxonomy): domain Bacteria; phylum Pseudomonadota; class Alphaproteobacteria; order MPNO01; family UBA830; genus JAJEBT01. The sequence goes on from OZ251539.1 coordinate 490,625, forward strand.
GCGCCTCCCCGAAGTCCTCGATCCGTTGCGAGGCGAGGCACAGGCGGACGCGGAGCTTGCGCGCCTCGCGGACGTCGCGCTCGACCTGGGCGCGGGCGGCGGGCGACGCGGCGGTGCGGTGGAACTCGTCGTAGGCGAGGCGCTTCGGCGTCTCGCGCAGGTCGCGGAGGCGTTCGGCGTGGAAGGCGCGGCAGCGTTCGGGGATTTCGCCGAGGTTCTCGTCGTCGAGCCACCAGCTCCGGGTCAGGGCGTGGCGGGCGAGAAGGTACATGACGGCGGTCTGGCGGTCGGCTTCCGGCGAACCGCGGGGCGCGACCTCGCGGAGGTCGACGGCGGCGACCCGCGCCTGTCCGGCGTCGAAGGCGGTCGGGTGGCACATGACGGGCCAGTCGCCGGTCAACGCGGTGACGATGCGGAGGAAGGCGGCGGTGACGGTCTCGCCGCCGTGGCCGTGGCGGGCGTCGCCGACGAGGCCCTGGACGGCGGGCTGCCGGACGGCCGAGAGAAGATCCGCCATGACCGGGACGGCGCGGCGCTGCGCGCGCTCCGCCGCCTCGAAGGCGCCGGCCGCGAACAGCGCGTCGACCGCGTCCCACCAGAGCGGACGTTCCGGCAGGTGGCAGGCGTACCGATCGAGGGCGGCGTCGGTCTCGGGATCGATGCCCGCGGCGTAGGCGTGCGGCTCGGCGCCGGGGACGCCGTCGGAGCGCATGGCGTAGGCCGCGGCGACGGTCGGTCCGATCAGTTCGCGCAGGCCGTCCGGCACGCCGGGCGCGCCGGCCGGCGTCAGGATCAGGCCGAGCAGGTTCGAGAGGAAGGCTCGTTCGGGCGGCAGGGGAAGCCGGCACCCGAGCTGGGTGTCGAAGGGGTTTATCGCGCAGTCGCGGCTCATGCGCAGGCGGAACCATCCGGCCTCGCGGCGGCGGTCCTCCGGCAGCGCCTCGCGGAGCAGCGAGATCAGGCCGGACGACGAGGGGCCGACGTCGACGACGGCGGCGAGCGGCAGGCGGTCGTGCCCCGACTGGAGGGCGTGCGCGAGCGTGAGCGAGTTCATGAGGACGCTCTTGCCCCTGCCGGGGATGCCGTAGATCAGCTCGAAGCCGTAGTCCTCGCCCTCCTCGTAGCTGAAAGGCAGGAGCTTGCCGTCCGGCGAGCGGAACAGGTGGTTGGCGGCTTCGAGGCGGGCGGGCGGCGCGGGCCTGCCGACGGGCAGCAGCCGCAACGCCTCGGATAGCGGCGCCGCGGCGGAGGGCGCGGTCGCGCCGCAGGCGAAGCCGGGAACCGAGGCGGCGAAGGCTTCGAGCGGGTCGCCGGCCAGCGGCGAGAAGGAGGTCTCGCCCCAGCCCTCGGCGATCTGCTGGAGCCGGGCGGCGCGTTGCCGAAGGACGTCCGGCTCCTCGCCGGTCCAGGCGAGCAGGCCGAGGCGCAGGCGGACGATCGCGGCGGCGTCGGCGCGCAGCGCGTGGAGTCCGGTCATGGCGTTGCGGACGGCGGCGCTGTCGTCGCTGCCGAAGGCGAGGAAGGATGAGGCGAGGCGGGCGGCGGCGGGGCGCGGGCCGGCGAGGCCGCCGCCCTCGATCAGGACGGAGAAGCGGAAGGGCAGCCCGGCCTCCGCGGCGCGGTCCATCAGTTCCGAGAAGGGCCGCGCCCGGCGCGGCCCGAGGGTCATGTCGACGGGCGCGTAGAGCCGGGATCCGACGCGCAGCGCGGATCCCTCGCGGGCGGGGTCGCGGACCAGCAGCTGCGGCGCCAGCGGCGGCGGGTAGCCGCCCCCGGCGTCGGCCGGCGTGACGGGCCGCCAGTCCGGGGCGGTCGAGTCCGGGCCGTTGAGCAGGATGCGCATCGCGCGGACGGCCGCGCCGCCGCCGAGGCGTTCCGCCGCGATGCCGGCGTCGGCGAGCAGCGCCGCGAACGCGCCGCAGAACGCGTCGTGGCGCGGCGCGAGGCCGTCCCAGGCCGCGTCCGGGCACTGGCTTTCCGAGACGCCGGGAAGCCAGTCCTTCAGCCGCGCCGCGGCGCCGCGGCGCTCGCGCTTCTGCTGCGCCGGGGCCAGGGCGGAGGGGCGGGTCCAGCAGGCGGCGAGCGCGGTCTCGGCCGCCAGCAGCGGCGCGAGGCGGCGGTTGCGCTCGGCGATCAGGTCGTCGAGGTCGAGGCCGAGCCGCGCGGCCTGGCGGCGCAGGCGGTCGCCGGCCGCGGCGACCGCGAGGCCGGCCTCGTCGGGGGCGCGCTCGAGGACGACGTGCAGCGCGTGGCCGCGCTCCAGGAAGCGCGAGGTCAGGGCGCGGGTCCCGGCTTCGACGAAGCGGTCGAGTTCGGCCGCGCCGGTCATGGCGCGGGCGCCGTCGACGCGGAACAGGGTGCAGAGAGACGCGTCGCGGCCGAGCAGGACGCCGCCGGGCAGGACGCAGGCGGGCAGCATGAACGCCTCCAGCGGCTTGCGCCGCGCCGTCCAGAGCAGGCGCTGCGCGTCTTCGACGGCCGCCAGCAGCGGCATCAGTTGAGCTTCGGGCGGGCGACGCCGGTCCCGGGATCGAGGTCGAAGGTGCCGAGGATGGCGTCGATCACCGCCGGGGCGGCGATCAGCGCGGCGCCGACGACGAGGGCGATCACCCCGGCCCCGACGGTGGCGGCCTGCGGTTGCTCGAAATGCTTCTTGATCTTCAGGAGTCCGAAGCCGACGATGGCGGCGCCGAGAATCCAGAACACTCCGGACATGAGGGCGGCGACGCCCTCCACCGATTCTTCGGCTTCCGCCGCCAGCTCGCCGAGGGTTTTCGCGGCGGCGGCGGCGAAAGCGCCGTGCGCGGCGAGGACGGCGAAGGCGAGCCGTTTCAGGATCTTTTTCAAGGCTGTCTTTCCTTTCTTCAGTGGACGTGCAGAACCTGGATTCCCAGGGTGGACTGGACGGCGTCGACGAACGCGGCCATGTGCCACGCGAGGACGCCGCCCAGCATGTGCGTCGCGGCCCGGCCGGCGGTGGCGCCGGCCCGCCCGTCGGCGGCGGCCCGCAGCAGGAAGACGCCGCGCAGGAAGGCGAACAGGCCGATCCACGACACGATCAGGAACGCCGCGGCGATCGCCTCGCTCCAGCGGCCGTCCCGGGCGTCCGCGTAGGCGAGCGCGGCGGAGAGCGGCGGCGCGGGGCCGAACAGGGTCTCGCCGGCCGCCGCGATCCAGGACGGGAAGGCGGCGAGGACGGCGCAGATCAGGAAGCACAGGGCGGTGCCGGCGAGGGACGGAGCCCGGAACCTGTCCTCGGAGGTTCTGAGCAGGCGCAGCAGGCCCTGCCCGAAGGCGAAAAACGCGAGCAGCCAGCAGACGCCGGCGACCAGCCCCGACAGGCCGGCGTCGAGGTCGCGGGCGAGCGCGGCCAGGACGTCGCCTTGCGCGGCGGCGGGGACGGGCGCGGCGAGCGCCGCGAGGAAGGCGAAGCGGCGGGTCATCGCCGTTCTCCCGGCCCGGCGGCGCGAACGGCGCGCGGAGGGCCGTCGGACAACGCCGGGACGGGTCGCCGGGAAATTCCGGCAAGGGCGGACGCCGGCGGCGCCGCGAACATCACGGCGAGCTCGGTATTGCGCGGGATGCGGACCGTCGGCCGCTTCGGCGCGTCCTCCAGCAGGATGTCGCCGACCGAGCGCGCGGACCGCCCCAGCCCGGCGTACAGGTCGTCGCGGGCGGTCGCGGCGCTGCGCACCGCGACGACGTCGCCGCCCGGCAGGCGGACGGTCTCGTCCGGACGCGAGCGGGAGTCGAGGAAGCCCTCCGCGAAGCGGAAGGCGGCGGGAAGCAGCACCCGCGAGATCCAGTGGCGGTCGCGCTCGGCGTCGACGCCGAAGCAGGCGCAGTCGAGGCCGACCGCCCAGGCGTCGACCGGAAACCGCGCGCCGCGGAAGGACAGGCTCGTCAGGCGCAGCGTCATGCGGTCGCGGACGGTCTCGAAGCCGCCGGTCGCGACCGCGCCGGCGAGCGGCGGCTCGAGGATCTCGAGCACCACCGGGCCGGGGTAGTCCGAGTTCACCTCGTACGTCGCGCGGGCGTAGAACGACCGTCCGGGGCGGATGCCGGGAAGCCGCGGCGCGGGCCGGGCCTCGTCGGCGGGCGGGTCCGGCGGCTCCGCCGCCGGCTGCGGCGGCGGGTAACGCAGCCGGGCGAAGGCCGGAGGCGCGTTCCAGATTTCGAGAAGGGCGGCGACGAGCTCCGGCAGCGCTCCCGTTTCCGCCGCCTCCCGGACCGTCTCGTAGGGCGGATCCGGCGGGTCCGGTTCCGCCGCCGGAGGAGGAGGCGGCTTCGCGGCAAAACGCGCCGGCGGCTCGGGCGGCGGCGCGGCGCCGCCCTGCATCCGCTCGATGAACGACGCGCCCTCGCTCTCGGCGCGGTCGCGCCGTTGCCGGTCGCGCTGCCGCAGGGTCTCGCCGTAGGCCTGCCGCACCTCCTCGGTCGGATCGAGCCTCGGCGCGGCGTTGTCCGGCAGGGTCTGCGCGGCGCCCGGACCGCCGAGAACGAGGAGGACGGCGGCGGCGGGAAGCCCGAAGGACGCGTCAGTCCGCATCGCCGTCCTCCGGAGCGCGGAACGACAGGCGGGCGACGGCGCCGGCGTTCGAGACCAGCGCGTGCGGCGTGTCCGGCAGGCGGTAGGCCCAGCGGCCGCCGGAGCCGCGCTCGGCGGCGAGCGGCCCCGGCGACAGGACGTGCAGCCGGGTGACCAGCAGCAGGTCGCCGTCGAGGCGCCAGGCGCGGTCGGAAAGGCCGCCGCCCGCGACCTCGAGGCGCGCCGCGGACGGCGGGATCGCGCCGGTCAGCAGGCCGAGCAGCGCCGGATCGCCGGCGTGGAAGGCGGCCGGCTGCGCCAGCGCCGCCGGGTCGGCGTTGGGTCCGGGAACGCCGAGGCGGATCTCCACCCGGAAATCCGCCGTCCCGCCGCCGCCGCCGCGCAGCATCAGCATGACGGGATCGGGGCGGCCGCGCAGCTTGACCGCGGCGTTGCCCGACAGGAAGGAATGCCGCGGCACGAGGAACAGCAGGTGCTCGCTGCCCGGCGCCCGCTCGTCCTCTCCCGGAAGGAAGCGGGCGTCGACCAGCGCCTCGGCGACCGGCCACGGCGCGCCCGTCGTGTCGCTGAACGACACCGCGGTGGCGTAGCCGCGCGCGATCCGGATCTCGGGAACGGCGCCGTCCTCCAGCCGGACGCGGCGGACGCGGCCGGCGGGCGGGCCGCCTCCGGCGTCCGCCGTGGCGCGCCGGGTCTGCCGCAGGAGCCGGCCGAGCAGCTCGATCTGGCGCCGCGTGAACGGCAGCGCCGCGCGGCCCTCGCGGGCGACCTCGCCGTCGGGCGCCGCGTGGTCCGGCCAGACGTCGGGCGGCTCCTGGGCCGCCGCGGGGGCGGCGGCGATCAGCGCCGCGAGGAGGACGGGCCTCATTTCCTGGCGGCGATCAGCTGGGCGATGCCGATGCCGCCGAACCGCTCGGACAGCGGCACCCGCATGACGAGGACGCGGGCGACGAGATCCTGGTCGACCCGCCGCCGGCCCGCCTGGAAGGTGACGAGGATGGGGAATTCGATCTGCCAGCCGGCGCGGCCGCGGAACAACCTGGTTTCCGTGATGACCGGCGCCCCGCGGGCGACGGTCGAAGCGACCTGGAGGTTGTCCCGCAGCCGCGTCAGGAACTGCGACTCCTCGAGTCCCTGGAGGAAGCCGTCGTAGCCGTCGTCGGTGAAGAGCTCGCGGACGGCGGACAGCCGCATCCGCCAGTCGTGGTGGCCGAGGGTGAAGGCCTCGACGACGGCCGAGACCGCCCAGTTCTTCAGGGCGGCGTCGGACATGATCGGCTCGGACAGCGGCGTCAGCTTCACCAGCCGGCCGTCGGGCGTGGCGGCGACCGGGACGTAGACCGTGTCGTGGCGGGCGAGATAGAGGGCGAGGGCGGCCGCCGTCGCCAGCCAGCCGGCCAGCAGCCCGGCCGCGCACAGCCGCCACCAGCGGTGCTGGTCCGCCTGATACCGGAAACTCCGCCCCGCGGCCTCGACGGCCGCCGAATCAATCGCCATCGCCGTCCCTCCGGAAGGCGCGGCGCAGCCAGAGGCGCGCGTCGCCGACGTCGCCGACTCGCCAGCCGACCCGTCCGCCGTCGCGCCAGAGGAGCAGCGGCACGCCGCCCTTGCGCCAGCGGTCGAAGAGCAGGTCGTTGCGCTCGACGGCCAGCGCGCCCTCCGGGCGCGGCTCGGAGGCGCGGGCGGGGTCGAACCAGGCCCGTTCCGGATCCGGGCTCGACGCGATCGCGGCGGCGCGCCGCGCCGAGGCGGCGCCGAGAATGCCGAGCGGCATCACGCGGAGGCGGAGCGCGCCCCGCCGCGCCTCGCGGGCCAGCGCCGCGACGGTCGCGTTCGACCAGCGGCATCCCGGGTCGGCGAACGCCGCCACCGTCGGGCCGCGGTCGCCGACCGTGAACCCGAAGGCGGAAAGGGTCGACCGGAACAGCGCGGCGTTCCCGGAGAAGCCGCTCGCGGGCGGCGTCCGGTCCCCGGGCAGCCCGGCGAGCTGGCGGGCGGTGACCAGCCCGCCTTCCGGATCGTAGAGCAGCCCGGCGACGGCGAAGCCGCCGGGCGTCAGGTAGAGCGCGTAGGAGGACCCGTCCGCGAGGGTGACCAGGTGGCCGGCGAGGCCGCCGCGCTCGCCGAGCGGCCGCGCGGTCGCGCCGCGCTCCTTCAGGGCGTCGAGGACGCCGGCGGCCGCCGGGGCGGCGGCGAGCAGCGCCGGAACGAGGAGGAGAAGCTTCATGGCGCGTCTCCCGGCGGCGGCAGGCGGTGCGTCACGGCGAGGGATCCGGCGCGGAGCTCGCCCGCGGGCGGGCGCGGCAGATGGCTCAGCCCGAACAGGAGGGTCCGCGCCGCCTCGGCGAAGGTTCCGCGGAACGTCCGCGTCTCGTGCAGCCGCCATTGCAGGTCGGTGAGCCACACGATGCCGACGCCGGCGCGGGCGCCCCAGCGTTCGAGCGCATCCCGCAGGGTCTCGCCGGCGGCGATTTTCCATTCGGCGGCTTCGTCGCGCAGGTCCGCGTCGCCCGGCGCGATCCCGGCCGGGCGGACGTGGATCTCGCCGCCGCGGCGGGTCCAGGCGAGGCCCTCGCCCCACAGCAGCGCCCGCCAGCCGGGGTAGTCGCGGGTCACCCGGCGTCCGGCGTCGACGCGGCGGTCGAAGCGCGGCTCGAGGGCGGGAGCCATGCGCCGCAGCGTCTGCGCGAGGGACGCCGGGTCGTCGGCGACCGCGAGGCTGGGGCGCGCGCCTTGCGGCGCGACGTAGCGGAATTCCGCCGCCGCGGGCGGCGCGGCGAGGGCGGCGAGAACGGCGGCCATCAGCCGTAGTCCGCGAAGCGCCGGACGCGGTGGAGCGCCGGACGGCGCCCCGCGAGGCGGGCGCGGACGGCGCGGATCGCGGTCGCGAGGCGGTAGCCCCGGGCCTCCGCGGCGCGCAGCGCGATGACCGCGGCCAGCAGCGCCGCCGTCGTCGCCCAGGAGGGGTGGAACAGCCACGGCGCGAACAGGAAGAGCAGCCGGGCGTCGAAGACGAAGAAGCGCACCGGGCGCATCGAGTCCCGCCACGCGACCTCCCTCACGAATCCGTCCCCGGCGCGAGGGCCTGGACGCGGCCGAGGTCGCGGTCGGAGATCAGTCCGTCGAGATGCGCCGCGGCCGCGGCCAGGGCGAGGCCGTTCCCGCGGCGCTCGACCTCGGCGGCGATGCGGCGCGGCCAGTCGGCCGCCGGCCGCTCCATCAGCCGCGCCTTGAAGGACGGGTCGAAGGTCAGCCACTCGCGGATCGCGACGCGCCCGCCCGACGGGTTCGGCAGCAGCATCTGGGTGGCCGCGAGGTTGAGCGCGTCCAGCAGCGCCGCCGCCCGCTCGGCGCGCTCGGCGGCCGGGAACTCGGCGATCATGCGCCGGATCGTCGAGGCGACGCCGACGGTGTGGGCGGTGGAGTAGACGGCGATGCCGAAGTCGGCGGCGCGGACCACCGCCTCGACGGTCTCGCGGTCGCGCGCCTCGCCGACGATCACCGCGGCCGGACGCCGCCGCAGGCTGGAGCGCAGCCCCTCGGCGAAGGTCGCGAAGTGCCGCGGGATCTCCGACGACGACATCATCGCCGCCGGCGCATCCACGTCGTCGAAGGCGAACTCGATCGGCGACTCGTAGGACTGGACGCGCCCGGCGCCGCGCTCCAGAAGCCGCCGCGTGCCGGCGGCGAGCAGGGTCGACTTGCCGCTGCCGGGCGCGCCGGTGATCAGGGTCAGGCCGCGGCAGTCCTCCCACGCGGCCGCGATCTCGTCCTCGATTCCGAGGTCGGCCAGACGGGGCGCCGCGCCCGGCAGGGCGCGCAGGGTGAGGTTGACGCCGAACGCCTCCGCCGCCTGCACCGGCGCGAGGTTGTAACGGAACCGCCGCAGGACGCCGCGTCCGACCGGCACCGGGCGCGAGCCGTCGATCGCCCTGCCGGACCGCAGGACGCCTTCGGCCGTCGCGTCGTGCACGAGGTCGGCGAGCCGGCTCATGGCCGGGCCGTCGAGGACGCAGGCGGTAGCGCGGCGCAGCGCGCCGTCGATCTCGACGAAGGCCGGCCGGCGGGTCTGGAAGGAGATGTCGCTCGCGCCGCGGCCGCGGGCCCAGAGCAGGAACTCGTCGAGGCGCTCCGTCGGGAACGCGAAAGCGGCGGGCCTCCAGAGGATTTCAGTCATCGTCTTCTCCCTTCGCCCGCCAGCGGGCGGCGTCGAGCTCGAGGCGGGCCGGCGCTCCGAGCGCCGCCGTCGTCTCGCCGATGCGCATGAGCCGTCCGTGGCCGGCGACGCCGGCGCGCGCCGCGTCCAGCGACGGCGCGGTGACCATGCGGGCGGCGCGCAGGCGCCGCCACAGCGCGATCCCCTCGAAGTCGCGGTTGAGCCGGTCGAGGTCGGCGGCGAACACGTCGTCGGCAAGCGTCCGGCCGGCTCGCCATCCCTCGGCCAGCTGCTGTCGCCAGTCCGCCTTCTCGGCGGCGTCCCTCGGGAACAGCGCCGAGACCGGGGGCTCGGCCGGCCGCCACGACCGGACGAGGTAGTCGCGCCACGACGGCGGCGCGGAGACGATCCGGGCCGGCGCGAGGATGCGGATCGCCCGGCGGGCCGCCGCCGCTTCGCTTCCGTCGCGGGCCAGGCGGAAGGCGTCCGAGGTCTCGGCGAGCACCGGCGGGCGCAGCAGGAAGCCCTCGCGGCGCAGCATCAGGCGGCGGAAGCGGTAGACGCCGTCGAGGGCCGGCGCGAAGCGCTCGAGCATGCGCCCGATCTCCCAGGTCCGCCGGGCCAGCCCGGCGCGCGAGCCGAAGGAGAGCGCCGCCGCCCGCATGGCGCCGCGGCGCTTCTCCTCGGCGAACCCGGCCGCGAGGGCGGGGCGCGCTTCGTACAGCGCCTCGAGGGACGGCGGCGCCGCCGCGGCGGCGGCCGGCGCGAGCGCCGCGAGAGCGAAGACCGGGAGGCGTTTCACGAGTCCCCCGGCGGCAGCCAGTCGAGCTGCACCCGCCCGCGTTCGGCGTCGACGGTGAGCGCGGCGGCGCTTCCGGCCTGGAGGCCGAGGTCGCGGAAGGCGAGAATCAACGGCGCGCGGTCCGCCCGCAGCTCGGCGACCGGCGGGCGCGGGGGTCGCGGTCCCGCCGTCGCGAACGCGTAGCCCGCCCGCTCGGCGAGCTGCGCCGCCAGCGTCTCGAGCGGTCCGGTCCAGTCGACCGTGACCCGCCGGAGCAGCCGTTCCGGCACGATGCGGGGAACCGGCGCGGGCTCCGCGCCGGCCGCGGACGCCAGCGCCGCGAGAGCGGCCTCGGCGCGCACCGCGGCTTCGGTCAGGCGGAGTTCGGCGGGGTCCGGCGGCGGCGCCTCCCGCGGCGCCAGGCAGGCGCCGGGAAGGAGCAGGAAGGGGAGGACGGCGGCCTTCATCGGTCGTCGATCACCAGATGCCGGTTGGCGGGGTGCGCCGTCGCGGTCAGTCGCCGCGGCGCGTCGGCCAGCAGCGCGTCGACCGCGGCCAGGAAGCCGGGCCCGTCGAACGACGCGGAGGCGTCGATCGAATAGCGGCCGGCGGCGCGCCAGACGATCCGCCAGCCGGCCCGTTCCGCCCACGCCTCCAGCGCCGCCCGCAGCGGGCGGTCGGCGTCCACCGTCCAGGCCGCCGGGCTCGCGGGCCGGGGCGCGCGCCGGCCCGCGTCGCGGTAGCGGTGGAAGACGATCGCGCCGCCGGTCCAGGTCCAGTCGTAGCCGGACAGCGCCGCCGCCCGCCGCAGCAGATCCGGCAGCGCGCCCTCGAAGGAAAGGGAGGCCGGCGGCGGGTCCGGCGGGACGGCGTCGCCGTCCGCGATTCGCGCCGGGCGCTCCTCGATCGCGACCGGAACGCCGGCGGCCTCGGAGACGCGGCGGGCCAGTTCGGGAAACGGGACCGGGTCGCGGACCGCCAGGGAGACCTCCCGGCCCGCGAGTTCCGCCGGGAGCGCCGGCGGCGGCGTCCGGATCTCCGTCGCCGCGATTTCCTGGGCCAGCGGCGCGCCGGACAGCGCCGCCGCGAAGACGAGGCCGGCGCCGGCCGCGAGGCCGGGGCCGAACGGGCAGTAGCCGGCGGCGACCGGGCGGCCGCGCCGCCGCTGCACGCAGGCGCGGTGGGCGAAGGCGAAGAGGCAGCCCGCCGCCGTCGCCCAGGCGAGGTCGAGGGGGCCGAGCAGCAGCCCGCAGGCGCCCAGCAGCAGGCCGTCGCCCGGCATGACCGGCCAGCGCCGGCCGCGCAGCTCGGCGGCGGCGATCGGAACCGCGGCGAAGCCGAGGCCGAGCAGCGCGCCGAGGGCGGCCGCGGCGAACGATCCGCCTTCGAGGAAGCGCCAGGCGGCGGCGATCGCCGCGAGGGCCGCGACGGCGCGCAGGTCGACGACGAAGCGGCGGGCGTCGACGACCGCGATCCGGACGAGGCATGCGGCGGCGGCGGCGAAGGCGAGGGAGTCGATCATGGCGTCCTTCCGAAGGTCGCCGGCAGGAACCGGCACCACGCGCCGGCCGCGCGGCAGAGTTCCTCCGGCAGCGCCTCGCGGCGGCGCTGCGGAAGGCCGCGGTTGCGGGCGAGCAGGGCCTCCTGGGCGGCGGCGACGGCGGTCAGCAGCGCGATCTCGCCCTGCAGCCGCTCCATCGCGGCCAGCGCCGCGCGTTGCGCCGGCGGCGGCGCCGCCGCCGCGCAGGGCGCCAGGACAAGGAGGAGGAGAAGGAGCGCCTTCAGCACCCGCTGCAACTCCCCACGGCGAGGTTCGCGAAGACGCCGGACGACGCCGAAAGCGTCCCGGTCGCGAGGACGCTGCGGGCCCTGACCGTCGAGGCGACGTTGGCGGAGCCGGTCGCGCGCACGGAGCGGGCGGCGACGCGGTCGGCCGACAGGCGGGTCGCCCGGACAGATCCCGCCGCCAGGACGCCGGCGATCCGCGCCGAGGACGCCCGCGCGGCCCCGGCCGCGGTCAGCGAGCCGACCCTGGCGTCCCCCGAGACCGAGAGGCTCGCGGCGGCGACCGCGCCGTTCACCCGGGCGTCGCCGGCCGTCAGCCGGCCGGATATCGCGGCCGCGCCGCCGACGGCGAGGCCCGCGCCCACCGTCAGCCCGGCCGCCGCCGTCAGGTCGCCCTGGACCTCGAGTTCGCGGGCGATCGCCAGCGAATCCGCGGTCACCGCGCCGGCGTTCGCGACGTCGTTGCCGCCCATGTCGAGCGCGGTCTCCATGCGGTTGGCCGCCGGAAACCCCGCGATCGCCGTCCGGTAGAGCGCGTCGCCGTAGACCGTCGCATGGTCGTGGCGGCTGAACGCCGCGAGGGCGTTCGCCGCGGGAGCGCCCGCGAAGGCGGCCTGGAACGCCGACATGTCGAGGTCGATCAGCGGACCCCGCAACCGGGTCGGCGCCTCCGGCGGCACCAGCCCCAGCCGGACCCCGCCCGAGTCCGCGAACAGCGCCGCCGACGGGACGATCGAGTCGCCGGCCGCCGCCCGCTGCGCGACCGCGATCCGGACGGCGTCCGCGCCGTCCGCCAGCATCAGGATCTCCGGCCGCCGTCCGAGCGCGTCGACGTCCCGCCATCCGGCCGGCAGGACGCCGACGGCGCGGAGGTCGGCGATCGCGATCCGCGACGGACCGCCCTGCGCGGCCGCGAGCAGCGCAGGGAATTCGGCGTCGACGTAGCCCGCGGTCGCGTCGGCGAGAACCGTAAGCTGGCGCCCGGCGAGGCGGACGCGCTCGTCGAGCGCGCGGGCGAACAGCCATTCGAAGCCGCCGACCGCGAGGGTCGCCGCCAGCGCGGTCGCGAGCAGGGCGCCGAACGGTCCCATCCTACCGGCACCCCGTGCAGGAACGGGTCGTTACCGCGCCGGAAAACCTTGCGGCCGGTCCGCCGGCGGCGCCCGAGACGCGGAGGCCGCGGACCGTCAGCCGTCCGCCCGTCTCGAGGACGGCGGCGGAGATCAACCGGGCGGTCGCCGTTCCGGTCGCGTCGAAGCCCCGGCCGATCAGCAGGTCGGCGGCGCGCAGCAGGCCGGACGCGGCGAGGGAATCGGCCGCCAGCCGGCCGGACGCCCGGACGGCGCCGGCTCGCGCCGCGCCCGCGACGCGGAGGCTCCGGGCGGTCAGGCGGCGGGACGCCGCCAACGACGCGGCGGAAGCCTGGGCGGCGGTCATCGACGCCGCGGACAGGTCTCCCGCGACATCGGCGCCGCCCGCGACGGAAACCGCGGCGCCGGCCGACGCCGCGCCGGAAACGGCCGCGGAGGCGGCGGCGATCGCGCCCGCCCCGGTCACGGCGCGGCCCGCGGGGGCGCCGCCGAGGTCGAGCGCGGTCTCCATCCGGTTCAGCCACGGCCGCCCCGGCTGCGCCCGGCGGTGCAGTTGCCCTTCGCGGTAGCGCAGCCCGAAATCCGCCGTGACGTAGAGCGCCCCCGGCGCCGGCTGGCGGCCCATCGCCGCGGCGATCTCCGGAAGGCGACCGGACATCGGCGACGCCGATCCGACCTCCCCGACGCCGGCGAGGCCGGCCGCGAGCGCGCCAGCCCGCAACGCCGACGCCGAGGCGCCGGCCGCGGGCTCCAGCACCCCGAACGCGGTCTCGACCCCGGCCCCGTCGTCCACCGTCCCGAGGGTCATGGCGGCGCGGCGGAACCCGTCGGGCAGGCCGGGCGGAACCGCCGACCCGAGGCTCCGCAGCTCGGCCGGCGTCGCCGCCGCCGGCAGGGCGCGCCCGAGGCGCGCCGCCGCGCCGCCTTCCTGCGCCGCCCGGTGGACGGCCTGCAGCCAGAGCCCGAACAGCCGCCCGGCGGCGCGGTCCAGCGCCTCGCGGCGTTCGGCGTCCCGCGCCGCGTGCCAGGCGGCGAGCGACGCGCCGGCGAGGGCGGCGACCAGCATGACGCCCAACGGCGACGCGAGGCCGCGGCGGCGGCGGGCGAGGAGGCGAATCATCCGAAGGTGAACCCGATGTCGTTGGCGCCGGCGCCGTCGTCGCAGTTGGTCGTGACGTTGGCGATCGACACCGGCGCCGTCAGCGTCTGGCCGTTGATCACCAGGCTCACGATCCCGGCGCGCGCCCGCGTCCGGTCGGCGTAGGCGTCGCCGAGCGCCGCGCACACCTCGTCGTCGACGTCCTCGAAGGTGACCCGGAACTGGTTGGTCGCGCCGCCGGGGCCGCCGAGGATCGTCACCAGCCCGCCGAACGGGTGGCGGATCTCGGTGCGCGCCGCCGCGAAGCCGGGCGTGCCGGCGGTTCCGACGGCGCCGATCCGGATCCGCGCCGAGTCGGGGATGTGGCCCCGCCGGTCGAGCGTCGGGATCAGGTCGGCGCCGTTGCCGTAGCTCGGCGACCCCGACCAGACCGACTCGATGCCGGTGCGCAGCTGGTTCAGCAGCGCCAGCGCCTCGGTGCGGTTCGCCGTCTCGCGAGCCGAGTTGTACCAGGCGATCGTTCCCGCGATCGCCACCGCCGTCAGCCCGAGGCCGAGCAGCACCGCGAAAACGTTCATCCCCCGCCGCGCCCGGCGGCGCAGCCGTCCGGCCGCCCTCGTCATGTCGATCCCTCCTTCATCCCAGGGCCGCGCCGGCGGCGTCGAGAACGCGGAACATCGAATCCATGGCGACGCCGGTGACCAGGGCGGCCGCCGTCGTCATCGCCGCGTTCAGCCCGGCCGCCCGCGCCTGCATCGTCCGTTCCGACCGCGCCGCCCAGCGGTCGACGAAGCCCGCCAGCTTCGCCGGCCAGCCCGGCTGGCCGTCGAGCGCCGCCACCACGTGCACCAGCGCCGGGTCGGGAAACCGGTGGCCGGCGTCGACCATCGCCTGCCCCAGCCCCTTGCCGGCCCGCATCCCGCGCTGGATCGCGCCGATCCGGTGCCGGGCGTAGGGCGCGGCGCTGCGGCGCAGCGCCTCGAACGCGCGGTCGTTCACGTCGACCCCCGCGCGCAGGAATTCCAGCACCGCGAACAGGAACGCCGAGCCCGTCAGCATGCGGTACAGGTTGAACGGCGGCAGCCGGTCGAGCGCCGTCCGCCCGGGGCCGGTCCAGGCGAGCGTCGCCGCCGCCAGCAGGCCGCCGAGAAGGAGCAGCGCCGCGAGAAAGGTCGCCGGGTTGCCGTGCAGCCACAGCGCGGCGCCGCGGAACGCCCGCGCGTGGGAGGGCCAGAGCGCGGGCGGCGCGATCGTCTCCATCACCGGGACGAAATGCCCGCCGGCCGCCCACAGCAGGACGACGACGCCGGCCGCGAGAAGGCACGGCATCGCCAGCGCCTTCGCGACCGCGGCCGTCTGGCGCTCGCGCAGTTCCGCCACCCGCGCGGCGGCGGCGAACAGCGCCGCCGCGTCCACCCGCCCGTAGCCGTGGAAGAGCATCGCTTCGGACGCCGGCAGCCAGCGCGGGACCGTCTCCGCGAACCGTCCGTTCCGGAGCGCCCGCAGCCAGCGCTCCAGCGCCCATGCCCGCAGCCGCTGCCCCTGGTCGCGCGCCGACCGCGACGTCGTTTCCAGCGCCCCCTCCAGCTCCCGGCCCGCCTCGAGAAGCCCGGCGATCGTGTGGTAGATCTCGATGCGGGCCGCCCGCGGCAGCGCGAACGCTTTCACGCCGCCCGCTCCCCGACCGCGCGGAGGCCCGCCTGGCCGGGACGCGCCCCCTTCAGCAGCGCGTCGCGCGGGTCGGCGCGGCCCTGCGCCACCCGCTCCCAGATCTTCAGCCCGATCGGGACCCCGCCCATCTCTTCCGTCCAGTAGCGCCGCGCCGCCCCCGGCTCGACCCGGCGCACCAGGTCGAGGTAGGCGTCGTCGGGACGGATCGATTCCGCCAGCGCCGTCTGCCCGGCGTAGCCGTTCCACGCCTTCGCGGCGATCGTCCCTTCGGCGTCGCGGCGGCAGCGCTCGCAGCCCTCCGGGTCGCGGAACCGCGCCGCGGGCCACGCCCGCAGCCGCGCCGCCAGCCACGGCGGCGGCGGCTCCGCCGGCTCCCGGCGGGCGCAGGACGGGCACAGCTCCGGAAGGAGCGTCTGCTTCATCAGCAGCGCGACGTTGCCCGGCTTGCAGGCCTCGGCCGCCGACACGCCGAGGTCGAGCAGCCGGAACAGGATCGCGTTCGCGTTGTCGACGTGGATGGTGGTCCAGATCTGGTGGCCGGTGTCGACGAACTGCAGGACCTGGCGCGCGCCCTCGGCGTCGCGGATCTCCGACACCATGCCCGACGCCGGGTGCACCCGGCAGAAATGCGACAGCGCCTCCTTGTAGTGCCGCGACCGCTCCTCCCCCGAACCCGAGGTCGGCACCGCGATCTGCACCGCGCCCGGAATCGGATACTCCACCGGGTCCTCCAGCGTCACCATGTTCAGCGCGCCGCCCGACTCCGCCATCTGCAGGGCGAGGTTGGCGGCGAGCGTCGTCGACTTGCCGTCGCCGGTCGAGCCGCCGATGAACACGCCGCCGTGCAGCGCCGTCCGGATTTCCGCGAACGCCTCCGCCTCCGCCGCCGAGAACCCCAGCTTCTCCAGCGTCGCGTCCGCCGCCAGCGAATCGCGGTAGAAGATGCGCGCGAACAGGTGGTCGCCGTCCGGCTCGTGCGGCCCGCGCTGGCAGCGCAGCGCCGAGACCGCGTCCGGCAGCGGCACCGCGCCGCCGCCGCGGATCGAGAACCCCTGGAACGACTGCCGCTGGTAGGAGGTCTGCCCCGACCCCTCGTCCTTCGCGTGGAACAGGTAGCCCATCGCCCGTCCGCCGGTTCCGGGATCGAGCGGCTCCGCCAGCGGCAGCTTGCGGTCGTTGACGATCGCGAACGTCCGGCAGGCGCCGGCGCCGAGCTCGAAGACCACGTCGGAGGCCCGCGCCCGCGCGGCGGCGGCGAACAGCGTCCGCACGCGGGCGAGGATGTCCGGATCGGCGCCGTCGACGGCCGCCAGCCCGCCCCACGCGGCCGCGATCTCCTCCGGCGAGGCGGTTTCCTCCGCCAGTTCGCCGGTCAGCGCGCCTGACCGCCGCAGCTTCAGCAGCGCCGCCCGCAGCGGCGGGTCGAACTCGTGGCCCGGCGCGATCTTGCACCGCCCGTCGGTCCACAGCGCGCAATGCGGACGCAGCGACGGGTCGAGCGCCGTCGCCAGCCGCGGCGGACCGGACGCAGGCTTCCTGCGGCGGAAGTTCACGGCGCGCGCCCCGGCGGCGGGCGGTGCGGCAGCGCGGCGCCCTCCGCCAGGACCGCCCCGGACGGACGGATCGCGCCGATCCGCGTTCCGTCCGGCAGCCGGTCGCCGGGACGCACGAACAGCGTCCGGCGGCCGTCGGTCACGCCCGCCCGCAGGCGGTCGCCCGCCCCCAGGACGGTGAACCAGCCCCAGGACGGGCGCGGCGGGGGCGTCCGGCGGGGTTCCGCGACGGACGCCGGCGGAACGGCGGGCCGGGGAAGCAGGGCGCGGACCTCGCCCTCCAGCGCCAGAACCCGCTTCACCGCCTCCTCGCGCCGCGCGCAAAGCGCCAGCGCCTCGCGCTCGATCGCCAGCGCCGCGATCGTCCCGGTTCCGTCCGACGCCTCGGCCAGCATCTCCCGCAGAAGCGCCTTCGGACAGCCGGACGGCGAGGACGCCGCCCGGGACGCGGGCGGTTCGGCGGGCGGAATCGCGTCCGCCGTGCCGGACGAGGCGGGCGTCTCCGCCGGCTCCGCTCCGCCTTTCGCGGAAAGCGGCGGTTCCGCGGCCGCCTGCGCCGCGAAGGCGACGAGCGCGGCGGAAAGAAGAAGGCGCGTCACGGCGAACCCGCCGCCGCCTGCCGGCGGGCGAGGCGGCGACGCCGCCGGGAGAGAAGCGGCCCTGCGAATCCCGCGTTCATGTTCCTGCCTTCCCCGCCTATACGTCCTCGCCGCCATGGCCGGCGTCGTCCCCGGAATCGCCGGAGTCGTCGCCGTCGTCGCCGCCGAAGCCGTCCTGCTCGCCGGTGTCGTAGTCGTAGCCGGCGTCGACGCCGCCCGGCCCGCCCATGGCGCCGCTCTCGTCGTCCTCGG
This sequence comes from Alphaproteobacteria bacterium, assembly GCA_965243135.1. Classification (GTDB taxonomy): domain Bacteria; phylum Pseudomonadota; class Alphaproteobacteria; order MPNO01; family UBA830; genus JAJEBT01. Next base: position 508,161 of record OZ251539.1, read on the forward strand.
GCGGCGGCGCGCTGCCCATGGCGCCGCTCTCGTCGTCGTCCTCGGGCGGCGGCGGGCTGCAGTCGGCTGTCCGAACGGTCGCCCATGCCGTCGGCGGAATCGCCTGCACCGAACGCCCGCCGAACGAGAACGAGATCGTCCGCGTCCCCGGACCCGTCCGGACCTCCAGTCCCGCCGTGCCGCTCCAGCCCGCCGGGCACGGAATCGCCCGCGTCTCCCGGGATCCCGCGGCCTCCGTCACCGTCGCCTTCGGATCGACCGCCGCGGTCGCCGTCCAGCAATTGTCCTCCACGACCCGCCACGCGCCCCACGACGTCCCCGCCGCCGTCACCGTTCCGCGCCGCCGCCGGATGCGTTGCGGCAGGTCGGCCGCCGCCGCGCTGCCCTGCCAGCCGGCCGGGACCGGACAGGGCTGCGTCCCGGTCTCCTCGACCGCGTAGTCGGCCCGGCAGTTGTCCGCGATCGTCCGCCACGCGCCGAACGAGGGAGCGCCGATCGCCTCGCCGCGGCCGTTCACCGTCTGCCGGACCTCCCGCATCCGCCGGCGGCCAACCGTCTCCCCCGGCGCTCCCGCGTGCGACGCATGGAACCCTGCCGGACACGCCTGGACGCGGGTCTCGAACCGCACCCGCCGGCCCCTGTGCGCCGGCGCCCACGGGTCCTCCACCCGCCCGGCCCGCGCCGCCCGGCCTGTCGGCAGCGCGCCGCCGAACCGCGTTCCGGACAGGCAGGCCGGAAGGGCCGCGTCGTCGCGCCCGACGCCGCCGCGGGCGACGGATCCGTCGAGCCAGTGCAGCGCCGGCGCGCGTTGCGTCCGCGGCGCGTGCGTCCACGGCGCCGCCCGGACGGCGCGCTGGTCGAGGCCGACCCCCTTGAGCCGCGCCGGCGCGAAGTAGACCAGCAGCGCGTCGCCGCAGTACCGCGCCCGCAGGCCCCGCTCCGTCCATACGTCCAGCCAGCCGACGGACGCCGGCGGAATCGAACCGGTCCACGAGGTCGCCGCCGCCGAGCGCCGCAGGACGTGGTCCTCGAGCCGCCGGTACGCCGCCTCCAGCGCCTGCGCGTGCGCCAGCGCCTCCTCGCGGAAGATCCGCAGGGTCTCCGCGGACGCGGCGCCGGCGGCGAGAAGCGCGGCGAGAACGAGAAGAAGCGCGCGGCTCACCGGACCGCCTCCAGTTCGCGGAACCGCGATTCCGGAAGCGCGGCGGGAGTCGCGGCGCGGCCTTCGAGCCTCCAGCCGTCCGGCTCGCGCGACAGGCGCACGATCTCCAGGCCGGGAACCGCGGCCACGAGCGCGGCGACCCGCGGCAGCGGATGCCCCGTCCGCAGCGTCACCCGCCGTTCCTTCGGGGCGTATTCGAGCGCGACCCCGGCCGTCCCCAGCCGGCGGTCCAGCGACCGCCGCAACCGGCGGTAGGTCGGCGGCTCCGCCGGCGCGATCCGGAGCGCAGGCGGCAGCGCCGCCACCGCCCACGCCGTGGCGTCCACCACCGCCGCCGACGGCCAGTCGGCGAGGCGCGCCTCGGCGATCTGCCGGTGCAGCGGCCGCGGACGGCCGGGCGGCAGCGTCCACCGCGCCGCCAGCGCCGGGCGTCCCGCCAGCCGCGGATGCAGCGGCGCGAGGACCGCGTCCGCGAACCGCGCCTCGCAGGACAGGCTGTGCAGGTCCCAGGCCGGAAGCCATGGCGGGCGCGCCGCCAGCGCCGCCCGGCAACCCTCGATCAGCGCCGGGCCGTCGACCGCCGCGAGAACCTGCGGCTCGGCCGGCGGCGGCGGTTCGGGCGGCGGCCCGGCGCGCCAGCGCCGCAGCGGCTCCTGCCAGTGCCAGGCGGCCCCCGCGCCAAGGAGAAGGACGAGGAACCCGGCGGCGGCCGCCTCCGGCAGGCGCGTCCGCGGCGCGGCGGACAGCTTCGCCGCCGGCGCCGGCGGGTCGAGATCGACCGCGCCCTCCGCCAGCCCCGGCGTCGCGTACGGCGCCCAGCCGCCCGCCTTGCGGGCGCGCTCGAACGCCGCGACCGCCGCCTCCCTGTCGTCGAAGACCTCGTCGCCGTCGGCGAGAATCGATCCGTCGCGGACCCGGACCAGCGCGAACCGTCCGCCCTGGCCGCCGGCCAGCGCGACGAAGGACGCGACGCCGACATGGGCCGACAGCGCGGCGGCCAGGCTCGGCAGGCCCTCCACGCTCTCCGGGCCGCCCGGCCCGAAGCCCGTCTGGTTCCGCCAGTGCGCGACGAACGGGCGGCCGAGCTCGCGGGCGCGGCGCGCCGTCGCCGAACGCCCGGCGCGGTCCATCCAGTCGAGGCCCGCGGCGAAGCGTTCGCCGCCGAGAACGACGACGCTCACAGCTCCTCTCCCTCGGAAATCCCCAGCGGGTCGCCGATCTCCGCCGACACCAGGAGAACCTGCTCGAACCGCCGCAACGACGCCTCCCGCCCGCCCTCCGGCGCCGGCAGCGTCGCGAGGAAGCTGCCCGTCCGGTCCGACGACGCGGCGCGGTCGCGGAACCCCGTGACCACCAGCGTCTCGCCCCGGCGGACGCGCTGGGTCACCTGGACGGCGCGCGCCGCGTAGGCCGGCAGCTGGATGCGCTGCGACGCCGACGCGAACTCCCGGAACGCCGGACGGTCCTGAAGGCTCGCGAACAGCCGCACCAGCACCTCGTCCGGACCCGTGATCCGCGGCAGGTACGACAGCGAGAACCCCGACGAGATCGTCCCCGGGATCAGCTGCGTCTGCGCCGCCCCGTCCGTCACCGTCGTCCGGACTTCCTTCAGGTACGATTCGTTGAACAACTCGAAGAACTGCGCCGGGCGCCCGTTCAGCGACGGCACGTCGGCCGTCAGCGTCCGCGAGGCGTTGCCCGCCTGCGACAGCGCCCGCAGCGTCGCCTGCAGCGTGTCCTCGGCGCTCCGCCCAGGCTTGACCAGCGCGACCTTGCCCTCGCCGACCTCCACGTTGAAGCCGCCCGCGCCGCCCCGGCCGATCCGCTGCAGCGCCGCGAGGACGCCCAGCTCGTAGTCCGCCGACCGTTCGTAGCGCACCGTGTAGACGTGCGCCGTGAGCGAGACCGGGCGCAGGACCTCCCGGTTCAGATGCGCGAGGAAACGCCGGACGCGCGCGATCTCCCGCGGCAGTCCGCGCACCGCGACCGACGCCGAGGACGGCGCCACCGAAACCCGCGTGCCCTCGTCGAGCAGCGCCTTCAGCTGGCCGGCGATCTCCTTCCACGGCTCGTACTGCGCCCGAGCCGCCACCTGCTGCCGCGTCAGGTTCGCCGCGCCGTCCTCGCCCTCCCGGTCCTGGGTCGACGAACTCGCCTCGTAGCTCTGCGACCCGGCGAGCGCGTTGATCCGGAAGATCGCCGTCCGCGAGCGAATCACCGCGACCCGCTCCGCCTCCGGGTCGTGGCGCCATTCGTAGCCGCGCGCCTCCGTCCAGGCGTCCAGCAGGTCCGCCGGCGGGCCGGTCCACAGATCGCCCGCCGGCGACAGCGCGTCCCGCGAAACCCCCAGCGCCGGGGGAACTCCTTCGGGCGCGGGACCCGCGAACGAAACGCGCATTCCGTCGAGCGCGGCCTCGAGCCGCCGCGCCAGAACCCCGTCCGTCTCGTCGCCGCGCAGCGGCAGCGTCACCGGTTCCGCCGGCAACAGGCCGCGGCGCTGGAGATCTTCCGGAAGCGCCGTCAGCCCGACGTACGGACGGTCCGCGACGCGAATCGACGAATAGCGATCCGGCGGCGCCTCAAGCCGTTCCGCGATCGCCCGGCCGGCCTCCGCCGCCGCCCGGTCGGCGGTTTCAAGCTCCGGTTGACCGCAGGCCGCCAGCAGGGCGAGCGGCGCAAGAAACGGCAGAAAACGAATCGCCGCGAATGGCCTTGACACCTAACCGAACTCCGTTCACTTTCATGGCGTGAACGCTGGTCGGCTGGTGACCGTCTACATCACATGACACTGAGCGTGAAACCGTCGGCGGGGATGATCGACGCGTCGTCCTTCCCGCTGGTATTGCCGATGAACCGATGTTGCGCTCGCCGGTAACCGTCGACGAGCGCGTCGGCGAAAGCCTTCCAGTCGGGTTTCTGGTCCTTGAAGTGAACCACCCGCCGGTCGGCGATCTCCTCGACGCTCATCCCCTCGAATTCGGGAGGCCGTGCGTGCCGTGCGGCGTTTCCCGTCATGACGCGTCAGCGGATGAAGGCATTGGTGAAGTAGTCGCCGATGGGTGCCTTCTCCTTGATCTGCTCGTATTCGACAAGGAGGTTCTGCGCGTTTTCGATGTCGGCCGGCGGAATCCAGCCCAGCGGTTTCTCCTTGCTGGCTGCGCTGTGATACAGGTCGAACGACGACTTGAGGATCGCCAGATGGATCTTGCGGTCGAGCGACGGCTTGGCCTTGCGCAGCGAATCGATGGCCGCCTCCGGGTTTTCCTGCACGATCTTCAGCGCCTCCTGAACCGAGGCGACCATGCGCCCGACCAGATCCTTCTTCTCCGCGATCAGGTCTTCGTGCGCGATGACGGCGAGGCCGGGCACGTTGACGCCGGCCGCCGCGAAACCGAGATACTCGGCGGGAACGCCCTTGGATTCCATGATCGGCTTCTGCAGGAACCCGAAGGAATTGGTCGCGTCGACCGTGCCCGACAGCACCGAACTCACCTTGGCGGCGGGCGCGACGAGGACGATGGTGTTGTTGCCGATGCCCATCGCTTTCTCGACCGCCTTGAACAGGTAGATCGTGCTGCCGCCCGCGGAATCCGCGATCTTGAGCCCGTTGACGTCCTTCCAGCTTTTGATGCCCGACTTCTTCGGGAAGATCAGCGCGCTCGGCCCGGTGCGGAGGTAGCCGGCGACCATCTTGGTCTTGAGGCCCTTGGAGCGCAGCACCATCATCGCGCCGCCGTCGGCGGTGCCGAACTCGTCGGACTTGTTGCCGACGGTCTGCGAGGTCGTCATCGAGCCTCGCCCCTCGCGCAATTCGATGTCGATGCCGTTTCGGGAGAACACGCCCTGGTCTTTCGCGTAATGCCAGACGGCGTGGTAGCCGCCCAGCACCCAGTCGAGCCGCAGCGTGACCTTGTCGGCGGCCTGTGAGGGAAGCGCGGCGAGCGCGGCGAAAGCGCATGCGGCGGCGAATGTCGTCTTGATCGGTCCGGTCATCTTGACCTCCTTGGGTTGTCGGTTGCTTGCGGCGTCCCGTTATTGCGCGTGGCTCCTCTGCGAGACGTGCCAGGGGATGAGGAGTTTTTCGATAAGCTCGATCGCGTAGAAAAACAGCATGGCGAGAACGGATAGCACGATCAGAACTCCGAACAGGAGCGAAGTGTTCATTTCGCCCGAGGCGCTGAGGAGAATGTAGCCGAGTCCGGAGTCCGAAGCGATGTATTCGCCCGTCAGCGCGCCCACCACCGCCAGCGCCGACGCGACCTTGAGGCCTCCGAACATGCTGGGCAGCGCGCCGGGGAGGCGCAGCTTGAGGAAGATCCTGCCGGGCGGCGCGCCCATCGACCGGGCGAGCTGGATCAGGGCCGGGTCGATGCTGCGAAGGCCGACGATCGTGTCGACGACGATCGGAAAGAAGCAGATGAGGAACGCCACCGACACCTTCGTCTCGATTCCGAACCCGAACCAGACGATGAACAGCGGCGCGAGCGCGATCTTGGGAATGCTCTGCGTCGCGACCAGAGGGGGGTAGAGCAGCCGCTCGATCTGGGGCGACAGGACGATGGCGATGGCCGTCGGCACGGCGACCGCGATGGCGAGCAGGTAGCCGATGAGAACCGCCACGATGGTGTGCCAGGAATGGTCGGCGATCGCGGACCAGTTCACCGCGGCGGCGACCACGACCGACCAGGGACGCGGAAGCAGGTGGGCGGGCAGGTCGAATATCGACACCAACGCTTCCCAAAGGCCGAGGACGATCAGCAGCGAGAGCAGCATCCAGAACGCGTCCGCGCGCCAGCCGCCGGGTCTGGAGCCTGTCTTTTTCGTCGGGTCGCTCACCTTAGTTCTCCCGCTATCTGTGGATGACGCCCATCTCCTGAAACAAGAGCCGGACGCGCCGCACGATCGCGCCGAACGCGGCGCTGTCGCGCACGTCGACGCCGCGCGGACGCTCGAGGTCGTTCTTGACGATTTCCCGCACCCGACCCGGACGCGGCGTCATCACGATGATTCGGTCCGACAGGAACGCCGCCTCGCCGATGCTGTGAGTGACGAACAGCACGGTCTTGCGGGATTTCTGCCACATCGTGAGCAGGTCGGTCTGCATCTGTTCGCGGGTCAGCGCGTCCAGCGCCCCGAACGGTTCGTCCATCAGCAGCATCGGGGGATCGAGCAGCAGGGCGCGGCACAGCGCCACCCGCTGCCGCATGCCGCCCGACAGCTCGAAGGGGCGGCTGTCCTCGAAGCCCTCCAGCCCGACCGAAGCGATCAACTCGCGCGCCCGCGCGGCGTGCCCTCGCCGGTCGAGGCCGCGCATGTCGCATTGCAGGAGCACGTTCCCCATCACCGTCCGCCAATCGACCAGCAGGTCGTTCTGGAACACGAAACCGAGATTGGTGTAGGGCCCGCTTACCGTCGCGCCGTCGATCCGGATGGTTCCGCTGGTGGTCTCCAGAAGGCCTCCGACCAGGGACAGCAGGGTGCTCTTGCCGCAACCGCTCGGTCCGACGATGGAAACGAACTCGCCGCGTCCGATTTCGAGATCGGTCTGCTCCAGCGCCACCACTTCCGTTCCGTCCTGTCCGACGAACGTTTTCCCGACTCCTTCGATCTCGATCAGCGCGTCGACGGCGGCGTGGCTACCGGGCATCGCCGTCTTTCCGGTCGAAAAAGGCCACGACGTCGCCCCAGCGCAGCGGCGTCGCGTTAAGTTCCGCGCCGAACGGGCGCAGAGCGTCGCACACGGCGTTGGCGAGAACCGCGGGCGGCGCGATCGCGCCGCCTTCGCCGAGTCCCTTCACGCCAAGCGGATTCAGGGGCGAGGGGGTTTCCTTGTGCACGACCGTGATCGGCGGCACGTCCGAGGCCGTCGGCAACAGGTAATCCGCCAGGCTTCCGGTGAGCAACTGGCCGTCTTCGCCATAGGAGATTTCTTCGAGCAGCCCGCCTCCTATGCCCTGCGCCAGCCCGCCCTTAACCTGACCGTCGGCGATTCCGGGGTTGACCAGAACCCCGGCGTCGTGGACTTCGACATAGCGTTCGATTTCGATCCGTCCGGTTTCGGGATCGACCTCGACGATCGCGGCGTTGGCGGCGTAGGCCCAGGTCACCGTCGGCGGTTCGTAATAGCAAGCGGCCTCGAGTCCCGCTTCCACTCCGTCGGGGCGCTTGTGGTCCCAACCCGGTCGCGCCGCCCGCGCGATCTCGCGGTAGCTCGCGTGCAGGTCGGGCACGCCTACGACGCCGACGCCGCCGTCGCGGAATTCCAGATCGCTTTCCGCGGTTTCCAGAAGGTTGGCCGCGACGGCGAGCGCCTTTTCCTTCACCTTGTCGCTGGCGCCCAGGATCGCGCCCGACGCCGTTACGGTGCTGCGGCTCGCGATGGTGCCGTATCCCATGGTGACCTGGGACGTGTCCGCGAGAGAGACGAACACGTCTTCGATGGGAACGCGCCATATGTCGGCGGCCACCTGGGCGAAGACGGTTTCGTGACCCTGTCCCTGCGGACAGGCGCCGGCGGCGACCGCGATTTTGCCCGACGGATCGATCTTGACCGTCGCGCCTTCGAACGGACCGACGCCCGTGCCTTCGACGTAGCATCCGACGCCGATCCCGAGGTAGCGGCCTTCCGCCAGCGCTTTCTCCTGGCGTTCGCGGAAGCGTTCCAGGCCGCCGAGTTCGTCGAGCGCCCGGCGGAGCGCTCCGGGATAGTCGCCGCTGTCGTAAACGATGGGCACGCCGTCGCGATACGCCAGCCCGACCTCGTAGGGCATGCGTTCGGGCGGAATCATGTTTCGCAGGCGCAGTTCGGCCGGTTCGATTCCGATCTCGCGGGCCACGAGGTCCACCGCGCGTTCCATCGCGAACACCACTTCCGGACGCCCGGCGCCCCGGTAGGGCGCGTTGGGCGCGCGGTTCGTGAGCACGACCCTGCACTCGGCCTCGTAGTTCGGTATGTCGTAGGGGCCGAGCATGTGAGCGATCGAGTTGCCGGCGATGCCGGCGCCCACCGGGGTATAGGCCCCCGAATCCACCGTGAAATCGGTCCTGACGGACAGGATGCGCCCGTCGTCGTCGAAACCGATTTCCACGTCGTAGACGTTGTCCCGGGAATGGGCGGCGTTGAGCATGTGCTCGTGGCGATCCTCCACCCATTTGACCGGCCGCCCGAGGCGGCGCGCGAGGCACGGGATCAGAACGTCCTCGGGATAGACATGGCCCTTGCCGCCGAAGCCGCCGCCGACGTCGGGAGCGATGCAGCGGACCCGCTCCTCGGGCATGCCGAGCGCCGCCGCGACCTCGCGCCGCACCCAGTGAACGACCTGCGTGGAGGACCAGACGGTGAGCGTGTCGGTCCGCGGGTCGTGTTCGGCGACGACGCCGCGGCACTCGAGCGGCATCGCCGCGTAGCGATGGTGAACGAAACGGCGGCGCAGCCGGCGCGGCGGCGCGGACGCTTCGCCGCCCTTTCCCGCCCGCAGGCGGGCGGCGACGTTGCGGCCGAGATCCTCATGGACCAGAGGCGCGCCGTCGCGCAACGCCGCCTCAGGATCCGGCGCGGCGGGCAGAGGCTCGAGCGCCGCGTCGATCAGTTCCAGCGCGTCTTCCGCGAGATAGCGGTCTTCGGCGACGATCAGGGCGTAGGCTTCGCCCACGTATCGGACCTTGTCGGCGGGCAGGAGAGGTTGGTCGGGAATCACGATGTCGGTTTCGACCCGGTCGCGCCAGCCCTGCGGGGTGGTTACCTGCATGCCGTCGATGGGCGGCAGGCCGAGATCGGGGCCGGAGGCGGCGAAGGCGACGCCCTCCGCGCTTCGCGCGGCTTCGAGATCGATCGACGCGATGCGCGCATGCGGCAGATCGCTGCGGGCGAAAGCGACGTGCAACATGCGGGGCAGATGCATGTCGGCGACGAAAGCTCCCCTGCCGAGCAGCAGGCGCTCGTCCTCCCGGCGCGGCACCGGGCGTCCGACGTAGCCGGGAAGGGAGTCAGTCATCTCCGCGCACCTGCCGGGCATAGGCCGCGACCGCCTCGACGATGCCTTCGTATCCCGTGCAGCGGCAGAGCGCCGCCGACATGCCGACGCGGATTTCTTCGTCGGTCAGCGGAGCGCTCGCCGCGTTCACGAGATCGATCGCCGTCATCAGCATGCCTGGCGTGCAGAATCCGCACTGGAGCGCGCGGCGCTCCGAAAACAGCCGCTGCAGCGGATGGAGTTCGCCGTCCGCGGCCAAGCCCTCGACCGTGAGGATGTCGGCGCCGTCCGCCTGCACGGCGAACATCAGGCAGGAGCGCACGGCCTCTCCGTCGAAGCTCACCGTGCATGCGCCGCAGATGCCGTGTTCGCAGCCGACGTGAGTGCCGGTCAGCCCCAGTTCGTCCCGCAGAAAATCGACGAGCAGCATGCGGGAATGCGCCTGGCCTCTACGGCGCTCGCCGTTGACGGCGAGTTCGACGGCGCGCCGTTCCGTCATGCCGCGCTCCTCTTCAAGGCCGTCGCGACCGCGCGTTTCGCCATGACTCCTACGAGCCGGCGGCGATACGCGGCGCTGGCATGGAGATCGTCGTCGGGGTCCACTTCGGCCGCCGCCACGCGGGCGGCGTCCTCGGCGCTGCACCCGTCGCGCAGCGCGGCTTCGGTCTTCGTCAGGCGCACCGGGCCGGGACCGGCGCCGCAGGCGGCGAGCCGGACGCCGGCGCCGGGCGTCGTCTGCGCGGCGACGCCCGCGAGGGCGAAGTCGCCGTGCCGCCTTGCGATTTCGACGAAGGCCGATCCGCTGCCGACGGGCGCTTTCGGAACGACGATTTCGGTCAGCAACTCGTCGGCTTCCATGACCGTGCTCAGCGGGCCGTCGAAGAATTCGGCCGCCGCGATGCGGCGTGCGCCCCGCGGGCTCCGCACCTCCAGTTCGCAACCGAGCGCGACGGCCGCCGCCGGATATTCCGCCGCGGGATCGGCGTTGGCGAGGCTGCCGCCGATCGTGCCGCGGCTGCGTATGGGAAGGTGCCCGATGTGGATCGTCGCCTCGCGAAGCAGCGGCGCCGCTTCGCGCACCAGCGCGCTGTTCTCGATCGTCCTTTCCCGGGTCATCGCGCCGATCGCCAGATGGTCGCCCCGATCCTCGACGTAGGCGAGTTCGCGAATTCGATTCAGGTCCACGAGCGCAGCGGGGCGCGCGAGGCGAAAGTTCATCATCGGCACGAGGCTCTGTCCGCCCGCGAGCGGGCGGGCGTCGGGCGCGTGCGCCGCCAGCAGCGACACCGCCTCCTCGATGCTGTCCGGTTCCAGATAGTCGAAACGCGCCGGTTTCATCGCGCCGCCTTGCGTTGCGCTCGCCCGCGGCGAGTCCCGGACGGACTACAGGAATTTTCGGGCGGTTCGTCAAGCGGAGGCGGACAACGAACCAGGGCGGGTTGTGGTTTTCGAGCTATGGCCGGACGAACTTCGGTTCGTCGCGTTCCGTAAGCCGTTTTTTCGCAAGGTCGACGACGCCGGGGGGAAACTGGTCTTGGCACCGCCAGGCATTCTCCCGTGCATTCGCTCAGACCCTTTTCGACCGAAAGCTTGAAGCCGTCAGTCTCTATCTTTTTTCGGGTCCATTCGACGAGGGACTGGCGCGCGCCCTTGTTCGCGATTTTTTGCCGAGTCCGCGATGCCGGCGTCCGGCGACCGTTCTTTTCGGTCAACAGCCGCTCATACGCAGCCAATGTCTCGTTGAAATCCTTCGTCAGCGGATCGTTTCTTCGCGCGGACGAATAACGCGCAAGGCAGCGGCTTCGTTCCGAGCCGCGACCTCGAGCTCATAGCGAACCTGAAGGTTCATCCAACTCCGGGCGTCAGTGTTGAAATATTGCGCCAAACGCAGCGCGGTCCCGGCCGTGATGCCCCGTCGGCCGCGAACGATCTCGTTGATCCGCGCCGGCGTCACGCCGATCGCCTTCGCCAGCGCGGCGGCGGACAACGCGAAGGGCTCCATGAAGTCGTGTTTCAGCACTTCGCCGGGGTGAACCGGCTCCAGTCGGGTCATGCATGCCTCCTCGAATGACATCAGTGGTCCCACTATCAACTCGGATGGGTTGGCCGGTGAGTCAAGGCGCTGGGGCGGCGGAGAGTCGTTCTCGCAGATCCGCGATCGCGCCGACCGAGGCTCGGCCAGAGGAATGCGGCGTTTGCAGATGCGACCGTGCGTGCGAACACCGGCTCTCTGGCGCGGGAAACGGAGACAGGCCAACCGTCGCTTGAGGCTGCCGGATGCACGTAGGCGCGGTCGGGTCGTGGACAGCCCGCGCCACGATTCCCTCGCGCCGCTCCGGTCACGAAGCCGGTTCCGCTGAGCGCGCGCCCCCGGCTCTCCGGGGTCGCCTGGGCTACCCGTTCCGAAGCCGTCGGCGGAGCGCCTCGATGCGCGCCCGGTTCGCGCCGAAGTCGTAGTAGCCGAACCGCGATGCGGAGCGGACGTGGATCACGCGCCCGGCGGAACAGAGACGGCACTCCAGGTCATCGACGAACCCGAGCCGGGTCCGGCAGGCCGCATGGATGTAATCGGGCGTTTCAGCCACGATGACGGTGCGCGGCGCGGCGGCCAGCAGGACCTTGAGCCGGGCGAAGGCGGCGGCGGAGTCCCCGTCCGCGGCGAAGGGCTCGACGCGATGGCGTGCCGGCGCGCCATCCCTGCTGCATACGCAGTTGGGACGATCCGGGCAGGGCGCGAGCGGTTCGGGCATCGCGATCACCTTGGCAAGCGGCATCCGTCGAGAGTCGTTCCCTCGGTGCAGGACGCTCCTGCCGCAGCCGCCGCGCCGGGCAGGCCGCGCTCTCCTCCACGGCTTCCGAACCCTGCCTCCCGAACGGCGTTCCGGAACGCCGCGGCGGGATCCGCCGCGCTGCTGTCGGGCAACTGGACAAGAAGCGCCGGGCTCGCGTTCGCTTCATGCTCCGCGAGCGCGCTCAACGCCCGCTGGACCAGGGCGGTCTTGCTGGCCCTGCGGCGGCCGGCGGCAAAAAACCGGCGATCCCGGCGCATCTTCTCCGGCAGGCCATCTAGCCCGTCGCAGCGTCCGTAGAACTCCCAACGAGTGGTCATGATCGTAGGATAATTCCTGTTCCAAAAATCTCAAATCGGGGACGCGAGGGCGAGAGTAAAACGCGTTGCGACGTCCCCGGACCGCCGTTGTCGGAATATCCGTCCGGGCCGTTGCCGTTCCCGCCGCGCGACCGGCGAGCGCACTTGGGCATCGGCGCGCTCCCGGGCGGTTCCAGGAGCCTGCCTTTTGCTTGCGCTCGGTCCGTCCCGGGCGTCGGCGTCGGGCGGCGGCGCGAATCCGCCGTCCGGGCCTCGAATTCGCCGTTCGGCGGGCTATGGTCTGGTGATTTCTTGCTGCGGTCGCCGCGGCCGTTCGCTATGCTGACGGTTCCGCCATCCGGGGACCAACGGAGGAGGCGTCATGTTCTATGGAACCAAACATTTGGCAGCGTATTTCGGGTGCACGCCCAAGGCTCTCCGCCGCAAGCTGCGGGAGCGCAACTTGCGGGTTGGGTCGGGTAATCGCCACGGGTACGATGCGCCCGCGTATGCGTTTCTGATCAAGGCTCTGGAAGAGCAGGGTCTGAAGCCGGCGGAGGGCGCGCCGGAGGATTGCCGGCCGCCCAAGGTGAAGCCCGAGAAAGCCTACGCGGCGGCGCGGGCCCACCCGGTCCTGGCGGGGTGGCTCGTCGACGACGCCCCCATGTTCTCGACCCCCGAGCCGCAGCGGCCCAAGCCCCGGCGCAAGGCCGCCAGACATCCGAGGCCGCCCGAACTGGAAGGCGTTTCGACAAGGGAAGTCGTCGATCGGTACGTTGCGCGGTTCAGCGAACGCAAGCCGGACTGGGCGGCTTTCGAGGACGCCAAGATCGACGGCTACAAGCGCGCTCAGCATCGTTTCATCGGGGCCGGAGGGTCCGGCAAGCACGGCGACCCCGACGCGATACCGGCGCGGGCGCACACGCTGAGCATCATGTATGTCGAACCGGGGCAGGGCAACGCGCCCCATACCCACGAGGTCGAGGAAACCTTCTTCGTCCTGCAGGGCTTTCTCGACGCCTTCGTCGAGGACGAGGGAGGCGCCAACCGCGTCACGGTCCGGCTCGGCAAGTGGGATTGCATCACCTGTCCGCCCGGCGTGATTCACGGTTACGACAACAACAGCCTGGAACCGGTCTGGTTTCAGGTGATGCTCGGGCGCGGCCGCCCCGAAACGATGGGTTATGCCGACACGGAATTGTACGAGCGCCGGAATGCCCATCTGGAAGACTGAACGGCGCGCCGGAGGCGCCTCGGAGATTCTCGCACCGCACCGCACCCCCTGTCCATTCCGAAGCGCAACGCAGGCGGCTGGCGCAACCACAAGGGCGTTCGGCCTGAGTTCTACGGCGCCGTTCCAGGCCCGGAACGAGGTCGGACGTTCAAGCGAAAGCGCGGCATGCGCGAAGGCATTGCTCCCCTCGGAGCGCATCGAGGCTTTCGCGCGCCGCTTGGGCAACCGCTTCGAAGCGCCAGCCGGCGACCGCGCCGGACAGTACGGCATTCGCGTTTCACGCAATTGGCGGATATGCTTCGTCCGGCGGGACGCAGGGCCGGACAACCACTGCCAGCGAGCCGAACGACGAGGAGCGAAGAAATGTCGCGCATACGCGCCCATCGCGTCGCCGAGCGTTCCGGCGCCCTGCGGCGCGAGCGGGAGACGGGACTGCCCGTCGCCTGCGTCGCCGAAACCTCCCGGCTTGGCGGCGCTTCGACTGCGCGAGCGACGGGGCGCGGAATTGGCCGTCGCGTTCCGTGCGTACGAAGCCCCGAATTCCGGGTGAATGGCCGGAAGACGCATACGCTTTCGAAGGAACCGATCGAGGGCGGCCGAAGCGCACGGGGGCAACCGGGGGCCGCGCTCTAGCGCGGCCGCCCCGCCGTTCGTCAGGAAACCGGCATGCCACGCACCGGCGAGCCCACTTTCAACGGTTATTTTGCCGAGGCGCTGCGCAGCAAGCACCCGCAGTGGAAGGACCATCTGGGCGTCGAACAGACGGGCGTCTTTCCCGATGCCCCCCGCTTGCGACCCGATATTCTCGTCCAGTCGCCCGACGCGCAACCGGTGGCGGTGGAAACGGAGTACGCGCCGGCCGCCACCGTCGAGAGCGACGCTCAAGCCCGACTCGGCAAAACGCCGCTGGCGTCCGCCGATCCCATCGAACAGGCCGTTGCCGTCCGCATCCCGGACGACCTCCGTCAAGGTCAAGCCAACCTCGCCGAACGCATCGCCGCCGCCGACTTCGACTACTGCGTGTTTTCCGGCGATCCGGCGTCGCCCGAACGCTGGCCCGAGACGGGCTGGCTCGCCGGCGGCATCGACCATGTCGCCCGGTGCATCGAACACGCGATGGTGTCGCAACGCCGCGTCGACGAGAGCATGTCGATACTCGAACGCGGCGTGCTCGTCGCAACCCGGGCCGTCCATGACGCTGTCGAACTTGGCTTCACGGACATCGAGCGGGATTTCGGCCAGGTCCTCAATCAGCATTCCGGCGAACAGACCAACCGCATGGCGATGACCATCATCGCCAACGCATTGACCTTTCACGCGGCCATCGCCGGCGTTCACGACATCCCGCCCGTCGCCCGACTCCAGGCCGATTCGCGCGGTTCGCTCCAGACAGCGCTCCTGGATGCCTGGCGGCGCATTCTTTGCGAGGTCAACTACTGGCCGATTTTCAAGGTGGCTTCGGACCTCCTCGCGCCGATTCGCGCCGCGACGGCGGAGCGCGTTCTCGGCGCGCTCGCCGACGCGGCGGGCCGGCTCGCCCGTATCGGCGTGACGACCCGCCACGACCTGTCGGGCAGGATGTTCCAGAACCTGATCGTCGACCGGAAATTCCTGGCGACTTTCTACACCCTGCCGACCAGCGCCGCCCTGCTCGCGGAACTCGCCGTCGCCCGCATGGACGCCGACTGGACCGATCTCGCCGCCTATCCGAACCTCGCCGTCGCCGACCTCTCCTGCGGCACGGGCACGCTTCTCTCCGCCGCCTATCACGCCGTGCTCGGCCGGTATCGCCGCGCCGGCGGCGACGACGGCGCGATCCATCGGCGGATGATCGAACGCTCCATCGTCGCGGCGGACATCATGCCCGCCGCCGCGCACCTCTGCGCCTCGCAGCTGTCGAGCGTCCATCCGGCCGCGGTCTTCGACAACACCCGCGTTTACACGATGCCCTACGGGATCGGCGCAGGCGAGGAACGCGACCGCGGCGTCGCCATCGGCTCGCTCGATCTGATCGCCGCCGCGCAGACCCGGTCCCTGTTCGCCACCGGACAGCGACAGGCGCGCGGCGCGCAAGGCGACGTCGAGACGCAGGACATCGAGTTGCCTCACGAGTCGGTCGATCTCGTGATCATGAATCCGCCCTTCACCCGTCCGACCAACCACGAAACCGCCGAGGTCCCCGTTCCGTCCTTCGCCGGCTTCCGAACCGGCGAGGACGAGCAGCGGGCGATGTCCGCCCGCCTCGCGGACATCCGCCGGGACCTGGAGAATCCCGCCGGCCACGGCAATGCCGGCCTCGCGTCGAACTTCATCGATCTCGCGCATGCGAAGGCGAAACCGGACGGAGTGGCGGCGCTGGTCCTGCCCATCGCCGCCATCCAGGGCAGGTCCTGGCAAGCGGCCCGGGACTTGCTCGTCGACCGGTATGCGGATGTCGCGGTCGTCACCATCGCCGCCTCCGGAAACTTCGATCGCGCGTTCTCGTCCGACACCGGCATGGCGGAAGCGCTCGTGGTGGCGACGAAACGGCGCGACCGGAACGGCTCGGCCGGGCCGGCGTTGTTCGTGAACCTTCATCGCCGCCCGGCCGCGCTGCTCGAGGCGGCGGAAATCGCCAAGCTGGTCACGCGATTGCCCAAGACCTCCGCGACGGGCCGGATCCGCGCCGGCGGCCAGTTGCTGGGAAGCTATATCCGGGCGCCGTTGAGCGAGGGGGGATGCGCCGCCCTGCGCGAGTCGGCGCTCGCCGACGCGATGATGGCGTTGCGGCGGGGAGAGCTACGGATACCCCGGTACGAGCGGCGCCACGCCGTGCCGGTCGTTCATCTCGGCCAACTGGGCGAACGCGGCCTGCTGGATCGCGATATCGGCAACAAGAACGACGGAGAGCCGCCGTTCCGCGGGCCGTTCAAGATCGTTCCGGTTCAGGGCGCGCCCAGCTATCCGGTTCTCTGGAGGCACGATGCCGACCGGGAGCGGCGCATGCTGGTGGAGCCGGACAGCGAGGGCGAGACGCGCCCGGGTTGCGAGGATCGGGCCGACGCCGCCTGGCGAACCGCGACGCGGCTCCACTTCAATCGCGATTTCCAGCTCAACTCGCAGAGCCTCGCGGCCTGCCTGACGCGGGAGCGCGCGCTCGGCGGCCGGGCATGGCCGAACTTCCGGCTGCACGACGAGCGGTGGGACGAGGCCGTGGCGCTCTGGTCCAACTGCACGCTCGGATTGATGGCCTTCTGGTGGGCGGGATCGCGCCAGCAGCAAGGCCGGACGGTATTGACGATCTCCGGCTTGCCGAATCTGACGGTTCTCGATCCGGGGGCGCTGTCGGAAGTCAAGCTTCAACGGGCGGCGAGCATCTTCGAAAGGTTTCGGGACGTTCCCCTGATGCCGGCGAACGAGGCCTGTCGCGACGCTGTCCGCCAGGATCTGGATCGAGCCGTCCTCGTCGAACTTCTCGAATTGCCCGAAGACATGCTGGAAGCGTTCGCGAACCTTCGCCTTCAATGGTGCGACGAACCCACCGTGCACGGCGGAAAGCGCCGCGACAGGTAGTTGTCCTTCCGCATGTAGCTGCCTCCCTCTTCTCCCCGAGCGCGACTTCATGCTTCCCCGGTCGCCGACCAGGGAACTCAGCCCCGGCGAGGTCGCCGAGGGCTACGCACGAACCGCGGAGCGGGTCTGGAGGAACCCGCGCGAATCCGGAGCGCCGGCGCGATTTTGAAACGACTGGCGGCCGAGACCCGGCCCAGACGACGACAACCCTTCCGCGCCCTCTGCCTCGTCGCGCCAGCGCCGGAAGGTGCGTTCCGAAACGCCCTCCACCGCCTCCGCCACCTCTTGGAAGCGTTCCAAGAGATCATTTGGTGCCGGACATATTGTCTGTTACTGACAGGCGACGCCCCGAAAAGAACTCATGCTCGCCCAGCGTCGGATGAAGGAGTACAACCGTCATGTCTGAGAAGAACCCACGCGCCGGATCGACGCTCGAATCCCTGCTCCGGGAAGACGGCCTCTACGAGGATGCGAAAAACTACGCGGTCAAGTCGGTTCTCGCTTACCAGCTGGCGCAGGCGATGGACACGCAGAGCCTCTCCAAGGCACGCATGGCCGCACGTATGGAAACCAGCCGGTCGCAGCTTGATCGTCTTCTCGATCCGGGAAACGAAGGCGTGACCCTGCACACGCTAAAGCGCGTCGGCGCAGCCGTTGGGATGCGCCTCGAGCTCGAACTCCACCAGTCCTGACCCGCGTTCTCATTCTGTGAGTTGCAGCTTCGCGCATCGGGCCGTGCGGCGGAGGTTCGGCAAACCGGCGTCGCCCGTGCCGCGGCCGTATTCGCAGGCCATGCTTCGCGGCCTGCTCACACAACGGCGGGCGTGTGTCCCTCGTCCCGTCAAGGAAATTCGGACCGCCCCCTGCCTCACCAAGCGTGGCGTCGTCGCCTTCAAAGCGAGGAGATCAAGCCCGACATCCTCGTCACGGTGCAGGTACGCGCGAGTGTAGGACATCGCTACCCTGCGGTACCGCCGCCGTTCCCTGTGCTGTACAGGTGCACCCTGAGCACCTGCGCGCTGTTCAAGTTCAAGGCGGCGGAGCGCGGGAGGGCGGGGATCGCGCAGTTGCGGGAGAAGAGCTATGCGGACAAGTACCGCGGTCCCGGGCGTTCGCTCCATCTCGCGGAGTTCAGCCGTGCGAAGCGCAACGTCGTCGGCTTGCGAGGCCGCCTGAACGGCTTCCCGTTCGGACACTTCGGCGGCCGCCTCCGCGAAAGAACGCCGCCCGCGGTTCGGCCTGCGCCAGGGCGAATTTATCTTTCAGCCTAACCTAATGATAATGAAAGGAAAAGGCCGTTCAAGAAGGGGATGAATGAAATACCGACGAGTAATTTTTTTTCTAGACATTTCCGGTTTTTGCCGCCAATGTGCCGTCCATGAAAAACATGTGGGGGCCGAACGACATCGCCGTTCGGCCGGTGTTCGACCGGGCCGAACGCGACCGGTGGGACGAGACCGGTGGGACGAGACGATGCGGAAGCATCATTACCTCCAGTTCCGCGGCATGGTCGGCGAGGCGGTGCGGCATGTCGCCGTGGCTCCGAACGGGGAATGGGTGGCGTTGCTGGGTTGGAAAGCCGGGGCCTGGCGGCTGCGGGCGCGCGAGGGTCGGCTGGACGCCCGAGCAGCGCGGCCGCCGGTTGCATCTTGTGGCGAACAACGCACGCTTGCTGATTCTTCCGCGTTGGCGGCAACACAACCTGGCGTCCCATATCCCTCAGCACCCAGCGTCTGTCGGACGACTTTCAGGCGGCATACGGCCATCCAGTCCTGATGGCGGAGACTTTTGTAGATCCGGACCGTTTCGAGGGAATGTGTTACCAGGCGGCGAACTGGCGAGTCGTTGGGTTCACAAAAGGGTTCGAACGCGGGCGGCGGTTACCGCGAACATGGAACGTCCAGAAAAATGTTCGAGCTGGAAAAGGATGCCCGCAAGCAACTTTGCATGCTTTCCGATAATAAGATCTGGAAGTGTAAGACATTGAACGTAGACGAGATACCGGATCACGGGGAGTCTGTACGAGTATTTGAGTACGGTGCCGGACTTCCGAAGTCGTCGTGGTCAGCGCTTTGGCAACGGTTCTCGCGATAGCGGCGCAACTATGCGGGTTTTTCAGTCTGACCGACATAGCATACTTTTCCGGGAAGTTGAATCAATCGCAGCTGGCGGAGGTGCGCTCATGGATGAAAGGCGACGGAATCCGGACGGCCCCGAGCTACCTTCCATCGCGTGCTTTCGAATGTCGACCCGGAAGCCCTTGACAAGGCTTTGCGAGAATGGACCGCACAATACCAGGATCCCAACGGAAGCCTCGACGGGAAATCCGTGCGCGGAGCGTCACGGCAAGGGGACGGATGTCGTCGGCGCTGTCGAGCATGAAACCGGTTGCGGTCAGGTGAAAGTCGCGGACAAGTCAAACGAGATTCCGGCTGCGCGAAAATTGTTGCGGAGCATGGAGTTATCCGGGCGTATTGTGACCGCCGATGCCCTCAGGTCGAAACTACCCAGTTGATCTTGGACATGGGAGCCGACTATGGTTGTCAAGGGCAACCAGAAAAC
Source organism: Alphaproteobacteria bacterium (assembly GCA_965243135.1). GTDB lineage: Bacteria > Pseudomonadota > Alphaproteobacteria > MPNO01 > UBA830 > JAJEBT01. The sequence goes on from OZ251539.1 coordinate 527,732, forward strand.
GATACTCGATGAAAGCGCTGGAACGATCAGGAAGTCGGTAAAAGCGAGACGGTCGAAAAACGCACGGTCGAATCGACACTCGCAATTGTCTGGTCGTCGAACTCGATAAAACCTGGGACGGGTACGTCGAACTGCCCGGACGACGGCAGGCATTCCGTACGCACACGTCAGAAACTCAGAAAGGCGTCGGGACAACTTCGGAAATCGCTTACGGAGTAACTTCCATCCCGCCGTCGCGCGGAGGACCTGCCGAGATTCTCGCTCGCCGTCACTGGGAAATCGAGAACCGGCATGTTCGCGACATGACTTACGACGAGGATCGCCGCGGCAACCACGTCGGCAGCAGTGCCCGCGCACTGGCCCGCAACGCCTCCATCGTTCGGTTGCGCGGACGCTTCGACTATCTGCCGCAGGCTCACCGGCACTACGATTCGCGCCAGGCCGTTCGAGAGCTGACCACCGAGGTCTTCTGACCCGGTGGCCTCGCCTCTCGCGCCGCTGCCTCGCGCCGTCCGCACCGCTGCCATCTCTTCGCACCGACATCGTCTCGCCGACGCGGATCTCGTGCCGCTGCTGCCTCCTCGAAGGCGGCGCTTGACAATGATCGCGCCATTCTTGAATTCGCCCTGGGCCTGCGCTCCGGCGCCTTGACTCGCCGACCAACCCGGCCCGATAATGACCTCACGGATCGCCTGCGTTGCGCTTCGCAGTTGACAGGGGGAACGGTCAGAGCATCCGCGCACGGGGCCAACACGGAGACCGAGCCGCGCTATAGTGCGCCCGTACCGCCGTTCGTCAGGAAACCGGCATGCCACGCACCGGCGAGCCCGCCTTCAACGTTTATTTTGCCGAGGCGCTGCGCAGCAAGCACCCGCTGTGGAAAGACCATCTGGGCGTCGAACGAACGGGCGTCTTTCCTGACGATCCCCGCCTGCGGCCGGACATTCTCGTCCAGGCGCCCGACGCGCAACCGGTGGCGGTGGAAACGGAGTACGCGCCGGCCGCCACCGTCGAGAACGACGCCAGGGCCCGCCTCGGCAAAACGCCGCTGGCGGCCGCCGATCCCATCGAACAGGCCGTCGCCGTCCGCATCCCGGACGCCCTCCGCCAAGGTCAAGCCAACCTCGCCGAACGCATCGCCGTCGCCGACTTCGACTATTGCGTGTTTTCCGGCGATCCGGCGTCGCCCGAACGCTGGCCCGAGACGGGCTGGCTCGCCGGCGGCATCGACCATGTCGCCCGGTGCATCGAACACGCGATGGTGTCGCAACGCCGCGTCGACGAGGGCATGTCGATACTCGAACGCGGCGTGCGTATCGCAACCCGGGCCGTCCAGGACGCCGGCGAACTGGGCTTCACGGACATCGAGCGGAACTTCGGCCGCGTCCTCAATCAGCGCGCCGGCGAGCAGACGAACCGCATGGCGATGACCATCATCGCCAACGCATTGACCTTTCATGCGACCATCGTCGGCGTTCACGACATCCCGCCCGTCGCCCGACTCCAGGCCGATTCGCGCGGTTCGCTCCAGACAGCGCTCCTGGATGCCTGGCGGCGCATTCTTTGCGAGGTCAACTACTGGCCGATTTTCAAGGTGGCTTCGGACCTCCTCGCGCCGATTCGCGCCGCGACGGCGGAGCGCGTTCTCGGCGCGCTCGCCGACGCGGCGGGCCGGCTCGCCCGTATCGGCGTGACGACCCGCCACGACCTGTCGGGCAGGATGTTCCAGAACCTGATCGTCGACCGGAAATTCCTGGCGACTTTCTACACCCTGCCGACCAGCGCCGCCCTGCTCGCGGAACTCGCCGTCGCCCGCATGGACGCCGACTGGACCGATCTCGCCGCCTATCCGAACCTCGCCGTCGCCGACCTCTCCTGCGGCACGGGCACGCTTCTCTCCGCCGCCTATCACGCCGTGCTCGGCCGGTATCGCCGCGCCGGCGGCGACGACGGCGCGATCCATCGGCGGATGATCGAACGCTCCATCGTCGCGGCGGACATCATGCCCGCCGCCGCGCACCTCTGCGCCTCGCAGCTGTCGAGCGTCCACCCGGCCGCGGTCTTCGACAACACCCGCGTTTACACGATGCCCTACGGGATCGGCGCAGGCGAGGAACGCGACCGCGGCGTCGCCATCGGCTCGCTCGATCTGATCGCCGCCGCGCAGACCCGGTCCCTGTTCGCCACCGGACAGCGACAGGCGCGCGGCGCGCAGGGCGACGTCGAGACGCAGGACATCGAGTTGCCTCACGAGTCGGTCGATCTCGTGATCATGAATCCGCCCTTCACCCGTCCGACCAACCACGAAACCGCCGAGGTCCCCGTTCCGTCCTTCGCCGGCTTCCGAACCGGCGAGGACGAGCAGCGGGCGATGTCCGCCCGCCTCGCGGACATCCGCCGGGACCTGGAGAATCCCGCCGGCCACGGCAATGCCGGCCTCGCGTCGAACTTCGTCGATCTCGCGCATGCGAAGGCGAAACCGGACGGGGTGGCGGCGCTGGTCCTGCCCATCGCCGCCATCCAGGGCAGGTCCTGGCAAGCGGCCCGGGACTTGCTTGTCGACCAATACGCGGATGTCGCGGTCGTCACCATCGCCGCCTCCGGAAACTTCGATCGCGCGTTCTCGTCCGACACCGGCATGGCGGAAGCGCTCGTGGTGGCGACGAAACGGCGCGACCGGAACGGCTCGGCCGGGCCGGCGTTGTTCGTCAACCTTCATCGCCGCCCGGCCGCGCTGCTCGAAGCCGCGGAGGTCGCCAAGCTGGTCACGCGACTGCCGAAGACGTCCGCGACGGGCCGGATCCGCGCCGGCGGCCAGTTGCTGGGAAGCTATATCCGGGCGCCGTTGAGCGAGGGGGGATGCGCCGCCCTGCGCGAGTCGGCGCTCGCCGACGCGATGATGGCGTTGCGGCGCGGCGAACTGCGGATGCCGCGTTATGCGGAACGCCACTCCATTCCGACCGCCTTGCTCGGGCAGTTGGGAGAGCGCGGCCTGCTGCATCGCGACATCGGCAATAAAGACGATTCGAAGCCGCCGTTCCGCGGGCCGTTCAAGATCGTTCCGGTTCAGGGCGCGCCCAGCTATCCGGTCCTCTGGAGGCACGATGCCGACCGGGAACGGCGCATGCTGGTGGAGCCGGACAGCGAGGGCGAGGCGCGCCCGGGTTGCGACGACCGGGCCGCCGTTGCCTGGCGAACCGCGACGCGGCTCCATTTCACGCTCGATTTCCGGCTCAACTCGCAGAGCCTCGCGGCTTGCCTGACGCGGGAGCGCGCGCTCGGCGGCCGGGCATGGCCGAACTTCCGGCTGCACGACGAGCGGTGGGACGAGGCCATGGCGCTCTGGTCCAACTGCACGCTCGGATTGATGGCCTTCTGGTGGGCGGGATCGCGCCAGCAGCAAGGCCGGACGGTATTGACGATCTCCGGCTTGCCGAATCTGACGGTTCTCGATCCGGGGGCGCTGTCGGAAGTCAAGCTTCAACGGGCGGCGAGCATCTTCGAAAGGTTTCGGGACGTTCCCCTGATGCCGGCGAACGAGGCCTGTCGCGACGCTGTCCGCCAGGATCTGGATCGAGCCGTCCTCGTCGAACTTCTCGAATTGCCCGAAGAGATGCTGGAAGCGTTCGCGAACCTTCGCCTTCAATGGTGCGACGAACCCACCGTGCACGGCGGGAAGCGCCGCGACGGGTAGTCATCCTTCTGCCCGGCGTGGCGCCTTGGGCTGAACGGGAGCGACAAGAAGCGCTGAAAAATGCTCGCTGACGAGAAACCCAGGGCGAATTTATCTTTCAGCATAACCTAATGATAATGCAAGGAAAAGGCCGTTCAAGAGCCGTTTGCGCCGTTCCGTTTTTTGTCGGCCTGCCGCCCAGCCGACGCCCTGCGGACCGCTCCGCCCGCCCGCCGACGGCCCGCAAGGGCCTCGCGGGCGCTCGGTCTTCAGAACAAAAGGCGAGTGTTGCCGCGCCGCAAGGCGTTGCAGACTGCGCACATGGCTCTTCAAGAAGGGGGTGAATGACCGAAAATACCGGCGGGTAAATTTTTTCTGGACATTTCCGGTTTTTGCCGCCAATGTGCCGGCCATGATGACGAAAAACATACGGGAGCCGGACGACATCGCCGTTCGGCCGGTGTTCGACAGGGCCGAACGCGACCGGTGGGACGAGACGATGCGGAAGCATCACTACCTCGAGTTCCGCGGCATGGTCGGCGAGGCGGTGCGGCATGTCGCCGTGGCCCCGAACGGGGAATGGGTGGCGTTGCTGGGTTGGAAAGCCGGGGCCTGGCGGCTGCGGGCGCGAGACCGCTGGGTCGGCTGGACGCCCGAGCAACGCGGCCGCCGGTTGCATCTTGTGGCGAACAACGCGCGCTTGCTGATTCTTCCGCCTTGGCGGCAACGCAACCTGGCGTCCCATATTTTGTCCCTCAGCACCCAGCGCCTGTCGGACGACTTTCAGGCGACATACGGCCATCCAGTTTTGATGGCGGAGACTTTCGTGGATCCGGACCGTTTCGAGGGGACGTGTTACCAGGCGGCGAGCTGGCGGGCCGTTGGGTTTACAAAAGGATTCGAACGCATATCGGGCGGCAGTTACCGCGAACACGGAACGTCCAGAAAAATTCTGATGTTCGAGCTGGAAAAGGATGCCCGCAAGCAACTTTGCATGCTTTCCGATAATAAGCTCTGGAACTGCAAGACATTGAACGTAGACGAGATACCGGATCACAGAATGGGGAGTCTGTACGAGTATTTGAGTACGGTTCCGGACTTCCGAAGTCGCCGCGGTCGGCGCTATCAGTTGGCGACGGTTCTCGCGATCACTATAGCGGCGCAATTATGCGGTTTTTTCAGTCTAACCGCCATAGCGGACTTTTCCGGGAAGTTGAATCAATCGCAGCTAGCGGAGGTGCGCTCATGGATGAAAGGCGACGGAATCCGGACGGCCCCGAGCTATTCGACCTTCCATCGCGTGCTTTCGAATGTCGACCCGGAAGCCCTTGACAAAGCTTTGCATGATTGGAGCGCGCAATACCAGGATCCCAACGGAATCATGGGGTTCGACGGAAAATCCGTGCGCGGAGCGTCACGGCATGGAGACGGGTGTCATCTGGTCGGAGCCGTCGAGCACGAAACCGGACTAATTTGCGGTCAGGTGAAAGTCGCAGACAAGTCAAACGAGATTCCGGCTGCGCGACAGTTGTTGCGGAACATGCAGTTGTTCGGGCGTATTGTGACCGCAGACGCCATGCACACTCAGGTCGAAACAACCCAGTTGATCTTGGACAAGGGAGCCGACTATCTTATGGTCGTCAAGGGCAACCAGAAAACCATACTCGAAGATCTGAAAGCGATTGACTGGAACGATCAGACGGTTGGTAAAAGCGAGACGATGGAAAAAACGCACGGTCGAATCGACACTCGCACTTGTCTGGTCGTCGAACTCGATAATACCTGGGACGGGTACGTCGAACTGCCCGGACGACGGCAGGCATTCCGTATCGAGCGCACACGTCAGAAACTCAGAAAGGGAAAGGTCGTCGGGATAACTTCGGAAATCGCTTACGGGGTAACTTCCATCCCGCCGTCGCGCGGAGGACCTGCCGAGATTCTCGATATAGCTCGCCGTCACTGGGAAATCGAGAACCGGTTGCATCACGTTCGCGACATGACTTACGACGAGGATCGCCGCCGCAACCACGTCGGCAGCAGTGCCCGTGCACTGGCTTCGATTCGCAACGCCGCGATTTCCATCGTTCGGTTGCGCGGACGATTTGATTATCTGCCGCAGGCTCACCGGCACTACGATTCGCGCCAGGCCGTTCGAGAGCTGACCACCGAGGTCTTCTGACGTCCGACCGATGGCCTCGCCTCTCGCGCCGCTGCCTCCCGCCGTCCGCACCGCTGCTGTCTCTTCGCGCCGCCATCGTCCCGCCGACGCGGATCTCGCGCCGCCATCGTCCGCCGACGCGGATCTCGCGCCGCTGCCGCCTCCTCGAGGGCGACGCTTGGCAATGATCGCGCCATTCTTGAATTCGCCCTGCGAGAAACCGAAGGGGCAGGACGGCAAAGACACCGAAGGATAAACTGCCGAGATCTGGCAGAGGGTCGTCGGCGGAAATCGGCAGTGTCGGCAAGACGGTCGGGACAACCGATACCAAGAATCTGGAACGTCCGCCGCCTCCACCGAAAAAGGACGGAAAGAAAGGATGATCGAAAATCTTGACGACAGGACCTACGAGCTTCTGTTCGCGGTGCGTCGTTCGGTTCGTTATCACGAGCGCCGCCGCCGCTTTTACGAGGCATGGAACGTGGCGGCCGTCGCATTTGGAGTTTTGGGTGGCTCCGCCGCTGCTACCGCCATTATGGCGGGGTGGGGCGCATGGTCGGCAGCGATCGCTGCGGGCGTGGCGGTGCTGAGCGCGTCGGCAGTGGGGACCGTTCGTCGCGCGGATCGGCACGGCGACCTCATGCGCCAGTTCATTGCGCTGGAACGGCGATTTTCGCACGGCAAGAATATGGGCGGCAAAGAATACCGGGAAGCCGTCTCCGAGCGTCTCGGCATCGAATCGAGCGAACCGCCCGTGTTGCGATTGCTCGACGTGCTCTGTCATTACGAGGTCTTGCGCTCGGTGGGCGGCAACCCGCCCCCGAAAATGCCTTGGTGGCGGCGCAAGCTGGCGCACTGGCTCAGTCAGACCGACTTCGCGCTGACCGTCGGTAATAACGCTTGAAGGCTTCCGCCGGCCGGCGAACCGCAACGAGCTCCGGGGCTGCGAAAGATCGCCGGGGAACTTCTTCCGCCCCGGCGGACGCCTTGGCGCTCGCCGGCCGATATTGCTCCACGACCGCGGCCGGTCTCCACCATGTGCACCGCAAGGACCGCCCGCGCGGCCGCGGGGCGCGTCGCTTCCGGCGGGTGCATTTTCCTGGCCGTTTCGGGGATCGTCTCCGCGCCGCGCTGGATTCGGCGCCGCGCGCGCTATACCCTGCGGCGGCTTTCCTGCGAGGAAAGCGAGCAGGGAGAGCTTCGGCGTGGCCAACAGGGATTTGAGAGACTGGATCGGCGAACTGGAGGCGGCAGGACAACTCCGCGTCGTCACGGGCGCCGACCGCGAGGAAGAGATCGGCGGCATCGTCGACCTCGCGATGCGCAGGATGACGAACCCGGCCGTCCTGTTCGACGAGGTGCCGGGCTACCCGAAGGGCCGCCGCGTGCTCGCCAACATCCTGACGTCCGTGCCGCGCATAAACCTCGCGCTCGGACTGCCGGCCGACTCGCCGGAAATCGCGCTGGTCGAGTTCTGGCGGAACTACATGCGCGACCAGCCGGTCCGCGAGCCGGTGGAAGTCAACGGCGGGCCGCTGATCGAGAACGTCTTCGAGGGCGAAGACGTCGACATCGGCGCGATTCCCAGCCCGAAGTGGCACGAACTGGACGGCGGCTACTTCATAGGCACCGCCTGCATGGTGGTGATGAAAGATCCCGATTCCGGGTGGATCAACTACGGGGCTTACCGGGTTCAGGCGCATGCGCCGAAGACCGCGTCGGTGATGGTGTCGAAGGGCAAGCACGGCAATCTCATCATGAACAAGTATTTCGAACGCGGGAAACCGTGTCCGGTCGCCGTGGTCGCGGGCATGCATCCGGCGCTGTTCATGGTGGCGGGACTCGAGATGCCGTACGGCAGAAACGAGTACGATTGCGCCGGCGGCCTGCTCGGCGAGGGCGTCGAAGTGATCCGCATGCCGCGGACCGGCCTGCCGGTGCCCGCCGCCGCCGAGATCGCGTTCGAAGGATTCGTGCGCGCTGGAGACCTCGTGGACGAAGGGCCGTTCGGCGAGTGGACCGGCTATTACGCCGGCGACATGCATCCCGAGCCGGCGATCCGGATCGAGACCTTGATGCATCGCGACGATCCGGTGCTGCTTGGGGCCATTCCGGGGGTGCCGCCCAACGACGACACTTTCTATCGCGGCACCTATCGCTGCGGCGCGGTATGGAACCAGCTCGAGGCGGCCGGCATCCCGGAGGTGAAGGGCGTGTGGGCGCACGAAGCGGGCGGCAGCCGCATGTGGCTTACCGTGTCCATCAGGCAGATGTACGGCGGTCACTCCAAGCAGGCGGGCCTGGTCGCTTCGCAGTGTCACGCCGGCGCCTACGCCAATCGCTGGGTCGTCGTGGTCGACGACGACATCGACCCGTCGAACATGAACGACGTCGTCTGGGCCATGTGCACGCGCTGCGATCCGAAGGACGGCGTCGACATTCTGAACAACTGCTGGAGCACACATCTCGATCCGATGAGCTACAGCCACGAGGACCGCCGCAACTCGCGCGTCGTCGTCGACGCGTGCCGTCCCTTCAACCGGCGCGACAGCTTTCCGCTGGTCGCCCGCAACAGCGCCGGGCTCGACGAGCGTTTGCGCGCCAAATTCGGAGATCTGTTCCCGGCGCCGTGACCGCGCGCCGCGAACTGTCTAATATCCCGGAAGAACGGGGAGGGGAAGCGTATGACCGATCTGCGCTACGAGGCGCCGGAATCTCTGAACGAGGCGGTCGCGCTGGTCGCCGGCGGCGGCAGGGTTCTGGCCGGCGGAACCGACGTGCTCGTTCTGATGCATTCCGAAATGATGGAGCCGGAGTTGCTCGTCGACGTGAAGCGCATCCCGGAACTGCGCGAGATCGTCGAGGAGGAAGGCGCTTGGAGAATAGGCGCCGCGGTCCCGGGCATGGCGGTCGTCGACCACGACGGCTTTTCCGCCTCGTGGCCCGGGGTCGTCGAGGGCGTCGCGCTGATCGGCTCCGTGCAGATCAAGGGCCGCGCCACGGTCGGAGGCAATCTGTGCAACGCGTCTCCGGCGGCGGACAGCGTTCCTGCGCTGATCGCCGCGGGGGCGGCGGCGGAAATCGCGGGCCCGTCGGGGCGCCGCCGGGAGGCGGTCGAGAACGTCGTGACCGGGCCCGGCCGGACGTCGCTCGCCGACGGCGAAATCGTCGCGTCGTTCCGGTTCCCGCCGCGGCCGCCCCGCGCGGGCGACTGTTACCTGCGGCTCACTCCGCGCACCGAAATGGACATCGCCGTGGTCGGAGCCGGCGTCAACGTCGTCCTCGACGGCGACGGCGTATGCGCGCAAGCCCGAATCGCGCTCGGCGCCGTGGCGCCGACCCCGCTGCTCGTGGCCGACGCGGCGGCCGCGCTGATCGGCACCCGGGTCGACGCCGCCGCGCTGGACGACATGGTCGCCGCCTGCCGGGCGGCGTGCGACCCCATCAGCGACAAGCGGGGCACGCGCGAATACCGCATCAGGACGGCCGGCGTCATCGCGCGGCGCGCGGCCGAGAAAGCGCTCGCGAGGGCGCGGAGTTCAGGGGAAGCGACGGGATGAAGGCACATGTCACGACGATCGTGAACGGCGATTCTTACGAGTATCTCTGCGAGCCGGAGAGGACGCTGGTCGACGTTCTGAGGAACGAGATGGAGCTGACGGGCACCAAGGAAGGCTGCTCGACGGGCGATTGCGGGGCGTGCAGCGTCATCCTCGACGGCGAGCTGGTCTGCTCCTGCCTGGTGCTCGCCGCCGAGACCGACGGCAGCCGGGTCGAGACCATCGAAGGCATGGCGCGGGACGGCGAACTGCATCCGCTGCAGCGCAACTTCCTGGAACTGAACGGTCTGCAATGCGGGATCTGCACGCCCGGCATCCTCGTCGCGGCGAAGGCGCTCCTCGAGCGCAATCCCGATCCCACGGAAACGGAAACCCGCTACTGGCTGGCGGGAAATCTTTGCCGCTGCACCGGGTACGACAAGATCGTCCGTTCGGTGATGGCCGCGGCCGAAGAAATGCGGGGAGTTTGACCATGGCGACGATACTCGAGGACAGCAAGTTCGATCCCGGCCGCGATCTCAAGATCGTCGGCACCAATCCGATCAAGCACGACGGGCTCGACAAGGTGACGGGCCGCGCGCGGTTCGGCGCGGACGCCTCCCTGCCGGGCATGCTCCACGGCAGGGTTCTCAGGAGCCCGCACGCGCATGCCGCGATCAGGTCGATCGACGCGTCGAAGGCCGAGGCGCTCCCGGGCGTCAAGGCGGTGATCACCCGCGACGATTTCCCGGACATCCCGACCGGCAGTCCGGCCGGCGACATGAGCCGGAACGCGATGGCGCGCGAAAAAGCGCTGTACGACGGCCATCCCGTCGCGGCGGTGGCCGCCACGACCGAGGCGATCGCGAAGCGGGCGCTGAAGCTGATCGCGGTGGACTACGAGGTTCTGCCGCACGTCATCGATCCGGTCGAGGCGATGAAGCCGGACGCGCCGATTCTGCACGACCACCTGCGGACCAGGGGACTCGACGAGGAAAGCGACGCGCCCACCAACGTGGTCGAGCGCATGGTCAGCCGGATGGGGGACGTCGAGAAGGGTTTCGCCGAGGCCGACGTCGTCGTCGAGCGCGAGTTCGACACGCAGCCCATGCATCAGGGCTACATCGAACCCCAAGGCTGCATCGCCGACTATTCCGACGACGGACAGGTCTATCTGTGGTGCTGCACCCAGGCGCCGTTCGTCTACCGCGACCGCCTCTCGGCGATACTCAAGATCGACGCTGCGAGAATCAACGTCCAGCAGTCCGAACTCGGCGGCGGCTTCGGCGGCAAGACCGGCTTCTACGCCGAGCCGCTCGCGGTCCTTCTGTCGCGGAAGGCGAGCCGTCCGGTCCGGATCGTGATGACCCGCAACGAGGTGTTTCGCGGCACCGGTCCGGTGGCCGGCACCAGCTACGCGATCAGGATGGGCGTCGCGAAGGACGGCCGGATCACCGCCGCGACCGGCAGGTTGGTGTTCCAGACCGGCGCGTTCACGGGTTCGATGTACTTCAACGCGCCGAACGCGATGTTCACCCGGTACGACCTGGAGAACGTCCATGTCGAATCCTTCGAGGTCGTTTCCAACCGGCCGAAGGTGAATTCGTTCCGCGCGCCCTGCGTGCCCCAGATCGTGTTCGGCGTGGAGGGGGTGATCGACGAGCTCGCGAGGAAGATCGGCATGGATCCGATCGATTTGCGCCTGCGCAACGCGGCGACCGAGGGATACACGACGATCTACGGCGAGACGCTGGGTTCCATCGGCTTCGTCGAGACGCTGGAGGCGGCGAAGAAATGCGACCATTACAACTCGCCCGTGCCCGAGGGGCAGGGGCGGGGCGTCGCCGCGGGTTTCTGGTTCAATCGGGGCGGCGAGACTTCGACCTCCCTCAACGTCGCGCCCGACGGAACGGTGACGATCATCATCGGCACGGCCGACGTCGCGGGGTCCCGGATATCCATCGCGATGATGGCGGCCGAAGAGCTGGGAATCGACGTCGACAAGGTGCGCATCACGATGGCCGACACCAATTCGCTCGGCTTCAACCGCGTCACGGCGGGCAGCCGGACCACGTACTCGGTCGGCATGACCGTGGTGGACAACGCGCGCCGCTGCATCGACGAACTGTGCCGCCGCGCGGCGCAGATCTGGGACGTGCCGGAGGACGCCGTCGTCTACGAGAACGGCCAATGCCGGCCGGCGAGTCAGAACGTCGGCGATTTCGAGCCGCTGTCCATCGCCGACGTCACCCGGCGGACGACCATGTCGCACGGCGCCGTCACGGCGAGCGCGTCGATGAACGTCACCGGGGCGGGGCCGGGGTTCGGCCTTCATATCGTCGACGTGAAGGTCGACGAAGAGACCGGGCGAACGGACGTGATGCGCTACACGGTCGTCGAGGACGCCGGCAAGGCGATCCATCCGCTGCAGGTCGAGGGCCAGTATCAGGGCGGGGCCGTGCAGGGAATCGGATGGGCGCTCAACGAGGAGTACGTGTACGGCGAGGACGGCCGCATGCAGAACGCGAGCTTTCTCGATTACCGCATGCCCGTCACTTCCGACGTTCCGATGATCGACACGGTCATCGTCGAGGTGCCCAATCCGAAGCACCCGTTCGGATTGCGCGGCGTGGGCGAAGTTCCGGTCGTGCCCACGATGGCCGCGATCGGCAACGCGATCGGCGACGCGATCGGGGTTCGCCCCCGGTCGCTGCCGATGTCGCCGCCGAAGCTGCTCGAGCTGATCGAGAAGGCGGAGCCGGACCCGTCCTACGTCCGAGGATGAGCATGACGCGGCCGCTGGTTTTCCGCCTGTCCGTCTCGGGCTCGGTCGCGGTTGCCGACGGCGTTTCGTGAGCGCTTTCTTGGCGGCGGAAGCGAACATGCGTGAGATCGTCAAGCGCGCAGTCGTCGAAACGCCTGCCGACGAGGTCTGGGCTATCGTCGGCCAGTTCGGTCTATTGCCGAAATGGTCGCCGCTCGTCACTCAATGCCGGGTGGAAGGCTCCGGGGTCGGCGCGGTCCGGACATTGACCGTAAACGATGGTGCCGTCGTGAAGGAACGAATGGACGCTTACGACGCCGGCCGTCGCACGTACGCCTATTCCGTTATCGATCCCGGCGCGCTGCCGCTGAAGAGCTGGCGATCGACGGTCCGCGTCGAACCCGACGGCGAGGGATGCTCGATCTTTACCTGGACAGGGCGGTTCGAAGTTTCCGGGGCGGAAGAGGCGGAGACCGTCCGTTGGATCGACGCCTTTTACGAAGCAGGCATCGGGGCGCTGCGGGAGCGGGCTTTCGCCGACCCGCATCCCGCCATCGCGAAGTGGCCCGCTCAAGCGATCACCTGAAGCCGACGTGGCGGGAAAGTCTTCCGCTTCTACGACAGATCCAGCATCCGGCTCACGTTGCCTGACGCCTCGAGCACCGTTTCTTTCATCCAGGCGTACGCATTCTCCTTCTCGAGTTCCGCGTTCGACAAGAGGCTGATGGAGTAGCTGCCGACGTCGACCGGCGGTTCCAACACCTGGAGATTGCAGTAGTCCTTGAAGATGGTCGCGACGCTCCTCGGGACAAGCGCGAGGAGTTCGGACGTGGAAACGATGAACGGGACGGAGAGCAGATTGCCGGTCGTGAGGGCGTATCTTGCCGAGATTCCTTCCTGGGCGAGCAAGGCTTGAACGTCGGCGAACAACGGAATGTTGATTTGCGGCAGACTCGCCAGATGCGAGATGCGGAGTTTTCCGGAAATTTTCGGGTGGTCCGCTCGCGCCACGAAACGATACTGATCGGCGAAGAGCTCCGTCCGGGCGCATCGTTGCCCTGCACGTTCCAGCGTGCCGATGGCGAAGTCGACCTCGTTCCGGGATACTTGGGTTTCCGCCTCGCGCCCGTCGACGTAATCGACGGTGACGCTGACCTTCGGCGCCGTCGCCTGGAGGCGTTCCACGAGCACGGGGAGCAGAAAGAACGCCGTGTAGTTCACCAGGCCGAACCGGAACGAACGCATCAAGGACGCGGGATCGAAAACGGTTTCCAGCGTCGAGCCGATATTCTGGATAGCGCATTGAATTGCGGGGGCGATTTCCCGCGCCCGAACGGTCGGTCGGAGGCCGCCCTTCGTTCGCATGAAGAGCGGGTCGCCGTACAGGCGCCGAAGCCTTCGGACGGCGTGGCTCACGGCCGGTTGCGTAAGCCCGATCTCGCGAGCCGCTTCCGTTACCGTTCCGAGCCGGAAAACCGTGTCGAAGATCACGAGCAGGTTCAGATCCACGTTTCTAATATGCATATGATTCATGTTCATTTTCCAAATTATTCATTTGACAGCATTGTAACGCAACCTATGATTCGCCTTTGGATCGCGCTCCGCCAGGGCCGGACGATCCGCCGCGGGCGCCGCCATGGAAAGATCGCCGAGGCGACGGCGGTTGCGCAGCGAGGGAGACAGGTTATGGATCATGCGCCGCACGCTCATTCCGGTCGAACTTCGAAGCACCGGCCCCCTCGCTGTCCGCCGTATCTCGAAGCGAAGAGCGCGGACGACTTGCTGCCCTATTTCGAGGCGGTCGCGAAGCGGGATTTCAGCCCCGGCCTGTGGGCCGCCTGGAATCTCCAGAAAGGCGAACGCGTTCTCCTGCGCGTCGACAGCTGGCATCATCCCATGTGCGTCGAAGCGGCGATCAAGACCCTCGAGAAATTCGGCTGCAGCTACGAGCTGATCAACGCCGACCGCGGGCCGCCGCCTACGTTCGAAGGACACAACGAGGCCGAACTCTTCATCGACCTTACCCGCGAAATCGCCGAATGGTTCGAGGCGTGGGAGAAGCTCGACGACGAGGGCAAATACGACAAGGTTCTCTGGGGGTTCGGCGGACCGATCCTTTCGGAGCGCAAGCTCAAGGTGCAACGATTTCCCTTTATCACGCCGGAAATGGTGATGTCCGCCGCTCACACGATTCCCGGCGAGATACTCCATGCGATCGACCAATGGACATGGAAGAGATGCCTCGGCGCCAAGCGCGTTCATATCGTCGATCCGGAAGGCACCGACCTCTGGTACACTGCGCACGACGAATATTTCGATGCGACCCGCACTTATTTCAACGAGGAATACATCAAGGATTGGTATCCGCAAAACGTCGCCTATGGGCGCACTTACCTTCCGGGCCATCTCTGGGGCAAGCCCAACTTCCTGCTCCCCGGGGCGCTCGAAGACGGAACGGGGGTGGTCGCCGGCACGATGAATCACATCGGTCCGTTTCCGCATATAAAGCTTCACATGAAGGACAGCCGCATCGTCGAGATCGAGGACGGCGGCGAGTTCGGCGACAAGTTGCGCAACATACTCGACCAGACGTACGACGTGCAATATCCCGGCCACCCCGACAAGGGGCTGATGTACTGGTGGGAGTCGTCGATCGGCACGAACCCCAAGATCCACCGACCGCGTTCCGGTTTTCTCGACGGCTGGAATTGCGCGCTCTACGAGCGCATGCGAAGCGGCATCATACATATCGGATACGGCTCGGTGATTTCGAGCGCGATGGAAAAGGAAGCCGTGTTGAGCGGCTTGCCGTGCGTCGGTCACTGGCACGTTCACCTCTATTTCCCCGACGTCGACGTCGAAACCGTCGACGGGCGCACGGAGCGAATCATCGAGGACGGGCGATTGCTGGCGCTCGACGATCCGGACGTTCGCAGGATCGCCGAAAGGTACGGAGATCCTGACGATTTTCTGGAGGAGGACTGGATCCCGGCGATCCCCGGAATCAACATGGATGGAGAGTACTGGCGCGACTACGCCCGCGATCCGATGGACTGGACCGCGACGGAACTCAGCATCTGCCGCAAGTGGCATCACCTGTACATGAAGATGACAGGGGCCGAACATCGCGGTCACTGCGGGTAACGGCATCATCGAGGAGAGAAGACGGAGACGGAACAATGCCACAGTTCATCACGATTCACCGGGCGCCCGGATTGCTGCGGGAGGAATGGGCGGAGAACGCGGTCCATGTCCACAAGGCGGAACTGGCGGATTTCAGGCAGGCGTACGTCAATCTCGGCAGCGGATTCATCGTGACGATCTACGAATCCGAAAACCACGATGCGCTCGTCGAGCAGTTCGAACGGCTGGGACTGCCTTACGAGGAAATCCACGAAATCCAGTTCTCGCAATCGCGCGAGGAGATGGAAGGCATGCTTAGGCAAATGGGAAAAATCTAGGCATCGGACTTCCTTGCCGCGTTCGTCTGGGCAATCTGCAGGGAGCATCGGCATGAACGGAAAACTTTCCATTGCGCCTCCACGCAAGGATCGAGAGCCTCTGAGGAACAATCTCTTCAACTGCATGCAGAAGGGCAACGCGAACTTGACGCTTCTTTTCCCTTATCTGCATCGCGGCGCGATGGTGGCGGCGGGCGCCGTGTTCGTGGGGGGACCCGAAAGCGACTACGGTCATTTCTACCATCACAACAGCGTGGACGAAGTCATAACCAACTTCGCTTCCAACGGCGGGATTTTACGGACCGGACAGGTATATTGCGGCGGCCGCGTCCATGGCGTGAATTCTTTTCTCAAGGACGAGAAAGACTCCGAATATTTCGCGCTCATGAGCGTCGTGCAGCGGCAATGCGAAACCGGCAAGCAGACGGAGGCGGTGAGCGTTCATTGCGCGAATTGCCGCGAACGTTTGTTTCACGGGGAGTTCGACGCGACGCCGGACGACGAATCGACCGACATGACGCATCCGTTTCCGTCGGTCGCGTGTCTGCCGCCGATTTTCGAGGAATACAATGCCGACGAAACGCGGCGCACGTGTTCCAAGTGCGGGACGGTGAACGACATATTCCCCATCTCGTCGTGGGGATGGAGCGAGTACGCCCGAAAATCCGAAATCCTGGCCGCAGCCCAGCACGGCGCCGCTTGAAGGAGCGCGCGCAGCCGGAAGAAGCGGAGAAGCCATTGCGGGAAAGCGTCATGATACGCAAGAAAACCTTCATGACTTTCAGAGAAGCGGAGAATTGCGGTCCCTACGACGAACGTCCCATGCTTCCGGACAACATCGATCCGCAGCTTCATTTGAGCCGAAACGACCGGCCCCAGCCGTTTTTCCTGATATGCGAGAAAGACACTCTCCTCGTGCAGGTGTCGGGCAAAGGCCGCATAGAATTCCGCGACACCAACGTTCTCCAATATTCCCTCGAGCCGGGAGATTTCATCTACGTTCCGGGCGGCGCGCCGCATCGAATCACGCCTGAGGAGGTCTCGATCAACTATCGATACAAGCCGCGGCAGCCCGGACTCGAGGGCGTTGCGTGGTATTGCGGCGAATGCGGAAGGGAGATCCATCGCGAAATATGGGACACTGGCGAACGTCTTCCGCAGGAAGGTTATATCCGCGCTTGCCGGAACTTCAACGCTTCGAAAGAGTTCAGAGCCTGCGCCGGATGCGGAGCGGCGCACGATCGGATCGATTTGGCGCCTTATCGATGGGAGCGGCTTGCGGAGGAGTTGAGATCGCCGGATGCCTGAATTCCGAACTGCATTCCCGGATTCCGAACGAGGCAACGCCGCAAAGCGGAACCGCGAAGCAGGAATAACGATCCACGACCTGACCATGAGATTCGCCGGCGCCTCCGGCGAAATTCAAGCTCTCGACCATGTCAATCTGACGATAAAGGAGAACGAATTCCTGTGCATCGTCGGTCCCAGCGGTTGCGGAAAGACGACGCTTTTACGCATTCTGGCCGGGTTGGAGGTCCAGACTTCCGGATCGGTGCGTTTCGTCATCGATGCGACGCAACGTCCCCTTCAGTCGATGGTGTTCCAGGAGCAGGGAATATTTCCATGGTTCACCGTGCTCGACAACGCCGCTTACGGACTTGCCGTAAGGCGGATTCCAAAGAAGAAACGTTACGCCCGCGCTCGCGAATGTCTTCGAAAACTCGACCTTTCCGCGTTCGAGAGAGCGTATCCGCATGAACTTTCGGGCGGAATGCTGCAACGCGTCAACCTCGCGCGCGCTTTCGTCAACGATCCTGCCGTGTTGCTGATGGACGAGCCGCTGGGGGCGCTCGACGAGCAGACCAAGATGCTCGTTCAGGCGGATCTGTTGAAGTTATGGGAAAGCGCAAGGAAGACCGTTCTCTTCATCACGCACAGCCTTGACGAGGCGATCGTTCTCGGCGATCGGGTTGCGGTCATGAGCAAGAGGCCCGGCGTAATCAAGACGATCGTTCCGATCGACCTGAAGCGGCCGCGAGATGCGCTGGAACTCCGCAATGACCAGCGCTTCATGTCCCTCAGGCGAACCTTATGGGAGGCGTTGAGATCCGAGGTTTCACGGGATGAAACGAGGCGTCCCTGATGACGAGCGGAGAACGGGCGCTTGCCGTCGCGAGCCCCGCGGCGGTCTTTCTGTTCTGGGAGCTGCTGGCGGCAGCGGACTTGATCGACGTTCGGGTTTTGCCCGCGCCGACCACCGTTCTTTCGACGATGTTCGTGATGTTTCGGGACGAAGGCCTTTTGGATCAGACCGTGTCGACCGCGGTTCGATTTGCAGCCGGGATGGTTGTCGGGGTCGTGCCGGGCGTTCTGATCGGCCTCACCATGGGTTTGTTCAAGTGGGTGCGGGCCGTTGCGAATCCGCTTGTGGGCTTGTTTTACCCGATACCGCGCATCGCGCTGTTTCCGCTCGTGCTCATACTCGTCGGGATCAACGAGACGTCGAACGTGATCATGATCGCTCTGGGACCGTTTTTCACGATGCTGATATCGGCGATGTACGCAGTTTTGAATATCGATCAGATATATCGGGACGTCGCTCGAAATTTTCGGACCGGAACCTTTCACCTATACGCGATGGTGACATTTCCGGCATCTCTGCCGGCGCTCATGAGCGGCCTTCGCATATCGGTCGGTCTGGGTCTGCTCGGCACCGTGGCCGTGGAGTTCCTTGTCGGGGATTCGGGCCTCGGCCACGTAATCTGGAACAGTTGGCAGGTTCTGTCTTTGCAACGTTCAATGGCGGGGCTCGTCGTTTCCGCCGTATTCGGCTTCGGAGTGTATCTGTCGATGGATCTCCTGGAACGCAGTCTGGTTCCCTGGAAACAGGGTTCGAGCTAGAAATGAATATCCGGAGAAGCTTGGCGAAGCGTCGCTGCCCGGCGTCGAGGCGAGGACGAACGTGCGCGAATGAATCGACGGTCTACGCTATCGTCGGTCGCGCAATGGAAGCTGCGCCCGCGCCTTTGACCGGTCAGGAGAGAGCCGGAGACGCAATGCGCAACGTACTTTGGAAACAACATGGAGAGAAGCAATGAAAGCCAGATTTGCAGCCGTCGCCCTGATCGCCGCTTTGCAGGCGTTCGGAGCGCAGGCGTTCGCTCAATCGGGCGCGAATGTCGTCAAGACTTCGATCAACCCGCTCGTCTACAGCTATCTTCCGATTTTCATCGCTGTCGACAAGGGTTATTTCAAGGAACAGGGTCTCGACGTTCAGATCGACACCTATCGCGGTTCTTCCGTCACTCAGGTGCCGTTGCTGGCGCGAGGAGACCTCGATATCGCGCCGATGGTCATGGGGCCCGGCATGTTCAACCAGCATTCGGAGGGATTCGATCTGAAGATCGTCGCTTCGATTGCAGGATCGAATCCGGCATGGAGCGACACGAGTTGGATAATGGTGAGGTCCGACGTCTGGTCGGCCAAACCGCTTTCGGAGATCGGGGATTTGAAAGGCCTCTCGATCGACGGCGGCCCCCTCGGGTCGCCTGTCAATCTCCTGATTCGGGAAGCCTTGCGCAAGGCGGGGCTCAAGCTGACGGATGTGCGGTATTCCGAGAAGTTCAGATCTCCGCCGGACTGGATCGCGGCGTTCAAGAACAAGGCGATCGACGTGCTTGCCGCGGTCGAACCGATCGTCACGATGCTGGAAGCGCAGGGGTTGGCGAAACGCTGGAAGTCCTACAAGGACGCGGTGCCCTGGTTTCAGGAAACGTACTTCGCCGCGTCTCCCGGCTTTCTGAAATCCAAACGCGACGCGGCGCGGCGTTTTCTTGCCGCCTATCTCAAAGCCGCGGTCGAGGTAAACGCGACGGCCGGAAAGTGGACGCCGGAGATGCTCGAAACGGTGACGAAGTGGTCGAAATTGCCGGCCAAGATCATAGGAAAGATTCCCGGACCTGCTTTCGTCGGCTATCTCGGGGCCGTCGACGTTTCCGCAATCGAGCGCCAGCAGCGGATATGGATCAAGCACGGAGCCGTGAAACAGCGCGTTGACGTTGCCGATCTGGTCGATTCGACCATATTGGCGGATGCCCGCAAGGCGGCGGGGATCAAGTGACCTTGACGGTTTCGAATCGTCGAACGACATGTCCGCACTGTCAGGGGAATGATCGTTCGGGATCTTCAGCGGGTCTGCGCGCATAGACAGTGACGGCGGCGTAACGGGCGACCGGCCGGGCAGATCTCGTTTGCCTGCGGCGAAGGCGGGCGGAGCGCCGAGTTGCTTTACGCGCGTTTCCGCCCGGCCGCGAGCGCGTTGCTGGCCGGCCGGCTTCGGTAGCGAACTCCCGAACGGCACCGGCATTGTTCGGGGACCATGCATGGCCGCTCTTTGCGGCGGCCGGATATCGCTCCTCCCCTGCGCCGCGGCGAGGAAGGACGAACCGGGATGCTGGTCCGCGTTGTTCGTCACCCAGCCGTCTGGTCAACCCCCAGCGGCGCGTCCCCGAGGCCCGAAACCGAGTCGATAGGGGGATTATTCCGCCGCCGTCCTCGCCGCGCTGTCCGTCGCGGGCCGTTCGAACAGCGACGCGACATGAAACCCCCGGCGCTTCAGGTTCGCGCGGAACTCCTCGAGAAAGTTGGGCGCGACCGCGCCGGTCACGGTTTCGTTGGCGAGCAGCGCGCGGGTCCACGCCTCGACCAGGGGAAAGGAGTCGAGCGCGCCGGTCCGAAGGTATCCGTCCGCGATGTCGAGGCGCTGCAGGAACGGCGCGTAGGCCGCGTCGACGAGGCACAGCTCGCCGCCGTTGAAGTAAGGGCCGTCGTTGCCGCGCTCCCGGCCTATCGCGTCCTCGAGCCGCTGCAGCGATTTGCGGGCGGCGGCCAGGCCCCGCTCGGTCTCGTCCCGGGTCTTGGTGTAGTAGATCCCGGAAAGAGCCTTCGAAAAGTCCGGAACGAAATCCGTCCAGGCCCGGTTGCGGGCGCGCTTGACCGGGTCTTCGGGATGAAGCCGGGGCGGCACGGTTTCGTCGAGATACTCGGCGATCGCGTTGGATTCGAACAGGACCTCGTCGTCCACTTCGAGGACCGGCACCTTGCCGTGCGGCGAGATCTCGAGAAACCAGGAAGGCTTGTTCCGCAGGTCGACGTAGGTGACGTCGAACGCCACTTTCTTTGCGCGCATGGCGATCACGGCGCGCTGGACCCAAGGTCAGGTGAACGAGCTGACCAGATGGTATCTTCTGACGGACATGGCGCGGCCGCCTCAGACCGAAGCGGCCGGAGGCAGGTCGTCCTCCAGGATGGCGATGTGCAGCGCGTAGGACACTTCGCCTTCCTCGTCGTCGCGGTAAAGCGTGCCGAGCAGTTCGTCTCCAAGGTTGACCTCGACGGTCGCGTTGGGATGCGTCGGCTGCAGAATTCTGATGCGGTCGTTGGAAAAAATCAGGCGCAGGTACTCCTGCACGCGCGTAATCTCGTTAAGCGTCATGGCGCGCTCCGGAAGGGCGAAAGTCCGGGAAGAATACCGCCGTCGCGGCGGAATCGCAAGCCTGCGGTTCGCGACGCGCGCGGTTCTGGACAAGGCGGAATTTTCGTAGGATGATCCATCGACCCAAACGGCACAGGGAGGATTTCGCATGACCCGCAAAGCCATTCAGCCCTTCGTCCGCAATGCCTGGTATATCGGCGCCTGGTCGGAGGAACTCGACGACGGCCTCGTCGCTCGGACGATCATGAACCAGCCCCTCGTTCTCTACCGCGACGCGGAGGGCCGTCCGGGCGCGCTCGAAGACCGTTGCTGCCACCGCGGCGCGCCGTTGACCCACGGCACGATCGTCGAAGCCGGGCTTCAGTGCGGTTACCACGGGCTGACCTTCGACACGGGCGGCAAGTGCGTCGCGGTCCCTGGGCAGAAGAACATCCCGCCCCAGGCGCGCGTTCGGAGCTATCCGGTGGTCGAACGCGACCAGATCCTGTGGATCTGGACCGGCGATCCGGCGTTGGCCGACGAGAGCGCGATCGTCGATTACCCCTATCACGATCAGTCGGACAAGTGGCCGCACCGCAAGGCCATGTTCCAGATCAAGGCGAACTACATGCTGATGATCGACAACCTGATGGACCTGACGCATCTGGGCTACGTGCACCGCCACACCATCGGCGGCAATCCGGGCCATCATGTCGCCGCGCAGATGGAAACGCGCCAGACCGACGAAGGGGCGTATTTCATCCGCTGGATGATGGATCACGAACCGCCGCCGACCTACAAGAAGGGCGGCAAGTTCGACGGCAAGGTCGATCGCTGGCAGGAGTTCGAATACGTCGGCCCCAGCATCGTGCTGCAATGGTCGGGCGCGCTGAAGGCCGGCGCGGGCGCCCGGGAGAACCGCGATCAGGAAGGTTTCCATCTGCGGCTGCTTCACGGGGCGACGCCCGAGACCGAGACCACGTTCCACTACTTCTGGTCGACGGCCAACGGCTACCGCCAGGACGATCCCCAGGCGACCCAGGAGATGTACGACGAGATCTACCCGACCTTCATCGAGGACAAGGAGATCATGGAGGCGCAACAGGCGCGGGTGAATCTCGATCCGGATCGCGACCTGGTGGAAATCCATGCCGACGGCGCCTTGTCGCTGGCCCGGCTGTCGCTCGACAAGCTCGTCGCCCGGGACGGCGGCGCCTACGCGCAGGCGGCGGAATAGCGCGGGCGGCTCGTCTGCCGGAAGGGCGAGAGCCGCCCTTCCGCGACGTCCCGGCTGGCGGTCAGGGTCTCCAGCCGTTCTCGAACGCGGCGAGAACGATGCGCGCGCAGGCCTCGGCGTCGGAGCCGGCCTCGTGATGCGCGAGCGGAATGCTCAGATGTTCGCAAACGTCGGGAAGCGTGGTCGGACGGATGTCCCACACGCTTCTCGCGACTTGCATGGTGCAGACGAACTCGCGGCCGGGAGTTGGAATGCCGGAGGTTGCGCAGCAAGCGCCGAGCACGCTGCGGTCGAAAGGCGCGTTGTGGGCCGCGAAAAAGTCCAAGCCTTCCAGCAGCGGGGAGAGATCCTGCCATACATCGCCGAACGCAGGTTCCTTCCTGACGTCTTTCCACCGGAGGCCGTGAACGTGCGTATTGGTGAAATAGCTGTCGGGCGGGCGGATCAGGCGGCTCTGAAGATCCGCCATTCTGCCGTCGCGCACGATGGCGAGTCCGATCGCGCACGCGCTGTCGCGGTTGGAGTTGGCGGTTTCGAAGTCGATCGCCGCGAAGTCTGCAATCCGCGTCCGTCGCGCCATGGCTCTGGCCTCCTGAATGCGTCCGGGCCCGGCTCCCGCCGCGCGAGGGGCCAAGGATCGAAAGAAGCGTCCTCGGCGCCGGGCCGAACGGCAGGAGCGAGTCCGTGAAGTTCGGACTATTCTACCTGCCGACGTATCTGCCCGATTCGCGGAACGTGCATGAGCATATGCACAACATCGTCGAACAAGTCGAATTCGCGGACCGCGTCGGCATCGACTATGCGTGGATGGTCGAACATCACTTCGTGCGTCACGGCGGCTTCCTGCCCGCTCATTACGCTTTTCTTTCCTATCTGGCGGCGCGGACGCGGAACATTCGCCTCGGAACCGGAGCGACGGTTCTGCCGCTCAACGACCCGGTCCGCGTCGCCGAACAGGCGGCGACCCTCGACCATCTATCGAAGGGGCGACTGGATTTCGGGGTCGGGCGCGGCTTCGTTCGCGACGAGTTCGACGCTTTCGGGGTGCCGATGAGGGAAAGCCGCGAGCGCGTGGAGGAGGGCGTGGATCTGATCCTCAAGGCGTGGACCGGAGAGCCGTTCGAATTCGAATCGAAGTTTCGGCCGAGAATGTCGGGGCTCAGGGTGCTGCCGCCAGCCTATCAGAAACCGCATCCGCCGATCTGGAACGCCTGCCTGATGTCTCCCGAAAGTTTCGAATGGACCGCGCGGGAAGGCCACAACCTGCTTTATGTCGCCTATCACGTCGACCATCCGGTGGCGGCGGAGCGGATTGGCTGGTACCGGGACGCGCTCGCCAAATACGGTCGGCAGGGCCGCGAAATCTGTTGCGTCTACCATGCGCATTTTCTGGCCGAGGAGGACGACGAGGCGCTCAAGACCGTCGTCGACGGCCCGATGGCCGAGTACGCCCGCGCCGGGGTCGAGGCGGCGAGCAGGCCTCCGGATCCGGAGGCGTACAAGGGCTACCAGCGCCGAGAGGCGGGCCAGCAGGAACTCGATTTCGAGCGGTATTTCCCCGGCCGCGTATTGATGGGCGGACCGGAGCAGGCGCTCGAGCGCATCGCGGTCTTGCGCGACATCGGAATCACGCAGATCGCGTTGCTCGTCGATTTCGGCTCGCTCGAGCAGGAGAAAATCATGCGTTCGCTCGAAGTCTTCGCCTTCGACATCTTGCCGCGCGCTCAAGAAATGTGAGCCGCGGGGCGCCTCGCGACAAAGCGTTCCGGTCGACGAAGCTCTCCTCTGCGTGATCTTGGAGCGCGCGCCGATTCCGGGGCATGACGCGCCGTCCGTCCGCCTCGGTCATGCGGACGGCGGCCGCAAAGCGTTGCGGAACGTCCGGACGCCGTCGGCGTCATCGCCGTCGGGGCCAGCCGCTCCAGCCGCAGTGGCCCGGCGGCACCCGGCGCCCTTCGGTTCCGAAGCAATGTCCGCATCGCCTTGCAATCGGGTCACGCCCAAGACCGGAGGGACGACGAGT
Source organism: Alphaproteobacteria bacterium (assembly GCA_965243135.1). Taxonomy (GTDB): domain Bacteria; phylum Pseudomonadota; class Alphaproteobacteria; order MPNO01; family UBA830; genus JAJEBT01. The sequence goes on from OZ251539.1 coordinate 552,060, forward strand.
TCCGCTACGTTCCGTCTTCGGCGCTTTCGGCGGACGCCCGCGCCGACGGGCGCTGCGTTTGCGCATCCGCTCGGTTCGAAGTACAAACCCCGCCGTGCTCCGTTGCAGGGATCGCGAGATCCCCACGGATACGGGGAGCGCTCCGCGCCGCCCCGGCAACCCCGCTTTCCGGGACGCGCTCCCGGAAGGCTTTCCGGCCGCCGACGAACGCGGCTACCGACCCGCTTCCGCCGCCGACAAACGCGACAATCGAAGCGACGAAAGGAGAGAGAACATGTGCGCAGCGATTTTGGAGATGCCGGGCATGGCATCCGAATTGATCGTCGATCTGCGAGGCACCCTCGACTGGCTCAAGCAGGAAGGAGATTTGATCGAGACCGACGCCGAAGTGGATCCGGATCTCGAGATCACCGCGATCCAGAAGAACCTGGACGGCGGCTGTCCGATCCTCTTCAACAACGTCAAGGACAAGCCCAATCATCGCGTCGTCACCAATCTGTTCGCCGACATGAACGTCATCAACAAGATGTTTGGCTGGAAGGACGACACCGACCGCACCCGCAAGCTGGCCTGGGCTCTGGAGCATCCGCTCGCGCCGGTCGAGATCGGCGGCGACGAGGCGCCGTGCCAGGAGGTGGTGATCGAGAACCCGGCCGACGTCAACGAATTCATGGTTCCCATCCGTCACACCGAATACGAACCGGAACTGACCGTGGGCTCGGGCAACCGGGTCGTCGCCGGAAAGTATTTCGATGGCGGCACGGACCTCGGCTACAACCGCATGAACTTCCGCTGGGGCAACGTGGGCACGTTCCAGATCTCGCCCGGCTCGCATATGTGGCAGGTGGTTTCGAAGCATTACAAGGACGACGAGCCGGTGCCGATCACCATGTGCTTCGGCCTGCCGCCGAGCTGCACGCTGATGGCGGGAGCGGGTTTCAACTACGTGATCCTGCCGCAGGGCTGCGACGAAATCGGGATCGCCGGCGCGGTGCAGGGCCAGCCCGTGCGCCTCGTGAAGGCGCGCACGGTCGACGCCTACGCGGTCGCCGACAGCGAGGTCGTGCTCGAAGGCTACGTCAATCCGCGCGACCGGCGTTACGAGACCGCCGAGTCCGAAGAGGCGGGGGTTCAGGGCCGCTTCCACTTCCATCCCGAATGGGCCGGCTACATGGGCAAGGCGTACAAGGCGCCCACCTTCCACGTCACCGCGGTCACGATGCGCCGGCAGGAAACGAAGCCGATCATCTTCGCGCTGGGCGTGCACACCCTCGACGACCACAATATCGACACCACGGTTCGCGAGGCCGCCATGTTCGCCCTGTGCGAGCGCATGCAGCCCGGCATCATCCAGGACGTCGTCATTCCGTACTGCATGACGGATTGGGGCGGAGCCGTCATCCAGGTCAAGAAGCGCAACAAGATCGACGAGGGCTGGCAGCGCAATTTCATGTCCGCCATCCTGTCGACCTCGCAGGGATCGCGGATCTGTTTCGCCGTGTCCGACGACGCCGATCCCTACGACATGGACGACATCATGTGGAACCTCACCACGCGAGTGAATCCGCACACCGACATTCTGAATCCGATCCCCGGCGGGCGCGGCCAGACCTTCATGCCGGCGGAGCGCATGACGGCCGGCGAGAAGGAATGGACGGCGTCCAACACCCGTTTCGAGGGCGGCATGGGCATCGACGCCACGGTTCCGTTCGGCTTCGAGAGCGATTTCATGAGGCCGGTCTACGCGGTGGACAAGGTCGCGTTGTCGAAGTGGTTCGACGACGGCCAGATCGCGAACGCCAAGGGCCGCATGAAGGGGTGGGTGCAGAGCCTGGCGCGGACCGGGCGTTAAAGAAGGAGGGGGCCGCGAGGCTCCCTCTTTTTCCGGCAGGCGGCGCGCTTGCGCCGCATTTTCGACGGCCGCGGCTGAACCGAGCGCGTCTCGTTCTCGCGCCCGGCGAAATCGCGCTCGCCAGCGTTCCTTCGAGTCGCTGCAAAATTTTGCGAACCAAGAGAGCGTCCATGTATCATGCATCCCTGCCGGGCGTCTCGAACGCCGCCGCCGGGGAGATACGGAAATGGGAGCGAGCGCAATTCGCGGTTGGGTGTTCTGCTTTCTGATCTTTAGCGGAGTTCTGGCGTCGTCGTCCGCGATGGCGTCTTGCGCGGGCATGGCGGGGTCGCCGGTGGTGCATCTCGCCAGTACCGGAGACGGCACGGGAACAGTGCCTGCGGGCCAGCTCCGGATCACGTTCGTCGGCCACTCCACGTTCGAGATCGAGAGCCCGCGCGGCGCCATCGTCCAGACGGACTACAACGACTACACGCGCCGCGGCACTCCGCACATCGCTACGATGAACAAGCTTCACGATACGCACTTCTCGTACGATCCCGACAAGGCGATCCTTCATGTCCTGCGAGGATGGGATCCGGCGGGGGGCGTCGCGCGCCACGACCTGCGCTTCCGCGATATCCGCGTTCGCAACGTGCCGACGAACCTGCGCGAGCTCGTCGACGGCAAACTCTCCAACGACAATTCGATGTTCGTGATCGAGGCGGTCGGGCTTTGCGTCGTCCATATCAGCCACCTTCATCACTACCTTTCCAAGGATCAGCTTCGGGAACTTGGCCTGATCGACGTGGCGTTCGCGCCGATCGACGGGATGTGGACCATGAGCCACGACGAACTGTTTCGCGTGCTGTCCGATATCCGCGCGCGGCTCGTCATTCCGATGCACTACGGTTCCCTGTCCGGGGTGGAGGCGTTCGTCGCGCGCGCGCAGGAAAAATGGCCGGTGCGCCGGCACGACAGCGATACGCTGTTCGTGAGCCTCCGCACCTTGCCCCGAAAGCCGGAAGTCGTTTTCCTGGAAGGCTACTGAAGCGTCGCCGCGCCGTCCTTGCGCCGAACGGCGCCGTAGGGCGGCTTGTCGAAGCCCTTGGGCGAAAGCGTGAATATCTCGCAACCGTCCGCGGTCACGGCGACGCTGTGTTCGAACTGGGCGCTGAGGGACCGGTCCTTCGTCACCGCCGTCCACCCGTCGGAAAGAATCTTGGTTTCGGCGCGGCCGGCGTTGACCATCGGTTCGATCGTGAAGAACATGCCCTCGCGCAGCGCCACGCCTTCGCCCGGCCTTCCGTAATGCAGGACGCTGGGGGCGGTGTGGAAGATGCGTCCCAGGCCGTGACCGCAGAAATCCCGCACGACCGAATAACGTTTGCTCTCCACGAAGGTCTGGATCGCGTGTCCGATGTCGCCCAGCGTCGCTCCGGGCTTGACGGCGGAAATGCCCCGCATCAACGCTTCGTGGGTTACGTCGATCAGGCGCTGCGCCCTGACGCCGATGCCGCCGACCGGATACATGCGCGAGGAATCGCCGTGCCAGCCGTCGACGATCGGCGTCACGTCGATATTGACGATGTCGCCGTCCCTCAAAACCTTGTCGCCGGGAATGCCGTGGCAGACGACGTGATTGACCGAAGTGCAGATGGATTTGGGGAACCCGCGGTAGCCGAGCGGAGCCGGCGTGGCGCCGCGATCGAGCGTGAACTCGTGGCAAATCCGGTTGAGCTCGCCGGTCGTCGCGCCCGGCACGACATGTTCGGTGATCATGTCCAGGCATTCGGCGGCGAGGCGGCCCGCGGCCCGCATCGCCTCGTATTCCTCGGGACCGTGAAGCACGATTCCCGCCGGCGCCCCGACATGAGCCTCGCTGAATGAGGTGAATGATTCGTTCATGGTTTCCTGCGTGACAGCTGTTCGCGTTATACGGGCGAACGGGGCTTCCGGTCCAGTTCGAGACGGCGGTCGACGGCGATTCCACGGGGCGTGACCGCGCAGCCGTAGCAAATCGCCTCGACGCCGCGTTCGCGCGCGTTTCGCGAGGCCACTGCGTAGCCGGGATCGATGTCGTCCGCCACCCTAAAAAAACGGCAATCCTGACGCTGGCAAAGATAGAACGTGACGGCGCGGGCGCCGGCGGCGCGCATGTCCGCGAGCTCGCCCTGATGCTTGGCGGCGCGCGCGGACGCCGCGTCGGGAAATTCCGCGACGCCCGGTTCCCGCATCAGGTGGACGTTCTTGATTTCCACGTAGCAGTCGGGCTTGCCGTCGGCTTGCAACAGAATGTCGATGCGCGAATTGCGGCCGTATTTGACTTCGCGCCGCAACGTCGGATAGCCGGAAAGTTCCGGGATGCGGCCGGCTTCGATCGCTTCCCGGACGATCGCGTTGGGGCGTTGCGTGTTGATTCCGACAAGGCGATCGCCGACGCGGATCAACTCCCAGGTGAATTTCAGCTTGCGATCCGGATTCCGCGACGGCGACAGCCAGACCTCGGAGCCGGGATCGCATACGCCCAGCATGCTGCCGGTGTTGGCGCAGTGGGCGGTGACGGTTTCTCCGCCGTCGAGGCGCACGTCCGCGAGAAACCGCTTGTAGCGGCGCGTCAGCGTGCCCCGGATCAGGGGGTCCGGAAAGTCCATGCGGAGACCGTAGCCGCAGGCGGCGGCGCTTTCAACGCGGGCGCCGCTCGGCTATACAGTGACGAAGAGGAGTTTCATGGCGCAGAAAGACACCGTAACGGCCTGTTTGATTTTGATCGGCAACGAGCTTCTTTCCGGCCGGACCCAGGACAGGAACCTGTCGCATCTCGGGAAGGAACTGAACGAGGCGGGCGTTCAGCTTCGGGAGGCGCGGGTCATTCCCGACGTTCGGGAAACGATCGTCAGCACGGTCAACGAGTGCCGGGCGGCGTTCGACTACGTGTTCACCACCGGCGGAATCGGACCGACGCATGACGATATCACGTCGGAATGCGTTGCCGAGGCGTTCGGCGTGGGCATGTACGTGGATCGGGAAATCGTGGACCTGCTCAACGCGTACATGGCCCGGCGCGGCCGCGCCGAAATGAACCCGGCGCGAATGCGCATGGCGACGTTCCCCGAAGGGGCGGAGCTGCTCAGGAACGAGATCAGCGCGGCGCCGGGTTACAGGATCGGCAACGTGTTCGTCATGGCGGGCGTGCCGCGCATCATGCACGCGATGCTGGAAGAGGCGAAGAAACATCTGGAGGGCGGCAGGACCGTGCTGGCGCGAGGGCTCGTCGTCGACCTGCCGGAAGGCGCGATCGCCGAACCTCTGGCTCTGGTTCAGGCACGGTTCAGGGAGGTCGATATAGGTTCGTATCCCCAGATGCGCGACGAGGGGTTTCGCGTATCGGTGGTTGTCCGAAGCGCCGACCCGGTCCTGCTGAACCAGGCGGTCGAGCAGCTCTCGCGATCCCTCAAGGAGATCGGAGGCCGTCCGGAAGAAGAGGATCTCGCGACGGCGCCGTCGCAGTCGCACCCCGAGGAAGAGTGAGTCCGATTCCGGCGATACTCGGCGCAATGCTGGGAGCGGGCGCGCTGCTGGTCGTGATGGGCATTCGGACGTTGAGCAACCGCAAGCTCGACGAACCGGCCCGCAAGCGGGGTTTCTGGCCGCTCAATGCCGGACTGCTTCTCGTCGCCGCGTCGATGTATCTATTCGCGACCGGAACGGAGTGATCGGCTACAGGCCGTCGACGACCATCATGTTGAAGTCGGCGGCCCCCAGGCGCTTTTCCCTGGCGGCCTGGTATTCGGGGGAGTCGTACATCGCCTTCGCCTGTTCGGCATTGTCGAACCGGATGATCACGACGCGGTGCGCTTTCCAGTTTCCTTCCAGCACGTCCGCCGCGCCGCCCCGGGCCAGAAACTCGCCGCCGTATCTGGCGATGGCGTCGGGCGCCAGCTTGCCGTATTCGCCGTAGGCTTTTTCGTCGAAGACTTCGACGTTCGAAACGATGTAGGCAGCCATTGCGCTTCTCCATTTTTTGCAGGTCGCCGTCATCATACCGGAACGGCGGACGGTTCAACCCCTTATGTCCTAACCAGTCCGTCGTCGTCGCGCGGCCGCGTCACGACGCCGGATTTCTCGTCAGAATGCCTCTTTCCCCTTTCCCCCATTAGCCGTCCGGGCGTTCGCAGGGCGCACCGGACGGGCGATGCGCGACCGTTGAACGGGCGTTCGAGCGTTTCTGTCGTCTCGGGCATCGACAGCGATTCCGCGACCGTATCGTCGCGAACGAAAAGCGAGGCCGTCTCGCGCCGTTTCCCGAGCGGCGAGCGTTCATTCCGGGTCATTCGCCTAAATCCCGGGGACCATCTCCTTCAGCGCGGGCGCAAGCGCGCCGAGCAGCGAATCCGGCCACGGCAGAGCCAGCAATTCGTCGAATACGAACCAGCAAAACACGACGAGGCAGGCGGATATTGCTATCGAGAGCGGCCAGCGCTCGCCTTCGGTCTTCATGAAGGCCAGCGCGAACAGAAAGATCGTCGGCAACATTCCCACGGCGAAGGTGAGAGCGAGAAAACAGACGATCCAGCCGGAGAAGGACAAGGCGCGGCGGCGGACAGGGGCGGCCGTCTCGTCGGGGGAGACGTCCGCTTGCCGCATCATGCGGTCGCGGACGCCGGCCCCGGCGCCGCCGGCCGACGGCCGGCGGAAGGTATGGGTGTAGCGCGACAAAAGTAACTGAGAATCCGGCCAGAAATAACTGAGAATCGGCGAGAAAAATGGCCGATTTTCGACCCGAAAACGCCCGAAAAATTGCCCTTGATCGCCGGCCGGCCGTTTGAAATTTCCGCCGCGGCCGATTGAAAGCGCCGCGCTACGGCCCGTAGTAGATCTGGATCCAGCCGTTCTGGCCCGTCAATCCCGCTCCCAGGTTGGCGCCGTTGGGCGCGGCGCCGACGCCGTGGTCATTGACGGCGAGGTTCGACGCATGGGACAGGATGCCGTAATCCGTCGCCCCTGACGCGCCGATCAGGATCGCGAATTCCTTCTTGCGCTGGTCGCCTCGGATCGCGCCGGCGATGCCGGTCCCCGACGCGCCGGCTCCTCCCCCCGTCGATCCGCCCAGCCCGCCGCCCGCGCGGATGACCCCGAACCGCGTCTCGCCCCCGGCGGATCCGTTCCGCCTGTTCCGGCCTCCGACGCCGCCGGCGCCGCCGCGGCCGCACGACCACGCCACCCGCGTTCCGGGCGCGTAGCGCACGTACTCCGCGGCGATCCCGCCGTCCCCGCCGCGACCGCCGTCGAGATACCTCGTGAACGGACCTTCGAGATCCTCGCCCGATCCTTCGTAATAAGTCTCGTACCCGTTCCCCGCCGCGCCGCCGCCCGCGCCGCCGCAGATCGCGAATATCGTTCCGACGCCCGCGGGGACGACCCATGTTCCCGCGGCGACGATGCCGGATTGCCAGACGTGTCCGGTGATCCGCGCGCCCGACGACCGCCACGCGGTGCCGCCGAGCGCCCGGTCGAGGAGCGCCCGTATCTCCGCTCCGGTCTGATCGCCTTTCGCCGCCGTCTCGATTCCGTTGAGTTTCGTTCGGAGCCCCGCCGTGAACGGGACTCCCGGCAGGTGTTCCGCCGGGAGCTTGTTGGTCGCGTCCAGCGGCGCCACTCCTCCCGCGTAACCGCGGGAGTTTAGAATCGCGGTCACTCTGAGACTCATCTTGTAGAACTCTTCCCTGGGCGGTCTGTCCGACCCCTGGTCCAGCCCCAGAGTCGACAAGTCGCTGGCCGGCCAGCTGCGATCCGTCATTGCGTATCTCCTATTTCAGGCCGCGGATCACGACGTCGACGGTCGCGTCGGCGCGGCGGCCGTCGCCGTCGAAAATCCAGATGACCGGGGGGTTTTTCTGCGGGGTGCTCCAGCTCCACCCCGCCCCGACCGACTGCAGGGTCACGTCGATGTCGGTGACGCGCCGCAGCGTCGTCGGGACGACCCGCCCGGACGCCGCTGCCGGCGGCGAGGGCCGCGCCCACCGCGAGGTGTCTTGGTCGTGCAGGCGCTGCTCCTCGTGGGGCGCCAGAACCGACCAGCACAGGTGGTCGAGCCAGAGCCGCTCGCTGCCGTCCCCGGTCAGCCGGAAGCGGACCTGGATCCACCGCGCCTCGATCAGGCTGCCGGTCTCGTAGTCGGTCCAGGCCTTCGCCGTCGCGGCGGCCTCGGACGCCCCGGCCCGGTACTGCAAGGTCATGTCGCCGCCGTGCTCGCCCTGCCACCCCAGGCCGAATTCCAGCTCGGCGCCGAGGTCGTAGGGCGGCGGCGCGTAGGTGGCCTCGCGCAGGAAATCGTCGCCCGATCCGCCCGCCCACGTCAGCCAGGCGTCCCAGGTCGTCAGGTCGTCCCAATCGTAGTCCCCCAGCCCCTCGAGGGTGCTCGTCCCCTCCTGGCTGACCTCGAAGCCCGCGGTCGCTCCCGGCCAGCCCGTCGCGGAGGGGCATTCCCACAGCACGGCGTTCGCCGTCCGCGACGGCCCCATCTCGGCGACGATCCGGACCTCTTCCGAGACCCGTCCGCCGGTGTCGACGGCGCGGGCGGCGATCGCGTAGCGGCCGGCGCGCAGCGGCTGGACCGTCTCGTAGTAGTCCGCCGTCAGGTAGCCCCTGTGGAACTTCGTCATCGTCTCCCAGGCCGGCGCGGCCGCTCCGGGAGCCGCCTCGGCGTAGGCCAGTTCCACGCCGGCCAGGTCGGGATCCTCCGGCGGCGTCCACCGGTAGCGGCGGGTGCCGTCGGCCAACGCGTCGAACAGGAAGTTGCCCGGCGGGTCCGGCGGCGCCAGCTTGCCGAGGATCTCGTATCGCGGCGCTTCCCACGCCGGCCCGACCGGCGCGGCGGCCGACCCCGGCAGGACGCGGACGTCGAGCAGCCCCTGCGGCTGCTCGATCCAGCGCGCCTCGAGGTCGCCGTCGACCAGGCGGGCGACCTCCCGCCACGGCGCGTCGTCGACCCGCGCCAGCACCGTGGCGCCGCGCCAGTCGCCGGTGACCGTCAACGTCAGCTCGATCTCCACGGCGTAGCCCGGCCCGGCGCGGATCAGCGTCTCCGAGATCACGCCGTAGGTCACCTTCGGGATCCGGCGGCGCAGCGTCGGCAATGCCGCGCCCTCCGGCAGGTTCAGGCTGGCGTAGTACTCCGGGACCTCGTCCAGCGCCTGGACGCGGACCGCGCCGCCGGAGGCCGGGATCATGCCGAATATCCGCACCTTGCGCGGATCGCCGGCCGCGCCGTACCAGCGCCACAGCCAGTCCAGCGGCTCCTCGCCGTCGTAGGCCGCAGGCAGGGGATCCGCCAGCGTCACTTCGGCCGTTTCTCCGTCGCCCGGCGCTTGGCGGACGGCCGAAGTCACGATCGGCGCGCCGCCGTCCGGGGGCGCCAGCATCAGCGTCGGCGGCTCCTGGTCCGGATCTATCGGCCGCGAGAGGGTCACGTCCGTCCGGTTCGCCGCGATCTCCGCGAGGCGGCCGGCGACGCCGCCGTCGATCAGCGAATGGGTCACGGCGACCACGTCGCCGCGGGCGGCGGCGATGCCGTGGAGCGGCATCAGCCACTCGTGGCGGCGGCGGTGGTAGCGCTGCCGCGCCGCCTGGAGGGTCACCTCGTCCAGCGCCTGCGCCCGCGACGTGACGCCGGGCAGGTCGATCGTCGTGGACAGGCGGATCTCGGTCGCGCCCGGACGGACGCGGCGCACCTCGCGCTGCTGCCAGTCGTGGCCGGGATCGACGTAGCGCCCGACGATCTCGTCGGCGAGGCGATCGCCGGCCCACTCGGTGCGGTAGCTGCCGGCCTCGACGACGGCGGGCGTGATCAGCGCCGTCACGGGCCTGTCCGGCGCGTCCCAGACGACGCCGAGCTTGCCCGACGCCCAGCTGAGTGTGGCGCGGCCGCACTGCGCGACGATCTCGAGCGTGCGCATGGCGTCTTCGGCGCGATCAATGATGCGGTTGCACTCGAGGCCCTCTGCGGTGCAGAACGCGCCGAACGCCTTCAGCGCGGCGTCGTCCACCCGGTCGGCGGGCAGGCCGGCGCCGGCGATCAGCCTGCGCTCGATGCCCGCGCCGATCCAGACGCCGCGCGCGAGCCACCGGATTATCCAGGCGGGGTTCGACGTGGCCCGCGGCGCCGTCCACGCGGCGCCGTCCCACGTCGGGCATTTCTGGTCGACGATCCCCGACAGGCGGTCGAGGCGTCCGCTGAGCTGCCCGGTGGCGCGGATCGTCAGGCCGAGCCGGTTGCGCCCGGCATAGTCCGTCGCGTCGGGCTGGTAGGCGCGCAGCGCCGCCCATTCGATCGACGCGTACTCGCGGCTGGCGGCGGGCGGCGCCGCGGCGCGGCGGACCCGCGCTTCGTACGCGCCGGCGGCCAGTCCCTGCACGATCTCGGTGTGGCGCAGCGGGCGCTGCCGGGCGTTGCGCAGCGTCACGTCGCGCCCGGCCCAGACGCCGGCCGCGACCGGCGGATCGGCGTCCGGATCGGCGGCCGTGCGCCACTCGATGCGGAGCGCGGCGGACTGCTCGGCGTAGTCGCCCGCGTTCGTGAGGCGGAACAGCTGCGCCACGAAGTCGAAGTCGAGCCGCGTCGCGCCGTCCGCCGTCTCGCGGACGATCCAGTCGGCCGCCGCCGCGTCCCGGTCGTATTCCCCCTCGGACGTCTTCGGCCAGTCGAGCGTCCCGCCCGCCTCGGTGTCGACGTTGCCGAAGATGCCCGCGATCGACGTCCCGCCGAGCGCCCACTCGGCTGTCGCGTCCTGGTAGTCCTCGAGGGGCGTGTCGCCGATGCGGACGTCGGACACCTCGAGGGCGCCGAGGCCCCAATCGAAGATCTGGAACAGGTACTGGTCGTTGCCCCGGAACTCCGCGTATTCGGCGGCGGCGAGGTCGGGGAACGCGCGGTGCCGGCCCAGGACGAGGAGCATCGGCTCGCCCGGACGCGCCCGGTTGGCGCCGCCCGACAGGGAGTGGACAGTCGCGGGCGATCGCTGCGGCTCCGGCGCGTCCGGCGCCCGCGGCGGCGCCAGGGCGTTCGCGACGAGCGACCCCGCCATCATGACGCCGGCGCTGACCAGCGCGCCCTTCCACGTCAGGACGGTCGCGCCGCCGACCGTCGCGGTCAGCCCCGTCGCGCCCAGCCCGGCCAGGGCGTAGGGCGCGGCGATCGCGGCGGCGACCACCGCCAGCTGGAGCACCGTGCGCAGCGGATCGTCTCCGGCGACGGCGGCGCGGATCGTGGCCACGTCGCCTTCCGCCAGGCGGACGGACGCCCAGCGGCCGCGCGGAACCAGGACGCCGTTCACGGCCGCCTCGACGGGACCCGGAATGCCGGCGTCGCGGACGACGTCGGCGACCGCGCTACCCGGCGCGACCGGGACGAGGCGGCGGCCTGCCGCCGTCAGCGGGTGCGGCCAGAGGTCGGCGACCATTCGTAGAACCCCTCGACGTCGAAGCCTGCCAGCCGCAGGCCGCGGCGGTCGTGCAGGCACGTCCCGACGCCGCGCGCGCAATGCAGGACCAGCCACTCCGGCCCGCCCGACGCCAGGACGCCGACGTGGTGTCCGCCCGCCAGTCGGCCTGTCGGGCGCATGAGCGCAAGGTCGCCGGGGCGGACGGGCCGGTCGATCCGCCGCGCGTACTCCGCCGCCAGCTCCGCCATCTGCCGGTCCCGCGCCCGCGCGCCCTTGGCGTAGGGCGGCACGCGGACCTCGGCGCCGAAGACGTCGCGGGACGCCTCGAGGACGAGGTCGAGGCACTCGAACTGTCCCTCGACCCACGGCCGGCCGACGTACCCGTCGGTCCAGCCCATCAGAACAGCCCCGGCGAACGCTCCGGATCGTGCCGCAGCAGCACGACCGGCGACTGGAGGTTCATCCCGAACTCCAGCTCCAGCGCCACCTCCTCGCCGGCGACCGCCGCGCCTGCCACGTCGAGCGTCACTTCGGCCTCGACCTCCCCCGTGGCGGCGAGCGCGCGGATCAGGCGGCAGGTTCCGCCCGCCGCGCCCTGCGTCGACTCCACCCATTGCGTGAGATCGCGCCCGACGTTGTCCGCGGCGATCCGGGCGCGCGGCCGGCGGTTCTCCGCGGCGTCCGGCCAGAGGGCGCGGAACGGCACGGGCGCGTAGTTCTCGCCGCCGATCGTCCGCTGATCGGTGTCGTTCACGACGCGGACCGGGGCGGCGATCGACGGATGGGTCAGCTCGAGGGCGTCGAGGACGAGGTCCGCCGGATCGACGGACCGGACGGCGCGGCGGTAGCGGGCGGACGGCGGCACGGACGGCTAGCCGGACGCCGCCGGGACCGTCACGCGCAACCGGATCGCCGCGGGTCCGCGGGCGTCGCGGGCGGTCATCTCGACGTCGTAGTCTCCGGCCGCGGCCGCGGCCGGCACGGTCAGCGTGACCGGCCACGCGTCCCCGGAGCGCGCGCCGAGGGCGACAGTCCAGCCGGCGGGCAGGTCGGGCGGGTCGAGGACGACGTCGTCGAGCGCTCGCCGCCGCTCGCCGCCGCGGGAGACGCGCAGGGAATAGGCATGGGCGGAATTCCGGTCGGGAACCGTCCAGGGGACGATCCCTGCCGGCAACGCGCCGCCCGTCCCCGACGTCCAGGCCGGCGCGTGCTCGATCGACACGCCCTCGATGCGCGCGGCCGCGGCCAGTGCCGCCGCCGCGACGGCGGCGGACGCGGCGCAGGCGCGGACCGCGCGGCGGCCGTCTTGGCGATAGCGCTCGACGACCCGCAGCGCGGCCGCCTGGTCGGCGTCGGCCGTCCTGGCCGGAGCCGCGTCGTCGCAGTCGAACAGGTAGCGGAGGCGCGCGGCGGCGGCCGCGTCGATCTCGCCTTCCGCGCGCTCGATCGCCTCTCGCAGCGGCAGCGAGGCGGTCGCCGGATCGGCCTGCGCCAGCCGGGCGTTCCACGCCGCCTCGACCCCGCCCGCGTCGACGAGCAGGCAGAACTCCTCGTTGTGGAGCACCCGCCGCGCCTCGATCGCGGCGTTTCCGGTCAGGACGTTTCCGCCGGCGTCGCGGATCGGCGCGCGGCCGGCGCAGCGCTCGATCAGATCCTCGATGTAGCCGCGCAGGTGGCCGTACGCGCTCCATGCGTCGAGGCGGCGCCGGGCCCACGCCTGGAGAAGCTCCCGGCGTTCCGCGCGGGAATGCAGCGGGATCGCGTCGCCGGGCGACGCCGAGGGAATCCGCAGCGTCGGCTTGTGGCCGTGGCCGCCGGCCAGCTCCGCGGCGGCGATTTGCAGGACCGCGTCGGCGTCGAAGAAACGTCCGCCGAGCGAGATCCCGCCGGCGAGATGGGCGTCCCGCAGCCGGGCCGCCTCGGCCAGCGCGGGCGGGCCGACCACGTCGGACACGTGGTTGCGGACGGCGAGGTCGAGGAACGCCCAGTCGGTGGTGGCTGCGATGAGTCGTCCGGTCATGTCTTCTCCTTTCTGTGCGAGATCCAGGTGCCGGCGCCGGTCATGCCACCCCGTAGATGCGGATGACCTTGTCGCCGGCTCCGCTGCCGGAGAGCGCGTTGTCCACGGACAGTTTCGTGCCGGCGCCGGGGCGGACGGTCAACGAAAGCGTTTCGGCGGCGGCGGAGTGGTCGGACGCCGCGCCCGTGAACCGCCGCAGAAACGCATCGTTGTTCGACGCAGCGGGGATCGCCAGGCCGGACGGGATCCGGAACCGGACCCGAGCCGTATACCCGCGACCGTCCGCGATGCCGCCGCCCACGAGCGGATATTCGCCGTCGAGCTCGAGCCAGGCGCCGCCGTTGTTGTTCTCGTTGATGAAGTCCCTCACGGCGTTAAAATCCGCCAGCGTCCCGTTGACCGTGTTCGTCAACGTCGCCAGCACGGTCTCGCGCGCCGTGGCGGACGCCGCGTCGGCGGGCGTGAACGTGACCCGAAGGTCGGCACCGATCGTGGCGCCGGTGCCGCCCGCCGCGCCCTCCCAATAGTGGTAGACCCCGACTTCGTGGTCGGAGTTGTGGACCAAGAGCACGCGATACGTGCCGACCAGCGTGTTCAGCGAGTAGAGCGGCTGCTCGAACACCGCCAGTCCCGCGAGGGACTCGGTCGAGCTGAAGACAAAGTCCCCGGCGTCCGCGAGAGCCGTGGCGAACGCGATGTTGCCGAGCTGGAGCTGCCTGTCTTCGTCGGTCTGATTCGCTTTCCCCTGCACAAACCCCATGTTCAGGTCGGACACCGGATCGACGGACAGCGACAGGGCGCAGTGAAATTCACCATGCGACTTGTCGGCGTTGTCCAAGTCGAACGCGGGGTCGAGATACGTCGGCGCGGCGGGCCGGACGCTGGTGTCCGTGCGGAGCAGCGTGAGGCCGGGAAATTCGTGATCCACGAGGTGCGTCCCCGGAACGTGGGGCAGCTTCGCCCGCGGCACCAGGTCCGCGGAGCCGCCCAACGCCCACGGCGCGACGTTGGTCAGTTTCGCCGGCGGAACCGGGTCCGCGTTTCCGGGCTGCGCCCACGGGGACACCGTCGTCTGGTTGCGGGCGTCCTGCGCCCACCGGCCGACGTTCGGCACGATGGCGAGCGGCTGCGTCTGCGCGTCGTCGGACCACGCCGTGACGGAGAACGCGCCGGTCAGCGGCCGGTCGCGCCCGTCCGTGCTGTCGATCCCCGACTCGCCCGCTTTGCGTTGGTAGCCGTAGGTGGAGACCGCGTCGCCCGCCGCGTAGCGCGACAGGCCGGTTTCGGCCCACAGGCCGCCGCTCGTCTGGACCAGGATCCAGATCGTGGCCGGCGGCGCGCCGCCGAGGGCGGCCTTGCTGAAATTCGCCCGGACGACCTCCGGATCCTCGCGCCAAGAGAACGTCGCGTCGCCGATGAGGCCGTTCCCGAGGTCGCCGATCGTCCCGTGGTAGACGTGCCGGTCGACCCCGGCCGCGAGCAGCTCGTACAACACGCCCCGCAGATTGACGATGTCGCCGACGTTGCGGGTCGCGACGTCCGGCAGCGCCTGGATGGCGTCGAGGTGGTCCGCCGAGAAGCCGCCGGCCCCGCCGAGCTGCGCGATCGTCGCGCGCTTGACGCCGCCCGCCGTCAGCACCGGGACGGTGGCCGCCGCCAGCGCCGCCACGTCGACGCCGGCGACGCCGCGCAGCGCCTCGTACACCTGCGCGTCGGTCGGCTGCGCGCGCGACAAGAGGGCATCGAGCGAGGTCCGCTGCGGCGCGATGGCGCGGGCCTCGGCGTCCCCCAGCACACCCGGCGCGAAGAGCGGAATCGTCGAGGTCAGATCGATCGCGTCCGCCTGCAGCACGGCAAGATCGTTGATATCCCAGAAATCAGGCATCGGGCGCTTCCGGCGCGAGGCTCAACACGGTATCGACCTCCCCGGCCCGCGCCGCCTCGGCCGCCGCCCACGCCAGCGCCTGGGCGGCGTTGGCGGGCCGCCAGTAATACGGATCGTCGTCGTCGGTCGTCCGCGTGCCGGGCGCGCCCGGGCCGCGCACGAGCAGCGGATCGCCGCCGTCGCGCGGGACCAGCGCGATCACCAGCCGGCGTTCGATCTCGTCCGTCAGCGACGGGCCGGGCGGATTTCTGCCCGGGTTCTCGTCGCTCGTGATCCGGATGGAGAGCAGATCGGGACGCCCGCCCCTGATGGAGAAATCGGCGAACCGAGCGTTCGTCTCCCGCGGCGGCGCCTGCCAGTCCGCGGGGATCGCCGCGTTCACCCGGGAAACCACGTCCGGGTTGCCGTTTTTTACCGTCAGCTGGGCGCGCAACGCCAACTCGAACCGCCCGCCCCAGACCGCCTCGCGGCGGCCCCACGCCAGCGGCAGGCCGCCCCACGCGGTCTGGCCGGTGCCCGCGACGCCGATGCGCACGGTCGCGCTGCCGCGGCGTCCGGCGGCGTCGACGGCCGCGAGCTCGTAGTCGGCGGCGGGCGCCGGCAGCGCCGGCGTCCCGCCGATCCATGGGCCGCCGAGCGTCAGGCCCGCCGGCAGGGCCGGAGAGATCGAATAGTGCGCGCCCTCCTCGCCGACGGGCGCCGGCAGGCCCCACGGGGCGTTCTCCGCTCCTGCCTCGAAGATCATCCCGCGGTTTCCGGGCTCGAACTCCAGATCCCGGGAGAAGACATAGCCGCCCCAGCAGATGGGGAGGGCCGCCCAGCGGACGGGGAGGCCGCCCCACGCCAGGCAGGCCTCGTCCTCGGTCTCCAGGCTCTCCAGCGTCAGCCGCGCCTCCCAGCGGCGCCGCCCGCCGCGGACGACGGCGCGGCATTCGACGCCGGCGCGCCCGCCGACGATGCGGCATTCCCTGGACTCGCCGTCGGGCGCGTCGGCCAGCAAGATCGGATCGCCCTCGGCGGCGCGGTCGAAGGCCCACGTCCGGAAGCGCTCGAGGTCGGCGTCGGAATCGAGGAGCGCCGTCACCGTCCTGACGCGGACGTCGAGGCCGCCGGTCCGCCGCTGCGCGGCCAGGCCGTCGTCGAACGGCCGGCGCGCGACGGCCGCGCGCCACGACAGCGCGTAGCGGTCCGCGGCGAGCGGCGCGTAGTCCGGCCAGGCGGCGGTCACGCCGGCCCCTCCAGCTGCGCCCGGCCGTCCCAGGCGCGCCCGCCGTCGGGCCGGACGCGGGCGGTCAGGCGGACCCCTCCCAGGCCGTTCCGGACGCGGGCGCGGCGCGTCACGCCGTCGGAGGGGTCGGTCCAGTCGAACAACCTGTGGCAGTGCCGACGCGCCCACATGAGCCAGTCGTGCGCGGCGAGATCGTCGGCGCAACGGAACCGGATCGTGCGCTCGCGCATCGGCGCGGTCGCCCGGTCGGCCTGGCGCGGCCAGACGCCGACGTCGCCGCGCTCCGCCTCCGGAGACGATCCCTCGCGGTAGCCGTCCGCGACGATCGGGGCGGCGTCGCCCGGCCAGGCCGTCACGCCAGCACCCCCGCGCCGTGCAGCTGGCGCGAGATCGGGCCGCCGTCGCGGAGATCCCGCAGCACCACGTCGGCGACGTAGCGGTCCCCGTCGAAGCGGATCGGCCCGGGCTGCGCTTCGATCGGCCGCGAAGTTTCGTTGTTGAGGTTGATGGAGACGCTCGCGCCGGCGGGCGAGGCGCCCTTCGGCAGGATCCTCTCTCCGACCTGCGCGACGATCACGCGCTCGTCCGCGCCGACGATCCCGCCGGCATGGTAACGCGGCATCCTGCCCGCGAGGTACTGCGCCGCGACGGACTCCAACGGCAGCCGTCTCCGGACGCCGCCCGGCGCACCCACGACGCCGCCCGCGTGCTGGACGCCGAAATCCCCGAAGCCGAGCGGCCCCTGCCGTCCGCCGGGGCCGCCGAAGAGCGATCCGATCGCGCCTTGCAGGCCCGCCGCCAGAGGCCCGGTTATATGCTGCCGGACCGCGATCCGCGCGAGGTCGGAGATGATCGAATTCGCCAGGTTTCGAAATTCGATCTTGCCGCGGACCGCGAAATCCGCCAGCGCGTCCTCCATCGACCGCAGCGAAGACAGCGTCGCGTCCTCGATCCCGGCCTGGAGGTCCTGCGCTTCCGCTGCGTACTCCTCGAGGAGCGTCAACCGCCGCTCCTTGCCCCGCTTGTCGGCGTCCGCGGCGGACGGCGAGAACGGTCCCGGCTTCCTGCCCCGCGTCATGTCGACGCGCAATCCATCGCCGGTTTGCAAATTCGCAATTTCTTCCAGTTCGTCAGCGGCATCCAGCGCATCCAAGTCTCTCAATTCGCCGTTGATCGTACCGAGTTCGGCGCGCAGATTTTTCATGTTGTCCGCCAATGCCACGATCCGGCCCCGGTACGCCTCGAGCAGATGTTCCGTACCCGGCTGCCGGATCCGAGAGTCGATCTCCTTCGCCTCCTCCTTTATCCGCTCCATTTCCGCCCGCACGCCCGATAGCCGCCGCTGCAGCTCTTGCCGCTGCCGCTCGCGGATCTGGACAGCGGAGCCGGCCCCGAAGATGTCGCCTCCGAAGAACGCCCCGGCGGCGGCGCCGATCAGGCCGCCGGCCGCCGCGCCCTTCGGGCCTGCGATCCCGCCGACGCGCATGCCGGCATAGCCCCCGAAAATCGCGCCGGCCAGCCGCGGGTTCTCCGCAGCCCACTTCGAGATATCGCGCAACGCCTCGAGGGCCGCCTTAATTCCCCACGCCAGCCCGGCGGCGAGATCGCGCGCGGCCGCCTTCGTTTTGGGGTCCTGCAAGAAGACGACCAGGTCCTCGATGGCCTCTCGCAGCTCGCGCGTGTCGTCGGCCTGCGCCTCGAACAGGTCGCCGAAAGCGTTTTTCGCCGCGTCGACCGCTCCGCCCAGGGTGTCGCGGATCGCGCGGGCCGTGCCCTGCACCTGTCCTTCGAGCACCTCGAGGATCCGCACCATCGCCTGGGCGCGATCGCCCGATTCCACCAAAGCCCGGATCTGGTCCTTCTGCGATTCGGTGAACGTCGTGCCGGACCGCGAGAGCGCGGTCAGTCCCCGTTCAGGATCTTCGAGCGCCTTGGCCAGCTGGAGCGCCGCCGACCGCAGGTCGATGTCCATGGCCGCGGCCAGATCCTGCACCGCTTCGGTCACGCGGCGGAACAACGCCGGGCTCTGCCCGGCGATCGACCTGAACGTCAGGAGCAGGGACTGCATCTCGAGAGTGGCCTCGTCGCCGAACGTCGTGACGTCCTGCAGTTGCGCGGCCATCCGGGCGAGCCCGGGCGTCGTCAGCTTCGTCGCCGCGCCGAGAGACCTGATCCGCGCGTCGACTCGCGCCAGCGCCCGTTCCTGGGCGAACACCGCCTTCGACAGCCGGTTGATTCCGAGCCCGGCGCCGACGATGGCGGTCGTCCACAGTGCCCAGCGCCGCATGGCCACGCCCGCCCTGCGAAGCGCCTCGCGCGCCTGCCGGGCGGCGCGGCGGACATGTCCGAGTCCGTCGCCGAGCCGCCGAAGCCCGCGGTAGGCGGCGGCGACGTCCGCGCGGATACGCAGCGTCAGTTCGCGGTCAATCATTTTCCGCCTCCCGCCCGTAGCGCCAGAACAGGAGCATTTGCTCCCACGTCAATCGCCCGCAGACGTCGTCGTGGCGGCCGTGCCCGTATCTGACGAGGTCGGCGACGATTCTTCCGAGCTCGACCGGGCGTCCCGAAGCGCGTCCAGGACGCGGCGAGTAAAAAAACGGGAATTCGCCGCCCAGACGCCGTTCGAAACCGCGATGCCGGAGACCTCGTCGAGACGGCCGATCCACGCGGCGTCGCGCCCCGTCGAGGCGGCGCAGACGTCGATCCACAGATCGGCGTGGGCGGCCATCGCGCCTTCGATGGCGTCCACCCGGATTCGTCCGCCGCGGCCGGCGCAGTCCGCCAGCTCGGCGATCAGCGGCGCAGCCGTGCGCCCCACGTCGAGGGACTCCCGGAACCGGAACGCCCTGCACAGGATCTCGACCTTCTCGCCCGAATCCGGATCCCGGACGGCGACGGCCCGGTCCGGAAACAGGATCGCAATCTCGTCCGCGGGGTCCGGCGCGTCGGCCGCCTCGACCGCCGCCTCGAGGGACTCGGACGCCGCCATCACGCGCTCTCGCGGATCAGGACCTGCGGATGGTCGCCGTGCGTCAGGATCGACGCGGTCAGGCCGATCCGCTGCTCCTGGTTGCGCCCGTCCTTCAGATCCACCGCGCCGTCGGGGCCGATCGAGGCGCGGCGGATGTAGATGTCGCGGCCTGCGGACGTCGGCGCGTTCTCGAGGTAGCGGATGGCGGCGTAGACGTTGGCGTCGGCGCCCGACCGGACGTAAGCGTAGTCGTCGTCGTCGGCCACGGTGTAGAACACCTTGACGTCGGTCGCGGCCGCGATCCCGCCGGCGACGCCGGGCGCGACGAAGAGCCTGCCGCGCTCGAGGTCGAACCCGAACTGCCCGGCGGCGTATTCGCCCCCTCCGGCGTCCGGCTCGACCTTGAGCGCGCGGCCGGCGCCGGGGGCGTTCGCGCCGCCGGCCGCCGCGACGCGGCCGAACCCGAGCGGGCGGTCCGCCGACACGCCGAGCTGGTAGCTCCTGCCGGGCAGGACGGTGATCGTCTCGCCGGCCGCCGGCGCGTCGCCAGCGGCGACCGCCTGGGTCGCCGTTTCGCCGCCCAGGAAGACCGCCCAGTTGTCCAGGGACATGTCGAGAAGCACCATGGAGAACGAGCGGTCGATCGTGCGCTGGATGTCGACGATCTTCTGCGCGGTCGGGCCGTCCGGATCGAACACCTCGGTGCGCTCCGACGCCACCGCGATCGCCGCCGAGACCGCGCCGCCGAGATACCGCTCCCCCTGCGTGCTCCCCGCCTCGTCCAGCACGTCGAGGTACACCTCGCCCGCGCCGATCACCGTCCTGTTGACGTGGGCCTTCTTCGCTGCCGTCATCGCTGCTCTCCTACGCCCGCCCGCCGGCGGCCGTCTCCAGGGTTTCCGCGGCGAGGCCGCACCGCGCGCGGTGCGCGAGGACGCCGCCGAACGACACGTTGTCGATGTCGGCGCGGAACGCCCAGGGCGCCGTCAGGGCGCGCCCGCGCCAGTCGTCGGCGCGGAACGCCCGCGCCAACGCGTCGAGCGACTGCTCGAACGCCGTCTGCGACTCGCCGCCGTCGTCGAGCGCCCGGTACAGCGTCAGCCGCCAGAGCCACTCGACGCGCCAGAGGCCGTCGTCGAGCGCCCGCTCCGAGCGCGATTCGAGCGCGACGTAGCCGCCCTTCAGGCGGCCGTCGCGCACGTAACGGGACACGAGGTCCTTCGTCGAGGCCGCGTAGCGCTCGCGCCCGTGGACGGTCCCGACGTCCGGGGGCGGCGACCCGGCGGCGGCGATCGCGACGATCGCGGCGCGCAGCTCCGCGGTCACGCCCGCGCCCCGGCGAGCCGTTCGGCGACGCGGCCGACGGCCGCGGACATGAAGCGCTCGACCTGCGGCCGGGCGGCCTCGGCGCCGTCGCGGAACATGAAGGCGCCTTCGGTGCCGCGCGCGGCGATCTTGCGCGCGATCAGGTAGGCGACGGATCCTGCCCGGTCGGCGGGAACGCCCAGCTTGTAGCGCGCCCAGTCGGCGATCGGCGCGACCGGCGGGAAGTGCGGCTTCGTCCCGAGCTCCACCGGGATCGCGTGCGCGATCGAGGTCGAGACCGCGGCGCTCACGGACGCGCCGTCGATCCGCGGCGGGCGCGCCGAGATCGATCCGGCCAGCGCGCTGGTCACGCCGCGCGGCGTCCGCTCCTTGATCTCGCGCTCGGCGAGCAGGGCGCCTTCGGCGCAGGCCCGCGCCAGCTCCTCGGCCACGACGTCCGGCGCGTCGCGCCAGGCGCGGCGCAGGGTCTCCAGCTCGGAGACGTCGAGGCGGAGCCCGTCGGTCACGGCGAGAGCCTGCCGTGCGTCAGCGGCTCCCGGCGGCTCGCCTGGCGGCCGGGATTGACCACGGCGGCGGCGGCGGCGGCGCGGCTCGGGCGCGCCACCCCCATCTCCTCGCGCCACCGGTCGCGGTGGTGGTTGGACAGCCGCCGGTAGCGGTCGGCCGCCGACTGCCAGTCGACGGAGTCGGCGCCGATCGTCGGTTCGGTGGCATTCGCGTACGCGCCCGCCAGCTGCTCGTAGAGCGACGCGGCGGCCAGCGCGCAGACCGCTTCGCGGTCCGAGGCCGGAATGGTGTCGGCGGAGACGGGCGGGACCGCGTCGGGATCGGCCAGCCGGTGCGGCGGGACGGCGCCGCCGACGGCCGCGCGCGGACGGAGCGCGGCGTAGGCGAGCACCGCCCGGTCGAGCGCGTCGTCGCGCTGGGCGGCGTCGATCCGGTCGGCGTCGTCCCGGACCAGCGAGTCGATCAGCGACGCGTAGTCGGCCCGCGGCATCAGGTCACCGCGGCCTTGTACATCCCGCGGTGGTCGAGCGCGGCGCCGCCGTAGATGTGCCGGATCTTGTAGGTGATCTGGTCGTTCGTGAAGAGCGAGCCCACCGACGGGCTGTCCTGCACGAATATCTGCGGCTCGGTCTCCGCGTCCAGGAAGCCGATCTCGACGGTCGGCACGTCCATCGGATCCGCGACGACGAACCAGTCGTTCGCGTCGGTGAATTCGGGGACCGGGATCACCTCGAGCGAGAGCGTCTGCACGAACGTCCGGTCGTTCTCGGTGTTGCGCCGGAAGATGTTGACCGCCGCCTCCTCGAGGTCGAACGGCACGAGCAGATACCTGGGGCCGATCCCGAGCTTCTTGTCGGACGTCAGCTCGGTCTGCTTCACCATCGCGAGCCGCGCCGCCGCGAGGCTCGCGCCGCTCAGGGCGGCGGTGCCGAGGTTGCCGTGCGTCCCGTGGAAGAGGGCCACGTTGTCCTGCAAGTCGGCGTTGTCGATCAGGAAGTCGGCGGCGAACTTCGAGACGGTCCGCTTCGCGGCGCGCGACAGCATCCGGGGCAGCCGCTGCACCGCCATGACGTCGTCGTTCTTGATCGCCTCCAGCGTGATGTTCTCCGTGCCGCCGCGCTTGGTGACCGCGTAATCCTCCTTCTCGTCGGCCGGCGACCCGAGGGGTCCGTAGGCCCCGCCCTCGGCGACGCCCGGCAGGTCGCCGTAGCCGCCCCAGCGGATGCGGTGGTTCGCCCGGAAATCCGTGGTCGTGGCGACCGAGCACCACTTCGTCCAGCCGTCGTAGATCGCGGTCTCCCGGTAGTCGGCGAGCATCCGCTTCCGCATCGCGTCGACCAGCAGTTCGCCCATCGTCGCGGTGCTGAGCGCCTCCCTCAGCCGGAACGCCTCGCGGACGACGGCCGGGTCGCAGCTCTCGAGGCGGCCGGTGACCTTCCGGTCGCCCGTGCACTGGACGTAGGCCTCCTTCACCGAGACGCAGGACTTGTCGTTCGGGTCGAAGAAGGCGTCCCACATCTTGCCGACCTTCTCCGCGAACCCCTCGGTGACCTCGACGCGGGTCTCGCCCAGGCCGGTGACCTGACCCGCCGGCGCGATCTCCGCGAGGTAGGCCCGCTCGGCGTCGATCGCGCGCTTCACGGCGTCGGCGCCCAGGCCGCCGATCTCCGCGCGGCCGAACGATTCGCGGAGCCTGGCCTGCGCCGGGCCGGGCAGCGCCGACGCGGCCACCGCCTCGCGCGCCGCGGCGCGCGCCTCGATCAGCCGGACCCGGTCGTCGACCGCGCCGACGGCGAGGCTGCGCACCCGCGACTCGGTCAGCCCGCCGTCCGGCGGCGGATTCTCCGGCGCCGCCAGCGCCTCGCGATAGAGCGCCTCGAGCCCCTCGTCGTCGTCCGCGTCGAGCGCCTCCAGCCGGGCCTTGCCCAGTCGCGCCTCCACAAGTCTCTTCATGCGCTCGCGCATGGCGTCGTCTCCCTGTTGCCGTTCGTGGACCGATTCGATGAGGTCGAGGATCGCGCCGCCGGCCGACGGCTCGACCACGAGGTCGACCGAATCGACCCGCTCGATCGATTCGACGATGTTGACGCGGCGGCCGTCGACCGTCGCGGACCGCCCGCGGCCCGCCGCCACGATGGACAGGCCGAGGATCGGCTTCGCGGCGGCGGATCCGATCATGCCGGCGGCGTGGGCCTCGCGCAGCTTCGCCGCGATCGGGCCGTCGGGCTCGATCAACTCCAGCACGCCGCGGATCTCGCCGGCGCCGCCGGCGGCGTAGCTCGCCTCGGCGATCCGCCCGACGAGCGCCGAGACCGACGTGTCGCGGCCCCGGAGGTGGTCCTCGTCGGACCGCGCCAGCACCCGCGCGCCCTCGACCAGCGGCGCCGCGCCCTCGAGCGCGTCCGCCGTGTAGAAGTTCCCGTTCCTGCTCAGGCCGCCGCGGATCACCCGCACCGCCCAGCGGCCGCGCCGGTCCCCCTCCGCCTCGACGATCCCGCCGGGGATCGCCGCCTCGGCCATCGGGACCTCGCGGAACGTCTCCTCGACGCGGACCGGGTTCGTCAGGTCGGCGCCGCCGTCGTCGCGCAGCCGGTAGTCGTAGCGCGTGAGCACGCTGCCGTCGGACACCACGACCTGGTCGGGGTCCTGGAACAGCGCGCAGATCCAGCGCCAGTTCGGCCCGTCGCCGTCCTCGGCCCGCAGCGTCTTGTGGACCGCGTCGCGGCGCTGCTCGAACGACCCGGCCGCCGCCTCCGCGACGCGCCCGGTCACCGCGACCTCGCGGCGGCCTTCACCGCCCACATCGCGGCGCCCTCGACGCCGTCCTCCGCCAGCGCCTTCAGCCGCGCGACCTCCCGTCCGCGTCCGCCCGGCGGCTCGGGGATCTCGCCGATCCGGTCGATCAGCTGCGCCGCGAGGCGCTTGATCCCGTCGATCCTGCCGTCGCCCGACGGGTTGAAGTCGACCCCGACGCGGGCCTCGCCGCGCGTCCCGCCCGCGACGCTCATTCCGGCGGCTCCTTCGGCGGCCCTTCCGGCCGCGCCGCCTCCCAGGCGGCGTCGCGCTCGGCCGCGGTCACGTCCGGCAGCCCCGCCGCCGCGCCCAGCGCGTCCGGCGTCGGCTTGCCGCCCCGCGTCCAGGCGTCCTCGTCGTCCGCGTCGAGCGTCGGGACCGCGTCGCGCAGCAGCCCCGCGCGGTCCACCGCCGCCTGCGGCGGCGGCGCGTCCTCGGCGTAGACGTCGACCGCGCGGTCCGGGAAGATCCGGTACTTCCGCCCGCCGATCGTCGTCACGCCGACGTACAGGGGGTTGCCGTCGTTCGGCCGAAAGACGGCGCTCAGCACGCAGTCGGCGGGCTTCCCGTAGCCGAGCTTCCGCTCGGCCTCCGTGGGTTCCAGGTTCAGGATCTTCGCGATCGCCGCGCGGGTCGGCATCTTCTCGAGGACATTCTTCGGTATCGACATTCGGGCCTCCGTGCGAATCGGACATGTTTCGCACGGAAGGGCGGCGGCGGTTCAGGGGAGAAATATCCCCTGAACGAAGGCCCCGGAAACGCGCTATTCAGGCGACGCGGAATCCCGAGAGGGGCGGCGCGAAGGGTCAGGGCTGGGCGCGGCGGAAGCCGGGGGAGCCGCGCCGCGAAGCAACGCCCCGGCGGCCCGCCGCCCCGCACAAGAAGAAGGCCCCGCCGGCGGCGGGGCCTTCGCCCGTCCGGACGGTCAGGCGGCGAGCAACCCCAACACCGTCAGCGCGATCACCGCCCAGAAGAAAAACGACAGCGTCCCCGACGCTACGTCGGCGCACACGCCGAGCCACGCCTCCGGCTTCTCCGGCCCGGGCGCGCCGCAATGGGGGCACGCCTTCGCCGAGCGGGCGACCGGGCCGGAGCACTCGCGGCAATCGACCAGCGTCATTTCCCCTCTCCCCGCCTGTCCGCGTCCAGGATCGCGGGCATGACCGAATCCGCGACGACGCCCGCGGCCGCTGACAGGTCGGCCACGCACTCGTTGCGGTAGACCGGAACCTGGCGGCCGGTGACGCGGGCCGTGACCCGCCAGCCGCCCGATTCCCTCGCCCGGATGTTGATCGTGTAGTCGGGCATTTCCTTCTCCCCTTCGCGTATACAGTATATATGCGCGGCGTGCGCGCGGCGCAAGGGGCCGGGGGAGAAATTTTCGGCTATTCGATGCCGCCAGTCGGGCCGAACGTCCTCATCGCCCAACGAATTTCGCCCAGGATGCGGGTGCTTTCGGGCCAGTCCCATTCGGCAGTGTCGGCGACATACTGACGCCACTCGCCCGTCGGCGAGCGTCTTGCCCGCGCCACTTCTATGCCTCGGTCGGCGCAGAACAGATACAGACGTCCGGCGCGGCGGGTGCGGCCCTGGGCGCTCAAGTCGATCAATAGCCAGCACGGGCCGATCAGGTCGGGGGTCCAAGCCCCGTCGTATCTGACGACAGCGCACCGCGACGGGCTGAGTTGTTGCGTCAACATCCAGTCGCGACCGAAATACTGATAGCCGGTCACGGGAGCGTCCTTTATCTCCACGTTGTTGACCCCGATTGGCACGGTGACCGCGTGGACCGGCACCCTGTGCACAGCGTGCATTTCGCCGTCGTCCGGCCGACCCACCCCGTTCACGAGCCAAACATCGCTGACCCGGAACGCTTGCGCGTAGCGTTCGGCCACCGCCAGCCGAATGCCCCTGGAGCCGTTTTCGTGGCCGCAATAGGTCCCGACCGGCCAGCCGAACCCCTCCGCAGCTGCGGCGGCGCTCCCGAACCCGGCTCTGATTCGCGCCGACTTGAGTCGTTCGTGAATGGTCATGCGCTATGCATAATGAAAAAATCTATGCAAAACGCATTGACTGGGTCTTTTTCTTCGTCTATGCAAAACGCATGGACAAGCAAAACCATGCGGCCGAATTCGCGGCGATCCGCAGAAATCTGGGCATGTCGCAGCAGCAGATGGGCGCCGAACTCGGAGTCCACCAGACCACGGTTATGCGATGGGAAAAAGGAATCCAGCCGATTCGGCGCGTCTTCCTCATCGCCGCACGGAAACTGACGATCGATCGGGACGCCGCATGACGAGGCCGCGCCGCAAGACGGAGCGCGCCTTCGTCCGGGCGGCGAAGGAATCGGCGACCGGGCGTCCGGACGGCCTCGGCGGCCGGGCGGCGGTCCTGCGGGCGATCCGCGACCTGGCCGCCGAGAAGCGCCGCGGCTCGCTCACGGAGATCCGCTACCGCCTGACCGTGACGCTCGGCCGCGACGCGTCCCTCGACGCCGTCTGGCGGCAGCTGCAGGCCGCCGTGCGCGACGGCCATCTCGCCGAGAACAGGTACATGCTGTCGTCGCGCGGCGTCCTCTGCACATGGGAGCTGACGGACGCGGGCGCGGCGGCGTTGGAGGCGGCATGAAGCTCCCCCGCTGGACCCCCGCCGAGGACGGCGCGATGCGCCGGATGTGGAGCGAAGGGCGGCCGATCGACGAGATCGCCGCCGCGGTCGGGCGCACCTATCACGCGGTGGTCGAGCGGCGGAAGAGGCTCGGCCTGCCCGGGCGGCCGGGCGGCGGGCGGCCCCGCGACGGGGCGCGCGACGACGAGTTGCGGCGGCTGTGGAGCGAGGGCGCGACGACCATCGAGGCCGCGGCGGCGCTGGGCATGTCGAAGACCGGGGTCGACGGCTGGCGCAGGGCGCTCGGCCTGCCGGCGCGCCAGAAGGGGAACCGCACGGTGCCCGAAGAGCGCGACGACGAGTTGCGGCGGCTGTGGAGCGAGGGCCGGACGTCGGCCGAGATAGGGCGGGCGCTGGGGCTGTCGGCCGACGGCGTGCGTTCGCGCCGGGTGCTGCTCGGCCTGCCGGCGCGGCCGCGAGGCCGCCCGGGCCCCCGCGACAGGGTGCGCGACGACGAGTTGCGGCGGCTGTGGAGCGAGGGCGCGACGACCATCGAGGCCGCGGCGGCGCTGGGCGTGTCGAGGAGCGCGGTCGACGGCCGGCGCAGGGCGCTCGGCCTGCCGGCGCGGCGGAGGACGGGCCGCCCGCGGGCGGCCGCGCCGGCGGCCCCGGGCGCCGCCCCGCCGCCGGCCCCGGTCGGCGAACCCGCGGCCTTCGCCCCGCGCTGGCCGTCGGGGCTGACGATCCGCGACGTCCCGGGGCCGCCGCCGGCGACCTGCCAGTGGATCGACGGCGACCCGCGCCGCCGGGGCTTCTGCGGCGCGCCCGTCGCCGGACGCGACAGGCCGGCGCCGTACTGCGAAGAGCACCTGGCGCGGGCCTACCGGCGGGGGACGGCCTGATGCACAGCGCCTCCGTGGAGCGGTCGCCGCGGCTGCAGCGGGTGCTCGCCGTCCTGGAGGACGGGCGGGAGCATTCGACCAGGGACATCGTGCGGGACGCGGACGTGTGCGCGGTGAACGCCTGCGTCGCGGAGCTGCGCGACAACGGCTACTGGGTCGAGTGCCGCCAGGAGCGCGGCCCGCTCGGCCGCGTGTGGTGGTACCGGCTGGTCTCTTCGCCCCAGGGAGGCGCCGCGTGACGGCCGCGCCGAACCCCGCCGGCGGCGACGCCGGCATGGAGGCGTGGGCGGTCCGCGGCGCGGCGCTGACGAAAGCGCGTGCCGATTCGCGCTGGGATCTGGCATATTGGTGCGGCGAGGGGTTCGACCGGTGGGGATTGAGCGCCCGCGAAACGGCCGCGAAAATCGGGATTTCGCCCGAGAAATTTTCCAACTATCTAGCCGTTTCAAGGGCGTACAGGAATTTCGCGCCGCGAAAATCGGTTGATTTCACCCACCATCTCGAGGCCGCGCGCCTCGAAGAGGCGGACCGCGAGCGGATCCTCGACGCCGCGGAAGCCGGCGCCTGGACCCGCGACCAGACCCGCGCGGCGGTCCGGGAGGCGTCGACCGAGCGCCGCCTCCGGCGCCGGATCGCCGACCTCGAGGAGGCGCTCTCCCGCAGCGAGGCCGCCGGCGAGCTGGTCCGGCTCGAACAGACGGCCGACGATTCGATGCGCTCGGTCGAACGCGCCTGGCGCGACGTCGAGGACGCCGCGCAGGCGTTCTTCAAGGCCGGCGGCCCGGTGGACTCCCTCCACGGCAACGCCGCCCGGACGGCGCGGAAGCGCGTCCGCGGCCGCATCGAGAGGCGCGTGGCGCGGGCCAACGCGATCGCCGCGCGGGTCGACGCGCTGCTCGGGGACGACCGATGACGTTCGCGGTCCGTTTCGGAGGCGCGGCGCCGTCCGAAAGCCTCGCGTGGGACGCCGCGACGGACCGTCAGCGCGAGGCGGCGCGGACGCGGCTGTCGGCCGCCCGGCGCTCCGACGAGCTGGCCGCCTCCGGGACGCCCCGCGCGCTCGCCGACGCGGCGGCGGCCCGCGAGATCGCGTCTTCGGCGTCCTCGGTGGCCGCGTGGCGTCGGCGGATCCGCGGCCTGCCGCCCGAATCGCAGGCGGCCGCGCTGCTCGACGCGCCGAAGAGCGGGCGGCCCGGCCCGCCGCCGGAGGCCGTGGAGCTGATGGCGGCGCTGGCCCTGGAGCACGGCCGCCACGTCACCGCGGAGCACGTCCGCCGGGCGATGCGCGTGCGCGGCCTCGCCGTCCCCTCGGCGCGCACCGCGGCGCGCTGGCTCGGCCGCTGGCGCATGGAGAACGCCCGCGCGATCTCCGCCGTCGAGCACCCCGACCGCCACCGCTCCCTGCGCAAGCCGGCGGCCGGCGACGCGGCCGCCGTCGTGACGGCGCTGAACGGGCTGTGGGAACTGGACTCCACCCCCGCCGACGTGATGTGCGACCCCGGCGGCCGCCAGGCGGTGGTGGCCGCCGTCGACGTCTGGTCCAGGCGGGCCAAGGTGCTGGTGGCGCCGGTGTCGCGGTCGGCGGCGATCGCCGCGCTCTTGCGGCGCTGCGTCCTCGACTGGGGCGTGCCGGCGTGCGCGCGGACCGACGAGGGCGCCGACTACACGTCGAGGCACCTCGCGGAGGTCCTGCGCGACCTCGGCGTCGCGCACGACCGCTGCCCGCCGTACGCGCCCGAGTCGAAGCCCTTCGTCGAGCGCTTCATCGGCACGTTGAGCCGCGATTTATTCGCGTTCTTGCCCGGTTTCACGGGCCATTCCGTCGCCGACGCGCAGGCGATCCGCAACCGGAAGTCGTTCGCCGCCCGCATGGGCGGCGCCGACCCGTGGGGCGTGTCGCTGTCGCCCGAGGACCTCCAGCGGCGCTGCGACGCCTGGACCGATTCGGTCTACGGGCGGCGGCCGCATTCCGGCCTCGACGGCGATTCGCCGTGGGCGCGGGCCAACGCCTGGACGCGGCCGGTCCGCCGCGTCCGCGACGAGCGGGCGCTGGACGTCCTCCTGGGCGACGGCGACGCGCGGACGGTGGGCAAGAAGGGGCTGCGGATCGACGGCGGCCTCTACGTCGCCGCCGAGCTCGGCGACCTGGTCGGCGAGAAGGTGCGGTTCCGCCGCGACCCCGCCGACCTCGGGCGCGTCCTGGTCTACCGCGGCGCGGCGTTCCTGTGCGTCGCCGAGGACCCGGCGCGGACCGGGGTCGACCGCGCCGCGATCGCCGCCCGGATGAAGGCGCGGGCGCGCGAGGCCGACCGCGAGGCGCGCGGCTGGGCGCGGGACCTCAAGAAGCGGATCTCTCCGGAGACGGTGATGGACGAGGCGCTCGAGGCGGCGGACGCCGAGGCCGGGCGCGTGGTCGACCTGCCGCGCCGGGACGAGGCCTGCGAGACGCCGGCGCTGCGCGAGGCGGCGCGGGCGGCCGCCCGTTCGGCGGAGGTGAAGAGCCTGCCGCCGCCGAAGGCGAGGCGCGTCGTCGACGCGCTGAAGGAGCTTCAGCGAAGGGAGGAGCATAATGGCTGAAATCCACTCACTGGCCCCGGAAGGCGGGGCGCTCGCCGAGCGCTGCCGCGCCGAGATGGAGGCGGCGGGACTGTCCGCCGCCCGCGCCGCCCGCGAGGTCGGCGTCTCTTCGGCGACGCTGTCGACCTGGCTGCGCGGCGCCTACAAGGGCGATTCCGCGAACGTCGCCCGGCGCGTCGAGGCGTGGATCGAGACCCGCCGCGAGGCGGCGCGGCGCTCCCTGGCGCCGGCCGGCCTCGACCGCCACGTCGACCTCGGCGTGACCGGCGACGTGGAGGCGGCGCTGGGCCACGCGCAGGCGACCGGCGACATCGCGCTGGTCCACGGGCGCCCGGGCGCGGGCAAGACGTGGGCGGCCCGGCGGTACTGCGCGTCGCGCGCCGGCACCGCCTACGTCGCCGTCACCGGGGCCACCACCAGCCTCGCCGGGATGCTGTTCCGCGTCGCGGAGGCCGCCGGCGCCGGCGGCCAGCACCCGTCGGCCCTCGCGGCCGAGACCGCGATCGTGGCGCGGCTGGAGGGCCGGACCGCGCTGCTCGTGGTCGACGAGGCGCACCACCTGAACGCGCGGCAGCTCGACGAGCTGCGCTGCCTGCGCGACCTCGCCGGATGCGGCCTCGGCCTGCTGGGCGACGATTCGATCCGCCAGACGCTGGCGCGCTGCCCGCAGGTGACGGGGCGGACCGGCGTCCGGGTGGCGCTGGGCGCCGCCCCGGAGGCCGACGTGGCGGCGCTGGCGCAGTCCGTCCTCGGCCGCCGGCCGGCGCGCGAGGAGCGCGCCGCGCTGATGGCGGCGGGGCGGGGTCCGGGCGGCCTCCACGCCCTGCGCCGGCTGCTGGCCGGCGCGTGGCTGATGGCGCGCGCCGACGGGCGCGGGGCGATCGCGGCCGGCGACCTCGCGGCCGCCGCCGAAAGCGAGGCGGCGTGAAGCGCTGGTCTCCCGCGCAGGACGAGATCCTGCGGCAGTCGCTGGCGGACGGCAAGACGTTCCGCCAGGCGGCGGCCCTGGCCGGGGCCTCCCGCAACGCCGCGATCGGCCGGGCGAACCGGCTCGGCTTCGTCCGCGCGGAGGGCGGCGACGCGGCCGGCTGGAGCGAGGCGGAGGACAACGCGGTGATGCGGGCCGGCCACCCGGCCGCGATCGGGCGCGAGATCGGGCGGACCTGCGGCGCGGTGATCGCCCGCCGGAAGGTCCTGCTGGCGGAGGGCCGGACCTACGGATCGAAGGCGAAGCTCCGCAAATGCCTGCGCTGCGGCGCGGAGATCGTTTCGCAGCACGCCGGCCACCGCATGTGCGACCAGTGCCGGCGGGTCGGCAGCGCGGCCGGCGACTACGCCTGCCACGCCTGAGGAGAGAGGAGACGAACATGACGAGACCCTTGACCACGACCGACCCGAAGGAGGCCCGGCGCATGTCGTCCGCCGCGGCCGCCGACCTCGCCGCGAGCCTGGAGCGCGGCGATTCGCCCGTCGCGCCGGGCAGATCCTGGTCCGAAGCGGTGTCCCTGCGGCACCCGGACGCGGACGCCGGCATCGACCGCGGCTACTGCGTGCAGCTCGCCGACGGCCTGTGGGTGGCGTCATGAAGAGGGCGGCGCGGAAGAAGCGCCTCGTCCGCCGCGGCGGCAAGGAGAAGGCGCGGAAGCGGGCGCTGGCGGCGAAGCGGCGGCCGCGGCCGGCGGGCGGGCAGGAGCGTCTCGTCCGCAACGCCACCGAGATCTGGACCCCGGAGGCGTTCGCGGACGCGGCGGAGGCGTGGCGATGAGGTGCGGCAGGGTCAGGGACATCTTCGTCGCCGCGATCGAAGAGGCGGCCCTGAAATACGAGGAGGTCGCCCGCGTTATGGAAGAGATCTGCGGATCGCCGCCGGCCGACGTCGCCGACGTGCGGGGCGCGATCAAGCTCATGCGCACGTGCGCGGAAGACATCGACGGCGCGACCGCGGACCGGATCGCGGAGTTCTTCCGCGAGGCCGGCTGGCCGGACGCCGCGGGGCCGGACGCCGAAACGCCGCCCCGCGTCGTCCGCATGGCCGACTGGATCGAGGAACGCACGCCCGACGGCCCGGAGGGCGCGGCGTGACCCGGACCCCGGGACGAACGCTCGAAGAGAGGAGACAGGCATGAGCAGCAGCAGCGTCACCACCATGACCGTGCGGGGGGAGGTCGTCGAGATCCGGACCGGCGGTTTCCCGCTGCCGGCGGACGCCCCGGCGGCGGGCGGCAACGTCGTCGTCCTCGACACCCCCGCGACGCGGGCCTTGCGGCAGGCCGCCCTCGACGCCGCCGGCTTCGCCGGGGATTACGCGAGCGAGGCGGAGGTCGCGATCGAGGACGGGGATCTCGTCCACGCCCTCGAGTGCCTCCGCTGCGCGCAGACGGTGGCGCAGGAGTACGGCGACGGGACGACCTGGCTCCCCGCCATCCTGACCCTGTCGCGGCTGGTCGACGAGGCCGGGGCGGAGAGCCATGTCTGACCTGATCGGACGGCTGGCCGCCGGCGGAACGCTGTTCCCGCCGGCGAAGGCGGGGCGGCGGAGGTTCCATCTCCGCCGCCTCGCGGGATTCATCCGAAACCTCATGAGGAGAAAACGGACATGAGCACCATGATCGAGATCGAGGAGCTGTGCAAGCGGTACGCCGCGGCCCGGGACAAGCTCGACGACACCGTCGAGGGAGTCCGGGAAGAGCAGCGGAAGGCGGCGCGCCAGAAGATGCGCCCGATCAAGCGCCAGGCGGCGGACGTCGCGGCGGCGCGGGACGCGCTGTTCGCGGCGATCGAGGAATCGCCGGAGCTGTTCGAGAAGCCGCGCACCGTGCCCTTTCACGGCGTCACCGTCGGCTTCCGGAAGCAGCCGGGCAAGCTGGAGTGCGACGAGGCGCGCTCGATCGCGCTGATCCGGAAGAAACTGCCGGACCGGGCGGAGGGGCTGATCAAGGTCAGCGAGAAGATCGTGGCGGCCGCGCTCAGGAAGCTGCCGGCGAAGGACCTCGCGGCGGTCGGCGCCGCCATCGTCGAGCCCGACGACGAGGTCGTGATCAAGGTCGCGCGGAGCGACCTCGACCGGATCGTCGCGGCCCTGATCGAGGACGCCGGGGAGAACGCGCGATGAGCGGCCTCCCCGAACCGGCGTTCGGCGCGAACGCCGCCTTGCGCGCGCTCGCGGCGGAGATCGACGATCGCCGGGCCGCCGGCTGCGAGGCGCACGCCTCGGAGCGGGCGATCATGGAGCGCGCCCGGCTGGCGGACTGCGAGCTGCCGGGCGCCATGCGGGCGCTGGAGCGGATGGGCTACGCCCAGCGCTGCTGGATGCCCCGCTCGCAGCTCGTCTGGAAGCTGACGGACCCCGGCCGCGAGGCCGCGGGGAGGCTGGCGTGACCCTGCGCCACGACGTCCTCCGCGCCCTGGCCGACGCCGGGGCGGACGGGGAGACCGCGTCGGCCGCCAGCGTGGCGGGGCGGCTCGACTGCCTCGTCGAGGAGGCGGCGTTCGCGATCGCCGACCTCGTCGGCGAAGGCCTCGCCGAGTGGGCCGGAACCAATCCCGACGGGCTGGCGGTCTGGGAGCTGACCGAAGCCGGGCGCGCGCACCCGGATGCCCATGGCTGATGCCCCCCCCCGAGATCGGCGCCGACCGCGCCCGGCGCCTGGGGGCGCTGGTCGAGGCCGCCGCGGAGCGGCCCGACCTGGTCAAGGGCGACCGCGAGGACGCGTTCCTCGCCGACCTCCATCTCCGGCTGGCGAAGTGGGAAGGCGGCCTCCGGCTCTCCGATCGCCAGCGGGCCTGGCTCAACGACATCTGGGCCCGGTTCCGCGAGGCCGGCGCCGTCGAGGACGAATGATGCCCCGGAAGCACGAATACCACTGGCGCCGCGCGCGCGGCCTCTGCGTCGAGTGCTCGGCCCCGGTCGACGTCGCGCGCTGCCCCGAGTGCAAGCGCCGGGAACGCCTCCGCGAACGGCGCGCTGGCCGCGCGCGGAGCGCCGCGGGGCGGCCGGGGAGCGTCGCGGCCGCGTCGCCCCGGTTGCCGGAGCGCGAGCGGGACCTGCTCGTGGAGATCTTCGCCGACGGGTTGGCCGGCAAGAACTTCCGTCCGGGCGGGCGGGAATTCCGGGAGGCGGCGGCGCGGTGGATCCGCGAGATTTCGATGATGACGGGACGGCCGGTCGGCGACGACGAGGCCGCCGGCCTGCTCGCGGACAGCGTCCTGCTGGTCCGCGCGGCGCGGTCGGCGCGGAAGGGGGCGTTCGGAGCGAGTCCGGCCGCGATCCGCGTCGCCAGCATTCTGGTGCGGTTGTGAGGCGGCGGTCCTTCCCGCCGTTCCGGCATTTCCGGCAGGAGCACCTGCGCGTCCTGGTGGACCGCCGCGGACGCTTCGTCGCCGTCGTCTGGCGCGCGCGTTTCGAGGAAATCCACGCCCCGCCGAAGCGGTGGCCCGGACAGACGAAGCTGGAGCTGGACGTCGAGCGCCTGGCCGCGCTCGGCCCCTACCGGCGGTTCCGGGAGACGTGGCGGGTGGGGTCGGCCCGCGGCGCGGGATCCTGCCCCGGCGCTGGCCGTCGTACGCGGCGGCGGAAGCCTGGGTCGAGGCGCGGTGGAGGCTCGGGCCGTGACGTGGCAGTGGCAGCCCTGGCGGCTCGGCGAGGACGGGACCCCCGCCGCGCCGGAGGCGCCGGTCGATCCCTGGCGCGGCGCCCGCGACGGGCGGCAGGCGAAGTTGATGATCGCGGGGACCAGCTGGATCGGCCTGATCCGCCGGGACGGGGGGCGCGGCTGGACATACCGGGCGGAACTGACGTGGCCGGGCGCCGGCGACGGGGAATGGCGCGGCAGCCGCGACGAGGCGGCCGCCGACCTGAAGGACCTCTTCGCGGCGCACTTGGCGGGGGGCGAAGCTCCCTGCGTCTGCGAGGGGAACGACCGGTGACGCGGGCGCTCCAGCGAGGCGACCGCGTGACGGTGCGCGGCGGGACGATCGTCCATCCGGGGAAATCGGGGACGGTCGCGGAATCGGGGATCCTCGACGGCGGCGAAGGGCAGCCGTTCGCGACCGTCGACCTCGATAACGATGGCAGGGCGTGGTTCCTGCACTCCGAATTGAAGCTCGAGGATTCCCCGGACGAGGGCGACGCGCCGGATTGGCGTCTGTCGCGGCTGGCGCGGCGGGAGCGGTGGCGCCGGGGACTGGGGGCCGGGCGATGAAGGCCGTGAACGTCGAACGCAGGGCCGGGATCTTCATCGGGCCGGAGTTCGGCACCGTGCGTCGCTCCGACATTGTGGCGGCGGCGCGGGAAGCTGCCGGCTACGGCTACGACGTCCTGATCTGTTGCGCCTTTTGCTACAGCGCGGATTGCGCCGACCTTCCGGACGATCTGCCGTTGCCGGTGATACGGGCCACGTCGGCGGCCAATCTGTTCGTCGCCTTCGGCGAACCGGACATTTCCGTCGAAGATGCCGGCGGCGATCTCATCCAGGTTCGGATGAACGGCGTTGACGTCTTCGATCCGCGCTCATGCGAGGTTCGCTCCGACGATCCCGACGGGATCGCCTGTTGGTTCGTCGATACCGATTATCGCCCCGGCCCGTTCGTGACGCGGCAGGCGTATTTCCCCGGCGCGAGTGTCGACCCCTATCAGGCGCTGAAGAAGACGCTGAAGGCGGACGTCGATCCGGAGACGTGGGCATCGCTTCGGCGCACGGTATCGCGCCCGTTCCCGCGCCCCGCGTCGGGGCGGATCGCGGTGAAGGCGATCAACGCGCTCGGCGACGAGGCGATGAAGGTCGTCAGGGTCGGAGGGACCGGCCAATGAACGTCGACGAGGCGCGGGAGGGCGCGCAGGCGGAGAACACCCGGATCGCCTACGAGAAGGGCTGGCGCTGCTTCGCCCGGTGGTGCCGGGGGCGGGACCTGCCGCCGGACGACGCGGCGGCGTCCGACGTCGCCGCGTTCATGGTCGCAATGTGGGAGGAAGGACCGTCCGGCCGGCCGCTGGCGCTGAGCACGCTCCAGCTCTACCGCAGCGCCCTGGTCGACCGCTGGCGCCGGCGCGGAGCGGGACCGTCGCCCGCGTCCGACCGGACGGTGGACGAGGTCCTGCGCGGCCTCGCGCGGAAGCGCAACGACCCCCCGCGGCAAGCGAAGGCGATCCGGGAGGGGCAACTCCTCGCGATGCTGGAGACCTGCGCGGACGGCGGCCTGCACGCGCTGCGCGACGCGGCGGTCCTGTCGCTGGGCTTCTCGGTGGCGCTCCGCCGCTCGGAGCTGTGCGCGCTGCGGATCGACGATCTGGAACCGCACGACAGCGGCCTGCGGATCCTGATCCGGCGCTCGAAGACGGACAAGCTTGGGAGGGGGCAGGCGGTGGCGGTGATCGACGGCGCGGCGATCCGGCCGATCACGCGGCTGAACCGCTGGCTGGAGGCGTCCGGCATCGCGTCCGGCTTCGCCTTCCAGTCCCTGGCGCGCGGCGGCAAGCCGTCGGGCGCCCCGCTGCATCCGGGGGAGGTCTCCCGGATCGTGAAGCGCCGCGTCGCCAAGCTCGGCTTCGATCCGCGGCCCTACTCCGGCCACTCCCTGCGCGCCGGGTTCGTGACCTCCGCGGCGGCGCACCACGCGCGGATCGACAAGATCATGGAGGTGACCCGCCACCGGCGCGCGGACACCGTCCTCCGGTACATCCGCGACGAGGAGAGCTTCGTCGACCACGCCGGGGCGTCGTTCCTGTGAGCGGGGAGGCGGCGATGACCGATCAGCTCTCCCTGTTCGACCCGGCCGAGTTCGTCGCCGTCGCGGCGGAAGCCGCGGAGGCGGCTCCGGACGGCAAGCTGATGGAGGTGGACTGGGAGACGCTCGAGCGGGTGTGCCTGGCCGTCCGGCGGCAGGGACCGGCGACCGACTGGTTCCACACGCAGACCGTCATCAGCGCGCTGGAAGTCCGGGGCGAGCGGTGGGCCGCCTACGTCCTCGGCGCCGTCCCCCCGGACCGGCGCGGGCACGTGAAGGATCTCTGCTACGTGATGTTCTCGATCTGCGAGAAGCGCCGCATGGCGAAGGAGGCGCGCGCCTACGCCTCCGTGGTCGAGGCGTGGCCGGAGATGATCTCGCTGATGCCGGAGAGCCTGCGGTGAGCGGCGGCGACCGCGGCGAGGCCGCCGCCGAGCTGGCCCGGCTCGAGGCGGGACTGATGCGCGACCCCGACGCCGGCGGCATGACGGTCGACACGATGTGGACCCGGATCCTCGGGACCTGGCGGATCAGCTCTTCCCGGAGCGCGAGGTCTCGGGCGAGTGGCTGGCCGCCCTGGACAGGCCGGGACGCCCACGACGACTGGTGGAAGAGGTTCGCGCCATGAAGCGGCACCCCGAAGGCCTGGACCACGAGTTCGAACGCTTTTCGGACGCGTTCCATTTCAGCGTGCGGGCGCACGTCCTGGCCTCCGGCGACTTCGCCGACCTGATCCTCGAGGAGGCCGGCAACATGGGCGTGACGCCGGACCGGCTCGGGGAGGCCATCGTCCTGCGCTCGCTGCTCGGGGCGCACTGGAGCGCAGACTGGGCGGCGGCGCTGTGGCCGGACGCGGAGATTACCGAGGAGTGGATGGCCGCGCTGGAACGGGCGCGCGACGCGCACCTCGAGTGGGTGGGGGTATGACCGGCGGCCTCCAGGCGATGATGGTCGCGATCAAGGCCGTCGGGGGCGCGGATCCCGCCTTCCGCGAGGCGTTCGACGCGGCGCTGGACGAGACCCGGCGCGATCCCGGGACCGCCATGGAGATCACCCCCGACGATTTCCTGCGACTGTTCGCCGCCGACTGCCTGATGCTGCCGATGAACCGGGAGTTGCTGCCCGGTTTCGAGACGACGCCGCAGCCGCTGGCGGCGCGCCTCCGGCGGCTGCGCAAGCTGTTGCGGGACGCCGCCGCGAAGACGAGGAGAATCTGATGGGCGACAAGACCGGAATCGAATGGGCCGAGGCCACCTGGAACCCCGTCGTGGGCTGCCTGGAGGTCAGCGAGGGCTGCAAGCGCTGCTACGCGGCGCGGCTGGCCGCCGGGCGGCTGCGCCGGCATCCGTCGCGGCGCGGCCTCGCGGAGTTCGGGGCGGACGGCCAGGCGCGGTGGATCGGGGAGGTGCGGTACAACTGGCCGGCGCTGGACCAGCCCGCCAGATGGCAGCGCTCGCGGCGGATATTCGCCGGCGCCCACACCGACCTCTTCGGGGCGCCGCCCCACGTGGCCGAGAACGTTTTCGCCGTCATGGCGTTGTGCCGCTGGCACGACTTCCTGGTGCTAACCAAGCGCGCCGAGCAGATGGAGAAGTTCGTCGCCGGCTGCGACGTCCGCCAGTTGCGCGACCGGACGCGGACGTGGGGCGGGTACTGGCTCGGCGGCCGGGGGCGGCCGTGGAACACGTTCCCCCTCAGGTGGCCCCTGCCGAACGTCTGGCTGGGCGTGTCGATCGAGAACCGCGAGCGCGCAGGGCGGCTGGAGGCCCTCAAGCGGACGCCGGCGGCGGTCCGGTTCGTCTCGTTCGAGCCCCTGCTCGGCCCCGTCGGCCCGGTCGGCCTCGACGGCGTCGACTGGGCGATCGCCGGGGGCGAGAGCGGTCCGGGGGCGCGGCCGATGGAGGCCGAATGGGCGCGGGAGATCCGCGACCTGTGCGCCGACGCGGGGGTCGCGTTCTTCTTCAAGCAGTGGGGCGGCGCGCACGCGAAGTCGGGCGGCCGCGAGCTGGACGGCAGGACGTGGGACGAATTTCCGGAGGGGAAGCGATGAACAGGTATTCCAAGGGGGAGCGGGTGCGCGTGTACGTGCCCAGGCTCGGACATGTCGACGGGACGGTGATCGGGACGCCGGGACCGGGGGACCGGTTCTACGCCGTGGAGTTCCCGCTCAACGACGGCGCGGAACTGCGGGCGTTCTACGAATGGGAGCTGCGCCGGTCATGGGCGCGCGCGATCCGCGAGGCGGCGGCCGCCGCGGCGGCCCCCGCGGCGGCCGGGGCGGCCGGGGCGGCCGCCTGGCTCCTCTTAGAGGCGTTGGCGCCGTGACGCTCCCGCGCCAGCCCGCGGACCTGCCGCCGGGGCTGTCCGTCCTGTGCTGGGGCGGCCTGTGGCCGCTCCCCGGCCGCATCGTCGGCGTCCGTCCGGGGACCGGCGGCCAGAGCTACTACGAGGTCGACTGCGGCAAGGAGGGGACGTTCCTTTTTCACCCGTCCGTGACCTTCGACCGCAACGGGCTGCCGGACGACGCGGGCCGCTTCGCGCCGTTCGCGGGGACGGGGTGATGGTCGGGCGCGTCGTCACGAAGGCCGGGGATCGCTACCTCCGCGCCGACCTGGCGAGGATGTGCCGCGAGGCGTGGCGGCATCCGGCCCGGCCGCTGGCCGAGCTGCGGGCGGGCGGGGCGACCGACGCGGAGCTTGCGGCCCAACTCAAGCTCGCGCTGGGAATATTGCGCGAATGGGGCTGCCGAGGCTGGCACGTCGCGTCGTCGGGCGGCCGGACGCCGCGCCTGTGGGCGAGCCGGGACGAGGCGCTCCCGTCGAACGACGACCGGCACCTGATCGCGAAGGGCGCGGCGCTCCGCGACCTGTTCCGCGACGTCCTGGAGATTCCCCGGACGCAGGACGGGCGGGCGCCGCGCTTCGCGGCGGGAACGTCGTGACGGCGGGCGCGGCGGCGGCGACGCGGACCCGGCTGATCCGCGCCGTCCACGCGAAGGCGCGGCAGCTCGGGATCTCCGACGAGGACCGCGAGACGCTGCAGGTGCGCGCCGCCGGCGCGCCGTCGTGCCGCGACATGGACGTCCCGCAGCTCCGCGCCGTCCTGCGCGAGATGGACGCCTGGAAGCGCCTCCAGTCGCGCCGCGACGAGATCCCGGACGGGCCGGTCGCGGCGAAGCTGCGGGCGCTGTGGATCTCCGGCTGGCACCTCGGCGTCGTCGAAGACCGCAGCGAGGCGGCGCTGGCCGCGTGGCTGCGCCGCCAGTCCGGCGTCGAGGCGCTCCCCTGGGCGGCGCCGGCGTCCCTCTCCAACTGCGTCGAGGCGCTGAAGGCGTGGCTGGCGCGCGACGGCGGCGTCGACTGGTCGCCGTACGCGACCGAGGACGGCCCCGCCGAGAACCCGCGCGGCCGCGTCCTCGAAGCGCAGTGGCGCCGCCTCGCCGCGCTCGGCCGCGTGCGGATCGCGTCGGCCGGAGCGCTCCACGAATGGGCGCGGAAGCGCGGCGTCCCCCACTACCTGTTCGCGGACGCCGCGGCGCAGGACCGCCTCGTCCGCGTCCTCGGCGACTGGATCCGGGCGTGAGACTGACGCGCCGCGAAAAACGGGTGCTCTGGATCGCGGCGGTGGAGAAGGCCCCCGTGGGGTTCGGTCCGGGCCCCGCCCGGGGCCTCCGCACCGTCCGCTGCGGCGACGACAGGCTGATCGTCGAAGCGAGGGGCGACGCCGGCGCGTCTCTGGCGCGGAAGGGGCTGCTGGAATGGGACGGAAAATCCCGGACCGGGACCTGGCGGCTGCTGACGCAGGCGGGCCACGAGGCCGCCCGGCCGCTCGTCGAGGCCTGGCGCGACTGGAGGGACATCCGATGACGGAACCTTTGCCCGGCGCGCTCGCCGAAATCGAGGAGCTGATCGGCCGCGACGCGGCGATCGCGATGGCGCGGTACGTGGGCGGCGGCCGGATATACGTCCCGAAGGGGACGGACACCGCGACGGCCGCCGTGCTCCGCGAGATGCTGGGGCCGGAGAAGGCCGGAAGGCTGCTCGACAGGTACGCCGGCGACACCCTCGAAATCCCGAAGGCCCGGAAGTTCGTGGTGCCGACGATGGCGGACGCGGGAATGACCCGGCGGCAGATCGTCGCGGAGACCGGCCTCACGGCGGCGACCGTCCGGCAGTATCTCAGGGGAAGGAATCTCCCCTAACCGGGCGCGCGGCGGCGGCTATCGTCGCGGCATGCGCCGCGCCAGCCTCATACGGGACGAATCCAGCGACCACGGCACCCTCTCCCGCCTCGCGGCGGGCGGCCTGTCGCTGCACGTCATCGAGCCGCCGTGGCGCGACAACCGGCGAAACCGGTCCTGCATCCCGGCCGGCGACTACGAGGCGCGGCCCCACGTCTCGCCGCGCTTCGGGCGCTGCCTGCTGGTCGCCGCCGTGCCGGACCGCACGCACATCCTCGTGCACGCCGGCAACGTCGGCGGCGACCGCGACCGCGGCCTGCACACCCACACCCTCGGATGCCTCCTGCCCGGCCTGCGGCGGGGGCGGATCGCCGTGCGCGGGCGGACCCAGCGCGCCGTTCTCAACTCCCGGCCGGCCCTGCGCCGCCTCATGGCGTGGGCCGGCGCCGAACCCTTCGTTCTGGAGATCCGCGAATGGACCTGATGCTCACCCTGCTGACGGGCGGCGCGAGCGGCCTGCTCGGCACGGCGGTCACCGCCGTGACGGGATTCCTGGAGCGCCACCAGCGCCACCGCATGGAACTGGATCTGCGGCGCCTCGAGATCGAGGAGACGAAGGTCGAGGCGGCGTCGGCCGAGCGGATCGCCGCGACCGAGGCGGAATCCGCCGAGTCGTCCGCGGCGTGGACCGCCCTCTCGGAGAGCTATGCCGCCGCCGGGCGGCGCTGGTCGAGCGGCGACAGCCGCGCCCTGGTGTTCGTCGACGTCGTGCGCGGCCTGACGCGGCCGGCGCTCACGCTCCTGTTCCTCGCACTGACGGGCTGGATCTACTGGACGCTCGTCGGGGACGCGGCCGGCGCGGGGCTGCGGACGCAGATCGTCCACACGGTGCTGTACCTGACCACGACCTGCGTCGTCTGGTGGTTCGGCGGGCGCCCCCGGCAGGCGCCGAAGTAGCCGTGGACATCGAGAACCGCATCGTCCAGGGGGTCGTGCTGGCGATGATCGCGGCGATCGGCGGCCTGTTCCTGCGCGTCCGGACGAACGAAAGCCGGATCGCGGTCCTCGAGAGCGCCGTGAAGGGCATGCCGGATCTCGCGAAGACCGTCGTCGCGATCGACAAGAACCTGGCGGTGCTCCAGGCGCACGTCGCCGGCCTCCCGGACCACGACGACCAGCAGCGGCTCCACGACCGGATCGCGGAGAACCGCAAGCTGACGACGAACGCGCTGGAATCGATCGCGGCCATGAACGCGACGCTCGGCGGCGTCCGCCAGGCGGTGGACCGCCTGCACACGGTCGAGATGGAGCGCAGATGAGCGGGAGCCTGAAGTCCCTCGTCCGGGCCGACGCCAGGCTCGCGCTTTTGCGCGTCCTCGCGCAGGACCGCGGCTACAGCCAGAACCATTCGATCCTGCGCCTGGCGATCGACAAGGCGACGGCGATCACGCTCACCGACGACGAGGTGAAGGAGCACGTGCACTGGCTCGAGGACCGCGGCCTGGTCGCGTCCGAGGAGGTTCCGCCCTACCTGCTCGCCCGGCTCACCGACCGCGGACTGTCCGTCGCGCGCGGCGAGGCCGAGGTCGAGGGCGTCAGCCGTCCGCGGCCCGATCAGACCGCCTGACCCGTGCCCCGGGCCAGCATCGTGGACCGGAGCTTCGCGGCGGCGGAGCAGGCGAAGATCGCCGCGTTCCTCGACGCGCACCCGCACGTCTCGGTCTCGGATTTCCGGGCGTACCTCGCGGAACGCGGCTGCGAGATCTCCCGCGGCGGCGCCCACGCCGCGAAGAAGCGCCTCGAGGACGTGGGGCGCAAGCTGCGCGAGGGGCGGATGTTCCTCGACGCCGTCGGCGAAGGCCTCGACCGGACCGACGAAAGCCGGCGCACCCGCGCGCTGCTGGAGACGGTGAAGGTGATGTTCGCGGAATTCCAGCTGCGGCAGATGGACGGCGCGGAACTGGACGCCGGAGACTTCCGGAGCATGGCCGGAGCTCTCAGGGACATCGCGGCCGCGTCCCGCGCCGACCAGGACTTCGCCGGCCGCGTCGCCGACGAGGAGAGGAGGAAGGCGGCGGAAGCGGCGGGCGCGGCGGCGCGGGAGCTCGGGATCGGCGGCGACGCGGAGGCCGCGATCCGGCGCGCCATCGAGGGCGGCCGGTGACCGGAATCCTCCTGCCGTATCAGGCGCGATGGGTGGCGGACGCGGAGGGAATCGCCGTCATAGAAAAATCCCGCCGCATCGGCCTGTCGTGGTGCCAAGCGTACAGCGACGTCATGCGCGCGGCCAGCCGGGAGCGCCCCGGCAACGTCTACTACCAGAGTTACGCCAAGGACATGACGCAGGGCTACATTTCCGACTGCGCCGAGTGGGCGGAGAAGATCCAGGCCGCCGCCGGCGCGGTCGGCGAGGAGGCCTACGAAGAGGGCGGCAGGCAGGTCTTCGCGTACAAGATCCGGGCGGCCACCGGCAAGGAGATCGTGGCCATGACCTCCGCGCCGCGCGGGTTCCGCTCCCGCGGCCGGCCGGGAGACCGCGGCGTCGTCGACGAGGCGGCGTTCGTCGACGACCTCGGCGCGGTCCTGAAGGCGGTGAAGGCGTTCCGGATGTGGCGCGGGCAGATCCGGATCATGTCCACGCACAACGGCGAGAACTCCGAATTCGCCAAATTGTGCAAGGCCGTCCGCGACGGCGACCAGCCCGGCTCCATCCACAAGGTGACGTTCCGGGACGCCCTCGACCAGGGACTGTTCCGGAAGATCTGCGAAGTGACCGGCGAGGAGTGGTCGCCGGAACGCGAAGAGGAGTGGGAGGCCGAAATCCGGGCGGACTACGGCGAGGACGCCGCCGAAGAGCTCGACTGCGTGCCCGCCAGCGGCGCGGGCCACTGGCTCAGCTGGCCGTTGATTCACGGCGCGGAGAGCCCGTTCGCCGGCCTGCCCGGCCAGTACAAGGGCGGACCGACCGTCATCGGGGTCGATGTCGCCAGGCGCCGCGACCTGTTCGTTTTCGCCGTCATGGAGATCGTCGGCGCGCATCTGATCGTGCGCGAGATCGTCGAGCGTCGCAACATCAAGTTCTCGGAGCAGGACCGACTGCTCGACAAGGCCGTCGCGCGCTACCGGCCGATCCGCGTGGCGATGGACCAGACCGGCATGGGAGAAAAGCCGGTCGAGGACGCGCAGCGCCGCTACGGCCAACGGCGCGTGGAAGGCGTGATCATGTCGGCGCCGCGGCGCCTCGACGTCG
Source organism: Alphaproteobacteria bacterium (assembly GCA_965243135.1). Lineage (GTDB taxonomy): Bacteria > Pseudomonadota > Alphaproteobacteria > MPNO01 > UBA830 > JAJEBT01. The sequence goes on from OZ251539.1 coordinate 596,303, forward strand.
CCACCGCGCTGCGCGAGCGGATGGAGGACGGCAGGCTGCGGATCCCGAAATCCGCGGAGCTGCGGGCGGACCTGCGGTCGGTGCGCACCGAGGACGGACCGACCGGCGCGCCGCGCCTCGTCGTCCCGCGCACGAAAGACCGCGGCGAGGGACGCGAGGAGGCCGGCAAAACCCACGCCGACCGGTTCTGGGCGCTCGCCCTGGGCTGCGCCGCGGCGGCGGGATCCAGCGAGCCGGCCGGCGGCTACGCCGGCGGCGATCCGCGCGAGGCGCTGAAGCCGAAGGCGCTCCGCGGACGGCCCGAACGCGCGATGTTCGGCCGCCCCGGCAGGCGCGCGGCATGAGCCTGCGCGATCGCGTCATCCGCCTGCTCGGCGGCGCGGAGCCGGCGCGGTTGCGCGAGGCGGCCGGAATCACCGTCGACCCCGACGACGATCAGTGGCGGCGGCTGACCGACGACCTGCGGCGCGACCTCACGCCGCTGACCCAGCACCGGATGAGGGAGCTGGCCGCCGGCCTCTGGGAATCGAACCTGCTGGCCCGGCAGCTCGTCGAACTGCCGATCGCGTTCCTCCTGGCGGAGGGCGTGACGCTGCGCGTACCCGACGAGCAGGCGCAGGAGTGGCTCGACGAGTGGTGGCGCGATCCGATCACCGATATGCCGATGCGGCTCCAGGAGCTGATGCGCGACGTCGCGCTGACCGGCGAGGCCGCCTGGCCCTGCTTCGTCGACCCGTCGTCCGGCCACGTCCGGATGGCGTGGCTCGACCCGGCCCTGATCGAGACGGTCGTGCGCGACCCCGACAACGTTTCGAGGCCGATCGGGATCGTCACGCAGAAGGACCGGCGCGGGAGGGCCCGGCGCTACCGGGTCGCCGTGTCCGGGCCGGAGACCGTCTTCGCGCCGACCGCGCGCGGGATCCGGGAGACGTTCGACGACGGCGACATCCTGTATTTCCGGACCAACGCGCAGGCCGGCGGCGCGCGCGGGAGATCCGACCTGCTCGCGGCGATCGACTGGCTCGACGTCTACGAGCGCTACCTCTACGGCGAGGCGGATCGTGCGGAAGGGCTGCGCGCGTTTCTCTGGGACATCACCATATCGGGCGGAACGGCGGAGGACGTGAAGCGGCGGGCCGCCGAGATCACGGCGCCGGAATCCGGCGCCGTGCGGATCCACAACGACGCGGAGACGTGGCAGGCGCTCGCGCCGAACCTCGGCGGGCAGGATCTCGAAAGCGTCAGCCGCCTGTTCCGCAACCACCTGCTCGGCGGCTCCAGCCTGCCCGAGCACTGGTTCGGCGGCGGCGGCGACGTGAACCGCGCGACCGCCGCGGAAATGGGGTCGCCCACCTTCAAGTCCTTGCAGATGCGCCAGACGTTCTGGACCGAGATCCTGCGGAGGGCGGGCGAATACGCGCTGTCCAGGCGGATCGACCCGACGGGCGGGAGCTGGATCCCGCCGTCGGACAAGGACTTGCAGATCTCGGTCGACTGGCCGCCGATGGTGACCGAAGACTCGTCGAAGCACGCGGCGGCCTTCGCCCAGGCGACCGCGGCGGCCGCGATGGGCGTCGAACGCGGCCTGATCTCCGAGGCGACGGCTATGCGGATCGTCGCGTCCGCCGGGGAGCGCCTCGGGGTGGAGATCGATCCCGAGACGGAAATCGCCGCGGCGCGGGAGGAAGCCGAGACGAGGAGGAAGCGGCAGGCCGACGAGGATTCGTTCCCGCCGCCGCCCGACGACGAAGACGCGCCGCCCGATGGCGACTGACGGACAGAGGGAGCGCCGCCTCAAACGCGAGCGCTCCAGGCGGCAGCGGGCGCTTCCGCGGATCCAGCGCGACGCGGCCGCCGAGGTCAAACGCCTGCTGCGCGCCGCCGAGCGCGATCTCCGCAGCGAACTGGCGGGCGCCCCCACCGACTATCAGGCGTTCGCGCTGCCGGCCGTCCAGGCGACGGTGCGGACCGCGCTCGAGACGCTCGGCACGGAACTGGGCCGGGCCGCGGCGGCGGGACAGCGGAACGCATGGACGGCCGGGATCGCGTCGGTCGACGCGCCGGTCGACGCGGCCTTCGGGCTGGATCGGCCGGAATTCCGTTTGGCGGCGTTCCTGCCCGAGGTCGACACGCAACAGCTGTTCGCGATGCAGACGTTCCTGACGACGAAGATGCGCGACGTGACCGTCGCCGCGGCGGACAGAATCAATTCCGACATCGGGCTGGCCATCGTCGGCTCGCACGGCGTCGCCGACGCCGTCAAAGGCGTGTCCCGGACGCTCGGCAGCTCGCGATCGCGGGCGCTGACCGTGACGCGCACCGAGCTGGCGCGCGCCTACTCGGCAGCCGGACAGCAGCGCCTCGGCCAAGCGTCGGAGATCCTGCCCGGCATGAAGAAGCAGTGGCGCCGGTCAGGCAAACTGAAGTCGCGGATCGAGCACGACGCCGTCGACGGGCAGCTGCGCGACGCCGACGAACCGTTCCTCGTCGGGGGCTACGAGCTCATGCACCCGGTCGACCCGGCCGGGCCGCCGGCGCAGACGATCAATTGCGGCTGCCAGTCGCTTCCATGGATGGAGACCTGGGACGTTCTGCACCAAGGCAAACGGCCGTTCACCCGCGAGGAAATCGCGCACGACCCGCGGCGCGGCGACATCGCGTGATCGCCGCGTTCGCGATCCTGCTGGACCGGTGACCCCCTTCGAGGCGGCCTCGGCCGAGCTGGAGAGGCGGCAAGAGGTCTCCATCCTTCGCGCCGAGGCCGCCTTTCTGCGGGACGCGGCGTCCGCCGTCGAGCGTCTCGGAGCCGGGCGCGATCCGCGTCGGCGGGCGTCGAGGCTGCGGTGGCTCGCGGGCCGGCGCGAGACCCAGGCCAAGGAGATGGAAGATGCCGCGGACTAGGCGCTGCCACCACTGCGCAGAGCGGTCCGAGACAGTCCAACGGTCGCCTTTCGGAACTTTCCTTTGCGCCGAGTGCGAGCGCGAACTGCGCGACAGCCTGTCCCGCGATCCGGCGAACGAGGCCGTGCACTTGACCGATATGAAATTCGTCGGGGGAGACGGCGTGGCGCGTCCGTGGAAGGGCGGGGGGAGCGATCATGAAGATCGAAAGGCATAAGTTTCAGCACGGGCGCTGAAGGTGATCGCGCCGTACCCGCACTGGCCGCGGCCGGATCGCGCCGCCGGGACTCGGAATCCTCCGCTGGGTCAGGTAGAATTCCCCTTGTTTTACGACCCCGAAAACGGGGGGGAAATTTTCGATTTTTCGGGTTTTGAAAGCCGGATTCGCAGATACTTCTGTCCGCAACCGCGTCGGCGCGCCCGGATCGCCACGCACCGTCGAGGCGGTCCGGAGCACTGCGAAAGCGTTGAGAATCCGCCGAATCCGGCCGGGTCGTTCAGCCTAGTTCAGGATAGTACGGCCAAGTTCGGATTCTGGCCCACTTCTGGCAGGTAACAATGGGCGAGCAGGCTGACGATCGTGATGGCGAGGGCGGTCCAGCCGACGACTTGCGGCACGAAACGCGCTTCGTAACGCCAGGCAGCGGCTTCGGTCACCGTGAACAGGAACGCTGCGGCGAAAAACAGATATATCCAGGTGTTGCCGTCGAAACGCGGGGCTTCGAAGCGGAGAGCGCCGCCCTCGTTTTTCATTTCGCGGATCAGCGGCAGCGCGAGCACCACCAGCGCAACGACGAACAGGACGATCACGAGCCAGTTGGATATCCATTCGAATCCGTAACGCTTGGAGGAGATCCAGAGATATCGTTCGATAATGCCGCCGAGCACCACGCCCAGAATCACCGGCGGGCGCGGCCATCCCATGCGTTTCATAACCCAGCCGACGAGGCCGAAGACGACGAGGATCACCAGATCGCCCCAGTCGCGGTTCCCCTGGAACGCGCCCACGAACAGAACCGCGAGGATCAACGGCAGGATGATGGCGTGGCGGACCTGCGAGATGCGCGCGAACTGGTTCGAGAAAAGGAAGCACACTCCCGCGCCGAGAATGTTGGCGAGAGCGACCGACCAGACCATGGAATAGGTCACTTCCAGATTCGTGGTCAGCATGTCGGGACCGGGAATCAGACCCTGTATCAGGAAGGCGCCGAGCAGGATCGCCATCTGCGCGCTTCCCGGGACGCCGAAGGCGATGGTCGGCACCAGCGCGCCCCCTTCCTTGGCGTTGTTCGAGCCTTCGGAGGCGAGCACGCCGCGAACGTCGCCGGTGCCGAAGCTTTTGAGCGCGTTCTTTTCGGTGCTGGCTGCATGCCCGTAGGCGATCCAGTCGATCACGGCGCTGCCCATGCCGGGAATCGATCCGAGCCCGGCGCCGATCGCGCCGCAACGGAGCACGAGAAACCAGTTGCGGAAGGTGTCCTTGATGCCTTCCCACTGTCCGGTCTTGGTGTCGACCGCCGAGTCGCCGGCGACCGATCGCCGGGCGATCGCCATGTCGGCGAGTTCGGGCAGGGCGAAGAGTCCAAGCGTTATGGGGATGATCGACAGGCCGTCCCAGAGATACAGCCAGCCGTAGGTCCAGCGATGGACGCCGACCTGCGGATCCTGTCCGACGAAGGCGATCATCAGACCGAAGCCGGCGGCCGCAAGGCCGCGCAACGGCGATCCGCCCGAAAGCGCGGAGACCATGCACAGTCCGAATACGGCGAAAGCCAGCAGTTCCGGGGAACCGACCTCGAGCATGACCGGCCGCAGAATCGGAACTGAGACGCCGAGCATGAGCGCCCCGAAAATGCCGCCGGCCAGAGAGGCGGTGTAGGCGGCGCCGAAAGCGCGGCCTGCCTGTCCCCGCTTGGCGAGGGGATGTCCGTCGAGCACCGTGGCGGCGGAGCCCGCCGTTCCGGGCACGCCGAACAGCACTGCCGGAATCGTGTCCGATGTCGTCGTTACGGAGCCCATGCCGAGGAGGAAGGCGAAAGCGGAATAGGCGTCCATGTCGAAGGTGAACGGCAACAGCAGCGCCATTCCGACGATTCCGCCGAGGCCGGGGATCACGCCCAGAGCCAGGCCGATCAGCACTCCGGCGAACAAGTACGCGAGTCGCTCGGCTTCAAGCAGGATCAGCAGGGCGTCGCCCGCCGTAGTCAGCATTTCCATCGCCGGTTCACTCGCTGGCGGCGTTCACAGAGTCCCCGAGAAGGATCGCGCCCGGGAGTCGCGGACCTCGTCCGCGCGGCGCATCGACTCTCTACTTGCAGTCGAAAGCCTTCGCGAGAGTTCCCTGATAGGTGAGCTTGCAGGCCATGCCGACCTTGAGAGCCTTGCGCTTGGTCCTCTGGCCGCCGATCGCGATCTTGGTCCTGGATCCAGAAACGCTGACGGCCCATTTCCTGCCGCCGCCCTCGACCGTGACCTTCCGACCGCCGCGCTTGATCGTGGTGATTTCCCCTTCAAGGGTTTCGATCGGAATGACGGCCTTGGAGATCTCGGTTTTGGTGTCGTCGGACGAGGCTACCGAGGCGAGCTTGATGATGTTTTCCGGCGTCTTGTAGAGTTCGGCGACCAGCGATGCGACCTTCGGGCCCGAGAGCGGCGATACGTCGAGCTTCTGCTTCTTCGCGTCGGCGAGGAACTCGGGATCGGTCATGGTCGCCATGAAGGCGGCCTGAAGGGCCTTGGCGCGGTCCGCCGGCACTCCGGGCGGCGCGATGTAGGGCCGGCCCCATGCCTGACGCGAGAAGATGAACGCGAGGATCGCCTTCTGATCGTCCGTCTTTGCGTAATCCATGATGAAGGGCACGCCCATTTCCGTCAGTTCCGGATGCGGTTCGGTCGACATCTGGACCAGCAAGTTGATCTTCTTGTCCTTGAGCCACTGGGGCCGGGTGGACTTCACCGAGGACCAAGACCAGGCGCAGCGTCCGTCGAGTTCGCCGCGTTCGGTCGCGAAATTGATGTCGTTCCCGCCGGGATAACCGGTGATCAGCTTCATCTTCGAGCCGAACACGTAGTTGATCACCTTCGGAAAGTTGTCGGTGTCGGCGCCCGGTCCGACGCCGCCGACGACAAAAGGCATCGCGAGCATGTCGTCGAAGGCTCTGATCTTCGAGGTATGCCACGACACGCAGAGGCTGACTTCGTTGTTCATCGTGCCCAGCCAGGTGAACTTGGTGGCGTCGAATCTGGCTTCCTTGGTGCCGAGCAGCGGCTCGTGGGTCTGGCCGCGCCCCACCGTGGCGAACACCGTGCCGTCCTTCGGAAGCGAGTTGTAGAGCTCGTTGGTGAGGATCATCGAGCCTGCGCCGGTGCGGTTCTTTACGACGATTCGCGGTTTGCCGGGAATGTGGCGGCCCATGTGCCGCGCCAGCGTCCGCGAATAACGGTCGTAGCCGCCGCCTGCGGAGAATCCGACGTAGAGCGTGAGGCGCTTCTTCTCGTAGAAATCCGCCACCGCGTCCGCCGAAACCGGCGGCGCGGCGAAGGACGAGGCCGCCAGCAGCGCGGCGGACAGCGCAAGCGTCGAGCGTTTCATGTTTTCCTCCTGTCTTTCCGAGCCTGTTTCGCTATAGTGGATTCAAGCCGCGCGCCGTACAACCCTCGCAAAGGACGGAATTCCGAGATGCAAGCGCCTGTCCGCAAATCCGCTGCGGGGAAGCGGCCCCGCAGCCCGCAGAAATTCGCCTACGTCAAGCCCTCGTCCGGGACCGGCGGCAAGTCGATCGTTTCCCTGTGCCAGACCGACATCATTCGCGGCGCCGTGCAGGTGGTCAGGGAGGGCGGCGACAACAACCTCCATTCGCATACCGGCATGGACGGATTCTGGATGGTGCTGCAGGGAAGAGTCCGATTTTACGGTCTGGAAGACGAGGTTCTCGGAGAATTCGGCCGGCACGAAGGGATCGCGATGCCGCGCAACGCCCAATACTGGTTCGAGAGCTGCGGCGACGAGGAACTGGAACTGCTTCAGGTCGTCGCCTTCGACCGCGACGTGAAGAACGAACGGGTGGACGCAACCGCGCGGAAGTTCGACGTCGACGCGGTGGAACGCTTCGACGGGCGCGTGCGGGACTGAAATTCGCGGATGCCGCGGGGCGACCCCGCACGGCGCGGCGTTACAGACCCGGCCGCCGTTCGCCGGGGGCGGTTCGCTCAGCCGGCGCGCCAGAGGCGAAGACCGCAGGCGCCCACGACCAGAACGAAAAGCGGATCGATGAACGCCCACATCAGCGGCTCCTCGCGGGACATCAGATCGCCGAACCAGTTCCAGAAGAACCACAGGAAGAGAAGCAGCGATCCGCCCAAGAGGATTTTGGCTTCGCATCCCTCGCCCGGCTTCGGCAGAGCGCTGGAGATCAGGGCGACGAGAACGCCCGCCGCCATGAACCAGTTGAGAACGCTCCATACCGGAAAGCCGGTGGTTCCGTCGTCGTAGAGCGGCGTGGCGATGAAGTTCACGCCGACGGCGACGGCAATCAGAAGCGCGTATGCGCCGAGAATTCGTTGGATCATGGTCCTGACTCCGTCTTCGTTCATGAGCGATCGTCACTCGACACGGCCTCGGAAAGGCCGACGAGAGTACCATATCTCTTGCGTGCGACGAACCGCACGTTTGGAAATCCGGCCGGTCCAGTCGTCGTCAAGCCTCTTTCCGATGGATGCCGGTGGACTTTTTTCGAGGTGGAATTTCAATCAAGCCGAACTTCTGTGAGGTACGTCGGAAGTGGATGAAGAGGTTGGCTCTGAACTATTTCCGCCGGTTCGCTCAATTTTCTTGCCCTGCTTCGTATTCGGCGACACGATTTCCTATTTCAGACCATGCGTTGTAAAGTTCTTCAGCCACGCCTTCACATCCGGAAATTAACCCGCCAATATCCGGGTCGACCTTGATCTCTTCGACAACGGAGCCCTTGGGACGCTTTTTCGCTCTGAATAACCACGCCCCAAATTGATCAGGACTCAAAGCGTCCTTCGCCCCACTGATTCCGTGCCTTTTCCGTTCCGGAAGAGAAGACAGGCGAACCATATTGGCGAACTGGTCCAATAGCCACTCGCTGTGCGTCGTGACAATGACTCGAATTCCGGCATTCACGATATGAGCGATCTGTCGGGCGAGAACCGCTTGCATGGCCGGGTGCAGATGCGATTCGGGTTCTTCAATAATCAGAAGATCTCCGCGTTCGACAAAATGCCGCAGATACAACGCGATGGGCGCAAGTTCCGACACCATGGAAGAGGCGTTCATCAACGGCAAAGGCCTTTTCCATTTCTTTGGCAGATAAGTAAACGATGGATAACCGGTCTCCGAATGCTCCGTCTGCACCGAACCTTCGAGAATTTCCCTTTCGAGGTCCTGGGCAAGTCGCTCTCCCAACTCTTCCTTTCTTGTTCCGTCGTCCAATATAATCAGATGCTCAAGATAATCTGCCAAGACGCCCGACAATTGCGGTGCTTGGGCGGTACGTCGGGTGCCCGCCATAGCCGCTCTGTCGACCAGAGCGCCTACAACCGCACGGTGAGAACGCATCACCCTGGCTCGGTCGGCTGGAAGATAGAACGCAAATCGCGTAAACGGATCTAGAATCTTAAGGATAACCGTTTCCGCAATTTCGTAAGCAAAATCCGTTGCCAAATTTCGAGAGTCGTCGGAATCTTGAATCAAGTTGGCCGGCAGCAAATCAAAACGCTTGATTTTTTCCGCAAACCGATGAATGTCGCTATCGAACTGGAAAGCGGTATCCAGCGGAAATGTCGCAGAAAGCTTGGAGTTTTTTCGTTTCATGGAGAAATCGAAATTTAGCGTCGTATCGGGGTGTGAAATTTGAGAAATATCCGTCTGTAAGATTATTCGTGCGCAGTTTGAATTTCCGTGACGGATCAATCTCGAAGCTTCCTCAACACCAAGACAGCGTCGTATTTCTTCATTAAGATAAGGGTTCGAATCCGTTATTTCGGTAATTATTGAGCTGATAAGCGAATTGATTTGGCGCGGCAAAGGAATAAGAGAAGCGGTACTTAGTTCACCGGACTTCGAATCGGCAAATATGCGTTTCGTCCAATCAATCAAGACTTCGGCGTCGTTTTTCGACAACCTTCTCCTGCTTGCCGGAGAACTCCTGTACGACGGGATCCGGTTATTTCTCATAAGCGGACGCCGATAGCGAAAATCACCGCTTCCAAGGAAGCGATGCAATGCATAGATCAACGTGGCCAAATAGGATTTTCCGGCGTTGCTCGGACCGACGAACACAGTGAGAGGTCGCAGGTCAACGGCGGCTTCGATGATTGGCCCGAAGTTGGCTACTGACAGCCTAAATGGGTTCATTGCCGTAACTTGATCCATTTGTTCAATTTGGAAGATGTCTCTACGCGGAAAAATAGTCAATTACACCCACTATCAACTCCGAAGCTGCCAGCCGACTGTCGGGGAACGAGAGAAGGCGCCTAGAGATCGATCGATCTCCGAACTGGTTTTCGTCGGCAAGCATGGCCAAGAAACGAAAGAGTCGGACCGCAGTCAGCCGCCAAGGCCTTCTTCCGGCTCCCCTGCTCGAATGGAATGCGCCTGCGGGAGCGAGCGCCAGTGCCGGCGGACCGCGTCTGCAATCCAATCAAGATTTAGAAGGCAGGTATCGTCGCTCGGAGGCGTTGGATCTTCCGGGATCAGAACCGCAGCGTACCGGCGCACCTGCTTGTCGGACTTGTCGCGCTGGCCAAGGTTGCCCAAATCCGGCGCTTGATCTGCCCGCAGTTTCGCCTGCATGAGTCCGACGACTTCACCCTTGACGTCGCTTCCCAGCCCGTCGATGCCGCCATCGCCCGGACCGCCCGTATGACTCCAGATCTCATCCGGGTGCTCCAGCTGCAGCAATGACACGATCAAATGTTCGAAGGAGCTCGGGTAGAGCGCGTCGATGAGGCGTTGCCCGATTTGCTCGGGGTCGAGCGTCCATTCCGGTATTGGGTCCGCGCTGCTGGAGAGAATTCGGTCGAGAACGCCGTAGGCCGTCGTGTCCTCGTCGAGCGGATGATTGGCAAGCCAACCGTAGGTCGATCTTCCGAGCATTGAGGAGCGCAACCATCCGGGCAACTTGGGAAGAGCGACTTGCCGATACTTATCGACTTTCCAACTTTGCGCGACATCCGTGACATGGCGATCCTCGTCGTAATTATGCAGGCCTTGGTCTTTTCGGAGTTGTTCGTAATAACCCGCCCATTCGGGAGAGTCGACGATGTGGAATTCGCCGACGATCCTCGCAACGTATGCGCGACCTTCGCTGGGGCGGGGAACCACGACGATAGAGCCCTGCGTCACTTCCCGAACGAAATTCCTATTCCGGGTGTACGGGATCCGTTTACGCCCCACCCTCCCATTGGCTTCAAGCGCACCTTTCCATTCCTCGTCGTCGGCTTTGGCCGGATCGAGAAGGCAGGATCGAAGAGCATCCGGATTGTAATTTTCGGGTTCCCGGAGCAACGGGTAACCGATGAATACGCGCCCAGCCTTCCTGAATATGTCGAACGCGTCCGCATTTTGAGGCCTCGCTCTACAGAAGAAGGCGTACGGCTGACCTTGGTTCATTTGTACGTTCCTCCCTCTTCGGTATCGGCATCCTTAGCGGGACGCGGTTTCTTCGTCTTTTTCCTCAGAAGGGTTTCGTCATCTAAAGCTTGCATCAGCATCTAAAGCTTGCATCAGCATCTAAAGCTTGCATCAGCATATGTCACCCTCCTGTCTTTTCGCAATCCTTTGAACTAGCTCGAATACTCGCTTTCTAAGTTCTTTGTGATCGATTCGTCCCAACACTGTCAGATCTTGTTCAGTACGCTTCCAGAGCAATCTAATTGGAGATTTTGGCCATTTATCATCGGAAATTTTGCGGCCGACGCCGTTGCTTCGAAAATGGCAAGCTAAATATGTATACCTACCACGGCGGACGAAACGGCCGGTGCAATTTGGTGCGGAACTGTGGTGTCCATCGTTCGGAAGATTAAGCCGGATGATCGGTTTACGCATGTTAGACTCCAGACCGAAACAGTTGAAATGCGTTATTCTATCCAAACGATCCTTAGGATCGTTATAGTCCAACGCGCACCATATTCCAGAATTCTTATGAAAATAAATCCGTTCGATGGTAGTACCGTACACTGCCCCGATTCTGCATGGTTCCGCACCTTCGATCAGAGTCTTTTTCATTAGCTTGAAAGCATCTCGGATATCATCCGGACTCTTCACCGGAGTCCAGTCGCTCGATTTCGGGATCACGCTCGCTCGCGTGGATCCGGTGATCGATCTCGCGGAGTCCCTTCGCGGCCGCTTCTTGTATTCGTTTGCTGGCTTCCCTAAAGTCCCTAAAGACGGTAGGGAATTAGTAGGTCCGACAATTTCCCGAAGCTCCTTAGACGGCTGATTATTCTCGCGGTCTCTCCGGTAGTCATCGATAGTGTCGCCGCTTGCATCTTCTAATTGATCCCACCGCTTCTTAAACCACTCTAATGCCGCTTCGTATGCTTCGTATCTTCGGGTTTCGTAAATTACTTCAACATTTCCTCCCTCAAAACCGGATCTAGTAAAATTTGCGCTCCCGATCCATACAACATTCGAGGCATTACCAGACCGAAAAATGTAGACCTTTGGGTGAAACAGTCCCCCGTCGTCGACAAGACGAAGCTTTCCGAGTTCTCTCAGGCGCTCCAGAGCATCTGGTTCGGTGGCGTTCCCGTGCGTTCCCGCGAGAACCTGAATTTTTAATTCATTGTTCCGCATCTTGGCTTCTTGGAGAATATCGAGGCCACGCCCTAACGTCACCCACGCAGTTGCAATCCGGATACCGGATGTCGCTTCAAGGCGCTTTTTAAACTGTCGCAAAACCTGTTCAGATGTGGTGAGAAACATTGCCTTCCCCAAAAAAGGCGACGCGCTTCAGTCGTCGCGCGTGTCCGGTAGCCAGCCTGGGCCCGCCAGCATCGGCTCCAGATCGCCATCGTATTCGGGAGCGTTCTCGATCTGCTCCAACCAGTTCAGGCCCATCGCCTTGAAGATGCGGTTGGTGATGACGATCAACCGCGCTTCCTTTTCAGGATCAGCGTTGAAATGCTGCTGGATGCAGTAGGCCGGAACGAAGATGAAGTCGCCGCGCTCCCATTCGAACCGCCGCGGCTCTTCCTTCCATGACCAGTGGAAGTCGACGTCGACCTCGTATTCCACGTCCCAATGCAGGTCGTAGCCCTTGCCGTCGAGCACGAAGAGGATCTGCTCGGCGAGTATCCGGCGCTTGCCGGAATGGCTGCCTGGAGGAATGAACTGCATGTACGCCTCGACGCAGTTCTCGGTCGTGCTCTGCTTCTCGTGCACCATGTGCTTGATCAGCCCGTCCGGGGAATTCTCGAACGGCATGTCGGCGCCCTTCACCACCGAAAGGCGGCGGCGATACGTCTTGCGGAACTCCGCCGACTCCTGGAGTTCCTCCGCGTACCATTTGCATTTGTTGGCGCCGATGTGGGCCATGTCGCGTTCGTGCATCGTGTCGGTCTCTTCGTTGTTCCGGAAATTCCCCTTGCAGGGGGAACGCCGCGTAGCGCCTCGCGGCGATCCTACAGATCCGTGGGCGGTTCCCAGTGCTCCCATCCCGGAGCCGGCTCCTTGGGCGGATACTTGGCGACCTTCTGAAACAGCATGTGCATGAAGAGGAACAGGGGTTTCGCCTTCATGACCAGGCAAACGAGATCTTCGGTGTCGGAAGCGTTGAAGTGCTGATGGACGCAGCCGTTCTCGACGATGATGATGTCGCCCGCCTCGTAGTCGTAGCGCTTGCCGTCGTGGATGTCGTATCCCCTGCCGGAGATAACGTAGAACAGGGCCGAATTCATGTGCCCGTGGCGCTGGCCGGTGCCGCCGGGCGCGATGACCGACAGGTGGGTTTCGATGGACTGGGCGATGTCGGTGCGCTGGGGGTTGACGATGGGCTTGTCGAAAAACTGCGGGCCGCCCTTCCACTGCCAGTCCCTGGACTTGTAGATGCGCGGCTGCTCCATCAATCCCTGCTGCAGTTCGCCGTAGGTTCCTTCCAGAGCGCGGACGAAGGTGCGCTTCCTCTGCCAGCGTTCCCAGACCACCTCCTTCGGACGGTTGTGGCCGAGCCCGGGTTCTTCCCTGACCTGCGCGGCGTCGACGTTGTCCGGTGTTTCGCCCATGATGATTCCCGTTTCCGTTCGTTCCGACGGCGCGATCATACAGAGGCGGCGGCCGAGATCAAAAGCGCCGCTTTCTCACGCCTCCGCCGCGAGCGGCTCGATCGCCGTCTCCCCGGCGGCGCGGCGTCCGGCCGTCCAGCCCGTTATCAGGCATTCCGCGATGTTGCCGCCTGCGAGGTAGAGGTGGCCGAAGCAGCTTCCCATCTCGCCCGCGGCGTAAAGCCGCGGGATCGGGGCGCCGTGGATGTCGACGATGCGTTGCAGCGCGTCGTGAACCGGGCCGCCTTGCGTGTTGGAAACGATCGGCCACATCTCGCCCGCGTAGAACGGCGGCGTCCGCAACGGCAGCATGGACCCCGGCGGCCGTCCGAACTCGTCGTCGTCGCCCGCGTCGGTCATCGCGTTCCAGCGCGCGACCGTGGCCTCGAGCGCATCCGCCGGGATGCCGGTCGCGGCTGCGAGCGCGTCCAGCGTCGTCGCGCGTTTGAGGATGCCGGCTTCGACCTCCCGGAGATTGTCGGCCGACCACTCCATCTCCACGCTCCGGTCGTTGTAGGCCGGGTTGCCCAGAGGGTAGAGCTTGCGGCCCTCGTCGTCGCAGATCATCCAGGCCGGGATGTTGCGGAAACGCTGCGTGACCGTGTCCATGTCCTCGAACGGCCGGGCGCCCGTATCCTGCAGATAAGGCGGCTGCTCGTTCATGAAGCGCTTGCCTTCGCGGTTGACGAGGATCCATGCGACCGGCACGTCCACCATGTCGGCGCCCGTCATGTTCGCGCCCGCCGCGCCGGGCACCCAGTCCGGAAAGCGCTTGACGCGGATGCCGTAGGGATAGGCCGGATCCGGGTGCCGGAACCCGTAGGAGCCATGGTAATGCCACATGTGCCAGAGATCCGCCCCGACTTCCTGCGCCATGCGGATCCCGTCCCCGGTGTTGTACTTGTTGGCGGCGGACAGAACCGGCCCGGCCTGCCAGTATTCCTGCTTCATGCGGTCGCTGGCCTCGAAGCCGCCCGCGGCGAGCACCACGCCGCGCCGCGCTCCGAGCCTCCGTTCGCCGCGGGGGCTGTCGTGAACGACGCCGCGCGCTTCGCGGTCCGCGGCGTAGATCAGCCGTTTCGCGGGCGACGACGATCGGATTTCGACTCCCAATTCGTCGAGCTTCATCTGGAGGAGGCGGAACAGGTAGGGACCGCCCACGCGCCCTTTCACGTGCGGATAGAAGGCCCGTGCCTGGAAGTTCGGGATCGAGTCCACGTGGCTGTAGTAGAAGGTCTCGCGGTGCGGGAAAGGATAGTTGCCGCCGCGCGGGCGCGTCGTGATTTCCGCGTCCGCGACCGTCGCCAGTTCCCTCAGATAGCCTTCCGCCAGCGCCATTCCCTCGGCGAGCGCGCGCAGGACGTCGTCGGGGATGCGCCCCGCGTTGGTGGCCTTGAGATAGGCGAAAGCGCGCTCCGGTTCGCGCGAACAGCAGACGGCGCCCTGCGAGCATATGGAGATGCCGCCCGGATCCGGCGCCTTCTCGAGAAGAGCGACCTGCGCGCCCGCCCGGGCGGCTTCGACGGCGGCAACCGCGCCGGCGAAACCGCAGCCGACGACGATCACGTCGCAGATTTCGTCGAACGCGGTCATTCGGGCTGTCTTTCGCCCGTCGAGCCGGGCGGGTCGGTCGCCGCGCGGCCGTCCTTGACGAGTTCCTTGACCAGGCCTGCGAGGGGCATGTTCTCTCGGTCGGACAATTTCTCCATCGTCCGCATGTCCTTCAACGCCCAGACGAACGTCGCGCGGCGCGGCACCGTCGCCGGAACTCGCGGTGAGCGCCTTGCGCAGCTTCGGGAGGTCGGCGGCGAGCCGTCCCGCAGGGCGCAGCCGTTCACCCGCAGCAGGTGGTCGTTCATCATCCTGGCGACCTGCTCGCGGCAGGCGTCGCCCATACGCTCGGAGCAAAAGGTTCCGAACGCGCGTCGTCGACTCCGCCGACCAGCGCAAGCAAGGTTTCTTCGTCCGCCGCCCACCGGCGACCGACGCAGCGGGAAAGCCGACGCCCCGGTTGGCGCGGGCCGGACGCCGTCGACCGAAGCGTTGGAGCGCACCGCCGCGCAACCGCCCGCGTTCATGCCTTCGAGTGCGCCCTCCTCGCCGGTCAGGCAGGCGTAGACCTCGGGTTCGAACCCGACGGTATCGCTGCGGCGTTCGACCTCCGCGCCGCTCGACGCTTCGGCTGCGCCCGCTTTCCCCGCCGGTTTCGTCCGAGCCGCCGCGTCGAAGGCGGCGGCCTCGAAACCGCGTTTCACGAGGCGCCGGAGCATGCGGCCCGGTCCGATGACGCCTCTCGCCGCATGCTTTTCTCCTCGCTCGCTCTTGCGCGTCCGCGCCGACGTTTGCCGACAGTTCAGTCGGCGCCGTAAATCTCGCGCGCCGCCCGCGGGGTGACGTAGCCTTCCTCGACGTCGCGGGCGAGCCGGGCGGGGTCGCGTCCGGCCGGATCTCCGAAGCCGCCGCCGCCGGCGGTTTCGAGGTAGAACTCCTGCCCGGCCTCCAGTTCGAACTTGCCGGCCGACGGCGTTTCTTCCTCGTCGTCGGCGCCGGCGCGGATCACGAACTTGCTGGCGCGGCCGTCGCGGCCGCCCCCGGTTCCCGGAGGCGGATACTTCCAGCGGTCGTATCGCCGCACGACCGTGCAGTCCTGCAGCGCCTTGTATCGTCGACGAAAGGCGACGCCGCCGCGGAATTCGCCCGCCCCGCCCGAGTCCGGCGTCACGTCGAACTCCGTGATGCGGCAGGGATACTCGCTCTCGATGATCTCGATCGGGGTGACGTGCAGATTGGAGAGATGCGTCGCGGTGGCGTTGCAGCCGTCGTTTCCGTTGCCGCCGCCGTAGGCGGAGCCGAGGATTTCGTATTGCAGCGTATTGTGGCCCGGCCTTCCGCCCCGATGCCAGTTGACGGAAAGCGAGCCGGAAGAGCCCGAGCCGGCGATGGCGCGGGACGGGTTGAAGGTCGCGAGCGCCTCGAGGATCACGTCGGTCAGCTTCAGGTTGGCCTTCTGGTAGGACGACACCGGAGCGGGGCTTTCGGCGTTGGTCACGGTGCGCGGCGCGTAGATCATTTTCACCACGTCGCGCATTCCGTCGTTGAATTGCATCTCCGGGCCGAGGCAGCCGATCAGGGAATAGAATACGCAGGCCTCCACCATCGACGGCCGCAGATTGACCGGTCCCCTGGCCTGCGGCTGGGAATTCGAGAAGTCGAACGTGATCTCCTCGCCCTTCTTGACGACGGTCACGGCGAAGTACACGCCCCGATCGAGCGCCACCCCGTCGTCGTCCATGTAGCCGTCGGCGCTGGCCACGCCGTCGGGCAGGGCGGCGATGGCCGCGCGCATCTCCGCGGCCGCGCCTTCCAGGACGGCGGCGAACGAGTCCGCGACCGTGGCGACGCCGAACCGGGCGCAGTGTTCCCGCATCCTGCTCGCGCCCATGACCGTTGCCGCGATCTGCGCGCGCACGTCGCCCCGCACGAGTTCCGGTTGCCGGCTGTTGGCGAGGATCAGGCGTTCCAGATCGGCGTCGTAGGTTCCTTCGTCGGCGATCTTGACCGGCGGCAGAACCAGTCCTTCCTGATAGATTTCGGTCGAGTTCGCCGAGGTGGAGCCCGGATTCGCGCCGCCCACGTCGGCCTTGTGCGCGCAGGAACCGGCGAAGCCCACCAGCTCGCCGCCGGCGCGGATCGGCGCGGCGAACGCCATGTCGGAGACATGGGGGACGCCCGCTTCGTAAGGATGGTTCGACACGATCACGTCGCCGTCCTTCAACCCGTCCGCGCCGTACAGCGCGACCGCGCGGTCGACGAAGTGCTTGTAGAACGGGGCGTGAAAGAACATGGGCGGCGGCACGATCAGCCGTCCCTCCCGGTCGAGGATCACGCAGGAGAAGTCGCGGCTTTCGCGGATGATCGTGGAATAGCCGGACCGGTAGAAGTGGTAGTGCATCTCGTCGACAAGGCTCGCCACCTTGTTTCTGATGACCTGCACCGTGACGGGATCGACCGGCACGTCAGGAGCTCCGCTCGAGCGCGAGGTTTCGCCGTCCGTCGACCCGGGCGCGCCAGCCCGCGGGCGCGACGGTCGTCGCGTCGCTCTGCTCGATTATCGCCGGCCCTTCGACGACCGCGCCCGGCGGCAGTTCGCGCCGCGCCCATATCGCGGCGGCGGTCTCCGTTCCCGCGGCGAAGCGAACCGGGCGGACGCCCATGCGGGCCTTCTCCGGCGCCGGCGTTTCCGCCGCCGCGGCGGCGTCCGCAGGCTCGTACTTCGGAACCGGAGCGCGCGCGCGAACCCGGTAGCTCACGATCTCGACGGGTTTCTCGGCGGCGGCGTGGCCGTGGATTCTCGCGTGGATTTCGTCGAAGCGCCGCCGCACGGCGTCCAGGGCCGCCGCGTCGATCCCGCCTTCGTTTTCCGGGCCGTCCATGGGGACGCGCAGTTCGTAGCCCTGGCCGGCGTAGCGGAGGTCGAGCTCCCGCAAATACCGGGCCGTTTCCGGATCCATTCCCTCGGCTTCGAGTTCGGCGCGGGCGCGCCGCTCGAGTTCGCGGAAAACTTCTTCCGCATGGCCGGGCGGCGTCCGGTCGAGCGGACGCAGTCCCGACCGGACGTAATCGTGCACGACGTCGGTGCAAAGCAGGCCCAGCGCCGAAAAGGCCCCCGGGCGAGGCGGCACCAGGATCCGCTCCATGCCGAGTTCCTCGGCGACGGCCGCCGCATGAACGGCTCCCGCGCCGCCGAAGGGCAGCAGGGTGAACTCCTGGGGGTCGACGCCGCGCTTGGCGCCGAAGACGCGCACCTCGTCGGCCATGCGCATGTCGACGATCCGGCGAACGCCGCAGGCGGCCTCGATCGCCGACATCCCGAGCGCCTTGCCCACCTTTTCTTCCAGCGCCTGCAGCGCCGCGCCGCGGTCGAGCGTCTGCGCGCCGCCGAGAAAGTAGTCCGGGTTGAGGAAACCGCAGGCGACGTCGGCGTCGGTAACGGTGGGGTTCTCGCCGCCCCTGCCGTAGCAGGCGGGTCCGGGATCCGCCCCGGCGCTCCGGGGGCCGACGGCGAGCAGGCCGCCTCCGTCGACCCAGGCGATCGAGCCGCCGCCCGCCGAAATCGTCGTCAGGTCGAGGGCCGGGACGTCGAGCCGCCGCCTCGCGACCTCGCTTTCGGTGACTTCGAGCGGCGCTCCGTTTTCGATGAAGGCGATGTCGCAGGACGTGCCTCCCATGTCGAGCGTCACAAGTCCGGCTTCGTCGGCGAGGTAGGCCGCAGCCTGCACGCCGGCCGCCGGTCCGGAGAACAGCGTGTGAACGGTCTTCGCGCCAGCGACGGCCGCGGCGAAGGGCATGACGCCGCCGTTGGACTGCATCAGGAAGCGCCGGCGGGTCGTGACGCCGCCGGCGTCGAGCCCGTCCGAGAGATCGCCGATATAGCGTACGAGCACCGGTTCCAGATAGGCGTTGAGCAAGGTCGTCGACATGCGCGGCCATTCGCGTATGCGCGGCAGGACTTCGGACGACAGCGACACGTGCGCGTCCGGCCATTCCTCCGCGATCAGTTCGCGCGTGCGCCGTTCGTGCGCAGGATTCATGAACGAGAAGAGATAGACGACGGCAATGGAATCGACGCCCTTGTCCCGGAGTTCGCGGGCTGCGGCGCGGACCGCCTCTTCGTCCAACGGTTCGAGCTCGTTGCCTTCGAAGTCGATTCGCCCGCCGGCCTCCCGGGTCAGGCTCTGGGGCGCGAGGTGGGGCGGCCGCTGGAAGAAATAGTCGAACGGGTTGCCGTCCCGCGCCTGCTGCTGGATCTCCTGAATCGCGCGATACCCCTTCGTGATGAGCATGCCGGCGCGTGCGCCGCGCATCTCGAGAAGCGCGTTGGTCGTAATGGTGGTGCCGTGAGCGAAGAATTCGACGGCGCCGGGGCTCTTGCCGCGCGCGACGAAGCGGCCGATGCCGTCGAGCACGCCGAGCGCCGGGTTGGCGGGCGTCGACGAAACCTTTTCGATCTCGATCGATCCGTCCGCCGAGTCGAGCAGCACGAGGTCGGTGTGCGTGCCGCCGACGTCGACGCCGAGGCGGTAGCGGTCTTTGTCCATGATTTCCGGTCGTCGCTTCTCGTTTCGTCGGCCCCGGAGCGTCAGCCGCCGCCTTCGGCCGCAGCGGACGCTATTTTGCGGGGCTCGCGAACGACGCGAGCGCCATCGTGCCGCCGTCCACGAACAGGTTGGCGCCGGCGACGAAGGAGGCGTCCTCGGAGGCGAGAAACAGCACCGCCTGTGCCTGTTCCTCCGGTTCGCCGGGACGTCCCAGCAGATTGTTCACCTTGCGGTTGCGGTCGAACACCTGTTCGCCTACCGGCGAGCCCGTCATGTTCGGCGAGACCTGGTTGACGATGATGCCGTACGGCGCGAGCTGGACCGCGAGCGATTGCGTCAGGTTGAACACGCCGCTCTTGGCGGCGGTATAGGCGAGCGCCGTCGGGCGGCCCTTGAAGCCCGAGGTCGAGCCGATGTTGACGATGCGGCCCTTGCGGCCGTTGTCGACCATCCATCTCGCGACCTGCTTCGTGACGTAGAAGGGGGACGAGAGCGTCACGTCGACGGTTCTGCGCCACTCGTCCTCGGTCAGTTCGAAGACGTTCTTGTTGTCGGAGACGGCGACATTGTTGACGAGTATGTCGACGCCGTCGAAGGCTTCGGTCACAGCGGTCACCATCGCGGCGATGTCGCCGGTGTCGGACACGTCGCAGACTACGGCGATCGCTTCTCCGCCGCCGGCCCGAATCGTTTCCGCGACCGACTCGGCGCGGCCTTCGTCCATGTCGACCACCGCAACCATGGCTCCTTCACGGGCGAACAGCTTCGCGATCTCCTCCCCGATATTGCGGCCCGCCCCGGTAACGATCGCCGCCTTGCCTTCAAGCTTCCCCGCGTTTCCTGCCATCCCGTTTTCCTGTTTCCGCGCATGATCTATAACCCGGCACTTAACCGGGGAAGCACGGGAAAATCAAGAATGATCGGTCAGGCGATTCCGCGCACGGAGGATTTTCGGCTACTCACCGGCGGCGGACGGTACGCGGACGACGTCGCGCTGCCGCATCAGGCGCGCGGATTCGTTCTCAGATCGCCGCACGCTCACGCGCGCATCGCGTCGATCGACGTCTCGGAAGCCGCCGCCATGCCGGGCGTCTTCGCGATCCTGACCGGCGCCGACTACGTCGCCGACGGGCTCGGCGATCTGAGATGCCTCGCGAAGTGGAACGACCGGCAGCACCAGAACCCGTGCCCGGCGCTGGCCGTCGGACGGGCGCGTTACGTCGGCGATCCGGTCGCCTTCGTCGTCGCCGGGAGCGTCGCCCAGGCGCGCGACGCGGCCGAAGCCGTCGACGTTCGTTACGAGCCGCTGCCCGCAATCGTCGCCACCGAACGGGCGATGGACGAAGACGCGCCGCTCGTGTGGGAGGAATGCCCGCGCAACGAATGCTTCCGCGTCGAGCGCGGCTATCCGGACGAAACCCGGGCGGCGTTCGCGAAGGCCGACCTCGTCGTCGAGCGCAGTTTCCGCATTACCCGAATGGTGACTAACACGCTCGAACCCCGCGCCTGCGTCGGCAGCTGGGACGGAACCCGCTATACGCTGCACACCGGGCTGCACTATCCGCACAAGCTGCGCGAGCAGCTGGCGACGGAGATTTTCCACGTCGCGGAACAGGACGTCCGGGTCGTCGCCGGCGACATAGGGGGGAGTTTCGGGCTGCGGGGCGGCACCTATCCCGAGCAGGTGCTGACGCTTTGGGCCTCGCGGCGCGTCGGACGGCCCGTGAAGTGGACGGCGGAGCGCTCCGAAGGCCACATTGCCGACTACCAGGGCCGCGACAACTTTTCGGTCGCGAAGCTCGCGCTGGATCGCGACGGCAACTTTCTCGGCATGCACGTGCGGACGCTCGCGGCGCTCGGCGCCTACATAACGACCGCCGGCAACGGGCCTCCCGTCAACAATCTGGGCACGCTCGTCGGAACCTACAAGACGCCAGCGGCCCACGTCGAAGTGTCGGGCGTCTACACCAACACCACGCCGACCTCGCCCTATCGCGGCGCGGGCCGGCCCGAAGCGGCGTACATCATCGAGACGCTGGTCGACGACGCGGCGCGCAAGCTCGGGCGCGACCCGGCGGAACTCAGGCGCCAAAACACGATTCCGCCGGATGCGATGCCGTTCAAGACGGGCCTCGTCTTCACCTACGACTGCGGCGAGTTCGAGCGCAATCTCGACGACGGGCTGGCGATGATCGACTACGCCGGTTTCGAGGCGCGCCGCCGGGATTCCGAGGCGCGAGGACTGCTTCGGGGCATCGGGATTTCGAACACGATCGAGCGGGCCGGCGCTCCGTCGATCGAGGAAGCCACGGTGCGCTTCGACCGCTACGGCGGCGCGACCGTGCTCGCCGGCACGATAAGCCAGGGCCAGGGCCACGAGACGATCTACAAGCAGATCGCGTCGCGGCATCTCGGCGTTCCCGCCGACCGCATCCGGGTGCGCGAGGGCGATACGGACCAGCAGGGCATCGGCGGCGGCACCGGCGGATCCCGGTCCGCGACGTGCGGCGGCTCGGCGGTGTTCCGGGCGGCGGAGGCCACCCTCGCCAAGGCGCGGATTCTGGCCGCCCATCATCTCGAGGCGAGCGTCGAGGACGTCGAGTTCGCGGACGGCGCGTTCACCATCGCGGGCACCGACCGGTCGGTCTCTCTGGAGGAGATCGCGCGCCTTTCCTTCGTTCCGGCGCGATTGCCCGAGGGCGCGACAGCGGGCATCGACGAACGGGCCACGTTCGCGCCCGAGGTTGCGAATTATCCGAACGGCTGCCATGTCTGCGAGGTCGAGATCGATCCCGAGACCGGCGAGGTCGAGATCGCCGGTTACGTCATCGTCGACGACGTAGGAAACGTTCTCAATCCGCTTCTTCTGAAAGGGCAGATTCACGGCGGCGTTGCTCAAGGCATCGGCCAGGCGGTCATGGAGCGCGCCGTCTACGACGGGGGCGGGCAGAACCTCGCCGGTTCGTTCATGGATTACGCCCTGCCGCGGGCCGAAGACCTCTGCATGTTCGACGTCAAGTCTAATCCGGTTCCGACGAAGCAGAACCCGCTCGGCGTGAAGGGTGCCGGCGAAGCGGGAACGGTTGGTGCGCTGCCAGCGGCATTGAACGCGATCGAGAACGCTCTCAATCGGGCTGGCGTCGCGTCGATCGAGATGCCGGCATCGCCGGAGCGAGTCTGGAGAGCGGTTGCCGAGGCTCGTGCTGGCGCGGCGCTTTGCAACCGGGAGTTCCGCGTGGCATAGTCGGGCTACGGTGCGAAGAATGCCGCCGGGCGGACAGAGAAGGTGCCAACCGTGACCGTTCATCCTGCCCTTGCGGCTTTCGTGTCCGATCTTCGCGCCCTCTGGGACGAGGGCTTGGAGGAAGAAGCTCATTGGCCGTGCGTGAAGGCGTGCCTCGGCGAACTGATGCTGGACGAAAGTCTGCGCAAGACCAGCCGCGACTGGCTAGGGCAACGGGGCGAGGAACTCATCCTGCACTACGACGATACGCACGGTTTCTTTGTCGGCGGGCTGGTGCGGCCCGGGGCGCACGAAGCGATGCCGCACGACCATGCGCATACCTGGACTGCCTATGGAGTACTGGACGGACTGGAAATCACGACCCTTTACGAGCGCACCGACGACGGCAGCGATCCGGGCAGGGCGATGATTACGGTCTCGGATCGCTACGAGGCACCGGTCGGCCATGTGGATCTTGTCAGGCCGTGGCAGATCCACGCCGAATCCAACAACGGCGAGCGGTCCGTTGCGATCACCGTCCGAACGGAGAAACCCGGAGGCTACGGGCAGAACATGTTCTTTCCAGACGGCACCAGCAACATGAAGTACAAAGGTCTGAAGCTGATTCCGTTTGCGGCGAGGTCTGAGCAAAAGGTTCAGATTGTAGAATCATGTCGATCAGAAGACAGTGCTACAACATGCTCGGATGTCGATGATCGATACAGCAACGAGTGGCCGAATAGGTAATTTGGTTTTCACAAATGGCGAAACAACCGAGAGAACCTCAAAAATATTTCACTTGTTCGTCTCTTTGTGCCTAAATGGGCTGGTAGTTAGAGGGTTGGGTACTCGAAATGCCAAATGACGACAAACAGAACTCCGCTAATGTCGGTCGGAGAGAAAATGTCAATGATATGACAAAAAACCTGAAAACAAACCTGCCTCCGACGCTTTCTCGCCGGGAAAAATTTTGGTCATGTGCTTTCCGCATTATAATGCTCGTAACGTCGGTGTTTCTTGCATACGTCTGTTTTCAAATTCTACGAGGAAGTTCAGCAGTTCCAGATTGTGTATGTTGGGTATATCTTGCTCTGTTCCTGTTTCTTGTGAGTTTGATGTTTGAACGTTATATTGGCCATGAAATAGCTGCTCACAATGCAAGATTGGAGGATGAAAGTGAGGTAAGATTATTAATACAAGAGGCCAATCAAATAAAAAATCAGCCCAGATGGGTCGGCGGGAGCTATTCAGATAGAGAATTTGAATCCTTGACTACACAAATAAATGAAGAAATAGGTAGATTGGGAGATTTAGGCCCATCTGGCTGGGTAGAATACCAGACATTAGTGCTTGAGCGTCTTGTTGTCGGAGTGCTTGAAGACAGTGATTTAATTTCTAAGGCGCGATTGAGTTTGGCGGAAGTTGAAGAATATGCGATGGGTGGCACATTTTCTTATGATTCAAGACAATTCTCGGTTTGGGATAAGAGGATAAACAGCAGTATTTTGAAGATTGAAGAAAATATTCTGAGGGGTGAAAAAGAGGACAAACGTCCCGTAGAAAACTTGCGGTCAGATTTACGTTCTTTGTTGGATCATATCGCGGCTTATAAGATGAACTGGTCTTTGGGAAAAACCATAATCAATCAAATCAAGATATGCGGCGCGACAGCAGTGATCATTTTTGTGATCGCTGGGCTTTTCGATATCTACTATCCTAATGTTTCCTCTAAAGCAGACTCACCTGTTTTGGGTTTGTTTAGTTGGGGGTTACTTGGTAGTGCGGGAGCGATTATTAGCGTATTATATAACTTGAGAAATACCGATATTGTCGAAGTCGGAAATACCCAAGGATCAAAGGAACTATGGGATGCGGTACTTGGCGCGGTTCTCGGATTTGTTGCTGGTATTCTTGTGTTGTCGATATTGGCTGGAAGGGTAATTTTGAGCGGCGCGGCTGTACCCGATGTTTTTGCAAGCTACGAAGCAAGTCACGTTTATCTTTCCGTTACTTGGGCTGTTGTCGCTGGCATGGGGCTAGAGAAAGTCTTTAATCGAGTACGTAAGTTAACTAATCTCTAGTCCAATGGTTGCGTTGATTGAGTCGGACACCACACCACACCACAACTTGCGGCGGTTTCAAATGCAGAAAGATGATCGAAGACATGGTTCATGTTCGATTTACGGATATGAACTTATACTCGATATGTTTGAATGCAACACAACGTTATTCAATCGGAAAGATATTGATCTTTTCTTTACGGATCTTTGCGAACTAATAGATATGACGAGATGTGAGGTTCACTTCTGGGATGATGAAGGTTTGCCTGAAGAAGAGCGACAGACTTCCCCGCATACAAAAGGAACTTCTGCAGTTTGCTTCATACTGACTAGCAGCATCGTTATACATACGCTTGACATTCTGAAATCCGTGTATATAAACGTTTTCTCATGTAAGAGATTCGATCCAAATATCGTAGCGGAATTTGCGAGGAAAAGATTCGAGGCGACATCGTTCAAGACCAATTTCCTAGAGCGCATGATGTAGGAACACGGGATGTGAAGATGCTTCTTCGAGAAATCGAAATAGACCTATCGATTAACCTAGATCGGCCTGGCGTCTTGTCTCGAATTCAAGAGGCTATTGATCTTCGTATCTCTCCTAATGTTCGACCCTTAAAATTCGCCATCACAAACTCATATAGTTCAAATTTGAGGTGTCAAGTTAGCGGCTTGATGTACAGAAATAACATCTTCAATGATAAGGAATTGTCCATTTTTGATTTCACCTATCGGGATACACAATGTTCTGATCAATTTAACGTAGTGTTTTTGGTGCCGACAGGAATAGGGGCGGAGATCGGTGGCCACGCGGGCGACGCCGCCCCCGCATCGCAACTCATTTCCGAAACTTGCGATTCTCTAATTCTTCACCCAAATGTTGTTAATGCGTCCGACATTAACGAGATGCCAAACAATTCTCTTTACGTTGAAGGTAGCGTTATTACGCGCTTGCTTATGGGAACCATAGGGCTTGGGTTCACACGGTCTAATCGGGTATTAACAATTATCGACGGAGAGGCGGAGGATGCATTTCAAAATGCCGCCGTCAACGCGGTAAATGCAGCGAGGTCTTCTTACGGATTGAACTGTTCTCGGATAATTAGCCTGAACCCTGCGGTCAAGATGAAGGCAGCATTCACTCAATCAGGAACGGCTGCAGGAAGCATTGATGGATTGGAGAGGCTATTCGATATTCTTGATGATCATCGGGAAGAGTATGACGCAATTGCTCTTTCGTCGATTATCTGCGTGCCGAAAGACTTTCACAAGAAATATTTTGATTCCGGAGGGGATATGATTAATCCGTGGGGCGGCGTGGAGGCAATGCTTACCCATGCGGTATCTCAAAAGCTGAATTTGCCGTCAGCTCATGCTCCGATGTTTGAATCGTTGGAGGTCGCAAATCAGTATCCTAGGATCGTAGATCCCCGTATGGCTGCCGAGGCAATTTCTTTGACTTTTCTTCAATGTGTGCTTAAAGGTCTAAGAACTAGCCCAAAGATAATCGATGATCCGGCGAAGTTCGTTAACCAAGGGGTAATTTCTGCGGCGGATATCGCTTGTCTTGTTATCCCCGATGGTTGTTTAGGTTTGCCGACGTTAGCTGCGCTGGAGCAGGGTATTACTGTTATAGCGGTGCGTGAAAATGAAAACCTTATGAAAAACGACTTAGCAGCGTTGCCATGGCGGGCAGATCAGTTCTATTTGGTTGAAAATTACTGGGAAGCAGCAGGTGTGCTGTGCGCACTTCGTGGCGGAATTATGCCGAGCGCTGTGCGGCGTCCATTAGAACAAACTTCCGTGGAGATTCGGTCGGTCGGTCAGAAGGGTGAATTGAAAAACCCGAAGGATCACGACGCGAAAGAAAAAGAGAGCTGGCGGAAGAGAGCGTAAAATAGTTTCTGGAAATTTCAGGAACTACCGAGCACGGTCGTTCGGTGAATCAGACGGATATCGGGATATTCGTAGCCGCCCGTGGCGCGGTGGTTGACGCAGCGGTTGTCCCACATCACGAGATCGCCGTCTTCCCACCGGTGGCGGTAGCGGTATTCCTTTCCTGCCGAATGCGCAATCAACTCGTCCAGCAGCGTATCGGCTGCCTCATCGTCGAGGCCCGCCAAACGGTAGGTGAAGCGCGGCGAGCAGAACAGGGACGTCCGTCCGGTTTCCGGGTGAACGCTGGCCAGCGGGTGTTCGACGTCCGGATTTTCCCGCTCCTGCTTGGCGTAGAACTCGGCCGCGTTCTCGCGCTCGCCCGACATCGGCGCGCGCTTGTTCTTGAGCTTGCTGATCGAGTTTACGCCATGAAGACCCGCGACGCGCCGTTTGGTCGCTTCGGGCAGGGATTCGTAGGCGAGGTATTGGTTGGCGAAATCCGTGGCGCCGCCCCTCGACGGGTTCCTCAGCGAATAGAGGATCGTGCATTTCGCTGGCACCGGCTTGAACTGCAGGTCGCTGTGCCAGACGTCGCCCGCGTCGACCACGCCGATGTGGCGGCCGTTCGCGTCGACGTCGTTTGACAGCACGAGTATTTCCGGGTTGTCTCGAAGGGCGTATCTCGCGTTGTCGTGGACGACGACGCGACCGAAGCGCTGTGAAAAGGCGATCTGGTGTTCCGGCGAGAGGTGTTGCTTCCGGAAGCATAGCACCTGATGGGCGAGAAACGCCTCGTTGACCTCGGCGAAGGTTTCGTCGTCCATCGGCTGCGACAGGTCGAGCCCGACGATTTCCGCGCCGAGCGCTTCGCTGAGTCGACCGATTCTCCAAGTCACCGAACGAATTTTCTCCTACGACATTACCGTGCCGCCGTCGACGGCGATCGTCTGGCCGGTCACGAAGCCGCTGGCGTCGGAAGCTAGCCACATCACGGTGCCGACCATGTCCTCCGGGTGCGGATTGCGCTTGAGGCACTGGTCGTTCTTGATGACTTCGAGCGCGGCGTCCATCTTTCCGCCGAAAAACTCCGCCGTTCCCTCGGTCACGACGGCGGTGGGGGCGATCGCGTTGACTCGAATTTCGTGGCGCCCGAGCTCGCGGGCCAGCGCTCGCGTCATGCCGATGACGGCCGCTTTCGAAGTCGTGTAGTGGAGGGCGTAGGGCAGGCCATAGGTCGCGGCAAGCGAGGCGACATTGATGATCGAGCCGCCGCCCGCCTGCCGGATGAGCGGAACGATCGCCTTGCAGCAGTTCCAGATGCCCTTGACGTTGACGTTCATGGTCCGATCCCACTCGTCCTCGTCGAGCTGGTCGAACCTGCCGCCGGTAAGCGCGCCGTAGAGCGCTGCGTTGTTGATCAGCACGTTGGCTCCGCCGAAAGCCTCCGCGGCGCACCCGGCCATCTCTGTTACCGTATTCATGTCGGTGACGTCCAGCGAGACGCCGATCGCCGTTCCTCCGTCGGTTTCGATCCGACGAAGCGTATCGCCGCAGTCGATCACGTCGCCGGCAACGACCTTCGCGCCGAGTTTCGACGCCGCGACGGCATAAGTCTGGCCCAGGCCCCGTCCGGCGCCAGTTACGACTACGACTTTTCCTTCAAGCATTTCGTTTCCTTATGACGGCTTGACGCGCAGCTTGAGTTTTAGACCGGCGACCCGCCAGATATCCAGCCCCGAAATCGATGCCACCTCCGGAAGCGGCAAACGGGTTTCCGTGAGAAGGATTCGAGCGTGCGCCAGAGGGTTCCGCCGACGCGGGTTGAGATGCACATGCTGTATACCCCAAGTCTTTTTCCGACGTCTTTCGTTGCCGTCGAGGCCGCGGGCATAGGCGGCCTTGAGCGCTTCTTCGTACTGAGCCTTGTCGTTTCTGGAGCGAACTTCGCTGTCGCGCCGCGACAGCTCCTTCCGGGCTACCGCTTCGGGCGGCGTTCCGCGTGCGGCTTCCTCCAGAGTCAGGCCGCGGCGCCGGGCCATGCGCTCGGCTGCCTTCAGCGCGTTCTCGCGTTCGCCGGCGAACGGACTTTCCTTCGCCATCAGCAGCAAATTACGAAAACGTTCGCGCTCCGCGGGGGTCATGGCGGTCGTGGTCCTCAGGCTCCGAGGGAGCGCATTATATCGCCAGCCCGCCGAAACGTCTGGAAGGAGGAATCATGGAGAGATCCTTCCGGGGAAACAGGCCGCTGGCGGCGCCGGATTCCGGGAGCATGGGATTGGTCAAAGTTCCGAGCGGACGATTGCAGCGCCGTCGCACATGGCCTTGAGCTTGCCGAAGGCGACTTTCCGCGACATGTATTTCATGCCGCAATCGGGGGCTACGACGATCCTTTCCGGCGCGACATGATCGAAGGCCCGACGGATGCGCTCCGCAACGGTCTCGGGGGACTCGATTTCGTCCGTTCCGAGGTTCAGCACCCCGAGCATGATCTTCTTGCCGGGCAGCGAATCCAGCACCGCGAGGTCGAGGCCGGACTGCGCCGTTTCGATCGAAATCTGGTCGGCCGCGCAGGCGTTCAACTCCGGCAGGAACGAATAGCCCTCCGGCCGGTCATGCACGATGTGGGCGTAACCGAAACACAGATGGACCGCGGTTTCTCCCGTCGCGCCCTCGAGGGCGCGGTTGATGGCCTTGACTGCGTATTTCCGGGCGATCTCCGGCCGCGCCTGCATATAGGGCTCGTCGAGCTGCACGACATCGGCACCGGCGGCGAACAGGTCGCGAATTTCTTCGGCGACCGCCGCTGCGTAATCCATCGCGGCGGCCTCGTCGTCGGGATAGTGGTCGTTCTGCGCCTGCTGAGTCATGGTGAACGGGCCGGGCAGGGTGATCTTGATCCGCCGGTCGGTGTTGGCGCGAAGAAACTTCACGTCGTCGACCTCGATCGGTCGTTCGCGCCGGATCGGTCCGGCGATGCGCGGGACCGGATTGGGATGGCCGGTGCGGTCGACCGCGGTGCCGGGGTTGTCGATGTCGATGCCGCCGAGAGCCGTGGCGACGCGGTTGGAGTAGCTCTCGCGGCGGACCTCGCCGTCGGAGACGATGTCGACGCCAGCGCGTTCCTGATCCCGAATGGCGAGCAGCGTGGCGTCGTTTCGTGCCTCTTCGAGGAATTCGGGCGCGACCCGCCAGATTTCCCGAGCCCGCACGCGGGGCGGCAGACGGCCCCTGAGATTGTCGCGGTCCACAAGCCAGTCGGGCTGCACGTAGCTGCCGACGACCGTGGTGGGCAAAATCTTTTCCGTCATTCGTTCACCTTTCGCGTTTCTTCGAGGCGGAGCCGGATTCCGCCGTCTTCCGTTGTTTGCAGCGAGCGGAAGAAGCACGATCTGTATCCGACGTGGCAGGCGCCTTCGCGTTGCGGCCGGACGCGCAGGAGAATCGCATCCTGATCGCAATCGACGCGGATTTCGCTTACCTTCTGAATTTGGCCGCTCGTCGCGCCCTTGTGCCACAACTCGCCGCGGCTTCGGCTCCAGTACCACGCCTCGCCGCTGTCGATCGTGCGCGAGACCGCCTCCTCGTTCATCCAGGCCATCATCAGCACCTCGCCGGAATCGGCGTCGATAGCGATCGCGGCCACAAGGCCGTCGGCGTTGAAGCGCGGCGCAAAGCGGTCACCTTCCTGGAGTTCGGCGCTTCCGAGGGAGTCGGCTGTCGGAAAGCGGCTCACGTTCAGCCGTTCCGGATCATGGCGAGAAATTCCCGGCGCGTGGACGGATCGTCGCGGAAGGCGCCGAGCATGTGACTGGTTATCGTGCCTGCGCCCGGCTTGTGAACTCCGCGCGTGGTCATGCACTGGTGACGCGCTTCGATCACGACTGCGACTCCCTGCGGCTGCAAGACGCGGTCGATCGTAGAGGCGATGTCGACAGTCATCTTTTCCTGGATCTGCAGCCGCCTCGCGAAAATGTCGACGACCCGTGCGAGCTTGCTGATGCCGACCACTCGTCTGGCCGGAATGTAGGCGACATGCGCCTTGCCGATGATCGGCACCATGTGATGCTCGCAATGGGATTCCACCTCGATGTCGCGGATCAACACCATTTCGTCGTACCCGCCCGTTTCCTCGAAGGTTCGTCTGAGGACCTCTTCGGGGTCGAGAGAATATCCCCGGAAGAATTCGTCGTAGGCGCGTGCGACGCGCCCCGGGGTGTCCCGCAGCCCCTCCCGCGAGGGGTCGTCGCCAGCCCAACGAATGAGGGTGCGGACCGCTTCTTCCGCATCTTCCCGCGTCGGGTGTTTGGTTTCGACGACTGCGTCCATGACGATGACTCCGTTGTGCCGACCCGGCGAATATAGTGCGAACCAGTTCGCGGGGCGAACCAGACAATTTGCGAACCCGGCGTTCGGACAGAAATCGTTTTAAGGTCGACGGCACCTGCGGAAGTCAAGTCGAGACGGCAGGATAGATGGGTCATTGTACCGAAACGCCGGAGTTCCCGATCCGCAAGGCGCATCGATCGGAAGGGGTCGGCAGCGCGTTCGGTCGGGCTACGTTTTGCGTATCGTAAACGCCCGGCCTTGCGTGTGTCCCTTCAGCTGGTGCCCCTAGCCTCTTTTCGCAGGCGAACGCGCCTCCACGGAAAACCGAACCGCAGCCATACGGACGGACGTGCATGGCCCGCCGCCTGCCCAATGTGCCGAAGCCGACCGCAAGCGTAAAAAATATTTGCTTGGTCTGCTCGCGATGCGGAATTCCGGGTAAGCGACATGAACCTTGCGTTGTTGACAACGAAAAGTCCGCTGGCGGTGCTCCCAACCGATGAACTTGTCCCGCGGCGCGATCTTCCAGGCTGCGGCGCCGAGCACGTCCAGCGGTTCGCCCTCTGCGGAGTGGACGAAGTGCTGCGCACCATGCATGCGCGTAAAGCCGAGGTAGCGGGAAGGCCGCCTCTGGAACGAGTTCGTCGCTCGCTACCTCGGCCACTCGACGCTGCCCGCGGGCGCTACTTCGTCCGGGCCGCCGACGGCGAAGCCCTCGCTGCCCTCGGCGCCGCAGCCTGGAAGATCGCGCCGCAGGACAAGTGCCTGGGATCCGAAACCCGCCGCCGCAACCTGCCGCTGGTGGTCAGCAACGCCAGAGCCCTGCCCTGGCCAGGAACCTCGCGTCCCATGTCCTCACCCTGGACGAACGGCGGCTGCCCGACGACTGGGAGTCCCGCTACGCTCCGGTCCTGCTCAAGACCTTCTGCGAAACGCCGCGCTTCGCAGGAACCTGCTACCGGACAGCCAGCAAGGTCGGCGCGACCCAAGGCCGCGACAAGCTCGATATCCGGCGTGAACGTGTTCTCCCGGTCAAGGATGCTGAAACCCCTGCGGCAGGACTGGAAGCGGATCCTCAAAAAATAGATCGTTACTTGACGAGCGAACGCTTACAAATATCCTCACTTTCAGAGCATTGATTTGATCCGGCCGTTTCGATTTAGCATGGCAATCTATGGTCGGAGTATCTGCTGGAAATAACAATCATGAAATAACAGTCCTTGCAGCTTGATAACGCAACACTCTATGCAATTTTAGCCATATGAGATCCACACCGACCGCGGACTGCGGATAGGTCATGGACAGCGGCATCCATGTCTACCCGTGCCATGCGGACAAAATCGCGCCTAACCCGACCGTTTCGCGTCTCGGGGTCGTACTTCACGAAATGTCAGTCGAGCCATTCCTGCTGCGCGGTTTTTCGGCAGATACGCCAACACATCCCGTCAGAACGAGAGCGGTCAAGAGAGCTGTGAAGATGTGCTTCCTAAGAATTCTCTTCTCTGTTGCGCTGATTCCCCGCAAGACGCAAGACTATCCTGCGGGAAGCTCCAAGCTCCGCGACCTTCCTTGGTGGCGGGACGGGCTGATTGTTGATCCTTTAGTTACATCAACGACATTCTCTCATACGATGGTCATACTCGTTCTCGTCACATATTTCTCCACTGTAACCGTTCCAGACGAGGATTTGTCTCCCATACAGGCTATAGCAACCATACCCTTTCGTGATCCAGATCCCATCCCCAATCTCGATGAGGCCATCATCCTCGTTCGGATTATACACTTCATACACCCCCCGTTTGAGATCAGTCTCTCGGTAGAATGTTGCGAACATGGTATTTTCCATACCATACATCCCCTTCATGTGAGTTACGCCCGAGAGAGAGACTTCTTGGAGGATTGGTGTATCGACACTACAGGCGTGTGATTGTCCTACTGCTACAGACAACAGCGTGAATACGGATCCGATAAAATGAGAAAAGTTGGTGCGCTTCATGTTGGCGTTTCCTGTATTGTGCCTCGGTTGTATCCAAGGCTTCGTGCAACATCTGCACGACTCATGGTATACGGCATCTTGGGGACGTGTCAAGTTCGAGTCCGTGTATGGGTGTACGTCAATTTCTTGAGATTTGCATTGACGCCAAGGAGAGCCTACATTTTCTGTATGTGCTAATAACATACAGGATGCGCCATGTCCACATCCCAAGACTTGGAAACCCTTCTGCAACATCGCGCCGACGTTCTCCGTCAGTTGTCCGAAATCGGAGATCTTCGCCAAGGATCCCTCACCACCCAATACCGCAAGCAAACCCGGTTGCCATTGCGCAAAGGGACCGGGGCATGGGCCGTACCTTCAACTGACTCGAAAGGTGAATGGCAAGACGCGATGCAGGTCCATTCCGGCCGCTGGGGAAGTCGCGTGCAGGAGTACAAGCGGCTCCGTAAACTGGTCCAGCAATTGGTAAGCGACCAGATATGTGACGCGCGATTGGACCGTTCTCGCGGGGTGTGAATCTCGTATGGAAAAAATATCCTTCAGTGCCTAAGCTGCGATGACGCTTCTCCCCTGGTTGTCGTTCGCGGCCCAGGCCCCGACCATCGCTTCCCATGCTTGTTCGAAACGGCCGGGCAGCGCTCTGAAGGTAAGGATGTTTTGACCGCCTTCAACGCTCCAACGCATGCCGGCCCGCTTCATGCGTTGGAGCGACCAGCACTTTGTTGGCTGCCTCAACCACGCCTGACCCAATAGCGTAGCCTCCGGCCTTCAGGACCGCATAGCGCATGCGACGCCGGTGCTTCTGGAAAAACCTCAGTTCGCGTTCAAGATCCTTGAGCGCCGTCGCTGTCGTCGCTCTGTCTCGAAGATGGCGGATCGCCGACCTTGTCCACGCCTTTGGCGTCGTCAAGCAGGACCTTGCGGTATTTTTCGTACCAGCCGGCCGCGACCGCATGGTCGGCAACAACACCGAGATGCTCGCATGCATGAAAAAAATCGACGGCCTGCTCGTCACGCGCCTTCGAGAAATGTCCAATTGTCGACGGCAGCATCGGCAACGGCAACGAGTCGGAGGTCGGGCCGCGTTTCCCGTAGCGACTTCTGAGCTGCGACTTCAGTGTGACCTTGCCAGCCTCCGGCATCTGTGCAAAATACAACGTATTCAGACGGTTACCATCATGGAAACTGATCGTGCGACGCCTCGCGCCAGCACGCTTCCTTGCGCTCTTCGTCTGGCTGCATCGCAACCATGACGCCATCGAGTGAGACAGCGAACGAAACCGCTTCCGCCTGCGTTGCCTTGCGAATCTCGTCCAAAGCCGCCTCACCCTTTTCTTTCCAGAGTTTGCCCGCCGTCGCGGAGAGACGCTGGAGGTGGCTCGCCGACGGATTCATGCCGCCCAGCTTTCGAAAGAGTTCCGCCGCGTCCCTCGGCGTGCAGTGGTCGACAACCAGGAGAGCACGGTAAGCCGCTGGAATCGTTAAATAACCGTCGATCAACCCCAGGCTGTCATCGACGGGCACAACGGTTCCCGGGAACATGCGGTAGCGCGAGCGGGAGAACGTTACCTGACCAAACAATGTATTGATGGTTTTCCGCGTCGGCGGCATCCTGTAACAGACTTGACCGTCCCTCCGCGACGGGCCGTCCCTCTCGTCCCTTGCCTCAATGTAATCGCACAGCGCAGTGCGGCAGACCGCAAAGGCCTTCTCCATCAACTCGGCCTCGAAGCCGGCGAACGCCTCGGAACCTTGGTCCTGCTGACTGATCCGCTCGCGAATGAACGCTGCGGCTGACCGGAACGCCTCGACGGTCGCGGCAGGCAGACCGGAAAAATCAATGGACAAATCAGTGGAAGACTGCGAGACTGACATGGGAATGCTCCTGATGTTGGGGTTTCAATGACAACATTCTACCGCATTTTGCGGTCTGGAGCATTCCCTTTTTTGCCCCCCCCCGACCCGCTGCCCGTGACAAAATTCCCGCCTGGGTCGGCTCATTGTCACGAAAATGATGATTCCGACGATAAGGCCCTTGGCCCTGGTCATATAAATCTTTCAGAATCAACGCATTACGGGCTTTAGGTTTTACCATGCCAGAAATTCCCGCTAACTCGTAGTGGTCCTGCTAAATGCAAAGGACTCTCTCGACAGGAGGCACGACCGTCAGGACAGACGTCTAACGTTCGGCTTTATGGCCGAGCTTTCGTTGGTTATGTTTCCCCCTGAAGAACCTGCTACACACTTCGAAAATTTATTATGTCAGGAAGTATCGTAAGGTTCCAAAATCGGTTTCTTATATCCGAACGCTATCGCACGATAAAGCGTTTCCCAGCTTGGTAGTGAAAAGTTGAAGAACATAGCCCTCAACTTCTCCCACAAGTAGATGGAACGCTCGGCTTTCTTCCGTGCTCTTTGAAACAGATTGCAACATCTCTGCTGAATCTGATCGATCAGGAAAGCCAGCATCATCAAGTTAGCAAAGACATTCGACAGATGCTTGTAACCATGACCGAAGTTGTGTTCGAAGTTGTAACCTTGGTTCTTCAGGGTGTTGAAGGTCTCGTTTTCGATACGCCAACGCGCACGTCCGGCGCGCATTATCTCCATCAGGTTGTGATCTCCTACTGGCAGATCCGTAACCCAAGAGAAGCGTTGCTTTCTGCCGTCGGGATGCTTTTCCCAGTATTCAACAAAGTTGACTTCAAGGTCGAAATTCGCATCGTTGAGTGGTGCCTTGTTAAGATATCTGAATTCGTGCATTATACCTTCTTTATCGGAGAATTCAGCACGTTTCACAGATCGTGACCTGTCCACTAAATCAAACAAAAATTTATGATCTCCCGGCTTCGCGCCCAGTATGAAGCGAAGGTTCAACTCCTTGAGATGCTTGACATGCGGGCCGTTCGAGGCAAGTCCGTCTTCTACCACTATCAATTTCAAAAACGGATGCTCCCGCCGCACATCGCGCAACAGTCGTGTCGCTGCGTTGCGTTCGCAATCGTTTTTCTTCTTTCCATCTTTCTTGGTAATCGGCTCCGGTGCAAGAGGGAAAACTTCCTTTTGGCGCACGAGAACTGCCCCCAGCATCTGGTGGTAGTACGTGATTGTTCCGTTCCTGTGATGCTTTTCACAGCAGCTTTTACAGTGCACCTTGTGAGATGAAAAATATCCCGTTCCGTCAACGGATAAAAGATAATGCCCGCCTAGACAGGTGTAACCTTCCAGACCCTTTCCACGCTGAAGCAACTGGAACATCTTCGTGAAAGCGGGACGTAAACTACGGGGGTCCACGTCGTCCAGACGCTCGCGCAACCTGCTGTCGGAAGGCGCTCTCTCTATCCCGTACAACGTCGCAAGATTATTGCGAACCGTTTCATCAAAACGTGCGTCGCGATCAAACTTTAAAAGAGATTTGTACTTCAAACCAAATACCGCAATCCCCGACATCAGGCAGTCCGAAAGAGCGACGCCTCGACTCGCCGTCAGATCCTCAATGCCGTCAAAAACCTCCCGGAGCGCCTTCAGCAATCCCGGAGCGCTGAGCGTCTTGCGCATGCCTGGCATTCTGGCCATTTTGGTACAATCCCGCCTCGCCTTCGGACCACTTTCCAGAGAAAGATGCTCCGCTCGAAGGCAAATAGCCCCGAATCACCTCGAAAAGTCTACGAAAAATTTTTTTCGGACTCCATATTTTCCACGGGTTTCGAGCCTTAGCGGGAATTGCTGTTACCATGCCAGATTTACACCCTTCTCGCGGCGACGAAGTAAAAAAAAGCCTTCGAGGCTGTCGTCGCGGCGGAAGCATCGTCCGAGATAAACTGCCTGGTCGGGGACGGTGTGACGGACGACATGGAGGCTGTCGAAACCGCGGCGAAGCAGGCGGAGATCGGCGCCCGTGCCGTTGCCAAGCGGTTCAACCGTTCCGACCACGTTGGACCTTCAATCGCATGCGCGTCGTGTGGAGGAGAGGCCCACGGGCCGGCGACCGAAAACCTTCACAACGGCGTTGGGCGAAGTTCGACCGGGCTTACTACCGCTGCAACGCTTGCAACACCGGGATCTGCCCACGAGACCGGGCGATGAACAAAACCTCGCTTTCCCCGCTGCCACGCGCATGGTCGGGTTCGCGGCCTCGCAGCTTCACAATGGCCAGTGGCATAATGAAGGAGTTGGCAGGGCTGAAGATCGACCCCAAGATGGTCGAACGTGCCGCCGAGGCTCTCGGCACCGAGATTGCAGAGGATGAACGCCAGAGGGTCGAGGTCGAACCACCGTCCGGACCGACCATGTATGTCGGCATGGACGGTACCGGGGTGCCGGCTCGCCCGCGAGAAGGCCGTCCAGGCAAGCAACCGGACGGTTCTTCCAAGACCCGCGAGGCCAAACTCGTCACCGTGTGGACGGCCGAAAAACAAAGCGAAGGGACGCCCGCGCAGGGTTCGGCTCCGTCGGCATCGAAAGCGCCGCGACCACCGACAAGGAACTGTCGCCTTTCGCTCAACGGGTCGAGCGCGAAGCACGCCGTCGCGGCTTCTACGACGCCGAGCGACGCGTGGTCCTGGGAGATGGAGCGCTCTGGGAACATCGCCGACGAACTGTTCCCCGACGCCACCCCCTGTTCCATGCGAAACAACACCTGTGGAGCAGGGCGAAGGAAATCTACGGTGACGGAGATCTTGCGAAGGCATGGGCGAAAAAGCAGTGCGACGCCCTTGAAGACGGTCAGGTCGACAAGGTCATCGCGGCTCTCCGCAAGCACGGCGCTGCAGGCTACCTGGAACGGAACCGCACGCGCATGCAGTATGCAAAGTTCCGTGCGCAGGGTTTGCCTCCGGCGTCGTCGAGGCCGGTTGCAAAAGAACGGTCGGCAACCGTCTGAAACGGGGGCGGTGGATCGTTCGGGGCGCGGACGCCGCACTCCGGTGCTGCATGCTCAGCGGGCGCTTCGAGGATTTCTGGGAACGGCGGGCGGCATAACAAATTTGACGTACACCCTCCGTGTATTAAGCCATTAATCAGTTTGACCCATTCTCTCCATTGACTCCTTGATTTGTGTTTGTCACAACGCACTAGCGTCTTGAAGGATGTGGCAGAAATCAGAAAAAATTCACAATTCCGCCAGAAATTCCCGCTAAGGTGGCCGCCCTTTGCGAAAGGCGCGTCGAGATAGCGTCGTTATCGAGGAACCGAGGAACCAGCTGTCGCGACACACCTTTCCCGCTTCGGCTCGGCACCGACATAGCTTTGACTACCCTGCTTCCCCTGAAGAACCTGCTTTGGCATACTCGGTCACGGTGCTAGTCAGGAGGTTGGAATTCCCACTGCTGTCCGGTGTCCAAACGCGATCATAGAGCGTCTCCCAGTCCTTCAGGAGGTAGTTGAGGAACAATCCCCACACCGTTTCCCAGAAGTAACTGGGCCGCTTGGACTTCGTTTGTGCCTGTTGGAACAGCTTGCAACATCGCTGTTAAATCTGGCAGGGACGCCAGCATCAACGCAAAGACAGTCGACAAATTCTTGTTACCGTGACCGAAGTTGTGCTCAAAGTAGTAGCCTTGGTTTTTCAGAGTGTCGAAAGTTTCAGTCCTTCCAGTGCCCTCGCCCGGTGCGCAACTCCATTCTCTTCGTTGATGGGCAGAACCTAGGAGAACATTGTTTCTTATCGTTTGGACGCTTCTTGCTTTAGCGTGGAAAGGGCCTGGAAGGTTATACATGCGGGCATTATCTTTTATCTGTTGACGAAACAGGATATTTTTCATCTCACGAGGTACACTGTAAAATCTGTTGTGAAAAGCATCACAGGGACGGAACAATCATGTACTATCATCAGATGTTGGGGCAGTTCTCGTACATCCGGAACACAAGAAGGATTTTCCTCTTGCACCGGAACCGGAACCGATCACTAAGAGCCTGATTGAAAACTATCGGGTGGCCTTGTGGTATCCACAAGGTACCGTAACCCTATATGTGGAGACCGCCATGCCTTGGGACAAGGCCACCCGAAAGAAGTATACCCGAAAGACGGGGCGAGCGACCTTACGAATGCGGAATGGGAGGCTGTCGCGCCTCTTCTCCCGGCTCCTGCCGCTACGGGCCGTCCTCTCGAAAGCGACCAGAGAGAGATCCTGAACGCGATCCAGTATGGCGACGGGCTGTCAGCAATTCCCGCTAAGGCTCGAAACCCGTGGAAAATATGGAGTCCGAAAAAAATTTTTCGTAGACTTTTCGAGGTGATTCGGGGCTATTTGCCTTCGAGCGGAGCATCTTTCTCTGGAAAGTGGTCCGAAGGCGAGGCGGGATTGTACCAAAATGGCCAGAATGCCAGGCATGCGCAAGACGCTCAGCGCTCCGGGATTGCTGAAGGCGCTCCGGGAGGTTTTTGACGGCATTGAGGATCTGACGGCGAGTCGAGGCGTCGCTCTTTCGGACTGCCTGATGTCGGGGATTGCGGTATTTGGTTTGAAGTACAAATCTCTTTTAAAGTTTGATCGCGACGCACGTTTTGATGAAACGGTTCGCAATAATCTTGCGACGTTGTACGGGATAGAGAGAGCGCCTTCCGACAGCAGGTTGCGCGAGCGTCTGGACGACGTGGACCCCCGTAGTTTACGTCCCGCTTTCACGAAGATGTTCCAGTTGCTTCAGCGTGGAAAGGGTCTGGAAGGTTACACCTGTCTAGGCGGGCATTATCTTTTATCCGTTGACGGAACGGGATATTTTTCATCTCACAAGGTGCACTGTAAAAGCTGCTGTGAAAAGCATCACAGGAACGGAACAATCACGTACTACCACCAGATGCTGGGGGCAGTTCTCGTGCATCCGGAACAAAAGGAAGTTTTCCCTCTTGCACCGGAGCCGATTACCAAGAAAGATGGAAAGAAGAAAAACGATTGCGAACGCAACGCAGCGACACGACTGTTGCGCGATGTGCGGCGGGAGCATCCGTTTTTGAAATTGATAGTGGTAGAAGACGGACTTGCCTCGAACGGCCCGCATGTCAAGCATCTCAAGGAGTTGAACCTTCGCTTCATACTGGGCGCGAAGCCGGGAGATCATAAATTTTTGTTTGATTTAGTGGACAGGTCACGATCTGTGAAACGTGCTGAATTCTCCGATAAAGAAGGTATAATGCACGAATTCAGATATCTTAACAAGGCACCACTCAACGATGCGAATTTCGACCTTGAAGTCAACTTTGTTGAATACTGGGAAAAGCATCCCGACGGCAGAAAGCAACGCTTCTCTTGGGTTACGGATCTGCCAGTAGGAGATCACAACCTGATGGAGATAATGCGCGCCGGACGTGCGCGTTGGCGTATCGAAAACGAGACCTTCAACACCCTGAAGAACCAAGGTTACAACTTCGAACACAACTTCGGTCATGGTTACAAGCATCTGTCGAATGTCTTTGCTAACTTGATGATGCTGGCTTTCCTGATCGATCAGATTCAGCAGAGATGTTGCAATCTGTTTCAAAGAGCACGGAAGAAAGCCGAGCGTTCCATCTACTTGTGGGAGAAGTTGAGGGCTATGTTCTTCAACTTTTCACTACCAAGCTGGGAAACGCTTTATCGTGCGATAGCGTTCGGATATAAGAAACCGATTTTGGAACCTTACGATACTTCCTGACATAATAAATTTTCGAAGTGTGTAGCAGGTTCTTCAGGGGGAAACATAACCAACGAAAGCTCGGCCATAAAGCCGAACGTTAGACGTCTGTCCTGACGGTCGTGCCTCCTGTCGAGAGAGTCCTTTGCATCTGATTTAGCAGGACCACTACGAGTTAGCGGGAATTTCTGACGGGCTGTCAGTGGAGAAGCCTACCCCATTGTTTTCCAAACGTTTCCACGGTGCGCTACCATTTCTACAAGTGGTGTCGGGAAGGCGTTTTTCCAGAAATTTTGGAAACGTTGCGTCGCAAGATACGAGAGCTGGAAGGGCGTGGAGCCGACAGCAGGCGTGATCGATAGCCAGAGCGTGAAGACGACGGAAGCCGGTGGAGTGAACGGCGCTGGAAAGAAGGTGAAGGGACGAAAACGTCACCTGATTGTCGATATACTTGGCTTGCCGCTTGCAACGAATGTCCATGCGGCAAACGTTCAGGATCGCGACGGCGCAGTGGATCTGATCGTCAACCTGGCGAAAAACGTCGCGTCCGTGGAAAAATTATACGCGGATGGTGCCTACTCGGGACCCAAGCTCCAGAAAGCGCTCGGCGAGCTGCCGCTCGAAATCGAGATCGTAAAGAAGGAATCTCAAGGGTTTAAGCTACTTCCCAAGCGTTGGGTGGTCGAACGGACATTCGCTTGGTGCGGTCGATGTCGGTGCCTTGCCAAGGACTTCGAAAAATTGCTGAGTGTCTCTCTTGCGTGGTTGCAACTGGCGCTGGTGATGCTGCGTCGGCTTGGACGTGCTTCGGAGGCAGGAAAAGCTATATAAATCCGTAAGTTACTGAAAAATAAGGGTTCTGAATCAGGCTGTAAGCGTTCGCTACCCGGGGGACGAAAAAAATTTGCCCCGGGGACTGGAAACGATTCGCTGACCCCTGTATATCGCCTTCATGGAGTTGGCGACACCAGATTTTAGCTTCGAAGCGACCGACCGACAGTGGGCCTTGCTGCTGGCAATGACCCTCCGGCAGCGGGACGAGGCGATTCGGCAGCGCGACGAGGCGCGCCAGGAGGCGGAGGCGTCGCGCTGGAAGGAGGTAAGCGCTCGTCAGCAGGCAACGTTCTGGAAGGCGCAACACAGCCGATCGCGGGCGCGTGCAGAGGCGGCGCGCAACGAGCTGAAACGCCTGAAGTCGGCCTCTTCGGTGAACGAGCTC
This sequence comes from Alphaproteobacteria bacterium, assembly GCA_965243135.1. Classification (GTDB taxonomy): domain Bacteria; phylum Pseudomonadota; class Alphaproteobacteria; order MPNO01; family UBA830; genus JAJEBT01. Next base: position 637,905 of record OZ251539.1, read on the forward strand.
AAGCGGGAAGCGGGCCGCCTTCGGCACGATCTTGCGAAGCTGAGGAAGCGACTCGACGAGACGCGAGAACGCCCGCCTGAAGGCGCGCAACCGCAAGCTTGTTCAGGACAAGTTCGGTCGCAAGAGCGAGCGCACCCGCCGCTCGCGGAAGGGCGGCGCGGAACGGGAGGCCCGGCGTCGTCGGGGACGACAGCCCGGGTCGCCGTCGCACGGACGCACGCCTCGCGAGGATTTGCCGGTAGAGGTAGAGGTCATTGAACCCGGGGAATGCCACTGCCCGAACTGCGGCAAGCCTTACGCGAGAAACGGAGAAAAGGTCACCGAGTTCGTCGAGGTCGAGGTTCGCGCCTACAAGCGGCGTTGCCGTCGGCCCCGGTACCGCTCGACATGCTCGTGCGCACCGAAGCAGGAGGTAGTCGCGCCGCCGGCACCGCGGCTGTTCGCGAACACGCGGCCTGAGCGTCTGGAACTGGTTTCTGACCGAGACTTACGCCCTTCACCGTCCGTTGCGGTCGTTACCGCGACAGTTGTCGATGTTCGACTTCGAAGTCTCGCCGGGTACGCTGGGGGACAGCGTCAAGCGCTTCGTGCCCTTGTTCGCGCCGCTGGCCGATGCGATTATCGAACAGCAAGCAACGGCTAGCCCACGGCGACGAGACGAGCTGGAGGGTTCACGTCCGCGGCGAGGAAGGCGAGAATCCCCGCAGTTGGCTTTGGGTTTGCCAGACCCCGGACGCCGTGAGGATGATCGTCGACCCTTCCCGCAGCGCAGCGGCGGCGCAGAAGTTGTTCGGAGGCCTCGGCGTCGACGAGCCGGTCTATCGCGACCGGTACTCCGCTTACAAGAAGCTGGCGAAGGATCTGCCGAACCAGTTCGTGCTCGTTTACTGTTGGGCGCATGTACGCCGCGACTTCATGAACATCGGGGTTGGGCGCCCTGACATGAAGTCTTTCGGCGATGAGTGGGTAGCCAAGATCGCGACCCTGTATGGTTGGAATGCCGAGCGGTCGCGGCACTGGATCTCCGGGGCGAGAGAACAAACCGCTGCCTTCTACGAGGCGCAACGGGAGCTTGAGAGCAGCACATTCTTCGACGATGTGCGGCGGCAACTCGGCGACCTGCCGGAGGAGGCGCCGCAGCGCAAGCCGTTGCAGTCCCTGCTGCGTCATCGCGAAGGCTTGAAGGTCTTCGTCGACAATCCGGCTGTGCCGATGGACAACAATCTTGCCGAGCGCGCCCTGCGCGGCGCGGCCGTTGGGCGCAAGCTCTCGTTCGGCTCGTTCAGCGAGGCAGGAGCGCAACTGACCGGGCTACTCTTCTCCATATTCGGCACGCTCGAACTGGCCGGCCTCTCGCCGCGCCACTGGCTCCGCGATTATCTGCAAACCTGCGCCGAGCGTGGCGGACGAGCGCCCGAAGAGGCGCATGCCTGGCTTCCCTGGGGTGCCGACCCGGAGCGCGTCCGCGCCTGGCGCAACCAGCTTCCCCAAGGACCGTGAGTTACCGGTATTGCGGGCGGAAATTCTCGGAAGCCGACATCAACCTGATCCGCGACCTGATCGCGCAACGGGATCCGCCTCTCAAACGCACGCCCCTGTCGCGCATCCTGTGCGAGCGTCTCGATTGGCGCAAGCCCAACGGCGGCTTGAAAGATATGAGCGCTCGCGTCGCCCTGCTGCGGATGGAACGCGACGGCCTCGTCGTTCTGCCGCCATCGCAGCTCCGGTCCGCCCGCGTTCGCCGCCCAATTCCGCCGTCTCCCGAAACCGAGCCGCCCCCGTTTCCAACTCCTGACCGTCTCGATCAAGTCCGTCCGCTGCGCATCGAACCCGTCCGCAGCGCCAGCGAGGGCCGCCTCTGGAACGCCTTCATCGACCGTTATCATTACCTCGGCTTCACGCCCATGCCCGGCGCACAGATTCGGTACTTCGTCCGCTCCGCAGAAGGCGAATCGCTGGCCGTGCTCGGCTTCGGTGCCGCCGCGTGGAAGATTGCGCCACGGGACAAGCTGATCGGTTGGGATGCCGAATGCCGACGGCGCAATCTGCCCTTCGTCGTCAACAACGCAAGGTTCCTCATGCTGCCCTGGGTCAGAATCAAACGCCTTGCATCCCATATCCTCGCACAGGTCGAGCGACGTTTGCCCGACGACTGGGACCGTCGCTACGCGTTGCGTCCAGTCCTGCTCGAGACCTTCTGCGAAACGCGGCGCTTCGAAGGAACCTGCTACCGTGCGGCCAACTGGATCAGGGTCGGCAAAACGCAGGGCCGCGGCAAGCTCGATGTAAAAAACGAGTATGCGCTGCCGGTCAAGGATATCTGGTTGAAGCCCCTGCGGCGGGACTGGAAGAAGATCCTCAATCGCGGACCATCACCCGGGTAGCGAACGCTTACATCAGGCTCTAAGAAAGATGGAATAGGAAGAACGATTGCGAACGTAACGCAGCGACGCGACTGTTGCACGATGTGCGGCGGGAGCGTCCGTTTCTGAAGTTGATAGTGGTAGAGGACGGGCTTGCTTCGAATGGCCCTCATCCATCTCAAGGAATTGAATCTTCGATTCATACTGGTCGGCAGCCGAAAGATCATAAATTTTTGTTTGAATTAGTGGACAGATTACCGTTCGTGAAACATGCCGAGTTTTCCGATGAGGAAGGTGTGCAGAACGAATTCATATATCTCAACAAAACACCTCTCAACGACACGAATTTCGACCTCAAGATCGACTTTGTTGAATACTGGAAGAAGCGTCCCGACGGCAGAAAGCAACGCTTTTCTTGGGTTACTGACCTACCGGTTGAAGACCACAACATGGTGGAGATAATGCGCACTGACGTAAACGAGACCTTCAACAACCTGAAGAACCAAGATTACAACTTCGAACACAACCTCGGTCATGGTTACAAGCGTCTGTCGAATGTCCTGGCTTACTTGATGATGCTGGCTTTCCTGCCAGATTTAACAGAGATATTGCAATCTGTTTTAAAGAGCATGAAGGAAAGCCGTGCGTCCCAACTAATTTTGGGAGAAGTTGAGGGCTATGTTCTTCAACTTTTCACTACTAGGATGGGAAGCGCTTTATTGTGCGATAGCGTACAAGAATCCGCTTCTGGAACCTTACGATACTTCTTGACATAATACATTTTCAAAGTGTGTAACGGGTTCCTTAGGGGGAAACATAACCAACGAAAGCTCGGCCATGAATCCGAACGTTAGATGTCTGTCCTGACGGTCGTACCTCCTGCAGAGAAAGTCCTTTGCATTCGGTACGATCACAACAAACGCTCATGATCGGCGACTGCTCGCCCCGTAGCATGTAACTGGTGGCTTTGCCGGCGTCGCGCCGCTCGCCGACATAACCGTTCCGCGTTCGGGCGTCACGGCGTGAAGACAGGGCTATACGGGGTCAGCGCCGCAAGACCTCCGAATGGCAAGCGCCGCCGCGAAAAAATCTTCGATTCGCGGAACGATTTTGCGTGGCCGGCAGCTCGGGGTTAATTACACAGCAAAGTTAGCGGGAATTGCTGTTGTCGCTGTAGCCCCAAGAGGGTTTGGCAGGGGGAGTATTATTTATATCCCCCATTATATGAGCATAGGGGAATTGAGCGACAACGGCGACACAGCGACGCCGACATCGACGACAACCTTTCGCGGCTGTAATCGGGGGGCAATGACCATCGAGGCCGTACGGCGAGCTGAGGCCGCGTAGGCGGCCCACAGCGCGAAGGGCGTCTCGAAGCAGACATCGCAGCTTCGGGACGGCAGCGGCGCATGACTTCGGACTCGCGCTCGGGGTCCGGCTGGACAGCGCTGGATGCGCTGATTGCCGCGCTCGCATCCGGGTACGTCTGAGCGTTCGTTCGGTGGGGCCGGAAGGCGCCTCGCCGCTCCGGTGAGCACGACATGCCAGCGCTGGGCCAAGTCTCGGCGCATGGGCGGAGGCATCCGCCGAGCAATAGGCCAATAGGCCATGCCAATACGCCAACCACGGTCCATTCGGCGCATTGTCGTGGCCCATTTCTCCGTTCCCAAGCCGCTCAACCGAGGATCCCACCGTGGGCTTGTGCAAGGCAAGCAAGGTGACTACGCTGGTTTTCGGAAACAGCACGCAGGTTCCCGCTTCGTCGGGTCGCCTGTCGAATACCATAGTCTCATGCGTGGCACAGGGTCGCTCCCTGGGTCCAGGCGAATAGGCAGGGCACTCGCCACTTGCGTGTTGTTTCCAACGGCCCGGCACCCGCCGCGCCGTGGCAATCCAAGGGAGACAGCGCATGTTTGGACGATACCTCGCGGCTTTCGTGACTATCCTGTTGCTCGCTGCTTGCGGCGGCGGCGGTGGCGGCGGCAACGTGCCGACTACTTCCGCGACGCCGCAGCAACCAACGTTGACACAGCCCAATCTCGACACCGAGACGCGGGACAGCTACGTCACGCGACTGCAGAAGGTGCAACCGAATCTGCGGTGGGCGAACCTTGCGAACGTTCACGCCAATGCAGAGGGGCAGGCCCTGACGGGCAATGGGGTGCGGATCGCGATCCACGACACACCGGTGGACATCTTGGAAGACGAGTTCGAAGGGGCAATTGCCACAAGCGGGGCGAGGTTTACCTACACATATTACCCAAGGTCGGCCTTGAACCTGAGGATACGGCGCGGCGACAGGTTCGCCGAAACATGGACATCTGGCGAATTGTGCCGCGAAAGTCAGAACTGCGAAATTGTGGGAGAAGTGGCGACCAGCGACGACGTTGCGAGCAAGGCCCGCGAGGTGATCGAGCGGCGCGGATACCCGGACGCCGAACAGTTCTGGGTCATCCGGGTCCGGGACGAGGTCGAATTTGGTGCGTGGCAAGTGATCCCCTCGGTGCACGAACAAGACAGCGGTGGAGAGTACTTGCGTAACCACGGAACGCTCGTCGCCTCTGCTGCGGCGGGGGATACCTTCGGAGTAGCTCCGGGGGCGGTCATCGTGCCGTACGCGCTAACCTTGGGGATCGACACGAGATATGACGGGGGACTTCGGGAGTTGGTGGGTGACGTGCTGGGTGCCGTCCTCAGTGACAGCGGCACGTTCAGCGAGGCGGAGGTCGCCACTTTGGATCAGAGCGCGGCGGCGTCCATCACGGAACTTTACCAAGGGGGCGACATCATCAACGAGTCCTATGGATTGACGAGCTTCAATAATTGGGACTTGGTGCAGCAATACCGGGACGCTTTCCAATACTACGCACGGCTCGGGAGACATTTGCCGAGGACCGTGCAAGCGTTAGCGCAGAGCGGCAGCAGCGACCCCGCACACAAGACGCTGGTAGTTACGGCGGCGGGCAATGAGGGCAGGGTTGCGCCGCAAGTCGGGGCGGCCGCATCCATTTACTTCCCGGAGTTGCGGGGATTGCACATAGCGGCCGCAGCGCTGGGGACGGACGGGAGCATCGCATCGTATTCGAACCGATGCGGAGTGCTGCCGGGGCCAAGCACGGGGCGCTATGCATGGAACCCGGCCGAGCACGGTCCCCATTACTGCATCGCGGCACCGGGTACGGTGAACGCACGCAATGTCGATGGCAGCATGTCGACATCACAAGGCACGTCGTTTGCGGCACCCGTCGTGAGTGGAGCGCTGGCGCTGATGACCGAAGCTTTCCGGGGCCAGCTGTCGCCCAAGGAGATCGGTCTGCGGATGCTGAGGACCGCAAACCGGGAAGGGCCATACGGCGATGCCAGCGTCTATGGAGCGGGCGTTCTGGACATCGGTGCCGCCACCCGCCCCATCGGTGCCACGATGACCGGTCTCGGTGACAGAGCGCCCAGCGTCGCGACCTATGTCATTACGCCCAGTGCTTGGGGCAATGTGGGTGCTAGGCTTCGGGGCAGCGAGATCGCCTCCTTTGACGAATGGAACGCCCCGTTCTGGTCGGATCTCGGGGAAAGGTTCGTTGTTAGCGCCGACATGTGGGCGCTTCCCCGGCCGCAAACGAAAGGCGAGGACGGTGATGTCCCGCTGCCGCATCTCGCGTGGGTAGGGGAAGAGAACGCGACGCGCAACCCCCACGGGCTGCGATTTACTTGGGGAACAAATGCACACAGGACGGGGGCACCGATCAATACGTTCGGAATGTCGGCCGCTCCGTTCCAAGCTCCCTATCGTTTCAGCTTCGTCCACGAGAGGAGGACAAACCACGGTGCGCGGCCCAGCGGAGCGTTCGGCACGAAGGTGCATTCGACGATGCTGTTTGTGTCGAGGGAGCATGCCTTCGCCTTCGGCGAAGGTCCGTTCGCAGCAGAGCTGGCTTGGACTGTGGCGTCCGGACAAGCCGATTACGAAAAGAGATCGATGCTGAAGACGAGCGGAGCGCTTTACAGCGCTGGCCAAGCGACGATAGTGCATCGGGGCGAAGGGCATGAAAGCCGACTCGGCATCGCGCAGCCGCTGCGGGCGGAGACGGGCCATGGTGCAGTGACGCGCCCGGTCGGCCGAACTCTCGACGGGGCATGGCTATATCAAACGCAGAATTTTCGTCTGGCACCGGACAGGCGGGAAGTGCGGCTAACGCTGCGCCACGACCACGACCTCGGACGTGAGGGCAAACTGAGCATCGAAGCGGGACACGCTTTCGACGCGGGGCACCGCCGGGGCCGCCAAGCCTCGTTCGTGGGCTTGGGGTATCTGCTTAAATGGTGAGGAAGGCGCGATGGGCGCTGCTGGTGCCCGTGATGGCATCGGCATGTGCATTGCATCGTGACGAGTCGCCGCGGCCGGTGGCCGAAACGCCGTTCGGAGAGGTGCCGCTGATGGTCGGCGGCCCTCCAGACGCTGACGGTTGCCCCACGTTCACGAAATACTGGCCGCGAGGGGCGGTGGACATGGCGGTCTACTTCCTGCGGTCTGACGGCGGCTTCACGAAGGATCGTAGCCAGAGCGTGTGCGCGGAAGCAAAGATGGACGCACCAGCACCCGAGCAGCAATAACGTGGGCATGGCGGACGTGTGGCTGTGCAGGGATATTCAAGGAATGAGCGTCAAAACTCGGGCTTCGCAGCGCGGGAAGCCTGCCCTCGTTCTTCTCGGAGACCGGTGGGCGCACGGCGCATCGCCGTCGGGCGGGCGTGCGGAAGCCGCTTGACCGGCTTCCGCGGCGCAAGATGCCCGGCGCGCTGCGGACTTGAACCCGACATGGACGGCGGATACCCTGACGGCGAGCGAAACTGCCGGACTGCGCGATGCCCCCAAGGATCAAGGACAGGAAGAAGGTTCCCGTCTACTGCTACCAATGCGTGGCGGGGCCGGATTTGATGCAGGTCGAGGTCGAGGACGGCATCGCGACCCGAATCGAGTCGAATTACGCCGTCGCCGGCAGCCACCCGGGGGGCGGACGGGTTTGCGTGAAGGCCTACGGGCTGATCCAGAAGACCTATAACCCGAACCGGGTCGCGTCCCCGATGAAGCGCACGAATCCAAGGAAGGGGCGCGGGGAGGATCCGGGGTTCGTGCCGATCTCGTGGGACGAGGCGCTCGATATCGTCGCGGGCAGGATGCGGGATATCCGCGCCAAGGGGCTGAAGGACGAAAGCGGCTTTCCCAAGCTCGCGGTTTCGTTCGGGGGCGGCGGCACGCCGACCCAGTACATGGGCACGTTTCCGGCGTTTCTCTCCGCCTGGGGAGCCGTCGATCTCGGCTTCGGCGGCGGCCAGGGCGTCAAATGCTACCACTCGGAGCATCTGTACGGCGAACTCTGGCACCGGGCCTTCATCGTCTCGCCCGATACCCCCTATTGCAATTACGTCATCAACTGCGGAAACAACGTGGAGGCGTCCGGGGGGGTCGCAGGCGTGTGGCGGCAGGCCGATGCGCGGGTGCGCGGACTGAAGCGCGTTCAGGTGGAACCCCATCTGTCGATTACCGGCGCGTTGTCCGCCGAATGGATTCCGATCAAGCCCAAAACCGATGCGGCGTTTCTGTTCGCGCTGATCCACCGCATGATCTGCGAGCGCGACTGGCGCGAGACCTGCGACGTCCGGGCGCTCAAGGAGGACACGACCTCGCCCTATCTGGTGGGGCCGAACGGATACTACCTGCGGGATCGAGAGACCCGGAAACCGTTGATCCGCGATGCGGCCGACGGTGCGGACAAGACTTGGGATTGTCCCGTCGCCGATGCCGTGCTCGACGAGGTTTGCGTCGCTTCGGGCGTCGAGGAGGGCCCCGACGGCGCGGTATGGGAACACGATCGGGTCGAGGTCCGCCCGGCGTTTCTGCTGTTGCTCGAGCGCATGGCCGGCTTCACGCCGGAATGGGCGGAAGCGGAATGCGACGTTCCGGCCTCGAAAATCCGGCAGGTCGCGGACGAATACGTGGCGCATGCCTGCATCGGCGAGACGATCGAGATCGAAGGCGTCGAGATGCCCTTCCGGCCCGTGGCGGTGATGCTCGGCAAGGGCGTGAACAACGGATGGGGCGGATACCAGACCTGTTGGGCGCGAACGCTGCTCGCGGCCCTGGTCGGGGCGCTGGAAGTGCCCGGCGGCACGCTGGGAACGGCGGTCAAGCTCAACCGCCCGGCCGACAACCGCCTCAAGACGGTGCAGCCGACCCTGGACGGGGTGATCGATTATCCGTTCAACCCCACGACGGAAGACGCTTGGCTCGCGGACCCGCATATCCGCAACGCCTACAGGACGCTGGTGCCGCTTGCCGCGAATTCGGCGTGGTCGCCTGCGCTCGGTCCGGCGCATCTGCCGTGGCTGTTCCAGAAGAGCAATCCGGCGCACTGGCCGCAGCAGACCAAGCCGGAGATGTGGATCAATTACCGCACCAACCCGGCCATCTCGTCGTGGAACGCGCCCGAGGTCGCGGAGCGGATCGCGGAATTTCCGTTCACGGTCTCATTCGCCTACACGCGGGACGAAACGAATCACATGGCGGACATCGTGCTGCCGGACTGCACGGACCTGGAAAGCCTGCAACTCATCCAGATCGGATCCACGAAATTCACCGAGCAGTACTGGAAGCATCAGGGCTGGGCGATCCGCCAGCCGGCGGTCGAGCCCCAGGTCGACGCCATGGATTTCACCGACATCGCGACGGCGCTGGCGGAACGGGTGGGGATCCTCGAGGACTACAACCGCGCGATCAACCGGGGCGCCGCGGGCGCGCGGCTGCAGACCGACGGGTTCGACTACGGCATCGATCCGGCCGTGCCGCATGCGCGCGAGGAAATCTGGGAGTCCGTGTGCAAGGCGGCGAGTCACGGCCTGACCGGCGGCGAGGAGGTCCGCGGCCTCGACTGGTTCCGGGAGAACGGCTTTATGCTGAGGCCGTTCCCGCAGCTTCAATGGTATCTCTACCCCGCTCTGAAGGAAAAGGGATTGCGCTTCGAGATGCCCTATCAGGAGCGCATCAAGCGGCATGGCGCCCAGCTCGCCAACCGCCTGCACGGGATCGGTATCGACTGGTGGGAGAAGCAGCTGGAGGAATACGAGCCGCTGCCCGGCTACAAGCGGTTCCCCGACATCTGGACCGAGTACGTGAGGGAGGCCGGGGGCGACCCCGACGACTATCCGTTCTTCGCGCTCACGGCGCGGTCGATGCAGTATTCCTGGGGGGCCAACGTGGGCATACCGCTGATCAACGAGGTCGCCGACAACATTGCCGGTCACAGGGGGGTCGTGATCAACCGCGCGCGGGCGAAGGCGCTCGGGATCGCGGACGGAGACGAGGTGAAAATCGAGTCGGTGACCGGCGCGACGCAGGGCCGGGCGGTGCTGCGCGAAGGCATCCGGCCCGACACCGTCCTGATGATCGGGCAGTTCGACCACTGGGCGACGCCGTACGCGAAGGACCTCGGACTTCCGAGTCTGAATTCGGTGACCGCCCTGTCGCTTTCGCTCACCGATGCGACGGGTTCCAGCGCCGACCTCGCGCGGGTGAGGCTTCGCAAGGCGGCGGACGAAAGGCGGGCCGCGTGAAGTGCGCCGGTTCCGCCGCGGCGCGCCGTTTTCCGGGAGCGGAACGCCGGTGACGGAAAGCGCCCCCAGATGGGGCATGGTGGTCGACCTCAACCGCTGCGTCGGCTGCCAAACCTGCACCATCGCCTGCAAGCACGCGAACGACACGCCGCCCGGCGTCCAATGGCGCCGCGTGCTGGACGTGGAGCGCGGAACGTTTCCGGATGTGGAGCGGGTGTTCATGGTGGTCGGCTGCCAGCATTGCGCCGAGCCGCCCTGCGTCCCCGTTTGCCCGACCGGAGCCACGCGGCAGCGCGCGGACGGCCTGGTGACCATGAGCTATGACGCCTGCATCGGTTGCGGGTATTGCGCGGTCGCCTGCCCGTATCAGGCGCGCACGATAGGGCATGACCGGGAATGGTATTACGGCGAGACGACGGCGCAGGAAGAGCATGTCTTCCACGACGAGCGCGTCGGCGTCGCCAGCAAGTGCACGTTCTGCGTCGAGCGGATCGACGAAGCGGCGGAGGAGGGCAAACGGCCCGGGGTCGATCCGGAGTACACCCCGGCCTGTTCTTCGGCCTGCATCGCGCAGGCGATTCATTTCGGGGATTTCAACGATTCCGGCAGCAACGTCTCGCAGCTTGCGGCGGAGAACAATTCCTTCCGGATGCACGAGGAACTCGGCACCGAACCGCAGATCAGATACCTCTACGAGGTGCCGAACGCGATGCCGGGCCGCGACCCGGCGCCGGGCGACCTCGAGGGCGCGGACGATCCCGCCGATCCCCTCGTCGGTCCGAAGCAGACTTTCTGGGATTTCCGGGCGGCGATGAACTTCGTCATGGGGGGGATGTCGACGGGCCTCGCGGTGCTGGCCGCGCTCGCGCATTTCTTCGCCGGCTTGCCGGAAGCCGCGCTCTTGCATCTCTACGCCGTCGCCGGGGCCGGGATGGCGGTCGGCCTGTTCTTCGTCTTCATGGAGATCGGCCGCAAATTCCGGTTCCTGCGCGTTCTCATGCGTCCGCAATCCTCATGGATGACGCGCGAGACCTATGCGGTCGCGATCTTCTATCCGGCCCTTCTCGTCGACCTGATCCGGCCGCACTTGGCGCTTCATCTTCTGGTGGCGCTCGCCGCGCTCCTGTTTCTGTATTGCCAGGCCCGCATTCTGCACGCCGCGAAGGGGATACCGTCCTGGCGCGCGGACCTGATCCCGACCATGCTCGTCATGACCGGTTTGCTCGAAGGGGCGGGGCTTCTGGCGGTCGCGGCGGGTCTCGCGCCGGCTGCGATCGCCCTGCCCGCGGTGCCTGTCGCCCTCTGCGGCGTCGTTCTCGTCGCGATCAATGCGTTGCTCTGGCGTCGCTATGTCGCCGTTGCCGAAAGCGGCGGCGTCCCGCCCCTGTCGCGCGTCGAACTTCGCCGGATAACGCCGGCGCTGCTCGTCGTCGGCCATTTGGCGCCGCTGATCCTGTTTGCGCTCTCGCCGTGGTTGGGCGCGTTGTCGGCGGCGACCGCCGGCGCAACCTGCGTTGCGGGCGGGATCCTGTGGAAATTCACCGTCGTGACCCGAGCCTGCCATCAGCAAGGCTTTTCGCTTCCGAAAATGCCGCAGCGCGGCTCCGGCGAGCGCGCCGCGCCGCCGCGATTGGCGGGTATTCGGCCGCCGTAGGCGAGTCAGGCGCCGTCAGCCGAACGGTCCCGAAACCGGTCATCGCTTGAGGCGCGGCTCGTAGCGCCCCCCGGGCTTCCGCAATCGCTGGGTCCTGCACATGGCAAGCCGTCCGTATGGCCTTGGCGAGATTCCAACGAATTTCATAGGGGTTGCGGGCTCATTCGTTGGGACTTGGATCGGTCCCGGCGCCAAGCCGCGCGAGCAGCATCTCGGTTACGCGAGCAGGTCGAACGCGCCGAGCGCCGTCCAGGCGAGGTAAAGGTCGCCACCCTCGGGCGGCGCCACGTGCAGATGTCCGCCGACCGCGGCAACATCCGCTGGCCGTCCTACTTCCACAGGACCACCACAGGAGACCGCACCGACGTTGACCCACCCTACCATCGACAAGCTCCACCGGCCGCGCTGCGCGAACTCCCGACGTCTTCAAGATGACGGATTGCAGCACGATGTGGATATGATAATATCCATAATAGCGAATTATGGGATTTAAGGGCTATCATGGTATCTTTTGTTTTTCCGTCGGCCGAGGAAATCTCCAGCGGTCTCGCGGCGAAGTTGCGGCAACGGCGTCTCGACGAGCGCCTTACCCAGGAAGGACTTTCCAGACGTTCGGGCGTCTCTCTGGGAACGCTGAAGAAATTCGAACGCACGGGACGGATCTCGCTGGTCTCTTTCGTCAGTCTGGTTATCGCGCTGCGGGAAGAAAGAGCGTTCGAGAACTTTCTGCAGGAGCGGAAATTCGAAACTCTCGAACAGGTTCTGGCGACGCCAAAGAAACCCAAACGGGGGCACATAACGTGAGGGTCGCGCCGGGAACTCCTCTTCATGTATCGCTGCGTTGGGGACCTCGCGACGAACAACGCGTTGGACGGCTGGCGTGGCGCGATCGCGTGGCATGGCTACGACGACGCGTTTCTGAGGTCCGGCCTCGAACTGTCGCCCGTGCGTCACAAAGTCGAACCTGGCCTTCATACGCCCTACGACGCAAAAATCTTCGAGGGGTTGCACGGAGTTTTCGATGACAGCCTGCCTGACGGTTGGGGGCGATTGCTGCTTGATCGGCGCGCACGCCAGATCGGTATCGATCCGGTCGCGCTGTCGCCGCTGGACCGTCTCGCCTGCGTAGGCGAGAGGGGAATGGGCGCGCTGGTTTATGCGCCGGAGATCGATCCATGGGACGAAACCGGAGGCGACGTGGATCTCGACCGGCTGGCGGACGGTGCCCGCTGCGTTCTGGAAGGCGCGGTAGAGGACGTGATTTCCGAACTCGGCCGGGCGGGCGGATCCCCTGGCGGTGCCCGTCCCAAGGCTCTGATCGCCATCGACGAAGAAGGGCGCGCCATCCAGGGAGACGCCCCGGAGGGATACGTTCCATGGCTGGTGAAGTTCGCGAGTCGCGACGATCCCGAGGACATCGCCCATGTGGAACAAGCGTACGCGCTCATGGCCGAATCGGCGGGCGGCCTCCCATTGCTGCCGGGCGATGGAGGACAGCTTTACTTCTCGGCCCGCCGTTTCGACCGCGATGGCCCGAGACGACGCCATGTACATTCGGCAAGCGGCCTGCTTTATGCCGATTTCCGCCTTCCTTCGCTCGACTACAGTCAGCTGATCGCGCTCGTGCAGGCGGTCACGCGGAATTCTCAAGATCGTCATGCGGCGTTCACGCTGGCCGTTTTCAACGTCCTCGCTCACAACCGCGACGATCATGCCCGGCAATTCGGCTTTCTCATGGAGCGCGACGGAACGTGGCGTCTCGCGCCGGCCTACGATCTGACTTTCGCGCCTGGTCCGGGCGGCGAGCACGCGACTTCCGTTCTCGGCCGCGGAAAGGATATCGGTCGCGCCCATCTGCGGGACTTGGGCATGACGGCAGGTCTCGCGAAATTGCGACGCGGCGATCGAGCGGGCGGAGCAGGCCGTCGCCGGCTGGGGCGAATTCGCGCGACGCTGCGACGTAGGACGTTCGTCCCGGGAGCGAATTGCGCAGGCGCTCGCATCCGTCCGTCTCGCCGGTTAGCGCGCGATCAGCCAGTGCACCGAAAACAGGCCCCCGGAATCGATCCAGACCCTGCCGTGGTTCCATCCCGCCGAGTCGGCCAGGGACGCGAATTCCCCGACCGTGTACTTGTGCGAGTATTCGGTGAGGATCGATTCGCCGACCGTAAATCCGTATTCGGCGCCGGCGAGCGAAACCTGTTGCGTCCGGCGGCTGACGAGATGCATTTCGATGCGCCCGGCCGCATCGTTCCAGCGCGCGTCGTGAGCGAAGCCGTCGATGTCGAAATCCGCGTCGAGCTCGCGGTTGATTCGGACGAGAAGATTGAGGTTGAACGCCGCCGTGACGCCGCGCGCATCGTTGTAGGCGGCGTGCAGGGTCGCCGAATCCTTGCGCAGATCCGCGCCGATGATCAATCCGGCTCCGGCGCCGAGGTCGGTCGCGACGGCGGCGAGAAAGCTCTTCGCCTCTTCGACCGTGAAGTTGCCGATGGTCGATCCGGGAAAAAAGCCGAGACGATAGCCGCCGCCCGCGGTCGGCAGTTCGAACGGTCGGGTGTAGTCGGCGCAGACCGGCACGACCCGGACATGCGGATAATCGGCCGCCAAAACCCGGGCGGCGGCGACCAGTTGTCCGCAACTGATGTCGACCGGAATGAAGGCCGAGGGCGCGCGCAGCGCGTCGAGCAGCAATCGGACCTTTTTCGATGCGCCTGCGCCGAATTCGACCAGCGTCGCTCCGGCGCCCGCCGGTTCCGTCATCTCGGCCGCATGCCGTTCCAGCAGCGCGACTTCGGTGCGCGTCGGATAATACTCCGGAAGTTCGGTGATCTCCTCGAACAGGCGGGAGCCCGCGTCGTCGTAGAAATACTTCGACGGCAGGGTCTTTTGCGGCATCGACAACCCGGCCTGCACGTCGGCGAGAAAATTCTCTTCTTCGTGCGGATATTCGACGAAACCGGCGAGAGGCGCCGGGGGAAGGTCGTCGGGAGGCACGGGAAAGGTTATCGGGCGTCGCTCGCGATGCGCAGGCCGGCGAACGTCCAGCGCATGTGAGGATAGAAGAAGTTGCGGTAGGTCGGACGGACGTGGCCCTCGGGCGTCGCCAGGCAGCCGCCGCGAAGGACCATCTGGTTCACCATGAACTTGCCGTTGTATTCGCCGACCGCTCCGGCCGCCGGCCGAAACCCGGGATAGGGGCAATAGGGCGACGCGGTCCATTCCCAGACGTCGCCGAACATCTGACGCGGCCGTTCGGCATCGGCCAGGGCGGGGCGGGGTCGCAGAAATCCGGTTCCCGACAGGTTGCCCTCGATCGGTTGTTCCGCCGCGAAAACCTCCCATTCCGCCTCGGTCGGAAGGCGGTGTCCGGACCAGCGCGCGAACGCGTCGGCCTCGTAATAGCTGACATGGCAGACCGGGGCCTGGTCGTTGACCTCGATCAATCCTTCGAGCGTCATCTGATGCCAGACGCCGTCGACCTGTCGCCAGTATCCGGGCGCGCGCCACCCGGCGTCTCGGGCGTGACCGATCCCGTCCATCATCCAGAATTCCGGCCGAGCGTAGCCGTCGTCGGCCATGAATTCCTTCCATTCGGCGTTCGTCACCAGGCGGGAGGCCAGCCGAAAGGGCTCCAGATGGACCGCGTGGCGAGGCCCTTCGTTGTCGAACGCGAACCCGCCGCCGCGATGCCCGATCGCCGCGTTGCCTCCGGGGTGCTCGAACCATGTCAATTCGGGGGCCGACAGAGCCGGCGCAGGGCGATAGGGCCTGTACGCCGGGTGCAGCGCGTTTTTGGAGAAGGCGTGCAGGATATCCATCAGAAGCAGCTCCTGATGCTGCTGCTCGTGATGCAGGCCGAGCACGGTCAGGGGCGCGATCCGTCGCCATGTCGCGTCGTCGGCCTTGCGGGCGAGGGCCGCGAACGCGCCGTCGACATGTTCGCGATAGGCCGTCACCCTGGAGTTTTCGGGCCGGGTCAGAAGGCCCCGCTCGGGCCGGAACTGGCGTTCGCCGACCGCCTCGTAGTACGAGTTGAAGAGATAGCCGAAGGCCGGGTCGAAGAGATCGTAACCGGGCAGGCACGGCGCAACCACGAAGGTCTCGAAGAACCAGGTCGCATGGGCGCGATGCCACTTGGTCGGACTGGCGTCCGGCATCGACTGGACGACCTGATCCTCTTCCGACAACGGGCTCGCCAGCCGTTCGGTCTCGGCGCGAACTCCGAGAAAATGGCTGACGAGCAGGTCGCGGTCGTCCGAGTAGCGCGCGAGCGATACCGGCTTGAGCGCCGTCGGTCGAGATCTGCGAGAATTCAAGGGCGGTTCGTCCTTTCCCAAGCTCTTGGTCCCGACATGGCGCACGCGTTCGTTGCCTGGTCGGACGACGACGCGCATCCCGCTTTTCCGTTCCGTGCCGGGCGCTCGTTGCCGACCGGTTCGTTGCGGCTACAACGGCAGTGTAGCCCCGCATGGCTGTCGCTACAAACCGGAAGCGGCCAGACGCCGCAAGGCGAGACCGTGAACGGAGCGACTGGGCGGGCGGTGCCAGGCGGCAGCGCAACGGTGCGGCAACTGCGGATGGAGGCATCGGTCGTACGCCCCTTCAAGTTCGAAGGTGCCGCTCCGCCCCAACTCCAGCGGCTATTCCCGGCCGGCACGGTTCTTCATCCACCGCAACGCCTTCTGGCGTATTCCGTCGAACGCCTCGTCGACGTCGCTGGCGGAGATCTCCATCGTCGTCTGGCTGACGGGATCGAACCGCGATCCTTGTAATTTCGGAAGCATTTGGCGCCGAATTGGGTAGCGAGCAGCAATTACCGCTAAGGCTCTAATCCTTGGAAAATATGGGGTTTCAGAAAAATTTTTCGTAGATTTTTCTGGGTATTTCGGTGCAATTTGCCTTCGAATGAGGGATTTTCTTATGTCGTGGCGGCTTGTCCATTGGTAATTTCGCCTTCTCGGCGTACCTTTTGGACATGCGCCCGCCTTAGCGGGAATTGCTGGGCAGCGAGAGGCCGTCTGGCTGTCGGATCGTCGCTGGTCTTCTTTGCGTATACGCTGCCGGACTCTGCATCCGGTGGTCACCACGCCGGGCGTCCATGCATCGTTCGGTCAAGCTGCGGGTGGGTAAGAGGAGTTTCGACCGGGCGCCTCTCGCCTGCGAACGCTGGTTCAACGGAAGCCTTCAGGCGTTAAGGGGCGGCGGCGCGACCGATATCGAGACCGTATTCGGCTCAGGCAGCTTTTCCATGATCGACGAATATTGCCGCGAGGCATTCGGCCATGGGCGTGTCGCCCGTCCGCCGTTGCGGTTGAAGCGGCTTCTCGATGGGAAGAGCAGCCGCGCCTGTATGGACGCCTCCGTTGATGCAAGAGTTTGTCGAGACCGTATTCGGCTCAGGCAGCTTTTCCATGATCGACGAATATTGCCGCGAGGCATTCGGCCATGGGCGTGTCGCCGTCCGCCGTTGCGGTTGAAGCGGCTTCTCGATGGGAAGAGCAGCCGCGCCTGTATGGACGCCTCCCGCGCAACTAAATCGAACCGTTCCGCGAATCGAAAATTTTTTCGTGGCGGCGCTCGCCGTTCGAGAATTCGGGAGCGTGACGCTGAGGGCAACCCGTCTGTCTTCGCGCCGCGCCGCCCGAACACGGAACGGTTACGTCGGCGCACGGCCGGGAGAACCATCCCCGAAGTTACATGCTACGGGTGAGTAGACGCCGATCAAGAGAGTTTGATACATTACCTGCCGTTATCGTGGCGATGGAGACCGAAAGATGAGACAGCGTCCTTTGACCGGTTGGTTGGCCGGCACACTTCTTTGCTGTGTAACTACCCCGAGCCGCAGGCCATAACAACCCGTTCCGCGAATCGAAGATTTTTCGCGGCGGTGCTTGCCGTTCGAGCATTCGGGAGCGTGACGCTGAGGGCTGCCCCGTATAGCCCTGTCTTCACGCCGCGACGCCCGAACGCGGAACGGTTATGTCGGTGCATGATAGCGGCGCGACGCCGGCAAAACCACCAGTTACATGCTACGGGGTGAGCAGGCGCCGATCATGAGCGTTTGTCTAGGGGCGAGCTCGGGCGTACTTGCAGCAGACTTCGACTATACATGGATCGAAGTCCAAGTGGATGGATCGAAGACGAAAAACACGAGCACGGGCGCCGTCGAAGATGCCGACGGCACGTCTTTCGGGCTCAGGGGCTCCTTGGCGATTTCCGACTCATGGTATCTCACGGGAGGTTACCTGAAGGAAAGAAAGGGCTTCGGCAACGACGTGGCCGGCACGAAACTCGATCTCGACACCGATCAGACGTTCCTCGATTTCGGAGCCGGATATCACTGGAAGCTGGCTGACCGAACCGACCTGTACGCCGAGGCGTCCGTTCTGGATTCCAAGGTTCGGCACGACCTGCCGGTAGTATCGGTGCGGCCGTCGCCCCGGGGAGGGCCGCCGGTTCCGGTGGTTTCGAAGAGAGTGGGGACGTTGGACGGAAGAGGCCCTGCCCTCGCCTTAGGAGTGCGTCATTGGGCCGACGATGAATTGGAACTGGAGGCTCGGATAGGGGCCGTTCGTTTCGTCCATAAAAACAGCCGCACCGTCCGTGAGACGCAAAAGGGAATTTCCGCCGCGGCAAGGTATCATCTCTCGGGCGCACTGGCGGTCGGCAGCTTTCTTTCCTTCTTCCGCAGCAACGATCCCAATTTCGACAACATCTGGAAATTCGGCCTCTCGCTCCGCTTCCATCCGTCTCGATTACAGGGATCCTGAGCCTTCCCGAGCACCCGGTTTCCGGGAATGCGCCCGGTGGCCGCTGCGCCCGGACTCCGTTCCTGCGTCAAACGGCCGCGCCAGGCAACAACCTGACGAAAGAGCCATCCCGGTCGTGCCGACGCCGGGCTGAGCAGGGAGACGCATGCCGCTCGCCGACATAACCGTTCCGCGGGCGGGCGTCGCGTCGCGAAGACAGGGCTGGGCGGCCCTCGGCGTCACGCTCCCGAACTCTCGGACGACGAGCGCCGCCGTGAAAAAAATCCTCGATTCGCGGAACGGTTTCGCGCGGCCGGCGGCTCGGGGTTAGTTGCACAACGAAGGAGGCGGGAACATGCTTGGAAATCTCTCGAACGGCAGCGGGACGCGGCGCTTTTTTTGGACGGCGGCAGCGTTGGCCGCGTTCGTCGCGATCCTGCCGCGATCAGCGAATGCGCAAACGGAGAGCGGCGGCGACCCGTGCCTCGCCGAGGGGAAGCTGCCTTACGACTATACCGGGTCCGGCGAGCGCGACGTTCTTTACGCGGCAGGCGGCTATCGCGACGGGAACGCCGGGATCTGCGCCCACGACCTTGCGATCGCCGACGAGCGGGAGAAGAAGCTGAAGCTTGCCCGCGAGGCGGGCCGGCGGGCGCGGACGGAAGGAACCCTCGGGTTCGTCCTGGCGGCGGCGCCTGAGGGACGGCGAGGGCCGGAAGCGGGTTCGGCGTTCCGGGACTGTCCGCAATGTCCCGAGATGGTCGTTGTACCTGCGGGGAGTTTCATGATGGGTTCTCCCCCGTCGGAGAAATACAGGAGCAGCGACGAGGGTCCGCGGCGCCGGGTGACGTTCGGGCATGCGTTCGCGGCGGGGAAGTACGAAGTTACGTTCGCGGAGTGGGACGCTTGCGCGTCGGACGGGGGATGCGGCGGTCGCCGTCCGGGGGACCAGGACTGGGGCCGCGGCAAGCGGCCCGTGATTTTTGTAAGTTGGGAAGACGCGAAGTCGTATGCGCGTTGGCTGTCGAGAAAGACGGGGAAGGCGTACCGTTTGCTGTCCGAAGCGGAATGGGAGTACGCGGCGCGCGCGGGGACGACAGGTCCGTATCACACGGGAGGGACGATTGCGACGGATCAGGCGAACTACGACATCGGCCAAACGGTGCCTGTCGGGAGTTTCGGGGGGAGCGATTTCGGGTTGCACGACATGCACGGGAACGTGTGGGAGTGGGTCGAGGATTGCTGGAACGGGAGTTACGCGGGCGCTCCGTCGGACGGGAGCGCGTGGGAGAGCGGGAATTGCGGTCGCCGGATCCTGCGCGGCGGATCCTGGGGCGGCGATCCGGGGTACCTCCGCTCCGCAAACCGCTACGGGATCGTCACCGGGTACCGGAGCAACGTTGCCGGCTTCCGCGTCGCCCGGACGCTCGCCCCTTGAATCCTTGCCTCCGGCAGGGTCCAGGGGGCGAAGCCCCGTTAACTTGTTTGGCGAACTGGGTTGGGTATCGCCGAATCCCCCGCGCCGTCAGCCAAACTGATTTTCGAAGGGTTCGGGCGTTGCGACTTCGTTCGGCAAATTTGGCGGCGTCGCCGCGGGCATCGCGCCGGGAGCGCCGTTCTTCCGCGCCCCGGGGCATTGCATACCTTCGATTCCCGGTCGGCGAAGAAAGTCTTTCCGTGCCCGAGGACATGGGAGTTCGTCTCCAACTTCGCGCATAGCCGCAACGGTCTCGACCCGGCGGCCGAGCGCGCCCTGTTCCGGGGCGCCGTCGGCGAGAACGCGGCGGTCGAGTTCTGCGCCTTCCTCAAGGCTTGGCGCGAACCGCCCCGCACCGTCGACCCCGGCCATGGACATCGGCTCTACCCGTTGCCGCCGACTCGAATGGCAGCGAGAAACTCCGCTTCGAAGCGCGCCGCCTCCGTCAACCTTGCGGAGACTCTCGGCCACGCTGCCGTTATCTCGCTGTTCCTGCGTCGATAGTCGTTCTGGCGTTTTTTGAACCGTCGGCCTTTGGGCAAGGCCGCGAGCTGATTTTCCGGGTTGGGGCGGCACTCCCAATCGTTCCGCCGAACCACGTCGTTTTCCGGCCATAATGCGGCAAGCACCCAAGCTTCGATGCTCTTCGAAGGCGTGCACAAGACAATCCGCGGTGGACATGCAGGTTCGCCAAGCCAGTTGAGAACCACCGCTCGCAAGGCGTTGGCGGTTCGAGCCGGCGGCGGGCAGGGTCGTTCGCAAGGCAAGTCATCGCGCGGCGCATCTCAAATGCTGCCGCTGGCGTACGTCTTGCCCGCCACGTCCGCGTCTACGTGCACGATCAACGCGTCATGGCACGACAGCGCCGAAGAACCGGACACCGAGCCGCCGCCCTCGCGAGCCGATTGGCGGCTCCAACGATAGACTCCGACCCATCCCTTGCCCGTTTCGGTGCGCCGCGCAGAGCGGAAAGCGACGGATCCCTCCGGCTGCAACGTCTGATACACGAAATCCGCATCGCTCGGCAGCAGAGCTCCCAGGATCGCTTGAAACACGTCGGTCGGTCCTTCGACGGCGGCCGCGATACGCAGCGGCTCAGACATCGGGAACGCCTCCAAGGTGTCCCATCACCCACAGTCGAGACAAGGACCAACCTTGCTTCGCTTTCTTCCGCAGACGGTCATCGACGACCACGCGGCGAATCGAAGTGCGGCCCGAGTTGGTCCTGGAAACGGTAAACAGTCGCACGCGCTCGTCTTGCAACGGCAGGCCGTCCAGAACCAAGGGATTGTGCGTGGTCAGCAGGATCTGGCGAGGCTCGTCCGATTCCAGATACCATCGGCACAGAGACTCCGTCAGGGATCGGGCCAGCCTGGGATTCAACCCATGATCCGCGTTGTCCACGGCGCAAAGAGCGGGACTTGCTTCGTGTCCGGAAACCACCGCGAGAAACAGGGCGTACAAGGCGCCTTCGGAAGCGTCATAGCCGGTCAGAACGTTTCGGTCTTCGCGCATGAACCGATCGCGAAACCGGATTGCGCCTGCCGAAGCGGCGGCGCTCGGGGAGAGCGACAGGCGACCGGAGGAGGTCCAGCCGAAACTCTCCGCCCAATCGAGAAGTTCCAGCGTTTCCAGGCAGATTCGCTCACTGCGATCATCCCGTTTGCTTTGCCCGAGAAGATCCCGAATTGCTTGCGGAAGGTTTCCCCCGGATAGACCCACCGGTTGCCTTGGTTGCGTTTCCGGCGCAACGCCGCGCAAGACGGCGGTCGTCGGTGAAAATATGACGTAGCCTTGCAGCAATCTCAAAAGATCAAGCGCGGCGCCCGCGGAGACTTCCACTGCCTTCAGCGCAGCCAACCCTCGTTCGGGATTGATCTTGCTTCTTCGGGCGGGCGAGCGTCCGACCAGGCTGCCGTCATCCCCTTCCCATGCCTCCGTCTTGAATCTCCAGGCGGGTTTCGGATCTTTCAAGGGGTTGTGCAGCGAGACTTCGTATCCGGCTTGCGCGCTACGCGCGTCGAAATACAGATGGGGAGGAATCTTCGTTCCGGATTTGGCTGGAAAGGCGGACTTGTACAATGCGGGAAGACCGGGACGGACGCCCCGAGCCAGCAATGCTTGGTCGTCAACCTTGCCGTCTGCCGCCGCGGAGAGAACCCCTAGGGCTTCCAGCAAATTGCTCTTTCCGCTTCCGTTGGCGCCGATGAAAACATTGACCAGTCCAAGGTCGACCGTGACGTCGTCCAGGGACTTGAAGGTTCTGACGGACAGGTTATCAAGCATTCGGAGACAGACCCTCCTTCAACCGCTCCGTCTCGCAATCCGTCCGAACCAGGTCAGGGCGCAAGGCGGCTCAACGCACCGCCGTTCGGCCGCGTCTCAGGACAGGAACTGGCGCCCGAAGGGCTTCAGCGACCGCCGCGGCGCCGGGAAGCGCGTCGAAGGAGATCCGGCGAGATGACGACCAGGTTCGCGCCTTGCGCGCACCGTTGCGCGGCGACGTCTCGTTTCCTCCGCGAGAAATCGTATTCCGGGCGCTTGGCGTTCTCAGCCCCGCCATCACTTCCTGTCTTCATATGGCCTTCTCTCGCGCCGCGCGGCCGACCGCGCACTGATCGACCGCGTCCCTAGCGGCCGTTCCGCGCGACTCTACCACAGGCGCTCGTCGGCGGGACGCCATGCCCAACCCGAGAAGCGCTCTTCGCCACGGGGCCGCCGACAACGGCGCCAGCGGGTCGTCGAACACGGTCCTTCTCGAACGAGACGCCGAACGTTTCCCCGTCCATGCGAGGGGTTCTCCCTCGCGCTTCCCCGCCGAGGGATCCGTTCCTGGCATCGTCCCGCTCGACTCGCGGGCATTGGCGTTTGGGGGCCATGGCGTCAGAGGGCGGCCGGGTTCCGCCGCCCGGCGTCGGACTTGGCGATGAAGCGGACGCAGGGGTAGCCGGGGGCCTCCACGTCCTCCCGCGCCTTCTCGACGACCTTCCGAGAGCGTGCGATATCGCCCGACCGCCCCGCCGTCGTAGATGGTCTTCACGTCCGGCATCGGGTCGTCATAGCGGTCGAAGCCGTGGTTGACGCCGACGATGTCGCCGAGACGGGCCTGAAGGCGGCCTCTGCGACCTCGGACTTGCTGCCCGCTCATTTCGGATCTTCCGTCGATGGTCGTCGTAACGCACGGGCGGCGAAACCGCGCTTGGCGCTGGCCGCCCCGCCTGCTCGAACCGGCTGACGGCGAGTTCCGTCGAAGCGGTGCCGGGCCTTCCGCAAAGATCCGTTGCCTTGGCGGGAGCGACGCAAACGCTTCTCTCCGGATGACCAAGTTCAGTCACTGTAAGCGCTCGGTTGTGGGGCGACGTTGTTGAGAAGCCGCCTTCAGTCCGGTCACAGGGGCTTCGGCAGTTGACCGGGAGAGCGCGCTTGTGCCGCACTTGCCGTGACAACGCCGACCTGGCGTCGATCTCGGCGGCCGCGCCACGAACCTGCGACAAACGCGAAGCGCTCCGCCCGGCGTTCGCGGGCCGGGCGCGTCTCCGGGTTCCGCGCCGCGCTGCAGGGCGGGAGAGCCGGTTGTTCTCGTCGTCGCGGCGGTCCTTCTCGACGGCCGCGTCGCACGGCGGCCGCAGGGCAATTGTGGGAATTCCCCGGCGGCGGAGAGACGCCGGGCCCGGGAGCTCCGGGAGGAACTCGACGTCGACGAAAGCTGCTTTTCGCCGTTCACCTTCGCGTCTCACCGACGATTTTCACCTGCCGCTTTACGTCTGCCGGAAATGGAGAGGCCGCGTGAACGGAAGGGCAGCAGGTCGCGTCGGTGAAGCCGGCGCGCCTCGACGCCTGCCCCCCGCCGACCGCCCGCTGGTCGCCATGCTGCGCGATAACGCGGCTCTTCCGGAGTTGCGGCCGTCACTTTTCCCCGCCGTACCGCCGCGGATACTGTCGGCTGCCTGTCGCGCGACGCAGACAGGCCTGCCGCCGCCGACTTCTTGACGGCTCCGGCGCGGCGGCCTACCCTTTTCAAATGACGAAACGCATGCTTCCGATCGGCTTTTCCTCCCTCCGGGAGATCCGGGGGATGGACTGCTACTACGTCGACAAGACGGACCATGTGCGCCGCCTCGTCGAGAGGGGCAAGTACTATTTCCTGTCGCGTCCGCGGCGGTTCGGCAAGACCCTCCTGGTGGACACGCTGCAGGAGTTGTTCGAGGGAAACGAGGAGTTGTTCCGGGGCCTCGCCGTGCACGGCGGGTGGGACTGGTCGGCGCGCCACCCGGTCGTGCGGCTCAGCTTCGGCAGGGGCAATTTTGTCGTCCAGGACGGGGTTCGGATAACCGTGGAACGGCAACTGGCGGCGGCGGAGAGGCGCGCCGGCCTCGAACCGGATCCCGTCGAGGCGTCGAACCGTTTCGGGGAATTGATCGAGGCCCTGCACGAGCGCACCGGGCGGCGGACGGTCGTTCTGGTGGACGAATACGACAAGCCGATCCTCGACGCGCTCGGAGACCGGAAGCTGGCGCGGGCCAACCGCGACTTTCTGCGCAGCCTGTACGGGGCGATCAAGGACTGCGACAGGCATCTCCGTTTCGTTTTCCTGACGGGGGTGAGCAAGTTCTCGAAGTCGGGCTTGTTCTCTGGCCTGAACAATCTGCGCGACATCACGCTGGCGCCGGAGTTCTCGGACATCTGCGGTTACACGGACGACGAGCTGGACGCGGTCTTCGCCCCGGAACTCGATGGCCTGGACCGGGACGAGGTCCGCCGCTGGTACAACGGCTACAACTGGTGCGGGCCGGAGAAGCTCTACAACCCGTTCGGCGTCCTGCTGCTGCTCGCCGAGCGCAGGTTCGGCAACTACTGGTTCGAGAGCGGCACGCCGACCTTCCTGATCGAGACGCTGACGCGCCGCAACCTGCCCACTCCCCGCCTGGACGGCATGATCGGCAGCAAGGCCTTGCTCTCGGCCTTCGACGTGGACAGGATCTCGGTCGAGGCCCTTCTGTTCCAGGCTGGCTACCTTACCATCGCCGGCGAGGAGGACGGGCGCTACCGGCTGGGCTACCCGAACCTCGAGGTGCGCCAAAGCCTGGGCGAGGCCCTGCTGGAAGAACTGCTCCCGGACGAGGCCCGCGAGGAGGCGGAGAACCTGCGGCTGGGCGAATTGCTGGAAGCGAACGACTTCGAGCGCCTCGGGACCCTGTTCCGCGGCGTCTTCGCCGCCATCCCGCACCAGTGGTACATGAACAGCCCGGTGTACGAGGCCCACTACGCGAGCGTCATCCACAGCTGCTTCCTGATGGAGGGCCTCGAGCCGATTGCCGAGGACAGCGGCAGCCGGGGGCGCGCCGACATGGCGATCCGCGTCGGCGGGCGCGTTTACCTGTTCGAGTTCAAGGTGGTGGAGCGCGGACGGGAGGGGACCGCGCTCGCGCAGTTGCGGGAGAAGGGCTACGCGGACAAGTACCGCCACCTCGGGCGTTCGGTCCACCTGATCGGGGTGGAGTTCAGCCGCGAAGAGCGCAACGTCGTCGGATGCGAAACCGCCTGAACGGCTTCCCGTCCGGACGCGGCCGCCTCCGCGAAAGAACGCCGTCCGCGAGGCGGGTCCGGCCTGCGGCGGCAGCCGGTTCCGCCGGTTCGTCGCACGGCTTGACGGGCCGCCTCGGGGCCGGCGCGCTTCTGATGGCGGCGGGCCGGCCTCGTTTTGCGCGGTTCGCAACCGAGCGAAAGTTCACGGTCCGACGAAAACGGAAGAATTCGCAGCCGGAAACCCGGGAGGCGGTCGACGCCGCCCGGGAAACGGCGGAGGGCGCGGATATTCCGTCGACGGCGACCGAATTCCAGCGACCGGGGCCGGCGCGACGAAACGGGACGGGCCGCTGGACAGGGCCGAAGTTCGGCAGGGAAGGCCCGGCGAAGGAGCAGGGCCCGCGGCGTTCGTTTCGAGGGCCGGAGAGCGGCGCCCCGAAGCCGCGACCGCTCCAGGTTCAAGGCCGACTTCGAACGCGAATGCCGCAAACGCAGCCTCTTTGCCCCACCCGAACTCATGCGTCGAACGCAACAACGGCGCCTGGCGATGCGAGTTTTACGCAACCCGGAACCTCGACACCGACGACCTCGACGACGCCAACCGGCGGATCGGCACCTTCGCCGACGAGTTCAACGCCTTCGGACCCCGCCAAGCCGATTGCCTTCGCTCCCTGACGGCAAAGAAGACCCCGCCATCCGTAGCGAACGAGGACGCCGGATTGACTTGACCGGCCGGCGTCGTCAGTCTGCGGTGAGCGAGCTCCGGACAGGGAGGCGCGGCAGGATGAACGATGGGGTTCCGATCCTCGAAGCGCGCGGCGTGACGCTGCGATTCGGCGGGGTGACCGCTCTCGAGGACGTCGATTTCGAGATCGCCGGCGGCGCCCTGTTCTCGATCATCGGCCCCAACGGCGCCGGCAAGACCTCCCTCCTCAACTGCGTCTCTGGACGCTACCGGCCCACCGCCGGCGAAATCCTCTACAAGGGCGATTCGCTCTCCGGCCTGACCGCCAACCACCGCGCCGGACTCGGCATCGGGCGCACCTTCCAGAATCTGGCGCTGTTCGGCCACATGACGGTGATGGACAACATCATGGTCGGACGCCATCACCTGTTGAAGAACAACTTCCTCACCGGCGCGCTCTACTGGATCGGCGGCGCCCGCAGGGAGGAAGTCGCCCACCGCCGCGAAGTGGAGGAAGTCATCGATTTCCTCGAGATCCAGGAAATCCGCCACGCCGTGGCGGGGACGCTGCCCTACGGCTTGCGCAAGCGCGTGGAACTCGCCCGCGCCGTCGCCCTCAAGCCCGACCTTATCCTGCTCGACGAGCCGATGGCCGGAATGAACCTCGAGGAGAAAGAGGACATGGCGCGTTACGTCATCGACCTCAACGAGGAATGGGGCATGACGGTGGCGATGATCGAGCACGACATGTCGGTGGTGATGGACATCTCGCACCGCGTCATGGTTCTTGATTTCGGAAGAAAGATCGCCGACGGCGCGCCGGCCGAGGTGATGAACGACGAAAGCGTCAGGAAGGCCTATCTGGGCGAGGAAGATCCGCCGGAGGAGCGCGGGGAGGCGGCGTGAACGATTGGCTCGACGTCGCGCGCTTCGATACGTTTCCGAAAGCGCTCAAACGCAACGCGGAGGGCTGGCCGGACGAGGCGGCTCTGCGCGAAAAGGACTTCGGGTTGTGGCGCGCGATCTCCTGGGCCGAATACCATTCCCGCGTCCGCGCTCTCGCGCTCGGCCTGCGCGGCCTCGGCGTGGAGCGCGGCGACTGCGTGGCGCTGATCGGCGACAACCGGCCCGGCTGGGTGTTCGGCGAGGTGGCGGCGCACGCGCTGCGCGCGACGAGCCTCGGAATCTACCGGGATGCGCTTGAAGACGAGGTCGCCTACCTGGTCGAGCACGCGGGCGTCCGCGTCGTCATCGCCGAAGACGAGGAGCAGGTCGACAAGCTGCTGTCGCTGGGAGACCGCATTCCAACCGTCGAGCGTATCGTCTTTTCCGATCCGCGGGGAATGCGCAAGTACGATGACGCGCGGTTGATGGATCTCGCGGCCCTGGCCGCGGCCGGCGAGGAGGCCCACAGGGAGGAGCCCGGCCTCTACGACGAACTGGTCGCGGCGGGCGAGGGCGGCGACGTCGCCATTCTCTGCACGACTTCGGGCACCACGTCGCGGCCCAAGCTCGCGATGCTCCAGGGCGGGCCGTTTCTGGCGCATGCCCGCGCCTATCTCGAAGCCGACTCCAAAGGGCCGGGCGACGAGTACGTATCGGTGTTGCCGTTGCCCTGGATCATGGAGCAGGTCTATGCGCTCGCCAAGTCTCTGGTTTGCCGCATGACGATCAATTTCGTCGAGGAGCCGGAGACCGCGATGGCCGACATGCGCGAGATCGGACCGACCTTTCTGCTGCTGGCGCCGAGGGTGTGGGAGCAGATCGCCGCGGACGTGCGCGCCCGGATGCTGGACGCTTCGCCGCTCAAGCGCCGGATGTACGATCTCGGAACCCGGCTCGGCATGGCGGCGCTCGACCGTGGCCGCCGGTCGGCGCTGGCCGACCTCATCCTCTACCGTCCCTTGCGCGACAGGCTCGGCTTCAGCCGGCTGCGTTCGGCCGCGACCGGCGGCGCCGCGCTCGGGCCGGACACCTTCCGCTTTTTTCTGGCGATGGGAGTGCCGTTGCGTCAACTCTACGGCCAGACCGAAACCGCCGGCGCCTACACGCTGCATGCCGCCGGCGACGTCGATTTCGACTCGGTGGGCGTTCCCTTCCGGGATTGCGAGGTGCGCGTGCGGGATCCCGATTCGGAAGGCGTCGGCGAGGTCGTCACGCGCCATCCCAACATGTTCCTCGGCTATTTCCGGGGCGAGGAGGCGACGCGCGAGGCTTTGCGCGACGGCTGGATGCATACCGGCGACGCGGGCTATTTCAAGGACGGCGGGCGGCTGGTCGTGATCGACAGGATGGCCGACCTCGCCACGACCGACCGCGGCATCCGTTTCTCGCCCCAGTTCATCGAGAACAAGCTCAAATTCTCTCCCTACGTCGCCGAGGCCGTGGTCCTCGGCGGCGGACGCGGCTATCTGGCCGCAATGATCTGCATCAGGTTTTCGATCGTTTCCAGGTGGGCCGAGCGCAACCGCATCGCGTTCACCACCTATACCGACCTGTCGGCGCGGCGCGAGGTCTGCGAGCTGATCCGCGCCGAAGTCGACTCGGTCAACGCGTCGCTGCCGGAAGGCCAGCGCATTCGCAGATTCCTGCTTCTTTACAAGGAGCTCGACGCCGACGACGGCGAACTTACCCGCACGAGGAAGGTTCGCCGCGGCGTGGTGTTCGAGAAGTACGGAGACATCGTCGATGCCGTCTACGGCGACCGCGACGCGGTCGACGTCGATACGACGATCGCCTTTCAGGACGGCACGACGCAGCGAATTCGGACGAATCTGGCCATCGTCGACCTCGACGGGCCGGGCGGGACTCGAACGGAGGCGGGCGCGCCATGAACACGGAACTGCTTCTCCAGCTGGTCGTCAACGGCGTCGTCATCGGCACGCTCTACGGCGTCGTCGCGATGTGCTTCGTCCTGATCTACAAGGCGTCCCAGATCGTCAATTTCGCGCAGGGCGAGTTTCTGCTGGTCGGGGCGTGGGTCTGCTGGTGGATCCTGACCGATTTCGACGTGCCGTTCGTCTGGGGCTTCCTGCTGACGCTGGCGTTCATGATGGCGTTCGGCGTCCTGCTGCAGGTCGTCGTGCTGCGTCCGATGATCGGCGAGTCGATCATCTCCGTGGTCATGGTGACCATCGGGCTGTCGATCTTCTTCCAAGCCTTGATGAAATGGCTGTTCGGGGTGTTCGTCCAGCCTTTCCCCGAGGTCTTCGAGACCAAGGCCGTCGACGTGCTCGGCCTGCAGGTGCAGACCATCTACCTGATGAGCATGGCGATTTCGCTGGTGATCATGGCGGCGTTCGCATGGTTCTTCAAATTCTCGCGGATCGGACTGGCCATGCGGGCGACCGCCTTCGACCAGCAGGCGGCGCAGTCGCTCGGGATTTCGATCAAGCAGGTTTTCGCGACCTCCTGGGCCATATCGGCGATGGTCTCGGCCCTGGCCGGCGTGACCGTCGGCGTCGTCAACGGCGTGTCGTCCGAACTTTCCTTCTTCGGGATCAAGGTGTTCCCGGCGGTGATTCTGGGCGGCCTCGATTCGGTGTTCGGCGCCGTCGTCGGAGGGCTCGTCGTCGGCGTCCTCGAAAATCTCGCGGAATTCGCCGACAGCCAGTTCCTGAACTGGGGCAATCTGTTCGTCGTCGCGCCGTTCTACGCGCTGATCGTCATCCTGATGATCAAGCCGCGCGGCTTCTTCGGCACCGAAGAGATCGAGCGGGTCTAGCGCGCCATGCGCCCGACGGGGGATTTCCGCACCAGCTATCAGGCCGACATGACGATCTTCCCGACGCGCGCCTCCCGGCTCGCCTGTTGGGCCGCGATCGCCGCGCTGTGCGCCTGTCCCTGGGCGCTGGACGGATACATGCTCAACCTGATGATCCAGATCGCCTATCTGGGCATCGCCGCGCTCGGGCTGAACATCCTCGTGGGCTTCACCGGCCAGATTTCGCTGGGGCATTCGGCGTTCTTCGGTTTCGGCGCCTTTTCGTCCGCCTGGGTCAGCAACGAGCTGGGCGTCCCGGTGTTTTTCGCGATCCCGATCGCCGGGCTGATGACGACCGCGGTCGGCATGATCTTCGGCATACCCGCCGCGCGCATAAGGGGCCTCTACCTGCTGATGGCGACGCTGGCCTCGCAGTTCATCCTGCAGGACTTCTTCGCCCGCGCCGAATGGTTCACGGGCGGCGCCGCGGGCGCGCTCGCGGAGCCGTTCTCGATCCTGGGCTTCGCCTTCGACGGAGACCGGTCGTTTTTCTACGTCGCGCTGGTCTATCTCGTCGTCATGTACGTCGCGGCGTCGAACCTGATGCGCACGCGGGACGGACGGGCTTTCGTCGCCGTCCGCGACCACTACCTGTCGGCCGAGATAATGGGGGTCAACCTGACGAAGTACCGGATTCTGTCTTTCGGAATCTCCTCGTTCTACGCCGGCGTCGGCGGCGCGCTGTTCGCGCATTATCTCGGCTTCGTCTCCGTCGAAGGGTTCGACATCTTCCAGTCCGTGCAGTTTCTCGGGATGATCATCATCGGGGGACTCGGCTCGGTGATGGGTTCGTTGATGGGAACCGCGTTCATGGTTCTCCTGCCCGAGGTCATGGAAGGCGCGGCGGGACTGCTCAGGGACACGCCGTGGGGAAAGCTGCCGGCGTTCAGCACCGGCCTGCCCTACCTGAAGGAAATGGCGATCGGCCTGGCGATCGTGCTGTTCCTGATCTTCGAACCCGACGGGCTGGCCCATCGCTGGCGGCAGACCAAGGCGTATTTCAAGCTGTACCCGTTTTCCTATTAGTTCTACAGTCGGGCCGGAGGCGAAACCTTCCTTTCAATCGAACTGGACGAGAAACCAGCGAAGGAGGAGACCAATGCACAAGTTCACGATGGCGCTTGCCGGCGCGGCGTTCGCCGCCGGCGGCGCGGCGGCGCAGCAGACGATTCCGGTCGGCAATCTCATAGATTTCACCGGGCGAACGGCGGTGGTGGGCAAGGAATACGGCCAAGCCAAGATCGACGCCGTCGAGTACATCAACAAGAACGGCGGCATCAACGGCAAGAAAATCGACCTTCTGACCGTCGATTATTCCTATGTCGTTCCGCGCGCCATCGCCGCCTACAAGAAGTGGAAGTCGCAGAACGACGTCGTGGCGGTTCAGGGCTGGGGAACGGGCGACACGGAAGCCCTGATCAGCTTCGTCGCACGGGACAAGACGCCGTATTTCTCGGCTTCGTATTCGGCGCATCTCACCGACCCGATGGGCAAGGGGCCGAAGACCAAGAAGGCCGCGCCGTACAACTATCCGATGGGTCCGTCCTATTCCGACGGCGCCCGCGCGCTGATCCAGTGGGCGGCGGCCGATTGGAAGAAGAAGGGCATGACGGGCAGCCCCAAATACGTGCACATGGGCGACAACCACCCGTATCCGAACGCGCCCAAGGAGGCGGGGGAGGCCTACGCCAAGGAGCTCGGCTTCGAAGTGCTTCCGGCGATCCAGTACTCGCTGGCTCCGGGCGACTTCAAGGCGCAATGCCTGAGCCTGAAGAATTCGGGGGCGAACTACGCCTTCCTCGCCAACACCTCGGGTTCCAACATCTCGCTCCTCAAGTCGTGCGCCACGGTCGGCGCCGAGACCCAGTTCATGAGCAACATCTGGGGCTACGACGAGAACGTCATGAAGGCCGCCGGCGCCGCGGCGAACGGCGTCGTCTGGGTGATGGGCGCCGCCAAGTGGGGCGACGACGTGCCTGGGATGAAGCTGGTCAAGGCGATTTCCGCGATGTCCGATCCCGACGGCGAGAAGTACCGCGCCGTCCACTACATCCGCGGCGTCTGCTCGGTCTATTTCATGAAGGAGGCGATGGAATGGGCCGACGCCAACGGCGGGATCGACGGCCCGAACATCAAGAAGGGCATGTACGCCAAGAAGAACTGGGTGCCCAAGGGGCTCGAAGGCGTTTGCCCGCCCGGCACCTGGACGGCCGAGGACCATCGCGGCTTCACCGAGGCGCTGGTCTATCGCGGCGACGTGAAGAGCGGAACGGAATGGTCGATGGCCAACCTGTTCGCCGCGAACATTCCGCGCAAGCCCGAGTGGCTGGGCTGGTAGGGATCCCGAACGCCGGACGGGGAGGCGGCAGGCCTCTCCGCCCGGCGGCCTGACGCATGGCCCCGTCCGTCGCCGACCGCGGAGAGCCCATCCTCTCGGTCGAAAACATCGAAGTCGTGTATTCCGACGTCATTCTCGTCCTGCACGGACTGTCGCTCCAGGTCGCCGAGGGCGAGATCGTCGCGTTGCTCGGCGCCAACGGCGCCGGCAAGTCGACCACGCTGAAATCGATCTCCGGCCTGCTCAAGTCGGAGGACGGAGAGATCGCGTCGGGCGAAATCACCTTCATGGGCGAGCGCATCAGCGGCCGCGACCCGGACGAGATCGTCCGCCGCGGGATCTTCCAGGTCATGGAGGGTCGCCGCATCATCGCCGACATGTCGGTGATCGAGAATCTCCGCCTCGGCGCGCATACCCGCCGGGACCGCGGGATCAAGAGCGACATCGAGATGGTGTTCCATTATTTCCCGCGGCTTCGCGAGCGCACCGGACTCGCGGGCTATCTTTCCGGCGGGGAGCAGCAGATGCTGGCGATCGGACGCGCCCTGATGGCGCGCCCGAAACTGGTGCTGATGGACGAGCCCTCGATGGGCTTGTCGCCGATGCTCGTCCGCGAGGTCTTCGGCATCGTCCGGCAGCTCAACCGCGAGCTCGGCATCACCATCCTGCTGGTCGAACAGAACGCCCGCATGGCGCTGCAGGCGGCTTCCTTCGGCTACGTGATGGAGCAGGGCAAGATCGTTCTCGACGGCACCTCGGACGCGCTTGCGGACAACGAGGACGTCAAGGAATTCTATCTCGGCCAGGGCGGCGAATCCCGGCGCGTTTTCCGCAACATCAAGTCGTACAGGCGCCGCAAGCGGTGGCTGTAGGCCTCGCGGCAGGCGTCATTTTCCGAACAGGCCGCGGTTGCGGTGCCAGTCGGCGATTCCCGTATCCGGGTAGCGGTCGAAGATCGCGTCGCCTTCGCCGGCGTCGACCGCGACCCATGCCGTCTTGTAGTCGAGCATGAGGTGCGTGCATTCGGGCGGCGCGGGCAGGGGCGTGTCGATCGCCGACGCGAACGGATAAACCCAGTCCGGGTAGTCGGGCCCGTATATCCAGAGAGCTGATCCGCACTTCGAGCAGAAATGCCGCCGCGCCGGGCTCAACCCGTCTTCCTCGCGAGCGCCGCGGTCGTTCCGCGCCGAGCGGTAGACGGCGACGCGCTCTTCGCCTGCGACCTTGAGCGTCGCGGCATTGCCCATGATGTTGATCGCGTAGCCGCCGCCGCCTGCCGTCTTGCGGCAAATGCTGCAGTAGCAACGGTTATAGGGGTAGGGCGTGTCCGACTCCACGGTGAAGCTGACCGCGCCGCAGTGGCAGGAACCTTCGAGCAGCATGACGATCTCCGAACGGGCGTTAGCGATCAGTATTCCCGGCGCGCCCGGCGGGCGCAACCGCTCTTTCGTAACCGCAGCGGACCGCCCTCTGCGCGGCGGCCTGACGCGAAGCTTCGTCGGTTCGGCATGGCGCGCGGACGCGGCCGGGCCTTTCAGATTTGATGCGCAATTATTCCGGGCCGCCCGCGCGGGCGTGCCCGCGTCGGCGTGTCTGGAGCGCGTCCGGCGGCTTGCGGCATCCGCGAAGGTCGGGAAGCGAGCGGCCCGGCGAAACGGGCGCGCATCTCTTCGGCAGCGGTCGACGGCGGCGGCATCCGCCAGAACACCGGGCGTCCTCGGGATCGGCCGGCGCAGGCGGCGCAACGGCATGAGCGCCGCCCGGATTTTTACGGTCTATTTTCGGCGTCTTATGTTGCGGATCCAGTGAAAGGCGGCGAAGACGGGCGCGTCAGCGGAACGACCAGAGGCCGCCTGCCGCTCGCCCGAGAAGGCTCGGGCAGATCCTCGCCATCCCGGATCGTGGTCGCGATCAGTTCGCGCAGCAGATCCCTGGCTTCGACGAGCGCCTCGTCCCGACTGGCGCCGTCGGTTGCGCCCCAGCCGAAATCCGGAAACACGACCACATACCGGCCGTCCTCGTCGCGTTCGGTCTCGGCGGGGTAGCCGTAGGCGTCAGGCGTGCTTTCCATCTTCCGGGGCCGTGACATTCCCAGCGCTCCGTTCCCTGGAAATCGTCCATGTCGATCTCATGGTTGGCGAGCGTCCGGTCGAGCGGTCACTTGCCAAGCTCCGTCGACTTCGAGGCGCAACGCGCATGATCGGAACTCCATGTTGCGGGCGCAGTATCGGGCAGGCGGGCGGGCGGATCAAGGCGGGGGTCCGCACTGCGTCGACGCGGCAGGCCCTCCGCCGGCCAGCCTGCGAGACCGTCGAGAAAACGCCCGTCGGCGCTCTTGGTTCTCGCCAGACGGCAACGTTGCTTACCGCCGCGCAGACCGGCCGATCCCGGAGGTTCGAGGGCGCCGTTGCCGGTCTTGCGGCTGAGCGATGCGCCATCGGACGCGGCGCGTCGGTCCCGGCAGTTCCGCCAACGGCGCCGGACGGAAAGCAACTCATGATCGCGAAGCGCATCCGGTTCGCCCGTGACCGTTTTCCCGTTCGCCGGTTCGGGCGGAGCCCACGGGCGTTTTCGGCAGGCGGGCGACGTTCGCCAACAGCCGGTCGCGCGAACTTCATGGAGGTGCCGCGAGCGACCGGGATGCGAAGATTCTTCGGTTCGGCGGCGTTCTCGAGGCCGAGCCCCGCCTCGGCTCGCGCCGCTCGCTGCGAAAGCGGCTTGACCCGTGTCGAACGGAGAATCGCTGAAAAATCGGTTCCCGACGGAAGACTATCGGCTCGTACGCGCTGCGACTCTCGCGCAGCCGCTTTCGAGCGGCGACGCGGCGACGCTGCCCGGATTCTCGAAGCCGGCAGTTGAAGAAATTTGTCGTCGGCGGTATTCAACCCTCTTGCGACGAGGCGCAGGCCGGAAGGACGTTCGGGGCGGGCTCGTCGGCGGTTCGGGAAGGCATCGTGACGTCGTTTCGTTTTATCCACGCGGCCGACATTCATCTCGACAGCCCGTTGAGGGGACTTGCCGGGCAGGAGGGGAGCGCGGCGGAGAGCATTCGCACCGCGACGCGCCAGGCGTTCGAACGGCTCGTCGACGCGGCCGTCGAAGAGCGGGCGGACTTCCTCGTCATTGCGGGAGACCTCTACGACGGCGACTGGCGCGACTACAGGACCGGTCTGTTTTTCGTCGCCCAAATGGGCCGCCTGAACCAGGCCGGCATCCCGGTTTACCTCCTCTACGGCAATCACGATGCGGAAAGCCAGATCACGAAACGTCTGCAACTGCCGCAAAACGTGCGCGTCTTCAAATCCGGAAAACCCGAATCCATGCGGCTCGACGAACTGCAGGTCGTTCTGCACGGGCAGAGCTTCCGGCAGCGGGACGTTACCGACAATCTGGCCCGGAGCTATCCGGATCCGGTCGACGGCGCTTTCAACGTCGGCGTCCTGCACACGGGGCTCGGCGGCATGGGCGGACACGAGAACTATGCGCCGTGCTCGCTCGACGATCTCGTCAACAAGGGCTACGACTACTGGGCGCTGGGCCACGTGCATCGGACCGAAGTGCTCCATGAACGGCCGCATGTCGTCTTTCCCGGCAACCTGCAGGGGCGGCATATACGCGAAACCGGCGACAAGGGCGCTTTTCTCGTCGCCGTCGAGAACGGCGAAGTCGCCGCGCTCGACCCGTTGCGCTGCGACGTCGTGCTGTGGTCGGAATTGTCCGTCGACCTCGGCGGCGCGACGAGCGTCGGCGACGCGGTGGACGGCGTTCGCGACGCCATCGAGAAAGCCGTCGGGAACGCGGACCGGCTGCTGGCGTGCAGAATTCGTCTCGAGGGCCGCACGCGGGCGCACGGTCGGCTGTTGGCGGCCGGGGACCAACTCCTCGCCGAGGCGCGCGCGGTCGCCTTGGGTCAGGGCGAAGGGTTGGCCTGGATCGAAAAGGTCGTCGTCGCGACCGGTCCGGTCGAGGAACCCGGAGCGTCACCGGAACGCGAGGACGCGGTCGACGACTTGCTGCGGATGCTGCGGGAGGCGCGTTCCGACGAGAGCCTGTTGCGCGACCTCGACGCGGATATCGGCGAACTGGTGCGGAGGTTGCCTCGCGAAGTCCGGGACGATACCGAAGACGCGATCCTGAAAGCGGCTGTCGACGGAGACCACGAGGCGCTGATCGGCGGCGTGACGCCTCTTCTCTCGGCGCGCCTGCTTGAAGAGGAGGACTGAGGTGCGGCTGCGGCGGCTGGATCTTGTGCGCTACGGACGATTCACCGATCGTTCGTTCGAACTGCCCGCAGGCGCGCCGGATCTCCATGTCCTGTTCGGCCCCAACGAAACGGGCAAGTCCACGGCGTTGTCCGCGATCGAGGATCTGCTGTTCGGCGTTCCGGTCCATTCGCCTTACAATTTCCTTCACCCGTATTCCAGCATGCGCATCGGCGGCGTCGTCGAAAACGATCAAGGGTCGCTCGAGGCGATTCGCCGGAAGGGCGCGAAAGACACCTTGCTGGATTCCGGCGACGCGCCGTTTCCCGGGGGCGAAGCCGCGCTTCGGCCGTTTCTGGCCGGAGCCGACCGGCTTTTCTTCGAGCGAATGTTCAGTCTCGATCACGTTCGGCTGGAAAAAGGCGGCCGCGAAATCCTGCAGGCGAGGGACGAACTTGGCCAGACGCTCTTCTCCGCCGGAACCGGCGTCGAGGGGCTGCGAGGCCGGCTTGCGCGGCTCTCGGACGAAGCCGACGGATTGTGGGCGAAGAAGAAAGCCAGACACCGCGAATACTACCAGGCGGACGACAGGCGGAAGGAGGCCGAAAAGAGTCTCCGCGACAACGCGCTCTCGGCCAACCAATGGCTGGAAGCCAAAAAGGCCAGGGAAGAGGCAGAATCCGCGCATGACCGGATCAACTCGGAATTCGAGAGGATCTCGGCGGAGGGCGCGCGGCTCGCCCGCGTTCGCAGGGTATATCGCTACGTTCGCCGCAAGGCCGACCTGGAGCGCGAAATCGACGCCATGGGCGAGGTCGCGCTTCTCCCGGAAAACGCCCGGCAGGCGTTCGAGGAGGCCGGGCGCAGGGAAGCGGAGGCGTCCGCCCGGATCGAAACGCTTTCCGGAACGCTGGTCAGGGCGCGGAAAGAACTGGAAGCGCTGTCCTGCGACGACCGGCTGATCCAGCGAGCCGACGAAATCAAGCATCTGGACGAGCAGCGGATTGCGATTCGCCCCGAACGGGTCGACCTCCCGAAGCGGCGCGCGGAGCTCGCGGCCGTGGAGGACGAGGTGCGCGCGCTGGCCGGCGAACTTGACTGGAACGAGACGGAAGTCGACGGGCTCGTCGCGCGCATTCCGGCTCGCGGAAAGGTCGCCGCCGCGCGATCCCTGTTCGGTCAGCACGGCGGGCTCGCCTCGGACCTTAGAAGCGGCGCCGCCGCGTTGGAAGAGGCGGAGGCGCAGCGGAACGGTTTGCAGGAACGCTTCGAAAATGCGTCCGAAACCGCTGATTTCTCCCGGCTGGACGCGGCGATCAGGGCGGTTCGGGCGCGCGGCGACCTGTCCGGACGGGTCGGCCTCGCGGAACAAGGGCTTCGGGAAGCGCAACGCCGGGTCGACCAGGTTCTCGGTTCTCTGCAGCCTGCCGTTCCGGACGACCAAGACGTCGTGAAGATGCCGACTCCTCCGCGGGCCGCCGTACAGAAGCATCGCGACAAGGTTCGGGATTGGGAGCGTCGAGTCGGCGAAACGGATCGCGACAGGGAAAATCTGGAGCAAGAACAGCAACGCGCTCGCGCTGACCTGCAAAGGGTCAGGAGGGATACGCGCGCCGTCATGGCGGAAGAGCTTCGGGAAGCGCGACGCGGCAGAGATTCCCTCTGGGAAATCGTAAAGCGGGTGCATGTCGAGGGGATGGCTGTTTCCGAAGGGGACGAAGCGCCGGAGGATCCTGCGGCGGAATTCGAGGTGGCCGTGCGCGAAGCCGACGAACTCGCCGACCGAAGGTTCGACAATGCCGAGGCTGCCGCGACGCTGGCGGAAATGTCCCGAAGCATCGACGAGCGTCAGGGACGTCTGGATCAACTGCGCAAGCGGAGGGAAGCGCTTTCCGGAGAAGGCGAACGGCTGGGTGCCGATTGGCGATCCCTTTGGGGCGGCGCGGCATTCGAACCGCTCGGCCCCGACGAGATGCTGGAATGGCTGGGCGGGCGCGACGAACTTCTGGAGGCGACCGAACGCCTCGGCGAGGCGGAGGGCGCGTTGCAACTTGAGCGGGAGAGCGAACGCGCCGCGCGAGAGAGCCTCCTGACGGAGCTGGGGGATCTTGGCGTCGACCGTTCGGAGCTGGAGAATGAGGCGCTGCCCGTCGTTCTGGAGCGCGCGGACGGCATGCGGACGGAACTTCTGGCCGGAGCGGAGGCAAGGACGCGTCTGGAGGAGGAACTTCGGGAAGCCGCGTCGGAAGCCGACCGCAAGCGCAGGGAACAGGCTCGCGCGAAACAGGCATGGGAGCAGTGGCGGGAAAATTGGTCGGAAGCGCTGAACGATCTCGGCTTTTCCGCTTCGACGAATCCGGATGTCGTGTCGGCGCGGATCGACGTCATAGACCGGATGCGCGAGAAGGCGGCGCAGATCGAGGAACTGCGCGATCGCCGCGTCGCCAAGATTGATCGCGACATCGAACAGTTCGAGGCCCTTGTGGAGCGCGTGGTTGGAAACCTGGACCCCGATCTTGCAGGCGGCGACGCCGAAAACGCGGTTCTCGAGATCGGAAGGCGCCTCGACGAGGCGCGGCGCATAAGCGACCTCCGGGCCGCCAAGAAAGAGGAAATCGAGAAAGTCGAGGAAAGCGCGCGCGGCCACGAAAGGGATCTTCAGGAAGCGCGCGAGTCCTTCGGCCATCTGCTGGAGTTAGCCGGCGTTTCCGGAAAGGACGAACTCGACGGCGCCATCGGGAAGTCCGACGAGTTCCGCCGGTTGCGGAACGAACTGAACGAGACGCTGCGGACGCTCAAGCAGGAAGGCGACGGCCTGTCGGCAGGCGACCTGGAGGTCGAATGCGCGGATGCGGATATCGACCGAATCCCTGCGCAGGAAGAAACCAACGCTGGCGAATTGAAAGCGCTGCAGGATCGGTTGACGACAGTGGCTGAACAGAGAGCGCAGGCCAGGGAGGGGTTCGACGCGATCGGCGGAGACGACGCGGCGGCGAGCGCCGAGGCGGCGCGGCAGGAAGCCTTGGCCGAGATTCGCGACGTATCCGAACGCTACGTCCGTTTACGGACTTCGGCAACGTTGCTGCGCTGGGCGATCGACCGATACCGGCGCGAAAGGCAAACGCCGCTTCTCAAGCGCGCCGGGGAGCTCTTCTCGACGATTACCGGCAATTCGTTCAGCGAACTCGGGGTCGCGTACGACGATAAGGATCAGGCGCACTTGACGGGTCTGCGGCCGGACGGACAGGTCGTCGAAGTGCCCGGCATGAGCAGCGGAACGGCGGATCAGCTCTATCTGGCTCTTCGCATTGCGAGCGTGGAAGACTATCTGAATCGGACCGAGCCCTTGCCGTTCGTCGCCGACGATCTGTTCGTAAACTTCGACGACGGCCGGGCGGCGGCCGGCTTCGAAATACTGGGAACGCTGGCGGGGAAGACTCAAGTGCTGTTCTTCACGCATCACGCGCATCTCGTCGAAATCGCGCGAAAGGCGCTCGGCGACTCGATTTCGGTGGTCGAACTGGATGCCGAAGGGGAATGAAGCGCCCGGCCGGGCGGCGTTCGCCGCTCCGCGCCGCCGAGGACGACGCTTCGGAAGAAGCTCCGGCGGCGATCGCGCAGGGAAATGGCCGCGAAGGCGGAGAAGACCGGTGAGGATTTCGAGCGTCGCGAACCGAACGGCGGCCGACGGGCCACGTCGCGCGGTATGCGGAGAGCGAACGGGGCCGAAGCTCCGCAGGTTTGCGAGGTTGCGCCCGCCGACGGAGCCCTTGCGCGGCCCGAGCGCGGTCGCTTCGACGCGATGAACGAACGTCTGTCCCTGCGCCGGCCCGACGACTGGCACCTCCACCTTCGCGACGGCGATATGCTGCGCGCGGTGCTGCCGTTCTCCGCCGCCGTGTTCGGGCGCGCCATAGTCATGCCCAATCTGGTTCCGCCGGTGACGCGGGCGGCCGATGCGGAGGCCTATCGCCGGCGCATCCGCGACGCGCTTCCGGCCGGGGCTGCGTTCACGCCGCTCATGACGTGCTACCTGACGGACAACACGGATCCCGACGACCTCGCCGAAGGCCATGCGGCAGGCGTCTTCACGGCCGCGAAGCTCTACCCGGCGGGCGCGACGACGAATTCGGACAACGGCGTAACCGACATGGCCGCGATTCGCGACGTTCTCGCCTGCATGGAACGGGTGGGCATGCCGCTTCTGGTGCACGGCGAAGTAACCGATGTCGACGTTTTCGATCGGGAAGCGGAGTTCATCGAGCGCGTTCTGAAGCCGTTGCTCGACGCGCATCCCGACCTGCGCGTCGTTCTCGAGCACGCCACGACGTTGGAGGGCGTCGAGTTCGTCAGGTCCGCCTGGCCGCGCGTCGGCGCCACGATCACGCCGCATCATCTCGTCATCAACCGAAACGCGCTGTTCGCGGGCGGTTTGCGTCCGCACATGTACTGCCTTCCGGTCGCCAAGCGGGAGCATCATCGTCTCGCCTTGCGGGAGGCCGCGGCATCCGGCCATCCCGCCTTCTTTCTCGGCACCGATTCGGCGCCCCACCCGGTCGGCGACAAGGAATCGGATTGCGGCTGCGCCGGAATTTTCAATGCGCCTTCCGCCCTTGAGGTATATGCTCAGGCGTTCGACGAGGAAGGGGCGCTCGGCCGGTTGGAGGCGTTCGCGTCGCTCAACGGGCCTGCATTCTACGGTTTGCCCGGCAACGAAGACACGATCACGCTTGAACGCGGCGAGCGGCGACCGGGTCCTCCGGTGCGGGTCGGGGACGACGAGGTGAAGCCGTTCGACAGCGGCGGGATTCCGGGTTGGCGAATCGTTTCCTGCTGACGCGAACCGGAGGAGAAGGAGGCGGAACGAGGCGCCGGTTCCGCCGGCGGGCGAACGAGGGGATCGAGATGGCGAAGGAATTATCTCATTGGATCGGCGGGAAGCGCGAACCCGGAAAGCGGTTCGGCGACGTCTACAATCCGGCAACCGGAGAGATCACGGCGCGGGTGCCGTTGGCGAGCGCTGCGGAGGTCGATTCGGCGGTCGCCTCGGCGCAGGCGGCGTTCCCAGACTGGGCCGCGACGCCGCCGCTGGTCCGCTCGCGGGTGCTGTTCAGATTCAAGAACCTGATCGAGGAAAACGCGGACGAACTCGCCGCCATCATCACTTCGGAACACGGCAAGGTGCTGACCGACTCCCACGGATCTCTCACTCGCGGCCTCGAAGTGGTGGAGTTCGCATGCGGCATTCCGCAGTTGCTCAAAGGCGAATATACGGAGCAGGTCGGGCGCGGCATCGACGCCTGGACGATGCGTCAGCCCCTCGGCGTGTGCGCCGGCATCACGCCGTTCAACTTTCCGGCCATGGTGCCGATGTGGATGTTTCCGATGGCGATCGCCTGCGGCAACTCGTTCGTTTTGAAGCCGTCCGAAAAGGATCCTTCCTGCGCCTTGCGCCTCGCCGAACTGGCGCAGGAGGCCGGAGTGCCCGACGGCGTCCTCAACGTGGTGAACGGCGACAAGGAGGCGGTCGACGCCATCCTGGCG
This sequence comes from Alphaproteobacteria bacterium, assembly GCA_965243135.1. Taxonomy (GTDB): domain Bacteria; phylum Pseudomonadota; class Alphaproteobacteria; order MPNO01; family UBA830; genus JAJEBT01. Next base: position 679,813 of record OZ251539.1, read on the forward strand.
CATCCCGGAATTCCGGCGATCAGCTTCGTCGGCTCCACCCCGATCGCGAAATACGTCTACGCGACGGGCGCCGCCAACGGAAAGCGGGTGCAGGCGCTGGGCGGCGCAAAGAACCACATGGTCGTCATGCCGGATGCCGACCTTGACCAGGCGACCGACGCGCTGATCGGCGCCGGCTACGGCTCGGCCGGCGAGCGCTGCATGGCGGTTTCCGTCGCGGTCGCCGTCGACGGGGTCGGCGACGAGCTGGTCGAACGGCTCAAGCCGCGGGTCGAAGCCCTCCGGATCGGGGCCGGCGTCGACCCGGAAATGGACATGGGGCCGCTGATCACGGCCGAACATCTCGCGAAAGTGCGCGGATACGTCGACGCCGGAGTGGAGGAAGGAGCGTCGCTGGTCGTCGACGGACGCGACTGCTCGCTTCAGGGCTACGAAGAAGGCTTCTTCATGGGAGGATGCCTGTTCGACAACGTGACGACCGACATGCGCATCTACAAGGAGGAGATTTTCGGGCCGGTCCTTTCCGTCGTCCGCGTCGCGGATTTCGACGGGGCGGTCGAGATGATCGACGCGAACGAGTTCGGCAACGGCGCGGCCATCTTCACGCGCGACGGCGACGCCGCCCGCGAGTTCGCGAGGCGCGTCGAGATCGGGATGATCGGAGTCAACGTTCCCATTCCCGTGCCGGTGGCGTTCCATTCCTTCGGCGGATGGAAGAGTTCGCTGTTCGGCGACATCCACATGCACGGACCGGAAGGCGTGCGTTTCTACACCCGGCAGAAGGCGATCACCTCCCGATGGCCGACGGGCATCCGCGCCGGGGCCGAATTCACCATGCCGACCATGAAGTAAATCTGCCGGAGCGTGATTTTCGGAGATTGGGGGTAGCGAGGGTTCCAGACGCCGTAGATTTCGCCCGAAGCCGGGCTATCGCCTGATGCTTTCAATCATCGCGACATCGATATCAACTCGTTCATCAACGATCACTTCGCGGCTGGGTGACGAGCGGCCTTTCAGCGGTCCAAGCGTTATGACAACGCCCTCGGGCTTCATGGCCTCGACAGCTGGAATCGTGTCGCTGTCGCCGGTCAAGAGGACAATAACGCGGTGCTTTACAGCCAAGAGCGTCATGTCCACGCCGAGCATCATGTCGACGCGTTTCTGGATGAAGATCGGCTTTCCGCTCTCGGTCGTACCTTGGATCTGCAGCTTGCCGAGCCGAACTTGGAAGCGCGGAATATGGCTAATGGCGTCGATGAACCGGCGCTTGGAATCGAAGCGACCCTGTTCATCTGCGGTCGGTGGACGTAAGGCATGCAATGATAGGCTCGAAGCATCTCGTCTTGGCATGCCGTTACCTGTTCGAGCCTCTCCATATCGATGCGGGCTCCGTCGTGGTCTTGTTGCAAAACCTTAAGCCTCCGCCAATATAGATCGCACATGTTCCCATTGCCGTTTCCGCATGTCGCAGGGCATTTTGAGACGACGACGGGGCCGTACCATTCAGCACGGCCCCGTCTGAATAAAGCTCCTCGCATGCCATTGGGACGCGAGGGGAGTTCACTCCTTGCAGGATATATGCAGGGAAGGTGCAATGCAAACTACCCCTAGAAAAAATTTTTGGATGATACAACGCTGATTTTACATTATATTTTCACATTTTTCCATTGTGCTGAATTTCCTCCGGCATTCGCGAACCGATTCGGTTACCCGCAGCCCATGGCTTCGAACGAACCTTGGAGGTTCGATGGCGGAAGTCCGCCTCGCTCGACCGGACGTCGCTCCCGTTCGACGGAACCGCAGCCTGGAGTTCAGGCGTTTTGCCGCTTGCGGATCGTCCTGCGCACCGCCCCTGCTGCCGCCCCGAGGACGGAGCCTGGCAATGAACGTCACCGCCCCGTTCTCGCCCTGGCGCAAACGTCTCTCCCTTGTCTCTCTTGACGATCGGCGCCGCGGATACTGTCTCCCGTCTCCGGAAAGGACGCTCATGAGTGCCTTCGCGATCGCTAACCTCTCCGTCGCTTCCGCCAACGCCGCCGCGGCCGTCGTCGTGGCCGTCGGCGTATGGCCGCGATGGTCCGCGCCAACGACGAACGCGGGCAACAACAGTGCGCGACGACGCAGCAGCAGAGCGCAGCCATGCCGCAACAGCGCGAAGCCGAAGAACGCCGCCACGAGGAGAACATGACGGCGCTCAAGGCGCTGATCCGCCAGACCGCCACGCCGGAAACCGTCGCCGAACGAACGACGCCGACGGGGCGGGAACGAAGGGTGCCTGACGCCCTTCCCCGTCGGCGAGACCTCGAAGTCGAGCGACTGTCGCGGTCGTGCGGGGTGCAAGTACCGGCGCCGTCGTTCGCGGCCGACCGCGGCGCCGGCGCACCTCCCGCTTCGGCGATCATGTCGAACGGGGGCCGGCGACAACGCCGCGGCGCGAAACTCGACGACCGACCTTTTCTCCGTTTCTCGCGCAAGGTATGCCGCGGACGGCGGCCGGGAACCCGGCAGGCACCGCGGGCGTTGCCGCGTTCGTCGAGTCGCTTCCTCGGCTTCGCCGTGGGCGGCCCGCTCAAGCTCGTTCGCCGAAGAGGCCGACTTCAGGCGTTTCAGCTCGTTGCGCGCCGCCTCGGCGCGCGCGCTGCGTTTTCCGGAACGTCGCCTGCCAACCTCTACCTCCGCGCGACATTTCCGCCTCTTGGCGCGCCTCGTCCCGCCGGGCCGTTGCCGGCGGCAAAGCCCCTCGTCCGTCGGTTGCGGCAAAAAACGAGAGGCGAAGGATCCCGTGTCCGGTCCGTGGACGAAATTTTTTCGTCCCCTGGGTAGCGAACGCTTACAGACTATCAATACGAGATTCGCGAGGAGGCCGATCGTCTTGACGCGCATAGTGCGGGCGTCCCGGAACCCGAACGCCGCGCAGCGGCCGATTGCCGGCCCCGCTTGCTTCCCGCAGCCGGGCGAGGTCGTTCCGAAGACTGCGGGTAACCTCAGCAATTCCCGCTAAGGCTCAAAACCCTTGGAAAATATGGGGTCGGGAAAAAATTTTTCGTGGACTTTTCGAGGTGATTCGGGGCTATTTGCCTTCAAGCGGAGCATTTTTCTCTGGAAAGTGGTCCGAAGGCGAGGCGGGATTGTACCAAAATGGCCAGAATGCCAGGCATGCGCAAGACGCTCAGCGCTCCGGGGTTGCTGAAGGAAGTGCGAGCTTGTTTCGACCGTATCGAAGATCCGATTGCCAGCCGGGGGCTGAACCAGACGGACTGTCTGATGTCGGGTTTGGCGGTGTTCGGTATGAAGTATGCGTCGCTTCTCGACGATGCCGCGCACGCCGACGAAGCGGTTCGGCACAACCTCGCGAACTTGCGTCAAGCGTGTGCCGTCGGACTCTGCGATGCGAGAACGGCTTGACGAAGTCTGTCCGCGGCAATTGCGGCGTTGTTTCACGAAGATGTTCCAAGTTTTGCAACGAGGCAAGGGGCTGGAACAATACACTTGTCTGAACGGGTATTACGCTCTTTCGAGGAACGGGATACTTTTCGTCGGACAAGGTGCACTGTAAAAACTGCTGCGAGAAACATCACCGCGACGGTACGATTACCTACTACCACCAGATGTTGGGAGCCGTTCTGGTGCACCCGGAACAGAAGGAGGTTTTTCCGTTTGCACCGGAATCGATCCTGAAGGGAGACGGCGCAAAAAAGAATGATTGCGAAGCGGCGAAACGGCTTTTGAAAGATGTGCGTCGTGAACACCCGCACCTGAAGTTGATCGTGTTGGAGGATGGGCTGGCCTCAAATGGACCGCATGTCAATCTTCTCAAGGAGTTAGACATGCGTTTCATACTGGGTGCAAAGCCTGGCGACCACAAGTTCCTGTGGGTCAACAACGCGCCGTCCGTGGAGCACCGGGAGTTCACGGACGAGGACAACATACGGCACGAATTCCGGTATCTCAACGGAGTGCCTCTGAACGATACGCACTTCGACCTCAAAGTGAACTTTCACTGGGAGAAGCTTCCAAACGGCAAGAAACAACGTTTCTCCTGGGTCACGGATCTGCCAATTGACGAAGAGAACCTGATGGAGTTGATGCGCACCGGGCGGGCGCGCTGGAAGATCGAGAACGAAACTTTCAACACCCTGAAGAACCAAGGCTACTGCTTTGAGCACAACTTCGGTCACGGTAACAACAATCTGTCGACTGTTTTCGCGTTCCTGATGATGCTAGCGTTCCTGATTGACCAGATTCAACAGCGATGTTGCAAACTGTTCCAACAGGCGCAAACGAAGGCCAAGCGGCCCATTTACTTCTGGGAAAAAGTGCGGGCATTGTTTCTCGACTACTTCCTGAAGGACTGGGAGACGCTCTACCGAATGATCGCGTTTGGACACCGGAAAGCAGTGGGAATTCCCTACGATACCTCCTGACCCAGCACCGTGTCCGAGTGTGCTAAAGCAGGTTTTTCAGGGGAAGCAGGGTAGTCAAGGCTATGTCGGCGCCAGGCCGAAGCGGGAAAGGTGCGTCGCGACGGCTGGTCCCTCGGTAACGATGCTATCTCGACGCGCCTTTTGCAAAGGGCGGCCACCTTAGCGGGAATTTCTGGGGTAACCTGATCCTGAAACTCCATGCTGGCCGCCGTACCGAATCGGCTTCCCCGGTGCGGAGCGCAGGCGGACGTGGGGAGGTGCGCGGGGATTTTGGGCGTCCGCCTCGGCTAAAGGGCCGACGTCCGCCAGAGATCGATAGCGCGAATGATACTTTCTTCAAGCCAGGGAGAAAAGCGATTCTCCGCCTGCTGCCTCGGTTCCCTGTAGTTGATCTGGAATACGCTGTCCGTCACAGGCTTGATCGCCCCTATCTCGCGTTCCCCCTCTTCGGTTTCGACTCTCTGGAACCAGCAAGACGAACATGCGAGCACGCCCTGATATTCCGGTCCAATCCCGTGAAACGATATCAATAATTCGCTTTGGTCGGTATTTCTCATAACCAACCTCGCCCAAGAGCGATATGTGTGGGTATTTGCAAAATAACCAAGTTCTTTCGCTGTCTGCACGATTTGAAAGCGATAATAATGGTCATTGCTTTCGCCGTGTACGGCGCCGCCCGAAAAGAAAGTCGCATTCGTTATCAGTCCCTGCGTTTCCCTCTTCATGGTTTCCGCTATTTCGCTCAGGCGTTGAACCGTAGATTCGTGAAGCGATTTGGCGAGGTCTCGCGCAGCTTGCCATTCTTTCGCTAAAGATTGCTTCTTTTTCTGTAATTCTTTCCGAACTGCCAGAATTGCGTCCTCGGCGCGAGCTGATTTGATAACATCTTGGGCAATGCTCAAGGCTCTTATGAATTCGTCCTTTTGCAATCTTGAAAAATACTCGACCAATTGTCCGAGATCGCCCGCATCCGCAGCCTCGAGAGCTCCAATGTAAATGCTGCGCTCCCGGTCACGAACGACTAGCGGAAACCAACCATGCTTCACGAAAACCAGCGTAGCCAGCGCTCTTGCCACGCGCCCGTTCCCATCCTGAAAGGGATGAATTTGAGTGAATCTGTGATGCAGCCATGCTGCTTCCACTTCAGGTTGGACGCTGCTCCTTTCGTGATCGAGATGCATATCGATCAAACGATCCATTTCGCCGGATACGTGAATAGGCGGGCAATACTCATGAACTGCGCCATTATGCCTTTGGGGATTGTTGGGTTGTTTTTTGTACTCTCCAGAAATCAACGGGACTTGAACGGTTCTTCCCAAATTATCGACGCCTTCCACCGTAGATTGATGATTGGTAAAACGACAATGTATTTCCTTTATATAACTTGTCGATAAACTGCGTTCTCCTTTTATGAATTCAAAAATGCCGTCGACAACGGATTCGTGATCGTTGATCATGGAAACGACGATTTCAGGGTTTCGTGCCGCATTATGTGGAATGAGTGATGCGTCAATACCGTGTTCGATCAACAGCTGAGTGATGCCTCTATCGAGAACGTATAGGCGTTCAACCAAACCGGTTTCTATAGCCCACTCGCGCTTCAATTTTTCGTTAAATTTTTGGAACGCGTCCAATCCTTGGAGTCGGTCTCGTTGTTCTTGCCATACGCTTGCAAGCGTTCTGAGTTCGGGTTGCGACAGTTTTTCCGGGCTAACGGTATAGTCGTCAATCGGCGTCCATCCATGGTTCATGGAAGGTTCTCCAGAACAGCCATCGTCCGGTGCAAGTTATCTCTCTTCGAATCTGGAGATGCGTATCGGACGAAGAATTTCGTGCAGAAGACAATATAGATGAGATGCTTGTCCGGTCAAGGTCGGACGCTCAAGCCTGCGTCACGCTCTTCGCCGCAGGCGAGCGTCGGTGCATTCTTTCGGTCAAGGCGTCCGAGGCCGATCAACTGTGAGCGCATGGCCATCCGCAAGACGCCGAAGTGGTTCGCGGATCTCCCTGTTTTCGGAATGGTCGCATGCTTCCATGCTGTCCACGGCGGGGAAAGGGCTGAGCAAATCCGCGCGAAGGCGCGCTGCGCCTTCCGACGGTAGCTGTAAGTGCGCATTGCGAGGTATGGCGCTTCTGAAACGCGGCGTCCGTCCGTCTTTCCCGATCGAGGATCGCTTTGCGCCATGCCGTACCCCAACCGCCAGGCGTCGACGTACATCGTGCTTGGCGACCCCGGTTCGTCGAGTAACGCTACCCGTCCTTCGGAACGGTATGGAAGCCCTGCCGCCTCGCTGTTTCCGCAATCTCCTGCTCGGAAACCACATCGTCGAGGGCGCGTACGCGCAGGGCGGCGCCGACAGCCGCCCCGCGCCTGCTCTTCAAAATCATCCGCGCTGGCAAGATGCTGGCGGCTCAGACGCTCGTCGGCTTCATCGTGCCCGAACTGCGCTTCGGGCCAGCGGAAGCGCGCAAGTCGAGGTTCGCGACGCTCTATCGTCAGGTCGTTCCGCAGGTGATGAAGGTGTGTTTTCTTCCGCTCGTCGAGACAGGACAGCATTTCCTTCGCGAAACGTCAATAGCGCTTTCCGGACTTATGGCCGGAAGGGCTTTCCGCCGTGGCGAACCGAGGTAACGGAGCAAGGATCCGGAGACGGCTCGGAGATCATGCAGGACATCGGCATAAAAATCGTTGATGCATGCATAACCATGGCCGACATGCAGTGCGTCAAGTCCCGGTCGAGCACAGCCTCCTATGGTCTCGGACCGAGCCGCCGCCAATTCTACAGGAGCCGTTCAGCGAGCAGGTAGCTGGCAGCGGCCGACATCCACGCGCTCGACGTCTTTGACGACGGCCGGCAAGCTGTCGTTCGCCGTCATGGAGAGCAGGCCGAAGGTTGCCTCCGCTGGGCCCCGCCAAGGGATTCGCAGGACAGGGGATTTTCAGTTCGTTCGACCATCTCGCCAGCCCGCCGGCCCGTCTCGGCATGGCGTTGCCGCTGCCCGGTTCGTAGCCGCCTCCCGTCGCTCGCCGAGACGGCCTCGTCGGCTCGGCAGCGAGAATTGTCGACAGCTCGTTTTCTCCGAGGCTGCCGACCGGTCGATGCGTTCGGAACGAATTCGCCGGGCCGTCGGGCATACGGTATGCTGGAGCGTCCCGAGACGGAAGTGACGCTCTGCATGAATTCTTCGATTCCTGCCGCCGACCGCGAAGTTCTTGCCGGCCCTGTCGAGCGGGTAACCTTTCACAACGAAGAGAACGGGTACTGCGTACTGCGCGTCAGGGCGCGAGGGCAGCGCGAGCCGGTCGCCGTCATCGGTTACGCTGCGACCGTTTCCGAGGGCGAATGGATTACCGCTTCCGGCGATTGGGAGGAGGATCGCAAATACGGTCGGCAGTTTCGCGCCGGGTTCATAAGGGTGTCCGAACCCACGTCCGCCGACGGGATCGAGAAATATCTCCGTTCGGGCATGATCCAGGGCATCGGGCCGATCTATGCGAAGAAACTGGTGCGCGCGTTCGGCGACCGCGTGTTCGAGGTGATCGAAGAGACGCCCGAGCGCCTTCGGGAAGTGGACGGCATCGGCCCCATGCGGGCGGAAAGAATAACGGCCGCCTGGGCCGAGCAGAAGGCGGTCCGCGAAATCATGATTTTTCTGCACGAGCACGGGGTCGGGACGGCGCGCGCGGTCCGCATCTTCAAGACCTACGGCTCCGATGCGGTCCAGGTGATGACCGTCAACCCATATCGTCTGGCGCGCGACATTCGCGGCATCGGATTCAAGATCGCCGACGCCATCGCCATGCGGCTCGGCATAGAAAAGACTGCCGAGGTGCGAATCCGGGCCGGGATTTCCCATGCGCTCGCCGAAGCGGTGGAGGAAGGACATTGCGGCTTGCCGAAGGACGAGCTTCTTCCCTTTGCTGCGGAGCTTCTGGACGTTCCGGCGACGCTTGTCCCTTCCGCCCTCGATCTGGAACTCGGGGATGGACATGTCGTCGCCGACGAGGCCGACGGGACGCCGTGCATTTTCCTGGCGAACCTTTACCGGGCCGAGCGGATTATCGCCGGCAAATTGCGTTCGCTTTCCGCCGGCGCGCTTCCGTGGTCGCCGATCGATCCGCATCGAGCGTTGCCGTGGCTCGAACGGCAAACCGGGTTCAGGCTTGCGGATGGCCAGAAGGAGGCCGTCCGCATGGCGTTGGCGTCGAAGGTCATGGTGGTCACCGGCGGTCCGGGCGTCGGCAAAACGACGATCGTAAATTCCATTCTTCGCATTCTGTCGATCAGGAAGGTTCGCATCGTCTTGTGCGCTCCGACCGGCCGCGCGGCCAAGCGCATGAGCGAGGTCACCGGCAAGGAAGCCAAGACCATACATCGGCTTCTCGAAGTCAACCCCAGGTCGGGCGGCTTCAGGCGGAACGCCGATAACCCGCTCGACTGCGAACTCTTGGTGGTCGACGAGACCTCGATGGTCGACGTTCCTCTCATGCTGGCGTTGGTGAACGCGGTTCCCGACAGCGCCGCGCTGTTGATGGTCGGCGACATCGACCAACTGCCCTCGGTCGGTCCGGGACAGGTGCTTGCCGACGTCATCGGTTCCTCGGTTCTCCCGGTCGCGCATCTTGCGGAGGTGTTCCGTCAGGCGGCTCGCAGCCGCATCGTCGAAAACGCGCACCGCATCAACGAAGGGATCGTTCCCGATCTCGGCAAGCCCGACCGCGAGAGCGACTTCTATTTCGTGCCGGCGGAAAACCCGGACGCCGCGGCGTCGAGGATCCTCGATCTCGTCCGCAACCGCATACCGCAGCGTTTCGGTTTCGATCCGGTGCGCGACATCCAGGTCCTGTGCCCCATGAACCGCGGCGGATTGGGGGCCCGCTCGCTCAACGTCGAGCTGCAGGCGGCCCTGAATCCGGCCGGCGACCGCAAGGTGGAGCGTTTCGGATGGACGTTCGCGCCCGGCGACAAGGTCATGCAGATCGAGAACGACTACGACAGGGACGTCTACAACGGCGATATCGGCTACGTCGTCGATGCCGATCCCGAACTCGGCGAGGTGACGGCTGAATTCGACGGCCGCAGGGTGGTCTATCGCTTCGGCGATCTCGACATGCTGGTGCCGGCCTACGCGGTCACCATCCACAAGAGTCAGGGTTCGGAATATCCCGCGGTCGTCATTCCGCTCATGACGCAGCATCACGTCATGCTGCAAAGAAACCTGCTCTACACGGGCGTCACCCGAGGCAAGCGGCTGGTGGTCCTCGCCGGTCAGAGAAGGGCCGTCGCCACCGCGGTGCAGAGCGTGTCCGGGCGCCGCAGGTGGTCGAGGCTCCGGGAATGGATGGGCGGAACGGCATCCTGAACGGCGACCTCTCCGGCCTGCCTCTTCCTGCCGGTCCCACTCCCTGCCGCCGAGCCTCCACGCCTCCGCCTCGTGTCCTGGCGACGACGTGGATTCCGCAGGGACGCGCTTCACGCTCCTGGCCCACCGGCAGGACAACCGAGGGAACGGACTGTACGCAAGCGCCAGGAGCCGTGGGAGGTGTCGGCGCGCGCGGCGGCACGGAGTTCGGGGATCGCAGGGAGGTTGCCGAGGCTCGCGCCGTTCTTCCTCGCCATGCGCCGGTTTGACGGGCGGCGGCGATGCGCCTATAGTGACCCCAACGAGAAAATCGTGGAAATCAATGAAGTGACCAGTTTCGAACAAGCGTTCGGCGATGCGGAAAACGCGGCCGAAGCGGCCCGAAAGTCCGCGTCCCAGGTGGTCTCGCAGGCCAAGGCCCTGACGAAAGCCGCGCAAAGCGGCAACATCGCCGCCATCAAACGCGGCCAGGAGAAACTCAAGGAAGCCTTGGCGGAGCTTGAGCAGGAGGTTTCCAACGCCAGCGCCTGTTGGCCGTTTACGGACGAGGAAGAGAAGCGGAAATTCGACGACGGATATGCCGCCGAGCTCCAGAACGCTGCCGACGGGATCGGCCTGAAAATCTACGAACGGGACGGACTTCTGATTTCCTATCCATCCATCGTGCGCACGTTGTCGGCGGACTGCGCCGTGAGGGTGGACAGGAAGAAGGTTTCCACGATAAGGCCGTCGTATCTTGCCGATTTTCTGCTCAAAAATCAGAACAAATCCAGCGGGTTTCCGCCGGAACGTTTTCTTGAGACGTTGCATGCCGTTTACAAGGAAGTGGTTTCCGAAGGGGCTTCGGGTCTTGCGCAGGGCAGCGGCGGCCGCGTCGTTCCGCTGGCCAGAATTTACAGGCTGATAACGGCCCTGCCGGGCGGTTCGCGGGAATACGATCGCGCGGATTTCGCTCGGGATCTGTACAAGCTCGACTCGGAGGGGATCGACCGCACCAAAAGCGGAGCCGCGGTCTCCTTTCCGTCTTCGACGGGAACCCGCCGGCGTTCGAGCGACCTGTTTTCGTTCGTCGGACCGGACGGCAATAACGTCGAGTACTACGGCATCCGCTTCAGTGAGAACGACGCATGAACAACGCGATATCCGGCGACGAGTGGCTTGACGTCATTGATGCGGAATATCTTTCCACCTTCGTCAGGGACGGCGGATCCGCCGTCAAATTCGCGGTGACGGGAGAGGAACGAAGACCGTCCATATCGGAAAAGATAAAACTCAAATGCGAGGCGTCGAATTACGTTTTTGCGCAACTGAACGCCGTCGACAGCCGCATGCATATGCCGCAGGACATTTTTTTCGGACTGGCGTCCCGGATCGACTGGCGGCTATTGGCGCGCCGCGTCGTCTTGCGCCTTCTTTCGGAGACGAAGTATCGCGTCGACGGCATCGATCCCGGCGGGGCCGGCAACGTCGTCGACGCCGTAGCTTACGCCAACGGGCTTGAATCTCAAACCGTTGTCTTCGAACTTAGGAGGGCCTTGGAGAGGGAGGTATTGAAAAATCCCAATCTGGCGAAGGCGTTTCGCGGGGCCATGCATCATCTCTGCCTGATCGAGTGCGATAGCGCTGCGCCCGGGGAGTATGCCGGGCAGCCGTTGCTGGATTGGCTCACGGGCGTCAACATCCGCGTCGGCAACGTGCGCCAGTTCGGGATACATACCGGCATAAATCGAACGACGGCGCGCTATTTCGTGGAGTCGGCCTTTCACTGGGTGCGTCAGGCGGAATATTCCGGAACGGTCATTTTTTTGGACAACAGCCGCGTGCTCTTGGCTCGCAACCCGAGAGACGGCCGACGATACTATACCAGGGCGATGACGATGGATCATTACGAATTGCTGCGCGAGTTTATCGACGACGTGGATCGATTGTCGGGAGCGTTGCTGATCGTTGCGACCGATTACGATTTCGTGGACGAGCAAGCGCCGAGGGGGTGGAGCGTCTACGACGCGCTTCGGACGAGAGTGATGGACGACGTGCGGGACAGGAACCTGGTCAATCCAGCGGCCGCGCTGGTGAGGCTTTCATAGGGGGCCGGTCGGATGCCGAACCAGGAAAACGCGACGCTGGATTCCCGTCGGGCGATCGAAGCTTTGCGCAACGGCGTTCCGAACCGGGAAGCCGTGCGCCAGTTGGGCTGCAATCAGCCGCAGGCGATCGCCCGTTTCCGCGAGATGCTGGATCATGCTGTCGAGCGTCGCGAGTCTCCGGACCGGGGCATGGTGATTTCGGGAGATTTCGGTGCGGGAAAGTCGCACCTTCTGGGTTATCTGGAACACATGGCGCTGTCCCGGAACTTCGTTTGCAGCAGGGTGGCGATCAGCAAGGAAACGCCGTTCTACGATCTCGGAAAGGTGTTCGCGTCCGCCGTCGAGAACGGTCGCCTGCCCGACCGGGGCGGACGCTTCGTCGAAGAGTTGGCGGCGGCTTTGAAAAGCGACCCGGACGCATGCGGGGATTTCCTCAGGTGGGCCGAGGTTGCCGCCGACGACGGACTCTTGAATCAAGTCTTTGCCGCGAGCCTGCGAGTATACGATAGAACTCAGGATTCCGAATTGAGTCACGATATCGAATCCTTTTGGGCCGGAGACAGAATGCGGACTGCGAGCATACGCGGCGGGCTCAGGCAGATCGGGGAGTCGAAAAAGTACAAGTTCCGGGCTCCGAAGGTTTCGGAACTCCCGCCTCAGCGGCTTCGGTTCGCGATCGAGCTCGTCAAATACGCAGGTTACAATGGCTGGGTCATTTTGCTGGACGAAATCGAACTTATGGGTTCGTATTCGATATTGCAGCGCGGACGTTCCTATGCGGAGGTGGCGCGATGGATGGGACTCGCCGAAGGCGAGGCGTACCCCGGGATGATCGCGGTCGGCGCGGTAACGGCGGATTTCGCGTCCGTCATCATCAGTCCCGACGGGCAGAAGAGGGACCGGGACTACATCCGTCCGAAGCTGGAAGGCAACCCCAGATTCAACGTGATTTGCGGACGGGCGGAAGCCGGCATGCGAGTGCTGGAGGACGACTGCCTGGCCTTGGAATCGCCCAGCGAAGCGGACTTGAATCAAACCGTGGAGAAGTTGCGGCTGTTGTACGAAAACGCCTATGGGTGGTCGCCGCCTATGCAGAATGCGACCATCGGAGGCGCGGGATTCCAGAGACGAATGCGACACAAGGTGCGCGCCGCGATCAACGAATGGGATTTGATCCGGCTGCATCCTGATTACGGACCGGATACGGAGGTCGATCCTTATTCTACAGGATACGAGGAAAATTCCGATCTGGAGCGCGAATCCCGGGACGGGTAGCTTCCGGCCGGCCGGAACGCAGCGTGCCCATACCCTTCCGCGAGGAAAGCGAGTCCGCCGGCGTCGTGGCGTGGCTGCGGGTCGTCGAAGACGGGCGCGGCGTTCGGGCCGCTCTTTTCGAAACTACGGTCGCCGGGGAGCCGCTGGGGTATTGTTTCGCCGGGGCGGGAGAAGACCGGCTGGATGACCGCGCCGCGGCCGGCGCAAGATTGGCGAAATCGCTGTTCCGCGCGTCCCCGAATTCGCCGGTTCTGCTGCTGGGATCGGCGGACGATCCGCTTCCAGGGGCGGACGAGATAGGCGTGCCGTTCGGTCGCGTTCGACCGGCATGGCCGCCGCCCGCGGTCGCCGCCCCTGCGAACTGCGCCGACGGCCTGTCGTGGTCGACGGAGCCGCCGCGACCGGCATCGGAGGCCGCCGGAGCGCTTCGCGAAATCGGGAAGCGGGCCGATCCGTTCGAACCGCTCGAGCGGACGGCCAAGGGGCTCGAAGAGGCGTTCGGCGATCCGCAAGTTCGGACCCTGACCGGCCTTCAGGGCCTGACGACGGTCATTTCGTTGCCGCCGCCCCCTGAAGCCCCGGGAGCGCCGGATACCTTCGGGGAATCGTCTTTCCGATTTCCGCCGGAGAGCGCGGTCGGCCGCGGCCTGGCGGAACGGTTGTGGAGGATTCTGGCCAAGCCCCGGAGAATCCCGCTCTTGGATACGCGCCTGGAATGGCCGGCGACCCTTATGCCGTTTCAGCTCGACGGAGTGCGCGCGTTGATCGAGATGGATCGCCTGCTTCTGTCGGACGACATGGGGCTGGGCAAGACCGTGCAAGCCGTGGCGGCGTTACGGCTTCTCAAGCTGGGCGGACGGATCCGGTCGAGCCTTGTGGTCGCTCCCGCGAGCGTGCTCGATCAGTGGAGGCGGGAGATCGCGAAGTGGGCGCCGGAACTGTCGGCGATCATCGTCCGAGGCTCGGCCGAGGATCGAGCTTGGCAATGGAAGGCCGCGACCGATTGTACGCTGACGAGTTACGAAGTCTTGCGTTTCGACGCGGGCGATCTGCGCAAGCTCAGGGCAACGCCGTGGGACGTCGTCGTGTTGGACGAGGCGCAGCGGATCAAGAACCGAAACGACACCAGCGAAGCCGTGAAGAACGTTCCGAGGCGCCGTTCGTGGGCGTTGACGGGCACTCCCATCGAGAATCACGAGGACGACCTGGCTTCCATCATGGAGTTCGTCGACTGCGACGGAAAAACGCCGCCCAAGCGTTACTTTCCCGGCGCGGCGCTGCTGACGCGGCATCGGGAAGTGCAGCTCCGGCGAAAGAAGAGCGACGTATTGAAGGAGCTGCCTCCCAAACTGGAGACCAAATTGGCGATTGCGTTGCATCGGGAGCAGTGGGCCAGTTACGAAAAGGCGGAACGCGAAGGGATCGTATTTCTCAAGTCGCTCGGAAAAGAAGTCGGCATCGGCCACATGCTCGAACTGATTACCCGCCTGAAGCAGATTTGCAACGCCGATCCCAGAACGGGAGCCTCAAGCAAGCTGGACAATATACACGACAGACTGCGGGAGTTGACGGCGCAAGGCCACAAGGCTCTGGTTTTTTCTCAATACGTCGGCGACATTTCGGGCGTGGCCGCCGCCGCCAGGCGCCTGCGCGAGTTCAATCCGCTCGTTCTGACGGGCGACACTCCTCTGGAGGAGCGTTCGTCCCTATTGGATCGATTCAAGACCCGGGACGAGCACAAGGCGATCGTCATATCGTTGCGGGCGGGCGGCCTCGGGCTTAATTTGCAGGAGGCCTCCTACGTTTTCCATCTGGATCGCTGGTGGAATCCCGCCGTCGAACGACAGGCGGAGGACAGGAGCCATCGTCTCGGGCAGAAGGTCAAGGTGAACGTGATCAAGTACTCCTGCGTCGGCACGATCGAGGAACGCATAGACCGAATTCTGGAGCAAAAGCAGAAGTTGTTCGAGAAGGTCGTCGACGACGTCTCGCTGGACCTGTCTGCGCGACTCAGCCGGGAGGAAATGCTGGAATTGTTTGGACTGCGTTAGCGTGGAAGGCGTCGCCGCCGACTTGGCCCGCAGGCGGGCGGACGCTCCGATGGCGGGTTGCCGCGGCGCGGGGCACCTTTCGTCAAATAATAGTTGATTCCGCGAATCGGCGAGGCTACTATCGGCGTATGCAAGTTGGACTTCACCGTTTCCATGCGGACAGCATCGAGTGGCTCCGAACTGCGGTCGCCGAAGGCGGTCGCACCCGGCGTCAGCTGGCGCAAGAGCTGTGCGAGCGCGAGAACTGGCGCAACGAGAAGGGCGAACTTTGCCTCGCCTCGGCGCGGCGCGTTCTGCCGAAGCTCGCCGGGAAACTCGGGATCGCGTTGCCGCCGCCGCGGGAGCGCCTGCCGCAGAAGGCGCCGACCCGGGATTTTCCGGATCTGCCGCTTCGCTGCAGTCTGACGGAGATCGGCGAGGTCGCGCTGGAGCCGGTTTCGGGGAGCGCCGACAGGCAACGGTGGCGTTCGATGATGGAGACCCATCATCCGCAGCGCTGGATGCGTCCGCCGGGCGCGCAAAGGTGTTACTGGATCGCGTCGTCCCGCCATGGCCGGCTGGGCGGCATCGGTTTCTGCGCCGCCGGCTGGCACCAGAAAGCGCGCGACGAGTTCGTCGGCTGGTCGGCGGACGCGCGGGTCGCCAACCTTCAGCGGATGGTCAACAACAACCGATTTCTCCTGTTGCCGGGGGTGCGCGTGCACGGGCTTGCGTCGCGCGTTCTCGACCTCGCGGCGGCGCAATTGCCCGGCGACTGGGAAGCCGCCTACGGCGTGCGTCCGCTGATGGCTTACACTTACGTCTCTCCCGACCATTCGGGCGCCTGCTATCGCGCGGCAGGGTGGGAGCGCTGCGGCAGACCGACTTCGGGGCTGCCGCCGGGCGCCGAGGCGAGGGGCGTCGGGCGGTCGGTCTGGATGAAGCCGTTGGCCGCCGACTGGAAGGAGCGGCTGCGCCGGAAGCCGGAGCGGACGCTCGGCCTCGCCCCCGAGGCACCTCCGTCCGACGATTGGGCGGAACGGGAATACGGTCGCGGAACGCACCCGGACGGACGCATTCGCGGTCGCATGGTACGAATGGGGCGCGCGTGGGAGGAACGTCCCGGCCAGCCGGTACCGGTAATCTTCCCGGACAAGGAAGATCAGGACGCGGCCTACCGGCTGCTGTCGAACCCGAGGGTGAACGTGGAGCACGTTCTCGAGTCGCACGAGGAATGCATGGTCGAGCGCTGCCGCAGGGAACGCGTGGTTCTGGCGGTTCAGGATACGACGATCCTGAACTGCAACGGCCTGCAAGCCGCCGCCGGTCTGGCGCCGCTTGGCGGCGGCGGGTCGGGAACCAAAGGCGTCGCCGCCCATTTCGGA
This sequence comes from Alphaproteobacteria bacterium, assembly GCA_965243135.1. Classification (GTDB taxonomy): domain Bacteria; phylum Pseudomonadota; class Alphaproteobacteria; order MPNO01; family UBA830; genus JAJEBT01. The sequence continues at coordinate 696,378 of OZ251539.1, forward strand.
CTTGCGATCACGACCGCAGGACGCCCGCTCGGGGTCTTCGAGGCCGCCGTGCGCGACGACAAGGACGAAAGCGTCCGCTGGCTCAAGCACTTCGACAAGGCGCAGGAGATTGCGCGCGCCTGTCCCGGCACGCGGGTCGTTGCCGTGTGCGACCGGGAAGGAGACATCTGGGAACTGCTGTCGAGGGCGGTCGCGGCGGGCGCCGGCCTGGTGGTGCGCACCTGCCGCTCGAAGCGGCGGCGCGTGCTGTGCGAGGACGGCGGCAAAAAGGGTCTTTGGGACTACATGGCGGAACGGCCGGTGCTGAGATCGCTGAACCTCGCCGCCTGCGGCGGCGGGAAAACGCGCAAGAAACGCGAGGCGACGCTCGACATCCGCGCCGCCCGCGTCCGGCTCGCGCCGCCCGGCGACAGGACCGGCGACGCGCCTCTCTCCATGCTCGCCGTGTCGGTCGCAGGACCGCAAGATCGGCTGTTGCTCGCCACCGAGGGAAAGACCGAAAACGCGATACGCATTGTCGAATGGTACGAACGGCGCTGGACGCTTGAAGAATACTTCAAGACCCTCAAGTCCGGCATGGGCGTCGAAGACCGGCGATTCGACGACGCCGACGACCTTCGAAAGTGCCTCGCCTTCGACGCGGTCACCGCATGCCGGGTCTTCGACCTCCGGGCGCGGGACAGGCCGGACGCTCCCGCCGCCGAAGTCCGCGGACGAAGATGAAATCGCGGCGCTTCGCCCCGCCGAACGAGGCATGGTCAAGAGCGGGAAGCCGGCCGAAAACCTCGACGGCCGAACCTTCGTGGTCGGCGCAGGACGGGCTTTCGTCTCAACGCCGGCCGTTGCCCGGAACCATCCGGCGAGGCCGCGGCTGCCTTGAGGCCTGCGTTCCGCCAAGCGCCGCGGAACGACGACATGCCCGAGGATTCGACGATGGGGCGTTGAAAGGCCGGGCATCGCCGCGGCTTTGGCTCGGCATCTGACCGGCCGGCGTTCGAAGACGGAAATTGCGGAGGGCGGGGCGGCTTCGTTCGTCCGGCGGCGAGCGACGGAGCGTCAACCGAATGGATGATTCCCGGAAAACGGACGACGGATTCTTTCGGGTCCGCGCCGCAGGTTTCGGACGACGGAGCGTTGCGGCCGCGGGACCAGGCCGTTGCGGACCGGTCGACGTCTTTACGCTTGGAGATTTCGCGTCCGGTCCGCGCCGTTCGGCGGCGAACCGATCGTAATGGGCGGGGATTCTTCGTTGCAGGTCTCGGCGCGCCGCCTCAGATCCGTCTGGACGGGGCTGCCGGCGAATCTCAGAGGCATTCTGTGGCTGAGCGCCGGCGCGCTGTTCTTCGCCGTCGTCGACGTGTTCGTGAAGACGCTCGGGCGCAAGTTCGACGCGATCGAGATCACGTTCTTTCGCTACGCCACCGGACTGATCGTTCTCGCCCCGGTGTTTCTGAGAATGACTCGGGCGGATTTCAGGACTCGAAAAATCGGCTTGCACATCATGCGCATGGGATGCGCGTTCGCGGCGCAACTGATGGTCATCGTTTCGGTCATTTATCTTCCGCTCGCGGACGCGACCGCGTTCATGTTTTCGAAGCCGATCTTCACCACGGTGGTGGCCGTCATTCTTCTGCGCGAACTCGTCGGTGCCCGGCGCTGGATAGCGACGGTCACGGGATTCGCGGGCGTTCTCGTGATGTTGCGTCCCGGCTCCGGGGGAGTCGACGTCATCGCGGTCGTCGCGGTGGCGGCGGCGTTGACCTTCGCCGTCGCCAACGTCTTGATCCGCATACTTGCGCGGACCGAGTCGACGAAACGCATCCTGTTCTACTATCATGTAGGCGGCGTCGCCCTGTTCACTGGACCCGCCGCGTGGGTCTGGAGCGGTCCGGTCGGAATCGAATGGCTTTTGCTCGCCTGCGTCGGCGGGCTGACGACAGCGGGAATGGTGTGTTTCGTGCGGGCCTTCTCCGTGGGCGAGGCGAACGCTGTCGGGCCAGCCGAAAACATGCGGTTGATCTACGCCGCGCTCTTCGGGTTTCTTCTGTTTTCCGAAGTGCCCTCGGCGTGGAGCGTCGCGGGCGTCCTCATCATCGCCGGGAGCACGTTCTACATCGCGCGGGACGAAGCGCGGAAGAAGTAGGAGCGGTTCAACGCGCCGGCGTCAGGCGCAGGATCTTTCCGTTCCGTTCGTCGGTGACCGCATAGACCGCGCCCTCCGGACCGACGGCCACGTCGCGGATGCGGCGACCGAGGGATTCCAGAAGGCGTTCTTCGCGCACGACTTTGCGTCCGGCAAGTTCCAGCCGGACCAGCGCCCGCGAGCGCAATCCGCTGATCAGAAGATTGCCTTTCCACCCGGAGAACAGATCGCCTCGGTAGAACGCCATGCCGCCGGGAGCGATTACCGGCGTCCAGACCGCGATCGGATCTTCCATCCCCGCCATTCGTTTCTGGCCGCTGCCGACCAGTTCGCCCGAGTATTCGAGTCCGTGGGACACGACCGGCCAGCCGTAGTTTCGTCCGGGTTCCGGAACGTTGAGCTCGTCTCCGCCGCGCGGACCGTGCTCGATCGTCCACAACTTGCCGGTGACCGGATGAATGGCCGCCCCCTGAATGTTGCGGTGGCCGTAGGACCAGATTTCCGGCAACGCTCCGGAGCGGTTCGCGAAAGGGTTGTCGGCGGGCACGGAACCGTCGGGCCGGAGGCGAACGACCTTGCCGAGATGGGACGTGAGGTCTTGGGCGCGCACGCGGTAGGAACGGCGCGCGCGGTCCCCCAGCGTCACGAACATCGCGCCGTCCGGCGCGAACGCGATGCGCGAGCCGTAATGACGGACTCCCCGAAGTCTTGGCATCTGCCGAAAGACGACTTCGACGTCGGAAAGCGCCGATCCCTCCCTGTCCAGCCTGCCGCGCGCGACCGCGGTCGTGTTGGCGCCGTCGGTTCCCGGCTCCGTATAGGAGATGTAGACGAGGCGGTTCTCGCCGAAGTCAGGATGCAGCGTCACGTCCAGCAATCCGCCCTGACCGGCGTCGCGCACCCGGGGGACGCCGGCTACCGGTTCCGACAGCTTGCCGTCGCCGGTGACGATTCTGAGGCGGCCCGGCTTTTCCGTCACGATCATCCGGCCGTCGGGAAGGAAGTCGAGGCCCCACGGCTGGTTCAGTTCGTCCGTCAGCGCGACGACCTCGATTCGGCCTTTTTCCGTGTCCAGGACGCTGCCGGAGGCGGGCGTCGCCGCCAGCAGCGCCGCAGCGAAGAGCGCCGGAAAGAACGCGTTCCTCGCGCTGTCGCCACGCGGGGCAAAATGCCGGATTATGGAAGGCATCCGAAACCTCTTGCCGGAGATCCTCATGAGCGCCATTGTCTTACATGTCCAACTCGTCATCGTCGAGGGCCGCCGCGATGAATTCCTCGACCTTGTGCGGGCGCACAGGAAAAGAGTGCTCGCCCGCGAGCCGGCGTGCCAGCGTTTCGACGTTTCCGTTCCCGACGACGAAGCCGATATGGTCCGCCTCTACGAAGTGTACGACGACAGGGCGGCGGTCGACCATCACATGCAGACGGACTACATGCTCGCCTACCGCGAGGAGACGATGCCGCTGATCTCCGAGCGAACGCTGACCATGGCGGTCATGGCGAACGAATAGTTCCGGTCACAAGACCTCTTTCGCGACGACGCGAAGCGCATCGACTGTCGCGCCGCCCAGCAGCAGGGCGCTGACTTCCCCGCGCTTCGCCGCTTGTTTCCATGCGGAAAGCCTGTCGGCGATCCGCTCCGGCGGACCGACGAGGGCGACTTCGTCGACCAGCGCGTCCGGGACGGCCTGAGCCGCCTCTTCCTGACGGCCGTCCAAAAAGGCGCTCTGGACGGCCGCGGCGGCCTCTTCGTATCCCATGCGCCTTACATACGCGTTGTAGAAGTTCCGGTCGCGGGAGCCCATCCCGCCGACATAGAGAGCCAGATACCGCTTTATCGGCCAGCGGCAGGCGTCGAGATCGTCGCCGACCACGATCTGCACGAATGGCGCGATCTCGAAATTTTCAAGGCTCTTGCCGTTGCCCGCCGCGGCGAAGCCTTCCTCGAGGGCTCCGGCGAAAAGGTCGAACCGTTCGGGGCTCATCCAGACGGGAAAGAAACCGTCGGCGATTTCGCCCGCGGTCTTCACTCCGGCGGGAGAGATCGTTCCCGTGAAGATCTTGAGCGAGGGATCGCCGTGAAGGATGCTCTTGAGCGGCTTTCCCAGACCGGTGCTGTCCTCTCCGTCGTAGGGAATCCGGTAATGGAATCCCTTGTGGGCGAGCGGCTCCTCGCGGGCGAGAATCTTGCGCACGATCGCGACGTACTCGCGGGTCCGGGTCATCGGCTTTCCGTAGGGTTCTCCGTACCAACCCTCTACGACCTGCGGACCGGAGGGCCCGAGTCCCAGCATGAAACGTCCGCCCGAAAGGGAATGCAGGGTCATTGCGGTCATCGCCGTCATGGCCGGCGTCCGCGCCGGCATTTGCATGATCGCGGTGCCGACCTTCAGCGTCGCGGTCTGCGCAAGCACCCATGTCGCCGGGGTTACGGCGTCGGAACCGTAGGCTTCCGAAGTCCAGGCGGAATCGTAGCCCAGGCGCTCCGCCTCCCGAACCAGATCCATGTCGACCCGGAAGGACTTGCCCGAGTATCCGATGGTCAATCCAAGTTTCACGTTCCCTGTCCTCGCTCAGGTTCTTTGCGTCAGGCCGCAGGCGTCGTCGTGTCCACGGCGGCGTGGATCTTCCGAATGTAGTGCTCGCCCAAAGTGACGCGTTCCGAAGAGCCCGCGCCGATGCCGCCGATAACCGTGTCGTAGTTGGGCTGATGGAAGAATACGAGCGAGATCCGTCCTTGCGGCGCCGTTCCCGGCGGCGGATTTCCCACGCGGTGAAGCGTGGAAGCCCATCCCGTCCAGCGCGCCATCGCGTCGCCGAGATTGCAGACGAAGGCGTCCAGCGGCGGGCGAACCTCGGTCCAGCCGCCGCGCGGCAGCCGAACCTGGAGCGTTCCCGGCACGTCGTCGCTGCGAAGCAGGGTGACCGCCCCGTAGTCCGTGTGAGCGCCGGCCCGGAGTTGTCCGGGCGCCGGGCTGGTTTCCTGCGGCGGATAGTGGATGAAGCGCAGTTGATTGGTCGCCTTGTCGAACTTGTCGACGAAATAGCCTTCGTCGAGATCCAGCGCCAGCGCGAGGCCGCTCATCACGCGCTGCCCGAGTCGGGACATCGCCTCGAAATAACGGAGCGCGGTATCGCGGAACGTCGGCAATCCATCGGGCCAACGATTGGGTCCGAAGAAGTACGCCGCGACCTCGCCGCGATAGTAGGGGTGATCCGGCAGGTTTTCCGGCGTCATCACCCACGCCTCCTGAAGGTCGGGAGGAGTGTCCTCGCCGAGCGTTTTCGCGAGCGCGCGGTCGGCGGGCGGGTAATAGCCCCGGCCGGTTCTGCTCGCGTCGCGAAGGATCAGGCGTTTCCGGTTCGCCGGCAGCGCGAAGAAGTCCGCCGCCGCTTGCCTCGTCCGCGCGATCAGATCCTCGTCCACGCCGTGTCCGACGACGCTGAAGAAGCCCGTCTCTTCGCAGGCCGCGGCGAGGGCGCGGGCGACGCTCCGCTTTCCCTCCTCCCCGGTCGCGCGAAGGGGAGATATGTCGATGACGGGAACCTGATCCTTCATCGCGTTCCGCCGATTCTCGCTCCATTGGGCGAATTGCTGCGGGACGATAGCAGCCCTCCGCCGGAACCGCCAGATCCCGCTCCGGACGGCGAAGGCCGGCGCTTCCCGGCCGGCGATTGAACGGACTGGCCGGCTCGTGCTTCAATTCGAAGGATCCGGCGCCGCTGCCGGACGCAACATGGAGGTTATCGAAATGTCGATGCCAACCGAACCTGTCGGGTCGCTGCCTCGTCCGTCGAGGCTTCAGGCTGCCTACGCCGATTACGACGCCGGCAAGATCGCCTTCGAACAGCTCGAAGCCGAGCAGGACGAGGCATGCCGGGATTCGATACAACGCATGGAGGCCACGGGTTCGCCGATCGTGTGCGACGGCGAACAACGCGCGTCGAGTTTTGCGACCTATCCTCTGACCGACACCCTCGCCGGAACGGGGCTTGCCGACAATCTCGCGGCGGACGGCCAGTACTTCGCCATTTTCGAGGACGGACATCACAGGCAGCTGCCGCGTCTGACGGGCGGGCCGTTCCGTTACAAGACCTACGCGGCGCAGTATTTCGAACGGTCGAAGAAGATGGCGACCAAGCCGATGAAGCAGGCGGTCATCGCGCCGTCGATGCTCGCCTTGCTCTATCCCCTGGACGGGCAGGTGCCGGATTATCCCCGCGAGCGGTTCCTTTCCGACCTCTGCGACGAGTGCGAGAAGGACATCCGCACGTGCTTCGACGCCGGCGCGGTCCGCGTCTCGATCGACTTTACCGAGGGACGGCTCGCCTGCAAGAACGATCCGAGGAACCCGTGGACGGGCAGGGGGATGCTCGAAGAATTCATCGAGCTGAACAACCGCGTGATCGATCGCTTCACCGCCGAGGAGCGCAGGAACATCGGCGTTCACACCTGTCCGGGCGGCGACTGCGATTCGACCCACAGCGCCGACGTGGACTACGCCGAGCTGCTGCCGAGCATGTTCAGGCTGAACGCCGGCTATTTCCTGATGCAGTTGGCGAGCGAGCGCGACAGGGAGCACATATACGACCTCTGCGGCAAGCACAGCCGAGAGGACGCGAACGGCGTTCCGCAGGTCTGCTTCGTAGGCGTCATCAATCCGCAGAACCCTCGGGTGGAGACGCCGGAGCAGGTGCGCGACGCTCTCGTGAGCGCATCGAACTACGTTCCCCGGGAACGCCTCGCGTCGACCGACGATTGCGGGTTTTCGCCGTTCAGCATCGACGTGAAGCCGAAGCACGGTTCGCCGGACGCGGCTCGCGACATTGCGTTCCGGAAGATTGCCGCCCGGGTTCAGGGCACGGAAATGGCTTCCGAGCGGCTCGGCCTCTGAAGCCCTCGACGGCGCCGCGCGGGCGCGGCGCCGTCCTTCCCGCGGCGAGATGGCGGTTATCCCCAGGAAAATGCGCGATTTGTGAATAACCGCGATTTTTTCGTTGCGGCCGGGCAGCGGAGCGTGGCATGTTCGTCCTGTCAGCGCGATGGAACTACGCAGTTGATGGGTGGGTGGCCCGCTGAATGCTGGACGAGCCGGTTCCACGGCGTCGGAAGTCCAGGAAACAGCCGGGTCGGGCCAAAGCCGGGGGCGGCTGCGGCCATTTTTTTTGCCCGAACGGGCGGAGCTTCGGCATGACGGACGCCTTCCTGCGCAATGCATGGTACGTCGCCGCGTGGAGCCACGAGATCGCACGGCCTCTCTCGCGATCGTTGTTGCGGCAACCCGTCGTGCTGTGGCGCACCGGCAGCGGTCTCGCCGTCGCCCTGGAAGACCGGTGCTGCCATCGCCACGCGCCATTGTCGGCAGGGACCGTGATCGGCGACAATATCAGGTGCGGCTATCACGGCCTTTCCTTCGACTCCTCGGGAAACTGCGTCGACGTACCGAGCCAGAACAGGATTCCGCCGGGCGCGCGCGTCCGTCGATACCCGCTGATCGAAAAGCATGGCTGGATATGGGTCTGGATGGGCGATCCGGAGGAGGCGGACGAGGCTCTGGTCGCGGACACCTTCTGGCACGACTCTCCCGACTGGCGGTCCGTCGGCGACCGGTTTCTCGTAAATTGCCACTACCAGTCGTTGATCGACATCCAGCTCGACAATACCCATTCCCGGTTCGTTCATCCCGATACCTTGGGGAACGACGGTTCCCTGCGTCACTCCCCGAAAGTAACGCGCGACGGCGACGTCGTCCGCAATCATCGCCGCATGCGCGACAGCGATCCGCCGCCGTTGTTTACGCAAGCGACCGGCCTTGCCGGCAAGGCCGACGTATGGGTGGAATGGGAATATTCGCCTCGCGCCGGGATCGTCACGTTCGATGCGGGAGTCGCGCCGCCGGGCAGCGGCGTCTTCGAAGGCGACCGCAGCAAGGCGTTCAGCATGTTCAATACCCACGGCATTACGCCCGAAACGGAACGCACCTGCCATCATTTCTGGGTTTCGGCGCGGGATTTCGCGCTGGAGGACGAGGAGACGGACCGGACGATGACCGGCATTCGCGACACGTTTCTGGAAGACGTGGCGATGGTGGAGGCGCAGCAACGCATTCTGGATCTGGATCCCGATGCGCCCCGAATCGACGTGAACGCCGATATTCCGACGATCAGGGCGCGGGAGCTCGTGGCGAGGCTGATCGCGGAAGAACGGTGAAAGTCGCCGCCGTTCGACTTGCCGACGAAAAATGCGCACCGACCGGGACGGGGCACCGACCGGGACGGGCCAGCCTGCCGACGGCTTCCGGAGTTGCGCCGACCGCTCGCCGCCCGTCAAAAGAGTCGAACGCGACTCCCAAATTGTCGGCAAAGGCAGTCCGCCGCCCCGCCGGGCGTCGAAGCGGCCGCATGCGGGACGCGAGCTCAGCTCGCGACGCGAAAAGCCGCGGCCGTCCCTCGCCAGTTCGGGGAGGGGCGGCGTCCTACTTCTTTCCGGGCGGCTTTATCTTCACCATTTCGCGGAACGCCGCCAGCAGCGGCTCGGGGGTCGCCATCGCGCGCCCTATCACGGCTTCGATCTTCTCCGCCGCCACGGGGTTGACGACCATCCGCCGCTTGGCCGCTTCGGCGCGGAACGCGGGGTCGTCGAGCATGTCCGTAAAGGCCTTCCTGAGCGCCGCGACCCGGTCGGCAGGCACGCCGGGCGGCGCGAAGAAGCCGTGGCCGACATAGGCAGGCGCCTCCATGAAGTCGACCATTCGCCGTTGCTCGTCCGTCTTCACGAGGTCGCGCATGTTCGGGACGCCCTCCAGTTCCTTCTCGCCCGGACCGACCTGGACCAGTTGTATGATCTTGCGATCCCGCAGCCAGTCCGGCTTGGTCGTGAGGTAGCTGTTGTAGAAGCTGCCCCGGCCGTGGACTTCCCCCGCTTCCATCGCCTTGTTCATCGGGCCGGCGCCGCGATAGCCGTGCACCATCTTGAACTTGGTCCCGATCACCGCGTTCATGAACGCCGGGATCAGATAGGCCGACGAGAGCTTGTTCGAAGTCGCCATGATGAGTTCGGTCTTCTTCGCGCCCTCCAGCGTCGTCGCCGGCGCGGTGTGCCAGACAGTGCTCACTTCGGTCATCGACGTGGTCGAACCCAGCCAATGGAATTTCGCGGGATCGAATCTGACCTTGCGCAGCAGCGGCGCGTTGACCGCGATGGGCAGCGCCGCGCCGAGCGCAGTGCCGTCCTGCGGCGCGGCGTTCGCCATGTAGGCCATCATGCGGGCTCCTCCGCCTCCCGGCATCGCCTCGACCACCATCGCCGGCCGGCCGGGCACGCGCTTCGACATATGCTTGACGACCACGCGCGCGACCGTCGAAAAGCCGCCGCCGGCGCTGCCGCCGGAAATGAACTTCACCGTCTTGCCGCGGTAGAAATCCGCGACAGGGTCGGCGGCGGCGCTACCCACCGCCGCTGTCAAGGCTGCGATCACGATCAAGTGCTTCATGGTTTCCGTTTCCTCCCTGCAGGTCCGGCGCCGTCATCGGGCCCGAGCGTCGGCGCGGGCGCTTTTTCGGTCCGGACGCCCTTTTCCCGCAGAACGGCGGGACAATAGCGGCAGACTACTCGCCGCTGAACCTCCGCGGCGAGAAATGCGCCTTGTTCAGCTCCTTCGCGTTGTCCGGCAAGGCGATCGGCAACGCCTTTACGGTCCCTGTCTCGCGCGCAACATGACCAAGTGTCGAACGTCGCGAGCGCCGCCGCCCGCGAAAGAGCCTTGCGCGCATCTTATCACAATGTTCACTGTGCACGCCCGGGAAGCCCGGGCCGTCCTTTTTTCGCAGGAACGGCCAAGGCGACAGCCGGAGAGGGACCCCGCACGGGCCGAGGCGACGGCAAGGATCGCCGACGATTTACCGCGTCCGCTGACGCCCGGCCGCGGCGTCGCGGAGAACGACGATCCCGGCGGCGGACCTGACCTCTGCAAGCTCGCCCTCGAAAACCGGCGCGAGACAACGGACGAACGCGAACGGCACGATGCAGGCGACGAAGCCGAGGCGCGCCGAGAGCCGGGATCTCCGTTCGCCGATTTCCGCGCCGGCTTGCAAGAGCGTCCGCTGCGGACGCCGCCGCATCGAGACATTCTCCGAGAAAGCCGGCGGTTTCCGAAGTTGCGCCGATCGCTCGCAGCGCGTCGAAAGAGTCGAGTGGACGTTCCTCGTTTGCGAACTCAAGGCGGTCGGTAGCCGCTTGGCGCGGACGCGCGGGTATGAGGCACGCAGGAAAACCCAACTCGCGACGTGAAAAGCCGCAGCCGTCCCTCCGGTCCGGAAAGGAGCGCCGCGCTCAGGGGGCGCGCGTCATCGACTCCAGTTCGGCAAGGAGGTACGGGCGAAAACGTTCGTAGTTCTCGACCATGGGAAAATGTCCGATGCCCTCCATCACCGTGAAGCGCGCGCCGGCGATCGCGTCCGCAACCGCGCGGGTCATGTCCGGCGTCGCGGAATAGTCGTATTCGCCGGTCAAAAGCGAAACCTTGCAGCGGGAAGTGTCGATTCCCTTGACGTCTTCGCGACCGTCCCAATCCTCGCAATAGAAATGGACGTCGCCCTTGTAGATGCCGGGACCGGACTGGCTGTAATACCACCAGTTTTCGCGGCGTCCCGCCTCGGGCGAGGACGGCGCGTTGAGTCCGTAAGTGTAGGACGCGGCGAGCTCGCCGCCGTGGATCGCCGGGTGATGCAGAAAGTCGTTGTCGCGGCCTTCGGCGAAGGCCGCGCTTTCCAGGCCGACAATGCCGGCGATCTCGTCCTGGTAGTCGGCGGCGACCTTGAGAACGACGGCGCCGCCCATCGAGCAGCCCATCACCACCGGCTTTTCGAGGCCGAGCGCGCGCCAGAAATCGCGGACGATGCCGACATAGGTTTCGGTCGTCAGCCGGTATTTCTTCAGCCACCAGCGATCCGGAGGGTTCGACTTTCCGTGATACGGAAGGTCGAAAGCGACGACGCGGAACTTCGCGGCGATGTCGGGATCGTTCAGGACGTGGCGGAACTGGCGGCTGTCCGCGCCTGCGGTATGCAGGCAGACGAGCGGAACGCCCCGGCCGGACTCCTCATAGAAGATGCGGTACTCCTCGCCGCCGCTCGTCAGGTTCAGGTAGCGGCCGACGATCGGTTCATGCATCGATCGGCTCCATTCGCCTGAGGATGTTCATCATGCGGTGCAACGCTCTTGCGTTTTGCATGGCCGCGAGCGTGTCGCCGTCGAGTTCGAACTCGTCGACTCGCATCAGCATCGCGAAGAAGTCGTGGTAGAGCGGCGGCGGGTTCGGACTGACGAACTTGTTCCAGACCGACATGGGCGCGCGCATCGTGAACGCCGCGGGCCGGTCGAAGCGGGGCTTCGGTACGATATCGACGATCCGGCCCGAGCGGACCGAAAGCAGAAAATCGCTCCCCCCGAACGATATCTTGAAATCGACGGTGAGCCAGTCTCCCACCACCGCCATTTCCGGGTCGGCGTTGACCGCATCCCGGTATTTTTCCATCCATTCGAGGGAAGGCGCCATCGGGTAGCCTCGCGTTTTGCCGGAGGGGCATCCCGGCCGCGCGGCCGGGATGCCGACTCCGTTACTTGCGGGTGGCCGCCACGGCCTCCTTGAGCAGGGCGAACATGTCCCGGGTCTTCGGGTTGTTGCCGAGGATCTCGTCGGCGATCGGCGCGACGCGCTTGCGGAACTCCTTCTGGTCGGCTTCGGACAAGCGATGGATCGTCGCGTCCTTGGCCCAGTTTTCCTCCGCCTTCACCGTCAATTCGTGTCCCCATTTGCCGACCATCGGCGTGACCTCGCGCCCGGCCTGGAGCACCATCTCGCGCAGATCGTTCGGCAGGGATTTCAGCCATGAGACGCTCAGCCATTGGCCGCAGGAGATATGGCCCATGCCGGTAAGGGTCAGATGTTTCGCCACGGTCCAGAATTTGGACGGGAACATCACGATGACGGCGCTGCGCACTCCGTCGATCACCTTGCGCTGCATCGCCGGCAGCACTTCGGTATAGGGCATGGGAACGCCGGTCGCGCCGAGCTTCTCGATCACCGCGCGCTCGAGCGGCGTGGCGAGGACGCGAATCTTGCGGCCCTTCATGTCCTCGAGCGTCTTGAACGGCTTGAGCGTCGCGATGGAGGTGTCGCCGCACGACCATACGAAGTTGCCGACGAAGCCCTTCTTTTCCGCGAGCTTCATGAACTTGTCGCGGAAACTCGGGTGATTCACCGCGCGGTGCTGGTGAAGGATGTCGTCGAAAACTCCGGGCGCGTCAGTGACCATGAACGCCTGGTCGATGCCGATGAAGAAGCCGGGAGGGATATTGAAGGCTTCCTGCGTGCCGAGCTGGATGCCCTCGATCTGGCGCGGAATCTTGCCGAGCTGACCCGCTGGAAAGACTCCTACCTTGAGGCGCCCGCCGGATTTCTCCTCCAGGTGCTTCTTGAGCCAGTCGGCGGCGAAGTGATTGGAATCGTTGATCGTTACGAAACCGATCTTCATCGTGTAGGTCTTTTGCGCGCTGGCGGGCGCGACCGCGAACGCGGCCGCAAGGACGGCGCATGTAGTCAGGATGCGTTTCACCGGTGCTTCTCCTTCGGTTTGTTCCGTTTCTCGCAAGCTGCCGCGACCGCTGCGGGCCAAGCATGCCTCATCCGTCGCTCTCTCCAACCTTCCTGCTTGTCGGGCAACTCGATGGCCGAAATGGTATCACGCCGCGGCAAGGTCGGCAATCCTGTCGAGCGACATTTTGCTTGCCGCAGGAGGACGGCCGCGATTTCCTCGGCGACGAGGGCCGGCCGGCTTCGAGGTCCAGCGGGCGTTTGGGCTGAAAGCCGCCTGAAGATCGGCGCGAAAACTACCGGAACGCTTCGGACAATCGAGCCTTGCAACCATACCTCCTCGGAACAAACATGCCGAGCATTTTGAACACGCAGGCAAATCCAGAATTTCTGCAGAGCAGCAACTGTGCTGATCTTTCCTGCGAAACTCACAGGGCAAGAACGTTCACTTTCCTCGGCTACGTCGACTAAGAGATGGACGCTCGCGAAAGACTTCCAGAGATCATTCAAGAAGGTTTCGGAACGGAACCACGACAGTCTTCAGCGATGGTTCGAGACAGTCACAAAAGAGCGCTTTTTCCTTGATCTGTGGCATATTCTTGTTCTTTTTTCTCCTTCATTTCGAGCTGTCGGCGGTGATTTCGTGCCGGACTCCCGCGGCTGACAGGATCCTCCATTCCAAAAACGCGGTGGACAAGACGGATTATGCTAAGGTCGTGAGTCAACGTCTTGGCTCTCATCGCAGGCCATTCGTGAGCGATCCAGTTCTTCACATGCTCAGGTTCCGCCGGTAGCCAGTTCGCGCCGCGTTCCGTCGACCATTTGGCGAAGGCAAGCCAGCGTTTCTTATATATTAGCTTGGTTTTTGGAGATTTAGGCTTGTACAATTCGGTTGCGACCGCTTTCTCAAACGCTTGATCCGGATCGTTCGGGGCTCTTTTCGCAATTTGGAAAGAACCGGTCTTCCTGGTTTCGGTCGTTACGGTTGCAGGGGTATTTTTCAGAACAGATTCAAGGAAACTCCGAACGTCTTCCCCTGAGGGCGTGACGCTTGTTTCTTCCTCCACCGCTTCGACCAGGCATTCAGAAATCAAACCGTCAGGCTCTTTCAACAACCTAGTCCACGCTTTCGGAATAGCGTCTTTTGCTCGTTGCCGCCGTGCGTTTTTATGCAAATCTTTGTGTGCGTTTTCCAGATAAGCGCCGCTGGCGACTTCTTTTTTGTCGAGGTACCGGCGAAGGATTTTCTCCACATCTTGGACGGACCTTTCAACTACGTCCACAAGGTCAACACGGCGTTCCATATAGCTTCCCTGTTCGCCAGGCAGATAAACGCTCCATCGGCGCCCGTCGGAAAGCACCGCCATTGATACCCCTTCGGTGGAAGCGTATTGAAGGAGTTGTTCTATCCTGCTTTCAAACGTGCCTGGTTGCTTGACCTCCAAGAATACCTTCGGTGTTCTTCCGAGGCAGAGAGCATACCGTCCTTTCACGGTTCTCCATTCGGGCGCCACCTCGTCCGGATCCTCTGTATCCCAGCCGAGCGCGCCAACGACGGGGAGCACCGCTCCTTGGCTTATCGCCGCCTCGCGGACGAAAATATTCGCTTCCAGCCTCCTTTTGATATTTTCCAGTTTTTCCCGCATCGCTCTTTACCCCACGACGTCACCCCACAATGGTACCGCAGAGTAAATTGCCCGGTCGATGAGTCAATGGGCGGTTGACGCCTGATCATAAAGTAGCCGTTCGGATGCGGGGTATCTGCAACCGCGATTCCGTATGGGCGGGCATTCGGCCGGAAATCGCAGGACGTTTGGTGGCCGGAACGGAGCGCGTCGCTCAGCGCCGCGGGACGAACCGCGAGGACGCCGACGAGTTGTTGAAGACCGTCGGGGGGCGTGCAAGTCGGCCTGTCGCCGGTGCGCCCGTCGCGCAACGGGCCCCTCATACAACGGCAGAAGCGACCTCCGGTGATTTCCTCGCAGATCGAGAACCTCGTTTGAGAAACGTTCGAGCGGACAGCGGCAATGTACGCGCCGCTGCGCTATCATATGCGCGATAAATCCAAAACCGGAGCAGAGCCCATGCCCGACGGCGGCGGAAAATTCGTTTCGATGACCCAGTGGGGCGCGCTCGACGTGAGCGTGCGCGACGGCCGCGTGGTCGGCGTGTCTCCTTTCGAAGGCGACCCTGACCCGTCTCCCATCCTGAACGCGGTTCCCGAGTCGCTCTATCACGAGAGCAGAATCGCGCGACCGGCCGTGCGACGCGGATTCCTCGAGAAGACCGCCGGCGGAACCGCGCGCGGCGCCGAACCCTTCGTCGATGTTTCATGGGACGAGGCGCTCGATCTCGTCGCGAACGAGCTCGCCCGCGTCAAGGCCGAACGGGGCAACGAGGCGATCTTCGCGAGCTCGGGCTGGGCGAGCGCAGGCGTCTTCCACGAGGCCCGGCCGCAACTCGGCCGTTTTCTCAAGGGGTTCGGCGGCTTCGTGGACCAGGTGACCAATTACAGTTTCGGCGCCGCGTCCGTGATCGTGCCGCACGTCGTCGGCACGATGCTGCCGGTGAACCACCCGACCGCGTGGCCGGTGATCGCGCGGCATACCGAACTGATGGTGATGTTCGGCGGCGCTGCGCCCAAGAACGGTCAGGTCAACAAGTCCGGCGTCGGAGCGCACGATACCTCGTCGTGGCTGCGGACGGCGCGCCGGAACGGCGTCCGTTTCGTCAACGTCAGCCCGCGCCGCGACGACGCGGCGGATTTTCTCGACGCCGAATGGCTGCCCGTCCGGCCCAACGCCGACATGGCGCTGATGCTCGGCCTTGCGCACACGCTGCTTGTCGAGGGCCTTGCCGATCTCGATTTCCTCGCGCGCTACACGACAGGCTTCGAGCGCTTTCGCGCCTATCTGGAGGCGGAAGACGCGCCTCGGGACGCTGATTGGGCGGCCTCCATTACCGACATCGATGCGGAGACGATCCGCAGTCTCGCTCGCCGCATGGCGGCGGCGCGCACGATGATCGCCGTGAGCTGGTCGGTGCAGCGCGGCGACCACGGGGAGCAGCCCTACTGGATGGCCATTGCGCTGGCCGCGATGCTTGGCCAGATCGGCCTTCCCGGCGGCGGCTTCGGGTTCGGATACGGCTCGCAGGCCGGGATCGGCCTCGACCGGCCGCCGCTGCCGCTTCCGGGCGTTCCGACCGGCGCCAATCCGGTCAAGACCTACATACCGGTGGCGCGTTTCGCCGACATGCTGCTCGAACCCGGCGGGGAGATCGATTTCAACGGCGAGCGCATCGCCTATCCCGACATCCGCCTCGTCTACTGGTGCGGCGGCAACCCGTTCCACAAGCACCAGGACATCAATCGGCTGCTCGAAGCGTGGTCCAAACCCGAGACCGTCATCGTTCACGAGCCGTGGTGGACGCCTGCGGCGCGCCGGGCAGACATCGTCCTCCCGGTCACGACGACGCTGGAACGCAACGACATCGGCGCCTCCCACTACGACCGCTACTTCTTCGCGATGCACAAGGCTGTCGATCCCGTGGGCGAGGCGCGCAACGAATACGACATCTATGCCGCGCTCGCCGGACGCCTCGGCTTCCGCGAGGAATTCACCGAAGGCCGCGCGGAAATGGAGTGGCTGCGCCACATCTACGACGTGGCGCGCCAGAAGGCGTCGCGCAAGCGGATCGAGATGCCCGGCTTCGACGAGTTCTGGGAGACCGGCCACATCGCTTTCGAGCCGCACGGAGAGCCGGAACCCCTGTTCGCCGATTTCCGCGCCGACCCGCAAAAGCATCCGCTGCGGACGCCATCCGGCCGCATCGAGATATTCTCCGAGAAAATCGAAGGTTTCGGCTACGACGACTGTCCGGGTCATCCGACCTGGATGCCGCCCTACGAATGGCTGGGATCGGAGGCCGCCGAAACCTGGCCGCTGCATCTCGTGTCGAATGCGCCGAGCCACCGTCTTCACGGCCAGCTCGATTTCGGCTCCCACAGCCGGAGCCAGAAAATCGCGGATCGCGAACCGGTCTGGATCAATCCCGTCGATGCCGATCCGCGAGGGATATCCGAAGGCGATGTCGTTCGCGTTTTCAACGACAGGGGCGAGTGTCTCGCGGGCGCACGCGTCACGGACGCCATACGGCCGGGAGTCGTGCAGCTGTCGACCGGCGCCTGGTTCGATCCGCTCGACCCCTCCTGTCCCGGCGCGCTCGAGAAGCACGGCAATCCGAACGTGCTGACGCGCGACCGCGGCACTTCGCGGCTGGCGCAGGCCTGCACCGCGCAATCGACGCTGATCGAAGTGGAGCGCTATTCAGGGGACGCGCCCGGAATTACCGCTTTCGACCGGCCGGAAACCGTCGTTCAAGCCTCGCATGGGTAACGGCCGGTCCGACATCGGCTTTCAACGGACCGCCGGCCGCCTGCGCAACCGCCGAGGGAGCGCTTTCCGGTCGGGACAAGCCCGTCCGCATGCCGGGCGCAGTCGGTGATCGATCAACTGATCGCCGTCGCCGCCGTTTTCCTGCTGGCAGGTCTGGTGAAAGGCGCGATCGGGCTCGGTCTGCCGACCGTGTCGATGGGCCTGATGGGGGCCTGGATGCCGTTGGCGGACGCCGCGGCGATTCTCGTGCTTCCGGCAGTGCTTACGAACGTCTGGCAAACCCTCGACGGGCCCTATCTCGCGCGCATCTGGCGCCGTTTGTGGCCTATGATGGCCGCGCTCGCGGCTTGCGCCGTGCTCGGCGCCGCCGTCATCACCGGCGCGCGCAGCGCGCTGACCGTGTCCCTTCTCGGCGGCGTGCTGATTCTGTTCGCGGTTCTGGGGCTGACCGGTTTTCGCTTCAACGTTCCGGCGCGCGCCGAGGCTGCGTTGGGTCCCGCAGTGGGAGCGGCCACCGGCCTGATCACCGGTTCCACCGCCATATTCGTCATCCCGTCCGTTCCCTACATACAGTCGCTCGATCTGGCCAAGACGGAATTCACGCAGGCGTTCGGGCTGACGGCGCTGACGGCGTCGATCGGCCTTGCGCTCGGCCTCGGCGTCCACGGCGGCCTGGCGCCGTCCCAGGCGGTCCTTCCCGGCGTCGCCGCGACGCTGACGGCGTTCGCCGGCATGGCCGTGGGCCGGGTCGTGCGCAACCGCTTGCCGGTCGAAACGTTTCGCCATTGCGTATTGGTCGCGTTGATGGCGCTCGGCGGCTCGATGATCGTTCGCGCGTTGATCTGAAACAGGCGCGGATCGCCGAACGTTGCGGCCTCCGACTTGCGTCGGTCCGGAGAGGGCCGCGCGCTCGCCATCGTCGAGGCGACCGTCGCCGATATCGGTGCGCTCTTTTTTGGGGTCAAGCTTGCCCTGTGCTACCCGGTCCGTCGGACCGCCGCTGAGCCTTCGGCCCGCTGCAACGCGGCACCGGATATGTTGGCCGTTCGGGCAGACAGGGACTTCTGTCGGCGGCTCTCGACGTTGCGCTGGGGCTCCGGTTAGGCCAGTCCGCCTCAACCCCGGGTTTTCAGCGTGGTTTTCGGCGGCGGATGCCGGCTTGGCGCTCGAAGAAGCGGTCGAGTGCGCACTTTCCGGGACCGGGTCGACGGTCTGCGGCGAGACTCTGGCTGCGGCTCCGTCGCTGCCGGGAAGGCCGTCGGGCGACGCGGGCGGTCGCGTCGGCCTTCCCGGCGACGTTTTCCGGCGTTCAGGGGCATTGCCACCGGGGACGACGGATCGTCGTCGCCGTCCTCGTAGCCGTCGACGACCAGGCCGCCGGGACACGGATCATCTCTCCGCCGCCGATTTCTTTTCTCTTTCTGAGTACGGGCGATGCTCCACCAGCGCCGACCGGCCTTCGATGGCCACGATGCGCGCCCATAACTCGTTCCCGTCGGCGTCGGTCAGGCGCAGGTCTTCGCCGAGCGCGAAGTGGACAGGTTGGGGCCGCCCCTGATTTATCGCCACATTCGAGGCGTAGAGATAGGTCCGGTTCAGGGCGTCGAGAACGGGGTTCAGACGGCCTCGGAGACCGGGAAGGCAACCGGTCGACTCAGGGAAGATGACGCCCCCGCCTCCCGGCAGATCGCGCAACTCGATCGCGAGCCCGCCCCGGTTCGGGATCCATTCTCGCTCTACGTGCGCCGCGCGTCCGGGGGCGGCGGCGAATACGGTCATCGGGAGGTCGGTCGTGTACAGATCGACGGCCGCCTCGCCGTTTTCGTCCGTCGTCGCTTGTTTCCAGGTCTTGTTCGGGAACAGCGCCAATAGACCGGCGCCGGACATCGGACTGCCGTCGGACCGCACGGAGACGACGGCGCGCGCGGGGCTCGGTTCCTGCGGCGCGGCGGGGATGGCGAGAAGAACTTCCGAGTCGTCGATCACGCGGTATTCAGGCGGCTTGCCGCAGAGCGCCCGCGTTTCGCGCAGAATGATCGGGACTCCGTCGCCGCGGCGCTCCATGAAATACCGCCGGTCCTCGGAACCACGAACTCCGCCCACCGACATGCGCCCGAGCGCCGACGCCAACGTTTGATTGCGGGTGGCCTGCCGCACTTCCATGCCGCCTACCGTCAAGTTGTTCGGAAGCGCGCCCGGCGACTGGATCTCCAGACGATCCTCGAACATGGAGAGGCGAATCCGGCTGCCCCTGATCGAATAGTCGCGATGCGCCACGGCGTTGACCACTGCCTCGAACAACGCCTTGTCGCTGTATTGCGGCATGTCCACCCGTGCCGGCTCCTTTCGCGCCGCGACCTGCATATTGCGGACCGCGAAGGCTACCGCGTCGGCGATCTGCCGGTTCAGCGGGCCGGCAATCTCCTGCGCGTCGATCTGACCGGAGGCGCGATCCTTTCCCCTGTAACGGGTCGCCGCGATGCTTGCGTTGGGCAGCCATGTCTCGGGATTCCGGGTGCACAACAAAACGCCGGCCACCGTGGCGCGCACGACGCCAGCTTCGTCGGGCGCCAGAAGCGCCAGCTTCGCGAGCGCCGTCTCGGGGTCCGCCGCGCCCTCGGCGCTCAACAACGGTTTCCATAGCGTTTCGTCCAGCGTTCCGAACCCAGTATCCGGCACGGTCCGCTCGTCGAACCAACGGTAGCGCGCCTGCCCACGCCGCTGCGCTAGACGCAGCCGCTCGTCGTCCGTCATTCGACGCTTCGATCCGCCCATCCGGACGTAGCTTCCTCCCGGACTGTCATGCTGCGAATCGCTTCTGGGAATTTCGAGAAGCAGGATTCGCTCGCCGCCGGGGAGGCCCACATGGCGGGTGCGTATGCGCACGGACGGCTTGATGGAGTCGGCGCACGTCTCGACCAGGAAGGAGTCCAACGCGACAATCTGTTTGCGGGACATGCCTTGCGGCGTCCCATCGTCGTCGACGCCGCAGATCATGGTGCCGCCGTCCGTATTGGCGAACGCCGCGATCTCGTCCGCCCAATCGTTCCGTTTCGGGCCGGTCGGCCGGTCTCCGCGGAACTCGATTCGTTTGAACTCCCAATGGCTGTCTTCGCCCAATTGCAGTTGGCGCGCGATGTCCGTGACGCTGTGGCTCACGAGTTGTCTCCGAACCATGGCGCCCTGGCGTCGAGCCTCGCGCCCTCGGTGCCCGCGAACCGCGACAGGAAGCAATCGCAGTCGTGGTCTGGCGGATCCCGCCAACGGGCGTGCCGGTGGCCCATGCCGGTATCGGCGATCATGTCGACGAGCCGGCCGAGTCGCCGCCCGTCGATGGTCGGGCGGGCATAGTCCTTTGGTCGTGTATCCGCGAGTGCCCGATTATCGCGCTCGACCCCCGCATCGTCGGCCGATAGCAGGCTGTCGGGCCTTGAGACGAGTTCAGCGGGCCTCGGGCGGCGCACGGAAAATGCTGTCGGCGTGGCGTTCACCCTCGGCGCTCCGCGCCCGCTCCGCCTATGAGCGGATGGGCCTTTCCGTACACGCATTCGAAGCGGGTCGGCAGGGGATGACCTGCCCCAGCGCTCGGCCGTTCAAGGCGCGCAGGACATCTCCCGCAACCCGGCCTCGCGGGCAGTCGTGTCATCGCTGGGCTTCGTCCCCCAAGCGCTGCGCCGCTTCTCTGCCTTCCCGGCGCCATGGCCCTTGTCTTTCGATCAAAACCTGCGCCGCCGACGCGAGCCGGAGGCCCCATGAGGATCCATAACATATTACTCGGGCAGTTTGCGCTTCGATACGGTCTCCATCGCCCCGCAACGCTAGGGATTCAGCTCGCGACGCGGTTCGTAGCGGCTTCGAGGAGAACGTCGGCGAGGCGACGATTCACGCGGCCGCCCTGTTCGCGAGATCGGGATTGAGCTGGCAGGCTTCGTCCCAGCCGACGATGTCGAAGGACTTGACGAGCTTGCCGACGCCGTCGGTCTGCGCGCAAAGCTGGCCGAGCTCGATGATCTCCTCTTCCGAGAAATGCCTTCGCAGTTCGTCGTAAACGGCATCGTCCGAATGCTCGTCTTTCTTGAACAGCATGGCGAAGCGCAGCGCGGCCCGTTCCCGTTCGTCGTACAGGTCGCTCGTCTCGAACAGCGGCAACGCCTTCACCTTCTCTTCGTCGAGCCCCTGTTCCTGCGCCACTTTCGAGCGGACGGTGGAGCAATAACCGCATTCGTGCTCCATGGAGATCAGAAGGCGGCACATTTCCTTCATGACGTGCGGCAACAGGCCCTCGTAAAGCAGGGAATTCCAGTACCTCACCCATCCCGTCCCCGCGGTGGGGTGGCGCGTCATGATGCCGACGACGCGGGGATCGGGCGCGCCGGTGCGCTCGGCCGATGAGATCAACTCGGCAATCTCTTCGGTTTTCTCGTGGTCTGCGATGAAACGGATGCGTGGCATGGAACCTCCTCCAGCTTGGTACAGCAATTCCCGCTAAGGCTCGAAACCCTTGAAAAATATGGGGCCGGAAAAAAGTCTTTCGTGGACTTTTCGAGGTGATTCGGGGCTATTTGCCTTCGAGCGGAGCATTTTTCTCTGGAAAGTGGTCCGAAGGCGAGGCGGGATTGTACCAAAATGGCCAGAATGCCAGGCATGCGCAAGACGCTCAGCGCTCCGGGATTGCTGAAGGAAGTGCGAGCTTGTTTCGACCGTATTGAAGATCCGATCGCGAGCCGGGGGCTGAACCAGACGGACTGTCTGATGTCGGGTCTAGCGGTGTTCGGTATGAAGTATGCGTCGCTTCTGCAATTCGACGAAGCCGCGCACGCCGACGAAGCGGTTCGGCACAACCTCGCGACCTTATACGGCGTCAAGCGCGTGCCGTCGGACACTGCGATGCGCGAACGGCTTGACGAAGTCTGTCCGCGGCAATTGCGGCGTTGTTTCACGAAGATGTTCCAGGTTTTGCAACGAGGCAAGGGGTTGGAACAATACACTTGTCTGAACGGGCATTACGCTCTTTCGATCGATGGAACGGGATACTTCTCGTCGAACAAGGTGCACTGTAAAAATTGCTGCGAGAAACACCACCGCGACGGTACGATTACCTACTACCACCAGATGTTGGGGGCCGTTCTGGTGCATCCGGAACAAAAGGAGGTTTTTCCGTTTGCACCGGAACCGATCCTGAAGGAAGACGGCGCAAAAAAGAACGATTGCGAACGCAACGCAGCGAAACGGCTTCTGGAAGATGTGCGTCGTGAACACCCGCACCTGAAGCTAGTTGTGTTGGAAGATGGGCTGGCCTCGAACGGACCACATGTCAATCTTCTCAAGGAGTTAGACATGCGTTTCATACTGGGGGCGAAGCCCGGCGACCACAAATTCCTGTTCGAGTGGGTCAACAACGCGCCGTCCGTGGAGCGCCGGGAGTTCACGGACGGTGACAACATACGGCACGAATTCCGGTATCTCAACGGAGTGCCTCTGAACGATACGCACTTCGACCTCAAAGTGAACTTTCTCGAATACTGGGAGAAGCTCCCAAACGGTAAGAAACAACGTTTCTCCTGGGTCACGGATCTGCCAATTGACGAAGGGAACCTGATGGAGTTGATGCGCACCGGGCGGGCGCGCTGGAAGATCGAGAACGAAACTTTCAACACCCTGAAGAACCAAGGCTACTGCTTTGAGCACAACTTCGGTCACGGTAACAAGAATCTGTCGACGGTCTTTGCGTTCCTGATGATGCTGGCGTTCCTGATTGACCAGATTCAACAGCGATGTTGCAAACTGTTCCAACAGGCACAAACGAAGGCCAAGCGGCCCATTTACTTCTGGGAAAAGGCGCGGGGATTGTTTCTCGAATACTTCTTGAAGGACTGGGAAACACTCTACCGAATGATCGCGTTTGGATACCGGAAAGCAGAGGGAATTCCCTACGACACCTCCTGACCTGGCACCGTGACCGAATGTGCTAAAGCAAGTTTTTCAGGGGAAACAGGATGGTCAAGGCTAAGTCGGCACCAAGCCGAAGCGGGGAAGGTGCGTCGCGGCGGCTGATCCCTCGGTAACGACGCTATCTCGACGCGCCTTTCGCAAAGGGCGGCCACCTTAGCGGGAATTTCTGAGCTTGGTATGTCGAGCAAACCGGCTGATCGCTCGTATTCTCCTTTTAGCATAGAAGTGCGAGCGGGTATACCTCCGGGAGCCAAATCGCAACGCTGGCGGAGTTCTTTTTGGACGCCATCCGCCGCCGGAATGCATCATCATGCGTCACATAAATCCCAAGAAGCATCGGTCTATGTTTCTGGTTTTGCCTCCTCAGGGAACGATGCACCGAGTATATTGAGCAATAGGACGACCTCGGTTTTGTACTCTGCCATATTCGTGAAGATCGAGATTTTATTCTACTATATCCTCTATTCAAGAAGTTGAGCTAAGATCGGAAACGCCGAATTATACAGAGAGAAAAGGCTCCGTCAAGGCCATTGTAGACCAGCATGCAATTGGCCAGTATATCCTGCCCGATCAATGCAATTAACCCTTGTAATTTAAGATTCGCCCCATAGGCGGTATATGTCTCCACGTTCGTTGAAAGACCTGTGATGGCCAATCGGCCCGCAGGTGCCATCTCATTTTCGTGAGTGGCTGAACTCATCGGTCCGCTGCCAACGATGGCCAACCCTGCTTCCTTGACTGACACCTGATCTATGCAGGTTGTACTGGTGCCCAATCAAAGCCCAGCCTGAGACCGGAGTGGGCGGAGTTTGGGCGTTGTCGATCAGTGCTTGATGTTGAGCGTCCAAGCAGGGTTACTTGTAGTCGCGGGCCAAATTGTTGAAGACCCACGGACTGACGAATAGTTGACCCATCTTCTTCTGAAGTTGTGCGTTAATACGAGTATTAAGAATAGGAAACGGTCGAAATTCCTGTAGTTAGAGTGGGAATATTTAGAGGTTCCGGATCATCGGGTTTCAATACCGAGCGAACCAAAAATGGACCGGAACCGAACTGTTTCGCTCCTTCGACAACCCCTTGCTCATTGGTCTCGAAAGCTCCGTGCACCTGGTCTCCCTTAATCAACAGAAACTTGCCCGGATGAGCCGAGGCAAGTTCATTTAGATTGTTTCTCAGGTAGGTTTTCTCTGTCGCAAGAGGATCCATCATCGGTCGTTCTCTCCCGATTTACACGCATTCGCCACCGAACTTCGAAAGCTACTTTCGTGGAGCCAAGCTCCACGGTGTCGCCGCTTGCGAACGGCAACGGCCCAAAACCCCGCATCGGATGTCACAGGACGCCTCCAACCGACGGAGAGATTGGCGCTTCGCATCTCTCTGCGCTGTCGATCGCAAAAGCGATCATAGCGAACATACGAAGGGATATTCTATAGTCAAGATACTGTTGGCGGTCCGGTTTGACTTGCCTGTCTCCGCGGGACTATCCTCGCATCGTCTCTCGCAGAGCTCCGCGGGACGGAGGGGAGGAACAGAATGCCGCAGGATCTTCCGAGCGTCGCCCGTCAGGCCGACGACGCCTTGGACCCGTGCTATCGCTGGGACAGGGCCATTCCGGCCCCCGGACATTCGGGGGTGGATTTCGAGCAGCGCGTCGATTTCGGGCGTTTGCACCGCTACCGGCTCGCCCGCGCCCGCGAAGCGCTTGGCAACTCGGATCTCGGATCGCTGCTCTGTTTCGACAACAACAATATCCGCTACCTGACCTCGACGGTGATCGGCGAGTGGTCGCGCGACAAGATGTGCCGCTATGCGTTGCTGACCGGCGACGGCGATCCCCATCTCTGGGACTTCGGGTCGGCCGCCGCGCATCACAGGTTGCACGCTCCGTGGCTGCCCAACGAGCATTGTCACGCCGGCATGCTGGGGCTGCGCGGGACGGTGCCGCCCGCGGCCGGGCTGATGAAGCGGGCCGCGGCGGAAATCGCGTCGATGCTCGGGGAAGCCGGTGTCGCGGGCATGCCGGTCGGAGTCGATATTTGCGAGCCGCCGATGATGCTTGCGCTCCAGGAGGCCGGCCTCGAAATCCGCGACGGCCAGCAGGTGATGCTCGACGCGCGCGAGATCAAGAACATCGACGAGATCGTGCTTCTCAATCAGGCTGCCGGCATGGTCGACGCCGTCTATCACATGATCGGCGAGGAGCTTAAGCCGGGGGTGCGCGAAAACGACATCGTCGCCAAGGCGAACGAGATGCTCTACGAGATGGGATCGGACGACGTAGAGGCGATCAACGCGATTTCCGGCGAGCGCTGCAGCCCGCATCCGCACAATTTCACCGACCGCATGGTGCGTCCCGGCGACCAGGCGTTCTTCGACGTGCTGCACGCCTATTCCGGCTACCGGACCTGCTACTACCGGACCTTCAATGTCGGCCGCGCGACGCCGGTGCAGGAAGACGCCTACAAGCAGTGCCGGGAGTGGCTCGACGCAGCCATCGAGCTGGTGCGGCCCGGCGTGTCGACCGACGAGATCGCGGCGGTCTGGCCGAAGGCCGAGGAGTTCGGCTTCTCCGACGAAATGGAGGCGTTCGCGTTGCAGTTCGGCCACGGCCTCGGCGTCGCCATCCACGAACGCCCGATCATCTCGCGGCTGTGCTCCATGGACGACCCCAAGGAAATCAAGGAAGGCATGGTCTTCGCGCTGGAGACCTACTGTCCGGCGAGCGACGGGTTCTCGGCCGCTCGCATCGAAGAGGAAATGGTCGTCACTCCCGACGGTCCGCAGGTCATCAGCCTGTACCCGGCGGAAGACCTGCCGATTTCCAACAAATACTGAGGTCGCCCAGGAGGAGAACTTGACGACGGATCCGGAAACGGTCGCCGGAACGGGGACGGCCGGCGCGTCGCTCAACGACGATATCGGCGAAAGAACGCGGCTGGAACTGTGGCGTTCGCTGCTTGAAATCCGTCATCTCGAACAACGCGCCTACGATCTGTTTCTGCAGAACCTCGTCAAGGGCACGAGCCACCTCGCGCTGGGCCAGGAGGCGGTAGCCGCCGGTTTCGCGACCGCCATGCAGGAGAAAGACTGGAGCTTCTGCACCTACCGCGGACATCACCACACGCTGGCGCGCGGCGCTTCGATGACGGGCATGCTTGGCGAGCTCATGGGCCGGGAATGCGGATTGCTGCAGGGCAAGGGCGGCTCCATGCACCTCACCTCCGTGGAGCATGGCGCCATGGGTTCCTACGCCATCATCGGCGCGCATCTTCCCATCGCTCTCGGGGCGGCATGGACGGCGCAATACAAGGGCACCGGGCAGGTTTCCGTCTGTTTCTTCGGCGACGGCACCACCAATATCGGCGCCTTCCACGAAGCGCTCAACATGGCCGCCGTCTGGAAGTTGCCCGTCGTGTTCGTCTGCGAAAACAACCTGTACATGGAGTACACGCCGATCCGCGACGTCACGGCGGTGGAGAGTCCGGCCGGCGATCGCGCCGCCGCCTACGGCCTGCCCAAGATCGTGATCGACGGCAACGACGCGGATACGGTCTACCGCACCGCGCGGGAAGCCTGCGCCGCGGCGCGGGCCGGCGAGGGACCCTCGCTGATCGAATGCCTGACCTATCGTCATTCCGGCCACAGCCGAGCCGACCCGGCCAAGTACCGGCCGCCGGGCGAGCTCGAGGCGTGGCTGGAGAAGGATCCGATCAAGCGGTACCGGGAACGCCTGATCGAGTTCGGAATTCCGACGGATACGGTCGAGAGCGTCGACAAGGCCGTTCTGACGGAAGTCGACCGGGCGACCGAGACCGCTCTCGCCTCGCCGCCGCCGTCGCTGGACCTGATCGAGAAGGACGTCTGGGCGGACGGGGGAGTCGGATGGCGGAACTGACCTATCGCGAGGCGGTCGCCGCCGCTATCGCCCAGGAAATGCGCCGCGACGACGACGTGGTCTTTCTGGGCGAAGACGTCGCCGCGGCGGGAGGCGTGTTCAAGGCGACCGAGGGACTTCTGGACGAATTCGGACCGCGGCGCGTGCGCGATACGCCGATTTCCGAACAGGCGATTCTCGGGGCGGCGATGGGAGCCGCCATGACCGGACTGCGTCCGGTTGCGGAGATCATGTTCTCGGATTTTCTGGCGGTATGCTGGGACATTGTCGCCAACGAGATCGCCAAGGCGCGCTACATGACGGGCGGCCAGATGTCGATGCCGCTGGTCGTGCGCACCGCCAACGGGGGCGGCTCCCGTTTCGGCGCTCAGCATTCCCAGTCGGTCGAGAACTGGGCGATGATGGTGCCCGGCCTCAAGGTCGTCGCGCCCGCGACGCCGGCCGACGTGAAAGGCCTGTTGGCGGCCGCCATACGGGATCCCGATCCTGTCCTGTTCTTCGAACAGAAATCGCTTTACCCGGTCAAGGGGGAGGTGCCGGACGGCGAGCATGTCGACGAGTTGGGCGCCGCCAGGGTGCTCCGCCAGGGCGGCGACGTCACGATCTGCGCATTGGCCGCCATGACGCCGCGGGCGATGAAGGCGGCGGAAGAACTGTCCTCGGCGCACGGCATCGAGGCGACGGTGATCGATCTTCGCTCGCTCGTTCCGCTCGATACCCGGACGATCCTTTCCGAAGTGGCGAAGACCGGGCGACTGGTGACGGTGGAGGAGAATCCCCGCCTCTGCGGCTGGGGAGCGGAGATCGCGTCGCTCGTTGCCGACGAGATATTCTGGGAACTCGACGGGCCGGTGCTGCGCATCACCACCCCTCACGTACCGCTGCCGGCGGCGGACGCGCTGGAGGACGCCGCGATGCCCTCGGTCGAACGAATCGTGCGGGATATCGCGGCGCGAGTCGACTGATGGACGTGATCATGCCCCAGCTCGGCGAGACCGTGTCGGAGGGCACGGTTTCCGCCTGGCACAGGAAGGTGGGCGATACCGTATCGGTCAAGGAAGCGTTGTTCGACGTTTCTTCCGACAAGGCGGAAATGGAGGTTCCTGCGCCGGCGGACGGAGTTCTGGCCGAAATCCGCATCGCGGAGGGCGAGACCGCGCCCGTGGGCGAGGTCGTGGCCGTTATCCAGCCGGAAGGAAAGGCGAAAGAAGAGCCTCCGCCGCAAGCCGGGCGCGGCGGTCCTTTGTCCCCGGCGGTTCGCCGCCTGCTGGAGAAGCACGGCCTCGACGCGGCGAGCATAGCCGGGACCGGAGCCGGAGGGCGGATCAAGAAGAAGGACGTTCTCGCCCGCCTCGCGATCTCGGCGCCGGCGTCGGACGATATCGAAATCATTCCGTTCGACAACCTGCGAAAACGCACCGCCGAGCATATGGTGCGCTCCAAGGCGACGAGTCCGCACGTGCTTCAGGCGGTCGAGGCGGATTTCCGCAAGGTGGCGCTCGCCCGCGCGGAGCGGGGCGAGGAATGGGCCGCGCGCGAAGGCTTTTCGCTGACGTGGTTGCCGTTCGTGGCGCGCGCGGTCTGCGCCGCGATCGGCGATTACCCGCGCGTAAACGGTTTCATCGAGGGGGAAGCGCTTGCGGTGCATCGCCGAATCCATCTCGCGATCGCGGTGGACCTCGATTTCGGCGGGCTGGTGGCGCCGGTCGTCCGCGATGCGCAGGACTTGTCGGTGGCGGCGCTGGCGCGAGCGTTCCGCGACGTTGCGACGCGCGCGCGGTCGCGACAGCTCGCGGCGGAGGAGTTCTCCGGGGGCACTTACACGATTTCCAACTCCGGGATTTTCGGCACCTTGATCACCGCGCCGGTGATCAACCAGCCGCAGGTCGCGATCCTGTCGACCGACGGCGTATCGAGGAAGCCGGCGGTCGTGGAAAACGATGGAAGCGAGGCCATCGGCATACGTCCGATCGGGGTGCTGGCGCAAAGCTTCGATCACCGCGCATTCGACGGCGCCTATTCCGCGGCGTTTCTCGCGCGGCTGCGCGAGACGATCGAGACGACGGACTGGACGGCGGCTCTCGACGAACTATAGAAGCGCGGCGCGATGTCTCCCGCGCCGTCAATTTCATGGCAGTGTGAGCCGCAAAGCTCTGGAGCGCCGATTTGCTATTGATGCGCGATTTATCCGAGCCGCCGGTCGCAAATGCCGTTCCGCGAATCAAGGAGTTTCAGGCGGCGGCGCCTCTTCGGGAGTTCGGGCGCGCAACGCCGAGGACCGTCCTGCATCGCCGCGATGCCCGAACCCGGAACGGTTACGTTGCAGCATGATGCGGCGCGGGGGACCCATGCCCAAGGTCGCCTGCGCGCGGGCCGGGCGTTCGTTTGCGCACGTTCCCGCTGGAACGCCGACCGCGCCGTTCGCCCTCTTGGCCGTGGGGCTGAGGAGGAAACCGGGCGGTTCACGTCGCGCTCGACGCACCCGGCTGGCGGCCTGTCCGGCGGCTGGCCGTTTCCGCCGTCAGCCTGCCCTTTCCGAATGCCGCTCCTGGCATGCTCTGATTCCATAACCGCCGCCAACACCGGCAGCGAATATGCCAATGACTTCGAGTATCTCAAGGTAATGGGCCGGATAAGCGGGCAATGGAAGCCATGCGAGAAATACGAAGACGAGAACACCGAGTAACCAAGTCGAAACCATCGGTCGCTTTTGCGAATCTATCGTTCTTGTTGGTCTTCGCCGTGCGTTTATCCGAGAAACTGAGCGATGCGTTCGCTCTCGAACTTGTCGAGAAGAGGATGGTAAGCGGGGCCGATCAAACCCTGCCGTTCGCTCAATCGATATTGAGGACTGAGCGTCCGCTCCTTCCCGTTCAGGATCAGTCGTATTTCCGATCCCCGACCTCAGCGCAACTTGCGCTCGAAGGATTTAACCGACTTGCGGAGTCGGCGAACAAATCTGGGCGCCAGCCCTTCTTGCGGATCAAGCATGCGCCGCTCCATGGCGCCGAGAATCAAACCACAGGCCCATGCATTGGCGATTTTCGTCTTTGTTTCTTCATCGCATTCTTCGATCCTGAGCGAACCCTTGGCAAGAGCCGCCCGTTCTTTTTCCCGCAAAGGGCGGCGGAGCGCCTTAAGCGAAGGAATTGACGCTGCGACTCTATCCTCAGAAGGAATGTAACTCATCCAGCGTGCTTTCCGCATTGATCATTCGCCTCATCTTGCCACAGTTTCAAATTCGGACAGCCAAGGATCGCTTCTTAACATATCCACTCTTCCAAGCGAACGCCCATATCGCTCGCCGTGCGCGCGGCGACCACGGACAGAAGCCTGCCCACGACCTCTGTCTCGCCCCTGATTGCAAGTGCCTGGAAATGCTGTCCTGCGGAATCCGCCAGACCGGGTTCATGGCCGCGCACGAAGTCGGATCGTTCGCGCCCTCGATAGCCCCGGAGACGCTGAAATTGAGGAACGGTTGGCGAAATGCCGGGCCGGCAACGGTCTTGTGCGCATGCAGCGGGCTGCCGAATACGCCCGGAGCCTCGAGGATCTGGTACCCTTGAGGAAGCCTGCCGAAAAATTCCACCGCACCGAGTTGCAGGCCCTCAATCAGGCGCGGAATCTTGCCGGGCGGCGCTGACGGGTCGAATTCCGTTCCGATCGCGCCATCCGGCTTCTCCTCGACCTTTCTTGCCATTTCCTGAATGAACTCGTGCAGCGGGTTACTGACGACCGCCAGTATCATCATGCGGCTTTCGCTCCCGCTGGAGACGCGGCGGCGCTCGCCGTCGCCGCCGCGAAGGCTGTAGAGCCTGCCAATACGCGACTCGACATGATTCTTCTCCTCCTCGAACTGGCCTGACCATAGAACAAGTCGGCCTTCTCGCCCACCGTTCAGGTGTCAAGGTAATCCTCTAGCCGGATGCGATTCCATGCCTCTTCGGGCGGACGAATCCGTTCCGCGAAGGGCAGGGTGACGGGGCGCGTCGCATCGATGATCAACTTGGTCTGCATCGGTCCCTTGCTGGTGCGCACTTCGCCATAAGCTGACGGGTCGAGATGGGCGCCCATGGCATAAGGAATGGTCGTCACGCCGCGGTCGGCCTGGAGATGGGTCGAGATCGCCCACCACATCTCGCGTTCGTCGTAGATGTTCACGTCCTCGTCGACCACGACGGCGATCTTGAGATTGGGTTCCGCCGCGATGGCGGCGATGCCCGCGGATTTTCCTTCGCCCTGCACGCGTTTTCGGATCGAGATGAAGGCGGTGAAGATGCAGGTGCCGCAAGGGGGCAGGTGAACCGCCGTCACCGAGGGCACCAGCTTTGCAACGGAGTTGTATACCGTGCTCTCGTGGCTCAGCGCGCCCGCGAGATTATGTTCCCGGTGCGCGGGATCGAGATCGTGATAGATCGCATCCTTGCGCATGGTGATCGCGCGAACCTGAAGCAAGCCGACGGGATCCTTTTCGGGTCCGTAGAACCCCGTGAATTCCGAGAAAGGACCGTCGCTGGTTTCCCTGGCGGGATCGAGTACGCCCTCGATCGCGATCTCCGCCCACGCCGGAACCGGGATATCCACGGATTCGCCCGCGACGACTTCCAGAGGTTCTCCCATCAACCCGCCCATGACGCGATACTCGTCGCTGTCCATGGGTTGCTTGGAGAGCGCGCCGAGAATGGCGGCCGGGTGGTGGCCGATGAAAAGCACCGCTTCCATCGGCTTCTTCAGTTCCTTGTATTTCCGATAGATGTAGCCCGCGTGGTGCGCCGGGTTGAACATGCAGGCGATTTCGTTGCGGCCCTTGATCTCGTGGCGGTAGACGCCTGCGTTCAGGATTCCGGTCTCCGGGTCCCTGACCACGAGAACGCCGATCGAGATGTACTTGCCGGAGTTCTTCTCCGCGTGCTTGACGACCGGGATCCTGGAGAGATCGATGTCCGCTCCCTCGATCACGGTCTGTTTGACCGGGGCGTCGCCGCGGTCGATGGCGACGGAGTCTACGGGCTGGGCAATGCGTTCGCGGAACGTGGAGAGAATGGCGCTTCTGGGCTCCCCGGGGTCGACGCCGAGAGCGAGACCGAGAAGGTCGTAGCTGCCGAAAAGATTGGTGACCAGCGGCATGTCCGCACCGGCGAGGTTCTCGAACCGGATAACGGGATACCGGTCCTGCGCCGCCAACTTCTGCTGAATGACCGGCGGTTCGTAGACCGGCTCGACCCGGCGCGACACCGTCGCGAAATAATCCGGTCCTTTTTGCCGCATTTCTGCGAGAAACTGATGGAGGTCCTTGTTCATGCGTCGATGTCCTTCCGTATCTGCGTTGTCGCGGAGGCGTTGGCGGGCATTATACAGGTTGATTCTCCGCTTCAGACTGCAATGAAGCCTGGGCAGCGAGAGCCAGCCCGTGTTTCTTCCGTCGGGATGTTCGGTCGGGCCGACCGGCCGCCGACATGGGTAGGACGCATCATGCCGGTCCGGAAAAGGCGGTAGCGCAAGAGACCGCCGAACGACGAACCGGCCGGCGCTCTCGGTGAGCATCCTGCGTTGTTCGCTGGATGCGTACGACCGTAGGGCCAGCATCAAGCCGACTGTGCATCGTCATGTACCGCGCTGTCCAGCTGTTGGGGCGAACGGGAAGCAGATGCGGCATTCATTGCTTCACGGACCATCGCGACTGCGGCGTTTGCGAGAGGCACAGGAACGCCATCGGCGATTCTTATGTCGACCGCGCTGCCCGAGCCGGAATTCCTGACGCTCGGAAGTGGTCAGGCTCTGCGACCCTCGCAGAAAGGAATGAAACCCGGTTTTGGATTCAGACTGGCTCGGCGGCGTTTCAGGGATCGTGCAACGCGGTTGCTATTGCGACGCGCAATGGATCGAAACCAGTTCATCGCGGGGCGTGGCTCCGTAACGGCCTTCCAGGTACCATCGCTCGATATTTTCGCCCTTCCGGACCCTGTAATCGGTAAGCGGGTATAGACGCGTGGCACCGCTGGAATCTTTCTCGACGAACCAGAGTTGATCTCGTCGCAAATACGGCAGGTTCATCAAGTTGGTGTCGTGGGTGGTTGCCACGACCTGCGCGCCGTTCGGATTGGTTTCGGGCGATCCGAACAGGTCCAGCACCGACTTGCATGCATGCGCATGCAGGCTGGCGTCCAGTTCGTCGATAAACAGCGGCGCACCATTGTCCAGCGCGCGAAATGCTTGAGCGAGCAAAACCAGCAACCGCCGCGTTCCGGCGCTTTCCCTGTCCAGTTCGAAATAGACCGTCTCGCCGCTGCGGTCGCGGTGAGCGAGTTCGATAGCGACATTTTTGTCCGCATTTCCTTCGACCGCCAAATCGCCTTCGGAAAATCTCCGAATCGTCGCAGTGATTTCCCGGTCGAGCTTTCTTTCCATATCGGACATCGCCGTTTCGTTCTTCCGATAACCAACGACGCCGGTATTTAATTCCTTAAGGAAGCGGATTGCGCGTGGATCCGGTTCTTCTTCAGCTAATTTGGCCGACGCCATCGAACCCGGAACCGAGATATTTCGAACGACTCGAATGGACCTGAAATATTCGTATACCATTGAAAGGTATTCGTGTCGGTTCTGGGCCGCAGCAGATAGGTAAAGGCTGTTGGATCGCGTCAACGCGGCTATGGTGTCGTTTTTTCCTTTCAACCAGCGGCCGAAACGGTATTCGCCGCATTGGCGCTCGAACAGCGTCCTCCGGTACGACTTGGGAAAGGCGTACAGCCACTCGGACTCGAAGGTCTCGTCCGACGCTTCGAAACCGTATCGATGGTGGACGTCGTCGAGAAGGAAGTCGATTTCGAAGTGCGAGCGAGTCCGGAGGCTGGCCGGATCAAGTTTGAAGGGACTGCGCGGAACCCCGCCGCTCGGCTCTCCCCGCGTATGCGAATGCAGCACCATCGCGCGCATGGCCTCAATTGCATCCACCAGATTGCTCTTGCCGGATGCATTGGCGCCGTACAGTACGACCGTCGGCACGACGAGGCCGTTCGGAACCGTTTCGCACGGTATCAGCCCGTCCGTTCGATCTTTCAAGGACGACGCCGAGAGCAGCAGTTCCTGAGAGTCGCGTATCGACAGATGGTTCGATACGCAGAAACGTAGCATCATGGGATTGCACCCTGGCCAGCGCAAGAACCGAACAAATATGCTCAAATTCGGCGTATTTTTGAAGTAATTGCAAATTTCGCAACGGAACGGCGTCGCAAGCATGACGGGAAGCGAGCGGGGACAGGCCGAAAATTCCAGCCCAGACCCGGCAAAATTCCGTGATGCGCCAGGCTATGGAATACAGGCATGTTCCCGGTGGGCGCGCGTGCGGCGGTTTCGTCGCGGCGCGCCTTTTCGCTCGATGGCGCACAGGCTCTCGCAGGCTGGCACTGCCCGCGACGCTCGACGCGGATCGTCCGGAGCTTGTCGCCGATCTGCGGTCTGGGAGCGATATGATAGTCTGAAGCGCGCTTGAAGAATCTGGCCGCCGCCGATGACCGGAAATCGGCGAACCGCCCGGAACGCCTCGGAAATGCAATGGATCGTTACGAAGACAATCTGGGTTACTTCAATCGGAGAGCGGCGCGCGAACACCCGGACCGCATCGCTGTCGTCGATCTGTCGCGGCCCGAGCCGCTGGAAATTTCCCACGCCGCCCTCGATGCGCGCATGGACCGCGTCGCGGCGGCGCTTCAGCGCTTCGGAATGCGATGCGGCGACCGGCTGCTCCTCGCCATGGAAAACCGGTCGGAGTTCATCGAAGCGTTCTTCGGCGCGATGCGGGCCGGCGTGGTGCCGATTCCGCTGAATCACAGGCTTGGCGCGGACACCATCCGGTTCATCGTCCGGGATTCGGGCGCCCGGGCCGCGATCGTCGAATGCCGCGAAGAGATCCGGATGATCGTCGAGGAAAGCGGCCTGACTCCTCGCGTCGCCACTGCGCCGGCGCCCGACGGGTGGCAGGACTACGAAACCGTTCTGAGCGGCGGATCGGAGGCGGTCCCGCCGGAAATCTCCCCGCGGCAGGTCGCGTTTCTGCCCTATACGTCGGGTTCGACCGGCCGGCCCAAGGGCGTGATGCTGCCGCACGACGGCATGCTTTGGGGAATTCGGGCGGCCCAGAAGTACTGGCCTGCGTCTCCCGACGATCGCGCTCTGATCGCCGGGCCGCTGTTCCACAAGAATGCGATGCGGGTATCGGTCAAGCCCAAGCTGCGGGTCGGCGGTTCGGTTGTGATCCTGCCGCGTTTCGAGCCGCGCATGTTTTTGCGGGCGCTCGCCGAATGCGGATGCACCCATGCAGGAGGGGTGCCGGCGATGTACCGCTTGGCCCTCGCAGAGCGGGAACTGCTTGCGGGATTGCGCTTTCCGCGCCTGCGCAGTCTCGAAATGGGCTCCGCCGTCGTCGGAGCCGATCTGATTCGCGACGTGGAGACGGCGTTCGGCGCGCCGGTTCACGAGGCTTACGGATTGACGGAAGGCGGCGGACCGTTGCGCGAGCCGGTCGATGGCGGAGCCGCGCCGAGAGGGAGTTGCGGATTGGCCGCGCCGGAAGTCGAGGTCAGGCTGGTTGGCGAGGACGGGCGCGAGAATCCTCGTCATGGCGAGCTCTGGGTGCGGTCTCCGGCAGTGCTTGTCGGTTACAACAACCGCCCCGAACTCGATGCCGAACGTTTGGTGGACGGTTTCTTGCGCACCGGCGACGTCTTCCGGCGCGACGAGAACGGTTTCTTCTATTTCATGGGCCGCATCGACGACCAGTTTTCCTGCGGCGGCGAGAACATCTACCCCAAGGAAGTGGAGTTGCTGCTGGCGCAGCACCCGGACGTGATCGATGCGGTGGTCGCGCCGGTTCCGCACGCGGTCAAGGGTCTGGCTCCCGCCGCGCTCGTCGTGCTGCGCGAGGCGCCGGGTCCGGGCGAGGAGGAACTTCGGCGCTTTGCGCTGGAACGCGGTCCGGCCTACGCGCATCCGCGCAGAATCTTTTCTGTCGCCGAACTGCCGCTCAACGGCGCCGGCAAGATCGATCGCGCGGCGGCGCGGGCGCAGATAAAAGCGCGCATCGGCGGCGTTCTCGGCGCGCAGGTTGTTGATCGAGGTTTACCGCCTCCTGCGTTGGACGCGGCCCTCCGGCGCGACGACGGAAATGGATCCGGCTGACGCCGAAGCCTGCGGCACGAGAGAGCCCGCGCGGCGGCGGCGATTCGTCCGCGAGCGCACCGGCCCGCTTCACCAGCCTTTCGCCGGCAAGTTCAGCGAGCCGCGACCGCCCTGTTTCTCGCTTCGCGTCAGGGGATAAGGACGATCTTTCCGAAGAAGCCGCGGTCTTCCATCAGCGTTTCCGCCGCGGCGAGTTCGCGGAGCGGGAACGCGCGGCCGACGACCGGCTTCAACCGACCGGCCGCGACATGCGCGACGCATTGCGCCACGTCTTCCTGCGAGTAGGAATTCGATCCCAGGACGTCGAGTTCGCGTACCCACAGGAACCGGAGATCGGTGTGCGGATCGTGGCCCGCGGTCGCGCCGCAGGTCAGCACCCGTCCGCCTTTTCTTGCCGCCCGCAGCGACGCCGCCCACGTGTCGCCGCCCGTGAAGTTGACCACCACGTCGCAACCGGTCTTCCCGGTCAGCGTCCAGGCGGCCCGGCTGAAATCCTCGTCGGCGTAGTTGATCGCATGGTCGGCGCCGAGCTCGATAAGACGGTCGCATTTTTCCCGCGAGCCGGCGGCGGCGATCACGCGCGCTCCGGCCATCTTGCCGAGCTGCAGGCAGGCGATCCCGACTCCGCCGCTGGCGCCGAGGACCAGCATGGTCTCGCCCGCCTCGAGCCGGCCGCGCGCGAACAGCATGCGTTGCGCGGTGCCGTAATTGATCGGTATCGCCGCCGCAGTCTCGAACGGGACGTTGCCGGGCAGGGCGACGAGATTGGAGGCCGGGACGCGAACCAGTTCGGCGAGGCCGCCGATCAATTCCTCGCCGATCATGCCCTCGTCGGTCTGCGGATTGACCGTCACGCGGTCGCCTTCGGACCAGCCGCGGACGTTTTCGCCCAGCCGGTCCACGGTGCCCGCGATGTCGCCCCCGGAAATGAACGGCATCGGCACCGGGAAGCCCGGCATGCCGCGGCGCACGAAGATATCGAGATGGTTGAGTCCGCACGCGGCCACCCGGACGATCGCGTCGTCCGGACCGGGAACCGGGTCGTCCCAGTCGCGGTAGACGATGTTTTCCGCGCCGCCCTGCCTTTCGATAACCGCCGCCTTCATTCTTTTTCCTCCAGCGCCCGCCTGATCAGCGCCCTGTAGACCCGCGCCATCGCGACCAGATCGGAAATCAGAACGCGCTCCTCGTTCGAGTGGAACTGGCCGACCTCGCCCGGTCCGAGCATGACGGACTCGATCCCGAGACGGCCGAAATATCCCGCGTCGAGAGCGAAGCTGCAGGCTCTGGTTTCGGCGACGCCCAGCCCGGCGTCGGCATACGCCTGGTCGAGCAGGGTCATCAGCGGTCCGTTGTCCGCGACTTCGTTGGGATACATGAACGCTCCGCATCGGCACGACACTTCCCACGGACCGTCCGACGGCAACGCCGCGGCTACGGTCCGGAAGACGGATTCGGGATTCTCGCCCGGCAGCAGCCGCCGGTCGAACGTCATCTCGACCAGATCCTGGACGGTATGGGTCGCTTCCGGGAAGCTGCGGATGGAAGTCGGAGTGAGGGTGGCCGAGCCGAGGACGAGATCCTCGGCGGTTTCGAGAGCCAGCAGCGCCTCGAGACATTGTTGCGCGCCCTCGATGGCGTCGACGCCGTTCCACGGCATGCTGGAATGGCTCGATTTGCCGCGCACGGAGACTTCTATGTCGATCCGGCCCTTGTTGCTCGATCCCACCTTGTTTCCGGTGCCGAGGCACACGATCGCGTAGTCGGGCTTGCGGCCGATGCCCTTCATCACGCGCGCGGCCGCGTCGTGGCGTCCGGTCTCTCCCGCGGTCAGCAGCGCGAATATCAAACGGCCCGGCAGATCGCCTTTCGCCGCGTCGGCGACCGCGCCGAGCGCCGCGGCGAGGGCCGTCTTCTGTTCCGCCACGCCGCGACCGCGCACGGCCGGACCGTTTTTGGTCTTGACGAGCGCGGCCGCGAACGGATCGGTCATGCCCGCCGCAGGATGGGTCATGGCGTAGGTCGCGAACATGATCGAGCGTTTCGCGTCTCGCGGTCCGAGATCGAGGATCAGGTTTCCCATCCTGTCGAGCCGAACCGGTCCGATCTCGCGAGCCAGCGGCGCGACGCATTCGCTGACGAAGGCCCTGACCTCGGGATCCTTTTCCTGCAGCTCCGTCTGTTGACTCGGGTAGCGCACGAAGCGTTGCAGCCACGAGACCAGCGTCCGTTCGGAAATCAAGGCGGCGTCTCCCGTCAGAAGCCGAACAGCACGTCCGGCAGCCAGGTCGCGGCTTTCGGATACAGCGCGACCAGCGCGAGCGTCAGCAGCTGCGCGACGACGTAGGGCGCCACGCCGCGGTACATGTCGCCGTAGGTGATTTCCCGGGGCGCGATGGAACGGAGATAGAAGATCGAAGGCGCCATCGGCGGCGTCAGGTAGGACGTCTGGAGAATGATGCACACCATGACGCCGAACCAGAGCGGGTCGATCTCCGCGCCCCTGATGATCGGATCGGCGATCGGCAGCACGATGATGAGGACGGAAATCCAGTCCAGAATGAAGCCCAGAATGAAGACCACCACCAGGAAGGCGATGACGATTTCCACCTGGCCGAATCCCTGGCCCTCGATGATGCCGGAAACCAGTTCGTCGCCGCCTTGAACGATGAACGCGCTGGCGAACAGGACGCCGCCCACCACGATCAGCATCACCATGGACGTGATCTTGATGGTCTGGGTCAGCGCCTCTTTCAGAACGGAAAAGGAGAAACCGCCGTAGGCGACGCTGAGCAGGACGGAGCCGAAAGCGCCGACGGCCGCCGCTTCGGTCGGCGCGGCGATACCGGCGAAGATGCTGCCGAGCACTGCGAGGACGAGGAGGGCGGCGGGCAGCAGCGCGGTGGCCGCCAGACGGAGTTTTTCTCCCAGGGAGTAGGAGATTTCCGACGGTTCGAGGCCCGGGCCGGCGTCCGGCTGCAGCGTGCAGCGCCCCACGATGTAGAGGAGAAAGAGGGCGACCATGACGCCCGCCGGGATCACGATGCCGGCGAACAGGTCGCCAACCGACATTTCCGTGATCGAGGCGTAGACGATGATCACCACCGAAGGCGGAATGGTCGTGCCGAGCGACCCGCCCGCGCAGACCGTGCCGGCCGCGAGATCCTTGCGGTACCCCGCTCCGAGCATCGCCGGTATCGCCATGATGCCGACCACGATCTCCACTGCGCCGACAACGCCGGACGAAGCCGCGAAGATCCCGCACATGACGATGGTGGTGATCCCGAGGCCGCCGCGAAGCGGACCGAACCAGATCTTGATGGCCTCGAACAGCCTGGCGGCGATGCCCGCCCGTTCCAGCATCGCGCCCATGAAGACGAAGAGCGGTATCGCGGCAAGGATGAAGTTCGACGAGACGTCGAACAGGCGGCTGTGAAACTGGGTCGGCAGCGTCATGCCGAATTCCAGAACCCCGAACACGAAGGCGGTGGCGATCAGGCTCAACGCGACCGGAATTCCGGCGAACACCAGAACGAACAGGAACGGGAACATGAAGACGGCGAGGTCGGACATGTCAGGCGCCGGGGAGCTCTTCGCCCCGGTGGAGCAACGGAGACCTGCCTAGGCCGAGCGCGCTCCGGAAATGCCGGACGCACTCGGCGATCATCTGAAGGAACAGGGCGGCGAATCCGGTCAGGATGCCTGCGAAGAGCGGCCACAGCAGCGGCTTCCAGGGGCTGGCGGGATCCAGTTCGTCAGTGACCCACGCCTCCAGCCATTCCTCCCATGCGCCGATCAGGAGGAAGGTCATCGCCGGAAAGACCAGCGCCAGGTAGACGGCGACGTTGATCCAGTCCTGGATCCTTTGCGGAAACCGGCTCGACAGGAAGTCGATGCGGATGTGGCCGTTGTGCCGCAGCGTGTAGCCCGCGGCGAAGATGAAGCCGATGCCGTTGAGCATGTAGGCCACGTCGTAGGCCCACAGCGTCGGCGCGGAGAACAGGCGTCGCGAAACGACCTCGTACATCATGTCGCCGACGAGAACCAGCAGCATGATCATCGAGATCGCGGCGAAAAACCGCGAAATCCGGTCGACCGTCGGCAGAAAGCGATTCATGGCGGCGAGCGGCGCCGGGAGTTCCCGGCGCCGCGGCCCGACCGTCAGTTATGCCGGTACGTGCTGAACTTCTTCCAGCGGTCGTAGAAGCCCCAGTACGACTCCGAGGCGCGCGCCATCCACGGATTCCCCTTTGCGGTCTGTTTCTTCGACTGCTCGGCCGACCATGCGCGCCCGAGCTCCTCGATCTTCGCCTGGGCGGCGGCGTCCAGCGTCGACCATTCGTTGCGCCCGGCCTTCAGTTTTTCCATCGCATCGATGTCCTGCACGCCGACCTGCATCGCCGTCTGAAACCCCGAGTAGACGCCCGCGGCCGTAATCTGTTCCTGGAGTTTCTTCGGGAGCTTGTCCCAGTCGCCGGCGCGGAACACGGCCTCGTTGGAGTGCGACGGGTTATGCAGTCCGGGGACGATGATGAACTTCGCAACCTTGTGGAAGCCGAGTTTGATGTTGCTGGACGGAGTGATGAACTCCGTGGCGTCGATCACGCGGCGCTCCAGCGCCGTGTAGATATCGGCCGGCGGGATGACCGTCGCCGAGGCGCCCACCATCTTGAGGATGTCGGCCCAGGGTCCTGCCGTCCGTATCTTCATGCCCTTGAGATCGGCGAGCTTTTCGATCTTCTTGTGCGAATGGAGGAAGAATTCCGTCGAACCCATGCCCGTGACCACGGAATGAAGTTGCTGGGTGTCCCTGCGGAAGCCGGCCAGCAGCTTGTCGCCGCCGCCCGCGAGATACCAGTGCATGAACTCTTCCATCGGCATGCCGCCGACCGTGCCGCCGAAGATCCCGTTGGCGGGGTCGGCGTTGACCGCGAATCCGGGATAGCAGTAGCAGATGTCCGCGGTGCCCTTCTGCACCGCCGACCAGGCGTCGAAGGGTCCCGACAGGACGCCGACGCTGAACCCCTTGATCTTCACCTCGCCGTCGGTCAGCAGGTGGACGGCGTCGATGAAACGCTGCATGTAGTTGTTCCAGGTTCCCGACTTGAGCGGGACGTACGAGGTGAGCTTCCACTCGTATTTCTGGGCCTGCGCCGGGCCGAGCCCTGCAGCGACCGCAATGGCCGCGGCGCCTGCCAGTTTCGTGAATTTCAGCATGGTTCTCTCCCTTGTTGCGGAAGTCGCTTCCGGTCGCTGCGCCGGATCCGGATCCCGTGCCGTCATTGAAGCACACTTGCGCGTCAATTAACAAACCCAAGGACGACGGGCGCAAACTATATCTCAGCCAGGAAAGGGGCGCTCCCTGTGGCGAATGACCAACCACGAAAAGAGCGCGCCGCGTCAGGTCGAGCGCCGGCTTAGCCTCGCGCAACGGCGCCGCGCCGCCGGTTCATGGTTTGTCGAAACCGGCGCTTGGCGGTTCCATCCAACGCGGAGTTCTCCGTACCGCAACTGCGTCTGACGATCCGTGAAGCGGAGGGCATTCCGGAAGAGCGCGTTACGAAGGAGGCGCGGGAGGAGCTGTCGTGGCACGGCGCGTGAATCCGCCCGGACCGAGGGCCGGGCAATTGCGCAGTCTTCGCCGGCGCTCGCCGCACCCCGCTTATTGCAGGACCCCGCCCTCCGGAGCGTTATCCGCGACCCTGCTTCGGCGAACTCGGGATTCGACTTCACGAACATCCGTTGAGATAAAAAGGCACGAGCAAGAGTTGCGGGGAACGCAAGTTGACCGACGGGTTTCAGAGAACGCTGGATCACATCCGGACGATCGCCGGATCGCAAGCGGAGAAGGGCCGCCTGTTCGAGCGGCTGATGAAGACCTTCTTTGCCAAGGATCCTCTCTATGCGGAACGCTTTTCGAATGTCCGGCTGTGGTCCGAATGGGCGGAGATCAGGCCGGAATTCGGCGGAAACGACATCGGCATCGACCTCGTGGCCGAAGAACGGGACGGCGGCTTCTGCGCCATCCAGTGCAAGTGCTACGCCCCCGGCACGACGATTTCGAAGCCCGACCTCGACTCGTTCATCGCCGCCTCGGCGCGCGATCCCTTCACGGCCCGCATCGTGGTCGACACCGGCGACGGTTGGGGCCCCAACGCCCTCAAGACCGTCAAGGGCCTGAAGCCGTCTTGCGGCGTCCTGCGTTTCGGCGATCTGGCCGGCCGGCCTTTCGACTGGCCGGATCTGGCCAGCCAGGAACCCGAGAATCTTTCGTGGCGGGGCGAGGCGTTCAGCCTGCGCCCGCATCAGCGGGAGGCTTTCGACGACGTGATCCGGGGTTTCGGGAACCGCGGCCGCGGCAAGCTCGTCATGGCCTGCGGCGCCGGCAAGACCTTCACGGCGCTGCGCATCGCGGAAGCCGTCGCCGGCGTCGGCCGGCGGGCGCTTTACCTGGTTCCGTCGATCTCCCTCTTCCAGCAATCGATGCGCGAGTGGGCGACCCACCGGGGGATTCCGCACCGCTACGTCGGGATCTGCTCCGACACGCGGGCCGGCCGCACGGACGAGGACGCCTCGATGGAGGAGCTGGAAATCCCGGTCACCACGAATCCGGACGCGATCCAGGAAGCGCTTCGTGGCACCGGGAACGACGCGATGACGGTGGTCTTCTGCACCTACCAGTCGCTGCCTCTGGTGGAGCGGGCGCAGGCGCAGGGCGCTCCCGGGTTCGATCTCGCGATCTGCGACGAAGCCCACCGGACGACCGGCGTGGAAATTCCCGACAAGTCGACGTCTCCGTTCGTGCTGATTCACGATGCGAAGAAGATTGCGGCGGAGAAGCGGCTGTACATGACCGCGACGCCGCGCATCTATGCCGAGGGTGCGAAGGCGAAGGCGGCGAACCGGGCCGTCGAAGTGTTCTCGATGGACGACGAGGAAACCTTCGGGCCCGAGTTCCATCGTCTGCCGTTTTCGCGGGCGATCGCACGAAACCTGCTGTCCGACTACAAGGTGGTGATCCTCGTGGTGCGGGAGGATGCGGCGGATCCGGCGCTCCGGGCGCATCTGGCCGAGGGCGACGGCGAGATCAACCTGACCGACGCGGCGAAGATCGTCGGGTGCTGGCGGGTGCTTCAGAATCCGGAGAACGCCGCCGTCTCCGCGCCGCTGGGCCGGGCGATCGCGTTCAACGGCAGGATCAAGGATTCGCAGAAGCTGGAGCGGCATTGGGGACCGATCGTCGCGCAGGCCGTGGAACTGTTGCCCGAGGACGAGCGTCCTGCGGATTTCCGGTGCGAGACCAAGCACGTCGACGGACAGCACAACGCGCTCGACCGCAAGCGGCGGATCGAATGGCTGAAGGAGGGCGATCGGAGCGCCTGCCGAATACTGACCAACGCGCGCTGCCTGTCGGAGGGGATCGACGTGCCGGCGCTCGACGCGGTGCTGTTCATGAGTCCGCGCAACTCGCAGGTCGACATCGTGCAGGCGGTCGGTCGGGCCATGCGGAAGGCGGAGGGCAAGGAGTACGGCTACATC
Source organism: Alphaproteobacteria bacterium (assembly GCA_965243135.1). Classification (GTDB taxonomy): domain Bacteria; phylum Pseudomonadota; class Alphaproteobacteria; order MPNO01; family UBA830; genus JAJEBT01. Next base: position 740,076 of record OZ251539.1, read on the forward strand.
GTGCTGCCGGTCGCCGTTCCGCCGAACGTGGATCCGGCCCGGGCCCTGGACGACAACGAGCGGTTCGCCGCCGTCTGGGGCGTGCTGCGCTCCCTGCGTTCCCACGACGACAGGTTCAACGCGGAGATCAACAGGATCGACCTCAACGACACGCCCACCGAGCGAATCGTCATCTGGGACGGAAGCGACGAATCCGCCGGGAACGGCGAACCCTCTGAGCGGACGCTGCCCTTTCCGCCGCTCGACGTTCCGCCCGGCGCGATCTTCGCCAGGGTCGTCGAGAAATGCGGCGACCGGCGATACTGGGAAAGCTGGGCGAAGGACGTCGCCGACATCTTCGCGCGTCTGGTCCTTCGTATCGGAAACCTCCTGGACGATCCCGCCAACGAAGCCCTGCGCGAATGGTTCGACGCCTTCCTCGACGAACTCAAGGCGTCGATCAACGATTCGATCACTCGCGCGGGCGCCGTCGACATGATGGCGCAGCACATTCTGACGCAGCCGGTCTTCGAGGCGCTGTTCGAGCGCTACGAATTCGCGAAGAGCAATCCGGTGGCGCGGGCGCTTGACGCGCTGCGGGAGGATTTCTGGGAATTCGGCTTCGAAAACGAACTGGAGGGGCTGGAGAGCTTCTACGAAAGCGTCCGCATGCGCGCTCGCGGCCTCGACAACAGCGCTGCGCGCCAGCATGTGCTGATGGAACTCTACGAGAAGTTTTTCGCGACGGCGCTGAAGAAGGAAACGGATCGGCTCGGCATCGTCTATACGCCCGTCGAAGTGGTGGACTTCATCCTCCGCAGCGCCGACCATGCATTGCGGGAAGAATTCGGTCGGTCCCTGAGCGACGAGGGAGTCAACGTGCTCGACCCGTTCACGGGTAGCGGCATCTTCCTCGTCCGGCTTCTCCAGTCGGAGTTGATCGCCGACGCCGATCTGGAACGGAAGTTCGGCGGGGAACTTCACGCCAACGAGATCGTCCTCCTCGCCTACTACATCGCGGCGGTCCATATCGAAGAGGCCTTCCACGGTCGGGGGGGGGGGCGGGTACGAACCGTTCAATGGCATCGCGCTTGCCGACACCTTCAACCTTCACACGGAGAGAACCGGTTTTCCGAAGGACTGGCTTCCCGGCAACAGCGAGCGCGTGGAACGGCAGCAGAACCTGCCGATCCAGATCGTCGTCGGCAACCCGCCGTGGTCGGCCTGGCAGAAGAATGCAGCCGACGACAATCCGAATGTCGACTACCCGGAAGTCGAAAGCCGGGTCGCCGAGACCTACGCAGCGTGGTCGCGGGCGACGAACAAGAACAGCCTGTACGACACTTACAAGATGGCGGTTCGTTGGGCGTCCGACCGCATCGGCGAGCAGGGCGTCGTCGCCTTCGTCACCAACGGGTCCTGGATCGACGGCAACGTCGATTCCGGCGTGCGGGCCTGTCTGGCGGAGGAGTTCACGTCCATCTACGTCCTGAACCTGCGGGGCAACGCGAGGACTTCGGGAGAACTGCGACGCAAGGAGGGAGATAACGTATTCGGACAGGGATCCCGCGCGCCGGTGGCGATCACGGTGCTGGTCCGCAACCCGAAGGCGGACCGCGAGGACTGCCGCATCCTCTACCGCGACGTCGGGGACTATCTGACTCGCGAGGACAAGCTGGCCTTTTTGCGGGAGAAGGGATCGATCATGGGCATCGACGACTGGAAGGAAATCGCGCCCGACCGCCATCACGACTGGATCGGGCAGCGCAGCGAGGAATTCGGGAAGCTCTATCCGATAGGTTCGAAGGACGCGAAGGCCGGCAAGACCGAAGAAGCGATATTTTCGCTGTTCAGCAACGGCTACAAGACCGGCAGGGATGCGTATGTGTACAATTTTTCCCGACGTGCTTGCGCGGAGAATGCCCGCCTGATGGTTGACGACTATTGCGATGCGCTGGAAGAATTCGAGGAAATTATGCGAGGCAAGAAAGACGTTTCAAAATTCGAAATAAATCAGATCGTCGACGATGTCGTATCCTCTAGCAGGCTGCATTGGGATCAGAAGTTAATAGATAATCTGAGAAGAAGAAAATACATAAAGTTCGAAGAACGTAATCTTTACAGGACAATTTATCGTCCATTTATTGCTATGAATTTGTACGCCGATCATTTCTTTGCTCAACGGAAATATCGGATGGATTTGATTTTTCCAAAGTTAGTTCGAGGCGAAAACCGTGCGATCTGCGTTCCGGGCATAGGATCGACCAAGCCGTTCTCCGCCCTCGTAGTCGATACGATGCCGGATCTGGAACTCGTATCTAAAAGTCAGTGCTTCCCGCGATACCGGTATCGGCGTTCGGAAAACACGCAGGACGAGCTTCCGGGGCTTGAGCCGAAACTCGAACGAGTGGACAATATCGCCGATACAGCCCTTCGAGTCTTTCGCACAAAATACGGCGACAACTCCATCTCGAAAGACGCGATATTCGATTACGTCTACGCAGTCCTGCATCATCCGCGTTATCGAGAACGTTTCGCGAACGACTTGACCAAGGAATTGCCCCGCGTTCCGTTCGCGGCGGATTTCCATGCTTTCGCCGAGGCGGGGCGCAAACTCGCCGATCTTCATCTTCGATACGAGAGCTGCGACGAGTACCCGCTCGATGTCGAGTTTTCGGGTTCCGAAGAGCCTCGACCGGAACATTTTTGCCTCGGCGATCGGGCAATGCGGTTCGAGGACGACGAAAGGACAATCCTCCGTGTCAACGAGCACGTGAGCCTCCGCGGTGTCCCCGCCAAGGCGCACGAATACCAAGTCAACGGGAGAACCCCGCTGGAATGGTTTATCGACCGTTACAGGATCGTGCAGGATCGCGAGAGCGGCATCGTCAACGACCCGAACGGCTGGTTCGACGACCCGCGTGACCTGATCTCTGCCATCCGCCGCGTCGTCCATGTCAGCGTGGAAACCTCGCGCATCGTCGCGGCGCTGCCCGAACCGTTTGCCGACGACGAAGCTGATCGGAGCGCGGCCGCTTTTCGGGCCGAAGCCCAACGCCAATCCCTTGTCGTCGCCCGGAGCCCGCAAGCGCAGGAGGACCAAGATTTTGTCGATGCCGTCACCGACTGGGGCGATGAATGAAGCGCGGATGGACGGTTTCAGGAGGAGGAGACTATACGGGCAAACCCCATCCCGCAGTGATCGTTCAGGACGACGGATTCGACGGAACCGCCTTGATCGCGATCTGTCCCTTCACGACCGACACAGCCGAAGCGCCGTTGATGCGCCTCCCAATCGAACCTGACGGGCGAACGGGCTCGATGCGCTGTCTCATGGTGGACAAGATCGCCACTGTATCGACACGGAAGATCGGCAGGCGGACCGGCGAACTCGACAGAGAAGACATCGAACGGCTCGATCAGGCGATAGCCGTTTTCCTCGGCTTGATGGTTTCGCAAGAAGACATGTGCTGAAAAGCGATGACGGTACCGTTCGAGAAAAGGCAATCCGGTTTGGCCAGTACTGTTTGGCGTGAACCGGCCGGCGCGACGATATGCCGAGGCCGAACATTGTCGCCGTTCTCGGCGCAAAGCTTATCCTGCGCGCGCTCGAAATATTCCAACGCTCGTTGCATGCCGAAGAAAAGCGTCATGCCGAACGCGATTTCGAGCCGGTCTCCGCAAAGAGCTCCTGTTCCGTCGCTCGGAGATCCGTTCCTTTGGGCGCGACGTGCCCCTATATGGCAGCCTTCTTCCGGGCGTCCTGTGGAATGAAGCGCGGCACGAACCGTGCCGACGCCCGAACCCGCGCGCCAGTCTTGGCCGGCGGTTGCGTGGAGCCGTTTCAGTTCCAGCACGCGAAGCCGTTGGCGGTGCCGGTGCCGGCTTCCGACCGGTAGCAGGGCACGTAGTCGATCACGTCGCCCGACAGCTCCGTTTCGAACAGCACGCCGGCGGCGGCGATCCAGTTCCGCAACTCCGACGAACCCGACATCAGCAACTCCTGTTCGATCCCGCGCAGCGCGTCCGAATCGCGGCCCCGCAGCGCGTCCAGAAATCTCCGGTCGAGGTCCTCGTCGATGCAGAAATGCGACATGCCGCCGGAACCCACCACGGCGACCCGCGCTTCCGAATTCCAGCCGGCGATCGCGCGCCCGATCATCCGGCCGAGATCGAAGCAGCGGCGGGCGGTCGGCTGGTTGGGCGGATAGAAGGTGTTCGCGATGACCGGCAGGGTGGCCACCGTCCGGTCGCGCATGATCCGCCTCAATATGAAACTGAAGGCGTGCGGGGTTCCTGCATGCCGATGGTTGTCGTGTTCCGGCCAGGCGGCGGACGCGGCGAGATCGAAGCCGTCCCGCATCGCCTGCTCGAAGACAACTTCGGCGAGTTCGGGCGCGCCGCGATACTCGGTCCGCCGGTCGGGGCGGTACGCCCACTCCGCCTCCTCGATGCCGGGAGGCAGAAGCGCCTTCTGCGCGTCGGTCAGCGGCTGATTGTGGAAGATCTCGCCGTGATAAACGGTGAAAGCGGGCTGAATTTCTTCGAGAAAGAGTTCGCGCTGATCGTTGCCGAGGATGACGCAGACGTCCGGCGCCGCGCTTTCCCAGGCGTCGCCCAGGGCCGCGATGGCCTTTTGGCAGGCGTCGTAGCGGCGCTGCCGCTCGGCGTCGGTGAACTTTTCGCGAATTCCCTCGCCGGAGCGTCGTTCGACGAGTTCGTCGAACGGCAGTTCTTCTCCCTTGAACCAATGCTTGCGGGCGAGGTCGGCCTTGACCCGGTTCGCCCATTGATCCGGCGTGGTGTTGAGGGTCGGGCCGTGGGTCGTCCACATGCCGAGCACGATATCAGCCATCGTATGTCTCCCGTTGTTCGTTGCGCCCCTTGGCCGGCGCGCCGGTCATCGATTGCGGCCCTCCGGAGCGGTGATGTCGCGAACGCCGTCGCCCATCAGATTGACCGCGATCACGAGCAGGAATATCGCGAGGCCCGGCAGCGCGATCAGATAGGGCTTGAAGAACATGAAACTGCGTCCCTCCGAGACGAGCAACCCCCACGACGGGGTAGGGGGCTGAATCCCGAGCCCGAGAAAGGAAAGAACCGCTTCCACGAGGATGGCGATCCCGGTCTCCAGGCTGGCGACCACGATGATCTGGCTCATCACGTTCGGAAGGATTTCGCGCAGGACGATCCGGGTTCGCGATGCGCCGACCGCCTCCGCCGCCGTCACGAACTCGTTGTTGCGGACTTGCTGGGTGGCGCTGCGCACCACGACCGCGAATCGGTCCCAGAACAGGAAGCCGAGAATGCAGACGATCGCGAGGAGCGAGCCGCCGAATACCGACACCAGCGACAGGGCGATCAGGATGCCGGGAAGGGCCAGCTTCACGTTGATGAGATACATCACGGCGGCGTCCGCGCGGCCGCCGAAATACCCGCCGATCAATCCGATCGTCGATCCGACGAGGCCGGAGATGGCCGCGGCGCCGAGGCCGACGATCAGCGATATCCGCGCGCCGTAGAGGATTCGGGTGAGGTAGTCGCGGCCGAGGGAATCGGTTCCGAGCGGATGCGACCAGGTGCCGCCGTCGCCCCAGACCGGATTGATCAGCCGGGCGTCGAGGTTCTGCGCGAACGGATCGAACGGCGTCACCGCGGGCGCGAACGCCGCCAGCAGCGAGATCGCCAGGACGAATCCGGTTCCGAGAAGGAATCCGGCATGCGACAGCGCGCGCCGCCGCATGATCTCGCGCGGCGACGGCGCCGCGAATTCGGTCGTTTCGTCGGCGTCGCGCACCTTCGCCTCCTAATCCAGCCGAATGCGGGGATCGAGCCGCGCGTTGATCAGATCGGACGCCAGCGTGAGCAGGATGTAGGCGAACGATACGAACACCAGGATCGACTGGACGACGGGAAAATCGCTTCTGAGAATCGACTGATAGGCGAGCAGCCCGATGCCGTTCAGCGCGAAGACCGCCTCGACGATCACCGATCCCCCGAGCAGGAATCCCAGCGACACGGCGGAAAGCGACACCACGGGCAGGATCGCGTTGCGCAGCGCGTGCTTGAAGAAGACGGTCGAAGCGTGCAGCCCCTTCGCCCAGGCGGTGCGGACGAAGTCCGCGTCCAGCACCTCCAGCATTCCGGCGCGGGTAAGCCGCATGAGCGCCGGCATTACCGTCGTGCCGAGAGTGACGGTCGGCAGCACGTAATGCGCGAAGTCGCCGGACCCGGATATCGGCAACCAGCGCAGGAGGACGCCGAACAGGTAGATCAGCAGCAGGCCGAACCAGAAATTGGGGATCGCCTGCCCGAATACGGCGATCGCGAGCGCCGCCCGGTCGATCCACGTGTTCATCCTGACGGCGGCGAGCACGCCGAGCGGAACGGCGATCAGGAGCGCCAGGGCAAGGGAGTATAGGGACAGTCGGACGGTGACGCCGATGCGCTCGAGTATGAGTTCCGTGACCGGTTCGTTGGTGAACAGCGATTGTCCGAGATCGCCGCGGAGCGCCTTTCCGGCCCAGTCGAGGTACTGCGCGTGCAACGGGCGGTCGAGACCGTAGAGCCTGGCGATCTCGGCGACCTCCTCGGGCGTCGCGTCCTCGCCGGCCAGGTCGGCCGCGAGGTCCCCGGAGAGCCGCAATAGCGCGAAGCCGATGACCGACACCGTTATGGCGACCAGAAGCGCGACGCCCGCCCTCTGCAGGAAGAAGCGGCCCACCTTGCGCTCCGCCGCTCCGCGCGGTCAGAGCCCGAGTCCGAAGACGCGTTTCGCGTTGCCGGAAAGAAGCTTCTCCTTGTCGGCGTCGGACAGCCAGTCGAAAGACGCGATGTGGTGAGCGACGTCGTCCATGTGCCGCCCGGTGTCCGGATTGATCGAGGAGCCGACGCCCGGACATTCGGCGCCGAACAGGCACTGGTCGACGCCCGCCACGCGGATCAGCAGCTCGATCGCTTCCGGCGTGTACAGAACCGTGTCGTAATGCAGGCGGCGCATTCGCCGGCTGAACCGTTCCGCGCCCTCGCGCCGCAACGTGCCGGACTCGAAGCGTCCGAGCTGGTAGGGAATCGCGCCGCCGCCGTGGCTCACGACGATCTTGAGATCCGGAAAGTCGTCGAGGACGGCGGAGTTCACCAGACCGTACACGGCCGTCGTCTCCTCGTTGATGAAGCGCAAGGAGTAGGGTTCCCGTTCGGACCTCGATCCGGTGCCGTGAATGTGAGCCGGAACGTCGAGTTCGCACAGCTTCTCGTAGAGGGGATACCAGTAGCGGTCGCCCAGAGCCGGCGGATGGACGCCGGTGTTTTCGTAGGGGTCGGGGTTGAGCAGGCATCCTCTGAAGCCGAGCTCGCCGACGCAGCGTTCAAGTTCGGCGATCGCCATGTCGAGCGGTTCCCCGCAGGGCTGCGGCAGACCGGCGACGCCGACGAAGCGGTTCGGGTACAACTGCGTTTCGCGGTAAATGACGTCGTTGCACTCCTCGTGGAACCATTGCACGAGTTTCGCGGGTTTTTCGGAGTGCATGAGCTGGAAGGGCCGCGGCGACAGGAGCTGCAGGTCGGTCCCCAGTTCGTCGAGGTAGCTCATGTGGCTGTGTCCCGATCCGGGGAAGTGCTTTTCTTCGACGGAGCGGCGGATGTCGTCGTCGCTGACGACGACCTTGCCCCGGCCGTGCGAACCGCGATGGGCCAGCAGCGTGGCCTTGTAGGCCCAGAGTTCCGCGGGCGCGCTGACGTGGGCGTGACAGTCGATTATCATGTGACGGTCCTCCGCAGGGGCGCGAGCGGCGCCGATGACGAAAGATCAAGGATAGGGAGACGCAAGATGAACGGCAAACGGAGAACGACCCGAAAATCGGGCGGACGGTTTCTTGCCGCGGCGGCGGCCGCCGTCATGATCGCGGCGCCGGCCGCGGCGCAGAAGTCGAAGGACACGCTGCGAGTAGGCTTCTACGATCCGATCGCGGGCGTGGACCTGATTTACGATCCCAAGGGCGAAACCTCGTTCACGGCTCGCGCGGTGTTCGACACGCTGATCTCCTACAACGAGGAAACCAGGGAGTTCGAACCGCTGCTGGCCAAGTCGTGGCGGCGTCTCGACCCGACGACCTACGAGTTCGAGTTGCGGGACGACGTGAAGTTCCACGACGGCTCGCCGCTGGATGCCGACGACGTCGTCTACACGCTCAACTGGCTCGCGGATCCGAAGGTCAAGTTCCGCATCAAGACGCGCTTTCTGTGGATCGACAAGGCCGAGAAGGTCGATCGTTACACCGTGCGCGTGACGACGAAGGGGCCGCGGGCGGTCGCGCTCGCTCGTTTCGCCGTGAGCATTCCGATATTTCCGTCCGACGTTCACGGCGCGATGAAGAACAAGGCGGCGTTCGGGAAGCAGGCGATCGGAACCGGGCCTTACAAGCTGGTCTCCTATCATCCCGACAAGGGCGTTCGGCTAGCGCGCAACCCGGATTACCGGCATGGCGTTCCCTCCAAACCGGCCGGCAGGATCGAGAACGTCCATGCCCTGCCCATTCCCGACATCCAGACCCAGGTCGCGCAGCTCGTCACCGGCGGCCTCGACATGATCCACAACGTTCCCAAGGATCAGGCGGACAACCTTTCCCAGGATCCGCGGCTCGCGATCACGATCAGCAACGGCATCCTGTTCCGGTACATCGCTCTCGACGCCGTCGGACGCACCGGACGCGACGACCTGAAGGACGTCCGGGTGCGGCGTGCGTTGATCCATGCGATCGATCGCGATTCGATCCGCCGCAATATCTTTGCGGGCGGCGACGCCGTGAGGAAGATGGATTCGATTTGCAAGCCCATGCAGATCGGCTGCGTTTTCGACCGGAACCCTCCCGCCTACGATCCGGCGGCGGCGAGGAAGCTTCTGAAGGAAGCGGGCAGGACCGGACTGCAACTGGAAATCACCACGCTGCTCGAGGCGCGCAAGGTGGCCGAGGCGATCGCGGGATATTTCAGGGCCGTCGGCGTGAAGGCGTCGATCAAGACGCAGACCTTCGGCGCCTACCGGAAGCTGCAGAGGGCGGGCAAGATCCAGGCGCTGGTTCACCAGTTCAGTTCGGGCGGCGTTCCCGACGTCGACGCTCTGGTCACCTACTATTTCGCCAGCAAGGCCCGCGACTATTACGGAGACGCTCAGATCAAGGGTTGGATGAAGGAGGCGGGTTCGATCTTCGACGTCGCCGAGCGGGAAAAGCTTTATCGCATGATCTTCGACCGCATCAACGAGCAGGTTTACGTCATTCCCATTGCGAGCCTGCCGTCCGTGTTTTTGCACGCGAAGGATCTGGCCGTCGACAAGGGCATCATCAATCCCTTCGGCGCGCAGATGAGCCGGATCGGCTGGAAGTAAGGTCGGCGGAGACCGGGAAGGCCCGGGTTCCGCCCCGGGTCTCCCGAGGTTGCGCGCGCGGCGTACGACCGGTTTCGCGCGGAATCCGGACGAACGCTCGCGAGCGCCCGCCTCGGGCGAGGCGCGCCGTCGGCTGCGCGCGGCGGTTGAAACGGCGCAACGGCCGGGAGCGGGGTTCCGGCAGGTGGACCGCCTCTTCCTTCGAGGCCATCATGCCTTCCGGTTCGCGCGCCCGCCGCAGCGGGCGACGCGGCGCCTGTGCCGTCGGGAGAAAGAAATGCAAGACGTTGCCCGCCAAGACGCAGACTCCAGAGCTCTTTCCCCTTCCGCCGCCGAAGCCCTTCTCGTCCGGCTCAAGCGGAACGGCGTCGATTACCTCTTCGCGAACGCCGGCACGGATTTCGCGCCGATCGTCGAAGGCTACGCCGCGGCCGCGACCAAGAGCGGTCTCGGCGCCATGCCCGAACCTCTCGTCATCCCGCACGAAACGGCGGCGGTCGCCATGGCGCACGGCTACTATCTCGTCACCGGCCGCCCCCAGGCCGCGATGGTGCACGTCAACGTCGGTCTCGCCAATTCGCTGATGGGACTGATCAACGCGGCCAGCGACCAGATCCCGCTGTTCATGATGGCCGGCCGCACGCCGCTCACCGAGCACGGTCGCCTCGGCTCGCGAATGGCGCCGATACATTACGGCCAGGAGATGCGCGATCAGGCGGCGATGGTCCGCGAAGTGACCAAGTGGGACTACGAACTGCGCTATCCCGAGCAGGCCGAGCTTCTGGTCGACCGCGGCCTGACGATCGCCATGACGGAACCTCGGGGTCCGGTATTTCTTGGATTGCCGCGCGAACCGCTGGCCGAGCGGCAACCGATGGATCACGCCGCCGACGTTCCGCTTCAATCGGCGCCGACGCCCGCCCGGCCCGATCCGGATGCGGTTCGCAAGGCGGCAAGGATGCTGGCGGCCGCGAACAACCCGTTGATCGTCGTCCAGCGCGGCGACCCGGAGGGCCGGCTTGCGGCGGCGCTTGCGCGCCTTTCCGAAGCGGCTGCGGCGCCGGTCGTGGAAAACCTCGCGCTCCGCAACGTCCTGCCGACCGCCCATCCTCTGCACGGCGGCTACGACGTCGGACCGTGGATCGGCGAAGCGGACTTCGTTCTGGTCGTTCAGTCGCAGGTGCCGTGGGTGCAGCGCAGTCAACGTCCCGCGGCCGGCGCCTGCGTCGTTCATGTCGGCCCCGATCCGCTGTTCCGATCGATGCCGGTGCGGAGCTTTCGGAACGACCTTGCGATTTGCGGCGATGCCGCGCATACGGTCGACGCCATCGCCGAAGCGCTGAACGGTCCGGCGTCGGACGAGCGGAGGCGGACCGTCGCTGCGCGCGCGGACCGGCGGCGCGCGGACGCCGCGGCGGCCGCGGACAAGGGAGGCGGCACGCCGATGACGCCGCCGTACGTCGGCAAATGCCTCTCCGAGATTCTCGGCGGCGACGGCGTGGTATTCAGCGAACTCGGGGTCAATCCGTCCTTCATGGACCTCAAGGGACCCAACCGATTCTTCTCCGTCCCGTTCTCGGGCGGACTCGGGTGGGGCTTGCCTGCGGCGCTGGGAGCGGCGCTCGCCGATCGGGAACGGCTGGTCGTCGCCTGCGTCGGCGACGGGTCGTACATATTCGCGAATCCGGTCGCCTGCCACCAGGTGGCGGAGGCGCAAAACTTGCCGGTGCTGACGGTGGTGATGAACAACGGCATTTGGAACGCGGTGCGGCGGGCGGCGCGGAACGTCTATCCGGAGGGCGAGGCGGCGCGGATGAACCAGCTGCCGATCACGTCGCTGGAACCGCTGCCCGACTTCTGCCGAATCGCCGAAGCGAGCCGCGGTCACGCGGAGCGCGTCGCGGACGGCTCCGCGCTGCCGGCGGCGCTGGCGCGCGCGGTCGAGGTCGTCCGCAAGGAGCGACGCCATGCGCTGGTCGAGGCGCGGGTCGCGATTCCCGATTGATCCATGGCCGCCGTTGTTTCGGAAACGGAGAGGCTGACCTCCTCCGAGGATCGCGTTTGGATTTCTTCGTCCCGGCGGCCCGGAGGCGATCCGTTCGGCGCAGGGACCGTCCCGTTGCGCCCGTCGCTTCCCCCAACGTCTCCCGCGGAGCGTCCGCAACGACGTCGTCGCGCGAATTCGGTTCAGGGCGAAAGGATCGGCTGACGCAAGCCCTGCGAAAGACTACGATGCGGCTCATCGGCGCTTGACGCCCCGGCGAAGTCCGCCGGAGACAGGGAGACATGAAATGCAGTGCAAAATTCTGATTGCGGCGGCGACCGCCGCAGTTTTGGCCGGCGGATCCACTCCGGCGCAGAAATCCGCGGACACGCTGCGAGTCGGCTTCTACGATCCGATTCCGGGCGTGGACCTGGTTTACGATCCCAAGGGCGAAACCTCGTTCACGGCGCGCGCGGTATTCGACACGCTGATTTCCTACAACGAGAAAACCAGGGAGTTCGAACCGCTGCTGGCGAAATCGTGGAGTCGGCCGAACGCGACGACGTACGAGTTCAAGCTGCGCGACGACGTGAAGTTCCATGACGGCTCGCCGCTGGACGCGGACGACGTGGTCTACACGTTGAACTGGCTGGCCGATCCGAAGGTCAAGTTCCGCATCAAGACGCGCTTTCTCTGGATCGACAAGGCCGAGAAGGTCGATCGCTACACCGTGCGCGTGACCACCAAGGGACCGCGAGCGGTCGCGCTGGCGCGGTTCGCCGTCAGCGTGCCGATTCTGCCTTCCGACGCGCACGGCGCCATGAAGAACAAGGCGGCGTTCGGGAAGAAGCCGATTGGAACGGGTCCTTACAAGGTCGTGTCCTACGATCCCAGCAGCGGCGTCCGGATGGCGCGGAACCCCGACTATCGGCACGGCGTCGCTTCCAAGCCCGCCGGCCGGATCGAAAACGTCCACATCCTGCCGATTCCCGACATTCAGACCCAGGTCGCGCAGCTCGTCACCGGCGGCATCGACATGATTCACAACGTCCCCAAGGATCAGGCCGACAACCTGTCGCAGGATCCGCGGCTGGCAATGACCGTCAGCAACGGAATCCTGTATCGCTACATCGCGTTCGACGCGTTGGGACGATCCGGGATCGACGACCTCAAGGATGCGCGGGTGCGCCGGGCGCTCGTCCACGCAATCGATCGCGATTCGATACGCCGCAATATCTTCGCGGGCGGCGACGCGGTGAGGAAGATGGATTCCATCTGCAAGCCGCTGCAGATCGGTTGCGCCTTCGACCGCAAGCCGCCGGCCTACGATCCCGCGGCGGCGAAGAGGTTGCTGGCGGAGGCCGGAAAGACCGGCCTCAAGCTGGAGATCACGACGCTGCCGGAATCCCGCAAGGTGGCGGAGGCGGTGGCGGGCTATCTGCGAGCCGTCGGGGTGCAGGCTTCCCTCAAGAGCGTTACGTTCGGCGCCTACAGGAAGCTGCAGCGATCCGGAAAGATCCAGACGCTGGTCCACCAGTTCAGTTCGGGCGGCGTTCCCGACGTCGACGCGCTGGTCACCTTCTACTTCGCCAGCAAGGCGCGCGACTACTACGGAGACGATCAGATCAAGGGTTGGATGAAGCAGGCGGGTTCCATCTTCGACACCGCCGAGCGGGAGAAGCTCTACCGCAAGATCTTCAACCGGATCAACGATCAGGCCTACGTCATTCCGATCGCCAGTCTGCCCTCGGTATTCGTGCACGCGAAGGATCTGGCGATCGACGAAGGGATCATCAATCCCTTCGGCGCGCAGATAGGACGGATCAGCTGGAAGTGACCCTGCATGCCCCGCCCCATGACCGGGCGGGGCCTTACGCCGCTGCCGCTTCGCTCCCGTCGACGTAACCGAAGCGGCCCTTCCGGTCGTCGTCGACGAGCTCGTCGATCCGCTTGCGGGTGCGGTCGAACGTTTCCCGCGTGCAAGGCTCGAAGGCGAGGCGTTCGCCCGGGCGCGTCGACCGCGCACTTCTCCGGCAGTTCGCGCAGGAAATAACGCGTGCAGCGTTCCGGTTCGATGCCCCGCAGCGTCGGTCGGTTTCCGGAAATCGAACGGCCGCGGCGTCGCGGACGGGATTTCGGTTCGGCCGAATGGACCGGCTGGCGAGAGCCTTGCGAAAGGCTACGATGCGAATTCGGTTCATCGCGCCCCGGCGCAGTCCGCCGGAGACAGGGAGACACGAAATGCAGTGCAAAATTCTGGTTGCGGCGGCGACCGCCGCAGTTCTGACCGGCGGACCCGCTCCGGCGCAGAAGTCCGCGGACACGCTGCGAGTCGGCTTCTACGATCCGATTCCGGGCGTGGACCTGATTTACGATCCCAAGACCGAAACCACGTTCACGGCGCGCGCGGTGTTCGACACGCTGATTTCCTACGACGAGAAGACCAAGGAGTTCGAACCGCTGCTGGCGAAATCGTGGAGCCGGCCGGACGCGACGACGTACGAGTTCAATCTGCGCGACGACGTGAAGTTCCATGACGGCTCGCCGCTGGACGCGGACGATGTCGTCTACACGCTCAACTGGCTCGCGGACCCGAAGGTCAAGTTCCGCATCAAGACGCGCTTTCTCTGGATCGACAAGGCCGAGAAGGTCGATCGCTACACCGTGCGCGTGACCACCAAGGGACCGCGGGCGGCCGCGTTGGCGCGGTTCGCCGTCAGCGTGCCGATTCTGCCGTCCGACGCGCACGGCGCCATGAAGAACAAGGCGGCGTTCGGGAAGAAGCCGATCGGAACGGGTCCCTACAAGGTCGTGTCGTACGATCCGAACGGCGGCGTCCGGATGGCGCGGAACCCCGACTACCGGCACGGCGTTCCTTCCAAGCCCGCCGGCCGGATCGAAAACGTCCATATCCTGCCGATTCCCGATATTCAGACCCAGGTCGCGCAACTCCTCACCGGCGGCATCGATCTGATTCACAACGTGCCTAAGGATCAGGCCGACAACCTGTCGCAGGATCCGCGGCTGGCAATGACCGTCAGCAACGGAATCCTGTATCGCTACATCGCGTTCGACGCGTTGGGGCGTTCCGGGATCGACGATTTGAAGGATGCGCGGGTGCGCCGGGCGCTCGTCCATGCGATCGATCGCGATTCGATTCGCCGCAATATCTTCGCGGGCGGCGACGCGGTGAGGAAGATGGACTCCATCTGCAAGCCGCTGCAGATCGGTTGCGCCTTCGACCGCAAGCCGCCGGCCTACGACCCCGCGGCGGCGAAGAGATTGCTGGCGGAGGCCGGAAAGACCGGTCTCAAGCTGGAGATCACGACGTTGCCGGAATCGCGCAAGGTGGCGGAGGCGGTGGCGGGCTATCTGCGAGCCGTCGGGGTGCAGGCTTCCCTCAAGAGCGTCACGTTCGGCTCCTACAGGAAGCTGCAGCGATCCGGAAAGATCCAGACGCTGGTCCACCAGTTCGGCTCCGGCGGCGTTCCCGACGTCGACGCGCTGGTCACCTTCTACTTCGCCAGCAAGGCGCGCGATTACTACGGAGACGATCGGATCAAGGGCTGGATGAAGAAGGCGGGTTCGATCTTCGACGTTGCCGAGCGGGAGAAGCTCTACCGCAAGATCTTCAACCGGATCAACGATCAGGCCTACGTCATTCCGATCGCCAGTCTGCCTTCGGTATTCGTGCACGCAAAGGATCTGGAGATCGACGAAGGGATCATCATTCCCTTCGGCGTGCAGATGGGACGGATCAGCTGGAAATGACCCTGGGAGCCCCGCCCCTTGACCGGGCGGAGTGTTGCGCCGCCGCCGATTTGCCCGCATCGAGGTGACCGAAGCGGCCCCTCCGGTCGTCGTCGATGAAGATCGGACTCGTCGACCCGCTTGCGGGTGGGGTCGAACGTTTCCCGCATGCAAGGCTCGAAGGCGGGGCGTTCGCCCGGGCGCGTCGACCGCGCATTTCTCTGGCAGTTCGAGCGGGAAATAATGCGTGTGGCGTTCAGCGGCCCGGTCGACGGTCCGGCGACAGGCCGCAAAGATGTCGCAGGCGCGGCCCCGTTCGCAGGATTCGAAGGTGCAGCGCCTCACCTCGTCGGGCGCCTGTTCGACGCCCGCGACGTTCGCAGACCAGATTCGCCGGCTTGCTCACCGCGAACTCGCAACGGCGCCCCTCGTTCATAGCCGTGCTCTTCGGCGATCCACTCATGCAGCCGCTCGTGAGATCGCACCACGAAATTCGCCGTGGTTTCCTCTCCTTCCATGCGGGTCGATCCGCCGTGTCCCGTAAACCACCCGACTCGCATTTTTCGCGTCGGCGCGATGACAGGCCGGCGGGCGGTGGGGTAGGGTAGGGCGAAACGGGGGAGCGCCATGCTGGACCACGCCGAGAACAGGAGATTGTCCGAAGTCGGCAGGAATACGCCGATGGGCGAACTGTTGCGGCGATACTGGCATCCTGTAGCCGCCGTCTCGGAAATGGAGGAACGCTCCACCAAGCCGGTGCGCCTCATGGGCGAGGATCTCGCGCTCTACCGGGACCTGTCCGGCGGCTACGGGTTGCTGGACAGGCATTGCCCGCATCGGCGCGCCGATCTGACCTACGGCTACGTCGAACCTCACGGCCTGCGCTGCAGCTATCACGGCTGGTGCTACGACCGAACCGGCGCCTGCGTCGAACAGCCGTTCGAGGACAGGGCGGGTTCCCGATTCAGGGAGAAAATTCGGATAACCGCGTATCCCGTAGAGGCGCAGGGCGGCCTGCTGTGGGCGTATCTCGGTCCCGAGCCCGCGCCGCTCGTTCCCAACTGGGAGCCGTTCACTTGGGAAAACGGTTTCCGCCAGATCGTGCTGTCGGAAATCCCGTGCAACTGGCTGCAGTGCCAGGAGAACTCGATCGATCCGGTCCATTTCGAGTGGCAGCACGCTAATTGGCGCGTCCGCGCGACGGGCGCTTCGGAACCCTACGCGCCGACGCATCTGAAGATCGATTTCGAAGAGTTCGCATACGGCATCACCTACAAGCGCGTTCTGGAGGACACGGACGAAAACCATCCGTTGTGGACCGTCGGGCGCAATTGCCTGTGGCCCAACGCGCTGTTCACCGGAGATCACTTCGAGTGGCGCGTGCCGATCGACGACGGCAACACGCTCAGCGTCGGCTGGTTTTTCAACCCCGTGCCGCGGGACCGGAGGCCGTTTCGGCAGAACGCGATCCCGTACTGGTACGGACCGGTCAAGGACGAAGAGACGGGACGCTGGATCACCAGCCACGTCATGAACCAGGACTTCGTGGCGTGGGTCGGGCAGGGAAGGCTTGCCGACCGGTCGCGCGAGCATCTCGGACGCAGCGACCGCGGCGTGATTTTGATGCGGAAAATATTCGCCGACGATATCGAACGGATCGCAAACGGCGAGGACCCGAAGGCGGTAATCCGCGACCCGGCGGTCAACGCCTGCGTCGGCCTGCCGATTTTCGACCGCGCCTATCTGGTTCAGGGACCGACCGGCGAGCAACTGCGAGACTCCGATCATCCGCGCGCGCGGTCCATGCGCAACTTCGTTTTCCAGGCCGGACAGCCGGCCGACATACGGGCAGCCTATGTGGAAGCGATGGGCTTCGAGTGAGATCCCGAGGCTGCGGGGCGGGCGCGGACAAACCGGTTTCCAGGACGGACGGCGAGCATGAGCGGAGCGAACGCGGCAACG
This sequence comes from Alphaproteobacteria bacterium, assembly GCA_965243135.1. Classification (GTDB taxonomy): domain Bacteria; phylum Pseudomonadota; class Alphaproteobacteria; order MPNO01; family UBA830; genus JAJEBT01. Next base: position 757,136 of record OZ251539.1, read on the forward strand.
AAGATTGCCGGGAGTCTGCGTCGTGCTTCAGAGACGGTTTCCTATTGGCCCGTTATCGCCCTGTATTTGGCGATATTTTTGGCGTGCTATTTTTCCGTTTGGGCGAATGACTTCGCGATCAGCGACGATTATCCCGATTTCTTTTTCGGGACGAACGGAACGCACCCGGAGAAGCGAACAATCGAGGGTCGGCCCTTATACGCGTTGATCGGCTATATCTTTGTCTGGCTCGCCACCGACCTCGAAGACTTGCGATGGATCCGGCTTGTCGGCGTCGTTGGAATCGCCCTGTTGGCATGGAGTTTATTTCTCGCGCTCGTGCGCGCCGGACATAGCCGCTTCCAATCCTTCTGCGTGGGCGCGATCATCGGCTGTTCCCTGCCGTTTCAACTCTCCGCTGCGTGGGCCACGATAGCGCCTGTACCTTATGCCGCAGCGGTTTCGGGGCTATCCGCCCTGTTGACGGACCGAGCGTTCGACGAACCTCGCCGCGTCGGAAAACTGGCGCTGACGGCGGGTGCCGTTTTCTGCTTATTGGCGGCGCTTGCCATATATCAGCCCGCGGCGATGTTTTTCTGGGTATTTGCCGCCATCAACCTGTTGAAACCATCGGATGCGGAAGAGTCGGGGAGGACGTTTCGCCGCTTCGCCTTATACTGCGCTATCTTCGCTGTCGGGATGGCTTTGGGGTTCGTTATTTACAAGCTTGGCCCTGCAATATATTCAGATAGCCATTATTCTGCTCGCGGCGGATTGATTGGAATCTCGGACATCCCGGAGAGGGTTCTGTGGTTTGTCCGCCCTTTGACGTACGCTCTAAATTTCCTCGTTATACTAACGAATTATCCGAACTGGATCTTGCCGGTCACAATACTCATATTTTCCTTTATTTTCGCGGGACTTTTTCCGTATTTCAAAAGAGATAGAGAACGCCGTATCTCGAAATACGCATTGGCCATGCTTCTGTTGTTTCTCAGCCATTCCGTCATGCTTTCCGTCGAACAGCGGGCAAACGATTATCGAATGATACCGGCTCTTACCTCCCTCGTCGTTTTCTATATGTATCTTGCCGTACAGGGATTTGCGAGCCGTTTTTCCGTCGGTCGAATAAATTGCGTCGCAGGCGCGACGGCAGCCGTCTGCATCGCGGTTGCGGCATGGCAGGTTCATGCCTGTTTCGTAATGCCTCAAATCAAGGAGTTGGAATTTGTTCGCTTCCAATTGCAACAAGCGAACCTGTCGGAATACAGGAATATTCATGTTATTCGTCCCGAAAGATGGAGCAAATTTATGCCGATGCAGTATGCTGGAGCATCCAGCTATCATTCATGGACACCTCAATCGATGGTAGGTTTCGTATTGCGTGACGTAGCGCCGGGATACGCTAGCCTGAAAGTCACGAGTTCCGCTTCCGACGATCCATCACCCCCGCCCGTAGGGAGTTTGGTTGTCGATATGCGCAAAGGAGTATCGGTGCATCCGTTTACCATCTCTTCAATATGGCCTTTCGATAGACTCGGAGCGCTGTCCAAAAGCTTGGAGAAAATTTTCCGTTAGAGCCGACCGTGGACTCAAGGCACGGGAGTTGTTCGAAAATCAGGGAGAATGCGGCGTACGCGCAGGCGTTCAGCGTCGCTTTTGATCCGGCGATTTCGAAACACTTCGAGCCGAAATTTCTGCATGGACTTCGACAACGGAGCGTGAAGCGCGGCTATTCGATAAAGGACCGATCGGAGATCGGAGAGCGGCTGCGAGATTCCGATCATCCGCCGAGTCGCCATGACGGTAGGGCAGGGTATCGGGTTCGTCGCGGTGCAGGGCCACAGATCGAGAATCGGAGCCAGTCGGGCAATCGTTGTCCGCATCGAAAAGCACGAGGATGCCCGCGCAATCGTGAGTCTAGGCCGCCGTGCGGATCGCGTTCTGCAAAGGATCCCGCTTTGCGAGTTGCTACCGCGGGCGCCGTTCGCGATCTTCACTCCCCAAGCCTGAGCTTCGTCGCGCAAGCGTCGGAACGGGATCGGCGCAGAGGAGATTTCGCCGTGCCCTTCGACAATCGGTTGGTTATTCATCGTAGATCTTGGAAAAAATCGCTCCGGTTGACGCCGTCCTGAGAGCATGGCGCGGCTTCCAGGGCGTTCGCGCGAAACAATCCGCCCGCTTCCGTCAGGCCTTTCCGTAAGGCGCGACGGTTCGCATTCGACACCGGTGCGACGCGGGTTGCTCCTTCATTCCATTCGACCACTCGTAAATGACGGTTGCCGACCTCCCGCCGGTCAAGCAGTTCCGGGCTGTGGGTGGTCACGATGACCTGCATGCGTTCACTTGCCTCCCACAGCAAATCGAGCACCGCGCCCAATGCGCCGGGGTGGATTGTCGCCTCAGGTTCTTCCACTGCGATCAACGTCGGCGGCGGCTTCTGAAACACCGAAGCCAGCAGTCCGATCGCGCGCAGGGCGCCGTCGGACATGCTCGATCCTTCGAACTTGAGCGTTCTCGGAGTGCCTTTCCCCCATTCCCGGGTGATCTCCAATGACTGCTTCTTCCCGTATCGCTTGACGGAAACCCGGCGCGTATTCGGAACGATCGCTTCAAGAAACGATGACAGACGTTCGAAATCGCCCCGCCGCTGGCTTTCGATCCTTTCGAGCACGCTCGCCGCATTCGCGCCGTCCGGCAACAGAGCGTAGCCCGCGTCCGGTTCCTGCATCCCCCGCAGCTTTTCGGGTTCGATGGAATACGCGTTCATGCGAGAGAACGCGCGCCATACCGGTTTGAAATTCTTTGTGCCGCCAATAATCGGAAGCGCCAGGGAAGTCATTTCGAGCAATGGATGCAAACCGCCAACGTTCGAGTCAAAACGCTTCCCCTCGCGATCGAACCAGCTTCGCTCCTCCCCTTGGCGGAACACGCACTGTTCTCTCGACACCGAAAAGTTTTTCGTACGATCCGCTTTAACCTCGAAGGCGTAGAAACCGCGCTGCCTGTTTCTCCTGAAATCAAAATCGACGCGCATGGCAAGATTCGGCGGACGCCCTTCGCCGGACGATCGATTCCTGACCGCCGAGAAGCCACCCGCCCGGTCGAACGTCGTTGGCAGCGGCATTCTCATGGCATCGGCGAGAAAGGAGAATGCGCTCAAGATATTGCTCTTTCCGGAAGCGTTGCGGCCCACGAGGATCGTCGGGTTGTCGAACTCGATACGACCCGCCGGAACGCTGCGGAAACCTTTCAACACGAGTTGCCGGACAAAGGGTTTCATCTCTTGCTGCCTACGGCCGCGGTACCGGGCCTATCGTCGAGAACGGCACGGGCGACCGGCCCGGGTTGCGAGCGTCCATGCGTTTCAATTCCCGAAGCGCGGTGCGCCTCGCAGCCGCCGACGCCGCCTTGTTCGGCAAACTCCCGGCGCGACGCGGGACCATGCGGCGACGATCCTGCCGGACGATCCAGTGACGGCGAATCCGTCCCCCGTACGGCACCGTTCTTGCACGCTCAGAATCAGCGCCGCGACCGGCCGATCCCTGCGCACGCGCCATCGGAAACCCTCCCTATCGTCAACCCCCATTCTACAATGATCCTTACTTCAGTTCACCGTCCGAACGTTGCGGATAACGTGCAGCGCGCGCGGCTGCTTCCGTGGGCATTCGGGACGGCCTGAAATTTCGAACCGTCGGCGGCGGCGGGCGACGCCGATGCATGGGTCGCAGTTGCGAGGGACCGACCTGCGCGCGACTGCGGAACAAGGGCAGCCGCGTACCCGTTCCATGCGCAGTTGGTTCGCATCATGTATGCGTGATCTTGCGCAGCATTGCTCGACTGCGCGGAGGAGCGTCCACGAACGAAATTCTAAAGGTCGGCGTTATTCCAGAAAGCTAAAAGATTTCCCCCAGAGCTTCGCCCGTTCGTTGTCGTGCGCCCATGCGCAGGCCGAGCCTTTCGTTTTCCGGGCCGGCCTGCGGGCCGCCTACGTGAAGGCGATGGGCTTCGAGTGGTCTCCAGAGGCTCCGCGGGAGGACAAACCGGTTTCCGGAGCGGTAGACGCTTCAGAAGTCGATCTGCAATTGAGCTGAAACTCCATGGTTCCGGGTTTCGTTTTCGTATTCCACGCCGAAGGCGAGTTGCGCGCCCCTCTGAACCGGCAGGGCATAGCCCAAGGCGTAGTGCATCGTCGGTCGGGCGCGCAAATCGATCACGGCTTGCCGCTGCTCGAGCGACTGCGGGCGTCCGCGGTAGAACGCATCGACAAAACTGCTTCCTGTCGCCACGAGATGGTCGATCCGGATCTGTCCTTTTCTGCTCCGGGTCTTCTGGCCGACGGAAAACCGCAAGGTATCTTCGTCCCGGAGCGCATTGCGCCCCTGGACGCCCATCGACCATCCATCCGCTCGCAGCCCGGATATGCCGGACAGCATGCCGCCGGTCGCGGAGACTTCCCCGGAATTGCGTTCGTATCCGGCGAACCCGCGCCAATTCCCGCCCAAAGAACCTGACAGGGACAACTTCTGCCGGAGGGTTTCGGTACGTATGTTTCCGAGCGCGCCGAACGTAGAACCCCAGACGCTGCGGCTTTCGTCGATGCGCGAGAACTCCGCCGCAAAGTCGAACCCGCCGCGCGCGTGCCGCCATTGCAAGCCGAACTGGCGCCACGGCGTCCGCTGCGACTCTCGCCCGCTGAACGCGACGAACGGCCGCGCGCCGTCGCCCTGCATGTGCAACGCGACGGCCCCTCCGGCGCTGTCGAAGAAGGGGGACGAAGCAGGGGCGGCGTCATGGAAGGCGCTCCATTCGCTCCATGACGACGTCCTGCAATCGCCGCAAAGATCGTGACTCAACCGCCAGCGGCCAAGCAGGCCGGTGGAAAAATCCATCCCCACGGCGCGAAACGCCTGTTGGTCGAGATCGGCGAAAAGGACGGAATTCTCGACGCGGTAGCCGTTTGTCGGCGCGAGCATGTCCTTGGCGGCGTGAATCAACGTGGGGGAAGGCGGAGGAGCCTCGATGTCGACGATGCCGGACAGCTTCATGTTGTAGTACGCGCTGCCCACGCCGCCTACGGCGACCTCGACGGCCCGCATTCTCTCGCCCGCTTGGGCGAGGGCGGGGGACAGCGTCACGCGGGCGTTCCGCAGCGGAATTCCTGCGCGTCGATCGACGACGGAGTACGGCAGGCGGACAGTCCCCTGCTTGACGATCGCGTTTTCGAGATTCAACTTTCCCCAGCCGTAGACCGCGTCCGGCTCGTCGGGGTTGTCCGCCCGTGTTCCAAGCGGGTCCGCGGACTCGAGCAGCAGGGCTTGCACGACCTCCATCGGCATGCTGGACAGCCGGCTCTTTAGAACCGCCAACGCACCGGTCACCATGGGGGCGGCGAACGAGGTACCGCCGATCACCCTGTCCGGGTCGGGGAAAATTCTGAGATTTTCCCCCGGCGCTACCAGGCACCAGTTTCTCGCGGCGCCGCATCCGTTGGAGAACGCAGCGATTTCGCCGTCTTCATTCATCGCCGCGACGACCAGCCATTTTCCGAGCAGCCCGGGTTCGAACAACGGAGCTTCCATCCATCCTCCACCGGAGTTGTAGTCGACGCAGTCGTCGCTGCCGCAGTCCGTGCCCCACAAGTCCTTGAAGGGGACGGTATCGCCCTCGCGCGTGAACTTCTCCATGAATTCCGTGGCGGGGACCGTTACGTCTCCTAGTAAGCAACCCTCCTCCTTTTGGAAATTTTTCCCGCACATGGAGACTCTGTTGTTGACGGCGTTCCATCCGTCGTTGCTGGCCGCCCACACCGCCACGATGTCCTCGTCCGCGAGAACGCTCGCGGCTTGGGCGAACTCGCTTGTCCAATAGTCGTCGCGGATAAGAGGATTGAAAGCGGGCAAAGGCTGGGTCAGCCATATCCCGGGTCTTCCGTCGTAGCTTCCCGTATGGAAGAACGGTGTTCCGATGCTGAGGTTGACGACGTCGGCGCCGTTGTCGACCGCGTGCTGGAGCGCCGCTATCGGCTGCCCGCCGCCGGACAGCCCTATCGGCATTATCGAGGCCGAGGGCGCGACTCCATGAATGTTTTTGGTGAGAATCGGGCCGCCCTCGTCGACTTGGTCGACCGTTACCTGGAAGGGTCCTCCGGGATTGGCTCTCGCTCCCGCCGCGATCATGGCGACGTAAGTGCCGTGCACCGTGTTTCGGTCGCTCTCGGTCACGAGCTCGTCATCGAAGATCACGCGCTTCGGCGCGGTGATTCTGCCCGCCAGATCGGGATGGGTGAGGTCTATGCCGTCGTCCGCGATCGCGATGGTCACTCCTTGGCCGAAATAGCCGCGCTCGTAGGCCGTATGCGCGAGGATGCTCTTCAATCCCCAATGTTCTCCGTATTCCGGGGTCTGGTAGTCCATGCCGTCCGGCGCGGCGGGAGCGCCCAAATCCATTGGCCGGAATTCGAGGCCGACCGGGTTCGGCGTCGCAGGTCCGCCCGTGTTCGGCGGAGGGTCATCGTTCGGCGGGGGGGGACCGCCGCCTCCGCCTCCGCCGCAGGCCGCCAGGAGCGCAACGCAGGCCAGCAAAGGAACCGCAGTGCGCCCCTTTCGGAGCCAGCGCCGCGAGAAACCGGGGCGTAAATCGTTTCGTCGCTCGTCCGAGCGAAGGGGCGCGTCTTTAACCCACGATACGCTGTCGCGTTCCCGGCGGTTGCCGAGCCATGCTTTCATTGCCAGCCTCCCGGTAGCGTCGATTTAGAGTATAGCCTTGCCTGTGCTCCCGAACAATTGAGGGCCATTCGGCAATGTCGCCGCTATTGGCTCCGAAGCGCAACGCGGGCGATCGGCGGCGCGGGGGCGGGAAGGGTCGGCTTGCGGACGGACGCCATCGAAGCCGTGGGTGCGAAGGACCGCCCCGCGGGCGACAGCAGGACGTCCGCTTACCAGTTCCAAGCGCGATTTCGTTCGGCTCAGCCATGCATGCGCAATCCTGCGCAGAGGACCGGTTTCGGGAAATCGCCGTTATTTCGGCAAGTTGGAAAATTTCCGCGGATCCCGTTCGCCATCGAGCGCCCGTGCGCAGGCCGAGCCTTTCGTTTTCCAGGCCGGACGGTCGGCCGGCATGCGGATTGTCAACACGGAAGCAACGGCGAGTTGGGAAGGTCTCCGGAGGCCGCGCGGAAAAGCGGCCTCTCGCGCCGCAGGTCACTCGCGCCAGTCGGCGCCGGGCATGATGCGGCGCATGAACTGATCGAACAAGGGAACGGTAAAGGCAGTGTCCCCGCGCGTCGCGCTCCAGATCATTCCCTTGGCGATCAACTGGCTGCGGGTCGGTCCGAGCGAAGTAATCTTGCGACCGAGCGTTCGAGCGACCTCCCCGGAACGATGCGGGCCGGGGCCGAGTTCCGCCATGGCGCGCAGGTAGCGCTTCTGCGACGCGGTCAGGCGGTCGAAGCGGGCCCGGAAGAACCCGGCATCCAGCGAAGCGACTACTTCCCCCGACGCGCGCTCGACGTCTCTGGCGGCGATCCGCGGTTTTTCTGCGATGTCCCAGGCGTGCTTCCCCCATTCCTGCAGGAAGTACGGATAGCCCTGCGTCTCGGCGACGATCATTCGCAGGGCCTCGGCGCTGATATCGGCTTTCCGGGCGCGGATCGGCTTGGCGACCGCATCCCGGGACGCTGCTTCGTCGAGAGGACCGACCTCGCGAAACTCGAACAGGCGTTCGGCATACGCCTCGGCCTCGGCGGCCCTGGCGCGCAACGGAGGCAGACCGGCGGCGGCGAGAAGGATCGGAAGCCGCCTCTGCCCCGCTCGATGCAGGGCGGCGATCAGCGCCCCCAATTCCGCCTGAGGAACGTACTGCAGCTCGTCGATGATCGCGACGAGCGCGGTATTCGAAGCGGACGCCGCCGTTCCGACCGCCTCGAAAAGGGCGGCGAGGTCGAATTCGAGATTGCCGCTGTCGGCGACGCCAGCTTCCGCAGGCGCGGCAATGCCCAATTCTATTTCGCCGTATTTGACCTTGAGCGCGGAAACGAATCCGGCGAGCACCCGCATGGCACGGGAAGTCAGATTGCGAACCCGTTTCTGGCGGGACAATCGTAAAAGGGCAATGTGCAACTCCGAGGCGAGCGCGACCGGCAGAACGCTTCGTTCGGTCGCTTCGATCTGAAACGTTGCGAGACCCTCTCTCTGGGCGTTCTGATGAATGCGGTCGAGCAGGACGGTTTTTCCTACGCCGCGCAACCCCAGCAGCAACACGCTTCTCGCTGGAAGCGATCGGCGCGTTCGTTCCGTGGAGACGCTGATGGTTTCGAGCAGTTGATCGCGTCCTGCAAGCTCCGGGGGCGGAGTTCCCGCGCCGGGCGCGAAGGGATTGTCGATCGGATTCATGTATGCGTTTATACTGGAGTTAGCCGATTTATCAAGCGCCGATAAATCGGCTAACTCCAGTATAAACGCGCTTGACCGTCATGCATTGCTGCGCGAATCCGAACGAGGCTCCTGGCGTTCGGCATGAAGCGCCGCTGAAAACGGTGACTTGGGAGGCTCCCGTGAAACGCCCTCGGCTGGACGGCGCGAGCTTCGCTGTCGGCGGCAACGACCGCAAGGGCGCGTTGCGCAGCTGGGGCGGCGTTGACTTGCGCGCGTTCCCGTTCGAGACTAAACGACCTTCTTCGAAACGAAAGCGCGGAATGAAGCAAGAGGATCGCATTCGCGAACCCGAAAACCGGGTTTGGCAGACCCGCGAGCATGCGCAGACGGAGTTCGAGCGGTGTCTGGCGGATGCCCTTGAGCGAGCCTTCGCGGACGGCGTCGTCGATCTGGCGCCGCTGGTCGACCGGCTCAATGCGGACGGCCTGCGCGACGAGGAAAATCGCGCATGGACCGAGGAGAGCTTCCGCGCCGCGATGGCGCGTCTCGGCGCGTGATGCCCGATGTCCGGCTCGAATTCCGCGACGTCGCGAAGCGCTTCGCGGGGCGCCGGAGCGAAGTGCTGGCGGTCGAAGACGTGTCGTTCGCCGTGAACGACGGCGAAGTCGTGTCGTTGATCGGCCCTTCGGGCTGCGGCAAGTCGACCTTGCTCAATATCGCGTCGGGACTCGACCGGGCGAGCCGCGGCATGGCTCTCGTCGACGGCGAGGAGGTGACGGAAGTCAACGAGCACGTGGCGTTCATGCTGCAGAAGGATCTTCTGTTGCCGTGGCGGTCGATTCGCGAAAACGTCGAATTCGGCCTCGAAATCCAGGGAGTGCGCGGCAGCGAGCGCAAGCGCCGCTCGTCGGACTGGCTCGAACGCTGCCATTTGGCCGACTTCGCCGACCACTACCCGCACCAGCTATCGGGCGGCATGCGGCAGCGCGCGGCGCTCGCCCGCACGCTTGTCACCGATCCCCACGTTCTGCTTCTGGACGAACCCTTTTCCGCCCTCGACGCCCAGACCAAGATGATATTGCAGCAGGATCTCGCTACAATGCTCGAACAGTCGGACAAGACCGCCTTGTTCATCACCCACGATCTGGTCGAGGCGGTGGCGCTGTCCGACCGCGTTTTGGTGATGAGTCCCCGCCCCGGACGGATTATCGAGGAGATCGTCGTGGACATTCCCGAACGCGCCAATCCTCTGGAACGCCGAAAGAACGAGGCGGTCGGAGCCTGCGTCGCGCGGCTGATGTCTCTGCTTCATGTCGGCGAACTCGAGCCCGTCTGAATTCAAACCCACAAGGAGAATGCCCATGCATCGTACAGGAAAAATCGTCGCCTCGGCCGTCGTCGCGGCGGCCTGCATCGCCGGCGGCGCCGCGCAAGCGCAGAAGAAGGTCACCTATCTGCTGCCCGCGCCCGAATTCCTTCCCGCGTTCGCGCCCTGGCAGCTCGCCAAGCACAAGGGGTACTACGCCGCCGAAGGCCTCGAGGTCTCGTTTCAGCGGTCCAAGGGCGGCGTCGACGTCGCGAAGCAGGTCGGCGTCGGCAACGCGCCGATCGGCGGCGGGATCGGGGACACCTCCATTCTCGTCCGGCCCAGCGGGATTCCGGTCCGCTCGGTGGCGCTGCTGGGCGGCGGCTCGCTCGTGCAGCTCGTCGCGCGCGCCGATCGCGGCATCGAGAAAGTCGAAGACCTCAAGGGCAAGACGATCTCCGTGCTGTCCTATCAGGACACGACGTTCTACGCCTCGCAGGGCATCATGGCGTCCCGCGGGTTGACGCGGAACGACGCCGACATCCAGGCCGCGGGTCCGCAGGGCGTATGGAAGCTTTTCGTCGAGGGCAAGGTCGACGCGATGATCGGCGTTCCCGACTGGATCGGCATCGCCCGCGGGCAGAACGTGAAGATGAAAATCTTCAACGCCCAAGACTACTTTCCCTCGATGGCGCAGGCGATCCTGGCGTCCGACGAAATGATCGAAAAGGATCCGAAGCTGATCCGCAGCCTCGTGCAGGCGACGCTGAAGGGACTGGCCGACTTGATGAGAGACCCCGTCGCGGCCGCCGACGACTACGTCAAGGCCGTGCCGCGCTGGAGCAAGGCGGCGGCGGCGATGGCCGGCACGTTCAAGCTCTACAACGCCTATACCTGGCCCGGCCAGAAGGTTCTCGGCGCGATGGACGAGAAGAGATTGGCGACGCTCCAGGACTTCTATCTCAAGGCCGGTTTCATCAAGAAGAAGACTCCGGTCGCGGACCTCTATACGAACCGGTTCGTTCAGTAGCGATGCCGCGGTCGGCGCCGCGGGAGAGGACGAGGTGCGGGTCCGGCGTCAATCGGGACGCGCGGAACGGTGACGCCGGCTCGCGTCGCCGCCAGCCTGGGCTTGCTGATCGTCTTCCTGGCGGCGTGGGAATGGGGGCCGGGAGCGCTCGGCGTCAAGGCCTATATCGTTCCGCCGATATCTTCCGTCGCGGCCGGGCTGATCGAGATGCAGGCGACCGACCGGCTCCTCTTCCATACGCAGGTCACGGCGCTGGAAGTGGTCGCCGGCTTCGTTCTCGGAACGCTGCTCGGCATGGCGGTCGGGTACGTTCTGGGCATCTCGCTGACCGCGGAAGTCGTGCTGTCTCCTTACATCCTCGCGCTCCAGATCGCGCCGAAGGTGGCGTTCGCGCCGCTGTTCGTCCTGTGGCTCGGCTTCGGCGTCGAACCCCGCATTCTCGTCGCCGTTCTGATCGTGTTCTTTCCGATCATGATCAACGTGATGACGGCCGTGCGCAACGTGGATCCCGATCTGGTCAACCTCGCGCGGTCGTTCAAGGCCGGCCGGATGGCGATCTTCTGGAAGATCGAGTTTCCGGCGTCCATGCCGCCGCTGTTCGCGGGTCTCCGGATCGGCGCGACCCTCGCGGTCATCGGCGTGACCGTCGGAGAGTTCGCGGGCGGCAACACCGGCGTCGGCTACCTTATCGTGCTCACTGCGGGCGCCGCGGAAACCGCCAAGGTGTTCGGCGCGATCATCGTGCTCACCGTGATCGGAATCGTCGCCTATTGGGCGGTCATCCTGGTTGAACGGCGGGTGTTGCACTATATGCCCGGACGCGGGCTCGAAGGTTTCTGACGGAGGCGATCATGGCCGCCATTTCCCAAGAACGAATCAGGGAGCGCGTCGCGCTCGGTCCGTTGAATCGCTGGTGGCCGGTGGCCGCGAGCTGGATGGTCGCCGAAACGCCGGTCGGCCTGACGCGTCTGGGCGAAAGGATCGTTTTGTGGAGGGATCGGGACGGCGCCGTCCACTGCGTCGAGGACCGCTGTCCGCACCGGGGGGCGCGCCTCTCCATGGGCTGGAATCTGGGCGATCGCATCGCCTGCTGGTACCATGGCGTCGAGGTCGGCGGGGACGGGACGGTGCGCGACGTTCCGGCCGTGGCCGAATGCCCGATGGTCGGACGCAAGATGATCCGCTCCTACCCGTGCTTCGAACGTCTGGGCGGAATCTTCGTGTGGTTCGGCGACGCCCTGCACGAGGATCCCGCCGAATTCCGCATGCCGGAGGAATTCGTCTCGCCGGAGTGGGCGACGATGCTGTGCACCGCGCACTGGAAGTGCAACTGGGTCTATGCCGTCGACAACGTGATGGATCCCATGCACGGCGCCTATCTGCACGCGGTTTCGCATTCGATGGCCGAGGGCGACCGGGAGGCCAGCATGCGGGTCGACAAGACCGAGACCGGCTTCGTGTTCGGAAAGACCGGCCAGCGGGACGTCAATTTCGACTGGATCGAATGGGGCGACACCGGCGCGTTCTGGCTTCGGGTTTCGCCGCTGCCCTACCGCAAGGAAGCGGGACCCGGCGGGCATTTCGCGATCATGGGTTTCGTCACGCCCATCGACGAAGGCAACTGCCGCGTTTTCTTCTGGCGCACCCGCAAGGTCCAGGGCTGGCAGCGCGACGTCTGGCGTTTCATGTACCGGCACAAGCTGGAGGCCCTGCATTGGGACGTGCTCGAGCAGGACCGCGTCATTCTGGAGGGAATGGCGCCCGACGCGCGCGAGCGGGAATTTCTGTACCAGCACGATACCGGCCTCGCTCGCGCGCGGCGCGTTCTCGAGGCCGAAGCCGAAGCGCAGCTTGCGTCGCTGGCCGCCGCCGGGCGCTCCGTCGCAGCCGCGGAATAGTCGTGAGCGCGGTTTCTCTCGCCGGCAAGCGGGTGGCGATCACCGGCGGCGCGAGAGGGCTCGGCAAGGCGTTCGCCGAATCGGCGGCCGCGGCCGGCGCGACCGTGCTGATCGCCGACCTCCTCGAAGACCGGGGCCGCGAAACGGCGAAGGCGCTCAACGACCGGGCCGGAACGGCGTTCTTCGTCCCCGTCGACCTGGCTCTTCCCGACTCGGTCGATGCGTTCGCGGCGAGCGCGAGCGAGGTTCTCGGCGGCGTCGACGGACTGGTCAACTGCGCCGCGATCGCGACCGGAATCGGCGGCCGGACGTGCGAAGAGATCGACGTCGAGACCTGGGACCGGGTGATGACCGTCAACGTCAGGGGCACGTGGCTCGTCACGAAGGCGTTGCTGCCGGCGCTGCGGGCCTCCGGCAACGGCAAGATCGTCAACGTCGCTTCCGACACCGCGCTCTGGGGCGCGCCGCGGCTTCTGCACTACGTCGCGTCCAAGGGTGCCGTCGTCGCCATGACGCGCTCGCTCGCCCGCGAACTCGGAAACGACGGCATCGCCGTCAACGCGATCGCCCCCGGGCTGACGCGCGTCGAGGCGACGGAATGCGTTCCCGCGGAACGGCATCGGCTCTACGTCGACGGCCGGGCGATGAATCGCGCGCAGCAACCCGAGGACGTGGTGGGCGCCGTGACGTTCCTGCTGTCGGACGCCGCGGATTTCGTGACCGGCCAGACGCTGCCGGTGAACGGAGGGTTCGTTTTCAACTGAAGGGGCGCGGCCCCGGGGAGACAGGATGGCGGAGACCGCACGGAAGGAGTTTCCGGGCTGGAGCCCGGCAGGGGACCAGGAGCTCGGCGACTGGATGGAGTCGCGGGTGGCGCGCTTCGAGACGCGCCGCTACGACTGGGACGTGCTGAAGTTCCAGGCCGATCTCGACCCGAAATACCGGCGCGCGCAGATGCGCTACATGGGCACCGGCGGCACGGGCAAGGAATCGGACATGAACACGGTGCCGTCGGAGCACTTCACCTTTTCGACCATGGTGCTGCCGCCGGGCTGCGAAGGCCCGCCTCACGTGCATACGGACGTCGAAGAGGTTTTCTTCATGCTTCGCGGCAGCATTCGCCTCACGATTCGGGACGGCGGCGACGAATGGGAAACGACGCTCGGCGAGCGCGATCTGGTGTCCGTGCCGCCGGGGGTATACCGCGGCCTGGTGAACGAGGGTCAGGAAGAGGCTCTGATGTGCGTGATGCTGGGCAGCGCCCGTCCCGTGACGCCGACCTATCCTCCGGATCACCCGCTGGCCAGCGCGCGGCGTCCGAAGTCGTGACGCGGCCCGCGCGGCGCTCTCCGCCGTGAACCGCCCGAACGAGTTCGCCGCGGACGGCTTCGCCTGGATCGAGGCGGGCGAGGGCGAGCCGATGGTCCTTCTTCACGGCATCGGATCGGGCGCCGCTTCGTGGGAGGATCAGATAGCGGGCTTCGCGGACCGGCGCCGGGTCGTCGCATGGGACGCGCCCGGATACGGCGAATCGGCGCCGCTCGGTCCGCCTGCGCCGACGGCGTCGGACTACGCGGAAGCCTTGGTCCGTTTTCTCCGGGCGGCCGGCGTGGACGAGTTTCACCTGGTCGGGCATTCTCTGGGCGCGCTGATGGCCTGCGCCTTCGCCCGCCTTTGGCCCGACCGGATCCTGAGTTTGCTGATCGCTTCTCCGGCAGCCGGGTACGGAACGTCCGACGCCGAACTGCGGGAAGCGAAACGGGCCGCCCGCCTCGATCTTCTCGACGAGCTCGGGCCGGAAGGGGTGGCGCGCGAACGGCACGGCGCGCTGCTGTCCGACGGCGCGCCTCCGCGGGCGCGAGAGCGCGTTCGATCGGTTATGGCCCGGATTCGTCCCGGCGGGTACCGGCAAGCGGTGGAGATGTTGGCGGCGGGCGACATACACGCCGACGCGCGCCGGATCGGGTTGCCGGCGACGGTCGTCGTCGGCGGCGCCGACCGGGTGACGCCGCCGGACGGCTGCCGGGACGTGGCGAGGAGTTTCGCGCGGTCGCGCTTCGAGATACTTCCGGGCCTGGGGCACGCTTGCTACGTCGAAGGACCGGACGCTTTCAACGGCGCGCTCGCGGCCCATCTCGAACGGTGACCGCGCGGCTCGCCGTCGTCCGGCCGCCGATTCGGTCGGCGCCGCGGCGCGGAGCGTTTTCGAACGGTCCGGAACGGAACGGCGGGCCGAAGGCGGCGGCCGGGCTTTGGAAGGCGGAGTAGGACGCGCGATGGATACGGGAATGAAAGACCGGACGGTCGTCGTCACCGGAGGGTCCTCGGGGATCGGGCTGGCGGCGGCCGAAGCCTTTCTGCGGGAGGGAACGCGGGTCGCGATCTGCGGCCGCGATCGCCATAGGCTCGACGCCGCCGCCGCGAGGCTGGCCGGGGTCGGAGGAGCCGACCGGGTGCTGCCGGTCGCTTGCGACGTGCTGGACGAGAACGCCGTGACGGGATTTCGCGATCTCGTCGAGGAACGGTTCGGCGGTTGCGACGCGCTGGTCTGCAACGCCGGCCAGGCCCGGCGAAGCGCGTTCGCCGATACCTCGGACGGCGACTGGCGCGACGAGTTCGACCTCAAGTTCTTTTCGGTCCTGCGTCCCGTCCGCGCGTTCCTGCCCATGCTCGAAGCCTCCGGCCAGGGGGCGGTCGTTTGCACGGGCGCCCTGATCGCGAAACGGCCCGAGCCGTCCCTTATCGCCACGAGCGCGACCCGCGCGGGGCAACTCAACCTTTGCAAGTCGCTCGCGGCCGAATTCGCGGCGAAAGGCGTGCGGGTTAACTCGGTCCTGATCGGCCTCGTCGATTCCGGCCAGTGGAGCCGCCGCTACGACGACGGCGAGGCGCCGCCCGGCATGTCGAAGGACGAATGGTTCGCGAAACTCGCGTCCGATCGCGCCATCCCGCTTCGCAGGATCGGCCTGCCGGAAGAAGCGGCGAACGCGATACTCTTTCTCGCTTCTCCCATGTCTTCCTACGTCACCGGCGATACCGTGGAGGTGGCCGGAGGCCAGTCGCGGCATGTCTGACGGGGTCGAGCGCGCAGCGGTTCGCGTCGTTCCGCCGGTTCGCCGGAGCGCGCGGGAGGCCGGTCCGTGAAGGCGATGCTCATCGGGTACGGGGCGATCGCCCGGGAGGTGCTGGCGCGCGTCGGCCCGGACGAAGACGCGAAAATCGTCGCCGTTCTCGTGCGGGAAAATCGCGTCGAGGAGGTCGCGACGGCGGTGGCCGGGCGCGGCATCGAGGTGGTTTCCTCCTTCGACCGTCTTACCGTTTCTCCTGCGCTGTGCGCCGAGTGCGCCGGTCACGGCGCCGTACGCGCATGGGGGCCGACGGCGTTGAGGCGCGGCATCGACTTTTTGGTGATCTCGATCGGCGCGCTGGCGGACCCAGCGCTCCGCGCCGAATTGCGGCAAGCGGCCGTGGACGGCGGAGCCAAACTGGTGCTTGCGGCAGGCGCGGTCGCGGGCGCCGACGCGCTGGCGTCGGCGCGAGTCGGAGGACTCGATCGCGTGACGTATACCTCGCGCAAGCCGCCCGTCGCGTGGAAGGGAACGCCGGCGGAAGACCTTTGCGACCTGGACGCGCTTCCCGGCGAAACGGCGTTTTTCGACGGCGCCGCGGGCGAGGCGGCGCTGCGGTATCCCCAGAACGCCAACGTCGCGGCGACGGTCGCGCTCGCGGGCGCCGGATTCGAGGCGACGAAAGTGCGGCTGGTGGCCGATCCGGACGCGGACGCCAACCTTCATCATGTCGCGGCGGAGGGCGCGTTCGGCCGCTTCGAAATCGAAATCCGCGGGAAGCCGCTGCCCGGCAACCCCAAGACGTCGACGCTCGCCGCCCATTCCGTCGTCGCGGAAATCCGCCGCCGCGCCGGTCCCGTGGAAATTGGCGGGTAGCCGCGGGGGCTGGCCGAGCGTTCCTTGTCTCAATGGGCCCGTTCGGCGGCGCGGCCGTCCTCGGCCGCAACCGCTTGCTCCGGCGCGCCGGGCGCAAGCGCGGCTTGGCGATCCCGCTCCAGCCTGTGGCGCAGCGCGATCCGGGCGAACATTCCCGACGTCCTCAGCATTCCGACGAAATCGCGCTGCCGCTCGTTGGGAACCGCAGGCCGTTTCTTCATTCGGTAGATCGCGAACGCCCCGAGGGACAGCATCGCCGCGGCCGGAAACCAGAAATATCCGCTGGGTCCGACGATCTGGATCGCGCCTCCGGCGACGACCGGGCCGGCGATTCCGCCCAGACCGTTGACCAGCAGCAGTCCGCTCGACGCGGCGACCATCTGCCTGGGATTCAGGTAATCGTTCGTGTGGGCGACGGCCAGGGAGTAGATCGGCATCGCAAAGCCGCCGACGATCGCGACCGCGACGATGCCCGCTATCGCCGTCGCGCCGGTGAACAGGGCCGCAAGGGCTGCCGAGACGCTGCCGAAAAGAGCGATTCCCGTGATTACGAGCCTGCGGTCGAAGCGGTCGCTGAGGCGGCCCGTCGGCCAGATGAGGATCGTGCCGCCGACGATCGAAGCCGCGGTGAACAGGGAGATCTCCTCGATGCCCATCCCGGTCAGCTTGCCGTAATGCGACGCGAGCCATATCAGCGCTCCCGTCGAGGCGCCGTTTACCAGGCAGGCGGCGACGCCGAGGGGAGAGATGCTCGCCAGTTCCCCGAGGCCGAACCGATCCTGTTCCTCGAACCTCGGGGCGGGATAGGTGGTGAGGGCGACAGGCACCAAGGCGATCGACACCAGAATCGAGGCGACGATGAACAGCTCGTATCCGCCCGTCGGCGCGACGTTGAGCAGCAGCGGTCCCGCGGCCATCGCGCCCGTCATTACGGTCATGTAGAGCGAAAGAAACTGGCCTCGCGTCGTATTGGACGCACGATCGTTGAGCCAGCTTTCCGCAGTGACGAACAGGCCGATGTAGCAGAACCCGGTAAGTATTCGCAGTACGCTCCAGACGGTGGGGTCGACGAACGCGGAATGCAGGAGCGCCGCCGTGGAGGCGGTCGAGGCCAGGGCCCCGAAAACCCGGATGTGGCCGACGCTGCGGATCAGGCGCGGCGCGGTCAGCGAACCCAGGACGAAGCCGGCGTAGTAGCTCGACATCACGACGCCGGTCTGCACCGGCGAAAATCCCTCCGCAGCCGCGCGCACGCCCAGCAGGGAGCCTTGAAGGCCGCTTCCCATCATCAGCAGCGAGACGCCGACGAGCAGCGCCCATACGGAAACGAGAGCGGCGATCATGGCCGTACTCCGGGTTCGAAGAGGAGCATCGCCGGACAATCGAGTTGCCGAAGATGATGGCGGCAGATGGGGGGGCGAGAAAGAATGGTCAATAGGTCGCGCGCGCTTTTTTTTCGCCCTCGGAATCGTCCGAATCCGAATGGATCTTCGTCCTCGCTTCGGCCGGTCGGGCGATGGGCTGGCGGAGGGCCGGGGGCGGCCTGGCGCGTTCGGCGCCGGGACGATCCGCGCTGCCGCGCGGGTCAGGTTTCGCGGACGCTTTTTGCAGCCGGCCGCAGGCCCGCGCCGCGGGATCGATGGTCGCGGCATTCCCGGGATTCGCGGCGGGCCGCCGCTCCGCTGCAGGCGCGCCGGCCGTCGCGCGTCCGCGCTCGTTCCCCGGACGGATCTTGCCGTTTGGGCGGCCTTGTGCGAATGAACGCCGCGCGCAGGGGCGAACGTCCGGCGAGGGAAGCCGCCTGCGCCCGAGAGGTCTGACCCGGGCGCGTTCGCCCGGCGAGGCGTTATGTTGACGTGGGGGACCGCGAGGATGCAGGAGGGTGCCGAATCTTCCAAAGACGCGCTGCTCCGCGACCAGCTCCAACTGCTGGAGCGGCTGCTCGACCGGACGGTTCGCGCGCAGGAAGGCCCGGAAGTCTTCGAACTCGTCGAAACGATCCGGCGCGATTCCATCAAGTTTCACCGGGAGGAGGATCTCGAGGCGCGCCGGACGCTCGAGGCGGTTCTGAGGACGCTCGGAACGGATACCGCCATCCAGATCATCCGCGCTTTCAGCTATTTCTCGCATCTGGCGAATATCGCGGAAGACCAGCACCATATCAGGCGAACGCGCAGTCACGAGATTGCCGGTTCGCCGCCGCGGGACGGGTCGCTGGCGCGGGCGCTCGACCGGGCGCTCGAAGCCGGATGGTCGGCCGGCGATCTATCGCGTTTCTTCGCCGATGCCCATGTCCGGCCCGTTCTGACGGCTCACCCGACCGAGGTTCGGCGCAAGAGCACGATGCGGCGCGAAATCGCGGTTGCGGGCCTGCTCGACGAACGCGGACGAAGCGATCTCACGCCCGACGAACTGAAGGAAATCGACGACAAGCTGGAGCGCGCAGTTCTCGTTCTTTGGCAGACGAGCCTGCTGCGGGAGACCAAGCTGAGCGTGCGCGACGAGGTCGAGAACGGCCTCTCGTATTTCGATTACACGTTCTTTCGAGAGGTTCCGGCGCTTCACAACAGGCTGGAGGACCGTCTGGCCGAACTCGATCCCGAACTGGATCCCCCGGCGACGTTTCTCCGGGTCGGCAGCTGGATCGGCGGCGACCGCGACGGCAATCCGTCGGTCGACGCCGAAGTCCTTTCCAGGACCCTGCGCGCGCAGAGCGCGCACGCGCTGGAGCACTATCTGCGGGAGCTCGGCAAGCTCCGGCTGGAATTGTCGCTTTCGACGGTGATCGTCGACGTCTCGGACGGGCTGCGCGATCTGGCGGATCGTTCGCAGGACCGGTCGCCGCACCGGGAGCTGGAACTCTATCGTCGCGCGATCTCCACGATTTCCGACCGTCTGGCCGCGACGCGCGAATCGCTGAACGGCGCGGGCGGGACGGCGGAGCCGTATCCGTCGGCGGCGGCGTTTCGAGCCGATCTCGAAGTCGTTCATTCCTCGCTCGTCGCCAACGGATCGGCTGCGCTTACGCGCGGGCGCCTGCGGCGCCTGCGGCGCGCCGTCGACTGCTTCGGATTTCACCTCGCCAGCCTCGACATGCGCCAGAACTCGGACGTTCTGGAAGCGACTCTCGCGGAGCTGTTCGAGGCGGTGGAGCCGGACGCCGGCTACCGGGACATGGACGAGGAGGACAGGATCGAGGCGCTTCGCAGGGAGCTCGGGAGCCGCCGTCCGCTCGTGCGGCGGCACTGGGCGTATTCGGAAGGCGCACGGAAAGAGTTGGACATATTCCGGGCCGCGAGGGCCGTCCGCGACGTCTACGGCGCGGAGGCGATGACGACGGCGATCATCTCGAACGCCCGCGGCGTTTCGGACCTTCTCGGACAGGCGGTGCTGCTCAAGGAAGCCGGTCTTGCGGGCGGCGAAGGCGGCGGCGAGATGAACGTCGTGCCGTTGTTCGAGACGATCACGGATCTGAGGAACGCCGTCGCGATCATGGACCGCCTGCTGTCGATTCCGGAGTACCGGAGGCTGGTCGACGGCTGCGGCGGCGTTCAGGAAGTCATGCTCGGCTATTCGGACAGCAACAAGGACGGCGGATACGTCACGTCCGGCTGGGAACTCTACAAGGCCGCGGTCGGGCTTGCCGCTCTGTGCAGGCGGCGCGGAGTCCGCCTGCGCCTGTTCCACGGCCGGGGCGGCTCCGTCGGGCGCGGCGGCGGTCCGAGCTACGACGCGATCATGGCGCAACCCGCCGGGACCGTGAACGGGCAGTTCCGCCTCACGGAACAGGGAGAGATCGTTTCGGGCAAGTACACGAACCCTGCGCTGGGTCGGCGCAATCTCGAGATTCTCGCATCCGCCGCCATAGAATCGTCGTTGCCCGGAAAAGACGAAGAGGCGGTCCCGGAAAGCTATCTGGACGCGATGGAGCGCCTGTCGGATCTCGCGCTCGCCGCGTACCGGGCTCTCGTCTACGAAACGCCCGGCTTCAACGACTATTTCCGCGCTTCGACCGTCATCGGCGAAATCGCGACGTTGAATATCGGTTCGCGTCCGGCGTCCAGGAAAAGCGGCGGCCGGATCGAGGACCTGCGGGCGATTCCTTGGGTGTTCAGCTGGTCGCAATGCCGCGTCATGCTGCCCGGATGGTACGGCTTCGGCGCGGCGACGTCGCAGTGGTTGGCGGAAAACGGCGGCGACTCTTCGCTGCTGCAGGAAATGTATCGCGAATGGCCGTTCTTCCGAACGCTTCTGAGCAACATGGACATGGTGCTCGCGAAGACGAACATGGCGATCGCGTCGCGCTACGCCGGCCTCGTGTCCGACGAGTCCCTGCGCGAGGCGGTGTTCGGCCGCATCGTCGCCGAGCGCGCCGCCGCCATCCGTTCGGCGCTCGAGATCGCTCGGGCCGACCGCCTTCTGGCGGGGAATCCGCTTCTCGCGCGGTCGATCCGGAACAGGCTTCCCTACATCGATCCCTTGAACCACTTGCAAGTCGAGCTCTTGAGGGCGCAGCGCGAACGGCCGGACGACCCGGACGCCCTGCGCGGTCTGCTGCTGACCATCAACGGCATTTCCGCCGGACTCAAGAACAGCGGCTGACTCGCGGCCGGCGTCTCCGGCGCTCGACGCGGTAGGCGCATGAACGGCGATCGCCGTCCGGACGCGACGGCCGGGCGATGTGTCGCGCGCGGCGCGAATGGATATATTCGCTGCGCTCAACTTCCGAAGGGACACGTCAATGGCCACCGACAAGGACGCCGCCGGCGGCGTCGGCGAAACGCCGAAGCAGCTGCATCGCGTCGGAGCGCTGCGCGTACCGGATCGCGAGACGCTCGACGAAGACATCAGAAAGTACATGGACGTCTGCGAGGAGAAGCTGGACCACGTTCCCAACGTCATGAAGGTGTTTTCCCTGCGCCCCGCGAAGCTTCGCACGTTCATCGCCAAGTACAACGAACTGATGTTGACCGACGACACTTCGCTCACGCGGCTGGAGCGGGAGATGGTCGCGGTCGTGGTTTCGTGCGCCAATCGTTGCGTCTACTGCATCACGTCGCACGGCCAGGCGGTCAGGGAATTTTCCGGCGACCCGGTGCTGGGCGACATCCTGACGGTCAACTACCGCGAAGCCAATCTGACGCTCCGGCAACGCGCGTTGCTCGATCACGCCTGGAAATTGACGGTTCGGCCTTCGGAAGTCGGAGAAGACGATCGGACGGCCCTGCGGGACGCCGGGCTGTCCGACGAGGAAATCTTCGACCTCACCGACGTCGTGGCCTATTTCAACTACACCAACCGCATGACGCACGGTCTCGGCATGTTGCCCAACGAGTACTATTTCGGGCGCAACCGCCTGCCCGATCCGAAGGGGAGCGCCTGATTCCGTCGTCCGGCGCCTCGATTCGAACGGGGGAAGACGCGCGCCGCGCCATGCTGCGCGGCATCGACCTGCTGGCGGACGCGGTTTCGGTGACGTTCGGCCCCTGCGGTCGAACCGTGCTGGTCGAAGGGCGGGACGCTTCCGGGCCGTGCGTCGTCCGCGCCGGCGCGACGGTCGCGGACTCGCTGGATCCCCCCGGGCGCTTCGAGCGGACCGGCTTTCGGCTGCTTCGGCGCGCAGCCCGGCGCGTGGGCGAGGACCTTGGAGACGGCACCACGACCGCCGTCGTTCTCGCCCGCGCCATCGCGGTCGGCACGCTTCGGGCGGTTGCGGCGGGGGTCGACGCGACGGCGCTGCAGCGCGCCGTCGCGTCGGGCGCGGATGCGGTGGTCGCGGAACTTCGCGCGCGGGCGACGCCGGCCGCGGGACGCAAGGATCTCGCTCGCGTCGCGGCGGTGTCCGCCGGCGGCGATGCCGCATTGGGCGACATGATCGCCGACGCGTTCGAAGCGGTCGGCGACGACGGACTCGTCTCCGTCGAAGCGGGGCGGTCGGTCGAGACGGCCTTGCTGCGGCGGAACGGGGTCCGGTGGGAAGGCGGCTACGTTTCGCCTTATTTCATGACGGATCCGGTCACGACCGAATGCAGCTACGAGGCCCCTCTCGTTCTTCTGACCGAACGCAAGCTCGAGTTCCACGAACCGCTCCTCAAGGCGCTGGAAACCGCGGTGCGCGCGCGCAGCCCTCTTTTGATCGTGGCCGGCGCCGTTACGGGCGAGGCGTTGCAGACGCTCGTGACCAACAAGGTCCGGAACAATCTTCGGGTCGTCGCCGGCAAGGCGCCGCTGTTCGGCGACCGCCGCCGCGAGATTCTCGAGGATGCGGCCGCCGCGACGGGCGCCCGTCTGGTTCCCGCGACGGACGCTCTCGGCCGTCCCGGCGACCTGGGGCGCGCCGACCGGGTCGTTCTCACGCGGGACGCGACCGAGATCGTCGGCGGAAAGGGGAAGGCTGCCGCGATCGAGGCGCGCATCGCCGAAATCCGCGCCGAGCAGGCGCGGGGCGGCGGCACGCCCAATCGCGGCAAGTTCCTGCGCGGGCGCCTGGCCTCCTTGGCCGGCGGAGCGGCGCTGGTGCGCATCGGCGGCGCCACGGATTCCCGGATTGCGGAGAGGCAAGCGCGCGCTACGGGCGCTGCGAACGCCGTCCGCGCCGCCAAGCGGGAAGGCATTTTGCCGGGCGGCGGCGTCGCGTACGTGCATGCCTCCCGGACGTTGCCCCCCGGCCGGACGCTGGAGGAGCGCGCCGCGCGCTCGATCCTCGGAAAGGCGCTCGCAGCCCCCATGACGCGCATCGTCGACAACGCGGGTTTCGACGGCCGGTCTCTCGCCATGCGCCTTCCCGGCGACGCGCGTTTCGGTTTCGACGTGCGGACCGGCAGGTTCGTCGACCTTGCAAGGGCCGGAGTGGTGGATCCCGCCGCGGTCCTGGTTTCGGCGCTTCAGGCTGCGGCGTCGTTCGCCGTCTCGCTGGCGAACGTGGAGGTCGCGATCGCGAAGCCGCCCCCGCCGGCGCGGCCGGTTCGTTCCGACGAAACGCCGTTCGGTCCGGAAGCCAAGGACATGACGGCCGAAGAGGCCCGAGGCTTCGGGCTCGTCTGAAGCGGACCCGGTTTCCGCCGCTCGGCGACGGTTACGCCGCTTCCCGCAGCATCCGCCAGATGCGTTCGGGCGTCGCCGGCATCGGGACGCTTTCCAGGCCGAGAGGAGCCAGCGCGTCGACCAGGGCGTTCATCATCGCCGGCAGAGCGCCGACCGCGCCGGCTTCCCCCGCTCCCTTGACCCCGAGGGGATTGGCGGGCGTCGGAACTACGTTGAAGCCGGTTTCGAAATCGCACAGGTCGTCGGCGCGCGGCATTCCGTAATCCATGAAAGAGCCGGCCAGGAGCTGGCCCGACTCGGGGTCGTAGGCGACCTCCTCCATGAGCGCCTGGCCGATGCCTTGGGCGAGGCCGCCGTGAATTTGTCCTTCCAGGAGCGACGGATTGAGGATCGTTCCGAAATCGTCGATCACGACGTAACGCAGAAGCTCCGTCGATCCGGTTTCCGGATCGATTTCCACCTCGGCGACATGGCAACCGTTGGGGAAGTTGAGCGCGCCGGGACGAAACGCGGCGATTTCGTCGAGGCCGGGTTCCAGGTCTTCCGGCAGAAGCGCGGCGTCGTAGGCTGCCGCGGCCACGGCGGCGATATCCACCGACCGGTCGGTTCCGGCGACGGCGAAAGCGCCGTCTTCGAACGCAATGTCGTCTTCGGCGGCCTCCAGCAAGTGGGCCGCTATCCGCGTTCCCTTGGCGATGACCTTGTCCGTCGCGCGCGCCACCGCCGACCCTGCGAGGGCGGCGGACCGCGAGGCGAGGGTTCCTCGGCCGAAGCCGACCATGTCCGTATCGCCTGCGACGTAACGCACGCGGTTCGGGGCGATCCCGAGGCGGTCGCAAAGGATCTGGGTAAAGGCGGTGGCATGGCCCTGCCCATGGTGGACAGAGCCGGCCATCAACGTAACGGAGCCGGTTTGATCGAAACGGATCTGCGCCGATTCGATCTCCGTTCCGGAGGCGCGGTGCACGGTGTTGGACATGCCCATTCCCCGAAGCTTGCCGCGGGCGCGGGCTTCCCGCCGCCGCTCCTCGAAACCGGCATAGCCGGCGAGCGCCATGGCGTCGTCCATGTTCTTTTCGAAGGCTCCGCTGTCGTAGGTGAAGGTAAGCGCCGTGCGATAGGGCATGGCGTCTTCGGGGATCGTGTTGCGGCGCCGCAGTTCCGCAGGGTCGGTTTCGAGTCGCCGCGCAGCCTGGTCGATCAATCCCTCCAGAACGGTGGACGCTTCCGGCCGTCCTGCGCCGCGATAGGGAGCGGTGCTGTGGGTATTGGTGAAGACGCCCGACACCCGGACGTGGATGGCGGGAATCGTATAGACGCCTGCGAGGGATCCCAGGTTGACGATCGGCGGCAGCGGGCCGCGCAACGACAAATAGGCTCCGAGACTGGCGAGGGTGGAGGAGCGGAGCGCGAGAAAGTTGCCTTGCGAGTCGAGCGCGAGGGCCGCGTCGGTCACGTTGTCGCGGGCCGAATCGTCGCTCGCCATGCACTCCGACCGATCCGCGATCCACTTGACGGGGCGACCCGTTCGTTTCGACGCCCAGAGCGCGAGGCCGTTTTCCGGATAAACGTTGCTGTAGAGTCCGAACGAGCCGCCGATGTCGGGCGCTATGACTCGGAACTTCGTTTCGGGCTCGCCGAATACCGAGCGCGCAAGTTCGGTGCGCAGGAGATGCGCCTGCTGCACGCCAGTGTACAGCGTGTACCGGTCAACTGCGGCGTCGTAATGACCGATGCAGCCTCGCGGTCCGATGGGCGCCGCGGTGACGCGGGAAATAAGGAAACGGCGCGAGACGACGACATCCGCCCTCGCAAACGCGGCGTCGACCGCTTCCCGGTCGCCGTCCTCGTGAAAGAAGCACTCGTTGTCCGGGCAATCCGCCCAAAGCCGGGGCGCATCGGCCGCAACCGCCTCCGCAGTCGCCGTCACGGAAGGCAGGATTTCGTAGTCGACACGGACTTGCTCCGCCGCGTCGCGCGCCTGATTCGCGGTTTCGGCCGCCACGAGCGCGACGTAATCTCCAACAAGGCGCACCCGGTCCGAGACCAGCAAGGGCCGAGGCGGCCGGTACATGTCTCCGCCGCCCCGGCGGAATCGCTTCTGGTCGCAGGGAAGGTGGCCGAGCCCGTCAGCCGCGCAATCCGCTCCCGTAAGCACTGCGAGGACGCCGGGCATTCCTGCGGCGGCATCCGTATCGATCGCGCGGATCCGGGCGTGAGCGTGCGGCGAGCGCACGATCGCCGCATAAGCTTGGTCCGGCAGGTCGATGTCGTCGATGTACCGGCCCATTCCCTTGAGGAGACGGGGATCTTCCAGGCGCGCAACCGGTTGGCCGATGGCGAACTCGCCCATCCGCTATTCGAATATCCTGATGCCCAGCGGAGCGGATTTGCCGCCGTTGGTAGGGGAGGTGTCGGCCGGGCAAGCGGATACCGCCGCCAGGATGTTCATTTCCGTGCGCAGGTCGATGTAATCGTCGGGTCCGACGGTCGTGGGCTTTATCGCGAAAGAGCCGTCCGTTCTCAGATCCACGCTCATGAAGACGTTGAACACGTCGACGATGTCGTCGCCGGAGACCCCGAAGGGCGCCAGCGCTTCGGCCAGATTCTCCTGGCAGGAGCGGTGGCCGTCCGCGATATTGTCACGCAATTCGTAGAGACGCTTCGAGCAGCGCCCGCCCATGTTTCCCCAATGGTCGCGGTAGCTGTCGGCCACCACGGTCATCATGACGTTCTCCCGCGGCGGTTTCGAGTAAAAGTACTTGAAGCTCTTCGACGTGCCGGTGCCGCAAATGACGTTGATCGCCCAAGTCTGTCCGACATGGTACATCTCGCGGCGGTCGTCGGCGTTGTAGAAGACGCAATCGCCCACCTGACCGCCCTCGATCTGGTGGATGCGAAGGGTTCGACCCCGCTTCACCTCGAATGCCCGCGCATGGCGGGCCGGGATGACGAACGATTCCGTCACTGCTTGCGGTCGCTTTGCGTCCAGTCGTGGTCCGCGACGTCGAAGACGAGGCCGTTGGGATCCTTGTACTTCGTCTCCGCATCGACGCCGGGTATGTCGTCGGGCAACTCCATGAAGAAACTGCCGCCGTTTTTTTCGATCAGATTGCCCGTCGCTTCCTTGTCGTCCACGATGAATCCCATGTGATGCAGCCCTGCCCACTCCGGGCCGTTGATGCCGCCCTTCGCGCCCTCCGGAAAATGCAGCAGCGTCAGGTTGACGGTGCCGTCGGAAAGCATGACGGCGTTGCCGTATTCGGTCTCGACGTCGCGCACGCGGTCGAGCTCGAATGTCCGCTCGTAGAATGCGGCGGCTTCCTGAAGGTTCGGAACCTGCATGGCGATATGCCGCAGCTTGCCCATGGAAGACCTCCTCTTGTCGCGACCGCCATTTTGCGACGACAACGGATGGCTGTCCATACGGTTTTCGCACGGCATGGCGAAGCGCGCCGCGAGGGCGTCGAGACGCGCGGCGCCATGGTTCTTCTGGCATTGTCCGAATTTTCGAAGGGCCGCGTATGCGCGATTCCGCGCTGCAACGCTCCGGCCGGGCGGAGGGACGGTTCCGGGAACGGCATTCGAGAAAAACCGGGGTAATTTCAGGAAGCCGGGAAGAATCGTCGAGGCGCCGTCCCCGCTCGTCCTCCCGTGCATGGCACGAATTTGGCATGCCGGCATAGGAGGCGCCAGCTGTTCCCGATGTCGGCGAAACGCCGAGTTCACCGGCCATGTCCCGTCCATTCATGAGCTTCCGCCGATAGTCTGAAGATTCCGGCCGAGCCGTCGCGTTCGGTCCAGCCCTCGCTGGCCGTGCGCCGGACGCTTCAGGCGCTCCTGCAGGGTCAACTCTTGGGGATCGAAAGATTCGGAATTTTCGTCAGGACCCTTGCTCGCTTCGCCCCTTCAAGTTTGACTGCCTCGTCGGCGAAGCGCACATCGCCGGAACCGTCCCTTGGACCGTCAGAAGCATGCGAGGGGTATGATCGCGTCTCTCGCGCCATGGCCAAGGGAGAGGCGTCCAGTCCGCGTGTCGTGTTGACCAGTCGGTCATGAGGATGAACCGAAGATGACGACAGCCAAGCTGTCCCCGTGGGTCCCCGTCGGCGCGACAACGCCGGTCCTTCAGGCATTGGCATGAAGACCTGAGCATGACTGCGCGGGATCGACTTCACCGGCTGGTGGACGAGTTGCCGGAGAACGAGTTGGCGACAGCGGAGCGCGTATTGACCGGGTTGTCCGTGCTGTCGCTTTCCAACCCCGTCATCGCGGCGTTGGCTAAAGCTCCCAGGGACAACGAGCCGGTGACGGACCGGGAAGCGGAACGGATCGAGGAAGGCGAACGCGACCTGCGGGACGGGCGGATCGTCACGGGGGAACAGGTTCGCACGCGCCTTGGACCGTGAATGTCCGCTACACCGACAAGGCTGCGAAAGACTCGGAAAGCCTGCCGCCGAAAGCCCGGCAGCGCATTTTGAAGGCGCTGGATCGCTTTGCCGTGAGCGGCGTCGGCGACATGCGCGCCCTCGGCGGCCGTGCGCCCGATGCTTCAGGCGCTCCAGTAGGGTCAACTCTTGAGGATCGAGAGATTCGGAATTGTCGTTAGGGACCCTTGGTCACTTCTCATACAGACTCAGAAGGTCGTCGCAACCTTGTTTCAGTTCGGAAACCGAACATTGAAGGTACAGAGATGCCGTATCATCCGATATCAATCCGGTCTCGTAGGATTTCGCCACCAAATATGCAAATCTGCCTTTGCGTTGATCCGTGGTCTTCTCCAGCGGAAAGTAATCGAGCGTGAAGTTCTCTCGAACGTTCCATTCATCCGACGGTTTTTCATTGTGCAGGCCGACAGTCGGAACATCGAATTGCCGATAGTGCGAATTGTGTATATGAAACGATGCTGCGGTTTGGCTGAGTCCAAAATTACGCATTACCTTGGCGACAGATTCGGGCGAAAAAGGCGTTGGCGTCATATCGCGAACTGCCTTGATTGGCGCAAGAAACGCGACCGCGAATGCGTTGGCTCGTTGCTCAACAAAATCCGTATTCTGAATCTGGGGATCAATTTCACTCTGCTCGTATGAATCAATTTTCAGTTTTTCCAGTCTTGGACCGGGATCGTAAAGGAGATGTCCGAGTTCATGAGCGAGAGTAGCCCTTCGGACCCAGACATTTTTGTTCTTCCCGGAGATATTCAGAACGATGCCGCGCGTTTCCTTTCCGGATGCGTCCGTTGAGACTATGGTCGCGCCAGCAATGTTTTCGTCGATAGAGGCTTGAACGATCGCTATTCCTAACCGTTCTTCTACCAATTCTCTCATCGAGAGTATCGGGCTTTCTCCAAGATCGAGTTTTTATCGGGTATGTTCCGCAAAATTATAGCCGATTTTCCAAGCTGGATATTCCGAAGATCCATAATTGTCGTCTGTTTTGAATCGATCTGGATGTTGTCCTATTCCTAACCAGTCTTGGAGCCTGTTCTGTATTCTGACTATGGACGCAGCTTCCGCAAACTTCAGCGCGGTACGAGGGGAAAGAACCACGGAAACATCAGTATCTCGGTATTGAAGCGTCTTCAGTCTCACTGCCAATTTATGGTCGCCGGAATCAGGAGTTTGTTGAGAAAGAAATCGTTCGTCTAGTCCCAAGACAAGAGCGATGTGGTTCAACGTTCGCAATGGTATCTCCGATAGCGGTTCCTCAGCGATCCTGACGTCTCGTTCGGAAACGCGTTCGGACACGTCCGCGGCGTGCGCGACATCCGCATGCGAAAGTCCAAGGGTCTCTCTACGTTTCTTCAAAACGTCTGCGGTGGAATGTCTTGAAGACATCAGAATAGCCGAGCCATACTCGATCGCCTCTTCCAGTTTGCTGCGCCCAAAAGTCCTGAAAGCTTCTCGAACGGTAAGTTTAGGTCCGACCGCGTTTCTCTTCGGATCATACACGGCCAGCTGTGCCAAGCTCCGCACAAAGCATGGGGGCAGATCTCTTACAGCATCGTCCTCGTCAGTGTAGTTTCCGAGCTTCGGCACAGGGGGAGGATGCAAGCTATATTCTATATTGGCCATCATCAACCTTTCCGATGTCGGTTCGCACGATCAGTTTCCATATCCCAACCTAATGAGGTTGCGTTGTAGCTAAAATACCGGAATACCTGTGCGGCATGCTCCAGTTGATATTGGTGGATTGGAGGGTAGCGCCCTGACCCACCGGAAATGATAAGATTCATTTCGGAGATAAACTATAATTCGCCGCCAAGATATGCATTTCCTCCCGCTGTGAGATTCGTATGTTTGGGAAAATTATTGCCGACGGAAGGTGTTTATTTTTTCGATACAGTACCCGCTATCAACTCCGAAGTGCAATACCGGCAGCCGGCAATACCTGTAGCGAGGACAGTATGGGGATGGGTTGGCCGGTGAGTCAAGATGCCGGGGCGGCGGGACATTCGCCGCAGGGAGGGCGTAGCCCGACCGGAAGCGAACGCCCCCGCCGCAACGAAAAAATCTCCCTTCCCCGGGGCCGGGCCGACGCCCGCCGTTTGTTCTGCGCCACGAACCGACGCGGCCGACCGCCCCGACGCGCAGGGCGCTTCCGGCGCACCTGCAGGGTCAACTCTTGAAGATCGAAAGATTCGGAATTGTCGTTAGGGATCCTCGGTCATTTCTCATACAGACTCAGAAGGTCGTCATAACCTTGTTTCGGATCGGAAGTCGAACATTGAAGATACAGAGCCGCCGTGTTGATAAGGGGAATTTCATCCCGCTCTTTGCTGCCGGGAATCGAGGTTGGAAAAGCCCTTCGACCATCGCGCGGTCCTTTACCGACCATGCGCCACGGCTTCGACGCGCTGCGCCATCGCGTCGAAGTCCTCGGGACATTTTCGGCGGATCGCGGGGAGATTCCGCGCAGCTTCCTTGCTTAGCGCCTTGCGTCCGCCGCCCGGACCGTCCGAGACGCCGCGATCTCGGGCGAGCGGTTCGAAATACCGTTCCTTGACGTGGATCTCGGTGCGGACGTCATTCCAACGCCAGTCATCCGGCAAATCTAGGCCGGCGAGAACCCAGGTTTCGATCTCTTCCCATGCGTTCACGGCGTGGAAGGTTCTGCTGTTTCCGAACTCGGTCTCGATGGAATCGAGCCGCGCCCGACGCTTTTCGTTGCCGTCCCGGTCCACGCACAAAATGAAAACATCCGTCGTCCCGTCGTACCGCTCCACGATTTCGTTCAGACGCTCGGACTTCAGCGCTTCGCCGACCCCGCCGAGCAGCGGATCCCTGCACACAAGGATGCGGGCGCACGGTCTGCCGACGGATCGAAAGAGCCGTTCGAACAACGGTTTCAGGGTATACTGATCGTTACGGAAATCCTCAGGAATGACGAGAACTCTCATTCCGGTTCCCCTGCGGCGCCTTCGGTAAACGCGAGCGCGTCCTCCATCCAGCCGCTAGCAAGAAGTCGGCCCAGCCCTTGGGACTTTCGCAGCTTCTCCGCTCGAGGCAGCTCCGATACCGGCCGGATGATCGCCTCGGCGTCATCGGGGAGGCGGCAGACAACGGACGCGTCGTTGAAGGTATTGTCGCTCATCATGGTGAGCAGCTCGGACGAATGGGTCGTGGTGACCACTTGAATCCCGGACTTCGCAGTCTGCGTTTCGATCAGGTCGATTAGAAGATGAAGCCGCGATGGGTGGATGCCGTTTTCGATCTCTTCGATGAAATACAGCCGCGCCGGGTTCGGGCCGAGCAACGCGGCCATCATGGCGAGAAAGCGCAGCGTGCCGTCGGACGCACTGTAGGCTGAGACCGCGCGGTTGTTCGTTTCCCGGATCGCCAGTCCAATCCGGCCCGTGGTCGGATCGACGGGGAACTCGAAATCCTTCACGTCCATTGGCGTCAATTCGCGCAACCATTCGGCAAGGGTTTCTCTACGGCCATCGTCGGCGCAGATGCCTTGCAGCACCGTCGGCAGATTTTCCCCGCTGTCGCCCAGGACGGTCTGGCCCGGGAAAGAAGGCTGCCGCATGCGATCCGGTGCCAAATCGAGAAAGCGCATGCTGGCGAACGAGTCGATGATCGCCTGCGCGCCGTCCTTGTACGCCCGTATGACGCGCTTGGCGCTCTGGATCTGGGTGAGGGCGGGCTGGTCGGACCTTACCGCGAGGCGATCCCCATACTTTCTTTGTTCGTTTTTCTTTGCCATGCGGAGAAGAAGATGGCCATCGTCACCCTGCTCGCGAACAGGGTCGCTACCTGGTGGATGACTGGTATAGGTCGCTTCGTATCCGTTCTCGACAAGCTCTTCCATTGTCACTCGGAATTCGGTGCCGTTGCCAATGCCGACCTCAATCCTGTGCAGGGTGGGTGCCTCGACCCCTGTTGGTTTTGACTTGGTGGTGATCGAGAAGGATGTATGGCCGACGCGCGCCATCTCGTTGGCCGCGCCGCGTATCGGCCCCCATTCGACCTGTCCGCCCGGCCCGTACTTTCCGCCGAAGATCTCCGCCAGCGTGTATCCGCGGCCGATGCCGTGGAGAAATCGGAAGGCGGCGCGGATGTTGCTCTTGCCGCTGGCATTGGCGCCGACGATCACGGTGAACGGCCCGAGGTTCAGCGTTTCTTTGGCGAAGTTCGTGAAGTTTTCGAGGCGAATCGAGGCAATCACGGCCTCTTCTCCGACTGCCGGGCCCGCGACGCGACGCACGCCACATGCAGGACCGGCAGGTAAGGGTGAGCAGGCACCTTATCATGGAACCGCACGTCGGCCACCAACGCAGGATATTCCGTCTGAATCCCCAAATCGAGGCGGAGGGGTTTATTATGTTCTATTTTTGTTTCAGACCGTCCGCGGTGAGATCCGCAAAGCGCACGCGTGATGCCTCTGTCTTCACGCCTCGCCCTCGGCCGACGGGTTCCCGACCGCAACCCGGAAGGCCGTGCGACCCGCGCGATCCTCCGGAGGGCTATGTGGACAGCCGCTTCGTGCCTGGCCCCTTCCCCTCAACCACCACAACGGAAGCGGTCTTTGGTGCATAATGATGTTCTCGACAGGAGAAATTTCCAGGAGGCGCTTGCGCTGTGTCATTTTCCCGGCGGGTCGTCTGGCCGACACTCCGCGGTTGGCTCTGCCCGCCCATCGGCAGTTCTGCAAGCGTCGCGCAGGAGTGCGGAGCGAAAACGGATATTCGGTCGTCCGCCTCGATAATGTCCTCGCGACACGGATCGCCGACGGCCTGTGTTGCGCTTCGCAATTGATGGGGGCGCGTCGAACGGCCAATGAAGATCGTCAGCATTCGTGAAAAGCGGGTCTCGCTCGCGGACCCGCTTTCGAACGCCGCCATCGACTTTCGCGAAATGACGGCATCGGCGGTCGCCGTCGAGGTCGATACGGGCGGAAGAGGGACGGTGACCGGTTACGGGTTCTCGTCGATTGGACGCTACGCGCAGGGCGGTCCGATCGCGGAACGCTTCGCGCCGCGGTTGCTAGCCTCCCCCGACATGACGGGAGAAGACGGAAAACTCGATCCGGTGCGCGGGCGGGCGGCCATGATGGCGAACGAGAAACAGGGCGGCGACGGCGACCGGGCGGGAGCGGTCGGCGTTCTGGACATGGCTCTCTGGGATGCGGCCGCCAAGGCGGAAGGCGTTCCGTTATGGCGGCTTCTTTCCCGGAACTTCAACGACGGGAATGCGCACGGCCGGGTTCCCGTATACGCCACGGGCGGCCATTACCACGCGGAAGGCGATCATGCAGCCCTTCGCGACGAGATAAAGGGCTATCTCGACCACGGCTACGAACGCGTCAAGATCAAATGCGGATTGCGGAGCCTTGACGACGACCGGGCGCGTATCGAGGCGGTTTTGCCGCTGCTGAACGGCGATGGCGCGCGTCTCGCGGTCGACGTCAATTGTCGCTGCGACGCTTTTGCGGAGGCGGCGGCCATGGCGGACGGATATGCGCCGTATCGGCTCGCCTGGATCGAGGAGCCCGGCCACCCGCACGATTTCGAGCTTCTGGCGGCGTTGGCTGAGAATTCGGAAACGCCGATCGGTACTGGCGAGAACCTGTTCTCGGTGTGGGAAGCGCGCAACCTGATGCGCTACGCGGGCCTTCGGCCCGACCGCGATCTGATCCAGATCGATCCGGCGCTCGCCTACGGAGCGGTCGAATACGCCGCGATTCTGGAACTTGCCGCGGACTGCGGCTGGCGGCGGTCGCAAATCGTGCCGCACGCCGGGCATCTGTTCGCATTCCATGCGGTAGCCGGGCTGGAACTGGGCGCGCACGAAGTTTCGCCACGATCCGATTCCGTCATTGGCGGGCTGCCGACAGGCGTTTCCGTAGAGAACGGGCATGCGACGCTGCCGGATGCGCCCGGCCTCGGTTTCGAGGCGCATGAGCGGTTGTGGGCCGTGCTGCGCACCTTCGGTTGAGGTTGGCCGTTTTACGGTTTGGAGCGTGCGGGTCGAACTGTTCCATGTCCCGTGGGTTGCCGTTCGCACGGGAACGTCCGCGCCGCGCGCGCATTCTCCCGCTCCCAACGCGGACGAACCCGCGGTTCGTGGCGCTTCGCGTCCGAATCGGTGAGCGCAAGCATGGTTGCGTCGGCGGTCGCTGCACGGTCCCGTCATTGCTCGGAAACGCCGAACGCTTTCCGGCGTTCGTAAATCGGCCTCGACGGTTCGCTGGCGATTACCGGTGACGTATCCCGCTTCGACCGACAGGGCACGCGTCGCGGCTGTGCATGAATTTGCCTGGCTCGGTATTTTGTTGTTCTGTCAGGGGCGTCGCGGGCGGCGGAACGCCGGACGCTTCCTCGCAAGAACGGGCGGCAGCAATGAAGGAAAACCAGGAAATGGATGGTTTCGCAGACAGTTTGGGAGATCGTTGCAAGGCATTGTCGGAAAAGAAGGGAACGGAAAAGGGACGAGAGTTTGAAGTCCTGCTTGCCCAATGGTTGCCCCGGATTCCGGAAACCGAACTGGAAGAAGTTTGGCGCTGGTCCGACACTCCGTCTGCGTTGAGGGAACGAATTGCCCCAAGGACGAAACGGGCCGATACCGGAATAGATCTCGTTGCGAAACGCCGGGATGGCGGTCTCGTTGCAATCCAGGCCAAGTGCTACGCGCCGGACCAAAAGGTGGAGGCCTCGGAGCTGGGAACCTCGGCGCTGACGACGGGAAACGCGGATCTGGCCGGGAAATGGCTTGTGACCACCGGGGGGTGGACGCGCAATCTGGAACGCAGCGCATCGGATTGGACGTTGATTCACGCTCCCACCCACTGGTCGCATGTGGTCCTGCAGGACAAGCGGCCCAGGAAGAGCCTGGATGCGCAGCAGCGCGAGGCCTTCGACGCGGCGGTAGATGGACTGAGGAAACACGACCGGGGAACGCTGGTCATGGCCTGCGGAACCGGGAAGACCCTGACCTCGCTGCGGGTAGCCGAGAAGCTCGCGCCGAACGGCGGTCTGGTCCTGTACGCGACGCCGAGCATCGGCCTTACCGCGCAATCGCGGCGGGAATGGCTTCGGGAGGCCGGGCGTCCTTTGCACACGGTTGTTGTGTGTTCGGACATTGGAGCGGGAACGGGCTGGAGCAATGAAGTCGAGGCGCCGGTAACGACGGATCCGGAAACCATCGCGAGAGCGGTGAAGAAAGCGGGTCAAGCAGCCGGAAGCGAGGGGTTGGTTGCGGTTTTCAGCACCTATCAGTCAATGGAAAAGCTTTGCCTTGCCCAAGAAGAACACGGCCTTCCCGATATCGACCTGATGATCGCGGACGAGGCTCATCGAACGACGGGCGTCGTGAAGGACGACGATCCGAAGGCGTTCCAGATGGCCCACCATCGGCTTCGGGCGCGCAAGCGGCTGTACCAGACGGCGACGCCGCGCATCTTCTCGCGGCGCAGCCAAAAGAAGATCATCGACGGGATCGCAACGCAAACCGAAAGCAGGGTGGACATCCACGATATGGACGACGTTTCCACCTACGGCCCGGAGTTGCACAGGTTGACCTTCAGCGAAGCATTGCAGGCACCGGAAGAAGAGCGAAGGCTGTCGGATTACAGAGTGGTCGTGTTTTTCGTAAGCGACATGGCTGGCGGAGCGGAAGCCGCCGGACGCCAAGCGGTCGAAAAGCTGAAGGATACATCGTTGGCCGAGCGGATCGCCGGTCTCGGCCGTCTGATGCTGACCGGGGAGGGCGGGAATGAGCCGAACGAGCTTTCGAACGTTCGCAGTTGCATCGCTTATTGCAACAAGCTCGTCAATGCGAAGGAAGCGAAAAACATTTTGCAGGACAAGGAAGGCGGCATCCGCAGGTGGGCGGCCAGGATGGCCGAGCAGGACGGAAAGCGCCTCGGTCCGGAGGTGCGGCTGGCCGCCGGGTATCTGGACGGAAATTCGGACACTGCGGAGCGGATAAGGGAACTGGACAAGCTGGCCAAAGCCTCGGACGCGCAGCGCCGGGTGACCACGAACGTCAAGGTCCTGTCCGAAGGGATAGACGTTCCGGCGCTGGATGCCATCTGTTTTCTGGAGGAACGCAAGGGCGAGATCGACATCGTTCAGGCGGTCGGCAGGGTGATGCGCAAGCCGCCGGGGGGAGGCAAGGAATGCGGATACGTGGTCGTCCCGGTCGTCGCGAGCGCTCAACTGGATCTGGAACTGAACCTGAGCGAATGGTGGAACAAGGACTGGCGCGTGCTCGGGCAGGTGTTGCGGGCGCTGCGCGCGCACGACGCGCGGATCGAGACGGACCTGGAAAAGCTGCTGATCGTTACGTCCGACCACGGCGGCAAGGACGGAAGAGACGGGGACGACCAGGACGACGACCGGGGCGATTTCTGGAGCAAATTGAAAGAAGGGATTTTCGACGCCTTGGTGCCCGTGATTATGGAGAAATCGGGCATCAATCCGGACGGTGCCGAAAGGGTCAACCTGATCAAGCAGGCCGTGACGAGCGCAGCGACCCAAATCCGCAGGGAAAGCGGTCTGGGAGCCAGACTGGCCTCCGCCGTGGGCGTGGAGGAAGAAACCGGCGACCCCGAAAAGCGGGCTTGCGGGGCCGCGGCGCTGATAATCGCGAACGCGCTGCTGATGCACCAAAGAATCGACGAGACCCGGAAGGACGAGCGCCGTCTACGCGTGACGCCGCTGCGGGAAGTGAAAAGCCTGCGAGATCCGGAAAAGGTCTTGCTGTCCGACTGGAACCGGATATTGGAACTGGATTACCGGGTGATTTTCGAGCCGGCGATAAGGGTGATTAGAAATTCCGGGGGGGGGGGGGGGCGAAAACGGAATTCCCGAAGGAATGCGGTATGCGCTGCAGACGTTGGCAAAGCACTGCGGCGAGATCGCTTCGCAGTACGCCGAAATGGGAATGGACCACGCCGGCGAACTGTTCCAGGCCGCGATCGACAATGCAGCGGCGGACGGAGCTTATTACACGCTGTCGCCCGGAGCGATGCTGCTGGCCGAGTTGGCCTGCGACGCCAAGGCGGATGAGGGGGATGGCGTGTGGGCCGATCCCGATACGTGGGTCAGAGAGTGCGTTCTCGATCCGGCCTGCGGCTCAGGAACCTTGTTGACGGCATTCGCTTCGGCCGTTCGGCGAAGAGCCGCTGCACTCTTAACCGACGACGGACGCTTGGCGAAAATAGGCAAGGCGCTTGTCGAGGACGGCCTCGCCGGCTTGGATATCAATGAAAGGGCGCTGCAAATTGCCGGAACGCAACTGGCGATAGGCGCTTCCGATACCGGACTCTCGCGCATGGGGCTCTGGTCAATGCCAAGAAAAGTCTCCGGTGCGGAGAAAATAACGGCCGCAACCGTACGCTTGGGTGCACTGGAACTGTTGTCCACATTGAGGGACGGCGCGATTAGGACGGACGACCTGTTCAAGGGCACGAAGGACGCTAACGAAACCGAAGGAATCCGCATCGACATTGCGGAGGACGCGGAGCACGGCAGCATGAGGAAACACCTCAGCCGGACGACGGTCTGCATCAGCAATCCGCCATACTCGAATTCGGCAAAGGAAGGCGAGAATCAGAATGCCGCCGTCCGCAAAGCCATGCAGGCGAGGAAGAAACGCATGAGGGCCTTCGTGGCCCGTCACAGGCCGGAACTCGCGCCGATACTCAATCCGAACAGCGTTAGACCGTGGTTTTCCGTCCTCATGGAGGAGCTGGTCGATCCCGATCGCGGCGTTGTGGCAAAGGTAATGCCGACGACGGCCTGCACGGCCGCGGACCCCTCCGAACGCAAGTTCTGGTCCCGGAATTTCGACGTTCTGTATATCGTGACCTTGCACAATCCGAAAACGCTGAACTGGAGCGTCAGCACGGGAATCACGGAAAGCATGATGATCGCAAGGCGCCGAAACGGCGGCGATCGGCCGAAAACCCGTTTCGTGTCCTTGGCGCGGCGCCCCGAAACGGTCGACGACGTCCTGGAACTGAGGGACGGGATTCGTTCGGAAGACTTGGGCGACTGGGGACGGATCTGCTTATGGCCGTCGAAGCGCATGGAGATCGGGGATTGGTCTCCAGCCGTCTGGTATCATCCTGCCCTTGCCGAAGCCGGATACCTGCTCGACAGCCTTGCGGAAAAGGACGGATGGACGAGGCTCGGGGAATTGGGAGCCATCCGGACGACGAAGGAAATCGTGGGAAAGGAAAAGTGGGAGTGGTGCGGCCCAGATTTCGCTGAAGTTCCGGTTACGAGGGGAGCCGGCTCGGATGCGCAGACCTGTCTTTCAGGAAGAATCGACGATCACGCCCGCCGCGCGATCGACTTCAGGGATGATCCGAATACCTGGAAAAGGCTGACGGAGAAGGTCGGTTATCTTCACATCGCGAATACCCAGTGCTCCGTCAGCGCGCGAGTGAATTCCATAGCGCTGGATCAACCTGCCGTAGGCTATACATGGACTCCCGTACAGGAAACAGGCAAAGACGAGTCTCAGGCGCTGTCCGTTTGGCTGAATTCTTCGCTTGGAAGAATTTTAATGCGCAGGATTTGGACCAGAAAGCTCAATTGGCCGATGTACCAGCCCGACGCTCTCGAAAAACTGGTGATACCGGACAATAGAACGAAATTTGGGCGCGATGCCTTGGAAGTCCTGCGGGAGTGTTACCGAGAAACGCGGAATATCGAGGTCGGCCCGTACAGGGATGGATATTCCGATGTCCGGCGCAAATGGGACGTCGCCGTTGCCGAGGCCGTCGGCATCGATGTCGCCCAACTCCGGGAATACGGAGAGCGATTAGCGCAGGAACCAACCATACGAGGGAAGGTCGATCAGGAATCGTAACGACGACCATCCCGTGCGTCGAAGGCGTTTCGGAGGGCTCAACTTGATCATTTGAGCGCGCGCCGATCATTCCTTCGTCTTCGATTCCGGCAAGCGTTCTCGACCTGCCGCCGCTAACCGCGCATCAATTCCCGCCACGCGCCGTACTGCGCCCGCAACGGCAATTCGCTGGTTCCGACCGCGCCGGTCATTTCTCCGTTCGCGCTTCGAATGTCGGTGACGCGCCCCCGGGAAAGATCGATCCATTCCGTTTCGGATTCGCCCAGCGCCCGCTGGATCGCGTTGAAGACCGCGATGTCGTCGGACGTGATCTGCGACGCCGGCGAGTTGAGCGCGTTCAGGAACATGACGGCGCGGGCATGCATTCCCTCCGGGGCGCCGTCGAGACGGAAACACGCCGAGTGGACGATGGTCCGGTCGGCCGCCAGCGGCTCGAGAAGCCGCAGCTGCTGGTGCTTGGGATTGAGGATCAGGTTGGGGTAGATCAGGTGATTGAACGTGTCCCAACCCATTATTTCCTCGGCGCGGTTTTCGCCGTAGGCCGCGATCATCGCCCGGCGGTATTCGGCGTTTATCGGGTCGTCGTCGGTATCCTGCTTGATCGGGCCTTCCTTGTAGAAGCCGCCCATGTACGAGTGGCCGCGCGGAAATCCGTGGATTTCCACCTTGTCCATCAGATTGAGGGGCAGGCCGTTGCCCTTGAACATCTGGAGCGCATGGTCTTCCTTTCCGGTTTCCTTCGCGACTTCCCGCGCGGTCTCGACGGACGAAGCATGGACGATGGAAGCGTGCATCAGGTCGTTGGCGTTCTCCATATGGAGTTTCCAGTTGCCGGCATATTCCTGCCGGAAGCCGGTCGTCATCTCGGCCCCGCCGTTCGGCGCGCGGTCGGTCATGTTGTCGATCGCTTTCGCTAGGGGACCGAGATATTCGAGGAGGGAAGGCCCGTCGGCGCTTCGATTGGCGAACACGAACCCGCGATAGCTTTCCACCCGCGCCGCGCGGGACAGATCGAGGGCAGGGTCGCTCACGTCGAGCGCGCCGTCGTATCCCTTGGCGTGGGGAACGCCGACCAGCCGGCCGTCGGTGCCGAAAGTCCAGCCGTGATAAGGGCAGACGAACCGGCGTTTCGAACCGCGCCTGGCGGTGCACAGCTTCATGCCGCGATGAGTGCAGCGGTTGGCGAAGACGTGGATTCCGCCGTCGGCGTGGCGAGCGACGACGACCGGGCGGTCGCCCATGTGCGCGGCGACGAAGTCGCCGGGACCGCGGATCGCGCTTTCATGCGCGACGAACAGCCAGGAGCGTCCGTAGATGCGGTCCATTTCGGCGGCGAAGACCGCCGGGTCCGTGTAGGCGCGTTTGCTGACCCGGCCTTCTGACGCGAGATCGGCGAAGCTTTGACCCATGTGTCGTTGTTCCTGTCGCGGCGGGAAAGTCGGCGAAACGGCTTTCGAACGGCGGGCGATTGCGTTATCCTGACGATATGGACAATACACGAAAATTCCGGTCCTTTGCGGATTTCTGGCCCTATTACCTTTCGGAACACGCCAGGCCCGCCACCCGGGCGACGCATTTCTTCGGAACGGCGGTCGCCATCCTGATGCTGGCGTCGCTGGCGGCGACGGGAGATCTCTGGTTCTTGCTCGCTGCGGCGGTCGGCGGGTATGGCCCGGCCTGGATCTCGCATCTGTTCATCGAGCGGAACAGGCCCGCCACGTTCAGTTATCCTTTCTGGTCGCTGCTCGGCGATTTCCGAATGTTCTTCATGGCCTGCTCCGGCCGCCTCGGAGCGGAACTGCAACGCCACCAGATCGCTCCCCGTTGAGCGGCCCGAAGGATCCGGACGGGACGGGGAAATCCGCCGCCGGGTCCGCGCGGCCTCGCCGTGCGTGTTGTCTGCCGATTCGCACTTGAGATCCGCGCCGTTCGACCGCGTCGTCCGCTCCTTCGGCATTATTCCGTTCGCCGAAGTTTTCGGTCTATGGAGTATCGCGGACGCAGCCGTTATCGTCGCCGACAGTCTCCTGCCGGCCCGGCGGAACCGTCGGCGGCTCGATGCGGAGGTGCACGGCGATTGACGGCAGTACGTAAATTCACCCGCAACAAGCTGAGCATCGGCTTGTTCGGCGCCAATTGCGACGGCGGGCTGGCGTGTTCGACCTTTCCCGAACGCTGGCGCGCCACTTGGGAGAATTGCCGCGATTTGGCGAGGATGGCGGACGACTCGGGGCTCGACTTCATGCTGCCGCTCGGCCGCTGGATCGGCTACGGCGGCGAAACGAATCACAACGGGTCGAACTTCGAGACGATCGCCTGGGCCGTCGGCGTGCTGGCGGCGACGAAGCGAATAATGGCGTTCGGCACGGTTCACGTGACGGCGCACAGTCCCGTCGTCGCGGCCAAGCAGATCGTCACCGCCGATCACGTCGGCGGCGGGAGGTTCGGGCTGAACGTCGTGTGCGGCTGGTACCAGAAGGAATTCGACATGCTCGGCGTCGATCTGGCCGAGCACGCCCGGCGTTACGATCTCGGCCAGGAATGGATCGATCTCGTGACGCGGATATGGAGCGAGAGCGAACCGTTCGATTTCGACGGCGAGTTCTTCCGGACGAAGGGCACGATTCTCGAGCCGAAACCCGTCGGCGGCGAGCGGCCCATGATCGTCTGCGCCGGAACCTCGGGGCGCGGGCGCGAGTTCGCGCTGCGCAACGCCGACATGCTCTTCAACGTGTTCTACGAACTGGAGGCCATGCGTTCGGACAACGTGGCGCTCCGCGCCGAAGCCGCGAAACTCGGTCGCGAAGTCGGGCTCTTCACCAATATCGGCGTCGTATGCCGTCGCACCCGCAAGGAAGCGGAGGAGTACCACCGCTACTATGCGGTGGAGCGCGCCGATGTCGAGGCGTGCCGACTGATGATGGTGGAACGCGGCCTCGATCGTCCCGAGGTGCCGGAGGAAACGCGGCGCCTGTTTCACCTTCGGGCGGCGACCGCGAACGGCGCGACGCCGGTGGTCGGCGACCCCGACGACGTCGCGGCGACGCTTTCGGCGATGGCGGACGCCGGCTGCGATGCGCTCGCCATGGGGCTGCCGAACTATCTCGACGATCTGCCCCTGTTCGTTCAGGAGGTCCTGCCGCGCCTCGAGGCGCGAGGGCTGCGCAGGCCCTGAAGGCGCGAATCGCCTCCGGAGAACCGGTATATGCCATCGAGACTGATCACTTTCGGCCTTACCCTGGCCATTGCCGCGTTGACGGTCTACCTGCTGGTCACGGGGCGCGACCTTTTGATCCCGTTCGCGATCGCCCTGATGATCTGGTATTTGATCAACGCGTTGTCGCGATTGTTCAAGCGCCACGAGCGGGTCCCCGGATGGGCGGCGCTCGCTTGCGCGATTCTTACGATACTGGTTGCGCTGGCGCTGATCGTCCAGATCATCAGCGGCAATATCCAGGCGGTCCAGGAGGCCGCGCCGAACTATCAGGTCAATATCGAGAAACTGCTGTCGGCGGCGATGGGCGTCGTCGGGCTGGAGACGATGCCGACGATCGGCCAGATTCTCGAGCAGTTCGATATGCGAACCGTCATCGCCGGGGTTGCCGGCGCGGCGGCCAACGTGGCCGGCAGCGCCGGACTCATCGTCATTTACGTCATCTTTCTGTTGACGGAGCAGCGCACGTTCGACGCGAAACTCAAGGCGTTGTTTCCCGATTCCAGACGCGAGGAAGAGGCGAGGCTGCTCCTCGCGGACATGCAGCGCCGCATCCAGACCTACGTTTCGGTGAAGACGTTGCTCAGCCTCGGGACCGGGGCCGCCAGCTACGTCGTTCTCGTCGCCGTCGGGGTCGACCTCGCCGGTTTCTGGGCCTTTCTGATCTTCCTGCTCAACTACATTCCGACGATCGGGTCGCTCCTCGGCGTGCTGCTTCCGGCGCTGCTCACGATCGTTCAGTTCGGGGAGTTTGCGCCGTTTCTGATCGTCGCCGCCGGACTGGGGGCTTTGCAGTTCGCGATCGGCAACATTCTCGAGCCGCGCATGATGGGAAAATCGCTCAATCTCTCGCCGCTGGTCGTAATCGTTTCGCTCGTGGTTTGGGGCTCCGTCTGGGGCGTGACCGGAATGTTCCTTTGCGTTCCGATGACCGTGATAGTGATGATCGCGCTCGCGGAGTTTCCCCAGACCAGGTGGGTCGCGATACTCCTGAGCGCGGACGGAGAAGTCTGAGACCCGAGGGGGCGGCAGAGCGGAGCATTTGCAAGGCGAAGAGCCTCCAAGGAGCCGACGCCTTCGCTCGGCGTTTTTCGGGCCTTCGGGAAAGGCCCGGCGGCGACGCGGACGGCGCGGAAGCCCGTCTCCCGGCCTTTCGACGCCGCTTCGTCCGATAAACGATCCGGAGCTTCCGACATGAACAATGCCGAGCTTGTCGTTCTCACGTTGAAGGCCGCAGGGATCGGCCACGGATTCGGGATTCCCAGCGGCAATGTCCTGCCGCTGATGGAGGCGATGCGGACGCACGGTCTGCCGTTCGTTCTGACGGCCCACGAGGGATCCGCGGGCTTCGCGGCGGACGTCATGGGGCGAATGACCGGCGCGCCCGGCCTCGCCATCGCCACTCTGGGGCCGGGGGCCACCAACCTCGCCACCGGAATGGGCGACGCATTTCTCGATCGCTCGCCCATGATCGCGATTACCTGCAACCTCGACGTCGCCCAGCATGGACGGCGCATTCAGATGCATATCGACCATCACGGCTTGTTCGCGCCGATCACGAAGGCGACCTTGCCGCTTCGCGAGGGCGCGGTGGGCGAGACGACCGCGGAGGCCGTGCGCATAGCCTTGTCCGAGCCGGCGGGTCCCGTGCATCTCGACCTGCCGGAGGACGTGGCGCTCGCGCGGACGACCGAGCCGATGCCCGGTCTCGCGACGCCCGAAGCGCCGGCTCCGCCCTCCGCTGCGGATCTCGAGGCGGCGGGCGAGCTGCTGGAGGCGTCGCGACGTCCGATCGCCGTGGTCGGCTCCAACGCCATGAGAATGAAGGAAACGGGTCTTCTGCGCCGCTTCGTCGAACGTCACGGCTTGCCGTTCGCGACCACGACCATGGCCAAGGGGTTGATCGACGAGGATCACCCGTTGTCGGTCGGATGCATCGAACGGGGCAAACGCCAGATTCAGCGCGGTTTTCTCGCCCAGGCCGATCTCGTCGTGGGACTTGGTTACGATACGATCGAGGTCGAGTACGAAGCGTGGATCGGCGAAACTCCGCTCCTGACAGTGGATATCGAGAGCGCCGACGTCGCCTCGTCCGTGCGGCTGGCCGGCGCCGTCGCGGGCGATCTCGACGCGGCGCTGGCGGCGCTCTGCGAACGCGAACCGGGGAGCGGTCGTTGGGCGTTTGGCGAAGTCGCCGCGCATCGGGCGGCGTTTCAGGCGGCGTTGCGCCCCGACGTCCGGGGATTCCCGCCGCACCGGGCTATCGA
This sequence comes from Alphaproteobacteria bacterium, assembly GCA_965243135.1. Classification (GTDB taxonomy): domain Bacteria; phylum Pseudomonadota; class Alphaproteobacteria; order MPNO01; family UBA830; genus JAJEBT01. The sequence continues at coordinate 801,516 of OZ251539.1, forward strand.
CGTCGTTCGCGAAGCGCTGCCGCCCGAAGGCGTGCTGGCGTTCGACGTGGGCGCGCATACCCACCAGATCGCGGCCCAGTGGACGGCGCATGCGCCCCGGCAGTTCCTCATCACGAACGGTTGGTCGTCCATGGGATTCGGCCTGCCTGCCGCGATCGCCGCGAAACTGGCGCGTCCGGACCTGCCGGTCGTCTGCCTGATCGGCGACGGCTGCTTCCAGATGACCTGCGGCGAACTCGCGACCGCGCGGCGCCTCGGCCTCTCGTTGCCCGTGGTCGTGCTGAACGACCGCTGGCTCGGCCTGATCAAGGTCAAGCAGGAACGCCGGCAGTTGCCCCTTTACGGCGTCGCGCTGCAGGACGACGAGTACCGGGATCCGCCCGAGCATTATTTCGGGGCGCCGGCGGTCGGCGCGCGGAACGAGGCGGCGCTGCGGGCCGCGCTTTCCCAAGCGCTTCGGGCGAACGGCCCCACCGTGATCGAGGCGGTTGTCGACGCCGATCACTATTCGGAAACCGTGTTCGATTAGATCGCGCTGTTGCGCGTTCGCGGCGCCGGGATAAAATGCAGCCGAGATCGAGGAGGGATGAGATATGGTATACACGCTCGAACGTTTCGCCGCCGATTGCCGCGACGCTTTGGACAAGGATCCCGGGCCCGCCGGCCGCGAGGAAGTTCGAAAGTTCACCGAGAAAGCCTGTGCCGACCGGGAGTTCGTCGCGACGCATCTCGGATCGGACAACACGACTCCGCGCAAGATTCTTTACGAGGACGGCAAGCACGGGTTCTGCATTCTCGCCCATGTCTTCGAGGGAGCGCAGGGATCGGCGCCTCACGACCATGGGCCGAGCTGGGCGATCTACGGACAGGCCGAGGGAATCACGACCATGACCGACTGGGAGAAGCTCGAAGAGCCTCGAGGCGACGAGCCCGGCAAGGTCAAACAGAGCAAAGTCTACGACTTGTCGCCCGGCGTCGCCTATCTTTACAATGAAGGCGATCTGCACTCGCCCGGCCGAGAGGCGACCACGCGGCTTATCCGCATCGAGGGACAGAACCTCGCCGGCGTCGCGCGCGACAGATATCTGGCGGTCGAATAGGGGCTGCGGCGCGTTCCGCAACTGCCCGCAGGACGGTTCCGTTGAAGAAAACGGCGGAAGAGCTTTCGTCGCCGCCCGACCGTGTGCCGCGCTCGGCGCGCGGTCGGGCGGCGGGACCGGACTTCAACCACGGCCTCGCCTGCAAGCCTTTCGACGGCGAGCGGCTCGGGTCTATTCCGCGCCGCGGTCGGCAGGCTTTGCCTCCCGGCGCGGGGGCGTTTCGACGCCCTGCAATCGCGCCTCCCACAACGCGCGGACCGGGACGGCATGGAAGCCTTCTCCGAAGGACGCGCAGGTTTCGCCGTCGTACAGCACGATTCCGGCGACAAAGCGCTTGCCCGCCATGTTCCTGAGCTTTCGCAAGCCGCGAAAGTCCGACGGCGTTACGGTGGCTGCCGCTTTCACCTCGATGCCCGCGATTTCCCGGGCGCCGCGCTCGATGACGATATCCACCTCGAATTGATCCCTGTCGCGATAGTGGAAGAATTCCAGCGGCAAATCGCCTGCCTGACGCCGTAGCTCCTGGAACGCGAACGTCTCCAGCATCTGTCCGAGCAGCGCTCGATCCGCTGCGAGCGCGGCGGCGTCCGCGTTGAGCAAGGCGCAGGCGAGACCGGGATCCCCAAGGTGCAGCTTGGGCGTTTTCACAAGCCGGTTCAGGCGGTTGCCGTGCCATGGCGGCAACCGCTCCAGGAGAAACACGCGTTCCAGAAGAGCGACGTAATCGCGGATCGTCGGTCTGCTGAGATTGAACGGCGAAGCCATGTCGGCAAGATTGAAAAGCCGCGCGGTTTGGCTCGCGGCCAACGTCAGGAGCCGGCGGAGGGCGTCCATCGCGGAAATGCGCGCCAGATCGCGTATGTCGCGCTGAACGATGGCGTCCGCGTAATCGCGGTACCAGTTTGCCCGCCGACGTCCCGGCCGCCGCTTGAGAGCGGGAGGGTATCCGCCGGCGGCGACGCGTTCCGCGAGTTCATGCGCGAGCCTTTCAGTTTGCCACGTTCCGAAGGCGCCGGAAAAAAGCGCGTCGAGAAATCCTGGCGGTTCGGAAGCCAGCTCGGACTGCGAAAGCGGATGCAACCGGAGGAACTGCAGGCGGCCGGCAAGCGAGTCGGCGAGTTTCGGGAGAAGGAGCACGTGCGACGAGCCGGTCAGCAGGAAGCGGCCCTCGATGCGGCGGCGGTCGATGTCCATCTTCAATGCCGGAAAGAGAGCCGGCGCGCGCTGCACCTCGTCCAGAATGACGCGGTTCGGAAGGTCGGCGATGAAGCCGACCGGATCCGCTTCCGCTGCGCCCCGAGCCACGTCCTCGTCGAGACTGACGTATGCGTAACCGCGTTTCTTGCCCACCATGCGGGCGAGAGTGGTCTTTCCGCACTGGCGCGGACCATGAATGAGGACCGCAGGCGAGTCTTCCAAGGCCTCCGTAAGGCGTCGGGCAGCGTGCCGAGGACAGAAATTCCCGCTAAGGTGGCCGCCCTTTGCGAAAGGCGCGTCGAGATAGCGTCGTTACCGAGGGACCAGCCGCCGCGACGCACCTTCCCCGCTTCGGCTTGGTGCCGACTTAGCCTTGACCATCCTGTTTCCCCTGAAAAACTTGCTTTAGCACATTCGGTCACGGTGCCAGGTCAGGAGGTGTCGTAGGGAATTCCCTCTGCTTTCCGGTATCCAAACGCGATCATTCGGTAGAGTGTTTCCCAGTCCTTCAAGAAGTATTCGAGAAACAATCCCCGCGCCTTTTCCCAGAAGTAAATGGGCCGCTTGGCCTTCGTTTGCGCCTGTTGGAACAGTTTGCAACATCGCTGTTGAATCTGGTCAATCAGGAACGCCAGCATCATCAGGAACGCAAAGACCGTCGACAGATTCTTGTTACCGTGACCGAAGTTGTGCTCAAAGCAGTAGCCTTGGTTCTTCAGGGTGTTGAAAGTTTCGTTCTCGATCTTCCAGCGCGCCCGCCCGGTGCGCATCAACTCCATCAGGTTCCCTTCGTCAATTGGCAGATCCGTGACCCAGGAGAAACGTTGTTTCTTGCCGTTTGGGAGCTTCTCCCAGTATTCGAGAAAGTTCACTTTGAGGTCGAAGTGCGTATCGTTCAGAGGCACTCCGTTAAGATACCGGAATTCGTGCCGTATGTTGTCACCGTCCGTGAACTCCCGGCGCTCCACGGACGGCGCGTTGTTGACCCACTCGAACAGGAACTTGTGGTCGCCGGGCTTCGCCCCCAGTATGAAACGCATGTCTAACTCCTTGAGAAGATTGGCATGCGGTCCGTTCGAGGCCAGCCCATCTTCCAACACAACCAGCTTCAGGTGCGGGTGTTCGCGACGCACATCTTTCAGAAGCCGTTTCGCTGCGTTGCGTTCGCAATCGTTCTTTTTTGCGCCGTCTTCCTTCAGGATCGGTTCCGGTGCAAACGGAAAAACCTCCTTTTGTTCCGGATGCACCAGAACGGCTCCCAACATCTGGTGGTAGTAGGTAATCGTACCGTCGCGGTGGTGTTTCTCGCAGCAATTTTTACAGTGCACCTTGTCCGACGAGAAGTATCCCGTTCCATCGATCGAAAGAGCGTAATGCCCGTTCAGACAAGTGTATTCTTCCAATCCCTTGCCTCGTTGCAAAACCTGGAACATCTTCGTGAAACAACGCCGCAATTGCCGCGGACAGACTTCGTCAAGCCGTTCGCGCATCGCAGTGTCCGACGGCACGCGCTTGACGCCGTATAAGGTCGCGAGGTTGTGCCGAACCACTTCGTCGGCGTGCGCGGCCTCGTCGAATTGCAGAAGCGACGCATACTTCATACCGAACACCGCTAGACCCGACATCAGACAGTCCGTCTGGTTCAGCCCCCTGCTCGCGATCGGATCTTCGATACGGTCGAAACAAGCTCGCACTTCCTTCAGCAATCCCGGAGCGCTGAGCGTCTTGCGCATGCCTGGCATTCTGGCCATTTTGGTTACAATCCCGCCTCGCCTTCGGACCACTTTCCAGAGAAAAATGCTCCGCTCGAAGGCAAATAGCCCCGAATCACCTCGAAAAGTCCACGAAAGACTTTTTTCCGGCCCCATATTTTTCAAGGGTTTCGAGCCTTAGCGGGAATTGCTGTGCCGAGGATAGAGGTCATTCATTGGCGCATTATATGCCTTATACGCGGCTAATCGCAAGGTTTAACCACGGCTGAATGAAAGTTTAATGGACGTCTGATCGAAAGATTTGATTCCGGCTGAATGAATTCTCCCGTGCGTCCGGACGCGCCGATTCTCGGTCCGAATCAAGGAAGCCTTCTCGGCCGTTTGCCGTCCTTTCGGTCTCGTCTTCGCGCCGTCCGCGCCCCGCCTGCATGGGAAGTTCACGTTTCCGCACGGTCGCGCCTGTTGGAACCCGATCGGCGAGCAAGGAAACGTTTTTCTCCCGTCGAGGCGGGGCGAATCTTCGCGGCGAACCGCTCGCGGCCGGTCGACGAATCGCTCCCCGGAAGCGGGCGCCGTCGGGCCGCGCCGCCGGGGTCAGTGCATCGCGGAGCCGCCGTCGACGGCCAGAATCTGGCCAGTGATGAAATCGCTTTCCGCCGAAGCGAGAAAGACGCACGCGCCGACGACGTCTTCCGGCGTCTGTTCGCGGCGGATGGCGCGCGTGGCGGTGCCGCCTGCGATCAGGGTTCTGACCTCCTCGTGCGCGAGGACCCTGTCCGTCATGATGCCGCCCGGCGCGATGGTGTTCACCCGGATGCCTGCGTCGCCGAGCTCGCGCGCCATCGAGCGGGTGAGCGAAATCATCGCGCCCTTGGACGTGTCGTAATGCAGCAGATTGACGTGGCCCTTGAGCGCCCGCCCCGACGAAATGTTGATGATCTTGCCGTATCGCTGCGCCGTCATCTGCGACACGACCGCCTTCGAGCAATTGAACGGCCCGTTGACGTTGACGTTCAGCACGCGGTCCCATTCCGCCTTGTCGATCTCCATCATCGGCTTGTGCCCGACGTCGACCCATAGCCCGGCGTTGTTGACCAGGACGTCGATGCGTCCGTACGCTTCGACGGTCGCCGCGGCCATGCGCGCGCAGGACTCTGGATCGGTGACGTCGGTATTCATGTAAATCGCGGTTCCGCCGGCCTCCTTTATCTCCGCGAGGAGCGGTTCCGCCGGCGCGATGTCGGCGATCGCGACCCGCGCGCCCTCGGCCGCGAAACCGCGGACGTAGGCGGCGCCGATGCCTTGCGATCCGCCGGTGACGATCGCGGCTCTGCCGTTCAGTCGGCTCATCGGCTGCTCTCCCTCCCGAAGCGCTCTTCCGCGATCCAGCGCCCGACCGCGGTCAGTCGTTCGTCGCCGTCGAACTGGCCGAGGATCTGGACGCCGACCGGCGCGCCTTCCGCCGCGAGCAAAGGCAGCGAGATGGCGGGCGCGCCGAGCACGGACGAGCCTTCGTTGAAGACGGCGCTGCCTTGGTCCATGCCGACCGGTCCGGGACCCGGGGACGACAACGTGACGAATGCGTCGGCGCGCGACGCAAGCTGGCGATGCAAATCGCGGATGCGGACGCGCCGGTTCAGCGCCTCTCGGTATTCGGCCTGGCTCAACCCTTCCGCTTCCCGAAGGCCCGCCAGCAGACGTTCGGGAATCTTGTCGGGGTAGCGTTCGCTGTACTGCTGCAACGGCCAGCGGAATTCGAACCGGTACAGGGTTCGCCAGAGTTCCGGCATTTCGGCGAACGCCCGTTCGTAGGCTTCGATCGCCGGATCGTCCGCGCGCCCGTATATCTCCGCGTCCGTCAACGCGCCCAGGAATTCCTCGAACGCCGCCCTGGTTTCTTCGCCGGTCTGCGTCCATCCGGCGGTTTCCAGCCGGATCAGGCGCGCCGGTTTGATCGCCGCTGGCGGCGCGTCGCCGCCGAACAGGCCGGGGTAGCCGGGGTCGCCGCCGCCGATCTTCGCCATGTGGCGCGCCGCGATCCAGACGTCGGACAAGGAGCCGCCGAAGGTGCCGATGTGATCCATGCTGTCGGCCGCGGAAAACACGCCCTGCCGGTTGATGGCGCCGAACGTTCCCTTGAGGGCGAACGCGCCGCAGAAACTCGCCGGCCGAATCGTCGAACCGCGCGCATGAGTGCCGATGGCGACCGGGATCGTGCCCGCTCCCACGGCGGCGGCCGTTCCGGAGGACGATCCGCCGGGCGTGCGCGAGTCATCGTGCGGATTGCGCGTTCTGGGCGGACTGCCGCCGCCGAGCGTAACCGTCGTCGTCTTGCCGACGACGGCCGCGCCGCCGCGCCGCAGCGCGTCGACCGAAGCCGCGTCCCGAAGCGGACGGTGCCCCCTGAACAGCTCGCTGCCGAACTCCGTCGGCATGTCGAACGTCTCGATGAGATCCTTGATGCCGACGGGCAAGCCGTCGACCGGCGACAGCGGACGGCCGCGCCGATACCGCTCCGTCGCCGCGTCGGCCGCTTTTCTGGCGCCCTCGCGATCGAGATGCTCCCACGCCATCACCCGATCTTCGATCGCGGCGATCTCTTCGAGGCAGCGTTCGAGATATGCGCGCGGCGTGTCCGGTCCGTCGCCGAACTTCGCCGCCGCGTCGTGGAACGTCATCAACCTGTGCGTTCGAGGATCGTAGCTTGCCAATGCATTTTCCTTCGTGGCGTTCGCGCGAATTGCGCATTATAGGTGAACCGGATTGTCGGCGCCGGGGCGTCCGGCGGGTCAGGGAGGATAGAATGGCAGGATCGCTTGACGGAAAGCGCGCCCTCATCACCGGCAGCGGGGGCGGCATGGGGCGCAGCCACGCGGTGCTGATGGCCGAACGCGGGGCCGACGTCGTCGTTCACGACATAGAATCCGAAGGAGCGGAGGAGACCGCCGCCATGGTGCGGGCGCTCGGCCGCGAAGCTCATGCGGTGGTTGCCGACATTCGCGACGTCCCGACGTTCGTCCGCGCCGTCGCGGACGCGGGGCCGGTCGACATCCTGGTCAACAACGCGGGCGTCGGCGGCGCCCGCCTGACGATCGAGGACGTGGACGTCGAGGCGTTCGACAGGATGTTCGAGGTTCACGTGCGCGGGACGTTCTTCGCGACGCAGACCGTTCTCCCCGCCATGAAGGAAAGGAGAAGCGGCAAGATCGTCAACATCTCTTCGATCTACGCGATGGGCGGCAGCCAGCTTGCCAGCCATTACGCGGCCGCCAAGTCGGCGATTTCTGGATTCACCAAGTCGTGGGCGCGCGAACTCGCTCCCTGGCGCGTAACCGTGAACGCCGTCGCGCCGGGCTTCGTCGTCACCGGAATGACCCAGGCGTCCAATACGCCGGAGAAGATTGCGGAACGCGAGAAACTCATGCCGCTCGGAGAGTTTTGCAAACCCTTGGACATCTCCTATGCTGTCGCCTGGCTGGCGGGTCCGGAGACGGACCTGATATCCGGACAGGTCGTCAGTCCGAACAGCGGCGAAGTGATCGTGGGATACTGACGCCGTTCCTGCGGAGCCTGTCGCACTTTATGGCGTCGCCAATGCCCATCTCTTCAAAGCGGAACGGAACGTCGTTCCTCGATTCGGCCGCCGCGCTGCGGGACGCCGGGCACGGCGATCTGATCACCTACAGTCCCAAGGTGTTCGTCCCGCTGACCAGGCTCTGCCGGGACGTCTGCCACTACTGCAGTTTCGCGCGACCGCCCCGTAAGGGGGAGCCGGCCTATCTCCGCGCGGACGAGGTCCTCGCAATCGCGCGGTCCGGCGAGGCCGCCGGTTGCGCGGAGGCCCTGTTCACGCTCGGCGACAAGCCGGAACTGCGCTACCGTTCGGCGCGGGACGAACTGGCCGCGCTCGGGCACGCCACGACGATTTCCTATCTCGCGGAGATGGCGGCGCTGGTGCTCGAGGAAACCGGACTTCTGCCGCACCTCAACCCGGGCGTCATGACGGCCGGGGATCTGGAACTGCTGCGCCCGGTTTCCGCGTCGATGGGCCTCATGCTCGAGGGAATCGCGCCCGCGCTGCGGCGGCCGGGCGGCGTCCATCACGGGTCTCCGGACAAGGATCCCGAAGCGCGCCTGCGGACGCTTCGCCTCGCCGGCGAGGCGCGGATACCGTTCACCACCGGCATCCTGATCGGGATCGGCGAGACGCGCGACGACCGCATCGCCGCTCTCGAGGCGATCCGGGATCTTCATGAACGCTACGGCCACGTCCAGGAGATCATCGTTCAGAACTTCCGCGCCAAGCCGGATACCCGCATGGCGAATCGGCCCGAACCGGATCTCGGCGAGCTTTGCTGGACGGTCGCCGCGGCGCGCCGCCTTTTCGGTTCCGAAATGTCCATCCAGGCGCCGCCGAACCTGAGCGGCGGCGACTTTCCGGCGCTGATCGACGCGGGCATCAACGATTGGGGCGGCGTGTCGCCCGTCACGCCGGACCACGTCAACCCCGAGGCGCCTTGGCCCGAACTGGCGACGCTCGAGCGGGAGACGGCGAAAAAGGGCAAGGCGCTCGCGGCCCGGCTGCCGGTCTATCCGCGCTACGCGCTCGAGGAGGGCTGGCTTCACCCCCGCCTTCGAACCGCGGTCCTTCGCGCCATGGATGCGGACGGCTTCGCTCGCGGCGGTCCCTGGGCTCCGGGCGTTGCCGGAACCGCGCCGTCCGCGCCGTCCGCGCCGTCGGTTGCCGGCGGTTCCGCGCGCGCCGTCTTGAATTCCCTCGACCGCGCGGTCGCGGGCAAGCGCCTCGAAGAAGGAGAGATCGCGGCTCTCCTCGGCGCCAGGGGCGCCGCTTTCAGGGAGGTGACGGCGGCCGCGGACGCGCTGCGCCGGGAAGCCGTGGGCGACGAGGTCACCTACGTCGTCAATCGCAACGTCAACTACACCAACGTGTGCGGTTACCGCTGCGGCTTCTGCGCGTTCTCGAAGGGAAAGCTGAGCGCCGGCCTGCGCGGAACGCCCTACGACCTTGCGCTGGACGAGGTTGAGCGGCGCGCCGCCGAGGCATGGTCGCGCGGGGCGACGGAAGTGTGCCTGCAGGGCGGGATCCACCCCGACTATACCGGAGCGACCTATCTCGCGATCCTGGACGCGGCGAAAAAGGGCGCGCCGGGAATTCACGTGCACGCCTTCTCGCCGCTCGAAGTGACGCAGGGCGCGGCCACGTCGCGGATTCCGGTCGCCGAGTATCTGGGTCGCCTCGAGGCGGCCGGCCTGGGATCCCTGCCGGGCACCGCCGCGGAAATCCTCGACGACGAGGTGCGCGCCGATCTGTGTCCCGACAAGCTGTCGACGGACGAATGGCTCGCCGTCGTCGAAGCCGCGCACCGGGCGGGGCTGCGGACGACCGCGACCATCATGTTCGGGCATATCGAACGCCCGCGCCATCAGGCGCGCCACTTGCTGCGCCTGCGCGACCTGCAGATGCGAACCGGCGGCTTCACGGAGTTCGTGCCGTTGCCCTTCGTGCACATGGAGGCGCCGATCTATCTCCGGGGACGCGCCCGCAAAGGGCCGACCTTCCGCGAGGCGGTGCTGATGCACAGCGTGGCCCGGCTCGCGTTGCACACCGCGATCGCCAACATCCAGACGTCGTGGGTCAAACTCGGCGAGGCGGGCGCCCGGGCCTGCCTCGAAGCGGGCGCGAACGATCTCGGGGGCACCTTGATGAACGAATCGATTTCGCGGGCCGCGGGCGCGGCGCACGGCCAGGAACTCTCGCCTTCGGCCATGGAGGACCTTGTTCGCGGCATGGGGCGGGTTCCGCGCCAGCGCTCCACCCTCTACGGGCGCGTTCGCGCCGAGCGCAGGTCGGCCGCCCGCGACGCGTTGCCGCTGGCTCCGGTCGTGCAGACTCCGGCGCGAAAGTTCGCGCACGGCGAAGCGTGAGCGCCGAACTGCCCGTCGTCGCCGTGATCGGCGGGACCGGGGCCGAAGGTTCGGGGCTCGCGGCGCGTTGGGCGAAGGCTGGCTACCGGGTGATCGTCGGTTCGCGCGACGCGCGCCGGGCGATCGAAAGCGCCGCCGCCATCGGCGCCGAGGGCATGGACAACCGGTCCGCGGCGGCGGCCTGCGACATTGCGGTTCTGACCGTGCCTTACGCCGCGCAGAGATCGACGCTCGAGGGCCTGCGCGATCCGCTGCAGGGCAAGATTCTGGTGGACGTCACGGTGCCGCTCGCGCCGCCGCGGGTCATGCGGGTCCAACTCCCGGCCGAAGGTTCGGCGGCCGCGATCGCTCAAGCGGCGCTGGGCGAGGGAGTTCGCGTGGTTTCGGCGTTCCAGAACGTGTCGGCGCATCATCTCCGGGAACCGGACGGCGCTGCCGATTGCGACGTGCTGATCGCCGGCGACGCGCCGGCGGCGCGGGCGGAAGTGGCGCGGCTGGCGGAAGCAGCCGGATTGCGCGGCGTCGAGGTCGGTCCGCTCGCCAACGCGGCGGCGGCCGAAGCCCTGACGTCGCTGCTGCTCTGGATCAATCGCCGCTACGGATCGCGCGGCGCCGGCATTCGCGTCACGGGCTTGCCCGAGGGGACTCCCTGACGCTTTCGCGACCGAGCCTCTTGCGCCGGCGCGCCGACGGCGGCGCGGCCTCCGGCCGGAAATCGCGGCGACGCGAACGCTCGCCTCCGTCCTTGTACGGCGGCGCGTCCGTTGATAGCGTATAGGCGCCGGGACTTCCGGCGATCCACTCCGGCGGGAACGCCCGCCTGAATCTAAGGAGAGCAAGCCATGACAATCAGTCGGCGCGTATTCTCGCGGACCATTGCCGGCGCTGCCGGCGTTGCCTCCATGGGACCTTTCTTCTGGCCTCGGGGGGCGCGCGCGGCCGATACCGTCAAGGTGGGCGCGATCTACGATCTGTCCGGACCTTTGCAGGTCTTCGGCCAAAACCAGTGGCGCTGCGCCAAGATGGCGATCGACCAGATCAACGAGAGCGGCGGCCTTCTCGGCAAGCAGCTCGAGGTCAAGGTCTACGATTCCCAGTCCCAGATGCAGTTCTACAACCAGTTCGCCAACCAGCTGGCGCTGCGGGACCGCGTCGCCGTGGTCGTGGGCGGACTGACGAGCTCGTCGCGCGAGGTGATTCGCCCGGTCCTCAACAAGCTCAAGACGCTCTACATCTACAACACGAACTACGAGGGCGGAGTCTGCGACCGGAATTTCTACGCGACCGGCTCGACCCCCGCCGGCAACGTCGACATCCTGGTCGGCGAAGCGTTCAAGCGTTGGGGCAAGAAGGTCTACGTTCTCGCCGCCGACTACAATTACGGCCAGATAACGGCGCAATGGATCGGCAAATCGGCGGGCGACAAGGGAGGGCAGGTCGTCGGCGAAGAGTTCTTTCCGCTCGACGTCAACCAGTTCGGGCCGACCATCAGCAAGATACAGGCCGCCGCGCCCGACTTTCTGATGAACGTCTTCGTCGGGCCGGCTCACGGCTCCTTCTACGGGCAGTGGGCCGCCGCAGGCATGAACAAGCGCATCCCGATGGTGTCCACGACCTTCGGCGCCGCCAGCGAGGTGGTCGCGGTGCCGCCCGAGGTGGCCGACGGCATCATGGTCGCCGGATCCTATTACGAGGATCTCGACATTCCCTTCAACAAGACCTGGCTCGCCGAATTCCGCAAGCGCAACGGCGCCGATTACGGTTATCTCACCGACGTTCCGGTCAAGGACTGGTACGGCTGGAAGCTGTGGGCCGAAGCGGTGAAGAAGGCGGGTTCGGTCGACCGCGAAAAGGTGATCGAGGTCATGGACGCGGGGTTCCGGATCGACGGGCCGGGCGGCCCGATCACCGTCGATCCCGTGACCCATCACTGCACCATGGACATGCACCTCGCCCAGGCGAAGGCGCGCAGGTTCGAGATCCTGGCCAAGTATCCCGCGGTTCCGCCGACCAACACGGACAATCAGTGCGATCTGGTGGCGCGGCCCGGCACGAACAAGATGTTCATCCCCAAGATCTGAACGGCAAGATGGACATCGCGCTCGTCGTCGCCGTCCAGATCCTTTACGCGATCGCCAGCCTGGCGCTGATCAGCGTCGGGCTGGCGATCATCTTCGGCATGATGGGCGTGATAAATTTCGCCCATGGCGAATTCCTGATGATGGGCGGCTACGCCTTCATCCTGTCCGTGGGCGCCGGCGTGAACCTCTGGGTCGCGATGCTCGTCGTCGCGCCGTTGACCGTCGGCGTTCTGGGGATCGTCGTCGAGCGCCTGATCATCCGCCACCTGTACGGGCGCATCATCGAGACCGTGCTCGCGACCTGGGGCCTCAGCCTCTTTCTCATCGGACTCGCGGCCACCGTGCTCGGCTACCACCAGGAAGGCGTCCCGCCGCCGCTCGGCAACGTCGAGATCGGCGCGTACGCGGAGGGCGGCTACACGTTCTTCGTCATCGGCGTCGCCGCCGCCGTTCTCGGACTCGTCTACGCCGGCCTGAAATTCACCCGGTTCGGCCTGATCGCGCGCGGCACGATGCAGAACGCCGGAATGGCGTCGGCCCTGGGCGCGGACGTCGACAAGGTCTACGCGGCGACCTTCGGCGTGGGCGCGGCTCTAAGCGGCCTCGCGGGCGCGGTGCTCGCGCCGATCGCCGGCGTGTTGCCCGATATCGGCGTCACCTACGTGATCAAGGCGTTCATCACCGTGATCGGCGGCGGCGCCGTGGCTCTTTCCGGAACGGGCGCGGCGTCCGTCCTGTTCGGCGCCGTCAGCCAGACGGTCACTTTTCTCAGCCGGCCCGTGGTCGGAGAAGTGGCCTTGCTCGTCGTCGCCATCGTTCTGCTGCGTCTGCTGCCCAGCGGGATCACCGGCCGTTACTTCAGGAAGGGCCTGTGAGGATCTCGCTCGACGCCGCCGGACTGATCGCGACGGGCGCGGCGTTCGCGGCGCTCGTCGCCGTCCTGCCGGCCGTCGCCGAGGTCTTCGTGCTTTTCGAACTGACGATCTTCATCGTGATGTCGATCCTGGCCCTCAGCCTCGCGCTGGTCTGGGGCTTCGGGGGCATCCTGTGCTTCGGCCAGTCGGTGTTCTTCGGCGTGGGAGCCTACGCCTACGCCGTCGCCGTCATCAACTTCGGGGAAAGCACCGCTCCGATCGCCCTCGGAATCCTGCTGCCGATGCTGCTGGCCGCCGTGCTCGGCTACTTCATGTTCTGGGGGCGCGTGAGCGACGTGTATCTCGCGGTGATCACCCTCGCGGTGTCGTTGATCTTCTATTATCTCGTCGGCGCGTCCGCCGGCAGCGAGTACAAGATCGGCGACGCGCTTCTCGGAGGCTACAACGGGATTCCTTCGGTGCCCCCGATCAACGTGCCCGGCGATCCGAGCCGCCAGATCGTTTACGGCGATCTCTACGTATTGGCGGCGGTCGCGCTGGCGCTGGCTTATTTCGGGTTGCGGTGGCTGCTCGCCAGCGATTTCGGGCGGGTGGTCGTTTCCATTCGCGAGAACGAGGCGCGGGCCGCGCTGCTCGGCTACGACACGCGCCGATACAAGCTCGCGGTGTTCGCGATCGGCGCCGGCATCGCCGGCCTCGCCGGCGTGCTGTTCACCGCCTGGGGCTCCTATGTCAGCCCCACGGTCTTTTCGATGCTGTTCACGGCGCAGATCATCATGTGGATTTTGGTCGGCGGCCTCGGCACGCTGACGGGCGCCATCGTCGGATGCGTTCTCATCCAGTCCGGAACGACCTGGCTCGGGGAGACGAAGTTCGCCGACATCAATCTCGTGCTCGGCGCCGTTCTGGTCGTCCTCGTGCTGTTCGTTCCGAAGGGCCTGGTTCCCATGGCGCGCGACCTGCTGCGCCGCGACGGGGCCTGATGGCGGTTCTGCTCAAGGCCAGCGGCCTCGCCATGCGGTTCGGCGGCGTGGTCGCGGTCGATCGGGTGGACTTCGACGTCGAGGAAGGCGAACTGCGCTGCCTGATCGGGCCCAACGGCGCGGGCAAGAGCACGTTCTTCAAGTGCCTGATCGGGCAGCTCAAGCCGACCGGAGGCAGGGTCGAGTTCGCGGGACGCGACGTTACGGGCGTTCACCCGCACGAGATCGCCCGCATGGGTGTGGCGATCAAGACCCAGGTGCCGAGCCTTTTCGACGGGCTGAGCGCCGCGGAGCACTTGCGGCTCGCCGCGCGCCGGCGGCACGACCGCAAGGCGGCCGCGAGCAAGGTGGAGGAAATCCTGTCGCTGATCGGACTGGCCGGACAGGCCGACCGGATCGCCGGCCAGCTCGCCCACGGGCAGCGGCAGTGGCTCGAACTCGGGGTCGTCATGGCGAGCGACCCGGCCCTGATGCTGCTCGACGAACCGACCGCCGGCATGACGCATCAGGAAGTCGCGCAAACGGCCGAGCTCGTCCGCAGGATCGGACGCGACCGGGCGGTGATCGTGGTCGAACACGACATGCAGTTCATCAGGATGATCGCCCGAAAGGTCACGGTCTTCCATCAGGGACGGATCCTCGTCGAGGGCATGATGGAAGAGATCATGCGCAACCGGCAGGTTCGCGACGTGTACCTGGGCAAGGAGGGCGCCCGGCCGTGCTGAAGATTTCGGGCCTTCGCGCGAGCTACGGCCGGATTCCGATCCTCAACGGGATCGATCTCGAAGTCGAGGAAGGCAGCGTGGCCGGCATCCTCGGGCACAACGGCATGGGAAAGACGACCCTGATGCGAACCGTCATGGGATTCGTCGACGCGGCGGCAGGCCGGATCGAAATGGAAGGACGTGACCTCGCCAGGGCGCGGCCCCATCGCCGCGTCGCCGCGGGGTTCGGCTACGTGCCGCAGGGCAGGGACATCTTTCCGAGGATGACGGTGAGGGACAATCTCCGTTTCGCGGCCGCCGCTTCCGGGCGGGACGAAGCGGCGGCCATCGACAGGATCCTCGAGGAGTTCCGAAGGCTGGAGCCGTTGCTCGACCGGGAGGGCGGGGCGCTGAGCGGCGGAGAGCAGCAGATTCTCGCGATCGCGCGCTGTCTGTGCACCGAGCCGAAGCTCATGTTTCTCGACGAGCCGACGGAAGGCATCCAGCCTTCCATCGTGGAGCAGATCGCGGACCAGCTGCGCGAGCTCAGACGGAGCCGCGGCCTGACCGTCGTTCTCGTCGAACAGAACCTCGATTTCGTTTCTTCGCTGTCCGATCGCGCCTACATCATCCAGAAAGGCGCGATCGTGAAGGATCTGGACCCGTCGCAGCTCGGAGACGCGAAGATGCTGGACGAGTTCATCGGCGTCGCGCAGTAGGCGGACGCCCCGCCGGAAGGGAGAGGCCATGTTCAAGCAACCGACAGTCGATCAGCTGAGGGAGTGCGCGGAAGAGCTCGGCATGTCGCCTTCCGACGACTATCTGGAGGCGGCGCACCGGATCGTAAAGCCGCTCGTCAAGGCCTACCAGGCGCTGGACGCGGTTCCCGACTTCCTTCCGGAGGTTCGCTACCCCCGCACGCCCGGATACCGGCCCGAAGGCGACGAAAACCCGCACAACGCCTGGTACGTCAAAACCTCGATTAAGGGCGTGGCGGAAGGAAAGCTGGCCGGCAAGCGGATCGCCGTGAAAGACAACATCTGCGTCGCGGGCGTGCCGATGATGAACGGCGCGTCCGTTCTCGAAGGATACGTGCCCGAGGTCGACGCGACGGTCGTCACCCGCATCCTCGATGCAGGCGGCGAGGTCGCGGGCAAGGCGGTTTGCGAGTACATGTGCGTTTCGGGCACCAGCAGCACCAGTTCCACCGGTCCGGTGCACAATCCTCGCCGCCGCGGATATTCGGCGGGCGGTTCGTCGTCGGGCAGCGCAGCGCTGGTGGCGGCCGGCGAGGTCGATATGGCGCTGGGAGGCGATCAGGCCGGCTCGATCCGGATTCCGTCCAGCTATTGCGGAGTCTACGGCATGAAGGGGACTTTCGGCCTGGTGCCCTACACCGGCGCGGCGTCCCTGGAGACGACGGTCGACCATTGCGGTCCGATCACGGCGAGCGTCGCCGACAACGCCCTGTTTCTTGAGGTCATCGCAGGGGAGGACGGCATGGATTCGCGGCAGTCCGGCGTGAAGGTCGAGCCGTACGCCGAGGCGCTCGGCAAGGGCGTTCAGGGGCTGCGCATCGGGGTCGTCGCGGAAGGATTCGGCCACCACAATTCCGAGACGGATGTCGATTCCCGCGTGCACTGGGCGGCTGAACGCCTGGCGGAACTCGGCGCCGCGGTGTCGTCCGTCTCCGTTCCCATGCACCGCATGACCCGCGAGATCTGGATTCCCATCGGCCACGACGGCGGCTACCGCACGATGATGGCGACCAACGGCGCGGGCGGAGGTCACGAGGGCCTTTACGTCACGAGCCTGATCGACGCTTCCGCCGGCTGGCGGGCGCGCGCCGACGAGATGGCCGACACGATCAAGATCATTTCCCTGTTCGGCCGCTATTCGCTCAAGCGCTATCGGGGGCGTTACTACGCCAAGGCGATGAACCTGCGCCGCAAGCTGCGGGCGGCCTACGACGCGGCGCTCGCCGAATTCGACCTTCTTCTGATGCCCACGTTGCCGATGAAGGCGTCGGAACTGCCGCCGGTCGACGCCTCTCCCGAGGAGACCACGACGGTCGCGTGGGAGATGCTGGCCAATACCTGCGGCGTCAATCTTACCGGCCATCCCGCGATGTCGCTGCCTTGCGGGATCGAAGACGGCAGGCCCATCGGCCTGATGTTGATCGGACGTCATTGGGAGGAGGCGACGATCTATCGCGCCGCGCACGCGTTCGAGCAGTCCGGCGACTGGCGGGACAACGAGTTCGGAGACGGATTCCGCGCCGCGCTCGAGCAGGCCCGCAACTGGCGCCGCTGACGGGCGCGCAGGGGGAAGCGCCGGGTGACGGCGGCGGAACCGCGAGGTTCCCGAGGCGGGGGCGAAGCGTTGCCGGGGTCGCAGCGGAAATCGGCCGCGGAGTCTTTTTTGAGCGCGGCTCGTCCTGCGGCCTTCGTCCGCGAGCCGACCGGCGGGGAGGCGGCGCTGGAAAGCGGCCGCAGGCGACGCGCAGCGGCCCGCGCCGCGAAGGCGGCGGTAGGGGCATGTTGGAAACAGCGCGGCCCGGAGCCGAACGGGCGCTTGCGGGCGTCCGTTTACGAAGCTTGCGCGACGGCGTTCCGGCGCGGCAACGGCCGCTGGAAGGCGAGATGACGGGCCGCCGCAATGAGACGGATCGCCGCGAGTGCCTGCGCATTCGCGGCCTGTCGGTGGATATCGCGGTGCAGGCCGGCACGCTTCATGCAGTGAGGCAGGTCGATCTGTCCGTCGACCGGGGAGAAACCCTCGCCATCGTCGGCGAGTCCGGTTGCGGAAAAACCATTACCGCGCTCGCTATCCTGCGCCTTCTGCCGCGCAGCGCGACCCTGCGGGCTGCGGAACTCTCGCTCGAAGGGCTTGACCTGCGCGGCCTTTCCAACCGCGAATTTTCGAAAGTGCGCGGCAACCGCGCCGGCATGATCTTTCAGGATCCGATGACCTCGCTGAACCCGGTCTACACGATAGGCAGCCAGCTCGCCGAGAGCTATCTGCGGCATCGCGGCGGAGGAAGAAAGGAAGCGCTGGAACGGGCGGAATATCTTCTGGACCGCGTCGGAGTCGCCAATGCGGCCGTCCGGCTTTCCCAATATCCTCACCAGCTTTCCGGCGGCCTGCGCCAGCGCATGATGATCGCCATGGCGCTGATGTGCGATCCGTCCCTCATCGTCGCGGACGAACCGACCACGGCGCTCGACGTCACGGTTCAGGTGCAGATCTTGAGACTGCTGGCCGAGCTGCAGACGGAGTTCGACATGGCGCTCGTTCTCATCAGCCACGACCTGGGCATCGTGGCGCGGACCGCCGATCGGGTCGCGGTGATGTATGCCGGCCAGGTCGTCGAAACGGGCAGTTCCGAACAGGTCTTCGCGTCGCCTGTCCATCCCTATACGCAGGGACTGCTCGATTGCATACCTCATCCCGGGCGCCGCCGGGGGGAGCCTCTCGGTTCCATCGCGGGCGTCGTTCCGACGCTGATCGGTCGGCGCGAGGGCTGCATGTTTCGCAACCGCTGTCCCGTGGCCGAAGACCGGTGTCGCAGGCGAGGCGACGAACTTCGCGAGGCGGACGCCGGGCACGAGTATCGCTGCGTTCACGACGCCGGCCGCCTCTTGTCGCGGACGGAAGCATGACCGCCGCCGCGATCCTGGAATGCGAAGGCGTGACGCGCGTCTTCAGGATTCGCAAGGGGCCGCTGGCGCCGGCGCGTGCGTTGCGGGCCGTCAGCGACGTTTCCCTGTCGGTCACCCGCGGCGAGGCGCTCGCCGTGGTCGGGGAATCCGGCTGCGGCAAGACGACGCTGGCCCGCATGCTGCTCGGTCTGCTGCCGCCGACAAGCGGCCGGATCACCTTCGAGAGCAAGTCCATTCGCCAGGCCGGTCGAATCGCCGTCGCGCGCCAGGTGCAGCCGGTGTTCCAGGATCCGTACTCCTCCCTGAATCCGAGGAAGACCGTCGAGCAGATCGTGGGCTTGCCGCTTGTCGTCCACAAGCTCGGAACCCCGGCCGAACGGCGGCGGCGGGTGCGGGAAATCATCGAGCTCGTCGGTCTTCCCGGACATCTCTCGCAGGCCTATCCCAACCAGCTCTCCGGCGGGCAGCGACAGCGCGTCGCCATCGCCCGGGCGCTGGCGATGAAACCGAACGTCGTCGTTTGCGACGAACCGACTTCCGCGCTCGACGTTTCGGTGCAGGCGCAGATCCTGAATCTGCTGCAGGAACTTCGGCGCGAGTTGAATCTCACCTACATATTCATCAGCCATGATCTGGCGGTCGTCGAACGCATCGCCGACCGGGTGGCGGTCATGTATTTGGGGCGTCTGGTGGAGCTGGGGGAGACGGGGCGCGTATTCGAAGAGCCGCGCCACCCGTACACGCGGATGCTTCTGCAGTCGATCCTGACTCCGGATCCGGCGCTGGGCCTTCCAGACATCCGGGGAGGCTTTCCCGATCCCTTGAATCCGCCGGCGGGGTGCAGCTTTCATCCGCGCTGTCCGGAGGCGAGGACGGAATGCGCCGCCTCGCGCCCCGGCGCCGTCGTCGACGGTCCCGATTTTGTCGAATGCCATCTGTGGGACGTCCGGGAAAAAGATTCGCCGCGCAAGCGCGTCGCCGCGGCGGTTTCGGGCGCGTCGCCCTGACCGGAAGCTCGGACGCGGTTCGACGTTCGGCGCGGTCCGCGCCTGCGGGGTCGAAGGCGGCGATGGCGGAAAATAGCGTACTCGTCTGGTTCCGCCGGGATCTGCGGCTTGCCGATAATCCCGCTCTCTCGTGGGCAGCCGATACCGGGCGGCCGGTCATTCCGGTCTTCATCCTGGAAGCCGGCGACTGCGGTCTCGGCGCGGCCTCTCGCTGGTGGCTGCATGGCAGTCTTTCCGCTTTCGGCGAGGCTTTGGAGCGCTTGAACAGCCGCTTGATTCTCCGTCGCGGCCCGGCCGAGCGGACGATCGCCGCGCTTGCACGAGAGACGAAAGCGGGAGCGATCGCGTGGAACCGCCTCTACGACCCCGGCGCTGCCGAACGGGACGGAAAGGTCGAGGCGCACTGCCGCAAGAACGGGGTAGAGCCGCATTCGTTCAACGCCTCCCTTCTGTTCGAACCCTGGACCGTCCGCACCGCTCAAGGTTCGCCATATCGCGTCTTCACTCCGTTCTGGCGTCAATGCCTGAGTCTGGAACCGGATTCCCCGGGCCCTTCGACGCCGTCGCCGGTTCCGCCCGCGTCGTGGCCGGCGAGCGAAGCGCTCGAAACCTGGAACCTGAGAAGCCATGGCCGGGCGGCGGCCTTCCTCGGCGCATGGCGGCCCGGCGAAGAGGGCGCTCTGCAAAGGTTCGAACGCTTCCTGAACGACGGCGTGACGACGTATCGCGAAGACCGCGACGCACCGGGCGAATCGGGAACGAGCAGGCTGTCGCCGCACCTGCATTTCGGCGAAATCGGGCCGCGTCAGATTGCCGCCGCGCTCGGCTGGCTGCGTGAAGGGGAGGGCAGGAGCGCCTTCATGCGCGAGCTCGGCTGGCGGGAGTTCAGCCACCATCTATTGTTTCACAATCCTGACATGGTCGCGATCAACCTGCGGCCCGAGTTCGATCGCATGCCTTGGCGGGACGACGCCGAATCCCTGCGGCGCTGGCAACGCGGCCGGACAGGTTATCCTCTGGTGGACGCGGGGATGCGCGAGCTCCGGACGACAGGCTGGATGCACAACCGCGTGCGCATGGTCGCCGCTTCCTTTCTGACGAAGCACCTGATGATCGACTGGCGGCTCGGCGCGGAATGGTTTTTGGACGCGCTGGTCGATGCGGACTTGGCGAACAACAGCGCCGGGTGGCAATGGGTCGCCGGCTGCGGAGCCGACGCCGCCCCTTATTTCCGGATCTTCAATCCCGTCGCGCAATCGAGGCGTTTCGACGCCGGCGGAGGGTATCTCCGGGCCTGGTTGCCGGAGCTGCGCCGGCTGCCGGACAGGCTGATACACGCTCCCTGGCAGGCGCCGGCCGCCGCCTTGGCGGAGGCCGGGATTCGGCTCGGCGAAGACTATCCGCTTCCCGTCGTCGAGCACGCCGAGGCTCGCCGACGCGCGATGGACGCCTATCGAACGCACGTCAGGCGGAACCTCTGACGGATCTCTTTCGCCGGCCCGGCTTCCGCAAGCGACCGCGAGTCAGGTTCGTCGGCGCGCAAGCGCGCCGCAGGGCGGTTTCGCGGACCGCGCGCGGCCCGACTTCCGCAAAACGGTCGCGACGCCCGTTCAGCCGACTGGAAGTCCGGCAACGCGGCGTCGCGACGGGCGGCGAAGTTCCCCGATAGTCTCTTCCTTCCGACGAAGCGCCCGGGCGCCGAACGTCAGCGAGCCGCCGCATTCTCCCAGTCCCACGTCCGCTCGAAGGCGTGCGCCGCGCGATACACGGTGCATTCGTCGAAGCGGCGGCCGACGAGCATGAGGCCGACCGGGCGGTCGCCCTCGCCGAGGCCGCAGGGAATCGAGATCGCGGGATGGCCCGTGACGTTGAAGGGCGCGGTGTTGCCGATGGCTTCCCAGCAATGCTGCATCGTTTCCAGGAATCCGGCCCCGGGCTCCGGGATTTTCGAAGTCATCATCCGGGCGGTCGGCATGAGCAACAGATCGCGGCCTTTCAGCGCGTCGTCGTAAGCGGCTGTCAGCAGCCGCCGCTGGTTCTGGGCCTTGGCGTAATAGCGGCCGCCGTAGGATCTGTTGACGTGGCGGGCGAACAACAGGCCGAATTTGAACGTGTCGGGGAACTCCGCCGCGCGCGGCGCGGCGGCGTGCATCGCGTCGACGAGCGACGTCGGATAAACGCCCGGAGCGTTCCAGCCGAATCCGTTTCCCCGATACATTACGTTGTACATCCCGTCCATGCAGATGCCGCCCCAGATCGCCGGACCGGCCTCGTGCATCGGAACCGAAACGTTCTCGACCGCGAGGCCTATGGACGAAAGGTGTTCGGCGGCGGCCCTCACGGCGGCGTCAACGTCGGGATGGGAATCGAAGCGCTCGAAGCCCTCGCCGACCACGGCGACGCGAAGTCCGGCGGCATCGCCCTCGAGCGCGTCCGCGTAGTTGTCGACATGCGGGACGCGCTGGCGCGGATCGAATCCGTCCTCGCCCGCGATCGCCTGCAGGAACAGCGCGTTGTCGGCCACGTCGGCGGTGATCGGGCCCGCGTGGTCGATGGTGTTCTCGATGCCCATAACGCCGGTGTAGGGAACCAGGCCGAAGGTCGGCTTCAGGCCGACGACGCCGGAAAACGCCGCCGGAATCCTGATCGAGCCGGCCTGGTCGCCCCCGAGCGCCATGTCGACTTCTCCGGCGGCGACGAGCGCGGCGCTTCCGGTCGACGATCCGCCCGGCGTGTATCCGGGATTTCGCGGACTGTGCACCACGCCGCTCGCCGAGGTGGAACTTCCCCCCGACACGCAAAAGTACTCGCAGACCGACTTTCCGGCGATCGTGCCCCCGGCGTCGAGGATTCGGGTGACCACGGTGGCGTCCATGTCCGGGACATAGCCCTCGAGAACCGAAGCTCCGTTCATCATGGGAACGCCGGCGACGCAGGCCGAATCCTTGATGGCGACCGTCTTTCCGGAAAGGATGCCCTCGTCCGAGCCTTTGATTTCCGCCTTGACGTACCACGCTCCGTGCCGGTTTTCCTCGCCGGCGGGACGATGCCAGCCGCCGCGCGGATATTTCGCCTCGGGCAGCGGGTCGGGCATGTCGTCCAGGGCGTTGTAGGCGTCGGCGAACGGCTCCATGAAGGTCAGCACTTCGGCGACGTAGCGGTCGTCCATGCCGAATCCGATTTCGTCGCCGATTTCCTTCAGCTGGTCGGCCGTCGGCAGTTCGAATGTCATCGATTTTCCTCCTGCGGCGGGGTCGCGCGCCCCTCGGTTGTTTCCGGTCGTCGGTCGGGGAAGAGTATCGGAAAAGGGACGTTTCGGCACGGCGGGGCGGAGGACCGCGCCGTTTCGCGCCCGCGAATCCGACCGCTTCCGGGTTCCTCGAAATCAGGGGACAGGCGCGAAGGATCTATGTCGGGCGGCATCGCGGTCGAAAGCGTAGGTCGTCGCACCGCGTTCCCGGTTGCGCCGGGCGATCCAGCAATCCACGAAGTCGGCGGTCGCGGTTTCGAATTCGCGCAGCGCAGCCCCGGCCGTATCGCGATCTTCGACGAGGAATTCGGCAGTTTGCGGAACGGATCACGGACGCGACGAGGCGCTTCTCGTAGCGGCAGGCAGCCGCCAAGACCCATGTCAGCTCCGCTAGAACCGGAATGCAGATGTACGACTCCGCCATGGCATCGGTTTTCGACGAGGCGTATCGCAGCTTCCGCCTGCTCGGGATCGTCCTGAGTGACGCACAAGAGCGTTGGTATTGAAAACAAGAATTGTGGAATCGCTGTTCACGTCTCATATGCGCTCGTCCGCGCATACATGCGATAATCGTCTGTCATTCTATAATTTTCCTCGATTTCCGACTCGTTTTCGGTTTGCGTTGTCGCCGCGGATACGCTTCAATACGCCCCGGTTTCAGTTCGCCCGCTTGCGGAATGCTTACGGTAGGCACGGCGCACGGTGCCACTCGACCGGGCGCGCAAGGAGGCGACGGCGATCCGTCTTCTGATGCTCACCGTGTGCCGTCTCTCGGAGGTCCAGAATCTGCGCTGGGAGTATGTCGATCTCGACGCTGGCGAGTTGCGGCTTCCCGACACCAAGACCGGCGCGCGCGGTCCCGCTGGCACTGTCGGCCGTGAAGCTGTTGACGACCCTGCCTCGCGACCCGACAACCCTGGGTGATCGCGGGCCGCAAACCGGGCGCCCATCTCACCGACCTGGAACACCCCTGGCAACGCATCCGGGCGTGCGCCGGGCTCGACTATGTGCGCCGACCTGCGGCACTCCTTCGCCGCGCGCATCGGCGACAGCATCGAGCGCGATCTGACAGAGGTGGAATAACGGGCGTGCAGGATGAGTCCGTGCGAAACAGGATGTCGCCTGTCAGGACCGTCCCCGCATCACTTGGCGTATCTCAATTGAGATTCATATAGTTGGCAAATGGAGGAATGCCCAATGCCCGCTCAGACGTCGATGCTCCATGTCCGCGTGGACGATCAACTCAAGACCAAAGCGGCCGACACGCTGGCTGGCGTTGGCCTGACGCTCTCGGATGCCGTGCGCATCCTCCTGACCCGTGTCGCCGCGGAGGGTGGGTTGCCGTCCGGTCTTACCACCGACCCCGAAGCCCATGACGCGTGGTTCCGCGCCAAGGTGCGGGAAGCCCTGGACGATTCGCATCCCGCCGCTCCACACGAACAGGTCCTGAGCGACTCGCAGGCACTGATCGATGGAAAGCGCCGTGCGCGGTCTTGAATGGAAGACTTTGGAAGTCGCCGATGGCCATTGTCGATTATATTTCGGACGACAGGCCGCCCAAGCCCTGAAGGAAGATATCGAGACCAAGGTGTCGCGTTTACGGGACAATCCACGACTTTACAGAGTTGGTCGTGTGGACGGCACTCCGAGATGGTCGTGCGTTCGAACCAGCAATTCCCGCTAAGGCGGGCGCATGTCCAAAAGGTACGCCGAGAAGGCGAAATTACCAATGGACAAGCCGCCACGACATAAGAAAATCCCTCATTCGAAGGCAAATTGCACCGAAATACCCAGAAAAATCTACGAAAAATTTTTCTGAAACCTCATATTTTCCAAGGATTAGAGCCTTAGCGGGAATTGCTGCGTTCGAACTACCTCGTCGTCTAAGACCCCCACACTGTCACGATACTTCGGGTGCTGCATGCTGTTCAGCAGTGGCCCGAAACATGACGACGGGCAGTCGGCCATCTCGACAAACGCTCATGATCGGAGCCTGCTCGCCCTGTAGCGTGTAACTGGTGGTTTTGCTGGCGTCGCGGCGAGAAGACAGGGCTATACGGGGCAGCCCTCAGCGTCACGCTCCCGAATTCTCGAACGGCAAGCGCCGCCGCCAATCGGCGCACTCTCGCCGCGGCCGCGGCGTCCCAGCGTATTGCCATGCTTGAGACGCGCCTACTCCCGAAAGGTCGCCGCGTCCATCGGCAGGACGCTGTAGCCGGCGACGATCTGGTCGCGCCAGGATGCGAGTTCTTCCGCCTTAGCTTGGTCCTGCTCGCGCGTGATCTCAATGCCGGCTTGGATCTCGCCGACCGTGACCGCGGACAGGAACAGCCGATCCGCGGGAATCCCCCAATTCAGCACCCCCTTGTGAGGTCTGGGACGGCGGAGTTCCGAGACGATATTGGTGTCCAGCAGATCTACCGGCCTACTCGAAGGCCGATGCCGGGCGGTGGCCGTGCCGCGCACGGGGCGGCGCGAGCATCTCCGTCCGGGCTTCCGGCGCGAGCAGCAGCGCCTTCAGATCGGGTTGCGCCAGTTTCCGCAGCCTCCGCCACTGTTCGATCGGCAGCAGCACCGCCACCTCCACGCCATGCTTGGTCACGATCTGCGGCCCTTCGCGGGCGCTCGCTTCGAGAAACGCGCTGAACCGGGCCTTCGCCTCCTGAACCTGCCAAGTCTTGCTCATGTCTCTCTCCTTGGCGCCGATAGCCCTAACTACTTGTATGACCACCGGGAGCCGGCCGCAAGGCGGCGCGTTTCGGGAAAACGCAGCGCCGGACCTCGAATGTTTCGCGAGACCGGCCGGAACCGGAAACTTTTCCCATACCCCGGTCGCACGCTGTCGCAAATCTGCGCTGGTTTGTCACGATTCCGCTGGAAATCCGCTTCTTGACCGTGTTGTGGAAACCATACGTTCAATCTATGTTCGTGCTCATGATCGACGACACGCAGGCCCCGTGCGACGCCGACGCTCCCGGTCGGCTTGACGGCGCGAACAACGCGGCTCGCTCCGAAATAACGGCGACGGACATAGCGCAAGTCCCGAGGCAGTCGCCGTTCTCGCAGGGCTCCACTACGCTGGCGGCAGGCTCAAGCGCAGGCGGCGCCGTGCTTGCCGAGATCTTCGCTCAAGCGGTTTGGCACGTTCGTTCTCGCGAAGGCCCGCCCGTACCCTGCACGAAGCCGTTGTCGGCGTCTTAGACTCGCAGGCTTCGGTCCGGGCTTCGACGCCTGCATGAACGGAGTTCTTCGCAAACGGTTTCCATGATATCGGCGAGACGAGAGCGAGCGGCTCGCCAAGCCCGCGGCGGCCGGAGCGCAAAGTCGGCTCCGCGTTGGCAAATGCTTCGGAATTCGGCGATGTCAGGCGACGAGCGCGAAGGAATTTTGTCGGGCGGCCTTGCGGTCGAACGTGTAGGTCTTCGTGCAACCGCGTTCCTGGTTGAGCCGGGCGACCCAGCAATCCACGAAGTCGGCGCTTCCGGTTTCGAATTCGCGCAACGCCGCCAAAGCCGTATCGCGACCCTCGACGAGGAATTCGGCCGTTCGCAGAATTTGGCGGAGCACGGATACGACGAGGGGCTTTTCGTAGCGGTAGGCAGCCGCCAAGACCCATGCCAACTCCGCCAAGACCGGAATGCAGATATATCCTGGCGACTCTGCCGTACATCGGCTTTCGATCAGGCGTATCGCTGCCTCCGCCTGCTCATGGTCATCTTGAGTGATGTAGCGTACAAGAACGTTGGTATCGAGACCGATCATCGTGCGACCATTTGCGCGATGGATTCGTTCATTTCCTCCACGCTAACCGGTGTATCGGGTTTGGGCAGCATACCCTTCAGTTGCGTCACCGACGTCGTGACCGGCGTGACCCGCAGGGTGCCGTCGCTCTCCAGCGCAAAGTCGATTTTGTCCCCGGGTTTCAGGCAAAGCTTGTCCCGAAACCGTTTGGGCAGCGTTACCTGCCCCTTGCTCGTGATAGTCG
Organism: Alphaproteobacteria bacterium; assembly: GCA_965243135.1. Classification (GTDB taxonomy): domain Bacteria; phylum Pseudomonadota; class Alphaproteobacteria; order MPNO01; family UBA830; genus JAJEBT01. Next base: position 828,018 of record OZ251539.1, read on the forward strand.
CCAGCATTACTTTTCCATTCATTCCTTACTATAGAGTAAGGGATTCGGTTGACAAACTCAAGGCCGGATGGCGAGACATTCATCAAGCTCGTGACAAGACATTTGATCGGCGAGTCGTGAACGACAGATGTTTGTCCTTGGCGAGAAAGTGCGTCCGGCGGCGGGCCGGGCTCGGCCGAAACCGGAATGGGCAATGTCGCCGTGCCCGGGAACGCGGCATGGCTGCGGCGTTTCGTGGAGACCGGGCATGCCGCTTGTCGTCGACGGTCCAATAATGCTCGCAGGCGAACTCGCGGCCTGAAACAGGATGCCGCAGGCTCTCTTTCTCCCTTTTCTGCGTCCGGCTATAATCCCGCCATGAGAGCGTGGGCGAATACTGTACAAGCGGGCCGGTGACCCGCTTCGAGGATCAGCGGCTGCTTACCGGCCGCGGCGATTTTCTCGAAGACGGAAACGCGCATCGTCGGCTTCTCGGCCACGTGTTGCGCTCGCCACATGTCCATGCCGAGATTCGCTCTATCGATTCGTCTGCGGCGCAGGCGTTTCCCGGGTTGGTCGCGGTCGTTACCGAGCGCGACCATCTCGACGTAGGCCGGCGGCCTGTTCTCCATATCGGGCCGCCAGTGAAGCGCAGGGGCGGGCCGGACTTCTCCATGACTGCGTGCGCATGGTCGGCGAGGGCGTCGCTTTCGTGGCCGCCGAAACGGCCGTCCAGGAGCGGGACGCCGCCGAGGCGATGGACTATGCGCCGCTGTCGGCCCGCATGGACGCTGCGCTTCTTGACGGCGGGCCCGGGGGCGACGAAGGGCCGGTTCGCGAGAGCGGCGACCGGGAGACGACCGACAAGGCGTTCTCCAGGGCGGACCGTGCCGTCGAACGCCGTTTCCGCCTGAACCGCGTTCTTGGCAACGCGATGGAGACGCGCGACTGCACGGCGATTCACGGCTGGCGAAGCGACCGTTGCACGCCGCGCGCTTCGATACGGCGGGTCGCGCGCAGTGTCGTCGCGGACGGAAGATTTCTCCGATTTCCAGGTCAGGAAGAATGCGGCGCCGACGGCCGCCGATCCGCTAGGCGTCAAGGGAGTCGACGAAGCCGGCGCGCTGCCGGCAGCGATGAACGCTGTCGCGGAGGCGCTCTCTTCCATGGGAGCGGACGCTCCCGACATGTCGGCAACGCCGCTTCCGGAGGCGCGCAGCGCGAAGGAGGCGCGACCCTCCGGGAGCCGAACGGACTGCGTGATTCTCCGCAGGCGGGCGCCGCCTCGCGTCGTCAAACCTCGGAAGTTCCGGGAGACGGGCGGTGACTGCGGGCCTCGACGCGCTCCCGGCGGCCGAAATCGCCGACGGCGTCCGGTCGGGGGCGTTCGCTGCCGAAGCCGTCGTCGACGCCTGCCTCGAGCGGATCGGAAATCGCGAAGAGACGGTGGGCGCGTGGGAATATCTCGACGCCGATCTTGCGCGACGTCAGGCTCGCGCCGTGGATGGGGCAAGGATCAAGGGGCCCTTGGCCGGGGTTCCGGTCGGCATCAAGGACATCATCGCCACCTTCGACATGCCGACCGGAATGGGGTCGCCGATCTATGCCGATTACCGTCCGCCGGCGGACGCGAGTTGCGTAGCGCGGCTTAGGGCCGCAGGGGCCGTAATTCTCGGGAAGACGGTGACCTGCGAGTTTGCGGGGCTGACGCCCGGCAGGACCGCCAACCCGCGGGATCCGGCCCATACGCCGGGCGGTTCGTCCAGCGGCTCGGCGGCGGCGGTTGCCGACCATATGGCGCCTGTCGCGCTCGGTACGCAGACGGGCGGTTCGGTCGTGCGGCCGTCGTCCTATTGCGGCGTGATCGGCTACAAGCCGAGTTTCGGGGCGTTCAGCCTGGCGGGAGTCTTTCCCGCCGCCGAGAGCCTCGATACCTTGGGGCTTCACGTGCGGAGCGTGGACGACATCGCGTTGTTGTTTTCGGCGCTGGCGGGAGGACCGTTCCGTTCCGCTCGCGAGCCGCCTTCCGATCCGGTTTTCGGATTGTGCCGAACATGGTGGTGGGACGACGCGCAATCCGAGACCCGCGACGCGGTCGAAGGCGCGGCCGGGCGCATCGCCGGAGCCGGCTTCGAGGTTCGCGATCTGACCCTGCCCGACGAGTTCCGGCGGCTGAGCGAAGCGCGAGCAGTCATCAACGCCCGCGAGCGGGCCATGGCTATGGCGGATGCGTGGGAGCGCAGTCGCGAACTGATTTCGCCGGGATTGCAGGACACCGTTCGCGAGGGGCTGGCGCTCCCTTACGGCGATTACGTCGATGCGTTGCGCCTGATGGACTTCTGCCGGGCGCGCGCCGAAGAAGTCTTTGCCGGATGCGATGCGATCCTGACGCCCGCCGTCGACGGCGAGGCGCCTCGGGGCCTTGGCGACACCGGCAGTCCGCGCTTCCAGTCCTTATGGACCATATTGCGCACCCCGGCGATGACGCTCCCGACCCATGTGGGCCCTCGCGGGCTGCCGGTCGGGATACAGCTGGTCGCGCCATGGCGTCGCGACGACCTTCTGTTCGGCATCGGCCGCCGCGTGACGGAAATCCTTTCTTGAGCGCGCGTTCTCCCTTGGGCATGCCGCTGCCGCGCATCGAGGACGCGCCGCTTCTGGCGGGAAAAGGGGCTTTCGTCGCCGACAGGAATTTCGAAGGTCAGCTCCACATGCGGGTCGTCCGATCCGACAAGGCGCACGGGGAAATTCGCGGCATCGACGCTTCGGCCGCCGCCGTTCTGGGCGGCGTGGCCGCCGTGTGGACGTCCGGCGACGTTGCCGACATCCCTCCCATCGGCTTCCGTCCGACCAGGTATGCAGGGCTGGAACCGTATCGACAGCCGGTGCTGGCGGCGACGAAAGTTCGTTACGCCGGGGAACCCCTGGCCGCCGTCTTCGCGGAGGATCCGCACGTCGCGGAAGATGCCGCGGCGCTCGTGCTAGCCGACATCGGCGAGTTGCCGCCGCAGCTGGACGCGTCGGCGAAGCCCGGCGAATTCGCTGCCGGCGCCAGCTCCGAAGCGGCCGTCGTCGAAAAGGGATACGGCGACGTGGAAGCGGCTTTTCGCGATGCTCGCGATGTCGTCGAGCTCGATCTCGCGATAGGCCGCCATACGGGAATTCCGTTGGAATGCCGGGGCGGACTGGCTCGCGTGAATCCCGACACCGGCGTTCTGGAATTCTACGGGGCGACGAAGCGCGCCCATCCCAATCGCGATCAGATCGCCCGGACGTTCGGTCTCGACCCCGCCCGCGTGCATCTGTTCGAAGGCAATGTCGGAGGCGGCTTCGGGATTCGCGGCGAGCTCTATCCGGAAGATTTCCTGATCTGCGCGGCCGCCTTGCGGCTGAGACGCCCGGTTAAGTGGATCGAAGACCGGCGCGAACATCTGATCGCCGTCAACCATTCCCGGCAGCAACGGCACCGCGTGAGGGCGGCGATCGACGGGGACGGAAGATTGCGCGCCATAGACGTCGAATTCTTTCACGATCAGGGCGCTTATCTCAGAACTCATGGCGTGCGGGTGCCCGACATGACGGCAGGCTTGCTCCTCGGGCCCTACCGCGTTCCCGCCTACCGGGTTGCCGGACGCGTGCGTCTGACCAACAAGACTCCCGCGGCGACCTACCGGTCTCCCGGCCGCTACGAAGGAAGCTTCGTGCGCGAAAGGCTGCTCGACGCGGTGGCGGCGCGGATCGGAGTTTCGGGCGCGGAGGTTCGTCGGCGCAACATGGTTCCGGCGAGCGCCATGCCCTACGCCCGGCCGCTGGACGCGCTGGAAGTCGATGTGGTTCTGGATTCGGGAGACTACGAGGGGTTGCTCGGCAAGGCGCTCGATGCGTTCGATTGGCGCGGCATGCGGAGAGAACTCGCCCGGCGCCGCGAAGCCGGGGAGATCGTAGGAGCGGGCATCGGCTGTTTCGTCGAGAAGTCGGGCCTCGGTCCGACGGACAAGGTACGCATCGAGATCGATGGCGACGGGCGGATCGAGGCAATCACGGGCGCGGCGGATCTCGGACAGGGCGTGCAAACCGCGATGGCCCAGATCTGCGCATCGGCGCTGGGGGTGGACTACGCGTCGGTTCGCGTGGTCCAGGGCCGCACCGACCGGATCGACGAAGGTTACGGCTCCCATGCGTCGCGCACTACCGTGGTTACCGGAGAAGCCGCGCGGCTGGCGGCCGTCAACCTTTCCGGGAAGCTGGCGAAGGTCGCGGCCGCGCATCTTCAGGCCGAGCCCGGCGCAGTCGAAATAAAGGACGGCGCGGCGCGGCGCGGCGGCGCGTCGATGACGTTCGCCGAAATCGCGCGCATCGCCGGCGGCAATGTCGCAGCCGAGGGTCGCTGCGACGTGACGCACATGAATTATCCGTACGGAGTCCACGTGGCGCAGGTATTGGTCGACGCCGATACGGGGCATGTCGCGGTGGAAAAGTTCATGATCGCCTACGATGTCGGGCGCGCCGTCAATCCGATGCTGGTGAAGGGCCAGCTCGCCGGCGGCATGGCGCAGGGCATCGGCGGCGCCCTGTTCGAGGAATTTCTGTACGACGAAGCCGGTCAGCCCCTTTCGTCCACGTTCGCGGATTACGTCATGCCGGGCGCGACGGAAATCCCGACGCCGCGAATTCTGTTGACGGAGGACGCTCCGAGTCCGCTCAACCCGCTCGGCTTGAAGGGCGCCGGCGAGGGCGGCATCAACGCGGTGGGCGCGGCCGTCGCGTCCGCCATCGACGATGCGACGGGAATTCCGGGCGCGGTAACGGAATTGCCGGTGACGCCGCGCCGCATGCTGGCGTTGCTGCGGCGTCGGAAGGCAGGTTGATCGGCGCTCAGACCACCGCGACCGCCTGGATTTCGACCATCATGTCCGGCTGGGCGAAGCCTGCGACGGTGATCAATGCGCTGGCCGGATAAGCGCCGTCGGGAAAATATTCCTTGCGGAGTTCGACGAACCGGTCGCCGTAGCGCGCATCGATGACGAACACGGTCATCTGCACGATGTCGGAGAGCGCGGCGCCGCACTCTTCGAGGCAGGCCTGCATGTTGGCGAACGACTGGCGCGTTTGCGCCTCGAAATCCCCCGCGAGGCTTTCGCCTTCGGGCGTCCGAGGCGCGCCGTATCCCGCCAGCCAGATGGTTTTCCGATCCGCTCCCTCCGTTACGACGGCGGGAGAGAACGAGCGGTTTTTCTGCCACGTTCCGTGAATGAATCGACGCTTCATGTGCACTGCTCCCGGTGCCGGCCGTTCATTCGACCCGCAATTCGTTCAACCTGTCGCGAACGGGTTTTGATTAGCTCTTCGAGAATATACTTCACGTTCGCCGGTCCGTCCGCTCTTCTGCGTTCGACGATTTCGTCGCAGTCGGTCTCCAGGAGTTCGCAATGCTCGCGTTCCGTCATGGCTTCCTGCATCCTGTTCTTGAATCCGGTTCGAATCGCTTCCCTGTCGCGTTGATTGAACTCGCAAAAATCGCTCGACATTTCGTATTGGAGATTCTGCGCGTTGCGCTCGATAAAGTCGTGCATAGCTCGACTTTCGACGACGTCCTTCTCGGTGTAAGCGACCGTCCTTTATCGCTTCTCGCGGAAATAAATTGCATATTTTGGCGAGAGGCGATAGTCCCCGTGAAAATTGTCTCCCTTGAGAGAGGGCGGTCATCTGACGGTCCGTCGCCGGCTGTCAGGTTGGGTAGCTGTTTTCGTCGAGTTCCAACCGGAGCGTCAAACCGCTCTTCGTCGTTGCCGGGAGGTTGACGACCGCCCCGGCACCTTGACTCGCCGGCCAACCCATCCCCATACTGCCTTGGCGACGGAGACTCCCGGCCGTCGGTGTTGCGCTTCGGAGTTGACAGGAGGTGTTGCCGGGCAGGCGGAATTCGGCGTGGCGCAACCCATCGACTTGCGCCGCGCCGTCGGCGTTGCTACCGATCGACAGCCTGAGAGGAGAGCGGCAAATGGGCGAGATAGTCGCTTCCATGGAACTGGAGAACGCCGTCGACCGCGACAACGCCAGCGAGGGCTTGCGCGACGAATCCGCGGTTCGCCGCACGACGGTGGAAGGCGTGGTGGACACCGGCGCGGTCATGCTCGTGTTGCCGGAGAACGTGGTCAGCCGCCTGGGCTTGAGGAGGCAGCGCGAGGTCGTCGTGACCTACGCGGACGAACGCAAGGAGACCCGCCCGGTCGCGGGGCCGGTGACGGTCCACATCGGCAACCGCTTCATGATCGCGGAATGCGTAGTCGGTCCGCCCTTGAGCGAACCGTTGATCGGCCAGATCGTTCTGGAAGCGCTGGACCTGGTGGCCGATTGCGCCAACCGCACGGTTGGGCCGCGCCCGGAGTCGCCGGACAGTCCCTTGCTGAAGTTGAAGTGACCCTCGCCCGTCGAGGCTTTGCCCACGCGTCCGTAACGCCCTCCGGCACGAGCAAGTGGAACAAGGCAGGTTTTGCCATCTGGAATTGACGCTGTCGCCCGCTGGCAAGTCGCGAGGCGATCAAGAACCTCCCATACGACGACGAAAAGCGGCCTGACCCTCCGGCTCGAGTTGGACGAAAACAGTTACCTGATCGGACAACCGGTGAAGGAGATGGCGGCCTTGTCTCTCAAGAGAGACGATTTTCACGGGGAATCGCTTCTCGGAGTTGATAGCGGGTTTCTTTTTCCAGAAACTCGTCGAGGTTGGGGATATTCCGTGCGCTTTCCGCGATTATCCGCTCAAGTTCGTTTCCCGCGGAAATCACGGAGGACTGTATCTTGCTTGCCGTTGCGCATGCCGAACAACCGTTCGTATGCCTCTGAATTGTTTTTCGTCCTCGCGTTTCCGAGCAGCGCCGTGTCAGCCGTTAAGATCGCAGCCGAGAAACGTGCGTTCGACGTTGTTCGCGGCTTCCATCACGGAGAACGATCCGGCGGCAGGGTCGATTACGTAGTCTCCCTCGTTGGTCACCGCCTCGATGAGTCTGCTCTGCAGCTCCAAAGGCTTCCGGTGAGGGTGATCGCGGCCAGGCACGCGCTCGGACCAGGTGTCCGGTATGTTGTGAATCTTCCACACGCCTTTGGCCTTGCGCGGAGCCTTTTGCAGGACGACGCAATACTCGGTGACACGGCGGGTGCGGTAGCCCATTCCGAATTTTTCCTTGTTCCAGTTCACGAGATCGACGGTTTCGAGATCCGTGTCCTCGATCCAGGCTCCGAAACCCTGGCACAGATGAAACTTGTCCATCCACAGAAAAAGGTGCCCGGAAGGGATCAGCACGCGATCGATGTCCTTGACGAAATTCGCGATAAGCCGTTCCGGCATCTGCTGCAGGGCGCTTCGTTCCTTGGTGCGGGACTTTCCTTCGTTGCCGTACTGCAATTTATCGAGCACGCCGCGGTATTGCGGATCGAAGAATGCGACCGGAATCGCTGAACCGGGCAACAGCGAAAGAAACTTCAGGCCGTCCATCTTGATTCGCGTTCCCGCCTCGAGGGCCTTCGGAAGTTCAATGGCGGGAGCTTTCACCGTCCGGCGTCCCGAATACACGTTGTTGGACGCTGGAAACTCGAAAAGTTCCGCTGTCGTTTGCCATGCCGTGTTCCCTTTTCGATGATCAGCCGCAGTTTCGACCATAGCTCGCGCTCGGTGCGAAGCGACCGCGTTCGGGCGAGGCGGGGCGGAAAAGGACTCCGCCTCGTCGGACGCGGAAGTTCGCCGTCATTGAGTTCGGCGAGTTGTCGAACTCTTCGGCATTCGGCCGCGTTGCCGTTCCATCGCGTACCGGTGCATTGCCCATCCACGCATTCGGGCAAGTAAGTGCCTCTTGCAGGGAAAAATAAACAATATAAATGACTTAAACTGTCATTTGAATCGGCGTCCCGGAGGGGGGGGCGTTCCCGCGCCGCCCGGAGCCGGGCGCGCAGTCGAACGGGAACGCTTCGGGGGATGTCGGGCTGCGGCGGAGATCGTCGAGGCGATCCGCCGACTCGGCACCGCCGCGAAATTCCTGCCGGGCCGGCGAGGCTCGGCGAACGGGTCTCGCTGAGGCGGAACCGCATGGACCGCGGAATGGACGCCCGCGGGACGAGGTTAGATTTCGAGGATTTCCGCAACTTCGGGCCAGCTTCTCGCGCCGTTCGTCTTCAGGTCCTCTGTCAGCTGCGCGGGCATCCAGCGGAGAAAGGCGGGCTCGAAGGTCGGCCGTTCCTTGATTCTGGCGAGCCAGCGTTCGACGAGGGGCAGGCGGCCGCCTTCCCACATGCCCTGCATCGAAAGCATGTCGAGCCGCGCGACGTAAGGGGTGATCGCGATGTCCGCGAAAGAGAATTCGTCGAGAGCGAGCCAGGAGGTTTGCCGAAGCGCTTCCTCCATCTTCTGAAGGTAGCGGTCGTAAAGGACGATCTTTTCGCGGCCGCCTGGCGCGTCGAAGCCTTCGCGGACATACGTTTTCTTCTGCTCGTGCCAGTGCGCGGAGACCGAAAAAGGCGGAGTGGAATCGAGAAATTCGCGGAGGCGCTCGGGACCGAGCCGCTGGATCGTGTGGCGGTGGGAAGCCATGAAGGTCAGCGCGCCGCAGGCCGGATGCAACTCCTCGTCGACCGCCTTGGTCCAGTATCGGACTTCCGCCCGCATGACCGGGTCGTCCGGCCGGATGCGGTTTTCCGGAAACGCGTCGTCCAGATATTCGCAGATATTGGTCGATTCGCGGATGACGGCGCCGTCGTGAACCAGAGTGGGCACGACCGCCTTCGGATTGAGCTTCCTGTATTCCGGGTCGAACTGCTCGCCTGCCAGGATGTCGATGTAGTGGCCCTCCCATGGGAGTTCCTTCTCTTCGAGATAGAAACGAACCTTCGCGGCGCAAACGGACGAGCCGTGGTGGTAGAGATCGATTTTGTCCGTCATGGGTTTCTTCCTTCCGTAGTTGCCGTTCCGGCTCCGTCGCTTTCGGACTCCGCGAGGTTCCGCGCGCGGCGGAACGCCCGCCGCGCCAACGGCTGCCGAGGCGCCGTCATTTCTCGAAGTGATCTTTCTGATGGTTCGCGAGGTGCCTGTAGTCGTCTCGAATGGGAGCGAACACGTCCAGGTTGAGCGCGGGCTCGTCGCCGAGCGGTTCGGCGTAGTGCTTTACGTCCGGCGGTATGCGGATGAACGTTCCGGGTTCGGCCTCGAACGTCTCGTCGCCGACATGGAAGCGCACGCGGCCCGACACGATCACCGTAACCTGCTCGAACGGATGGCTGTGCGGATTGGTTTCCATGTCGGGCTGGAGCCAGTTCATCACCAGCAGCACGTCTTCGCCGCGAAATCCGACGCGCTCGACGCCCTTGCGAACGGTCTCTCGGTCCAGCGCGTTCCAGTTGGCGACGCTCGTCTTTTCCACCATCGTACCCTCCAGCGTTTGTTCGTCCGTTCCGCCCGGAAAGCCGCGGACCGGCCGGCGGCCGCGTTTCATCGTTCCGGCGGAATGATTTCCTGCACGCACACGTCGTCGATCAGATGCGCCCGTCTTATGTCCTCAAGATGGGCGCGTTTCTCGCTCGCCGTGAGCGCCGCGCCGATTCCCTGGACCATCGCCAGCACGACGGAGCGGTCGCTCATCCCCAACCAGAAATCGCGTCTGACCAGCCGATCCGACTCGTCCCGCGCGAACGGGCTGTCGGGATTGGCCCCGAGGTCGGGTGAATGGAATCTCGCCATGTGATCTCCTGTCGCTTCCCATGGCGAGTATAGGGATTGTCGGCGCTATGGTCAGCCGGTTAATCTGGCCGCCGGGAAAAACGGAAAATTCCGGGAAGGTTGGACGAAATGGCGGAGTTCCTGCGCAACGCTTGGTACGCCGCGGCCTGGGATCACGAAGTCGGCGAGAAGCCGCTCGGACGCACGATTCTGGGCGAGCCGGTCGCGATGTTTCGCGACGCCGCCGGAAAGGTCGTCGCGCTGGAGGACCGCTGTTGCCATCGCGGGCTGCCGCTGTCCTGCGGGCGCGTGTCGGGCGACGAGATCGAGTGCGGCTACCACGGCCTGGTCTTCGACCGGACCGGCGCCTGCGTTCGCGTCCCCGGACAGGGAAGGGTGCCGCCCGGAGCCCGCGTGAAAGCGTGGCCCGTGCTCGAGAAGTACCGGTACGTCTGGCTGTGGATGGGCGACCCCGCCGCGGCGGACGAAGCCTCGCTGCCGGACTGGTGGATGGCGGAACGCAGCGACTGGAGGATGGTGAAGGGCGATCCGCCGTTCCACGTTCCGGGCAACTACGAACTGATCAACGACAACCTGCTGGATCTGAGCCATGTCGCGTTCGTTCACGCCCGCAACATCGGCACCGGCGCGGTGCCCGATTTTCCGATCGTGACGAGCCGCGGAGAGAACGCGGTTCGCATGATTCGCTGGATCATGGATTCGCCTCCGGCGCCCCTCTACGCGAGGCTCGGCGGCTTCGAGCGGAACGTCGACCGCTGGCAATTCGCCGAAGGCCGCGTTCCGGGCTTCAATACCGTGCACGTCGGTTGCCTGCCGACGGGCTGCGGCGCGGCGCCCGGCGACCTTCCCGACGCGATCGAACGGAAACCCGGCGGACGCGACGGGCGCGGGTTCGAGTTCTTCAACCTCAACGCCATCACGCCCGAAACGGAGGGTTCCAGCTGGTACTTCTACGCGCACGTCCGCAATTTCGCGCTCGACGACCCGGAGGTCGAAGAAATGTTCCGGGTCGAGATGCGCGCTGCGTTTCAGGAGGACATGGACGTCATCGGCGCGCAACAGGCGAACGTCGATCCCGACAGGCCGTGGGTGGACATCCAGGTCGACGGACCGGGCTTGACGCTGCGGCGCATGCTGAGGGAGAGCGTCGCGGCCGAACGCGCGTAAAGGCGCCGCCGGGCGGCCGGCGGCGCCTCGTCAGGCGGGAAGCGCGTCGCGGATCGCTTCGCGGCGCACCTCCACGTTCCCGGTTCCGGTCAGCCGCGCCAGATTGACGGTTTTCGCGGTGTCGGGAGAACCCGAGTAGTGCGCCTGCGCGCCGCCGCCGCCAACGCGCCGGGGCAGGTTCCAGTGACCCAGCGCCACGTAATCCGCGTCGGCGGCGTCGACCTCGTCGCTGGAAATCAGCCACGAAGGCGCCGGCGTTCCGTCGGGAGGCTTCCTTTCGACGAAATGGCCGTGGGCCGCCGCGACGTGCCACCGCGTCGCGCGCGGCCGGGGATCCGCCAGCGGGGCCATGTCGTCGTAGCCTCTGTGCGGCCGTCCCCAGACCGTCAGGTCGAAATCCGCGAAACGAACCGCCTCCTCGTCCGCTCCCAGCACGTGAACGCCGTCGATGCCCGCCAGGCCGCCGCGGAGCCAGACGGAGCCCGGCATCAGCGGGTCGTGATTTCCCGGCAACATCACCACCGGGAAGGGCGCGTCGGCGAGAATGCCCGCGGTTCGGCGCAGGAGGTCCATGGGGAGGCGGTTGTGTTCGAACACGTCGCCGCTCAACAGGACGAGATCCGCGGCGGCCGCGCGCGCCGTTTTCAGCACGGCGGCGAGGGGCGCGGTCCCGTCGCCTCCCCAGGCTCGGGCCGTATAGGCGTCGTCGATATGCAGATCCGAACTGTGGACGATCACGATGTCCGGCGGCGTTCGCGCATTGGTGCTCATGAGGACGATCGGCGCATGGAAAGCTTTGCATCTATACTCGTCCGGTCCGCGATATTCAAAGGGAGGCGCGCGATGACGAGCGCCGGAAAACTTCTCGAAGAGCGCTACGGTCGTCCGGCGGACGCGCCGGAAGCGGTTTCCGAGACCATCTCGGGCATTCTGTCGCGGCGTTGCATCAGGCGCTACGCCGACCGTCCGGTGCCGCTCGCATTGCTCGACACGTTGCTTGCCTGCGCCCAATCGGCGCCGTCCAAGTCGGATTTGCAGCAATACTCGATCGTCGTGACCGAAGAGCGCGAGGGGCTTCTGCGCCTCGCTCGACTGTGTCCCGGAAACGGCCACGTGAAGCGTTCGCGGCGTTCGTCACCTTCTGCGCCGACATCCGCCGCATGCGGCGGATCGCCGAGATGCGGGGCTATCCCTTCGCCGGCGACGGCATGGACGGTTTTTTCAATGCGGCGGTGGACGCCGCCGTGGCCATGCAATGCTTCGTCGCCGCCGCGGAATCGGCAGGCCGCGCGCCCATCAGCGAAGTGCGAAACAGCATCGCGGAGTTTTCGGCTGCGCTGAGCCTGCCGCGAGGCGTCTTTCCGGTGGCCGGCGTAACCCTCGGCTGGCCGGCGTGGGACGGGCGAACGAGCGCCCGGTTGCCGCCCGAGGTCGTGGTTCATCGGGAACGGTACGACGACGCCGGTCTCGAGGAGGCCGTCGACGCGTACAATGCCCGCCCCCGCGAAGCCGGTCCCCCGGAGCGTCAGAACCGCGTCGACAGGTACGGCGTCTCGGAGCGTTGCACTTGGTCGGAGAACGCGGCGCGCCAGCTGTCGGTCGCGGAACGTCCCGAGTTCCTCGGTTTTCTGGTCGGGCACGGCTTCGCCATCGATTCGAACGCCTGACGCGCCCGGCCGCCGGCCGTTTTCGAGTCGGGAACGCCGTTGGGGAAGATTTCGCGCCGAGAGCCGGGCGAGCGGACGCCCCGTTGGGGCGAACCCGCCCGTTCTTCCGTTCCGTCGTCCTCGCGCCTGCGCGGCGGGCCGGCTCAGCGGCGGTAGTTGTACAGCGCGCCGCCGTCGAACATCGTGTTGCCGTTGACCGACTTTTCCGGGATCGGGCGCTGGAGGACATCCCAGTGCTCGACGATCTTGCCGTTCTCGAGGCGGAATATGTCGATCACCGCGCCGGATCCCGGAGCCCAGTCGTTGCCCCGGTCCTGCTTGCGGGCGGTGTAATGCGAGTGGACGGCCACCAGATCCTTTTCCGCCACGATCCGTTTGACGTCCGCGTGGATTTCCGGGAACTGCTGGAACATGCCGCCGAACAGGCGTTTGAGGCCTTCCCGGCCGTTCGGTTCGGTCGGATTGTGGGCGATCCAGTCCTCGACCATTATTTCGTCGAGAAGATCCAGTTTTCGCTGGTTGACGACTTCCTGCATGTAGCGAAGCACGACCGCCCGGTTCCGGTCCTCCACGGTTGTTCCGCCCGTCGTCTGGGCCGTCGTCTGGGCCGTCGTCTGGACGGAGTATCCGGCCAGAACGGCGAGCGCGACCCCCGCCAGCGCGATTCGAAAGCTTCGTCGATTTCCGGTCTTTGCGTTGCCGCGCATCTGCGCCTCCCTCGTTCCGGTCTGGTCGAGGTTATATGAGTAGCGGGCTGGCGGACGTCAAGCTGCCGGTCGTTCGCGTCGGAGAAGAACTCCGGGGAAATCCGGCTTCCTCCGCACCGGTTTCGTCGCGCCGAAAAACTGTCTAGTCTTGGTGCCGTGGCGGAACCGGGGAGCGCCCATGCCTGCCGTCGAATTCGGCGTTTTCGATCATCTCGACCGGCGGCCCGGCACGGCGCTGGGCCGCACTTACGAAGATCGCCTCCGGTTGATCGAACAGTACGACCGGGCCGGCTTCTACGCCTATCACCTCGCCGAACACCATGCGACGCCGCTTACGATGGCGCCGGCGCCGAGCGTGTTTCTTTCCGCGGTCTGCCAGCGCACCCGGCGCCTGAAGTTCGGGCCCATGGTCTACGTTCTTCCCATGTACCATCCGCTGCGGCTCGTCGAAGAGGTCTCCATGCTCGACCAACTCTCCGGCGGACGGTTTCTCTTCGGGGTCGGAAAGGGCATTACGCCCTACGAGCTCTCCTATTACGGCGTCGATCCGGCGAAAGCGCGGCCGCTCTACGAGGAGATTCTCGATATCGCCCTGACTGCGTTCGACGAGCGGCTCGGCTCGCTCAGCTGGGAGGGGCCGCATTTCCGGTTCAGCGACGTGCCGATCAATCTCCATCCGGTTCAGCAGCCCGCCCCGCCGATATGGGTCGGCATCGGCACCGAGGACGGCGCGGAGGCGGCGGGCGCGCGCGGATTCAACGTCATGGCGAACACGCCGCTCTCGCGCACGGCGGAACTTATGGCGCGGTACCGCGAAGCCCATGCCGCCGCCCGCGGCGAGGCCCTTCCGAAGATGGCGCTATGCCGGCATACCTACGTCGCGGAAACCGACGCCGAGGCGGAACGCGTCCTGCGCGAGGCGTATCCCGCCTGGTACCGGCATTTCGTCCAGCTCTGGAGGAAGCACGGAGACAGCCCGGTGGTCGCCGCCTACGCGGAGGACTTCGACGAGACGGCCGAAAAGGACCTGTTGCTCTTCGGTTCGCCGGCGACCGTCAGGGCCGAGATCGAACGTTGCCTCGAAACCTCCGGCACCAACTACTTCGTCTGCCGTTTCGCCTACGGATCGCTGACCTACGGCCAGTCGCGCGCCGCCCTCGACGCCTTCGTCGAAGAGGTGATGCCCTGTTTCGCCGCGGAGCGGGCCGCATGATTTTCGAACGCCGCGCCTACACCATGGATCCCGGTCGCGTGCCTGCCTTCGACCGCGCCCAGACGGATCGCGGATTCGACCTCGTGAAGCCCTTCATGGAGCGTCTCGTCGGTTATTTTTCCACCCGCGGCGGACCGGCCGACCAGATCGTGCATTTGTACCGTTACGACGATCTCGAGGACTGGAACGCCCGCCTGCGCGGTCTATACGGCGTGCCGGAGCTCGCGCCCTACTTCGTCAACACCCGCAAGATGGTTCGCAGGCAGGAGAACGGCTTCTTCGAATTGCTGCCGTTCGCGGCGCTCAATCCGCTGTGGGGCGAGGGCCGCGACTGGCTGCCGGGCAGCGGCGGGCCTCTGGCTCCGCTCGACGGCGACCTGGTCGTCGAGGAGCGGAACTTCCAGCTTCGGCCGGGCGGCGTTCCCGCCTTCGTCGACGCCTGCGAATCCGGCGTGCCGCTCATGGAGGATCGCGCCATCGGCGCCTTCGTGTCCATGGTCGGGTCGCTGCATCGGGTGGTTCTCTGGCGTTGGTTCCGGAACGAGGCGGAACGCGCGGAGCGGTACGCGGCGGCCGATTGGCGGCAATTCCTGGAATCGGTCGCTCCCGTGGTGAGCGACCGGTCGACCCTGCTGATGACGCCCCGGCCGATTCCGCAGATGTCCCCGCTTTTCTCATGACGGCGCGCGGCGGCGCGTTTCCGGGGCGCGGGATCGCAACGGAGAGCGGAAAATGACGTTCGTCCGCGACGCTTGGTACGTTGCGAGCTGGTCCCGGGACCTTGGTCCGGCGCCGCTGGCGGCGACCGTTCTCGGCGAGGACGTCGTGCTCTGGCGGGGCGCGGACGGGAGGCCGCGCGCCGTCGAGGATATTTGTCCGCATCGCTTTCTTCCGCTCTCGAAGGGCCGCGTGCGGGGCGACGATCTCCAGTGCGGTTATCACGGGCTCGTTTTCGACGGTTCCGGCTCCTGCGTTCACGCCCCGACCCAGGAAACCCCTCCCTCCGGCTGCGCGCTTCGCGCCTATCCGGTCGCCGAACGCATGGGGCTGATCTGGATCTGGACGGGCGATCCGAAACTTGCGGAAACCGCGGATATCTACGATTTGCCGCAGTATCGCATGGAAGGCTGGGGAGTCGCGCACGGCGACGCGCTTGAGGTCGAAGCGAACTACCTGTTGTTGTGCGACAACCTGTGCGATCCCACGCACGTCAATTACGTTCACCCGTCGACGCTGGGAAACCCCGACGAGATCAACGCGCCGGTGACCTACAGGGAAACCTCGTGGGGCGTGGCGACCGAACGCCTGACGCCCGATTCCGCCCCGACCGGATTCGTCCGCGCCTTCGCCGGAGACCTGGAGCGGATCGATCTGTGGCAGCGCTATCTTATGTACGTGCCGTCGGTGTCGATCATCGATTTCGGCGCGGCGGCGGCCGGCACCGGCGGTTTCGAAGGAGGCGGAGAGGCGCGGATTCAGGTCTATTCCTGCCATTTCATGACTCCGGTGACCGAAGGGCGCACGATCGACCGCTGGCTGCACGTGCGCAATTTCGGGGCCGACGACGAGGCGGTGGGGGAGGCGATCAGCCGCCAGTTCCGCATCGCCTTCGCCGAGGACAAGGAAATTCTCGAAGCCGTTCAGGCTCGCGAGGACCGCCATCCCGGCCGCATGAAGACGGGCCTCGACCTGGACGCGTCGGCCGGCCTGTTCCGGCGCAGGATCGACCGCCTGCTCCGCGCCCAAGCGCGCGCAGGCGCGTCGTGATCCGCGTCGCCGGACCGCGACGGCATGGGCGGAGAGTCGGGGCCAGCTCGCCGCCGGGGGGTCTTCCTGGCCGCGACCGCCGCGTTCGCCGAAGAGGCCGGGAACCGGTCGGGTCTGCAACCGGCTGAATTACGTCGACAGGGCGACCGGCGCGGATGCCGGCGGCGGTTTACGAAACTTGCGGCTCCGGCGACGTTCTCGAACGGAGGCCGTCGGCGGGCGGCGCCCGGCGCGACGCGGTCGTGCCGAGCGGGACCATGCTCGCCGGCCGGCCTGTTTCGGGCGCTGGACAGGAGGCGAACGTTCGCACGGGCGCGTAAGGGCGCGGGATCGGCAGAACGACCGCGGCATGCCGTAGGGCGCGACGGGCTTCGCCCGGGCGGCGAACGCGACCCGCCAGCCCGCTCCCGGCAGTTCGACCCGGGTTCGTTTCCGCTGTCCGCGCCGGGGCGTTTTTCCGCGCGGCCGTCGTTTTTTTTCGCCGAGCCTATCGCTCGTCCGGCGGGCGGCCCGGTTTCCGAATCGCCTGAACTTATGATAACTGCGATCAGCCTCCCGCGAGTTCTGCGATGCCGGTTTCCGCTTTTTCCTTGCGCCCGCGGCGCGAATGGGCCCTGTTTCTCGACGTGGACGGGACCTTGCTCCACTTCGCGGACACTCCCGACGGAGTTCGGCGCAGCGAACGCGTGTGCCGGATTCTCGAAGCGCTCGGCCCCTGCCTCGACGGCGCCCTAGCTTTGGTCAGCGGACGGCCGATCGAGGTCCTGGACGGCTTGTTCGCGCCGCACAGGTTGCCGGTTGCCGGCCAGCACGGGCTGCAGCGCCGCGACGCCCTGGGCCGTCGGCACGATGCCGCCGTCCCGGATGCGATTGGCCGGCTCCGGTCGCCGCTGAACGAACTGGCCCGCAACGCTCCGGGGGCGATTCTCGAGCGGAAGTCTCATGCGTTGGCCCTTCATTATCGACGGACTCCCGGCAAGGCGGTAGAGTTGAGGAGCGCCGTGAACGATCTGGTTCGAAGCTCGGCGCCCGAACTGCAGATCGTGCACGGCAGCATGGTGATCGAGATCAAGCCGCGCAACGCGGACAAGGGATCGGCCATACGGGAATTCATGAAGGAAGCGCCGTTTTCGGGAAGATCGCCGGTCTTCATCGGCGACGACACCACCGACGAGGACGGCTTCGCCTGCGTCAACGCGTTGAACGGGCACGCGATACGGGTCGGACAAGCGAACGGAACCGCCGCGCGCTACCGTCTTCCGGGCGTCGACGAAGTCGTGAACTGGCTGGCGGCCTGGCCCCGGCTCCTGCGGAAGGACGACGATGAGCAGCCTTGATCTCGCCGTTATCGGCAACTGCAGTTTCAGCGCGCTGGTGGACCCGCTGGCGCGAGTCGTATGGTGCTGTCTGCCGCGCTTCGACGGCGATCCGCGGTTCAGCGGGCTTCTTCAGGATCCGGAGGACGACGGCTACAGCGCCTTCGCCGTGGAAATGCTGGAGTTCGCGGGGTCGAGTCAGCGCTACCGCCGGAATTCCGCGATCGTCGAGACGTTCCTTCGAGGCAGGGACGGCTCGCTGATCCAGGTGATCGACTTCGCGCCGCGCTTCAAGCAGTACGGGCGGATGTTCCGTCCCGCCACGCTGATGCGGCAGGTGGTGCCGTTGTTCGGCACTCCGCGCATCCGGGTGCGGGTGCGGCCGACCTACGATCACGGCCGGGGCCGGCCGCAAAGCACGAGCGGCTCGAACCACGTGCGCTACCCCATGCCGGACCTTACGCTTCGCCTTACGACCGATGCGCCGGTGACCTACGTGACCGACGAAATCCCCTTCATTCTGGAGCATCCTCTCACCTTCATTCTGGGGGGCGACGAATCGTTGACCGGTCCGGTCGCGGAGACATTTCGCGATTTCTTCGAGCGGACGGACGACTACTGGAGGGAATGGACCCGTTATCTTGCGCTCCCGTTCGAATGGCAGGACGCGGTGGTGCGCGCCGCGATCACGCTGAAGCTCTCCAATTTCGAGGAAACGGGGGCCGTCATCGCGGCGCCCACCACCTCGATTCCCGAGGCTCCCGGGAGCGGGCGCAACTGGGACTACCGGTATTGCTGGCTGAGGGATTCCTACTTCGTGGTGGATGCGCTCAACGCCTTGGGCGTGACGCGGACGATGGAGGGGTATCTCAACTACATCATGAACATCACGGAGGCTTCCCGGAACGGGGCGCTGCAGCCGGTGTTCGGAATCACGCAGAGCGCGCGGCTCGACGAAAAGGAGGTCGACTCGCTGCCCGGCTACCGCGGCATGGGTCCGGTGAGGATCGGCAACGACGCCTACCGGCAGATCCAGAACGACGGGTACGGATCCGCGATCCTTTCCTGCGCGCAGATGTTCTTCGACATGCGCCTGACGCGGACCGGCGACGAGGCCCTGTTCCGCCGCCTGGAGGCTCTGGGCGAGCGCGCGGCGGAGTTGTGGGATCAGCCCGACGCGGGCATCTGGGAACTGCGCAACCGGGAAGAGGTTCATACCTATTCGAGCGTGATCTGCTGGGCGGGATGCGACCGACTCGCCCGGATCGCCGCGCGGCTGGGATTGAAGGAGCGCGCCGCCTACTGGTCGCGCACCGCCGCCGGCATGCGCGAAAAGATCGCCGCCGCCGCGTGGAACGCGGATATCGACAGCTTCGCCTCGACCTTCGGCGGCAGCGCGGTCGACGCGGTGCTGCTCCTGCTGCCGCAGCTGGGGTTCCTGTCGGGCGACGATCCCCGCTTCGCGGGCACGGTGAGACGGATCGAGCGGGAGCTTCGACGCGGCGATCACGTGTTCCGTTACGCCGTGGCGGACGACTTCGGCCGGCCGGAGGTCGCGTTCAACGCCTGCACCTTCTGGTACATCGACGCCCTGGCGACGATCGGACGAAGGGACGAGGCTCGGCGACTGTTCGAGAACATGCTCGCCTCGCGCAATCCCGTGGGGCTGCTCTCCGAAGACATCGATCCCGATACGGGAGAGCTGTGGGGCAATTTCCCGCAGACCTACTCGATGGTCGGCCTGATCCATTCCGCCGTGAAGCTGTCGATTTCCTGGGAGGACGCGTTTCGTCAGCCGCCCGAGGCGGCGAACTGAGGGAATCGCGAGTTGCCTCCGTTCCTGGTCGCCGACGTCGGCGGCACCAACGCGCGTTTCGCCCTGGCGGACGACCGCGGATTCGGCGACGTGACCACTTTCGCGACGGAGTCGTTCGACGGCCCCGCGAGCGCGATTCGCGCTTTTCTCGGCGGCGCCGCGCCGCGCGCGGCGGCGATCGCCTGCGCCGGGCCGGTGGAGAACGGGAGCGCGCGGTTGACGAACGCCGGCTGGCTCGTGGACGCCGCCCTGCTCCGCGCCGAACTCGGCGTCGAAGACGTCGTCGTGATCAACGATTTCGCGGCCGTCGCATGGGCGATCCCCGAACTGGCGGAAGAGGACGTCGTCGCGGTCGGACGGGGCGTCGCGGAGCCCGGCGCGCCCGCGCTGGCGCTGGGGGCCGGAACCGGATTGGGGGTGGCGGCCTACGTGCCCTGCGGCGACGCCGCGACGGTGGTTTCGGGCGAGGGGGGCCACGTGACCATGCCGGCCTCGACGGAGCGGGAATCCGAAATGCTCTCCGCGTTCCGGCGGCGGCTGGGCCACGTTTCCGCCGAGCGGCTGCTGTCCGGCGACGGTCTGGCGCGGCTTCACGAATGGCACGGCGGCCCGCCGGGGCGCAGTCCGGCCGAGATCACGGACGCCGCGGCGAGCGACGCCGACATCGTGGCGCGCCAGGCGTTGAACGCTTTCTGCGCCATGTTCGGGACGGTCGCCGGCGATCTTGCGCTGGCCTTCGGCGCGCGCGGCGGCGTCTATATCGCGGGAGGAATCGTTCCCCGGATCGCGGACTATTTCGCCGCGTCCGAGTTCCGGCGGCGCTTCGAGGCCAAGGGCCGCTTCCAGGACTATCTCGCCGGCATACCGACGCGGATCGTGCGTCATCCGCACCCCGCTCTCGCGGGGCTGACCGGGTTGCTCGGGAAGAAAATGCGCGATTTTCCGGCCGCCTGACGCTCCGGCCGCGGAACGCGCCGCTCGACCGTCGCGCTCCGGCCGCGCCGCCCGGCGGCCGGCTGGAGCCGCGCGTTTCGCCGGGCGCCGCCGCTTGTCGCTCCGCATGCGAATCGCCGGGCGCGCATATTGAAGGCGAGCGCGTATATTGAAGGAAGGAGCGGCCCGCCGGATTGCCGACGGAGAACGGGGGAGAGGCGATACCTGATTTGATCGAACTCGGCCGGGACAAGATGGAAGATCTCCTGGTCATGTCTTGGGCGCTTCGCCGGTATTCGATGGCCGAACGTCGTTTGCAGGGGCGCATGGACGAGGCGTGGTTCGGCGACTCGATCTTGCGGCACTGGCTGGAGTCCGGCGACGAAGAATTGCTTCGCGATTTGCTCGACGCGCTGCCGGCCGGACGGTTCTCCGGCTTCGCGCCTTCCATCGCCGAGCGAATGGACGGTTGGAAATGGCCGCCGTACGAGCGCGCCGTTTCCTGCTTGCTCGAGATTTCGCCGGAAAGCCTGATCCAGTCGTTCGACGAGGCGGTCGCCCGCGATCCCGTCAATTCCGGCCGGCTCGAATTGATCGCGTCTTGCCTGGACAGCCTGCCGATGCCGGCGCGGCTCGAACTTCTGCAGGCGCTCGCGAATCGTCTTCCGGACGTCGGGAACGAGGACAGCGGGAATCTCATACTGAGCCGGTTGCTGCCACCCGCGTTGAAGCTGGGTCCCGACGTCCTGTCGCAGGTTCTGGAAGCCGCCTCGTTCCCGGATGCGTTCCACCCGTACCTCATGGCCAGCTTTTGCAAGGCCCTGTTGGGCGATGCCGCCCTCTTTCTCGACGCCATGAGCATGATGGCGGAGGAGCCGTCCGCGGCGTTTTCGGAGCGAAGGCCGTTTTTCGACGCGGCCGCTCCGCTCGAGGAATGCGATCGGGCGCTCGCGAGCGCGATTTCTCCGGCCGACGCTCTGGATCTGCTGGAGAGGCACCGGCCCGGCTCTCCGGTTGCCGACCACGTCCGCAGGTTCCTGCCTCAAATGCTGGCTCCGCGCGACGCGACGGAACAGGACGCGGCGTGCCTGGCGGTCGCGGCCGTCCTCGACGCCTACGAACTCCGGAGTATCGATACCGGATCCCTCGGCCTCCGGGAGACGCTTCGGCTCCTCGCTCTGAATGTCTACCGGAACCCGCACGTCGAGGCGTTGACGGATCGTCTTCGCGATTTCGACCCGGGCGAGGTCGCAGCCGAGACGCGGGCGGCGATGGATCTGGCCGGTCCCGAGAAGGGCGCATTGCGTCTGGTGCGGATGACGGGCGCGCTGGGTCTGGTCGAACTCGTTCCGGATCTGATCGGATGGGCGGATCAAGACGCGGCCGACAGCGTCATCAGCGAGGCGGAAGCGGCGCTCGCGCTCTTTGGGGAGCCGTCCGTCCGCGCGGTGACCGAGGAATGGGACGGGCTCGACTTCATGCAGAGGCCGATGGGACTGCGGGTTCTGGAACGCGTCGGGGGACAGCGCACGCTGGATTTTGCGCTGGCGCGCTACGAGGAAATGTTCGGCGACCGCGGAGGCAGGCAGGATTGGTGTTCTCTGGTCGAGGCGTCGCCTGACGGTCGAGCGATCGATCTGCTTGCGCGGCACGTTTATCGGAAGCAGCGCGAGATCGACGAAAGCTATTGCACGTTGTGCGTTCTGACCGGGCGCGAACCGGAAAACCTTCCGGAAGTCCGGCAGCGCGTTCTGGAGGAGCGCCGCCGCCGGAATGCGCTGACGATGGGCGAAGTTTTCAATCATGTCGCGGCGGATCTCGCATGCGGCGAGTGCGGCGATACCAATGTCTACGAGGTTCGGGACATCGTCGTCAGCGCCGCCGACGATTCCGGGCCGTTCGTCTTCGTGCGCGAGGAGTTTCCCTGCGCGTCCTGCGGCAAGTGGCCGGATTTCGAGATCCAGCCAAGCGGCGAGTTCGCGCTGATGGCGGCCGTGCGCCGTTACGATGCCGGATTGATGCCCGACATGCGGGTTTCGGATCTCGACGTTTCCTATCTCGGGAGAATGCGCTCCGCTGCCGCAGTCGTCGAGAAGTTGGGGGCGGCGCTGAAAAGCGACCCCCGAAGCGTCGTCAACCTTCTGAGAATGGCGCGGGTTCAGTATTCGTTGGGTCGATTCGCGAGGGCGGCGCGCTTCTACGACAAGGCGTGGGAAATCGAACCGGCCTCCATGGAGGCCGGCCTCGGCGCCGCCCGAATTGCCGCCGGTCTGGGGAGTGCGCGAGAAGCGCTCGATTTTTTGTCCGATCTGCAGGAAAACGAGGCGAACTGGCGCTTTTTCCGCGTGGACGAAGTTTCGCCGAGAACTTTGAAGGGAGAGTTCGCCCGCTTGCGGCGGAGATTGCGGTCCGCGCTGGGCGAGCCGCTGTCGGCGGCGGATTTCCTGAGCAGCGAAGGCCGCCGAAAGATCGGCAGGAACGAACCCTGTCCGTGCGGCAGCGGAGAGAAATACAAGAAATGCTGCATGCGCGTCGAACGGTAAGCGACCGTCGCGTCCGGCGCGCGAAGACCGCCTCGCCGGCGGCCGACCGTTCGGAAACCGTGCGTTTCGCCGGCCGGCCGGGCGCTTGTCGACCTGCCGCGCCGCGCATACAGGAAGGAAAGGCCCGCCGGAATTTCGGCGGGAAACCAAGGTGAAGAAATGCTCGATCTGATCGAACTCGGCCGAGGCAAAACGGAAGATCCCCTCGTCATGGCCTGGGCGCTTCGCCGGTTTTCTACGGCCCGCGACCGGCGGCTCATGGAGGAGGCATGGTTCGGCGACTCGATCTTGCGGCATTGGCTGGAGACCGACGACGAAGACGTGCTTTGCGGAATGTTCGACGCGCTGCCGAACGAACGGTTCTCCGCCTTCGAGTCCGTCATCGCCGAGCGATTGCGAGGATGGCCGCTTCGAATATACGAGCGCGCCGCATCCAGCTTGCTCCGGAATTCCCCGGCAGGTCTGATCCCGGCGTTCGAAGAGGAAATCGCCCGCCGTCCCGCCGATTACGGCCGCCTTGAAATCATCGCGTCTTGCCTGGACGATCTGCCGATGCCGTCGCGGCTCGAACTTCTGCAGTCGCTCGCGGACCTTCTTCCGGAAATCGGGAACGAGGTAATCGGACGGGACATCCTGAACCGATTGCTGCGACCCGCGTTCAATCTGGGTCCGGACGTCCTGTCGAGGATTCTGGAATCCGCCCCGCTTCTCCGGCCGAGCGAAGGTCCCTGGGGCACCATCGCCTACTTTTGCAAGGCCCTGCTGGGCGGTGTCCACCTCTTTTTCGACGCCAGGGACCTGACGGAAGAGACGGAGTCGGCCGGGTTTTCCGAGCGAAGGCCGTTCTTCGAGGCTGCCGCTCCGCTCGAGGAATGCGATCGATTGCTCTCGGGACCGATCTCGCAGGCTGCCGCGCTGGAGCTGTTGGAACGGCACCGGCCGCAAGTTTCCGAGCACCTCCGCAGATTTTTGCCGGAATTGACGTCGAGGCATGGCGCGACGGAACTGGACGCGGCGTGCCTGATGGTGGCGGCCGTCCTCGACGCCTACGAACTCCGCGAGATCGATAGCGGATCCCTCGACCTCGGGGAGACGCTTCGGCTAATGACCCTGGAGGCCGGCTTCGGCCATCAATTCGCGGCGTTGGCGGAGCGTCTTCGCGATTTCGACCCGGACGAGGTCGCAGCCGGGGCGCGGGCGACGATGGAAGCGCTTGGCGCCGCACCGCCCACCGCGCGCCTCGTGCGGGCGGTGGGCGCGCTGGAGTTGGTCGAACTCGTTCCGGACCTGATCGAATGGGCGGATCAAAAGGCGGACGACAGCGTCATCGACGAGGCGGAGCGGACGCTTGCGTTCATGGGGGAGCCGGCCGCGCTCGCGGTCGCCGAGAAATGGGACGGGTTCGACTTCATGCAGAAGTCGATGGGACTGCGGGTTCTGGAAAGCGTCGGGGGACAGTGCGCATTGGATTTCGCGCTGGAGCGCCACGAGGGCATGTTCAGCGACCGCCAAGGCAGGCAGGATTGGTGCGCTCTGGTCGAGACCGCGCCTGACGACCGAGCGGTCGACCTGCTTGCGCGGCACGTTCACAGGAAACAGCCCGAAATTGACAGGAGCTATTGCACGTTGTGCGTTCTGACCGGGCGCGAGCCGGAAAATTTCCAGGAAGTCCGGCAGCGCGTTCTGGAGCGCCGCCGTCAGGCGACGTGGACGATGAGCGAGCCACCCGGGCATCTCGAACTGGAACTCAGGTGCGGCGAGTGCGGCGAAATCAACACGTACCCGGTTCGGGACGTCGTCATAAGCACCGTCGAAGACCCCGGGCCGCAAAGCTTCGTGCGCGAGGAATTTCCTTGCGCGTCCTGCGGGGAGTTTCCCGATTTCAAATTGACGAGGAGCGGCATTATCGCGCTGACCGCGAGCATATTCGGATACGGGGACGAAAGCGACGCTCCGCTTTCGCAGCTCAACGTCAATTATCGGGGAAAAGAACGCTCCGTGGCCGGAGTCGTCGAAGAGTTGGGGGCTGCGCTGGAACGCGAGCCCCGAAGCGTCGTCGATCTTTTGAGAATGGGGCGGGTCCAGCGTTTGTTGGGTCGCCCCGCGAGGGCGCTGCGCTTCTACGCCAAGGCGATGGAAGTCGCGCCGGACTCCATGGAGGCGAGCCTCGGCGTCGCCCAGATCGCCGCTGGTCGGGGAGAGGCGCGAAAGGCGCTCGATTTGTTGTCCCGTCTGCAGGAAAACGAGGCGAACTGGCGCTTTCTCCGCGTGGACGAAGTTTCGCCGAGAGTCTTGCAGAGAGAGTTCTCCAGCTTGCGGGGGAGGTTGCGAGCCGCGCTGGGCGAACCGTCGCGGGCGGAAGATCGCCGAAGCGGCCGAAATCGGCGAAGGACCGGCAGGAACGAACCCTGCCCGTGCGGCAGCGGAAAGAAATACAAGAAATGCTGCATGCGCGCCGAACGGTAAGCGACCGCCGCTTCTTGCGCGCGGAGATTCGTTCGCCGGAAGGCGGCGGGCTTGCGCCTTCGTAAGCGGGCGGCTTCCGGCCGGCGGTCGCGCCGCGCCGACGGAAAAGCAGGATGAAGATGCCGTTCAGGACGTTCGCCGCCGGATGGCCGCTGATCGTGCGCCTGTCGGTCGTCGCCGGCCTCGCGCCGCTGTCGATCGACATGTACCTGCCGAGCTTCCCCGCGATTCGGGAGGAATTCGGCGCGACGGCGGCGCAGGTCTAGTGTTCTGTCCCAGAAATACGCATAGATAATCTTTGAACCTTTTCGAGAATGGATTCGGCGGTGGCAATCCAAACGAAGGGAGCGGCATCGCGATTGTAGTCCTCGGTGAACTGCTTGATGCATTTCACCAATTGGCTGACGTTTGCGAACGATCCCCGGCGAAGGGCGGTCTCCGTGATGAGGCCAAACCAGCGCTCGACCTGATTGAGCCAGGAAGCGTAGGTCGGCGTGAAGTGGAGATGGTAGCGAGGTCGCTGCGCTATCCAGGCGCGAACCTTGGGATGCTTATGGGTCGCGTAGTTGTCGGCCACCAAATGGATGTCGAGTTCTTTGGGGACGTTGCGGTCGATGAGGCGCAGAAAATCGAGGAAATCCTGGTGGCGATGACGTTGCTTGCAGGTGGCGATGACCTGCCCGGTGGCAATGTCGAGCGCGGCGAACAACGTGGTGGTGCCGTGGCGGATGTAGTCATGGGTGTAGCCCTCGACATAGCCAAGCCCGAGGGGCAGGGTCGGCTGGGTACGGTCGAGGGCCTGAATCTGCGATTTCTCGTCGACGCACAGCACCACCGCGTGTTCCGGAGGGTTGAGGTACAATCCAACGATGTCGCGCACTTTCTCCACGAAGAACGGGTCTGTCGACAGCTTGAACGTCTTGCGCAGGTGGGGCTTGACGCCGAACAACTCGAACCAGCGCTGGACGGTGCTCTTCGAGAGGCCGGCATGGCGGGCCATTGAACGAACGCTCCAGTGCGTCGCATTCTTCGGCGTTTCCTGAAGGGCGCTCTTGATGACCTCGGCAACCCGTTCGTCATCGTATGTTCGGGGCCGGCCGCTGCGCAACTCGTCGTGTAGCCCTTCGGTCCCGCCTTCCACAAACCGCTTTCGCCATTTGCCTACGGTCAACGGCGATACGTCGAGCTTTTCGGCGACCGCCTTGTTCGACATTCCCGCAGCGCAATCCAGAACGATCTTGGCGCGTAGAGTCAAACCGGAAGGCAGCGACGTTGCATTCGCAATGCTGCGCAATTGCGCTTCCTGATCCAAAGTGAGAACGAGCGGCGGCTTTCCTTTCGGCATGGCGACCTCCTCCTGAAAATGCCCATGCCTGTATATAATATGTATTTGAGGGACACAACACTAGCTCACCCTCAGCGGATTCATTTTCGGTTTCGCGCTCGGCCAGCTCTGTTACGGCCCCCTGTCGGACCGTTTCGGTCGCCGGCCGGTGTTGCTGTCGGGCATTTGCCTTTACGCCGGGATGACGATTCTTTGCGCGGTGAGCGACGATATCGAGATATTCACCTTGTTCCGCTTTCTGCAGGCTGTCGGCGGCGGTGCCGGCGCGGTGCTGTCGCGGGCCATCGTTCGCGACCGGTATTCGGGCGCCGAAATGGCGCGCGCCATGTCGCTCATGCTGACGGTGATTCTGTTGGCGCCGATGGCGGCTCCCGTGATCGGCGGCTACCTGCTGGTCTGGGCCGGCTGGCGCGCCGTTTTCTGGGTTCTCGCGGTCATCGGCCTTGCGGCGACGCTCGTCGTCGCGTTCGGCATGGAGGAAACGTTGCCGCGGAACCGGCGCAGCGCGCCGGGCGTCCGGTCCCTGCTGCGCGGATACGGCGCCGTGCTTCGGCATCGCGGAGCGTTGGGATACGTTCTATCCGGCGGCCTCAGTTTTGCCGCCCTTTTCGCGTTCCTTTCCGGCGCGGCATTCGTCTTCATCGAGCACTACGGCCTCCCGCCGCAGCACATGGGTTATCTCTTCACCTTCAACGTAGCGGGCGTAATGGTCGGCGGCTGGGTCAACAGCCGGTTGGTGGTGCGGCGGGGCGTGCGGGAAATGACGACCGTCGGCGCGGCGCTGTTGTTCGCCGGAGCTTTGGCGCTCTTCGTTCTCGTCGCGTTCGACGTCGCGGGCATGTGGGGCGCGATCGCCGGCATTTTCGCGTTCACGCTTCCGCTCAACATGATCAACGCGAATTCCGTTGCCGGAGCGCTGGAGCATTTCCCCCGTCATGCGGGAACCGCGTCGGCGGTCGTCGGCGCGGCGCGGTACGGGTTCGGCGCATTGTCCGGAATCTGCGTGGGCCTCCTGCACGACGGCACCGCCGTGCCCATGGCGGCGGTCATATTCGGTTGTTCGGCGGCAAGCGCGATTTTCGCGCTGACGATGGTGCGGCGATAGCCGGCCGGAGCTCGGTCACGCCGTCACGGAAAACGCCGCTACGCCGAGATTCTGCACCGTATTCCGCACGTGAACGCCGACGGCCAGAGGTTCGGCCGCGGTCGCGCCGCCGGCCATCACGATCCAGCCCGCCTGCAGGGGTTCCTCCGCCCCGGCCGAGAGCCGGGCGGCGGCCACGAGCGAACGCACGGGATGGCCGAGGATCGCGGCTGACGAGCCGATCTGTCTGGCGCGCCCGTCGAATTCCAGCACCATGCCCAAATTCTCGAGTTCGGTGTCCGGACTGCGCCACGGACCGATCACGAAGCCGGAGGACGACGCGTTGTCCGCTATCACGTCTTCGAGCGAGAACTTGAATTTCCTGTACCGCGAATCGATGACCTCCATGGCGGCGGCGACGCCGTCGACGGCGGCGAGCGCCTCGGCGGCCGTGCAGGGATAGTGCAGCGGCCGCCTGAGCAGAAAGGCGATTTCCGGCTCGACGCGGGGATGCACGTAGCGGTCGAGCGAGATGGAGCCGCCGTCCTCGATCACCATGGCGTCGGTGAGGCGTCCCCAGATCATGTCCTCGATGCCCATCTGCGCCATCTTGGCGCGGCTGGTGAATCCCATCTTCATGCCGTTGCGGCGTTCGCCGCGCTTGATTCTCCGTTCGATCGACATTTTTTGCACTTCGTAGGCGTCTTCGACGGTGTATTTCGCGGACGGCTGCGACACGGCGCGGGCGCCGAGCGCCGCCTTGTCGAGCGTTTTCGCCATCCTGACCAGATCCACCATGATGTCTCTCCGTTCGGTTCAGGTGTCCCGCGCCGTTTTGCGCTCCCGCAGAATATCGAGCGCGACGTCGACGATCATGTCTTCCTGGCCGCCTACCATCCTGCGTTCTCCGAGTTCGATCAGGATGTCGCGCGTGTCGATGCCGTAAGTCCGCGAAGCGGTCTCCGCATGACGCAGGAAGCTGGAATAGACTCCCGCGTAGCCGAGCGCCAGCGTCTCGCGGTCGACGCGGACCGGGCGATCCTGCAGCGGTCTGACGAGTTCTTCGGCGGCGTCCATCAGCAGGAACAGGTCGCAGTCGTGGTCGAGGTCCATTCGGTTGGCTACGGCGACGAAGATCTCCAGCGGGCAGTTGCCGGCTCCGGCGCCCATGCCGGCGAGCGACGCGTCCACCCTGGTCGCGCCGTGCTCCACGGCGACGACGGAGTTCGCCACGCCGAAGGAGAGGTTGTGATGGGCATGGATTCCGGTCTGGGTCTCGGGCAGAAGCGCGTCGTTGAACGCCCGGAACCGGTCGGCCACGTCCTGCGGCAACAGCGCGCCTCCGGAATCCGTCACGTAGACGCAATGCGCTCCGTATTCCTCCATCAGCTTCGCCTGTCCGGCGAGCAGGTCGGGCGGGTTCATGTGCGCCATCATGAGAAATCCGGCGACGTCCATACCGAGATTGCGAGCGAATTCGATGTGTTGCTTGGCGATATCCGCTTCCGTGCAGTGGGTGGCGATGCGGACCGAGCGGGCGCCGGCTTCGTATGCCTCCCGCAGATCGTGGACCGTTCCGATGCCCGGCAGCAGGAGAGTCGCGAGTTTCGCGCGCTTCAGGACGCCGGCCGCCGCCTCGATGTAGTCGAGGTCGGTTTCCCTGGCGAAACCGTAATTGAAGGACATGCCCGCCAGCCCGTCGCCGTGGGCCACCTCGATCGAATCCACCTTCGCTTCGTCGAGCGCCTTGCAGATCGCCTTGACGTGGTCGAGTCCGTACTGATGCCGGATGGCGTGCATGCCGTCGCGCAGCGTCACGTCCTGGACGTAGATTTTCTTCCCTGTCGCCAAAAGCTCTCTCCGCTTCAGACGCGCGAAACGACGCGTTCGCCGGTGCGCAGCGCGGCCGAGGTCATGATGTCGAGATTTCCGGCGTAGGTCGGCAGGTAGTGCCCGGCGCCCTCGACTTCGAGAAAGATCGACGACTTGAGGCCCTGAAAGTCTCCGCGGCCGGGGATGCGCAGCGGATTGTTGGATCCGAAGCGTTCGAACTGCACGTCCTGCTTGAGGCGGTAGCCCGGCACGTAGCTCTGCACTTCCTTCACCATGTCGGCGACCGAGTCGGCGATCCGTTCGGGCTCCGCTTCGTCGGAAAGGGTATAAACGGTATCGCGCATCACGAGGGGCGGTTCGGCCGGATTGAGAACGATGATCGCCTTGCCCTGTTCCGCGCCGCCCACCGCTTCGAGGCCCTTGGACGTGGTTTCCGTGAACTCGTCGATATTGGCGCGCGTGCCGGGACCTGCGGATTTCGAGGAAATCGAGGCGACGATCTCCGCGTAGCGGACCTTCGCGACGCGATTGACCGCGTGAACCATCGGCACGGTGGCCTGGCCGCCGCAGGACACCATGTTGATGTTGGGCGCGTCCAGGTGCTGGTCCATGTTGACGACGGGCACGACGTAAGGCCCGACGGCCGCCGGCGTCAGATCGATGATGACCTTGCCGTGTTCTTCGCAGACGGCCGCGTTGCGCCGGTGCGCGCCCGCGGAGGTCGCGTCGAAAACGAGGGCGATCTCTTTCCACTCCGCCATGCGCGTCAGGCCGTCGAGACCTTCGTGCGTCGTCGGCACTCCCATGCTCCTTGCCCGGGCGAGGCCGTCGGATGCGGGGTCGATGCCCACGAGCGCGCCCATTTCGAGGACGTCGGAAGTCTTGACGATCTTCATCATCAGGTCGGTGCCGATGTTGCCGGAACCGACGATCGCGACCTTTTTCCCCATTGCCGCGGCTCTCAATTCGAGAACGCGGCGCGCACGCCGCCGAGGCCGGAAATGCGCGCCTCGACGACATCGCCGGCCGACACCGGCGCCATCGGACCCAGCGCGCCGGTCATGACGACGTCGCCGGCGACGAGGGGCATGCCGACCTCTGCCATCTTGCGGGCGAGCCAGACCGCGGCGTTGAGCGGATTGCCGAGACAGGCGGCCCCCGCTCCGACCGACACCTGCGCGCCCCGGTTCTCCATGACCATGCCGCACAGGCGAAGGTCCACGTCGTCCAGCGCGACCGGGCGCGTGCCGAGCACGATCATTCCGGACGACGCGTTGTCCGCGATGGTGTCGACGATGCCGATGTCCCATTTGGCGATGCGGCTGCCGACCACCTCTATCGCGGGCAGCAGGTAGTCGACGGCGTCGATAACGTCGAGAATCGTGATCTGTTCGCGGTCGAGGCCGTCGCCCAGCACGAGGGCGACTTCCGCCTCCGCTCTCGGCTGGGAGATGGACGCGAAGTCGATTTCGTCGCCGTCGACGACGGTCATGTCGGCGTAGATGATCCCGTAATCCGGCTGGTCGACGCCGAGCTGCGCCTGAACCGCTTTCGCGGTCAGTCCGATCTTGCGTCCGATAACGCGCCGGCCCTCGCCGACCCAGAAATCGGTGTTGGTCTTCTGCACTTCGTAGGCCGCGTCGATATCGCCCGCGGGAAGGCTGTTTCGAACCGGCTTGATGGTCTTTCCGGTTTTCCAGGCGTTGCGGATGCGCCGCGCGGCGTCCGCGACGGCTTTTTCCCTTTCGGCGGCCATATTCGACTCCCTTTCTTCGTTCCCGGCCGTTCGCTCGGCGCCGGCCGGCCGGCGCGTTCCCGTCAAAGCTTGATGCAGATGTTCTTCTGCTCGGAGTAGAAGTTGAGGGCGTGCTGGCCTCCCTCGCGTCCGAAGCCCGACAGGCCCATGCCGCCGAACGGCGTTCGCAGGTCGCGGAGGAACCAGCAGTTCACCCAGTTGATCCCGGCCTCCATCCGCTGCGCGACCCGGTGGCCGCGCGAAAGGTTGGTCGTCCAGACGGTGGAGGCCAGGCCGTATTCCGTGTCGTTCGCCATTTCGACCGCTTCCTCCTCGCCGTCGAAGGGCGCGACATGGCACACGGGACCGAAGATCTCTTCTTTCTGGATGCGCGAGTCTTCGGGAAGTCCGGCGAGAATCGTGGGCTCGATCCAGGCGCCGCCGTCGCGTTCGTCGCCGAAGGCGGGGATGCCGCCGCCGGCAACGATCTCGGCTCCGGTTTCCTTCGCCAGATCGTAATAGCCCTGCACCTTCCGGCGGTGTTCGACGCTGATCAGCGGTCCCATCTGCGTGTCGGAATTCTCCGGGCGGCCGAGCGTCATCGCTCGGGCTTTTTCCGCCAGAGCTTCGACGAACCGGTCGAAGAGAGGGCGCTCGACGTAGAGCCGCTCGGAGCAAAGGCATACCTGGCCGCAATTGGCGAAGACCGAACGCACCGTGCCTTCCAGCGCCGCGTCGAAATCCGCGTCGGCGAACACGATGGACGGATTCTTGCCTCCGAGTTCGAAGGAGAGCGCCTTAACGTTGTCCGCCGCCGCCCGCATGATGGCGCTGCCCGTCGTCGTCTCGCCGGTAAAGGTGATGGCGTCGATGCCGCGATGAGTCGTCAGGAACTCGCCAGCGGAGTCCGGGCCGAAACCGTGGACCAGGTTGAACGCGCCGTCCGGGACGCCGGAGTCCTTCATTACCTCGGCAAGGAGCGTCGCGGTGGTCGGCGTCTCTTCCGACGGCTTCAGGATGACTGCGTTTCCCGAGGCCATCGCCGGCGCGATCTTCCATGTCGAGAGCAGCAGCGGCAGGTTCCACGGGCTGATCACTCCGACGACGCCGTGCGGCTGGCGCACCGAATAGTTGATCGCGCCGGCCCCGTCGGGCGTGTCCTGCTGGTAGGCTTCGGTGCCCACGGATTTGATCAGGTCGGCGAACACCCGAAAATTGGCGGCGCCGCGCGGTATGTCGACATGGCTGGCCAGAGAGCGAGGCTTGCCCGTGTCGAGGGTTTCCGCTTCGACGAATTCCTGCGCCCGGGCATCGATGCCGTCGGCGACCGCGTACAGGATGCGGCAGCGTTCCGCAACCGGCATCCGGCCCCAGGTTTCGCGGTAGGCTTTCCGCGCCGCCTCCACGGCGCGGTCGACAAGATCCCGGTCGGCTTCGTGGACCCGGGACAGCAGCGTTCCATCGAGCGGCGTGGCGTTTTCGAAGACGTTTCCGCTCGCGACGAACTCGCCGCCGACGAAGTTCTTGAGTTCCCGCACGTTCCGTTGTCCGGCGGCAGTCATCCGCTTCTCCCTGTTCGGAGCGGGACTTATATCAGATTCGAAGCGGAGAAGTGAGCGGAGACGAGCGACGACCGGCTTTGCGGTCCCGAACGGTTCTCGGACCGCGGCAGCCGCGGAAGTTCCGGCGTTCGACGACGCGGGCTGAATTGCCGCCGCGAGAGGCGGTCGCTTGCGACGATCGGGGAGATCCGCAATCGTGGGCAGGGGAGGCAGTGCCATGGAAAGGGTCGGTTTCGCGCATATGGCGGAGGGAACCGCCGACGACTACCGCATCGTGGACGCTGCCGTGGTCCGCGCGCATTCGTTGCTGGCCGACGAGCTGCTGGCGATGCTGAAGCGCGTCGAGACGATCGATATGGGGTTACGGGTCAGCCGTCTCGAGCACGCCTTGCAGGCGGCCACTCATGCCTATCGGGACGATCAGGACGAGGAAACGGTGGTTGCAGCGCTGCTTCACGATATCGCCGACGGCATCTCGCCCTACAACCACGCCGAAGTGGCGGCAGGCATCCTGAAGCCTTACGTGAGCGAACGGACCTTCTGGGTGGTGAAGCACCACGGTCTTTTTCAGACCTGGTACTACAATCACCATTATGGCCGGGACAGAAACCTGCGCGACCGCTACAGGGGTCACCCGCATTATCGGGCCTGCGTCGATTTCTGCGCCCGGTACGATCAGGTGTCGTTCGACCCGAACTTCAAGGCGATGCCGCTCGAAGCCTTCGAGCCGATGGTTCGCCGCCTCTTCGCACATCCTCCGGGTTTCGACATGTCGGCTCTTGACGAGGCGACCTGAGGAGACGCGGATTTCAGTCGCCGCGACTGGACGGGCGTAGGGTGCGCGGCTTCGCCCGCCGAGGGACGCGATACGCTCGCCCGGCGTTCCGTTCCTTTCTCGACTTCAAGAGGCGCCGTGCCGTTTCAGCCACTCTCCGAGGCGTTTCCACCCGTCCATGGCGGCCGTTTCGCGGTAGCTCGGACGGTAGTCGGCATGAAACCCGTGCGGCGCGTCCGGATAGATGACGATCTCGACCTTGTCGTTTCCGGCCGCCTTGACCGCCGCTTCCATGTCCCTGACCGTCTTGACCGGTATGCCCCGATCCTGTCCGCCGTAGAGGCCGAGAACGGGCGACTTGATCTTGCGGGCGACATCGATGGGATAGGTCGGCGTGTTCGGATTCTTGTCCCGCGCCACGATGCGTCCGTACCAGGCGACGCCGGCTTTGAGCGCGGGATTGTGGGCGGCGTACATCCAGACGATGCGCCCGCCCCAGCAGAACCCGGTGATCGCGAGCTTGTCGGCGTCGCCGCCGTTGCGTCCCGCGAACTTCGCCGCCGCGTCCAGATCCGACATGACCTGCTTGTCCGGGACCTTGGCCACCAGTTCGGCGATCAACTTGCGGATTTCCTTGAACGTGTACCGCGAAGGATCTCCCTGGCGATGGTAGAGTTCGGGCGCGATGGCGAGATGTCCCATCTTGCCGAGTCGGCGGCATACGTCCTTGATGTGTTCGTGCACGCCGAAAATCTCTTGCGCCACGAGAATCACCGGGTGGTTCGCGCCGGTCGCCGGCATGGCCATATAGGCAGGTATGTTGCCGTCCGGGGTCGGCACCGTGACCATGCCGCCCTTCAGGCCAGCCATGTCGGTCTTTATCGTCGCGGCGCGGGCGGGACGCACCGCAAGCGCGAACCCCGTCGTGACGGTGGCGCCGGCGAGAAAAATGCGCCGGGAGACGCTGGTTTCCGGCAGCAGGCTTTTCATGTCGGAGTCGCGGATGATGTCGTCGAACGGCATTTCGGATCTCCTTTCGCTCGGAGCGCTCATTCTGCGCCAGGTTTATGCCGCGCGCAAGGATTCACGATCTCGTTCGCCGGATTCCGTCGCGAGTTGCCGGTCGAAAACGGGGACCGTTCGCGCGGCCCGGGCGGTCGCCGTCGGTTGCGCAACCGTGGACAATCGCCGCCGGCGGAATGGCGGTCAGTTTCCGAATTCGAGAATCGCCTCGATCTCCACGCAGAAACCGCGCGGCAATTCATGCATTCCGACCGCGGATCGCGCATGCCGGCCAGCTTCCGGCCCGAAGATTTCCAGCAGCAGGTCCGACGCGCCGTCGATCACCGCGAATTGACGGTCGAAGCCGGCTGCGGAATTGACCATTCCGAAGACCTTGACGACCTGCGTGATCCGGTCGAGCGAGCCGAGCCTCCGTTGCGCCGTCGCGAGGATGCTGAGCGCCGTGGCGCGGGCGGAATCGCGGGCTTCCGCTTCGCTGATCGCGCCGCCGACCTTGCCGACGACCTTCACTCCGAAATTCTCGGGCGGCGGGTGGCCGGATACGAAGAGCAGATTTCCCGACGCGACGCATCCCGTCCTGTTGGCGCTCGGATAGACGAAAGGCCGCGGAAGCGAGAGGCCGAGCGCCGCGAGACGGTCGGCGGGATTCACGCGGTCGCCCGCAAGGGAATGTCGTCCGGGCGCAGCGGGGTTATCCGGCACGGCAGGCCGCGCGTATCGGCGGAACCGGTAACCGGATCCCAGGGACCGTCGTAGGACAGGGCGGCGTTCACGTTCACCTCCAGAGCGCCGCGCTCGGGACCCGGCGCTTCCGGAAGCCACCAGCCCATGCCGGTGCGGACGACGCCGGACGCCGTCTCTTCGGTGATCTTGACCTTGAGCTTGCAACTCCCGTCGGGCGTCTCCAGGGCGACCCAATCGTCGTTCCGCAGCGCCATTTCCGCGGCCGTCTCCGGATGCACCTGAAGAAGCGGGAAAGGCGAAATCTTGCGCGCCCACGCCTGATCCCGATACCGGGAATGGTGATAGGTCTTCTCGCGCGCTCCGGTAATCAGGGTCAGCGGATAGGCGCCGCGCGTCGCCGCTTCGACTCGTTCGACTCGGGGCGGCGCGAATGCGGGCAATGGGTCGACCCCGATCTCTTCGAGAATTCCTGATCGAAGCTCGATCTTGCCCGAGGGGGTCGGAAAGCCCGTTTTCCCGAAATCGCGAAGCGCGCAATCGAACCTCGCCCAGCCCTGCTTTTCGAGGAGCGCCCAGTCCACTTCGTCGCCGAGCAGGAAGCGGTTGAATTCCCGCTTGGATTCCCAGGGAAAAAAGCGTCGCGCATCGACGCCGCGCGCCTCGAGTCTGCGCGCGAGATCGACGGTCAAATCGAAATCCGAGCGCGCTTCGCCCTCGGGCGTCTTCACCGGGGCGGTATAGCTGACGATCCGCGCCGAAGGATCGAGCGAGATTTCCTCCTCTTCCAGCCCGGTCGTCTTGGGCAGCACGAGGTCGGCGAGTTCGGCCGTGGGCGTCATCGTGTGCGTTGCGACGGCGAGAAAATCGAGGGACTCGAGCGCCGCCATGACCTTGCGCGCATCGGGATAGGTAACGGCGATATTCACGCCCGAGACATACATGGCGCGGACAGGATACGGCCTTCCGGTCAGGATCGCGTCGAGCGCGGTCGGATTATGGGCCGACGTCTGCCAGCCCCGGGCTCCCGCCCACAACGGAAACCTGTCGGCGCCGAGCGCGCGCCGCGAGACTTCGGGCGGCAACGCGAAGGCGGGATCGTGGAGGAGGTCGATGTAGTTGCGGAAACCGCTCGGACGCTTGACGCGGAGATTGCCGCCGCGGCGGTCGACGTTGCCGGTGATGGCGGTCAGGCAATGGAAAGCGCGAAACGTCTGCACGCCGTTGGAAAACGCGTCGATGCCGTGGCCGGAGACGAAGCAGGACGGGCCGTCCGCGTACATGCGCGCCGCCGAAGCGATAAGGTCGGCGGGCACGCCGGAGAGCGCGGCCGCGCGGGCGGGCGGGAATTCCGCGGCGCGCGCCGCGAGAGCGTCGAAACCGTGCGTCCACTTCTCGACGAAGTCTCGATCATGGAGTCGCTCTTCGACGATAACGTGGATCATTGCGAGGCCGACGGCGGCGTCCGTGCCGGGCCGGGGCCTGAGCCAGAGATCCGCGATACGGGCCGCCGGCGTGCGCGCGGTATCGATGACGATGATCCGGGCGCCGTTCTTTCTCGCGCGCTTCAGCGCCATCCATTGCACCGGATCGGCGGCGGACGGATTGCGGCCGACCAACAGGGCGCAGCGGGTATTCTCCACGTCCTCGCCGCCGACGATGCCAAGGCCCGTAACCTTGTCCGACAGCGCCCGGCAACCGCCGCACAGGTCCTGGTTCATCATCCAGTTGGGCGACCCGAGGGCGCGCATGAGCAGCGCGACCATGGCGCCGCGGCTGAAGAACGCGCTCGAAACCGCCCC
Organism: Alphaproteobacteria bacterium; assembly: GCA_965243135.1. GTDB lineage: Bacteria > Pseudomonadota > Alphaproteobacteria > MPNO01 > UBA830 > JAJEBT01. The sequence goes on from OZ251539.1 coordinate 865,159, forward strand.
CACCAACGCCTCCGCGCCGTATTCGGCGCGGACAGCGAGCAACCGGTCCGCCATTTCGTCGAGCGCGTCGTCCCAGGAGATCTCCGACCAGGCGCCGGAGCCGCGCGAGCCCGCGCGCCGCAGCGGGCGGAGGACGCGGCTGGTCCCGTAGGTCAGTTCGGGCAATCCGCGGATGCCCTTGACGCAGAACGCTCCCTTGGATCCCGGATGGTCTTGATTGGGGCCGATCTTGGAGACGCGCCCGTCCTCGATCGTTATCAGGGAGCCGCAGCGGGTGCTGCATTCCCAGCATGTGCTCGGATAGGTACCGTCCGGGTAGGTCATAAAGCGCAGTGTAGCCGACGGAGGCCGGGAAGAGAAGATGCGCTTCGCGGCGGCGGAGAGAAGGAATTTTCGACAACGGAAGCCGGTCCCGCAAGCCGCCGAAAAACCGGTCGCGCGTTACGGACCGCTTTCCAGGAAGGCGCCCACGAGCAGGCGGATCGCCAACAGGCAGAGCAGGACCTTAAAGACGGTCCGGAACGCGCGTTCCGGGATTCGGTCTAGCGCGTTGCGGCCGATCCAGTTGCCGAGCGCCGTGCCCGCGATCATCAGCGCGATCAGCGGAGCATAGGCGCCGACGGCGATTCCGACGAACCCGTAAGCGATCAGCTTGGCGACGTGGGCGATCGCCATCAGAGTCGACATCGTGGAGACGTGAACGTGGCGGTCGGCGCTGGCATGGGCGACGAACGGCGACAGAAACGTTCCCGTGGCGCTGACGAATATCCCGATGAAAGTGGTCAGGGCGCCGATCGCGGCGAAGCGCGGCCGCTCCGGCCCGCCGAGCGCGAGTCTCGGCATCCATAGAACGGCAAGAATGAAGGCGCCGAGAAGCGCCTGCAGCGTTGCCGCCGACAGGGCGACGAAAACGTGCGCGCCCGCGATGGCCCCGGCTGCGGAACCGAGGGCGAACGGCGCGATCAGCTCCTTTTTGACGTAGCGCCACATAAGGAAAGTTCGGCTTGAGCCGGCTCCGAGCTGAACGATGGTATGAACGGGAATCAATGCGGTCAGCGGCAGGAAGAAGGTCATGATGGCGAGGAGCAACAGGCCTCCCGCCGTCCCGGTCACGGTGCCGATGAACGTCGTGAGAACCGCTGCGGCGCATAGCGCGACCGTGTCCCACAGCCCCACGTCGGGCACGCCAAGAAAGTCGGTCATACGCGCGATTCCAGGCGGAGCGTTCGCATAACGGCGACCCCGCGGCCGCAGGCGTTCCGGCGCCCAAGGCGCCGTTCCGCGCAGGTCGCAGCGGTTCTCCGTCGCGCCGCTCGGCGGACAAGGTGGCTGGGGAACCTGGATTCGAACCAGGACCAAGCGGGTCAGAGCCGCCCGTTCTACCGTTAAACTATTCCCCAGAAGCGGAGCCGAACCAGCCTGCGACGCGCATCATATAGCATGCGGCCGCCAGGGAACAAGGCCGTTCGAAAACGACCGCGGTTCGCAGCTTGGGGATGCGGCACTGCGGGGGTCTCCGCCATCGCCTTGTCCGGCGCCCGGCGACGGTTATGTCGCGGCAGGCCGGGCGGAGTTCAGGCCGGAGGCAGCGGGCCGGCAGTGAAGGTTTGACCCGGAACGGTGGGTTGTCGCCGAGCTTGTCGGGCGCCGCGGGCTCGCGGAACGCGCTTTGCGCGCGCGGCCGTGAGGCGGCGGCGGTTGGTATTGCCGGCGGATGCTGTATTTTTCGCCGATCGGGAGAAGGGCAAGAGGAGGAACGGAGCGTGTCGGCGAAGCCCTCAAGGAATCGCCGTTTTCGTCGGCGTCATGAACGGCTCGCCGCCGTAGACCTCGGAACCAACAACTGCAGGCTGCTGATCGCTCAACGCGTCCGCCACGGATTCGAGGTAATCGACAGCTATTCGCGGATCGTTCGCCTGGGACAGGGAGTGAGCGAAGCGGGCGAGTTGTCGGAAGAGGCCATCTCGCGCACGATAGACGCGCTCGGCGCCTGCGCCAGCAAGATGCGGCGGCAGCGCGTATCGAGGTACAGGGGCGTGGCTACCGAAGCGGCTCGGGCGGCGCGCAACCGGGACGATTTCGTCGCCCGGGTCCGCCGGGAGACCGGAATCAGACTCGAGATCATTTCCTCGAAGGAAGAAGCGGAACTGACGCTGACGGGTTGCCGTTCGCTTCTCGACGCCGGCCGCGGCCACGCCCTGATGTTCGACGTCGGAGGCGGCAGCGCGGAATTCGTATGGGCCCGGACGGCCGGCGGCGTTTCGATCGAGGGCTGGACGTCGCTGCCCTGCGGCGTGGTCACGCTGACGGAAAAACTCGGCGGGAGCGATTTCACCCAGAGGGAATACGATGCGGTCGTGCGGCACGTCATGGATCTGCTGCTGCCTTTCGACCTCGAGTTCGGGATTTCGCAAAGGATTCGGGAGGGCGGCGTTCAGATGCTGGGCACCGCCGGCGCCGTGACGACCGTCGCCGCCGTAAGCATGTCGCTTCCGTCCTACAAGCGCTCGCGGGTCGACGGGTCCCTGCTTGAATTCGACGCGGCGCGAAAGGTCAGCCGCGAACTCGCCGCCAACAACTACGCCGAGCGCGTCGCCAACCCCTGCATCGGCCGCAGCCGGGCCGACCTCGTCGTCGCGGGATGCGCCGTTCTCGAAGCCGTATTTCGCACCTGGCCCGTCGGGCGGCTGCGGGTGGCGGACAGGGGGTTGAGGGAAGGGATCCTGAACGTCCTGGCCTCGTCCGGGTCCGGAATCCGGGAGGAACGGTTCTGAAGGCCGGCGGCAGAGGCTCCAGAAACCTCCGCGTTCGAGTAAAGACGGCCCGCGGTCGAAAGGCTTCTTCCACGCGGTGGCTGGCCCGCCAACTTAACGATCCCTTCGTTCAGGAAGCGCAGCGTCTCGGCTTCCGGTCGCGCGCGGCTTTCAAGCTGATCCAGCTGGACGACAAGTTCCGGTTGCTGAAGAGGGGACAACGGGTGGTGGATCTGGGTGCCGCGCCGGGCGGCTGGACCCAGGTGGCGGTTGCCCGCACCGGCGCCGTCGAAGGAAGCGAGACGGTGATCGCCGTCGACATCGAAAGAATGGAGCCGGTCGCGGGCGCCAGGATCGTGCGGACGGACATCCGGGAATCGTCGGGCGCGCTCCGGGAGGCGCTCGGCGGTCCGGCGGACGTCGTATTGAGCGACATGGCCGCGCCGACGATCGGGCATCGCGCGACGGATCACTTGAGAACGAAGGCGCTGGGCGAAGAGGCGTTCGCATTCGCCCGCGACCATCTCGCTCCGGGCGGCGCGTTCGTCGTGAAGGCGTTCGCCGGAGGCGTGCATGCGGACCTGATGCGGGGGATAAACCTTGCGTTCGAAGAGGTCCGCACGCTCAAACCGCCCGCGTCGCGCCCGGAAAGTCCGGAAACCTACATCGTGGCGAAGCGTTACCGCGGAACGGCAACCGGGTGAGAGTCGTTTCGCCGACCATCCGAGTCGTGTATATTGGAGCGCCGTTCCCTTGGCGCGAGTCGGCATGAACATCCGCGACGCACTGGCTTTCGACGACGTTCTTCTGGCCCCGGCGGAATCCGCCGTTCTGCCCCGCGATGCCGACACGGCTACCTGCCTGACGCCCACGATCCGTCTCGGCATACCGCTGATATCGGCCGCGATGGACACCGTCACCGAAGCGCGGATGGCAATCGCGATGGCGCAAGCTGGCGGCCTCGGCGTCGTCCACAAGAACCTCGATATCGACGAGCAGGCGAACGAGGTGCGGGCCGTCAAGAAGTTCGAGTCCGGCATGGTGGTCAATCCGGTCACGATCGATCCGGGAAAAACTCTCGCCGACGCTCTGGCCTTGATGGAGCAGCAGCGAATCTCGGGCATTCCGGTCGTGGAAGGAAGCAAGGGCAGGTTGGTCGGCATTCTGACCAACCGCGACGTTCGATTCGCCGACGACCCGGCGCAGCCGGTGCGCGAGTTGATGACCCGGGAGAATCTCGTGACCGTCAACGGCAGCGTCGAGATGGCGGAAGCGCGGCGGCTCCTGCACAAGTTCCGAATCGAGAAGCTGCTGGTCGTCGACGACGATTATTGCTGCGTCGGCCTGGTCACCGTCAAGGACATGGAAAAGGCGAAGCTGCATCCTAATGCGACCAAGGACGACAAGGGGCGCCTGCGCGTCGCCGCTGCGACCGGCACCGGGCCGGAAGGGCGGGACCGCGCGAACGCCCTGATCGACGCCGAAGCCGATGTCGTGGTCGTGGACACTGCGCATGGCCACTCCCTCGACGTGCTGAAGGCGGTGGGAGAGATCAAGCGGTTGTCGAATAGCGTGCAGGTGGTCGCCGGAAACGTCGCGACGCCGGACGGCGCGAAGGCCCTGGTCGACGCCGGCGCGGACGCGGTCAAGATCGGCATCGGACCGGGTTCCATCTGCACGACGCGAGCGGTCACGGGAGTCGGCGTGCCGCAGTTCTCGGCGATTCTGGAGTCCGCCGAGGCCTGCCGCGACAAAGGCGTTCCTTGCATCGCCGACGGCGGCGTCCGTCTTTCCGGCGACGTCGCGAAGGCGGTGGCGGCCGGGGCGGACTGCGTCATGGCCGGCTCGATTCTGGCCGGCACCGACGAGAGCCCCGGCGAAGTGTTCCTTTATCAGGGGCGCTCCTACAAAACCTATCGCGGCATGGGATCTCTGGGCGCCATGGCCGAGGGTTCGGCGGACCGCTATTTTCAGCAGGAAGTGGGGGAGACGCTCAAGCTCGTTCCGGAGGGAATCGAGGGCCGCGTACCGTACAGGGGACCCGTGGACGCCGTGCTGCATCAGCTCGTCGGCGGTTTGCGGGCGGCCATGGGATATACCGGCAACGCCACCATGGCCGAAATGCGGAGCAATTGCGCTTTCAGGCGCACGACGGCGGCCGGTTATCGCGAAAGCCATGTCCACGACGTCTCCATCATGCGCGAAGCGCCCAACTATCGGTTGCCGGAGTGATTTCTTGACGGATTCGTCGCTGCAGGCGGACATTCGCGCCGCGAGGATCGAGGACGCCTCCTCCATCGCCGCCGTGCAGGCGGACAGCTGGCGTTCGACCTATGCCGGAATCCTGCCGGAAGATGCGCTGCTCGGCGAGACGCTTGGAGATTCGCGCCGGTGGCGGCAGGCGCTGAGCCGTTTCCGGCGCGACCGGTTCGTCTACGTGGCGGAGGATGGGCGCGGCGAAGTCGTGGGGTATGCAAGCGCCGGAGCTTCGAGGTGTCCGGCGTTGCCGTACCGCGCCGAGGTCTACGCGCTCTATCTGCGGGACGAGTATCACGGCCGCGGCATCGGACGCGAACTTTTCGCCACGGCGGCGGTCGAAGCCGGGAAAGCGCACGGGCCGTCCCTGCTCGTATGGTGCCTCGACGCCAACCCCTCGCGCTTTTTCTACGAACGCATGAACGGGGTGCTGGCCGCGCGCCGGCCGAGCGGCGGCGCGAGGTTCGAGGAATTGGGCTACGCATGGAACGACGTTGCGGCGCTGGCCCCTTGGTCGCGCGCATGACCGCCGCCGGTGGATGCGTTCCCTGAAAAGCGTTCCGGAGGCTGACTGCGTCCTGATCGTCGATTTCGGATCGCAGGTCACCCAGCTAATCGCCCGCCGGGTTCGCGAGATCGGCGTCTATTGCGAGATCCATCCGTTCAGCCGCGTCACCGCCCGAACGCTCCGCGACCTCGCCCCCCGAGGGATCGTTCTTTCCGGCGGCCCGGCGTCGGTCGTCGACGCCGCTCCGCCGCGCGCGCCGCGCGCCGTGTTCGATGCGGGCGTGCCCGTTCTCGGCATCTGTTACGGACAACAGACCATGGTCGAGCAACTCGGCGGAAAGGTGTTCAGAGCCGACCGGCGCGGCTTCGGCCGCGCGACTTTGCGGGTGGTCGACGATTGCGCTCTGTTCGACGGCGTCTGGAGCAAGGGCGCGGAAGAGCAGGTGTGGATGAGCCACGGCGACCGGGTCGAGGCTCTGCCCGACGGGTTTCGCGTCGTCGGGGCGAGCGAAAGCGCGCCCTTCGCCGCGATCGCCGACGACGAACGGCGATTCTACGCGGTGCAGTTTCACCCCGAGGTGGTCCATACGCCGCGCGGCGCGGAGCTTCTCGAGAATTTCGCGTTGCGCTGCGCCGGTTGCCGCGGCGACTGGACGATGGCGGCGTTCCGGGATCGGGAGATCGCCAAGATCAGGGAGCAAGTAGGCCGGGGCAGGGTTATTTGCGGCCTGTCCGGCGGCGTGGATTCCGCCGTCGCCGCGCTCCTGCTGCATGAAGCGGTCGGCGACCGGCTTATCTGCGTCTTCGTCGACACGGGCATGATGCGGCTCGGCGAAGCCGAAGAAGTCGTCGGCCTGTTTCGCGGTCACTACAACATACCGCTGGTTCATCGCGACGCGTCCGGCCTTTTCCTGGACAGGCTGTCCGGCGCGACCGATCCCGAACGCAAGCGCAAGATCATCGGCGAGACGTTCGTCGGCGTTTTCGAGGAGGAGGCGGAAAAGGCCGGCGGCGCGGATTTTCTGGCCCAGGGAACGCTCTATCCCGACGTGATCGAGTCGGTTTCGTTTCACGGCGGTCCCAGCGCGACGATCAAGTCGCATCACAATGTCGGAGGGCTGCCGGAGAGGATGAACATGGCGCTCGTCGAGCCGTTGCGCGAACTTTTCAAGGACGAGGTCCGGCGGCTCGGTCGCGAACTCGGCCTTTCGGAGCGTTTCGTCGACCGCCATCCGTTTCCCGGGCCGGGACTCGCCGTGCGCATTCCCGGCGAGGTCACCCGGGACAAGCTCGACATTCTGCGGCGGGCGGACGCGATCTATCTCGAGGAGATCCGGAAGGCAGGCCTTTACGGCGACATATGGCAGGCCTTCGCCGTATTGCTGCCGGTGCAGACGGTCGGCGTGATGGGAGACGCCCGAACCTACGACTACGCCTGCTCGCTCCGGGCGGTGACCTCGACGGACGGGATGACGGCGGACTTCTATCCCTTCGATGCGGCGTTTCTGGGACGCGCCGCCAACCGCATCGTAAACGAGGTGCGCGGCATCAACAGGGTTCTTTACGACGTGACGTCCAAGCCGCCGGCGACCATCGAATGGGAGTAGCCGTCGCCCCGGAGCCGCGCGGGGACAGGGGGTCTGGGTCGAACTCGCGAGGGGCGCAGCGCGCCCGCGGTTTTCCGCGTGCGCCGGTCGGGACGGCCGAAGTCAGGCAGAAATGCTTGCCGCCATGCGCCAGCCGTCAAGCGACGTCGGCGGCCCTGTTCCGAGGTTTCGGGAGGCCGGTTCGCCGCGAAACGCATAACTCGGCCATCGTGCGTTCGGCTCGAAAACGCGGCGACCCGCTCGGGATGCGGGGGCCGGCGCGACATGCGGGCGACGAGCCGTTCCTACCGCTCCACCAATACTACGTAATTCCGTTCGATCTCGCGGCGGAAACGGTCCGGCAAGACAGCCCAGTCGCGGACTTCGATCAGAAAAGGAATGGTCGTTTCTCTCAGCGCCTCGCGGAATTCGGTCAGACGATCGGTCTCGATCTTCCAAAGGCCCGGCCCGCGCAAAACCAGATCCAGATCGCTGCCGTCATGGCTGCGGCCGTTCACGCGGCTGCCGAACGCCCAGACTTCGACGCCGGGCAGATGCCGATGCAACAGAGCCTCGAGCGTTTCGCGATGTCTGCGGGGGAGGTGGAGCGGTTCAGGCATCGCCGCCGTTTTCGATCGTTTCCGCCAGCGTTCTGGCGTCGGCCAGGAAAGCCGGCAACAGTTTCAAGGTCGTCTCGGCGAATGTCTCGCCGTAGTCATGCGCCGTATCGTTACGATTGTCGCGGTAATGCAACCAGCGTTCGCACGCCTGCGTATCGATCAGACCATGTTTTGCGGCGTGCCGGAAGACATCCTTGAACGCGAGCCGGTCAACCTGGAGATTGCTGGCGAACCAGGGACGCAGGCGTTTCCTCAGCAGTTTGCCGCTTTGCTCCAGAATCAGTTCGAACTCCTTGACGCAGGCCGCGCGGTAAATGTCGTAAGCGACGCTGTCCGGGCTATGGCGCGCGATTTCCTGGAGGGCGCTTTCGAGCGTGTCCAGGCAGCGCTTGAGAAAGGTTGCATCGATAGTCACGGGCATCGTCTCGGGCCGCTCAGGTTCTCGGCGCTTTCCCGGTTCCGCGGAGCGACGCTCCCGCACGGCCGCGGCATCCGGGCAGGCGTTCGAAGGCGCCGGGAGGCGCCCCGCAGGCAGCTTCTCATATTTCTTTCCTTTCCGTGCAAAACGCTTTTCGGGAGAGGCGCAATGTCCTTTCGGGGTCCGGGCGGCCGGCCCTCGCCCGCAGGAACGGCGCATTCTCCACCGCTCTGCGGGTTGTCGGCATGGTAGCCATCCGTTCGGGGATCCTGTCAAATCCCGCGAAATCTCCCCAACCGGGGCGGGCTTTCCCAGGCGCGCCGCGACTGCGACCTCTCCGCCATTGGAAGCGTGGAGCGGGAGTTTCGGGCAAAGAGCGGAAGACCGGCGGAACGAAGCTGCCGTCGCAGCCCGAACCGCGACTGCGATCGCGCAAAGTACGGATGTTGTCGCGCCGGTTGGCGCGGTCGGACCCGGCTGCCGGAGACCGAAGTTGAGCCGTAGCGCGCGAGTCGACTCGTTCCCGGCGGCGCGGGGCGGCCCCGGACTCGCCTGCGCCGCTGGCCCTGGTCCAGTTCGCCGCCCGGCATGGACAGGGCAGCGCGACCCGAGACGGGAACCGCGGCGAGCGTCGCTCGGAGCCGAGAATGAACCGGCGGAGAACCTTCCGTTTCTTCGCAGGCGTTTCAGGCAAGCTCGGCCGGAGACGGCGACGGGCGGACATCCGCCGGTTTCAACGATTGGTTCCCGGGTTCGCGCAGCGCATTGCCGGCGGAAGGCGCGCCGGGAACGGGGGTCGGTCCGGGCCTGCGCCGTCTCGGCGTCAGCGCTTCGCGGTCGGCGTCCGGTCGCCGGGTCGAGGCGAACGGCCATGTTCCTGCGGCGCAGGGATGCGCGGCGGCGGACTTCGCGCAGATGGAGGGACCGGCGCGTCAGGTCGCCGGGGAAGCAGGTTGCGCTGCCTTTCGGCCGCGGCAAACGGATCGTTTGATCCCGCGCCCGGCCGGGTTATCATGAAGCGAAAAGGATAGGCAGGTTCCGAATGGTCAAGGTCATCGTACAGTTCTATCCGGTCATTCGCGCGGAGAGCGCCGAGGAACGTCGGCAGCTTCGCCCTATCGGCCGCAACCGCGAGCGCTACCAGGAAGCGATGGCGGGAATGCCGGATATCGTCCGCGCAATGGACGAAGCGGGATGCTGGGGAATCTCGGTCATCGAGCATCACTTCCACTCGGAAGGCTACGAGGTCGGACCCTCCATCGGCATTCACAACGGCTACTGGGCGGCGCTGACGAACAGGTTGAACGTCGGCAGCCTCGGCTACGTGATGTCGGTGGACGATCCGATAAGGGTCGCCGAGGAAACCGCCATTCTCGACCACCTGACCCAGGGGCGCTGCTTCGTCGGCTTCGCCCGCGGCTACCAGTCGCGCTGGACCAACGTGCTGGGCCAGAAGATCGGCGGACGCGCGACCCTGTCCGACAAGAGCGCGGACGACGAGCGCAATCGCGACATTTTCGAGGAACAGGTCGGCATCGTTCTCAAGGCGTGGACCGAGGATTCCTTCGACTATAAGAGCGATCTCTGGGAATATCCCTATCCTCACGACAGCGGCGTCGAAGGCTGGTTCATGGGCGAATCGACCCGCCGGCTGGGCGCTCCCGGCGAGATGGACGAGAACGGCGCGCTGCGCAGGATCAGCGTCGTGCCGGCGCCCTACACGCGGCCCCATCCCAAGGTTTTCGTCGCTTCGAACGCGTCGATCGAAACGGTCGAATACGCCGGCCGGCACGGTTTCGTGCCGACCTACTTCTCCAGCATCGGCCGCTGCGCCCATTACGGGCCGCGCTATACCGAGATCGCCAACGCCCATGGCTTCGGCTTCGCGCCCGGCCAGAACCAGGCGATCGTGCGCTGGCCTCATATCGGCGCGACGCGAGAAGAGGGCGAGCGCCTCGCCCTCGACTGGTCGGGCGACATCTTCATGAATTTCTACGGACCGCTGTTCCCCGACTGGACGGAAAAGAAGGGCGGCGGGACGGATTCCGAAATACTGGATCTGATGAGCGAAACCGGAATGTTCCAGTTCGGCTCGGTTTCGGAAGTCCGCGACCACTACGTCGCGCAATGGAAGCAGTTGCCGGCGGAATACGTCACGCTGATCTATCACTACGCCCAGGCGCCGAAGGAGGCCGTGATCGGGAACATCCGCGTCTTCATGGAGGAGATCAAGCCGGCGCTCGACGAACTGACCGGGCCGTAGCCGGCGGTTCGCGCGCTCTCGACATTGCGCGCGAATGGCGGTTTACTGTCCGCGTTGCCGCAAGGGCGAACGGCTCGCGGCAAGAACGAAAAAAGGGGGAGACGACATGAACAAGTACATTGTCCTGGCGGCATGCCTGAGCGTTGCGGCGCCGGCCGTCGCGCAACAGGATCCGGTGGCCCAGCGCGCGGTGGACGGCGCCAAGGCCTACGTCGCGAAGAACAATCTCGAGAATCCCAAGCTCGACGTGCTGCTCAATTCGCTGTACCGGAACTCGTTTCCGGACTTCGCCGCCGAATGGAAGGAACTGACCGGCGTCGAAGTCGCTTCGGAGCCCCTCGGCTACACCGACATACCGAGCAAGGTGATGGGCGAATCCGTCGCCAAGACCGGCGCGTTCGACATCTTCAACGACTTTCCCTACACGCAGCCCGACGCGGCGAGCGCCGGGGTGCTGCGTCCGCTCGACGAGTACGCGGCGAAGTACAAGCCTGACTTCAGCGGCATTCCGGAGGCCTTCGTCGCGCAGCAGTACTACAACGGCAAGCAGTACAGCTTCGTTCTCGACGGCGACCACATCATCCTCGTTTTGCGCAAGGACATCGTCGAAAATCCGAAGGCGCGCGCCGAGTTCAAGGCGGCGACCGGCAAGGAGCTGGGTTGTCCGGCGAACATGGCGGATTGGGAGGAACAGGCGAAGTTCTTCCATACCAAGGCCGGCCAGACGCGCTGGGGGATGACCTTCGAGAAACCGCTCTACGGCGCCATGGGCTACCGCTCGGTGAATTTCTCGCACCGGCACTTTCCGGCGTATTTCGGGGGGTTGCTCTTCGACAAGGACATGAAGCCGCGGATCAACACGCCGCAGGGCGTCAAGGCCGTCAAGGCGTTCGCCTCGATCGTCCGTTACATGCCGGAGGACATACAGGGCTGGGGCACGCCGCAGATATACCCGTTCTGGGGCAGCGGACAGGCCTATTCCGTGATGTCGTTTCCTTCGATTTTCGGTTACGGCAACGCGAACCCGAAAAGCCTGGTCAAGAACAAGCAGCTTCCCTGCGTGATTCCCCAGGCGGCGGGCGCGCCGGTGCGCCGCGCGGCCGAGGCCGCGGGCACGAGCTACATGGTGAACGCCTACAGCGATCACCCGGAACTCGCCTACCTGTTCATCCAGTGGCTGACCAGCCCGTCGGTGGGAAATCGGGCGATCGCCCATCCCAAAGGCTTCTGGGATCCGTTCCGCAAGCAGAACCTGGGAGTGCCGGGCATCGTGAAGAAGTTTTCCAACGAGTTCCTCGAGACCACGATGGAGAACGCCCAGTACACCACGTCGCTGCTCTATATCGAGGGCCATTACGAGTACATGAAGATCCTCGACAACAATCTCGCCGCCGTGATGAACGGCAACGTCGCCGCGGAACAGGCGGCGGCGGCGATCGAGAAGGGCTGGAACGACGTGACGGAAGACATCGGGCGCGACAACCAGATCGAGGTCTGGCGCAAGGGCGTGGAGGCCGGTCTGTACGTTGACAGGTTGTAGGGGCCTGCTCCGCGGCGCGGGCGCGCCTCCGGCGTTCCCGCGCCGCGGATAACGCCGTCATGGCGGCGAAAGGGCAGGGACCGGCGGGACGGTTCGGGGCCTGGCTGGCCCGCGAACGGGTTTTCAAGTGGATCCCGTTCGTTCTTGTCGAGGGCACGTTCGTCCTCGTTATCATCGTGCCGTTCCTGCTCACGGTCTACATCAGCTTTCTGCGCTGGCGCGCCAACCGGCCGTTCGAACAGGCCTATCTGTCGGGGTTCCGCAACTACGAAGCCGTTCTGAGCGACGCGGGCTTCTGGGCCGCTTTGGGCCGCACGTTCTACTTCGCCGGCTTCGCGGTCGTTTTCGAACTGATCGTCGGTTTCGTGCTGGCCATGCTGGTCCATCGCGTGACGCGCGGCCGGCGCTTCTACATCACCGTATTCCTCATTCCGATGATGGTGGTTCCGGTCGTCGTCGGCTACAATTTCTCGATGATCTATCTGGACAGCGGGCCGCTGAACCAGCTTCTCGCGCCGGTCCTCCAGCTCTTCGACGTCAACCCCCGCATCCGGTGGCTGTCCGATCCGCTCGCCGCGCAGTGGGCGATCATTCTCGCAGACGTCTGGCAATGGACCTCGCTCACTTTCCTGATATTCCTGTCCGGTTTTTCGGCGCTTCCTCCCCAGCTCGGCAACGCCGCCCGCATCATGGGCGCCAGTCCGACGCAGATCTTCTTGTGGGTCGAGCTGCCCTTGCTGAAGCCCGCGATCGTCATCGCGATCGTGATCCGGTCGATGGAAGCGCTGAAGCTGTTCGACCCGGTCGTCCTCCTGACCTTCGGCGGACCCGGCACTTCGACCCAGACCGTCGCCTACTATCTGTGGGAACAGGTCTGGCAGTTCAACAAGTTCGGCTTCGGGGCGGCGGCCTCGGTCCTGCTGCTGATCCTGTTCTCGGCGCTGATCTTCTTCGGCATCTATCTGCTTGTCCGCCAGCGTCCCGCCGCCGAACGCGGAGCGTCGCGATGAAGGGCGACCGCGCGCGCCGCGTCCGCAGGCGGCGCCGCACGGCCGCGGGGCGTCACGCGGTTTTGATCGCCTGGGCGCTCGCCATCATGTTTCCCATCTACTGGATGGTGCAGACTTCCTTCAAGGACTCCGGAGAATGGGTGACATGGCCGCCGCACTGGCTGCCGCACGACCCGACGCTGAAGAACTACGACCAGATATTCGCGGTCGACGTTTCCCGCGCCGGGGTCGCGCGCGAGGCGACGGAACAACCTTTCAACATCTGGGGATCCCTGGCGGATTCGCTCCTGATCTGCACGATATCGTCGCTCGCCGCGCTGTTCATGGGCGCGTTCCTCGCCTACGCGATCTCGCGGTTCGGAGTCGGCGGGCGGCAGTTCCGCCACATGGTGCTGACGATCCGGATGATCCCCCCGATCGTGATCGCCATTCCGCTGCTGATGTACTACGCGATCATGATACCGATCGGGACGGAGGCGATTCTCGGAACCCGGATCAGCCTGTTCGACACGCGCACCGGCATGAGCCTGCTGTACATAACCATCACGCTGCCGTTCGTGATCTGGATGATGCTGAGTTTCATCGACGAGGTTCCCTACACGCTCGAGCACGCCGCCAGAATCATGGGCGCCGGCCGGCTGTACACGCTGCGGCGGGTGGTGCTTCCTCTGGTGGCTTCGGGCATGGTCGTCACCTTTCTGTTCGTGTTCATTTTGAACTGGGCCGAGTTCCTGCTGGCGCTGACGTTGACCCATCCGGACGTCGCGACGTTGCCCGTCCTTCTGAACAAGTTTCAGAGCGCGTCCGAAGGCCGCCTCTACGGTCCCCAGGCCGCGATCGGCACCGTCATCACGATTCCGGTGGTCGTTCTCGGCGTCCTGATCCAGAAGCATCTGATCAGGGGCTTCAGTTTCGGCACGATCAGGAAATAGGAGAAGCGCCGTGGCGGGAATCAGACTCGACGGGGTAGTCAAGGCGTTCGGCGATTTCGTGGCCGTGAAGGGCGTCAGCCTGGACGTGCGGGACGGGGAATTCCTGATCATGGTGGGACCGTCGGGCTGCGGCAAGACCACGACCCTCAACATGATTTCCGGACTCGAAACCCCGACGAGCGGCGAGATCGCGATCGGCGACCGGATCGTGAACGACGTGGAGCCGGGCGAGCGCGGGCTGGGAATGGTGTTCCAGGACCTCGCCCTGTTTCCCCATATGACGGTATTCGAAAACATCGCCTTCGGCCTGCGCGCCAGAAGGAGGCCGGTCGACGAGATCGACCGGCGCGTGCGCGCCGCGGCCGACGCCATGCACATCCTGCCCTTGCTCGACAAGCGGCCCGCCCAGTGCTCGGGCGGCGAGGCGCAGCGCGTCGCGCTGGCCCGGACCATCGTTCACGACCCGGCCGTGTTCCTGATGGACGAGCCGCTGTCCAGCCTCGACGCGAAACTGCGGGTCGACATGCGCACCGAACTCAAGGCGCTTCACGAGCGGCTCGGCGCGACCTTCGTCTACGTGACCCACGACCAGGCAGAAGCGATGACCATGGCCGACCGGATCGTCGTCATGAACGGCGGCCGGATCGAGCAGCTCGGCGGTCCCCTCGACATCTATCGCAAGCCGGCCAGCCGCTTCGTCGCCGGGTTCTTCGGAATGCCGACCATGAATTTTCTGGACGGAGACATCGCCGCGGAGAACGGCGCGCCGGTCTTCGCGGGCGAGCGGATCAGAAGCCCGCTGGCCGCGGACTTGCCCGGAAGCCTGGCCGGCCGCAAGGTGACCCTTGGCGTGCGCTCGGAGCACGTGGTCGCCGGTCCGACGACCGGCGAGGTTCGCCTGATCGAGCCGCTCGGCGATTCCACGCTCGTCTTCTTCGACTGCGGGACGCGTCTCGTCGCGAAAGTGGATCCGGACAGTTCGTTGCGTCCGGGCGACGAGTTCGACTTCGGGTTCGACCCCGCGAACTGCCATCTGTTCGATCGCGGCAGCGGCGAAAGGCTGAACTGACGAATTCAGGCCGCGGGCGGCCTGCCGCGCCAGGCGTCTTCGAGCAGATCCCGGATCGCGTCGCGCTCGTAGGCCCGGCGATTGAAATACCGGTCGATCATGGCCTTGTCCGCGGCCTCGTCGAGCGCCCGGTAGGGCAGGCCCAAATCCTTCAGGCCGGTCGCCGCGCCGCTGCGCTCCAGCAGCCGGAAGAGGGCGTCCGGCGCGTCCGGGGCCCCGAGGGCGCGGGCGATTCTCCGCATCGCCTCAGGAGCGGCGGCGCGATTGTAGGCGGTGGAATGCGGCAGAACGACGGCGTGCGTCGGTCCGTGCGGAAGGCCGTGCCCCGTTCCGAGAACGTGAACGATCTTGTGATGGATGGTCGTGCCGGCCGACATCACCGTGAGGCCGCACAGCCACGATCCGTAAAGCGCCCGCCCGCGCGCCTCCACGTTCGCCGGATCTTCGGAGATGCCGGCCAGCGCCGACGACATCGCGGCGATTCCCGCCTCGGCGAACAGCTCGGCGACGGGATTGGCGCGTTCGCCGAGAAAGGAGCCGACAGCGTGCGAGATCGCGTTGAAACCGCTGGGAATCGATACGTCGAGGGGGAGGTCCACCGTCAGTTCGGGGTCGTAGATCAGGCACTTCGGCAGCATTCGCATGGACCGGTAGTTGGTCCGGACGCCGTCGCGGCCGACGATGCCCTGCAGCGCCGTCGTTTCGGAACCGGAATAGGTCGTGGCGATGCCGACGATGGGAATGTCGAGTTCGAGGGCGATCGCCTTCGCGAGACCGACGGAGGAGCCGCCGCCGAAGGAAATCAGGCAATCGGCCCCCAGATTCGCCGCCGCTTTCCGGCCTGTTTCGACGGCCTCCAGGGGCACGAAGATCGCGGCCTTGTCGCAGATGCCGGCGATTCGGTCTCCTGCTTCGCGCGCCAGCGTCTCGACCGCGGCGCGGCGGCGGGACGTGCAGCAGAACATCGCGCGCCGGGCGCCGATCCGATCAAGTTCGTCGCCGAGCGCTCCCACGCAGCCGGCGCCGTGAAGAACGCGGTAAGGCAGACCCGAATAAGTGAACGGGGGAACCATCATTCGTCGCTCGCCGGCTGGAGCCGGTCCGCGCGTTGCGGCGGCGGCTGGACGTGTCACAATATCCCGGCTTCACGGCAATCGGAAGGTCGGAATGGACAGGATCGAATCGGAGTTCGTCGTAAACAGGGCCAAGGACAATCCGTTCGTCGCCGGCGGGCTGAGGACGTATCGCGAATATCGCGACCTCGGCATCGGAAAGGCGACCGGCGGGCGGGTGCACGCTCATGTCATTCGCACCACGAAGCCCTGTCCGGAAGGGGGGAGCGGGCTTCATTATCACGATGTCGAGTTCCAGATGGTGATGGTGCTGCGCGGGACCTCCACCGTCTGGTTCGAGGGGCAGGGCGAAGTGACTTTCGAGGCCGGAGACTGCTGGATTCAGCCGCCCCGGATCCGGCACAACGTTCTCCATTACTCGGACGATTACGAGGTGCTCGAGATCACGCTTCCCGAGGAATACGAGACAGTGCGACTCGAAGCCTGACGGGCCGCCGAGTCTTGCATCGTTCACGGACTACGTTTACACATGCGAGCAGAATCTTGGCGAGGGTTCCGAAGATGACTGGAAGCACTGACCGCATAATGTTCCCCCCCCCCCCCCCCCCCGCATGCGCGGTTCCGGAGGCCCGCGCTCCGGAAGCGGCGAAGCCCGGCCGCTCGGGCCAGGCCTCCTTCTCCGGCCCGTCCTCCCGGGCGAAGGCGCATGACGCGGCGGGAGCGTTCGTTTCCGGCGCGCTGGGCGCTGCTCGCGGCGGCGGCGCTGCTCCTCGCGCCGGGGGAGGCGCGGGCGGTGTCGGAATGCGGGTCGGCGATCCACCTCCCCATCACCTGCACGGACACGTCGTATCCCGACGGCATCTTCTACGGAGGGTCGGACGATAACAACCATCCGCGGGGCAACGGTCCAATCAACGTCGCGGGCAGCAGCACCGCGACGACCACCATCACGAGCACCTCGAGGATGGTCGTCTCGGGCGGGACCACGACGACCTCGCCGTCGGTCGGCATCTACGTGTACGGCCTCGGGGGCTCGCGTCAGTGGAACGATCTCAACGTCGGGGTCACCGTCGACTCGATGGGCGAGATGACGGACGCCGGCCACGTCGTGAACATCGTCCAGGGGACGAGCACGAACAACGCCGCCGACCGGAACAACGGCATCTACTTCCAACACCGAAACCAGATGGGGGACTCGACGGTGAGGGTGGGACGCGGGGTGACCATCGGCTCGGAGACCACCCCGATGCAGCAGAACGGCATCTTCTACCATCCGCGCGGCCTCTCCTCCTGGGGCGCCGGCAAGGCCACCCTCATCAGCGCGGCGACGATCTTCGCCGCCAAGCAGGGCATCCGGCTCTTCAGGAATCCCTCGAACGTCTACCATCCCTCCTTCATGCGCATCAGCGACACGAGCATCACGAACAGCGGCGCCATCCGCTCGGGGGAGGAGGGCGTCTATCTGTATTTCGCCGGACCCGCCGGGGGGGCCATCCACCTCGGCGACGCGACCATCACCAACACCGGCGCCATCACGGTGTCGGGCGCGAAATACGGCATCTTCATGGACTACCGGGGCTACGGCGCCACCGAGATCGACAACGCGGGGACCATCGCCGCGGCGACGGGGTCGGGCATCCATCTCGCCCATAACAACAACGGCGCCGCCACGCTGACGAACCGCGGCGCCGTCGACGCGGCCACCGTCGGCCTCCGGCTTGGCAAGTACAACGGCGCGGGCACGGTCACGTTCACGAACAGCGGCCGCGTCACGGTGACGGCCGACGCGGCGGCGGGCGTCGGGCACGCCCTCTGGCTGTGGGAGGGCGGCCTCGCCACCGGCGGCCCCGCCACGATCACCAACCGCGGCGTCCTGAGCTCGGAGAACCACGCCCTCTTCGCGGAGATAAGCCCGGCGAACGCGGCCGCCCTCACGCTCACGAACTCCGGCGCCGTCGCGTCGGAGGACGGGGACGGCATCCGGCTCGCGCGGGGCGTCGAGGGCGACGTCACGTTCGCGAACGGCGGCACGTCCACGACCGGCGGCGACGTCTCGGGGCGGTGGCACGGCGTCTACGTCGGCAAGGCGGCGCGGATCGACTTCGACCAGACGGCGGGGACGATTTCGGGCCGCACGGGCGTCTACCTCGAGGTCACGCGCGAAAACGCGATGGGCGATACGCGCACCGAGGACGCCGACGGGAATCACGTGCCTGCGATCGACGTCGACTGGACGAGAGGAAGCATCGCGCGCGGGACGGCGGAGAACGACCGGGGCCGCTTCCGGGCGGCGACCGCCGAGCAAGCGCTCTCCTTCGACCAGGAGTCGGCGGCCGGGAAGGCCCTCGAGGGGACGCTCCACTACGGCGGGCCGGCGGGGATCGAGGTCCACGCCCTGTCCTGGCGCGACGTGGCGGCGCAGGTGGCGAAGGGCGACGACCCGGGCGCGTTCGCGGACAACGCGGCGCAGATGGCGGCCGTGCCGACGGGCGCCACCGCCAGCAACAACGACTACGTCAAGCAGTTCCGGGCGGCGCTCGAAAACGCGGACCTCGCGGTCGCGACGCCGGTCCTCACCGCCATCGGGACCACCGCCACGACCGCCGTGTCCCAACTGACCGACACGCAGATCGTGACGTATCTCCAGACGAACGACGCCGACACCAGAATCCTGCTGCGTAACGTCCTGGCGCAGGGCCTCTCGGACAAGGAGAAGGCAGTGCTGCGGGCGGTGGCGACGGGCGACGCCACGGCCCTCACCAGCGCGCTCAACGACGCGGACGCGGGCTTCCCCAGCGATTACAAGGCGGCGGTGCAGGCGCTGCTGGAGCGCTACAACGTCGACGACATCCGCATCGCCATGACGGCCGGCTCCATCGACTCGCGCGGCGACGGCATCCGCGCCTACTACGCGACGCCCCACGACGACAACGGGGCCATCAGCGTCACCGTCGCCGACGGCGTAACCGTCATCGGCGCCGTTGCGGGCATCTACGCCGCCAACGCGGGCGCCATGGGAACCGGTAACGACCGCATCCTGAAGCAGACCGTGACGGTGAACGGCACGGTGACGGGCGGGACGGACGCGGCCGTTTATCTCGCGGGCGGCGGCACGCTGACCGTCGGCGAGACGGGCAAGGTGCACGCCGGCTCTTCGGGCCGGGCAATCCGGGCCGGCGGGCGGGCGGTCGTTCGCATCGACGGCGAGGTGCGCGGCGGCCACGGCGACGCGGCGCCTGCGGTGCATCTGGAGGGCGGCGGCAGCAGGCTGACGGTCGGCCCGACGGGACGCGTGGCGCTCAATGACGGGGCCGCGCTCGCGATCCAGCGCGACGGCACGGAGACCGAGTTGATCGTGGTCCAGGATCCCGACCTCGCCCTCGAAGGCGGCGGGTTCACGCGGACGAGCGTCGAAGACGCGATCGAGCGGCTGGGCGGCACCGTCGGCGGCGAGGGAGACGGCGACATCGAGGTCGCCGCGGGGGAGCCGCGCCCGCCGAACATCCCCAGCGTAGTTTTAACTCTCCCTGAGGACGGAACCGCTCTGAAACCCGATAATTCCAGGTACGGCGAGTTGCCGGCGGCAAGGGACCTGGATCCGGAAAGCGGCGATGTCGTGAAGGATTTGAACAAGGAGAACGTGCCCGCCATCAAGGTGATCTCGCGAGACGCCTACAACATCGTCGTCAACGTGCCCGCGGGCAGAGGGGTCCGTTCGACGGGCCACCATGGCATTCACGCCTACTACGCGGCGCTCGGCGAGAACAACGGGTCCATCAGCGTCACCGTCGCCGCTGGCGCGACCGTCAGCGGCGGCATGGCGGGGATCTACCTCGCCAACGCGGGCGGCGACGTCACGGTCGAGAGCGCCGGGACCGTCGGGGCGGGAACCGACGGCATCCGGGTCGTCAAGCCGGGGACCTCGGGCGACATCGCCATCACCGCCGCCGGCGGCGAGATCGACGCGGACGTCGGCGACGGCATCCGCGCCTACTACGCGACGCCCCACGACGACAACGGGGCCATCGAGGTCACCGTGGCCGCGGGAACCAGCGTGACCGGCGGCAGGGCCGGCATCCACGTCGAGAACGCAGGACTGGATGCGGGCGGTCCCGGGACGGCCGACGACCTCCTGAAGCAGACCGTCACGGTGAACGGCACGGTGACGGGCGGGACGGACGCGGCCGTTCATCTGGTCGGCGGCGGCACGTTGGAGATCGGCGAGATGGGCAAGGTGCACGCCGGGTCTTCGGGCCGGGCGATCCTGGTCAACGATCCCGGACGGTCGGTGATCCGGATCCATGGCGAGGTGAAGGGTGGCGCGGGCGCGGACGCGGCAGTGGACGTCTCCGGAGGCGGCAGCATCACCGTCGGCCCGACGGGCAGCGTGAACGCGAACGGGGCGAACTCGGCGATCATAGTCAGGCAGGGGACGACCGAGGTGGCGATCTACACCGCCGATGCCGTCGGCGCCATGCTGAACAAGAAAGGCATCCTTGACGCCATAGCAAGGGTGCGGGGAGGCTTTGACACCGGCGCGGGCGGAACGATCGTCGACAGGGACGGCGACCACCAGGTGACTTATGCCGTCGCCATCGTCGAGACCGATGGCGATTTCACCACCGGCAGGTATCTGCCCCTGAATCTCGATAGCGAAGGCGAACCGATAGCCATAGGCGACCCGCGGTTCGAAGGTCTGCGGGACTGTCCTGACGCCAAGGATAAACTTGAGAACGGCGAATGCGTGCCGGGCGGCAATGGCAACGTGGACGACAACGGCGGCAACGTGGGTGTCCCTGTCGATTGCGCCCGTATGGGCGAGAGCTGCCGCCTCTACGAGGCGCTGCCGTCGGCGCTGCTGGCGATGAACGGGCTGCCGACCTACGGGGAGCGCATGGCGGCGGCGCGGGACGGCAACGGCGGCTGGGCGCGAATCGACGGCGCGAGCGGCGAGTGGAAGGGGAAGAGCTCGACGCCCTCGACGCCGCCGGACGCGGCCTTCGACTACCGACGGTACGGCGTGCGGGCGGGGGTGGACTTCGCCGTGGGCAACGACGGGCGGTTCGGCGTGTCGGTGCGCGGGCTGCAGGGCTCTGCGGAGATTGCGGGGGCCGGCGGCGAGATCGAGCTGTCGGGGGTCGGCGCGGGCGCGCACGGCACGGCGTTCCTCGGCGGCGGCTTCCACGTGGACGCGCAGGCGATGGCGACCTGGTACGGCGTCAAGCTGACCGCCAGCCAAAGGGACATACAGGGCGAGATGCGGAAGAGGGTTCTGAAGGACGGCGCGAAGGCTCTGGGGCTGGCCCTCCGCGTCGAGGTCGGGCGGCGGACGGACATGGGCGGCGGTCTGACCGTGACGCCCGGCGCCGGCCTCTCCTGGTCCGAGGTGGACCTGAGCTTCGCGAGAAGCGTCAACGAGCGCGTGTCGGTGGAGGACGCGCGGAGCCTCGTGGGCCGCGCCGGGTTGCGCGTCGAGATGGAGGACGGATTCCGGCTGTTCGGCTCGGTGGAGGCCACCCACGAGTTCTCGGACAGGAGGTCGGCGCGGATCTCGGGGGCGCAGGTGGCATCGACGCCGCTGAGCGCGACCGAGGCGGAGAAGACGGGGTTCCGCCTCGGGGCCGGCGGCGCGCGCAGCTGGGAGGACGGGCGCTACGCGCTGCGTGCCTCCGCCGGATACGCCGCCCGCGGCATCGGCAACGGCGAATTCGACGGCGGAATCAGCCTCGCGATGCGCTTCTGAAACCGCGGCGGGCCGGCCTCGTTTTGCGCGGACCGGGCGAAAGTTCGCGGTCCGACGAAAACGAAAGAATTCGCAGCCGGAAACCCGGGAGGCGGGCGACGCCGCCCGGGAAGCGGCGGAGGACGCGGGTATTCCGTCGACGGCGACCGGGGGGCCGGCGCTTCGAAGTTCCGGGGCGTTGCCCGGTTCTCCCCCGGCTTCGGCGCAGCAGACGGAGCGGCCCGGAAATTCGCGCCGCCTCATGCCGCCGACCGGACGGGCAGCCGACGAAAAACGGCGCCGCGCAAACGTCTCGAATCGGGTCTTGCAATCCGCGCTGCATTGCACTATAATGTCATTGTGCAATGCAGCATGGAGCGGGTACGGGGTAATGACCAAGAGACAGAAGCAGATTCTGGATATAAAACGGCTCTTCAATCACGGGCCGTCGCCGTTTCGGACATGTCAGTGGCCTTTCGGCGAGCCGGGCACGAAAGAGTACCGTTATTGCGGCGCGCCGACGTTCGAAGGGTATTCATACTGCGCGAAGCATGTCGAGATGGCCTATCGCGAACCCGAGCCCCGGCGCAAGGTTGCCTGAATCACTTGCGGCGAAGCCGCCGCGAAAGCGTCGATTCCGTTGCCGGACGCAGTTTCCCGGCGGAAGAGCCGGGAAAATTCCGCGCAACCGGCGGCCGAGCGCGTTCCGGTTTTTTCGGACAACCGCGAGAAGCGCGGCCGCCCGCGCTTGCGAACATCGCCAGGCGCAACGATTTTTTCGGCGCGAGGCGGGGCGTTCGGGAAGCCTCGTCCGCGCTCGTCGTTGTCCGGACGAATCGGGTTATCGGATTCCCCGAGAGGTTTCGCGAGAGCGAGGCTCCGCCGCGGAACGGGGACGCGCGGCGAATCGTTGCCGGGGGCCGGAGGTTTCGAAGCCCTCCCATGCGTTTTCTGCGGAAGATCCCGTGTTTCAGGTTCCGGAAACCGGCGTCTGCGGGCCGTTTTCCCGATCGTTTCGCCCTGCGCCGCTCGCGAGAAATTACCGGTGACCTGACGCCCGCCGACGGTTAGGATCGGGACGTCGTCCAATCGGGAGGTGGCCATGATCGTTCAGACTGCCGCCGGGAACGAGCCCCGCTTCGTCATCCGCATGGCGGACCACATGGCGTTGGCCGCGCGGATGGCTCGCGCTTTCGGAAACGAAAATTTCGAGCCCGTGGGACCCGGAGAGGAAGCCCATTACGCCATCGCCAACCACGACGCCGGATGGGCCGACCTCGACTCGCGTTTCCCGATCGACCCCGAAACGGGATTTCCCTACGATCTCGCCGAAACGCCCTTCGAACTCATCAGCGAGACCAGCCGGGGTTCGCCGGATTTCAACGAGCGCCATCACCCGTTCAGCGGGCTGCTCTCGAGCATGCATTCCTGGGGACTGTACAACGGGCGCTACGGGTTGTCCGACATCGTTTTGCTGGACAGGGTCGCGGAGCGGAATCGGGAGGAGGCGCGGTCGATGCTGGACCGCGAGCTGCAGCGCCAGAAGCGGCTGAAGCGCGCGTTGCGGGAGAATCCCCGGACCGCGCCGTGGGTTTCCGAACCGGTTCTGATGAAGACCTACAAACAGCTCCAGTTTTTCGACACGCTTGCGCTGTATTTCAATCGAATCCACGAGGGCGCCCGCGAAGCTGCGGTCTTTCCCCACGTGCCGAAATCGGAAACCGAGGATGCCGACGTCGCCGTTACCCCGCTTGGCGATGCGGTCTACGCTGCGGCTCCCTATCCTTTCTCCCGGGATCCGCTGACGCTGGAATTCGAGGGACGTTACATGAAACGGGGAGAGGTGCGGACTGCCGGGGATGCCGCCTTGCTTCCGGTGGATTCGCAGAGCGTGACGCTGCGGTCGGCCCGGCCGGCCGGCGACGCGTCGTCTTGCGGGGGAGAGGAATGACCGCAAGGACGCGTCGCGTCGACAGGTTGCGGACCGCGCCGTGAGCGGCGCTGTCGAGGCGCGCAAGCGCGAGCATATCGAAACCGTCCTCAACGAAGATGTCGCGGCCAAGGGCGTTACGACCGGTTTCGAGGAGTATTTTTTCGAGCACGCAGCGCTTCCCGAAATCGATTTCGACGGGATCGATTTGTCCTGCGACGTTTTCGGGCGGAGGCTTTCGGCGCCGTTCATGATTTCGAGCATGACGGGCGGCGCCGAGCTCGCGCGCGACGTCAACCTGCGGCTTGCCGAGACCGCCCAGTCCCTCGGGATTGCGATGGGAGTGGGTTCGCAACGGGCGGCGCTCGAAAACCCTGGTCTCGAGGATACGTTCCGGGTCAGGTCCGTGGCTCCTGACGTTCTGCTTTTCGCCAATCTCGGGGCGGCGCAGCTCAACTGCGGATTTGGCGCCGAAGAAGCTCTCCGCGCCGTCGAGATGATCGGGGCCGACGCGCTTTTTCTCCATCTCAACCCGCTGCAGGAAGCCGTTCAGGAGGGGGGAAACCGCAACTGGTCCGGGATTCTGGGCAAGATCGAGACGATCGTCCGCGCCGTCGACGTGCCGGTCGCGGTCAAGGAAGTCGGCAACGGGATTTCTTCCGGCGTCGCCCGGAGACTGGCGAATGCCGGAGTCTCGGCGATCGACGTCGCGGGGGCAGGCGGAACCAGTTGGAGCGAGGTCGAAGCCTTTCGACGGACCGATCCTTTCGCTGCGCGGGTAGCCCACAGCTTCGCCGGTTGGGGCATACCGACGGCGCGGGCGCTTGTCGCCGTTGCCGACGCCGTTCCCGGCGTTCCGGTATTCGCGTCCGGCGGCATTCGCTCGGGTATCGATGCTGCGAAGGCGATCCGGTTGGGGGCTTCCCTCGTTTGCATGGCGGCGCCGATGCTCGGGACCTCCGTCTGCGCGGCGGGCGCGACCGGGGAAACCATGAGGGCCGCGATAGAAGAACTGCGGATCGCGATGTTTTGTACGGGCAGCCCGACCCTTGCGCGGTTGCGCAAGGCAGTCCTGCTGAAAGCCGGACGTCGTGCCTGACGGCGAGCCGCCGCCGCTCCCGGTGCGCGAAGCGGGAACGACCGCGCCGCGGCCGAAGGACGCGGCGACCGTGATTGTCTGGCGCCGTCGCCGCGGACGAATCGAGGTGCTGATGGGGGAACGGCACAAGGCCCATTCGTTCATGCCCCAGCGTTACGTATTTCCCGGCGGTCGGGTCGACGCCGGAGACGCGCGGGTCAGAAGCGCGTCCGATATGGCTTCGACCGTGGCGGCGCAACTTGCGCGCACGACCCGGCCGGGCCGGGGCCGGTCCATCGTGACCGCAGCTGTCCGGGAAACGTTCGAGGAGACCGGCCTTCTGATCGGCGCGCGCGATCCGGAGCCGGAGAAGCCGGTTCCGCAGGGATGGGAGCGCTTCTTCGAAACCGGTCTCGCGCCCGCCCTCGACCGTCTCGTCTACGTCGCCAGAGCGATAACGCCGCCCTTCCGCCCGCAGCGCTTCGACGCCAGGTTCTTCATGATCGAAGCGGACAAGACGCAAGGTCGCCTCCAGGGATCGGGCGAACTCGAGAAGCTCGACTGGGTTCCGCTCGGAGGCGCCGGCGGCATGGAACTCGCCGCGGTCACGCGCCGGGTTCTCGAATATGCCGGCGAACTGTTTTCGGGCGGCCATGTGCCTGACGGCAGAATCCCCATGTTCAGGTACGTGCCGAATGGACGCCATCTGTGCATCCTGCAATAGGCTGGCTACATTTGCAGCACTTGGGGCCGCTCGCGCGCCAGCCGCCGCAGAAGAAAGGTCCAGCCGCGGTCGAACATCTTGTCGTTGAACAGGTATTCCTTGCTGCGTCGGCAGCCTTCGGCGGACGGCGGGTCCAGCTGACCGGCCGCCGTCGCCATAAGCTGGATTTCCGCTTCCCGCTCCATGGCATCCGCGAGAATGACGGCCGCCGGAATCGAGCGGGCCGCGGTGAGGAGGCCGTGATTCTTGAGCACCATGCAGGACCGGCCGCCGAGGCTTGCGGCCATGGCCTCGCCGGGCGCCTTGCCGAGCGCGACGCCGTCGTCCTCGTCGAAGAAGACGCACTCGTCGTGCAGCCGCGCGCCGCCCTGGGTGAGGACCCGTATGTTTTCGCCGACCGCGCTCAGCGCGGTTACGTGCCTGGCGTGGGTGTGAAGGATGCAGGTCACGTCCGGCCGGGCCGCGTATATTCGGGTGTGGATGTGGAGCGTCGGGTTGATGTCGACGTCCCCGCCGGAAAGGACGTTGAGCTCGAAATCCGCTTCGTGGATCAGCGCGGGCGTGACTTCGCCGAATCCGAAATTGTGGACGTGGAAGAAGAATGTCCCGGCCGCCGGCAACCGCGCCGTGAGATGGCTGCCCATGCCGCTCGGCTGTCCAAGCATGTCGACGACGTGGAAAGCGAACAGCAATTCCTGACGGAGCCGTTCGGGGCCCGGCTCCGTTTTCCGCATTTCCGGCAGGCGCGGATAGGTCATCCCGCTTCTCCTCTCAGACGAGACGGAGACGCGGGTTCAATGCCGCGAGCGCGTCGCGCAGCGTCGGGCTGCGCTTGATGCGTTGGCGCCCGTTATAGACGACGAACTCGACCCGGCTCTCGGAGGGGCGGCGTTTGACGACGGAGCACGACGGCGACTGACTCGAGTAGCTGTACATGTGAAACGCCGCCATGCCCGGTTCGTGGCGAATCGCGTAATCCTTCCATTCTCCGTCGATGACCCGATGGCTGTAGACCGACAGGAGCTGCTCCAGTTCGCCGCGGTCGAAGCGAACGTCGCGGAGCGCGGGCCGATTCCGGGGTTTGTAGTCTGCGATGCGGAATATGGTCGCCATTGACGCTCGCCCGTTCCTCCCGTCCGTTCGGCTCAAGTCTTTCCTATTTGCGGAACGAGGTCCAGACCCGCGACAAGTTGCTTGGTCGAATGCCTGTGGGTATCATGCCCGCGCGATCAAATTGGAGCGGCCCTGTGGGCGATATTTTCCGCGAAGTCGACGAGGAGCTGAGGCAGGAAGGCTACGAGAAACTGTGGCGCCGGTACGGAAAGTACGTGATCGGCGTTGCGGTCGCGGCCGTTGTCGCGGTTGCGGGATGGAAAGGATGGGAGTCTTGGCAGGCGTCGCAGCGGCATGCCGAGGGCCTGCGATTTCAGACCGCGGTTGCGCTGGCTCAGGAAGGCAGGATGGAGCAGGCGGCGGCGGCCTTTTCGGCGCTCGGCGCCGGGACCGATTCCGGTTACGGGCTGCTTTCGCGGTTTCATCAGGCCTCCTTGGCGGCCGAAGCCGGCGACGCCGCCGCTGCGGTCGAGATCTACGACGCCGTTTCGGCGGACAGCAGGGTCTCCGGGTCGATCCGGGATGCGGCGACGATCCTCGCCGGTCTTCACGCGCTTCGGGTTTCGTCGATCCCGGCGGACGCGATCGAGGCCAGGATAAGCCCCCTGGCGGCGGCCGGAAAGCCGTTCCGGCATATCGCGCTCGAAATTCTGGCCTTGTCGGCGCATCGTTCCGGCTCCGCGGAAAAAGCGTTGGCGAGCTACAAGTCCATCGTTGACGACGCCGGGGCGCCGGCCGGCATTCGCGCCCGCGCGTCCCGGATGTTGGACATCCTCGATAACGGAGAAACCGCGAGATGAGAGCGCTCTGCGTGGTTTTGGCGGCGCTGCCGCTGGCAAGTTGCTCCGGGTGGTTCGGCGGTTCGGAAGAACCGCCGCTGCCGGGCGAGCGGATAGGGCTTCTGGCGGCGATCGGCGCCACGGAAGCGGACGAGGCGGTCGCCGGCCTGGAGATCCGATTGCCGGAGCCGGTCGAGAATCTGGAATGGCCGCAAGACGGCGGCGTTCCGGAACACGCCATGCCTCATCTCGCGATCGGCGAATCGCCGAGGGTCGCGTGGCGGGCCGATGTCGGTCGAGGAACGGGCGGCGACGCATGGCTGCTCGCGCAGCCGGTGATTGCCGGCGGGCGAGTCTTCACGATGGATTCCGGCGCGGAGGTTCGCGCCCTGGACGCGGACACGGGCGATCTGGCGTGGAGCCGCGAGCTGTCTTCCGACGACGACGGCATTCTCGGCGGCGGCCTCGGGGTCGCCGATGGCCGCCTGTACGCCACGACCGGTTCCGGGCAGGTGATCGCGCTCGACGCCGGCAGCGGGGAAGAGATCTGGAGAAAGAGTCTGAACGGGCCGATCAGGGCGGCGCCCACTATCCGCGACGGGCGAGTCTTCGCCGTCACGATCGCCAACGAGCTTTTCGCGCTTTCCGCCGACGACGGCCGCCAGCTCTGGACGCACGCCGGCCTCGCCGAGGTTGCCGGGCTGGTCGGCGGCGCGGCGCCCGCGGTCGATCGGGGCGTGGTGGTCGCGCCCTTCACGTCGGGAGAAGCCGTCGCGCTCAGGGCGGAGAACGGACGCGTCGTCTGGACGGAATCGCTCACGTCGTTGCGCCGCGCGGATGCGGTGACCTCGCTCGCCCATATTCGGGGGCGTCCCGTGATCGACGGCGGCCTCGTCTATGTCGTCGGTCACAGCAGGCGCACCGTCGCGATCGATTTCCGGACCGGCAACCGGCTCTGGGAAGCGTCCGTCGGCGGGCTGCACGGCCCTTGGGCCGCAGGGGATTTCGTGTACGTGATGACGCGGGAAGCGGAACTGGTGTGCCTGACGCGCGACGGCGGCCTCGTGCGCTGGGTGACGAAGCTGCCGCGTTACGAGGACGAGGAGGATCGCGAGGATCCGATCTTCTGGGCGGGCCCCGTATTGGCGGGGAACCGTCTGTTCGTCGCGGGAAGCACCGGAGAACTGCTGTCGATTTCCCCTGCCTCGGGCGAGGTCGCGGACCGGACGCGGCTTCCGGGTCCCGTGTTGATACCGCCGTCGGTGGCGCGGAAAACGCTCTACCTGCTTACCGAGGACGCGGAGCTGATCGCGTTCCGCTAAAGCGCGTTCATGAAGCCCGTAGTCGCCATCCTGGGCCGGCCGAACGTCGGCAAGTCGACGCTGTTCAACCGATTGGTGGGCCGCCGCGCGGCGATCGTCAATCCGGCCCCTGGAGTTACGCGCGACCGCAGGGAAGGGGAGGCGCGGCTCGGCGGTCTCGAGTTTCTGGCCGTCGACACCGCCGGGCTCGAAGAGGCGCCGGAATCGCAGGTCGAGATCGGAATGCAGATGCAGGCGCGGCTCGCCCTGCGGCAGGCCGACGCCGCCCTGCTGTTGCTGGATGCGAGAGCGGGCGTCCTGCCGCCGGACCGGTTCTTCGCCGACGAGGTCAGACGCAGCGGCACGCCGGCCGTTCTGGTGGCGAACAAATGCGAGTCCGGCAAGGCTGATTCCGGGCTCGCCGAGGCGCACGAGCTCGGTCTCGGCCCGCCGGTCGCGATAGCGGCCGAGCACGGAATCGGCATGCCCGATCTCGAGGATGCGGTACGGAACGCGCTTGGCGCGGTCTTCCCAGGCGAAGAACGGGAGGAGACGCCGCTGCGGCTGGTCATCGCCGGACGGCCGAACGTCGGAAAATCCACGCTAATGAACCGTCTTCTCGGCGACGAACGCGTGATCACGAGCCCCGAGTCCGGCACGACGCGCGACGCGATATCGGCGCGGTGGGACGGAGACGATACGGTGTTCGAGTTCGTCGATACCGCGGGCCTGCGGCGAAAGGCGAAGGTTTCCGAGAAATTGGAAAGACTCTCGGTCGGAGACGCGCTCGAGGCCGTGCGTCTCGCGCACGTCGTGGCGCTGGTGCTGGACTCGAACGAGATGCCTCATCGTCAGGACTTGACCATCGCTCGGCGGGCGATAGACGAGGGCCGGGCGATCGTGATCGCGGTCAACAAATGGGACGCCGTCGACGACGGACGGGCGGCGTTGCGGCGTTTGCGGGACAGGATGGAGAGGTCGTTGCCGCAGATCCGCGGAGCTCCCGTCGTCACGTTCTCCGCGCTTACGGGGAAGGGCGTGGACCGCCTTTTGCCGAAGGTGGTCGCCGCCCACGAGGTCTGGAACCGGCGGATCGCGACCGGGCCGCTCAACCGCTGGCTCGCCGGCATTGTCGACCGCCATCCGCCGCCGCTCTACAGGGGCCGCCGAATCCGCCTGCGCTACGTGACGCAGTCCGGAGTGCGTCCGCCGACCTTTGCGTTGTTCGCCAGCCAGCCGCGCGGCGTTCCCGAGTCCTACGTCCGTTATCTCGTCAACGACCTGCGGGATTCCTTCGAATTTCCCGGCGTCCCGATCCGCATCGAGTTCGGAAGCCGAAGCAATCCCTATGCGCCTGCCTGACCGGGGCCGACCGGTTTTCTTTCGCCGCCGCCGTCAGGCGCGGACGATTTCGCCGTGCCGCCGGCAATCGGGCGCCGCGAGGTCGACGAATACTCCGGCGACCGCCTCCGGCGCCTTCAGCGTCGCGGGGTCTTCGCCGGGATAGGCTTCGGAACGAAGGCGGGTTCTCGTAGCGCCCGGATCGACGAGGTTTATCCGCATGCCGGTGCGTCTCGTCTCCGCCGCCCAGCAGAGCGCGACGGCCTCGAGCGCGGCCTTGCCGGCCGCGTAGGCTCCCCAGTACGGGCGTCCGATCCGGTCCGACGTGACGAATATCGCGCGTCCCGCGTCCGAAGCTCGAAGAAGCGGATCCAGCCCGCGGATCAGGCGTCGATTGGCGTCGAGATTGACGGCCATGGCCCGGCTCCACAAGTCGTCGTCGAACTGGTGGATCGGCGCCAGCTCCCCAAGATATCCGGCGTTGGCCACGAGGATGTCGAGCCGGCCGAAGCGGTTCGCCAACGCGGGGCCGATCCCGTCCGCGGAATCCGGTTCGGCCAGATCGAGTTCCAGCAGGGTGGCGGCGCCGCGTCCTCCGCTTCGGATGGCGTCGTCGACGTCCTCGAGGCCGCCGCGGGTGCGCGCCGCCAGCACGACGCGCGCGCCTTCGGCGGCGAAGCGAACCGCCACGGCGGCGCCGATGCCTCTCGACGCCCCGGTTATCAGCGCGACGCGCCCCGACAGGATTCCGGTCACGCCAGCTGGGTCAGGAAGGAGAGCTGGAGGTCTTCCGCGGGCCGATCCGACGGCGCGACCGGGTATTCGCCCGAGAAGCAGGCGTCGCAATACTGCGGACAAGCGGGATCCCGGCGTTCCTCGCCCATCGCGCGGTACAGGCCGTCCATCGACAGGAAGGCCAGGCTGTCGACGCCGATGATGTCCGCCATCTCGTCGACGCTGTGGCAGGCGCTGAGGAGCTGCTCCCGCCGCGGCGTGTCCACGCCGTAGAAGCAGGGGTGAGCGGTCGGCGGACTCGCGATTCGCATGTGAACCTCGGTCGCGCCCGCCGACCGGACCATTTCGACGATCTTCGTCGAGGTGGTTCCGCGGACGATGCTGTCGTCGACCAGCACGACGCGCTTGCCGCGAAGCGCCTCGTCGTTGGCGTTGTGCTTGAGCTTGACTCCGAGGTGCCGGATGCGGTCGGTGGGCTCGATGAACGTCCGGCCGACGTAATGATTGCGGATGATGCCGAGTTCGTAGGGCAGGCCGGCCTGCCGGGCGTAGCCGAGCGCGGCGGGAACTCCGGAATCCGGCACCGGGACGACCGCGTCGGCCGCGACGGGAGATTCCATGGCGAGTTCGGCGCCGATCCTTCTTCTGGCTTCGTAGACGTTCCGGCCTTCGAGCCTGCTGTCCGGCCGCGCGAAATAGACGTACTCGAATATGCAGAACCGCCGGGACCTGGATTCGAACGGGCGCAGGGACCGCGCCCCGTCGGCGTCGATCAGCAGCATTTCTCCGGGTTCGACGTCCCGGACGCGTTCCGCGCCGATGATGTCGAAGGCGCATGTTTCCGACGCCAGGACATGCGCGTTTTCGAGGCGGCCGAGCGCCAGGGGCCGGACGCCGTGCGGATCCCGTATGCCGATCAGGGTGTCGTTGTGAAGCGCGACCAGGGAATACGCGCCTTCGACCTGGCGAAGCGCCGCGACGATGCGGTCCTCCACCGCGCCGAATTCCGCGGTGGCGATCAGGTGGACGATGACTTCGGTGTCGGTCGACGACTGGAAGAGGCAGCCGCGCTTCACGAGCGCGTCCTTCAGCGTCAGCGCATTGGTGAGGTTGCCGTTATGGGCGATCGCGAAGCCGCCGGAGGCGAACTCCGCGAACAGGGGCTGGATATTGCGGGCGATGGTCGCGCCCGTGGTCGCGTAGCGGTTGTGCCCGATGCCCGTGTCGCCGGGCAGGCGGCCGATGACGTCCCCGTCGCCGAAATTCTCCCCGACGCCGCCGAGCGCGCGATGTCCGAAGAACCGTCCGTCCCGAAAGGTGACGATGCCGGCCGCTTCCTGTCCCCGGTGCTGGAGCGCGTGCAGCCCGAGAGCGATGAGCGCGGCGGCGTCCTCGTGGCCGTGAATGCCGAAGACTCCGCATTTTTCGCGCAGGCCGTCGAACGAAGCGGGCGTCGCCGGCATCTTATTGCTGGCTGCGGATCAGGCGGTCCATTTCCCGCCGTTCGCTTTCGTTGTAGCCGGGTTTGGGGGGCGTCTCCTTGGTCCGCGGCGTCAGCAGCGTCCGGTAGGCCTCCTCGCGGTCCGGTCCCGGCATCGGAACGAATCCCCAGTCCGAAGGCGCGAGCGACAGCAGCGCGGCGGCGCCTCGCCTGACCAGAGGCAGCGTCCGCGCGTCCTTGTAGAACGCCGTTTCGTCGGTCATTTCCAGGACATTCTGGCTCAGGACGTATCCGCCGCAGACGATGACGGCGCCGATAGCGAGACCGCACAGCATGCCGAGGGTCCGGTCGAGCGCGCCGAACGCGCTTTTCCGCACGCTGCCCGCGACCGCGTGGCTCACCAGGGTGAGGACCACCATGGTGGACACGAACAGCGCGGCGGCGGCGGCGACGTCGGCGATGAGTCCAGGACCGATCCAGTCCCGGGCGAAGGGACGCGCGTAGGAGAAACCGTATATCGTCGCCAGGGAGGCTCCGACCCAGCCGCCGAGTCCGAGCACGACCCGCGCGAGGCCCAGCCGCAGCGCGACGACGCCGGAGAGGACGATCACGACCGCCGCCGCGATGTCCGCCGCGCTCATGCGCAGGCCTCCGCCCCGGCGCTTTCGAACCGGGACATCATGTCGCGCAGGCTTCTCGTTTCGACGACTTTCAGTCCCGGCGGCCCGTCGGCTCCGCGCCGGGAGCAGGGCGTCCAGGCCGCGTCGAACCCGAGCTTGGCGGCTTCCCTCAGGCGCAGGTCCGTTCGGCTGACCGATCTGATCTCGCCCGAAAGGCCGATCTCTCCGAAAACGACGGTGTCCGGCATCGCCGTCCGGTCGAGGGCGGCCGACGTCAGGGCGGCGGCCGCCGCCAGATCGGCCGCGGGTTCCGTTATCCGCAACCCGCCGGCCACGTTGAGGTAGATGTCGCGGCCGGACAACGTCAATCCGCATCTGGTTTCGAGAACCGCAAGGACCATCGCGAGCCGTCCCGAATCCCATCCGATCACCGCGCGCCGCGGCGTTCCCGGCACGGACGCGCCGACCAGCGCCTGGATTTCGACGAGAACGGGACGGGTTCCCTCGATGCCGGCGAACACGGCCGTGCCCGCCACGCCTTCCTGGCGGTCCGCCAGGAACAGCTCCGACGGGTTGCCGACCTGCGCCAGGCCGCTGCCCGTCATCTCGAACACGCCGATTTCGTCCGTCGGCCCGAACCGGTTCTTCGTCGCCCGCAGAATCCTGAACCGATGACCGCGGTCGCCCTCGAAATAGAGGACCGTGTCGACCATGTGCTCCAGCATGCGCGGCCCCGCGATCGCGCCCTCCTTGGTCACGTGACCGACCAGCACCAGACTGAAGCCGCGCCGCTTCGCAAGGCGAATCAGCATGTCGGCCGAACTCCGCACCTGCGAGACGGTTCCCGGCACGGAATCCAGAGAATCAAGATACATCGTCTGAATCGAATCGACGATCACCAGGCGGGGCGGCGACGGCTTGTCGAAGGTGGCGGCGACGTCGCGAACGGAAGTCGCCGCCGCAACGCGCGCGGGCGCCGTCGACAGCCCCAGCCGGCGCGCCCGCATGCGGACCTGGTCCACCGACTCCTCGCCCGAGACGTAGGCGCATTCGGCGCCGCTCGAAATCGCGCCGGCGACCTGCAGCAGCAGCGTCGACTTGCCGATGCCGGGGTCGCCGCCGAGCAGAACCGCGGATCCAGCGACCAGGCCGCCGCCCGCCGCGCGGTCGAACTCCTGGATGCCGGATGCCAGCCGCGGGAGGTTGCCCTCGTCGCCGTCGAGGGCGGCGAGGGGAATTTCCCGGCCGCCCGAAGGCCTGTCGCCTGCCTCCGCGATCGTGTTCCAGTCGCCGCAGGAGTCGCACTGTCCTTGCCACTTGCGGTAGGCGGCGCCGCAGCTTCTGCAGGCATGGCCGGGCGCCGCGGTCACGGCCGCTCCGGCGGGCGGCCGCGAACGAAACCGTCGACGACCGCGTTGCCGCTGTTCCCGGCTTCGTCCACGCCTCCCGTCCAGATCGCCGCGCCTTCGTGAAGCATGACGATCCGGTCGCCGATCCGGCGGGCGCTTTCCATGTCGTGCGTGATGGTGAGCGCCGCCGCTCCCAGCTCCCGAACGCATTTGACGATCAGGCGGTCGACGATGTCTCCCATGAGCGGGTCGATCCCGGTCGTCGGCTCGTCGAAGAAGAGGATTTCGGGCCGGGACGCGATCGCCCGCGCGAGGCCGACCCGCTTCTGGGCGCCGGCGGAAATCTGGGCCGGATAACGGTCGGCGGCGTCCGCGCCGAGACCCACCTCCGCCAGCAGTTGGACGGCCAGCCGCCGCGCCTCCGAACGGCCGTGGAGCGGGGCGAGCCGGAACGCGACGTTTTCCCAAAGGGTGAGGGAATCGAACAGCGCCGCGCCCTGGAAGAGCATTCCGATCTTCCGGTTGACGCGATCGCGCGCGGCGCCGGACGCGCCTGCGATTTCGACGCCGTCGAGACGGATGGAGCCGGAATCCGGGGCGAGGAGCCCGACCACGGTCTTGATCAGGACGGACTTCCCGGTGCCGGACGCGCCGATGACGACGAGGCTTTCGCCGTCCAGCAGGTCGAGGTCGAGGCCGCGCAGCACGCGCTTGGGGCCGAAGGATTTCTCGAGCCCGCGGATCTCGATCCTGGCCTTCGTCATTGGGCGAAGAACGCTTCGGTGATGACGTAGTTGGAGGCGAGGATCAGAATGGACGCGGAAACCACGGCGTTCGTGGTGGCGGCGCCCACGCCTTGCGCCCCGCCGCGCGAATGGTAGCCGTGGTAGCAGCCCATGAGAGCGATCAGGAACCCGAAGACCGCCGCCTTCACGAGGCCCGACGCCACGTCGGCCGTTTCGAGAAACCGGAAAGTGTTTTCGATGTAGACGCCGCCGTTGAACGACAGCTTGTGCACGGAAATCAGGTAGCCGCCGAACACGCCGATGACGTCGGCCACCAGCACGCAGCAAGGCAGCATGATCGTCCCCGCCAGCAGGCGCGGGGCGACCAGATACTTGTAAGGATTGGTGGACAGGGTCGCGAGCGCGTCGATCTGCTCGGTGACCCGCATCGTGCCGATCTCCGCCGCCATGGCGGCGCCGATCCGGCCCGCCACCATCAGTCCCGCCAGCACGGGAGCGAGTTCCCGGGTGACGGAGAGGACGACGACCGTGGCCACGGCGCTTTCGGCGTTGAACCGGGCGAAGCCGGTGTAGCTCTGCAGCGCGAGCACCATTCCGGTGAAGACGGCCGTGAGGCCGACCACGGGCAGCGAGTAGTAGCCGATGTCGAGGACCTGCCGCAGCAGGAGGCGGGGATAGAAGGGCGGCCGGAAGACGTGGCTGACGCCGGCGCCCGCGAACAGCGCCAGCCGTCCGGTGGCCGCCAGGAAGGCGAGAAAGACGCGTCCGACGGCGGCGACGAAGTTCACGGCAGGTAGCGCCGCTCGTAGCGGCGGCCCAGCGCGGTCAGGATTTCGTATCCGATCGTTCCGGCTTCTTCGGCCAGATCGTCCACCGTGTGGCGGTCGCAGATCAGGTCGATATGGGCGCCCGGCCTGGCGGCCGCCTCGGGAACCCTCGAAACGTCGAACGTGGCGAGATCCATCGAAACAACACCTGCCACGGGCACTTTCACTCCGTCGAGATATCCGTGACCGCGATTGCCGAGCGATCGAAGGTAGCCGTCCGCGTAGCCCGCCGCCACGGTGGCGAGCCGCGCGCCCTTCGGCACCCGGCAAGTCGCATCGTAGCCTACCGTCATGGCGCTTTCAACGACCCGCACCTGCAGAATCCGAGCCTTCAGCCGCGCGACCTGGCGCGTCTTGCCGCCGATGCCGAAGAGCGCCGCGCCCGGCCGGGTCAGCTGGTAGCGATACGCCGGTCCGAGAAAGATTCCCGCCGAATTCGCGAGCGAGGCGGGGGCCGCGGGAAGCGCGCCGCGCAACTCGTCGAACAGACGCCGCTGGCGTTCGTTCATCGGATGGTCGGGTTGGTCCGCGCAGGCGAGGTGGCTCATCACGAAGTCGACGTCGAGGCCGCGCAGCGCGTCCCGTTCCAGCGACCGCGCTTCCGCCGGCGTCAGGCCGAGCCTGGCCATGCCGGTGTCGACGGCGAGGATCGCGCGCCGTGCGGCGCCCGCGTCGCGGGCGCGGGCGCTCCAGAGCGCGATGTCCTCTCGCGTGTTGAGCACGGGAATCAGCCGGCCGGCCTCGCAGGCGTCCGCGCCTTCCGGGCAGGCGAGTCCGTCGAGGAGGTAGATGTCGGCGGATTCGCCGAGCGCCGCCCGGAGGGCGAGGCCTTCGCCGGGGCGGGCGGCGAAAAAACGCCTGCATCCGGCCGCATGCAGCGCCCGCCCGACCTGCTCCAGACCCAGGCCGTAGGCGTCGGCCTTGATCATTCCGGCGCATTCCGCCGGTCGCGAGCGGTCGCGAAGCGCGCGCCAGTTCGCGGCGACGGCGGCGAGATCTACGGTGAGGACGGCGTGGCGCGGCGCGTTCAGAACGGCGTATCCCCGTAGGCGTCGTCGTCCCTGCGTCCGCCGCCGTAGCCTTCGTCTTCGAGATTGTCGAATCTGGTCGCTTCCGCGTGGAAGCGCAGAGGCACGGTTCCGGTGGGGCCGTGGCGCTGCTTGGCGATGATGATCTCCGCCTTCTTGCTCTCTTTTTCCATCTCGCTATCCCACCATGCCTTTTTCCTGTTGAAGGTTTCCTGCGTTTCGCTCGGCTTTTGAAGCGGCTCCATCCGCTGCAGGTAGTATTCCTGCCGGAATATGAACATCACGACGTCCGCGTCCTGTTCGATCGTCCCGGATTCCCTCAGATCCGCGAGCAGCGGCCGCTTGTCCTCGCGCTGTTCCACGGCGCGGCTCAGCTGGGACAGCGCCAGCACGGGAATGTCGAGTTCCTTGGCCAGGGCCTTGAGGCCGCGCGTTATCTCCGCAACCTCCTGAACCCGGCTCGGATCGCGGGTCGGGGCCTGAACCAGTTGCAGGTAATCGACGATGATCAGGCCGAGGCCCTGCTGCCGCTTCAGGCGCCGCGCCCGGGTGCGCAGCGCCGAGATCGTCAGCGCCGGCGTGTCGTCGATGTAGATCGGAGCCTTCTGGAGCCGCTGGCTGGCTTCCACCAGCCGGTTGAACTCCGCCTGGTTCAGTTCGCCCTTCCTTATCTTGTCGCTGGAAATCTGCGCGTTCTCCGCGAGGATCCGGGCGGCGAGCTGTTCGGCCGACATTTCGAGCGAGAAGAAGCCGACGACCGGGTTGTCGACGGGCGTCTCCACGCCGTGCTCGTCGACGAAGGAAGCGTTGGCCGTGGCGATGTTGAAGGCGATGTTCGTCGCCAGCGCCGTCTTGCCCATGGACGGCCTGCCCGCGAGGACGACCAGATCGGATTTGTGGAGCCCGCCGAGCATCTCGTCGAGCTTCCAGAATCTGGTCGGCAAGCCGCCGTATGCGCCGTCCCGCTTGCTGGCCGCGGCGGCCGTGTTGATCGCGCTCGTCAACGAATCGGCGAAACTGCGGAAACCGCCTTCGTAGCTGCCGTGCGTCGCGAGATTGTAGAGGCTCTGCTCGGCCGTCTCGATTTGCCGCGCCGCGCTGCCGTCGGGATCGTGGGAGTAGGCCTCGTTGACGACGTCGGTGCCGAGTTCGATCAGTTCGCGCCGCAGGTGCAGGTCGTAGATCAGCCGGCCGTAATCCTCGGCGTTTATGACGGTCAGGGTCGCGGCGGCCAGTTCGGCGAGATAGCGATGGCCGCCCATTTTCTCGAATTCGGCGGTTTCGAAGACGTGCCTCAGGGTCGTCGGATTGGCGAGCTGTCCGCGCTCGATCAGCCGGCTGCAGGCGTCGAAGATGCGGCCGTGCGCGGCGTCGGCGAAGTGCTCCGCGCGCAGGAACTCCGAAACGCGCTCGTAGGCGCCGTTGTTCTCGAGGATTGCGCCCAGCAGCCCCATCTCCGCTTCGAGATTGGCTGGCGGCTGGCGGTAATCCAGCTTTTCGTCGTTCAGGCTTCTGAGCGGAACGGCCACGTCGATGTTCCCGCGATTGGATTCGATGCAAGCTACGCTCCCCGGACCGAATCGGGGTGATTCTCGTCGACGTTCCGGCGCCGCCGGATGGGGAAACGGTGGACCGATTCCGGTTCGGCGCCGTTCGCTGTGGATAGCGTGGACGCCGGCGCTCCGCGCCGGGCCTCGACGTTCGGCGCGGAGCGGTTGCCCCTTGCCCGCGCGCGGCCGGAATCAGGCGGCGAGGTCGTACCGGCGTTCCTTCGCCGCTTGCGCGCGTTCCCACTCGAACATGTAGTCGCGGGTCAGCGGCGCCGCTTCCAGGGATTTCGTCAGCTGCACCTGGAACACCATCAGGTTCTCGTGGCGGAAGCCCATTTCGCAGATGATCAGATAGAGTTCCCACATGCGGCAGAAGCGCTCGTCGTAGATCGCCGCGGCCTCGTCCCGGCGGGCGACGAACGCCTCGCGCCAAAGCCGCAGCGTCTCGGCGTAGTGCAGCCGCAGAATCTCGATGTCGGTGCAGAACAGGCCGGAGCGTTCGACGACGGGCGTAATCTCGGACAGCGCCGGGATGTCTGCGCCGGGAAAGATGTACTTCCGGATGAACGGGTTGATCGGCGCCGGGGTGTCGAGCCGGCCGATGGAATGCAGGATCGCCACGCCGTCGTCGGCAAGCAGGTCCCGGAGCTTGCCGAAGAATTCGGCGTAGTTGCGCTTGCCGACATGCTCGAACATGCCGACCGAGACGATGCGGTCGAAATTCTCCGTCAGTTCCCGGTAGTCCCGCAGGTGGAACCGGACGCGGTCGTCGAGCCCGGCCGCGCGCGCTCTTTCGTTGGCGACCCGGTGCTGTTCGGTGGACAGCGTGACGCCGGTCACGCCGGCGTCGCAGAGGCCGGCAATGTACAGGCCGAGTCCGCCCCATCCCGAGCCGATGTCGAGCACGTTCAGCCCGTCGCGGTCGAGCAGCATCTTGGAGGCGAGGTGCCGTTTCTTGTTGGCCTGCGCGGTTTCGATGTCGTCGTCGGGACTCATGAAGTAGGCGCAGGAATACTGGCGGTCGCGGTCCAGAAACAGGTCGTAGAGTCCGTCGGACAGATCGTAATGGTGGGCGACGTTCTTCCGCGCGGCGCCGATCGGGTTGTATTGCTTCACCTTGCGGCTGCCGACGCCGATCCAGCGCAGCGCGTTCGCCAGCGGAAAGTTTTCGATGTTGCCGTAGTTGCGCGCCGCGAGTTCGATGAAGTCGTAGAGCGTGCCGTCCTCGATCTCGAGGTCGCCGTTCATGTAGGCTTCCGGCACGTAGAGCGACGGGTTCAGGGGGAGGATGTAATCGAGGCTGGCCCTCTTCAGCCGCACGGTGCAGGAAGGCGGCGAGCCGTCGCCGTGGACGCTCGCCCGGCCGGCGGCGTCGACGATGCGGACCGCGCCGGTCTTGATCGCGAATTTGATCAATGAGCTGAACAGCATGTTCCTTTCTCCACGCTGGCAGTCTGTCGTGTCGCCGAAAGAATAAGGCATTGCCGCCGCCGGTGGCAATTCCGCGTCGGCGGCTTCGTCGTCCGCCGCCGCGTGTTATTCTGAAGCGGACGGGAACGCCGCCCCTCGCGCTCGGGAGCCACTGAATGCACGTCCAGCCAGACTCGATGACCGGCGCCGAGAGCCTGCTCGCGACGCTGCTCGCCTGCGGAGTCGACGCCTGCTTCGCCAATCCCGGCACTTCGGAATTGCATCTCGTCACGGCCCTCGAGAGCGAACCGCGCATTCGGTCGGTTTTGTGCCTGTTCGAAGGGGTGGCGACGGGCGCCGCCGACGGTTACGGCCGCATGAAGGGCAAGCCGGCGGCATCGCTCCTGCATCTCGGCTCGGGTTTCGCGAACGGTTGGGCCAATCTCCACAACGCCAGGAAAGCGAAGACTCCGGTCGTGAACCTGGTCGGCCAGCATTCCACCTCGCACTTGCCCTTGGGCGGCTCGCAGGTTTCCGATCTGGAGGGCGTGTCGGGTTCGATATCGGATTGGCTGAAGGCGTCGAATACGGCTTCCGAGGTGGGCGCCGACGCCGCCCGGGCGATCCGCGCCGCGGTCAGCAAGGGAGGGCAGGTGGCGACGCTCATCCTGCCCGGCGACGCGAGCTGGGAGGCCGGCGGGATCCCCGGCCGGCCGCTCGCGCCGGAACCGGCGAAGCAGGCGGCCGGCGACAGGATCGAGGAAGCGGCGCGCGTTCTGACCTCCGGCCGCCGCGCGGCCGTTCTGACGACCGGACCGTCCCTCGCAGGGGAAGGACGGGAAGCCTGCACGCGAATCGCGGCCGCGACCGGCGCCGCGTTCTTCTGTCCTTCGCTGTACCCTCGCATGGAGAGAGGCGCAGGGCGGATGGCGTTCCGCAGGGTTCCGGCCTGGGGGCAATCGGCGCTGGAAATTCTCGGCGAATTCGACGATCTCGTCCTCGTCGGGACGGAGTCGCCGATACTGGCCTTCGGGCACCCCGAATACGAAAGCGTTCTCGTGCCGGACGCCGTCCGGACGTTCCGGCTCGCCGGCCCGAAAGACGACGTGGCCGGGACGATGGCCGCGCTGGCCGACCGCGTCGGCGCGAGCGGCGTCGGCGGCGCGTCGCTGTGCGAGCGGACCGCGCCGAGCCTCGCCGAGGGACCGCTGACGGCGGAGGCGATCGGTCGCGCGATTTGCCGTTTCCTGCCGGAAGGGGCGATCGTTTCCGACGAATCCGGCACCGGCGGCGCGGCGGCGTATCCGCTGGCGGCCGGCGCCGCCCCGCACGACAGCCTGTACCTTACCGGGGGAGCCATCGGCCAGGCGCTGCCGGTCGCTCTCGGGGCGGCGATCGCGTGTCCGGACCGGAAGGTGCTGTGCCTGCAAGCCGACGGCGGCGGGATGTACACCCTTCAGGCGCTCTGGAGCATGGCGCGCGAGAGATGCGACGTCACCACGGTCATATTCTCCAACCGCGTCTACGGCATTCTGGTCCGCTCTCTCGGCCAGTACGGGATCGGAACGAACCGGGTGCCGGATTTGTTCGATCTGTCGAACCCGGATCTGGACTGGGCGCGACTCGCG
Organism: Alphaproteobacteria bacterium; assembly: GCA_965243135.1. GTDB lineage: Bacteria > Pseudomonadota > Alphaproteobacteria > MPNO01 > UBA830 > JAJEBT01. Next base: position 906,508 of record OZ251539.1, read on the forward strand.
GAGGGCATGGGGGTGGAAGGGCATGTCTGCAATACGTCGGAAGACTTCAATCGCGTTTTCGAGGACTGCATCGGTCGCAAGGGACCGCAGTTGATCGAGGCGGTGGTCTGAGCCGATGAGCGCTCGCGGTTCCGGGCCGGGCGGAGTCGGCGTCGTCGGGACGACCGGACGGTCGGCCGTTCTTCGCCTTCTCCGCCGGCGGCTCGGTCCGCCGGCCGGCCGCGCCTTCGCGAAAGGATGCCCGGCTTGTCGCGGCTAGGTTACGAGGGCGTCGCCGTCTGCGCCCCGGCGACGATTCCCTACGCGCGCTACTCGATCAGGAGCGCCCACTGGTTTTGCGGGCGCGCTCTCGCGGAGTTGATCAAGGAGGCGGGCGTCGCGAAGGCCGATATCGACGGATACTGCGTTTCGAGTTTCACGCTCGCCCCCGACACGGCCGTCGGGCTGATGCAGTATCTCGGCGTTTCGCCGCGCTGGCTCGACCACATTCCGATGGGGGGCGCGAGCGGCGCGGTGGCGCTGCGGCGCGCGGCCCGCGCCGTGCAGGCGGGCGACGCCGAAATCGTCGCGTGCATCGGCGGCGACACGAATCACGTCGACACTTTCCGGCGAACGATCGCCACCTTCAGCCAGTTCGCCAACGATGCCGTCTATCCTTACGGTTCGGGCGGGCCCAATTCGAGCTTCGCCTTCCTGACCGACCATTACATGCGGGAGTACGGCGCGAGGCGCGAGGATTTCGGCCGGCTGTGCATCGCGCAGCGCAACAACGCGCTTTCCGTTCCGCACGCGATGATGAAGCGCCCGCTGACCATGGACCAGTACCTGAACGCGCGCGTGATCGCCGATCCCTTGCGCCTGTTCGATTGCGTGATGCCGTGCGCCGGGGCCGAAGCCTGCCTCGTCACCACGACCGACAGGGCGAAGTCCCTGGGCCTCCCTTACGCGACGGTGCTCTCGACGATCGAACGCCATAACGCGTTTCCCGACGATCCGATTCAGATCCGGGGCGGCTGGGCGCTGGACGCGGACGAGTTCTACGGGCAGGCTGGCGTCGGTCCGAAGGACATGGATCTTATGCAAGCCTACGACGACTACCCGGTCATCTGCTTCATGCAGATCGAGGATCTGGGTTTCTGCGCCAAGGGAGAGGCTGGCGAATTCGTGCGCGGACGGGATCTGACGGCGGCCGGCGACTTTCCGTTCAACACCTGCGGCGGACAGCTCTCGGCAGGGCAGGCGGGCGCCGGAGGAGGCTTCATCGGCCTCGTCGAGACCGTGCGCCAGCTCACCGGGCGGACGGTCGGCGACAAGGTGGAGCGGGCGCGCCACGGCCTCGTTTCCTGTTTCGGCATGATCAACTACGACCGCGGCCTGTGCACGTCGGCCGCCATTCTCGCCGAAAGCTCGCCGTGACGAAGGTCCTGCCGCCTCCGAAGCGGAAGGATCCGCGCCGACGCACGCGGATGCCGACCCTGCCGCCCGGCAACCGTTCCCGCGAGGCCCAGGGCCTTGCGGCGATGGCGGCGGTCGGCCGGTTCGCTCTGCAGACCTGCGCGGACTGCGAAGCGGTTCAATATCCGCCGCGGCAGATCTGCGGCAAATGCCTCGGCGACGCCCTCGAATGGAGGGACGTGCCGGACGGCGGCACGTTGCTTGCGGAGACCACGCTGCGGCATTCCAACGACTTGTACTTCCGCGACCGGCTTCCGTGGCGTCTCGGCATCGTCGCCGCCGACGCCGGCCCTTCGATCGTCGCGCATCTCGCCGAAGACTGCGCGCGGGGGGAGCGCGTTCGCCTTTCGCTGGGGATCGATCCCGCAGGCAACGCCGTGGCGACGGCGCGGCCCGAACGGCCGACCCCTCGTCAGGAGGACGACGTCCAGCTGCGCGAAATGGAGTTCGATCCCCGGCACAGGCGAATTCTCATCGTGGACGGCAAGACGGAACTTGGGCTGGAGCTTGCGAAAGCGTTCGCGGACGCGGGCGCGCGAGACATTTTCGCGGGCTTCGCGCAACCCTGGAGGGAGAGCCGTTACCTGAACGAAATGCGCAAGATGGAACGAGTCACGCCGTTTCCTCTCGACGTGACCGATACCGATTCCGTCGAGGAGCTGGCGGCCATGATCGGCCACAAGGTCGAAATCATGGTCAACAACTCCTATCATCTTCGGACGGGCGGCTTGATCGATCGCTTCGACATCAATACCGCGCACGACGAGATGGAGGTCCACTATTACGGCCTGATGCGGCTGGCGGGGCACTTCGGGCCGACGATGCGCGCTCTCGGAGCCGACGGCCATCACGCCGCCGCCGCGTGGCTGAATATTTTCTCGGCGTACGCCTGGATCAACAATCCCGCGTTGGGCACGTACTCCGCTTCGCAGGCGGCCGCTCTTTCCCTGTCCCAATGCCTGCGCGCCGAACTGACGGCCGGCGGCGTGCGGGTGGTCAACGCCTTCATCGGCCCCATCGAGGACGAGTGGCACCAACTGGCGCCGCCGCCCAAGCTGCTTCCGGCCGGGATCGCGCCGCGCGTCGTCGCCGCTCTCAAACGGGGCGTCGAGGACGTCCCGATCGGCGCGGTGGCCGAAGAAATCCTCGAGCGAATGGCGGAAAATCCAAAGGAGATGGAACGCGCCATCCGTCTCTGACGGCGCGCGAGAGAAACATGGCGAAGGAAGGACGTACAACTCTCCTCGGAAGCCTGCTGACCGGCATCGTCGACGGGAGCATCCGGGTCGTCGATCTTACGATGACCCTCGATCAACGCACCCCGACGATCGTCGTCCCGCCCGAGTGGGGGCAGTCCTGGCCGTTCCGCATGGAGGTGATCTCGCGGTACGATCGCCGCGGTCCCGGCGTCTATTGGAACAACGTTTCCTGCGGCGAGCACACCGGCACTCATTTCGACGCGCCGATCCACTGGATCTCGGGCAAGGATCTTCCCAACAACGCGACCGACACGATTCCTCCGGAGCTGTTCGTCGCGCATGCCTGCGTCGTCGATTGCTGCGCCGAAGCCGACGCGGATCCGAACTATCTGCTCACGGTCGAGCGAGTCGCGGAGTGGGAGGCGCGGCACGGCCGGATTCCGCCGCGTTCCTGGCTGTTGATGCGCACCGACTGGTCCAGGAAGGCGGATCCGGTCGCTTATCTCAACATGGGCGAGGAGGGCGCGAATACCCCGGGCCCTCACCCGGACCTCGTTCCCTGGCTGATCGAGGAGCGCGACGTGGTCGGTTTCGGGGGAGAGGCGGTCGGCACGGACGCGGGGCAGGCGGCCCACTTTCCGGTCCCCCATCCGTGTCATCACATGATGCACGGCGCGGGCCGTTTCGGCCTTCCGGCCCTCACCAACCTCGACCTGTTGCCGCCGCAGGGCGCGGTCGTAGTCGCCGCTCCGCTCAAGATTCGCCAGGGATCGGGAAGCCCGGTCCGGGCGCTGGCGTTCGTCGAGGACAAGCGGACATGACCGCGCCGGTTTACGTTCCGCCGCCGGAAGCGGTTCAAGCGGGGGCGACGACGGTCGGTCGGCTGTTCGCGGAAACGGCCGCGTTGAACCCCGGGCGGACGGCGTTGGTCGAAGGCGACCGGGAGCTGACGTACGGAGAACTCGCCGCGCGGGTCAACCGGCTGGCCGGAGCGATGCTCGAAAAAGGGATCGGCCGGGGCGACAGGGTCGCGCTGCTGGCTCGCAACTGCATTGCGTTTCTCGAGGTCGAGCTGGCGGCGGCGAAGATCGGCGCCATTGCGGTCAACTTCAACTGGCGCTGGGCCGAGGCCGAAATCGCGCACAGCCTCCGCCTGACGTCCCCCCGTCTGGTCGTCGCGGCTCCGGAATACGCGACCGCGCTGAGGGCCGCCGGCCGCCCGCCCGATCTGTCGTTCGGCGCGGAGTACGAGGCGGCGCTTCAAGCTTTCGGGGACGACGAACCGAACGTCCGCGTCGAGGCGGAGGACGGGCTGGTGATCATCTTCACGAGCGGCACCACGGGACTGCCCAAGGGCGCGCTGATCAGCCACCGCGCCATGATCGCCCGCAGCCTGATCTACGCGAGCGAGTTTCACGTTCCGAAAGAAGACACTTTCGTCGCCTGGTCGCCGCTGTTCCACATGGGGGCCAACGATTTCGCTCTGGCGACGCTGCTGCGCGGGGGGAGGGTCGCGGTCGTCGACGGTTATCGGCCTCAGGAAATAATACGAATCGTCGAAACCTGGCCGGTGCACTGGCTCATCGTAATACCGGGCATGATCGAGGACTTCATCCGGCAGTTGAGGGACGCCGGAGCGAAACCGAAGCCGGTCGGGATGATCGGGGTCATGGCGGATCTCGTTCCGCGGGCGTTGATCGCGGAGATCTCGACGCTGCTCGACGCTCCCTACGTCAACACCTTCGGCTCGACGGAGACGGGAAATCCGCCCGCGAGCGCGAACTTCATCGCCGTCGGCGCGACGCCGGAGAGATTGTCCAAGGCGCAGACCGGGTTCTGCGAGGTTCGTCTCGTCGATTCCGACGACAACGACGTGCCCGACGGCGAGGCGGGCGAACTGGCCATCCGAGGTCCCAGCCTTTTCTCCGGTTATTGGGGCAACGACGACGCCAACAGGGAGGCGTTCCGGGGCGGCTGGTTCCACATGGGCGACGTGTTCCGCCGCAATCCCGACGGAACCCTGGATTTCGTCGACCGGGTCAAGTACATGATCAAGTCCGGCGGCGAGAACGTTTATCCGGCCGAGATCGAACAGCACATCATGGCCGACGCGCGCATTATCGACGTGGCGGTCGTGCGCAAGCCGGACGATCGCTGGGGCGAAGTGCCGGTCGCGTTCGTCGCGAGCAACGACGAGACCCTCAGCGCCGAGGACGTCGTCGGGATGTGCAGGGGCAGAATCGCCGGCTACAAACTCCCCAAGGAAGTCCATTTCGTGGCGACGGACGATCTTCCGCGGACCCTCACCGGGAAGATTCAGCGTCAGGCCCTGGAAGAGCGGCTGAGCGGCCGGAGCCCGGCCTGATCCGCGAGATCGTTTTCGACGGCGACCATCGGCGGGTTCCGGAGGTCCGACCAAGAGGGGAGAATCCGGGCCGAAGCCTCAATGGCTGGAAGGGCGCATTCTTTCGGCGCTTCGCCTTCGGGCCGGAGAATTCAATCGAAGAAGAGGAAAACGAGGAAAAGCGGGCCGGGGTTCTCGACATGCGCAGGAACGACCACAGCTGCGTCGCGTCGACCGCGCCTGGGCCCCCGCTGTTCATGCCTTCCAAGGCCGCATCGTGGATACGGTGGGCGATGGAAGCGAATCACTCCCACTTGACGACGCAGAAGACGCTCTACGTCGAGATCGGCCGGGCTCGCGACCGGGCGGTCACCGATGACCGGAACGCGCTGCGCGAGCGGCTGGAGGCCGCCACCGGCGAGCGCATCGCCGCGCGGGAGGCGGTCGCGCCGGGGAAGGGCAGAAGGTCCGAACCCGTCCACGGCCGGAAGCATGAAGGTCGCTCGGCGGAATCGCGCGAGTGGGTACCGGAATCGGAGAAGACCCGCGAGCAGCCGGAATCGGGACGGAGATGCAAGGCGGTTTCGCCGCTTGTCAATCGACAGGCGACGCGTCATCATTTTGGCATGATCGCGTCGTTCAAACACCGAGGCCTCAAGGCGCTTTATCGGACAGCGCGGCGGGTGGCGTCTGAGCATGTCGAGAAACTGAAGGACATCATGCTGGGCCGTGGACCCAACGACATGGACTTGCCGGGATTCCGACTCCACGCGCTGAAGGGTAAGATGAAAGGCCACTACGCCGTTTCGGTATCGGGGAACTGGCGCGTGACTTTCCGATTCGAAGACGGGTCCGCAGTTGACGTCGATTACGTGGACTATCATTGAGGAGGTTTGGACCATGGCGATGCAAAATCCACCTCACCCCGGCGGCGTCGTGAGACGGCAATGTCTGGAGCCTCTCGGTCTGTCCGTGACGCGAGCCGCCGAAGGTCTGGGCGTCACGCGCCAAGCTCTTTCCCACCTCGTCAACGGCAACGCGGGTATCTCGGTCGATATGGCCGTCCGCCTGTCGAAGGCGTTCGGGTCGAACCCGGAGACGTGGCTGGGTATGCAGATGGCCTACGATCTGTGGCAGGCACGTGATCGCGCCGACCGGATCGTGGTCGAGCGGTTCAAGGCGGCCCGAACGAGGAAGTTTCCCGCCCCGGCAGCAGCATCTGCTTGAAGCCGCTCAAGCCCAAGTCACAGCCAGCGTCCGGCGCTTCAAGATAGCCACGACCTCCGCCCTCATGGCAGCGGGGCCTCGTCCATGTACGCGGCGCAGGCAGCAACGTAAGCTCGCGCACTCTCGGCAGCGGCCTTCGCGGCGGCGAGCGCGCCCACCAGGATTTCTCTCACGGGACATAATTGCCAGCAGACCGCTGAAAGCGCATCGCCAGCCATAGGCCGCTTTTGTCCGCATGCTGAACGCCTGATGATTCCTGGTCTGGCTAAACGTCAGCGAATAGGTCGCCTCAATTTCTGGCGGCAGCGCGTCGCGCGACGCTACCACGGAGCTTTGCCCATGATGCTCGAAACCTGCTGTCGCCATGAGGACGCATCCATCCTCTGGCCGACAATCCTCTATCCATACGCAGGGCGAATTCAAGAATGGCGCGATCATTGCCAAGCGCCGCCCTTGAGGAGGCGGCCGCGGCGTGAGATTCGCGTCGGCGAGACGATGGCGGCGTGAAGAGACGGCAGCGGTGCTGACAGCGGTGGTGCGAGAGGCGAGGCTACTGGCGGACGTCAGAAGACCTCCGTGGACAGCTCTCGAACGGCCTGGCGCAGGTCGTAGTGCCGGTGAGCCTGCGGCAGGTAATCGTCCGCGCAACCGAACGATGGAGATCGCGGCGTTGCGAATCGAAGCCAGTGCACGGGCACTGCCCCCGACGTGGTTGCGGCGGCGGTCCTCGTCGTAAGTCATGTCGCGAACATGATGCACCCGGTTCTCGATTTCCCAGTGACGGCGAGCAATATCGAGAATCTCGGCAGGTCCTCCGTGCGATGGCGGGACGGAAGTTACTCCGTAAATGATTTCCGAAGTTGTCCCGACGATCTTTCCCTTTCTGAGTTTCTGGCGTATACGTTCGATGCGGAACGCTTGCCGTCGCCCGGGCAGTTCAACGTACCCGTCCCAAGTTTTGTCGAGTTCGACGACCAGACAACTACGAGTGTCGATTCGACCGTGCGTTTTTTCGACCGTCTCGCTTTTACCGACCTCCTGATCGTTCCAGTCAATCGCTTTCGTCGAGTATCGTCTTCTGATTGCCCTTGACGACCATAAGATAATCGGCTCCCCTGTCCAAGATCAACTGGGTGGTTTCGACCTGAGTGTGCATGGCGTCAGCGGTCACAATACGTCCAGACAACTGCATGCTCCGTAACAACTTTCGCGCAGCTGGAATCTCGTTTGACTTGTCTGCGACTTTCACCTGACCGCAAATTAGTCCGGTTTCGTGCTCGACGGCGCCGACCAGATGGCATCCGTCCCCCCGCCGCGACGCTCCGCGCACGGATTTCCCGTCAAGGATTCCGTTGGGATCCTGGTATTGCGCGGTCCATTCTCGCAAAGCCTTGTCAAGAGCTTCCGGGTCGACATTTGAAAGCACGCGATGGAAGGTAGCTCGGCGCCGTGCGGTTTCCATTATCGCTCTGAGCGCACCTCCGCCAGCTGCGGTTGCTTCAACTTTCTGGAGAAGTCCGCTATGGCGGTCACGCTGAACAAACCGCACAGTTGCGCCGCTATCGCGAGAACCGTTGCCAAAGCGCTGACCGCGACGACTTCGGAAGTCCGGCACCGTACTCAAATACTCGTACAGACTCCCCATTCTGTGATCCGGTATCTCGTCTACGTTCAATGTCTTGCAGTTCCAGCTCTTGTCGTCGGAAAGCATGCGAAGTTGCTTGCGGGCATCCTTTTCCAGCTCGAACATCTTTCTGGACGTTCCGTGTTCGCGGTAACCGCCGCATGCGCTCGTATCCTTTTGTGAACCCAATGGCTTGCCAGTTTGCCGCTTGGTAACACGTTCCCTCGAAACGGTCCGGATCCACAAAAGTCTCCGCCATCAGGACTGGATGACCGTATGCCGCCTGAAAGTCGTCCGACAGGCGCTGGGTGCTGAGGGACAAAATATGGGACGCCAGATTGTGTCGCCGCCAAGGCGGAAGAATCAGTAAGCGTGCGTTGTTCGCTACAAGATGCAACCGGCGGCCACGCTGCTCGGGCGTCCAGCCACCGGTCTCGCGCCCGCAGCCGCCAGGCCCCGGCTTTCCAACCCAGCAACGCTACCCATTCCCCGTTCGGGGCCACGGCGACATGCCGCACCGCCTCGCCGACCATGCCGCGAAACTCAAGGTAGTGATGCTTCCGCATCGTCTCGTCCCACCGGTCGCGTTCGGCCCGGTCGAGCACCGGCCGAACGGCAATGTCGTTCGGCCCCCAAATGTTTTTCAGCATCATGGCCGGCACATTGGCGGCAAAAACCGGAAATGTCTAGAAAAAAATTACCCGCCGGTATTTCCGATCATTCGCCCCCTTCTTGAACGGCCTTTACCTTGCATTATCATTAGGTTAGGCTGAAAGATAAATTCGCCCTGATCCATACGGCCCATCTTGGCACTTTTTTGCCGATAATGATCGCCTCAGTCAGTCATTCTGACCTATATTTTTGAAGGGCTTTTTTTAGTCCGTTCCTTCTTGCGCCTCGCATAGCGCCTCGCTGACCTCGATCAACTCGTTGGTCAGCCGACGCAAACGTTGACATTCGGCAATCTGCGTCCGAACGCGCTCGACATCGTCCGGCTTCAAGATTCGCGTCACCGTTTTCCCGTCCACATGGCGGGTGAACGACCAGCTTGGTCCGTGTCCCGGGTCGCCTTCCCGAGCGCAACGGCAGTTGGGTTTGCCGCACTTGCGATAACGCGAGACGAGCGAACCCGGGCGCAGGTCGCCAATCGCGGCCAGTTCCTGGAGCAGCTGGGCTCGACGGCCTTCGAGTTCTTCCGTGGACATGGAGCGCCCCGTTTCCTGACAGCTTATAGACTGATACGCCGGTTCTTCCCACATTCCAAGACTTTCCTCATGACAATCCTGTCGTGCACCCGAATCCGGGCGCTGCCAGCTCGAAAAAGCCGGCAGCCGGTCCGTAGCGGTTTCGGCGTCGAAAGAGGATTTTGCCCGGAGCGAATTTCGGGCCGATTCTCGATAAATGCATGGTCGACCCGATCGCGGCGTAAATGGTGCATCAGAATAAGTATTCTCGGAATCGACTTCTTTCTGATATCGAATCAAGCTTTCTGACGCATTTTTTCTCAAGACCTAGATCGTTCACCTGTAACGCAGACAACTAATCCGTCATCGGGGCGGTATTGCTCGGATCGCTCGACATGGTCGCCCGTAGAACGTTAAGTCTACTTTGCTCTTTTCTGGTTAATTTCTTGCTTAATCGCTTTCGATTGAGTTGGGCGAGTTCCTGCAGTTTCGCTTTCGATCGTTCCGATCTTGTTACATCCTCGCCGAAAAGCTCCGTGCTATAGGCATCCAGTATGTCGCCATCGGTCAAACGGTCCAGCTCGATTCCTGTAACCCGGCGAGGAAGATCCGAAGATCCGGGCGCGGGCAGCAACCAGACGCTTCCCTGGCGCGCTGAGCGGCATATGATTGGACTATGCGTGGTGACGAAGAATTGCGTGTCGGGAAAACGTTGGACAAACCAGTCGCCGATGAATTTTTGCCACGCAGGATGAAGATGGGCGTCGATTTCGTCGATCGCGACAACGCCGGAAAGCAGGACGGTTCCGGCTTTCCTGTCGATTTTCGAGCATGCCTCTTCCGTGCCGAAACGGACGAACATAATTCTCATGAGCTCGAACAGGAGGCCGAGAATTGATCGATATCCGTCGCTCATTTCTTCGATTGCAACCGTCGAACCATTGCCGTCGAGCAGCAGCATGCGTTCGGCCGTCACTTTCTCTATGCGGACCCCGTGCGGCAATAGGTTGGCTGCGTTGACGAAATGAATTACCTCGTTCTGGATTTCCTTCGCTTCGCTATCTCCTTCGAGCGCCCTGATCTGAAGGTCGCTCAACCACCGGAAGCTTTCGCGGAGGGCAACGTTTTCGCCGAGCGCGGACAAATGAGGGGCTAGCAAGGGATGACTCAAATAAAGCCTGTCCATTTCCGGATCCGAGCCGGAAAAACGTCGAAACGCTCCAAAGGAGGCGGAAAACCAACCGGAACCGTTCCAGATCGTTCTGTCACCATGGTTGCCATAGAATGCAACCCTTACCCTGTCTTGGTTTCCGGTTTCTTTTTTGAACGTTGTTTCGACATCAATATATTCGGCGCTTGTTCTGCCTCTTCCCGACCATCTGTCTTCCTTTCTGTGTTGTTTTAGCGTGCTGGAAATATGGCCGGATTTTTTGCCGTTTGAAAGCCACTTGGACCAGTCCTGACGGGTGGCCATGGCATTTTCCGGCCCAATGAAGGCCAACGCCAAGGCGCGAACGATAGTGGACTTTCCAGAACCGTTGTCGCCGAGAATTACATGCCAGCCCGACGATTTTTTATCTTGGCTGAGGTCGATGTCCAGCTCGTGCAAAGACCGTATGTTCCTGATCTTCAGCTGTAGAACATGCATAGGGCGGCTCGCTGGGTACTATTGAACATCGAAAAACATCGTTGTTGGCTTGTCAAGCGTTGGCGCCGGCGCTTCCGGATTACGCTCTCCGTTCGCAAATGCAGGGATGGAATGTTCTTTGCCCGCGCGGGTCGGTGCAGCCCGGTTCGAAAGCCCTTGGGGGGACGCGCTCGCGGGCTGCCAGTCGGCGCGTTTTCAGCTCGATTTCGTCGCCTTCGGGCCGCGCCGTCCGTCCAGCGAAGCGGCAGGCGCAGAGCGCGACTGCGCCCGGTTTCGATGCCATGCGGAGGCGCGTCGTTGCGTCCGCGTGAAAAATCGCTTTTCCGGGAAGCCGCGGCCGGAAACGGCCCGACAACCTCCTACAGCATCACTTCGCCGCCGCAGACGGCGATCGACTGCCCGGTGATGAAAGACGAGGCGCCGGAGGCCAGAAACAGAAGCGTGCCCACCAGATCGTCGGTGGTTTCGCTCCGCTTGAGAATCCGCATGTTCTTGACGGCCTGGCGGCCTTCCTCGGTCATGATGGCGTGCTCGACTTCCGTTTCCGTGTAGCCCGGCATGACGGCGTTCACGTTGATGTTGTCGTCGCCCAGTTCCCGCGCCATCACGCGAGTCATTCCGACGACGGCCGCCTTCGAGGTGACGTAATGCATGAACCCGGTCGTGCCTTGGGGGACCGTGCCGGACGAGATGTTGATGATCCGTCCTCCTCCGGCAGCGCGCATCGCCGGCAGGACGGCCCGGGCGCACAGATAAGACCCGGTGACGTTCACGTTCATTACGCGGTTCCATTCGTCCAGCGGAATTTCCTCGAAACTGCGGCGTTCGAGCGTCGAGAAGATTGCGGCGTTGTTCACCAGAACGTCGATGCGCCCGTACGCGTCGAGCGCCTTGCTGGCCATTGCCTCGACCGAACTCTGCGAAGCGACGTCGGTTTCGACCGCGAGGGCCTTGCCGCCCTTGGCTTCGATTTCGCCGGCTACGCGGCGGGCATTCGCGCCATCGAGTTCGGCGACGACCGGCACGGCGCCCGCTTCCGCGAACGCATGCGCGTACTTGCGCCCGATGCCTTGTCCCGCGCCGGTGATGACGACGACTTTTCCCTCCACGCCAAAAAGATTCGAGGCCATGATTCTTCTCCCTGCCGGTATCGTTTCGCGCTCTTGCGTCCGGGACCGGACGGCCGCCGCCAGCAGGCGGCTTGTAACGCAACGCTTTCCGCGTGTCGACCGGATCGCGGCGGCTCTCGGCGGACGCGCCGCGAAAAGGCCGGGTCGAAAGTTCCGGCCTCCGGACGCTGGCGCGCTGCGGACGAACGCGCTTGCCGTTCGCTTTGGGCTCGCTTCCGTTTACCCGGCGATGACGCGATGTTACGCTTTTTCGCAGCGACGCCTTGGTGGGGATGGTGCGCCGTGCAGACTGCCTTCACGAGCGAGCAACTCGCGAAACCGCACATTTCCGCCGCCGACGGGATCCTGAAGGATTGCGTGCATTACGGGTTCTGCACGGCGGTTTGTCCGACTTACGTTCTGCTTCGCGACGAGAACGACGCGCCGCGCGGCCGGATAGATCTCATCAGAGAAATGCTGGAGGCTGGCGGCGAGCCGTCGCCGCGAACGGTCGGATACATCGATCGTTGCCTGTCCTGCAACGCCTGCATGACCACCTGCGCCGCCAAGGTCGACTACATGCACCTTGTCGACATTGCGCGCGCGTATATCGAGCGGCATTACCGCCGTCCGTTGGGCGACCGGCTTCTGCGCCGCCTGATCGCCTTTTCCGTCTCGAGTCCGTCCCGCTTTCGCCTGGCCGTGAAGGCGGCCGCGTTGTGGGCTCCGTTCCGTCATGCGTTGCCGGGGGCCGGCTGGGCAATCTGATCGACATGGCGCGTCGGGTTCCGGCGTCCCGGGAAAGCGGAACCGCTTCGGGAGTCTACCAGCCGGAAGGAAAACGGCGGGCGCGGGTGGCGTTGCTTGCCGGATGCGTGCAGGAGGCGGTCGCGCCGCACCTGAACGGGGCGGCGATTCGCCTGTTGACCCGGCACGGTTGCGAGGTCGTCGTCGCCCCCGGTTGTTGCGGGGCGCTCGCCCTCCATATGGGCCGGGAGCGGTCCGCGAAGGCGGCGGCCCGCCAATGCGTATCGGCATGGTCTCGCGAGATCGAGGCCGGCGGGCTGGACGCGATCGTCGCCAGCGCGGCGGGCTGCGGCACGACGGTCAAGGACTACGGCCGCATATTCGATGCGGATGAAGCGGAGAGGGCGCGGGAAATCGCGGCGCGGGCGCGGGACGTGACGGAGGTGCTTCACGGGATCGGGTTGCGTCCGCTGCAAGGCGGCCTCCCGCTGAAGGTAGCCTATCACGACGCCTGCTCGCTGCAGCATGCCCAGAAGGTCTTTCGACAGCCGCGCGAGCTGTTGCGCGCAGCGGGATTTTCGGTGGTCGACGTGCCGGAGAGGCATTTTTGCTGCGGCTCGGCCGGAGCGTACAACATGCTTCAGCCCGAAATCGCGCGGGAATTGGGGCAGCGGAAGGCGGAGCGCATCGAAGAAACCGGCGCGGCGGCGGTCGCCGCCGGGAACCTGGGATGCATGACGCAGATCGGTTTCTTCACCGAACTGCCGATCGTCCATACGGTCGAACTGCTGGATTGGGCCACGGGCGGTCCGATGCCTCGAGCGCTGGAAGGCAGGGAATTGACGGCGGACGAGAGCGGGGATCCATCCGGCGCGCCCGCCGTCTGGTAGCGACAGGGAGGATTGGCCATGAACGAAGGACTCGCGGGGTTCCTGAAGCGGATCGAAGGCGAACTTGGCTCCGCCGGGGTCGACGTCGCCGACGATACGCTGGCCCGTTACGGAGAAAACACCATGCCCTCGGGCGACCGCCGTCCCGCCGCGGTCCTGTTTCCGGGGTCAACGGCCGAAGTGCAGGCGATCGTTCGCGCCGCGAACGAGTTCCGGACGCCGCTCTTTCCCATGTCGACGGGCTGCAACATAGGTCTCGGAACGCGGTCCGCGCCGGCCGCGGGCATGGTCGTCGTCGACTGCGGCAGGCGCATGAACAGGATACTCGAGGTCGACGATGTCCTCGGTTACGCGGCGGTCGAGCCGGGCGTCAGCTTTCGCATGATGGCCGAGGAATTGCAGCGTCTGGGCGGCCGCTGGATGATTTCCACCACGTCCGGACCGCCGGAAGGCGGGATGATCGGCAACGCCCTCGACAAGGGAGCGGGCTACGGCCCGTATTTCGATCACTTCGGATTTTCCTGCGGAATGGAGGTGGTGCTCGGCAACGGCGAGATCCTGCGCACCGGCGACGGTTCCATCGAGCACGAGGATCTCATCAACTGGCACGTGTCGAAGTATTGCTTCGGTCCGGTTCTCGACGGCCTGTTCGCGCAGTCGAACTTCGGGATCGTTACGCGGCTGGGAATCTGGATGTTGCCGCGGCCGCCGGCCGTCAGATCGTTCCACTTCGCGTTTCCCGACGACGGCGACCTGGAAGAAATCGTCGAACTCTGCCGGCCGCTCAAGATGTCCAATTTCGTGCCGTCGCTGTTTCGGATCTCGAACGACCTTTACCTGGTCGGCACCGAGGACACGCATCCGGAGTACGAAGCGACGGGCGGGCGCGCATCCGTCAGCGACGAAGCGCGCCGGGAGTTGCGCGCGAAGCACGGAGTCGGCGCGTGGACCGCGTCCGGAGCCTTTTACGGTCCGTCGATGGAAGCGCTTGACCAACAGATCGATCGCGTGCGCGCTCACTTCACGGCTTCCGGAAAGGCGAAATACGTCCCGCATGAGGAGGCCGAATCGATGCCGCCCCTCAAATGCGCCATCGATTCGTTTTCGGGGGTTCCGACCGCCGCCGAACTCGGTTTGCTCAAGTGGAGGCCCGGCGGCGGCAACGCCTGGTTCACGCCGGGCACTCCGATGAACGGCAGGATCGCAAACGAGTTTCAGAGGCTCGGGCGCGAAATTTACGAACGGAACGGTCTCGACTACACCTGCATGAACGTAGCGGGTCCGCGATTCGCCCGCGGCCTTCACGTGATCACGTTCAACCGGGAGAGCGAGGACGAGAGCGCGCGCGCCGACCGGACCTACCGGGAGCTTGCGGAGGCGTATCTCGCGCGCGGCGTCTCGGTCGGCAGGGCGCCGATCGACTGGCACGATTTCCACCTGGAGCGGGCCATGCCGTCGTTCCGGCGCGCCTGCGGCGAAATAAAGAAAGCGCTCGATCCGAACGGCGTGATCGCCCCCGGGCGCTATGGAATCGCGTGAACCGAACGCAAGCGCCCGGCCGCCGGCCGAAACGCGAGGCGGCCGGGTCCGCGGCGCGGCACCGTAGCGGCTCGCCTTCGTTTTGACGATCGGCCGTCCGGGCGGCCGTCGCGAACCGACGCGCGAACGGCTGGAGCGATCCGTGGGTCGCCGACGGTCGAAAAAAAATAACGCAAGATTAGGGTTGATAGATTCGCATCTTGCGGTATTGTTGCGCTCGGGTTGTCTGGAATTCGGCGTAACGGGCGTCCTGAAGCTTCGCAACCCGCAGGCCGATTAGCATCGAGGAGCAAATAAAATGAAGCGTCTCAAATATCTTGTCGTCGCCGTGGCGCCGGTTCTCTTCGCCGCGGGTTGCGAGATGTCCCTCAACAAGGAAGACCGGGCAATGCTCGAGAAGGCCAGCGCCGCCGCCGCGGAGGCGCAGACCTCCGCCGCCGCCGCCATCGCCGCTTCCAAGAATGCGGCCGATACTGCGCAAGCCGCCGCGGATGCCGCCAAGATGGCCGCCGCCGAAGCCAAGGCTGCGGGCGACAAGGCCGATCGCATTTTCCAGAAGAATCTCCGCAAGTAGCTCAACCCGGAGGAGTCGCCAGCACGGGAACGGGAACGCCTCGGCGTTCCCGGGCGGCTCTTCCGACCGCGGTCCAGTCGATTCGGTCCCGGTCGAACCCGGCCGCGCGTGCGACCTTGAATTCCAGTTCCGCGGGCTGGAACGGCGTGAACGTTCCTGTCTGCTCGATTTCGTCCGCCTGTTCCTGGTCGGGGTGCACTTCGAGCCAGAGCTGGCCCTCGTGGCGAGCGAGCTTGACGTCTTGGTCCACCACTCTCACCGGCATCCCGATCTGAACGTCGCCGTACAGACGCGAGATGTCCTCGGGATAGAGTCTCACGCAGCCGTGACTCACGCGGCGCCCCACGCCGTAGGGTTTGTTGGTGCCGTGGATCAGGTAGGAAGGCCATTCGAGATAGAGCGCATGTTTGCCGAGCGGATTGTCGGGCCCCGGCCGCACGATGGCGGGCAGTTCCGGCTGGTCCTTCTGCACCGACTTGGGCACGTACCATGTCGGGTTGCGCTGCTTTCGGACGATTTTCGTCGACCCGGTGGGCGTATTCCACCCCAGGTTGCCGATGCCGAGCGGCGCGGTGTCCACGGTTCGGTTGTCCGGGCGGAAGAAATAAAGCCGCTGGTCCGCGAGGTTGAGAACGAGCCCTTCGCGAGGCGCGTCGGGCAGAACGTGCCCGGTGGGAAGGGTCAGCTCGACGTCCGCGCCCGGCACCCACGGATCGACGCCGGGGTTGGCGGCGACGATTTCCGTGTAGCCCAATCCGGACGCGCGAGCGATGTCCACCAGGGAATCGGAATAGCGGGTCGTGTGGGTGCGGGTTGCGCCGAC
Organism: Alphaproteobacteria bacterium; assembly: GCA_965243135.1. Classification (GTDB taxonomy): domain Bacteria; phylum Pseudomonadota; class Alphaproteobacteria; order MPNO01; family UBA830; genus JAJEBT01. Next base: position 922,871 of record OZ251539.1, read on the forward strand.
GATCGCCGGATAGCCGTCCCGTTCGCCGGCCGCGCGTTTCGCGGCCGCGAGCGAAAACGCCGCCGCGAGCGACGCGCAGAAACCTCGACGACCGATATCAGGCATTGAATTCATCACGTTTACTATATGCCATCAAGACCGGGCGTTTGCAACGCGCGATTCGCCGAACCTCGCGCGCCGTCTTCGTCTTTGGGTGCGCCGGCCGAAAGACTCGCCGCGAACGAGCGGCGGGCATGCTTCGTCGCTGCGGCGCGTTTCCGGCGCTGGCGCGCGAGATGCTCGGCGGGCTTGCCGATCGTCCGCCGCGCCGGATTCCCGACCGGGAAGTCTTCGGTTATAGTGAGGCTGCGCGTTGAAGGAGGACAGTCCTTTGAAGAGAGTGATCGTCGGCATTACCGGTGCCACCGGCACCATATACGGCGTGCGGCTCATGGAGCTGATGCGCGACGACGGGGAAATCGAGATTCACCTGATCATGAGCCGGTCGGCCAAGCTGACGCTCAAGATGGAGCACGACCTCGATCTCGACTATATCAACGGCCTCGCTCACGACGTGCACGAGCCGGGAAACATCGGCGCCTCGATCTCGTCCGGATCGTTTCATTCCGAAGGGATGATCATCGCTCCCTGCTCGATCAAGACGATGTCCAACATCGCCATGGGCAATACCGGCGATTTGATCAGCAGGGCCGCCGACGTGATTCTCAAGGAAAGCCGCAAGCTGGTCGTCGCGATACGCGAGACGCCGTTGCATCTGGGCCATATCGAGAATCTCGCGAAACTCGCGCGCATCGGCGCGGTGATATTTCCGCCGGTGCCGGCGTTCTACAACCGCCCCAGTTCGCTTCGGGACATCGTCGACCAGTCCTGCATGCGCATGCTCGATCAGATCGGCGTTCACATCGAATCCGCCCCCCGCTGGGGCGAGGAGGGCGGGGTTCCCGCAGTCGGCCAGAAGATAGAAGGCGGAAAGGTATCGTAGCGGCGAGTCATTCAAGGCGCAGACTGACCTCGCCCAGCCCGTCGAGATGGATTTCCGCGGCGCAGGGGAAGCGGTCCAGCCAGACGACCGGCGTGACGGAACCCGTCAGAACGATCTCTCCCTCGCGCAGTTTCCGGCCTTGCGCCCGGAGCGCGTTGGCGAGCCATGCGACCGCCTCCAGCGGATGGCCCATCACGTCGGCGCCGACGCCTCTTCCGCGTTCCGTTCCGTCGATCAGAACGCGTCCCGCGACCGCGGCGAGGTCGATCTTCCGGGCGGTTCCGGAACCCAGAACGCAAGCTTTGTGGAAGAAGTCGTCGGCGACGAGCGTGGGCGCGCCCCGCGCCAGAAAGTCGCCGTATCTGTTTTCGACGATTTCGACCGCCGGCAACGCGCGGTCCACGAGGCCGCCCGCCGCGTCGCGGTCGTAGAGCGAATCGTCCGCGTCGCGACCGATGCGAACCGCGATCTCGCATTCGATTCCCGGATTGATCAGACCGGCGCTATCGAGCGCCGCGCCGCTGCGGTGCGTGTTGCTCGAAAGCATGCGGCCGAAAGCCGGCCCGTCGACGCCGAGATAGCGCTGCATGGAGCGCGTGGTCGCGCCGATCTTCCAGCCGGACAACGCGTCCGACGCTCCGAGGATCCGGTGCAGCGCCGCTTGCACGGCGTACGCTTCGGATAAGTCTCCCGGCCGGTCCCGTTCGGCGAGTTCCGGAACCGGACGCGCCGCCAGCCGCGCCTCGCCGAGGAGCGCCGCGGTGCGGGCCGCGTCCATCACGAAATCGGTTTTTCGTCCTCGAAGTCCTTCGCCCGCCTGCTCTCGTTGAGAGCGACCTGGGCGCGGCAACGGCTCCAGATCTCGCTCCCGTAATACTCGGTGAAATCGTCGTAGATCCGCTGGTAGGGAAGATCCGACCACGTGCCGTGGTTGGCGACGTATTGCATGTGCTGGCGGCCGCGCTTGTCGAACTCCTGAAGCAGCGCGTCGCCGACCCCGTCGAACTCGGTCGGCGTCACGTCGAACTTGTCGCAGAGTTCGATGTTGAAGGCCGGCGCCGCTTTCACCCACCGGTCCTCGATCAGCATCACCGCGTATCCGTGATGAAGGAACAGATCCTTGCCGCCCATCGCGTCGCGAAGCCGTCGGCTGCACAGGTGATTCGTCACGTCCGACAATCCGATGGCGGTCGGGATGCCGACGTACCGGGTCACGGCGGCGAGCAGCGAGGCCTTGGGGATGCAGAAAGCGGCGCCGGTTTCGAGCACGTTGCTCGCTTTGTAGGCGTCGGGGTCGTCGACGATTCGGTACGGGTCGTAGCGAATCGAATCCCGCACGGCGTAGAACGCGTTGACGGCCTTTTCCCGGTCCGTGGCCGCGCCATCGATCGCGCGGTCGGCGAACTCGCGGATTTTCGAATTGCCGTGGTCGAGGAAGGGAGTCGCCTCCAAGTATTCTTCGGATGGTTCCGGATATCCGGTTTCAAGAAACTGCATCGTCTGGCCTCGATGTTGACGGAGCGGAAACATAAGGCGGCGGCGCGCGGACGACAAGCCTTGCCGCGCGTCGCCGCGGCCGTTCCCCGGAATGCGGCGGACCGGTCGCGCGCCGGCCGTCAAGAACATTTTGAACTGGTACATACCAAATTAATTGACCGCTTCCGTTGCGGTGATTGGGCCTGCGGGGAAGCGGTCAGGCGCGAAGCGGCTGTCCACGCCTCCGGCGCGTCGAAGCGGGGCCTGCCGGGTTGCGGTCGGAGATCCGTCGGCCCTGTAGAGAGCGAGGCGTCCGGGGCCGTGGAAGACGGCAAGGGCGTGGTCGGGGTACTCGTGGACCCAAACCCTGACCTTGACGTAGTGGTGACGGTCGGCCTGCAGGGTGCGTCCCTTGTACCGCGTGTCGTTCGAGCCGTTCCTCGTGGACGCAGAGGATGTCGTCCAGGGCGCCGGCGAAGTGCACGAAGGCCGACCCCCTCGGGCGGGGTCGCGAAGCGCCGGTTGCGGTCCGGCAGGTAGACCTGCGTGAGGAAACGGTTAGCCTCGGCCATGTCGGCGGCGAGCCTGAGTTCCTGGAGCAGGCGCTGCTGCAAGGTGCCGAACCTCCGAGCGCCCACGGGCTTCAGGCGCGTAGGCGGCGACATGCTCGACGCCGGCGAAGGGCGCGCCCGACCTGGGTCGGGTTGTCCTTGTCCACCTTGCCGCCGGCCTCGGGCGTGTGGAAGTAGCGGTTGCCGGTGTAGAGCGAGCGGAACAGCCCGCGCTCGCCGACCACCTCGCGAAGCGCCTGGAAAGGGTGCCTTCCTCGGCGACGAAGAAGGCCGGTTCGCTGGTGGCGTCGTCCATGGTGACGCCCACGGCCGATCGGGCACCCACTCGTGGCGCGAGCCGTCCTGGTGCAGCGCCGGGGGCAGCGCCCGGCACGGGTGCTTGCGCCGGTGGGCGGCGCGGCTTGCGTGCGGCCATGGGCTTGCAACGTCAGCCGGACGTAGCTGCGCTGGACGCCATGGCTCAGTACCATGGGTGCGACGCCTCCTTTCTCAGTCCCTGTCGCTATTCCGTCCGCCGCCACCTCCCTGGTCTGGAAGCGTTCTAAACAGGGTACATGGACCGGACATACCGACATGTTAATGACGCTCTCCTTGACGGTTCCGGCATGGCGGCCTACCCTCTTCGGATGACGAGACGCATGCTTCCGACCGGCATGTCCTCCCTCCGGACGATCCGGGGGCTGGAGTGCTACTACGTCGACAAGACGGACCATGTGCGCCGCCTCGTCGAGAGAGGCAGGTACTATTTCCTGTCGCGTCCGCGCCGGTTCGGCAAGACCCTTCTGGTGGACACGCTGCAGGAACTGTTCGAGGGAAGCGAGGAGCTGTTTCGCGATCTCGCCATACACGGCAGGTGGGACTGGTCGGCGCGCCATCCTGTCGTGCGGATCAGCTTCGGCGGCGGCAATTTCGACTCCCCGGACTTCGTTCGGAGAAGCGTGGAAGCGCAGCTGGCGGCGGCGGAGAGGCGCGCCGGCGTCGAACCGAGCGCTGCCGAGGCGTCGAACCGTTTCGGGGAATTGATCGAGGCCCTGCACGAGCGCACCGGACGGCAGGCGGTCGTGCTGGTCGACGAATACGACAAGCCGATCCTGGACGCGCTCGGCGACCGGGAACTGGCGCTGGCGAACCGCAACTTCCTGCGCGGCTTCTACGCGATGATCAAGGACAACGACAGGCATCTCCGTTTCGTTTTCCTGACGGGGGTGAGCAAGTTTTCGCATGCGGGCCTGTTCTCGGGCCTGAACAACCTGCGCGACATCACCCTCGATCCGCGTTTCGGCGCCATCTGCGGCTACACCGACGACGAGTTGGACGCGGTCTTCGCCCCGGAACTCGAGGGCCTGGACCGGGACAAGATCCGCCGCTGGTACAACGGCTACAACTGGCGCGGTCCGGAGAGGGTCTACAACCCGTTCGACATCCTCCTTCTCTTCGAAACGCGCGAGTTCGAGGCGCACTGGTTCCAGACCGGCACGCCGACCTTCCTCGCCGACCTTCTGGCGCGGCGCCGGGTCGCGGCGCCGGCCTTGGAGGGCGCGGTCGCGAACGCCACGCTGCTGTCGGCCCTCGACGTCGACCGCATTCCCGTCGAGACGCTTTTGTTCCAGACCGGCTATCTGACCATCGCCGACGAGAAGCGGGACGACGACGCGCGCCTCTACCGGCTGGACTACCCGAACCAGGAGGTGAGGCGCAGCCTGAACGAGCTCCTGCTGCAGACGATGGCGCCGGACGTCGCGGTCGCGGCGGAGAGCCAGGAGCTGCGACGCCTGATGCGGACGAACGACTTCGCGGGCCTCGAGCGGCAGTTCCGGGCGTTGCTGGCGAGCATCCCGAACGAGTGGTACGCGAACACGGGCCTGGCGGGGGCGCACTACGCGAGCGTGCTCTACTCGCACTTCGTGGCGGCGGGGATGGACGTCCGCGCGGAGGAGAGCACGGCGCGCGGCCGCTCGGACCTGACGGTCCTGTACGACGGCGGCGTCTACCTGTTCGAGTTCAAGGTCGTGGACGGGAAGCCGGAAGGCCGGGCACTGGCGCAGATTCGGGAGCGCGGCTACGCGGACAAGTACCGGCGTCCGGGCGTGCCGGTCCACCTGATCGAGTTCGGCCGGGAGGAGCGCAACATCGTCGGGTTCGAATTCGAGACCGCCTGAAGCCGGGAGCCGTCCCGTTCGGACGCAGGCGGCGCCTCCTTGGTCTGGAAGCGTTCTAAACAGGGTACATGGACCGGACACACCGACATGTTAATGGAGCCGTGTGCGCTGTCCGCAACGCCTTGGAATGCGGACAGCTTTCAGGAGTACCTAATTTTTTCCTCGGGTACGGAAAACTGCGAATTCTCCGCGCCGGAACCGCGATTTTCGCAGATTCCACCCCTCGGCCGGCCGGGCGACGCCCCTGGCCGCCTGCGTTCAGGCCACGGCCCGGCTTGCACCGGATTTGCGGCGCAGCAACACTCGCCTTTGCTGTGTAACTACCCCGAGCTGCCGGCCACCCGTGAACCATTCCGCGAGATTTTTTCGCGGCGGCGTTTGCCGTTCGGGAGGAGCGTGACGCTGAGGGCTGCCAGCCCTGTCTTCACGCCGCGACGCCCGAACGCGGAACGGTTATGTCGGCACATGATAGCGGCGCGAGGCCGGGAGAACCATACCCAAAGTTACATGCTACGGGGTGAGCAGGCTCCGATCATGAGAGAGTTTGTCATGCTGTCCGCCGCTCCCGGAAGTCTCGCGCACCGAGCATGGAGCGCCGGAGCGCGGCGTCCGCGCCCCGAACGGTCCACCGCCGCCGACCGGTTGCCGACCGTCCTTTTGCAACCGGCCTCGACGCCGCCGGAGGACACGCCGGATAGCATTTCCCGCTAAGGCGGCCGCATGTCCAGAAGGTGCGCCGAGAAGGCGAAATTACCAATGGACAAGCCGCCGCGACATAAGAAAGTCCCTCAGGCAAATCGCACTACCCAGAAAAATCTACGAAAAATTTTTCTGAAATCCCATATTTTCCAAGGGCCTTAGCGGGAATTGCTGCACGCCGGAGGACAAACCCTGTGCGCGGAACTTTGCGTATGCGCGAGCGGGATAGCCTGCAACGCCGCGCTTGCGGAGAACGGCCTCGTCGACCCGACCGTTTTCAAGGGCGCCGCACCGCTTTCTCGCCGACGCCTCCGCAAGTTCCCCGCGCCTTCGCCAAGGTGCCGTTTCGCACAGGTCGACGGACGGCGTCGGGGAACGGTTCGTCGGCGAGGTTCCCGGAGATCTCCCCAGGACTACGCGTCGCCCGGCGTCGCGACAGCGGCGATGGCGCGTTTCTCGCTCGACCCGTTGAGCGAAAGGCGAATCTCAAGAAATTGACGCGCACCCGGCGCTCTCCTTGACGGTTCCGGCATGGCGGCCTACTCTCGCCGGATGGCGAAACGCATGCTTCCGATCGGCTTTTCCTCCCTCCGGGAGATCCGGGGGATGGACTGCTACTACGTCGACAAGACGGAGCATGCGCGCCGCCTCGTCGAGAGGGGCAAGTACTATTTCCTGTCGCGTCCGCGCCGGTTCGGCAAGACCCTGCTGGTGGACACGCTGCAGGAGCTGTTCGAGGGAAGCGAAGAACTGTTCCGGGGCCTCGCCGTGCACGACGGGTGGGACTGGTCGGGACGCCATCCGGTCGTGCGGATCAGCTTCGGCGGGGGCAATTTCGACTCCCCGGATCTCGTTCGGAGAAACGTGGAACGGCAGCTGGCGGCGACGGAGAGGCGCGCTGGCCTCGAACCGGGCTCCGACGAGGCGTCGAACCGTTTCGGGGAATTGATCGAAGCCTTGCACGAGCGCACCGGGCAGCGGGCGGTCGTTCTGGTGGACGAATACGACAAGCCGATCCTGGACGCGCTCGGCGACCGGGAACTGGCGCTGGCCAACCGCGACTTCCTGCGCGGCTTCTACGCGATGATCAAGGACAACGACAAGCATCTCCGTTTCGTTTTCCTGACGGGGGTAAGCAAGTTCTCGCAGGCGGGCCTGTTCTCGGGCCTGAACAACCTGCGCGACATCACGCTGGCGCCGGAGTTCTCGGACATTTGCGGCTACACGGACGACGAACTGGACGCGGTCTTCGCCTCCGAACTCGAGGGCCTGGACCGGGACAAGATCCGCCGCTGGTACAACGGCTACAACTGGCGCGGGCCGGAGAGGCTCTACAATCCGTTCGGCATCCTGCTGCTGCTCGCCGAGCGCAGGTTCGGCAACTACTGGTTCTTGAGCGGCACGCCGACCTTCCTGGTCGAGACGCTGTCGCGGCGCCAGGTCTCGGCGCCGGCCCTGGAGGGCATGTTCGCGGACGACGACCTGCTGTCGGCGATCGACGTCGACCGCATCCCCGTCGAGGCTTTGCTGTTCCAGACCGGCTACCTGACCATCGCCGGCGAAGAACCGGACGAGGACGCGCCCCTCTACCGGCTGGACTACCCGAACCATGAGGTGAAGCGCAGCCTGAACGCGCTCCTGCTGGAGGCGATGGCGCCGGACGTCGCGGTCGCGGCGGAGAGCCGGGAGTTGCGCCGCCTGATGAGGACGAACGACTTCGCGGGACTCGAGCGGCGGTTCCGGGCGTTCCTGGCGAGCATCCCGAACGAGTGGTACGCGAACACGGGCATGGCGGGGGCCCACTACGCGAGCGTGTTCTACTCGCACTTCGCGGCGGCGGGGATGGACGTCCGCGCGGAGGAGAGCACGGCGCGCGGCCGCTCGGACCTGGCGGTTCTGCACGGCGGCGGCGTCTACCTGTTCGAGTTCAAGGTCGCGGACGGGAAGCCGGAAGGCCGGGCGCTGGCGCAGATACGGGAACGCGGCTACGCGGACAAGTACCGGCGTCCGGGCGTGCCGATCCACCTGATCGGCATCGAGTTCGGCCGGGAGGAGCGCAACATCGTCGGGTTCGAGTTCGAGACCGTCTAATACCAATCCCACAATTAAATGACTTGTTTTTGCGGGGTTTGCAGTAGCCCGTTCTCGTTGCACATAAACGAGTACATTCATTCGTTATACAGGTCACTTAATAGTAGGTTTGGTATAAAGCCGGGAGCCGTCCCGTTCGGACGTTTCGGCAGGCGGCACCTCCGCGAAAGGCGCGGGCGGACCGCGCCGCTGGTCGCCATGCCCTTCGTCGGGAACGGCCGTTGTTTCCGCCGGGTCGCCGCCTTGCGCGCCGGCCGCCCGACGGGACGCATCAGCGCGGGAACTCCGGGCCGACGTTCGGCTGGCGGACTCCGCCCTGGAAGCGTTCTAAACAGGGTACATGGACCGGACATATCGTCCGTTACTGACAGGTCGCGCGCCGGATCTTGCCGGATTCGGAAAAAAGAGTATCATCGGCGCCATCCTTTCCCGGCGCGGGGAAGCTTCGGTACGTTTCCGTTCGGTGCGGAACGTCATGCATGGAGGGTGTTTCCTTGGATACTCATCAGATAGTCGCGCAGGACACGGGCCCGGCCGGCGAGCAAGCGGCGGGACCGATCCCGCAAACCGACAGGTATCGGGCGCTGACGTCAAGGCATTTCGGCGATATTCCCCAGCTGGAGAAAATTCCGGGCGACGACCGCTTCGCAATGCAGGTGGTGAGCAGCGTGTTGCCATTCCGCTCCAACCGGTACGTGATCGACAACCTTATCGACTGGGACCGCGTGCCGGACGATCCGATCTATCAGATGACCTTCCCGCAGGCGGGCATGCTGGAGGATTCGGAATTCGGACGGGTCGCGGACCTCATGCGCAACGATGCGCCGAAGAACGACTTCGAGGCCGCGGTCTTCGACATCAGGGAAAAGCTCAACCCGCATCCCGCAGGGCAGCGCGAACTGAACATCCCCAAGGTCGGAAACGAGATTTTGGAAGGGCTTCAGCACAAGTACCGCGAGACGGTGCTGTTCTTCCCGAGTCAAGGGCAGACCTGCCACGCCTATTGCTCCTTCTGTTTCCGCTGGGCCCAGTTCGTCGGCGAGAAGGATCTCAAGATCTCCGCCCGCGAGGCCAGCGGACTGCACCGTTACCTTGCCGAGCATCCGGACGTCACCGATCTTCTGGTCACCGGCGGCGATCCGATGGTGATGAAGACGAGTTCGATGGCCCGGTTCCTGGAGCCGATCATCGAACAGCCGGAATTGTCCCATATCCGCGATATCCGCATCGGCACGAAGGCTCTGACGTTCTGGCCGAACCGCTTCGTCGGCGACGACGATGCCGACGACATGCTGCGGTTGCTGGAACGGATCGTCGGATCCGGGCGGCACGTCGCCATCATGGCCCATTTCAATCACTGGCGGGAACTGGAAACCGACGTGGTGCGCGAGGCCATTCGGCGGTTGCGCGATACCGGCGCGATCATCCGTTGCCAGGGGCCTGTCCTCGCCCACATCAACGATTCCCCGGACGTCTGGAGCCGCATGTGGCAGGAGCAGGTCCGGCTGGGCATGATTCCCTATTACATGTTCGTGGAACGCGACACGGGCGCCCGGAACTACTTCGAACTTCCCCTGGCCAGAACGTGGGAGGTTTTCCACGGCGCGGTTCGAAGCGTATCCGGGCTGGCCCGCACGGTTCGCGGGCCGAGCATGAGCGCCACGCCGGGCAAGGTCGAGGTTTTGGGAACGCAGGAACTTAACGGCGAGAAGGTTTTCGTGCTGCGATTCCTGCAGGGCCGCAATCCCGAGTGGGTCGGGCGTCCCTTCTTCGCCGCGTTCGACGGCAAGGCGACCTGGCTCAATCATCTGAAGCCGGCCTTCGGAGAAAAGCGCTTCTTCTTCGAAGACGAGCTCGACGCCATGACCGGAGGAGCGTCGATTCCCGTCGGCACGAGCAGGCCTCACTGAGGGGCCGGGCGTTTCGTCCCGAAAACCCGGCGGCGCGGCGAACGCTTCGCCGCCGGGCCGAATCCCTGACCGGCCGGCGCGAGGTTCGCCTGCGACCGGAATTGCAGGAAGGTAGACTTTTCCGGCGGGCAAGGGCGGCGACTTGCCCGCGCCGGCCAGGATGACGGCCGCCGCGCCCGACCGGCACGCTCCGGCGGCGGGCATGCTTTGGATGCTGATGGCGGCGCTATGCTTTTCGGCATCCTTCACGCTGGTCAAGGCGCTTCAGGACTTCGGAATGACCGTGTTTCAGGCGGTGCTGATCCGCCAGACGCTGGGGCTCGCCGTTCTGTCGCCGCTGTTGATCCGGCGATGGCCGGAGCCGTTCCGCACCGAGGTGAGAGCGCGCCACTGCGCCCGCGCGTTTCTCGGCTTCGCCGGCATGTGTTCCGCCTACTACTCGCTGTCGCTGATCAACCTCGCCGATTCGGTGGCGCTTCAGTTCACGCTGCCGTTCTTCACGATGGCCTTCGCGATCTGGATCCTCGGGGAACGTCCGAGGGCGCACAGGACGATCGCGACCGCGATCGGTTTCGGCGGCGTTCTGATCATCGTCCGGCCGGGCTTCGCCGAATTCAATCACGGCATCCTCTTCGCGCTCGCCGGCGCCGCCTGCTACGCCGCGTCGGACGTCAACGCCCGCCGCCTGGCGCGGCACGACCCGTTGTCCACCATCATGGCGTGGAACTTCCTGCTGACCATTCCGCTCTCGGCGGTTCCGGCGGCCGTGTGGTGGGTCCCGCCGCCGGCGGACGCCCTCTGGACGATGCTGGGCTTCGCCGCGACGGGCGTCGGCGCGCAGTTCTGCCTCACCAGATCCTTCGGGCTGGCCGAGGCGGGGCTCGTCTCGCCGGTCCTGTTCCTGCGCCTGCCGATCGTCGCGGCCGCCGGCTGGCTCGTCTACGGCCAGCAGACGGGAATCTGGACATGGATCGGCGCATCCATCATTTTCGCGGCGACGATCTGGATGGCCCGCGCCGAGACCGGCGGGCGTGGAAAACGCTGATGGAAGAATCGGCCTGGGGCGAGGCGACCCGCGCCGCCCTCGTGGAGAAGGCGCGGTCGTTCGTCGAACCGTTTCGCGGGCGCGCGGGAGAAGCCGAAAAGAACGGCAGGCTGCACCTCGAGACGCACGAGGCGATGCGCGACGCGGGCTTCTACCGGCTCCAGATGCCGGCGCGTTACGGCGGTTTCGAGATGGACCACAGGGGCATGCTCGACATTTCCGTCGAACTCGGACGCGCTTGCGGATCGGCGGCCTGGGTTTTCTCCAACATCGCCGCGCAGAACGGCATCGTCGCCATGGCCTCGCGGGAGCTTCAGGACGAGGTCTGGGGCGAGGACGGCGACGTCTGCACGGCTTCGTCCTACCCGGCGAAGGGCGGCCGGGTGCGCAGGGCGGCGGGCGGGCTCGTCGCCGACGGCGTCTGGAGTTTCGCCTCGGGCGTGGACTGGGCCGAATGGAACAACCTGCAGACGTTCGTGCCGCAGGACAACGGGCCGCCGCAGCATCACATGGCGCTCGTTCCGCGGTCGGACTACACGATCGTCCGGGATTGGGCTTCGCCGGGACTCGTCGCGACCGGTTCGCATTCCATCGTTCTCGACAACGCGTTCATTCCCGATCACCGGACGCTGAACACCGCCGAAGCGCGGGCGGGGCGGACGATCGAAGCGTCGGGCAATTTCGGCCCGATTTTCCGCGTTCCGCCGATGTGCGGCGCGAACAAGATCTTCTCCGGCCCCGTGGTCGGCATGGCGCGCGGCGCGCTGGACGCGATCGAGAGGGAGCTCGCGGGCCGGAACAGCGTCGCCGGCGTTCCGATGGCGGCGCTGACGACGGCTCAGATGCGGGTCGCCGAGGCCGGGGCGTTGATCGACGCGGCCTGGGCGCTGCAGCAGCGCGACTGCGACGCCGCTCTCGAAATCGGCGAGGCCGGGCGGCTGACCACGGTCGAGGACCGGGCCGTCTGGCGCCGCAACAACGCCTATGCGGGGGTGATGTGCGTAAAGGCGGTCCAGTTGCTGTATCCGCTCATCGGCGCCCGCGGCCTCGCGCCCGACAGCGATTTCTTGCGCGCCTTTCGGGACATTCACGCGGCGACGATGCAGATCAACATGTCCTGGGATCGGCAGGCGGTGTCCGCGGGCCAGATTCAGCTCGGCCTCGAGCCGGACGATCCGCGGATTTGACGGGATGAAAACGCCGGAGACCCGGGAAGGCATGATCGGCCGCGCCCGCGGCATGGTCCCGGCGCTGCTGGACCGGGCGGGCAGGGCGGAGCGGGATCGGGCCATTCCCCGCGAGACTTTCGAGGAGATGGCCGAAGCCGGTTTTTTCCGCGTTCACCAGCCCCGGCGTTTCGGAGGATTCGGCTGGGAGCCGGGCATGATGGTGCGCATCGGCGCCGAGCTCGGCCAGGGGTGCGGATCGAGCAGCTGGATCTTCAGCAATCTGGCCGTTCAGAGCTGGATCCTCGGCATGAGCGAACCGCAAGCGCAGGAAGACGTATGGGGCGGCAATCCGCTCGCCCTCGTCGCGTCGTCGTTTCCCGTGAAGGGCGGAACGGCGCGGCGCGCGAAGGGAGGCATCGTCGCCGACGGGCTTTGGAGCTTTTCGTCCGGCGTGGATTTCTCGGACTGGAACAACATCCAGGTTTTCCTGCCTTCAGGCGACGCTCCGCCGGAGCATCATTTCGCGCTCGTGCCGCGTTCCGACTACGAGGTCGTCGACGACTGGCATTCGCACGGCCTCGCCGGAACGGGCTCGCGGAGCATCCGGCTCGACGACGTATTCATTCCCGAGCATCGCGCGACGCATTCGACGCGGCTGATGGGCGGGCCGTCTCCCGGCAGCGCCGCCGACCCTTCCGCCTTGTACCGCGTTCCGCCGCTCACGCTGGGGACCAAGGTCTTCTCGTCTCCGGCTCTGGGAATCGCCAAGGGCGCACTGCGGCTGGTGGAGGACGAAGTTTCCGGCCGCGCCACCGTGGGCGGCACGGCGATGGCCGAGTTGCCCACGGCGCAAGTCCGGGTATCGGAGGCGGGCGCGGAGATCGACGCCGCCGAGGCGCTGCTGTTGAAGGACTGCAGCGACGCGACGGCGATGGCAGAAGCCGGAGGGGCGCCGACAGCAGGCGACCGCGCGCGCTGGCGGCGCAACAACGCGTTCGCGATGCAGCTTTGCCTGCGCGCGGTGGAGCGTTTGCATCCGCTGGTGGGCGCGCGCGGACTCGCGCCCGGCAATCACTTCCTGCGGATGTTCGTCGACGCGCATGCGGCCTCCCTGCAGATCACGGTCGCGTGGGATATCCAGGCGGTCAACGCCGGGCGCGTCCGGTTCGGTCTGCCCTCGCTCGATCCGCGGGTTTGACGGCTCGACCATGCGATGCCCAAGTTTGCGTACTGCCCTTTGCGCTTCCAGTGGCGCGGCCGGGAGTTCAGCGGCGCATGCCTTTGCGCTCAGGAACGGACGGCAAGCGCGGATTTTCCGCTTTCGCGGGTTCCGGCCGTACGGTACGGTTTGTTCCGAAGTTACCCTGCATATCGCGGTAATTCGGCGTGGAGGGTCAACCTGGAGGAACGCTTGTCGGCGTAAAGAACGAAGATCGAGAGTTCCGCGAGTATATTTTCACCCATCTTCAGCAACTTTGAGACTGTGGGCGAGGCGGCCAAAGCTCTCGAATTCGTAGTTGAAGTTGCTCGAGGGTATGGATTCTTTTCCGTCCGGATGACCGTTTTCAAAAACAGCGCCGAGGTAAAGCAGGTTTCGATCGACGCGTTTCCGGGCGCCGCCGCCGTGCGCGAGCGACGCGGCCGGCGCAGGCCGCAACGCCCGGAACGGCGTCCGGAAAACCGCCGGGCGCGGGCGGCCTTCCGCTGGTCCTGTCACGGAAAGCGGCGGGCGCCGCCGGCCGTTCGGGAATCCGCACGGTGGGACCGGCCCGCCGCCGGTCTTCAGAAGTAGTAGGCGAAGCTGACGGCGCCGTCGAACTCGCCGTTGCCGCTGCCGCGTGCGGCGTATCCGGCGGCGGCCCGCAGCGCGTAGCGGCCGTCCCCCCAGCTATGCTCGCCGCCGATCCCGAGGCGGACCCCGGTCTTCTGCGCCTCGGTCGTCTTCAGCGCGACGTTCGAGACCTTCGCCGTCCGCTCGTCCGAGAACTCGCGCGTCGCCTCGATCGAGCCGAACAGCCGCGGACCGTTCTCCGTCCGCGTTTCAACCCGAATGCCGGCTCGGCCCATAAGGCTTTGCGCGTCCTCCACCGACACCTTGGCCCCGCGGTTGCCTATCCTGTCCGTGAAGCTCAGCGATGCCTCCGACCAAGCCAAGCCGACGGCGGGCGTCACTGTCAGCCTGCTGCCCACGTCCGTCCGCCGCCCGGCCTCCACGCCGAGAGCCAGCCCAAGACCCTTCGCGCCGTCCTTCAGAAACTTCTCGGAGGTCAGCTTGACGTCGTACCAGGTCGCCATCGCCTGCGCGTCCACATGGATGCCGCCGCCGAGGAACGCCGTGCCGTGCGCGCCGGCACCGACACCCGACAGCTCGATCTCGCCGCCGGAACCCGCCATCTCCGCAGAACCCTGCAGCCCGCGCACCGACACGCCGAACCGCCCGTCGCGGCCCACCACGAAGTCCACCCCCGCCTGCACGCCGTACCGGCGGTAGTCGAAGGCCATGTTCGGCTGCGTCGAACTCTTCGCCTTCCACTCGCCGCCCGCGCCGTCGATCCGCGCCCAGCCGCCGTTGCCGTTTCGCGCAGCCGCCATGCGCTCCCCGTAGGTCGGCAGTTCGTTCATTGCCAGCAGCACCGACGGCAGCGCCTCGTAGAGACTGCATCGTTTCAACAGGTCGTTCGACATGTCGCAAGCGAAGGGGAGGCGCGGGCGGTCGCCGCCATTCTCTTCGGACACGCATTCGTCGTTCTGAAGTTCCTGCCCGGCAGGACAGGGGACCAACTTTTCGTAATCAGGATGCCGTTCGGGTTCCACCACGCCGCTGGTTTCGTTGAGAGGCGCGGGCAGATAGTAGCCGGTGGGATCGCCGTCCGGGGTCGTCTCAGCGATCCGGACGACAACCACGTTTCGCGTTCCTTGCGCCCTGCCATCTTCCGTGATGTTGTCGCCGCCAACGGTGCCCAACCTCCTCGCCGCGTGACCGGCGCCCCGCTGCGTGAGGAGCCCTTCGCCATCGGCGAAGTCGGGATCCTGAAACACGGTCACCTGGGTCGGCGCGCCGTCGCCCCGGATCGCGAGAGTCGCCCCGTTGGCTTCCACTTGGCCCTTCGGACCGACGGTGACGCTGCCGCCGCCGGTCAGATGCACCGCCGCATGCGGCCTGTCGTCGCCGGCTTGGGGCACGCTGCCCCTGACGAGCCCGTGGATGAGGATGATCGCCCGGCCGGGATCGTTGACCAGGATCGCCCGGCCCGAAGTGCCGGCGTGCACCTCGCCCGTCGCGCCGACCGTGACCATGCCGCCGCCCGCAATATGCACGGCCGCGTCCGTCCCGCCCGTCACGGTGCCGTTCACCTCCACGGTCTGCTTCAGGATGCGGGCGGCGCCCGTTCCCGTGCTGCCGGCGTTGGCGACCCAGATGCCCGCTTCGCCGCCGGTGACGGTCGCGCCGTCGGCGATGGTGACGGAAATGGCCCCATTCATGTCGTTGGGCGTCGCGTAGTAGGCGCGGATGCCGTCGCCCCGAGAGGTGATGGATCCCCCGTTCACGGCGACGCGGATGTTGCCGACGTTGTAGCGGTCGAGCAGAGCGTTCACCGCGTTCTTGTAGTCTTGTGAGAAGCCCGCGTCCGCGTCGTCGAGCGCGGCGGTCAGCCCATCGCTGTTGTCGGTCGCCACCGCCCGCAGCACCGCCTTCTCCTTGTCCGAGAGGCCCTGCGCCAGAATGTTCTGCAGCAGGGTTCTGATAGCGTCGTCGTCCGTCTGGAGATACGCCACGATCTCGGCGTCCGTCACGTCGGCTAGGCTCGTCGCGCTCGAGTCGATGGCCTCGAAGACCGCCGCCGCGACCGCGAGGTCCGCGTTTTCGAGCGCCGCCCGGAACTGCTTGACGTAGTCGTTGTCGCTGGCGGTGGCGCCCGTCGGCACGGCCGCCAGCTGCGCTGCGTTGTCCGCGATCTCGCCCGGGTCATCGCCCTTCGCCACTTCCTTCGCCACATGGCTCCAGCCCATGACCTGGGCTTCGATTCCAACCGCCGGTCCCTCACGGACGATCATCTCGGGCGCCACGTATTCCAGGTTCGTTTCAAGCGCGGCGGCCACGCTTCCCGCCCTGAGCTTGGCCGTGTCGCTCTCGGCGGTTTCCGTTCCGTGCGAGAACGCGCCGCCTGTCCATGCGATGTCGATCAGGGGCTGAGCCGCGCGCGTCTCGCCCTCCGCGCTGATGCGTCCGACCTGGGCGTAGATGCCCTTGCGTGCCGCAATCGTCCCGCTCTGCTTGATCGCGATCTGGCGGTTGGCCTCCTTGACGGGAACCCAGATGCCGAACAGCGCCGCCATGAGGTCGCCGCTGTTGGTGACATCGATGTCGCCGGCGACGACATTCTCGGGGTGCTGGCCTTGGACCAGGATGCCGTGGTCGTGTCTGGCGTCCGCCGCGCCGATATCGCCGCTGTTGGTCACCGTGACGTCGCCGGAGCCTTTCTCCTCGACGAAGATGCCCATCCAGTTCTCGACCCCCGTCTTCTTGATGGCGCCGCTGTTGGTGACCGAAATCGCGCCGGAACTCGCGCGGCGACGGACGAAGATGCCGGTCTTCGGGGTGGTGATCGTCCCCGCCTGGTCGATGGTGACGGCGCCGTCCGCGTTCTCCGAGCCGAGCTCGGCGAAGACGCCGTGCTGTTCCGTGGAGGTCAGCGTGACGCCTGCGGCGACGTCGATCTCGATGTTGCCGCTCCCGAGGTTCTTCGCCTCCAAGATCGTGCCGTCCACGTCGAAGGACCCGCCTGTGACGTCAATCTTGGCCAGGCCCCTGTTCACGGCGGCCCAGATGCCTCTGCCGGCGGTGACGACGTCGCCGCTGTTCGTCACCGTGACGCCGCCGGAGGCGCCTTCCTGTTTCTCGACATAGATGCCGTGTTGATGCTTGGGGTCCGCCTCGCCGATGTCGCCGCTGTTCGTGACTGTGACGTCCCCGGCGTTTTTGTCTTCGACGAGGATAGCGCGCCAGTTCGTTTCTCCCGTCTTCTTGATGTGGCCGCTGTTGGTGATCGAGATGGGGGCCCCGTCGCCGGTAGCGGTCGCCTGGCGGCGGACGTAGATGCCGGTCTTCGGGCCGGTGATCGTTCCCGCGTTGGTGATGGTGACGCCGCCCGCCACGTTCCCCTCCGGCATGTCGGCGAAGATGACGTGCTGGTTCATGGAAGTCAGCGTAACGCCATCGGAAACTTCGATGACGATGTCGCCGGACTGCAAGTTCGCCGCCTCCAGGGTCGTGTCGCGCGATTCGACCGTCCCGCCCGTGACCTTGATCACGGCGTCGCCCGCGTTGTTGGCGGCCGTGTCGTCGTCGTCGCCTACCGTGGCCTTGATGCCGCCGCCGGCGGAGACGTCGATGGTGCCGCCCGAATGGGTGACGGAGGCACCGGCGTCCGAGTCGACGGCGTTCTTGTTCCGCGTCAAGACATCGATGCCGATGGCGGTCGACGTGATGGCGCCGCTGTTCTCGACCGTGACGGCGCCGACGGAACCAGTATGCCGCAGATAGATGCCGGACGAGTTGGCGTTCTGGACGGTGAGGCCGCCGCTGTTGGTGACCGTGGCAGCACCGGCGCCTGCGTTCTCAAGAAAGATCGCGTGCTGTTTCGACTCGATGGCGGCGGTGTTGGTGATCTTGGCGGTGCCCGAGGCGGCGCCGCTGCCCTCGGCGTTGCTGGGTGCCGGACCGCGATTTCGATATCGGAGGAGGATGCCGTACCCGTTGGTCACGCCCGAGGCGGTGGCGATGATGGCGCCGCGGTTGTCCACCTCGGCGTTGCCATGACCGCGATCGTAGTCCAGCTCGATGGCACCTTGATTCCCCGTTCCGGTGTGCTTCGTGATGGTGCCGCTGTTGGTGATCTTGGCGTTGCCGGTGGTGGTCGATGCGGTGTTGCCGCCGCCGCCGGTCGTGTCGCCGGCCAGGTAACGCAAATAGATGCCCCGTGTTCCCGCCGTGATGGCGCCAGTGTTGGTGATGGTCGTGGCGGCATTGGTGTCGGCGCTGTCTCCCCTCAGGACGTCGATGCCTTCAAACGCCGAATGGATCTCGGCATGGTTGATGAACGTGGCCGCGCCGGAGCCGAGCCACACCCGGGCGCGGATGCCGTTGCGCATCATCCTGGCGCTCGATGTCCCGATGGTGACGCCGCGATGGACGGTCACCGCCGTCGTGGACGCGCCCGTGAACTGGTTGTTGACGACGATGCCGTTGTTGTTGTCGTTGCCGGAGTTCGCGTTGCCCGTGCGCTGGCGGATGTTCACGTTGTTGGCGTTGCCCGTGCCGCCGACCGTGAGCGCGAGGCCGCCCCCCGCGATGTCGCCGTCCCGGCTGTCCAGAGCGATGCCGTTCCCCGGGAATCCGGCACCGTTCCCGGAGGTGACCGTCCACGCAGTCGAGCCCCCCGGCACGTTGAGCGTGGCGACGCCGGTCGCGCCGGGATTCACGCCAGTGCCGTGGTAGATGATGCCGCTGCCAAAGGTGCCGGTGCCGCCGCCATGGGCCGCGGTGCAAGTGCGGACCAGATTCGTGGAGGTAATCGTTCCCCCGCACTCGTCGGCCGCCCGCGCCGCCTCCGGCGCGAGGAGGAGAAGAAGAAAAGGTATCGCCATGCAGGCAATCGAGCTGCGCAAAAAGCGATGTCTCAAGTCCATCGAAAAACTCCCTGACTTCGCCCCCCCCCCCCCGTACACGGAGGAAGTAAGGCAATAGGCAATTCAGAAGGCAAAATAATACAACATGTCATGCCCGCGCAAGTAATAATTTTTTCGCGTTTTCGGCGCGCGTCTGCGGGAACCGATTCGACTTCGGCGCGAACGCCCGATCCTCGGCGACCGGCCGGAACGCCGGCCAAAGCGCTTTGCGCCGACATGCCGCGAAAGCGCCCTTGGCTGGGTCGGCCGCTCCCCTGTTGTTGCAGGCATAGCGGAGCGGTCCGCGGGGCGCTGATCAGGCTGCTGCCGACAAAAAATAGCGCAGCGCAAACGGCCCCTTCTAGACGGCTTCGGTGCGGCGGCTTACTCTGCCCGAATGGCGAAACGCATGCTTCCGACCGGCCTGTCCTCCCTTCGGGAGATCCGGAAGATGGACTGCTACTACGTCGACAAGACGGACCATGTGCGCCGCCTCGTCGAGAGGGGCAAGTACAGTTTCCTGTCGCGTCCGCGCCGGTTCGGCAAGACCCTGCTGGTGGACACGCTGCAGGAGTTGTTCGAGGGAAGCGAGGAGTTGTTCCGGGGCCTCGCCGTGCACGACGGGTGGGACTGGTCGGCGCGCCGTCGTGCGGCTGGATTTCAGCGGCATGGGCCGTTTCGACAGCCCGGACGGGGTTCGGGAAACCGTGGAAGCGCAGCTGGAAGAAGCGGAGATGCAGGCCGGCCTCGAACCGGGCCCCGCCGGGGCGGCGTCCGTTTCCGGCGCCTGAGCTGCACGAGCGCACAGGGCAGCAGGCAGTCGTTCTGGTGGACGAACAAGCCGGTCGCGCTCGGCGACCGGGAACTGGCGCGGGCCGGAGAGGGTCTACAACCCGTTCGACATCCTCCTTCTCTTCGAAACGCGAGAATTCGAGGAGCACTGGTTCCAGACCGGCACGCCGACCTTCCTCGCCGACCTTCTGGCGCGGCGCCGGATCTGGAGGGCGCGAACGCCACGCTGCTGTCGGCCGTCGACCGCATTCCCGTCGAGACGCTGCTGTTCCAGACCGGTTACCTGACCATCGTCGACGAGAAGCGTGACGACGACGCGCTCCTCTACCGGCTACCCGAACCAGGAGGTGAGGCGGAGCCTGAACGAGCTCCTGTTGCAGACGATGGCGCCGGATGTCGCGGTCGCGGCGGAGAGCCAGGAGTTGCGCCGCCTGGACGAACGACTTCGCGGGCCTCGAACGGCAGTTCCGGGCGTTGCTGGCGAGCATCCCCAACGAGTGGCGCGCGAACACGGGCCTGGCGGGGGCACTACGCGAGCGTGCTCTACTCGCACCTCGCGGCGGCGGGGATGGACGTCCGCGCCGAGGAGAGCA
Source organism: Alphaproteobacteria bacterium (assembly GCA_965243135.1). GTDB lineage: Bacteria > Pseudomonadota > Alphaproteobacteria > MPNO01 > UBA830 > JAJEBT01. Next base: position 943,028 of record OZ251539.1, read on the forward strand.
CGGCGCGCGGCCGCCCGGACCTGACGGTCCTGCACGATGGCGGCGTCTACCTGTTCGAGTTCAAGATCGCGGACGGGAAGGGGCGGTCGCTGGCGCAGATCCGGGAACGCGGCTACGCGGACAAGTACCGGCGTCCGGGCGTGCAAGTCCACCTGATCGAGTTCGGCCGGGAAGAGCGCAACATCGTCGGGTTCGAGTTCGAGACCGTTTGAACCGCTGTCCGGCACCGGGAGGACGTCCCCGTGCAGGTTCGAGAGCCTCGGAGGTCTCGATTTCGGAACTCCCGACGTGGCGCCTGGTTTCGTTGAATTTTTGCGCAGTGCTCACATCTTGCTTTCCTGCGCGACAATGTAGCGCATCGTCTCGGAGCCTCTTGCGTTGTTCCGACCGTCTCGCTTGCGAATCGCAACGCAGGCTGTCGGCAGCGCGAGGGCATTATCAGGAGGTGACCAGTCGACAAAACGGCATGGCGCAAACGCCTGAATTTTCGATCGCAAAGCGCTGGTTCAATTCCTGTTTCGGAAATCATGCTGTCAAGTCGGGCGGCATGAAACATGGTTGCAAAGAAATTTTCGGACCTTCAATGACGGTAACGAATGGACGCATAAAACAACGTCAATGCATGATATAAAGCGATCGCAAATCCAATTTTGAAGCGTGCGGCATGAACGGAATCGTCAATGGTTTTGGCGGCCGCCGATTTGGCTCCGCATGAGCGCGGAGCGGGCGGTTGGAGATGGCGCTCCGTCCCTCCTTTCGAGCGGCCGCGCATGTCGAGCATGCCTGAAATCCTGGTCGAAATTTTCGATTCCGGCGATCGCGGCTTGACGGGACGGCGCGTTTGATGACAAGCTGAACGAACTTGACGGCTCGGGAGGCGCGAGATGGCCAAGACAGGCGCGGATCATCTGAAATCCTTGCAAGACGGCAGGGAAGTTTATCTCAACGGCCGGATGGTGGCGGACGTCACGACGCATCCGGCGTACCGGAACGCCGTGAGGGCCGCCAGCGAGCTGTACGATTTTCAGGCCCATCCCGACCATATCGACTATATGACGTTCGAGAGCCCGACTTCGGGCGAGCGCGTGAACCGGTGCTGGCAACTGACCAGGAGCTACGAAGAACTGGTCACGCGGCGCAGGGCGATCGCCGCCTGGTCCGGACTGTCGGGCGGGTGGCTCGGCCGCTCCCCCGACCACATCGCGTCCTCCATGGTCGGCCAGGTCATGGGCATCTCCGTGTTCGAGAAGCATTCGCCGGCGCGCGCCACGGCGCTTCGAGAGTACTTCGAATGGGCCCGGGACGCGGACGCCTACATGACGTACGTGATCATCAACCCGCAGGCCGAGCGCAACAAGTCCACCGGCGAGCAGCAGGACGAATATCTCGCGACGGGCGTGGTCGACGAGGACTCCGAGGGCATAACGGTGCGCGGCGCCAAGATGCTTGGCACCGGCTCGATCATGGCGAACGAAGTCCTGTTCGCCAATATCCAGCCGCTCAAGCCGGGCGAGGAGAAATACGCGATTTCCTTCGCTCTCCCCATGAACGCCAAGGGGTTGAAGATCATGTCCCGGAGGTCGTACGAGGAGGCCGCCTCCACCCCCTGGGACTACCCCCTGTCGTCGCGCTTCGACGAGAACGACGCGCTGATCTATTGCGACGACGTCAAGGTGCCGTGGGAGCGCGTGTTCATATACCGGGACGCGGATGCCGCCCGCGCGCAGTTCCAGGACACCTACGCTCACTACATGCAGAATTATCAGGCGCAGATCCGCCTGATGGTGAAGATGCAGTTCCTGGTCGGCGTGGCGCGCCGCATCTGCGAGACGATCGGGACGGTCGGCATGCCGCCGGTCGCCGAGAAGCTCGGCCATATGGCGGCCCAGACGGCGATGGTGGAGGGCCTGGTCTACGGAATGGAATCCGGCGGCGGCGAATACAACGGCTACTACGTGCCGGATCGCAACCTGATGTATACCGCCCAGGTGCTCACGCAACAGCTCTACCCGGAATTCATCACCGCCATGCGCGAACTCGCCGGCGGCGGGCTGATCATGCTTCCCTCCTCGGCGGAGGATTTCCGCGATCCGGAACTGGCGCGGCTTATCGACGCGACGCAGAAATCTCCCGTCGGTTCTCCCGAAGGGAAAGTGAAGTTCATGAAACTGGCGTGGGACGCGATCGGTTCCGAATTCGCCGGCCGTCACACCCAGTACGAAATGTTCTACGCCGGCGCTCAGTTCGTGACCCGGGCGCACGCGTTTCGGACCTACGACTGGGACAGGGCGGCGTCGCTGGTCGATTCCGTTCTCGAGCGCTACAGCCTCGACGACGTCATCGGCGACCGCAGGATCGCGGCCGAATAGCGCCGGCCGCTCAGCTTTCGTAGAGCCGTCTGAGATCGTCGCGCAGCACCTTGCCGCGATCCGACTTCGGCAGTTCGTCGATGAAGAGAAACCGCTTCGGAACCTTGAATTCCGGCAGGGTTCGGCCGCACCACGCCTGCAATTCCCGTTCGGGCAGGGCTTCGCCGGGCGCGACGGACACGTAGGCCACGATTTCCTCGCCGTAGATCGGGTCCGGCACGCCGACCGCGGCGGCCTCGCGCACTTTCGGGTGCCCCAGCAGCACGTTGTCGATTTCGAGCGGAGCTACGTTGACGCCGCCGCGAATGATGAGATCCTTGGTTCTACCCGTGACCGTGACGAAGCCGTCGTCGTCCATGACGCCGAGGTCGCCGGTCCGGATGCGGGCGTCGGACAGATCCTCGTAGTCGCCCTCCGGCGAGAGCCTGCCGAGGCAGGTCTGGGGGCCGCCCACCGTTATTTCGCCTTCCGTTCCGGCCGGGCAGGGCGCGCCGCCGCCGTCGACGATCAGGAACTCCTGGTGCCTGGCTGGCGGTCCGACCGTTCCCATGCGCCGGCGGTAATGCCGATTGCCGCAGATCCAGCCCGCTTCGGACATGCCGTAGAGTTGCAGCAGCTTGACCCCGTAAATGCTCTCGAATTTGCGCCATTGGTCGGGGGAGAGCGGCGCCGTCGAACAGGTCATGAGCCGCAGCGTCGGCAGATCGCGCTCCTCCTCGGGCGGCGGGTCGTTCAGCAGCATGTTGACGACCGTGGGAACGCCCGCGGAAAACGTTATGCCCCGGTCCCGGATCCATCCGAAGAAGCGGGACCGCGAGAAACGTCTGGCGATATGCATCGTGAGCCCGACCTGGAGCCACGGCATCAGGCTGAGAATCTGGGCGGAATTCCATCCGAACGACCGGTATTCAAGCGTCCTGTCGTCCTCGGCGAGGCCCAGCATGTCGAGCGTGGAGAGGCCGCTCAGCCAGTAGGACAAATGGTTGTACATGACGCTCTTGGGCTTCGAGGTCGTCCCCGAGGTGCAGAAGATGCAGGCCAGATCTTCGGGGCCGTTCTCGCCGGCGATTTCGCCGCCGCGCGAGGCGGGAAAGAACTTGTCGTCAAGCCGCGAGAACCGCGTCGCGGGCGCGTCCAGGCCGCGGGTCAGCCTTTCTCCGTCCAGTTCTTCGTGCCACAGCACGAGCGACGGCGCGATGGACCGAAGGATTTCCGCCAGATGCGTTTCGTTCATTTCCACGTTGAGCGGGCAGACGGCGGCGCCGTAGCGCCAGATTCCGATCCAGAGGATCAGCTTCTCGATCGTCTCGTCCGAGAGGAGAGCGACCTTGTCGCCGGGCTTCACGCCGCGGTCCGCGAGGAAGCGGGCGATCCTGTCCGCCTCGGCGGCGAGATCCCCCCACGAAATCGACCGGCCTTCCTGGTCCAGATCGACGATCGCCGGCTTGTCGGCGTCGCGGCGCCGCCACTCGTCGAGCAGCGCGCGGACGGACCTGAACGGCAAGCTCATTTCGGGCTGACTGGGCATGTCCGGCTTTTCCTTTTCGGCGATTGCCGCCGCGCCGTCCGACCGGGCGGTCCGGCCGCTTCGGGGGCGCGCTTTACCTTACGTTGGAGTCGCCGAGCGCCCGGTCGAGGGCGTTCTCGAGGTTGGCCGCGGCGCGGTCGACGTTCTGCAGCTTGTCCAGGCCGAACAACCCGATCCGGAAGGTGCGGAAATCGTCCGGTTCGTCGCACATCAGGGGCACGCCGGCCGCCGTCTGGATGCCTGCCCGGATAAATTTGGCGCCGTTCTGGATTTCGGGGTCTTCCGTGTAGCTGACGACGACGCCGGGCGCTTCGAATCCCCGGGCGGCGAGGCTCTTGAAGCCTCTTCGGGAGAGCAGCCCGCGGACGCGGCCGCCGAGCTCGATTTGCGCGGCGCGGGCCTTGTCGAAACCCCAGGCTTCCGTTTCCCGCATCGCGCCGTGAAACCGGACGATCGCGTCGGTGGGCATCGTCGCATGGTAGGCGTGAGCGCCGTTTTCGTAGGCTTCCATGATCTGCAGCCATTTCCCGAGATCCGCGGCGAAGCTGGTGCTGCGGGATTCCCGGACAGCGGACCTGGCCCGTTCGGAAAGCATCACGAGCGCGCTGCACGGCGACGCGCTCCAGCCCTTTTGCGGCGCGCTGATCAGCACGTCGATCCCGATTTCGGCCATATCGACCCAGACCGTTCCCGACGCGATGCAATCGAGCGCGAACAGTCCGCCCGTCCGCCGGACCGCCTCCGCGACCTTGCGAAGGTAATCGTCGGGCAGGATCATGCCGGAGGCGGTTTCGACGTGGGGGGCGAGGACCAGATCGGGACGGAACTCTTCGACGGCGGCGACCACGTCCTCGACCGGGGCGGGCGCATAGGCCGGCCGGGGGGCGTCTTCGACCGGGCGCGCCTTGAGCACCCTTTCTTCGGCCGGAATGCCGCCGGCTTCGAAGATCTGGCTCCAGCGGTAGCTGAACCAGCCGTTGCGGACGACAAGGCATTTTCGCCCGGTCGCCAGTTGGCGCGCCACGGCTTCCATGCCGTAGGTGCCGCCGCCGGGCACCAGCGCCACGGCGTCGGCACCGTAGACTTTCCTGAGCGTCGCCGAGACGCCGGTCATGACGTCCTGGAACTTCGCGGACATGTGATTGAGCGAGCGGTCCGTGAAAACCACGGAGTATTCGAGAAGCCCCTCCGGATCGATCGGTCCAGGCACGTCATTCCTCCATGCTATGCGCGCGCGCTTTCTAACGGAACGGAAGCGGCAGTTCCAACGGCCCGGGGGAGGAACCGGTTTTCCGGGCGCGGCAGGCCCAGATTCTCGCGCAGCGTTTCGCCTTCGTATTCCCGGCGGAACAGGCCGCGGTCCCGGAGAACGGGAATCACGCGATCGACGAAATCGTCGAGGCCTTGCGGCAGGTAGGGGAACATGACGGTGAAGCCGTCGCTGCCCCGGGTCTCCAGCCATTCTTCCATCTCGTCCGCGATCGTCTCCGGCGTGCCCACCATGGCGAGGCCGGAATAGCCGCCCAGACGCTTCGCGAGCTGGAGGACGGTCAGGCCCTCGCGTTCCGCCAGGTCGATCGCGCGCTGACGTCCCGACTTGCTGGCGTTGCTCTCGGGTATCGGAGGCAGCGGGCCGTCGGGATCGAAACGCGAAGCGTCGCAGCCGAGAGAGATGGACAACGACGCGATAGCGCTTTCGTCGTGAACGAGGCCGTCGAGCGCCAGCCGCTTCGCGCGGGCCTCTTCGACCGTATCGCCGACCACCACGAAGCAGGCGGGCATGATCTTGAGATGGTCGGGGTCGCGTCCGATCGCCTTCATGCGGCCCTTGACGTCCTCGTAGAACGCCTGTCCGGCCGCGAGGTCGGCTTGCGCCGCGAATACGGCTTCGGCCGTTTCGGCGGCGAGGCGGCGGCCGGCCTCGGATCCCCCGGCCTGAACGATGACCGGCCACCCCTGGACGGGACGGGCGATATTGAGCGGTCCGCGCACGTCGAAGAATTCCCCGCGATGGTCGAGCACGTGCATCCGGTCCGGGTCGACGAAAATTCCGCTTTCCTGGTTGCGGACGAAAGCGTCTTCGGCCCAGCTGTCCCACAGGCCCGTCACGACGTCGTGGAACTCCCGGGCCCGCCGGTAGCGGGTCTCGTGGTCGAGATGCTCCTCGCGCCCGAAATTCTTCGAGGCGTCGGGATTGGACGTCGTGACGATATTCCAGCCGGCGCGTCCGCCGCTGATGTGGTCGAGCGAAGCGAAGCGCCTGGCGATGTGGTAGGGCTCGTCGTAAGTCGTCGATCCGGTCGCCATCAGCCCGAGGCGGGCGGTGACCGTCGCGAGCGCCGAGAGGAGGGTGAACGGTTCGAAAGAGGTCGGGGTCGCGGATCGCCGCAACGCCTCCATCGGCATGTTGAGCACCGCGAGATGGTCCGCCATGAAGAAGCCGTCGAATTTCGCTTCCTCGAGTCTTTGCGCGAAACGCCTCAGGCGAGGGAAATTGAAATTCGCGTCGGCCCACGAGCCGGGATAGCGCCATCCTCCGGCGTGAATGGTCGCCGGCCGCATGAACGCGTTGAGTCGCAACTGTCTGGCCATCGGTTCGCCTCCTGCCGGAGATTTACGCCGCAAGGAGCGCGGCGGCAAGGCGGGCGGCATGCGATTCGCTCGGCCGTCGACTACGATCGCGCGGTCGGCCGCCGCGTCCTGCCGACGCGAAAGGGAGAGCCGCCGCATGGCACGTTTGAACCCGCCCGATCCTTCGACTTACGACGAGGAACAGCGCCGCATCGCGGATTCGATCTCCTCCAGCAGGGGATCGATTCGGGGGCCGTTCGGAGTCTGGCTTCATTCGCCGGGGCTGGCCGATCCCGCGCAAAAGGTGGGCGCGCATCTTCGCTTCTCCTCGGAATTGCCCGGAAACCTGCGCGAAATCGCGATCTGCACGATCGCGCGGCACTGGCGGGCGAATTTCGAGTGGTACGCGCATGCGCCGCTCGCCATCGAGGAAGGCGTGTCCGCGGAAGCGATCGAGAAGCTGCGCGTCGGCGAGACGCCGCGGCCGCTGACGGACGGGGAGGCGCTCGCGCACCGTCTCGCGAAGGAAATGATCGAGACGGGCGGCATGTCCGACGAGTCCTACGCCGCCGGGCTGGAGCGTCTCGGCGAACGGCAACTGGTGGATCTGGTCGGCCTCTGCGGATACTACACTCTGGTTTCCTTCACGCTGAACGCGTTCGAGGTGCCCGTTCCCGGCGGGAAACCTCCTTTCGACTGATACGAGTCCGCGCTCCGAGGCGTTCGGCCGTCCGGGCGCTCCGCCAAAGAAAGCAGGCCTCGAGATCATCGCTCGAAGGTCGCGCAGGTCTCCGGCGAAGCGGCGTTGCAGGTTCGGCCTTTCCCGGCGCGTCAGGCGCCCTTGAAACGCGGAGGGCGCTTTTCGAAGAAGGCGGCCATGCCTTCCTTGTGGTCTTCCGACAGGACGAGCGCCGACTGGGCGAGCCGCTCTATGTCGCGGCCGGTGTGCATGTCGGCGTTGACGCACATGTTGACGACGTGCTTCGCCATGCCCATCGCGAAGGGCGAGTTCTTCAGCAGGCGCTCCGCGTAGGCGTATACGCGGTCCATGAATTCGGCGTCCTGGTGGACCTGGCTGACGAGTCCGATGCGCCGCGCTTCGCGGGCGTTGATCGGGTCGGCGGTAATGATCAGTTCCTTGGTCTTGGCGAGGCCGACATGATGGATCATCCGGTTGCAGGCGCCGGAGGCAGGGATCGCGCCGAGCTGGTTCTCCACCAGGCAGAAGGTGGCGTTTTCGGACGCGATCGAGATGTCGCAGGAAAGGGCCAGTTCCACGCCGCCGCCGTAGCACAGGCCGTTGATGGCGGCGATGACCGGAACCTCGAGCGCTTCGAGATCGTCGAAGGCCTGGTGCGCCTGACGATAGTAGAAACGGAACGCCGACTGGTTCAGCCGATCGCTGCCGAGCATGGCGAGGTCGACTCCTGACGAAAACGCCCGTCCGCGGCCGGTGACGACAAGCACCCGGATGTCGTTCTCGTAAGCGCATCGGGCGATCGCGTCCCGCCATTCGTCGAACATCTTTCGCGTGAAGGCGTTGAGCCTTTCGGGCCGATCGAGCGTCATGGTCGCGATGCCGTCGTCGCGCAGGTCGAAATCGATCTCCGTGTAGTCCATCCGGTTCTCTCCGTCCGTTCGAGGGTCCGATGGTAGGGGAAGATCCCGCCGGCCGAAAGACGTCCGCGGCGCCGATTGATTTTCGCCGTTCCTGGCGCAAACTGTCGCGAACTTCGGGAGGATCCGCGCCTTGCATTCCGCCGCTCGCATACTCGATCGCGCGGTCAGCTTCTTTCCTGACCGCCTCGCGATGGTCGACGGCGGCGTCAGGCAGACCTATCGCCAGCTCGGCGCGCGCGTCAGGCGCCTCGCCAACGCGCTGCGCGGCCTCGGTCTCGAGCGCGGCGACCGGGTGGCCATGCTCGACCTGAACACCTACCGCTACGCCGAAGCGTATTACGCCTGCGCCGCCGCCGGGCTTACGTTCATGCCTCTGAATTCGCGCCTCGCGGCCCCGGAGCTCGAGTACATCTTCGACGATTCCGATGCGCGCGCGCTGCTGCTGTCCGAGCCGTTTCTGGGACTCTGCGAGGAGGCCGGTCCGGCGTCGCTGAAGATCGGCCTCGACCTCGATCCCTGTCCCGCCGGCATGCGCGATTACGAGGAATTGCTGGCCGCATCGTCGGAAGCCGGTCCGGACGGCGACGGCGACCCCGGCGACATCGCGCAGATCTACTACACGAGCGGAACGACCGGCGACCCCAAGGGCGTCTGCCTCACCCACGGCAACGTGTTCCATTGCGGCCTCGACTGCGTCGGCACGATGGATTTCCGTCTCGGCTCCACGTGGTTGCATTCGGCGCCGATGTTCCATCTCGCCGACGCGGTGGCGTTCTGGGCCGTTCCGCTGGTGGGCGGCGCGCAGGTTTGCGCGCGGTTCCGGCCGGACCGGGCGCTGGAGCTGATTCAGGCCGAGCGCGTCACGATCACCTCGCTTCCGGCGACGCTGATCGCCATGATCGCCAATCACGGCGACGCGTCGCGGTACGATCTTTCCAGCTTGACGCAGATCATGTACGGGGGATCGCCGACTCCGCTGGGCGTCTTGCAGAAAGCGCAGGAGTTCTTTCCGTCGAGCTTGATGCTGCATACCTACGGCATCACCGAAACGACGGGCCTCGCCTGCTGCCTGCACCCGGCGGATCACGATCTTTCGGCGGCGGAGGGAGGCGCCTACCGGGCGGCATCCTGCGGGCCGCCGACGCCGCTTGTCGATCTCCGCGTGGTGGACGACGACGACAACGATTTGCCGCCCGGCGAGATCGGCGAAGTCCTTTGCGGCGGCCCCAAGATCATGAGCGGCTACTGGCGCAAGCCGGACCTGACGCTCGATGCGCTGCGCGGCGGATGGTATCATACCGGCGACGTCGGATACCGCGACGAGACGGGGCATCTTTATCTCGTGGACCGCAAGAAGGACATGATCATCACCGGCGCGGAAAACGTCTACTCCGTGGAGGTCGAGAGCTTGCTTTCCACTCATCCCGCCGTGCTCGAAGCCGCGGTGATCGGCATACCGCACGACCTCTGGGGCGAGCAGGTGCACGCCGTCGTCGTCCGGCGCCCGGGAGCCGGCGAGGCGTCGGCCGAAGAGATCCTCGAACATTGCCGGGGCAGGATCGCCGGCTACAAGATCCCGAAGTCGCTCGAGTTCGTGGAAGGGCCGCTGCCCGTCACCGGACCCGGCAAGATCGCCAAGCGCCGGCTGCGCGATCCCTACTGGTCCGGGAAGGCGCGCCGGATCTGAGCCCGCCGCGCCGCGGAAGCCGGTCGATACGTTACGGGAGTTCAAAGTTGGAAAATTTCGTTCGCAACGCCTGGTACGCCGCCTGCTGGTCCGGGGAACTGACCGGATCTCCCCGCTCCCGGAGCCTCCTCGGTCTCGACGTCGCCTTGTTCCGCACGGAGTCGGGCCGGCCCGCGGCGCTCGAGGACTGCTGTCCCCACCGGTTCGCCCCGCTGTCGATGGGAGGCGTGGAGGGCGAGCACATCGTCTGCGGCTATCACGGCATGAGGTTCGGCCGCGACGGCGTCTGCGTCGACGTGCCCGGCCAGAAGAACGTGCCGTCCCGCGCCCGCGTCCGCGCCTTTCCCGTCGTCGAGAAATACGGGGTGGCCTGGGTCTGGACGGGCGACGGCGATCGGGCCGACGAAAGCCTCGTTCCCGACGTTCACTGGCTCGACAAGCCGGGCTGGTCGTCGGTGACCGGGACGATGCGCTACGAGTGCAACTGGTTGCTGTTGGTCGACAACCTGATCGACCTTTCCCATACGACCTTCGTTCACAGGTCGACGATCGGCACCGACGACGTCGCGGCGACGCCGGTGACCGTGAAGCGCGACGGCGACGTCGTCACCGTCACGCGGCTCATGAACGACACGGAACCTTCGAACTTCTACAGGAAGGTGGGAGGCTTCGAGGGAAAGATCGATCGCTGGCACCGGATATGGCTCGATCCGCCGTCGACCGTGGTCATCGACGCGGGCGGGGTTCCAGCCGGCGCGAAGGGCGGTGGCATAGACACCCGGATCATCAGCATGCTGACTCCGGTGAACGGGCGATCCGTAGATCAGTTCTGGGCTTTTTCACGCGATTTCCGAACCGGCGACGCCGGGATCGACGAGATCATCGCCCAATCCATCGACACGACCTTCAACGAGGACCGGGCCATCCTGGCCGGCCAGCAACGCAACTTCGAACGGATGCCGCATCGGCGGATGCTCAACAACGCGGCCGACGGCGGCGTCGCGCAGGCGCGCCGCGTCGTCGACCGGCTGCTCGCGGCGGAGAGCCGCGCCGGGACGTAGCGCGCGGGCGAACGCGCGCTTTTGGGGGCGTCGAGGTTGCCCTTAGTCCAGCGCCACGATATTGTCCGCCGCCTGCCTTCCGTCGCGGCTGGGAACGAGTTCGAACTGAACCTTCTGACCCTCGCGCAGCCCGGTGAGACCCGCCCGCTCGACCGCCGAGATATGCACGAACGCGTCTTTTCCTCCGGCGTCGGGCTCGATGAATCCGAATCCCTTGGTTGAATTGAACCATTTCACGGTGCCTGTCGGCATAGCTACTTCTCCTTACAGTTACTGCGCAAGGATTGCGCAGCTTCGCTTCCTGTCCGGGTGTAGCTGGTCGAGGTCTTCGAAGAGTACGCCTGGGCAGGCGTCAAGCGTACCGAACAGGTGCATGAAAAGCAAAAAGAGAATAACCGAAAGAAAATCGCGATCAGGATCCCGGTCCGCGACGGCCGCGAAGCGCGGAAAGCCCGCGGGCGCCTCTCGGGGCGGACGGTCTCCTTGCCCGTAAGCGCGCGGTGCCGAAGCGGGCGAAACGCGGCCTTTCGACCGCCGAGCGCGTCGAACGAAATTTCGGCGACCTCCGGGCGACGTTCGTCCCTGACTGCGGTATGCGAAGGATTTCGCAGGCGGCGAAGAATTCAGGATGGTTTTCGAAACGGACCCGCGTCGCCTGCGCGCGGCCGACGCGGTTTCAGCCCTCCGATGAACTCGGGTTCGTCGAGGGCGGTTTCGTACCGGTCTTCGCGGTGCCCGGCTGCCCGGAAAATGCCGTCAAGAAGCCGGCGGGCCGTTTCGCGCCCGAAACGAACCTCGCGCTACGCCTTCCTTCGGCCCGCCGTTCGCGCCCCCGTTCCGCGGGAGAGATCGCCTTTGCGCCGCCCCCTGTCGCCTCCGGAAGTCCAGCGCTTCGAAAGGGACGAGGTCGAACTTTTCCGGACAGACCGCAGGCCGCGTTCTACAGGGCGATTCGCGGCTGCGTCCTTGCGGTGCGGATGCCGCAGGTCCGGTGACGGAACGCCGGCGGGCGCGGCCGGATTTCCTCGTTCTGCAGCCACAGCCGCCAGAGATGGCGGGGGCGTCCAGGCCGGTCCTCGTAAGCGGTCCGAGAATGCATGGTGACGTGGCTATTGAGTATCTGAACGTCGCCGACCTTGAAGCTCATGGACAGGTGCAGCTCTTCGTTGATTTCGCCCATCAGGGCGAAAGCCGCCTTTTGCGCCGCGCTCAGCGGCGGATTTCCGGGCAGCGCATGTCCCTTCTCGATATGCTTTCTGCCCCCTGCGGTCGTGAGATACCCGTCGACGTAGTTGAAGATCGCGGCCTTGTACCAAGGAGCTTCGCCGGGGCCGACTTCGCCGTGCCGCGTCCAGTACATTTCCCGCGCCAGTTCCGCGGCCAGATCCGGCCTGCGGCGGACCATCTCGTTATGGACCGCGGCCGCGCTGACGATCTTCGATTGCCCGCCCGATTTGGCGGTTTCGAGGCAAAGCAGCGATACGACGTCGCACTGGTCCGTGTGGAACAGCATATGGGCGCTGGTCTGGTAGCCCCGGTGCTTCGGATTGTCGTAATCCTTGCCGAGGTCGATGACGCTGCCGATCATGTCGCCTTCGGGATTGTTCGACAACGGCCGCCCGATTCGCAGTCCCATCGCCCAATAGGCGACGGCGAGGTCGAGACGGTCCCATTCCCGCACCGGCATGCCGCGGATGAGTTGGAAGCCGCATCCGTCCCTGATCCGATGGAAGACTTCGTCCATTGCGCCGGCGAATGGGCCGAGGTCGAACGACGCGGGGTCGGCTCTCAGAATGCCGTTCGGGTCGTCGCCGATTTCCCTGCGCGCCCGCGCCGCGGTCTCGGCGAGCGCCGCCAGCTCTTCCTCGGTCAGAACGCGCAGCCAGTCCGTCCGCTTCGCGATTTCGGCTCCGGTCCAGACGGCCGGATCGGCGACCGGCTTTCCCGGCTCGGCCGGTTCGCGAAGAACGGTTGGCGCTTTGTCGAGCATGCGCCCATTCTACGCGGAGTCGGCGAGAAGATCCATTCGTGCGCGGTGCCGGTTCCGCCCTGCGCGGGCGCGTCCTGCGGAACTGTCGGCCGGGTTTCATTCGACGCGGATGACGAGCTCGCTGCGAACGTGACCCGTTTCGCTCAGACGATAGGTTTCGACGGCGCGGTCCAGCGCGAACGTTGCGCCGACCGTCGGGCGCACCGCGCCTTCCTCGAGCAGCGCCGCGATACGCTTCGTTCCCGCGCATTCGTAAGCGACCGGCGGCGTCGAAATGCGAATGTCCTCGCGCCGGGGGCTGTCGGGAACGGGCGCGGCATTGAGGCCGACCAGCGGGACGCCGGGTTTGAGTGCGCTTTGCGAGCGCAGGAGAACGTCGCCGCGGGCCGTGACGACGTCGAGATCCGAAACCGCGTCGCGGAAATCCGCGGCTGCGTAGACCGCGGCCAGCTCCGCACGGCTGCCCCAGCGGGTTGGAGGGCAGACGCCGAACACCTCGTCCCCGACCGCGAATTCCGGCGCGTTCGATCCCGTTCCGACGACGATTCCCGAAAGGTCGCGTCCTGGAACGTCGAGGAAGTCGAGTTCGAAACGCCCGCGCATGAGTTCGTTCCGCACCTTCCAGTCGATCGTAAGCGTTCGGCCGCGGGGTGACCTGTCCGTTCCGCCTGCAGTCCCGGTGCAGGGCAGGCTCCCGTTGACTTTGCGTTGCATTTCCGGGGTTCCTGTTTCCTCAGGCTTTCGCGAGTCTCCCAAGCCACGGCTTCGAGCGAGCCCTGAAGGTTCGGCGGCGGAAGCCCGCCTCGCTCGACCGAACGAGCGGAACGTTCCCGTCCGACGGAACCGTTGCCTGAAGTTCAGGCGTTTCGCCGCTTACGGCGTATGTCGTCATGCGCACCGCCCCTGCCGTCGCCTCGAGGACAGAGCCTGGCAGCCTCCCTCGACCAGCCTCTCGCCCTGGCGCAAACGTCTCTCCTTTGACGATCGGTGCCGCGGGTCTCCGGAACCGTCTCCGGAAAGGACGCTTATGACCGCCTTCGAGATCGCCAACCTCGCCATCGCTTCCGCCGCCGTGGCCGTCGTCGCGGCCGTCGTCGCGGCCGTCGGCGTATGGCGTCCGCGCCAACGACGAACGCGGGCAACAACAGCGCGCGGCCACGCAGCAGCGCGAAGCCGAAGAATGCCGCCACGAGGAGAACATGACGGCGCTCAAGGCGCCGATAGCCGGCTTCGAACGCCAGACCGCCGCGCTGTAAACCGTCGTCGAACGAACGGCGTCCGGACCCGCGACGTCATGACCGCTTTCGCCAGCATCGCCGCAGGAAGGCCTCGCGACGGCCTGGCAAAGCCGACTGACGGCGGTTCAGACGGTCTCGAACCTGAAATCCACGATGTTGCGCTCCTCCCGGCCGAACTCGATGCCGATCAGGTGGACCGGCACGCCCGGACGCCGGTACTTGTCCGCGTAGCCGCGCTCCCGAATCTGCGCCAGCGCCCGGCCTTCCGGCTTCCCGTCCGCGACCTTGAACTCGAACAGGTAGACGCCGCCGTCGTACAGGACCGCCAGGTCCGAGCGGCCGCGCGCCGTGCTCTCCTCCGCGCGGACGTCCATCCCCGCCGCCACGAAGTGCGAGTAGAACACGCTGGCATAGTGCGCCTCGTAGCCGGCTATGCCCGTGTTCGCGTACCACTCGTTCGGGACGCTCGCCAGGAACGCCCGGAACAGCCGTTCGAGACCTGCGAAGTCGTTCGTCCGCATCAGGCGGCGCAACTCCCGGCTCTCTGCCGCGACCGCGACGCCCGGCGCCATCGCCTCCAGCAGGAGCGCGTTCAGGCTGCGCTTCACCTCCCGGTTCGGGTAGTCCAGCCGGTAGAGGGGCGCGTCCTCGTCCCGCTTCTCGTCGGCGATGGTCAGGTAGCCGGTCTGGAACAGCAGCGCCTCGACGGGAATGCGGTCGACGTCGACGGCCGACAGCAGGTCGTCGTCCGCGAACATGCCCTCCAGGGCCGGCGCCGAGACCCGGCGCCGCGCCAGAAGGTCGGCGAGGAAGGTCGGCGTGCCGCTCTGGAACCAGTACGGGCGGAACTCGCGCCGCCGAAACAGCAGCAGCAGGCCGAACGGGTTGTAGACCCTCTCCGGCCCGCGCCAGTTGTAGCCGTTGTACCAGCGGCGGACCTCGTCCCGGTCCAGACCCTCGAGTTCCGGGGCGAAGACCGCGTCCAACTCGTCGTCCGTGTAGCCGCAAATGTCCGAGAACTCCGGCTCCAGCGTGACGTCGATCAGGTTGTTCAGGCCCGAGAAAATGCCCGCATGCGAGAACTTGCTCACCCCCGTCAGGAAAACGAAACGCAACTGCTCGTCGCAGTCCTTGATCGCCCCGTACAGGCTGCGCAGGAAATCGCGGTTGGCCCGCGCCAGTTCCCGGTCGCCGAGCGCGTCCAGGATCGGCTTGTCGTATTCGTCGACCAGAACGACCACCTGCCGCCCGGTGCGCTCGTGCAGGGCCTCGATCAATTCCCCGAAACGGTTCGACGCCTCGACGGGATCCGGTTCGAGGCCGGCGCGCCTCTCCGCTGCCGCCAGCTGCCTTTCCACGGTTATCCGAACCCCGTCAGGGACGACGAAATTGCCCCTGCCGAAGCTGAGCCGCACGACCGGATGGCGCGCCGACCAGTCCCACTCGTCGTGTACGGCGAGGCCCCGGAACAGCTCCTCGCTTCCCTCGAACAGCTTCTGCAGCGTGTCCACCAGGAGGGTCTTGCCGAACCGGCGCGGACGCGACAGGAAATAGTACTTGCCCTTCTCGACGAGGCGGCGCACATGGTCCGTCTTGTCGACGTAGTAGCAGTCCCTCGTCCGGATTTCCCGGAGGGAAGTCATCCCGATCGGAAGCATGCGTCTTTCCATTCGGCAAGAATAGGCCGCCGCAACGGAAACGGTCAAATTTATTTCAGACCTGAGGCATGTTAGCAACGGATGATATGTCCCCCTGTCCGGATTTGGAACGCTTCCGGACCAAGGAGATCGGCGACAGGGACTGAGGAAGTTCGAAACGGACGCACCCGTCAGGGTTCGCTCGAAGCCATGGGCGGCTCGCGAAAGCGAAACAAGAAACCCGGAAATGCAACGCAAAATCAGCGTATCCTGCCTTGCACCGGGATTGGAGGCGGAACAAGCAGGTCACCCCGCGACCGAACGCTTACAGTCGATCGGATTCACGCTGGCGGCGCGCGCCTTTACAAGCACGTCGTCCGGCCCCGGCTCGGGGTCCGGCAGGTCCGCGAGACGCGCCGAGACCGCCGTAGGCGTCGTAAACAAGGGCTTTCATGCCGGATTCTCCCTGCGCCCGGGAAACGCCGATCTCACCAGTAACCCGCCATCAGTTCTCCGGCCCATTCCGGCTCCTCGACCTCGCTGCGCGGCGCGAAGCCCGTCATGTAGGGCTTGATGTCGATGACCGGCGTGCCGTCGACCGCGTCGAGGCCCCGCACGCGCAGCCTGCGGTCCGAGACGCCGAGAATCTCGCAGGTCGTCACGCCGACGAGGTTGGGGCGGTTCTTCCCGCGTTGCGCGAAGATGCCGACGAGCGGCCATTCCGGGTTGTTGCGGGGATGCCGGGCCCCCCATTCTATGGTTTCGGGATCGACCTTGTCGAAGTGAAACACGACGACCGCGTGGGAAAACTGATCGAGGCTCGCCAGGGCCTCGGGTCCCAGCCTTTCGTCGAGCTCGATATACGCTTCGATCGCCCCCCAGTCGTCGTTGACGACCTCGGCGCGTCCGCCGCGCACGGTTCCGACGGCTTCCAGTTCGATCTTCATGCCCATGCTTCAATTCTCCGGTTCGGGTGGCAGTTCGATGCCGAAATGCCTTCGCAGCAGGTCGTCGATCAGGTCGAAGCACGAGCCGTAGCGGATCACCGTCATGTCGCCGACGTCGATCATGGTGGAAGACCGGCCGTAACGGTTCCAGCGCATCAGGCCGTAATCCAGAACGATGTCCGCCGTTTGGATGATTTCGGGTTCGATGTCTCCGGCGCGGAACTTGACGCCGCGCAGGGAGACGTTGGCCGAAGAGCCGATGACGAGCCGGTTGTCCGCGAAAGCGATCCGGGCAAGCGTATCCATCACGGGACCGGCGTTGAGCAGCATCGCGATCGTGTCGCGATGGGTCGTCTGTTCGTAGACGTCTTGCCGGAGGGCCGCCAGCGCCGGATGGTCGCGCCGAGCCTTCGCCGCGGTGCCCATCGGCAAGTCGTGAAGTTCGGTGATCGCCGAGACGATCTCGCGCCGCTCGTCGGGCACGTCGTGGAGCGCCATGTGCATTTCCTTGCAGCCGCAGACCGCGTTGAGCTTCTCCGGCTTGCGGCGCTTCGCTTCGAAGATCCGCCAGATCGCCTCCGGGGCGCAGGCCACGATGACGTAACCGACGTCCGTCGGGACGATTCCGATGCCGCCTTCCGCGAGCGCCTCGTAGACGCGGCGAGCGTCCGTTTCGTAATCGTGAAGCCGCATCGGCACCTCCGCGTAGAGTCGCGAATCACCGTCCGAACGGGAGTCGCTGACCGTCCCTCCCGTCCCGGCCGCGGCGGACGGAGGCCTTTCGTCAAATATAGTCGATTCCACGAGACGCTGCTTTCGGCGTATGCAAGTCGGACTTCACCGGTTCATGCGGACAGCGTGGCTCCGAACGGCAGTCGCCGTGTCGGACGCACCCGGCGTCAGCTGGCCCACGAGCTGTGCGAGCGCGAAGACTGGCGCAACGAGAAGGGCGAACTTTGCCTCGGCACGGCGGATCCTGCCGGAGCTCGCCGAGCGCAGGTTCGGCAACTACTGGTTCCAGAGCGGCACGCCGACCTTCCTGGTCGAGACGCTGACGCGCCGCGACCTGCCCACATGGACGGCATGACCGGCAGCGAGAGCCTGCTCTCGGCCTTCGACGTGGACAATGTCGAGGCGCTTCTGTTCCAGACCGGCTACCTCAGTGCGCCGGCGAGGAGGACGGGCGCTACCGGCTGGACTACCCGAACCTCGAGGTGCGCCAGAGCCTGGGCGAGGTCCTGCTGGGAGAACTGCTCCCGGTCGAGGCCCGCAAGAAGACGGGGCGCCTGCGGCTGGGCGAACTGCTGGAGGCGAACGACTTCGAACGCACCCTGTTCCGCGGCGTCTTCGCCCCGCACCAGTGGTACGCGACCAGCCCGGTCGCGAAGTACGAGGCCCACTACGCGAGCGTCCAGCTGCTTGGAGGGCTTCGAGCCGGTGGCCGAGGACAGCGGCAGCCGGGGGCGCGCCGACATGGCGATCCGCGCCGGCGGGGGCGTCTACCTGTTCGAGTTCAAGGTGGTGGAGCGCGGACGGGAGGGGACCGCGCAGTTGCGGGAGAAGGGATACGCGGACAAGTACCGCAATCTCGGACGTTCGGTCCACCTGGTGGAGTTCAGCCGCGAAGAGCGCAACGTCGTCGGGTTCGAGACCGCCTGAAGCCGGACGAGTTCGACGTCCCGTTCGGACACGGCCGCCTCCGCGAAAGAACGCCGCCCGCGGTCCGGCCTGCGGCGGCCGCCGATTCGTCGCCTCGCGCGGCGCTCGACCGGAAAGCGCCTGAAAGGTCGCGGGAAGGCGTCCGCGGGGCCGGCTGCTTGTCGCGCGACGCAGCGCGAGACAGGCCTGACCTCAAGGCCTACGTTCTACCAGGCGCCAAGGAACAACGATACGCTCAAGGACTCAACAACAATGGCGGGGGGTTGAAAGGTCGCTGGCCGCCCTCCCGGCCGCGGCGGACGAAGGCCTCGCCGGGACGGGAGGGGCGGACGGCGCGCTACGCCCATGGCAAGGCGCCGCCCGAGTCCACGCTGCCGACGCAGCCTGCGGTGCTGAGCGAGCTCGCGGTCGAGGGAACGGTTCCGGCGCACGCCAGCGAGCCCGCGGTGCTCGCGGTCTTGCCGCCGCCGGAGACCACCATCAGCGCCTCGTCCTGGAGCATCTGGTTCGGGTCGGGAGGCATGGCCAGGTGGAAGATGTCGCGGGTGTTGAGGACGACCTTCACGTCCATACCCGCCGGAACGTCGTGCCCATGCTCCCGCAAAATGTCTTTCGGATGCTCCTCGACCTCGCGCAGCCGATCCTCGTCGGAGCGGCAGGCGTCGGCGAGGTCTTGGAAAGCGCGGGCGCGCTGAAGGAAGATGTCGTGGGCGCCTTCTTGGTGGATGTTATCTCGCATGATCGTCTCTCCTGCGATGTTCGGGTGAAGGTTCTGTCCAGCGGTTCGAGATACTGGAACCCAATCCCCGAGTCTTCAGCATCATCATCCACTCCGTAGCGGAGGGGGTAAACCCTAATTTCACGCCTCCCGAGCGAGGAGGCGAACCGGAGGCGCGGTCGTGGGGCGGCTTGGGGCGGAATCCGCGAAAACGGCGTTCTCGGCGTGGAAATTCGCGGTTTTCCGTACCCGGGGCAAGGCCGCACCCGTAAAAATTGCCTGCGCTTCAGGACGTCAGGAACGACGCGGGAGTTTCGTCGGCGTTTTTTCGCGCCGGAACTCTTGGCGAAAGAGCGACTCGCCGCTATACCGCCATTTTTCCGGAGAACGTTGCCATGGATGCAGACGCCCGTACGGCGAGCGGGCTTCGCCGCGCGATCGAGGAACTTCCCGAATCGCTTATCCGTCATGTAGCGGAACCCAACATGGATCGCGAGGGGTTGGTGCGCTTGTGGTTCGGCGAACCCGACGTTCCGACTCCCGAGTTCATCAAGCGCGCCGCGGTGGCGGCTCTGGCCGACAACCGGGTCTTCTACGCCAACAACCGGGGCGTGCTCGCTCTTCGCGAGGCCATCGTCGAGTACGCGACCCGGTTGCATGGGCGCGAGGTCGCCCTCGAGCGCATCACGGTCACCGGATCGGGCATGAACGCCATCATGATCGTCTCGGAGGCCTTGATGTCTCCGGGCGACAACATGGTTGCCGTCGGACCGGTCTGGCCCAACTGCAGGGAAACGGTCCGCATCATGGGCGCGGAACCTCGCCAGGTTTCGCTGCGGCTCGGCGCGGACGGACGCTGGCGTCTCGGCGTCGACGAACTCTTCGCCGCCTGCGACGAGCGCACTCGCGCCGTCTTCGTCAATTCGCCGGGCAACCCGACGGGATGGGTGATGTCGGCCGAGGAACAGCGGACGGTTCTCGACGAATGCCGGCGGCGCGGCATCTGGGTGGTCGCAGACGAGGTCTATATCCGGCTTGCCTACGAGCAGGAGCTCGGGCGCGCGCCTTCCTTCCTCGACGTCGCGGAGGAGGAAGATCGCGTGGTCGTGATCAATTCGTTTTCCAAATCATGGTCGATGACGGGCTGGCGGCTGGGTTGGCTCACGCATCCGGCCGCCGCGGGGGACGAATTCGCGAAGCTCATGGAATACAACATCGCCAACCCTACGACCTTCGTGCAATACGCCGGAATAACCGCGATACGCGACGGCGAGGACTTCGTCGCGGAGACGATCGCCCGCTACCGGCGCAATCGGGACATCGTGGTCCAGCGTCTCGGCTCCATGCGGCGCGTTCGGCTGTCGCGGCCCGAGGGCGCGATTTACGCGTTTTTCTCGGTCGACGGCATGACGGATTCGGTCGCCTTCGCGCAGCGGCTCATCGACGAGGCCGGCGTCGGCCTTGCGCCCGGCCGCGCCTTCGGCGAGGACGGAGAGGGCTGGATGCGCCTTTGCTTCGCCGCCGACGCGGCGACCGTCTCGGAGGCGATGGACCGGCTGGAGTCGGCGCTGGATTGAGACGCCGCGCAATTTTACGAGGGGCGCGGGCGGCTATCCGGCGGATGGCCCGGAGACCGCTCAGGCGACTCCCGGCGCGAATTCCTCGTCGCCGCCCGGACGGCTCCGGGTCAGCAGCGCCGCGACGATCGCGAGATTGGCGGCATTCGCGGCGACGCCGATCAGAAACGGCAGAACGTAGTCGCCGGTCGCGTCGAACAGAGCCCCCGCGAACCAGCTTCCGAACCCCATGGACGCCGCGCCGAACAGAAACACCAATCCGGTGCGGCGGCCGGCCTCCATGGGCGGCATGTATTCGCGGATGAGGATGGCGTAGACCGGAAAGATGCCGCCGTAGCCGAGCCCGAAGCCGACGCCCACGATATAGAGCGCGTAAACCGTGTCGGCGAAGGTGAGCAGGCCGAGCGTTATCGCCTGGACGCCGGAAAAGAAGAACAACGCCCACAGCGCGCCGAATCGGTCCGCGAGGAGACCGACCACGACCACGCGGCTCACGAAGGCGGCCATCAGGGTGACCGAAAGGATCTCCACCGCGTTCGTCAGAGCCAGGCCCTTGTCGGTCGCGTGCGAGATGAGATGGGCGAGCGGCATGGCCATCGCGATGCAGCAGCCGAGGATGGCGACGCACAGGATGGTTTGCAATCTGGCGTGGCTGAACGGCATCCGGCTGCGGCGCGGACCCCGCCTCGGCTTGCTCCCGTCCTTTTCGAGGGCCTCGGCCTCGGCGAGCGTACCGGGCGGCGGCGGAGCGCGGACGAAGACGGCGGCCAGCGGCAGCATGACGCAAGCGGCGAAGATCCCGAAGCCCAGAAAGCCGTCGCGCCAGCCGACCCACGCGACGACATGGCCGAACACGGCGGGCCAGACGATGCCGGCAAGGCTCTGTCCGCTCGCGACGATGCCCACCACCATCCCGCGACGCCGCTCGTACCAGCGGGCGATGTTGGCGAGCATCGGCGCGTAGAGGCTGCCCTGGCCGAAGAAGCCGAAGAGAACGAGATAGATCGCGTAGAGTTGGACGGGAGTCTCGACGAAGACCGTCAGCACCGCGCCGGACGCGACCGAGACGGCGGCCGTCAAGGGCGGAACGACGGCGCCCAGGCGGTCGAGGGCGTATCCCATGACCATGCCGCCGCATCCGCCGCCGAGGAACTGGAGAGCGAAAGCGAGGGAGGGCACTTCGCGCGGCCAGCCGAATTCCGCCGCGAGATCCTTGAGCGTCACCGAGATCAGGAACAGGCTGCCGGAGGCGACGAAGATGAGCGTCGTGGACGCGGCGAGCAGATAGAACCGGAATCTCAGGATGCCTCGGAGACGGTCGGCCATCTCTCTACGCCGCGACGGGGGCGGTCGGTTCGAGGCTCGCGTATGCCCGCAGCAAGAGCCGGCGCAGCGTTTCGACCTCCGACCGGGAGAGGCCGGCGACGGCGCGGGCCTCCAGAGCGACCGCCTCGGGAATCAGTTTCTCGGTGGCGCGCTTCCCCTCGGGCGTGAGGCGAACGTTGACCGTGCGCGAATCGCCGTCGTCGCGGCTGCGAAGCGCCAGCCCCTTGGCATCCATGCGGCCGATCAGCCGGGACAGGGTCGACAGGTTGATGCTGGTGAGTTCCGAGAGCTCGCCCACCGGCAGGTCGCCGTGCCGGTGAAGGACGCTGAGCGCCCGCCACATCTGCACGTCGATGCCGGCTTCGGCGAGCGACGGGGTGAATTCGCTTACGAAGCGCTGGCCGAGCCGGTTGACGAGATAGGGGAGGTAGTTGTCGAGCTCCATGCGGCGTCAATCCGCCGCGGCGCGTTCGAACGCCGGCGCGACGCATTCCATGAACCGGTGCATCTGCTCCTTGACGAGCGCATGCGGCTTGTTGCCGACGTTGAAGTAGAGGATGACCTCCTCGATGCCGGCCGCTTCGACCTGCTTGAGCCTGTCCGCGATCTGCTGCGGACTGCCGATCAGGACGGAATTCGCCGACAGCTTGTCCTTCTCCATGTTGCGCAGGACCTCGTTGATCTTGAGGAAGTAATGCATCGTGGGCGGCATCTTCGCGGGGTCGTCGGGAAAGGCGCGCAGCACGCAGTGCTTGAAATAGTCCATCATCGCCTGGCGTCCGGCGTCGTCCTCTTCCGGGGTTTCGGCGATATGAACGAAGTAGCTGCACATGGCGCGGCCGGGGGTTCCGCCGTTCTGGACGCAGGCTTCTCGGTACTTGTCCACGGCTTGTTCGATCCCGCCGTAGACCATCGTCGCGGCGAACGGGGCGTAGATCACGTTGAGCCCCCTGCGCGCCGCCATTTTCAGCGAGGTTTCGGAGAACGACGCGACGTAGAACGGTATCGGATTCTGCACGGGCTTCGGCGTGATCGACATGTCGTCGATGCGGTAGCACGCCCCGTGGTGCGACCAGAAGCCCGGCTCGGTCCAGGCCTTGAGCAGCACGTCGATGCCTTCCTCGAACATCTCGGCGGACTTCATGAAATCGGCGCCGAACGGCGCGTACTCGGCCCGGTCGTAGCCGCGTCCGGTCGCGAAATCGACGCGGCCGCCGGACAGGAGGTCGAGGGTCGCCCAGCACTCGGCGACGTGGATCGGGTGATGCAGCGGCAGCACGTTGACCGCCGGCGCGAAACGGATGTTCTTCGTTTCCGGTATGATGCTGGCGAGGAGGATGTCGGGGCGCGAATTCACTCCGAGGCGATCGAAGTGGTGCTCGCCGATCCAGGCCGAGTGATAGCCGAGCCGGTCGGCCAGGATCGCCTGCTCGCGGATTTCGAGGACGAAGTCGCTCGCCGAGCGCGGGTTGTCCGGATAGTAGTTGTCGGAAAGGGTGAAGTAGCCGAATTCCATGGCGCGGACTTCCTGCATTGGGGAGATGCGCCGGGAGGGTATCGCGCCCGCGCCTATATTTGCAAGTGCAAATTTCGCCGCGCCGGGGCCGGGAACGAAAGGCCGTTCCCCCGAACGCCGACAGCGGGTATACTCGCGGCGGGCCCTGACGCATAGGAGGAGGATATGGGCGATCCCGTGTACCGGAACTACGACGCGGAGGCGCTCTGGGCGCAATACGATAACCGCGCCCAGATACCGGCGGAGACGTTCGACGCCATAAAGGCCGATCAGGCCGCCCGGTCGGCGGACTACCGCCGCACTGCGAGGCGCGCCTACCTAGATGTCGCCTACGATCGCCAGTGGCGGGAACGCCTGGACCTGTTCCTGCCCAGCAGCGGCAGGAGCTGGCCGCTGTTCGTCTTCATTCACGGCGGTTACTGGCAATGGAACAGGAAAGAAGGTTTCGAGTTCCTCGCCCGGGAACTCGTGGCCGCGGGCGCCGCTTTCGCCAGCGTCGAATACGCGTTGTGCCCGTCCGTGACGATGGAGGAATTGACCGATCAATGCCGCCGGGCGGCCGCTTATCTGTGGCGCGAGGCGGATTACTACGGTTACGATCGCGAGCGCTTCGTCGTGTCGGGCCATTCGGCTGGAGGGCATCTGGCGACGATGCTGCAGACCACCGTCTGGTTGAACGTCGCGGGAGATCTTCCCACTGGTTTCGTGACGGGGAGCTTGCCGATCAGCGGGATTTACGATCTCGAACCGATCCGGCTGACGCCGCTGAACGATGCGGTCCGCCTGGGGCAATCCGACGTTCCCGGCCTCAGCCCCATGTTCCTGAAACCGACGTCGATGGGGCGGACCATCGTCGCCTACGGCGAAGCCGAATACGACGAGTTCCACCGCCAAGCGCGCGACCTCGCTTCCGCCTGGGCCGGACATGGAATGGAAACCAGCGTTCTGGAACTGCCGGGCCGCGATCACTTCACGGCGCTGAACGCGCTCGCCGAGCCCGACCACGAGTTGTTTCGGGCCGCGCTCGGGCTCCTGGGACTCGACTGAACGCCGACGGACCGTTCGGGAAATCCGGGTTCTCAGGCCTCGTTCACGATCGGGTTGGACAACGCGCCGATCCCGTCGAGTTCGACCTCGATCGTATCGCCTCCCTTCATGAACACCGGCGGCTTCCGGTAGTTGCCGACGCCGCCGGTGGTGCCGGTCGAGATGACGTCGCCCGGGTAGAGTTCCGTGACGGCGGTGAGGTAGGCGATGAGCTGATTGACGTCGAAAAGGAGATCGTCGGTCGTCGCGCGTTGCATTTCCTCGCCGTTGAGGCGCGTCGTCAACGTCATCTTGGTCGGATCGGGGATTTCGTCGGCGGTCACCATCCACGGTCCGAAAGCGCCCGAGCGGTAGAAGTTTTTCCCCGGCGCGAACTGGCTGGTGTGACGCTGGTAGTCGCGAACGGAGCCGTCGTTGTAGCAGGCGTATCCGGCGACGACCGAGAGCGCGTCCTCTTCCCTGACGTGGCGGCAGGTCTTGCCGATGACGACCGCCAGTTCCCCTTCGAAGTCGAACTTGTCGGAAACTCGCGGCTTGATCATCGGCTGGAGGTGGCCGACCTGGGAATTGGGGTAGCGCGTGAAGATCATCGGCCATTCGGGCGCCGGACGGTTGCCGCCCTCGAGCACGTGGCTGCGATAGTTGAGTCCGACGCACAGAATCTTGTCCGGGTTCGGAACGACGGGCAGGAACTCCACGTCCTCGATGCGGTGATCGGGCGCCCTGTTCGCCGCGGCTTCGGCGATCTCGTCGAGGGCGTTCCGGGCGATGGCGTCGCGCAGCGTTTGCGCGCCGCCCGCCAGGGGCCGCGCGTCGACGATTCCCGCCTCGGTGACGACGCCGTAGGATTCCGTCCCGCCGACAGCGTAGCTGGTGATCCTCATTCGATCCTCCGTTGCAATGCGCGCGCATACATAATGCCCGCCCGCATCGAGGGCAAACCGCCGCGCGTTCGGGGTCCGCGCCGGATGCGATTCGAAAACCGGCGCCGGACGATCGAGGCCGGGCGGCCGGCTTGCGGCTGAAGCAGCGAAGACGGCGGGCGGGGCGCGGAAAATTCGCGGTTTTCCGCGCCCGAATCGGGGCGAAATTCCTTGCCCCTGAAAACCGTTTGCATTTCGAGACGTTGCGAACGGCGCGCGCGGCTCTTGACAGGGACCAGGGAGATGAATTAGGATGCCAGACTCCTATAACTGAAACGGGTGAACGTTGTGAATTCAAAAACGAGTCCGACCGGACCGGATGCGCAGCGGTCCATTCTCGACAGGGCGTCGCTGACGACCGCCGCGCTCGCCTTGGCTGCTTTCGTCCTCTGCGGAGGATCGGCTTTCGTCCTCTACCCGGGAAATGCGCAGGCGTCGCACAGTTGCGGCGAAGAACATCCACCAGTCGAACCAGGCCATCGGCAGCATAGGTGCAGGGGCCGCCTTCTAGTAGACAACAGCGGCTTAATAGAAGGGGAAGATGCTATAGATTTCGGGGAAGGTGGAGGCCAGCTCATCAACCGTGAAGGTGGGCGCATAAAGGGAGACATCGTGGTCGACGAAGACGAAGATGTCAAGGTGATCGTGGAGCTGCCGGAAGACGATCCATCGCTGGATGCGTATAAAGAGGCGGTGGAAGGCGATCTCATCGGCATTGACGAAGTGGTTGTCCGCGCCGGCGACAAGGAGAGCACGCTGCCCGTTGTGGATGGCCAGCCCGTCGGCCTGCCGCCGAGGCCGGAGGCAAAGGAAGAGGAAGAACCTTCGGACGCCGACTTCGCTTGCGACGGGGTGGATCATTGCCGCCTCTACGAGGCGCTGCCGTCGGCGCTGCTGGCCATGAACGGGCTGCCGACCTACGGGGAGCGCATGGCGGCGGCGCGGGACGCCGCTGGCGGCTGGGCGCGGATCGACGGCGCGGGCGGCGAGTGGAAGGCGAAGAGTTCGACGCCCTCGACGCCGCCGAACGCGGCCTTCGACTACCGCCGGTACGGCGTGCAGGCGGGGGTGGATTTCGCCGTTGGCGGCGACGGGCGGTTCGGCGTGTCGGTGCGCGGGCTGCGGGGCTCGGCCGAGATGGCGGGTTCCGGCGGCGAGATCGATCTGTCCGGGGTCGGCGCGGGCGCGCACGGGACGGCGTTCCTCGGCGGCGGCTTCCACGTGGACGCGCAGGCGATGGCGACCTGGTACGACGTCAAGCTGACTTCCGGGACGAACGAGGTTCTGAAGGACGGCGCGAAGGGGCTGGGGCTGGCTCTCGGCCTCGAGGCCGGGCGGCGGACGGAAGTGGGCCGCGGCCTGACCGTGACGCCCGGCGCCGGTCTGGCGTGGTCGGACGTGTCCCTGGACTTCACGGACGCGATGGGCACCCCGTTCTCCGTGGAAGACGCGCAAAGCCTGGAAGGCCGCGCCGGATTGCGGGTCGAGGCGCGGATGGAGGACGGCCTGCGGCTGTCCGGTTCGGTGCAAGCGACGCGCGAGTTCTCGGACGAGAAGTCGGCGAAGGCGTCCAGGGAGTCGCTGAAGACGACCGAAGCGCAAAAGACCGGCGTTCGCGTCGGGTTCGGCGGCTCGCGCAGCTGGGAGGACGGCCGGTATACGCTGCGGGCCGACGCGGGATACGCGGCGCGCGGCAGCGGCAACGGCGCGTTCAACGGCGGCGTCAGCTTGGCCTACCGCTTCTGAAACCGCGGCAGCGCGCCTCCCCGGTTTCGGCGCTCCGTAGCGTCAGGCGCGGTCTCGGCGGCGGGCAGGGCGGCCGCTCCGCTCGCCCGGGGATCGCAGCAGCCCGACGGTTTCGCAGCGGCAGGATCGAGCGTTTCTCGGCCGTCGGTTCGTTCGTCGGGTCCGGTGCGGCGGTTCGGTGCGCCAAGCGGCTTCGCCCGGCGGAAAGGTGCCGTCGCGAGCGTCGCCCGGCTCTTCGTGGACGGCGGCCGGGGTGCCCGCCTGACGGGACCGACGGAATGCCAGCTGCCTTCGCGACGGAGATTGCCGACCGCGCGCTTCGGCGTCGACAGGAGGAGACTCGAAGAACGGCGCGGGAAGATTGGTTTGGTTTTGAGCGTTGTCCGCCAACGTGGTCTATAGGTTTCCGGTTCGTCTCGACAACCGGGGTTTCGGGGTTCCCATGCAATTTCTGAAACGCGCCGCGGTTTTCGCAGCGATGCCTTTCTTTCTTGCCGTGGCGCCGGTGGGCGCGAACGCGGACAACGAATGCGATTCCCCCGTGAACGGGGAAACTTCATGCCCGAACCGAGGTTCTTCGGTCCGGTCGGTGATCATCATCAATGGCGAGGTGATCGGCGGCAATTCCGAGGGGGGCGCGGCCGTGAAGCTGACCGGCGGCGGCAGCGTCATCGTCGGTCCGAAGGGCCGTTTGAACGCCGACGGGGCGCCCTTCGCGATCAGGGGCGACGGCGCCGCGACCCAAGTGACCGTGCTCCAGGATCCCGATCTCGCCGACGATGGGCGCCTCACGAAGCAGGGCGTCGACGATGCGCTGGAAAGATTGGGCGCGGTCGGCGGCGTCGACGCCGTCGCCGTTCGGGCTGGCGAGGCGGGTTCGACCGGCGCCGACTACGAGAGGCGCGGGACGGTCGGCGATGACGGCAGCGTCAGCGTCGACGCCACGGGTCTTTAGGAAGGCCCTCCGCAGGCGACTTCCAGGTCGGGCGTCGAACGCGCTCGTCTCAGCGGGGCAGGATTTCTGCGGAGCGACAGGTTCGCTCGCCCCCGCGCTTTTCCCCGCCGTACCGCTGCGAAAACTGCCGGCTGCTTGCCGCGCCACAGGGGACGCGGACAGGCCTGCCGCCGCCGACTCCTTGACGGCTCCGGCGCGGCGGCCTACTCTCTTCCGATGGCGAAACGCATGCTTCCGATCGGCATGACCTCCCTCCGGAAAATCCGGGGGATGGACTGCTACTACGTCGACAAGACGGACCATGTCCGCCGCCTTGTCGAGGGTGGTCAATATTATTTTCTGTCGCGTCCGCGCCGGTTCGGCAAGACCCTCCTGGTGGACACGCTGCAGAAGCTGTTCGAGGGAAGCGAGGAGTTGTTCCGGGGCCTCGCCGTGCACGGCAAGTGGGACTGGTCGACGCGCCATCCTGTCGTGCGGATCAGCTTCGGCGGGGGCAATTTCGACTCTCCGGACCACATTCGGAGAAACGTGGAGGACCAGTTGGAGGAAACGGAGCGGCTGGCCGGCCTCGAACCGGGCCCCGCCGAGGCGTCGGTTCGTTTCCGGCGCCTGATAAGGACGCTGCACGAGCGCACCGGGCAGCGGACGGTCGTTCTGGTGGACGAGTACGACAAGCCAATTCTGGACGCGCTCGGCGACCGGGAACTGGCGCTGGCCAACCGCGATTTCCTGCGCGGCTTCTACGCGATGATCAAGGAGTGCGACGAGCAGCTCCGCTTCGTTTTCCTGACGGGGGTGAGCAAGTTCTCGAAAGCGGGCCTGTTCTCGGGCCTGAACAACCTGAACGACATCACGCTGGACGAGCGCTACGGCGCTATTTGCGGTTGTACGGACGCGGAACTGGACGCGGTCTTCGCCCCGGAACTGGAGGGCCTGGACCGGGACGAAATCCGGCACTGGTACAACGGCTACAACTGGCTCGGACCGGAGAAGGTCTACAATCCGTTCGGCCTCCTGCTGTTGTTCGACAAACGCAAGTTCGGCAACTACTGGTTCCATAGCGGCACGCCGACCTTCCTGGTCGAGACGCTGGCGCGCCGCGACCTGCCCACTCCCGACCTGGACGGCATGACCGGCAGCGAGAGCCTGCTCTCGACCTTCGACGTGGACAATATCTCGGTCGAGGCGCTTCTGTTCCAGACCGGCTACCTCACCATCGCGGGCGAGGAGGACGGGCGCTACCGGCTGGACTACCCGAACCTCGAAGTGCGCCAGAGCCTGGGCGAGGCCCTGCTGGAAGAACTGCTCCCGGTCGAGGCCCGCAAGAAGACGGGGCGCCTGCGGCTAGGCGAATTGCTGGAAGCGAACGACTTCGAACGCATCGGGACCTTGTTCCGCGGCGTCTTCGCCGCCATCCCGCACCAGTGGTACATGAACAGCCCGGTCGCGAAGTACGAGGCCCACTACGCGAGCGTCATCCACAGCTGCTTCCTGATGGAGGGCCTCGAGCCGGTCGCGGAGGACAGCGGCAGCCGGGGGCGCGCCGACATGGCGGTCCGCGCCGGCGGGCGCGTCTACCTGTTCGAGTTCAAGGTGGTGGAGCGCGGGCGGGAGGGAACCGCGCTCGCGCAGTTGCGGGAGAAGGGCTACGCGGACAAGTACCGCCGTCTCGGTCGTTCGGTCCACCTGATCGGGGTGGAGTTCAGTCGCGAAGAGCGCAACGTCGTCGGGTTCGATTGCGAGACCGCCTGAAGCCGGACGAGGTCCCGTTCGGACACGGCCGCCTCCGCGAAAGAACGCCGTCCGCGAGGCGGGTCCGGCCTGCGCTCCGTCGAAGGCGGCAGCTGGCTCGTCGCCTCGTGCGCTTGCGGCTTGACGGGACGCCCCGCCGAGGAGGCCGCCTCGGGGCCGGCGGCGTCTCCCTGCAGGCGCTCGCGGCCGGGCGCGCGCCCCTTCAAGTTTGAAGCGCAACGCGCGTGGTGGCTGACCGACCGTTTTCATGTTGCGGAGAGGTCAGGCGGATGAGTTCAAAAACGGAGGCCAACGCCTGCCATCACCGTTTCCGGTTTCGCTTTTGCGAGCCGCTTCGGTTGATGGCTTCGAACCAGCCCATGGAGGTTCGGCGGCGGAAGTCCGCTCGCTCGACCGGACGACGCTCTCGTTCGACGGAGCCGTTGCCTGACGTTCAGGCGTTTCGCCGCTTGCGGCGCATGTCGTCGCGCGCGCGGGTCTCCGGGCGGCACTGATGTCGATATTCCAGACATGGAGCGCATGTCGTCGCGCGCACGGGTCTCCGTCGCCGAACCAACTGCAGGTATGGCGGCGAGGCGTGCCGCGACGATCGTCGTTGGATGCGCGCGGCTTTCCCTGGCGAGGGCGCTTGCCCTGCCTGTCGCCCACAAATCGGGTGTTGACACGGTGAGTCTGATTCGGTACCGTGCGGGACATGGAGGTCCAGAATCAAGTCATCCGCACTCTTCGGAGCGATCTTGTCCGGCTGCAAGGGCTGACCGGGGACGGGGGCAGTCGCGGCCAACTGGTCGACCGGGTCTGCGCGGCGTTCGGGTTTCGGGACGGGCGCGGTCGCTGGCAGCGCGTGACTTGCCGGAAAGCGCTGACCGCGCTGGAAGCGGAAGGACACATTTCGCTTCCGCCGCGCCGTACCGCTCGCTGTGGCCAGCGACGCGTCGCCGATCCGGTGCCGCCGGCGCGCGACGTGCCGGACGCGGTCTGCGCGGTCGAGGATTTGGAGCTGGTCCTGGTGACGGATGCGCGGCAGCGCGCGATCTGGGACGGGTTGATGACGCACGAGCATCCGTGCGGCGCAGGGCCTTTCGTGGGCTGCCAGGTACGTTACCTGGTGGGGTCGGCGCATGGCTGGCTGGGAGCCGTGGGGTTTGCCTCTTCCGCCCGTTGGCTGGCCTGCCGCGACCGCTGGATTGGCTGGAACGACGACAAGCGGCGCGCTTGTTTGCACCGGGTCGCGTGCCTGTCGCGTTTTCTGATCCGTCCCGGCATCGAGTGCCGGAATCTCGCCTCGCACGTCCTGGGGCAAACAGTATGCATGGCGGGAGACGATTTCGAGGTGCGCTACGGCTATCGGCCCTATTTGCTGGAGACCTTCGTCGACGAGGAGAAGCATACGGGGGCGATCTTCCGTTCCGCGAACTGGCAGCATGTGGGGAAGACCAGTGGTCGCCGAAGGGGTGCGGCGAAGGCACCGAAAGCGGTGTACATGTACGAACTGGACGCAGGATGGCGGGAACGTCTGCACATTCCCGAACCGCGTCTTGCGCCTCTGAAGGTCGGGGCCGGTCTCGATCGGGAGAGCTGGGCGGAACAGGAGTTCAGCGGCGCACCGCTGGGGGATGCACGCCTGAGCGCACGCCTGGTGACTTGCGCCCGGCATCAGGCGGAAGCGCCGATGCGGGCGTTCACGGGCGCAGCGAGGGGAGATCAAGCCTTGATCAAGGCTTATTACCGTTTCATCGACAAGCCGGACAACGAGGCGGTGACGGTGGAGAACATCATGCAACCGCACCGTCGCCGGACGCTGCAGCGGATGCAGGGAGAGAAGACGGTGCTGTGCGTGCAGGATGGCAGCACGCTGAACTTCGCGAAGCGCGGCAAGACCGAAGGGTTGGGAATCATCGGCAGGAACCAGACCGCCGCCGCCGCCCGGGGCTTGCACTTGCATGCGACTCTTGCGGTGAACGCCGACGGGTTGCCGCTGGGAGTTCTGCGGGCGGCGTTCGACGCCCCACAGCCGGGCGCGGAGAAGGACAAGCCTCGCGAGGAGAAGAAGTCGTACCGGTGGATCGAGGGTCTTCGCGACAGCGCCGCGGCCGCTGCGGCACTCGATGGCGTGCAGGTCGTCGGCGTCATGGATCGGGAAGCAGACTTCGTCGACCTGTTCGTCGAGCGCCGCGAGCGGACGCCGGGAGTGGAACTCCTGGTGCGGGCGAAGACGAACCGCGTTCTTGGAAAGGACGACGCCGACAAGCTGTTCGACAAGGTGCGGAAAAGTCCAGCGCAAGGCAAGCTGGTCATCGAGGTCAAGCGTCTGAGCGCACGAATCAAGGCCAGCAAGCAGGCCGCAAAGGCAATGCGACCGGCCCGCCAGGCTACGGTCAGGCTGCGCTACCTCAAGGTCGAGCTGCCGGCGAAGGGCAAGGCGCCTGTCGAGATGACGATCGTGCACGTCCGCGAGGAAAACCCGCCGGCGGACGACGAACGGCTGGAATGGTTCCTGCTGACGACGCTGCCGGTCGAGAGTGCCGTGGACGCCGAACGCATCCTGATGTGGTACGGCCTGCGCTGGCGCATCGAAGATTACTTTCGCGTCTTGAAGTCCGGCTGCAAGATCGAGGAACTCGAGAACCGGACGGCCGAGCGCCTTCAGCGCGCCGCAGCCATCAATATGGTCGTCGCCTGGCGGATTCACCTGATGGCCCGCCTCGGACGGGAACTGCCCGATCTGCCGCCCGAGATCCTGTTCTCGGACGTCGAACTCCAGGTGCTGGCGCTGTTCGCCAAATCGCGACGCAAGGACGCGCCGAAAAATCTTGGAGAGGCTGTCTTCCTGGTCGCCGCCCTCGGCGGCTACATCAAGCGCAAGCGGGACCCGCCAGGCGCGGAAGTAATGTGGAACGGCTACCTCCAACTCGCCGCAATGGCTTTTCACCAGGAACTTCGGGATGAATATTGTTAGTCTAGCATCGATTTGTGGGGGACAGGCAGCGCTTGCCTTCGCGTTGCGTCGGCTCTGGTTTCCGCGGCGAGGGCGTCGACCTTGCTGGCGGTGCCGGCCGTCGGCGTTCGCTTCCGCCTGACGGCCTCCTGGCCGCGCGTTGAGCGTGTCGGACGTGCTTGCAACCATGGTCGCTTACTGCGGGCGGGCAGGATTTCCCCGGAGCGACAGATTCGCTCGCCTCCGCGCTTTCCCCCGCCGGCCGCCTGTACCGCCGCGGAAGCTGCCGGCTGCTTGTCACGCGATACAGAGCGGGACAGGCCTGGTCGCGAAGTGCCGCGGCGACGTTCTCTCGCCGGCCCGTGGCGCGTCCCTTTCGCCGGGCTTTCGCCCGGCGCGTCCGTTCGCCGCAGGGGCGGCGTCCGGCCCCGAGTTCCCTGCGGCCTCCTCGGAGGGGCTCCCGTCGAACCGCTGGCGCGCAAGGCGACGAACCGGCTGCTGCCGCAGGCCGAATCCGCGTCGCGGGCGGCGTTCTTTCGCGGAGGCGGCCGTGTCCGAACGGGACCTCGTCCGGCTTCAGGCGGCCTCGCAGCCGACGACGTTGCGCTCCTCGCGGCTGAACTCCACCAGGTGGACCGAACGCCCGAGACGGCGGTACTTGTCCGCGTAGCCCTTCTCCCGCAACTGCGCGATCGCGATCCCCTCCCGTCCGCGCTCCACCACCTTGAGCTCGAACAGGTAGACGCGCCCGTCGGCGCGGACCGCCATGTCGGCGCGCCCCCGGCTGCCGCTGTCCTCCGCGACCGGCTCGAAGCCCTTCAAGCAGCTGGACGCTCGCGTAGTGGGCCGCGTACTTCGCGACGGGGCTGTTCAGGTACCACTGGTGCGGGGCGAAGACGCCGCGGAACAGGGTCCCGAGGCGCTCGAAGTCGTTCGCCTCCAGCAGTTCGCCTAGCCGCAGGCGCGCCGTCTTCTTGCGCGCCTCGACCGGGAGCAGCTCTCCCAGCAGGGCCTCGCCCAGGCTCCGGCGCACCTCGAGGTTCGGGTAGTCCAGTCGGTAGCGCCCGTCCTCCTCGCCGGTGATGGTGAGGTAGCCGGTCTGGAACAGAAGCGCCTCGACATTGTCCACGTCGAAGGCCGAGAGCAGGCTCTCGCTGCCGATCATGCCGTCCAGGTCGGGCGTGGGCAGGTCGCGGCGCGTCAGCGTCTCGACCAGGAAGGTCGGCGTGCCGCTATGGAACCAGTAGTTGCCGAACTTGCGTTTGTCGAACAGCAGCAGGAGGCCGAACGGGTTGTAGACCTTCTCCGGTCCGAGCCAGTTGTAGCCGTTGTAGAAGCGCCGGACCTTCTCCCGGTCCAGGCCCTCCAGTTCCGGGGCGAAGACCGCGTCCAGCTCCGCTTCGGTGTAACCGCAGATGGCGCCGTAGCGCTCGTCCAGCGTGATGTCGTTCAGGTTGTTCAGGCCCGAGAACAGGCCCGATAACTTGCTCACCCCCGTCAGGAAAACGAAACGGAGCTGCTCGTCGCAATCCTTGATCGCCCCGTACAGGTCGCGCAGAAAGTCCCGGTTGGCCCGCGCCAGTTCCCGGTCGCCGAGCGCGGACCGGCTTGTCGTACTCGTCCACCAGCACGACCGCCCGCTGCCCGGTGCGCTCGTGCAGCGTCAGGCGCCGGAAACGGATCGCCGCCCCGGCGGGGCCCGGTTCGAGGCCGGCCTGCATCTCCGTCTTTTCCAGCTGCGCTTCCACGGTTTCCCGAACGCGGTCCGGGACGACGAAATTGCGCCCGCCGAAGCTGAGCCGCACGACGGCGCGCCGACCAGTCCCACTTGCCGTGCACGGCGAGGCCCCGGAACAACTCCTCGCTTCCCTCGAACAGCCTCTGCAGCGTGTCCACCAACAGGGTCTTGCCGAACCGGCGCGGACGCGACAGGAAATAGTAATCGCCCCCTTCGACGAGGCGGCGCAAATGGTCCGTCTTGTCGACGTAGTAGCAGTCCCTCGTCCGGATTTTCCAGAGGGAGGTCATGCCGACCGGAAGCATGCGTTTCGTCAGAGAGTAGGCCGCCGCGCCCGTCAAGAAGCCGACGGTCGCGAGGCAGGGCGATGGTAGCGGCGTGATTCCACATTTTTTTCGCTGCGCTACTTTCTTCTCTGACTTTCGCTAACCGATTCGGTTACTCGCTGGTCATGGCTGAGATTCCCGCGCCGGACTGGGAAGATTTTTCGCTCGAAGGAGTGGTTACGCAACGAAATGGCGCAAAAAACCGCCGTGGCCAAGCCGCAAGCATGTCCGGTTCCCCGGTTGGGACCAGCGCGGCGCGACGCACAGAAAATAGCGTGGGATCGCCCTGCTTCGGCGAACCGCGGCGGTTCCGCTAGGCCCGAAAACCCACTAGACTTCCGCCGCGTTCGACCGTGCGCGGGAGGAAGAGATGGGAAAACTACCGCAAATGCAGCTCGCCCATGTGGGCATCTGGGTGCAGGACTTCGAGCGCATGAAGAATTTCTACATGCGCATGTTCGGCTTCGGGATCTCCGACGAGGGCCTGCTCAATGGCAACAGGTACGCCTTCATGACCCGCGATCCGAGGGACCACCACCAGGTCATCGTCGCGGAGGGCCGCAAGCCGGAAACCGAACAGACCACCGTCAACCAGATTTCGTTCCGCTGCGAAAGCCTCGCCCAACTGCGGCAGGTGCACGAGGCGGTGACTTCGGACGAGGACGTGCAGCAGGTCTTCGTGACCGATCACGGCAACGCGTGGTCGGTGTATTTCTACGATCCCGAGGGCAATCGCCTCGAAGCGTTCATGGATACGCCCTGGTACATCAACCAGCCGCATCGCCACGATCTCGACCTGACCTTGTCCGACGAAGAGATCTTCGCCCGCTCCGAGGCCCATGCGAAGGCCGATCCGTCTTTCCGCGCGATCGAGGACTGGCGCGCGCAGTTCGCGGAGGAACTGGCCGCGTCCGCCGCGTGAGGCGACGATGATTCCCAACGCGTTGCCGACGCTCGACTTCGATCTCGGATCGACAGCGGATCTCCTTCGGGAATCGGTCCGTGCGTTCGCCGTGGAGGAAATCGCGCCTCTGGCGGCGGAAATCGACCGGTCCAACGACTTCCCGATGGAACTCTGGCCCCGGATGGGGAAGCTCGGGTTGCTGGGCGTCACGGTGGAGGAGGAGTACGGCGGTTCCGGCATGGGCTACCTTGAGCACGTCCTCGCGATGGAGGAGATCAGCCGCGCCTCCGCGTCGGTCGGCCTGTCCTACGGCGCGCATTCCAACCTGTGCGTCAACCAGATCCGCCGCAACGGAACCGAGGCGCAGAAACGGAAGTATCTGCCGGGGCTGATCTCGGGAGAGCGGGTCGGCGCTCTCGCGATGTCGGAGCCGGGCGCGGGATCGGACGTCGTCTCCATGAAGCTGAGGGCGGAGCGCTGCGGCGGCGGATACGCGCTCGACGGCGCCAAGATGTGGATCACCAACGGCCCGGACGCCGACGTGATCGTCGTTTACGGCAAGACGTCGCCGAAAGCGGATTCGCGCGGGATCACGGCTTTCATCGTCGAAAGCGGGTTCGAAGGCTTTTCCGCCTCCCGGAAGCTCGACAAGCTCGGCATGCGCGGCTCGAACACCGGCGAGCTCGTGTTCGAAAACTGCTTCGTGCCCGAAGAAAACGTGCTCGGCGCCGTCGACGAGGGCGTGGCCGTGCTGATGAGCGGGCTCGATTACGAGCGCGCGGTGCTGTCCGGCGGACCGCTGGGCAT
The DNA here is from genome assembly GCA_965243135.1 of Alphaproteobacteria bacterium. Taxonomy (GTDB): domain Bacteria; phylum Pseudomonadota; class Alphaproteobacteria; order MPNO01; family UBA830; genus JAJEBT01. The sequence continues at coordinate 979,608 of OZ251539.1, forward strand.
CATGCAAGCCTGCATGGACGTGGTGATGCCCTACGTTCACGAGCGCGAGCAGTTCGGGCGCGCCATCGGCCAGTTCCAGTTGGTCCAGGGCAAGCTGGCCGACATGTATACGAAGATGAGCGCGTCCCGGGCGTACGTCTACGCGGTCGCGCAATCCTGCGATCGCGGGGGGCTGCCGCGCAAGGACGCCGCCGGCGCGATCCTGTATTCGGCGGAGCGCGCGACGGAGATGACGCTCGACGCGATCCAGCTGCTCGGCGGAAACGGCTACGTCAACGATTATCCGACCGGACGGCTGCTGCGCGACGCGAAACTCTACGAGATCGGCGCCGGCACGTCCGAGATCCGCCGCATGCTGATCGGCCGCGAGTTATTCGCCGAAAGCGGTTGATTTCGGGCGCTGTCGGCCCGTTCGCCGCGCCGGCTGGAGAATCGCATGCCTCGCCTTCCCACTTTCATCGACCCGGCGTCCGCGGAGTTCAGGGCGAACGAGAAGGCGATGCGCGCGCTCGTCGCCGATCTGAGGGAGGCGACCGCGGCCGCCCGGCAGGGCGGCAGCGAAGCCGCGAGGTCGCGCCACGCCGCGCGCAACAAGATGCTGGCGCGCGACCGCATAGACGCGCTGCTCGACGCAGGAGCGCCGTTTCTGGAGCTGTCGCCGCTCGCCGCGCGCGGCGTTTACGAGGACGAGGTGCCGGCGGCCGGCATCGTCACCGGGATCGGCCGCGTTCAGGGGCGGGAATGCATGATCGTCGCCAACGACGCGACGGTCAAAGGCGGCACGTATTACCCGTTGACCGTGAAGAAGCACCTGCGCGCCCAGGAGATCGCCCGCGCCAACCGGCTTCCCTGCATCTACCTCGTGGACTCCGGCGGCGCCAACCTGCCGAACCAGGACGAGGTGTTTCCCGACCGGGATCATTTCGGGCGCATCTTCTACAATCAGGCGACGATGTCGGCGGCGGGCATCCCGCAGATCGCCGCGGTGATGGGCTCCTGCACGGCGGGCGGAGCCTACGTTCCCGCGATGTCGGACGAGAGCGTGATCGTCAAGGGGCAGGGCACGATCTTTCTCGGGGGGCCTCCGCTGGTGAAGGCGGCGACGGGAGAGGTCGTCACGGCGGAAGAGCTCGGCGGCGCGGAGGTTCACGCGCGCGCGTCCGGAGTCGCCGATCACATGGCGGAGGACGACGCGCACGCGCTCGCCATCGTGCGCCGCGCGGTGGCGAATCTGGCTCCCGCCTCGCCCGCATGGCCGGCGGTCCCCGGACCGGTCGATCCCGCATACGATCCCGAAGAGTTGAACGGCATCGTTTCGCCCGATCTGCGCACGCCTTTCGAGGCGAGGGAGGTGATCGCCCGCATCGTCGACGGTTCGGAATTCGACGAGTTCAAGGCCCTGTACGGAACGACGCTGGTTTGCGGATTCGCGCGCATACACGGCTGTCCGGTCGGAATCGTCGCCAACAACGGAATCCTGTTTTCCGAATCGGCCCTCAAGGGAGCGCATTTCGTCGAATTGTGCTGTCAGCGCCGGACCCCGCTGGTGTTCCTGCAGAACGTCACCGGATTCATGGTCGGCAGGAGATACGAGGCCGGCGGCATAGCGAGGGACGGCGCCAAGCTCGTGACGGCCGTCGCCTGCGCGCGGGTTCCGAAGCTCACGGTGATCGTCGGCGGCTCGTTCGGCGCGGGCAATTACGGCATGTGCGGCCGCGCCTACGATCCGCGGTTTCTGTTCATGTGGCCGAACGCCCGGATCTCGGTGATGGGAGGCGAGCAGGCGGCCAGCGTTCTCGCGACCGTCCGCCGCGACGGAATCGAGGCCGGGGGCGGAGAGTGGACGGACGAGGAGGAGGAGGCGTTTCGGGAGCCGATCCGCCGCAAGTACGAGACCGAAGGGCATCCGTATTATGCGACGGCGCGTCTCTGGGACGACGGCATCGTCGAGCCCGCGGAGACGCGCATGGCGCTTGCCTTGTGCCTTTCGGCGGCGCTGAACGCGCCGGTGGAGGAGACGAAGTTCGGCGTGTTCCGGATGTAGCGCGCGGCTCCCGCGCATGGCGTTTCTTCGCGCGTTTCCAGGGCGCATCGCCCGGCCGTTCGGCGCGTTTCCGCCCCGATAAGTTCGTGCGGCGGCGCGACCGAACCCGGCGTTGCGCCTCCGCCGCCGTTTCGGCAGTCTCCCGCCGGGCGGCGGGCGACGGCAAGCCGCCGGCGGCGTGATTTTCGGGCTTCGTTCATGTTCGACAAGATCCTCGTTGCGAACCGGGGCGAGATCGCCTGCCGGGTGCTGCGGACTTGCCGCGCTCTGGGCGTGCGGACCGTCGCCGTCTACTCTTCCGCCGACCGTCGCGCGCTGCACGTCGAACTGGCGGACGAAGCCGTCAGGATCGGCGCCGCGCCGCCGTCGGCAAGTTATCTGAACGGAGAGGCCGTCGTCGATGCCGCCCGCCGCGCGGGAGCGCAGGCCGTTCATCCCGGTTTCGGCTTTCTTGCGGAGAACGCGGAATTCGCGGCCGCTTGCGCCCGGGCCGGAATCGCGTTCGTCGGCCCGTCGCCCGATTCGATCCGGGCCATGGGTTCGAAGTCGGCCGCCAAGCGAATCATGGCCGCGGCCGGAGTGCCGGTTCTGGATGGCGATCCCGCCGCGGCGCAGGACGACGGATCGCTGGCCGCCGCGGCCGCGGCGGTCGGATATCCCGTGATGGTGAAACCAGCGTTCGGCGGCGGCGGTCGCGGCATGCGGATCGTGGAAGCGGAGTCGGACCTTCCCGGCGCGCTCGCCGCGGCGCGCCGGGAGGCGGCTTCCTCGTTCGGGGACGACGCCCTGCTGATCGAGAAATACCTTCGGCGCGCGCGCCACGTGGAGATGCAGATATTCGGGGACCGGTACGGAAACGTCGTTCATCTCGGAGAGCGCGACTGTTCCGTGCAGCGCCGCCACCAGAAGGTCGTCGAGGAAGCGCCGGCGCCGGGCCTCGGCGCCGGCCTTCGCCGGCGGCTGGGCGACGCCGCGACGGCGGCCGCCAGGGCGGTCGACTACGCAGGAGCCGGGACCGTGGAGTTCCTGGTCGACGCCGACGGCGGCCACTGGTTTCTGGAGATGAACACCCGCATTCAGGTCGAGCACCCGGTGACCGAAATGATCACGGGGATCGACATCGTGGAGTGGCAGCTGCGCGTCGCCGCGGGCGAGCCGCTTCCGCTTCGGCAGGAGCAGGTGAGATTTTCGGGCCATGCGATAGAGGCGCGCCTCTACGCGGAAGATCCCGCCGACGGATTTCGACCGGGGACCGGCCGGATCGCGCATCTGTCGCTGCCGGACGGAGAGCCGGGCGTGCGGATCGATACCGGCGTCCGCGAAGGAGACGAGATCACCGCGCATTACGACCCGATGATCGCCAAGATCGTCGCCCATGGACCCGATCGGGAGGTCGCGGCCGGGCGCTTGTCGTCGGCCTTGTCGTCCGTTCGGGTGGCGGGGCCCGTCACCAACGAGGCGTTTGTCGGAGCGATCGTGGATCATCCGGAATTCCGGTCCGGTCCGCCGGATACCGGATTTATCGCGCGGCATCTCGACGCCCTCCGCGGTTCCGCCGGTGCCGTCGACGACGACGTCTTCGCTCTCGCGGCGTTGGCCGAGCTGCGCCGACCGTCGGGCGGCGGCGAACGTTCTCCTTGGGCGGATACGCGAGGCTGGCGGCTCGGCGGCGCTTTTCGGCGCCGGATAGCGCTTGCGTCGGGCGATGCGCGGCGCGAATACGCCCTGCGCGGCGACGGCGGGTTCGAGCGCGGCGGCGAGCTTCTCTCAGTTGTCGGGGATTGGCGTTCGGATACCGAATTCAGCGCGGTAGTGTCCGGCCGACGGCTCGATGCCGTCGTGATTCGAAACGGCGCGGAGATCACGGTCTTCGCGAACGGGCGTCGCCACGCGCTTCTGGTGGACGATCCTCTTCTGGTCCGCCGCGGCGGGGTTGCGGACGGCGGGACGCTTTTTGCGCGCTTGCCGGGGGTGGTCGCGGCGGTTTTCGTCCGTCCCGGCCAGGAGGTCGCCGCGGGCGCGCCGTTGCTGGTCGTCGAGGCGATGAAGGTGGAGCACACGATTCGCGCCCCTGCGGACGGCACGGTCACGGCGGTGCGTTTCGCGGCCGGCGATTCCGTGACCGAAGGCGCGGAACTGGTCGGCTTCGATTCGACCTGACGTTTCTCCGCCTTTCCTCGACCGCCCGAGGGCCGTCTCGGCGACAGAGAAGGCGCGGCTTCAGAGGCCGGTCCGGCGGAGGATCTCGCGGGCGATCGTCTCGGCGTCGTTCAGCGGTCGGTAGCGCCAGCCGATCGGGTCGGCGTCGGCGCACGCGGCCGTCAGGGGCCGCGCGCAACCTCGGGCGTAAAGCCGTTCGTGCAGAAGTCGATGCTTGGCGGCGGTGGCGCCGTCCGGGGCGAATATATATACGGGACGGCCGGTAGCGCAGGCTTCGGTGCACATCGACGTGGAATCGCCGGTTACGATCAGTATGTCGCTCAGCGCAAGGTAGGCCAGATAGGGGTTGTTCTCTTCGGTTCCCCGCCAGAGATGGCATTCGGTCCCATTCCCGACGGCGGCCATCAGCGCTTCGCTCGCGGCGGCGCCGGTGCGCCGGCTCGTGGAAATCATCAGGGATCCACCGACCTTGCGGGCGAGGTCCGACGCCTGGCGGCCCAGTTCGCGGGCGAGAGCGGGCGTGAATCCGTGATGCCGCGTATCTCCCCCCACCAGCGCGGCGATGCGCGGCGGCGATACGCCGGCGAGGCGGTCGCGCCAGGCTTCGCGCGCGGCGGCGAGCCGTTGCGGAGTGACGTGATTCGGCGCGCCGACCGTGCGAAGCAAATTGGGGCGCGGCCGTATCCGATCGTGAGCCGGCGTCGCGATCAAATTCAGGTCGGCGGCAGGGGCCCCCGGCCACATCAGCTGGACCAGGAACGCGCGTTCTCCGGAACGCCGTTTGATCGTCCGGGCCACCGGAACCGTGCGCCTCCCGGCGGCAATCACGATGTCCGGCCAGGGCGGCGCGACCGCCGCCGCGCTTTCCTTTTTCAAATGGGCCAGCGTTCGCCCGAGAAGAAGGTTCGGGAGGCGCGCTCTACGGTTGTAAGCGAGTCGCTTGGTTCGGTAAGGAACGTCCAGCGCTTCCGCGACTCCCAGGCATTGGTGGACATTGCCGATCCGTTCGTCGGCCAAGATCCAGACCTTGTCGCTGGGTTCACGCGCCATGTCGCGTCGTCGCGCAAGCGGTGCGCCGCAGGCGGTCCCGCATGGGTTTCGCCGGACCGCCGTTCATTTCGCCGGCCGCGTCCACCCCGGAGGACGGTTCGGCGGGGAGTTCTTGCGTGAATTCGGCGCGCGACATGGCGAACGTCGTCGCGCCGTCCGGGGCGACAGTCCTGAATCTCGCCGTCAAGCGCCCCGGAACTTGCGTTCGGAACCGCCGGCCCCCGGTGCCGGTTTTATCCTGTTTAACGGCGATATTTTTCCGGGCGGGTCCGGTCACTAGACCGCGCCGGGCGAACAGGGCCGGGGATCCGTCGGAGCGATCCCGCGCAGCGATTCCGGAAGCAGCTCGAGACGGAAACGCCGCCGGTCCAGCCGCGGCAGCGCGGCGAGAAAGTCGGCCGGGCCGTGGCGCGGAACTCGCAAAGCCAACTGCTGCGCGATGTCCCCGAAATCGACCGGCGGCGATTGCTCCAGCACGGCCCGCAATCTCTCGACGCAGCTATGGTCGCCCGCAACCGTCCCGGCTTCGTCGTCCCGGACGATCTCGCGCAACTCGTCGCCGTAACGGGCGTCTGCGAATTCGATGCGGTGAATCATGGGTCGAAGTGTAGCAGAAGGCCGAGCGCGAGGCGCACGAGGTCCAGCGTCTCCGGGTCGTCTTTTGGAGGCTCGGGACCGTCGGTTTATCGTAGATCGAGTGGAACGCGGTCTGCAACGCCCGCGTGGCGATCTCCCGCGCCCCGTTCTGCGCTCCCGCCCGAAATAGTTGTCGATGTACTTGTCGGGCCGGCCCATTGTCCCGGCGTAGCTCCCTCCGCCGCGGGGTCCGCGGCGGCGCGGCGCCTGTGGAGTTTCTGGAACAACGCGTCGAAGCCCGGCATCGCGTCCTGCGGGCGCGTATTCGTGCAGCCGGTTCGCCGGATCCGCGGACGCGAACGCGCAGTCCTCTCCCGCCCCTCGCTCGCTCGCGGCCGTTCCGGACGTTCTGACGACGTCCTTCACGTCCGGCAAGTGTAGACGGTGCTCATCTTCGTTGTCGGCCGTCGGCGAAGCGCAGCGACGCGAACCCGTTTGCCCGCTCGACCCGCGAGACTGGCGGGCCCGCCGCTTTCTCGCGCATGAGACTCGCGACTGCCTTGTCGCCCGTCGCGACGCGAAACGCCGGGCGTCGGCCTGGGAGTGCGCCCAAGCCGCCTTTGCCGCGGTCCGAAGGTTGTGAAGCGGCTGCGGGAAATTGTTCCGTGGGATGCGCCCGACGGGCTCTCTGCTATAAATGACGCAAATGCGGCCGAACCCAATTCGTCCGGGATCCGGCAGGAAGGAAGACGATATGGGCAAGATCAGGGTAGCGATCGCCGGAGTCGGGAATTGCGCGAGCGCGCTGGTGCAGGGAATCGAATACTACCGCAGCCGGACCGCCGACCCCGGGCTCATGCATCTGGATATCGGAGGGTGGAAACCTTCGGATCTGGAAATCGTGGCCGCGTTCGACGTCGATCGCCGCAAGGTGGGTTGCCCGCTCGAGGAAGCGGTGTTCGCGAAACCGAACTGCGCGCGGATCTTCCAGCCTGTCCTGCCGGCCAGCGGCGTCAGGGTTCTCATGGGACCGGTGCTGGACGGGGTGGCGGATCACATGGCGGATCACCACGAGGACGAGGCGTTCCGCCTCGCGGACGAAACGCCCGTGGACGTTGCGGCCGTTCTCGCCGAAGCCGGAGCCGAAGTGTTCGTGTGCTATCTGCCGGTCGGCGCCGAGAAGGCGGCCGGCAGTTACGCGGAAGCCTGTCTGGACGCCGGCGTCGCCATGGTGAACTGCGTGCCCGTGTTCATCGCGTCGAACGCCGGCTGGGCCGCCAGGTTCCGGGAGGCGGGAATCCCCATCATCGGCGACGACATCAAGAGCCAGATCGGGGCGACGATCGTTCACCGAACGCTCGGCCGCCTGTTCGCCGACCGCGGCGTCAGGCTGGACAGGACGTATCAACTCAATACCGGCGGCAACACGGATTTCCTCAACATGCTGGAACGCGACCGCCTCTGCTCGAAAAAGGTATCGAAGACCGAAGCCGTCCAGAGTCAGCTCGGCCGGCGGCTGGACGGCCGCGACATTCACATCGGCCCGTCCGACTACATCCCGTGGCAGGACGACAACAAGGTGGCGTTCATCCGCATGGAAGGGCACGGATTCGGCGGCATTCCGCTCGAACTCGAGCTGCGCCTGTCGGTCCAGGATTCTCCCAACAGCGCCGGCGTCGTCGTCGATGCCGTGCGCTGCGCCAGACTCGGGCTCGAAAGGGGGCTCGCCGGTCCTCTCGAGGCGCCGAGCGCGTATTTCATGAAGAGTCCGCCGCGACAGTTCCGGGACGAGGTCGCCCGCGCCGAACTTGAAGATTTCCTCGGAGGGAAGGGCGCGGCGGCGGGCGAGGATCCGGCGGTTACGGCGCGAGGGTGAAGGGCGCCGGTCGGCGGCGCGGGTCTCCGGTTCCGGCGTCGTCGCGTCGCGAAGCCGCGGCGACCGAATCGGCGTTTTTTTTCCATCCAATCTGCCGCGATTGTGGATCGAATCCGGGAAACTGCGTAATAACAATGCGTTATGGACGTAAATTTTTTTCGAAAATGGGTTGCAATCGGGAACAAATAATGTACATTTATGGTGGTTGGCGTTGATAGGCGCTATCGAACACGGAGGATGATGATATGGTCGGGCTCAAGGTGATCGGAAAGGATCGGATGGACAAATCCGCTAGCGACAGGTCGAAAGCGCTCGAGGCGGCGCTGAGCCAGATCGAACGGGCCCACGGCAAGGGTTCGATCATGAAATTGGGAACCGCGGCCGCGAACGCCGACATCGAAGCGATTCCGACGGGCTCCATCGGCCTCGACATCGCGCTGGGGATCGGCGGCGTGCCGCGCGGCCGCGTCACCGAAATCTACGGCCCGGAAAGCTCCGGCAAGACGACCCTGGCCCTTCACGTCATCGCGGAGGCGCAGAAGAAGGGCGGCGCCTGCGCGTTCATCGACGCCGAGCACGCGCTGGATCCGGTCTATGCGCGAAAGCTCGACGTCAACGTGGAAGAACTGCTGATTTCCCAGCCGGACGCCGGCGAGCAGGCGCTCGAGATCGCCGACACGCTCGTGCGGTCGGGCGCGATCGACGTCATCGTCATCGATTCCGTCGCCGCCCTCGTGCCGCGGGCCGAGCTCGAAGGCGAGATGGGCGACAGCCACGTCGGCCTTCAGGCGCGGCTCATGAGTCAGGCGCTGCGCAAGCTGACGGGGTCGATCAGCAGGTCGCAGTGCCTGATCGTCTTCATCAACCAGATCCGCATGAAGATCGGCGTGATGTTCGGCAGCCCCGAAACCACTACCGGCGGCAACGCGCTCAAGTTCTACTCGTCGGTCCGCCTCGACATCCGCCGCATCGGCTCCATCAAGGACCGCGACGAAGTCGTCGGCAACCAGACCCGGGTGAAAGTCGTGAAGAACAAGGTGGCGCCGCCGTTCAAGACCATCGAGTTCGACATCATGTACGGCGAAGGCATTTCCCGGATGGGAGAACTGGTCGATCTCGGCGTCAAGGCGGGACTCGTCGAGAAGTCCGGGTCGTGGTTTTCCTACGCGGATCAGCGGATCGGACAAGGCCGCGAGAACGCCAAGGCGTTTCTCCGCGAGAATCAGGACCTGGCCGACCGGCTGAGCCGGGAGATCCTCGAGCACGCGGGCGTCCTGTCGGAGGCGGCGATGAGCGCCGATCCTCCGGGACGCGCCGAGGAGGAAGACGAAGTTCTCTGACGTCCGGCGCCGGGAAGCGGGACGCAGCGCTTCCCGGCCGCGCCGTTCTTTTCCTTGCCGAGGCGCGTATCGTCGGCTTCGCGACCTTTCCGGGAACCGCGCAAGACCGCCGCGCCGGCGGGAGCGCGGTAGTGCGGCGGCCGTAAAACGGATATACAGGCTGGCGTCGCGCTCGGGGCGGCGCGGGACGATGCGGAAAACTTGCGGATATCCGTTGTGACTTCCGGAACGAACGACATCAGGCAGGCGTTTCTGGACTATTTCGCGGCGAACGGCCACGAGATCGTTCCGTCGTCCCCGCTTGTGCCGCGCAACGATCCGACCTTGTTGTTCACCAACGCCGGCATGGTTCAGTTCAAGAACGTGTTCACTGGCGCGGAAACCCGCAGCTTCGGGCGCGCGGTCACTTCCCAGAAATGCGTCCGCGCGGGCGGCAAGCATAACGACCTCGAAAACGTCGGCTATACGGCCCGCCATCACACGTTTTTCGAGATGCTGGGCAATTTCTCGTTCGGCGACTATTTCAAGGACGTCGCGATCGAACTGGCCTGGAACCTGATAACCAGGGAGTTCGAACTCCCGGCCGACCGGTTGCTGGCGACGGTGTACGCGGACGACGATCGGGCTTTCGACCTGTGGAAGAGGATCGCCGGACTGCCCGAGAGCCGCATCGTGCGCATCGCCACGAGCGACAACTTCTGGTCGATGGGCGATACCGGGCCTTGCGGTCCGTGCTCGGAAATCTTCTACGATCACGGGGACGAGGTGCCGGGCGGCCCTCCCGGCAGTCCGGACGAGGACGGCGACCGCTTCATCGAGATCTGGAACCTCGTCTTCATGCAGTTCGAGCAGGAGGACGCGACGACCCGGCGCGATCTTCCGAAACCGTCGATAGACACGGGCATGGGGCTCGAACGCCTCGCGGCGGTTCTCCAGGGCCGCCACGACAACTACGACATCGACCTCATGCGCGGCTTGATCGAGGCGTCGGCGTCGGCGTCCGGCGTCGGCCCGGACGGCGACCACGCCGTTTCGCATCGCGTAATCGCCGATCACCTGAGGGCCTGCAGCTTCCTGATCGCCGACGGCGTTCTTCCGTCGAACGAAGGGCGCGGCTACGTTCTCCGCCGGATCATGCGGCGCGCCATGCGGCACGCGCACATCATGGGTTGCCGGGAACCGCTGTTGTGGAAGCTCGTTCCGGCGCTCGCGAACGAGATGGGAAAGGCGTTTCCCGAACTGGAACGCGCGGGAACGCTGATCGCGGAAACCCTGAAACTGGAGGAAAGCAGATTCAAGGAGACCCTCGGGCGGGGCCTGCGGCTGCTCGAGGAGGAAACCGCGGGGCTTGACGAAGGCGGAACGCTGGCCGGAGACGTCGCCTTCCGGCTCTACGATACTTACGGCTTTCCGCTCGATCTTACCCGGGACGTGCTGCGCGGCAAGGGGATCGCCGTGGACGCGGACGGTTTCGAAACGGCGATGGCGCGGCAACGGGCGGAGGCGCGAAAAAACTGGGTCGGAAGCGGCGCGACCGCCGACGAGACGGTCTGGTTCGACGTTCGCGAACGGACGCCGGCGACGGAGTTTCTTGGTTACGCGATGGAAGCGGCGGAGGGCGTAGTCGTCGCGCTGGCGGTCGACGGCGCCGAAACGGATTCCGCGGGCGAGGGGGCCGAGGTCGCGCTGGTCGCCAATCAGACGCCGTTCTACGGCGAAAGCGGAGGGCAGTTGGGCGATTCAGGCCGAATCGTCGGCGACGGCTTCGAACTCCGGATCGCCGATACCGTCAAGAAGGCCGAAGATCTGCACGTCCATGTCGGCAAAGTCGTCAAAGGCGCGGTCGCCTTGGGAAGCGCTGCGGAGTTCGTCGTCGACGGCCCGCGCCGGGAAGCGCTGCGCGTTCATCATTCGGCGACTCATTTGCTGCACGAGGCGTTGCGCAGGCGTCTCGGCGATCACGTTACGCAGAAGGGTTCGCTCGTCGCGCCCGATCGCCTTCGCTTCGACATTTCCCATCCCAAGGCGATCGAAGCGGCGGAACTGGACGATATCGAGCGCGAGGTGAATGCGCGGATCCGTCTCAATACGCCGGTCGAGACCCGTCTCATGGCGCACGGCGAAGCGATCGAGAGCGGCGCGACGGCGCTGTTCGGGGAGAAGTACGGAGACGAGGTCCGGGTGGTGACCATGGGCGGCGGCTCGGAGCGGTATTCCGTGGAACTGTGCGGCGGAACCCACGTAAGGCGGACAGGCGACATCGGGTATTTTCGCATCGTCGGCGAGAGCGCGGTCGCCGCCGGCGTGCGGAGGATCGAGGCGCATGTCGCCGCGTCGGCGGAGGGTCATGCTCGCGACCGGGAGACGCTGCTTGCGCGCGCCGCTTCCGCATTGCGGACCGGAGCGGAAGAGGTGCCGGCGCGCGTCGCGGCCCTGTTGGAAGAGCGCCGCCAGCTGGAGCGCGAACTGACGGATCTCAGACGCCGGGTCGCGACCGGCGGCGCCGGTCCGGGCGACGACGAAGCGCGCGATATAGCCGGAATCAGGTACGTGCCGCGCAAACTCGCGGAGGTCCCACCCAGGGAACTCAAGCCGATGGCGGACGAGATCAAAAAACGAATCGGGACCGGCGTCACGGCCCTCGTATCCGTCGCCGGCGGCAAGGCGTCGATCGTCGTCGGCGTCACCGACGATATCGCCGCCCGGCTCAGCGCGGTCGATCTGGTCCGGGTCGGTTCGGCGGTTCTCGGCGGGAAGGGCGGCGGCGGGCGCCCCGACATGGCGCAGGCGGGAGGGCCGGACGGCTCCGCCGCGGAACCGGCGCTCGAGGCCATCGCGTCCGCGATCAGGGAACGAATCGAAAAGGCGCCGCCTTAGACCGGCCGCGGTTCGGCGGCCGGGCGCCGCCGACCGGATTTCCGAATCCTGTGAGCGCCCCCCGGCGGGCGAGGCATGTCGCTGCAAGAGAGGATTACATGATCGATCTGATGTCCATAGCGCGAACGGAAGCCGACGGGGGCGACTTGTTCCGCATTTTCTCCGAGATGCTCGAACCGGCCGACGTGCGGCCCGACGGCTATCCGGACGCCGTCGTCTGGAAAGGCGGCAATCACGACGGCGACGTGCGCCCGGTGGCTCACAGCCTGACCGACGCCTACGCGCTGCTCGGCACCGTCGCGGCTTTCGACGTTCTCGGGCTTCCGTTCTACGCGGTGCCGATGTGGGCGCAGTATCGCCACGACAGGAAACTGGAGCCTCTCGCCTGGTTCGGCAACATGCCGTGCACCTCCGTCAAGTGGTCGACGGCGGGCGACGCCTATGTCGACGACGGCAAGGGAGGCAAGGTCGTCGTGATGGGAAAATCGGGCAACGCGCCGCTTCGGACCCAGGCGGGCGTTTACTGCAATGTCCGCCCCTACGGGCCGATTACGGTCGTCCGCTGCATGCCGTGCCTTCCCTATTCCCAGAACAGAGCCGCGTTCGACGTGGACGACCAGGGGATCATTCACTCCGAAATGAACACGCCCGGCGTTCAACTCGCCTACGCCAATCGCCTGTTTCTCAGAATGGTGCACGAAACCGGGGCGCTCGGCCGCGTGGCGACGAAGCCGACGCAGGCCATGGAGGACGGGATTACGGCCGGCCTGCATTCCTGGATGCTGCGGGGAACGAAGTTCGAGGTCGGGCGGAAATACGCCGTCGATCCCTACGAGGAGCACAAGGAACGCATCGACCGGATCGTCGCGTTGCTGCCGCCGGATTTCAGGGACGGCATGGAGAACTGGGGCGGACGGATCGAACAGCACATTTCGGACACCAATTACGGCCTGCTGTTGTGGGACCTGATCGAAGGGCGCGACTGCATCGTGCTCGCCACCGATCTCGACGGCGACCGCCTGACGGACCTTCTGGCGGACATGTCCGATCCCTTGCGCGCTTTCGCCGGCAAAGTGGCGGGGCATCTCGGCCGGGAGGCGAACGCCGCCCGGTTGTGGCGCGAGATGGGTTACGTTACCGGCAACGGACGGGACATGACTTCGGTCATGCACCGGATGTCGGGGCCGCCGATCCACGAGCAGACCTTGGGATCGGCCGACGCGATGCTGCTGCGCCTTCTGGCGGGCGACGAATCGATGGGCGGAACCAAGCGGCCCTACGATCCCCGGATCCATTTCGTCTTGATCCGGGACGCCTATCTCGACGCCAACCGGGACAATGCGGCGCTGCGCGACTACCTCGACCGGGCTCTTGCCGCGTTCGACAAGGTCTACGGCGAAGACAGGCCGGGCTTCATCGAGGGATACCGGGCGCTCAAGGAGGCGATTCGCCCGTGGGGCGGCTGAGACCGGGCCGGGAGCCGAGGAGTCGAAGCGCTTCGGCGGGAGCGTCCACGACGCGAAAGAGCGCGTGAATGTCGCGGTGGGCGAACTTGTGGGAGACGATCTGGTCGATCACGCGGATGAAAGGAGCCCAGTAATCATGCGTGCTTATCAGGATGACGGGCTTGTCGTGACGTCCGAGCTGGCCCCAGGCCATCATCTCGACCGCTTCGTCGAGGGTTCCGAGTCCGCCGGGTAGAGCGACGAACGCGTCGGAAAGATCGAACATCTTTCGTTTCCGCGCATGCATGCTGTCGACGATATGCAGTTCGGACGCTTCCTGATGCGCGATTTCGATGTCGGCGAGAAACTGCGGAATGACCCCTACCGTGCGCCCGCCGTCGGCGAGAGCGGCGGAGGCGACGAACCCCATCATGCCCTTGTTCCCGCCGCCGAAGACGAGGGTCATTCCGGCCTTCGCAAGGCCTGTTCCGAGATCCTTCGCCGCGTCCGCGAACGCCGGGTCGTCGCCCGCGGTCGCTCCGCAAAAAACGCATACCGATCGAATTACGCCCATCGTCCGAAACGCCCGCCGTTGAAGATGGAGAAACGCCCCATTCTATCAGGCGCGATGCCGTCGGACAGGGCGTTTCGCGGAACTCTTGCGCTGGCCTTCTGCGCGGCCGTGGCGGTCGGCGGGGCGGCCGCCGAAAACGGCGAGATCGCGAGGGGCGAGTATCTGGTCGCCATCGGCGGTTGCGCGAGTTGCCATACCGTCCGGGGCGGCGAACCGTTCGCCGGCGGCGGCGCCATAAGGACCCGGTTCGGCGACTTCTATCCGCCCAACATCACGCCGCACTTGGACCGCGGCATCGGCCGATGGTCGGACCGGGACTTCGTCCGGGCGATGCGGGAAGGCGTGAGGCCGGACGGCGCGCATTATTTTCCGGCGTTTCCCTACACGTCCTACGTCCTGCTCTCGGAGGCCGACGCGCTGGCGATGAAAGCCTACCTGTTCTCTCTTCCTGCGGTCGATCGCGCCTCGCGGCCGCACGAGATCCCGTTTCCGTTGAACTGGCGTTTTCTCCAGGCGATCTGGAAGCTGTTCTTTTTCCGGCGCGAAGGGCCCGGCCCGGCCCGGTCTTCGGAGGCGGATCGGGGAACCTATCTCGTCGAGGCGCTTGCGCATTGCGGCGAATGCCACACGCCGAGAAACGGTCTCGGCGGGCTCGAGCGGGACCTGTGGATGGCCGGGACCGTCGACGGACCCGAAGGGGAGGCGGTGCCGAACGTCACTCCCGATTCCGGGACGGGTCTGACCTGGAGCGTCGACGAAATCGTCAACTATCTCCGAATGGGCATGAATCCGGATGGAGACTTCGCGGGTTCCGTCATGGCCGACGTGATCGAGAACGGCACGTCGCGGCTGACGGACGAGGACCTTGCGGCGATCGCAGGCTATCTGAAGTCGCTCGAACCGATTCGCAATCCCGTCGGGTCCGGAAGTTGAACTACCCGCTCGGCAGGCGACGAATTACCTTTCGGCGGCGAAGGCGAAAAAGATTGCCGAACCGGCTCGGAGGGGTTAGTTTCCCGTCATGTCTTCTTGCATGCCGAGGTTCGATGAATAGGCCTCTACTGGTCGGCATCGCGAGCGCGGTCATCGTGTTGGCGGCGATCGTGCTGGCGGTTTTCATTGATCGCGATCCGGATCGGCCGATTCGCGAAGCATCCGTGCTCGTGGAGGAAGGCGACAATGCCTCCGCGGCTCGGTCGCCGTCCAGGGACGCTGCGACGGCCGGGACGTCGGACGCGTCGCCTCCGGAACGGGCCGCGGAAAATCCCGCGTCTCCGCCGGACGCGAAGCGGTCCGGCGGCGCAGGGGACGAGACCGGCGGTCGAACGCAGTCGGAGCGGGCCGCGAAAGCTCTCGTTCCGGGTGCGGCGTCTTCGCCCGGCGCGCGGCAGTCCGGCGTCGCAGGGGACGAAACCGGCGGTCGAACGCAGTCGGAGCGGGCCGCGAAGGCTCTCGCTCCGGGCGCGGCGTCTTCGCCCGGGACCGCACCGTCTAAAGCGGAAAACGGAACGCCTGCAGCCAAACCGCCGGAAGCGGCCGCGTCCGGCGGCACGGTCGGAAACGCTTCCCCCTCGTTCGATGTCGTGCGCGCCGGGCCGGACGGTCAGGCCGTGTTCGCGGGCCGCGCGGCTGCGGGATCGACGGTCACGATCAAGAGCGGCGGCAAGGCCGTCGGCAGCGCGCGGGCCGGCAAGCAGGGCGGATGGGTGGTCATCGTCCCGAAGCCGCTCCCTCCCGGGGCGCACGAGTTGTCCGTGTCCTCGAAGCTCGACGGCAAACCCGGCGTTGCGGGCAAGCGGGACGTCGTGGTCGTCATTCCTGAGCGCGGACGCGATATTGCAGGTCGCGCCGCCGAGGAGACGAGCGGGGCCCTTGCTGTCGCGGTGCCGAAGGCGGCGGACGAAGCGCCTGCCGTGCTGCAGACCCCGAAAGGCGGCGGCGACAAACGCCTCGCGCTCGACGCCATCGACTACGGAGAGAAGGGCGACGATTTTTCCATGGCGGGCCGCGCGCCGCCCTCGGGAGAGGTGCGCATGTACGTCGAGAACGAGTTCGTCGGACGCGCGACGGCCGACGAGAAGGGACGCTGGGACCTTAAGCCCGCGAAGGAAATAAAGCCGGGGAAGCACCAGTTGCGGGTGGATCAGGTCGAGCCCGGCGGCAAGGTCGTCGCTCGTCTCGAATTGTCGTTCGTCCGCGCTCCTCCCGTCAAGGAACTCGCCCCGGATTCGGTGATCTTCGTGCAGCCGGGCAGCAACCTGTGGCGCATCGCGCGAAAGACCTACGGCGCGGGCATTCGATACACCGTGATTTACGAAGCGAACCGGGACCAGATTCGCGATCCCCACCTGATATACCCCGGTCAGGTATTCCTGCTTCCGAAGGGCTGACCGGCGGGTCCGCGCCGTTCAGGCGCGGGACAGGGCGCGCTCGACGGCGAGCGCGATTCTTTTCAGCCAGTCGTCGTGGCCGGTGGCCGCCATTACCGTCAACCCGACCGGACCCGTGGATCTCTCGTGACAGGGTATCGAGAACGCGCAGCGGTCGAGAAAATTGCCCACGGTCGTATTGCGAAGCATGAGAAAATTCGCCTTCCCGTAGGCTTCGTCGTCGTTGTCGAGCGCCGCGACGGGCGGCGCCACGACAGGGCACGTCGGCATCAGCAGGGCGTCGAACGGCATGTCGGCGGCGCGGGCCATTATGTCCCGCCGCAGGCGGTGACAGTCCAGAAGATCCGCGGCCGAAAGGTTTTCGCCGCGCCGAATGCGGGACCAGACCCGCGAATCGTAGAGATGCTTCTTCTCGTCCATCTGTTTCCGATGATGGGCGAAGGCTTCGGCGCCGAGAATCCCGCCATGGGGCATCGCTTTGGGAATTTCCTCGAAAACCCGGGAATCGACGTCGGTTATGCGCGCGCCTGCCTCCGACAACCTGTTCAAGGCGGCATCGAACGTCTCCGCGACATGGTCGTCGAGATCGTCGAGCACGTAGTGGCGCGGAACGCCGAACGAGAGATTCGCGATCGGCAGCGCTTTGGGAACGGCGGGCGCACGGGCGGCCATCACGGCTTCGGCCACGACGCAGCAGGCGACCGTCGGCGCCAGCGGTCCGACGCTGTCGAGCGTTGCGGAGAGAGGATATACGCCGTCGAGGGGTATGCGTCCGGTCGTGGTCTTGAAGCCGGTCACGCCGGAGAGCGCCGCCGGTATTCTCACCGAGCCGCCGGTATCGGTGCCGATCGCGACCGCGGCCATTCCGTCGGAGACCGATACGCCCGCTCCCGACGACGAACCGCCGGGAATGCGTCCGGTTTCGCGATCCCACGGATTGCGCGGGGTATCGAAGTGCCGATTCAGACCGAGGCCGGAATACGCGAACTCCGTCAGGTTGGTGCGCCCGACCAGCACGGCTCCGGCGGCGCGAAGGCGGGCCGTCACGGTCGAATCTCCGGCCGCCGGCGGCGCGTCGTCGAGCGCCCTCGAGGCCGCTCTGGTCCGTTGGCCCTGTTCGTTGAAGAGGTCCTTCAACGACACGGGCAGCCCCGCGAGCGGCGACGGCACGACGCCGTGGGCGCGCATCGCGTCCGAGGCGTCGGCTGCGGAAAGCGCAGACTCCTCGTGCACCGCGAGAAACGCCCGGCTCCCTTCGCCGTCGGGATCGGCGATGCGCGCCAGCGCTTTTTCCGTCAGTTCGCGGCTCGTCGTCTTGCCGCTCCAGAGCGCGGCCTGGAGTTCCAGAACCGGCGTCATCGCGCGGTCGTCCAGCGCTTTCCCGGCCGCGCGGTCACGCGGACTCGTCGTAATAGTGGCTTTCCAGGAGCAAGCACCCGCCGTCGGACTTGAACGGGCCGTGCGGCGTTCCCGGCGGGCGGCAGGCGTAGGTGTCGGGATCGAACCTGCGGCCGCCCCGGCCGTCGCTGTCGTTGCCCACGGTGAGATCGCCCTTGAGCAGATAGACCTCTTCCCAGTAGTCGTGCGTGAAAGGCTCCGTCGTGAAGACGCCCGGATCGAACCGCAACAGCCGGGTGCGGCAACCCGTCTTGTTCCGCTCGTCGAGATGACCGACGAGGATCTTCTGCTTGATCCCTTCCGGATAGCCTTCCGGAACGTCCCAGCGGCCTCCCATGTCGACGGCGTAGAATTCCTTGTGTTCCTTGTTTATCGGCATGGCATGCCTCCTTCACGTAACCACGGGCAGAGTCTCGACGCTGTACCCGAACGAGATTTTTCGTTTCAGAACCGGATCCTCGATCTCGCCTTCGAACCGGTCCGCCGGCCGGACGCCGCCGACCGCGGCGAGCGTTCCGCAGAACATGGCCGTTCCCGCGGGCAGCTCGGCGGCTCCGTCGAAGCGCAGGCCGATCAATTCCTCGGGGCGCCGCATCGCCGCGACCGATCCTTCCTGGTAAAGCGTTTCGACGCCGTTTTCGGATATCCGGGACCGCAGCAGCAGTTCGTCGAAATGCTCCGCCACTTCGTCGTAACGCCACGCCTTCGACGAAACCGGCTTGGCGCACATCTGTTTCGACACCGCGACGGAATAGGTTTCGACCTTGCGGTCGGTATGGTCGGAGCCGACGCCGATCAACATGCCGTTTTCGGTTCCGTACAGGACGAATTCGACCTCTCCCGACGATTCGTTTCCGAGAAACTGGACTCCGGCGGCCGTCGAAATCAGATCCGCGGAGACGCGATAGAAGCATGGAACCGAGGCGGGCCTCGGGACGCCCACCTCTTCGAGTTCGCGGATATGCTTCTCGAGCGATTCGACGTCGCGCCCGGTCCAGCCGGCGATGACGAGGTCGTTCACGACCACCGAGCATCGTCCATGGCCCGGCTCCACGTCCAAGCCGAGTTCGACAGCCATTCGCGCCTCCCGATCCGACGAAAGCAGCCTACCGGGAAGGGAGGCGCCGCGCAAGATCGACCGCGTTCTGCTATTATCGCGCTCCCGATGCGGGGGGCCGCATCAAGGATCGAGAAATTCTGCCGATGATGCACTTCCTGCGGCGCCCCGCCCAGTTCGCTGCGCCGTCGATCGTTCCGGGAGACGGTCGATGAACGATTCCGAAAGGCGTCGGACCGTCCGGCTGATCTTGACGGTTTTTCTGCCTTTCGGCTGCGGCTATTACCTGTCCTATCTATTCCGCACCGTCAATGCGGTGATCTCCCAGAATCTGGCGACGGAGCTCTCCATAGGGCCGGCCGATCTGGGCTTGCTGACCAGCATCTATCTAATCGCGTTCGCTTCTTCCCAGTTTCCTCTCGGCGTCGCGCTGGATCGCTACGGGCCTCGCCGAGTGGGCGCGGCGCTGCTGCCGTTCGCTGCGGCGGGCGCCGCGGTGTTCGCGTTCGCCGAGGAATTCGAGCTGCTTCTTCTCGGCCGCGCGCTCATCGGGTTCGGCGTATCGGCGGCCCTGATGGGAGCGTTCAAGGCGAACGCGATCTGGTTTCCGGCGGATCGAATCCCGTTGATGAACAACCTGACGGGCGCGTTCGGCGCGTTCGGCGCGTTGTCCGCCACCCGTCCGGTCGAGATGCTTCTTCATGTCGTGGAATGGCGGGACATATTCGCGGGGCTGGCCGTCGCGACCGTCGCCGCGTCGCTTTGCATTCTGTTCGTGGTGCCGGAAAAGCGGAAGGACCGGCCGGAAGAGGAGAGTTTCGCCAGGCAATTTTCCGGCTACCGCGAGGTTATGCGCGACAGCTTTTTCTGGCGCGTATGCCTGCTTTACTCCCTGTCCTACACTGCGTTCGTCTCCTATCAGACGTTGTGGGCCGACCCTTGGCTTCGCGACATCGCGGGGCTCGAACAGACCGCGCGCGCCAACTACCTGTTCGTGATGCAGATCGGCTTCCTGATCGGCTTGCCCGTTACGGGCGTGTTCGTGGACTGGTTGCGGCGAACGCGCATAAAGGTCGTTCAGGTGTTCGGCGCCGGCCTCCTCGTGATGATAGGCGTGCAGACGCTGCTCGCGCTCGGGGTCACCTCGCATCTGGGGATGATCTGGGGCGCGTTCGGCCTGCTGTCCTCCGCGAACTATCTGGCCTATTCCATCCTGACGGCGCATTTTCCGGAAGCGCTGACCGGCCGCGCCATTACGGCCCTGAATTTCATCATGTTCGTGGCGGCTTTCGTCGGCCAGTGGGGGATTGGCGGCATCATCGAGGCCTTTCCCCGGCAGCCCGACGGCGGTTACGCGCCGCTCGGCCACGCAGTGGCGCTGTGGGCGCTGATCGCTCTTCAGGTCGCGGCCTTCGTGAATCTGGTCCGGCCGGAGAGGATGCGTGCCGGTTGAAAACGTCCGGGGCCGGCCGGTCGTCCTGCTGATCCTGACCGTCCTGCTGCCGTTCGGAATCGGTTACTACATTTCGTATCTGTTCCGGACGGTGAACGCGATCATTTCGCCGCAGCTCGCCCGAGACGTCGGCCTCTCGCCCTCCGATCTCGGGCTGATGACGAGCGCCTATTTCATCGCTTTCGCCGCCACCCAGATTCCGCTCGGCATCGTTCTCGACAAGTACGGTCCGAAACGCGTGCAGGCCGCGCTCGTCATGGTGGCGGCCGCGGGCGCCGCCCTGTTCGCGACGGGAACCGACGCCGCGACCCTGGTCGCGGGACGAGCGCTGGTGGGAATCGGGGTTTCCGCCTGCCTTATGGCTTCTCTGAAGGCGAACGTGCTGTGGTTTCCGCAAGAGAAGCTGCCGCTCGTCAACGGCGTCATTTTCGCTTTCGGCACGTTCGGAGCCTTGTCGACGACCATCCCGCTCGAAATCCTGATCCAGACCGTCGACTGGCGAACCGTCTTCTGGTGGCTGGCGGGCGTGTCGGTGCTCTCCGGATTGTTGATCCAGTTCGCCGTGCCCGAGCGACGGATGCAGCGCGCGGACGCCGGTCGAGGCCAATTGGCGGAACTGAAGCTGGTCTACGGAAGCCGTTTCTTCTGGCGATTGTCGTGCATGATGTTCCTCCACAACGGCGTCTTTCTTTCCTATCAGGCGCTGTGGGCGGCTCCGTGGCTCAGGGACGTCGCGGCGCTCGACCGTTCGGGCGTCGCGGACGCGATGTTCATGTTCAACGCCGGCATGTTCGCGGGCGTGCTTTCCATCGGCTTTCTCGCCGAACGGTTGCAGCGCGTGGGCGTCGCGACCGTCGTTCCGGCCACGACCGGCATCGCGGCGTCGATCGGCGTCCAGCTGGCGTTCGCCCTGGAGTGGACGGCCTTTCCGGCGACGTTGTGCCTGTTGTTCGGCTATTTCGGCTCGTCGTCGACGCTGGGATACGCGGTGCTCAATCAGCGCTTTTCCGGAAATCTCACCGGGCGCGTCAACACGGCGCAGAACATGCTGACCTTCATCGCCGCCTTCGCGACCCAGTGGCTCGTCGGCGTGATCATCGGGCTGTATCCGTCGCCGGGCGAGGGGATCTACGATCCCCGCGGCCATCAGGCGGCGCTGTTTTGCTTCATCGCCCTCGAGGTCGCCGGCCTCCTCTACTTCGTCTGGCCGCGCCGGAGGGGCGCGTCGTGAGCGATCGGGAATATCCCGCGCGTCCGGTTTGCGCCGTCGGGGTCGTCTGCTTCAGGGGCGACAGCGTTCTGCTCGTCAAACGCAGGAGGCCGCCGGTCTCATGGTCGATACCGGGCGGCGGCCAGGAGCTCGGCGAGACGGCCCGCGAGGCGGCGCTGCGCGAATTGAAGGAGGAGACCGGCGTCGACGCCCGTCTGCTCGGCCTCGTCGACGTCGTCGACGCGGTGCGCAGGGACGGCGAGGGCAGGATACGCCACCACTACACGCTGGTGGATTTCGCGGCGGAGTGGGTGTCCGGCGAACCGGCCGCGGACGACGACGTTTCGGAGGCCGAATGGATGCCGCTCGCCGAGGTCGAGCGGCTTGGGATGTGGAGCGAGACCGTGCGCGTGATTCGGGAAGCGGAGCGGCTGCGGACGGCCTGACGCGCGAGTTCGCCGACGTTTCGCCTGCGGCGACCCTGCGGCCGGAAGCCGAAGGAAACGAGGCCGCGGCGTCAGTTCCGAAGCGTCATTCGATAAGGAAAGCTCCTGCGAACCGCGTCCAGGGACAACGGCATGCGGAGGTATTCGCCGTCGCGCCAGAGCGGCCATTGGTCGAGCAGCGTCGAACTGCCCAGCCATCCGTCCTGCCCGCCGAGCAGAACGAAATAGTTGGCGTCTGGATCGGTCATGTCGGAAATATGCCGGGCATTGGAGCCGTAGTTGACCCTGTGGCGTTCGACGGTGGCTTCATGGGCGGTCTTCATGAGGGTTTCGTTGCTTCCGCCGACGCCGTGCTCGGCGAAGACGTAACGGTCGCCGATGATCGGCAGGAACGCCAGCGGATGCGCCAGTCGCAGGCGATGCATGTCCGCCCAGTCGTCGAATTCGCCGAGGCCGGCGGCGGCCGCTTCGATGCCTGCCGCAAGCGCCTTGCGAATCGTCTCGTCGTCCGCGGCTTCGATGTCTTCGCGCAGGAGCGCCGCGATGCGTCCGGATTCGGCGAAAGCGGATGCGTCGCCGAACGCGAGCGCGTAGAACCGGGAGACGAAACCCTCGCGGAACTGTTCGAAACTGACCGCGCCGACGGAATCGGGACGATAATGCCCGTCCCAGCCCCGCATCCTGAGAAGCGCTTCGGCGCCTCTATCGTCCACGGCGATGTCCGCCGCGTCGAGTTTCGCGACGAACGAGTCGCGCAACGCCGCCGCCGAGGCGGCCCGAACGTCGCGTTGCAGCGCCGACAGCGTATCGATGCCGACCGGGGTCGCCGCTTCGACCACTTCGGCCATGCGCCGCACTCTGTCTTCGCCGGAAAAGAAGAAGCCGACAGGCATGTCGGTCGCGGCGGGCCGATTGTTGGCGGAGGCGAGATAGCCTGTCTCGGGGTTGAAGCTGAACGGCAATCGGGAGGCGGGCAGCAAGTCCGTCCATACGGCGTCGTATTCGTCGGTATCGGCTACCAGATCGGCCGGCGGTCCCCGGCGCGCCGGCAATCGCGCGGCCATGACCTGCCCGATGTTTCCTTCCGCGTCGGCGTAAAGCATGTTCTGGCCGGGCACGGCGAAGCGGTCGAACGCTTTCCGGAAATCGTGGAAGTTCCGCGCCCGGCTTGCCTCCAGCATGGCGCCGATTTCGTCGCTCGCCTGGTGGCCCGTCCATTTCAGCGCAACCGGGGGCAATCCCGACTCCGCGAGCAGGGGCGCGTCGGACAGGATCGGACCGTAGGGCGTGTCGCGCACGGTCGTTTCGCTGTCGAACCACCAGCGCACTGCGATCCGCTCCTTGCGTTCCGAAATGTTCGACGCGGGCAGGGCGCTCACGTCGTAGAGATCGCTCGACGCCGCGCGCATGTTGGTGCCGCCCCAGGCGACATGCGGATTCCGCCCGATCGCGAAAATCGGCAAGCCCGGCCCCATCAGTCCGACCGCGTGAAAGGACGGAGACTTGATCCCCGCGATCAGCCAGACGTTCGGGACGAATATCCCGAGATGCGGATCGTTGGCGAGGACCGCGCCGCCGGTGCTGGTCCGGCGCGGCGCCAACGCCAGGCTGTTGCTGCCGGAGCGGGAAAGGCTGGCGAGTTTCGCGGCGCCGTCGAAGCTCGGCGGGGACGTCCGGCCTTTTTCGAGCAGTCGCGTCCAGATCTCCGGCCAGTCGGGGCGCTTGCGAAGCGGGAGCAAGTCGAGCCAGACCAGCCAGTTGACGTCGGTGCCGGCGAGGCGGCCGATGGTCACGACGTCGGCGATCGTCCATGGTTCGCGTTCGAGGTTCAGCACGCGAAATTCGTGCGGCAGTTCGGTCGCCGCATTCTGATAATGATTGATCCCCTCGACGAAACGCGCGACCCAATCGCGCGTCGCGCGGTCCATCTCGCGCTCGATTTCGCCGGCGGCTCGGGAGAAGGACAGAATCCGAAGGCCCCTGTCGATATCCATGGCGGCGGGACCGGCCATTTCCGACAGGCGGCCGCGGGCGACCATGCGCGCCATCGCCATCTGGCCGAGCCGAAGATGGGCATGCGCCAGGCCGAGCGCGAAAGCGGCATCCCCGTCGTATTCCGCTTCGATGAAGGGGATCTGCCGCTCGTTCCAGTGCACGGTCACGGCGCCGCGCAGCGGCAGGCCGGCGATCGGGAACGCCGCGAGCCTTTCGGTCAGACTTGCCGGTTCCGGCAAAGGAGACAGCAGAGAGCAACCGGCCATCAGACCGGCCGCTATCCCGAGTCCGAGCGTCTTCAGGGGAGGCATGCGACGTTCTCAGGCCGACGATTCGCTTGCATGTAGGGCGTTGCGGCGCATGCTGCAAGGGGCGCTCCGCGCGTCCGCCCGCCGACGGGGCAGCAGCGCCGGTTACGTCCGTCCGGGCGCCGGAGTAGCGCCCGGGGTGCCTGTCTCGAACGCCTTTTCGGGGCCGCCGAACCTGTCCACCAAGGCGTTCTGATCGTTCTTGGCCGCGCGGTCAGTGGCTTCGGGATCGCAGATCCCGCGCAGAAGACGGTCGTACTCCGCCGCTGTCGGCGCTTCCTTCGCCGCCAGATTGACGGTTTCTTCCGGATCGCTTTCGAGGTCGAAAAATTCCGGTTCGTAGCCGACATAGTGGATCAGTTTGCGTTTGCCGCGCCGCAACATGAAAGCGCCGCTCGGAGACGCGGCGGCGTGGTATTCGCTGAATACGGCGCGCTCCGGATCGTAATTCGCGGCCGCGATGTCGAACCACGACGCGCCCTTCAACTCCGCCTCGCGTTCGTCCGGCTCAAGGCCGGTTGCGGCGAGAACGCTCCGGTAAGCGTCAAGCAGGGAAACCGGGGTGTCGCAGACGGCGCCTGCGGCGACGCCGTCGCCGACGACGATCAGTGGAATTCCGGCAGCTTCCTCGTACATGTTGGACTTGCCCCACATGCCGCGCGCACCGACGTTGTCGCCATGATCGCTCGCGTAGACCACGCGGGTCGCGCCTGCGAGTCCCGTTTCTTCCAAAGCGTCGAGCACTTCCCCGATCAGGGAATCCACGTAGGAGCACAATCCGAAATACGCCGCCGTCGCCTTTCTGCGCTCTTCGGCCGAGAGGTTGCCGTCCACCTGGTGAAAATCGGCCATGCGCTGCAGCCATGGGTGCCGGGCGTGCCCGTTGTCGGGATGGAGTTTCGGTTCCGGAAGATCGTCGAGAGGATAGAGTCGCCAGAACGGTTCGGGCACCTCGAGCGGAAAATGGGGCGCGACGAAACCGACATAAAGAACCCACGGCTTGCCGTCGTCGCGCGAGGCGGCATTCCCGATCCATGCCTTCGCTTCGTTTGCGATGTTGCGGTCATAGCGGTTGTAGCTGGATTCGCCCGGGCCGATCCGGCCGAGCATTCGCGAAGAAGAGGATCGGCCGGGTGGCAGAGGGTCGCGCACGGACCCCCAGACCTGGCCGATTCCGTCCATTACGTGCATCGGAATGATTTCGCGGTCGAAGCCGGTATCGAGGCCGTCGCCCCGGTAGTGAAGCTTGCCGATCGATTCCACCCGGATTCCCTCGCGCTGCAGCCGGTGCCCCCAGCTCTCGACCGCGCCGTCATAGGGCATGGCGTTGTCCCAGTAGCGGGTTTCGTGCGCGTACCGGCCAGTGGCGAAAGCCGCGCGGGCCGGGATGCAAATCGGGGAGTTGGTGTAGGCTGCGCTGAACCGCGTGCCGCGTTCGGCGAGACGATCGAGATTGGGAGTGCGCACTTGGCTGTGGCCGTAACAGCCGAGCATTTTGGGGCTGTGTTCGTCGGACATGATGAACAACAGGTTGCGAGCGTCCATGCGCCTCTCTTTCGGAAATCGCTCGCGCGGCCCCGGCCGCCGAAGGGAGCGCGCCGGGGCAGGGGGCGCCGGAGCGGAAGCTCCGCCGGCAAAACCCGGCGAAGCCCCGCGACGACGCTTGCAGGGCGTTCGCCGTTATTTGGTTGCGGCCATCAGCTCCTTGGAATTCGCAATGCCGCCGACAATCATTTCGTCGAGAGCGTCCCCCGAAATCAGCTTCGGTCCGCCGAATGCCCGCTGGACGAATTGCGCGGCCTTGGTCGACTTGTCGTTCAGCACTTCCGCGATTCCGTTCGCGATGCCCTTGCGCGCAGCGTCGGGAATGCCTTTCGGCGCCACGACGACAAAGTTGGCGCCGGCGTCGAAGGGAATGCCGAGTTCGCGGAGCGTGGGGGCGTCGGGCGACAGGGAGAGCCGTTTCCGTTCGCCGGACAGGAGATTTACGAGATCGCCGGCCTTGACCGCCTTGGCCTGGATTCCGGCTCCCCAACCCATGTCGACGTCGCCCGCGGTGACCGCATTCACGACCGCCCGGCCGCCCTTGAGCATGACGACGTTGAAACGCACGCCGAATTTTTGTTCGATGGCATAGGCGATGTCCGCGAGTTTCTGACTCATCGCGCCGACCCTGATCGCCTTGCCGGATTTGGCGTCGGCGATGGTGTCCCTGATCGTTTTCCAGCCGCGGTCCGCCTTTGCGACAAGGCCCATTTGCGAACCCGCCGTCGTGGTGACGTAGGTGAAATCGTCGACGCCATAAGACTGCTTCTTGGCGGCGAGGATATTGTAGCCGAAGGTCTCGGTGACCGCGATTCCGATCGTGAGGCCGTCGTTGGGCTGCGACTTCAGCTTGGCCGCCATCACCCCGCCGCCTTTCCCGGTGACGTTCTGGGGCACGATCTTCCAGCCCTTGCGCTTTTCGAGTTCGGCCGCGATGAGGCGGGCCTGCGTGTCGGCGCCGCCGCCGGCCGTGAAGGCGATCATCAGGTTGATCGGTCCCGAGGGCTTCCAGTCCGCCGCTGCCGGCGAGGTTGCGGCCGCCGCGAGGCCGACCGCGACCGCTGCCGTGGCGAAATGCTTCGAATTCATGCGTTTTCTCCTTCGGCGACATGCTTCCCCAAGGAACCATATAGCGGAATATCGCGGCGGGCAAACAGCGCGCGGATCCGCGAGGGCCGCCGGAAGGCAGATCTGCGCCGCAGCTCGCGCAAGTCCCCGGGAGGAAGCCGCGGAACATCTGGATAGAATTTTTGCCGATTGGAACCATAACCGGTAAAATTCGTTACCGGATCCAGGGGACACAGGTAACGTGCTCGACTTGTTGAAGGAAATTATCCTTGATTTTCAAGAGACCGAGCTCTCTACCGGCGTCCCGCGGCGCACGGAGGCGACCATGATCTCCGGCAAGGCGACCGTCTGCATCGGTCCCCGCCGAGCCGGGAAATCCACCTTTCTGTTTCAACTGGTTCGAAAAATTCTGGATGGCGGCGCGCGCCGCGACGACATCCTCTATCTCAGTTTCTTCGACGACCGCCTTCGCCAACTGCAGCGCGACGGGCTCGCCCTCATTCCGGAAGCGTATTTTTCTCTCTTTCCGGAAAAGAAAAACGCGCGGAAAATCTACTGCTTCTTCGACGAAATGCAGGTCGTTCCCGGCTGGGAGTCTTTCGTCGACCGCTTGATGCGGACCGAGAAATGCGAGGTCTGCGTCGCCGGTTCGTCGGCCAATCTGCTGTCCCGGGAGATCGCGACGCAGATGCGCGGACGCGCTCTCGCATGGGAAATTTTTCCCTTTTCGTTCCGGGAATTCCTCGATTTCGAGGGCATCGACGGCGGCGGCAGGTTGTCGGCGCGGCGGCGGCTGCTTGTCCGGAGCGCTTTCGATCGCTTTTGGGAGGCGGGCGGCTTTCCGGAGGTTGCGGGGTTGGACCCCGCGCCGAGGATCGGAATTCATCAGGAACGCTGGGGCACCACGCTGTTTCGCGATCGAGCGCCATGACGTCTCCCATCCCCGCGCGGTCTCGGATCTCGCCCACAGGCTGGCGGACAACGTCGCCTCCCTCCATACCGTCAACCGGCTGACGGGGTATCTCAAGTCGCTCGATCACCGCGCGCCGAAATCCGCGGTTTCCGATTATCTGCACTGGTTGGAGGACGCCTTCTTCATGTTCGGCGTACGCATCTTCGATCCGTCCCGGGCGCGCGCCAACGCCAATCCAAGAAAGATCTACTGCATCGATCATTCGCTCGTCAGATCCGTATCTTCCGGCATCCTGGTCAACGCCGGGCATCTGCTCGAAAATCTCGTGTTTACGGCGCTTCGCCGCGTCACCTCCCGGATCTTTTATTACAGATCCGCAACTGGCCGCGAAGTGGACTTCCTTGCGCTGATGCCCGACGGTTCGCGCATTTTGGCGCAGGTCTGCGAATCCCTTGCGGATCCCCGGACTCTGCGCCGGGAGACGGCGGCGCTTCGCGACGCCATGGCCGAACTGGGCCAGCGGGAGAGCCTGATCGTGACCCGGGATGTCGCTCCGGGCGCGGAAAACCGGATTACGGTCGACTCCGGCGTGATCGAAATCGTCGCCGCATGGCGCTTTCTTCTCGATCAGGCAGGCGATCACCCCGTGTGACGCTTCGGGACCGGGTCGCCAAGAGGAACCTCCATGAGATCCTCGCCCCAGACGATGTTCCCGTCGTAGATCGTGGCCATTTCGGCGATCAGGCGCTCGCGGATGCCTGCCGTTTCCATTTGTCCGGACACGTGGCTGACCACGAGGGTGCCGGCCTTCGCCTCGGCGGCGATTTCCGCCGCTTCGCGGTGGCCGGCGGCGCCGCGAATCCACTCCGGCCCGGGCTCCGTCCCCGAAATCTGGTACGTCATGTGAACGAGTACGTCGCATCCCTGAATCAGGCGTGCGAAGGACCGCGACGGTCCCGCGTCCCCGGAATAGGCGAAGGAACCCGAGGGCGCGTCGAGACGGAAGCCGAGGCATTCGAGGTACGGTTGCGCATGCGGGACGCTGATGGCGCGGAGGAGCCAGCCGTTCCGCTCCACCGCGTCGCCGCTCGCCAGTTCCGTGACGCCGGGCGCGGGGCCAGGGCGCGGAAGCGTGCCGCCTCGCGCTTCGTAGACCTGCAGGCTCGGTTTCAGCTTCGTTCGCGCGGCGATGTCGGGTCCGAACACGCCGTCGTCGTCGAACAGCAGGCGGGTCATGCGCCCGGTATGTCCCGGGCCGTAGACGCGAAGTTCCGGGATCGTGCCCGATCCCTCGTTCCATCTGGTCAGAACCAGCCGCGCGTAATCGCAGCAATGATCGTAATGCAAATGAGACAGAACGAGATCGGTGACGTCCGTCGCCTGATGTCCCGCTTCCATCAAACGGTGGCAGACCCCCGGTCCGACGTCGAAGAGCAAGCGATCGTCGCCGAGATCGACGAGATACCCCGAACCCGCTCGCTTGAGCGAGGGCGTGGGGGTCCCGGTTCCGAGGAGCGTGATCTTCATCCGGTCTCTTCCGTCGCTTTCAGGGCGTGGCCGTGCGGGCACCGTAGCGAATCGGCTCCCAAAAGTTCAGTTGCGGGGCGCAGGCAGCGTCAGGCAAGTCGGCAGGACGGAACCGAGAACTGGAATGCGCGACCGGGACCGCAGCTTTTTCCGGCGGGCGGACGCATACGACTCCGGGCGAGACGCTGTCCGCCGCTTCCCTTTCGGGATCCCGCTTTTCGCGCCGGAGGTTTCCGTCATGGTCCGGCGAAGGCGGGGCGTGTCGGCAAGGGACTTCTCCGGCGCGTCAGGCCGCCCGCGTCGGGGACGGGCGTAACGAGCCTTCACGTTCGCAACCTCAGATTCCCGGGATCGTACGGGCTTTCCGGGATCACCGTGACGCGATGCCGGCGGTCCAGAACGGTCATCGTCAGTTCAGTCCCGACTGCGGCGTATTCAGGCTGCACCATGGCCAGGGCTAGCGACTTGCCGACGCGGAATCCGTAGTTGCCGCCGGTGGCGCGCCCGACCAGGACGCCGTCATGGCGGATCGGATTGTTGCCCAGAGCGTCGGCGTCCTCGACGTCGCGCACTTCAAGCGTGACGAAGGCGTTGGCGAAGCCCTTCTCCTTCCATCGCAACAGCGCGTCGCGACCGACGAAGTCGCCCTTGTCGGGATGAACGAAGCGGTCCAGGCCGGACTCCCAGGCCGCGTACTCGATCGACAGCTCGGCGCCGACCGCCCGGTACGATTTCTCGGTGCGCAGGGATTCCATGGCCCGGATGCCGAAGGGCTTGAGGTCCAGGTCCTTTCCGGCCGCCGTCAGGGCGTCGAAGATATGGTTCTGGTATTCGATCGGGTGATGCAGTTCCCAGCCCATCTCGCCGACGAAATTGACCCTGGCGGCCAACGTCGGCGCCATGCCGATCTCGACCTGCCGCGCCGACAGCCAGGGAAAGGCGGCGTTCGAGTAATCCGCCTCCGACACCCGCTGCAGCAGTTCTCGCGACCTCGGGCCGGCCACGACCAGCACGCCGGTCGCGTTCGTCAGCGGTTCGAACCGGACCGAACCGTCGTCGGGCATCCATCGCCGGAGCCAGTCGTGGTCGAGGCGTTGCAGCGCGCCGGCGGAGACCAGGTAGAAGCTGTCCTCGGCCTCGCGCAAGACGGTGAATTCGGAGTGGACGCCGCCGCGCGCGTTCAGCGCGTGGCACAGACGGAGCCAGCCCGCGCCGCGGGGCAGGCGGTTGGCCAATAGCCGGTCGAGGAAGGCTTCGGCGCCGGGGCCCGAGACGCGGCACTTGGCGAAGGCCGTCATGTCCAGCAGGCCGACGTTGGCGGCGACGTTGCGGCATTCGTCGCCTACCGGACCGAACCACGGCGAACGGCGGAACGACCAGCGGTCTTCCCGCGGCGCGCCCTCGGGCGCGAACCAGTTGGGCCGCTCCCAGCCGAATTTCTGGCCGAACACGGCGCCCAGCGCCTTCATCCGGTCGTGGCACGGCGATTGGCGCAGAGGGCGCGCCGCGGGACGCTCCTCGTCGGGATAGTGAACGGTAAAGACGTTGGCGTAAGCCTCCCGGTTCTTCGCCCGCAAATAGGACTTTCCGGCGTAGTCGCCGAAACGCCGGGGATCCACGCCAAGCATGTCGATCGTCGGCTCGCCCTCGACGATCCATTCCGCGAGCTGCCAACCCGCGCCGCCCGCCGCGGTGACGCCGAAGCTGTGGCCCTCGTTCAGCCAGAAGTTGCGGAGGCCCCAGGCCGGGCCGACGATCGGGTTCCCGTCGGGGGTGTAGGCGATCGCGCCGTTGTAGACCTGCTTCACGCCGACTTCGCCCATGGCCGGCACCCGGTTGATCGCGGATTCGATATGCGGCTGCAACCGCTCCAGATCTTCGGGAAACAGTTCGTACTCGGCGTCGGGCCGCGGTCCGTCGAGATAGCAACAGGGCGCGCCCTGCTCGTAGGGTCCCAGAAGCAGGCCGCCCGCCTCTTCGCGCATGTACCACGAGCCGTCGGACTCGCGCAGCACGCCCATCTCCGGAAGTCCCCGTTCGCGCCGTTCGACGATCGCGGGATGCGGTTCGGTGACGATGTACTGGTGCTCGACCGGGACGACCGGCACGTCGAGGCCGACCATGGCGCCGGTGCGGCGGGCGAAACAGCCTGAAGCGGACACCACGTGCTCGCAAAGGATGTCTCCCCGGTCCGTGCGCACCAGCCAGTCTCCGCCGGACGTCCTTTCGATGCCGGTGACCGCGGTCCGGCGATAGATGGCGGCGCCCGCCTCGCGGGCGCCTCGAGCGAGAGCCTGGGTAAGTTCGGCGGGCTGGACGTAACCGTCGCCGGGATGGCGGATCGCTCCGAGAAGGCCGTCGACGTTGCAAATCGGCCAGAGTTCCTTGACTTCCTCCGGAGCGAGAAAGCGCAGTTCGACGCCGATGGTTTCGGCGACGCCCGCGTATTGCCGGTACTCGTCCATGCGGTCCGTCGTCGTCGCGAGGCGGATGTTGCCGACTCGGCGGAAATCCACGTCCTGGCCGGTGTCCTCCTGGAGGCGGCCGTACAACTCCACCGAGTACTTGTGGATCTGTCCGACCGAGTAGCTCATGTTGAAGAGCGGAAGCAGTCCGGCCGCATGCCAGGTCGAGCCGGAGGTGAGCTCGTTGCGCTCGCACAGCACGACGTCGTCCCAGCCTTTCGCGGCCAGATGATACAGGGTCGAAACCCCGACCACGCCGCCGCCGATGACGACCGCGCGCGCCCGATTCTTCATCGCGCCCTCCCGTTCATTCGCAGGTCCGCGCGCCCGACCGGATCCTACAGTTTGCTGCCCGTCTTCAGGAGGCCGGTGCCGGGGCACTCCGGCTTTTTGAACGGCGTGGCCACCACTTCGGCCGCTACGGGAGCGTCGGCGTAGCTTGCGGGCAAAGCGACCCTCAGCCGGGTTCCGAGCTCGGTCAACTCCACCGGAAGCATGGCGAGCGCGATATTGGATTCCTGCGTCGGGGAATACCAGGCCGAAGTGACGTAACCGACCAGTTCGTCGCCTTCGAGCACATGATAGAAGTCGGCGGGATACCATGTGATCGGCCGGCCGCCCATGCGCATGCCGGCGAGCTTGTGGGTCACCCCTTCGTCGCGAATCCGCTGCAGCGCCTCCTTGCCGATAAAGAACTCCTTGCTCAGGTCGACCTGCCAGCCGAGTCCGCATTCGTAGGGGTTCGTTTCCAGATCGATGTCCTGGCCGTAAGACAGGATGCCGGCCTCGATGCGGCGGTGATGCCCCGGCGCGATCACCCGAAGGCCGTGCGGACGGCCCGCCTCCATAACCGCGTTCCACAGCTTGTCGGCATCCCGATGCGCGTCGTGGAGATATATCTCGTAGCCCGCTTCGGCCGAGAATCCGGTGCGGGAGATTACGGTGCGGCAGCCGCCGATCTCCGATCTCGTCATGCCGTAATAGGGTATGTCCGGAATGCGGGGTCCGGCGAGGTCGCGCATTAGCGCCGTGGACTTGGGACCTTGAATCTGCAGCGGAGCCACGTCGATTTCGCGCACCGTCGCGTCGAAACGGCCGAAGGCGTTGACGCCCTGCAGGTAGAGGCCAACGTCGCTGTCGGCCAGCGAAAACCAGAATTCGTCGTCCGCCGGCCGAAGCAATACCGGGTCGTTGATGATGCCTCCCTCCGCGTTGCAGAGGATGACGTAGCGGCACTTGCCGGTCTCGCACTTCGCGGCGCGGCGCGTGATCACCGCGTCGACGAAGCGTTCGGCGTCCGGCCCCTTGACCTGGATCTGGCGTTCGACGGCGACGTTCCACATCGTCACCGCCTGGGTGAGATATTCGT
The DNA here is from genome assembly GCA_965243135.1 of Alphaproteobacteria bacterium. Classification (GTDB taxonomy): domain Bacteria; phylum Pseudomonadota; class Alphaproteobacteria; order MPNO01; family UBA830; genus JAJEBT01. The sequence continues at coordinate 1,012,694 of OZ251539.1, forward strand.
ACTCCTTCATCAGTCCGCCGTCCTCGGGCCTGACGTAGGCGCGGGGATGGTAGACGTGATTGTAGACCGAATGGCACCATGCGCCGGCTTGTTGGCTCAGATGCCAGAACGGTCCCTTGCGAACGCGGGTGTCGATAAGAATTCTGCTGCCCGCGGCGTCCTGGCCCTCGGGGCCGTTGTCGCCGCTCTGCCGCAGCTGCACGGGGATGCGCCGCGGCTTGAGGCGCGAAGCGTCCATGACCGACCTCCTTTCGGCGATTGTCGCCGGGGGACGATTGGACATTTCCGGGTATTTGGAAAACGAAAATAATTGATGTTTCATATCGAATTCTTCGATAGCGAGAGGGATGCGGCCAAATGCAGGTGGACCAGATCAGGACGTTCCTCGAGGTGGCGCGGGTCGGCAGCTTCCAGCGCGCGGCGGAGATCCTCAACGTCACCCAATCGACGGTCAGCGCCCGCATCAAGGCCTTGGAGGACGAGATGAACCAGGTTCTTTTCCGGCGCACCCGGCAGGGCGCCGAGCCGAACCATGCGGGCCAGCGATTCCATCGCTACGCGCTGGTCATCGGACGCGCCTGGGAAAACGCTCGCGCGGAAGCGAAGCTGCCGCAACGGTTCCGCACGACCTTCGGGATTTCCGCCCAGGTTTCCCTGTGGGAGCGATTGGTTCTCGCATGGCTGCCGTGGATGCGGGAGCAGGCGCCGGACGTGGCCATCCGCGCCGAGGCGAATCAATCCGACGCCATAATGCGCCGGCTATTCGACGGCCTGCTCGATATCGGCGTTCTTTACGAGCCGCGTCAGGTGGCGGGTCTCGTGTTCGAACCGCTGTTGCAGGAACGGTTGATTCTCGTCGCCACCGGCGACCGTCGGCAGGACTGGCGCGACGGATACGTTTATGTCGATTGGGGCGGCGGCTTCGCGACGGATCACGCCGCGGTCTGGCCGGATTTGGCCACCCCGGCGCTTACCTTCAGCCTCGGCGACATGGGATTGCGGTACATTCTCGATCAGGGCGGCGCGGGGTATTTTCCGCTGCGCGTGGTGCGTCCATTGCTGCAGCAAGGCCAGTTGCGCCGGATCCGGGGCGCGCCGGCGATGCAGCGGTCGGCCTACGTCGTCTATCCGGCGGTCTGGGCGGACGAGGAAGTCCAGCGCCTCGCGCTGCGGGGGCTTAAGGAAGTCGTTCGCCGCGAAGAGGCCTGACTGCGTTCAGAGCGCGAAGAAATGTTCGCGGTAATGGCGCAATTCGCCGATGGATTCGCGGATGTCGTCCAGAGCCCGGTGCGCATTCTTCTTCTTGAAGCCGTCCGCCAGCTGCGGCCTCCAGCGCAGGGCGAGCTCCTTCACGGTGGAGACGTCGACGATCCGGTAGTGAAGGTGGCTTTCCAGAGCCGGCATGTAGCGCGCCAGGAAACGGCGGTCCTGCCATACCGAATTGCCGCAAAGCGGCGAGGTTCGAGGCGGACAGTGAAGCTCGACGAACGAAAGCGTCGCCGCCTCCGCCTCCGCCAGGGTGGTCTTGGATTGCCGCACGCGGTCGACGAGGCCGGACGCGGTGTGGTGCTCGACGCACCATTCGTCCATCGCCGCCAGCGCGCGCTCCCCCTGGCGGATCGCGAGCGCCGGCCCTTCGGCGATCACGGCGAGGTCGGCGTCGGTCACGACCGACGCGATCTCCAGAATGACGTCGGTTTCGACGTTCAGTCCCGTCATTTCCAGATCGATCCAGACAAGGTTGGTCTGCGGATCCATGCGATTGCTCCCGGTGGACAGGCGGGGCGCAGAATATCGCGCGAGGCCGGCTTTCGTCATGCGCCCGGCGTGGCGTTCGCGCCATGCTGTCGGCTGCCGTCCGCCCGGCGCCCCGTTCCGGCCTTCCGCGGCGGGCCGCCGGGCGGGGGAGCCGCTTCCTCCGCCAGCCCGTGCTCCTTTCCGGCGTCGATGATCAAGTCGTACAGATATTCCGCGACGGACCGGCGAACGAGCAACCGCAGCCCGGAACTCGTGCGCGCCAGCACCGCCTCGATCCGGCCGAACAGGGAACCCGCCGCGCTGCCGTCCGGAAACTTCCGTTCGTGCAGATCGAGGGTGGTCAGCCTGGAAAGGACGTCGCCGGCGGCGGAACCCGACAGCGCGACCGCCGTATATTGATCGCTCACGTCGACGAGCTGGTGCGAGGTCGCGTCGAGTTTTCGCCGCAGGGCGTCCGCGAGCGCGGTTTCTTCGCCCGGCGGGCAAAGCAGGAACCACTCTTCGGGGCCGCGCCACAGGATCTCGACCCGGCCGTCGGCGGCGATCCGGCCGGCTTCGGGCAACGGCAGGCCCGTCGCCTTCCGCAGGGCCGCCGCGTCTCCTTGCAGGATCAGCTTTCCCGTGAACGGCGTTTCGGAAACGCGAAGCGCGCCGCCGGGCGCCGCGGCGGCCCGGCGATGGCCAAGAGGCGAGCGGCGGCCGGTCGTCACAGGAAATTCGTCTCGCAGACGGTGACGGGCGCCGGATTCTTTCCGGGCCGCGCGACGTAGAGGCGGTCTCCCATGCGGTCGCCGCCGGCGGCGACCAAAGCCATGGCGATCGAGCGCCCGAGATTGGGGCTGAAATAACTCGAGGTGACGTGTCCCAGCGTCGGCACGGGCGGCGCCGGCTCGGCCGCGGTCGCGATTACGTGCGCGCCCTCCGCCGGAACGGTCTCGGGATCCTGCGGAAGAAGGCCGACGAGTTGCTTGCGGTCGGGCCGTTTCATGTCCTCCCTGAACAAGGATCGGCGGCCGATGAACTCCCCCTTGTCGAGATCGACCATGCGGTCCATGCGCAGGTCGAACGGCGTCACCGTGCCGTCTGTGTCCTGTCCGACGATTATGAAACCCTTCTCGGCCCGCAGCAGATGCATCGCGTCCGTGCCGTAGGGCGTGATGCCGAAGCGCTCGCCGGCCTCCATCGCGCGCTCCCAGAGCCAGTGCCCCCAAGAGGCGGGAACGTTGAGCTCGAACGACAGTTCGCCGGTGAAGGAAATGCGGAAGACGCGCGCCGGAACGCCGTCGATGCGGGCCGGGCGCCAGGTCATGAACGGAAGCGCAGCGTCCGGAAGGTCCTCGATCAGTTCCGCCGCCAGCGCGGCCGATAGCGGTCCGCACAACGCTACCACCGCCCACTGTTCGGTGACGCCGGTCAGAAAAACGTCGAGCTCTGGCCACTCGGTCTGCCGGCACTCCTCCAGCCATGCCAGCACGCGGGCGGCGCCGCCCGTGGTCGTGGTCATGTGAAAGTGGTCGTCCGCGATGCAGGCGGTGACGCCGTCGTCCATGACCATGCCGTCCTCGCCCAGCATGAGGCCGTACTTGCAATGACCGGGGGCGAGTTTCGACCAGGAGTTGGTGTAGACGCGGTCGAGAAAGGCGCGGGCGCCGCTCCCGCGAAGGTCTATCTTGCCCAGCGTCGAGGCGTCCAGCGCGGCGACGCCCGTGCGCGCCGCCAGACTCTCGCGCTGGACGGCCTCCGCGACGCTCTCGCCCGGGCGCGGATAGGCGCGCGGACGCAGCCAGTCGCCGACAGGCTCGAACGCAGCGCCGCGTTCCGCGTGCCAGCGGTGAATCGGCGTGGTCCTCCGAGGCTGGAAAAGCGGGCCGACACGCCGCCCGGCGATGGCGCCGAAGGTCACCGGCTTCCAGGGCGGACGGTACGTCGTGGTCCGCGGCAGCGGTTGACCGGTCGCTTCGGCGACGGCGGCAAAGACGTTCAGGCCGGAAGTCTTTCCCTGGTCGGTTCCCATGCCGGCGGTCGTGTAGCGTTTGACGTGCTCCACCGACCGGTAACCTTCCGCCACGGCCATTCGCAGGTCGGCGGAGGTGACGTCGTTGTGCAGGTCGACGAACGCTCGCCGGTGCGGCCGCGCGTCCTGCGGTTCCCAAGGGCCCGCGCTCGCGCCATCGTCCGCGCGCGTCGCGGACGCCGGAAGATCTCCGGTCGGGTTCGTTGCGGCGCGACCCGCCTCGGCCCCTTCCCGCACGGCGTCCGCCAGTTCGAAAGTGCCGTTGGCGGCGCCGACGGAGCATTCGTCTTGCCGGGATCGGCCGGGGCGGAAGGCGCCGATCGCGGGGTCGTAGCGCAGTTCGCCCCGGGATTGGGCGAAGAGCGCCGCATTGGGCGCGAAAAGCGCCGATACCGCGAGCAGATCGCATTCGATCGTGCGTTGCCCGCCGCCGCGCAGCGGACGCAGCGCGGCTTTCGCGATCCGGCGTCGGCCGCGGGTGCCGGTCACCGCATGGGCGGGAAAGACGGGGATGCCGCGTTTTTCGGCCTCCGTCATCCGCGCGTCGGGCGGCGTTCCGCGCGGGTCGGCGATGCCGACGACTTCGGCGCCCGCGTCCTGCAGGTCGAAAGCGGCGTCCCAGGCCCAATCGTTGGCCCCGAAAATCAGCGCGCGGCGTCCCGGCAGCACGGCGAAGCGGTGCAGATAGCTGCGGACCGCGCTCGCGAGCATGATTCCCGGGCGGTCGTTCTGGGGGAACACCGGCGGCTGCTCGACGGCGCCGGCGGCCAGCACCACCCGGGCGGCGCGCACCCGCCACAGGCGCTGCCGCGGAAGCCGTTCCGGACGTTCGCTCGGCGTCAGGTGGTCGGCGACCTTCTGGCACAGTCCGACGAAGTTGTCGGCGTAATATCCGAACGCGCTGGTGCGCGTGAGGACGGTGACGTCGGGCCGGCGCTCGAGATCCGCCCGGACCGATGCGATCCAGTCGGCGGCGGGGCGCCCCTCCACGTCGGCGGCGGGCAGCGACAGGAGACGTCCGCCAAGCTGGGGAGTCTCCTCGGCCAGGATCACGCGAATTCCTCCGCGGGCCGCGGCCTGCGCCGCCGCGAGGCCCGCCGGGCCGCCTCCGACGACCAGCAGTTCGCAGTGCCGGTTGACGTGTTCGTAGCGCTCCGGGTCGCGGTCGCGCGGCGCTGCGCCGAGGCCCGCCATGCGGCGAATCGCGCCCTCGAACCGCATCCAGTTTCCGGGCGGCCCCATGAAGGTCTTGTAATAGAAGCCCGCGGGCAGCATGAACGACAACGCGTCGGCCGCGGCGGCCAGATCCAGGCGCAGCGACGGCCAGCAATTCTGCGGCCGCGCCTCCAGCCCAGCGTAGAGTTCCTGTTCCGTGACGGGCGTGTTGGGCGCCGTCCACTGGCTGCCGGGATGCATCTGCACCAGCGCCGCTGGATCCTCCGCGCCGGCGCCGAAGATGCCGCGCGGCCGGTGGTACTTGAAGCTGCGGGCGACCATGTGCCGACCGTTCGCAAGCAAGGCCGAAGCCAGCGTGTCCCCGGCGTAGCCCCGGTAAGCGCGGCCGTCGAAGCGGAATTCCAGAGGGCGGTCGCGATCGATCGCGTTGCCGCCCGTCGGCTTGCGCCAGTCCTGCCCGTTCATGCCGGTCGCCCGTCGGCGGACGTTCCGGCCCCTTCGGCGGAGGGGACGGTTTCCCCCGGCTTGCGCGCGCCGATGACGCGGTCGTCGGTGGTGTCGCGCACGAGTTCGAACCAGCGTCCGCAACCGGCGGAGTGAACCCACCGTTCCGCGAACGGACCCTTGGGATTGGAGCGCATGAACAGATAGTCCGCCCATTCGTCGTCGCCGAGGCCTCGGCTGTCGACCGGGCGCGCGATATGAGCCTCGCCTCCCCAGGAGAACTCCGACTGGTCTCGCGGGCCGCACCAGGGGCAGGGGATGAGAAGCATCGCTCAGTGCGCCACGGCGGCGGCGCCGTGTTCGGCGACCAGAGCGCCGCTCGAAAAGCGTTCGAGCGAGAACGGCGCCGCCAGCGGATGCGGTTCGTCGCGCGCGATCGTCCAGGCGAATACGTGGCCCGAGCCGGGCGTCGCCTTCCAGCCGCCGGTGCCCCAGCCGCCGTTGACGTAGAAGCCCTCGATCGGCGTGAGGGAAACGATCGGACTGGCGTCGGGGCAGATGTCGACGATGCCGGCCCAGTGCCGCAGCATGCGCAGGCGGGACAGGATCGGAAACAGCTCTAGGAGCGCCGCCACCTGATCCTCGATGACGGCGAAGCCGCCGCGCTGGCTGTAGGAAATATGCGGATCGATGCCGCCGCCGATCACGAGTTCGCCCTTGTCCGACTGGCTGCAATAGACATGGACCGCGTTCGACATGACGACGCACGGGTTGATCGGCTTGACCGGTTCGGAGACCAGCGCCTGCAGCGGGTGGCTCTCGATCGGCAGCCGCAGCCCCGCCATGGCCGCGATCACGCTGGTATGGCCGGCGGCGACGCTGGCGACCTTGGGGGTCCGGATCGTCCCGCGGGTGGTTTCGACGCCGGCGACGGCTCCGGCCTCGACGCGGATCCCGGTGACCTCGCAGTTCTGCACGATGTCGACGCCCAGGGCGTCGGCCTTGCGGGCGAAACCCCAGACCACGGCGTCGTGCCGGTTGATTCCGCCGCTACGCTGCAGGGTGGCGCCGAGCACCGGGTAGCGGGCGCCGGCGGAGGTATCGAGGATGGGGCAGAACTCTTTCGCCTGTTGCGGGTCCAGCCATTCCGCATCCACTCCGTTCAGCCGGTTGGCCTCCACGCGGCGCCTGAGCTCGCGCGCCTCGTGGTCGTCGTGCGCCAGATTCAGCACGCCGCGGTGGCTCATCATGATGTTGTAGTTGAGTTCCCGGCCCAGCCCTCGCCACAGGTCGAGAGCGTGGTCGTAGATCGCGGCGCTGGCGTCGAAAAGATAGTTGGACCGGATGATCGTGGTGTTGCGTCCGGAATTGCCGCCGCCGATCCAGCCCTTTTCGAGCACGGCGATGTCGCGCATTCCGTGTTCCCGGGCCAGGTAGTAGGCGGTGGCGAGACCGTGGCCGCCGCCCCCGATGATTACGGCGTCGTAAGCGGGTTTCGGGTCGGGATGGCGCCAGACCTGCGGCCAGTCGCGGTGACCGGTCAACCCGTGGCGCAACAGCGACAGCCACGAATATTTCTTCATCCTCGGCCCCGCTTCGATCGAGAAGGTGATGATGCCATTTTCGGCTTCCTCCGGCCGCGGAACGCGCGCTTCGGGCGCGGTCCGCCGGGCCGTCTCGCGCCGCGGGAAATCCGCCGCCCGCCGCGGGCCGGCGTCAGACGACGGCGACGGCGTTGACTTCGATCAGGCAGCGCGGGTCGGTGGCGAGCCGGACCACCTGGACCGTCGTCGTCGCGGGTTTCGCGTCGCCGAAGAATTCGGCCCAGACCTCGTTCATCGCGTCCTGGTCCGCGAGGTCCGTCACGAAGCGCGTCGCGGTGACGACGTCGGAAAACGCGGCCCCCGCGGCTTCGAGGCCCCGCTGCAGGTTGAGCAGCGCCGCCCGGGTCTGGCCGCGCATGTCGTCCGGCATCGAATCGAACTCTTCCGGCCGATGCGGATGATGGTGATAGACCGGAGCGGCCGTCACCCCGGCGAGATGCACGGTCGTTCCGCCCGCGACCTTTATCGCCGGCGCGTAGGGCATCCACATGTCCGGCGCGCCGGGCCAGTGAACGTGCTCGACTGTCTTGTTCATGTCGCCGCCTCCCTTCCGGGCTTCCGGGCGACCGCCTTCGAGCGGGGCGTTCGATGCGCCTCGGCGTAATGCAGCCGGAGCAGATCGACGCCGTAATCGTTGCCGTTCGGCGTTCGCACGATAGTGTGGACATGGAACTTCGCCGGCTCCCGGTTGGTGAGGAAAACGCCCGAATGGTGGTCGAACTCGATGAAGATCACCGGGCTTTGAATCCGGTAGTAGAACGGACTTTCCTCTTCGAGGCCGCCGATCCAGCAGAAATGCGTTTCGTCGAGACGGCGTTCGACCTGTTCGATCCGCGCCGCCAGCGGACCCGGCGGCAACGGAGCGAGGTAGGTCGCGACCAGGTCGACAAGATCGCGTTTTTCGGTCGCTGACATGCGCGTCCCGGGCAGGCCTTCGTAGGGAACGACGCGGTTGTCGCGGGCGGTGCCGCCGAGATGGAGATGGTCGGCGAAATGCCAGCGTCCCTCCGGCAGGTCTCCGCCCTTCATGGAGCGCGACACGGTCGCCCGGCGGCGCTTTTCGGCCGAAAGCGAGCGCATCAGGGCGAGGCCGGCGCGCTCCTCGTCCTCGAACGCGGAGACGCCGGCGAACGGCCCGCTGTCGGCGCGGGTCGCCTCGGCGCCGAGGAAGCTCGGCGTCAGCGTCATCTGTCCGCCGATCACGAAGCAGTTCAGGCTCAAATGGTGGCCGAACAACTGCCATCCCCACGGCTCCGAAAGCGACGGCTCGCCGAACAGGCTGAACGTGTAGCTCCACTCGCCGAGCACCTCGGGACATTCGACGAGATCGCCGAGAAAGCGGTTGAGCCGCATCACGTTTCTCGAAACCTCGTAACCTTTCTCGCTCAGACTGGCCCGCACCACCTCCATGACCGCTTCGCGGACGCCGGGCCGGACGTCGTCGAGGCGGATCCCGTGCTCCTCGACATGGAGCTCCGTGTTCTGCCACCGCCGCCACAAATCGGAATCGACGGGAAAGGCGGCGGCGGCGCGAAGGCCGGGCGGCAGCGTCGCCAGCAGGGCGGCGGCGGCTTCGACCATCGTTCGGGTCGGCGCGCCCTCCGGGCGCAGCGAGAACAGGCCGGGTTCCACGGCGCCGTCGGTCGTTATTCCGCGGAACGGCTCTTTCATCAGTTCTTCCCATTCCGCGAACAATTTCGGCGCGCGCGGCCCCTGCATGTGCGCCTTGGCGTGCTCGCGGGCCGTCCTGCCCGCGACCCGCGATTCGGAGGGGGAGGGAACGTGGGGGCGGTATTGGCTCATGTCTTCTCTCCGCCGAACCATTTGACGGCCGTGACCGCGGCGAGGACGATCGCCGCGCCGAGGAGCTGCCGCGCCGTCAGGACCTGTGCGAGCAAGACGAAGCCGAGAGCGATGGTGGCGACCGGCTCCAGGTTCATGACGAGCGAGGCCCTTACGCCGCCGATCTTCGAGATGGCGGCGAAGAAGCACGCGACCGCGATGGTATAGAAGACGGCGACGGCGAGAAAGCCCGTCCATCCCCGGGCGGTTTCCGGCAGGACGAACTCTCCCGCGGCCAGCGAGAGCGCGATGAACATGACGGACGCGGAAACGTGCATGTGGACCGTGACGGCCAGGGAATTGCCGGCTTCGAGGACGCGGGCGCTCACAAGGATGACGGTCGCCATGAAGATCGACGCGGCGGCGGCGAGCGCCAGGCCCGGGCCCGAGCCGCCGGGGCCGGCGAACTCCAGCGCCAGCGCCAGTCCCGCGAACCCGCCGGCGAGACCGACGATCAGCCCTCGGCTCAATTTTTCTTGGCCGATCGCCCACGCGCCGAGACCCGTGACGATCGGGTAGAGATAGAAGATCAGGACGGCGAGGCCGACCGCGATGAGGTCGAACGCCGACATCAGGCAGTACGCGACGCCCCCGGTGAGGATGCCGATTCCCATGGCGGTCCACCGTTCGCGCCGGGGAAGGACGATCTTTCCGCGGCTGGCCTTCACCAGCAGGGTCAGCGCCGCGAGCGCGACGACGTTGCGGACCGTGACCGTGGTGAGGGGAGTCGCGCCGCCGTCGAAGGCCAGGACGGCGAAGGCGTTGTTGCAGGCGAAAGCGACCGCCGAGGCCACGACGATCGCGTAGCCGGCGACGGCGGGAGAGAACGACGGCACCCGGTCAGACAATCTCGATTCGAAGACGCCCTATGCCCTCGATCCGTCCTTCGAGAAGGTCTCCGCGCGAGACGGGCGCGGGGCCTTTCGGCGTTCCCGCATAAACGATGTCGCCGGGCTCCAGGCGGCTGTAGGCCGACAGCCGCGCGACGATCTCCGCCGGCCCCCAAATCATTTGCGAGATGTCGCCGCGCTGGCGCCGCCGGCCGTTCACCGTCATGGCGATTTCGCCTCGCGCGGGATGGCCGATTTCCGAGGCCGGGCGGATGGCGCTCACCGGCGAGGCGCCGTCGAAGCTCTTGCACAGGTCCCAGGAATGGCGGTTGGCGATGCATTCGCGCATGACGTCGCGGCGAATGAGGTCGAAGCCCACGGCGTATCCGAAGACGTGGTCGGGCGCCCGGTTCGCGGGGACGTTCGCGCCGCCCTTGCCGATCGCGATCACCAATTCGATTTCGGGGTCGAGCTCCGAGGTCGCGGGCGGGTAGGGCACGTTCGAATCGCCCGGAACGATCGAATCCGCCGGCTTCAGGGATATTCCGGGCGTCGCGTCGCCCGCGTCGAGTCCCGTCTCGGCCGCATGGTCGGCGTAGTTGCGTCCGATCGCGTAGATCCTGCGCACCGGGAACGAGGCGTCGGAGCCGGCGACGGGAACGGCCGGGCGCGGCCACTCGGGAACTGCCCAGGTCATGAACGGCTTTTTCCGAGGGCGCTCTTGACGATCTTGCGGGTGGGCGTCATCGGCATCCGGTCGACGAATTCCAGCGCCTCCGGCCACTTCATTTTCGCCACTTCGTGTTTCCGCAGCCATTCGCGGACGTCGTCGAGCGTCAGCGCCGCGCCGGGCGCGAGCTGGACGTAGGCGCATGCGCGTTCGCCGAGCACGGGGTCGGGAACCGGCGCGACGGCGGACATCGCCACCGCCGGATGGCGATCGATGAGCGTCTCGATGTCCGTCGGATTTATCTTGACGCCGCCGCGATTGATCAGATCCTTCAACCGTCCGGTGATGCGCACGTCGTCGGGCGCGCGTCGGACCGCGAGATCGCCGGTGCGGAACCATCCCTCGCCGGCGAAAGCGGCGCGGTTCGCCTCTTCGTTGCCGACATAGCCCGCGATCACCGAACAACCGCGGATCTCCAGTTCGCCTTCTTCGCCGTCGCCGGCCGGGCCGCCGTCCGTCCGCATTATCCGGATTTCGAAGCCGGGCGTCGGACTCCCGAGACTCTCCCGGCGCAGGGCCGCGGAGGCTTCGAACGGGGTATGAAGGCCCATGAAGCACTCGCTCATGCCCCACATCTGGCCTACCGCGCCGTTCGGCATCGCGTCGTCGAGCGCGCGCGCCACTTCCGGCGGACAGGCGGATCCCGAAATCGTCGCGAGCCGCAGCGACGACAGGTCGCGCGACGCAAGCAAGCCGGCGCAGGCGGCGACATGAGCGGGCGCCGCGAACAACACCGACGGCTTGCCGCCTTCGATCGCCTCCATCAGCGCCGCCGGCTCGAAAGCCGGCATCAGCAGGGAAGCCGCTCCCGCCATCAGGCTGAAGTTGAGAACGCAGAGGCCGAAAGCGTGGGTGAACGGCGGCAGGCCCAGCACGACGTCGTCTTGCGCGAGGCGGTAGATCGGGGCTGCAATGCGGTTGTTGGACAGCATCGTATGGTAATTGTGGACGACCGCCCGCGGCGCGGCCGAGGTGCCGGAGGTGAAGCACAGGATCGCGGGATCGGCCGCGACCGGCGGGTCGGCGACCGCCGATGCGGATCCGCCGTCGATCAGCGCCTGCAAGGAGACGGCGCCCGGCGGCGGCGCGCCGGTCGCGACGACGACGTGTTCGAGCGTTTCCACGCGCTCGCGAAGCGACGTCATCGTCGCGGGCGCGTCATAGGATTCCGTGGCGCCGCCGCACAGAACCGCGCGCGCGTTCGCGTGGCGCAGGAGCGGTTCCATTTCTCCCGCCCGGTACGGCATGTGCATGGTCGAAACCACGGCGCCGATCATCGTGGCGGCGAAATAGAAAAGCGCGAATTCCGGCGTGTTCGGAAGCTGGACCGCGACGACGTCGCCCTTTCGTATGCCGAGGTCGAGAAGCGCGTTCGCAAGACGGCGGGAGCGGTCGATGACGTCCGACCAGGAGAGGCTTCGGTCCGCGTGACGGAGCGCTTCGGCGTCGGGCGTCTCCTCCGCGCGCGCCTCCAGCCAGGAACTGACGGTGTCGGCCGTCCAGCTTCCGTCGCGCAGGTAACGCGCCGACAGCTTCGGATCGAAAGACAGCGCGTTCCGCAGCGCCATCGCTTCGTCGCTGAAGGCGAAGCGTTCCTCGTGCGGGACGAAGCGCTCGGCGCGGAAACGGCGTCCGCCGCCGAGTTCGTACAAGCGGTGATAATGATGCCGCCGGTACCGGCGGTGTTCGGTCATGACGCGGATGAAGGTGACCTGATCGCGCGTCAGGCCGAGCTTGCGGGCGATTTCCGGATCCGACAGTCCGGTTCCTTCGCGCTGCCGCTCGATCTCGTCCCAGTCCAGTTCCCGAACCGGATCGCCGCGCCGAACCTGGTAGTTGTGGCTGAGTTCGAAGACGATGTCGCCCCACGCGCGGAGCATCGCTTCCGTCACGCCGGTCTGACGCCGGTCGAGGCCTCTGGTCATTCCTGGGTTCGCGCCTCGCGCCGCCGTATGGGATCGGCCAGCGGCGCCCTGGTCGCGATCGGGCAGACGCGCATGCATTCGAAGCACTGGGCCAGCAGCCCGCCGGAGCCGACCGACATCTTGTACCAGAGGATCTTGTTGTCGGGGCCGTACATCAGGTCTTCCCGTTCCGCTTCGTCGTCGGCGCGGAGCATCTCGGAAAAGACGTCCGGCACGGCCTCGTATTGCTGGGTCATGTCGGCGCAGGCGGCCATGTCGTATCGCATTTCGCGTTGCCGGCCCTCTTCGTCGATGTCGCCGGACAGGCACTGGACCGGGCAGAACTTCATGCACGGGGTCTGGCCGACCTTGCGGAACAGCTCCACGCAGGAAGGCGCGGGGCAGGGATTCTCCTCCATCGGCCGGTCCGGCGGAAGCTCGAGTTCCGTGAAGACCGAGGCGAAGTACATGTAGCCGAACTCCGGATGCAGGAGGATGTCGCCGGCCAGCGACCGGGCGCCGATGCCGGCGACCTCGGCGTGCAGCTTGAGGCTCTGGAACGGCGTGCGGGGACCGGCCTCCGGGTCCATGTCGGGCGGACAGTAGATGGCGCGCTTTCCGTAGGCGTTCTCGATGAAGAACGCGCAGCCATAGGCCACCGTGTAGGCGCGGGTTTCCGTCGACCCGAAATACCCCAGCGCCTTCGCCGGAACGCTCCACGCGCCCTGGGTCTGCCCGCCGACGCCGAGCGCGATGATCGACCGCGCTCGCGGCCACAGGTCGCTGGGCCGGTGGCCTTCCGGCGCAATGCGTTCGACGACGTCGATATCCGCGACTCCAGCGGCCAGCGCTCCCTTTCGCAGGCAATAGGCGAGAATTTCTTCCTTAGCCCGTTCCGACACCACCGTCATGGTCCGCCATCCTTTCCATGCGTCCGCCGCTTTCTGTGTAACGCAAGCGCGCCGAACGGGCAATTTTCGGTTGCGGGCGGCGTTCGCCCGAAAGCCGCGGTCGCGGCAAGTTCGGAAGACCGCTTCGGCGGGGAAGGCCGCATGTTCGCTCCCGGCCGCTTCGGTCGCTCCGAACGACCGGCGCGGCGTCGGCCTTCGATCTCGAACGCGCCGGGCGCCAAGCCGGCGATTACGGTCGCGTCGTCCGCATCGACCTGAAAAAGCGGGACAGGCGAATCTTCGCGCCGACCCCGTGGGGGCAGTTCCTTATCGTGGCTGCAACCACCGCTCCGCCACGGGACCGCGGTCGCGTCGCTTGCCGCACGGAGAGACGCTACGTTCGCTGCATGAAACGCCTGCGGCTCTGCCTGACCGCGGAGACGGCGCTCGGCCGCTCGCGGCGCGAGGCGGTCGCCTTGGCGAGCTGCGCAACGAGGCGTTTGCGCTGCGCCGTTTTTCGTCGGCTGCCCGTCCGTCCTGGGGCAGTTGGCAGCGTGAATTTCCGCGCCGCTTGCAGCGCCGAAGCCGGGGGAAAGCCGGGCAACTTCCGCGCTCCGGAACTCAAGAGCGCAGCGAGCGGCAGCCGCGAGAGGGCTGGCCGGCGAACCCCGGCGCCGAAGCGGGGCGCCGCTATTCCACCGTCTCGGCCGTGGTCTCGGCCGGCGGCTCCTTCCGGTGTTCGACAAAAGTCTCGAGCAGGTCGAACTTGCCCTCGACGCGCGCCACGCGCTCGCTCAACTCCCGGAATTGCTCGTTCATCTGCCGGAATTGCTCGTTCATCTGATCGGTCAATTGCCGGAACCGTTTGTTGGTCTCTTCGTTCTGTTGCCGGAACCGTTCGTTCATCTGATCGGTCAGCTGCCGGAACCGTTCGTTGGTCTGATCGGTCAGCTGCCGGTATTGCTCGTTGATCTGCCCGAACAGGTCGTCCGTCCGCCGGTCCCGTTCGTCCATGCGCAGGGCGAGGCCGTCGATCCGGCGGTCCAGCCGGCGGCCCTGCTGAAGAACCAGCCTGATAACGGCAATGCCGCCGCCAAGCATGGTAGCGCCGACGCCAAGAATGGCAATGAGTTCGGAAGAGAACTGTTCCATAAGGTACCCCTGCGAATTCGGTAGGACGAACGTATGCGAAACGTTCGCGCCGTGCAACATTCCTGTCGGCTGCGGTCCGGCCGCCGGCGCGAATTTCCGCGCCGGCCCCGCGCGAGAATCCCGCAGCCCGACAAACCGCTCCGTGGGCTCGGCTGAACTCGCCTTCGCGCCAAGCGCTTCGCCGCGCTCGACGCCAGCGCATGTTCGGCCAGAGCCGCCCGCGTCGCAGGACACCACGTTCAGGCAACGACCGCAGCGGCAAGAAGTCCGCTCCGGCGGTTCGCTACTTTCGAGCCGGCGGGCAGGACCCTCGAACGGGCTCGGCGCGGCCCTGCCCAAGTGACCCTCCCTCGAGCTCCCGTCACGCTCCGGCCAGAACCTCGCTTTCGCCGCCGCGCCGACAATGTCGGAACGTGCGCGGCGTTTCTCGCCGTCCGGCGCAAAGGTTGCGAGAACGACAGGTTTCACCGCGCTCGCTCCGTTGCGCCCGTCGACCGTCAGTCGCCCTGCGAACTCCGCCCTGCCGCACGGCCGTCCCCAAAGCCCGCGCCTTTCGGCGCACGAGTTCGTCCCTTCAAATATGCCTGTTTTTCAAGATGTTACGAACAACGCGAGATTTTCGCGATAGACCGCGGCGATCGTTCGCCCGCCCTTTTCTCCCGCTGCGGCCGGGCCGTCCGGATCGAGCCGAGGGGCGCCGAGCGGAGGGCAGCAGACAAAGGTTGCGGCAGCGCAAACGCCTCTCTTGAAACTCAAGTTGCAACTGTATACGGTCTACGGACTGTCGTTATGGGGTTTTGTTTCGCAGTCTTTTGCGTAGTTTTAACTTCGTTACGGATAATGCGAATCGGGACCTCCATCCATTGGGGTGAGTTTTCTGGACCAAACCAAGAGGTTGTCATGATGAGACTTTGTCGCACACAGTTGATCGGTAGTTCTCCCCCCCCCCCCCCCATAATCTGAAGCGAGGCTTCATCGCGCTGGGCGGGGCCGCGGCTTTTCTGCTGGCTTTTCCGGCCCCGTCCTTTGCGCAGGACTGCGGCAGCGCCGTTCGAGGCAGCTACAATAGCGAAACCGGAGTTTTCTCCGCCGGAACGTCCGCTACGGACGTCGACTACAGGGTGCCTTGCACGGAGGACGACGGAGACTCCGTGATCACGCTGCCGACGGGTCTTTCGCTGCCGAACGCCGTTTCCGACTCGTACGTGGTGATCGAGGTCGCCGGGTCGGGAAGCGTTCGCAATTTTCAGCCCGGCGCCTGGAAATACGTCGTGAAGACTCCCGACGACTTCCGGACGGAAAACACGAACGACGCCCTCGGGCACGGCCTGTACTTCCGTAGCGGGAGCGGCGACGTGCGCGTCGAGCTGCGCGGCGCGGCGACCACCCGCGGAGCGGGCGCGACCGGCATGCGGGTGCGGGTCGACGGCAGCGGCAAGGCGACAGCGGTCAACATGGGAACGATCGCCACCCATGGCGACACGCACACTTCCAGCGCGGTCGGCACGTTCATCCTGCCGGCCTACGGCGTCTTCGCGCAAGCGGCGCAGGGCGACGCCGAAGCGGTGAACCGCGGCGAGATCTCGACGGGCGGCGACGGAGCGAGAGGCATCTTCGCAACGGCCCGCGGGTCGGCGGTGGCGACCAATCACGGGAGGATCACGGTTTCCGGTTCTCCGCATGTCTCCGGCTCGGAATACCGGTCTCCGCACGGCATTTTCGCTTGGGGCGGGACGGCGGAGGCCGCCAATTTCGGGACGGTCGAAACGCGGGGCGACCGGGGACGCGGCGTCTACGCGCGCGGGAGCGTCGCGACGGCGACCAATCGCGGCACGATCGTCACCCGCGGCAATCGCGCGGGCGTGGAAGGAAATTTCCTCTCGGCAATGGGAGTGGCCGCCCAATCGGGCGGCGACGCGACGGCCGTGAATGCCGAGGGCGCCGCGGTGGACACCTACGGCACGAATGCCGACGCCCTGTTCGTCCGGTCGGGTACCGGAGACGCGAACGCCGTGAACGCGGGCGCGCTGCGCACGCACAATACGGTATCGGATCCCGCCAACAGGCTCGCGCTCGCCGCCGAAGGCATCTACGCGCGTTCGGACAGCGGCAACGTCACGGTCGTGAACGAGGCGACGGGGTCCGTGCGGACGGCGGGCCCGCGGACATGGGGCATCCACGCGAGAACGTCCGGCGACGGCGCGGACGCTTCCGCAACGGTGACGGTGACGAACCGGGGCAGCGTGGAGACCCGGGGATGGAACTCGGACGGCGTCGTGGCGGCAGCGTATCACGGAGGCAGCGAAGCCAACCCCAACGCCGTCAGGACGATCAACGCCGGAGCCGTCAGGACGCAGGGCGACATGGCCAGCGGCATTATCGCCGCCGTGGACGTCCGCGACCGCGGAACTTCTTTCGGCTCCGCGCGGGCGGAGAACGCCGGCACGATCTCGACCTCCGGCGGGCCCGGCGACGGAACGAACCCGACGGAAACCGCGTCCGGGGTGGTCGCCGCCTTTTTCAGCACGTCGGACGACGCGATCTCCGACGCCGGAGACGCGACCGCGGTCAACAGCGGCACGGTGACCGTCGCCGGCGCGGGCGCGGCCGGACTCGTCGCCCGGACCTACGGGACCGGCGCGGCGACGGTGGAAAATTCCGAGGGCGGCACGGTGGACACTCGCGGCAAGAATGCCGACGCCATGTACGCCCGGTCGGACGCCGGAGCCGTGAACGCCGTGAACGCGGGCGCGCTTCGCACCCACAACACGGTATCGGATCCCGCCAACAGGCTCGCGGACGCTTCCGAAGGCATCTACGCGCGTTCCGAACGCGGCAGCGTCACGGTCGTGAACGAGGCGACGGGATCCGTGCGGACGGCGGGCCCGAGAACATGGGGCATCCATGCGAGAACGAACGGCGACGGCGCGGACGCTTCCGCAACGGTGACGGTCACGAACCGGGGCAGCGTGGAGACCCAAGGGTCGAACGCGGACGGCGTCGTGGCGGCAGCGTATCACGGCGGCAGCGAAGCCAACCCCAACGCCGTCACGACGACCAGTGCCGGACTCGTCAGGACGCAGGGCGACATGGCCAGCGGCATCATCGCCGCGGTGGACGTCCGCGACCGCGGAACCTCCTTCGGCTCCGCGCGGGCGGAGAACGCCGGCACGATCTCGACGTCCGGCGGACCCGGCGACGGAACGGATCCGACGCAGACCGCGTCCGGAGTGGTCGCCGCCTTTTTCAGCACGTCGGACGACGCGATCTCCGACGCCGGAGACGCGACCGCGGTCAACAGCGGCACGGTGACCGTCGCCGGCGCGGGCGCGGCCGGACTCGTCGCCCGGACCTACGGGTCCGGCGCGGCGACGGTGGAAATGAACGGCGGCGCCGTCGTCGCCTCTTCCGCGGACGACCCCGCGACGACGGCCGACGAGGGCGGCATCGGCATATGGGCCGCCACGGGCGCGTCCGGCAGGGCTTCGGTGACGGTCGGAAACGCGGCTGTCGTCCGGGCGCCGGTTGCGGCGCGGCTCGAAGGCGGCTCCACGAGGCTCGACCTTTCTTCCGGCTGGCTCGTCGGCGACGTGCGCTTCGGGAGCGGCGACAACACCCTGAACGTCAGGCAATCAGGCGTCATCGTCGGCGACGTGGCGTTCGGGGACGGAGAGGACGCGTTGATACTCGACATCTCCTCGGCTGAGGGGATCGGCAGCGTTGCAGGATCGGTCACCGGACTTGAGAACATGATCAAGCGTGGTTCCGGCGTCGCGCGCGTGCGCGACGTGACTTTCTCCGGCTCCCGGCTTGCGGTCGAGGACGGCATGTTGTCGGTTCGCGGCCATCTCGACCTGGGCGGCGACGGCGCCGTCACGATCGAAAACGCCGGCAGGCTGCAGGTGGAGGTCGGCGACCTTGCCGGCAATCCCCAAGACCACGGACGGATCACGGCTGGAAACGGGGTCCACTTCGAGGAGGGCGCCGAACGGACTGTCCGGGTGGCGCATGCTCCGGATCGCTCCGCCGCGCAGAGGACCGCTTCCGAACAAGTCCTCCAGACCGCCGGGATCGCAATCCTCGTCGACGGAACCCCTGCCGTCGATGGACGGAATGAACAGTCGATTGGGGATCTGACCTTGACGACAGAAACGCCCGAAGGGACGGTGAACACGGTCGGCAACGTCTCTGTAGACGGTGTAGCCCAGATCAACCCGGGCGCGGAGTTGCCGACCGCCCGGAAGGAGGCCTCTCCACCCGGTGAACAGAAACCGGAAGCGGACGCGCCTGAGGCTGCCGTGCCCGCCGTGAAGCGCAAAGACCGCAGGGATCGCCGTTTCCTGATCGGGGGAGGAGGGCTGTTCGCCCTGCTGATGTTCGCTTTCGACCCGTTCCACATGGTGGAGGCGGGCGGTTCGAGCGCCGCGGTCCAGCCGGCGGACGGCCGCGAGGGCGTCGAGGCGCGCGCGTTCACCGCGGACGCACGGGTGGCGGGGGGAACGATGCGCGGCGTGACGCTGGGCGTCGCTTCGCGGCTCGGCGGCGGTCTCCATCTCGGAGTGTCGGCGACGCCCGCCCTTGCGGCGACGGCCGATTCCGGGGAGGCGCTGGAAGGGGGCCGGTTCGGGCTTCAGGGCCGCTGGCGGTCGGGCATCCTGGATATGGGGGCCAGCCTGTCTCACGGAACCTACGACGCCCGGTCGAAGTCCGCCAACCTCGAAGGGCTGGACAACCCGGAAGGCGTGTACGGACTGCGCCACGGCCATGCGCAGATGCGCCTGGGCGCCCGCGTCGCCGCCGCCGGAATCGACGTCGCCCCCTCGCTGTCGCTGTTCGGCGGCCGCCTGGAGCAGACGGCGCACACGGCGCGGTCCGCGGCTCTGCGCGCCGAAGTGCCGGCGCTGACCCGGCGCTACGGCGGCTGGAAGGCGCGGCTCGACCTCGGGCCGCAGGACTGGCTGCAGGCCGGCCCTGTCCGGTGGCGCCCGCGGCTGGGCCTCGCCGCGGCGCGGATCTCCACCGACGCTCCGGACGGGCTCCGGGTGCGCCAGTCCGACGCCGCCGGCGCGTTGAGCTTCACGACGCCGGCGCAGGCGGAAGCGCTGCCGCGGAGGATGCACGCGCTCGCCCTGTCGGCGTTCGCCCGCGGCGAAACCTGGAAACTGGATGGCGGCTACGTGGCGGCGATGGTGGCGGACGGCGAGCCGGTCCATGCAGTTGCGGCGCGGCTGCGCATCGACTTCTGACCGTCTCCGCCCGCCTCCTTTCCCCCGCAGGGAGGCGGGCGGCGCGCCGAAAAAGCTGAAGGCGGTCGCCCCAAGCCTCCCGGATTCGCCCTCCTGCTCCGGCATGACGATGTCTCAAGGCGTACGGAATCTTGGGAACCGGAACGATAATATTGCCGCGAACCATGGCCTGGACGATTTGCGCCCCTGCAACGGGTCACGCGTTCTGCGGAGCGACGCCTCGGTTTTCGCGTCGCGGATCGACCTGCAGGTTGCTGACGGCGCGAACGGCCCGGCTGGCTGCCGGGTTTTGCGCAAGGTAGGCGCGATCCGGGAGCCTTTCGTCGGAGGCGGCGCGGACGCAACGCCTTGGGACGGCGGTCGCGCAGCGGCTTCGCGGAAGCCGGTCGTTGCGCCGACGGCATCAAATTTTCCCGTTCTTCCTCGGTCGTTGCGCTCGTACCACGCTCGTAGCATCATGGCGGACGGGCGAACGGGAGAAAACCGGGGAATGGCTTGGGAGAACGGCGGGACTTGACGCGGGCAGGAATTTCGTGCGAAATGCCAAGGTCATTTCAAGTTTAAAGAGAAACATGCCGAAATTGGTAGTGGAATACCTGTTTGCGTCGAGACGTTGCGAAGCGGTCAGATGGTACGGATGGTAAGGTCATTATGGGGAGTTCACGGTGTCTAGGGGTTCACCGGCTGCGAAGTTTGCCAAGCAGATCCGAAAGGCCGTGGCCATCCTCTGCCCAATGATGATCGGTCGTGACTGGCTGGCAGCGCTGATCGTACAATCCCAGAAACCCACCAGCTGAAGGTGGCGCCCGTGGCACGATTTTGGAAGATGTTCTCCGACCCGAACTGGAAGAAGAGCTGATGTGGAGTGCAGAAGCGAGGGCATCGACGCGAAGCGTGACGTCCGCGTTTCGCGGTTCGGAACGGGATAACGCGATGCCGCCAGCCAAAAAGCACCAGAAATGAATACTTTCCTTCCGATTTGATTATGGGATGATGATTTATGGGCCAGAATTTTCCCCCTGATTTATCTTCGCAATTTAATGATCCTTTAATCACGTTTTCCGACGCCAAATCATTGGAACAAAAGACTCTTGCGATTAAAGGGTTAATGAAAGGAGGAGCGATTCATGCTGCGCATAAGGATTTGCGTTTTTCGAAAGGATTGAACGAAACAATCAATCGTTTAAATTCCACAAAAGACGCTAAGGAAATACTATTGTCTCTTGCTATATTGTCTCGTGTTGCGAATCGAATCAAACCCTATAAGGAGGGGTTAAAACCGCAAATCAATGCTATTTTGCGAAATGCACCGCCACCTTTATCGATCCTAGATGAAGCGGAGGACAGAGCATATGTCGCACAATCTTTAAGATATTGGGCAACAGGCGATTGGATAGTTTCTTATGTAGCGCTCTGTATAGTAAATGAGGAGACAGGTGAAAAAGTAAGATCCGAACTTATTCGTACTTTATTTTGC
Source organism: Alphaproteobacteria bacterium (assembly GCA_965243135.1). GTDB lineage: Bacteria > Pseudomonadota > Alphaproteobacteria > MPNO01 > UBA830 > JAJEBT01. The sequence goes on from OZ251539.1 coordinate 1,033,761, forward strand.
GAATCTCAGGATCTTACGATTGCATTTAAGGAAATTCAACGACAGCTCGTATCTTGGGAACCGAAAACTGAATCACCGGGGGACAGCGTTGCGAGACGACTAAAGCGGATTTTCAGTAGTATGCGCCGGGAAATATTAAGTATTGAAAAGCCTTCTGGTAGTGAAATTGGTACGGCTATTAACAGCATAATTGTTGATTCTTTTCGCAAAACCGATCCTCCTAGGGATCGAAAGGTTGCGATTGATTTTGTGGCAGAAACAGCTTTTCTCATTCATGATGTTATTCGAACTAATTTTTCCATAGCATCAATTAGCTCCACATATTTGCCATTAACGACACTATCTCGTTGGTTTGCGCCGATCTCGTGGCCTCAAGCTACCCGCTCAGCTCTTCAGAAGTTATCGCAAGATATACAAGAAGCTATTTTGATGAAAGCTAGGCAAGGTCTTCCGGACGACGAATTGCTAAAATTTTTAACTTTGATTGAAGGATCACGGACGGTGGCTCTGCGGCTCACCTCTCAAATTGCTGATCGCACACCCAGTCTCAATAAAGAAATGACGCAGTGGTTACGTCGCGGAAGAGTTACAAAGAATGTTGATAGCACAGAAATAGTGGCGGAAAACAGTTTCCTTGCATCCGACACTGCTTTAGCGTTCTTATTGTTGGATAGTTTTCGGTTGGTTGAATTACTTGAGGCCGATAGCCAAGATATACTCACCGAAATGCGTATTTTCAATCCTGAGCTAGAAGAGATGGTCAAAAAGATACTTGAGCTTTCTGGTGCGCTTACGAAAGGGGTCGAAGCATTAGCGAAAAGAAGATCCTTATTTTGTCGAGGAGAAATTGGCAATATAGTAGATTATTCGTCGTTGGAGCAAGAGCCTGTCTCTGGTTCCGTTGTGGGCGCTACCAAGGTGCGTGTTATACGACCGCTTGTCGAACGTATCCGGAGCGATCAAGTTCCCGAAATTGTGGTCAAAGCAATAGTCAATCGTGCTTGACGAGTTGGAATCCCCCTTGAATCAGCAAATTAGCTTGCAAAGGAAGAGAGCATGAACACAAACAACGCCAAGATAATTCTTGAAAATCTCTTGGAGCGGATTGAAAATAATCCCCAAACAGGGAGAAAGACTCTTCCTGGGATAATTTCTGATCGTGAGTATGCAGCGATTGATTTTGCCATCAATGTGCTAAGGAAAACTAGTCCTGATGAGAATTATGAAGAACACCCTATATCGACAATAAGCGAGACCTCAACCGGTTCAACGGCCCAGCTGGAGCTACGATGCCTCGATTATATTAAGCCGGAAGACCCCAATGTTATACTCTGTATAGATTTTGGAACCGCGATGTCAAAGGCTGTCGTGACCAAGGACGCCGATGACGAGATATTGCCTTTGCCGTTGGGGCGAAAATCTGGCGAGCCTGTTTTAGTTTTTCCTATGTCTTCCACGTTGTTTATTTCACGCACGGGTCGAATATATTTCGGATATTCGGCGATTAGAGAAAGCTTGGCGGAGGAATCAAAAGGAGGTCTATCACGCAAAGAAAGCCGATCACGCTTTGACTCTTCGAAACAACGTTTAAGTCAGGGGATGTTGGCTGATCCTTCCAGACGAAATGTTGATGAAACAATAAATCCCACCGAGTATACCTTTACTGAGGGTGATTTGATTTTGCTAATCTTATCTTTCTTAACCGATCTTGCCTGCACAGAACTCGAAGAGAAGGGCATATCACGATATGTTCGGAGGCGTTTTGCCATGCCATTTTGGAGCGGAGATAGAGCGGAGTGGGCGAAGTCTTATATGACAAAGCTGTTAGCAAAGGCGCAGATAGTTGCTGATACATTTTCTGGCCAGTGGGCAAATGGTTTAGAAGCGGAAAGAGTACAACGAATATTGAACGATGTCAATAATTGCGAAAAATTTCCTGAATACTTAATTGATAATCCGGTTTTTGAGGCAGCAGCTGCAGCAAGTAGTAGTTTTCCATATGGATCGGGAAAACGGGAATTGTATATGATAATGGATGTTGGTGCTGGAACGGTTGATTACGGATTATATGCCGTTGTCACTCCTAAGAATGACACGAAGAAGCCGAAAATATTTCAAGCTAAAGGAACCATGTTGGCATTAAGAAAAGGGGGAGATACTATAGACGGGATTTTGAGGCTATTTATTTTGGAGAGAGAAAGAATTAACGAGAAGGATGCGGATTTTGACTATATCGACCGTGATCTGAAATTGAGGATTCGGACTCTGAAAGAAAATCTATTTCAACAAGGAGCAGTTACCTATAATCTTTCTAATGATTCCGTTGGGGAGGTTGTTCTAGAAGATTTTTTGGCGGACCGAAGAATGACTGAATTGGAACGAGTTTTTCGAGAAAGTTTCGAGAAATCTTTGATGAATGCTGAACCTTCATGGATAACAAAATTATCTCAATCTAGGCTTACGGTTGTTTTGACGGGTGGTGGTGCGCGATTGCCAATACTGACAGGTTTGAGTACCTCATCCTTTAAAGTTCACGGTGTAAATCTGCAATGTAAAGGCACAGCAGTTGTACCGGAGTGGTTTACTGAAAAATATAGCGAATGGGAGACCGAATTTCCTCAGTTGGCTGTTGCTATAGGAGGGGCGGAGGAGGATCCGCCTGATATATGCAGAGAATATGGAGAAATCGGAATATCAGATACAAAAATTGTTGGGCTTAAGCCTGAGTATAAATAGAGCCGAGTATCATCTATTTCTCTAATTTTCATTGGGTGGGTATCAAGCAGAAGGACGGTAGGCTACAATGCCCCCTGGGGCGACGGATTTGCGGGTGCGGCTTGGAGAAGGGGCAAATGCAGAACGACATTCATCTCACCATGGCGACATGGGATTACGACCATATCCGCGACATCGCGTCGGGCGCAGTCAAGCCGAAGGGCATCAGGATCACCCACCTGGAGATGGAGGTCGAGGAGATCTTCTACCGCTTCGCAAAATCCTTCGAATGGGACGTTTCGGAGCTTTCCTTCGCGAAGTACTGCTCGATCCTGTCCCAAGACGCCCCGCCGATCACCGGCATACCCGTCTTCGTCAGCCGCGTCTTCCGCCATTCGGCGTTCTACGTCTGGAGGGGGAGCGGCGTCGAGAAACCCGAAGATCTGCGCGGCGGCCGGGTCGGGATACCGGAGTGGTCGCAGACGGCGACGGTTTACGCGCGCGGCTGGCTGCATCACCAGGCTGGCGTGAAGCTTGACGAGGTGGAGTGGGTGCAGGCGGGAGTCGACGCTCCCGGGCGGCTCGAGATGGCGACGCTCAAGCTGCCGGAAGGCGTCAAGTATACGCAGGTTCCCGACCGGTCGCTGTCCGAAATGCTTGGCGACGGGACGATCGATTGCATGATATCGGCGCATGCGCCGCAGGCGTTCGAGACGGGAGAGATCGTGCGTCTGATTCCCGATTATCGAGACGCCGAGGAACGGTATTTCGAAGAGACCGGCATCTTTCCGATCATGCACACGATCGCCATCCGGCGAGATGCGTACGAGAATCATCCCTGGATTGCGCGCAACCTGATGACGGCGTTCGAAGAGGCGCGCGACCGCAGCGTTGCGCGAATCACCAGCGTCACTGCGTCGCAGATCCCCGTGCCCTGGGGCTACGAGAACGCCGGGCGCATCGGGCGGAAGGTGTTCGGCGACGGCGGGTTGTGGCCCTACGGGATCGAAGCCAACCGGACCACGATCGAAGCGTTTCTCCAATACTGCCACGAACAGGGCGTTTGCCATCGCAGACTCGCTCCGGAAGATCTCTACGCTCCGGAAGCTCTGACGGAGTACGTGATATGAAGTTCGTGACGCAGGCGAAACGGAGGTCGAGCAATGCTTGGAAGAATCGGAGCGGCGCTGTTCGCCGCATTGGCGATGGGAGCGGCCCAGGCGGCCGACAAGAATGACATGCTGTATCTCGAAACGCAGCACGGCAAGGTCGTAATCGAAATGCGCCCGGATCTCGCGCCGCGCCATGTCGAGCGCATCCGGGAACTCGTCAGGCAGAAGTTCTACGACGGATTGAAGTTTCACCGGGTGATCGACGGATTCATGGCCCAGACGGGAGATCCGAGGGGAGACGGAACGGGCGGTTCGGGGCAGAAGCTGCCTCCCGAATTCTCCTCCGAAAAGCATGTGCGCGGCGTCGTGTCGATGGCGCGGGCCGCCGATCCGGCGAGCGCGGACAGCCAGTTCTTTATCGTGCTTGCGGATGCCCCGTGGCTGGATGGACAGTACACGATCTGGGGCATGGTTACGGAAGGCATGGAGCATGTCGACCGGATCAAGAAAGGAGACAGGCAGCGCAACGGCGTGGTTCGCGATCCCGACAGCATCGTGACCTTGCGCGTGGCGGCCGATGTCGAATAGAGGGATTATTCGGAACGTTTGAATGAAGCGCGGGCTCGCTCCGCCCTGTCATCCCCCTATCAACTTCGATCCCGTTGGAACGCCTGAAGCGGCCGTTTGCCGGCTGACGCTCTTTCGTCCCGGCATACCCGGCGCGAAAGGCCGTGCTCCGGCCGTTCGGCCGGATGTCATACGCCATCGAGAGGCCGCGGCGGCCATGGCCGGGCACGGCGCATGCACCCGGAGTGGTGTTGCAAGCCATTGCTCTATCCCGCGCTGCGTTTCCAATACGACCATGTTGGTTCCTTCGGGGAGACGTAAGCGTTCGGTCGTGGGGTGACGTTGTTGAGGTCCCTCCTCCAGTTCCGCTGCAGGGGCTTCAGCGTCCTTGACCGGGAGAGCGCGTTCTTTCCCCGGGTGCTGCCGCGGCCCTTGAGCAACTCAAGGGCGGCTTCTACGCTGCGCGACGGCGACGATTCGAACCGCGTCCGCCGACCGGACGGAGCCATGCTGAACTTACCGGCTTGGCTATGCAGTGGCACGGTCCCAAGAGATAGCTTGCTCGTAGGTAAGCAAACTTCTACTTCGGTCGTTCGAACGCTGCGCGCGCGCGTTCGGCGGCGGCGCGGGCGAAACATCCTTCCAAGTGACCGTTGACCATGCCCATGGCCTGCATGAACGCGTAAGCAATCGTCGGGCCGACGAACGACCAGCCGCGCTTCTTGAGTTCCTTCGACAGCGCCGTCGATTCGGAGGTTTTCGCGGGCAGGGGGCGCTGCGGCGGATGGGCGTGAGGTTCCCATTTCCAGAAGAAGGCGCCGAGCGAGCCGCATTCTTCGGCGAGATCGCAGGCGCAGCGTGCATTGTTGATCGCGGATTCGATCTTTCCGCGATGACGCACGATGCCGGCGTCGGCCATCAGGCGTTCGATGTCGCGCGGGCCGAAGCCCGCAATCCTCGCGAAGTCGAAATCCGCGAAGGCGGTCCGGAAATTCTCGCGTTTTCGCAGGATCGTCAGCCACAAGAGGCCGGACTGGAAACCCGAGAGGCAAATTTCTTCGAACAGGCGCGCGTCGTCGGCGACGGGTACGCCCCAATCTTCGTCATGGTAAGCCCGAAGGTCTGCATGACCTTCGGCCCATCGGCATCGCAACCTGCCATCGTCTCCACTGATCGGCCCATGAGGCATCGTCGTTCCATCGTCTGGGGCCCTGTGGCCCGGCGGGTCGCGGGCCGAAGACTACCTCGGTCGTTCGAACGCGGCGCGCGCGCGTTCGACGGCGGCGCGGGCGAAACATCCTTCCAGGTGATCGTTGACCATGCCCATGGCCTGCATGAATGCGTAAGCGGTCGTCGGGCCGACGAACGACCAGCCGCGCTTCTTGAGTTCCTTCGACAGCGCTGTCGATTCGGGGGTTTTCGCGGGCAGGGGGCGTTGCGGCGGATGGGCGGGAGGTTCCCATTTCCAGAAGAAGGCGCCGAGCGAGCCGCATTCTTCGGCGAGGTCGCAGGCGCGGCGTGCGTTGTTGATCGTGGATTCGATCTTTCCGCGATGACGCACGATGCCGGCGTCGGCCATCAGGCGTTCGATGTCTCGCGAACCGAAGCCCGCAATCCTCGCGAAGTCGAAATCCGCGAAAGCGGCCCGGAAATTATCGCGTTTCCGCAGGATCGTCAGCCACGAGAGGCCCGACTGAAATCCTTCGAGGCAGATTTTTTCGAACAGGCGGCGGTCATCGGCAACCGGTACGCCCCACTCTTCGTCATGGTAGGCCCGATAGTCGGCATGACCCTCGGGCCACTGGCATCGCAACTTGCCATCGTCTCCACTGATCACGCCGTGAGACATCTTCGTTCCTTCGTCCGTGTCTTCGAGAGTTTACACGAGATCGAGTCGCTCGACGGTCTTTCGCCCAGCGCTGGTGCCGCTCACCCGACGGCGAGGAAGCGGGACAGCCCGTCTATCACCGCCTTGCTGTCGCGCTTCGACAGTGCGCCGACCCTGCGGCGGATCAGGTTGTCGTCGAGCGTGAAGAGTTTGAGGCGAACCTTGCAGGGAACGTTGAGGCCAGCCCGACGCCAGTCCCGAAGCGTCACGTCGCTCGGCCACTCGCTCGTGGCCGAGGTAATCATGGCAAGTATTGATTGCTCGTGCGTCTCGTTGAAGTTCGCCGATGAAACGACCAGCGCCGGACGGCGCTTCGTCGACTGCCGATCGGTAAAAGGAAAGGGGACGACGACGATGTCGAACGGCTTAGAGGTCACGCCACGCTTCTTCGTCTTCGGACGAGACCCACTCTCCCAGCACCTCAGAGAGACCGTGCAAGTAGTCGTCTCGCCGAGACGTCACCTTGCGTATCACCACGTGATCGCCCTCTACCTCGAAGGCGAGCGTATCTCCCTCGCGGAGATTGGCCGCCTCGCGGATGCCCTTCGGAATCGTCGTTTGTCCGCGAGCGGTGATCTTGGCGGTCTCCATCCGTTCGAATTTCCTGATATTCTGAATAAACAGAAAATAAGATAAATTGGATCAGGATGCAATTCCTTCCCGCGCGATCCATGCTCTTGGCTGATTCGGCGGCCGGCGTTTCCTGATGAACCGCGAAAGCCACCGGCGAGTCTGGCGAATCGCCGGGCCGATAATCGTTTCCAATATATCCGTACCGCTGTTGGGCGCGGTCGACACCTTCGTCATGGGGCATCTTCCGGAACCGAAATTTCTCGGCGCCGTCGCGGTCGGCGCCATGATCTTTTCTTTTCTGTATTGGGGATTCGGTTTCCTGCGCATGGGCACGGGCGGTCTGACGGCCCAGGCGCTCGGCGCGGGCGACGGAGACGAGGTGCGGGCCTGCCTCGCGCGGGCGGCGGTCGTCGGACTCCCGGCGGCGCTGATCCTGATCCTGCTGCAGTATCCGATCGCCCTCGTCGCTTTCGCGATGGTGGAGGCCTCCGACGCGGTGGAGGAACTCGCCCGGCGGTACTTCTTCGTGCGCATATGGGGCGCTCCGGCGACGCTGATCAATTTTGCGTTGCTCGGATGGTTCATAGGCGTGCAGCGCGCGCGTTCCGCCTTGTGGCATCAGCTCTGGCTCAACGGAGTGAATATCTTCCTCGACATTGTTTTCGTCGTGGGTTTCGGATGGGACGTCGAAGGAGTCGCGGCGGCGACCGTCGCCGCCGAGGTCAGCGCCGTGGCGTTCGGCCTCTGGCTCGTAAGGCCGATCTTGCCGCGAGTCGGGGGCGCTTTCGTTCGGGCCCGGATTCTCGACGCCGCGCGGTTGCGGACGACGATGGCGCTCAACGCGGACATTTTCGTCAGGACGATCTGCCTCGTCTTCGCGTTCGCATGGTTCACCGTTCAGGGCGCGAAGTTCGGCGATGCGGTGCTGGCTGCCAACGCGGTATTGCTCAACTTCCAGACGTTCATGGCGCATGCGCTCGACGGTTTCGCGCATTCGGCCGAGGCGCTGGGCGGACGCGCAGTCGGCGCTCGCGACCGGCGCGCGTTTCGCGACGCGGTATTCGCGTCGGCCTGCTGGGCGGTCGTCGTCGCCGCCGGGTTCTGCGTGGTCTACGGCGTCGCCGGCGGACTGCTGATCGATTTGTTGACGACGATCGAGGAAGTGCGCGGAACCGCTCGCGCTCACCTCGTCTGGTCGGCCGTCATGCCGCTCGTCGCGGTATTCCCCTTTCTGTTCGACGGCGTGTTTCTCGGCGCAACGCACGGCCGCGCCATGCGGAACGCCATGATCGTCTCGGTCGGGATCTATCTGGCCGCCTGCCAGGCGTTCGTTCCGCTCTGGGGAAACCACGGTCTGTGGGCGGCGCTTCTCGCGTTCATGGGCGCACGGGGAATCACGTTGGGCGTACGCTATGGGGCGCTCGAGAGATCCGTCGGACAACCGGCGCATCCATCCTGAACGGCTCCCGGCCGTGGGCCTCGAAGCGCGGAATTCCAATTCCCGGTGCGATGCTCTACCATTCGCCCGCCTTACGGGAGGGAAGCGCATGATCGACGGTCCACACGATGCGGCAGATGTCGCGGTCTACGCGAAACAGGGTTTCGGCAACCGAATTGGCTTCGGCAGGTCGCCCGCGCTGTTGATCATCGATTTCATCAACGGCTTCAACGATCCCGATCAGTTCGGCGGCGGCAGCATCCAGGAAGCCATCGACAGAACCGCCGAACTGCTCGGCGTCGCGCGTCACATGGATCTGCCCGTCGTCTACACGGCCCACGTCTACGCCGAAGACGGCAGCGAGGACGGTATCTTCAACCTTAAATCGCCCGGGCTGGCGAAACTGAAACGCGGGTCTCGCGAGGTTCAGGTGGTGGACGAACTCGAACCGCGCGCCGGCGAGCGCGTTCTCGAAAAACATTATCCGTCCGGTTTTTGCAACACCGACCTTGGAGCCTGGCTTGCACGGCGGGGGGTCGATACCGCGATCGTCACCGGCTGCACGACTTCGGGCTGCGTGCGCGCGACAGTGGTCGATGCGATGTCGAACGGTTTCCGGCCGATCGTGCCGCGGGAATGCTCTGGAGATCGGGCAACGGGACCGCACGAAGCCAACCTGTTCGACATCGACCAGAAATACGGAGATGTCATGCCGCTCGAAGAGGTCATGAGGGAACTCGAGGAACTTGCGCCCGGACAGGCGGGGAGGGCGTCGTCATGACCGATTCGCTCGGATATCGCGCCAACTGGGGCGTCATCATCCCGTCGACCAATACCTCCGTGCAGCCCGAGTTCGACGACATGCGGCCGCGCGGCGTGACCAATCATACCGTCCGCATCTGGATCCCCGACGACCCGGTGAATTCCGACGAGGAATTCAACGCCCTCATGGACAACATCCGCAAGGAGTTCGACAACGCCATCCTGCGCGTAATGACCTGCAACCCGGACTACATCGTCATGGGCATGTCGGCGGAAACGTTCTGGGACGGCCTCTCCAAGTCCATCGAATTGCGGGAGCGGGTCAAGGAACTGTCGGGACGCGGGGTGGCCATGGGCTCCGACGCCTGCCAGGCCGCGCTGCGTTGCTACGGCGACATTCGAAGGATCTGCGTCCTGACGCCGTACTGGCCGGTCGGCGACAAGAACGTGCAAAAGTTCTTCGAGGATTGCGGGTTCGAGGTGCTTGCGATCAAGGGGTTCAAATGCGACAGCCCGGCAAACATTGCGCAGGTGACGGAGGACGAGCTTCGCCGCGGGCTGATCGAGTTGAACGGCCACGACCCCGAAGCGATCATCCAGGTCGGAACGAATCTCGCCATGGCGCGGCTTGCGGGCGAGGCGGAGAAATGGCTCGAGAAGCCGGTGTTGGCCATCAACACGGCCACTTACTGGTATGCGATGCGGGCGAACGGTTACGACGACATCGTCGAGGGGTTCGGTTCGTTGATGACGGATTTCCGGGAGTTGCCGGAGAGCTACCTCGGTACCGACGCGGGCCGGAACGCTCTGGCGGCCTGATGCGACGTCCGGCGACCGCGACGGCATGTTGCCGGCTGGCGTAGGGAAGAGAGGCGGTGTCCGAGCGCATATACTTGAGATCGGCAGGAGGAAGCCTCGAACCGCTCGAGGAGAAGCGGTTCTCGACCGAGGACGAGCTTCAGTCGCTGATTGCGGATCATCCTGACTTGCTCGACGGAGAACAGATCCGGCCCGGAGCTTCCCGTCGTTGGATCTGCGTATGCCGCGAGAAGGGACTGGCGGAGACCCCGGATGCTGGCGCCCGCTGGGCCGTCGATTTGCTGCTTATCGACCAGGATGCGGTTCCGACGCTGGTCGAAGTGAAACGCGGCGCGAACCCCGAAATCCGGCGCACGATCGTTGGGCAATTGCTGGAGTACGCGGCGCACGCCGCCGGGACCTGGACGGCGGACGAGTTGCGCCGGACGTTCGAGAAGACGGCCCGGACTTCAGGCCTCGATCCCGGCGACGAGCTTGCGGCGCTTCTTCAGATGGACGGAGAACCGGACGCCGACGGTTTCTGGGGCAAGGTTGCCGTCAATCTCGACGCGAAGCGTCTTCGCCTGCTTTTCGTGGCCGACGATATCCCCGATCCGCTCAAGCGGATTGCGGCGTTCCTCAACGAGCAAATGCCCCGCATCGAGGTACTGGCGGTAGAGGTCAAGCAATTCCGCGGCGAGGAGGCGCAGATGATCGTGCCGCGGGTTACCGGAACTATCGCGGTCTCTTCCGGCAAGGCGAGGCAAGAGCTCACGCCGGAATTGTTCCTGCAGAACTTCGTCAGCGCGGAAGCTCGGCAAGTGGCGGAAAAACTTCTTGAAACGGCGCGCAGGCACGACGCCGATCCTAAACCGGGCGAGCGAAGCGTAAGCGTTCGGGCGACCTGTTCGAGATGGCCCAGACCGATCACGGTGGCGTGGCTGTACCATGAGCCTGACGCGGTCGGCTGGGCGCGAACGAAGGACTTCTCTTTCGGGGCGGCCATACTCGACGAGGATCCGCCGCCGGAAGACGAACTGAGGATTGCACTGGAACGTTGGGCGGACGAGTTTTCCCGGGACGATTTCTCCGAGGACGTCTCAAGCAAGGGAGTCGTCGCGTGGTCGGTCGGTCACGACGCCGCGGCTCGCCATGCCGATCTGCTGGTCGCGCGCCTCTCGAGGATTCTTGCGGAATTGAAGTCCCTGTAGCGAGAAATCGTCGGGCCCGTTTACGAAGGCCCGTGCCGTTTCCGCGTCAGGCTGCGGCGCTCTTGCGGCTTTTGCGCCACTGGAGCAGCGGAGCGATCAGGACGAGAATGGTGATCAGCATGATCCCGGCGGTGATCGGACGTTCCCAGAGAAACCCGTAACCGTCGTGGATTTCGAGGGCGCGGCGCAGATTCTCCTCGATCATGCGGCCGAGGACGAACCCGAGAATCAACGGCGCCATCGGATACCCGAACAGCCGGAGCGCGATCGCGGCGACCGCGAAAAACACCATCATTTGGATGTCGAAGGTGTTGAAGGAAACCAGGTAAACGCCGCACAGCGAGAAGAAGAGCACCAGCGGGACCAGAATTTTTCCGGGCAGGGTCAGCAGGCGGGCGATATAGGGAATCAGCAGATGCACGCAACCCGGGCTCAGTACCGCCATGTCCAGGCGCCCGCGCGCGGTCGATTCCTCGACCCGAACGTCCAGAGCCGCCGCGAAGTGCGAGTAGACGAAGGCCGCCCAATAGCCCTCGTAATGCGCAATGTCGTTCTTCCGATACCGATCGCGAGGAATGCTTGCGAAAAACGCTTCGAACGGCTTCTTCTCTCCCTCTGGATCGTTCTCCGCCGTCAGCCTGGCCAGCTCCGCCTGCCTCGTCGCCTCTCGTCCCGTTGTCGGCACCATGGCGCGCAGCAGCCGCCTGTTCAGGCTGAACTTCACCTCGTGGTTGGGGTAGCCGGTACAGGCTCCCGCTGTCGGCAGGTCACACCGCCTTCTCTTTTCTCAGGGATTCGATGTCGCGCTCGGAAAAGCCGATCTCTTTCAGTATGCGCTCGGTGTGCTCGCCAAGACGCGGCGGGGGAGATCGAGTTTCGATCTGCGCTCCGTCGAGCTTGACGCCCGTCCGAGCGAACCGGATTTCGCGCCCGGGCCCCGAAGGATGGTCAAAGGAGCCGATCATTCCGCGCTTCGAGATTTGCGGATGCGCCAAGGCCTCCGGCACGCTCGATATGCCGCCGGCCGGAACGCCCGCGGCGTTCAGCTCCCTCTGCCAGGCCGCGGCCGGTTTCGCGCGCAGGGCGTCCTCGAGAATTTCCGTCAGTTCGGCGCGATTCTCGAGGCGCGCTTTCCGTTCGGCGAAACGCGGGTCTTCGACAAGATCCGTCCGTCCGACGACGCGGCACAGAGCCTCGAACTGTTTCTGCTTGTTGGCGGCGATGTTGATCGGTCCTTCGCCCGTCCGAAACGTTCCCGACGGACTCGCCGTAAAGTTGTCGTTGCCCATCGGTTCCGGGACTCCGCCGGTCGCGAGGTAGTTGGAAATCACCCATCCCATGGTCGCCATCACGGATTCGAGCATGGAAACGTCGATGAAACGGCCCTCGGCGCGGTCGGCAAGCGCCGCCGCTACGGCGAAGGCCGCGGTCAGCCCTCCGATCGTGTCGGCGATCGGAAAGCCGACGCGCAACGGGGCGGTATCGGGATTTCCGGTTATGCTCATGACGCCGGACATTCCCTGGATGATCTGGTCGTAGGCAGGCAGATTCCTCAAGGGGCCGTCCTGCCCGAATCCGGATATCGCGCAATAGACCAAAGCGGGATTTTCGTTTCTGAGCGTCTCGTACCCCAGTCCCAAGCGGTTCATGACCCCGGGGCGAAAGTTCTCCACGAGCGCATCCGAATTGCGCACCAATCGTTTGAGGACGTCCTTGCCTCTTCGCGACTTGAGATTGATCGTGATCGAACGCTTTCCCGTGTTCTGGGCGAGAAAGGAAACCCCCATAAGGCTTTCGTTCAACTCCGGATCGGCTCCCAGCCTGCGGGCCAGATCTCCCGCTTCGGGTTCTTCCACCTTGATGACGTCGGCGCCCATATGCGCCAGTTGATGGCAACAGAACGGTCCGGCCAGAACGTTGGTCAGATCGAGAACGCGGAAGTCGCGGAGCGGTTTCATCGCCGGCTTCCGTCGAACGGCTTCCCGGACTCGTCGCGAAGGAACCGGCCGGCTGCCGGCAGCGGCAATTTTAGCGCGCGGCCGGGTCGCGAAGGAGCGTGGCGCGTCCGGAAGCTTCCGGACCGGCGCAAGCCGCGAACGGACGGCGTCACGGCGGCTCGTCGGAAGATTCCGCCATGTGCGCCGCCAGAGCTTCCGGCGTGTCGAGGTCGATGAGCACCCCGGAACCGGCGCGCGGCACTTCGACGAGTTGATCCGCATTGGCGCCGATCAGATGCCGCGCTCCGACGTCGCCCGAAACGGCCGCCATCTCCGCGAAATACCGGCGCGCCCACAGTACGGGGTTTCCCCGTTTGCCGTCATGGGTCGGCACGCAGATCGTGGCGCCCGAATCGGGATCGAAGGCGTCGATCAGGGCGTCGATGTCTTCCGGCGTCACCGTCGGCATGTCGCCGAGCGCCACGACGGCGGCGTTCGCCTCGGAGGGCAGCGCGTTCAACCCGTTCCTCAGCGACGTGCTGAGCCCTTCCGCGAAATCCGGGTTGTGGACGAACGACACGTTCATTCCCTCCAGTGCGCTCCTTACCCGATCTGGCTCGTGACCGAGGACGACTACGACCGGATCCGCCTTGCTCGCGATCAGAGCGCGGGCCGCATGGACGACCATCGGTTCGCCCTTGACCTCGGCCAGCATCTTGTTGACGCGACCCATGCGCCGCGACTGGCCGGCGGCCAGCAACAACGCTCCGACATGCGCTCCCGCGAGCGAGGGTTCGCGGGGCATGGGACGGCCAGGGACTTCCTTCAGCAATCCGCCCACTCCCATTTCCGCAAGGTCGGACGGCGTCACGCCGATATCCGAGACCAGCCTTTGAAGGATCCAGTCGAAACCGTGCAGGCGGGGAGAGCGCGCCGAACCGGGCAGTCCGAGAACGGCGGTTTCGCCGATGCGCGCCAGCAACGTCAGATGGCCGGGATCGACGGGCATGCCGAGATGATCGACGGCGCCGCCGGCCCGCGCGACCGCCTGCGGCACGACGTCCCGACGGTCCACGATGGCCGAAGCTCCCAGCACGAGCGCGATGTCGCAGCTGTCCAGTTTCCGCAAGGCGTCCGCGATGTCGTCGCGGGAGTGCGAACAGCGCCGTTCCTCGTCGAGGCGGCAGCCTAGCGGGCGCAAGCGTTCCGCGGTGGTCCTCGATCCCTTGTCGAGAACGTCTTTCTTGAGGCCGGGCAGGGTCGTCTGAATCAATCCGATGCGTTTCGTCCGGAAAGGATGCAGGCGTATCGCGGGAGACGCTCCGGCGGCGATATCGATGCCTTCCTCCACGGAAGCGGCGGCCACGCCGAAAGTGACGATCTTCGCCGTGGCGACCACCCGGCCCCGGGCGACGGCCTCGTAGGGCGGCACGGTGGCGATGGCGATCGCTTCGTTCACGCGGTTGAGGCGGCGGATGCGGTCCGCGTCCACCGTAACCACGCCCGCCGCTTCGGCCCGCAAATTCGCGCGGCCCGTTGCGGCGTCCGATGCATCCAGACCGGGCGAAGACAGCGCTTCCGCGATCCGCCGCGCGGCTTCGTTTTCTCCGAGATCCTGCGCTTCCAGGCGAGCGACGGTCACCCGGCGAACGTCGTTGCTTCGAAGTCGGGCGATGTCGGCGCGATCCAGCAGGCGGCCTTTTCTGAAGACGCCGCCGGGAAGCCGGACGGAATGCGCAATGATCGCTCCGTCGGCGTCTTCGACAGGAATCTCGCCGAATTTCATCGCCGCCGCGTCACGCCCGCGCTTCCGTTCCGCGATGCAGTTTCTGGGTAATCTGCGCCAGCACCGAGATGGCGATCTCGGCCGGAGAAACGGCGCCGATGTCGAGGCCGACGGGCGCATGGATGCGGGCGATGTCCGTTTCGGAGAAACCGGAGGCGGTCAGCCGTTCGACCCGTCCGGCGTGGGTCTTCCGGCTTCCCAGAGCGCCGACGTAGAAGGCGTCCGATTTCAACGCCGCTTCGAGGCCCGGATCGTCGAGCTTGGGATCGTGCGTCAGAGTGACGACTGCGGTGCGGCGATCTGGGTCGAGAGCGCGCAAGGCGTCGTCCGGCCATTCGCCGTTCAGCGTTATGCCGGGAAACCGCTCGTCGGTGGCGAACGAAGCGCGCGGATCGACGACGGTGACGTCGTAGCCCGCGACGGAAGCCATGCGCGAAAGAGGTTGCGCGATATGGACGGCGCCAACGATCAGCAGGCGTTTCGGCGGATTGAACACTTCGACGAAGACGCGGCGCTCTCCGACCGCGTGCGTTCGGCTGCGGTCGTCCCGCAAGCCGCGGCGCGCGATCGAAAGAATTTCCGGATCCTCCGAGTCCGGTCCGGACGCGGCCTCGGGATAGACCAGGGTGTGTGCGCCCGTCGACAGATCGACGGCCCGGACGACGGCCCGTTTTTCGGCCCGGTCTTCGAGCAACGGTTCGAGCGCGCTTTCTTCGAGATTCTCGACGTACACCTCGACGGTGCCGCCGCAGGCGAGGCCGACTTCCCAGGCGAGTTCGTTGGTGACGCCGTATTCGAGCAGTTTGGGCGCGCCGGTGCGCATGACCTCCAGCGCCTCGGTGGCCACGGCGCCCTCGATGCAGCCGCCGGAAACCGAACCGACCATCTTGCCGTTTTCGTCGACGGCGAGATGGCTGCCGGCGGGGCGGGGCGAAGATCCCCACGTGGCGACCACCGTGGCGAGGGCGACCTTGCGGGCCGCTCGCCATCTCGCGGCCTCGTTCAGCACGTCGTCGCCGCGCGCCCGTTCCCCTACATCGCCGTCAGCCATTCCTTGACTCCCGTTTTCCGGGGACCGGGCGATCGATTGAGCGCGTCGATCAGTTCCCCGAGGCTCCGAAGATTATGCACCGGTCGAAATTCGTCAACGCACGGCAGGATCGCCTGGATCCCCTGGCTCCTGGGCTGGAAACCGTCGAATCTCAGCAGCGGGTTTAGCCAGACCAACCGGCGGCAGGATTTGTGCAGCCGGTCGATTTCCCCGTGCAGCCCGCGTCCGGCGTCCCTGTCGAGGCCGTCGGAAATGAGAAGGACGATCGCGCCCTGACCGAGCACCCGCCGCGACCATAGCTTGTTGAACTGGCAAAGGCTTTCCCCGATTCGCGTTCCGCCCGACCAGTCCTCGACGGCCGCGTTCACCTGTTCCAGTGCGAGATCGATGTCCCTGTTGCGGAGATAGCGCGTGACGTTGGTGAGGCGAGTGCCGAACAGGAACGTATGCACCCGGTCGCGATCGTTGGTGAGGGAGTGCATGAAATGCACGAACATGCGCGTGTAACGGCTCATGGATCCCGAGATGTCGCACAGGATGACGAGCGGCGGCGGCCGGGTGCGGCGCGTTCGGAAGCGAAGCGGAATGGCGCTCCCCCCCGAACGGAGGGCGGTCCGCAGCGTGGCCCTCATGTCGACCCGCGCTTGACGAGGGCTGACGCGGTATCGGCGCGTCGGGATTTCCTGCAGAGGCAGGCGCATGCGGGAAATCGCCCGCTTCGCGGCCTCGATTTCCTCCGCCGACATCTCCTCGAAGTCCATGTCCTGAAGAACTTCTCTCCGCGACGCCGTCATCGCGGCGTCGAGTTCGATCTCCTCTTCGCGCTCTTCCTCCTTCTCGTCCTTGCGGTCGTCAGGCGGCGGATTCAGCGCATCCTGCAGCCGGCGCATGGGTTGTTCCTCGGGCGGCGGCGGTTCGCCGGCGTCGACCTGGGGAAGGAGAATGCCCATCATGCGCTCGAGCAGCTTGGGGTCTTTCCAGAAGATGTGGAAAGCCTGATCGAACAGCTCGTGCTGGTCGCGGCGGTTGACGAAGACGGCGTGCAACGCCCAGTAGAAATCGGAACGGCCGCCGATTCCCACGGCCACGACCGCCTTGGCGGCGTCGATGATCTTGCCGGGACCCACGGGCATCCCCGCGGCGCGCAGCACCCGGCCGAAATGCATGATGTTCGGCGCGAGCTTGTTCCCCTCCAGCCGCTCGAGGAGCTGCATTCCGGGGGTTGCGGCTGTTTCGACCATCTCGGCGTGCGGCGCGGCTACGGGCCCGCCCCCGCCTTCACTTCGTCCAGAATCCTGGCCGCTTCGCTGCCCTGCATTTTTTCTATGTCGTCCTGATACTTGAGCAGGATGCCGAGCGAGGCGTTGACCGTTTCGGGGTCGAGATCGATCCGGTCGAGCTGGATCAACGCGTTGGTCCAGTCGATCGTCTCGGCCACGCCGGGCAGTTTGAAGAGGTCCCGGTCGCGCAGGCGCTGGACGAACGCGACGACCTGGTTGGAAAGGGCTTCCGCGGCGTCGGGCACCTTGGTCTTGAGGATCTCCAGCTCTCTCGCGGCATTCGGATAATCGACCCAGAAATAGAAGCAGCGGCGCTTGATGGCGTCGTGAATCTCCCGGGTCCGGTTCGAGGTGATGATGACGATCGGCGGCCTCCGCGCGGCGACCGTTCCGATCTCGGGGATCGTGACCTGGAAATCGGAGAGAACTTCCAGGAGAAACGCTTCGAAAGGCTCGTCGGTGCGGTCGAGCTCGTCGATGAGCAAAACCGGCGGATTGCCGGACGCGTCCGGCTTGAGGGCCTGCAGGAGGGGGCGTTCGATCAGGAACCGTTCGGAGAAAACGCCTTCCTCGATCCGGCTGCGGTCCCGTTCGCCCGCGGCTTCCGCGATGCGGATGTCGATCATCTGCATCGCGTAGTTCCATTCGTACACCGCGGAAGACACGTCGAGGCCTTCGTAGCACTGAAGGCGAATCAGGCGGCGACCGAGCGATTCCGAAAGCACCTTGCCGATCTCGGTCTTGCCGACGCCGGCTTCGCCTTCGAGAAACAACGGCCTTCCGAGTTTCAGCGCTAGGAACAGCGCCGTCGCCAAGGATCGGTCGGCGACGTATTCGGCGTCGCGCAGCATGTCGACGACCGCGTCGACGGAAGCGGGAAGTTGTCCTGTCATTTCCTCAAGAAACGGGGAGCCGCGTCGATGGCTCCCCTGGCTTTCGGTCCGGTTGCGGAGACGCGCCGGTCAGCCGTTCGCTTCCGCGACCGCGCGCTTGGCCATGATCGTCACGAGATGCGCGCGGTATTCGGGGCTCGCATGGATGTCGCTGTTGAGGCCTTCGTCCGGGATCTTGATGCTCGCGACGGCCTCGGGCGCGAAGCCGTTCTCCAGCGCGGCTTCCATCTCGGCAACCCGGAACACGCAGGGCCCGGCGCCGGTGATCGCCACCCGGGTTCCCTGCGGTCCGCGGCTGACGAACGCGCCGACCATGGCGTACCGGGAGGCCGGATTGGGGAACTTCATGTAACCGGCTTTTTCGGGGACCGGGAAGTCGACCCTGGTCACGAGTTCGGCTTCGTCGAGCGCGGTTTCGAACATGTCGGTGAAGAAATCGTCGCCCGCGATCCGGCGTTTGTCGGTGTGCACGGTGGCGCCCAGGCCGACGACCGCCGCCGGATAATCCGCCGCCGGGTCGTTGTTGGAAATCGAACCGCCGATCGTGCCGCGGTTGCGAACCATCGGATCGCCGATAAGCCCCGCGAGCTTGGCGAGCGCGGGGATCGCGCCGCGAACTTCCGCGGACGCGTTGACCGCGGCATGCGGCGTCATGGCGCCGATGGAGACGACTCCGTCGCCGACCGAGATGCCGACGAGGTCCTTCAGGTCGGCCAGATCGACGAGGTCCGAAGGCTTGGCCAGCCGCATCTTGAGGGTCGGAAGCAAGGTCATGCCTCCGGCGACGAACTTTCCTTCTTCGGCGGCGGCGACGCCGGCCGTCGCGTCTTCGACGGACGTCGCCCGCCTGTATGCGAAATCGTACATGGTTCGACCTCTTTCGTTAGCCGTTCGAGCGTTGCAGCGCCTGCCATATCCGGTGCGGAGAGGCAGGCATGTCTATGTCGTGCACGCCGACCGAGCCCAGGGCGTCGACCACGGCGTTGATGACCGCGGCGCCGGCGCCGATGGTGCCCGCTTCGCCGCAGCCCTTCACCCCCAGCGGGTTGTGCGTGCACGGCGCGCCTTCGTTGGTGTCGACCTCGAAGGACGGCACGTCGTCGGCCCGCGGCAGGCAGTAATCGTTGAAGGAGCCGGTGAGGAGCTGTCCCTGGTCGTCGTAGACGCAATTTTCCATCAGCGCCTGGCCGATGCCTTGAACGAGGCCGCCGTGCACCTGGCCCGCCACGATCATCGGATTGACGATCTTGCCGAAATCGTCGACCGCGCCGAGGGCGCAAAGCTCGATCTCGCCGGTCTCCCGGTCGATTTCGACTTCGGCGACGTGGCAGCCGTTCGGGAACGTGAAGTTCTTGGGATCGTAGAAGGCGCTTTCGTCCAGTCCCGGTTCGAGCTCTTCGATGGGGTAGTTGTGCGGCACGTAAGCGGCGAGAGCCACCTCGCCCACGCTCATTTCCTTGTCGGTTCCGGCGACCTTGAACGTCCCGTCGGCGAATTCGATGTCGTCGACCGCGGCCTCGAGCGCGTGCGCAGCGATCTTCTTCCCCTTGTCCACCACTTTTTCGATGGCCTTGACGATCGCCGTTCCGCCGACCGCAAGCGACCGCGAGCCGTAGGTCCCCATCCCGAACGGTATGCGGTCGGTGTCTCCGTGCACGACTTCGACGTTCTCCATCGGGACGCCGAGATGGTCGGCGACGAGTTGCGCGAAGGTCGTTTCGTGTCCCTGGCCATGCTGGTGCGAGCCCGTGAACACCGAGACGGAACCCGTCGGGTGAACTCGAACCTCGGCGGCTTCGTAGAGGCCGGCGCGGGCGCCGAGCGCGCCGGCGACGGCGGAAGGAGCTATTCCGCAAGCTTCGATGTAGGTGGCGAGGCCGATGCCGCGCAGCTTGCCGGACGCTTGCGAAGCGGCCTTGCGGGCGGCGAACCCGCCGTAATCCGTCGCTTTCAGCGCGTCTTCCATGTTCCGCACGAAATCTCCGGAATCGTACTGCAGCGCCACCGGCGTCTGATACGGCATTTCCGACGCAGCGATGAAATTCCGCCGCCTGATTTCCGCCTTGTCGATTCCGGTTTCCCGCGCCGCCCGTTCGACCAGGCGCTCGAGCAGATAGCAGGCTTCCGGCCGCCCGGCTCCGCGGTAAGCGTCGACAGGCACGGTGTTCGTAAAGATCGCCCGCACTTCGCAATGGATCAGCGGCGTCTTGTAAAGTCCGGCCAGCAGCGTCGCGTAGAGATAGGTCGGGATCGCCGGCGCGAAGGTCGAGAGGTAGGCGCCCATGTTGGCGTCCGTGCGGACGCGCAGCGCGAGGAACTTGCCGGAGCCGTCGAGCGCGAGCTCGCCGGTGGTGGCGTGGTCGCGGCCCTGCGCGTCGGTCATGAAGCTGTCGGATCGTTCCGCCGTCCACTTGATCGGACGGCCGACCTTCTTCGACGCCCACGTCAGCACGGCTTCTTCGGCGTAATGGTAAATCTTCGAGCCGAAGCCGCCGCCCACGTCGGGCGCCACGACGCGCAGCTTGTGTTCGGGAATGGAAAGGACGAACGCGCCCATCAACAGCCTTATGACGTGCGGGTTCTGACTGGTCGTGTAGAGCGCGTACGAATCGGCCGCGGCGTCGTACTCGGCTATGGCGGCCCGCGGTTCGAGCGGGTTCGCGACCAGCCGGTTGTTGACCAGTTCGAGCCTGGCGACGTGAGCCGCCGAAGCGAACGCTTCGTCGACCGCTTGCTTGTCGCCCAGTTCCCAGTCGTAGCAAACGTTGTCGGCGACGCCGTCATGCAACAGCGGCGCGCCGTCCGCGACCGCATCGGCCATGTCGACCACCGCCGGCAGCTCCTCCAGCCGAACGTCGACAAGTTCCGCCGCGCTCCGCGCCTGTTCGCGGGTTTCGGCGACGACGACGGCGATGTTGTCGCCGACGTGCCGCACCTTGTCCGCAACCAGCGGCGGGTGGGGCGGTTCGTGCATCGGGGTTTCGTTCTTTCCGATCACCTGCCACCCGCAGGGGAGTCCGCCGACGCCGTCCGCGGCCCAATCGGCGCCGGTGAGAATCTTCACGACGCCGGGCGCGTTTTCCGCCTTCGACGCGTCGACGCCCGCAATCCTGGCGTGCGCGACCGAGGAACGCAGGAAACAGGCGTAGGTCTGGCCGGGCCGGCTCATGTCGTCGACGTATTTGCCGGCGCCTCTCAGGAAACGTTGGTCTTCGCGCCGTTCGACGGCGGCGCCGATAGCTCCGTCTGGCATCGCATGTGCCTCCTTGAACGCCGGCCCGACGGCCGGGAACTCAGGGTCTCTTCCGCCTCAGGCAGTCATTTCCTCGTGCGCCGCCAGGATCGCCTTGACGATGTTGTGATAGCCCGTGCAGCGGCAGAAATTGCCTTCCAGTTCGCGGCGCACGGTCTTTTCGTCGAGGCCGTCCGGGTGCCGCTCGACGATGCCGATCGCGCTCATCACCATGCCGGGCGTGCAGAAGCCGCATTGCAAGGCGTGATTTTGACGAAAGGCCTCCTGCATCGGATGCAACTCGTCGCCGTCGGCGAGGCCCTCGATCGTGGTCACGTCCGCGCCTTCCGCCTGACGCGCGAGCATGGTGCAGGACTTGATGGGAAGGCCGTTGACGTAAATCGTGCAGGCGCCGCACTGGCTGGTGTCGCAGCCGACGTGCGTGCCTGTCAGGCCGAGGCCTTCGCGCAGGTACTGGACGAGGAGCGTACGGTTTTCGGCCTCCGCGGAAACAGGCTTGCCGTTCACCGTCATCGAGACAGTGGTTGTTGCCATTGGCACCTCCAAATTCGCCGGCGCGCGCCGCGCGGCCGGCAGTTCTTGCCGTCATCGTCCGAAACGCGGGTCTCGAAAAACGGCGGCGGAAAGTCTTCGCATTCTTCAGTAGACAGCCAATCCGCGAAGAGGTCAAGCATCGGGCGCGGCGTCACAGCTGCAGGATAGCGAGCACGAGCACGACGGCCGCGATCAGTCCCACGACCCACACCTTCGCGTTCAGTCCGGGCGGCCGTTTCGGGGAATCGGCCGCCGCCGGTTCCGGCGCTGGCGCCGGTTGCGGGGCGTCTTCCGCCCCGGTCTCCCCGCCGACCTCCTCGGCGAATTTTCCGAAGAAGTCGTTGGCCATCTTCTTCGCGGTGGAATCGATCAGGCGAGAGCCGATCTGGGCCAGCTTGCCGCCGACCTGGGCGGTCGCCACGTAGGTCAACACGGTTTCGGAGCCGTCTTCGGCGAGCTTGACCTCGGCGCCGCCCTTGGCGAAACCGGCAACGCCGCCCTGACCGTCGCCGGAGAGCTTGCATCCGCGCGGCGGATCCATGTCGCTCATGGTGACCTTGCCGGTGAAAGTGGCGGACACGGGGCCGACCCGGGACTTCACCTTCGCCGATAGTTCGGTTTCGGACTCTCTCTTGAGTTCCTGGCAGCCGGGAATGCACTTCGCCAGCACCTCCGGATCGTTCAGCGCCTCCCAGACCTTTTGGCGGGGCGCGGGGATCCTGTATTCACCGGTCATATCCATGGACGCTCTCTCCCGAACGGATTTCGCCGAACCTTAGTGCGTCGGGGAAGGTCGGGCAAGAAGCGCCGGCGGACCGAAATCGCTCTCGTCAACTCGGGCGCCAAGGCGGAAGACATGACCGGAAAGGCGTTTTTCCGGCACGGCGAAGCATCGTTTCCGTCAACCCGAGCGCGCTTGCGCGCGGTTGGCCCGGAAAACAAGGCCGTTGCCGTCGAACCGCCGACCCGACGGCCGGCGCGCGCTGCCCGGACGATCGCGCGCCGAAGCGGGAAGCGAGAAGTCACTCGCGGCTTGCATGAAGCGTTTTCGTCGCCCCGTCCCGAGGGCGCGCTTCGCTTCCTCGACCAAGCCTGCAGAAGTCTGACATTGGCCGCGGTTGCGCTGCGACCGCCTGTCGGGGAAAGCCGGGAGCGGGCCTCCGGCCCGGCGAAGCGAACGCTCGAGTCGCGGCTGAAGCGCTCGGCAGCGTCCGGACGCTGCCGGCGGACGACAGTCTCGACTCGGACATGGGCAAGGTCGCAAGTTCGCCGCGCCCAGCGTACAGCGATAGTGGTTATCTTCCCGCGAAGTTCCGGCTTCAGGACGAAGAATCGATCTTCGATTTACGGTCCGGCGGGGCGATGAAGTCGAGATAATTTTCCGGATTCACGATCTGAAAGGAACTCCCGGGGTAGGTCCGGCGCCATCCACCGGGCTCGCGGACCCGGGATTTGGGAGACCACTTCATTTCAACGGCGTCGAGGCGTCCGCCCCATTCCTCGACCAGATCGATTTCCTGCCGGTCGTAGGTGCGCCAGAAATAACTTTCGGCCAAGCTGCCCGTGTACAGGTTGCGTTTCAGCCGCTCGGCCATAACGTAGTTTTCCCATAAGGCGCCTGCGTCGTCGCGCAAGGATAGGCTGTTGAAGTTATTGATCAATCCGTTTCTGATGCCATTGTCGTAGAAATAATACCGGCGGCTCTTGGCGATTTCCTTGCGCAGATTGCGGCTAAATCCGCGCCGACCGTATATCACATAGGTTTTTTCCAGAAGATCGAGATAACGATTCACCGTGTTCTTGGTCATGCCGAGTTGGGTTCCGATCTCCGTCACCGACACTTCGCGGCCGATCTGGAACGCGATCAACTGGAGCAACCGAAGCAGCTTGTCGGAATGGCGAATGCCTTCCAGCTGAAGGATGTCCTTGAACAGGTAGGAGGAAACCAGTTCCTTGATGTAGATCTCGCGATCCTCGTTCGATCCCATGAGGACGACTTCGGGGTAGGATCCGTAGATCAGGCGCGTTTCGAGATTGGCCCTGGTTTCATGCGCGTCCTCCACTTCCCGAATCTCCAGCTGCGCGAGAGGCAGGAGGAGCAGCGTATACTTGCGGCCCGTCAGGGGTTCTCCGGTTTGCCGAGAGAGATCGAAGGAAGACGACCCCGTTGCGACGATGCTGAGTCCTTCGACGTGATCGGCCAGCAGCTTCAGGTTCAAGCCGATTTGCCGCACATGCTGGGCTTCATCCACGATGAGCGTCCGCCGTCCGCCGACGAAGGCTCTCAGCTTGGCCAAGGACTGGCTTTCCAGATACTCGCGCACCGCGATATCCTCGCCGGTCACCGCAAGGGCGTCATGGTCGTATCTTTCGACGTAGCGACGGATCAACGTGGTCTTCCCCGCCCGCCGCGGGCCGTACACCACAACGACCTTGCCGGGCGCGACCAAACGCCTGAGACGGGCGAGCTGCGCCTGAGGAATATAGATATTGGATAACATAATAGCGTAATTTACGCAAATTCCGTCATTTTGCAAGCCTTTATTCGCCATGTCTCCGCACGAAGGCTCGACATGAGCGACGGTGCGCAGGTCCGAATTCGTCCAGGCGAAAACGGCAATTTCTCCGGCACCGTCTCAGTCGGCGCATCCGCTTGTTGGGGCAGCCGGGTCGAAGAATCCTCATTCCATCGCCTCCCCGGGCGGTCTCGCGCCTGCATCGCCCGATTTTCGAGCGAATGGCGCACGAGCGCGAGGGAGTCTCTCTGAACGGTTGGCTCTGCGAGGACTTCGCGCCTCCGACAACTCTCCTCCGAAAGCCGGATCGCCGGACCGCGGAATTCGGTACGCTTGCGCTCAACGCTCCAAGGCGTCGGAGCCGTCCACAGCCGCGAACGTTCGCTTGCCGTTCAAAGAAAATCGCCCGGTTCGCCCGCCGAGTCGGAGTTCCGGCCCCGCTCCAAAAAACCACGCCCGCAACCCGAATTCGGCCTCCAGATTCGATCCGCGATGGCTAAGCGTTGCTTCGTCGTGAGGGAAGCAGCCGCGCACGAGCTCTACCACCGGAGATCAGCGTGCGTCGGGAGCGATGTTCAGCGACGGGTTGGGCGCCGTCGGCAACGCCAAGAAGGTCGCCAGGCCGTGCGGCGCGTAGACAGCACGGGTCGTGGCGTCGTCTTTCGTTCAGGACAAATCGTTTGGTTCGCCCGAGGATCCGGGATTCCGGTCCCACTTCCAAAATCCATGCCTGCAACTCGAATTCAAACCTCCAGACATCGCGTAACTTAAATTTGTCGGCCAAGGTCGCTCGAACGCCAGTCTCAGCCCGGTGCCGAGGTAGGCGCTGACCGCGTTTTCGAGCAGGACGGGGAGGCGAGACCGGAAGATGCGCTTCTCCAGAAAGCGGTGCGTTCCAATCTACGGCATCTTGAGAAAAACCATGCAAAATCTTCCAGTTACGGATACCATGTCAAGAGATCCGAAGTTATATCGCTCACGAGATTGCTGTCGTGGGCCTTGTTGGCATCCGCGACCCGTTCTCACGTCGGGAGCGGTCAGTGCTTTCGCGGGACTACGGCGACTGGATCGTCGCATACGCGAGGCATTTTCTGCGGGAGACGGCCGCGCGCAGCGGCAAAAGGAACCGCGGACCGGCGCCTGGACTTCATTCCGTCAGTGCAATCAAGCCCATGCCGGTGGTCATCGGCGCATAGTAATTGCGGTGGACGCGTTTGACTTTCTCCGAAAGCGCCCCCCGCATGACCAACCACATTATCAGCTCGACAGCTTCGGCTCCCGCAGCTTCCATGATGTCCTGGTGAGTTAGTTCGGCAAGCGTTCGCGGGTCGGCTTCGATCCGGTCGAGGAAGTCGCGGTCGAACTCGGAGTTGAGGTGCCCGAAGCGCGCGCCGTTCAATTGATGCGACATGCCGCCGGTCCCGAGAATGACCACCTTGACGTCGTCGGGATAACGCTCCACCGCTTGGCGGATCGAACGGCCCAGTTTCCAGCAGCGCCGCGCGGTCGGAAGCGGATGCTGGATCACGTTGATCGCGATCGGCACGGTTTTGACGGGCCATCTCCGATCATGATCGAAACACAGATGCATCGGGACCATGAAGCCGTGCTCGACCGCCAGTTCCTGGCACACGGTGATGTCGAATTCGTCGTAGACGAGCTCGTTGCACAGGTGCCACGAAAAATCGGCGTCGCCGGGAAAGTCGGGCAACGGTCGCCGGCCCCATCCTTCGTCGCCCACCGGGTAGAGGTCGGCGGCGCCAACCGCGAACGTCGGGTACTTGTCGAAGAAAAAGTCGCCGCCATGATCGTTGTAGACGACGATGGCGATGTCCGGGGCGAGGTTTCTGAGCCATTGCTTGACCGGTTCGTATGCGTCGAAAAGCGGTTTCCAGTCGGGTTCCTGCGTGCGTCTCTGGTCGTATGCGACCCCGATCGAGGGGACATGGGAGGTTCCGATTCCGGCGACGATGCGAGCCATTTCGTCTACCGCGCTCCCGACGCATTGCGCGTTGCCAGAAACTCTTCGTATGTCTCGCCCCGTTGATGCGCGCCGATCTGGTACAGTCCTTGGCCAAGCACCGCGCCGATTTTCATGATCATGTAGATGTTGCCTCCGTGTTCCGCCATGATGGCCCGCCAGTCGCGGTCGCGAATGAGCTGCTTTTCCTCGTCGGTCAGATCGCAGGTCGCCATGTAGGCTTCTTCGTCTGACAGGAATGCCTCGCGATTGTCCGGTTTCGTCATAGACATGGCGAACTTGTTGAGGCGGTATCCGCGGCGCGTTTCCATGTGATCGAAAATCTTGGTGTTCTCTATCGTCCGGTTCCTGTCGATCTGCATCTTTCGCTCCTGCATGTACAGACGGATTGGAGATCTAATCCGCGCTTCGAGTCAACCCCTCTTCTCCGCATTAGGGGCCGCCCGCCAAGTCCGTCGCCGTCAGCGCAGGTGCAGCGACTCTACGACCGTTCTCTCAAACCTACGATAATCTCTCTTATCTGCCATAACCTACATGCAGGCGTCGCGCCAGCCCGATCATCGCGGAGGGGTGCAGGTCTGATATTGCCAAACGAGAAACAACCTGTTGATTTTCAACAATTATTCGAGCACTAGCCGCGACGCTTCAAGGACGAAATCAGCGATTTCGTGACAAAACGCCGTTCCGGGCGCGGATTTTGTCACGATCAGGGGGCCGGAGGACGAAAAAAGGAATGCTCCTGACCGCGCGGCAGAATGTTGGCTTGACCCCACAACCCATGCCAGTTTCGCAATCTTCGAACGGTTTGTCCCTTTCCGAGCTCTCCCCGGTGGCCGCCGGGGCGGTGCGATCCTTCGCGTCCATCGTCGAGAAAGGGGCCGCGACCGCCAAGGCGTTCGGGGACAGCCTTTCTCAAGGAAGGGTCCGAGGGGGAGGGTCCCGAGGCGTTCGCCGATTTCGAGCTTGGGTAAGCGGGTCGCTGCGCTGTGCCGGACGGTGATTTGCAAGTACATCGAGGACCGGGACGAGAGGGGAAGCTCGCAAGGACGACAAGGTCTTCTACCGGGCTGCGCGGACGCAGAAGACCGTCCACACGCTGTCCGGTCCGGTATTTTCGGACGCGCTCGGAAAACGGATCGTTCTCGCCGGTCGACAACGACCTGGGCTGACGGCTGAACCCGGCCGCTTGCTCTCCTGCTTCTGGAGCACTGCACGCCGCAGGAAACGGCCCAACTCTTCGAGGAGTTGGGGGGCATGAACCCGTCGTCGAGCCACGCGTCTGTTGGAGACGACGGGCAGCCTCTGGAAGGAAAAGGAGCAGGAAGCCATGGAAAGCATCCGCGAGGCGGAAACGGTGCGAGGCGGTTTCCTGCGCCGTTTCGCTTGACGGGGTTTCGCTTCGCCCGGACGGGGACGAGGAAGCGTGCTGGCGCGAGGCGTCCTGCGGGACGGTCAGTTTCCACGACGCGGAAGGCAATCGCTTGAAAACGCTCAGTTTCGGGCCGGAGGCCGGCAAGGCGACGCTGAAGGCGCAACTCGCCGAAGAGGTCGCCCACCAAGGTACGGCCCGACCTGAAGGTGGTCGCCGTTGCCGACGCCGCGCCCGACAACTGGACGTTTCTCGAAGATCTCCGGCCCGACGAGCGGGCGGTCGATTTTTGCGTGCGAACATCTCAACGAGGTCTCCGACCGTCGCAAGCAACTGGTACGAAAAGTACCGCGCTGTCCTGCGCGACGACGCCGACGGCGTCGACAAGGTTATCCGGGCGACCTCCGCGACAAGGCGACGACGGAAACGGCGCTCAAGGTTCTTGAGCGCGAGCTTTTCCGCAAGCACAGGCGTGCGCTACGCGAGCCTCAAGGCTGGCGGCTATGGGTCAGGCGTCGTGGAGGCCGCCAACAAGGTACTGGTCAACCAGTGCATGAAGCGGGCGCGCTGGAGCGTCGAAGGCGGTCAGAACGTCCTCACCTTCAGAGCGTTGGTCGGGTCGCTTCGAGTCGGCATGGCGGGCAATGACTGGGGCTGCGAACGACAATCAGGCGTTGAACGCCATCGCAGCCTGACGGCGGAAATCCCTGATTCCATAAATAAAAACAAGGAGTTTGGCAAAAATAGATCTGCACCCGGTCTGATTGATAGAAAGGCCGAACAGTTCCAAAATTCTGCTCACAGAAGGGATCCCCACCGCTGCCGTGCCAACTCGTGATATTCGGGGGAAATATCAATCCCCACAGATTTCCGACCGAAGTTGCTAGCGGCGCAAAGAGTCGTGCCAGTGCCGGAAAACGGATCTAGAACTATTCCATCATTGGGGCATGTGGCCAATATTGGTATACGACAAAGATCGACCGGAAAAGGTGCAAAATGCAGTTGCCTGTTTTGCGTATCTTCCGGAATAATTTCCCAAACGTCTGATGGTTTGCTTCCCTTTGGATGGTTTCGGAGAAAATAGAATCCCTTTTCCCGAAGTTCTTTAGCGCGACCGGAAAGGGCCTCATTGTCCGAGTGCGTCGTTCGCTGTTGGCCGCGAATTATCATTCGGAAATCCGCTAATCGGCCCATGGCGATATCTTCAAGGATTCTGTCCAAAGCCTTATTCGCTTGTGCTTTCTCCGTTTCAGTTAAAGAAGTTGATCGGTTGATCTGATGACGGTATCGAACGCCCGAAACGCCGGTCGAAGAAATAACTGCGCCGTTAACGATTTTGGATTCCCCTAGTTTGGCACGGATTGCGTCGACATCGTAGAAATAGTTTTTTTGTTTGACAAAGTGGAACACATTTTCGTGAATATTCCCCAGCCTATCCTTTGTCGTGTCCATGCCGCTCTTCATTTTGTTCCATATGACGCTATTTCGTAATATCCAACCTTGATTGTCCGTCAACTTAAAAGCTATTCTCCACGGTATTCCGGCAAGTTTCTTGGCATGATAGGAATCACCAATATTTAACCAGAAGGATCCTTCAGGTTTGAGTACTCGCTTGAGATCAAAAAAGATAATTGCGAGATTATGAATATAATCATGAAAATTTTCTTCTAGTCCAAGTTTGCCGCTATCGTATTTTCTCTTGCGCCAATAGGGTGGAGAAGTAAATACGCAATCAATGCTTTCGTCCGGGAAGTCTTTTAGAACGATGCTAGCATCTCCAAGTAAAAGCAATGGTATCGAAGTGCGCTCTTCTGCATACCGCTCAAATACGGCTTTATGACTGGAACTCGTTCTCAAAGGCGGCTGATAACGTTTTCTATAGCACTGATTATCGTCATCGGTAAAATTTGGCATGACCGTTCCCTTATCGGGAATTTATCTTCTCCCGAAGCGCAGTACGGGTTGTGGGCGACCTCTGTCGCGAGGGCATTATCGGGGCGGGCCGGTTGACGAGTCAAGGCGCCGCGGCAAAACCTTTCTTTTCCGTGGTATCCATCGGGTCCAATGCTCGGCCTCGACGCGCGTGACGTTCTGCCTGTTCGCGCGTCCCTTAGGGGCGACCGGCGCTTTCTCCGCTTCGGTGGTCGCGCTTCGAGTAACCAGCCGGGCGAGCGCCGCGAGTTCGCCCGCGCCCGGTTGTGGCGCTTGGGGAAGGGGAGCCCGGTGCGGAGATCCGACAGGGCTCCGACATGCTCTTGAGGGCGACGTGGGCCGCTGGTCGGGAGATCTTCGAGGAGACGGCCATCGCCCCCGGGGACCGCATTCCGTGCCGTTCGTTCGCATCCGACCGACCACTTCGGCGATCCGCGCCGCCGTTTGATGCGCTGCGGACAATCTGGGCATATTCGTCGTCGAAGAAATTTTCCGCGTCGGCGGGAGCGCAGCTGATCATGAAGATCGAAGAAGCCTTTCTTGTCGGAGCCCCGATCGAGCGCGTCTGGGAGTTCGCGATGAATCCGGCGGAAATGGCGCCCTGCGTTCCCGGTTGCGGCGATGTCGAAGTCCTCGGCGGCGGCAAGTATCGCGCGAGCGTCAAGGTCGCCATGGGGCCCGTCCGGACGTCCTTCAACGTTTCGGTGGAACTTGTGAAGACGGAGGCTCCTGCATATGCTGCGATGGTGACGCGCGGCGAGGAAGGCGGAAAAGCCAGCATGCTGACGGCCGACAGCGAACTGCATCTCAAGAGGGTCGGCCCGAACGAAACCGAAGTGCGCTACAAGTCGGAGGTGTCCATCGTAGGGCGCTTCGGCAGGTTCGGTTTCGGCATGATGAAGAAGAAAGCCAGGGATCTCGGGGAACAGTTCGCCGGGAACATGCGGGAACGGCTGGAGACGGCGGGGGCTCGGATTCGTTGAAGTTTTTCCTGCCGAAGACGGTCGAGGAGGCGGTAACGCTGCTTGCGGAGGAGCCGGAAGCGCGTTGCCTTGCCGGCGGGGCCACGCTGGTCGCGATGATGAACGCCGATCTTCTCGAACCGTCCGCCCTGATCAGCCTTCGCGATGTGGAGTCGCTCGGACGCGTTTGGCGCGATGCCGAAGGCGGCGTCGCGTTCGGCGCCATGGCCAACCATGCCGGCGTTGCCGCGATGAACGGATGCGATGGGGGGCAGCGCGTCGTCCGCGACGCCGCGCGCGTGATCGGCCATCCTGCCGTCCGCAACATGGGAACGATCGGCGGTTCCATCGCTCACGCGGATCCTGCTGCGGATTATCCTGCCGCGCTCGTGGCGGCCGACGCTTCGATCGAGGTTGCGGGCGCGCAGGAGCGGCGTGAGGTCGCAGCGGCGGACTTTTTCGTCGATTACCTTGAAACCGCCCTCCGGCCGGGCGAGATGGTGACCGCCGTGCGCTTGCCTCCGGCGCCGTCCGGCGCCGTTTCCGCCTACGAAAAATTCGCCCGCGTCGACGGCGATTTCGCCACCGTTTCGGTAGCTGTCGTACTGTCCGAAGAGGACGGGCGATGCAGTCGCGCGCGGGTCGCCCTCGGCGGCTGCGGACCGACGCCGGTGCGGTCGGCCGAAGCGGAAGCCGTCCTTGTGGAGAAGGGAATTTCGAAGGATTCGATCTCCGCGGCTTGCGAGGCGCTTGCCGCCGCCGCCGATCCGATGGACGATTTCCGCGGCAGCGCCGAGTATCGGCTCCTCCTGATACCGGTGCTCGTCGAACGGGCCGTTGCGCGCGCCCGGAGAGGAGAGCCAACGTGAGCGAGAAGATTCCCGTGTCCTTTTCCGTCAATGGGGAGGCGCGCCAGGCGTTCGTCCGTGCGCGCGATACGTTGCTGCAGGTGTTGCGCGAGGAGTTCAGGCTGACCGGTGCCAAGCGGGGCTGCAATCAGGGGGTCTGCGGAGCTTGCACGGTGATGGTCGACGGCAGGATCGTTCGCGGCTGCCTTTCGCTTGCCGCGAACTGCGCTGGCCGCGAGATCACGACGATCGAGGGACTCGAGGTCGACGGACGGTTGTCGCCCATTCAGCAGGCGTTTCTGGACGCCGGTGCCGTGCAGTGCGGGTTTTGCATGCCGGGCATGATCATGGCCGCGACCGCGCTGGCGGCGGCGAACGAACCGTTGTCCGACGACAGGATCCGCGAAGGCTTGTCGGGAAATCTGTGCCGTTGTTCCGGCTACGTCAAGGCGGTCGATGCGGTGCGCGCCGTATGCGGAGAAACAGCGGAATGAACCCGGTCGGCAGCAACCTTCCGCGGCTGGAAGCGCGCGAAAAGATAAACGGCCGCGCCGTGTATTCGGACGACCTGTTTCTTCCCCATATGCTTCACGCGGCGGTTCTGCAGAGCCCGCATGCCCATGCGCGCATACTCTCCTGCGACGTCTCCGCGGCTCTTGCCGTGCCCGGAGTGATCGCGGCCTTGACCGGCGACGACATCGGATACCATCGGATCGGTCCCTTCGTGAAGGACGAAACCGCCATCGCCAAGGGCAAGGTCCGGTACGTCGGAGAACCCGTCGCCGCTGTCGCGGCCGTCGATCAGGAAACCGCGCGAACGGCAGTCGCGCTGATCGATGTGGAATACGAGGAATTGCCGGCCGCGCTTTCGATCGACGAGGCGATGGCCGAGGGCGCGCCCCTTCTCCACGAGAATTTCGGGGAGCTTGTCCGGACTTTCGAGGCGGATCACGACGGAAACGTGATGTGCGCGATCCGGATAGAGGAGGGCGACGTCGATGCTGCATGGGAATCCTGCGACGTCGTCGTGGAAGGCGAGTACGAAACGCAGGCCCAGTGCCACGCCTACATGGAGCCGTGTTCCGCCGTCGCGGACATCGACGCGAACGGCAAGATAACCGTCTGGTCCGGCAATCAATCGGTATTTCGCCTTCAGGCGAACGTCGCGGAGTCGCTCGACATGCCGATGTCGAAGATCCGCTGCGTCACGCCGCGGGTCGGCGGCGCCTTCGGCGGCAAGATGGAACAGACCGTTCAGCCGATCGTCGCGGCGCTGTGCCGCAAGGCCGGGCGGCCGGTGAAGCTGACGCTGTCGCGGGAACAGGACTTCGAAATGATCCGGTCGCGGCATCCCGCGAAGGTGTGGATGAAGACGGGAGCCTCCCGAGACGGCCGGCTGGTCGCCCGCGCGGCGCGGATCCGCCTGGACGCGGGAGCGTACGCGGACGACAGCCCGGGCGTCGCCGGAATATGCGCCTTGTTTTGCCGAGGGCCGTATCACGTCGAGAACGTCTCCGTGAGTTCCGCCGCGGTCTATACCAACAAGCTCAGGGCGGGGGCGTTCCGCGGTTTCGGCGGACCGCAGGTCGCGATCGCCGGGGAGACCCAGATCGACGAGATAGCCGGTAAGCTCGGCATCGATCCGATCGACTTCCGGCTCGCGAACGCCGTTCGTCCGGACGAGGAATGGCTTGGCGGACTCAAGCTGTCGACGCCGGCTCTGCGCGAATGCCTGCAGGAGGTGCGCGACGCCTGCGACTGGAAACGGCGCCGCGCAGCGGCGGCTTCCGGCGCGAACGGTCGCAAGCGCGGCATCGGCGTCGCCTGTCTGCCGCATATTTCGGGGATTCTTTCGTCCGGCGCGATCGTCAGGATTCTCGAGGACGGAACCGCGGTGCTGAACACCGGCGCGGTCGACAACGGCCAGGGTTCGGACACGGTGCTTGCGCAGATATGCGCGGCCGCCCTCGGCCTCGAAGTCGACCAGATCAGCCTCGCCGTCGCGGATACCGACTCGTCTCCCTACAATTGGGGCACGACCGCGAGCCGCGTCACCTACATGACCGGGCGGGCGGTCGTCTCGGCGGCGAACGCCGCCGTCGAACAGCTGAAGCGGCGCGCCGCCGCGATGATGGAATGCGCGGTCGAAGATCTCGAAATGCGCGCCGGCGGCTATATCGGCCTGAAAGGCGTTCCCGATGCGCGGGTCAGCTACAGGGACATATCGGGTTACGCTCACTGGGTGGCGCAGGGCCCCGTCATCGGAAGCGACAGCTTCGCCTACGACGGCGAGGAATTCGACCCCAAGCGCGGTTTCGTCAGGGGGTTTCCGTTCGGCAGGATCGGCGCCTGGATTTTCGCCGCCCAAGCCGTCGAGGTGGAAATCGACGAGGCGACCGGACGCATAACGCCGATCGAGGTCTGGTCGGCCCACGATATCGGCCGCGCCATCAATCCGTCGTCGGTCGCCGGACAGGTCGAAGGCGGCGTGGTGCAGGGAATCGGCTACGCGTTGCATGAGGAAATGGTCTGGGATTCCGGACGTCTCGCGAACCCCTCGCTCATGGACTACAAGATTCCGGGCGCGCTCGATTCTCCGCCGAAGATCAACACGATCCTTGTCGAGGTGCCCGACGAAACCGGTCCGTTCGGCGCCAAGGGAGTCGGCGAGCCGCCCATCGTGGGGATCGCCCCCGCGATCGCGAACGCGGTGGCTCATGCGACAGGCGCGCGCCTGCGACGCCTTCCCATGACGCCGGAACGAGTCCTTCGCGCCTTCAGGGAGGAGGGCGCCGGAACCTGAGGAGACCCACGATGAAATATTTTTCCGCGCTTGCAGCGTTCGTCGCCGCCGCCGGGCTTGCGGCCCCGGCGGACGCGGCGGACCCGGTTCGAATCGGTTATTCCCTGCCGAAGACGGGAATATTCGCGCCCGCCGCGGCGTCGCAGGACAACGCCTACGAGCTGTGGCGCGAGCAGGTCAATGCGAAAGGCGGGCTCGACGTCGCGGGCGAACGCCGCATGGTGGAATTCGTCAAGTACGACGACCAGTCGAATCCCGGAAAAGTCGTCCAGATCTACGAAAAGCTGGTAGCCGGCGACAAGGTCGATCTGGTCTTCGCTCCATGGGGCACGGCCCACCATTTCGCTCTCGCCGGATTTCTCGAGCGCCGCAAGTTGCCGATGATGGGCAACACCGCGGCGTCCGTGAAAATCCGCGACCTCGAAGCGAAATACATCTGGTTTCCGGCTTCCGGCATGCCGGACCAGCTCGCGGAAGCGGTGGCGAAGCTCATGAAGGAGCAGAACGTCGGCAGCGCCGCCGTTCTCACCCTGCAGTTGCCCTTTTCCCTGGAGGTTCGCGAGTTCCTGCTCCCGGCGCTGAAGAAGGAAGGCATCGACGTCGTTCTCGCCAAGGAATATCCGCCGACCGTCAAGGACATGACGGCGCAGCTCGCCCAGGTGAAAGCGGCCGCTCCGGACGCGGTGCTTTCGCTTTCCTATCCTTCGGATTCGGTCATGTACGTGAAGCAGGCGAAGGCGCTCGGCCTCAAGGCGCAGTTCCAGCTCGTGCTCATCGGCCCTTCGATGCCTTTCTTCGGCAAGGTGCTCGGCGGCGCGACCGACGGCATCGTCACGCTCGGTCAGTGGTCGCCCCATCAGAAGAGCTGGCCTCGCGCGATGCCGTTCCTGAACGCTTACAAGTCCAGGTTCGACGACGTTCCGGACTATCTCGATTCGGCGTTGGTCTACATGTCCTGCGAGATCGTCGAACAGGCCGTGGCCAAAGCCGGCCTCGACCGCGAGAAGCTTCGCGCCGCGTATGCCTCCGGCACTTTCGAGACGATCGGGGGCGAGATTTCCTTCGACGGCGTTCAGGCGACCGCTCCGACCCTGGTTTCCCAGGTCCAGGACGGGGAGATCCACATCGTCTACCCGCCCGAAGTGGCGACCAGCCCCTACCGGCCGAAGACCGGCTGGGGCGAATAAAGGCGCCGCGGCCGCCGCGCCGCCGCCTTTTCCCGGAACGCCGCGTTGGACGCGCTGCTGTCGATCCAGCTTCTTCTCGCGGCGCTGGTCACCGGTTTTACGTACGCCCTGGTGGCGTTGGGCCTCAATCTGATCTACGGCACCATGCGGCTGCTCAACGTCGCGCACGGCGAGCTCGTCATGCTGGGAGCCTACCTTGCGTTCTGGCTGTTCACGCTCGCCGGCGTGTCGCCGATCGTTTCGCTGGCCCTCGTTCTGTTGCCGGGGGCGGCGTTCGGCTGGCTGGCCTATGCGGGAATATTCCGCAGCGCCATTCTGTCGACCGCCGTCGTCGAGCGGCTGGAGGCGAATTCCCTCCTGCTGTTCTTCGGACTGTCGATCGTGTTGCAGAACGTCGTGTCGCTCGCCTTCGGCGCCGACCAGCGCGGTTATCGTTATCTGGACGCCGTCGTCGAGTTCGCGGGTCTCGCCATCACCGCCAACCGGCTGCTGGCGTTCGGAGTTTCGCTGACCGTTTGCCTCGCGCTGATCCTCTTTCTGAACCGGTCGATTTTCGGACTGGCGATCCGCGCTCTGATTCAAAGCCGCGAGGCGACCGCCCTGGTCGGGATCGACGTGGACCGCGTGCAGATGACGAGCTTCGCTCTCGGCTTCGCCCTGGCGGCGCTCGCCGGCGCGCTCGTCAGCACGATGCAGCAGATCTCGCCGTTCATGGGATTTCCGTTCACCATCGCCGCCTTCGTCGTGATCATTCTGGGCGGCCTCGGAAACATGACGGGAAGCGTCGTGGGCGGGTTGATCCTCGGTTTTCTGGAGACGTACGGCGTGGCGCTGACCGCGCCGACCTACCAGTCCATCCTGATCTACGGCGTCTTCATCGCCGCGCTGCTGTGGCGACCGCAGGGCATAATGGGCGCGAGGCGAGCCGCCCGATGACGCGCGCCGCCGCGGTCGGAGCG
The DNA here is from genome assembly GCA_965243135.1 of Alphaproteobacteria bacterium. Classification (GTDB taxonomy): domain Bacteria; phylum Pseudomonadota; class Alphaproteobacteria; order MPNO01; family UBA830; genus JAJEBT01. The sequence goes on from OZ251539.1 coordinate 1,070,116, forward strand.
ATTTTCGCGGCGTTCGGTTCGCTGGCGTTCGCCCCGAGGTTTTTCGACGATTACCTCGTCGGATTCATGTTCACCTTGATGATGTGGCTTGCGCTGACCCAGAGCTGGGCGCTGTTTTCCGGCCTGACGGGCTACGTTTCGCTGGGCCACGCGGTGTTTTTCGGAATCGGCGCCTACGCGATGGTTCTGTGCTGGGGCGCGGTTTCCCTCTGGGCGGCGCTGGCGATCGCCGGCGCGGCGGCCGGACTTCTCGCGTTGATCGCGGGCTATCCGTGCCTCCGCGTTCGCGGCCCTTACTTCGTCATTCTGACGTTCGGGTTGGCCGAACTGGTCAAATACGTCGTGGTCAACGTCGAGGCGGCGCTGGGCCAGTTCAGCCGCGTCGTTTTCGCCGCTCCCGACCTCGACCTGCTCTATTACGCGATGGTCGTTCTCGCGGCCGTCTCGACCGCGGTCACCTACGCCGCCCGCAGGTCGCGAGTCGGCGTCGGGCTTCGCGCGATTCGCGAGGACGAGCAGGCGGCGGAAACGCTCGGCGTCGACGTGACCGCATACAAGACGTTCGCGTTCTGCGCGTCGGCCGTCGTTCCCGGAATGGTCGGAGCCGTCGCCGTTCTGCGGACGACCTATTTCGAGCCTCTTCAGGCTTTCAGCCCGGTCACGTCCTTCATGATCGTCGCCATCGCGATCTTCGGAGGGGGAGACGACGCGCCCGGTCCGGTCTACGGCGCGGTGTTCCTGGTCGTTCTCCAGGAACTGTTGTGGGCCAACTGGCCGGAAGTCTACATGATAATTCTCGGGACGCTGCTCATCGTTTTCGTGCTGTGGTCGCCGGACGGCGTTCACGGCTGGGTCCGCAGGTTTCGGCGGCGGCGCTGATGCTTCTGGAAGTTCGGGACGTCACCAAGAACTTCGGCGGGCTCGCGGCCGTCGACGGCGTGACGTTCTCCGTCGAAGAGGGCGAAATACTGGGACTCATGGGGGCCAACGGCGCGGGCAAGACGACGTTGTTCAGCATGATCGCCGGAAATCGGCGACCGACCAGGGGAGCAATCAGCTTCGACGGACGCCGCATCGACCGTCTCCGGCCGGACCGCATCTGCCGTCTCGGGATCGCGCGCGTCTTTCAGATCGTTCGGCCGTTCTCCGACATGACCGTTCTGGAGAACGCGATGGTCGGCGACCTGTTCGGAACGCGCCGGGAGCGATCGCTGGAATCCGCGGAAGCGCGATGCCGCGGCGTTCTCGCGGAGGTCGGGCTGTCCGGCCGCGCCGACGACCCGGCCCGCTCGCTCAACCTGGCGGGCCAAAAGAAGCTGGAAATCGCGCGGGCGCTCGCGACCGAGCCGAGATTGCTGATGCTCGACGAGGTCATGGCGGGGCTGACGCCGACGGAGGTGCTGGAAACGGTCGCCATGATCCGGCGGCTTCACGCCGCCCGGCGGCTGACGCTGATCGTCATCGAGCACGTGATGGGCGTCTTGATGGATCTGTGCCGGCGGATCGTCGTTCTCCACAACGGCGCTCTGATCGCGGAAGGGCCTCCGGCCCGGATAGCGAACGATCCCCGGGTGGTCGACTCCTATCTGGGAACCGGAAGGTGAAGGCCTTGCTGGAAACCCGCGAACTCTCGGCCGGCTACGGCCAGATCCGGGCGCTGCGCGAGGTGTCGCTCGAAGCGGTCGAAGGTTCCGTCACCGCGCTGGTCGGCAGCCAGGGGGCCGGAAAGACGACGCTGATGCGGGCGCTGTCCGGGTTGTTGCGCCATGACCGCGGCCGGATCCTTTTCGACGGTCGCGACGTCGGCGGCCTGCCTCCCGACCGGCGGGTGGCGCTGGGAATTTCTCTCGTTCCCGAGGGCCGCCTGATATTTCCGGACTTCACGGTGGAGCAGAACCTGCGCATCGGCGGCTTCTCGGCCCGCGACAGGACCGACGCCAATCTCGAAAGCATGTTCGCGCTGTTTCCCAGGTTGCGCGAACGCTGCGCCCAGCGGGGCGAAACCTTGTCCGGCGGAGAGCAGCAGATGCTGGCGCTGGCGCGCGGCCTGATGAGCGAACCCCGCCTGCTGCTCCTCGACGAACCGAGTCTCGGCCTCGCTCCGGCCGTCGCGCGCCTGCTGTTCGACACCGTGGCGCTGATCCGCGAGCGCGGGATCACCGTGCTCATCGTCGAGCAGGATATCCGTTCGACTCTCGAGATCGCCGACCGCGCCTACGTCATGGAGAACGGGCGAATCGTCATGAGCGGCGAGGCTTCGGACCTGCTTGCCGACGATTCGGTCAGGCGAGCCTATCTGGGCATGTAACGAGCCCGCGACCCCCGGCCGCGGCGAACGCTCTCGCGGCCGGCGCGGCGGAAAGCGCCGGGGCCGCCGCCTCCCGGTTCAGACGTAGGCGATCAACAGCAGCGCTCCCAGCAGCACGGCGACCCAGAGCGCCATCGATCCGGTCGGCCACGTCCGCGCCAGGACTCCCTCGGGCCCATGGTGCTGGAACATGTAATCGACCACGCGGGCCACGCCGCGGCCGAGATCCTCGAGAATGCTTCTCCAGCCCTCCCCGGTGTGCGCGAGGAACCGGCGGTACAGGTTCGGCAGCCAGCGCCGGTAGGCGATGTCGAAATCGAGGTTCACCGACCGGAGTTCGGGCGGGTAGATGCGGTAGCGCATGAGCACCGCGAAGGCGAGGGCCGAGAACAGCAGAAGCTGGTACTGGCCGACGACGTGCCCCGCGGTGTACGGCTGGTAATCGACCGGGTAGGGAAGGAGGCCGTACAGCAGGGGCGAGTGGACGCCGAGCGCGATGCAAAGCGCCGCCGTTACGCCCATCGCGACCAGCATGTTCCACGGCGCCTCCTTGCAGCGCTTGCCGGAATCGTGCGCGAAGAACGCGAAGTAGGGGATCTTGATCCCGGAATGGTGGAACACGCCCGCCGAGGCGAACAGCAAAACCAGCCAGACGACGAAATGGCCTTCGTACGCGACCGCCGACAAGGTCAGCGATTTCGCGACGAATCCCGAGAACAGCGGAAACGCGGAGATCGACGCGGCGCCGACGATGCAGAACGCGGTCGTCAGCGGCATCGACTTGTACAGCCCCCCGAGCTCCGATCCCTTCGCCGTGCCGACGCGATGGAGCACTGCGCCCATCGACATGAACAGGAGCGCCTTGTAGAGGATGTGGGCGAAGGCGTGAGCGGCCGCGCCGTTGAGCGCGAGGGCCGAGCCGATGCCGACGCCGCAGACCATGAAGCCGAGCTGGTTGTTGAGGGAGTAGGCAAGGACTCGCCGAAGATCGTTCTCGATGACGGCGTAGAAGATCGGGAACGCGGTCATCGCCGCGCCGACGTAGATCAGCAGTTCGGTTCCGGGAAAGCCCCGCGCCAGCGCGTAGACGGCGCACTTCGTGGTGAAAGCCGACAGGAAGACCGTGCCCGTGACCGTCGCCTCCGGATAGGCGTCCTGCAGCCAGTTGTGGAGGAACGGGAACGCGCACTTGATGCCGAACGCGAGCAGGATCAGCCATGCGGCCGCGCTGTCGAGAGTCATCTTCTCGAAAGCGATGGATCCCGTCTGGTGCGTCATCAGGAGGGCGCCCGACAGAAGGAGCACCCCCGAGCCGATCTGGATGACGAGGTAGCGCATTCCGGCGCGGTAGGCGGCCTCGGTGCGCCGCGCCCAGATCAGGAACACCGACGTCACCGCCATCGCCTCCCAGTAGACGAACAGGGTAAGGAGGTCTCCCGCGAAGACCGCGCCGATTCCGGAGCCCGCATAGGCCATGGCCGCGGTCTGCTCCACCGCGTCGTCGTTGTGCCAGGCGTATACGACGCTCAGCGCGGCGGCGATGTGGAAGATGTATCCGAATATCAGGCTGAGCCCGTCGATTCGGACCGGCGCGATTTCGAACTCGAAAAACGTAAAGCCGTAGAAGACGCCGGACTCGGCGTTGGCGAGCGCCCACAGCCCGGCGAGCGGCAGCGCCGTAAGCCACGCCTGCCGCCAGCGTCCGGGCAGGAACGGCGCCGGCAACGCGCCGAGAATCAGAAGCAGGCCGGGCGGAATCCCGAAAAGCATCAGCGGTCGTCCTTCCCGGAATCGTAGTAGTCCTCTTTCCGCTTGAGCAGCTTTCTCAGTTCCTTCGCGGCCAGCACCAGGCCGACGCAGGCGACGAACCCGTAAAGGCCGTAGAAACCGAAGACTTTCTCGACGTCGAATTCCGGATGCTTGACGTAGAAGGCGTCCGCCAGGAACAGCAGCGCGCACACTCCGACGATCGCCCAATAGATCTTGTCCACGTTGAGCGGATCGTCGAGCCAGTATTTGCGTTCGTCGGGCGAGGGGGCGGGATTCGTCATCGGACGCTCCTCAGTTCGCGATCGGGGCGAGCATGGCGTAGAGGCGATCGGCGAACAGGAACAGGACGATGCAACCGATCGCGGTGATCCATAGCGGAACGACGCAGAAGATCGGCGCCTCCCGCAGCCCCTCCGCGCTTTCCCGCTCGTTCCGCGGTCCGAAGAAGCCGCGCGCGAACACCGGAATCAGGTAGGCCACGTTCAGAAGCGACGAGATCATCAACACCGCGACGAACGCCAGTTGGTCCGCTTCCACGGCTCCGAGCGCGATGTACCATTTGCTCCAGGAGCCGCCGAGCGGCGGCAGCCCGATGACGCTGAGAGCGCCGACGAGGAAGGCGGCGAAGGTGAAAGGCATGCGCCGTCCGAGGCCTCGCATCTGGCTGATCTCGGTCTTGTGCGAAGCGACCATGACCGCGCCGGCGCAGAAAAACAGCGTGATCTTCCCGAAGGCGTGCATCGCGATGTGCATCGCTCCGCCGACCAGGCTGAAGGAGGTCGCCAGCGCTCCCGCGAGGACGACGTAGGACAGCTGGCTGACCGTCGAATAGGCCAGCCGCGCCTTGAGGTTGTCCTTGGTCAGGGCCACCAGGGACGCCAGCAGGATGGTGGCTCCCGCGGCGTACATCAGCCAGACGCTGGCGCCGGTCTCGCGCAGGTAGTCCGCGCCGAAGATGTAGACGATGACCTTGAGCACGGTGAAGACGCCCGCCTTCACCACGGCGACGGCGTGCAGCAGGGCGCTGACCGGGGTCGGCGCGACCATGGCCGCGGGAAGCCACCGGTGAATGGGCATCAGCGCCGCCTTGCCGATGCCGTACATGTAAAGAAACAGCAGCAGGACGACGAGGCCGTCGTCGATCTTGCCCCTGAGAATTCCGCCTTCGGCGAACTCCAGCGTGCCGGTCGCCTGCCACGTCCACAGCAGCGCGATCAGCATCAGGCCGATCGAGGTCGACATCAGAATGCCCAGATAGGTGCGCCCGGCGCGCTTCGCCTCTTCGGACTGGTTGTGGGTGACGAGCGGATAGGTCGACAGGGTCAAGGCCTCGTACGCGATGAACAGGGTGAGCATGTCGGCGGCGAAGGCGACCGCGAGCGCGCTCGAAATGGCGATCGCGAAGCACATGAAGAACCGCGTCAGGTTCGCTTCGCCGTGTCCATGGTGTCCGTTCTCCCGCCCGTCCTCGGTGCCGTCGGACGGCTTCGCGAGCGGATCCCGCATGTAGCCCATGGAGTAGAACGACGTGACGATCCAGAGGAAGGAGGCGATAAGCCCGAACATCATGCCGAGCGGCTCGACCTTGAAGGCGAGGGGCAGGCCCGGGACGATTTCGAGGACGGCGAGCGCCGGCCGGCCGCCGTCGAGCACTTCCGGCAATATCTGCAAGACGCAGGCGAAGGTGACGATCGACGCGGCCACGGTCACGAATTCGCGCTGGTTGGGCCGGGAGCCCGACATCCAGATCAGGACGGTCCCCGCCAGAGGGGTCGCCATCGAAAGCGCGATCCAGCCGGCGGCCGTCATCATCGCATCCCCATCAGGGTCGCCGCCGCCCGTCCGGCCATCCCGACCGGCAGCGAGGTCTCGATGCCGAACCAGTAATTCGCGGCGACCAGAACCCATGCCGGCACGAGCAGGCCGAGCGGCGCCTCGCCCGTCTCCGGAGCGCCGGCCGGCGCCGGCCGGAAATACGCGGCCTCGACGATTCGCCAGACGTATATCACGGCGATGAGCGAACTCGCGACGATCAGGGCCGCGACCGGCCACCACCCCTTTTCGACGGCGGCGAGGACGAGATGCCACTTGCTGACGAAGCCGGCCGTCAACGGCACGCCGATCAGGCTGAGTCCGCCCGCGGCGAGGGCCGCCGCCGTCCACGGCATGCGCGCGCCGAGGCCGGCGATGGAATCGAAGCTGCAGGCGTCCGTCCGGCGGATCACGGCGCCGAGAACGAGGAACAGGGCGCCCTTCATCAGCGCATGGTTGAAAAGATGCAGAAGGCCGGCCTGCACGCCGAGCGCCGTTACGAAGCTGACCCCGAGGACGATGTATCCGACCTGGGCGACCGACGAATAGGCCAGCATCCGCTTAACGTCCGTCTGGAAGCAGGCGACGATGGAGGCGACGAACATGGCCGCGACCGAAAGCGCGGTGAGCGCGAGGGCCGCCGGAACGACCTCGAAGGAGAACTCGACGCCGAAGATCGTGAACAGGAAACGGACGAGGACGTAGATCGAAACCTTGGTCGCCGTCGCCGCGAGGAACGCGGAAACGGCGTCCGGCGCGTAGGCGTAGGCGTTGGGCAGCCACTGGTGAAGCGGAAAGAGGGCGATCTTGAGCGCCGCGCCGACCACGAGAAACCCGAATGCCGCCATGATCGTCCGGTTGTGGCCGGCGCCCGGCAGCCGTTCCGCGATGTCCGCCATGTTCAGCGATCCCGTGGCCTGGTAGAGAAGCCCGATGGCGATGACGATGAACGTCGCGCCGATGGTTCCCATGATGAGATACTGATAGGAGGCCGTGAGCGCCCTCCGGTCGGAGCCGAGCGCGATAAGGACGTAGGAGGACAGCGAGGAGATCTCGAGAAACACGAAAAGGTTGAACGCGTCGCCGGTGATCACCACCCCCATCAGTCCCGTGAGGCACAGCAGGTAGGTCGTGTAGAACAGGTCTTCGCGGATTTGCCGCGTCGAAATCGAGCGGCGCGCGTACGGCGCGACGACGGCGCCGATCCCGGAGACGACGAGCAGCACCAAGGCGTTCAGCGCGTCGACCCGGTACTCGATGCCGATCGGCGGCGGCCAGCCGCCGAGCTCGTAGGAAATCACCCCCTCCGACATCGCGCGCGAAGCGAGCATGCAGGCGCAGGCGAACGAAAACCAGCTGGCGGCGAGGGCGATCGCGAAGGCGGTCTCCCGGCCGCGCAGCACCACGCAGAGCGGCGCGCAGATCAAGGGCGCGACGATGACGAGGGCGGGAAGGTGCTCGAAAAGGAAATCCATCAAAGGCTCTCGTCCTGTTGATGGATGTCCTCCTCCTCGATCGTGCCGTATTCCTTGCGTATGCGAACGACCAGCGCGAGTCCGAGCGCCGTGGTCGCGACGCCCACGACGATCGCGGTGAGTATCAGAACGTGGGGAAGGGGGTTGGAGTAGACGGAAAAGCCCTCGTCGAGGATCGGGGCGGTGCCGCCGAAAACCTTTCCGAACGAGATGTACAGCACGAACACCGACGCCTGAAAGACGTTCAGCCCGACGAGCTTCTTGATGAGGTTGCCCCGCGCGATGACGATGTACAGGCCCGCCATCGCGAGGAAGATCACGATCCAGTAGTTGTAGAGGCCGCCCAGTTCCGTCATGTCAGTCTTGGCGCCAGCGGGCGAAGGTGAAGAAGACGGTCGTCATCACCGACGCGACCGTGATGCCGACGCCGAGTTCGATGAGGAGGATGCCGAGGTGCTGGCCTTCCTTCGCGTCGTCGGCGAGCGGGCTGTAGTCCAGGTAGTTCTCCCCGAGCGCAAGCCCCGCGACGCCCACGCCCGCGTAGAGAAGGACGCCGCCGGCGATCCCGGCGCGCAGAATGCCGACCGGCAGGATGCGCTCGGCCGCCCTGATTCCGTAAACCAGCGCGTAGAGGACGAAGCTCGCGGCGAATATGACGCCCGCCTGGAACCCGCCTCCCGGACCGAAGTCGCCGTGGAACTGCACGTAGAGCGCGAACAGCAGAATGAACGGGAGCAGCAGCTTGGTGACGACGCGGACAACCAGATATTCTCTCATTCGTCCTTCCTGCGCCGTTGCAGAGGGGCGCGGCGCCAGCTGCCCAGAAGCAGGATCACGCCGATGCCCGCGGTGAATATGACGGTCACTTCGCCGAGCGTGTCGTAGCCGCGGTAGCTCGCCAGCACGGCGGTCACCACGTTCGGGACGCCGGTCTCCTTTTCGCCCTTTTCGAGATAGTGCGGCGCCACGTGCACGTGCGCCGGGGCCGAGCCGTCGCCGAATCTCTCCATGTCGAGCGTGCCGTATATCAGGACGGCGCCGGTCACCACCACGACGAACAGCGGCAGGAACGGCTTGTGCGTCGGCGCCTTCTCGGTGCGGGTCGTGAGGGCGAGCGTGCCGATGAACAGCACCGTCGAAATCCCGGCGCCCACCGCCGCCTCGGTGAAGGCGACGTCGACCGCGTCCAGAACGACGAACACCGCCGCCGCGAGCAGGCTGTAGATGCCGCTCAGCATGACCACCGCGAGCAGGTTCCGGAGCGCGACGATCCCGGCGACGGTGGCCGCCATGAACGCCAGGATGATGAAGTCGGCGGCCTGGTCCGTCACGACTCGCCTCCGTCGCCTTCCGGCTGTTCGACCGGAGGGTCGCCGTCCAGGAGGGGCTTCAGGCCGCACGCCCAGGCGGTGTGGTTGAGCGCGTAGGAGGACGTCGGGCTGGTGAAGAGGAGGAACAGCAGGATCAGCAGCAGCTTGACCGATATCAGGTTCGGACCCGCCTGGAACATCAGCCCGACGAGGATCAGCATGGCGCCGAGCGTGTCCGTGATGCCGGCCGCGTGGCTTCTCGTGTAGACGTCCGGCATGCGGAGAACGCCGATCCCGCCGACCAGGACGAAGAACGACCCGCCGAGCAGAAAGGCCCAGGAGAGCGCCTCCACGGCGGCGCTCATCGGTCGCCCGCCTTTTCCGTTTCGCGTTCTTCGCCCGGCCCGATCGCGAGGTCGCCGTACTTGAAGTACTTGAGCAGCGCGATGACGCCGACGAAGTTGATCAGCGCGTAGACCAGCGCGATGTCCAGGAAATCCGGGCGTCCCATCAGAAAGCCCAGAACCGCGATGATCAGCACCGTCTTGGTGCCGAACATGTTGACGGCGAGAATGCGGTCGAAAAGCGTCGGCCCGGCGAAGGCGCGCGCGAGCGCCATCGCCATGGTGACCATTATGGCGAGAGCCGCGACGGTGAACATCAGCGCTGCGGTCCGCCTTCCATTGCCGATACGCGGCGGTCCATCTCGCCGTCCTCGAGGCTTGCCGCGCCTTCGCGGGAGATCGAATGCACGAGGATGTGGCCGTCGTCCGCGACGTCCACGGAGATCGTGCCCGGGGTCAGCGTGATCGAATTCGCGAATACGACCCGGCCGAGTTCGGACTTCTGGGTGGCCCTGACGCGCGTCATCGTCGGGCTGATGCCCGCCGACGGAAGCAGGACGCGGCGCGTCACGTCGAGATTGGCCTTGACGATCTCCCACAGCAGCCACGGCCAGTAGAGAAGGATGCCCAGGGTCAGGTGCAGGGGAACCGCTTCGCGATCGACGACGTCCATGCGCATGACGATCGCCACGACGAATACGCACGACGCGATCCCGAGGACCAGGACGAGCGGAATCATTATCCCGGACATGAGCAGCCAGGTGACGAAGAGGATCAGACCCAGCGATACCGCGTGAACCACGATGCGATCATCCGTTCGTTGAGGGGCGGAAGGTCCGCCCGCGGAAAGAGCGCGCCAAGCCTATTCGCCTCCGGCGGTTTTTTCAAACGGCTGCCGCGGGCGTCGAAGCGCGGCGGTTCGCGCCGCTTTCCCGCCGTTCGCGCGGGCGGATCCGGGGCGCATGAAATTTTTTCCACCGGCCGTCGTTCGTGCTAATATGCATCCGTTGGATAACTGTTGGGTGAGGAAAAGTTGACCGATTCATTTTCGAGGCCCCAGCCGGGCGGAACGTCGTACATGCGGGGCACGGTCAAGTGGTTCAACGCCGTTCGCGGTTACGGCTTCGTGGCGCCCGACGACGGTTCCGCCGACGTCTTTCTGCACATGACCGTATTGCGGAACGCGGGTTACGAGCAGCTTCCGCCGGGCGCGACGGTCGAGTGCACGATCGCCAGAGGCGACAAGGGCATGCAGTGCATGTCGATCGAAAGCGTCGACACGTCGACGGCCACCGAGAGGCAGCCGGGCCCGCCGGCGCCGCGGGCCGGCGATCCGGGCGAATTCGTCAGGGCGACGGTCAAGTGGTTCAATCCGAACAAGGGTTACGGTTTCGTCTGCCCGGAGCACATGACCGACGACGTGTTCATTCACATGGTCACCTTGCGCCGCGCGGGGCTCAACAGCCTGGTCGAAGGGCAAGTCGTCGAGGTCGCCCTGGCCGACGGACCGCGGGGATTGCAGGCCGCCGCCGTGAAGGCGACCGAACCGATTTGACCGGGGACGCGGCCCGTCCGCGGCCCGGGACTACGGGAGTTCGACGGCGTACCGCGCGAGCGGCGGGGGTTCGCCGATCAGCCCCTGCGACTCCAGAAAGCGGCCGAAGGCGGCGTAGCGGGCCCTGTCGAGAGCGCTTGGACGAAGCGCGAAGCGCGGCAGCGTATCCCGCCAGGCGCGCTTGTTGAGCTCGTCGTCGAGATCGCCGCGGCCCTTGATGAAGAGCTCCCAACTCTCCCGCGGGCGGTTGACCAGATACTGGACGCCCTTTTCCATCGCCGACACCAGGCCCTTCAGCGCGGGCCGCGAAAGGTCCTTGCGGTTGGCGACGACGATCAGCTCGTCGTAGGGGGGCACGCCCTCCTCCTCGACGTAGAACGCCCGCCCGGGCCGTCCGAGGATGTCGAGCTGGTTCAACTCGAAATTGCGGTAGGCGCCGATCACCGCGTCGACCTTCTTCGACACCAGCGCCGGAGAAAGCGAAAAGTTGACGTTCACGAGCCTTATGTCGGCGAGCGACATGCCGTGCCTTCCGAGCATCGCCCGCAGGAGCGCGTCCTCGAAGCCGCCGACGGAGAAGCCGACGGTCTTGCCCTTGAGGTCCGCGATGGACCGGATCGGCCCCTCCGCCAGGACGACGAGGGAATTGAGCGGCGTGGCGACGAGGGTGGCGATCCGCGCGAGGGGGAGGCCGGCGTCCACCTGGATGTGCAGCTGCGGCTGGTAGGAGATCGCGGCGTCGGCCTTTCCGGCGGCGACGAGTTTCGGCGGGTCGTTCGGGTCGGCGGGCGCCTTGAAATCGACCTCGATCCCCGCGTCGCGGAAATATCCGCGCTCCAGGGCGACGTAGAGCGGTCCATGATCCGGATTGACGAACCAGTCCAGCAGCACGGTCAGTTTTTCGCCCGAAGCGGGCGTCGCCAGAGCCAGGAACAGCGGCAGGGCGAGCAAAGCGCGGAATGTCATTGGATTTCCTCCTCCATGTGGCGCAGCCAGGGCGTCATGCGCCTGGCGATCGAGTCGACGGCGAAATAAAACGCGCAGGCGATGACGGCGAGAACGAAAAGCGCCGCGAACATGACGTCGACCTGCACGCGCGCGTTCGCGTGCAGCATCAGGTAGCCGAGCCCCGCGCTCGAGCCGACCCATTCTCCGACCACCGCGCCGATCGGCGCGGCGGCGGCGGCGACCCGCAGCCCGGAAGCCAGCGCCGGCAAGGCGGCCGGCGCCCGGACGTGACGCAACTCCGCCCAACGCGAGCCGTTCATGACCCGCGCCAGATCGATCCAGCCGGTTTCGACTCGCCGCAGTCCGTCGTAGAACGCGGCGGTCACCGGGAAGTAGATGATCAGGACCGCCATCGCGACTTTGGATTCGATCCCGTATCCCAGCCAAAGCGTCAATATGGGCGCGAGCGCGAACACCGGAACCGCCTGGCTGACCACCAGGACCGGCAGCAGCCATCGGCGCGCGGGACGGAAGTAGCTCATCGTCAGCGCGCTGGACGCCCCGAAGGCGGCGCCTATGGCGAACCCGCAAAGGATTTCCGTAATCGTGGTGACGGCGTTGGCCGCGATCGTCCCGGCTCTGGCGTTCAGCGCCGCCAGGACTTCCATCGGACCCGGCAAGATATAGGGGGGCGTTTCGCCGATCCAGACGACCGCCTGCCACAACGCCAGCAGGCCGGCGAACACCGCGACCGGGCGCAGGACGCGCGTCACGGCGCGCCGGTCCCGGACAGAAGGTTCAGGAGTTCCGCGTGCCGCGCCACGATCTCCGGATCGCCGACCGGTCTCGGGGTGTCGCCCGCCGGCAGAATGGGCGCTTCGATCCTCGCCGGGCGATCCGTCATCACGTGAATCCGGTGTCCGAGCCGCAGCGCTTCGAGCGGATCGTGGGTGACCAGCAGAACGGTGCGCCGTTCCAGCAATTCCGCGGCGATTTCCTGCAGTTCCAGCCGCGTGATGGCGTCGAGCGCGGAAAAGGGCTCGTCCATCAGGACCACGGGCCGATCCTCGACGAGAGTGCGCACCACGGCGGCGCGCTGGCGCATGCCGCCCGAGCAGGCGTCCGGACGCCGTTCCGCATAGCTTCCCAGCCCAACGCGTTCGAGCAGCGACCGCGCGCGGCGGACGTCCTCGTCGGTGCGCCGGCCGCGCAATCGCTTTCCCAGCGTCGCGTTTCCTGTCAGGGAAAGCCAAGGCAGCAGCAGGTCCTGCTGCGCCATGTAAGCGATGCGGCCGTCGGCGGGCAGTCCGTCGCTGCAGCTGACGGATCCGGAAGCGCCGCTTTCGAGTCCGGCGATCAGGCGGAGAAGCGTGGTCTTGCCGACGCCGCTCGGTCCGAGGAGGCAGGTCCAGCCTCCCGCCGGCAGATGGAGCGACAGCCCTTCGAACAGCGGCGCGCCGCCGTAGTCGAGGCGCGCGCCTGAAACGTCTATCGCGGGTGCGAGGGTTGCCGTCATCACTGATCCCTTCGCCGGAATTATCCGGATCAGGTTCCAGGGGTCGTCCTTGCGGAACCTCTCAGCCGAACGAATCGGCTCCCCCCAGTGCTCGATCTAATGATAAGGAAGATTCGAAGACGGCGCAAACGCCGGCCGAGCCGGTGTCAGCAACGGATGATATGTCCGGTCCATGCACCCTCTTGGAACGCTTCCGAACCGAAGGAGGCGGCGGCGGACGGAACAACGACAAGGACTGAGGAAGGAGGCGTCGCACCGGGGGTGCTGAGCCAGGGCGAGGCGGCGGAGGGCGTTTCGGAGCGCACCTTCCGGCGCTGGCGCGACGAGGCGAAGGGCGCGGGAGGGTTGCACGACCGTCGCCTGGGCCGGGTCTCGGCGCGCCGGGCCGGCGCGGACGAGGTGGCGCAGGTTCCAGAGTTGTTCGACACCCGGTACCGGGATTTCAACGCCAGGCACTTTCGCGAGAAGCTGGTCGCATGCCATGGCGTCCAGCGCAGCTACGTCCGGCTGACCTTGCAGGCCCATGGCCGCACGCGAGCCGCGCCGCCCGCGGCGCGCGCTGCACCAGGACGGCTTGCGCCACGAGTGGGCGCCCGGTCGGCAGTGGGCGTCACCATGGACGACGCCACTAGCGAGCCGGCCTTCTTCGTCGCCGAGGAAGGCACCCTTTCCAGGCGCTTCGCGAGGTGGTCGGCGAACGCGGGCTGTTCCGCTCGCTCTATAGCCACTACTTCCACACGCCCGAGGCCGGCGGCAAGGTCGACAAGGACAACCTGACCCAGGTCGGGCGCGCCCTTCGCCAGCTCGGCATCGAGCACGTCGCCGCCTACTCGCCCGAGGCCGGGGGCGCTCGGAGGTTCGGCGCCCTGCAGAAGCGCTTGCTCCAGGAACTCAGGCTCGCCTCCGACATGGCCGAAGCCAACCGCTTCCTCAAGGAGGTCTACGACGATTGAGAGCCGACCTGTGCGTGCTTTCGCGCCGTCACGCGGCTTCCACCTCCACATGCGCTATGTCGCATTGCGGTGGCGGCACCGGCAATCCTTCTGCCCGCAGCCCTTCGACGTGAAATACAACCGCTTCCTCCAGCAGGCGCAACGTCTGCTCCCGATCTTCGCCAACCGCGATGCAGCCGGGCAAGTCGGGAACAAACGCCCCGTAGCTTGACTCGCCCTTTTCCACAATCACCGTATATTTCATGGGGTTCTCTCCGGCTGTTTCAGACCCGCCTGCTTGAGCACACTGTTCAAAGTGCCCAGCGGCACTGCCTGCCTTGCCCGACACTGTGACCGTTCCCGGCTTGACGGGATGCGTGAACTGCCGGTGGCTGCCTCGCGTTCTCACTTGCATCCAGCCATCATGTTCGATCATTAACTCGCGAACCTTCATCACCCATGCGCACAAACGCCGCCAGCCACCACTACGTCAAGGCCAGGGTCCGGGTCCACGAGTACCCCGACCACGCCCTTGCTGTCTTCCGCGGCCCCGGACGTCTCGCTCTCTACCGGGCCAACGGGTCTCCGACCGCAACCCGGAAGGCCGCGTGACCCGCTTCGACGCGCCGGAGGCGTGGACAGCCGCTTCGCGCCTGACCACTTCCCCACAGGCTCAACCACCACAACGGAAGCGGTCAATTAATTTGGTGCGTACCAATTCAAAATGTTCTTGACAACGCCGACTGCGCTGGCCGCTCGCCGCGGTTGTTCGCGCCGCCGGGCGCCGGTTATATTCCGGGGCATGAGACGGTATGTGGCCGTTCTTGCGGTTCTCGCGGGCCTTGGCGGCGGCGAGCCGGCGGCGGCGTTCGAATCGAGCGAGGCGAGCGTCCTGTCGGGCGGCAGGACGCACGAATTCCGCGTCGAGGTCGCGCGGACCCGGCGCGAGCAGATCCAGGGCCTGATGTTCCGGCGCCGTCTGGACGCCGACGCGGGAATGCTGTTCGTTTATCGCCGCGCCGCGCGGGTTCTGATGTGGATGAAGAACACTTACGTCCCGCTGGATATGCTGTTCATCGATCGGACCGGCGCGATCGTGGAGATCGCGCAGCGGACGGTGCCGCTGTCGACGGCGACCATATCGTCGAAAAAGCCGGTCACGGCCGTTCTGGAGGTCAACGCCGGCACGGTCGCGCGGCTCGGCATCGAAATCGGGGACCGCGTCGTCTCGCCTGCGCTGCCTCCCTAACGGGCCCAGGCGGGCCTGCGCTTTTCCAGAAACGCCGAAATCCCTTCCTGGGCCTCGTCCGACAGGCGCGCCTGCGCGTTCCAGGCGAGCCCGGCATCGAGCATCGACCGATCCGGGCCGCCAAGGGCGCGAATCAGCTCGCCGGTCTTGGCGATCGCGTCCGGCGAGGATTGCAGGCCGAGTTCGACATGCGCCTTCGTCCGCGCGTCGAGCTCGGCGTCGCCGTCCGTGATCTCGTGCGCAAGCCCCGCCGCGAGGGCGGCCTCGCCGTCGAAGGCGACCGCGGACGCGGCCAGATACCGGAACCGGTGCGTTCCGATTCGCGGGACCATGAACGCGGCGACGATTCCGGGGACGAGGCCGATCCTGATCTCCGAAAGGCAGAAACTCGCGTCGCGGCGCGCGATCACGACGTCGCAGCAGGCGAGAATGCCCATCGCGCCGGCGTAGGCCGCGCCGCGCACCTGCGCGACGACCAGCTTGGGGCAGGCGTCGATCGCCCGGTACATGTCGAGGAGGTTGCGCGAGTCCGCCTTCACCTCCGCCTCGGTCTGGCCGAGCACGTCGCGCATCCAGTTCAGGTCGCCGCCCGCGCAAAACGCGGCGCCCGCGCCGCGAAGAACGACGACGCGAACGGAAGGGTCGGCGGACAGTTCCTCGAAACCGGCGCGGACGTCGGCGATCATTTCCGGATTCAGCGCGTTGCGGACCTGAGGACGGTCGAGGGTCAGCGTCGCGACTGCGCCGTCGCGCGCGATCGAGATGGTGCCGGTCATGATTTCTCCTTGGCTGCGCGTATCGCCCGGTAGAGTCGCCGGGGGGTCAGCGGCGTTTCGCGGATTTCGGCGTCGATGCCGGCCGCGAGAAGGGCGTCGCGGACCGCGTTGGCGATGGCGGCCGGAGGCGCGATCGCGCCGCCTTCGCCCATGCCCTTCATTCCGTATTCCGTGCCGAGGGCGGGCGTGACCGCGTGGTCGATGCGGAAACGGGTCAGCGCGGTCGGTCCCGGCCAGTGATAGTCGGCGAAGGTGGACGCCATCGGCTGCCCGGATTCGTCGTACGGGATCTCCTCGAACAACGCGGTTCCCACGCCCTGCGCCGCGCCGCCGGCGATCTGGCCGTCGACGATCATCGGATTGACGACCGTGCCGCAGTCCTCGGCGACCGCGTAATCGAGAATCCGGACTTCGCCGGTTTCGGGATCGACCAGAACCACGGCGGCGTGGGTCGCGTAGGAGAACACGCCCGACGTCACCTCCGGCTCGTAGACCGAGGTTTCCTCGAGGGCCGGCGTCTCCCCTTCCGGAAGGAGGTCCTGGCGGAGGTGGGCGATCCCGGCGATTTCCGCGACCGTCATCGACGCCTCGCCGGCGCGGACGGCGCCGCCGCGCAGTTCGACTTCCGACTCCCCGCACTGAAGCAGATGAGCGGCGACGCGCCTGATCTTGCCGGCGAGAGCGCGGCAGGCCTTCGCGGACGCGCCGCCCGCCATGACCATGGAGCGGGAGGCGAAAGTGCCGTTGCCGTATGGCGATACGGCGGTGTCGCCGTATCTCACGATCACGTCTTCGATGTCGAGGCCGAGTTCCTCGCAAGCGACCTGGGCGAGGGTCGTCTCCATGCCCTGGCCGTGGCTGTGAACGGCGACGAGGAGTTCGAGGGTGCCGTCCGCGTGCATCCGGGCGGTCGCGGTTTCGAACGCGGGGATGACCGGGGTCCCCCGGATCTTCCATTCCTGGGCGCCGTGCGCGGTTTGCTCCGAATAGCTGGCGAAGCCGATTCCGACGAGGCGTCCGTCGGCGCGCCCGGCGGCGCGTTCCCTCGCCACCCGGGGCATGTTCACGGCCGCCGCCGCCTTCTCCGCGCTCACGGGGTAATCGCCGGTGTCGAAACGCAGGCCGGCGACGCTGGTGCAGGGCAGCTTTTTCACCATGTTTTCGCGGCGCACGTCGTACGGCGACCGGCCCGCCGCCCGGGCCACCTCGTCCAGGGTGCGTTCGATCGCGAAACAGGCGCCGGGGCGGGCGACTCCGCGATAGGGGCCGAGCGGCGGCTTGTTGGTGGCGACCGTCCATGTTTCCGCGCGCAGCGCCTCGATGCGGTAAGGGCCGGGCAGGTTGCGCGCCGCCATCCCGGTTTCGAGGAAGGGGCCGCCCGGCCAGATCGAATACGCGCCGGCGTCCACGATCACGGCGGCGTCGATGCCGAGGATGCGTCCGCGGGAATCGGCGTAGGCCGCGATCCGGTACCAGTGCTCCCGGGCCTGGTTGTTCGAGGTGATGTTTTCACGCCGGTCTTCGATCCAGCGCACCGGCCGGCCGGTTTTCAGGGCGGCGGCGCAAACCATGATCTCCTCCGGCATCATGCGGTTCTTCGAGCCGAAGCCGCCGCCGACGTCCGGCGAAACCACCCGCAGTCGGCGTTCCGGAAGCCCGAGGCACGCGGCGATCCCGACCCGCATCACGTGCGGCCCCTGGGTTCCGAGATACAGGACCAGCTCGTCGCGGCGGTCGTCCGGCACGGCGAACGCCGCGCGGCACTCGAGGGGCATCGCGCCGTGCCGGTTGAGCCGGTATTCGTTGGCGACGACGATCTCGGCCGCGCGGCGGGCGGCGTCGATGTCGCCGCCTTCGACGACGCGCTCGATATAAACGTTGGCGGGCCACGTCTCGTGCAGGAGCGGGCCCGCGCCCCTTGCCGCTTCGCGTCCGTCGACGACGGCCGGCAGTTCCTCGATGTCGAGCGCGACGCCCGCCGCGACGTCTTCGGCTTCGGCGCGGGTCGGGGCGAGGCATATGGCGACGGGCTGGCCGGCGTAACGCACCTTGCCCACCGCGAACGGGGGAAAGTCCGAAGACCTGAAGCCCGGTATCCGGGGCGCCGCCCGAATGGGCTTGACGTTCGGGAAGTCGGCATGTCCGAAGACGCGGCAGCCGGGCGAAACGACGCCCGCATTCATTCCGCGCAGTTCGCCGTGGGCGACCGGACTGCGGACGATCGCGGCTTCCAGCGCGCCCTCGGCCGGGACGTCGGCGACGAAGTTTCCCTTGCCCGCGAGGTGGCGTGCGTCCTCCTTGCGCAGGACGCGCGCGCCGATTCCGGAGGGGTTGGACACGGCGTTCAAGTAACGGCGTTCGCCTGCTCGAGGCTGGCGTAGAGACCGGCGTTGAGACAATAGGCACGATGCCGCCCGGGGTCCTCGGCCGTCCGGCGCACGTCGTCCAGCTGGCGGCGGCGCGCCTCGGGATCCCTGGCCTCCATCAATTTCTTGTTGGCGATCGAGGTCGCCTGGACGCCGTCCATCTGCGCCTTGCGCCGCTGGCGGCTGTAGAGGTCGAGCAAGGCGTCGGAAGCGCCGCCGATCACCGCGGACAGCTTTTCCGCGAGGTTGACGGCGTCGTGAATGCCGCCGTTCATGCCGAGGCCTCCGATGGGGTTGTTGACGTGAGCCGCGTCGCCGGCGATCAGGGCGCGTTCCTTGCGGAAGCTCTCGGCGACGCGCTGGTGGACGTGATAAATACCGGCGTAAATGACGTTGTAATCGCCGTTTTTGGGGAAAAACTTCTGGAGTCGGCCCTGGATGCCCTCGCGGTCGAGGCATTCGGCGTCCGTTTCGCCCACGCGGGTGGGAAAGACCGTCCGCCAGATCCCGGGAGGCCCGTAGCCGGCGACCTTGAAGAGGTTGCACCACTCGTCCGGATCGGAAAAGAAGTTGCGATAGCAGAGAGCTTGTCCGGCTTCTAGGAAGTCGAAGTCCGAACCGATCTTCACGAAGCGCTCGGGATAGGTGAAGCCGACGAATTCGATGCCGGCGGCGAGCCGGACGGCCGAGCCGAAGCCGTCGCAACCGACGACCCAGGAGGCGGCCAGCCGCTCCTCTTCGCCGTCTTCGTTCTCGAAGAGAACGTCGATCGAGTCCGCGCGCTGCCGCAGGCCTTTCGCTTTGCAGGAAAAACGCAGCGTCGCGTCCCGGCCGATCTCCTCGATGATGGTCCGCACCAGCTTGAACTGTTCGTACTGGACCACGAAGGGAAACGCGGTCATGTCGGACAGGGCGGAGAAATCGAACTCCGCCACCAGATCGCCGGTCACCCTGTCGCGGTAGTGGAAGGTCGGGGACACCAGGCCTTTCTCCACGATCCGGTCGGCGACGCCGAGTTCCGCCAGCATTTCCAGCGACGACGGCTGGATGGCGGCGGCCCGCTGGTCCTCGATCGGCGCGGCTTCGCGTTCGAGGAGCGTGACCGGCACGCCGCGGCGATGGAGCGCGAGAGTCAGCACCATGCCGACTGGACCGCATCCGACCACGACCACTTCCGAAGCCATGTCCTATTCCCGTTCGAGATGGAGCCGCGCCATGAACGGCACGAAGGGGTGAATTCCAAGAGCGGCGAAAGCGGCTTCGTCCATGTTCACGAGCGCCCGCCGCTCGTCTTCGGTCAGGTCGACGCAGGATGCGAACCCCTCGCGATCCGCCGAAAAGCGCGCACGGGTCTCCGCGTCGTTCGCGATGCGGTGAAGGGTCTCGGTCAGCAGGACCCTTTCCGGCGCGACGGGCGGGTAATGCGGCGGCGCGTCGTCCGCGGCCGGCTCCGACCACCACGCCAGGGTCGCGTAGTTGTGATGCCAGCTCGGATCGAACGAGACGGCGTCCGGCGCTCTTTCTCCCAGCATTCCTGCCGCGACGGCCCAGCACCGCAGTTCGATGTTGCCGGTCTCGTCGAGAATTCTCTCGTCGAGCGACAGAAGCCAGCGCAGGTTTCCGCGTCCCAGTTCGTCCATCAGTTTGAGGTCGAAGCCTGTGGCGGGCCTGGCGTAACGGTCCGTGCCCGGAAAGTGCGACAGTCCTCCGCTCGCCACCACGACCGCCCGCAGGTCCATGGCCGCCATGGCGCGATCGATCGCTTGCCCAAGGTGATAGCATCGCTCGATGCGGGGTTGCGGCGGAACGTAGGCGTTCACATAGAGCGGGACGATCGGGCCGTCCATTTCGAGAAAGGTCAGCGGTATGCCGAACGCGTAGTCCAGTTCGGCGTTGCTGGTGAAGGCGGGGTCGAATTTCTCGTCCTGCAGATAGCGCAGCAGCGCGGTGGCCGCCGCGCTGTCCACGTCGAACCTGAATTCCCGGCCCGCGAAGGCGCCGCGGGCTTCGGCGCCGCGGTGGATCGCGAAGGACGGCACGCAGCGAAGCAGGAACTGATTGGCATGGTCGTTGGCGACCGCGACGACGACGTCGGCGTCGAGCGCCTTCAGGCGCTTTCCGTTCTCGGCGGCCAGCCGCCGGACGCGGTTCACCGTTTCGAGGTCCTCCGTATCGGGCAGCGTGAAGAATTGCGGCGCGTGGGCCATGCAGACGCCGCCGACGACGCCAGTCCCGGTCTTCACGACGTTTCCTTCTTGCGCATGTGGCGTCGCGGGTCGTCCTCGAACGCCCGTTCGTGAATGTCCCAGCCGAGCCGAAGCAGGGGACCCGCGACCTCCGCCAGTTCCTGGACGGCCCCGATCAGCTCCCGGCTTTGCGCCACCCGGTCGGCGACGTCGCGGCTTACGAGAAAATGCTTCCATTTGATGTATTCGCCCGCCGGCGAATCGGCGTGCTGCCGGAAGCCTCGCGGCATCGTCCGCAGGGCGCCGCGGTGCCTGAGGGCGTACCGGCCGCGAGGGGCGGCGAACGGCGCGACGAGGTCGAGGAATTCTTCGGGACGGTCGGCGATGCAGGTTCGCCAAGCGTGCAGAAATTCCTTTCCGGGGGAATAGAAGCCGGCCGACACGAAGGACGCGCCGGGCTGGACGTGAATGTAGAGGAGGCCGGGGTCTCCCTTGCTTCCGGAGCGCGTCAGCACCGCGCCGGCATGGGTCTTGTACGGGCTCTTGTCCTTGGAGAAACGGACGTCTCTATGTATGCGGAACATGCCGCGGGCGGGGTCGCCCCGGAGAGGAAAGCCGTCGGGCGCCCGGCCCGGCGCGAACTCGGCGAGCAGGCATTCCATCGGAAACTTCACTTCGGCATCGTAAAGATTCTTGCGGGCCTTGAACCATGCGCGTTCGTTGTTTTCGGAGAGCGCCGCGAGAAAGGCGAACGCCTCCGCCGAGAATCCCTGGAAGTCCGGTCTGACGTCCGCTGGAAATTCGAGCGGTTTTTTCATGCCCGCAATATAGCGCCATTCGTTCCGTCGATTCCAGAGCGGACGCGGCTTCGGGCCGAGGCCGGCCGAAAGCGGTCCGGCGCCTGCCGCGCGGCGGGCCGGAAGCGCCGGTCGAACGCCGCGGCACCGGAACTTTCGGGCGGGCTACCGATCCGCCGGCTCGACCGAAATGTCGCCGTACCAGCCCCGCGCCGAGAGGCCGCTGTCGTCGGTATCGGTCATGATGGCGACATGGGTGATTTTCCGGATGTCGCGGCCGAACAGCCTCTTGAAGTCCTCGCGCATGTTCCGCCGGTGAACGCGCCATTCGCCGGCGCGCCGGTCGCCGGAGTCGACGGCGACCATGCGGACGTTGCCGGTGTAGGGGTTCGGCCACGAGGATCCTTCGGGTTGCCGGCTCGCCCAGACGTAGGCGACGGATTGCGGAAGGGACAGCCATCCTTCGCCCGAGGTCACGAAATAGACGCGGACCGCGAAATCGTCGCCCTCGCGGCTCCGTTCGTCGGGAGGGTTCACCGGCGCCGACACCCGCCACCGCCAGGCCAGAACCGGGGTCTCGACGAGGTCGATGTCGCGTTCGAAGACAAGGCCCGAAGCGGCGCCTTCGCTCGCCGCTTCAAGGACCAGGGCGCCGTTTTCCTCGACCAGCCGGTAGGACGTTTCGCCGACGAAGCTCTTCGGCGTCCAGCCCGTCAGATCCCCTGACGAAAACCGTCCGATTTCTTCCGCCGCCGCAAGGCCGGGACCGGCAAGGAGCGAACCGAGGAACGCCCAACCGCGTAGCCGCTTTCCGATCAAGCCAGTCATCGACCTCGGTCCTTTCGGGATTCCGGAAGGCCGCGCCGCGGCGCCTCCAGGCGCGCGGCGGCGAACCTGTCGCGAAAGCAGTATCTGAACCGGCTGGCGGGCAAGTCAAGGCGGCCGGCGGCAATTCGCAGGGAGCGAGATCCGGGCAGCCCGAGGGAGCGGCGGCTCGGCAGCCTTTGGCCATGTCTCCTTGCCGTTCATCGACGGAGATTGACCGCCTGACCTTTCCGCTGCAGGTCGGTCGGCCGCCATGCATGTCGCGCTTCAAGCTTGAGAGGGCAGCATCAAAAACGGCGAAACAAACCCAATCACTCATGGTTGCCGTCGCGCGCGACGGGCGCCGCCAAGCTGCACCGAGCGGCGCCTCGCCCCGGCGCTCTCCCGGCTGGACGGGCCTGCGTTCAGGCAGCCGGAAAGCGGAAGCAGGCGCGAAAAAGGGCGCAACGCCTCGAACTGATTGACCGTTTCCGTTGCGGCAGCCTATTCTAACCGGATGGAAAAACGCATGCTTCCGACCGGGATGGCTTCCCTCCGGGAGATCCGGAGGATGGACTGCTACTACGTCGACAAGACGGACCATATGCGCCGCCTCGTCGAGAGGGGCAAGTACTATTTCCTGTCGCGTCCGCGCCGGTTCGGCAAGACCCTCCTGGTGGACACGCTGCAGAAGCTGTTCGAGGGAAGCGAGGAGTTGTTTCGGGGCCTCGCCGTGCACGGCAGGTGGGACTGGTCGGCGCGCCACCCGGTCGTGCGGCTGGATTTCAGCGGCGTGGGCCGTTTCGACGGCCCGGACGGGGTTCGGGGCACCGTGGAAGCGCAGTTGGAAGAGATGGAGATGCAGGCCGGCCTCGAACCGGGTCCCCCCGGGGCGGCGGTCCGTTTCCGGCGCCTGATAAGGACGCTGCACGAGCGCGCCGGGCAGCGGACGGTCGTGCTGGTGGACGAATACGACAAGCCGATCCTGGACGCGCTCGGCGACCGGGAGCTGGCGCTGGCCAACCGCGACTTCCTGCGCAGCCTGTACGGGGTTATCAAGGCCTGCGACGAACAGCTCCGTTTCGTTTTCCTGACGGGAGTGAGCAAGTTCTCGCAGGCGGGCCTGTTCTCGGGCCTGAACAACCTGATCGACGTCACGCTGGAGCCGGAGTTCTCGTCCATCTGCGGCTACACGGACGCGGAACTGGACGCGGTCTTCGCCCCGGAACTCGAGGGCCTGGACCGGGACAAGGTCCGCCGCTGGTACAACGGCTACAACTGGCGAGGCGCGGAGAAACTCTACAACCCGTACGATGTCCTGCTGCTTTTCCGACGCCGTCAGTTCGAGGCGCACTGGTTCCGGACCGGCACGCCGACCTTCCTCGCCGACCTTCTGTCGCGGCGCCGGGTCTCGGCGCCGGCCCTGGAGGGCATGATCGCGGACGACGCGTTGCTGTCGGCCATCGACGTCGACCGCATTCCCGTCGAGGCGCTTCTGTTCCAGACCGGCTACCTGACCATCGTTGGCGAGGAACTGGACGAGGACGCGCTTCTCTACCGGCTGGACTACCCGAACCAGGAGGTGAGGCGCAGCCTGAACGCGCTCCTGCTGGAGACGATGGCGCCGGGCGTCGCGGTCGCGGCGGAAAGCCGGGAGCTGCGCCGCCTGATGCGCGCGAACGACTTCGCGGGCCTCGAGCGGCTGTTCCGGGCGTTCCTGGCGAGCATTCCGAACGAGTGGTACGC
Organism: Alphaproteobacteria bacterium; assembly: GCA_965243135.1. Classification (GTDB taxonomy): domain Bacteria; phylum Pseudomonadota; class Alphaproteobacteria; order MPNO01; family UBA830; genus JAJEBT01. Next base: position 1,094,010 of record OZ251539.1, read on the forward strand.
GAACACGGGCCTGGCGGGCTACGAGGCGCACTACGCGAGCGTGTTCTACTCGCACTTCGTGGCGGCGGGGATGGACGTCCGCGCGGAGGAGAGCACGGTGCGTGGACGCTCGGACCTGACGGTCCTGTACGACGGCGGCGTCTACCTGTTCGAGTTCAAGGTCATGGACGGGAAGCCGGAAGGGCGGGCGCTGGCGCAGATTCGGGAGCGCGGCTACGCGGACAAGTACCGGAGTCTGGACGTGCCGGTCCACCTGATCGGCATCGAGTTCGGCCGGGAGGAGCGCAACATCGTCGGGTTCGAGTTCGAGACCGTCTGAACGGCCGTCCGCCGCCGATGTCCCCGTGCCGGTTCGAGAGCCTCGGAGGTTCTCCCGACGCGGCGCTTGGTTTCGTCTTTGCGCAGTGGTCGCGTCTTGCTTTCCTGCGCGACGGCATTGGGGGGAGCGACCGACGAGACGCTGAAGAAGCTGAAGTCGTTCGAGGAGACAGAGGGGTGAGGGATCGTCGTCGGCCGAACGGCAGGCTGTCGACGAGAGTCGGGCAGGGCCGCGCGGCCGAGCAGCGACGTCCGTGCGCGCGCCGAAAAACGCTTGCAGGCAGCGAGCGACGCTTCCGCTCGTCCCGCCGACGGCGTCCGGCCCGGTCGAGCATCGGCCGAACGTCGTTCGGCCCCCGCGTGTTTTTCGCCGCCGGCGCGTTGGCGGCGAAGATGTCCGGAACTGCCGGTTCGCCCCCTGCTTGAACGGCCTTTCCCTTTCGTCGGGCTATGCTGAAGTATGAACTCGCCCTAGCGCAAACGTCTCTCCCTTGACGATCGGCGCCGCGGATACTGTCTCTGGAACCATCTCTGGAAAGTACGCTCATGACCGCCTTCGAGATCGCCGGACTCGCCGTCACTTCCGCCAACGCGTCCGCGGCCGTCGGCGTTTGGCGTCCGCGCCAACGACGAACGCGCGCAACAACAGCGTGCGGCCATGCGGGATCAGCGCGAAGCCGACGAACGCCGCCACGAGGAGAACATGACGGCGCTCAAGGCGCTGATAGCCGACCGCCAGACCGCCGCGCCGGAAACCGTCGCCGAACGGACGACGGGGCGGAACAAAGGGCGCCTGACGCCGTTCCCCGCCGGCGAGACCTCGAAGTCGAGCGACTGTCGCGGTCAAGCGGGGCGCAAGTCCCGGTACCCGGTACCGGCGCTGTCGTTCGCGACCGACCGCGGCGCCGGCGCGCCTCCCGCTTCGGTGCGCGCGGGGCCGGCGACAACGCCGCGGCGCGAAACTCGACGAGTGACCTTTTCTCCGTTTCTCGCGCAAGGCTTACCGCGGACGGCGGCCAGGAACCCGGCAAGCGCGACGGCGACCCGGGTTGTCGCCCCCGCCGGGCCTCTCGTCGCTCTTCCGCACGGTGCGCTCGCTCTTGTGGCTGAACTTGTCAAGCTTGCGCGCCGCGGGCGTCGCTCGTGGAGTCGCTGCCTCGACTTCGCCGTGGGCGGCCCGCTCAAGCTCGTTCGCCGAAGAGGCCGACTTCAGGCGTTTCGGCTCGTTGCGCGCCGCCTCGGCGGCACCGCGTTAACGCCGCCCTTGCCTCCGCGCAACGCGCGCGCCTCGTCCCGTTGGGGCGTTGCCGACGGCAAAGCCCCCCGTCCGTCGGTCGCAAGTGCGCGCCCGTGTCCGGTCCTAGGATGAAATTTTTTCGTCCCCCGGGTAGCGAACGCTTACCGAAATTCAGATCTCCCGGCGTTGCCGGGAAATTCTTACCGGGGAGGCGTAATCGTCGATTTTATCGATGCGGGCGTTGCCGCCCGAAAAGGCGCGGGACAACGACGCCCAACATGCGAGGTTTGAAGGGAATGGAGAATCGTTTGTCCATGGCGTCCCGCTTGACGCGTTCCGGATAATTCGCCGGCAAGTTTGCCGGCGAATTATCCGTATCGTCTTGACAAACGCTCATGATCGGCCCCTGCTCGCCCCGTAGCATGTAACTGGTGGTTTTGCTGGCGTCGCGCCGCTATCATGCGCCGACATAACCGTTCCGGGTTCGGGCGTCGCGGCGCGAAGACAGGGCTATACGGGGCTGCCCTCAGCGTCACGCTCCCGAATTCTCGAACGGCCAGTGCCGCCGCGAAAAAAATCTTCGATTCGCGGAACGGTTTTGTGCAGCCGGCAGTTCGGGGTAGTTACACAGCAAACGCTCATGATCGGAGCCTGCTCGCCCCGTAGCATGTAACTTTGAGGGTGGTTCTCCCGGCCTCGCGCCGCTATCATGCGCCGACATAACCGTTCCGCGTTCGGGCGGCGCGAAGACAGGGCTATACGGGGCAGCCCTCAGCGTCACGCTCCCGAATTTTCGAACGGCGAGCGCCGCCGCGAAAAATCGTCGATTCGCGGAACGGTTTTGCGCAGCCGGCAGATCGGAGTAGTTACACAGCAAACGCTGCGGTCGCGATAAAGGTTGATTTTATGGACGGCATGCTCGTATCTTTCCTCTTTCTGTTGCCCGACGGAAAGGCTCGGCCCGAGGCGGAAGCGGCAGGTTTTCGTCTCGGAGCCAAGGGTACGCACACCAGCCGGACCATCATGTTGACGGACTTGGAAACGGTTCTGGACGCGACCGGGATGGATGCCGTGCGGGCCGACTACTTTTCGGTGATCGTCGATTCCAATCGCGTCTCGAAACCACTGCCGCGACGCGCAGGCTTTTTTTTGCTAGCGGCTGCGCGAGCTTTACGGGCTGGATCCGGCTCTGTTCAGTGCGCTCCGACGCCTTTGGGGCCCGGCCGAAGAATTGTTCGATGCGCTCGCATCGGAAATGGTCAACGCGACGTACTGCCGCGAGGGATCAACGGACGGATCATCAAGGTCGGCGAAACACCCTGCGCGGTGTCGCCGAGATGGAGGCGTGAAGCAAGCGTCAGAAGGCGGCATTGTCGGCAGCTGTCGCTGATGGCCCGATTCCAGTGAACCGAGGGGGAGCGCCGATGCCTTTCATCCGAAGTCTCGGTTTGCGGGGCCTGTTGTCCTTCCCGCCCGATATGGAGCCATTCGAGCTCCGGCCGCTGAACGTGTTGATTGGCCCCAACGGGTCCGGCAAGACGAACCTCATCGAGGCGTTCGAGTTATTGCGCGCGCTGACGACGGATTTCGCCGCGGCGATTTGTGCGGGCGGAGGTGTCGCGGAATGGCTGTGGAAGGGCGACAACCCGGCGAAAGCAGCGACGGTGGATGTTGAAACCGGAGGCGCCGCGCCGTCGAGCGGCCGGCCGCTGCATTATCGCCTTGAATTCGCTTCGTCGAACAACCGAGTCGAGGTGCTCGACGAAGAGATTAGTGAGGCTCCCTTCGTTGCCGGCGAGGGGCGTTCGGATTTCTACTACCGTTTCCATCGGGGAAACCCGATTATCGGTGTTTCCAGGAAAACCGGGGTAACGAATCTCCCTATCGAGGAGCTTAGCCACATAAGCTCCATCGATGATCAAACTCGAACGCGCGAGAGCGTCGAAATGCAGATTTCCAAAGATAATCTATCGCCCGATCAATCTATTTTCGCACAGATCAGAGATCCGAATTGGTACCCGGAATTGGCGAGTTTAAACGACGTCTTTGGAAGGATTAAGACCTTTCGCGGCTGGATTTTCGGCGCCAACTGCGAGGCGCGTCTGCCTCAACGCGCCGATGATCCGCCTGACGAGCTTTTGTCGAATGCCCGGAATCTTTCGCTTGTGTTGAACGAGATCCGGCATCGTGACTCCCAGAACCTCGATGGCGCGATCAGGCGTTTTCTGCCTCGCTACGAGCGCACTTCGACCCGCATCGTCGGCAATACTGTGCAGCTTTTTCTTCATGAACGGGGTTTAAGTGACCCTATCCCGACCACGCGCCTTTCCGACGGAACGTTGCGGTTTCTGGCCATTCTCGCCGCTCTGCTCGCGCCGACTCCGCCGTCGCTGCTATGCCTTGAGGAACCCGAGCTCGGAATGCATCCTGATGCTGTAGCCCTTCTGGCCAAACTTCTTGTGGAAGCGTCTAGCCGGATGCAACTCGTCGTCGCGACCCACTCCGATGCGCTGCTTTCGGCGTTAACCGACCGGATCGGTTCGGTTCTGGTCTGCGAGAACAACGGAAACGGCACGATGCTGGAGCGCCTTGACGCCGAAAGGCTCGCTCACTGGTTGGACGAGTACCGATTGGGCGATCTGTGGCGTATGGGCGAGTTGGGGGGCAATCCGTGAACGCCGTCACGATCCATGCGGGCGACCATGTCGCGGACCGGGGCAATACGACGAACGAGCGCCTCGCCCTCCGCTTCCGTACAACCGGAAATCATTGCGTTCTGGTTCTCGACGGCGCCGACTGGAACAAAAGCGAGAAGATCCCAGAAAACATAACTCTTCTGCTGTCCTACGGGCCGGAGCTGAGGAGAATATCGCACTTGAAACAAAGTCGTTTCGCGAACCATACGTTCAAGGAGGTTGCGGAGGTTCGCGACGCTTGTCAGAAAGGTTGGCTATGTGATTTTCCTGCCGACATAGCTTCTATCGTGAACCGGGATTAAGCTACTATAACGCCCGCCAAACAAGTCATTTAATATCAGGTTTGGTATTATGCCCGCGCTTTCAAGGAAGCCGTGCGGGCGCGAGCGGAGGAAGGAGCGGTTCCATGACTTTCCTGCGGCGGGCCACGGACAAATGGCGCGACGAAATCCCTGGCGTACGCTGGTTCAGGGCCGACCTTCAGGTGCATGCCGCCGCAGACCGCTCGGGAAACGACTCGCGATTGCGCGAGGCCCCGTCCGGCGGACTGGCGCATTACGAAGATCTGGTGCAATACGCGAGAGTCTTTCTGCGCGCCCTGATCGACCGCGGCATACAGGTCGTCGGTTTGACGCCTCCTTTGCTGTGTTCCGCCGACGATTGTGAAACCGGCGCGGTGTGGAGCGTTGTGGACGAATGGAATGCTGGAATCGACGAGGATGGAGAACCCTATCGCGACAAGATCTATGCGGTGTTTCCTGGCTTTCAGCCGTCGTTCCGCGATGGCGAGCGCGGTCTGGAACTTCTCTTCTTGTTCGATCCCGAGATCGGGCGGGAAAGATACCTGAACGCTTTTCAGTTGCTCATGGGCGGAATGCCGCCTCGTCGAAATTACGAGTCGCCCGGTAAAACCTTCAGGGACATCTTGGGTAATCTACGGGATTTTTGGACGGCCGAAAACCGGATCGAGGGCGGCGAACATGCCGTCTGGGACTATCTCGTCCTGGCTCCTCACGTTGAATCCAAAACGGGATTGCTCCGCGTCGATCGGGCGGAGGAATTGCTTCCGGAGATAAGCGGGCTGCAACTTGGCGACGACCGGATGCCGGAAGATGCGCTGCGGAGTTTCCCCTGGCTTGAGGAAAGCATGGAACGCTGCCGACAAGGGTTCTTCCATGCGAGCGGCGCCTGCGATCCGGAAAATATCGGCCGCCGATACGCCTGGGCTAAGCTCGCGAGTCCGCGCGTCGAGGCGCTGCGCCAGGCGTTTGTCGCGAGCGATTCGCGGATGCGTATCGGTTTCGGTAAGGATGGCGTATCCGTCCGGGAGACTGATGGAACGCCGGACGTCGCCCTGAACGGACGCCCTTGGCTGAAGGAAATCAGGGTCCGGGGAGGCGCCTCGTTCTTCGGAGGAAAGGAAGGCGGCGAGCTTCGGGAGACCCGATTTCGGCTCAGTCCCGACTTTACTTGCGTCGTCGGCGGGAGCATGACCGGCAAGAGCGCCTTTCTCGACGGGTTGCGCATCCATGCAGGCGCTCCTCTCCCTGATGACGACGCGATCCGGGAACAGGTCGAAGCGCGGGGCAAGCTCGTTTTCGGGGCTGGCTTCCCGGATGTCGCGGTGGAGTGCCCGGGCGCAGATCCCGCGGCTTCGTTCGGCGAGCAATGGCCAGCGCAGTTTTTTTCGCAGAACGAATTGCAGCGTCTCTCGCAAGACCGCGCGGCGGTCGAAGAGATACTTGCGCGGCTGCTTCCGTCGGAAACCGCGAAAATCGCGGATCGCGCAGAAAGGCTTCGGAACTTCGACGAGCGGCTTGTCGAGGTCGCCCGGAACATGGACAAGCTCGACGATCAGCTCGAGGACGCGGAACAAGCCTGCGACCGCGCAAGAAACGCGAGGCGGGAGCTGGATGCCTTCTCCGGAACCGGCGTCGAGAGTTTGCACCGCATGGGGCGCGAACGGCGGCTTTGGACCGAATTGCGGCAGTCCGCCGAAGAAATTCGGCAATCCATCCGGGACGCGGCGGAATCTGCCAACGTGTTCAAGGTTCCGCAGGTCGGCGAATCGTTGGCGGCGATCCTGAAGGAAGCCGATGTGGACAAACTGACGGCCGGAGGTCGGTGGAGGCGGATCGCGGATGGTCTCGGCAAGGCCGAACGCGAAGCGCAAGACTGGGGCGTTATGGCCGCCGCGGCGGTCGAAGCCTTGACCGATAGCGAAGTCGAGCTTCGCGCGGAAGTCGAAAAATCTCTGGCCGAACGCGGCTTCGATGCCGCAAGACTGGAGGAAATCCAGGATCTCAACCGGCGCTCGTCTCTGCTTCCGAGTTACGAGGCGAACTGCGAGCAGGTCAGGAAGCGCAGAACGGAAAACGAGGGCCTTTTCGTTCGTCTTCTGCAGGAGCGCCGAGCTCTTGTCGAGGAGCAACGCGACGCTTTCCAGCGCGTGGTCTCGGCGATCGAGGAAGAGTTTCGGGCATGGATTCGAGTGCGTCGCATGGATGATCGCGACCGCCGGCCTCTCGATAGGTTTTTCGAAGATCTGCGGCAAAGGGGAATCATGCGATGGTGGGACGGGTTGCCGCAGGAGGAAAAACCTTCGCCCGAGGCGCTGATCCGGAATCTCGAAGCGCGTTCCCTGCGAAAAGTCGGAATGAGCGAGACGGTCGAGGAAAAGTTTCATGAGTGCGTCACCCGGTCTCTGAAACGGAAACTGGCGGCGCTGCGATGTCCCGACCGTTACGAGCTGGAACTGCGGATGCCCGATGGATCCTATCGGCGTCTCGACCGACTGTCCGGCGGACAAAGGGTTAGCGTGCTGCTTTCCCTGCTGTTGGAAACCGGCGATGATCGACCTCTCGTGATCGATCAACCGGAAGACGAGCTCGATAAGCGCTTCCTCCTCGACACGGTTTTGCCCGCGTTAAAGAGGTTGAAGGGACGGCGGCAAGTTATCGTCGCGACTCACGACGCCAGCATCGTCGTCAACGGAGATGCAGATATGGTGATCGAGCTCGAGGCCACCGCCTATAAGGGCAGGGTAGTGAGCAACGGCGCCATCGAGGAGCCGGCCGTTCGCGACGCGGTCGTTCGCGCCGTGGACGGCGGCGAGGAGGCTTTTCGTCTTCGGAGGCGCAAGTACGGTTTCTGAGATACAGCATGGAATGGGTCGACATAACGCGGCGCATCGAGGCCGGAGAAGACGAGCGAACCGAATTCAAGCGCGAACTCGGAAATCTGTCGGCCGTCGGCAAGGCGATGTGCGCGTTCGCGAACGGGGGCGGAGGCGTCATCGTTCTGGGAGTCGACGACTCGGGAACGATCACGGGAATAGACGAGGATCCGAATCGCGTGCAGGAAAGGTTGACGAGTTTTTTGCTGACCGGTTGCAGCGGCCCGATATCGGCACGCTGCGGTCGGTACCTGGAGGAAGGTCGCTGGATCCATTGGATCGAGGTTCCCCCCATTCGCGGTTTCGAACCCCTTCGTTACGGTAAGCGGTACTACGTCAGACTTGCTCGCGGCAGCGTGGAAGCCGCGCCCCACGAGCGGCAGGAACTCTTCAATGCCTTTGGTTTCGTGTTGACTGAGCAGCAGATAATTGCCGCTGCAAGTATCGACGACATTGATGTTCATGCTTTTCGTTCTTTTCAGGCGGAACAGGGACTTGTTTTGGACGAGGAGCCGCGACCGCCGTTCGACTTTGACTTGCGGAATGCGGGCGTTCTGCGCGAACGCGACGGGATGCAACATCCGACGCTGTACGGCCTGATGATTTTCGGCAAGGCCCCTCAGACGCATCCGCAGACCGGGAGTCTCTGGATTCAATGCAGCGCCTACGAGGGCGAAGACCGGGCCTCGTCGGTAATCCTCGCCGGCGACGCAAAGGGACGTCTGGACGAGCAGGTAAACCGGGCGCGCGGATGGATGGCGAGCTTGGGCCGAACCGAAACCTACGCGGGTATTTTTCGCGAGGACAGGCCGCTGATTCCCGACAACGTGCTTCGCGAGGCGCTTGTGAACGCCGTCGTTCACCGGGACTACGCTATCGTCGGCGCGAACGTACTGTTCGAGGTTTTTCGGGATCGGGTGGTCGTCACCAGCCCTGGAACCCTTCCCAATCACATGACGGTTGAAGAGGTTTTGCACGGCAGCCTTCCGCAGTCGCGCAACGAGTGGATGGCGAATGCCATGGTGGTCAGAAGCCTGATGGAGCGTCGCGGGCGGGGCTGGCCCATGATGCGCCGGGAAATGCGGAAGTTCAATCGAACGGAACCCGAACTCGTTCATAGCCGGAACGGCAAGTACGTCAGGGTTACGTTTCGCACGAAACGAAGTTTTAAGGAAGGCGAAGAGTGAAATCGGCAGTGCGCGGAACCGGGCGTACCAGAGGGGGCCCGTGACTTCGGAGACGTTGATCGACGCGATCCGGGAGTCGATGTCCGCGAGCCTTCGCGGGTCGGATGGCGCGGAGCCGCCCGTCGCCCTTCTCTGGACCGACCTGGATGGCCAGTGGCGGCCGCTGATGCCGACGCTCATGGAGTCGCTGCCGGAACTCTATTTGCTCGGCGACTGTGCGCCCGACGAGCCGCAAGGGCCGGTCTTACGCGCTCGGGCTCGACGTGGCGCGCGATGCTGCGGGCGTTGCGCGGCCGTCGGCTTGAGGCGGACAATTTCGACCGCCTGTCGATCGGCGATCCGATTCGCGACCCGTTGGGCTGGGTGAGCGGCGTTCGAGCGAGCATGTGGTCGGGACCGTTGGACTGCGTCTCGCGAGAGCGTGCGGCGAGCAGAACCTGTACGCGGGAGCGAAACAGTTGGTCGGCGACCGCAATCCGCGGGAGGACGAGTTCACGGTCCAGATGCGCCCGATGGACGCGGACAAGTCGGGCGAGGGGACTGGGCATGCCGGTGCTCGTCGCGTTGTGCGGCGCTCTCTTGGGCCGCAACACCCGCGGCGGCGCCATCGTCGCTGGAGCGCTCAACCTCGGCGGGTCGATCGAGCTGCTGCCGAACGCCCTGCAGGTTGCCGAACTCGCCGTCGACAAGCAGGCGCAAACCCTCTTGATGCCGGTATCGGCGCGTCGGCGACTCGACGATCTGCCCGACGAGTTGTGGACCAGAGTGAACATCGAGTTTTACAGGGACGGTCCGGACGGAGTTCTGAAGGCGCTTCTGGAGTGATGCGCGCGGCGTCGACTCCGTGCGTTCGATTTCCCGGCGACCCGGGAGGCGGCCGGGCGACGCTCTCCGTCGCGGAAAGGGGTTGAAGGGTCGCCCGCCCGGACGCCGCCTCCGGAGACGAGTTCTCCGCGGTTTTCCGATCGATCGCGGCCCGCCCGCCGAAGCCGGAAAGGGCTTGCCGCTCCGCGTCCGAACGCCGATTGCGGCCCGTCTCGGGCGATCCGTTGCGAACCGGAGGTGTCCGGCGAAGCGCCGCCGGGCGACGACCGGCGGGAATTCGGGTATGGATAACCGGAATAGCCGGACAACAGGGAAAAATTATGCCTGAAAACGTCGTTTCCAAAGATGCCTTGCAGGAGCGGATGAGCGCCAACCCGTTCAACAGCTGGATGGGAATGAAAATCGAGAGCCTGACCGAGACCGAGATAGAGGTCTCCGTCAGGTGGCGCGAGGAGATGATTTCCAATCCCGAGGCGCGCTACACTCACGGCGGCATCCTCGGCGCGATCGTCGATACCGTCGCGGACTACATGATCGCGGCGAAGGTTGGCTTGCCGGTGCCGACGGTCGACATGCGCATCGATTATCATCGCGCGGCCGCTCCCGGCGACCTCAGATGCACGGGTCGGATCGTCCGGCTCGGCGGCACGAATTCCGTCGCCGAGGGATACGTCTACGATGCCGATGGCGCGTTGATCGCGAGCGGTCGGGGAACCTACTTCACGGCGGCCGCCCGGCCGCGGCGCTGAAAGGAATGGCGCGTCTGCGGATCTCCGTGTGCACGGGCCCGTACGATCGCGTGCGCGCGCTCGCGGACGGGCGGGTCGGCATCGAGGGATGCGACGTCAACTACCTCGCGATGAACCCCGAACAGGCGTTCTTCCGCGCCTGGAACAATCTCGAATTCGACGTCGCCGAGCTCTCCGCCTCCAGCTACGTCCTCGCGCGTTCGATCGGATGGGACGAATACGTGGCCGTTCCCGTGTTCCCGTCGCGCATGTTCCGTCATTCCGGGATCTACGTCCGGAGCGGCGCGGGCATCGAGGGGCCGGAGGATCTGAAGGGCAGGGAAGTAGGCGTGCCCGTCTACGCGATGACCGCGGCGCTTTGGATAAGGGGCATTCTGCAGGACGACTACGGCGTCGCTCCGTCGGACGTTCACTGGCGCACGGGCGGGTTGGAGGAGCCCGGCCGCAAGCCCAAGTTCCCGCCGGCGCTGCCGCCCGAAATCAGGGTTTCGCCTGTTCCCGACGACAAGACGTTGTCGGCGATGCTGGCCTCGGGGGAGATCGCCGCGCTGGTTTCGGCGCGGGCGCCGTCCTGCTTCGGGACGCGCGGCGTTTCGCGCCTGTTCCCGGATTTCCGCAAAGCCGAGCGGGATTGGTACGCCCGAACCGGACTGTTCCCGATCATGCATCTCCTGGCGATCAGAAAGCCGCTCGCCGACGAACATCCCTGGTTGCCGGCGAGCGTGCTGAAGGCGTTCGTCGAAGCCAGGGATTCGTGCCTGAGGGAACTTGCGGACGTAACGGCGCTCGCCGCGACGGTGCCGTGGCTGGCGGCCGAACTGGCCGAGACGCGCGCGCTTATGGGAGACGACTTCTGGGCCTACGGATTCCGGGAGAACGTCGCGGAACTCGAGACGATGTGCCGATGGTCGCATGCCCAGGGACTGGCGGCCAGGGAGATGAGGCCGGAAGAATTGTTCCACCCTGCGACGCTCGACAGGGCGCGGATCTGAGCGGCGGCCCGCGCGGCGTTTCGCGGCCGACCGAATTGCCTTATGATTCGCCGAACGAGGACGAGAGTTTCATGGCATGAGCATTGATCAAAGGGAGTTGCGCAACGCCTTCGGATGTTTCGCGACCGGAGTTACGATCGTTACGACCCTGGACAGGGACGGGGACCGGGTGGGAATCACCGCCAACTCCTTCACCTCCCTTTCTCTGGAGCCTCCGCTGGTGCTGTTTTGCGTCGGCTCGGCCATCAACAGCTTTCAGGCGTTCGAAAGTTGCCGCCATTTCAACGTCAACGTCCTGCGGGAGGACCAGATGGATCTCTCCCGCAACTTCGCCCGGACGAGCGACGACAAGTGGCAGGACGTCGAACATGGATACGGCGAGAACGGCTGCCCTTCGTTCGGAGACGCCCTCGCCACGCTCGAATGCGACAAGCATGCGATGTACGAGGGCGGCGACCACCTGATCATGGTCGGGCGCGTCACTAGGCTGGTTTACGACAACGGAGACTGCCGTCCGCTGCTCTACTACAGGGGCGATTACGCCCGGCTTGACTGAGCCGGGACGTTTTCTTCGTCACTCGGGCCGGAGGCGCGATACGCCGATGGCCTCGCGCGCCGCCGCTTCGCGGGACTGGGCGATCTTCATGTAACGTCCGTTCCGCCAGCTCTCCGTCGTGTTGTCGTACAGCGCGGAAAGCGGGTTGCCGGACTGCCCGGTAGCGACCGCGAATTGCGAGTTTTCGAGCGACGACAGATCGTAGATGGCCCTGTATCCCGGTCCGTGAACGCTGGCGAAGGGCGAACGCGCGTCGTTCAGGCGGTGCTGGCCGCGGTTGACGGTGAACGCGCCGCCGCCGCTCTCCACGCGAATGTCGGCCAGGGAGCGCAGCACCGGAATCCTTCCGAACAGCGGGTGCCGGAACAGAGCTTCGTGCGCCGCGCCCCAACGCCATTCGCTCATGTCCGTTCCGAAACGCTCCCTGAGCTGGTCGAGAGCGCGCGCGAGCGCCTCCGTCACCACTTGCCCGCAGCCTTCCCGGGCGTCGGTCGCCGCATGGTCGCACCAGACGGTTCGTCGGGTCAGCATGCGGCGCGCGACTCTGGGGCGAAGGCCCCAGTACTCCTCGAAAAATTCTCCGAGTTCGTCTGCGTAAAGCCCGCGATTGACCTCCGCCAGCCACGCCGTGAAGACGAGCGGGGCGCCGAGTTCGCGCGACATCCGGCCGTCCCATCGCCGCAGCAATGAAACGGCGGCGCGGCCCTGTTCGTCGGCGGGGTCGGCGCGCTCCAGGAGCAAGGGCAACAGGGCCTTGGCGGCGTGCGACAGGACGTCGTTCTGCAATTCGGCCTCCGTTTCGAGCGTCCTGGGCCGCGGAGAATCCAGATGCTCGAGGATCCGGGACGCGCGGTAGGGCGCCGGCCAGTCGCGCGTCAGATGCCAGCGATAGCCGGGCGGAACGATGCGATGGTTCGCGTTGACGACGCGGCCGGAACGCGGATTGAAGGCCGTCGGCAGCTGATCGAAAGGAATGAAGCCCGACCACTCGTGCGTGCCCGTCCATCCGGGAACCGGCGCGCCGCCGTCGCCCCGGCTGCGAACAGGAACCCGTCCGGGCGCCATGAAGCCGATGTTGCCGTCGATGTCCGCGTAGGTGATGTTCTGTTGCGGCGAATGGAAGTGCCGCAGCGCCTCCCGGAATTCGTTCCAGTCGCGGGCCTGGTTGATTCTCAGAATCGCGAGCGGCGTGAGGTCGTCGGGCCGCAGGCCTGCGGACGCCAGCGCGACGACGTGACCTTCCGGCGCTTCGAATCGGCGGTCGAAGTCGGAGATGACGGGGCCGTGCACCGTCTGCCTCACCTTGTGCCGAACCGGATCGCGCCCCCTGACCCCGATCTCCTCGGTGCGCGTCGCGAATGGACGCGGGCCGTTCGGTCCCTCGTAGCCGCCGGATGCGGCGAGGCGCTCTATGTACAAATCCTGCGTGTCGCTGTCGGTGGTGGTGAACGCCCAGGCGATGCGCCCGTTGTGGCCGAGGACGTGAAACGGCACTCCCGCGACCGTGGCGCCGGTCACGTCGAGGCCCGGCGCCTTGAGCCGGGCCAGATACCAGAGCCCCGGGGCGCGAAAGCCGAGATGGGGATCGTTGGCCAGCAGGGGCATCCCCGAAGCCGTGAACTTGCCCGAGAGCGCCCATGAGTTGGAGGCCGATACCCTGCGCAGGGCGTCGGGCACGCTGCGGAGCAACCCGCCGAAGAGACGGTTGAACGCCGGTCCGGTAACGGCGGCGTCGATCGTGGGAGCGGGGCCGTTGGTTTCGACGGGCCACAGATCCGCCAGGCGATCCGGTTCCAGGACTTTCGACAGGGCGGCGCGCAGCGCTTCGGTCCTCCAGTTCGACGTCAGGCGCTGGCCCATCAGCCGCCCCCAGACGAGGGAATCCGCCGGCGACCAAGGCTCGGGTTCGTACCGGAGCATGAGAAACTCGGGCGGCAGCGCGCCGGATCGCGCGTCCAGAAAGGCGTTCACGCCGGAAACGTACGAATCGAGATAACGGCGCGCGTCCTCGGGCATTCGCTCGGCGGTCTCGGCGGCGAGCCTGTAAAGACCCAGGGTCCGCATGGTGCGGTCGATCTGCAACGTAGGACTGCCGACCACCTCGGAAAGCCGGCCGGCCCCGAGGCGGCGCATGAAATCCATCTGGAACAGGCGATCCCGCGCATGGACGAAGCCGAGAGCGAAATAGGCGTCCTCCGGCGTGGCCGCATGGATGTGCGGTACGCCGTTTCTGTCGTGGATCAGTTCGACGTCGGCGCCGAGTCCGGCAAGGCGCGTTTCTCCCGCCAGATCGGGGAGCGAGGTGCGCAGCCAGAGAAAACCTCCGGCGACCGCGAGGACGCATGCGGCCGCCAGGCCGCCAAGAATTCGAAACAGTATCTTTCGCCGCATGGACAATCCGACCTGTTGGGGAGCGCGGGCGCTTCCTGACTTTCTTTCGGGACGCCGACAAGCGCGGTTTCGTCCCCCGGCGCGGGCGACGAACGCGAGTAAAATGCCATCGCCGCGCGCCGAGGCAAGCGGAGGCGTCAACGGTAATCGGCGGACGGGTCGAACTTCGCGCCTTCCTCCAGAAGGCCGTGGCCGGGAACGTGGTTGACTTCCAGCCGGATGCCGTCCGGGTCTTCGAACAGGACGTAATAGTAACCCGGGGCCCAGTTTCCCTCCACGGGACCGCGGACGATTCTCGCCCCGGCCGCGCGGGCCTTTTCCGCGGCGCGGTCGACGTCCTTGCGGCTGCGGGCGCGGAGGCAAATATGGTGGAGCCCGACGCGCCCCTGGTCGAATCGCTCGTTTTCGTTTTCGGGCGGGCAGCGGGAGATGCCGATCGCGGTTCGGGCGCCGACATGGTAGCAGAAATCGCCTCCGTCGAAGACCCGCTTCATGCCGAATTCGGGTAGCAGCGCGGAATAGAATTCGCGCGCCCGCTCGAATCGGCCGACGGTCAGAATCACGTGAGCCATGCCGTTGATCATGCGCAATGTCCTCCGTTGGGCGGCGAATCGCCGTCTCTTTCCGGGCGGCGTCCGGCGGAATGCCCGAACGGCGGCGCTTGGTCGCGTATCGTCAGGCTGCCGTGCAGCCGTCTTCGGTTCTTCACCGTTCGCCATCGTCTTCCCGTCGGCGGAGAAATCGGCGCGGAAGGCGCGCAGTAGCCGTCGCGCCCAACGCGCTGGGCGGACGCCGAACGCTCGGACGCCGTTCTCGCTGACGAGGAGAATGCAAGTTTCGCCTCCCTCGTCGCCGCGGCATGGACGCCGGCGACCGGCTTCGGTTGCGGGGCGGCAGGCACGGCGCGGCGGGGTCAGCGGAGGTCGGCGGTTGGTGGGTCGCTGGACGCCGAAGGCTTCGGAATTCCCTCGGGATTGCCGCTGCCGTTCCGGTAACGCCCGATTCCCTGCGCCGTAGCGACGACTCGGCCCGTTTCGTCCCGCGCTTCGGCGACCGACATGAACAGGGTTCCGCCGCCGCCGGTTCGGCGCGCTTCAATGGTGACGCGGCTGCCTTTCCGGACCGGCGCGACGAAGTTGACCGTCAGCGTCGCCGTCGCGCCGGTCCGGTAGTTTCCGGGCACGGTGCAGTAAATCGCCGCATGCGCCAGGGCGGCGTCGATCGCGGTCGTCAGGCAACCTCCATGCAGGATTCCGATCCCGTTCAGCAGACGGTCCTCGACATCCATCTCGATCACGCAGCGATCGAGCTCCCACTCGACAAGCCTCAGTCCTACGCCGTCGGCGAACGCTCCGAAACGCTTCAGGCTGGGGCGCGCAGGGGGAAGGGCCGCGGACATCGTCAACCGCCGCGCGCCTGAGCGAGCGGCGCGGACGGGCCGGCGGACCGTCGCGGGGCGCTGTCCGAAGCCGTCGCGCCAATCGGCGAACGATTCGCGAATGGCCGTGCGGCGCGGCGAACGAGGCTGCGCGGGCGACGCGACGTCTTCGAGCGCGAGAGATCTCCGGCGCCTGCGCCCGTCTTGCCCGTCACGTCGTTCGACCGACGAAGCGCTGCAGTCCGACGTCGGCGCGCCAGGCGCGCCGGTGGGCGTCGGCGAGGTACGGAAGCGCGACCCGGCGCGTTTCCGTCACCTTGTCGTAGTCGGCGATGAAGTGCCGCATCCGGTCGCTTACCTCGCGGCGCAGCGCGTCCTCGTCGATGGTCGTGACGACGCGGTCCCTGACGACCACTTTGCCGTCGATCACCACGCTGGAAACGCTTCGTCCGGTTTCGGAGTAGACGAGCTGGCGAGCGGCGCTGTTATAGGGAAGCCAGGCGGTATCGCGCATGTCCAGAAGAACGAGATCCGCCTTGCGGCCGGGCTGGATGGCGCCCAGCCTGTCGTCGAGCATCGCCGTCCGGGCTCCGCCGAGCGTAGCGAAGCGGATTGCGTCGGCCGCATGGGGGGAGCCGGGTTCGGGATCGCTGACCGCCGACAGCAGGCAGAAGAGTTTCATCGCCTGAAACATGTTCTGGACGTCGCTGCCCGAACAGTTGTCGCATCCGAGCGCGATGCGCATTCCCGATTCCTGCATGTCGAGAACCGGCGCGACGCCGCTCTTGAGTTTCATGTTGCTGTTGTGGTTGAGCACGGCCCCTGCGTCCGCGGCCGCCATCCGGTCCATTTCGGCCCGGGTGATCCAGACGCTATGCGCGATGTTGAGCCGGCGATTGAGAACGCCGGCGGCGTCCAGGTAACCGATAAAGGAGCCGCCGTACTCCCCGAAGGCTTCGCGCGCCATGACGGCCTGCGACCGGGTTTCGTAGACATGGATGTAGATGCCGAGGTCGCGACGCTCGGCAAGGTCGCCGCAGCCGGCCAGCATTTCCGGGGTGCAGCGTTGGGGAGCGAACGGACCCACCGCCCAGTGCAACGCGCCCCGCGCCGGATGGCGATCGATCTGACTCTCCAGGAAATCCAGTTGCTCGCGAACGCCGAGCGCCTTGTCGCCCATCATCGCCCGGATCTCGGGCGGCAGCAGATGGCCGTTGTGCACCATGCCCACCGGCGGGATGTCGGAAACCATGGGCGCGAACACGACGCGCTCCCCGATCTCCCGGTAGGCGGAGATGACGACGTCGACGTAGTCCTCGGACAGCGGAACCAGCCCCAGCATGTCCTGAACGGTCGTAATTCCGCAGCGCATGGACTCGAGCGCTCCGACCAGCGTTCGCAGCCGCACTTCTTCCTTGCTGCGATTTCCGCCCATGGGAAGCGTGTAGAGCAGCCACGTCTCGAGCGGCATTTCCTCGAACAGGCCGCGGCACAACGTGTCGTGGGAATGGTAGTGCCCGTTGATCAGTCCGGGAATTACGAGGTGGTCGGCGGCATCGAGTATTTCCGCGCCCGCGGTCCGACCGGCCGGCAGGTCGTTGCCGACCGCCACGATGTCGGCGCCCTCGACGAGGATGTCGGCCACGGGCGGTCTGTGGACGTCGCTGTCATGGTCGTAAACGTATCCGCCGACGATCAGGAGTTTCCGCTTGTCCAATTGTCGCTTCTCCTAAATGGCGCGGCGCATTTTTCCATACGAAGATGTCTGGAGAATATAGCAGGATAACCGTTTCGCCGGGTACGTTCGAACGCTTCGTCGGCTGCGATACGCTGCGGTCGCGAAGTCAGACGCGCAACGCGGGTTTTTGGCTGGTGCCGCTACGCAATGGCCCTTGGCCGCATTGGCGTCCGACAGCGCCGATCAGGAGGAAGGTCATGGCGCTGCCCGAAGCGGCGAGGGGGCGCTCCGCCAAGCGCTTCGAAGAGAGCGAAATTTCGCTGGACATGCGCTGTCGTCCGCTTTGTTGGCGTCAGCCGCAGGAGTCGTGGCAACCTTGCGCTCTACGTTGTCGCGGCATGGTGCGACGATGTGACGATGTTCTCCGAACGGATAGTCCCGCATGGAGTGTTGAGCCGCGTGCGCTGTCCGCAACGCCTTGAAATGCGGACAGCTTTCAGGAGCACCGAATTTTTTCCTCGGGTACGGAAAACTGCGAATTTCCCGCGCCGGGACCGCGATTTTCGCAGATTCTACCCCACGGCCGGCCGGGCGCCGCCCCTGGCCGCCTGCGTTCAGGCCACGGCCCGGCTTGCACCGGGTTTGCGGTGCGGCAACACTCGCTTTTTGTGACTGAGCGCCCGCGAGGCCCTTGCGGGCCGCTGGCGGGCGGGCGGAGCGGTTCGCGGGGCGTCGGCCGGGCGGAGGGCCGACGAAAAATGGCGCGGCGCAACCATCTCGTTTCCTCTTGCATATTTCATAAGCGCACTATAAGTTCGTCTTATAGGCCGACTGTTGGCACGCGAGCCCCGCCGACCGGGGCGCAGACCGGGGAGGAGACGGAACGATGAACGACGACGCCAAGTACAAGTCCCTGTTCAGCCATCCGCGGGTGTGCCGCGACCTGCTGCGCAGCATCGTTTCGAAAGGACTGGCCGACCGGCTCGACCTCGACACCCTGCAGACGATGCCGACGGAGTTCGTGGACGCCCGGCTGGGACAGCAGCGCAGCGACATGGTCTGGCGCGTGAGCTTCCGCGAGGGGGACGGCGAACTCTACGTCGTCGTCCTGACGGAGTTCCAGTCGACGGTCGACCAGGACATGCCGCTGCGCATGGTCAAGTACACGTCGCAAATATACACGGAGCTGCGGAAGAAGAAGCGGTCGCCCGGCGAGAAGCTGCCGCCGGTGGTGCCGGTGGTGGTCTACAGCGGAGAGGCGCGATGGTCGGCGCCGCGGGAGATGAGGGAGATGGTCGGGCCGGTCGACGAGGAGCTTGAGCCGTACCAACTGCAACGTTACTTTCTGCTTGACCTTCGCCGGACGGGCGTCGAGGATGCGATGCTGGACAACGTGCTGTACGCGCAGGCGCTGGTCGAGCAAGGCCGGTGGGAGGATCTGCGGCCGGCGCTGTCGGCGTTGCAGGAGGCGACCGACCCGGAGGCCGATGCGCAGCTTCGCGGCCTGTTTGCGGCGTTGGTGCGTCAGGCGGCGGAAGGCAGCGGGCAGGTGAGCGGCGAGACGCTGAAGAAGCTGAAGTCGTTCGAGGAGACAGGGGAGTTGGGAGAGATGGGATCGTTGTTGGCCAAACGGATGGATCAGGCTGTCGACGAGAGTCGGGCCAGGGGCTGGGCCGAGGGCAGGGAGTTGGGGCTGACCGAAGGCAGGGAGCAAGGGCTGGAACGACAGCGGGCGATCTTGTTGCGTCAGGCGGCGCGGAAGTTCGATGCGGGCACGGCAACGCGCCTCGAGGCGCTGCTGGCCGCGATCGACGATCCCGACCGTCTTGCCGTGCTCGGCGATTACGTGATCGACAGCGACGACGGCGAGGAGTTGCTGTCGCGCGCGACGGGCGTCGCCAGGCTGCACTGAGCCGCGCCTGCCCCCCGGAGCTTGCGGCGCGGTCGCGCCCGGCGGCGGAGCGAAGCTGCCGGTCCCCGCCCCGGCGCTCTTCCGGCTGAACATGCCCACGGCAGCCGGAGAGCGGACCCGGAAGCAGGCGCGAAAAAGGGCGCGGCGCAAACGCCTCGGTGGACTTCCTGATGAAGCGCGACGGGCAGGGCGTGACCGCCGTACCGGCGCGCGGCGAGAAATCCGTACGGGGTTCGGCGTACGGGAAGGCGATGCCCGAGAAACGAACGAGTCGCTCCGCGCGCCTTCGACGGATCGAAGAGCGCAACAGGCATTCACGACATTTCCAGTCTCTCTGGCGAATCGGTCGTCCCCGCCCGAAGCGGTCGGGTCGGGTCGGACCCATGCTTGGTCAGGTTGAACGTTGCTGCGGGTCTGGCCTGGAGCGAACCGCCTCTTCGATGCTGAACGATCTCCCCGTGCGCGGGAACTGTCGCCGAAAAAGGTGTATGAACAGAGCCAACGCATCTCTTGACGAATTCGGCGTTCGCGGAAATCTTCAGAGAGGAACATCGAGAGGGCTTAAGCTGGATCGAAAATCGGACGGCTGCGGCGTTGGAGCGAAGTGACCGAGAAAAATCGGATGATCGGGCGGAAACGGAAGATCCTTGAGAGGATGCTTGCATGAAAAGCTCTATCCTTCCGTCAGGCAGATAGGTTGAATGTCGCAGAGAGTTTGCACCGCGAGGTGCGGCAGGGCATGGGCGGTGGCTGGTCCGACTTGCGCGGAAACCGGATCTCGGAATCGGCGAAACAGGCGTGCCCGGAGTCGTGATCAAGGTGGACTACGGGTCGGGCTCGTGGGACTTCGTCAATAACTGGCGGGCATTGGAATGAATGGCGACAATGATGGAGTACCGCTTTCCACGCCCGGCAGATCCGGCTCCGGGGGCGGCGACTGCGGGGAGCGTCTGGCCAGAATCGAGGCGAAACTCGAACGCATGGTCACGCGAGGAGATCTGGCTGAAGTCAAGGCGTTGATCGAACGCAAGGAGGCGTCGATGCTGCGCTGGCTGCTCGGCATTCTTTCGGTGGCGGCTATCGGCGTGGTTGCGGCCATGCTCCGGTCGTTTATGTGATCTCGGACGGAACATTGGCGGCGGAGGTCAAACTCTGTCGGCACGTTTCCCCGGGAGTTGCATGGCGGTCGGCCGGACTGATCGACCAGTGCCGCAGCCAGGCCGTGGAGGTTCCCGTTGCTTTTCCTGCAAAGAGAGCCGCGGGTTTCGGGCGCTGCCGTCGACTCCCTGATCATCCGGACAGGGCGTCGGCAGAGAAAGGCCGCCGCCGTTCGGAACCATGATGTCGGTCTTGCTTGCGCCCGAAGCAGGAACAGCGGTCGCGCATGTCGATCGCGTCACTGTTCGAGTGCAAGTCCGCGCACCCGTGGCATGCCGACAAACGCTTGCAATCCGGGAGACCTCCATACAAGTCTTACGCGTCCGGCGAGCGACGATGTCGGAAGATTCCGGAAGTTGGTCTCTCAACGGAAGGTCTGTGGAACGACGCTTTCGGAAGGCTTGCGGAAACCTCCCTGAAACCGCGATGCTCGCGGACCGAGGAAAGCAGCGATGAAATTCACCAGCGATCCGGTCGTCTTCCCCAATCCCAATCCGCGCGCGCCATTGGCGTCCGTCGTCGAATGCGCCACGGAGACGCCTTCGCGCGTCACGCTCGACGTTTTCTCGGACGAACGTTCCTGGCGGTTGGATTCCGGTTCCAAACCGCGGGAAAGGCACCGTATCCCGCTGATCGGTCTGCGGCCCGGAACGACCAGCAGGGTGGAGGTTGCCGCCGAAGACGGGCGCGGAGGAAAGGCGATCGCCACTCTGACCTGCGAAGCGCCGCGGCTCCCCTCCAATTTACCGCCGATGGAACTCCTCGCCTGCATTCCCGAGAGACGCGAGCCGGGCGCGATGATGTTCAACGTCCGTTACGCTCCGGCCTCCGAGAATCGTCCCGAAATGGGTTTGCTGGCGGCTGTCGACCGGACCGGCGAGATCGTCTGGATCTATCGCATCGGCGAAGCGATCGGCGACGTGCGCAGACTCGCGAACGGCAACGCGCTCTACGTCGCCGACGGCCGTATCTGCGAAATCGACTTCCTGGGCGACACCAAACGGGAGTGGTATGCGGCCGGACGGTGGAAAGGCAAAACGCCGCCTGAAGGCGCCATTCGCGTCGATACCGGAATGTTTCATCACGCGGCGATCGAGCTGCCTTCCGGCAATATTCTCGCATGCAGCATGGAGATTCGGGAGATCGACGGTTTTCCGGCGACCGAGGACGATCCGAATGGCGGCACGGAGACAGCGAAGGTCGTCGGCGACGTGGTGGTCGAATTCCGGCGCGAGGACGGAAAGATCGTCAATCGTTACCCGATGCTCGACCTGCTCGATCCGCACCGCGTCTGCTACGGCAGTCGGGCCGCTTACTGGATTCGCCGCGGCTATCCCGACACCTGCGACTGGAGCCACGCGAACGGCCTGGCCTACGACGATTCCGACGACAGCTTCGTCGTTTCCCTGAGGCATCAGGATTGTCTGGTGAAGATCGACCGGACCAGCGGCTCCCTGGTCTGGATTCTGGGAACTCACGCGAACTGGCGAAAGCCGTGGAACGACAAGTTGCTCGTTCCCGAGCCGGGGCTCGAGTGGCAGTACCACCAGCACGACTGCTCGATCACGCCCTCGGGCGCCGTGATGTGCTTCGACAACGGAAATCACAGGGCGACGCCGTTCGACCGCAAGACGCCGGAGGCCGAAAGCTACAGCCGCGTCGTCGAGTTCGCGATCGAGAACGGCCGGGTGCGCCAGTCGTGGGAGCGGGGACGGCGGGAAGACGGCGCGTTCTCCTCTTTCCAGAGCGGCGCGTATCGCCTGCCCGCCACCGGCAATACCTTCATCGATTACGGAGGCGTCTGCACGGTCGACGGCATCCCGTCCGCCGACGTGAACGCGGGACACTGCATGGCGCGGCTGGTCGAAGTCGCGCCGGATGGCGAGGTCGTTTTCGAACTCGTCGTGAACGACGCGGCGGCGCAGGATCCCGCTGCCTTGTCCTCGTTTCGCGCCGAGCACTTTCCCGCTCTCGGCCCTCCGTGCCTGTAGACCTTTCGAGAACCCTCATGCCTCAGCCTTCAGGCCCGCTCGCGGGCGTTGCCGTCCTCGACCTCACCCGCGTGCTCGCGGGGCCGACCTGCACCCAGCTGCTCGGCGACCTCGGCGCCGACGTGATCAAGATCGAGCGGCCCGGCGCGGGCGACGACACGCGCAAGTTCGCCCCGCCTTTCCTTCGGGACGGCGGCGGGGCGGACACGTCGGAAAGCGCCTATTACATGGGCGCCAATCGCAACAAGCGGTCGGTCGCGCTCGACATTGCGAAACCCGAGGGAGCGGAGATCGCGCGCCGTCTGGCCCTCGGCGCCGATTGCCTGGTCGAAAACTTCAAGACCGGAAACCTCGCGAAATACGGCCTTTCCCACGAGGATTTGAAAGCCGGCAATCCGGGACTGATCTATTGTTCCATTACCGGATTCGGCCAGACCGGTCCCTACGCGCCCCGTCCGGGCTACGATTTCCTCTTGCAGGGAATGGCGGGCCTGATGTCGATCACAGGCGAGCCCGACGGCGAGCCCCAGAAGGTCGGGGTGCCGATCGCCGACGTGATGGCGGGCATGTATGCAGGCGTGGCGATCTGCGCGGCGTTGCGCCATTCCGCCCTGACCGGAGAAGGGCAATACATCGATATCGGCATGATGGACACCACCGTCGCCATGCTCGCCAACGCGGGCATGAACTATCTGCATGCCGGCTCGCTCGGCCGCCTGGGCAACGCGCATCCCAACATCGTTCCCTACCAGCCCTTCGAGACGGCCGACGGATACATCATCGTCGCGATCGGCAACGACGACCAGTTCCGGCGTTTTTGCGATCTGGCGGAACGCCCCGGTCTCTCCGTCGATCCGGACTACGCGGCCAACGACTCGCGGGTGCGCAATCGCGATGCTCTGATACCGGTTCTGCAGGAGATATTCCGGAAGCGGACCTCGGAAGAATGGCTCGCGGCGCTCGAGGCGGAGAAGATCGGATGCGGGCCGATCAACGATCTGCAGCAGGTGTTCGACGATCCGCACGTCGCCGATCGCGAAATGGTCGTTCGCATGGAACACCCGCTGGCCGGGGCGGACGGCGCCGCCGTGATCGCGAGCCCGATGCGCCTGTCGCGCACGCCCGTCGATTACCGGCAGGCGCCGCCTCTGCTGGGGGAGCACACGGAGGAGGTGTTGCGGGAAAAGCTCGGTATGGGCGACGGCGAGCTCATGGCGCTGCGCGACAAGGGGGTGATCTGAGAGCGGACGGTCGCCGGGTTCGCCGTAGGCGGAGCGGCGTTTCGCCCCGCGGCGCAGGTCGTTGCGCCGGAGAAACTATAAAGCTGCGAAGGGCAGGGCGGTTGCCGCGGGACCGAGGGGAAGGCGCATGTCGCCCGGATGCACGACGTATCCCGGCAGGACTGCGTTCCCCAGATCCGCTCGAAGCGTTCTGATGGAGGAGGCCATCGCCGGACGCGGGGTGGCGGACAGCTTCACCGGAACGAGTTGTCCCGCAGTTTCGATGACGAAGTCCACCTCCGTTCCTGCCGTCGTCCGCCAGAAATAGACTCTCGGATCGATTCCGCGATGCGTCAGCGTTCTGACGATTTCGGACAGCACGGCGGTCTCCATGATCGCTCCGCCCATCGGGCCGCGCGCGGCATGTTCGGGGTCGCGAAGGCCGACGAGGTGGCAAAGCGTTCCGACATCCGTGAAATATACTTTTGGAGTCTTGACGAACCGCTTTCCGATATTCGCGAAATACGGGCGCAATACGATCACCTGATAGGTGGCTTCGAGCAGAGAAAGCCATGCCTTCGCCGTGTTGACGGCAATGCCCAGATCCCGGGAGATGTCGGTCAGGTTCAGAAGCTGCGCGCTTCTGGCGGCAAGAATTCGCAGGAAATTCTGGTATCGGGTCAAATCTCCGACCTGCCGGAGCGCGCGCACGTCCCGCTCGAGATAGGTCTGCATGTAGCTGGCATGCCAGAGATACGGGTCTCGATCAGGTTGAGAAGCAAGTTCCGGATACCCGCCTCGAAGAAAGCCGTTCCACAGATCGCCGAGGACAGGGGGATCCGGCTGACGTTCGCGTTCCCATGCGAAAGCGGCCTGCGGTTTCCCCTCGGCCTCCCGTCTGGAAAGCGGGAGCAGGCGAAGTATCGCCGCGCCCGGCGAGCGATTCGGTCACCTTTTCCGCGAGGGCGAGGTTCTGGGAACCCGTCAATAGGTACTGACCGGCTTCGCGGCGGTTTTCGTCGATTCTTTCCTTGATATAGGAAAGCAGATCGGGAACGTGCTGTATCTCGTCGAAAATGACAGGCGGCGGATACGCGTCCAGAAAGCCTCGCGGGTCGTCTAATGCGATGGACCGGACGTCCGGCGTTTCAAGGGACGCGTATCCGCAGCGATCGCCGAAGAGGCGCTTGAGGAGCGTCGTCTTGCCGGACTGGCGCGGTCCGGTCAGAATGACAGCCGGAAACTCGGCGGCGGCTTTTCCGAGGACAGGTTCCAGAGAACGTTCGATGTAATCCTGCATTTTCGCCGCATCTGCCGAGTTTTCGGGTTTTCGCGGAACTTCGTTTCCGACGGGTCCCCCGCTGTTGCGGCAGCCTGTCCTGTCGCCGTCTTGCCGCCGAGCCTGCCGCTGGAATGGTCAATAATATGCATTTGAATCGCAAATTTTCAACCGTGAAAATGCCGAAGCTTGTCGGGAAGCGTTGATGGCGGTTCGTCCGCCGCCTGCGCGCCCCGTTCCTCCGCTCGCCGACGCGGCGCGGCGGCGTTCGCTGGACGAAACCCTGGCATGCGCGCCGAACCCCGCAGGCATTCGCGTTTTCGCCTACGGTTCGTTGATGTGGAACCCTTGTTTCGAATCTACGGCGCGACGGGCCGCCGTTCTGCATGACTATCGGCGGGCGTTTTGCATCTGGACGGTCCATGCGCGTGGAACTCCCTCGCGCCCCGGCCTCGGGCTCGCCCTCGAACCGAACGCGGGCGCGTCCTGCGCCGGAGTTCTCTACGACCTGTCCCCCGGCACGGGCGCGAATGGGCTTCTGCCGCTTTGGGAACGGGAAATGTGGACGGCGGTTTACCGTCCGCAGTGGATTCGCGTGGATGTCGACAACGCAAGGGCAGACGCTCTCGCATTCGTGGTTAATCCCGGTCAGCCTCAGTATGCCGGAGACCTGTCGGTCGCCGAGCAGGCGCGCTACATTGCCGCCGCCGCAGGCAAGTTCGGCAGTTGTCGAGACTACCTTGCGGAAACGGTTGAGGCGCTGCGCGCGGCGGGGGCGCCGGATACCGATCTCGAAACCCTGCTCTTCGAGGTAGACCGCGCAGCTTTCCTGTCGTCACCGGAGCGTGACGCTGGAGGCTGATTTTCGTGCGCGCGGCGGAACCGCAGAAGCTCCCAAGCGCCGAAGACGGGTCGGGCATGCGGCGTTTTTTCCGTGAGGCAGTGGACATCTCGCGCCAAGGCGGCGCATTTCTCGCCTTAAGGCAGCGGACGCCTCGCGTTAAGGGCCTGTATTTCTTGCTCTAAGGCGGTGGACATCTCGCATTAAGGGTGTGTATTCCTCGCTCTAAGGCAGAGGATTCCTCGCTATAAGAATGTGTATTTCTCGCGTCAAGGCGGTGGACATTTCGCGCTAAGGCGGTGTATTTTTCGCATTAAGCACTTGTATTTTTCGCCATGGCGGGCATGATGCCCGATTGGGACAGCCAAGGCATCGAGCAGACACGAACCATGTACGATAGACACCTGCAGCCTCGTCTCACGGAACTACTTGGAGAATTCCGTATCGTCTATCTGACGGGACCCCGGCAGGCCGGGAAAACGACGCTTGCGCGTTCGATCTCCCGCGACCTGGGGCTGGAGTATTTCACGCTGGACGATCAGGCCACTCTAGCGTCCGCACAGACCGACCCGCGGGGATTCGTTCGCTCGTTGGGGCGGAAGCGCGCTGTGCTGGACGAATTCCAATACGTCCCGGAATTGATCCCGGCCATCAAGGAAATATCCGACGGGCTCGGGCCGAGCGAGAAAGGCAAGTTTCTGCTGACGGGTTCGGCGGACATTTTCCGCTCGGCCCGAACGCAGGAGACCCTGCCTGGGCATATGGCGAAGTTGGAGTTGCTGCCCCTCTCCGTAACCGAACTGCACGGTCGGCGACTGAACGTCGTCGATTATCTGTCGGCCGGCGAGTTCGAGGATCTCGCGACTGCGCCGGCGACGCGGGAGGACATCGCCACTCTGGTTCTGCGCGGCGGGTACCCGGAGGCGCAGGATAAGGGCCAGCGCAGCAGACAGGCATGGTTCCGATCCTATATCGAGGGCCGCCTCTACAAGGATTTCGAGACGCTGCACGCAGCTCGCGGCGATTACTTTTCCAGACTGCGCGCGTTGACGCCCTGGCTTGCCGGCGTCAGCGGCAATCTGTTGAAGTATTCAAATATCTCCAACGACCTGGATCTGGATGACAGGCTGAGCAAGCGCTACGTCGAAATACTCGAACTCATGTACATCGTTCGCCGCGCGCCGGCCTGGTTGAGAGGCAGGGCGAGACGTCTCGCGACGCGCATGCCCAAGCTTCATTACGTCGATACGGGGCTGGCCTGCCATCTGCTGGGCTTGCGCAACGAGCGGCAGCTATTGGAAAGCCGCTACTATGGCGGTCTGCTCGAAAGCCTGATCTGCATGGAGCTCTGCAAGCATGCCGCTTGGGCGGAAGAGGAAGTCAGCCTGTGGCATTTCAGGGACAAGAGAAAGCGGGAGGTGGACATCGTGCTCGAGCGCGGCGACGGGCGGGTCATCGGCGTCGAGGTGAAGGCATCCGCCAGCGTCAGGGGGGAGGATTTCAGGGGGCTCGCGGCATTGGCGGAGTTCGCCGGCGACGCCTTCGAGCGGGGCGTTCTGTTCTACGGCGGCGAACGGGCGTTGCCGTTCGGTTTCGGCGGGAGGCGTTTTCACGCTCTGCCCCTGGGAATGCTCTTGCCGCCCAGTTGACTGCGGATTCCGCGTCCGGGGCGCCGCCGCATGTCCGGCGTCGGGCATCCGCGGCGCGGTGCCGGTTCCCGAGCGCGCGACCGCTTGCGCTGGCGGCCATGCCGTGCACAACTACCGTTTACCGAGACAGCGGCCGCAGGCTTCGGAACCGGCGGCGCGAAGGGAGACCGGCATGACCGAAATCGGGTACATCGACTACGCAACGCTGGATGTCGACAAGAACGTCACATACGAAAGTCTGAGGGATCGCGTGGTGATCATTACCGGCGCCGGGCAGGCGATCGGACGAGGCTACGCGCACTACTTTTCGGCGCAGGGAGCGGTCCCCGTGATCGCCGACCTCGATGGCGGCAATGCGGAAAGGGTGAAGGAAGAAATCGAGGCGAAGGGCGGCAGGGCGCTCGCTCTGGAGGTCGACGTGGCGGTGGAATCGTCGGCGAACCAGATGGCCGACGAAGCCCTGTCCGCTTTCGGCCGGATCGACGTCCTGATCAACAACGCCGCCGTTTTTTCCCGGATCACGATGGCGCCGTTCTGGGAACTGCCGGGCGACGAGTGGTTGCGCGCGGTGGACGTCAACGTGAACGGCGCCTTCTGGTGCTCCCGCGCCGTGGTTCCGCACATGATCGCATCGCGGTGGGGACGCATCGTCAACATTTCCTCGGGCACGACCGTACTCGGACGCCCCAACTACCTGCATTACATCACGACGAAGTCGGCGGTGATCGGCATGACCCGGTCGATGGCGCGCGAACTGGGACCCTACGGGATTACGGTGAACACGTTCTGGCCCGGCGTGATGCAGACGGAAATCGAACGTCCGTCCGTGCCGCGCGAGATGTTCGCGAAGTTCACCGAGGCGCAGTGCATTCCGCGGCAAGGCACGATCCACGACCTCGCCAAGGCAATGCTGTTCCTGTGTTCCGACGAAGCGGCCTACATCACGGGCCAGGGAATGATCGTCGATGGCGGACACAGCTTCCTGTGACTGGTCTTCCTATTACGAGAAGACCGGAGACCGTCCGCCGCGGCGAACGTTGCTGGCGGCGTTGGACGCGTTCGATGCGGAGGGCCGACCGCGAAATGCGCGCGCCGTCGATCTCGGATGCGGATCCGGACGCGACGCCGTCGAAATTCTCCGGCGCGGCTGGCGGCTTCTCGCGGTGGACGCCGCGCCGGAGGCGATAACCGCATTGCGCGCCCGCCGCGACCTGCCGGCCGGCGCCCGCGTCGACGCGTTGGTGTCGCGGCACGAGGAGGCGCTCCTCCCGCCCTGCGATCTCGTCAACGCGTCGTTCTCGCTGCCGCTATGCTCCGCAGCCGCGTTTCCGTCCGTGTGGAACAAGATCCTCGCCGCGCTGCGGCCGGGCGGAAGGTTTTCGGGGCAGTTGTACGGCGACCGCGACTCGTGGTTCGGGAATCCGGGCATCACCCATTTGCGGCGCGCCGAGGTGGACGAGTTGCTGTCGGGTCTTGAGATCGAGTTGCTCGAAGAAGAAGAGGAGGACTCCGTGACGCCGCGCGGAAGGCGGAAGCACTGGCATATTTTCCATATCGTCGCGAGGAAAGGATGAACGCCGCCGCCGTCCCGGCACCTTGACTCACCGACCAACCCATCCCCATACCGCCCTCGCGACAGGGATTGCCGACCCGAACCTGCGGCGGCTTTTCGCGGAGGCGGCTGCCGAAATGTCCGAACGGGACCTCGCCCGGCTTCAGGCGGGCTCGCAATCGAACCCGACGACGTTGCGCTCCTCGCGGCTGAACTCCACCCCGATCAGGTGGACCGAACGCCCGAGATGGCGGTACTTGTCCGCGTAGCCCTTCTCCCGCAGCTGCGCGATCGCGGTCCCCTCCCGCCCGCGCTCCACCACCTTGAACTCGAACAGGTAGACGCGCCCGCCGGCGCGAACCGCCATGTCGGCGCGCCCCCGGCTGCCGCTGTCCTCCGCGACCGGCTCGAGGCCCTCCATCAGGAAGCAGCTGTGGATGACGCTCGCGTAGTGGGCCTCGTACTTCGCGACGGGGCTGGTCGCGTACCACTGGTGCGGGATGGCGGCGAAAATGCCGCGGAACAGGGTTTCGAGACGCTTGAAGTCGTTCGCCTCCAGCAATTCGCCCAGCCGCAGGTTCTCCGTCTCCTCGCGGGCCTCGACCGGGAGCAGTTCTCCCAGCAGGGCCTCGCCCAGGCTCCGGCGCACCTCGAGGTTCGGGTAGCCCAGCCTGTAGCGCCCGTCCTCCTCGCCCGCGATGGTGAGGTAGCCGGTCTGGAACAGAAGCGCCTCGATCGAGACATTGTCCACGTCGACGGACGAAAGCAGGCTCTCGCTGCCGGTCATGCCGTCCAGGCGGGGAGTGGGCAGGTCGCGGCGCGCCAGCGTCTCGACCAGGAAGGTCGGCGTGCCGCTCTGGAACCAGTACGGGCGGAACTCGCGTCGCCGAAACAGCAGCAGCAGACCGAACGGGTTGTAGACCTTCTCCGGCCCGCGCCAGTTGTAGCCGTTGTACCAGCGCCGGATCTCGTCCCGGTCCAGGCCCTCGAGTTCCGGGGCGAAGACCGCGTCCAGTTCGTCGTCCGTGCAGCCGCAGATGTCCGAGAACTCCGGCTCCAGCGTGACGTCGATCAGGTTATTCAAGCCCGAGAACAGGCCCGATAACTTGCTCACCCCCGTCAGGAAAACGAAACGGAGCTGCTCGTCGCAGTCCTTGATCACTCCGTACAGGTCGCGCAGGAAGCCGCGGTTGGCCAGCGCCAGCTCCCGGTCGCCGAGCGCGTCCAGGATCGGCTTGTCGTATTCGTCCACCAGCACGGCCGTCCGCTGCCCGGTGCGCTCGTGCAGCGTCCTTATCAGGCGCCGAAAACGGACCGCCGCCTCGCCAGCTCCTGGTTCGAGGCCGGCCAGCCGCTCCGTCTCCTCCAGCTGGTCCTCCACATCTTTCCGAACGCGGTCCGGGACGACGAAATTGCGCCCGCCGAAGCTGAGCCGCACGACCGGGTGGCGCGCCGACCAGTCCCACCTGCCGTGCACGGCGAGATCCCGGAACAACTCCTCGCTTCCCTCGAACAGCTCCTGCAGCGTGTCCACCAGCAGGGTCTTGCCGAACCGGCGCGGACGCGACAGGAAGTAGTACTTGCCGCCCTCGACGAGGCGGCGCGCATGCTCCGTCTTGTCGACGTAGTAGCAGTCCATCTCGCGGATCTCCCGGAGGGAGGAAAAGCCGATCGGAAGCATGCGTCTCGCCATCTTGGCAGGATAGACCGCCATGCCGGAGCCATCAAGGAGATGGCGGCCGCGCGGCGGCAGCTTCCGCCGGCGGACGGGGCGTCACGGCGCTCGTCTTCCTTCCCGGAGTTCTTTTCCGGCGCCGACGTTTTCTCGCCGGCCCGCGGCGCGTCCCTTTCGCCGGGCTTTCGCCCGGCGCGGCCGTTCGCTGCAGGGGCGGCCGTTCGCTGCAGGGGCGGCGTCCGGGCGGGAGGCAGCGAAAACGGCGGTTTGCCGCGCCCGGGGCAATGGTTCAACTCGCGTTGCGCATGCGCCGAAGCCGGCCGCGCGCTCGCCGACACGCTGGGCAACTGCAACGCGGCTCTCGCTCCCGGAGCGGTGGTCGTCGCGGAAAACGTGCCGCCGCTGCTCGCGGCCGCGGTGCATTTCGAAGAGAACGCGCAGGCGTTGCGTGTGGCTACGTCGCTTGGAACCGTGCGGCCTTTGACGGGCGCGTTCAATTCGCGCTTCGACCGAAGCGCGCATGTCGCCAAGCTTTGGGGATACTGCGTCGGGCGCGCCAGCAGGCGCCATGCCTCGAAATTTCCGGAACGGAGGAAGAGGAACTGGAGCGGGCGAAGGGAATCGAACCCTCGTCGTAAGCTTGGGAAGCTTCTGCTCTGCCATTGAGCTACGCCCGCATAGCGTTGCCGAGTCTATGCCGTCTCGGCGAAATGGCAAGAGGCCGGCGCGCCGACGAGGCTGGCTCGCGAACTCGGCGCCGCAGGACGTTCAGCATGAAGGTGGAGCGGGCGAAGGGAATCGAACCCATGTCGTAAGCTTGGGAAGCTTCTGCTCTGCCATTGAGCTACGCCCGCGCATCTGGAAATTACCCGCACCCTGCGAATCGACAAGCGCCCGGCAGGCGCGGCGCGGGGATATCTGTGGATATCTTGGGAATTGCGCATGACGGAGCCGTTCTTGCCGTCGGTCGCGCAAGGAATCGCTCCGCACGTCGTCCTTTCTCAGTCCGGCGCGCGGCCTGCGCCATCCTTCCTCGGCCCGCATGGATCGCTCGCTTTCGTATATAATTTTCGGCATCGTCTCGTTACCGCAATTCCTTGAGGAACGACGGAATGAGGAAGGCGCTTTCCTTGCCGCGACGCGAACCCGATGGGTTCCGCGAGAAGAGCGACTGAGCAAGAGGCCGCGCTGCGAGCCTGTCGGAGGGGCGGGGCCTCGTCCGCTGTAGTCACGGCCGCCGCCGCCGCTTATCATGTTTCGTCGGGGGCAGGCGTTGCGGGGATGCGCTTCGGCGGCCGGCTGCCGCGCAAGAGGTCGAGGGAGAATGGAATGAAAATTTGCCGTTTCAACGACGACCGGCTGGGGCTGGTGGAAGGCGAGGAAATCGTCGACGTAACCGCGGCGCTTGACGTCATCCCGCCCGCGAGATGGCCGGCGCCGCCCGGCGATTCGCTGATCGCCAACCTCGAGGCGGTCAGCGCCAGAGTTCGCGAACTCGCTCCCTCGGGCGCGCGGCGCGCGGTTGGCGAGGTCAGGTTGAACAGTCCGGTCGCCAACCCTACGAAGGTCATCGGAGCGCCGGTCAACTATCACGCCCACAAGGAAGAATCGATCAAGGACGAGGGCGTCAGCTTCGGACGGGAAATCAAGACCATCGACCATTACGGCCTGTTCCTGAAGAATCCGGTTCTGACGGGCCCCGCCGATGGCGTGGCGCTGCATTTCACGGACCGCCGCAACGATCACGAAGTCGAATTGTCCATGGTGATCGGCAGGACGGCGAAGAACGTGGGTTACGACGAGGCGCTCGATTACGTGGCCGGATACGCCATCGGTCTCGACATGACCGTGCGCGGCACCGAGGAACGCAGCCTGCGGAAGGCCATCGACAGCTATTCCGTGCTCGGGCCCTGGCTGGTGACCGCCGACGAGATCGCCGATCCCGACAAGCTCGGCTTTTCGATCAGGGTCGGCGACGAGGAGCGGCAGAACTCGAACACCGAAAAGCTGATTTTCGACTGCAGAAAGCTGATCGAGTACGGGTCCAGCTTCTATACGCTCTATCCGGGCGACGTGATCATGACGGGCACGCCGGAAGGCGTGGGACCCGTTCGTCCGGGAGACGTGATGCACTGCCGCTGCGAGGGCGTCGGCAGCATGGACGTCGCCGTTCGGGCGGCCTGATGGCGGAACGTCTGGTCGGGCGGCTCGCGACCGGCGTCGGCATGGGCAGGACGTTCACCCGGCTCGACTGGGCGCGTCGGCAGTTTATGGAAAAACTCGGAATCGATCCCTTTCCGGGGACGCTCAACGTCATCGTCGACGACCCGGATTCGATGCCGGTGTGGGTCCGGCTCAAGCGGACGGAAGGCGTTCGCATGAACAACCCGAACGACGGACCGCAAGATTGCGACGCGAAGTGCTGGCCGGCGTTCATCGGCGGCAAGATCGAGGGCGCCATCGTTTTTCCCCTCGTCGAGAACTATCCGCCTGCGCAGATCGAACTGATCGCGGAAGTCGACATGCGCGAGGCGCTCGGCATCGAAGACGGCGATGCCGTGGCGCTGACGGTGAACGCGTGACGATTTCCCGGGCGACCGCCGAGCTTTGGGTCTTTCCGCTTTCCGGCCCGACCGGCGGGTCCGGCATTACCGCGGTCGACGTCGTCGTGGTCGACCTCGAGGATTCCGGCGGCGCCTCCGGAACCGGTTTCTCCTACGTGCTCGGAGGCGGCGGGCGTACGGTCCTGTCGGCGGCGAGGGACATGTTGGGACGGTTCGTGGAGGGCGGCGAGCCGCTTCCGCCTCCAGCGCTCTGGCGGAGGCTCGCCGGTTCTCTTAACCGGCTCGGACGCGGCGTCGGCTATCTGGCCATTGCGGCCATCGACGTCGCGATGTGGGATCTCCATGCGCGTCGTCTCGGCATGCCTCTGGCGGAAGCTCTCGGCGGCGAAGCGCGGATTTTGCCGGTATACGGTTCGGGCGGCTTTGGGCCGGCGCAGTCGCCGGAAGCGGCGGTGTCGCGCGCTCTGGAGTACGAGGCGATGGGATGCCGCGCGGTGAAGCTCCGCGTCGCCGGCGAAGCTCCCGACGTTCGCCGCATCGAAGCCGTCGCCGGGGCTCTGCCCGACCATGTCCGCATCATGGCGGACGCGAACGAGAAATGCGATCTCTTGCGCGCTCGGTGGCTGGTCAACGCTTTGGCCGATGTCGACGCCCTGTGGCTCGAAGAACCCTTGCCGGCGCACGATACCGCCGGATTCGCGATGCTGGCCCGGAACAGCCCGGTTCCGATCGCCGCCGGGGAGCATCACCAAGGGGTTGTCGAACTGGCTCCGTTGATGGCGGAGCGCGCCGTATCCGTCGTTCAACCCGACCTCGCCATGATGGGAGGGATAACGGAGTGCCTGCGCGTCGCGCAAATCGCCGAATATCACAACCTCGTGGTCTCGCCGCATTTTCTGCCGGCATTGTTCGTTCACGTCGCGGCCGCGGCTCCGGCGATACGCTGGCTGGAGGACTTTCCATTGCTGGAGCCGTTGTTCGACTCGCCGGCGACGATGAACGGCGAAGGGAACGTCGCGCCGCCGAAGGAGCCGGGGCACGGGCTGGTCTGGGCGGACGGCGCCCGGCGCGAATACCGCGTGGACGCATGAGGCTCTGCCGTTACAACGACGACAAGCTGGGGCTGGTCAAGGGCGACCAGTTGATCGACGTTACCCTGGCGCTGGAGGCGATTCCCGAGACGCGTTGGCCGAGGCCTCACGGCGACGCGATGATCGCGCATCTCGAGGCGGTCCAGGAGGGCGTTCTCGCCAACCGGAAAAACGGATATGTGCAGGGAGTGGCCAATGTCGTTCTGCGCAGTCCGGTTGCCAATCCGGCCAAGATTATCGGCGCGCCGGCCAATTACATGGACCATGTGGCCGAGGCGCGCCGCGACCCGGGCATCAATTTCGGCCGCGAAACCAGGACGATCGAAGCCTGCGGCCTGTTCTTGAAAGCGAATTCGTCGCTGGCGGGAGCGGGCGAGGGGATCGACCTCGGCGGCGGCGGCAGGCGCGTCGATCACGAGGTCGAGGTCGCCGCGATCGTCGGGCGGACGGCGAAGAACGTCGTTCGGGACGAAGCGTTGGACTGCGTGGCCGGTTACGCGATCGGCCTCGACGTGACGGTGCGCGGAGTCGAGGATCGCAGCCTTCGCAAATCGCTCGACTCCTTCGCCTTGCTCGGTCCCTGGATGACCACGGCCGACGAAATCGATGACCCCGACGATCTCGGCTTCCGGCTTGCGGTCAACGGCGAAACCCGTCAGGAGTCGAATACGCGGCATCTCGTCTTCGGTTTCCGCAGGTTGATCGAATACGCTTCCCGCTTCTACACCCTCTATCCCGGCGACATTCTGATGACGGGAACTCCCGCGGGCGTCGGTCCGTTGGAGGACGGCGACCGCATCGCATGCGAAGTCGACGTAATCGGCCGAATGGAGGTCGAAGTGCGCCGCAAACGCTGATCCTCGCTTCGGCGACGGCAGGCGGGTACGAAGCATGGCGAACTTCGCCGATTCGCTCGCCCCCTCTGCGTCCGCGGGTTCGGACGCGCCGGAAACGGAAGCGGCTTCGCTCGCGTCCGCCGAGACTCCGACGGTCGGGTCGCGACAGCGCGCCGCCGGAGGGGCTGCGCCCCGCAGGGCGCGGCCGTTTCCGGGAGATCCTATCGATCGAAATCGAAGATCCGTTTCGCGTTGAGTCCGAGAATGTTTCGCTTGGCCTGCTCGTCGAGGAACGGCAGATCCCAGATCACGCTCGGCGTGTCGAAATCGTAGTGCGGCCAGTCCGAGGCGTAGAGCAACTGGGTTCGCGCGTTGATCATCTCGAAGGTCAGTTCCAGCGCCTTGGGATGGTCGGTCTCCATGGGCTGACAGGTGTAGTACATCTCCTTCATGTACTCGCTCGGCATCTTCTTGAGCACCGGCGCTTCGGACGAGCGCATCAGGTACGTGTGGTCGAGCCGCTGCATGAGCCACGGAACCCAGGCGAGGCCGGACTCGATCCAGACCACGTCGAGTCCGGGAAACCTCTCGGGCAACCCGTTCATGATCCAGTTGGTCATGTGCACCACGTTGCACCACACGAACGACAGCGCGTGCATGGACCCGAAGCGGTTGATCTGCATCATGAAGGGATCCTGCCAGTAGTATCCGGCGTGGAAGCCGATGGGCAGGCCGCGCTCCTCCAGCGCCCGATAGACCTTCATGTAGTGATTGTGGTGGACGGCCTTGTAACGCACCGAAGTCACCATGAACCCGACGCAGCCCGGCGCGTCCCCGAATTCCTCGATGGTTTCGAGCGCCGACTCCGGATCGTTGAACGGCAGAAACATCATGGTCTTGAGCCGTTTGTCCTTGGTCAGGATGTTGTCCACCTGCCAGCGGTTGTAGGCCTTTCCGAGCACCGCTTCCATGTCGAACTGGGGATGCATTCCGAGAAACAGCATGGGCGTCGGGAACACGATCTGCACATTGATGCCCATCGCCTCGTAGGCGCGTTTGGCGAGCACGAGATCGCGATGCCCGCCCGCCGCCTTGATGTCGCTTTCGTCGACATGTTCGCCGCGGGCCGCCTGGTGCGGAATGCGGCCGCCGACGTCCTGATAGCGCATCGCCAGATCGCCGTTCAACCCGTAGGGAGGCGTGCCGGATCGATGGAACACCATCTCGCGCGCGTTCTCCCGAACGACCGGATCGTCGATGTAGCCGATGATCTCGCGCCACGATTCGGTTTCGGTGTGATGCGAATCGATGTCGACGATGAACACGTCGTCGAAGTTGCGTTCGTCCGCCTGCTTGCGCGCCTTCGCCAGGACGTCGCGCGAATCCGTGTAGGTCGTGATTTCCCTGACGGTGTTTTCCCGTACCGGTTCGATGCCCGTATCCATCAGACTCTCCCGTTGGTTCTCCGGCCCGCGGCCGGATGCCGTTGCGTCATGCCTCCTCGCCCGGCCGCGGCCTTCCGAACCACATGGCGAGGTCGAACGTCGATAGGTTGACGGCGCGCAGCATGTCCGAACAGGTCATTACGACGTCCGTCGCCGTCACGTCCTGCTGGCCGGTATAGGGCGAGAAGAAGCGCTCTTCCATCTCGACCTTGTTGGCGAACAGCCTCGTGCCCGCGGTCAACAGCCGCTGCACCGTTTCGTCCGGTATGGCCTCGGTGTCGCCGTCGTCGAGCGCCCTGCGGGCGATGTTCAGCGCCGTCGCCGCCGCGGCGTCGAGCGCCGCCAGTTCAGACGGCGACATAGACTTCTCCGTCCCTGACCGACACCGCATAGGGCTTCAGGCGAACGTTCCTGCTGCCCGGATGGCGGCCCGTCTTCACGTTGTATTCGAAGCCGTGCCAGGGGCACACGATGTGCACGTCGGTCTCCGAGAACTTGAGGCCGTGCGCCGTCTTTTCGGTCTCGTGGATGATCTCTTCGACCCGGTTGATGATCTTCCCCTGGCACGCGGGGCCGCCTTGGTGGGCGCAATTGTTCTCGTAGGCGTAGAATTCGCCGTCGACATGGAACACCCCGATTTCCAGATCGCCTTGCGCGATGATTCTGCGATCCCGGTCTCCGAATTCTTCGGTCCTTCCCACGTAAAGTTCCGCCACTTTCGCTTCTCCTTCTGCCGAAGCCGCCTTGCGGTTCAGACGCGCTTTCGGAGATCGTACAACAAACGCGGGGAAACGCCAACTTCGGGCGCCGCGCGGCGCGACGGAGCGGCGCTTCGGCGCGGAAGAGGCCCGGCTCAGGCGGCGGCGATTTCCGAGAGCAACGCCGGGTCGACGTTGCCGCCCGACAACACGACGCAAACCGTCCGCCCGGCGACGTCGGGCCTGCCGCGAAGCGCCGCCGCGAGCCCCGCCGCGCCGCCGGGTTCGGTCGCCAGGCAAGCGTCCACAAGCGCGGCTTTCATCGCCGCCTTCACTTCCGCGTCCGACACGGCGACCGCGCCGGCCAGCAGCGCGCGATTGATCTCGAACGTCAGTTCTCCCGGCGTCGGAACCAGCAGCGCGTCGCAAATCGACGCGGCGCCGGGCGGATTGGCGGTCCGCGCGCCGGACTCCAGCGATCGCCGGGTATCGTCGAATCCCTCGGGTTCCGCGGCGTAGATCTCGACATCCGGCCAACTGTCGCGCAACGCGATCGCGCATCCGGCGACGAGGCCCCCGCCGGAGCACGGGACGATCGCCATGCTTGGTACGACGCCGATTTCGGCGCATTGCTCCACGATTTCGAGACCCACCGTGCCCTGGCCGGCGACGACGTCGGCGTGGTCGTAGGGC
Organism: Alphaproteobacteria bacterium; assembly: GCA_965243135.1. Classification (GTDB taxonomy): domain Bacteria; phylum Pseudomonadota; class Alphaproteobacteria; order MPNO01; family UBA830; genus JAJEBT01. Next base: position 1,131,796 of record OZ251539.1, read on the forward strand.
GGTATCGGAACCGCGCCGGTGCGGGCGGCGATCTCGGCGGCGGCGGCCTCGCGCTCTCCGCGTTCGCGGAGCACGACGGTCGCGCCGTAGGCCTCGGTCCTGTCGATCTTGATGCGGGGCGCGTCCGACGGCATCACGATCGTCGCGCGGATTCCCAGCCGCCGCGCCGCGGCCGCGACGGCCTGCGCGTGATTGCCGGACGAAAAGGTCGTCACGCCGCGGGCGCGCTCCGCGCCGGACAGTTGCGACATGCGGTTCCAGGCGCCCCTGATCTTGAACGCGCGCATGGGCTGGAACGTCTCGCACTTGAGGAGAAGGCGCGCCCCGGCCCGGTCGTTCAGCGCCTCGAATTCCAGCAAGGGCGTCCGGACGGCCACGCCCTCGAGCCGGGCCGCGGCGGCGCGAACGTCGGCGATCGACGGGAGGCGGTCAGCGGACGGCAAGGAACTCGTCCAGCACCGCGCGCGCTTCCGGTTCGCCCAGGGTCGGCGCATGGCCCGTTCCCGGAATTTCGCGCGCGGTCAGATCGGGCTTCGCTTTCCGCATGCGCTCGAAGCAGGCTCGCGAAAGGATATCCGAACGCTCCCCGCGCAGGAGCAGGACCGGCACGTTGCGCAGCGTTCGGAACAGGGGCCACATGTCGGGGATCTCGTAGGAGGGCCTGAGCATCGGCTTCGCGACGTTCACGTCCCAGTCGAAACGCAGCTTGCCGTCCTCGCACCGGCGAAAGGTGTTCTGCGCCATCCGCAGCCACGAGGCTTCGTTCTGGAACGCGAGATTCGGCATCGCCCGCTTGATCGTCGCGACCGCTTCTTCCCAGTCGCGCTGCGGGCGGTCCTTGCGAATGTAGCGAAGGATATGGCCCATGCCTTCCGTTTCCACTTCCGGCCCGACGTCGTTCAGCACGGCGCCGGCCAGCGCGCCCGGCTGGGTCGCGCCCATGGCCATGGCCAGAATTCCTCCGAGGGAGGTGCCGACGACGACGACCTCGTGAACGTTCAGGGCGGCGAGAAGGTCCTGAATGTCGCGCAAGTAGGCGCGCGGATCGTAGTTTCTCCAGTTCCGATCGTAGTCCGAGCGGCCGCGTCCCCTGTAATCCGGGCATATCGCCCGCCGGCCGTCGCCGCTTTGCCATTCCGCGAACGAATCGAAGTCGCTGGAATTGCGCGTCAGCCCGCCCAGGCACAGCAGCGCGGGACGCGCGTCGAGCGGATCGCCGTAATCCCGGACGTAGAGGGAAAGGTCGTCGTGGGACGCGACGCGGCGTTCGCGGAACGGCATTGCGGTCAGAGCCCGAGAATTTCCGGCAGTTCCGTCAGGGTCCCGATCTCCGCCCGGGGCGGGGCGGGCAGCCGTTCGGGCGGCTCGCCGGTCCGGTTGATCCAGACGGCCGCGAAGCCGAACGCGCCGGCTCCGTGGACGTCCCAACCGTTCGAGGAGAGGAAAGCGATTCGCTCGGGAGGGACCTTGAGTCGGTCGGCGGCCAACCGGTACGCGGAGGGGTGGGGCTTGTACATGCCCGCGCTCTCCACCGAGAGAATCAGGTCGAACATCGGATAGACGTCCGCGTTCTTGGCCGCGGCGATCAGCATCGACATGTCGCCGTTCGACAGGATCGCCGTCTTCCTGCCGCCCGCCTTCAGCCGGCCCAGCGCGTCGCGGGCGTCGGGATAGGCCGCGAGCCGGAGATAGAGCTCCATCAAGCGCGCCCGCAGCCCCGGATCCTCCATGTCGAGCCGATGCATGGCGTAGTCCAGCGCGTCGCCCGTAATTTGCCAGAAGCTGTCGTGCCGTCCCATCAGGCTTCTGAGCCAAGTGTAGCGGAGCTGCCTTTCGCGCCATATGGCGGACAGGGCGTCGGCCTCGTCTCCGAGTTCGCCCCTGAGCCGCGCCGCCGCCGAATGGACGTCGAACAACGTGCCGTAGGCGTCGAATACGCAGGCTTCGATTTCGTCGAACATGGAAAGCCTCCCCTGCCGGGTCGAATCTAGCTTGGCTCCCGGAGGGCGGCAACGACGCTATCGGCGAAGGTCCTCGACGATCGTCGCGACGGCTTTCTTTTTTCCCGACATCGCGCGGTAGACCTGCAGGGCTTCCAGCACGCGCTGAACGTAGTTCCGGGTTTCCGGATAGGGCAGAGCCTCGATCCAGTCGATCCAGTCGAGGACGCCGCCGCCGCGGGGGTCGCCATACTTCCCGATCCAGCGCGTCACGGCGGCGGGACCCGCGTTGTAGGCGGCGATCGCGAGCGCGTACGAGCCGTCGAAGATCCCGAGCATCCGCGAGAGGTAGGCGCGCCCAAGCCGCAGGTTGTAGGCGGGATCCGCGGTCAGGCGATCGCGCGAAAAACGAATCTTCAATCCGCGGGCCGTTTCGCGCGCCGTTTCGGGCTTGATCTGCATAAGCCCGCGAGCGTTCGCGGAGCTGATCGCGTCGGGCCGGAAGTTGCTTTCCTGGCGGATCAGGGCGAGGACCAGCTCGCGCTCCGCGGGCGCGCCGGCGATCTTCATCGCCGGATAGGCGATTTCCGGAAGGCGCAATCCTTCGCGATAGGCGCGGCGGCCCGCCAGCACCGCGATGTCGGGATGTCCGACGGCCGCCGCCAGGCGGGCGGTCTGCACGAGCCGCTCGGGGTCGGGGGTCAACAGCCGGCGGAGGAACGGCCGGGAACGGTCGGCGGCGCCGATCTCCTTCAGCATGAGCGCGGCGCGAACCCGCTCGTCGCGGCGAAAGCGGACGGTTTGCGCAGGGGTGGGGCGGACGTCCTGCCGCTTCAGCGCGAGAGGGAGGCCGGCTTCCGCGATCGCGAGTAGGCCGTAGAACGTCGTTTCGTGGCGGCCGGCTTCGCGAAAGCGGGCGGCGGCCGTTTTTCGATCGTTCGCCTCCTTCGCCGCCCGTCCCGCCCAATAGGCGGCGCGCGCCTTGCTGATGGGGCGTTTCACGCTTCGCCGCATCGTCTCGAAATGACGGGCCGCGGTCTCCGGCTTGCGGAGAAAGCGCAACGCGATCCACCCGAGAAACCACTCCGCGTGCGCGAAGCGCGCGCCTTCCGAGAAGCCGTGCCCGGCGGCGAGCCGATAGGCCTTCGACGCCTGGCCTTCGACGATCAGTTCGCGCGCGGCGATGGATCGTTCCGTCCACCATTTTTCCGGATGCGGGGCGGTCGCGGGGACCTTTCGAAGCAGATCCAGGGCGCTTTCCGCGAGGCCTTTGCGGCGCCGCCAGCGGACCCTTTCGTAGACGAGGCCGGGGTGATCCCGCAGCGACGCCGGCACCCGCCGGATGAGGCGGTCCACGCCGCCGCGGAGAGCGCTCAGCGCCATCCGGGCTTCGGCGAGGGCCCGGACCGGCCTCGCGACCCGGCGAACGACCCGCTTGGCCTGGGCGAAGCTGCCGCGCCACAGCAGGCGGTCGAGGCGCGCCGCGTGATCGGATTTGCGGAGATGGCGACCGAACCGCCGGCGGAAATCGCGATCCTGCGTCCTGCCGAACGCCGAGGAGATCCAGGTTTCGCGAACCAGCGAACGGACGTCGCGACCGGCCGCGATGGAAGCGTCGATCAGCCGCAAGCGACCGTCCGTGGTCGTGGGCGGATGCTTTTCGAACCATTTCAGGAGGTCGCGGGCGGACGCCTCGCCGATCGGAGATCTTTCGGCGGCCCGGCGCAGGACCGGCAGGCGCGGCCATTCCGGATTGCGTTCGACGAAGGACGCGATTTCCGAGAACGTCCGGCGGGTGTCCGGCCGCGTCATGTCGAGCCAGAGCAGCACCTTGGCGGGCAGGCGTTCCCGCGCGGAGCGGGCCAGCCGGTGCGCCTTCGGCCAGTCGTTCCGCTCCGCCGCGGCGAACGCCAGGGAATAAGCGGCCTTGTCGGCTTTCGACAGCAGTTCGCCGGCGGTCGGCGCGCCGCACAGGCAAAGGGCCGCGGTCGCGAGAAGAGTCCGGCATCGCCGGAACGACGCTCGACCGGCGACCGTTCGCGGCGCGGTCCGCGCCGTTCCCGCGCCTTTCGACTTCCGCGGCCGTTCCTGCCGCGCCGAACGGGCGGGCCCGCATGTTTCGCTCGACATTTCGGGGGCCTGCGAACCTCCGGCGGCTTCGTCGCGCCGCCAGGGCCCGGACGCCCGCGCGCACGATGAGAGCCGCCTACTTACGCCGTTTCCTTCGCGAACGCGAATTCTCCCGCCGCCGCTTGCCGGAGATTCCCGCGGGCGCTAGTCTGCCGGACGTCGAAATTTCTTGGAGGCTGCCATGTTCAGCGGTTCCATCTGCGCGCTGATCACGCCGTTTCGCGACGGCGCCGTCGACGAAAAGGCCTTCGGCGCGCTGGTCGAGTGGCAGATCGAAGAGGGCACGCACGGGCTGGTGCCGGTGGGCACGACCGGAGAATCGCCGACCCTCAGCCACGCGGAGCACAAGCGCGTCGTCGAGCTTTGCATCGAAGTCGCGGACGAGCGCGTGCCGGTCATCGCCGGCGCAGGCTCCAATTCCACGGCCGAAGCGTTGGATCTGGCGATGCACGCGAAAAGCGCCGGCGCCGACGCGGCGCTGGTCGTGACCCCTTACTACAACAAGCCAACGCAGGAAGGCCTCTACCGCCATTTCGAGGCGCTCGACGGCGTCGGGCTCCCGATCGTCATCTACAACATCCCCGGCCGGTCGGTGATCGACATGTCGGTGGAAACCATGGCCCGTTGCGCTCGGCTGGAGAACGTCGTCGGCGTGAAGGACGCGACCGCCGCCGTGGGCCGCGCGACGCAGCAGAGGATCGCCTGCGGCGAGCGATTTTGCCAGCTTTCCGGCGAGGACGTCACGCAGATCGGCTTCCTCGCGCAGGGCGGCGACGGGTGCATATCGGTAACCGCCAACGTCGCGCCGAAGCTGATGTCCGAAATGCACGAAGCCTGGCGGGGCGGCGACGTGGGGGAGGCGCAGCGCATCAACGAGCGGCTTACGCCCCTGCATGTCGACCTGTTCTGCGAGTCCAATCCGGGGCCGGTCAAGTACGGCGCGAGCCTCCTGGGCAGATGCGCGGAGGAGGTTCGGTTGCCGCTGGCTCCGCTCGGCGCCGACGCGCGCGGGAAGGTGGAGCGGGCGATGCGGCATGCGGGCCTGCTGAACTGATGCCCGACGCCGCGCAGCGGCTCGTCGTCAGGAACCGGAAGGCCCGGCACGACTACCGCATCGAGGAAGCCGTCGAAGCGGGACTCGTGCTCACGGGGAGCGAGGTCAAGGCCTTGCGCGAAGGGCGCGCGAACATCGCGGAATCATACGCCCGCGCCTCCCGGGGAGAAATCTGGCTGATCGACGCCCACATCCCCGAATACCGGCAGGCGGGGCGGTTCAACCACGAGCCCCGCCGGCCGCGGAAGCTCCTCTTGAGCAAGCGCGAAATTTCCAGGCTGGCGGGCGCGGCGGACCGGGAGGGCATGACCCTGGTTCCGCTGAGCCTCTATTTCAATTCCCGGGGCATCGCCAAGCTCGAGCTGGGCCTCGGCAAGGGCAAGCACCGCTTCGACAAGCGGGAGGACAGCAAGAAGCGCGACTGGCAACGCCAGAAGGCGCGGCTGATGCGGGAAAAGGGCTGAGCGGCGGCCGGCTCGCCGCGCCGTCTCCGGGCGCCGCGGCGGCGGACGGGAATCAGCGCGCGCGCAGCCGTCGCGAGACCGCCCGGAAGACGTCCTCGAACATCTTTTCGGTCAGGCGGCCGGTGTTGGTGTTGTAGCGCGAGCAATGATAGCTGTCGGCGAGGACGACTCCGCCCGCCAGGTCGTGCGTCGCGCCGTGGGCGAATTTGCGCGCCGCGCGGCGTTCGCCGAAGGCCGCGAGCGCAGTGTCGTGAGCGACGACGCCGAGCGCGACGACGGCTTTCAGCCGCGCCATCGCCGCGATTTCCGAAACGAGGAAGCGGCGGCAGGCGGCGATCTCGGCGCCCGTCGGCCTGTTCTCCGGAGGGACGCACCGGACGCCGTTGGCGATCCGGCAATTGACCAGGGACAGGCCATCGTCCGGCCGGCGGTCGTAGGTTCCCCGAGCGAATCCGAACTTGATCAAGGTCCGATACAGGAGGTCGCCCGCGAAATCGCCGGTGAAGGGACGTCCGGTGCGGTTCGCGCCGCGCAGGCCCGGCGCCAGCCCGAGAACCAGGAGTTCGGCGCCGACCGGCCCGAAGGACGGCACCGGAGCGTTATGCCAGCCCGGGAACGCCGCCGCGTTCCGCGCGCGATAACCGGAGAGCCGCGGGCACGCCCCGCAATCGGGCGGGGGCGCCTCCGGGAGGATCATGCGTCCTCGAGGACTTCTCCGTCGTCGTAATCCGGGTCGGGGTTGGCCGGCGTCGGTCCTCGGGACGGCGCCTTGCGGACGAAGGCCGGCATGTCCTCGGCGTCGCGGCGTGCTTCGCGGGCGATGGATTGCGAGATGTCCTGAAGCTCCACGAACGTGTCGGCCTGGCGCCGCAGCTCGTCCGCCGTCATCGGCGGCTGCGACCGAAACGTGCTGACCACCGAAACCCTGACGCCCCGCCGCTGAACGGCCTCCACCAGGCGGCGAAAGCCCCCGTCGCCGGAAAACAGGACCGCGTGATCGATATGCTCCGCCATTTCGAGCATGTCGATCGCGAGTTCGATATCCATGTTGCCCTTGAACCGGCGCCGGCCGGAAGCGTCGACGTGCTCCTTTACGGGCTTGGTGACCATGGTGTAGCCGTTGTAGTCCAGCCAGTCGATCAGCGGCCGGATCGGCGAATATTCGTTGTCTTCGGCGAGCGCCGTGTAATAGAACGCCCGCAACAGGCGTCCCTTGGCGCGGAACAGCTCCAGGAGGTTCTTGTAGTCGATGTCGAAGCCGAGGGCGCGGGCGGCCGAATACAGGTTGGGGCCATCGATGAACAGCGCGAGGCGCTCGTTCTCGTTGAAATGCATGGTTTCAATCCTTGGCAGCGAACTGGACGGGATCGGCGATGCGATCGTACCGAACCAAACATATTACCTTTTTGCCTGCGTACAAGGGGCGAGGCGATGATTCTCGTCGGGCTGGGATCGAATCTTCCGCATCCGGACATCGGCTGCCCCCGCCGGGTCTGCGAAGCCGCTCTCGGCGCGCTGTCCGCGGGCGGCGCGACCGTGGAGCGGTTGTCGCGATGGTACCGCAGTTCCCCGCTGCCCGCTTCCGACCAGCCGGACTACGTGAACGGCGTCGCGGCGGTCGCGACGGCGCTGGACCCCGTAGGCCTGCTCGCCGCGTTGCACGGCGTCGAAGAGCGGCTCGGCAGGACGAGATCCGTCCCCAACGCGGCCCGCGTCCTGGATCTCGACCTGCTGGCGTATCGCGAAATCGTCAGAACCGGGCCGGAACCTCCCGTTCTGCCGCACCCCCGGCTTGCCGGAAGAGCCTTCGTGCTGTTGCCGCTCCGGGACGTCGCGCCGGCTTGGCGGCATCCCGCGACGCGGCGGGATATTGCGGACCTGATTCGATCCCTTCCTCCGGAGCAGCGTTGCGTTCCTTTGCCGCGATGAACCGCCGCTTGCCTGGGGCCGCGGAAAGCCCTATGTTCCGGCCGCTTCCCGAAACTGGAGAATGGAAAAAATGGCGCGGGTTACGGTCGAAGATTGCGTGGTGAAGGTGCCCAACCGTTTCAAGCTGGTGATGATGGCGGCGCAGCGGTCGCGCACGCTTTCCGTCGGCGTGGAGCCGACCCTGGATCGCGACAACGACAAGAATCCGGTCGTGGCGCTGCGGGAAATCGCGGAAGAAACGGTTGCGCTCGGGGAAGTCGAGAACGCGCTGATTTCGGGACTTCAGCGCCACACCGACATCGACGAGCTGGTCGAGGACGATCAGCTCGCCATCACCAACGCCTTGCACGAGGAGTTCGCGAAGCTCGCCGACGCCGGCGAGATCGTGAAGCCTCCGGTGCAGGAAGAGCACGAGGTTTCCGGGGAGGAGGACGAGGTTCCCGGGGAGGAGGGCGAGGCCGGGTGGTCGGCGTTCGAAGGCGGTTTTCAGGACGTCGATCCGGAGGAAATCGCCGACGAGGACTGACGAGCCCCCGGCATGGCGGGCGGACGGTCGCGCTTCTCCGCCGGCGTTGCGGCATGATGGGGCAGGACGAGCTGATCGAGCGCGTGCGCGCCTACGATCCCGGCGCCGACGAAGAGGCGTTGAACAGGGCCTACGTCTACTCGATGGCGGCGCACGGCTCCCAGAAGCGCGCGTCCGGCGCGCCCTATTTTTCCCACCCCGTGGAAGTCGCGGGAATACTTGCCGGATACCGTCTGGACACGGCGTCGATCGTGACCGCCCTCCTTCACGACACCGTCGAAGATACGCTGGCCACGCTTCAGGAGATCCGCGCGCTGTTCGGCGACGAGGTCGCCCAGCTCGTCGACGGCGTGACCAAGCTTTCGAAGCTGGAACTGCAGTCCGTCGGCACCGAACAAGCCGAGAACTTCCGCAAGCTGCTGCTGGCGATTTCCGAGGACATCAGGGTTCTCCTGGTCAAGCTGGCGGACCGGCTCCACAACATGCGGACGTTGCGCCACATCGAGTCGCTGAAGCGGCGCACCCGGATCGCGCGGGAAACGATGGACATCTACGCGCCGCTGGCGGCGCGCATCGGCGTCCAGGAAATCAAGGAGGAACTCGAGGATCTGGCGTTTCGCGAGCTCTATCCGGACGAATGCGAATCCATCGCGCGGCGTCTCGACTACCTGCGGAGCGAGGGAGACGAAATCGTCGTGCGCATTTCCGACGAAATCGCCGGCATCCTCGTCGAAGCCGAAGTCGAGGCGTGGGTTTCCGGTCGGGTGAAGAGGCCGATTTCGGTTTGGCGCAAGATGCAGCGCAAGCACGTTCCCTTCGAGCGGCTCACGGACATCATCGCCTTTCGCGTCGTCGTCGCCTCGGTGGAGGACTGCTACAAGGCGCTGGGCGTCATACACACCAATTACCGGGTCGTTCCCAACGAGTTCGACGACTACATCTCGACGCCGAAGCCGAACGGCTACAAGTCGCTGCACACGGCCGTGGTGGGGGGCGACCACGACCCGATCGAGGTCCAGATCCGGACGACCGAAATGCACGACGTGGCGGAACTCGGCGTCGCGGCCCACTGGCAGTACAAGCAGGGCGCGGCGCTGACCGAGGGCAAGCGATACCGTTGGGTGAGCAATCTGCTCGACATCCTGGAGAGCGCCTCCAGCCCCGACGAATTTCTCGAGAACACGAAGCTCGAGATGTACGCCGACCAGGCGTTCTGCTTCACCCCCAAGGGACATATAATCACGTTGCCTCAGGGCGCCACGCCGATCGACTTCGCCTATGCGGTCCACTCGGAAATCGGCGACAGGTGCATCGGCGCCTACATCAACGGCAAGATGGCGCCGCTCAGGACCGAGTTGAGAAACGGCGACCAGGTGGAAATCGTCACCTCCGCGGACGGGGCGCCTTCCCCCGTCTGGGAGCACTGGGTCGCGACCGGCAAGGCGCGGGCGCGCATCCGCAGACACGTCAGGAAGCTGGAGCGCGGAGAATTCGTCCAGCTCGGCCGGGCGATACTGGATCCGATATTCCAGGCGGCGTCGCCGGGCATGCCGAAACGGATCCTCGAGCGGTTCGGGACGGCGAGCGAGGACGATCTCGCCGAGATGGTCGGCCGCGGCGACATTCCCATCAAGAGCGTGGTGTCGGCCGTCGTGCCGCCCGAGGCCGCTTCGAGGCTGAAGCTCGGCAAGGACAGGCGGCCCGGCGTTTCGAGCATGGCGATTCCGCCGCGCCCGGACACTCCCGTGGCGATACCGCTGCGGGGGCTGGAGCCCGGGGTGGCTGTCCATTACGCCAATTGCTGCCATCCGCTTCCCGGCGACCGGGTCGTCGCCATCCTCACGCGCGGAAAGGGAGCCTCGATCCATACCCGTGACTGCGAGACGCTGGAGAGCTTCGCCGACATGCCGGAACGGTGGCTGGACGTCGCCTGGGACCTCGGGTCGGCGGGTCCCGAGCTCCGCGTCGGACGAATCGAACTCGAGGTGGCCAACGAACGGGGGGCGCTCGGCGCGCTCACCACGCTGATCGGCCGCCACAACGGCAACATCAGCAATCTCAAGATCACCGCCCGGTCGGAGGATTTCTTCCGGATGGTGATCGACATAGAAGTCGAGAGCGTCCGGCATCTTGGCGACATCGTCGCGGCGCTGCGCACGCTGCGGGCGATCGCGTCCGTGGACCGGGCGAAGAGCTGATGACGTTCGGAGGAAGTCGCGGAGAGCCTGCGGCGGAGGGACGCCTGAGGCTCGGCGTCAACATCGATCACGTGGCGACGATACGGAACGCGAGGGGCGGACTGCACCCCGATCCCGTTCGCGCCGCCCGCGCCGCCGCCCGCGCGGGCGCCGACGGCATAACGGCCCATCTTCGCGAGGACCGTCGGCACATGACGGACCGGGACATAGCGCGCCTGGTCGACGGCATCGAACTGCCGCTCAACCTTGAAATGGCGGCGACCGACGAAATGCTGGACGTCGCGTTGAGGCATCTTCCGCAGGCGGCGTGCATCGTCCCCGAGAAGCGGCAGGAACGGACGACCGAAGGCGGGCTCGACGCGATCGGGGATCGCGAGCGCCTCGCGCCTTTCGTCCGGCGGCTGGCGGAGGCCGGCATCCGGGCGTCGCTGTTCATCGAACCCGACCCGGCGCAGATCGACGCGGCCGCCGCGCTCGGCGCCCAGGTCGTGGAGTTGCATACCGGCGCCTATTGCGAGGCCGAGGGCGCGGAACGGAGGCGGCGCTTCGCCCGGATCCGGGCGGCCGCCGCCCACGCCGAGGCGGCCGGGCTGGAATGCCACGCGGGTCACGGCCTGAGCTACGATTCCGTCGCGCCGATCGCCGGCATCCCGACGATCGCGGAACTGAACATCGGGCATTTTCTGGTTGGCGAGGCCATTTTCGGCGGACTGGAAAGCGCCATTGGACGCATGCGCGTTCTCATGGACGGCGCGCGCGCCGGCGCGGCCCGGAACGAAGCGGGAGGTTCCGCATGATCGTCGGAATTGGCAGCGATCTCGTCGATATTCGCCGGATCGAGCGGACGCTCGAGCGTTTCGGGGATCGCTTCACCCATCGCTGCTTCACCGAGGTCGAGCGCCGAAAGAGCGATCGCCGCCGTCTGCGCGCGGCGAGTTACGCCAGACGCTTCGCCGCGAAGGAGGCCTGCGCCAAGGCCCTGGGCACCGGGTTTCGCAAAGGCGTCTTCTGGCGCGACCTCGGCGTGGCGAACCTTCCCGGCGGCAAGCCGGCCATGGAACTGACCGGCGGGGCGCTCTTGCGGCTGCGCGAACTCGTTCCGGACGGGATGCGCCCCCGCATCGACCTCACGATTACCGACGAGCCGCCGCTCGCCCAGGCGATGGTCATCATCACGGCCGTTTCCGCAACGACCCGAGCGCGATCATGACATCGAAGAAATCCGGCGGATTCTGGGAAACCGTAAAGACGCTCGTCTACGCCGTTCTGATCGCCCTTTTCATCAGAACGGTCGCGTTCGAGCCGTTCAACATACCGTCCGGCTCGATGGTTCCGACCTTGCTGGTCGGCGATTATCTGTTCGTGTCCAAGTATTCGTACGGATACAGCCGGTACTCCTTGCCTTTCGGACTGCCGCTCATTCCGGGGCGGATCTTCGGCGACCTCCCGGAACGCGGCGACGTCGCGGTGTTCAAGCTTCCGAAGGACAACTCGACCGATTACATCAAGCGCATCGTCGGGTTGCCGGGCGATCGCATCCAGGTGGTGCGCGGCCGGTTGCTCGTCAACGGCGCGCAGGTCGATCGCCGCCGGGTGGAAGACTATCCCGTCGGGTTGTTCGGGTCGGGCGCGCCGCAATTCGTCGAAACCCTTCCCGGCGGGAAGGCGCACCTCATCGTCGAACGCCGGGGAGACTTCGGCAGCCTGGACAACACCGCCGTCTACACGGTGCCGGACCGTCACGTCTTCGCGATGGGCGACAACCGCGACGATTCGCTCGACAGCCGGGTGTTGGGACAGGTCGGTTTCATACCCGTCGAGAATCTCGTGGGCCGCGCCGAGTTCCTTTTTTTCTCGCACGATTCGTCGGCTTATCTCTGGGAGATCTGGAAATGGCCGACGGCGATCCGCTGGTCCAGACTCCTCCAGGGCATCGAATGACGGCGATCGAATCCTTGCTCGGCTACAGGTTCCGCGATCCCGGCTTGCTGGAGAAGGCGTTGACCCACGCCAGCGCGGACGGGTCCGACCGAAGCCAGAACCGCCTGGAGTTCCTCGGGGACCGCGTTCTGGGCTTGATCGTCGCCGAGATGCTGCTGGAGCGGTTTCCGTCCTCCTCCGTGGGCCGGATCGCGCGCCGGCACGCCGACCTCGTCAGCGGCAGCACGCTCGCCCAGGTCGGCCGCGACCTTTCGTTGCCGGAATTCCTTCGCGCCGACGGAACCGAAGCCGCCGCCAGCAGTTCCGTGATCGCAGGTTGCTGCGAGGCGGTCATTGGCGCGCTCTACCGCGACGGCGGGCTGGAGGCCGCGCGGTCCTTCGTTTGTCGTCGCTGGGCGCCCCTGATCGGCGAAGCGGAACCCCGGTCGCCCAAGACCGACCTTCAGGAATGGTGCCAGGCAAGGGGGTTGCCGTTGCCGGAATACGTTCTGGTCGACAGCTCCGGACCGCCGCACGAGCCCGTCTTCACGGTCGAACTCGCGGTGGAGGGGCGTCCGCCGGTTCGGGCGGCCGGCCCCGCCCGGCGCGCGGCCGAGAGGCGGGCCGCCGAGAAAGCGCTCGACCGGATCGGCGCGGAAACATGACTTCGCGGTCCAGGTGCGGCTTCGTCGCATTGCTGGGAGCGCCCAATACGGGCAAGTCGACGCTGATGAACGCGATGGTCGGAGCCAAGGTCTCCATCGTGACGCCCAAGGTCCAGACGACGCGCACCCGGATTCTCGGAGTCGCCGTCGTCGGCTCCACCCAGGCCGTATTCGTCGACACGCCCGGAATTTTCCGAGCGAAGCGGCGATTCGACCGGGCGATGGTCGCCGCGGCATGGGGCGGCGCTTCGGACGCCGACGTCGTGACCGTCCTGATCGACGCCAAAGCCGGCGTCGGCGGCGACACGCGGCGCCTGGTCGAAAGGCTCGCGGCGGAGGGCAGGCAGGCTGTCTGCGTTCTCAACAAGATCGATCTCGTGCGCCGGGACAGCCTGCTGGCGCTTGCCGACGATTTGCGGCGCAGGGGGCCGTTCACGGACTTTTTCATGATCTCGGCGGCGAACGGCGACGGGGTCGACGATCTGAAGGCGGCTCTCGCCGCGCGGCTTCCGGAGAGCCGCTGGTTGTTTCCGGAGGACCAGCTTTCGGACATGAACGATCGCCTGTTCGCGGCGGAACTGACGCGCGAAAAGCTGTTTCTCAATCTCCATCAGGAACTTCCGTATTCGCTGACCGTGGAGACGGAGAGCTGGCGGCCGTTCAACGACGGAAGCGTCAGAGTGGAGCAGGTCGTCTATATTGAACGCGGGAGTCAGAAAGGCATCGTGTTGGGCAAGGGCGGAGCGCGAATCAGGCGCGTTCGTACGCAAGTGCAAGAAGAGCTTCGCGCGATCCTCGGGTGCGAAGTGCATCTTTTCCTGTTCGTCAAGGTCCGCGAGAACTGGCATGACGATCCCGAACGCTATCGCGACTGGGGGCTCGATTACGCCCTGTCCGGCCGCATGCACCGCTGATGACCGGCCGGCCCTGCCGCCCTCGCGACGGAGATTCCCGACTGCTCGCGTCGCGTTTCGGACTCGATGGGGGCGGTAACGGATGAATGAATGGAGGGACGGAATACCGGCCGTTTATCGGCCGGGATACGAACAAGCTCGGGCCGACAACCGGGATTTGGCCGAAAACTACGTAAGGCATACGCTTATCGGCGATCCGGAGGCCGACGCGGTGGCGGAGGCGCTGGCGGAATTCGACCAAGAGGAAGCGTATCGATTCATCCACGCCGGAATGGAGCGGCAGGAAGCCGTTCTGCGGAACGCCCCTCCGGTCATGGGCGATTTCTTCGATCGGATCTCCGTTCCGCCCTCCTGGTTCGACCCGGCGACCTTGCGTCCGGGGATGTTGGCGTATCACCGGAACTCGGATCTGTTTATCGCCGCCCATGTGGCCGGAGTGCTCGTCGAGGGTTTCTCCACGACCATCAGCCTGCCGTTTTTCCGGACGGGGAGGCTTACCGACTACGGCGTGCGGCGGCTTCGGCAGAATAACCGCCACCTCATCGAGATCTGCCTGCCGGGCGGTCTGGAACGACACGGAGACGGCTGGAAACTGTCGGTTCGAATCCGCCTGATACACGCCCAGGTAAGGCGCCTGCTTCGCAATGCGGAAGACTGGGACGCGGACACCTGGGGCATGCCTCTCAGCGCGGCGCAGATGGCCTTCGCTTCCGCGGCGTTTTCCGCGCTGCTTTTGCGGAAAGTCGAAATGCTGGGGCTGCGCCTCGACAGAGCCGCCCGCGACGGTTTCATGGATATTTGGCGCTACACGGCATGGCTATTCGGCGTGCCGGAGGAGATACTCTTTCGCAATTACGACGACGCGACGGAACTTTGCCGCGTAGGCTTCATATGCGAACCGCCGCCCGGACTGGAAGCGATCGCCATGGCGAACGGCCTGATCAACTCCGCGCCCCTTATCGTCGGCGCTACGGATCCGGCCGAACGGCGGGCCTTCACGAGTTTCGTGTACCGGGTTTCCCGCGCTCTCGTCGGCAATGCGCTGGCCGATCAACTCCGGTTTCCCAAGCAGCGGACCGCGGGTCTGCTGATCGCCATGCGCTGGCAGCTCAGGTTCCGGAGGCTGTTGGACCGGCTTGCGCCGCGCCGCGCCGACGCCCGCCATTCCAAGAACTTCGTCACCCTGCTGGAACGCGCCGTCGTCGACGAGGCGGGCATCGGCTATCGCTTGCCCGACGATCTCGATGCGGCGAGCCCGTGGTAAGACAGTTCGGGGCGCTCCCTCGGGGAACGTTCGGCCGGACGGTTTCCGGGCCGAGGGCCGCGCCGTTCATGGAGACGCCGTTGACTTGTTCGAATCCGCGAGGCTACTTTTCGCGCATGCAGCTTCGTCAGTTCCATGCCGTCGGCGTCCCGCCCCTCGGGCGGCCCCCGTTGCGGAGGCCCGATGACCGGTTGGCGGCGGGCCGGGCCCGCCGGAACTTCGCCGCCCTGCCGGAACGCCCCCGGTTGGACGGCGCGGGCTGCCGCTTGTCCAACCGCGCCGGCCTCGCGATTTCTTGTTAGACTTGGACCGGGTTCCGGCGACCCCGGGGGGTGCCCGACCCGACGACTCCCCGGCGGTGGACGCGCGCGGCGCGGCCAGGTTCCATGACCTGGACGTACTCCGGGCCTCCGCCATGTTCCTGGGCGTATTGCTGCACGGCACCTTCTTTCTCCTGCCCTCCAAATGCTGGCCGGTGCAGCTCGAATATGCGGACACGACCGCTATCGTCGCCAATCCGTACGGCTACGCCCTCCTGTTCATTCATGGGTTCCGGATGCCGGTGTTCTTCATGCTCAGCGGCTTTTTCACCGCAATGTTGTGGCAGCGACGGGGGCTGCAAGCGTTGGGCCGGCACCGCCTCAAGCGGATCGGTCTGCCGCTGCTGGCGTGCATGCTCACCATTATCCCGATCACCCATTGGATCATCACCTTCGCCGCCGGCCATACCGGAAAGGAACTCGCCGGCTGGTGCACTGCGGTGACCTGGCCGCCGCTGGCCTGGATGGGCGGTTTCTACCACCTCTGGTTCCTCTGGTACTTGCTGCTGATGGCGGCGGCGTTCATCGTCATCGCCGGGCTGGGGGCGCGGTTCCGCCATGCCCTGTGGTGGCTGGCCGTTCCGCTGACCATGGCGCCCCAGTATTTCATGCGGAGCATCTTCGGCGCCGACAATCCCACCGAGGTGCTGCCCGAACCCTTCGTGTTCGCGTATTACGGCACCTTCTTCCTGTTCGGGGTCTTCTTCTACCAGCGCAACATACAGGTGCGCCGGTGGTGGACCGTCGCGGTGCTGCCGGCGCTGTTGGTTTTCCCGCCGGGCGTGGCCTTCTCTTACCCCGAAGCCTTCGGTCTGGATGCGGCGGCAGTATGGGTGAACGGCGCGTCGGCGGCGTTGCAGGCCGCTTTTTCCTGGCTGATGTGCTTCGGTCTGATGGGGCTGTTCCGTTGGGTCGCGTCGCAGGAGCGGTTCTGGATGCGTTACATGTCCGATGCCTCCTATTGGATCTATCTGGGGCATGTCCCCCTGATCATCGCCGGGCAGTTGCTGATCGCGGACTGGCCCATCAGCGCGCACCTGAAGTATCTGATCGTCTGCCTGAGCGTCCCCGCCTTCCTGCTGCTGGTTTACCAGTACGGGGTCCGTTATACCGTCATCGGAACCATGCTGAACGGACCGCGCCGCCGCGTCCGCCCGGAAGCGCCGTGTTGACGTCGGCGGCCTCGTCCATTCCGCCGGTGTTCGTGCTGGGCTCCGGACGGTGCGGTTCGACAATGGTGTCGGACATCCTCAACCGCCATCCGCGCGTTCTCAGCCTGTCAGAGTTCTTCAGCAGCGTCGGGATGGGATCCTTCCGCTTCCGCCGGGTCACCGGCCGCCGGATGTGGGATTCGTACAGTCGGCAGTCCGCCCGCAGCCGGCTGCTCCTGCGGGGAGAATCCGACGAGGTGCTCTATCCGTTGGACGACCCGGGCGCCCGCTTCAGCCGACACGACGTGCCGCCCATCATGGGGGTCGCGCTGCCGCATCTCGGCGACAGGGTGGGGACGTTGTTCGATGAGCTGGAGCCGGTGGTCCTTAGCCAGCCCAAGCAGCCGCCCGCCGCCCACTTCCGGTACCTGTTCGAGTGGCTGTGCCGACGCCTGGACCGGAGCGTGTGGGTTGAACGCTCCGGGGGGTCGCTGATGTTCGGCTACCGGCTGGTGGACGAGTTTCCCGACGCGCGGGTTATCCACGTCTACCGCGACGGGCGGGATACGGCCATCTCCATGAGCCGCCATTACGTCTTCCGCACCGTGGTGGCCACCATCGTGGCGCTCCGGCGCTGGGGCGTCGACGTCAACGCCTCGATGGTCCGGGGCAGGCGCTGGGACAACGCCGGCCTGTGGCTGGAGGCGCTGACCAGCAAGTTCTTCAACCCCGACCGGCTGCCTTACGACCGGCTCACCCTGTCGGACTTCGCGGCGTTCTGGAGCGCGATGATCGAGCGGGCCCACCGGATGTTCGGCGATTTCCCGTCCGAGCGCCTGCTGAACGTCCGCTTCGAAGAGGTGCTGGCCGATCCCGAAGCCCAGACGAGACGCATCATCCGGTTCATTTCCCCCGGCCTGGAAGACGAGGCATGGGTGCGCGAAGCGGCCCGGATCCCGCGGCCCGCGCGGTCCCGCTTCAAGCAACTGGGGGCCGAAGAACTGGCGCTGCTGACCAAGGGATGCCGCCCCGGGCTGGAACGTCTCGGCTACCCGCTCTGACGAACGCGCCCCTTCAAGTTTGACGTGCGATATTCCGGATGTGGTGGCTGACCGGCCGTTTGCATGTTGCGGAAAGGTCAGGCGATGCGATTAATCTCTGTGAGTTCAAAAACGGAGATTGGGCCAACGCCTACCATCACCTGACCCGCGACGAACGTTGCCAGATTGACATTCCGCTATCAACTCCGTGTCGAACGCGCTCGCCTCCTGCGAGCGGGCAAGATTTTCGCGGAGCGACAGGTTCGCTCGCCCTCGCGCTTTTCCCCGCCGCCCGACCGTACCGCCGCGGAAACTGCCGGCTGCTTGTCGCGCGGCGCGGCGCGGGACAGCCGCCACCGCCGACTTCTTGACGGCTCCGGCGCGGCGGCCTACTCTCGTCGAATGGCGAAACGCATGCTTCCGATCGGCTTTTCCTCCCTCCGGGAGATCCGGAGGATGGACTGCTACTACGTCGACAAGACGGACCATGTCCGCCGCCTCGTCGAGAGGGGCAAGTACTATTTCCTGTCGCGTCCGCGCCGGTTCGGCAAGACCCTTCTGGTGGACACGCTGCAGAAGCTGTTCGAGGGAAGCGAGGAGCTGTTCCGGGACCTCGCCGTGCACGGCAAGTGGGACTGGTCGGCGCGCCACCCGGTCGTGCGGCTCAGCTTCGGCAGGGGCCATTTCGTCGTCCCGGACGGGGTTCGGATAACCGTGGAAAGGCAGCTGGCGGCGGCGGAGAGGCGCGCCGGCCTCGAACCGGGTCCCGTCGAGGCCTCGAACCGTTTCGGGGAATTGATCGAGGCCCTGCACGAGCGTACCGGACAGCAGGCGGTCGTGCTGGTGGACGAGTACGACAAGCCGATCCTGGACGCGCTCGGCGACCGGGAACTGGCGCGGGCCAACCGGGACTTCCTGCGCAGCCTGTACGGGGCGATCAAGGACTGCGACGAGCAGCTCCGTTTCGTTTTCCTGACGGGGGTGAGCAAGTTATCGGGCCTGTTCTCGGGCCTGAACAACCTGATCGACATCACGTTGGAGCCGGAGTTCTCGGACATTTGCGGGTACACGGACGCGGAACTGGACGCGGTCTTCGCCCCGGAACTCGAGGGCCTGGACCGGGACGAGGTCCGGTGCTGGTACAACGGCTACAACTGGCGCGGGCCGGAGAGGGTCTACAACCCGTTCGGCCTCCTGCTGCTGTTTCGGCGGCGCGAGTTCCGCCCGTACTGGTTCCAGAGCGGCACGCCGACCTTCCTGGTCGAGACGCTGGCGCGCCGCAACCTGCCCACTCCCCGCCTGGATGGCATGATCGGCAGCGAGAGCCTGCTCTCGACCTTCGACGTGGACAGGATCTCGGTCGAGGCGCTTCTGTTCCAGACCGGCTACCTCAGTGCGCCGTGGAAAGGCGCTTTCTTCTGGTGGGTGCGAATCCCACCCAACAACTGTCGTTCCGGTTGGTAGCGGCCAGGGCGGTTTACGGAGGTAACGATGTAGGCTGAAGCACTCTGGACAAAAGGGCGGCGAAGGCCGCTCAGCGAACATGCGGGCCGAAACGAGTAGTGAACATTGAGCAGGCCTCGAAACGGTCAATGCGGAAGCTGACCCTCCTGAGGTTAGGGGAAAGCCGCCGACGGTCGGGAAGAGAACGACAAGAGCACCGACCGTTTCCGCCGGGGTGTCGGCACGCATGGAAGATGAAGGAAGCAGCAACACGGGAAGCCCTGTCGGTGACGTGCACGAGTCAACCGGAACCCCGCGAGGGGCAGGCCGGGCCGGCAGGGTGGCGGAGAGGCCCGTAGTACCGGAGAAGCCGGGTAACGCCGGCGGAGGAAAGGGGCCTCAGGCGAGGAAGGGCGCCGCAAGGGAGAAGGGCTCGGAGACTGGCTATGCCTAACAACCGACTACATGCCAGAGATCCCGGAAGCGTCACATGCAGAAGCGAAGGAACCCGGTCGAGAGGCCGGGGTCGTCGAGGCGTAAACAGGTTCGGCGACGGGTTGGAAAGCGAGAACAGGCGGAAAATATGGGAGACGGTGCAACTCCCGGGTCTGGAAAACCGGCCGTTTTTGGGAACGCTGACAATCCATCCGTGGGCGAGACGCATGATCCTGCTGGAGAGCCGGATGCGGGAAATCCGCACGTCCGGTTCGGAGAGCGGGGACTGGAAACGTGGCCACGGGAGCCGGACTGAGGCCCGGAGCGAAAGCGACGGAACATCCACCGGACCCTAAAGCTAACGCGCCAGTCCTCGACTCTACCCATCGCGGGCGAGAAGGACGGGCGCTACAGGCTGGGCTATCCGAACCTCGAGGTGCGCCGGAGCCTGGGCGAGGCTCTGCTGGGAGAATTGCTCCCGGCCGAGGCCCGCGAGGAGACGGAGCGTTTGCAGCTGAGCGAACTGCTGGAGGCGAACGACTTCGAGCGCCTCGAGACCCTGTTCCGCGGCGTCTTCGCCGCCATCCCGCACCAGTGGTACGCGACCAGCCCCGTCGCGAAGTACGAGGCCCACTACGCGAGCGTCATCCACAGCTGCTTCCTGATGGAGGGCCTCGAGCCGGTGGCCGAGGACAGCGGCAGCCGGGGGCGCGCCGACATGGCGATCCGCGTCGGCGGGCGCGTCTACCTGTTCGAGTTCAAGGTGGTGGAGCGCGGACGGGAGGGGACCGCGATCGCGCAGCTGCGGGAGAAGGGCTACGCGGACAAGTACCGCCATCTCGGTCGTTCGGTCCACCTGATCGGGGTGGAGTTCAGCCGCGAGGAGCGCAACGTCGTCGGATGCGAGACCGCCTGAACGGCTTCCCGTCGGACACGGCCGCCTCCGCGAAAGAACGCCGCTCGCGACGCGGGTTCGGGCTGCGCTCCGTCGAAGGTGGCAGCGCTCGTTGCTCGCGCGGCGCTCGACCGGTAAGCGCCTGAAAAGTCGCGGGAAGGCGTCCGCCCGGAGGGCCGGCGTAAGGCGCTGCGGCTGCGAAGAGCGCCGCGCAGCGGCCTTCGGGGAGGGACGCTTGACTCGCCTGCCTTGCGTGCTGACCGGCTGTGTTGCGCTTCGGAATTGACAGGGTGGCTTCCGGGCCGGAGCCCACACCCGACCAAGCGTCGTGCGCGGGTGCGGTCCTCGAACCCGGCTGCGGCTTCCACCCCGACGGAACGTGGTGCAAATGCCAGGACAGGGTCGGCTAATGTTCGGCTTGCCCCGTGCGCCCGTCTGACGGCGCGCATCGACAGGCAGTTGCGCAGGTTGCGCTGCCTTTGACCGGCGGCTAACCCACCACGGTCTGCCCACACGACGGAGATCGCCGACCGTCGCGTTGCGCTTCAAAGTTGACGGGAACTCGTCTTTCGGAAGCGGAATAGTACGCCCCCTATCAACTCGGATCGGTTGGCCGGTGAGTCAAGGTGTCGCCACGGGCGCAAAGGGCGGCCGCCAAGTGTATTCTGGAGCCGGAGACGCGGAAAACGGAGTGCGCCGAGGCGCGACGGCACCTAATGGAAAACGCAGGTTCCTGAGACCTATGGACTGGAAGGATGAAGGCTTCGTGCTGTCGGCCCGCAAGCACGGAGAAAACTCCGCCATCGTCATGCTGCTCACCCGGGACAACGGACGCCACGCGGGACTCGTGCGCGGCGGCGGGAGCCGGCGCGCGCGGGGCGTGTACCAGACGGGGAATCTGGTCAGCGCGCGATGGCGGGCGCGCCTTGACGAACATCTCGGCGCCTATTCCTGCGAATTGCTGTACCCCTACGCGGCGCAACTGTTGGGCGAACCGCTGCAACTCCTGGCTCTGGCTTCGGCGGCGGCGACGCTTGACCAGTTGTTGCCCGAACGCGCGCCGCATCCGGAGGCGTTTGACGCGTTCCGCGCGGTGCTGGAAGCGTTTCGGGCCGAGGACGGCTGGCTGGAGGACTTCGTGCGATGGGAACTGTCGCTGCTGTCCGCGCTCGGTTACGGCCTCGATCTGTCGCGATGCGCCGCCACGGGCGTCGTCGACGGCTTGACGTATGTTTCTCCCCGCACCGGCCGCGCCGTTTCCGCCGCGGCCGGCGAGCCTTGGCGCGGCAGGCTCCTGAAACTTCCTTCCTTTCTGACGCAGGATGCCCGCGGCGGAGCGACTCCGGAAATCTCGGACGGGCTGGCGTTGACCGGACACTTTCTCGCCCGTTGCGCCAAGGAAACCGCGGCGCGGCCGCTGCCCGGGGCGCGTGCGCGACTAATTGACAGGCTGCGCAAAACCTCTACAATATCTGGTATTATCTAACCTCGGAGAGATCCGATGACGACCGATTTGATCGCCTCGCCGCGGATCGAGAACGTCCCGTTCGCGGATGCGCTGGGCGAACGCTATCTGGCCTACGCGCTTTCGACCATCACGTCGCGGTCGCTTCCCGACGTGCGCGACGGCCTCAAACCCGTTCAGAGGCGCCTGCTTTTCGCCATGCGGCAACTCCGGCTCGACCCCGCTTCGGGCTTCAAGAAATGCGCGCGCGTCGTGGGCGACGTGATCGGAAAGTACCATCCTCACGGCGACGTCGCGGTCTACGACGCCCTCGTGCGCCTGGCGCAGGATTTCTCGGTTCGCTATCCGCTGATCGACGGGCAGGGCAACTTCGGCAACGTCGACGGCGACAACGCCGCGGCCATGCGCTACACGGAAGCGCGGCTGACGGATTACGCGATCGCCGTGCTCGACGGGATCGACGAGGACGCCGTCGACTTCCGCGAAAATTACGACGGTTCGGAGGACGAACCCGCGTTGCTGCCGGCGAGCGTGCCGAACCTTCTGTGCAACGGGGCCATGGGCATCGCCGTCGGAATGGCGACCAGCATACCCCCGCACAACCTGGAGGAGGTGTGCAACGCGTTGCTGCACCTCCTTAAATTTCCGAACGCCACTATCGCGAAACTCGTCGAACTCGTCCCCGGCCCCGACTTTCCCACCGGCGGGTTGCTGGTCGAGGAGCGCGGCGCGGTCGCCGAAGCCTACGCCGCTGGACGCGGTTCGTTCCGGCATCGCGCCCGCTGGCGCAAGGAGGAGCTGCCTCGCGGCCAGTACCAGATCGTGGTCACCGAGATTCCCTATCAGGTGTCCAAGGGACGGCTCGTCGAAAAAATCGCCGATCAGCTCAACGCGAAGAAATTGTCGCTGCTGGGCGACCTGCGCGACGAGAGCGCGGAGGATACGCGGTTGATTCTCGAACCGCGCAGCCGTTCCGTGGACGCGGAAATGCTGATGGAGCAGATGTTCCGCCTGACCGACCTCGAGGCCCGCGTTTCTCTGAACATGAACGTGCTGGATTCGCGAATGGTGCCGCGGGTCATGAGCCTCCGCGAGGTGTTGCGCGCTTTTCTCGATCACCGCGAAGAAGTGCTCGTAAGGCGGGCGCGGCATCGCCTCGCGAAAATCGAACATCGCCTCGAGGTGCTCGACGGTTATCTTGTCGCCTATCTCAATCTCGACGAGGTGATCCGCATCATTCGCGAGGAGGACGAACCCAAATCCGTGATGATCGGCAAATGGGGGCTTAGCGACGTTCAGGCCGAGGCGATTCTCAATATGCGCCTGCGCGCGTTGCGCCGCCTGGAAGAGATCGCGATCGAAGAGGAACACCGGAAACTGTCGGCCGAACGGCGCGACCTTCAGGAGATGTTGGCCGACGCCGGAAAACGGAAGGCGGCGATCGCCGCCGAGATCGGCGAAATTCGCAAGCGCTTCGGCAAGAAGACGGCGCTGGGCGCGCGGCGCACCGGCATCGAGGACGCGCCGCCGCCCGTCGACGTGCCGCCGCACGCCTTGATCGAGCGGGAGCCGATCACCGTCATTTGTTCCGAGAAGGGATGGATTCGGGCGGCGAGGGGGCATCTGGCGGATCCGGGAGGCGTCAAATACAAGGAGGGCGACCGGGAGCGCTTCGTCCTCCCGGCGGAGACGACCGACAGGATCCTGATTTTCGCGACCAACGGCCGCTTCTACACGCTCGGCGCGGACAGGCTGCCGGGCGCGCGCGGCCACGGCGAGCCCGTGCGCCTGATGGTGGATCTGCCCAACGACCAGGACGTCGTGGCGTTGTTCGTTCACCGGCCCGGCGAAAGGCTGGTCGTCGCTTCGGCGGACGGACGGGGATTCGTCGTATCCGAAGACGAGGTGGTCGCACAGACCAAGAACGGCAAGCAGGTGCTTAATCTCGGGAAGCAGGGGGAGGCGGCGGCGTGCGCTCCCGTGCGAGGGGACGCCGTCGCGGTGATCGGCGAAAATCGCAAGATTTTGGCGTTTCCGCTGTCGGAACTGCCGGAGATGAGCCGCGGCCGCGGCGTGAAGATGCAGAGCTATCGGGATGGCGGGCTGTCGGACGTCACGACCTTCGAACTGAAGAAGGGCCTGTCGTGGAAGACGGGGGCGGGAATGCGCACCGAAAGCGACCTCGAAGGCTATGTGGGCCGGCGCGGCCAGGCCGGCCGCGTCGCCATGCGGGGGTTTCCGAGAAGCAACCGCTTCGGGAACTACGCGTAGACCCGGTCAGAAATTCAGGGAGATGTCGCGGTGGACCGACAGGCAGCTCGCGATTTCCGCCGCGGCGTCGCTGTTCAGGCGCGGTTGCGAGCGGAGCCCGATGGTGTCCCTGATCGCCGTTTCGTAGGAGGACAAGCCGGGCTGCAGTTCGGCCGCCGCCCGGCGCCGCCACTCGACTTCCGCGGCGTAGCGCTCGAGACCGTCCGCGAGTTCCCGGGCGGCGCGTTTCTCGTCGGGCGTCCGGCGGGCGAGCGCCCGGCGCGCGCGCGAGAAGCGCGATTTCACCGACGAAGTCCCCTCGATTCCCTCGAACGACCGTTCCGCCGCCTTGAAGCGCTCCGCCGCCTCCGCCGACGGCATGCTGCCGATGACCGTCCTCAGCGCCGCGAGCTCGTCGCCGATCGCCGCCAGCGCTTCCGCCCCGCCGACGATCCCGAGCGCTTCCGATACCGGTTCGTAGGCGTCGTCGACGGTCCGCCGATAAAGTCGCCGCGCCCGGTCCGCCGCCTTGGCGAGCGCAAGATAGGTCTTGCGGGCCTCCTCCCATTCTTCCGGCAGCGACGCCTCGAGCGCGGCGATCTCGCGCCGGATCTCTTCAAGCCGCGATCGTTGCGCGGATGCCCCGGCGCCGTCTCTTTCCAGTCGGCGCATCCGGTCTTCGACGTCTTCCGCCTCCGTCGCGAGCTTGCGAATTCGGGTCTGAAGCCTGCGCACCGTGCGATGCAGGGGCTTGTAACCGGGCACGAAGGCGTTCAACTCCGCGTCCGAGGACCGCACCAGGGCAACTTGTTCGAAGGTCCGGCCTGCGGTTTCGAAACTTTCGGCGAGCTTCGAACGCAGGGATTTCGGAAGATACGAGATGTCCAGCCTCTTCGTCGACTCGATCGCGTTCAGCAGGGTTTCGCCGCGCGCGTCGTACTGCCTGAACAGCATGTCTTCGAGACATAACTGAAGACGGGGGTTCTTGGGCGGAGGCGCCGTTTCCGAAGTCAGATAGACCCTGTTGGGCAGATAGTTCACGAGACCCGGCCACACGCCGACGATCGCGAGTCCCGCGAGTTGCAGAACGATGAACGGAACCACTCCGGCGTACATCTGGATCGTCTTGACCGAAGGCGGCGCGACCCCGCGGAGATAAAAGAGCGCGAAGCCGAACGGCGGCGTCAGAAAGGAGGTCTGCATGTTGACGCCGATCATCACGCCGAGCCAGACGGCAGTCACGTTCGCGGACGTGTCGGCGAGCAGAATCGGCGCGATGATCGGCACGACGACCACGGCGATTTCGATGAAATCGAGAAAGAAGCCGAGGATGAAGATCACGGCCATTACCACGACGAACTTCGCGATGAAGCCGCCGGGCAACCCGAACAGGAAATCCCGGACGAGATCTTCGCCGCCGAACGCCCGGAAGGCTGCGGTCAGCATCGCGGCGCCGAGCAGGATGATGAAGACCAGCGACGTGGTCTTGGCGGTTTCGATCATGACGTGGCGCAGCGTTTCGTCGATGGCGTAGGTTCGCCACAGGCTCCAGGCCACGGCGGCCAGCAACGCCGCGACCGCGGCGGCGGCGAGGATCACGCCTATCCACTCGGACTGCGTCCGCGTGTTCTTTATGTTGATGTCGTAGAAGTTCAGCAGGAGCACGATGGCGGCGACGGCGCCGAGAGCGAGCAGCGCCGGCCGGAACGCGCCTTTCCTGTCCGCCGTCAACCGGTATCCCGCCATGACGACCGCGCCGACCGCGCCGATCGCGCCGGCCTGGTTCACGGTGGCGACGCCCATGATGATGGAGCCGAGCACGATGAAGATGAGCGCGAGCGGCGGAACCAGCGACAACGCGACCTTCGTCAGGAAGCGGATGTCCATTTGCCCCTGGAACGGGACGGGAGGAGCGATCTTCGGCCGGATCAGCGAGGACAGCAGAATGTAGACCATGTACAACCCGACGAGAACGAGGCCGGGGAGCAGAGCGCCGAGAAACATGTCGCCGGCGCTGGTGGACGTCAGGCTGAACTCCGAGGGCAGGGCGAATTGTCCGGTCGCCTGCTTGTATTCCGCCTGGCGCAGCGTGCTCGCCTGGTCGGTGGCGCTCGCCAGCTGATCCGCGAGGATGATCAGAACGATCGAGGGCGGAATGATCTGCCCGAGCGTGCCGGACGCGCTGATCGTGCCCGTGGCGAGCGCTTTCGAGTAATTGGCGCGCAGCATCACCGGCAGGGAGATAAGCCCCATGGCGACGACGGTGGCGCCCACGATGCCGGTCGTCGCGGCGAGCAGCGCGCCGACGAAGACGACGGCGATGCCGAGCCCGCCCGGAATCGGGCCGAACAACTGCGCCATCGTGACGAGCAGGTCCTCCGCCACCTTGGACCGTTCCAGCATGATGCCCATGAAGACGAACAGGGGAATCGCGATCAGCGTGTCGCGTTCGACCTCCCAGTAGACGCCGCGAAAGTTCGTGACGCCGGCATCCAGCCATTGCTGCGGTCCGCCGTGGAGAAAATAGGCGTCCGGGTTGCCGGCGAAGAGGTATCCGCACAGAGCCGCCAGGCCGATCGACAGGATCGCCGAGCCGGGCAGGGCGAAGGCCACGGGATATCCCGAAGCGAGCGCGGCGACCATCGTGCCGATCAGAATTACGAGAAAGAAGATTTCCACGGACGGCGCCTACGTCGCGCGTTGGCCGGCGGACGAGGCCCCGGGCTCTCCGGCGAGAACGGCCGCGTTGCGGAGGGCGTATCCAAGGAACTGCATCAGCATGCTGAGCGCGTAGACCAGCAGGAACCCGGCCATCAGGTATTTGACGTACATGCCGTAGCCGCTCTGCGAGACTTCGTAGCTGAGAAGCGGAGCGTTGATCAGGTTCGACTTGTCCCACATGCCGGAGGTCAGGATGATCCAGCAAAGCGGCACGCCGAGGAGGACGGAGCCGGCGACGTTCGACAACGCCTTGCCGCGCGCGCTGAAACCGGCGTAGAGGATGTCGACGCGCACATGGCCTTCCTCGATCAACGTATAGGCGCTCGCGAACAGGAAGAGGGCGGCGTACCAGAAACGCACGAGGTCGCCCATGAACGCCTGCTCGTAGGAAAAGATGAACCGCGCCAGCACGATCTGGAATTCCGCCAGCACGATCAGAAGGGCGAGCCAGGTGAAGCCGAGGGATCTCGAGAAAAACGCGATCGCCAGCGCGACGCCGATGAGGGGGTAATGGACGAAATCGCCGCGGTACTGGGACCGTCCGAGATCCTTCGCCGCCTCCTGTCCGACGACGTCGGCGAGGATGCCCTCCACGCGAAGGAAGGAAATCGTCATGTCCGCGAGGCCGACCAGCAGGACGCCCCAGAACGCGGCGCGGACGATGTAGGCGGCGAAGCCCGCCAGAACGGCGGCGTCGTCCGCCAGCGACCGTTTGCGGCTCGCGAACGCGATGGCGATCAGGAGCGCCGCCGCATAGAGAAGAAGCTGCGTCCAACCCAGCCGCGCCGCCGCGCCGTCGAGCGGCGGCGCTTCGCCGCCGGACCAGCCGAGATGGGCGAACAGGTTTTCGATCCCGGGCCAACCGCGCCAGTGGATCAGGTAGTTGTTGATCGAAAAGGCGATCGCGAAGCCGGCGACGGCAAGGGCGGCGGCCCGCAGGAAGGGGCTTCCTCTCGCGAAGGCGGAAAGGGGGGCCATGCTTTCAGGCGCCTCGCGACGGCCGGCGGCGGTCGCGGATAGCGGAGCCGGAGACTCCGCTATCCGGTCACATGACGCGCTTTCCTAGACGCCGAGAACGCGGTTGCGCTGGGCGATGTAGGCCTGGTCGGAGATCTTCGACCAGCCGCCGAGATCCTTGCGGGCCGCAAGGAAACTTTCGTGGATGCGCTTCGCGAGGTCGCTGTGCGCCACGACCGTTTCGAAGACCTCGTCGGCCGCTTCGCCGAAGCTGTCGTAGACGTCGTCGTTGAACTCGCGGAGCTTGACTCCGTGTTCCGAAACCAGCTTGGCCAGCGCCGCGCCGTTCTTGGCGTTGTATTCGGACATCATCACGTCGTTTTCCATGCCCGCCGCGGCTTCGACGAGGATCCGGTCCGACTTCGTGAGCTTGCCCCACCACGACGCGTTCATCCCGAGCGCCAGCATCGCTCCCGGCTCGTGCATGCCCGGATAGTAGTAGTACTTGGCCGCTTCGTAGAACTTCATGAAGCTGTCGTTCCAGGGACCGACCCATTCCGTCGCGTCGATCGCGCCCGAAACCAGGTTCTCGTAGATCTGGCCGCCCGGGAGCGAAACCGGCGAGGCGCCGAGCTTGGCCATCACGTCGCCGCCGAGGCCGGGAATGCGCATCTTCAGCCCCTTGAGATCGTCGGAGGAGTTGATCTCCTTGTTGAACCAGCCGCCCATCTGGACGCCGGTGTTGCCGCACATCACGCCCTTGAGGCCGAATTCGCCGGCGAGCTCGTCCCACAGCTCCTGACCGCCGCCGAAGCGAATCCAGGCGTTGATTTCGGTGTAGGTGAGGCCGAACGGCACCGCCGTGAAGTACGCCCAGCCGGGATGCTTGCCCTTCCAGTAATAGTCGGCGGCGTGGTAGGCCTGCGCGTTGCCGGACGCCACCGCGTCGAAGGAATCGAACGCGCCGACGCGCTCGTTCGCGGCGAAATACTGCACCTTGATCCGGCCTTCGGTCATCTCTTCGACGCGCTTGGCGAAGCGTTGCGCTCCGGTGCCGAGGCCGGGAAAGTCGCGCGGCCACGTCGTGACGATCGTCATCTCGTTGGTTTTCTGCGCGACGGCCGGCGCGGGAAAGCTGGAGGCGGCCGCGACGCCCGCGCCCGCAAGAGCCGCGCCCTTGATGAAGGAACGGCGGCCGGCTTCCCCGGCCCCACTCTTTTTCGATGTCATGTCTTGATTTCTCCCTGTTTGCCCACGCCCCTGCGGGCGGGATCGCGCAGGCATGTTAATTCGCCGGTTTACGGCGATCAACTCCGAAACCCGCCGGAGCTTCGCGAGTCGAGAACCCTCCAGCCGTCGTCCCGCAGCGCTTCGAGCGGCCGGAAGCGCGCCTTGTAAGCCATCTTTTCCAGCCCTTCGATCCAGTAGCCGAGATAAACGAACGACAGGCCGAGTTCGCGCGCGCGCCGGACCATCCACAGGATCATGAAGGTGCCCATGCTGCGTCCGCCCGGATCGAAGAAACTGTAAACGGCGGAAAGCGCGTCGCGCAACCTGTCCATCAGCATGACCCCCGCCAACGCTCCGTCCGGGTTTCGGAACTCGACCGCGCGCGAGGTCACCGGCGAGCGCTCGATCATCGCCCGGTACTCCTCGAAACTCATGGCCGACATCTCGCCGCCGCCGTGGCGCGTCCGCTGGTAGAGCGAGAACAGGCGATACTGTTCCGCCGTCGCGACGGCCTCCAGGTCGGCGGCCGTCAGGCCGGCGTTCTCCCTCAGAACGCGCCGCTGGGAGCGCGCGGCCTCGAATTCGCCGACGACGATCCGCACCGGCACGCAGGCGTCGCAGCCGGGGCAGGCGGGCCGGTAGGCGAGCTCGTAGCTTCGGCGGAAACCGGCGCGGGACAGCCGCTCGTAGGCTTCCTCGGCGTCCGGTCCCGCGAGCTCCGTCACCACCTTGCGTTCCGTCCGGCCCTCGAGATAAGGGCAGGGCAGCAGGCGGGTTCCGAAGAAATACCGGCTGGGTCGAGCGAGCGGCTGGTTCATGCGCGGTGACGCTTGTGGGACGGCGCAGTATAGGAGTTGCCGCGTCCGCGCGAAAGGCGTTCGCCGCCCGGCTCAACCGTTTTCCGACCGCGCCATGACGTAGGAGCCGGGCGCGTCCTCGATCGCCCGCAGCGCCCCGGCGCCCGGTTCGCGCGCCGGGGCGTCGCCGCCGCCGTGCCGCTCGACCCACTTGTTCCAGTCGGGCCACCACGATCCGTCGCGCTCGGTCGCGCCGTCGAACCAGTCCTGCGCCTTCGCGGGCGTCTTCGGATTCGCGCGGTAGGAATAACGTCCCGCGGCGGGCGGGTTCACGACGCCCGCGATGTGCCCCGACGACGCCAGCACGAACCTGGCGCGTCCGCCGTACAGCTTCGCGCCCGCGTACACGGATCGCCACGGGGCGATATGGTCTTCCTTGGACGCGAGAACGTAGAGCGGCGTCCGGACCCGGCCGAGATCGATGGGAACGCCGCCGAGCGCGATGCCGCCGGGCCGCGTCAGCGCGTTCTCGCGGTACATGTTGCGAAGATAGAAGGAATGCATGGCGGCGGGCATCCGCGTCGCGTCGGAGTTCCAGAACAGGAGGTCGAACGGAAAGGGCTCCTTTCCCATCAGGTAGTTGTTCACGACGAAGGACCAGATCAGGTCGTTGGCGCGAAGCATGTTGAAGGTGGCCGCCATGTCCGCGCCTTCGAGATACCCCTTCTCCGACATGCGCTCCTCGAGCCTGGCGATCTGCTCCTCGTCGATGAACACGCCGAGTTCGCCGGGCTCCTCGAAATCCACCAGAGTGGCGAAAAACGTGGCGCTCGCCGCCCGGGAATCGCCTTTGCCCGCCATGTAGGCGAGGGTCGTCGCCGTCAGCGTGCCGCCGATGCAGTAGCCGATCAGGTTGACCTTGTCCGCCCCGGTCGCCTCGACGGCGGCGTCGATCGCCGCAAGCGGCCCTTCGAACATGTAGTCCTCGAAAGTCTTGTCCGCGAGGTCGCCGTCGGGATTGACCCAGGAGATCATGAACACCGTATGCCCCTGCTCGACGGCCCATTTGACGAAGGAGTTCTTCTCCCGCAGGTCGAGAACGTAGAACTTGTTGATCCACGGCGGCACGATCAGAAGCGGCCTCTCGCGCACCTTTTCCGTGCGGGGCGCGTACTGGATCAACTGCATCAGGTCGTTCTGAAAGATCACCTTGCCGGGCGAGGCGGCGACCGACTCGCCGATCTTGAACGCGTCTTCGTCGACCATCTTGACGCGCAGCCGTCCCTTGCCCCTCTCGAGATCGTCGAGCAGATTCGAGAGCCCCCTGGTGAGGTTCTGGCCCTTGCTGTCGATGGTCTCGCGGAGGACTTCGGGGTTGGTCAGGACGAAGTTGGTGGGCGCCAGGGCGTCCGCGAACTGGCGCGTGTAGAAGTCGACCTTGCGCAGGGTTTCCTTGTCCAGCCCGGAGGTCTCGCGCACGGTGTCGATCATCCACCGCGACGTCAGCAGGTAGGATTGCTTGATGAAATCGAAAACCGGGTTTTCCTCCCAGTCGGCATGGAGGA
Organism: Alphaproteobacteria bacterium; assembly: GCA_965243135.1. Taxonomy (GTDB): domain Bacteria; phylum Pseudomonadota; class Alphaproteobacteria; order MPNO01; family UBA830; genus JAJEBT01. The sequence continues at coordinate 1,163,069 of OZ251539.1, forward strand.
AGCGCCGGTCGTTCTCGTCGGGACGGTGCAGGGGCTCGGCCTCCCGTCCGGACGCGCGGCCCGCGGCATGCCCCCAGAGTTCCATGTATCCGTTCCACAGGTCGATCTGCGCCTGGGCCAGCCGCGCCGGATCGGCCAGCATCCGCGAGGACATTTCGACGAACGCGCTGCCGACGTTGAGCGGGTCGCCTTCGCAGCGCGCCATGAAGTCGCTCACGATGCGCCGGCTCCGTTCCGCGATTTCGCGAATCGCCGCGGTCAGTTCCGCGGCGTCCGGGGCCGGTTCCGCGTTGTCTTTGGTCATGCCGGAATCCTCTGCTGCGCGCTTCGCAAGGATAGCGTATAATGGCCGGCGGGTCGCCGGGAAGATGCGGGAAACTACGCCGTTTTGCTGCAGCGCACAATATCGGAGGGCGGCCCGCGGGCCGCGGCGGAGGGCTGGAGGGCGCTTCGCTTCGGGGCGGCGCGTCTCGTCGTCGCGTTGGCGCTGGTTCCGGCGGGTTGCGCGCGCGACGGGCCTCCGGAGGAGGGCGTCCGTCCGATTCCCGGGGCCGGCAGGCCCTTTCCGGACCTGTCCACGGTGCCGGAACGCCCGCGGACCGGCGACGCGGAACGCCGCAGAATGATGGAGAAGCTCGAGTCGGACCGGGAAGAAGCCGAAAGAATCAGGGAGCGGAACGAACGCTCGTCCGCTTCCGGACCGGCGACCGCGCCCGGCAGGAAAAGGGACGATGGACCGTAACTTTCACCGCATCAAGCTCTTGCCTCCCTACGTGTTCGCGGAGGTGAACGACATGAAGGCGCGCGCCCGCGCCGAAGGACGGGACGTGATCGACTTCGGCATGGGCAATCCCGATTTGCCGACGCCGCAGCACATCGTCGAGAAGCTTGCCGAAGCGGCGAACAATCCGCGGACTCACCGATACTCGTCGTCGCGCGGCATACCGGGGCTGCGGCGGGCCAACGCCGCCTATTACGCGCGCCGGTTCGGCGTGGACGTCGACCCCGAGACGGAAACCATCGTCACGCTCGGGTCGAAGGAGGGATTCGCCAATCTTGCGCAGGCGATCGCGGCCCCGGGAGACGCCGTCGCGGTTCCCAACCCGACCTATCCCATTCACGCCTTCGGCTTCATCCTGGCGGGCGCGACCCTCCGTCACGTCCGGATGGAGCCGGGCCTCGACTTCATGGCCGAACTCGACCGCGCCGTGCGATACAGCATTCCGGCGCCGCTCGCCGTCGTGCTGAACTATCCCTCCAACCCGACCGCGGAGGTCGTCGGTCTCGATTTCTACGAGGAAGTCGTCCGCTTCTGCGCGGCGCGCGGAATAATCGTCATTTCCGATCTCGCGTACGCGGAGATCTATTTCGAAGGAGACCCGCCCCCCTCCATCCTGCAGGTGCCCGGCGCGAGGGACGTCGCGGTCGAGTTCACGTCCATGAGCAAGACCTATTCGATGCCCGGATGGCGAATCGGGTTCGCGACCGGCAACGCCGACATCATCGCCGCGCTCGCGCGGATCAAGTCGTATCTCGACTACGGCGCGTTCACGCCCATCCAGGTCGCGGCGTCGGCAGCCCTCAACGGTCCGCAGGACTGCGTCGACGAGGCGCGGGACGCGTACCGCCGCCGCCGCGACGTTCTCGTGGAGTGCTTCGGGCAGGCCGGCTGGGAGGTGCCGCCGCCCGCCGCGACGATGTTCGCCTGGGCGCCGATCCCGGAACCCTTCGCCCGTCTCGGTTCGCTCGAGTTCTCCAAGCTGCTGCTGGCCGAAGCCCAGGTCGCGGTTTCGCCCGGGGTCGGGTTCGGCGAGTTCGGCGAAGGCTTCGTGCGGATCGCGCTTGTCGAGAACGGCCAGCGGATCAGGCAGGCCGCCCGCAACGTCAAGAAGTTCATCGCCAGCGTCGACGCCGAGCGTGCGGTCCGGCACGCCGCCGTTTCTTGATCCCCCCCCTTCGGGTCGCTGTCGCCGGCCTCGGCACGGTCGGCGCGGCGGTCGTCGACATTCTGCGCTCGAAGCGGGATCTGATCGCGGCGCGTTGCGGCAGGCTTGTCGACGTGACCGCCGTGTCGGCTCGCGACCGCCGTCGCCGCCGGGAAATCGACCTGTCCGGCTGCGTCTGGTTCGACGACGCCGCCGCGATGGCCGCGCAGGCGGATGCCGACGTCGTCGTGGAGCTGATCGGCGGCGAGGACGGCGTCGCGAAAGCGGTTTGCGAAAGCGCTCTCGCCGCGGGCCGCGACCTGGTGACGGCGAACAAGGCGCTGCTCGCCCGTCACGGCGCGGCGCTCGCCCGCGCGGCCGAAGCGGCGGGAGCGGGCCTCGGCTACGAAGCTTCGGTCGCGGGCGGCATTCCGGCGATCAAGGCGCTGCGGGAAGGCTTCGCGGGCAATCGCGTGTCGAGGATACACGGCATTCTCAACGGCACCTGCAATTACATTCTGACGGCGATGCGGGAGACCGGCCGGAACTTCCCCGAAATCCTCGCGGACGCCCAGCGCCTCGGCTACGCCGAGGCGGATCCGGGATTCGACATCGACGGCATCGACGCGGCGCACAAGCTCGCGCTTCTCGCCGCCGCGGCGTTCGGCCGCGAAGTGGACTTCCGCGGCGTCCATGTCGAGGGGATACGCCGGGTCACCGTCGGCGATATCGAGTTCGCGGGGGAACTGGGCTACCGCGTCAAACTGCTCGGGATAGCCGAGGAAACGGAGGAGGGCGTCGAACAGAGGGTCCATCCCTGCATGGTGCCGGTCGACGCCCCGCTGGCCCATGTCGAGGGCGTCTTCAACGCCGTCGTCGTCGAGGGGGATTCCGTGGGCAGGGGCATGCTGGAGGGACGCGGCGCGGGGGCCGGGCCGACCGCGTCCGCCGTCGTCTCCGACATCGTCGACTTCGCGAGAGGTGTTCGCCTGCCGGCGTTCTCGCTTCCGGCGTCGCGGTTGCGGCCGGCCCGCGCGGTGCCCATGGGCCAGCGGACGGGCCCCTGCTACGTGCGGCTGTCGGTCGTCGACCGGCCCGGCGTGATCGCCGACGTCTCGGCGGCGCTTCGCGACGAGCGGGTGTCCGTGGAATCCTTCATTCAGAGAGCGCGCTCGCCGGAGGAGTCGGTGCCGGTGGTGCTCACCCTTCACGAGGCGCGCGAGGACTCCGTGCGGCGCGCGCTCGACCGAATCGGGGCCTTGGACACGGTTTTGGAACGACCCTGTATGATCAGGATAGAAAATCTTTGAACAGCGGGAGTGCAGTCGGGATGCCGGAAGACGACAGGATGGACCGGAATCTGGCGCTGGAAGCCGTCCGGGTGACCGAGGCGGCGGCCCTGTCCGCCTCGCGCCTGATGGGCCGCGGCGACGAGCGCGCGGCGGACCAGGTCGCGGTGGACGCGATGCGGGAGGCGCTCGGCAGCCTCGACATCGCGGGCACCGTCGTGATCGGCGAAGGAGAGCGCGACGAAGCCCCGATGCTGTTCATCGGAGAGGAGGTCGGCACCGGGAAGGGACCGAAGATCGATATCGCCCTCGATCCCTTGGAGGGCACCACGATCACGGCGAAGGGCCTGACGAACGCCCTGTCCGTGATCGCCATGGCCGAGCGGGGAAACTTCCTCTATTCCCCCGACATATACATGGACAAGATCGCGGTCGGAGGCGGATTGCCGGAGGGCGTGGTCGATCTCGACCGGGAGCCCCGCGAAAATCTCGAGCGCCTCGCCGCGGCGAAGGGATGCGGCGTCGAGGATCTGGTCGCCTGCATCCTCGACCGGCCGCGTCACGAGGAGCTGATCGCAAGGGTCCGCGAAGCGGGCGCCCGCATCATGCTCATCTCGGACGGGGACATTTCGGGGGTCATCGCGACGTCCGAGGACGCGAGCGGAATCGATATCTATCTCGGCAGCGGCGGCGCGCCGGAAGGCGTGCTCGCGGCCGCCGCGCTGCGTTGCATCGGCGGTCAGATGCAGGGCCGCCTGGTGTTCCGCAACAACGACGAACGCGCCCGCGCCGAGCGCTGCGGCATCGCCGACTTCGACCGCAAGTACGGCCTTCTCGATCTGGCCAAGGGCGACGTGATGTTCGCGGCGACCGGCGTGACGAACGGCACGATGCTCAACGGCGTCCGCCGATTCTCCGGCGGCGCCAAGACCCATTCGCTGGTGATGCGTTCCAAATCGGGAACCGTGCGCTACGTCGAAGCCACCCACAACTTCGACCGGAAGACGGGTTTCGACCCGATGGATTCGTGAAGCGCCCGGCGGGCTTGCGCGAAGGAAGGCGATGAGGGCGGAGCCCGCCGCGGCGGCTTCGCTCAAGGTCGAGCGATCCCTCGGCGGCAAGCGCTGGCGATGGCGCCTGTCGGACGAACGCCGGGCGCTTGCCATCTCGCAGCGCCACGGCCTGCCGGAGCTCCTCGGACGCGTCCTTGCGGCGCGCGGCGTCGAGATTCCCGACGTGGAAGAGTTCCTGTCGCCCAGGCTGCGGGATCTGTTGCCCGACCCCTCCCATCTTCTGGACATGGATCGGGCGGCGGCGCGCATTGTCGAGGCGATTTCCGCGGGCGAACGGATCGGGGTGATCGCCGATTACGACGTCGACGGCGCCGCGTCCGCGGCGCTGCTCGTCAGGTTTTTCGCGGCCTTGGGACGCGAAATCGCCGTTTACGTGCCTGACCGCCTCAAGGAGGGATACGGTCCCAACGCGCCGGCGTTCATGAAGCTGAAGGACGAGGGCGTTTCCCTCGCGATCACCGTGGATTGCGGCACGACGGCCTTCGGACCTCTCGAAGCGGCATCGGAGGCCGGCCTCGACGTGATCGTGGTCGACCATCACGTGTCGGAGCCGCGGCTCCCGGAGGCCTTGGCGGTCGTCAATCCCAACCGGCTCGACGAGGAGAGCCCGGTCGGCCAGCTCTGCGCAGCCGGCGTGACTTTTCTGCTGGTCGTCGCCGTCAACCGGGCCTTGCGCGAGGCTTGGTGGTACGGCGAGGGGCACGACGAGCCCGATCTCATGAACTGGCTCGATCTGGTGGCGTTGGCGACGGTCGCCGACGTGGTGCCGCTGACGGGCCTGAACCGCGCTATCGTCAGGCGCGGGCTGGCCGTAATGGCGCGGCGCCGCAATCGGGGTCTCGCCTCGCTGGCGGACGTGGCGAAGATCAGGTCGCCGCCGGACGCCTGGCATCTCGGCTTCGCGTTCGGACCGCGGGTCAACGCCGGAGGGCGGGTCGGAGAGGCGGGTCTCGGCGTTCGCCTGCTCACGACGGACGATCGCGACGAAGCCGGCGCCATCGCCGTCCGCCTCGACGAGTACAACAAGCAACGCCAGGAAATCGAAACCTCGGTGTTCGAGGCCGCGCAGGCGCGCGCCGAGTCCGCGGCCGAAAACGGCGCGCCTCTGATCCTGGTGGCCTCGGAGGGCTGGCATCCCGGCGTTATCGGAATCGTGGCGGGACGCCTGAAGGATCTGTTCGGCGTTCCCGTCTGCGTGGTCGCTCTGGAAAACGGCCTGGGAAGAGGATCGGGGCGTTCGGTTCGCGGGGTGGACCTGGGACCCGCCGTAATCGCGGCCGGACAGGCCGGGCTTTTGATTAACGGCGGCGGGCACAAGATGGCCGCGGGCTTCACCGCGCGGGAGGACCGGCTTCTCGAATTGCGCGATTTTCTGATCGCGCACGTCGCGAAACAGCTCGGCGGCGCGCCGCTCGTTCCGGATCTCAGAATGGACGGCACCTTGCTTCCCGGCGGGGCGACGGTCGACCTCATCCGGAAACTGGACGCCGCCGGACCCTTCGGATCGGGCAATCCGCGCCCGCGGTTCGTTCTTCCGACGGTGAAGCCGATCGGCGCGAGGGTGGTGGGCAACGGTCACGTGAGCTGCGTTCTCGCCGCGGCGGAAGGCGGCGGACGGCTCAAGGCGGTCGCTTTCCGGGAAGCGGGAACCGCTCTCGGCAATGCGCTTCTCAACAGAAACGGCAGCCTTCTCCATGTCGCGGGCTACCTGAAGGTGGATACGTGGCTCGATCGCGAAACGCCGCAACTGACGATCGAGGACGCCGCGTGGGCAAGATAGAAGCGCCGGTCTTGAACCCCCGCAGGTCTCGTTTAGGCTGAGAGACGGGCGCGGGCGGGATCCGGGGACGGCGCGTGGTCGCAGGTTGCAAGCACTCGGCATGGCGGCGCATGCGGCGCGGCCTGCGGCTGCGGCTGGTGATTCCGATGATTCGGTCGCGCCAGCCTCCGGAATACACGGCGCGCGGAGTGGCCGTCGGGCTGATGTGGGCGTTCACGCCGACTTTCGGAGTGCAGATGGCCCTGACCTGCATTCACTGGTACGTCGCGCGCACGTTCTTCAAGAGGGATTTCAACGTGATCATGGCCATGAGCTGGACATGGATCACCAATCTGTTCACCGTGGCCCCGGCCTATTACGCGTTCTTTCTGCTGGGCCAGGTCATCCTCGGCCGCTGGCACGACCTTTCCGGCTATCGGAGCTTCCTCACGTTCTGGCGCACGGCGATGGGCGACGCCGGCGGCGACCCGACCAGCATGGAAGCCTGGGGCACGTATTTCTCGGTGATCGTCCGCGGCTGGGGCCTGGCGATGGCGGTGGGCTCGGTTCCGATCGCTCTTCTGGCTTACTTCGTCGGCTATCGCTGGACGCTCAGGGCCGTTCGGCGGTGGCGCAGCATGCGGGGCCGAAGCGCCGCGCGGGCCGGCGGCGGTCCCGCAAAGCCGGACGGCGGCTCCGAAACCCGGGTCGGGAGGTAAGGCGCGGACGCCGGTTCGCCGACGGGCGGTGCGGCGGGATATTCGGCGTCGCGGCCTGATTTCGCGGAAAGCTCCGCGACCGCTTGATTGCCGGCGGCTTACGGTATATTTCTACCGGCGACGACCCCATCGTCTAGAGGCCTAGGACATCACCCTTTCAAGGTGAAGACACGGGTTCGACTCCCGTTGGGGTCGCCAGTTCTGGAGTTGCCGCGCCGCCGACCGGAAAGGCGGCGCCGTCCGGGGGCGGCATGACCGATTACTGGCTCAACAAGCTGATGTTCGATCTTCAGGGGCCCGGCGGCAAGGAGCGATGGGCGGAAGACCGGGAGGAGACGGTCGACCGCTACCCGCTGTCGCCGGAAGTCCGCCGCGCCCTGCTGGAGGACGATCTGGACGTCATCCAGCCGCTCGTCAATCCGTATCTCCTCCGGTTCTACCTGTTGATCAACGGCTATGACGACGAAGGCTCCATCAAGGCGTTGAGCGATATCGGGCGGCGTCGGCAGGAGGCGATCCGTGGCTGAATTCGCAGGGGCGTTCGCGGCGGGGCACGGTCCGAACATCGCTCGCGGATGGACGAGTCTCAAGTCCGAAACGCGGGAGTGGATCCTGGACCGCTACGGCGAACTGGGACGCCGGCTGAAGGCCGCGGCGCCCGACGTGCTTCTCGTCCAGTCCAACGACCATTGGGTCAATTTCTTTCTCGACAACATGCCGGCGTTCTGCATCGGGATCGGCGACGAGCACGACGGCCCTCCGGAACCCTTCATGAAGCCGGTGTTCGCCCACGAGACATGGCCGGGACACGCCGCGCTCGGCCGCCACGTTCTCGATCACGCGCTCGCCTCGGAATTCGATCCGTCCTATACGATGCGGGTCAAGCTGGATCACGGAATTTGCGTGCCTCTCTGGCAGATGGGGATCCTCCCCGACGTTCCGGTCGTGCCGTTGTTCATCAACCTGATGGAAGAACCGTTTCCGACCCCCGCGCGCTGCATCAAGTGGGGCCGCATGATCCGCGAGGCGGTCGAGAGCTTTCCGGAGAACATCCGGGTGGCCATGCTCGGCACCGGCGGGCTGAGCCATTCGATCGGCGAGACCACCATGGGATGGATCGACGAGCCGTTCGATCATGCCTGCATGGAGCTTTTCCGGTCCGCTTCCGACGAGAAATTCGCGTCCGACCTGGACCGGATGCTGTCCGCCACCGGCAACGGCGGGGCCGAGTTGCGGAACTGGCTGATCGTGCACGCGGCCGCCGGCGGCCGCGGCTTCGACCTGGTCGGCTACGCGCCGGTTCCCGAGATTCTGATCGGCTGCGCCCTCGCGGAGTGGAGGACCGCGGAATCGGGCAGGCAGCCTTCGCCGCAAGTTCCGGGGTAAGGTTCGTCCGCGTTCGAGCGCGGAGACCGGCTGCCGACGTTCCGGCCTCGAGCGCGGCGACTCCGAAGGCCGCGAACGTCCGGCGGCGGAAGTCCGGCGACGGCGCGCGGGCGAGGCGGACGGCGCCTTCCTTCTTGAAGGGAAGCCCCGGCATGGGGTATCCCTCGCCCGTCCGCTCCTGAATTCTGGAACCCGACCATGGCCGAGCGCCCGGACGTTCGAAGCAGGATAATGCGCGCGGTCGGGAGCAGGGACACCGGGCCGGAGTTGGCCGTGCGCCGCCTGACGCATGCGATGGGATATCGTTACCGGCTTCACCGGAGAGACCTGCCCGGCACCCCGGACATGGTCTTTCCCGCCCGGCGGAAAGTGATCTTCGTTCATGGTTGTTTCTGGCATATGCACTCTTGTCCGAGAGGGCGGGTTCCGAAAACGAGGCAGGACTACTGGCTCCCGAAACTCGAGCGCAACAGGGAGAGGGACGCGGAGAACGCGGCCCGCCTCCTCGAGATGGGTTGGGAGGCGCTCGTGGTCTGGGAATGCGAAATCGCGGAGCTCGACTCGGTTCGGTCGTGTATCGCGGCGTTTCTGGAAAGCTGACGGCGTCGGAGGAACCGGCCGCTCCGCGGCGTAGGAGTCGTCGGCGACCGGCCCGCGCATGTTGACCTGTCCCGGCTGGTTCCTGTAGTCTGAACGGCATGAGAAACCGTGAAGGGCGGTTCCCTGCGCCGCAAGATTCCCGCTGCCGGAACGGGGAAGTCGAGGGATGAGGGATTCGCAGTCCCTGCGCCGGACGATGGTGGACACGCAGTTGCGCACCAACAAGGTGACGGATGCGCGCCTGCTCGCGGCGATGGCCGAGGTGCCGCGCGAACTCTTCGTCCCCGAGGCGTATCGCGAACTTGCGTATATCGACGAAGACATTCCGCTCGGCGGAGGGCGATATCTGCTCGAGCCGATGGTCTTCGCGCGGCTGGCGCAAGCGGCGGAAATCGGCGGCGACGACGTGATTCTTGATGTGGGATGCGCGACCGGATACTCGTCGATCGTGCTCGGACGGCTCGCGCGCGCCGTCGTCGGCGTCGAATCGATACCGGAATTCGTGCAGTCCGCGAACGAAAACCTGCGAAAGGCGGATCAGGACAACGTTGTCTTCGAAAGCGGGGCCCTCTCCGAAGGCTGGTCGGCCCAGGCGCCCTACGACGTCGTGTTCGTCAACGGCGCCGTAGAGCGGATTCCCGAGCGGCTGGCGGAACAACTCGCGGAAAAAGGCCGTTTGTGCGCCGTCGCGCGGCCGGAAGCGGGACCGGGCCGTGCGGAAATCGTCATCCGGTCGAACGCCCGGCTGTCTCGCCGGTCGCTGTTCGACGCCAACGTGCCTGCGCTCGCCGAGTTCGCGCTGAACAAGGGGTTCGTGTTTCAATGAAAAAATTCGCGGGCGCCGTGGGCCTTGCCGCCGCGTTGGCAGGCTTCGAAGCGCAAGCCCAGACGCTCCAGGACGCGCTCGTCAACGCCTATCGGAACAACCCCGGACTTCTCGCGGCCAGGGCCAGGCTGAGATCCGTCGACGAAAGGCAGCCCGAGCTCCTGGCGGCGGCGTTTCCGGGGGTCGACTTTGTCGGTTCCTACGGCTGGAGGCGCTTTGACGACAATTCCGGAACCGGTTTCGCCTCGGGCTCGTCGACGACTTCGCCCGCCACGGCGTCGCTGACCGTGACGCAGCTGCTGTATGCCGGCGGCGTGACCAGGGCGGCGTTGATGCAGGCCCAGAGCAACGTCAAGGCGGAACGCGCCAATCTGTTCGCGACGGAGCAGAATACGCTCCTCGCCGCCGTCACCGCCTACGCGGACGTGGTCCGGGAGCAGGCGGTCCTGGAACTCAACGTCGGCAACGAACGGGTGCTGGAGCGGCAACTGGAGGCGACGCGCGACCGGTTCGCGGTCGGCGAGTTGACCCGCACCGACGTCGCGCAGGCGGAATCCCGTCTTTCCCGGGCGCGCGCCGACAAGATTGCGGCCGAGGGCAGACTGACCGACTCGCGGGCCAATTACGCCAACGTCGTCGGCGGGCCGCTCGGCGTTCTTAGCCCTGCGGAGCCGCTGAAGGACCTGCCGGCGACTCTGGAAGAAGCGATCGAGAGCGGGAGGAAGGGCAGTTTCGAGGTCCGGCGGGCGCGGCATTCGGAAGATGCGGCGCGCCGCGGAATCCGGATAAACGCCGGAGCGTCGTACCCGAGGGTTTCGGTGTCCAGCGAGCTGTCGACCGACAGGGAGCAGGGCAATCGCCGAACGAGTCGCAGCAACGATTTCTCGGTCACCGCCAGACTGACCATGCCCCTTTACGATGGGGGCGCGGTTAGCGCGCGCATGCGCATGGCCGGGCAGGTGGCGTCGCAACGCCGCGAGGAGTACGCCCAGGCGGTCAGGAACGCGGTCGAGGCCGCGACCGAGGCTTGGCAGCTTTTGCAATCCACGCGCGCCCAGATCAGGGCGATCGCGGCGAGCGTCGCCGCCGCCGAGATCGCGCTCGAGGGCGTGCGGCAGGAAACCGACGTCGGGTCGCGCACGGTCCTCGACGTTCTCGATGCGGAACAGGAACTGCTCGACGCCAGGGTGAGCCTCGTTCGCGCGCAGCACGACGAACTGGTCGCAACCTACCGGCTGCGCCGGGCGGTGGGCACGCTCACCGCCGAAGACCTCGGCCTTCCCGTGGAGCTGTACGATGCAGGCAGCCGTTACGACGGATCGAGCCTATGGTGGTTGCGATGACCGGTCCCTGCGGCGCGGCAGGGTCCGGCCAACGGCATTCGACCGGGGCGTAACGCGGGCGCGGTCCCGCGAGCGAAAGGTCGCGTATCCATGAACGGAGAAAAGGCCGGCCAGTCGATAGAAGGGGCCTTCGAGTCGATCCGGCGGATCATGGCCGAAGACGAGGCCGTCGCGCCGACTACGCCGCCGGAGGAGGGGGTTCTCGAACTGACCGACCTCGCCCCGCCGGACGGGGACGCCGCGGACGACCGGGCGCGGCTTCTGTCCGAAGCCGCGAAAGCGGCTTCGACGTCGTCGTTCGGGACGCTCGTCTCCGAGGTCGCGTCCCGCCGCGACGCTGCTGACTCCTCGGCCGAGGACATGGTGAAGGAGATGATGCGGCCCATGATCCGGGAATGGCTCGACGCCAATCTTCCGGCTTTGGTCGAAGGGCTTGTGGAACGGGAAATCAGGCGCCTTGCGGAGACGGCCGAGGACCGCGCCTGACGCGCGGCCCCGACGCGGACTGCAGGCAGTGCGCCCTCGTTCCGCCTCGAGGAGAGATCGCGGGGCGGCGACCGCCGCGGCTTCGAGAGAGGGGCGCGGCGTCGTCGGGACGATCCGCTTCGGACGCGTTGCCGCGCCCGCCAAAACCGTTTTCGCAAGAGGGTTGCGGCGTTCCCTTTGGCGAAGGCTCCGGAACGCGCGCTTCTTTCCGCCGGAACGTCGTTGCCCTTTCCGCCGCGAAAGGCGATAAACCGGCATTGCGCTCCGCCGCCGCGCCCGCCCCGAGGCGGCGCGCGGCGCCGAACTCCGGAAGTTGACGGACATGGACAAGACCTACCGGCCCGAAGAGGTCGAAGGAAGAATTTACGACGCATGGGAGACGAGCGGCGCGTTCGCTTGCGGCCATACGCGAACCGGCGCAGGGACCGGCGATTCCTACGCGATCGTCATTCCGCCGCCCAACGTCACCGGCAGCCTTCACATGGGGCATGCGCTCAACAACACGCTGCAGGACATCCTGGTGAGGTTCGAGCGCATGCGGGGCCGCGACGTGCTGTGGCAGCCCGGCACCGATCATGCCGGAATCGCCACGCAAATGGTGGTCGAACGGCAACTCGCCGAAAAGGGAATCGGACTCGCCAGGGACGGAAGCGAACGCGGCGAGGGACGGGCGCTGCTGGGCCGCGACGAGTTCGTCGACCGCGTCTGGGAATGGAAAGCGGAGAGCGGCGACGCGATCACCCGCCAGCTGCGGCGGCTCGGCGCGTCCGCCGACTGGAGCCGCGAACGCTTCACCATGGACGACGGCCTCTCGAAAGCGGTGATCCGCGTCTTCGTGGACTTGTACCGCGAGGGCCTGCTGTACAAGGACCGGCGCCTCGTGAACTGGGACCCGAAGTTTCACACCGCGATTTCCGACCTCGAAGTGGAGGCGCGGGAAATCGACGGAAACCTCTGGCACATCGACTATCCCGTCGAAGGCGAACCCGACGGCTTCATTACGGTGGCGACCACGCGCCCGGAAACCATGTTCGGCGACACCGGCGTCGCCGTCCATCCCGAGAACCCGAAATGGCGCCGTTTCGTCGGGAAGTCGGCGGTCCTGCCGCTGGTCGGCCGCAGGATCCCCATCGTCGCGGACGAGTATTCGGATCCCGAGAAGGGCAGCGGCGCGGTCAAGATCACCCCGGCTCACGACTTCAACGACTTCGAAGTCGGGAAGCGCCACGGACTCGAAACGATCAACATCATGACGCCGGACGCCCGCCTGAACGACAACGTTCCCGAAAAGTATCGCGGCGCGGACAGATTCGAGGCGCGGAAGCGGGTGGTCGCGGACCTGAAGGCCGCCGGACTGATGTCCCTCGAGGAAGATCACGCCCACACCGTTCCCCACGGAGACCGGTCGGGCGTGCCGATCGAGCCGTTCCTGACGGAGCAGTGGTACGTGAACGCGCAGGCGCTCGCGCAGCCGGCCATCGAGGCGGTCGAGCGGGGCGAGACCGCGTTCGTGCCGAAACAGTGGGAAAAGACGTACTTCCACTGGATGCGGAACATCGAGCCGTGGTGCGTCTCGCGGCAGCTGTGGTGGGGCCATCGCGTGCCGGCGTGGTACGGGCCCGACGGCGAAACCTTCGTCGAACCGACGGAGGACGAGGCGCGCGGCGCGGCGCGCGCGCATTACGGGCGGGACGTCGCGCTCGAACGCGACCCCGACGTGCTCGACACCTGGTTTTCCTCGGCGCTGTGGCCGTTCTCGACGCTCGGATGGCCGGAAAAGGCGCCGGAACTGGGCCACCACTACCCGACCGCGGTGCTCGTCACCGGATTCGACATCATCTTCTTCTGGGTCGCCCGCATGATGATGATGGGACTTCACTTCATGGACGGTGTGCCCTTCCGCGAGGTCTACATCCATGCCCTGGTCCGCGACGAGCACGGCCGGAAGATGTCGAAGAGCAAGGGCAACGTGCTCGATCCCCTCGAGCTTATCGACCGTTACGGCGCGGATTCCCTGCGCTTCACGCTGACGGCGCTGGCGGCTCAGGGGCGCGACGTGCGGCTGTCGACCGGCCGGCTCGAGGGATATCGCAATTTCGTGACCAAGATCTGGAACGCCGCCCGCTTCGCCCGGATGAACGGATGTTCGCCGGTCGCGGATTTCGACCCGTCGGCCTGCGCGATGACGGTCAACCGCTGGATCGTCGCCGAAACCGTCAAGGCCGGCGCCGACATCGTCTCGGCTCTCGAGGGGTATCGTTTCAACGATGCGGCGCACGCCGCGCACAGGTTCGTGTGGCACCGGTTCTGCGACTGGTATCTCGAATTCACGAAACCGGTCCTGCAGGGGGAAGAGGGGAAGGAAAGGGAAGAAGTCAGGGCGGTGACGTCGTGGGTTCTCGACCAGGCGCTTCATTTCCTGCATCCGGTCATGCCGTTCGTCACGGAGGAACTGTGGGCGAAACTGGCGACCGAAGAGGGCCGCGACGGCCTGCTGATCCGGCGGCCCTGGCCGGTTCTGGACGAGTCCTTGCGCGCGCCGGACGCGGAGGACGAGATGGACTGGGCGATCCGGCTGGTCGGCGGAATCCGCAGCGCCCGTTCGGAAACGGGCGTCCCGCCGTCGGCGGAGTTGCCGATGACGCTGGTGAACGCCTCGGAATCGACGAAGGAAAGGCTGGAAACCCACATGGCCCAGATCCTTCGGCTGGCGAGGCTGTCCGGCGTCTCGCATGCGGACGCCGCCCCGGCGGGCGCGATCCAGCTTGTGGTGGACGAGGCGACGGCGGCGCTGCCCATCGGCGGCGCCGTCGACATCGGCGGGGAAATCCGCCGGCTCGACAAGGCGCTGAAGAAGGCCGACGCGGAAATCGGCAAGATCGAGGGGAAACTCGCCAACGAAGGCTTTCTCGCCAAGGCGCCGCCCGAGGTCGTCGAAAAGCAGCGCGAGCGCGCCGCCGAAATCCGGCGGTCGCGCGAGAAACTGGCCGAGGCGAAGGAACGCCTCGCCTCCCTTTGACGCGGGCGGACGAAACGGGACATGGCTCCGGTCCGCATCGGCGCTTCCGAAAGGGGCGGAACTTTCTGGTTGCAGGGCGAGGCCCTTGCCGGGGTTCTCGAGCGCCGCCGCGGGATTCGCTGCCGCGTGGTCGAAGCCGCCCGGGCGAGCGTCGAAAACGCCCGGTCCCTGCATGAGGGCCGGATCGATTTCGGCTTCATGGCGTCCAACTGGATCGGACGGGCGAAGGACGGCGCGCCGCCGTTCGACGCGCCGATGGACGTTCGCATGGTGGCGCCGGCCAATACCGGCGCGATGTTCTTCATCGTCCGCGCCGACGGCGATTTGAGGAACGTCCGCGAACTGGCCGGCAAACGCGTGTCGATCGGACCCGAGAACAGCGGCATGGCGCAGCACGCCCATGCAGTCTTCGGGGCGCTGGGCATCCGGCAAGTCGCGCCGGTCCATCTTTCCTTCGCGGACGGGGGCGCGGCTCTCGAAGCGGGCGAGGTGGACGCCCAGTGGCAATGCCCGTACCCGAATCCCGTAATGCGCGATCTCAGCCTCCGCCTCGACGTGCGCGTGCTCGACTACGGTCCGGGCGAAGTCGAACGGGTCATTCGGGAGGTAGGCTTCTACAGGCCCGCGGTCATGCCGGCCGGGGTCTTTCGGGGCGCGAGCCGCGAGACCGCGCAACTCGCGGTCGTCAACGTCGTCGCCGCCCACGCCCGCCAGGATCCGGAGACGGTCCGGGCGTTGGTCGCCGCCATGCTTGGCGGTCTCGACGAGCTCGCCGCGGCGAACGCCCTGTTCGCGGGACTTGACGAGTTGTTCGAACCGTTGCGCGCGGCGGGACCGCAGGCTCTGGAGTTCGGCGGGGTTCCGCTGCATCCCGGCGCGGCGGCCGCTTACCGGGAGGCCGGATACCTGGACTGACGGGGAGGGCTTGTTCGCGCCGTCCGCCGCGAGGCGCGGACGATGCCCGAAATCCTCGCGGGGACCGCGAGTCTATGCACGGCGAAGCCGAAGCGTTATGGTTCCGTCGAGCGCAAACCGGAGGCGAGGATGTCAAACGGGGCCGGCAAGTCCAGGAAGAAACGGCGGTTCGACAAGAGCAAGCTGCCGAGCCGTCATACCACGGTCGGCCCGGAGAGGGCGCCGCACCGCAGCTATCTCTACGCGATGGGGCTGACGCAGAGGCAGATCGAGCAACCTCTCGTCGGCGTCGCGACCTGCTGGAACGAGGCGGCGCCGTGCAACATTTCTCTTTCCCGCCAGGCCCAGGCGGCCAAGCGCGGCGTGACCTCGGCCGGCGGCACGCCGCGCGAATTCACGACGATCACCGTCACGGACGGGATCGCGATGGGCCACGAGGGCATGAAGTCGTCCCTCGTCTCGCGGGAGATCATCGCCGATTCGATCGAACTCACGATGCGCGGCCATTGCTACGACGCGATGGTGGGGCTCGCCGGGTGCGACAAGTCGCTGCCCGGCATGATGATGGCCATGGTGCGGCTCGACGTTCCGTCGGTATTCGTCTACGGCGGCACCATACTGCCGGGCAAGTTCCAGGGCCGCCCCGTGACCGTCATCGACGTGTTCGAGGGAGTGGGCAAGTTCGCGGCCGGCGGCATGAGCGAAGCCGAGCTGCGCGAGCTCGAAAGCGTCGCGTGTCCTTGCGAGGGGTCTTGCGGCGGCCAGTATACGGCCAACACCATGGCTTGCGTTGCCGAGGCCATCGGCCTCGCGCTGCCGGGATCGTCGGGAGCCCCCGCGGCGTACAAGTCGCGAGACGGCATGGTCCGGGCGTCCGGGGTCGCGGTGATGGATCTGCTCGAGAAGAACGTGCGACCGCGCGCGATCGTGACTCGGGAGGCGCTCGAGAACGCGGCCGTCGTCGTCGCCGCCACGGGCGGATCGACCAATGCCGGCTTGCACCTGCCCGCGATCGCGAACGAGGCCGGAATCAGGTTCACGCTCGACGACGTCGCGCGGATATTCAGGAAGACCCCGTATCTGGCGGACCTGATGCCGGGCGGCAAGTACACGGCCGCGGACATGCACCGCGCGGGCGGCGTGCCCGTCGTCATCAAGGAACTGCTGGACAATGGCCTGCTGCACGGCGACTGCTTGACGGCGACCGGCAAGACGCTCGCGGAAAATCACGCGGGACGCGAATTCCCGGAGAAGCAGAAGGTGTTCTACCGGGTCAGGGACGCGCTGTCGCCGACCGGCGGCGTGGTCGGCCTCAAGGGCACGCTCGCGCCCGAGGGCGCGATCGTGAAGGTCGCCGGAATGACGAATCTGGTCTTTCGCGGACCGGCGCGCGTGTTCGATTGCGAGGAAGACGCGTTCGACGCGGTGGTCAACGGCCGGGTCAAGGAAGGCGAGGTGATCGTCGTCCGGTACGAAGGCCCCCGGGGCGGTCCCGGAATGCGGGAGATGCTTTCGACGACGGCGGCGATATACGGCCGCGGGCTGGGAGACAAAATAGCCCTGATCACCGATGGACGATTCTCCGGCGCCACGCGCGGCTTCTGCATCGGCCACGTCGGCCCGGAAGCCGCCGTCGGCGGCCCGATCGGCCTGTTGCGGAACGGCGACGTCATCGCGATCGACGCCCGCAAGGGCAAGCTCGACGTCGAACTGTCCGAGGAAGAACTCGAACGCCGTCGCGCCAGATGGAAACCGCGCAAGCACGACAGCCGGTCGGGTGCGCTGTGGCGGTACGCCCAGACGGTGGGAAGCGCTAGGGAAGGAGCGGTGGTTCATCCCGGCGCGAAGGCCGAGGTTCGCGCCTACGCCGACATCTGATCACCGGCGGCGAAACGCCGCGACCGCGCGCCGCAGGACCCAGGTCAACAGCCCGGCGAAGCCGAAGACCAGGACCGGACCGGCGAGGGAGGCGGCGTCCCGAATCTGTCCGTTGGCGAACTGCACGATGGCCCACGCCAGGCCGAAGCAGAGGCCGATCGCGACGTGACGCAGAATTTCCTTCGCGACCGGAGGCACGATTCACGCGTTGAGCGCGCACCAGACCGGCGCGTGATCCGACGCTTTCGGTCTGCCGCGGGGCTTCCGGTCGATGTCGCAGTCCTCCAGACGGTCGGCCGCCTGCGGCGACAGCAGCAAATGGTCGATTCGGACCCCGAAATCCTGCTGCCACGCGCCGCCCTGATAGTCCCAGAAGGTGTATTTGTGCGGTTCGTCGTGGACGACGCGGTAGGCGTCGGTCAGGCCCAGATGGACGATCCGCCGCCAGCGGTTCCGGGCTTCGGAGCGGCATAGCGCATCGTCGGCCCATTTTTCCGGGTCGTGGACGTCCCGGTCGTCGGGGACGACGTTGTAGTCGCCGCCGAAGACGATCGCCTCGTCGAGCGTCAGCCGCTCGCGCGCGTGCGCGTGGAGGCGCTCCATCCAGCGGAGTTTGTAGTCGAATTTTTCGCCGGGAGCGGGGTTCCCGTTGGGCGCGTAGACGGAAGCGACGCGCACGCCGCCGGTGAACGCCTCGATGTAGCGCGCCTGCGCGTCGCCGTCGTCGCCGGGCAGGCCGCGCGCGGTATCCTCGATCGGCGTCTTCGACAGGACGGCGACGCCGTTGAAATTCTTTTGCCCGTGGATTTCGACGTTGTAGCCCCGGTCTTCGATCTCGAGGGCGGGGAAGGTCTGGTCCGTCGCCTTGATCTCCTGAAGGAGAGCGATGTCCGGCGCGAATTCGTCCAGCCATTCCAGGACGCGCGGCAGGCGGGCGCGTATGGAGTTGACGTTCCAGGTTGCGATTTTCAGCAAGAACGGCTCCCGCAATTCCCGAGGAAAGGGCTTTCAGAAAATCGCGAAGGAGGTTCCGCAGCCGCAGGTGGACACCGCGTTCGGGTTCTCGATCGAAAAATACGAGCCGATCAGTTCGTCCCTGTATCCGATTTCGGAGCCGGCGAGATATGCCCACGACGTGTCGTCGATGACCACCCGGGCGCCTTCGCGTTCGATCAGGTGATCGTCGTCTTCGACCCGGTCGTCGAAGGTGAAGCTGTACTGGAAGCCGGAGCATCCGCCGCCGCCGACGGCGACGCGCAGCGTCCGGTTCCCCTGTTCGGCGGCGAGCTGCCGGAGTCGCTTCACGGCCGAGTCGCTCAGCGTCACCGTGGCGTTTTGTCCGTCGGGCATTCGATCCTCCCAAGGAAGCATTTAGGGGCGTCGGCGCGGACAGTCAATAGGCGCGGGGAGGCGCCGGCCCTTCGCGCGTTCCCGCCGCGCGTTCGCAAGCCGATTGCCGCCCGCCGGAACGGCGGTTAGTTTCCCGGCATGAATGGAACGTTGCCATGCCGCGCGCCTTACGCCTGCGATCCGGCGCGAAGCCGCGGCCGCGCCCACGAAGAACCGGAAAGCCCCATGCGGACCGTCTATCAGAGGGACCGCGACCGCATCATTCATTCCGTAGCCTTCCGGCGGCTGGAGTACAAGACGCAGGTTTTCGTCAACCACGAAGGCGACCATTACCGGACACGCCTGACCCACAGCCTCGAAGTCGCGCAGATCGCCCGCTCCCTGTCGCGGTCCCTGTCGGTCGACGAGGATCTCGTGGAGGCGCTGGCGCTCGCCCACGACCTGGGGCACACGCCGTTCGGACACGCCGGCGGAGATGCGCTCGACGAGGCCATGAGGCCCTACGGCGGCTTCGACCACAATGGCCAGACCCTGCGCGTCATCACGCTGCTGGAGGCGCGTTACGCGGCCTTCGACGGGCTGAACCTGACTTGGGAGACGCTCGACGGACTGGTCAAGCATAACGGGCCGCTGCGCGAACCGCTGCCTTGGGCGGTCGCGGAGTGCGCCGCCGGAAGCGATCTCGAACTGAACGCCTGGTCCGGCGTCGAAGCCCAGGTCGCGGCGCTGGCCGACGATATCGCCTACCATTCTCACGACATCGACGACGGATTGCGGGCGGGCCTCTTCTCCGTGCGCGATCTAGAGGAAGTGCCGGTCGTCGGACCCATCGTCGCCGAGGTGAGGAGGCAGCATCCCGATCTCGAAGATTCCAGGATGTTCCACGAGATCGGGAGGCGCCTCATCGATCGTCTTGTCTCCGACCTGCTCGCGACCACCCGCGAGCGCCTCCTGGAGGCGCGGCCCGCGACCGTCGAAGAAGTGCGCGCCTGGGGCGGGCCTCTGGTCGGATTTTCGAAGCGGCTGGAAGCGGAGAACCGGGTTCTCAAGGATTTCCTTCGGCAACGCATGTATCGTCATCATCGCGTCAACCGCATGACCGCCAAGGCGAAGCGGGTCGTCGCCGACCTGTTCGACATCTTCATGAGCGAGCCGAAGTGCCTGCCGGTCGAATGGCGAACTCCGGACGGCGCGGGGGACATCGACCGCGCGCGCCGCGTGTCGGACTACATCGCCGGCATGACGGATCGCTTCGCGCTCGCCGAGCATTATCGCCTCTTCGATCTTTACGAGGGGAATAAATGAACGTATTCAAGGCATTCCGGCAAGAAATCGAAAAAATCGCGGAACGGATGTCGGACCGCGGCGAGTTGCCCCCGGATCTGCCGCTGGACCGGATAACCGTGGAGCCCCCGCGCGACCCGGCGCATGGCGACGTTTCGTCCAACGTCGCCATGGTTCTCGCCGGACCGGCCAAGCGCAAGCCGCGCGACCTCGCGGAAGGCGTCGCGGCGGCGCTCCGCGAGAACCCTGACGTGGAGGCCGCCGAGGTCGCCGGCCCGGGATTCGTCAATCTTCGCGTCGAAAACGGCTTCTGGCAGGCGCGGGTCGCCGACGTCCTCGAGGCCGGCAGGTCCTATGGCGACAGCGACGTCGGCGGCGGGCGGCGCGTCAACGTGGAATACGTTTCGGCGAATCCCACCGGCCCGATGCATGTCGGCCACGCCCGCGGCGCCGTGATCGGCGACGTTCTGGCGACGCTGCTCGGGAAGGCCGGCTACCAAGTCACGCGCGAATACTACGTCAACGACGCCGGCGCGCAGATCGAGGCCCTCGCCCGGTCGGCGCTGCTGCGCTACCGCGAGGCGCTCGGCGAGAGCGTCGGCGAAATTCCCCCCGGACTCTATCCCGGCGAGTACCTCGTCCCGGTCGGGAAGGCCCTTGCGGATCGCGACGGCGACAGGTGGGTCGCCGCGCCGGAGGACGAGGCGCTGGCCGCCGCGGGCGACTTCGCTGTCGCCGCGATGATGGCCGCGATCCGGGAGGATCTGGCGGCCCTCGGAATCGCGCACGACGTCTTCCGCTCCGAGCGCGACCTTCACGACAGCGTCTCAGCGGTGGTCGGGGAACTGCGGCGGCGCGGCCTCGTTTACGTCGGCACGCTCGATCCGCCGAAGGGCCGCAAGCCCGACGACTGGGAGGAGCGCGAACAGCTGCTGTTCCGTTCCACGGAGTTCGGCGACGACATCGACCGGCCGTTGAGAAAATCGGGCGGAGACTGGACGTATTTCGCGGCCGACATGGCTTACCACCTCGACAAGTTCAGGCGCGGCTTCGACCTTATGGTCGATGTCTGGGGAGCCGACCACAAGGGCTATATCGGACGAATGCAGGCCGCGGTCGCGGCGGTCGCCGACGGCGAGGCCAGGCTCGACGTGCGGATCTGCAACCTCGTCAATCTTTTCGAAAAGGGACGTCCGGTGAAGATGTCGAAGCGGAGCGGGACGTTCGTCACGCTTCGCGAAGTCGTCGACGAGGTCGGTCGGGACGTCGTGCGCTTCATGATGCTCACGCGAGGCAACGACGCGCCCCTCGACTTCGACCTCGAGCGGTCGCTCGAACAGTCCAGGGACAACCCGGTCTTCTACGTTCAGTACGCGCACGCTCGCGCTTGTTCCGTCCTGCGCAACGTTCGCGACGTCTTTCCGCGCCTCGCGCTCGAAGATTCGGCGCTCGCGGCGGCCGACATGTCCGCGGTGGACGACGAGGCGGAGCTCGCCCTGATCCGGTCGCTCGCGGGATGGCCCAGGCTCGTGGAGGCGGCGGCGTCGGCTCGCGAACCGCACCGCGTCGCCTATTATCTTCATCATGTGGCCGCCGCGTTTCACGGACTGTGGAACAAGGGCAACGAGACGGCGGGCCTTCGGTTCATCGTGCCGGACGACGAGGAACTCACACGCGCCCGCCTGGCTCTGGTCCGGGCGACCGCCCTTGTCATCGCGTCCGGCTTGCAGATTATGGGGGTCGAGCCGGTCGAGGAGATGCGCTGATGGCCGAAGACGAAAACGCAGGGCCGAACGCCGGGCGCTCCGCAAGGTTCGTCGGCAGGACCGCTCGGAGCCGTCGGCTGATGGGGACGCTCGCCGCCGTCGCGGTCGTCTGCGGAGTCGGCGCGATGATGGTCTACGCCTACAACAAGGGCAGGCAGCACGGCGCGGCGGGCGAGCCGCCGATCATCAGGGCGCAGGAAGGGCCGATAAAGGTTCGGCCCGAAGAGCCGGGCGGCATGACGGTGCCCGACCGGGACAAGGAGGTGTTCACCCGCCTGGAGACCGGCGAAAGGCCTGCCAACGTGGAGCGGCTTCTGCCGCCGCCGGACAGTCCGGTGGAGCGTCCGTCCGCGGCGCCGGAAACCGCCCCCGAAACGGCGGCGGCCGTCCAACCCGCGCCGACCGCGGATTCATCGTCCGATCAGGAAGTCCGGCGAATGGAAATCCGGTCCGGGTACGAAATCGTGCTGCGGAAGAAGCCGCCGCCTCCGCCCGCCGCCAGGGCGTTCGCCGTGCAGATCGCGTCGCTGAAGTCCGAAGCGGCGGCCCGCGCGCGGTGGAGCGACCTGAATCGCCGTCATCCCGATCTTCTGCGCGGGCTTTCGCTCAGCGTCGATCGCGTGGCGTCGGAAAAAGGAGCTCGGTACCGCCTGCGCGCCGGACCCTTGCCCGACCGCGCCGCGGCCAAGCGCCTGTGCGATCGACTCACCGAGCGCGAGATCGGTTGCCTGATCGTCCGTCCATGAGCCTCGGCGCGTGACGGCGGCCCTGGTCTTTGGATGCGCCGGACGGGTTCTCGGGAAGGACGAACGCTCGTTCTTCCGGGACGTCGATCCGTTGGGCTTCATTCTTTTCGCGAGGAACGTCGAATCTCCGGATCAGGTGCGCAAGCTGGTCGACGATCTGCGCGGGGCGGTTTCGCGCGCCGACGCGCCCGTCCTGATCGATCAGGAAGGGGGGAGGGTGCAGCGGCTCGGCCCGCCGCTCTGCCCGGCCCGGCCCGCCATGCGCAGGTTCGGGGAAGGCATGCCGCGCGATCCGGAGAACGCGGTTCTCTGCGCCGAGCTGAACGCCCGCCTCGTCGCCGCGGACCTCGCGGCGCTGGGAATCGACGTGAACTGCGCTCCGGTTCTCGATCTTCAGGCTCCCGGCGGCCATGAAGTGATCGGCGACCGCGCCTTTTCCGGCGATCCCGAAACGGTCGCGCGCCTGGGAGCTGCGGTCTGCCGCGGCCTGGCGGCCGGCGGGGTGGTGCCCGTGGTGAAGCATCTGCCCGGCCACGGACGCGCCGGGGCGGACAGTCATCGGGAGCTCCCCCGGGTGCAAGCGTCGCTCGACCTGCTGGCGAGGACCGACTTCGCGCCGTTCGCGGCGCTTAACGGCGCGCCCGCGGGCATGACCGCGCATGTCGCCTACGAAGCCGTCGACCCCGGCCGCCCCGGCAGCGTCTCGGAGGCCGTGATCGGCGGCATCGTCCGGTCCCGGATCGGTTTCGACGGCCTGCTGTTTTCCGACGACCTGTGCATGGACGCCCTTGCCGGAGGACCCGCGGAGAGAGTGGAAGCCGCGTTGCGGGCGGGTTGCGACGTGGCCCTTCACTGCAGCGGCGATCTCGAGAGCATGCGGTCGGCGGCCGCCGACCGCCGGGATCTCGCGCCGGCCGCCCGCGAAAGATTGCGGCGCGCGCGCGCCGCGGCGTCGTTCGGAGACTTCGACCGGCAGGATGCGCAACGGCGCGTCGACGAGTTCCTGCGCGTTGGCGAGAATCGGCGGGGCGGCTATAGTCGCGGACAGGCTGGAATCACGGTTCGCGAGCGATGAATCCAGAAGCGGACAGTTTCGAGGAAGATTTCCCGCGGCAGGATCTCGTGCTCGATCTCGACGGGTTCGAGGGGCCGATCGATCTGCTCCTCAACCTCGCCCGCCAGCAGAAGGTGGACCTCTCCCGCATCTCGATCCTCCGGCTCGCGGAGCAATACCTCGATTTCATCGCCGCCGCGCGGCGGCTGCGGCTCGAGATCGCCGCCGACTATCTGGTGATGGCCGCATGGCTCGCTTACCTCAAGTCGAGGCTGTTGCTGCCCGAGCCGGAGCCCGGAGAGGAGGCGTCCGCTCCGGAACTCGCCGACGCGCTGGCGTTGCGGCTCAGGCGGCTCGACGCCATGCGGAACGCGGGAGAGAATCTGCTCCAGAGGCCGCGCCTCGGCCGGGACGTGTTCGCCCGGGGAGCGCCGGAAGGCATCGAGGTCTTCCAGACCCACGTCTACGAGGTGTCGCTGTTCGATCTGCTGAAGGCGTACGGCGACAACCGGCGCCGGGCCGATTCCTCGCAACTGACCATCGAGACCTCGAAGCTCTATTCGCTGAGCGACGCTCTGGAGCGGTTGTCGCGGCAGATCGGCCATACCGTCGAATGGACGTCCCTGGCGGCGTTCTTCCCGGAGGAGTTGACGGACGCTCTGGTCTTCCGGTCCGCGGTCGCGTCCACTCTTGCGGCGAGCCTGGAGCTCGTGCGGGACGGAAAGGCCGCGATCCGTCAGTCGAACGCTTTCGGTCCCATCCAGATCCGTGGCAAGGAGGCCGCGAATGGTTGAAATCACGCAGGAAACGAGGATCGTCGAGGCGTTGCTGTTCGCGGCGACGCAACCGGTGAGCGAATCCTTTCTCGCCGAGCGCCTGCCGGAGGACGCGGATGTCGCGCAGGTGCTTGCGGAGCTGAAGGCGCTGTACGACGGCCGGGGCGTCAATCTCGTTCGCGTCGCCGGGGCGTGGTCGATGCGCACGGCGCCCGACCTGTCGCCTCATCTCCGCATCGAGCGGAAGGTGACGCGCAAGCCCTCGCGGGCGGCCGTGGAATCCCTGGCGATCATCGCCTATCACCAGCCGGTGACGCGCGGCGACGTGGAGGAGATCCGGGGCGTTTCGGTCAGCAAGGGCTCGTTCGACGTGCTTCTGGAAGCGGGCTGGATCAAGCCGGTCGGCCGTCGCCAGACCCCGGGCCGGCCGACCACCTGGGGCACCACCGCCGCGTTCCTGGAGGAGTTCGGCCTCGATTCCCTCGCCGATCTTCCCGGCGTCGACGAATTGAAGGCGTCCGGGCTTCTGGACGCGCGGCCGGCCGGCGCGATCGTCAGCGAGACCGGAACTCTCTTTTCCGGGGAGCGGCCGCTGTCCGAGACCGACGATCTCGCGACGACCTGAATGCCGCGCGCGCCCGAATCTTCGCCCGCGGCGGGCGACGGACACGCTCCGGGGCTCGTGCTCGCGGAGGTGAGCCACGCCGTCGGGCAGCAGGCGATCCTGAAGCGGGTGAACCTCGACGTCGCGCCCGGAGAGATACTCTGCCTGCTCGGTCCGTCGGGATGCGGCAAGACGACGACGCTTCGCCTCATCGCCGGCCTCGAGGCGCTGCAGGCCGGCAGCATCGAATGGAACGGCGCCGTTCTCGCGGACCGGACGGGCGGTCTTCTGCCGGAGGAAAGGGGAGTCAGCCTGCTGTTCCAGGACTATGCGCTCTTTCCTCATCTCACGGCGGCGGAAAACGTCGCCTTCGGCCTTGCCGGCCTTTCGCGGGCCGAAAAGGACGCCCGCGTCCGGGAGGTTCTCGATCAGGTCGGAATGCTGGAATTCGCCGACCGCTACCCGCGTTTTCTTTCCGGCGGCGAGCAGCAGAGAATCGCGCTCGCGCGGGCGCGGGCGCCGAAGCCCCGGATCCTTCTGCTCGACGAGCCGTTTTCGAGCCTCGACACCAGGTTGCGCACGCAGACCCGCGATCTCTGCCTGCACATCCTCAAGCGGTCCCGGTCCGCCTCGCTGATCGTCACCCACGACGCGGAGGAGGCGATGTTCATGGGCGACCGGATCGCGGTGATGCGGGAGGGAACCGTCGTCCAGGCCGGGAGTCCGGAGGAATTGTACTTTCATCCGGCGGACCGTTTCGTCGCGGGGCTGTTCGGCGAGTTGAACAAGATCCGGGGCCGGGTCCGGGAAGGGCACGTGGAGACGCCGATCGGACGGGTCTGCTCTCCGGGCATCCGCGAGGGCGCGGCGGCGGACGTGCTGATCCGGCCCGAGGCGATCGGCATCGCGCCCCGCTCCGACGCCGGCGCTTCGGGCGTCGTCGTGGCGGCGCGCTTGCTGGGGGGATCGACCCTTCTGCATCTCGCGGTCGCCGACGCCGAGGCGGGAGAGCTTCACCTGCATTCCCGCGTGCCTGGGTTCGCGTTGCCGCCCGAGGGAATGATCGTCGGGATCAGGCTGGAAAGCCGGAGCGTGTTCGTCTTTCCCGCGGACCGCTAGAGCCGTTGCGGCGACCGGTTCTTTCTGCGATTATCGGCTCTGGCAGTCAATCGGGAGCGCCTCCAATGGGAACCTTCAGCATATGGCACTGGCTCGTCGTGCTCGTCGTCGTGCTTGTCCTGTTCGGCGGCGGCGGCAAGTTGTCCCGCCTGATGGGCGACGCCGCTCGCGGCATCACCGCCTTCAA
This sequence comes from Alphaproteobacteria bacterium, assembly GCA_965243135.1. Classification (GTDB taxonomy): domain Bacteria; phylum Pseudomonadota; class Alphaproteobacteria; order MPNO01; family UBA830; genus JAJEBT01. The sequence continues at coordinate 1,189,173 of OZ251539.1, forward strand.
GAAAGGCCTGAAGGAGGATGCCGAAACGGGCAAGGTCGGCCAGGACAAGGCGCTGGACTCCTCGGAGACGATCGTCGACGGCGCGAAGAAGGACGAAACGGCGAAAGGTTGACGTTGCCCGCGGACAGCGGGCCTGGAGGAACGCCCGGCCATGCTTGACATCGGCGGCTGGGAATTTCTGATGATCGTCGTGCTCGGCATAATCATCATCGGACCCAAAGAGCTTCCCGGCGCGATCAGAACCATCAACGCGTTCGTGCGAAAGGCGCGGGGCATGGCTCGCGACTTCCAGTCGGGGATCGAGGAGATGGCGCAGGAAGCGGAACTCGACAAGCTCAAGGACCAACTCGTCGGCGACACCGTCGGCATCGAACGGCAGATCGAGGAAACGATCGATCCGGACGGCGAGATTCGCGCGATCGGGCGATCCGACTGGGAGGACGACGATCGGGCTCCCGAAGACGGCTCGGAGGAGGACGAACGGAGAGAGGGCGGAGTCAGGAGCGATCCCGCCGCATGAACGACCGCGATATCGAAGACAAGCGAATGCCGCTGCTCGATCATCTGGTCGAGCTGCGCACCCGCCTGATCTATTCCTTCGCCGGTTTCGTCGTGCTGTTCATCGGCAGCTTCGTTTTCGCCCAGGAGATCTACGATTTCTTCGTTCGGCCGCTCGCCCGCGCGCTGGAGGACCGCGAGGGCGCGCGCATGATCTTCACTGCGCTGTACGAGCCGTTCCTCGCCCAGATCAAGGTCGCCTTCTACACCGGACTGTTTCTGGCCTTTCCGGTGATCTCCATCCAGATGTGGCTTTTCGTCGCGCCCGGGCTCTACCGCAACGAAAAGCGGGCGTTCCTGCCGTTTCTCGTCGCCACGCCGATATTGTTCTTTCTGGGCGGCGCGCTGGTCTATTTCTTCATCATGCCGCTGGCCTGGGAGTTCTTCCTCAACTTCCAGACGACGCCGGGGGAGACCGCGCTTCCGGTCGAAGTCGAACCCAAGGTCGACCAGTATCTGTCGCTCGTGCTGCGCCTGATTTTCGCGTTCGGAATCGCTTTCGAACTGCCGGTGCTGCTGATCCTCATGGCGCGGGTCGGCCTGGTCACCGCCGACGGGCTCGCCGCGAAGCGGCGCTACGCGATCGTGGGGGTGTTCGTGCTGGCCGCCGTTCTGACGCCGCCCGACGTCATCAGCCAGATCGGCCTCGCCGTGCCGATAATTCTCCTTTACGAGGTGTCGATCTTCGGCGCGCGCATCATCGAGAAGAGGCGCGCCGCCGAGGAAGACGGAGAACCCGAGCGCGGAGCGGCCTGAGATTCGCGCGCAGATGGGATAATACGGTCAGGCCATGCATGACGTCAGATGGATTCGCGAGAACGCCGAAACCTTCGACGCCGGGCTCGCGCGGCGCGGGCTTTCGGCGTCGTCTCCCGGCATCCTCGCGCTCGACGGGGAGAGCCGCCGCCTGACCACCGAGTTGCAGGCGTTGCAGACCCGCCGCAACGAGGCGTCCCGCATGATCGGAGCGCTCAAGTCCAAGGGAGAGGACGCCGGGGAGCTTGTCTCCGAGGTCGCCGGGATCAAGGATCGGATGGCCGATCTCGAGGACGAACGGCAACGCGTCAAGGACGATATCGCCGAGCAGCTGGAAGTCCTTCCCAACATTCCCGGGGACGACGTGCCGGACGGCGAGGACGAGAGCGCCAACGTCGAGCTCCGCGTCGTCGGCGAGAAGCCGTCCTTCGACTTCGCGCCTCGCGATCACGTCGATCTGGGCGAAGCTCTGGACTTGCTCGACTTCAAGGCGGCGTCCGGTCTGGCCGGATCGCGTTTCGTGGTGACGAAAGGCCTTGCCGCGCGAATGGAGCGCGCGCTCGCCTCGCTCATGCTCGACGTCCATACGGGCGAGTTCGGCTACACGGAGGTCAGTCCGCCGCTGCTCGTCAGGCGGGAGACGGTTTACGGAACCGGCCAGTTGCCGAAATTCGAGGACGATCTCTTCAGCACGGCCGACGGCCGCTGGCTGATACCGACGGCCGAGGTGCCCGTCACCAGCCTCGCGGCGAACGCCATACTCGCGGCGAGCGATCTGCCGCTGCGCTTCGCGGCGCATACCGCCTGCTTTCGATCGGAGGCCGGCGCCGCCGGAAAGGACACGAGGGGCATGTTGCGCCAGCATCAGTTCTACAAGGTCGAACTGGTCAGCGTCGCCCATCCGGAGGCTTCGGAAGCGGAACTCGAACGCATGACCGGTTGCGCGGAGGAGATACTCCGGCGGCTCGGACTGCACTACCGCGTCGTCGCCCTGGCGACCGGAGACCTCGGTTTCGCGGCCCGCAAGACCTACGACCTGGAGGTATGGCTTCCCGGACAGGACCGCTATCGGGAGATCTCCAGCTGTTCCAACTGCGGCGATTTCCAGGCGCGGCGGATGGGCGCCCGGTTCCGGCCGGCCGGCGGAAAGGGAACCGCGTTCGTCCATACGCTCAACGGATCCGGCCTTGCAGTCGGGCGCACCCTGATCGCGGTTCTGGAGAACTATCAACGGAGCGACGGCTCCATCGCAATCCCCGAGGTCCTGCGGCCCTACATGGGCGGCGTCGAGGAGATTTTGGCGCCGGAGACGGCCTGATGGAGTTTCGGCGAACGCGGATACTGGTCACCAACGACGACGGCATCAACGCGCCGGGGATCAAGATCCTCGAAAAAATCGCGAGGCGGCTCTCCAGCGACGTTTGGGTCGTCGCGCCGGAAACCGAGCAGAGCGGCGCCGGCCATTCGCTGACCCTCACGGCGCCGCTCAGGATTCGCCGCATTTCGCGGCGCAGATTCGCCGTGAACGGCACCCCGACGGATTGCGTGCTGCTGGGCGTTCAGCACATCGTCGCCAGCCGTCGTCCCGAACTGATCCTTTCCGGCGTCAATGCCGGCGGCAATCTCGGAGAGGACATCACCTATTCCGGTACGGTCGCGGCGGCGATGGAGGGCGCGTTGCTCGGCATACGTTCGATCGCCCTGAGCCAGATGCGGATCTACGGCGAGAACGTCCGGTGGGGGCCTGCGCAAGGGCATGCGGAACGCGTCGTCCGAACGCTCGCTGCGCTGGACGTCCCGCTCAAGGTGTTGATGAACGTGAACTTTCCCGACGTTCCGCCGGACGACGTGCGGAGCCCGGAAATCACCGTGCAAGGACGCAGAAAGATCGGCGACGCCGTCACCGTCGGCAGCGACCCGCGCGGCCACGGTTTCGTGTGGATCGGGACGGAGCGCGACGAGGATCCCTCGTTCGCTGGATCTGATCTGAAGGCCGTGAACGACGGCAGGATATCGATCACGCCGCTCGGCATCGATTTCACGCATCGTCGCACCATTCCCGCGTTGAAGCGGGCTTTCCCGTGATGTTCGAAGCGCACCGCATGCGCCTGCTCATGGAGATGCGGGGGGACGGCGTTACCGATTCGCGCGTGCTGGGCGCCATCGAAAAGGTTCGCCGCGAGGTCTTCGTTCCGCCGACGTTCCGGGATCAGGCGTACGAGAACAGGCCGCTGCCCATCGGCAGCGGCCAGACCATCAGCCAGCCGTCCGTGGTGGCGTTCATGACGCAATCGCTCCAGGTCGGATCGCGCATGAAGGTTCTGGAGATCGGCACCGGTTCGGGTTACCAGACCGCCGTGCTCGCGCAATTGTGCGGACGGGTCTATACGATCGAGCGAATCCGCGATCTGCTGACCGAAGCGGAAGCGAGGTTCGCGGAACTGCGGATTTCCAATATCACGACCCGTCTTGGCGACGGAGCGCGGGGATGGCCGGAGCAGAACTCCTTCGACCGGATCATCGTCACCGCAGCTGCAAGCGACGAGGTGCCGAACGCGTTGTTCGAGCAGCTCGATCCCGACGGCGTCCTGATTGCGCCGGTTGGCGCCTCGCCGCACGACCAGCATCTATACAAGTTCACGTTCGATTCGGACGGCGCGATTGTCCGGGAAAGGCTGTGGCACGTCAGATTCGTGCCGCTGGTCGGAGGTGATCCGTAACCGCCCGGCCGGGTTCGCGGTCCGTCGCCCGGGGCGAAAAGATCGGGCCGGTCGCGTCGTGGCCGCGATCGCGATCGCGGCAGGCGCCTGCGCGCCGATTCCCGAAACGGGGAGCGGGACGCCGCCGCTCCCGCCGCCGTCCGGAACGGTAGAGGTTCGGGAGGGAGATTCGCTCTCCAGGATCGCCCGGCGTCACGGCGTATCGTTGCGCGATCTGATCGAGGTCAATCGGGCATCGCCGCCCTACAGGATTTATCCCGGCCAGAAACTGCGACTGCCGGGCCGATCCGCAACCGCCGCCGAGGATCCGTCCCGGAACGGAGGCGGGCGCACCGCGCCTCGTTCGGCTTCCGGCGTTTCGACTGTCGAAAGCGGCGCTCCGGCCGAGGAGACGCTGGCGGAACGGTCGTCGGCGAACGCGGGATCCTCGAACGGCCTGCAGCCGCCGGAGGGAGGTCTCGACTTCATGTGGCCGCTCGAGGGAAGGATTCTGGCGCGCTACGGCCGGATCGGCGACGGCCGGCGCAACGACGGCATAAACATCGCGGGCCGTCGCGGCGATCCCGTTCGCGCGGTCGCCGACGGGACCGTGAGCTATGCAGGCAACGAAATCAGAGGATTCGGCAACCTGTTGCTGGTTCGGCACGCGAACGGCTGGATTTCCGCTTACGCCCACAACGAGCGGGTGCTGGTGCGGAAGGGAGAGCGCGTAAGGAAGGGGCAGGTCGTATCGAGAGTCGGAAGCACCGGAAACGTGGGCGGTCCGCAGTTGCATTTCGAGCTGCGCCGCAACGATCGCCTCGTCGATCCCGAGCGCCATTTGCCGAGAATGAGATAGGCGGGCGAAGGATTGCGAGAAGGCCGAACCGGGCGCCGGGGGGTAACGTCCGGCCACGGCGGGACGGCGTTCGATCGCGGCCGGCGCCCGCTTGCCAGACTGCCGCAGCCAAAACGCCGCATCGGGCCGTTGAAGCGCCCGTTCGGGGTTTCTCACGGCGGATCCGCAAGTCACGAAAAGTTCACGGCATCTTCAAATGCCGGCAACCTTTCTCCGTCAGTAAGCTCGCGGTCGAGGGGGATACGCTGCGCCGCCCGCCCGCGAGAGCTTTCAGCGTGACAGGAGAACCCATGAAGAATGCGGAAGATCGGCTTTCGCCGTCACCAACGGACTTCGAAATTCTTGCCGAAAAGGCGCTTTCGAGACGTCGTTTCCTTCAAACCGGCGGAGCGTTCGGCGCTGCGGTGTTCGCCGCAGGCGCGATCGGGCCTGCGGCTGCCGGCCGGGCTTCGAGGCCGTAACCGCGAATACGCTTGACACGGTCACCCTTCCCGAAGGTTACAGCTGGCACGTCGTCGCGAGCCGGGGCGATCCTCTCTGGTCCGATGCGCCCCCGTTCGATCTGGCGACTCGCGGCACCGGGGCCAGCCAGGAGCGCGCGATGGGGGACAACAACGACGGCATGGAACTCTTCAACGCCGACGGGCGGCCTTGCGGTCAACAACGAATACGTGAACACCGACATCGTCCACGGCAACCGCGTTTCCAGGAAACCCGAAACCGGGAACGACATCCGGAAGAGCAAGACGGGGCACGGGGTCACCGTGGCCGAAATTTCTCGGGCGAACGGAAAATGGTCCATCGTCAAGGACTCGCCCTTCAACCGCCGCATCACGGCGGATACGAGAATGGAGATCACCGGGCCGGCGCACGGTCACGATCTGATCAAAACCGCGGCCGACGATGCGGGCGCTACAGCTTTGGGAACCTGGAACGACTGCGGGGGCGGCCGTGGGCCCTTGGGGAACGTATCTCGCTTGCGAGAAGAACTTCAATGGATATTTCTCAAGCAGCGATCCTGATTACAAGATACCGACGTCGTCGTTGAGGCGCTACGGCGTCAAGACCAAGGATTGGGGTTACGGCTGGGCGCGAGAAGACGAGCGTTTCGACGTTTCCCGGCATCGCAACGAGCCTGATCGCTTTGGCTACGTTGTCGAGATCGATCCCCGGCGCTCCGCTCCGGATGGTGCCGATTGCCGACCACCTGTGTTGCGCTTCAAGCTCGAAAGCCCAATCCGGGCCGCGACGTCAAACGTTTATCGACGCCAGCCGATCTTGATAACCTTGATCTCTGATCTGATTCGAAATGAACGGATAGTAATCGTCAAGAAAATCCAAGGTGTAATGTTCATCGCGTAAATCACGAATAACGCCTACTCTTTCCTCAATAAATTGTTCGGAATTAAGTTGCAATACTTCTATCGTTCGTTGAATTTTATCCCTAATTGGTGTGTCGATATTGTTCCCAGGGCGAATCCAGAAATCGTCAAAATGTAGAATAAACCACTTATTTTCCATGTGGAAGGGATCCACGACGCCAATTTTATTGCCTTTGAAACTATTGACCTTCTTTCGGGCCAATCGAAAATTACACCATTCGAACGCTAGGCTTGGATATTGGTCTTTGGGCCAAAAATGATCTACAGATCTATCGTTTCCGGTCATTTGCAATGTCGTATAAGCACAGCGATTTGCATAGGCATTTCCTAAATGGCCCAATGCGAGACTCCAAAACCGATTATTCTTCCACATCCTCCCTGTAGTTACGCTCAAGAAACCTCAGACCGGGTTGCCGAACTTCTTCATCAAAAGAGGGATATTCCTGTTGCGGACAAACAAAAATCATATTTTTACGTTCCTCTTCTCGGCAAAATACTTCCAACGAGCCCAAAAGGGATCGTCGGAACCAAGATATTTCAACAATTTCTCCGTGACGTTCAATATATCCAAGCGGATATCCTGCCCCTCTTCTCGTTGTCTTTCTTGTATCGCTCTCGCTTCTTCAATGGCTTCTTCCGCGCCCCGTGATCGAGCATGTTTCAAACCGAATACCGGAGACGTCAGCCATGAGGATATTTGACCGTATTTCTGATATTCGATCTCCTTCAATTTCACGTCTCCGTTAATTTCTTCTAGATGATAAAGACGATCCTTGTCGTCGGAAAAATCTCCCTCTAAGGAGGCCAATACCATCGGAGAATGCGTCGACGCGATAATTTGGATCTGCAATTTTTCGTCAAGCAGTTTTCCTATCGTGAGCAAGGCAGGTAGAATGGTTCTTTGCCAGCGAGGATGCAGATGGGCCTCGGTCTCGTCAATGACGATTAACATTCTGCTTGTGGGTTGCCTTCCAGTTTTTTGAGACGCAAAGACATGATTGTCCCAAGACCATATAATCAAATAGGCAAGAAGAAGGATACGTTGTACGCCAGCAGACGCAAAACCAATCGGAACTTCTCCATAAGGATGAATTATGGTTGGCATCCATCGCGGTTCTCCCAATACACGCTTCGGATTTCCAAAACGCAAAGTGCCAAGGTCCTCGGGGGAGAGATGCTCTAAAGCTTTTTCCAAAAGAGGGAATAGTTCCAAGTTGGTGGACAACTGCCAGTTAAGCAAATCCCTGACGAGCCCTTCGATAATTCCCGTTTTTCCATCCCATATTTCTTTAGTGGTAAGATAGTTCAGGCTTTGAGTCGCATCTATCTGAATAGAATCCCGAAATGGGTCGAATATTGAAAACGAGCCGTCGATGCGAACATATATTGATAGATTGGAGGTCCTCTGGTCAGAATCGGGCCAAGAGTGCGTTGTCCAGTCGAATACGCTACGGCAAGTTAAATTTTTTCCGTTCGTTGGCTTGAATCGATATTGAATGCGGGGGTCGGTTTTGGTGTTTTCATTAAGGGGATACGCCGGATTGCCGGCCCAATTTCCTGTGATGGTCCACCAAGAGACATTCAACAAAAACGACTTCCCCAATCCATTGTCGCCTGCGATCAAGGTTAGTCTCTTGCCGAAATCAAGCTCGAAAGAACGCGCTGGTCCAACGTTTTTAAGGTCGAGAGAAATCAAATGGGATCCTGCGTTCTTGGGCGCAAAGGGCGGTGAAGAAAAATAGTGCGCGATATTTTGCAGGCCTGCTGGGCGTTCTCCAAAATGAGGAAATGCGGGAAGGCTATCGGAAGTATCGCAAAAAAGGGCCGTTCGTTCCTCGTCAGTAATCTTGAATTTACGCAGAAATTTTTCCGCAACATCCTGCAAGGTGTCCTCAGGGCTCCATTTTGCGTTTTTTCCTATCCAGATTGCAATAGGCAAGATCGGAACCTGTCGCGAGCGTCCCGAATCGATGATTTGAACTAGTTTCTCGATATAATCGGGTTCCAATGTCCAAGACGGTTCTCCTGATTTATGTCGAACGATTGAATCAAAGGTACCGCGACCGTTTGTTGAATGAATCCCGGGCGGCGAATATTTTAACGATACCCAGTATTTTTGTCCGAAGAAAGGTTGAAAAAATTTATCAGTGTCTGGATCTAGCCGGTGATACTCCATAAGATGTCTCTGAGTAAGGCGATTCAAATGCTCAACGGACAATTCATCCGTCGAAATATTGTTCTTGATAGCAAGAAAGGTTATGCCGAAAAAAGGCTGAACAGTTTGACGGAGGTTCTGTATTGCCCAAACTATCAAATCATGGGATAGGTACATTGTCGCCCTCCATAGCCTCATAGTAACGACAGATCGAATTAAAATCAATGCCAGGAGCGGAAAACATTAGATAACCCATACGGTTGCGTTGTGGCAGCCCCATCAGTTGTGAACCGCAACGCAGGCGGTCGGTAATTTCGGTCGGCAGACAGTATCGGGATGAGTAGGCCGGCGAGTCAAGGCGCCGGGGACGTCTGCTTCCTTTGACGAGAGGGTCTTCGTCCCGGTGAGCGGGCGGGAGCTGCACCGGGCGATCGCCGCCTTCGGGTTGGAGGCTACGGACCTTGCGCCGCGGCGCCTGCACCTCCAGGTACCGGGAAGGCGGTTCTCAAGGCCGTCGCGCCGGAGCGCGGGAACCTGCCGCTCCTCCGAATTGCTGCTTCGGTGCGAAGGAAACAAGCAAGGCTGCAAGCGCATCCGACATGCTTGACGCGAGGCGCAGGACGCTGAGGCGGCCCGCGGCGCGAGCGCCTCGTGGGGCGTTCGGCATGACCCGCTCGTTCGGTCGCGCGAGACGGGCTTCCGCTTCTTTGAGCGAAGAAGCTTCAGGGCCGCGACAGGGGGGTCGGTCGAAGCCATGCCAGCGGATGACCGAATCGACTCGCGAAACCCGGAGAAAGTTCAGCGGAACGGAAAAATGCGGAAACGCGAAATAGTGCGGGATCGTCCCGAACGGAAAGCCTTCTTCGATTGAATCGGCGGAAGATTTGCGTTATCGCTTGGTTCGTCATGGATCGTCTTTCCCGACTCGAAAGCCAGAGCGTCTATATCTTGCGCGAGGCCTATAACCGCTTCGATCAGGTCGCCATGCTGTGGTCGCTCGGCAAGGACTCGAACGTCATGGTCTGGCTCGCGAAGAAGGCGTTTCACGGCCATGTGCCGTTTCCGGTCGTTCATGTCGATACCGGCAGGAAGTTCCGCGAAATGTACGAGTTCCGCGACGCTTACGCCCGCGAATGGGATCTGAACCTCGTGGTGGGCGATTGTCCGCCGATCGAGGAAATGGATCCGGACCTGCCGCCGGCCGCCCGCTCGGCTGCGCGAAAGACGGCGGGGTTGAAGGCGTTGAACGACGAATACGGCTGGACGGCCCTTTTCGCGGGCATTCGCAGGGACGAACAGGCGGTGCGGGCGAAAGAGCGCGTCTTCAGCCCGCGGAACGGCGACGCCGAGTGGGATTATCGCGATCAGCCGCCGGAGTTCTGGGACCAGTTCAACGCGGAATTTCCGCCGGGAACGCGGGTGCGGGTCCATCCGTTGCTGCAGTGGACGGAAATCGACGTCTGGCTTTACGTGCGCCGCGAGGGCATTCCGGTCGTTTCGCTGTACTTCTCGCGCGAAGGCAAGCGCTATCGTTCGCTCGGCGACAAGGACATCACGACGCCCGTCGAGAGCGAGGCCGCGACGATCGACGAAATCATCGCCGAACTGGAGACGACCCGTCAGCCGGAGCGGATGGGGCGGGTCATGGACCACGAGGCGGAGGACGCGTTCGAGCGTTTGCGCCGGCACGGCTACATGTGAGCGGCCGTGGAACGTTCGTCTATCGATCTCGTCTTCGTCGGCCATGTCGATCACGGCAAGTCCACCCTGATCGGCCGCCTGCTGCACGATACCGGCGCCGTTTCCGAAGACCGGATCGCGGCCGTGCGGCGAGCGAGCGAACGGCGCGGCCGCGGCGTCGAATGGGCGTTTTTGCTCGACGCCCTGCAGGCCGAACGGGATCAGGGGGTCACCATCGACGTCTCGCGCATACGTTTTCGCACGGAGAGGCGCGACTGCGTAATCGTCGACGCGCCGGGCCATCGGGAGTTTCTCAGGAACATGGTCACCGGGGCGGCCGATGCGGACGCGGCGGTGCTGGTGATCGACGTCGTGGAGGGAGTGAGGGAACAAACCCGCAGGCACGCCCATTTGCTTTCGCTTATGGGGGTTTCCCAGGTCGCCGTCTTGGTTACGAAGATGGATCTCGCGGGGTTCGAAGAAAAAGCCTTCCGCCGGGTCGAACGGGACGTCCGCGACTTCCTCGAACGGCTGGGAACGACGCCCGGCGCCGTTCTGCCGGTATCGGCCGTTTCGGGAGACAACATCGTTGCCGCGAGCACGGCGATGAGCTGGTTCGGCGGCGACTGCGTGGTCTCGTTGCTTGATCGGCTGGAACCGCGTCGCCCCCTGCGCGATTTGCCGTTGCGGCTGCCGGTGCAGGACGTGCATCGATTCGACGACCGGCGCATCGTCGTCGGGCGGATCGAGTCCGGCGTGCTGCACGCTGGCGACCGTTTGCTCTTTTCGCCGTCGGGCCACGCCGCCGGGGTCAGGTCGATCGAGGCGTGGTCGGCGCCCGCGCCGCCGATCTCCGCGGAAGCCGGCGAGTCGACCGCGATCGTTCTCGACGAGGACATCTTCGTGGAGCGGGGCGAAGTCGTCAGTCACGCCGTCGAGGCCCCGTCGCTCACCAACGTTTTCCGGGCCCGCATGTTCTGGCTCGGAAGACGCGCGTTGAAGCCAGGTTCGGAACTGATTCTGCGCATCGGAACGGCTCGGCATCGCGCGACGCTCGCGGCGATCGACCGGGTCGTCGATTCGAAGTCGCTGGAGAGCCGGGAGGCGGCCGAAATCTCGCGCGACGATTGCGCCGAAGTGGTGTTGCGCACGCAAGGGCTGGTCGCTCTGGACGAGGCCAGAAACAACCCGCGCCTCGGTCGTTTCGTATTGGTGGACGATTATCGAACCGCGGGCGGCGGCACGATCTCGATGGAAGGATATCCGGACCAGCGCGAACTCGTGACCGTGCGGTCGACGAACGTCGCGTTGACGAAGAGCCACCTCGACCGCGCCGCCCGCTGGAACCGAAACGGCCACAAGGGCGGCGTGCTCTGGCTCACGGGGTTGTCCGGCGCCGGCAAGTCGACCCTCGCGCTCGGGGTGGAGCGCCGGCTGTTCGAGGCCGGGATTCAGGTTTACGTTCTGGACGGCGACAATGTCCGGCACGGGCTCACCGCCAATCTCGGATTCTCGCCGGAGGACCGGGCGGAGAACGTGCGCCGGGTGGGCGAGGTCGCGGCGCTGTTCGCGGATGCGGGCATCGTCGTCATCGCGTCTTTCATTTCGCCATACAGATCGGATCGCGAGCGCGCCCGGTCGGCGGCGGCCAACATGTTCCACGAGGTCTATATCAGGGCGGATTTGCAAACCTGCGAGGCGCGCGACCCGAAAGGGCTGTACAAACGGGCGCGCGCCGGAAAAATCCCTGATTTCACGGGGATTTCGGCTCCGTACGAGCCGCCCGAGACGCCCGATCTCACGATCGACACGACGGCCGCCGAGGTCGATGCATGCGTCCGCGAACTGGCCGACTACGCGAGGAAGGCGTTTCGCATTTAAGGGGCGGCGCGCTTCATGCGCCGGGCAGCTTCTTGCCCGTTTTTCCGGCGAGGTTCTGTATGAACTGCCAGGCGACCCTGCCTGATCGCGCGCCTCTGGTCATGGACCATTCGATCGCTTCGGCGCGAAGAACGGCCTGATCGATTTCTATTCCGAAACGATCGACGTACCGGTCGAGGATCTCGAAGAAGGTGTTCTGGTCGCAGGCGTGGAAGCCGAGCCACAGGCCGAACCTGTCGGAAAGCGAGACCTTCTCCTGCACCGCCTCTCCCGGATTGATTCCGGTCGAACGCTCGTTCTCGATCATGTCGCGCGGCATGAGGTGGCGCCTGTTCGAGGTCGCGTAGAAGACGACGTTTTCCGGCCGTCCCTCGATGCCGCCCTCGAGCATGGCCTTCAGCGACTTGTAAGTGGCGTCGTTCGCGTCGAACGACAAATCGTCGCAGAACAGGATGAAGCGCCGGGCGTTTCCCCGCAGGAGGCCAAGCAGCCGAGGAAGAGAGGAGAGATCTTCGCGATGAATCTCCACCAAGGCCAGCGCGCCGTTCGTTTCGGCTGCCACCGCCCCGTGAACGGACTTCACGAGCGAACTCTTCCCCATGCCTCGCGCGCCCCAGAGGAGAGCGTTGTTCGCCGGGAGGCCGCGCGCGAACCAGCGCGTGTTCTCAAGCAGCGTGTCCCGCGCCCTGTCGATGCCGACGAGCAGTTCGAGATCGAGGCGGCATACCGCGGCGACCGGAATCAGGGCGCCGGCGTCCGCTTGCCAGATGAACGCTTCGGCCTCGTCGCCGACGATTCCGTTGGGCTGCGGCGGCGCAAGCCGGTCCAGGGCGTCGGCGATGCGCCTCAACAGGTCTTCGTTCATCGAAAAATTCGCAGGTTGGAAGGGTCGCGAAACCTAACACACGCTCTTCGACGGTCAACGCCGGCGCGGCTCGCGCGCCGTCAACGGACGACCGGTCCATCCGCCCCGTTCGGCTTGGAACGCTCCCGGACCGGGGAGGCGCTCGGCCGGCGCGAACGCTCCCGGGTCGCCGGCGCCGCCGGAACGCTGGGATGCGCCGTGCGGCCGTCGGCTTCCGCGCGGCGCGGCTGCCGTTCGCTTAGCCGAACCTTTCGCCGTTCTCCTGCGAGGATCGTACGGGCCGGAAGGACGGCGGCTTCTCGCGCCGACGAGGCCGGCAGGCGCGCGGTTCGGCCGGAGATGTCCGCGAGGTCGACGGCCGTCGTCCAAAGGCCGGAAACGACGCGGTTTGAGTCCTCGCTTGCAAGCCGTCGGCATACGGCTATATTCCGCCAACCTTAAGCGAGCGCGGAGAACGTCATGCTCATTTCACCGGCCTGGGCGCAGGGATCCGGCGGGTTCGGTCTGGAAGGACTCGGGGGATTTCTCCCGATCATCCTGATTTTCGTCGTCTTTTATTTCCTGCTGATTCGTCCGCAGCAGAAAAAGGCTAAGGACCATCGGCAAATGATCTCCGATCTCCGCCGCGGCGACCGGGTGGTCACCAATGGCGGGTTGATCGGCACGATCGTTCGCGTTCCCAACGAAAGCGAGCTCATTCTCGAGATCGCTGAAGACGTCAAGGTGCGGGTCATGCGCGGAATGATTGCGGAGAGCCGGTCCAAGGGAAGGCCGGCGTTGTCGAAGAAGGCGGCCCGCGAAGCCGAACCCGAGGATTACGACGAGGACTTCGACGACGAGGAGGAATACGAAGAAGAAGAGGAGGAGAAGGCTTCCTCCGGAAAATCCGGCAGAAAGTAGCGTTCGCGCAAGCCGCTCGGGTAGTTCGGTTTCCATGGTTTACTTCGCCAGATGGAAAATGATTCTCGTCGCAGTGGTCTGCGCGCTGGGTCTGGCCTTCGCCGCGCCCAACCTGCTGCCTCTGTTCGGAAAGGATTCCGAGTCGGTGCCGTCGTGGCTTCCGAATCAGCAAATCAATCTCGGGCTTGATCTCCAGGGCGGCTCCCATCTGTTGCTGGAGGTGGACGTGGGATCGGTCATCCGGGAGCGCCTGGAAGGCATGGTCGACGGCGTCCGGGACGCGCTGCGCCGCGCGTCTCCCCGCATCGGCTACACGCGAATCGGCGTCAGGGGGAATTGCGCCGGCTTCGACCTGCGCGATCAGGAAGACGCCGGGCGCGCCCGGCGCGCGCTCGCCGATCTCGCGGCGAATTCGGAGATCGTCGTGGACGGCGCCGCCGTCACGATCTGCATGACCGAGCAGGGACGCAACGACGTGCAGACGTCGGCGGTTCAGCAGTCGATCGAGATCGTGCGCCGGCGCATCGACGAAACCGGCACGAGGGAGCCGACGATCCAGCGGCAGGGCGCCGACCGGATTCTCGTGCAGTTGCCCGGCGTCAAGGATCCCGAACGGATCAAGCGCCTTCTGGGCAAGACGGCGAAACTCACCTTCCATCTCCTGGACCGCAACGATACCGCGGCGGCAAGCTGCGGACCGGGACGGCGGGCGCCGCCCGGGAGCATGTGCCTGCCTTCCGACGACGAGCGCGATGTCAACGGCGATCCCATACAGTATCTCGCCAAGCGGCGGGTGATGGTGAGCGGCGACACGCTGGTGGACGCCCAAGGGACCTTCCAGGACGCGCAACCGGTGGTTTCCTTCCGTTTCGACGCGGTGGGCGCCCGCCGTTTCGGCGACGTGACGCGCAAGAACGTAGGCCAGCCCTTCGCGATCGTCCTCGACCGCAAGGTGATAAGCGCGCCGGTCATCCGCGAGCCCATTCTCGGCGGCAGCGGCGTCATTTCGGGCAATTTCACCGTCCAGTCGGCTCAGGATCTCGCCCTGTTGCTGCGGGCGGGCGCGTTGCCGGCTCCGCTGACGGTGCTCGAGGAGCGCACGGTCGGCGCGGAGCTCGGCGCCGATTCCATCGCCGCGGGAAGGGTCGCGAGCATTTTGTCCATCGTTCTCGTGATCGGCTTCATGGCCGCGGCCTACGGCATGTTCGGCGCGATGGCCAATGTCGCGCTGGCGCTCAACATGATCCTGATCGCCGCCGTTCTGTCCACGTTGCAGGCGACGCTGACGTTGCCGGGCATCGCGGGCATCGTGCTGACGATCGGCATGGCGGTGGACGCCAACGTCCTGATTTTCGAGCGGATTCGCGAAGAGGCGCGCAACGGGCGAACGCCTATCTCGGCGGTGGATTCCGGCTACCGGCGGGCGCTGACCACGATCATCGACGCCAACATCACCACGTTGATCGCGGCGATTCTGCTGTATCTTTTCGGCTCCGGCCCGGTGAAAGGGTTCGCCGTCACGCTCGCGATCGGACTGGTGACGTCGATGTTCACCGCGATCATGGTGACGCGGATGATGGTCGTCACCTGGCTGCATCGCCGCAAGCCCCGAACGCTGCCGCTTTAGGAGGAGGGACGCATGCGACTGGTCAGCCTCGTTCCCGTCGGCACCAGGATCGACTTCCTGAGGTTCCGGAAGCTGGCGGGAGCCTTGTCGCTTCTGCTTTGCGTTCTTTCCGCGGGCCTTTTTCTGGGCAAGGGGCTCAACTACGGAATAGATTTCAGGGGCGGAATCCTGCTCGAGATCCGGACGCAGGGACCGGCCGACATGGCGCAACTGAGGCTCACGCTGGGCGCTCTCGGGCTTGGGGAGGTGCAACTTCAGGAGTTCGGGCGCGACACCGACGTCCTGATTCGCATCGAGAAGCAGGAGGGCGGCGAAAAGGCGCAGTTGCGCGCCGTCGAAGTCGCGAAGCAGGCTTTGGGCGACGACGTGAGTTACCGGCGCACGGAATTCGTGGGTCCGAAAGTCGGCGGCGAGCTCATCGAAGCGGGCGTGACCGCCGTGCTGCTGGCGCTGGTCGCCATGCTGATCTACATCTGGTTCCGCTTCGAATGGCAGTTCGGCGTCGGCGCGGTGGCCGCTTTGCTGCACGACGTCGTGATGACCATCGGGATCTTTTCGCTTCTCGGGCTGGAGTTCAACCTTTCGACGGTGGCGGCGATTCTGACCATTGCGGGCTACTCCATCAACGACACCGTCGTCGTCTACGACCGGGTGCGGGAGAACCTGCGCAAGTACAAGCAGATGCCGCTGGAAGAATTGCTGAACTTCTCGGTCAACGGAACCCTGTCGCGGACGCTGCTGACCAGCGTGACGACGCTGATCGCGCTCTGCGCGCTGTTCTTCGTGGGCGGAGAGGTCATCAAGGGGTTCAGCTTCGCGATGATCTGGGGCGTTCTGGTCGGAACCTACTCCTCGGTTTTCATCGCGGTGCCGCTGCTGGTCTATATGAACTTGCGCCGGTCCGGCCTGATCGTCGGCGATTCGGAAGACGCGGCGGAAACGTCGGCGAGCTGAGCGGTCGCCGCGAGGATTCGGGCGCCGCGGACATTCGCGGACGCGCCCGCCTCGGGGAGCTCATCCGAAATCGGGGTGCGCGAACGCGCCTCGTATCGCGTCGCAATCCCGTTCCGCGACGCCCTCCGAGCGGGCGATCCGGTGCCAGCCGTTCCGCACGGTCGTCTCCATTTCCGTCGCGATCGCCTCCGCCTGACGGCGGTCGAGCAGGAACCGCTCGCATTGCGAAAGGATATTGCCGCGATCGGCGCGGCAGCCTTTGTCGCCGCAAATCAGCGCGAACTCTCTCCGCTCGGGCCGGGCGGAAGGCGCGAGACCGTAGGCCGGAGACAGTTCCCAATCGCGGTTCATGGCCAAGATCGCGTTCTTTCGCGGATGATCGCCGAAGTTGGAGATGAGCGCGTTGAAGCACATCCGCCGGAACAGCTCTTCCGCTTGCCTTTTCGGATTCCCGCAGACGCGGCGGATCTCCTCCGCAAGAAGCATGTAGGACCAATGTTCGCGCGGGGCGCCCGCTCGAAGCAGGGTCGATCCGCTCGCCATGCGGGCGCGGAGATAACCGCTCTCCGACGGTTCCCGATCGAAACGCTTGACAAGGAGCGCGTCGCGCCCGGCAACCGAAACCGCCTTGCTCTCCGCCGTCGTCAGGCCGCATTCGCGGCCGAGCAGGAGCATCGCCCGTTCGACCCTTGCGCGGTTCCACAGGTCGTCGGGTCGATTGAACTTGGCGATCCAGAGGCCGTCGTCGTCTTCCACCACGGCCTTCGGCCGCGCGCCGCCCATCGACGTTCCGAGAAGCGGCGACTCTTCGGCCTGCGCGGCCGCCTCGTCGAACGGAAGATTTTCTTCGTTGACGACGGCGTCGGCCAACGCCTGAAGTTTCTCCAGGTCCTGCGTCCGGGCGAAGGGTCGGCGGGGCGCGGGCGGCTTCGGCTCGAGACCGAAACCGAGGGCGCCCGCCCGGTCGTCCGGCGAGTTCAGAAGATAGTCGATTTCGTTCGGTCGCCCTCCTTGGCGTTCGATCAGTCGCCGGCCCCAGCGGCCCGGTCCGGCGTCGCGCAGCGCCCCGAAGACGCCCATGGTCGCAAAGGTGCCGGGCGCCAGCTTGAGTTCCGACGGATCGAGCTCGACGGCGTCGCGCCGTTCGCGGTAGCTCCTCCCGTAAACGAACCGGCCGGCGTAAGTTCCGCGCTGGCCCTCCGTCAGATCAAACCGCCCGGCCGTAACGGCCGTCGTCCGGCCGGGCAGGGTGACGTAAACGTAGCAGGCGGTCGGCCCGGCCTCAGAAGTCATCGTCCAACTCTTTCGGCGTGCCGACCCGCGCGGTCTCCCGCGAATGCGCGAGCGCTCTCGCTTTCTCGTTCTGCAACGGGTCGGCAATGTCGGGGAACTGGTCCACGAGGTCCAGCGCCCAGAGCAACGCGACGTAGATCGCGATGCTGCCGGAAGGCTTGCCTTTTTCGGCGTCCGAAACCGCGCGCCTTCCCACGCCTATTTTTTCGGCGATCTCGATGAGGGTGAGGTTGCGTCGGAGCCGGGCCATTCGAAGGCTGGTGCCGAGCTTCTTTATGGCGCGTTCAACGGGGTAGGGCGGCGCGGCGGACAGGCAATTGAGGGATCTCATGGCGCGTTCCTTCGGGACGGACATTGGCATCTTCGGACAGCATCCGCAATTTCTCGGGACGCTTCAAGCGCGGCGCAGGAGCCGAAGCGGCGGCCCCGGCGCGCAAGCCCCCGAGACCGCAGGTCTTCCCAAAGAAAAACGCCCCGCAATAGCGGGGCGTTTCGCCAACGCAACCGTCTCGCCGTCGGGCGAGGAGCCGGATCAGAACAAGTTCTGCGCCGACACCATCGCGTAGAGCATCGGAATGGACAGCATCGTGTTGGTCCGGGAGAAAAGCATTGCGGTGCGCCCCGCCTTCGCTTTTTCGTCCGCGTCCACCTGAACGATGCCGAGCGCTTTCTTCTGGTTCGGCCAGATGACGAACCAGACGTTGAACCACATGATCGCGCCCAGCCACATGCCGATGCCGATCGCCGTGTGTTTCGCAACGCCGTCCGCAAGGCCGATGGCGATGGCTTCGCCGAGATAGCCGTTCAGCCAGGCGAGGATGAGGCCCGTGACGATCGTGGCCATGGCTCCCCAGCGGAACCAGAATAGAGCCGCGGGAGCGATCACGCCGGTGACCGCCGGTTTCTGCTCGTCCGGGATTTTCCCCATGTTGGGGATCTGGACGAAATTGAAGTACCAGAGCAGGCCGATCCACATCACGCCGCTCAGTACGTGCAGCCAACGGAACAGGAAGGACCACCAGCCCCGATCGAGCGCGAGCCCGGCATCGTGCCAGCCTACGAGAACGATGACGAGGACGATGGCGAGCACCACGCCCGCAATGATCGTGTTGGTCAGGTCGGAGAGAATTTTTGCCATCGACAGACCCCTCTTCTCATAATTCAGGTGGCGGAATGTTAACTGCAATCAATGCTTCGTTCAACGCCGAGAAAAATCCCGAAAAATCAGACACTTGGGAGTTAGGATCGCAGAAAATTGATACAAATCAACGAGTTAATTCGATGCGGCCGCTTCGGCGCCGTTCATTTGGGCAAAGGCGATTCGCAAGACTCGGTCGCGTCCGGCGCCGGTCCGCGCGCTCCGCCGCCGATTCCGGCCGCGCAGCGTTCGCGCGGCGCCCGGTCGCCGCCGCATGGCCATGAGGCAAATATCCGGCGGCCGCCGTCACCCGCCGCGCCTTCTCGCGGCCCGCAGCCGTTCAAGCCTTTCGCCGAGGAACGCTTCGGTCGCGACCGCAAAGCGGTCGAAAGGGCCGAGCGCGGCCGACGCCGGACCGGATTTCCGGATTTTCGCCATTTGGCGACGGGTGGTTCTCCGCTGCCGGTCGATGAATTTCCTCAACCCTGGATGCGCATCGCCGGTCGCGGCATCCATCTCCGAAGCTTCCGAGACGCGGCCGAGCACGTCGTCGTATACGGGCTGCGCCGCCGGTTCGCCGGCGTCGCCGCGATCGACAGCGTGCCGATCCAGCAGGTCCTGGGGCATCAGGTGCGGAAGGGAAGGCATGCGGAGAACGGACGCGACGAGGAAGGCCGCGGCGAACCGCGCTTCCGCCGCGGGTCTGAGCGTCGGCGCTTCGCATGCCTCGGCCGCGATCGTTCCGAGGGTCACTCCGCCGAACTGGGACAAGGTCATCAGTTCGCTCAGACGCTGCACGTTGGCCCCGGATTCGATTTTCTCGGCCGCCTGGCGCACGCGAGCCACCATGCTTCCGTAAGGTTCGGGGGGCGCGACCTCGGAATCCCGGATCGCCGCCGCGACGGCCGCCAACGCCGCGTCCGCCCTGTCGTCGGACAGCGCTCCCGGCGCGGGAAGAAGATCTGCGATGAACGTCATCCCGAAATGTCTATCGCAAGACTATGCGGCATGGAATGCCGCGCGTAGACTGCGGCCGCATGGCTTCGGAGCGAAGATACTGCGCGGACAGGGCGCGCGCGTACGATTACGACAGGTATTTCGCTTCCGTTCTGGCGCCGCCTGAAGTCCGAGCCGGGTTGAACGCCCTCTACGCCTTCAATCTTGAAATCGCATCGACTCGGGAACGGGTCAGCGAGGCGGCGATCGGCGAGATGCGCCTTCAGTGGTGGCGGGACGCCATCGGGGAGATCTACGCCGCCCGCCCGCCCGCGCATGCGGTCGCCACCGAACTTGCGCGCGCGATAGAGCTTCGCGAGTTGCCGCGCGACGCCTTCGAGCGGATGATCGACGCGCGTTCGCTCGACCTCGGCGACGCGCCGCCGGAAGACCTGTCGGCGGTCGAGGGTTACGCCGCCGCCACGGCCGGCGAGTTGGCGGCGCTGGCTTTCCGCGTCTGCGATAGCGCGCCGCCGCCTTCCGCCGTCGCGCAAGCGGGAACCGCGTGGGGGCTGGCGGGTCTGCTGCGCGCAACTCCCCATCATGCCGCCGAAGCGCGGGTCATGATTCCCCGCGACGCGCTGAACGAGACCGGAGTCCCGCCCGAGGACCTCGCTTCCGTCGGCTCGCTCAGGTCGGCAGGACCGGCGGCCGCCCCGATGGCGCGACGGGCGCGCGAACTGTTGCAGGCGAGCCGCGGCGAACTGCGGAGGATCGGCCGCGCGGCCCGGCCGGCTTTCTGCTATCTCGGGGCGGCCGCTTTGTATCTCGAAAGGCTTCGCAAGTCGGGCGACGATCCGTTCGCCGCCGGTCTCGAACCGTCGCGTCTGGTTCGGCAATTGGCCGTGGTTCGCGCCGGATTTACCGGCAGGGTCTGACGCGCCGTCAGGCGGCGGCATTTTCCGCCGCCATTCGCCAGCGATCGAGATCGGCGAGCGCGCGCTCGGAATAGGCTTTTTTTCTCTCGCGGCCCCGGCGGCGCTTTTCCAGCGGCGGAAACAGTCCGAAATTGACGTTCATGGGCTGGAAAGTCCCGCTTTCCGCGCTTCGGGTGATGTGCTCGAGCAGGGCGCCGAGGGCGGTGGTGCGCGGCGGCGGAGGCAGGCGTTCGCGCGCCGCGAAGCGGCCCGCAAGAAGGCCTGTCGCCGCGCTTTCGACGTAGCCCTCCACGCCGGTGATCTGGCCCGCGAAGCGAAGCCTGGGCATCGCCTTGAGACGCAACTTGCCGTCCAGCAGGCTGGGCGAGTTCAGGAAAGTGTTGCGGTGGATGCCGCCCAGCCGTGCGAAGGACGCGAGTTCCAACCCCGGAATGGCGGAGAAGATGCGCTTCTGCTCTCCATGCCTGAGCTTGGTCTGAAAGCCGACCATATTGTAGAGGGTGCCCGGCTTGTTGTCCCGGCGCAGTTGCGCGACGGCGTACGCCCTCTGGCCTGTATGCGGGTTCGTGAGGCCGACGGGCTTCATCGGGCCGTAGCGCAACGCGTCTTCGCCGCGCTCCGCCAGCACCTCGATCGGCAGGCATCCCTCGAAATAAGGCGTGTCCTTCTCCCATTCCCGGAATACGGTTTTTTCGGCTCCCTTCAGGGCCGCGACGAAGGCGAGATACCGCTCCTTGTCCAGAGGACAGTTGATGTAGTCGGCGCCCGTGCCGCCGGGTCCGGCCTTGTCGTAGCGCGACTGGAACCACGCCTTGCCGAGATCTATCGAATCCCGGTGCACGATCGGCGCGATGGCGTCGAAGAAGGCGAGGGCGTTCTCGCCCGTGAGTTCGCGGATCGCCTCGGCGAGGGCCGGCGAAGTCAGCGGGCCTGTGGCGACGATCACGCTCGTCCAATCCTCGGGCGGCAGCCCGGCCACCTCGCCGCGGTCGACGTCGACCAGCGGTTCGCGCTCGAGCGTCCGGGTCACCTCCTGCGAAAAAGCGTCGCGGTCGACCGCGAGCGCGCCGCCGGCCGGGACCTGGTGCGCATCGGCGGCGCGCAGTATCAGCGACCCGCATCTCCGCAATTCCTCGTGCAGCAGTCCGACCGCGTTATGCTCCGCATCGTCGGAGCGGAAGGAATTGGAGCAAACCAGTTCCGCCAGCCCGTCCGTGCGATGCACTTCGGTGGCGCGCAGGGGGCGCATTTCGTGGAGAACCGAGGGAACGCCCGCGCGGGCGAGTTGCCACGCCGCCTCCGCTCCGGCAAGCCCGCCGCCGACCACGTGAACGGGAGTCGCGCACCGTTTCATCCGTTGGACCTCCGCGAAAGTTTTCATCTTAGCTTCGCGACCGCTTCATGAGGAGCGTTCCGTCCCCGGCGCGCCGGGCGGTTCGGTCCCCGCGGCATGCCTTGGAACTTCCTCGCGGCGTCGACGGCTTCCGGCACCGGTACGGCGAGGCCGGAGCGCCTGCGCAAATGGCGTCGGCGCGTTCAGTTCCGCGACGGGAAAGGAGAGTCGAAGGCGCAGGCGGCGATTCCCGCCGCGCCCGGACGGGACTCGCGTTCGGCAACGCCACGCGCGAGCGTCGAGGTTTGCCGCGGCGGGCGTCCTCTCGGCGCGGCCGAACGCGTCGGGCGGCTTCTCCCGTTCCCGACCAGCGCGTGTCGCTTCGCGAGCGTCCGGTTCACGTTCAACGCTGCCAGCGGCGGTCCCCTCATGCGTTGCCCGGACTCGGTCGATGGCGGCCTCGCGGTCAAGGCCGGCTATCCGGAAGATTGCGTCAGCGGCGATACGCCGCGTTCGGTCGATAACCTTCCAGCGACGATTTTCGCAAACTCTCTTGCAGAACGCGAATTTCGTCCGGCTACCGTCAAAACGCGCGAATCGTCGGCGGGACGGCGTTTCGCTTTTCCGGGCCGCCGGCCGCCAGCGCCGGTCCGCGACTCGGAGAATTTTTCGCGGCGCGCCCTCTTCGGAAGTTCGGAATCAGGAGGCGGAAGGCCGCCGGGTTCCGCCTTCGAGCCGCAACGCTTGCGTCGCGCCGGGTTTGCGGCGCGGGAGCTACGCGCGGGGCGCTTGAAGGCGCCAGCTCCGCCACCCTGCGGAGCTGCCAGCGACCCCGCCATCGCAGAACCGCGGCTGATGAAGCGACTGAACTCCAGGCGGCGGTTCCGCTGAACGAGAGCGTTCCGCTTCATCCGCTCGTCCGGCCGAGCGAGGCGGACTCCGCCTCCTCCTTGACGGCTCCGGCGTGGCGGCCTACCCTTTTGGGATGACGAAACGCATGCTTCCGACCGGCATGACCTCCCTCCGGGAAATCCGGAAAATGGACTGCTACTACGTCGACAAGACGGAGCACGCGCGCCGCCTCGTCGAGAGGGGCAAGTACAATTTCCTGTCGCGTCCGCGCCGGTTCGGCAAGAGCCTGCTGGTGGACACGCTGCAGGAGTTGTTCGAGGGAAGCGAGGAGTTGTTCCGGGGCCTCGCCGTGCACGACGGGTGGGACTGGTCGGCGCGTCATCCGGTCGTGCGGCTGGATTTCAGCGGCGTGGGCCGTTTCGACGGCCCGGACGGTGTCCGGGGAACCGTGGAAAGGCAACTGGCGGCGACGGAGAGGCGCGCCGGCCTCGAACCGGGCCCCGCCGGGGCGGCGGTCCGTTTCCACGAATTGATCGAGGCCCTGCACGAGCGCACCGGGCAGCAGACGGTCGTTCTGGTGGACGAACAAGCCGATCCTGGACGCGCTCGGCGACCGGGAACTGGCGCTGGCCAACCGCGATTTTCTGCGCAGCCTGTACGGGGTGATCAAGGCCTGCGACAGGCAGCTCCGTTTCGTTTTCCTGACGGGAGTGAGCAGGTTCTCGCGGGCGGGCGTGTTCTCGGGCCTGAACAACCTGCGCGACGTCACCCTCGACCCGCGTTTCGGCACTATCTGCGGCTATACCGACGACGAGCTGGACGCGGTCTTCGCCCCGGAACTGGAGGGTCTGGACCGGGACAAGGTACGGAGCTGGTACAACGGCTACAACTGGCGCGGGCCGGAGAGGGTCTACAACCCGTTCGACATTCTCCTTCTCTTCGAAACGCGCGAGTTCGAGGAGCACTGGTTCCAGACCGGCACTCCGACCTTCCTCGCCGACCTTCTGTCGCGGCGCCGGGTCGCGGCGCCGGACCTGGAGGGCGCGATCGCGAACGCCACGCTGCTGTCGGCCCTCGACGTCGACCGCGTTCCCGTCGAGACGTTTTTGTTCCAGGCCGGTTATCTCACCATCGCCGACGAGAAGCGGGACGGGGACGCGCTCCTCTACCGGCTGGACTACCCGAACCAGGAGGTGAAGCGCAGCCTGAACGAGCTCCTGCTGCAGACGATGGCGCCGGACGTCGCGGTCGCGGCGGAGAGCCAGGAGTTGCGCCGCCTGATGCGCGTGAACGACTTCGCGGGCCTCGAGCGGCAGTTCCGGGCGTTGCTGGCGAGCATCCCCAACGAGTGGTACGCGAACACGGACCTGGCGGGCTACGAGGCGCACTACGCGAGCGTGTTCTACTCGCACTTCGTGGCGGCGGGGATGGACGTCCGCGCGGAGGAGAGCACGGCTCGCGGCCGCTCGGACCTGACGGTCCTGTACGGCGGCCGCGTCTATCTGTTCGAGTTCAAGGTCGCGGACGGGAAGCCGGAAGGGCGGGCGCTGGCGCAGATTCGGGAGCGCGGCTACGCGGACAAGTACCGGCGTCCGGGCGTTCCGGTTCACCTGATCGGGATCGAGTTCGGCCGGGAGGAGCGCAACATCGTCGGGTTCGAGTTCGAGACCGTCTGAAGCCGGGCACCGGACGGGTTGGACGTCCCGTCTGGACATTTCGGCAGGCGGCGGCGCCTCCGCGACAGGCACCGGTAGATCGCGTCGCAGGTCGCCATGCTCCTCGTCGAGGACGGCCGTTGTTTCCGCCGGGTCGCCGCCTTGCGCGTCGGCAGCTTGACGGGACGCGCTGCCGAGGGAAAGCGCGGCCCGGCGTTCGGCTGGACTCCGTCTCCTCCTTGACGGCTTCGGCATGGCGGCTTACCCTTTTCGGATGACGAGACGCATGCTTCCGACCGGCATGTCCTCCCTCCGGACGATCCGGGAGCTGGACTGCTACTACGTCGACAAGACCGCCCATGTGCGCCGCCTCGTCGAGAGGGGCAGGTACTATTTCCTGTCGCGTCCGCGCCGGTTCGGCAAGACCCTTTTGGTGGACACGCTGCAGGAGTTGTTCGAGGGAAGCGAGGAGTTGTTCCGGGGCCTCGCCGTGCACGACGGGTGGGACTGGTCGGCGCGCCATCCGGTCGTGCGGCTGGATTTCAGCGGCG
The DNA here is from genome assembly GCA_965243135.1 of Alphaproteobacteria bacterium. GTDB lineage: Bacteria > Pseudomonadota > Alphaproteobacteria > MPNO01 > UBA830 > JAJEBT01. Next base: position 1,214,185 of record OZ251539.1, read on the forward strand.
TGGGCCGCTTCGACGGCCCGGACGGGGTTCGGGAGACCGTGGAAGCGCAGCTGGAAGAGACGGAGATGCAGGCCGGCCTCGAACCGGGCCCCGCCGGGGCGGCGATCCGTTTCCGGCGCCTGATAAGGACGCTGCACGAGCGCACCGGGCAGCGGGCGGTCGTTCTGGTGGACGAGTACGACAAGCCGATCCTGGACGCGCTCGGCGACCGGGAACTGGCGCTGGCCAACCGCGACTTCCTGCACAGCCTGTACGGGGTGATCAAGGCCTGCGACAGGCAGCTCCGTTTCGTTTTCCTGACGGGAGTGAGCAAGTTCTCGCAGGCGGGCGTGTTCTCGGGCCTGAACAACCTGCGCGACATCACCCTCGACCCGCGTTTCGGCGCCATGTGCGGTTACACGGACGCGGAGCTGGACGCGGTCTTCGCCCCGGAACTCGAAGGCCTGAACCGGGACAAGGTCCGCCGCTGGTACAACGGCTACAACTGGCGCGGGCCGGAGAGGGTCTACAACCCGTTCGACATTCTCCTTCTCTTCGAAACGCGCGAGTTCGAGGAGCACTGGTTCCAGACAGGCACGCCGACCTTCCTCGCCGACCTTCTGTCGCGTCGCCGGGTCTCGGCGCCGGACCTGGAGGGCGCGATCGCGAACGCCACCCTGCTGTCGGCCCTCGACGTCGACCGCATTCCCGTCGAGACGCTGCTGTTCCAGACCGGTTATCTGACCATCGTCGACGAGAAACGGGACGGGGACGCGCTCCTCTACCGGCTGGACTACCCGAACCGGGAGGTGAAGCGCAGCCTGAACGAGCTCCTGCTGCAGACGATGGTGCCGGACGTCGCGGTCGCCGCGGAGAGCAGGGAGTTGCGCCACCTGATGCGGACGAACGACTTCGCGGGCCTCGAGCGGCAGTTCCGGGCATTGCTGGCGAGCATCCCGAACGAGTGGTACGCGAACACGGGCCTGGCGGGCTACGAGGCGCACTATGCGAGCGTGTTCTACTCGCACTTCGTTGCGGCGGGGATGGACGTCCGCGCCGAGGAGAGCACGGCGCGCGGCCGCTCGGACCTGACGGTCCTGTACGACGGCGGCGTCTACCTGTTCGAGTTCAAGGTCGCGGACGGGAAGCCGGAAGGGCGAGCGCTGGCGCAGATTCGGGAGCGCGGCTATGCGGACAAGTACCGGCGTCCGGGCGTGCCGGTCCACCTGATCGGCATCGAGTTCGGCCGGGAGGAGCGCAACATCGTCGGGTTCGAGTTCGAGACCGTCTGAAGCCGGGAGCCGTCGACGTCCCGTTCGGACATTTCGGCAGGTGCCGCCTCCGTGCGCGCCGACGGCTTGACGGGACGCGCTGCCGAGGGAAAGCGCGGCCCGGCGTTCGGCCGGACTCCGTCTCCTCCTTGACGGCTCCGGCATGGCGGCCTACCCTCTTCGGATGACGAGACGCATGCTTCCGACCGGCTTGACCTCCCTCCGGAAAATCCGGACGAGGGACTGCTACTACGTCGACAAGACGGACCATGTGCGTCGTCTCGCCGAAGGGGGCGATTACTATTTCCTGTCGCGTCCGCGCCGGTTCGGCAAGACCCTGCTGGTGGACACGCTGCAGAAGCTGTTCGAGGGAAGCGAGGAGCCGTTCCGGGGCCTCGCCATACACGACGGGTGGGACTGGTCGGCGCGCCATCCGGTCGTGCGGCTGGATTTCAGCGGCGTGGGCCGTTTCGACGGCCCGGACGGGGTTCGGGGAACCGTGGAAGCGCAGTTGGAAGAGACGGAGATGCAGGCTGGCCTCGAACCGGGCCCCGCCGGGGCGGCGATCCGTTTCCGGCACCTGATAAGGACGCTGCACGAGCGCACCGGGCAGCGGGCGGTCGTTCTGGTGGACGAGTACGACAAGCCGATCCTGGACGCGCTCGGCGACCGGGAACTGGCGCTGGCCAACCGCGACTTCCTGCGCAGCCTGTACGGCGTGATCAAGGCTTGCGACGAGCAGCTCCGTTTCGTTTTCCTGACGGGGGTGAGCAAGTTATCGGGCCTGTTCTCGGGCCTGAACAACCTGAACGACATCACGCTGGACGAGCGCTACGGCGCCATATGCGGCTACACCGACGACGAGCTGGACGCGGTGTTCGCCCCGGAACTCGACGGCCTGGACCGGGACGAGGTCCGCCGCTGGTACAACGGCTACAACTGGCTCGGACCGGAGAGGGTCTACAACCCGCACGACATCCTGCTGCTGTTCGACAAGCGCAGATTCCGCCCGTACTGGTTCCAGAGCGGCACGCCGACCTTCCTCGCCGATCTTCTGGCGCGGCGCCGGGTCTCGGCGCCGGCTCTGGAGGGCATATTCGCGAACGACGACCTGCTGTCGGCCATCGACATCGACCGCATCCCCGTCGAAACGCTGTTGTTCCAGACCGGTTATCTGACCATCGCCGACGAGAATCTGGACGAGGACGCGCCCCTCTACCGGCTGGACTACCCGAACCAGGAGGTGAAGCGCAGCCTGAACGCGCTCCTGCTGGAGACGATGGCACCGGACATCGCGGTCGCGGCGGAGAGCCGGAAGCTGCGTTGCCTGATGCGCGCGAACGACTTCGCAGGCGTCGAACGGCTGTTCCGGGCGTTCCTGGCGAGCATTCCGAACGAGTGGTACGCGAACACGGGCCTGGCGGGGGCGCACTACGCGAGCGTGTTCTACTCTCATTTCGTGGCGGCGGGGATGGACGTCCGCGCCGAGGAGAGCACGGCGCGCGGCCGTTCGGACCTGGCGGTCCTGTACGACGGCGGCGTCTACCTGTTCGAGTTCAAGGTCGTGGACGGGAAGCCGGAAGGCCGGGCGCCTTTCATCCCCCCATTGTCGAGTCCTTGAGCATGTCGTTGTTCCGTAGCGCCTTGTATATTTGAACGTAGGCCTTGAGGTAGCCGTAGCCCTGCCAGATGGTCCCGGGCAAGGGCTGGCGTTTGGAGGGGATGAAGCCCGCGAGCCGTCCCACGTCGACCACGAAGGTCTGGACGTCGAGGTTTTCGGGCGGCGACCTGCTCTTGACCATGCCTCGTTCGGCAAGGTAAAGCACCGCAATTTCATCTTCGTCCGCGACTTCGGCGGCGGGGGCGTCCGGCCTGTCCCGCGCCATGCGCTGGAAGTCGAAGACCCGGCATGCGGTAATGGCGTCGAAAGCAAGGCACTTTCGGAGGTCGTCGGCATCGTCGAACTGCCGGTCTTCGATGCCCATGCCGGACTTGAGGGCCTTGAAGTATTCTTCGATCGTCCAGCGCCGTTCGTACCACTTTACGACGCGCACCGCGTCGTCTTTCTCGGGTTTGCCCTCCGTCGTGAGCAACAGCCAGTCGAGGCCTTGCGGTCCTGCGACCGACACGGCGAGCATGGAGAGAGGCGCGTCGCCGGTCCTGTCGCCGGGCGGCACGAGCCGGACGCGGGCGGCGCGGATGTCAAGCGTCACCTCGCGTTTCTTGCGCGCCCGCTTGCCGCCGCAGGCGGCGAGGTTCAGCGACCTCCGGGTCAGCACCGGCTGTTCCGCCATGTGGTTCCAAAGCCCTTTTTTGCTGCCATCTTCGCACAGCACGCGCCGCCGCTTCGAGCGGCAGGCGCGCACCACCAGGCCGGCACCCGCCGCGACCGCCCTCGACAGCAGTTCCATCCCCTTCCCGGTCGCACACGGTGATGACCTGCGTGTCGGGGCAGGCGCGCGCGATTTCCTGCGCCTTGTCGAAGTGGCCAGCGGACGCTCTCGCTTTCGTCCTTGTCGTCGCGCATGGTGGCGTCGATCTCGAAGACCCCGAGCGGGCGTCTTGAGGTCGCAAGTCCGAAGTGGGCGGCGATGCCTTTGGTTCCCGACCCGCCGCCGCCGAGCGGCACCAGGTGGCTTGCAGGCCGTTGTAATTCAGCATCGTCGTGTCCTGGACCGCTAGAACCACGCGCTCCTTGCGGCAGCGCTCGACCATGCATTCCTTGTGCGACTCGAGAACGTGCTCCATGCTCACCCTCGGATTCGACAGCAGCCGGTAGGCTGCTTTCTGATCTTCCTTGTCCGGGAAGATCACCGGTACCGGTTCGCCGGGCCGTGCCTCCCATGCGCGCCCCATTCGTACCACCGCGAATGCGTCCGTCCGGGTGCGTTCCGCGTCCCATTCCGCCCAATCGTCGGACGGAGGTGCCTCCGGGGCGAGGCCGAGCATCCGTTCCGGTTCCCGGCGCAGCCGCTCTTTCCAGTCGGCGGCCAGCGGCTTCGACCGACCGTGCGACGCCCCTCTCCATGGCGCCTGGCGGCAACCCCGACGTCGGCCTGCCGCAACGCTCCCATCCTGCCGCGCGATAGCAAGCGCCGGAATGGTCGGGAGAGACGTAAGTGTAGGCCGGACGCACGCCGTAGGCGGCTTCCCAATCGCCGGGCAGTCGCGTCGCCGCGAGGTCGAGAACGTGCGACGCAAGCCCGCGCACGCGCACCCCCGGCAACAGCAGAAACCGGTTATTGTTGACCATCCGTTGCAGGTTGGCGACCCGTGCGTCCGCCGACCAGCCGACGAACTCATCGCGCGCTTTCTGGTGCCAACTGGCGGCGCAGAAAGCGATGCCGCCCAGTCGGCCATGACGGGACGACACGATCCAGTAACACCTTTGCGCGCCCGGCGGACGCATCCATCGCTGCGGATGATGGGTTGCCATCATCGAGCGCCACCGCTCCTTGTCGGCGCTCCCAGAAACCGGTTCCAGCGCGACTTCTCCGACCTCCGCCAGACTGCAGCGAAGCGACAGGTTCGGAAAATTCCGGGCCGGCGCCTTCTGCGGCAGGCGCTCCTGCGGCGGCGGCAAGGCGATCCCGAGTTTCTCGGCGAGCTTCGGCAGGATCCGTCGCGCCGAGGCGAGGCAAAGTTCGCCCTTCTCATTGCGCCAGTTCTCGCGCTCGCACAGCCCGTGGGCCAACTGACGCCGGGTGCGACCACCCTCGGCGACTGCCGCTCGGAACCACTCGATACTGTCCGCATGGAAACGGTGAAGTCCAACTTGCATACGCCGAAAGTAGCGTCACCGATTCATGGAATCAACTATTATTTGACGAAAGGCCGGGCGCTGGCGCAGATTCGGGAGCGCGGCTATGCGGACAAGTACCGGCGTCCGGGCGTTCCGGTCCACCTGATCGGGATCGAGTTCGGCCGGGAGAAGCGCAACATCGTCGGGTTCGAGTTCGAAACCGTCTGAAGCCGGGAGCCGTCGACGTCCCGTTCGGACATTTCGGCAGGTGCCGCCTCCGCGAAAGGTGCCGGTAGGTCGCGTCGCAGGCCGCCATGCTCCTCGTTGAGGACGGCCGTTGTTTCCGCCGGGTCGCCGCCTTGCCTTGTGCGCCGGCGGCTTGACGGGACGCGCTGCCGAGGCGTGGCGCGGGAACCTCGGTCCAGCGTTCGGCCGAGCGAGGCGGCCCCGCTTCCTCGAGCGAAGAATCCTCCAAGTCCGCCGCAGAGGTTCGTTCGCGGCCGCCGCCTGCGGCAACCGAATCGGTTCGCGAAAGTCCGAGGAAATGCAGCGCAACGGAAAAACGCGGAAACGCGAAGGTAGCGTCTGCGTGGGAGCGCTTTGGAATCGTCAGGCTCGCGGTTGGATCCGTTGCGCGAACTTCTGTATCCGTGACGTCCCCTCGGCCCGGTCAAACTGCAACCTCGGCGGCCACGCACGGCAAGAGAAGGGCGTGCTCCGATGATCGGGAAGCGCGAGTTGGCCATGCGTCACAGACATCCTGCCGTGCTGGTTTTCGGAGGCTTTCTGGCGCTTGCCGTCGCTATCGGCATCGGGCGCTTCGCCTATACGCCCATCCTGCCCTACATGGTGGAAGGTTTGGGGATCAGCAAATCCGAGGCCGGCCTTCTCGCATCGGCGAATTTCCTCGGATATCTCTTGGGTGCCCTGGGCGCGGCGAAAGCGGCGGTGCCGGGCAGTCGACGATTCTGGTTGCTGAGCGCGCTGGCGACGAGCGCGGTCACGACCATGGCCATGGCGCTGACGGAGGCGATCCACCTGTTCCTGGTATTTCGCTTCGCCGCAGGCGTTGCGAGCGCGTTGGTCATGGTATTCGGTTCCGCGTTGATCCTGGATCGGTTGCCGGCCCGGCCCGAGCGGGCGGCCGGGCTTTATGCAGGCGTCGGCTTCGGCATCGCCATCTCGGCCCTGACGGTTTCCGGGGTCGCCTCGAACGACGGCGACTGGCAGCCTCCATGGGTGGTGAACGGCATCGTCTCGGCATGCGCCGTCGCCGCGATTTTCTGTCTGATACCTCGGCAGGAGGAAATGCCTCCGCCGTTGCCGGAAAAGCCGACCGCGGAAGGAGACGGCGCGATCCGGCAACTCGTCATTGCCTATGGCCTGTTCGGTTTTGGCTACGTCGTCACCGCGACGTTCGTGTCCGACATGATGCGCGAAAATTCGCTCCTGCGGCCGGCGGAACACATGGTGTGGCTTTGCGTCGGGTTGGCGGCCGTGCCCTCGGTGGCGTTGTGGATGCGGGCCGGCCGGCGATGGGGCAGCGGCCGGTCTTTCGCCGTCGCTTGCCTGTTGGAGGCGGTAGGCGTCGCCCTCAGCGCATTCGGCGACGACCCCTGGCTTCTCTTGGCGGCGGCAGGCCTTCTTGGCGGCACCTTCATGGGGATTACCGCGCTTGGCCTCGTCCAGGCGCGCCTGTTGTCCGCGGGCGATTCGCGCCGGGTTCTCGCATTGATGACCGCTTCGTTCGGGATTGGCCAGATGGTCGGTCCGCTTTTCGGAGGGGTGGCTTACGACCTGCTGGGCAGCTATGCGCCGCCGTCGCTGGTCGCCGCCGCGGCCCTTGTCGCGGCCGCCATTCTCGCTATCCGCTTACCGTTGCCTGGCAGTCGGCGGATCGCCGGGATTCGGCGGACATCTTCCGGATCTCGACAATAACCGCCGCTCGAACTGTCCTCGGAATCGGGTCGCGCCGCGGTCGCCGGACAAACGGGCCGACGGAGGCGATGCCAAAGCCCGCCCGCGCGTTCGACGCAAAAGGAGACCCGGGTCGTTCCATGCGAAACGGTCGGGCAGAGACTCGAGGCTGAAGCCCTGACGGCTCCATCGAACTTTGTAGCGCGACGCGGCGGATTCTCAGGCGGGCGTCCAGTCGCGACGAAACGTCGATAAGCGGTCAGGCGGCGCGGATAAACAAAACGGAGATTGTCCACTGCCCCCATGCCCGAAAGCAATCGCCGCCTGACCGACCAAAACCATTACCCGATCCGTACCATGGAGTAAAACGGCGAAGCGACCGCCGGGATCCGGAAACGGCTTGGGCTCGGCGGAGAGGGGGCGAACGAGCGCTGCCGTGCGCCAGGGGACTTCCTCGGAAGGCGGGACGAAGCGAAATGCGGCGCAGGACCGGGAGGTCGGCGGCGGGCTGTTGCGCCCGGCGGCGCTGCATGGAGCGCAACTCGCGCGTCCGGAGCGGCCGCGCCCGAGCGGGTGTCCTGCATCGATTCCAAAGCCTTCCGGGCGGCGGTTGCGCCCGACGATTTCAGGCCGCGCGGCCGCGAACTCGCGACGCGGTCCGAACTGCCTTCGCGCCGACGTTCTGCGGTGCGCAAGCGCGGCAACGGTTCCTTGTCGGAACGGCAATTCAGGCAAACGGAAGAGTTCTGCCGATTCCACGGATCTTGGCTTTGTCCAGCATCGCCGCTCCGAGCGCGATGTCGCTGAGGCTGAGCCCGCGATGCCAGAACAGGTTCGTCTCGTCGCCGCTTTCGCGCCCCGGCTTCATGTCGGCGACGATTTCCCCCATTTCGGCGTCGCTGCGGATTTGTCGCGAAGCCGACTCGGTGCGCGTATCCCTTTGCATGTTCGTCCGCTATGCCGCACGGCACTGCGAGGCGCGGCGGAAACTCTTCTCTGCGGATTGCAAGACCGGCGACGTCGGAGGAAGCGGTCGCCATCGCGCTCGGCGACGAAACGGTCGTCCACGGTTTTGTCGATGAAGGAACTTGCGACCGTCGTTCGCGAAAGGTGCCGGACGCGGCACGGTCTCGGGTTTGAAGCTGCGCTTGCAACGCGGCCAGCGCGACGGATCGGCATTCCCGCGCCATATCGGGCGCGGCCGGAAACCAAACACGCAACTCCACTACAAAAAGCGCCGAAATGCGCAATATAACCGGTACTTCATCGGCAGTCGGTTTTCGAAGATTACGATCCGCCCGGAATATTCCATTCTTCTTCTTCGTTCGTCAACAGCGTTCGTATCCATTCTTTCTGAACCTTTTCAGCGCGTCGATCCGTTTTGCGGCGTCCCTGCTAACCCTCTTGTAGTGTTGAATCGCAGGGTCGGTGAACATATCGTAGAACTCCTTGGAATCCCGAGTCCAGTCGATTTCGTCCCATACCTGGTTCAAGGTGTAATTGAGACGAATCTGGCCAGTTCCAAGATTTTCTATTCGATACGCATCATAGGGAAGCATGATAAAAGGCGCGACATATTCCAAATCTCGTTTGCCGCCCCGTTCGAACGATTTGTTATGTCCAAACTCGGCAATCAGAAAAATCCCATTGTCGTTCGCCAGAAATTTGAGCAGGTTTCCTACTGCGCAAAATCCACCGTCGGAAAATTTTCTGGAATCCAAATCTTTGGTTTTGACGTCTATGCCGACGAGCATGTCGTCTTTTTGAAAACCGAAGTCGAAAATTGTCCTTCTTCCGGGTCGAGAGAGGGGCTCATATTCAAGTTCCATGCAAATTCGCTTCCAATTGTCGGCAATCCTTTCCTCGATCATTGCGCCAAACGCTCGAGAATCTTCGCGTTCCGATACGCTCGAACGCAGTTCGTCGAAAACGGAATGGAATTGCCGTTTGACGGGATACTTTCTTCATGTCCATTGCCGTCATTCCGGATGGCTGACGTCGGGTTTGTCGAGATCCGGCGCCTGATGCGCCGTTCGGCGGCGAGCGGAGCCCTGCGGAAAATCCGTCGTCATGCGCGTTTTTCGCCGTTGAACCGCCAGATACGGCGCGAGGCACTGCCCGGTATGGCTTTCGGGCACGACGATCACGTCCTCCGGCGTGCCGGTCGCGACGATTTCGCCGCCGTCGTCTCCGCCTTCGGGACCCAGGTCGATGATCCAGTCGGCGGTCTTGATGACGTCGAGATTGTGTTCGATCACGACGACGGAGTTTCCCTGCTCCACGAGCGCATGAAGAACCTCGAGCAGCTTGCGAATGTCTTCGAAATGCAATCCGGTCGTCGGCTCGTCGAGAATGTACATGGTCTTGCCGGTGGCGCGGCGCGAGAGCTCTTTCGACAGCTTCACCCTTTGCGCCTCGCCGCCCGAGAGCGTCGTCGCCTGCTGGCCGATCTTGATGTAGCCCAGTCCGACGCGATGCAGCATCCGCAGCTTGTCGCGTATCGAAGGGACCGCGGAAAAGAATTCTACCCCTTCCTCGACGGTCATGTCGAGAACGTCGGCGATCGACTTGCCCCTGAACAGGACTTCGAGGGTTTCGCGGTTGTACCGTTTGCCGCCGCACAAATCGCACTGGACGTAGACGTCCGGGAGGAAGTGCATTTCGATCTTGATCACGCCGTCGCCCTGGCAAGCTTCGCATCGCCCGCCCTTGACGTTGAACGAGAAGCGCCCGGGCTTGTATCCGCGGGCGCGCGCTTCGGGCAGCCCGGCGAACCAATCGCGGATGGGGGTGAACGCGCCGGTGTAGGTCGCCGGGTTCGAGCGCGGCGTGCGGCCGATCGGCGACTGGTCGATGTCGACGATCTTGTCGAGGAGATCGAAACCCTTCATGTCCCGGTGATCGCCGGCGACGACCCGGGTCCCGTTTATTCGCCGCGCCACCGCCTTGTAGAGGGTTTCGATCACCAGGCTGGACTTTCCGCCGCCGGAAACTCCGGTGACGCAGGTCAGCAGGCCTAGCGGGATATCGACGTCGATGTCGCGCAGGTTGTTCGCCCGCGCGCCGAGAATGCGCAGCTGGCGCTTCTTGTCGGCGGGACGGCGATTCGTGGGCACTTCGATCGCGAGGTCGCCGCGCAGATAGCGCGCCGTCAGGCTCTTTTTCGAGCGGATAACGGCGGCCGGCGAGCCCGTGGCGACGACTTCGCCGCCATGGATGCCGGCTCCCGGACCGAGATCGATCAGCCAATCCGCCGCGCGGATGGCCTCCTCGTCGTGCTCGACGACGATCACCGTGTTGCCGAGGTCGCGAAGGCGCCTGAGAGTATCGAGCAGGCGGGCGTTGTCTCGTTGATGAAGTCCGATCGAGGGTTCGTCCAGCACGTAGAGCACGCCGGTCAGTCCGGAGCCGATCTGGGAGGCGAGCCGGATGCGCTGGCTTTCGCCGCCGGACAGGGTTCCCGACGTTCGGGACAGGCCGAGATATTCGAGACCGACGGCATGGAGAAAGCCAAGCCGCTGGTTGATTTCCTTCAGGATTCCGCTCGCGATTTCGTTCTGTTTCGCGTTCAGCCGCTCCGACAGTCCGGCGAACCAGTCCCTCGCGTGGCCGATCGAGAGCTCCGTGACCTCGCTGATGTGCTTGCCGTCGATCTTGACGGCGAGCGCTTCCGGCTTCAGGCGAGCGCCGCCGCAGGTTTCGCATTTCGAAATGGTCTGGAACCTGGAGATCTCCTCGCGGACCCAGCTTGAATCCGTTTCTCGAAACCGCCTTTCCAGATTCGGAATGACGCCCTCGAACGGGCGATTGATCGTGTACGAGCGTTTGCCGTCGGAGTAGGTCATCTCCACCGGCTTGTCGTTCGAACCGAAGAGAATGACGTCCCGGCATTTCTGCGAGAGTTCGTCGAACCGCGTGGAGACCGAAAAGCCGAATGCGCGCGCCAACGATTTGAGGGTCTGGTCGTAATAGCTGGAAGTCGAACCGGACCAGGGCGCGATCGCGCCGCGCGAAAGCGGCTTCGAAGGGTCGGGAACGACCAGCTTGGAGTCGAAATACATGCTGGTTCCGAGGCCGTCGCAGGCAGGGCACGCTCCGTGCGGATTGTTGAACGAGAACAGCCGGGGTTCGATCTCGTCGATGGTGAAGCCCGATACGGGGCAGGCGAATTTGGAGGAAAAAATAGTTCGTTCGCCGGTGTCGGCGTTTTCCGCGACCGCGATGCCGTCCGTCAATTCCAGCGCGGTCTCGATGGAATCGGCGAGCCTGTTGCCGGGGGCGCCGCGAACGACGAGGCGATCGACCACCACCTCGATGTCGTGCTTGTAGTTCTTGTCGAGCGCGGGGACGTCCTCGATGTTGTGCATCGTTCCGTCCACCCGCACGCGAGCGAAGCCTTTCCTGCGCAGGTCCTCGAATTCCTTGCGGTATTCTCCCTTGCGCCCGCGCACGATCGGCGCCAGCAGGTATAGCCGCGTGCCTTCGTCCATCGCGGAAATCCGATCGACCATTTGGGAGACGGATTGGCTTTCGATCGGCAGGCCGGTGGCGGGCGAGTAGGGGATGCCGATTCGGGCGAACAGCAACCGCATGTAGTCGTAGATTTCGGTAACCGTGCCGACGGTGGAACGCGGGTTGCGGGAGGTGGTCTTCTGTTCGATGGAGATCGCCGGGGACAAGCCCTCGATCGAGTCCACGTCGGGTTTTTCCATCAGTTCGAGAAACTGCCTCGCGTAGGCCGACAGGCTCTCCACGTAGCGCCGCTGCCCCTCGGCGTAGATGGTGTCGAACGCGAGCGTCGACTTGCCCGAGCCGGACAGGCCGGTCACGACCACGAGCGAATCGCGAGGCATGTCGATATCGATGTTCTTCAGATTGTGTTCGCGAGCGCCGCGAACGAGTATTTTTGATTGCATCGGTGCCGCTGAGCGTTCTTCGGAGCGATGGATTCCAGCGATTTTTTAACGTTGCGTCTCGTTGCCCATGAACCACAACATGTTGACCAAACCGCTCGGCAGGATTATGAACCCAGCGGACGGTGCTGCGCAAGCGGGATCGGCGGGAAAATGCAGCCGTTTTTCGGAACCGGCCGACCGGGCGGATTCCGGCCGGAAGGACGTCGTCCCCGGCTGTCCTTCGCCTTGACTCGCCGGCCGGCCTGCAATGCCCTCGCGACGGAGATATAAGCTGGCTCCTGCAACCTTGAAGCGCAACAATCGCCCGTGCGTTTGGAGAACTCGCCAGGAGAAGCGGTCATGAAGAAACTCGCCATTCTCGACGATTATCAGGGCGTCGCCATGGAGATGGCCGACTGGTCGCCGTTGCGGAACGACGTGGAAATCGCGGTTTTCCGCGATCATCTGTCGGACGAGGACGCAGTGGCCGAACGCCTGCGGGATTTCGAGATCGTCATGGCGATGCGGGAGCGAACGCCGTTTCCCCGTTCCCTTTTCGAGAAGTTGCCCCGACTCGAGCTTCTCGTCAGCAGCGGGATGAGGAATCTGTCGATCGATCTCGAAGCCGCCGCCGACAACGGGGTGGTCTGCGCCGGCACGCCGTCGTTGGGCTATCCGACCGCCGAGTTGACGTGGGGACTGATTCACGCGCTGGCGCGGCACGTGGCGCTGGAGGATCGCGAAACCAGGGCCGGCGCATGGCAGAAGACGGTCGGAATCGGTCTGCGGGACAAGGTGCTCGGCGTGATGGGACTCGGGCGCATCGGCATGGACGTCGCCCGCGTCGGCGCCGCCTTCGGCATGCGGGTGATCGCCTGGTCGCAGAATTTGACGCAGGAACGCTGCGACGAGGCCGGGGCGCGGTTGGCGAGCCGGGAGGAAATTCTCCGGACCTCGGATTTCCTGACGATCCATCTTCTGCTGAGCGACCGCACCCGGGGCCTGCTGCAGCGCGAAGATCTCGCTCTGATGAAATCGACCGCGTATCTCGTCAACACCTCCCGCGGTCCGATCGTGAACGAAGCGGCTCTGATCGAAGCGCTGCGGGACGATCGCATCGCCGGCGCGGGGCTGGACGTCTTCGATACGGAACCGTTGCCGTCCGATCATCCGTTCCGGAATTTGCCGAATACCGTGATCACCCCGCATCTGGGCTACGTGACCGAGGAGAACTATCGGAACTGGTACGGCGGAACGGTCGAGAACGTCCGGTCATGGCTCGAGGGCGAGACGGTCAACGAAATGGCCAGCCGGAACCCTGCGAAACCCGGTTGACGCGGTCCTCCGGAGTTATCCACGCCGATTCGCTTTCCGATTCGCGATCCGCATGGTGACGCCGTCAGGTTCCGGTATTATGGCCGAACCGAGTCGGCGGGAGAGCGAGTCATGGCGGGCAGCGTGAACAAGGTGATTTTGATCGGAAACCTGGGGCGCGACCCCGAGGTGCGGCATATGAGAGACGGCAATCCCATGGTCAATCTGTCGGTCGCCACGTCCGAATCGTGGCGCGACAAGGCGACGGGCGAACGCCGCGACAAGACGGAATGGCATCGCGTCGTCATTTTCAACGATCGGCTTGCCGAAGTCGCGCAGAAGTATCTCCAGAAGGGGTCCAAAATCTATCTGGAAGGCCAGCTCCAGACCAGAAAATGGACGGACGACCAGAACATGGAGAGATATTCGACCGAAGTCGTGCTCAACCGCTTTCGCGGCGAACTGACGATGCTCGATTCCCGAAACGGAGGCGCCGGCGGCCGGCCGGGCGGCGACGGGGGCGGATCCTACGATAACGGCGGCGGTCCGCCCGCAGGCGATTCGTACGACGGCAGCGGCGGCGGATCCGGCGATTCGTTCGGCGGCGGAGGAGCCTCCGGCGACCTGGACGACGAGATTCCGTTCTGACCGGCGTTTCCGCTCGAGCACGGAGGCCGAACGGATGACGCTGCTTCGAAGGGCGATATTCATGGCTGCGCGCCGGATGGTGTCCGACCCGGTCGTTCAGGCGAAGGCGCGGGAACTAGCGCGCGACGAGATCGCGCCGCGCGTCGGCAAGGCGAAAGCGAAGGCCGGACATACGATGCGCGAACTCCGGGACGTTGCCGCCGAGACGTCGCCGGTCGAGAAACCCGGAGCGTTTTTCAAGGCCGCGCGCGACCGTCTCCGGAACGACGGGTAACCCGCCGCCGGCTCGTTCGAAGCGGGAAGCTCCCGCGTCGGCGGCCGGGCGCGGATCCGCCTCGGCGGACTGCGGTTTCGAGCTTGCCCGAAGCGTCCGATTCCGCTAAGTTCGCCGCGCTTCCGCGAACTGGCCCCGAGGGTCGTTAACCCCCATCCATGAAAGCTCTTTTTGTTGGCTGACAGCCCCGAGTTTCCGCCGCTTCCCGATATCGAACAGGTTTCCATCGAAGACGAGATGCGCAAGTCGTATCTCGACTACGCGATGAGCGTGATCGTGAGCCGGGCCCTCCCCGACGTCCGCGACGGACTCAAACCCGTGCATCGCCGCATCCTCCACGTCATGAACGAAGAGGGCTACGACTGGAACCGGGCGTATCGCAAGTCGGCGCGCGTCGTCGGCGACGTGATGGGCAAGTACCATCCGCACGGCGACCAGGCGATATACGACGCCATGGTCCGCATGGCGCAGGATTTCTCCATGCGCCTGCCGTTGATCGACGGACAGGGAAACTTCGGGTCGATGGACGGCGATCCGCCCGCAGCCATGCGATACACCGAGGTTCGACTCCAGCGGGCGGCTCGCGAACTGTTGGACGACATCGACAAGGAAACGGTCGACTTCCAGCCGAACTACGACGAGACCTCGAAGGAGCCGGTGGTTCTTCCGGCGAAGTTTCCCAATCTCCTGGTGAACGGCGCCGGCGGCATCGCGGTCGGAATGGCGACCAACATCCCGCCGCACAATCTCGGCGAAGTGATCGACGCCTGCTGCGCGTTGATCGACAACCCCGACATCTCGTTGAACGAGCTGATCGGCATCGTTCCCGGTCCCGACTTTCCGACCGGCGGGAGCGTCATGGGCCGCCGGGGCATCACGTCCGCCTACCATCACGGCCGCGGGTCGGTGGTGATGCGGGGACGCACCGGCGTCGAGGAAATACGCAACAACCGCGAAGCCATAATCGTTACCGAAATTCCCTACCAGGTGAACAAGGCGCGCATGATCGAGCGCATCGCGGAACTGGTTCGCGAGAAGAAGATCGAAGGGATTTCGGATCTGCGCGACGAATCGGACAGGGACGGCGTGCGGGTCGTGATCGAGCTGAAGCGCGGCGCGATCGCCGACATCGTGCTCAACCAGCTCTACCGGTACTCCTCGCTGCAGACGAGCTTCGGCATAAACATGCTCGCTCTCGACGAGGGCCGTCCCGGACTTCTCGATCTCAAGCGGATCCTCGAGGCCTTCATCGGCTTCCGCGAGGAGGTCATTCGCCGCCGCACCGAGTACGACCTCGGGAAGGCGCGCACTCGAGCCCACGTCCTCGTCGGCCTTGCGATCGCCGTCGCGAACATCGACGAAGTCATCGCCCTGATCCGCCGCGCGAAGGATCCCAACGAGGCGCGCGCGGAACTCATGGAACGGGACTGGCCCGCGGCGGACGTCGCGCCGCTGATCGAGCTGATCGACGATCCGGGGCATCGCGTCGTCGACGGGCGTTACAAGCTGTCGGAGGCGCAAGCGCGCGCCATTCTGGAATTGCGGCTGCAACGGCTGACTGGCCTCGAACGGGAAAAGATCGCCGAAGAGCTGAACGATCTGGCGAAGGAGATAGAGCTTTATCTTTCGATTCTGCGCTCGCGAGAGAAGGTGCTCGCCATCGCGAGGGAGGAACTGCAGGCCGTGAAGGAGAAGTTCGCGACGCCGCGCCGCACGCTGATCGAGGATGCCGAGTTCGAGACCGATATCGAGGATCTGATTCAGCGCGAAGAAATGGTGGTTACGGTGAGCCACACCGGATACATCAAGCGCGTGCGCCTTTCCACGTACCGGGCGCAGCGGCGCGGCGGAAAAGGCCGGGCCGGCATGTCGACGCGCGACGAAGACTTCGTCACCAAGGTGTTCGTCTGCAGCACCCATACGCCGGTCCTGTTCTTTTCGTCGCGCGGAATGGTCTACCGGTTGAAGGTGTTTCGGCTGCCCGAGGGCGAGCCGCAATGGCGCGGCAAGGCGCTGGTGAACCTTCTGCCGCTCGACGCGGGCGAGGTCATAACGACCGTTTTGCCCCTGCCCGAAGACGAGGAAACCGGAGAAGACCAGTTCATCATGTTCGCGACGGAGAGCGGCAACGTGCGCCGGAACCGGATGTCCGATTTCACGAGCATCAGGGCGAGCGGCAAGATCGCGATGAAGCTGGATTCGGGCGACAAGCTGATCGGGGTCGACACCTGCGGCGCGGACGACGACATTCTGCTGGCGGCCAACAACGGCAAGTGCATTCGTTTTCCTGTCGCCGACACGCGGATATTCAGCAGCCGCAATTCCACCGGCGTGCGCGGGATCAGGCTCGGCGAAGACGACCGGGTGGTGTCGTTGACGGTTCTGGACCATACCCGGCTGGACGTCGAAACCCGGGACGCGTATCTGCGCGCGGCCAGGGCGCGCCAGCGAAACGGCGCGGAGGAGCCGGAGGAAACGGACGCCGCCGGCGAAGACATCGCGCAGGAGGAATTCCAGCGTCTCGCCGAGGCCGAGCAGTTCATTCTGACCGTGACGGAGAACGGCTTCGGCAAGCGGACTTCGGCCTACGAGTACCGAACGACCCACAGGGGCGGGCGGGGTCTCGTCAATATCGCTACGGAAGGACGCAACGGGGAGGTCGTCGCGTCCTTCCCGGTCGCTCCGATGGACCAGATCATGCTGGTGACGAACGGCGGCAAGATCATCCGAAGTCCAGTGGGCGATATCCGCATCGCCGGGCGGGCGACCCAGGGCGTGAACCTTTTCCGGACGGCGGACGGGGAAAAGGTCGTTTCGGCGGCGCACGTGGAGGAAGGCAACGGGGAAGATGGCAACGGGGAGCGGACGGAGGAGGCTTCCTGAAGCGCGCCTTCGGACAGCGTTCCCGAGAATGTCCGGGAGGATTCGAACATCGTTTCCCCTCAACGGATCCGAGCGCCGAAAATACCGTAAAGCGGCACGGCGTTTCTTTCCATCGCATGGACAGCAACCGCTACGGATGACGAAAACGGGCGAGGCGACGCAGAAGGCGCTGGTCACCGACGGGTGCAGGTCCGATATCGCCAAACCGGAAAATCTAGAAAGTTTACCCGCCTGCGCCGCCCTGGAGGCTGACGTTACCGTGCATCGCCCGAGGTTGCCGGCCTTTTCGGCGCGCTGGTATAGTGCTGCCGGATCATGAGGAAGGATGGCGCGATGAGGTCGGAGGATCCGAGAGTGCTCGACATCGGCGTTGGGGCGATGCTCGCCCAGGGCCGGAGGAGTCGCGCCGGATGCTCGCGCCCGTCACGAAATTCTCGGTCGGCTTCGGGACGGCCCGAAAGAAAAACGCGAGGTTGGCGCGCCACGGCAGTTGTTCGCCGCCGCGCTCGCCCGGCGAAACATGCGGAAGGGCCGCCCCCTCCAGAGACGTCCGGCGCCGCCTCGCGGTTGCGTCTTCGGAAGACCGCAGCGAAGCAGGCAGCCGACCGGACGCCGCCAGCGCAGCGGCCGGTCGACGCTGCGGCGTAAGGCGCCTCTTTCCTCGCGAACGACACGGTTTGCCCGCCGCAAAAGCATGAACAAAGCGCAATTCTCCGTCGACGCCGCACTCGTCCGCGAACTGGGCGAACGCTTGGTAGGCCGGGACCATATCGCGCTGGCCGAACTGGCGAAGAACGCTTACGACGCCGATGCTGCCAATTGCAGCATCCGCATATTCGACGACTATATCGAGATTGCCGACGACGGCCATGGCATGTCGGAGGCGGTATTCTTGGATCATTGGATGCGTATCGGCACGACCCACAAGGCCGACCGGCAGTTTTCCGAAAAGTTTAGGCGACCCCTTGCGGGGTCCAAGGGAATCGGACGCTTGTCCGTCCAGTTTCTCGCAGAAGAGATGGAACTCTACAGCACGTCGCCGGAGCGTCCGAACTCGGCGCTCTATGCGATCGTCGACTGGCGCGGCATCGAACAAGGGAAAGACCTCGCTACGTTCAATGTCGATTGGGACTTCATTTCCGACGTGCCGGACTATGCGGCCGGCAGCCTGACGGGAACCCTGATCCGTCTCAAGAACCTGAAGACGGAATGGACCGCAGAAACGCTTCGAAGCCTCGGCGGGGAAATCTGGACTCTCCGGTCGCCGTTCGGGCGTCGATCCCGCGCCGGCAGCGCAGAAGAATTCGTCATCGATCTGGACGCGCCGAAAATCGCCGGCGCACGGGAAGCGTTCGACGCAGCGCAGACAGCTCTTTTCGACAACTGGCGCGCCCGCATCAAGGGCAACCTTACGCGGGGCCGACGAGGCGAACCGGCGCTCGTCTCCCTCGAATTCAGGCCGGGCTATCCCGACGGTTCGAGCGATGCCGAGGATTTTTCGGAGACCGTGCCGCTGCCCGTTCGCACCGGCCCCGATGCCCCGGAACCGTTCGTCGACGAAGCTTCCTTCGAGATTCTTGTCTTCAGGACCGAGGGTCGGCAAGCTGGCGGCCTCTCCGTCCGGAACGTAAGAGACTATCTTGCAAAGTTCGGCAATGTCTCCTTATACGATGCCGGCTTTCGACTTCCCTACTACGGCGGCAGCAATGAAACGGGCGGGCAGGACTGGCTGGGCGTGGCGGTCGACCAGGCGCGGCGGCTGAACGTTTCGAAACTGTTGCCTGACCGCCTGCAAGCTTCCAGCCGCTACATGCAGGATCTGCCGGCGCCCGGGCGGATCTTCGGCGCTGTCCATGTGAACACTGGCCACGAAGCGGCAGCGGCGCGCGCCGAGGGCGCCCTCCGACTGCAGATTCAACCGGGCCGGGATCGGCTTCACAACAATGCCGCCTTCGTTCAGTTGCGCGACCTCGTCCGTTTCTCGCTCGACCTCTACGCATTCCGATACCGGCAACTCTCGCTCCGCGCGGCCGAAAGAGAGATGCCGAAGGAACCGCCGTCGCGCACGATCGACCGTTCGCTCGCCACTATCGAACGCAACAGGGACGACATCCCCACGACCGTCTACCGTGAAGTCCGCGAAGACGTCCTCGGCGCGAAGAAAGCGGCCGCTGCCGCGGAACGGACGTTCGAAGAACGTATCGCGGCACTGGCGCCATTGGCCACCGCAGGCATGACGGCGCTGGCGCTTAACCACGAACTTGCCCGCGAAACCCGCTTCATGCAGGCTGCCTCCGACCGTCTCCGCCAGATGGCGGAGGCCCGTTCGCTGCCTGAACTGAAAGATATGGCCGACCAGTTCGACGAGCTGCGCGGTCGACTCGCGTCGATCCAGGCTCTTTTCGCTCCGCTGCTTTCCGAAGCGGATTCAGCGCCGACCGAGCGTCTGCGGGCGCTTCCGGTGATCCAACAAATCGTCGGCTCCATGCGTCCCCTTCTGCCGGGTGTCGAAGTCGATTTCACAGGCGTGCTTGGCACACTGCGGTTTCCGGTCGGATCGTTCGCCGAATGGAGCGCGATCATTCAGAATGCTCTCGCAAACGCTTGGAATGCAACGTTGGACTCCTCGCGCCGAATTATTTCATTCGACAGCGGCCGTGATCGCAGCGGACGGGACCGGCTTTTGATCAGCGACACGGGGGGCGGCTTGGCGATGCCGCTGTCGGCATCGGACGTTTTGTTCGAGCCGTTCGAGCGCCGCTTCGAGATTAGCGACGACAACCGTTCGATCGCTATCGGCGGGCAGGGACTCGGCTTGACGCTCATTCGCATGCTGTCCGCTCGCATCGGCGCGCGAGCCCGTTTCGTGAAACCGTTGGAAAATTTCTCGACATCGTTGGAGATCTCGTGGATGGGGGTTAAGGAATGAAAGTTCTTGTTTGCGACGACTTGTCGGAAGACAAGGATGATTTCGGTGAAGCGATTCGGGAAGCCGATCCCAATATAGAAGTAGAGCGCTTGCACGGCACCACGTTGCCGGAAGAGCTGGACCGTTTGTTTAAGAACGTTTCAAGCATTCTGAAAGCGCCTGATCGGCCGTCGCCGCATCCGACGAAATTCGATGAAAGTTACGACCTTGTATTTCTCGACAACAATCTGGCTTATTTGAATATTGTCGGTGCGAGGCTGACGGGCGAGGCTGTCGCCGGGTACATCAGGGCGTTTTCGTCCTCCTGTTACGTCGTGTCGCTAAACAAAAATCCCGATGTGGACTTCGACTTGCGCTACTTGATGGGCGATTACGAGACCCGGGCGGATTTGGCGTTGAACACCGATCATCTTTCCAATCGGGCGCTGTGGACGCACAGAAAGCAAGAAGCGACAGACGGTTTTCTGCCGTCGTATTGGCCCTGCCTGAACGAAATCGGGCGGAAACGCCGCCTCCAGATAGGTTTTGTTTTGGAAAACCTGAACCGGCCTGTTCTGGAGGTATTCCAATTCGATGAAAATGCGGTAGAAATGCTGTCCAGACATGCGAAAGGGACGCTTTTCCAATCTCCGAGCGCGAACGCTTCCGCTGTCGAAGATTCCAATTTTGACAAAGCGACGTTTATGGATTTATTTTCCGCCTCAAGGCGTTTCCTTCCTGTTCCGAAAGAAAGGGAATGCATAAGGGCGGCGGCCGAGAAGAATTCTCAAAATGCGAAACGGATCGTCGCCCGCGTGGTTGCGGCGACAATCGATCACTGGTTCCGCCGCGATGTCCTCGGCCCACAGGAAGTTCTCGTGGACATGGCTCATTTGCTGCCGCGCATGCCGTTTCTCTTGGGCACGGGAGCAAGCGACGTCGACCGCTGGAACGCCGCGCTCGAAGCCGATGATCCACTGTCCGCTCTGGATCGCGCCTTGGTCGAAAAGCACCTATGGGGGAGCCTTTTTCCTCATGATATTTGGATCCCATCTCCTTGTTTCTGGTGGAACAGGCTTCAAGACAACGAAGAGCTGAACGAGTTTTTCTTTCAGGAAGACACGAACTGGGCTTCCGTTGTTTTTTGCGAGGATAAATCCGAATTCGTTCCACGACCCGACGACGATCAATCGCCGCCGTTCGAATTTGCCGCCGAATACGAAAGCGGCGCATGGAACCGGCGTTTCGTAAATTCCATCGAAGGATTTAGATATGGTCCGAAAAGTCGCTTTGCTGCTCCGTGATTTTTGTATTCGACGAAGCAATATTGGCCGCATTAAAATGGATTACATGGAACTTATGCGCGGCTATGCGATCACCGGGGTGCGCGATTGGAAATCAAAAGCGCCCGAATCCATAAGGAAAAACGCTTTGGAGTGCTTAGCGCACAGGTATCTGGCGGAGGAGGAACAATATATTGACAACATCTTGCGGCAAGAGAAATCTAGCCCCTCGCCGAGATTCATTCCGATGCCGCGACCGGGTTTCAGAAGATCGACAAAAAAGCGTTTTCAATGGACGTTCTTTGCGCCCGTCGGATTGGATGATATAATGAGTTTTGAGTTGTTGATTTTGTACGAAAAAAGGCAATGTCTTGCGTTTCGTTTGGAACCAGGACATCCTGAAAGCAGATCGCATAATTATACGCATATTCAATTCAACCAAGATTTGTACAAAAAGAGAATTCAAGTCGCAGGAATCCCGCCTTTCATTTCTGACAGCTTTCCAGCCTTTCCGTTGCCGGGTTCGGATGCCATCTCGTTGTTTTTTGCTATGATTGTTGCCGTTCACGGATACCAAGGAACCCTCAACATAATACAGCGTGTGTTTCAGGCGGGCAGTGGTTCAGAGAAAGTTAGTAAGTATTTGATACATTTAAGAAATCTGTTAAGAGTCTAATGGAACGGTAGCTAAAAATCGTCGGTAGCAGCGTATGTATCCGCCCTTGATCTTTGGCGCTATGCCTACCAACG
Organism: Alphaproteobacteria bacterium; assembly: GCA_965243135.1. Lineage (GTDB taxonomy): Bacteria > Pseudomonadota > Alphaproteobacteria > MPNO01 > UBA830 > JAJEBT01. Next base: position 1,236,049 of record OZ251539.1, read on the forward strand.
CCCGTTCCAGCCCTCCGTCCTTCAACCTCCCGTACAACTCGTCGACGTCATCGTCCGGTGCGAAGATTGCATAGACGCCGTGCGAAGGGATCGCCCCCGACCTGTCCACCGCAAGCCGGGGAACCTTGGCGAGTTCCGGAAGAACGAGCTTCGGCCGTGCCCAGTCGACAGCGAGCGTTCGGTCGATCGTCCGGTACCAGGCCGCTCCGTTTCTGACGATCGAGCGATTTTCGAGTTTGGTTTTGAAGCGCTCCAGGCGAGCGGCCAGCAATGGAAAACGGTCGAGGTCTATCAGCCTTCCGTCGTCGTCGTGCATGGCGACGACGCGGCGTCCGCGCCACGTCACACGCCCCTCCGAGATTTCCGAGCCGTCGATCCACGGGCGAAGAAGTTCCTGTTCGACGTCGTTCTCCTCGGGTCGGAGGACGAACGCGGGCGTATGGCCCAGCGCCGGTCCGACCCGAATCAGGCAGTTCGCGTCCGCCAGCGTCCGGCGCCTCGCGCCCGCAGAGGCCTTTCGCTTTTCCGCTCTCTTGGATGCGACCAGAATCGACGGATAGGCGTCCACGCCGGTTGCAAAGGCTTCCGCCGCGTCGATCGATCTCTCGGAGATTATCTTCAAACGCGGCGTCCATTTGTCGCGGAAGGCTTGACCAAAGGCCATGAAACGCCAGCGGTCGGAACACAGAAATCCGCACCGCCCGCCGACCTCCAGAAAATCCAGCGCCATGTCGAGAAAGGGCAGGAAGAGATCGCCGCCCGTCACTTTGCCGGGCAGACGCGCGGCATAGCGGGATTTGAGCGGTTCCGGGATCTTTGACCAACGAATGTAGGGCGGATTCCCGACTGCATGCGTAAAATTCCAGTTCCCGGGTTCAGCCATGAGAAAATCTTCGTCGGCAATCCAGGCGTTGACGCAGGCGGTCGCCGTCCGGTGGTGCAAACCGGACTTCAGGAGCGTTTTCCAGACGCGCATTCGCGCTTCGCCCGCGGCGGCGGGGTGGATCTCGAAAGCGCTGATCCTATCGACGAGCTGCGCCGCCTTCGGATCGATGTCTCGCCTCCTGAACGAAGCGATCAGGCGCTCTGCCGCAGCGACGAGGAACGCGCCGTTCCCCGCGGCCGGCTCCAAAAGGCGAGTTTCGGCGAGATCGGCGCCGCTCGTCCACCCCACGGCGTCGAGAATCTCGTTCACGATTTCCGGTTTCGTGTAAACCCCGCATCGCGCATGGAGTTCCTGCACGGCGCGGTCGACGACCGGTTCCCTGCTTCTCTCCTTTCGCGGGCTCGTATCGTCCCCGGAGGCCGGAACGGCCGCCGTTCCCGGTGCCGCCAGGCTCCCGCCGTCGCCCATGCGCCGGGGCGCGGTTTGCGATATGATGCCGTTCGTAATGATTGTCGCAGGCCTCTTTGCCGGAATAGGAGGTTTCGAACACGCCTTCGCCCAAGCGGGGTTCGAAACCCGTTTGCTCGCCGAGATCGATCACGCGGCGCGGGCGATCCTAGAGGAACGCTTTCCGGGGATCCAGATCGGAAAGGACGTGGCACGCTTGACGGAGCTCCCGCACGGCACGGAGATCGTAACCGCCGGATTTCCTTGCCAGAACCTGAGCATGGCGGGCGACAAGTCCGGCATCGACGGCGACAAGTCTTCCGCCGTGAAAGCGATTTTTCCGCTGATAGAGCGGGCGAACGTCGGCACCGTCGTTATAGAGAACGTTTACTTCATGCTGCAGCTCAAATCCGGCGATGCCATGCGCTGGCTGGTCGAGCAGTTCGAGAAGCTGGAGTTCAAGTGGGCGTACCGCGTCCTGGATACCATGGGCTTCGGACTACCGCAGCGCCGCCGTCGCGTGTACATGGTGGCCAGTCGGGAGATCGACCCCCGGAGCGTGCTATTTGCGGATGACGCTCACGCCTCCGTGGCCGAGAATTACGATCTGAGAAAGCCCTTGGGATTCTATTGGACCGAAGGGCGATCCGGCGTCGGCTTCGTGTCGGACGCCATCCCGCCGATCAAGGCCGGCTCGTCGTTGGGAATTCCGTCGCCGCCCGCCGCGCTTTTTCCTGACGGCGAGGTCCTGATGCCCGACATCGCCGCTTGCGAACGCCTCCAGGGATTTCCGGAAGGATGGACCTTTCCCGCCGAAGACAGGGGTACGAGAGGCGTCCGTTGGCGCTTGATCGGCAACGCTGTTTCCGTACCGGTCGCGCAATGGATCGCCGGGCGCCTCAGAGAACCCGGAACGCCTCGGGAGTTCGACGTCTTCGAACTCGGCGACGGCGACCGCTGGCCGGCTTCCGGCTGGAACGTCGGAGACGGTCGGATCGGCGCAATCGCCTCGGACAAGCCGTTCGACGCCCGCCCGCCGTCGATCGCGACATTCCGGGATGCGTCCTGGTCGAGGTTGTCCGACCGTGCATTGAACGGCTTTATCGGACGCGCCGTCGAGGGAGGCCTGAGAATGCCGCCGGGTTTTCTCGAAGCTCTTCGCTCGGCGGATCGCAGACCCCCAAGCCGCCAAAGGACGCGCAGGTAACCGGCATCGCGAGCCCGAACCGCTGCCGCGCAATCATGTCGAAGGTTTGGCGGAAGGATACGAAGCTGACATGCGACGCCCTTCGACGAGCTACCGCTGCTGTCTGCAAAAGCTCCCCGGCGCGCGATACTTCGTCCGGGTCGCCGACGGCGAACCCCTCGCCGTCCTCGACTTCGGCGCCGCAACCTGGAAGATCGCGCATCAGGACAAGATCGTCGGAACCGCCGCCTTGCCGCCGACGGTCACCGAGGCCTGCCTTGGGTTCGGAACCTCGCGTCCCTCGCTCTGGTGACGACCGCCCGATGACGGGAAGCGCCGCTACGCATCGGTTCTTCTCAAGACGTTCTGCAAGACTCCGCGCTTCGAAGGAACCCACGCCGCCAGCAAGGCAGGGCCGCGAAGCGCCCGGGACGCACCGTTCAACTGGCTGAAGCCCCTGCGCCGGGATCGGAGGCGGATCCTCAACAACGTCACCCCACAACCGAACGCTTACTGAAGCACAGGCCGCGCTTGTACCTGCGAAAAACTTGAGCTTGCGTTCGAAATCCTTCAACGCCGATCTTGTCGTCGGCGCGGGGACGACGAGATTATCGTTGACGCTGCCACGCAGGACGGCGTCGTTGGCGGGACGCGCCATCGTTGCCTGCAATCTTGGAGAGAGGTTTGCACGCCTGCAAAAGAGGCTTGAAATCCGGGTCGCACCGGATTACTGTACGCCGCGATGGCCTGTCCTTGGCGGGTTTTGTAATAATTTGATTTAATTGCAAAATTCTGCGATTCAACCAAGCGAGATGCGCGGGTTGGGCTCTCCCGGACGGCGACACTGGCATGGAAGGCACGATGGCTGGCAAACGGGTGGGAATTTATCCAGGCACTTTCGATCCGGTCACTTACGGGCATATCGACATAATCGGCCGGGCCGCGAAGCTGCTGGACAGAGTTGTGGTCGCCGTGGCCATCAATACGGGCAAGGCCCCGATATTCGGAATCGAGGAACGGATGGAGGTCGCTCGCGAAGAGATCTCCCATCTGCCGGACGACGTCGCGCAGCGGATCGAAGTGATGCAGGTGGAAGGTTTGCTCATCGAGTTCGCGCACAAGGTGGGAGCCAACATAATCATTCGCGGCTTGCGGGCCGTTTCGGACTTCGACTACGAGTTCCAGATGGCGAGCATGAACGCGAAGATGGCGCCCGACGTGGAAACGGTCTGCCTCATGGCTTCGGACAAATTCCAGTTCATAGCGTCGAGCCTGGTCAAGGAGATCGCCAAGCTGAACGGCGACGTGAGCCCGTTCGTGTCGCCGCGAATCGCCGACCGGCTGGCGAAACGTTTCCATGACCAGCAGAACGCCGCGCAGCGCGGTTGACCGTCGCGCGTCACCTTCCTATTTTCCGCCCGGTGGCGCCCATAGCTCAGGTGGTAGAGCAACTGACTTTTAATCAGTGGGTCCCAGGTTCGAGTCCTGGTGGGCGCACCAGTCCGCGATCGGCGCTGCCCCGAACGCCGAAGCCTCGGCGCCTCGCCGGGCGGACCGAGCGGCCTGGATGAGGATCGCGAGGCATGCAGCGCAAAGGCAATCTCCGTTACGTCTTTGGTTTCGCCGCCGCCGCCGTTTTTTCCCCTTCCGCGAACGCCGAACAGGTATTCGTCAAAGCCGCGGCGCCGCTGGACGAACCGAGAGGTCTCTGTCTCGACATTCCCGGACATCGCAGTCGCGTAAACGTCGACGCTCCCCTTGTCGTCCATACATGCAAGTGGGGGCTTTGGAATTTCGACGAACGGTTCGACGGCGACGCGCTGGCGAAAGGCGAACTGCGCATGCCCGAATACGGGTTGTGCGCCGGCGTCCGCGCGCCTGTCGAGGGAACGGAGATCCAGCTGGCCGACTGCGACGGAACGGCGCTCCGGCGCTGGACGTTCGCGGACAAGCGGCTGCGCCTTGCCGCCGCGCCGGACATGTGCCTCACGGTCGGGCCCGAGCCGTCGCAACTGACGCCGGGCGGGCGGCGGCTGCCTTCCCGGCACGTCGCCAGATCGCTCGCGCTCGAAGCGTGCAGTGATTCGGCGAAAACGCGGCAAACCTGGGAAACCGTCGCGCCGGACAGGGAAGGCGGGACGAGAAGGAGCGAGTGACGCGCGGCCGCGCGCCGCTTCGCTTTCCTCGGGCGCGCCCGCGCCGCCGGTTCGGCGGCCGGCAGGCGACGGCGCCCGGAACGAGGGGTGCGCCGCCCGTCAGGCGGTCTTTCCCACGGGCCAGGGCTTGTCGTCGACGACGGAGCGCCGCGCCGTCACTTCGTCGCCCACGTTGACGACCATCAGGTCATGGCCGATTTCCGCCGGGCCGTCGTAGTTCTCCCTGATCTGCGCGAGAGCCGGTTCGATCAACTCGTCGTTGTTGTACATGTGGTAGATCACGCCCAGCTTGGGCCGGGTCGCGGCGAAGACTTCTCCGACCTCGCGCGGGGAGGTGTGATAGACCTCGGCGATCTTCTTCGCGATTTCCAGCGGCCGTCCCGATCTCGCGGCGTAAAGCTCGGCCGGCGGAAACGCTTCGTGGATGATCAGGTCGGCGTTGCGTCCGTGCTCGATCAGCGAGTCGCATTTCTTCGTGTCGGCGGAGAAGACCACGACCCTGTCGCGGTATTCGATCTTCATCGCAAAGGTATTCTGCGGCTCGGTATGCACGACCTTGAAGGCGGTGATGCGCGCGCCGCCCTCGTCCAGCGTGTCGTAGATCGGCCCGTCCCGGTCGTATTCGGCGCACTCGATTTCGTGCCCGCCCGGCGGCAGGGCGTCGAGGCGGGTTTCGACGTCCCACCGGTAGATGCCGCGAAGCCGGTCGACGATGCCGTCGGTGCCCGGCGGTCCCCAGACCTTCAGGGGCGTTCGCCGGCCGTAGGTCCAGCCGCCGATCCAGAAGTGATCGAGGCCGCCGATGTGATCGACGTGGTGATGGGTCAGGAAAACCTTGTCGACCCGATCGTAGGGGACTTCGAGGGAGGAGAAGTTCTGCGGCGCGCCGGGGCCGCAGTCGAGCAGGAACTTTTCCCGTCCCGCTTCGACGAACATGCAGGCGCCGGCCTGTCCGCGTCTCGGAAACGGCGTGCCCGTGCCGAGCAGCGTCACCCGGATTTCGTCGTCGGCCAGGGGTTCGCCCGGGCGGAAGGTCGATTCCGTCATGACCGTTCCTTTGGGCGCAGCGCCTTCACGCCGTTGCGTTCGGGGTCGTAGCGGTAGCGCAGAGTCTTGTCGAGATCGCAGCCGGTCACGCGCACCAGCCGGGTCTCGAGCGGCCGGTCGAGCGAATGTATGACGCCTTCGTTGTACACCCGAGCCCTGCCTTCTTCGAGCCGGTACTCGCTGTGCGCGACGAGTTCCGCATGGCCTTCGCGGGAACCGTCGTCGACGCGCTTCCATTCGGTCATGTCGACGAAATTCATCGCCATGCCGTAGACCACCCAGGACGGGCCGTGACAGTGCGGCGTATTCGACGAAGGGCCGCGGTTGGTATGGGCGAGAACTCTGAACCCGAAATCCGGATCCTCGTAGAGGCATTCCGACCCGGATTTCTTGTCGGGCCCGAGATGGGCAGCGACGAACTCCTTGTCCGCGAGCAGCGTTTCGAGACGGCGCGCGACCGCTTCGCGTCCGCGGGGGCCTGAATCTTCGGCCAGCGCCGTCCGGGCTTCGTCCCGGAATCTTTCGAGAGCCGGATTCATTGCGCGTCTCCTCCCAGTGCGCCGACATTGCAACATCGGCGGCAGCGTCGCAACCTCGGGCTTCCTCCGCGCCCGGATCTCGGGCGCGGTCCAGTCCCCGTACAATGCGGTTTCGACGCCCGGAAGAACGACGAGGACGACCGCCCGCATGCGGCGGACGCGGCGCGATTCGCCGTCGTTCGGCGGCCCACGGCGTTGCCGCCCGGCGGCGAAGCGGCCGCCGTCGCGGAAATCGTCAGAAGCCGGGAAGAAGCGCGCCGAATCCGCCGAGCGGCGCGCCGCCGCGAATCGCCAACAGGAGGCCCGGCGAACGCCCGGAGCCGGTCGCCGGCGGGGAAACCCCGAGGCGGACCGTCAAAGGCGGCGCGGTCGGCGACGCGACGGCGACTCGCCGAACATGCCCGCTTTCGGCAGATGCCGGCGCGTCGGCGGGGTACGAAATCCGCCTTCGGAACGATAGACTGCGGGCGGCCAAATGGAGAGGCATCATGGACATCGACCGTCAAGCGATCGCGGATTGGTTTTCCAGCTGGGACAAGCTGGTGGACGGAGTGGATTTCGTTCCGGCGCGGGAGTTGTTCGATCCGGAAGTGGTCGGTTTCGGGACGCGCATGGACATCGTGAGCGGAATCGACAATCTCGAGACGGCCCAGTGGCGCCGCGTCTGGCCGACGATCGAAGGATTCCGCTTCGATCTCTCGACGCTCCATTGCATGGTTTCGCCCGACCGGTTGCAGGCCGTCGGCATCGCGTTGTGGCGGTCGAAGGGCTTCCACGAGGACGGAAGCGCCTTCGAACGTCCCGGGCGGGCGACCGTCGCGTTCCGTCGCGAATCGGCGGACGATCCCTGGCGCGCGGTTCACACGCATATTTCCCTCAACCCAGGAACCCCGCAGAGATCCTGGAGGGACCGGCGGCCGGCGAGCTGACCGGCCGGGTTTCGGGACGGCGGCGGCCGTCGAAAAGGGAGGCGACGCCGATCAGAGCTTGCCCTTCCAAGGAATCAGGCGCGCTTCGAGCTTTCGCATGACCATTTCGATCGCATAGCCGATGATGCCGATGATGACGATGCCGATCACCACCGTGTCGGTCTGAAGGAAGTTTTTCGCGATCATGATCATGGAGCCGACGCCGCGGTCCGCGGCGACCAGCTCCGCCGCGACGACCGTGCCCCAGCATACGCCCATGGAGGTTCGGAGGCCGGTGAAAATTTCCGGCAGCGCGTTCGGCAGGATGACGTGCCGCAGCACCTGGATTTTCGTCGCGCCGAGCGAGTAGGCCGCGTGCACCTTCGAGACGTTGACCCCCGAAACCCCGGCGCGGGCGGCGATGGTCATGATGAAGAGCGCCGCGAGAAACAGAAGGAAGATTTTCGCGAACTCGTCGATGCCGAACCAGAGGATGATGAGCGGAATGAGCGCGAGCGGCGGGATCGGGCGCAGGAATTCGACCACCGGGTCGAACAGGCCGCGCGCGGTCGACGAGAGGCCCATCGCGAAGCCCAACGGAATGCCGAGGACCGCGCCGTAGAAGACGCCCGACAGGACGCGGTAGATGCTGATCGCGACGTGATCCCAGAGCTCTATGTTCCGGAAGCCTTCCGTCCAGAGCAGATTCGCCCGCGAAAACACGGCGTCGAAGGACGGCCAGTAGATCGGTTTGATCCATCCGAAGCTCGTCGCCGCCCACCACATGACGAGCAGCGCGACCGCCATGAGGATTCCCCAGGCGCGGCCGGAGTTGACGGCGGACGAGTCGCCGAATTTCACGGTCTTCTGGCGCGTGAAGCTGTTGTCGGCCAGTCCGAGCCAGATGGCGAGCTTCGACGGGTTCTTTTCGTTCGACACGGCCTGTTCCTCCCTTACTCGCTCGCGCGTCCCATGATTTCTTCCTCCATGCCCCAGATCATGGAGAGTATTTCTTCCCGATACTTCGTGAAGTCCGGGGACGCCTTGATGTTGCGGGGATCCTCCTCGAGGCCGAGGTCCGCGAACGGCAGCCGGTACTCCTTTTCGATGCGCCCCGGGCGCGGCGCCATGACCACCAGCCGTTCTCCCAGAAAGAGGGCTTCCTCGACGGAATGGGTGATGAGGACGATGGTTTTCCGGGTTTCCTTCCAGAGCTTGAGGATGAGTCCCTGCATCTTTTCGCGGGTCAGCGCGTCGAGGGCGCCGAGGGGTTCGTCCATGAGGATGACGTCGGGGTCGTTCGCCAGGCACCGCGCCAACGCCACGCGCTGCTGCATGCCGCCGGAGAGCTGGTAGACCGGCTTGTTCGCGAAGTCCTGCAGCCCGACCGACTCCAGAAGGCGGGCGACGGCCTTCGCGGTTTCGCTCCGGGGCTTCTTCGCCATGTCCGGTCCGAACGAGATGTTCTTCTCGACGGTCATCCATTCGAACAGCGCGCCTTTCTGAAAGACCATGCCGCGGTCGGCCCCGGGCCCCGTGACCCGGGCCTCGGCCGCCGTTCGGGGCTGGACCGAGGTGACCGTGCCCACCTGGCCGGGGCCGGTGATCGGCTGGTCTTCGAGCCGGACCTCGCCCGAGGTCGGGGCCAGAAAGCCGGCGACGATGTTGAGCAGCGTCGTCTTGCCGCATCCCGACGGGCCCAGAATCGTCATGATCTCGCCGGGTTCCAGTTCGAGCGAGACGTTCTGCAGCGCATGGATGGGGGCGCTGTCCGGAACGGTGAAGACCATCGAGACGTCGTCGACCACAAGTCTTTTCATCGGCGGATCCTCCGGCCGGTTCGCGGAAGACGGCGGAAAGGCCGGAGGCCTTTCCGCCGGACTCCTACTTCACGAATTTGTCGGTAATCGCCGCGTCGTAGCTGTCGAGCGCCTTGTCCATCTGCTTCTGGGCGACGAAGAAGTCGGCGACGCTCTTCGAGAACTTCTGGACGGTTCCGCCCAGCCAGGCCGGCGACGCCTGATCGGCCTTCGACGGGAACGAGAACATCGAAAGCAGCTTCTCGGCTCCCGCGTTGTCCATGCCGGCGGCCTTGGCGATCTTCGGCAGGGCGGCCTTCATGTCGGCGGCGTAGGCGGCGTTCGCCTTGTCCGTCACGTCGATGAATTTCTGGACCAGGTCGGGCCGCTCGGCCGCGAACTTTCCGGTCACCGAAATCACGTCGAAGACGCGGATGCCGATCGCTTCCTGTTCCTTGGCCGTCATCAGCAGCGAACCCGACTCCAGCATGCGGAGCACCGGGCCGCCGAAGGCGCATCCCATGACGATGTCGCCGCGGGCGAAGGCGACGGCGGCGTCGGCGCCGTTCATCTGCACCATGTCGACCTTCGCGGCGTCGACGCCCAGATGATCGAGCATCCGCAGCAGCTTGTAGTGGGTGACGTTGCCGATGGGGGTTCCGATCTTCTTGCCTTCCAGTTCCTTGGCGTTGGCCTTGGTGATGCCGGAGGCCTTGCTGACGACGCAGTTGTCGGCTTCGGCGTAAGACACGGCGACGCCGACCATCTTCAGGTCGAGGCCGCTGGACACCGCGACGATGTAGGGAACCAGTCCCTGGCTGTAGGCGATATGCACGTTGCCCGACGCCATCGCCTGCGACATTTCGTTGCCGTTGCCGAAAGCGCGCCAGTTGACCTTGACGCCCATTTCCTTGTCGTAGGTTTTTTCGAGCTGCGCCACCTGGTTGGCGGTCGGCCATTCCAGGAAGTACGCGACGGTGATTTCGTCCTGCGCGCGGGCCGCGCCCGCGGCGAGACAAGCCGACAGCGCGGCGAAGGCCGCGCCCTTTGCGATCCGGTTGACGATGTGCATTTCGATGTTCTCCCCTGAATCTTGCGGAAACGTCGTTTATCCGCCGAGTGCCCCGTTCATCCGCCGGCGCCGCGCGGGAACGCCGCCCGAAAGCTTCGACCGCGTCCGCCGTCGACCCCGGCGGCTTTCATAATATCGGTCCCGCCGCCATACGCAAGAAATTCCGATTTCGCCTGCGGCGTTCGCCGGGCGGCGCTCCGGAGGTCCGCGAACCGAAGAAAACGGAAGTGCATTCGCGCTTTCCTCCAGATCCCTACTTCACGAATTCGGCGGTAATCGCCGCGTCGTAGCTGTCGAGCGCCTTGTCCAGTTGTTTCCGGTCGACGAAGAAGTCGGCGACGTCCTTGGAGAACGTCTGCACGGTTCCGCCCAGCCAGGCCGGCGACGCCTGCTCCGCTTTCGACGGGAACCTGGACGTCGAAATCAGCTCTTCGGCTCCCGTCTCGTCCATTCCCGCGGCCCGGGCGATCTTCGGAAGCAGGCCCTTCTTGTCGGCGGCGTAGGCGGCGTTCGCCTTCTCCGTCACGTCGACGAATTTCCGGACCAGGTCCGGACGTTCGGCGGCGAACCGCCCGGTCACCGAAATCACGTCGAAGACGCGGATGCCGATCGCTTCCTGTTCGGCGGCCGTCATCAGGGGCGAGCCCAACTCCAGCATGCGCAGCAACGGGCCGGCGAAAGCGCATCCCATGACGATGTCCCCGCGGGCGAAAGCGACCGCCGCTTCGGCGGGGTTCATCTGCACCAGGTCGACCCTGGCGGCGTCGACGCCCAGGTGGTCCAGCATCCGCAAGAGCTTGTAATGGGTGACGTTGCCGATGGGAGTCCCGACCTTCTTGCCTTCCAGTTCCCTGGCGTTGGCCTTGGCGATGCCGGAAGCCTTGCTGACGACGCAGTTGTCGGATTCCGCGTAGGAGGCGGCGACGCCGACCGCCTTCAGGTCAAGGCCATTGGACACGGCGACGATGAAGGGAACGATGCCCTGGCTGTAGGCGATCTGCACGTCGCCGGACGCCATCGCCTGCGACATTTCGTTGCCGTTGCCGAACGCGCGCCAGTTGACCTTGACGCCCATTTCCCGGTCGTAGGTTTTGTCGGCCTGGGCCGCCAGGTTGGGGGTGGGCCATTCCAGGAAGTACGCGACGGTGATTTCGTCCTGCGCGCGCGCCAGGCCCGCGGCGAGGCAAACGGCGGCAAAGACCGCGCAGAGGCGGCCGAGAACGGAAACTTGCATGGCGTTTTCCGCGCGTCGAAAGACAGCATTATGCGCCGCCCGGCCTCCGGTCCGCAAGGTCGACGCCATGCGGCGTTCGCCGCGAAGAGAGGCCGGCGGCGCGCCGCCGTCAGAACAGGTGTCCGCTCTTCTCCGCCTTCACTGCGAGATAGCGTTCGTTGTGCCGGTTCGAAGGAAAGGCGTGGCCGACGCGCTCCACGACCTCGACGCCGCACTCCTCGAGCTGGGCGATCTTGCGGGGGTTGTTGGTCAGGAGCCTGACTTTCGAGAACCCGAGCTGGCGAAGCATTTCCGCGGCGGCGGCGAAGACGCGCTCGTCGTCCTCGAAACCGAGGCGGCGGTTGGCCTCCACGGTGTCGAAGCCCTGGTCCTGCAGCGCGTAGGCGCGGAGCTTGTTGATCAGCCCGATGCCGCGGCCCTCCTGCGCAAGGTAGAGCAGGACGCCGGCGCCTTCGGCGGAAATTCGTTCGATCGCGCCGCGCAACTGCTCGCCGCAGTCGCATTTGAGGGAACCCAGCAGATCCCCGGTGAAGCACTCCGAATGGAGGCGCACCAGCGCCGGAGGGAGCGGATCGCCGATGACGACGGCCAGATGCTCGACTCCGCCGTCGGCCGGGCGGAAGGCCATGACCCGCGCGTTCTCGGCGTCGGCGAGCGGGATCCGCGCGCCGGCGACGCGTCCCAGGGTCGAGGCCGTCCGGAGATCGTAGTCGGCGACGTCGCGCGCGGCGAAGGTCGCGACGTCGGGACGCGAGCCGATCCTGACCAGGGGCACGCTCGCGCAAAGCGCGGAAGGCAGCAGGCGGGCGACCTTCGCCAGTTTCACGCTCGCCGCCGCGGCGTCCGGGACCGGGTCGCGCCTGGCGTGAAACGGTCCCCTCATGGGGTCGGCGAGGTCGAATTGCGGGTCGGCGAGCCGGCGGATTTGTTCGGCCGTCAGCCAGTCCGGGTAGGGAACGCGGACGACCTCGGGCGTGTACTGCCGGATCTTGAGGGTTTCCGCGCGGCGGACGGTCAGCACGACGTCGATTTCGTCCCCGAGCTTCCGCATCTCGTCCACGGCTTCCGCCGTCGCCATTTCCGTCGCGAGCGCGAGGACGGCGCGGTCGCTGTCGTCGAGCGCGAAGACGGGCCGTCCGCATCGCAACTCGAACGCCGCCCGTTCGACCTGCGCCATGGGCGACGCGGGATTCATCCCTGCGCCCACGGCCGGGCGAACGGGTCGACCGGCGTTCTGCCGGCGTGCCTGCGTTGGCTGAGGCGCTTCAAGATTCTTGCCTGACGTTCGACCTGGAGCCGTCGCCCGCCCATTCGCCGAAGCTTTCCGGCGAAAGGGCGGGCGGCGGCAAGAATTACCACAGACCGCGCGGCCGAGAAACGGAGTCCGCGGTCCGGCGGCGGCCGGGCGTCGCGCTTCCCGCGGCGAGCCGCCGTCCTTTTTCCGGCCGACCGTTCGGCGCGTCCGGCGTCGCCGAGCGAACCCGGCGACGCCGGGATTCCCGAATTCCATAAGGTAAAATGGCGGCCGGACGCCGCGGGCAGCGGCGTTCGCGCGCGAAGCGCGCGGGGGCGGGGAGGGAAAAGACATGGAAATCTCTACGGAGACCAAGTTGGTCAGGCGCGCCGGGTCCGGTCGCAGCGTCGAGGCCGATTTCTGCATCCTCGGCGCGGGCATTTCCGGGGTCTCGGCGGCGCTGGAGGCCGCGGCTCTGGGCCGCCGCGTGGTTTTGGTGGACGGTTTCCCGGCGCTGGGAGGGCAGGCCGTGAATTCCATCATCGGGACGTTCTGCGGGCTCTACTCGAACGGCCGGGATTGCTACCGGTTCACCTACGGCGTCGCCGACAGGCTGCTGCGCGACCTCGGCGCGGAGAACGCCCTCTACTGGCACAGGGGACCGGTTACGACGTTCGTCTACTACGACGAGGTGGCGTTGTCGCGCTGGGTCGAAAAGGCCGTCGTCGGCGCCGGCGTCACCGTGGTCGTCGGCGCCGTGCTGCTCGGCGCGCATCGCGAGGGGCGGCGAATCGGCCGCCTCGAATTCGCCACGCGCTACGGAAACCTCTCCGTCTCGGCGACCGGTTACGTCGACGCCAGCGGCGACGCGGCCCTGACGTGGCAGGCGGGGCTCGAATGCCGGGAACCCGCGGAGGGACCGATCTACGGATCGCAGCAGATCGTGGTGGAGAACGTCCGCGAAGCGCATCAGCCGACAAGGAACGAGGTGATCGAGCGCCTGGAGGAGAAAGCGGAAGCCTACGGGCTGGTCCGGCGCAACGGACTCGCATTCGTCTTTCCCGGCAGATCGACGGCGGTGGTCAACATGACGCACGTGGAGACGCCGCTCGATCCGATCGAAGCGTCGCGCAAGGGCATCGAGGGCAAGGATCAGGCGGACAGGGTGGCCGAATTCCTGCGGCGGGAGTTTCCCCGGGCCTTCGGCGACATCCGGATTCGCAGCTACGGATTTCCGGGCATTCGGCAGACCCGCTGGATCCGGGCGCGCCACGAACTTACCGTCGAAGAGGTGCGGAACGGCGTCCGTTTCGGGGACTCCATCGCCCGCACGTCGTGGCCGATCGAGTTGCACAACAGCGCGGAGGGGGTGGTCTGGGAGGCGTTCGACGACGATCATGTGCACTCAGCAATTCCCGCTAAGGCTTGAAACCCTTGGAAAATATGGGGTCCGAAAAAAAATTTTCGTAGACTTTTCGAGGCGATTCGGGGCTATTTGTCTTCGAGCGGAGAATTTTTCTCTGGAAAATGGTTCGAAGGCGAGGCGGGATCGTACCAAAATGGCTAGAATGCCAAGCATGCGCAAGACGCTCAGCGCTCCGGGATTGCTGAAGGCGCTCCGGGGGGTTTTTGACGGCATTGAGGATCTGACGGCGAGTCGAGGCGTCGCTCTTTCGGATTGCCTGATGTCGGGGATTGCGGTATTTGGTTTGAAATACAAATCTCTTTTAAAGTTTGATCGCGACGCACGTTTTGATGAAACGGTTCGCAATAATCTTGCGACGTTGTACGGGATAGAGAGAGCGCCTTCCGATACCAGGTTGCGCGAGCGTCTGGACGACGTGGACCCCCATAGTTTACGCCCCGCTTTCACGAAGATGTTCCAGTTGCTTCAGCGTGGAAAGGGTCTGGAAGGTTACACATGTCTAGGCGGGCATTATCTTTTATCCGTTGACGGAACGGGATATTTTTCATCTCACAAGGTGCACTGTAAAAGCTGCTGTGAAAAGCACCACAGGGACGGAACAATCACGTACTACCATCAGATGCTAGGGGCAGTTCTCGTACATCCGGAACAAAAGGAAGTTTTCCCTCTTGCGCCGGAGCCGATCACCAAGAAAGATGGAAAGAAGAAAAACGATTGCGAACGCAACGCGGCGACACGATTGTTGCGCGATGTGCGGCGGGAGCATCCGTTTTTGAAATTGATAGTGGTAGAGGACGGACTTGCCTCGAACGGCCCGCATGTCAAGCATCTCAAGGAGTTGAACCTTCGCTTCATACTGGGAGCGAAGCCGGGAGACCATAAATTTTTGTTTGATTTAGTGAACAGGTCACGATCTGTGAAACGTGCCGAATTCTCCGATGAAGAAGGTATAATGCACGAATTCAGATATCTTAACAAGGCACCACTCAACGACGCGAATTTCGACCTTGAAGTCAACTTTGTTGAATACTGGGAAAAGCGCCCCGACGGCAAAAAGCAACGCTTTTCCTGGGTTACAGACCTGCCAGTAGGAGATCACAACCTGATGGAGATAATGCGTGCCGGGCGTGCGCGTTGGCGTATCGAAAACGAGACCTTCAACACCCTGAAGAACCAAGGTTACAGCTTCGAACACAACTTCGGTCATGGTTACAAGCATCTGTCGAATGTTTTTGCTAACTTGATGATGCTGGCTTTCCTGATCGACCAGATTCAGCAGAGATGTTGCAATCTGTTTCAAAGAGCACGGAAGAAAGCCGAGCGTTCCATCTACCTGTGGGAGAAGTTGAGAGCTATGTTCTTCAACTTTTCACTACCAGGCTGGGAAGCGCTTTATCGTGCTATAGCGTTCGGATACAAAAAACCGATTCTGGAACCTTACGATACTTCTTGATATAATAAATTTTCGAAGTGTGTAGCAGGTTCTTCAGGGGGAAACATAACCAACGAAAGCTTCGGTCATTAAGCCGAACGTTAGACGTTCGTCCTGACGGTCGTACCTTCTGCCGAGAAAGTCCTTTACATCTGATTTGGCACGACCACTACAAGTTAGCGGGAATTTCTGATGTGCACTATGTGCCGTTTTCGAGCATGGCGCCGCCGGAGATCGACAATCTGGTGGCCGCGGGACGCTGCATCGACGCGGATCCCGCGGCGTTGTCGAGCGTTCGCGTGATGGGGCCGTGCATCGCCATGGGCGCCGCCGCGTCGCACGCTCTCGATCTCGCCGGAAACGGCAGCGTTCATCAGATCGACATTGCGGCGTTGCAGCGGCGGATCGGGGACAACCTTGAACGAGCGGACCGCCTGGACGAGCGGTCGGAGGCCGTCGGAGAGTGGAATTGAGACTCCGGCGTTCGGACGCCGCAACCGCCGCCGCGAGAGCCGGCGCAGACGCGCCGCGGCCGCCCGCTCCTTTCGCTGCGCCGGGCGGCGGGTTCGGCTCTCGAGCGTATCGCTCGCGGGCGCAAGGCGAAATCCCGCGCCTTCGCGCTCGCCCCGAAGCGGGGCGTTCGTTCATCGGCGCGGAGACGCCGCAGGCGGCTCCGCCCGGCTGCGACTCCTTGCCTCCGAGGCGCGGGCCCGGTCACGCAGCCGACGGGCCTTTCTTTCCGAAAGGCGCCGGCTTTCGGCGCAACCTCGAAGCGGGGAAACGTCAGCCGGTTGCGGCCGCCGTTTTCACGGAGTCGCTTCGAGCGGCGCGAATCAGCCGTTCCACGCGGGCCGGGCCGTGACGGCGGGATTGTCCGCGAGACCGCGGTCGCCGGGTTCGGGCCCGCCCGCCAGGACGAGCAAGGCGAAGGCGATCGCGAGCAGCGCCAACGCGCCCTTCAGGCGGCGAATTTGGTTGGGCGTCTTTTCCATGCTTCCCAGATGGGAAGCGAAAAGCGGTTTCGCAAGTGGGGGCGCTGCGAAGCGCGTGTTGCGGCCGGGCCGCCGTTGTGGCACCTTACCGCCGCAATGCAGTTCGATGCGGATATCGTCAAGGAGAAGGCGAAGGCTCTCGGCGCCGATCTGGTCGGCATCGTCGACGCGGATACGCTGAACGCCTTTCCTCCGGACCCCAAGTGGCCGCAGACGCCGGAACGGATTTCTCCGTTCGTCAAGAGCGTCGTGGTGATCGCCAAGCGGATACCGGTGGGCGCCTTCCGGGCGAAGTCCAACATACCGGTTCAGTACATGGACATGCTCGTCCTGCGGGCTATGGACAGGGTCGCCTACCGCTTGTCGGAATGGATGGAGGACTGCGGATACCCTTCATTCGTGACCGCCGCGCAGGAGACCGACTGGTCCTACAAGAAGGCGAGCTACGGGCGACTCAGCACGCGGCATCTCGGGATCGAGGCGGGGCTCGGGACGTTCGGGCTCGAAGTCAACATACTCACGCCCGAGTTCGGGCCGCGCATCTATCTCACGGGCATACTGACCGAAGCGAGCCTGGATCCCGACCGGCGGATCACCGAACAGGTCTGCATAGGGGAATCCTGCAGCCGTTGCCTCTATTCCTGTCCGCCCGACGCCGTGCGTCACTTCGGCATCGACAAGCGCGCCTGCGCCACCGAGGCGCAGGAGTTCGGTTTCTCGACCATTCTCAAGTTCTGGGCGCACTTCATTTCGCAGGACTCCGAAACGCGGCGGGAACTGCTGAAGGACCGGGAGATTTTCGGTTTCTGGCAGGGGCTTTTGCGGGTCGTCGGCTCGTTCGGCGACTGTCCGAGATGCCTCGCGGTCTGCCCCGTGGGCAACGACTATCACGCCTACCTCGCGGACATCCAGAAGAGGATTCCGGAGAAGACGGAGGAGAAGGCGGCGAAGGCCAAGGGCTTCAAGGAGGCCCGGAAGAACGGCGATCCGGTCGAAGGCCTGGACGACTGGAACGTGCGCTGGGTCGGACCCGAAGGATACAAGGGAATCGTCGCCCGCCAGCTCCAGGAATTCAAGAAGATCCAGAAGGAAAAGGCCGCCGCGGGCGGCGCGGAATAACGGTGGTTTCGGCATTTCAGACGCCGTTGTCGGCCGGCGACATCAAGCGGAAGGCGAAGGAGTTCGGCAGCGATCTCGTGGGGATCGCCGACGGCGAGACGCTGGAGCGGCATCGGCCGCCCGGTTTCCCGACCGGCCCGTCGGACGTCACGGAGCACGATTGCGGGAGGATAATCGTGCTGGCCAAGCGCTACGGCAGCGGGACGACGCGCATTGCGCGCTGGGACGAACGTCACAAGTACTACAACGACGAACTCACGCTCACGATGCTCGAGGAGACGTCGCTGCAACTGGTCTACTGGCTGGAGGACAACGGATATCCGGCCATAATCGTTCCGCCTACGCACGTCGATCCGTGGGCTTACAGAAACGATCCCGGCGAACACCTGACGACGCTGCTCTCGCTCAACCACGCGGCCGTCGAGGCGGGCCTGGGGACGCTCGGCCTGAACCTGCAGTTGCTGACCAGCGAGTACGGGCCGCGAGTCATGCTTTCGGCGGTCATGTGCAGCGTCGACTGCGAAACCGACCGACCGGCGGCCGGGGCGTTGTGCCGCGGGCCCGAATGCGGCCGTTGCCTCAGCGCATGTCCGGGAGACGTGGTCGGCCACTGGAATCGCGACTGGCCGGCTTGCGATCGCTACCGTTCGCCTCACGGTTTCGCGCAGCTGGCCGACCATCTCCGCAACATTTTCGACGAACAGGATTCCGCGAGGAAACTCGAACTTCTGCGGTCGGAGGATTCTTTCAATCTCTGGCAGAGCATCCTGCGCGGCGCGGGCGTCGTCACCGGCTGCAGGCGTTGCCAGGACGTGTGTCCGGTCGGCGAAGACTACGCGCGCCTGCTGGAAGACGCCCTCGAAGCGATACCGGAAGACACGCCCGCCAAGGCGGCGCGGCTCGACGCGTTCCGGACGAGCGAAAAAGCCGGTTCGATGCCGGCGGCGTTCGAGGCGCAGCGCCGCTGGATCGGCGACTACGCGCCCGACGAATGACGCGCGAGCATCTGCCGTTGGGGCTGCCCGGCTCCCGCGAGGAGATCGAGCGGATCCAGCGCGTTCGCAAGGCGGCCGCTTTCGAGAATGCGAAGCGCGCGAAGTTCTGGAAGGGCAAGCTGGACGGCATCGATCCCCGCAAGCTCGACGATCCGGAGACGTGGAGGAAGATTCCGATCCTCGACAAGGAACAACTCCGCCAACTGACGACGCAGGCGTTCTACGAGGATTTCTGCATCGCCCGGCGCGAGGACATTTGCGAGTACTGGCGGTCGGGAGGAAGCACGGGGAAACCGCTCTTCTATCCCAAGACCTACGACGACATCCGGTACAACATGGTGGGCTTCACGCGGACCTTCGAATGCTCCGGGACGCTGCCGGGAAATCTCGCCCACGTATCGTTTCCGCTCGGAATTCATCCCGCCGGCCACATGTGGGCGCGCGCCGCGCGCATCATGGGCATCGGGACGGTCTGGAGCGGGGCCGGCGTTTCGCTGCCGTCCGCCGTTCAACTGGAATTGATCCGGAGCATGCGGCCGACCGTCTGGATGGGCATGTCCAGCTACGGGCTCCATCTCGCCAATCTCGCAGCCGCCGAAGGCGCCGGGCTTTCGGGCGGTTCGGTCGATCGCATTCTCTGCACCGCCGAACCCGTTTCGGCGGCCAAGCGCGCAAAACTCGAAAGGGACTGGGGCGCCCGCGTGTACGACAACTTCGGCCTGACCGAGTGCAGCATGATAGGGGCGGAGAGCGAGGCGCGAGACGGTTTCCACGTCTGGACGGATCTCGCCTACATCGAGGTGCTGGACGAGGAGACCCTGAAGCCGGCGGAGGAGGGCGAACCCGGCCTATTGGTCGTGACGCCGCTCTTCAGCAACAACGGCGCCGCGTTTCTGCGCTGGAACTCGGGCGACATCGTGACCTGGAAACGGGAAGGGGCGACCGGTTCGGACTTCGCGGTATTTCCCGTGATACGGCATGCGCACAGGACGGCGGGCTTCTTCAAGATTCGCGGCGTGAACATAAACCATCAGGAGTTCGAGGACTTCATGTTCGGGATCTCGGAGGTCAACGACTTCAAGGCGGAACTCGTCACCGCGCCGGACGGAACCGACCGGTTCGCCCTGTCTCTCGAGGTTCGACCGGACGCGGGGGTCCAAGCCGCCGTCGCCGACCGGGTGACGCGGCGGATCAGGGAAACGTTCGAGGTGAGGCCCGACGTGGCCTTGCTCGAAGCGGGCGCGCTCGCGAGGGAATTCGAAGGCAGCATAAAGGCGCTGCGGTTTTCCGACAGGCGCGAGTGAGGCGACGGGCGTGGCCTTCGAGCCGGAAGCCCGGCCTTCCATGGAAGGAACGGCCGCCCGGCGGCGACGCGGCCGGGAGGGGCTCCCGACGGGCGAGCGGCGCAACGCCGCCCGTCGGCATTCCGAATCGTTCACGGGAGCGAATCGATTCGGAAATTTGCGCGTCGCTCGGCCGTTATCCTGTAACCACTTGATACGGCACGCTTAATCTCCCCGAAAGCGATTCGGCGATTCTGTCCGCAATCGTAAAAAATGTTATATTCTCCTTGTAGGGCACTACATGTGGTGTCCTATGCCGCTTTGCGGTTTTCTCCCTTGCCGCGAAGCAGGTTGCGCCGCAAAGGAAATTTTTTGGTTGTCCCATAAAGCCTCCTTGGTATTCCTTTGCGCTTGGCGGAGCCGTTAAAGTCGGCGCAGGCGTTGGCTCCGCCCTTTTCTTGCAGTCCGCGGACGATGGCGCCCCTCGCGGCGAACGACCGCGATTTTCGGTTCGGGCGACAGCGTTGCGCCGCGATCATGCGCCGAAATTCAGACCCGCCGCTTCGATGCCCGCCATGGCGGCCGCCTCGTCGTTGTCCGAGGTATCGCCGCTGATTCCGACGGCGCCGACGATTTCGTCGCCGTCCTTGATCAGCACGCCGCCGGGAACCGGCACCAACCGCCCGCCGGAAGCGCCGACAAGCGCCACGCCGAAGTGCGGCCTTTCGAGGACCCTTTCGTTGAGCGCCCTCGAAGAGAGTCCCATGCCGACCGCGCCGAACGCCTTGCCGATCGCGATCTGGGGCCTGAGCGCGGCGCCCGGCCCGTCTTCCCGAGCGAAGGACTTCAGGTTGCCGCCATCGTCGAGAACGGCGACGGTCAACGGTTTGAGGTTCATTTCGCGTCCCTTTTCGAGCGCTTTCGCGACTACGACATTGGCTTGTTCGAGCGTGAGCCTCGACATTCCTCTCTCCCCGGTTTGCGTTCGACAAGCTTACGCGATTATCCGAACCGACGAAACCAGCGAAGCCTTCGGACGCCGAGCGCGGCGAAGCGGTTCTCCGCAGGCGCGGAAGGAGTTTCGACGCTACAGGAAACGCGCAGATTCCTCGCCGCGCGCAAGGCGGCGCACCGGCGGCGGCCCTCGACGAGGCGCTTGCCGTCCCGAACCTGCGACGGCCTTTCGCGAAGACAGCTGCCCAAACGCCGTTCGGCTTCAGGCGGTCTCGAACCCGACGACGTTGCGCTCCTCGCGGCTGAACTCCACCAGGTGGACCGAACGTCCGAGGCGGCGGTACTTGTCCGCATATCCCTTCTCCCGCAGCTGCGCGAGCGCGGTCCCCTCCCGTCCGCGCTCCACCACCTTGAACTCGAACAGGTAGACGCGCCCGCCGGCGCGGATCGCCATGTCGGCGCGCCCCCGGCTGCCGCTTCCTCGGCGACCGGCTCGAGGCCCTCCATCAGGAAGCAGCTGGACGCTCGCGTAGTGGGCCTCGTACACCGGGCTGCTCGCGTACCACTGGTGCGGGATGGCGGCGAAGACGCCGCGGAACAGGGTTTCGAGACGCTCGAAGTCGTTCGCCTCCAGCAGTTCGCCCAGCCGCAGGTTCTCCGTCTCCTCGCGAGCCTCGTCCGGGAGCAGTTCTTCCAGCAGGGCCTCGCCCAGGCTCTGGCGCACCTCGAGGTTCGGGTAGCCCAGCCGGTAGCGCCCGTCCTCCTCGCCGACGATGGTGAGGTAGCCGGTCTGGAACAGAAGCGCCTCGACCGACATCCTGTCCACGTCGAAGGTCGAGAGCAGGCTCTCGCTGCCGATCATGCCGTCCAGGCGGGGAGTGGGCAGGTTGCGGCGCGCCAGCGTCTCGACCAGGAAGGTCGGCGTGCCGCTCTGGAACCAGTAGTTGCCGAACTTCCGTTTGTCGAACAGCAGCAGGAGGCCGAACGGGTTGTAGACCTTGTCCGCGCCGAGCCAGTTGTAGCCGTTGTACCAGCGGCGGATTTCGTCCCGGTCCAGGCCCTCGATCTCCGGGGCGAAGACCGCGTCCAGCTCCGCTTCGGTGTAACCGCAGATATCGCCGTAGCGTTCGTCCAGCGTGATGTCGTTCAGGTTGTTCAGGCCCGAGAACAGGCCCGATAACTTGCTCACCCCCGTCAGGAAAACGAAACGGAGCTGCTCGTCGCAGTCCTTGATCATCGCGTAGAAGCCGCGCAGGAAGTCGCGGTTGGCCAGCGCCAGTTCCCGATCGCCGAGCGCGTCCAGGATCGGCTTGTCGTATTCGTCCACCAGCACGACCGCCCGCTGCCCGGTGCGCTCGTGCAGCGTCAGGCGCCGGAAACGGACCGCCGCCCCGGCGGGGCCCGGTTCGAGGCCGGCCAGCCGCTCCGTCTCCTCCAACTGGTCTTCCACGTTTCCCCGAACGAGGTCCGGGGAGTCGAAATTGCCCCCGCCGAAGCTGATCCGCACGACGGCGCGTCGACCAGTCCCACTTGCCGTGCACGGCGAGGCCCTGGAACAACTCCTCGCTTCCCTCGAACAGCTTCTGCAGCGTGTCCACCAGCAGGGTCTTGCCGAACCGGCGCGGACGCGACAGGAAATAGTACTTGCCCCTCTCGACGAAGGCGGCGCACATGGTCCGTCTTGTCGACGTAGTAGCAGTCCATCCCCCGGATCTCCCGGAGGGAGGAAAAGCCGAGCATGCGCTTCGTCATTCCAAGAGAGTAGGCCGCCGCACCGGAGCCGTCAAGGATGAGGCGGGTTGCGAAGCGAAGCGCCACGGCGATTCCCGCCAGGGCGGCGGACCTTCGCGGGAGGCCTGGCGCGCAGTCGGCGGCGGACAGGGCGTCACGGCGCATCTCCCGCGTCGAGGCCGGCCCGTGGCGCGTTCCTTTCGCCGCAGGGGCGGCGTCCGGGCACGGCCAAAGGCGGCGTCCGCGAAAACGGCGGTTCCGAAAGTTCGTAGTTCGCCGCGCCCGGGGCAATGGCTCGCGTTGCGCGAGCGCTGCCGACGGGCGAGAGGCCGTCGTTCCGCAGGAATCTTCCCCGCCGAAACGAATTTTCTCGTCCTCTCGAGCCTTACCTCTCGGGGCCGGCTTCGGCATCGTCGAACGGTCGCCAGCCCGCGAAGCCTGCCGGGAACGGCGCGCGAGCGCCTGCAGGGAGACGCCGCCGGCCCCGAGTTCCCGGCGGCCTCCGGGGCGTCCCGTCAAGCCGCAGGCGCGCGAGGCGACGAACCGGCTGCCGAAATGTCCGAACAGGACCTCGTCCGGCTTCAGGTTTCAGGCGGTCTCGAAATCGAACCCGACGACGTTGCGCTCCTCGCGGCTGAACTCCACCCCGATCAGGTGGACCGAACGCCCGAGGTGGCGGTATTTGTCCGCGTAACCCTTCTCCCGCAGCTGCGCGAGCGCGGTCCCCTCTCGCCCGCGCTCCACCACCTTGAACTCGAACAGGTAGACGCGCCCGCCCGCGCGGATCGCCATGTCGGCGCGCCCCCGGCTGCCGCTGTCCTCGGCCACCGGCTCGAAGCCCTCCATCAGGAAGCAGCTGTGGATGACGCTCGCGTAGTGGGCCTCGTACTTCGCGACGGGGCTGGTCGCGTACCACTGGTGCGGGATGGCGGCGAAGACGCCGCGGAACAGGGTCCCGAGGCGCTCGAAGTCGTTCGCTTCCAGCAGTTCGCCCAGCCGCAGGCGCTGCGTCTTCTTGCGGGCCTCGACCGGGAGCAGTTCTCCCAGCAGGGCCTCGCCCAGGCTCCGGCGCACCTCGAGGTTCGGGTAGTCCAGCCGGTAGCGCCCGTCCTCCTCGCCAGCGATGGTCAGGTAGCCGGTCTGGAACAGAAGCGCCTCGACCGAGATATTGTCCACGTCGAAGGTCGAGAGCAGGCTCTCGCTGCCGATCATGCCGTCCAGGTCGGGAGTGGGCAGGTCGCGGCGCGCCAGCGTCTCGACCAGGAAGGTCGGCGTGCCGCTATGGAACCAGTAGTTGCCGAACTTGCGTTTGTCGAACAGCAGCAGGAGGCCGAACGGGTTGTAGATCCTCTCCGGTCCGAGCCAGTTGTAGCCGTTGTACCAGCGGCGGACCTCGTCCCGGTCCAGGCCCTCGAGTTCCGGGGCGAAGACCGCATCCAGTTCGTCGTCCGTGTAACCGCAGATATCGCCGTAGCGCTCGTCCAGCGTGATGTCGTTCAGGTTGTTCAGGCCCGAGAACAGGCCTGCCTTCGAGAACTTGCTCACCCCCGTCAGGAAAACGAAACGGAGATGCTCGTCGCAGTCCTTGACCGCCCCGTACAGGCTGCGCAGGAAGTCGCGGTTGGCCCGCGCCAGTTCCCGGTCGCCGAGCGCGTCCAGGATCGGCTTGTCGTATTCGTCGACCAGCACGACCGCCCGCTGCCCGGTGCGCTCGTGCAGGGCTTCGATCAATTCCCCGAAACGGTTCGATGCCTCGACGGGATCCGGTTCGAGGCCGGCGCGCCTCTCCGCCGCCGCCAGCTGCCTTTCCACGGTTATCCGAACCCCGTCCGGGACGACGAAATTGCCCCTGCCGAAGCTGAGCCGCACGACCGGATGGCGCGCCGACCAGTCCCACCTGCCGTGCACGGAGAGGCCCCGGAACAACTCTTCGCTTCCCTCGAACAGCTTCTGCAGCGTGTCCACCAGGAGGGTCTTGCCGAACCGGCGCGGACGCGACAGGAAGTAGTACTTGCCCCTCTCGACGAGGCGGCGCACATGGTCCGTCTTGTCGACGTAGTAGCAGTTCATCCCCCGGATCTCCCGGAGGGAGGAAAAGCCGATCGGAAGCATGCGTTTCGTCATTCGAAAAGAGTAGGCCGCCGCGCCGGAACCGTCAAGAAGTCGGCGGCCGCGAGGCGCCGCGGCGATTCCCGCCAGGGCGGCGTTCTTTCCGAAGGCGGCTGTCGAAAGTCCGAACAGGACGTCGACGGCTCCCGGCTTCAGACGGTCTCGAACCTGAAATCCACGATATTGCGTTCTTCCCGGCCGAACTCCACCCCGATCAGGTGAATCTGCATGCCCGGACGCCGGTACTTGTCCGCGTAACCGCGTTCTCGAATCTGCGCCAGCGCCCGGCCTTCCGGCTTCCCGTCCGCGACCTTGAACTCGAACAGGTAGACGCCGCCGTCGTACAGGACCGTCAGGCGGCCGCGCGCCGTGCTCTCCTCCGCGCGGACGTCCATCCCCGCCGCCGCGATGTGCGAGTAGAACACGCTCGCATAGTGGTC
The DNA here is from genome assembly GCA_965243135.1 of Alphaproteobacteria bacterium. Lineage (GTDB taxonomy): Bacteria > Pseudomonadota > Alphaproteobacteria > MPNO01 > UBA830 > JAJEBT01. The sequence continues at coordinate 1,261,038 of OZ251539.1, forward strand.
CTCGTAGCCCGCCATGCCCGTGTTCGCGTACCACTCGTTCGGGATGCTCGCCAGGAACGCCCGGAATCGCCGCTCAAGGCCCGCGAAGTCGTTCGTCCGCATCAGGCGGCGCAGGCTCTCCGCCGCGACCGTAGCGTCCGGCGCCATCGCCTCCAGCAGGAGTGCGTTCAGGCTGCGCTTCACCTCATGGTTCGGGTAGTCCAGCCGGTAGAGGGGCGCGTCCTCGTCCGGCTCTTCGCCGACGATGGTCAGGTAGCCGGTCTGGAACAGCAGCGCCTCGACGGGGATGCGGTCGATGTCGATGGCCGACAGCAGGTCGTCGTCCGCGAACATGCCCTCCAGGGCCGGCGCCGAGACCCGGCACCGCGCCAGAAGGTCGACGAGGAAAGTCGGCGTGCCGCTCTGGAACCAGTACGGGCGGAATCTGCGCTTGTCGAACAGCAGCAGGATGTCGTGCGGATTGTAGACCCTTTCCGGTCCGAGCCAGTTGTAGCCGTTGTACCAGCGGCGGACCTCGTCCCGGTCCAGGCCGTCGAGTTCCGGGGCGAACACCGCGTCCAGTTCATCGTCGGTGTAGCCGCATATGGCGCCGTAGCGCTCGTCCAGCGTGATGTCGTTCAGGTTGTTCAGGCCCGAGAAAATGCCCGCCTGCGAGAACTTGCTCACCCCCGTCAGGAAAACGAAGCGGAGATGCTCGTCGCAGTCCTTGATGACCCCGTACAGGTCCCGCAGGAAGCTGCGGTTGGCCAGCGCCAGTTCCCGGTCGCCGAGCGCGTCCAGGATCGGCTTGTCGTACTCGTCCACCAGCACGACCGCCTGCTGTCCGGTGCGCTCGTACAGCGTCCGTATCAAGCGCTGGAAACGGATCGCCGCCCCGGCGGTGCCCGGTTCGAGGCCGGCCTGTATCTCCGTCTCTTCCAGCTGCGCTTCCACGGTTTCCCGAACGCGGTCGGGGACGACGAAATTGCGCCCGCCGAAGCTGAGCCGCACGACCGGGTGGCGCGCCGACCAGTCCCACCTGCCGTGCACGGAGAGGCCCCGGAACAGCTCCTCGCTTCCCTCGAACAGCTTCTGCAGCGTGTCCACCAGCAAGGTCTTGCCGAACCTGCGCGGACGCGACAGGAAGTAGTACTTGCCCCTCTCGACGAGGCGGCGCGCATGGTCCGTCTTGTCGACGTAGTAGCAGTTCATCCCCCGGATCTCCCGGAGGGAGGAAAAGCCGATCGGAAGCATGCGTTGCGTCATTCGAAGAGGGTAGGCCGCCGCGCCGGAGCCGTCAAGAAGTCGGCGGTGGCAGGCCTGTCCCGCGCTGCGTCGCACGACAAGCAGCTGGCAGTTTCCACGGCGGTACAGGCGGCCGGCGAAGAGATGACGCTCTTGCCCGAACGCTTCGTGACTGGCACGCCTCCGCCGTCGGCGCAGGCGGCTCTCCGTCCCCAGTCGACGCCGACAGGCCATGCTTTGCCCCACGCCCGCGCTCGCTGAATCCTGTACCGGGCGGCGCGAACTACCCGCAGGGCGTCCGGCCACTGGGCACGGATTCTCCGCAGGCGTCCGAGGCGCAGGGGTTGCAAGGTTGGTCGATCCTCTTCGTCCACCGAGGACGAAGTTCCCGAATGTTGCAGTGAAACGGCGCTCTCCAGCTCTCCGCACTCCGGCCGAATCAGGGGAGCGTCAGCCCGGAAAAATGGTGCTGAAATGACACGGGGGATGGCTGTCTGGGTCGGGCCTCGGCATCGTCGAACAATGCCGGCATGGCGGCTAAAACGATTTCCCGGCCCGTAAAGCCGTCGGGGGACGCCGCCCCGGGCCCGAGTTCCCGGCCGCCTCCTCGGCGGGGCGTCCCGTCAAGCCGCCGGCGTGCAAGGCGACGAACCGGCTCCCGCCCTCGACGAAGCGCTGGCCGACCCGAATCTGCGACAGCCTTTCGCGGAGTTGGCTGCCGAACTGTCCGAACGGGACGTCGCACTCGCCCGGCTTCAGGCGGCCTCGCAATCGAACCCGACGACGTTGCGCTCCTCGCGGCTGAACTCCACCCCGATCAGGTGGACCGAACGCCCGAGATGGCGGTACTTGTCCGCATAGCCCTTCTCCCGCAACTGCGCGAGCGCGACCCCCTCCCGCCCGCGCTCCACCACCTTGAACTCGAACAGGTAGACGCGCCCGCCGGCGCGGATCGCCATGTCGGCGCGCCCCCGGCTGCCGCTGTCCTCGGCCACCGGCTCGAAGCCCTCCATCAGGAAGCAACTGTGGATGACGCTCGCGTAGTGGGCCTCGTACACCGGGCTGTTCATGTACCACTGGTGCGGGATGGCGGCGAAAATGCCGCGGAACAGGGTTTCGAGACGCTTGAAGTCGTTCGCCTCCAGCAATTCGCCCAGCCGCAGGTTCTCCGTTTCCTCGCGGGCCTCGGCCGGGAGCAGTTCTTCCAGCAGGGCCTCGCCCAGGCTCTGGCGCACCTCGAGGTTCGGGTAGTCCAGTCGGTAGCGCCCGTCCTCCTCGCCCGCGATGGTGAGGTAGCCGGTCTGGAACAGAAGCGCCTGGACCGACATCCTGTCCACGTCGAAGGCCGAGAGCAGGCTCTCGCTGCCGATCATGCCGTCCAGGCGGGGAGTGGGCAGGTTGCGGCGCGCCAGCGTTTCGATCAGGAAGGTCGGCGTGCCGCTCTCGAACCAGTAGTTGCCGAACCTGCGCTCGGCGAACAGCAGCAGGAGGCCGAACGGATTGTAGAGCTTCTCCGGCCCGCACCAGTTGTAGCCGTTGTACCAGCGGCGGACCTTCTCCCGGTCCAGGCCCTCCAGTTCCGGGGCGAACACCGCGTCCAGCTCCGCGTCCGTGCAGCCGCAGATGTCCGAGAACTCCGGCGCCAGCGTGATGTCGCGCAGGTTGTTCAGGCCAGAGAACAGGCCTGCCAACTTGCTCACCCCCGTCAGGAAAACGAAACGGAGATGCCTGTCGCAGTCCTTGATAACCCCGTACAGGTCGCGCAGGAAGCCGCGGTTGGCCAGCGCCAGTTCCCGGTCGCCGAGCGCGTCCAGGATCGGTTTGTCGTATTCGTCCACCAGCACGACCGCCTGCTGTCCGGTGCGCTCGTGCAGCGTCCGTATCATGCGCTGGAAACGGATCGCCGCCCCGGCGGTGCCCGGTTCGAGGCCAGCCTGTATCTCCGTCTCTTCCAGCTGCGCTTCCACGGTTTCCCGAACGCGGTCGGGGACGACGAAATTGCGCCCGCCGAAGCTGAGCCGCACGACCGGGTGGCGCGCCGACCAGTCCCACCTGCCGTGCACGGCGAGGCCCCGGAACAGCTCCTCGCTTCCCTCGAACAGCTCCTGCAGCGTGTCCACCAGGAGGGTCTTGCCGAACCGGCGCGGACGCGACAAGAAATAGTAATCGCCCCCTTCGACGAGGCGGCGCACATGGTCCGTCTTGTCGACGTAGTAGCAGTTCCTCGTCCGGATTTTCCAGAGGGAGGTCATGCCGATCGGAAGCATGCGTTTCGCCATTCCAAGAGAGTAGGCCGCCGCGCCGGAGCCGTCAAGGAAAGCGTCATTAACATGCGTTCGGTTCGTTCGTCGTCGGCGGGAGCGAGCGCCGATAGCGGTGAGGCGAACGGCTCTCGACGGTGAACGGAGAGCTTACGCAAACGGTTTTTCGCTTCTTGGCCGGGCGGTTGACGAGGAGGGTCGGCACCGATGATCGCGCGCGGCGACAACGAAGCAAGTCGGCAAGACAACGCTGACCGTTCGTCGAGTTGGCTCACTTCACTTCGCGAATTGCCGTCATCTCGGTATGCGTCGTCGTAACTATCCGGACAGCGATGCGTCCTTTCTTCGGGCGGGAGAACGACGCCGAGCGGAGGGACAGCATGGCATCCCACAGGGACGGATCGATTCTCTTGCCGAGTCGACGCTTCAGCCTCTTTATCTGGCCGTCCCCGTTCTTGCCGGGAAAGTGGATACGACGGGCGAAAAACGACTTGCCGTCGTACTCGGTATCGATCATCCAGCAATCGACGTTTTCCGGGCCGCCGTTCCGAACCTGGCCTGTCGCCGGGTCGTAGGTGTCGTAACCGAGCACCTCGACCACGATTTCGTCGTTGGATTGCTCTTCTATCGCGATATCGGGTTCGCCGATCCGGACGAAGGCGTTATCCTCGCTTCCGTCCTGGAGGTTGCCTACTTGGAAATCCCGATTCGCCTGCACCTTGAGAATGCTCAGGCGGCCCCGGCGTTCGGTTTCGCGCAACCGCGCGTCCGCCTCGAATTCGAAGCCGACGATCGCCAGCCGCCTCACGCTGGGAATGCCCGCCGCCTGCTCGGCCGCATGGTCGATGAGTTCCTTCGACACCGTACGGTCGTCCGGAGCGATCAGTATGGCCGCCTTGTCGGAGCCGACTCGGGCGAGATGCGTGATCAGCGCCGCATCGTCGGAGGGCGGCCAATCGACGATGTCCTCGACAGGGATGCGGTCCCGTTCATCCCGGATGCCGGAGATTTCCAGAGCGTTCAAGATCGCCTTCCGGGCATTTGCGTTGTGTTCCGTTCGTTCGTCGTCGGCGGGAGCGAGCGCCGACATCGGATCGATATATCGGTGAGGCGAATGACTCTCGACGGTGAACGGCGAGCTCACGCGAACGGTGTTTCGCTTTTTGGCCGGACGGTTGACGAGGAGGGTCGGCGGCGCATCCCGATCGTAAGCGAGAATGGCGGCGCTGACGTCAGGCACGCGCTCGTACACGAAACCCTTTGCCGGATCTTCGCCGTAGCTGTCCGAATCCCTGAAAGACCGGCCGGACAGTTCCGATTCCTTCATGGCGCCGTCCCGCGAGTCCTGCAGCATGAAATAGTCGAAGGTCCCGGTCGCGATGCGTTGCCGCGCGAGGCTGACAGCGACGGCGGAACAATCCGTAGTGATCCAGCGCCGCCCCCATTTTTCGGCGACGAAAGCGGTCGTTCCGGATCCGCAGGTGGGATCGAGGACGAGATCGCCCGGATCGGTCGCCATGAGAATGGAGCGTTCGATAACGGATTCGGCGGTCTCTACGACGTAATGCAGATCGTTCGGCGACATTTGCCGCTGCCACAGGTTGTTGATGCGACGGCCGGGAACTTCCTCTTCGTAACGCTTCCAACCGAGCAGACCCCCAGGGTTCGCCGCGTCTAATCGTCCGAGTTCCGCAAGCCGGTCGAGGCCTTCGGGACTGACGCGCCACTGCTCGCCCGGCGGACACGGATAGGTCGTACCGTTCCATGCGTAGGGCTCGGATCTGCCCGTTGTCGACTCTCCAGGCGAAGCGAGACGCATGCGCCGATATATGCGAGCCCCATCGGGAAGATATCTGTCCGGATCGTCGCGCTCGTCCTTTGTCAATCCTTGTGACTTACCGTTTTTCAATTCTAGCATCGCATCAAAACTCATATGTTCGATTTTCTCTTTTCTCGTTAGCGGTTCATATAGTTGATGGTATTTTACATTTGGCTTGTTCTTGGCAAACCAAAGCAAGTAATCGGCAACGCTTGGCAAAGTGTTAGAGGACGTACCGCCGCTCTTGGCAAACGGCACCGTCGCCACGCGGTTTTCCGATCCGAATACTTCGTCGAGCAGAATCGCCAGCCGGTGGACGTTTTCGGATCCGATCTGGAGGAAGAAACTGCCGGTATCGTGCAGCAATTCCCGCGCATGGACGGCGATGCGGAAAACGTTGTCGAGATAGGAATGGATGCCGTTCTTGTAGGTGTCCCGGAATGCCTGGATGCTTCCTCTATCGTTCGGAACGTCTTCGTTCTTCTCGCCTACCTTGCGGCTGCGGGTGTCCGCCTGCATGTTCGACTTGAAACTGATGCCGTAGGGCGGATCGAAATAGATCATCTGCACCTTGCCGGCCATGCTCTCCTTTTGGAGCAACGATGCCATCACGTGGCGGGCTTCGCCCCTGACGATGCGGTTCTGCCAGTTGCCGCGATGGGCGTACCATTCGAACGCCGCGTTCTCCGGAAGGTTGTTGAAGTCTTCGAAGAGCGTGGCTTCGGGGGCGCGGGTTCCGAGCGAATCGACGAACGCCGACGGATGGATCTTCTCCTGGACGTATAGCGGCGTCGCCGGCGTGCTTACTTCGGTTTCATCGCGGTTCCAGGACAATATAGGAACGCGAATTTTCGGGGGGGGGGGGGGGGGGCGGTTGATAAGCAATCGGCGCCCGGTCGGCCTCCTCCATGTACCGGCTGGTCTGTTCGGTCGGCGGATTGGTCCGGTCGGCGCCGCCATGTCGATAGTGCTTCGGCTTGCTGGGTTTGCGGGAAGACGGCATGGCGTCACGCTCCTGCTGCTTCGTCGAGTTTCCGCGCGATGTCGGAGCGATCCTCGATGAAAAGATATTCCCACCGCCCGGGGCAGGCCTCCGATCCGTTCACGGCAGGCAACCACCAGTTCAGAACCGCATCCCGTTTCCGTTCCGCGTCCTCGTCCGTCCGGCCCTTGAACTCGATGACGAGATGGCGGGGGCCGTCCGCCGTCCGCGCCACGAAATCCGGTTCGTAATGACGCCATGCCCCGGCGTTGCGGTCGAGCCACGGGATCCGCCATCCCAAACGAAAGTTTCGCGCCCAGGCCAGGATGCCGGGATGCCTGTCCAGTTCGACCGCGAGCAGTTGTTCCGGCTCGGAGTGGCATGCGGCCCGGTTGAGCTCCGAATTTCCTGCGACCTCTTCCGGAGCGACCGGGTAACGGAGCTTCAGGCTGGTTTCGAACGAAACCTCCGAGGTATCGATCGCCCTCGGAAGATTCCGTTCCAGTTCGTCGGCGAAAACCGGCCTGATTCGCGGTTTCCCGTCATCCGTTTCCACGCAGGCGCGAGCGATTTCCAAAGGCACGTTCGCGATATGGGGGGGATGGACGAGCAGTTCGTGGTTCGTGCACGCGACCGAAGGATGATCGAGCCAATCCTCCACGGCCCGAAGCATGGACGCGAACAGAACGCGGCGGCGGGCGTCCTTGCGGTTCTCGCAAAAATGGCGAACCGCCTGTCCGGCGATCCGGTAGACGATCGCCTGGCGGCGCTTCGGTATCGTCCTGTCGATCGCCTCGCCGCCGACCAGTCCGGCGCTTACGGTTTCCGACGGGACGTGAGCCGCCGTCACTTCGTAAGGACCGACGCGGTCCGGATCGAGGGCGCACCGCAGATCCGGAGGGTCGAGCGCATAGGCCGCGACATTCGGAAACTCGATTCGGCACGGCTTTTTCCCCGGCACGGTTTCGACCTTCCAGGTCTGGGCGGGCGGCGCGGGCGGAGGATCTTCCGAACCGAGCATGAAATTGAACGGCACGCCGAAGATGCGGGCGTATTCGGGTTCGAGAAGCTCGTCGCCGGCGCCCGGAAATCCCGTTCGCCTGAGAGCGCGTCCGGCGACCTGCTCGCAGAGAAGCTGGCTCGTGAAGGCCCGGAACCCGAAGATGTGCGTGACGGTGCGGACGTCCCAACCCTCGGTCAGCATCGAGACCGAAACGACGCATTTGATGCGTTCGCCGGGACCGCCGGGCCTGCCCACGGTGTTGAACATTCGCCGGATGTGGTGGTTCAGCTCCTGTTTCGAGGCGTTTTCGTCCGGCGAGTGAAAATCCTTCTGAATGCCCGCGACGCGATCGGCGCCCCCGCCGTCCTCCGGTTCTCCCAGACCGGAATGCGCCAGCATCGTCGGCGGATGCGCGACCGGGCCGCTCCCGTCCGGCTTCACGTTGCTGAAGGCGTCGTAGGCGCCCGGATGCCAGCGGCCCTGGCCGTCCCGGTATCCGGCGATATGCTTGAAGAGGGCGTTGGCGTTGCTGATGGTGTTGGCGACGACGATCATGACCGGCGTCGTCGTTCCCGGGACGGCCGCGTACGACGCCGCGAGCCGCTCGTAGTCGGCATGCATCGATTCGAGCAGGTTGACGACCTGCGGGTGCATGTCGTCGGACTTCAACGCGTTCGGCTTCGTGTGCTCGAACGTGTTGCGGTAAACGGGTTCCTCCTTGTCGGTGTCGTCGGAAACCGGAACCCGCGGAATCTTGGTAAGGCCCGCTTCCACGGCGTCGATGAGCGGGTAGTCGGTGACCGTCCAGGGAAACAGTTCGTAATCGAGATCGACGGGCCTGCGGATGTACATCGGCGTCGCCGAAAGATCGAAGACGCGGCCGAGACGCCCGGTATCCCTCAGCGTTCTCAACCCGTTGAACCAGAGCGCGGCGGCGCGTTCGAAATCCCGCGTGTCTTTGTCGACCTTCTTCCGCGGCTCGTCCGGGGCGTAGCAGTGATGCGCTTCGTCGTTGAGAACGACGATTTCCTTCGCGCCCCGGTGCGCGCGAAGCAGCCGATCGAGCATCGTCTCGGGGGTCTCGGTCCAGTGCTCGGGCTCCGCTTCTTGGTGGCCCTTCATCCATCGTTTCGCCGTTCCGCTCGGCAGGTCGTCGGAACCGTCGACGGCCAGGGCGCTGCGCCGCTGAAACGCCTGGAAATTCAGGACCGTCACATGCATGCGGCTGATCGGGGGCGTTCGGTGCGGGGGCATCAGGGACTTGTAGAGCGCGGCGCCGCGCGCGGGATCGAGTTCGGAGAGGCGATCTTTCACCGTCAGGTTGGGCACGACGACCAGAAAGTCCGCGCGGCCCTGTCGCCGCAACGTCAGCCACAGGATGATCATCGCCATGACGCGGGTCTTGCCGGTGCCGGTCGCCATCTTGACCGCGAGGCGCTCGATGCCTTCGTTGCGTTTCCGATTGACGGCGGTCAGTTCGTCCCGAATCCTGCGAAAGCCGAGCGTTGCGGGGGCCGCCTCCAGCAGCCAGATCAACGTTTCCACGGCTTCGCGCTGGCAGAAGAACGGACGCGGCTCGTGGTTCGGGTCGGCCCAGTGTTCGAGCAGCTCCCGGGTGAGCCGCGCAACGCCCGGGTAACCGGCCGCGCGCCAACTTCCTACTTCGTCGCGGATCAGGTTGATGCGCGGGTGGGCCCCCACGCCTTCCGCCGACGCGCTGCGAACCGCGCCTGATTTCGGCTTCGGCACGCTCATGTACGCTCCGCTGGGACGGCGGCCGTCCCGCAGGTCGTTGGTCGCGCGGAATCGTTCGTCCAGACCCCAATGCCGCGCGGGCGACTCGTAGGGCGTGTTCAGGATCGGGTGCCGTTCCGGGTCGACCGGCTGCATGGATTGAATTCCAGTGGGTTGGCGGAACCGCCGTTCGGCGGGACAATACCTTTTCGGACTCGAAGCGCAACAGGCCGGGCGCGGCGGTCGAACGCCGGCTCGCGCCGTCGCGGCGCTGCGAGGGGCGCCTGTCGGCGGAACGGCAGGTCAGGCGCGCCGCGAGGCCCGGCGGCTCCGCGCCGCCGCATTTGCGTTTGCAAACTATGCGTAAATCGGGCATTTTGCGCGCTGTAAACAGCGACCAAGGAGGCATTCAGGTGGAGTACAGGAATCCCAGCGAGGTATCGGGCGACTACAGGAACATGCTCATTCGCCTCATGACGCGGCAGATTTACGCCGAGACGGCGACCGCGGAGGTGTTCGGGCGAGCGATTTCCGTGGCGCCCAACTGGCGCGAGAAGGAACTGGCGGCGGAATTCGCCGCCGAGGAGGCGCGCCACAGCCGCGGGCTTTACGATCTGTTGACCGATCTGGACGAGGATCCGGAAACGATCATCACGGGCCGTCCCGACGCGGCGCGCTTCTGGGGCGTAGATCTCGACAACTGGCTGGACATCGCGGTGTTCAATTTCACGGTCGACCGCGCGGGCAGCCATCAGATCATGGAGTACCGGCAGTCGAGCTACGTTCCGTGGGCCGAAAGCCAGGAAGAGGTGCTCGCCGACGAGGAGGACCACTACGACAACGGCGTCGAGAATCTCAAGGAGTTCGCGAAGGATCCCGAGCGGCTCGCCGAGTTCCAGACCGTCTTCGACCGGGTGATGCCCAACTGCGTGAAGCGCGCCTTCGGGCGTCTCGAGGGGCCGGACAACGATTTCTGCCTCGAGCACGGCCTCAAGCGCAACAAGACGGCGGCCATCGTCGACCGCTATCTCGAAGAGATGCGGGGGCACATGGAAGGCACCGGCCTGAAGTTTCCCGTTCTTCCGGCTTTCGACGCGATCAAATGCGAACTCGCGGACAGCAGCAGGGGAATCCTGGCGTCGCTGCAACGCTGACGCGTTCCGCAAGAAGCCGCAGCCGTTTCCTACCCAAGGCGCCGCGCCGCCCTTTCGTCCGGCGGCGCGGCGCCGCCTCATTCCGGAAATCCAGACATGATCACCGAATCCAGCGACGTCATTCTCGGCCACGCGTTCAAGGCCGTGAAGGTCGACATCTCCGACCGCATCCTCACGCTCACTCTCGCGCGCCCGGAGCGATTGAACACCTTCAACGAAGACATGAAGGAAGATTTCCGCTGGCTCGAGCGCCGCATCGAGGCCAACGACGAGATTCGCGTCGCGGTCGTCAACGCCGAGGGCGAGATTCGCGTCGCGGTCGTCAACGCCGAGGGCGAGAAGGCGTTCGGCGCGGGGGCCGACGTATCATGGTTCGAGCAGGACTTTTTGACCGAGCGCTTTCGCATCGAGTACCGCTGGATCCACGATTTTTTCGACCGTCTCGAACGCATCGAAATCCCGGTGATCGCCGCCATCCAGGGCATTTGCGCCTGCGGCGGGCTGGAACTCGCCATGTCCTGCGATTTCAGGATCGCCACGGAAGACGCGCGGTTCGGCTTCACCGAGGGCAACATCAACCTGATTCCCGGGTCCGGCGGCTGCTCGCGCCTGGTGCGCATGATCGGGCCGGGCTGGGCGAAGGAACTGGTGTTGGCGGGGGAGTTCATCGACGCGGAAAGGGCGCAGCAGATCGGCCTCGTCACGCGGGTAGTTCCGCGCGAGCGATTGCAGGCCGAGGCGCGCGCCCTCGCCGAGAAACTCGTCGCGAAGGCGCCTGCCGCGCTGGGCCTCGCCAAGGCGATCCTGAATACCTGTCAGAACATCGATACGGCGTCGGGGCGCGTGCTCGAGCGGATCGGCCAGTCCGTGCTGATAAGGTCCGAAGACCACAAGGAGGGCGTCCGGGCGTTCCGCGAGAAGCGGAAGCCGCAATACTCGGGGCGCTGAGCCGCCGGTTCAGCGGTCGAGGTCGACCTGACCGGCCCGCAAGGCCCCTCCTGCCGTTTTTGCGGCGGCGCCCAGTTCGGGCAGCGACCACGCAGCTGCGCGCTGGGCGGGGATGCGCCCGAAAAGGGCGGGGCAGGGGTCTTTCAACTCCCCCATTGTCGGGTCTTTGAGCGTGTCGTCGTTCCGCAGGTAGAACGCAAGCCTTGGCCGTAGCCTTGCCGGATGGTCCCGGGCAACGGTCGGCGTTGAGATGGACAGGGCGAAGAGCGGCGCGATCATTGCCAGACGCTGCCCGCGAGGAGACGGCAGCGGCGATGCGAGAGGCGAAAGCTGCCGGCCGGAAGACCTCCGCGGTCAGTTTTCGAACGGCTTGCACGGCGCGAGCGCCGGCGAGCTTGCGGCGGGCAACGTCCGTGCGAACGAACGATGGAGGTTCCAGGTTCAGAAGCGCCCGGCCCACGCCGTCTTCCGCGGCTCCGGATGCCTCGCGCGTTAACGGGCCGACGGGTCTCCGCACCGCAACCCGGAAAGCCGCGCGACCCGCCGGAGGCCCGAAGCGGTCATCGGCGCTTGGTCAGTTCAAAATATTCTCGGCACGCCTCGAAGGCGAACTGCCAAGACGAGTCCGAAGCGTTATGATGCCGCGAGGCGAGCACTTGCCTGAAGGACATCCCGCCGAGGGCGCTCGTCTACCCCTTTCGAACTCAGGAGACAGGTCGTTGTTTGCCCGAAACCGGCAGATAGTCAGCGCCGTGCGTCTCCGGAAACGGCTTGCGCCGTTTGCGTTTCGCGAAGCCGCAGAGCCGACGGAGATTGCAGCATGAGGATGCGTTCCCGCGGAATGCTGCGGCTGGTTGCGATCCTCGTCTCGACGGCAGCGGTCGCAGGGGCGGCGGATCGGCTTGCCGCCCAGAAACTTGGCGAACCCGCCGCGAAACCCGAAACCGGGATTGCGCTGCTTGACCGCCGCCCGCCGCCGACAACCCAACAGGCACCGGACGATGCGGCAGTTGTCGAGATTGAACGCCGCCTCATCGAAATTGAACGCCGCTTCATCGAACTCCATAACGAAGACAACGAACTCAGGAAGGAGATTCTCCTGGGCCGCAGCAAATTGGTCGACCGGTGGCTTGACGCAGTCGCCGTTCTGCTGACCACGTTCGGCGTTATTCTCGCCATTGTCGGTATTATTGCCGGTACTGTCAGCTTCAGGAGATTTCGCGAAATCGAGAGGGAAGCGAAGGAGAGCGCGAGCGCGGCCCAGCTACAAGCAGAAAAGGCTGCGAGCCTCGCCGACGACATCAAGGCAACGAAACAAGAGACCGACTCCATTCTCGATAGCATGGAAACCACTTCGGAATCCGTTGACGACGATCCGGAAAAGGCGGACAAAGCCGCAAGAAGCGTTCAGGAGAATCCGGCGGCGACTTTTGTGGAGCGGGCGATCGCAAATGCTATCTTGCTTCAGGGATCGGGAAATTTTGAGGCGGCAATCGAAAAATGGCGATCAATTGCCAACCTTTCGGAAGAAACCGATCAAGGCCTCGCGGCGCGGTCGTGGTTTTCCGTCGGATATCTACGTCAGGAAATGTCCGACACCGAAGCGGCGATAGTGGCCTATGACAAAGCCCTACAAAAGAACCCTGGTTTTGCCGAAGCCTACAACAACCGCGGCATCGCCATGAGCGATCTGGAACGGCACGAAAATGCCCTCGCGGATTACGGCGAGGCGATCCGACTCAGACAGGACTATGCCGAAGCCTACAACAACCGCGGCGTCGCCAAGAACAAGCTGGGACGGCACGAAGATGCCGTGGCGGATTACGACGAGGCGATCCGGCTCCAGCCGGACGATGCCGCTGCCTACAACAACCGCGGCTACGTCAGGAGCGATCTGGAACAGTACGAAGAGGCCCTCGCGGATTACGGCAAGGCGATCCGGCTCAAGCCGGACTATGCCGAAGCCTACAACAACCGCGGCATCGCCAAGAACAAGCTGGGACGGCACGAAGATGCCGTGGCGGATTACGACGAGGCGATCCGGCTCAGCCCAGACTATGCCATTGCCTACAACAGCCGCGGCGTTGGCAAGAGCGATCTGGAACGGTACGAAGATGCCCTGACGGATTACGACGAGGCGATCCGGCTCAAGCCGGACTATGCCGAAGCCTACAACAACCGCGGCAACGCCAAGAGAAATCTGGAACGGTACGAAGATGCCGTGGCGGATTACGACGAGGCGATCCGGCTCCGGCCGGACTTTATCTTAACATATTACAATCGGGGGCGGACAAATATGAAATTGGGACATGTGAGCAAAGCATGCCAAGACTTCATGAGAACGCTTGCCATGGCTCAAGAAAAAGGCGACGAAAAACTTGCCAATGCCGCGAAAGAAGCCCTTGGAATATCGCTCGACGGAAACGAATGATGCACAAGACCGGCGTTACGGCTCCGGGCGAAATTCGGCAGCGGACTCCGAAAACATCCTTCTCTTTCAACTCAGCAATGCGATGCAGGCGGTCGGAATCGCCCCCGCGAATGCGCGGTTGCCCGAACGGCTGAAGCGCCTGAACGGAAGGCGATGGCGTTTCGCCGAATGGAGCATGTTCGCTTGAAGAACGAGCGCGAAGCGGCACCGGAAGTTTCGGACCGCGGAGACGCGGAGCGCCTCGGAGCTTGCCCGAGTGTCGCTGGCGAAGGAGCGCTTGCAGGTGAAAAAAGTCGGGACAGCTGCCCCGCAGCCGGATGGTCAATGCCGCAACGGAGCGGAAATCAGGCGCGCCGTCGAAGAGGCGGTCCACCGACGGATGACGGACCCGGAAACCACGTAGCGTGCTGCGCGCCGTGGGGCTTCTCGTCGGCGACACCCCGCGGCGCGCGGGCATCGTGCCGTTCGGGCGCGCCGAATGCACGAACATGCCGCAATGCTTGTGCGCTCCTACGCGGCCGGTCCGAGCGTTTGGACGACCGCGGTTCAACGGCAACATCTTCACGCTTCTTGCGCAGGGGAGCGCTTCCTGCACTCCGCCCGGCAGGTTCGAGGCCGGATGCGAGCCGCCGCCGCTCGCGACACGCGAGGCTCTCGTGAACGCCTTTTGGCCTACGCGATTCGCGGCGCCCTCGTGAACGCGACGGTCTACGACGACCGCCTGGAGATCGTGTCCTCCGACCTTCCGGCTTCCGGGTTGAGTTCGGAAAACCGTTCGCGCCGCACGATCGCCTGCAGCCGAACCCGCGGATCGCTGAGGATGATGGAATGGACTTCCTCTGCGGGGTAGCCCGTCCGGAGGAAAGCCAAGGTAGGCGTTCGCTACCCGGGGGACGAAAAAATTTCGTCCGGGGACCGTACACGGGATCCTTCACCCCTCGTTTTTGCTTCGAAGCGACCGACGGACGAGGGGCTTTGCCGCCGGCAACGGCCCTCCGGCGGCGGGACGAGGCGCGCCAGAAAGCGGAAGCGTCGCGCGGAAGCAAGTCAGCAGGCGACGTTCCGGAAAACGCGGCGGGCAACGAACTGAAACGCCTGAAGTCGGCCTCTTCGGCGAACGAGCGGGCCGCCCGCGGCGAAGCCGAGGGAGCGCGTCGACGAACGCGGCAACGCCCGCAGCGCGCAACTGCAAGCTTGACAAGTTCGAGAGCGAGCGCACCCGACGCGCGCAGGAGAGCGGCGCGGAACGAGAAGCCCGGCGGGGCGATAGCCCGGGTCGCCGTCGCGCGGACGCGCGCCGCGTTTGCCGGGTTCCTGGCCGCTGTCAGCGGCAAGCCTTGCGCGAGAAATGGAGAAAAGGCCACTCGTCGAGTTTCGCGCCGCGGCGTTGTCGCCGGCCCGGCACCGAGATGATCGCGCGTGCGGAAGCGGGAGGTGCGCCGGCGCCGCGGCCGGTCGCGAACGACGGCGTCGGTACCGGGACTTGCGCCCCGCGCGACCGCGACAGTCGCTCGACTTCGAGGTCTTGCCGACGGGGAACGGCGTCAGGCGCCCCTTGTTCGCGCCCCGTCCGCCGACATCGTTCGTTCGGCGACGGTTTCCGGCGCGGCGGTCCGGCGGCCGGCTGTCAGCGCCTTGAGCGCCATCATGTTCTCTTCCTGGCGGCGTTCTTCGGCTGCGCGCCGCTCCTGCGTGGCCGTGCGCTGTTCTTGCTCGCGTTCGTCGTTGGCGCAAATGCCGTACGCCAACGGCCGCTACGACGGCCGCTGCGCGACGCTCTTCGCAGCCGCAGTACGCTGGCCCCGCGGACGCTTTCCCGCGACTTTTCAGGCGCTTACCGGTCGAGTGCCGCACGAGCGACGAGCGCTGCCGCCTTTGACGAAGCGCAGGCCGAACCCGCGGCGGCGTTCTTTCGCGGAGGCGGCCGTGACGGGAAGCCGTTCAGGCGGCCTCGCAGTCGAACCCGACGACGTTGCGCTCCTCGCGGCTGAACTCCACCCCGATCAGGTGGACCGAACGTCCGAGACGGCGGTACTTGTCCGCATATCCCTTCTCCCGCAACTGCGCGAGCGCGGTCCCCTCCCGCCCGCGCTCCACCACCTTGAACTCGAACAGGTAGACGCGCCCGCCGACGCGGATCGCCATGTCGGCGCGCCCCCGGCTGCCGCTGTCCTCGGCGACCGGCTCAAGGCCCTCCATCAGGAAGCAACTGTGGATGACGCTCGCGTAGTGGGCCTCGTACTTCGCGACGGGGCTGTTCATGTACCACTGGTGCGGGATGGCGGCGAAGACGCCGCGGAACAGGGTTTCGAGACGCTTGAAGTCGTTCGCCTCCAGCAATTCGCCCAGCCGCAGGTTCTCCGTCTCCTCGCGGGCCTCGGCCGGGAGCAGTTCTTCCAGCAGGGCCTCGCCCAGGCTCTGGCGCACCTCGAGGTTCGGGTAGTCCAGCCTGTAGCGCCCGTCCTCCTCGCCGGCGATGGTGAGGTAGCCGGTCTGGAACAGAAGCGCCTGGACCGACATCCTGTCCACGTCGAAGGCCGAGAGCAGGCTCTCGCTGCCGATCATGCCGTCCAGGCGGGGAGTGGGCAGGTTGCGGCGCGCCAGCGTCTCGATCAGGAAGGTCGGCGTGCCGCTCTCGAACCAGTAGTTGCCGAACCTGCGCTCGGCGAACAGCAGCAGGAGGCCGAACGGATTGTAGAGCTTCTCCGGCCCGCGCCAGTTGTAGCCGTTGTACCAGCGGCGGATTTCGTCCCGGTCCAGGCCCTCCAGTTCCGGGGCGAAGACCGCGTCCAGTTCCGCGTCCGTGCAGCCGCAGATGTCCGAGAACTCCGGAGCCAGCGTGATGTCGCGCAGGTTGTTCAGGCCCGAGAACAGGCCTGCCTTCGAGAACTTGCTCACCCCCGTCAGGAAAACGAAACGGAGATGCTCGTCGCAGTCTTTGATCACCCCGTACAGGTCGCGCAGGAAGCCGCGGTTGGCCAGCGCCAGTTCCCGGTCTCCGAGCGCGTCCAGAATCGGCTTGTCGTACTCGTCCACCAGCACGACCACGCGCCGCCCGGCGCGCTCGTGCAGTTCGGAGATCAGATGGTGAAGGCGGTCGGAGGCGTCCGGGTAGCCGCATTGGACGCCGGCGCGCTTTTCGGCGGCGTCGAGCTGCATCATCGCGTTCCTGTGCAGCCGGTCGGGGACGACGAAATTGCGCCCGCCGAAGCTGAGCCGCACGACGGCGCGTCGACCAGTCCCACTTGTCGTGCACGGCGAGGCCCCGGAACAACTCCTCGCTTCCCTCGAACAGCTTCTGCAGCGTGTCCACCAGCAGCGTCTTGCCGAACCGGCGCGGACGCGACAGGAAATAATACTGACCACCCTCGACGAGGCGGCGGACATGGTCCGTCTTGTCGACGTAGTAGCAGTCCATCTCTCCCCGAATTTTCCGGAGGGAAGTCAAGCCGATCGGAAGCATGCGTTTCGTCATCCGGAGAGGGTAAGCCGCCGCGCCGGAGTCGTCAAGAAGTCGGCAGTTTCCGCGGCGGTACGGGCGGCCGGCGGGGGAAAGCGCGGAGGCGAGCGAACCTGTCGCTCCGCGGAAGTCCTGCCCCGCTAAGGCGAGCGCGTTCGACACGCTCAACGCACGGCTTGGAGGCCGTTGCGCGACGCTCTTCGCAGCCGCAGTACGCCGGCCCGGACGCCTTCCCGCGACTTTTCAGGCGCTTACCGATCGAGCGCCGCGCGAGCGACGAGCGCTGCCGCCTTCGACGGAGCGCAGGCCGGACCCGCGTCGCGGACGGCGTTCTTTCGCGGAGGCGGCCGTGACGGGAAGCCGTTCAGGCGGGCTCGCAATCGAAGCCGACGACGTTGCGCTCTTCGCGGCTGAACTCTACCCCGATCAGGTGGACCGAACGTCCGAGACGGCGATACTTGTCAGCGTAGCCCTTCTCCCGCAACTGCGCGAGCGCGGTCCCCTCCCGCCCGCGCTCCACCACCTTGAACTCGAACAGGTAGACGCGCCCGCCGGCGCGGATCGCCATGTCGGCGCGCCCCCGGCTGCCGCTGTCCTCGGCCACCGGCTCGAGGCCCTCCATCAGGAAGCAGCTGTGGATGACGCTCGCGTAGTGGGCCTCGTATTTCGCGACCGGGCTGTTCATGTACCACTGGTGCGGGATGGCGGCGAAGACGCCGCGGAACAGGGTCTCGAGGCGCTCGAAATCGTTCGCCTCCAGCAGTTCGCCCAGCTGCAGACGTTCCGTCTTCTTGCGGGCCTCGACCGGGAGCAGTTCTCCCAGCAGGGCCTCGCCCAGGCTCCGGCGCACCTCGAGGTTCGGGTAGTCCAGCCGGTAGCGCCCCTCCTCCTCGCCGGCGATGGTGAGGTAGCCGGTCTGGAACAGAAGCGCCTCGACCGAGATCCTGTCCACGTCGAAGGTCGAGAGCAGGCTCTCGCTGCCGGTCATGCCGTCCAGGTCGGGAGTGGGCAGGTCGCGGCGCGCCAGCGTCTCGACCAGGAAGGTCGGGGTGCCGCTCTGGAACCAGTACGGGCGGAACTCGCGCCGCCGAAACAGCAGCAGGAGGCCGAACGGGTTGTAGACCCTCTCCGGCCCGCGCCAGTTGTAGCCGTTATACCAGCACCGGACCTCGTCCCGGTCCAGGCCCTCGAGTTCCGGGGCGAAGACCGCGTCCAGTTCCGCGTCCGTATAGCCGCAAATGTCCGAGAACTCCGGCTCCAGCGTGACGTCGATCAGGTTGTTCAGGCCCGAGAACAGGCCTGCCTGCGAAAACTTGCTCACCCCCGTCAGGAAAACGAAGCGGAGATGCCTGTCGCAGTCCTTGATCACCCCGTACAGGTCGCGCAGGAAGCCGCGGTTGGCCAGCGCCAGTTCCCGGTCGCCGAGCGCGTCCAGGATCGGCTTGTCGTACTCGTCCACCAGAACGACCGCCCGCTGCCCGGTGCGCTCGTGCAGTTCGGAGATCAGATGGTGCAGGCGGTCGGAGGCGTCCGGGTAGCCGCATTGGACGCCGGCGCGCTTTTCGGCGGCGTCGAGCTGCATCATCGTGTTCCTGTGCAGCCGGTCGGGGACGACGAAATTGCGCCCGCCGAAACTGAGCCGCACAACCGGATGGCGCGCCGACCAGTCCCACTTGCCGTGCACGGCGAGGCCCCGGAACAACTCCTCGCTCCCCTCGAACAACTCCTGCAGCGTGTCCACCAGGAGGGTCTTGCCGAACCGGCGCGGACGCGACAGGAAATAGTACTTGCCCATCTCGACGAGGCGGCGCACATGGTCCGTTTTGTCGACGTAGTAGCAATCCATCCCCTGGATCTCCCGGAGGGAGGAAAAGCCGATCGGAAGCATGCGTTTCGTCATCCGAAGAGGGTAGGCCGCCATGCCGGAGCCGTCAAGAAGTCAGCGGTCGCGAGGCACGGCGGATCTTTTCTCCGGGTAAAAGCTCTCTCCCTGTCAATTCCGAGGCGCAACGCAGGCAGTCGGCAATCTCCGTCGCGAGGCGGTACGGGCTTCGCAGCGAGTCAAGCGTCCCGCCCCTCGTCCCCCCGAAGGCCGCCGCGCGACGCTCTTCGCAGCGGCAACGCGTTCCCGGAATCTCCACGCCGGTCCCGAAAGGCGCACTACGCACGCTTACCGGTCGGGCGAGCGCGGCCCACCAAAGTCCGTCTCGCGGTCAGAGATCCCCGAGCAAGCCCCCTGTCGCCGCGCCCAGGCAAGAAGTCCGCCGCGACACCGTACAGGCAGCGCCGGGCGTCTCTCCGGCCCCTGCAAGCGGCATGACGAGGACACCACCCGGAAAGCGAGGACAGGACGTCACATTGCCCTTCCGTTCCTGAGCGGGTTCTCCCATGTCGGCGGTCGACCGAAGACGCGCTCCGGGGCCGCCGTTCCGCAGGAATCTTCTCCGCCGAAATGATCCTCCTGTCAATTCCGACGCGGCCGTCGACGAGAACGGCCGGCTCTCCCGCCCCGCAGCGCGGCGCAGAACCCGGAGACGCGCCCGGCCCGCGAAGCCTGCAAGGAGACGCCGCCGCGGCCCCGAGGCGGCCTCCTCGGCCGGGCGGCCCGTCAAGCCGCGCGACGAACCGGCGGAACCGGCTGCCGCCGCAGGCCGAACCACGGGCGGCGTTCTTTCGCAGAGGCGGCCGTGTCCGAACGGAACCTCGTCCGGCTTCAGGCGGCCTCGCAATCGAACCCGACGACGTTGCGCTCCGCCCGGCTGAACTCCACCCCGATCAGGTGGACCGAACGCCCGAGGCGGCGGTACTTGTCCGCGTAGCCCTTCTCCCGCAACTGCGCGATCGCGGTCCCCTCCCGTCCGCGCTCCACCACCTTGAACTCGAACAGGTAGACGCGCCCGCCGGCGCGGATCGCCATGTCGGCGCGCCCCCGGCTGCCGCTGTCCTCCGCGACCGGCTCGAGGCCCTCCATCAGGAAGCAGCTGTGGATGACGCTCGCGTAGTGGGCCTCGTACTTCGCGACGGGGCTGGTCGCGTACCACTGGTGCGGGATGGCAGCGAAAATGCCGCGGAACAGGGTTTCGAGACGCCTGAAGTCGTTCGCCTCCAGCAATTCGCCCAGCCGCAGGTTCTCCGTCTCCTCGCGGGCCTCGTCCGGGAGCAGTTCTTCCAGCAGGGCCTCGCCCAGGCTCTGGCGCACTTCGAGGTTCGGGTAGCCCAGCCTGTAGCGCCCGTTCTCCTCGCCGGCGATGGTGAGGTAGCCGGTCTGGAACAGAAGCGCCTCGACCGACATCCTGTCCACGTCGAAGGCCGAGAGCAGGCTCTCGCTGCCGATCATTCCGTCCAGGCGTGGAGTGGGCAGGTTGCGGCGCGCCAGCGTCTCGACCAGGAAGGTCGGGGTGCCGCTCTGGAACCAGTACGGGCGGAACTCGCGCCGCTGAAACAGCAGCAGCAGGCCGAACGGGTTGTAGACCCTCTCCGGCCCGCGCCAGTTGTAGCCGTTGTACCAGCGCCGGATCTCGTCCCGGTCCAGGCCCTCGAGTTCCGGGGCGAAGGCCGCGTCCAGCTCCGCGTCCGTGCAGCCGCAGATGTCCGAGAACTCCGGCGCCAGCGTGATGTCGTTCAAATTGTTCAGGCCCGAGAACAGGCCCGATAACTTGCTCACCCCCGTCAGGAAAACGAAACGCAGCTGCCTGTCGCATGCCTTGATCACCCCGTACAGGCTGCGCAGGAAGTCGCGGTTGGCCAGCGCCACTTCCCGGTCGCCGAGCGCGTCCAGGATCGGCTTGTCGTACTCGTCCACCAGAACGACCGCCCGCTGTCCGGCGCGCTCGTGCAGCGTCCTTATCAGGCGCCGGAAACGGACCGCCGCCCCCGGGGGGCCCGGTTCGAGGCCGGCCTGCATCTCCGTCTCTTCCAACTGCGCTTCCACGGTTCCCCGAACCCCGTCCGGGGTGTCGAAACGGCCCACGCCGCTGAAATCCAGCCGCACGACCGGATGGCGCGCCGACCAGTCCCACTTGCCGTGCACGGCGAGGCCGCGGAACAACTCCTCGCTTCCTTCGAACAACTCCTGCAGGGTGTCCACCAGCAGGGTCTTGCCGAACCGGCGCGGACGCGACAGGAAATAGTACTTGCCCCCTTCGATGAGGCGGCGCGCATGGTCCGTCTTGTCGACGTAGTAGCAGTCCATCCCCCGGATCTCCCGGAGGGAGGAAAAGCCGATCGGAAGCATGCGTTTCGTCATCCGAAGAGGGTAGGCCGCCATGCCGGAGCCGTCAAGAAGTCGGCGGTCGCGAGGCACGGCGGATCTTTTCTCCGGGTAAAAGCCTCTCTCCCTGTCAATTCCGAGGCGCAACGCAGGCAGTCGGCAATCTCCGTCGCGAGGCAGTACGGGCTTCGCGGGAGTCAAGCGTCCCGCCCTTCGTCCCCCCCGAAGGCCGCCGCGCGACGCTCTTCGCCGCGGCAACGCGTTCCCGGAATCTCCACGCGGGTCCCGAAAGGTGCACTACGCACGCTTACCGGTCGGGCGAGCAGCGAGGACAGGACGTCACATTGCCCTTCCGTTCCTGAGCGGGTTCTCCCATGTCGGCGGTCGACCGAAGACGCGCTCCGGCGGCCGCGACAGCGCTCCGGGGCCGCCGTTCCGCAGGAATCTTCTCCGCGCGAAATGAATTTTCTCGCCCTCTCAAGCCTTGCCTCCCGGCTCCGGCATCGTCGAACGGGGCCGGCCCGCAAAGCCTGCCGGCGCGCGAGCGCCCGCAGGGAGACGCCGCCGGCCACGAGGCGGCCTCCTCGCCGGGCGGCCCGTCAAGCCGCGCGACGAACCGGCGGGACCGGCTGCCGCCGCAGGCCGAACTCGCGGCGGCGTTCTTTTGCGGAGGCGGCCGTGACGGGAAGCCGTTCAGGCGGGCTCGCAGTCGAACCCGACGACGTTGCGCTCCTCGCGGCTGAACTCCACCCCGATCAGGTGGACCGAACGACGGCGGTACTTGTCCGCATAGCCCTTCTCCCGCAGTTGCGCGAGCGCGGTCCCCTCCCGCCCGCGCTCCACCACCTTGAACTCGAACAGGTAGACGCGCCCGCCGGCGCGGACCGCCATGTCGGCGCGCCCCCGGCTGCCGCTGTCCTCGGCGACCGGCTCAAGGCCCTCCATCAGGAAGCAGCTGTGGATGACGCTCGCGTAGTGGGCCTCGTACACCGGGCTGTTCAAGTACCACTGGTGCGGGATGGCGGCGAAGACGCCGCGGAACAGGGTCCCGAGGCGCTCGAAGTCGTTCGCTTCCAGCAATTCGCCCAGCCGCAGGCGCTCCGTCTTCTTGCGCGCCGCGTTCGGGAGCAGTTCTTCCAGCAGGGCCTCGCCCAGGCTCCGGCGCACCTCGAGGTTCGGGTAGTCCAGCCTGTAGCGCCCGTCCTCCTCGCCCGCGATGGTGAGGTAGCCGGTCTGGAACAGAAGCGCCTCGACCGAGATATTGTCCACGTCGAAGGTCGAGAGCAGGCTCTCGCTGCCGATCATGCCGTCCAGGTCGGGAGTGGGCAGGTCGCGGCGCGTCAGCGTCTCGACCAGGAAGGTCGGCGTGCCGCTCTGGAACCAGTACGGGCGGAACACGCGCCGCCGAAACAGCAGCAGGAGGCCGAACGGGTTGTAGACCTTTTCCGGTCCGAGCCAGTTGTAGCCGTTGTACCAGCGGCGGACCTCGTCCCGGTCCAGACCCTCGAGTTCCGGGGCGAAGACCGCGTCCAGTTCGTCGTCCGTGCAGCCGCAGATGTCCGAGAACTCCGGCTCCAGCGTGACGTCGATCAGGTTGTTCAGGCCCGAGAACAGGCCCGCCAACTTGCTCACCCCCGTCAGGAAAACGAAACGGAGCTGCTCGTCGCAGTCCTTGATCATCGCGTAGAAGCCGCGCAGGAAGTCGCGGTTGGCCAGCGCCAGTTCCCGGTCGCCGAGCGCGTCCAGAATCGGCTTGTCGTACTCGTCCACCAGAACGACCGTTCGCTGCCCGGTGCGCTCGTGCAGCGTCCTTATCAGGCGCCGGAAACGGACCGACGCCTCGGCGGGGCCCGGTTCGAGGCCGGCCAGCCGCTCCGTTTCCTCCAACTGGTCTTCCACGTTGCTCCGAATGAAGTCCGGGGAGTCGAAATTGCCCCCGCCGAAGCTGATCCGCACGACAGGATGGCGCGCCGACCAGTCCCACTTGCCGTGTATGGCGAGGCCCCGGAACAACTCCTCGCTTCCCTCGAACAGCTTCTGCAGCGTGTCCACCAGCAGCGTCTTGCCGAACCGGCGCGGACGCGACAGAAAATAATATTGACCACCCTCGATAAGGCGGCGGACATGGTCCGTCTTGTCGACGTAGTAGCAGTCCATCCCCCGGATTTTCCGGAGGGAGGTCATGCCGATCGGAAGCATGCGTTTTGCCATCCAAAGAGGGTAGGCCGCCGCGCCGGAGCCGTCAAGAAGTCGGCGGTCGCGAGGCACGGCGGACCTTTTCTCCGGTTAAAAGCTCTCTCCCTGTCAATTCTGAAGCGTAACGCAGGCAGTCGGCAATCTCCGTCGCGAGGCAGTACGGGCTTCGCGGCGAGTCAAGCGTCCCGCCCTCGTCCCCCCGAAGGCCGCCGCGCGATCAGAGATCCCCGAGCAAGCCCCCTGTCGCCGCGCCCAAGCAAGAAGTCCGCCGCGACGCCGTACAGGCAGCGCCGGGCGTCTCTCCGGCACAGCCCCTGCAAGCGGCATGGCGAGGACACCACCCGGAAAGCGAGGACAGGACATCGCATTGCCCTTTCGTTCCTGAGCGGGTTCTCCCATGTCGGCGGTCGACCGAAGACGCGCTCCGGCGGTCGCGACAGCGCTCCGGGGCCGCCGTTCCGCAGGAATCTTCTCCGCGCGAAATCAATTTTCTCGCCCTCTCAAGCCTTGCCTTCCGGCCCCGGCATCGTCGAACGGGCGCCGGTCCGCAAAGCCTGCCGACGCGCGAGCGCCTGCAAGGAGACGCCGCCGGCCACGAGGCGGCCTCCTCGGCCGGGCGGACCGTCAAGCCACGCGGCGAACCGGCAGAACCGGCTGCCGCCGCAGGCCGAACCCGCGGCGGCGTTCTTTCGCGGAGGCGGCCGTGACGGAAAGCCGTTCAGGCGGTCTCGCAATCGAAGCCGACGACGTTGCGCTCCTCGCGGCTGAACTCCACCCCGATCAGGTGGACCGAACGTCCGAGACGGCGGTACTTGTCCGCATAGCCCTTCTCCCGCAGCTGCGCGAGCGCGGTCCCCTCCCGCCCGCGCTCCACCACCTTGAACTCGAACAGGTAGACGCGCCCGCCGGCGCGGATCGCCATGTCGGCGCGCCCCCGGCTGCCGCTGTCCTCGGCAATCGGCTCAAGGCCCTCCATCAGGAAGCAGCTGTGGATGACGCTCGCGTAGTGGGCCTCGTACTTCGCGACGGGGCTGTTCATGTACCACTGGTGCGGGATGGCGGCGAAAATGCCGCGGAACAGGGTTTCGAGACGCTTGAAGTCGTTCGCCTCCAGCAATTCGCCCAGCCGCAGGTTCTCCGTCTCCTCGCGGGCCTCGTCCGGGAGCAATTCTCCCAGCAGGGCCTCGCCCAGGCTCCGGCGCACCTCGAGGTTCGGATAGTCCAGCCTGTAACGCCCGTCCTCCTCGCCGGCGATGGTGAGGTAGCCGGTCTGGAACAGAAGCGCCTCGACCGAGATCCTGTCCACGTCGAAGGTCGAGAGCAGGCTCTCGCTGCCGATCATGCCGTCCAGGCGTGGAGTGGGCAGGTTGCGGCGCGCCAGCGTCTCGACCAGGAAGGTCGGCGTGCCGCTCTGGAACCAGTACGGGCGGAACTCGCGCCGCCGAAACAGCAGCAGGAGGCCGAACGGGTTGTAGACCCTCTCCGGCCCGCGCCAGTTGTAGCCGTTGTACCAGCACCGGACCTCGTCCCGGTCCAGGCCCTCGAGTTCCGGGGCGAACACCGCGTCCAGTTCCGCATCCGTATAGCCGCAAATGTCCGAGAACTCCGGCTCCAGCGTGACGTCGATCAGGTTGTTCAGGCCCGAGAACAGGCCCGCCTGCGAGAACTTGCTCACCCCCGTCAGAAAAACGAAACGGAGATGCCTGTCGCAGTCCTTGATCGCCCCGTACAGGCTGCGCAGGAAGTCGCGGTTGGCCCGCGCCAGTTCCCGGTCGCCGAGCGCGTCCAGGATCGGCTTGTCGTACTCGTCCACCAGAACGACCGCCCGCTGCCCGGTGCGCTCGTGCAAGGCCTCGATCAATTCCCCGAAACGGTTCGACGCCTCGACGGGATCCGGTTCGAGGCCGGCGCGCCTCTCCGCCGCCGCCAGCTGCCTTTCCACGGTTATCCGAACCCCGTCCGGCGCACGGAAATTGCCCCTGCCGAAACTGAGCCGCACGACCGGATGGCGCGTCGACCAGTCCCACTTGCCGTGCACGGCGAGGCCCCGGAACAACTCCTCGCTTCCCTCGAACAGCTCCTGCAGCGTGTCCACCATGAGGGTCTTGCCGAACCGGCGCGGACGCGACAGGAAATAGTACTTGCCCCTCTCGACGAGGCGGCGCACATGGTCCGTCTTGTCGACGTAGTAGCAGTCCATCCCCCGGATCTCCCGGAGGGAGGAAAAGCCGATCGGAAGCATGCGTTTCGTCATCCGAAGAGAGTAGGCCGCCGCGCCGGAGCCGTCAAGAAGTCGGCGGTCGCGAAGCACGGCGGATCTTTCTCCGGGCTCCCTGTCAGTTCTGAAGCGCAACGCAGGCAGTCGGCAATCTCCGTCGCGAGGCAGTACGGGCTTCGCGGCGAGTCAATCGTCCCGCTCCTCGTCCCCCCAAAGGCCGCCGCGCGACGCTCTTCTCAGCGGCAACGCGTTCCCGGAATCTCCACCCCGAAAGGCGCACTACGCACGCTTACCGGTCGGGCAAGCGCGATCCACCAAAGTCCGTCTCGCGATCAGAGATCCCCGAGCAAGCCCCCTGTCGCCGCGCCCAGGCAAGAAGAGTCCGGCGCGACGCCGTACAGGCAGCGCCGGGCGTCTCTCCGGCACAGCCCCTGCAAGCGGCATGACGAGGACACCACCCGAAAGCGAGGACAGGACATCGCATTGCCCTTCCGTTCCTGAGCGGGTTCGTCGGCGGTCGACCGAAGACGCGCTCCGGCGGCCGCGACAGCGCTCCGGGACCGCCGTTCCGCAGGAATCTTCTCCGCGCGAAATTAATTTTCTCGCTCTCTCAAGCCTTGCCTCCCGGCATCGTCGAACGGGCGCCGGCCCGCAAAGCCTGCCGGGAACGGCGTGCGAGCGCCTGCAAGGAGACGCCGCCGGCCACGAGGCGGCCTCCTCGGCCGGGCGGCCCGTCAAGCCGCGCGACGAACCGGCGGAACCGGCTGCCGAAATGTCCGAACGGGACCTCGTCCGGCTTCAGGCGGCCTCGCAATCGAAGCCGACGACGTTGCGCTCCTCGCGGCTGAACTCCACCCCGATCAGGTGGACCGAACGTCCGAGATGGCGGTACTTGTCCGCGTAGCCCTTCTCCCGCAACTGCGCGAGCGCAGTCCCCTCCCGCCCGCGCTCCACCACCTTGAACTCGAACAGGTAGACGCGCCCGCCGACGCGGATCGCCATGTCGGCGCGCCCCCGGCTGCCGCTGTCCTCGGCGACCGGCTCAAGGCCCTCCATCAGGAAGCAACTGTGGATGACGCTCGCGTAGTGGGCCTCGTACTTCGCGACGGGGCTGTTCATGTACCACTGGTGCGGGATGGCGGCGAAGACGCCGCGGAACAGGGTTTCGAGACGCTTGAAGTCGTTCGCCTCCAGCAGTTCGCCCAGCCGCAGGTTCTCCGTCTCCTCGCGGGCCTCGGCCGGGAGCAGTTCTTCCAGCAGGGCCTCGCCCAGGCTCTGGCGCACCTCGAGGTTCGGGTAGTCCAGCCTGTAGCGCCCGTCCTCCTCGCCGGCGATGGTGAGGTAGCCGGTCTGGAACAGAAGCGCCTGGACCGACATCCTGTCCACGTCGAAGGCCGAGAGCAGGCTCTCGCTGCCGATCATGCCGTCCAGGCGGGGAGTGGGCAGGTCGCGGCGCGCCAGCGTCTCGACCAGGAAGGTCGGCGTGCCGCTCTCGAACCAGTAGTTGCCGAACCTGCGCTCGGCGAACAGCAGCAGGAGGCCGAACGGGTTGTAGAGCCTCTCCGGCCCGCGCCAGTTGTAGCCGTTGTACCAGCGCCGGATCTCGTCCCGGTCCAGGCCCTCGAGTTCCGGGGCGAAGACCGCGTCCAGTTCCGCGTCCGTGCAGCCGCAGATGTCCGAGAACTCCGGCGCCAGCGTGATGTCGCGCAGGTTGTTCAGGCCCGAGAACAGGCCAGCCTTCGAGAACTTGCTCACCCCCGTCAGGAAAACGAAACGGAGATGCCTGTCGCTGTCCTTGATCATCGCGTAGAAGCCGCGCAGGAAGTCGCGGTTGGCCCGCGCCAGTTCCCGGTCGCCGAGCGCGTCCAGGATCGGCTTGTCGTATTCGTCCACCAGAACGACCGCCCGCCGCCCGGTGCGCTCGTGCAGCGTCCGTATCAGGCGCCGGAAACGGATCGACGCCTCGGCAGGCCCCGGTTCGAGGCCCGCCAGCCGCTCCGTCTCCTCCAGCTGGTCTTCCACATCTTTCCGAACGAAGTCCGGAGTGTCGAAATTGCCCCCGCCGAAGCTGATCCGCACGACCGGGTGACGCGTCGACCAGTCCCACTTGCCGTGCACGGCGAGGCCCCGGAACAGCTCCTCGCTTCCCTCGAACAACTCCTGCAGCGTGTCCACCAGCAGGGTTTTGCCGAACCGGCGCGGACGCGACAGGAAGTAGTACTTGCCCCTCTCGACGAGGCGGCGGGCATGGTCCGTCTTGTCGACGTAGTAGCAATCCATCCCCCGGATCTCCCGGAGGGAGGAAAAGCCGATCGGAAGCATGCGTTTCGCCATCGTAAGAGAGTAGGCCGCCGCGCCGGAGCCGTCAAGAAGTCGGCGGTCGCGAGGCACGGCGGATCTTTCTCCGGGCTCCCTGTCAGTTCTGAAGCGCAACGCAGGCAGTCGGCAATCTCCGTCGCGAGGCAGTACGGGCTTCGCGGCGAGTCAATCGTCCCGCTCCTCGTCCCCCCAAAGGCCGCCGCGCGACGCTCTTCTCAGCGGCAACGCGTTCCCGGAATCTCCACCCCGAAAGGCGCACTACGCACGCTTACCGGTCGGGCAAGCGCGATCCACCAAAGTCCGTCTCGCGATCAGAGATCCCCGAGCAAGCCCCCTGTCGCCGCGCCCAGGCAAGAAGAGTCCGGCGCGACGCCGTACAGGCAGCGCCGGGCGTCTCTCCGGCACAGCCCCTGCAAGCGGCATGACGAGGACACCCACCCGAAAGCGAGGACAGGACATCGCATTGCCCTTCCGTTCCTGAGCGGGTTCGTCGGCGGTCGACCGAAGACGCGCTCCGGCGGCCGCGACAGCGCTCCGGGGCCGCCGTTCCGCAGGAATCTTCTCCGCGCGAAATTAATTTTCTCGCTCTCTCAAGCCTTGCCTCCCGGCATCGTCGAACGGGCGCCGGCCCGCAAAGCCTGCCGGGAACGGCGTGCGAGCGCCTGCAAGGAGACGCCGCCGGCCACGAGGCGGCCTCCTCGGCCGGGCGGCCCGTCAAGCCGCGCGACGAACCGGTGGCTGCCGCCGCAGGCCGAACCGCGGGCGGCGTTCTTTCGCGGAGGCGGCCGTGACAGAAAGCCGTTCAGGCGGTCTCGCAATCGAAACCGACGACGTTGCGCTCCTCGCGGCTGAACTCCACCCCGATCAGGTGGACCGAACGTCCGAGACGGCGGTACTTGTCCGCGTAGCCCTTCTCCCGCAGCTGCGCGAGCGCGACCCCCTCCCGCCCGCGCTCCACCACCTTGAACTCGAACAGGTAGACGCGCCCGCCGGCGCGGATCGCCATGTCGGCGCGCCCCCGGCTGCCGCTGTCCTCGGCCACCGGCTCGACGCCCTCCATCAGGAAGCAGCTGTGGATGACGCTCGCGTAGTGGGCCTCGTACTTCGCAACCGGGCTGTTCATGTACCACTGGTGCGGGATGGCGGCGAAAACGCCGCGGAACAGGGTTTCGAGACGCCTGAAGTCGTTCGCCGCCAGCAATTCGCCCAGCCGCAGGTTCTCCGTCTCCTCGCGGGCCTCGACCGGGAGCAGTTCTTCCAGCAGGGCCTCGCCCAGGCTCTGGCGCACCTCGAGGTTCGGGTAGTCCAGCCGGTAGCGCCCGTCCTCCTCGCCGGCGATGGTGAGGTAGCCGGTCTGGAACAGAAGCGCCTGGACCGACATCCTGTCCACGTCGAAGGTCGAGAGCAGGCTCTCGCTGCCGATCATGCCGTCCAGGCGGGGAGTGGGCAGGTCGCGGCGCGCCAGCGTCTCGACCAGGAAGGTCGGCGTGCCGCTCTCGAACCAGTAGTTGCCGAACCTGCGCTCGGCGAACAGCAGCAGCAGGCCGAACGGGTTGTAGAGCCTCTCCGGCCCGCACCAGTTGTAGCCGTTGTACCAGCGCCGGATTTCGTCCCGGTTCAGGCCCTCGAGTTCCGGGGCGAAGACCGTGTCCAGTTCCGCGTCCGTGCAGCCGCAGATGTCCGAGAACTCCGGCGCCAGCGTGATGTCGCGCAGGTTGTTCAGGCCCGAGAACAGGCCTGCCTTCGAGAACTTGCTCACCCCCGTCAGGAAGACGAAGCGGAGATGCCTGTCGCAGTCCTTGATAACCCCGTACAGGTCGCGCAGGAAGCCGCGGTTGGCCAGCGCCAGTTCCCGGTCGCCGAGCGCGTCCAGGATCGGCTTGTCGTATTCGTCCACCAGCACGACCGCCCGCTGCCCGGTGCGCTCGTGCAGTTCGGAGATCAGATGGTGCAGGCGGTCGGAGGCGTCCGGGTAGCCGCATTGGACGCCGGCGCGCTTTTCGGCGGCGTCGAGCTGCATCATCGCGTTCCTGTGCAGCCGGTCGGGGACGACGAAATTGCGCCCGCCGAAACTGAGCCGCACGACCGGGTAGCGCACTGACCAGTCCCACTTGCCGTGCACGGCGAGGCCCCGGAACAGCTCCTCGCTTCCTTCGAACAGCTCTTGCAGCGTGTCCACCAGGAGGGTCTTGCCGAACCGGCGCGGACGCGAGAGGAAATAGTATTTGCCCCTCTCGACGAGGCGGCGCACATGGTCCGTCTTGTCGATGTAGTAGCAGTCCATCCCCCGGATCTCCCGGAGGGAGGAAAAGCCGATCGGAAGCATGCGTTTCGTCATTCGAAGAGGGTAGGCCGCCGCGCCGGAACCGTCAAGAAGTCGGCGGCGGCCGGCTTGTCTTGCGCCGCGTCCCCTGGCGCGACAAGCAGCCGGCAGTTTCCGCGGCGGTACGGGCGACCGGCGGGGAAAAGCGCGGGGGCGAGCGAACCTGTCGCTCCGCGGAAATCCCGCCCCGCCGAGGCGAGCGCGTTCGGCACGCGCAACGCGCGGCCTGGAGGCCGCGGGCGGAAGCGAACGCCGACGGAATGCGCTGCCGCCAAAGGCGACGCACGTCGACAACGACGTCGACGCCGGATTCGCGAGTCTCGACGGCAAGGTCGACGCCCTCGCCGCGGAAACCGGGGCCGGCGCAACGCGACGGCAAGCGCCCTCGCCAGGGAAAGCCGCGCGCAACTAGGACGATTGTCGCGGCAGGCCTCGCCGCCCCTGCGTTGGTTCGCCCCGAAGATCCGCACGCGACGACGACATGCGCCTCAAGCGGCGAAACGCCTGAACGCCAGACAACGGTTCCGTCGAACGAGAGCGTCGTCCGGTCGGGCGAGGCGGACCTCCACCTCCTTGAGCGAAAAATCTTCCGGCGCGGAAATCTCAGCCGTGACCTGTGAGCAACCGAATCGGTTGGCGAAAGTCAGAGAAAAATGCAGCGCAGTGAAAAAATGTGGAATCATGCCGCTACCTTGGCGTGAGATCGTCCTGGGTGGAAAGCGACGGCGTCTTGACGGCCCGGCTTCGGCGCCGCAGCTTGGACGATCACGCTGCGGAACAAGTGCAGGAATCCTGAAACCCGCCACCGCAACCTGCCGCTGATGGTCAACAACGCCAAAGTCCTGCCTTGGGCAGGAACCTTGCGTCCTATGCCCTCACCCTGGTCGAACGGCGGTTGCCGGACGACTGGGATCTCCGTTACGCGTCGCGTCCGGTCCCGCCCGAGACCTTCTGCGAAATGCCGCGCTTCGCGGGAACCTGCTACCGGGCCGCCAGCAAGGTCGGCGCGACCCAGGGCCGCGCGGCAACACCCGGCGCGAACGCGCTCACCCGGTCAAGGATGCTGAAGCCTCTGCGACGGGACAGGAGACGGATCCTCAAAAAATAGACTGTCACTTGACGAACGAACGCTTACGGTTTGGGTTTCTCAAGAACGATTTATTTCCTGATCGGACGCCTTGTTATCGGCGTTCTTCAAGCCGAGAGCGCCTATAGCCTTCCGAATATCCTGACGAATACGAATTCCGTCGCGGATACGCGCCAAAAAGCCATAGTCCGGTCTCTTCGCCGGCACGTCGTCAGGGAACATGTGCACGCAAACAAAGGCATCCCAGAGAGTCTCGTCGCGAGAATCTTGGGGTTCGTCAAATTCCTTATGGAGTCCGAAGGTCATAACGGAAGGGCCTCCCTGAACGCCGCGCATTTCGCCGTGGCCGTGGAACCTCGAGGGCCGACCAGGGGGATCTCGCCGGAACCATTCTTCGCGAGCTTTCGGTGACCCTCTGCCGCTGCGCGACCGCGAAATCATCCGAGCACGAAAAGGCTTTCCTGCGTCGATCAATCATGACCAGTATTTACGTTATTGACGAGCTGTCAACCAACCCCGGACACGGCTAATTTGTTCTAATTCTGTCGTTGTCCGCCGGGTGCCTTCTGCGAGTGTTTTCGGTCATCCGCAAATAGTCCAGAACCAGCCGCGGACTTCGCTGGAGGCGCCGGATGGTGGATGCGACGCAGGCGTTCTTGGCCTTGATCAAGCCGATGGCGAAGCGACGCAACCGCGTCGTGTTTTCGGGTCCGTAGCCGGTACGGATCCGCTGGCGATCCTCGTCCCAGTTCCAGTCGAGGATGTAGTGACTGCTGTTTTCGACCGTCCAGTGCCCGCGGTTGAACGCGAGTACCTGTGCCGGGCTGGCGGTGCCGGGAGTGTGGCTGGTATAGATCGTTTCCTTGCTGGTTTTTCCGGTTTTCTTGACGGTCACATAACGCTCGATCGCGAAGACTTGGCCAACGTCGGGAAAATCGAGATAGTCGTTGAGATCAGTGGACACCCAGACGGCCCGTTCTTCGATTCGTCCGTGCCGAAGATCGACATCTTCCCGGAAGTCGGGTTCGCCCCTGTCTTTGAAGAGAAGTTCGATATCGGCCAACAGATTCGGCTGGTTTCCCTTGACGGTAAAGACGTAGAAAGCTCCCCGCTCGCCGAGGTAGGCGGCGAGTTTCCGCTGGGTCAGCAGGGCATCGACGGTAAAGGTCTTGCCGGAAATATCCGACGTCATCTGCTCCAACATGGGGATGACCATGCCGATTTCGTTGGTCTGCTTGACTTCGTCCCCGGTCGGCAGTTTTCCGACCTTTTTCTGAACATGCGTGGCGGACGTTTGGTGGCCGACGGCGCTGATGACATGGACTTGGTTGCCTTCGTCATCGACGGCACCGCGCAGTGTCTTGCCGTCGATCGCGAAAGCGGAATCTTCGAAGCCGTAGTCGGCGTTGAAGCGTTGCAGGGCAGCGTCCAGCTTGTCGGGGTCGACCCGCACCAGCACAATAACGCTTGTGCTGGGCACATGATATTTTCCGTTGCGGTGCCTGCAGCAGAACCTTTCCCGCGCCTTCTCGCCAAGAGACTCCACCCACTCCCCCTTGGCCTTGAGGCTGCGCATGCCGCATAGCGCAGCGGCGGCGGAAAGCGCCAGTATGGTGGCAAGAGAATGACGCTGACCCTGGCGCCGCCGCGGGTCGGGGATATCCATGAAATATTCCGGCAAGGCGCGCATCATGCTGGCTTCAATCATGATCTTGGGACCTCCATGACGATAGACGGGGGCAAGTTCAACGGCACTCATCCTTGCTCTGGCGTCGGAGGCCAGAGGACGGACGAAAACGAGTTTGCGGGTGCTCGGGCTGTAGCCGTCGCGATGGCGGCGAAAGCCGCGCGTGCGCCCAAGGCACTGCCAGTTCGCCGCTTTGTAGACAGTGCCCGGGAAACGCGCCGGATCGACGAAAGTCTCCAGCAACAACAGCGGGTGGCCGAAGCGTTTGGACCAGTCCGACGCAAGCCGTTGTTCACAAAGCGAAAGCAGGCGCGACGCCAGGTTCCGGCGATGCCAGCCCGGCAGGATCAGGAACCGGCTGTTGTTGGTCACCAGGTGCAGCCGGTCGTACTGGATGCGGAAATCCCAACCGATCCAGGCATCCCGCGCACGGCACTTCAGGGCCGGAGAGGAAAAGCTCATCAGAGCGATCCACTCGTCACGCCAACGTGCCACGTACCACAGCGTTTCGCCGATCTTCGGCAATGCGCCCAGATAATGATGAGCCTGCATCAGGCGCTGAAAGCGTCCCTCGTCGTTCGCAGGCTCGACGACAACTTCATGCAGCATGGCAACCTCCAAGAAGTTCCATACTGCCGAATCAGTCCGGGGAAGTCCAGTCCTTCGGGTAACCGCATGATTTAGTGGAATTTCTTCTCCAGCAAAGCCGGCGTGCGGTTTTCTGACCGGCAGGTAGACCGGATCTGGTACCTAAGATCATGTTAATAAAGAGCTTTTACTCGGAGAATAAATCCGCCGTGCAACCCCGGACCGCCACACAGGCTGTCGGCAGCGCGCGGGCATTATCGGGGTGGGTTGGCCGACGAGTTATGACGCTACTGCGGAAAATTCTTCTCTTCCCCGGGTGGGTGCATCTCTATTTTTGCCAAACACTTGTTTTTATTTACGGAATCAGGAGTTCCGCCACCGCGACGGCGTTCAGCGTGTCGTTCGCGGCTCCAGTGGCCATGCCGACTCGAAGCGACCCGACCAACGCTCTTCGGGATCCTCCCGTTCGGCCCCTTCGAAGGCCGCGAATTTCCCGCACGCCTCTTGCAGCGCGAGCAAGTGCAGGGCCTCGCGCAGTCGGCTGCCGTGCAGCGGGCGCACGACCGTTCCCAACCGGTACAGGCGCTTGCGCCGGTAGTCGGCGGCGCGCGGTCGTCAGGGTCGCCTGCAAATGTACGGCAGCTCCGTAGGGACGTTCCCGAGGGACCGGAAAGAAGAACTATCACCGGATTGCTCCCTCGTCGGCGCGACTTCCCGCCATGCGGTTCGAATCGCTTGCGGCCCGACAGCCGCCAAGGGCATATTGAAACCGGACTGAAGCTGGCACGCGTTTAATCGGAGGGTCTTTCCTCCGCCGACGCATG
Organism: Alphaproteobacteria bacterium; assembly: GCA_965243135.1. Classification (GTDB taxonomy): domain Bacteria; phylum Pseudomonadota; class Alphaproteobacteria; order MPNO01; family UBA830; genus JAJEBT01. The sequence goes on from OZ251539.1 coordinate 1,295,506, forward strand.
AAAGGTAAGAAGACGATGCCTGACACGGGATCCCCCGCGATCGAAGACGACGATCTGATACAGGGCGAAGACGCGAGCGACGATGAAATCGCTGACCCGGTTCGCTACATCATAACGAGTTACGGGGCGGACATGCCGGTCGACGGGCTCATAAAGCGCTTTGACAATGGAGACGTCTTCATCCCGGACTTTCAGAGGAACTTTGTCTGGACATTGGCGCAGGCTTCACGTTTCATCGAATCCCTTCTTCTGGGACTTCCGGTTCCCGGAATTTTCCTGTTCAAGGAACCGGATACGCAAAAATTGATGGTCGTCGATGGGCAGCAGAGGCTGCAAAGCCTGAAAAAATTTTATGAAGGGAACTTTGCGGAAAAGAGATTCAAGTTGATCGGAGTCTCGCCGGAATTCGGCAACAAAACGTACCAGGATCTTTCCTCACCTGATCGGCTTCGTTTCGATGATTCAATTATGCACGCAACCATATTCCAGCAGGCAGATCCCAGTAATGATCGAAGCTCAATATATTCAGTTTTCGAACGTTTGAATACGGGCGGGACACCTCTCACTCCTCAAGAGATTCGGGCGTGCGTGTACAGAGGAAAGCTCGACAAGATGTTATCGGAATTTGCAGACAATCCCTCGTGGAGAGAGTTATACGGTAAGAGGAACATTCGGAAAAAGGGCGAAGAGATCATTTTGCGCTTCTTTTCTCTCTATTTCGATCTCGAAAAATACGAGCGTCCGATGAAGCGATTTCTGAATCTGTTCATGGAAGAGAATCGCGAACCAGACAGGGATCGGGAGGACGAGCTCCGCAAACTGTTCACAAGGACAGTGGGTGTCGCTGCGGACGTTCTCACGAAGGAAGCGTTTCGTCCAGAAGGGGCTTTCAACGTTGCGGTCGCGGACGCTACATTGGTGGGCTTGGCGCACAGGTTGCAAAGTGGCGATGTCCGGGATCGCGTCTCCTTGAAATCTCGCCATGACGAGTTGTTGAGGCGATTGCGGCAGGAAAATCTGCATAAAGTGAGCACTGCCGACAAAGATCGCGTCTTGAGGCGCATTGAATACGCGCGTAAATGTTATGGGTCAGTTCAATGACCGTTCGAGACAGCCAAACCCTGAAAATCGCGATCAATTCCGCACATGAGGGGGCGAACGGTCTTTCGGACGAAAGCCAGACTTTCTCAACTAACGACGGTCTTGATTTCCGGCTATCTCGAAGTCATTTGTAGAGACGTTCTGTTAACGTATGTTGAGAGAACATCCGACAAGGGCGTGGCGAGGTTCGTTGGCAAAAGACTTAAAAGAATTCGCAGTCCTGAGGCTAGCAACATTCTGGAATTGGTCAGATCATTCGATGAAGAACGCGCCGACGAATTGAAGAAATTTCTTGACGGAGAGATTAAAGAAAGTGTTGATAGCGTGGTTAATTTACGGCATCAAATAGCGCATGGGCGATCGACAGGTACGACCATCGAAACCACAAAGAAGCAATTTGACGACTCTCAAAAGCTTGAAGAAAAGTTGAGAGAATTGTTTGCTGTAGCGGCGTAACGCCTGGGTTACCGCCTCCATGAGGATCGCCGCCTCATTGAAGCCGCGTTTCCGTTCAAGCGGGCGTCTCTGGATGCGTTGCATGAGAAGAACGTGCGGCACGGGCATGTTTCAATACCGCACGTCCGGCCGGCGCGGCGTCCGCTTCCGGCGGCGACCACGCAGTTGCGTACAGGGTAATGCGGAGATGCGGCCAAAAAGGGCGGGGCAGGGGTCTTTTAACTCCTCGTTGTTGGGTCCTTGAGCATGTCGTCGTTCCGCAGCCCCGGTAGATTTGAACGTAAGCCTTGATGTAGCCGTGGATGGTCCAGGGCAGCTGCTCGCGTTGGGATGAAGCCCGCGAGCCGCTTCACCACGAAGATCCTGGCGCCGAGGTTTGGGGCAGCGCCCTGCTCTTGCCTCGTTCGGCGAGGTCGAGCGCCGTGATTTCATCTTCGTTCGCGACTTCGGCGGCCGAAGCGTCGGGCCAGTCCCGCGCCAAGCGCTGGAGGTCGAACACCTTGCAGCCGGTGCAGGCGTCGAAGGCGATGCACTTTCGGGCGGCGTCGCCGAACGGTGGTCTTCGATGTCCGTGCCGGACTTAGGGATCTCGCCAAAATAAGATATCTATTCAGGTTGGTTTATTCTATGCTATAATTTGTGTCATGGAGAACCCCGTGGCACAAATGGTTCGGGCCAAGTTCGTCGCGTTGAAGCCTTTATTCGACGAGCGAACGCGGCGGCGTTGGGCGGCGACGGAGGCGCGCGCGATCGGTCGCGGCGGCATCGCGCGTGTCGCCGAAGCGACGGGAATGTCGAGAACGACCATCAAGGCCGGGATCGAGGAACTCGACCAGCCGATGGAAGGCGGACGGATACGTGGTCCGGGCGGAGGCCGGAAGCCGCTCGTTGAGCACGACCCGGATCTTCTGGTTGCTCTTGAGAAGATGGTGGACCCGGCGACGCGCGGCGACCCGTCGGAACCGTTGCGCTGGACGTGCAGCAGCGCCTCTCGATTGGCGGAGGAGCTTCGGGCGGCCGGGCATCCGGTCAGCGAGCGGACGGTGAACCGGATGCTTCACCATGCGGGCTACAGCCTGCAGGCCAACCGGAAAACGCTGGAAGGCAACCAGCATCCTGACCGGGATGCGCAATTCAAGTACATCAACCGGCGTGTGAAGGCTTTTCAAAAGTTGGGTCAGCCGATCGTATCGGTTGATGCGAAAAAGAAGGAACTCGTTGGAAAATATAAGAATAATGGCAAGGAGTGGAAGCGCAAGGGGCGGCCCGAAGCTGTCAACGTTCATGATTTTCCGGACAAGGATCTCGGGAAGGCGATCCCTTATGGCATTTACGATTTGACGAACGATACGGGGTGGGTGAGCGTCGGCGTCGATCATGACACGGCGACATTCGCGGTCGAGACGTTGCGCCGATGGTGGCGCAAGATGGGCAGCCAGGTCTATCCTGGGGCGCGCCGCTTGCTGATTACGGCCGATGGTGGCGGTTCGAACGGCAGCCGCAACCGCTTGTGGAAATGGGAGTTGCAAAAGCTCGCTGACGACACCAAGCTTCAGGTCTGCGTTTGTCACTTTCCGCCCGGCACAAGCAAGTGGAACAAAATCGAGCACCGAATGTTTTGCCACATCACCCAGAACTGGCGCGGTCGCCCGCTGACAAGTCACGAGGTGATTGTGAACCTCATCGGCCATACGACGACGAAAAGCGGCTTGGCGCTCCGGTCCGAGTTGGACGAAAACAGCTACCCGACCGGGCAGCCGGTGACGGATGAACAGATGGCTTCCCTGTCTCTCGAGAGAGACAATTTTCACGGGGAATGGAATTACCGCTTCTCGCCAAAATAAACAATTTATTTTGGCGAGAGACCTTAAGCGCCTTGAAATACTCCGCGCCGTTCGTACTGCTTGCGCATCGCACTTTTCAACTCGCCCTCCGCAGCGAGCGGCAGCCAGTCGAGAGCCTCCGGTCCTGCGGGCGAGCGTGGAGAGAGGCGCGCCGCCGATCCCGTCGCCGGGCAGCGCCGGCCGGACGCGGGCTGCGCGGCACCCCACGAAGGGCCATCTTGATCCTTCGCCTCGCACCTGCGGCGGAAAACGGATCTCTCGTCGTGAACGCCCGGCTCTTCCCGCACCGCGCCGGCACCACGCTCAAAAGCGGAAATACCCCTCCTGGTCGGCGGATCGCTGGTCGATGGTCGGCGTCCTTCAGTCAGCCGCTTCCCACAGGACATCGCGAGCGTCCGCCGCCGCGCATGCCATCACTGCGCCAGCGAGCTCGTCTCGTTCGCGAGGGCTCGCGTCGACGAGTCGTTCCTGCGCTTCGCGCATAAAGGCGTCGACGGCGCGTCCCGCGCCGTTACTCCCGTAGCCGATTGGGCCGGCGTCGCCGCCCGGTCTGGCGAGCGCACGAAGGAACTCCGTCTCCGGGGCGGCTTCGGGGAATTGCGTCGCCAAGCGTCGCCAATCATCGGGAGCGGCCGAGGCTTGCCAATATCGGCAAGCCTTCCACGCCCAAGCGTGCGGAGGGATCTCCGGGGTCTCTTCCGGCATCAACCACTGCGAATAGAAGCCGGCCAGCGGATCGCCTTTCAGACTTTCCCGTTTGATCAGATCCGTCGGGGCATCCAGCCCGCGCGCCATGGCGATTCGGGCGCGACCGAATTCTCCTGCCAGCTTCCCGCGCCGGAGGAGTTCTTGCAGAGCGCCGGGAGGAGATATCGGCGAGTCCTGATGAGCGGCCCGCTCTTGAATCTCATCGTTCCAGGCAACGCCAAACGCGGCGGCCGCGGTGTAAGAGCGATCCTGCAATCGGTCGAGCGTTTCCTGCGCTGTCGCATCGTCGGGGCACCGCTCCATGAATTCGGCAAGCATCGCCTTGGCCTCCGTACTGCGGTGGCGCAAGGCCAGCAATCGGGCCATGACTACGCATGCGTGGCCGTCATCTCGATCCATCGCGTTCTGCAGGTGGTGCTCGGCCTCATCCCAACAGGCGTCTCCGCGAGAGATCAGGAGGAGCGCCAGTTCGACTCGCGCGTGCAAGTCATTTGGAAACAGACGCAACATCTCACGCAACGTCGCCTCGTGCGCGTCCCTCCGGTTCTGAACCTTGAACCATTCCGCCCAGAGCATCCAACAATAGGGATTCGCCGGTTCCCAGATCAAAGCACGTTCAATCATGATCCCGAAGCGAGACATGTCGGCCGAACCGAGCTCATGGCGTTCCAGCAGCGGGGTGCCGAGGTTGCTCAACGTACGGACGAAGAAGCAGCTCACGCCGGTGGCCATGGCGTAGTCGTGGTTGCGCTCCAGGAGTTCAAACAGACGCCGCGCAAGCGTTTCCGGCCGATGGTCCGAGCCGAGGATGTCTTGCTTCAATTCACCCCATTCTTCCTGTCTTGCGGGCATGGGAATCGACGCTTTGCCGAAAGAACGAGTCTTGGCCCGCATGTTGGTTTGCAAGGCGTCGGCCAATTCCTTCGCAATTGGTTCTCCAGCATGCTCCAGAAAACCATCCAGCGCCTCGTTCAAGACCCCGTTCCAATGTTGGGGGCTACGCGGAAAGAGACCGCGCTGCGCCGCAAAGCAGCGGTTGAAAAAGACGCTTGCTTCGTCGGCTTGGCGGTGGATCTTGACGGCGTGGCGCAACAGCGCCTGCAGCGTCAGCGCCTGATTCTTCCGCGCGTTGCCCTGGTTCGGCAACATGCGCAGCCCCGCCAGCGCCACGGTCAGATACTCCGGCCGGGGATCCGCGGCGAGGCGCAACCACAGGGCCGTGCGGCGGGCGTCAGGTTGGCCTCGGGTCATCAGCCTGAAACACTCCAGCCCGGGATCCCGCTCAGGAGCCAGCCTCAAGGGCGACAGCCAGCGCAGCCAAGCGCCCATGTCCGCATGGATCCGATCCTTGGTCCGCGGCAGATCCAGCAGTTGCAAAGCGACCAATGCGTCCCCGACCCGCTTGCCATAGACGGAAAAACCGAGGCGCTCCACCTGAGAAGCATAACCCTCGCGCATGTCGGAAAGCCAGGACCCGAGCGCGTCGTCAAGCTGCGTGCGTTCGTTGACCATGTTCGCCGGGAATCGCCGATACAGCGATTCCGGCACGTCAAGGCGGAGGTCCGACCCCGGGTCCACACGTCCGCTGAAAAGGTCGGCGACGGCCCTGTGGGGATCGCAGCGGAAGGCTTCGAGCCATGGATCGCTCATGTTCGTTCCTCGAAAATCTCGCCGAAATCCTTGCGCCCGCATGCCTCATGCAGCGCGAGCAGGCGCTGCGCATGATTTTCCCTTGGCGCTGCAACCGAACTGCAGGCATCGATATTGACGATATGGAACGGTCCCCTGCGTTTCAAATCCCTATAAGCCTCGCTGCCTGTGCAACAGAGCGCTCCCGCCTGTTTGTTCCTCGGTGCAGACGATGCGTGGCCATTACCGACGTTCCAGTCTTTGGTCGATTTTCACTCGGTTGTCACGCCACTCTGCATCTTGGTCGTAGCATTTCGCAATGCCTTCAAGAACGCTGCTGACATACGGATAGTCGGCGAGATTTTCCGCTCGACTCCGGTACTTGGTAGCGAGCGCACGCTCTTTCTTTCCGCCTTCTCCGATCATCCTTACTGTTGCCCCCCGCCGGTCGAGGACACCAAACTGAAACCCTTGGCCGATATTCTTGGAAGGAAACCTTTCCATCGCTTTGCAAATTGAAGGGCAAGGCCATGCGCCATGTTCTTCGTTCGGACCTCTGGACAGAATTCGGCCGATGTACCGGTCGCCGATTTCGCTCCGGCCATATTCGGCACATAGCTTCCGCACTTCAGCTATCCACCCGGACAGCTTTTCGACTTTGATCTTGTTGTCTTCCCCTGTCCCCGGTACCCGGCGGATTTGACGAAGAAACTTGTAAGACGCAGAAGCCAGCGCCTGCCTTCGTCCCGGGTCGTGAATCCGCCATTCAAGCGGATCCTCGCCATCGTCTTCGCGCTTGTACCTCAGAGCGAGCGCTTGAACGAACAGGATAGGCACCTCGAAAATCCATCGTTCCAGATTCGGAATACCGCGCTCGCTGTATTCGAGCGCCCCAATGTAAAGGAGTTCCAGCTGCGCCATTTCCTCGATGGTGACGCCGCTGCGGCCGCCGAGCTCGTTCAGGGCATCGAAGAGGGAATCGGCTTCCGGTCCGTGGTCATCGTTTGTCTCGGTGTCCACGGTGACGCATTCAAAGAGAAGGCGTTTCAGCCGCGACGTTTCGACCTGTGACCAATCGAAATCCGCGGCTGCGAAGGCAGCCCGAGGGCGTTTCGCTTCGAGCAGGCGATCGATAAGTTCCAGCAACTCGTCTTCGCCATAGCGGTTCCAAGACGGACGAACCGTCTGCCAGTATTGATTGCCAACTACCTCATCGTACCGGTCGAGCAGGCGCCAAGTGCACCACCCGAACGGAGCGCCTCGGAAAAACCGAACAATGTCATCCACTTCCGCCCCGTCGGCGGCGGCACATAGAACTGCGCCGCAGGCGTCGTCACCGATGGCTGAGAGAAAACCTTTGATACAACCATCGACCTTGTTTGCCGGGCTTTCCGCCCGGAGGCATCGGCGCAAAAAGCATGCCTGTTCTTCCCCGTCGTTTATGACCTGTTCAAGGGAGTGGCCGACAACGTCCGGGGCGCCGCTCCCGGAAACGAGCGCCATCACGCCTTCAAATCCTTGATCCTTCCATATTTCCCTCACCGCTGATACGCGAAGCGACCGGACTCGTTCGTTGTGCTGGGTGATATCCAGAGGCTCTTCCTCGAATTCTGGTCTGCGGATCCAATGATTCGCGAATAGCCATGCGTGCCCAATCACCAGATCGCCGGGTCGTAGTTTCTCGTACGCTGCGCGGGCTCGATCCCTCGACGCGACGTTCAAATCGCCTCTGCCTGCGCGTCGCGCGAGCGCCGTTCGGTGGATCCGTCTCCTGAGATCGGCTTTGGCCTCGTCATCGGTTGCGGTATCCGCCCACTCATCGACCCGATCCCAAACTTTCGTCTGGTCCTTGTCGTCCATCTCATGGAGACGTTCCACCAGATTGCCGAGAGTTCTCCGGTCATGGTTCGACCATGCAAATGCGATGTCGATTGCATAGCGTCGGAACTCGTCAATCTCTTCCTGTGCCGTCACAGGACTTTCAGCGCTGAACGCATCCCTGCGCCATCGCGGCCGGTAGGATGGAAACACCGCTGGATCGGAATCCAGCTGTTTGATGCAGATCTGCCACCCGACATCAGGAAATTTCTGCGTCAGCGTTTCAAGAGCCTGCTTCCGATCCGGAAGCGGAGCGGCAGTTCGGGGAAACCGCGGCCGGAAGATCGCTTGGAGGCTGGCAACAGGTTTGTTCAACCAGTTATCGTCGATCACAGTTCTCGACAATTTCGCGAGAATCAGGCTGACTCGTGTGACGTACTTCCATGCGAGGCACTCAAGCGCCCACAGGAAGCCGGAGCGCGGACATCCACCGCCAAGCGGTCCGCTTCCGGCGGACTGCAACAGGCCGAACACGACCGGCTCACTTTGACGCAAATCTTCTTCGACGATCTCCAAAAACACTTCCGGTGCCGCCTCTGCGTAGAGCGGAATTTCCCGGTCATGAGAACGCAGCAGGTCGAGGTCCAGCGGACTGAGCAACCTGCGTATCAATTCGGAAATTTCAGTCGCAAGATCGATGCCGAGCCGACGCCGGAACAGTTTGTTGCCGTACACCGAAAGGATGACGAGCGTTTCGCAGATCCCGTCGCGCAGCGCGGCGGAATGGGTGCGCACCTTGCCGTGCATTGCAGCGGCCCATCTCTCGTTTTCCGGAAGTTCAAGCGCCGGATCTCCTTCCGAGAGAACATGCTCTGCCAACTCCATAAATTTCGTGATGTCTTGTTCGATCACGTGACGGTGGATGGCGAACAGGGCATCGATCTTCGCAGCTGCACCGCGGTAATTGCCCACCGACCAGACCGGGCTGTCCTCGATATCGAGCAGACCCGTGACGTTCCTTTCAATCTCCTGAGGGAGCTCGGCAGCAAGGCGTACGATGATTTTCTGATCGGCATCGGATTTGGCATCCCAAGCCCCGAGCAAGGCGATCGGGATCAGCTTTCTTGCAGTTTCCTCGCTCTCGGCCCATTGGGGGTTCCTGATAGCTGGGATCTGCGAAAGCCGCCGTCGTAAAATCGTCGGGCTTCGTGCGGACTTCCGCGCAAGTCTGTCGATCTCGTCTTCCTCGATGTCCATCGCTGCGAGCGCTCTCCTGAACGCGCCGTCATCCAGGATTTCAAGCGCAATGTCGGGCTGCAATTCGAAGGTGCCGCAAAGCCGGACGGCAATGCAGCGGCGGCTGCTACGAAACCCTGCCAGTTCGCGCTCCGCTTCTTCGGTAGGAACGACCGGAATGAATGACGCCGACGATTCCGCCAGCCTCCGCAGCGTTTCGGTTGATCTGAACACCGCCGCCAGATCTGCCCAAGGCTCGCCGATCTTTCGGAACAGGCAATGAAGAAAAGCCAACGCTTCGTCCCTGGAATCGGCCGTGACCACGAACGGACGTTCGCTTGGTTTCGCGAGCCAGTTTTCGAATTCCTTGCGATGCGCGTCGACTGAAGATTTAAATATCTCGGGCTTCATCTCCGGCTGGGTCGCTTCGGCCCAACGCCGCCAGCAACTGTCTAGCGTCTCGAAGCCTTCTGTAGGGATGCCGAGCTTCTCGGCGAGCCACATCCGTGGGGCAATCGATCCTTCAAGCCATTGCTCAAGGTCACTCGCATCCAGCGCACGGACCTCTTTCCAGCCGTCCCGTTTGCTATCGGCCCATTCCGTTTTGCCGGTCCAGTTGCGCGGCGTGACGAAGACGTATGTGCATTCGCTCCTCTCGTTCGGCGGGACGGAAGCGAGTCGTTTGCTGTAATCGCACTCCGCCTTGCGGCCTGGATTCTGACCGGTTCCCAATTCCCAGCAGGATTTGCCCTCCGGGATCCACGGCGTCGGTGCCCCGGCTTCCACGTAGCCATCCCAACCTCTGCGGGCGGCGTTGTCGTAACCATGAAAGTCGACCCGGCACAGATCGCGGCCGGTCGAATGCACGAGCATCCGGACAAGCACCGGCAGCAACTCCCGTGATTCCGAATTGCCGCACGACCAGTTGTGCAGCTGCCCAGCCTTGATCGTAAGGAAGCCGGGGACGTAGGGGTGCACTGCGACCGCGTTCTCCGCCGCCGCTCGGGCATGCCGGTCGAACGCCGTCTGCCGATCAAGAAGCTCTTGGCGGTCGGCTCCGAACACCTTCTCCAATCTGCCGGCCATCTTGGGAGAGAGCGACGAGTTGCCGTTCAACATGTTTGATAGGGCGGGCCTGCCTACACCGAGTCTCCCAGCGGCTTCCGTCACCGACATGCCGACCGGGATGACGTGTTCTCGAACGAACGTGCCGGGGTGTGCGGGGTGTCGCGACATGAAACAGTCCTCCAAGTGCAAAATATATTGTAGCGTGTAGCGCAACGAGAGTCAACAAAAAGATCTCAAGCGTCAGGACTTGAGCTTTGGTTCGCAATGTAAGGCTTTTCCGCGTGTTGATGCTCGTGACCTGCCGCATCGAGCTCGCAAGCGAAGCGCTTCGGTGGCGAAAGGATCAATGCGTTTCCGTGGACAGGCGCGATGCCGCTGTCGTGCGCAGACGGTCGATGGTAAGCGTTCGCTACCCAAGGGACGAAAAAAATTTCGCCCGGGGACCGGACACGGGACCCTTGCGCACCGGATTTGCGACCGATGGACGGGGGCTTTGCTGTCGGCAACGCCCGCAGCGGGACGAAGCGCGTGCGTCGCGCGGAGGTAAGGGCAGCGTTCCGGAAAACGCAGCGCCGCCGAAGCGGCGCGCAACGAGTTGAAGCGCCTGAAGTCGGCCTCTTCGGCGAACGAACTTGAGCGGGAAGCGGGCCTCCACGGCGAAGTCGAGGAAGCGCCGCGACATTGTCGCCGGCTCCGTTCGACCTGCACATGCGCATCGAGGCGGGAGGCGCGCCAACGCCGCGGTCGGTCGCGAACGACGGTGCCGGTACCGGGACTTGCGCCGTGCGACTGCGACAGTCGCTCGACTTCGAGGTCTTGTCGGCGGGGAACGGCGTCAGGCGCCCCTCGTTCGCGCCCCGTCCGCCGACGTCGTTCGTTCGGCGACGGTTTCCGGCGCGGCGGTCTGGCGGCCGGCTATCAGCGCCTTGAGCGCCGTCATGTTCTCCTCGTGGCGGCGTTCTTCGGCTTCGCACTGCTGTTGCCCGCGTTCGTCGTTGGCACGGACCATCGCACGGATGCCATACCAGATGCCGACGGCCGCGAGGACAGCCACGATCACGGACACCTCGCTCAGATGTTTGCACGCAGAGTCGACCGCCCGTTCGTCGGACCCAGTAAAAGATCTGACCGTCTTGGTAGATTGGGCGGCCCTCCCGTCCCGTGCGTAGTTGTAGAGCGTGCAGCGGAAACCTGGCCAATACTTGAAAATCAACGCCTTACGGATTATCCAGTTTGGCAATGCCAGATTTGCACCCGCTGCAACGGTTTACAGTCTGTGGGGTTTCCCCTCGCAGATCGTGTAGCTGGAGCTGATTGATTTTTCTCCATATACTGCGAAGCGGAGGCCTCATGCAGTTAGTTGTGGTGAGATATCTGGGGTAGACGATGAATTACGCTTTCGCATTCCGGTTGGTCGAACACGGATCGGGGACAAAGCTCATCCTTCATCACGGCAGGGCTGTAGAGGACATGACTACAGAGGAAATCGTCCTCAACAAGGAGGAAACGTCAGGGATGTTGGGAGCACTACACGAAGTGAGGACGAGTGTGGAAGGAAAAGGGGAATTCCCATATGGAACGCTCGTCTGCCCCAGAAAATGCAACAACGGAGCAAACCAGTACACGGTGCTCCACCGGCCGGAACAAACCTTCGCGCTACTGCAGACACCGAATGGAGCTCAGCTGCCGCTCGAGCTCAGGGCAATACGAGATATGGAAAGTGCGTTTGAGAGAGCAAACGCCGCCTTGAACAGAAGAACGGAAATACGGTAAAGCAGTAGAGGTCACCGTGGTCGAAGACAGAGGCCGGAACGCGCTGATAGCGTCCTAAGGGGCTATTGGAGGAACGCAGAAAAGAGATAGCAAAAGGGCGGTTTGGAAAACTGTTTTCATGTACCGAGCCAAACGCTCATGATCGGCGCCTGCTCACCCCGTAGCATGTAACTTTGGGTACGGTTCACCCGGCCTCGCGCCGCTCGCCGACGTATCCGTTCCGCGTTCGGGCGTCGCGGCGCGAAGACAGGGCGTTACGGGGCAGCCCTCAGCGTCACGCTCCCGAATTATCGAACGGCGACCGCCACAGCGAAAAAATCTTAGATTTGCGGAACGGTCTGGTGTGGCCGACAGCTCGGGGTTAGTTACACAACAACAAGTGGTCGGGACGATCTCGGCACCGAACCGAAAAGGGGAGGGTATGTCGTGACCCACCGTCTGCCGACAACGACGCTTCCTCGCCAAGTCTCCCGCAAAGGTCTGTTGCCTTAGCGGGAATTTCTGTTTAGGCTGTTGTTCCTCACTGTAACATGTTGATGCATATGGCGTTTACCCCCCCCCCCCCCGGACGAGGAGCTTGCGCTCCAAGCGGCGGGCGACCTTCTGTCGGCGAGCTCCCGGGTGCCTGAAGACCGAAACCGCCAGAACCTCGGACGTCTATTCGACGCGCTGAGGATCGAAAATCTTCTCACCTATCCGACGGAGGCGGGTCCGGCCGACCTTTATTTGCCGCGACGGCGAACCGTCATAGAAACCAAGAGGAGCGGTCTCGCGGCCGATCCCGACAGGCGGCAGGCGGGCGAAGGGTCGGAGACGCCCCGCGAACAGCTGGAGCGGTATCTGCGCGCGGAGATCGAGCGAGAAGCTAGCATTCCCGACCTGTTCGACACCGAGGAGGAACGAAGGCGGCCGTGGGTCGGTGTTCTGACCGACGGGCGTAATTGGCATGCCTGGCGTTACAAGCATCAGCCGGGTGCGGTCGGAATACCCGTCTTCAAAGACTTCCGGCCGACCAACCAGCGCCAGCTTCTGGATCGCGTGAAGGGTCTCGTGGGCGACGAGCCGCTGGGGAAACCTTGGATTCCACTTGAGTCGACGAAGATATTCGCGCCGCACAAGGAGTCTCTCGACGCGCTCCTCGGCGCTCTTACCGGCGGCCAGCGACAGCGCACCGAAACGAAGTTCCAGCTCTGGCTCGACATGCTCAGGACATCTTGCATGGCGCCCGAGACGGAGCGCGACCAATGGCGCATGTTCGTGGCGCACTCGTTTCTCGTCACTATCGCACGGGGTGTCATACATACCGTCAGTGAACCTCGTCAACGACCGGATTCCGGGCGAATTCTCGGCGACGGTTTCGTTGCTTGGATTCTCGAAAGCGACCGCGGCCGGAACTGGGCGCAGAACGTGCTGGACCAAATCCATGGATACGAATGGCGGCTTCCGCGAGGAGACATTCTCCGCACCGTCTACCAGAACTTCATCGATCAAGCCGATCGCAAGATCTTCGGTGAATATTACACGCCGGACTGGTTGGCGGCTCTGCTCGTTGACGATATACTCGACGACGAATGGTGCGAGCACGCCGTTAAGCGGGCGCTGTCCGCTGAGAGAAGAGCGATGCCGATCCGGAACGTCGGGGTTCTCGATCCAACCTGCGGTTCGGGAACATTTCTGTATCACGCCGCTGAGAAGCTGCTGAAAGCGAAGGCGCTCCGAAACAGGCCGCCGACGAAGAAAGCGGAGATCGTCACCCGCTTGGTGCACGGGCTGGACATCCATCCGGTCGCTGTCGAGATCGCGCGGGCGACCTTGCTTCGCGCCTTGCCTAAGGCACCTCCTGAAGAGGGAGATGCCATCCAGATCCACCAAGGCGATGCGCTCATTACCAGCAGCCGGGAACATCTCCGTCAGGGAAGCCTGTTCAGTTCGGAGGGCGGCGAGTTCCGCATCGAAACGCCGAAGGGGCGCGAAATATTCCTGCCGAAGAGTTTCGCCGAGAGCAGGTCTTTCATACCCGATATGCGGCGAATCGTTGCGGCCGCGAGTGGCGGCGAACCCTTGCCGGTAGATGTTCTTGAAGGGCTTTCCGACAGCAAGGATCGGTGCGCGCTCCAGACGGCGCACGAAACGATCAGGAAAGTCATCGAAACGGAAGGCAATTCGATTTGGGCGTGGTACATCGGCAACATCACCGCTCCGATCTTGCTCTCGGAACGCAAGGTCGACCGCATCGTCGCCAATCCGCCATGGGTCGTTCTGAGCGATGTCCAGGTCAAGGTGCGCAAGCGGGCGCTAGAGGAACTCGCCGGAAAACCCTTGGACAAGGACGGTCCGGTTCCAGGCTCGCTCGAACTGTGGACTGGCGGCAGGCAGGCGACAGGTTTCGATATCGCGCAGTTGTTCGTGAAGCGCTGCCGCGAGAAATATCTTTCCGACCCGAAGCGCGATCCCGCCGCCTGGCTGGTGAACGCGGCAGCCATGCGGGCAGGTAACTGGGAAGCTTTTCGGGCCTGGCACGAAGCGCATCTCGAACAGGTTCTGGACTTCAGCGAGCTCAAGCAACCTCCTTTCAGCGGCGCCGCTTCCTGTGCGCTATTCGAGCACCGCACCTGTCGACAGCCTTGTGACCGGCATGTCATGGTGCGGACCTCTGGGGAAAAGATCACGTCGGAGACGGTCCCCAAGGAGGCAAAGCGGCTGCTCGAATTCAGGAAGGCGCGGAAGAGAACGCGCCGCGCGCCATCGGACTACATCGGCCGGTTCCGCCAAGGCGCCACGGTAGTGCCGCATGTCTTGGTCCTGCTGGACCGGGTCGAGGTCGATGGCGACGAGGCCGTGGTAACGACGAAAACACCGGGAAAGGGAAGCAAGAAGCCTTGGAATGAACTCCGGCCCCGCAACGGGCGGATACCGCGGGAATGGATAGGACAGGTGCTTTTTTCCGAAGATCTCTTCCCGTTTTGCATCCGAAGCGTGCAGGTGCAGGCAATCATTCCAATCAACGAAGGCGGAGCGCTTCACCACGATCCACGCAGCGCGACGGAGTTTTGGAGGCAGCTTGACGACGACTACCGGGAGTATCGCGGAAAAGGCCGTGCGACGCCGAAAACGCTGCTCGGCAACATCGACTACTTGGGAAAGCTGTCCCGACAACTTCCGTTGTCGGATTCGAAGAAAAAGTGCGTGGTTTTGTATCCGAAATCAGGGAAGATCATGCGGGCGGCGCGTGCTCCTCTAGCGACGACGCTGGTCAACGACAGCGTTTATCGTTGGAACGCGGGCAGCCGCGACGAAGCAGCATACTTGGTCGCGTTACTCAATGCGCCGACATTGCGGACCGCGTTTGCCGACGCACGCGGCTCGGACCGTGATTTCCATCTCTCGCCGTGGATGAACGTTCCCATTCCGCGGTTCGATCCGGAAAATGCCGGCCACACGCGGCTGGCGGAACTTACCAGGGCAGCCGAGGATCTCGCGAAGCCGTGGCGATACGACGAAAAAAACAGACAGATTACGATCTCGAGGCGCATCGGCGAAACCCTCAAGAAGAAAAAAATCCTTCAAGACATCGATGAAATTACGCGTAGACTGCTGCCCGATCAATGCGAGGGCCGGTAAACGGCGGTCGCGATGGCGTGCGGGTTTCACTCGCAAGACTCGAAGATTCGGAAATTTCGGGGTGGCGGCCGTTAGGAAAAAAGGAAACGGGAAATGGCTATCTTCAAGGCCGATTGTCCGAATTTCCGCACGACCAGTTGTGCGGCTGCCCGGCCTTGATCGTAAGGAAACCGGGGACGTGGGGGTGCACTGCGACCGCGTTCTCCGCCGCCCGGGCATGCCGGTCGGACACCGTCTTCCGACCAAGAAGCTCTTGGCGGTTGGCTCCGAACACCTTCTCCAATTTGACGGCCATGTTGGGAGAGAGCGACGAGTGGCCGTTCAACATGTTCGACAGGGCGGGCCTGCCTACACCGAATTTCCTAGCGGCTTCCGTCACCGACATGCTGGACGCGTTTCCGAACGAACGTGCTAAGGTGTGCGGGGTGTTGCGACAAGAAACAGTCCTCCAAGTGCGAAATATATTGTAGCGTGTAGCGCAACGAAAGTCAACGAAAAGATCTCAAGCGTCAGGACTTGAGTTTTGGTTTTCTATGTAGGGCTTTTCCGCGTGTTGATACTCGTGACCTGCCGCACCGAGCTCGCAAGCGAAACGTTTCGTTGGCGAAAGGATCAATGCGTTTCCGTGGACAGGCGCGACGCCGCTGTCGTGCGCCGCCAGCACCGCGCAGAGGCTGCGAACCCCACCGCGTCAAGCCAGCTATGGGATGAACCCACGAGATAACGGCAACCAGCCAGCACCGCCTTGGCGAGCGGGCGCATCGTGACCATCAACTCGTTCCGCGCTCTGTTCAGGGCTCTGCACCGGAACCAACTGCAACCCCGGCGACCGCGCCGCCTAGTGGGTCAGACATATTTAGTACAAGGACCGGTCATATCGTCTGTTAATGACACCTGCCGCCCCGGCACCTTGACTTACCGGCTGCCCATCCCATACTGCCTCGCGACAGGAATTGTCGACCGTCTGTGTCGCACTTCGAAGTTGATGGGGGAAACATGGAACAATATTTCCTTGAGATGCGCCAAACAATGCTGGCTCATACCGTGGTTATAGGACGGATTCTGACGGAATCCAATATAAACTTCAAGAATAAACTTGAGTGGTTAACCGGTTCCGGAACGCTTGTACGCAAAGAAGGGCAGGCTGGGATATTGACCGCGGGCCATGTGATTCGGGATTTGAGGGAAGGAGATCTCGTAAAAATGACAATTTTACAAAGTTCTAATAGAGACCTGATGAAATCGGATGGTAAAGTTATCCCCACAGAAGTGAATGGATGGATAATCAGAGGCGAAGGAATGGACAAAGGAAAGGAGGATCCGATAGAGAAGCAGCTGTGGGATCCCGATATTGTCTGGATTGCAATCACGGAGAAAAATGTCAAGTCGATTGAGGGATATACACAAGGGATATTTTACAATTGGGATAAGCGGCAGGAAACACTAGATCAATTAATCGGATCGGAAGAGGGCAAATATGACGGGATGTGGGTGTGTGGAAGAATACACGAAATAAGCCAGAAACTACTTGAAATGGGTCGAGGTTATCGAATATATGTGCATGCACGTCAAGTCTTTGGGAATGGGAAGGTGCAAGACCCTACAGATGAATGGGACCGTTATGACTATAATGTTGATCTGCAGGAATCTGAGGATATGTATAGTATATACATTGGAAATATGATGGAAGATGAAGACGAATCGGTCAGTAAACTACTGATTGATGACCCTCATGAATGGGGCGGTATGAGTGGCGGTGGAATTTGGTTAGCTCATATGAACGGGAGGGATTTTCGAGAGAAAGCTCTACCAGATATCACTCTGGTAGGAGTAGTATATGCACAGCACGGCATCGATCAACAAGGGCAATGGAGAGTGTTGCGTGGACACGGAATCAGAAGTCTGAAGCGAATATTAGACAGTGCAGGTTAATTGACAGTCTTGACGTCGAATTTGGCGACGTGATCTGTGTTCGAATAGAACCGCACTCTTCGCTAAATGTCTGATTTTGCAATTACCTCAGACATCGGGCGACATTGAACTGTTCGTTAGGGTTTTTGCGATCACTGATCCGCTTCGTTCCGTAGCAGCCTCGATGTCTTTATTAGCGACATGCGCGTAGCGCAAGCTCATCAGCACGTTCCGGCGGCCGAGTAGCCGCACGACGACCGGCAGCGGAATGCCCTGCAAGACCCCGCATGGCCGGCGGTGGTATGACGCAGATCGTGGAGGCGTACATCTTCCAGCCTTCCTCGGATACCCGTGCTAAACTGCGAGATTCCCCGATCGGGGCCCTGCTGGATTCAAGGGCGGCGAAAAAACATACGGGCCGCCTGTCCGAGGCTGGCGTCCTGATGCCGCGGGCCCCCTTCGCTCAAGAAGATTTTTCGGGGTCCGGTTTTTTGCTGTTCGCAAGATACAAGGTTTGACCGTCTACTTCATGCCATTGCAAATTGACGATTTCGCTTTTTGGGTATCTTGTCGCGAGCAGAAGACGGATGATGTCCGCTTGCTGTTTGCGCGATGCTGTCTCGTGCCCGCAGCCGTTCAGTTCCGTATGGAGACAGCGGAGTTCCTCTCGCGACAGGAAGCGAGTGAGCCATGGACGCCTGTTCCGCTTGATGCCCTGCGCCGGATTCCTTGTGACCGCACATGATCGCGTGGTTCATCATCTGCAGAAATATGTCCGGCGTTCTGTTAGCTCCGTCGGGTGCCGTCCGGCTGTACCGGTCGAACCACCCGTCGACTTCCGCCGCGGCGACCCGGTCGAGCGGCATGGAACCGAAGGTCGGCAGCAACCGATCGTTCAGGACGAAGTTCACCATCCGTTGCGGCGGCGGCTTGTAACGCTTGCAGCAGGCGGCTTCCCGCTGATTCACGAAGAAATCCCCGAACGACGGCGCCGTTTTCGCGGGCGCGACAGCCTCGAAGATCACAATGAGGCGTCTCTGGGCGTTCCGCGGGGAGCGGAAGCAGCAATACTCGGGTACTGACCAGGGGGTTCAGTAGCCGCGGTCGAGGTCGACCTGACCGACCAAGGGCTGGCCCGCCAAAGCCCTCCTGACGTTCTCCGCGATAACGGCGGCGCCAGATTCCGGCAGTGACCACGCCGCTGAGTGCGGATACAAGGTAATGCGGGGATGCGCCCAAAAAGGGTGATCAGGGGGCAGGGGTTCCTCGCGGAATACGTCGAGGGTGGTATAGGACAACTGCTCCGAGTCGAGCGCATGGAGCAGATCCTGATCGACCAGATGGGCGCCGCGGGCGGCGTTGATCAGCACGGCGCCCGCGGGCAGCGCGCCGAGCGTCGTCGCGTCCAGGATATCTTCGGTTTCGGGGGTGAGTGGAAGAAGGCAGATCAGAATTTCGCTTCGTTCGAGCATCCGGAACAATCCGTCTTCTCCGGCGAGCGATTCCACGCCCTTGATCGATTTCCGGGACCGCGACCAGCCGGCGACGGAGAATCCCAGGTCGCGGAGCGCTTCGGCGCAGGCGCGGCCCAGATACCCCAAACCGAGGATCCCGATCCGGCGTCGACCGGGTAGCGTCTGCGGCAGCAACCGCCATTCGCGGGCCGCCTGCTGAGCGCGATACTCCGGTTCCCGGCGATGATACCGGAGAACTTCCATGGTCACGAATTCGATCATGCCCGCCCGCAGGCCGGGATCGACCAAGCGGGCCAGCGGAACCCCCGCCGGCAGATTGCCGTCGCGAAGCACATGCTCGACGCCGGCGCCGAGCGACAGGATCGCCTTGAGGCGGGGAAGGGTCGCCAGGAGACCCGGCGGCGGCTGCCATGCCAGTGCGATGTCGATTTCGTCGACGTTTCCCGCCGCGTCCGGCCAGATCCGGAAGTCGAGGTCGGGAAGTTCGGCTTGCAGCGCCGCCTTCCAGGCCGCAGGATCTTCGCCATCGCAGAGAAACAGGAACGCCATCGCATGTCCGCTTTGATGAAACGCTGCCGGCCGATCCTACACGATTCGCCTGCGCCGGGTTGAAACCGGGGAGCGGTCGAAATGGCGTTTTGCGCGTCGCGCGCGTTTCGTCGGCCGCAGGCGTAGAACGCGGGGAGCGCATTGCCGCGGTCAAGCGCCTGTTTTGCAGTCTCGCGGATCAACGCGCGAGGCGGCTTTTCCCGAAACATGACCGGATCACGTTCGCGCGTGAGCGCCGCCTCCGACAATCGTATTTCGTTCCATGATGGCGGTTTCCGGGCGTCGCAGCGCCATGGCGGGCGCCGGAAGGGCAGGGGCAGGCCAACGCTGCGCAAGGACAAGCGAGGCCCGCTTTGGCGCATCACTATCGGTTCGTCGACGAATGCAGATAATGTTCGCTCAATCCGCCATCCGGCCCTTTTCGCAAGTGCCGGTGAGACTATATCAACTTCCAGCCGTTCCCGGCGGCTGCCGGATTTCGGGGCAGTTCGGGAGAGATGCCCCAAAGCCGTCTTCGACCAAGGTTCGCCGGGAACGCATGTAGAAGGAGGCCGTCTCGATGCTCATTGGAGTGCCGAAAGAAATCAAGGATCACGAATACCGCGTGGGGCTCACGCCGGACAGCGTGAACGAAGCGGTTCTGCACGGCCACGACGTGATCGTGGAGCAGGGCGCGGGCGCGGGAATCGGCGCCGACGACGCCGATTACGTAGCAGTGGGAGCGACGGTCGCAGCCGGTTCCGAGGAAGTCTTCGAACGGGCGGAGATGATCGTCAAGGTAAAGGAGCCGCAGGCCGGCGAGCGGGCGATGCTGCGCGAAGGGCAGATCCTGTTCACGTATCTCCATCTCGCTCCCGACCCGGAGCAGACCGCGGACCTGGTCGAGAGCAAGGCGGTGTGCATCGCTTACGAGACGGTAACCTCCCCTTCGGGCGGGCTTCCTCTGCTCGCGCCGATGTCGGAAGTCGCCGGCCGGCTCTCGATCCAGGCCGCGGCTCACGCGCTCGAAAAGGTCAATGGCGGAAAAGGAATGCTGTTGGGCGGGGTGCCCGGGGTGCTGCCCGCCAAGGTCGTCGTCATCGGCGGCGGCGTGGTCGGCACACATGCCGCGCACATCGCGATGGGAATGGGCGCGGATACATGGGTGATCGACCGTTCGGCCGAGGCGCTCAAGGCATTGTGGCGCCAGTTCGGACGCCCGTTGGACACCGTCTACTCCACCCGTACCGCGATCGATCGTCACGTCACCGGCGCGGACGTGGTGATCGGCGGGGTGCTCATTCCGGGCGCGGCCGCTCCCAAGCTTGTCACCGCGGACATGGTTCGCCGCATGAAACCGGGATCGGTCGTGGTCGATGTCGCCATCGATCAGGGAGGCTGCGTCGAGACCTCGCGCCCCACGACCCACAGCGATCCGACTTTTATCGTCGACGGCGTGGTCCACTACTGCGTCGCGAACATACCGGGCGCGGTGCCGCGAACCTCGACGTTCGCGCTCAACAACGCGACCCTGCCGCATGTCCTCGCCCTCGCGAACAAGGGTTACCGTCAGGCTCTCGTCGACGACCCGCATCTGCGCAACGGCCTGAACGTGCATGCCGGCCACGTCACCTGCAAGGAGGTTGCCGCGGCGCTCGGCTACGACTACCGGGATCCTGCGGAGGCGGTCGCCGTCTGAGGGGCCACCCTCCCTGCAGCGGCGGTCGGCAGCGCGCCCGGCAGCGCGTCGGATTCGTTATCGGGCGGCCGCCTCCGTCGTTGTTTCCCGGTGCGCAGCCGTCGTCGGGACCGCGCAACCGGGATTCAGAACGAGAGTCGATAGCCTGCAAGCAAGGTCAATTCCGGAGTGCGGCCGACCGTGTGGTCGGGCTGGAACGATACCGTCGCCCCGAAACGCGGCGTGCCGCCTATCGCGTCTGCAGGCCGGCGCCAGTCCGCGCCGATGTCTATCTGGCGTCCGGACGGAGTTAGCGGCGCGTTCACGACGCTGCGCACCACCTCGCCCCGCTTGGTGCGGCCGGTAGGAACGGCAAGCTGCATCCGGCCTCGCTCCACCCGCAAAGGCTGGGACAGCGAAAAACGAAGCCGGTCGCCGCCTTCGAAAGCGCGCTCCGCGGAAAGGGAAAACGCGGAAGTGGCGACAGTGGACACCTCCTTGACCATGCCGCCCGACGCATCGGAACCGGTCACGCCCAGTTCCGCTTCGGCGCGTATTCCCCAGTCGCCGACAGCCGTGTCGAAACCGGTTCCGGCGAAGGCGACGCCCGAGGAGAGCTTTCCGAACGCGCCGCTCGCGTTCGTGCCCAGCGAGCTTCGGAATTCGCGCAACGCGCCGAATTGCAGGCCGAGGGCGGAGCTCGGCGGCTGCCATGCAAGCACCACGCCCGCTTCGGGAACCCTTACCTCACCCCCCAATCGGTTGTTCAACGCCGGAGCGGCGGCGAGCGCCGACGCCCGGAGTTCTCCTTCGCCGAGGGCCAGCGAAAGGCCGCCGTAATCCACCGGGACCAGAGAGGCGTGTCCGCCGGACCACCATTCGCCTGCCGTCCGGTTTATTCCAAGCTGCATGCGCGTGGACGCGAAGGGCGTTTCGACGATCCCGTCGAGGGAGGCGCCCGCGCGAAGGCTGTCGCGCCGTTCCGATCGCATGAACCGGGTCAACCGGTCTTCAAGGGCCGGCCTGGCGGCGGTATGCGTGAATCCGTCCAGCCCCAACCAGAACGGAGCGTTCAACTCGTCGAAGACCGCCACCTCCCGGCCCCTGAACGCCGCGGCGAGGGCGTTGCCCGCAGGGCCACCGCTGCGCAGCATGCTCGACGCCGCGGCCACCCGTTTTCCGGACAGTGCGTTTCCAAGCGCGATGGTCATCCCTCCGACGGGCTCCGTAGCGGCGTCGAGGTCCATCAATCCCCATCCGTGCGTGGACGACAGCTCGCATGTGGAGCGGTCTCTGTCGGTATCGAGGTGTTCGGGACATTGCTCTCCCTCCGCTACCGAGTCGGGCCGGGTGGCATCGCTGTCCCGGTCAGCGGTGCGGTAGAGGCGGGTCAGGATTTCGGTGTTGCCCATTTGGCCGCGGAAGTAGTGCTTCAGGACAGCGAGGCCGCCCGCCACGAGGGGTGCCGCGAAAGACGTGCCCCGCATGCCGCGGATATAGCCCCTTACTGGTCTGGAATCCGTAGGTGAGGCCGGGCCGAAATAGGCTACCAACATGTCTTCGCCTGGAGCGGCGATGCACCATTTGGCGGCGATGCCGCACCGGTTCGAGAACCCGGCGAGCGTACCGTCGCGCCGTGTCGCCACCACCGAGACCGAATGTTTTCGCAGCCCTTCGATGTGTACGGGAAGAGCGTTGAGGACCGCCGGGGAGGTGGCATCGATCGTCCCCTCGCGGGACAAATCGTCCCCGATGCCCGTTACAACGATATTGACGCAATTGTCCGTCCCATCAGTACACTTCTGCCCATGGTCGTTGCCGGCCGCCCAGACAAGCAAGGTCTTGTCCGCGTCATCCTTGCTGGATTGCGCCGCCGCCGTGATGGTTTCGTCGAGGGCCCTTTCGAGGACCATCCTGTCGTAATTTTCAATCAGGCCCTGAGCAGCGAAACTCATGTTCAGGATGTCCACGCCCTGGTCGGGATCCAGCGCGGCGCGAAGCCGAGGGCCCAATGCGCCGGTATCGTAATTAGCCAGATTACTGATCGAAATCGGTTCGTAGGGCCTGTCAGAACCCGATCCCAACGGGATGGCATACATCTTCAAGTTGGCGCCCCAGGCGATGCCGTGAAAATCCCATTGTTCGAACCCATGCCCAGATGGCACCCCTCGGTCCCGCTGGGCGGCGATCAGGCTCGCCACTGCCGTACCGTGACTGAAGCTGCTGCCGTCTTCGTCTTCCGCTCCGAGCATCGTCTCAGTAACTCGGAGCTGATCGAATTCCCAATGATTTTGATCAATGCCTGTGTCGATAAGCCCCACCGTTACCCCGGTTCCAGGTGCCCCAAGTGCCACAGCAGCGACCTCTCTTTGCCTTTGCGCGAGTTTGGCGTAGGCATTCGCTGCATGGGATGCGCCCAGACCCCAATTTCGGGAAATCGATCCAAATTGGGTACGATATTCTTGGTGCTTCCTGTAGTCGTCGGCTGTGGGCGGCGGGTTTGTGGGCGGCGGGTTTGTGGGCGGTGGTGGCGGTGATGCTGCGGGCGGCGGTAGATCGATCAAAGAGATCGCTAGGTCGGGTGTAAGGGCGGGAGCTAGAGGATCTGTCGGCCGCTCTTCCTCTTCCTGCCGCTCTTCCTCTTCCTGCCGCTCTTCCTCTTCCTGCCGCTCTTCCTCTTCCTGCCGCTCTTCCTCTTCCTGCCGCTCTTCGCTTGTCGGCGCGACGCCGCCGCCGCCACCCCCTCCGCATGCGGCCAACAGCGGTCCGCCAACGATGCAGAGCGCTAGCAGCCACGCTGCAATCCGGCCGTTCGAGCGCTTCGTCACTTGGGCGAGTGTCATGGTCGTGCACCCTCAAGCTTGAAGAGATTCCTTCATTGGCACCTATAGCACAAATCGCGACCCGCGAAATCGATTTTGACCCGCCGTGAAGTTCGGAATTCTGGCACGCAGTCGGACGCCGCCGAGCGAGATCCGGAGACCGCGGTGGGCCTGGAGTCGGCAGCGCTGGGCGAAACCCGCGTACCGGTGCCGTGAACGCGGAAAAGTAACGCAGACCGTTCCCAGCATGTCGGAGCTGAGCGCCAGAGTTCAGTGGGCGGACTCCACATGCGGTACGGATGTCGCACCCCTGTTGAAGAGACCGCCAAGCCTCGGAGAGAGAACGCCGCGACGAACGCAGATCGTTTGCCGAGCGCGAGATTGCCGAGAGGCTTCGTTCCGACGCGGCGAAGCAGGGGCGATTTCGCAAGCCGGACATGACGTTGAACGCCGTCCTGTCGCCGACCGGGAGGGTAAGCGTTCGCACCCGGGGACGAAAAAACTCGTCTGGGGACTGCTCACGGGATTTTGACCCTTCGTCCTCATGGAGTTGGCGATACCGGATTCTTGCTTCGAAACGACAGACGGGCAGGGGGCTTTGCTGCTCGCAGCGACCCTCCGGCGGCGGGACGAGGCGTTGCGGCGGCGGGATGACGCGCGTCAAGAAGCGGAAGCGTTGCGCTGGAAGGAAGTAAGCGCGCGGCAGCAGGCGGCGTTCTGGCGGCGCGTCGGGCGCGAGACCGCGCTGAGGCGGTGCGCAAGGAACTGGAGCGCCCAGCGTCTCCGGTGAACAAACTCGAACGGGAGGTGAGCCGACTCCGGCATGGCGAAATCGAGAGCCGCTTGCGCTGCACGTCTTGAAATGGCTTTCAGGGCGCACGGCCCGATTCTGGCACGGAAAACTGCGAATTTTCCGCGCCGGGAACGCCGTTTTCTCGGATTCCGCCCCAAGCCGCTACCCCGGCGTGGGATCGCCCTGCGGCGTAGGCCGGCCCCTTGAAATCCGGCGAACCGGTCCTATATGTAGTTATGCACGGTAGTTTGTGCACAACTCAAGGGAGGCACTGAAAATGGCTATCGACCCGCCTGATCAGGGGTTCATCTTCTGGCCGGTTGGCACCGGCGACAGCACGACCATTCGCGTGGCGGAGAAAGTCTACCTGCAGGTGGACCTCCGGCACATGGCGAAATCCGAAGACGATAAGGACGCGGCTTGGCCCGTGATCGACGAGTTGATCGAGATACTGCCGAAGCGGGATGGCGGGCCGTTCCTATCGGGGTTCGCTCTTACCCATCCCGATCTGGACCACTGTCAGGGCTTCGAGGAGCTCAACGAGCGCGTGTTTATCTCGGAGCTCTGGATGTCGCCAAGGACGTTCCGTGAAATCCGTGAGGACGAGGATCTTTGCGACGACGCGCAAGCCTTCCACGACGAAGCGATGCGACGCGTTGAAGCGACCATTGCGGCCGGTGGCGATCCTGGGCGCGGTGACCGGATTCGTATCATTGGTTACGACGACCTGCTTCAGGAGCCCGATTTCCAGGGCTTCCCCGAAGAATTCCTGTCCGTTCCGGGCCAAACCGTCACGACCCTCGACGGTGAAGAGCTCTCCGGGACATTCGAGGCGTTCGTTCACGCGCCCTTCAAGGACGACAGCTTTGGCGATCGGAACGAATGCAGCTTGGCCTTTCAGATAACTCTTCGCGACGGAGACGGCGTCGGCCGGGCGCTGCTCATGGGCGACCTCAATTACCCGATCGTCCGGCGCATCTTCGATCGTAGCGAGGCCGAAACGCTCGCCTGGAATGTGCTTCTGGCGCCCCATCACTGCTCGAAGTCCGTCATGTACTGGAAAGACGAGGACGAGGAAACTCTGAAGCCCGAGATGGTGCGGGATATCGGTAATGCGGCCCTTGATCCGGGATACGTTGTGTCGAGCTCGGAACCGGTGCCAGCGCGCAACGAGCCGGGAGACAACCCGCCGCACGCCAAGGCGAAGAGGCAGTACGAGCGCATCGTCCCCAACGAGTTCCTGTGCACCCACGAACATCCGGACAAGAAGAATCCCGAACCGATCGTCTTCGAGGTCAGCGAGAACGGCTTCGCATACGTCGGCGAAAGCGAAGCGAGTAAGTCAATGGGCGACGCACTGAGAGCGGCCGGTGTTGCCGTAGCCCCTGCTGAGGCGGTCGGATTTGGTCGTGGCGCTGAGTGAAGGACAACGGATTGCGCTTGCACAACTCCGGCGCATCGCCGACGCAGGTAGTTCCCCCCTCCGGATCATCGGTGTCGACGAAGAACCGGCCCCCGATGCTTCCCTGAACGTCGATATCACCCTCGATTGCGCGCGTCACAAGCGCATCGAGGGTGGCCTGCCGCTGCACGACCGAGAAGGCGTCACGCTCTCGATCCCTGTGGATTTCCCCTTCACTCCGCCATCCGTCGACACCGCCCACACCCGATTCCGCGGCTTTGGGCACGTACAATGGGAACAGCGTCTCTGCGTGTACTTGTCCGCCGAGACACAGTGGATCCCTTCGCAAGGCATGTTCGGATTCTTGGCGCAGATCGACGAGTGGTTTCGACGCGGAGCCCGCAACGAACTCGACCGCCCCGAAGGCCCGTTGCATCCGCCGGTTGCCTATACGGCTGCCTCCACGGCGATCTGCGTGAATGCCGATACCCCGGACCGCGACACTTGGCCATGGTTCGGCGCGGCCGTACTGTCCCGGACCAAGTCCGACCTTCTCCAGGTCGACGCTTGGCGGCCTATACACGAGGTCCCGGACGATCAGCCGTTCGCGCCGGCTGCGCTGCTCGACTTTGAACTTCCGTTCGAATACCCCCGAACCGTCGATGATTTGCTCTGCTACCTTGAGAGCAGAGGTAACCCCGGCGATAGCTTGTTCAGGGACCTGATGCTGGCCTCCGACCGTGTCCCTGCGGGCACGCCGTTGTACGTAGGAATCGGCGCTCCCTCGCGCGGCATCGCGGGCGATGTTCATCAACGACGCCAGCACATCGCATTCTGGGAAATCGAAGCGGCCGACGTCGCCACGCTGCGCACAGCCTCCCTCGCCCGCCGATTGAGCAATCTCTACAATGATCAAAATACCCCGACGGTGATTTATGCATTGATCGACGACGGATTGAAAGCCCACCGCCAATGGCGTCGCAAAGCCTGCGTGCGCTGGTGCCGCGTGATTGAGAATCGGCCTGAGATCGTTACCCGACGAGACGAAGGTACGCCGATGGACTGGTTTCGCGGCAAACGGGTCGCGCTCTGGGGTTGCGGAGCGATCGGCGGGCTCATCGCGGAGCACCTCGCACGAACCGGGGTTGGCCAACTCACGCTCTACGATTATGGCCGTGTCACCCCGGGCGTGTTGGTGAGACAAAACTTCTCTGCAATCGACACCAATGAGACGAAGGTCGCCGCGCTCGCGAGCCGGGTGCAATCGATCGCACCCGATGTCGCAGTAACGTCCAGATGCGAAGACATCATTTCTCAGACGTTGGCAGGAACCGATTGGGACGCGGATGTCGACGTCATCATCGATGCGACCGCGTCCCTGTGGGTCAGAAGCAAGCTCGAGGCCGTACTCAAAGACCACGAACGGCGCATTCCAATCGCATCGGTAATGATGAGCGCTACAGCGCGACACGCCATGGCTGTCGTTGTCCCGCCCGGATATCAAGCTGGGCCCCTTGACGTCCATCGGCGTCTCGGTCTGGTCGCCGTGACACGGGACTGGTTGAGCGAATGGGCCAAGGCCTTCTGGATATCGGACGCCATTGAAGGCCTCCGTCAGCCTGAACCTGGATGCTCCGATCCCACCTTCGTGGCATCTCACGCCGATGTCGCCAGCTTGTCCGCACGAGCACTCAACGCGTTGGCTGAGAGACTTGCCGAGCCCGGCGACGCCGCCAGCGCCTTCCTTATTGCCCCGTCATCCGGCAACCCCCAACATCATTTTCGGTTTCCCCCGGATATTCGCTGGGTTGCCGGCGGACTCGACTTTCGGGTGTCGGCCAACGCCTGGCGGGACATGACCGGCTGGATCCGCACCGGCGCCCGTGAACGATCCCCGGAACACGAAACAGGCGGGTTGCTGTTCGGACAATTCGACGAGACTCTGGGAATCGCATGGGTGACAAACGTCAGTGGTCCGCCGCGGGACAGCAGTTTCTCCGCAGAGCGCTTCGTCTGCGGAACGCACGGTACAACGGATCTGTGCGAGGACTACGAAGAGCGGACCCACCGGATCGCGCGTTACGTCGGAACCTGGCACTCCCATCCGATCAGCCCGGCCCGGCCCAGCGCCACGGACTACAACGGCATCGCCACCATCTTCGCGAGCGCGCCTGATAACGGCGCTCACCAGCTCATGGTCATCGTCGGACATGCAGCCGAACGGGAGCCGCAACTCGGGGCCTACGCGTTCGAGAAGCGAGATTTGACCAAGCGCCGCGCCGGACTTGCAATGGCAGCGCACGGCGGAGTGACGACGCCGCCTCCCTTGGCGCCGCTTCCTAAAAAGATCGGGTTATCGCTGTCCGGCGGCGGATCGCGCGCCGTCGCATTTCATCTCGGCACGCTTCGGGCTCTCGAAGACCTCAAGTTGCTTGATGAGATCGATGTGATCTCCGGTGTATCGGGTGGATCGATCATAACCGGCCTAATGGGCTATACCGAGGCTCCTTTCGCTCAAATCGACCGCAACGCGGTCGAATTCCTCCGACGCGGCCTGGTAAGGCCGGCACTCAGAAAACTCCTGAATCCCGCACGCACTGCACAGCTTCTGTGGAACCTTGCGGTCGTGGCCGTGCCGACAGCGGCAACCGGGGTTATCGCATGGTCGGCAAGTCGGCTCGCTTCGTTCTTTCCCGTGCTTCGCCATGCCAGCGACATCGTTTCGCGCTGGTCGTGGCCGCTTCGATGCCATTATTCGCGCACACATGTTCTTGCAGACGCGATCGCCGACGTAGTTGGCGCGCAAAACTGCGACGCGCCCACACGCCAAGGCAAGTCAATCGTCTTCAACGCGTGCGAACTGCGGACCGGCACCGCGTTTCGTATGAGCAACGAACGCTTCGGCACTTGGAGATATGGCTGGGCGCCCGCGAGCGAACTCCGAATCGCCGACGCAGTCGCGGCCTCGGCCGCCTATCCACCACTCCTGCCGCCGTTCGACTGGAGCCGTCCCTTCGAGCGAAACGGAAAGACCAAGATGCACCGCGTGATAGTCACCGACGGCGGCGTCTTCGAGAACCTCGGAGTAAGCGTGATGGAACCGGGGCGGGATGTTGCAGTCAGCGTGACCGCCTACAACCCCGACATCATCATCGCGAGCGACGCGGGAGCCGGGCAATTCACTGGCGAGACCGTACCCATCAGTTGGCCAATACGAATGATCCAGGTCGTCGCTGCGGTCATGCGCAAGATTCAGGACGCTACCAAACAGCGGCTGCACGACCACGCGAAATCCGGGCGACTTGACGGCTTCATCTACGCGAATCTGGGCCAGGTCGATCAAAGGGTGCCTTTGAAACCCGCCAACTGGGTGGATCGCGAGGAAGTGATCCATTACCCAACCGACTTCTCCGCAATGTCGGAAGAAAACATTCGGAAGCTTTCCGGACGTGGTGAAGCTATCACTCGGGCACTGGTGACGCAGTATCTGCTCAGCGACTGATCGTTCCGCCGCTTCCGGAAGGGTATCAGAACCAAGCCTCTCGGAAAATGCTGAGGAGATGTCGCTCAATTTCGCAAACCTTGCGGATTTCCCAGCGCGATAAGTACTTGGCTGCCAAATGCGCGCCCGGTAAGACAACCTTCGGCGATCAGGCCTTCGCCAATCGTCCTGACAACGGTACCGATGGCGTTTGAGTTATCTTCTTGAGGGTGCAAGTCTGATCGCCAAACCGGAAACAGCTATAGATTTTCACCGGTCACGAAGTACGGGCTGCGACCGTCGGGCGTTCGGGGTCAGCGTTCGTCAAGGAAGGCGCCGAACGAGAGGGGGCGTTCGTCGATTTCGAGGTCGGGCAAGCGGATCGTCGCGCTGTGCCGGGCGGTGCCCGGGATGAGAGGGGCGGCTCGCGGGGGCACCAAGGTCGGACTGCGCGGACGCAGAAGACCCGCGCTGTCGGTCCGGTGCTTTCGGACGCGCAAGGGGTCGTTTTCGCAGGTCGACAACGACTCGGGCTGACGGCGGCCGATTGCCGCGCTCTCCTGTCCACTGCACGCCGCCGGCCAAACTCTTCGGAGAGTTGGGGGCTGTCGTCGAGCCACGCGTCCGTTGGAGACGACGGGCGGTCTCCAGAAGGAAAAGGGAAGGGGCCCGCGAGACGGAAACGGTGCGAAGCCGTTTTCTGCGCCGTCTCGCTCGACGGGTTTGCCCCGACGGGTTCGCCCCGACGGGGACGAAGAGGCGCATGGGCGCGAAGCGTCCTGCGGGGCGGTCAGTTTCCAGGACGCGGAGGGCGTGAAAACGCTCGGTTTCGGGCCGGAAGCCGGTAAGGCGACAGCGCGACTCGCCGAAGAGGTCG
This sequence comes from Alphaproteobacteria bacterium, assembly GCA_965243135.1. Lineage (GTDB taxonomy): Bacteria > Pseudomonadota > Alphaproteobacteria > MPNO01 > UBA830 > JAJEBT01. The sequence continues at coordinate 1,325,727 of OZ251539.1, forward strand.
CCCGCCAGGGCGCGGCTCGAGCTGGTCGCCGACGCCGCGCCTGACAACTGGACGTTTCTCGACAAGCTCCGGTCCGACGAACGGGCGGTCGATTTTTTCTTGCGCATCTCGGCGAGGCCCCCGCCCGTCGCGAGCGCTGCCACGAAAAGTACCGTGCCGTCCTGCGCGACGACGTCGACGGCAAGGTCGGCGCTCTCCGCGACAAGGCGACGACGGAAACGGCGCTCAAGGTTTTCGAGCGCGAGCTTTTCCGCAAGCGCAGGCGCGCGCTACGCGAGCCTCAAGCAAGGCCAGCGGCTGCACGGTCGGGCGTCGTCCGCCAACAAGGTGCTGGTCGACCAGCGCATGAAGCGGGCGCGCTGGAGCGTCGAACGGAGTCGAAACGTCCTCGCCCTCGGAGCATTGGTCGGACCGTCTGGCATGGCGACTAGAGCTGCGAACCAGGCGTTGAACGTCGCCTGACGGCGGAAATCCCGATCCCGTAAATAAACCAGAGATTTTTGGCAAAAAAGATCCGCACCCGTCGGCAGGCGTGGGAAACAATGATCAAAATTTATGCCGCAAATCAGGGACGACCGGCTTTGCAGCTTGACAATGGAACGCTTGGTGCAGTATTGGCCATACGAGGCCCGCAATTGTCACGAGGGAAGATTCGGTATGAAAGCCGTTCGGTTTCGTGTTCAGAATTTCCGCAATATCGATGATAGCGGCTGGATACCCTTGGAACGGGTAACCGCTTTCGTTGGCCGAAACGAGTCTGGAAAGACCTCGTTGCTCAAGGCGCTTCACAAGTTCAATTCAGCTACACCGGAGCCCTATGATGAGCCCTATGATGCGCAACGAGAATTTCCTCGGGATCGGTATGTGCGCGACTATGTCGCCAAAGGCTCGAAAGGCGAAGACTGGCCCGTCTGCTCGGTCGAGTTCGAACTTCCAGAACACCTTCGGGCGGAAATCGGTCAGATCCTCGAACAGAGTGGAGAACCACCGACCAAGACCACCCTGACACGCCATTACGATGACTCGCTCGCGTTCGAGTATACGCCGCCGCTGGACGAGCGACCGCTTGCGCCCGATCCAGTGATTGCCGCGCTCGATAAGTTTGCTTCGAGCGCCCGTCGGCTTGAGGTGCCGGCCGAGGGCCGGAAAGAATTTACGGCAAAACTGCGCAAGGAATTGACCGAATGGGCGACGGTTTGGAAAGACAAGCTGAAGAATGTCGTCGATCTATGCGGCGATGAGGGAAAAGCGCTCTTGACCGAGCTTCGAGAAGAGAATGAAGACAATATCATCCCGCAGATTGCCGACATCGTAGAAGCGCTTCAAGCCGCTATCGAACCGGTCTTGGGCGCTGCAGAAAAAGGTTCAATTACTAATCGGATTGACGAGTTGATCGAGGACAATCTTCCCGTTTTTATTTATTTCGAGAACTACGGTATTATCAGAAACGCTATCTGGCTACCCCGTCTTGTTGCTGATTTAGGACGAAGCGAGATTAGTCCTCGTGTGCGCTCGATCAGTGCTATGTTCCGCCATGTCGGTCTTGATCCGGAGCAGATTAGAGACCTTGGCTACGAACGGGTGGGGCAACAACGAGACCGTGGGCAGATGTCGGCAGATGTTTCCGCCGATCTGAAACGTAAGGCAGAGCGTGCGATTCTTCTGAACGCGGCTTCGCTCGACATTAGCCAAAAATTTTCGGCGTGGTGGTCGCAACGCCGTCACAAGATTCGTTATCAAGCCGATGGCGATTATTTCCGTATCTGGGTCGCCGATGACCGCCGTCAGGACGTGGAAATTGAACTCGAATCTCGTAGCAGAGGATTTCAGTGGTTCTTCTCATTCTACCTCGTATTCTTGGTTGAGTCCGAGCACTTCCACAAGAATGCTATTTTATTGCTTGACGAGCCGGGTCTGCATCTTCACCCGACCGCGCAGCAAGAGTTGATCCAATTTTTCAAGAAACTTTCGGAAACCAATCAACTAGCTTATACGACTCACTCGCCCTTCCTGATTGACGGAGAGCATTTGCATCGCGTGAGGCCGGTCACGGAAGACGACAGTGGCCGGTGCCGGATAACGGCGGAGACGTGGTCGAAGGACCGTGAGACGATTTTCCCGCTTCAAGCTGCCGCAGGATACGCGATGGTTCGTGGTCTCTTCCAGCATCGAAAAAATGTTCTGGTCGAAGGAATAACCGACTTTTATTACCTGCATGCGCTGTCCCAGCAATGCGCGAGATCCGGTCGAATCGCGCTGCCGGACGATATCTACATAACGCCGTGCGGCGGCACGAAGCTTGTCGGATACCTTGCTTCGCTGTTTCTCGGCCAAGAGGTTCGACCATTGATTCTTCTTGATGGCGACCAAGCTGGCCAAGTCCGTAGGGACGCGCTGATGAGTGAGCTATACGCCGGGCACGATTCCGAAATCCTGATGCTTGATTCCGTGCTGAATCGTGCGGAACAGGAGGTCGAAATCGAAGACATCCTCGGCGAGAAAATTGTTCTTGAGGCATTTGATGCCGTCATTGGCGGGGCTCCCGCTATGAATGGAGAAAACTTGCCGGCTGGAAGCGTTCCGAGCCGGATAAAGGCAGCTGCAAAGGATCAGGAGATCGACCTTCCAGGCGGCTGGAAAGCGTCCGTTGCCTTGCACCTCGTGTCGGATTGGGCTGAAAAGGGGACGATTCTTCCGGACCACGTTCTCGATACTGCGGTCCTATTGTTCACTGCGATCAACGACAGATTTGAAGGGGTGAAAGTCTGACATGTGAGCATTCGCTATACAGGGAACGAAAAAATTTGTCTGGGGATTGGTCACGGGATTTTGACCATCCGTCCTCATGGAGTTGGCGATACCGGATTCTTTCTTCGAAACGACCGACGGGCAGGGGCTTTGCCGCTGGCAACGACCCTCCGGCGGCGGAACGAGGCGTTGCAGCAGCAGGACGACGCGCGTCACGAAGCGGAAGAGCGTTGCGCTGGAAGGAAGTAAGCGCACGGCAGCAGGCGGCGTTCTGGAAGATGCAGCGCGTCGGGCGTGAGACCATGCTGAAGCAGCGCGCAAGAAACTGGAGCGCCCGGTGTCTCGCGAACTCGAACGGGAGGTGAGCGGCCTCCGGCAGGGCGAAATTGCAAGTCGCTTGCGCTGTACGTCAAAAAATGGCTCAAAGGTGCGGCCCGATTCGGGCACGGAAAATCGCGAATTTTCCGCGCCGAGAACGCCGTTTTTGCAGCTTCTACCCCAAGCCGCTCCGCGACCGCAAACGATCGCCCGCGTTCGGACATCGCTTCGGGTTCGCCGCGCCGCATCAGGCCTGTCTGCAAACCGGAAATATGCTTTTGTTCCGTGTTCGCCAGCCTGCCTTGGGGCCTGCCGACGGCTGGCCGGGGCGGTCCGCGGGAGCGCCGAACGGACGGCAGCCGACAATAATCGCGCGGCGCAAGCGCCTCGGTTGAGGGCGCGGCATGACGAGCGCGGCGATGCTCGTCTGAAGGCACGCAACCGCAAGCTCGTCCAGGACGGGTACGGCAACGAACGTTCATGCCCGCGACGCCCGGGCAGCGGCCCGACAACGCGAGAGCCTCGTCGTCGGGGCCGAAAGCCGGGGTCGCCGTCGAACGGGCGTGCGCTGCGCAACGCCGGTGGAGCTTCTTGAGCCGGAGGAGCGTCGCTGTTCGAACTGCGGCAAGCCGCTCCGGCGAGACCGGGCGTGGCCCGACCCCGGGAAGAGGGAATTTATCGCTGCGGCAGGGGTGCTCGCCGGCCGGTCCGGCACTGCCATCGCGACGGAGACCGCCTGTGTCGCGCTTCGGAAGGGAGAAATCTTCCGCTGGAGTTATCCAGGGATTTTGCGTCGAGGCTCCTCGACAAACATCGGCGCAATGCCGCGTTCAGCCACTGTCTTCCCGCTCGCTATCTCGGCAGTGGCGTTGCTTCTCTGGAGAATGACGCTTTGCCGTTTCCGAAAAATATGCGATTCCCTTAATGCATTGCTCTCGACAGCTTCTTGATCTGGACAACGACTGCGGCCGGCGCGAACGGGTGGGCCGTCTTTAAGGAAGGAAGTGCGGTATGAACAGGCACTTGACGGCGATCGTTGAACGCGAAGGGGACGGTTACGTGGCCCTGTGCCCGGAAGTTGACGTCGCCAGCCAGGGAAGCGCCGTAGCCGAAGCGCGCGATAATCTCGAAGAGGCGTTGACTCTGTTCTTCGAGGCGGCTCCGGCGGAGGAAGTCGAAAAGCGCTTGCGTAGTGCAGGTAACTCGCGTCGAGGTCGCCGTTGATTAGGCTGCGCGTTCTTTCTGGTCGTGAAGCCTGCGGAGTCCTGGCGTCTCATGGTTTCGCCGAGGTGAGGAGACGCGGCAGTCATGCGCAGGGAGAGTGGCGCAAGTACCGCTCCGGTGCCGGAGGGGGTTGGGTGCTGGCGCGCTGCTGTCGATCGTTCGCCAGTCGGGTCTGCCCGGGTGAAGGTTGCGGAGCGGACTGTCGAGGGTTTCCTTGAAGTATCGAGCGGCCGCGACGGAGCTTGCCGTCGAAACCGGCTCCGAACCGGGCGACCTGCGTCATCCGGTCGCGACCAGGCGGAAGCCGTACCGGCGCGAGATCCGTGCCGCGGCGCGGCGGCCGTCGGCATCTCCGAAATCGCCGCCGCAGCCGGCGGCGGGGCGCTCAACGACGAGTCCGCCGACGAGACCGTGCGCTGGTATCTTCCGAAGCCATGCTCTGGTGCGAGGGTGTCGCCGAACCCGCCAACCTCCGCCTCCTCCGTGCGCAGGGCTGGAGCCCGCCGTTGGCGACCGGCTCCTCGACGACGTCGCCCGCCCCGCTGTCGGCACGATGGCTGTCCGCCGGGACGGAACCGGACTCGCGGTCGAACGCGTCGAGGTCTTCCCCGCGCCAAGTTCCGTCTCCGCAAGCCCCGCCTACGAGACTGCTTCGCCGACGAAGCGCGCATAGCAGGAACTGTCCTCTTGACCGTGGGTGTGAACCCGTGGCTGTCCGGTTCCGTGTTCTCTGCTTTGCGCCTGCCCCGCGCTTCCAGGCGCGTCCGACAAACATCCTGCTCACCCCGTGTAACTTTGGGGGTGGTTCTCCCGGCGTCGCGCCGCTCGCCGAAATAACCGTTCCGCGTTCGGGCGTCGCGGCGCGAAGACAGGGCTATACGGGGCAGCCCTCGGCGTCACGCTCCTCTCGAACGGCCAGCGCCGCCGCGAAAAAACTTCGCGGAACGGCTTTTTTTGTGGCCTGCAGGTTAGTTGCACAGCAAATGGACGGAGAATGTCTTCAACGGCGTAAGCGGGAAATCGTTTCCGGCGTCGGTCCTGCGCCGGGTCCGAAGCAAGCTGGACCGTCACGCGGCCCGCGTCGAGGATCTTCGCGAGCCGCCGGCCAAACCGCCCGTTGACTTGAGACCGCGTCGGACAGCGCGGCATTCGCGGTTCGCGCGGTTACGCTTCGTCTGGCGGGACGCTTGGGACATGGAGTTGAACGACCGCTACGAATGACCGGCGGTCCGAACGACGAGGAGTGAAGAGATGTCGCGCATACCCACCCATCGCGTCGCCGAACATCCCGGCGCTTTGCTGCGCGAACAGGTTGAGGAGATGGGATTGACCGTCGCCCGCGTCGCCGAAGGCACCGGCTTGGCGGCGGCCTGCCTGCGCGAGATCGTTCGCGAACGGCGCGGGGTGAACGCGGAAACCGCCATCGCGCTCGGCGCGTATTTCGGGCAGAGCCCGGAATTCTGGATGAATGCCCAGAAGACGCATGAACTCTCGAAGAAGTGATCGAGAACGGAGCATCCGCTCGCGAGTGCGTATCCATGCCGGGGAGCGGTCGGCGCGGGATCGACCGCATGCTGCAGCCTTGCGACGGGGGCGCGGAGCATGTCATGACGGGCGCGGGCCTCGGGGAGAAGGCCAAGCGCGCGCGTCATCCTCGACCCGCGGTGAAAACTGCGACGAGTCCGGGAAAGGGCTCCGGTTCGAGCGGCTGCGGAGCGCGCTTCGGAAGCCCGAGTTCGACTGGCGCTGGCCTGGCTGCCCGAGCTCGAGGCGTTGACCGGACGGCCGCGACATCGGTATTGACCTCGTGACGCGGCGGGATTGAGTGGATCGCCATCCGGTGCAAGTGCTGCGAGGACCTGCCTTGGCAAAGGCGAGACCGACAAGTTCCTCGGAGGCTCTCGACAACCGGTCTTCCGCCTGCGGCGTGGCGGCTTGCCGGTGGTGGCCGAAGCGGGCGATCCGGAACGTCCATCCCAGGTGGATCGACTTCCGCGAGCGCCTGAACATCCAGGTCGAAGAGCGCGCCGCGAAGCGCCATGGCCCCTTCAGGCGGAAGTGGGACGCGGCCACTGGACTTGCCAACCACGACCGGGGCCGCCTCGTCATGGCGTGCGGCGCGGGCAAGACCTTCACGGCCTTTGGCGTCGCTGAGCAGTTCGTCGAAGACGGGCATCGAATCCTCTTCGAGCCGCATGCGCTGTCCGCAACGTCTCGAAATGCGGACAGCTTTCAAGAGTGCCGAATTTTTTCCTCGGATACGGAAAACTGCGGATTCTCCGCGCCGGGACCGCGATTTTCGCAGATTCCACCCCACGGCCGGCCGGGCGCCGCCCCTGGCCGCCGGCGTTCAGGCCACGGCCCGGTTTGCACCGGGTTTGCGGCGCGGCAACCGGATTCCCGCCTTTGTTGTGTAACTCACCCCGAGCTGCCGGCTGCGCAAAACCGTTCCACGAGATTTTTTCGCGGCGGCGCTCGCCGTTCGAGAGGAGCTTGACGCTGAGGGCAGCCCCGCCCTGTCTTCGCGCCGCGCCGCCCGAACGCGGAACGGTTATTTCCGCGAGCGGCGCGAGGCCGGGAGAACCACCCCCAAAGTTACATGCTACGGGGTGAGCCATGAGCGTTTGTTGTTCTGAAGACTGAGCGCCCGCGAGGCCTTTGCGGGCTGCCGGCGGGCGGGCGGAGCGGTTCGCGGGGCGTCGGCCGGGCGGCAGGCCGACAAAAAACGGAACGGCGCAAACGGCCCGACGAGCCTTCTCCTTGACGGCTCCGGCATGGAGGCCTACCCTCTTCGGATGACGAGACGCATGCTTCCGACCGGCATGTCCTCCCTCCGGACGATCCGGGAGCTGGACTGCTACTACGTCGACAAGACGGACCATGTGCGCCGCCTCGTCGAGAGGGGCAGGTACTATTTCCTGTCGCGTCCGCGGCGGTTCGGCAAGAGCCTGCTGGTGGACACGCTGCAGAAGCTGTTCGAGGGAAACGAGGAGCCGTTCCGGGGCCTCGCCATACATGGCGCATGGGACTGGTCGGCGCGCCGGTGCGGCTGGATTTCGGCGGGGGCGATTTCGGAGACCCGGACGGGGTTCGGGAAGAAACGGAAGCGCAACTGAAGGCGGCGGAGAGGCTGGCCGGCATAGAGCCGGGCAGCGCCAGAGTTTCGATCCGCTTCCGGGAACTGATCGCGGCCCTGCACGAGCGCACCGGGCGGCGGGCGGTCGTTCTGGTGGACGAATACGACAAGCCGATTCTGGACGCGCTCGGCGACCGGGAACTGGCGCTGGCCAACCGCGACTTCCTGCGCAGCCTGTACGGGGTGATCAAGGCTTGCGACGAGCATCTCCGTTTCGTTTTCCTGACGGGAGTGAGCAAGTTCTCGCAGGCGGGCCTGTTCTCGGGCCTGAACAACCTGAACGACATCACGCTGGACGAGCGCTACGGCGCCCTTTGCGGCTACACGGATGCGGAGCTGGACGCGGTCTTCGCCCCGGAACTCGAGGGCTTGGACCGGGCCGAGGTGCGGCGCTGGTACAACGGCTACAACTGGCTCGGACCGGAGAGGGTCTACAACCCGCACGACATCCTGCTGCTGTTCGACAAGCGCAGATTCCGCCCGTACTGGTTCCAGACCGGCACGCCGACCTTCCTCGTCGACCTTCTGGCGCGACGCCGGGTCTCGGCGCCGGCCCTGGAGGGCATGTTCGCGGACGACGATCTGCTGTCGGCCATCGACGTCGACCGCATTCCCGTCGAGGCGCTGCTGTTCCAGACCGGCTATCTGACCATCGCCGACGAGAAGCGGGATGAGGACGCGCCCCTCTACCGGCTGGACTACCCGAACCATGAGGTGAAGCGCAGCCTGAATGCGCTCTTGCTGGAGGCGATGGTGCCGGACGTCGCGGTCGCGGCGGAGGGCCAGGAGTTGCGCCATCTGATGCGGACGAACGACTTCGCGGGCCTCGAGCGGCAGTTCCGGGCGTTGCTGGCGAGCGTCCCGAACGAGTGGTACGCGAACACGGGCCTGGCGGGGGCGCACTACGCGAGCGTGCTCTACTCGCACTTCGTGGCGGCGGGGATGGACGTCCGCGCGGAGGAGAGCACGGCGCGCGGCCGCTCGGACCTGACGGTCCTGTACGGCGGCAAAGTCTATCTGTTCGAGTTCAAGGTCGTGGACGGGAAGGGGCGGGCTCTGGCGCAGATTCGGGAGCGCGGCTACGCGGACAAGTACCGGCGTCCGGACGTGCCGGTCCACCTGATCGAGTTCGGCCGGGAAGAGCGCAACATCGTCGGGTTCGAGTTCGAGACCGTCTGAAACCGGGAGCCGGACGAGGTTCCGTCCGCGCGTTTCGGCAGCCGCCTCCGAGAAAGGCCGTCGGCCGGGCGGTCGACACGAAAACGGCGCAACGCAAGCGCCTCGCGAACGAGCCTTCCGGGGGCTCATAGAGGAGCAGCATCGCGCCGGTCTGCTACGCTCGCAGAGTCTGGAGCCACGCCACCGGGTCTTGCTGGTCGGCCCTCCCGGGAATGGAAAGACGTCGCTGGCCGAAGCTCTCGCGGAAGCGCTCGCGGTTTCGTTCTTCGTCGTTCGCTACGACGCGATCATCGGTAGCTTCCTCGCCGAGACGGTTGCGGCGGGTGTTCGACTGCGCCCGAACGACTCCATGCGTCCTGTTCTTCGACGTATGCCGTGGGCAAGGAGCGCGGTGACGTGAACGAGACGGGGGAGACCAAGCGCGTGATGACTTCGCGCAGGTCGACGATCTCTCCAGCTACACGGTCGTCGCCGCCGCGTCGAAGCATTCGGAGCCGCCCGACCGGGCGGTCTGGCGGCGCTTCCAGATTCGCTTGGAACTCCCCGCGCCCACGCAGACGCAACTGGCGCGATATTTCGATGCGTTCGCGCGCAAGCAGCCTCTGGGACGAAGCGCGGAATCGATCGCTAAATCTATGGGCAACATCAGCTACGCGGAAGCGGAAGCATTCTGTCACGACATCTGCAGGAGCCTCGCCTTGTCGCCGGAGAGTGCTCGGTCCAGGCGGTGGTGGCTGAGCAGTTGGCGCTGTGGAAAGCGAGGGCCCGCCATTCTGCGCCCGAGTGACCGATTATCCTCTCCTTCCGCTGTCGGAGCCGGGCGAACCACCGAGGTCGAAGCGCTTTCCGCGAGACCGCCCGCTGCTGTTTCCCCAACGTCAAAGGCAACGCTTCGGTCCCCAATTCAACCGTCTTCAAACGGTCCTGGCTTCCGACGAGAGCGGGTTATCGCTTCGCGCCGATCCATTGCGCCGGAACGCGCTCTCGTATTCGGGCAGCAATTCCCGCTAAGGCTCGACACCCTTGGAAAATATGGGGTCTGAAAAAAAATTTTCGTAGACTTTTCGAGGCGATTCGGGGCTATTTGTCTTCGAGCGGAGATTCTTTCTCTGGAAAGTGCTCCGAAGGCGAGGCGGGATCGTACCAAAATGGCCAGAATGCCAGGCATGCGCAAGACGCTCAGCGCTCCGGGATTGCTGAAGGCGCTCCGGGAGATTTTTGACGGCATTGAGGATCTGACGGCGAGTCGAGGCGTCGCTCTTTCGGATTGCCTGATGTCGGGGATTGCAGTATTTGGTTTGAAGTACAAATCTCTTTTAACGTTTGATCGCGACGCACGTTTTGATGAAACGGTTCGCAATAATCTTGCGACATTGTACGGGATTGAGAGAGCGCCTTCCGATACCAGGTTGCGCGAGCGTCTGGACGACGTTGACCCCCGTAGTTTACGTCCCGCTTTCACGAAGATGTTCCAGTTGCTTCAGCGCGGAAAGGGTCTGGAAGGTTACACCTGTCTAGGCGGGCATTATCTTTTATCCGTTGACGGAACGGGATATTTTTCATCTCACAAGGTGCACTGTAAAAGCTGCTGTGAAAAGCATCACAGGAACGGAACAATCACGTACTACCACCAGATGCTGGGGGCAGTTCTCGTGCGCCAAAAGGAAGTTTTCCCTCTTGCACCGGAGCCGATTACCAAGAAAGATGGAAAGAAGAAAAACGATTGCGAACGCAACGCAGCGACACGACTGTTGCGCGATGTGCGGCGGGAGCATCCGTTTTTGAAATTGATAGTGGTAGAGGACGGGCTTGCCTCGAACGGCCCGCATATCAAGCATCTCAAGGAGTTGAACCTTCGCTTCATACTGGGTGCCAAGCCGGGAGACCATAAATTTTTGTTTGGTGAACAGGTCACGATCTGTGAAACGTGCCGAATTTTCCGATGAAGAAGGTGTACGGCACGAATTCAGATATCTTAACAACGCACCACTCAACGACGCGAATTTCGACCTTGAGATCAACTTTGTGGAATACTGGGAAAAGCATCCCGACGGCAAAAAGCAACGCTTTTCCTGGGTTACAGACCTGCCAGTAGGAGAGCACAACCTGATGGAGATAATGCGTGCCGGGCGTGCACGCTGGCGTAAACGAGACCTTCAACACCCTGAAGAACCAAGGTTACAACTTCGAACACAACTTCGGTCATGGTTACAAGCATCTGTCGAATGTCCTGGCTAACTTGATGATGCTAGCTTTCCTGCCAGATTCAGCAGAGATGTTGCAATCTGTTTCAAAGAGCACGGAAGAAAGCCGAGCGTTCCATCTACTTGTGGGAGAAGTTGAGAGCTATGTTCTTCAACTTTTCACTGCCAGGCTGGGAAGCGCTTTATCGTGCTATAGCGTTCGGATACAAAAAGCCGATTCTGGAACCTTACGATACTTCTTGACATAATAATTTTTCGAAGTGTGTAGCAGGTTCTTCAGGGGGAAACATAACCGACGAAAGCTCGGCCATAAAGCCGGACGTTAGACGTCTGTCCTGACGGTCGTGCCTCTTGCCGAGAAAATCCTTTGCATCTGACTTGGCACGACCACTACAAGTTAGCGGGAATTTCTGGTATTCGGGGTCATGGGTTCGATCAGTGATTTCTACCAACTTGTCGCGAGCATTCGAGGGCTCGAGTTTTGGGCCGATGAAGAAACGCTATTCGACCCGGACGACGATTTCGTAGAAGCACGCCAAGGCAAGCATGGGCAGCCGGGACAAGCCGGTGGGAGGCACGCTGTGCCATGCCCGATATTAGGGCTCTACGGGAATTGCTCCGGTTGTGGAACGTCTGGCGTAAGCGTTCGGTCGTGGGGTGGCGACGTTGAGGCCCTGCCTCCAGGCAGGGGCTTCAATCAGACATCCTTGACCGGGAGGGCGCGTTCGCGCCGGGTGCTGCGCGGCCTGCGCCGCCCCTGGTTGGCGGTTCAGTAGCAGGTTCCTCGCGAAGTCCCGAAGAGTAAGCGTTCGGTTGCGAAGCGGGCTGTCGAGCCCGGCGAATCGCCAGCCCTGGACACCTTTTTTTTGTTCCACGGTTGCCATGGCGGTCGAACCTGCGCACGCGCGCTTTCCGGGACCGTGCCGTCGGGCGACGGCCAGGCTCTGGCTGCGGCGTGCCGAGGCGGCTCTCTGCCAGGCGCTGGAGAGCGCAAAAGCGGAGAAGTTTCGCGCCGAGAGGTGGCGGGGAGCTTTCCACCGGGCGTTGGCTCTGAAAAAGAGATGCGAGGTGCCGCCCGGAGAGACGGCAGAGGAGGCCCTTGCGGGCTGCCGGCGGGCGGAGCGGTTGGCGGGGCGTCGGCCGGGCGGCAGGCCGACAAAAAAAGGAACGGCGCAAACGCCTCGAAGAGCCTTCTCCTTGACGGCTCCGGCATGGCGGCCTACCGTCTTCGGATGACGAGACGCATGCTTCCGACCGGCATGTCCTCCCTCCGGACGATCCGGGAGCTGGACTGCTACTACGTCGACAAGACGGACCATGTGCGCCGCCTCGTCGAGAGAGGCAGGTACTATTTCCTGTCGCGTCCGCGGCGGTTCGGCAAGAGCCTGCTGGTGGACACGCTGCAGAAGCTGTTCGAGGGAAGCGAGGAGCCGTTCCGGGGCCTCGCCATACATGGCGCATGGGACTGGTCGGCGCGCCATCCGGTCGTGCGGCTGGATTTCAGCGGCGTGGGCGATTTCGACAGCCCGGACGGGGTTCGGGGCACCGTGGAAGCGCAGCTGGAAGAGACGGAGATGCAGGCCGGCCTCGAACCGGGCCCCGCCGGGGCGGCGGTCCGTTTCCGGCGCCTGATAAGGACGCTGCACGAGCGCACCGGGCGGCAGGTGGTCGTTCTGGTGGACGAATACGACAAACCGATTCTGGACGCGCTCGGCGACCGGGAACTAGCGCTGGCCAACCGCGACTTCCTGCGCAGCCTGTACGGGGTGATCAAGGCCTGCGACGAGCATCTCCGTTTCGTTTTCCTGACGGGAGTGAGCAGGTTCTCGCGGGCGGGCCTGTTCTCAGGCCTGAACAACCTGCGCGACATCACCCTCGACCCGCGTTTCGGCGCCATCTGCGGCTATACCGACAACGAACTGGACGCGGTCTTCGCCCCGGAACTTGAGGGTCTGGACCGGGACAAGGTCCGGCGCTGGTACAACGGCTACAACTGGCGCGGGCCGGAGAGGGTCTACAACCCGTTCGACATTCTCCTGCTCTTCGAAACGCGCGAGTTCGATGAGCACTGGTTCCAGACAGGCACGCCGACCTTCCTCGCCGACTTTCTGGCGCGTCGCCGGGTCTCGGCGCCGGCCCTGGAGGGCGCGGTCGCGAACGCCGCGCTGCTGTCGGCCCTCGACGTCGACCGCGTTCCCGTCGAGACGCTTTTGTTCCAGACCGGCTACCTGACTATCGTCGACGAGAAGCGGGACGGGGACGCGCTCCTTTACCGGCTGGACTACCCGAACCAGGAGGTGAAGCGCAGCCTGAACGAACTCCTGCTGCAGACGATGGCGCCGGATGTCGCGGTCGCGGCGGAGAGCCGGGAGTTGCGCCGCCTGATGCGGACGAACGACTTCGCGGGCCTCGAACGGCAGTTCCGGGCGTTGCTGGCGAGCATCCCGAACGAGTGGTGCGCGAACACGGGCCTGGCGGGGGCGCACTACGCGAGCGTGCTCTACTCGCATTTCGTGGCGGCGGGGATGGACGTCCGAGCGGAGGAGAGCACGGCGCGCGGCCGCTCGAACCTGGCGGTCTTGTACAACGGCAATGTCTATCTGTTCGAGTTCAAGGTCGTGGACGGGAAGCCGAAAGGCCGGGCTCTGGTGCAGATTCGGGAACGCGGCTACGCGGACAAGCACCGGCGTCCGGGCGTGCCGGTCCACCTGATCGGGATTGAGTTCGGCCGGGAAGAGCGCAACATCGTCGGGTTCGAGTTCGAGACCGTCTGAAGCCGGACGAGGTTCCGTCCGCGCGTTTCGGCAAGCGGGGCCGCCTCCGCGAAAGGCCGTCGGCCGGGCGGTCGACACGAAAACGGCGCAGCGCAAGCGCCTCGCGAACGAGCCTGCCGGGGGCTCATAGAGGAGCAGCATCGCGCCGGTCTGCTACGCTCGCAAAGCATACCCAAAGTCACATGCTACGGGGTGAGCAGGCACCGATTACGAAAATTTTCCGTATCACCGAACACTTACCGCCACATCTCGCTGCAAACAGTCAATCAGGTGCCACATCTGGTATGTCAAGTTTCAAAATTGAAATGGACTTAACCAACGCGCGAATACGGATAGGCGTTTTTGATGTAGGCGTGCAGGAATTGCCCTTTTGAGCCTGCCCTCATCAATTCGTTATATATGTTCTCTGGAACATTGTAATACTGGTAGACTGAACCGCTGAGAAACTCGATTTCGAGAGTCTCGGTCTCCCGACTGTAACCGACGGAAGCGAGGTTCGATGAAGCGACAGGGTCCTTCTGCATGACAGCCTCTCAGGCGTTTTCGGATGGATCTTCGACAGATTCGCGTTCGATACCCACATCGCGCACAATAGCACGAGGCCTTTGCGCGCGCCACGACGCGACGACTCGATCATATCCTTCGGGTCTCCGGGCAAGAGACCATTGCGAACTGACCTCGGGGTCAGTGCTTTGCGGCCGCCGCCCTTCCGGCGGCAAGGTGATACGGCAACGCATGGGCAACTTGGTTGCTTCACCCACAACGATCGCCTCGCCCGTGCGAAGAACGGGCAATACATCGAGAAGCCCGACGATACCGTCCGGCAGCGTGCCCCGAACGTGATCGCGATCTGTCCGGTTTGAGAGCCGAAGTGCAAAGAATGTTCCGCACTGTGCGAGGATGGTTTCGTCAACCTCGGAAGGCCGCTGGCTGATGATCATAGCGCCGACTCCGTATTTACGTCCTTCTTTGGCTATTCGCTGAACCATCTCGGACGCCAAGCTATCGGTACCGCTTGACAAATACCGATGGGCCTCCTCCATTACGATAAGCAGAGGGCGAATTATGCCGCCCTCAGATTTCTCTCTGCTCCAGAAGAGAGATTCGTAAACGATCTTCAGGATTGATCCGATAAGGCGGTCAAGCACTGCACTTGGCACAGCAGATAGATCAAGTATTGAAATCGATTTTTCGCCGCCTATCCAGCCGGCGAGCAAGTCGTCAAGGTCACGTTCAGGGCGACCGTCAAGGTCAGGTTCCCAAGGACCGGGATGGAGCAGAAAATCGTATCTGCGATCTAGAAGGCGAGAGCGCAGTAGATTGAGTTGTCGTCGAATGCCGACCGCTTGCGGATTAAGAAACGGCCCCTGTGCACCCATACCGTGGGTTTTGTACTGAGGGGCTTTCAACTCATTGGCATCACCCTCAACCTGTAGGGTGGATTGATCCCGGTTTCTTCCCTCGAACGTGGCGATTTCGATATTTATCAGATCGTACCAAAGTTTTTTCAAACTGAACGGTAATGGAGTATCGACAGTGATTGAACCTTCTTCAATCCCGGCAAAATCCGCGAAATCGTGGGCGCGTGTCTTGAGTTCAAATAGCTTCTCGTTGAACGCAGTTTCGCGGGGGCCATCATCTAAGTCGCCAGTCAGAAAAGTAAGCAAATCGGATGCATTCAGTGCCCAATATGGGATTAACAATCGCTCTTCTCCAGATTGCGGATCGGCCGAATAGATGGTGGCGACATCCGAAAGCGCCTTTCGATATTCTCCGTGGATATCAAGCACCAAGATCCTTGCACTCGGGTAACCGCCGCCATCCGCAGGGACGGCGGTGATCGCTTGCAGCAGGCTGGCTATCGTCGTCGATTTGCCCGCGCCAGTCGATCCAAGAACGGCCGAATGGCGGGTTATCAGCTTGTCGACAGCGATCTTGGCCGGGATGCTCTCGGCACTGGAAAGCGATCCGATAACCACATGTCCGAGATTGTCAGCCCCGTAGATGTGCGCAAGACTGCCTTCCGTTACAATATGGACGCTGTCGCCGACATTGGGGTATTGACTGATGCCGCGCTCGAAAACGCCGCCAACCGACTCGCCGACGAGCTGAACCTCCATCCAGCGACCTGTGTCATCATTGTCTGCCTCGGTTGTTTGGGGTGCCGCCTTGGCACCGACCTCCGAGACGACACCGAACAAGTTCTGATACCCTTGGGGAATACGGACGAAGCTAGCCACTTGACCGATACGGTAGGTACGGCCCTCGATAATGGACAGGCCGGAAGCGACGGATTGCGCCAAATGGACGCCGATGGACGAGCCCGAAACTGACGCGACAGTGCCGAGATAGGTGGGATCATGGCTAATCATCAATGTCTCCGTCAGCGGTCAGACTGCAATCTATGATGCCGTTACGCTTTCTTCTCCATTAGAATCCTCCCCGGAAACGTCCGGGGCAGGCCTGAAATTGGTAGCCTGAGCTAGTGCAAAGAATTGGGCAAACAATGCAAAATCGCCCAAGAGAAACTTTTCGGTTTCCGCGCTCCAGAATGTATTGCGGATCGCTTCCCATTCGTCATTTGGCGACTTTCCAAGTCCCCATTTTCCTGGAACGCCGAAAATCATGGCGTTGTCATTTGCATAAACGCTGAGGTTAGGGCGGCGACGAGCAAGCTCGACCACAGCTTTTTCTTGCTCCAACTCACGGTATTGAAATGCTAAGACAGCTGTGTGGGTATTGGCAGAAAGTGCCTCATCTATAATGGCCGTTATTTGAGCATCTAAAAATGAGAATCCAACACATAATAACAAGCTGTCCGGCGTCATCAAAAAAGTGCGAAGGCGCTCGAAAAGTGCAGAGTATGGTTGGCGCGTGATCTGATCGTATTTTAGATGATCCGGATATATTAACACGGTGGCATTGCGGTTTCCTGTCCTGATAATTGTACCTTCTAAAAAATCCCATCCTAGCGACCCATGAAGCTTCCATAGCCGCGACCAGCGTGGCGGAAGCACGTCGTCGGAAATGCTAGTCGGATCAAAGAAAGGCCTGTGAGCCCCTGTGAAACCGTCAAAATACGGCAACCGTGCGCGTTCGAACGCTTCTTCCAGAAGTAGGTCGTAGTTCGGCGTGAATATCTCGATCGGGTGATCGCGGTGGGTGCCGCCAATCCATGAAACGAGCTCCGAATAAGGATTTGGTTCGTTGGGAAGAGGTTTTGCAACGATGCCTCCGATAATACTGCATATGCGCCCTGCCATCTCTTCGTAACCGACGCCATTCAGATTGTGGACTGTAGAACCTCCGATTGCTTGGGAAAGTCGTCGAATGCGGGTTAAAATAGATTCGATATTGGGATTTTTGCCCAATTCAGGCTTAAGTGCATCAACGACCGTTTTATCCGGTTCTCCTAAATTCATTTCGACCTCTTGAGTTAGCCGCTCAACATCGGGAATGAGCGGCTGACCATTATCGTCGAGTTTGTTTTCGTCGTTGACCTTGAGAGAAACTGGCGCGCCGGCACCGATGAGAAATCCAATTCGTTTACGGCCCTGCGAGATAATTTGTCGTAAATCAGCCATAAATCGATCAGGATTATGGATTGTGGTTTGAGGCATGATGGTCTCTCTGGCTTCAGGGCAACTTCATCGCGGATCTTGCTATGGAAATACTACCGAGTTTCGAGCGCAAATGGTCGAGTGAATGTTCATATACATATACGAGCCGACGAATCGGAAAGTGCACCTGCACATTCCGCGCCGCCCCATCCGAACGGAGAATATCAGATATTCCCCCTGTCTGTCAAGAACATTTTGAACTGAGATGCCTGCCGAAGTTCGATATCCGGGCCTGATCGTGCGACCGCCGGATCGTTCCGACGCTCGAATCCCCCTCGCTGTCAGGCGTGGCCGACGCCGACTGGGACGGTGGTGGTCAGGCGGGTTTCGCGATGCCGAGAGAAACCGCCTTTCTGCGGCGCACTGAGATATCCAAGTTGAGCGTATCTTGGGCGACCCGTGCGCTCCAGTCGATAGCGTTCCGTCAACGCTTCCCGGCGAGGCACCGGAATATCGTCCATCGTCACCTGTCCGGTCGAGAGAAACCAGTACGCCACTTCCTGCCCGGCGATCTCCGGGCGTTCGGCGATATCCACCCGGCCGGGAATGCAGCCGTGGTCTGCCTGCCCTTTGCTGTGTAACTACCCCGAGCCGCAGGCCATAACAACCCGTTCCGCGAATCGAAGATTTTTCGCGGCGGTGCTTGCCGTTCGAGCATTCGGGAGCGTGACGCTGAGGGCTGCCCCGTATAGCCCTGTCTTCACGCCGCGACGCCCGAACGCGGAACGGTTATGTCGGCGAGCGGCGCGACGCCAGCAAGACCACCAGTTACATGCTACGGGGCGAGCAGGCACCGATCATGAGAGTTTGGTGCGTGAGTTCCGTTTCTTGCCGCGTCGCCGCAGATGCAGCGTTCCGCCAGCCTCCATGTCCTTCGTGTGCCGTGGAAAGATGCTTTCTTCTGGTAGGTGCGAATCCCACCCAACAACTGTCGTTCCGGTTGGTAGTATGAGCGTCGCCTCGCGCTTCTTGCGCGCCCGCTTGCCGTCCAGGCGGCGAGGTTCCGCGATCTCCTGGTCAGCACCTGCTGCCCCGCCATGTAAAGGCCCTTTTCTTGCCGTCTTCGCACAACGCGGGGCGCCGCTTCGAGCGGCAGGTGCGCACCGCCATTCCAGCGCCTGCCGCGACCGCTCTCGACAGCGGATCCCAGATGTCGCTTTCCCGCACGGCGACGACCCGCGTGTCGGGGCAGCGTGCGCGATCACCCGGTACCGCACCTGCCGCGGAGAGCGCCGCCCCTGTTCGGCTCGCCGCACCTGTCGGCGCGTCACGAAGGAGAAGCGCACTGGTGCGCCGGTCGTGTCGCCAGTCCTGTTGCGCCAGCTGTCTCGGCGCGCAGTTTGCCGTGCGTCGGCGGGGCCGCCAGCAAGGGACCGACGACGGTGAAGCGCACCCGCCTCTGGCAGCCGTCTCCCGTTTGGTCAGGCACCCCCCTCTTCAATCGGAAGAGACGGCAAGTTCTGCGGGTGCGCATCGTCGCCGAGCTTGCTCGTCAACGGCGATAGCCGTTGCAGGAGAATCACCGGAGAACATCCCGACCGCGGCAGCGTGTCGGCTGTTTTGGGAAACGGGTGTGCAGCTTGCGCCACAGGGAGGTCTCGACGAAAGTCTCGCGCCGCCAACGCCGCCAGCGCTGAAGTGTGCATTTGTCGATGCCCAGACGACCTGACGGAAATCGGGACTCAGGACCCTCTGCGAAATGGCTGTCAGGAATATGAAGGCGAAGGCCGTGTACACCCGGCGCGTACCGCACCGAGGGCGGCGTGACGCGGCGGCGGCAACCTGCGCAACTGAAACTCAGACGCCACGCTCCGGCGACGAGCGGTCGCTCAACGCTGCACGGCTTTCGTGGGCGTAGCCTGCCGCCGCAGTGCGGGCAGTGTGGCACGGGCTGCCCTTGTCTATGCGTTTCTATGCGTTCGAGAAAAGCCCGGGTTGTGGAGCTGACAAGAAAATCGTGGGACAATGGTCGTGTCTTCTGGGTAGTAGCGGACCCGGAAGACGCACCCTCTCGGCGCTTGTCTGGCAAGCTCGCCGAGGGAGATCCTCAAATAATTTGATTAAAATCCACAGGAAACCTGTGCATATCCCTGCACAGCCACAGATCCGCTCCGTCTCCCTGCCGCCGCCGCGGCCCGCGCCGCTTCCCGTTCAGGTCGTTCAGCGAGCCGAAGCCGCGGCGCCAAACCGGTGGTTCCTGCTCACCACAGTCGCCGTTTCGTCCGTCGAAGACGCCCTGCGGGTCGTGGGTTGGTACGCCCTGAGGTGGCTGGCATCGCGCGCTGAAATCCGGGTGCA
This sequence comes from Alphaproteobacteria bacterium, assembly GCA_965243135.1. Lineage (GTDB taxonomy): Bacteria > Pseudomonadota > Alphaproteobacteria > MPNO01 > UBA830 > JAJEBT01. Next base: position 1,345,228 of record OZ251539.1, read on the forward strand.
AAGTCGAAGAAACGGGCCACCGCAACGCGTCTCGAGCGCGTGATCAACGCAGTCATGGCGCATCATGGCTCTGCTGGCGCGCGAGACGCCGAACGGCCCCGCCGAGCTCATGTTCTCGGACATGGAACTGCTCGTCAGACTACGCGACGAAACTGCCGAGAACGCCGAAGACACTCAAAGCTGCGGTGTTGATCGTTGCCGCCGGCTACCGCAAGCACGACCCGCCGCCCGGCCATCAGAAAGCAGGGTTATCTCGCTGGCTATTGTCAGGCATACGAGGATCTGGCGGAAATCAAGAAATCGGGGAGCCTCTGCTCAGTCCAGAAGAGGATTTGTGATGACAGGGCAGCCCTATCCTTGCATCATCGCCAATACTTCCTTCGGCCTCCGATCCGGCGACGCGAAAGGGTCGATGACCCGGACCTGGCCGAAAATCTGGCCATGCTGCAAATCCTCGGTGAGCAGCGCCGAGCACGCGCAAGACTGCGCCGCCGCGACTATGAGCGTATCCCACCACGAAAGAGAATGTCGTTGCTGCAACAGCCAGCCTTGTTCCAGGATCGCGAGGTCGACGACTGCCGGCCGCCATACCGCAAGGTCGCGCACGATCCCCTGCGCCTCCTCGGCGTCGAACGCCGGCTTCAGCTTGCGCGTGAGAGTGGCATACAGCCCTTGCAGAACCTGAAAACTGATGCGTGCGGCGCGAAGGCGCGCGAGGTACGCGATCCAGTCGTCGGCGCGGGACTGCTTGGTGGGGTCCGAACCGTCTTGCCGATAGACGAGGACGTTGGTGTCAACGAAGACCGGGGCGGTCATGCAATTCGTCGCGCGTCGGCTTGCGGCCGTCGACCCAACTCAGCCGGCGCGGTTTTTTGGCCAGATAGCGCTCCATGGCGAGGTCGTACTCGTCCTCCCCGCGCCGCATCCCTTCCAGCAACTCGGCGAGCCATCCGGATACGCTGCGTCCGTTCTCGGCGGCCCGGACTCTCAGCCACGCCGCGACATCCTCGGGCAATGTGACGGTGACATTCTTCATGGCGCGAAGCTAGCGAAATACGAAATTCATGTCAACGGACTTCGCGGATCGTGTCGGCGCACGTCAGCGCAGTCTCGGCATCCGTATTTCATACAGTACCGGGCTATCGGCGTTCAGCAATTCCCGCTAAGGCTGGGGAAGTCTCCTGTCGGACAGCCAACTTTCCCAGAGTGAAATCATCTGCTGCAAGGCAGCCTGATCGGTGAAGATCATGAAAACGCGGCCCCGAAGAGCCTTGTCCGGCCGTGCCTCGCCATCGGCGGTCACGGCGAAGAAATCGTCGTCTGGAGGGATTTCTTCAACCTCGACCTCGGCGAGCCACTCCATTCCAGGCACTGCTTCCACGGCGCGAATGAACTCGTCTACCGTCCCCACCGTCTCCAGCACCACCACTTCCTCGGGGACGAGGTCACGGGCCTCCATTCGCAACCGCGCTCGTCGCTCCTCCAACGTCTGTTGCAGATGTTCGAACTGCGGCGACAGGCGTTCGGCTTGGCGCCCGGGGGTCGGGCGATGGAAACTCCCGCCGCCGCCGTGCCTCCTTTGCCGCGCCATGGGCTCTTCCGGACTCGGGAGAATGGCAGAGGACGCTCAGGCATCGCTTCTTGGCGCCCGCGCCGGCTCAGGCGTTTGCAGCAGTGCCGGGGAGCGGTCCTGCCATTGTTTCAACCGCTCGGCGACGATCGTGCGTATATCGCGGTCGGGGAGCGTGAGTATGTATTGCCGCTGTACGTCGAGAGCGAACTGTTCCAGCTCGGAGAAACTCAGGCCCATGAGACGCTTCGCCAGGGTCGCGGGCTTGTACCCCAGGCTCTCGCCAAGGCGTTTTTCGAAACGACGGAACCATTCCTCCGCCAACGCAAGAGTGGGCGCCGGAAGATTCAGCCGAAGCTGGAACCGCCGCCAGACCGCTCTGTCCAGCAATTCGGGGTGGTTCGTCGCCGTGACGACGACGACGTGACTCGGCAAATCGTCGATCTGCAGCAGGAGCGAGCTGACGACCCGCTTGATCTCTCCTGTTTCGTGAACGTCGCCGCGTTCCTTTCCAACCACGTCGAACTCGTCGAAGAAGAGCACGCAGCGGCGGGTGCGCACCTCGTCGAAGAGGCGGGAAAGGCGCACCGCCGTTTCGCCGAGGTAGCTGGCGATGACCGACTCGTAGCGCACCGCGAACAGCGGAACCGCGAGCTCCGTGGCGAACGCCTCGGCGAAGGAAGTCTTCCCGTTGCCGGGCGGACCGGTAAGAAGCACCCGATGTCGGGGCTCCAGATTGTGCGCTCGCAAGAGGTCGGCGCGTCGAAATTCCTCGACCAGTTCCCGCGCGGCGTTCGCTACCGAGGCCGGCAGAACGAGGTCCCCCATCCGCCGTTCGGGATACATCTCATGGAACGACCCGGCGGCTGGCCCGTTGCGGCGCGTCAAGGACGGCGAAGCGCCGGCGTTCTGCAGCCCGCCCGCGTTGAGATGGGCAGCCAGGCGGTCCGCCAGCACGTGGTGCTGCTTTGCGCGTTCCTCGGAGACGAGGGCTTCGAGGGACTTGCGGAACAGGGGCTGGTCGCCTTTGGCGCCCGCGCGTACGAGATCGAGCAGGAGGTCGGCGCGGGCCATCTCACGCCCTTCCCGAGGCCGACCGCCGCAGCGGCGGGCGCCGCTTGCCAGTCGACCCGAGGCCGTCTGAAAAAGAAATCTTGACGACTTGACCGTCTCCTTCAATGCCGGTGTATGTCTTCCGAAGGGATTTGCGGACATCTTGCAACATTGCGGATCGGCCGTTGATATTCGTTGTATCTTTCGCAGTGCTGGTAGAGTAACTGGAAGATCGTATCCATTGAATCCTGCGGTCCCTCGACCATACGAGCGGAATCCGTAGTTTGTTTTCGAATCTCGTCCCCGAAAGTCAAGACTCAACTGCCGGGTTATGCGTTGGACCCAGGCCCGTTGTAACCGTGCTGTTTGAGCGAAAAACTCTGAAATCTTCGCCGACGCCCACGATTATGAACTCCTCGTGCTACGCATGAAGGATGGATTTTGGCGTCAACGACGACGGGCTCGGTCATGCAACTCATTCCGGCTTGCGCCCGCCCTGCGAGGTTTTCTGACCGCAAAGCGCTCCTTCGTCGTGTCGTGCTTGCCCTCTCGGCCCCTGCCTTTTTTCAAGTGGATCGGCCATGGCGACGCTACGCCCATTGTCGACGGCCCGGATCCGCAGCGCAACTTCTCCCGGGGGCGTGACGCCGACGTTCCTCATGACGCGAGTGTAGTGGCCACCGAATTCGCGTCAACTCGGGAGCCCGCCGTCCCGAGACGGATTCCCTCGGTGCCGCTGTACCTCTCTGCATGTGTGCCGTCTGCCCCAAGGCGGCACTTCGCGGAACCGGGCGGCGAGGGCCTCCCGCTTGGCGTGGAGACCTTGAAAGAACCGTTTGGCAAAAATAGATCTACGCCTGCGCGACGGCAGGTGCCGCCGACGGTTTGCGGCTTGACTGCCTGGCGCAACGAGGCGGAAAAGGCCGGGAGCGCTCCGGCGCGAACGCCGGAAAGCCGGGAAGGGGCGGGCCGGCGGGGAGCGCGGGGGAGCCGGCCGGAAAGAAGCGAGGCGCGTCCGCGGGTTTCCGGTCGTCTTTGAAGTTCGCGCGGCCCGCGGAGGGCCGACTCCTGGACCGCGATGTCCGCGGAGCGATGTCCGTGTCGAACGGGGCCTGTAGGGCTCGGCGCGGCGCGAGGCGCTCATAAGTCGCGGCGGGGGCGGGCTGTCGGACGGTCTAACCTCGCCGTGGTGCCGGATGGCCGAACGGAGCGTCCAGCTCATCGAGGACATCGGCGAAACCTTGGCGCGCTTGCCGGCGTCGCGCCGGTCGGCCGGGCTTCCGGCGACGGTTTCGGCAGGCCGGAGACCTCGGGGAAATCCGGCGCGTTTGGATTGGCCTTCCGGAAAGTAGTACGAAGGCGGCGCCGGCTGCCGGACGAAGTCGCCGGTCCGGCGCGCGCACTGGAGGAGCGAAGCGTGAAGGTTGGAATAGCCGGGTTCGGAACGATCGGACAATCCGTGGCCCGCGCCCTCGGCAAGGGGATGGAAGGGCTCGAACTCGTCGCCGTCTGCTCTCGCGACCGGGAAAAGGCGAAGCGAAACATGGCGGGACGCTGCGCGCCCGTGCCGGTCGTCGGCCCCCGGGAGCTTGCCGAAGCCTGCGACGTGATCGTCGATTGCGCGCCGAAATCTGCCTTCCGCGAAATCGCGGATCCGGCCCTCGAAGCCGGCCGCACGTTGGTCACCGTGAGCGGCGCGGGGCTGCTGCAGCACCCGGACGCGATCGACCTTGCCCGGTCGAGGGGCGCGCGGATCGTGCTCGCGACGGGCGCGTTGCTCGGCCTCGATGCGGTCAGGGCGGCGGCGGAAGGCGAAATCCGCGAGGTCCGCATGGTCTCCCGGAAGCCTCCGGCCGCGCTCGCCGGAGCGCCCTACCTGGCGGAGGCGGGAATTGCCGTCGAGAGCCTGACGGCGCCGCTCAGGGTCTTCGAGGGCAGCGCCCGGGAGGGGGCGAAAGGGTTTCCGGCCAACGTCAACGTGGCGGCGGCGCTCGGCCTCGCGGGAATCGGGCCGGACCGCACGCGCCTGGAGATCTGGGCCGATCCCTCCATCGACCGGAACGTCCACGAAATCGAGGTCGAGGCGGACAGCGCGCGCTTCTCGCTTCGCATCGAGAACGTGCCGACGGCCGAAAACCCCGCGACCGGGAAGATCACCGCGTTGAGCGTGATCGCCGCGCTGAGGGGCCTGACGGCGCCTTTCAAGGCCGGAAGCTGACGCAACGGAGGGAGCGATGGAATACAAGGCGCTGAAATGGGAATTGCGCGAGAACCCCGGACGGCCCGGCGAAAAATCGATCGGACTGCTTACGCTGAACCGGCCCGAAAGCCTCAATGCCGTGGACGTCCGGATGCGCGTCGAACTCGACGTGCTGTGCGACGAGATCGCCCATAACGGCAACCTCAAGGTCGTCGTGATCACCGGCGAGGGCAGGGGGTTTTCCGCGGGCGGCGACCTCAAGACGGAAGCCGGTCCGCTCGGCGCCGGCGAGGAGGATTTCGACTTCGGAAACTTCGGCGCCTATCGGGAACTCGCCGGATATTTCTTCAACGACCTGCGCCATCAGGTGCTGCAGCGGGCCTTCCGCAAGTTCGAGGATCTGCCGTGCATCGTGATCGCCGCGATAAACGGGCCGGCGGTCGGAATCGGACTGGAAATCTGCACCCTCTGCGATTTGCGGTTCGCGTCGGAGCGGGCGAAGCTCGGCGAGGTCGCCGTGCCGGCCGGTTTCCTCCCGGAATCGGGCGGCGCGCGCAATTTGCCGAAGCTCGTCGGCGTCGGCCGGGCGCTCGACATGATTCTGACCGGGGAAATCGTCGATGCCGCGGAGGCGCTTAAAATCGGTTTGGTCGAGAAGGTCTTTCCGCACGACGAATTGCTGCCCGAGACGCTTGCCTATGCCGGCCGGGTCGCCTCGAACCCCTATCTCTCTGTGCGCTACGCCAAGCAGCTGGTCCGGATGTACTGGAACCACAACCGGACGGACGAGGGCTGGGCGCGGGAGTTCGCCGCGATCCAGGAAATCACCCGCACGAAAGACTGCGTCGAGGGCATCCGCGCCTTCCTCGAAAAGCGTCCGCCGGAATACCGGGGCCCGCACTACGACGGCGGCTCCGGCGAAGGGACATGACCCTGCCTGAACCGCCTCCGGGCTACCGCGAGATTCCCGACCGCCTCAACATGGCGGAGGAGGCGCTTCGCGAAGTCGAAAGAGCGGGGGAGCGAACGGCTTTCGTCTGGGACGGCGGCTCGCTGAGCTTCCGGGAGTTCGCGGCCAGGGTCGACCGGTTGGCGCACGGGCTGTCGGGGCGCGGCGTCGAACGGTCGATGCCGGTGCTCGTGTTCATGGGCAATTGCCGCGAATTCGCCGAGACCGTCGTCGCTCTTCTCAAGATCGGCGCGCTTCCGGTTCTGCTCAACTCGTCTCTGGGCGAGGAGGAAGTCGATTACGTCGTCGATCACTCCGAGGCTCGGGCGGCGGTAACCCTCTCCGGATGCATGAGCGCGCTCGCGCCCGTTGCGGGGAAACTGCCCGAAGGCGTGATCGTCGCCCGCGGCGGCGAGGAGCCGGACTACGAAACGATCGTCGCGGACGCGCCCGATCGATCCTTCGACGCTGCGGATACGGCAGCCGACGATCCGGCGTTCTTCGTGTACACGTCGGGAACCACCGGCAGGCCGAAGGGCATAGTTCACGCCCATCGTTGGATCGTCGCGCTCGGCGATTCGAACCGCTACCGCCTGCCTCCCGCCGCTGAGGACCGCGTTCTCGCGACCGGAGAATGGAGTTTCGTCAGCGCGCTTGGTCACAACGTTCTCTTTCCGCTGAGGAACGGGGTGACGGGAGTCGTTCTGGAGGACCGCCCGAGTCCCCGGAACGTCCTTCGGGCCGTCGAGCGCCATCGCGTGACTTTGCTTTATTCGGTCGCCACCGTGTATCGCCGCATCCTCGCCGAGCGGGGAATCGAGGACGACTACGATCTGTCGTCGCTTCGGGGTTGCAACGCGACGGGAGAGGCGCTCGAAGCGGCGACCTGGCGGGAGTTCAGGGACCGCGTCGGCTGCGAGATATGGGAGCATTACGGGGTTTCGGAAATGCAGATGGTGCTTGGGCAAGGGCCGCGGCGCGCCGTCCGCCCGGGATCGCCGGGCATGCCCATGCCCGGCACGACGGTCGCCGTGACGGACGACGACGGCAATCTTTTGGCGGACGGAGAGACCGGGCGCCTGCTGATCGCGGCCGACGATCCGGGATTCTTTCTCGGCTACCACAAGGAGCCGGAGCGGACGCGGGAGGCGATGCGCGACGGCTGGTACCATACCGGCGATCTCGGATATCGCGACGCCGACGGGTATTTCTGGATCGCCGGGAGAAGCGACGACTGCTTCAAGAGCCGCGGCATTTTCATCTCTCCATACGAGATCGAAAACGTTCTGCGCCAGCATCCCGCCGTCGCCGAGGCTTGCGTCGTTCCCCGGGACGACGCCGAAATCGGCAATCGCATACGCGCGATTTGCGTTCTCCGCGGCGGCGAAAGGCCCGGCGGTCCGCTCGCCGAAGACATAAGGCGGCACGTGGCGGACAGGATCGCGCGGCATAAGGTGCCGCATCTGGTGGACTTCGCGACCGCCTTGCCCAAGAGTCCCGTGGGCAAGGTCCTGAGGCGGGAACTCGCCTCCTGAACGCGCAAGGAAATACGGGTTTTCTCGCGGCCCTCGTTGCGATCACGCTGATCGGACCGCTTGCGATTCACATATACATACCGTTGATGCCGACGATCCAGAAGGCGTTCTCGGTATCGACCGTGATGACCACCCTGACGTTCAGCATGGTGTTGTTCGTCATGGCGTTCGGCACTCTGCTGTACGGCAGCGCTTCGGACCGCTTCGGCAGAAAACCGGTTCTGGTGGCGGGGCTCGTCCTGTTCGTGGCGGGATCCGCCGTGTGCGCCGTCGCTTCGAGCTTCGAAGTCCTGGTTGCGGGCCGGTTTTTGCAAGCGATCGCCGCCGGCTGCGGCGTCGTGCTGGCGCGGGCGATCGCCCGCGACGTCTACGGCCCCGACCGGCTGGCGCAAGTCATCGCCTATATCACGGCGGCTTACGTTATCGGGCCGACGGTCGCGCCGCCTGTCGGCGGCGCCATATCGGATTTTTTCGGTTGGAACGCGGTTTTTGCGTTCGCGACCGCGGCGTCGGCGCTGGTGGCCCTCCTCGGTCTGTTCGTCATTCCGGAAACCCATGCCGGTCGAGGCAGGGCCCGGAGCGTCGGCGCGCTGTTCGCGGACTACGCCAGGCTGGTCCGCAACGCGACGTTCGTTTGCTACGCGCTTGTGCCGGCCTTTACTTCGGGGGCCTTTTTCTCGCTGAGCATTTACGCCTCGTTCCTGATGGCCGACCACTACCGAGGCACGCCCGGCGAATACGGGCTCTTCTTCACCCTGCTTACGCTCGGCTTCATGTCGGGAAACTTCATCTCCGGCCGGCTGGGGAATCGCGAATCGAGCGAGTACATGGTGTTGATAGGCAGCGTCGTCTCGATCCTGACGGTCGAGTTGCTCGTCGTGAGCGTCATGTTTCTTCCCGGCGAGCCGCTGGCGCTGTTTCTTCCCGGCGCTTTCCTCGGCATCGCGCAGGGACTTTCGATGCCGCATGCGCAGGCGATAGCGATCAACGCGGCGCCGGAACTGGCCGGAACCGCTTCGGGCGTGGTGATGTTCCTGCACTTCATGGCGGCCGCGCTTGCGTCGCTGTTCATTTCGGCGCTTTACGACCGGTCGGTGTTTCCGTTGATCGAGGTGCTCTTCTCGCTCACGCTCGCCTCCCTGGCCTTCGCGGTATGCGCCGGACTGAAGCGGAGAACGTCTCCCGTCTGATCACGTCCGGTCGAAGTCCGTGCCGTGCCGCCCGAGGCCGTTCAGCGCGTCCTCGACGAAGCGGCGCGCGAGAAAGCTGTCCACGGCATCCGTTTCGGGATAGAGTTCGCGGCAGAGCGCAAGCTGTTGCGACCAGTGTCCGTCGGACATCTCGCCGTTCACCGCGAACCCGCCGGATTCGCGCTCCTGACGCCAGATCCGGCGAATGCGGTCCTCCGGCAAATCCACGGTCACATGGGCGCCGTAGACTTCCCGGAAAGCCTCATAGCTGTCGTGCAGCGCCCGCGAAGCGCGAATCATCCCGCGCGTCAGACGCGCCAGCGTCTCGGGGCGCTCTGCCTCGAAAGCCTCGGTCGTTCCCAGAACGCCGTGCGGCTGCATGGGCACGAGTTCCTTGAGCCGGGTAAAGCCCAGGATATTGCGGACGCGGTCGCCGTGGCCGATCTCGAGAGCGACGGCTTCCTCGACCCGTATCAGCGAAGCGTCGACGCTGCCGTCGAGCAGGCGCTCGATGCGCTGCGGCGGCGGGCCCGCGACCTGCCAGTCGATGTCGGCTTCGTCGATGCCGAGCGCGCGCACGACGAGACGCGCCATGTGATGGCTCAGCGCGTTCATGCCGTCGAGCGCCCACGACGCTCCACGAAGTTGGTCGGTAGTTTCGATGCGGTTTTGGACCACCAGGTTCTGGGCCAGCCCGCGCGCCATCGATACGACCGCGCGCACCGGGTCGCCGTTCGCCCGCGCCCTGATCAGAGGCCCAAGCCCTCCGTAGGAGACGTCGACCGTGCCGTCCAGAATGGCCTTGATAGCGGCGACGCCGCCGCGCACCGGCGTCCAGGTTACGTCAAGGCCTTCGTCCGCCCACAATCCGAGGGTCGTCGCGGCGGCGCAGGCGAGGTCGTCGACCCCGAAGGTTTCGCCGGATCCGGCGGCAAGGCGAAGCGATTCGGCCATCGTGACCTCTCATGTTGCGGAAGGGCGCCGAGCGGACGAGCAAACCGTTTGCACGGCGGGGCGCACACCAAGGGACGATGCTGCTATTGCTGCCGGCCGTCAAGGCGGGGAATCGCCCGATTCGCGACCGAGACGCTTCGCAATGACGGGGTCCGGGCTGGGTTTTCGACCGATCGGCTGGTCAAAGGACGACGCTATTCTGGGGGTTGAGGCTCCGTTCCAGTTCGCTAGCCCCCTGTGCACGGATATGATAATCGTAAGCGTTCGGTCGTGGGGTGACGGTGTTGAGAGTCCGCCTCCAGGCAAGGGTTCAACCAGACATCCTTGACCGGGAGAGCGCGTTCGTTCCGGGTGCCTGAGGCTGTCCACCCCTGGTTGGCGGCCCGGCGCTCCTCGCGGAGTAAACGTTCGGTTGAGCATGGCGAATGATTCGGGCGGGGGCTGGACACGCGTTTTTGGCTCCTGTATACGGTCGCCATGTCGAGCGAACATTCACTTCCGGGGACCGAGTTGTCGGGCGGCGGCCAGGAGCTGGCTGCGTCGCGCCGGGAGAGCGCGGATCTCAGCCGGAAGCTGGCTGCGTCGCGCCGGGAGAGCGCGGATCTCAGCCGGAAGCTGGCCGCGTCGCGCCGGGAGAGCGCGGATCTCAGCCGGGAGCTGGCCGCGTCGCGCCGGGAGAGCGCGGATCTCAGCCGGGAGCTGGCCGCGTCGCGCCGGGAGAGCGCGGATCTCAGCCGGGAGCTGGCCGCGTCGCGCCGGGAGAGCGCGGATCTCAGCCGGAAGCTGGCCGCGTCGCGCCGGGAGAGCGCGGATCTCAGCCGGGAGCTGGCCGCGTCGCGCCGGGAGAATGCGGATCTTGGCCAAAAGCTGGAGACCGCGGTCCAGAAAGCGGAGAAGTGTTGCTGCGACGCCGAGATAAAGAGACATGAGGCACCGCCCCCGTGTCGAGCTGCGGAGACGCCGGAGAACGAGAGTCTGGAGTCCCGCAGCCGCAGATTTGCCCGGGAGCTGTTCGGGCGCCGCAGCGAGCGGCGGCCTGCGGCAACCGGTCGACGCCGGGGGCGCCGCCAGGGAACGTCGTCGCATGGCCGCACGCGGCGCCCTGAGCTGCCCGTTCGCGAGGAAGAGTCGCTTCCGGACGGGCGCACGTGCCCGGACTGCGGCAAGGTCTGGGTCTCGAACGGTTGGAAGGACACGGAGATCGTCGAGACCAGGACCGTCACCTATGTCCGGAGGACGGAAGCGGCTGCGCCCGGCCTGCGCATGCCGGCCGGAAAAGGAGGTCGTCGGCCCGGCCCCGGCGCGGCTGTTTCCGAATACCCGGTATGGAGTCTCCGTCTGGGCGAACGTCCTGGCGGAGAGGTACGGCCTGCACCGTCCGCTGCGTTCGGTCTGCCGCGCGCTGGGCCAGCACGGACTCGCCCCCGGCACGTTGGCGGACGCCCAGCGACGGTTCCTGCGCCTGGCCGCTCGACGACGAGATCTCCCGGCGCCTGTCGGAGGCGCCGGTCGTTCACGGCGACGAAACGGGGTGGACGGGAGTTGGGCGAGGAGGACGGAGGCAACGCCCGCGCCTGGGCTGCCCGGTCGGCGGACGCGGTTCGCATCCTCGCCATCGCGCAGCGCGGAAGCCGCCCTTGAGCTATTCAGGGGTCTCGGCTCGCCCGAGCAGGCGGCTCACCTGGTCTGCGACCGCCGCCTACCGGAAGCTGGCGCGCGTCATGGAGGGGTGCGTCGTCCTTTCATATTGCTGGGTCCACGCCAGGCGCGACTTCGTCAACCTCGAGACCGGCTACCCGAACCTCGCGCAGTTCGCCCAAAAGTGGCTTCGTCACGCATTGTACCGTCTCAACGCTAGGCGTCTGGCGCGCCCGGGCAACGCCGCCGTCCAGCGGCGGCTCGCGAGGTTCGCCGAAGCGTTCTTCGCGGCGGCGAAAAAGGCGCGGGACGCGCTCCCGGAGAGCGCGGCGCAACGCGGCCCTCTGAACTCCCTGCTGCGCCACCGCGACGGTCTGACAACGTTCGTGGACAACGCGGCCGTTCCCATGGACAACAACGCCGCCGAACGCGGCTTGCGCGGAATCAGCCGGAAGCTCTCGTTCGGGTCGCAAAGCGTGGACGGAGCGCGGTTGGCGGGCATGTCCATCTTCGGTACGCTCGAGATGGCCGGCATCTCGCCGTACAGCTGGCTGCTCGATTATGCTTGCGCCCGTCGTCCACCGCCCGAAGGCCCTGCTGACTGGCTGCCGTGGGGCGTCGGCGAGGAACGTCTCCGCTCCTGGCATCCCTCTCTCCCCCAGGGACCATGAGCGGCAGCCCTTGCCGCTACTGCGGGCGCGACTTCTCCGAGGACGAGATCGACATGATCCGCTCCCTGATCGGAAGGAGCAGCCGCAGGGCGCTGTCGCGGGAGGTCTGCCGGCGCCTCGACTGGCGCAAGCCCGACGGCGGCCTAAAGGAGCGCGCGGGTGGCCATGTTGCGCATGCACGGCGTGATCGTCCTGCCGCCGCCGAGGCAAACGCCGACCGCACGCCCGTGCCCGGCCCCGCGACCGACCGGCCCCTGTTCCCGGTCCCCGAACGTCTCGCCGATGTCCAACCCGTCGCCGCGGAGCCTGTCCGGAACGCAGGCGAAGGCCGCCTCTGGAACGAGTTCGTCGCCCGCTATCATTGCCACTCGACGTTGCCCGGTGCGCAGCACTTCGTCCGGGCCGCTGGCGGCGAACCCCTCGCCGTCCTCGGCTTCGGTGCCGCGGCCTGGAAGATCGCGCCCAGGGACGAACTCGTGGAACCCCGAGACCCGCCGCCGCAACCTGCCGCTGGCGGTCAACAATGCCCGGGCCTTGCCCTGGGTCAAAAATCTCGCGTCCCCTCGCTCTGGTCGAACGACGGCTGCCGGACGACTGGGAGCGCCGCTACGCTCCGGTCCTGCTCGAGACCTTCTGCGAAACGCCGCGCTTCGAAGGAAGCTGCTACCGGGCCGCCAGCAAGGCCGGCAAAACACAGGGCCGCGGCAGCACCCGGAAAGAACGCGCTCTCCCGGTCAAGGACGCTGAAGCCCCTGCGGCGGGACTGGAGGAGGAGCCTCAACAAATAGACCGTCACCCCACGACCGAACGCTTACTGATAATCGATGAAAGCATTTGGAGAAGGCGATCAAAATACGATAGGATCCTGGCAGCAGCTATCCTACGAGTTCACTGGTTGCCTTCAGGGCCAAATCATGGTGCTGCGGGGCTGTATTATGCTGAAAGAAAACAATCTCTTCTGGCCCGATCACTCTCAGGCGTGAGAGGAAACGAAAGCGCCTTCCTTCCAGGCCTGGATCAGGCGTCCTCATGGAAGCGTCGGCGACTTCTCCTCCGGTGCATCGGCGGTTTATCGGCGGTTTCCACCGACGCTTCAGCGTGACGCCGATGGCAGCTCCGTATCGCCCTGTCCTTGCGTCGCACCGCCCGAACGCGGAACGGTTATTTCGGCGTATGATAAGCGGGGCGAATCCGGGAAACCAGCCCCAAAAGTTGGATGCTACGGGGTGAGCATGTGCTGATCATGAGCGTTTGTTGTGATCTGAAAATAATCGGTGACAATTATCACCTTGACATCTTAAAGAAGAATTGTTATTTTTGGTTCTCAAAATCCAAGGGGAAGCTTTATGACGCTACAGGAAATCCAAGAAATTGATCCATCTGAATCGATCCTGTTTCTTGGGGCTGGATTTTCGAAAAGTGCGGAAAATATATGTGGAGATAATATCCCACTAAGCGACCAATTGCAACAAAAATTAGCGAACATGCTTAATGTTGACGGAGATAAATATGATTTAAAGGTTCTCGCAGATGAGGTTCATTCTCGTCCAGATTTCGATTTATATCAAATTCTCTATGAAACCTTTACAGCTAACAAAATCAGCAAAGAGCAGGACAATATTCTGCGTCCAACTTGGAAACGAATATACACAACTAATTATGATGATATTGTAGAGTTTTTTCATCTTCAAAATAACAACCGAATTCAAAGCTATAGTTTTACAGATGATATTCCTCAAAGGCTAAATAACGGTTCCATAATTCATTTGCATGGAGTAATTCGCAGTACAAATAGGGAAAATATGTTTGACCAGCTTGTGTTAAATGAATCCTCTTACGTTCGGCAACGCTTCGAAGATTCTCCTTGGTATAACCATTTTATTCGTGATTTAAAATTCTGTCAAAATTGTTTTTTTGTCGGCTACGGATTGAGAGACTATCACATTAGTTCTCTTCTGATGCAAAACGAGAATTGGCGTCAAAAAATCTTTTTCGTTGTGGAGCAAAATCCTGATGAAATATTTAAGAATCGCGTGTCTCCTTATGGTAAAATTCTTCCTATTGGTTTAATGGGTTTCTCTCAACTATGCCAGACTCGTCCGCGTTCGCGTATAGCTCAAAGCCTTAATACCTTAAATACGTTTCGATATCTAGATCCTATAAAGGACAAAAAAACTCTTTCAAAGCCTACCGTGTCGGAAATAATGAATCTTGTCGCATATGGCGGATTCAACGACCAGAGATGTTATTCCACCCTTCCTCTAGCGGATTATGTTATACCGAGAAAACAACTAGTTCAACAGGCAGTAAGAAAATTAAAAGAGAATAATTGTTTATTGGTCCACTCCAGATTAGGAAATGGTAAATCCATTTTTCTCCACATACTGGCCTACGAATTGAGTCAGGATGGATTTTATTGCTTTCTATGCAAGTCGGAACCGGAACTAGCAAAAATACAGCAGGATATTGAATTTTTGAATACGCTAGATAAAGCAGTTATCTTTTTCGATTCATATGATTTAGCGGTTGATTTAATGGAAAATTTGAAAAACTCCCAGACGTTAATCAAATTGGTCGTGACTGTTAGAACTAATATTCAAGATGTTCGTATGTTTGAAATCATAAAGATGTTTCCCGAACCTAGATCACAATTAAGTCTTGATGGAATGAATAAGAGAGACAAGGAAGATTTTAAAAATCTTCTCGATAAATCTGGTATAAGGATCGAAAATTTTGAACGTACTATAGATCGATGCAGAGATTTTCGGGATGTAGTTTCATCGCTGTATAATAATTCGAAAATTGCTAAACAAGTTACAGATCAACTTGCGCCAGCTATCCAAGATAAAAAGTTCCGATCAGTCTTTGTTGTTAGCCATCTCTTTAAATCAATCGGACAGGATGTTGATGCAGTATTTCTTCGGAATGTGACCAATAGCGATCCATATATCGAGATAGCGAAAGATCCTTTTATTGCCTATGATATCTATAAATTAGACGAAGATAGAATCGAAGTCCGGTCGGCAGTATTTTCGGAATATTTAATCAAAACTCAATTTGAAGCGGCAGACATTATGGAGTTCGTTTATAGGATTATTACAGAAGCCATAAAGAGAAAGACAGAACACGGAATCAGCCGCACAAACAACGCAATTATTGGAGGGTTTATGCGATACTCTGCTCTTAACAGAGCGCTAGGAAATGAATCAAATAAGGTAGATATATTAAACACTCTTTTCGAGAGATTGCGTTTAAATGAGGCTGTGAACAGGGAGCCACTTTTCTGGCTACAATATGCAATTTTGAAAAATGCAAATGACGAATTGCCTATAGCGGAACATTTTATCGAGACCGCATATTCTAGAGCGGCTAATATTCGCAATTTTCACACTTTCCAAATTGATACGTTTGCCCTTGGATTACTGATGCGAATAGAAAGTCGGCAAAAATCCCATAGATCTGTGAAAAGATTTGACCAAATTATAGAAAAACTGGAGCGCGTTAGACAGATGATTGGTGATGGAACTCGTCGGTATCACGCCATCAAGGTTCTTGAGGGTATAGACCCCTTTATCCAAGCATGTGTTCCTGCCTTATCGACAGGACAAAAAAATATATTTATCTATCATTTTAATCTTTTGATTGACAGCCTGAATGAACTGACTGAAGAAGATCGGAAGCAAACTGGAGTGCCTAGGATAATAACAGGAATTAAACGCGCAAATCAGCGTATCCTAACATTTACTTCGTGAGCATTTTTTGGATCACGAAAAAGCCTATTGGCATGGCTAGCTCATTTACAAATACTTCCGAACCCTCGCGATGACACAGCAAGGACTGCAACGGCTTGCGCGGCAGCACGGTCGGCACAAACGGGGAAGCGTTCGGTCACGAGGTGACCTACTTATTTAGGAGTCGCCTCCAGTTCCGGCCTAGTGCTTCATCACAATACAATCATAGGATAAACCGACTTCAACTTGCAACGGGCATCGTCGACTTTCCCAGTTGACGCCGTGCTGCTGCTCGTTGACGTCAATAGCCCACGCCGTGATTTTGGTCTGGAGGGTCTCGGTCGAGCGGCACATGCGCGATTTGAAGCCGGGCGCGCAGGCCGGGCGACGCATGGTGCGGCAAGGACCGCTACCAGAAGGGAAAGCAGTCGGAGATCGACGCGGCGGCGTCATCCGGAGCGAGATCTCGACTCGGTTTCGTCAGCAATTCCCGCTAAGGCTCGAAACCCTTGCAAAATATGGAGTCTGAAAAAAATCTTTCGTGGACTTTTCGAGGCGATTCGGGGCTATTTGCCTTCAAGCGGAGCATTTTTCTCTGGAAAGTGGTCCAAAGGCGAGGCGGGGTTGTACCAAAATGGCCAGAATGCCAAGCATGCGCAAGACGCTCAGCGCTCCGGGATTGCTGAAGGAAGTGCGAGCTTGTTTCGACCGTATCGAAGATTGCAAGCCGGGGGCTGAATCAGACGGACTGCCTGATGTCGGGTTTAGCGGTGTTCGGTATGAAGTATGCATCGCTTCTGCAATTCGACGAAGCCGCGCATGCCGACGAAGCGGTTCGGCACAACCTCGCGACCCTGTACGGCATCAAACGCGTACCGTCGGACAGGCGAGAACGTCTTGACGAAGTCTGTCCGCGGCAATTGCGGCGTTGTTTCACGAAGCTGTTCCAAGTTTTGCAACGAGGGAAGGGGTTGGAAGAATACACTTGTCTGAACGGCTATTATGCTCTTTCGATTGACGGAACGGGATACTTCTCGTCGGACAAGGTGCACTGTAAAAACTGCTGCGAGAAACACCATCGCGACGCTACGATTACCTACTATCACCAGATGTTGGGAGCCGTACTGGTGCATCCGGAACAGAAGGAGGTTTTTCCGTTTGCGCCGGAACCGATCCTGAAGGAAGACGGCGCAAAAAAGAACGATTGCGAACGCAATGCGGCGAAACGGCTTCTGGAAGATGTGCGTCGCGAACACCCGCGCCTGAAGCTGGTCGTGCTGGAGGATGGGCTGGCCTCGAATGGACCACATGTCAATCTTCTCAAGGAGTTAGACATGCGTTTCATACTGGGGGCGAAGCCCGGCGACCACAAGTTCCTGTTCGAGTGGGTCAACAACGCGCTGTCCGTGGAGCGCCGGGAGTTCACGGACGAGGACAACATACGGCACGAATTCCGGTATCTCAACGGAGTGCCTCTGAACGATACGCACTTCGACCTCAAAGTGAACTTTCTCGAATACTGGGAGAAGCTTCCAAACGGCAAGAAACAACGTTTCTCCTGGGTCACGGATCTGCCAATCGACGAAGGGAACCTGATGGAGTTGATGCGCACCGGTCGAGCGCGCTGGAAGATCGAGAACGAAACTTTCAACACCCTGAAGAACCAAGGCTACTGCTTTGAGCACAACTTCGGTCACGGTAACAAGAATCTGTCGACGGTCTTTGCGTTCCTGATGATGCTGGCGTTCCTGATTGACCAGATTCAACAGCGATGTTGCAAACTGTTCCAACAGGCGCAAAAGAAGGCCAAGCGGTCCATTTACTTCTGGGAAAAGGTGCGGGGATTGTTTCTCGAATACTTCCTGAAGGACTGGGAAACGCTCTACGATCGCGTTTGGATACCGGAAAGCAGAGGGAATTCCCTACGACACCTCCTGACCTGGCACCGTGACCGAATGTGCCAAAGCAAGTTTTTCAGGGGAAACAGGATGGTCAAGGCTAAGTCGGCGCCAAGCCGAAGCGGGGAAGGTGCGTCGCGGCGGCTGGTCCCTCGGTAACGACACTATCTCGACGCGCCTTTCGCAAAGGGCGGCCACCTTAGCGGGAATTTCTGCGGTTTCGTTGCTGGGGCGCGGTCAACAACCGGCCGGGATGGCTCTCGGCCCCGACGATCGTTTACCGGAAAGCGCCGCACGGAGGGATCACTCTGCGCTGAAGATCTCCCCCGCTAGGCGTTCGAGTTCCGCGGCGACGCCGTGATCCGCGAGCGCGGCGCGCACGCGGCTTCTCGTCCGCGTGAAATACTCCCCCTCGACGCTCGGGACGCTGGCCGCGACTTCCTCCGCTGTCTCCGCCGCCGCGGCGATGCGGCGATGGAGTTCGTCGTTCTCGTCGAAGCGGGGGATGGGCAGGTTGAACACGTACTTGTCGAAGTCCCGTGCGCCCCACTGCCCCTGCGATTGGAACCGCCTCACGCCGGCCAGCAGCGCGGCGCTGTTGAGGAGGCCGCAGAGATAGCGGGCTTCCCCGAGGCTGTCGGCCGGCGCCCAATAGAGCTTGTGATCGATGATCGCTTCCTCGTCCTGCACGACCGCCGCTGCAAGGTTGGTTCCGGCCTCGGCGAACAGGACGCAGCTCGGCACCGGAAACAGCGGTCGCACGTCCGGACCGAAGGTCCAAGCCTCCGTGAACCGGAGCCTGAAGACGACATGTCCGGCCTGCGCGACTTCGCCCTTGTGGAACGCGGAGTACGCCCGGCGCGAGAGGGCGGCGTAGGGCAGCACCAGGGCGATCCGCCCGGAGCGGCGCATGTAGAGCAGCGCCGCGCGCATGTAGAAGTAGCTCGCCAGATCCTGCTGGGTCGCCACGTTGCCGCCGACCCAGAGGCGCGACGCGCGGCACTCTTCGCGGAAGCGCTTCTGGAATTCCGCGCTCATGTAGCGGAACGAGACCCAGGGCGGGTTGCCGACGACGACGTCGGCCTTGCGGACGTCGGAAGCCAGCCAGACCGGCCGCGCGAGGTTGCGAGCGACATGGCCCCAGATGTGGTTGCGCCCTTCCTGCTGCAAACGCCGCATCGCCTCGAAGGTCGCGACGAGAACGCGCCTGTCCGTTGGCGACGCGAGGTCTTCCCGTTGCGCCCAGGCGTCGAACTCGTCCGGTGTCGCGCCGCGGTCGCCGAAATCGATCATGCTGCGCAGAATGCGATCCAGAAGCCGCGCGTCGGCCGCCACGCCGGCCGGGAAGCGCAGCGTCGCCGCGCCGAGGCGCTGGGGTTTCGGGCTGGTCAAAGTAACTGGCGGGACGAAGATTTCCAGCATCTGCTCGTCGACCAGCAAATCCGGCTGTGCGCCTTTCTCGGCGGTGCGGGCGAGGTTCCATTGCAGCGCGTCGCCGAGATAGACCGGCAGCGCCACCTGTCCCGGATGGCCGCCGCGAAGCGCCGGCATCAGCGCCAGCAGGTAGGTGACGCGGGCGAATATGACGGCGACTGGATGGATGTCGATTCCCGTCACCTTTTCCGTCGCGCGGCGAACCGCTTCGGCGGGTGGCAGTCCCGCTCTTTCGGCGGCGTCGAGAACCGCCCGCACAAGGTGGAAGAGGAACGTCCCGGAGCCGCAGGCCGGGTCCATCGTCCGGAACTGGAGCGGATATCCGTCACGGCGGCCGCGACTATGCGTGCCGCCAGCCAGTCCGGCGTGTAGTACTCCCCGAGGTCGTGGCGGGTCTCCGGATCGATGAGGCTCTCGTAGAGCGCTTTCAGGATGTCGACGCGGATGTCCTGCAGCCGGAACCGGCTGACGTGACGCCAGATTCGCATGACGAGGTCGCCGTCGGCGTTGGTCGCCGCGACCCAGTCGAAGAAATCGGGTTCGGCCTGGCAGGTGATGCCGAGCTTGGCGAAGCCTTCGCCGTGGAGAAGGGAAGGCGGGTCGGGCGGCGTGGCCATCGCCGCCCAGGCGATGGCCTTGGCGATGATCGCGAGATAGATGTGCTGCAAGATCGTCGCTGCCGACCTCGGCGCCGTACGCGAGACCGAGCAGCCTGCCCCACAGTTCCCTCTTCAGCTGCGCTGGCGGCGGACCACAGTTCGGCGAGATCGTCGAGGGCGCGGCGGGTGCCGAGACTCTCGCGCCCGAACTCGCGCATGACCGTCTCTGGATCGGGCGGCAGGTCGCCGCCGATCGCGACCGCGCCCTGAAGCCAGGCCAGAAGCGTGCGAGGGCCTCCCAGTCGGTCCGTTAGCGGGCCGCAATCTCGAGGTTGTCGTTTCTGAGAAAGCAGGCGAGAAATTCGAAGCCGTCGGTAGCGAGGCCGACATAGCGTTCGCCGGTGGCGTCCTGACGCTCGGCAAGGTACCGCGCCAGTCCCCTTTCGGCGTCTTGGCGCTCGCGCCGCAGATCGGACTTGAACTCGAAGACGGTCCGGCCCAGCAGGGCGTCGATGCGTCCGTTCACTTCCGGCGCGGGCTTCTCGAAGTCGATCTCCCGGCTTGCCGCGCCCAGACCGTCGACGAGAAGCCGGTACAGCAGCGTGCGCACCTTCTCGTGGCCGGGCCGCGATGCCAGTTCGACGACCGTTTCGTTCAAGACTTCCGCTGTCAGCATATTCTCGTTTCGGGAGGTCCCGCACCCCTCCGTGTCCGTGCTCCGGACCGCAGCATACAGGCGGAAGGAGGAATCGGTAATTCCGCGAGCCCGCAGCGCCGGCCCCGGGCCGTCTGCGGTTCGCTCGCGGGAAATGCCGCAAGGCGGCGTCCAGACGCCGCCAGCCGTTCGCCGGTAAGGCAACGGTCCCCGGTTGGTTTGCGTTGCCTTCGCGACCCAGAATGCTTCCGGTAAGTTCTCGGCAGTCTGTAGTCGTGCTTCCCCCTGTGGACGGTCATTGACCGCAGGGAGCGCCTTTTCCTCGGCTGACATATGAAGACGGGCGGGCAGGGCGGGGCGCAGAGGATCCCGGAGGTGCAACGGTTCAACGTTTGGCCGCGCTGCGTCGTCTCGGCAGTCAAGGCCGTTCGCGGACGCGAGGAGCGTTGAGATGCTGGCTGGCGGTTTCGGAAACAGGAAGGAGAGGCGACATGACCGGCGCGGCCTTTGCAGCATCGCTTGAGCGGCGCATTCGGAAAGCATACGAGGAGAGCGGAAACGTTCTCGGGTGGCGTTTTCTCTCCAGCCCGGCGGGAACGTTGGATTCCGCCGAGGTTGCGCTGATCGACCAGAATCCGGGCGGCGATCGTCAACCGGACGACCATCCCGAATTCGCCATGGAGAAAGGTAGCGCATACGAAGAGGAAAAAAGGGACCATCCCCTGTCAATTCCGAAGCGCAACGCAGCCAGTCGGCACGCAAGGCAGGCGAGTTAAGCGTCCCGCCGCTCCTCCCTCCGAAGGCCGCTGCGCGATGCTCTTCGCAGCCGCAACGCCTTACGCCGGCCCCGCGGACGCCTTCCCGCAACTTTTCAGGCGCTTACCGGTCGAGCGCCGCGCGAGCAACGAGCGCTGCCGCCTTCGATGGCGCGCAGGCCGAACCCGCGGCGGCGTTCTTTCGCGGAGGCGGCCGTGACGGGAAGCCGTTCAGGCGGCCTCGCAATCGAAGCCGACGATGTTGCGCTCCTCGCGGCTGAACTCCACCCCGATCATCTGCACCGAACGTCCGAGACGGCGGTACTTGTCCGCGTAGCCCTTCTCCCGCAGTTGCGCGATCGCGGTTCCCTCCCGCCCGCGTTCCACTACCTTGAACTCGAACAGGTAAACGCGCCCGCCGGCGCGGATCGCCATGTCGGCGCGCCCCTGGCTGCCGCTGTCCTCGGCCACCGGCTCGACGCCCTCCATCAGGAAGCAACTGTGGATGACGCTCGCGTAGTGGGCCTCGTACTTCGCGACGGGGCTGGTCGCGTACCATTGGTGCGGGATGGCGGCGAAGACGCCGCGGAACAGGGTCCCGAGGCGCTCGAAGTCGTTCGCCTCCAGCAATTCGCCCAGCCGCAGGCGCTGCGTCTTCTTGCGCGCCTCGACCGGAAGCAGTTCTCCCAGCAGGGCCTCGCCCAGGCTCCGGCGCACCTCGAGGTTCGGGTAGTCCAGCCGGTAGCGCCCGTCCTCCTCGCCGACGATGGTGAGATAGCCGGTCTGGAACAGAAGCGCCTCGACCGAGATATTGTCCACGTCGAAGGTCGAGAGCAGGCTCTCGCTGCCGATCATGCCGTCCAGATCCGGAGTGGGCAGGTCGCGGCGCGTCAGCGTCTCGACCAGGAAGGTCGGCGTGCCGCTCTGGAACCAGTAGTTGCCGAACCTGCGCTCGGCGAGCAGCAGCAGGATGCCGAACGGATTGTAGAGCCTCTCCGGCCCGCGCCAGTTGTAGCCGTTGTACCAGCGGCGGATCTCGTCCCGGTCCAGGCCCTCGAGTTCCGGGGCGAAGACCGCGTCCAGTTCGTCGTCGGTATAGCCGCAGATGTCCGAGAACTCCGGCGCCAGCGTGATGTCGCGCAGGTTGTTCAGGCCCGAGAACAGGCCCGATAACTTGCTCACCCCCGTCAGAAAAACGAAATGGAGCTGCTCGTCGCAGGTCTTGATCACCCCGTACAGGCTGCGCAGGAAGTCGCGGTTGGCCAGCGCCAGTTCCCGGTCGCCGAGCGCGTCCAGGATCGGCTTGTCGTATTCGTCGACCAGAACGACCGCCCGCTGTCCGGTGCGCTCGTGCAGCGTCCTTATCAGGTGCCGAAAACGGACCGCCGCCCCGGCGGGGCCCGGTTCGAGGCCGGCCTGCATCTCCGTCTCTTCCAGCTGCGCTTCCACGGTTTCCCGAACCCCGTCCGGGCCGTCGAAACGGCCCACGCCGCTGAAATCCAGCCGCACGACCGGATGGTGCGCCGACCAGTCCCACTTGTCGTGTATGGCGAGGCCCCGGAACAACTCCTCGCTTCCCTCGAACAGCTTCTGCAGCGTGTCCACCAGCAGGGTCTTGCCGAACCGGCGCGGACGCGACAGGAAGTAGTAATCGCCCCCTTCGACGAGCCGTCGCACATGGTCCGTCTTGTCGACGTAGTAGCAGTCTCTCGTCCGGATTTTCCGGAGGGAGGTCAAGCCGATCGGAAGCACGCGTTTCGTCATTTGAAGAGGGTAGGCCGCCGCGCCGGAGCCGTCAAGAAGTCGGCGGCGGCAGGCCTGTCTGCGTCCCTTGGCGCTGCAAGCAGCCAGCAGCTTCCGCGGCGGTACGGGCGGGCGGCAGGGAAAGCGCGGAGGCGAGCGAACCTGTCGCTCCGCGGAAATCCTGCCCCGCCGAGGCGAGCGCGTTCGGCACGCTCAACGCGCGGCCAGGGAGGCCGCGGGCGGAAGCGAACGCCGACGGAAGGCGCCGCCACTAAAGGCGACGCGCAACGACGTCGACGCCGGCTTCGCGAGCCTCGACGGCAAGGTTGACGCCTTCGCCGCGGAAACCAGGGCCGACGCAGCAATTCCCGCTAAGGCTCGAAACCCGTGGAAAATATGGAGTCCGAAAAAAATTTTTCGTAGACTTTTCGAGGTGATTCGGGGCTATTTGCCTTCGAGCGGAGCATCTTTCTCTGGAAAGTGGTCCGAAGGCGAGGCGGGATTGTACCAAAATGGCCAGAATGCCAGGCATGCGCAAGACGCTCAGCGCTCCGGGATTGCTGAAGGCGCTCCGGGAGGTTTTTGACGGCATTGAGGATCTGACGGCGAGTCGAGGCGTCGCTCTTTCGGACTGCCTGATGTCGGGGATTGCGGTATTTGGTTTGAAGTACAAATCTCTTTTAAAGTTTGATCGCGACGCACGTTTTGATGAAACGGTTCGCAATAATCTTGCGACGTTGTACGGGATAGAGAGAGCGCCTTCCGACAGCAGGTTGCGCGAGCGTCTGGACGACGTGGACCCCCGTAGTTTACGTCCCGCTTTCACGAAGATGTTCCAGTTGCTTCAGCGTGGAAAGGGTCTGGAAGGTTACACCTGTCTAGGCGGGCATTATCTTTTATCCGTTGACGGAACGGGATATTTTTCATCTCACAAGGTGCACTGTAAAAGCTGCTGTGAAAAGCATCACAGGAACGGAACAATCACGTACTACCACCAGATGCTGGGGGCAGTTCTCGTGCGCCAAAAGGAAGTTTTCCCTCTTGCACCGGAGCCGATTACCAAGAAAGATGGAAAGAAGAAAAACGATTGCGAACGCAACGCAGCGACACGACTGTTGCGCGATGTGCGGCGGGAGCATCCGTTTTTGAAATTGATAGTGGTAGAAGACGGACTTGCCTCGAACGGCCCGCATGTCAAGCATCTCAAGGAGTTGAACCTTCGCTTCATACTGGGCGCGAAGCCGGGAGATCATAAATTTTTGTTTGATTTAGTGGACAGGTCACGATCTGTGAAACGTGCTGAATTCTCCGATAAAGAAGGTATAATGCACGAATTCAGATATCTTAACAAGGCACCACTCAACGATGCGAATTTCGACCTTGAAGTCAACTTTGTTGAATACTGGGAAAAGCATCCCGACGGCAGAAAGCAACGCTTCTCTTGGGTTACGGATCTGCCAGTAGGAGATCACAACCTGATGGAGATAATGCGCGCCGGACGTGCGCGTTGGCGTATCGAAAACGAGACCTTCAACACCCTGAAGAACCAAGGTTACAACTTCGAACACAACTTCGGTCATGGTTACAAGCATCTGTCGAATGTCTTTGCTAACTTGATGATGCTGGCTTTCCTGATCGATCAGATTCAGCAGAGATGTTGCAATCTGTTTCAAAGAGCACGGAAGAAAGCCGAGCGTTCCATCTACTTGTGGGAGAAGTTGAGGGCTATGTTCTTCAACTTTTCACTACCAAGCTGGGAAACGCTTTATCGTGCGATAGCGTTCGGATATAAGAAACCGATTTTGGAACCTTACGATACTTCCTGACATAATAAATTTTCGAAGTGTGTAGCAGGTTCTTCAGGGGGAAACATAACCAACGAAAGCTCGGCCATAAAGCCGAACGTTAGACGTCTGTCCTGACGGTCGTGCCTCCTGTCGAGAGAGTCCTTTGCATCTGATTTAGCAGGACCACTACGAGTTAGCGGGAATTTCTGGGGCCGACGCAACTCGACGGCAAGCGCCCTCGCCAGGGAAAGCCGCGCGCCGACGATTGTCGCGGCAGGCCTCGCCGCCCCTGTGTTGGT
Organism: Alphaproteobacteria bacterium; assembly: GCA_965243135.1. Lineage (GTDB taxonomy): Bacteria > Pseudomonadota > Alphaproteobacteria > MPNO01 > UBA830 > JAJEBT01. Next base: position 1,369,889 of record OZ251539.1, read on the forward strand.
TCGCCGCCAGAGATCCGTGCGCGCGACGACATGCGCCGCAAGCGGCGAAACGCCTGAACGTCAGACAACGGTTTCGTCGAACGAGAGCGTCGTCCGGTCGAGCGAGCGGACGTCCGCCGCCGAAAACCATGGGTTCGTTCGAAGCCATCAACCGAAGCGGCTCACGAAACCGGAAATCTGGAAATGCAACGCAAGGCAGGACCACCTTGCAACCGCCACCGGAAACTCCTTGCCGTTGCCGGTCGTGCGCACGAACTCCCTGTACGGGACACTCCCGTTTCTTGGCCGTCCTGCCGCCGAGCAGGACCGGAAACGTGAACCTGGAGGCGCGAACCGCCCTCCCAGTCCCCGACCCGCGACTTCTCTTCGACGATCTCCGGGCGCATGTCCGTCCGGCCCGCCCTTTGGCGCGCGAGTTCCCCTTCTTGCCGCGTCGCCGCCGGAACAACGTTCCGCCAGCCCCTTCCATGCGCGCCTGCCGCTCGTGGCCGACCGCCCGGAGGCGCAGGCGTCCCGAGCCGGGACTCCGCTGCAGGGACAGCTTCTCGTCGGCTTTGCCCCACCGGGTTCCGAGGCTGCGCCGAAGCCGCGCTGCGGCGCTCGGTCGCCAGCCGGTCGGCCTGGTCGCGCCGGCCCGCGTTGCGGGTCGGTTCGCGGCTGGCGGGGTGGCGGCCGAGCCGCGTCGCTGCCTCGCCGCCTTCCTTCTACCAACGTTCGTCGCGGGCAGACGTTGGCCTCTATTTTTGAACTCACCCGCCTGACCTCTCCGCAACGTGCAAACGGTCGGTCAGCCACCACGCGTGTTGCGCTTCAAACTTGAAGTGGCGGGACGTATTCGGTAAAGTCCATTTCCCCGAGCGCGAGGAAGTTTGCAATGAACGCTGAACTGATCGAACGCATAAACGTCTCCGAGCTGGCGTTCGATGTCCGCAACCCCCGGCTTCCCGAGTTCGACCTGACGGATGCCACGCCGGAGGAGGATGTCGTTCGCCTGTTGTGGGAGACAATGGACGTGCGGGAACTTGTGATGTCCATTGCCGCGAGCGGTTTCTTTTCTCATGAACCGCTGATTATTGCGTGCGAAGACGGCAAGAACGTGGTGATCGAGGGCAACCGCCGCCTCGCCGCCGTGAAACTTCTTTTGCATCCCGATCTTGCGCAAAAGGTAGGCGCCGAGGTTCCTGCTCTTGGGAAGGAAAGAAAGGAAGCGCTTAACGAGCTTCCCGTCGTGCATGCGACGCGCGAGGGGGCGTGGCGTTACCTCGGTTTCAAGCACGTCAACGGCCCCGCCAAGTGGGGAAGTTATGCCAAATCAAAATACGTCGCCGAAATACATAGGAAATACGGCGTTAGTCTTGAAGATATTGCCAAGCAGATCGGCGACACGCACAGGATGGTGCAGAGAATGTACAGGGGTCTTATGGTCATTGAGCAAGCGGAACGATTGGAGCTCTTTAGCCGTGAGGATCGCTGGAGAAGGCGTTTTTATTTTTCTCATATGTACACCGGGATTGAATATCGTGGCATTGGCGGGTTCATCGGTCTCCGTCCCGCGGCTGACGAGGCTCCTGAACCGGTTCCTTCCGACAAAACGAAAGAACTCCGCGAACTCTGCTTGTGGATGTATGGAAGTAAGAGGGAGGATAGGCAGCCGATCATAGAACGGCAAAATCCGGATCTTCGGCATCTCGAAGCTGTCGTTTCCAACGAGGAAGCAATTGCCGCCCTTCGGGCAGGTGAAACGCTTCGTATTGCCTACGAAATAAGTAGACCGTCTTCGAATGTTTTTGAGGAAAGCTTGACGGCTTCGAGGCGAATTCTTGAAAAAGCGCAAAGCAAAATGTCCGCTGGTTATGATGGATCCGAACAATTGCTTCGAATCGCCGGAACCGTGTTGACAATCGCAGAAGATCTATACAAAGAAATGGATCGTAAACGTAATCCGGAAGACAAAAAGAAGCGCCTCACGGTCGACAACTGATGTTTAAATTTCCGGGCGTTCCCACTGTGCGTGCGTCCGCGCACGAGCTTGCGGATTTCGCCGAACTGATGGCCTGGCGGGATGGGAGTGTATCGACTACTGATTTATCACGGGCCATCGGAAGGATCGAAGAAAACGACTATGGTGCAGGAGTGCCGGAGGAGGACGAGGCGGAGCATGACGCGGAAAGTGCTTATATTGAGATAGAAAATCGCGATTGCGCTTGCGGAACGAGCGCGAGCTATCCGTTTTTGATTTGCGCCCGAGGGAATACGCTCGTACGGCATTCTGAGAAATTGAATTGCCGACAACTGGTTTATCTTTACTTGCTTCTCGCAACTCGACTGAATATGCGTGATAATCGAATGCATGCTGGAATCGATGGTGCGCTTCTTTTCGAGAAAGTATGTGCCGACGTGGCGAAATCCTACCTCGGCGACCGCGCCGAAAGCATGGTGTTCGGAATAGCGGCGGAGGCCGGTGGATTTCGGAAGAGGATCGAGGATTTTTGTCGCCAACTTGGTGAAGGAGGAGGTGTGAAGGACAAGGTGAATCCCAACGTGAAAGACGACAATCTGGACGTCGTCGCATGGAAACCGTTTGCCGATTCATGGCAAGGTAAGCTCATAATTTTCGGCCAATGCAAAACAGGAACGAATTACAGAGATATGCTGAGGCAGCTTCAACCTGACGCTTTTTGCGACAAATGGCTACGGGAAAGGCCACCAGTCGTTCCTTTGCGCGCTTTTTTTGTTTCCGAAGCGTTATCTCGGTCGGGCGGCCGGTCACGGTGCCAATGGTACGAACATTCCGTTGACGCCGGGCTTCTCTTCGACCGTTGTCGGATCGTCGATTTCTGCGATAGCGTAGCGGAAGAGATATTGGAGGAAGTCAGGACATGGACCGAGGCTGCCGCTGAGTGTACCGAACTTCCTGCTCCCTGACACGGTCTTGCGCGCGATCCACGCGAGGATCGGCCAAACAGAGCGACACAGACGCGTCGGCCCCGCTGCGGTTTCCTGCTTGGATGTCCGCAACCATGGACGGCGACAGATTGTCCGCGGCAATGGCCGCGACCAGCGCATGTCTCCGGGGACCTGGCGGCGCCCGCCCGGAGCGCTGCCGAAGGTTTCCGCGTCCGACGACTCGCTTCGCCGTGCCGACCGACGGCGAAACCACGGCGGAGGCGCAGAAACGGCGAAGCAGGAACACCACGACCGGAATGTCCCGCGCGGAACATTGCCCGCGAGGACGACGTGGACGATCCGATCTTCAGCGAGGCGGCGACGCTCGAAGGCCAGCGTCACGGAAGCGCTTCTCGACCATGCCGTTAAGAAACAGCGGTGCGAGGAATTGGCGAACTTCTTGGTGCCTCGCCGGCCGGCCGAGGCCTGGCTGTAGGCGGAGGAGCGGCGCGGACGGATTGTCTACCAGCCGGTTTTCATAACGGCGTTCGACCGCACCGAGGCCATCGTGCGCCCGAAGCACGGACCATGGACGTTCTGCGCGCGAAATCAACGTGCGCTGCCGCGGCTACCCGCTCTATCGGAGAGAAAGATAAGCGCTGCCGGCAGAGGACCAGAGACCGGTCGGGTGCGCGGACCACGGAACGGCCGCATGTTGGCGAAATCAGAGGCGCTCTTTCCAGCGCGGCTCGGGAAAGCATCCGGCTCCCGACACAGCGATCATCATGAGAAGGTGGAGTAAAGAGCGATGCTTGCCCCGCGGAAGGAGCTTGTCCTGTTCCCGGGCGGCGGAGCATGTCGGCGCGGTCCCCCCGGTACAACCGGAAACAAGCCGCTGCGGGGTTGTTCTCGTAGGTGGAACAGTCGGTCTCCTGAACGTTCTGGACGGCATATCGTGCGTGCAATCTGTGGAACTCCGGGATGTTCCGGCTGGTCCGCGAAACTGTCCACGTCCCCGGCGGCGTTCCACGGCTCCGTTCCGGAATGGACGACCGTCGAGAAGGGGATCCGACCGTCGGTGCCGTCGAGCTCCGCATGGTTTCCTGGTCCACGCGGTTCGATCCGGTAGGACGCTATGGGTTCCGCCATCTCGCGCCCTGGCTGTTCAGCATCCGCAATGGCGTCCGTCCGGCAGGAACGGGTTCGCGCCGCACTCGACGAGAACGGCGAAGGCCGCGTAGTTCTTGGCGAGCGTGGTGCCGTGCCGACAATCTTCGTTACCAGTTCTGCAGGACGGCCCGCAGACAATGAAACTGGGGACAGAGCCTTAAGCCAAGGGTCTGCAAGTGACCGGCGGCGTTCCAGAACGACAGGTTCAGGCTCCGGTGTGCACGTGCATGATAATCGATGGAAACATTTGAAGAACTCTATCAAAAGGCTCTTGACAGCAACCGAATTCACTGGTTGCCTCCAGGGTCACGCCACGGCGCTGCGGGGCTGTGTTGAAAGAGAACGGCGTTTCCCGGCCCCGTCACTCTCAGGCGTGAGAGGAAACGAAAACGCCTTCCCTCCGGGCGTGGAGCGGTCACCCTCGACTATTCTGCACCTGAAACTGCCGATTATCGTGACTGCTCACAGTTCGAATCGAGCGCTTTCAGTTCGTCATAGCGCTTCAAAAATTCTCGATGCATTCGGGTAACCATGCCAAGTAAATCTTCGTATTTTCGGACGTATATTTGCGAACGTTCCAAGTTATCCATTTTCTCGATAACTTCCCAAGTGTTGACCAAATCTCCGCAAAGCAGATATCCTACAACGCCTTTAAGTCGTAGATCGGGATCAGTGGTTTTTTTGACTTGATTTCTCACGAACGATACATATCTTTCGATTTGCTCCAATTCCCTGATGGACGCTCGCAAACCGGGGCGCTTTATCTCCACTACTACCAAGTTTGTACTCTCTCGAACGCAAAGAAAATCAATTCGTCTGTCGGATTCCGGGAGATCGTCCGATTCGGGAAATTGCTCCTTAAAATGGCGCTGAATCTTACCTCATCATCCACCAGCGTCCACCGTGGATCGATAACCCAGGGAAACTCTTTCAGAAAATTATGAAGCGTAGGTACCTCCAATGCGTTAGTTTTGATCAAATCCTGCAGCTTTTGTATCGTGGTAATTCTGCCCTCGGCCACGCGAGACATTTCTTTCGATTCCACTATCTGCCATTCTCTAAATAATTTAAAGATGGTTGAAACGTCATCTATATCTGCCTTCACTAAATCGTCAGCTATCTGCACGAATGAATCGAATTCGATAAAGTCCAAAGACATTTTGATTATCGGCATAATTTCTTCTTTTTCAGCGGTCAGGTTCTTGGTTATCGATTGACGGACGAGCTGATCCGCTAATTCGAACGCTCTACCGGTTTGCTTGGGGTGCAGATCTATTTTTGCCAAACTCCTTGTTTTTATTTATGGAATCGGGGATTTCCGCCGTCAGGCCGCGATGACGTTGAACGCCTGATTGTCGTTCGCAGCCCCAGTCATTGCCTGCCATGCCGACTCGAAGCGGCCCGACCTTATCAACGCTCTGAGAGTGAGGACGTTCTGACCGCCTTCGACGCTCCAGCGCGTGCCGGCCCGTTTCATGCGCTGGTTGACCAGCACCTTGTTGGCGGCCTCCACGACGCCCGACCGCGTAGCCGCCGGCCCTGAGGCTCGCATAGCGCATGCGGCGCCTGTGCTTGCGGAAAAACCTGAGCTCGCGCCCGAGAACCTTGAGCGCCGTTTCCGTCGTCGCCTTGTCGCGGAGGTCGCCAACCTTGTCGACGCCGTCGGCGTCGTCGCGCAGGACGGCACGGTACTTTTCGTACCAGTTGCTTGCGACGGTCCGAGACCTCGTTGAGATGTTCGCACGCAAAAATCGACCGCCCGCTCGTCGGGCCGGAGGTTGTCGAGAAACGTCCAGTTGTCGGGCGCGGCGTCGGCAACGGCGACCACCTTCAGGTCGGGCCGTACTTTGGTGGGCGACCTCTTCGGCGAGTTGCGCCTTCAGCGTCGCCTTGCCGGCCTCCGGCTCCGAAACTGAGCGTTTTCAAGCGATTGCCTTCCGCGTCGTGGAAACTGACCGTCCCGCAGGACGCCTCGCGCCAGCACGCTTCTTCCTCCCCGTCCGGGCGAAGCGAAACCCCGTCAAGCGAAACGGCGCAGGAAACCGCCTCCTCCGGCACTGTTTCCGCCTCGCGGATGCTTTCCATGGCTTCCTGCTCCTTTTCCTTCCAGAGACTGCCCGTCGTCTCCAACAGACGCTTCAGGTGACTCGACGACGGGTTCATGCCCCCCAACTCCCCGAAGAGTTGGGCCGTTTCCTGCGGCGTGCAGTGCTCCAGAAGCAGGAGAGAAGCGGCCGGGTTCAGCCGTCAACCAGGCCCAGGTCGTTGTCGACCGGCGAGAACGACCCGTTTTCCGAGCGCGTTCGAAAATACCGGACCGGACCGAACAGCGTGTGGACGGTCTTCTGCGTCCGCGCAGCCCGGTAGAAGACCTTGTCGTCCTTGCGAATCGGGCCTCCCCTTTCGTCCCGGTCCTCGTTGCAAATCACCGTCCGGCACAGCGCAGCGACCCGCTTACCCAAGCTCGAAATCGGCGAACGCCTCGGGACCCTCCCCCTCGGACCCTTCCTTGAGGAAGGCCGCGAATTCCCCGAACGCCTTGGCGGTCGCGGCCCCTTTCTCGACGATGGACGCGAAGGATCGCACCGCCCCGGCGGCCACCGGGGAGAGGCTGGAAAGGGACAAACCGCTCGAAGATTGCGAAACTGACATGGGAATGCTCCTGATGTTGTGGGTTAGAGCCAACATTCTGCCGCATTTTGCGGTCTGGAGCATTCCTTTTTTTCGTCTTCCGGCCCCCTGATCGTGACAAAATCCGCGCCCGGAACGGCGTTTTGCTGTGTAACTACCCCGAACTGCCGGCCACACAAAACCGTTCCGCGAATCGAAGATTTTTTCGCGGCGGCACTGGCCGTTCGAGAATTCGGGAGCGTGACGCTGAGGGCAGCCCCGTATAGCCCTGTTTTCGCGCCGCGCCGCCCGAACCCGGAACGGTTATGTCGGCGCATGATAGCGGCGCGACGCCAGCAAAACCACCAGTTACATGCTACGGGGCGAGCAGGCGCCGATCATGAGCGTTTGTCACGAAATCGCCGATTTCGTCCTTGAAGCGTCGCGGTTAGTGCTCGAATAATTGTTGAAAATCAACAGGTTGTTTCCCGTTTGGCAATATCAGACCTGCACCCGTTGAGGGAAGAGAATGGCTGGCAAGGCGTGCAAGCGGAGTACAATGTCGCATCCGTCGATTTTATTCCTAATTCGGACCGAAATCTGTCGATGTCTATTTCAGTAATGTCTCTAGCAAAAAAACGGCTCGGCGCGTTGTTATGCTCATAGGTTTTTTGGAGCTTACGATCATTGTCCACGCCCGCAACGACCGAGATACCTGCGTCCAACAAACCCCGCGTCAAGCCGCCGGCGCCGCAGCAAAAATCGATAGCTTTAATTGACATTCGCTTTTCGCTTTTCCTTTGGCGTAGTTCGTCTTGGTGAAAGGAGTGCCCGGCACGCCCTGTCTTTTGCAGGCTCTCGAGGGCGTCGCTGCGGGACTAGAGTGCCGTCGCATCGCCGAGCCTGTTCGGACAGATCTATTATGTGCCATGGGCAATCGGGCGGCAAGGGCGGCTTGGTGAATATCGGCAAGGCGGTCCAACCGTTCGGTCAGAGGATTGTTCGCCTGTCCGCACCTGATGATCAGCCGCATCCTGAGCGGGTCGCATAGCTGCAGGACGCAATTCCACTGCTGCTGGCGGCGGCGAGCGCGGCATAGGCTTTGTCTGACAGGATCCCGGGAGGCGCTCGGTCGCGCGCCTTCCGTCTCTCCGCATGTTCGGGTGCCGGCCGCCGTTAGCGACCGCAGCACGAACGAATCGGAAGAGTTCACGCTTCGAGACAGGTCCGGTCGCGGAGGGGGTGTGTGCGGCTGCGTCCTGCGGCAGGCCCTTCGCGACGACATACTGCTTGTCGGGGCCGGGCGTCACGAGCCGTTCCCTGACGGTCGATGCCGTCTCCCACGCCTGTGACGACGCCCTGCTTTCTTGAACGGCTGGAGCGACTGAACGCCGCCTGGAGGGAGCGTGGCCCGCGTCCACGCCGGCGGCATCATGTATTGCCACTCGGAGCTCGTCGGATCCGTGCCGAGCTGGACGACAATGCGGGACAGCGGCTCGACCGGGCGCTGGAACATCTGGTGGCGGGACGGGTGGCGCATCGGCGAGCACATCGCGGCCGTCGCCAGGAACGACGGGCGGCGCACGGAACTCTTCGAGGATTGGGAATGCGGCAGCAACGTCGACGAGGGACATTCCTTCCTATGCCGCTTGGTGGGTGGATCGGCCGCTCGCCGCCGGGCGTGCCATTCTCGAGGACCGGAACGGCCTCGCAAGCGACGACCTCGTTTCTTGGACGGGCGGTGGAATCGAAAAGGCTTACGAACGCGACGATGCGGTCAGGAATCCGCTATGGCCGGACGAACCCGACTCCTTGCGGCCCGAGGTGCCGAGTGCGGAACCCGGGAGGGTGATCGTTGCGGATCCTGCTGACCTCGCGCACAGCGATGTTCTTCGGTGGACAGAAGATGCCCGGCGTGGGGGTGACCGTGCCGGTGGCGATGTCGTCGCTGCCGGAGTGGGCGGCGACCGGCACCCGCACGGCCAGCGTTTCCACGGCGGCGAAGTCGCCCGTGAGGGCCGGCGTGAGGGTGGCCACGTTGGTGCCCGTGACGCCGACCTGCAAGACGGAGATGCTCGGGATGTCGGTGATCAGCGCGAAGCTCGACGCGGTGGCGTCGCTGGCGAAGGTGGCGTTGGCAAGCGCCACGGTGACGGTGGCGGTGTGCAGGTTCGCCTCGGTCAGGTTCGCCGGGTTGGTGGAGGTGACGCTGACGCCGACCTGTGTGCAAGGGCCGTTGACTGGCTGCGCCGCTTCTGCTGCCCGCTTTGCTCCGAAGGGAGCCTCCGGCGCGCTATCTTGCCCGTACCGTATGACCGCCCGGGGGTGCGCCGGTCCGCCGGTCCGCCGTCCGTTCGGGCAGCGCCCCCTCCTCGTCGCGAATGACTTCCAGCCACTCGTCCACGATCCCGCACAGTTCCCGGTACACCGCCACTTCGTCGTCGCCGTGACAGCACGGGCCGATGACCCCAGGGCAGGAACCGACGAAACACCGATCCTCGTCCGACCACTCGACCCGCTTGACGTATCTTGCGCTGTCCTTCATTCCTGCCACTCCCTTCCGCCGCACCTCTCGTTCAGGGCTTGGCATCGTCACCCGGGGTTCCGGAGATCGTCACGCGCAGCCCCTTCGGGTGCCGGTAATTCCTACTGGCTGCCCCCGCCGCCGCGCGACACGAGCCCCGCCCGCTCCAAGTCTTTCACCAACGCTGCGATTTTACGCGGCATGGCGGCGCCGGACAGTGGAAAATGTCGTAGTTGCCGACGGCGCGGCGCAAGTCCGCCCGCCGCGGCCGGCCGGTGTCGGCCTCCGCAGGTCGGCGGCTATCTGCAAGAGGTGCTCCGGCGCCGCGCTGCTCCGGCTCGTTCCCGACCTCCGATTTGGCGGTGAACGAGACCACGGGAGACGCTGTCCGCATCCTTGAGTTCGGTGGACAAGCGAACCATCAGCTTGAGCAGCGCCGGGGAGCCGGGAAGGCCCTCGGCGTCGTTTCCGTCGTCATAGGTGAGGCGTATCAAGAGGAGATCGTCGCCGTCGCCGTTCACTTCCGGGTCCACGGAAAGCACCGTGAGCGGGGCGGACTGCCGGTGCAGGAAGCCTTCCACGGTGTTGCGCGCCCGTTCCAGAATCTGCTGTTTCATCGCCCGCTACCTGTCTGGCAGTGTGGAAAACGGGGGTTACGCTACCAGCGGCGTAAGCTGCCCGCTCCCGCGCTCCCGCCGAAATGTCCAGTTTCCCTTGGAAGAAGCCGTACTCCGGGCGCATGGCGGAACCGAAGCGTGGCGGCGACGATGCCGGCGCCCTGAATCCGGAAGGTGCGCTCGCCGCGGGAATGACGGGTGCCAGCCGCGCATTTCTGAAACTATGGCTTCGGCTTGCCGAGTCTCGAAGCCGTTTCGAGCAGGTTGAAGGCGGTAGTGACCATGGCGTATTCCACGAAGATACCATAAGATGGCTTCCATCAAGTCATGCGGGTTCGCGGCAAAAGTCCTCCGGGTGCCGGTGGGGTTGCGCTGAATGCCTCGGACGGCGACCCGGTGGATCCCGCCGCGGGCGGCGGCGCAGAACGCTGCGGCTTTCTCCGCGGACACGCCGCAGAAATCGCGGATCGGTGCGTCCGGGCGGAACCGTTTCGCCTTCTCAACAGGATGGAGATCTGCTTGCGGTTCGTCGCCAAGGAGGAAGGCAACGGTGCAGGTTCGAGCAGGCGTTGTGCGCCGGCCAGCCGTTCTGGACCCACCCATATTGACGGTGTTCATGGCGTCCCGTATTCTATATTCGTCCAGTGAAAATTCGAATGAAGACCGACGCATGCGCCTTACTCGCCTCACGCTCAAGAATTGGCGCAATTTCAAAAAGGCCGATTTCAAGATCCAGGATCGTATGCTGATAATCGGTTCCAATGCTTCCGGCAAGTCGAATCTGCTCGATGCGCTCCTGTTCCTGAAACAAATTGCCTCTCCAGGAGGGGGATTCCAGAAAGCTGTCGAGAGCCGCGGAGGCATGTCGCGCGTTCGTTGTTTGGCGGCCAGAAGCTTCAATCACGGATGGGTGACAATGGCGATTGAAATTGGCGACGACAAATGCTCCAGTCGTTGGTCTTACGACTTGACGTTCACCGCAGAACGTCGGGGACTTCATCGACCAATCGTCAAAAGCGAGATCGTAAGGAAGAACGGCGAGGTGTTGCTCGAAAGGCCTACGGAAGAGGACGACAAAGATCCTGAACAAATGACTCAAACGGATCTGGAGCAGGTGAAGGCCAACAAAGAGTTCCGAAATATCGTTGAATTTCTGAAGTCGATCCGCTATCTTCATCTTGTTCCGCACATTATTCGGGACCCGGAACGTAGCGGAGACCGGAATGACGATCCATACGGCGCGGACTTTTTGCTTAGAATCGCCAAGACTCCACAGAAAACTCGCAACCGTCATCTAAAAAAAATTAACGAAGCTCTTAAAGCCGCCGTGCCGCAACTTGATCGCCTTGAACTCAAGCGGGACAAAATGGGAAGCTGGCATCTGGAAGCGCGCTACCAGCATTGGCGTCCGCAAGGCGCGTTGCAGAATGAACGGGATTTTTCGGACGGCACGCTCCGTTTGATCGGTCTGTTGTGGTCCCTGATAGAAGAAGGACGAGTCGGAGGGCCAGTGCTTCTGGAGGAGCCTGAGTTAACGCTGCACTCGTCCGTGGTATGCCAGATCCCTGCTATCCTCAGCCGGGTTCGCGCTAATGGCGGTCCCCAAGTGGTAGTTACCACGCATTCTAACGAAATATTGCACGATCAAGGCCTCGGAAAAGATGAAGTTGTCGTACTCATTCCGGGCGCGGACGGTACGGAAACTCAAGAAGCCGCGGGGATCCCGGATATTCAAGATCTTCTGGATTCAGGTTTGAGCATGGCAGAAATCCTCTTGCCGAAAACCCAGCCCGAAATGGTTCATGAATTGCCCCAAAGAATTACTCAATAGATGACCCTTGTCAACTTGGTCGGCGAAGGCATTACGGATATTTCTGCGGCGATGAGCTTGGCAAAAATTGTTGCAACTGAAACGCGGCGCGGCAAGCTCCGTCGGAAGCAAATCCAAGATAGACGCCAAATTGCAAGAATTCAACCGTACAGGCGGACGCTTGAACTGGTTGATTTTGCGAGATCTCGACTACGACGAGAAGCGCGCATCCCGGTTAATAAAGAGACTGATGGAAAATCGTTCGCCCGAGCATACGGATTCCTGTCAGAGCGATGGAGAGTTGGCTGCTCGCGGATGTTGATGGCTTCGTCGAGGAGTTCTATGTGGATCGACGTCGTTTGCCAAAATATCCTGACGAATTGGATGATCCGAAACAACGGGTTGTCGAAATCTGCAAATGGTCAAACCAGTCGAAGATTCGAAAGGCTATGGTGCCCCGGAACGGAAGCGGAAGAAAAGTTGGTCCAGAATTCGATAACAGAATGTCTACTTTCGCAACAAACCAGTGGGATCCGCAACGGGCGGCGCAGCGGCCGCCAAGCCTTCAACGAACCCTCGCTGCGTTGAGAAAACTGGTCAAGGTTTGGACATAGTTCGTCTTTATATTTTCCGCTGGAACGAACTAATCGCCAAGAGACGAGAGGCCTCCAAGGGGCCAGTCGCTCCAGATGCGAATTTGAAAACTTTATTGGTGCGCCGTGTAAAGGCGCTTTCTATGGTGGGCGCGAAGCTCACCCAACAACTGTGGTTCCAGTTGGTGGCGGTCAGGGCGGTTTACATAGGCGTAGGTTGAAGCGCTCTGGCGGAAGGGCGGCAAGAGCGCTCATCGAACCCGCTCTACCCCGATCAGGTCGGGGCGCCCGACGGCCAGCGCCAGCACGCCGTCGCCCCGCGTCATGATCGTTCGTGTCCTTGTAACCCAACGAAAGGCCGAACAGCCGCTGCGCAACCAGTTGCTTCACTGGGTGCGTTCCTGACATCTGAGGTCGCCCGCGGCGTCAGGCCGAGCAGCAGGTCGGCCTGACGCAACGGCAGTGCGCCGCCATCGGTACCGAAGCGGCCGCCTTCGAAATAGCCGACCACCTTTTCGAAGCCTTGAAACTCGAGCCGCGACGGTTTACAGTCCGTGGGATTCTCTTCCGCAGGTTGTGTAGATGCTTGCTTCTTCCACATTTACTGCGAAGCGGAGGCAACCGGTAGAGGAAAGCGCCTTTCCACGGCGCACTGAGATGGCCATGGTTTTCTCCAGGAGGCGAGAGCCATGAGGCTTCGCCGCCTCGTCGAGGCAGCCGCCGAAGCGCGGACAGGGAATCGCGGATGCGCTACGAGTGCAATGAAAAGCACAAGCAACCTTGGCAACGGGGACGGCGCGGTTCGCTTTGTCCGAGGACCATGGACCCGGCGGCGGCTCAGGAATCGGACAGTGAACCGGTGGGCGACAAGCGCTATGCGGTCCATGAAGGCAGGGCGTATTGTGCGCAGGAGCGCGGCGCAGATGCTTGGCACGGCTGTCGGCTGGGCGGAGGTGCACGAAAGCCTGCGTCGTCGATGGCTGGCGGAAGGGCGCCTGCGGAGACGAGACATGAAGAAGCACTGGAATGATTAGCTTGCCATGACGACTCGGTGGGAAAGGCTCGATGGCGACACGAGCGTGTTCGCGCTGAAGCTGTCATTCGCCTCCGATCCGGACGAAGGGCGGGGCATCGACCCCGAGACCGGCCTTTCTTGGGGGAGCTTCCAAATCTGGGTTCGGGACAGGAACCTGTGCGCCCACTGGGAGGAAGGCGAGCGCATCGACTCGGTTCACTGGTATCTGCTGCCGCTGCTGGAGTGGTTTGCCCGCAACTGGGATGCCCTGCTTCACGAAGAGCGCCTGTCGGCGAAGAATGCGGGCGAGACCGCCTGGGAGTCGCTGCGGGCGACTTGTTTCCCGCCATCGGCCGACGACGAGGATAAGGCTTCCGCCTGGGAGGGCGCTTGGCATGGCTGGTGGTCCCGGCACGCCCTCCAGGCTGCAAGGGAAGGCGGATTGTTTCCCGACATCGTGCTCCGGCGCTTGCGGGACCGGGTAGAAGTCTCTTGGGGTTCCGTTCGCAGCGCGGGGATGCCGGGCCATTACCGATTCATGGAGTCGGACCGAGGCTCCGCTCTGCTGGAGCCGCAAGCGGTGGCTGGAGCGTTGCACGAGGTCCTGTCGCAGGCTGCGAGCTATCTGTCGTCGTCGATGCCGAATTCGAAGCGTATCGTGGCTTTGAACCGGAAGCTGCGAAATCTGAATGCGGGCGGAAAGGCCCGGAACGAAGCTCGCGAGCGACGGCTGGCATGGCTCGCCGGGCTGGGGACGACCAAGCACGGCATGCGGGCTGGGTGGCGCCGGGCGGTGGAAGGCCTGTTGCGTTCGGATCTGGCGGAGCGGCCGCGCCAGGCTCTGCTGGAAGCCGCGGAGACGCCGCTTGTCGTCACCGGTTCTTGCCATGCCGCGCTTATGTTCGGTTCCCTCGCCCCCAACGTGACGGAGGCGGATGTCCAGGAGCTCGTTCGGGCGACGGTCGGCCTCTACGCCCCGGAGGGCGAGGCCGGGGCGATGAGCGGGATGTACCGCGCCGCGCCCATTGAGGACTCCGCCTCCCGCCCATGGAACCAGGGATACGAATTGGCGGAAAAGGTCCACGAGGATCTCGGTGGTGACTTCGAGAAGGGCGCTCTCGTCGATGTGAAAAGGCTGGTCGAGGCACTCGGCGTTCGCATCGAGCTACTGGACCTGTCGGACACGCATGTGCGGGGTGTCTCCATCGCCGGCCCGCAGCACAGGCCTGGAATCTTCGTCAACGGGCGCCATGCCTCCAATGCCCATGAGGCCGGCCGCCGCTTCACGCTTGCGCACGAGCTTTGCCACCTGTTGTTTGACCGGGAACAAGGGCGGCCGCTGGCCGTCGCCAGTGGACCCTGGGCGCCACGCGCCATCGAGCAACGCGCCAACGCTTTCGCAGCGATGCTGCTGATGCCTACGTCCCTGGTGAAGCGGACACTGGCGAGGTTGACGGTTGCGGTCGCCACGAAGGAAGGCGTGGACGAAGTGGCGGAACGCTTGGGCACCGGCCGCCTTGCCGTGCTCAATCACTTGGTGAATTTGGGCTTCATGGACGAGACGGACCAGCGACGACTGGAAGTCCAGTTGTCGTCCCTCGCGTGAGGTGCGCCCGGCGATGGCGAAGAGCCGGGCCTTGGTACAGGGTCGTCCGTCTGAAGGAGGGGACAGCGACGCGCGCCCTCGAAGTCGCCGTTGCGCAAGGCGTCGGCAGACCTCCCGCGACAGCGTCCGGCGGTGGCCCCTCGCGGCGCGAATCATCCCGTCCCTGGAGAAATCGCGCCCGCAGTAGCGGCAAGGGTTGCCGCTCCATGGGGGAAAGGCCAGAAACGGAGACGCTCCTCGTCGGCGCCCCACGGCAGCCAGACAGCCGGGTCTTCAGGCGGCGGACGCCGGGCGCAGGCATTCAGCCATGGCGAGGCCATCGCGCCGAGGATAGAGCATGCCTGCCAACCGCGCTCCGTCTACGCTTTGCGGCGAGAGTTCCGGCTGAGGCCGCGCAAGCCGCGTTCGGCGGGGTTGTTGTCCACGGCCGCGTTGTCGACGAACACTGTCAGGCTGTCGCGGTGGCGCAGCAGGGAGTCCAGGCGTCTGCGTTGCGGTTTGCTTTCGGGAAGTTCGTTTCGCGCCTTCTTCGCTGTCGCGAAGAACGCTCGGGCGAACTTTGCGAACTGCTGTTGGGCGGCAGCGTTGCTCGGGCACGCCAGACGCCTGGCGTTGAGACGGTCCCTTAATCAATTCCGAAGCGCGGCGGTCGGCAATCTCTCTCGCGAGGCAGTATGGGCTTCGCGGCGAGTTAAGCGTCTCACTTCCCTCGTCCCCCCGAAGGCCGCTGCGCGACGCTCTTCGCAGTCGCAGCGCGTTACCGGGATCTCCAAGCCGCCCACGCCTTCCCGCGACGTTTCAGGCGCTTATCGGCCGGGTGCTGCGCGAGCAACGAACGCCGCCTCCGCGCCGCGCCTTTCCGGCGCCGGCAGAGCAAAGACCCCGGCGAGCGCGGCAAGCGCGACCCACCAAAGTCCGTCTCGCGGTCAGAGACCCCCGAGCAAGATCCCTGCGCCCAGGGAATGGCCGCCGAGCGGCAGCCCGAGCGTGAGGCCCTTGACAGGTAATGCGCCGCGGCGATGTTGGCGATCACCGGGAAGACGGCGAAGTTGAGAACGCCGAAGAGGGCCGCGAAGACAAACAGCACGGAGATGTCGGCTACGACGAACGGCAGCAAGACGAAGGCCACGGCGCGGCAGAAGAATATGCTCGCCAGCGGGCGCGGGCGATGGAACGGAAAACCGAGAATTTTCCGCGTCGAGAACGTCGTTTTCGCACACCCCAAGCCGCTCCGAGACCGCAGACGATCGCCCGCGTTCGGACCCCCCAAGTTTGCCGCGCGGCATCAGGGCGACCGGATATTCCGTTTTCATTTCGCATTCGCCAGCCTGTGCAACCCTTGGGGCCGGCCGACGGCCGGCCGGGCGGTCCGCGGGAGCGCCGAGCTAACGACAAAAAAATAACGCAAACGCCCTCAAGGTACATTGACTCGCCGACGATCCCGGACTATCGTAATAATTGAGGTTGCTACCCTCCTGTGGCAAATGTAGAGATGGATGGATGATGACTGAATCTTTCTGCGTCTGAATTTCGCGGCTAGAACTTGCTGGAATCGTAAGGTTAAACTACAGCTTTTGGATCGCTATATGCCTGCAAGACCGCTGACCCCACCTAGGCGCGTCGATGCTCTGGTTGATTGGAACAGCCAATTTCATATGGTCCAGAACCGGTCACTTCCCCCGCATTCAGCGTCACTGTCTCGGCTTGTTCTCAAATACCTCTGCCGAAACGTAAGCGAATGTCTGGTCAAGGCCGAGCCAGGCGGCAGGTTTGAAGTGCACCTCCGAGCATATCACGGCTGGCATAACGGCTTCCAGCCAACACCACGGAGAAGGGCCGCTATTGATGCACAGTCTGGCGACCCAAACGATCCGAACGACCAAGGCCTGTTAGGCTACTCGCCTCGACGAGAGGTGATTTTTCGTTCGTTTGCGTTCGGCGACAAGCTTCTTTTTGCGCTTGATAAACGTTTACATGTTGGACTGGATTGCCATCTGCCGGGAACCCTTCAGCGGATTCGCGACGATTACGAAGAAAAGATGGTTGATACGGCACTTGCAAGTGACCTTGTCTATCTTGCGCTCTCGGATACGAATAGCTGGCTTATGGTTGTCGGGCAGGATCGCGATCTGGTGCCCGCACTCTACGTTGCCGAGGCGGCGGTCGACGGAACGGAACGCCGCGTGTTTTTTCTCGCCCGCGATAGCATAAGTCTACTCAAGCTGGATGGGTTACAATATCCATGAACGCTCCTGTTCCCCTGATCCGTAGTGACCTCGTGCCTTTTGCGGATTTCGGCACGGAAGTGCCGGAACCGCGGGTGACCGAATCCGAACGTAGATTCACTCTCACCCGTAACGGAACCGAGTGGACAATTACGGTCGGATCGGATCAGCGCATCACGCTGTCCGGACCCGTTGACCAGAGGCAGTCCTTTCCGTCCGCGGCAGCGATGTTCGCCGGACCTGCGTTTGGAGATCTTGATCGCTGGTCGCGGCATCAGGCTTATGTCTCCATGAAGTCGGCTAGCTCCGCTGAACCGATTCCGATGATGGGAACTTTGCGAACAGCCGAGAGCGGGACAACGGACTCGGATGCGTTAGATCTTGACGTCGAAAAATTAGATGCGTTCCTGACGGCGCATCGATCCAGCATGACGACCGATACATCCCTCATCCTAGTCGTTGACGGACCGGCCGGAAGCGGAAAAACAACTCTCATCGAGGATCTGACACTCCGCCGCGCCAATGCATGGCAGAGCTATTTGAAGCCTTTGGTTCTTCATGTAGAGAGCCGTGGACGTGTGTTACAGAATCTGCGAGACTTATTGGCGTTTAGCTTGCAAACGTTGCGTGTGACGGTCACCTACGATCAGGTCGTGCCGCTGGTGCGGCACGGCCTTGTCATGCTGGCGATAGATGGCTTCGACGAGCTAGCTGACCCGACCGGTTACCAGACGGCTTGGTCGCAACTCAACGAATTGATAATCCATACGCGAGGTCGGGCAACCTTGATAATGGCAGGACGAGAATCTTTCATTTCGCGCCCCCGGGTGGAGAGGGCGTTGCCGGCGTATAGGCGGAAAGACGATCGGATGCCATTGTTTACCATTGACGAGGTACGTCCTCATGAGGCGAAGAAATGGCTTCAAGGCCTTGGATGGACGGACGCGGCCTTCTCGTTACCGGCTGTGGAACCTATATTTGAACCAGGTTCATATGCGTTGCGACCGGTTTTCCTCTCACAGTTCCATCACCTGAAGGACGAGCTTCAAGAACGGAACGAGATTGTTTCAGATCTGCTATCCTTTCTTGTTGAGCGGATGCTGGATCGGGAGTCGAGCAAGTTTACCGAGGCTGTTGAGGGAAACGAATTGCCGCGGATCCGAAGCTTTTTGAAGCGTCTGTTGCAGGAGATCGCGCGCGATTTGGCCGAGAATCAAGTTAACGCTATTCCAAACGAGAGTTTACGCTGGATCGCTGAGTTTGTCGCATCCGGGGTTTTCCCTTCTGATTTTGTCGACCTCCTTGTTAACCGAGCTGAAAGCGTTGCCTTTTTGATGCCTGACGCGCGCTTCGAACACACGCGTTTTAGTCATGAGCAAATTTCGATCCATTTTCTCGCTCAGGAAAGCCTGCGAGCGATTGCCGATGGCGAAGTGCCGAAGTATGTTCGGCGTAACATTTTCGGTCGAGAGGTCTTGGATGGATTTGCGCGAGCTGTAGAATCGCTAGATGCTCTCAAGGCTAATGAATTCGTTACGGCTTGCAAAAAACAGTTTACCGTGTTCGGAAATGCGGACAGGTCGAAGCGGAATCTAGCGGCGTTGGCTATAGTCGTTTCTTGCATGGTGGAGATCCCGTCAGAAGAACCGCTGCGTTTTGACAATGTCGACTTGGGCGAAATTCTGATACCGGCGGATGCTGCGCCAATCGTTTTTTCCAAAGTTGTCATCGGGACGCTCTATGCAAGGAATGTAGATCTGACGTCCATTGTCTGGGACAATGTAGGAATCGTTACGCTTTTTTCGAACGAATTTACTGTGTACGGAGACGGTATTCCGTTGCCTGCCGTAGTGGAGCTGCCTGGAAGGACATTGCGAAATCGTCAAGAGATCGAAGAATGCCTATACCCGGTAACGTCCTCTATGAGCGCAGAGGGATCGACTGCGTCGGTGGAAGATGTTGATCTTCTTAAACGGATCGACCGATACCGTCACTTCTGGTTGCGTGAAGCTCGGGATACTACAGATCGATCCGCCCGCAAGATCATCAGTGATCCAAACTGGGCAAGGGTTCGTCAAATTTTGCTGGAAAAACAGCTTATGATAGAGCGCACCGTTGCAGCTTCCGGTCCCCACGATAAGTTTATACACTTTCGCAACTCCATAAATAAGTTCGCTGATAATTATGAGTTGATTTCCGCTCTTCAAAATGGATGATGCAAGTATAGAATGTGCCGGGTACAGATCTATTTTTGCAAAATTTTGTCGTGTAACTAACCCCGAGCTGCCGGACGTCCGAAACCGTTCCGCAACCGATGATATTTTCGCGGCGGTGCTCACTGTTTGAGAATTCGGGAATGGGACGCTGAGGACGCTGAGGTCTGCTTCGTGGTGCAAGTCTGACGTAAGCGTTCGGTCGTGGGGTGACGGTCTATTTGTTGAGGCTCCTCTTCCAGTCCCGCCGCAGGGGCTTCAGCGTCCTTGACCGGGAGAGCGCGTTCTTTCCGGGTCTTGCCCCGGCCCTGTGTTTTGCCGACCTTGCTGGCGGCCCGGTAGCAGCTTCCTTCGAAGCGCGGCGCCTCGCAGAAGGTCTCGAGCAGGACCGGAGCGTAGCGGTGCTCCCAGTCGTCCGGCAACCGTCGTTCGACCAGAGCGAGGGGACGCGAGGTTTTTTATCCGAACCCAGGGCAGGAACCGGGCATTGTTGACCGCCAGCGGTGCGGCGGCGGGTCTCGGGGTTCCACGAGCTTGTCCCGGGGCGCGATCTTCCAGGCCGCGGCGCCGAAGCCGAGGACGGCGAGGGGTTCGCCGCCAGCGGCCCGGACGAAGTATCGCATTTGCGCGCCGGGCAGCGTGGAGTAGCCAAGATAATGGTAGCGAGCGACGAACTCGTTCCAGAGGCGGCCTTCGCCTGCGTTCCGGACAGGCTCCGCGGCGACGGGCTGGACATCGGCGAGACGTTCGGGGACCGGGAACAGGGGCCTGTCGGTCGCGGGGCCGGGCACGGGCGTACGGTCGGCGTTTGCCTCGGCGGCGGCAGGACGATCACGCCGTGCATGCGCAACATGGCCACCCGCGCGCTCATATCCTTTAGGCCGCCGTCGGGCTTGCGCCAGTCGAGGCGCCGGCAGACCTCCCGCGGCAGCGCCCCGCGGCTGAGGCTGCACCTCAGGGAGCGGCTCGTCCTCGGAGAAGTCGCGCCCGCAGTAGCGGCAAGGGCCGCCGCTCACGGTCCCTGGGGGAGAGGCCAGGAGCGGAGGCGCTCCTCGCCTGCGCCCCATGGTAGCCAGTCAGCAGGGCCTTCGGGCGGTGGACGACGGGCGCAAGCATAATCAAGCAGCCAGCTGTACGGCGAGATGCCGGCCATCGTGCCGAAGATGGACATGCCCGCCAACCGCGCTCCGTCCACGCTTTGCGACCCGAACGAAAGTTTCCGGCTGAGGCCGCGCAAGCCGCGTTCGGCGGGGTTGTTGTCCATGGGAACGGCCGCGTTGTCCACGAAGGTTGTCAGGCCGTCGCGGTGGCGCAGCAGGGAGTCCAGAGGGCCGCGTTGCGCCGCGCTCTCCGGGAGCGCGTCCCGCGCCTTTTTCGCCGCCGCGAAGAACGCTTCGGCGAACCTCGCGAGCCGCCGCTGGGCGGCGGCGTTGCCCGGGCTCGCCAGACGTCTGGCGTTGAGACGGTACAATGCGTGACGAAGCCACTTTTGGGCGAACCGCGCGAGGTTCGGGTAGCCGGTCTCGAGGTTGACGAAGTCGCGCCTGGCATGGACCCAGCAATATGAAAGGACGATGCACCCCTCCATGACGCGCGCCAGCAGGCGGAGTAGCGGTCGCAGACCAAGTAAGCCGCCTGTCCGGGCGAGCCGAGCCCCCTGAACAACTCAAGGGCGGCTTCCGCGCTGCGTGACGGCAACGATGCGGACCGCGTCCGTCGCCCGGGCGGCCCAGGCGCGAGCGTTGCCTCCGTCCTCCTCGTCCAACTCCCGTCCACCCCGTTTCGTCGCCGTGAACGACCGGCGCCTCCGACAGGCGCCGTGAGATCTCTTCGTCGAGCGGTCAGGCGCAGGAACCGTCGCTGGGCGTCCGCCAACGTGCCGGGGGCGAGCCCGTGCTGGCTTAGCGCGCGGCAGACCGAACGCAGCGGACGATGCAGGCCGTACCTCTCCGCCAGGACGTTCGCCCAGACGGAGACTCCGTACCGGGTAAACAGCCTCGCCGGGGCCGGGCCGACGACCTCCTTTTCCGGTCGGCAGGTACAGGCCGGGCGCAGCCGCTTCCGTCGAATCCTCCTGACATAGGTGACGGTCCTGGTTTCGACGAGCTCCGTGTCCTTCCAACCGTTCGAGACCCAGGCCTTGCCGCAGTCCGGGCACGTGCGCTCGTCCGGAATCGACTCTTCCTCGCGAACGGGCAGTTCGGGGCGCTGCGTGCGACCATGCGACGGCGTTCCCTGGCGGCGCCCCCGGCGTCGACCGGTTGCCGTAGGCCGCCGCTCGCTGCGGCGCCCGAACAACTCCCGGGCAAACCTGCGGCTGCGGGACTTCAGACTCTCGTTCTCCGGCGTTTCCGCAGTTCGACACGGGGGCGGCACCTCATGTCTCTTTATCTCGGCGTCGCAGCAACACTTCTCCGCTTTCTGGACCGCGGTCTCCAGCTCCCGGCCGAGATCCGCACTCTCCCGGCGCGCCGCGGGCAGCTCCTGGCCGCCGCCCGACAACTCGGTCCCCGGAAGTGAATGTTCGCTCGACATGGCGACCGTGGAGCCAAAAACGCGTGTCCAGCCCCCGCCCGAATCATTCGCCAAGCTCAACCGAACGTTTACTCCGCGAGGAGCGCCGGGCCGCCAACCAGGGGTGGACAGCCTCAGGCACCCGGAACGAACGCGCTCTCCCGGTCAAGGATGTCTGGTTGAACCCTTGCCTGGAGGCGGACTCTCAAAACCGTCACCCCACGACCGAACGCTTACAGTCTGACATGGCCAAATCGGAAACGGCTATTGATGTTTAGAAACTGTGCACGCTGCAAGGCCAGAGATTTCGTGACAAAGCGTCGTTCCGAGCGCGGATTTGGTGCGGGCTGGAGGACAAAAAAAAGGAATCCTCCTGGTTCGCGGCAGAATGTCGGTTTGAACCCACAACCCATGTCGATCTTGAAGTCTTCGAATGGTTTGCCCCTTGCGAAGTTCTCCTCGGTTTCCGCTGGTGGGTGCGCTCACCGACAACCGTCGTTCCGGTGAAACCGGAGCGGTTTACGGAGGCTGAAGCACTCTGGGAAAGGCCGGCGAAGGCCGCTCGGCGAACATACGGGCCGAATTGTGTAGTGAACATTGAGCAGAACACAGACAATTCGGAGGTTAACTCCGGCGAACGTGGGAGAAATCCGCTGACGGCCGGGAAGAGAACGACGAGCGCGCCGGCCGGATCCGGCGGGCTCGCGTCATGCCACGGCCGTGCCAGGTTCGGATGTCGGGGCACAGGGCGGGACAGTCTTCGGCGTCACGCTCCCGAACTCCAGGGTATCGCTGCGAAAAATTCCTTGTTTCGCGGAACGATATTCTCCTGCCCGCAGCTTGGGGGTAGTTGCGCAGCCGAGAGTGTTCATGGCTGACGCTTGCTTCTCGGGCTGCAAGCGTTGGCCTGCGACGGACATTCGACCTGTGACGCACGGCCACTGGCCTTGACCGGCTCCCATTCGACGAGCTTGACGCTCCGGACGGGTTTTTCGGTGCCGGTTTTGCCACCATGCTTGCACCGTGCGAGGTTTCCAGGAGTGCGCTGAAGGTGGCTCCGTGTCTCTTCCGGGCGCGCCCGGATGCCTTGAACTTCCGCGGGCTCGGCGTCCCGCACGGCTGATAGGCTGCCCTGTTTCGGAGCGGTGTCCCGTGCGTGCGATCGGGCGCGGCAGGCGTTATAGTTCACCCATGCGCCGTTTCAATACAGAGGGGCCGGTGCGCCCGGACAAGCACTACGCCATCCAGCCGCTGGAGCGGATGGGCTTGGAGAAACTGCTGGACCTGATTCGGACCCGGAACTACTTCGTGCTGCACGCGCCGCGCCAGACGGGCAAGACCTCCGCCCTGATCGCCCTGCGCGACCTGCTCAACAGCGGCGAAGCCGGCAATTTCCGTTGCGTGGACGTGAACGTCGAATCCGCCCAAGTGGCGCGGGACGACACCGCGCGCGGCATCCGCGCCATTCTGGGCAGCCTGGCCACGAGCGCGCGTCTGCTGGGCGACGACTACCCGGACGGCGTCTGGCCGGACATTCTGGCGAAGGCGGGGCCGGATAGCGCGCTGAACGAGCTGCTCTCCCGCTGGTGCGCGGCGAACCCGACGCCGCTGGTGCTGCTGGTGGACGAGATCGACTCGCTGGTCGGCGACACCCTGCTCTCGGTGCTGCGCCAGCTCCGCGCCGGCTACGAACATCGTCCCGAGGGCTTTCCGCAGAGCGTCGTGCTGTGCGGGTTGCGCGATGTCCGCGACTACCGCATCCGGTCGACCGTCGGCGAAGTCGTCGCCGGCGGCAGCCCGTTCAATGTCGCGGCGAAGCCGGTTCGCCTGGGCGACTTCACCGAGGCGGAGACGCGCGCGCTGATGGCGCAGCACACGGAGGAGACCGGCCAGCGCTTTTCGGAGGCGGCGCAGGAAGCGGTGTGGACGCAGACGCGAGGCCAGCCGTGGCTGGTGAATGCGCTGTGCGCGGAGGCATGCTTCGACAACAAGGCGGGGCGGGACCGCTCGCGGACGATCGAACCGGACGACGTCTACGCGGCGCGGGAGGAGCTGATCCTGTCGCGGCGCACGCATCTTGACCAGCTGCTGCACAAGCTTGAGGAGGAGGAGCGGGTGCGGCGCGTCGTCGAGCCCATCCTGGCCGGCGGCCTGCCGCAGTACGATGCCGACGACTTGGGGTACGCGCGCGACCTGGGCCTGCTCGCGCCGGACTCGCCCCCGCGCATGGCGAACCCGATCTATGCGGAGATGGTGCCGCGCGAACTGGGCTATATCCTGCAAAGCAGCCTGGACATGCAGTTGGCTTGGTACGTGGACGGGCGGCTGGACATGACGAAGCTGCTGACGGCGTTCCGCGCGTTCTTCGGCGAGCACGCGGAGCATTGGCTGGAGCGCTTCAGCGAGTATCCGGAGGCTGGCCCGCAACTCATCCTGCAGGCGTACCTGCAGCGGGTGGTGAACGGCGGCGGGCGGATGGAGCGGGAGTACGGCCTCGGGCGGGGGCGGACGGACCTTCTGGTGCTGTGGCCGCGGGAGGCGGGTCAGCCGTCGGATCTGTGGGAGCGTTTCGTGGTCGAGTGCAAGGTGCTGCGGGACTCGGACCGCAAGAGCTTGGAGCGGACCGTCGAGCAAGGGGTGGAGCGGACGCTGGGCTACATGGCGAAGTGCGGGGCGGACGAAGGGCATCTGGTGGTGATCGACCGCCGGGCCGCCGCGGAAGAGCGCCGGAGCGGCGAGGCGGGCGGGGACCGGCAGGACGAGCGCGGGGTGACGGTCTGGGCGCTGTAGTTTCTGTGCCGCCCGGGAGGACGAACGGGCAGCTGATGGTCAGGATCGTCGCAACGGCTTGCAAGGATCGGCGGGGCCAAGATCGGTAGCGGGCCGGCGAGAAGAGGGCTCCTGCCGCGTGCGCCTGACCCGCCGACCGCAAAACGCCGTTTCGCGAACTGGAAAACTTTTCGTGGCGACGCTCGCTTTTCGGGAGTGCGGCATCCGTGTTGTCTTCGCGCCGACAACTCCCGCCAAGGCTCGAATCCCATGGAAAGTGAGCGTTCGCTACCCGGGGGACGAAAAAATTTGTCTGGGGACCGGACACGGGGTTTTTAATCCTTGCGCCTTCATTGGCGATACCAGATTTTCGCTTCGAAATGACTGACAGACGGGGTTGCTGGCAACGACCCTCCGGCACCGGGATGAGGCGGACCTTCCACCTCCTCGGGCGAAAAATCCCCTAAGTCCGGAGCGGAGGTCTTGTTTGAAGCCATGGCTGGCGAGTAACCGAATCGGCTTGCGAAAGCTAAAGAAAGACGCAGCGCGGCGAAGAAAAAGCGGAATCATGCCGCAGCCCTAACGCGGGATCGCCTTGGCCCGCCCCGGTATCTTGACTCGCTGGCCAACCTACCCCGATAATGCCCCTGCGACAGGGGTTGCCGACCGCCTGCCGTGCACTTCATTATGGACGCCCGACGAAAGCGTTTTTTCATGGAAAGCTCGGTGCATGTGGTCAAGTGCATTCGTGTCTCTCAGCGACTTCGGTGGCCGCGGACAGCGATACGCGGGCCGGATCCAAGTTGCGTGCTCGAAGTACGCAAGAAGTGCCGCTTTAGCGGTTCTATGACCATTTGCCCTTACTCTCCCTCCATCCTTGTCCCCGACGTCCAGCGCAAGCGTTGCCTGACCCTAGGAAACCCTTCTGTCGAAAGTCGGCACGGTCGCCGGCGCTCGGTAGGACTCCTCCTTCTTCGTCGGTGGCGCTCAGGCGCATGCCGTTGGCCAGAGCCGCCGCCGCCAGCTTCGGAGGCTTGGTCGCAAGCGCCAGCCACGAGCCCGCGCCGCGTCGTTTCGCCAACCGAACGACCGGCATGTCGCCGATGCTTTGTCACGCCGCCCCGTGGCCGAGCCTCGCCTTGCCGCCCGTGTTGTCTTCTCTCGGCATCAGACCCAGCCAAACCGCGGAGTCGGGCCCCAACCGGAAATTTGGCGGTGCGAAGGCTGCCGAAGCGGTCATGGGACCGGCGTCGAGCATGCTTCGTATCAAGTTCTCGTCCTCCCTTTATGGGGGACGGGACCACCGTTAGAGTAGCATTAGGCCGTGGCTCTCATGGCGTTGAACTGAATAAAGAATTCTGTCAATATAATGTTGATGAAGGACTCTAGATGTATTTTTCAGCGGAACAGATAAAGAGAGCGATAATCCAACTAAAGGATGTTCACCCTTTTTTTGGTATAACTTTTCTTGCCTGTAAAAAAGAAAATTTGCCGATTGGAAAGCCGATTAAATTTCATTTAGGAAGAATAACTAAAGAGCACATGGAAAAACATCACAAATTAAATCAAAATTCCAAACACTATTTTCAGCCATTTCATAGAACAAGAAGATGGGTTAGAAATGATTATCCATCCAGCGGGTTACAAGAGATCAATACGCAAACCTTCAAAGACGCCTTTATTCATCCGCCCAAAAGGCCGCAATGGGGATGGTCCGACGATTACATCAGCTTCTTGAATAAATTTCTTTCTCGCAATATGGGGGAAAACAAAATTCCAGCTTACGCCTTGGCTGTCTGGTTATATAAGGAGCAAGAAGTATCGGACGCCACCGCGATGGAATTGATTTCAAAATTCATGGAAGAATATAACATTATCGAAGAAGAGACCCATTTTTTTAATCAACAGGCAACGGTATCGGACGGTGGCCCCACCGAAGCGCATGTTGCTGTCTGGCGCGATCTTCGTCCATTCGTCGGCCGTCCTCCGGATGCGTCGCCCATAAGAGGCGGCCCGCTCGGGCATCTTCATATTAGAGGGAGTGGGCCAGCGCCAGAGCTTCGTATGGAGCCTTCCGAACACATGACGATCATTACGGGGGACAATGGCCTGGGAAAGACGTTTCTGCTCGATTGCGCTTGGTGGGCGCTAACCGGTACATGGGCGGACCAGCCTGCCACGCCCCGGGATGACAGCGCCAAAAGGAATGTTTTGATTTCTTTCGGAATTCGGGACCAAGAACTAATGGAGGCGGGCGAAGCTTTCACGCAAGAAGTATCCTATAATTGGGATTTGCAAGAGTGGTCGAAGGCCGACAGGACAGCTACCGTACCCGGGCTGATCTTGTATGTACGCGTGGACGGTTCCTTTGCGATATGGGATCCGATTCGACGCGCGGAAGCGCAAAATGGGGCGGAAAATCAAACCGCCCTTTCAAGTAAGGAAATATGGTATGGTAAAGAAGGAAAAACGGAAGGCCTGATTAGGGATTGGGCACAATGGCAGAGTAATCCAAAGACTTCGCCGTTTTCGATTTTTTCAAAAATCTTGAAAGCACTATCGCCGCCGGATCTTGGTGAGCTGTCACCAGGAAAGCTTGTTCGTTTGCCTCGCGAATTGCGACCTATTCCGACTATCCGGCATAACTATGGCGAAATTCCGATTGTAAGCGCATCAGCCGGCGTGAAGAGGATAGTCACGCTAGTGTTCTGTCCCAGAAATACGCATAGATAATCTTTGAACCTTTTCGAGAATGGATTCGGCGGTGGCAATCCAAACGAAGGGAGCGGCATCGCGATTGTAGTCCTCGGTGAACTGCTTGATGCATTTCACCAATTGGCTGACGTTTGCGAACGATCCCCGGCGAAGGGCGGTCTCCGTGATGAGGCCAAACCAGCGCTCGACCTGATTGAGCCAGGAAGCGTAGGTCGGCGTGAAGTGGAGATGGTAGCGAGGTCGCTGCGCTATCCAGGCGCGAACCTTGGGATGCTTATGGGTCGCGTAGTTGTCGGCCACCAAATGGATGTCGAGTTCTTTGGGGACGTTGCGGTCGATGAGGCGCAGAAAATCGAGGAAATCCTGGTGGCGATGACGTTGCTTGCAGGTGGCGATGACCTGCCCGGTGGCAATGTCGAGCGCGGCGAACAACGTGGTGGTGCCGTGGCGGATGTAGTCATGGGTGTAGCCCTCGACATAGCCAAGCCCGAGGGGCAGGGTCGGCTGGGTACGGTCGAGGGCCTGAATCTGCGATTTCTCGTCGACGCACAGCACCACCGCGTGTTCCGGAGGGTTGAGGTACAATCCAACGATGTCGCGCACTTTCTCCACGAAGAACGGGTCTGTCGACAGCTTGAACGTCTTGCGCAGGTGGGGCTTGACGCCGAACAACTCGAACCAGCGCTGGACGGTGCTCTTCGAGAGGCCGGCATGGCGGGCCATTGAACGAACGCTCCAGTGCGTCGCATTCTTCGGCGTTTCCTGAAGGGCGCTCTTGATGACCTCGGCAACCCGTTCGTCATCGTATGTTCGGGGCCGGCCGCTGCGCAACTCGTCGTGTAGCCCTTCGGTCCCGCCTTCCACAAACCGCTTTCGCCATTTGCCTACGGTCAACGGCGATACGTCGAGCTTTTCGGCGACCGCCTTGTTCGACATTCCCGCAGCGCAATCCAGAACGATCTTGGCGCGTAGAGTCAAACCGGAAGGCAGCGACGTTGCATTCGCAATGCTGCGCAATTGCGCTTCCTGATCCAAAGTGAGAACGAGCGGCGGCTTTCCTTTCGGCATGGCGACCTCCTCCTGAAAATGCCCATGCCTGTATATAATATGTATTTGAGGGACACAACACTAGCGTACCTTTTGGTATGGCTCTTGGAGGAACATTATATACGCGCACGCTTTATCAAGCGTCTTCCCGAGAATAGAATTGTCGTACTCGTCGATGAAATGGAAGCGCATCTGCATCCAAAATGGCAACGGCTAGTGCTGCCGACCGTTATTTCTATAATAGAATCCGATTTAAAAGAAAGGTATAACGATATAAGCGCTCAGATCATTGTTACCACGCATTCGCCGTTGGTTCTTGCATCTATAGAAGCCAAATTTGATGACGAAAAAGACTCTCTGATTCACCTTGGATTAAAGGAGGGAGAACCAATATTGGAACCAATAAACTTTATCAAATACGGCAGCGTAGAGCTTTGGTTGACTTCGCCAATTTTTGGACTCGGGGATGCACGATCTCGCGAAGCTGAAGCCGCCATTTTCCAAGCGATGGAGCTGAAAGATCTTAAATTATTGGAGAACCAGGAAATTGGTCGGGAAGAAATTTGGGAAGTGACAGAGAAATTACGTAAGCATCTGCCGGATCATGACGATTTTTGGCCTCGTTGGATCGGATTTGCCAAAAAATTTGGCGTCGATATATGATCCCGGTGGTGAGACAGCCCGAACCGAGCGATTTTAATCGGCTTGTAAGGCGACCTGGTCGAACATTTATTATGGCGAATAATCCACGAAAGAGTAAAGAGTTTGAGCCATATTGGAGGAGAATAAGTCAAGATCTCCATGAGGCGTACAGCAACACTTGTGCGTACACCTGTATCTACTTGGCGTCGTTGTCGGGAACCGTGGATCATTTTATACCAAAGAGCGGATGTCCCCGCTTAGCATATGAATGGGATAATTATAGACTTGCATTGAATGTCGTAAATCAATACAAAGACAACTCGGTGGGTCTTTTGGATCCATTCGAGATCGGGGAGGATTGGTTTGCTTTGGATTTTCCCACTTGTTATGTTATTATCGGTGATCAAATGCCGAATTACCTAATCGATAAGGCGAAGGAAACAATTGAAATTCTGAAGCTAAACGAAAATTATTTTGCGCGTCTGCGTTTCAGTATCGTTAAAAATTTCTGGAATAGGGAACTGGAATGGCCGACGTTGCAACAAAAATATCCTTTTTTAGCGAATGAATTGGAAAGGCAGGATCTTAGAAACAGGAGACAAATACGTCTGCGTTTTCAATTTTGACTTTTATCTATCTTATGCACGGCGAAAGTGCGTATTGCATCCTCTCTCTCGGCTCCGAATGGCTTTCAAGGGGTGGAATTTTTCCTCGGGTACGGAGAACCCCAAATTTTTCGCTCCGGGAATGCCATTTTTGCAGATTCCACCAGCCCCTCCACGACCGCAAACGATCGCCCACGTCGGACCTCGCCCCAAGTTTGCCGTACCGCACCAGGGCAACCGGATATTCCGCTTTCGTTCCGTGTTCGCCAGCTTTTGCTTCCCTTGGGACTTGCCGACGGGCGGCCGGAGCGACCTGTGGGGAGCCGAACGGACGACAGCCGACAAAAAATGGCGCAGCGCAAACGCCTCTGGAAAACGCGGATTCGAGATAAACGCTCATGATCGGCGCCCGCTCGCCCCGTAGCATGTAACTTTGGGGGTGGTTCTCCCGGCCTCGCGCCGCTCGCCGACATAACCGTTCCGCGTCCGGGCGTCGCGGCGCGAAGACAGGGCTATACGGGGCAGCCCTCAGCGTCACGCTCCCGAATTCTCGAGCGGCGAGCGCCGCCGCGAAAAAATCTCGCGGAACGGTTTTGTGTGGCCGGCAGCTCGGGGGTAGTTACACAGCAAATTTCTCGTGGATTTTTCCGGGTGTTTCGGTGCGATTTGCTTCGGATGAGGGAATTCTCTCGTGTCGCGGCGCCTTTGGCGACTCTGCCTTCCCTGCGTGTCTTTCGGTGCCTTGGCGGGAGTGCCCGCCTTCGCGCTGGGCCGTCATGTCGCCCGCTGCTCCCGGAAGCCCTCGAAGCGTCCACTGAGCATGGAACCGTAGTGCGGCGTCCGCACCGCCGCTGCGTCCAGCTGCAAAACGTGGTTTCGCGAACCGGAAGACTTTTCTCGGCGGCGCTCCCCGTTCAAAAGTGCGACGCTTCGCCCTGCGCTGTTTGAAACCGGATTGTTGCAGCGCGGCGTGTGCCTGGGGGAACCATGCTGCGGTCGCGTCTACATCAAGCTGGGTAGCCACAGGGCGAGATCGGGAGCGGCGATCAGTATCAATATCAGTATCGCGTCGCAGACCAGGAACGGGAACGCGGCCTTGGCCACCTCGATCAGATTCGTCCCCTTGGGAGCGACCCCCAGCATCACGTAGAGCAACAGCCCGAACGGCGGCGTCGTCCCCGCCATCTCTATGGTGATCAGCACGAACAGGCCGTACCAGATCAGGTCGAAGCCCAGCGCGTTCGCCAGCGGAAAGAAGATCGGCACCGTGATCAGCATCATCGACGTCGCGTCCATGAACATGCCGAGCAGGATGAGGACGCAGAACATCATCAGCAGAATCGCCAGCCGGTGCAGCTCGTAACTCGTCACCCATTCGATCAGGCCCTTGCTCGCGCCGGAATAGGCGAGCATCTGGCTGAACACCGTGGAGTTCATGATGATCAGGAACACCATGGCCGCGACCCGCACGGTCGCCTCGACCGAGGTCGTGAGCGCCCTGAACCTGAGCGCGCCGTAGCCGACGGCGATCGCCATCACCCCGAGCACGCCGCAGGCGGCCGCTTCCGTCGGCGTCGCGATGCCGAGCACGATGAAGCCGACCACCATGAACACCACGAGGCCCATCGGCAGGATGTTGGTCGCCACCATGCGCAGTCGCGTCGCGAGACTCATGGGATCGACGTCGTAGGCCGGCGCCGAGCCGGGATTGCGGACCAGCTGAAGGGTGATCATCGCCGCGTACAGCCCGGCGAGCACGAAGCCCGGCAGGAATCCCGCCACCAGCAGCCGTCCGACGTCGATTTCGGCGATCGCGGCGAGAAGCACCCCGAGGGCGGACGGCGGGATGATCATGGCGAGGCCGCCGGTGCCGAGAATCGGCCCCATCGACATCTTCTTGCTGTAGCCGCGCCGCTCCATCTCCGGAACCATGAGGGAGCCCAGCATGGCGGTGTTGGCCATGGACGAGCCCGTCAGCGTCGAGAAGATCGCGCCGCCGGCGACGGTCAGATAGCAGAGGCGGCCCGGCAGCCGTCCGAATATCGCGTCGAGGCCGTCGAACACCTTGATCGCGAGGCCGGTGTGGAAGAACAGCGACCCCATCAGGATGAACATCGGCACCGGGCCGAGAATGAAGCGCGATATGAGCTGCGTCGAATTGTCCACCACCTGGATCAGGCCGCCGGCGCCGGCGAAGATCAGCACCGCCAGAAAATTGGTCATGATGAAGGCGAACGCGACCGGCACGCCCAGCGCCATGAAGGAGATGACCATGCCGAGGAGAAGGGCGAACGCCCAATACCACTCCACGACTACATGCCTTCCCGCGCGTCGGTGCGGCTGCCGTACATGTCGTCGATGCCGAGAAAGTAGCGCAGGAATTCGATCGCGAGGAGAAAGAAGGCGATCGGCATGGGGGCGTACAGCCACCAGTTCATCAGTTCCATTCCGCGCTCGTCGATTTGTTCCGTCTCCCAAGTTTCGAGGAGCAGAACGACGGAATAGTAGCAGAATCCCGACGAGCCGGCGATCGCCACCAGATAGGCGAACTTGGCGGCGATCTTCTGCGCCGCCGGAGCGAAGAGCTGCGTCAGCGCGTCGATGAAGACGTGCCCCTTGATTCGGGCGAGCCAGGGCGCTCCGAGCATGGTGAACCAGAGCAGCCCGTATTCGACGAGCCCGATGGTGCCTTCGAAGGGCGTGACGCCGAGCGTGGTCAGCGCGACGTCCGCGACGATCAGCAGGAAGATCGCGAACACGACGACGCCCGCCAGGATTTTCAGCGCGTCCAGCAGCCAGTCATGCGCCCTTGTTAAGATTTGCATGTTCCTTTCCACGCTGCCGACGCGGGCTTCTCACGATAGCCGGGAAGCTGCCGCGCGGCAACCGGCGCCCGGCGACCGGCGAAATTTCCGGTTTCGCCGTCGCGCTCGCGCTGCGCGAGGTTGCCGGGAGCGCGCCGAGGCGGCCCCGCGTCTTGGCGACCTCGGACGCCTTGAGCCTGGGCTCGGCGCCGTGCGGACAGCGGGCTCAAAGGTCGATCCGCATCAGGTCGCGCGCCATTCGCAGTTCGCCCTGCCAGTTGCGGCGTATGTCGGCCGCCATCTCCTCCATCATCTCGGGACCCATCAGGTCCGTCGGCATGTGCCTGGACATGAGGTCGCGCATCATGGGGCGCGTCGAGTCGAAATGGCCGAAATGCGTGGCGACGAGGCTTTTGACCTTCGCCTTCGTCGCGATTTCGCCGAGTTCGGTCGGGCTGGTGTGCGCCCACGTGCCGATGCCGGCCTTCGACCGGAAGTCGATGGCCGATTGCGGGAAGGTGCATTCGTGGATCAGCAGGTCGGCTTCGCCCGCGAGCTCGATCAGCCGGTCGCACGGCGCGGTGTCGCCGGAGAAAACGACCGATTTCCCGTCGACGCTGTCGAGGCGGAGGCCGAAGCAGGGCGATATCTCCATCGGGATGTGCTCGACGTAGCAGGCGGTCACGCGAACCAGATCGTCCTCGAAGAGCGGCCCGGCTTCCTTCTCCCTCACGTCGGCGCGAAGCGCGCCGAAGTTGGCCTTGCGCTGCGGGTACTGGACGCGAGCTTCGATGTCCTTGCGGAACGCGCCGCGTTCGGGATCGAGCAGCGACTCGACGAAGTGCGCCGTGTCGTCCGGGCCGATCACCACCGGCGGCGCCTGCCGGTTGGCCATCCAGGTCGTGATCATGAAGTAGGCGAAATCGGCGATGTGGTCGTAATGCAGATGCGACAGGAAGACGTGATTCACCTCCGCCGGGTTGACGTTGGCGGCCACCATCTGATTGGTGGCGCCGTGGCCGCAGTCGAACAGGTAATGGCGGTCGCGAACGGTGATCAGGATGCCGGAATCGTGCCGGTCGGGATTCGGCATCGCGGCGCCCGTGCCGAGCATGATTACGCGCACGTCGACCTCCCTTGCCGGCGGGCGGCCAGCGTTTCCCCGGCGATCAGCGCGGCCGCCGCGGCCGCGCCGGCGACGTCGGTCCAGACGCCGTTCGCCACCGCGCCGGCCGGGATCATCATGGCGACGCCGCTCGCGA
Organism: Alphaproteobacteria bacterium; assembly: GCA_965243135.1. GTDB lineage: Bacteria > Pseudomonadota > Alphaproteobacteria > MPNO01 > UBA830 > JAJEBT01. Next base: position 1,403,516 of record OZ251539.1, read on the forward strand.
CGAACAAGGCGCGCCGGGCCGGATCGAGCGGACGCGCGAAATAGCCGACGAACCCGGCCGACACCGTCCATACGCCGGCGATGGCCGTCGCCGCCGTTTGCGCGACCAGCCAGACGGATCCCTGCATCGTCAGTTCGGGCGCGACCACGAACATGAACGGCACTACGTAGGCCGACCAGCCGAACTGGACCGCCGCCGTCGCGGTCTTCATCGGGTCGGACTCCGCGACGGTCGCGGCGGCGAACGCCGCGATCGCCACCGGCGGCGTGATCATCGACAGCATTCCGAAGTAGAGCGCGAACAGGTGGGCCGCTATCGGCGAAATCCCCACTTCGACCATGGCCGGCGCGACGAGCGTCGCGACCAGCAGATAGACCCCGAGAGTCGGCATGCCCATGCCGAGAATGATCGAAATCACGGCGGCCATGGCGAGGATGAGAACGAGATTGCCGCCGGCGAACTGAACGAGCGACTGGGTCAGCGCGAAGCTCAGCCCGGTGATGTTGAGGACCCCGATGACGATGCCGGCCATCGCGCCGATCATGATCAGTTGGACGACGAGGGATCCCGTTTCGGCGAGGGCGCGGACCGGCGCGATGAACGCCATGCGTTCGCCGTCGTAGCCCAGCGCGAGGCCGATGGGCAGCAGGCTGACCGATGCCCACAGCGCCGACGCCTGCGGCTGCAGATTGAGGTGGAAGAGGCAGACGATGATGACGACGAAGGGCGCGATGTAGGGCCAGCCGGCGCGGAATACCGGCCATCGCGCCGGAATCCGGTCCCGGTCCACGGCCTTCAGCCCGTCGCGGGCGGCGACGAGGTCGGCCTGGATGAACAGGGCGACGTAATAGAGGACCGCCGGAATCAGCGCCGCGAGCACGACCGTGCGGTAGGCGATTTCCAGGAACTCCGCCATCAGGAAGGCGGCCGCTCCCATCATCGGCGGCATCAGCTGGCCGCCGGTCGACGCCACCGCTTCGATCGCGCCGGCCTGGTGCGGCTTGTAGCCGCCGCGGGCCATCAACGGTATCGTGATCACGCCGGTCGAGACGACGTTGGAGACGGCGCTCCCGGAAATCGACCCGAACAGCGAGGAGGCGGTGACGGCGATCTTGGCCGAGCCGCCGCGGTATCTTCCCATCAGGGCGCTCGAGACGTCGGTGAAGAAGCGCGAACCTCCCGACATCCCCAGAAGCGTCCCGAAATAGATGAACGTGATGACGATGGTCGTCGAAACCCGTAGCGGAAAGCCGACCAGCCCGTTGGAATCGAGTCCGGCGTAAATGAACAGCCGGTCGAAGCCCACTTCCTCTCCCTGGAAATCGCCGGGCACGTAGTGGCCGAACAGTCCGAAGGCCACGAAAAAGATCAGGAAACCGAACAGCACGTTGCCCGCCGTCCGCCGCAATCCTTCCGCCACCACGACGATGACGACCGCGCCGATCGCAACCGCTTCCGGCGGGTTGTCGGCCATCGCCTCGAAGATCGGTTCGTAGCGCCAGGCGGCGTAGAAGCAGACCCCGGATCCGGCGATCGCGATTATCCAGTCGTGGAACGGCACGCGCGTTCGCTCGCCGTTGCGGCGGGCCGGTTTGAGGATGAACAGCGCGGCGATCGCCACGCCGAGATAGACCAGCAGGCGCGCTTCGGGATAGGGAGCCCACCCGAACAGTTCGTCGACCGCCCCGGCTTCCGCCAGAGCCGCCAGCGTGAGCGCGCCTGCGAGCCAGCGCCCGAGAACGCGGACGGTCCAGCTTTTCCCGTCGTTCGGCAACGGCGTCACATCAGGCCGGCTTCCATGAAGAACTTCCGGGCGCCGTCATGGTAGGGCAGGCCGATGTCGCGGCCGATGTTCTTGGGGTCGAAGCTGCCGAACGCCTTGTGCGACGCCACCAGTTTTTCCTTGTTGCCGTAAATCGCCTTCACGACCTTGTAGACCAGCTCGGCGGGCGTGTTCGTGCTTGCGTTCAGGATGAACGGAGCGACGAGCGTGTTGGTCGGCCCCTCGACGCCCGGGAATCTCGGCGTCGGCTGGATCGTTCCGATGTAGGCGCCCGGCGCGATGCCCTGAAGAATCTTCTGGGTCTTCTCGTTGAGTTCGGCGGAAAGCACCCGGATTCCGCCGACCGCGGCGTGAGCCTGGCGGGTCTTGCCGGACGAAAGGGAAAAGTTCGCCGCGTCGACCTTGCCCGCCATGAAAGCCTCCACGCCGCGGACGCCGTTCGGAACCGGGAAGGGTTTGGTGTCCTTTTCGGCGACGCCCGCCGTGGCGAGCAGCGCCCTAGCGAACAGGCTGGCGATCCTCTGCTTGGTGTATTTCGAGGGAAGCCGCGCGCCCTTCAGGTCGCCGATGGTCTTGATCGGCGAATCCTGGCGCACGAACCATCCGACCACCAGCGGGAACAGCGACGCCGCCATGCGGACGTCTTCCTGCTTCTTGTCCTTGAACATGACCGCGCCTTGCCGCGCGAAAGCGGTCACCACGCTGACCGAGATCGTGAAGTCCAGACGCCCCTTGTTCAGCAGCGGCAGCGTCACGACCGGTCCGCCCTGGGGCACGACCCGCATCTTCACGTCGGCGTTTTCGATCGCGACCCTCGCGATTCCGGCGCCGGTGGCGTAGGCGAGCGAACCCTGCGGGTTCGTGCCGATGCTGATCGTCTGGGCCGACGCCGTCGCGGCGGCGAGGCCTCCGACGATCAGCGCGCTGGTCATCATGGCCGTTTTCATGTGTCTTCTCCCATTTGGTAGCCGGTTGCCGAGCGTCGTTGTATCACCGGGAGCGCGCGTCCGAAAACTTCACGCGAGGCCCGCCCGGATCGGTCCGTCGGGGGTCTTGCGCACGAACTGCGCGACGTAGGGGTTGTCGGCGGCGTCGATATCCGCGCCCGTCCAGACCACGCGCCCCTCGTGAAGCATCACGGTCCGATCCGCGATCGACCGGGCGACGTCGAGGTTGCTGGTCGCGGTGATCGCCGTCGCTCCCAGTCTCGCGACGTTTTCGGCGATCAGGTCGGTGATGATTCCGGTCATGACCGGATCGAGGCCCGCCGTCGGTTCGTCCAGCAGCAGGAGGTCCGGATCGTCCGCGAGCGCCCGGGCGAGTCCGACCCGTTTCTGCATGCCGCCGGACAGCTCGACCGGATAGAGGAAGGCCGCTTCGGCGTCGAGGCCGACCTGAGCCAGCCTCGCCGTGGCGGCGGCGATCGCGTCGTCCCGCCTGGCCCTGAGCCTGAAAGCGATGTTTTCCCAGACCGTCAGGCTGTCGAACAATGCGGCGCGCTGGAACAGCATGCCGATCCGGACGCCGTCGGCGAACCCTTCGACGCTTCCCGACTCCGGGCGGAAAAGGCCGGCGAGCGTCTTCAGCGTCACTGTCTTGCCCGCGGCGGTGGGGCCGATCAGGACCAGGGATTTTCCGCTCTCGGCCTCGAAGCCGACGCCGTCCAGAACGCGCGCGCCTTCCAACCGCACGGTGACGTTCCTCAGCGAAATCCCCGCCCGGCCGGTCATGCGCCGCCGGATCCCGGCAAGCGCCGCCGCCGCCCGCGGCGGGACGCGGAAGAGTCCCGGCCGGAGACGCCCGCGCCGCGAACGGCCGCGTCGACTCGACAGCGCTTCGGCATGATCGTCCCTTCAAGAGTCGTTCCGGGCATCATGTCACCCTTGCGCGGCGGTGTCATGTCCGCCCGCGCCGCCGTCCCGCGAGGCGAGGCGTCGGCGCCGCCCGCTTCCATTCCGGCGGAAATTCGTTCAAAACGCTTCCGGAAGCGGCGGCATGGAAGGGTTCGAGTCATGTTCACGGATCGCATCGAGGCCAAGTGGATCGACACGTTCTGTTCGGTATTCGAGCTGTGCGGGTTGTCGCCGGGCGACACCGCTGCCGTTTTGTCGGAAACGCAGTCGCGCGAGCTGAACGTCCATCTCGCGGAGCTCGCCCTGCGGCGTCTGAATGTCCGCGCCTTTCACGTGAAGCTCGTGTCCCCGCTCCAGACCGCGCCGGTTCCGGTGCGCTCCACGGGCGCGTCGAACGCGGTGCAGGGGCTTGCTCCCGTCGTCGCGGCCCTGGGAGCCTCGACGATCGTGGTGGACTGCACCGTGGAAGGGCTGCTTCATGCGCAGGAATTGCCGCAAATCCTCGAGGGCGGCGCGCGCCTCATGATGATTTCCAACGAGCATCCGGACGTTCTCGAACGGCTGGCGCCGGATCCCGAACTCGCCCCGAGGGTGAAGAACGGCGTGCGGAAACTGTCGGCCGCGAGCCGCATGACGGTCGAGTCCGATGCCGGCACCGAACTGGAGATCGACGTCGACGGGACGCGCGGCGCGGGCGTCTGGGGCTTTTGCGACCGGCCGGGGCACGTCGCTCACTGGCCGGGCGGACTGGTGCTCTGCTTTCCGGCGGCGGGCGCCGTCAACGGCAAGCTGGTGCTGGACGCGGGCGACGTCAATCTGACCTTCAAGCGCTATCTCGAAGCTCCGATCGCCCTCGAAATCGAAAACGACTACATAACGGACATCGCGGGCGACGGGCTCGACGCGGACCTCTTCCGCAACTACATCGCCGCTTGGGGAGATCGAGAGGCGTACGCGGCGTCGCACGTAGGTTGGGGCATGAACCCCGCGGCTCGCTGGGAGGCGCTCGCCATGTACGACAGGCGGGACGTCAACGGCACCGAACTTCGGGCCTTCGCCGGCAACTTTCTCTATTCGACGGGCGCCAACGAAACCGCGGGCCGCTACACCTTGGGGCATTTCGACATTCCCGTGCGCAACTGCACGATCCGCCTCGACGGCGAGGCGGTGGTGGACAAGGGCGTCCTGCAGGGAGAACTGGCGTGACGGGCGTTCCCGACTGCGCGGTCGCCGGCGACGGCGAGGTTCTGCTGTTCCTTCACGGCGTGGGCGGCGGCGCGCGATGCTGGGAGCCGCAGCTGGCCCATTATTCGGACCGTTATCTCGCCGCCGCCTGGGACATGCCCGGCTACGGGAACAGCGTCCTGAACGGGCGCATGACGTTTCCGCTGTTGTCGGAGGCCCTTCTCGCGCTGTTCGACGCGCGCGGCTGGGAACGGGCGCATCTGGTGGGACATTCCATGGGCGGAATGGTGGCGCAGGAGTTCGCCGCGGACCATCAGGACCGTCTGCATTCCCTTGCGCTCTCGGGCACCAGTCCCGCCTTCGGGCGGCCCGACGGCGAATTCCAGAAGAAGTTCGTGGCCGACAGGCTGGCTCCGCTCGCGGCGGGCGCGTCGATGGAGGACCTCGCCCGGGAGCTGGTCGAGGACATGATGTCGCCGGACGCGGACCCGGACGGCCGGGCGATCGCCTACGCCTGCATGGCCGAGGTCTCTCCCGACGCCTACCGCGCCGCGATCGAGTGCATCGTCGGTTTCGACCGCCGCGCCGATCTCGCCCGCATCCGCGTCCCCGCTCTGGCGCTCGCGGGCGGGGAAGACGTCAACGCGCCGGCGGCGATGATGGAGAAGATGGCGGCCCGCATCCCGTCCTGCCGCTACATATGCCTGGAAGGACTCGGGCATCTCGCCAATCTGGAGGATCCGGCGGCGTTCAACCGCGAGCTGGACTCCTTTCTCGAAACCGCGGCGGCATGGGTGGAAGAACTGTCTTCGGACGAGGAGGTCTATCATGGCAAGCCGCACCCGTAGAACGGTTCCCGAGGCGCCGCGAGGCCCGAGGTCGAAAAAACGATGATAGGCGTCGACTATCTGGCGAAGAAGCTCGGTCGCGAGCCGAAGAGCGTTCGTCGGAGCCTGCGCGCCCTCTACCCCGACCACCGGAAGCACTCCCGGTGGCAGTGGGAATCGGAGGAGAAAGCCGATGAAGTGATCGAACTGATCAGGGGGGGCGCGGCGGAAAACGCGGAGAAGATCCGAAAGGCTGACGAAGGGGAAGGCGAAGCGATGGAATGGCGCGAGTTGGCGGGCGACGCGGAAGGAATCCGGCGTGTCGTCGAGAAGCTGGGCCGCGAGAAATTCGCGCCGCGCGCCTCGAGATACGACGAGGAGGCGTCGTTTCCGGTCGAAAACTACGACGACATGCGCGAGGCGGGGATCCTCGCGATGACCGTGCCGGAGCGGTACGGCGGCCTCGGCGTCGAGTACGCCGGCTACGCGATGATCGCCGCCGAGATGGGACGCTGGTGCGGGGCGACCGCGTTGACCTACAACATGCACGCCTGCACGCCGCTGTGGACCGGGCATATCACGGACGATCTCGACATGCCGGATGTCGATCGCCGGCGGCACGAGAAAAACCGCGAGCTGCATTTCGGGCGCATCGTCGAGGACGGCGCGATCTTCGCGCAGCCGTTCTCCGAAGGATCGGCCGCCGCCGCGGGCAAGGCTCCCTTCGGCACGCTGGCCAGCAAGGTGGACGGCGGCTGGCTCCTGAACGGCAAGAAAATCTTCGCGTCGCTGTCCGGGGCGGCGACCTATTACGGCGTTCTCTGCACCGAGGACAAGCCGGACCGCTCGGTTCGCGACACGCTTTTCGTCGCGGTTCCGGCGGCGGCCGAGGGCGTTTCGATCGTCGGGCCGTGGGATCCGGTCGGAATGCGGGCGACCGTCTCGCGCACGCTGCTGATGAACGACGTTTTCGTGCCGGACGAGCAGATGCTGATGCCGCGCGGCGTCTATCACCAGGCGGCGCGGCGCTGGCCGCACATGTTCCTGACCCTGTGCCCCACCTACATGGGCATCGCCCAGGCGGCCTACGACTTCACGGTCTCCTACCTTCGGGGCGAAGTCGAGGGAATCCCGGTCAAGAGGCGCATGTATCCGACCAAGCAGATCACCGTCGCCGAAATGTGGGTCAAGCTGCAGCAGACATGGGCGATCTTCAGGCAGGCGCTGGCCGAGGCGCGGATCGATCCGTCCAAGGAGGACCGCCTTCGCGCCTATGCGGCGCAGTACACGGTGATGGAAAACGCCAACGAGATGTGCCGGCTCGCGATCCGGACCTGCGGCGGCCAGTCGATGCTGAAATCCCTGCCGCTCGAGCGCCTCTACCGCGATTCGCGCCTCGGATCGCTGATGCTCCCGTGGACGGCCGAGCTGTGCCTCGACCGGCTGGGGCGCGAGACGCTCTACGAGCACGGCGAGTCGGACGACGATTGATGGACGTCTCGCACTGGATCGAACGTTGGGCGGATTTCCACCCGGACAAGACGGCGATCCGGTTCGAGGGGCGGGAAATTTCCTACGCGGCGCTAAATGCGCGGATACGCCGGACGGCCGCGTCGATGCGCGAATCGCTCGGCGTCGGTTACGGCGACCGCGTGGCGTTTCTCGGTTTCAACTCGCCGGACATGCTGACGCTGCTGTTCGCCTGCGCGCGGCTGGGCGCGATGCTGGTGCCGCTCAACTGGCGGCTGGCGCCGCCCGAACACCTGTACATCCTGCAGCATTCGGGAGCGAAGGCGCTGTTCTGCGAACCGGAATTCGTCGAGGGCGCGGAAGCCAACCGCGACGCGCTGCCGGATTGCCGCCGCGTGAGGATGGCGGGGGAGGGCGAAGGCTGGGAAGATTTCGAGGCGCTCCACGCCGCTGCTTCCGGCGAGGCGTCGGACGCGAGGGCCGGGCCGGACGCGCCGCTGTTGATCGTGTACACGTCCGGCACGACCGGCCGTCCCAAGGGTGCCGTTCTCGACCAGAACGCGCTCACGTTCAACGCGGTCAACTCGATCGCCATGCACGACATGACGAGCCGCGACCTCGTCCTCACCAACCTTCCGATGTTCCATGTCGGCGGCCTCAACATCCAGACCACGCCGGCGCTTCACGCCGGGGCGGAAGTCATCGTGCACCGGCGTTTCGACGCGGACGCGACCGTTCGGACGATCCGGGAGGAACGGCCGAGCCTGACGATCCTCGTGCCGGCGCTGATGGCGGCGGTGATGGCCCATCCGGCCTGGGGAGACCTGGATTTCGGATCGCTGAGGGCCGTCAACACCGGGTCCACCACCGTTCCGCCGTCGCTGCTCGACGCCTGGCTGGGCCGGGGCGTTCCCGTGATTCAGGTTTACGGATCGACCGAAACCGCGCCCATCGCCATTCACCAGCGCATTCCCGGGGCGTGGACGACCCGAGGCTCCACCGGCCGCGCGGCCCTCCACTGCGACGCGAAGATCGTCGACGCCGACGGCCGGGAACTCGGCCCCGGAGAAAAGGGCGAGATCCTGGTGCGCGGCCCCAGCGTCATGAAGGAATACTGGAACGATCCCGAGGCGACGGCCGATGCGCTCAGGAACGGCTGGTTCCATACCGGCGACATCGGGCACGCGGACGCCGACGGCCTCTTCTACGTGGACGACCGCGTCAAGGACGTCATCATCTCGGGGTCGGAAAACATCTACCCGGCCGAACTCGAAATGGTGCTCGACGAATGCGCCGACATCGCCGAGGCGGCCGTGGTCGGACGGCCGGACGTAAAATGGGGAGAAGTGCCGGTCGCGGTCGTCGTCGCGGCGGCGGGTTCCGAACCGACCCGCGCAAGCGTGATCGACCTGTTCCAGGGACGTATCGCCCGCTACAAGCATCCTCGCGACGTCGTGTTCGTCGAGTCGCTGCCGCGCAACGTGATGGGCAAGGTTCTTAAGTTCGAACTCAGGAAGACGCTGTCCGGCGAGGCGGGCCGGCCGGCAGCGGACGGCGCGCCGTGTTGAGCGAACTTCCCGAGAACGCGGCCGAGGAGTCGCTCGGCGAAAGCGCCGTCCGCCGGAAATCGAGGGAGGCGGCCGGAGAAAAAATGCGGCGCGGACTCGTCCTTCGCCCGGGCCGGCTCGACGTCGCGAGGCGGCGAGGGCGGTTTCTGACGTTCGAAGCGGAAGGAGTTATCGCTGCCGCTTCGAATTCCCCAGGCGCCTGCGGAAGCGTTCGCGGCTGCGTTACCGATGATCGCTGAAGAACGATCTTCAGGAGCGCCCGTCGCCGGTTGCGCTTCTGGCCGGTTCCCGCCCGGAAGCGCCATTCCGGCAACGAGACGCGGCCCTCCCTGCGAACCGCCCAGACGCGTTCGGGAGGCGATCTCCGTCGCCCGCCGGAGCGGCGAAAAACGACGAAACGGCGCCGGGACGTTCCGTCGGGGGGTAGCGGCATGAACGGAGGCCGGGCCAGGCGCATCGTGGACGAACGGCAGCGGGAATGGGCGGCAGGGCTCGGACTCGAAGTCGACGCCCGGGGTTATCTCCCGACCGTGAACGAGAATTTGTTCGAGCCTCTTTCCGGGGAGGCGTTGTCCGCTTTCGGAACGGCCGCCGGACAGGAATTGTACGACAGCGGCCGCAGGCCGGCGAAGATGAGGGCGTTGCATTCCTCCGCCGTACTCGTGTGCAACCTCTTCGATTGCTGGATCGAGAACGATCGAGGAGCCATAGGCCGAGCCTTCGGGATATCGAAGCGGATTAGCCGCGTCGAACTGGAAGCGAAGCTGCCGACCGGTCTTCCCGGCACGCCGCCTACGCTGGACTTGTTGCTGACCGGGTGGTGGGGCAAAGCGTGGGCCGTCGAATCCAAGTTTACCGAACCGCTCGCCGGCCGTCCCGAGGGCGAGCGCTTCAAGGTGGCGTATTTCGAGGGAAGGCTGTGGACCGGGCAGGGCCTTCCTCGCTGCCAGCAGCTTGCCGAAAGGCTTCAACGGGGCGAAACGGGCTTTTCCTATCTGGACGCGTTCCAGCTGCTGAAGCACGCTCTCGGCGTCAAACGAAACCACCCGCGAGGACGGCTCATCCTGTTGTGGTTCGACACCGGCGAACGGGAGTCGCGGGATCTGGCGCGGGAGATAGACGAGTTCGCCGCGTCCGTGGACGATGCGTTGGGTTTCAGAGGCATTTCCCATCAGGAAGTCTTCGGGCGACTCGCGGCCGAAAAGGGCGCAAGGCGCGACTACGTCGATTACATGAAGGCGAGATATTTCCCGAAGCGCGGTCCATGACGAACGAAATTTCCGTGCGGAGGGCGATGAGCGTTCTTCTGCTGATCGCCTTTTTCGACATGCTGGCGCTAGGGATCATCATTCCCTTCATGCCGTTCTGGGCGGAACGCTTCGGCGCGTCCCCGGCGCTGGTCGCGATTCTTTTCGCGACCTTTTCCCTGTTCGCGTTGCTGTCGTCGTTTCCCTGGGGCGTGTTGAGCGACAGGTGGGCGCGCAAGCCGATCATTTGTCTCGGGGTCGCGGGTTCGGCGATTTCCTTCGCGTGGATCAGCCAGGCGGACACGCTTTGGGAGCTGTTCGCCGCCCGCGCGCTCGGCGGGTTGATGGGGGGCACCTTGCCGGTGGCGCACGCCTATATCGCCGACATCACCCCGGTTCGGGATCGCGCGGCGCGCATGGGGCAGATGGGAGCCGCGGTCGGAGCCGGCTTCGTCCTGGGCCCGGCGGTCGGTTGGTGGTTGACGGGCTTCGGCACGGGAGACGCGGATTTCCGGACGGCGTTCATGGTGGCGGCGGGCGTGGGCATCGCTGGCTGCATCGCCGGACTCTCGTTGTTGCGGGAGCCGCCGCGCCGCGAACCGACGAATATGCCGCGCAGCATGCCCGACCGATTCAGGGCGATCTCCGCGGCGGCGAAAATGCCCGGCATTCTGTATCCCCTTGCGGTCCTGACGATGTTCGCCTTCTGCATGGGCGGCCTCGAGAGCACCTTCGCGATGTGGACCGAACGGCAGCTTCAGTGGAACGTGCGCGAAAACGCCATCTTCTTCTTCTACATCGGCATCATTCTCATCGTGGTCCAGGGCGGGCTGGTCCGCCCGCTCGTCAGGCGGGTGGGCGAGGCTCCGCTTGCCGCCGCCGGGGCGTTTCTCATGTGCGCCGGGTTCGCCATGGTGGTCGTGGTCTATGCGGCGCCCATGGCCTTTGTCGGAGGAGCCTTGATCGCGACCGGCCTGGGTCTGGGGCAACCGGCGCTGACGGCGATGATTTCCCGTGCGGCGCCTGCCGAACAACAGGGCGCGGCAATGGGCGCGTCGCAGTCCGCCCAATCGCTGTGCCGCATTCTCGGTCCGACGTCTGCCGGGCTTGCTTTTTCCGGTTTCGGGCGCGACGCTCCGTATCTGGGGGGAGCCGTCATCCTGTTTTTCGCGTTTGTCGTTGCGCTCCGCGCGGCAAGAAGGCGATGACGCGCCGGAGAGTGGGCCAACGCGGCGTTGAAGCAGGAGTCGGAGAAGTTACGTGCAACGGAAAGGTTCGGGAGTGGATCATGCGATGCGACTTCGGTTGGCGACAACGGGGGGGATTGACAACTCTGGGTTCGGAAATTACTATAAGGCTTTCTTGCTGCCAACATGGCTGTTGCGTGCTCTCGGATGAACATCGGCAGGATATGGCGAGGACATGAAAGACGCACAAAAGACTTTTGAACTCGAAGTCGCTGATTTCGGCCCGATCGTGAAGGCAAAGATCGATCTGCGGCCTCTCACGGTTTTCGTAGGACCGAGCAACACCGGCAAATCATACTTGGCGATGTTAATTTACATCCTTCACCGTTATTTTAACGATAAAACAGGTGTTATTCGACAATTGATGCAAATTGCAGAAAATCTGATCTCTGAACAAGACTCCAATGAGGGTAGGTTGCAATCTGCTATACCTATCATTGACACTACTTCGTCCTCCATCGATAGCGAGTATTTTACCAGTGAAATTGAAAGGTGTTTCGGGTCAAATGACATATCAACGTTGATTCGAAAACAAAAAAAAGGTAGAGCATCTATAGTTTGGCGGTTTTCTGGAATAGCTGAAAGCGAAACGAAGATGATCGAAAACCATTTGCGGATAGGATTGAGAAAGACCGAATTTGTTACAAATCTACATGACGAAATATCATCATCTATAGATTTAGAGAAGATGAGTGAGGAAATTGAAAGAAGTCGAAATTTTTTGCGTTCTATCTCGTCCGGTCAGATCGACGAAAGAGATTTAGACTTTGGGAGAACTGGTATAATAGCTGATATCCTTTGGTCTCTTCTTGAATACGCCTTGGTTTCTTCTGCCTACTATCTTCCGGCTGGTAGAACCGGGATAATGCACGCCCACGGCGTTATCGCCGCCGCTCTAATTGCAAGCGCGTCTCGACCGGAAGATTTGATCGGTTCTACGCCGACGCTCTCTGGAGTGTCGGCTGATTTTCTCGGACAGTTGCTCCAACTGGATCCGCGGCGTAAATCGACAGCGGATTTCGGAAAGTGGATTGAGAAAGCCGTTCTTCAGGGCTCGATAAATGTCGAGAGGTCGCAGATCGGATATCCGCGCTTTACATATCGGCCGGAAGGATGGAGGGAAAGCCTTACCTTCCTGAAGACGTCGTCAATGATATCGGAACTAGCCCCAATAGTATTATATCTGCGGCACATAGTCAGTCCAAATGACATGTTGATCATCGAAGAGCCGGAATCGCATTTGCATCCTGCCATGCAAATTGAATTTATGCGTCAAATCGTGCCCGTCGTTCGTGCAGGAATAAGGATCGTGATCATAACTCATAGCGAATGGATACTTGAGGAACTAGCCAATATAGTGCAACGGTCGGAAGTACCCGCATCCTGTTCCGATGAAAACGAACGCGCTTTTTCGCTGCCTTCGAAGGATGTAGGCGCATGGCTGTTCGAACCAAGAAAACGGCCGGCTGGTTCCGTAATTTCGGAGATCGGGTTGAGTGAATCCGGACTTTTTGCTGCAGGATTTGACGAGGTAGCGATGTTGCTCCACAATGACTGGGCTGAAATAAGAAGCAAAATTGGAATAAAAAATGATGATTGATGCCGTTTTAGAAAAGGTGGATCAAGAATGCATTAGAAAGACAAGATTAGGCAAGGAAGGCTGCAAGATATCACTCGATAATGCTCCGCAACCGAGATTGGTTGTTGATCTCGATAAGCTAAGTTGCGCTTACATCGAGAATCAAACGAGATGCGATTATCTGTTTATTTCGGAACCCCCGGAACAACCAGGTTGGATCGTTCCAATCGAGCTGAAGAAGGGCGAACCGAAGGTCGGAGAGGTCGAACGTCAGCTTCAAGGAGGTGCAGATGTTGCGGCGTCGCTCGTCCCGAGGGACGTTGATATAAAATTTTGTCCTGTTGTCGCTTCCGGTGAAGGAGTTTCCAAAGGTCAGAGACGAAACCTGAAAGATATTTTCATTCGTTTTCGCGGTAAAGCGGAACCTGTTCGCCGAATTCGCTGCGGCGGTTCGCTTCATGCAGCGCTTAAGCAATGAATAGGTAAATCCAATCTTGAGTAGCTTTAATTCGCTCCTCGTCCCCGACGGATATGGGGGATTCTGCTCTTTTTTGTAAAAACTTGTCTTGAAATCAGGATTCCCGCTGGCAGGCCGTGTCAGCACTTGGTTTTCGTTTGGGCGCACGACCCAATCATCGCCTGCAGCGCGGCACAGCCCGACATCACCCTGAAGGTGAGGACGTTCTGTCCTCCGCTCCAGCGCGCGCGTCGGCCCGTGAGTTGGTGCACCTTGTCGGTGGCCTCGACGACGCCGGCATGCAGCTTTTGAGGTTCGCGTAGCGCATGCGGGCCTGTATTTACGGAAAAGCTCGCGTTTGAGAACCTTGACCGCCGTTTTCGTCGCCGCCTTGTCGCGGAGATGGCGGGCCGCCGGCCGTGTCGACGCGGGTGCAGATCCGAAATTGTAAAGCCGAAAGATCTGCAATGCTTGCGGCTCCCGGCTTCAGGCGGTCTCGAATTCGAATCCAACAATGTTGCGCTCATTCCGGCCGAACTCGATGCCGATCAGCCGGATCGGCACGCCCAGATGCCGGTACTTGTCCGCGTAGCCGCGCTCCCGCATCTGCGCGAGCGTCCGCCCTTTCGGCTTCCCGTCCACGACCTTGAATTCGTACAGATGCACGCATCCCGGAGTTAGCACTGCCATGTCCAGACGCCCTCGGGCGGTCGCTTCCTCGACCCGAACGTCCAGAGCCGCCGCCGCAAAGTGCGAGTAGACGAGGGCCGCCCAGTAGCCTTCGTAATTCGCAATATCGTTCTTCCGATACCAATCGTGAGGAATGCTCGCGAAGAACGCCTCGAACAACTCCTTCACCCCCTCCGGATCGTCCCCCGCCGTCAGCTTGGCCAGATCTGCCTGCCTCGTCGCCTCCCGTCCCGTTACCGGCGCCATCATGCGCAGCAGCCGCCTGTTCAGGCTGAACTTCACCTCGTGGTTCGGGTAATCCAGCCGGTACAGGCATCCGCCGGCGGCTGCTTCCTCGCTGGCGATGGTCAAGTAGCCGGTCTGGAACAAAAGCGCTTCAATCCCGATGTCGTCGACGTCGAAGGCTGAAAGCAGATCGTCGTCCGCGACCAAGCCTTCCAAGGTCGGCGTCGCGACCCGGCACCGTGACAGAAGGTCGACGAGGAAGGTCGGCGTACCGCTCTGGAACCAGTAGTTGCCGAACCTGCGGTCGGCAAGCAGCAGCAGGACATCGAACGGATTGTAAACCTTTTCCGGCCCGAGCCAGTTGTAGCCGTTGTACCAGCGCCGGATCTCGTTCCGATCCAAGCCCTCGAGTTCCGGGGCGAAGACCACGTCCAGCTCTGCGTCCGTGTAGCCGCAAATGGCCGAAAACTCCGGCGCCAACGTGATGTCGCGCAGGTTGTTCAGGCCCGAGAAAATGCCCGCCTTCGAGAACTTGGTTACGCCGGTAAGAAAAACGAAATGAAGCTGCTCGTCGCAGTCCTTGATCATCGCGTAGAAGCCGCGCAGGAAGTCGCGGTTCGCCAGCGCCAGCTCACGGTCGCCGAGCGCGTCCAGGATCGGCTTGTCGTATTCGTCCACCAGAACGACCACTTTCTGCCCGGTGCGCTCGTGCAGCGTCCTTATCAGGCGGCGGAAACGGATCGACGCCTCGACAGGGCCCGGATCGACGCCGGCCAGCCGCTCCGTCTCCTCCAGCTGGTCTTCCACATTACTCCGAACGAAGTCCGGGACGCTGAAATCGCCCCCGCCAAAGCTGATCCGCACGACCGGATGGCGCACCGACCAGTCCCATGCGCCGTGGACGGCGAGGCCCCGGAACAACTCCTCGTTCCCCTCGAACAGCTTCTGCAGCGTATCCACCAAGAGGGTCTTGCCGAACCGGCGCGGACGCGACAGGAAGTAGTACTTGCCCCTCTCGACGAGACGGCGCACATGGTCCGTCTTGTCGACGTAGTAGCAATTCATCCTTCGGATCTCCCGGAGGGAGGTAACGCCGGTCGGAAGCATGCGTTTCATCATCCGAAGAGAGTAGGCCACCGCGCCGGAGCCGTCAACGAGGAAGCTCTTCGAGGCGTTTGCGCTGTGCCATTTTTTGTCGGCTGCCGTCCGTTCTACGCCCGCCGCGGGTCGCTCAGGCCGCCCGCGGGCAAGCCCGCAAGGGTCGCTCAGACGGACGACCGCGGAACGAAAATGGACTACCCGGTTGCTCCGGCACCGCTCGGCGAACTCGGGACGAGCTAGGCCGTGGTCCGAACGCGGACGATCGGTTGCGGCCATAGCGGCGGTCAAGATGTCGGAGCCGAGGCCGGAATCGTGCGAGGATCACGCGGCCTATGCCGACGGTGGACGACAAGAAAATCTTCATCACGGTAGCCGCCGCGAGGGCGGTCGAGAGCGGACTGACCGAGGGTTACCGTCAGCCGGGTCGTAATAGACATGGCGTTCCATGCCTTCCACGTCGCCCGCCGACTTGCGAGACATGTGCTCGACGGCGACGAGCTCCAAGTTTCGTCCGCCGATTCACGGGATTGAAGGGTCGGGCGGAACCGGCCTATTATTTGCCGCCGGAAAACTTTGGGAGAGCTCTTGCATGCCGTTGCGGAACTCTCGTCGCCCTGACGCCGCCTTCGAGGCCGCATTTCGACTGGCGACCTCGCAAAGTGCTGCGGAGGAGAATGCGTCCTGCGACAGGAGAGGAGAATGATGCACGCGCGGTCGCGAACGGCCTGATCGACCGGGCCGCGCGGGAAGGAAAGCGGTACACCCCGCTGCAGATCATCAAGCTGGTTTACTTCTGCCACGGTTGGATGCTCGGTCTCTACGAACGACCGCTCATCCGGCAACGCGTTCAGGCATGGCTTTACGGCCCAGTCGTGGTCGAGGTCTATCGTGGCTTGAAACGGTACGGCGGAGAACCCGTTGCGAGGAGGATGAATGTCGCGGACGAGGATTTCGACGAACTTGAGGAAGATCTCGTCGATCAGGTTCATGAGAAATACGGGTCGCTGAGCGGCCGGGAGCTTTCCCGGCTCACGCATGCGGTGGGAACGCCGTGGCATCAGGTCTGGTACGGCAAGGGAAGAAACTCGATCATTCCGAATTCCCTGATCCAGGAACACTACGCGGAAAAAGCGAGGATAGCTTTGTGAACGATCGCCGTACCTTTCCGGAGCTGGATTCGCTCGGCTACGACGACCAGGTCAGCCGGGAGGAGGAGCAGGCGCACGCCACGACCTGGAAAGGCAAAACAAGGCATATCTGCGCCAGGAAAAAGGCCGGGAACTGGAGAGGATACGGTGGCTGATGACCGTCCTGATTGCGCTGGCAATATTCACGATACTCGTGGTCGCCTGGCACCATCTGTTACCGGCTAACCTCTCCACTGGTTGGCGGAGGAGCAACTCGCCGACCTTCGGACATTCATCTTTAGCGGCGCGCTCGTCGGCGTGGTTTCTACGCAGCGGTAGCTCCTGCCGTCGGCGCGTCCTTGGCGATGTTGCCGAACCGCGCCCCGCTGTATACCTCGGTTCGCCGCAGAATGGGCACGGGTCTGTCGGGAGGCGCAACCCATGCTTCGTTCCGTCGCCGTCGAAAAGATGGTCCCCCGATCTCCGCGACGGCGAAAAACAGGTTCCGTAGTTCGAATCAATCGCCAGCAGGGTTGTCGGACAGTTCCGCTACGGCGCTCGCTTTCCTGCGTGAGGCTTCGCTGCGGCGACGGGCCGAAATAGGTGACAGTCGCGGACCTGCCTCGGCGAGCGCGTTGCGGCCGCAGACGGTTATCCCGTGCGCTTTGCGTCGACGCGTCTGCGGAGTTGGACGCAGAAGTCGACAAATCGTCCTTGCTTCCGCTGCCTCGTCAGCGCTCGTCCGAAGGATAGATCGCCTTCGATTCAAGCTGCGTCCATGCAACCGGCGCGCCGGCCCGGGAAATGCGCTCTTCGATTTCCAGATCCTCGTTCCACAGCGCGGCGATGAACCGCATGCCGTTTATGCCGTCGGCGGCGTCCGAGGCCAGCCAGACGATCGGCTTCCGCATCGTTTCCGGCTGTATCAGCGCCCCCCGCGGGAAACCCGACGCCTCGGGAATCATTCGCGTGTTCACCGGACCGCCCGGTATGAGCACGTTGGCCGTCACGCCGGTTCCTTCCAGATCCTGCGACATGATGCGAGTATGCGCTTCGAGGGCCGCCTTCGACGGACCGTAGCAACCGGCTCCGGCCCGGTACATCGTGTTGAAACTGGTCGTGACGTTCACGATGCGGCCCCAGCCGCGTTGCAGCATGAGAGGCGCGCAAAGCCGCGACATGAGCTGGGGGCCGAATACGTTAACCCGCAGCATCGCATTCCATAGATCGTCGTCGAGGTTCCAGAACTCCGTATGTTCGACCATGAAGCCGGCGATCCGTTCGGGACCGACCACCGCGTCGTTCACGAGCACGTCGAGCGAACCGAAGGAGGAAACGATCTCGTCTATCGCGCTCTGCGCCCGGTCGGCGTCCGTAACGTCGCAGACCAGAGCCTTGGCCGAACCCTGGCCGCCGGCTTCTTCGGCGTCCCGGGCGGCGGCGCGAAGCACGTCTTCGTCGATGTCGATCATCGCGACTTTGGCTCCGGCCGCCGCAAGCGCAATGGACATCGTGCGCCCCATGCCGCGCCCGGCCCCCGTCATCAGAACGGTTTTTCCTTCGAGATCGCGGCCGGTCATCGTTGCCTCCGTTCGTTCTGCAGTTCTTCGTGCTCCCAGCCGCCGGGCCGCACCGAAAGCGAGCCGATCTGCGGCCAGGCGGCCGGCGCTCCGGCCGCGGCGATCCGTTCGTCGCGCGGCAGATTGGCGTCCCAGCGGGCGGCAATGAACCGCATGCCGTTAATGTCGTCGGCGTCCTCGGAGCACAACCAGCAAACGGGCGCCTGCATCGCCGCCGGCTGGACCAATTCGTCGCGGTCGAAGCCGGTTTCCTCGGGAATCATGCGCGTATTGGCCGGACCGCCCGGTATGAGGACGTTGGCGGTAACGCCGGTGTCGGCGAGATCGTGCGCCATGATCCGGGTGTTGGCCTCGAGCGCCGCCTTGGACGGGCCGTAGGAGCCGCAACCTCTGAGATACATCGTGTCGAGGCTGGTGGTGACGTTGATGATGCGGCCCCAGCCGCGTTCGGTCAGATGCGGCGCCGCGATCGCGCTCATCAGCTGCGGGCCGTAAGCGTTGACCGTAAGCGCCCTGAGCCAGAGGTCGGGATCGACCTGCCAGAACTTCGGCGCGTCGTTGACGAAATCCCGGGTGAAGAACTGCGGCCCCATCGCGGCGTCGTTGATCAGGATATCCAGCCCTCCGAACGTTTCGAGGGCGCCGTCGACCGCAGCCCGCGCGCGGTCGCTGTCCGTGACGTCCGCGGCAACGGCCAGGGCGCATCCCTGGCCGCCCGCCTCCTCGATGGCCGCGACGGCCGCGGACAATACGTCCTCCTCCAGATCGACAACAACGATACGCGCGCCCTGCGCCGCCAGTCCTTCGGCCATCGCCTTCCCGAGGCCGCGGCCCGCGCCGGTGATCATCGCGGTTCTTCCCTCGAGCGGCCGATCCGTCACGACTCCGACTCCCTTCTCGCGGCGGGGTTGCCGCGCGGATCTCCTTGCGGATGAATGGCTTGCCCGCCCAACTGAGGCCAGGCGATCGGCGCCCCCGCTCTTTCCAGATTCTCCCCGGAGCTGCGGTTCGGATCCCAGAGCGCGGCGCGGATGCGCCTGCCGTTGACTTCGCCGCCTTCCTCCGAAACGAGATGGAGCAGGGGCGGGACCATGACCTCCGGCCGTATCAGTTTCGAACGATCCGCGTAGATCCCGGTCGACGAAATCATTCGCGTATCCGCAGGACCGCCCGGTATCAGCACGTTGCAGGTGACGCCGTTCACGTCGTCGAGTCCGCCGGCGATCATGGAAGCCAGCGCCTCCGCGGCGGCCTTGGACGGGCCGTACGCGCCGTTGGCGGGATCGATCATGGTTTCGAGGCTCGTCGTCACGTTGACGATCCGGCCCCAGTTTTGCGCCCGCATGTACCGCATCGCAGCTCTTGTCATCACGAAATGACTGCTGACGTTGACCAGGAGATACAGCAGCCAGTCCTCGGGGTCGATTTCCCATACTTTCTTGACGTTGGAGCGGTCGGTGTCGCGGAAACGCTGCGGGCCGAGCCCTGCGTTGTTGACCAGTATGTGGATCGCGCCGAACGCGACGCGAGTCTCGTCGAACATCAATCCCGCATCGAGATACTTCGTAACGTCGCCGACAAGCGCAAGCGCGTCGAGGCCGGAGACGGCGTCGTCGAGAGCGTCGCGGTCGCGTTCCACCATCGCGACCTTCGCGCCGCGCTCCAGAAGTCCCTTGGCCATGGCGCGCCCGAGGCCGCGGCCCGCGCCGGTGACCATCGCAACCTTCCCCTCAAGAGAGGTCATGAAGGGGCTCGTTATGGTAGCCGGTCACCAGCGGGTCGAGTTTCTCGCGATAGAAGTCCGGCATCGCCTCGGATTTGCGGGTTTCGGGGTTGAAGAACACCTCGACCGTGTTCTGCGTCGCGCGAATTCCGCCGGTATCCGCGTCGTACATGCGAAGGTGATGGCGGATCGACTTTCCGCCGACGTGGGTGAAGGCGCCGCGCACCATCAGCAGGTCGCCGGCGTTCATTTCGGCGACGTAGTCGATCTCGATCTTGGCGACGACGAGGCCGACGCCGCTGGCGTGCACCTTTTTCTGGCTTGCGCCGGCGACCGTCCACAGGTGGAAGCCCGCGTCGTCGAAGTGATGCGCGTACCAGCGGACGTTCATGTGTCCGATGTGGTCGCAGTGCCAGGGAAAGACAACCGAGCGGTAAAGCTCGAACACGTTCTCCAAGCGCGAAGCCTCCTCGTTCTGCGGGGCTTCGCGACCTCGGAGCGGCGGAAGCCGTTTCGCCGGATTATAGCAGGGCAGGCGGTCGGCGCATCAACCCTGCCAGCCCAGCCTCGCGCGGGCGAATTCCGGATAGGTCTCGGCGACCTCGCCCGCGACGCGGTTTCGCAACAGGGAAAGGCGCTCGGAATCGGGCGGCCGCAGCTCTCCGATCGCCTCGGGGCAGTCGAACTCGAACCCCGTATTGTCGCGCACTTCCTCAACGGACGTTCCGGGCAGCAGGCCGTCGAGCCGGAAGCGGCGGCGCGCGCGGTCGTACAGGAACAGGCACAGGCTGGTGATCAGCGCGTAAGGGCCGCCGGGACGGTGGATTTCGGGCGGACTCCAGCCCGGCGCGCTTATGAAATCGACGCGTTCGACGAGCGCGCGCCGGGAGTGTTCCTCCCTGAACAGGATTACGCGAGGCACCATGAAGTACAGATAGGCGGATCCGAAGCTTCCGGGAAAACGCGTGCCGGCGGCAGGGTAGGGACCGGCGCCGACGAGGTTGATATTGGCTTCTCCGTCGATCTGGCCGCCGCCGAGGAAGAAGGCGTCGACGCGGCCCTGGCCCGCGCGGTCGAACAACTCCGGGCCGCCGTCGTTGAACGGATTGTGGGCGTTGCTGCCGAGAATGCTGGCGCGCGCCGTTCCGTCGCTGGCCGCCTGGGTCAGCAACGCCGCGGCCGCCGGAATCGGGGACGCGGCGCCCACGGCTATGTTCCGGCAGCCTTCGAGCAGGCCTGCGATGACGGAGATCAGAAGCTCTTCGCGCGTGCAGTCCATCAGGCCGCGGCGGCGACCGGATCGTCGCGAAGCCAGGCGTCGAAACCGTCCGCGGTTCGCGCCGCCGTCGCGTAGGCGCGCAGGCGTTCGGCGTCGCGACCGTAGCATCCCGCGAGCGGCAACGGGCGGGCGCCGCCCGGCGCAAGGGCCACCTCGTCGACGTAGACCGCCGTGATCGTTCCCGGCCGCAACGCCTCGTCGTCCATCAGGTTGCCGTCGAGAAATTGTTCGACGGTGACGAAGGTTCTTTTCGCGGCGTGCGCGAGAATCGCGCATTCGCGTCCGGCCCAGACGTTGCCGCGGGCGTCGCCGTAGCGCGCATGAAACAGGGCGATGTCCGGCCGAATGGGCGGCAGCGCAGCCACGGGATCGCCTTCGCCGAACGGATTGTCGATGACCTTCCAGTCGGGGCGATTGGCGAAAACGTCGGAGCCAAGCAATCCGCGGAGAGGCATGAAGGGAATGCCTTTCTCGGCGGCCTGGAGTCCTGCGTAGATCGCCGGGCACGTGGCGTCGCGAATCGCGATCCTGCCGTTCTCGACGGCCTCGCGGAAGCGCGGAGCGAACCCGAATTCGCCCATCGAGACGCCGCTGGTCTCGATCTCCGTCACGCAGCCGGCTCCGATCAGGAGATCCGCCTGCAGCGAGCCGACAGGCACCGTAAGCAGACGAAGATTTCTTGCGCCTCGGCGAATCAGCGCCAGCGTGACGGCAATCGCCGCCCCGCTATCCTCCTTGGGAACGCCCAGAAACGAACCGTCCGGGATGCGGTCGGCAATGGCGTTCGGGGACAGGCGTTGCTCGGTCATCGGCTCCATTCTGCCTCCGGTTTTCCATGGCGGCAACCGGAACGCGCCCGTCCGGGCGGAGCGGCGCGCGGCCGCCGCCTCGTTCCGGCGCGAGAGCTTCCCGCGTCCCGTTCTCATCCGCGCAGTGCGCGAACCCCGTCAGGCCTATGGCGACCCTGCGGGCGCGGCGTCCGCGGCTCGCCGCGTCATGGCGAGAATCTCGCCTTCATCGGGGAAGCGCCCGGTTTCGAGCTTGGAGAATACGAGCGCGCCGTCGCGCGTAATTTCGAACGACCCGGTACGCCCCGGTTCGATCGTCGCCTCGGCTCCCGCGCCGGCCAACAGGTCCCTCGCACGGAGGGCTCGCGGCTCGTAGTTTCAGCGGCGGCAGTATTCGATTCGAAACGTCATCGGTTTCTCCCAAGGTTTCGGCGAAGATAGGACGAAAGGCCGGCATCGTCGAGACGCGCGGCCAACGGACGCGGCGGCGGAACGATCGCCGCGCCCGGCCGGCGGCCGGGCGTTCGAGAGCGCGTCCAGGGACGTCGCTTCCGGTTTCTCGCTCCGCGAGCCCGAACGATCGCCGCGCCCGGCCGGCGCGTCTCCCCCCGTCCCGCCTGCGCTCGATCGGACGAGCGGGTTCCGGCCGCGTCCGTCCGCTTCCGCCGCCGCGTCGGGATTCTCGCAGAGGAGCGGGTCGGCCCGCGGAGCCGGCGTTCGCGGAATGCCGCCGGTCAGCCGCGCTTTCGGACGCCCGCCTGCTGCACCAGTCTCTCCAACGCCTCGTAAGGTTGGGCGCCGACCATGCCGTATCCGCCGGCGACGTAGGTGGGAACGCCGGTCACTCCGTATTGCCGGGATCTTTCCCAATCCCTGTCCACCGCGTCCCGGAACGTTCGTTCTTCGATGACGGCGCGGGCCCCCGCGGTCGGCAATCCGGATTTCTCCGCGACGTCGAGCAGGACCTCCGCGTCGCCGATATTGCGCGCGTCGACGAAGTACGCCCGATACAGGCCGTCATGCAGGGCTTCGCCGTCCTCGACCGTGTCAGCCCACTTGCCGAGTTCCTGGGCGAGGCGGCTGTTGTAGGTATGCGTCCGCCGGCCGTAGGGCAGGCCTTCGGCGTCCATCCGCGCCTTCATGTCGCTGTACATTTTTTCGGGATCGAGCCCGCGCTGGGCGTAAAATCCGGCCATCTCGCGGCCTTCGGGAGGGGTGTCCGGATGCAGCGGGAAATGGACCAGCTCGAACCGGATTTCGTAGTTGCGGCGCAGTTTTTCGGTACGCACGGTACCGAGATAGCACCAGGGTCAAACGTAGTCGCTGAAAATTTCCAGCGTTACGGGATCGGTCATGCGATTCTCCATCGGCGTTGCGGCCCCCGGCGCGGAGGATGCAGGGGCGCGGTCAACATGCCACCGACGGCGGCGCGGCGCCAGCCGCCCGTTGCGGCGGAGGCCGCGAATCGCTTCCGGTCGCGCAGCCGCCGCGTCCGCGTCGCGGGCTTCGTTCCTTCTCCGTTGTATTTCGCGGGCGCGACCGGTACAGGGTGCTTGCGGGACGTTTCCGCCCGCGGGATTTTCAGGGCCGGCAGATGAAACCGTCGATAACGACAGTATTGGTGGCGGGTTTCGGACTGCTGATCCTCGTCGGCATGACGCTCGTTCTGGGGATTTCCATGTGGAGCGCCCGGGAGAACACGCGCACGCTGATCCGGGACAACGCCAGAACGGGCATATTGTCTCTCGCCCACGCGATCCGCAGCCACCTCGATCCCGCCGAGGAGGCGAGCGCCTACGTCGCCGAGATGATCGGCGCCGGCCGCCTGGATCCGGCGAACGACGACCGGCTGGGCGAGATGCTGCTCGTCACCTCGGCGGCCGCGCCGCAGTTGTTCGGACTGGGATTCGTCCATGCGGACGGCCGCTTCCTGCGCGTGCCCCGCGGAAAGGCGCCCCTGAAGGGGGCGCGGGCGAGCGATTTCGAAGGCCTCTCCGATTTGCTCGCCGGAGCTTCCCGGCTTCCGCGCCGGCCGTTCTGGAGCGACCTCGCGGGGGTGGAGGAAATCGACGCGACGCTGATCGAGTCCTGGGTGCCGGTCTGGAAAGGAGATTCGTTCGTGGGCCTGCTGGTGTCCACGGTGTCCGCCAGCGACCTTTCGCGCTTCATCGCCGTTTCCTCGGGCTCCCCATTGAGGCGGAACCGTTTCATTCTTTACGGAAGGGACCACGTGCTCGCCCACCGCAACATGGCGGACGGCGGATTTCGGCGGAACGCGGACGTTCCGCTGCCGCGGCTGGGCGAGGTCGAAGACCGCGTGCTGGAGCGGATATGGAGTCCCGACGCCCGGGAACTGCGCATCGACGACCTCGGCGAAAACGTGCACGGACATTCGGTCGACGTCGACGGCGAACAGCACGTTTACGTCTTCACTTATCTGAGGGATTACGGAACGACGCCGCTGATCGCGGGCGTCTACGTCGGTCCGGCCGACGGTCTCGGCGCCGAATTCCGGCGTCTGACGCAGGCCGGCGTCGCGGGGCTCGCCGTGATCTTGCTCAGCGTGGCCGTCGCGGTCTTTTTCGGCCGCCGGGTCAGCGCCCCCGTCAGACGCCTCGCGGCGGGGTCGTCGGCGGTGGCGGAGTTCGAATTCGACCGCGTGGAGCGGCTGAGGCCCAGCCGCCTGCGCGAACTCGACGAGGCGGCGCGCGCCTTCAACCGGATGATGGCCGGCCTGCGATGGTTCGAGACCTACGTTCCGCGGCGCCTCGTCCGGCGCCTCGTCGAGCGCGACGCGCCGGTGGTGTCCGAGGAAAAGCTGGTGACCGTGATTTTCACGGACATCGTCGGCTTCTCGACCCTGGCGGAGCGAATGCCGGCCGCCGAAGTCGCGCGGCTTCTCGACGAGCACTTCGCGATTCTGGTCGATTGCATCGAGGCCGAAGACGGTACGGTCGACAAATATATCGGCGATTCGATAATGGCGTTCTGGGAAGCGGACGACACGGCCGACCGCGCCTTGCGCGCGGTCGCGGCCATCCGCGCCGGCATCGGGAAAGAGAACCAACGTCGGAGCGCGGGAGGAAGTCCGAAGATTTTCTTGCGAATCGGCGTTCACACCGGTCCGGCGATCGTCGGCAACGTCGGAGCCGCCGGGCGGGTCAATTACACTTTGATCGGCGACACGGTGAACGTCGCCGCGCGGCTCGAGCAGCTCTGCAAGGAAGCGGCGACCGGCGGCGGCGACGTCGCTGCGCTCGTGAGCGGCGATACGGCGAAGCATGCGTCGGAAGGACGCGGCCTTGCGCATCGCGGGCGATATTCGGTTCGGGGCCGCGACGGCGACATCGACGTTTACGAACTGAAGGAGCGGGATCAAGCGGCTCGTTGATGCGCGGCGCGGCCAGGGGCCGCGCCGAGCGCCGCCGACCGGCGTTCACGCGCTCGCCGCGGCGACCAGATGGTTGTCCCAACGGGAGTTTTTGACGAAGTCGCCGTCGAGAGGCCTTGCGGCGCCCGACCCCGGATCGATGGCGAACGCGCCGCCGCGGCCGCTGCTGGCGACGATTCGGCCTTCCATGTCGCTCGGCGCGACGCCGCTTCCGTCGGCGACGCGCGCGGCGGCGGCGTAACGGCCGGTATCGGCGTTCCAGAAGGTGACGAGGTTGCCGCGCGGAGCGGACGCGGCGATCGTCCGTCCGCTTTTGTCGAATGCGACGCTGCCGCAATATTGCTTCATCGCCCGCAGCGCTTTCGCGGGGCCTCCGAGCGGCCGCAGGCTTTCGGCGCCGGGCTCGAGCAGGGCCACGAGCGGCACCACGTCGTTTGCGGGACCTTCGTACTGCATGGCGACCGCGACGGTATCGTTTCCGCTGACGGCGAGATGCCGGATGCTGAGCTGGCGCAGCGCGTTTCCGAGCCGGAATTTCCGCAACAGCGCGCCGTCGCGGCGGTCGATGCAGCACAGCGACGGCGCCATGGTGGGCAGGTTGAGCTTGACGCGCGGCAGATCCGGCCGCGTCAGGATTCCGCCGTTGGCGACGACCAGCGTGTCGCCGTCGGAAAGAAGGCGAATGTCGTGAGGACCGGCGCCGTGCGAGGCCAGTTCTCCGACTCGCCTGTAGCCGTCCGCGGCGTCGTAGACCCCGATGACGCCGCGCTCGCCCTCGAAGTCGTTTTCCGTGGCGTAGAGCAGGCGCCCGTCGCGGCTGAACGCGCCGTGGCCGTAAAAGTGCCGGTTCTCGGGCGCGAAGAATTCGGTCGAGACGATTCCTCGAGCGAGGTCGATCTCGAGGGCGAAGGCGCCGGGCCTGCGGGCGAAGTGCACCGCGACCCGCCTAGCGGGGGCGACCGCGAAGGAATGCCCGCGCGCCGGCGTCGGCAGGTCGAACGCCCGCGCGCCGGACGGGGAGAAGCCGGCGACCCGGAAGCTGCCCGCCGTTTCGCCGGCCCGCGCGGAGAGATAGATCGCGCCGGCGGCGCGCAGCGGAGCCGGCGCGAGCGGCAGGAGGGCGCCGCCGACGAAGAGCCGAAGCAGGCTTCTGCGCTCAATCCCCGTCGAGCGCATTGAATCCGATGGAAAACCCGAGCGCCGGCGCGAGGCGGTCCCGGACGATTTGCCTGAGCGCCTGCGCCTGGACCGCCAGTTTCCCGGCCTTGGGCTTCAGGGAGGGGCTTGCGGCGGCTTCTTCCAGCGGACGCCCGATGGAGCGCGCCGTCCCGATGGTGATGCGGAACGCCTTGCGCATCAGGCTGTCGAGCTTCGGGTCGCCGGCGCGGGCGAGTTCGCCGAGACCCGGCCCGTTTTCTCCGAGATACATCGCCTGCAGCGACTCCAGGTTCCGGATTACGTTGCGCAGCGAACGTCCGCTGAGACGCGATTCGGCGAGGCGCGGCCGCCCGGCCGCGCCGACCACGGGCTTGAGCTTGGCGTCGGCGACGAATTGCAGGCCGTCGTGAAGGCTCTTGAAGAAGGCGAGGGTGGCTTCGCGATGATCCGCGAAGTTCGCGTTCCCGGGCGCCGTCACGGTCCGGGAGAACGGCGCGTCGCCGTCCTCCCATTCCGCGAGGATGTCCGCGGCCATGACGCGCATGTTGCCCGTCGCGGCTTCGAGGAGGTCGCAGCCGGGACCGTTCCGGACTGCGCGCGGCTCGCCGTAGAGGAGCGTCTCCGCGGCCAGCAGGCCCTGGAGGGCGGCGTTGGTCCGCCCTATGCGCTCGGGGAGGGTCGCGGCGCGGTCCTCGTCTTCGATCGCCTCGCGGATCGCGCCGGCGACCTTGCCGCGCGCCTGCGGCCAGAAGTGGAAACGAAAGACGCGCATTGACAACTCGACGGGACCGAAGCGCAGGTGGCGAACGCCCATCCAGGCGTCCATGGCCTCGTGAAAGCCCGCCCTTGCGGCGCCGAGGGTCGCCTCTCCGCCGCAGAAGGCCTTGGCGGCGTCGGCGAGGTTTCCGGTCGCGGCCGACAGGAGCCGGTAGCGCGGCAGAACGTGATTCTCCACGAGGGCGGCGTTGACGCGCCTCGACGCGTCGCCGGGCCCTTCGGCGCGGACGGTCGCCGGGCTCGCCCAGACCAGGACGGCCAGAATCAGCGGCAGGAACTTCATCGCGTCTCTCCCGTCGTTCAGAGTGAATTCAGGAACGCGAGCAGCGCGGCGCGCTCGTCCTTCGTCATCTCGACGACGCGCTGCTTCGCCGCCCGCGCTTCGCCGTCGTGCCAAAGGATGGCTTCGAGAAGGTTGCGCGCGCGGCCGTCGTGCAGGAAAAACGTATGGCCGTTCACGGCCTTCGTCAGACCGATGCCCCACAGCGGCGGCGTCCGCCACTCGCGTCCGGACGCTTCCCACTCGGACCGTCCGTCCGCCAGTCCTTCGCCCATGTCGTGCAACAGCAGATCCGTATAGGGCCAGATTAGCTGAAACGACTGTTCCTCGCCGATCGAATCGCGGCGGGTCACGTATTTGGGCCGATGGCAGCCGATGCAGTTCGATTCGTAGAACAGGCGCTTGCCTTCGAGCACCTGCGGGTCGTCCAGGTCCCGCCGCGCCGGGACGCCGAGGTTGCGCGTGTAGAAAACGACCAGGCCAAACATCCTTTCGTTCGCCTCCGCGCCGTTCGGCGGGCTGCCGTGAGGCGCGGCGCGGCAGACCGGTTGCCGGGACGTGCAGTCGCCCGCCGGATTCGGATAGAGCGGCGTCGAGATGCCGATGTCGCCCAGGAAAGCGCTCGCCGTCTGTTGCGCGACCGTCGGTTGCGACGCCTTCCACCCGAATCGTCCGAGCGTCGTCCTTCGGCGTTCGTCGCTCCACACCCGGTTGGGCCGCCCCGAGATGCCGTCCCCGTCGGCGTCGTCCGGATCGGCGCGGGAAACGATGTCGGCTTCCGGGATGGCTTCCAGCAACCCGATGCCGATCATGGGAGGCGCGACGCGGGGCGACAGCATCGTTCGCGGGTCCAGGGGACCGTAGGAAAGGTTCGCGAACCCGTAGGTCGGGGCGCGCAGATGCGCCGTCTCGCCGCCCGACAGCTCGACCGGGATCTCCCGGTACGAGATCGTCATGTCGCCCTCGGCGGGAACGCCTCGAACCGAGAAATTCTGCAGCTGCGTTCCGTAGGTCGGTTCCGGGACGACGGCCGTTCGACGGGTTTGCCGCGCCTCTCGCGCGTCCTGCGGCGGGATCGAGAGCCGCAGGAACATGGATTCGGCGCGCTCGCCGGGAGCCGGCGGGCGGCCGCGCCCGTCCTTGAGGTGGCAACGCTGGCAGGACCGCGCGTTGAAGAGGGGACCGAGGCCGTCCGAAGAGGCGGTCGAACTCGGCGCCGACACCCAGAGCTTCTTGAAGATCCCGTTGCCCACTCTGAAATTCAGCTGGCGTTCGAAGCTCATGTTTCCCGAGGGATGCGAAAAGGAGTTTCGGTTCGGCGGCCTGAGGACCGTCGCCGCGCCGCCGGGACGGCGTTCGAATCGTTCCGGTTTGGAAAAGTCGGTCGCCGGTCGGGTCGCCGCCGCCGCCCGCTCGCGGTCCGACTGGGCCGGA
Source organism: Alphaproteobacteria bacterium (assembly GCA_965243135.1). Classification (GTDB taxonomy): domain Bacteria; phylum Pseudomonadota; class Alphaproteobacteria; order MPNO01; family UBA830; genus JAJEBT01. Next base: position 1,432,285 of record OZ251539.1, read on the forward strand.
GCCTCCGCGGCGGCCGCGACGCCCATCGCGGCCAGAGCCGCGAGGCTTGCGCGCCGGGCGGCGCGGAAGGGAAGCGGGCGAGTCATCGCCGCGGCGCCTTCCCGGGAGCGGCGGCGTTTTCCGTCGACCGGGACGGCGAGCCCGCTCGGGAGAGAGGGTTCGTTCCCGGCTTTCCGGAGGCGGCCGGCCGGCCGATTCGCGCGCCGCGGCGGGACGACGGGAAGCGGGCCCCCGGGAGCGACCGGACGATTCGGGCTCGGAAGGACGAATCGTCCGTCCGCCCGATGCGCGGGGCGGAGGCGGTCGCCGGAGTTTCGGCTCTCCCGGCGCGCGCTTCCTCGGCGGGGCGGGGGACGCGCCGCGCCGACTTGTTCTCGCAAACCATGTTCCGGAGCTGTTCTGCAATGGAAACGGGCGATAATGAGACGGTTAGGCAGGCGATTCCAGCATTTCCCGCCCTCCCATCAAGCGCCCGGGCCAACCGAACGGGCGCGCCGTCCGCCCCCGGCTCGCCGGACAGGTTGGCGGGACCGCGCCGCGCCTCGCGGACTTCCGTTTCCGCGCCTCGTCTTTCGCGTCGTCGGGGAGGGGTTGACATGACCGTAATGATAATGAGAATGAGTTGCATTGCAAATGATAATCGTTATCATTGCGAATGATTGTCAATATCACGGAAGGACTACCGATGAAACTGGGAACCTTGGCGGCCGTCGTTGCCGTAATGCTCCATCTGCCCGCCATGGCGCAGGACTCCTTCGAGGAGCGCCTCGCCAAGATGGAGCAGCGCATACGCTATCTGGAAGAGCGGGTCGCGGTGCAGGACAGGGTGATCGTCGAGAAGGATCGCCGGATTTCGAGTTTGACCTCCCAGGAAGACGCCTGGTTCGGCCGCATGGAGGTGGGCGGCGTCGTGGAAGTCGAGGCGGTTTACGAAAGTCCCGGCGAAGGAAAGAGCACCACCGACGCCGACGTGGCGACCGTGGAGCTCGGCGCCGCGGTCCAGGTCCACGACTGGGCCGGCGCGGAGGTCGTTCTCCTCTACGACGACGAGGAGGACCTGAACGTCGACGCCGCGACCCTGACGGTCGGCCCGCCGGACGGCCCGTGGTCGTTCACCGCTGGTCAGTACACGTTGCCGTTCGGAACGTACGAAACCAGCCTCGTTTCCGATCCCGTGACGCTCGAGATCGGCGAGACCGGCGAGACCGCCCTCGAGTTGGGCTTCGAATTCGACGGGTTCGGGGCGTCCGCCTTCGCTTTCAACGGCGGATTCGACCGGGGCGGCGACGACCGCATTTCCGGTTTCGGCGCCGCGGCCGGATGGGCGATGGAATCCGAAGATTCGGCTTTCGGCGTCAACGTGTCCTGGATCAACGATCTGGGCGAATCGGATGCCGTCGAGGAAGCGGTCGGAGAGGAGGCCGGCGACCGGCGCGTCGCCGGCTGGACGGCGAGCGGCTTCGCCAGTTTCGGAGCCGTAACGGTCTCCGGCGAATACCTGGCCGCCGCGAGCGAATTCCGCGACGAGAATATCGCCGGCGCCGAACCGGCGAGCTGGTCGCTGGAGGCCGCCTACGATTTCGAGATCGGAGGCAAGGAGGCGACCGTCGCCGCGAGCTGGCAGCGGACGGAAGACGCGGTCCTCCTTGAGCTGCCCGAGACCAGATGGCTCGTCGGACTCTCCGTCGGCCTTGTGGACGGTGTCGCCCTCGGGTTCGAATATAAGCGCGACGCCGGTTACGGCGAGGCGGAAGGCGGCGACGGAAAGAACTCCGACGCCTTCGCCACCCTGCTTTCCGCCGAATTCTGAAACGATCCGAAGAGGAGAACGAGACGATGAGAACGTTTCTTGCGACGTTGCTGCTCCTGTCGACGTCCGCTTTCGCGGCGGCCCAGGAGCGCGCGGTGCTGTCGCACTACGCGACGGTGGCCCACGCCATGTACGAGGACTCGCTGATTGCCGCCCGCGGCCTGCAGAAGGCCGTGCGCCGGTTGGTCGAAAACCCCGGCGAAAAGAACCTTGCCGCCGCGCGGGCGGCGTGGAAGGCAGCCCGGGTTCCCTATCAGCAAACCGAAGTCTACCGCTTCGGCAACGCCATCGTCGACGATTGGGAGGGCAAGGTGAACGCTTGGCCGCTCGACGAAGGGCTGATCGACTATGTCGCGGCGAGTTACGGCGCGGAGTCCGAGGAGAACCCCGGATTCCGGGCGAACGTCATCGCGAATCCGTCGTTCGCGTTCGCCGGAAAGGCCGTCGACGCGCGCCGCATCACCAAGAGTCTGCTTGCCGACACGCTGCACGAGATCGGCGGGGTCGAGGCGAACGTCGCGACGGGCTACCACGCGGTCGAGTTCCTTCTCTGGGGACAGGACTTGAACGGCACGGGACCCGGAGCGGGCAGGCGGCCGGCGAGCGACTTCGATCCCGCCGCGTGCTCCTGGGGGAATTGCGAACGGCGCGCGGCTTACCTCGAGGCCGCCGCCGGTCTCCTGATCGACGATCTGGCGTGGATGGCGGCTCAATGGGCGCCCGGCGGCAAGGCGCGCGCGGGGCTGCTCGAAGGGGAGGTCAAAGCGGGTCTGGCGACCATCCTCACCGGCATGGGCAGCCTGTCCTACGGCGAACTTGCGGGCGAGCGCATGAAGCTCGGCCTGCTGCTCCACGACCCGGAGGAAGAGCACGACTGCTTCAGCGACAACACCCATTACTCGCACTATTACGACGCGCTCGGAATCCGGAACGTCTACCTCGGCGAATACCGGCGAATCGACGGGACGACGGTGAACGGGCCGGGTCTCACGACGCTCGTCGAGGCCGCTTCGCCGGGCGTCGACAGGAGCCTGCGGGACCGCCTCGACGCGACGATGGCGGCCATGGACGTGCTCGTGAAGACCGCCGAGGGCGGCGAGGCGTACGATCAGATGATCGGCGAGGGCAACGAAGCGGGCAACGCCAAGGTGCAAGCCGCCATCGACGCCCTGACGGCGCAGACCCGCGAGATCGAGAAAGCCGTCGCTGCGCTTCGACTCGCCGCGATCGAGTTCGAGGGGTCGGACAGCCTCGACAATCCCGAGGCCGTGTTCAAGTAGACCGCTCGTCTCCGGGCCCGCCCCCACCCTCCCGCGGGCCCGGCCTCCGCCGAAAGGTCGGGCAGAGTGCGCCCGGCCTTTCCGGCGGAGGTCCTTTCGCGCGCCGGGCGCTTCCTCCGCCCGCCGGCCCGCGCTGTTCGGTCGGCGCCGGTTCGTCTATGATCGAAGCGTTGGCCGGCGCGGTTCCCGCTGTCGGCGAAGCAGAAGGAGGAAACGATGCCATTCCGTTCACGCAACCGCGCCGGAGCGCTGATCGCCGCCGCCGCGCTTTTTCTCGTCCTTCCCGGCGGCGCCGCGATGGCCCAGAAGACCATCGCCCTGACCGCCGTCGACGGCTACCCGCCGCGCGCGCTGCAGGTCAGGACGTTCATCGACTACCTCATTCCCGAGGTCGACAAGCGGCTGGCGAAGGACAACGAGTACAAGATCCGCTGGAACAAGGCGTTCGCCGGCCAGATCGTCAAGGTCCGGCACGTCATGACGGGCATGCAGAAGGGATTGGGCGACATCGGCGTCGTCACCAGCGTCTTCCACCAGGACAAGGTGCCGATGCAGGCGGTCGCTTACGTCACCCCGTTCGTCACCTCCGATCCGGTGCTTCTGTCCCGCACCGTCGACGAGCTCGCCGAGCGATTCCCGGAGATGAGGAACGCCTGGCTCAAATACAATCAGGTGCTGCTGTCGAGTTTCTCGGTGATCGACACCTACCAGATGTTTTTCCGCGACCGAATCGAGAAGGTCGAGGACTTCAAGGGCCTCAAGATCGCCGGCGCGGGCATAAACATGCGGTATCTCACCGGCACCGGGGCCACGCCGGTGATCGGCTCGATGGTCCATTACTACAACAAGTTCAAGACGGGCGCGATCGACGGCTCCATGCTCTGGACCGACGCCGCGGTCGCCTTCAAGCTCGTCGAGGGCGCCAAGTTCATGTTGAAGGCGGACATCGGCACAGCCAACTCCAAGGCGCTCACGATGAACCGCGAAGCCTACAAGCGGCTGCCGCAGGCGGTGCGCGACGTCATACACGAGGTTGCGGGCGACTACCGCGACCACACCGCGCGACAGGCCGTCGCGGACGCGGACAAGGCGTACGAGAACTTCCGGAACAAGGGCGGTACGATCGTCCAGATGTCGCAGGCGGCGCGGGAAAGCTGGGCCCGGACCATGCCGAACATCGCGAAGGACTGGGCTTCCAAGCTCGATGCGGACGGACTTCCGGGCGCCGGGATGCTGGTCGCCTATATGGACAGGATGCGGGCGGCCGGACAGCCGATCATTCGCCACTGGGACAAGGAGTAGCCGTCCTTGCGGGCGCCGGCGAGCGGGGCGGGGCGGAACGCCCCGCTCCGGGCCTTCGGGGCGGTCGTCGGCAGCATGAACGCCGCCGGATCCTGCTGGATCGTCGTGCTGATGCTGCTGATCAACGCCGAAGCGATCAGCCGCTCGGCTTTCAACGAGCCGATCATCGGCGTCATCGAAATGATCGAGATTTCGATCGTCGGGATCGTCTTCATGCAACTCGCGGATTCGTTGCGCCGGGGCGTGCTGACGCGCTCCGACGGCCTGTTCAACCAGGTGATGCGCCGCAAGCCGGCCGCCGGGCACGGAATGGCGGTCGCCACCTACCTGCTCGGCGCCTGCTTCATGGGCCTCGTCCTGTGGGGCAGCGTGCCTTACTTCCTCGAGTCGTGGGCGAACGACTACTACGTCGGAGTCGAAGGCATGTTCACCGCCCCGGTGTGGCCGGTGGCCCTGATCATCGTCGTCGCGGTCGTCGTCACGATGGCGCAGTTCCTGATCATGCTGGCCGGGCACTGCGCCCGCCTCGCCGGCCGATAGGGCGGGAGCCATGGTCGGGGTCGAAGTCGGAATCGCGTCGGTCGCCGTCATCCTCGTCCTGATCTACGCGGGCATCCACGTCGCCGTCGCGCTCGGGCTGGTCTCGTTCGTGGGCGTTTGGATCTACCGGGATTCGATCGACGTCGCGATCAACCTGCTGGCCGCCGCGACCCACGACACCATCGCGCACGCCGTCTTCGCCAACATCCCGCTGTTCGCGCTGATGGGCATCGTCTCCAGCGAAATCGGACTCGGAGGAGACGTCTATCGCGTCGCGGACCAGATTTTCCGCCGCGTGCGGGGCGGCCTCGGAATGGCGACGGTCGCCGCCAACGCGCTGTTCGCGTCGATCACCGGATCCTCCATCGCCTCGGCCTCGGTCTTCACCCGCATCGCCGTTCCCGAGATGAGGCGGTTCGGATACACCCGCCAGTTCTCGGTCGGAGTGGTCGCCGGCAGTTCGGTTCTCGGCATGCTGATCCCGCCGTCGTCGATGCTGATCATTTACGCCATCGTCGCCGAGGTTTCGGTCGGCCACATGTTCATCGCCGGCTTCGTGCCCGGCGTCCTGCTCGCGACCGCCTTCGTGCTGGGCATCTTCGTCATGGCGCGGCTGACGCCCGCCTTCGTCGGCGGAGAGCGCCTCCCGGCCGCCGACGACGCGGAGCCGGCGCTGTCCCTGTGGCAAATCGCGAAGCTGCTGTTCCCGGTCGCGTTTCTCGTCGTGCTGGTGCTGGGAGGCATCTACACCGGGTGGTTCTCGCCCGAGGAGGCGGGCGCCGCGGGGTCGGCCGGCGCGCTCGCGATCGGCGTTCTCAAGCGGCGGCTGACATGGCGCGGATTCTGGCGGGTTCTCGTGGAGACCGGCCAGATCACGGCCGCCATCCTTTTCCTGATCATCGCCGCCTCGATGTACAGCCGCATGCTCGGGGTCGCGGCGCTGCCGACCCTCTTCAGCGACTGGCTGACCGGCATGGACTTCGGGATGGCCGGCCTGATGGCGATCTACGTCGTCCTGATGGTCCTTCTCGGCACCATCATCGAGACGGCCTCGATCATTCTCATCGTGGTGCCGCTGTTCCTGAGCTCGGTCGAGGCCCTCGGCGGCGACATCATCTGGTTCGGCATCGTCACCGTCATCGGCGCGGAAATCGGGCTGCTGACGCCGCCGCTGGGAATCTCGTGCTTCACGATCAAGAGCACGATCAAGGACCCCTCGATCACGCTTTCCCACATCTTCAAGGGCGCCTTCCCGTTCGCGTTCGTGATGCTGCTGATCCTGATCCTGATCATCGCCTACCCGTCCCTCAGCCTCATGCTTCTGTAGCCGGCGGTTGTCCCGGCGGCGAATTCGGCTATCATCCGTTTCGCGGCCTTCTCGGCGCGAAAAAAAGGGAGAGCAAGATCATGCGATTCGGAAAACTGGCGCTTGCGGTTCTCGCCGCTTCGTTCGCGGCGGGCGCGGCGGAAGCGCAGACCATCGGCATCGGCAGCACCAAGGGGTCGGTGGTGGCGGCCATGACCACGGCCATCTCGAAGATGGTCAACCAGAAGACCGACCTGAAGATGCGCCGCCAGGTCATGGGCGGCACCCAGAAATACATCCCGGTGGTCGATGCGGGCGAGCTCGAGTTCGGGCTGTCCAACATCGTGCAGTACACGATGGCCAAGGAAGGCCGGGATCTGTCCAAAAAACCGTACGGCAACCTGCAACTGGCGGCGACGCTGGTGCGCTTCCGCACCGGGCTGCTGGTGCGCAACGACTCCGACATCCGCAAGATCGAAGATCTGAAAGGGAAGCGGATGGCGAGCGGATTCAAGGGCGCACCGTTGTTTCAGACCTATTTCAGCGCGTTCCTGTCCAATGCCGGCCTCACGTGGGACGACGTCAAGCAGGTGCCCGCGGTCGGCCTGCGGCAGCACTGGAACCTGTTCAAGCAAGGCAAGGTCGACGTCGCGATGGCCGGCGTCGGCGGCGGCCCCAACAAGGACATGAACGCCAAGATTCCGAGCGGCGTCCGCTACATCAGCCTCAACACCGGAACGCCCAACGCCCTCAAGGCGACCGAACGGCTGCGGGGCGGCGAATATTCGCTGGTGCAGAAAAAGAAGGCGTTCGTCGCGATCAAGGAACCGGCCGTCCTGTTCGGCTACGACTTCATGCTGTTCACGCACAAGGGCGTGGCGGGCGACCTCGTGTACAAGGTGACGAAGGCGCTGGCCGAGAGCGAAAAGGAGTTGCGGGCGGTCAGCCCGATCTGGGCCAGCTTCAGCCCGGCCCGCATGCCGAGGGACCAGCGTCTCGCCTATCACGCCGGCGCGATGAAGTATTACGAGGAAGCGGGCCTCTGGAAACGCTGAACCCCATTGCTTCCTGACCGGCCCGCGCCGCGCGTCGGCGCGGGCCGCCGCCGCGTCGGCAAGGCGCGCGTCGGCAGGCGCTCCCCGAAATGACGGACGAACGGCCGCCCGTCGTCTCCGCGGTCCGCAGCGAAGGCGACGCCGATCTTTCGCTGAACCGGCGATGGAGCGGCGTGGTCGCCTGCCTCGGCAGCTTCCTGGCGCTGATCCCGGTGTTTTTCGCCTCGCAGATCCACCTCGAGCTGGGTTGGCAGGTCTTCACGGAACAGGGCATGGCGCTGGCGCTCGGACTGGCGCTCGCCATCGTCTTCCTCAAGTCGCCCTTCCGGACGGGGACCGTCAAGACCTCCGTTCCCGTCTGGGACGTCGGGCTCGCCGTTCTGGGGCTGGGCGCGGGGATCTATCTGGCCGTCCGCTTTCCGGCCCTCCAGGACGAGCTGTTCGTCCTGCGGTCCGAGGCGGCGCTGATCGGCTACGTCGTCGTGCCGCTGACGGTCGAAGCGATCCGGCGCACCGCCGGATGGAGCCTGACCTCCATCGTGCTGGTCTTCCTCGTCTACGCGGTGCTCGGGCACCACGTGCCCGGCCTCCTCCAGGCGAGCGAGAACTCCGTCGAGTACCTTTCCTCCACCCTGATCGGCGACAGCGTGGCGGTGCTCGGGCTGCCGCTCACCATCGTCGTGATCGTCGTGCTGCCCTTCGTCTTCTTCGGCCAGCTGCTTCTCAAGGGAGGCGGGTCCGAGTGGCTGACGGACATCGCGACTGCGGCGATCGGGCGTTCGCGCGGCGGTTCGGCCAAGATCGCCGTGGTCGCGTCCGGGCTGTTCGGGGCGATTTCCGGGACCGCCGTGTCCAACGTCGCCTCGACCGGCCTGATCACCATCCCGCTGATGAAGCGCGGCGGATACGAGCCGAAAGTCGCCGGAGCCTTCGAGGCGGTCGCCTCGACCGGCGGGCAGATCATGCCCCCGATCATGGGCGCCGCCGCCTTTCTCATGGCCGAGATTCTGGAGATCGGCTATCCGGAAGTCGTGATCGCCGCCGTCGTGCCGGCCCTTCTGTATTACGTCGCGGTCTTCGTCTACGCGGATCTTGAAGCCGCGAAGAAAAACATCCTGCCCGTGCCCGAGCACCTGATTCCGCCGGTCGCGGCCACGCTGAAGCAAGGCTGGTTCTTCGTCGCGCCTTTCGCGATCCTCGTCTACGCGCTGTTCGCCCTCAACCGGCCGCCGGAAACGGCGGCGCTGTGGTCGGGGATCTCGGTCATCGCCATCAACTGGATCTTCGGCTACAAGGGAAATCGCGTCCGCCCGGTCCAAATCTTTAGGGCGATACGGGACACCGGCGTTCGGGGCGGAAGCGAGATCGTCATAATTGGCGCGATGGCCGGCACGATCATCGGCATTCTCGGCGCGACGGGCCTCGGCGAGGCGCTGACGCAGGCGCTGGTCACGCTCGGCGAAGGGAACCTCGCGGTGCTGCTCGCGCTCACCGCGGTGATCTGCATCGTCCTCGGCATGGGCATGCCGACGACCGCGATCTACCTCCTGGTGTCGATCATCGCCGCGCCGCCGCTGATCCAGCTCGGCATCAATCCGCTCGCCGCCCACATGTACGTGTTTTATTTCGGCATCGTCTCGCTGATCACGCCGCCCGTGGCCATCGCCGCGTTCGTCGCCGCCAATCTGGCCGGCGCGAGCCCGATGTCGACGGCGATCACCGCGGTGCGCCTCGGCTGGACCGCCCTCGTCGTGCCGGTCATGTTCATCATGTCGCCGAACCTGATCATGCAGGGGAGCGCGGTCGACGTCGCGCTCGCCTTCGTCACCGCCGTCGCGGGCGTCTGGGTGACGACCTGCGGCATTCAGGGGTATTTCCGGCGTCCGCTGGGCCCGTTGCCGCGGCTCGCCTTCGTCTTCGGCGGCCTCATGCTTCTCGTGCCGGCCGAAGCGTTCGAGAACGCCGTCTACGTCGAACTGGCCGGTCTCGCGATCAGCGCGCTGTCCGTGGGCCGCGAACTGGCGGCGAGCCGGAAGCCCGCCTGACGCCTCGCGAGGGACCGATGACGGAACCGCGGCAATTCACCGTTCTCGGCGCGGGCGTCGTCGGCCTGTGCTGCGCCGTCTGGCTGCAGCGCGACGGTCACCGCGTCGTCCTCGTCGACCGCGCGGAACCCGGCGCCGGCACGTCCTTCGGCAACGCCGGCCTTATACAGATCGACGCGGTCGTTCCGATCGCCACCCCCGGGATCCTGCGCCATGTGCCGCGCATGCTGCTCGATCCGACCGGACCGCTGGTTCTCCGCTGGCGCTATCTTCCCCGCATCCTGCCATGGCTCGCGCGGTTCGCGCTGGCGGCTCGTCCGGCGAGCGTCGAGCGGATCTCGGCTTCCCTGGCTTCGCTGCTCGATCGGGCCAACGCGGACTGGCTGACCCTGATCGCGGAGGCGGACGCGCAGGATCTCTGGCGGCGGACCGGCGAGCTGTGGGTCTACCGGAAGAAGGAAGCGTGGGAGAGAGCGCGGGCTTCGCACGCATTGCGCCGCCGCCGCGTCCCCGGCCTTCAGGACCTGACGCTGGAGGAGATGCGCCAGCTCGAACCGGCGCTGGCGCGCGGCCTCCATGCCGGCGTGTTCACGCCGGACGCCAATTCCGTCAGCCATCCGCTTCATTTGTCGCGGAAGCTCGCCGAGCTGTTCCGGCGCAACGGCGGCGCGTTCGTGCGCGAGAACGTCCTCCGGATCGAGACCGGGCCCGGCGGCGCGCCGGACCGGCTGATCACCGATTCGGGATCTCGCGGCGTGGACGCCCTGGTGATCGCCGCCGGCGCGTTCTCCCGGCCTTTCGCGAGGTCGGTCGGAACGAAGTTGCCGCTCGACACCGAGCGCGGCTATCATCTGTGGCTGCCGGATCCCGGTGTCGAACTGCGCCGTCCGGTGTTGGTCGGCGACCACCAGTTCGGCATCGTGCCGATGACCGGCGGCGTCAGGCTGGCGGGCACCGCGGAACTGGCGGGGCTCGACCTGCCGCCGTACTGGCGGCGCGCCGACATTCTGGGCGAACTCGCGAAGCCCTTCGTCCCGGGACTCAATCTCGAGGGAGCGGAACGCTGGATGGGATATCGCCCGTCGATGCCCGACAGCCTGCCGGTCGTGGCGCGCGCGCCGGGGCATGAAGACGTCTACCTGGCCTTCGGCCACGGTCATCTCGGCCTCACGCTGGCCGCGGCGACCGGCAGGCTGATCGCCGACCTCGCCGCCGGCCGGACGCCGGCGGTCGACCCCGCGCCGTTCCGCGCCGGGCGGTTCTGATGCTGATCCGGCGCGACGCGCTCGCCCGGCTGGCCGCCGCCGTGTTCGAGCGCATGGGAAGTCCGCCCGGCGAGGCGTCGCTCGTCGCGGAGTCGCTCGTCGTCGCGAACCTCATGGGCCACGACAGCCACGGCGTCGGACTCGTGCCGACCTATGCCGACCATTTCAGGCGCGGCCTGCTCAAGCCGGGAACCGCGGCGAGACTCCTCAAGGACGACGGCGCCCTCATGGCCTTCGACGGCGAACGCGGGTTCGGCCGCCGGGTCGGAGGGGAGGCGATGGAGCGGGCGGCGGCGCGTTGCCGCGAAACCGGAATCGCGCTTCTGACGTTGCGCCGCGCCCATCATCTCGGCCGCATCGGCGCTTACGGCGAGATCGCCATGGAAGCCGGCATGGTCTCGATTCATTTCGTCAACGTGATCGACCACCCGCCGTCGGTCGCGCCCTGGGGCGGCTCGGAAGCGCGCTTCGTCACCAACCCGGTCTGCATCGCGGTTCCAGGCACCGAACGAACGCCGCCGACCTTGCTCGACATGGCCACCAGCCGCATCGCCCTCGGCAAGGCGCGCGTCGCGATGACGCGGGGCGAAACGCTGGAGGAGGGGCTCGCGGTCGACGCAGAGGGGCGTCCGACGAGCGATCCGGGAGTGATGTTCTCGGAACCGCGCGGCGCCCTGCTGCCCTTCGGCCGGCACAAGGGGTCGGGCCTCGCGCTCGTCTGCGAACTGCTCGCGGGCGGCCTCTCCGGCGGCGGCACCGTACAGCCCGGCAACCCCCGCCGGGAGAGCATCGTCAACAACATGCTCGCCGTTCTGATCGATCCCGCGCGGCTGGTGGATCTCGACTGGCTGCGTTCGGAGATCGACGCGACGGTCTCCTACGTCAAGTCGGCGAAAGCGGCCGACCCCGCGAACCCGGTGATCGTCGCCGGAGATTCGGAGCGGCGCAGCATGCGGGAGCGGACGGCCTCCGGCGTGGAAATCGACGACGCCGCGTGGGCTGAAATTCTGGACGCGGGAGAAGCCCTCGGACTGGCGCGCGGGGACATGGAGGGCATGGCGGGGTGAACCCCGTTCGCCGGGTCGCGTTGCGCGCTTCGTTGAGTTACCCTGCGGCCGGAACAAGACGGGATCCGTAAGATGGCGCGCGACATTTCGATCACGATGGCGGCGGGCAACATGGACAGGCTGGCCGCGATCAGGGACGGCCGCGTGAAGGTGGAGGGATGCGACGTCACCTTCATTCCCATGGAGCCCGAAGAGGTCTTCTTCCGCGCCTTTCGCTACGCCGAGTTCGATTGTTGCGAGCTTTCCTTCTCGAGCTACATCCGCGTCGCGTCCCAGGGGAAGAGCGAATACGTCGGCGTGCCGGCTTTCGTCAGCCGCGTGTTCCGCCATTCCGGCTTCTATATCCGCACCGACCGGGGCATCAGGACGCCGGAGGACTTGCGGGGCAGGCTGGTGGGCGTGCCCGAATACCAGATGACGGCGCCGGTCTGGATGCGCGGCATCCTCGAGGACGAATACGGCGTGAAGCCGACCGAAATAAAGTGGCGGTCCGGCGGCCAGGAGGAGCCGGGACGCGACGAGCGCACCCCGTTCGAGCCGCCGCCGGGCCTCGACCTCCAGCCGATACCCGAAGACCGCACGCTGGTCGACATGTTCGAAGCGGGGGAGCTCGACGCACTGACCACCGCGCGCGCGCCGTCGAGCTTCACGTCGGGAAAGCCGAACGTCGGACGCCTGTTCCCGGATTTCCGGACCGTCGAGAAGGAATATTACAGAAAAACCCGGATGTTTCCGATCATGCACCTGATGGGGGTGCGAAAGGATCTCGCGGAGAAGCATCCGTGGTTGCCCGGCAGCGTCTACAAGGCGCTGCTGGCGGCTCGCGACGTCGCTTACGAGGACGTCGCGAGGACGGCGGCGCTGAGCGTCACGTTGCCCTGGGTCGACGCCGAACGGCGCGATACCGTCGAACTGATGGGCGCGGACTACTGGCGTTACGGCGTCGAGGAATGCCGCCACGAGATCGAGGCGCTCGCGCGCTATTCCTTCGGTCACGGCCTTTCGGAGCGGCGGATGACGCCGGAGGAACTGTTCGCGGAATCGACTTTCGAACTGTCGAAGATCTGAACCGGGAGAGGGCGCGACCGTGGAACTGCCGTCCAGCGACGACCTCTACGCTCTCAAGGTCGACGGGTTCGACACCGCCAGGCTGCTGACGAACGCGGCACGCCAACGGGACGAGCGCGGCCTCGGAGACGTCTTCGTCGTCGATGCGGATTCGCATCACTACGAGACGGAGTCCGTGGGCGAGCTGCTCGATTACATCGAAGATCCGGTGATGAAGCAGCTGTCCCGGTCGGCGCTCGGCGTGGCGCGGAAGTCGCGCGGCTTTCCCTATTCGCGGGTCGGCTATCAGGACATGGGCGGGCGGATCACGCGCGAGCCGCTGCGCGGCCTGGAAGCCACGGCTCCGGCCGACGGCCATCGGGACGTCCAACTGGCGCTCCGGAGAATGGACGCCATGGGCGTCGACGTCGCGGTCCTGTTGCCCACGCCCATGATGCTCATGGGCATGCATCCCCAGGTCGAGTTCGAAGCGCAGATCGGACTCGCCTACAACCGGTGGATGGTCGAGAAGGTGCTGCCCGGGTCGGCCCGCCTGAAGTCCTTCGCGTACCTGCCGTTCAACGATCCGGAGATGGCGTTCCGCATCGTTCGCGAGTTCGCCGGCGAACCGGACATCCTGGGTTTCCTGATCGCGTCGGTGCGGCGCAACGCGGTGCACGACAACCTCTACGCGAAGACGTACGCGGCCATACAGGAATCGGGCAAGGTGCTCGGGTTCCACACCGGGTACGACTGGGACGATCCCACCTTCGGCAGCCCCAGCCGTTTCGTCGCCGTGCAAGCCATTGGATATCCCTTCTACAACGTCGTCCATTGCGTGAACTGGCTTTGCAACGGCATGAACGAGCGTTTTCCGGAGATCAAGGTGCTGTGGATGGAGGGCGGCCTCGCCTGGGTCACCTGGGTCATGCAGCGCATCGATTCCGAATACCGCATGCGGTCTTCGGAGGTTCCCGGACTCAGGAAGCTTCCAAGCCATTACATGCGCGACATGTACTACACGTCCCAGCCTCTGGAGGCGGGAGACGGCTATCTGCTGGAGCAGACCCTGAAGGCCGTCGACGCCGAGGAACGGGTTCTCTACGCTTCGAATTACCCGTTGTCCGACATGGACGTGCCGTCCGTCGTCTGGGACCTCGATTGCCTGGACGAGCGCGCGAAGCGAAACGTTCTGGGCGAGAACGCCCGGCGGCTCTTCGGATTATCCCCCGCGCCACAAGGAGACAGCGCATGATCAAGCTCGTCGGCACGTATAAGTCGCCTTTCACCCGCCGGGTGGCGGCGTCCGCCCGTATTCTCGGGATCCAGTTCGAGCACGTTTCCTTGTCGACGCTGACCGATGTCGAGGAGATCCGCAAGCACAATCCCATGGGCCTCGTGCCGGTGCTTGTCCTGGAGGACGGAACCTCGCTGATCGACAGCGGGGCCATCCTCGACTGGCTCGACCAGGAGGCGGAGATGGCGCGCCGTCTGGTGCCGCCGATGGGCATCGAAAGGCGAAACGTTCTGCAGATGACGGCATGGGCGACGGCGGCGGGGGACAAGACCGTCGCCGCCTATTACGAACTGACCCGTCGGCCCGAGGACAAGATCCACTATCCCACGGTCGACGGCAACGTGAGGCAGGTCGTCGAAGCGTTCAGCATGCTCGACCGGGTTCCCGGCGACACCTGGCTTTCTCCGGGGCGCATCACTCAGGCCGACGTATCCGCAGTGGTCTTTTTCGATTTCGCTGCGAGGGTTCTCGGCGACCGCTTCGAAAGCGGCGCTTTTTCCCGCCTGGGATCGCTGCGCAAGTTTCTCTACGGAACCTTGCCGGTTTTCGAGGAGACGGCATGATCCGGATCGGAAGCGCCGCGGTCGACGGCGTTCTCGAATGGGCGGGATCCTATCGCGATCCTCTGGAAATGTACCCCGACGCCACGCGCGAGGCGGTCGAACGGCACCGCGCGTGGCTGGAGCCCGGCAGCCTCGATCCGGAATCGGGCGCGCTCGTCATGGCGTTCCAGAGCTATCTGCTTCGCACGGACCGGCTCACGATCCTGATCGACACCTGCGTCGGCAACGACAAGAACCGGCCTTTGCGGCCCAATTGGCATCGTCAGAACTGGCCGTGGATGGATAATTTGCGCGCCTGCGGAATTACGCCGGAAGAGATCGACGTCGTGCTGTGCACCCATCTTCACACCGATCACGTAGGTTGGAACACGCGCCTTCAGGACGGCCGATGGACGCCGACCTTTCCCAACGCCAGATATCTGTTCCACGAAAAGGAATACGCTTACTGGCAACAGGAATACCGCAGGCAGGAATGGTTGCGCGACGCCTTCGAGGACAGCGTCCTGCCGGTCGTCGAGGCGGGAAGGGCGGTCATGGTGGCCGGCGACCACGAAATAGATCGCGGACTCTTCCTCGAGCCCGCTCCCGGCCATACGCCGGGCGCCGTCTGCCTTCACCTGAAGGACGGCGGCGAGCACGCGGTGTTCTGCGGCGATCTGATGCATCACCCGCTTCAGGTGCCGGAAGCGCAATGGTCCAGCATCTTCTGCACTGATCCCGATCTGTCGCGACGGACCCGCATGGCGTTCGTCGACCGTTTCGCGGAGACGGACAGCATGGTGTTGCCGGCTCATTTCGTCGCCGGGGGGCGCATCGTCGCCGGCGGGCCGGACGGCAAGCCGACGTTCCGCTTCGCCGCGTAGCGAGGGCGCGGCGTTGGCGGAGGTCGGCTTCATCGGACTCGGAAACATGGGCGCGGCGCTGGCCCGGCGGCTGCTTCGCGAACATCGGCTTTGCGTATGGGACCTGAATCCGGAAGCGGTCGGGCGGCTGCGGGGGGAGGGCGCCGTCGCCGCGAACGGGCCTGCCGGCGTCGCGGCGGCGGGCGCGAACATGGTCGTGACCTGCCTGCCGACATCGGCGGAGGTCGAGGAAGTGCTGTTCGGAGACGGCGGCGTCGCTGCGTCGCTGTCCCCCGGATCCCTCGTGGTGGACATGACGACCGGCGATCCGCTGGCGACGACGAGAATGGCCGCCCGGTTGGCCGAACGTGACGTCGAATTGGTCGATGCGCCGGTCTCGGGCGGAGTCGCAGGCGCCAGGAAAGGAAGCGTCGCCATCATGGTCGGCGGGCCGCAGGCGCGTTACGAACGCGCGCGGGCGGTTCTTGAGACGATCAGCCCCAATGTCTTTCATGCCGGCGACATCGGAGCCGGGCATGCGATGAAGCTGATCAACAATATGATCTCGTCCTGCGCGCGCATTGCGACTTTCGAGGGACTAGCGCTCGCGGTGAAGGCGGGACTCGATCCGCGACGTTTTGCCGATATCCTGTCGAAATGCACGGGGCGCGGTTACGTCGCCGACACGACGCTGCCGGATTACGTCATTCCCGGCCGCCGCGATCAGGGCTTCGGGCTGGCGCTGATGTACAAGGACCTGACGCTCGCGACCGGACTCGCGCAAGAATTGAAGGTTCCCGTTACGGCGGGGGCGCATGCTCGGGAACTGTTCCGCCGGGCGTTGAACGAACTCGGCGACGATGTCGACATCACGCAGCTGGTGCGCATCTTCGAGTGCGCGGCCAGCGTGGATGTGACGGAGCGCGGAGCGCAGTAGTCAGCAGCCGTGGCCGGCGGGGGACGCCTACCGGCGCTACGGGAAGGGTCACCATCCCGCGGGCCTCAATTTGGGCGATGTCTTCGCTTACGCGCTTGCCCGGCGGAGGAAACTTCCGTTGCCGTTCAAGGGCGGGGATTTCACTCGCACCGATATCGGCGTAGCTTGAGCGAGACGGTTTTCGGCCCGAAGCTGAAGGTGCGCGAGCCGTCGGCGGAAAGCGGTCCCGCGGCGGCGGCAAGGCAATCTCGAGTTTCCCGGCGAGTCTCGCAGGATCCGCCGAGGCGAGGCAATGATCGCCTTTCTCGTTGCGCCAGTCCTCGCGCTCGCACAGTTCGCGGACCGGCCGACGCCACCCTCCCCGTCGACCGCCCTTCGGAGCCACTCGATGCTGTGAAGCCGGCGAAGTCCAACTTGCCTGCGCCGAAAGTAGTGTCACCGATTCGAGGAGTTAACTAATCCCTGACGAAAGATCCTGAGCGTTCACCCATGGTGCATCTCCAAATTTTTGGCCCGAAACCCTGACGCCGATTGCTTCGTTGTTCCGTCGCACCGTCGAGCGCTTTCATTGCGGCGATAAGGCCGAAGCCTTTCCGCTTACCCCCTCCCTCTGAAACCGGCGCGCATTGCGGAGGCGTTCCTTCGTGCACTATTGTCGACTCGCGGCAGCAGATGCGTCGTCGATGGCAAGCTTGGCTTCCGTGTCGCCGCTGGTGGCGGGCGGTGAATAACGGCTTCGTACGCACTCCCGCAAGGTCGTTGTCTTTGAGCCGGTCCAAATTTGCCCCAAGCGGCCTCCCACCGGCTTTGGCAACTCTGCTTCCGCGGCTTCGACAATCGTTCCGGTTTCTCACTCCATAAACGGACTTGGTTTATGGGCGCGACGAATTCTTCTTTTTGCCGATCAGCCGGGTGTTTCTGTCCCGAACTCGGCGTGCGGAGGCCTCCGCCGTCGTCCGCAGACGCAACGCATCAATCAGTTTCCGGTCGCGGGTCGCGTTGCCCGACATCTGTCAACGTCTTCAGCGCGGAATGGTCTTGGAAGGCGGAACGTCATTTCCGCGAGGAAATGCGGTGCAAGCGCCGCTGAGTCGGGAGACCCGAACAGGCAGAGGCGCGTCTTGCCGCCGTACCAGCTACCGGCGGGAGTTCCGTTGGTTAATGGCCGCCGTCCCCGGCGCGGAATCTCCGGTACCTCAACGGACCATTCTTCGTGCCGCGTTCTGCAGAAACCGCGCTGCCGTAACATCCACGGTACGGGTTTGGGTTTGTGGTCTCGACGTTGCTTCAGTCAGTTCGGCGTGAAGGGGAACGCGGGACCAGCATGCGCACGAGGGTCGATCCCTTGTCCATGAAATGGTGCTTGAGAGCCGCCCCGGCATGCATGGCGACCAGGGCGATACCGCCATAGGCCAGATAGAAGTGGATTTCGATGGCGAGGTCGCGGATTCGCTCCGATATTTCCAACAGCGCGGGCAATTCGAACAATCCGAACATGCCGATGCCCGCGCCTTCCGAGGTCGAAATCAAGTAGCCCGTGACCGGAAGAAGGATCAGGAGCGAACTCAGGATCCAGTGCATCGCGGTGGCGCCGGCGCGCTCATAGGCCCTGACTTCCCGTTCGAATCCCGGTTTCCTGTCGGCGAACCGCCAGCCGAATTTGGCCAAGACGAGCGCGAGAACCACGATCCCGATCGTCTTGTGAAGGGAAAGGGAGTCATGATACCAGGAGTCGTAGTATGTGAGCTCCACCATCCAGGCGCCGAGCCCCACGAGGCCGATAAAGGCGAAGGCGATGGTCCAGTGGAAGAACATGGATACAAGACCGTAATGGTCTTTGCCGTTCTTCCACATTGCGTTTTTCCGGACCTCGCAGCGCGCCCGGTCCTACTTCCGAATGCCCTCGATCGACAGGAAGAGGTCCATGGATTCGGACGCCGGACCCAAGCTTCGGCCCGCGCCGAATTCGCTGCGCTTCAGCGTCGTTTCGCCTTCGAAACCAGCGCGATACCCACCCCAAGGGTCGTTGCCTTCGCCTACCTTTTTCACGGCGATGGAGATCGGCTTGGTAACTCCCATCAGCGTCAGGCTTCCTTTCATGGTGCCGCCTTGGGCGTCTCCCTCGTAGGCCGTGCTGACGAATGTCGCCTTGGGAAACTTCTTCACGTTGAGGAAGTCTGGCGAGCGCAGATGCTTGTCGCGTTCGGCGTGGCCGGTGTCGACGCTCGTAGTGTCGATTTCGACCGAGATTTTCTGTCCGGCCGGCCCTGCGGACGGATCGAACATGAAGTCGCCCGACAGCTTGTCGAAGGTGCCGATCATCCAGGAATACCCAAGATGGGAGATCTTGAACTGGACGAAACTGTGGGCGGGGTCGATTCGGTATTCGGCGGCGCGGACGGCCGCAGCCGAAAACGCGATGGCGGCAGCGGCGAGTACGGCTCCCAGAATGCGCAGGTTCATGCTTCGATCTCCTTTTCAAAGTCGGGGGCGACGTTCCCAAGCATACCATAAGATGGGTTTTCGCGCCCGCCAGGCAAGCCTCGTTGACGATTGGCCCCGGACGGCCCTGCCTGCGCAAGCCGGTTCTTCATCGCCGCCGAGGGTAAAACCTCTTGTCTTCGACGACGGCCGGAGAAACGCGGAGATCGGCGCGCCATGAAAAAGGCTCTTGCGATCGGTTGTCGGGCGGATGTCGCGGTTTCCGAGTGAAGCCGCGTGGTTCGGGTCCGGTCATGCACCCCTGTCCGCCCCGAACCGGGCCGCCGGCCGCGAGTCCCTGAGACCGCTTCCGTTCACCGGCAAATTTTTGCCTGTCCAATGAGAACGCGCCCGATAGCGCGTCGCGGCGGCGGCATAGACAGGCGTCCCGCCCAAGGAGGGGGCCAGGCAAGACGCAACCGCCGTCGAGGTCGAGCGCGCAATTACCCAATGCGAGAAAAGATGTTATTGGTCATTGCAGAGAAATCGTCGCTGCATGGCTTCGGTTCGCCGCGTAAGTCTTTCGTCGGAATGCGCGGACTGCTGGCTGGTTGGCCGAAAGGTGCCGAAGATGAGCCGAACTCGAGCAAGGAACGAATGACGTATCGTCTCGGCGTCGATATTGGCGGCACGTTTACCGACTTCGCCATCGTCGACGCCGACACCGGAGAGATCCGCGTCGAAAAGATTCTCACCTCGGCCGGCGAGCCGGAAAGAACCGTTCTTTCCGGCATCGACGGCCTGGCCGAGGCGATTCCATCCCTCTTGTCCCGAACGGCCGAAGTGATCCACGCCACGACGTTGATCACCAACGTCGTCCTCGAGCGCAAGGGGGCCTTGACCGCATTGCTGACGACCGCGGGGTTTCGCGACGTCCTGGAGATGGCTCGCGAGGTCCGCTACGACATCTACGATATGTTCATCCGCCTGCCCGAGCCGCTGGTGCCCAGAAGACTGCGTCTTGGAGTGAGCGAGCGCATTCTGGCCGACGGGACGGTGCTGCAACCGTTGGCCGAGGACGAGGTTCGCCGGGCCGCGGCCGCTTTCCGCGATGCCGGCGTCGGCGCGGTCGCCGTCATGTTCCTCCATTCCTACCGGAACGCCGCCCACGAACTCCGCGCGGCGGAGATATTGCGCGAGGAGCTGCCGGGAATCGTCGTGTCGCTGTCGCACGAAGTTCATCCGGAGCCGAAGGAATACGAACGCGCTTCGACGACCGTGGTGGACGCCTACGTCAAAGGAGTGGCCGAAGGCTATCTCGACCGGTTGTCCGGCGGGTTGACGGAACGCGGCTACGCCAACCGCCTCTTCGTGATGCTGTCGAACGGCGGGGCCGCAACGGCGGAGACCGCCAGGAAAGTTCCCGTGCAGATCGTCGAATCGGGGCCCGCGGCGGGAGTCGAGGCGGCATCGTATTTCGGGCGGCTGATGGGAACCGACCGCATGCTGTCGTTCGACATGGGAGGAACCACGGCGAAGCTGTGCGTCGTCGAGAAAGGGAAAGCCTCGCGAAACCGCGCGTTCGAAGTCGACCGCGTGCACCGCTTCAAGGCCGGTAGCGGCCTGCCGGTGGCCGTGCCGGTCTACGATCTGCTGGAAATCGGCGCCGGCGGCGGCAGCGTCGCCCGGATCAACGATCTCGGTTTGCTTCAGGTGGGACCGGATAGCGCGGGTTCCGACCCCGGGCCCGCAAGCTACGGCCTCGGCGGCGCCGCTCCCACGGTCACCGACGCAGACCTCCTGCTGGGCTATCTCAATCCGGACTACTTTCTCG
The DNA here is from genome assembly GCA_965243135.1 of Alphaproteobacteria bacterium. Taxonomy (GTDB): domain Bacteria; phylum Pseudomonadota; class Alphaproteobacteria; order MPNO01; family UBA830; genus JAJEBT01. The sequence continues at coordinate 1,452,896 of OZ251539.1, forward strand.
GCGGCCGAATGCGTTTGGACACGGCGGCGGCGTCGGAAGCGATCGGCGCTCTGGCCGGGGCCGCCGGTCTCACGCCGGTCGGCGCCGCTGCCGGCGTTCACGAACTGGTCAACGTCAACATGGCGTCGGCCGCGCGCATGTATCTGACCGAAAAGGGCCTGGCCGCGCCGCAGCTGTCGCTCGTCGCCTTCGGCGGCGCCGGGCCGGTTCACGCCGTGGATCTTGCCCGCAAGCTCGGTTGTCCGAGAGTGGTCGTTCCTCCGTATTCAGGCGTCATGTCGTCGCTCGGGCTGCTGGCCGCTCCCGTCGCGTTCGAGCGCAGCCGCGCGATACGGCGCATTCTCCGTACGCTCGACCTTGAAACGGTCGAGGTCGCGATCCGCGAACTGGAGCGCGAGATCCGGCCGCTGATGCCCGACGGCGCGGCGGCGATCGTTCGGCGGAGCGTCGACCTTCGCTATTCCGGTCAGGATTATCCCCTGGAAATCGAAATCGAGGGCCCGGGGAAGCTCGGCGCGAACGCGCCGGATTGGGAGGCGCGATTCGAGGCGGCGTACAGCGACCTCTACGGCAAGGTGGACGACGACAATCCGGTCGAACTGGCCAGCGTGCGCGTGCATGTCAGCCAGCCGCTTCCGCATCTGGAAATTTCCCGTCCGGCCGCGGCGGCGGATGCCCCTCCCAAGGCGTTTCGCGACATGTTCGTTTCCAGCGTCGGCGGAATGGAACGCGTGCCCGTCTTCGAACGCGCCGCGCTGCGCGTCGGCCAGAAAATCGACGGTCCGGCAATCGTTGAAGAGCGCGAATCGACCACGATCGTCGGACCCTCCGACCGGTTGGAGGTGAACGAGTTCGGGTGCCTGACCGTCGACCTTGCGGCGACGGTCGGCGGCGAAGCGCCCGCGGCCGCCGTTGCCGGGAGCGGATAGGCATGCAACTCGACCCCGTCACCATCCAGATCCTGTGGAACCGCCTCGTAACGGTCGTCGACGAAGCGGCGACCGGCCTGATGCGCACGGCCTATACGCCGTCGGTGAAGGAATATCACGACTTCTGCTGCGCGTTGTTCGACGCCAACGCGCAAATGCTCTCCCACTCGACGGTCACGACCGCCGGTTTTCTCGGCATCGTGCCCGAAGTCATGAGGAATTTTCTCGAAAAATACCCGCCGGAAAGCCTGGGGCCCGGCGATGCGATCGTCACCAACGACCCCTGGGTCGCCAGCGGCCATCTCATCGACATATCCATCGCTTCGCCCATCTTTCATCGCGGCCGCATCGCCGGATACGCGTTGTGCATCGTTCATCACCTCGACATGGGCGGGCGCATGTCGACGCTCGAATCGAAGGACATGTACGAAGAGGGCCTGAAGATTCCGATCCTCAAGCTTTACGAGGGCGGCAGACTCAACGAAACGGTCTTCGAATTCATGCGCGCGAATATCCGCGTGCCCGACAAGGTCTTGGGCGATGTGCGGGCGCAACTGGTGGCGAACAACGTCTGCGGGCGCGGCCTGCAGGCGCTGCTCGAAGAATACGGCCTGAACGGGCTCGAAGAGCTCGGCGCGGAAGTCATCCGGCGCACTGAGGGCAGCCTGCGCCGCAAGATCGCGGCGCTGCCGGACGGCGCTTATCGCAACGACGTCGTCCTGCCCCGGATTCCCGGATGCGACGACGAAATCCTGATCAGGACCCTTGTGACGGTGCGCGGGGACGAGGTGGCGATCGATTACACGGGGTCGTCGGGCGAAGTCGGCGCGGCCGTGAACTGCTCCTACAACATGACGCGTTCCTATTCCGCCTATCCGATCAAGCTCGCGCTCGATCCCGGCGTGCCCAACAACGAAGGCGGATTGCGTCCGATCAGGGTCGTCGCGCCGGAAGGCACCGTCGTCAATTCGCGACCGCCGGCGGCCACCTGGGGCCGCACCATGATTTCCCATCTTTTTCCCGAAATCGTGTTTGCGGCGATGGAGAACATCATGCCGGACGCCATTCTGGCGTCTAACGGCGGATCTCCGGCCAACGAGGTTTACCTGCACGGCCGGCATTCCGACGGCCGGTCGTTCATGGCGATCGCCCAGCACAGCGGCGGATTCGGCGCCAGCGCCCGATACGACGGGTATTCCTGCCTGTGCTTTCCGAACAATACGCGGAACATTCCGGTCGAAGTCACTGAAAACGAAGCGCGGATGTACTACGTGCGCAAGGAATTGCGGATGGATTCCGGCGGGCCCGGACGCAACCGCGGCGGTCTCGGCCAGGAAGTGGAGTTCGGCATTCTCGACGGCGGCGGCGAACTGTCGCGCGACGTGGAAAGCTCCGTGCGTCTCAGCGGCAGAACGGAGAACGGAGCCTTTCCCGTGTTCGGGCGGCGGGATGGCCGCAACGGCCGCGGCAGCGGCATGTGGCTCAACGGCGAGCCCGTCGATCACGGCGTCTATCGCCGCCTCGTTCCGGGCGACCGCGTGCGGTTCGTGTTGAGCGGAGGCGGCGGTTACGGCGATCCGAACGAGCGGGAACCGGACCGGGTTCTTGCCGATGTCGAGCAGGGTTACGTCTCGCTCGAACGGGCCGAAGCCGATTACGGCGTCGTCATCGATCCCGAACGAATGCTGGTGGACGCGGCGGCGACCGCGGAGCTTCGGCGCGGATCGTCATGAGTCGACGCCGGGTTGCAGGGCAGGGCGCGCGCTTGGCCGATGCCGGACTGAAGCCCATCGGCCGTCCGTTCTGGCTGCTCGGCCCGGGCGTTCTCTGGCTGTTGGTTTTCGGCTTGGCGCCGCTCGCCTTCATGCTGATGATGTCGTTCTGGACCTCGACGATCTTCGGCACCCGTCCCGACTTCTCTTTCGACAATTACGCCCGGGTCGTTGTCACCGATCTATACCGCGACCAGTTGTTCAAGACCCTGCGTATCGCCGCGATGACGACGGCGATGACCCTGGTGATCTCCTATCCGGTGGCCTACCTGCTGTCGCGTCTCAAGGGCATGCGCAAGGCCCTGTTCGTGCTGCTGATGTTCCTGCCGTTCTGGACCAGCTACGTCATCCGCGCCTTCGTCTGGCTTCCCATCCTGGGCCGCAACGGCGCCGTCAACAATTTTCTTCAGGCGGCGGGCGTCATCGACGCTCCGTTGGACTGGCTGCTGTTCAACGAAGGCGCCGTATTTCTCGGGTTGATCTACGTCTATGTGCTCTTCATGACGCTGCCGATCTACCTGTCGCTGGAGAAGATCGATCCCGCGTTGGTCGAGGCGGCGACCGACCTTGGAGCCAGGCCCGCTTCGGTGTTCTGGCGCGTCATTCTGCCGCTCAGCTGGCCAGGCGTGCTGTCGGGCTGCATCATGGTGTTCCTGCTGTCGGTCAGCGCCTTCGTCACGCCGCAGCTGCTCGGCGGTCCCTCGGGCATCATGTACGGCAACGTCATCGCGAGTCAGTTCCTTGCCAACAATAACTGGGCGTTCGGGTCGGCGCTGTCGCTGACGTTGGTGGCGATCGTGCTGTTGCTGCTGCTCGTCAGCTCCCGCTGGATCGGCGTGCGGCAGGTCTTCACCGGCGGACGGGACGGGTAGGGCATGGCCGCTCGGGCGCCCGGCAAATTGGGCCGCCGGCCGTACGGCGGATATCGGACGGCGCTGTGGATTTATGCCGGCGTCTTCTACGCGTTTCTATACACCCCCCTGCTGATGATCGGATTCCTGTCTTTCAACGATTCCGAAATCGTCGGTTTTCCTTTCACGGGGTTCACGATCCGATGGTACGAGGTCGTGTTCGACAGCCCGGCGCTGATCAAGGCGTTGGGCAACAGCCTCGCCGTGGGTTTCCTGGCGGCGGCGATCTCGACCGCTTTGGCCCTGTCGCTGGCCATGGGCTTTCGTCACCGGTTTCGAGGCAAGGCGGTCATCCTTTATCTGATCTTGGTTCCGATCATCATTCCGGGCATTATCGGCGGCATCGTGCTGTTGATCTTCTTCGGGTATTCCGGCGTGCGGTCATCGCTTTGGACCACCGTTCTGGTAGCGCATGTCAACTGGGTGTTGCCGTTCGCCTTTCTCACGCTGTATCCGCGCCTGCACGGATTCGACCGGACGCTCGAGGAAGCGGCGATGGATCTCGGCGCGCGGCCGCGGGAAATTTTCACGCGCATCGTGTTTCCCATCATCCGGCCCGGCGTGATCGCCACGGCGCTGTTCTCGTTCAGCCTTTCTTTCGACGAGTTCATCAGGACGATATTCGTGACCGGGTTCGATCGGACGATACCCGTCCAGTTCTGGGGCCTCATCGTCGACGAATTGGCGCCGCAGTTGCCCGCGATGGCGGTTATCATTATCGTAATTTCGATCTTCAGCTCTCTTGTCGGGTTCGTCTTCATGCATCGTGCGACTGAACGCGCCAGGCTTCAGGCTCGGCCCGGGAGGTGAGGGAGCCGCGTGACCGAAGGCACGCACGCAACCAGGGAGGAACGAAAATGACCAGTCATGAAACTCGCGCAGGGGAGGGCGGCACGCACCGTCGAGCCGTTCTGAAGGGGATCGCCGGGGTCGCGGCCGTCGGCGCCTTGCCGGCGTCGCCGGGGTTCGCCCAGTCCAAAAAGGTGGTCGCCATCATGCCCGGCGTATTCATCCCCGACGCGGCGAGGCCGATCGTCGAGCGGTTGTCGGGCGTGAAGGTGGAAAACGCGCCCTACGTGTCGCCGACGGACACGCTGGCGAAGCTGATGGCGCCGGGCGGCACCCGCAACTACGACATGATGATCAGCCTGACGAAGTTCGTGAAGGATCCGGCCCTCGGGGAGAAGGAAGGCGACGAGCGGGTTCGCGCGCTCGACATGAGCCGCATACCCAATGCCGGCAAGCTCATGTCCCTGTTCAAGAAGGACATCGTGACCCGCTCGGGCAAGACCTACATGATTCCGATCGTCTGGGGATACGATTCGGTCATCTACAATGCCGACAAGATCCCGACCGACGATCCGTTGACCCAGTCCTGGGGGGTGCTGTTCGACGACAGGTACAAAGGCCGCGTCGCGTGGCGCGACGACGCCCACGGCATGATCATGGTCGCGGCGCTGCATCGCGGCCATCCCGACCCGATTTCCATGGACGCCAGCGACCTGAAGGACATCACCGCCTGGCTGATCGACCGCAAGAAGAACGTCCGCACCATGTGGACCAAGTTCGGCGAAGCGGTGAACCTCGTGTCGTCGGGCGAAGTCTGGGCGATGTACGGTTGGATCGCGATGCGGGCGGCCCTCCAGAAGCAGGGTCTCAACGTCACCAACAATTGGCCCCGCGACGGGCTTCTGACGTGGAACCAGTCGGGCTTCGTTCCCAAGGATTCGCCCAACGCGGCGGCGGCGGAAGCCGTGATCAACGCGATGCTGTCGAAGGAGTACGGCCAAAAGCTGACGGAGGTGACCAACTATCCGTCGACATCCGCGGAGGTCGCCGCGTTGTTCGGCGATGCCGACAAGCGCAAGCTCGGCTTCGACGTCGTCGACCGGGGCGTCAAGCTCTACGGGCTCGACTTTCCGGCCAGCATCGATAAATGGGTCGAATCCTGGAACACCGTCAAGACGGCGTGATCCGCGCCGGGGCGGCTGCCGAACGAGGCGGCCGCCCTGGCGAGAAGGGGGGGACGGTCCCGTCCGCCCCTCCGGCCGGCGACGGATACGCCGTCGAGGTCAGGAACGTCTCCAAACGGTTCGGCGAAGTCGCCGCGCTTGACGACGTGTCGCTGGACATTCGACGCGGCGAATTCTTCTCGCTGCTCGGGCCGTCCGGCTGCGGCAAGACCACGTTGTTGCGGATGATCGGCGGATTCGAAGTGCCGAGCGCCGGCCGCATATTGATCGACGGAGTCGATACGGTCGGCGCGCCGCCTTACGCCCGCAGCACGAACATGATCTTCCAGCATCTTGCGTTGTTTCCTCACATGAACGTGCTCGACAACGTCTCGTTCGGACTGAAGATGAAGCGTCTCGACGAGGACGTCGTTTCACGAAGAGTGAAAGAGGCTCTCGATCTCGTGCGCCTCGAGGGCTACGGCGAACGGAGGATCGATCAATTGAGCGGCGGCCAAAAGCAACGGGTAGCGATGGCGCGGGCGCTGGTGAACGATCCGTCGGTTCTGCTGCTCGACGAGCCGCTCGGCGCGCTCGATCTTCAATTGCGCCTGCAGATGCAGGACGAATTGCGTCGTTTGCACAAATCGCTCGGCAATACTTTCATTTTCGTCACGCACGATCAGGGGGAGGCGATGGCGATGTCCGACCGCATCGCCGTGATGAACGATGGCCGCGTTCTACAAACGGGGACGCCCGAGGAAATATACGAAGCGCCGCGCACCCGCTTCGTCGCCGATTTCGTCGGTCATGCCAACGTCTTCGACGGCCGGGTCGCGAACGTGGACGGCGACGGCGAATGCCTCGTCGAAAGCGGCAGCCTGACGTTTCGCTGCGAGGCGCCGGACGGCCTCAAGGCCGGACAGCAGGTGTCGGTCGCGTTGCGGTTCGAAAACGTGAGGCTGAGCGGCGAACCGGCGCAGCGGCGGGGGGCCGGCTGCACTGCCGAAGTGACGGAAAAAATGTACATGGGCGGCATGTTCCGCCTGGAGACCAGCGTCGACGGCGGAGGCGCGCTCACGGCGGACATATCTGACGTTCAGGCGGCGCGTTCCGTTTCGGAGGGGGACAGGGTGCATCTCGTCTGGAATGCCGCCGACCTGTCGGTGTTGCCCGAATAGGAGCCTCCGCGGCGGCCGACGCGGCGCTTGCCGCCGTCCTATGCCGTTTCGCTCAGGTCGGCGAGCCGTTTCCTGAGATTGGCCTGCCAGCCGCCGGCTTCGACGATCGCCTGCAACCGGACGTCGAGCGGCTGGAAACGGCGCGACAGGTTGCGCGTCACGTTCCGGAACTCTCCGGTCTTGAAATCGACTTCCAGGTCGTCGCCGGTCTCGACGTCGTTCGTCACTCCCCGGCAACCGGCGAGGAACGGCAGGCCGGCGTTGATCGCGTTGCGAAAGCTGCCGCGAGGGATCGTCTCGACGACCAGCCCCAGCCCGTGTCCGACCATCCCGAGAAAGCCCTGGATGTGCGGGTTGCCCTGGCCGAAGCGTTTGCCGGCGACGATGATGTCCCCGGACGATACCTTGTTCGCGAAACCGGGATCGATTCCCGACATCAGATGATCGCGCAGGATCATCGGGTCGAGTTCGCGTTCGAGCGCGAAGCGCAACGGCATGACGTCGCCGTCGATGCCGAGATTGTCGCCGAACTTCCAGCACTTGCCTTTGTAGTTCCAGTTCATGGCCGCTCCGTCCCGTTCAGGCGAGAAATTGCCGGGGATCGGTGATTTTGCCGGTTACCGCCGACGCGGCCACCGTCGCCGGACTGGCGAGATAGATTTCCGCCTTCGCCGATCCGAGGCGGCCGTAATCGTTGCGGGTGCCGGTGTTGATGGAAGTCTCGCCGTCCGCGACGCCGCCGATCCGCCCTCCGGCGCAGGGACCGCAGCCGGGTTGGGTGATCATGGCCCCGGCTTCGGCGAACAGCGTCAGAAGGCCCCTGCTCTCGGCTTCCGCCATCACCTCTTGCGTTCCCGGGGTAACGATGAAGCGAACGCCGGGATGAATTCTGCGGCCCGTCAAAATGTCCGCCGCGGCCTGCAGGTCGCTCAGATTGGCGGCGGCGCAGGAACCGACGAAGGCGTGATGCACCGCGCGGCCCGCGACTTCGGAAACGCCGACGACGCAATCCGGCGTCGGCGGCGCGGCAATCTGCGGTTCCATCACGTCCAGATCGTATTCCACGACTTCGCGGAAGGCGGCGTCCGGGTCGCTTGCGACCAGTTCCACCGGCCCGTCGACGCGATCGGCCAGATAGTCGACGGTTTGGCTGTCGGGCTCGACGAGCACGGACTTGGCGCCGATGTCGATCGGCGTGTTGCAAAGCGTATGGCGTCCGGCGATGTCTATCGCGGCCAGCGCCGGGCCTCCGTATTCGACGACCGAATAGTCCACCCGCTCGGCGCCGATGTCGCAAATCAACTTCTGCGCGACGTCCCGGATGCCGGTTCCCGGCTGCAGGCTGCCGGTCAGGTTGACGCGCACGGTTTCCGGCGTGCGCAGCCAAACCGATCCGCAGGCGAGAACTTCGGCGATTTCGATCAGCACCGGGACGGCGAGCGCCCCGACGGAACCGAAATTGGTCACGTGGACGTCGTACGCCTCTATGAACATGCCCGGCTTTACGAAGCCCATTTCGACAGGGAAGACATGCCCGTGTCCCCCGCGGCCGGCATCGAAGAAATTTCCGATGCCGTACTTTCTGACGATTTCCCGCACTTTTTTCTGCCGTTCGACCGCCTGAGGACTGACCGCAACGGGTTCGTGGTCGGTGCAGATAATCACCTTGTCCGGATCGTAGAGGCGGTCGACGCCGAGCTCTTCGAGCGCCCTGTCGAAATTGACCACGTACCAGTCGTGGATGGTCAGGAGTTCTGGCTCCGGATAGACGATGTCGCCTGCCGAGACGTCGCCGCCGGTGACGCGCGACAGTATCTTTTCGGTAATTGTCTTGCCCATCCGGCGTCACTCCAGAGAGGGGAGGCCGATGACGCTCGCGAGCGGTTCGCCGCTTCGAACGCGCGCATTGCGTGCCTCCTCCGCGCGACGCTGTTCCGCGGCGCGTTCGCACGTCGCGGCGCCTTCCGACGCCGCGACGACGACAACGCCGTCGCTGTCGCCGATCACGTAGTCGCCGGGCGAAACGACGACGCCGCCCACCGAAACCGGCCTGCCGCGCCAGCCTTCGTGATTCTTCAGCGTGCCGTGCGGGGCGACGCCTGCCGCGTAGACGGGGACGCCGATCGCCTGCAGTTCGTCGACGTCCCGAACGCAGCCATTGGTAACGCAACCCGCGAGGTCGCGGACGCTGCAGACGAGAGAGGAGGTGCCGCCCCAGACGGCGGCGCGATCCGTTCCTCCTGCATCGACGACCAGAACCGATCCGGCGGGCGCGTCGTCGAGAGCCCGGATCACCGCCGTGGTGTCGCCGGGAAACGTCCTGACGGTATAAGCGACGCCGGACATCCGCGCGCCGGGCACGATGGAACGAATGTCGGGGGCCATGTCGCCGCGCTTGCCGGCCGCTTCGTATGTCGTGGCCGTCGGGTAGCGGCCCAACGTTTCGGCGATTTCGCACGGTTTCATGATCGAGCTGGCTCGCTTGCCAATTATGGCTTCAGGCTATCTGCGGAAAGCGGATGCGTCAATTTTTCGACTCCTGGTGAGGATGTAACGAATTATGCGGCAGTGAGGATGCTCCATGCGGAAGATGATCAGCCAGGGAGCGCCCCGACACGCGCTCCGGTGGGGCTGCCCTGCCGGAGAGGGCCTTCGAGTGCAGGCTGTCGCGGAGCGACGTGGCGCCCTATGAGCCGTGGCGCGGGCTGCGATCAGGAAGGGCAGCATGCTCGAAGATGGTGCCGCTCACGATTGCTGCGACGTCGCCGCCGGTCAAGCGCTCGACGCCAACGCCCGGATCCCCTTTGCTTGCCCGAACGCGTCAACCTCGTGCTTGGTCCGTCGAGGCGCGAACTCGGCGGGGTCCGGTTGCGCTCGGCATTGTCCGTCGCTGCATGCCGGATCGCAGGGCCGGATGCCGCCACCGAAACCCACTCGTCGGTCTCTCGTCAACCGCTTGAGCATTCCTCCTGCGAAAAAGCGCTGTCAAGAACATTTTGAACTGGCATGTACCAAATTAATTGACCGCTTCCGTTGTGGTGGTTGGGCCTGTGGGGAAGTGGTCAGGCGCGAAGCGGCTGTCCACGCCTCCGGCGCGTCGAAGCGGGTCACGCGGCCTTCCGGGTTGTGGTCGGAGACCTGTCGGCCTGGTAGAGGGCGAGGCGTCCGGGGCCGTGGAAGACGGCAAGGGCGTGGTCGGGGTACTCGTGGACCCGGACCCTGGCCTTGACGTAGTGGTGACGGTCGGCCTGCAGGGGGCGTCCCCTGTACCGCACCGTGTTGTCGTTCGAGCCGTTCCTCGTGGACGCAGAGGATGTCGTCCAAGGCGCCGGCGAAGGGCACGAAGGCTGACCCCCTCGGGCGTGTGGAAGTAGTGGCTGGCGGTGTAGAGCGAGCGGAACAGCCCGCGCCGCGGGCGCTTGAGCCGGTGGGCGCCGCGGCGCGGCTCGCACCCGGCCATGGGCCTGAAAGGTCAGCCGGACGTAGCTGCGCTGGACGCCATGGCAGGCGACCAGTTTCTCGTGAAAGTGCCTGGCGTTGAAGTCCCGAGTGTCGAACAATTCGAGAACATGCGCCACCTCGTCCGCGCCGGCCCGGCGCGCCGAGACCCGGCCCAGGCGACGGTCGTACAACCCTTCCGCGCCTTCCGCCTCGTCGCGGAAGGTGCGTTCCGAAACGCCCTCCGCCGCCTCGCCCTGGCTCAGCACACCCGGTGCGACACCTCTTTCCTCAGTCCCTGTCGTTGTTCCGTCCGCCGCCACCTCCTTTGGTTTGGAAGCGTTCTAAAACCGGACAGGGTACATGGACCGGACATATCATCTGTTATTGACACGCACCCGATGCTCTCCTTGACGGTTCCGGCATGGCGGTCTACCCTCTTGGGATGACGAGACGCATGCTTCCGACAGGCATGTCCTCCCTCCGGACGATCCGCGGGCTGGACTGCTACTACGTCGATAAGACGGAGCATGTGCGCCGCCTCGTCGAGAGGGGCAGGTACTATTTCCTGTCGCGTCCGCGCCGGTTCGGCAAGACCCTGCTGGTGGACACGCTGCAAGAGCTGTTCGAGGGAAGCGAGGAACCGTTCCGGGGCCTCGCCATGCACGGCAAGTGGGATTGGTCGGTGCGCCATCCGGTTGTGCGGATCAGCTTCGGCGGGGGTAATTTCGACTCCCCGGACCTCGTTCGGATATCCGTGGAACGGCAGCTGGCGGCGACGGAGAGGCGCGCCGGCCTCGAACCGGGATCCGTCGAGGTGTCGAACCGTTTCGGGGAATTGATCGAGGCCTTGCACGAGCGCACCGGGCGGCGCGTGGTCGTGCTGGTGGACGAATACGACAAGCCGATCCTGGACGCGCTCGGCGACCGGGAACTGGCGCTGGCCAACCGCAACTTCCTGCGCGGCTTCTACGCGATGATCAAGGACAACGACAGGCATCTCCGTTTCGTTTTTCTGACGGGGGTGAGCAAGTTATCGGGCCTGTTCTCGGGGGCCTGAACAACCTGAACGACATCACGCTGGACGAGCGCTACGGCGCCATCTGCGGCTATACGGACGACGAGCTGGACGCGGTGTTCGCCCCGGAACTTGGGGGCCTGGACCGGGGCGAGGTCCGCCGCTGGTACAACGGCTACAACTGGCTCGGACCGGAGAGGGTCTACAACCCGCACGACATCCTGCTGCTGTTCGACAAGCGCAGATTCCGCCCATACTGGTTCCAGAGCGGCACGCCGACCTTCCTCGTCGACCTTCTGTCGCGGCGCCGGGTCTCGGCGCCGGCCCTGGAGGGCATGATCGCGGACGACGACCTGCTGTCGGCCATAGATATCGACCGCATTCCCGTCGAGGCGCTGTTGTTCCAGACCGGTTATTTGACCATCGCCGACGAGAAGCTGGACGAGGACGCGCCCCTCTACCGGCTGGACTACCCGAACCATGAGGTGAAGCGCAGCCTGAACGCGCTCCTGCTGGAGGCGATGGCGCCGGACATCGCGGTCGCGGCGGAGAGCCGGGAGCTGCGCCGCCTGATGCGCGAGAACGACTTCGCGGGCCTCGAGCGGCGGTTCCGGGCGTTCCTGGCGAGCAACGAGTGGTACGCGAACACGGGCATGGCCGGCTACGAAGCCCACTACGCGAGCGTGTTCTACTCGCACTTCGCGGCGGCGGGGATGGACGTCCGCGCGGAGGAGAGCACGGCGCGCGGCCGTTCGGACCTTGCGGTCCTGCACGGCGGCGGCGTCTACCTGTTCGAGTTCAAGGTCGCGGACGGGAAGCCGCAAGGCCGGGCGCTGGCGCAGATTCGGGAGCGCGGCTACGCGGACAAGTGCCGGCGTCCGGGCGTGCCGGTCCACCTGATCGGGGTGGAGTTCGGCCGGGAGGAGCGCAACATCGTCAGGTTCGAGTTCGAGACCGTCTGAAGCCGGGAGCTGTTTCCGTTCGGGCGCAGGCGGCGCCCTCTCGAGAGGCACCGACCGCCACTGTCGCTTCCTGGAGCCGGGCGGCGACGCCGGCCATGCACCGCGCCGGGCTGATCAGCGCGAACGGCGCGGGCAAGACGCCGCGGGCGCTCGCAGGAATCTACCGGGGTCGGTCGCGAACGACGGCGCCGGCACTTGCACCCCGCGCGACCGCGACAGTCGCTCGATTTCGAGGCCTCGCCGGCCGGGGAACGGCGTCAGGCGCCCTTTGTTTCCGCCCCGTCGTCCGTCGGCGTCGTTCGTTCGGCGACGGTTTCCGGCGCGGCGGTCCGGCGGCCGGCTATCAGCGCCTTGAGCGCCGTCATGTTCTCCTCGTGGCGGCGTTCTTCGGCTTCGCGCTGCTGCTGTGTGGCCGCGTTCGTCGTTGGTGCGGACGCCAAACGCCGACGGCCGCGAGGACGGCCGCGAGCGCGTTGGCGGAAGCGATGGCGAGGTTAGCGAAGGCAGTCATGAGCGTCCTTTCCGGAGACGGGAGACAGTATCCGCGGTGCCGATCGTCAAGAGAGACGCTTGCGCCAGGGCGGGAACGGGGCGGTGGCGTTCATTGCCGGGCTCCGTCCTCGAGGCGGCGGCAGGGGCGGCGCGCGCCGCAAGCGGCGAAACGCCTGAACTCCAGGCTGCGGTTCCGTCGAACGGGAGCGTCGTCCGGTCGAGCGAGGCGGACTTCCGCCGTCGAATCTCCAGAGTTCGCTCGAAGCCGTGGGCGGCTCGCGAAAGCCTGAGGAAACCCGGAAACGCAACGCAAAATCACCGTGGGCCTGCCCTGCGCCGGGACTGGAACAAGCAGGTCACCCTGCGACCGAACGCTTGCGTTCGATCCAAGAGACCAATATCACCAAGAAGTCATTGAAAAATAAGAATGGCTTGACAAACTTCCTATCGCACTTCCATGGCCGATTTTATATGAAACGCTGAATACTAAAGTTGTGAAAAATTCTGATTACATTCAAAAAATAGATAAGATTATTCGTAAACCGTCACCTGAAATTATTGACGATCATCGCTATCGACAGGATGCATATGATACGCTATTGGAGAATAAATATAGTCATGAAAAAAAGAGTCTTGTTGACTTGATTTTTTGTGCCTTGATCCAAGACGTAAACGTCAAAATAGACGCCCTGCTCGCTTTCAATGAACGCGATTTCCAAATCCTTTGCCAAATCGAAGGAGTTGCGTATCTTTGAGAGTTCGGTTCAAAATTCCTGGTCGTAGATTTTCCATCTCCTTGTTTGGCTTTATCGAATATTTTGCGATTTGACGACCGGGCGAAGATTTGCGATTGAGGATGATGTCTATTCCTACTGGAGGAAATTCCGCATGACGGAGATTGGAAAATCGGTGCCGCCTGCCGGAGCGGAATTCTGCGGGCGTTGCCGCTGCGGCGGGGATGGCGTCCGTTCGTGACGTCGATGGGGTCGACGCGACTGTCTCCGTTTCGGTTGCCGGAAGATGCGCTTGTCTTTCAGGCGAAGGAGAGACGTGGCTCGGAAGCCATGGTTTTTCCGCAGGCCGGACAACGGATGACGTACGGCGATTGGCACGAGCGTGCCCGCAGTCTCGCGCGAGGGCTGGTCGATCTGGGTTTTCGACCGGGAGACCACATCGCGATCCTTGCCGAAAGCCGCGTCGAATGGCCGGTTGCGCAGATGGCCATCGCGATGATGGGCGGCGTCATGGTTCCGCTGAACACGCATTACCGGCGCGACGATCTGCGGTACGCGCTGTCGCATTCGCGAACGAAATGCCTCTTCCTGTCGACGGAATTTCGCGGCAACCGCTATCTTGAAACGGTCCTTGCGCTGCTTCCCGAACTTGAGCATCTGCGAACGCTGGTGCCGTTCGACGAACGCGACGCGCATTCTTATGACGACCTGATCGCCAAGGGCGCGCGAAGCGATGCCGGGCTTCCGCGGGTTTCTCCGGATTCTATCGCGTCCCTTCAATACACTTCCGGCACGACCGGCTTTCCCAAAGGGGCGCTGCTCACCCATGCCGGGATGCTCGCCAACGCCTGGGGAATTTCCGGACGCCTGAGAGTGTCCGAACGCGACAGATGGACGTCGATCATCCCGCTGTTCCACTGCGCCGGGTGCATCATGTGCGTTCTCGGAACCTTGCAGCGCGGGGCCTGCTACGTCGGCGCGCCCGCCTTCGATCCGCGTGCGACGTTCGAGTTGGTGGAGACCGAAAAGTGCACCTTGCTTTCCGGCGTGCCGACCTCGCACATCGCCATGCTCGAACATCCCGATCGCGAAAAATACGACCTTTCGACGCTGCGCGCGGGAACCTGCGGCGGAGCGGACACGGATCCGGCGCTGCTGCGGGAATGCGCCCGCGCCTTTCCGTTGCCGGGCGTCGTTCAGGTGTACGGTCAGACGGAGGCGAGCACCCTGATCAGCCGTAAGCGTTCGGTCGTGGGGTGATGGCCTATTCATTGAGGAGCCGCCTCCAGTCCCGGCGCAGGGGTTTCAGCCAGATGTCCTTGACCGGGAGAGCGCGTTCTTTCCGGGTATCGAGCTTGCCGCGGCCCTGCGTTTTGCCGACCTTGGTCCAGTTGGCGGCCCGGTAGCAGGTTCCTTCGAAGCGCGTGCTCTCGCAGAAGGTCTCCATCAGGGCCGGGCGCAACGCGTAGCGGCCTTCCCAATCGTCGGGCAGGCGACATTCAACCATGGCAAGGATGCAGGACGCGAGGTTTTTGATCCGGACCCACGGCAAGATCAGGAACCTTGCATTGTTGACCACGAGAGGCAGGTTGCGGCGGCGGGTCTCGGGATCCCACCCGACAAGCTTGTCCCGCGGCGCGATCTTCCAGGCCGCGGCGCCGAAGCCGAGGACGGCGAGGGGTTCGCCTCCGGCGGCCCGAACGAAGTATCGCATCTGCGCGCCGGGCAGCGTCGAATAGCCGAGATAGTGGTAGCGAGCGACGAACTCGTTCCAGAGGCGGCCTTCGCCCGCGTTCCGGACGGGCTCAACGGCGACGGGTTGGATATCGGCGAGACGCTCGGGGGTCGGGAACGGGGGCCTGTCGGTCGCGGGACCGGGCACGAGCGGACGGCGGACGACCGGCGCGCGCCTTGGCGGCGGCAAGACGATCACGCCGTCGCGATGCATGCGCAACATGGCGACGCGCGCGCTCATATCCTTTAGGCCGCCGTCGGGCTTGCGCCAGTCGAGGCGGCGGCAGACCTCCCGCGACAGCGCCCGGCGGTGGAGGCCGCCCCTCGCGATCAGGCCGCGGATCATGTCGACCTCGTCCTCGGAGAAGTCGCGCCCGCAGTAGCGGCGGGGGCTGCCGCTCACGGTCCTTGGGGGAGAGCGGGACGCCAGGAGCGGAGACGCTCCTCGCCTGCGCCCCACGGCAGCCAGGCAGCAGGGCCTTCGGGCGGCGGACCGCGATGCCGGGCGCAGGCATCGAGATAACCGAGTAGCCAGCGGTACGGCGAGACGCCGGCCATCTCGAGCGTGCCGAAGATGGAATAGAGCATGCCCGCCAACTGCGCTCCGTCCACGCTATGCGACCCGAACGAGAGCTTCCGGCCGATCGCGAGGCCGCGCAGGCCGCGTTCGGCGGGGTTGTTGTCCATGGGAACGTCTGCGTTGTCGACGAACACTGTCAGGCCGTCGCGGTGGCGTAGCAGGGAGTCCAGAGGGCCGCGTTGCGCCGCGCTCTCCGGAAGCGCGTCCCGTGCCTTTTTCGCCGCCGCGAAGAACGCTCCGGCGAATCTCGCGAGCCGCCGCTGGGCGGCGGCGTTGCCCGGACACGCCAGACGCCTGGCGTTGAGTCGGTACAATGCCGCAATGTGACGAAGCCATTTTTGGGCGAACTTCGCGAGGTTCGGGTAGCCGGTCTCAAGGTTGATGAAGTCCCGTCTGGCATGGACCCAACAATATGAAAGGACGATGCACCCTTCCATGACGCGCGCCAGCTTCCGGTAGGCGGAGTAGCGGTCGCAGACCAGGTGAGCCGCCTGTTCGGGCGAGCCGAGCCCCCTGAACAGTTCAAGGGCGGCTTCCGCGCTGCGCGACGGCAGAATAACGATGCGAACCGCGTCCGCCGACCGGGCGATCCATGCCCAGGCGCGAGCGTTGCCGCCGTCTTCTTCGCCCAACTCCCGTATCCACCACCCTGTTTCGTCGCCGTGAACGACCGGCGCCTCCGACAGGCGCCGGGAGATCTCATCGTCGAGCGGCTCGAACAGTCGCAGGAATCCCCGCTGAGCGTCCGCCAACGTGCCGGGCGCAATGGCAAGCCCGTGCTGACCCAGCGCGCGGCAGACCGAGCGCAACGGACGGTGCAGGCCGTACCTCTCCGCCAGGACGTACGCCCAGACGGAAACTCCGTACCGAGTGTTCGGAAACAGCCGCGCCGGAGCCGGGCCGACGGCCTCCTTTTCCGGTCGGCAGGTACAGGTCGGGCGCAGCCGCTTCCGTCGAATCCTCCGGACATAGGTGACGGTCCTGGTCTCGATGAGATCCGTGTCCTTCCAACCGTTCGAGACCCAGGCCTTGCCGCAGTCCGGACACGTGCGCTCGTCCGGAAGCGACTCCTCCTCGCGAACGGGCAGCTCGGGGTGCGGCGTGCGGCCGTGCGACGGCGTTCCCTGACTGCGCCCCCGGCGTCGACCGGTTGCCGTAGGCTGCCGCTCGCTGCGGCGCCCGAACAACTCCCGGGCAAACCTGCGGCTGCGGGACTTCAGACTCTCGTTCTCTGCCGTCTCTCGGGGCGGCGCCTCGCGTCTCTTTTTCAGGATTCTAATCAGCGCCATCGCCCGGTGGAAAGCTCCCTGCCACCTCTCGGCGTCGCGGCGAAACTTCTCCGCTTTATCGAGTGCGCTTTCCAGCGCCTGGCAGAGAGCCGCATTCGCTCGGCATGCCGCAGCCAGAGCTTGGCCGTCGCCCGACAGCTCGGTCCCGGAAAGCGTGCGTGCAGATTCGACCGCCATGGCAGCCGTATACAAGAACAAAAGAAGAGTGTCCAGGCCTGGGCGATTCGCCTGGCTCGACAGCCCGCTTCGCAACCGAACGCTTACTCTCCGGGACTTCGCGAGAAACCTGTTGCCGGGTGCCAACCAGAGGGGCGGCGTAGGCCGCGGCAGTACCCGAAACGAACGCGCCCTCCCGGTCAAGGACGTCTGGTTGAAGCCCCTGCCTGGAGGCAGGCCTCAACGTCGCCACCCCACGACCGAACGCTTACGATCAGCCTTGCGGATTGCGAGGCTCCGCAGCGGTTCGAGACTTGCGGCCCGCCGCTGCCGGGGGCCGAGGTCAGGATTGCCGATCCGGCGACCGGGGAGGAACTTCCCGTCGGCGAAATCGGCCAGATAGAAACCCGGGGGCCGATGGTCATGCGCGGATATTTCGACAATCCGGAGGCCACTCGAGAAACCATCGGCGAGGACGGCTGGATGCGGACGGGCGATCTCGGCCGCCTGACGCCCGACGGAAATATCGTCGTCGCCGGCGGTCGCCTTCGCGACATGATCATTCGCGGCGGCGAGAACGTCTATCCCGTCGAGATCGAAAACACGCTTCGCGCGCATCCGGCGGTTTCCGACATCGCCGCGTTCGGACTTCCCGACAGGTATTACGGCGAAACGGTCGCCGCGGCCGTCTCGCTGGCCGCGGAAGCGTCGGCCGAGGAACTCCGGCGCTACTGCGGAAGGCGAATTGCCCGTTTCAAGCTTCCGGCGCGGTTTTACCGCGTCGACTCGTTCCCTCTGACGGCCAGCGGCAAGATCAGAAAGGCCGAGTTGCAGGAACTGGCGCGAGCGGAACGGCTCGAGGTCCTCGAATGATGCGGGCAGGTCAGGTTGCAGGCGGCTCCCAGTTGCCGCGCGCCAGCCAGTGTTCGAGCATCCACAGCCGGTCGACGCCCCAGATCGGCTCGCCATCGACGATGAAGTAAGGCGAGCCGAAAACCTTCCTCTCCACGGCGCGTTCCACCGCCGCCCGAAGCAGGCCCTTCACCCGGTCGTCGCGCAGTGCGGCGCGCAACGCGGCTCCGTCGAGTCCCAGCGCTGCGGCTTCATCGACGACCGCATCCGGATGCGTGATGTCGCGCCCTTCCGCCCAAAGGCGGCGCAACAAACGGTCCGCAAGCCGTTTCGCCAACTCGGGATCCCGCTCTTGCGTCCATAGGTACGCGCGCGAGGCGGCCAGCGAATTCACGTTCTTCATGTCCGGGGTCGCCAGCGGCGCGCCGAGAAGACGCGCCATCCGCGGCAGGTCGACAGCTGCGTAGTCCGACTTGAGCGGGGTTTGCATGATCGGCTTCAGCCCCATCACCTCCATCACCGTGACGCCGAGCAGGAAGGGGCGCCATTCGACCGTTCGGCCGTATCGGCCGGCAAGCGTTTCGATCCTGGTCGCGGCGAGATACCCGTAGGGCGAGATGAAGTCGAAATAGAATTCTATGGGTTGCGGCATGTCGCTGCTTCTCCGGCGGTCAGGCCGAGCGCCTCGAAGGGCGCAGCTTTCGGGGCGCGGGAGATCGTCTTCGACGTTTCGCGGCACGAAGAGCGAAGACTCGCGGCTTGTCGGCAGGACGCGCCGTCGCGGCCGTTCATTCCGGCCGGCGCTGGATCGCGCCCCGTTCGGCCAGATCTTCGATCTCGTCTTCGCCGAATCCGAGAACCGAGCGGAGGATTTCCGTCGTGTGCTCGCCGAGGAGAGGCGACGGCCGCGGAGGGCTTCGGTCGGCGTCCGAGAACAGGACCGGTTGGCGAACGAGAGGAATTTCGCCGAGGGACGGATGGCGGATTCGGGCCGACATCTTGCGATATGCGATGTGTTCGCCGTCCGCCACGTCGCCGACCGACAGGACGGGCCCCGCAGGAATCCCTATCGCATCGAGCGTCTCGACGACCTTTTCGGAAGGCAACCGCGAGGTCCATGCCGCGATCTCCGATCTGAGCGCGCTTTCGTTCGCGTTGCGGTCGGCGTTGGTCCGGTATCTCTCGTCCGTCGCCAGATCCGGGCGGCCGATCGCCTTGCAAAAGGCCTGGAACGCCCGGTCGGTGGTGACTACCAGAACGACGTGCCCGTCGGCGGTCTCGAACGCGTCGACCGGATAGGTCACGGGATGGCGGCTCCCGATTCTGACCGGCGACTTGTCGGCGTAGAACTGAATCCCGAGGACCGTCAGCATCATGGAATACACCGAATCCAGCATGGCGACGTCGAGATAGCGCCCTTTGCCGGTTCGCTCCCGAGCGAAAAGGGCGGTCGAGATGCCCCAGGCGGCGAACATGCCGGCGCATACGTCGACGACCGATTCCCCGACCGCCGTGGGCGGGCCGTCGCGCTGGCCCGTGACGTGCATCAACCCGCTCATCGCCTGCACGATAAGGTCGTACGCGGGCCGGTCGGCGAGCGGTCCGTCCTGTCCGAACCCGGAAATGCTGGCGTAAACGAGTCTGGGGTTGACCGGCTCGAGCGACGCGTAGTCGAGTCCGAGGCGTTTGGCGACGCCCGGACGGAAGTTTTCGACGACGACGTCGCAGGACGCCGCCAGCGCAACCGCGACGTCCCGACCCGATTTGAGATCCAGGGCCATACTCTTCTTGCCGCGGTTGAGCAGCATGAAATAGGCGCTCTCGCCGTCGGCGAACGGACCGAAATGGCGGCTGTCGTCGCCTCTGCCCGGCATTTCTATCTTGATGACTTCGGCGCCGAGATCCGCGAGCATGGCGGAGCAGAACGGTCCGGACATCACGCGCGAGAGGTCCAGCACGCGAACGCCCTCCAGCAGAAGATCCCCGGCGGCCATCAGACTTCGCCCGCTCTCGGCGTTCCCGCTCCTCCGGCGGGCGCAGGCGAAAAATTCCCGCGAACGGCAGGCGGACGGACCGGACCGGGCGGTGGCGCCGCGATGCGCCGACTGTGCGGCATGCAGATCCTCGTTATTCGCGAGGAAAGCATAACGGAACCGGCGCGCGCCATCCACCGGCCGGCTGCGGAAATCGTCGGCGCGTTTTTCGGCGGCCGGTTCCTGCCGACGCAACGGAGTCGCGCGCTGCGAGACGGCGATCGCGTTTCCGAGCGACGGTCGCCAAGGCCGCCGGCTCCGGATTCGCAGCCGTTCCGGCGACGCGGAGGGACGGCGGTTCGCGCTCGTAGCCCTCCGTCTGTTGCGCATGCGACCGGCGCTCGTTAGACTGCCGACGGCAAACAGGGAGGCGGGACATGATCTCGAAATGCACGAAAATTGCGCTTTCGGCCGCTGGCGCCGTCGCCGCGCTTTCGGTCGGCGCGGAAGCGCAGACCTTTCGTTACAGCCAGTGGCTGCCGGTCGGACACTTCTCGCAGAGCGAGGTAATGCACGTCTGGTTCAAGGATATCGAGAAGGCGACGGAGGGCAGGGTGAAGATCCAGCCGACCGCGAAGGGTCTTGGAGCTCCGCCGCGCCAGTACCAGCTCGCCATCGACGGAATCGCCGACGTCGCATGGGCTCCCCATGGTTACACGCCGGGCGTGCATCCGCTGAGCGAGATGGCGGAATTGCCGTTTGTCACGCGCAGCACGGAAGCGAATTCAGTAGCTTATTGGAAAGTGTTCAAGAAGTATCTTCAGCCGGGCGGCATGCACAAGGAAGTGCATACGCTCACCGTGCACGTTCACCCCGCCGGGCACCTCTACAACAACAAGCGCGAGGTTCTGCAACTCGACGACCTGAAGGGGATCAAGTTCAGAATCCCGAACCGGATGGTCTCCGAGGCGCTCAAGATGTTCGGAGCCGTTCCGGTGGCCGGTCCCGTGACGCAGCTGCGGAACGGATTGGCGAAGGGAGTCTATGACGGCACCGGTTTCACGGACGAGGCGGTCTACAATTTCAAGATCAGCAAGTTCATCAAGTACGTGACCAGGTTTCCGGGCGGCCTCTACAACACCAGTTTCTTTTGCGTGATGAACAAGAACGCATGGAACAAGGTCGCCAAGGAAGATCAAGCCGCCGTCATGAAGCTGTCCGGCGCGGCGTTCGGCGAACGGCTGGGCGTCGTCTGGGATCGTTACGACAACGCCGCTCCGGCGAAACTGAAGGCGGACGGCGCCAAGTATCACGTTTTGGAGGGATCGGCGCTGGCCAAGGCCAAGTCGACCCTCGCGGCGTTCGAACGGAACTGGATCGCCAAGGCGAAGGAAAAGGGCGTGGACGGCGGCGCCGCGCTCGAAATGTTCCGCGCCGAAGTCGCGGCGCACGGCACCTGATCCGGCGAGCCGGCCGCCCCGCCTGAGGGGCGGCGGCGACTTCGCGGAAACATGAACCGACGCATGCCCGGGCCGGAGCGCTGGTTGGCTTGCCTCACCCGCGCTCTCGACCGCTCGCTCGGGCGTGCGGTCGCCGCCATCATGTTCGCGATGATGGCCTTGACGTTCTGCGACGTCGTCGGCCGGCAGGGCTTCGATTCGCCCATCAGCGGTGCCAACGAATTGACGGAGATCGGTCTCGGCTTCGTCGTCTATTTGGGATTGCCGCTCGTCTGCCTGCGCCGGGAGCACATAACCATCGGCCTCATGGCCGGACTGTTTCGGGGGGCGGCGCTGAGAGCGCAGCACGTCGCGCTCAACCTGATATTCGCGGCGGTTTCGTTCGTCTGGGCGCGTGAGGTCTGGAGGCAGGCGGGGGCGCTCCGGGATTCGAACTCCGAGTTCATGTTCCTTCAGATCGACGTCTCGCCGTTCGTCTACGTAATGAGCGCGTTCACCTTCTTCGCGGCGCTGATCTTTCTTTTTCTCGCGTGGTGCTATCTGCGGGGCGCGGCTCCGAAGTCCTCGGGGGAGGGCGGTTAGGCCGTGGAAGCCGTCGTCGTCGCCTTCGCCGCGCTCTTCGCGCTTTTGTTTCTGCAGGTTCCGATTTCGTTCGGGATGGCGATCGTGGGCACGATCGGCTTCGGCTACTATGTCGGGTTTGGACCGGCGTTCCGCAGCATCGGCAGCACGGCCGTCGACACGGTCATGGTCTACGATTTTTCCGTGCTTCCGCTTTTCATCCTGATGGGCAATTTCGTCGCGCGATCCGGCATTTCCCACGACCTGTACGAGGCGTCGAACGCCTGGCTCGGCCACCGGCGCGGCGGCCTCGCCATGGCCACGGTCGTCGCCTGCGGGGGATTCAGCGCGGTTTGCGGCTCGAGTCTCGCCACGGTCGCCACGATGTCGAAGGTCGCCATCCCTTCGATGCGCAAGTTCGGTTACGACGAACGCCTCGCGACGGGCTCGATCGCGGCCGGCGGCACGCTCGGCATTCTGATTCCGCCGAGCGTCGCGCTGGTGTTCTACGGAATCATGACCGAAACCGACATCGGGCAACTCTTTGCCGCAGGTATCGTGCCCGGCGTTCTCGGCATCTTTCTGTACGCGGCGGCCGTCGCGGTGATGACCCGCATCAATCCCGAGCTGGGCCCGCCCGGAGAGCGTCTTCCCTGGCGCGAGAGATTTGGCGCGCTGCGCGGAATCTGGGGAATGCTTCTGCTTTTCCTGATCGTCATGGGCGGCATATACGGCGGCGTTTTCACGCCCACGGAAGCCGCCGGAATAGGCGCGTTCGGCGCTTTCGCGATCGCCTTGCTGCGCGGCCGCCTCACGCTCGCGATCACGCTCGACGCCCTTGCCGAAACCGGGCGGACGACGGCCATGCTTCTGGCTTTGCTGATCGGCTCTTTGCTTTTCGCCAATTTCATCAACGTCGCCCGGGTCCCCAACGAGATCGCCGACTGGTTCGCGAGCATAAACGCGACGCCGATCATGGTGGTCGTCGTCTGCATCGCCGTCTACATCCTGCTGGGATGCATTCTCGAAAGCATTTCGATGATGCTGCTGACCGTGCCGGTGTTCTATCCGGTCATGCAGTCGCTCGGGCTCGACCTCGTATGGTTCGGCATCGTCGTGGTGGTGGTGATCGAGATCAGCCTGATTACGCCGCCGATCGGGCTCAACGTGTTCGTTCTGAAGTCGATGCTTCCGGAAGTGGAACTTACGCGGATATTTCGCGGCGTCCTGCCGTTCATTGCCGCCGACATCGTACGAGTAACGCTGATCGTCGCGGTTCCGGGGATTTCGCTTTTCCTGCCGCGCCTCATGGAATAAGGCCGGCGGGCCGTCGGTTGCGAATCGGCGGCGCTGGCGCCTGGCTTTCGGCGGTTTACCGGGCCTCGATGGCTGGATCGGGCACGACGCTGATCAGCACGTTCAGGTCGCCGGGTCCGCCGCCGCCGAATCCCTCGATGCCGAAGCCGCGCACGGTGACGACGTCGCCGTTCGACGCGCCCTGGGGAACGTCGATGGCCACGGTCAACCCGGTCATCGTGTTGACGAGCTTGCACGCGCCTTCGCGCGCTTCGGTTTCGGTGACTTCCAGGTTCTCGGCGAGGTCTTCCCCCCTCATCCAGAGGGAAGTCGCCGCCGCGCCCTTGACGCGCCCGAGCCTGGTTCCTGCGATATCGCCGTACAGGTCGATGGTGCGTTCGCCGGTCGCCTCGTCGATCTCGAATTCGAACCAGGCGCCGCCTTTCTCCCACGGCCGCGGTTCGCCGGTCGCCGCGGAGCGGTCGTAGGCGACGCGTCTGCCGTTGTCCGCGAGCAGATTGTATGCGGCCGTCACTTCCTTGAAGCGCTCCGCGGCCGCCTCGTCGCCCGCATTCGCGTCCGGATGCAGTTCCTTCGCGAGTTTCCTGTATGCGCGCTTGATTTCGTCGAGCGGAGCCTTGCGATCGACCCCGAGAATTTCGTAAGGGGACATTCCGGCAGTGTCGTCGCCTTGCGGGGCCGGGTCAACGCGCGCCGACCGTGAGATGTCTTGCGTCGGGCGCGGGTTGCGAGGCGCCTTTCGGCGGACGGGCGGACCGCGGAAAGGCGGGGCAGGGGAGAGCCGATCGCCTTCCGCGACGATCCGCGGCGATTTCTCCTTGCCGCCTCGCCGGGAGCGGCGACCGGGCTCGCGCATTGCCCGTTTCGACGGAGCCCGCGGCCAACGCAGGCTTCGCCGGAGCGAAAAATCCTGCGGCACGCGCTGCCGGCCGTTGCGATTCGTCGGAACTGCTCTATGAGTGCCGCAGCGGCTCCGGTCGAGCCGCTGCGGTGTACCTAACCGCGCTGACAAAGTCCGCGCTCCGCTGCCCAGCCCACGGCATCGGGGCGCGGCGCTTTCGGCAGGAGAAGGGCCGCCCTCGACTTTGGCCTGACCGCCTTCCGCCGAACGCCTTGGAACCGGCTCGTTCGGCGAGCCGCGGATCGCCCAACCCAGCGCGCTGACGGAAGCATCTTGCGGGGCTGCGGCATGACGCGCAACGGGGGATTTCCCGTTATCCACAGATTCGCGGAATTTTTGAGGACGGGCGGTGGACAAACCGACGTTCCGGCCGCGTCGGTCGACGGTCGGAAAAACTGGTGCCGCCGGAGTGGATTGAACACTCGACCTCACCCTTACCAAGGGTGCGCTCTACCACTGAGCTACGGCGGCACGCCCGGCAGTCTGCCACTTTGCGCGCCGAAGTTCAACTGCAATAAAGCGCCGAAGAGGTTATTCTCGGGCATGACCGCATCCGACAAGCTTTCCGAAAAGGACGCCGCGCGCCGTGAACGCCTGGCCCGACAACTTCGCGAGAACCTGCAACGGCGCAAGCGACAGGCCCGGGCGCGGCGTTCTTCGAATTCGAGCGACGGCGATTCCGGCGATGACGCCTGACGGCGTCGCGAGCGGCGCCGTCCGCCGGTTCGCCGGAATTCCGCCCGGCGCGGCACCGGCCGTTTTCCGGACCGGGTGATGGACAGGATCGTCGTTCAGGGAGGCAACCCGCTCGTAGGCTCGATCCGGGTGAGCGGCGCGAAGAACGCCGCGCTGCCCCTCATGGCGACGAGTCTGCTGACCGAAGAGACGCTGACTCTGGCGAACCTGCCGGAACTCGTCGACATATCGACGATGGCCGAACTGTTGCTTCAGCACGGTGCCGTCGTGACGCGCGAGGCCGACGGACGGCTTCTCCTGAAAGCCGCCGACATCGACAATCTCGTCGCGCCTTACGATCTCGTGCGCCGCATGCGGGCGTCGATTCTCGTTCTCGGGCCGCTGACCGCGCGTTTCGGAGAAGCGTCGGTGTCTCTGCCGGGAGGTTGCGCCATCGGCACCCGCCCGGTCGATCTCCACATCGCCGGACTCGAGCGGCTCGGCGCCAGGATCTCGCTGGACGGAGGATACGTCATGGCGCACGCTCCCGGAGGCCTTCGCGGCGACCGCTTCGTCTTTCCCTCCGTATCGGTGGGCGCGACGGAAAACCTGATGATGGCGGCGACCCTTGCGAGAGGGGAGACGGCCTTGGAGAACGCGGCTCGCGAACCCGAAATCGTCGACCTCGCGGATTGCCTCGCCGCCATGGGCGCGAAGATCGAGGGAGCGGGGACCGGCAAGATCTTCGTTCAGGGCGTCGACCGGCTCGGCGGCGCCGAACACGTCGTGATCGCGGATCGCATCGAAACCGGCACCTACGCCATGGCGGCCGCGATGACCGGCGGAAAGCTCGACCTCGTGGGCGCGCGGCCGGAACTCCTGGAAGCGGCGCTCCGGACCCTCGAAGAGGCGGGCCTGGAGTTCGAGGCGACGGCCCGCGGACTCCGGGCCGGCCTGGCGCGCGGCGGCCTGCGCGGCACGGACGTCGCGACCGGTCCGTATCCCGGGTTTCCCACGGATCTGCAGGCGCAGATGATGGTGTTGATGTCGGTGGCTCGCGGCGAATCCACGATCACCGAGACGATCTTCGAGAATCGCTTCATGCACGTTCCCGAACTGGCGCGGATGGGCGCGAGAGTGGACGTGCGGGGCGCTTCGGCCGTGGTGCGCGGCGTCGGCGGCCTGACCGGCGCGGAGGTGATGGCGACCGATCTGCGGGCGTCGGTTTCGCTGGTTCTGGCGGGCCTCGCGGCCAGGGGCGAAACCGCGGTGCGGAGGGTGTACCATCTGGATCGGGGATACGAAGCGATCGAGGAAAAGCTTTCCGGCTGCGGAGCGGTCATCGAGCGGATGAAGGAGTGACGCTTGCAGGACGACTCCCTTAAACTCGCCGCCGCCGACGCGGAGGACCTCGATATCCTCTCCGCGTTGCTGCAGGACGCGGTCGTTCCGGTCGGCGACATGACCTACATCCCGTCCGAGCGCCGGTTCGTCCTCGTCGCGTGCAGGTTCCGCTGGGAAGACGCGCCGCGGATGCCCGGGCGCATTTACCAGCGCGTGCGGTGCGGAATCGCCTTCGACAGGGTGTCGGCGGTCCGCCGCCGCAACTTCGACCGTCGCGAGCGAATGTTCGACATGTTGGCGCTGAAGGCGGGCGACGGGTGTGTGGATCTGGTATTCGCGGGCGGGGCGACGGTTCGGCTCGTGACCGACCGGATCGTGTGCCATGCGGAGGATTTCGGCGAGCCGTGGCCGACCCGCTGGCGGCCCGATCACCCGCTCGACGGCGGCAAGCCCGGGGAAGGCGAATGAACGCTGACGACGGCCTGCGCTTCGCCACGCCGCGAGGGCGCATTCTCGACGAGTTGATGCCGCTGCTGAGGCAGGCCGGGATCGCGCCGGAGGCCTCTTTTTCGGACGAGCGGGAGCGCAAGCTCCAGTTCGCGACGAACATGCCGGAACTTTCGCTTCTGCGCGTGCGGTCTTTCGACGTCGCGACCATCGTCGCTTTCGGCGGCGCGCAGTTCGGCGTGGCCGGGCGCGACGTGCTCATGGAGTTCGACTATCCGGAGATCTACGCGCCCCTCGATCTCGCGATCGGGCATTGCCGCATGGTCGTGGCCGAGCCAGAGGAGCTTCGCCGGAACGACAATCCCGCTTCGTGGAGTCACGTCCGCGTGGCGACCAAGTATCCGGAAGTCACGCGCCGGCATTTCGCCGCCCGCGGCGTGCAGGCCGAATGCGTCAAATTGAACGGGGCGGTCGAAATCGCTCCGTCCCTCGGACTGTGCCGCCGCATCGTCGATCTCGTTTCCACCGGCTCGACCCTGAAGGCCAATGGCCTCGTCGAAATCGAGGAGGTCGCTTCCATCACGTCGTGCCTGATCGTCAATCGGGCGGCGCTCAAGACGCGGTCCGCCGAATTGCACGGCTGGATCGACCGATTCAGAAAGGTCGTCGATGCCGCTCAGACTTGACGCTGCCGATCCCGCCTTCGCCGCGGACTTCTCCGCGTTCGTCGCCGCGCGCCGCGGCGTCGCGGAAAACGTCGCGGCGGCGGTGGCTGACATCGTCGCCGACGTACGGAAGCGCGGCAGCGACGCGGTGCTCGACTACACCCGGCGCTTCGACGGGCTGGATCTTGCCGCGAGCGGCGACCTCGTTTTTTCGGCGGACGAGATCGCGCGCGCGCGCGACCGCTGCGACCCGGCGCAAGTCGACGCCCTGGAATTCGCCGCGGCCCGGATCCGCGAGTTTCACGAGCGCCAGCGTCCGGACGGATTCGCCTATACCGACGAGGACGGAGTCAGGCTCGGCCTCCGCTGGACTCCGGTATCGTCGGCGGGAATCTACGTGCCGGGCGGCGCGGCGGCCTACCCTAGTTCGGCGTTGATGAACGCGATACCCGCCGCGGTCGCTGGCGTTCCCCGGATCGTCATGGCGGTGCCGACGCCGGGCGGGAACGTCAACCCGCTCGTTCTCGCGGCGGCGGAGATCGCCGGCGTCGGAGAGGTCCATCGCATGGGCGGCGCCCAGGCGATCGCGGCGCTGGCCTGGGGCACCGACGTTCTCGATCCGGTCGACAAGATCGCCGGGCCGGGCAACGTCTGGGTTGCCGAAGCCAAGCGCCAGGCGTTCGGCGCGGTCGGAATCGATATGATCGCCGGCCCGTCGGAGATCCTCGTCGTCGCCGACCGGGAGAACGATCCCGCGTGGATAGCGGCCGACCTCCTGTCGCAAGCCGAGCACGACGTCAGCGCGCAGGCGATCCTGATTACGGACGACGCCGGATTCGCCGATGCGGTCGAAGCGGCGGCCCGGACGCTTCTGGAGACGCTGCCCCGCGCCGAGATCGCCGGCGCCAGCTGGGAGGGCCACGGCGCGATCGTGGTCGTCGGCGCGCTCGCCGACGCGCCGCCGCTCGTCGACCGGATTGCTCCCGAACATCTGGAACTCGCCGTCTCGGACCCGGATCCGCTCGCCGAACGAGTCCGTCACGCCGGCGCGATCTTCTTCGGAAGGCACACGCCCGAGGCGGTCGGCGACTACGTCGCCGGACCCAACCACGTGTTGCCGACCGACGGGAGCGCGCGCTTTTCGTCCGGGCTCGGGGTTGCCGACTTCATGAAACGGACGACGCTGGTGGGTTGCGACGACCGGGCGCTGGCGAGGATCGGACCCGCGGCGGCGACGCTGGCGGCCGCGGAAGGTCTGGCCGCCCATGCGCTGTCGGTGTCGCTCCGGCTCGGCGAGGCGGAGCGTTGACGCGCCGGCCATGAGCCGACTGATCGACGTGCGGCTCGACGACGCCAACTTCCATGCGCGCAATCCGGAAGTCGAGCACGAACGCCGCGTGGCGATTTTCGATCTGCTTGAGGAGAACAGCTTCGCGCTCGCGGGCGGCGACGCCGGACCCTACGCTCTCCGCCTCTCGCGAGAGGAAAACCGGCTGATATTCGAAGTGAGCGGCGAGGACGGCGGGCATCTCGCCGACGTGCCGCTGTCGCTGTCCTCGCTGCGCAAGATCATTCGGGACTACTTCACCGTCTGCGAGAGCTATTACGACGCGATCAAGAACGCGAGCCCCTCGAAGATCGAGGCAATCGACATGGGGCGGCGCGGGCTTCACGACGAGGGCGCGGAGATTCTCAGGACGGCGCTCGCCGACCGGATCGAAATCGACGAAAGCACGGCGCGGCGGTTGTTTACGCTGATCTGCGTGCTTCACGTGCGGGGTTGAAGGCGATGTCCGTCCGCCCGTCCAGCGTCCTTTTCGTTTGCAGCGAGAACGCCCTGCGCTCGCCGATGGCCGAGGCGTTGACCAAGGCCGGTTTCGGCTCGGAGGTCTTCGTCGATTCGGTGGGAGTGCGCGACGGCGACCTCGACGCCATGGCGATAGCCGTGATGGAAGAAATCGGCGTCGACCTGTCGCGCCACAAGTCGAAGCGCCTCGCCGATCTCATGGACACGTCGTTCGAACTTATCGTGACCCTGTCGCCGGAGGCGCAGCACAAGGCCATCGAACTGACCCGGGTCACGGCTTCCGAGGTCGAGTATTGGCCGACGCCGGATCCGTCGGTCGCGGAAGGACATAGGGAATCGCGCCTTATCGCCTACCGCGAATTGCGCGACTATCTGCGAACGCGGATCGAGCGGCGCTTTCGCGGCGAGGGCTGAGCCGCCGGGCGGCGCCTGCGAGGCGGGCCGTTCCGCGGTTCCCGTTTTCGGCGCGGTCTGCGAGGCGCTTGACCTGAAGGCCGCAAAGCCGCATTGTTCCAACGAACGATTAGGAGATACGATGCCAAAGGAAGACTTGATGGAGTTTTCCGGGACCGTGACGGAATTGCTTCCCAACGCGATGTTCCGGGTGAAACTTGACAACGAGCATATCGTACTGGCCCATACCTCCGGCAAGATGCGCAAGAACCGCATTCGCGTCCTTGCAGGCGACCGCGTCAACGTCGAAATGACGCCGTACGACCTCACCAAGGGACGCATCACCTTTCGTTTCAAGTAAATTTCATGGCGCGGCTGGTTCTCGCCTCCGCGTCGCCGCGCCGACGGGAGTTGCTGGCCGGAATCGGAATCTTTCCGGACGCGGTCGTTCCTCCGGATTTGGACGAGACGCCCTGCAGGCGCGAGCTCCCGGCCCGGACCGCGCGGCGCTTGGCGGACTCGAAAGCGGATTCGATCGCCGGACGAGAGCCCGAGGCGTTCGTGATCGCGGCCGATACCGTGGTCGCGCTGGGCCGCCGGCCTTTGGGCAAGCCGGTCGACGAGAACGAAGCGCGGCGCTTCCTCGGCATGATTTCCGGGCGTCGGCACCGCGTCTACGGCGGGGTGGCGGTGATCGCGCCGGACGGTCGCCGCGCCGGACGGTTGGTGACGACGGTGGTCAGTTTCAAGCGTCTTTCTCGTCCGGAAGTCGAGGACTATCTAGCCAGCGGCGAATGGCGCGACAAGGCGGGAGGGTACGCCATACAGGGCAGGGCGGCGGCCCTCGTTCCGCGGATCAACGGTTCGTACTCCAACGTCGTCGGGCTGCCGCTTTACGAAACCGTCTCGCTTTTGCAAGGATTGGGCTTTCGGGCCGGGAAGAAGACGGAATGACGAGGGAATTGTTCGTAAACGTCATGCCGACGGAAGTTCGGGCCGCCTTGGTCGAGGACGGGCGCCTGACCGACCTCGTCCTGGAGCGCAGCGAGCGGGCCAGTCTGATCGGAGACGTTTACCTCGGGCGAGTCGAGCGCGTGATGAATGGCGCCGCCTTCGTCGATATCGGAATGGCGCGCTCCGGCTTTCTCGGACTCGACGAAGGCTGGCGGGACGGCGGCGACTCGGTGCACGAGGGCGAGGCTGTCGTCGTTCAGGTCCTGAAAGACGCCACCGGAACGAAGGGCGTCCAGCTGTCGCGCCGATTGGCTCTGCCGGGACGATTTCTGGTCTACACGCCGCTCCAGGATCGCGTGACGGTGTCCCGGCAGATCGCGGACGAAGACGAACGCGCCCGGTTGGTCGGGCTGGCGGAGGAAATCGCCGGCCCCGGAGACGGCTTCATACTTCGAACCGCGGCGGCCGGCGTCGGGCGCGCCGAACTGGAAATCGACGCCGGAGATCTGCTTGAGAAATGGCGGGCGATAGAAGACGCGCGGACGATCGCGAAGCCGCCGTCCTGCTTGCATGCCGATGCGGATCCGGTGCTCCGAATCCTGCGGGACTACGCGCTGGGCGACATCGATTCCATTCGCCTCGACGATCGCGCGGCCGTCGCGGCGGCGCGCGAGTTTTGCGAGCAGGTCGCGGCGGGAACGGCACAGCGCGTCCGGCATCACGCCGGACCCGCGGACATGTTCCGGCAGTTCGACATCGAGGAAGAAATTGAACGGCTCTGTCTGCGCCGGGTGCCCCTTCCGTCCGGCGGGACCTTGGTGATCGAGAGCACGGAAGCTCTCACCGCCATCGACGTCAACTCAGGGCGGTTGGACGCAGGACCCGAGCGGACCGCGTTCCTGACGAATTGCGAGGCGGCTGCGGAGGCGCTGCGCCAGATCCGGTTGCGAAACGTCGCCGGGCTGATCGTGGTGGATTTCATCCACATGGACGACCAAAGCCACAGGGACGAGGTTCTTTCGCTTCTCGAAAGCGCCGCCGCTGCGGACCGCAACGCGACGCGCGTCCTCGGTTTTTCGAATGCCGGCCTCGTCGAGATCACGCGCCGCCGCCGCCGCGAGCCGCTCCTGAACATCATGACCGAAACGTGCGCAGCCTGCGCCGGGCTGGGCCGGACGGCGTCCGTCGACGTCGTTTGCCTGGATATACTCAGGGCGCTCAGGCGCGACGCGCGGATTGCGCCGCCCGGGACGCTGGCGGTTCGCGCCGCGCCCGAGGTGGCGGACCGGCTGGCCGCGCGCTACGAGGACTCGGTCGGGGCGCTGCGCGCGGAAAGCGGCCGCGCCGTAGAGATTTCCGGCGAGAAGGGGCGCGGGCGCGAGCGTTATGAAATCGCCGTCGTGTAGCGGCGGCGCGCCCAAGTGTCCGATTTGCGGCGCGCCTCGGACGCCGGAGCACCGTCCGTTCTGTTCCAGACGATGCGCCAATATCGATCTGGGCCGGTGGCTATCGGGAACCTATGCGGTCGCCGCCGAAGAGCCGCCGGACGACGCGGGCGAAGACGAGGAATAGGCGACCGGGCGCTCGCGCAGGAGGCCCTCGTCCCGCGGTGGTTCGGCCTTCCGGTTCCTCGATCCGGCGGCTTTCGCGGCCGGCGGCGGCGAAGAAAATTTCGTTGACAAGCCGGTCGCGCATCGGCTATGCAGGCCAACCTGTCGTGCCCAGGTAGCTCAGTCGGTAGAGCACTGCACTGAAAATGCAGGTGTCGGTGGTTCGATTCCGCCCCTGGGCACCACCATCCCGCCTTCGGCGCGTCAGGCGTCCATCTCCCGTTCGCCGACCATCCGGAATTCGGAGATCCCGAGCTCGTCGTGGAAATGCCGCAAATGGCGAGGATGCTCCGTCCGCGCGGGAGCGTCCCGTATCCCGGCGCGCAGCGCCGCCGTGGCTGAAGCGTCGACCTGTCCATCGACGATCGCGACGCCGTAGACCTCGCGCGCGTATTCGACGGTGAGGATCTCTTCGCGCACGTCTTCGAGCACTGCGGCCGGATCTCGCTCCAGCGGATCGCCGTGGCCGCCGCCGCCGCCCGAGACGTGAAGGAACGCCTCGTCCTTCCCGAACCGTACCGCTTCCATGGGCATGACCGGAATCGGCGACTGTCCGGGAGTGCCTGCATTTCTCAGATTCCAGGACGGCGTTCCCGCCGCGCCGCCGCTCAGGCCGTAGGGGAGAAAACGCCGCCGGTCTGAACGCATCACCATGTGCGTTTCCTCGCCGAGAAAACGGTATTCCCGTTGATAGGCGGGCGCGCCGCGGCGCTTGCCCGGCCCTCCGGAATTCCGGACCAGGCCGTAGCGGACGATTTCCAGCGGGAACAGCGTCTCCACCATTTCGACAGGCTGGTTGGTGAGATTCCCCCCTGGGTTGGGTATGCCGAACGTTCCGTCGCGATCGTGCGTCGCTCCCCAGCTTCCGGCCCACGCCTCCGTGCAGACGAAACGGCGGCCGCCGTCCCAGCCGCTGAAGGACGGGAAGGTCACGCCGCCTTCGCCGGCGGCGGGCACGCGCTCGGGCACGATTTGCGCGAAGCATCCGAGCAGCGCGTCGAGCGCCCGCCAGCCGACGATCGCACGCGCCGCGCAGGCCGCCGGCGGCAACGGATTCACGATCGTGCCCTCCGGCGCCACGACGTTCAGCGGGCGGACGAAGCCTTCGAAGTTCGGGACGTCTTCGCGAGCGATGCACTTGACGATCAGATGGCAGGCAGATTTGACGAACGGAACAGGGCAATTGACGGCGGCGTCCACCTGCGGGGCGGAGCCGTTCCAGTCGAGCGTCATGTCGCTGCCGTCGATGGTGACGGCTACCTTGAGGGCAAGCGGTTCCGGGTCTTCGCCAAGCCCGTCGATATAGTCGGTGAACGTCCAGCTCCCGTCGGGCAGGGCGGCGATTTCGGCCCGCATCGCCCGTTCGGCGTGATCGTGCAGCGCCTCCACGATCGCATGGTACGCCTCCGCCCCGTAGCGGCGGATCAGCCGGGACAAGGCCGCGTCCGCCGTGCGGCAGGCGGCGACCTGCGCGCGCATGTCTCCGCCCAGCTTGTCGGGCATGCGGGTGTTCTTTTCCATCAGACGGAAGAACGTCTCGTTGGGCTCGCCGCGGTCGTACAGGCGGATGGGCGGAATTCGCAGGCCTTCCTGAAAGATCTCCCGCGCGTAGACGGCCGACGAACCGGGCGCGATGCCGCCCATGTCGATCTGGTGGACGAGGGTCGCCGCGTAGCCTTGAAGGTCGCCGTCGACGAAGACGGGCTTGACGATGTAGACGTCGGGAAGGTGCTGGCCGCCGCCGCCGTAGGGATCGTTCCAGACGAACATGTCTCCGGGATGCATGTCGCTGCCGTAGTCCTTCAGGAGGGCCCGCATGGCGTCGGGAAACGATCCGAGATGCAGGGCCATCGTCATGCCGTGCGCCGCGACCCGTCCCTCGCGGTCGCAGATGCCGGTCGAATAGTCCATGGAATCGCGGACGATCGTGGAGTACGCCGTGCGCATTATCACCAGCGCCATCTCGTCGGCGATGGAGCCGAGGGCGTTCCGCACCACTTCCATCGTGACCGGATCGGGCGTCATGCGCCTTTCTCCAGAACGACGTTGCCGGCCTCGTCCGTCAGGGCGCTCCAGCCCGGCGGAACGACGCAGGTGGAATCGTATTCTTCGAGGACCGCCGGACCGGTTCGCGGCAGCGCGCCGCGATCCACGACCGGCGTCTCGACCGCCCCGGCCGCAGGCCCGAAATATGCCGTTCGAACATGTGTCCCCGCCGCCTTCCGCCGTTGCCGGAACTTCACGCGCTCCGAGCGTTCGCCGGCGGCGCGCGCGACCGCGCGCAACGTCACGCACTCGACCGCTTCGGCCCCGGCCTTGTGGCCGTAGGTGCGTTCGTGCTCGTCGCCGAACCTGTCGGCGAGCCGGGCGAAGTCCGGCGGCTTCCCTTCGCAGCTCACCGTGAGTTCGTGCGCCTGTCCGGCGTATCTGAGGTCGGCATGTCGGGAGACGGCGTACCGCTTGCAGCCTTCCCGCCGCATCTCGTTTTTCACGGCCTCTTCCAGCCGCAGGAACGCCTCCTCCATTCTTTCGGGATCGACGCCGGAGAGGGGACGAAGCCAGCCGCAGCTCGTTTCGTGCTGAACGTCGGCCAGCAGCAAGCCGTAGGCGCTGAACACGCCCGGCGCGGGCGGAACGACGACGCGCCGCATATCGAGCAGGTCGGCGATTTCGGCGGCGACCGTCGGGCCGTTGCCGCCGAACGCGAACAACGAGAAGTCCCTCGGGTCGCGGCCGCGGTACGTGGTCACGGCCTTGACCGCCCGGACCATGGCGTTGCATCCGACCTGAAACACGCCCCAGGCCGCATCGGTCAGGTTTCGTCCGAGGGGCGCGCCGACGCGCTTTTCCAGAACGGCGCGCGCGCGATCCGGGTCGAGGGCCAGATCGCCGCCCACGAGATGGTCGGGATTGAGGTATCCGAGCGCGAGCAGCGCATCGGCGAAGGTGGGATCCGAGCCGCCCCGGCCGTAGCAGACCGGACCCGGAACCGCGCCTGCGCTTTCCGGTCCCACCTTCAGGAGGCCGCCGCGATCGAACGCGACGAGGCTGCCGCCGCCGGCGCCGATCTCGGAGATGTCGATGACCGGCAGCTTGAGCGCGTAACCGCCTCCCATCACGAGCTTGCTCGACAGGTTTATCCCGGCGCCCACTTCGTAGTCGCCGGTCCGCGCGACGCGGCCGCCTTCCACCATCGAAGCCTTGGCCGTCGTGCCGCCCATGTCGAGCGTGATGCAATCGCCGGGCGGCGCGTGCCGGGCCGCCCCGACAACCCCGGCCGCGGGGCCGGACTCGACGATATGGGCCGGCTTGCGGGCGGCCGCGTCGATCGACATGGCGCCGCCGTCGGACTTCATGATCCGCACCGGCGCGGTCACGCCGATTTCCTCGAGGCGTCGGCCGAGGGAATCGAAATACCCCGCCATGACCGGTCCGAGGCAGGCGTTGATCACGGTCGTCGAGGTGCGTTCGTATTCGCGGATCTCCGGCAGGATGTCGCTCGAACAGGTGACGAAGACGCCGGAACCGAGAACCTCGCGGGCGATGCGCGCGGCGCGGCGTTCATGATCGGGATTGGCGTAGGCGTGAAGAAAGGAGATGGCGACGGCGGCGACGCCTTCGCCGGCGAGACGCTCGCAGGCGGCGGCGACGTCCGCTTCGTCGAGCGGCATGCGGACGTCTCCGCGGGGGCCGGTCCTCTCGCGCACTTCCAGCCGCCGTCGGCGCGGCACGAGCGGCGGCGGCTTGATCCAGTTCAGGGTATACATCTCGGGGATGCGCAGTCGCCTCAGCTCCAGCACGTCCCTGAACCCTTTCGTCGTGAGCAGGCCCGTGCGGGCGCTCTTGCCTTCCAGAATGGCGTTCGTCGCGACCGTCGTGCCGTGAACCACGGTTTCGACCGCTTCCGGACCTGCTCCCGCCCGCTCGAGGGCCGCTCGGAGCCCGGTCGCGACGCCGCGTCCGAAGTCGTCGGGCGTCGTCGGCAACTTCTCGGCGTGCACCGTTCCGTCTCGGCCCATCAGGACGAGATCCGTAAAGGTCCCTCCGATGTCGATGCCGGCGAGGTAACGGGCCGTCATGCGGCGCGCATGGCCCGCCAGATGGCGAAAGGCGTCAACGGCATCGCCAGGTCGCGGACTCCAAGACCGGACAGCGCGTCGAGAGCCGCCCCCACGACGGCGGCCGGCGCGCCGATGGACCCCGATTCGCCGCAACCTTTCGCGCCGAGCGGATTGTGCGTGCAAGGTTGCGACTCGTCGAACTCTCCCTCGAAGGCCACGAGATCGTCCGCTCGCGGCACGCAATAGTCCATGAAGGAGGCCGACAGGAGCTGGCCGGACTCCGGGTCGTAGGCGCAGCGTTCGGTCGCGGCCTGGCCGATGCCCTGCGCGAGGCCGCCGTGAATCTGCCCTTCGACGATCATCGGATTGATGATGGTTCCGATATCGTCGACCGTCAGGTAGCGCAGCATCTCCATGCGGCCGGTTTCGGGGTCGATCTCGATCTCGCAGAGATGGCCGCCGTTGGAATACGCGAAGTTCGGAGGATCGTAGAACGCGGTCTCGTTCAGCCCCGGCTCCAGGCCGGCAGGAAGGACGTGGGCGAGATTGGCCGTTTTGGCGACCTCCGCGAGGGAAACGCTCCGGTCGGTGCCTGCGACCCTGTAGACGCCGTCCTCCCCGAAGGTCACGTCTTCCGGCGCGGCTTCCATGAGTTCCGCGGCGATGCGGCGGCCCTTGTCCACGATCTTGTCTGCGGCCGTCGCGATCGCCGAGCCGCCGACCGCGATGGATCGCGAGCCGAAGGTGCCCGTTCCCATGGGCACCGCGTCGGTGTCCCCCTCGGTCACGCGGACGGCCTCGAAGGGCAAGCCAAGTCGCGTGGCGACGATCTGGGCGTAGGTCGTCTCGTGACCCTGTCCGTGATTATGGGTGCCGGCGAGCACCTGGACGCCGCCCTCGGCGTCGATGCGGATTTCCGCGCTCTCGAAGAAGCCGACGCGCGCTCCCATCATGCCGGCCAGTCTGGACGGCGCGACGCCGGAAGTCTCGACGTAAGTGGCGAGGCCGATTCCCCGAAGCATGCCTCGGGCGCCGCTTTCAGTCCGTCGCGCTTCGAACCCGGCCCAGTCCCCGGCATCGAGAAGCCTGTCGAGGATCGCGGGAAAGTCGCCGCAGTCGTAGGTCGGCCCGATCGGCGTCGCGTAGGGCATCGCGTCGGCGGGAACGAGATTGCGCCGCCGGATTTCGGCGCGGTCGCGCCTGAGGGCGCGGGCGGCTTCGTCGGCGAGCCTTTCGAGAACGAAGCACGCTTCCGGCCGCCCGGCGCCGCGATAGGCGTCGGTAGGCACCGTATTGGTGAATACGCCCGTTATCTCGACATGGATGGCCGGCGTTCGGTAGACGCCGGCGAGCAGCGCCGAATAGATCGGGGCGGGGATGGCCGCTCCGAAGGTCGATACGTAGGCGCCGATGTTGGCGAGGGTGCGCACCCGAAGTCCGAGAAAGTTCCCGTCGTCGTCGAAGCCGAGGGAGGCGCGCGTCACGTGGTCGCGGGCCTGGGTATCGGAACAGAATGCTTCCGAACGGCCGGATATCCAGCGCAGGGGCCTTTCGAGCCGGCGCGCCGCCCAGACCAGCACGGTTTCTTCCGGGTAATGCTTCCCCTTGGTGCCGAACCCGCCGCCGACGTCGGGCGACACCACGCGCACCCGGTTCGGGCGAAGGCCCAGCGCCTCGGTCACGGAACGCCGAATCAGATGGGGAGCTTGGGTCGCGTCGTAAAGGGTCGTGACGTCCGTCGACGGGTCGTGGACGGCGAGGCAGGCGCGCGCCTCGAGAGCGGCGCAAGCGAGACGATTGTTTACGATCTCGAGTTCGACGACGTGCGGCGCGGAGGCGAGGGCGGCTCCGGCCGCGTCGGCGTCGCCGCGGCCCCACGTGTAGGCTTCGTTGCCCGGCGCCTCCGCGTGAACCAGCGGAGAATCCTCCAGCAGCGCCTCCGCCGCGTCGGCGACCGCGGGACGGGGTTCGTAGTTCACCGCTACGGCCTCCGCCGCGTCGGCCGCCTGAAGCGCGGTTTCCGCGACCACCAGCGCGACCGGCTCGCCGACATGGCGCACGCGGCCGGACGCGAGCGGCCGGCGCGGCGGTTGCTTCATCGGGCTGCCGTCGGAATTGCTCACCATCCACATGAAGGGCAGGGGGCCGACCGACTTCATGTCGCTGTCGGTCAGCACGGCGGCCACGCCCGGCATCGCCGCCGCGGGTTCGGCATCTATGGACGCGATGTCAGCATGGGCGTGAGGCGACCTGACGAAGACGGCGTGGAGCTGGCCCGGGTGCGAGATGTCCGAAACGAATCGTCCCCGGCCTCGGAGAAACTTTTCGTCCTCCTTGCGAAGCGCGGCGTCGCCGATGCCGTTCATGTCTTTCCTCCGGTTTGTCCGGCAGGAGCCGGTCGCGCCCGTCGGCTTTCGCGTCGACCGGGCGGCGCCCGCGCAACCCGGCCGGCGTCAGTATAGCCCGCGCCCTGCGAAGGGCGACCGCCTGGCGCGCGGCCGGATCGGTCGATGCCTGGACGCGGGCGTTCTCGGGGGCCTGCCGGCGGAAGCCGGAGGTCGCGGCCGCTTCGCGGAATCCCGTTCAGGCATCGACCTCCGCGCCGGGAACGGCGATCGGCGGCCCGGCCAGCGCGAGCAACGCTTCGTCCGCGCCGGAGGAACCGACGATCGAAACGCCGAGCGGCGCATCCGCATGCGCGAGCGGAAGACTGATCTGCGGCAGGCCGGCAAGGCCCGCGGGGCAGGTGAGGCCCATCGTTCGGGCGCGGAAGGCGTCGATTTCCTCCGGACTCGCATCCCGCCGCGGACAGCAGGGCGCCGTGGGCATGACGACGATCGCGCCGTCCGCGAGCAGGGAGGCCATGCGCGCCCGCGCCGCGTCGCGAATCGGCCGATAGTTCTCGACGCGGGAAGCCGTCAGGGTCGCGGCGTATGCGAAGCGTTCCTTCACGCCAGGACCGAATTCCGGGCGGTTGGCGATTACCCAGTCGCCGTGATTCCTCCAGATCTCGAACGCCTGGATGTGCCGGAACGCTTCGAACCATTCGTCCAGGCCCGCAGGAGCGAGCGTTACGGTTTCTCGCTTCAACCCGCGATCCCGAATCCAGGCTTCCGCAGCGGTTTCCGCCGCCTGGCGTTCGCCGTCGGGCAACCGGTCGAAGGCGTCCTCGGCCAGCAACGCCCGTTCCGGAACCGGGGCAGCGGGGGACTCGTCCAGCAGAACGCCGCCGATCGCCGCGAGGAGCGCGGAGTCGCGGGCGAACCAGCCGACCGCGTCGAAGGAGCCGGCGAGCGGCGCGACGCCGGAATCGTCCACGCGCCCGTGGGTGGGGCGGATGCCGTAGATTCCGGAAAAGCTGGCCGGGCACCGGACGGAACCGCCGCAGTCCGTCCCAAGCGCAAAATCGACCAGCCCGCCGGCCACCGCCGCGGCGGAACCCGACGAAGAGCCGCCGATGGAGCGGTCGGGCGCGGCCGGATTGACGGGAGCGCCGTAATGAACGTTGTCCCCCGCCAAGCTGTAGCACATCTCGTCGCATACGGTCTTTCCGACGAGCGACGCGCCGGCGTCGAGGATCTTCGCCACCGCGGCGGCGTGTTCGCCGGGCGCCGGATGGGTCCGGCGCCAGATCGGCTGGCCGTTTCCCGTCGGAATGCCGGCGATATCGAAAACGTCCTTCGCGGCGAAGGACAGCCCCCGCAGCGGACCGCCGTCCGAGCCGGACAGCGAGGTCCGTTCCAGAAACGCGCCGAACCTGTCTTCCATCCCGGAAGCGAACGGGGAGGTCAATCGAGCTTCCGGCGGAATGTCCGGTGGCATCCGCTGCAGCTGCGGCCCAGCGCGCTGAACGCCGCGCGCATGTCGTTCCCGGAAGACGCCGCCAGCTTTTCGGCGAGCGTCGCGAGCTCCAGCGCCGCCGTCTCGAATTCGTTCCGCATCAGCCAGATCTCGGGGCGCGCTCCCGTGGCCTCGGGGTATTTGTCCATGTCCGTGCCGACGGGGAATTGCGCGGCGACGGATTTCGCAAGGGAGGCGATCTCCAGCGCGCTCTCCGCGACCGCCTGGCGATCGCCGCTCGCCAGGAGGCTGCCGATTTTCTTCATGCTCGCGCCGAGCGAGGCCATCGTCGCGTGGCGTTCGGCGATTGCGGCAGCGGCCACCGGGTCGGACACCTTCGCGCCGATGAGCGACTTATCGTGCGCCGTCGCCGATCCGGCGGCGACCGCCAGCCCAAGCGCGGCAATGGCGGCGAATCTTTTCATGTCATGTCTCCTTTCGAGCGCGTTCGGAGGCTGGAACCCCGCGTCATGCGCCGAGCAGTTTGCGCGTGTTGCCCTCGTACATCAGCTCCCGATCCGCGTCCGAGCAACGCAGATTGCCAAGGACGTCGATCGTCGAGCGGATGAGCCGCGCTCCGCCTTCTTCGTCGTACGGGCAGTCGGTCGCGAAAAACGAGTGGTCCGCGCCGAAGAAATCCAGGCCCGCCTGGCTCGCCGCGCGGGCGCCGAACATCGCGGTATCGCCGTAGAAGTCCCTGAAATACTCCACCAGCGGCTTCCTCAGCACGTCGCGGAACGATTTGCCGTCGCCCATTTCCGCGTTGCGGCTCTCCCAGCTCGGCGAGAAACGTCCTTCGGCGTGCGGCGCATAGGCTCCCCAGTGATGGGCGATGATTCTGAGGCCGGGGATTTCGTCGAACATGCCCGAGCAGACGATGCGCGCCATGGCGGCGCTCGTCTCGTAGGCCCAGCCGAATCCCCAGAAGATCTCGTAGAACGAACGGTCTTCCGTCAGGTAGTCGGGATGCGTGGACGGGCGCGTCGGATGCAGCCAGATCGCCTTTCCGCGCTCGACGATCCGGGCGAAGACGTCGCGGAACTCGGGAGCGTCGAGCGCCCGCCCGTTCACGTTGGAAAACAGTTGGAATCCGACTGCGCCGAGTTCGTCGATCGCCCGGTCGATCTCGGTCAGGGCGGCCTTCGGGGCGTTCATGGGCAACGAGGCGATGAACCAGGGCATGCGGTCGGGGTGCTCGCGGCAGATCCGCGCCATGCCGTCGTTCGCCGCCCGCGTCAGCCCGGGACTCCTGTCGGGTCCCGCGATCGCGTCGATCGGCGGCTGCGACATCGAAACGATCTGCCGGTAATCGTCGAACTCGTCGAGCATGCGCAACCGCGCGTCCATGTCGTAGATGGTGCGGATCGATTTCCAGCGCTTCACCGCGGCGGCCGGCATCAGGCTTTCCACTTGCTCGAAGAATTCGGGCGGAAAGACATGGTTGAATACGTCGATTTTCATTTCCGTCGACTCCTGCGGTTCAACCGGGGCGAAATCCGGGCGAGATTCGCCGTTCAGTAGGATCCCCACGCCCGGCGCGCAGCGGGCCGGGCTTCGATCGCGTCGTGCCAGCGCCGGAGGTTCGGGAAATCGTCCAGTCCGAAGTGGCGGACGCCGTGGATGTGAACGTCCGGATAGCAGGCGATGTCGGCGATGGAGTATTCGTCTCCCGCGAGATGCGCGTTCTCCGCGAGACGGCGGTCGAGAAC
Source organism: Alphaproteobacteria bacterium (assembly GCA_965243135.1). GTDB lineage: Bacteria > Pseudomonadota > Alphaproteobacteria > MPNO01 > UBA830 > JAJEBT01. The sequence continues at coordinate 1,494,613 of OZ251539.1, forward strand.
GCCCAGCAGATCGCGAAGCGTCGATTCGTAATGCGCCTTGGCCGCCGGGACGTCCTCGCCGAAACGGTAAAAGAAGAGGCCGAACTGCTGCGCGAGGGTGGTGAACGTCGCCGAGCCGAAGATGAACCACTGGTCGACGGCGAGCCGCCGCACCGGATCCTCGGGATAGAGATCCGGCGACGCCTTCTCGGCGAGATACTTGAGGATGGCGCCGGACTCGCAAAGCGTTATCCGCTGCGCGCCCGGTCCGTCATGATCGACGATGGCCGGGATCTTGTGGCCCGGGCTGATCTTCATGAACTCGGGATCGAACTGCTCCCGCTTGGTGAGGTCGACCGGCCGGATCGCGTGCTCGACCCCCGTTTCCTCGACCATCTGCCGCGCCTTGTAGCCGTTGTCCGTCGCCCAGAAATAAAGCTCGATCATGTCGCCTCCGCCTTCTCTCGGTTTCCCGAGGACAGTCTACCGCCGCCGTTCCTCGTTGCAACGCTCGGAAAGCGGCCGGGACGGTTGCAGGGCGAGCGGAATTCCGTCAGTCTGAAATGCAGACCACCATAGGGAGTAGCCGAAAATGATCCGGACCATGCTTGCCGCCGCCGCGGCCTTCGCTTCTCTGGCGTTCCTCGCGCAGTCCGCCGCCGCGGCGGATATCGAGCGGAAATACAAGGGACGCACCATCACCATCGTGCTCGGCTACGGAGCCGGCGGCACCTACGGCAAGACCTCGCTGCTGCTGAGCCGGCATCTGGGCAAGTTCATTCCGGGCAACCCCACGCTGGTGGTCCAGCACATGCCCGGCGCCGGCGGCCTCAAGGCCGCGAACTACGCCTACAACGCCATGCCGAAGGAGGGCTTCCACTTCCTGATGCCGCCGGACATGTCGATCGTTTCGCAAGTTCTTCGTCCCACGAAGGTCAAGTACGACGCGCGCAACTTCACCTTTCTCGGCCGCGTGTTCGGCTCGAACAACCTCGTCGCGGTTCGACGGGATACCGGCGTGACCGGCCTCGACGCCGCCCGCAAGAAGCAGGTCATCATGGGCTCGACCGGCAAGGGTTCGCCCACCTTCATCGTTACCTCGCTCGTCAACGGAATGCTGGGCGCGAAGTTCAAGATCGTCACGGGCTACAAGGGTTCCGCGAGAACCCGGCAGGCGATGGAGCAGGGCGAGGTGCAGGGAGTCTCGCTCGCGTGGGCCGCCTGGAAGAACGCGCATCTCCATTGGTTCCAGGGCGCCGATTCTTTTGCCGTCGGCATCGTGCAGAGCGGTTTTCGCCGCGATCCTGACCTTCCCGATATCCCGCTGATCAGCGAGCTTGTCGAGGGCGACGACTCCAAGGCGGCCGCCGACCTGATCGCCACCTCCAGCCTGATCGGACGCAGCCTGGTGCTGCCGCCCGGCGCTCCGAAGGAATTGGTCGAGCCCCTCCGGGAGGCCTTCTGGAAGACGGTGAACGATCCTGAATTCATGGCCGACGCGAAAAAGACCAAGCTGCCGCTTTCGCAATTGAAGGGCGCTGAAATCCAGGCCACGGCCGAGCGCATTCTCGGCATGTCGCCGGACACCGCCGCGAAGGCCAGAAAGGCGATTTTCGGCGGTTGATCGTTGGAGGGAAGGCCCGCTCCTCCGGCGCGGGTCTTCCGTTTTCCGGCTGATGGATCCGGTCGCCGAAGACATCCTCCGTTTCTGGTTCGGCGCCGCGGACCCGCGCGCCGAGTTCGAGCGGCGCGACGTGTGGTTCAAGGCGACCCCGGAGTTCGACGCGCAGCTCGTCGAGAACTATCTCGACGTCCACGAGCGCGCGGCGGCCGGAGCGTTCGACCGCTTCGTGGAGTCCGCCGCGGATTGCCTCGCCCTGATCGTCGCGCTCGATCAGTTCCCGAGAAACGTCTATCGCGGGACGCCGCGCGCTTTCGAAGCCGATCCGAAAGCCCGCGAGGTCGCGGCCGCCGCGATCGATCGGGGTTACGACAAGGGCTTCAGTTACTTTCCGCGGGTGTTCGTCTACCTGCCGTTTGAGCACAGCGAACGTCTGGCCGACCAGGAGCGTTCCGTCGCCCTGTTCTCCGGCCTCGGCGAAGGGCCGTCGCTCGACGCGGCCGTCGGCCACTACGAAGCGATCAGGAAATTCGGCCGGTTCCCGCATCGCAATGCCGCGCTCGGGCGCCGCAACACGCCGGAAGAGGAAGAGTATCTCAAGGATCCGCCGTTATGGGGGATGACGGCCGCCGAGGCGGCCGAACTGGAACGCCGCAAGGCATGCGGATCGTGACGGGCAGGCGTTCGGCCCGCAACCGCAGCTAGCTGCGCCGCATGAGCGGGTCGCTGCGCGTCTGGGCCTGCGGCTGTTCGCACGTCGGCGCCGACAAGGCCGCCGGCCGGGAAAGCCTCGCCGACGCGATACGCCAATCGGAAACCGGAGACGGGAACCCGGACCTCGCCTTCGACTGGGACGTTTGCCTCAACCTGGGGGACTTCAGCGCCGCGTTCGGATTGCCGACGGAGGAAGAGGGGGAAGAAATCGTTCGCCAGTTCGGCGCGTTGACCCGGCACCGGCGCGAGGACGTCTACGCTCTTTGCGGCAACCACGATCGCAATGCCCCGGACGAGCCGCCCGGACAATGGTTTCGCAAGTACGTCGATCCCTTCGGCGAGAACGCTGCCGTCTCCGGCGTCGACCGCGACCGCTACAGATATCCGGTTCGCGGCGACTGGGAGTGCTACCGGTTCGACGTCGGCAACGTCCGGTTCCTGATGATGAGCGACGTCAACGAGCCGTCCCTGCCCGCGGGACGGGGCAAGCTGGGCGGAAATCCCGGCGGCGTCGTAAGCCGCGAGACGTTCGACTGGTGGGTCGATCAGGTGGAATCCAGCCATCGCGACAGGATCGTCGTCACCGCGCATCACTACGTTCTGAAGGACACGACGGTCGCGAGCGGAGAGTGGGAAGGAATGACCCGCAACCGGGACGGAAGCTGGCGGTCGGAATATCACGGCTATTACGCGGAGGGCACGCCGCAGGGCGCTTCCTATCTCTACTGGGTCGCGGGACGGCCGGACAGCGGCGCGTTCGAATCCTGGCTGGAAGCCCATCCGGGGGCCGTCGACCTCTGGCTCGGCGCGCACACCCACGCGAACCCCGACGACGCGAGAGGCGGCAAGTCCCATATCGAAACCCGCTACGGCGGCACGACCTTCGTGAACGTCGCCGCCCTGACCCGGCATTTCGTGAGGGACCACGCCATGCCGATGAGCCGCCTGTTGATCTTCGAGGACGGTTCCGATCTGCTGCGGATCAAGTGCTGCATGCATACCGACGAGTATCGTCCGCGGGGTTTCTACGAAGAAAAGGAACGGACGGTCCGATTGACCAAGGCGTTCAGCAAGGAGGAAATGTGATGCGCAAGGAACTGTTCTTCGCGGTCGCGCTTGCCGCGGCCGCCATGGCCGCGCCGGCGGCGCAGGCGCAATGGAAGCCAGCGAAGCCGGTGACGATGATGGTCATGTTCCCGGCGGGCGGCGGAGGAGACATTCTCGGCCGCGCGGTGGCCAGCTTCATCGAAAAGGAGATGGATGCGAAGATCGTCGTCGAAAACAGGCGCGGCGGCGGCGGCGCGGCCATGGCCAAGGCGCTGGTGAAGGCGCCTGCCGACGGCTACGCGATCGGCATGGCGGTCAGCGAGACCTTCGCCTTCGCGCCGGTTCTCAATCCGAACGTCGGTTACGGCCCCTCCGATTTCACGCATCTCGGCTCGATCGCCAGCACCCAGGTCGGCTTGGTCGCGAAGGCCGACGCGCCGTGGAACGACCTCGAGGAACTCGTCGCCGCGGCGAAGGCGGGGCAGGAGATCACCATCGGGAGCTTCAGCCCGGGGTCGAACGTGATCATGCGGCTGGTGGCCAAGCATTTCGGGGCGCCGCTGAAGCTGGTGCCGGTGCGCGGCGGTCGCGCGGGCATCCAGAGCGTCATGGGCGGCCACATCTCGGCGACGCTGGCCGCAGGCCCGCAGGCGCCGTTGATCCGCAAGGGCGAACTGAAGCTTCTCGCCTCGGCCGAGCGGGAACGGTTGATCGTCGGCGATGCCCCCACCTTCATCGAATACGGCGCGAAGGATGCGTTTTTCGACGTCAAGTGGACGTTTTCCGCGCCCGCCGGCCTGCCGGAGAATATCGCGGCGGCCTATACCGGCGCTCTGAAGGCCGCGACCGGCGACGAGAAGCTGAAGGGTCTGATCCAGGACAGGCTGAGCCTGAAGCTGGAGTTCACGTCCGGCAAGGATCTGCTCGACGGAATTCTCGCCGACAGGGAGCGGAACGCGGCGCGCATCGCGGCCGCCAAATGACCTGACGGACCCGTGACGGCGGCCGTGGCGAACCGGTCCGACCTGGCGGTCGGGACGGCGGCCGCGGTTCTGGGCGCGGCCCTGATCTTCTGGATCGTCCCGGCCGCCACGGGGCCGGCCCTGTTCGCGCTCGTTTCACCGCAATTCTACCCTCTGCTTGCGGCGTGGCTTCTGGTCGCGGCGGGAGCGGGACTGGCGGTTTCGGGAATCGGAGGCGCAGCCGCCGTGGACGTTCCCCGGCGGCGCGGGGCGGCGGCGGGGCTCGCGGCCGCCGGCTTGGGGTCGGCGGTTTTCCTGATGCTGAAGATCGGCTTCGTGGCGGCGGGCGCGGCGGTCGTTCTCGCCGTCATGCTGCTGGCGGGAGAACGGCGAATTCCGTTCCTGGTCGGCCTGCCCGCGACCCTTCCGTTTCTGCTCTGGCTCATGTTCGACGTTCTGCTCGGCCGGCCGCTGCCGTAACGCTTTCATGCCGGGACTCGACACCGTTCTCGTCGGCGTCGCCGACGCGCTGACGCTGGTCAACGTCGTGTTCGTCGTGATCGGCGTCGCCACCGGGATCCTCGTCGGCGCGATTCCCGGCCTCAACGGCCCGATGGCGATCGCCATCGCGATCCCGGCGACGTTCTGGCTGCCGCCCTTGCCTGCGATCGGCTTTCTGATCGGCATCATGAAGGGCAGCGCCGTGGGCGGCGCCGTCCCGGCGATCCTCATGAACACGCCGGGCACGCCGGACTCCGCCCTGACCGCCGTCGACGGATATCCCCTCGCCCGGAAGGGAAAGTCCGGCAAGGCCCTCCGGATGGGCCTCTACGCCTCGATCACCGGAGACACGGTGTCCGATATCGTCCTGTTCACGGCGGCCGCGCCTCTTTCGCTCGTCGCGCTCATGTTGGGGCCGGTCGAACAGGCGGCGCTCATCTTCTTCTCGATCTGCGTCGTCGCGGGCCTGATCGGAGGCAATCCGTTTCGCGGCCTGACGGCGGCGGCCTTCGGGTTCGTCTTCGCCGCCGTCGGCCAGTCTCCGGAGGAGGCGACGCCCCGCCTGACCTTCGGCTTCTCCGAGGTGGAGGACGGGCTGCCCCTGGTTTCGGTCGGCATCGGCGTGCTCGTGCTCGGGGAGATTCTGTTCGCGCTCGCCCACCGGCGCGACGCGACGACAGGTTCGCTCGCGCCGCGACCCGACGCGGACGGCAAGCGGCTCCGCTTCCGGGAATACCTGTCCGCCTCCCGGACGATCTTCCGCTCCGCCGCCATCGGCACGTTCATCGGCGCGATTCCCGGCGTCGGCTCGACGGTCGCCGCCGCTCTCGGATATTCGGCCGCCCGCCGCGCTTCGAAGACGCCGGAAAGGTTCGGCGAAGGCGAAATCGAAGGGGTCGCGGCGACCGAAGCCGCGAACAGCGCCGTCGCCGGAGCCAACCTGATTCCGCTTTTGGCGATAGGCGTCCCCGGAAACGTCGTCGCGGCCTTCCTCCTGGGCGCGCTCGTCATTCACGGCGTCGTTCCGGGCCCGACCCTGATCCGGGACGAAGGACGGTTGGTCTTCGCGATATTCACGGCCATGGCCGTCGCCAACGTCTCCAATCTGGCGATCGGCCGCATCGGTCTCGGCGCGTTTTCGCTGGTGGCGCGCATCCCCGCCAGCTTCATCTATCCGTGCGTCGTTTTGCTTTGCTTCGCGGGCGCCTGGATCGGCGGCGGCGGCCCGCCGGGCCTCGTTCTCGTCGCCGCCTTCGGCGCGTTCGGCTACGGGTTGCGGGCGCTGGGCATGCCGGTCGTCACCTTCATCATCGCTTTCGTTCTGGGACGGCTCTGGGAACTGCCGTTGACGCAGGCCGTCATTCTGACGCGCCAGGACCCGCTGCGGCTCGCGAACTATCCCGTCGCGCTGCTGATCGTCGCGCTCGGCGTCGGGCTGGTCCTTTACGCCGCGTTCGTCCGTCCGCGGCGATAGGCGGCGGGACTACCGCGCGGCCAATTCCCGCAACCGCGTCTTCAGGACTTTGCCGTAGTCGTTCTTCGGGAGCGCATCGACGAACCTGTAGACGCGGGGCCGCTTGAAGCGGGCGATCCGATCGAGGCAGAAGCGGTCGAGCTCCGCCTCCCGAACCGCCGCTCCGGGCCTCGCGACGACGAAGGCGACGACCTCCTCGCCCCAGTCGGGATGCGGCCGGCCGACGACCGCGCACTCGAGCACGCCGTCGTGACCGACCAGGACCTCCTCGACCTCGCGCGGATAGACGTTCGATCCTCCCGAAATCACGAGGTCCTTCGAACGGTCCTTGAGCGTCAGGAACCCGTCGGCGTCGAGCGCGCCGACGTCGCCGGTCCGCAGCCAGCCGTCGCGGAGCGTCTCGGCGGTCGCTTCGGGGTTGCGGAAATATCCTCGCATGACGACGTCGCCGCGCGCCGTCACTTCGCCGAGTTCTCCGGCGGCCGCGGTTTCGCCGCGTTCGTTCGTCACCCGCACCTCGACCCCCGCGTGCGCCCGGCCGACCGAGGCAAGCCGATTCCTGTAGTCCGGATGACCGGCGTCGGCGTGCAGAGCGCGAGACAGGCAGGAGATGGTCATGGGCGCCTCGCCCTGGCCGTAGATTTGCACCAGCCGGGATCCGAAGACGTCCAGCGCTTCAAGGAGGTCGTCGACGTACATCGGAGCGCCGCCGTAGACGATGGTCTTGAGCCCGGCGAGGGCGGATCGATCGAGTCCCGGCGTTCGCATCAGGCGGGTCAGCATGGTGGGAGCTAGAAAAAGGGTCGCGCCGTTCCACGCCCGCAGCAGGGAGATCGTTTCGCCGGGATCGAATCCGCCCGATTCGGGAACCACCTGGCAGGCGCCCCGCTCGACGTGCGGCAGGAGATAGAGGCCCGAGCCGTGGCTCATGGGCGCCGCGTGGACGATGCAGTCTTCCGGCGCGATCTCGTCGACGCCGGCGAAGTAGGCGGCGTTCATGGCGCGAAGGTTGCGATGGCTCAGCATCGCCCCCTTGGGCTTGCCGGTGGTGCCGGACGTGTAGAAGAGCCAGGCGAGGTCGTCCGCGTCGACGTCCGCCGGGGGCAAGGGGTCGGAGCGCGACAGTTCGTCGAACCGCTTCGAATCCGCCGGGATCGCGGCATGCCTTCCGCCGGCGATTTCGATTCCGTCGGTCGCGAAGCACGCTTTCGCGCCAGCGTCGTCGAGAATCCAGGCGAGTTCCCGGGGATGCAGCCGCGCGTTCATCGGCAACACCGCGCAGCCGGCGATCCATGCGGCGAACATGATTTCGGAAATCGCGGGATGGTTTCTCATGGCGAGGGCGGCGATGTCGCCCTTGCCGAGACCGAGGGTCGTCCTCAAGGCGCCCGCGATCCTGGCGGACCGGTCGGCGTGTTGCGCGTAGGTCGCGACGACGCGGTCGCCCGCCGCCAGCGCCGGAGCGTCCGGGCGGCGTTCGGCGGCGTCGACCAGGAGCCTTGCGAGGTTCATCCGCGGCGGGCTACCGAACGGCCTCGAGGATCGACGCGTAGTTGGCCACCGCCGCGCCGCCCATGTTGAAGACTCCGGCGACACTCGCGCCGTCGATCTGCAGCGCCCCGGCTTCGCCGCGGGTCTGCATGGCGGCCATCACGTGCATCGAAATTCCCGTGGCGCCGATCGGGTGTCCTTTGGATTTCAGGCCGCCCGAGGGATTGATCGGCAATTCGCCGTCCTTGGCCGACCGGCCCTCGGCGATCACCCGCGCGCCTTCGCCCTTTTCGGCGAGGCCCATGGCTTCGTAGATCAGCAGTTCGGCGATGGTGAAGCAATCGTGCACTTCGGCGACGTCGAGGTCGCGGACCGTCATTCCCGCGCGTTCGAACGCCAGCGTCCATGCCTTTTCCGGGCCTTCGAAGAGGGTCACGTCGCGTCTTGACATCGGCAGGAAGTCGTTCGCTTGCGACACGGAGCGGAACTTCACCGCCTTGTCCGTCGCCATGGCCGCGCCGTCGTCGGCGAGAACGAGGGCGGCCGCTCCGTCGGTGACCGGCGAGCAGTCGGAACGCTTGAGCGGGCCGGAAACGATCGGGTTGGCCTCGGATTCGCGGCGGCAGAAATCGTAGCCCAGATCCTTCTGGAAGTGGGCGAGGGGATTCGCGGCGCCGTTCGCATGGTTCTTGGCGGCGATGCGCGCGAGAGCGTCGGTCTGGTCGCCGTATTTCCGGAAATAGCTCTCCGCGATCCGTGCGAAGATGTCGACGAAGGAGCCGTTCTTCCCGCCTTCCTCTTCGACGTAGCTTGCCTTGGTCAGCACTTCGCCGATCGCGTCGCCCGCGAGTTCCGTCATCTTTTCGACGCCCACGCAAAGCGCGAAGCGCGCCTTGCCGGCGGCGACGGCGGCGAGTCCCTGATGAATCGCGGCCGAACCCGTGGCGCAGGCGTTTTCCACCCGCGTCGCCGGCTTGAAGCGCAGGTCCGGATGCGCATGAAGGACGAGGGAAGCCGGGAAGTCCTGCTTCACGAAGCCGCCGTTGAAGTGGCCGACGTAGATTTCGTCGACGTCCGCCGGCGCGATGCCGGCGTCGGCGATGGCTTCGGTCGCGGCGTCGACGATCAGCGTTTCCAGGCCGACGCCGTCGTGCCTGCCGAACTTTCCGTGCGCCCAGCCGACGATGCAGCCCGTCATGACGCGCTTCCTTCGGATCGTTGCGCCGCGGCCGGAACGGGCGCGGCGCCGACGAGCACCGCGGCCAGCAGGCAGGGCTCGCCGTTGCGGACGCTCCACGAATGATTGGTGCCGCGTTGAACCATCACGTCCCCCTGTTTCAGGCGCGTCTCGCTGTCGTCGAGGACGGCCCATATCTCTCCCTTCAGGACGATCAGATAATCGACCGTAGCCGTCCTGTGCATCATCGGGTCGTCGCTGGAGGCGTCGGCCGCGTGACCGGCGCCGATCGAATCGAACGCCTCGGCGGCGTCGGCCCTGCCGCGCCACGCCTCGTCGGGCGGGAATTCGACGATGCGGAAGATCGTGCCGTTCGGCGGCGGCTCCAGAACGACCGGACGATCGGCGGCGTCCCGGTCTCCGGCGTTCTCGGCCGGCGCGCCGTCGGTCCGCCAGAGGTCCGTAAGCGCCAGCCCCGGCATCGAGTCCATCTCCTTGACCGCGGTCGCCTCGCCGTCGACGAGGAAAACCGACTTGCCGTTTTCGTCGTGGCCGGTCACGACGCGGCGGATTTTTTCGACCATCGTTCGTCCTCCCTGACGATTCTGTTCCGCAGAGTTCCGATCCCCTCGACCTCGAGTTCCATCAGGTCGCCGTCCGCGAGATAGCGTCCGAGTTCGAGGCCGCACCCTCCGCCGACCGTTCCCGAACCGAAGAACTCGCCGGGCCGCAGCGTTTCCGAGCGCGAAACGTGGGCGATCAGATCCTCGAAAGTCCAGTGGATGCTGCTCGAATGGCCGCGCGACCATTCTTCGCCGTTGATCCGCGCCGTCATGACGCAGTCGTAGGGGTCGAGCTCGTCGGCCGTGACGATGCACGGTCCGATCACGTTGCCGGTGTCGAAATCCTTGCCTTTGCCGGGACCGAGGCCTCCCGTCATCTCGACCGCCTGGACGTCGCGCGCGGACACGTCGTTGAAGACGGCGTAGCCGAAGATGTGCCGCCGGGCTTTTTCCTTCGGTATGTCGCGGCCGCCCTTGCCCACGAAGAAGCCGAACTCGAGCTCGTAGTCCATCGCGTCGGCGTAGGCGGGCCACGATACGTCCTCCCCGGTGCCGACGACCGCGAACCGGTTGGCCTTGTAGTAGATTGGCTGCCGGTACCAGACCTCGGGAACCCGGAACAGCCCGTTCCTCTCGAATTCCGCGAGCGCGGCCTCCGGATCGGGTTCGAGCGCGGCGCGGCTCTCGCGAAGCGCGCGGTAAGCCTGCACGAGATGCTCCTCGAAACACAGGCAGTCGCGGATCTGGGGCGGTTCGGGAAGCGGCGTTCGGAGCGCCACGAGCGCCGTTTCGACGACGGCGGACGAAGGCGGGTCGGCGGCGACGGCGCGCGCAGCGTTCAGAGCCTCATCGCCGGCTTCGACGAGGCGCTTCATCGACGCGAAGGCGGGTTCCTGCCGGGCGGCGTGCAAATCGACCACCGCGGCGTCGTCCTCCACGAGCGCTCCCAGGCGGTCGGCACCGTCGCCGCGTTTGAAAGTGATCAGCCGCATGAGGCGTTACTGCGCGACCCGGCGGCCGAGGTCAAGCGGGCGAGCCGGGGCGGGCCGTCCGTCGCGAAAATCCGCGCAGGCCGGGTTTCCGTCCGCGCTTTGACCTCGAACGCGCAAATTGCGACGCTATAGAAAATCCGCGGGTCGGGAGGAGAACGATGAACGCGCTGGACATCATGGACGAATCGGAGCGGGCGGCGGGCCTCGAGAAACGGGCGTTCGATCTTCTTCCGGTTCTCGAGGCGCGCGGCGCCGAAACCGAAAGGCTTCGCCGGTTGCCGGACGCCACCGTCGCGGACCTGAGATCGGCCGGACTGTCCCGACTTTGCCAGCCGCGAAAATACGGCGGGGCGGAGCTTCCGCTCGACCGCGCGGTCCGCATCGTCGCGACGGTCGCTCGCGGATGCGCGTCCGCGGGCTGGATTTGCGCCATCCATTCGGATCACTCGATTCTCGTCAGCATGTTTCCGGCGGAGGTTTCGGAGGAAATCTGGGGCGAGAATCCCGAGGCGGCGGTTTCCGCCGGCTACTTTCCCGTCGGGCGCGTCGAACGGGCTTCGGGGGGCTGGAAACTGTCCGGAAAATGGGGGTGGGTAAGCGGTTGCGACTTCGCCGACTGGATTATCCTCGGGGCTTTCGTATCGCCCGGCGAGCCGGATCCGGGTCACACCTTCTTTCTGGTGCCGCGAAGCGAAACGGAGATCGAAGACAACTGGCGCGTGATGGGCCTGCGGGGAACCGGAAGCAAGAACGTGGCGGTCGAGGACCGCTTCGTGCCCGACCATCGAACGCTTCGCTTCGCCCAGGCGAGCGGCGGCGCGGAGGCTCGCGGAAACGGCGAGACGCGGCCGCTTTACCGGCTGCCGCACGTGACCGCGGTGCCGTTCTTCTTCAACGGCGTCGGATTGGGCATCGCGGAGAGCACGCTCGACGCCGTCACAGATCAGATCGCGAACCGGGAATCGATGGGCGTGAAGCTCGCGGGTCAACCGACTCTTCAGGCCGGCATCGCCGAGGCGGCGGCGGAGATCGACTGCGCGCGCCTGCTTGTCGAACGGGACGCGTCGGGGGCCATGGCGGCGATGCGCGAGGGCCGTTCCCTCACGCTTCGGGAAAAGGCTCGCAACCGTCGCGACCAAGCCTACGCCGGCCGGTTGTGCAAAAGCGCGGTCGGCAGGTTGCAGGGGATGGCGGGAGCCGGCGCGATATTCGACGGTCACGTTGTCGAGCGAAAGTTTCGCGACATGCACGCCGTAGCCAACCACATCATCCAGAGCTGGGATATCGCGGCCACCACGTTCGGCGAGGTGACGTTCGGCCTCGAGCCGACGTCGCCGCTCATATAGGCCGTTCCTGACACTCCGAAGCCGCAGCCGCGGGGCGTCGGGTTGTTGCAGCCGGCCGGTCGTCGCGCTCCCTCGCGTGTCTGTGCAATAAAAATCATGAAATTTGTCTTGAATAATTGTTTTTCATGGAACATAATCGAATTTCAATGCCGAATCGCCTTGGTCGGCGGGAGGCGGAGTTGTCAGGAAAATTCATGGACGCCGCTCCGCAGCATCGGTTTTCAGGCCCCGTCGCGGTTTTTCAGGATCGCCGGCTGCCCGAACGCGCGACTCCGGCCGGCTACGCCGCGCTGATCGACGCTTTCGATCTCGACGTTCCGCCGCCTGTTCGCCTGTCCGCGATCGGGGAGAAACATCGCGTCTACCGACGCGACGGTTGGCAGATCTACACCCCCCGCCATGCTCCCGAACCGACCGTCGAGGGACACCTCGTCTTCGCCTTGAGATACGAAGGACTCGATCTCGCGGTTCTGCGCCGACTCTTTCTCGCCGCGGGACCGCGCCCGATCGAGAGCTTCGCGCGCGCCAGACCGACGAGCGCCTACGCCCGGCGGCTATGGTTCCTCTACGAATGGCTGCTGGGACAGGCGCTCGATCTTCCCGACGCGCGGAATGGCAGCTACGTTCCGGCCGTCGATTCCGACCGTCAGTTCGATACGGAAGGCGACCTGTCGCCGCGCCACCGGGTGCGCGACAACATGCCCGGTACGCCGGCTTTCTGTCCGATGGTCTTTCGAAGCGAGCGTCTGGAAGCCTTTGCGGCCCGCAATATGTCCGAACGGGCGCGGGAAGCCGCGGAAGCCGTACCTGCGGATGTCCTTTCCCGCGCCGCCGCCTTTCTGCTGCTCAAGGATTCCAGGGCCAGTTACGCCATCGAAGGCGAGCGACCGCCCCAGGACCGGATCCAGCGGTGGGCGCGCGCGATCGACGAAGCCGGTCGGAGGCCGATCGATCTCGACGAATTGCTTCATCTTCAGCGCCTTGTCATCGGCGACGCCCGGTTCGTCCGAATCGGCTTGCGCAGGGAAGGCGGTTTCGTGGGCGAGCACGATCGCGAGACCATGGCGCCGTTGCCTGACCATGTAAGCGCCCGTCACGAAGACGTTCCCTCGTTGATCGACGGACTGATCGGGTTCGACCGCGCCGCCGCCCGATCGCTCGACCCCGTCGTCGCCGCGGCGGTCCTGGCCTTCGGCTTCGTCTACGTCCATCCCTTCGAGGACGGAAACGGACGCCTGCATCGCTACCTCGTCCATCATGCGCTCGCCGAACGCGGATTCAATCCGCCAGGAGTCGTTTTTCCCGTCTCGGCCGTCATGTTGGATCGCATCGAGGACTACAAGCGGGTTCTCGAAACGGGCTCCTCGCGCATGCTTCCTCACGTTCGTTGGGAGCCGACCGCGCGCAACAACGTGCGGGTTCTGAACGAGACGGCGGACTTCTACCGGTATTTCGACGCCACGCCGCACGCGGAGTTTCTCTACGCGTGCGTAGAGCGGACGATCGAAGAGGATTTGCCGCGGGAAGCCGATTTCTTGAGGCTGCACGACCGGTTCCGAATGGAGACCACTGCCGTCGTCGACATGCCGGATCGTTTTCTGGATCTGTTGTTTCGCTTCCTCGACCAGAACGACGGGCGCTTGCGGGCCCGAACGGGCGAATTCGCCGAGTTGCGCCCCGAAGAGGTCACGGCCGTGGAAGCGATCTACCAGCGCCTGTTCAAGGCGGACGCTGCGGGTGGTTGATTCTTGAGATCCGGCGAGACAGCGCGTCGTCGCGCTCCCGTTTTCGTCCCGGCGGCGGCTCCGCCCACCCGCGATTTCTTCGGCGCAACCTTCGCCCCTTCGCCTCTCGAAGTCGGCTCCGGGCGCGGCTTTACCGCGTTCAGGCGTCTCCGGCCGAACATCGGCGTTTCCCGCGCTGAAGAGGCGGCGAACGAGCGCTCCGCCCAACGCCGATCGGGAGACGAACGGCATCGGCGGGAAATCGGCGATCTTTGGGGAGGGCGAGGTTCGCCTGCGCACGATCCTCGATACCGAAGGCCCTGCGGCGCTCCGCTCTCAAGTAACGTCGCCCGGCGGCGCCTTTCGGCGGCGCCGGGCGCGAAAAATGCCGCTGGACGCCGGGGCAGAGAGTGCGGCCGCCGCCTGAATAAGCCATTGCGGGGAGATTTTCGCGCCGCTCCCGGGGGATGCCCGCAGTCCCCGGGAGCGTCCGCTGCGAATCTGCAACCGCGTCGACAACGCTTGCCGTAAGCGCCGCACGCTGCGAAATCTCGAACGTACGGCATCCCAAAAAATTTTATTTCTGCTATACGTTCCCCTTGAAAACTTTTCATAACGCTATATGTTCATTTTATGTAATGCATTTCTGAAGGTTTTGGAATGTCCCCCCCGCGTCGACCGCGAAGGAGACGGAGAGGAGTCAAAGCCATGGGTTACGACGCCATATACAAGAGTTTGTTCAATCATAGGCGGGTGTTCGCCGATCTGCTGCGCGGCTTCATCCCGACAAGGCTAACCGGTACGATCGATTTCGATACCCTGCAACCGGTGCCGACGGAATACGCGAGCGGACGTCCGCTGCAGAGCGACATGGTCTGGCGCGTGCGCGTTCGCAAGGGCGGCCTGGAAGGGTGGTACTATGTTCTGGTGGAGTTCCAGTCCACGAGCGACTGGAAGATGGCGCTTCGTATGCTGAGATATGCTGGGGACATGCTCGACAAGCTGTCGAACAACTTTCCGAAGCGTTCCGGCTGGAAACTGCCCCGAATACTGCCGGTGGTCATCTACAACGGGCGGAGTCCTTGGTTGGCGCCGGAGGGGATGGGCGATTTGAGCGTGGAGGTCGACGAAGATCTTCTGCCGTACGAGCCGCGGCAAAATTTCTTTCTGATTGACATTGGCAAGGTGGGCGTCAACGATGCGCTGTTGGACAATGTGTTGTACGCGGAGGCGTTGATCGAGCAGGGCCGATGGGATGAGCTGCTGTCGGCGCTGCCGAAGCTGGATAAGGTGATCGACCCGGACGCCGAAGCGGATCTTCGCTGTCTGATCGCGGAGTTGGTGCGGCAGGCGGCGGCAGGCGGCGGTCAGGCGACCGACGGCGAGGCGCTGGCGAAACTGAAGGCGTACCAGAGGAAAGGGGAGCTGGGAGCGATGGGATCGTTGTTGGCCAAACGGATGGACGAGGCTATCGAGGAGAGAAGCGCCAAGGCCATGGCAAAGGGCAGGACAGAGGGCATGGCCCAAGGCATGGCCGAAGGCATGGCCGAAGGCATGGCCCAAGGCATGGCGCGGGGCATGGCGCGGGGCAAAGAGCATCAGCGGGCGATGTTGTCGCGTCTGGCGGCGCGGAAGTTCGATGCGGATACGGCAACGCGGCTCGGGGCGCTGCTGGCGGCCGTCGACGACCCCGATGGCCTTGCCGCAATCGGGGACTGCTTGATCGACTGCGAAGATGGCGACGAGTTGCTGTCCCGCGTGGCGGGCGTCGCCAAACAGCACTGAACGGCGTCTGACGACCGGTCCCGTCGCGGCTAGCGGACGCTTGCGAACCGGAGGCGTGCGCCCCGCCGCCATTCAGGCTCGTCGCCTGCGCTGCGCCTTGTCTCGAACGTTGTTCCGCCTGTCCTGCGGTCGTGCAGGCGGAAACCGAACCCGGCGGCCGATCCGAAATCGGCGGTTGGCAAAAAATGGCCGGCGCGAGCGCGTTGGCTCTTCCGGCGTTCGCGCTGTCGCCGGGAATCGGCCATAATCGTCCGGTTCGCAGGGAGGCTCGCATGCCACGCTGTCTCGTCGACATTTCCGTGCCGCTCGAAGCGGGGATCAAGTCCGACCCCGACTTCATGTTGCCGAAGATCGTCTACCGCGGCCACGCCGAAACCGCGAAGGACGTCTGCGCGCTGTTTCCCGGCCTCGAGCCCGAACAGCTGCCGGACGGCATGGGCTGGGCGATCGAGGAGATCGAGCTTACGACCCACAACGGCACGCATGTCGACGCTCCGTGGCACTATCACCCGACGATGGACGGCGGCAGGCGCGCCGCCGCGATCGACGAAATCCCGCTCGACTGGTGTTACAGGCCCGGGGTCAAGTTCGATTTCCGCCATTTCGAAGACGGATATCTCGTCACGCCCCGCGACATGCAGGCGGAGCTCGACCGCATAGGCCACGAGCTGAAGCCGTACGACATCGTCGTGGTCAACACTTCGGCCGGAGAGCGCTACGGCAAGGACGACTACCTTTCGAAAGGCTGCGGCTTCGGCCGCGAATCCACGCTGTGGCTGACGGAACGAGGCGTGCGAGTCGTCGGCACCGACGCCTGGACCTGGGACGCGCCGTTTCCGCATACCCTCGAGCGCTGGAAGCGGACGCGGGATCCCTCGATCATCTGGGAAGGCCACAAGGCCGGGATGGAAAGGGGATATTGCCAGATCGAGAAGATGGGCAATCTGGACAAGCTGCCGTCGACCGGCTTCGAAGTCATCTGTTTCCCGACCAGGATCAAGGGCGCGTCGGGCGGCTGGACCCGCGCGGTCGCGGTCATCGACGAGTAGAAACCGGCCCCGTGCGGGCGAAGCCAAGGAACGAAGACTATGGCGAAAGACGGAAAAGTCATCATCACCTGCGCGGTAACCGGGTCGATTCACACGCCCACGATGTCGCCGCATCTGCCGATCACTCCGGACGAGATCGCCGAAGGCGCTGTCGCCGCCGCGGAGGCGGGCGCTTCGATCCTGCATCTGCATGCGCGGGATCCGAAGGACGGCCGCCCGACGCCCGACCCCGCGGTGTTCATGGAGTTTCTGCCGCGAATCAAGCAGCAGACGGACGCTGTCGTGAACATCACGACGGGCGGCGGACACGGCATGACGCTCGAAGAGCGCTGCGCGGCGGCGCTGCATGCGAGTCCGGAGATGACGTCGCTCAACATGGGGTCGATGAACTTCGGACTCTTCCCGATACTCGACAAGGGCATGGACTGGCGGCACGAGTGGGAACCGGCCTATCTGGAGATGACGCGGGATTTTATCTTCAGGAATACTTTCAAGGATATAGAATGGGTTCTTAAGGAACTAGGCGAAGGCCATGGCGTGCGCTTCGAGTACGAGTGCTACGACATGGGGCACCTCTACAACCTGGCGCATTTCCTCGACCGCGGGATGATCGAGCCGCCGGTCTTCGTGCAGACGATCTTCGGCATACTCGGCGGCATCGGGGCCGACATCGAGAATCTCGCGCACATGCGGCGGATTGCCAACAAGCTGTTCGGAGAAGAAAACTACGAATGGTCGATCCTGGCGGCCGGCCGTCATCAGATGAACTTCGTCACGACCGGCGCCATCATGGGCGGCAACGTCCGCGTCGGTCTCGAGGATTCGCTTTATCTCGGCAAGGGCGTCCTCGCCGAGAGCAATGCCGATCAGGTCGCGAAGATCCGGCGGATCGTCGAGGATCTCTCGCTCGAGGTCGCCACTCCGGCCGAGGCGCGCGAACGGCTGAGGCTCAAGGGCGGCGACATGGTGAAGTTCTGATTTTCCGGCGGCGCGTTCGCCGTCAAGGGGCCGAGAGCGTTATGCGGAACGCGTGATCGACGGAGGCGCGGGCCGCCGCCGCGGCAAGTCCGGCCTCGGTTCCGGCGCGAATTCGATACAGCGGCGCATCGCGGGATATCCGGTCGCCCGGGCGCGCCATGAGTTCGATTCCCGCGCCCTTGTCGGCCGGCGCGCCCGCGGCGCGGGCGATGCCCGCTAGTCGAAAGCAGTTCACGGCTTCGATTTCCCCGTCGGAGCCTGCCGCGACCTCGGCCGCGTGAATTCCGACGGCGACGGGTTCGGGAACGCGGCCTTGGGCGGAGATCATTCGCTGCAGCGTTTCGTGCGCGGCGCCGCCGTCCAGAAGATCTTGCGCCCGCTTGCGGGCGTCGGCCTCCGTCATGGCCGGATCGAAGCGGAGAACGGCCGCCGCGAACTCCAACGCCTTTTCGCGCAGGTCGGCCGGCGCGCCGGCGTCGTCGCGCAGCACCGCCAGCGCGTCGCGCGCTTCCAGCGCGGGTCCGACTCCCCGTCCCACCGGTTGGCGTCCGTTCGTCAGGCGAACGTCGAGCTCGAGCCCCAGCGCCAGGCCGACATGCAGGAACAGGTCGCGCAATTTCGTCGCCGCGGCCTCGCCGCGAACCTTGGCGGTGGGACCGACCGGAACGTCGATGACGCAGTGAGTGGCGCCGGCCGCAACCTTCTTCGACAGGATCGACGCCACCGACCATGCGAGAGAGTCGATCCGCCGCGGGCGGGTGATCGCGTTCATCACGTCGTCCACTCGCGAGTGGGTTAACCGACCGTTCCAGACGATGCATCCGTTGGTCTCGCGCACGACGCGCCGCACCGCGTCCGCGTCGAGGTCGACCCGCGCCAGAACTTCCATCGCGTCCGCGGTGCCCGCCGGGGACGTGATCGCCCGGGACGACGCCTTGGGAATCGTCATGCCGTGCGCCGCGACGATCGGAACCACGATCGGAGTGATCCGGCTTCCCGGAATGCCGCCCATCGAATGCTTGTCGGCGACGAGATCCGCTTCCCACGCCAGCCGCTGCGCGAACTCGATGCGGGCGCGCGCAAGACTGACCGTTTCGTCTCTGGCGAGCGTGGCCGCGGTCGCCGCCAGAAAATCAGCGACTTCTCCGTCGTCGAAACGGCCGGCGACGATGTCGCCCAACGCCTCCCGATAGCCCCTGCAGTCGAGCCTCGCGCCGTTGCTCTTGCGAACGAACGGCGAAGGATGCGATCGCGTGCCGCGGCGAAGCGCGTCGACGAAGCGGTCGACTCCCTCCTGCACGGTTCCCTCGTTGACGATCGCAATGCGGCTCGCGCCATCCGGAATGTCGGGGGAGGGTCGCGAGAGACGGCGGGCGATGTCGGCGGTCGTCTCCCGGGATCGCCTCGAAAGGCGAGCGGCAAGGATTTCGGTCGGCGCGGTCACCTCGAGCAGGAGGACGGGGGAATAGCGCGCGATGGCCTGGCCGACGATTCCGCGCGAGACGTTCGCGACGACGTGACGGCCGGACGCGAGCTCGGTTTCGCAGGAGGCCGGTATGCCGTATTTCAATCCGTGCGCGTTCCAGTGAAGCATGAATCCGCCCGCGGCGAGGCGTTCCGCGAACGCGGTCCGGGACATCGCTTCGTGGCGCTCGCCTCCGGCGGCGCACGGTCGCGTGATGGCGCGCCGGACGAAAGCGTACCGGGGGTCGCCTGCGAGCGCGCTGCGCGCGCCGTCAATCAGGGTGTCCTTTCCCGCGCCGCTGGGACCGACGACCAGGACGAGCGTGCCGGACATGCGGCGGCTACTTCAGGATCGTGACGTCGAGACCGATGTCGGCGGCGGGAGCCGACTGCGTCATGCGGCCGACGGAAAGCGCGTCAACGCCGGATTCGGCCTTTTCCGCGATGTCGTCCAATCCGATGCCGCCCGAAGCTTCCGTGCGGCAGCGGCCGGCGACGATTTCCAGTCCCTTTCCCATCGTCTCGGCCGACATGTTGTCGAACATGATGACGTCGGCGCCCGCCGCGGCGGCTTCCTCTACCTGTTCGAGCGTGTCGCATTCGACTTCGATCTTGGTGAGGACCGGCGTCAACGCGCGCGCTTGGGCGACCGCCTTGGTTATCGAGCCGTGCACCGCGATATGGTTGTCCTTGATGATTACGCCGTCGTGAAGGCCGAGGCGGTGCGGGCGGGCGCCTCCGACGCAGGCGGCGTATTTCGAGAGCAGCCGCAGGCCGGGCACCGTCTTGCGGGTGTCGATGAGCTGCGTTCGGGTATGGGCGATCGCCGAAGCGTACCGGTTCACCAGAGTCGCGATGCCGCACATGAACTGAAGGACGTTGAGCGAGGTGCGTTCGACGGTCAGCAAACCGCGCGCCGGCCCCCTGACTCTCATCATCGCCGCGCCCGCGCCGGCCTTCGCGCCGTCTTCGACGAGAGTCTCGACGGAAGCATCCGGAACCATGTGGCGAAACACTTCCGCCGCGACCTCGATGCCCGCGACCACGATGTTCTGGCGGGTGTTCATCGCGAAATCAGCCCTTGCGCCGGCCGGAATCAGAATGTTCGTCGTCAGATCCCGGTCGCCCGCGTCTTCGGCGACCCAGCTTTCGATCATGCGGCGAAGCGCTTCCGCCGAGGGCAGGAGAAATCCCGGATCTCCGCGCATTTCGCTCGGCGCGTCCGTTTTCGTCATGCTTCGCCTCTCGAATCAGCTATAATCGTTTCTACGCAGGCGAGTTCGCCGACGCAAGGTTCAGGGCGGCCCGGCTGCGGGAACCGGTGGAGGACCTATGGACAACGGGACCGAGGCGGCGCGTCCGTTCGGACTGCCACACAGCGGAGAAGGAAACGAGATGATCACGGTACTGGTGACCTACAAGCTTGCCGACGGCGTCGACCGCGCGGCGGCCCATGCGATGTCGCGGCAGGCGGCGCCGCGGTTCCGGGGAATCGACGGCCTTTGCAGCAAGCACTTTCTCTACCAGGAGGAAGAGGGGCTCGGCGGCGGCTTCTATACATGGGAGAGCCGCGAGAAGGCGGAGGCGTTTCATTCGGACGCCTGGCTGGATTCCATGGAGCAGCGCATGGGGTCGCGGCCCGAGCTGAGGTATTTCGAGACGGCGGTTCTCGTCGACAATTCGGCCGGCGAAATCCAGACCGCGGCGTGAGCCGCGCGCGGCTCGACGACAAGGGCCGCGCCGCTTCGCCGCGCCCCGGGCGTCAATCTATCGCCTGACCTGTTCGACCAGGCGCCGAATGGACGGGTCGTCCTTGCCCATTGGCCTGACGCGGGCGAATTTCTCGCGTTCCTCGCCGCGCCAGGTCGCGGGCTTGGTGGCGTCGATGGCGAGCTTGCCGCCGACGCGCATGACCGTATAGTCCTTCCGCACTTCCGGGATCGAGATGTCCAGCGGATGCAGGCGCGTCCCCGGGATGACGTGCGCCATCGTTTCGGGGTTGCAGCGGCAGGCGATCGCCCACAGCACGTCCTGCGCGTTGTAGATGTCGACGTCTTCGTCGACGGCGATGGCGACCTTGACGTGCAGATTCGGTCCCGACAGCGCCGAGATGAGCGTGTCGCGCGCTTGGCCGTCCCACTGCGCTTGCATCTGGACGATCATCATGAACTGCGAAGCCCAAGGCGGCACGAAGACGTCGAGAACGTTCGTGTTGCCGTGCGTGTCCCGCAGCCGGTTGTAGTAGGCCGCTTCCATCGGGAGGGTGATCAGGGGCTGGTGGTCCGTGAACCACGTCGCCTGTATGTGGCGGAAAATCGGGTCGCGTCGATGCGTGATGCCGGTGATCCGGTAAACCGGCGCAGGTCCCTCTGCGCCCGCGCCGAACGTCGTAAACTCGCCGAACGGCCCCTCCGGCGCCCGGTCGCGCGGATGAACGAGTCCTTCGATGACGATTTCGGCGTGAGCGGGGACCTCGAGGTCGATGGTTTCGCATCTGACCATCTCGATGTCCTCGCCGAGGATGCCGGCTCCGTACTCCAGCTCGTCGAAGTCCTCGTGCTTTCCTGACCAGTTCGACATGATCTCGTACACCGGGTGCAGGCCGATGGCGAAAGCCATGGGCATCGGTTCGTCCTTCGCGGCGTATTTCATGTAATGCGCATAGTTGTGGCGGGCGGCCATCCAGAAGGTCGCTTTGTTCGGGTCGTCCGTCAGCATCATCCGGATGATCGCTTCGTTGCGGATGCCGGTTTCGGGATCCTTGGTGATCGTGATGCCCGACCCGAGGTAGCGGCCGCCGTCGCCATGGCTGTGCTGCGGGATGGGGAGCGCCCGTAGATCGACCGCGTCGCCGAGCAGCTTCACCTCCTTGACCGGACCGTCGCCGACCATGACCGAGCGGCCGCGTTCGGTGGCCATCCGCTCGGCGAGATAGGGGCAGACCTCCTGTGCGCGATCGAGTCCGAACGCGGCCGCCTGTCCCTCCCGGTCCATGATCAGCATGTCCGCGAGACGCCAGCCGGGGTAGCCCTTGAGGTTGTGGAACGTCAGCGGGCCCTTGCTTTCGGAGCACAGGTAGCCGACCTGGGTGACGGGATCGACTTCGTCATGGATGTGCAGCATGCGGTTGTCGATGGTTTCGAGAAAACTGCGCAATGTGTGCGGCATGACCGACGGCTCCTTGGCGAGGCACGGCCGTCGTCCGCGCGGCCGAGGCCGTCGGGACGGCGCGCCTGATTTGAAAATCGTTCGCTGCGGGCATATTAACGTTTCGCGATCGAACAGGGAAAGGATCGACGGATGGCGACGATGGCGGCTAGGGCGGCCGGGCATTCACCCCGCGTCTGGGGGAAGTTCGGTTGGGAAGATCCGATGAAGCTGGACGAACAGCTTACCGAGGACGAACGAATGGTGCGGGAGACGGCCCGCCAGTACGCGCGGGAAAAGCTGATGCCGCGGATCGTCGACGCTTACAACGAGCAGCGCGTGGACAGGGACGTAATCCCCGAAATGGGCCAGCTCGGCTTGCTCGGTTCGACCATTCGCGGATACGGCTGCGCCGGCGTCAGCTACGTCGCCTACGGTCTGATCGCCCGCGAGATCGAAATGGTCGATTCGTCGTATCGATCGACGCTGTCCGTGCAGTCGAGTCTCGTCATGTGGCCCATCTACAACTACGGGACCGAGGAACAGCGCCGGAAATACCTGCCCGGGCTCGCCAGCGGCGAGTCGATCGGAGCGTTCGGCCTGACGGAGCCGGATCACGGGTCGGATCCCGGCGGCATGAAAACCCGGGCGGTCAAGGCGGACGGCGGCTATCGGCTGAACGGCAGCAAGACCTGGATCTCCAATTCGCCGATCGCGGACTTGTTCGTAGTTTGGGGCAAGGACGACGAGGGCATCATCCGAGGCTTCATTCTCGAGCGCGGCATGGAGGGCCTGTCCACGCCGAAGCTTCACAACAAGCTCAGCTTGCGGGCTTCCGTCACGGGCGAAATCGTCATGGACAACGTCTTCGTTCCGGACGAGAACTACCTTCCCGAAGCGCGCGGGCTCGGGGGTCCCTTCGGCTGCCTCAACAACGCCCGCTACGGCATCGCATGGGGCGCGCTCGGCGCCGCCGAGTTCTGCTGGCAGGCGGCGCGCGGCTACGCGCTCGACCGCACCCAGTTCGGCAAGCCGCTCGCTTCCTATCAGCTCGTCCAGAAGAAGCTCGCCGACATGCAGAGCGAGATCTTCATCGGCTATCAGTCCTGTCTCCGCATGGGCCGGATGATGGACGACGGATCGTGCTCGCCGGAGCTGATATCGATGCTCAAGCGCAATTCCACCGGAAAGGCGCGGGACATTTGCCGGGACGCCCGCGACATCCACGGCGGCAACGGCATCATGGACGAATACCACGTCATGCGGCACTTGATGAACATGGAAACGATTTACACTTACGAAGGCACGCACGACATCCACGCGCTGATCCTCGGGCGGGCGCAGACGGGCATCCAGGCGTTCTTCTGAGGCCGCCGCGCCGGGGCGCGCCATGGTCCGGCCGCTGGAGCATGTCCGCGTACTCGATCTGAGCCGCATCCTCGCCGGGCCGTGGGCGGGGCAGACCTTCGCCGATCTCGGCGCGGAGGTCATCAAGATCGAACGGCCGGGCAGGGGAGACGACACGCGAGCTTGGGGGCCTCCCTACGCAGTCAGTCCTGATGGCGGGGAAACGGGCGAATCGGCTTATTTCCTGTCGGCCAACCGCGGCAAGAAATCGGTGACCGTCGACCTCGGCAAGCCGGAAGGCCAGGAGGTCGTCCGAGCCCTGGCGGAAACGTCGGACGTGTTGATCGAAAACTACAAGGCTGGCGGCCTGGCGGCGTACGGGCTCGATTACGAGGCGCTACGGCGGGTCAACCCGCGCCTGGTGTACTGCTCCATCACGGGATTCGGACAGACCGGCCCGTACAGCGGCCGCGCCGGTTACGATTTCCTCATTCAAGCCATGGGCGGCCTGATGAGCGTCACGGGAGAGGCGGACGACCGGCCGGGCGGCGGCCCTCAAAAGGTCGGCGTCGCGCTGACGGACATCGTCACCGGGCTGTACACGACCGTCGCCGCGCTTTCGGCGCTCGCATGGCGCGAGAAGACCGGGCGCGGCCAGCACGTGGACATGGCGCTGCTGGACGCGACGGTCGCCGCGATGGCCAATCAGGCGATGAATTACCTGATCGGGGGCAGGGCTCCGGAACGGATGGGCAATGCGCATCCGAACGTGGTTCCGTACCAAGCCTACAAAACGGCCGACCACTACGTCATTCTCGCGGTCGGCAACGACGAACAGTTCAGGAGGTTCTGCGAAGTCGCGGGCCGTTCGCAGCTGGCGGACGACGAACGCTTCGCGACCAATCGCGCCAGGGTGGTCAACAGGCGCCTGCTGGGCCCGATTCTCGACGAGGCCATCGGATCCAGGCCGCGCGCCTTCTGGCTGGAAGAGCTCGAGAAGGCGGGCGTTCCCTGCGGGCCGATCAACGATCTGGCGCAGACGTTCGGCGACCCGCATGTCCTGGCGCGCGGCATGCGGCGCGAGCTTGAGCATCCGACCGCGATTTCGGTTCCCACGGTGGCGAATCCGATTCGGTTCTCGGAATCTCCCATCGAATACGACCGCGCGCCGCCGACGCTCGGTCAGCATACGGAGGAAATTCTGTCCGGCTTGCTCGGCAAGGACGCCTCGGAGATCGAGCGATTGCGGGAAATCGGGGCTATCTGAACTGGGTCCGCGAGCCGTCTTGACCGCGCCGCGGCCGTTCGTCATCCTTTGCGCGTCAGCATCGGGGACATCGCTTCATGGCGTTGCCTGCGACGGACGAGGCCAAGCGCGAAGCCGGCGCCGCGAAGGACGGCGCGCCGGCTTTCGCGCTCCGCAAGCAGGTCGGCCATCTGCTGCGCCGGGCGCATCAGCGTCATACGGCGATCTTTCAGGCGATGATCGGCGACGGCCGGGTGACGCCGTTGCAGTTCGCCGTTTTGACGACGCTCGCGGACATGGACGAAGCGTCGCAGAATCATCTCGGCCGTCTCACGGCCATGGACGCGGCCACCATGCAGGGCGTGATCAAGCGTCTGCTCGCTCGCGGGTTGATCAGGCGCCGCGCGGACCCGGGAGACCGGCGGCGCCTGCTGCTCACGTTGTCGGGGGCGGGCGAAGAGTTGGTGGCCGAGGTCACGGATCGCGGCCACGCGATCAGCGAACGAACGCTGGAACCGCTGTCGGCCGCCGAACGGAAGACCTTTCTCCGCTTGCTCGGTCGCTTGTCGAGCAGCCCCGCTTCGAGGCGGCCCGTCGCCTAGTCCGCCCGCTCCAGCGCGGCGATCATCTCGTCCGGGCTGGCGAACTTGCGCCGGGGGGCGCCGGCAGGCGCCGCTTCGACTTCCAGCCTGTCGATCTCCTGCCAATCGGAAAAGGAAACGATCCGGACGCCGCGCGCCGCCAGCCGGGCGTCGACCGCGGCCCGCCCGGGCCGCGCGCCGTCGGGACATTCGGCGAGGAGGCGGTCGACGACTTCGAGCGAATCGTTCTTGTTGGTGCCGATCGTGCCGGTCGCGCCCCGCTTCAGCCAGCCGACCGCGTACAGGCGGTCGGAAATCCTGCCGTTCTCGTTCGCGACGATTCCGGCGCGGTCGTCGAAGGGAATTCCTTCGATGGGGAAAGCGTGCGATCCGATGCACGTGACGACGATCTGGCAAGAGACGTCGAAGGTCTCGCCGGTTCCCGACACGCGGCCGTTTTCGTCGACGGCCGTGCGTTCGAGGCGCACGCCTTCGACTCGCGAGTCTCCGAGAATTTCCTTCGGCGACGCGCAAAAGGCGAAATGGACCCGCTTTTCCTTGTCGGCCGGGTCGACGTCGAGGAAGGAGCGCAGCGTATCGACGTTCCTCTGGCGCAGCCTCAGGTCGCGATCGGACATGTAGGGCGCCGCGACCTCGGCCGGCAGCTGCGCCGGATCGACGACGGGGACGGCGTTCCGAAGCTCTCCCATCTCTCGCAGCTCCACGTTGGTGAACGCCGCTTGCGCGGCTCCGCGGCGCCCGAACATGTAGATGTTCCTTACGGGCGAGGCGTGAAGCGGGGCCGCGGCATGATCGACCAGATCGGTGACCGACATTTCCTCCCGCGTTTTCGCGAAAACGCGCGCCACGTCGAGCGCCACGTTGCCGATTCCGACAACGGCGGCCGCTTCGACGTCCAGATCCGGATCGAGTCCGGCGAAGTCCGGATGTCCGTTGAACCATCCGACGAAGGCGTTGGAGCCGAAGACGTTCGGCAGATCCTCGCCCGGGATTCCCAGCCTGTTGTCGCGCGGGGCGCCGCAGGCGAGAACCACGGCGTCGTAGGCGTCGAGGAGCTCGGCGACGGAAACGTCGCGGCCGACCTCGACGTTGCCGAGGTAGCGGAGGCGCTCGTCCTGCATGGTGCGGTCGTACGCGCGGGAGACGCGCTTGGTCTTCTGGTGGTCCGGCGCGACGCCGCCCCTGATCAGTCCGTAGGGGCTGGGCAGCCTTTCGATCACGTCCACGGCGCAATCGCGCTCCTTGTCGAGCAGACCCTGCGCGGCGTACATGCCGCCGGGGCCTGACCCGACGATCGCGACGGTGCGAGTCATTCGAAGAAACCTCTATTCTGGAAAATCGGACTGCGTTGCGGCGCGCGCCGCATAATACCGGGCCGCGCGGGGCAGGGAAGGGGCGGCGAGGTTTTCGCGCCGCGCACGCCTTACCAGAGCGTTTTCGTCGCGATGCGCGCGCCTTCCGCCATCGCTTCGAATTTCGCCCAGATCACCGTGGGGTGGACTTCGGTGCGATAACACGCTTGCGAGGAAAAACCGCAGTCTCCGCCGGCAAGGACGTTCTCCCGCCCGACCGCCTTCGCGAAGCGGACGATGCGTTCGGCGATCAGCTCCGGGTGCTCGACGATATTGCTCGCGTGGGTGACGACGCCGGGAATCAGCGCCCGGCCTTCGGGGAGCCGGATGTCCTCCCATATCCGGTACTCGTGCTCGTGACGCGCGTTCGCCGCCTCGAAAGAATAGGCTCCCGCCTTGATTCCGAGCATGTATTTCGCGACGTCCGCCATGGGCGCTTCGTGGACGCGCGGTCCTTCGTTGATGCCGTAGCAGGTGTGGTAGCGGATTTTCTCCGCGGGGATGTTGCGGACGGCGTGATTGGTCGCTTCCACGTAGACGCTGGCCATGCGGTCCTTCCCGGCGTCGTCGAGTTTCGGGTCGACCAGGGTGTCGCAGAGGAAGGGATCGTCGATCTGCAACAGCAGGCCGGCCTCGACGATGGCCTCGTATTCTTCCCGCAGCGCCTCCGCGACGGCTTCCGCGTACTCCTCTTCAGTTCCGTAATATTCGTTGAAACCCACTCCTGCGGGCGCGACCGCAGGCATGAACGCGCCTTCGCACTCGACCTCGGCGAGCGCCGCCTTGAGATTGTCGATATCCCTGTCGAGCGCCGCCCGCCCCTTGTAGGCCACCGGGCCCACGCAAGCCATGGGATGCACGGGAACCACCGTGCCGCCCATCATCGCCCGCGCGAAATAGTCTTCGTAATACTCCGGGAAAGCGGCGATTTCCGCCGCGAAAAGGTCGTGCTTCCGGTCCGGTCGCGGCTCGAACCCGTCGATCCGCTCCTCGATATAGGAGAAGAAGCCCGGCTTCGACATTTCGCCGTCGGCGACCACGTCGATGCCGGCCTCCGCCTGCCGCCGGACGACGTCGCGAACGCCGTTTCGGATTTCCTTTCGGTAGGCTTCCTCGTCATGGTCCTCGCCGCTCAGTTTCGCCTTCATCGCGTCGAGAACCGCCGCCGTGCGGGGCAGGCTGCCTACGTGAGTCGTCAGGATGCGACTTCCTTGCATGACACTCTCTCCTTTCCCAGCTCCAGGCCTGCCTCGGTCGACTTCGGAAGACCTTTGCGCTGCTGGCTTCATTAAAGGCGATGCCTGGCCGAGCGGGCAATCCGGTTCCCTATGGCTGCACGGCAGGGCGGGGCTGGCGCAGCCGTTTCAACCTGAACCTGAAGCTTTTGGCCGGACGCGGCGTCGGCACGTTGGTCATCTTCAACTCGTAGCCGGGCGGATCCAGTTCGAGCTCGGCAGCATGAAAGACGGTCGCAATGACGAGCAGCGTCTGCGTCTCCGCGAAATTTCCGCCGAGGCAGTGGTGGGTTCCCACGCCGAAAGGGACGAAGACGTTGGGCTGCCGATGCTCGGCGCGCTCCGGCAGGTAGCGGTCGATGTCGAATCGATCCGGATCGGGAAAGAATTCGGGCAGGCGGTGCGTTACGGAGGTCGCCACGAACAGCGATTTGCCGGCGGGAACGCGGTAGCCGGCGAAGTCGAAGGAATTCGCCGCCTTGCGAAAAATTACCGGCGCCGCCGGGTACATGCGCATGGCCTCCAACACCGCGCGATGCGTCACGTCCAGCCGCCGCAGGCTCTCCGCAGATAACGGTTCGGCGAAGAACCGGTCCGCTTCCGCAACGATTCGCGCCTTCAGATCCGGATGCTTCAGGATTGCGTACAGCGTGAACGCGCAGGTGTTGGCCACGGTCTCGATGCCGACCAGATAGGGGCTCAGCACCATGGCGGTCATGTCCGTTTCGGGCATGAATTGCGGATCGGAGCGGTGCAGGTCGATAATGTCGTTGATCAAGTCGCCGGAATCGTGATGCGGCCCGCCGGGCATGTGGGACTGCAAGCTCTTGCGCGCCAGTTGTTCAATGCGCTCGCGGGCCTTCTTGAACCTACGGGCGAACGGAAACATCGGCAGTTGCTTCGCGATCGAGGTGACGAGCACCGTTTCAAGGTAGACAACAAGGTCTTCCAGATACTCGGAGGCCGATTCGCCCCCCAGGATCCGGCCCATCTGGTCGGCGATGATCCGCTGCATCAAGAACAGCGGCTTGATGCGCCGGCCCTCCGGCTGGGCGGCGACATGTTGTCGGCAGACTTCGCTGGCGAGTTCGAGATGCGCTTGGAACCGCGCGCCGGAAAACGCCGGAGCCATGGCTCTGCGCATGGCGATATGTTCCTTGCCGTCCATATTCAGTACGAGCCTCGAGGCGCCGAGGCTTTCGGCCAGGCCCCGCCAAGGGTCGTGGGAACTGAGGAAGAACCGTCCTTTGCGGTGGACGAGCCGATTGGCCTCCGCGCCGGCAAGCACGAGAATTCTGCGGCGCAGCAGACGAATTTCGAACACCGGGCCGAGTTCGAGGTATTGCTTTGTCAGAAACTCGCGAACGTCCCTGGCCGCTTCCCGAGCGCTGCCAAGCAACGGCGCTCCCTTGACGAAAGGTATTTCCCTGGCTGGAGGAGAGGCGGGTGCCGCCTCCTCTCGACCGGAATTGCGCACCGCTCGCGTTACGGCCTGGCCGATCAAGTCCATGCGCCGCACCTGATCGATCCGCTCCCGCACCTCGCCGCGTTCGGCTTTGCTCAGCATTCGCTCGAATAGGCCGCAGGCGTCTGCGAGGCAGATGACGACGACTTCCCGCGGTCCCGGCATGTCGCCACCGAACAGCACGCCCATGATGCGAAGCCGTACCTCCTGTTCGGCCCGGCCATCCGCTGTCGGATACCGTCGCGCCCGCGCTACCTTCGGCGACGGCAGCATGGCGCCCTCCTCGACGGATTGCAGAATGCCGGCTTCGACCAGGCGCGCCAGCGCCGCAGAGCGAATCCGATCGCCGTCCTCGGCGATGCGACGCACCCAGTACTCGGCCTCGTGCGCTTGTTCGCTTTCCGCCACAGACTTCAGGACAGGATCGAGAAGGTCGTCTCCCACAGGCGCAGGATCGACCAACACGAGCTGTTCGAGATCGGTGTCGATTCGGTTTTCCAGCGCCAAATCCATGAGAACCGCTCCGGCGAGGGCATGGCGAAGGTCCGCTTCCGGCAAGAACGCCAGAGCGCCCGCGTCCTCGTTCAGCAGCAGCAGCATGATTTCTTCGGCGAAACGCAGCACTGTCCGTTCCTCAGGCGCCGGCGTGGGCTGTCGATTTCATGCGCTGGCCCGCGGAGGTTCGTAACCCCATGCGTCGACCGCGAACCCCCAGCGTTCGGTCACCCGGTCGATGTCCGCCTGACTCATCGTGAAGCGGTTCTTGCGGTAACCCGACAACGTTCGGAGATATAGTTCCACTTGCGGGCGGCAGACGCGCCAGTCCGGCAGGTCGAGTTCTGCGTACAAGCGCTCCAACTCGCCAAGAGGATCGCGCTCAAGATCCTCGTAGCGCACCTCCGCGAGCCGCCCGCGGAGGACGCCTTCCCGGTCGCGCAGAAATTTGGTCATCGTCCGCCGGTACGCCTCGACGAGAAACCGTTCCATCTCGCGCCAGTCGTAATGGTCGAGCTGGTACAAGGGAAGCAAGGTCCGGTAAAGATGCAGCAGCGATGGATAAACGGTGTACGGATTACGAACGATGTGGATGAACTTTCCCTTTGGAAAAAGGCGCAACAGATGGTCGGCGCGCGCCATGTTCACGGTGTTGCGGAACACCATGGGCTTGCCGTTCGCGAGCAGCGACGCCTTGCGAACGACGCCCAGATACGTGCGCTCCCAATGAGACAGTTCCCTCGACGACAGGCCGCCGTCGACCGTGTCGCCCAACAGGACATATTTGTTCAACCATCGCATGGAGTGCTGGGGAAAGGAAAGCTGGTGAATGAAGGACATGCGCGATTCGTTGGCGACTGCCAGATCTTCCTCCTGGGGGGCGTCCATGGATATTTTCACATTGTCCATCGGCCGCGTTTGTTCCTTTCCTTCGCCCGCTTTCGCCATGCCTTTTTCGAAGAGTCGCTTCAGCCAGTCATGCCCGATCAGGGCGAACGTCGACGTCACTCCCTGATAGGTGCTGAAGTAGCCGAAGCGGGCGTCTTGCGTGATCAGATTTTGCAGATGCGTGGTGCCCGAACGCCCGAAACCCAAAATGAACAACGGAGGCGGATCCAAGACGACCTTGTTTACCCGCCTGGAATACGCCAAGCTCTCGGCGATGCGCAGCGGCGAAGCCAGCGCCGACATGGCCAGGATGCCCGCGGCTCTGCCCCAGTATGGCCGGGCGATCCCGCGGTTCTCTATGATGAGCTGCGCCCATACGGATAACGGTGCGAAACTGCAGGGATGAAAGTCGTTCCTCATTTTCTGCCGATCCGTTGGGAACAGGAATGGAAGGTATCACGCGCCCGCGACAGACAGCAACTCCCGCCGCCGCCCGTCCCGCTCGGCCGACCCGACAGGCTTCGTCGGGAGCGGGGCAGGGTTTCCCCGGCCTCGGGACTCTGCGATTTCGTCGTGCGCCCGGTCGTGAGCGTGACTCGGGCTGCGGAAACGAATGTTGCGCGGCGGCGCATTGTCGGGAGAACGCTTTCCGTGAACGGAATCGCTCCGACCTCGCGCGTTTGAGCGTTTCCGTCGACGGATGGCGCGGGAGTCTGACGCTGGAAGGCGGAGCGCCGGGGCCGGAATGAACGCCGGACTGTGGACTCGGACCGCCGGGCGGGCGCTCGGCCTTCCGCCGCTTGCCGGGGACGTTTCCGCCGATATCGTCGTCGTTGGCGGCGGATATACCGGTTGTTCGGCAGCCTTGCATCTGGCGGAAGCGGGCGCAGAGGTCCGCCTGCTGGAAGCGAAAACGGTCGGACATGGCGGATCGGGGCGCAACGTCGGTCTCGTCAACGCGGGACTGTGGGTGTCCCCCGAGGGCGTCGAGAAGAGGTTGGGAATGGCGGCGGCCGGAAAGCTAAACCGGGCGCTGGCCGCGGGACCCGACCTCGTGTTCGAACTTATCCGAAGACACGGGATCGCTTGCGAAGCCGTGCGAAACGGCACGCTGCATTGCGCGCACGCACCTTCCGGACTTCGGACGCTGAAGGAGCGGCTGCGCCAACTGAGGAAAGACGACGCGCCCGCGGAGCTGCTGACGAAGGAAGAAACGCGAATCCGGACAGGCGCTGCCGGGTTTCACGGCGCGTTGCTCGACCGCCGGGCGGGAACCATCCAGCCTCTTGCCTATGTGCGGGGCCTGGCGCGCGCCGCAGTCTCGGCCGGCGCGAAACTGCACGAAAACACTCCCGTATCGGAGTGCCGCCGCGTCGGCGGCAACTGGCGCGTGCGGACGCAGGGTTGCGCGGTGACCGCCCGAACCCTGATCCGCGCGACCAACGCCTATCCGCAACCTATCGCGGGGCTTGCGGCGACCGAATTCATCCCTCTCGACTATTTTCAGTTCGCGACGCCGCCGCTGCGCGAGGAACTATTGGCATCCGTACTTCCCGGCGGGGAGGGCTGCTGGGACACGGGACGCGTGATGACGTCTTTTCGCCGCGACGCGGAAGGCCGGCTGATCATCGGCGGGATGGGAACAATGGACGGCGTCGGAGGCGCGGCGCACCGCGGATGGGCTCGCTGCAAGCTCGCCCGGTTGTACCCGGCGGCGGCGGGCGTCGCTTTCGACCACGCATGGTCGGGGCGCATCGCTGTCTCGGGCGATCGCCTGCCTCGCGTCGAGGACATCGGGACGGATGCGATCGCCGTTCACGGCTATTCGGGACGCGGCATTGCGCCGGGAACGGCGTTCGGCAGGGCTGCGGCCGAGTGGGCGCGCACGGGCGACGAGGATGCGCTTCCTGTCGCGCCGGGGCCTCCGCGACGAGAGGGTTTTCGGCGGCTCAAGGCGCTCGGCTACGAGACGGCGGCGATCCTGTTTCACTTGGCTCGGTGAAAAGCGGCGGCCGGTCGCGCCGCAGGCGCGCCGGGCGAAGAGGGCGGCCGGGCGCTCTTCACGAAGCTCGATTCGCGCGGTAATTTCCTTGCGTGAACAGCACGTTCTACATGGTCGAGATGGACTACCCGGAACGCTCGGGTCCGGGCCGCGAAGCGTTCGACGGGTTTTACGAACGCCATATTTCGATGTTGCTCGCCATTCCGGGTTTTTTGACCGCGCAGCGCTTCGAATGCGTGCACGCGGCGCGCGCGCCGTTTCTCGCCATCTATCGGCTCGCCGGTCCCGAGGCGATGGGCAGCGCGGCCTACCGTTCGAAGGCCGGCCGAATGTCGGTGCCGGAACGGTTCCGGGCGCGGATGACCAACTGGGACCGCAATCTGCTTCAGGGACCGATCGACCACCTCGAGGTCCTGGACGGCACGCTGAGCTTCGCGGACCGTTCCGCGGCCGACGAGCTGCCGGCGGGATTCGCGCATTTGAAGGTCGTCGGCCTCGACCGCACGACGGCCTGGCGCGGCGTTCGCAGAAACGGCCCGGAGACGGCCGGGACAAGGACGTTTCGCCCGATTACCCCGCCGTTGGCGCGGTAGGCTTTTCTTCGGCGCGCGGGCCGGCGCGCCTTGTCGGGCGCGTCAGGCCCCGGCGCTCACCGTCCAGGTTCGGCCCTTGCGGAGCATGTCGTTGAGCGTGCCGGTCGCCGCGCTCTTCTCGATTTCGGCGAGTTGTTCGTGCACCGCCTCGTCGTATGGCTTCGCAGGATCGCAGTAGAGCACCCCGAGGGCCACCGGATATTCCGGCTGTTGCATGTCGGCCAGCATCGTGGCCAGCATCTTGTTGGTCTGGTCGTGGACGAGGATGTCGTCGGCCGTCGCGCCGTCGTCTCCGATTTTGACGATCTCGATGCCGAACCCGTCGGCGCGGCGGGCGATGCCCCGGTCGCGCTCCTTCCCGAAAATCAGCGGTTGTCCGTGCTCGACGGAGATCGCGTTGTCGGCTACCGCGGACTTGTCGGTCCAGCTGGCGAAGGCGCCGTCGTTGTAGACGATGCAATTCTGCACGATTTCGACGAAGGACGCGCCCTTGTGCGCGTGCGCGGCCTTGAGCACGCCCGGCATGTGCTTCTGGTTGGTGTCGAAGGTGCGCGCCACGAATCGCGCGCCGGCCCCGAGCGCGAAGCTGCAGGCGTTGACCGGCGAATCGACGGACCCCTGCGGCGTCGAAGGCGATCGGGTGCCAAGCTTGCTGGTCGGCGAGTACTGACCCTTGGTGAGGCCGTAAATCTCGTTGTTGAACAGCAGCATGTTGATGTCGACGTTGCGGCGCAGCGCGTGAAGCGTGTGATTGCCGCCGATCGACAGCGCGTCGCCGTCGCCCATCACGAGCCATATGTCGAGTTCCGGATTGGCCAGCTTGGCGCCCGTGGCGAACGCCGGAGCGCGGCCGTGAATGGTGTGGAAGCCGTAAGAGGCCATGTAATAAGGAAATCGGGCGGCGCAGCCGATGCCGGAGAAGAAGACCAGATTCTCCAGCGGAATCTGCAGCTCCGCAAGCGTCCGGTGAACGCCCTTGACGATGGCGTAATCGCCGCAGCCCGGGCACCAGCGGACTTCCTGATCGGAAGCGTAATCGGCCGGCTTGAGTCGTTCGGCGGGGGTTTCGACGTTCATCGGACTAATCCTCTATGCGCGAACGGATTTCACGTTCAAGAGTGGAGACCTTGAAGGGCTGGCCGGAAATCTGGGTGACGCTTTCGGCGTCGACCAGATACTTGCCGCGCAGCACGTGAACCAGCTGCCCGTTGTTCATCTCCGGCACGACGATCCTGTCGAACCGCGACAGGAGTTCGTCGAGATTGGCGGGCAGCGGCCATATGTGGCGGATGTGGATATGCGAAGCGCTCAACCCGTCGGCTCGGCAACGCTGCACGGCCTGGTTGATGGCCCCGTAGGTCGAACCCCAGCCGACGACGGCGAGCTTGCCGCGGTCGTCGCCGCTCGCTACCTCCTGCGGCGGGATATCGTCGGCGATGCCGTCGATCTTGGCGGCGCGCACCTTGGTCATCTTGTGGTGGTTGGCCGAATCGTAGGAAATATGGCCGGTATCGTAGTCCTTTTCGATGCCGCCGATCCGGTGCATCATTCCCGGCGTGCCCGGAATCGCCCAATTGCGCGCGAGAGTCTTCTCGTCGCGCAAATATGGATGAAAGCCCTCCGGATCGGCGCGGAACGAGACCTTGAACTCGGGAATCCGGTCGATGTCGGGGATTTCCCAAGGTTCGGCGGCGTTCGCGAGATAGCCGTCGGTGAGAAGAATGACCGGCGTCATGTACTTGACGGCGAGCCGCACCGCCTCGATCGCTGTCTCGAAGCAATCTCCCGCGGTCGCGGAGGCGACGACGGGAAGCGGCGTGTCGGCATTGCGGCCGAAAACGGACTGGTTGAGATCGGATTGCTCCGTCTTGGTCGGGAGGCCTGTGGACGGGCCGCCGCGCTGGCTGTTGACCACCACGAGCGGCAGTTCCGCGACAAGGGCGAGGCCGATCGCTTCGGTCTTGAGCGCCACGCCCGGCCCCGACGACGACGTGACGCCGATCGCTCCGGCGTAGGATGCGCCGATCGCCGAGCAAACGGCGGCGATCTCGTCCTCCGCCTGGAAGGTCGTGACCCCGTATTGCTTGAGGTTGGTAAGCGTATGCAGCAGCGCCGACGCCGGCGTGATCGGGTAGGAGCCGAGAAAGAGCTTGAGCCCGGCCTTGTGGGCGCCCGTGACCAGCCCCCAGGCGATCGCCTCCGTGCCGGTCACCGCACGGTAGGTGCCGGGCCGGACCTCGGCCCTGGGCACCATGTAGGCTTCCGCTCCGGAAGGCAGTTCGACCGTCTCTCCATAGGCATGGCCGGCGTTGAGCGCAGCGATGTTGGCCGCCGCGATGTTGGGCGACTTGCCGAATCTGTGCTTCACCCAATCGACGGTTGGCTGCCGGTCGCGGTCGTATATCCAGCACATAAGGCCAAGCGCCCAGAAGTTCTTCGCGCGCGTCGCTTCCTTGGCCGACACGCCGCAATCGGCGACCGCGGCGTTGGTCAACTTGTTCATCTCGACCGCAATCACGGCGTAGTTGTCGAGGGTGCCGTCTTCCAGCGGATTCTCGCCGTACCCGGCACGCGCGACGTTGCGGGCCGTGAAGGCGTCCGTGTTGACGATGATCGTGCCGCCCTTGGGCACGTCCCTGAGATGCACCTTGAGCGCCGCCGGGTTCATGGCGACGAGGACGTCGGGTTCGTCGCCGGGAGTCTGGATATCGTAGGACGCGAAATTGATCTGAAACGCAGAGACGCCGAAGGTCGTTCCGGCCGGCGCCCGGATCTCCGCCGGAAAATCGGGAAAGGTCGCGAGATCGTTCCCCATCAACGCGGTCGACTGCGTAAACTGAGTGCCCGTCAGCTGCATTCCGTCGCCGGAATCGCCGGCGAAGCGGATGACGACCGAATCCAGCGCCTTGCGATCACTCTCCGGGGCGGCTTCCGCGATGTTTGTGGCCATGTTTTTTCTGTCCGAATTCTGGTGAGCCGGGAGGCTAGGGAGGCGCGCCGCGCCCGTCAAGTTTCGCCCGGACCGAACCGAGCTGTCGCGAAACATATAACACGGCGGGCGAATCTTGCGAAAAACCTGCATTTCCGCGGGAGGCTTGCGCCGATCGACCGTCGGGCAAAGGCCGGCTGCGGGAAGACCGCCAACATCCCGGTCGCTTTCTGCAGGCGGGCGGGTTCTTCGGCGGATCTTCGCGGCGACGGGGTCCGAACGTCGGTGCCTCCCTCCCTCGGCGCGGTGCGTTCGATCAGCGCCTTCAGCGACGCCGTTCGTGGCGGCGTCCGGCCTCGTCCCGCCGCGCCGTCCGCTCGGCTTCTGCGCGATATCGCTGGGCTTCCAACTGGGCCGCCTCGTGCCTGCGCTGCGCTTGGGCGCGATCCCGAGTGCGGTTGAAATAGAACATAAGCGAAAGGCCGGCAGCGATCGGTCCGCACTGAATGCAGCCGATCAGATTCGACGTTTCGCCCTGGGCCAGACTTGCCTTATGGAGAGCGAGGGTCGCGTTCCGGAACGTTGCAGCTTCGAATTCCGTCATGGCGAGCGGCTTCTCGAACCTTTCGCAGGAGACGCGCATCTTAGCGGAAGCGACTCGCCGATGTCCATATTGCGGGGCGCGCGCCGGCTTTGTCGGTTGCCGACCGCTCCTCGCCGCTTGACTTGAGCGGAAAGGCCGCATTGTATGCATGCGAACGATCTGGATCGGGCGGCAATGTCATCCTACCTGAGACCCGAGAGTCTCGACGAGGCGTTGCGGGCGCTGGCCGACGGCGGCTACGCGATAATCGCCGGCGGGACCGACTTCTACCCGGCCAGGGTGGGCCGCGCGATTCGAGAAGACGTGCTGGACGTCACCGCGATTCCGAACTTGCGGGGCATCGAGGATTGCGGAGATAGTTACCGCATCGGCGCGCTGACGACCTGGAGCGACGTGCTTCGCGCCGATTTGCCGGACTGGTTCCGAGCGCTCCGGCTCGCGGCCCGTGAAGTCGGCGGAGTTCAGGTGCAGAATGCCGGAACGATCGTCGGCAACATATGCAACGCTTCGCCCGCCGCCGACGGCGCGCCGTGCCTGATGGCCATGGACGCGGCGGTCGAGCTTGCCTCGATCTCCGGCGAACGCGAGGTGCCGGTCGCCGGATTCGTTGCGGGCAACCGGAAGACGGTTCGAAAGCCAGACGAAATGGTGATCGCCCTGCGCGTTCCGAAAGCCCGGCCTCGCGCTTCGAGCGTATTTCTGAAACTCGGCGCGCGCAGGTATCTGGTAATTTCGATCGTCATGGCGGCGGCCGTCCTGGAAACGGCTTCCGACGGCACCGTCGATCGGATGCGCATTGCAGTGGGCTCCTGTTCGGAGACCGCATGCCGGCTGCCGGATCTGGAGTCGGCTCTCGCGGGCCGGCCCGTCGACGCGGCGCTTGCCGACCGCGTCGCGACGGATTCGCTCGCGCCGCTGGCGCCGATCGACGACATGCGCGGCACCGCCGCGTACAGGATGGAGGCCGCGCTGACCATGGTGCGCCGCGCCGTCTCCGAGCTCGGAGGGCATGCATGCCAATCTCTTTCACGCTGAACGGCGGCGCGGTTTCCGTCGAGTCCTCGCCGATCGTTCGGCTGGCCGAGGCGCTTCGCGGCGAACTGGGGCTGACCGGCACGAAGGTGGGATGCGACGCGGGCGACTGCGGAGCCTGCACGGTGCTCGTCGACGGAGAGCAGTTCTGCTCCTGCATGGTTCCCGTCGCTCAGGTGGAGGGACGCGAGGT
Organism: Alphaproteobacteria bacterium; assembly: GCA_965243135.1. Classification (GTDB taxonomy): domain Bacteria; phylum Pseudomonadota; class Alphaproteobacteria; order MPNO01; family UBA830; genus JAJEBT01. The sequence goes on from OZ251539.1 coordinate 1,532,610, forward strand.
CACCACCGTGGAAGGACTAGCGGCCAGGGACGGGCGCTTGTCGGCTATCCAGGAGGCGTTTCACCGCAACGGAGCGGCGCAGTGCGGCATTTGCACGCCCGGCATGCTGATGTCGGCGGCGGCGCTGCTCCGCAGCAATCCGCGGCCCGGAGAAGACGAGGTTCTCGACGCGATGGGCGGCGTGCTGTGCCGGTGCACGGGCTACCGCAAGATCGTCGACGCGGTGATGGACGCGGTCGCGCCGACGGATTCCGGGGGCGTCGAGCCCGAGGCGGGCGAGGCGATGGGCGCGCGCGCGCTCAAGACCGACGGAGTGCGCAAGGTCGACGGCAGCGAAATGTACGGCGCCGACCTGGCGCCGGAAGATGCGCTCTGGGTGCGAGTGGTGCGGTCGCCCCATGCCAGCGCGACCTTTTCGCTGGGTTCGCTGAAAGCTTTGCATGCCGCCCATCCCGGTCTCGTCAGGGTTCTTACCGCCGCCGACGTGCCCGGCAACAACGGCTTCGGCGTTTACCCGACGGTCAAGGACCAGCCTGCGTTCGCCGACGGCGAAGTGCGGTTTCGGGGGGAAGCGGTGGCGGCGTTGGTCGGAGACTACGCGACCGTCTTCGGCATTCGGGACGAGGAGGTGCCGATCGAGTACGCCGCGCGCGACCCGGTGCACGGCATCGACGCCGCCCTGGCCCCGGACGCGCCTCGAATTCACGACGGCTATCCCGGCAACGTCTTCGCGCGCGGCCTGGTCCGAAAGGGCGACGCCGAGGCGGCTCTGGCGTCGGCCGACGTCGTCGTCGAGGACAGTTTCGAAACCGGTTTCGTCGAACACGCCTATATCGAGCCCGAGGCGGGATGGGCGCGTCGCGTCGGCGACCGTCTGGAGATAACCGTTACGACCCAATCCCCGTACATGGATCGCGACGAGATGGCGCAGATCATCGGCATTCCGCCGGAGAGCGTGCGCATCGTTCCCACCGCCTGCGGCGGCGGTTTCGGCGGCAAGCTCGATCTCGGCGTGCAGATTCCGGTCGGCCTCGCGGCGTGGCTGCTCGACCGGCCGGTGCGCGGCGTCTGGAACCGCCCGGAATCGATGGCGGCGACGACCAAGCGCCACCCGTCGCGCATCACCGGACGCTACGGCTGCACGCGCGACGGCGACCTCGTCGCCTACCGGATGACCGGGGACTTCGACACCGGCGCCTACGTCTCCTGGGGGATGACGGTGAAGGACCGGGTTCCGGTCCACGCGACGGGGCCTTATTTCGTGCCGCATGTCGACGCGAGGTCCCGCGCGGTCTTCACGAACGGCGCGCCCGCCGGGGCGTTCCGCGGCTTCGGCGTTCCGCAGGCGGCGATCGCCCACGAGGCGCTGATGGACGCGATGGCCGAAAAGATCGGCATGGATCCTCTGGAGTTCAGGTTGCGCAACGCCATTCGAAAGGGCCAGCGTACCGCGACCGGGCAAGCGCTCGAACACAGCGCGGGGCTCGACCAGTGCCTCGAAGCCTTGCGCGATCGGTGGCGGTCGGCGCGAGCGGCCGCCGAGAAGTTCAACGCCGGAAGCGACGGCGTCCGGCGCCGGGGCGCGGGCGTCGGGTGCATGTGGTACGGCTGCGGCAATACCTCGATGAGCAATCCTTCGACCATGCAGATGGGAGTGGCGCCGGACGGAACGGTGACGCTCTACTCGGGCGCCCAGGACATCGGCCAGGGCACCAACACGACGATGGTGCAGGTGGCGGCCGACGCGCTCGGGATTCGCATGAGCGCGATACGGCTCGTCTGGGGAGACACCGACCTGACCGCCGACGCGGGCAAGAGTTCGGCGTCCCGTCAGGCTTACGTGTCGGGCAAGGCGGCGATGCTCGCGGGCGAAAGCCTGAGGGCTCAGATCCTGCGGCTCGCCAACGTCGGCGAAGGCGCCTCGTTCGAATTCGAGTCCGGTTCGCTGATCGTTCGCGACGGCGACGCCGCGCGCGTCATCGATCTTTCCGCGATGCCCGCCGACAAGCCGCGCGGCAACGTGCTGTTCGGCGAGGCGACGTTCGACCCCCCGACCACGCCGCTCGACGAGATGGGGCAGGGGAGCCCCTACGGCACGTACGCTTTCGGGGCGCAGGTGGCGGAGGTGGAGGTCGACACGGAACTCGGGACGGTCAAGGCGCTTCGCGCGTGGGCGGCCCACGACGTGGGCGCCGCCATCAACCCGATGCAGGTGGAGGGGCAAATCCACGGAGGAGTCGCCCAGGGGCTTGGCTTCGCCCTCATGGAGGAATACGTCCCCGGGCGCACCGAGAACCTGCACGATTACCTGATCCCGACGGTCGGGGACGTGCCTCCCATCGAGGTGTTGACGATCGAGGATCGCGAACCGACCGGGCCCTACGGGGCCAAGGGCATCGGGGAACCGGCGCTCATTCCCACGGCGCCGGCGATCTTCGGCGCGATCCGCCACGCGACGGGGGCGCGAATCAAACGCGCGCCTGCGACGCCCGACCGCGTCCGCTCCGCCATTCTGGCGGCCGGAGGGGAAAGGCCGTGAGCGCCGACGTCGTCACTTGCGACGCCTGCCCGGTGCTGTGCCGCATCCGCGAGGGCAAGACGGGCGCCTGCAGCCGCTACGGAAACGAGAACGGCGTTCTGACCCGCATGGATCCGCTCGTCGTGACCCAGCGGGTCGCGGACGAGAACGGCGAACTGGTGCCGTTTCTGCCGGCTTCGGAGGATCCGGACGGCGCGCTGAATTTCGAACGGCCGTCCTTCGTGACCGGCATCGGCGCGACCACGACCTATCCGGATTACAAGCCGGCGCCGTTCATCGTTTCCTCCGAGCACGCCGGCGTCGACATGGTGACCGTCGTATCCGAGGGAATCTTCAGCTATTGCGGGGTCAAGATCAAGATCGACACCGACCGCTACATCGGGCCCGAACCCGCTCCGGTGCGGGTGGACGGCGAGCAGATCGGCCACGTGACCACGGCCGAATACGGCTCGCAGATGCTGGCGCTCGGCGGGGTGCGGCACCTCACCGGCGGCAGCAAGAAGGAAGGCAACGTCACCTGTCAGGCCATGCTGGCGCTGTGCAACGGGCAACCGGTCGAGATGACCGTGGACGACGGCGCCGCGCTGACGGTCGAGGCCGGCAAGCCGCCGGTCATAGACGGCGAGCGGGAGGAGCGCATGCGCGTGGGCTGCGGTTCGGCGACCATCGGGATCTTCGCCCTGCAGTGGCACGGCCACGTGGACGAGGTGATCGTGGTCGACGACCACATCACCGGCGTTCTGACCGAGCATCAGTCGGGAAAATTTCTCGACATGCCGCCGACAGGCATTCGCGTGGCGGGCCGCCGGTCGACGCCGGGGCGGTATTTTCAGGTCGCCGAACCGGGCGGCGGGTGGGGCGGCACCGACATCACCGATCCGCTGTCCGTCATCGAAAAAATCGATCCGAAGACGGCGTGGCCCGGCCTTCGTCTGTTGATGGTGAGCACGACGGGCGAGGATCACGCCTATTTCGTCCTCGACGACGGCCTGCGGCCGACGCCTGCGGACATGCCGGAGGAGCTTCGCGTTTCCGTCGACCGCATAGGCGAGAATTGCGAGCCGGCCTTGAGCTCGGTGATGTTCATGGCCGGCGCGGGCGGTTCCCTGCGCGCCGGAGTTACCGTCAACCCGGTGCGGCTGACCCGGTCCGTTAGAGGGCAGAGGACCCGCGTCACTTGCGGCGGCGCGCCTGTCTACGTCTGGCCCGGCGGCGGCATCACCGTCCTGGTCGACGTCGTCAGAATGCCGGAGAACTCCTTCGGATACGTTCCGACGCCGGCGCTGGTCGCGCCCATCGAGTTCACCATGCCGCGCGAGGAATACGTGGCGTTGGGGGGGTACGAGAACCGCATCCGCGCGCTGCAGGAGGCGCTGCGGCCGGGAGACCTGCACGGCGTGCGTTCGGTCGCCTGGACCGGCGACAACCCATGGCCGCTGGAGGAAGCGTAAGCTCTCGTCGCCGAGGTCGCTCGGCGTCCGGGCGGCGGCGGACCCGCGAAAATGTCGGCCCCGGAATGTCCGCGGGCTTTCGCGCTCGAAGCGAAGAAATTCGCAGCTTCGAGATCCTTCGCGTTTCAGGACGCCAGGGACGGTGCAAGAGCGTTCGAATCTTGACGTCCTCTCGTTTCGGGTTTCCTTTTCGAACGCTCCGCGGCGCGCTATAGTCACGGCGGAGCCGCTTGGAAAAACGATGGAAGAACGAACCGTCGCGCAACCTCTCGTCGATCCGTACGACCGGCGCATCACCTACCTCCGGGTGTCGGTGACGGATCGCTGCGACTTTCGTTGCGCGTACTGCATGTCGGAGAACATGACGTTTCTGCCGAAGGCCGACGTGCTCAGCCTCGAGGAGCTCGACCGCCTGTGCGGCGCCTTCGTGGCGCGCGGCGTGCGCAAGCTCCGCCTGACCGGCGGCGAGCCGCTGGTGCGCCGCGACATCATGCGGCTGTTCCGGCGCCTGGGCCGCCATCTCGCCGACGGCTCTCTGGACGAACTGACGTTGACGACCAACGGCAGCCAGCTCGACCGCTACGCCGGGGAGTTGTTCGACGCCGGCGTGCGCCGGGTCAACGTTTCGCTGGACACGCTGGACGCCGGCAAGTTCGCGCGCATCACGCGGTGGGGGAGGCTGGACCGCGTTCTCCGCGGGGTGGACGCGGCGGCGGCGGCGGGGCTTGGCGTCAAGATCAACGCGGTGGCGCTCAGGGGCGTCAACGACGACGAGGCGCACGATCTCGTCGCGTGGTGCGGCGAGCGGGGGTTCGACCTCACGTTCATCGAGGTGATGCCGCTCGGCGAGATCGGCGGCGAGGCGCGGCTCGACCAGTACTGGCCGGTCTCCATGGTGCGCGCCGAACTGAAGAAGCGGTGGACGCTGGAGGAAACAGGTTATTCGACCGGCGGTCCGGCGCGCTATTTCCGGGTTGCGGAAACCGGCGGCCGGGTCGGCTTCATCACGCCCCTCACCCATAACTTCTGCGAGGCGTGCAATCGCGTGCGGCTGACCTGCACCGGGACGCTGTACATGTGCCTCGGCCAGGAGGACGCCGCCGATCTGAGGACGGTTCTGCGGACCGGCGGCGACCTCGACAGGGCGATCGACGAAGCCGTCGGGCGCAAGCCGAAAGGGCACGACTTCGTGATCGACCGGCGCCGGACGTCTCCTTCGGTCTCCCGGCACATGAGCGTCACCGGAGGCTGAACCGGGCGGCCGAGCCGCGCAGCGAACCGCGGAAATTTCTTTCCGTCGACTCGACTTCGAGGCTGTCGAACGCTTGGAAGTTGACACGGGAGGCCAAATCGATGATTCCCGCATTGAAGCGCTGCGGCGTGAACTTGGCCAAGCCCTGAAAATCAGCCGCTTTCAGACTTCCCGGCAATGTCGGGTTTGCGCCGGTGCCGGGTATCCGGGCGGAAACGCGGTCGCGACGGAGGAAAAGATGGACGATGCGGGAACGGCGCGGCAGCCGCACGGGGATTTCGGCGAACTCGTCAAGGTTCGCAAGTTCGTCACGTATGTCGAAGAGGTGCTGCACGAGTTCGGACCGCCGCCGGAGACTCCGCAGCTCAAGGGCTATGTCGCCGCCGTGACCCGCAACCCCTACGCCGGACGCTATGTCGAAGACATACTTCCTCTCATGGATCAACTCAGGCCGATGGGCACCGAGATGGCGCGGAGGCTGATGGCGGCGCTCGGCGGCGCGGACCGGATCGCGGCCTACGGCAAGGCGGCCATCGTCGGGGAGAACGGCGAGCTCGAACATGCGGCCCTGTGGCACGATCCCGGTGGATACGGCATGCGCCAGCTGATGGAGAAATCCGCTGCGATCGTGCCGTCGACGAAAAAAGTGGGCGGTCCCGGCTGCGGGATCGACGTGCCCATCGCCCATGCCAACGCAGCTTATGTCCGCTCGCATTTCGATACGGTCGTGTGCAGCGTCAACGATGCGCCGCGCGCGGACGAGATCGTCTGGATTCAGTCGATGGCGACCGGGCCCCGCGTCCATGCGCGCGCCGGCGGGCTGCGGCACGAAGAGGCGGTCGGCAAGGACGGATTGCGGTAGCGCGCGGCGGGGAAGGGGGCTCCCGTCAGCATCCGACGCGCAGCGCCTGCCAGATCCGGTGGGGCGTCGCCGGAATCCCGAGTTCGCGACCGCCGTTCCCGTCGAGCGCGTCCATAACGGCGTTGTAGACGGCGGGCAAGGATCCGCCGTTTCCCGCTTCGCCGCACCCCTTCACGCCGAGCGGATTCGTTCTGCACGGGATCGGCCGCGTCGAGAAGTCGATGTGCGAGACTTCGTCGGCGCGCGGCATGGCGTAGTCCATGTACGTGCCGGTCAGCAGCTGTCCTTCTTCGTCGTAAACCGTGTCTTCGCCGATGACCTGACCGACGCCTTGCATGATTCCTCCATGCACCTGGCCTTCGACGATCGGCGGATTGATCATGACGCCGAAATCGTCGACCACGGTGTAGCGATCGATGCGGGCCCAGCCCGTGTCGGGGTCGATTTCGACCTCGGCGACATGGCATCCGTTGGGAAAGCTCGACGGGTGGGTGTCGTGACGCACCTTCGCCGAAAGCGACGAGGGCAGGCTTTCCGGGAGATCGGCGGCGCGCGCGCGGGCCGCAAGCGCCATGACGTCGATGCGCCGGTCGGTCCCCGCGACGGAGAACGCGCCGTCCGCGAACTCGATGTCCTCGACGGCCGCCTCCAGGACGTGGCCCGCGAGCTTCTTTCCGTTGTCGATGATGGCGTCGCTGCATTCGACGATGGCGCCTCCGGTCGCGATGATGGAGCGCGACCCGCCCGACCCGCCGGCCCCGGCGCTCATTTGGTCCGAGTCGTGCTGAACGATTCGGATGCGTTCGAAGGGCACGCCGAGGCGCGACGCGATCACCTGAGCGAACGGCGTCGCGTGGCCCATCCCGAAATCCTTCGTTCCGGTCACCAGAGTCACCGTCCCGTCGTCCTCGAAACGGATGTCGGCGAGTTCGGTGCCCGGCGGCGCGGTGTTTTCGAGATAGGGAACGATGCCGATTCCCCGCAGCATGCCCGCGTCCGCGGAGGCCCGCTTGCGCGCCTCGTATCCGGCGTAATCCGCGCGTTCGAGGGCTTCGTCCATCAGCGCCTCGAATTCCCCCGAATCGTAGGTCAGGCCGACCGGAGTTTCATGCGGCATCATGTCGGGAGCGATCATGTTGCGGCGGCGCAGCTCGATCCGGTCGCGGCCCGTTTCCGCGGCGGCCTTGTCGATCAGCCGTTCAAGGAAAAACTTGCTTTCCGGCCGCCCCGCGCCGCGATAGGGCCCCGTCGGCACGGTATTGGTGAACACGCATCGCACGTTGTAGGAGATCGCCGGGGTCTTGTAGACGCTGATGATGTTGCGGCTGGTGACGGTGGTGGCCGGCAGCGCGCCCATGGCGGTCACGTAGGCGCCGAGGTCGCCTACGCCGTCGACGCGCAGCGCAAGAAAGTTGCCGTCGGCGTCGAGACCGAGCTCCAGTTCCAACGCGCTTGCGCGACCTGGATGATCGGACAGGAAGCTTTCCGATCGGTCGGCGGTCCATTTGACCGGGCGGCCCAGGCGGCGGGCGGCGTAGAGCAGGGCGACGGACTCGTTGTAAGTGGCTCCCTTCATGCCGAAGGAGCCGCCGACCTCGCGGGAAACGACGCGCATCCTGTCGCCGCCCACGCCGAAAATGTTGGCCATGGCGTTCCGGTATCCGGTGACGCCTTGCGTGCCGACCGTAAGCGTGAACCCGTCGTCGCGGTATTCGGCGACAGCGGCGCGAGGTTCCATGGCGTTGACGGAGATCTTGGTATTGGTGAGAGCGAGGCGGGTGACGTGGTCCGCCTCCGCGAACGCCTTTCGGACGGCCTCCTCGTCGCCCAGGTGGAAGTCAAGGCAGACATTGTCAGGCGCATCGCGCCAGACCGGCGATGCGCCGTCCTGCGCCGCGGCCACCGCGTCGCTCACGGCCGGCCGGGCTTCGATCTCGAGAACGACGCGCTCCGCCGCATTCCGCGCCTGCTCGAACGTTTCGGCGACGACCATCGCGACCGGATCTCCCGCATATTTGACCTGATCGACCGCAAGCGCCGGGCGGGACGGCACGATCGCATCCGATCCGTCCCGGTTCTTGATCGCGACAGCGCAAGGGATGTCCCGGATTCCGTCCCGCCGCAGATCTTCGCCGGTGCAAACGGCGAGGACGCCCGGCGCGGCGACAGCCTCGGCGGCATCCAGAGCGGCGATGCGACCGTGCGCAACTTGCGATCGCAGGAAGAAGGCATGGCATTGTCCATGGGCGCTGTAGTCGTCGGCATATCTGCCGCGTCCGGTGAGAAGCTTGGGATCATCGGTGCGGGGCACGGGCTGGCCGATGCCGAATTTGACGGGCGCGGGCATTGGGCGTTCGCTTTCAGGATTGTGGCGTAGGGAATTCGCAAATCTAAGGCGTTTTGCCTTGCCGCGAAACCGGGCCCGGAAGGCGAGGCGTTTGCGCGCCGTCGCGGCAATACCGGCCGAGGCGGCGGATTCCGGCGGAAGGCATGGCGCGCCGCCGCCGGCGGACGAGCGATGCGCGTCGGCCTCCCGGTCCGGCACCGCCGTCCTTTCGACTGCCCACGGTGCTTCCCTTTCCAGGTTTTTGCCCGGCGCGGCCGTTTCCCGCGAGGGCGGAGTGCGGCGCAGCTTGGGGCGGCATCTGCGGAAACGCGAGGCGCCCCGCAGTCTTCCGCGTCCGTCGCAAGTTCGGCGGCAGCGTTCCGTTCTGCAAAAGCGTCGTTGACGAGGCTGGCCGAAAGCGGCGGTTTGCCGCCGCCGAAACGGGTCGCCGCCGCGAGTTTTGCGCCGAACTTGACAACGCGGCACGGCGAAACGACGATTCCGGCAGGTTGCGGTCGGCGCATGGAGCAAGGCGGAGGCGACAGATGAACGCGAAAATCCGGAAGACTTCGATCATCGTCGAGGAGACGAGAAAGGATCTTGGAAGAGCGGTCGATCCTCCGACGCGAAAGGCCGCCGCGGTCGCGGTGATCGAGAATCCGTGCGCGGGCCGATACGAGGAGGATCTAAGCGAATTGATGGATATCGGCGCCGAGTTGGGCGCGTTGCTCGGCGAGATGTGCATCGACGCGCTCGGAATTCGCCCTGCGGACGCGCACAGTTACGGCAAGGCCGCGATCGTGGGCGAGAACGGCGAATGGGAGCATGCGGCCGCGGTTCTTCATCCCAAGCTCGGCGCGCCCCTTCGAAAAGCGGTCGAGAAGGGGGCGGCGCTGGTGCCTTCGGCCAAAAAGCTCGGCGGTCCCGGCACCTCGATAGACGTTCCGCTCGGCCACAAGGACGCCGCTTATGTCCGCAGCCATTTCGATGGAATGGAGGTGCGCATGGCTGATGCGCCGCGAGCCGACGAAATGCTGGTCGCAATTTGCGTGACGGATTCGGGGCGGCCGTTCGCGCGGGTGGGCGGCCTTTCCGTCGCCGAAATCAAGGGCGAGGACGGATTGAGATAGCGCGCGCCTCGCCGATGCTGGGCGACGGACGCCGACTTGGGCGTCCGGAGATAATTTAAGGTTCGCCTTTCCGTCCGCGCGCTGCGTTCCGGGCATGGGTTGAAACAGCGGGCGGAGAGTTTCCCCGCCTCCGGCGCGGAAAACCGCGGGGGACCGCAGATTCCGCCCCGGGATCGTCCGTCCGGACGCCGCCCCTTCGGCATACGGCCGCGCCGGGCCAAACCCGACGAGAAATACGCGCCGTAGAAGATTGAGTAAACATCGATGCCGGGGAGGGCATGCATGTCGCTCGTTCGCCGCAACGATGCGTCGAGCCTTCCGGGAAGATCCGTTGCTCTGGCGGGAATTGCCGAGGCGCAGCGCGAACGTCGCGCGTTCACCGCTCCTTGACCGCTCCGGTACGGCGGCTTACCCTCTTCAGATGACGAGACGCATGCTTCCGACCGGCATGACCTCCCTCCGGGAGATCCGGGGGATGGAGTGCTACTACGTCGACAAGACGGAGCATGTGCGCCGCCTCGTCGAGAGGGGCAAGTACAATTTCCTGTCGCGTCCGCGCCGGTTCGGCAAGAGCCTGCTGGTGGACACGCTGCAGGAGCTGTTCGAGGGAAGCGAGGATCTGTTCCGGGGCCTCGCCATACACGACGGGTGGGACTGGTCGGCGCGCCATCCGGTCGTGCGGCTGGATTTCAGCGGCGTGGGCCGTTTCGACGGCCCGGACGGGGTTCGGGGAACCGTGGAAGCGCAGCTGGAAGAGACGGAGATGCAGGCCGGTCTCGAACCGGGCCCCGCCGGGGCGGCGGTCCGTTTCCGGCGCCTGATAAGGACGCTGCACGAGCGCACCGGACAGCGGGCGGTCGTTCTGGTGGACGAATACGACAAACCGATTCTCGATGCGCTCGGCGACCGGGAACTGGCGCGGGCCAACCGCGACTTCCTGCGCAGCTTGTACGGGACGATCAAGGCTTGCGACAGGCATCTGCGTTTCGTTTTCCTGACGGGGGTGAGCAAGTTCTCGCAAGCAGGCGTGTTCTCGGGCCTGAACAACCTGCGCGACATCACCCTCGATCCGCGTTTCGGCGCCCTTTGCGGTTACACGGACGAAGAACTGGACGCGGTCTTCGCCCCGGAGATCGAGGGCCTGGACCGGGAAGAAGTTCGGCGCTGGTACAACGGGTACAACTGGCGCGGCGCGGAAAAGGTCTACAACCCGTTCGACATCCTCCTTCTCTTCGAAACGCGCAAGTTCGAGGCGCACTGGTTCCGGAGCGGCACGCCGACCTTCCTCGTCGACCTTCTGTCGCGGCGCCGGGTCGCGGCGCCGGCCCTTGAGGGGCTTGTCGCGGACGACGAGTTGCTGTCGGCCTTCGACGTCGACGACATCTCGACCGAAGCGCTTTTGTTCCAGACCGGCTACCTGACCATCGTCGGCGAGGAGGCCGCCGACGGCGGCAGCCTCTATCGGCTGGACTACCCGAACTACGAGGTGAAGTTCAGCCTGAACAAGAGGCTGTTGCGCGCCATGGCGCCGACGACGGGGCAGGAGGCGACGCGGCAGGCGGAACTGGCCAGGCTGACGGCGGAGGACGATCCGGAGAAGGTGAGGGCTCTGTTCGAGGCGTTCTTCGCGAGCGTTCCTCACGACTGGCACCGGAAGAACGACCTCGCGAATTACGAGGGCTATTGGGCGGCTCTCGTCTACTCGCACTTCGCGGCGGCGGGTCTGGACGTTCGGGTCGAGGAAGCGACCGCCCGCGGACGCCTGGACATGGCTGTGCTCAGCCCGGCGTGCGTGCATCTGTACGAGTTCAAGGTCGTGGACGGGGGGCCGGAAGGCCGGGCGTTGGCGCAAATTCGGGAGCGCGGCTACGCGGACAAGTACCGGCATCTCGGGGTGCCGATCCGGTTGATCGGCATGGAGTTCGGCCGGAAAGAGCGCAACATCGTCGGGTTCGAGTTCGAGACCGCCTGAAGCCGGACGGGCTTGACGTCCTGTCCTGACATTTCGGCAAGCGGGCAACTCCTGCGACAGGCCAACGTCAGTTCGCGGGTTCGGCCGCGCCTCGTCGAAGGGTTGGTCGCGGCCCTGCGCGCCAAGAGGAGAGGAACGGGCGGCGCGGCGCTTTCCCGCACCTGCGGAAAGCGCCGCTGCGGAGGCGCTGCGTTCCGGAGGCGCGGCAGAACTTGCTGGACGGCTCCGCGGCGCCCGTTTACGCCACTAACTCAGGGACTCGTTCCGCCGGCGGCGTATTCCGGCTGCGGCCGCAGGCAACGCTGCCGTCGATGACGACCATCCCGATCCCCGGCATGTCTCCCAGCCGGACCGCTTCGAGAACGTCCTTCCCGGCGCTGTGTTGCGGCCGGTCGAGAAACACGAAGTCCGCAGCGCGTCCTTCTTCGATGAGGCCGCAATCGAGTTCGCGAACCCGCGCGGTGTTGCCGGTCGCGAAGCAAAACGCGATTTCGGCCGCCACGTCTCCCAAGGACGACAGCATCGCAATCATGCGGAGGATTCCGAGCGGCTGCACGCCGGATCCCGCCGGTCCGTCGGTGCCGAGAATCACCCGTTCCGTCTGGCCGAGTTCGGCGGCGGTCCGAAGAGCGAACAGCGCCGCCTTTTCGTTTCCGTTGTGAACGATTTCGATTCCCGCCCGGCACTCCTCGCACAGGCAGCGGATCTGGTCGAGGGGAAGGGCGGTATGGCCGCCGTTGATATGACCGATGATGTCGGCGCCGGCTTCCAGAACGATGTCCTTGTCGATCAGACCGGACCCGGGAATCGACGGCCCGCCGGTGTGGATCGTCGACTGGAGGCCGTATTTGCGGGCCCAATCCACCATCTGCCGCGCCTCGTCGCCCGCCTTGACGCTGCCGAGGCCGATCTCGCCGAGCAGTTTCACGCCGGCTTCGGCGAGTTCCTTGAAGTCCCGCTCCTCCATGCCCTTCTCGAGGATCGGAGCGCCCGCGTGCACCTTGACCCCCCCCGGCGGAAAGGCGGAGAAGGCGCGCTGCGCCGTGATGCCGAGCGCAACGACGCCCTTGGGATCCTTCGGCCGTCCCGGGAGGTGGACTTCGCCGGCCGAGATCATGGTCGTGACGCCGCCGTTCATCGAGGAATCGATCCAGTTCACTGGTTCTGCCGCGGCGTCCAGTCTCCGAAGACCGGATGGACGTGGCTGTCGACAAGACCGGGACAGAGGGCCGCGCCGTTGGCGTCGATCACGAGGTCGGCACCGTCCGCATCGATGTCCTTTTCCTTGCCGAAAGCGGAAATCCGGCCGTCGATCGCAATCAGCGCGTCGGCGTCGAGCACCGGATTTTCGAGGGCTCCGGACAGCATCAGACCGACGTTTCGAATGACGGTCTTTCCCTTGGGCGCCGTTCTTCCGGCGGGTGCGGCCATCTGCTTCCTCCCTGCGCGGCGCGCTACATTGCCGCTTCGGCAGGCGCGTTGCGCATCGTCGAGGCTTCGAGGCGCGCGCAAAGCTCGTCGGTCGCCTGCACGTCGCCGAAATGCAGGTAGAACGCCTTGAGCGCGCCGGCGTGCTCCTCGTCCGTCGCGGTCGCGCAGCCGTCGGAAACCATGAGCGTGCGATAGTTCAGCATCATCGCGTCCCGGGCCGTCGATTCGCAGCAAACGTTGGTCGCCACGCCGCAGACGAGAACGGTTTCGATGCCGTTGTCCTTGAGCACGAGTTCGATGTCGGACGACCCCTGGATGAAGGCGCTGTAGCGGCGTTTCACGACGCGGCGATCCTCGTCGCGGACGTCGAGAGTCGGCCAAAGCTCGAACGGCCACTCGCCGCGGGTCATCGATCTGATTCGGATTTCTCCTTTTTCCGGCGTGTTCCGCTCGTGCGCCGCCTTCCACGAAACGGAGGTGTCCGCCGGGGCCAGATTCTGAATCCAGATCACGATGCCGCCGGTCCGGCGCACCGTGTCGGCAATCCGGTTGACGTTGTCGACCACGGTCTGGCCGACAGGGCAGCCGGCTTGCTGGCTTTCGTCCATGAAGTAGTTCTGCATGTCGACGACGACGAGGGCGGTCTTGGCGGTGTCGAAGACTTCGCAGGTATGTTCGCGTCCTTGGCGTTCGACGATGCGGTCGATGTAGCTGCGCGGCATTTCGAAAGGATGGGGCATGTCGGTCTCCCTGATCTCCCCGAATGATACGCCCGCTCGGCGCGGCGGCCAAGCGGTTCGCAGAACGGCTCGGGGCCGGGATCCCGGGAGCGCGAAAATCCTGACGATATTTTAATGAATTCAATTTATAAACAAATGAACTTCGTTTTTTGAATTAGAAAAATCCGCGTGGCCCGTCCTTGCTTTCGACCGCCGCTTTCGCAGCCGAAGGGCCGGGACTCCGGGCGCTCGCGAGCGCGATGCGGTTTCGGAAGGACGCATGGGCTGGACAGGCGCAAGGGTTTGTCCTAGAGAACGAGGAAGAACGAGCGGCCAAGGGGCGAGAAACGTTCGCCGCGTCAGGGGAGGCTTCATGTCGACAAAATCGAACCCCGAGATTCCGAAACCCATCCATTTCGGCATCGTCACGATGCCGCGCGCGATCATCGGCGTTATGATCCTTGCCGGAATAGCGATAAATTTCGCCAACGTGATTGGCCGCTACGTCTTTCTCGAGCCGATCATCTGGGCCGAGGAAATCATGATCTACATCATGGTCTGGACGGTCTTCATCGGCACCGTTCTGGTTTCTTACGAAGGACAGCATCTCAAGATGGACTTCTTCTCGATCATGCTGCCGTCGCCGTGGAAGGAGATCATCAACCTGATCGCGACGCTCGCGATCCTCGCCGTGTGCCTGTTCGTCATCCCGCAGAACTGGACCGTCGTCGAGTTGATGTGGAACAACGACCAGCGCAGCGTCGTCGCCGAGATCCCGATGGTGATCCCGCATTTCGCGCTCATGCTGGGCTTCATCCTGGTGTTCGTGGCGATCGTCGCGCGCTTCCGCTCGCACGTGAAAGGCAGCCTGACGAGCGGCGTCGACGAGATCGTGGAAGAATACGGCGAGAACGCCGAAGCCTCCGAACGCTGATTCACCGAGACGACGAGACAAGGAACGTTTCCATGGAATGGGTAATGGCGATCGTCCCGGTGATATTGCTGCTGCTGGGCTTCCCGATCTTCGTAATTCTTCTGGCCACGGCGGCAATCGTCTTGATGCTGTTCGCGCCGGTGCCGCCGATGGCGGTTCACATCAACATGTTCGGCAGCGTGGACAAATTCGCCCTGATGGCGGTGCCGTTCTTCATCTTCGCCGGCGAGTTGATGGGCCACGGCGGCATCTCGAAGCGCATCGTGGCATGGGTCCTCTCGATCATCGGCGGCGTTCGGGGCAGCCTGGCGCTGACCACCGTCGGCACCTGCACGGTCTTCGGCGCGATTTCGGGATCGAGTCCCGCGACCGTCGCGGCGGTCGGAAGACTGCTTTACGGACCGCTTCGCAACGCGGGTTACGACGAGAAATTCTCGTCCGGCTTGCTGGCGTCCTCGGGCGCCATCGCCATCGTGATCCCACCCTCCATCGGCATGATTCTCTACGGCGCGTCGGCCGAACAGTCGGTCGCCCTTCTCTTCATCGCGGGCGTGATTCCGGGCTTGGTCATGGCGTTTCTGATGGCCGCTTACATCTACGCGTTCGCCATCCGCCGTGGCATCCGCGAGGCTTCCGGGTTCTCCCTGGGCGCTTTCATGGTCGCGAGCAAGGAGGGCGTGTGGGCATTGGGAACTCCGGTCATCATCCTCGGGGGAATATACGCCGGGGTGTTCTCGCCGACGGAGTCGGCCGGCATCGCCTGCGTTTACGCTATCCTGGTGACCCGTTTCGTTTACGGAGACATCAGCTGGAAGGGCATCTGGCAGGTCTCCGTCAACTCGATGTACCTGACCGCCCAGGTTCTGATCATCGTCGCCGCCGCGGGCGTCTTCTCGCAGCTTCTCACCATCAGCGGCGTGCCCCAGAGCGCCGTCGCCGCGATCCAGGAAATGAACCTGGAGCCGTGGATGGTGTTGCTCGTGATCAACGTCTTCCTGCTGTTCGTCGGCTGCCTGCTCGATCCGGGGTCGGCAATCCTCGTGCTGACTCCGTTGCTTGCGCCCATCGCGTTGGCGATCGGCGTCGACCTGATCCATTTCGGCATCATCATGACGGTGAATCTGGCGATCGGCATGTTCACGCCTCCCTTCGGGCTCAACATCTTCGTGACCCAGGCGCTCTTCAAGGCGCCGCTGACGAGCATTTATCCCGGGCTGGTGCCGTTCATCTTCATCAACATCGTCGCGCTGCTGATCGTCACCTATATTCCGGAACTGTCGCTTTTCCTGACCCGCTACGTGAACTGAGCGCGCGGGCCGGCAGCGCTTCCGCGGCCGCCTGATGGAGCAGCGCAGGCTCGGGCTTCTGGCGCTGGCGTTGACAGTGTTCTGCTTCGGAACGTTGTGGACGGCGGCCAAGGTCGCGATCGACCACATCCCGCCGTTGTGGTTCACGGCCGGCCGGTTCGCGATCGGCGGCGTCTTCGTCGCGTCGATTCTGGCCGCATACGGCCAGTTGCGCCTGCCGCCGCGCGCCGACGTTCCCATCATTCTGAGCGTCGGCGGGCTGATGTTCGGCGTCTATTCCTCGATTTTCCAGAACGCCCTGGAATTCGTCCATGCCGGGCGGGCGACCATTCTCGGATACACCACGGCGATCTTCGTCACCCCGGCGGCGGTCCTGTTTCTCGGCGAGAGACTGCCGCGGACGAGGTTGATCGGACTGCTGGCCGCGACGGCCGGATTTCTCGTGCTGTTCAATCCGTCCGAACTCGACTGGTCCGACGCCGACACGCTCGTCGGCAACGGGATGATCCTGTTCTGCGTCATCCTGTGGTCGGGCGTGATCCTGCATCTCAGGGTGCACCGGCAGGCGTCCGACACCTTGCAGCTGGTGCCGTACTTCCTTCTGACCGCCTTCGTCGTGGCGTTCGTATCGGCGTTGTCGTTCGAGGGCGTCCCGGACTTCGAGGTCACGGGCACGGTCTGGGCGCTCTACCTGTATTCCGGGGTCGTCGTCAGCGGCCTCGGCAACTGGGGCGTCACGACCGCCATCAGGAATCTGCCGTCGGCCGTGTCCACGGTAGGTCTTCTCGGCGTGCCCGTGCTGGCGCTGGTCATCAGCGTCCTGCTGCTCGAGGAGAAGCTGACCTACTCGCTGGCGGCCGGGATCTGCCTGATCGTCGGCGGGATCGCAGCCGTAACCCTGTCGAAGGAGAAGCCATCATGACCTGCGCGGACAAGAGCGTCATCGTGACCGGGGCGGCGAGCGGCATAGGCCGCGCCTGCGCGAAGCGCCTGCTTGCCGACGGCAACCGGGTCGCCGCGGTCGATTTCGATCGCGCCGCGCTCGAAAGGGAGTTGGGCGCCGAGAACGAAGCGCTGAAACTGATCGCGGGCGACGTCGCCCGCACGGAAACGGCGGAGACCGCGGTCGCGAAGTCGGTCGCCGCGTTCGGCGCCGTCGATGGACTTGCCCATTTCGCGGCGGCGCATTCGAAGCTCAACTGGGAAAGCGCCGACGAGGAGGAGTTCAATCGCATCCTGTCGATCAACGTGACGGGCTCGTTTCTGATGGCGAAGGCGGCGGCGAAAGCGATGATCGCTCGCGGCACGGCGGGCGCGATCGTCCTTACCGCATCCGGCGGCGTCCTGATGGGCGGAACCGGCGAGCAGGGGAGAGGCGGTCCCGCCTATACGACCTCCAAGGGCGGCGTCCTGGTCCTGGTTCGCGCCCTCGCGAAGTCCTGGGGCCGGTACGGCATCCGCGTGAACGCCGTCAGCCCCGGCGTGGTCGAAACCGCGATGACGGCGGAATACACCGCCGACGCCAAGGCGGGCGCCGCGGCGCGCAGCGCGCTCGGCCGCATATCCCGCCCCGAAGAGCAGGCGGCCGCCGCCATCTGGTTGCTGTCGGACGGCGCCAGCTTCGTTACCGGCGAAAACCTCAACGCGAACGGCGGCGCCGCCTTCGGATAAACGTTCCCCGCGCCGTCATGGCGCGGCGTTCGCGTCGCCGAAATCGCGCTGCGGGGCGTTCCGTTTCGACCTCCCGCGAAGCCTTCGCCGCCGGCGGCGGCCGGAATCACGCGGCGGAAGCGGCCCACATTTTCCTGAGTTCTTCGCGCCGGATCTTTCCGCGCTCGTTCTTCGGCAGGGAGTCGACGAACACGATCCGTCGCGGCCGCCGGGACGCGGGCAGCGTCGCTTCCGCATGAGCCAGGATCGTTTCCGCGTCGGGATCGGCGCCGGAGACGGGCACCACGTAGCAGGCGATTTCCTCTCCCCACACCGGATCGGGAACGCCGATGGCCGCGGCCTCGCCGACCGCGGGATGCTTCATCATCGCGGCGTCGATTTCGAGCGGGGCGATCGAAACCCCGCCGCGCAGGATGACGTCCTTCACGCGTCCCGTGACGGTGACGAACCCTTCGCCGTCCATGACTCCGAGGTCTCCGACGCGCGTCCGTTCCGTCAGGCGAAAAGCCGTTCGGTCCTGCCAAACGCCGTCGGAGGTGATGGCGGCGACGGCCGTCTGCGGACCGCGGATCGTGATTTCTCCGGGGACGCCGGCGGGGCACGGCGCTCCGTTCCCGTCGACGATCGCGAGATCCATGTATTTCGCGGGCGGACCGGCCGTGCCGACCCGGCGCATGTCGTGGCGATTGCCGCACAGCCATCCGCCTTCGGACGCGCCGTAGAACTGGAGCAGGCGGACGCCGTAACGGCTCTCGAACCGGCGCCAGTTGTCGGGCGCGAGCGGCGCCGAACTCGCGGTCATCAGCCGCAGCGTCGGCGCATGCCCGGGCGGCGCTTCCACCGGATCTTCGAGCAGCATGTTGATCACCGTCGGGACGCCGGCGGCGACGCTGATCCGGTGCTCCCGCGCCCAGTCGAAGAACCGGCCGCGGGAAAATCCGTCCGCCACGAAGATCGAAAGGCCGAGCTGGACGAAAGGCATGAAGGTGACGATCTGCGGCGACAGCCAGCTGAAGGTGCGGTATTCGAGCAGGCGGTCGGCGGCGGTCATGCCGGTGAAGTCGATGGTCGAGAGGCCGCACAGCCACAGGCCGAGATGGTCCCAGACGACGCATTTGGGGCGGTCGGTGGTCCCCGACGTGGCGAAGACGCATGCCTCGTCTTCCGGGCCGTATTCCCGGCCCGGAGGCGGCAGGATCGACGCGTCGGCGGACAGCGAGAAGAACCCCTCGGTTTCGTCGAGGCCGCGAAAGACGGTTTCCGGGCAGCCGGGCGCGAACGGCCCGCCGATGTCGGCGCGGCGCGCGACGAGCGCCGGGCGGATGGCCGCGAGGATCGAGCGCAGATGGTCCGGCTGAATCTCCGTATGGAAGGGACAGGCCGACGCGCCGCAGCGCCACGCCGCGAACATCAGGACCAGTTTTTCCACGCATTCGCCCGACAGGATCGCGACGCGGTCGTTCCGCTTCACGCCGAAGGCCGCCATGCGCGCCGCGCTGCGCTCGACGGCGTCCCGGAGCGCGGCGAAATCCAGCGAAACGTTCCGGTCGACGGCACGGACGGCGGTCTTGCGCGGATGCCGTTCGGCGAACTCCCGGAAGGCCGCTCCGAGGGTGCGGAAAGGAATGTCGAGCGGCGGCGTCACCGCTCGTCCAGCCGAAGCAGCCGGGACAGGTTGCCGCCGAATATCCTGCCGCGCGTTGCGGCGTCGACCGGGAGGCTCTCGACCGCGCCGATGGTCTCGCGGATGAGGTACGCGCCGCCTTGGGGATCGAAAGGCGCGTCGGTCGCGAACAGGGAGCGGTCCGGGCCGAAGAAGTCGAGGCCGCACGCCGCGGCGGCCCGCGAACCGTTGGTCGCGGTGTCGGCGTAGAACATCCTGAAATACTCCTTCGGTTGGCGCTTCAGGCCGGCCCGCTCGGCGAGCGGGTTGCGGTTCATGTCGCCAGCCGCGATCTGTTCGAACCCGATGCCGATCTTCTCGGCGAAGAAGGGAATCATGCCGCCGTAGTGATGGGTGACGATCTTGATGCCGGGCAGCCTGTCGAACAGGCCGGAATAAACGAGCCGGGCCATGCAGGCGCTCGTTTCGTAGGGCCAGCCGAAGGTGAACCAGATTTCGCATTCGGAAGCGTCTTCGGTCGCGTAGTCGGGAAAGTTCGGCCCCCGCATGGGGTGGATCCAGATCGGCAGGTCGTGCTCCGCCATGGTTTCGAACACGGGCCGGAACTCGGGCGCGGAGAGGGGTCTTCCGAGCACGTTGGTGAACACCTGGACGCCTCGGGCTCCGAGTTCGGAGATCGCGCGGTCGGCTTCCGCCGCCGCCGCGTCGGGATTGTTCATCGGCAGCGACGCGACGAACGCCGGGAAGCGGTCGGGGTCGCGCCGCGCCCGTTCGGCGAGTCCGTCGTTGGCGAGGCGGGCGAGGGCGGGCGTCCGTTCCGGGGGTCCCAGCATCTCGATCGGCGGATTCGCGAGCGAGAGGACTTGCCGGTAGTCGTCGAAGCCGTCGAGCAGCCTGAGATGGGCGTCGGCGTCGTGCAGCGCTTCCAGCTTTCCGAAGAACCTGACGACGCGCGGATCGGGCGCGAGCTCGGCGAACTTCTCGAAATACGCTTTCGGAATGACGTGGTTGTAGGCGTCGATTCGTTGCATGGCGTCTTCCCGAAGGTTTCACGCGAGGTCCCGATGCGCATAGTATGGAGAAACCTGCGGGACCGGAAGGCGCCGGCACTGCAGACGGGCGAAAGGGGAAGCCGTCATGTTCCTGAAGAACGCATGGTACGCAGCGGCATGGGAGAGCGAGATCGCGGAGGGGCCGCTGGGCCGGACCATCCTCGGCGAGCCGGTCGTTCTGTTCCGCGCGGCGGGCGGCGTCGCGGCGCTGGAGGACAGGTGCTGTCATCGCGGGCTGCCGCTGTCGATGGGCCGGGTCGCGGGAGAGCGCATCCAGTGCGGCTATCACGGCCTCGAGTTCGACGCGTCCGGCTCCTGCGTGAAGGTGCCCGGCCAGGCGCGGATTCCGCCGGGCGCGCGCGTGCGCTCCTATCCCGTCGCGCTGCGTTACGGCTGGATCTGGATCTGGACCGGCGATCCGGACAGGGCGGACGAGGCGTTTCTGCCCGACTGGTGGTGGTGCGACAGTCCAGAGTGGAAGACGATTCGCGGACGGAACGAGACGCCGATGCCGGTGGCGGCGAACTACATGCTGATTTCCGACAATCTGTTCGACGTCTCGCATCTCAGCTACGTGCACAGCGCCTCGATCGGCAACGACGCGATCGTCGAGTTCCCGGCGAAGACGACGCACGGCGACCGGCGGGCGGTCATGACGCGGCTGGTGCGCGACCGCCCGCCCGCCCCCTTCTACCTCGAGGCGGGCGGGTTCAAGGGCAATGTCGACCGCTGGCTCATCACGACCTCGGATCTTCCGTGCTACATCGTCAACGATGCCGGATCGGTCGAGGTCGGGACGGGGATCGTTCCCGGCAAGGTCGACGAGAGGGACGGCGTGGAGATGAAGGTCATGAACCTGCCGACGCCGGAGACCGAAACCTCGACGCATTATTTCTACGCGCACGCGCGCCATTTCAAGGTGGACTCGGAGGAGTGGGACGAGGTCTACCGCACGCAGTTCACGCAGGTCTTCGAGGAGGACAGGATCGTGCTGGAGGCGCAGCAGCGGCGGATGAGCGAGAAGCCGGACGCCCGCGAAATCGACATCAACAACGACGCGCCGAACATACTGGCGAGACGGATGCTCGACGACCTGATCGGCGCCGAACGGGCCGGAGTCTGAGGCGCGGAACGACGGAGAAGGACGGATGGCCGGACCGCTGGAAGGCGTTCGCGTGGTCGAGCTGACCACGATGATAACGGGTTCGCTCTGCGGGCAGATGCTGGGCGATCTCGGGGCCGACATCGTCAAGGTCGAGCGGCGCGACGGCGGCGACATGTTCCGCGCCTGGCGCGGAGGCGCCTATTCGGCCCAGTTCACGGCCTACAACCGGAACAAGCGGTCGATCACCGCGGATCTGCAGCGGGAGGAGGGGCGGGAGGTCGTCTTCAGGCTGGCCGAACGCGCGGACGCGCTGGTGGAGAACTTTCGCCCAGGCGTCATGGACCGGCTCGGCCTGTCCCTGGAGGCGTTGCGCGCGCGCAACCCGCGGCTGATCTACTGTTCGATCACGGGCTTCGGGGAAGACGGCCCTTACGAGAAGCGCCCGGCCTACGATGCGGTGGCGCAGTCGCTGGCCGGCATCACGAGTCTGTTCGTCGATCCGGAAGATCCTCAGATCGCCGGTCCGACGATCGCCGACAACATGACCGGCATCTCCGCCTGTTACGGGCTTCTGGGCGCGTTGTTCGAGCGCGAGCGCGGCGGGGAGCCGCGCCGCATCGACGTCAACATGATCGACAGCGCGGTCTGGTTCATCCCCGATCCGTTCGCCAACCTCGTTCTCCAGGGGATCCGGCAGGGTCCGCTCGCGCGCGTCAAGGCATCGCAGTCCTACGGCATGACCTGCGGCGACGGCAAACTGCTGGCCGTCCATCTGTCGTCGCCCGAAAAATTCTGGCTGGGCGTCACGGCCGCTTTCGGGCTCGAGCATTTGCGCGACGACCCGCGCTTCGACGAGCGCATGCGCCGGATCGACAACTATTCGGAACTTGGCATGGAGTTCAAGAAGGCGGCGCGGCGCCGGCCGCGCGATTACTGGATGCCGCGCCTGGAAGAGAACGACGTTCCCTACGCGCCGATAAACACCCTGGAGGAAGTGTTCGACGATCCCCAAGTGAAGCATCTCGGGACTTTCGCCGAGGTCGAGGCGGCGGAGAAGGGCCGGCAGAAGTTCGCGCGCCGGCCGGTGCGGTACGACGGTTCGCGGGCCGATCAGAAACTGGAGCTCGCGCCGTTGCTCGGCGAGCACACAGGCGAGATTCTGGCCGAGCTTGGCTACGAACCGGCCGAGATCGCGGCGCTGCGGCAAAAGAAGATCGTCTGACGGCGCAGCGCGTCAGTCGGGATCGCGGTATTCTATTCCGTTGACGAAGTCGACGACGGCAGGCGTCACCGGCTCCGTCATTTCTTCATGAATGTGAGCGATCAGCCCGGCTGCGCGGCCGACGGCGGCGACCGAGCGCATGACCTCGACCGGAAACTCCAGTTCGTTCAACACCGCGCCGAGCGCGCCCGTGACGTTGAGCGTGAGCGGTTTGCCGCGCGCTCTCGCGATCTCGTCGCCGAGCGTCTTCGCGAGCGCGATGTAGCGTCCGCCGACACTCCCTTCTTTCGCAATGGCGAACATGCGGTCGGCGCGAGGGTCGGTCGGATAGTAGTAGGGATGTCCGTATCCGGGAATGAACTTCCGCTGCTCGCGGAATCGCCGGACCACTCCGGCCGCCCATTCCCGGTCGCCGCCGTCCTGCGCCGCGCCTTCGGCGTAGAGCGCGCCCGCTCCGGCCATGGTGCCGGCGAACTTGTTGCCGACCATCATGGCGCCCGCGACCATGGGCAACTGGATGTCCTCGCCGAGCGAGTTCTGTACGAGGCGGGCGACGAGCGCGGTCGGCGTGAGGCCATGGTCCATGAGGACGATCATGCAGGCGTCGAAGACGCGGATCCTTTCGGGCGGCAGTTCGCGGCCGGTGACGATGAAGTAGAAGGTCTCGGAGAAACTTTTTTTTCCGAGGATGTCGGTGAGCACGTCCTTGCCGCGCATTCGGAAGCGGGCGGTGTCCGAGGTCGGGGTTCCGATCCGGGTGAAAGGTCTGTCGGTCATGCGGGGATCTCCTGCCTTGGGGCGCTCCGGCCGGAGCGTCGGCGCCCCGGATGATGCGGATTTGCCGAAGACGCGCAAATCTGCAATAAAGCGGGATCATTTTTGTCGAAAGGGAGAAACGACATGAAACGCCTGCTTTTGGCGACGGCGGCGGTCGGCGGCCTTGCGTTCGCCTCCGGCGCTTCCGCCACCGAGATCAAGCTGCTGACCAGCTGGAACGAGGACAACTGGCCGACCTACGCCGTGCTTGACCAATTCGTGAAAAACGTCGACGCCATCGGCGGCGGCAAGGTCAAGATCAACATCTCAGGGAAGGAGGTCGTTCCGCCCTTCGAACAGCTTCAGCCGGTTTCCTCCGGCGTGTTCGACATGCTGTTCAGCCACGGCATCTATCATTCGGGCAGCAGGGGTCTGGCGTTCACCTTCGACGCGGTCGATCCGAAGGCAGCGGAACGGCGGGCCGCCGGACTTATCGATTTCATCGACAAGTACTACCAGAAGCACAACAACCTGAAGGTCATCGGCATCGTCGCCGCGAGCAATCAGGGCTATCACATCTTCGCCAAGAAGCCGCTGTCGGCGGGCGGCGACCTCGATGGCCGCAAGATCCGCGGGACGCTGAGCTATCACGGCGTCATCCGGCTGCTCGGCGCGTCTCCGGTCGTGCTGCCGGGCGGGCAGATATACACGGCGCTGGAGAAAGGCGTGATCGACGGCGCCGCATGGCCTGCCGCAGGCATGCTTTCGATGAAGCACTACGAAGTCGCGAAGTACAAGTTGCGCCCGACCTTCGGTTCCAGCAATCTCGGTTTCTGGGTCAATCTCGACTCCTGGAACAAGCTGTCCGAGGGCGACCGCAAGATTCTCGCCGACGCCGCCAAGAAGACCGAGGTCGAGATGCCCGCGATCGGCGACGAGATTCTCGCCAAGGAATCGGCGGAGCTCGAGAAGCACGGCGTCAAGGTGACGCAGATGTCGGATGCGACGGCCAAGAAGGTCAAGGAGACTTTCGCGGCGAGCATGTGGGAAATCGCCAAGAAATGTTGCGCCGACGGCGTCGACGAATTGCGCTCGCTCGCCAAGAAAGCCGGCCTGACCAACTGAGCGGCGCGCAGGGTCGCGAGGCATGCTGAAACCGCTCGTGTGGGTTCACGACCGTCTGACGGACGTGAGCCTGCAACTCGGCAAGTTGTGCCTCGCGATCATCGCGTTTTCCTACTGTTACGAGGTTGCGGCGCGCTACTTTTTCAATGCGCCCACCTGGTGGGCCGACGAAGCGGTCTCCTACTCGCTGTGCATCGGCTGCTTCCTCATGATGCCGCACGTCACCCGCAGCAAGGGGCACGTGGCGGTGACCTTTCTCGTCGACTTGCTCTCGCCCGCGCGGGCGAAGCCGGTCTACTGGACGATCTACCTGCTGTGCTTCGCCGTCTGCGCGCTCGGGTTCTGGATCAACCTCGACGAGAACCTGCGCCAGATCGCCAAGGACATCCACCTGATGAAGGTGAGGCCTATCCCCAAGTACTGGATTTCGGTGTTCATCACCTACGGGTTCGGCATGTCGGCGCTCCACTTCCTGCGCATGCTCGACTACCGGACGATCGCGGTGGGGCAGCCTCAGACGGAACACTACGAATAATGGAGTGGTGGCTGATCCTGACCGTCGGCCTGACGCTGCTGCTTGCGGTGTTCGTGACCGGCGTGCCCATCTTCGTCGCGTTCCTGCTGATCAACACCGTCGGCGTGCTGATCATCCTCGGGCAGCCCGGCTTCGGCCTGGTCGCCAATTCGATCTTCGAGACGACGAATATTGCCGCGCTGTCGGCGATTCCGTTGTTCATCCTCATGGGAGAACTACTCTTCCGCTCGGGATCGATCGACATATTGTTCGATTCGGTCGACAAGCTGGTCGGCAAGGTGAAGGGGCGGCAATACGTGCTGTGCATCGCTCTTTCCACGATATTCGGCGCCCTGTCCGGCGCCGCCATGGGGGTGGCGGCGATGATGGCGCGGACCCTGTTTCCGGGAATGCTCGACCGGGGTTACGATCCCAAGCTGTCGACCGGCGCGATCCTCGCCGGCGCCTCGCTGGCGCCGATCATCCCGCCGAGCGTGCTCGTCATCATCATCGGCACGCTCGCCAACGTATCGATCGCCGGTCTGCTGATCGCCGGCATCCTGCCGGGCCTGTTGCTGTCCGGCCTGTTCCTCGTCTACACGCTCGGGCGGGTGCGCCTGAACCCCGAGCTCGCGCGGGAGGACGCAAAGACGTCCGCCGTCGAGACGAGCGCGGCGGAGAAGGTGAGGGCGGTTCTCCGGGTTTCGCCTTTCGCGTTGATCATCTTCTGCGTCATGGGCTTTATTCTTCTCGGCGTCGCGACGCCTTCCGAATCAGCGGCGACCGGCGTCCTCGGCGCGTTGCTCACGGCGGCCTATTACCGCAAGCTGAACTGGAAGATGCTTTCGGAGTCGCTTGCCTCGGCGGCATTCATCACCAGCATGATCCTGGTGATCATGGCCAGTTCGAAGATGTTCAGCCAGTTGCTGGCTTTCACGGGGTCGACCCGCGAGCTGACCCAGGTCGTGGCGGGACTCGACCTGCCGGGATTCGTGATGCTGTTCGTCATGATGCTGATCCCGTTCATTCTCTGCATGTTCATCGACCAGATCGCTCTGATGCTGGTGGTGATTCCGATCTATCAGCCGCTGATCAGGACTCTCGAGTTCGATCCGATCTGGTTCTGGCTGTTGATGTTGCTGAACGTGACGGTTGGCGGCATCACGCCGCCGTTCGGCTACACGATCTTCGCCTTCAAGGGGGCGACGAACAAGGTGACTCTGCAACAGGTTTTCAATGCGACCTGGCCGTTCGTCTTGATTTTCCTGGTGGGCATGCTGATCATCGCGGCGTTCCCGCCGATCGCGACTTTCCTGCCCGAACTTCTCTGATCCGCTTTCGGTCGCGCCGCATTCCGCGCTAGAATAGGGACGGTTCAAGACGGGGGAACGGGGCTATGGAACTCCCCACTGGCAACGAACGTTATTTCCGCATGAGCGTCGAGGAGTTCGACACCGAGAAGCTCTTGCGGAACGCGGCGCGGCAACGCGACCTCCGCGGGCTGCAGGACGTCCTGATCGTCGATGTCGACGCTCATCATTACGAGACGGAGTCGATGAGCGAGATCGTGGATTTCATCGAGGATCCGGTTCTGCGCCAGCTCGCTCGGTCGGCGCAGCAGATCGCCCATCGCGGCTCCATGTTCTCCCTCGGCCGCGTGGGGTATCAAGACGTCGGGGGACGCGTGACCCGCTATCCGTTGCGCAAGCTCGAGAGGACGCCCGACGACGGGGTTCATCGCGACGTTCATCTGACCCGTCGCTGGATGGACGCGATGGGCGTCGATTACGCCTGCGTCTTCCCGACCCCCATGCTGGGTCTCGCCATGCACCCTCAGGCGGAGGTCGAGGTCGCGCTGGCCCGCGCGTACAACCGCTGGCTGGTCGAAAAGGTCCTGCCGGCGTCGCCGCGCATGAACTCCATGCTCTACCTGCCGTTCAACGATCCTGCCGCCGCGCTCCGGATCGTGGAGGACTTCGCGGACCGGAAAGGCGTGATCGGTTTCATGGTGACCTCGGTTCGTCACCGTCCGGTGCATCACAACGACTACATGAAAATCTACGCGGCGATCGAGGAACGCGGCCTGCCGATCGGCTTCCATTCGGGCTTCAACTGGGACGATCCGATGTTCAGGACCTGCAACCGGTTCCTCGCCGTCCACGCGCTCGGCTTCACCTGGTACAATGTCGTGCACTGCACCAACTGGGTTCTCAACGGCATGAACGAGCGGTTCCCGCGTCTGCCGGTGGTATGGATCGAGTCGGGGATTTCATGGGTTCCGTTCCTGGCGCAGCGGCTCGACACGTCGTACCGCATGCGCTCGTCGGAATGTCCGTCGCTCAAGAAGCTTCCGAGCGACTATCTGCGGGACATGTACTACACAAGCCAGCCGATGGAGATGCCGGACGATCCCGGACTTCTGGAGGCGACGTTCCGGGCGATCAACGCGGAGACGCAGCTTCTCTGGGCTTCCGATTATCCGCATTGGGACATGGACCTGCCGACGGTTATCTGGGATCTTCCCTTCCTCGACGAGCGGGCGAAACGCAACATCCTCGGGCGGACGGCGCAGAAGTTGTTCCGACTCGGCGCTTGCGAGCGCCGCCCGGCGGCGGTCGCCGCCGAATAGAGGTCGCGCCGGCCGGCGACAGGGAAGGCTTCGCATGGAATTCGACATGCTGGGCAACGCCATTCAGGCGGCCCAGAACATGGCCAGCTTCGAACGGCTCGGCTTTCTTTCCTTCGGGGTTTTGATCGGCCTTATCCTGGGCGTGATACCCGGACTCGGCGGGCTCGTCGGCCTGTCGCTGCTCTTGCCGTTCACGTTCAACATGGATCCGTACACCGCGCTCGCCTTCATGATGGGCTTGCAGGCGGTCGTCGTGACGTCGGACACCATACCAGCGGTTCTGTTCGGCGTGCCCGGCACCGTCGGATCGGCGGCCACGATCCTCGACGGCTACCCGATGGCGCGGAAGGGGGAGGCGGGGCGCGCTTTCGGCGCGGCGTTTTCGGCGTCGGTGATCGGCGGCCTGTTCGGGGCTTTTCTTCTCGGCATCAGCGTGCCGGTCCTGCGTCCGATCGTGCTCGAAATCGGTTCTCCGGAGCTACTTGCGATCTGCGTGTTCGGGCTGTCGCTGGTCGCCGTGCTGTCCGGCGGTTCGCCGCTCAAGGGGCTGGCCGGGGCGTGCATCGGCCTGATGGTGGCGACTGCGGGGGACGACCCGCAGACGGGCACGTTGAGATGGACGTTCGATTCCCTTTACCTCTGGGACGGGTTGCCCGTCGTGCCGCTGGCTCTCGGGCTGTTCGCGATTCCCGAACTGGCGGACATGGCGATCACCCGGCAGTCCATCGCCGTGGACGGGAAGACGCAGGACGCCAGGTACGGCCAGCTCTCGGGAATCAGGGACACGCTCCGCAATTGGTTCCTGGTCATCCGTTGCTCTTCCATCGGCTCTTCGCTCGGCGCCGTCCCGGGAATCGGCGCGTCGGTGATCGACTGGATCGCCTATGGCCATGCCGCGCGTTCGGAGAAGGACGCCTCCGCGTCGTTCGGCAAGGGCGACGTGCGCGGCGTGATCGCGTCCGAATCCTCGAACAACGCGAAGGAGGGCGGCGCCCTCGTGCCGACGGTGGCGTTCGGCGTGCCGGGCTCGGCGTCGATGGCGCTTATCCTGGGGGCGTTCCTGATCCACGGCCTGGTGCCGGGTCCCGAGATGCTGACCAAAAACCTCGACGTCACCTACACGCTCGTTTGGTCGGTGGCGATCGCCAACATCCTCGGCGCCGGCATCTGCTTCACCTTCGCGAACCAGCTCGCCAAGGTCGCGCTCGTGCGCATCGGCATTCTCGCGCCGGTAGTTCTCGCGATCACTTACGTGGGCGCCTTTCAGGGATCCCGCCAATGGGGCGACATATACGCGCTGCTGATATTCGGTCTGATCGGCTGGGCGATGAAGCGCCTTCGGTGGCCGCGGCCGCCGCTGATTCTGGGCTTCGTGCTCGGCGGCCTGGTGGAGCGCTACATGTTCATCTCGATTGAGCGGTACGGCGCGGACTGGTTGTGGATCTGGCGGGATTTCGGGGACGGCGACGTCAGGTTCGCGCCGTACGTGCCGATCATCTTCGCGGCGACGCTGTACGGCGTTCTGGCGCCGATCGTCCGCGGCTACCGGGCGCGGGCGAAGACGGCCGCCGCCGCCGGGCGGCGGCTGGGTTTCCAGCGCGAGGCGATCAATCCGGATTTCTTTTTCGCGCTCTTTCTGTTCGCGCTGTTCGCGGTCGCGTTCTGGATTTCCGCGGATTGGGAGTTCGGCGCCCGCCTGATTCCGCACGTCGTCTCGATCGCCGCCATGATCTTTCTCGGGTGGCTGGCGCTGTCGGCGCTGTTCGTCGCGCCGGGCGAGCGGCAGCAGGCGGAGGAAGGCATGCCCGGGCGGGGCGAGGGCGGCACCGCGCCGGTGCAGAGCGACGTTCATTTCGACATTAGCGCGGATTACGGCGACCTGCCGGCGGCGGAGGTCACGCGGCGCATGTTGCGATATTTCGCGTGGCTTCTGTTTTTCTTCGGGGCGGCGGCGGTCGTGGGGCTTTTGCCGGCGATGTTCCTGTTCCTGGCGGGCTATATGCGGTTCGAGGGGCGCGAGAGTTGGGGAGCGACGCTGGCGGTGTCGGGGTCGGTCTGGGTCGTTTCGTATCTCTTGTTCCACAGGCTGCTGATCATTCCGTGGCCGCAGACGGTGGTTGGCGACTGGTTCCCGGTGCTGCGGACGATACCGCTGGTGAATATGTTCTGACGGGGCAGGGGCCGCCCAGTTCAAGGTCGTGGATGAAAAGCCGGAAGGGCGGGCGTTAGCGCAGATTCGCGAGCGCGGCTACGCGGACAAGTACCGGCGTCCGGGCGTGCCGGTCCACCTGATCGGGGTGGAGTTCGGCCGGGAAGAGCGCAATATCGTGGATTTCAGGTTCGAGACCGTCTGAAGCTCGGAGCCGTCGTCCGGCATCATGAGGATGTCCTCGCAGACGACCGGTTCGGGAGCCTCTTTCAGAGATCCGACGGCACCGCTCCGGAACCGAAGCCGCGTCCCCCCGCTAGCCGTTTGGCCTTTCCGCAGTCGGCCTTAAGCGTTCCATAACGTTCGAGGTCGAGATGTCACGCTTCAACGAGGCGCTGCGGGAACCCATGATCTCGCGCTACGCGCTTCGGTCGAAAATGCGGGCAGCGCGTCCGCCTGGAAAAGGGGGGTCGAAGGGGAGGCGGCTGCAAGCCGACGGCCGCCCGCCGGTCTTCAACCGGAGGCATTGTGCGGCGCAAGCGCGCGGCGTGGTTGCCGCGCGCCCACGAAAATCGTCGGCGCGCGGCGTCGGCAGGTTTTATTTGAACCCGAACACGCTCTTGAGCTTGGCGATGGTCGCAGGCGGCGTTTCGTAAACCTTCTTCACCATGGCCTGGATGGTTTCGCCGTCGACCGGATCGACCGGAGCCTTGCGCTTCTTCGCGTCGGCCAGGAACGCCGGATCCTCCATCGTCGCCTTGAAGGCCGAGCGAAGAGCGGCGACGCGCTTCTTCGGCACTTCCGGCGCGACCCAGAACCCCATGCCGATCCGCGGCGCGGTTTCGAGGAAGGCTACCATGTCCTTCTGTTCCTGCGTCTTGGCCAGACTGGCCATGCTGGGCAGGTCAGGCAGTTCAGGAATGCTGCCTCCGTAGCTGACGATATGACGCAGTTTGTTGCCCGAAACCCAAGCCGGCTTGCCGGCGGTCCATCCCGACCAGTAGTTCATGCGGCCGTGCACTTCGCCGGATTCTATCGCCTTGTTGATCTGGGCTCCGCCTTTGTATCCCTTCACGACCTTGAACTTCGTGCCGGCGATGTGATTGAGCAACGTCGGCGCGAGGAAGGTTTCCGAGCCGAGGCCGGTCGAGCCGACGATAGCTTCGGTTTTTCTGGCGCTGGCGAGATCGGAGACTGGCGCGGCGTGCCACATGGAGATCACTGCCGGGCGGGGCGTGATCGATCCCAACCACTGAAATTTCGAGGCGTCGAATTTCATGTCGCGCAGCAGCGGGGCGAGCGCGGAGGGGGCGAGCACTTCGGCGATGAAGGTGCCGTCCTTGGGAGCGGCGTTGTAGGCGTAGGCCGCGCCTTTCGTTCCCCCGCCGCCCGGCCGCGACTGGATGATCACGGTGGGATTGCCGGGGATGTGCTTGCCCAGGTGCTCCACGGTCAGGCGGCCGTACAGGCCGAGCGTCGCGCCGAGGCTGGACGGCACCATCACGGTGACGGTCTTGCCCTTGTAGAAGTCCGACACGGCATCTGCGGACGCCGGGCTGGCGAGCGCCAGCATAGCTGCGGCCGGTGCGACGGCCAGCGTAAAACGCGGATTTCCTGTCATGGCGTAACTCCTTGCGTTTGCGTCAAGCGGAAGTCTCAGGTTACGGGAAAATTTCAGGATCCGAAAGCGTGGCGCAGCCCATTCGTTCCGGGACCCTGACGGCCGACGCCGCGCTCGTCTTCCGAGGGTATTTTCGGTCAGGTCGTTGAAAGGCCGCCGCGAAATTCGCCGAAGGCGCCGGTCAGGTTCTGGGCGCCGCGCAAGTCGGCGCTCGCGCAGAAACGAGAAAAGTTAGCGCGGGCCAGGGCAGCGGGGGTCCGGGATCTTCGCGCCGCGTTCGCTGCAGCCGCTACCCGGCGAAAGCTCGCGCTTCACGTCCGGCCACCTGCTGTCGGAGCGGGAACGGCGAGACCGCGCAGGAACCCGGCCCTAATCGGCAGGCTTGGCGGAGGGTGACTCCTCGACGTTCGCCGCTTCGCTTCCGGTGTTTCCCGATTCTCCTTCCGGCGTTTCCGATTCTCCAACGTCATTTATCGCGAAGCCGCTCCGGAACTTCAGGTCGCCGCGCGGCGGCCCCTTCCGTGCTGCGTCTTGCGACGGGCAAAGCGCCTGTCGGCCCGAAAGTCGTTGGGGCGGAACGGGTTTGGCAAAGCGGCTCCCGCTTGCGGGAGAAACCCGGCCGGCCGATACGCTCGCCGCGGAAGCGGCGCGCGGCTCCTTGAAAGCCGCCGACCCGGCAAGAGTTCCGGGATCGTCGCCCAAGACGCGCCGCAGTCATGTTCCTCAATTGCGGCTGAAACGGAAATCTGCTTCGGAAAGAAGCGCTTTTCCGAAACCGAGGCCTCTTGGGAGACTTGCCTTGACTTCAGACCGCGCGACGGCGTCGAACTCCACGCTGTCGCGGGCGGCCGCCGACCGCAAACAATTTTTAAGGCTGCGCCGATGTATATGATAATATCAATACTACAGCTTCCGGATGACGTGGTAGCCGCCGCTTTCCCGTGCTCTCCGGCCGCCGTGCAGGCGAGCTCTCCCGGCAGGCCCGAGCGTTCGCTTTTCCTGAACGGCACTGCCGCTGCGCAACCGCGGCCAAGGCTTTCAGGCCGGACGGTTCAGAGGCGCTCCGCCCCGAAGGCCGTGATTTTGCGGCCGTCCGGGTCGTATTCCACCGTGATCAGGTGGCCGGCCCCGCGCTCGACGGCGAAGTCCCGCGCGGGCGTGGCGGGATCCTTCGAGCTCGCCCGTTCCACCCCGACCGTTATCAATTCGAAGACGGAAACGCGACCGTCGTCGAGACGAACCTCCAAGCCCGCCCAGCTGGGATAATTGTAGTACTCTCCGAGAACTTCCATGTCCTGGGCGGCGAACCAGGAGAAGAAGACGCTTTCGAAAAAACCGTTCCCGAAATCCTCCTCGGGTTGCCACCGTTCGGGGATCTCGGCGAGGATATTTCGGAACGCGGTCGCGATTCCGTCGAAATCCTCCTTGGCGAGGAGTTCGTCCAGCGAACCGTTCCGCGCGACGCTGAGCGCCGATTCCGGCAGCATGCCGCTCAACAGGCGACGGTTCAGATCTTGACGCGCTTCCCGATTCGCGTATCGCAACCCGTAGCTTACGCCCATATCGCGGTCGTCGATCTTCTCCTCGATCTTCATGTACCCGCCCTGGAAGAGCAGCGACTCGGTGGGCAGATCCCCGACATCGAAGCTCGCCAGGCGGTAGTGGCTGGTGTACTTGGTCTCCAGCTTGAGCGTGTTGGCGCCGCGTTCCAGCAACGTTTCGACCAGGAACTCCGGCGAGGCGAGCTCTTCGCTCCAGTAGTCCCTGACCTCGCGCTTCCGGAAGGCCGACAGGATCTCGAACGGGTTGTAGACGACCTCGCCCGTCTCGGCGCCGGACCAGTCGTAGCCGTAGTACCGGCGGCGGATTTCGTCGCGGTCCAGACCCTCGAGTTCCGCCGCGAAAACGGCGTCGAGTTCCTGTTCCGTGAACCCGCAGCAGCCCGATTGGCGCCAATCAATGGAAACGTCGATGGAGTTGTTGAAGCCGGAGAATATGCCGGGCCTCGGAAACGCGGTCGGGCCGGCGAAAAGGACGGCCTCGAAGTTTCTGTCGTCGGATTTCGTAACTCCGTACACCGACACCAGCAGGTCGCGATTGATCGCCGCCACCTCCGGTTCGCCGATGGCGTCCTGGATCGGCTTGGTGTGTCCGTCGACGAGGAAGACCACGCGCTTGCCGGTGCTTTCGCGCATTTCGGAGATGATGCGGGCGAAGCGGAAGCGCGGCGTATCGAAGTTCATTTCGATGCCGAGGAGATCTTCGTAATGGATGAGCTGAATCACCAGGTCTTCGCGCACCCACTCCGGATCGGTGTAGTCGCCGGTGTCGAAAACCAGCCGCACGACGGGATGGCGAACCGACCAGTCCCAATGATCGTGGATATCCAGACCCCGGAACAGCGGCTCGTTGCCTTCGTACAGTTCCTTCAGCATGTCCACGAACAGGCTCTTGCCGAATCCGCGCGGGCGGAACAGCATGAAATTCTTTCCGCCCCGCTCCATCAGCGTCCGGGCGTGCATGGTCTTGTCGACGTAATAATAACCGCCCTCGCGAATTTCGCGAAAGGAGTTGACGCCGATGGGTAGCTTGAGTTTGGTCATTTCGCCCTGCCGATACGTGATTTTCATTTGACGATACCATCATTTGGCGCTGAACGTTCGAATGTCAAGCGAATCGTTCGCGCCCCAGGGCGAATCCAAGAATGGCGCGGTCATTGCCAAGCGCTGCCCGCGAGGAAGCGATGGCACCGCGCGGATGGCGGGAGACGGCGGTGCGAGAGGCGAGGGGCCACCCGGTCGGACGTCAGAAGACCTCCGTGGTCAGCTCTCGAACGGCCCTGGCGCGGGTCGTAGTGCCGGTGTGCCTGCGGCAGGTCCGCGCAACCGAACGATGGAGGCGTTGCAGGCCAGAGCACGGGCGCTGCTGCCGACATGATTGCCGCGGCGCTCCTCGTCGTAAGTCTTGTCGCGAACATGCCTGTTTTCCCGGTGACGGCGAGCGAGAATCTCGGCAGGTTCTCCGCGGCGGGACGGAAGTCACTCCGTCACCAGGAAATTCGGGATGAATACTGTTAGTGGCGTACAGCATCAAATTGCGGGGGACCCGCAGGGCGAACTCTCCCGGCAAGTCCGGGCGTTCGCTTTTCCTGAACGGCGGCGCTGCCGCCCGGCGCGACCGCAGCCGAGGTCTTCAGGCCGGACGGAGGCGCTCCGCCCCGAAGGCCGTGATCTTGCGGCCCGTCGGGTCGTATTCCACCGTGATCAGGTGGCCGGCCCCGCGCTCGACGGCGAAGTCCCGCGCAGGCGTGCCGGGCTCCTTCGGGTTCGCCCGTTCCACCCCGACCGTTATCAATTCGAAGACGGAAACGCGACCGTCGTCGAGACGAACCTCCAGGCCCGCCCAGCTGGGATAATTGTAGTACTCTCCGAGAACTTCCATGTCCTGGGCGGCGAACCAGGAGAAGAAGACGCTTTCGAAAAAACCGTTCCCGAAATCCTCCTCGGGTTGCCACCGTTCGGGGATCTCGGCGAGGATATTCCGGAACGCGGTCGCGATTCCGTCGAAATCGTCCTTGGCGAGGAGTTCGTCCAGCGAACCGTTCCGCGCGGCGCTGAGCGCCGATTCCGGCAACATGCCGCTCAACAGGCGACGGTTCAGATCCTGACGCGCTTCCCGATTCGCGTACCGCAACCCGTAGCTTACGCCCATATCGCGGTCGTTGGTCTTCTCCTCGATCTTCATGTATCCGCCCTGGAAGAGCAGCGCCTCGGTGGGCAGGTCTCCGACATCGAAGCTCGTCAGGCGGTAGTGGCTGGTGTACTTGGCCTCCAGCTTGAGCGTGTTGGCGCCGCGTTCCAGCAACGTTTCGACCAGGAATTCCGGCGAGGCGAGCTCTTCGCTCCAGTAGTCCCTGACCTCGCGCTTCCGGAAGGCCGACAGGATTTCGAACGGGTTGTAGACGACCTCGCCCGTCTCGGCGCCGGACCAGTCGTAGCCGTAGTACCGACGGCGGATTTCGTCGCGGTCCAGACCCTCGAGTTCCGCCGCGAAAACGGCGTCGAGTTCCTGTTCCGTGAACCCGCAGCAGCCCGATTGGCGCCAATCAATGGAAACGTCGATGGAGTTGTTGAAGCCGGAGAATATGCCGGGCCTCGGGAACGCGGTCGGGCCGGCGAAAAGGACGGTCTCGAAGTCCCCGTCGTCGGATTTCGTAACTCCGTACACCGACACCAGCAGGTCGCGATTGATCGCCGCCGCCTCCGGTTCGCCGATGGCGTCCTGGATCGGCTTGGTGTGTCCGTCGACGAGGAAGACCACGCGCTTGCCGGTGCTTTCGCGCATTTCGGAGATGATGCGGCTGAAGCGGAAGCACGGCTCATCGAAGTTCATTTCGATGCCGAGGAGATCTTCGTAATGGATGAGCTGGAGCACCAGGTCTTCGCGCAGCCACTCCGGATCGGTGTAGTCGCCGGTGTCGAAAACCAGCCGCACGACGGGATGGCGAACCGACCAGTCCCAATGATCGTGGATATCCAGACCCCGGAACAGCGGCTCGTTGCCTTCGTACAGTTCCTTCAGCATGTCCACGAACAGGCTCTTGCCGAATCCGCGCGGGCGGAACAGCATGAAATTCCATCCGCCCCGCTCCATCATCGTCCGGGCGTGCATGGTCTTGTCGACGTAATAATAACCGCCCTCGCGAATTTCGCGAAAGGAGTTGACGCCGATGGGTAGCTTGAGTTTGGTCATTCCGCCCTGCCGATGCGTGATTTTCACTTTACGATACCATCATTTGGCGCTGAACGTTCGAGTGTCAAGCGAATCTTTTGCGCTGCGCGATTTTTCCCGGCCGCCTGCGGACAGGGTCGCGCCGCCCGTCCTGCCGATGTCCGGCCGCGCGCGCCGCCGCGAGGCTGCCCGGCGGGAGCCGCCGCCGTGACCGGACGCGCGAACTGACTTATGGTGCGACGCGGCGCCGGCCCGGCGCCGGTAACGCGAGCCGGGAGAAGCCGTTGCGTTCGCCGAACATAGTTCTGATCACTTCCGACCAGCATCGCTGGGACTGTTTCGGTTTCGAGGGCCGCAGGATCAGGACGCCCTGCCTCGACCGCATAGCCGCCCGGGGCGTCCGCTTTTCGGCGGCGATCACGCCGAACCTGGTTTGCCAGCCCGCCCGCGCCTCCATTCTCACCGGCCTTCTGCCGCTCACCCACGGCGCTTACGACAACCACGTCAGTCTCGACCCGGCCGTCGCCCGGACCGGTTGGGCGCGCCGCCTCTCGGACGCGGGCTACCGTAGCCATTTCGTCGGAAAGGCCCATTTCGGGGAAGATCCGGCGGCGACGCCGTTCGGCGCGCCCGAAAGCCGGAAGGGGTCGGCCGCGTTTCCCGAGGACTGGTCCGGTCCCTACATGGGCTTCGACACGGTCGAACTCATGATTCTCGGGCACTGGCACGATCTTCTCCCCTGCGAAAAGCCGCCGCGCGGCCAGCATTTCGAGCGATGGTTCTGGACGCGCGGCGGGGAGGGCGAGGCGTGGAGGTTGTGGGCCGAGGATTTCGGACCGGCGCCGGCCGCCGCCCAGACCTGGTTCTCCAGGCTTCCCGCCCTGTGGCATTCGACCTCCTGGGTCACGGACCGAACGCTCGCCTTCCTCGATTCGCAGACCGGCGAAACCCCGTTCTGCCTGTGGACGTCCTATCCGGACCCGCATCATCCCTTCGATTGCCCCGAGCCGTGGAGCCGCCTCCATCGCGCCGAGGAGGTCGATATCTCCCGGACGCACGAGCGCGACCTCGACCGGCGCCCCTGGTGGCACCGCGAGTCGCTGGAGCGGGAGCCGCTGGGCAAGACCGAACATGCGCGCGTCTTGCGCCGGGAATACAGCCGCATAGAACCTCAGACGGATCGCCAGCTCGCGGAGATGACCGCCAACTACTACGGCCAAATCTCGTTCATCGACGACGGCGTCGGACGGATTCTCCAGCGCCTCGACGCGTTGGGGCTGAGCGAGAACACGCTGGTGGTCTTCACGACCGACCACGGCGACCTGCTCGGAGACCACGGTCTGTACCTCAAGGGGCCGACCTCCTACGAAGGGCTGCTTCGCGTCGGGCTGATCGCCATCGGTCCGGGCATACTCGAAAACGGCGTGATCGCCGAGCCGGTTTCGACCCTCGATCTGGCCGCGACCTTCTACGACTACGCGGGCGTGGAACGGCCCGAAAACGTCCAGAGCCGGTCGCTTCGCCCGTTGATCGAGGGCGCGGGCAGTAGGGACGCGGCGTACGGCGAGTGGAACCTGCATCCCAGCCGCACCGGCGTCGAACTTCAGCTCAGGATGGTGCGGACCGCTTCCGCGAAGCTGACGCTGGACCTGATTTCGGGAGTCGGCGAACTGTACGACCTGGCGAACGACCCCGACGAGATGGACAATCTGTACGACGACCCGGCGGGGGCGGCCCTCCGCCGCGACCTGACCGATTTGATCCGCGAGCGTCCGGGCGCCCTCCTGACGAAGTTCGCGGAGCACGAGGAATGACCGTCCTCCGCGCGGCGGCGCCGGTCAGGCGAGGCTTGCGCTTGAGGAGTCCCCGGAAACCCGTCGGCGACTCGTTCCGGCGCCCGGCTGCCTACCTCTGCGGGCCGGCGGGCCGCGAGGTCTTGCGGGGGCGCGCGTAGAATACCGTCACCAGCGCTGCGAGAACGATGAAGCCGGTCGAAATCGGACTCGAAAACAGAAACCACGGATCGCCGCCGGTGGCGGAGAAGGCCTGCCGTACCGCCTGTTCCAGATTGTTGGCGAGGATGAAGGCGATCACGAAGGGCAGCACCGAAATCTCGAACTTTCTCATCATGTAGCCGACGAATCCGAACGCGAGCGTGATGTAGACGGTTTCCATTTCCGGGCGCTGGGCGTAGAGCGCGGTCAGCGTCAGGAGCAGGACGGCGGGCAGCAGGCGCTGCTTCGGAATGCGGACCATGACGCCCATGCCGCGCATGAACGCGCCGCCGATCGTCCAGTTGAGGAAGTTGGCGAACGCCATGGTCGTGAACAGCCCGAAAGCGATCACCATTTCGGGATTGACCTGTCCCGGCGTCAGCCGGAACACGGCCGGGCCGGGATTGAAGCCGCTGATGGTTTCGGTTGCGAGGATGATGAACACGGCGGCGACGTTGCCTGGAATGCCGAGGGAGAGAACGGGTATCAGGTTGGCCCCGGAGACCGCGCTGTTCGCCGCCTCCGTTGCCGCCACGCCTTCGGGCGCGCCGCTGCCGAACGGGCGCTCGCCCTTGTGAACTTTGCGGCCGCTGGCGTAGCCCAAAGTCGCTGCGAGAGTGGAGCCGATGCCGGGCAGGGCGCCGATCATGGTGCCGATGGAGGCGGAAAGGCCGATGAAGGGAGCGATGCGCCGGAGGTCGCCCGGCCGCAGTCGGTCGGTGCCCCTGGTTCGCGGCGCGGAAATCCCCGCCGCGGCGCGCGTTTCTCGCCACATTTTTTCGAGCGCGTCGAACACTTCCCCGATGATCAGGACGCCCAGCACGACGCTGGTGATCGGCAGGCCGCTCGCGAGGGCGTCGATGTCCAGCGAAAGGCGCGAATGACTGTCTTCTCCCGTGCCGATGGACGCGACGAACATGCCGAGAAACGCTGAAAGCAGGCCTTTCCAGACCGAACTGCCCACGACGGCCGAAACGAATGCGAGCGAAAGGAGAATCAACGCCGCCTTTTCCGGGAAATCGAGAAAGGACTCGACGGCGATCGCCAGAAAGGGAGCGCAGGTGAACAGGACGATGTCGGAGAAGGTGTCTCCCGACGCCGACGAAAAATGCGCCACCCTGAGCGCCCTGCCGGGTTCTCCGTTGCGGGTCATCGGATAGCCGTCGAAGGTGGTCAATAGCGAATCGGGCGTGCCGGGGGTGTTGAACAGGATCGCCGGAACCGCGCCGCCCACGGTAGCGCCCTTCATGACGCCGATCAGAAAGCCGAGAACCGGAAGCAGCGCATCGGGGTTGAATCCGAATATAGTGATCAGGATCGGAAGCGAAATCGCCATGACGAACGGCCCGCCGAGCCCGGGCGTGGCGCCGACCACGATCCCGCCGAGGAACCCGAGCGACACCATGACGATGGTGATGGAAATCGGAATGCCGAACGGAGCGGCGATCGGAGAGGCGGTGAACGCGGCGATCACGCCCAGCCAGATGTGATCGACGATGCCCAATTATTGATCTCCGTTGGGCGGCAGGAGCAAATCGTCGAACGGCAGGTCGTACAGAAACGTCAGCGCGACAACCGTCCCGACCGCCGTCGCCGCGGCGGTCTTCGAGAACTTCCGTTCGACGACGGCGACCGCGCCGCCCACCATGACCGATCCGCCGACAAGGTAGCCGAGATACTTCCATGGAGCTGTGTCGCGAAGCTGCCTGTAACTGCCGACATCGCCGCCCAGCGCGTTGACGGCGTCGACGGCAAGCGGGCCGGTATGGACCATCAGGACAAGGCCGGCGCAAACGGCGACGCCCATTTGAGCGACGAACGCGGCGGCGCCTCGGTCGAGAGCCGTCGACTTCGCGCGCGGCCGCAGGAACTCCAGGCAACCGAGCAGGACTGCGGAGACGAGCATGCCGACGGCTGCCGCGGTGGGCGCCATGGCGTCGCCGATGATCGTTCGGCGGCGGTGGGTCTCGACGATTCCGCTTTCGATGTCGGCCGGAATCCACGCTCCGAGCGCCGCCAGGGAGAGCAGGGCGAAGATCCCCGCAAGCCCGAACGTCCAGGGATCACCGCGCACGCGGCCGCTTCCCGTGCGGGCGAACCGGCCGACGGCGAAATCCGCGCGCTTCCGGGTCGTGGAAGCTTTTGTCCGACCCCGGGGAGCCTGGTCTGCCTGCGGCCGGTTTCCGGTCTTTCCCGCCGCGAATCATGCGCGAAGCAGGACTTCCGCGGTTCGGTCGCCGTTCCGCTCCGCGTTCGCGGCGCGATGAGGATTTTCTGCGGCGGTAGCGCGTCCATCGACAGGCGCCGCGCGGCAACCCTCGGCGTGGGAGGCAAGGGTTTTCCCGGTAAAGAGGGCCGCCCGGAGCGGGACGCGGTCTCTCCCTCCGGGACGCCGGCTCCGCGAGCGTTCCACGTTCCGCAGCAAGAGGCCGCGCGCCGGAAACAGTTTCCGCGATGGCGCCGCCGAATTCCAACGCCTGCCTCCTTGTCCTGTTTCGGTCCGAAGATAGTTGCCTGCTTCTCCGACAAACCCCGAAGAGGACGAACGACGACTTCGGCGCAGCGTAGGGATGGGGTGCACGCGAGTCAACGTGGCGGGCGCTTTCCGGGAGGAAGATCTTGGCCGCCCTTGACGTCTCGAAACGGCTTTCAGGGCGCAATGCGTCGCTGAAAACCGTCTTCTTCCGGCGAGCGCGAACGTCGGCAGCCGCTGTCGTCCTGGCGGCAACGGCGCCTTGGCGAACACGCCAGCCTTCCTGCGGTCGGGCGGAGCGAACGGCGGGAGGCGACCGCGTGGCGGCCGACAAAGGATGGCACGGCGTAAACGTTTCCTTTTGACAACTCCGGTACGGTGGCCTACTCTGCCCGAATGGCGAGACGCATGCTTCCGACCGGTTTTTCCTCTCTCCGGGAGATCCGGAGGATGGACTGCTACTACGTCGACAAGACGGACCATGTGCGCCGCCTCGTCGAAGGGGGCGATTACTATTTCCTGTCGCGCCCGCGCCGGTTCGGCAAGACCCTGCTGGTGGACACGCTGCAGGAGTTGTTCGAGGGGAGCGAGGAGCTGTTCCGGGGCCTCGCCGTGCACGGCAAGTGGGACTGGTCGACGCGCCATCCCGTCGTGCGGATCAGCTTCGGCGGGGGCAATTTCGACTCTCCGGACCTCGTTCGGGGAAACGTGGAAGACCAGTTGGAGGAGACGGAACGGCTGGCCGGCCTCGAACCGGGCCCCGCCGGGGCGGCGGTCCGTTTCCGGCACCTGATAAGGACGCTGCACGAGCGCACCGGGCAGCGGGCGGTCGTTCTGGTGGACGAACAAGCCGATCCTGGACGCGCTCGGCGACCGGGAGCTTGCGCGGGCCAACCGCGACTTCCTGCGCAGCCTGTACGGGGTGATCAAGGCTTGCGACGAACAGCTCCGTTTCGTTTTCCTGACGGGAGTGAGCAAGTTCTCGCGGGCGGGCCTGTTCTCGGGCCTGAACAACCTGCGCGACATCACCCTAGATCCGCGTTTCGGTACCCTTTGCGGTTACACGGACGAAGAACTGGATGCGGTCTTCGCCCCGGAACTCGAGGGCCTGGACCGGGGCGAGGTCCGCCGCTGGTACAACGGCTACAACTGGCGCGGGCCGGAGAAGGTCTACAACCCGTTCGACATCCTCCTTCTCTTCGAAACGCGCGAGTTCGAAGCGCACTGGTTCCGGACCGGCACGCCGACCTTCCTCGCCGACCTTCTGTCGCGGCGACGGTTCGCGCCGCCGGCCCTCGAGGACCTGGTTGCGGACGACGATCTGCTGTCGGCCGTCGACCGCATTCCCGTCGAGGCGCTTCTGTTTCAGACCGGCTACCTGACCATCGTCGGCGAGGAGCGGGACGAGGACACGCGCCTCTACCAGCTGGACTACCCGAACCGGGAGGTGAAGCGCAGCCTGAACGCGCTTCTGCTGCAGACAATGGCGCCGGGCGTCACGGTCGCGGCGGAGAGCCGGGAACTGCGCCGCCTGATGCGCGCGAACGACTTCGCGGGCCTCGAGAATCTGTTCCGGGCGTTCCTGGCGAGCATTCCGAACGAGTGGTACGCGAACACGGGCATGGCGGGGGCGCACTACGCGAGCGTGTTCTACTCGCACTTCGTGGCGGCGGGGATGGACGTCCGCGCCGAGGAAAGCACCGCGCGCGGCCGCTCGGACCTGACGGTCCTGTACGACGGCGGCGTCTACCTGTTCGAGTTCAAGGTCGCGGACGGGAAGCCGGAAGGGCGTGCGCTGGCGCAGATTCGGGAGCGCGGCTACGCGGACAAGTACCGGCGTCCGGGCGTGCCGGTCCACCTGATCGAATTCGGCCGGGAGGAGCGCAACATCGTCGGGTTCGAGACCGTCTGAAGCCGGGCACCGAACGGGTTGGACTTCCCGTCCGGACATTTCGGCAAGCGGGGCCGCCTCTGCGAACGGCCGACGCCTACGTCGCGGGTCGACAGGCGCGTTCGGCGACAGGCGCGTCAAGCCTTCCGCGACGGAGCGCAAGCGCTTCCACAGGCTGTTGAAAACTGGAGGCCGGACGCTTAAACTCCGGGCGTTCGCCCGGACGGCTCAATTTTCAACGGTCTGCCATGAATGCACCCGCGACCGCGGCGAGAGCCGGGGCTAACGTTCCCGTACCCGACCTGCAGGCGCATATCTCGGCTCTGGACGAAGCCGGGCTGCTGCAGCGGATCGACCGGCCGGTGAACAAGGATGCCGAACTCCATCCTCTCGTGCGTTGGCAGTATCGCGGCGGAATACCCGAGCCGCGGCGCAAGGCGTTTCTCTTCACGGACGTGCGCGACGGGCGCGGGCGCCGCTACGAAATGCCCGTCGTCGTGGGCGCGCTGGCCGCGAACCGCGAGATCTATCGCATCGGCATGGGCGTGCCGCTGGACCGGATCGGACGGCGATGGGCCCAGGCGATCGACGCCCCCGTGCCGCCCGTCGAGGTCGCGGACGCCCCGTGCCATCAGGTCGTGACGACCGGCGCCGAACTGATCGGAGAGGGCAGGGGGCTCGACGCGCTCCCCGTTCCCGTATCGACGCCCGGCTTCGACAGCGCGCCCTACGTCACCGCCGGGATGTTCGTGACCCGCGACCCCGACACGGGAACGCAAAACCTCGGCACCTATCGCGGCGGCCTCAAGGCGTCCAATCGGCTTGCAGTGCGCATGTCGGCGCGCGAAGGCGGCGCCGGCGGCTACCTGCATTGGGAAAAATACCGCGCCCGCGGCGAGAGAATGCCCTGCGCGGTCGTGATCGGTTGCCCGCCGGCGGTCGCCTATACCGGCCCGCAGAAAATCCGGCGCGACGTGGACGAGCTGACCGTGGCGGGCGGCCTCGCCGGGGCGCCGATACCGGTCGTCCGCTGCCGGACGGTCGATCTCCTCGTCCCGGCCGACTCGGAAATCGTCGTGGAAGGCACCATCGACACGGAGTACCTCGAACCCGAAGCGCCGTTCGGCGAGTCGCACGGGCATATCGCGCTCGAAGATTTCAACATGATCTTCGAGGTCACTGCGATCGCCCGCAAGCGGAACGCCGTCTTCTGTTCGATCATCAGCCAGGTCACTCCTTCGGAATCCAGCGTCATCAAGCGCGTCGCCTACGAGCCGATGTTTCTCGCGCATATCCGCGACCATCTCGGCGTCAAGGGAATAAAACGGGTGTTCATGCACGAGCCGCTGACCAATCTCCGCCGCGTCGTCTTCCTGCAGATGAGCCCGGGAACGCCGCGCACGGAGA
This sequence comes from Alphaproteobacteria bacterium, assembly GCA_965243135.1. Lineage (GTDB taxonomy): Bacteria > Pseudomonadota > Alphaproteobacteria > MPNO01 > UBA830 > JAJEBT01. The sequence goes on from OZ251539.1 coordinate 1,576,497, forward strand.
TCTGGCGGGCGCTGTATGGAGCCGCCAGCCTGCGCGCCGATTGCGGCAAGTACGTCGTCGCCGTCAACGAGGACATCGATCCCGACAACGGCGACGCCGTGTTCTGGTCTCTCGCCTATCGCGCCGACCCGCAGAACGACGTCGCGATCCTGCCTCACCGCGATTCGGGGCATGGCCCCAAGGACAGGGACGGCCGCCGGCCCGGGGAGTCGACGCTCTTGGTCGACGCCACCCTCAAGAAAGAGATGCCGCCTCTGGCGTTGCCGAAGCGCGAGTACATGGTAAGGGCGAAGGAGATCTGGGAGGAGCTGGAATTGCCGCCGCTCCGCCCCGAAGTGCCCTGGCACGGATACTCGCTCGGCGACTGGACCGGGGAATGGGACGAACTCGCCGCGCGGGCGGCGCAAGGCGGCTATGCCGAAAACGGCGAGCGCAGCGCGCAGCGCAGGCGCTCGGGAATACGGCCGAACACTCACGTCAGGAACGCACGGGAAAGGGACTGAGCATGGCGACGAAAATCGCGGAAACCGCGGCGCGGGGATACGCGGATCTGCACGAGCACATCGCGGAGCTTCGCAGGCACGGCCTGCTGCTCGAAATCGATCGCGAAATCAACAAGGACACGGAAATGCACCCGCTCGTGCGGTGGCAGTTTCGCGGCGGCGTGCCCGAGGAAGACCGCAAGGCCTTTCTGTTCACCAACATCGTCGACTCCAAGGGCCGCAGATTCGAAATCCCCGTTCTCGTTTGCGGCCTCGCCGGCAACCGGGCGATCTACCGGCTCGGAATGCGTTGCGAACTCGACGATTTGAAGAACGTCTGGATTCGCGCCATCAACAACCCGGTCGAACCGCGGCTCGTCGACTCCGCGCCTAGCCAGGAACTGGTCTTTTCCGGAGCGGACCTGCTGAACGGCAACGGCCTCGACGCCATTCCGGTGCCGATTTCGACGCCGGGTTGGGACAACGCGCCGTATTTCTCGTCCTCCCATTTCATCACGAAGGATCCCGTCACCGGCATCCAGAACATGGGGAACTACAGGGGGATGCTGAAAGCGCCGAACCGGCTGGGAATGAATCCCTCGACCGAACTGCGGACCGGCGGCTACATGCACTGGCTCGAGTGGAAGAAACTCGGAAAGCCCATGCCGGTCGCCGTCGTGATCGGCGCGCCGCCGGTGGTTTCCTTCACGGCGGTTCAGAAGGTGCCGGAAAGCACCGACGAACTCGCGGTCTCGGGCGGTCTGGCCGGTGCGCCGCTCAATGTCGTCAAATGCGCCACGGTGGATCTCGTCGTGCCTGCCGAGGCGGAAATCGTCGTCGAAGGCTACGTGAGCACCGAACTTCTGGAGCCCGAGGCGCCGTTCGGGGAATCGCACGGCCACGTCAATCTGCAGGAGTACAACGCCTACCTCGACGTGACGGCGATCACGCGCCGCCGGAACGCCGTCATGACGTCCTGGGTCAGCCAGGTGACGCCGTCCGAGTCGAGCACCATCAAGCGGCCGGCCTACGAGGCCCGCCAAATCGAGCATCTGCGCGACCATCTCGGCATCAGGGGCATCAGGCACGTATCGACGCACGAACCCCTGACGTCGCTGCACAAGTTGATCGTCGTCGTGGTCGAGCGCGGCGTTCCCCGCACGGAGATCTGGCGGGCGCTTTACGGGGTCGCGTCGCTGCGCCAGGCCGAAGGGAAGTGGATCATCGCCGTGAACGAGGACATCGATCCGGACGATACCGATGCCGTGTTCTGGGCGATGTCCTACCGGTCCAAGCCCCACAACGACGTCGAGATCCTCAAGCACAAGCACGAAGGCCACGGTCCGCGCAGCCTGCTCGATTCCGAGGACAGCGCGGTTCTCGTGGACGCCACCCTCAAGGAAACCTTCCCGCCCGTGTCGCTGCCGAAGCGCGAATACATGGAGAGGGCGAAGGAAATCTGGGAGGAACTCGAACTTCCCAAGCTCTCGCCGAAGGCGCCGTGGTTCGGCTACGACCTCGGCGAATGGAACTCGGGGCTGGAAGCGATGGCGCGTCGAGCGGTCAGAAGCGAGTATTGGACCACCGGCCAGATCATTGCCCAGCGCCGCCGCGGCGACGTGCCGATAAACACGGAGGTGCGCACTCTCGACGAGGGCAATCCCGGCGCGGGCGACGAAGCGGACGAGAGTCTCGCGTGGGACAGGCTGGAAGACGCGTCCCAGGTCAAGGACGGGTAAGGCCGTGGCCGCGAGAGGGGCGACGACCGCCGTTGCCAGTCTCGGGGCGGTCGAAGCCTTCGGGAAGCCGGACGTTCTCGTCGACGCCGCCGCGGTCTTCACGCCCGTCGACCGGGAGGGTTTCGACGAAATCCAGTCGGAGGACGTCGCGACGGCGGTTGACGTCCGGAGCATCCGGCTCGGCCGTCGCGCCGCGGTCCGGGAGATGGGCAAGGGAGGTTGCGGCGGGAACGGTCTCCGTCTGCGGCGGCGAAAATCTTCAAGGAATCGCCGTATTTTCTCCATGCCTCGAAGGCGGCGCTCCTCGGCATCGCGCGGGAAGTCGAGGGCGCGGAATCAGGGTCGGCGCGCCGACCGCGAGCGAAAACGTCAAGACGCGCGCCAACGGGCGGACGGCCTCGTGGGCGCCTTCGTCTTTCTCTCGGCGGGCGGGTTTCGTCGCCGGCCCGACGGCGGCGGCTCCGCCGCGCGGTGACGCGGCGAGAAACGGTGCGGGCGTACGGAACGTAAAAATATCTTAAAACAGCGGATTACGGTGCGTAGATGACATACGACATCAAGAAACGAGGCGGGGGTCCGGCCCGCGCCTATCCCGACTTGCACGATCATCTCGACGCGCTGAGACAGCGCGACCTGCTGATAACCGTCGATCGCGAAATCAACAAGGACACCGAGCTCCATCCGCTGGTGCGCTGGCAGTTTCGCGGCGGCCTGGCGGAGGCCGACCGCCGGGCTTTTCTGTTCACCAACGTCGTGGATTCCCGAGGCCGCCGGTTCAATATCCCGGTTGCGGTCGGCGTGCTGGCCGCGAACCGCGACATCTACCGCACCGGCATCGGTTGCGAACTCGACGAGATCGAGGCCGTCTGGAACCGGGCCGTCTCCCGCCCCGTCGATCCGGTCGAGGTTCGCGACGCGCCTTGCCAGGAGATCGTCTATCGGGACGCCGCGCTCGACGTGGACGGGCAGGGCCTCGACGGCATCCCCGTGCCGGTCTCGACGCCCGGTTGGGACAATGCGCCCTATACGACCCTTTCCCAGTACGTCACCCGGGATCCCGACACCGGCGTTCAGAACATGGGCAACTACCGCGGCCAGATAAAGGGCCGTCGGCGGATGGGAATGAACCCGTCCCTCGAATTGCGGCCTGGCATCTACGTCCACTGGGAGAAATACCGCGAGCGCGGCGAAAAGATGCCTGCCGCCGTCATTCTCGGCGCGCCGCCGGCCGTGACCTTCACGTCGGCGATCAAGCTGCCCGAAGATCTGGACGAACTTCGCGTCGCGGGCGCGCTCGCAGGATCGCCCGTCAACGTGGTCAAGGCGGTGACCGTCGACCTGCTGGTGCCGGCCGAAGCCGAAATCGTGATCGAGGGCCTGATCGACACCGAATACCTCGAACCCGAGGCGCCGTTCGGCGAATCCCACGGGCACGTCAACCTGCAGGAATACAACGCTTTCATGGAGGTTACCTGCATCACGCGCAAAAAGGACGCGATCCTGACGTCGATCATAAGCCAGGTAACGCCGTCGGAGTCCTCCGTGATCAAGCGGGTCGCGTATCAGCCGCTGTACACCCGCCACCTTCGCGACCACCTCGGCATAAGGGGCGTCGTCAGGGTGTCGATGCACGAACCCCTGACCAACATTCGCAAGCTGATCGTGATCGTGTGCGCCAGGGACATGCCGCGGACCGAGATCTGGCGGGCCCTCTACGGAGCTGCCGCGCTGCATCGCGCGGCCGGGAAGTACGTCATCGCGGTCAACGACGACATCGATCCCGACGACGCCGACGCGATATTCTGGGCGATGGCGTATCGCGCAAATCCGGCGCTCGACGTCGAACTCCTCAAGCATCGGGACCAAGGCCACGGGCCCCGCAGCGCCCGCAACGGCGGAGAGGACGCCTCGCTGCTGTTCGACGCGACCCTGAAGGAGGACTTTCCGCCGATATCGCTTCCCAAGAAGGAATACATGGAAAACGCCCGGCAAATCTGGGAGGAGCTCGGGTTGCCCGAGCTCAACCCTCGCAAGCCGTGGTTCGGATATTCGCTCGGGGAATGGAGCGACGAATTCGACGCGATGGCGCAACGCGCCGTCGAAAGCGACTACTTCACCACCGGCGAAATCATTGCGCAGCGACGGCGGAACGACGTCGCCATGAACACCGAAGTCCGAACGCTGAAGGACGATGACTGAACCGGCGGCCCGCGGCGAATTCCAAACCCGCCAGCCGGGTTTGCGGCGCCGGAACGCCCCTGCCGGTTCTCTCGCTCGTCCGGGGCCGATTCCGGGCCGTCGGATTCCGCTTCGGGCGACGACGAACCGCGACGCCGAATGATTCTTTCCTTCTTTCTTCCGGCGGGCGCCGTCCCGAGGCGCGAGGCGCGCTGGCTGGCGGCGGCGCTTCTCGCGGCGGCGCTGTTCGCGAGCGGAAAGACCGGGGCGCACAGCCACGGCGTCGCCATGCACGGCGAACCCAAGTACGGCGCGGATTTCCGCCATCTCGACTACGTCGAGCCGCGCGCTCGCAAGGGCGGCCAACTGCGGCGCGCCGTGACGGGCTCCTTCGACAGCCTCAACCCGTTCATCGTCAAAGGCGTGGCGGCGCGCGGATTGCATATGGTTTTCGAGAGCCTCCTCAAACGGACGCAGGACGAGCCGTTCTCGCTCTACGGCCTGATCGCCGAATCCGTCTCGATGCCGGAGGACCGTTCCTCCGTTACCTTCGCGTTGAGGCCGGAAGCGCGCTTTCACGACGGCAGCCCGGTCACCGTGGACGACGTCGTTTTTTCCTGGGAAACCCTGAAGGAACGCGGCAGGCCCAATCACAGGCTCTATTATCGGCAGGTCCGGCGCGTCGAACGGCCGGACGCGCGGTCGGTGCGGTTCGTCTTCGATTCTCCGTCGCCGGATCGGGAACTGCCTCTGATCATGGGTCTGATGCCGATTCTCTCGAAGTCCTACTACGCGGCCGCGACGTTCGACGAGACCACGCTCGATCCGCCGGTCGGCAGCGGTCCTTACCGCGTGGAGAGCGTCGAAGCGGGCCGGCGCATCGTCTATCGCCGCGACCCCGACTACTGGGGGCGCGACCTTCCCATCAACCGCGGACAGTACAACTTCGACCGCATCCGGTTCGACTATTACCGCGACGGCAACGTGACGATGGAAGCCTTCAGGGCCGGGAAATACGATCTTCGCCGCGAACACTCGGCGACGCGATGGGCCTTGGCCTACGATTTCCCCGCCGCGGCGGACGGCCGCGTCAGGCTCGAAAGCCTCCGGCACGGCAGGCCGTCGGGCATGCTGGCCTTCGCTTTCAATACGCGACGGGAAATCTTCGCCGACCGCGCGGTCCGCCGCGCCCTGGCGCATGCGTTCGATTTCGCGTGGGTCAACAAGGTTCTCTTGCAGGGCGCCAACGTTCGGACGCGGAGCGTCTTCGACAATTCCGAGCTTGCTTCGCGCGGCGTTCCCGAGGGCCGGGAACGCGAACTGCTGGAGTCCTTCCGCGAGCGTCTGCCAGCCGAATTGTTCGAGAGCGCCTACGGCCCGCCGGGCGGCGAAGGCGGTCTCCGCGCCAACCTCCGGACGGCGCGCCGCTTGCTGAAGGCGGCGGGATGGAGCGTGCGCGAGGGAGCGCTGCGGCGGACCGCGGACGGAATCCCGATGGCGTTCGAGATACTGCTTGCGCATCCGGAAAACGAGAAGATCGCGCTTGCGTTCGCGCGCAACCTGAGGCGGCTGGGGGCCGAGGCGAAGGTTCGGACCGTCGACGCGGCGCAGTATCATTACCGGTTGAACGCCTACGACTTCGACATGATCGCCTACCGCTGGAGGGTGTCGCTCTCGCCGGGCAACGAACAGGCGTATTACTGGGGTTCCGCGGCGGCCGCGCAGGAGGGAACCCGCAACTATCCAGGGGTGCGCCATCCCGCCGTGGACGAGCTTGTCGAGCTGATGACGAAAGCGCGCCGGCGCGACCGCTTCGTCGAAATCGTCCGCGCCATGGACAGGGCGCTGCTGTGGGGGCACTACTTCGTTCCCTTGTATCATCGAAACGAGGACTGGATCGCCTATTGGAACAAGTTCGGCCGTCCCGCGAACGTGCCGCTCTACGGAGTCGTTCTCGACGCATGGTGGGAAGATCCGGAAAAGGCGGCGGCGCTCCGACGATGACGGCGGGAAGGCCCCGGCTTCTCGCGATTCCCGCGGCGCTGGGCGGGGCGAGGCAGCGCCTCGTAGGCGGAGCCGTTCGACCGGAAATGCCCATGGATACGAAATACGCTCAGGAACTGCACGGTTGCCGACGCCTATCCGGCGACGCTCAAAGAAGAATGGGCGGCGAAGCTGGCAACTGCGAGGCACCGCTCGCCGATCAGCCCGGCATTCGTTTCCCACTGCCTCAACCGCATCCGCGATCCGACACGATCATCGTTCGCGAATCGCCGCTGATGCAGGAATACGTCGACACGCAACTGCCGGGAACCATGCTTAATGCGGGATCCGCCTCCGGTCTCGGCCACGGCATGGGCGTCGCGCTTGGCGCGAAGCTTGCGGCAGCCGACAGGTTGGTGATCGGAACGGAAGGGATGGCCCCTATATGTTTAACGCTCACGTCTCTTGCCATTATGCCGCTGCGGAGCACCTGCCGATTCTCTGGGTGATCTTCAACCATGGACAGCGGCAGGCCGTGCATCGTGCGACGATGGGGCTGAACCCGGACGGGTTTGCCGCGAAGGCGAACAGCCAACCGCTTACATATTTCACGGTTGAGCGGTTCTTGGTCATGCCTATCCTTGACAGTCCAGAACCAAAGCCTTATGTTCATTGCATGTTCTCTTACAGGAGGCCATCGAAATGGCAGTCGAGCATGTATCCCGCTTGCGCGGTTTCGACAGCGGCGCGTTCCGCGAAGCTTGGGACACTTGGCGGATGAAATCGAACGTCATGTTTGACGATGATAGCGCCCAAGTATTGAACTTGGCGTTTACCGGTGTATCAGGAGAGTGCCGGTGACCGTGGCTTCGGGTAAGCTCGTTTACGATATAGGAAGGGATCCATGTTCCGGGGCTGGCTATAAATGGTCGAACGAAGAGTTGGAGGCTGCCGTTGACGGTCGGGTCGAGGCCATTCTGTTCGACGATGAAGGAATGGCAAATATCGAGGAAATTTTCGCAGACTTGGTTGACACCGAATTTGCTCAGCAAGGTCTCAAACGCGTTCTAGGGTCCCGTAGTGTGGTCGAGGATTGGCGCGTGGGCGAGGCGATTGCCGAAAGCTATCTGAGCGAACATCGTTCTTGCTGCTTTCCATGGCCGGACGGACGCGATGCACGAAAGAGTGGATCAAGCTTGCCGGGTGCCGATCTCGTAGGTCTGGGGAGCGACGACCATGGCGATTGCCTCGCTTTCGGAGAAGTGAAGACGTCCAGTGACCGCAACTATCCACCGGGTAGAATGTACGGGCCTACAGGATTGAAGCGACAGCTTGAAAATCTGAGAGACAACGAAGATATTCGCGATAATATTTTAAGGTATCTCGCCCACCGGGCCGGGAAAGCCAAATGGCGACCGCAATTTGAAAATGCCGGAAAAAGATACCTAAAAAACAAATCAGACGTACAGATTTACGGGTTCCTCGTACGCGATGTCAAACCGCATGCGAACGATCTTAGGGCTCGTGTTCTGGAGCTTGCCAAGGATTGTCCGGCACTGATGAAAATCGAGCTTGTTGCGCTTTATCTTCCTGAAGGTAGCATTGATGGTATTGGAAAAACTGTGATTTCGAGACGGGGAGGGAGTGCCCCGTGAGCCTGTCTAATGCAGGACTGGATGCGCTCAACAAACATTGGGCGGTTGCAGCAATCGGGGCAGAAGAGCTGGCGCGCGCTGCGAATCTTGTCAACGAACGGTTGGCGCGTCGAGCGCTCGGCAAGCAGATTAGTTTTGCCTTTGAAGATGATCCGGAAGATGAACCGTTTCTGGAGCGAGTGGCCCTTGCTTACGAACTTGCGGCTATCGAAGGGCTGGACGAATTGAGCCGCCCTGCAGGGGAGAACGCGCTTTTACGCCAGCAGGCCGCCGCAGCCTCGTTTCGGGCCTTCGATATTCGTCGTCTTTTGTCCATACCTGTGCACACGGATGAACGCCTGTTTTTCGTTCTACAGCTCTCCGCGGTCGCCTATTGCGGTGATCGATGGTCGGATTTACGCCGTTGGTTCAAGGAGCAGAAAGCGGTGCAGAAGGCCCCGAGCGTTGCTGATGTACCGTGGGATCGCAGACTTTTATATCGGCTGTTCGATTGTTGGAGTCGGCTGTTCCGCAAAGATGGGTGGGATGATCTGGACCGTATTCGTGAGATCATTGCCGGATTACGCAACGATCAGACGAATTACGAGGAAGATCGGCTTAGGAATGGATCGGAAACGCTTGATCGGGCCATCGCTCTGCGGTTAGCGGCACTCTATAACTGGGCCAAGGCCACTGAAATCCTTGCGAACTATATGCTTCACGGTGAACCGGTCAATCCTTTTGGTAATCTTGATAAGCATTTCGAGTCCGGAATAAAGGCTGCAGCTGCTTCTTGCGATGCGCAGCACGAAGTGGTGTTGAGATGGCTTCACGCTTCGGCACGCATTATGATCACCAATTCGCTTTGGTGGGCCACGCGGACGGTGAACTCCCGCACATCGGAATTCGTGCGTTCTCTTACGCGCCGCCAACACAAAGCTATGTTTGAACTATTACCTCCGCAACGTGCTGCTCTGCTGGAACAAGGACTTCTTGATCAGGCGAAGACAGCTATCGTGATTGACATGCCTACTTCCGGTGGCAAGACGCTGTTGGCTCAGTTCCGGATGCTTCAGGCGTTGAATCAGTTTAGAGCCGAAAATGGTTGGGTTGTCTATGTCACGCCTACCCGTACTCTGTCTGCACAAATTACCAGACGCTTGAGAAAAGATTTTGAGCCGATCGGATTGCGCGTGGAACAATTAACTGCGGCCGTTGAAGTTGACGCCTTTGAAGAGCGTCTTCTGACGGATGAAATGCATCCGTTCGATATCCTCGTTGCAACTCCGGAAAAATTGTCTCTCGTTATTCGAAACAAAAAGGTTGATCGACCTCTTGCCCTTGTGGTGATGGACGAAGCACATAATATCGAATCCGAAGGTCGGGGTTTGCGTATTGAGTTTCTGCTTGCGACGGTCAAGCAGGATTGTTCGCAGGCGAATTTTCTTCTGTTGATGCCTTATGTGGAACAGTCGGATTCGGTTGCGCGCTGGTTGGCGCACGATGTCAATTCTGGGCGCGCGATCAGTCTGAGCACCGTTCCCTGGAAACCCAACGAACGCATAATTGGGCTGTACAAGGTGACTGCCGATGACAGTGAACGAGCCGGCTGGCGTCTCAATTTCGAAACGCTCACTGCAACCGAAAAGGCTATGCCCCTTCACGGAATTCACTGCGTCGACGGCGTGAAACCTCTCAATGTGCCAAAGAGTCGGGTGCTCGGCAAAGGAGAGCAACGAGGGCGATGGCTTCAGACGGCGGCGATTGGCGCGGTGATGTCCGCCCGTGGCGGCACGAGCATCACCGTTGCGAACAAGATTTCAACCGTCTGGAAAATGGCGAGCGAGGCTGCGCGAAGCTTTTCGAAATTGGAAAACGCGGATATTCGGCTCGTTCAGAATTTTTTGCGTACCGAAATAAGTCCGGATTTCGAGCTCATAGGCATGTTGGAGAAGGGAGTAGGCGTTCATCATGCCGGACTTTCCGATGATGTTCGAGCTTTAATGGAATGGCTGGCGGAGACAGGCAAACTGCGGTTGCTTTGCGCCACGTCAACTATTGCACAAGGCATCGACTACCCTGTTTCCTCGGTCTTTCTGTCGTCGCGGTTTGTTCCGAGGGGACGAAGGTCCGTAGAGATCACCTCCAGAGAGTTCTGGAATCTAGCGGGGCGTGCGGGACGCCTTGATCATGACAGTGTGGGCGTTGTCGGATTGTGCGAAGGAAGTGATCGCGATGCGCTGATTGAGTTTGTGAGCAGGAGTACCGGTGCGCTGGTTTCTCGTTTGGTGGTGCTGCTGGACGAACTTGCTAGTCAAGGGGAACTGGCAAATTTGTCTCAGGTTCTGTGGAAAGATCAATGGGAGGATTTTCGATGTTATATCGCCCATCTTTGGGCGGAGAAAAAGAATTTAGATGCCGTTCTCGCGGACTCGGAACAGCTTCTCAGGCAAACCTACGGTTATACTTCCATGCGCAACAATCCCGCGGAGAGAGAAAAAGCGGACGCCCTGCTTCGCGCAACTAAAAGTTACGCTGAAAACCTTGCCGGCATGTCGGAAGGCATCGTGGATCTTGCCGATTCAACGGGCTTTTCTCCTGAAGGCGTTACGAAAGCGATGCGTGGGCTGCGTAACCTCGAAACCAAACTCGAAACTTCAGACTGGGCACCCGAAAGCCTCTTTGGAAATGGCGGCAAAATCGCAGATTTATTCGGCGTCATGCTTCAAGTTCCGCAACTCAAGGCACTTGGAGAGCTCCACCATCTCGGCTCCGATGGAACCCGCATATCCGACATAGCCAGAGATTGGGTGAACGGAAAGAGCATCCAAACGATTGCGAGAGACTATTTCAGTGGCGACCAAGATGATGAGTTGAGTACGACCGCCCTGACCGATGCTTGCAGGGCGATTTATAGAACGATTGTCAATAACGGGACATGGGGTGTTTCAGCTCTCTGCCGCGTATCTGGAATCGACTTCGATACCCTTTCCGAGACCGAAAAACGTAGAATTAATGCGCTTCCAGCGATGATTTATCATGGCGTTAAAACTGAAGATGCGGTGTTGATGAGGATGAATTCCGCGCCGAGAAGCATAGCCGAATCTCTTGGTGGTTTATACCGGGAAATCAATCATGAAAACGAGGCAAGATACTCGGTGAGCGAGGCACGAAGTTTCCTCAAGACACTCGATGCCCGCGATTGGGATCACGCACGGCCTGAAGATGCTGCTTTGTCGGGGACTGAGTACAAGCAGATTTGGGAGCTTCTTTCGGGGGATACAAGATGACGTTTGAATGTCTGGGATACGCCGGCCATTTACCCATCCCGCAATACCAAAACGGGACGACGTGCCGTTCGGTTCGGAAGCTCCCGCAATTTTCGGAGCGATGACTTCGGCTAGGCGGTTACGTGAAAGGAATCCTGCCAATTGGATTCGACAGGAAGGCGAGAAACATCTGGAGGTTTGAAATGACGGATTTGTTCGAAGGCACGCAGGATCTGGAGGATATTCAGATCATTTACGAAACGATGGAAAAAAATTGCCCGAATCCGTTCTCGAAATCGAAGAGGCTTTGGGAGTTGAGACGCGCATGCTGCATAAGCGACCACAATGCGTCTGCGGAAACGATGATCGAAAAATCCGTAGTCAATCTAGCGGATAACGAACACATGGAAGGATGGTTCAATCAATGCCCCGCCGCTTCCGGAATGGGAGACTCTTCCAGAAACAGGCACACCAACGTCGATCTCGTTCATTGGGATGCTTCCGTTTCGAGAGCTCGCATGGTTGAATTGAAAATGGGCAGCGATGATCCGCAAGCCGCGCTGCGGCAAATTCTTCGTTATGGCGCCGCGTATTTGTTTTGCCGTAAGAACAAGAAGAAGTTGCCGCTTGGTGAACGGCCCTTGATGCGAGCCCGTCATGTTTCTCTCGAAGTCGTCGCGCCTTGGGAATATTATCGGGATCACGGGACTAGCATCGAGCGGATGCGCGACTCCCTTTCGTTCGCCGATTCTGCAGAACTGTCGATGTCTCTGGGCGCGTTTGCGTTTCCAAGGAATTTCAAACCGCCGTTCAAGTGCGGACGGGAGGTGAAGGAAAAGTGCCGAACTGCCGATCTGACCGAGGAAGGCAGAACGATCAGGGACTCGTTTGAAAATTTGATTCCGATCTGGACGTAACGACTCTCGCAACGCAATTGCGTTCGGCTGAAGTTTGTCGGAATTCCTCGGTAGCGTAGGCTTGACGTTTCCGCGAATGCCGAAGGCGGCCGCATTTCAGGGACGGAGAAGCGGCGCAGGGCGGTGCATCGGGCCGCGGCGAAGACGCGCTTCCGGACTTTTTTCGCGATCCGACTGCCGCGCCGGTGGACATGCGGCCGGAATGACGGCTAATAATGGCCGGCCTCGGCGAACGGGGCGACAGGGGAGGAACCGGTGAGCGCATTCGCGACGCTGCACGAAATCGTCAAGGCCGCTCATCGCAACCTGTCGCCGGGCGCGTGGGACTATCTGATCGGCGGAGCGGACACCGAAACAGCGCTCCTCCGCAACCGCCTCGCGCTCGACAGCCTCGCCTTCCGGCCGCTGGTGCTCAAAGACGTGCGCCAAATCGATCTCGCGGCGACCGTTCACGGACAGCGCTCGCGCCTGCCGATCGTTCTCGCGCCCATGGGTTCGCTCGACGCGCTCGATCCCGGCGGCGCCATGACCGTGGCGAAGGCCGCCGAGGAATTCGGCGTCGTCAGCTACCTGAGCTCGGTCACCCGGCCCGGCCTCGAGGAAATCGCGGCCGGGACCGCGCATCCCAAGGCGTTCCAGCTCTACGTCCGCGGCGACCGCGACTGGGTGGCCGGCATCGTCCGCAAGGCGGTCGACCGCGGCTACGTCCTCTTTTGCCTGACGGTCGACGTCGCGCTCTATTCGCGGCGGGAGCGGGACTTGATCAAGCGCTATCAGCCCCTCGGCCGCGCCCGCAACGACGAGGGATGGGAATTTCAGGCGGCGCTCGACTGGGATCTGGTCAAGTGGTTCAAGGATACCTGGGACGTTCCGCTCGCGCTGAAAGGCATCGCGACGGCCGAGGACGCCGCCCGCTGCGTCGAGAACGGAGTCGAGGTGGTCTACGTGTCCAATCATGGCGGGCGTCAACTCGACCACGGCCGCGGCACCATCGACGTCCTGCCGGAAGTGGTCAGGGAAACCGGCGGCCGCGCGGAAATCGTCGTCGACGGCGGATTCTGCCGCGGCGCCGACATCGTGAAGGCGCTTGCGCGCGGCGCCGACGCCGTCGCCATAGGCAAGATTCAGGGGCTCGGCCTCGGCGCGGCGGGGCAGGCGGGCGTGGTCCGCGTGCTCGAACTGCTTGAGGCCGAAATGCAGATCGTCATGGGCCTTCTCGGCCTCGATCGCCTCGAAAGCCTCTCGGAAGACTTTCTCGCGCCCGCGCAGCCCGTCGTTCCGCCCGGCGCGCTCAGCGCGTTCCCGTTTCTCAATCTGCCGGCGTCGGAGTATTGAAATGAACCACATCGGAAAGCTCGACCGCCCGGTGCCGGGCGACAACAAGCCCATGGAATGGATCAGCGACGTCGCGGCGGAGATGCTTCGCCGGATGGGAATCCGTTACGTGTCGCTGAATCCGGGGGCCAGCTACCGGGGCTTTCACGATTCCCTCGTCAACTACCTCGGCAACAGCGATCCCCAGATCCTGCTCTGCCTTCACGAGGACCACGCCGTGTCGATCGCCCACGGCTACGCCTCGGTTCTCGACGAACCCATGGGCGTCGTGCTGCATTCGAACGTCGGACTGATGCACGGGCTGATGGGCGTCTTCAACGCCTGGTGCGACCGTGCGCCGGTTCTGGTGATGGGCGCGACGGGGCCTGTCGACGCGCCGTTGCGCCGGCCCTGGATCGACTGGATTCACACGGCCAAGGATCAGGGCGCGCTGCTTCGCAATTTCGTGAAGTACGACGACGAGCCGCGTTCGGCCGAAGCCATCGTGGAGACCATGCTGCGCGCGAATCTCCTGGCGCGCCAGGCCCCGCAAGGTCCGGTCTACGTCTGTTTCGACGCCGGCTTGCAGGAAACGCCGCTGAAGGACGGAGAGGTGACGATTCCGGACGTGAGCCGCTTCGCGCCGGCCGATCCGCCTCCGGCGCCGGCCCGCGCCGTGGCGGAAACCGCCGGGCTGTTGGCCAGCGCCCGCAACCCCGTGCTGCTGTTCGGCCGCATGGGTGCCGGGCTCGATGACTGGAACCGCCGCGTGAAGCTCGCGGAACGCGTCGGTGCGGGCGTGATCACCGACCTCAAGAACCGGGCGGTTTTTCCGACCGAACACGCGCTTCACGTCGGCGCGCCGTCGAACTGGATCGGCCCGTTCGGCCAGGAGGAATTGATGGCGGCCGACGTCGTCGTCGCCTTCGACTGGGTCGATCTCGCGGGCTCCTTCAAACCGCTGGCGCCGCGCGGGGGCGTGCCGGGCAGGATCGTCAACTGCACGCTCGATTCGTACCTCCACAACGGCTGGAGCGCCGATCACTTCGGCCTTTCCGCGGCCGACGTTCCGGTGCTCGCTGATCCGGACGTTTTTGTCGGCCAGCTTCTCGGGGAGTTGGAAGGGCGACTCGGCGGCGAGTCGCGTTGGGACGGCGCCGCCAAGCCGAAACCGTCCGCGGAGGAGGGCGGAGCGTCCGGCGACCGGATCGCGCCCCGGGACATTGCGAACGCGCTCAAGGCCGCCCGCGGCGAACGCGAGATCACCCTGACGCGAGTGCCGCTCGGCTGGGCCTCGGACGCCTGGCACTTCGCGCACCCGCTCGACTACCTCGGCAACGACGGCGGCGGCGGCCTGGCCTCCGGTCCCGGCAACGCGATTGGCGCCGGCCTCGCCCTGCTGGAAAGCGAACGCGCCGTGGTGGCGATACTCGGAGACGGGGATTTCATGCAGGGCGGGTCGGCGCTGTGGACGGCAGCCCGTTACCGGATACCGGTGCTGTTCGTCGTCTCCAACAACCGGTCGAACTTCAACGACGAGGTTCATCAGCAAGCCATGGCGACGCAGCGCGGCCGTCCCGTCGAGAATCGCTGGATCGGGCAGCGCATCGACGAGCCGGCCATCGATCTGGCCGCCTACGCCAGGGCGCAGGGCCTCGACGCGGTCGGGCCGGTCGAAAACCCGGACGAGTTGCGGGCCGCCCTCGAAGAAGGCTTGGCGGCCGTGGATTCGGGCCGGCCGTGCCTGGTCGACGTGGTGGTCCAGCCGGGCTATTCTTCACCGATGGTGACGCGCGCGAGCGGCGAGGCGTCCACCGGCGGCGCGGACTGACGCCGGGAGCGGCCGAATGGCGGAAATTCTCCAGGTTCGAAACGTATCGAAGACCTACGACCCGGAAGGCGGCAGTCCGGTCAGGGCGCTGGACGGCGTCGACCTGAGCGTCGCGGAAGGGGAGTTCGTCGCCGTCATCGGACCTTCCGGCTGCGGCAAGTCGACGCTGTTCAACATCGTTGGCGGCCTGATCGCCGACTACGAAGGCTCCGTCCTGATCGAGGGCCGCCCCGTCGACGGCGCGCACAAGGACGTCGGGGTCGTCTTTCAGGAGGAATCCACCTTTCCTTGGCGAACCACCCTTGAGAATGTCGGCTTCCCGCTCGAGATCGAAGGCGTTCCCAGGGCCGAACGCGACGCGACGGCGCGCCGCTTCCTCCGCCTCGTCGGCCTGGAAGGCTTCGAGAACCATTATCCGGCTCAGCTGTCGGGAGGAATGAAGCAACGCACGGCGGTCGCCCGCACGCTCGCCTACGAGCCGCGCATCATGCTGCTCGACGAGCCCTTCGGCGCGCTCGACGAGCAGACCCGCATGCTGCTCGGCGACAAGATGCTGGAAATATGGGCCGAACTGAAGCAGACCATGCTGCTGATCACCCACAACATCACCGAAGCGGTGCAACTGTCCGACCGCGTCGTGGTCATGACGTTCCGCCCGGGCGCGATCAAGGACATCGTCGAGATCGACCTGCCGCGCCCGCGCACTTCCGAGGTCATCTCGACCCCGGAGTTCGGCGCCTATGTCGGCAGGCTCTGGACTTTGCTGCGCGAAGAAGCGTCGCGCGGCATGGTGGAGGCCGAAGCCGAGATCGCCGCGACCTGACCGTTCGCTTGCGAACGAAAACTCGGCTAGACTTGACTGAAACCATGCGAACCGGAGGTTACGAATGTCCAGAAAACTCAGATCGATCCTGATGGCGGCCGCTGGCGCGGCTTTCGTCGCGTCGCCGGCGCTTGCCGCCGACAAGGTGAGGCTCATCCTCAGCACCAAGGTCGTCTTCGAGATGGAGCACGGCTATTCCGCCATGGAGAACGGCGTCTACGACCGGTACGGTCTCGACGTGTCGATGATCCACGGATCGGGCGGGGCAGCGACGCTTCAGACAATCATCACCGGCAGCCAGGATATCGCGTTCGGCGTCGGTTTCCTGTCGGTGATCGGGGCCTACTCGAAGGGCGCGCCTGTGCGCGTTCTCGGCAGCACCAAGCGCGGCGCCGGCGATCTCTACTGGTACGTCAAGACCGACAGCAAGATCATGAAGCTTGCGGATCTCGGCGCCGAAGACGGTCTCGCCTATTCGCGTCCCGGTTCGACGACCCACCTCGCGACGCTGTTCCTCAAGGATTCCTTCAATCTCAAGGCCAAGCTGGTGTCCACAGGCGGGCCGTCGGGTTCGCGCACCCAGTTGATGTCCGACCAGGTCGCCACCGGCTGGTCGGTGTTTCCGCTGAACGCCAACCTGCTCCGCGAAAAGAAGATCCGCATCGTCGGTACCGGTTCGCAGGCGGAGGGGCTCGAAGGCCTGACGATCCGCGTCATCGCAGCGAACTCCAACTGGCTCGACAAGAACCGCGACGTGGCGCGGCGCATGATCGCGGCGCTGACCGAAGGCCAGCAGATCTCGTACTACAGCGACAAGCAATTGCGCGCCTATGCCAAGCGCTGGAAGCTGAACTACGAAGATGTGAAGGACGTGGCCAAGTTTACGCCTCTCGACGAAGCGACCTACCTGCCGATCGGCAGGATGGACGACGTCAACGACATGGCCCTGAAGTTCAAGCGAATCAAGAAGCTCCTGACGAAGGAACAGTTGCACGAGCTCATTCATCCGCTGGGCAACAAGCCGGCTCCGCTCGGCTAACAGGAGTCGTCGCCCGGAATGGGCAAGTCGTTCCGGTCGCCGGTCCTTGCCGGCCTGCTCGGGCTGCTGACGCTCGCCCTGACGCTCGAGCTGGCCGTCTCGTCCGGCCTGATCATGGAGCTGGTCGTGCCGCGGCCGTCGGACGCGGTTCTGGCGTTCCCTCCGGTCCAGGAGGAAATGGACCTGTTCGGCAATTTCCTCGTCACGATGGGCATGACGGCGGCGGCGACCGCGATCGCGATCGCGGTCGCCGTGCCGTTCGGCTACTTCCTCTACCGCAACGCGCGATACGGAATCGCCTACGAAGGCTGGCTGGCGGCTGCCTTCGCCGCGCCGACGGTTCTGCTCTATCCGCTGTTTCTCGTGATCTTCGGACGCACCCACGCGACCCTGATTGCAATGGGGTTCATCCCGGGCGCGATCCCGATCGCCATTCAGACCCGCCAAGGCCTGCTGGGCGTGCCTGCGACGCTCCTCAACGTGGGCCGCAGCTTCAACGTTTCCGATCGCGAGATGTTCTGGAAGATCCAGTTGCCGAGCGCGGTGCCGACGATCTTCACGGGCATCCGGATCGGCGTGATGTACACGCTCGTCAATATCGTCGCTATCGAATACCTCACCGATTTCGGCGGCCTCGGGCGCATCGTCTCGGAGATGTATTTTCGCTTCGACACGCCCGGCACCTACGCGAGCATCCTTGCGGTTATCTTGGTGAGCATCTTCTTCTACTGGGGCTTTTCGAGGATGGAAAAATGGCTCAGACCAGCTTAGCAACGCTCGTCGCGTCGGCGAACGAGCCCTCTGTCGGCCGTATCAGATTGCTGACGCTCTTCGGCCTCGTCGCCGCATGGGAAGCGTTCGCGACCCTCGGCACCGTCGGCATTTTCTACGAGGACGTGATCCCCCACATCTGGACGATCGCCATTGCGGTTGTCGAGGAGCTTGTCTCGGCAAGCTTCTACCGCGACCTCGGGATTACCTTCGCCGAGCATATCGTGGGTTTCGTCGTCGGCTCGCTGATCGCGATTTCTCTCGGCATCTGGATGGGGTCCAGCAAAATGCTGCGCGGCGCGCTGGAACCTTATCTCAACGCCATCGGCTCGACGCCCAAGATCGTCTTCCTGCCGATCCTGTTCCTGATGTTCGGAACCGGCATCGAGTCCAAGATGGCGAAAGGCGCGTTGTCGGCCTTCTTCCCGGTGGTCTTCACGACGACTCTCGGCATGCTTCTGATCAATCCGGTGCTCATCCGCGTCGGCAGGAGCTTCAACCTCAACGCCTGGCAGATGATCGCCAAGATCTACATGCCCGCGATGCTGAACCCGATCATTACCGGATTGCGCCTCGGAGTGGCCATCACCGTGATCGGCGTGCTGGTCGCCGAGCTCAAGTTCGCCGACGGCGGACTGGGCTATCGCCTCGGCGTCTACTACGAACAGTTCAGCATCGCGCCGATGTACGCGATCATCCTGATCATTTTCGCGCTCGCCGCCGTCGCCAACTCCGGGATGACGGAGCTGCAGAACCGGGTGAACCGTCACGCCGCTCCGGCGTCGACGAAGCGCGGCAAGGCCTCCGCCGCCGGCGGGCTCGGCCTCGTCGCCACCAACTAGTCGGGAGAAACGCATGGCAAGGGAACTCTTCGTCGCCAGCTCGGCCGACCTGCCGGACGGCGAACGCAAGATCGTGCCCAACGGCAATTACGAGATTGGCGTCTACCGCGTCAACGGCGCCCTCTACGCCTACCGGAACGTATGCCCGCACCAGGGCGGGCCGGCCTGCGAGGGCCTCCTGATGGCGAAGGTCGAGGAAGTCATCGCGGAGGACAAGACGTACCAGGGCATGAGATTCAATCACGACGAGATGCACATCGTCTGCCCTTGGCACGGCTGGGAGTTCGATCTCGCCACCGGAGACATGGTGGCGGACCGCAAGTTCCGGCTGAAGAGGCACGAGGTGGTCGAAAGGGACGACGCGATCTATGTCGTCGCCTGAGAGCCCCTCTCCGTTCCATGGCCGGGCGACGGCGCGCGTGGCGCAGGAAATCGGCAATCCGCTGGCCGATCCCGGCGAGGAGACCGGAAAGCTGAAGGAGCTCGCGCGGCGTATCGTCGACTTGCCGGACGGGGAGGCGCCGTCGCAGGAGATGATCGCCGAAGGACTGACCGCGCTCACCAAGCTCTACACGGTGCGTTACCAGCAGGGCGAACGCTGGGAACCCTTCACGCACGGACGGACGATGCCCGTCACGTCGGCCATGATCATGACCACTGCGATGCTTCAGTCGGTCAATATCGAGCTGTTCGAGCTCGGCATGTGGCAGGCCTGGTCGGGCGGCTGAGGCCGCAGGCCGGCAGGGGAGGGAAGAGAAATGGAAATACCCACCGATCACGTCAACAAGATGGCCATCGAGGAATTCGACACCTCGAAGCTCCTCGTCAATGCCGCGCGCCAGCGCGACCGGCGCAAGCTGGAGGACATCCTGATCGTCGACTGCGACTGCCATCACTACGAGAACGAATCCATCAAGGACATCGTCGAGTTCATCGAGGATCCGGTGCTCCGCCGCACGGGGCAGGTCTATACCAGCGCCGGCACGGGCGCCAACAGTCCGTTCATGATGGGCAGCCCCGGCGCCCAGGACGTAGCCGGCCGGGTCACGCGCTATCCGTTGCGCAAGATGGAGGTGACGCCCGACGACGACAGGCATCGCGACATCCATCTGTCGCTGCGCTGGATGGACGCCATGGGCGTCGATTACGCGATGGTGTTCCCGACGCCCATGCTGCTGCTGGGATTGCATCCGGTGCCGGAATACGAGGTCGCGATGTCGCGCGCCTACAACCGCTGGCTCACGGAAAAGATCCTGACCGAGGAAAAGCGCCTCAAGACCATGATCTACCTGCCGTTCAACGATCCCGAGGCGGCATACAGGATGGTGCGGGATTTCGGCGATGCGGAAGGGGTCTGCGGCTTCATGGTCGTCTCCACCCGCTACAAGCCTGTCTACGACAACGCCTACGTCAAGACCTATTCGCTGATCGAGGAAATGGGCAAGCCGCTTGCGTTCCACGGCTCCTACAGCTGGAACGACCAGCTTCTCGGCAACACCAACCGGTTCCTCGTCACCCACGCGCTCGGCTTCACCATCTTCAACGCCGTCCATCTGTCGAACTGGATCGTCAACGGCCTGCCGGAACGCTTCCCG
The DNA here is from genome assembly GCA_965243135.1 of Alphaproteobacteria bacterium. Lineage (GTDB taxonomy): Bacteria > Pseudomonadota > Alphaproteobacteria > MPNO01 > UBA830 > JAJEBT01. The sequence continues at coordinate 1,596,914 of OZ251539.1, forward strand.
AAGTTGAACGTGATGTGGATCGAATCGGGCCTCGCCTGGGTGCCCTGGCTGATGCAGCGGCTCGACAACGAGTACCGCATGCGCTCGTCGGAAGCGCCGCTCCTCAAGCGGCTGCCGAGCGAATACATGCGCGAGATGTACTATTCCTCGCAGCCGATGGAGATGCCGCACGACCTCGACGTCCTCGAGATGACGTTCAGGATGATCAACGCGGAAACCCAGCTTTGCTGGGCCTCCGACTATCCTCATTGGGACATGGATCTTCCGAGCGTTATCTACGATCTGCCGTTCCTCGACGAAAGGCAGAAGCGCAACATTCTCGGCGAGAATTCCCGGCGGCTGTACAACATCGACGTAAGCGACAGATTCCCCGGCTACCGTTCGCCGGGGCAGGAAGAAGCCGGGTGATCCGACCGCCGTTCCGCGTCGAGAACATCGGCAGCTTCGTCCGTCCGCAGGCGCTGCTCGAGGCGCGGGCGCGGCATGCCGACGGCCGGATCGGCGACGACGAGCTGCGCCGCGTCGAAGACGAGGAGATCGCTCGGATCGCCGCGTGGCAGCGCGAACGCGGCCTTCGTTCCATAACCGACGGAGAGTTCCGGCGCGGCAGCTACAGCGACGGCTTCGGCCGCAGCGCCTTCCCGGGGTTGGAATCGCTCCCCTCCGGGGATCCGCAGTGGCGCTACACCAACGCCGCCGGCGAGGCCTCGCGCGCGAACGCCGCGGTCGTCAGGGAGAGGCTGATCTGGCGGGGGCCGGTGAATGCGGCGGATTTCGAATATCTGGCGTCCGTCGTCCCCGCGGATTGCGTCCCCAAGATGACGCTTCCCGGTCCATGCTACATCCATTTCAGGGCGGGGCGGGAGAACGTGGCCGAGAGCGCCTATCCGGACCTCGACCTTTTCTGGAGCGACATCGTCGACGGTTACGCGAACGAACTCGCGGCGCTCCGCGACTCCGGGTGCCGCTACGTGCAGCTCGACGAGACGTCGATCGCGAAATTCGCCGACAACCGCATCCGCGCGGCGCTCGCGGAACGCGGCGACCGTTGGGAGGATCTCCTCGAGATTTACACCGACGTCATCAACGAAGTCGCGGCCCGCGCGCCGGCCGGGCTCGAGCTCGGACTGCATCTCTGCCGCGGCAACAAAGGCGGAGCGTGGCAGGCGGAGGGCGGTTACGAGCACGTGGCGGCGAGCCTGTTCCGCAAGCTGGCGATCGGAGCTTACTATCTCGAATACGACTCGCCGCGCGCCGGCGGCTTCGAACCGCTTCGCGAAGTGCCGGACGGAAAAATCGTCGTGCTGGGCCTCGTTTCCACCAAGGTTCGCGCTCCGGAGCGAATCGACGACCTCCGCCGCCGCGTGGAGGAAGCAGCGCGCTTCGTGCCGCTGGACCGCTTGGGCGTTTCGACCCAATGCGGCTTCGCCGGGGACGTCGCGGGCACCGGACTGGACGCCGCCGACCAGACGGCGAAAATCGACCTGCTATTTCGCTTCGCCAAAGAGATATGGGGCGAGGCGGCGACGGAACCGGTTCAGGCATGAGCGCCCGGCTTCGGCAGGCCGTCTCCGCTTCGGAGGCCACGCTGACGGAAGGGCTGGTCTCGCTCGTTCGGCGCAAGCCGATCGAACAGGCGGACTACGACGCTATGGCGCTCTTCGCTCTCGACGGCGTCGCCAACATGCTGGCGGGGAGGCGCACCGATCCCGGACGGAAGCTTCTCCGTTATCTGGCGGACCGGCCGGGGGACGCGGGCCGCCGCGCTTTGGTCATGGGCGGACTGACGCATATTCTCGAGGTCGACGACTTGCATAAGGCGTCCGTGGTGCATCCCGGCTGCGTCACGATTCCCGCTGCGGCCGCGTTGTCGCGGGACGCTAAGCCGGGCGGCCGGGAGTTTCTCCGGGCCGTTCTCCACGGCTTCGAAGCGTGCGCCCGGGTCGGCATGTCGGTCGGCGGAACGCATTACAAGGTCTGGCACAATACGGGAACTTGCGGCACGTTCGGCGGCGCGATGACGGCGGCGGCGCTGCTCGACCTGACGGACGAACAGGCGGTTCACGCCCTCGGCAACGCCGGGACGCAGTCGGCCGGCCTTTGGGAATTCCTCAATACCGGAGCGATGAGCAAGCATCTGCATGCGGGCCGCGGCGCGGAGGCGGGCGTCGTCGCCGCGGAGCTCGCCCGGCTCGGCTTCACCGGGCCGCCCGCCGTGCTCGAAGGACCGCAGGGGCTGTATGCGGGGGCGTGTCCCGACGCCGACCCCGATGCCGTGCTTCGCGATCCCGAGGCGCCTTGGCAGGTTCACGCCACCTCGATCAAGCCCTGGCCGTCTTGCCGCCATACGCACCCGCTTGTCGACGCCGCGCTGGAGCTTTCGCGCAAGGTCGATGCCGCCGCCGTCGAAAGCGTCGACGCCGCGATTTACCGGGCGTCGATCGACGTATGCGACAGACCTGCGCCGGACAGCGAATACGAAGCCAAGTTTTCGTTGCAGCACTGCGTCGCGATCTGTCTGCTCGACGGCGAGTGCGGATTCGAATCGTTCGATTCCGCCGCTCGCGAGCGCGCCGCCGGCCTGCGCGAGAGGATCTCGGTCCGCGCCGGCGCGACCTACGACGCCGCCTACCCGAAGAGCTGGGGAGGCGAGGTCACTGTCAGGCTGGCGAACGGCGGCGCGGTGACGGCCGTCCGCTCGGCTTGCAGGGGCGATCCGGAGATGCCGCTCGACCGCGGGGAGATGATCGCGAAGGCGGATCGCCTCCTTTCGTTCGCCGGCGTCGACGATCGGCCCCGGCTGATTGACGAGGTCTTGGGCATGGCTGCAGGACGCCCGGTCCCGGAAATCCCGTTGTGAACGCGGGGAACCGCCGGGAGCTGGCCGCGAAGGCGGCGAGGCTCAAGGAGCTGATCGACGCGCCGGAACCGCTCGTTCTCGCCAACGTATGGGACGCGGGAAGCGCCCGGATCGTCGCTCGGGCCGGATTCCCGGCGATCGCGACGTCGAGCGCCGGAGTGGCGTGGTCGATGGGATACGCCGACGGCGAGAACATTTCGCGCGGCGAAATGCTTTCCGTCGTGGCCCGAATCGCCGCGGCCGTGGATCTGCCCGTCACCGCCGACCTCGAAGCCGGATACGGCGCGGCCCCCGAAGCGGTCGCCGAGACGGTCCGCGAGGCGCTGCGGGCCGGCGCGGTCGGCGCCAACGTGGAGGACAGCGTGGCGGGCACGGCCGAACTGCTGGAATTCGAGCTGTCGGTGGACCGCATCCGGGCGGGGAGGGCGGCCGCGGAGGAGGCTGGCGTTCCCTTCGTCATCAACGCGAGGACCGACGGATTCCACGGCGGCGTCGACGACCCGTTCGCCGAAACCGTCCGCCGCGCCAACGCCTATCTCGAAGCCGGCGCCGGATGCGCGTTCGTGCCCTTCGTCCGCGACGCCGCGACCATCGCCCGGCTGGTCGAAGCCGTCGAAGGTCCGGTGAACATTCTCGCGGGCGCATTGTCGCCGACGCTGCCCGAGTTGCAGGAGTTGGGCGTCGCCCGCGTCAGCATCGGCGGCCTCTTTTCGCTGATGGCCTACTCGCGCGTCCGCGAAGCCTGCCGCGAACTCGGCGGGACGGGCGGGTACGGCTGGGCGAAGGATCTCATTCTGCATCCGGAGATGAACGACCTCATGTCGTAGTCGTTCCCGGCCGCGTCGGCGCCTCGCGCCGTTCGTTTCACGGGGGTCTCCCGCTGAGCGGCGCCCTGTGCCGCAGGTCAGGCGGCGACTGCAAGAAGACGGAAATAAAGTCAGGCCGAACCATTCCTGGCGGCGCAAAGGCAGTCGAGGCGTCGAGGCCGCTGGAGAGGATCGACCGGCGACCGCGGCGCTGGGCGGACGCTGCGTATTCGAACGTCGAAAAATTTTCCTCGTTTTCAGGCGCGTAAATCGCCGGGAAATACCCCTTTCGTCCCGCGCAGCGTATCCCGGACCGCGCTCGACGAAGTTCGTCCCTTTCATTCCGGCCGCGCCCGTTCCGCCAGCGCGCGAGCGCGGATTTCGGCGAGCGTCGAGGTCGGCAGAACCGCCTCCGGGTCCATCGCGAGCTCGATCAACGCGGGACCGCCCGCGCCGCGGGCGCGCTCGAACGCCGGCGCGAACTCCTCCGTGCGCCGCACGGTCTCGCCGTGGGCGCCGTAGGAACGGGCCAGCGCCGCGAAATCCGGGTTCGCGAGGTCGGTGCCGGAGGTCCGCCCGGGATAGTGGCGTTCCTGGTGCATGCGGATGGTGCCGTAGATGCCGTTGTTGACGACGATGAAGACGACCGCGACGTTCTGCTGCGCGGCGGTCGCGAGTTCCTGTCCGTTCATGAGGAAGCAGCCGTCGCCGCTGACGGAGACGACGACTCGGTCGGGATGCCGGATGGCCGCGGCGACGCCGGCCGGCACGCCGTAGCCCATGGCTCCCGATTGCGGAGCCAGCTGGGTGCCGTAGCGCTTGTAGCGGAAGAAGCGGTGCACCCAGATCGAAAAGTTGCCCGCGCCGTTCGCGACCACCGCGTTCTCGGGAAGGGTGTCGCTCAGCCACGCGACGATCGCCGAATAGTTGACCGCTCCCGGCATGCCGCCCGCCGTGGAAAAGGCGAGGTAATCGGCTCGCGCGGACTTCGTCCATTCCGCCCTGTCCCCCCTGGACGGGGCCAGCGCCCGCGCCGCGGCGCAGAACTCCGCCATGCCCGCGTTGATGGCGAGGTCGGCCTGATAGACCTTGCCCAGTTCGCCGACCCCGGCCGCGACGTGGACGAAGCGCTGCCGCGGCTTGGGGAACGTGAAGTAGGCGTAGCCGCCGCTGACGATCTCGCCGAGTTGCGGTCCGACCGCCACCAGCAGGTCGGTCTCGTCGAGGCGCGTCTTCAGCTTCGGATCGATGCCGAGTCCGACCACGCCCGCGTAGTTCGGGCGGCGGTTGTCGAACAGGTCCTGGCGGCGGAAGGCCGCGGCGACGGGCAGGTCGAAGGCCTCGGCGAACGCCTGCAGGTCGTCGCAGGCGCCGGCGGACCAACCGCCGCCGCCGACCAGAAGCAGCGGCCGCCGGGCGGTTTCGAGCATGTCGCGCAACCGATCCATGTCGCCGGCGCCGGGATGCGCCTGGACCGGGCGAAAGGGCGCGCCGTCCGCCGCGCCCGTCCGTTCGGTCTGCATGTCCTCCGGAAGCGCGAGGACGACCGGGCCCGGCCGCCCCGACGTCGCGACCTGAAACGCCCGTCCGACCATTTCCGGAATGCGCGCCGGATCGTCGATTTGCGCCACCCACTTGGTCAACTGGCCGAACATCCGCCGGAAATCCACCTCCTGGAAGGCTTCCCGCTCGGCCATGCCGCGCGCCACCTGCCCGACGAACAGGATCAGCGGAGTCGAATCCTGGCGGGCGGTGTGAAGTCCGATGGAGGCGTTCGCGGCGCCGGGTCCGCGGGTCGCGAACGCTATGCCGGGGCGGCCCGTCATCTTGCCCCACGCTTCCGCCATGTTCGTCGCGCCGCCTTCCTGGCGGCATGCGACGAGGCGGATCGAATCGCGGACGTCGTGAAACGCGTCGAGCGTCGCGAGGTAGCTCTCGCCCGGCACGCAGAAGACCGTGTCGACGCCGTGCAGCCGCAGGCAGTCGACCAGAATCTGGCCTCCGGTGCGAAGGTTGGAGCTGTACACGGCTATATGAACTCGTCCAGAAACACGGTGTATTTCTGCCGCCGGGGCTTGTTCCGGTCCTCGTCGCGGACGTAAGCGATCGAGGATCGTCCCTGATAGGCTCGCGGCAGGATCATGACGCGGCAGAAATTGCCGGGCTTGTCGTCGGGCGCGTAAGCCAGCACCGGTTCGGGGCCCGACTCGAACCAGGACTGGCCGGGCAGGATGCGGCGAGTCTCGCCGCCCGTCTCGACGGTCAGCTCGCCCTCGAGGAGGCGCCGTATGCCGGGGCCCGCGTGGACGTGCGCGTAGGCGACGCCCCCAGGCGGGATGTCCACGCGGTCGCAGCGCATCAGGTAGGCTTCCCCGGGATCCAGATCGACGTCCGCCGAAGACGCGCAGGACGACGACATCCCGTCGCCGGTCGCCGCGGTTTCCCCTGCCGCCGCCGGGGCGAACTCGTAGCGCAACAATCGCGCGCCGCTTCGCGACGAAACCTCGACCCCGCCCGCGCCGTGCCAGGCTGAATTCGCGCTCAGGGTCGCCGCGCCGCCGGCGGCGCGAAACGACGCCATCCCTTCCGCCACGTATACCGCGCGGACGGCGGGCGGGAGGGCGGAGGCGCCGCCGGCCGTCAGAACATCCTCGTAGAGCCGCAGAACGTTCATCGTCCTTCCTCCGTTGCGAATTCAGCCTATCGCGCCGGACGCAGGCCGGCAATTCGGGCCGCACCTCGTTGACGCGGGCGAGCGCGCGGCTATCATGCGGCCCCCGCCAACCGCCTCCGGATACGCCGTGAAGAACCACACCGTCAGAGTCTGCCCCTCGAAGCGGCTCCTGCCGCGGGAAGATCAACTCGCCTGGAAGATCGCCGCGGTCGCCGCGGACGAGGCGGAGGTCGAAAGCGACGTCGCCGAAATGATCGTCAACCGGATCATCGACAACGCCGCGGTGGCGGCGGCGGCGCTGAACCGAAGCCCCGTCGCGAACGCCAGGGCCATGGCGATCTGCCATCCGCGCGACGGGGGCGCGACGGTGTTCGGCATGCCGGGGGCAGAGCGCTTCAGCGCCGAGTGGGCCGCCTGGGCGAACGGAACGGCGGTGCGCGAACTCGACTTTCACGACACGTTCCTCGCCGCGGATTATTCGCATCCTGGCGACAACATCCCGCCGATTCTGGCCGTCGCGCAGCAAAAGGGCCGCGACGGCCGCGACCTCCTCCGGGGCATCGCCGCCGCCTACGAAATCCAGGTCGATCTCGTGAAAGGGATATGCCTGCATGCGCACAAGATCGATCACATCGCGCATATCGGTCCGTCGGCCGCCGCCGGAATCGGCGCCTTGCTCGGCCTCGACCCCGGCGTCGTCTACCAAGCGGTCCAGCAGGGGCTGCACGTGACCTGCACCACGCGGCAGTCCCGGAAGGGCGAGATTTCGAGCTGGAAGGCCTACGCGCCGGCGCACGCCGGCAAGCTCGCCGTCGAGGCAGTGGATCGCTGCATGCGCGGGGAGGGAGCCCCGTCGCCCATATACGAGGGCGAGGACGGCGTGATCGCGTGGATGCTCGACGGACCCGACGCCGAGTATTCGGTGCCGCTGCCGGAACCCGGCGAGCCCAAGCGCGCGATTCTCGAGACTTACACCAAGGAGCACTCCGCGGAATACCAGAGCCAGGCCTTGATCGATCTCGGCCGCAGGATGGGCTCCCGGATCGACGACTTCGACGCCGTCGAAAGCGTCGTCATCCACACCAGCCACCATACCCACTACGTGATCGGAACCGGCGCCGGCGATCCGCAGAAGATGGACCCGGAAGCGAGCAGGGAAACGCTCGATCACTCGATAATGTACATTTTCGCGGTGGCGCTTCAGGATCGCGCCTGGCATCATGTCGATTCCTACGCGCCGGAACGGGCGCGGCGACCGGACACCGTCCGGTTGTGGCGGAAGGTTTCGACGGCCGAGGATCCCGAATGGACCGCCCGTTACCACGATCCGGACCCGGCGAGGCGCGCCTTCGGGGGCCGGGTCGTGATCGCCATGAAGGACGGTTCGAAGCTGGAGGACGAGCTCGCGGTCGCCGACGCCCATCCCGCCGGCGCCCGTCCGTTCGTCAGGGAAAACTACGTAAACAAGTTCAAGATCCTGACGGAAGGCATTGTTTCCGAAAGCGAACGAGATCGCTTTCTCGACGCGGTGCAACGCCTGCCCGAACTTGGAGCGGCGGAACTCGGCGGCCTGCATTTGACCTCGGGTTCGCTCGAGAACGCGGTTCGCGACGACCGGGGAATCTTCTGATGCTGTTCGCTCGCAAGGCCGCCGCGGAAAAGCGCGCCGATCTGCGCGCCGCGCTGGCGACCGGCCGGCTGCTGCAATTCCCGGGGGCGCATGCGCCGATCGTCGCCCTCGTCGTGCAGGAGCAGGAATTCGACGGGGTTTATATCTCCGGAGCGGCCCTTTCGGCGGAACTGGGGCTGCCCGACATCGGATTGACGAGCCTGACCGAGGTGGCCGGTCGGGGGCGCCAGATCGCCCGCGTGACCGATCTTCCGGCGCTCATCGACATCGACACGGGGTTCGGCGAACCGATGAACGCGGCCCGGACGGTGCGCGAACTCGAGGAGTTGGGCCTTGCCGGCTGCCATCTGGAGGATCAGGTGAATCCCAAGCGGTGCGGCCATCTCGACAACAAAACCATCGTGCCGGCGCAGGAAATGATCGGCAAAATCCGGGCCGCGACGGAGGCGAAGCGCGACCCGAATTTCCTGTTGATGGCTCGCACCGACGCGCGGGCGTCGGAGGGGCTCTCCGCCGCGATCGACCGCGCCAAGGCCTATGTCGACGCCGGGGCGGACGCGATCTTCCCGGAAGCGCTGCAGGAGACGGCGGAATACGAAGCGGTCCGGGAAGCGCTTCCGGGCGTGCCGTTGCTCGCCAACCTTACCGAGTTCGGCAAGACCCCGCTGCTGACGAAGAAGGAGTTGGAGGATCTTGGGTACAACATGGCCATCTATCCGGTCACCTCGCTGCGGCTCTCGATGAAGGCGGTCGAGGAGGGGCTGGCCGAACTGAAGCGTCGCGGCACCCAGAAGGACGCGGTGGACCGCATGCAGACGCGCGAGCGGCTCTACGAACTCATTCGCTACGAGGCTTACAATCGGTTCGACCGGAGCGTCTACAACTTCAGGGTCTGAAGCGGGGAGAACGATCATGGCAGCTGGCGGGACGGCGAGCGCGGAACCGGAAATCCGCAAGGGGCTCGCGGGCGTGACCGTCGACACGACGGCCGTGTCCAAGGTAATGCCGGAAACCAATTCGCTGACGTATCGCGGTTATCCGGTCCAGGAGCTCGCTGCGCATTGCAGTTTCGAGGAGGTGGCGTATCTGATATGGCACGGCGAGTTGCCTGATCGTCGGCAGTTGCGGGCGTTCCAAGCGAGCGAACGCGATCGCCGGGAGATCTCGCGCCCGCATCTCGAAGCGATTCGTTGCTTTCCCAAGACGGCGCATCCGATGGACGCGTTGCGCACGGCCGTCAGTTACCTCGGCACCACCGAGACCGCTTGGGGCAGCGAGCCTCGCGAGCGCGATCTGGAGCGGGCGATGGACCTGCTCGCCAAGATTCCCACGATGATCGCGAGCGATTACCGCTTCCGGAGAGGGCTCCCGCGCAAGCGCCCGCGGGAAGAACTCGACATGTCGGAGAACTTCTTTCACATGTGCTTCGGAAAGGTGCCGCCGAAGGAAGTGACCCGGGCGTTCAACACCTCGCTGATTCTCTACGCGGAACACAGCTTCAACGCCTCGACCTTCACCGCGCGCGTCATCGCCTCGTCGCGTTCGGACATCTACAGCGCGGTGACCGGCGCCATCGGCTCGCTGAAGGGACCGCTCCACGGCGGCGCCAACGAAGCGGTCATGCACGACCTGCTTGAAATCGGCGCGCCCGACAGGGCGGAAGCCTGGCTGCGAAAGAAGTTCGAGAACCGCGAATTGGTCATGGGCTTCGGGCACCGCGTCTACAAGCAGGGCGACTCGCGCGTTCCCACGATGCGCGCGGCGCTGGAGGACCTTTCGGCCTGGAAAGGCGACGCCAACTGGATCGAAATCTCCGACATCCTGCAGAACATCATGATTGGCGAAAAGGGCATTCATCCAAACCTCGATTTTCCCACCGGTCCCGCCTACCATCTGATGGGCTTCGAGATCGAGATGTTCACGCCGATTTTCGTGATGAGCCGCATCACCGGCTGGGCGGCGCACGTTCTCGAGCAGAATGCCGACAACAGCCTGATCCGACCGCTCAGCGCCTATGGCGGCGTCGATCAGCGCACGGTCGTTCCCCGGCGCTGAGCCGCGGATTTTTCAGGAAAAGAGGAAACCGATCGCCATGCGCATGTCGCGCTTTTTTCTCCCCACGCTCAAGGACGACCCCTCCGAAGCGCAGATCGTTTCGCATCGGCTGATGCTGCGCGCCGGCATGATCCGCCAGGCCAGCGCCGGGATCTATTCCTGGCTGCCGCTGGGTTTTCGCGTTCTGAAGAACATCGAGCGGATCGTGCGCGAGGAGCAGGATGCGGCGGGATGCCAGGAAATCCTCATGCCGACCATCCAGCCGGCCGAGCTGTGGCGGGAAAGCGGCCGCTACGACGAGTACGGGGCCGAAATGCTGCGGATCAGCGACCGCCACGACCGGGAGATGTTGTACGGGCCGACCAACGAGGAACTCGTCACCGAAATCGCCCGTTCCCACCTCCGGAGCTACAAGGATCTCCCCAAACTTCTCTACCATATCCAGTGGAAGTTCCGGGACGAGATGCGGCCGCGTTTCGGAGTGATGCGCGGTCGCGAGTTCTTGATGAAGGACGCGTATTCGTTCGATTTGGATTCCGCCGGCGCGCGGGCGGCGTACAACAAAATGTTCGTCGCATATCTGCGCACCTTCGCGCGGATGGGCCTCAAGGCGATCCCGATGGCGGCCGACACGGGACCCATCGGCGGCGACCTCAGCCACGAATTCATAATCCTCGCGGATACGGGCGAAAGCGCCGTGTACTGCCATCGCGACTTGCTCGATTTCGACGTTCTCGATCAGGATTACGACGCGGATCTGCAGCCCGTCGTGGATCGCTGGACCGGCCTCTACGCCGCCACCGACGAAAAGCACCGGCCGGCGGAGGCGGAACGGCTCGGCGACGCGCTCATCAGCGCGCGCGGCATAGAGGTCGGCCATATCTTCTATTTCGGGACCAAGTACTCGAAATCCATGGGAGCTTCGGTTGCGGGGCCTGACGGGGAACGGGTCTTCCTGGAAATGGGATCGTACGGCATCGGAGTGTCGCGGCTCGTCGGGGCGCTCATCGAGGCGTTTCACGACGAGAACGGCGTAATCTGGCCCGAGAGCGTAGCGCCGTTCGGCGCCGGCATCGTCAATCTCAGAGCGGGCGACGACGCCTGCGACGCGGCTTGCGGCGACCTTTACGACAGGCTCCGCGCCGCCGGAAGGGATCCGCTTTACGACGACCGCGACGAGCGGGCCGGCGCGAAGTTCGCCGACATGGATCTGATCGGGGTGCCGTGGCAACTCGTCGTCGGTCCCCGCGGAATCGCGAACGGCGTCGTCGAATTGAAACGGCGCGCCGACGGCGAACGCCAGGAGGTCTCCGTCGAATCGGCTCTTTCCCGGCTGACCGGATGATCTTCGGCGCCTTCGAGCGCATGATCGCGCTGCGTTACCTGAGGGCGCGGCGGGAGGAGGGTTTCGTTTCCGTCATCGTCGGGTTCTCCTTCGCCGGCATCGCTCTGGGAGTCGCCACGCTGATCATCGTCATGTCGGTGATGAACGGGTTCCGAGCCGAACTGATGCAACGAATCCTCGGCCTGAACGGCCATATCGGGGTGTACGATCCGCAGGGGCGCCCGCTGCCGGATTTCGAGACGCTGGCGGAGAAGATCGAGCGGATGGAAGGGGTATTGCGGGCGATCCCGACCGTCGAGGGGCAGGTGCTGGCGACCGCCAACGGGGTTGCCTCCGGCGCGGTCGTCAGAGGCGTCCGGGCGGACGACATTCGCGCGCGCGCGACGATCGCCGACAATATCAAGGCCGGCGCGCTCGACGGCTTCGCGGGCAGGGGAAGCGTCATTGTCGGCACGAGGTTCGCCCGAAAGTTCGGCGTGTCGCCGGGCGACCGAATTCGGCTGATTTCTCCTCAGACGGACGCCGCCGCGTTCGGTTCGGTGCCGCGTTCCCGGCGCTTCGCCGTTGCCGCCGTCTTCGAGGTCGGCATGTACGAATACGATTCCGCTTTCGTCTTCATGCCGCTGGAGGCGGCCCAGGCGTATTTCCGGACCGGTACCGGAGTCACCAGCCTGGAAGTGTTTCTGGACGACCCGACCCGCGTGGACGCCGTCAAACCGGAGATCCGGACGGCCGCCGGGCGTCGGGTGCGCCTGCTTGACTGGCAGCAGGCCAACGCGAGTTTCTTCAACGCGATCAAGGTCGAACGAAACGTCATGTTCCTGATCTTGACGCTGATAATCCTGGTCGCCGCCTTCAACATCGTTTCCGGGCTGATCATGCTGGTGAAGGACAAGGGAAGGGACATCGCGATCCTGCGCACGATGGGAGCGACCCGCGGCATGGTCATGCGTATCTTTCTTCTCGCCGGCGCGGCGGTCGGGGTGGTCGGCACTGCGGCGGGCTTCGTTCTCGGCCTCGCGTTCGCGGACAATATCGAAGCCATTCGGCAGTGGCTCCAAGGGTTGACCGACACGGAGCTTTTCGCCGCCGAAATCTATTTTCTGTCGCAGCTGCCGTCCGTCGTTCACTTCGAGGACGTGGCCGGCGTCGTGGCGATGTCCCTCGGCCTGTCGTTTCTGGCGACGCTTTATCCCGCCTGGCGCGCCGCGCGCCTCGATCCCGTCGAGGCGCTGCGCTATGAGTGACGTCGTCCTCGCGCTGGACGGCATCGTGCGCACGTTCCGCCAGGCGGACAACGACCTGCAGGTTCTGCGCGGCGCGTCGCTCGACATCGCGGCCGGAGAAATCGTGGCGCTGGTCGGTCCGTCCGGAGCGGGGAAATCCACCTTGTTGCACATCGCGGGGCTGCTTGAACGGCCCGACGAGGGCGAGGTTTACGTCGCGGGCGAACGTTGCAACGGCCTGTCGGACGACAGGCGGACCGGTCTCAGACGAACCTCGATCGGCTTCGTGTATCAGTTCCACCACCTGCTGCCCGAATTCAGCGCGCTGGAAAACCTCGTTCTGCCCCAGATGATCGCCGGAAAGTCGAAATCCGTGGCCGGGAAAGAGGGGCGGCGCCTGTTGCGGCAGGTGGGGCTGTCGGAACGAGCGCGGCACCGACCGGCCCGCCTTTCGGGCGGCGAGCAGCAGCGGATCGCCATTGCCCGAGCGCTGGCGAACGAACCGAAACTGCTGATCGCCGACGAACCGACAGGCAATCTCGACCGGTCGACCGCGGAGCGCGTATTCGCGTTCCTGCTGGAACTGGTCAGGAGCACGGGCACGGCGGCGCTGGTCGCGACTCACAATCTGGATCTGGCCGACCGTTTGGACCGGACGCTGCTGCTGCGCGACGGCGAACTGGAATCCGCGGCGGGCTGAGAGGTTCGGACGCGCGTTCGCGAAACGACCGAGCGTCGCGCGGTATGCGGCGAACGAGCCCTAACGCTCCGGGCCGCAGGCGCGGCTCTCGCGGACGGCGGAAGGCCGAGCCGATTCGGTTGACTTCAAGGGAGCGCGAAGCGCAGATTATGCGGTGCGCCATCGTCCGGGAGGGCTGGAAGCGGTCCGTGCGCGCGGTTTGCGAAGGCAGCCGACTTCGGCCGAACGGGATCCGGCGCCGTTGCAGGAGGAGAAGTTGTCATGAAGATCGTTCTCGTTCACGGCGCGTGGCACTATGGCGAACTCTGGGAAGACGTGGCCGAACCCTTGCGAGCGGCCGGCCACGAGGTCCATGCTCCCACTCTTGCCGGCAACGGCAAGGGGGAAATCGACCGCACGGTCGCGCATGCCGACGCTGTCCAGTCGGCCGTCGATTACGTGGATCGGAACGATCTTTCCGATTTCGTTCTGTTGGGACATTCCTACGGAGGCACGATCATCTCGAAGATGGCCGAAGCGATGCCCGCCCGAATTCGGCGGCTCGTGTACTGGAACGCCTTCGTGCTCGTCGACGGAGAATCGATCGACAGCGTGAGTCCGCCGCATTACGGTCAGTTGATGGATTCCATCGTCGCGTCGGGAGAGTACGGTCCCGGCGCGGTCAAGCTTCCGTTCCCCGTTTGGCGCGAAGCCTTCATGAACGACGCGCCGCTCGAGCTGGCGAACAAGACCTACGAGATGACGACTCCGCATCCGATCCGCACGTTGACGGACAGGCTGGAACTGAAGACCTTCTACGATCTGCAAATTCCGAAATCATACATAAACTGCACCGAGGACATCGCGATGCCGCCCGGGGAATTTGCCTGGACCCCGCGATTTCCTTCCCGTCTGGGCTTGTGCCGTTTTCTGCAGATGCCCGGCGGCCACGAGGCGTGCTTCACGAACCCTGCGCTATTGGCGGAAAAAATCGTGGAGGCCTCCAGAGATTAGTTCGAGCTTATCGTTTCCCGTTAACTCGGGAGCGGCGACGGGCGCCGCGCGTCGAAGCCGCAGTCTGGCGACGGTGCGCGTTGCGCGCGCCGGTCCGGCGACCGCCATGAAGACCCCCGACGAAGTTCTGCCGGGAGGAGCGCGACATCGTCGAGGTCGAGGCTGACGAAGGATTGGCCCGAGCTGCGAAGACAAGACTTGCGGCGGAGGATGCGCTGCCAACGCGATCTTCGCGCAAGCGCTGCGCGGCCGGCAGCGCCCGGATTCCCCCTGGCTTCGCCGTCGGCGGCCGAAACCCGGCGGCGACGGGCGGGGCCGGCATTCGTAGTCGGGCAGTTGCGGTTTACGTCATGCTCTCCGCCGCACGAAATGCAGGCTGGTGAGGGTCATCACGACCTCGTCGTCCTGGTTCAGCGTATCGTATCGGATTCGCACGGCGTCTCGACCGCCCTCGGCGCGCGCCGGAGAAAGTTCGAGAACGTGCGCGAGAACGCGCAACGTGTCGCCGGCCCTGACCGGCTTCTTCCAGCGCAGGCTGTCCACGCCCGGCGAACCCATCCCGCTCTCGCTCAGCGCGCCGGTGCGCGCGAACAGACCGAACGTGACGGCGGCGGTCTGGTAGCCCGCCGCTATCAGCGTCCCGAAAGGCGTCGCCTTCGCGGCTTCCGGATCGGTGTGATAGGGGAGGGGAGCGTACCTCGTTCCGAACTCGACGATCTCCGCCTCGTCGAGCGTGTGGCGGCCGGTCTCGTAGACCTGGCCCTCGCGAAAATCCTCGAAATACAGCGGGCGTTCGACCTTCATGTTCCGCTCCCGGCGTCGTCCGCGATATCCGCGACCTTGCGGGCGAGCCGGCCCGCGCCTCGCAGCCGCGCCTCCGTTTTCCGCCAGTCCGCCCGGCAGACGAGCCTGCCGTCCGGCCGCAGGCGGAGGCCGTCGCGGTCTCGCGACAGGAAGGCGATCAGACCCTCGGCGTTGTCGAACGCGCCGTTCTTGAAGGCGACGGTGGCGCCTTTCGGACCGGCATCCAGCCTTTCGATGCCGGCGCGGCGGCAATCGCGCTTGATCGCTACGATCCGGAGCAGATTTTCCACTTCGTCGGGCAAGGTTCCGAACCGGTCGATCAGCTCGGCGGCGAAGGCCTCGCTGTCCTCGCCGCTGTCGAGCTGCGCGATCCGCCTGTACAGCCCGAGGCGCACGTCGAGATCGGACACGTAGCGCTCGGGAATCAGGACCGGAATGCCCAGATTGATCGTCGGACTCCATTCGCTCTCTTCCGTCTCCCCGCCGCCCCTCGCCGCGGCCACCGCCTCCTCGAGCATGTGCTGGTAGAGCTCGACCCCGACTTCCCGGATGTGCCCCGATTGCTCCTCGCCGAGGAGGTTGCCGGCTCCTCTGATGTCGAGGTCGTGACTGGCGAGGGCGAAGCCGGCGCCGAGCGTATCGAGAGCTTGCATCACCTCCAGCCGCTTGCGCGCGCCCTCGGTCATCTTCCGCCCGGCCGGAGGAAGCGTGAGGTAACAGTAGGCGCGCAGCTTCGAACGTCCGATGCGGCCCCGCAACTGGTACAGTTGAGCGAGTCCGAACATGTCCGCGCGATGCACCACCATCGTGTTGGCTCTCGGAATGTCGAGGCCGGATTCGACGATCTGCGTCGAAAGCAGGAGATCGGCCTCTCCGTCGTAGAATTCCGACATCGCTTCTTCGAGCGTTTGCGACTTCATGCGGCCATGGACCGTCCGCATCCTGATTTCGGGAACCAGATCGCGCAGGCTCGCCGCGACGTCGTCCAGGTCGGCGATTCGCGGACAGACGTAGAACGTCTGGCCTCCGCGGAAATGCTCCCGCATGATCGCTTCGCGGATCACGACCGGATCGTGCGGCATCACGAACGTGCGGACGGCGAGGCGGTCCACCGGCGGCGTCGCGATGAGGCTCATTTCCTTCACGCCCGTAAGCGCCATCTGAAGGGTGCGGGGTATGGGCGTGGCCGTCAGCGTCAGCACGTGAACGTCGGCCTTCAACTCCTTGAGCCGTTCCTTGTGCCTGACGCCGAAATGCTGCTCCTCGTCGACGACGAGGAGTCCGAGATTGGCGAACCGAATCGCCTTTCCGAGCAGCGCATGCGTCCCGATCACGATGTCGATCCTGCCGTCCGAGATGCCCTCGCGCACCTCTTCGGCCGCTTTGCCGGTCACCATGCGCGACAGCTGCGCGACCCGCGCGGGCGTGCGGGCGAAGCGTTCCGCGAACGTGGCGAAATGCTGGCGGCAAAGAAGCGTCGTCGGGGCCACGAGCGCGACCTGCGCTCCCGACATGACCGTCGCGAACGCGGCCCGCAGCGCCACCTCGGTCTTGCCGAACCCCACGTCGCCGCAGACGAGTCGATCCGTGGCGCGTCCGGATTCGAGGTCCTCAAGCGTCTGCGAGATGGCGTCGGCCTGATCGTCCGTTTCCGCGTAAGGGAAACCCGCCGCGAATTCTTCGTATTGGTCCGGGGGAGCCGCGATCTCCATGGCGGGCCGGACGGCCCGTTCGGCGGCGAGCCGCATCAGCTGGTTGGCGATGTCGCGCAGCCGGTTCTTCATCCGCGCCTTGCGAGCCTGCCACGCCGCGCCGCCCAACCTGTCGAGGGAAACCCTCATGTCGCCGGAGCCGTAGCGCGAAAGGACTTCCACGTTTTCGACGGGCACGTAAAGCTTGTCGTCGCTCGCGTAAAGGACGCTCAGGCAGTCGTGCGGCGCGCCGGCGACATCGAGGGTCTCGAGCCCGTCGTACCTGCCGACGCCGTGATCGATGTGGACGACGAGGTCGCCGGGAGCGATTTCCGAAACGTCCGTGATGAAGTTTTCGGCCCGCTTGCGCCGCCTTTCCGGGCGCACGATCCGCTCCCCGAGAATGTCCTGTTCGGTGACGAGCGAGATGCCGTCCGCCCTGAAGCCCCGCTCGACGGGAAGAACCGCGAGGGCGACGGCGCCGGGCGGGAGAGCCTGCGCCTGGGTCCAGTCGTCGACATTGGTCAGTCCGGCGATGCCGTGACCCCGGAGAAGATGTCCGAGGCGTTCCCGCGATCCCTGCGAGAATCCGGTCACGACGATCCGCCGCCCGCGGTCGTTCCCGATATAGTTTCGCAACCTGTCGAAAACGTCCCGGTCCTCCGAGGCCTTCGCCGCCGCGAAATCCGGTATCAGGCGGGCCCCGCCGAAGTCCGACCCGCTGCCGTCCGGCGTCGCGAACGGAGAAAACTGCCCGACCGCCCGTCCGTCGAGCGTCGCCGCGAATTCGTCCGCTCCGAGATAAAGCCGGTCCGGAGGCAAAGGCCGGTAGGGCGCGGCGGTTCTCCGGGATTCGGGCGATTTGAGATAGGTCGTGCGGGCGTCGTAGTATTCCGCGATCAACTCCAGCCGTCCGCGGCAAGCCGCGTCGGCTTCGTGATCGAGCGTTACCGACGCTCCCGGCATGTAGTCGAAGATGGTTTCCAGACGGTCGTGAAACAAGGGAAGCCAGTGCTCCATGCCGATCTGGGAGCGCCCTTCGCTGATCGCGCCGTAGAAGGGGTCGTCGGCCACGTCGCCGAAGTTCTCCCGGTACCCGGCCCGGAACCGGGCGATGGTCTCGTCGTTGAGCGTCACTTCGCCGGCGGGCCGGAGAACGCAGCGTTCGACCCGCGCGCTGACCGTTCGCTGGGTGGTGGGGTCGAACGCGCGTATGTCCTCGATCTCGTCGCCGAAAAGGTCGAGCCGCAAAGGAGTTTCCCGGCCCGGAGGAAAGAGGTCGACGATCCCGCCGCGAACGGCGTATTCGCCCGGCTCGCGCACGGTTCCGACGCGCTCGAAAGCGTTGCGGGAAAGAAAGGCGCGCAAGTCTTCCAGATTGACGGCCGCGCCTCTGGCCAGATTCAGCAAAGCGCCATCCAGGGTTCCGCGCGCCGGAACGCGCTGCAGAACCGCGTTCACGGAGGCGATTACGATCAGGCGGTCGGCGGCCGTCGCGGGCCGTCCCGCGAGCGACGCGAGCGCGGCGACCCTCTGGGCCGACACCTCCCGGTTCGGAGAAACCCTGTCGTAGGGGAGGCAATCCCAGGCCGGAAAGGCGGCGACCGCGAGGCCGGGAGCGAAGAACGCGATCGCGTCCGTCAGCGCTGCCATGCGCGTCGCGTCGCGCGCGACGTGCAGGTGGAGGCCCCTGACGTTGGCGGCGAGCACCAGGGCGTCGTAGCCCTCGGGCGTGCCGGACAGCGCAAGGCGTTCTTTGATTTCGAATATGTTGCGGTTTTTCAAACTATTGAGGTTTCTTTTTGAAGTTGCGAATCATGCGAAGGACTTCGTTGTCGAATTCCGGAGGCGGAAGCGAGACGTTCAGCGCCCAGCCCAGAAGATCCTGGTCGGGCTGATCGAGCAGAGCTTCGAACTGCTTCAGTTGATCGTCGCTCATTTCGTCCAGATGGCGGGAGGCGAAACCGCCGATGACGAGATCGCTTTCCTTGGTGCCGCGCCGCAGGCTGCGGAACCGGAGTCGTCGTCGCATGGCGGAGTCGGCCATTCATACTACTCTAGGGACGCGGCGTCGACGGCGAGAACGCCTGCGGCGGGTCGGGGGGCGATGGAAATCATCGGCCGCCGGTATAATGTCTTGGACGCGTTCTGTCAGCCGGGTAGGCCATGCGCCCCAAGGTTCTGTTTCCGCTTTTCGCTCCGGTCACGCGGCTGTCCGGGGTCGGCCCGAAAATCGGCGAAGCGATCTCGCGCGTCGCCGGGCCGAACGTCGTCGACCTGCTCTGGCACCTGCCGATCGGCATCGTCGACCGCAGCTTCGCCCCGTCGGCCGCGGACGCGCCGGCCGGCGCCGTCGCGACGATGGTGCTGACCGTCGATTCGCACGCGCCGCCGTCGCGGCCGGGCCTTCCCTATCGGATCAGATGCAAGGACGAAACCGGCGTCCTCACGCTTTCCTTCTTCAACGCCCGCGAGCGCTACCTTCGCGAGACTTTCCCGGAGGGCGGCGCGAAGGTCGTCAGCGGCCGTCTGGAGCGATACCGCGACGAACTGCAAATGACGCATCCCGATCGCGTGGGAACGGTCGACGAGCTCGACGCGATCAAGTCGGTCGAACCCGTGTACCCGCTGACCGCCGGCCTGGCGTCCAAACCGCTGGCGCGCGCCGTTCGGGCGGCGCTTGGCGAGGCGCCCGACTTGCCCGAATGGCAGGACGCGGAATGGCTGGCGCGGCGGAACTGGCCGGGGTGGCGAGCCGCGTTGCGCGCGGTTCATGCGCCGCTGTCGGCCGACGATCTGGAACCCGAAGCGGCGGCGCGGCGGCGTCTCGCTTACGACGAACTGCTTGCGGGCCAGCTCGCCCTGATGATCGCTCGGAGAGGGCAGCGCCGCTTCGCGGGTCGCGCGACCGAGGGAAACGGCGTTCTTCGCCGTCGCCTGCTCGAACGGCTTCCTTACCGGCTGACCGGTTCCCAGGAACGCGCGATCGCCGAGATATCGGCCGACATGGCCTCCGCGGAACGCATGCTGCGCCTCCTTCAGGGGGACGTGGGCAGCGGCAAGACCGTGGTCGCCCTGGCGATCATGCTGGCCGCCGTCGAAGAGGGACGCCAGGCGGCGCTGATGGCGCCTACGGAAGTTCTCGCGCGCCAGCATTATGCGACCGTCGAACCCCTGCTTCGGGAACTCGGCTTATCGGTCTTGATGATTTCCGGGCGCGACAGGGGGGCCGAGCGCGACGCGAAACGCGCTTCGCTCCGTTCCGGCGAGACGAAAATCGCGCTTGGAACCCAGGCGATCTTTCAGGAGGGCATCGTATTCGACGACCTCGCCGTCGCCGTGATCGACGAGCAACATCGGTTCGGCGTGCACCAGCGGCTCGCTTTCGCCGCCAAGGGGGTCGCCCCGGACATTCTTGTCATGACGGCGACGCCCATACCGAGAACCCTCATGATGACCGCGTACGGCGACCTCGACGTTTCCCGTCTGGAAGAAAAGCCGGCGGGCCGCCAGCCAGTCGACACGCGGGCCGTTCCGCTGTCCCGCATCGAGGAGGTGATCGAACGCCTGAAAGCGGCGGTTGCCGACGGCGCCAGAGCGTTCTGGGTCTGTCCGCTTGTCGAGGAGACGGGCGACCCCGCGGCGGCGACCGAACGTTGCGCAGCGCTTCTTCCTCGCTTCGGCGGACGCGTCGGGCTCCTGCACGGCCGTCTCAGGCCCGCGCAAAAGGACGAGACGATAGCGAGGTTGGCCGCGGGGGAACTCGACGTCCTGGTCGCGACGACCGTCATCGAGGTCGGCGTAGACGTGCCCGAAGCCACCATCATGGTGATCGAGCGCGCCGAGCGCTTCGGGCTGGCGCAGCTTCACCAGCTGCGCGGCCGGGTAGGGCGCGGCGATCGGAAATCGGTCTGTTTGCTGCTTTACGACGTTCCTGCGAGCCATGCAGCGCAGGCGCGCCTTCGCGCCATGCGAGAGACCGAGGATGGTTTCGTCATCGCGGAAGAAGACCTCAGGCTGCGCGGCGCGGGAGAGATGCTCGGGAGCCGCCAGAGCGGCCTTCCGCGGACGCGCCTCGCCGACCTTGCCGCGCATGCGGACCTCGTGCCCGTCGCTCGCGACGACGCGAAGCTCGTTCTGGAACGCGATCCGGAGCTGCGGTCGGAGCGCGGGACGGCGCTTCGAAACCTTCTCTGCCTGTTCGAGCGGGACGCGATGGTGAGGACGATGCTGTGACGGTCCGCGCCCGGGACGAAATCCCCGTGCGGTCTATTCGGCCGCGATCTCTTCTTTCTTCCAGGGGATCGTCTGCGTATCCCGATCGGCGGAAGCGACCTGCTTTACGCTCTGCTGGTTGCCGGGACGGCGATCCGGCGGCGTAACGATGCCGCCGGATACGACCATCTTGATTCCTTCTTCGACGGTCATGCTGAGGACGACCAGCTCCCTCCGCGGAATGAAGAGCAGATAGCCGGATGTCGGATTCGGCGTCGTAGGCAGGAACACGTTCACGACGTCATCGTGGGTCAGATTCTGAACTTCGCCCTGCGTTTGCCCGGTGATGAAGCCGATGGCCCAGCTGCCTCGCCGCGGGTATTCGAACAGGACGACTTGCCGGAACGCGTTCGACTGCTGCTGCAGGATGGTTTCGATGATTTGTTTGACGGCGCCGTAGATGCTGCGAACGACAGGCATCCGGGCGAGCGCCTTTTCGCTGATGCGCGTCCACAGCCGCCCTACCATTCCGGCGGTCGCCCAGCCGACGAAGGTCAGGGTGATGAAAACGATGACCAGGCCCAGGCCCGGAACCGCGAACGGCAGATAGGTCTCCGGGTTGTAGGCGGCCGGAAGCAACGGAGTTACCTTGGAATCGACCCAGCGAATCAGCAGCCAGGAGATGTAGAACGTGATCCCGATCGGCGCCGTCACCAGAATGCCGGCCAGAAAATATCCCCGGAGGTGACTGTAGAAATGCTTTTTTTTCCGGGGGTCGGTCGCCGCGCCCGCCATCTGTCGCCCCTCTTCGCAATGCGTCCGACATTGAAGCATTTCCCTTGCCGGCGCAAGTGCGGAACGTTATGCGGAACCGGGCGGAGCGGCGAAGGACTTGGCCGCCCCGGGCATGTCCGAAGGAGAGTCCTGCGGTGAACGAACCCATCGGCGCGTCCGCATGATCCGAAGAACGCACCTGGCGACCGGGCTGATTCTGTTCCTGTTCGTTTGCACTCACCTCGCGAATCATGCGCTGGGCCTGATCTCGTTGCAGGCGATGGAAGACGGACGCGTATGGTTTCTTGCGGTATGGCGCGGTCCGGTGGGCTCGGCCGCCCTGATTCTGTCGCTGCTCGTTCATATGTTGCTGGCGGCGTGGGCGCTGTACTCCCGGCGGACGCTCCGCATGCGCTGGTCCGAGGCGGTCCAGCTGCTGCTCGGATTCTCGGTGCCCGTGCTGCTGGCGGGCCACTTGGTGGGAACCAGGGCGGCGCACGAAATGTTCGGCACCGACGACTCCTATCTCTACGTCTTGTATGCGCATTGGAAGCTGTTCGGCGCCTCGGTGTACTGGAATACTGCCGGTCTGTACGCCGCGTGGTTGCACGGCTGCATCGGATTGTATTTCTGGCTGCGCCTGAAGCCAGGATTTTCCGTTTGGCGGCAGCCGGCTTTCGCCTTCGCTCTGCTCGTGCCGGTCGTCGCATGGCTCGGATATTACGCGGGCGGAAAGGAAGTGCTTGCGCTCGCGGAGCGCAGTCCGGAGGCGTTTCAGGAGGCTTTTCGTTCCCTGCGTCCGCCGGGTCCGAAAGCGTCCGATCCGATGTCGAACCTGGTTTTCGCCGTTCGCGCGTTCGCGATCGGACTGATCGCGGTTGCGCTCGCCGGACGTCTGGCGCGCGACCGGTTGCGCCGGGGCAAGCTGATCGGAATCGCGTATCCCGACGGCAGGTCGGCGCGGATCGTTCGCGGGCTCAGCCTTCTCGACGCAAGCCGGCTGCACGGAATCCCGCATGCCTCGATCTGCGGCGGCCGGGGGCGCTGTTCCACGTGCCGGGTCCGGATCGTCGAGGGAGCGGAGAACCTGCCCCCGCCGTCGCCCGAAGAGACTCGCGTGCTCGAGCGCGTCGAGGCGCCGCCGCGGGTGCGCCTTGCCTGCCAGGTTCGACCCTCGGGCGACGTCTCGGTTGTGCCTCTCCTGCCGGCGAACGTTTCGGTCGCGAGCCTCCATGGCAGGAGACGCGACGGTCAGGAACGGGAAATCGTCATTCTGTTCGCCGATCTGCGCTCCTTCACCCAGTTCTCGGAGAAGAAGTTGCCCTACGACGTCGTCTTCGTTCTCAACCGGTATTTCGCGCACATGGGGCAGGCCGTGGAAGAAGCGGGCGGCCATCTCGACAAGTTTATCGGCGACGGCGTAATGGCCCTGTTCGGCACCGGCGGCGGGATCGGGGACGCGGCGCGCAGCGCGCTGACCGCTGCGAGGCTCATGTCCGTCAAGCTTGCCGACCTTAATTCGCAACTGGCGAACGAGCTCGATGAACCCTTGCGGATCGGCATCGGCGTCCATGCCGGACCTGCGATCATCGGGGACATGGGATACGGGCCGGCCGTCGGGCTGACGGCGATCGGCGACAGCGTCAACACTGCCAGCCGCCTCGAGGGTTTAACCAAGGAGCTGGAGGCGCAGCTCGTATTTTCGCATGCCGTCGCCGTTCTGTCCGGTATCGATACGGCGGAGCTTTCGGCTCACGACGTATTGATCCGGGGGCGCGAAGACCCGCTGAGGGTGTTTTCGATCGCAGACGCCTCGACTCTCGGGCTTTCGCCGTGAGGCGCGGGGTTCTTTTGGCGGGCAAGGCGCGGAGCCGGCCTGCCGGAAGTCGGGGCGGAGGTCACGCTCCGGACGACCGGTCGGGCTGGGCATCACGGTTGGCGAGATCGAAGACCTGAACGAATACTTCCGGCGACTGGACGCCGGAAATGGCGTACTTGCGGTTGAATATGAAGCTTGGCACTCCGTTCACGCCGAGTTGCCGGGCCAGCCGGTCCTCCGCGGCGACCTTGTCGAGATCGCGGTCGCTTTCCAGATATTCCAGCGCTTCGCCATGGTCGAGACCGGCTCTCCGCCCGACGCCCGCGAGTTCCCGCTTGTCGCCGATGTCGCATCCTTTCGTGAAATAGGCGTCGAAAAGGGCGTCGACCACGGGCGTCTGAAGATCGTATTCCGCCGCGAAACGCACAAGCCTGTGCGAATCCAATGTATTAGGAATTCTCTCTATTAAACTGAAAAGAAAATGAATTCCTTCTTCTCTTCCGATGCGCACGATCCCTTTGTGCATGCGCCGCGCGCGTTCCGAACCGCCGAATTTCCGTTCGATGTATTCCCGACGATCCATTCCGCCCGGCGGCATCTGCGGATTGAGTTGGAACGCCCGCCAGCCGACCTCGAGATCGGCCTGGGGGCGCAACCCGAGCGCTCGCTCGAAACGCTTCTTGCCCACGTAACACCATGGGCAGATCGTATCGACAATGATATCGACCTTCATGCGAGGCCTTTTTCAGCCGTGCCGGCGCGTGCCGAAACGCGTTTCTCGGGCGTTTTCGTCCGTGCGGAAGCATAACGGCGCATTCGCTCAGGTCAACGAAACGGAGCGGGCGAGGCGCCGGCCGGTTCCGGCCACGCTGCCGCCGGCCGCGCGCCGCGCCGCAGGTTCAGTCGCCGTTCCTTTTGCGCACGGCGACGAAAGTGAGACATGCCGCGCCGATGAAGCATGCGCAGACCCACATGACCCAGTTTCCGCCTGCGTTGTCCATCACGTATCCGAGTATGAGGGGAATCAGCGCGCCGCCAAGGTTGGAACCGGTGGAGGCGAACCCCATCACCTTGCCCATGGAGCCCGAAGGCGTGATCGAGCGCAGCAGAAGATCGCGAGACGGGATCAGCAATCCGATCAGAAATCCCGCGGCTCCCAGCAGGGCGATCAGCAAGCCTCCCGCGGGACTGGCCCAGCCGAGAAGCGAGACCAGCAACGCGGCGGGAACGAGGGTCGCGACCGCCGTCGTCATGCGGGGTCCGAACCGGTCGGCGACGAACCCGCCGGAAAGAATCCCGGCGACGGAGCCCAGGATGAACGCGCTCAGCGCCGACGCGGCGAGGAAAGCCGGCGTGCCGTGCATGTCGCCGAGCGCCGCCACGAGAAAGCTGCGAACGCCGCCGCTGCCCATCTGGTGAAGCACGAAGTAGAGCGCGCACATCAGGACAGGCAGCGAAAACAGCAACTTGAGGCCGCCGCCGGCCGATTTCCCGGCGGGGTCGGCCGGGCGTTTTTCCGTGACGTTTTCCTGGAGCGTCGCGGCCTGCAGGACCAGCGGCAGCGTGGCGATCAGGCCGACGATTCCGATCAGAAGGAAGGCGGCGCGCCAGTGCCACAGAGCCGCGACGCCCGTCATGAATACGGCGGACAGCGCGAAGCCGGCGTATCCGGTCGCCGAATGGATCGAGAACGCGCGGCCCATGCGGCGCTCGCTGATGCGAGCCGAGAGTATGGCGTAGTCGGCCGGGTGGAATACGGTATGCCCGACGCCGGCGAGGGCGGCGAGCGCGACCAGTTGCCAATAGGCCGTGGCTACGCCGAACATGCCTATCGCGGTCGCCTCCATCGCCAGGCCGGCGATCAGCACGGAACGGGCCCCGACGCGGTCGACGACGAAGCCTACCGGCGTCTGAAAGGCGAACGTCGCAATGGCGAAAACCGAAGTAAGGAACGCCGCCTTGGTATACGCGAAGTCGCCGGTCAGGTTGAAGGCGGCGATCAGAACCGGATACATCGGCGGGATGGCCATCCAGTAGGCGTGGCTCATCATATGCGGAAAGCAAACCAGGCTTATGACCTTGATATCCTGGTCGAGGCCTTGGGAAATCCGCGCCATGCGATCCGGTCCGTTTGTCGGTTCCGCTCGCGACGCTTGAAGGCGCGCGGTTGCGGAACCGGCGTGGGCGACACTCGCGAATGGGTTCGTATACAATTCCGAGCGTCCGAAGGCTATAAGGCGGCGCGGTCGTTTCGCAGGAGGGGCGAATGGGAAGGTACGGCAAGGAAGCCGCGGAAGGCGTGGTCGCGCTGCGCGAGGCGTGGCACACGAAAGACCATCCGTTCTACCTCGACTTCTTTCACGGAAAGATCGGGCTGGAACCGATGGCGAGACTGATGGCTCAGCATTACCAGCATGTCAGGCGGGTTCTGCCGAGCCTGGGCGTCGTCTACTACAAGTCTCCGCCCGAGGCGCGCCGGTTCGTGCTCGAGAATCTGGCCGAGGAGGAGGGGATGGTCGCCGGGCCCGGCGAAGGGCGCGAGGCCCACGACCACATGGAATTGATATTCCGTTTCTGCCGGGCCGCCGGCATTCCCGACGAAGAGGTGAGGGCGACCGAACAGCTGCCGGCCTGGCGGGCGCGCTCGTATTTCTACCTGAACGTGGTTCACGATGCGCCGCCCGGCGTGATCTTGGCCATGCAATGCACCCAGGAAGGCCAGCAGCCCGCCATCAATGCGGAACGCACCTTGCCGGCTTTTCGGAAATTTCACGGGTACGCGCCGGAATCCCCGGAGATCGAATTCTTTACGGAGCACGAGGTGGCCGACGCCGATCATTCGAGCCGCCAACTGCAGCTCGTCGAAAAACTGATCGCGTCGGCGGAAGAACGGGACCAGGCGCTCGAGGTCGCCGAAACGCAGGTCAAGACCCGGTGGGCATGCATGAACGATCTGTACAGAACGGTGGTTATGGGGCAGAGCGACCCGCTTCCGAAAAGCGTCGCCGGCTGAAGCGCACGTGAAATCCGCGCAGCGCGAGAACGCGGCAGGGCCGGCCGACTCTTTCCGCCGGAGACGCCGTATGGTTGTCGAACGCCTGCTGCGCGCCGGCATTTTCCTGCATGGGAGCGCCTTGTCTCCGGGGCGATCCGCCGGTTCGCGTTGCGCGTCGCGTCGCCGAAACAAGCGCGCTTGACCGGTTCCGTCCCCGCGATTCGGGCCATCGCCCGGAATTGGCGTTATCCTTGCAGGCATGTGCGGACGCTTCACTCAACGCTATGCTTGGCGGGAAGCCGACGAGTTCCTGGACCTGCTCGGACCGGCGCAGAATCTTCAGCCTCGCTACAACGTTGCGCCGAACCAGGATGTCGCGGCAGTGCGGAAAAACGACGAAGGCCGTCGGCTTTCGATGCTCCGCTGGGGTCTCATTCCGCGTTGGGCCAGCGATCCGAAGATCGGCTCCAGGCTTATCAACGCCCGCGCCGAGACGGCGGAAAGCAAACCTTCGTTCCGGGAAGCCTATCGCTCCAGACGCTGCCTCATTCCCGCCGACGGATTTTATGAATGGAAGCCGGAAGGCGGGAAAAAGCAGCCATACTTGATACGCAGAAAGGACGGAGGCCTGATGGCGTTCGCGGGGTTATGGGAAGAGTGGCGACCGCCGGGGCCGTTAGCGGGTTGCCGCCTTGGGGATACCGTCGAAACCTGCACGGTTCTGACGATGGAAGCGAACGAAGCCGTCTCCCGGGTTCATCACCGCATGCCGGTCATTCTCGACCCGGACGGGTTCGATCCATGGCTTGCAGGCCGCTCGGCGCCTTTGGCTGCCTGCCCCTCGGACGGGCTGGAAATCTATCCGGTGAGCACCCTGGTCAACGATGCCGGAAACGAAGGGCGGGAATGCGTCGAGCGCCTCGATTCGGCAGCGGCCAAGGGCGATCGCCAGCGCGACGCGGGTCGCGCGGCAACGCGACAGTCCGTCTGTCCGGCAACCGGTTTTCTTTTCTGAATGCGTCCGGGCCCGGCCGTTCCGGGCGGAAGCGCCTCTTCGTATTTCCGCGCCGTTGCCCAGTCCGGGAATCGCGGCGGCCGCAGAGCGAAGCCCTGAAACCACATGCCTCCCGCCGACGGGTTTTCGAGCGGACTCAGGAAGCCTTCGCCGCGGGTCGCTCCGCGCCGGCGCGGTCGGATCGGAAATTCGCGGGAGGCGGGCAGGCGGCCGCATACCAGTCGGCGATCCGGCGGCCGGTGACGAAGACGGCGTCGTCCCGGGCCTGCAGCAGATCCAGCATGCGTTCGAGGTAGGCGAACCGGTGCGGGACCCCGATCAGATGGGGGTGCAGCGCGAGGGTGAGCACCCGAGGCTGCGATTCCCTCTCGAAAACGGCGAGCGTGTCGACCAGCCGGTCGTGCATTTCGGACGAATGCTGGCGTTCGACGGCGTAGATCGGGCTGTCGTTGAGTTCCAGCGTGTAGGGCAGGGAAAGAAGCGGCCCGTGGGCCGTCTTCATCCAGCAGGGCAGATCGTCGAGCACCCAGTCGAACACGTATTCGATCCCCAGATCCTTAAGAATGTCCGGGGTTTCGAAGGTCTCCTTGAGGCCGGGTCCCAACCATCCGCTTGGCCGCCGACCGGTGAATTCCTCGATCGTCCCGAGCGCAAGCGCGATGACCGCCGGTTCGTCGCCTTCGCCCTGAATGGATTTTTGATGAACGCCGTGGCCGACGAACTCCCATCCGGCGTCGCGCATGGCCTCCGCGCAGGAGGGATACGCTTCGATCGCGCTCGCGTTCAGAGCTGCGCTCGCGGACAGGCCGCGGCTGGCGAAACAGTCGAGCAGACGCGGCATCCCGGCGCGCATTCCGTATTCGGCCCAGCAGAAGTTGGGGACGTCGGGAATCTGTTCCAGCCCGTGCGGCGCGGTAATGTATTTCCTCGGCATGTTCCGGTCGAACGGCCAGTGCTCAACGTTGACGACGACGTGAACGATCAGGGATTTGCCGTCCGGCCCCGCCAGCGGCGGCCGCTCGCTGGACATCTGGTAGGGAATGCGCGGATTGCTCACGATGACGTCGTCCCGCTGTTCGCGTCCGAAATATAGCGCCGTAAACGGCCCGCGGCGACCTTGCGCCGAATGCGCCGTTTGCGCGGCGGCTCTCCAGCGCTATAGTCCGTCATCGCCGCCGTCATGGAGGAAACGATGCCCAAGTTCGTCATCTCGCCGCATATGCGGCTCCAGGAATGGGTCGCCCACGAAAAGGACTACTTCGCGCAGGAAGGCCTTGATTACGAGTTTCGGGCGGCGCTCGATTCCACCGAAGCCAAGCGCCACGATCTCGGCGAGAAGGTGGGCGCATACCAGACCTTCGAACGCGGACGAAGCTGCGACGTGAGTTCCGCCTGCCACTGGACCGTCAACATGGCCGCGGGGGCGGGCCACGGCCTTCTGTACGCGGAAGCCTATTCGGTGGCGCCGGGCGGAATCTTCGTTCGTCCGGATTCGGACGTCGAGAAACCCGAGGACCTTGCGGGCCTGCCGATTTCCGTCGGCTACCAGTCGGGCAGCCACTACTCCACGATCGAGGCGCTCGACATGTTCCTCGAACCCGATCAGATCAACCTTTCGTTCGGCGACGGCCTGGTGTTCAGCCGCATGGAGAGGCTGATCGACGGCGGAGCGCCTGCCGTCAACGTATTCAGCGGCCCGATGTATTTTCTGGAGCAACTCGGTTTCCGCAAGGTGGTCGACACCAGCTTCATGATGGCCGCGATGGTCGACGAGGACGCGGACATGGGCGACGTGGCAAAGTACTTCAAGGCGCTGCGGCGGGCGCAGGCGGATATCGACCTCCACGCTCACCGCCATACGCACCATTACAGAAATGAGTTCCCGAAGCGTTTCCACGATCGCATGGATACGCGGCTGTTCGGTCCCGGCGAGCGGATCGTCTTCGAGCCCTATTCCGACGGCATCGCGGAAGAAACCAGGAAGTGGGTGGTCGAGCGCGGCATTTTCCCCGAAGGTGATCCGGTGGTGCGCGCCTACGAGGCGAGCACGGCCCGCGCCACGGCGTAAGGCTTCGGCGCTCAGGAGGGCAGGTAGAGCAGGGCCTCCGGCATGGCGCCTCCGGCGTGGAAACCGCCGCCGGTCGCCCGGCCCTCCGCAAGATCGATTTCGACGACGTCGCCGTTGGCGAGAGCGACGAAGGCGTGCCGGCCGTCCCGCGCCTCGAGGACGTGAAACGGCTCGGCCGGCACCTCGACGATCCGCCGCTCTTGCAGGTTCGAGCCGTCCAGCAATTCGACGAAACCCAGGTCTCGCCGCTCGTCGTAGGTGGTGACGACGACGAGCCTGCCGTCGAGGGCGTTGAAGGGCCAGCCGGGCACGCCGGCGAGCGCGACGGTCTGCGTCAGGACCCGCTCGGCGAGGTCGATCACGTGCAGCAAGGGACGGTGGAAGTCTCCGACGTAGAGTTTTCCGCCGTCGGGCGAGACGCGAATCGCTTGCGCGCCGACCGGCAGCGGAATGCGCGCCGCGACGCGCTTGGAGGCTACGTCGACTTCCGTGATGACGGGATATTCCTTCGCCGAGAAATAGACCGTGGCCCCGTCGGGCGCGGCGGCGAGGAAATGTCCCGGCACCTCGAGCCAGATCGTTCGCTCGATTTCGCGGGCGTCGGGATCGATCACGAGGACGCACCGGTTGGGGTCGACGGTCACCCAGAGCTTGCCGTCGCGGTCGGTCAGCATCGCGTGCGGGCCGACGTACAGGCCGAGATCCATGTGCCCGTCGAACGTCATCTTGCGCAGGTCGACGATCCCGAGCCGGTTGTCGGGTTTGTTGGGTCCGTAATCCCTGTCGCCGTAGAGCGAGACGAAAGCGCGCCCGCCGTCCGCCGTTAACGCGATTTCGTGGGGCTTGGCGACATCCTTCTCGCCGACGGGGATCGTCGCCACGATTTTTCCGGTCGCCGCGTCGATGGCGGTGAGGCTGACGTTCTCCTTGACCGTAGCGATGATCAGGTCGTCCCGCATGCCGGTTCTCCGTGCTTGGCAGTTTCGTTACCATGCGCCCGAAATCGGGGATCGGCAAATGGAGGAAGCATGCCCAGACCAGTTCGCCGGGTCGTGACGGGACACGACGGGGACGGCAAAGCGGTCGTCGTGATGGACGGTCCCGCGCCGAACGTCGTTACGTCGCGGCATCGCCCCGGGGCGAGAACGAATTTGTGGCGCACGGCCTCGATGCCCGCCTCTTTCGCGGAAAAGCGGGACGAGGCGGCGGCGGACGTGAAGTTCGCGCTGGAGCCG
Organism: Alphaproteobacteria bacterium; assembly: GCA_965243135.1. Taxonomy (GTDB): domain Bacteria; phylum Pseudomonadota; class Alphaproteobacteria; order MPNO01; family UBA830; genus JAJEBT01. The sequence continues at coordinate 1,627,819 of OZ251539.1, forward strand.
CTCGCGAACGGAACCAACTTCCGGATTTCCGAGTATCCTCCGGAAACCGAAGCGGACGGCGGAATCGACGGGGAGAAGGCCTTCGCCGAAGTCGGCGCCGCCCACCGGATCGTGAAGGGCGCTCGCCATCCCTTCATGCATCGCACGGACACGGTAGATTACGCGATCGTGCTGGAAGGCGAGATCGCGCTGTTGCTGGACGAGGAGGACGTCAACCTCAAGGCGGGCGACGTGGTCATACAGCGCGGCACCAACCATGCGTGGGCGAACAGGTCGGACAAGCTGTGCCGGATCGCGTTCATTCTGATCGACGCCGCCGACCGCGGCGGCCGCGAACCGTCCTGAACGATTTCGGCGGCTTTCGCGCCGCCGTCGTCCGGGGTTTTCCGGCCGTCGCGGGATTCGCGCGGGCGCGCTGTCCCTTGCGGCGTCCGAAATCGTCGGCGAAGGCGGCCCCTTTGCCGCGTCCGCGACGCCGCAGGGAATGGTCTTCCGGAGGCGTGGCGGATGGGGTGGGATTCGAACCCACGAGGCGCTCGCGCGCCTGCTGGTTTTCAAGACCAGTGCCTTAAACCGCTCGGCCACCCATCCACGGCGCATTCTTCAATACAGGATAGTCGCGGAGCCCGCCACCGAATTCGCGCCCCGAGGCGTTTGCGGTCACGCGCCCCGCCGCCTCGCGTTCAGTCCTGTAGAGCCAGCTTCCGGCGGTTAGGGCGACCCCCGCGGCGGCGGGCGAAACAGGTCCCGCGCAAAGCTTCTCGCCAGCTTTATTTTCGCTTCGATAACGGCCATAAACCCGCCGGAAGCGGCCAGAGGGAGGCGCGAGTGGAACAGGCGGTCAGTTTCGAGTCGGACAATCTAACCCTGTCGGGAATCGTGAACACCCCGGCCAAGCCGGGCGAAAGGCGTCCCGCGATCATCGCGCTGCACGGCTTCGGGAGCAACAAGCAGAGCGCCAACAGCATGTGGCCGGCGCGCGCATTCGCCGAATGGGGCTACGTAACGCTGCGGTTCGACATGCGAGGTTGCGGCGAGAGCGAGGGCGAGAAAAATCGCCTCATCTGCCTCGAACAGGTCGAGGACACGAAGAACGCGATCACCATGATGCAGGGCAGGGACGACGTCGACCCCGACCGCATAGCGCTCATCGGTTCGAGCTTCGGCGCCGCCGTTGCGGTTTATGCCGCCGGCGTCGACAAACGCGTGGCGGCTGCCGTCTCCTCCGGCGGCTGGGGCAACGGGGAGCGGAAGTTTCGCGGCCAGCACCAGGGCGAAGAAGCCTGGCGCAGGTTCACTGACATGCTCGACCGTGGACGCCGCCATCGGGAAACCACCGGGGAATCGTTGATGGTGCCGCGTTACGACATCGTGCCCATTCCAGAGCATCTGCGGAACAATCTGGCTCCGGGTTCCATCATGATGTTTCCTGCGGAAACGGCGCAAAGCATGTTCGATTTCACGGCGGAGAACGTGGTCGGCGACATTGCGCCCCGGCCGCTGCTGCTGTTGCACAGCGCCCAGGACTCGGTCACCCCGACCGAACAGTCGGTGGAAATGTTCAGGCGGGCGGGCCGCCCCGCCGATCTTCACCTCTTGGCCGACGTCGATCATTTCATGTTCGGCGAAGGCAACAAGCGCGTGATTTCGATCCTGCGCGACTGGCTCGACAAGTATTTCCCGCCGCCGTCCTGATCCTTCGGCAGTACCCGCCGCTCTCTTCGTTCGTTCCCGTCATTGGAGGCCGATGTGCCGGATTCTGGCTATCCCCATCTCTTCGAACCGCTCGATCTGGGCTTTCTGACGCTGAAGAACCGCGTTTTCATGGCCTCGATGCATATGAGATTCGAACTGATGGGGCGGGCCGAGGAACGGGCCGCCGCGTTCTACGCCGAGAGGGCGAAGGGCGGAGCGGCCTTGATCGTCACCGGAGGCTACGCCCCCAATCCGGCCGGAGTGATGGACGAAGGCGCGCATTACCTGAACTCGCCGGAACAGGTCCCGGCGCAAACGGTCATACCGGACGCGGTTCACGCCGCGGGCGGCAGGATCGCGCTGCAGATCCTGCATGCGGGGCGCTACGCCAAGGTCGAGAATCCGGTCGGGCCGTCGGGCCTGCCGTCGCCGATCAATCCGCGCGAGGTGAGGGCGCTCGCCGCCGAGGAAGTCGAACGGACCGTGGAGGACTACGTCAACTGCGCCGCGCTGGCGCGGGACGCGGGTTTCGACGGGGTCGAGATCATGGGATCCGAGGGCTATCTGATCACCACGTTCTGCGCGCCCCGGACCAACGACCGGACGGACGAGTGGGGCGGCTCGTTCGAAAACCGCATCCGTTTTCCGGTGGAAATCGTGCGGCGGACGCGGAAGCGTCTCGGCCCGGAATTCCTCATCCTTTACAGGATCTCGGCGCTCGACCTGGTGGAGGGCGGTCTTACCGGTTCCGAAACCGAAGAACTCGCGCGCGAAATCGAGAGGGCGGGGGCCGACGTTCTGACCACGGGAATCGGCTGGCACGAAGCGCGCGTTCCGACGATCGCGCATATGGTGCCGCGAGCCGGGTGGCGCCACGCCGCGCGCCGGATAAAGCGGGCGGTCGGCATACCCGTCGCGGCGACCAACCGCATCACCACTCCGGAAGTGGCGGAAGCGGTGATTGCCGGCGGAGACGCCGACATCGTGGCGCTCGGGCGCCAGATGCTGGCGGATCCCCACTTCGCCGCGAAGGCGAAGGCGGGAAAGGCGGCGGCGATCAATACCTGCATCGGGTGCAATCAAGCCTGTCTGGACTACATATTCGCGGACAGGGCGTCCACCTGTCTCGTCAATCCGTTCGCCGGCCGCGAACTCGATCTGGCGATCCGGCCGGCCGAGAAGCCGCTCGAACTGGCGGTCGTCGGCGCGGGACCGGCCGGAATGTCGGCGGCGCTGACCGCTGCGGAACGCGGACACAGGGTCACGCTGTTCGAGGCGGCGCCGGAAATCGGCGGCCAGTTCAATCTGGCGAAGATGGTTCCCGGCAAGGAAGACTTCGCGGACTCGATCAGATACTTCGCGACGCGCCTGGCGGAGGAGGGCGCGGACGTACGAACCGGCGTCGCGGCGTCGGCGCAGGCGCTCGAGGGCTTCGACCACGTAATCGTCGCGACGGGCGTAACGCCGAGAAAACTGGATATCGAAGGCGCCGACCGCGACAACGTCGTGTCGTACGTCGACGCGTTGTCGGGCCGCGCGCGGCTGGGAGACCGGGTGGCGATCGTCGGATCGGGCGGAATCGGTTTCGACATGGCCGTTTTTCTCGCTTCTCCGCCCGGGCCGACCCGGATCGACGAGTTTCTGGATCGGTGGGGCGTCGATGTCGCTCACGAAACGCCGGGAGGCGTCGGAAAGCCGTCGCCCGGCGTTTCCAGGCGCTCCGTCGTGATGTTGCAGCGGTCGACCGCCCGACCGGGAAGCACCCTCGGCCTGACCACCGGTTGGGCGCTGCGCGCGGAATTGCGGTCCTTGGGGGTGAAGAATCTCGCGGGCGTCGCTTATCGGAAAATCGACGATCATGGGCTGCATGTCGCCATCGACGGGGAAGACCGCCTTGTCGAAGCCGACAGCGTCGTCGTATGCGCCGGCCAGGAAGAGAAGCGCGGACTGTACGAGCAACTTCGCGAAATGGGCGTGCCGACCACGGTTATCGGCGGCGCCGCAGAAGCCGCGGGGCTGGACGCGCTGAAGGCTATTCGGCAAGGAACGGAAACCGCGCTCGCCATCTGACGCGGCGCGAACTCGGGAATTCAGAAGCAGACCCGCCCGTCAGGCGGTCGCAGTCGTTTCGAGGCGCCTGCTCGGCGATGAGCGCCGCGGCTGCGATGGCCGCGTCGCCGCCTCCGTTCTCCACGCCGTCGCCGCGTTCGGTTCGGGCCTCGCGCCGTTCCGCGTTCTTTGCGCCCGAAAAATCCGCTCCGGCGACGCGCGGACTCATGCCTGCGCTTTACCGGCGAAACCTTAAAGCCAGTTGGTCATTCGAGGCTCGGCCGGCAAGTTGCAGAATCAGGTCGAAGGCTTTCAGTACTGAGGCCCGCCTGACGGCCGCTCGATCGCCGGGGAAACTGCAGCATTCGTGGACGCTATCGCCGTTCTTGGCGGCGGCTGCCACGTGGACCAGGCCCGCCGGTTTGGATTCGCTCGCGCCCGGTCCGGCGACGCCGGTCACGGCCACCGAGATGTTCGCGTCGGACCGCAAGAGTCCGCCTGCCGCCATTGCCCTCGCGACTTCCTCGCTGACGGCGCCGACAGTCTCCAGCGTCTTCACGGGCACGCCGACCATTTCGGATTTCGCCCGGTCCGTGTAGGTGACGAAGCTGCGGTCGACCACGTCGGAGGAGCCCGGGACGGCGGTCAGCGCGCCGGTCACGAGGCCGCCGGTGCAGGATTCGACCGCGACCAGCATAAGGCCCGCTTCCCGGCAGGTTTGCAGCACGGAGGCGGCGGCGTCGAAAAGTTCCTGGTCGTTCATCTTGCTTCCACGATGCGGGCGGCGACGAGCGCGCAGAGAACCCACAGGCCGGCGAACATGTCGTCCGCCATGACGCCCGCAGCGCCCTTGAGTTTTCGGTCGGCCCACGAGGCGGGCCACGGTTTCAATATATCGGCCGCCCGAAACAGAATGAAGCCGGCGGCGTACCACCACAGGCTCGTCGGAGCGGCGGCGAGGGCGAGAAACTGACCGGCCGCCTCGTCGACCACGATGGCGCCGGGGTCCTTCTCCGCGGATCGCTTCAAAAACCGCGCCGACGACCACAGGCCGAGCGCGAAGACGGCGAGGGAGGCGGCGATCAGCCAGGCGTTGCCGAAGGCGGAAGCGATCAGCCAGGCGAAAGGAAGGGCGGCGAGAGACCCCCAGGTTCCCGGAGCCAGAGGCAGCAGGCCGCAACCGCCCAGGGTGGAGATCCATGCCGCGGGATCGCGAAACCGCAGCCCGTTCGGCAAACGTCCGAAGGTCACGAAGATCTGGGGATGCGAACGGCCGCGGTCGCCTGCGCCGCGATGCCCTCGCCGCGCCCGGCGAAGCCGAGCCGCTCGGTGGTCGTCGCCTTCACGCCGACGCGGTCGACGTCGATGGCCAGCGAGGCGGCGAGGGCCCGGCGCATGAATTCGCGATACGGAGCGATTTTCGGGGTCTCGCAGATGATCGTCACGTCGACGTTGACGATCGTTCCGCCTTTCCGCTCGATCAATTCCGCCGCGTGGCGCAAAAAGATGTTCGAGGAGACCCCGCGCCAACGTTCCTCGGACGGCGGGAAACGGGAGCCGATGTCGTCGTCGGCGACCGCGCCGAGCAATGCGTCCGTGATCGCGTGGGAGGCCGCGTCGCCGTCGGAATGCCCCTGGAGTCCGCGGTCGTGCGGGACCGCGATTCCGCAAAGGGTGACGTGGTCGCCGTTGCCGAAGGCATGGACGTCGAAGCCGTTTCCGATCCTGATGTCGTCCGTCGGCATGATCCGCTCCGCGAGCGCGAGGTCGTCGCGCGTCGTGATTTTGAAATTGTATACGCTGCCCGCCACCAGGGCGACCTCCAGTCCCGCGCGCTCGGCGACCGCCGCGTCGTCGGTCAGGTCGATTCCGGCGGCGTCGCGATGCGCCGCGAGCAAATCGGCGAAACGGAAGCCTTGCGGGGTTTGCGCGCGCCGCAGATTCGCCCGGGGCATCGTGCCGACGACCCTGGACGGGTCGCCGTCGGCGCGCTTCAGCGTATCGTCGATCGCCAGCGCGGGCAGGGCGGCTGGCGCGGTCTCCAGCGCGTCGACGATCCGGTCAATGATCGGGCGATCGACGAACGGCCTCGCGGCGTCGTGAATAAGCACCAGATCCGGAGGATCGCCCGCCAGGCTTTCAAGTCCCGCAAGCGCGGATTTCTGCCGGGTCGGGCCGCCCGCGACCGGTTCGGACACCGGAAGGCCGTTCGTCGCTGCGGCGTAGCGCTCCATGTCGTCGGCGGCGACCACCGCCCGGACCGAATCGATTCGGGGATGTTGGCAGAAGGTTTCCATCGCGCGCCGCAGTATCGGCTTGCCGGCGACAAGTTCGTATTGTTTGGGAACGTTGCCGCCGAAACGCGTTCCGGCGCCCCCTGCGAGTATCAAGGCGGCGCAGCGAATCATGCGTTCGCCGCCGTTCGCCGTTCCGGACGCGGCGGGCGAGGGCGGCAGGATGCCGCGCCGCGCCTGGTCTGCGTCCTGGTTCTTCCCCGGCGCTCGCGGACGCCCGGGCCTTCGCTTGCCGCTCCCCGCCGCGTCATGCTTTTCCCTCGGTTCCCTTGATCGTCTTTTATGACCATCGCGAACCGACCGCAAGACGGAGACGCATTTTGCGAGAACGCGCTCGCCTTGCCGGGCGGGCCGAGAAGGCGAACCTCCTCCGAGGTTGACGCTGCCCATAAAATAGTCATGATTGGACGATGCACATCAAATGGTCAGCTTCCGCAGGCGCTCGATGCCTTGCCGTGCTTCGAAAGGGCGCGCGAACGTTCCGCATGATCCTGGAACGTTTTTCCGATGCATCGATTCTGGGCGGACCGGGAGGTGCGGCGGGATTTGAACGGCCTCTGCGGATTCGTCGTAAAACAACTTTTTTTATTAACGTATTATGCGTTTTTTCTAATGTTTCGGATAAATTCTTCGCAGTTCCGGGCGACGCTCGCGCATGACGATCTCCGGCCCGCCGGTCGATGCTCTGCACGCCCTGTCCGCGCTTCCGTTCTCGGTTTTCGTCCTTGACGGCGACTGCAGGATCGGATACGTCAACGGAGCTGCCGAACAGTTCTTCGGCCAGGGCGCGAAAGGTCTGGCCGGCCGCAGGCTCGACGCTCTGTTTCCCGAGTCCAGCCCGCTCTTCACGCTGATCCTTCAGGCCGTGGCCGGGCGAACGAGCGTCTCCGAACACGATGTCGCGATGACCTGTCCCGACGGCGGCGAGCGGCAGCTGGCGGTTACCGTATCGCCGATGGCGGAGGAGGCGGGCATGGCGGTCGTTTCGCTTCGCGAACAATCGATCGCGCGGCGTATTCAGACGCTTCATCGCGACGGGGCCAGATCCGTCGCCGGGCTCGCTTCGCTGCTCGCCCACGAGGTGAAGAACCCGTTGTCCGGCATCCGCGGCGCGGCGCAGCTGCTCGAAGAGACGCTCGACGACGAGGAGGATCGGAGCCTGACGCGCATGATTTGCGAGGAAACCGACAGAATCTGCGCGCTCGTCGACCGAATCGGGCCTTTTTCGGAACGGCCGCGGCTCCGAACCGCGGTCAACATCCACTGGGTGCTCGAACGCGTGCGCCGCGTCGCCGAGGCCGGCTTCGGCCGCCGCGCCCGCTTCGTCGAGGAATACGATCCGTCGCTTCCGGCGGTCTGCGGCGACGGCGACCAGCTTATTCAGGTTTTTCTCAACGTCGTGAAGAACGCCTGCGAAGCGGCCGCCCCGCGACGCCCGGAAATCACGCTGAAAACCGCCTACCGCGGCAGCATCCGGCTGGCTCTGCCGGGGGGCGCGCGACGGGTGCAGTTGCCGCTCGAGGTCTCGGTGGCCGACAACGGAGGCGGCGTTCCGGAGGATGTCGCGGCGCACGTTTTCGATCCCTTCGTCACCTCCAAGCCCGACGGATCGGGCCTCGGCCTCGCGCTCGTGGCCAAAATCGTCGGCGACCACGGCGGAATCGTCGAATTCGACTCCCGAAGCGAAGGAAGCGAGTTCCGGATCAGGCTGCCGATCTACGCCGAGGGAGAAGACGCGCCATGACCGCGACGATACTCGTGGCGGACGATGACCGCGCCGTGCGCGCGGTGCTCGAAAGGGCGCTCGGCCGCCAGGGCTTCGACGTCCGGTCGACCGGCAACGGCAGCGCGCTGTGGTCCTGGATCGAGAACGGCGAAGGCGACGTCGTAATCGCCGACGTCGTCATGCCGGGCGAGAACGGCCTCGATCTCGTTTCCCGCGCTCGCGAGGTGAGGCCGGATCTCAAGATCGTCCTGATGAGCGCTCAGAATACGCTCCTTACCGCGGTCAGGGCCAACGAGCGCGGCGCTTGGGAGTATCTTCCCAAGCCGTTCGATCTCGCCGAGGTCGTCGGAGTCGTCAGGCGCGCGCTGTCAAATCGGGTCGAGGCCGCGCCGCTCGCGAAGATCGACGCCGCGGAGCGGTTGCCGCTGATCGGGCGGTCGCCCGCGATGCAGAACATCTACCGCACGTTGGCGCGGCTGATGGCGACCGACCTTACGGTGATGCTCGCCGGCGAGTCGGGCACCGGCAAGGAATTGGCTGCGAAAGCGCTCCACGATTACGGCAAACGGCGCAACGGACCGTTCGTGGCCATCAACATGGCGGCCATACCGCGCGAACTGATCGAGGCGGAACTGTTCGGCCACGAACGCGGCGCCTTCACGGGCGCCACCGCTCGCGGGGTCGGGCGCTTCGAACAGGCGCAGCGGGGCACGCTGTTCCTCGACGAGATCGGCGATATGCCGCTCGAAGCGCAAACGCGCCTCCTGCGCGTGCTTCAAGACGGCGAATTCACGACGGTCGGCGGACGCAGGCCGATGAAGGCGGATGTCCGCATCGTGGCCGCCACCCACCGCGACCTGGGAAGGCTGGCGAACCAGGGGGCGTTCCGCGAGGATCTGTTCTACCGGCTCAACGTGGTTCCGGTTCGGCTGCCGCCGCTCAGGGAGCGCGTCGAGGACATCCCCGAACTGGTCAAGCACTTTTTCGCGCGCTGCGCCGAAGAGGGATTGCCGTTCAGGTCGCTGGACCAGAGCGCCATCGATGCGCTCATGGCGCACGACTGGCCGGGAAACGTGCGCGAACTCGAGAACCTCGTCCGCCGGCTCGCCGCCCTCAGCGTGGAGAACATCGTTTCCGGCGATGCCGTCCGGGCGGAACTCGGTCTGGCGCAGGCGCTTCCGGCCGGCGACGAGACGCTGGCCGAGGCCGTCGAACGGCATCTGGAGAAGGACTTCGCTTCCGGCCTCCCGGCCGCCGGTCTGTACAACAGGGTCCTGCGCCAGATGGAACGGCCGCTCGTGACGTTGACGCTCGCCGCGACGCGCGGCAATCAGATCAGGGCCGCCGAGATTCTGGGCCTCAACCGCAACACGCTGAGAAAGAAGATTCGCGATCTCGACATCGAAGTGACGCGGGGAAACTGACGTGAGCGCCGCGGGAGATTCAGCGAGACGGGCCGCCGGACGGTTCCTCGGACTGGCGCGCCGGACCGGCCGGATTCTGGCGGCGGCGCTGACCGCCGCGGCGTTCGGCTTCGCGATCGCGACCTACGTCGCGATCACCGGCGGATCCTCCATGGCCGACAACGCCCGGCTCGTGCTCGTCCTGCTCCAGATCGACCTCGCGCTCTTCCTGCTGCTCTGCATCGTCGTCGCCCGGCATCTCGTCGGTTTGTGGCTGGAGCGCCGCCGAGGGGAGCTGGGCGCGCGCCTCCAGTCGCGCCTCGTCGTCCTGTTCAGCCTGATCGCCGTCGCGCCGGCGATCGTCGTGTCGGCCTTTTCCGCGGTGTTCTTCAACTTCGGGCTCGAAACCTGGTTCAGCGAACGCGTGCGCACCGCCGTCACCGAGTCCTCCGCGGTCGCGGAGGCGTATCTGAACGAGCATCTGCAGGTCATCCGGGGCGATATCCTGTCGATGGCCCGCGACCTCGACCGGTCGGCGGCGCTGCTCCACGACAATCCCCGGCGGTTCTCGAGGATCGTCGCCGCCCAGGGAGTGGTTCGCAACCTGAGCGAGGCCTACGTCCTCGACGGCACGGGCCACGCGCTCGCCAGCTGGAGTCTCGGCTTCGTGCTCGAACGCTCGCCCGCGCCGCTCGACGCGCTGGACCGGGCTCGCGAAGGCGAGGTCATTCTGCTCACCAGCGAGAGGGACGACAGGGTGCGCGCGGTCATGAAGCTCGACCGCATCGTCGACGCGTTTCTCTACGTGGGGCGCTACGTCGAACCCAACGTCCTCGAGCATATCGAAAAGACCAGGCGCGTGGTGGACGAGTACAAGGACATCCGCCAGCGGCGCTCGACGATCGAGATCACCTTTGCGATGATCTACATCGTAGTCGGGCTGCTTCTGGTCTTCATAGCGATTTGGGTCGGACTCGTGTTCGCGAACCGCATGTCGCAACCGATCTCGCAACTCGCCTCGGTGGCGGAGCGCGTCCGGGGAGGCGACCTGTCCGCGCGCGTGCCCGAGGAGCGCGGCGCGGACGAACTGGGACTCCTCGCCCGCGCCTTCAACCGCATGACCAGCCAGCTCGAAGGGCAGCGGCAGGAGCTCGTCGACGCCAACCGGCAACTCGACGAACGGCGCCACTTCATCGAAACCGTGCTCTCGGGCGTGTCGGCCGGCGTCATCGGCCTCGACGGCAACGGCCGCATCAACCTCGCGAACCGCTCCGCTTCGGAACTGACCGGGATCGATCTCGAAGGCCGGATCGGCAGCGACATCCGCGAACTGGTGCCGGAAACGGACGGCATGCTTCGAAAGGCGGGCGCCAACGCCGGCCGTCCGCTCGAAAAGGAGATCCTTTGGGGAAAGCGCGAACGGACTCTGCTGGTGCGGCTGACTTCGGAAGTCGTGGACGACCGCGTGTCCGGATTCGTCGTGACCTTCGACGACATCACGGAACTCGTCGCCGCCCAGCGAAAGGCGGCGTGGTCCGACGCCGCCCGCCGCATAGCCCACGAAATCAAGAACCCGCTCACGCCGATCCAGCTCTCGGCGGAACGCCTGCGGCGCAAGTACCTCTCCGAAGTGACCTCGGACCCCGACACCTTCTCGAACTGCATCGATACGATCGTCCGCAGGGTGGGCGACATCGGCCACATGGTGAACGAGTTCTCGTCCTTCGCGAAATTGCCCGATCCGGAAATCCGCGCCGAGGACATCGCGTCGATCTGCCGCGACGCGCTGGTCCTGCCTCGCAACGCCCATCGGGAGATCGAATTCGAGGTCGATTTTCCGGACGGTCCCCTCGAGATTCCCTGCGATCGGCGGCAGATGTCCCAGGTGCTCACGAATTTGATCCAGAACGCCGTGGACGCGACGCGCGACGCATCGCCCGCGCGGCCGCGCGTCGAGGCGTCGCTGCGGTGGCGCGGCGACGCGGTGGTGCTGCAGATTTCGGACAACGGAACGGGGCTTCCGGCGATGGATCGGGAACGGCTGACGGAACCCTACGTGACGACCCGGGCGCGGGGGACCGGTCTCGGCCTCGCCATCGTCAAGAAGATTCTGGAGGATCATCACGCCCGGCTCGAGCTCGAGGACCGCGCCGGAGGCGGCGCGACGGCGCGCGTGGTTCTGCCCGCCAGCTTGCCGGAAGAAGCCCGATGACCACCGACGCGTTGATCGTCGACGACGAAGCGGATATCCGCCGCCTCGTGGCGGACATCCTCAAGGACGAAGGCTATTCTTGCCGCATCGCGGGCGACGCCCGTTCCGCGATCTCGGCGATCGAGACGAAGCGTCCCGATCTGGTCGTTCTGGACATCTGGCTGGAAGGAAGCGACATGGACGGAATGGCGCTTCTGCAGGACATCCGGCGCCGCTGCTACGGAGCGCCGGTGATTATGATTAGCGGCCACGGCAGCGTGGAAACCGCGGTGGCGGCCATCAAGCTCGGCGCGTACGACTTCATCGAGAAGCCGTTCAAGGCCGACCGCCTCGTCGTGACCGCGAACCGGGCGGTGGAGGCCGCCCGGCTGCTGCGCGAAAACACCGAGCTGCGTCGGCGGGCCGGCGACGCGGCCGAGATCGTCGGCGTATCGGCGCTCATCCGCAGGCTGCGGGCGGCCCTCGACAGGGTGGCGCCGACCGACAGCCGCGTGCTGATCTCCGGTCCTCCTGGGTCGGGCAAGGAAGTGTTCGCGAGGCAGCTTCACCTGCGGTCGCGGCGCGCCGCGAATCCCTTCGTGGTCGTCAACTGCGCGGCGCTGGCGCCGGACCGCGTGGAATTCGAGCTGTTCGGGCGCGTGGAGGCGCCCGATACCGCGACCCGCGGCGCCCTCGAACTGGCGCATGGCGGTACGCTGCTGCTGGACGGCGTCGGCGACATGCCGCTCGAGAGCCAGAGCAAGATCGTCCGCGTTCTGCAGGACCTGACCTTCAACCGGGTGGGCGGGGAGGGCGCCCCGATCCAGGTCGACGTCCGGGTCATCGCGTCGACCAGCCGCGACATGGAGGAGGAGATGGCCGCCGGCCGGTTCCGCCAGGATTTCTTCTACCGGCTCAACGTCGTTCCCATCCGGATCCCGCCGCTGCGCGACCGGCGCGAAGACGTGCCGACGCTGATCGAGCACTTCATGGCCGGATCGGCCGCCGCGTCCGGCTTGTCGCCGCGGCCGGTGTCGGAGGAAGCGATGGCCACCCTTCAGGCTTACGATTGGCCGGGAAACGTGCGCCAGCTGCGGAACGTCGTCGACTGGATCCTGATCATGGCGCCGGGAGAACCCGACCAGCCGGTGACGGCCGCGGGCCTTCCCCCCGAGGTCGGCGACGGGTCGGCGATCGGCAGTTGGGAGGAGGGCGCCAGGATGATATCGCTGCCCCTGCGCGAAGCTCGGGATACCTTCGAGCGCCAGTACCTGCTCGCCCAGATCTCCAGGTTCGGCGGCAACGTGTCCCGCACCGCCGAGTTCATCGGCATGGAACGGTCGGCGCTGTACCGCAAGCTGAAGCTTCTGGGAGTTCAGGTCGAGGCCCGCGACGGATGAAGTTCCTCGTCTGCGGCGCGGGCCAGGTCGGGTTCCACATCGCCCGCCAGCTCTCCCTCGAGAACCACGACGTCACCGTGGTCGATTCCTCGGACCAGAACGTCCGCCTTCTCCGCGACACGCTGGACGTGCAGGCGGTGCAAGGCTTCGCCTCCAATCCCGACGTGCTGGAGCGCGCCAGCGCGTCGGACGCGGACATGCTCATCGCGGTGACCCAGTCGGACGAGGTCAACATGGTCGCCTGCCAGGTCGCCCATTCCCTGTTCAGCGTCCCGATGAAGATCGCCCGGGTGCGCAACCGGAGTTATCTGCAACCGGTCTGGGCCGACGACCTGTTCGGCCGCGAAAACCTGCCGATCGACGTCGTCATTTCGCCCGAACGCGAGGTCGCGCGGGCCATCTCGAGCGATCTCGTCGTGCCCGGAGCTCTCGACGCGATCCCGATGGCGGATGGAAAGGTGCGGATGATCGGCGTTCGTTGCAACGACGATTGTCCGGTGATCAACACGCCCCTGCGCCAATTGACGGGCGTCTTTCCCGATCTGAGCATCGTCGTCGTCGGGATCGTGCGGGACGGGCGGACGATCGTGCCGTCGGCCGAGGACGAGATGCTGGCCGGCGACGACGTCTACTTCATCGCCGACAACGAACATGTCACGCGGGCCATGGCGGTGTTCGGGCACGAGGAGCGGCAGGCTCGGCGCGTGATCATCGTCGGCGGCGGGAACGTCGGCATGTTCCTCGCCGAGATGCTGCGCGACGATCATCCCGGCGTGACGACCCGGATCGTCGAACTGCACAAGGAGAGGGCCGAACTCGCCGCGAGGCGCGTGCCGACCGCCACCGTCATCAACGGCAGCGCGCTGGATCCGGAGATCCTCGAAGAGGCCGGAGTCGGGAACACGGAGGCCATCGTCGCGGTCACCAACGACGACGAGACCAATATCCTCGGGTCGCTGCTCGCGAAGCGCCACGGCGCCCAGCGCGCGATCACGCTGATCAACGAAACGAACTATTCGCCCCTGGTCACGACGCTCGGCATCGACGCGGTCATCGGGCCGAGATCGATCACCGCGTCGACCATCCTTCAGCATGTCCGCCGCGGCCGGATTCGCAAGGTTCATTCGCTCGGCGAACATCTCGGCGAGGTGATGGAGGCCGATATCCTCGAGACGTCGAGCCTCGCGGGCGTCGCAATCGGAAAGATGGATCTGCCGGAAGGGGTGATGTTCGGCGCGATCGTGCGCGGCGACCGCGTGATCACGCCGCGCAGCGGCTCGGTCGTCGAGAAGGACGACCGGGTCGTGATCTTCGTCCGACCGTCGGCCGTCCGCGAGGTCGAGCGGCGATTCACGGTCAGCCTCGAATTCTTCTGATATGTTCGCAAGCCTGCCGCCGAGTTTCGCCGCCGCCCGGAGCCTGCGCGCCCCGCTCGCCGTGCTGTTCGACTGGGACGGCACGCTCGTCGACAGCTGGCCCGTCATTCACGAAAGCATGAACCGGACGCTGTCCGCCATGGGCTATCCGGCCTGGTCCTTCGAGGAAACGGTCGGCCGGGCGCGGCGTTCGCTGAGGGACGCGTTCCCGGAACTGTTCGGCGAACGCTGGCGGGAGGCAAGGGACGTGTTCTACGCCGAATACAGGCGGTTGCATCTCGACCGGATCAAGGCGATCGACGGCGCCGAGGAACTGATCGAAGCCTGCCGCTCTCTCGGGTGCCGTCTGGGCGTGGTCAGCAACAAGTCCGGCCGCCATCTGCGGGAGGAGTCGGCGCATCTCGGCTGGGACGGATACTTCGCCGGCCGTCTGGTCGGAGCTGCGGACGCGGCGAGGGACAAGCCCGCCGTCGAGCCGGTGACGCTGGCGCTGGCGGGCACGGACGTCGTTCCGTCGCCGGACGTCTGGTTCGTGGGCGACACGTGGGTGGACATGGCGTGCGGCCGCGCCGCGGGTTGCTTGACCGTCCTGGTCGGCGGTGCGGATCCCGGGGGCGAGGAATTCGAGAACTGCCGCCCGGACGCGCATTTTTCGTCCTGCCGTGACCTGCTGGAGGTTGTAATGCGCCTCGGAGATTCCATATCATCAGCACTCCCGGACGGAAAAGAAACGGACAGGCGAAGATGACATCGTCCCAGAATCTGCAGGAAACGTTCCTCAACCACGTGCGCAAGAACAGGACGCAGGTCACGGTTTTTCTCGTGAACGGCGTGAAACTGCTCGGGCACATCACGTGGTTCGACAATTTTTGCATTCTCCTGCATCGCGACGGGCACTCGCAGCTCGTCTTCAAGCACGCGATTTCCACCATCATGCCCGCAGGGCCGATTTCGCTTCGGGACGGCGACTCCGACGCGTGAGTCGACCTGAGTTGGCTTCCGGCTCCCGGATCCGCGCCGTCGTCCTGCATCCCTGCGCGAAGTCGGGCGGGCGGGACGGGCGAGGGCCCGCGTCCAGGCTGGAGGAGGCGGTCGGCCTCGCCGCCGCGATCGACCTGGAGGTGGTCGCGAGCGAGATCGTGCCGATCGGGAAGATCAGCGCGGGCCGTTTTTTCGGGACCGGCGCGGCGGAGCGCCTGGGCGACCTCGTCGCGGCCCTCGGCGCGGAGGTGGTGAGCGTCGACGCGGCCCTGACGCCGGTCCAGCAGCGCAATCTGGAAACGGCGTGGAAGGCGAAGGTGATCGACCGAACCGGACTGATTCTCGAGATCTTCGGCGCCCGCGCGCGCACCCGGGAAGGCGCGTTGCAGGTCGAACTGGCCCATCTGACCTATCAACGAAGCCGGCTGGTGAGGACCTGGACCCATCTGGAGCGCCAGCGCGGCGGGTTCGGCTTCCTGGGCGGCCCGGGCGAGACCCAGATCGAGGCGGACCGGCGCGCGATCTCGGAGCGAATCGCCGGCATCCGCCGCCAACTCGAAGGCGTGAGGCGAACCCGGCAGCTTCACCGGGCCGGGCGCGCGCAATACCCGGTCGTCGCGCTCGTGGGCTACACGAACGCCGGCAAGTCGACGCTCTTCAACCGGCTGACGGGCGCCGCCGCGGAGGCGCGGGATCTGTTGTTCGCGACCCTGGATCCGGCCATGCGCGCGGCGAGCCTGCCGTCGGGCCGCCAGGCGATCCTGTCCGATACCGTCGGTTTCGTCTCGAATCTGCCGACGACGCTGATCGCCTCGTTCCGGGCGACGCTGGAGGAAGTGACCCGGGCCGACGTCGTGGTTCACGTGCGCGACGCCTCGCATCCCGACACGGCCGCTCAAAGGGAGGACGTGCATCGGGTGCTGGGGGAGCTCGGCGTGGCGCGAGGGGAGAACTACCTCGAAGTCCTCAACAAGATCGACGCGCTCGACGGCGACGTTCCGGCCGCCTGCGACCGCCGCGCGATCATGCTGTCGGCGCGGACCGGAGAAAACTGCGCCGCGCTCGCGGAGAGGCTCGACGCCCTTCTGGCCGCCGGCCGCGAGGTCGTGCGCGTCGAACTGGCCCAGGCCGACGGCGCGGCGATATCGTGGCTCTATCGAAACGCCGAGGTGCTGGAGCGCCGGGACAGGGGGGAGGCCGCGCATCTGGAGGTCGCGATTTCCGAGGCGGCGCTGGCCCGGTTCCGAAAAATTTTTCCCGGAGCCTTGAAATGAATTGCCGGACCGATTATCTTGTTGTCACTCACCGGCGGAGAGTGCTGGTAGAGACACGTGTTGGAACAAGAACGAACGGAGAGAGGGTCGATGGGAAAACTCAGACCTTTGCATGACCGCGTACTGGTCGAGCCGCTGAGCGCGGAGGAGAAGACGGCGGGAGGCATCATCATCCCCGACACCGCCCAGGAAAAGCCGCAGGAAGGCAAGGTGGTGGCCGTCGGAAACGGCGCGCGCGGCGAAGACGGCGCGGTTCAGCCGATGGACGTCAAGAAGGGCGACCGGGTGCTGTACGGCAAGTGGTCGGGCACCGAGGTGAAGGTGGACGGCAAGGAACTCCTCATCATGAAGGAGTCCGACATCATGGGCATCATCGAGTAGGAGCACGCGAAGAATGGCTGCCAAAGAGGTAAAATTCGAAACCGACGCCCGGGCGCGGATGCAGAAGGGCGTGAACATCCTGGCGGACGCCGTCAAGGTGACGCTGGGTCCGAAGGGCCGGAACGTCGTACTCGACAAGGCGTTCGGCGCGCCGAGGATCACCAAGGACGGCGTCACGGTCGCCAAGGAGATCGAGCTCGAGGACAAGTTCGAGAACATGGGCGCCCAGATGGTGCGCGAGGTCGCGTCGAAGACCAACGACGAGGCCGGAGACGGCACGACCACGGCGACCCTGCTCGCTCAGTCGATCGTTCGCGAGGGCTGCAAGGCGGTCGCCGCGGGCATGAACCCCATGGACCTGAAGCGAGGCGTGGACGCGGCGGTGACCGCCGTCGTCGCCGAGCTCCGCAAGAGGTCCCGGCGGGTGTCGTCCGACGAGGAGATCGCGCAGGTCGGGACGATTTCGGCGAACGGCCAGGTCGACATCGGCGACATGATCTCCGGGGCGATGCAGAAGGTCGGCAAGGAGGGCGTGATCACCGTCGAGGAGGCGAAGTCGCTCGAGACCGAACTCGACGTCGTCGAAGGCATGCAGTTCGACCGCGGTTACATCTCGCCTTACTTCGTGACCAACGCCGACAAGATGTCCACGGAACTCGAGGATCCGTACATCCTGCTGCACGAGAAGAAGCTGTCGAGCCTTCAGGCGATGCTGCCGCTGCTCGAGAAGGTCGTTCAGTCCGGCAAGCCGCTTCTGATCGTGGCCGAAGACGTCGAGGGCGAGGCGCTCGCGACGCTGGTGGTGAACAAGCTGCGCGGCGGCCTGAAGATCGCCGCCGTCAAGGCGCCGGGCTTCGGCGACCGCCGCAAGGCGATGCTCGAGGACATCGCGACGCTCACCCGCGGCCAGGTCGTGTCCGAGGATCTCGGGATCAAGCTCGAGAACGTCACTCTGGACATGCTCGGCAGCGCCAAGAAGGTGTCGATCACGAAGGAAGAAACGACCATCGTGAACGGCGCCGGCAAGAAGTCCGAGATCCAGGGTCGCTGCAGCCAGATCCGGCAGCAGATCGAGGAGACCACCTCGGACTACGATCGCGAAAAGCTGCAGGAGCGCCTCGCCAAGCTCGCGGGCGGCGTTGCGGTGATTCGGGTCGGCGGCGCGACCGAGGTCGAGGTCAAGGAGATGCGTGACCGCGTCGAGGACGCGATGAACGCGACCCGGGCCGCGGTCGAGGAAGGCATCGTGGCCGGCGGCGGCGTCGCGCTGCTCAGGGCGAGCAAGGTTCTCGACAAGGTGAGCGCCGAGAACGACGACCAGCGCGTGGGCGTCGACATCGTGCGCAAGGCGCTGCAGACGCCGGTGCGGCAGATCGCCGAGAATTCGGGCGTCGAGGGTTCGATCGTGGTCGGCAAGCTGCTCGAGAAGAACGATCAGAACTTCGGCTACAACGCCCAGACCGACAAGTACGAGGATCTCGTCAAGTCGGGCGTGATCGATCCGGCCAAGGTCGTGCGCACGGCGCTGCAGGACGCGGCCTCGGTCGCGGGCCTCCTGATCACCACCGAAGCGATGGTGGCGGAGAAGCCGGAAGACAAGCCGGCCGCCGCGCCGCCCATGCCCGACATGGGAGGCATGATGTAGGCCGGTCGTCCGGAAACCTACGAGAGACCGCCGCAGGCGAGCCTGCGGCGGTCTTTTTATTATTGCATTCATGCCTGTCGTCGTTCCCGATTCGCACGCCGTCGAAGCGCTGATCCGCGAGGTCAGCGCGGCGGAGGTCATGCCGCGCTTCGTCAAACCGGGCGAGAGCTGGAAGAAGCGGGCCGGCTCGGTGGTCACCGAGGCCGACGTCGCGGCGGAAGCGTTCCTCGCCGCCGAACTGCCGGCACTGCTGCCGGGTTCCGCGGTCGTCGGCGAGGAGATGGCCGAAGGCGATCCGGCCGTTCTCGAACGGCTCGACGACGACGCGCCCGTCTGGGTGATCGACCCGGTGGACGGAACGTCGAATTTCGCCCGGGGAAACCCGGACTTCGCGGTGATGGTCGGGCTCGTCGCGCGGCGCGAGACGGTGGCCGGCTGGATCTACCGGCCGGTCGAGGACGCGATGTACGCGGCCGAGGCCGGGGCAGGGGCCTACAGGAACGGCGAGCGGCTCGCCGTCGCGCCCGCGCCGACGG
The DNA here is from genome assembly GCA_965243135.1 of Alphaproteobacteria bacterium. GTDB lineage: Bacteria > Pseudomonadota > Alphaproteobacteria > MPNO01 > UBA830 > JAJEBT01. The sequence continues at coordinate 1,646,770 of OZ251539.1, forward strand.
ACTTCCGCGAACTCGAAGGATCGCTCGGCGGCTTTCTGAGAAGGCGCACCGACCTGCCCGAACGTTTCGCTCGCGTCACCGCCACCCAATCCATCGGCGTCGACTATTGCGCGCTTGCGGACGGCGCCATTCACTTCGCGCATTACCGGGGCGTCTCGGCGTGGGATCATGCGCCGGGCTTTCTGTTGCATGCGGAGGCCGGGGGAGTCGGCCGTTGTCTCGATGGTTCGGCCTATCGCATCGGGTTGCCGCAGGAGGGCGGGCTGCTGCTGGCGCCGGACGAAGCGACATGGGAGAAGCTGCGGGAACCGATCGCCGCGGCGCTCCCGAAGGCGTAAACGGCGGGCGGCTCGCGCCGCGAGAGGGACGGACGAAAAAATTTCGCGCGGCGCAGACGTTTCTTCTTGAACATTTCCAAAACATGCCATATGTTCGACTTCGACGTTCGACTTACGTTTTGGCATTTCGGAAGCCTCGGGCGCTCCGTCGGCCGGGCCCCGGGGAGAGGAGAGAAACAATGAGCAACCATGCCGCATACATGCAGCTGTTCGACCATCCGCGGGCGCCCCGAGATCTGCTCCGCGGCTTCGTGCCGAAGAAACCGTTCCGCACTGTCCATTTCGATACCCTGCAACCGGTGCCGACGGTATTCGCGGGCCCCGAACCGGACCAGCGGCGCAGCGTCAATGTCTGGCGCGTTCGCGTTCGCCTAGACAAACGGGATCATTGGCTCTACCTCGTCGTTCTGCTGGAGTTCCAGTCCGCGGTCGATCGCGACACGACGTATCGGATGCTGCTCTATAGCTTGCTGATACACGCGAAACTGACGCGCGAGGATCCGTCGCGATACCACGGGAAAATGCCGCTGGTGCTGCCGGTTGCCGTCCACGACGGGCAGGCGGTGCGAAATATGGACGGGCTGCTTACCGACATGGTCGACGAGTTCCTTCGGCCTTATCAGCCGCAGCAACATCTCATTCCGATCGACCTTCGCCAAGCGGTCGAGAAGCCGCTGCTGGACAACGTTTTGTATGCGGCGACGTTGATCGAGCGGGGCAGGTGGGCGGAGTTGTCGCCGACGCTCTCGAAGCTCGAAGAGACGACCGACCCGGTGGCCGACGCGGATCTTCGTCGTCGGGTCGCGGAGTTGGCCCGGCAGGCGGCGGACGGCGGACGGGCGCCGGACGAGGTGCTGACGAAACTGAAGGCGCACCAGGCGGCAGGGGAACTGGGAGCGATGGGATCGTTGTTGGCCGAACGGATGGACCAGGCTGTCGACGAGAGCGGCGCCAGGAGTCCGGGCGAAGCGCAAGGATTCGACGACCCGGCCAATCAGGCCGCGCTCAGTACGCTGGGCATGCACTTTCGGCGCGAGACGTTGTTGAGCGACGCGGCGGTGAAGTACAACGTGGAGACGGCCACGCGCCTCGAGGCGATGCTGGCGCCTATCGACGACCCTGAATTTTTTCGAGGGCTCGCCGACTTCGTGCGAATCAGCGGCGATGTCGACGAATTGCTGTCCCTCGTAACGGAAGATATCGAACGGCGCCTCGGCGCGCCTCGGCGCCCGGTTCCGGCGGCGTAGCGGCGAGGCGCCGGAACCGGGAGGACGCGGGCCGCGGGTCGGCGACCTGCGAGCGGTAGAAAAAAAGCGGCGCGCGAACGCCTCGACGGTCCGAAGTCTTGAAACTCCGGCGGCTCCGAAATACACTCCGGAATCGCAAAGCCTTGTCTCCAGGGTCGGCGATTCTTCGTTCGCATCGCTCCGAACGCGAGGGCCGGGGAGACGGCGAAATCTGAACAACGGGCGGCAGGAAGCGATTATGGTCGACAGGAGAGGGGCTTTCGTCGGCCTCGGCGTGATGGGATATCCGATGGCTGGCCATCTCGCGAAGAACGGCTGCGGGATGACGGTCTACAACCGCACGGCGTCGAAGGCGGACCGGTGGGCGCGGGAATATGGCGGAAACGCTCGACCGACGCCGGCGGAAGCGGCTCGCGGGGCGGATTACGTCATGACCTGCGTCGGCAACGACGCCGATTTGCGCGACGTGGTATTGGGCGAGACCGGAGCCTTCGCCGGGATGAAGGAAGGCGCGGTTCTGATCGATCATACGACGACATCGGCAGCCGTTGCGCGGGAACTGGCCGAAGCGGCGAACGAACGCGGGCTTGGCTTTCTCGACGCGCCGGTTTCCGGAGGGCAGGCGGGAGCCGAAAACGGCGCGCTCACCATCATGGTGGGCGGCGACGAAGCGATCTTCGAGGCCGCGGGTCCGATTTTGCAGTGCTACGGCAAAACCGTCGTTCGGATGGGCGAAGCCGGCGCGGGCCAACTCACCAAGATGGTCAACCAGATCTGCATCGCCGGGTTGCTGCAAGGACTCGCCGAAGGCCTCAATTTCGCCGTCAAGGCCGGGGTCGATCCGGTTCGCGCGGCCGAAGTCATGTCGGGGGGCGCCGCGCAGTCGTGGCAGATGGACAATCGGGCCGCCACCATGGCGGCCGGCGAGTTCGACTTCGGCTTTGCCGTCGAGTGGATGCGCAAGGATCTCGGCATCTGCCTCGACGAGGCGCGCCGCAACGGAGCGCGCCTGCCGGTCGCCGCGCTGGTGGACCAGTTCTACGCGGCGGTGCAGGCGAGGGGAGGCGGCCGTTTCGACACCTCGAGCCTCATTCTGAACCTGGGATAGTTTCCTTCTTCGCCTGCCGCCACAGCCTGTCCAGTTCCTCAGGATCCGTCCCGGCGAGAGTTTTGCCGTCTTCCGCGAGGCCGCTCTCGACGCTGCGCAGGCGGCGTTCGAACTTGGCGTTGGCCTCCCGAAGCGCGACTTCGGCGTCGACCTCCAGATGCCGCGCCAGATTCACGCAGGCGAATAGCAGGTCTCCGGCTTCGTCGCGGAGCCGTTCGGGCGTCCCGCCGTTCGCGATTTCGGCTTCGAGTTCCCCGAGCTCTTCGCGGATCTTGGCGACGACCGGCCCCAGGTCGCGCCAGTCGAAACCCGCGAGCGAGGCGCGGCGCTGCAGTTTCTGGGCCCGCATGAGCGCCGGCAGCGCCAGCGCGACGCCGTCGAGGACGCCGGACCGCCCGTCGGCGCGGGCGGCGCGTTCCGCCGCCTTGCGGGCTTCCCATGAGCCGGGTTCGGCGTCGCCGAAGACGTGCGGATGGCGGTCCCGCATCTTGTCGGCGATGCGGCGCGCGATGTCGGCGAACTCGAAGCCGCCGCGTTCGCGCGACATCTGCGCGTAGAACACGATCTGGAACAAGAGATCGCCGAGCTCGTCCTCGAGATGGTCCATGTCGCCGCGTTCGATCGCGTCCGCGACCTCGTACGCTTCTTCGATGGTGTAGGGGGCGATGGTGTCGAAGGTCTGTTCGCGGTCCCACGGGCAACCGGTCGCCGGATCGCGCAGTCGGGCTATGACGTCGAGCAGGTCCTGGAGAGCGGACGGCGCGGCGGCGGGCGCAGGTTCAGGGGGATCCGATTGTCGCATAATGCATATTATGGATTATTATTGGGGGATCGGGAAACGGAGCCGGCGGAGCCTTCGTTCGGTCGCTTCGCCTTGTCGAACAACCGAAAGAAGTTGTTCGTCGTAACCTCTGAAATATAATCCTTTTCGACGTTCCTGATCTCCGCGATCCGATCCGCGACATGCGTCACGAACGACGGCTCGTTTCGTTTTCCGCGATTGGGAACCGGCGCGAGAAACGGCGAATCCGTCTCGACCAGCAGCCGTTCCATCGGGAGGTCGGCAACGATGTCGCGCAGTTCCTGGGCGTTCCGGAACGTGACGATGCCCGAAATCGAGATGTGGAACCCGAGGGCCAGCGCGCGTTGCGCCAGTTCGCGGCTCGACGAAAAGCAATGAAGAACGCCCGGAAAGGCGCCCTTTTCCGCTTCGTCCTCGAGAATCGCCGCCATGTCGCCGTCCGACTCGCGATTGTGGACGATCAGCGGCAACCCGGTCCGGCGCGCCGCCGCGATATGGGCGCGGAAACTTCGTTGCTGTACGTCGCGCGGGCTGTTGTCGTAGTGGTAGTCGAGCCCGGTCTCGCCGATGCCGACGACCTTCGGATGGTCGGCCGCGGCGACGAGGCCGGTCACCGGTTGCTCTTCCGCCGCATGATGGGGATGAACGCCGGCCGAACACCATACGGACGGCTCGCTATCCGCGACCGCGAGCACCTCGTCGAACCGGCTCAGCCGCGTGCAGATCGTAACCATCGTTCCGACGCCCGCCGCGTGGGCGCGGCGAACGGCGTCGAAACGGTCTTCCTCGAACGCCTCGAATTCGAGATGGCAGTGGCTGTCGACGAGCATCAGGCCGCGCTCTCGTCGAAGCGCGGGAAAACAGGCGTGGGCTTCGGCAACGGCGTTCCCGGCGCGAGCGCGTCGCCGATGGCCGAAAAATCGCGGGCGCCGGGGTCGACGCCGAGTTGATCGAGTATCTTGGCCGCGGAGTCCGGCACGAAGGGCTGGAGGTACAGCCCGAGACGGCGAATGGCTTCCGCCAGAACGTAGAGCGCGGCATCGCGTCGCTTCGGATCTTCCTTGTGAAGGCGCCATGGAGCCTGCCGGTCGACATAGGTGTTGGCCGCCTTGACCAGCGTCCAGATGCGCTCGAGGGCTTCGTGCAGCGCCTGAACGTCCATTTGCCTGCGAACGGCGTCGAGCGTGGCCTTCGCCTGTTCGAGCAAGGCCTCGTCTTCCGATGTCCGGTCGCCGGGGGCCGGCACCCGGCCGTCGCAATAGCGTCCAATCATGGACAGGACGCGCTGAACCAGATTGCCGAGGTCGTTCGCCAGGTCGCCGTTGATGCGGTTCAACACGGATTTGTGCGAGAAATCGCCGTCGTTGCCGAACGGCACCTCGCGCAGAAGGAAGTAGCGAACCTGGTCGAGGCCGTAGGTCTCCACGATCTTGCGGGGATCGATGACGTTGCCGAGGGACTTCGAGATCTTCTGGCCCTCGTTGGTCCACCAGCCGTGGGCGAAGACCCGCTTCGGCGGCTGCAGCCCCGCCCCCATCAGGAAGGCTGGCCAATAGACGGCGTGAAAGCGAAGAATGTCCTTGCCCACCATGTGAAGGCTGGCCGGCCAGTATCGACCGTAGGTTTCCGCCTCCGTGTCAGGGTAGTCGACGGCGGTGATGTAGTTGGTCAGCGCGTCCAGCCAGACATAGATGATGTGGCCGGCGCCGCCCGGGACCGGAATGCCCCATCCGAAACTGGTTCGAGACACCGAAAGGTCCTGCAGCCCGCCCTTCACGAAGCTGACGACTTCGTTGCGCCGCGACGCCGGCGCGACGAAGTCGGGATTCTCGTCGTAGAATTCGAGAAGCCGCTCCTGCCACTTGGAAAGGTCGAAGAAGTAGCTCGGTTCCTCGACCCACTCGCATTCGGCTCCGGACGGCGCGACCTTCGCCCCGCCCTCGCCTTCGGTCAGCTCGCTCTCCGCGTAGAACGCCTCGTCGCGCACGGCGTACCAGCCGGCGTAAGTGCCCAGATAGATGTGTCCGTTGCGTTCGAGCGCGCTCCAGATCTCCTGGCTGGCGCGCGCGTGGCGTGCCTCCGTCGTGCGGATGAACGCATCGTTGCTGTAGTTCATGAAGGAGGCCAGATCGCGGAAATTCCGCGAAACTTCGTCCGTGAAATCGCGGGGATCCATGCCGGCGGCGGCGGCGGATTTCTCGACCTTCTGGCCGTGCTCGTCGGTGCCCGTAAGGAAGAAGACGTCGTAACCGTCGAGCCGCTTGAAGCGGGCGAGAACGTCGCAGGCCAGCGTCGTGTAGGCATGGCCGATATGCGGCGCGTCGTTCACGTAATAGATCGGCGTCGTGATGTAGTAGGCTTCAGGCATCGTTCCGGGAGCGTGCGTCAACCCGCCGCCGCCTCGATGGCGCCGAGCGCGTCGAGCATCACCTGCTTCCTGTCGAGGTTGACCGCGTCCGCACGGGCGAACAGGCGTGTCGTCTTTTCCCACACATCGAGCCAACGATCAACACTCGCTCTCGCGCGCAGCCGCTCCAGGCGCTCGCGGTCTTCGCGGCCGTATCCCTTCAGATAGGCGCCGCGAGCGCCCGCGCTCACGAACCCGGCCAGGATGCGGGCCGTCAGGTCCACTGCGGTTCTCCATGCGTCGTCGGCGCGGGCGAAGCGGTCGGCGAACGCATGGGCCGCCGCCGCGTCCAGTCGGGGAAGGCCGGCGAGAATAGCCATGAGTTCCCCATGCACCGCCAGCCCGTCGTTGTCGGCGAGCGCGAGCGCGCGTCCGACGCTTCCGTCCGACAGCCCCGTCAGGCGCTCGCGATCGGCCTCGCCGATCTCCGGCCGCCAGGCCGTCAGCAATTGATCGACCGTTTCGGCGGACAGCGGCGCCAGCCGCAACTTGCAGCATCGGGAATGAATGGTCGGCAGCAACCGTCCCGGCGCATGCGAAACCAGCAATATCAACGACCTTTCAGGAGGTTCTTCAAGCAATTTAAGAAGGGCGTTGGCGGCGTTGACGTTCATTTCCTCGGCGCCGTCGACGATCAGGACGCGCCATTCCCCCTCCCCCGCCGTCAGCATCATGGATTGGCCGGCGGCTCGGACCGCGTCCACGGGAATGACCGACTGCATTCGCTTGCCGTCGTCGGCAAGTCCGCGTTCGACGACATGCAGATCCACATGGCCGCCGCTGGCCACGCGCCGCGCGACCGGATGATCGGCCGGCACCGCCAAATCGGCCGTTGCGCCGCCCGCAAGAACGAACCGCGCGAATCGAAAGGCCAACGTCGCCTTGCCGATCCCCCTCGGACCCGAGATCAGCCAGCCATGCGGCAACCGAGCGCTTTTCCAGGCGTCGAGCAGGCGCGTTTCGGCGTCTTCGTGGCCGACCAGCTGCGCGTTTTCCCTGGGTTCGCCGGTCATGCGGAAAGACGGTCGGCGACCGCCTTCTCGACGCGGGAGGAGACGATTTCGACCGGCGCGTCCGCATCGATGACGACGACGCGTTCGGGCTCTTCCTCCGAGATTCCGAGAAAACCGTCCCGAACCTCCCTATGGAACGCCGCGTCCATGCGTTCGTACCGGTCGAGGCGCCCTTCCCTTCCCTCCAGGCGCTTCATCGCGCGCTCCACGGGAAGATCGAGGATCAGGGTCAGATCCGGCCGGAAATCGCCCAGGGCCAGCTTGTACAGCGTCTCTATGGCCGCGGCGGCGACCCCCATGCCGGAACCCTGATAAGCGCGCGTCGAATCCGCGAACCGGTCGGAAACGACCCAGTCCCCGCGCCGCAAGGCCGGCGCGATCAGCGTGACGTAATGGTCGGCGCGGGCCGCGAATTGAAGCAACGCCTCGGTAGGCGGATCCCAGGCGATCGTCTCGTCGAGCAACAGTTCGCGAATTTTCTCGGCTCCCGGCGAACCGCCGGGCTCTCGGGTCGCCACGACGTCGATTCCGCGCTGCCGCAACGCCTTCGCCAGCAGGCCGGCCTGCGTCGACTTGCCGGTTCCTTCGCCGCCTTCGATCGTTATGAACCTTCCCATCGACCGGTCAGGGCGCTCCGAACAGGAGATGCCGCGCGGCCGAGCCGATGCGCCCGAAGAAACCGAGACGCTCGACGTCCGCGCCGGCGACCAGCGGGATTTCCAGAGCTTCCGTAGGGGGCGCGGAGACGACGAGGCTGCCCAGGCGCGCGCCCTTGCGAACCGGAGCGGAAACCGGTTCGACCAACCTGACCGTCACCTTCAGCGCGGCGCGGGATTTACGGGAAAGGGACAGCTTCACGTCGCGCGCGATCGTCAACGGCACGCTCGCCTCCCGTCCCAGCCAGACGCTAGCCCTGTCGACGACTTCGCCCTCCGCGAACAACTGGTAGGGTCGGAAAGCGTTGAAAGCCCAATCCAGCAGGCGCCTGGCCTCGCCCGATCGCCGACGCGCGTTCGAGAGGCCGTTCAACACCATGACGATGCGCCGTTGGTCGCGGACGGCGGAAGCCGTCAGCCCGTACCCGGACCCCTTCGTATAACCTGTCTTCAGACCGTCCGCTCCCGTATCGCGATAAAGCAGCGGATTGCGGTTTCCCTGCTTTATCTTATTGTAGACGAACGTTTTTTCCTTGAACATCGCGTAGAGGTCAGGGAATTCCTCGATGATGATCCGCGACAGCTTCGCGAGGTCGCGCGCCGACATCCAGTGATCCGGATGAGGCCAGCCGGTCGAGTTGACGAAGTTGCTTCCGGACAGGCCGAGCTCGCGCGCGCGGCGCGTCATCGAACTGGCGAATTTCTCTTCCGATCCCGCCAGGGCCTCGGCGACCACGATGCAGGCGTCGTTGCCCGACTGCACGATGATGCCGCGCAGCAGGTCCGATACGCTGACCATTTCTCCGACGCGCACGAACATCTTCGAGCCGCCCTTCTTCCAGGCCTTGCGGCTGATCGGAAGCATGGATTCCAATTCGAGGTCGCCGCTGCGAAGCGCCTCGAACACCATGTAAACGGTCATCAGCTTGCTCATCGAGGCGGGCGGCATCGGCGCGCTCGAGTTCTTGTCCAGAAGAACCGTGCCGGTCGACAGGTCGACGATATAGGCATGGGTGGCCGGCGTCTGAACTTGCTGGGCGTGCGCGCCGGCGCAGAAGAAGACCGCAAAACCGATCAGATGCAGAATGGGTCGCATGGATTGCCTCGCCAGGGACGCGGATCAGTCTACAATGATCCGGGCTTGGGGAAACCCCGCAAGGACGACGCGCTCCAATACCCCGTCGGCCTGCTCCACCGCCCGGAACGGACCGATCCTCACGCGGTAGAAGCGTGCGTTTCCGGCGCGGGCGCGCGTCAGCAGCGCAGGACCGTGTTTCGATAGCCGCTTGCGGACCCGGGTCGCGTCCGCGACATCGACGAAAGCTCCGGCCTGCACGAAAAGTTCCGGCGCTTTCGTCGGCGTCCGCGCCTGCCTTGTCCGCGTCGGAAGGGCCGGACCTCCTGCGTCCGGTCGCGGGCCGGAAGCGAGCAGCTTGAGCTGCAGGCTTTCTTCGGCATCGATTTCCACCTTCACGGGCGCGGTTCCCTTTTCGCGGAATCCGAGAAGTTCCGCGCCCCGCCGCGACAGGGCGATTATTCGCCCGCGCGTCCGCGGGCCCCGGTCATTGACCCGCACTTTCAGCGAACGTCCGTTGCCCAGATTGGTTACGTTCACCACGCTGGGCATCGGCAACGTCTTGTGCGCGGCGGAAACGGCGTTCGCGCTGAACGTCTCGCCGTTCGCCGTGCGGCCGCCTTCCGCAGCGTACCAAGTGGCGACGCCGGTCTCCGCGTAACCGGGATCCTCGGCCGGATAGTACCATGTGCCGGCTATCTGGTACGGGCCGCCGATCTCGTAGGCGTATTCGCGCGGACCGGTCGTTTCCGTGAGCTTCTTCGCGCTCTGCACCAGAAACGTGGTTTCCGCGCAGGCCCCGAGAAACAGAAGCAGCAGAAGGGCCGGCATGCCTACCGCCCGGCGATGCGGTCGGACAGGATGCCGACCGCGGTCGCGAAGAAGTCGGAGCGGTTCCAGCGAAGGAGCGACAGGAAATTGTCGTAAACGAGAAAATACGCGCCTTTCCCGGGCCGGATGAGCGAGGCGGAGAGGTCGCGCCCGGGCAGGTCGCTTCCGTCGCTCCGCCTTACGCCGAGCGCCTGCCATTCCGATAGGGGTTTCCGAACCTTGCGTCCGATCAGCTTTTCGTCGACGGATCCGAGGGGCCGGACCGCCCTGCCCCATGTCCGGTCGTTCTTCCAGCCGACCCGGACGAGATAATTGGCGGCGGAAGCGAAGACGTCCGCCCGCGACGTCCAGATGTCGCGTCTGCCGTCGCCGTCGAAATCGACGGCGTAGTTCCGGAACGACGAGGGCATGAACTGGCTCTGCCCCATGGCGCCAGCCCACGAGCCCTTCATGGCCGCCGCCGTGATGTGTCCTTCGTCGACGATATGCAGCGCGTTGAACAACTCCTTGCGGAAATACGCCGATCTGCGGCCGTCGTGCGCCAGAGTCGCAAGGGCGGCGATCACCGAAAATCCGCCCGTCAGCCTGCCGAAGTCGGTTTCCACGCCCCACAGAGCGACGATGAAGCGCGGCTGCACAGGATATCTGGCCGCGACCTCGGCGAGCAACGCCGCGTTTTCGCGCAACAGCCGGCGCCCTTTGCGCACCCGGTCTTCGCTGGCGACGCGGGCCAGATAGCGATCGAAGGTCATCGTGAACTCGGGCTGGCGCCGGTCGAGCTCGATGACCCTGGGAATCGGGCGCAGCCCGCCCAGCGCGTTCTCGATCGTCTCGGGCTTCAGGCCGCGCTCCCGCGCTTCGGCGCGCGCTTCCTGCAACCAGGTTTCCCAAGTCTCGAAGCCAGGCGCCGCGCATGCGGTTCCAGCGACTGCGGCGGCGAGCGCGACCGCCAGGATGGAACGAAACATGGATTCTCCCACTTCTGCGACGATGCCGAATTCATTACACCGCTCATTACACCGCCGACGCCGACTCGTGAATCGAAAATCCGCGCCCGCTGGAATTTTCAGTCAGGCGATGTAGTTTCGTCCGATGAACAAAGGCGCGGAATTCGAATGGAGAGCGTTGCGCTCGCTCGCACCCTATCTGTGGTCGCGGGGAGGGGCGCAGGCGAAACTCCGAGTCGTGACCGCGCTTCTTTTGCTGGCCGCGGCCAAGGCGGCGACCGTCTGCGTTCCCGTGGTCTACGGAAGGATCGTGGACCGGCTGGGCGACGGAACCGGGGCGGCGATCGCGCTCCCGGTCGCACTGATCGTCGCGTTCGGCGCGCTTCGCGTGCTTTCGATCGCGTTCGCGGAACTGCGCGACGCCGTCTTCACCAAAGTCGCCCAGCGGGCGATTCGCGACGTCGCGCTGCGCACCTTCCGGCACCTTCACCGCCTCGCTCTGCGTTACCACCTGGAGCGGCAGACCGGCGGCGTGTCGCACGCCATCGAGCGCGGCACCAAGGCGATCGAGTTCCTGCTCCGCTTCACCCTGTTCAACATCGTGCCGACGTTTCTCGAGCTCGTGATGGTCTGCGGCATCCTCTGGGCGGCGTTCGACATCTGGTATGCGCTCGCGGTTCTGATTTCGATCGCCGCCTATATCGCCTACACCATGGTCGTGACCGAATGGCGCCTGAAATGGCGCCGCGAGATGAACGAAACCGACCAGAGGGCGAACACGCGCGCGATCGACAGCCTGCTCAACTACGAAACCGTCAAGTATTTCGGCAACGAGGAATACGAGGCGGAGCGCTACGACAGGGCTCTCGAACGCTACGAACGGGCGTCGGTGATCAGCAAGACCAGCCTGGCGCTGCTCAATGTCGGCCAGGCCCTCATCGTCGGGGTCAGCCTCACGGTGATCGTGCTGATGGCGGGCGGAGACCTCGTGGACGGCCGGATGACCATCGGCGATTTCGTGATGGTCAACACCTATCTGATCCAGCTCTACCTGCCGCTCAACTTTCTCGGCTTCGTGTACCGCGAGATCAAGCAGTCGATCACCGACATGGCCTCGATGTTCGACCTTCTCGACATCGCTCCAGAGATCAGCGACCGGCCCGGCGCCGGGCCGCTGGAACCGGGACCGGGAGCGGTCGCGTTCAGAAACGTCTCTTTCGCCTACGATCCCCGCCGCGCCGTGCTGCGCGGCGTGAGCTTCAGCGTCCCGCCGGGGAAAAAGGTGGCCATCGTCGGGCCGTCGGGCGCCGGAAAATCGACCATCGGCCGCCTTCTCTTCAGGTTCTACGACGCCGACGAAGGCGCGATTCTGATCGACGGCAAGGACATCGGGGAGGTGACGCAGCGCAGCCTGCGGACGGCGATCGGCGTCGTGCCGCAGGACTGCGTGCTTTTCAACGACACGATCCATTACAACATCGCCTACGGCCGTCCGGACGCCACGCCGGCCGAGGTGGAGGAAGCGGCGCGGTCGGCCGCCATACACGATTTCATCGTTTCGACGCCGGACGGCTATCGGACGACGGTCGGCGAACGGGGGCTGAAGCTGTCCGGCGGCGAGAAGCAGCGCATCGCGATCGCCCGGGCGATCCTGAAGCGGCCGCGCCTTCTATTGTTCGACGAGGCGACCTCGGCGCTCGACACGCGCACCGAACGGGAAATCCAGTCGGCCCTCGAAGGGATTTCCCGGGATCGGACGACCGTGGTCATCGCGCACCGCCTCTCGACCGTCGTCGACGCGAGCGAAATTCTGGTGCTGAACGCGGGACGGATCGTCGAGCGCGGACGCCATGGCGACCTGATCGCCCGGCGCGGGCTCTACGCGTCGATGTGGCGCCAGCAGCTGGCGGAAAGGCGAACCGGGGCCGACGGAGACGCGCCGCCGCCTTCAGATGGTCAGCCGTAGCGCTCCCTGGCGCGGGTTTCGAAGGCGCGAACCATTCGCCTTACGGCCTTGTGAAACAGGGGCTCCATCAGCTTGCGCAGAAGCAGCGAACGGAACTCGAAGTCGATGAAGAAGTCGATATCGCAGCCGCCGTCCGCCGGCGAGAACAGCCAGCGGTTCTCGAGGCGGCGGAACGGCCCGTCCAGGTATCTCACGTCGATCCGGCTCTTCGGCGTCAGCGAGACTTCCGAGGTGAAACTCTCCCGCAACGCTCCGAATCGGACGATCATTTTCGCCCGCAACGCGCCGTCCGATCGCTCCAAGACGCGGAGCGCGGCGCACCAGGGTAGAAACGCGGGATAATCCTCGACCGCGGCGACCAGCTCGTACAACCGGTCCGGCGCGTACGGAAGGAAGCGCCTCTCCGAATGCGTCGGCATGTTCTACGCGCCGACTGCGTCACGGGCGGCGCGCAACTTTCGGTAATCGCTGTCGGCGTGATACGACGAACGCGTCAGGGGCGACGACGAGACCATCAGAAAGCCCTTCCCGCGCGCCGTCGCCGCGTAACCGTCGAATTCGCCGGGGGTCACGAAGCGGTCCACTGGATGGTGTTTCGGGGTCGGCTGCAGATACTGGCCGATCGTCAGGAAATCGACCTCGGCCGCGCGCAGGTCGTCCATCACCTGAAGCACTTCTTCCCTGCCCTCTCCCATCCCGGCCATCAGGCCCGATTTGGTGAAGACCGACGGGTCGAGGCGCTTCGCCCGGTCCAACAGCCGCAGCGAGTGGAAATAACGGGCGCCGGGACGCACCCTGGGATAGAGCCGCGGGACGGTTTCCAGATTGTGGTTGAACACGTCGGGCCGGGCCTCCATCACGACTTCTACGGCGCCCTGCTTCCTCAGAAAGTCGGGCGTCAGGACTTCGATGGTGGTCGCGGGCGACGTCTCGCGGATCCGGCGAATGACGCGGGCGAAATGAGCCGCGCCGCCGTCGTCGAGATCGTCCCGGTCGACCGAGGTGACGACGACGTGGCCGAGTCCGAGTTCGGCGACCGCCTCGGCCACGCGCCCGGGCTCTCCGGCGTCGAGGGGCCCGGGAATGCCGGTCGCGACGTTGCAGAACGCGCAAGCGCGGGTGCACGTCTCGCCCATGATCATCATGGTCGCGTGCCTGTGCGCCCAGCATTCGCCGATGTTGGGACAGGCGGCTTCCTCGCACACCGTGACCAGTCCGAGCCGTCTGAGGATCGTGCGGGTTTCCTGCCAAACGGGCGAACCCGGCGCCCGCACCCGTATCCAGGGCGGCTTTCGCGGAATCGGGCTGTCCGGACGCCGCGCCTTCTCGGGATGCCGCGGCGCGGCCTCAGAAATGGATGGCGCGGTCATAGGCGTCGAGGACGGATTCGTGCATCATCTCGGAAAGCGTCGGATGGGGGAACACGGCCTCCATCAACTCCGCTTCGGTCGTCTCTAGCGTCATCGCCACGGCGAAGCCCTGGATCAGCTCGGTGACTTCGGCGCCGATCATGTGGGCGCCGAGCAATTCGCCCGTGGCGCGGTCGAACACGGTCTTAACCATGCCTTCGCCTTCGCCGAGCGCGATCGCCTTGCCGTTGCCGACGAACGGAAAACGCCCTATCCGCACGTCGCGTCCGGCTTCGCGCGCCGCGGCTTCGGTCAAGCCGACGCTGGCGATCTGAGGCCGGCAGTAGGTGCATCCGGGTATTCGCGAGGCGTCGACGGGGCGGACGTCCAGCCCGGCAATGCGTTCGACGCAGACGACGCCTTCGTGGCTGGCCTTGTGGGCAAGCCATGGCGGACCGGCAAGGTCGCCGATCGCGTAAAGGCCGGGCTCCCCGGTTTCCAGCCAGCGGTCGACGACGACATGGCCGCGATCTACTTTCGCGCGCGTTCGCTCGAGGCCGACGTTCTCGACGTTGCCGACGATGCCGACGGCAAGAATGACGCGGTCGAACGGCAGTTCCGCGACGCCGCCGTCGGACGTTTCCAGCGTCGCCGTCACGCCGTCTGAGCCGGGGTCGATCTTCGTCACGCGGGCGCTTGTGTGGATGGAGATGCCCTGTTTCCGGAACGCCTCGCGGGCGAGATCCGAGATCTCGGAATCCTCGACCGGCAGGATCCGGTCCATGACTTCGACCACGGTCACGTCCGCGCCGAGATCGGAGAAAAAGCTCGCGAACTCGATGCCGATGGCGCCGGATCCGATCACCAGCAGCGATTTCGGCATAACGTCCGGCGTCATGGCTTCCCGATAGGTCCAGATCAGCCGGCCGTCGGGTTCGAGTCCGGGGAGGGCCTTCGCCCGCGCGCCGGTCGCCAGCACGACGTGCTTCGCCGCGAGCCGCGCTTGTTCGCCCTTCCCGTCCGTCACGTCCAGCAGCCCGTCGCCGGCCAGCTGGCCGTGGCCGGCGACGACGTCGACGCCGTTCTTCTTCAGCAGATGCTCGACGCCGCGGGCGAGCTGGTCCGCCACCTTGCGCGAACGTTCGACGACCTTCGCCATGTCGACGGAGACTCCGGAGACGGACAGGCCGAATTCCCCGGCGCGGTCTATGAGATGCCTGATTTCGGAGGCCCGCAGCAGCGCCTTGGTGGGGATGCAGCCCCAGTTGAGGCAGATGCCGCCGAGACGCTCGCGCTCCACGACGGCCGATTTCATGCCGAGCTGGGCGGCGCGGATGGCGGCGACGTAGCCGCCGGGACCGCCGCCCACGACGACGACGTCGTATTCGCCGCGGTTCACGCGGTTTCTCCGGTCACAGCAGCATCGCCGGCGGATAGGCGACGAAACGCCTGATTTCCGCGAGCAATTCCGCTCCGGTCGCGCCGTCGACGACGCGGTGGTCCACCGACAGCGTGCAGGTCATCACCGTCGCCGGCACGATCCGGCCGTCCTTGACGACCGGGCGCGGCTCTCCGGCTCCGACCGCGAGGATGCACGCCTGCGGCGGGTTGATCACCGCGTCGAACTGCTTGACGCCGTACATGCCGAGATTGGATACGGAGAAAGAGCCGCCTCGATATTCTTCCGGAGCCAGGTCGCCGTCGCGGGCGCGGGCGGCGAGATCCTTCATCTCGGAAGAAATCCGCTTCAGCCCCTTGGTTTCCGCCGACCGCAGCACGGGCGTGACGAGTCCGCCCGGCACCGCGACCGCGACCGCGACGTCGGCGGTCCGGAACCGGCGCAGTTCGTTTTCGTTCTCGTAGGCGACGTTCGCGTCGGGAACGTTCATCAGGGCGAGCGCGCAAGCGCGCACGACGAAATCGTTCACGGAGATCCTGGTCCCGTCCTGCGCTTCGTTGAGCGCCTTGCGCACCTTGAGCAACTCGTCGATCTCGCAATCCATCGAGAGGTAGAAATGAGGCACCTGCGTCTTGGCTTCGGTCATGCGGCGGGCGATGACCTTGCGCATGGCGGACAGGCGAACGATTTCGGAATCGTCGCTCGCCGCAAGCGGCGGCGCCGCGACGGCCGCCTCCACGTCCCGCTTCACGATGCGGCCGCCGGGCCCCGATCCCGCAATTCCGGACAGGTCCAGTCCGGCCTGCGCCGCCATCCGGCGCGCCAGAGGGCTTGCGCGCGCGCCTCCCGGCAGCGAGGCGCCCGCAGCCGGCCTTTCCGGCGCGGCCGCCGGCGCGGCGGGCCGCGTTTCCGCCGCGTTCGCGCCGGGCGCTTCGGTCTCCGCCGCGGCGCTCTCCAGCGCCGCGGCGTCCTCGCCCTCCTCCAGCAGCAGTCCGATGGTCGCGTTGACCGGGACGTTTTCCGTTCCCGCCGCGACCAGCAGGCGGCCGACCGTTCCCTCGTCGACGGCTTCGACCTCCATCGACGCCTTGTCGGTCTCGATTTCGGCGATCACGTCGCCGGGGTTGACGCGATCGCCCTCCCCGACGTGCCATTTCGCGAGGTTGCCCTCGGTCATCGTCGGCGAAAGCGCCGGCATGAGTATCTTGATGGTCATCGCGCGTCGGCGTAGCAGACGGCGAGCGCTGTCCTGACCACGTCCTCTGGCTGCGGCAAGGCGAGTCTCTCCAGGTTGGCCGCGTAAGGGAGAGGCACGTCGGCCGCGCAAACCCGGGCGACCGGCGCGTCCAGCCAGTCGAAGGCATGTTCCATCATCAACGCCGCGATTTCGGCGCCGATGCCGGCCGCCGGCCAGCCCTCCTCCACGGAAACGATGCGGTTGGTCTTCTTCACCGATTCGACGACGGTGGCGACGTCGAGCGGACGCAGGGTCCGCAGATCGATCACCTCGGCTTCGATTCCCTTCGCCGCCAGTTCGTCCGCGGCTTCGAGAGCGTGCCCGACCATGATCGAAAAAGCGGCGATCGTCACGTCGCTTCCCGTTCGCAGGACCTTAGCCTTCCCGATCGGCACGAGCCAGTCGGGCTCGTCCGGCATGTCGAAGGTCCGGCCGTAGAGGAGCTCGTTTTCGAGGAATATCACCGGGTTCGGATTCCGGATCGCGGACTTGAGCAGCCCCTTCGCGTCGGCCGCGGAATAGGGAGCGATCACGTGGATGCCGGGAACGTGAGCGTACCAGCTCGCGAAGCACTGCGAATGCTGGGCGGCCACCCGGGCGGCGGCCCCGTTGGGGCCGCGGAACACGATCGGGCAACCCATCTGTCCGCCCGACATGTAATTGGTCTTGGCGGCGGAGTTGATCAGATGGTCCATCGCCTGCATGGCGAAATTGAAGGTCATGAACTCGACGACGGGCTTCAGGCCGCCGAACGCGGCGCCGACCCCGAGACCGGTGAAGCCGTGCTCGGTTATCGGCGTGTCGATCACGCGCGCTTCGCCGAACTCTTCGAGCAATCCCTGGCTGACCTTGTAGGCGCCCTGGTACCGGGCGACCTCCTCGCCCATCAGGAACACGTCCGGATCCGCCCGCATTTCTTCGGCCATGGCGTCGCGGAGGGCTTCGCGCACGGTTTGCCGGAGCGGGGCCTCCGCCTGAACTTTCGCCTCGGCTTCGGCCTCCGCCTGCACTTTCGTCTCCGCCTGGCTTTCGTCCCGGTCCGGGCCGACGACGGGCGGAGCGGCCTCGCCGTTCTGAAGCAGGACGCCGATCACCGCGTTCACCTGAACGTTTTCGCTGCCTTCGGCGACCAGAATCCGGCCGAGGACGCCGTCGTCGACGGCTTCGACTTCCATTGTCGCCTTGTCGGTTTCGATTTCGGCGATCACGTCGCCGGCGTTTATGCGGTCGCCTTCCCGTTTGCGCCATTTCGCCAGGTTGCCCTCGGTCATGGTCGGCGACAGGGCTGGCATGCGGATTTCGATCGACATGTTCCGCGCCTCAGACAAGGACGTCCGTGTAGAGTTCCGCAGGGTCCGGTTCCGGGCTGTCGTGAGCGCACTGCGCGGCCTCGGCGACGACGGCGCGGACCGTCCTGTCGATTTCCTTCAGTTCGTCCTCCGTCTTGTCGCCGCCGTCGACGATGATCGCGCTTAGAGCGGCGATGGGGTCGTGTTTTTCCCGCATTTCCGAAACCTCCTCTTTCGTCCGGTACTTCGCGGGGTCCGACATGGAATGGCCGCGGTAGCGGTAGGTCAGCATCTCGAGCACGCATGGACCCTTGTCGGCGCGGCAATTCGCGACGGATTCCGCGGCCGCGTCGCGGACCGCGAGCACGTCCATTCCGTCGACCTGTTTTCCGGGTATGCCGTAGGGCTCGCCCATTCGGTAAAGTTCCTTGGCCGCCGACGCCCGGTCGACCGACGTGCCCATGCCGTAGCGGTTGTTCTCGATGACGTAGACGACCGGAAGGTTCCAGAGGCGCGCCATGTTGAACGCCTCGTGCACCTGCCCCTGGTTGACCGCGCCGTCGCCGAAGTACGTCAGGCAGACCCCGCCCGTGTTCCGGTATTTGCTCGCGAAGGCGAGTCCGGTTCCGATCGGCACCTGCGCGCCGACGATGCCGTGCCCGCCGTAGAAATTCTTCGCGCGGGAGAACATGTGCATCGAACCGCCCTTCCCTCGCGAGTATCCGCCGCTGCGGCCTGCGAGTTCCGCCATCACGCCGTTGGGATCCATGCCGCAGGCGAGCATATGACCGTGGTCGCGATAGCTGGTGATGACGGAATCCCTCTCGTCGATAGCCGTCTGCATGCCGACGACCACGGCCTCCTGCCCGATGTAGAGGTGACAGAAACCGCCGATCAGGCCCATGCCGTACATCTGCCCCGCGCGTTCCTCGAAACGGCGTATCAGAAGCATGTCGCGGTAAAGCGCGAGAAGCGCCTCGGCGTCCCGCTTCCTGCGGGACGCCTTCCCGGTCTTGCCCGCCGCTGCGGCCATGGGCTTCTCCCGAATTGCGTGTATATGCGCGTTTCCGAATGCCGAAGCAAGAATATAGGAACGACCCGCCTTCGCAACACCCGATTTTCCAGGGGTTCGCGCAGCGCCGGTCTTGCCGGTTGCCGTCCGCGCTCGTCGCCGCCTTTCGGCCGCCCGAACGGACGGGCGGCCCGGCCAAGGCTCCGGTTTCCCGCGACCGAGTCGAGGCGCCCGCCCCCGAAAGCCGTCCGCGTCTCAAAGGCGAACCGTCCGTTTCCGGGCTACTCCGTCAGGAGATATTCCTTGGGATGCATGAGGCCGGTCATGACGCGCGTGCGTTCGTCGAGCATGTCCGAATCGATCCCTGCCGAACGCAGAAGGGAGATGCGCCTTTCCATTTCGGCGCGCATGGCCTTGGCCGTCTCCAGTTCCTTTTCGGCCTTCGCCGCTTCCTTGTGGATTTGCATCCAGGCGATTATGCCGCGGTCGCCGTGAAAGGCGTGCACGCCGAAATAGCACAGCAGAAGCGTGCCGACGATGGGCGCGATCATGCGGCGCGCTCGCCGCCTGATTTCGAAACCGGTATTCATCGAGACGATCGAATTACATTTCGCACCGGAATGTCAACCGGAAAATGCGCGCGGCAACGCCTCGCGCCCGGCGTAGACCGCCGCCGGACCGAGTTGCTCCTCGATGCGGATCAGTTGGTTGTACTTCGCCATCCGGTCGGAACGGGACAGGGATCCGGTCTTGATCTGGCCGCAATTGGTCGCCACGGCGAGGTCGGCGATGGTCGCGTCTTCGGTCTCGCCCGAGCGATGGGACATCACGGCCGTCCACGACGCCCGGTGCGCCATCTCGACGGCCGACAGGGTTTCCGTCAGCGTGCCGATCTGATTCGCCTTCACCAGGAGCGAGTTGGCGACCTTCCGCTCGATGCCGTCGGCGACGCGGGCGGGGTTGGTGACGAACAGGTCGTCGCCGACGAGCTGGACCGCGCTTCCGAGAGTTTCGGTCAGGGCGGCCCACCCTTCCCAGTCGTCCTCCGCCAGCCCGTCTTCGATGGACGCGATCGGATACGAAGCGCACAGCTTTTCGTACCAGCCGATCATTTCGTCCGACGAAAAATCCCGTTTTTCAAGACGATAGACGCCGTTTTCCGAGAATTCGGTCGAAGCGGCGTCGAGCGCCATGAAAACGTCGCTTCCCGGCGAGAAACCCGCCTCCTCCACGGCTTCCGTCATGAAGTCGAGAGCCTCCCGGGCGCCGCCCAGGTCCGGAGCGAACCCGCCCTCGTCGCCGACGTTCGTGTTGTGTCCGGCCTCCGCCAGCCGCGACCGAAGGGCGTGAAAGATCTCGGCGCCCCACCGGACGGCCTCCGCGACGCTGCCGGCCCCTACGGGCATGATCATGAATTCCTGCAGGTCGATCGAATTGTCCGCATGGGCGCCGCCGTTGACGATATTCATCATCGGAACCGGCAGAACCCGCGCCGCCGCGCCGCCGACGTACCGGTAAAGCGGCAGTCCGGCGTCGTCGGCGGCCGCCTTCGCGATCGCGAGGCTCGCGCCGAGGATCGCGTTGGCGCCGAGCCTGCCTTTGTTGGGCGAACCGTCGAGCTCCTTCATGACTTCGTCGAGGCGGGCCTGTTCGTCGGCGTCCATTCCCGACAGCGCTTCCGAGATTTCTCCGTTGACCGTCGCGACCGCCTGGAGCACCCCTTTCCCGCGGAAGCGGCCCGCGTCGGCGTCCCGCCGCTCGATCGCCTCGTGCGTGCCCGTCGAAGCGCCGGAGGGAACGGCTGCGCGGCCGAACGCGCCCGTTGCCAGCGTCGCGTCGACTTCGACGGTCGGATTGCCGCGCGAATCGAGGATTTCGCGAGCGTGGATGTCGACGATCTCGGACATGTTCCCGACTCCCGGTCAAACGCTTTCCGGCGGCACCGGCTTGGCGATCCGGTCTATTTCGATCAACGTCTCAAGAAGCGGCTGCAACTCTTTCAAATATATCATGTTCGGTCCGTCCGATGGCGCGGCGTCGGGATCCTGGTGGGTTTCCATGAAGACCGCCGCGACGCCCACGGCGACGGCCGCGCGCGCCAGGACGGGCACGAACTCCCGCTGTCCGCCCGAAACCGCGCCCCTGCCGCCCGGCTGCATGACCGAGTGCGTCGCGTCGAAGACCACCGGGCAGCCGGTGCGGGCGAGTTCCGGCAAGGCGCGCATGTCGGAAACCAGCGTGTTGTAGCCGAAGGAGACGCCGCGTTCGCACAGCATCACCCGCTCGTTGCCGGCCGCTCGCGCCTTGTCGGCGACGTTCGCCATGTCCCACGGCGCGAGGAACTGCCCCTTCTTGATGTTGAGCGCCCTGCCCGTTTTCGCCGCGGCCACGATCAGATCGGTTTGGCGGCAAAGAAACGCGGGAATCTGGAGCACGTCCGCCGCCTCGGCCACGGGCGCGCACTGATCCGGAAGGTGGACGTCGGTGAGCACCGGACAGCCGCGCGTCTCCCTGATCTCGGCCAGGATGGGCAGGCTTTCCTTCAGGCCCAGGCCGCGGGGGCTGCCGATCGAGGTCCGGTTCGCCTTGTCGAAGGACGTCTTGTAGATCAGCCCGATGCCGAGCGAGGCCGCCGTCTCGGCCAGCGCCGCCGACATTTCCAGCGCGTGAGCGCGGCTCTCGAGGGCGCACGGACCCGCGATCAACGCCAGCGGCGCGTCGTTCGCGACGGAGACGCCGCCGATATCGACCCGCGCCGCCATCAGAAGAGGCGCGACCGCTCGAGAGCCGCCCCGACGAACGACGTGAACAGCGGATGCGGATCGAACGGCTGGGACCGGAGCTCCGGATGGAACTGGACGCCGACGTACCAGGGGTGCCCGGGCAGCTCGATGATCTCCGGCAGCTCGCCGTTCGGCGACAAGCCGGAAAAGCAGATTCCCGCTTTCTGAAGCCGCTCTTGGTAGCGGATGTTGACCTCGTAGCGATGCCGGTGCCGTTCGGCGACCGTGTCGGCGCCGCCGTACACTTTATGCGCGAGGGTGCCCGCCTTCAGGCGGCAACCGTAGGCGCCCAGCCGCATCGTGCCGCCGAGGTCGCCGTCCTCGGCGCGCCGCTCGATTCGCTCGTCCTGCGTCCACTCGGTCATGAGCCCGACGACCGGCTCGGCGCATGCGCCGAATTCGGTGGAGCCGGCGCCGGCGATGCCCGCCAGGTTGCGCGCCGCTTCGATCACCGCCATTTGCATGCCGAAACAGATGCCGAAATAAGGGGTGCGGCGTTCGCGCGCGAACGTGGCCGCCGCGATCTTGCCTTCCGCGCCCCGCTCGCCGAATCCGCCGGGCACCAGTATGCCCTGGACGTTCGACAGGTGGTGGACCGCGTCTTCCGACTCGAAGATTTCGGAATCGATCCAGTCGATCTCGACGCCGACGCCGTTGGCGATGCCGCCGTGAGCGAGCGCTTCGATCAGGGACCGGTAAGAATCGAGAAGGTGGGTGTACTTGCCGACGACGGCGATCGTGACGCGGCTTTCGGGATTCTTGACGCGCCGGACGATGTCCTTCCACCTGCCGAGATCCGGCGTTCTCGGCGAAATTCCGAAATGCGCGCAGAGCCGACGGTCCATCCCCCGCTCGTGGTAGCATATCGGCACTTCGTAGATCGTCGCTATGTCCGGCGCGCTGATCACGTTGTCGACGGGCACGTTGCAGAACAGGGCTATCTTCCGGCGCTCGTCGTCGGGAAGGTCCCGTTCGGACCGGCACAGTATGATGTCGGGCTGGATGCCGACGCTCTGAAGTTCCTTGACCGAATGCTGCGTCGGCTTGGTTTTGAGCTCGCCCGCCGTCTTCATGTAAGGAACGAGGGTAAGGTGGATGAAGATGGAGCGCTCGCGTCCGAGTTCGTTTCCGAGCTGGCGGATGGCTTCCAGGAACGGCAGGCTCTCGATGTCGCCTACCGTGCCGCCGATTTCGCAGAGGACGAAGTCTTCGCTGTCGAGGTCGGCGGTCACGAACTGCTTGATCGCGTCGGTGACGTGGGGGATGACCTGCACGGTCGCGCCCAGATAGTCGCCGCGGCGCTCCTTCTCGATGACGCTGGTGTATATGCGCCCGGTGGTGACGTTGTCGCTCCGCCGCGCCGCGACCCCGGTGAAGCGCTCGTAATGGCCCAGGTCGAGGTCGGTTTCCGCGCCGTCGTCGGTCACGTACACCTCGCCGTGCTGAGTGGGACTCATCGTGCCGGGGTCGACGTTGAGGTAGGGATCCAGCTTGCGCAGCCTGACCCGGAACCCGCGGGTTTGCAGCAGCGCCGCGAGCGACGCCGCGGCGAGCCCTTTTCCGAGAGAAGAAACCACGCCGCCGGTGATGAATATGAACCGCGTCATGGACCGGCAGACTACATCAATTTCGCGGGCGCCCGATTCGCGCGGCCGGCGGCGTTTACCGGGCTAGAGGCACTTCCGGAGCCGCCGGAGGCGTTTGCGCGGTCGGCGTGTCGAGGATCGACGTGGGAGCCCTGTTCGCGGACGACAGGATGGCCAGCGCGAGGCTGGTGCATATGAAGAACGCCGCCAGCGCCGCGGTCACGCGCGTCAGCAGGTTCGCCGACCCGCGGGTCGTCATGAGCCCGCCCATCGTTCCGCCGCCGATGCCCAGCGCGCCGCCCTCGCTTCTCTGCAAGAGGATGACCGCGACGAGCGCGATGGCGAGAATGAGATGCACGATCAAGATGACCTGGATCATTGCCTGTTGACCTCCTGATTCCCCGCGCGGGAAAGGCCCCGCCTCACGGACAGCATTCCGCGATCTCCCAGAACCGGTCCGCCGCCAGACTCGCGCCGCCGACCAGCGCACCGTCGACATTGTCCAGCGAAAGGATGTCGCCGGCGTTGCCGGGGTTGACGGAGCCTCCGTACAGAATGCGGACGAGATGCGGATCCGGAACCCTGTCGCGAAGCGCGGCGCGGATTGCGGCATGGACTTCCGCGATGTCGTCCGCGGCGGGCGTGCGCCCGGTCCCGATGGCCCACACCGGTTCGTAAGCGACGATTGCGGTCGCGGCGGACGATTCGTTCGGCAACGAACCGGCCAGCTGGCCGGTCACGGTCGCGACGGTTGCGCCGGCGTCGCGCTGTTCCGCGGTTTCTCCGATGCAGATCACGGTCACGAGGCCGCCGGCCTGCGCCGCCGCCGCCTTCGCGCGGACCAGCGAATCGCTTTCTCCGTGTCCGGCGCGGCGTTCCGAGTGTCCGACGATAACGTGGCTGCATCCCGCGTCGACCAGCATCGGCGCCGAGACGTCGCCCGTATGCGCCCCTTGCGGCTCGGCGCGGCAATCCTGGGCGCCGAGCGCCAGCGGCGCGGCGCCGATGGCGGATCGGGCCGGTGCCAGCAATGGCGTCGGCGGACAGATCAGCATGTCGAACCGGCGGGATTCTCGCTCTGCCAGCCTGGATGCGAGCGAACCGGCGAGGGCGGCGGCGAAGGCCGCAGTGCCGTTCATTTTCCAGTTGCCGACGATCAGGGCGTTCATGCCAAGTGCCTTTACGGGAAAAGCGAAGCTGATGTCGGCGCGCGGGATGGTCGGCCCTGCGTCCCGACGGGCCGACTGTCTACCACAGGCCGAGGCTTTCGGAAACCGCTTCGAAGGCCGCAGCGACCGCCTTTCAGGCGCCGCGCAGCTGCGGGCGGAGACCGCCGCAAGGGTTGCCGCGCGGCGGCCTGCGTTGCAATATGCTCCGAGTGCGCTATCTGACCGTTCCGAACCCATAAGCTGCCGGGAACGACCGCCATGAACGACAATTTCGACAAAAAACATGACGACGCGTACGACAAGCTGGGCGAAAAGCTGGATAAAGCGCTTCCGCAAGACTGGCCGACGAAAAAGGGCGCTCCGGAATTCTGGGAAGAGCTCGGCAAGACCGTGGCCTCCTTCGCAGTTCTGGAAGACATTGTCGCCCGCGTTCTCGTCGCCATCACCGGCAGCAGCGAATACGAAGACGAGGAGTTGAGCGAGGAAGACTTGCACGGAATGATGGGGCAATTGAATGCGGGGCTCGGACAGCCCGTGTACGACAATCTGGCGTTCCTCATCGATCGCCTGGAAGAGACGCCTTTTCCCGACGAAAAGAACTTCGGCCCTATGCGCGCCGAACTCGTCCGCCGCATGAGATTGGTCAATCCCTGGCGGCACGCCATTTCTCGCGGCGCATGGGTGGGATTCGAAACGGGGCTCGGTCCTGTGCGGATGAAGTACGTTCGAAGAACGCGCGACGGTCTGGAGGGATTCTCCGACATTATGTCGCGGGACGACCTCGTGGGCATTCGGCGGAACGTCAACCTCGTGACGGATTGCTTGCTCGTCACGATGCAGCTGCAGAAAATCAAGCTTCCCGATATCGGGCCGTAGGTTTGGCGCCGCTCGGGAACGCGGCCGCGTTTCGCGAGTCCGGCATCTCCGGCGGCGTGCCGTTCGGGAGCGGCGAAGCCGCGCGCCCGGACCCTCCCTTGCCGTTCGCGAACGCTCTCCGTATGATGCCGCTTCCGCATATCCGAACAGAGAACGCACATGCTCCTTGAAAGCATGAAGAAGGGCGTCAGCAAGATCCTCATTCAGGTGCTTGCGGTTCTTCTCATCATCAGCTTTGCCGCGTGGGGCGTCGGCGACATGGTCGGCGTCATCGCGACGCCCGACGAAGTCGCGACCGTGGACGGCGAAAAAATCTCGCAGCGCGAATACCAGGAACAGTTCAGGCGGACGATGAACCGCCTGCGAAGCCAGATGGGAGATATCGACGCGCAGCAGGCGCGGACGCTCGGAATCGCCCGGTCGACCCTCGACGGCATGATTTCCCGCCGGCTTCTCGGCCGCGAGGCGGACGGGCTCGGCTTGCTCGTGGGCGACGAGCAGGTCGTCCGTCGCATACATGCGCAGCCGGGATTCCAGAACGCTCTCGGCCGATTCGACCGCGCCGCCTTCCAGTCGGCGCTGGCCAACAGCGGATTTACGGAAGCCGCCTACGTCGAGTCGCTCCGCCGGGACCTGCAGGAGGAATACCTGAGCGGAGCCCTCCGGCAAGGCGTCAGGGCGCCGCCGCAACTCGCCGACGTCATATTCCGCCACAGCCGCGAGCGCCGAACCGCGGAGGTGATCAGGATCGAGCGGCCGGCGGCGTCGCCGACCCCCTCCGAACGGGATCTCGCCGCCTTTCTCGAAGAGAACCCCGAACCGTTCATGGCGCCGGAGTACCGGAGCCTGACGTTGCTGCATCTCGATCCCGAGAGAGTCGCCGGCGAGATGTCGCCGGCCCCCGAGCGGGTTCGGGAGGAATACGACAACAGGATCGATTCGATTACCGTGCCCGAGAAACGCCGTCTCGAGCAGATCCTTTTCAAGTCCGAAGAAAACGCTCGAAAGGCCTACGCGGCCCTCTCCGAAGGCCGCGCCTTCGAAGCGGTGGCCGCGGAGTTCCCGGAACGGCCGGCGACCGACCTCGGGCTGGTCGCCGAGACCGACCTTACCCCGGAAATCGCCGGCGCGGCCTTCGCCCTGAGCGCCGACGGCTTCACGGAGCCGGTCGAGACGCCCTTCGGCTGGCACCTCGTCAAGGTGCGGGAAATCGCGCCGGGACGAACGCCGACGTTCGCCGAGACGGAGGTGGAAATCCGCGACGAGCTCGCGCTGGAACTCGCGCTCGACGACATCGTGAAGCGCGCGAACAGGGTCGAGGACGCGTTCGCCGGCGGCGCCGGCGTCGAGGAGGCGGCAGCGGAGATCGGCGCAAGCCTTCGGCGGCTGGAGTCCGTCGACGCGGCGCTGAAATCCCGGGCCGGAACCGAAATCGAGGGATTGCCCAAGGACTTGCGTTTCGTGGAAACCGCGTTCGATACGAAGAAGGGCGAGACGAGCGATCTCGTGGGAACCGACGCGGGCGGTTTCTTCGCGTTGCGGGTCGACGACGTCGCGGAGGCGGCCATGCGGCCGCTGGGCGAGGTGCGCGAGGCGGTGGCGGCCGCGTGGCGCAGGAGCCATCTCGACCATCTGGCGAGGCGGACCGCGGAGGAAATCGCGAAGGAAGCCGAAGCGGGCCGGTCGCTCGCCGGCATCGCGGAGACGCGCAACCTGGAGTTCGAGAAAATCGGCCCCGTCGACCGCGCGGGAACGGAGGCGGAGTTTCCCCCTGCCCTGTTGCCCCGGTTGTTCGAGGCCGCGCGGGGCGCCGTCTTCCACGGCCCGACGGAAAGCGGAAACGCGGTCGTTCGCATCGTGGACATCGAGACGACCGAGCCCGACAGGAGCGGCGACGACTACAGGGGCCTCGAAGAGGATCTGACGAGCGCGATGTTCGCCGACCTGCTCGAGGAGTACGTCCGCGCTTTGCGTCAGGAATACGACGTGGTCGTCAACCAGGCGGCCCTCGACGCGTTTTTCGCCAGCCAGAGATAGCGCGCGTCGCCGGCCGCGCGCGGAACCGCTTTCTCCCGTCGGCGCGCTGTCGCTGCAACAAGACGGAATTTTCGCGTGGACTTCAAGGACATACTCGGGTTAGTCGCAGACGGCGCCGCGCTCGATCGCGGCCAGGCGGAAACGGCGTTCGACATCATCATGTCGGGAAACGCCACGCCCGCGCAGATCGGCGCGTTTCTGATGAGTCTCAGGATTCGCGGCGAGACCGTCACCGAAATCGCCGCGGCCGCTCGCGTGATGCGCGCGAAGGCGGCCCGCGTCGCCGCGCCGCCGGACGCCATGGACATCGTCGGGACCGGCGGCGACCGCAGCGGCACGCTCAACATCTCGACCGCTTCCGCGCTGACGGTGGCGGGTTGCGGAATCCCCGTGGCCAAGCACGGGAACCGCGCCCTTTCCTCGAAGGCCGGCGCCGCGGACGTCCTCGCCGCCCTCGGAGTCGACATAGACGCCGACATGCGGCTGATCGAGCGGTCGATCTCGGAGGCGAAAATCGGTTTCATGATGGCGCCGCGGCATCACAGCGCGACGCGGCATGTCGCGGGTCCGCGAGTCGAACTCGCGATCAGGACGGTCTTCAACATGCTCGGGCCGCTTTCCAACCCCGCGATGGTCGACCGGTTGCTGGTGGGCGTGTTCGCGCCCGAATGGGTCGAGCCCCTCGCTCGCGTGCTTCGCGAGCTCGGAGCGCGGCGCGCCTGGGTCGTCCACGGCGCCGGACGGCTCGACGAGCTGGCGACCAACGGGCCGGCCGCCGTGGCCGCACTGGAAAACGGCGAAGTCAGGACCTTCGAGGTCGCGCCCGAGGAGGCGGGCCTTCCCGTCTGCGATCTGGAGGAATTGAGGGGCGGGGATGCGGAATACAACGCGGCGGCGCTGCGGAGCCTTCTCGCCGGAGAGCCCAGCGCCTATCGCGACACGGTGCTCCTTACCTCGGCCGCCGCGCTGGTCGTCGCCGAACGCGCCGGCGACCTCAGGGAGGGCGCGTCGATCGCGGCGGAGTCGATCGATCGCGGAGAAGCGCGCGAAGCGTTGCGGCGAATGGTGGAGATATCCCGCGAGCCCGCGCCCGACGAGGAAGAGGATGGTTGACGCGCTGACCGGCATCTGCGCGACGAAGAGGGAACATGTCGCGGCCCGCAAGTCGGTCATGCCGCTGGCGGAGGTGGAGGCTGCCGCTCGGCGAGCGCCGCCGCCGCGCGGCTTTCTGCGCGCCCTGCGGTCCCGCGCCGGACGGTACGGACTGATCGCCGAAATCAAGAAGGCGTCGCCCAGCAAGGGCCTGATCAGGGAAGATTTCGATCCGCCGGACCTCGCGGAAGCCTACGAGCGCGCCGGCGCCGATTGCCTGTCGGTGCTGACCGACGCTCCCTACTTCCAGGGAGCGGACGAGCACCTGGCCGCCGCCCGCGGCGCCGCGTCGTTGCCGGTCCTGCGCAAGGACTTCATGATCGATCCCTACCAGATCGCCGAAGCGCGTATGCTCGGCGCCGATTGCGTTCTGCTAATAATGGCCGCTCTCGAGGACGGACTGGCGGCGGAGCTCGAAGTCGCCGCGACCGCTTGGGGAATGGATGCTCTGGTCGAGGTGCACGACGAGGAGGAGATGGAACGCGCTTTCCGGCTGAACTCGCCGTTGCTGGGAATAAACAACCGGAATCTCAAGACGTTGAAGACGGATCTCGATACCACGCGCAACCTTGCGCCGCGCGCCGGCGGCCGGTTCGTCGTGAGCGAGAGCGGACTCCGGACGGCGGCGGATCTCGACTCCATGTACGAGGCCGGCGCCCGCTGCTTTTTGATCGGCGAATCCCTGATGAGCCGCCCCGACGTGGAAAGCGCGACCCGCGCTCTGGTCGCGGGACCTGCGGATTCATGACCGGGAAACTGACGCACCTCGACGACAGCGGCTCGGCGCGCATGGTGGACGTTTCGGACAAGGAGGTCAGCGACCGGACAGCGACCGCGCGAGGCAGCGTGTTGATGTCACCCGCGACCCTGAAGCTGGTGGCGGAGGGAGCGATGAAGAAGGGCGACGTGCTCTCGGTCGCGCGACTTGCGGGGATCATGGCGGCGAAACGCGCGTCCGATCTGATTCCGCTCTGCCATCCGCTGCCGCTGAGCGGGGTCGACGTGAAGCTCGATTGCGATTCCGCGCGCGGCGCCGTCGACATCGAAGCGACCTGCCGCGTTCGCGCCCGGACGGGCGTGGAAATGGAGGCGTTGACGGCCGTATCCGTCGCGGCGCTCACGGTTTACGACATGTGCAAGGCGGTCGATCGGGGCATGCGCCTTTCGGAGATCCGGCTGGTCCGCAAGGCTGGCGGCCGATCCGGCGAGTACGCGGCGTGAGCGGCTTGCTGTCCGTAGCGGAGGCGCAGCGGCGCATTCTCGATGCGATGCCGCTGTTGCCGGCCGAACAGATCTCGGTGGCCGACGGCCTCGGCCGGGTGCTCGCCGCGGACGTGGCGGCGCGCCGAAGCCAGCCTCCGATGCCGGTCTCGGCGATGGACGGCTACGCCGTGCGCGCGGCCGACGTCGCCGCCCTTCCCTGCGAACTGCGGATCGTCGGCCGCGCGCCCGCAGGACACGCGTTCGACGGCGGAATCGGGCCGGGCGAAGCCGTCCGCATATTCACCGGCGCTCCGCTCCCGGACGGCGCGGACGCGGTGGTGATACAGGAAAACGCGGAGCGGAGCGGCGACCATGTCCGCGTGACCGGCGGCGGCGCGCCGCCGAGCGGCCGTTTCGTGCGTCCCGCGGGCCTCGACTTCGCCGAGGGCGACGTTTTGCTGAAGGCCGGACGCGCGCTGACCGCACGGGATGTCGGGCTGGCGGCGGCGATGAACGTTCCTTGGTTGATGGTTCGCCGGCGGCCGCGGATTTCCATTCTTGCGACCGGCGACGAGATCGCGATGCCGGGCGACCCCGTCGGTCGCGACCAGATCGTGAGCTCCAACGCCCTGGCGCTGCGGGCGTTCGTATCGGCCCAGGGAGGCGTCCCGGTCGATCTCGGCATCGCCCCGGACAACGAAGAGGGCCTTCGCGCGCTGGCGGCCGGCGCGAGCGGCAGCGACCTCCTCGTCACCACCGGAGGCGCTTCGGTCGGCGATCACGACCTCGTGCGAAACGTTCTCGGCGAACTCGAGTTCTGGCGCATCGCGATGCGCCCGGGAAAACCCTTGATATTCGGGGCCGTGGACAAGACGTTCCTGATCGGATTGCCGGGCAATCCGGTTTCGTCGCAGGTCTGCGCCGTGATGTTTCTCGCGCCGGCGATTCGCCGGATGTCGGGGGCGGCGGACGCGATGCCGCGCAAGGTCGCGGCGAAACTCGGCAAGGAACTTGACGCGAACGACGAACGGGAAGATTATCTTCGAGCGACCCTCCAGCGGGACGAGAGCGGCGATCTGGTCGCCCTTCCCTTCCGTCGGCAGGACAGTTCCATGTTCGCACTCATGGCCGCCGCCGACGCGCTCGTCGTCCGGGCGCCGTTCGCGCCGAAGAGCCGCGTTGGCGAGATCGTCGATGTCGTGGCCCTCGACGGCAGCATATTCAGCATTTAGGGGGCCGCCGCGCCGCTTCGCCGGAAAACGGACCGGCCCGAGCCGCCGCGAAGGCTTCGCCAACTTTCGCTTCAAGTGATTCTTGACACGAAAAGTGAACCAAACTAGAACAAGGGAGATGCGAACCAAAAACGGGAAATCAGGACATGCTGACAAAAAAGCAACACGAACTGCTCGTCTTCATCGATGCGTACCTCAAGGAGAAAGGCATCGCTCCGTCCTACGAGGAGATGAAGGTAGCGGTTAACCTCACCTCGAAATCGGGCATCCACCGGCTGATCGCCGGACTGGAAGAACGCGGTTTCATTTACCGGCTTCCGAACAGGGCGCGCGCCCTGGAAGTCCTCAAGCTTCCGCTCGACCGTCAGGCGAAGGGCTTCACCCCGCGCCTCGTCGACGACGAATTCGAGAGCGAGCAAGCGGAACCCGCGCCGTCGGACGAAACCGTCGCCCTGCCGTTTTACGGCAAAATCGCGGCCGGAACCCCTATCGAGGCCTTGAGCGACAACTCTCGCGTTTTCGAGGTCCCGCCCGCCCTCCTCGGAAGCGGAACTCACTACGCTCTCGAAATCGAGGGCGATTCCATGATCGATGCCGGCATCCTCGACGGAGACGTGGTGTTGATCAGGAGGTCCGATAAGGCGGAAAACGGAGACATCGTGGTCGCCCTCGTGGAGGATAAGGAAGCCACGCTCAAGCGATTCCGCAAGCGCGGCGCGTCGATCGCGCTGGAACCCGCGAACTCCGCGCACGAAACGCGGATATTCGGACCCGATCAGGTCCGTGTACAGGGCCGCCTCGTCGGCCTTGTGCGCAGATATTGACGGCGTTCGCCGCGCGGCAGGCCGCCTCGGTTCCCGCCAGCGAGAACGCGATGAGCGTCGTCACCCGTTTCGCGCCCTCGCCGACCGGGCTCCTCCATATCGGAGGCGCCCGGACGGCCCTGTTCAACTGGCTGTACGCGCGGCACGCCGGCGGCAGTTTCCTGCTGCGCATCGAGGATACGGACCGCAAGCGCTCCACTCCGGAAGCCATCGATGCGATTCTGGACGGGCTCTCTTGGCTCGGACTGCATTGGGACGGCGAGCCGGTCTATCAGTACGGCCGCCGCGCGCGCCATGCGGAAATCGCGCTGGCGCTGGTCGAACGGGGCCTGGCCTATCGTTGCTACTGCACGCCCGAAGAACTCGCCGCCATGCGGAAACGGGCCAAGACCGAAAAGCGTTCCATGCGTTACGACGGAACCTGGCGCGACCGGGATCCTTCCGAAGCGCCGCCGGGAATCGATCCGGTCGTACGGTTTCGGGCTCCTGAAGGCGGGACGACGACGATCGACGATGCCGTCCAGGGCCGGGTGGAACTTGCCAACGCGGAACTCGACGATCTCGTTCTGTTGCGCGCTGACGGAACCCCGACCTACATGCTTTCGGTCGTCGTGGACGATCACGATATGGGCGTCACCCACGCCATTCGCGGCGACGATCACCTCACGAACGCCTTTCGGCAGACCGGGATATTCCGGGCGCTCGGATGGACGCCGCCCGTCTACGCGCACATCCCCCTGATTCACGGTCCCGACGGCGTCAAGCTCTCCAAACGGCACGGCGCTCTCGGGGTCGAGGCTTATCGCGAAATGGGAATTCTGCCCCATGCCCTGCTGAACTACCTCTGCCGTCTGGGCTGGAGTCACGGCGACGACGAGACGTTCACCGTCGAGCAGGCCGTGGAATGGTTCGATGTCGCCGACGTAAACAGGGGCGCGGCGCGCTTCGATCCGGCGAAACTCAGGAATCTGAATGGCCTCCATATCTCGACGGCGGATGGGGCGGACTTGGTGGCGCTGATCGTTCCGCATATCGAGAAACGCTTGGCGAAGTCGTTGCCGGAAATGGCGATGGATCGCCTTCGCGCGGCGATGGATTCATTAAAGTCGCGCGCTAAAACGATGAATGATCTTGTTGATTCATCGCTGTTTTATGTCGCGGAGAGGCCTCTGGAGTATTCCGAAAAGGCGGCGCGGCTGCTCGACGACGCGGCGCGCCGCCGATTGGCGGAACTGGGCGGCGCGTTTCTCGATCTGGACCGCTGGACGCAGGAAGAGATCGAACGGGCGGTGCGCGCGTTCTGCGATTCGCGCGAAATCAAGCTCGGCAAGGTGGCGCAGCCGCTCAGGGCGGCGCTTACCGGGACGGATGTCTCTCCCGGAATTTTCGAGGTGGCGGCGATCTTGGGACGCGACGAAACGCTGGGCCGCATCGACGATGCGGCATCCGGATCCGCAAACTGAGCCGTTTGCAAGGGTTTCGGGACGCGAGGGACTTCATTGTCTTTTCGGTCCGTGTGCCCCCCGACGCGCTCCCGAAACAGGCTTTCAACAGGCCAGCCGCGGCCGTCAGGGAGGTTCCCAAACCGTCTCTCCCGCCTCGGACGTGAACGCCCGTCCCGTCGCAAGCGGCACGAAGCGTTTCTTGCCGCGAACGAGCCGAGGCGCCCGTCTAAATCCGGAAGTTCCAAGGCCGGGACGGGACGGCGCTTTTCAGGCTTGACGAGCTGCCGCCCGACCGCAACCCGAAGAGCTGGCGCACTCCGCGCCTGAGCCGAGACCGTCGCTCTCCGCCTCTTCGAGCGCCATGGCAAGCCGCCCCGGCCGGCCCCTTCTGCGACCGGCCGCCTGCGTTCGGGCCCCCGGATCCGCCGCGCCGCAGAGGCATTCGCCTGCTTCCCGACGGTTGGCCGTCCATGCGCCCTCGCGGATCCGGGTGGGCGGAGAGATCAGCGGCGCGCAGGACGGACAACAACCGGCGAAGGACAGCGCGGCGCGAACGCCCCGCGTTTGAAACGGGTTCGGAAAAGCGCTATTTTCCGCTTCCGTCGCCACGCAGGAACGACAACCGAGGAACATACATGACCCGGGTCAACGCGCCAAAAAACAGCGTCACGCTGATCGACCACTCGACCGGCAGGGAACTCGATCTGCCGCTGGTGGACGGCACTGTCGGCCCGAAGGTAATCGACATAAGGCAGCTGTACTCCGAACTCGATTACTTCACGTTCGATCCAGGGTTCATGGTTACCGGGAGCTGCAATTCCAGAATCACCTATATCGACGGAGACGAGGGCGTCTTGCTCTACCGGGGCTATCCGATCGAGGATCTCGCGGCCCAATGCGACTTCATGGAAGTCGCTTATCTTTTGCTGAAGGGCGAACTGCCGAACCGGGAAGAGAGCGCTCAGTTCGTGCGCGACATAACCTATCACACGATGGTGCACGAGCAGCTTCACAAATTCTACGACGGTTTCCGCCGCGACGCGCATCCCATGGCGATCATGTGCGGCGTCGTCGGGGCGCTGTCCGCCTTCTATCACGATTCGACCGACATCTCGGATCCGCACCAACGGATGATCGCCTCCTACCGGCTGGTGGCCAAGATGCCGACCATCGCGGCGTGGGCCTTCAAATACGCGCTCGGGCAGCCCTTCATGTACCCCCGCAACAACATGTCATACGCCGAAGATTTCACCCACATGATGTTCGCGACGCCGTGCGAAGACTACGAGGTCAATCCCGTTATCGCGCGGGCCATGGACCGGATTCTTACCCTGCATGCCGACCACGAGCAGAACGCTTCCACGTCCACGGTCAGGCTCGCGGGCTCTTCGGGAGCGAATCCGTTCGCCTGCATCGCCGCGGGCATCGCCAGTCTCTGGGGCCCGGCTCACGGCGGCGCCAACGAGGCGGTGCTTTCGATGCTGAGGCAAATCGGCGACTTCGACAAGATTCCGGAATACATACGCAAGGCCAAGGATCGGAACGATCCTTTCCGCCTGATGGGTTTCGGCCATCGCGTCTACAAGAACTTCGATCCCCGTGCGACGATCATGCGCGAAACCTGCCATGAGGTTTTGGGCGAACTCGGAATGGAGAACGAACCGCTTCTGAAGCTCGCGATGGAACTCGAACGGATCGCGCTGGAGGACGACTACTTCGTCGAGCGGAAGCTTTACCCCAACGTCGATTTCTACTCCGGGATAATCTTCCGGGCGATCGGCATTCCCGAAACCATGTTCACCGTTCTGTTCGCCGTCGCCCGCACCGTCGGCTGGGTCGCGCAGTGGAACGAGATGATCGAGGACCCCTATCAGAGAATCGGTCGGCCCCGCCAGCTCTACACGGGTCGCGAGCGGCGCGAATTCGTGCCGCTCGACGCCAGATAGGGCCGCCCGCTCACTTCCGTTCGATCAGTTCGATCTTGTAGCCGTCGGGATCCTCGATGAAGGCTATGACCGTCGTTCCGTGCTTCATCGGACCCGGCGGGCGCGGAACGTTGACTCCATCCGCCTTCATCCGCTCGCACGCGGCATGGATGTCGGGCACGGCGATCGCGATGTGGCCGAACCCCGAGCCGTGCGTGTAGGCTTCCTCCTGATCCCAGTTATGGGTCAGCTCGAGCACGGTGTGGCCGCTCTCGTCGCCGTATCCCATGAACGCGTTGGTGAACCTTCCGCCCGGAAAATCCTTTTCGCGCAACAGTTCCATCCCCAGGTGCCGGGAATAGAAGTCCTTCGATTTCTCGAGATCCCTGACGCGGATCATCGTGTGCAGCAGTCGGTGGTCTTCGGTGCTCATCCTGGCGTTCTCTCCTGGTTGCGGGCCGTCCCGATCAGGCTTGTCACGACCCTGGCCGCGGCGTCGCCCGGGGAGCCGCCCTCGGGCCGCAGAAGGTTCAGCGCTTCCTCCGCGTCCGTCAACTGGGCGTTCCGGGCGTTCTCGTCCCGGAGCAGCCGCAACGTCTGCGCCGCGATAAGATCGCCGCGGCAATTATCCTGAATAAATTCCGGCACCGCTTCCCGGTCAAGCAGAATGTTGACGAGGTTGGCGTATCGCTGCCGCGTTCCGCGCAGCATCCTGAAGACCGCGACCGTGAGAGGATTCATGCGGTAGGAGATCGCGTGCGGCACGCGCGCCATCGTCAATTCGAGCGACACCGTGCCGGACGCGGCCATCGCAACGTCGCTGGCCGCCATGGCGTCGAACCTTCGCCCGGTCGTCGCGATCGCGCGTCCCGGCCAGCCGCGAATTCGATCCGACAACTCCTCGGCAAGATAGGAGATCGTCGGAAAAACGAACGCGACGTTCGGCAAGGACTTCGCGATCCTGCGCGCCGCGTCCCGGAAAACCGGCTCCAGACGGCCGATCTCTCCGCGCCGGCTGCCCGGCAGCACGCATACCACGGTCGCGTCCCGCTCGATGCGGTGATCGATCCGGAAGCGCGCTCCGTCCCCGTTTTGCGCCCCGCTTTCCAGGACGGGGTGCCCGACGAAGGTGCACGGCAGCCCTTCCCTTTCGAAATACGGCGGTTCGAACGGCAGCAGAGCCATCAGGTGATCCAGCCTTGCGGCGAACTTGGCGGCGCGTCCGGGATTCCACGCCCAGACCGAAGGCGCGACGTAGTGAACCAGCGGTATGCCGGCATCGTCGAGGCCCTTCCAGACCCGATAGCAGAAGCCGGGAGCGTCGATCGACACCACGACGCTCGGACGTTCTTCGAGGATCTGGCGGACGGTCTCGCGGATGCGCCGGCGCACCAGCCGGATGCGCGGGAGGATTTCGACGACGCCCATAACCGCAATGTCGGAAATCGGAAATCGGCTGACCACCCCTTGCCCGGCCATCGCTTCGCCGCCGATCCCGGCGATCCGAATTTCGCCGCCGGTCAGAGCGGTCAGCGCGGAAGCGAGTCGGGCGCCGATCAAATCGCCGGAGGGTTCGCCGGCGATCAGCCAGATCAGCGGGGGCATTCCCGACGTCCGGGAACGCCGACGACGAAAAGGCCGGCGGCGTCGGCCGCCGCGGTCATCGCGCTGCGCTCCGCGACCAGAGCGCCGCCGGCCGCCACCGCCACGCCCCGCAACCCTGCCCGCTCGGCGCGCCTGACCGTCGTGACCCCGATCGCGGGCAAGTCGATTCTCCGGTCTTGGCCAGGTTTGGCCGCTTTCACCAGAACGCCGCCCGGCGTGTCGGGTCTAACGAATTCCGCGCAGCGGTCCATCAGGCAGTCCGTGCCCTCGACGCCTTCGACCCCGAGGACCGTCCCGTTCTGGACGATCACCGCCTGGCCGATGTCGAAGCTGCCGATCGCGTCGGCGACGGCCAATCCGCGCTCGATGTCGGAACGACAATCCGCGTCGGGCTCCACGGCGCCGTAGCGCCCTTCCACGGCCAGAATGTCGCCCAGTAGGTCGTCCGGAGCGACGACCCGGAACCCTTCGGCGCTTTCGAGCTCCCGGATAACGGCGGACAGAACGTTGTCGTCTCCCAGCATGCGCACGCCGATCTTCGCGATGAAGCGGGCCGATCGCGGATCCCTCATGAGTTCCGTCAGCGAAGGCTTGGGAATCTTGCCGACGAAGACCAGTTCCTCGATGCCCTGGTTCCGGGCGGCGGCCAGCGCCTTGTCGAGGGCGCCCATGCGAATCCATGTCGTCTCCGCGCCGGCGATCACGGCCGGATCCGCGCTTTTTTCGAATGCCAACACGCGAAAGTCGCGGCCCGACTGGCGGCACGCCGAAACGATCTGTCCGGGCAGCGCGCCTGCGCCTGCGACGATTCCCAGCCTGGCCAAGCTACTCCGGCCTCGGCTGGCACATGGCGCGGTTCGAGTCCGACCGGATGAAGTTCACGATTTCCATCACGGCTTCGTGGCTGCTGTAGGCTTCGACGACGTCCTCCAGCCGTTCGGCCATCGTGCCTTCCGCCGCGAACATGAGCCGGTACGCTCTGCGGAGCGCCGAAATGTTCGTCCGGGAAAATCCGCGACGCTTGAGTCCGACGATGTTGAGGCCGCTCAACCTGGCCCGATCCCCCATCACCGAGCCGTAAGGTATGACGTCGCATTCGACGCCCGACATTCCTCCGACCATCGCATGCTTTCCGATGCGGCAGAACTGGTGGACAGCCGACAATCCGCCGATGATCGCGTAGTCTTCGACCGTGACATGGCCGGCGAGCGTCGCGTTGTTGGCCATGATCACGTGGTCTCCCACCGTGCAATCGTGCGCGACGTGCGCGCCGACCATCAGGAGGCACTCGTCGCCGACGCGGGTGACCATGCCGCCGCCGCGCGTGCCCGGATTGATGGTCACGTGTTCCCGGATGACGTTCTCGGCGCCGATCCTGAGCGTCGACGGCTCGCCGTCGTATTTCTGGTCCTGCGGCGCGAGGCCGATGGACGCGAACGGGAAGATCTGCGTGCAGGGACCGATATCGGTCCGGCCGTCCACGACCACATGGGACGCGAGCTTGCAGCCGTCCCCGAGGGCGACGCCGCCGCCGACGACGCAATAGGGGCCGATCGATACGCCCTCTCCGAGGCGGGCTTTCCCGTCGACGATCGCCGTGGGATGGATGTCCGCCATCATCTGTCCAGGATCATGGCGGAATAGGTCGCTTCGGCCACGAGGGCGCCCTCCACGATCGCGCGGCCTTCGAACCTCCAGACGTTGCGGCGTTTCTGCTGCTTGACGACCTCGACCCGCATCTGGTCTCCCGGCCTGACCGGCTTGCGAAACCGCGCGCCGTCCACGGACATGAAATAAACCAGCTTTCCCTCGAATTCCGGCCCCAGGGTGTGGACGACCAGAACCGCCGCCGTCTGGGCCATGGCCTCGATTATCAGCACGCCCGGCATGACGGGCTGTTGCGGAAAATGACCGGCGAAATAGTTTTCGTTGACGGTGACGTTCTTCAAGCCCGTCGCCTTGACGCCGGTAACGATGTCCACCACGCGGTCGATCATGAGAAAGGGATAGCGATGAGGAATCATTTCCATGATCCGTTCGATATCCAGCTCATCGATCGTCTTCATGTTCCCTCCCCTTCTGCGACAGGCGCGACAGCGTGACCTGCTGCCGGAAGAACTGCTTGATCGGCATGGCGGGCAGTCCCATGACGGTTGCGCCGGGCGCCACGTTTCGCATCACGCCCGACCTCCCGGCGATCCGGGCGTCGTCGCCGATGGACAGGTGGCCGGCGATCGCCGCCTGTCCGCCGACCATTACGCGATTTCCGAGCGTCGTGCTGCCGGCGACGCCGGCCATCGAGACGATTACGCAGTCGCGCCCGACGCGGACATTGTGCCCAATCTGGACCAGGTTATCAATCCTGGTCCCCGCCCCGATGACCGTGTCGCGGACGGCGCCGCGGTCGATAGTGGCGTTGGCGCCGACCTCCACGCCGTCTTCGATCAGCACGCGGCCGACCTGCGGGATCGTCACCGCGCCGTCCGGCGAGAGCGCGAAACCGAAACCGGCTTCTCCGACCCGCGCGCCGGCGTAAAGCGTGACGCCGTCGCCGATCAGCGCGAAGCGGATCGAAGCGGAAGGGCCGATGCGGCAATCGTCGCCGATTTCGACCGCGTCTCCGATATAGACGTTGGGCGCGACCCGGCAGCGCTTGCCCAGGCGGGCGCCGGGCCCGATCACGGTTCCGCTGCCGATCTTCGTTCCCTCCCCGATGGCAGCGTCGGCATGAACGTTTTCGGCGGCGTTCCGAGGCAGGTACGAGTCTTCGCTATCGGGATGGAAGGCGGTCGCGACCTTCGCCCAGGCCAGGTACGGACGATCCGTCAAGAGGAGGTCCGTTCCCGTTGGCGCCTGGTCCGCGTATTTTTCCTCGACGAGGCAGCATCCCGCCCCGGTCTTGCGGAACTGAGCGATATACGCCTTGTTGCTAAGGAATCCGATCTCGTCCGCTCGCGCGCAGTCGAGCGGCGCGATGCCGCTTATCAGTTTTCCGGGATCGGCTGCGGCGGCCGGCGACGCGTTGGCGATCTCCGCAAGCCGGGATACGGTGAACGGCCCCGCTGGCGGAAAGAACCGGGCGTCGGGCATGGTTCAGTTTTTCGCTTCCAGCTTGTAGTCGGGAAGCGAGACGCTCGGCAGTCTCTCGTCAAGGCGCGCGACGATTTCCGGCGTCAGGTCGAGCGAGTTGGCGGACAGGAACACCACCCGCTTTTCCAGCACGACATCGAGTTTCCTCTCGTTGGCGATCGCGCCGACGACCTCCAGCAACTCCTTCAGGATGACGTCCTTGGTTTCGTTGAAGATGCGGTCGAGCTTGCGCTTGCGCTCCTGAACAGCCTTCTGGGCCTTCCTTCCCTCTTCCTCGAGCGCGCGGCGCCTCTCGTCGAAGGTTTCGGCCGGCAGCAGGGCGCGCTCCTCGCCAAGATCCTTGCCCGCGTCCCTCAATTCGCGTTCGCGTTCGCGGATCTCCATCTGGAAGGCCCGCCGCTGCCGCTCCATTTGCGGACGAAGCGCCTTGGCCGCCTTCGCGTCGCGCAGAACCCGCTGAACGTCGACGATTCCGATCCGCGGCGGGTCCGCATGGGCGGCGGCCAGCGTCAGGAACAGGGTCGCGGCGCACCAAGCGGCGATCCGCAGCATCAGAATCTCGTGCCGAAACTGAACCGGAACGACTGGGTCTGGTCGTATTCTTCCTTCCTGACGACCCGGGCGATGTCGATATTCACCGGCCCGATCGGAGACAGCCAGGACAGGCCGACGCCTACGGACGATCGCAGAGAGCCGTCGTCCGTGTCTCCCGCCTTTTCGTTGCCGCCCACGCTGCCCGCGTCGGCGAATACGCGCCCTTTCACCCCGAATTCGTTCGGAAGCCCCAGCGGCAGCGAAAGGCCGGCCGAAAGCCGATAGAACCATTCGCCGCCGAGAGCGTCGTCCGTCGCCGTGTCGCGCGGTCCGACGCCCGCCGGCTCGAAGCCGCGAAGACTGCCTCCGCCGAGGAAGAAGCGGTCGACGATGCGGATGTCTTCGCCGAGTTCGAAGATGTATCCCGCGCCGGCGTCGAGATTCACGATCCAGTTCTCGGCGATGGGCAGGTAGAAGGCGCTGTCCCACCTGTTCCGAAGATACCGGCTGTCGCCCCCGATGCCGGCGACCGCGTTGTCCATCTGCAGGAAATAGCCTTCCGTCGGATTGAAGCGGTTGTCCCTGACGTCGTACAGCAAGGTCTGGGACAGCGCCGAAGTGACGAAGGCCCCCCTTTCCTCCTGAACCGCGAGCGAAGCGTCGGCCCGGATGTCGGTGACTTCGTCTTCCCGAAGGGCGTATTTCCAGGTTTGCGACAGGGGTTCGGTGATCCTGTAGCCCATCCGCAGCGAGAAGCCGGTGGCCTCGCGGTCGTAGGAGCTTTCGTCCTGGAGATCCCGCTGGGTATTGAAAATGTCGATGCCGGCGGAGAGCTCCCTGTCCATGAAATACGGCTCCGTAAAGGAAAGCTCGCCCTGGCGTTCCTTCGTTCCGAACCTCAGGTTGAGGCGCAGGTCCTGCGCCCTTCCGAGAAGATTGCGCTCCCTGACGCCGATTTCTCCGAGAACGCCGGACGCGGTGGAATAGCCGGCGCCGAAGGAGATTTCGCCGGTCGCCTGCTCCTTCACGGCGACGCTGACTATCGTCCTGTCTTCGGCGCTGCCGGGCTCGTTCTGGATGTTGACGTCCTCGAAGAAGCCGAGATTCCTGATGCGCCGCAGGGAACGCCGCAGCTTGGAAGTGTTGAACGCGTCGCCTTCGACCAGCAGCATCTCGCGGCGAATGACTTCGTCGGTAGTGCGAACGTTGCCGGTGATCCGGACGCGTTCGACGAACACGCGGGGACCTTCCTCGACGGCGAACGTCACGTCGATGGCGCGCGTCTCGCGATCCCGATTGACGTTCGGGACGATTTCGACGAAGGCGTATCCGAGAACGCCGACCGAGTCCGTCAGGTTGCCGATCGACTCCTCCAGCTTGTCGGCGTCGTACCAGTCGCCTTCCGCGACCGTCAGTTCGGAGCGCAGTTGGTCGGCTTCGAGATCCTTGAACTCCGTCTCGATGCCGATTTCGCCGAACTTGTAGCGCGGTCCTTCGCTCACGGTGAAGGTCACGAAGAATTCCTTGTCGTCCGGGGTGAGTTCCGCGGCGGAGGAAACGACGCGGAAATCGGCATATCCGTTCGCAAGATAGTGGCGCCGCAACAGTTCGCGATCGAAAGCCAGCCGGTCCGGATCGTAGGTGTCGTTCGAAGTCAGGAACCTGTACCAGGCCGATTCCGTGGTCTGGATGACTTCGCGAAGATCGCCGTCGCTGAACCTTTCGTTGCCGATGAAGGAGATTTTGCGAATCGTCGTCAGATCGCCTTCCTCGATCTCGAAGATCAGATCGACCCGGTTCTGGGGAAGGCGCACGACCTTGGGTTCGACGACCACCGCGAACCTGCCGCTGCGCCGGTAGATCTCCATGATGCGCTGGGCGTCCGCCTGCACCCGCGCGCGCGTGAACACGATGCGGGGGCGCAGCGTCACCTCGTCGGTCAGGATCTCGTCGGTGATGCGGTTGTTTCCCTCGAACGCCAGCCGGTTGATGATCGGGTTTTCGACGACGCGGACGACGACGTCCGCGCCTTCTCGGCGTATCGAGACGTCGGAGAACAGGCCCGTCGCGAACAGGGACTTCAGCGCCTCGTCGAGATCGCGATCGGTCGGACTGTCTCCTGGCCGGAGCTTCGAATACGAGCGCACCGTCTCGACCTCGATGCGCTGGGTTCCTTCGACGCGCACCTCCCCTATCTGCTGGGCCGCGGCGTCGGCGACGCCGGCCGCGGCGATCGCGGCCAGCAACATCAAATTGCGGAAATAGCGCATAGCGTCTCGCTCAGGTTGCAAATCCGATCAGAAAGTCGACCACGCGAAGGTGGATCAAGTCGTTCCAGGTAGCCAACACCATCAGACCCAGCAACATCCCGAGGCCGATGCGGAGGCCGTATATTCGCGCGCGCGCGCCGAGGGGCCGGCCCCGGAGCGCTTCCGCAGCGTAAAACAGCAAATGGCCGCCATCAAGGACCGGTATCGGAAGCAGGTTGACGAGGCCCAAATTGATCGAAAGGACCGCCGTGAACAGGATGACGTTTGCGGCGCCGCTCTGCCACATGTCGCCCGAAAGCTGCGCGATCCGAATGGGGCCGCCCAGTTCTTTCGTCGTTCGCGTGCCGTCGATGATCTGGCCGATCGCCTGGAAAATGGTGAGCGTCAGGTCCCATGTTTCGTAAACCGCCCGCCACAGCGCGGTCGCGGGGTCGTGGCGAACGTACTTCTTTCCCGCTGCGGACCGGGCGATGCCCAGCCGACCGATTCGCTGGGGGTTTCCAAACCGGTCTTCCGTGTCGAGGACCTCGGGAACGGCCGTCAGCGAGATTTCCTCGCCGTCGCGGAGCACCCGGAAATCCAGCCGTTTTCCCGGGTTGAACTGAACGATGTAGACGACCTCCTCGAACCGTTCGATCCGGGTGGAGTCGATTCGGGTGATCGTGTCGCCGGCCCGGAAGCCTGCGCGCTCGGCGACGCTGCCGGGCAGAACGCTGCCGACGTCGGAAGGCGTGAACGGCTGGCCGACCGACGCGAACATGCCGGCGAGGATGACGACGGCCAGCAAGAAGTTGGCGGCCGGCCCCGCGGCGACGATGAAGGCGCGCTCCCGGACGCTTTTCGTCTCGAAAGAGTCCGGATTCGACGACGGCGTCCCCTCGCCCGGCTGCATTTCGCCGAGCATCCTCACGTAGCCGCCGAGGGGGACGGCGCTCACCCTCCAGCGCGTCCCGGCGCGGTCCATCCAGCCGAGCAGTTCGGGACCCATGCCGATGGAAAAGACCTCGACCCGGACGCCGCAATGCCGCGCCGCGAGGTAATGGCCCATCTCGTGCACGAACACGAGAACCGTGAACACCGCGAGAAACGGGATGACGTATTCGATCAACGCGGAAAGAATCATCGAAATTCGCCGCTACTTCATCCGGGAAATGATCTCGCCCGCCGCCCGCCGCGCGGCGCGGTCGACCGCTGCGACTTCCGCCACGGAACGCGCCGCCGGCTCCTCGAACCAGGACAAGGTTTCCTCGACGACGCGCGCGACGTCGAGAAATCCGATTCTCTCGGCGAGGAAACCGTCCACCGCCGCCTCGTTCGAGGCGTTGAGCACAATAGGCGCATTGCCGCCCTCCCGCAAGGCTTCGCGGGCCAGCGACAGGGACGGAAATCTCTCGGCGTCGGGCGGTTCGAAGGTGAGCGTGGCGATCCGTCCCAGGTCGAGCCGCGCGCTCGGGGCGCCGATGCGCTTCGGCCAGCCCAGCGTGTACGCGATTGGCGTCCGCATGTCGGGCGCGCCGAGCTGCGCCAGCACCGAGCCGTCGACGTAGCAAACGAGGCTGTGAACGATGGATTGCGGGTGCACCAGTATGTCGATCCGGTTTTCGGGCATTTCGAACAGGTAGTGGGCTTCGATGAGTTCCAGCCCCTTGTTCATCATCGTGGCCGAATCCACCGAAATCTTGGCGCCCATCCGCCAGTTCGGATGCGCGACGGCCGCCGCCGGAGTCGCGGTCCGCATTTCCTCGCGCCCGGCCGTGCGGAAAGGGCCGCCGGACGCGGTGAGTATGATCTTCTCGACGTTCTGGCGCTGC
Organism: Alphaproteobacteria bacterium; assembly: GCA_965243135.1. GTDB lineage: Bacteria > Pseudomonadota > Alphaproteobacteria > MPNO01 > UBA830 > JAJEBT01. The sequence goes on from OZ251539.1 coordinate 1,690,988, forward strand.
TCGAATTCGAACACCTGGAAGATCGCGTTGTGTTCGGAGTCCACCGGCAGAAGAACGGCGCCGCTTCGCGCCGCTTCCTCGAGCAGGAGGCGGCCGGCGCAGACGAGGCACTCCTTGTTGGCGAGGGCGACCACCGCGCCCTGGCGCACCGCTTCGAGAGTCGGTTCCAGTCCGGCCGCGCCGACGATGGCCGCCATCACCCAGTCGGCCCTTCTACCGGCCGCCTCGGCGACGGCCGCCGGGCCGGCCGCGGCCTCGACGCCGGATCCCGCGAGCGCGCGCTTCAGGTCGGCGTAACTGTCCTCGTCGCCGACCACGGCGAGAGCGGCCGTCACGCGGCGCGCCTGCGCGGCGAGCAATTCCGCGTTGCGATTGGCCGTGAGCGCCTCGACGCGGTAGGCGTCGGGCCGACGTTCGATCAGTTCGATCGTGCTCGACCCCACCGAGCCGGTAGAACCCAGGATCGACACGCGCTTCGTCATGCGCCGCAGATCGTCAGCGCGGCCGCCGCCGGGCCGGTCAGCAGCATACCGTCCAGGCGGTCCAGCATTCCGCCGTGCCCGGGGATCATGCCGCCGGCGTCCTTGACGCCGCATCGGCGCTTCGCGGCGGACACGGCGAGATCCCCCGCCTGCGCAAGAAGCGCCGCCCCCGCCCCCGCCGCGGCCGCCCGCGCCGGATCGGCGGAAAGCCAGGACAGGCTCCACACGGCGGACGCGGCGACGCCGCCCGCAAGGCCGGCCCACGTCTTTCCGGGGCTTACGAGCGGCGCGAGTTTCGGTCCGCCGAGCAGGCGTCCGGCGGCATAGGCGCCGACATCGGTGCACCAGACCGCGCCGACAATCCAGAACACGAGGTCGCGGCCGCCGTCCAGCCCGCGCATCCACAGGAAGACGGTTCCGAACAGGCCGATCGACAAGCCTCCGAGCGCGAAGAAGGCGGCGGCGCGAATTCCTTCGTTCTTGCGGAAACCTGCCGCGACCGCGGCCGCGGCGGCGGTCGCCGCGAGAGCCGGGGCATGCGCTCCGGCCGCGGCTGCCGAAGCGGACGCCGTCAGCCCCGCGGCCAGAATCCATCCGGCCGCCCCGAGTTTCCCGCCGCCGCACATCCGGCCCCATTCCCAGGCCATCGCGAGGACGCCGGCAATTATGCAGATCTCGAACCACGGCGAGCCGAAATGCACCGCGGCCAGCACGGGCGGAGCGAGCACCGCGGCCGAAAGCGACCGCAGCGCCAATCCGTCAGGCTGAAATCGCGCCATAGCGTCTTTCGCGTCTCCGGAACTCGGAGATCGAGCGTTCAAGGTCGTCCTGCGTGAAATCCGGCCAGAGCACGTCGGTAAAGACCAGTTCGGCGTAAGCGGCCTGCCACAGCAGGAAATTGCTGATGCGCTGTTCGCCGCTGGTCCTGATCAGAAGGTCGGGATCGGGGATTTCCGACGTGAACAGCCGGGCCGCGACGGTTCGCTCGTCGATCGCCGCCGGTTCGAGCCGGCCCGCGACCGCATCTTCGGCGACGCGGCGAATGGCCTCGGTGATTTCCTGTCGGCCGCCGTAGCTGAGCGCGACCGTCACGTCGAGCTTCGCGTTGCCGCATGTCCGGCGTTCGGCCATTTCGATCAAGGCTACGATGTCGGGATCCAGTTGCCGCCTTTCTCCGATGAAGCGGAGGCGCACCCCCTCGGCGTCGAGTTTCGCCACTTCCTCGCGCAGATAGAGACGCAGGAGCGACATCAGGGCGGAGACTTCCGTCGCCGGCCGCTTCCAGTTTTCCAGGGAAAAGCCGTACAGGGTCAAATAACGGATGCCGAGTTGGCCTGAGGCGCGAATCGTTCGGCGAACCGCTTTCGCGCCCTCGCGGTGCCCGGCGATCCGCGGAAGGTCGCGAGACTGCGCCCAACGTCCGTTGCCGTCCATGATGATGGCGACATGAACGGGAAGACAGCCGGAATCTGCGAAGGAACGGGCAGTGTCCATCTAGACCTGCAGGATTTCGGCTTCCTTGGCGGCGAACGCATCGTCGATGGTCTTGATCGCCGCGTCGGTCAGCGTCTGGATTTCGTCCGTCCAGGCGCGCTGTTCGTCTCGCGACATCTCGCCGTCCTTTTCCATCCTCTTCAACTTGTCGATTCCGTCGCGCCGGACGTTCCTTACCGCGATCCGGGCCTGTTCGGCGTACTTGCCCGCTATGCGGGTCATTTCCACCCGCCGCTCTTCCGAAAGCTGCGGTATCGGGACCCGAACCGTCATCCCGTCGGTCTGCGGATTGAGGCCGAGATCGGCCTCGCGTATCGCCTTTTCGACCGCGGCGACCAGAGACTTGTCCCATACCTGGACCGTGAGCAGGCGCGCGTCCGGGGCGTTGATCGTGCCTACCTGGTTCATCGGCATGCGGCTTCCGTACGCGTCGACGTTGATCGGCTCCAGCAGCGCAGGCATCGCGCGTCCCGTGCGCAGGCCCGCGAATTCGTCTCCGAGCACCTGGACCGCTCCGTTCATGCGCCTCTTGAGGTCGTCGATATCAGGATCGGGCATCGCTGTTCGGTTCCCCGCATGGTTTCTCGGAAATGATCGTAAAGGCGCCGGCGCCTTTGACGACATCGGCGAACGCGTCGGGATTGTGTATGGAAAAAACCAGAATGGGAATGCCGTTCTCCCGCGCCAGAGAGATCGCCGAGGCGTCCATGACACGAAGATCCCTCGACAAGACCTCCATGTAGCTGAGGCGATCATAGCGTTCCGCTCCGTCGACCTTATGCGGATCGGCCGAGTACACGCCATCGACCTGCGTCCCCTTGAAGATGCCGTCGCAGTTCATTTCGGTCGCGCGCAGAGCCGCCGCGGTGTCGGTCGTGAAATACGGATTGCCGGTTCCCGCCGCGAAAATCACCACGCGGCCCTTTTCCATGTGGCGCGCGGCGCGGCGGCGGATATAGGGTTCGCAGATGGTGTCCATCGGTATGGCGGACTGCACCCGGGTCGCCACGCCTTCCCTTTCGAGCGCCCCCTGGAGGGCCAGCGCGTTCATGATCGTGGCCAGCATGCCCATGTAATCGGCAGTGCCCCGCTCGAGGCCCGCCGCCGCTCCGGAGACCCCGCGAAAGACGTTGCCGCCGCCGATCACCACGCAGACCTGGGTTCCCAGCCCGGTAACGGCGCGAATTTCCTTCGCCACGCGGTCGACGGCTTCGGCGTCGATCCCGAACGGCTGTCGGCCCATGAGGGCCTCGCCCGATACCTTCAGCAGGACCCGTTTGTAGCGCACGGTCATGGCGCGTCCTAGCGGCCGGCCTTCGTCGCGGCGACCTCTGCGGCGAAATCGGTTTCATTTTTCTTGACATCCTCGCCCAGTTGGAACCGGACGAAGCCCGCGACGGAGACCGGAGCGCCGAAGTCCTTGGCCGCCGCGTCGAGCACGGCCGACACTTTGGATTCGCCATCTATGGAATAGGTTTGGTCGAGAAGGCAGAATTCCTCGTAGAACTTGCGCAACCTGCCTTCGACCATTTTCTCGACGACGTTGTCGGGCTTGCCGGTCGAACGGGCCTGTTCGGCAAGAATTTCGCGTTCGCGCTCGATGTCCGCCGGATCCGCATCGCCGCGCGACACCCACCGGGGGCTGGCCGCGGCGACGTGCATTGCGAGTTTCCTGCCGACTTCCCGCAAGCCGTCCGGGTCGCCGCTCGATTCCAGGGCGACGAGGACGGCGATGCGCCCCATCCCCGATCCGGGCGCGACCGCGTTGTGCACGTAGCTCGCGACGCAGCCCTCTTCGACGCTCAGGCCTGCGGAACGGCGCAGGTTAAGGTTCTCGCCGATCACGCCGATCATCTCGACGACCGCCTCGCGAACCGGCTTTCCGCCTCGGGCGGAGGCTTCCATCAGATTGTCGAGGCTGCCGTCCGTCGCTAGCGCGACCTGCGCAATTTCATCGACGAACGCCTGGAAGTCCGAATTGCGGGCGACGAAATCGGTTTCCGAATTCAGTTCGATCGCGACGCCCTTGCGGTCGCCGGCCGCGACGGCCACGAGGCCTTCGGCAGCGATGCGGCCGGCCTTCTTGGCAGCGGCGGCCATTCCCTTCTTGCGCAACCAATCGACGGCGCTTTCGACATCGCCGTTGGTCTCGGTCAGCGCCTTCTTGCAATCCATCATTCCGGCGCCGGACTTTTCGCGCAGCTCTTTGACCTGCGCGGCCGTTACCTGAGCCATGTTTCACCTGCGTTCCGTGTTCGCAAATTCAGGTCTGCGTTTCCGCGGCTTCGCCTGCCGCCGTCTCCGCCGCGCCGGATAGACTGTCGGGCGCTTCCGCGGCCTCGCCTGCCGCCGCTTCCGTCTTGCCGGACGAGGCTTCGGGCGCTTCCGCGGCCTCGCCTGCCGCCGCTTCCGTCTTGCCGGACGAGGCTTCGGGCGCTTCCGCGGCCTCGCCTGCCGCCGCTTCCGTCTTGCCGGACAAGGCTTCGGGCGCTTCCGCCGCCTCGCCTGCCGCCGCCTCCGTCGCGCCGGATAGACCGTCGGGCGCTTCCGCGGCCTCGCCTGCCGCCGCCTCCGTCACGCCGGACAAGGCTCCGGGCGTTTCCGTTCCCGTCGCTTCCGTTTCACCGGACGCGTCCGCGGGCGCGCTTTCCTCGTCAACCGCCAGGGCTTCGACGGGCCCGTCCTCCGATTCGCCTATGTCCGTACCCGATCTGATCGCCTCCTGCTGCAAGCCGTCGAGAACCGCCGCCGCAACCAGATCGCAGTAAAGCGCGATCGATCGAATCGCGTCGTCGTTGCCGGGTATCGGGTAGGTGATGCCGTGCGGATCGGAATTACTATCGATCACCGCGATCACCGGTATGTTCAGCTTCTTCCCTTCCGCCACCGCGATCGCTTCCTTGTTGGTGTCGATGACGAAAATGATGTCCGGGAGGCCGCCCATTTCCTTGATGCCGCCGAGTGACCGCTCCAGCTTGTCGCGTTCTCGGGTCAGGTTGAGGAGTTCCTTCTTGGTCAGGCCTTCCGCGACTTCGGCCGCGGTCAACCGTTCGTCCAGTTCGCGCAACCGCTTTATGGACGCCGTGATCGTCTTCCAGTTGGTCAGCATGCCGCCGAGCCAGCGATGGTTGACGTAGTATTGACCGCAGCGCTTCGCGGCGTCGGCAACGAGTTCGCTCGCCTGGCGCTTGGTGCCGACGAACAGAACGCGGCCGCCTTGGGCGGTCACCTCGCGAACCGTGCCCAGCGCGGCATGCAGCAGAGGCACCGTCTGCCGCAGGTCGATGATGTGGATCCCGTTGCGTACCCCGAAAATGTAGGACTCCATCTTGGGGTTCCAGCGGCGAGTCTGATGTCCGAAGTGAACGCCGGCTTCCAGCAGCTGACGCATCGTGAATTCAGGCATGTTTCCTTCTCCGGTTAGCCTCCGCGGGAAAGGCCGGGAACGAAGGCGGGCAGCCTTTCCGCTTCCGGCACCGGATCGAGTTAACGGCCGCAAAAACGACCGACCCCGCGACCCCGCGTGCAGATTGACGGGAGACTACATAGCGTCGGACGTTCCGCTTCGCAAGCGAAACGTCAGCCTTCCAGAACCTGCGCGACGCCGGGGACGTCTCCGACGGCCCTCCTGAAGTCGCCCGTCAGGGCGATGCGGCGAGGAAGGCTCAGCTCCACCTGCTGCCGGTCTCCGATATCCAGGATCAGGGCGACTTCGCCCGCGCCGTTTTCCCCCGCGTCCACGACCCGCTTGATGCCGTCGATGGCGACAGGATCCGCGACGACGATCTTGATCCCGCTCGCGGCGTTCGCGAGCGCGGCCTCCAACGGTTCGATGGCGGACGCCGAAAGCCGGGCGCCGTCGCCGTCGGAACGGACATCGAGTTCGATGAGCAGTCGCTTGCCCGGTTCGAGCAACTCGCGGCACTGGGCGAGAAGCTCGGAGAAAACCACCACTTCGTAGGTGCCCGAAGCGGCGTCCGAAAGCTGGAGGAAGGCGAAGCGGTTGCCCTTCGCCGTCGTCCGATCCTGCCTGGCGATGACGACGCCGGCCGCCTTCGGCGACATGCCGGCCATGTCCGAACGGATTTCGTTCGCCGGAACGACCCCCATGCGCCTCAGCAGTTGGGCGTCCGCGTCGAGCGGATGCGCCGAAAGATAGGATCCGACAGCGTCGAACTCATGATTGAGCCGTTCCATCGAGGGCCAGTCGACGACCTCGGGAAGGCGCAGCCGGGCGTCGCCGCCGGCTTCCAGCCCGCCGAAAAGATTCGTCTGGCCGCTGGTTCGCTCCTCGGCGGCGCTATTCGCGAGTTGCATCACGCTGTCCGTGCCCTCGAACAGCCGCCTGCGGTTCGCGTCAAGGCTGTCGAACGCTCCGGCGCGCGCGAGGTTCTCGAACTGCCGCTTGTTCGCGCCGGACGCGCCGACCCGAGTGGCGAAATCCTCCATGCTCTTGAATTCTCCGTTCGCGCCGCGTTCGGCGACGATGTCGTCCATGGCCTGCCGCCCGACGTTCTTGATGGCGGCGAGCGCGTACCGGATGGCAGGTTTTTCACCGCCGGTCCTTTCCACGGCGAATCTGGCGCGCGACCGGTTTATGTCGGGCGGCAGAAGGGCGATGCCGACCCGATCCAACTCCAGGCGAAAAACGTTCAGCTTGTCGGTGTTGCCCAGATCGAAGGTCATGGAGGCGGCGAAGAATTCGACGGGATAGTTCGCCTTGAGGTAGGCTGTCTGGTGCGCGATCAGCGCGTAGGCGGCGGCATGGGACTTGTTGAATCCGTAGCCGGCGAACTTGTCGACCTGTTCGAAGATTCGCGCCGCCTGCCCCCTGTCCGCTCCGCGTTTCGCGGCGCCTTCGATGAAGGTCTCGCGCTGCGCGTCCATCTCCGCCTTGATTTTTTTGCCCATGGCGCGGCGCAGCAGGTCGGCCCTGCCCAGCGAATAGCCGGACAGAACCTGGGCGATCTTCATCACCTGTTCCTGATAGATCATGACCCCGAAGGTCTCTTCGAGGATGGGCTTCAGGTCCGGATGAAGATAGTCCGGCTCCTCCAGGCCGTGCTTGCAGGCGATGTACCGCGGGATGTTGTCCATCGGTCCGGGCCGATAGAGCGAAACCAGCGCTACGATGTCGTCGAACGAATCGGGCCGGAGCTGGCGCAGCACGTCGCGCATGCCCGCGCTTTCCAACTGGAAGACGCCGACCGTGTCGCCGCGACCGAGCATCTCGTAGGTTTTCTCGTCGTCCAGCGGCAGCCTCAAAAGATCGGCGTCGGGCATGCCGATCAGCTCGCACGCCTGCTTCAGCACCGTAAGCGTCTTCAGTCCCAGAAAGTCGAACTTCACCAGGCCCGCGGCTTCCGCGTACTTCATGGAAAACTGGGTCACGGGCATGTCGGATCGGGGGTCGCGGTACAGCGGAACCAGCTGCCTCAGGGGGCGGTCGCCGATGATGAGGCCGGCGGCATGGGTCGAGGCGTGCCGATACAGGCCTTCGAGCTTGAGGGAGATGTCGACAAGCTGCGCGACGGTTTCGTCGTCCCTGCGCATCTGCTGGAGTTCCGGCTCGCCGTCGATCGCCTCCTGAAGCGTCGGCGGATGCGCGGGGTTGTACGGCACGAGCTTCGAAATCTTGTCGACCTGGCCGTAGGGCATGCCGAGCACCCGCCCGACGTCGCGCAGCACGGCGCGAGCCTGGAGCTTTCCGAAGGTAATGATCTGCGCGACGAGTTCCTGCCCGTATTTTTCCTGCACGTAGCCGATCACCTCGTCCCTGCGGTCCTGGCAGAAATCGATGTCGAAGTCTGGCATCGACACGCGCTCGGGGTTGAGAAAGCGTTCGAAAAGCAGACCGAAGCGGAGAGGATCGAGGTCGGTGATGGTGAGCGCCCAGGCGACGACCGAGCCGGCTCCCGAACCGCGCCCCGGGCCCACGGGTATTCCCTGCCCCTTCGCCCACTGGATAAAATCCGCGACGATCAGGAAATATCCCGAGAACCCCATTTCGACGATGACGCCGAGTTCGAACTCGATCCGTTCGCGGTACGGTCGGGCCGCAGCCTCGCGCGCGTCCGGGTCCATGCCGGACGCGAACACTTCGGCCTCCAGCCGCTCCTCCAGCCCTGACCGCGCGGAATCCCGCAGCTCTTCGGCCTCGTCCTTTTCTCCCCGGAACGGAGGCAGGATGGGATGGCGTTCCGGCGGCGCGTAGGCGCAGCGGCGGGCGATGATCACGGTATTGTCGACGGCTTCCGGGAGGTCGCGGAACAGCTCGCGCATTTCCGCCGCCGAACGGAAGCAATGATTCTCGGTGAGGCGGCGGCGATTTTCTTCCGCCAGCAGGACGCCCTCGGAGATGCACAGCAGCGCGTCGTGAGCTTCGTGCATGTCGGGGCCGGAAAAATAGCAATCGTTGGTCGCCGCGAGCGGCAGGTCAAGATCGTAGGCGAGCCGCAGCAACTGGGGTTCGATTCGCTTCTCCAGCTCGAGTCCGTGGCGTTGCAGCTCGACATAGAAGCGGCCGGGAAACATTTCCGAAAGGCGGCGGCACAGGGACTCCGCCGCCGGTCCCTGCCCTTCCGCGAGGAGACGGCCAAGCGGCCCGTCCGGTCCGCCCGACAGGCAGAGCAGCCCGTCCGAGCGCTCCGCGAGTTTCTCCAGAGTCGTGCGGGTTTCTCCGTCGGCGGCGAAATAGGCGTCCGACGAGATCTCGAGCAAGTTGCGGTAGCCCGTTTCGTTCTGAACGAGCAGCACCAGCCGGTCGCGAGGCAGTTGAGCGCCGTCTTCGTCCGGGGCGACGTCCATCTGGCATCCGATGATGGGCTGGATCCCGGCTGCGGCCGCGGCCATGGCGAATTCCATGGCGGCGAAGAGATTGTTGGTGTCGGTCACGGCGACGGCCGGCATGCCGTGCTTGCCGCACAGCGCAGCCAGGTCGCCCAGCTTGATGGCACCCTCCGACAGGGAGTAGGAGGAATGCACCCTGAGATGTATGAAATCGGCCATGCCGGCAGTGTAGAACGAATCGGTCGCGGAAACCCGGCCTGCGAGCGCGCGGTTCGGCTTTCCTGGAAAATTCTATTGACGCGGGGCCCGCATCCGCTCGTTCGCGCCGCGTCGGTCAGGTGCCGCATCGCAAGACGTCCGCGTCGCGCCGTTTTTCGCCGTCGACGCCCGCCTGCGGTTCGCTCTGCCGTCAGGGCCGGTCCACCCGCTCGTTCGCCTCAGGCCGGCAGCGCGTCTCCGTGCCGTCCGCGCGGAGCGGCGGCCGCCCGTCCGGCGCGGCGACCGGTTTCGACCGCCGGCGTAATCGCATCGGCTTTGCGCGTCCTTGAAAACGAGCGTTCGCCGCGTATTGTCAACGATCGAGCGCTCCGGCAGGTTCCGGCGGCATCGCGACCGGTTCGCGGACTTAGCCGGCCTTTTGGGCGGGCGGATCCGTCTCCTGTCGAACCATTGTCACAGGAGAACGGGGATGAATGGAGCAGGAAGAAGCAGGGTCGATCTGGAGGGGCTGGACGCTCCCGAGACGAAAGCGTTGAAGAATATCCAGCCTCCCGGCGACGTTCCGTTCAGGGTCGGCAAGATCGGTCACGCCGTGTTGATGGTCCAGGACATCGAAGCCTCCGTCCGGTTCTACACGCAGGTGCTCGGGTTCAAGGTTTCCGACGCTTACCCGGACAGCATGACCGGGGGCCGAATGGCTTTCTTGCGGTTCAACGACGATCATCACGGAGTGGGTCTGATCGGCCGGGGAAAAGAGGCTTCCCGGCATCGGGAACTTGACCATATGGCGTTCGAGGTTTCGACGATCGACGAGGTGTTCCGAGCGCGAGACCATCTCGAAAGGCACGGCGTACAGGTGGATTTTCAGGGGCGGCGGCGGGCGGGCTGCCAGGTCGCCGTCGAGTTTCGGGATCCCGACGGGCATAGCCTCGAAATCTTCTGGGGGCTCGATCAAGTGGCATGGGAAGGAGATGCGCGCCCGCCCGAAGAATGGTCCCCTCAGCCTTCGCTGGAACAAGCGGTCGATCACGCTCCGCCGGGTCAGGACACGACTCTTGGCGATCAAACCCTGCGCAGAACGTAGCTTGGCGGCCCGTTTTCGCGCATTCAGCGAAGCAATATCTCCGTCAGTTCGTCCGGCATTTCGATCATCGCGTCGTGCAGACACGGCAACGCGAACGAGCGCCATCCGGGATGGTCGGCGTAGAGTTCGTGAAATTGCCGGAACGGCGAGGGTTCGTGCCTTTCGCAGAGAATGTAGTCCCTTCGGGCGACTTCGGCCTCCCTGCCCGATAGGGTTACGCCGTTCCCGAAACACGTCGCCGGATGCGGCGTGCAGCGGGACTTGAGCCATTCGATCCTTTCCGGATCGGATGTCCAACGATGAAATCCGGTCGGGTCGACGTGGCCGTCCGGTCGCCGGGCGGCCGCCACTTCCGCCGCGCGCGCCGGGGTCGACAGCGCGTTCGCCGGCGCGCCGCTGACGACCGGCACGAAAGCGTCGAGGTAAACGAGGCGGCCGATTCGTTCCGGGACGGCGGAGGCGACGCCCGTGATCACCATGCCGCCGTAGGAGTGTCCGACCAGAACGACGTCGTTCAGATTGCGCCAGCGGATCAGGTTTTCCACGTCCTTGACGTGGGTGTCGGGTCCCGTCACGCAATCGATCAAGTGACTCCTCTCCCCCAGTCCGGTCAAGGTCGGCGCGAACGTCGCGCGGCCGCGGTTTCGGAGGCGGTCCGCCACTTCGTCCCAACACCAGCCGCCGTGCCATCCGCCGTGAACCAGGACGAACGCCGCCATCAGGCCCTTCCCTTTCGCGCCCAATGCCATGCCAGGAACGCCGCGGCCGCGGCGATCGCGGGAACGTGCGCCATGCCGTCCCCGGCGATCACGAGGGCCGCCAGGACCAGTCTGACGGCGCATTCCCAAGCGGCGAGCCGATGCCGGTCGAAACGGGCGAGCGCGCTCGCCATGAGGTAGAGCGCGAGGACGAGGCGGGCGCCCAGAAAACCCAATCCGCCGAAGTCGATTTTCCCCGTGTAGCCTTCGAGGTAACCGCCGGCGCCGTCGGCGGGATCCAGCACCGCCGCGTCGATCAGGAGTAGTTCCGGATAGAAGGCGAAGACGAACGGAATCACGAACATCACGATCCCCGATCGCACCGCGGAAAATCCGGTGGCCATCGGGTCGGCCTTGGTTATCGAAGCGGCGGCGAAGGCCGCGATCGCGACAGGCGGCGTTATGGCCGACGCCACGGCGAAGTAGAAGATGAACATGTGGGCGGTGAAGCTTGCGATTCCCAGCCCGACGAGCATCGGACCCATCAGGAGCGCGACGTTTATGTAAGCCGGGACGGTCGGCATTCCCATTCCCAGCAGAACCGCCATCGCCATCGTGACGAGCAGCGCGGAAAAGAGAAAAACGCTCGTGCTTCCGGCCTCCAGCTGGAAGCCTCGAAGCCAGATCAACAGGTCGCGCGCGATGAAGTCCGAGAGGCCGGTGAAGTTCAGGCAGAAGTCGATGACGGAAACCGCGAGAAACATCAGGTAAAGGGTCGAAACGAGAATCCCCGCGTCTCCCAAGGCTCTGGCGAGCTTTATCGGCGCCGCCCGGACTTCGCGGTCGAGAAACAGCAAGCCCATCAGGAAAAACATGGCCCACCAGCCCGCCGAACCGGCGTCGCCGGCCGAATTCTGCAGCAGCTGAAACGCCCACGGCATGTCTTGCACCCGGCAAACGCCGTCGATCCGGACTCCGTCCAACCCGAACAGCCAACCGAGCGCGCCGCAGCCGATCGCCTCCTTGGGGGTCAGCAGCAGAAGCAGAATCAGCAATATGGGTCCGAAGATCATCAGCAGGTGCAATCTGTCGTCCCGCGTCAGCCGCATGTCGTCGGTCGCCTCGCCGACCGCTTCGATGCCCTGGCTGCGCGCCTGGAACGCCGCCGTCAGGAACAGGCACCCGAAATAAGCGATCGCCGGTATGGACGCGGCGATGATCACTTCGCGATACGGGACGAGAGTGAGCGCGGACAGCACGAAAGCCGCGACCCCCATCACGGGCGGCATGACCTGCCCGCCGGACGAGGCCGCCGCCTCGACGCCGCCCGCGAAAGTCCTGTTGAAACCGCGCCGGATCATCATTGGAATCGTCAGCACGCCGGTGGACATCACGTTCACGATGGGACCGCCGGAGATCGTTCCGAACATGGCGGAAGACACGATCGCGGCGTGGGCCGGTCCGCCCCGCATGCGCCGCGTCCACAGGAACGCGATCTTGATGAGCGCCTGCCCGCCCGCGGAAATTCCGAACAGGCTGCCCAGTACGATATAGGGGAAGACCGTGTTCATGAGGATGTCCATGAACCGGCCGAGAAGGCCCTGGCCATTGCTGACGAGGATGTCGTGAACTTTGGGCCTGCCGTCGATCAGCTGGCGGGGTTCGCCGCCCAGCTTGGTCATCAGGTACTTGTTGATGTCGTCGGCGCCGTAGACGTACCAGACCAGCACGGTGAGCATCGTGTAGGCGGCGATGGCGATGGCCACCCCGACGAGCGGAAGCCCCCAGACCTTGACGTTGTACGCCAGGAAAACCGTGATCGCGACGCCCACGACCGCGAACAACCATACTCCGAGCGTGTTCACGCACTGGGGATCTTCCACGCTGTTCGGAACGGGCAGTCCGAAGGATCTCGCGAATTCCTGTTCTTCCTTGAGAGACCTTGCGATCAATTCCGCTCTCTCTCCCGTCAGCTGATCGACCAGGCAGACCGCTTCGATTTCCACGAGGTAAGTCATGCCGATCGCCAGCGCCATCGCGACGAGAGCGACGTCCATCGCCATGCTCGCGGCCTGGGTCGCGGCCGACCGGTTCCGGAACGACCGGAAAAAAGAGTGCTTGAGGGCCACGACCGTCATCATGATCACGAACGCGGCCGGATGCAGATACTCGTACGAGAACTTCCGGATGGCGAACGTCGGATCGCCCGCCGCGTCGCGAACCCAATTGTCGAGACCCGGGAGAGCCGGGACGTTGTTCACGATCCCTATCGCCACGAGAAACAGCCCGAGCGCCAGGGCAGCGACTTCGCCGGTCGCCAGCTTCGGGTTCGGTAGCGACATCTATCGCATGGAAAAAGAGCGCCCGGGGGATGAATCCCCCGGGCTCGGCATCATGGTTTGGCGCAATCGGGGATCTTGGAGCCGGCTTCCTCCCATGCCGCGATGGCGCCGGGATGGTATTTGAGCGGCATTGCGCCGCAGAATCCCGACTTGACCGCGTCCAACACGCCGAGATTGACGTTGACCATGAACGGCGCCTTGGCCTTCAGCCGATCCAACGACGCGATGTAGGTCGCGGTCAACGCCTTGGCCAGATCGAAGTCCATGTTCTTGTTGACGATTTCCGCCCCAGTGATGTTCACGCCGCGAAAGACCCCGTCCTCGGAGTATAGCCGGACGTCGTCGCCGTACCCCATCTTGCTCCCCGCCAACGTGACGGGCGCATTCCCGGGGGCTTTGGCCCACTTCTGAAAGGGCGCGCTTTCGAAGGCCGCCTTCGGCACCGAGATCACGTTGACCTTGCCCGCGGAAAGCGCGGCGACGATTCGGTCCGACGGAAACGTGGCGGGCAACAGGTTCATGTCGCCGGTGCCGTCCATGATGGTCTTGTTGGCCTGAGGCCAGTTGACCTGGATGCCCTTGTAGCCTTCGCCTTCCTTCAGACCGGTGACGAGTTGCAGCATCTGGCGAGCGCCCACCAGCGCGCCTCCGCGGGGCGGGCCGTTGTAGATCGTCTTTCCCTTGAGTTGGTCCCAAGAGGTGATGTCCCGGGTCTGAAATCCGAAAAGCGTGTAGGAGCCGAAATTGTAGGGATAAAGCGCCCGAAGGTTTTCGACCATTTCGGCGCCGGCCTTGCCCTGCTTGGCGTACGGACCCCGGCCCACTTTCAGGAGGAACGGCAGAACGAGCGGAGCGACGCCGACGTCGGTCTTGCCTTGAGCCACGTTCATGACCGTGTTCGTAAGCGTCTGGCCCGCCTGGACCTGGAGATTGGCGACGCCGGCCTCGCCGGCCACTTCCGCCAGATGCGTCACGGAAAGGTGCGGCGCGCCTCCGGGAGAAGCCGTTTCGGCGGAAAGGTTTATTTGGGCCGAGGCTTGGGTCGCCAAAACGGCCGCAGCCAGCAGCGCAGCGCCTGTCGCTGGAATCGTTCGCATGCTCGTTCCTTTCTGTTGTCCGGGACCGGTGGACTCGGGAAGCCCTGCGTTTCGCCGCGACCGGTCGCGTGCCGTCATAACTGCCTGTTCGAGCGGGTTTCGTCGAGTCATATTTTCGGATCGCTTCGTGACGCGCGCGGCGCCGTTGCCGGCATTGCGTCGCAGGATGGCGGGCACCTCCAGACCGGGCATGGATAAAATCTATTATTTCAAATGGTTATTTCGTGCAGCGAAACCGATTCGCGAGCGTTTTCCGAATCGCAAAATCCGCCGCCTTCGCGGCGGAGGCCGGCGACCGTCCGCGCTCCGGAGGGGCCGCGAAGATCCGCGGCCGGACAGCTGCCGTTCGGCTCGCGCCCTTCGGCAGGACCCTGCCGGCAAAGCCGACCGACCGCGGCTATGCGTTGGCTCCCATCGGTTCGTCGCGACCGACGACCCGGGTCGCCGGACCTGCGATCAGCGGGTCCGGACCGCATACCAGCTCGGTATTCTTGTCGGGATAAGGAAGCCTCGACAGGAAATGCTGCATGCAGGCGATACGAGCGCGTTTCTTGTCGTCGGACTTGATGACCGTCCATGGCGCGTCGGCGGTGTCGGTATAGAAGAACATCGCTTCTTTCGCTTGCGTGTACCCGTCCCACTTGTCGAGCGAAGCGAGGTCGATCGGCGAAATCTTCCACTGCTTCAGGGGGTCGGTCTTGCGCCGGTCGAAACGCCGCGCTTGTTCGTCCTGCGAGACCGAAAACCAGAATTTGAAGAGAAGGATGCCGCTGTTGACCAACATCCGCTCCAATTCGGGACATTGGCGCATGAACTCAAGGTATTCGGCCCCAGTGCAAAATCCCATGACCCGCTCCACGCCGGCGCGGTTGTACCACGAACGGTCGAAAAGGATTATTTCTCCGGCGGTCGGAAGGTGCGCGATATAGCGTTGGAAATACCAACAACCGCGCTCCTGTTCGGTCGGCTTCTCGAGCGCGACGACCTTCGCGCCGCGCGGATTGAGATGCTCCATGAACCGCTTGATCGTTCCGCCCTTGCCTGCCGCATCGCGCCCTTCGAACAGAATGACGACCCTTGCGCCGGATTCCCTGACCCAGCGTTGCGCCTTCAGCAGTTCCACCTGAAGCTCGGCCTTGCGCTTCTCGTAAGCGGAGCGCGGCATCTTGTCCTGGTAGGGATAGACGCCTTCCTTGAAGACGCGTTCCAGGGCTTCCGGATCGTCGGCGCGCGCCGCGAAGGCTTCGCCCCCGGCTGAAACGCTCTCGTCGACGCCGTTCCGCGGGTTCGCCTCGTCGGTCATGGAGTGTCTCCTTCGATGGGCCGGAAGCGGGTTGCACGTTTCATGCCGCGCCGGCCCCGCGAACGGCGGCGCGGCGGAGACGAGCGGCCGGCCCGGTGACGCCCCGGGCCGGCCGGCGCGTTCAGCTGCCGCCGTCCTTGTACATCTTGGACTTGAGGATCTCGAAATCGACGCTGAATTTGCGTTTGGCGGCGTCGGCCCAGTTGGCAGAGAGAATCGTGTTGATGAACGCTTGGCCGTACTCGCCCTCCAAGGTGTAATCCTTGACGCCTTCCTTGAAGACCTTCTCGTTGTCTATCCGGGCGTATTCCTTGAGGAGCGCGCCGCTTTCGTTCTCGTATTTCAGACCGGCCGCGAGAAGCTGCTCCTGGGCTTTCTTCGGCAGCTTTTCGAACTTGTCCTTGTTCATCGTGGCCATCGTGGTGGAACGGAAGAAGCCCGGACCGACGCGGAACTTGATGAACCGTTGCCAGCCGCGCACCGTGACGCCGCCCTCCGGCCAGGCGAGGCCGTCCACGACGCCGCGTTCAAGAGCGGTGTAGACCTCCGCAGGCGAGATATTCTTGGTCGTCGCTCCCATCGCCTTGAAGAACGGCGTGTAGAGCGGCGTCGTGCGCATCTTCAGGCCCTTGAGATCGAGTCCGGTAACCTTGCTGGGCTTGGGCTCGTCCTTGAGCCAGATGAAAAACTGGTTGTATCCGTAGAAGTTGCCCCAACCGAGAAGAATGGCGTTCAACTTCTCGGCCCAGACCTTCGCAAGGAGGTCGTAGCCGCCGTTCTCGCGCCATTCCCGCGGCGAGACGTTGGAAATGCCGGTCAACCGAGCCTCGGGCACGACATTCGCGTAATAGGTGGTCGGCGACATGATGATGTCGATCAGTCCGCGCGCCATCGCCGGACCCTGCTTGCGGTTGGGCGTGACTTCGGGGCCGCCGATGTATTTCAGCTTGACGAGGCTTTCGTCCTTTTTCATCTCGGCGACGAACGTATCGAAGAAAGCCGTGCTCTGATCGTGCGTCTCCTGCAGGGCCGTGGATACCTTGAGTTCCTGCGCGGCATGGCTGTCGGCCCAGGCTGGCAATGCGAGCGCCGTCGACGCGGCCGCCCCCGCGACGCAGGCCGCGGCCAGTTTTCCAAACGACATCTTCATGGTTTAGTCTCTCCCTTGGTTGCTGCCCTTCCCGCTCGGTCGAACCGGAAAAGCTCGTCGCGGGTTTTCCGCTCGGGGCGCATTGTAGCAGCGCCGGGTCGTTCCGGTAAGCCTTCGGGAGCGCGGCGGGAATCCGTTCCGAACGGCGTCGCCGGCTGGGGAATTCGATGCCTGCAAACGCTCCGCGCGCCATGCACGAAGAAGACAGTCCGCGCGGCTGGGTGATCGTCGGCGCGTTGTTCCTCATGCTGGGATTCGTTATCGCAGCCCGCAACAGCATCGGGCTGATGATGCCGTTTTGGAAGGAGGATCCCGGCTGGTCCTACAAGTTCGTCGCGACCGTCGGCGGCGTAATGATGGCGACCATGGCGGTCGCCGCTCCGGCGGCGGGCGCGATCGTCGATCGCTGGGGGTCGCGCGCCGTCTATGCGGCCGGCATGTCCGTCGTCGGCCTGGTCTATATCCTTTGTTCGCTCATGACCGAGGAATGGCAGCTCGTCGCGCTGTTCGGCATCGTTGGCGGCGTCGCGTTCGCGGCGATGTCGCCGTCGCTCGTCTCCACCACCGTCGCTCACCACTTCCGGACGCGTCTGGGACTTGCCACCAGCATCGCCACGTCGGGGAGCACGGGCGGTCAGTTCGCGCTGATGCCGTTGCTAGCCTTCCTGGTGACCGCGATCACCTGGCGCAACGCGTTCGCGGCAGTAGGCGTCGCGGTGCTCGTCGTCGGGCTCGTCGTCTACCTCCTGATCGGCCGGGAGCCGCCTCGGCCCGTTCCCTCCCGGGGCCGGCAATCCTCCATTTGGGTTACGCTGCGCATGCTTTCAAGGCGTCCCGTGTTCTGGCTCCTCGGGGGCGGGTTCTTCGTTTGCGGCTTCACGACAGCCGGCACAGTCAAGATCCACCTCATTCCCTACGCCGTGGCCTGCGGATTTCCGCCCATGCAAAGCGCGACCGCCTACGGCGTGCTGTCGTTGTTCAGCCTGATCGGAATGATCGTCTACGGCGCGCTTTCCGACCGGTTTCACAGGCCGGCGCTGCTGGCGAGCTGCTACTTCATGCGCGCGTTGACCCTGATCCTTTTACTCCACATCGCGGGCAGCGCCCCCCTGCTCTACGTCTTCGCCGTACTATTCGGCGTCTTCGATTACGCGACCTTTCCGATCGTCGCCAGCCTCGTCGCGACCCACATCGGCCGGGCGGTAATGGGCGTCACCATGGGTTTGATTTTCTCGCTTCATTCGCTCGGCGGCGCGCTCGGCTCGTTCATCGGAGGCTATCTGTTCGACCTGTTCGCCCGCTACGACTGGGTATGGGTGGTTTCGGTGGCGCTTGCGCTGCTGGCGGCGCTTCTCACCATCTTCATCAGGGAAAACCGCGAAGCAGCCCACGCCCCGGCTCTCGCTTGAGCTGGCGAGACACGCGGCGCGGGCGCCTCGTTTGACTATAGATTTCGAATTTGCGGAGCGGCGGGATGTAGGGCCCGGAAAATGGAAGGCTGGAACGCTGCCGAACATATTTTGCGCATTCGTGAACAGCCACTTCTTTGAGAAAGACAATGCGGATGAGGAAAAGGCGAGCCGGTTTTGCGCCGACGCTTTTCTGATATCGAGCTCTCTTGAGCTGAGTTTCGAATTGTCCTCCCTTTGTCGATTCTGAAACGCAATGTTCCGCCCTGGACCGAAGCCGACGCGGCTTGGCGCAAGCCGGACAATGATCCGTTGTGGACGGAAGGGAACATGCCCCATGTTTCGCCC
The DNA here is from genome assembly GCA_965243135.1 of Alphaproteobacteria bacterium. Lineage (GTDB taxonomy): Bacteria > Pseudomonadota > Alphaproteobacteria > MPNO01 > UBA830 > JAJEBT01. The sequence goes on from OZ251539.1 coordinate 1,709,403, forward strand.
CCGGGAACCGGCAGTCGCAACATACTGCTTATTTACAGTCCCGTTATTCTCTTCGATCAGTGACGGTCGCAGTTTCTTCAAGAAGAGGGACGATCTCGATTTCAGCGTTCCGGCCTAAGGTGTTTTGGTTCTTGGCTTACACGACGCTTAGCAAACGAACGGATTGCCCTAGCGTGAACGTGGTTCGGAAGTACTGTCTGAACAGCGGTCGGATTTCGTTCGTAGGGCAAGATTCCGCATCGCGGCACTTGTGGAACGTGCCCACTCCTACGGACATTCGTTTGGTGTGGTCAATGTGGTCGATGTCGATGCCTTTCCAAGAAATTCGAAAAATTGCTAAGTGTCTCTACTTCGTGGTTGCAGCGACCTAGCTAATTGCTACGTCAACTTGGACGGCTTTCGGAGGCAGAAAAAGCCTATAGATGATAGCTTATTGATAATAAGGGTTTTGAAATAGGCTCGGACCTGCGGTCGAAATGCGAGCGAACGCAAGCCTCAACACAGGCGATGTGAAGCTGCTTCTCTCAAACCGAGGAGAAACCGCCAACGGTCGGAAAGTGACGAAGTGTGTGCGCATTTCAAACAGATATCTATGGGATGAATTGAGCCTTGCATATCTTGATCCGAGAACGAAAAGTTATGCGCGGGCGAAGGCATGATTACGGCCGAAAGCCGGATGCGGGACTTCCGTATGTCCGGCTTAGCGAGTAGGGATAGCGCTTCATCAAAATAAAATTTTAGTTTTTTCGCGCAGTATTCGCCTACGAGGATCCCAACTCAGCTTATGGCCTCATCCAAAGACTGCATTGTGATGAAGCACTAGAAACGTGGGCGTAGGATTGGGCCTGGAGCGAAAGCGACGGAACATCCACCGGACCCTACCGCTAACGCGCCAGTCCTCGACTCTACTCCACGTCCGACAATCCGAATCCATTTGTGTTGTAATTCGACAACATCAGCGCGGATGCCGCCGAGGACCTCCAGCCCATCGGCATTTGAGAAGTCATCCTGTCAGTTTGGATCTTTATTGGAACATGCATGCCAGCATCTTTCCTCACAATCGTGCCAGCAGTTTTGCTCGCCCGTCCGATCCATCCTTTCCCTGAACGTTTCCTTGTATAAGAGCTTTGTTTTTTCGAAGGCCCTTTTCAGGTTTGCGGCATCCTCTTCTCCTCTCATGCCAAAATAAGGGAAGTGATGAAAATATCCCCCAAAAATGTTATCACTATCACGGCAATAAGCACGTGTATCCAAGATGTGATAATGCCACATTGTGTCCATGATTTTGTTTGGGACAATTGAGTGATCTGGGTAAGGAAATCTGCGGCACAAAGTAAGATATCTCTTGTACTCTATCTCTCCATCATCACATTGTTCTTTTGTCCAACTAACACCTTCCTCAACTTCCATCATCTTCGTTTTCACCATTTCAAGATCGATTTCAGCAATATCAGCATCGATGCGTTTGGATAGAAGAAATTCTATTCTTGGCATACTGATCTTGTTCGTCATGAACACCGGATTGGGCAAGGAATTTCGGGTTTCCGTTCCGATTTTTTGAGTTAGTCCCGTCATGGTTCATTCTCCTTAGTTAGACAGGTTGCTAGATGGGTAACGAGTGATCCAATAGCGCTTCAAAAAACGCTTCGGATCAGAAAACGCGTGACGACCATGCAATATTCTTCCGTTATCGACTACCAACACATCGTCTGTAAGCATTTTAAACTCTGCAATCTTACATTCAGGCAAATTTTCATGAAACCGTGTGACCGATTCCTTTTGTAAAGGCGACAAATTATGTTCCCGAACTAACCAGAAACTATAATAGATTTTAACCACTCCGTTCGCTATCTTTACCAGCGGGTGGTTCCCCTCATCATTTGCAAATACTTTATGTTCAAATAGATATATACTGGACAAGGCTTGCCGTTGTATTGGCGACAATTTTAGATACGCTGCTCGGGCATCTGCAAGGACAGTTTCACCACCTTCTTTTGACGATCTAATGCAGATCCAAGCGACGTAATCTGCCTTCGGATGATCTGTATGGAAGCCTAGTGCCCGATTAGAGGTAACCAGATTCTCATTTTTCAAGTTTACTTTCACATCAGTGATGTAGATTATTTCGCCCAATTGATTTGCAATGATATCCAATCCTTCCTGTCCCACACGCTCAAGAAGTGCGTACCCCATTTCATGTAATTGTGCCATTGTACCATTTATCTTCATCAATTTCTCGTTAGCTCAGTTAATGTCCGTTCGTGAAGTGACAGCCTATTCGTCGAGGGGTCGCTTTCGACCCCTTCAAAGATCTGGCGGCGTCTTGGATCGGGAGAGGGCGTTCGTTCCGGGCATCGGATTTGTTCGGTCCCCCCATGCACGGCTCCTCCGTCGGGCAGGCCCGGCAACGGAAGGTTTCGAGCGGTATTCCGCACGGAAGGTCTCGGGCGGATCGGACGCGATGCGCAGGGATCGGTGTCGATCGCCGGGCAGTCGTCGTTCGAACGGAGCGAGGAGTAGGCGAGAGCGGTGCCCCGGGATCGGCTCCCATCAATCGTCAGGGTCGGGTTACGACAGTGTGCTCCGAGGTCACCGAGCCTGTCCGGTAGCGCGCTCTTCCGAGTCGCGATGCCGGAGCCGGAGACAGCGAGCGATGAACTCGTTCCGGCGAGGGTCGACAGCGACGAGTTCGGACATCGGCAAGACGTTGGGGTGGGCAGGAAAGGCTGTTGGTCGGTCGCGGACGCGCTGACCTCATGCACACCCACCCTTGACGACAGCCGTTCAAAATCGCTCAACACTGTCCGCATAGAATCACTTTCGACCCGTGTAGATGGAAAAATAGCACAACCGCTTCGTGGAAGTAACAATTATTTGGCGGGAACCTTGGTACGGTCCCTCCTGGAAACGCGACTACGACCGTCGCCCTACATGGAGCGGATTTACAGCTCCGCCAACAACGCTTAGGATAGGAACGTTCGTTCCGGCAGGGAACGATGCCCGCGACAGAGTCGCCGAACTCGCCCACCGAGCAGGGATCCCGGGACATGGAGCACAAAGGCGTCGGCGGCAGCGTTCCGCGAAAGGAGGACGACCGGTTCCTTAACGGCGCCGGCCAGTACATCCCCGATCTCAAATTCCCAGGCATGTGGCATGCCGCCTTTTGCAGGAGTCAGCTCGCGCATGCGCGGCTGGTCCGGGTAGCGCCGCCGAAAGAGGCGCAGAAGCAGGTCTTCACGGTCAAGGACTTGGACGGCGTCAAGCCCATTCGGTCGACGGCCGCGCTTCCGGGTTTCCAGGGAGCGGATTTTGCGGTTCTCGCGGGAGAAAAGGCGCGTTACGTCGGCGAGCAGATCGCGATGGCGGTCGCCCCCACCCGCGCCGAAGCGGAAGACATCGCGGAGGCCATCGAGGTCGAATACGACGAATTGCCGGCAATCGTCACGACCGAGGACGCGCTTTCGCCCGACATGCCGCTCGTTCACGAACATTGGAACAGTAACGTGGTCTGCGAGACGGTGTTCGAAAACGGCGACATGGACGCCGCCAAGGCGGCGGCGGATCACGTAATCACCCGGCGCTTCGACATGGCGCGGCAAACGCCGATGCCCATGGAGGGACGAGGCGTCTGCGCGCAGCCCGACCGACGCACGGACGAGTTGATGGTGTGGATGTCGAACCAGTTGCCGCATCCCATGCAGCGAGGGTTGGCGAAGTTTCTCGGACTCGACATCAACCGCGTGCGCGTGATCTGCCCCGACGTCGGAGGCGGCTTCGGCCTCAAGACCTATCTCGACGGCGAAAGCGTCGCCGTCGCATGGGCCGCCCTGCATCTCGGGCGCCCGATCAAGTGGGTGCAGGACCGATTCGAACACCTCGTCACCGACGCCGACTGCCGAGAGCACGAAGTGTCAATCAGCATGTATGTCGATAGCGAGGGTCGCATTCTCGGGATCGAAGGCGAGTACCTCGTCGATGCCGGCGCGTACTCGCCGTGGCCGTGGCCGGTCGGCGTCGAGGCCGCCACCGGCATCGGAAACCTCCAGGGGCCCTACGACGTGCCGGCGTTTCGAGGGCGCTCGATCACGATCTGCACCAACAAGCCTGCCAGCCAGCCGTTCAGGGGAGTCGCTCGCCCGGGCGTCTGCTTCTCCGGCGAACTGACGCTGGACGCCGCCGCGCGCAAGGTCGGCCGGGAACCGTGGGACGTGAGACTGGACAATCTCGTGAAGCCCGAGCAGATGCCCTACGAAACCGTGACGCGCAAGCGCCTCGACAGCGGCGACTATCCTGAAGCCATGCGGCGTTGCATGGCCGCGATCGACGTCGATGCCGTCCGTCGGCGCCAGAAGTCGAAGGAGCCGGACGGCCGCAGGATCGGCGTCGGCTTCGCGGCGTTTTACGAGCAGACCGCCTACGGCACGGGCCCGCAGGGCTATTCCGCCTGGGGCATCGAACTCGTGCCGGGCATGGAGATGGCCAGCGTAAAGCTGACGGCGGACGGGGGGATCTGGGCGTCCGTCGGCATCCACTCCCACGGCCAAGGCCTCGAAACGACGCTGGCGCAGGTCGTGACGTCGGTGCTCGGCGTCGACCCTGATCGGGTGGCTATCCGCTACGGAGACACCGCGACGGCGTATGCCGGCACCGGCACCTACGCATCGCGCAGCATCGTCGTCGCCGGCGGCGCCGTCGCCCAGACCTGCCGGGAACTCATCCCCCGCCTCGAGCGCATCGGCGCGCACCTGCTTCAGTGCGAAGAATCCGAGGCGAGAGTCGAGGGCGGGCGGGTTTTCGGGCCAGGCGGCTCCGTTGGATTCGACGCCATTGCCGAGGCCTTCTACCATCATCCGGAAGATCTTCCGGACGACGCTGATCGCAACGGGCTTACCGCCACGACGGGTTACAACGACGAAGTGCACGGCGGCGTATTCGGTTTCGGCGCGCACGGCGCGGTCGTCGCCGTCGACACGGAGACGGGACAGGTCGAAATTCTCGACTACGCGATCGTCGGAGACTGCGGCACGATGGTCAATCCGGCGATCGTAAAGGGTCAGGTCATCGGCGGTTACGCCCAAGGCATCGGCAATGCGCTGTACGAGGAATCGAGATACGACCCGAACGGCCAGCCCCTTTCGGTGACGCTCGCCGACTACCACGTTCCCGCCGCTCCGATGATTCCGGACTGCAAGTACGAACACATGGAGACTCCGTCTCCATACACGACCTTCGGCGTGAAGGGCGTCGGCGAATCCGGCGCCATCGGCCCGCTCGGCGCCGTCGGCAACGCGATCAACGACGCGCTTGCCGACCTCGGCGCGGAGGTGAACGAGACGCCGATCACGCCGCGTCGGCTCTGCGCGGCGATCGCCGGGGGAGCGCGCCCATGAAGCCCGCGCCGTTCGAGTTCGCCCGTGCGCGAAATCTGGACGAGGCGGTTCGCCTTCTCGGCGCGAGCGCCGGGGAAGCGCGCCCCTACGCCGGCGGACAATCGCTCGGTCCGATGTTGAATTTCAGGCTCGCGCGGCCGCGGCTGCTTGTCGATATATCGAAAATCGACGCGCTCGGAGCGGTCGAGGCGGACGAAGGAGGCGTGACCGTCGGGGCGACGACCGTGCATGCCGATTTCGAAGACGGCGTCGTGCCGGACGTCGCCAACGGCCTGTTGCGCCGGGCGGCTTCGGGCATAGCGTATCGCGCGGTGCGCAATCGGGGGACCCTGGGCGGCAGCCTCGCCCATGCCGACCCGGCAGCCGACTGGCCGCCGGTCATGATCGCGCTCGACGCGTCGATCCGGTTCCGCAACGCCGCCGGAGACCACGAAACGACCGCTTCGGAATTCGTCACGGGCAACTTGACGACGGTGCTGGAACAGGGCGACGTCATCCGGTCGATCCGGATTCCGCGCCTGTCGCCCGGCGGGCGCTGGGGGCACTGCAAGATCTGCGTGAAGCCGGGAGATTTCGCGGAATCGCTCTGCGTCGTCGTTTTGGATCCGCCTCGGCATCGCGTCGTGCTCGCCGGTCCCGCAACCCCTCCCCTCCGTCTTGCCGGCGTCGAGGAGCTGATCGTCGGCGCCGAAGGCTGGTCGTCCGCGCTTGCGGAAAGCCTCAAGGCGAAAGCCGGCGAGGAAGTCCGGCGAAGCGGGTTCGTCGAAAAGGACGACCATTATGCTGTCAATCTTCACGGGACCGCCGTCGCGCGCGCGGCGCGGGAGGCCATGAACCGATGATTCGGACCTCGTTCACGATCAACGGCCGGCATCTGTCCGCCGAGGTGGAGCCGCGCCTGTCCCTCGCCGACTTCCTTCGGGATCGCGAGGATCTGACCGGAACTCACACCGCTTGCGAACACGGCGTTTGCGGCGCGTGCACGCTGTTGATCGACGGCAAGCCCGCCCGTTCCTGCATAACGCTGGCCGCCGCGGTCGACGGAAGCGAGATAAGGACCGTCGAAGGCTACGACGGCGATGCGGAGATGGCCGCCATCCGCAAGGCCTTCAAGGAAGCGCATGCGGTTCAGTGCGGATACTGCACGCCTGGCATGCTTGCCACCGCCTACGACATCGTAAACCGGTTGCCCGATGCCGATCGCGATCGCATCAAGCGCGAACTGGCGGGCAATCTTTGTCGTTGCACCGGCTACCTTCAGATCGTCGACGCAATCCAGCTGGCGCTTCGCGAAATTCACGGCTGACAGCCCCGCGACGCCCGCCGCCGAAATCGGCGGCGGGCGCTACCGAACCGACGGCAACCTCGTTTTTTCGCAGCCCGGAGCGGCGCTTCGAAAGTTAATTTTTCAGGTCATAATTGGTATACAGCCATTTGAATTCGATGATTTTCTGTCCGGTTCGAAGATCTCGTTCCGTATGCGGACTGGCTTGGTTTGAATTATGCACGCTTCCCTTGCGCAGAGTTGTTCGACGACGCGAAGGAACGGTGCGGTTCCGAGAACGATAAAAATCGGCATTACATCAAAAAATTAGGGACAATCTCTGCGCCCGCTGGTCATCGCGTGCCCTACGCGAATCGACCCTTCGAATTTCGTAAACGAAGGTCTCGCGCGAACGGGCGAGCGCGCCGTCGCAGTCGCAGGCGGCCCCGGTCGCGCACGATTCCGGTCGTTTTTCTCGCGCGCCGGCCAATGGGCCGGCGGTCTCGAAGCGAGTCTCCTCGAGCGTTCCGGAGCCTCGCTGGAACGCATCCGCCCGGACGCGCAAGGGCGCGCTGGAAAGTGGCGGAGGAAGCGCTTACGCTGTATAATATTGGACGCCGCAAGCTGGGAAAGATAAATGCCGCTCTGGAGCAAGCGCATCGGCGGAATCAGTCCGACCGTCATGGAGGTCGTGACGTGGGATTACTATCGCATGGCGCCCGCGGAGATTGGTTTCGTCGGCATCACCTCGAACATCGATTTCTGGGACGACAAAAACTTTGACCGGGCGCTCGATTCGCTCTCGCGGGCGGCCGACTATCTCGCGGCGCGGGCGGTCGACTTCATCGTTCACTTCGGGACGCCGCTCGTGGTCAGCCGCGGACCTGGCTACGATGCCGAAGTCATCGGAATGATCGAAAAAGGCACGGGCGTTCCGGCGACGACCTCGATCCGCTCGGCCATCGACGCGCTCGGTTTTCTCGGCGTGGAGCGGATAGCCGTCGCGTCGCCTTATCCGAGCGAAATCAACGACAGGGTTGAAAGCTATCTGACGGCCGCAGGTTTCTCCGTCGCCGCCTGCGCCACCATGGATGTCCGCTTTCGCGGGCTGCACGACACCGATCCGTCGTCGATCCGCGATTTCGCGATTCGCACGCTGGAGGACGCGGCCGACGCCGACGCGCTCTATATCCCCTGCCCGCAATGGCCGGCCGCCGACGCCGTCGTCGCCATCGAGGAGGAAACGGGCAAGACGGTGGTCGCGAGCGACCCTGCCGACTTCTTCGCGGCGTTCCGCGGGGTCGGCATGACCCGGCCGATTTCCGGCTTCGGCCGCTTGTTGGACCGCCTGGGCGCGGCGTAAGGCCGACCACCCCGAAGGGAAATGGTCGGAGCGACTGGATTCGAACCAGCGACCCCTTGACCCCCAGTCAAGTGCGCTACCAAGCTGCGCCACGCTCCGACCGGCTCAGGCAAGGCTATTCTTCAACATATCGCGCAAGTTTTCAAGCTCGTCGAGCGCGTTTTTTACGGCTTCGCGTTTTTCGTCGGAAAGGCTCGCGGCCGCTGCCGCCCTGCTGCGAACGTCGGCTTCGTCGTCCTCCAGAAGCTTCTGAACGCCGCGAATCGTGTATCCTTCGGTGTAAAGCAGTTCTCGAATGCCGCGCAACAGTTCGATGTCCTCCGGCCGGTAGTACCGCCGTCCGCCGTTCTGCTTCACCGGCTTGATATGCAGAAACTTTTTTTCCCAGAACCTCAATACGTGAGGCTCAAGATCAAGCTCCGCCGCCGCCTCGCTGATGGTCCGGAACGCTGTCGGAGACTTGTCGGCGCGCCGCTTTCCGGACGTCTCCGGCATCGTCATCGCCCCCTGCCCGCATCTGGCCGATCCTCATTCCTCGGACGGGGGCTCGGCGGCATCGTTGACTCTTTTCTTCAGCACGGTGGAGGGGCGAAACTTGAGAACCCGGCGCGGCCTGATGACCGCTCCTTCGCCCGTCCTCGGGTTGCGGCCCATTCGCTCCCCCTTTTCGCGGACGGAAAAGGTTCCGAACGAGGAAATTTTCACGCTCTCCCCGTCGACCAGGGCGTCCGCGATTTCCTCGAGCATGTCCTCGACGAGCCTGTTCGACCAATTTCGCGACAATCCGAGTTCCTGATACACCGCTTCGCTCAGATCGGCCCGCGTAACCGTTTTTTCCTCCATGACGCTCCCCTGCTTCATGACCTCGGAAGGATACGCCCACAAGGTAATTCGGTCAACGAGATACCGGCTGCGGCAAGGTCTCCCGCGAAAGCGGTCGCCCGGCGGTCACCATCGCAAAACGCTGGCGCCCCACGTGAAACCGCCGCCCATCGCTTCGAGCACGACCACGTCGCCTTTTTCGATCCGGCCGTCGGACACCGCTTCGTTCAGAGCCAGCGGCACCGACGCGGCCGAAGTGTTGGCGTGGCGATCGATGGTCACGACGATATTCTCTTCCGCCAGTTTCAGCCTGCGCGCCGTCGAAGCGATGATGCGCCTGTTCGCCTGGTGCGGAACCAGCCAGTCGACGTCTTCGTGGCCGAGTCCGGCCGCGGTCAGGGCCTCGTCGATGACGTCCGACAGATTCTTGACCGCGTGCCGGAAGACTTCCCGGCCGTCCATTCTCAGATGGCCGACGGTCCGGGTCGAGGACGGGCCGCCGTCCACATACAGAAGATCGTGCAATCGCCCGTCCGAATGCAGGCAGTTCGACAGAACGCCCCGGTCGGCCGAGTCGCCCTTGCCTTCCGAGGCGCTGAACACCAGCGCCCCGGCTCCGTCTCCGAAAAGGACGCAGGTGGACCGGTCGGTCCAGTCGAGTATGCGGGAGAACGTTTCCGCGCCGATCACCAGCACGTTGCCGGCCTGCCCGAGGCGTATGAAGTTGTCCGCGAGGTTCACGGCGTAGACGAAGCCCGAGCATACGGCGTGCACGTCGAAGGCGGCGCCCCGGCTCATCCCGAGCGCGGCCTGCACGACCGTGGCGGTGGACGGAAAGGTTTCGTCCGGAGTGGCCGTGGCGAGGACGATCAGATCGATGTCGTCGGCTGCGAGTCCGGCGCCGTCGATCGCCGCCTGCGCCGCCGCGACCGCCAGATCGGAGGTCTTCTCGCCCTCTCCGGCCAGGTGCCGACGATGAATGCCCGTCCGCTGCACGATCCATTCATGCGAGGTGTCTACGCGCTGCGCAAGCTCGTGGTTGGTGACGACGCGAGCGGGCAAATGGGCGCCGCACCCCGTGACGACCGCGCGCAACGCCATCAAGAGACGGCCGCCGCGGCGGGCGTCGACCGAAAACCGCCGGACGCCTTCAGCCCCTCGGTGATCTTTTGGTTGAAGCCGTTCGCCGCCATGTCCACCGCGACTCCGATCGCGTTGGCGAAGCCGAAGGCGTCGGTTCCGCCGTGGCTCTTGACCGCGATGCCGGTCAGTCCGAGGAACATGGCGCCGTTGTATCGCCGCGGGTCCAGGCGCGCGCGCATCTTGCGCACGCCCCGGCGAGCGAGCAGATATCCGATGCGGGCGGCGAAGGAACTGCGGAACGCCTCTCCCACGAACCGCGTGATCAGTTGCGCCGCCCCTTCGGTGGTCTTGAGGGCTATGTTGCCCGTGAAGCCGTCCGATACGATCACGTCCGTCGTTCCCGCCGCGATGTCGTTGCCTTCCACGAAACCTTGGAAATTCAGCGTCAGATCGCGCAGGCAGGCGGCGGCCTCCTGGATTTCCGCGTGCCCCTTGATTTCCTCCGAGCCCACGTTCAACAGGGCGCAGGAGGGATTTACGGTTCCCAGAACGGTGCGCGCGAAGACGTCGCCCATGATGCAGAACTGAACGAGATTCCCGGCGTCGCATTCGAGGTTCGCGCCGAGATCGAGCATCACGCTCTCGCCGCGCAGCGTCGGAAAGATCCCCGCGATCGCCGGCCTGTCGATCCCCGGCATTGTCCGCAGCGCGAGTTTCGCCATTGCCATCAGAGCGCCGGTGTTGCCTGCCGACACGATGCCGGCCGCCTGACCGTCGCGGACCGCGTTGATCGCCAGCTGCATGCTCGATGCGCGTCCCTTGCGCAGCGCGACGGAAACCTTCGTGTCGTTGCCGACGACGTCGTCGGTGTGGGTGACCTCGGTGATCTGCGCGAGCTTTTTCCGGCGCCGGAGCAACCGCCCGATCTGCTGCTCGTCGCCGAACATGAGATAGCGGACTCCCGGAAAGCGCCGCCGTGCGAGCTCGGCGCCGCTGATCACGATTCGCGGCGCGTTGTCGCCGCCCATGGCGTCGAGGGCGATCGTCAGGGAATCCACAGGGTTTCTCCGCGCGCCACGAACGTCTCAGGGACCGGCAGCGTCCGTAACTTCCTCGCCGTCGTAGTAGCCGCAGGCCGCGCAAACGTGGTGCGGACGCTTGAACTCGCCGCAGGCCGGGCACTCCGAGTAAGCGTTGCTCGGAAGCGCATGGTGCGCCCTGCGCATGTTCCGTCGCGACTTCGACACCTTTTTCTTCGGTACAGCCATAACCGTGTCATTTCGAACGTTCAGGGAAAGCCCGGAGACTGATATGCCATACCGCCGCCGGAAGCAACCTGAGGATACTATAACTTCGGCTTGAGTTTCGCCAGCACGTCGAACGGACTTTCGCGCGGAGCCTCGCGGTCGGCGGATTCCGGCCGTTCGGCGTCCGGCAGCCGGGGATAGGGGTCGAGCGCGAGCGAAAGCTCTTCCGCGACCAGTTCCCCGATGTCGAGGACGTCGCCCGTCAGGGGCTCCGCATCGTCGAGGCCGACGGTCTCGTCCGGCCTTTCGCGCGTGAACGCGAGCTCCAGACGCTCTTCCAGACGCGATTCGACCGGCGCCAGCGTCACCACGCAGGACTGCACGACGTTCGCCCGCAGGTCGCCGTCGACGCGAAGCGTTTCGCCGCGCCAGACCACCCGGAGCCGGGCCTCGAGCCTGCTCATCGACACGAGGTCGAATCGAGCCGCGAGCGCCGCGCGTTCGTCTTCTCCGGCGGACAGATCGTAGATGCGGCCGCCGTTCGGCAGATCGGCCAGATCGACGATTCGGGAAAACTCGGGCGCGGGCCGGTCAATCATCGGCAACGCGCTGGAACCGCAATTTCGCGGACAGGATGTCGTCGGCCCGCAGGCCGGAAAGATGCGCGTCCTGCTTCCGGACGTAGCGGGCCAGCGCTTCCGCGCGATCCCGCTCCGGAGCGGCGGTGCCGAACGCGTTTCGCGCCAGCGCGTCCGTCAGGGCGCCGCCGCCCTTGGCGAGGGCGTCGTCGTAGGAAGCGATTCGGCCATAGAACGCCTGAACCATCGTCTTGACCCGCTTCCCCACCCCCATGTCGCCGGCGCCCATTTCCCGAAGCGCGACGTCCATGTCGTCGAACATCGCGTCGAACAGCGCCTGGGCGAAACCGGGCGCCCGTCCGCCTTCCCCCTTGAGGCGGCGCAGCACTAGATGAACATGCAGGGCGACCATTTCGAAACGGCCGTCGACGGTGTCGGGCACGCCGAAATCCCGATAGAATTCGGGCGTTCGCGCCTGTTCCACGATCTTCGCGTAGACGGACCGGGCGCTCCCGCCGGACGACCGCCCTAACAGGGCCGAAACGAAGCCGATTGACATGATCGACGCGGGGAGTCAATTTCCGGCATCGGAATTCCGGCGGCGGGAAGCGGCATGAAGACTTCGACACGATGGGCGCGGCAATGGCCGCTGATAGCGATCGCGGCGGCGCTCGGCGCCTGCTCTCCCACACTCGACATCCACGGCAACATTCCGAAACCGGAGATCGTGGAAGGGATTGCCGTCGGCGAAACCACCAGAGACCAGGTTTCCGGGATGCTCGGCACGCCGTCGGCCGTCGCCACGTTCGACCAGGACGCCTGGTATTACGTCGGCAAGCGCACCAGCCGCGTCGCTTTCCTCGAGCCCGAGATACTGGAGCGCCAGGTGCTGGTGATTCGCTTCGACGAGAACGGCGTCGTCAGGCAGGTCGAAAAGCTCGACAAGGAAGACGGGCGCGCCGTGGCCATCGTCGCCCGCGCGACGCCGACGCGCGGGCGCGAACTCACGATCATCGAGCAACTGATCGGCAACATCGGGCGCTTCGGCGGCGGCGGGACCGGAGCCGGGCCCGGCTCCGCGCCGGGCGGAGGTTGACGACGGCGGCACGTTCCTACGCCGAACCGACAACCGCCAGCAACAGCAAGGCGACGATGTTGATGATCTTGATCATCGGATTCACCGACGGGCCGGCGGTGTCCTTGTAGGGATCGCCGACCGTATCGCCCGTGACCGAGGCCGCGTGGGCGTCGGACCCCTTGCCTCCGTGGTTGCCGTCCTCGATGTACTTCTTGGCGTTGTCCCAGGCCCCGCCGCCGGACGTCATGGAAAGCGCCACGAACAGGCCGGTCACGATCGTCCCGAGCATCAGCGCGCCCAGCGTCGTGAGGGCGGCCACCTGTCCGCCGATCGCGTAGATCACCGCGTAGACGACGATCGGCGCGAGCACCGGCAGGAGCGACGGCACGATCATTTCCTTGATCGCCGCTTTCGTCAGCATGTCCACGGCCTTGCCGTATTCGGGCCGCGTGGTGCCTTCCATGATCCCGGCGATCTCCCTGAACTGCCGGCGCACCTCGACCACGACCGCGGCCGCCGAGCGGCCCACGGCCATCATGCTGAGCGAACCGAACAGGTAGGGAAGCAGGCCGCCGAGGAACAGTCCGATGACCACGTAGGGATCCTGCAAGGCGAAGCTGATCTCGGACGAAACGTCCGGGAGGCGCACCTTGATTTCCTCGGTGTAGGCCGCGAACAGAACCAGCGCGGCAAGGCCCGCCGAACCGATGGCGTATCCCTTCGTCACCGCCTTGGTCGTGTTGCCGACGGCGTCCAGCGCGTCGGTATGCTTGCGCACCTCGTCGGGCAGTTCCGACATCTCGGCGATGCCGCCGGCGTTGTCGGTGACCGGTCCGTAGGCGTCCAGCGCGACGACCATGCCCGCCAGCGCCAGCATCGTGGTCGCGGCGACGGCGATGCCGTAGAGGCCAGCCGAGAAATAGGCGATCAGAATGCCCGCGGCGATGACGACGACGGGCAGAGCCGTCGCTTCCATCGAGACCGCGAGCCCTTGGATGACGTTCGTCGCATGCCCGGTTTCGGAAGCCTTGGCGACGCTCTTCACGGGGCGGTATTGCGTGCCGGTGTAGTATTCCGTGATCCAGACGATCAGGCCCGTAACGGCGAGTCCGACGAGGCCGCAATAGAGCAGGTTTTGCGACAGGATGGCGCCGGAGCCCATGGGAATTTCCGTGTTGAAGCCGCCGAACAGCTGGTGCACCGCGACCGCGATCAGCACGGCCGAGATCAACGCCGAGGCGATGAAGCCCTTGTACAGAGCGGCCATGATGTTTTCGCTCTTGCCGAGACGGACGAAGAACGTCCCGGCCACCGATCCGAGGATGCAGACCGCCCCGATCAGCAGGGGAAGAAGCAGCATCGCTTCCCGCACGGCGTCCTCGAAGAAGACCGCGGCGACCAGCATGGTCGCGACGACCGTGACCGCGTAGGTCTCGAACAGGTCGGCGGCCATCCCCGCGCAATCGCCCACGTTGTCGCCCACGTTGTCGGCGATCACCGCCGCGTTGCGCGGATCGTCCTCGGGGATGCCGGCTTCGATCTTGCCGACGACGTCGGCGCCGACGTCGGCTCCCTTGGTGAAGATGCCGCCGCCGAGGCGGGCGAAGATGGATATGAGCGAGGCTCCGAAGCCGAGCGCGACCAGCCCTTCGAGGATGTGCCACAGTCCGGAGGACTGCGAGGAATCGAACATGCTTCGCAGGACGAGGTAGTAGAGGCCGACGCCCAGAAGCCCCAGGCCGACGACGAGCATCCCCGTCACGGCGCCGGACTTGAAGGCGATTCCGAGAGCGGGCCGGAGGCCGCCCGTTCGTGCCGCGTCGGCCGTGCGCACGTTGGCTCGAACCGAGATGTTCATGCCGATGTAGCCGGCAGCGCCCGACAAGATCGCGCCGATGAAATAGCCGATCGCCGAATGAAGGCCCAGCAACAGCCCGAGGATCACTCCGATGACGACGCCCACGATGCCGATCGTCACGTATTGCCGGTTGAGGTACGCGGCGGCGCCTTCCTGCACCGCGCCGGCGATTTCCTGCATTCTCTCATTGCCTGCCGAGGCGGAAAGGACCGAGCGACTCGCATAAAGGCCGTAAAGGACCGCGACGGCGCCACATGCGATCACGATCCAATATGCTGTGGACATTGGCTGGATTCCTCGTTTGTCGGGGAGAACTGCGGAGGGCGGGTTTCCCTTCCCGCGTGAAGCGCGCGAAAAATGCCAGAAGACTCGGGATCGGGCAAGCGGGCGATCAGGCCGTCTGCCGCGCCGCCCTCCATGCCGCGAGGCGAAGCCAAAGCGTCGCCGCGAGCACGACGATCACCAAAGGCGCCATGACGAGATTAACGGCTTCCCATCCGACCGTGTGCTGCACAGCGCCCGCCGCTACGGCGCCGACCGAGATCGTTCCCCAGATGATGAAATCGTTCAATCCCTGCACCTTCGCCTTCTCCTCGGGCGTGTAGGTTTCGGTGACCAGCGCCGTGCCGCCGGTGAACAGGAAGTTCCAGCCGACGCCGAGCAGCAGCAGAGCCGACACGAAGTTGAGGAACTCCACGCCGGCGAGATTTATCGCGATGCACGCGAGGGTCAGAAGCGCGCCGGCGATCAGCACGTTGTGGACGCCGTAGCTCGAGATCAAATGGCCGGTGAAGAAGGCCGGCGCGTACATGCCGAGAACGTGGACCTGGATGACGTACGACGAATCCGAGAACGTGAAGCCGCAAACGCTCATGGCGATGGGCGTCACCGTCATCAGGAACGACATGACCAGATAGCCGAACGTCGCGGCGCAGACCGCGATGAGGAACTTGGGCTGCCGCGCGATCTCCCAAAGCGGCCTGCCGCCGCTCTTGCGCCGCTGTCCCTCCGGGCGCGGGATGTCGATGAAGCTGACGACGCAGGCCACCAGCAGATAGACGGCGATCAGCGAGAGGTAGACGCCCGCGAACTGCGCCGGAAGCAGTTCCGCAGTGTTGCGGGCGAGCATCGGGCCGAGGAAGGCCGCCGCGACGCTGCCCGCCAGGACGTAGGATATGGCCTTGCTGCGAAACGCCTCGGTCGCGGTGTCGGCGGCCGCGAACCGGAAATAATGGGAGAAGCCGTTGAAGCTGCCCGTGAGCATCGACGCGATGCAGAACAGCGCGAAATCCCCTCTGACGATCGCCCAGGCGCCGACTGCGCCGCCCGCGGCTCCAATGACGGAACCGGTCACGAAGCCGGTTCTGCGGCCGACGCGCCCCATGTAGAGCGACGCGGGAATCGTGGTCAGGGCCATCGCCACGAATTGCAAGGCGAGCGGCAACGTCACCAGAGCCTTGTCCTCGACGAGAAGAATGCCGCCGATGATCGGGGCCGTGGCGATGATCGCCGACGTCGAGGTCATGAAGAGCGCCTGACAGACGGCGAGGAGCAGGACGTTCCTGCGAACGGAAGAAGCGATCATGATGCCGCAACATACGCCACGCCGTGCGGACGGAAAACCCGCCGTGCGGAAAGCCGGCGCATTCGATCACGCGGGGTTCCCGTCCGCTCCTTCGACGGAGACCCCTTTCCCATTCCGGTAAACGACGCCGGCGAATCGCGTAGGCCTGACGAAATTCAGCGTAGAAATCTGGAAATTCGACATAGAGTTGGCGCGGGACGCTCCTGCGGACTTAGCAATGGGAAGTCGAAAAGGCCGTGTACTCGCCTTCCTTGAGGTCGGACTTGGAGATGAAGTGAACCTGCGGCCAACCAGGGGAGTCTTCCGCCTCCCATATTTTGTCGACGAGATCCGAGATCACGGCCAGTATGCCCTCGCCGCCCAATTGCTCGACCTCGCCATCGTAGATGATCCTTACGTCCACCAAAGGTTCGTCGTAATGGTCGAAACCAGGCTTGACGCTGATTCTAACAATGTCGCTGAAGCGGGCCTTGAAAGCCGTCTCAGCAATCTCGCGGACTTCTTGGTTGTTCATGTCGGACCTCCTGCCCGTTGCCGGAACAGTACGTGCGCTGCGAAACCGCGTCTGGCAGCAATGTCCGCCTGCTCGAAATGGCGGATGGCCAATTCCGCGGAAGCGATGTGCCCCAGAACGTCGGACTTCTGGTATGCGTCCGTATCCAGTGCGTAGTCCGCCTGCTGCCGCTCGGTCTGCAACATGACGAACGCTTTGGCGAAGTTGCGGATTTCCGTGGGAAACTCCTGCATTGCCTTCCCTTGCAGGCATGCGTTTCTGGCCCTGCCGTGCTCCAATGCGCGGTACGCCCGGTGCCACGCCGGGGTGCGTGCGGCCCCGATGAACAGGTCGGCCGCCGACGCAGCCAAGGTATGGAACATCGCGTGCAGTACTGACGGCGCGGCGCAGCCGCGCCTGCGTGGGTGCCGCGTCAACGGTTTCCGCAAGGGCGCGTGCGGCTTCCGTCGGGTGAATTCGCGAGGTGGAATCTCCAAGGGCTGGTTTCTGGCTGTTCCGCATTTTGCCGCGCACTGCTGCCGTTTCAACATATCCCGCGCCGCCCGGAAGGAAAACATGCGTGCTCCCGGGCAGAAAGCCGTCGCGTTCAGAAGTGTCGGTAGCCAGCGCGCTCGATTGCGAGAGGGCTCCCGTCGGCATCTTCGACGGAGACACCTTCTCCGTTCTGGTGGACGACTCCGATCCGACGAATTGCGACGTCGGCATGCCGCGCCGCGGCGGCCGCTGCCTCTTCGCGATCTGGCGGAATGCAGAAAACCAGTTCGTAATCGTCGCCGCCCGCGAGCAGGGCCGCAAGGTCGGCCTCTCCGTTCCTGATGAGTTCGAGGGCATGGGCCGACAGCGGGACGGACGCGGCGCCGACGGTCGCTGCGACGCCGGAGGCGGCGCAGATGTGGCCGAGATCGGCGATCAGGCCATCCGAAACGTCGGCCATCGCCGACGCGACCCCACGAAGGCTCCTGCCGAGCGCGACGCGCGGTTCCGGCAGCTGAAAACGCTTCGCCAACTCCGTTTGTCCTCGGCGGAGCGCCTCCAGGCCAAGGGTCGCGTCGCCGATCGTGCCCGAAACCATGACGAGATCGCCGGCCGCCGCCCCGCTTCTCGTCACCGCCGCTCCGGAAGGAACATGTCCCATCGCGGTGGCGGACATCGTCAGGGAACCCGGGGTTCGAGTCAGGTCGCCCCCCAGCAGGACGACGCCGAACCGTTCCTGATCGCTTCGCAGGCCGCCGGCAAAGCCCTCCAGCCACGAGCCGTCGATGCCGTCCGGCAACGTCAGGTTGAGAAAATAGGCGTCGGGCGTCGCTCCCATGGCCGCCAGATCGGACAGGTTGACCCTGAGAAGCCGCCGGGCCAGCGTGTCGGGCGTTTCGTCCGCCAGAAAATGAACGCCGGAGACCATCGTGTCGGTGGTGACGACCGTATCCTGCCGTTGCCGCTGAGGCAGAACCGCGGCGTCGTCGGCGAACGCCAGAGACCGCGGATCGTTCCTGCCGAGAGGCGCGAGAATTTCCGCGATTATCGCGAACTCGTCCCGCGTTTCACTCTTCACGGGCTTCCGCCGCTTCGAACTCCCCCGGCCGCATTCCTTGCGCGAGGCGATCGAGCACGCCGTTCACCATTCCGGGTTCGGGGCCGTCGAAAAACGCATGCGCGACATCCACGTATTCGTTGATGATCACCCGCGCCGGCGTCTCCGGCCGTTCGCCGAGTTCGTGGACGGCGGCGCGCAGAATCGCCCGCAAGACGTAAGCGAGCCGCTCCGGAGTCCAGCCGCCCGCGAGCGACGGGCGCAGAACGTCGTCGAGTTCGCGTTCGTGCGCCGCGACCCCCCGGACGAGTTCGACGAACAGGTCGACGTCCGGGGCGACGTCGTTTCCGGTGTCGAAGCTTCCGCCAAGCCGGTGCTGCCGGAACTCTTCCTCCACGCGACCTGGAGCGGCGCCCGAATGGTCGATCTGATACAACGCCTGGACGGCCGCCAGGCGCGCGGCGCTGCGACGCGCGACCTTGCCTCGTGCGCGCCTTCCCGTCATTGAAATTCAGCCATTGGGAAATTTAGCCGTCAGCCGACGCTTGATCTCGATCATGGCAAGGCATGCGCGAGCCGCGGCCCCTGCCCTGTCGTGCCGGTCGCGGCTGGCCCGGGCCAGCGCCTGCTCCTTGTTCTCCGCGGTGATGACGCCGTAGCCCAGCGCGACGCCGTAGCGCAGGACGAGAT
Organism: Alphaproteobacteria bacterium; assembly: GCA_965243135.1. GTDB lineage: Bacteria > Pseudomonadota > Alphaproteobacteria > MPNO01 > UBA830 > JAJEBT01. Next base: position 1,728,406 of record OZ251539.1, read on the forward strand.
CGTTGAGGCCGCGCGCGGACTCCTGGCATACGTAATCGTAGTGAGTGGTTTCGCCGCGGATGACGCAGCCCAGCGCGATATAGCCGTGGTATCCATCCAACAGCCCCACTTGGGTGTCGTTGCTCGCTTTAGCGTAGTCGTCCTGGTAGTCGATCGCGTACAGGTTCTCTTGGGCGCCGATCGCCATCCGGATCGCGCCCGGAAGTTCGAACGCGCCGGGCACCCGGAAACATTCGTAGGTCGCGCCTGCATCGTCGAGTTCCGCTTTCACGCTTTCCATCATCAGATCCGCGATGTCTTCGTAGAACCGCGCCTCGACGATCATTATGCGGGATGTCACGATGCTATTCCTCCAGCGGCTCGATCGGTCGGCGATCGGCGACGGCCAGGCCGAAGCCCTCGATTCCCTTGATCGCGCGCGCCCGATTGGTTAGCAGAATCATGCGTTTCACCCCGAGGTCGTTGAGAATCTGGGCGCCGACCCCGAAGTCCCTCAACGCCGGAGGGGCCGTCTCCCGCCCGTCGTCCGTCTGCACGGAGATCTCGCTGGTGGCGGACAGGGGATCGGACGGAACCCTGTGGCGCGCCCTGACCTGGTTCGAAAGTTTCTCGGCCCAGGGCTCCCGAATGATCACGATCACGCCGCAGCCCGCCGCCCCTATCGTCCGTATGGCGGATTCCAGCTCGTGGTGCCGCTGGTTGGTGGTGTCGTGGATCATGTCGTCGAGGATGTTGACGGCGTGCATGCGGACGAGGACCGGATCCTCGGTCGCGATGTCTCCCTTCACGAGGGCGAGATGCTCGGCCCCCGACACCCGGTTCCGGTAGACGATCAGGCGAAAATCGCCTCCGTGCCTGCGCGAGATGCGGGTCGTCAGCGAGCGTTCGACGATCGAGTCGTGCCGCAGCCGGTAGGCGATCAGGTCGGCGATGGTCGCGATCTTCAGCCCGTGAAACTGGGCGAAGCCGATCAGGTCGGGTAGCCGCGCCATCGTTCCGTCTTCGTTCATGATCTCGCAAATGACGCCGGACGGATTGAGTCCGGCGATCCGCGCGAGGTCCACGGCCGCTTCGGTGTGGCCGGTCCGCACGAGCACGCCGCCGTCCCTGGCGCGCAACGGAAAGACGTGGCCCGGCGTGACGATGTCGTCGCGCCCGTGCATCGGATCGATCGCGACCGCTATCGTGCGGGCGCGGTCGGACGCGGAAATCCCGGTCGTCACGCCCTCCCTGGCTTCGATCGAGGTGGTGAAGGCCGTTTCGAACTGCGACCGGTTGTCGGTGGACATGAGGGACAAGCCGAGTCGATCGATGCGCTCGGCGGTCATCGCGAGGCATACGAGGCCGCGGCCGTGCTTCGCCATGAAGTTGATCGCGTCCGGCGTCGCCATCTGGGCCGCAATGACGAGGTCGCCCTCGTTTTCCCGATCTTCGTCGTCCACGACGACGATCATGCGGCCGTTGCGTATGTCTTCGATCGCCTCGGGAACGGGCGACAGGAACTCCCGAGATTCCTCGAAAGCTTCGGCGGACGCCTTGCCGCTCGCCATCAGTCTTTCGCCAGCAGCCGCGCGACGTAGCGCGCGATCGTGTCGATTTCCAGGTTCACCCGGTCTCCGGCCCGCCGCTCGCCGAAGGTCGTCGCGGCTCGCGTATGTCCGATGACGTTGACGCCGAACCGGTTGCCGTCGACCTCGTTCACGGTCAGCGACACGCCGTCGAGCGCGATGGAGCCTTTCGGCGCGATGTACTTCGCCAGGCTTTCCGGCGCGTCGAACAGGAAGCGGACGCTATCGCCCTCGGGCAGCGTATCGACGACCGACGCGACCGCGTCGACGTGCCCGGAAACGATATGACCGCCGAGTTCCTCGCCGACGCGCATGGCGCGCTCGAGATTGACCCGCGTGCCGGCCCGCCATTCGCCGAGCGTGGTCCGGGCGAGGGTCTCGGCGGACGCTTCGACCGCGAACCAGCCGGACGCCTTGGCGACGACGGTCAGGCACGGTCCCGAGCACGCGACGGAGGCGCCGAGCTCGATGGCGTCCGTGTCGTAGGCGGTCTCGATCTCGATTCGCGTGTCGCCATGCCTTTCGATCGAGCGCACCGCGCCGAGATCCGTGACGATGCCCGTAAACATCCGCTATCGGCTCCGCTCGTAGGTTTCGATCAGGTCCCGGCCGGCCGGCCGGACGGATACTCTGACGAACGCGGGCGGATCGTCAAGCATGCGGGCGCCGAACGCCGCGACCGCCGGAACGCCGTCGCCGCCGATCACCGACGGCGCCCTGAACCAGACCAGCCGGTCGACCAGATCCCGCCGCAGGAGCGCCGCCGCGGCCCGGCCGCCTCCCTCCACCATCAAGCGGTTGACCCCCCGCTCCGCGATCAGCCGCAGCGCCGCTTCGGGATCGAGCGCGCCTTCGGCGTCCGCTGGAACCTCGAGCCGTTCGCCGACCGCCAATTCTTCCGTTGCGGCGCCGGGAGCGACAAGGTGCCAGACCGGCGCTTCATGCGCCGTCGCCGCGAGTTTCGGCGTCAGGCGTCCGCCGAGAACGATCCGGATCGGCGTTCTGTTTCGCAGTCCGGGCAATCGGCAGGTCAGTTCCGGGTCGTCCGCGGCCGCCGTCCGCCCGCCGACGAGAACGGCGTCGTTGCGCGCGCGCAACGCATGGGCTTCGGCGCGCGCCTGCGGCCCCGTAATCCATTTGCTGACGCCTGCGGAGTCGGCGATCCTGCCGTCGAGCGTCGTCGCGAGCTTGAGGGTGACCAGCGGCCGGCCGGCGCGAAGCCGTTTGAGAAATCCGGCGGCCGCGTTCTCCGCCGCCTGCAGGCGGACGCCGGCGGCGACTTCGATTCCGGCTTCCCGGAGTTTCGCGACGCCGCGGCCGGCGACGCGCGGGTCGGGATCGGACGCGCCGATCACGACACGCGCCACGCCGGCCGCGATCAAGGCGTCCGCGCAAGGCGGCGTCATCCCGTGATGGGAGCATGGTTCAAGCGTGACGTACGCGGTCGCTCCCCGCGCCTTTCCTCCGGCGCGCGCCAGCGCCTCGGTCTCGGCATGAGGCCGGCCTCCCGGCTGGGTCCAGCCGCGGCCGACCACGATTCCCTCGCGCGCCAGGACGCACCCCACGGGAGGGTTGGGCGAAACGTTGCCGCGCCCGCGCCGGGCAAGCGCGAGCGCCACGTCCATGAAGCGTTCGTCACTCGTCCCGTTCGTTGTCATGGAGGCTTTCCACGAAGTCCTCGAAATCGCGCGCTTCGCGGAAGTTCCGGTAGACGGAGGCGAACCGGATGTAGGCGACCTGATCGAGATGCGACAGCGCTTCCATCACGAGTTCGCCCACCTGATTCGAGTTTATTTCCGGTCCGCCCTCGGTTTCGATGCGCCGGATGATGCTGCTGATCGCGCGCTCGATCCGCTCCGGATCGACCGGTCTCTTTCGCAGCGCGATGTTCATCGACCTCGTCAACTTGTCGCGGTCGAGCGGCTCGCGCCTGCGATTCGACTTTATGACCATGATTTCGCGCAGCTGGATGCGCTCGAAGGTCGTGAAGCGCATGCCGCAGGAAATGCAGGCCCTGCGCCGGCGGATGGCGGTGTTGTCCTCCGTCGGGCGCGAATCCTTCACTTGCGTTTCGTCGGAACCGCAGAACGGGCATTTCATCTCTTCGTCTCCTTATGCGTAGATCGGAAAACGCGCGCACAGCTCTTCGACTCGCTTCCTCGCCGCCTCGACGGCGGACGCCCCGCCGTCCAGCACGTCGGCGATCAACGCGCCGACCTCGCGGAACTCGTCGGGGCCGAAGCCGCGGGTCGTCGCGGCGGGCGATCCGAGCCGGATCCCCGACGTGACGGTCGGCTTTTCCGGATCGAACGGAACGGCGTTCTTGTTGCAGGTCATTCCCGCCGCTTCGAGAGCGGCCTCGGCATCCTTTCCGGTGAGTTTCCTCGACCGCAGGTCGACGAGCGCCATGTGCGTGTCCGTCCCGCCGGACACGATGTCGAAGCTCCGTTCCGCAAGGGAGGCGGCGAGCGCCGCCGCGTTCTCGACGACGGCCGCCGCGTAGGTTCGGAACTCGGGACGGAGCGCCTCCCCGAAAGCCGCCGCCTTGGCGGCGACGACGTGCATCAAGGGTCCGCCCTGGGTGCCTGGAAAGATCGCCGAGTTCACCTTTTTGGCGATGCCTTCGTCGTTGGTGAGGATCATGCCGCCGCGAGGGCCGCGCAAGGTCTTGTGGGTCGTCGTGGTCACGACGTGGGCGTGCGGAAACGGATCGGGATGCGCGCCGCCGGCCACGAGGCCGGCGAAATGGGCCATGTCGACGACCAGCAGCGCGCCGACCGAATCGGCGATCTCCCGGAAGCGCGGGAAGTCGAGGATGCGGGGATAGGCGGAGCCGCCGGCGATCAGGAGCTTCGGTCGACGGCGGGCGGCCAGGCGCTCCACTTCGTCGAAATCGACCAGGGCGTCTTCCTTCCGCACGCCGTATTGCGCCGCGTCGAACCACTTCCCCGAAAGGTTGAACGGAGCGCCGTGAGACAGGTGCCCTCCCGCCGCGAGCGACAGGCCGAGGATGGAGTCGCCCGGCTTCAGCAGGCCGAACATGACGGCGGCGTTGGCTTGGGCTCCCGAATGCGGCTGCACGTTCGCGAACTCGCATCCGAACAGGCGCCTGGCGCGCGCGATCGCGAGCTCTTCGGCGATGTCCGCGAACTCGCAGCCGCCGTAATAGCGCCGGCCCGGATAACCTTCGGCGTACTTGTTGGTCAGAACGGATCCGGCGGCTTCCAGCACGGCGCGGGACACGACGTTTTCGGAAGCGATCAGCTCGATCTGGTCCCGTTGCCGCGACAATTCGCCGCGGAGAGCTAGGTCGAGTTCCGGATCGGATTCGGCGATCGACGCGGCGAAGAAGCCGTCGTGAGTCATGGCGGGAGTCATGGTCAGCCGAGTTTCGCGACCCGGCGCGCGTGCCGCCCGCCTTCGAACGCAGTGGAAAGGAACAGCCTCACCATGCTGCGCGCCGCCTCCTCGGAGGTCTTCCGTCCGCCCAGGCAGATCACGTTGGCGTCGTTGTGGCGCCGCGCCAGCGCCGCGGTCTCCTCGTCGTAGCAGAGGGCGGCGCGGATGCCGGGATGGCGATTGGCGGCGATCGAAACGCCGATGCCCGTGCCGCAGACGAGGACTCCCCGCCGGGTTCGCCCGTCCGCGATGGCGTCCACGAGCTTCGCGGCGAAATCGGGGTAATCGACCGGATCCTCGCCGTCGGCGCCGAGATCGACGGCGATCCGGCCGCCGGCGCGAATCTCTTCGATCACCGCCCGCTTCAGGGCGTAGCCGCCATGGTCGACCGCGACCGCAATCGTTTCGCTGGACATGAAATCTCTTCCTGTTTCGCGTTTCATTACCACATGTCGTGGTTGCGCGCCACCGATCCGGCGATTCGTGGACGGCAGACGTCCGTTGACCGTGAAGCGCGATTCGCCGGCAACCGCGGCGGCGGAACCGGCGGCGCCGCGACGGCCGCCGGTTTTTCGGGCGCGAATCGAAAGCCTCCGGTTGGCCCGGCGAACGCAGGCGGCGGCGACCGCTTCGTCGAACGCGGCCTCCCGGCGCCGAATCGCGGCCGCGCCTTCTTTCGCCCCTGATGCGGAAAAACGTCGTCCGCCGTGATAACCTTGCCGCCGCAACCAACCTGGAGAAAAGACATGAAGCGATCGCTCGCCGCAGCGCTGTCGGCATTCGCGATGGCCGGCGCCGTCCAGGCCGCGGAATTCGCGCCGGCCATCGTTTACGACACGGGCAGCAAATTCGACAAGTCGTTCAACGAAGCCGCCTGGAACGGCGCCGAGCGCTTCAAGGCCGACACCGGCATCCAGTACCGCGAGTTTCAGGTTCCCAACCCCTCGACGCGCGAGCAGGCGATCCGCAACATGGCGCGGCGGGGCGCGACGGTCGTGGTGGCGATGGGCTTCGCCCAGGCCCCCGCAGTCGAGGTCGTCGCGAAGGAATTTCCGGACGCGAAATTCACGCTCGTCGACATGGTGGTCGATTTGCCGAACGTGCAGTCGGTCATCTTCAAGGAGCACGAAGGGTCCTTCCTCGTCGGCATGGCGGCGGCCATCGCGTCGAAGACCGGCAAGATCGGCTTCGTCGGCGGCATGGACATCCCGCTCATCCGGAAGTTCGCGCTCGGTTACGTCGAGGGCGCGCGGCACGTCTCCCCGTCCATCGAGATTTTCCGGAACATGACCGGGACAACGCCCGCCGCGTGGAACGATCCGACAAGGGGCGGCGAACTCGCCCGCAGCCAGTTCGACCGCGGCGCGGACGTCGTCTACGCCGCGGCGGGCGCCACCGGCATCGGCGTCTACCAGGCGGCGAAGGACGCGGGCAAGCTCGCGATCGGGGTGGACAGCAACCAGAACTACCTCCATCCCGGGACCATGCTGACTTCGATGGTCAAACGCGTGGATCAAGCGGTCTACGATGCCTTCAAGAGCGCTCGCGACGGCACCTGGTCCGGCGGCGTCAAGGTGCTGGGGCTCGCCGAAAACGGCGTCGGCTGGGCTCTCGACGAACACAATCGAAGCCTCGTTTCCGCCGAAATGGAAAGGGCGATCGAGCGGGCGCGGAACGACATCATCGCCGGAAAGATCGCGGTGACGGACTATACCGCGAAGTAGCGGCGTTCCGCCGGAAACCCCTCCCGCATGAGCGCGCCGGCGCCCGCGGCTCCGCCGCCGGCGCTCGAGGTGACCGGCATACACAAGCGGTTCGGATCGGTATGGGCCAACGTCGGCGTCTCGATGTCGGTCCCGCGAGGCACGATCCACGGCATCGTCGGAGAAAACGGCGCCGGCAAATCCACGCTGATGAGCGTCGTATACGGATATTACCGCCCCGACGCGGGCGAGATCAGGATCCGCGGCGAGAAGGCGGAGATCAGATCGCCCGCCGAGGCGATCGCGCTCGGGGTCGGCATGGTGCATCAACATTTCATGCTGGTGGACACCTTCACGGTTCTGGAGAACGTCGCGCTGGGCGTCGAGGACGGCCCGTTTCTGGGGCGAACGCTGGCGAAGGCCAGGCGCGCCCTCGAACGGCTGGCGCGGGATTACGGGATCGAGGCGGACCCGGACGCCGTCGTCGGCGACCTGCCCGTCGGCGTGAGGCAGCGCGTCGAGATATTGAAGGCGCTGTACCGCAACGCCGAGATCCTCGTTCTCGACGAGCCCACCGGCGTGCTCACCCCCCAGGAAGCGGACGATCTCTTTCGGATCCTGCGGGCGCTTCGCGACCAGGGCAAGACGATCGTCCTGATCACCCACAAGCTGCGGGAAATCATGACGCTGACCGACCGCGTCACGGTAATGTGCGCGGGATGCGTGGTCGGACACGTCGACACCGCGGAAACCGACCGTGAACGCCTCGCCGCCATGATGATCGGCCGCCCGGTTCTGCTGCGCGTCGAGAAAGGCCCCGCGTCGCCGGGCGAAGTCGCGCTCCGGGTCGAGCGTTTGTCGGTTCGCGACCGGAACGGCGCGCTCCGCGTGAAAGACGCCAGTTTCGCGGTTCGCGCCGGCGAAATCGTCGGAGTCGCGGGCGTGGCCGGAAACGGCCAGTCCGAACTTCTCGAGGCGATCGCGGGCACGCTGCCCGCGGAAGGCGGCGAAATCGCGATCCGCGGCGTTCCGGCCGCCGCGCGCGCGGCGCGCGCCGAGACGGCGAAGGAAAGGCGCGGAGCCGGGCTCGCCCACGTCCCCGAAGACCGCCAGCGGACCGGGCTGGTCACGGCTTTCGACGCCTCGGAAAGCGGCGTTCTCGGCTATCACGGCGACCGGCGCTACAACCGCGGCGCCTGGATGAGCCGGCGCAGCGTCGTCGCCGACGTGGAACGGAGCATGGCCGACTTCGACGTTCGCCCGCCCCTGCCCCGCCTGCTCACGGCGAATTTCTCCGGCGGCAACCAGCAGAAACTGGTCATCGGCCGCGAATTCGGACGCGACCCGCCCCTGCTTCTGGTGGGACAGCCGACCCGCGGCGTCGACATCGGCGCCATCGAATTCATCCACCGCCGGCTCGTGGAGATGCGCGACAGGGGAAAGGGGATCCTGCTCGTGTCGGTGGAGCTCGAAGAGATCATGGCGTTGTCGGACCGGATTCTCGTGATGTTCGACGGCGAGATCGTCGGCGAGGTTCCGGCCGGCGCGGCCGACGAGCGCGTTCTCGGCCTGATGATGGCGGGCGCTCGCGCCCCCGGGGCCGCATGAGCGATTTCGGCAGGCCCGCCGCGGCGCCGGGGTGGGTCGCACATGGCCTGATTCCGCTGATCAACCTCGCTCTCGCCCTCGCCGTTTCGGGCGCGATCGTCATGTTGATCGGCGAGGATCCGCTCAAGGCGCTCGGACTTCTGATCCACGGCGCGGTGGGTTACCCGGAAGCGATCGCCTACACGCTCTACTACGCCACGAACTTCGTGTTCACCGGCCTCGCCGTCGCCATCGCCTTCCAATGCGGACTGTTCAACATCGGGGGCGAAGGCCAGGCCTATGTCGGCGGCCTGGGCGCCGGTCTGGTCGCGCTTTCGTTCGATCATCTGCCGGCTCCGGCCGCGATACCCCTCGCCGTCGCGGCCGCGGCCGCGTTCGGCGCTCTATGGGGCTTCGTTCCCGGCTGGCTGCAAGCGAAACGCGGCAGCCACATCGTGATCACGACGATCATGTTCAATTTTCTCGCCGCGGCGTTGATGACCTATCTGATGGTGGAGGTTCTCATCAAGCCGGGGCAGCAAGCGGCCGTAAGCCGCATGTTCGAACCCGGCGCGCGCCTGCCCTTCATGCACGACGTCCTCGCCCGATTCGGAATCCACATCGGCCAATCGTCGCTGAACCTGAGCGTGGTCCTCGCGATCGTCTGTCTCGGCGCGTTCTGGCTTTTCGTCTGGCGCACGCGCTGGGGCTACGAGATCCGCGCCGTCGGCCACAGCGAGTCCGCGGCGGTCTACGGCGGCATTTCCCCGGCGCGGGCGATCATGGCGTCCATGGCGATCTCCGGCGGACTGGCGGGTTTGGTCGGGGTGAACGAGATACTCGGCGTTCATCATCGATTGCTGCTGGAGTTCACGGTGGGCTACGGTTTCGTGGGCATCGCGGTCGCGCTGATGGGGCGGAACCACCCGCTGGGAATCCTGTTCGCGGCCCTTCTCTTCGGCATGCTGTATCAGGGCGGATCCGAACTCGCCTTCGACATGCCCAGCGTCAGCCGCGAAATGGTGGTCGTCCTGCAAGGCCTGGTGATCCTGTTTTCAGGCGCGCTCGAGCACATGTTCCGCCCGCGCATCGAGCGCGCGTTCCGGAAGCGTTAGGCCATGGAAGCGTTAATCTGGGCCGTTCTCGTTCTCGACGCGACGCTGCGCGTTTCGACGCCTCTCATACTCGCGGCCTTCGCCGGGATGTTCGCCGAGCGTTCGGGAGTCGTCGACATCGGCCTCGAGGGCAAGATGCTGGGCGCGGCGTTCGCCGCCGCCGCCGCGGCCTACGTTACCGGTTCGCCGTGGCTCGGCCTTCTGGCCGGCGTCGCCGCCTCGGTCGCCCTGGCCATGGTCCATGCGTTCGCCTGCGTGACGCATCACGGCAACCAGGTGGTCTCCGGCATGGCGATCAACATCATGGTGGCCGGCCTCGGGCCGGTGCTCGCGCTCGCCTGGTTCGGCCTGGGCGGGAGAACCCCGATTCTGAGCGACGGCGCGCGTTTCCGGCCGGTGCATTTTCCCTTCGCCGACCGGCTGCACGACGTTCCGTTTCTGGGCCAGATCTATTCGGAAATCGCCAGCGGCCACAACCTGATCGTCTATGTCGCGCTCGCCTCGGTTCCGTTCGCGGGTTGGCTCATCTACCGGACCCGGTTCGGGCTCCGGCTGCGGGCGGTCGGCGAAGCGCCGGACGCGGTCGCCACCGCGGGCATCTCCGTCGCGGGGCTGCGGTACCGGGCGATGGCGATATGCGGCGTGCTCTGCGGCATCGCCGGAACCTCCCTGTCGATCGCGCAGAACGCCCTGTTCGTGCGCGACATGACCGCCGGCATGGGATATCTGGCGCTCGCCGCCCTGATTTTCGGCAAATGGCGTCCGGTTCCGACATTGCTTGCCTGCTTTCTCTTCGCTTTCGCCGACGCGGTGCAGGCGCGCCTTCAGGGAGTCGACGTCCCGGGACTCGGGGTCGTTCCGGTGCAGGCCATACAGGCGCTGCCCTATCTTCTGACCGTCCTCTTGCTTGCGGGCTTCGTCGGCAAGGCGGTGCCGCCCGCGGCGAGCGGCGTCCCCTACGTCAGGGAGCGCTGACCCGGCGCCTCCCTGCGGCGGCGCGGGCGCGCGACGAAGCGGTCGCCTGCCGGCCTCCGCCCCTCGCGCCGCTTGTCAATCCGGCCCGGCGGGATTAAGCATGGGACGCGATGACGGCGTTTCCCGACAGCCCGCTTCCTCGAGGCGTATTCACCGTCCGCCGCGTTATCCGCTTCTCGGATTGCGACCCTGCGGGCATCGTCTTCTACGCCGCGTTTTTCCGCATGTTCAACGACGTGTTCGAAGACTGGATGGTCCGGGGCCTCGGCGTGAATTTCGCGGGCCAATTCCTCGAGAAGCAGCGCATGTTTCCGTTGATGCGCGTCGAAGCCGACTTCCGGGCGGCGCGGAGGATGGGCCAGTCGATCGACCTGTCGCTGATCCTCACCAAACTGGGCAGGTCGTCGATCCACTACGACATCGTCGGGCACGACGACGGCCTCGACATACTGCGGGGCGCCTTCGTGAATTGCGTCGCGTCCAAGAAGACGATGGCGTCGATCGAAATTCCGCCGCCGATCCGGTCGAAGATGGAAGCCTATCTGAGCCTCTGCAGCGGTTGAGCTTCGCAAGTCCGGGCGAAATCCGCGCAGAGCCGGTCGAGTTCCGGCGCGCCGAACACGTCGCCCGATATCGCGCACCGGCAACCGACCGTGCTGGTGGCGCTGCAAAGCTCCGGCCTGAAGTGGACGCATTCGGAACAGGCGCCGAACTCCGGCATCCCCTGCTGGAGTTGCACGGTGTGGACCAGGCGCTCCATGTCGTCTTCGAGCGACGCGCGCAGATCTCCCGAACAGGCCGAAAGCGCTTCCGCGAAAGCGACCAGCGGATCGTTCTCCATCATGGCGCGGCCCGCCGCGGTGATCGTGAGGCGCACCGCCCTGCGGTCTTCCGCGCCGCGCCGCCGTTCGACGAGGCCTTTGGCTTCCAGCGCCTTCAGCGTCTGGGACACCGTGCCCCTGGTGCTGCCCATGAATTCGGCCAGCGCGCCCGGCGAACAACTGTTGCGATTGGCGCGCGCGATGTAGCGCAGCGCTTCCCATTGAGCAGGGTTCAGCCCGTCGGCGAACTGGAGCGAGTGCGCGATCCGGCGCAGCCGGCCGACAAGCTCCACGATCCTCCCGCGCTCAGGCATCGGTCACGACGCTATTCGCAGGCGCATGCCGCCCCTTTCCGATGCGCGGCCGCCGGCCGCCTTCGGATGCGTAAAATAGGGGCGGCGGCGACAAAAGACAATATCGAGTCGAAAATTTCCTTGCAACGTCCGCCGGGACATCTTATTTTCGAGTCGAAACCTTTTGGTTGCCGCTAATAGAAAGGAACACGTCATGTCGGCGGCGAACTTTCCGGACCGGAACGACAGGCTCTACATTTCGGCCGCGATGAACGCGCCGATGCTCGAACGCGAGCAGGAATCGAACCTCGCCCGGCGCTGGCGCGACAGCAAGGATGCGCAGGCGCTCGACGAGATCATTACGGCGCATATCCGCCTGGTGGTGAAACTCGCGTCCAGGCTGAGAGGATACGGCTTGCCGATCGGCGACCTGATCCAGGAAGGAAACACGGGTCTGATGGAGGCGGCGAACCGCTTCGATCCCGACCGCAACGTGCGGTTCTCGACTTACGCGACGTGGTGGGTCCTCGCCGCGATGCAGGAATACATCGTGCGCAACTCCTCGATCGTTCGCATCGGCACCACGCCGGCGCAGAAGAGCCTGTTCTTCAACCTGCGCAAGCTCCGGGCGCGCCTGACCAACAATACGGACAGCCAGATGACCGGCGAGGAGCGCCGGCGGATCGCGACGGAGCTCGGGGTTCCCCTCGCCGCCGTGGAGCGCATGGAGGCTCATCTGGCCCGTCCCGACCAGTCGCTCAACGCCACGATCGGCGAAGGGGAGTCGGACGAACTGCTCGATTTCCTGGCCGACGAGGCCGCGACGCCGGACATGATCGTCGAAGACATCGTCGACGGCGAGACGAGAGCGCGTTGGGTCAAGGACGCGATGGAGCATCTGACCGACCGGGAAAAGGAGGTCATCTCGCGGCGCTTCCTCGCCGACAGGAAGGTCACCCTGTCGGAGATCGGCGAAACCTTCGGCGTCACCAAGGAGCGCATCCGCCAGATCGAAGGCAAGGCGCTGTCCAAGATGCGCCGCGCCTTGCAGGACCGGCTCACGAACGAGACGTTCCTCAACTGACGCGGCGCGCCGCCCTTCCCGCCTCGAATGCTTCGGGCGGGAAAGGCGCCCCGGCGCGACGGGAGCGAACGCGCCGGCGGACGCTTTCAGGAAATCGGCGATGCGGGTATGCTGCACGCAAGCGATTCCCGGCGCGCCGGGCACAGCAAGTTCAGCCGAAAGAACGGGGGCGCATGACTCGACCCAATTTTCTTTTGTTCGTCACCGACGAGCAGAGGGCCGACCATCTCGGATGCTACGGCAACCCGATCGTGAGAACGCGGCACATCGACTCCCTTGCGAAGCGCGGGCTCGCGTTCGACCGGTTCTACGTGGCCTCTCCGATCTGCATGCCGAATCGTTCGACGCTGATGACCGGAAGGATGCCGAGCGTCAACGGCGTATACACGAACGGACTTCCGCTTCCGCTCGAGACGGTGACCTTCGTCGATCTGTTGCGCGCGGCCGGTTACAGGACCGCGCTGGTCGGCAAGTGCCATCTCCAGAACATGACCGCGACGGCGGTGGACGAATCGACCTTTCCCGTCCGCGGCGCGGGCGAGCCGCCGCCCGCCGCCTTGCGCGAGGCGCAGGCGCGGCGAATCGCGGGGCCGGAATACGAGCGCGAACGATCCGATCTGTGGGTCGCGAATCCCAGGCGCGATATCGAGACGCCGCATTACGGTTTCGATCACGTGCGGTTCGCCAATCTCCATGGCGACCTGGTCGAGGGACATTACACGGGCTGGCTGGCGGAACGGCATTCCGCTCCGGATTCCTTGCGCGGGCCGGCCAACGCCTTGCCGGGGCACGGATACGCCGCGCCTCAGGCGTGGCGCACGCGCATGCCGGAGGAACTCTACCCAACCTCCTACGTCGCCGACGAGACCATCTCGTATCTCGAGGATCACGCCCGCGACGGCGGCGGCCGGCCCTTCTTCGTCCAGTGCTCCTTTCCGGATCCGCATCATCCGTTCACGCCGCCGGGCAAGTATTGGGATATGTACGATCCGGACAGCATCCCCGTTCCGCCCTCGCATGGCGCGCGGCATGTCGAGCCGCCGCCGTTCATGCTGCGGCTTCAGGAGGAATTCGCCGTCGGCGCGGCCAAGCGGGATCACGTTCAGCCGTTCGCCTGCACCGCCCGCGAGGCCAGGGAAATCATCGCCCTGACTTACGGAATGATCACGATGATCGACGACGCCGTCGGCCGGATTCTCTCCGCGCTTTCGGCGCTGGGTCTCGACGGCGACACCGTCGTCGCGTTCACTTCGGACCACGGCGACCTGATGGGCGATCACGGGCTCATGCTGAAACACTGTTTCCATCAAGAAGGGCTCATCCGCGCGCCTTTCGTCTGGGCTGATCCCGCCGACCCGGCGGCGGCGCGCGCCGACCTTCTGTCGGGCACCATCGATATCGCCTCGACCGTCCTGGCCCGCGCCGGACTCGCCCCTTATCACGGCATACAGGGCTTCGACGTCGTCACGGCGGCGCGGGAGGGCCGGGAACTTCCTCGCCGCGGCATGATGATCGAGGAGGACGATCTGCCGATCAACGCGAACGTGGAAGCCTACACGCGGGTCAGGAGCTTCGTCACCGGGCGATGGCGCCTGACGTTCTGGCCCGACGACGATTTCTGCGAACTCTACGATCGCCGCGCCGACCCGCTGGAACTGGTCAACCTGTGGAACGACCCCGCCTCCCGGGACGACAAGGCCGCTTTGCTGGAAGAAATGGCGCTGGAACGCATCGCGCTGGAGGAGTGGGCGCCGCGTTCCAAATTCTGCGCCTGACGGAACGCGCGCCGGCGGTTCCCGAAACGCGACGCGAGACGAGCGCGCGGGCTTCCTTGACGACCGCCGCCGCTGCGCCTAAACGGCACCCGTCGCACCACTCGCCGGGAAAGGAAGATCGATGGGCACGGACAGCAGGCACCCCGAGACGATAGCGTTGCACGCCGGCTGGCGGCGCGACGAAGCTACGACGGCCGTGGCGGTGCCGATCTACCAGACGACTTCCTACCAGTTCAACGACGCGGACCATGCGGCCAATCTGTTCGCGTTATCCGAACTCGGAAACATCTACACGCGGATCATGAACCCGACGCAGGACGCCTTCGAGCAACGCGTCGCCGCTCTGGAGGGGGGGGTCGCCGCGCTGGCCCTTGCGTCGGGACAGGCGGCATCCGCGTTCGCCGTCCAGAACGTCACCCATTCCGGCGACAACTTCGTCGCTTCGACGGACCTCTACGGCGGCACGTGGAACCTTTTCGCCAACACCATGAAGGAAATGGGCATCGAGTGCCGGTTCGTCGATCCGGCCGATCCCGAGGCTTTCGCGCGAGCGACCGACGAGCGGACGCGCTGCTATTACGCCGAGACGCTTCCCAATCCGAAGCTCAGGGTGTTTCCGATTCAGGAGGTCGCGGAGATCGGGCGCAAGCTGGGCGTCCCCCTGATCATGGACAACACCGCTGCGCCGGTTCTCTGCCGTCCGCTCGAGCACGGCGCCGCGATCGTCATGCATTCGGCGACCAAATACATCGGCGGCCACGGCAATTCGATCGGCGGCGTCATCGTGGACGGCGGCAATTTCGACTGGGAGGCCCGCAAGGAGCGCTTTCCCATGCTCAATCAGCCGGACCCGAGCTATCATGGAGCCGTCTGGACCGAAGCGGCGAAGCCGCTGGGGCCGATCGCCTACATCCTGCGGGCCCGGGTCGTCCTGTTGCGCGACTTGGGGGCCGCGATAAGCCCTTTCAACGCCTTCCTGTTCATTCAGGGCCTCGAGACGCTGCCGCTGCGGATGCGGGCGCATTGCGAGAACGCGACAGCGGTCGCGCGTTATCTGGCCGACCACGAAAAGGTCGGCAAGGTGATTCATCCCAGCCTGATGGACGGCGAGGACAGGCGCCGCGCCGACGCCGTCCTGCCGCCCGGAAAGTACGGGGCCCTCGTCGGCTTCGAGTTCGGGGAAGGCGGCGGCAAGGCCGGCCGGAAGTTCATCGAGTCGTTGCGGCTGTTCTATCACGTCGCGAACATCGGCGATTCCCGAAGCCTGGCCATTCATCCGGCCACGACCACTCATTCGCAACTCGGCGCGGAGGAACAGGAGCGGACGGGCGTCAACGACCGGTACGTCAGGCTCAGCGTCGGCATCGAGCATATCGACGACATCCTGGCCGATCTGGATCAAGCGCTGGCCGCCGTCTGATGACCGTCGCCGGGACGCGGTTTCCTGCGACGCGAATGCGCCGCAACCGGCGGGACGACTGGAACCGGCGGCTGGTCGCCGAGAACGTCGTCGCGCCGGCCGATCTCGTCTGGCCCGTCTTCGTGCACGATCGGGAAGAGCCGGAAATCGAAATCCCTTCCATGCCCGGCGTGTTCCGGCGTTCCGTCGATTCGCTGACCGCGGCGGCCGGCCGTGCGAAACGGCTCGGCATTCCGATGATCGCGGTCTTTCCGGCGGTCGAACCGGAGCTCAAGACCGACGATGGCGACGAGGCCCTTAATCCCGACAATCTCGTCTGCCGCGCCGTAAGCGCGGTGAAGCGGTCGCACCCCGACCTCGGGGTGATGTGCGACGTCGCGCTCGATCCGTTCACCACTCACGGCCATGACGGCCTGTTGAGGGACGGTTACGTCGTCAACGACGACACGGTCGAAATCCTTTGCCGGCAAGCGGTCGTGCAGGCGGATGCAGGCTGCGACGTCATCGCTCCCTCCGACATGATGGACGGCCGGGTCGGCGCGATCCGTTCGGCGCTCGACGAGGCCGGTCACCAGCAGGTGCGCATTCTCGCCTACAGCGCCAAATACGCTTCGGCGCTGTACAGCCCTTTCCGCGACGCCGTCGGTTCGACGTCCAGCCTCGGCGGCGGCGACAAGAAGACGTATCAAATGGACAGCGCAAACGCGTCGGAGGCGATGCGCGAGGTCGCGCTCGACGTCGCCGAAGGCGCCGACATGGTGATGGTGAAACCGGGCCTGTTTTATCTGGATATCGTCCAGCGCGTCAAGGACGCGTTCGGGATGCCGACCCTCGCGTATCAGGTTTCCGGCGAGTACGCGATGATGAAAAGCGCCGCCCTGAACGGCTGGCTCGATTGGGACAGGGCGATCGGCGAAAGCCTGTTGTGCCTGAAGCGGGCCGGCGCCGACGCGATCCTGACCTACGCCGCGGTCGAGGTCGCGGAACGGCTGAACTCAGGAGCCGCCCTGCCCTAACGGCCGTCGAGCGCATCGAGTTCATTGCGGTATTCCTGGGCGCGCTCGGCATAGGATCGGAACGACCAGTCGAAGCCTTCGAGCTCCTCCTCGGTTATCTTGCGCATGAATCTGGCGGGCCGCCCGGCCCAGAGTTCCCCGGACTTGACGGTCTTGCCAGGCGTCAGCATGGCGCCGGCGGCGAGCATCGCGCCGGATTCGACGGTGGACGTATCGAGCGCGATGGCTCCCATGCCGATGAACGCCCTGCTTTCGACGTTGCAGGCATGCAACAGCGCCATGTGGCCGATCGTCACGTCGTCGCCGATGCGGGTGCCCTGGAATTTGGTGTGAACGTGAATCACGGTTCCGTCCTGGACGTTCACCCGCTCGCCGATCGTGATCGGCTTGTCGTCGCCGCGAATGACGGCGTTGAACCATACCGACGAGCCCGCGCCGATGGTGACGTCGCCGATCACGCTCGCGCCCGGCGCGACGAAGACGTCGTCGGCAATTTGCGGCCATCGTCCTCGATAGGGAAGGATATTGCCCCCAGCCATTCCCTTTTCGCCTCCTGCGCTTCCGGACGACGGGCAAGCGAATCGCTCGCCCGTCAGGGATGAACGGGCAGCTGCCCCAGCCCGGCGGTCTCCGGCAGGCCGAACATGAGGTTCATATTCTGGACCGCCTGTCCCGCCGCCCCTTTCACCAGGTTGTCGAGAACGGAAAGAACGATGGCGCGGCCTGGCAGCCGGTCGGCGAAGACGCCCAGCATCGCCATGTTCGATCCTCGCACGTGCCGGGTCGCGGGCGAAACGCCTTCGGGAACGACGCGCACGAAAGGCTCTCCGCCGTACCGCGACCGCAGAAGTTCGCGGAGCGACGCCGCGGTCGCGCCGCCGGCAAGCGCGACGTGGATGGTCGACAGGATGCCCCGGTTCATCGGCACGAGATGCGGCGTGAAGCCGACCGTAACCGGACCGTTGGCCGCCCGGCTCAGTTCCTGTTCGATTTCGGGCGCGTGACGGTGGCTGGCGACGCCGTACGCGTGGATGCCCTCGGACACTTCGGCGAAAAGGCTCGCCTCCTTCGCCACCCGCCCGGCGCCGCTCACCCCGGACTTGGAATCGATGATGATCCCGCGTTCGACGTCGAGCGCCCCGGCCTCCAACATCGGCGCGAGCGGCAGGATCGCGGACGTGGGATAGCATCCGGGACACGCCACCAGCCGCGCGGCGGCGATCTCTTCGCGCGCTAGTTCGGTCAAACCGTAGACGGCGTCCCTCTGGAGTCCGACCGCGCGATGCTCGTGCCCGTACCACTCGGCGTAGGTTCCCGCGTCGCGCAACCGGAAGTCCGCGGACAGGTCGATGATCTTGAGATGCTGCGGCAGAGCGGCGACCGTTTCCTGAGTCGTTCCGTGCGGAAGGCAGCAAAACACCGCGTCGATGCCGGACCAGTCCTGATCCTCGATGCGCGTCAGTTTCGGCAGGTTCCGGCCGGCGAACTGCGGAAAGACGTCGGCGATTTCGCCGCCCGCGCGCCGGTCGGCGGTCGCCGCCGCGACCTCCGCTTCCGGATGCGGAAGCAGAAGCCTCAGGACCTCCGAACCAGTGTATCCGCTAGCGCCGAGAACGCCGACCCGAACGGCGGGCATCGTGCTTACCTCTCTCAGGGATGCGGGAAAGCGCCCGCGGCCGTCACCGCTTCGAGAACTGGAAGCTGCGCCTGGCCTTGCGCTTGCCGTATTTCTTGCGCTCGACGATCCGGGAATCGCGGGTCAGAAAGCCGCCCTTCTTGAGGGCCGGGCGCAGCCCGGGCTCGATCAGGGACAGAGCCTTCGAAATCCCGTGGCGCACGGCGCCCGCCTGTCCCGAGAGGCCGCCCCCCCTGACGGAGCACCATACGTCGTACTGATCTCTGCGATCGACGGCTTCGAACGGCTGGCCGATGATCATCTGCAACACCGGACGGGCGAAATAGTTCGGCCCCTCCTTCCCGTTGACCAAAACGACGCCGCGGCCGCGCCTGACCCAGACCCGCGCCACAGCGTTCTTGCGCTTGCCGGTGGCGTATGCGCGACCCATGGCGTCGAGCTGCGGTTCGTTGACTTCCGGAGCGGGAGGCGGCTGGGCCGTCGCCGCGAGGCGCGCTTCGTCCGCCGCCATCGCCTCCTTGAACACGTCGCCGAGCTTGGCGCTTCCGGTGTCGTTGTCGGCCATGTCAGAAAGTCCTCTTGTTCTTCCGGTTCAGCGCGCCGAAGTCGAGCGTTTCGGGCTTCTGCGCCTCATGGGGGTGATCCGGTCCGGCATAGACGCGAAGCTTGGTCAGCTGCCTGCGGCCCAGTTTGGTCTTGGGCAGCATGCGCTCAACCGCCTTCATGACGATCCGCTCCGATTTTCCGTCGGCCATAAGTTTTCCGGGCGTGACGCTCCTGATTCCGCCGGGATAACCGGTATGGCGGTAATAGACCTTGTCGGTCAGCTTGTTTCCGGTGAGAGCCACCTTGTCCGCGTTGACGACGATGACGCCGTCGCCGCAGTCCATGTGCGGGGTGAAGGTCGGCTTGTGCTTGCCGCGAAGAATTCTGGCGCAGTGCGCCGCGAGGCGGCCGAGCACCACGTTCTCCGCGTCGATCAGGATCCAGCCTGCGTGGAGATCCGCAGCCTTGGCGGAATAGGTTTTCATTGCACGTCGTCCAAACGGGGCGGGAAAGCGAGGGGGAATATGTCAGGATTTTTCGGCCTGTCAATGCGTTCCGGCGCGAAACAGGCTGGCGACGGGCGGCGATCGGCGATTTTTCGTTCGGCCGACGCTTCGGGCTGCCGATTCGGGGTATGAAAAAAGCCTGATTGATGCGACCATCGGCGGGACGGCAACGGAAAGGAAGCATGGCATGGACGGCATTCTCCAGCGCGCCGACGCGGCCGGCGTCGCGACGCTGACCCTCAATCGTCCGCAGGCGCGGAACGCCCTTTCGATCGCGCTGATGGCCGCCCTCCAGGCCGAATTCGACGCGATCGCCGCCGACCCCTCCGTGCGGGTCGTCGTCGTCGCCGCGCGCGGACCCGCCTTCTGCGCCGGGCACGACCTTCGCGAAATCCGCAGCAATCCCGGACGCGACGCCTACGAGGAGCTCTTCTCCCGATGCTCCGACCTCATGCTCGCCATAACGCGCCTGCCCCAACCCGTAATCGCGCAGGTGCACGCGATCGCGACGGCGGCGGGATGCCAGCTGGTCGCGAGCTGCGACCTTGCGATCGCCGCGGCCGGCGCCCGCTTCGCGACGCCGGGCGTGAACATCGGACTGTTCTGTTCGACTCCCATGGTGGCGGTGAGCCGCAACGTGCCGCGCAAGCGAATGATGGAGATGCTTCTGACGGGCGAAACGATCGACGCCGAAACGGCGGTCGAACTGGGCCTTGTCAATAAGGTGGTCGAAGACTCGCAGCTCGTCGGCGAGGTCGCCCGATGGAGCAGCGGAATCGCGTCGAAATCGCCGCTCACCCTCAAGATCGGCAAACAGGCGTTTTACCGCCAGCTCGACCTGCCTCTGGAGGAAGCCTATCGCTACGCCGGCAAGGCGATGGTCGAGAACATGCTCGCCCGCGACGCCGGGGAAGGCATCGACGCCTTTCTGCAGAAGCGCGCGCCCGTTTGGCAGGGCGAGTAGCCGATGCCGGTTATCGGCGCGACGGCGGAGATCGCGCGACGACGCCCGCCGCGCGCGAGCGGAATTTCGTTGGTTCGCCTTCGTCGGCGACGCGTTCGAAGCCGCGGCGCCGACGTTCGCCAAGCGCCGTTTCGGCAAGGCGGCGCGCGCCGGAAATGCGAGCGCCATGGAGAGATTTGAGGCCAAACGATGATTCCCTATTCCGACGCGCTGCTTCGGCGCATCCTGGCGGAAACCCGAACGATCGCCATGGTGGGGGCGTCCGGGAACTGGGTCCGGCCGAGCAATTTCGCCATGAAGTATCTGCAGGAAAAGGGATACCGGGTCGTTCCGGTCAATCCCGGCAGCGCGGGCCTGGAGATCAACGGAGAGACGTGTCGCCGCTCGCTGGACGAGGTTCCCGACGCCTTCGACATGGTCGACATATTCCGAAGGTCCGAAGAGGCGGGAGCCATCGTGGACGAGGCGATTCGCCTGAAGGACGAGAAGGGCATAAGGACGATCTGGATGCAGCTCGGCGTCGCGGACGAGGCCGCCGCCGCGCGGGCCGAAGCCGCCGGTTTCGCCGTCGTCATGGACAGGTGTCCCAAGATCGAGTTCGGACGCTTGCACCACGAACTGTCATGGTCCGGCATCAATTCCGGGCTTATTTCCTCGAAGCGCCCGAAACTGCGGCGGGCGGGCTGACCGGATGGGAAACTCGGAGAAACGTCCGCCGCCGATCAGCGGGGAGCGCGCCGCGAGCGCGTACGGATTCGAGACCCGCGCCGTGCATGCAGGCGCGGCTCCCGATGCGGTCACCGGCGCCCGCAACACGCCCATTCACCATTCCACGTCCTACGTGTTCGACGATGTCGATCACGCGGCCTCGCTGTTCAACCTGCAAACCTTCGGCTTCATTTATTCGCGAATCGGCAATCCCACGGTCGCCGTGCTCGAGGAGCGCATCGCCAGTCTCGAGAACGGGCGCGCGGCCTGCGCTGCCGGTTCCGGCCATGCCGCGCAATTCCTTGCGTTCTTCGCCTTCATGGAGCCGGGCGACCATTTCGTCGCGTCCCGCTACCTTTACGGAGGATCGATTACCCAGTTCGGAGTTAGCTTCAGGAAACTGGGCTGGCATTGCAGCTTTGCGGATCCGCTGGAACCGGAGTCCTTCCGCAGGGCGCTCCGCCCCGATTCGAAGGCGATTTTCATCGAATCCGTCTCCAACCCGTCCTGCGTGATCGGCGATATCCGGGCCATCGCGGAGGTCGCGCGGGAGGCCGGGCTTCCCCTGATCGTCGACAACACGATGGCGACTCCCTACCTGTTCAATCCTTTCGATCACGGCGCCGACATCGTGATTCATTCGACCACGAAGTTTTTGAACGGCCACGGCAACTCCATGGGAGGCGCGATCGTCGAATCGGGCGGATTCGACTGGGGACAGAACGGCAAGTTTCCGTCCATGACGAAGCCGGACGAGGCGTACCACGGCCTGACCTTTTACGAGACGTTCGGGGATTTCGGTTTCACGATGCGCGTTCGCGCGGTGGCGCTGCGGGATTTCGGAGCCGCGCTGTCTCCGACCAACGCGTTCCTGACCATCACCGGAATCGAGACCCTGCCCTTGCGCATGGAGCGTCACGTGGCGAACGCGGAAGCGGTGGCGGCGTTTCTTGAGAACCATCCCGCCGTCGCGTGGGTGTCCTATGCCGGTCTCGAATCGAGCCCGTCTTTCGGAATGAAAAAAATTTATTTTCCAAAGGGTTGCGGATCCGTTTTCACCTTCGGCGTCAAGGGAGGTTTCGATGCCGGCAAACGGCTCGTCGAAAGCTGCAACCTGCTGTCGCATCTCGCCAACGTAGGCGACACGCGAAGCCTCATCCTGCATCCCGCCTCGACCACCCATCGTCAGCTCACGGAAGAACAACAGGTCGCCGCGGGCGCAGGTCCGGAAGTGGTGAGGCTCTCGGTCGGCCTCGAAACGGTGGACGACATTCTCCGGGATCTCGACGAAGCGCTGACGCGGTAGACGGGACAAGCCGGGACGTTTCTACCCGGCCATTCCGCGTCGGCAGCGTCGTCGCGGTTCGCCGCCATGCCTCTTTCCGCAAGTTCGCGGACCCGGTTCCCGGCGAACCCCCGGTGCGCTCCAACTCTATGTCGCGGCCTGCGGCGTCCGCTCCCGTCCGCCGGGAAGAAGCATGGCGAAGCAAACGATCGTCCCCGCGATCATGGCCATCGCAAGGAACATCCAGCGAAAATCGCCGGTTGCGTCGAAAATGCGCCCGGCCGCCGGAATCGCAAGGGAGCTCACCCCCAGCGCAAGCACGAACTTGACGCCGAAGGCGGTCGCGTGCCATCGCGAGGGACAATAGTGCGCGACCAGGCTGTTCTCCGCCGGCAGGGAGGCCGTGATCGCGAACATGACGAGCGCCGCGAGCGCGACGAACGGCAGTCCCGCGATTTCAGCGGCTGCAACGGCAAGGGGAACCATCACGACGAAGACGCCGGGATAAACCAGCGTCAGTCGGAAGCGGTCCGCCAGCCAGCCGCCGGCCAGTTGACCGAAGGCGCCCGTCACGAGGGCCAAGGACACCAGAACGCCCGCTCCGGCGAGGCCTGCCCATTCCAGCGCCACCGGCGCGCGGACGGCAAACGCCTTCGGCAACGTGATCGTATGCGCCTGCGCGAGAAAGCCGACGCAGAGCGCCGTCGCCGCGAGAAGCGCCAACCCGCGAAGCGCGCGCGGCGAAGGAGGCGCTCCGGCCGTCTTTTTGTCGCGGCCGGGATTCTTCATGCCGCTTTGCACTAGCAGGAAGGCGACGCCGGTGGCCGTGCAGACGATTCCGGGCACCAGAAACGCGGCGCGCCATCCCATGACCGCGGTAAGGCCGCCAGCGACGAGCGAAGCGGAAGCTATGCCGGCCGAACCGAAAACGCCGTTGATGCCGAGCGCCCTGCCCCGCGCTTTCGCATTCGTGACGATCCATGCGGTGCCCACGGGGTGATAGATGGCGGAGAACAACCCGATCGCGGCGAGCGCGATCTGGATGCCGACAGGCCCCGACGCGAGGCCCGCGGCTATCGCGGACAGCCCCGTCCCCAGGAAGAAGATCGTCAACATGCCCGGGACGCTCCAACGATCTCCGAACCAGCCCGCAGGCAGGGCGGCGACGCCGTAAAGCACGAATCCCGCGAAAGACAAGGAAATCAATTCGCCGTAAGACCTGTCGAAAGCCGTTTCGAGGGCGATGACGACGGTCGGGTAGATCAGCATGAACAAGTGGCTGTAGAAGTGCGCCACGTTGGCGAACATCAGCGAGACGGAACGGGTCACGGGCGGCGTTTTCCAGGCGTTCTTGCGGGATTCTTGCGACATAAGCCGGGCCGGCGACGTTGCCCGCAGGACGACATGAAGAATTTCGTAGATATCGTCGTCATATTTCGTGTATATTCGACGACATGATTTACTCTCGTCTGCTGCGTCCGCCCGGGCAAAGCTTTTTTCTGCTGGGCCTGCGCGGCGCCGGAAAGAGCACATGGGCACGGTCCGCGTTTCCGGATGCGTTCCACATGGACCTTCTGAACGAGCGACTATATCAGGATCTGCTTGCGGACCCGTCGCTTTTTTTTCAGTCGGTGCAGCATCTCGCGGCCGGCGAATGGGTCGTGGTCGACGAAATTCAGAGGCTGCCGTCGCTGCTGAACGAGGTCCATCGGCTGATCGAAACCCGTCGACTGCGCTTTGCGCTGCTCGGTTCGAGCGCGCGCAAACTCAAGGCGGCCGGCACGAATCTGCTCGCGGGACGCGCGCTCATGAAGACGATGTTTCCGCTCACCGCGAACGAACTGGGTTCGGAGTTCGACCTCGACGGGGTGCTTCGTTACGGATCGTTGCCGCTCGTCCGCGCCAGCGCCGCGCCGCGCGAAGTTCTCGAAACCTACGCGTTGCTGTACTTGAGGGAAGAAGTTCGCGCCGAGGCGCTGGTCCGGAATCTTCCCGGTTTCGCGCGCTTTCTCTCCATCGCCGCTCTGTTCAACGGACAGGCCGTAAACGTCGCCGGAATCGCAAGGGATGCCCGCGCCGCCCGCACCACGGTGGAGGGATATCTCGGGATTTTGGAGGACACGCTGCTGGTTCATCGCCTGCCGGCGTACGGTGCCGGCCTGCGCGCGCGGGAACGCCAACAGCCGAAACTCTACTGGGTCGATCCCGGCGTCGTCCGCGCGGTCAAGCGGCAGCTCGGAGAACTTTCGGCGGAAGAGCGCGGTCCCCTTCTCGAATGCTGGGCCGCCACGACGTTGCGCGCGCACGCGGAAGCCGAACGGCTTTACGACGAGATGTCGTACTGGTCGCCGCACCAAAGCGCGGTGGAGGTCGATTTCCTGTTGCGCCGCGACCGGGAGTTCCTGGCGATCGAGGTAAAGGCGACCGACCGCTACCATACCGGCTTGCTGAAGGGGTTGCGCGCGATCGAAGCCCTGTCCGGATTGGCAAGGCGCGTGCTCGTCTACACCGGCTCCCGCTCCTTCCGCTCCGCCGACGGAATCGAAATCTGGCCGGCGCGCCGCTTCGCCGCCGCCGTCGCCGAAGGGGATCTGTGGCCTTGAAGCGGACATGTCGCGCCGCCCGGGCTCGGCGGAGTTTACGGGGCCTGCGAAGCGGGCGCGCGGCTCATGCAGTCTCGGCCGCAATCCACTCCAGAAACCCGGGATTCCCGCCGACGACCGGCAAGGCCACGACGCACGGACAGTCGAAACCGTGCAGGGCGACGATCCTTTCGGTCGCCGAATCGACGAGTTCCGCGCGCGTCTTGACGATCAGCACGGTCTCCCTGCCCTCCTGCACGCTTCCTTCCCATGCGTAGAACGACGTCATCGGATCGAGGACGTTCGCGCAGGCCGCCAGCCGCTCTTCGACCAATGCGCGCCCGATCGATCTGGCTTCGTCCGGACCGTCCGTCGTCACGTAGAGCAGCCTGACCTCGCCAGCCTCCGTCATGTTCCTGTCCTTTCGAGAAAAACGCCGCCCGGCTGCGCGGCTTCCGGCCGGAAATCGCGACTATTGACAGAATGCCGCAGCGCGCGCATAATACCGTCCACGATTCGCGAAACGAAGGGGACTGCATTATGCCCTTCAGCGACGGCTTGCTGCGGCTCGTCGAAAGATCCGCTCCTCTTTGGGCAGGAGAAGCGGAGGTCGTGCGCGCCTACTGGGATTCGCCGGTCCGGAACGCGGAGACGGATCTTTTGTGGATTCGCCGCCAGTGCTCCAAGGAATTCAACGGCAGCGGCATCGGCGAATACAGGAACATGGGCGTGTTCATGGGGCCGCTTCTCGAACTCAAGGAGGTGTTTCCGAGGATCGATACCGGCGAACCCGACAGCGTGCCGCGTCGCTACGCCCTCGAACTGATGGAGACGATGTTCGACGAGTACAAGCATTTCTGCCTGTTCGCCGACGTTTACGACCGGATCAAACCCGAAGGAGCCCCGACCATGAATCCGCACGAGCTCGAAACCTGGGAGGAGGACGTGGCCCTCACCCGGTTGCGCCACCGGCATATCGAGGAGCACGGCAAGCTCGGAGTGCGCGCCTGCCGCTTCACGGAAGGCGGTTACTGCACCCTGTTTCGCGAGGGGATGCGCCTGAAGGGACGCGGCGGGGCGGACGATCTTATCGCGGATGCATGCGCCGAAATCTACGAGGACGAATTCGGCCACATGCTCGAAGGCGTAGCGGGCCTCGACCGGGAGGGTTGGACGGGGGCCGATTTCGCGCTGATGGAGCGCCTGGTGATCGACCAGCTCCGGCACCGCGTAAGGATGCGCAACGCCGAATTCTCCTTCCCGCTGCCGGAGCAACGGGTGAACGCGATCTTCGACGGCGATATCGAACCCGAACCGTTCGATTTCGCGTCCGCCGAAACCAGGCTGTCGGCTCATGCCGCTTAGCGAACAGTTGCGCGGCGTCATCGCCGCCGCGGCCCCGTTTTTCGCCGGCGAGGCGGAAGTGGTCCGCACCTACTGGGATTGGCCCGGCCGCTCGATAGAGACGGATCTGTACTGGCTCGAACTTCAGTGCTTCAAGGAGTTCAAGGGATCCGGGGTCGGGGAAAAGGACAACATGGGCGTCATCATGGGACCGCTCGCCGAGGTGCAGGAAGCGATACCGAAGATGGACCGCGGCGTCAGCCGCCATCGCATCCTCCATCTTCTGGAAGACCTGCACGAGGAATTCAGCCATCTCTGCGCGTTCGCCGACGCGTACGACGCCATTCGACCGGGGGGAACGCAGCCGTTCGATCCGCATCGCTGCGACGGCTGGAGGGAGGACCGGGAACTGACCGAACTGCGCTATCTGGCTATCGAAGTGCATGGCGAGTTGGGCGCGCGCGCTTCCAAGTTCACCGAGGGCGGCTATTGCGCGCTGTTCCGCGAGGGCATGCGCCTGAAAGACCGCGACGGGCCCCACGCGCGGGCGAACGCGGCGATCGCCGCCGCGTGCGAACTGGTTTACGATGACGAGTTCGAACACATGCTCCAGGGAGTCGTCGGGCTCGACGACATGGGATTCAACTCCGTCGACTGGGAAATCGTGAAAAGGGTCGTTACCAACCTGCTCGAAGCGCGCCTCTATATGCGCAACGGACAGTTCTCCTACCCGCTTTCGGGGGACCGCATCGAGGAGATCCGCCGCGGAAAGATCGAACCCGAGTCGTTCGATTTCGAGGCGGCGGAAAAAAGATTGGCGCAGGGCGCCGCGTAAGCGTCTGTCGCCGCGGGGCCTCCGGGAAGCGCGCCGGCCGCGCCGCTTCACCGATAGAAGGGATTGGCGCCCGCACCGTGGTCCGTCAGATCGACGACGCCCTGGATGGCCGGAACCTCCGTCATGATCGCGTTGCGAACGCCCTGCTGCAGCGTGGCCGCGGACGCGGAACATCCTTGGCATCCCCCTTCCATGCGCACGTAAGCGACGCGATCGACGACGTTGACGAGGTCGATCCGCCCGCCGTGCGCCGCGACGGCCGGGTTTATGCTTTCGTCGAGCAGACGAGAGACCGCTTCGGCTTCGGGACCGGGCGGATCCGTGAACACCCGATCCGGCACGCGGGGCGCGTCCCCGATCCATTCCACTCTGGACACTTCCGGCACGTGATGCCTGACGATGCTGGCCACCATGGATTGCTTTCTCGGCCCGCCGCCGCCGATTAGCTCCAGCGTCAGGGAGCCGTCTTCGAAGCCCTTGAACAGGATTTCGCCGCCGTAGGCGCCGATCGCCGGCCGTATGCGGTCGTCGACGAGATCCAGGATCTTCATGACGACGGGTTCGGCCAGAACGGGTTCGCCCGACGCGTAATGCTCCATGATCGCGCCGAGGACGGACGGCTTCAGAATGTACCATTCCTTGCCGGGGTCGCGGCGAGCCATGAGATCGTCGAGTCCCAGGGACACCGCCGCGATTCCGTCGATTTTCAACAGGCGCCGCGCAAGGGGCGAAGTCGCCGCGGCTCGGGCTTCGTCCACGCGCGCGCTGCCCGGCGGGAGGACGGCTTCGCCGGGCATGAAAAGCATCGACAGCGGATCTTCCTGGCTGCGGGTCTGGATGAACATGCCTCTATGCCCCGCCGTAACGCCGCTCGACGTAGTCTTCGACGAGCTGCTGGAATTCCTGCGCGATTCTCGCGCCGCGCAGGGTCGCCTTCTTTTCGCCGTCGATGAAAACCGGCGCCGCCGGCGCCTCTCCCGTGCCGGGCAAGCTTATCCCGATATCGGCGTGCCTCGATTCCCCCGGGCCGTTCACGATGCAACCCATTACGGCGACGTTCAGATTCTCCGCGCCGGGATACTTGTCGCGCCATTCCGGCATGCGGCTGCGGACGAAACGCTGGATGTCGCGCGCAAGTTCCTGGAACACGATGGACGTCGTTCTGCCGCATCCCGGACAGGAGGCGACCAGCGGCACGAACGCGCGCAGTCCCATCGTCTGGAGCAGTTCCTGCGCGACCAGGACCTCCCGCGTGCGGTCTCCGTCCGGTTCCGGCGTCAGCGATACGCGGATGGTGTCGCCGATGCCCTCCTGCAGAAGGATTCCCATCCCCGCCGCGGAGGCGACCACCCCCTTGGTGCCCATTCCAGCCTCGGTCAGTCCGAGATGCAAGGCGTAGTCGCACCTCGCCGCCAGATCTCGATAGACGGCGATCAGATCCTGCACCGCGGAAACCTTCGCCGAGATCACGATGCGCTCCCGGGACATGCCCAGTTCCTCCGCCCTCGCGCCCGACAGGAGAGCCGACTGCACCATCGCGTCGCGCGTAATCCGGGCCGCGTCCTTCGGACGGCTCGATCTCGCGTTCTCGTCCATCAGCCGGGTCAGCAGGTCCTGGTCGAGGGATCCCCAGTTGACCCCTATGCGAACCGGCTTGCGGTGTCGGTTGGCGATTTCGATCATGGTCGCGAACCGGGCGTCCCGTTTCCGGCCGAAACCGACGTTTCCCGGGTTTATCCGGTATTTGGCCAGCGCTTCGGCGCAGGCCGGATTCTCGGACAGCAGCTTGTGGCCGATGTAATGAAAATCGCCGACGAGCGGAACGTCGACGCCCGTCCGCGCCAGACGGTCGCGGATATGCGGAACCGCCTTCGCCGCCTCGTCGCGGTCCACCGTAATGCGGACCAGTTCGGAACCGGCCCGGGCCAGCGCGGCGACCTGCGCCGTCGTCGCTTCGACGTTCGCCGTATCGGTGTCGGTCATGGATTGAACCACGATCGGCGCGCCGCCCCCGATCAGCGCGTCGCCGACCCGAACGGCGACGCTCTTGCGCCGGGGCATCCCGTTCATTTCCGGTCTCTAGCCCGCCGCGCGCCGGGGCTCGCGCACCGCGGGCCGCTCGGCGCCGAAAGCTTCGAGCAGGTCGTCGTATTCCGTGAACACCGGAAATTGCGGAAATTCCCGGGCCACGTTGAGAGGCGGACGAAACAGAAACCCGGAATCCGCTTCGCCGAGCATTCCGGTGTCGTTATACGAATCTCCGGCGGCGTCGACGACGTAGTTCAATCGCCGAAACGCCTGCACCGCCAGACGCTTGTGATCCGCGAGGCGCAGCCTGTAATCGCGGATCCGGCCGGAGGCGTCGACTTCGAGGCGGTGACAGAAGAGCGTCGGCCAGCCCAGTTTCTCCATCAGCGGTCCCGAAAACTCGTAGAACGTGTCCGAAAGGATGACGAGCTGGTGGCGCGCCCGCACCGCGTCGAGGAATCGGCGGGCGCCGGGCAGCGGTTCGAAGCCGTCGATGACGGGCCTCAGCGCTTCCATCCCCAACCCGTGCCGGTCGAGGATGCCAAGGCGCTCCTTCATGAGCGCATCGTAGTCGGGCTCGTCCCGGGTCGTGCGCCAGAGATCGTCGATTCCGGTGCGCTTGGCGAGTTCGATCCATATTTCGGGGGTGAGCACACCCTCCATGTCCAAGCAGATGAGTTTCACGACCCCGAACCGAACCATTAGCGCGCGCAATATAGCATCAGCAGGCCGCCGCGGCAATCTTGCCGCGGTCTTCCTGTCAGTAACAGATGATATGTCCGGTCCATGTACCCTGTCCGAATTTAGAACGCTTCCAAACCAAGAAGGCGGCGGACGGAACAGCGACAGGGACCTGTCATCTGTCCGCGGTTAACTCCCTGAACCGATTGGTTTAGTTGAACGGGCCATGCCAATTGGCCTACACCAGTTTTCGCCGGATTCGGTTGCATGGGTGCGGAAAGCTGTCGATTCGGGAGAGCGCTGCCGTACGTCACTGGCGCATGGGCTCCGCGAGCCGGCGGGGGCGACAGCCCGGGTCGCTGTCGCGCGGACGCGCGCCGCGCTTGCCGGGTTCCCGGCCGCCGGCAAGCCTTGCGCGAGAAACGGAGAAAAGGTCGCTCGTCGAGTTTCGCGCCGCGGCGTTGTCGCCGGCCCCCCGTTCGACGCCGAAGCGGAAGGCGCGCCGTGCGACCGCGACAGTCGCTCGACTTCGAGGTCTCGCCGGCGAGGAAGGGCGTCAGTCGCCCTTCGTTCCCGCCCCGTCGTCCGTCGGCGTCGTTCGTTCGGCGACGGTCTCCGGCGCGGCGGTCCGGCGGATCAGCGCCTTGAGCGCCGTCATGCTCTCCTCGTGGCGGCGTTCTTCGGCTTCGCGCTGCTGCTGCATGGCTGCGCTCTGCTGCTGCGTGGCCGTGCGCTGCTGTTCCATCGCTTCCTCGTGGCGGCGTTCTTCGGCTTCGCGCTGTTGCTGCATGGCTGCGCTCTGCTGCTGCATAGCCGCGCGCTGCTGTTCCATCGCTTCCTCGTGGCGGCGTTCTTCGGCTTCGCGCTGTTGCTGCATGGCTGCGCTCTGCTGCTGCATAGCCGCGCGCTGCTGTTCCATCGCTTCCTCGTGGCGGCGTTCTTCGGCTTCGCGCTGCTGCTGCATGGCTGCGCTCTGCTGCTGCGTAGCCGCGCGCTGTTGTTGCCCGCGTTCGTCGCTGGCGCGGACCATCGCACGGATGCCATACCAGATGCCGACGGCCGCGACGGCGGCCGCGAGCGCGTTGACGGAAGCGACGGCGAGGTTAGCGATCGCGAAGGCACTCATGAGCGTCCTTTCCGGAGACGGGAGACAGTATCCGCGGCGCCGATGCGATCGTCAAGGGAGACGTTTGCGCCAGGGCGGGAACGGGGCGGCGGCGTTCATTGCCCGTCCTCGGGGCGGCGCGCAGGACGGCCCGCAAGCGGCGAAACGCCTGAACTCCAGGCGCGGTTCCGTCGAACGGGAGCGTCGTCCGGTCGAGCGAGGCGGACCTGTCGAACCTCCAGGCTTCGGCCATGGGCGGAAAGTCTGAGGAAACATGCAACCAGCGTGGGCCCGCCTGGAGGCGGAACGGGCAGGTCACCCCGCGACCGAACGCTTACCCGCGAGTTCACTGGTTGCCTTCAGGGGCAAGCCATGGTGCTGCGGGACTGTATCATGCTGAAAGAAAACAGTATTTTCTGATCCGATTACTCTCAGACGTGAGAGGAAACGAAAACGCCTTCCTTCCGGGCGTGGATCGGACGTCCTCGATTATTTTGCACCTGAAACTGCCGGTTATCGTGACTGCTCACAGGAGATTCCGAGTTAAATCCGGGAGGCTGACAGGACAGGGACCGAGGAAATTCAAAGAAGTATACGGTCGTATCCGTCAGGGGATACTGAGCCAAGGCGAGGCGGCGGAGGGCGCTTCCGGGCGCACCTTCCTGTCTCAATTGCTGTGATGGCGCAGGCTCCTTCGGCAGTCGCTCTCCGCCCGGCCGTCGGCAAGGGTCGCGAAAGTGGATTCCGCTCGAATCTGCGGCAATCGAGGCGAACTAGAGGCGCGCCGAATCGCCAGTCCGAATGCCGTTCAAGCTGCCGGGTTCGAACATGTCGACCAGGCTCACTTCAGTTCGATGTTCGACGCGTGTTTCGCTCGCACGAAACGCGGCTTGCCGTCGAGGAAACAAAATACGCCGCTTCGTCGATCCCGCTGCTCGACAACGGTCTTTTCTCGAAGGCCTGTGAAGGCCTTTATCGAAGTGGGACGAACGACATTTCTGCCGGTTTTCGGGTTGATCTTTTCCGGCGAATCGAATATCGTGAAGAGCGTCGTCGCTCATCAGTGGCGGCCCCTCGCCTGTATTGCGAGGATCGCGCTGCAGCTGCTAACGTTTCAGGGTTGAGCGGAGGATGACGAAAATGATTGGAGAAAATCCAATCCGTTTCGGAGGAGAATGGACGGAGAGAAAACTTGATATTCTACAGCGTTATCTGGATGCATATACGACCGTTATGACAAATCAGCGCTTCCGCCTGATGTACATCGATGCGTTTGCCGGCGAGGGCCAGATTGGTATACGTGAAGATGACGATGGCGTCCGTTTCCTGCGCGGTTCGTCCGAAAGAGCGCTGAGTATCGGAAATAGACCGTTTGACCGGCTCGTCTTTGTCGAGAAGGATCGGGGAAGATGCGAAGAACTCGAACTTCTCCGCGAACAACATCTTGAAAGGGACGTGAGGATAGAAAATGCGGATGCAAACGATTTTTTACGCAATCTTCAAGAAGACTGGAGGAACTGGCGCGGGGTTCTTTTCCTCGATCCGTTCGCCGCTCAAGTCAAATGGTCCACGATAAAGACTATAGCGGCCTTCAACGCGCTCGATACGTGGCTTCTTTTTCCGGTGTCCGCGATCGCGAGAATTCTTCCGAGGACACGCAGGCCGGAGGACGTTTCAAGGGAATGGGAGGCACGTCTGAATCTCGTTTATGGAGACGAGAGTTGGAAAGACCTTTACAGAGTGCGGAGGCAGGGGAATCTCTTCGGAGAACGTGAATACGAAAGAAATCCTGGCGTTGACGGGTTGATGGAAATTTACAAGAAAAATCTGCGTAATTTGTTTGGGGAAAGATTTTCAAATAGATCGGCAACATTCACGAGTTCCAGAAATTCCCCGCTGTTCGAATTTCTTTTTTGCGTCGGACATCCGAGCGGAGTTAAAATTGCAACCAAGATAGCGAAGCATATCCTTGATCACGAATGAGCAATCCGCAAGCGTTTCGGATCGGGGAATTCGTCCCAGGTTCTGCCGTCCAGCTTTCTCCCGCCCGACTTGGCGCGCGCGCCGCCCCACTGCTTGAAGAAGAACGCGGTTTCGCGGCCGCTGCATTGGTCGCGCAGCTCTCGCGCCCATTCGGGTTCCATCGGCCGCGCTCCCGGACCGCTTTCGCCTCCGACGATCGCCCAGGCGATGCCGTCGAGGTCGATGGGACAGACAGGGCCGAGCAGGGGCTCGAACGAAACGAACCGGACTGCCGCCGGCGTTCGTTTCAAATGCTCCAGCCGTCCGGCGCGCTCGCGGTTCTCGATCGATACTCCGAGCCATATATGGCCCGGCGCTCCGGCTTCGCCGTAGCGCCGACGGATATAGCCGCGCATGCGGGACGAACGCTTGGTCAATACCTGATAGACATGTCGCGATGTCCGCTCCATGGCTTCGAACACCTGGTCCACGAACGCCTCCGGCACCCGCTTGTGGAAAAGGTCGCTCATCGAGTTGACGAATATCCGCTTCGGCTTGCGCCAGCGTTCCGGCGCGGCGAGCCGCGCCGGCCATAGCCTCAGATCGAAACCCTGCTGATACGGATGGCCTGCGACGCCGCGCCAGCGCTCGGCGAATCGGGCCGCGTAGCAATTGTCGCAGCCGGGGCCGATCTTCGTGCACCCCGTCACGGGATTCCACGTCGCGTCGGTCCATTCGATTTGCGTCGCTTGCGCCATTTCGACGTTCGTTCTAGGCTTGTTCTCTTTCGGCGTCAACGGTATTTTATCGCCGCCTCGCCCTGACTCAACGTGCGAGCGCGTCCATACTTCCTCGAACTTCGTCAGTCCCTGTCGCATCCACCTTCTTGGTTTGGAAGCGTTCTAAACAGGGTACATGGACCGGACATATCATCTGTTACTGACAGCGGCTCCGCCGGCGTCTGGCGGCGGTCACGACGGGCTGTTAGGCTTCAGGCGCCGCCATAACGAAAGGGCGCTTCAATGAACGGAGCCGACGTCGTCGCCGATATCCTCAAGATCGAAGGTACGGAATTCCTTTCGTGCTATCCCCGAAACCCGGCGATCGAAGCGTGCGCGAAACGAGACATCCGGCCGATCCTGTGCCGACAGGAACGGGTCGGAGTCGGCATCGCCGACGGTTACACGCGGATCCGGCGCGGCAGGGTCAACGGCGTGTTCGCCGTCCAGCACGGTCCGGGAATCGAGAACGCGTTCGCCGGGGTCGCCCAAGCCTATTCGGAGAACGTTCCCGTTCTCGTTCTGCCGGCCGGATCGGCGCTCGACCGCCAGTACCGGCATCCCACCTTCAGCGCCGTCGAGGCTTTCGCTTCCGTGACCAAGTGGCGCGCTCGCGCCCACGACGTCCGGGAATTGCCGGACCTGCTTCGCCAGGCCTATCAGGCGATGCGAACCGGCAAGCCGGGTCCGGCGCTGCTCGAAATCCCCGCCGAAGTCTGGGACCAGGACTACGAGGGCGAACTGGACTACGAGCCGGTGCGGTTTCTGCCGCAGGCGCCGGATCCCGCCGCCGTGGCCCGCGCGGCCGAACTCCTCGAGGAAGCGGAAAACCCGGTTATCTGGGCCGGACAGGGCGTTCTGTACGCCGACGCGGCCGCCGAACTCCTGGCGCTCGCCGAAGCGCTTCCCGCGCCGGTCATGACCACGAACCCGGGCAAGAGCGCGTTTCCGGAAGACCATCCCCTCGCCCTCGGCGCCAGCACCCGCTCGAGGCCCCGCATGCTGACCGGAATGATGCGGAAATGCGACCTTCTCTTCGCGGTCGGATCCAGCCTGACGAAAACGCCGTTCGGCCCCATGGTCCCGCCCGGCAAGCGGATCGTCCATTCGACGAACGACGCGAGCGACATCAACAAGGACTACCGCGCCGAACACGCCGTGCTGGGCGACGCGAAGCAAGTTCTCGCAGGCATCGGCAAAGCGGTCGGCTCGTCGAGGAACGAGAACGCGATGCGCCGGCTGACCGGAGAAATCGCCGATCTGAAAAGCGCCTGGCTCGCCGACTGGAGCGATCAACTGAATTCGGACGAGGTTCCTCTCAACCAGTACCGCATCATTTCCGACATGATGAACGAGGTGGATCGCGACCGGGTCGTCGTCACGCACGATTCGGGCAGTCCGCGAGAGCAGATGATCCCGTTCTGGCGGGCGACGCGGCCGCTCTCCTATCTCGGATGGGGCAAGTCGACCCAGCTCGGCTACGGGCTGGGCCTGAACATGGGAGCGAAGCTCGCGGCGCCGGACAAGCTCTGCATCAACGTCATGGGAGACGCCGCCGTCGGCATGACGGGCATGGATCTCGAGACGGCGGCGCGCAACGGCATCGGCATTCTCACCGTGGTGTTCAACAACGGCGTCATGGCGGCGGAGCGCGACGTGCTCCGGGTTTCGACGGAAAAATACGGCGCCCTCGCCGTCGGCGGAAACTACGCCACGGTCGCGAAAGGACTCGGCGTATCCTCGATTCGGGTGGAAGCGCCGGACGCGTTCGTCCCGGCGTTGCGCCGGGCGACGGAGGTCACGGCTTCGGGCAGGCCTTTCCTGATCGAGTGCGTCGTCAAGGAAGGATACGACTTCTCCCGCGAGCAGCTCGCCGGATTGTAAACCGTTCGCCGCGTTTCCGGCTTCGGTCAGGACATCGTGCGCGGCAGCCACAGGACGATGTCGGGCACGGCCACCAGCACGGCGACCGTCAGCACGTCCGCGACGAAGAACGGGCCGATGCCGCGGAACACGTCCTGCAGCGGAATCGCGAGGGACTTGCCCTCTTCGTCGCGCAGTTCGCGCGAAACTCCGGCGACGACGAAGCAGTTCAGGCCGATGGGCGGCGTCACGAGGCAGATTTCCGCCATCTTGACCACGATGATGCCGAACCAGATCGGGTCGTAGCCGAGCGCGATGACGGCCGGATAGACCACCGGCAGGGTCAGCACGAGCATACCTATGGCGTCCATGAACATGCCGAGCACGGCATAGGCCAGCAGGATGCAGATCATGATCAGGATCGGCGGCAGATCGAGCGAAACGATCCAGTCGGCGAACGCGCCGGGAAGGCCGGCGAAGCCGAGGAACCGGACGAACAGGAACACGCCCCATATCAGGCTGAAAATCATCGCCGTGAGCTTGGCGGTTTCCATCAGGGCTTCCCGCAGCCTGCCCTTCATTTGCTTGAGCGATTTCTCCCTCCAGGCCCGCAGAACGTA
Source organism: Alphaproteobacteria bacterium (assembly GCA_965243135.1). GTDB lineage: Bacteria > Pseudomonadota > Alphaproteobacteria > MPNO01 > UBA830 > JAJEBT01. The sequence goes on from OZ251539.1 coordinate 1,764,606, forward strand.
GAATCCGAACACGACCATCGCGCCCAGCGCCCCCGCTTCCGTCGGCGTCGCCGCGCCGGTGTAGAGCGCCCCGAAGATGATGCCGATCACCAGGAATATGGGGAGCGTGCCGGGCAGGCTCGCGAAGCGCTGCCGCCAGGTGAAGCCGCCGATGGGCCGTCCGAGGTCGCGCCGGGCCGTGCACATGGCGACGATCAGGGCCGCGTAGATGAGCGCCGACACCAGCCCCGGCAAGAATCCGGCGAGAAGAAGCTTTCCGACCGACTGCTCGACGATGATCGCGTAGACCACGAGGATCGCCGACGGCGGGATCAGCGACGCCAGCGTTCCGCCCGCCGCGATGACGCCCGCGGTCAGCCTCCGGTCGTAGCGGTTGCGGAGCATGTCGGGTATGGCGACGCGGGAAAAGACGGCGGCCGTCGCCGTGGAAGCGCCGGACACGGCCGCGAATCCGGCGGTCGCGAAAACGGTCGCGACCGCCAGCCCGCCCGGCACCCATCCCACCCAGCGCCGGGCCGCCTCGAACAGCCGCGACGTGAGCCCGGCGTAGAACGAGAGAAAACCGATAAGAATGAAAAGCGGCAGCACCGACAGCGGATAGGTAACGATCTTCGAATGGGGAATGGTGCCCGCCACCGAAGCGGCCACGTTCCAGCCCTTCAGGACGAGCAGTCCGAGAAAGCCGGTCAGCGCGGCGGCGACGAACACCCTGACGCCGAGCGCGACCAGGACGACGAGCAGGCAGACGCCGGCGACGCCGAGCGAAAAGTCGTCAAGAACCAGAGGGAGCCCCTCCCCTTGCCGGCCTGTTCCCTCCCGCATGCCGGATTTCCTCGGCGGCGAGCGCCTCCGCGTCCTTCAGCGTCGGAACCGCGACCGCCCGGCGGGAAGGGTCCGCCGTCAGCCGCAGGTAGTCGGCCAGCTGCAGCGCCAGGCGAAGCAATAAAACGCTCAGCGCGGCGGGCACGAGGAGCTTGGCGGGCCAGGTCGCGATCTCGATGTCGATCGTGCTGTCGCCGAATTCGAGAGCGCGTTCGAAATGGCGGTAGGAATAGGGAATCAGCACGGCGACGATGAAAATAGCGACCGCCGCGCCCGCCGCCTCGACGATCCACAGGAGGCGGCCCTTCAAGCGCGAAACCAGAAGTTCCATCCGCACGTGGCCGCCGACGCGCTGCACGAACGCTATCGACAGGATGGCGAACCCCACCATGGAAACCTCGACGATGTCGATGTAGCCGAATATGGGCGTCCGGAAGGCCGTGCGCAGGACGATCTGGACCATGCCCAGAAACATCAGCGCGAAGATCAGGAGGCCGGCGCCCAGATTCAGCCAGTTCTCGACGGCCGCCAGCAGGCGGTCGGCCCGGCCGAGCCATCGCCCGAAAGGATCGGTCACGACGGTTCGACCGGCGAGCCGCTCTTGCCTATTCGTAGGTTCGGCCTGCGGCCTTGAACATGGTCTGCACCAGGCCCCGGGCGTCGAACTTGTCCTTGTTGGCTTCGATCCACGCCTCGATCACCGGCTTGCCGGCCGCGTTCCGGAAAGCGGCGAGTTGTTCTTCCGTATACCGGACCTCCTTGAGCTTGGACTTCAGCATCGGCAGGTTCTTCTTGTCGATGTCGATATAGGCCTGGATCTGGGCCGCGATGACGTCTTCCTTTACGTCCTCGAGAAGCTTCCGGTACTGCGGCGGCAATTTCTCGTAGGCCTTGATGGAAAACACCACCGGACAGTCCGACGTGCCCGGCGCCAGGTTGGCCGTGTACCACTCGGTGACCTCGTGGATCTTGTAGGCGACGTGACTGTAGGTGAACGGAAAGGACGCCGCGTCCATCGTGCCCTGCTGCACGCCGGTGTAGACCTCGGTCGCGGTAGAGCTTGTCGGGGTCGCGCCGAGCGTCTTCATCGCCTGACCGACGCCGCCGCCGGCGCGCACGGTGAGGCCTTTCCAGTCATCGAGACTGACGGGCGGCTTTCCCTTCCCGAGAAACTCGTATTGCGGCAGGTAGGACGACGTGTAGGTCATCGCGTTCCAGCGCGCCAACTCCTTCATGACCGCCGGATGGGCGTAAACCGCGTCGCGAATCTTGCGGTTGGCCGCCCAGTCGCTCATCGGCAGGAACGGCATGGTGAGAACCATCAGCGCCGGGTTCTTCTTCGGATGATAGAAGTTGCAGAACATCGCCGCTTGGAAAGCGTCGACGGAGATCCCGTCGAGATTTTCGCGGGATTTGGACAGCGCGCCGCCGTAATGCAGAACGATCCGCCAGTTGCCGCCCGTTTTCTCCCCGACCATCGCGGAGAGCCGTTCCACGCCCGCGGTGAACGCTCGCTTCTTTCCCCAAAGGGACACGTCCCATTTGAGTTCGGGACCCTGCACATCCGCCGCTTGGGCCGCCGGGATCGCCAGAGCGCCGATCACGCAAGCCAGAACGCCAGCCTTCGTTATTCTGTTCATCCGATCTCTCCCTTGTCGCCGCTTTCCTCGCGGCCATACCGGATATTATCGCAGAGCGGTCCGGCAAGAAACTCCCGTCCCGGACGGCGCCGAAACGACAGGAGACGACGCAGCATGGAGTTCGCGCTTACGACCGATCAGACCGCCGTCGTGGACGGGATCGGAAAGGTTATCGAAGGTTTCGACGACGCCTACTGGTTGCAAAGGGATCGGGACGGCGAATTTCCGGACGCATTCTACCGGGCGATCGCCGCGGGCGGCTGGCTCGGCATCGCCCTGCCGGAGGAGTACGGCGGATCGGGGCTCGGCGTTGCGGAGGCGGCCCTCATGATGGAAGCCATCGCCGGGTCGGGCGGCGCGATGGCGGCCGCATCGAGCGTTCACATGAACGTGTTCGGGCCGCGCGCCATCGTCGCGCATGCCGATCGCAGGCAAAAATCCAGCTGGCTGCCCGCCCTCGTCGCAGGCGAATCCAAAATGTCGTTCGCGGTGACGGAGCCGGACGCCGGTCTCGATACGACGCGCATCGCCACGCGGGCCGTGCGCGACGGCGACCATTACCTGGTGCATGGACGCAAGCTCTGGACGTCAACGGCGCAGGTCGCGGACAAGATCATGCTGCTCGCGCGAACGTCCCCGCGGCGCGACGAAGAGCCTTCCCGCGGGCTGAGCCTTTTTTTCACCGACCTGGACCGCCGGACGGCCGAGGTCCGGGAAATCGACAAGATGGGGCGAAAGGCGGTGGATTCCAACGAAATCCGCTTCGACGGCATGCGCGTTCCGGCGGAAGACCGGATCGGCGAGGAGGGAATGGGGTTTCGTTACCTTCTCCACAGCCTGAACCCGGAGCGCATTCTCGTCGCGGCCGAGGCGGTCGGCATCGGCCGGGACGCGCTGAGACGAGCGGCGCGCTACGCCGGAGAGCGCGTCGTCTTCGAACGCCGCATCGGGCAGAACCAGTCCATCCAGCATCCGCTGGCGGCGAATTGGGCCGCGCTCGAAAGCGCTTTCCTCAGCGTCATGAAGGCCGCCTGGCTGTACGACCGCGGACAACCTTGCGGAATCGAGGCCAACGCGGCGAAGTACCTCGCCGCCGAGGCGGGGTTCGACGCCTGCCGGCAGGCCGTCTTGACGCATGGCGGGATGGGATACGCGCGGGAATTCCACGTGGAGCGGCTGATGCGGGAAGTCATGATCCCCTGCCTCGCTCCGGTGAGCCAGCAAATGGCGCTGAATTTCATAGCCGAGCGCGCTCTCGATCTTCCCAAATCCTATTGAAGAAAAGGGTGGACGTCGGCGCGCGCGGCCCGGGCCCTGGAAACTCGGCGCGCGGCCTGCGGACGGACCGGCCGCGCGGCGGATTGTGTTACACTTCAACGCTTCCCGAGACGACGCGAGGACAGGGATGAGCGCGATTGCCAAGGCGAAGGACGACGCCGGTCCCGAGGAATTCGTCGCTCGCGCGGCCGCTCTCCGCCCGATGATCGCCGAACGGGCGGCGGAAACGGAGGCCGGCCGGCAGGTTCCGATGGATATCGTCGACGAGGTCCGCGCCGGCGATTTTTTCCGCCTCCTGCAGCCCCGGCAGTTCGGGGGACTGGAATACGACATCGCCACTGCGATGCGTTGCGTCATCGAATGGGCTGCGGCCGACTGCTCCACCGGCTGGGTGTGTTCGCTCGGGGTCGTCCATCAATGGTTGATCGCCCAGTTTCCCCTGCCCTGCCAGGAAGAAGTCTGGGGAAGCGCCCCGGGAACGATCGCTTGCGGTTCCTACGCTCCTGCGGGCGATTGCGTCTCGACCGAAGGCGGCTATCGGGTAACCGGCCGCTATCATTTCGCGAGCGGCGTCGACGTGACGGACTGGGCGATTATCGGCGTCTTCTTTCCGTCCGAGGAGGACGGGGAAGAACCGGTTCCGGGTTTCGCCATGGTTCCGAAGACGGACTTCCGGGTCGAGGACGACTGGCACGTGATGGGTCTGGCGGGAACGGGGTCGAAGACCGTGGTTTGCGAGAACGTCTACGTCCCCGCGCATCGCCGCGTCACTTTCGCCGATCTCGCGTCCGGAAATTCGCCGGGATACCGCGCTCTGCGGAGCGATCTGTATCGCTACCCGGTCCTGTCGCTTGTCGCGTACGGCATCGCGACGCCGGCGCTCGGGTGCCTGAAGGGCGCGCTCGAAGACTGTCTGAACGTCATGGACGGCCGCGTAACGCGGGGGGCCGTCGTGCTCGGCGGCCAAAGGGTTCGGGACTTTCAGGCCGTGCAGATGCGGGTCGGCCGGGCCGCCGCCAGTCTCAAGGCCGCTCGCGCGATGCTGTTCGAGCAACTCGAACTGTCGCGCGCGAAGATCATCGACCGGAAAGAACCGTTGACCGTCGCGGACCGGATGGAAAACCGGATCGCGCAGGCGAAAATGGTCGAGATGTCGGTCGAGGGATTGGAACAACTGTTCGGAGCGGTCGGCGGCCAGGGGATTCGCGCGTCCCACCGCGTTCAGCGGGCGTGGCGCGATGCGCATGCGATCGCGCACCACATCAGCTTCAACTGGGATGCGCTCAGCGCGATGTACGGGCAACATCTGATGGGACTCGAGCCGCAGGGACAATATTGAACTCCGCTGCCCCGCCCCGGCGGCGAAGATCCCGGAAAAATGTCCGTGAGCCGCGATTCCGGAACGTCGTCCGGACTTTCGGAACGCGGGACCATGATCGTTTCCGGCGGGGCGGGCGCGGCAGAAGGAGAAACTAATGAAAATTATGCCGATTTCGCGGGCGGGAGGCGCCGAGATCAGCGGCCTCGATCTCGCGACGAAGCTGACTGCGGAGGAAGTTTCCGAGATCCGTCAGGCGTTTCTCGAATTCGGAGTGATCGTTTTCCGCGGCCAGAATTTGTCGGACGCCGATCAGCTTCGTTTCTGCGAATGCATGGGGGGCGTCGCGCGGCGCGGAAAACCGCTGGAACGGCGACAGCGAGATCGGGACAGCGCGTACGGCGGCAGCGTCCACATGGTGACGAACGCCGTAAAGGACGGCGCGCCGCTCGGTTCTTTCGGCGACGGCGAGGTCTGGTTCCACCATGACGGGAGCTTCAAGGAGATTCCCTATGCGGCGACCGTCCTTTATTCGCTGGAGATTCCTTCGACCGGCGGGGAAACCGTTTTCGCCAACATGTATTCCGCATACGACAAGTTGCCGCAGCCCACGAAGGACCGCCTCGAGGGTCTCCACGCCCTGAACGTTTACGATTACGCCCGCACGGGACGCGTCGATCTCAGCCTCGACATCGCGACGATGAATCACTGGGTTCATCCCGTGGTGATCCGGCATCCGGACACCCGGCGCCCGGCGCTTTATGTCAGCCCGCTTATCACCGCGCGGATCGAAGGGATGGGGCAGGACGACAGCGACGCCTTGCTGGAAGAGCTGTTTCGGTTCGCTGAGGACGACGATCTGATATTCGAGCATGCATGGCGAGTCGGCGACCTCGTGATGATGGACAATCGCTGCATTACGCATGCCCGGAAGGATTTTCCCGCAAGCGAACCCCGGACCCTGCGCCGAACGATGGTGGAAGGCGTGCCGATCGCGACGCCGCGTTGCGGCGAGAATACTGCGTAAACACCCGGTTCGCCGGACGTTGACGCGCCGCGCCCGAAGCATTATCTGTCCGCATGCAGGCATTGGCCGGTCCACTCACCGATGGCCATTGCCGGGCGCCGCGGCTCGGGTGGGAGCCGCGAGCACCATGTCCTACCCATAGCCCCGTTCGCAGGCGCCCGGGCGTCCGGCCCGAAAGAACGTGAGGCCGGCCCACCGCCCTCCGTCGATATCGGCGACCATGCCCACCGTTCCGCCCTTGCCTGTCTTGACCTCCCGGGCGTAGCGGCGGCGGTCTGCGGGCGACGAGAAGGTCTCGGGCCGCGCCCCCTCGCCGACGACGAAAGCCGCGCGGGACGGGACGCCCGGCGCGGCGCCGCGCTATCGCAGCCGGAGAAGCAGCGCCAACGTCAACGACCGCCGACGGCTTCGGCAAGGCGCGCCTTGCGCTGCGCTCCGCCGAGGCTTGAGCGCAAATTTTCCGGCCAAGTCATCCGGCGAGGGTCATACGCCGAGATATCGGTGCTGCAGATCTTCGCTGGCGCGCAACTCCGCGGAACCGCCGTTCCAAACCACCTTTCCGCGCTCCACGATATAGTGACGGTCGCCGATCTGCGTCAGCGCCTCGACGCTTTTGTCGATGACCAGAATCGACTGGCCGCGCTCCTTGAGCCCCGCGAGGCACTTCCATATCTCGAGACGGATCAGCGGCGCCAACCCCTCCGTCGCTTCGTCGAGGACAAGGAGCCTCGGGTTGGTCATAAGCGCTCGCCCGATGGCCAGCATTTGCTGTTCGCCGCCTGAAAGCTGGTTGCCCATATTGTTCAGACGGTCGCCGAGATTGGGAAACATCTCCACGACCCGTTCGAGCGTCCAGGGATCGGAGGCGCCGGACCGGTTGTCCGCAGTGGCGACCAGGTTTTCGCGCACCGTCAGGTTGGGAAAGATCTGGCGGCCTTCGGGAACGATGCCGAGTCCGAGCTTGGCGATCTTGTAGTCGGGCAGCTCTCTCATCTCCTGTCCCGCGAAGGAAATGGAACCGGCATGCGCCCTGATCATCCCCATTATCGCGCGGATGGTCGTCGTCTTTCCCATTCCATTGCGCCCCATCAGCGACACGACCTCCCCCTCGTTGACGGTGAAGGACATGCCGAAAAGGACCTGGCTCTGACCGTAGGAAGCCTCGACGTTCCTGACTTCAAGCACCCGCCGATACCTCGTCTTCGCCGAGATACGCGGCCCGCACCTCGTCGTTGTTGCGAATCTCGGACGGCACGCCGGTCGCGATCGCGCGTCCGTAAACCAGCACGGTCAACCGGTCGGCGAGAGTGAACACGGTGTCCATGTCGTGCTCGATCAGTACGATCGAATAGCGGCCCTTGAGCGCGGCGAGGAACTTCCGCATGTTCTCGGAGTCCTCGGGGCCCATGCCCGCCGTGGGTTCGTCGAGCAGCAGCAGCTTGGGACCGGTCGCCAGCGCCATCGCGATCTCGAGTTGGCGCTGTTCGCCGTGGGCCAGATTTCCGGCCAGCACCAAGGCCCGCTTGCCGAGCCCCACGTCGTTCAGAATGCCGCGCGCCGGTTCCGTCAGCTTGGGATCCGTCGACGCGCGAACCCAGAACCTGAAACTGTGACCGGCGCGCGCCTGGATCGACAACGCGACGTTCTCCAGCGCCGTGAAGTTGCGGAACACGCTGGTGATCTGAAACGAGCGGGCAAGTCCGGCATGAGAGCGGGCCGGCGCCGACAGATGGCCGATGTCCTTGCCGTCGAAGACGATCCTGCCGGCATCCGGCGCGAGCATGCCCGCCAACTGGGCCACGAACGTCGTCTTGCCCGCCCCGTTGGGGCCGATCACGGCGTGTATCTCGCCCGGCAGGACGTCGAAATCCAGGTTGTTGGTCGCGGTGACGCCGCCAAAGGACTTGGTCAGTCCTTCGACCCTGAGAATGGGTTCATTCATCGGAAATGTTCTCTTTCCCCGGCAGCAGCCCCCATAGTCCACGCTTGGCGAACAGCACGAGCAGGATGAGGAGCGGCCCGAAATAGAACTGCCAGTATTCCGTGAACCCGGAGAGGAAATCCTCCAGCATTATGTAGCCGAACGCGCCGAACAACGGACCGAAAAGCGTGCCCATGCCGCCGACCATGACCATGATCATCAGTTCGCCCGAGCGGAACCAGTGCATGTATTCAGGGGTCAGGAACTCCGTCAGGTTGCCGAGCAGGAATCCCGCAAGGCCGCAGACCACCCCCGCTATCACGAAGGCCGTCAGGCGGTACCGGAAAGTCGGATACCCGATCGCCTGCATGCGCGCGTCGTTCGATTGCGCGCCGCGCACCACCATGCCGAAACGGGAATTGACGATCTTCCAGAGCACGGTCGTCGTCACGATCAGGGTGCCGAGGATCAGATAGTACATGTTCCATGTTTCGTTCAGGTCGAAGAACGCGAAGAACTCGCTGCGCGTATCGATCGGCAATCCGTCGTCGCCGCCGTATTCCTCGAGGCTGATGCCGAGAAAATAGAACATCTGGGCGAGCGCGAAGGTGATCATGATGAAGTAGATGCCGCTGGTCCTGAGCGAGATCAGGCCAAGAACGAAAGCGATCGCGGCGCAACCTGCGATGCAGACGGCAAGCTGCAGCCAGCCGTTGGTGACTTCGTAGTACGCGAGGATGCCGACGGCATACGTGCCGAGTCCCATATAGAGGGCATGGCCGAAGCTGATCATCGCGCCGTAGCCCAGAATGAAATCGAGGCTCATCGCGGCGATCGCGAAGATCATCACCCGCGCGATCAGATCGACGTAGAACGGCTCGTCGATAGCCTCGGCGACGACGGGCAGCGCCGCCAAGACCGCGAAGCAGCCGAGCAGGAACGAAATCTTCAGGCGACTCAGCATGGCGTCAACCCGTCCGCGCCGGGAAAAGACCCTGCGGCTTGAAGAACAGTATGGTCGCCATGAGTATGTAAACGAGCATCGAAGCCAGAGCCGGGCCGGCCGTCTGCGCCGCTTCGGCCGATACGACTTGAAGCATGACGAAGGGGAGGATGGAACGGCCGACCGTTTCGAAGATGCCGACGATTATCGACGCCACGAGAGCGCCGCGAATCGAACCGATGCCGCCGATGACGATGACCACGAAAGCGAAGATCAGCATTTCTTCGCCCATGCCGCTCTCCACGGAGAGCAACGGAGCCGCCATCAAACCGGCAAGTCCGGCGAAGACGGCGCCGAGACCGAAGACCAGGGTATAGAGAAACCGGATGTTGACGCCCAGGGCACCCACCATCGGCCGGTTGCTTGCGCCCGCCCGGATGAGCATTCCGACGCGGGTCCGCGTGATCACCCAGTACAGCGCGACCGCGACGGCGATCCCGACGCCGATAACGATCAACCGGTAAACCGGATAGGGCGCGCCCGCGATGATCTCGACGTTGCCCGAAAGCCAGTCCGGCAGCGTCAGCGGCTGCGCGTCCACGCCCCAGACGAGCCGCACCAATTCGTTGAAGAACAGGATCAGGCCGAAAGTGGCCAGGACCTGGTCCATGTGGTCGCGTTCGTACATCGTTCGCAGCACGACGAACTCGACGATCATTCCGATGACGAGCAGCACCGGCACCATCAACACGAGGGACAAAAGCAGGCTTCCGCTCCAGGTGAAAAACGTCGACGCAAAATAGGCGCCGAGCATGTAGAGCGAGCCGTGCGCCAGATTGACGACGTTCATGATGCCGAGGACCAGAGTCAGGCCGGCCGATATCAGAAAAAGAAAAACGCCGAACTGGATCCCGTTCAGGAACTGCTCGACGAACAGCAACCAGGTCATCGCGCCACCGCGTCAGAACGGTCCTTGCCGGGGAAAGCGCTCCGGGAAACGCCGCAAGGGCGTTCCCCGGAACGGAAGACTGCAGAGCCTACCACTTCATCTTGCACTTCTTGTAATGGCTGTCCTTGGCCTGCGCAAAGACCTTGCCGCGCACGACGATCTGGGGATTGCCGTCGGCATCGGCGATCACCTCGCGCTTGTAATAGTCCTGGATCGGGCTGTGGTTCACGTTGAAGGCGAACTTGCCTCGCGGCGACTTGATGTCCGCCGTCCGCATCGCGTCGCGGATCGCGTCGTGGTTCTTGAGGTCTCCCTTGGAGCCGCGGACGCCGAGGTCGATCAACAGCGCGCCGTCATATCCCTGGACGGAGAACATCGAAGGATGATGGCCGTACTTCTTGATGTAGTCCTTGATGAAGCGCTGGTTGACTTCGTCCTTCGAATCGTTGTCCCAGAAGGTCGTGTGGTAGCTTCCGATCGCGTTCTTCCCGTGGGCCTTGAGAGTCCCGTAATCGACCGTATAGACGGTATAGAGCTTCACGTCCTTGTCGAGTCCGGCCGCCTTGTACTGCTTCATGAAGGATACGCCCATCGCGCCGGGGAGGAAGCCGAAAATCGCCTTCGGCTTGATGGCGCGCATCTGCGAGATTTCCGCCTGCCAGTCGCTCTGGCCCAGCTTGTAGAGGATCTTGCCTTTCGTCTTCTGCTGGTACTGGCGATTGAAGCCGGCCAACATGTCCTTGCCCGCCTGGTAATTCGCCGAGAGCTCGAAGACGTCGCTCACGCCCTCGTCGCGCATCAGCTTGCCCATGGCTTCGGGAATCATGTCGTTGTTCCAGGACGCGCGGAAGAAGTACGGATTGCAGTTCTTGCCGTCCATGCCCGACCAGCCCGCGTTGGTGCTGATCAGGAAGGTCTTGGCCCTGAACGCCTGCTTCCAGACGGCGGCAAGGACGTTCGACCACGTGATTCCGGCGACGAAATTCACCCTGTCCTTCTTGATGTACTCGTTCATGACCTGGCGGCCGACATCAGGCTTGTGCTGGGTATCCTTCTTGATCACTTCCGCGGTCAAGCCGCCCAGCTTGCCGCCGAGGTGATCCTCCACCGCCAGCATGAACCCTTCCCACTGGTAACGGCCGAAGATGCCGCGACCGCCCGGAAAACCGTTCATGAAACCGACCTTCACGCTTTCGGCGAAAGACGGCGACGCCGCCGGCGCGGTCAGGAACGCCGCTGCCGCGGCGGCGGCGAAAAGAACCGATTTCTTCATGGATCTCTCCCTTGCAGGATTGCAATTGTGAAACGAGACTGCACGACCCGATACTAGCCTATCCGGCCGATGTCCGAAAGCCCTCGATCGACCGCCATTTTCGACCCTTCCCTGCCCGATGCCGCAAGCAATCCGAACGCTGATCGATCGTCTCCTTCGTCGCTCCCGCCGAGGCGTTCCGCTGTCTCCCGACCTGCCGGAAGCGGATCGCAGACGGGTGCTGGCCGACATGCGCGCCTGCCTCGACCGAAGCGGCGGCGCTCTCGCCACCCTGCGGCGCGCCGATGCGCTGGCGAGCGCTTACCGGAAACTCACTCCGCTCGGCAGGGCGCGGTTCGCCGACGCGATCGTTCAACTCGGCATGGAAGCGGACCACTACGCCAGGATCGAAGAGATGGAGTTTTTCGGGCGACCGGCCGACAGGCTCGCGGCGCTCGAGTCGTTCGCGCCGCCTGCGAGACGAATGCTCGAGCTGATCCGGGACGCGGCGGACGGCGGCGAAGCGCTCGACGGGCTGAGGCAGGATGGCCGTCTGGTCGCCGAAATCGACGCCGTGACGATCCGCGAGGACGAACGCTCTCCCCTTTCAGGGTGAACGGCCGCCGCCGGGAAGAGGAGCGATCATCGTTCGCGAGGCGCCGCCGGGCGGCGCGGCCCGCAAGCGGAAGCCTCTCCGCGCCCGGACGAATCCTGCCTGACCGGCACCGCGGCCGCCGGGAACCTGAACGCGGACGCGGCGGACGGACGAAGGGTTACCGAGCAGCCGTCCGCCATGTTATCTTTCATTGGAACAGGGAGAAGCGCCGTATGTCCAGCAAACTCCGGACCGCCATCATCGGCTTGGGCTGGTGGGGAAAAATCCTTACCCAGACGCTTGAAAGCAGCGAACGGATCGACGTCGTCCGCCTTTTCGACATCGACGAGGAAGCGGGCGGCGCGTTCGCCGCCGAACGCGGCATCGAATTCGCGAGCAGCTTCGAATCGGCGATCAGTGATGCCGGCGTCGACGCCGTCATCCTGGCGACGCCGCATTCGCTGCACGAGAATCAGATCGTCGCGGCTGCCGGAGCCGGCAAGCACGTTTTTTGCGAAAAGCCCCTCTGCCTCGACCGCGCAGCGGCCGTTCGCGCGCTTGGCGCCGTGAAATCCGCCGGCGTTCGGATCGCGATCGGCCACGAACGCCGCTTCGAACCGCCGATCATGGACGCCATGGAACTCGCGCGCGCAGGGCAGCTCGGACAGCTTGCCCACATCGAAGCGAATTTCAGCCATGACCTCTTCGCCGCGATCGACGATTCCAACTGGCGGCTCGACTCCGCGGAGAGTCCGGCGGGAGGGCTCACCGCGACGCTCATCCATCTCACGGATCTGTCGATCAGCCTGTTCGGCCAGCCGGAGCGGGTGCTGGCTTCCTGCGAGTGCCATGGCGGCGTCGTGAGGAACGGCGACACGCTGGCGGTGCAGGTGAAGTTCGAGGGAGGCCGGACCGCCTCCCTGAACGCCCTCACCCACACGCCGTTCTTTTCCCGTTTCGCGATATTCGGCACGAAGGGCTGGACGGAGGTGCGCGACAAGGCTCATGTCCAGGCGCCGGAAGGCTGGTTCCGCGCGACCTGCCTGCAGGGCGGCAAGGCGGAAACGATCGAATACGACGTGGCCCAACCGGTTCTGGCCAACCTCGATGCCTTCGCCGACGCGGTGGCGGGAAAGGGAAGCTATCCGAACGCGCCGGAACAGATGCTGATGAACGTTTCGTTGCTCGAAGCGATCGTGAAATCGAGCAAGTCCGGAGAAATCGTCGCGATAGAACGCTGACGGGAGACCCTTCCCCTCGCCCCGGACGGGGCCGGCGGCAGGCGCTCCCCGCTTCCGCCGGGACGCCGAGCCGGACAAGCTTTGGGTCAGGATTCGAGGCCGCGTTCCGAAACGGCGGCGTGCCAGCGGTGGACGTTGCCGCATTCGTCGGGTATCGGCAACCGCCGAGAAACGCCGAAATCGATGGCGCAATAAGCGGTGATGTCGGCCATCGTGAACCGGTCGCCGACAATGAACTCGTTTTCGCCGAGCCTTCCGTCGAGCTTGGCGAAGAACAGGCCGAGACGAAATCTGCCGCGTTCCGCAAGCTCCGGTATCTGGGGGATTTCGCGGTCGTAGCCGGCGAGGCCGCGGCCGGCGAACGCCTTGTGGGTGTTGCGGAAATATTCGGAAACCGCCATCAGTCCTTCCCATTCGGCGACGCGGTCCCACATCTCGACCAGCGCCGCCTCCTTCGGGTCGCGGCCCATGAGCGGGCGTTCGGGATTGAGAGCTTCGAGATAGCGGCAGATCGCGAACGCTTCGCCGATCCAGTCACCGTCGTCCAGTTCGAGAAGCGGCACGCGGCGATGCGGGAAGCTTGCGCAGAACTCGTCGCTCAACCGTCCCGGATTGTCCGGGTCGGAGGCCTCCGCGACTTCGAGATCGATCCGCTTCTCTGCGAGGAAGAGCTTCACCCGTCGCGGGTTCGGCGCGGTGGACCAACTGTGCAGTTTCATTCTCTCGCCTCCTTGGCGATCATTTTCTCGATCAGATTGCGCGCTTGGACGACCGGCGCGTCGGCGGCGACGTCGATGCGGCGCCCGGGCCCTCGATCCAGCGATCTCTGCTGCGCCTCGACGATCTCGACGTCTTCCGAAAATATACGCGAGAACTCCGCGTGCAAGGCGTCGGTGACTTCCGTCGAATCGATCCGGTAGTTCCGGCCGACCGACCAGAAATAATGACAGGTCGTTTCGGTTTCCGGCGTCATGAAATGCGCAGTGTGCAGCGTCACTCCGCGCGACCTGTCGCCCCGCTCCGCGCCGCTGCCGGCCGGCGCGCAACCGATATCGAAGGCGCAGAGCGACGGCGGCGTAAACTCCCACAACAACCAGCGGTCGACGTTCGCGCCGGTCCCCAGCGCCCGCGCGAAAGTCGGCGACGGAGCGACGTCCATCATCCAGCGCGCCGCCTTCACGCTGCGGGCGGAGCGTTCGATTTTTGGAGGCGTGTCCGTGATGGCGCTCGAACCGAGCGTGTCGGGGTGGACGAAGGGCGCATGGGTGTTGTCGAGCTGAATGTCGACCAACAACTCGTAACCGCAGTTCGCATGCCGACGTTCGCCGGTGGCAACCCAGCGCGGATCGTCGCGCCAACGCAAGTCCGGCGGGACGTTGCCGTCGGCCTCTTTCTCGCCGCCCATCCAGATCCACAACCAGCCGCAGCGTTCGACCAGAGGATATCGCCTGACCCGCGCTCCGGGCGGGATGCGGGTCTGGCCCGGCACCCTGACGCAGGCTCCCGTGGCGTCGAACTCAAGCCCATGATAGCCGCACTGTATCCGGTCTTCGACGACGCGGCCCATCGAAAGCGGCAGCGATCTGTGGCAACAGCGATCTTCCAGCGCCGTCGCCCGGCCCGTCGCGCCTCGATAGAGAACCACGGACTCGCCGAGAAAGACCCGGCCCAGCGGGCCGTTGCCGAGCTCTTCCGAAAGCGCCGCCGCGTACCACGCATTTCGAAGATACATGCCCACCTCGCCGCGTTTCCGGCAAATGCTACTTCGGAAAGCGGGTCGGGGAAAGGAGCGCGACCTGGGACTGTATCGTGGTCGGCGGCGGCTCGGCCGGCGCTGGCCGCCGGCTCGGCGGCAAGCGCGTACTGCCGTTCGAAGCCGGCCGCGACGCGCCGCAAGGCCGGGAAGGCGCCGAAATCTTCGCGAGCGACGATGCATTGGAAACCTGGATTCGCGAAAATTGCCGCGGGTTTTTCCATCCCGTCAGCGCCTGCCGGATTGGCGCGGCGAAAGACCCGATGGCGGTCGTGGATCCCGCCTGCCGGGCTTGCGGCGTGCAGGGGCTGCGAGTCGTCGATGCATATGCCGACAATCGTCCGGGCCAACGCCGACGGCTATAATGGTCGCAGAGAAAGTACCGGATGAAATGACGAAATCGCAGGAGGCGGCATCATGGCGTACGTCGCGTTCATCGGCCTCGGCAATATGGGCGGTCCCATGTCCGGCAATCTCGTCCGGGCCGGGTACGAGGTAACGGGCCACGATATCGTGCCGGAAAAGACCTCGCGCGCGGCGGAGCGCGGCGTTCGCCCCGCCGCCTCGAACTCCGAAGCCGCCGCAGGCGCCGATTTCGTGTTCACCATGCTACCCACCGGCAAGGAGGTGCGGGAAGTGCTCGTGGACAAGGATGCGGTTCTTGACGTCGTGACGTCCGAAACGATCGTGGTCGATTCCTCGACGACCGACCTCGCCACCACCGACTACATTCATTCGGCCGCTGCGGAACGCGGGATCGCATTGATCGACTCACCCGTTTCGGGAGGCATGGCAGGCGCCGAGGCGGCGACGCTCACCTTCATGGCCGGCGGCGACGGCGACGCGGTGGACCGGGCCGAGCCAGCGTTTCTTGCGATGGGGCGCAAGGTCGTGCGGGCGGGCGGTCCGCGCTCCGGTCAGGCCGTTAAAGTCTGCAACAACATGTTGCTCGGAATCTCGATGGTTGGAGTTTGCGAGGCGATCGCGCTCGGCGAAGCGGCCGGCGTGGACCATCAGGTTCTGTTCGACGTGATCTCGACCTCGACGGGCAATTGTTGGTCGATGAACGTGAACTGTCCGATTCCCGGCATGGTCGACACGGCGCCGGCCAACCGGGGCTATGCTCCGGGTTTCACGGCGACGCTGATGCTCAAGGATCTGACCCTCGCCCAGGAAGCGGCGTCCCGCGTGGGAGCGGCAACGCCGCTCGGCGAACATGCGCGGGCTCTTTACCAGCGTTTCTGCGCGGAGCGTGGCGGCGAGGTCGATTTTTCCGCGATGGTCGAAATGGTGCGCGAAATGACGAGGGATCAAGGCTCTCCTGAGGCCCGCCTCGCCGAATAAGAAGGGGCTTTTGCTTCGCCCGGTGCGGGCGTCGCCATCGTCGGCGGCGGCATCAACTCGGAGCATTGGGAGGTCGAAAGTGCCGGCCGGGCCGAGCTGCTGCGAATCGGACGGCAGCATGACGCGGAGGCGGACAGCATCGTCGCCGCGCAGCGCTACCGCCCCTTCGGGTCCGAGAGCGAACCGAACGGACCGTCGTCGGCAAAGGTCGAGATCGCTGATTGGCGCATCGCTGGGACCTGCCGCTTCACTCGCTCGTCAAGAACGCTCTCCTGCGTATCGAGTTCGCGGGCAAACCGAATGAGTAGTCGTCGGTAAAGGTCGAATTCCCTGTTCTGCCGCGCCCCGGCCAACTGCCGAATGGCAAGGTCATCGCGCCGTGGCGAGCCGCACTTGCGCATGAGGAGAAGCGCGGCATCCCCGCGTTCGGAGAGGCGGCTTTTGCGATGCGCCGCATCTTCCAACGCCTCGTCGAACGCCGTTCGCGCTTCCTCGGCCAATCTGGTCCTGAGCGTCGTATAGAGGGCTGGCGTCGCCACTCCTATCCAGCACACGGGATCATCGACTCGCGTAAAGGTTATCTCCGAATCAAGGAGTTCGACTTCGGCAATCGCGGCGGCCTGTACGAATTCTGCCCCCACAGCGACCAATCCTTGGCCGGAAGCAATCGGCCAGGCGCATGTCGGCGGCAGCAACGTCCCCAGCGCCGACGCCTCGTCCGGGTCGGCGACGACCAGCGCCTTGGTATCGTTCCGCCAATCGAGCCGGCGCGCGAGGTACAGCGCGGGGTCGCCCTCGAACGAGAGCAAGGGGCAGCAAAGATGCATCTGGTCGCCAATATCGGCGACGGATATGTGAAATCCCCGCAACATGGCGGACTTGCGCACGTCAACCACGGGCGGCCTCCCGCGCCGTTGATTCCCTTACCGATCGCGCCATCGACTTATTTTGCCTCGGCACGATGACGCGGTCGGAGATCCGCCGGTAGATTCGGAGGCTTTCGCTTTCCGCCGGCGGACTGCGCCGGAGCCAATCGACGTAATCGTCACGACTGACTTCGGTCGTATAGACTGCCCGTAGCGTCAGGCGGCCGGGAATCAGGGATGCAGACTTCCCGCGTCCAGGCTCGCGCCGCGTTCTGATGCCCTTTGACGATGGTGAATCCGGTCGCTGGAAACTGACTCCCGGACTTGGGGGCGCATCCCTCAAGGTAGTCTCCATAGTGGGCGCGGACGTACTGTGCATCCTGCCAATTCCGCAACGGAACATCCAGCGTCTGGAAGGCCGTTTGCCGTGCTGTCAAGCGGTGGAGCAGTACGGATCTTGTCCGTTTCGGAGCGAAGCGCAACCGGTTGCGCGGTCCCGAAAAATCTTTCCCGAAAACGCCGGTTACGAAAACAGAACCTGGATGTCGGTGTATTCCGTAAGTCCTTCTTCGCCGAACTCGACGCCGATTCCAGAGGACTTGACCCCGCCGAACGGCGCGTTCGGCTGGATCATGCCGTGCTTGTTGATCCAGACCGAACCGCACTCCATCCGGCGGGCGACCTTCGTTGCCAGCGCAATGTCGCGACTCCAGACCGAGCCGCCGAGCCCGCTGGGATTGTCGTTGGCCATCTCGATCGCTTCCTCGGCATCGGAGAATCTGACGACGGGCAGCACCGGCCCGAACTGCTCCTCGTCGACCAGCCGATCGCCGTTCTCGAGATCGGTTATGATCGTAACCGGAAAAAAGTACCCTCCGGACTTTCTCAACTTTTTCTTCAGGCTCTTTCTCGGCCTGCCGCCCAGCAGAACCGTCCCTTTCCGTTTCCCGTCCCGGGCCAGTTCCGCGACTTTCGCGTACTGCCGCGAATTCTGCACCGGACCGAGAACGCTGTCCGGATCGGTTCCTGTCCCCATCGGCATCTTCCTCGCGAATTTCACCAACTCGCGGCATACGGCATCGTGCACGTCGTCGTGAACGTAGAGCCGCTTCAGCGCCGCGCAGGTCTGGCCGGCATTGATGAACGCGCCCCAGAACAATCCTTCCGCGATCGCCTTGGGATCGACGTCCGGCAAAACGATGCCGGCGTCGTTGCCGCCGAGTTCGAGCGTCAAGCGTTTCATCGTCCCGGCGGCCGTCTCCATCACCTTCCGTCCGGTCTCGCAGGATCCGGTGAACACGATCTTGCCGATGCCGCGATGCGAGGACATGGCGGCGCCGATCCTGTCCTTGCCGGCGACGCAATTCACGACCCCTTTCGGCAGAACCCGGTTCATCAGTTCGATCAGGCGCAAGGTCGCCAAGGGCGTAAAGGGAGACGGTTTGCAGACGACGGTGTTCCCCGTGACGAGCGCCGGAACGATGTGCCAGATCGCGATCAGAACGGGAAAATTCCAGGGCGTGATCGAACCGACGACGCCGATCGGCTTTCTGCGAAGTTCGACGCGACCCTCGTCGTCGTCCTGCAACGTCCTCGGCGGCAGCGACAGGCTGGCGGTGTATCTCGTCCATGCGACCGCGCCGCCGATTTCCCAGCGCGAACCCAACCCGTTCAGAGGCTTGCCCTGTTCGAGCGTGAGCAAATGCGCCAGTTCCTCCGCGCGCTCCTCGATCTTGTCGGCGACGGCGAGGCAAGCCTGTCGGCGCTTCTTTTCCGTCGTATTTTTCCAGGTTCGAAACGCCCGGGCGGCCGCGTCGACCGCCCGGTCCAGGTCGCCCGGCCCGGCGAGCGGCGCGAGGCCGGCGACCTTTCCGTTCGCAGGGTTGACGACCTCGAACAGCTTTTTCGTCGGAATTTTCTTGCCGTCAATCACCAGTCTTTGCGGGTCCATCTTCATCTACTCCCGTTTCGCCGGCGACTCGCCGGCATGCCAGTCGCGGAAATGATTCCGGTGGGTGTCCAGATAGGCCCCGGGCTTCATGTGAGCGTCGTAGAAGTCGAGGTCCAGATGATGGGCCTGAATCAGCACGCTCATCTGAATCGGATCGACCGTCGCCGGAAACTTGCCGAAGGTGTCGTGGACGTAGCGGCAGATGTCCTTGACGCAAGCCAGCCCCTCGGGCGACGCCTGAACGGTCGCCGCGTCGAAACTCCGGTTGTCGGCCGTGTGCGGCTTGAGCATGCCGCGAGCTTCCCATTCGTCCATGCTCAGCGTGGCTCCCTCGACCGCGGCGTCCACCGCTTCGTCCATGTCGCCGTGGAACGGCGGGCAGTATCCCTCGAAGACGCCCGGGCGGCCGACCGGCACTGGAAAAGGTTCCGATTCCGACATCAGGAACCGAAACCCGAGTCCCTTCGCCGCCGGCGTTCCGCCGAGCAGGACGAGCGACGAGAAGCCGCCGTAAACCCAGCCGCCGAGACCCATCGCCTGCATCGCCAGCATCATCAGCTGACCCATGAAGGCGGCCTCGGCCAGCATGCCGTCGCTGATGATTTTCTCCAGCCGCGAGAGGGGCAAGACCTTCTTTCTGGAAAGAAAACCGCTGTCGACCCACTTGCCGTTGCCGCAGGGGCGCATCCCGTTGCGGTCGTCGACGAGGTAATACCCGCCCCCGTCGCCGGAATACCGTCCGGCCTTCGCGTCGCTGAAATTGAGTATGAGCTTGATCAGGTCCTTGGTCACGTCGATGACCGGCATGAAGAGCGTCGTGCCGGGCTTGTTGCAGACCCATTGGTTGTGCGGCCATACGCCCGGTTCGCGCGCGGGCAGGTCCATGCGCCCGTCGTCGAGTTTCTCGACGAAGTTTTCGTAGAAGCCCAGAAACTTCGAGCGATCGTCCCTGCCCTCGTATTCGCGCATCTTCGTCATCTTCGCCTTGTCGGCGTTGACCACGTAGACCCCTCGATCGTCGGTGAAGAACAATCGGGCGCGGTGGGATCCCATGGCGGAGGGATAAGGCTTGCCGATCGTCTTGACCATGCCCCCGGGATACTCGGTCTCGGCGAGAATCGGTCCCGTGGTGGCGGTCGCCGCCGCGACCAGCATCGCGGTCTCGAGGTCGTCGAGAGGAACCGGGCGCTTGTCCGAGCGGTACCGGAACGGTCCGCCTTCCATTTCCATGCCGAGGCCGAACCGCCTCGAACGCCGGCCCATGATCGCGTCGAACAGGGGATAGTTCCACGCCGCCTCGACCTGCGGCGGCAGCCCTTTCGGTCCGCTCATCGCCCTGCCCCGCCGCGACCGGCGACCGCACGAAACGGAAGCGCCGCCAGAAAGCCCCAGAAGGCCGGCGAACCGATGGCAAGCCGCAAAATCCTGGCGACGTCTTTCCGATCCATTCTGGTTTCCGCTTCCCAGACGCCCATTTTTCCGGTCAACACCAACTCGCCGCCGGAAACGCGAAGCGCCTCGACGTCGAACGCGAACTCTCCCGCCGCGGATTCGATCCTCATTCCCTTTTCTCTCCTTAGCGAACGCCCTTCCAGTAGGCGTCCTTGCGAGCGATCAAGCCGCCCCGGATCCGGTAGACGTCGAGGCCGCGAGCCTTGCGTCGGATCCCGTCGGAACCGGCGTACTTCACGCGATAGGTCTGGATGACGGTGAGGCCGTGGAACTTGAATCGCGATTTCGAGAATTCGGGACCCGCCGGCAGTCGGAAGCGCCGTTCCATTTCGGCCAGGGCCGCCTCCTTGCCGAGAAAGCGTTCGCCGGTCGGCGGACGCCACTCGAACGCAGGCGAAAGGCACTTCGACACGGCGTCGAGGTCCTGCCGCTGGAACGCCATCTCGAATTCGTGGAACAGGATCTTCGCGGCCAGTTCCTCGGATACGGGGCCCGGATCGCGGAGGATTTCCTCTTCGATTTGCCTCGACCTGTTTCTGACGATCCTCATCGCGGTCACCGGGCGAGTTCCGGCAGGAAGGTCGCGATTCCGGGAAAGGCGACGATCAGGCCGATCAGGACCAGCAGCGCCGCGCAAAACGGCATGACCCCGATGAAAACCTCGCCGAGCGGCAAATCGTCGACCAGCCCGCGGATCACGAACACGTTTATCCCCATCGGCGGGGTTATGAGGGCGAGTTCGACCACCATCACGACCAGCACGCCGAACCAGACCGCGTCGAAGCCCAGCGCCGCGACGATGGGGAAGAAGACGGGTATCGAAAGGATGATCATCGCCATCGTGTCGAGGAAGGCTCCCAACAGGATGTAGACGCCGATGATGAGAACGATGGTCGTCGTCGGCGACAGTTCGAGTCCGGCGATCCACCCGCCGAGAAGAGACGGGGTGCCGCTCAGGGAGAGGAAGCCCGAGAACAGGATCGCGCCGATCAGTATCAGAAAGATCATCGCCGTCGTTTGAACGGTATCGATCAGGCATTCGGCGATCTGGCGAAGTCCGAGCCGCCGCATGGCCAGCCCGATCGCCAGGGCTCCGACCGCGCCGATGCCGGCCGCTTCCGTCGGCGTGAATATTCCGGCGTAGATGCCGCCGATGACCACGCCGAACAGCGCCAGGATCGACCAGACCTTTCCGAGTCCGGCGGCGCGCCGCTCGGCCGCCGCGACCGGCGCCGGCGCGGCCGACGGGCTGACGCGAACGATCGCGGCGACGGTGACCATGAACAGGAGGGTGAGCAGCGCGCCGGGAACGATTCCGGCGAGGAAGAGATCTCCGATGCTGGTTTCCGTGAGAATGCCGTAGATCAGCATGATTACGCTGGGCGGAATCAGGATGCCCACCGTTCCGCCGGCGGCGATGGAGCCCGTGGCCAGCCTGGCGCCGTACCCGAAACGCCTCATCTGCGGCAGAGCCACCTGCCCCATCGTCGCCGCCGTCGCCAGCGACGATCCGCAGACCGCGCCGAAGGCCGCGCAAGCGGCGATGCTGGCGTGCGCGAGACCGCCGCGGGCGCGCGCCAGCCAGCCATGGAAAGCTTCGAAGAGGTCGCCGCTGATTCCGGAAGCGGAAGCGAACGTTCCCATCAATACGAACAGGGGAATGACGCTGAGTTCGAAGTTCTGGGCGGATTCGTAAACCGAAAGCCCGGCGAGAGAAAGCGCCGCCTCCGGCCCGACGATCATCGACGTGCCCAACACCGCCGCGCCGGACATCGCGAGGCCGAGATGCGCGCCCATCACGAGCGCGGCGAACATCAGAAAGAAGATCAGGGGCACGAGAAAGTCGATGGACATCCGCGTTCACTTCCCGGCGTCGCCGGCGAACAGGTTGCGGAATTCCCGCGCGAGCCGGAAGGCCAGCACGACGACGAACAGCAGGATGCCGACGGACATGACGACGGACGTCGGCCAGAACGGCAGTTCCCAGATCTGCGTGGTTTCGCCGGACTCGACGACCGAAACCGTCTTGACGACCAGCCGCCAGGCGAGCAGCCCCGCGACGCCGGCGGCCAGGACCGCGTTGATCGCGGCGGCGACCAGCCTCGCCTTTTCCGGGAACGTCAACTGGAAGGTGTCGACGACGACGTGCCGTCGATTCGCTTCGGTCAAGGCGAGGCCGCAGAACACCAGGACCCCCATCAACAGCATGACGCTCTCGACCGTTCCGACGAGAGCGCCCCCGAGCAGGTTGCGGCCGATCACGTCGAGAAAGGTCAACGTCATGATCGCGACCAGCGCCGCGGCGCCGAACCAGGCGAGCAGCGACGCCGCTCGCCTAGCCGCGTCTTCCGGGGAGCGGCGCATGCCGGCGCCCGGCTATTTCCGAAGTTCGGCGACGATCGCCTGGAGATCCGCCATCAGCGCCTTGCCGTCCAGCCCGGCCGCGTCGGCGTCGGCGATCCACTTGTCGGCCAGCGGCCGGGTCAACGCCTTCATCCGCGCCGCCTCGGCGTCGCTCAGAACCGTGACGACGTTGCCCTTGGCCTTCACCGCGTCGATTCCGGCTTGTTCCGCCTCGTCCCATTTGCGGGAGATGAAGCGCGATCCCCATTCGCCGCTGACCTTCATGACGGCCGCCCTTTGCGTCTCGCTCAGCTGCGACCAAGTCCGCGGGCTCATGGTCAGGAAGAATATGCCGGTGTAGGTGCCGTCGGGAACGTCGAGATGGTGGGTGGTCACCTCGGCGAGGCGGAAGCCTTTCACCGATTCCCAGGGGAACTGGGTGACGTCGATCGTCCGCCGCGCGAGCGCCTCGTGCGTCTGTCCCGGGCGAAGGAACACCGGGACCGCGCCGAGAGCTTCGGCTATCTTCACCCCGTTGCCGCCGGCCCGGACCTTGCGTCCCTTGAAGTCGTCCAGCTTCACGAGCGGAACGGCGCTGTGATAAATGTGCGGCGCATGAGCGAACAGCGCCAGCAGTCGGGTGTCCGCGGTGTCCTTGGCGATGAAGCCGTGTTTTTCGTACCAGCGCCACGCCGCCACGCCGCCGATTTCGGCCGTGGGCACGGCGAACGGCACTTCGACGGCGAACATCTTCCAGAAACGCTTGGGATAATAGGCCGCGACGCTCCACGCGACGTCCACCACGCCGTTCTTCGCGAGCTCGTATTGCCCGTTGGGCTTGGCGAGCGGGGTCTTCATGACCTCCGCTTTCAGTTCGCCGCCCGAAGCCTTCTCGAGTTCGTCCGCCCAGGCCCGAAGGGTCGCGGTCATGTGATGCACCGGAGGCAGCCAGTTCGCGACCCGGATGTTGCGGGTTTCGGCCGTCGCTTCGACTCCGGCCGCAGACAACGCGGCCAGCAGAATTCCTTTCGCCAAGAAGCGGTTCATCGTGAAGTTCCTCCCCCTTGAGACGCCTGCGGCGCCGGACCGCCGCCCCGGCGAACGTTCTTTCGGTTGAAACGACCGCCCGACCGGCTCGCGCGCATGGTATGCCGCGCGAAAACCGGGATCAAGAAAAAAATGAACCCGAATTCGTATTTGGTTCGCGGCCCTCGCCGTTCTATGATCGACGCGAACGTCGGAAAGCGAAACCCATGAACCTCGACGCGCCCGATGAACGGATTCCGGGCGTTTTCGAGGCCCGGCAGAAACGCAGCGTGCGGATCCGCGACGCCTACGTGGACGCGGGCGTCGAGATGCTGAACGAGATGCGGTTCGACGATCTGCGCATCTCCGACCTCGCCCGCGATTGCGGCCGCTCCGTGGGCAGCTTTTACTCGCGGTTCCGCAACAAGGACGCCTATTTCCGCGCGCTCCGCGCGGCGACGATTTCCGCGTGCAACGACCAGATCGAACGGCGCGCGGCGCCGCCCGTGCTGTCGGCCATGGAGCCCGGCCAGGCGCTCGACGAGCTCGTCGACCTGATGGCGGACATCTTTTCCGGCAGATTTCGGGGCGTGCTCCGGGAATCCCTTCTCCGGATTCTCGAACCCGAAGATCCCTGGGCGCCGATGCGCGATTCGGCGCGCCGCGTGATCGGATGCCTGCACGAAGCGCTCGACCGGCGGTTTCCGCAGTATTCGCCGGCGGAAGCGAGGCTCAGGTTAAGCTTCTGCTTCCAGATCGTCGTCGGCGTCCTGCAGAACGACCTCGTCAACGACTATCACGCGTTCTCCACGAAGGATCGCTCGATCCGGCGGGCGCTGAAGGAGGCCGTCAGGCGCTACATGTCCCTCGAGGCGTCCTGAAGGCGGCGGTGTTGGAGTTTTCCGAAGCGCAGCTCGCGCTCCATTTCGCGACCTTCTGCGCAGCCGCCCTGCAGACGATCATCGGGATCGGATTCGGCGTGGCGGCGGGGCCGGCGCTCATGCTGGCGATGCAGGGCGCCTCCGCCGTCCAGGTATCCGTGCTGTTGAGCTTTCTGGTCTCGGCGGCCTTGTGCCGCTCGTCCTTCCGGCAAGCGGACAGAATCGCGTTTCGGGATTTTCTCGGCGGCGCCCTTCCCGGCGTTCTTCTCGGCGCGCTGGCCTTTTTCCTGATCGCCTTCGACCTCCTGAAGACGCTTGCGGGAGCGACGGTGCTGGCGATGCTCGTCCTCACCTTCCTGGCGCCGAAGCGCGCCGGAAGCCGGGACAGCCGTTCGGGGCGGCTTATGGCCGGCGGCGCCTGCGGATTCCTGACCGCCCTGCTTGCCATGCCCGGACCGCCGCTCGCCGCATATCTGCTGTTCGCGCGAATCGACGTCGCCAAGGTCCGGGCGACGACGCTGGCGATGTTCATGTTCGCCTATCCGGCCGCTTTCGCGGCGCAGGCTCTGGCCGCGGGCGTAGAGAAGGCGACCTTATCGACTGCGGCTGCGCTTGCGCCCGCGGCGCTGCTTGGGGTTTGCTGCGGCGCGCTGCTTGCGAAGCGCGTGTCCGAACGGCTGTTCCGCCAGGTGGTGAGAGTCGTGCTGCTGATCGCCGGATCGGCGTTGTTGCTCTGAAGGGATGCCGCCAAAGAACGTTCGCCGCCGCATGGCCCCGGAGCGGCTCGCGCCGGTGATAGAATGTCCGGCGCGTCCGGCTGAATTGGAGAACGCATCGTGGACACGGAATATCAAAATATCGTTACGGAAACGGACGGCGAATTGCTGATCGTGACGCTGGAGTGGCCGGAGCGCCTCAACGCGTTGAGTCACCGGATGAGGGTCGATCTGCTCGATTGCGTTCGCCGCGCGGAGGAGGAAGAGACCGTAAGGGCCATCGTGCTCACGGGCCGCGGCGACAGGGCGTTCTCGGCCGGAGCGAATATTCCGGAACTGGAAGAAAGGAACTTGAGGTCGGAACTCGGGAGCGCGGCGACGCTCAGAAAGGAATTGCCCACCGCTGTCGAACGCCTCGCGAAGCCGAGCGTGGCCGCGATCAACGGATACTGCTTCGGGGCCGGGCTCGAGCTGGCGCTTGGTTGCACCATCCGCATCGCCAGCGACAGCGCGACCCTCGCCCAGCCCGAAATCAAACTGGGCCAGATACCCGGAAGCGGCGGCACTCAGCGCCTGTACCGGTACGTGGGCCTCGGCTGGGCCATGCAAATGATCCTCACCGGAGAACCGGTGGACGCAAAAACGGCGCTCTCGATCGGATTGGTGACCGAGGTGCTTCCTCCGAGCGATCTCCTTCCGCGGGCGAAGGCGCTGGCGCGGACGCTCGGCTCGCGGGCGCCGCTGGCCTTCGCCGCCGGCCGGGATGCCGTTCTGCGTTCGACGGAATCCGACCTGTTGACCGGAATCGATTACGAACGAAAGCTCTACGCCATCTGCGCCGCCACGGAGGACAGCAAGGAAGGTCTCCGGGCCTATGCCGAGAAGCGTCGACCGGTCTACAAGGGCCGCTGACCGGTTTTGCAGGAAGAGGCAGATGCAACCGTCACGGTTCGGAAGAAGCGATATCGAGGCCTTTCTCGAGGCAGGTTACTGGTCTCGCGAAACGATGGTCGATCGCTACCGGTTCTACGCCGCCGCGCTTCCGGCCAAAGTCGCTTGCCGCGATCCCGCGGAGACGCTTACCTGGAAAGAGTTGGACGCCGCCACCGACCGCGTTGCCGCGAGCCTCGTCGAACTCGGACTGGAACGCGATGCGCGGGCTTTGGTCCGGATGCCGTCCTCGTGTCGGGAAGTCGTACTCAGAATCGCCTTCAAGAAGGCGGGGATCATCGGCGCTTTCGTTCCCCTGCAGTGGCGTCGAAGGGAACTGGATTACGTCCGGGAGCGGATCGAACCTGCGCTGGCGGTCATGTCGCCCGTCGAGCCGGACGAAACGGCGTCTCTGGACGCAATGTTCGCCGCCGGCTGCCGCATCGATCCGACGGACGACCCCTGCGACGGCTGGCTTGCCTGGCGAGAACTCCTGTCGCCCGGCGAACCCGACCGTTCCCGATCTTTCTCGTTCGACGAGGTTTCGCTCGTTACCGCATCCAGCGGCACCAGCGGCCTCGCCAAGTTGTGCGAATGGCCCGAAGCCGCCCAGATGTGCGTTGCGCGCGGCATTGCGGACAGGATGGGGATTGTCGCCGAAGACAATGTCGGCGTATTCGCCCCCATGTCGGGAGCCGCCGGGGTAATCGTATGGATAGCGTCCGGTTCGGCGCCGTGCAGCTTCAGTTTCCCCGGCAGCTATCGTGCGGCCGCATTGCTGGACGACGTTCAACGATGGGGAATCACCGTCGGCACGACAGTGCCGGTAATCCTGGCCCGGCTCGCCGAAGAGCCTTTGACGTCCTTCGACCTGAGTTCGCTCCGGGCGCTCCGCGTCGGCACCGCGGCGGCGAACATCGACGCGGCGCAGACCTTCGAGCGCCGAACCGGATGCAGGGTTGTCGTGGCGTCAGGCAGCATGGAATGCCCCGGTTTCGGGCACGCCGGCGCGGACGAGCCGCAACGCGCGCGGTTGAGCGGCGCCGTGGGACTGCCCCTCCCCGGCTGCCGGCTTCGGATCGAGGACGAACGGGGCCGGGAACTGCCCGCGGGAAGCGCCGGCGAGCTGAAGGTTTCGGCGCCCTACGCGTCTTCCGGCTACTGGGGAGACCCGGAAGCGACGAAAGCCGCGTGGTCCGACGGGTGGTACGCCACCGGCGACCTCGGAGTTCTCGACGGCGAAGGGCGGCTCACTCTCCTGGGGCGCATCAAGGAAGTGATCAACCGCAGCGGACACAAGATCGTCCCCAACGAAATCGAGCGGGAAATTTCCAGGCATCCGGATGTCTTCGAATGCGCGGTCATAAAGGCGCCTGACTCCGAATACGGAGAGGTCCCCTGGGCTTTCGTGCAAATGCATCCCGGCAAATCGCTCGATGCCGAGGCGCTTGCCGCAACCCTGCAAGGGCTCGCAAGCTACAAGATGCCCGCTCGCTTCGTCGAATTGCCGGAGTTTCCGCGCGTAAGCGGCAACAAGATCGACAAGAAAGCGCTTCTTGCGGCGCCTTCCGGGGAAGCCTGAATACCGGGTTTCCGGAAGAATCCCGGGGAAAGACATCCCGTACGGTCCGGGGAAGACGTTCGGCGTCCCTGCCTGGAAATGGTTGTTCCTTCCGGCCCCCACCCTGCCCGTCCACTCGTTATTCGGCGTCTGTCCGCCGCAGAGTTCTCGGTTTTCCGGGATGCGGGCAGCGTCAATCGAAGATCGCCGGGAACTTTCGCCGCACTTCCGCGGCGAGTTCGGGCGAGGTCATGGCGACGTCGGGAAAGTCGTCGATGCGTTCGTAGGGTATGCAGGCGTCGATGACGACGCGGCTGTTGTAGAGCTTGTCGTCGAACACCATCGTATCGAGGCGCGACGACCAGTTGCGGTCGAGGATCGTGAAGTCGCGCTTCGGATCGGAACGCGTCCCCATCGCCCAGATCACGTCGTTTATGTCGGTCGGGTCGATGTCGTCGTCCACCACCACGATGTAACGGCCGACATAGCCCGTGGGATTCACTTGCGAGGCTACGAGGCCAACCTGGTTGGCGTGCCCGAAATATCTCTGCTTGATCGATACTGCGACGAAGGTGCGGCCGGAACCCGCCTGATGGACCCAGACTCCCCTTACGTCGGGGATGCCGGCCCCTTCCAACGAGTCCAGCAGCCCGGCGGAGCGGATGAAGCAGCGTTCGAAGAGATGCGAATGGGGAGGCTTCTGGCTGGCGGCGCAGGTCAGGATCGGCTCGTCCCGGTGATAGACGCGCTCGATATGAATGACCGGCTCTTCCCTGGCGTCTCCCGCGTAGTATCCGGTCCATTCCCCGAACGGTCCCTCCAGCGCGGTCTCGTCCGGCGAAACCCAGCCTTCGAGGACGAGTTCGGAACGCGCGGGAAACGGCAGGCCGGTCGTCTCTCCTTCGACGCAATCGAGCGGCTCTCCGGTCAATCCGCCCGCCCAATCGAACTCCGGCACGTCGTCCGCCAAGGTGTAGCGCGCCGCGATGTAGGTCGCCGGATCGATCCCCACCACGATGACCATGGGGCACTTCTTTCCCGCCTCGAGGTACTTGTCGCGCTGGATCCGTCCCTGCTTGCCGTTGGAAATATAGGAGGTCGCGACGTTCCTGCCGTTGATCATCACCCTGTACGTGCCGACGTTGATCCGTCCGGTGTCTGGATCCCTAGTGACGACGCCGCAGGCGGTGCCGATATAGCGCCCGCCGTCCTTCTCGTGGTGAATCGGAACCGGGAATTTCAACAGATTCACCTTGTCGTCCCGGTCGACGTTCTCGAACACCGGCCCTTCGGGCACGATGCGCGGCGGCACCGGTTCGTACCGCTTGATGCGCTTGCGGTACGCGTCGAGCATCGCGCGGCGGTCCCCGGAGGCCGCGGAATCCAGCCCCAGCCCCAAGGCCAGTCGAAGCGGCGAGCCGAGCATGCCGTAAAGGCAGCGAAAACCCTTGGGATAGCCGGGCACCTCGTCGAACAGCAGGAGCGGCGACCTGTCGACCTTTTCGCGATAGAGGACCTCGGTCACGGCGCCGATTTCCTTGTCCCAGTGAGCGCCGGAAACGGTCCTGAGCTCGCCGCCGTCTTCGACCGCCGCAAGAAAATCGCGGAGGTCGGTCTGCACGCGCATATTGCTCCCGTTCATCGTCGCTCTCCGGGCGGCTGCGAAAAAGCCCGCCGCTTCTTCGCGAAGCGGCGGGCCCGGGTTCGGCGAAGAGCCCTTCGCCTCGTCCGAGTCTATTCGCAGAGATGGCCCCACTTTTCACGCGATTCCCGAGCCAATTCGGGCGATGGCGCGTTGACCGGCGGGAACTCGTCCTTCCAGTGGAACGGACGGCAGGCGTCGATGATCGCGCGGCTGTTGGTGAGATTGCCCTTCTCTTTTTCCCACGGCGGGATGCGGGGGTCGAGGTGGGTCGACCAGGCGCCGTTGATGATGTCGATCGACGTGGCCGGATCGGAGCGCGTGAGCATCGCCCAGATCAACTCCTCGAGGTTGGACACGTCGACGTCCTCGTCGGTGACGATTACGTATTTGCCCGCGTAGGCGCCGACATGGCACTGGCAGGCGACATGGCCAGCCTGCTTGGAATGCCCCGGATAGCGCTGCTTGATCGAAACGCCGATCAACATGCGCGCCGTGCCGACTTCGTGCAGCCAGGCGGCGGTCACGTCCGGCACGCCGGCCTTCGCGATGTTTTCCTTGAGAAGGGCCGAACGCGTCACCGCGCGGTAACGGGCGAGTTCGTCCGGCGGGCGCTGGGGCGGGCAGCCGAGGATGATCGGGTTGTTCCGATGATAGATCGCCTTGATCTCCATCACCGGCTCCTCGCGCATCAGCGAACCGTAATACCCGGTCCACTCCCCGAAAGGACCCTCGGGTTTCTTGTTCGTCGGATGCACGAAACCCTCAAGCACGATCTCGGCGTCGGCGGGAAACGGCAGGCCGGTGTGCCTGCCTTCGATCATCTTCATCGGCTCGCCGCGGAAACCGCCGACCACGTCGAACTCGCACACGCCCGGCGGCACTTCCGAGCAACCCATCAGGAAGGTCATCGGATCTCCGCCGCACACGATGACCGCCGGCATCGGTTCGTTGCGCTGCTGATACTTGTCGCGGTGGACCCGTCCGTGCTTGCCGGGCGAAATGTAGAAGCCGACCTCGTTCTTGCTCTGAACCATCACGCGATAGGTGCCGATATTGATCCAGCCCGTGTCGGGGTCGCGAGTGACGTTGTAGGAACCGGTCCCGATGTAGCGTCCGCCATCCTGCTCGTGCCACATCGGCGTCGGAAAGGCTTCGACGTCGACCGCGTCGCCTTCGATCACGTTTTCCAGCACCGGGCCGCGCTCGACGATCCGATGCGGAATCTGGGCCAGCTCTTCCATGTAGTTCTTCCGGAAAGCGTCGGTCAGCTCGATCTTGCTCAACTCCGAGGGAAAGCCGAGCGTCATGTTGGCGCGCTTGCCGGCGAAGAAGTTCACGAGGACCCGCGATCCGTCGAGCGTTCCGGGCACGTTTTCGAAGACCACGCAGGGCGCCTTTTCGTCGTGAAGCACGACCTCGGCAGCCATGCCGATGTCGCGCTCCCAGCTGGCTCCCTCGACGTGCTTTACCTCGCCGAGCTTCTCCGCTTCCTCGAGCCATTCGCGCAGGTCTTCGTACGGAATCCGGAGTTCGTTCGGCGTCGCGGCTACGGGTCCGGCAGACACCTTGCCGATTGCGTTTCCCATATCGTCGGCCATCGCCTGTTTCCTTTTCGGTGGGTGGGGAACACGGCGCGATCATGCGCCGAAAGCACGAAGCCGAGCTTACCATCGCCCGGCGATTTGCCACAAATACCTTATCGCGATACATGCGATCTCGAATTGAGAACGCTTGACATGGATCTTCGCCAACTCCGGTACTTCGTGCGCATCGCGGAGAGCGGCTCGTTCCGCGAGGCCGCCGGGCGCGCGAACGTCGCGCAATCCGCGCTCAGCCGCCATGTGCGCGCCCTGGAGGAAGAGCTGGGAGTCGTTCTCCTCGAACGCCACGCCCGCGGCGTGCGCCTGACGGCGGCCGGCGGCCGCCTTTTCGAGCGCGCCTCCCAGATTCTCAAGGACGTCGAGGACGTTCGCGCCGAACTGACCGCCGAAAGCGCAAGCCCGGGCGGCACGGTCAGCGTCGGCGCGTCGGCGACGACCAGCCGGCTGCTCTACGGTCGCCTCGCGGAAGCGGCCGGGACGCGGTTTCCCCGCATCGCCATCAACATGCTGGAAGGCGCGCCGTACTTCCTTCTGGAGGGTCTCGACACCGGGCGCATCGACCTCGCGGTAATGGTCGATCCGGAGCCCCGCAGCCGCCTCGCGACCGAACCGCTGGTCAACGAGACGCTTTACCTTATCGGCGGCAACCGGAAGTCCGGAATGCCGGCCCCGCCCTGCGCGGTCCGCGATCTCGAGAACCTGCCTCTGGTGCTGTTTTCGCGGCCGTCGGGCAGCCGCATGTCGGTGGAGGCGGCAGCGGCGGAACAGGGGGTCAGGCTGAACGTGCGTTTCGAAGCCGCGAGTCCGGACGTGGCCAAGGACTTCGTCCGGCGCGGCCTTGGATTCGGCCTGATGCCGCATTCCTCGATCTATCGAGACGTGCAGGCCGGCGAACTTTCCGCCGTCAGGTGCGACGGCCTCCGGCTGACGCGCGCCTTCGTTCGCCGCACCGACCGGCCCTCCTCCCCTGCCGTCGAGGCCGTCGCCGGCCTGATTCGCGACGAATTCCGGGCGTTGATCGCCGAACGCGCATTCGGATGAACCGCGGCGCGAACGGCGGACGGTTTGACCGGGCGGAGGCGTCGCCGCATAAACGATCCGTCGCCGAACGAGGAAGACGATGATGGGACCGCCCGGTTATCACGAAACGCCCGTCAATCTGCCGGCCAACCGGTCGGAACCGCAATACGTTTCGGATGCGATCGCGGATCTGCTCGCCGGCATGGAGTTCGGGCATGTCTTCCTGCTGCCCGGCGCGAGCTACCGCGGCCTTCACGATTCGCTCGTCAACCACAATCGCAACATCGATCCGCAGATCGTGCTTGCGACAAGCGAATTGTCGGCGGTCTCGATGGCGCATGGCTACGCCAAGGCGACCGGCAAGCCGTCCCTCTGCATTCTGCACGATCTGGTCGGCGTCATGAACGGCTCGATGGGCGTCTACAACGCCTGGTGCGACCGCGCCCCGGTCGTCTTTCTCGGCGGGTCGGGCCCTCTTGACCCGGACCGGCGGCGCTTCATCGACTGGAATCATTCGGCCAGCACGCAGTCGGATATCGTCAAGAAGTGGGTGAAGTGGACGGACGAGCCGCCCACCGCCGCCGCGATTCTTAAATCCATTCTGCAAGGCCGCGCCATCGCCGCGACGCCTCCGACGGGCCCGGTATATGTGTCCGTCGACAGCCACGTTCAGGAAGAGCCGCTCGACGAACCGCTCGAGACATTTGATCCGGCGCTGCCGCGCTATCGGCCGCCGCCTCCCGCGGCGCCCAATGAAGAGGCTCTGGCGCAGGCCGCCGCGTGGATCGTCGACGCCGAGTTTCCGGTCATCGTCGGCGGACGGCTCGGAATCCGAGAACGAATGCGCGCCCCGCTGATCGATCTGCTTGAAGTTACAGGCGGGGGCGGCCTCAACGACCGCGCGGTATATTGCTGGCCGAGCGATCACCCGCAGAACCTGTCGGGCGACCGGGACGCGATCCGCGAGGCCGACGTCATCGTCTGTCTGGACGTAATCGACGTCAACAACGTCATGGGCGCCTACGCCGTCCGCCGCCGTTCGGACCGGCTCGACGCGCGCAAGAAACCGCCGCCCCGAATCATCGACCTGTCGCTCAATCCGTTGGACAACAATTCATGGACGGGTTTCGGCGGACCGACGCCTCCCGTCGACCTGCAAATCGTTTGCGAACCGGAACACGGCGTCGAACGCCTGACCGCCGCGGTCCGGAAGGCGGCCGAGGGCGGCGCGAGAGCCCGCATCGAAGCCCGTCGAAAAATGCTCGCCGAGCGCCACGAAAAATTGCGGGTGGCCCAGACCGAAGAGGCACGCAAGGAATGGGACTCTTCGCCGATCAAAGTGGATCGCATGATCCACGAGGTGTACCAGGCCGTGAAGGACAGGCCGTGGGCGCTCACCGCCGCCAACCACAGGAGTTTCAACGAGGTTGTATGGAACTTCCCCGGCGCGGGCGCCTATCTCGGGGCCGATGGCGGCGGCGGCGTGGGATACAACGCGCCAGCGGCGGTCGGCGCCGCGCTGGCTCTGCACCGGCAAGGAAAGTTTTGCGTCTCGCTGGGCGGCGACGGCGATTACCTCATGGCTTCCGGGTGCATCTGGACAGCGGCGCATTACCGCGTCCCGATGCTGCATGTCATCAACAACAATTCGACCTGGGGAAACGACGAAGTTCATCAGATAGAGGTCGCCCATGCCCGCAACCGGCCGGAGGACAACGCGTGGATCGGCCAAGCGATGCGCGATCCCGTCATAAATTTTGCGCAGGTGGCCCGCGGCTTCGGCGCCTGGGCCGAGGGTCCGGTAAGCGATCCAAGGGACCTTGCCTATGTGCTGCGGCGGGCGGTGTCCGCGGTAGATAACGGGGGCGTCGCCCTCGTCGACGTTAGAACGCGGTTGGGGCGCGTTTCATAGGCACAGGTCTGGAATTGCAAAACCAGAAAATATGCAAGAAATTGATTTTCAATCATTATCCATGTGCAAGCTGAGATGCGTCAGGATTAAAATCGGCGATTTCGTGATAAAATGCCGTTTCGGGCGCGGATTTTGGCACGATCAGGGATCTGACGGGCAAAAAAGAAGGCTTCAAGCGGCAAGGTGCAGCAGAATGTTGGCGGAAATGCGATTGCCCGATGCTTGCGTTGCCTCCGAAAGTTTTGCAAAATAGAATTACACCCCATGGACAAAGCTTTGCGGTTATCCTCCGCCAATGCACCTTTGGTGCGTATCACGAAAGGCTTGATTTACAATTCGTATTGACGAAGAGTCATGGCGGCAGCCAAAAGCCAAACAAGCCCTTGGGAAAGAAACCAACTCCGCAGTTCATTGGGATTATCTTCATTATCAATACGATTTGCAAATTGAGTCTCACGAAATGTTGGAGCGTTGAGCTATCCTTCATCGACCACATCCAACCAATCCGTGAAGATGTGGACCGGCTCGCATATCTCGTGCAGGCCCGTTCGTCCGCGGTTTCCTATTTGGATGCCGTGAAACCGAGTTCCCGCCTCGCGTATCCGCTGCACATCCGAGATCAAGCCGGGAGGCGCGGGCCATTCGCCATCGCTAACGAACAGCACATCGGCTTTCGACCATTCGCCCTCCCGTAGCCGTTTTAGAACCTCAGTTATCGCCTCCGTGGGGTCGCTACCGCCACCAAAGGAGAGCGCAAGAAATTTGAGAAATCGGGAGATGCCCTCCAGGGACAGTTCGAGCTCGTGCTCCTCAATCTGGCTAGGACCACTGAAAGAATAGAGGCGGCAGCTACGTTTCTCTGCGTGCGCCGTGCGGAGCGTTTCCAAAATCAGCGCCTTCGCTACCTGTTCCGGAAGGCCGTGCATCGAGCCGGACGTGTCGACAACTGCGAGAATGGGTCCCCTGTCCAACCTTGGCTTGCGATTTTCGGAGCGCTCCATTGTCTCGCACTCTATGGGCACCCGTACGATGTCGACGCCCTCGATCCGGTAGGTCAGCAGGGCCTGTTCCGCCCGGCGCGCGTGCCAGAGCATCTTAAGTTTGGGGTGGCCGAGCATCGCGGCTTCGACCGGCAACATTCTGGCGATAGACCCGGTCCGCTCGATGCCGCGCGTATCGGCGGGAACCAACGGCAGCGGCGCTTCCCGTCGCTCTTCCTCCAGCCGCCGCATGGGAATGAACACCCGTTCGGCAACGGATTCCTCCGTTTTGGAAACGTGAAGTCGCCCCAGCGATCTGATGACCTCGCGAAGGTCAGGCAGCCGCTGGACCAGTTCCCGCAATCTGAGGAGGTCGCGCCATCCGACGTGATGGAGTACGCCGAGCGTGAGATCCCAACCGCGTCCCAATACTTGTCCCAAATCGCCGAAGACGTCCGCAATGTCGGCCCATAGGCGCGCTCGTTCCTCCCACTTCTGAAGCACGACCGTGTCAGCGTTCTGTGGACCGGCAAGAACATCGCGCATGGCTTGGTCGCGCAGGCGTCGGAGAACTTCCCTGTCCAATATGATCTGCTTTCGTCGCTCCCTCATACGATTGGAGCGTTTCCCCGTTTCCATCTTTTCCTTCAATAGCAAGAGTCGACGTTCCAAATCCTCCCGCTCGCGCAGTTTCTTGCGTTCGATTTCTTCCAACTCGCGTATCCGATGAGCAACCTTCATGCGAATCGTTTCATTTTGACTGGAAAACGCTACGAGAATGTCCTTAAGTAGTTCGTCGACCAGCTCTGGGTGATCTTTGCAAAAGTGAGCTAATCCCATCTGACCCAAGGCCCGGTATACTGGTGCGGAGATCTCTTTCGGAGGCCATAGGTTAACGGGTGGAAGCCGTCCTTTCAGAAGCGCCTCCCGCCATGCGACTACGCCGCGGACTCGCTCGCGCAGGTCACCGATAGGCATAGTGATAACGTCGTCGAGCAAATGCTCCGGGCATTCATCTAGGACGGCGTAGCTCCGCTCCAATGCGGCCGCATCGAACCCGCGACTCGCCCGATCTTCAGTATCAGCCAAGCGAGGATCGCGAACTTTCTTCGTCATAATTTTCATTTCTCATTATTGGCCCAAAACGCTATCTGGCTTCGGCTTTCGGAGCATCTTCGGTTTAGTTTGGGATTTCTCGGCGTCAGAGCTTTACCTCTTCTTCCTCTTTTGGCAAATCATTGTAGCCCTTTATCACTTTCTCCACTCGCTGAAGGAGCTTCTCGACATCGGAGCTCGCCGTTTTTAGGCATTGAGACGCATGTTCCCTAAAATTGTCCACTACCCAGAGGTGCTTGTGAATATCGTTCTCTAGAGTTTCGATTTGCTTGTCAACCTCATCTTTATGAGTTTTCATTTCAGAATGCAATTCTTTCAGATCCATAACACGTTTTGAAATATAATCAGATTTGTGTCTTGTTGGTATTAATACAGGGTTTAATTTGAACATAAGACGATTTTGTTTATTCGCCACATATTTTTTCCAGTTTTCATCATCCCAATAATAGCCACGCCTCTGATAAATTATTTTCACTTCCTCTTCCGTAACCCCTTCACTAGATTCCTTTTGTCGATTTAGGTTATCTGGATCTTTGTAGAGCGGCTCCCCGTCTCTGTAACCCTGCCCCACATCGTTATCCGTTTCCTTTCCATCCATTCCGGAATAAAGAACTTTGCCCTCTTCACTTTGTTTCTGGGATTTGCTTTCCCTGTCTTTCTGCAGCTCTTTTTCATATCTATCAACCGTATAACTAACCTTCGAGGTCTCCATGGTTGTCGCCCCGACGCGAGAGGTGTACCATTTATAGATTTTCTCTCTGTCCTCGATCTTGCTCCATAAGCAATATTGGAGAAGCCAGCAATCCCAGATCGACACGACGTCCCGTCCTTCGGCTTGCGCCGACGTTTGCAACAGTTTCACAATCTTGCGCCAACGGCGATCCGACACCTGTATTTTTTCTGCACCGCACCAATCCCGTAGATCGCACAGAAGACCCATGACGTCATCCGGGACCTGCACGTTTTTAGCCTTTTCCCGTATCGTATCGAGGTCGTTTTTGGTCAGTTGAATATCCCTATCTATCGTCGATGGGGCATCTCCTTTCAACTCCAACAAGTCTGGGAACGCGTTCTTCGATACAGGGCCAACATGCAATCGTAGCAGAAAACGGTCGAACAGGGCGTCGAGTTCCTCGCCCTCGGGAAGTTCATTGCTAGCACCCACCACAGCCATGAGCGGTGTCGGCTCGCGGCGAATACCGTTGTCAAACTCACGTTCGTTCAACAAGGTAAGCAGTGCGTTGAGGATAGCGCTATTGGCCTTGAAGATCTCGTCGAGGAACGCGATATGAGCGGTAGGCAGATAGGATTCGGTTAAACGTTCATAGCGATCCTCTTCGAGGCCCTTGATCGATAACGGGCCGAAAAGTTCTTCCGGCACGGAGAAACGGGTCAGCAACCGCTCAAAATAGCCGGCATCCTTGAAGGCGTGGCGGAGACGACGTGCGACGAGACTCTTGGCGGTTCCCGGTGGACCAACTAAGAGCAAATGCTCGCCAGCTAACACTGCCAGCAAGGCGAGCCGGACAGCGATGTCGCGTTCGACGAGACCTTGCGTGAGTGAAGCCAGAATTTTGCGTATACGATTTGCGAATTCCATGCCCGTATAGCCCAAATATTCAGTGCGCCGTGGAAAGTGCTTATCTACTTACCTCGCCCGACAACTGTCGTTCCGGTTATTATAGGACAAGCTGATTTCAGCTTGCAACAGGGACCGTCAACTTTCTCAGCATACGCCGCGCTGCTGCCGGGAGATCACCCGCGAAGCCTTATGCTGCCGGTTGTCAGCGCTGACGGTCCCAGCGCCGGTCCACGAGCCACGAAGTTCATGGCGTCAAGCCGCCGTGTGGCGGCCGCCGCTTCGCGTCAACGTGTAGACCCGCAATGTACGGGTCAGGTGGCCTTCGGGACAGTCTCTGCTTTGCACATACCTTTCCGCATCGCTTGATCGCACTACAGCATGTATACGGTTACCCAAGCTGCGCATTCTGCGTGTTATGCTTCAAACGGGCCTGCTTGAAGAGGAGAAAAATCATCCGCTCAGCGCTTGCCTCTGGGCATCGCCAAACCCAACCAGTACGAGTTCTTCGGCGTCAAAAACCGGGCGCTTTATCAATGCGGGATTGGCCAGCATAAGCGCTTCCGCCTTGGCGGCATCCAATCCGGTCTTGTCGGCATCGTCGATGTTGCGCCATGTGGTGCTGCGGCGATTAAGCAGCGATTCCCAGCCGAGCGCCTCGATCCACTTCGCAAGA
Source organism: Alphaproteobacteria bacterium (assembly GCA_965243135.1). Lineage (GTDB taxonomy): Bacteria > Pseudomonadota > Alphaproteobacteria > MPNO01 > UBA830 > JAJEBT01. The sequence goes on from OZ251539.1 coordinate 1,802,944, forward strand.
TCCTCGTCGGCCAGGCCGTCGCTTCGCAGATCGTGAAATCGGCATTCGATCCCCTCGGCTTCCAGCCATCGCAGCGCCTTGCGGCAAGTATCGCAGTTCTTGAGGCCGTATACGGCGATCATTTTCCGTGCTCCCTCACGGTATCGTGGAGAAGTTCCAGCGCAGAATCGGCGAATGCCCGCATGTTTTCTTTACGATCGTCATTGCCTGTGCGAAGAACGCGGGAAGACGAAGAGGGGCCTGCTACCGCAAGCGCCACATGCCCCGCCGGGTCGCCGTAGCGATTGCCGGACGGGCCCGCGGCTCCCGACTCGCCGACCGCCCAGTCGGCTTCAAGCAAATCCCGAACCGTTTCCGCGCACAAAAGCGCATACCCCTCGGTCGCCCCGCGCATTTCCGCCTTGGCGTCGTCGAAACGCAACAGACCGCGCCGCGCGTTTCGCGTGTAGACGGTCGCGCCTCCCAGGAAAAATGCGGAGGCTCCCGGAACCGACAGAAGCGCAGCCGATATCAGTCCGCCGCAGGCGGACTCGGAAACCGCGACCGTCTGTCCGCGTTCCTTGAGAAGAAGACCCACTTTCTCCGCAATCGGCGCGAGAACGGTCATGATTCGATCCTGCGAGGCCGTCGAAGGTGGATGTCCGTTCCCATGTTGTCTCTCCTCGCTGGTTTGCGGGGCGGCTCCGGCGTCCGCGGAGGCCCGTGCTGTCGCCGAAAATCAATTCAGCTTGTCGCTCTCGCCGACAACGTGGAGCGGCGTTTCTCCATCCAGCAATCTGCGCGCGTTCTTTGCGCCGCGACGGACCGCCTCGAGCGTCGCGCCATGCGTCATGGCCGAGTTGTGCGGCGAGGCGATAACGTTCGGCAATTCAAGAAACGGATAATCGATCTCGAAACGGCCGTGACGAATCGGTTCTATCCACCACGATTCAATACAGGCGGTAAATCCCGGATTGGATGCGAGGTGCCGATAGAGCGCTTCCTGTTCGACAATCTCGCCGCGAGCGACGTTAACGAGAATTGCATCGGCTTTCATCAGGGCCAGCCTTTCCGCTCCGATCAGGGCATTCGTTTTTGGCGTCAGCGACAACGTGATCACGAGAATGTCGGAAACGGCCAGCACCCGTTCGAGGTCGTCGAGCGTTCCTATGAAATCCACCGACTCGTCCGTTCGCCCCGAACGGTTCACGGCCTGTATGCGCACGCCGAGAGCCCGCATCAGCCGCGCCACTTCCCGACCGGTCGCGCCGTATCCGAGAATTCCGCAAGTCAGGCCTGCAAACCGCTTCGTGGACTTGAACTGGTTGAACTCGCCTTCCCGCATCAGCGCGTGCTCGCGCGCCAGGCGCTTCGCTGCGCCCAGCGCCATCGCCACCACGTGTTCGGCCATCGGTTCCGCATAGGCGCCTGCGTTGCAGGCGACCGGGATGCGTTCAGGCAGCGAACGCAGCGGCAGGTAATCCACTCCGGCCGTCAGGCATTGGATCAGTTCGCAGTTTTCGAGACGACGGATCGCGGCGATGCCAAGATCCTCGAACGGATCGTAGGTCAGCACGACCCGGGTTCTGCCCAGGATGCCGTCCTTCGAACTCTCGTCATGGTCCGGCCAGAACCTTACCTCCGCTGCATCTCCGACAATGTCGGCGATCGCCCGGCGTTTTTCGCCGTCCGGCGCATAGGTTACGAGCACTACGGGTTTCAGCGTGCTTGCTCCGTCACTGCATCGCGCCCGCCGGCCGTCAGTCGCGGACGTCCTGCGAAAACCATTCGGTCTCGCGGCCTTTCCCCAAGGCGCGCGCCTTTCGGTAAACGAGTCCGCCTGCCGCAGCGAACTGCAGCCCTTGGAACCCGACATTCCGCTGGGTATCCGAGGTCCCGCCCGGCGTCTTGCCGGTTACGAGATCGCAGCAATTCGGGCAGCGTACCCGAAAGCTGCTGCGTCCGTAACTCCGGGACGGAAGGCGTGTCATTTCCTCTTCGATGCCCGCAATGAACGGCCCTACCCCGCTCGTCAGACGCGAACCTTCGTCCATCTCCGCGCCCGGCGTCCCCTGCCGAACCTTGACGTCGCTTCTGTCCAGCGCTTCTAGGCTCGTCTCGTCGGGCCCGAGATTCGTCACATGCATGTTGGCTTCGAGCCAATCCGCCCCGAAGGTCGATTCCATGGAGTCCGTCGCCGTCGACAGGATATCCGCGCCCTCCATCGTTCCCCAACGGCCGCCTTCGCAGGGCGCGTACATGTCGAGCCGCGGGCGCGGCTTCGCCCGACGGAATCTTCCCGAAAGCGCGCTCCTGAACTTCAATGCGCTCGTCTATCGACAGCGGTTCGGACGCGAGAGCGTTGTCGATTATCGGCATGGCGTCAGACCCGGAATTCGCTCAATACTTCGTCGGGAAACAACTCCTCGATGGAGACCTTTCGACTGCAGACCCCCTGCTCCGCGCTGTATTGCAGGAATGCCTCGAGGGTGGTTCGGTTCTTTTCTACGCCATAAGGAAAGAAGTCGTCCCCGAACAAACGCCTCGCCCGGCGAGCGGCTTCATAGCACCAGGCGAACGGCACGCGGGTCGCCGTGATTTCCTGAACCCGCTCGAGCGCCCGGTTCTTGGCGTTTTCGAACGCCTTGAACAGATTCATCGCGATCCACCGGTTTTGCCGAAAGACATCCCCGCGGATCGCGATTACGTGCATGATGGGAAAGATGCCGGTTTCCCGATAGTATTGCTCTTCCACCTCCCGGTAGTCGGGATATAGATGGACGATGGTTTCGTGTCCCTCCTCCACCGGGGCGGGAGGGTGCGCCGCCATGATGCAGTCGATCTCGCCGGCCAGCAACAGTTCGGTCAGCGACGCGTCGGGTCGCGGCGTGCAGGTTACGCCGTCGGGAAGGTTCAGCTTTACCTTTTCCTGACGACCGGGCTGATTGACGCCCGCCTGCACCCAATCGATTTCCTTCAACGGAATGCCGATGTCGTGAACCAGCCATCCCCGCGTGTAGATCGAAGCGGTCTGCGCCCATTCCGGAACGCCGATCCTCTTGTTCCGCAGATCGGACGCATTTTTGACCGGACCGTCCGGCAGCACGAAAAGCGACGACTGCCGAAACACGCGTGACGGAAAGACGGGGATCGCGGTAACGCTGTCGTCGTCCTGCGATTTGAGCGCGACGTACTTGCCGAACGACATTTCCGAAACGTCCCACTCGCGGAACTTGATGAAGCGGTAGAACGTTTCCTCGATTTGCAGGTTGAGGTAACGGAGATCGATTCCGCTGGCCTTGATGTCGCCGCGAGTCAGATCCCTCGTGTGTTCGTAGTCGCTGGCCGCGAAGGTCAATGTCAGGTCGGTCATGCGCTTTCCCGGTCGTTGCAAGTATTCCGGCGTCCGAGTCGACGGGTGCCTTGCCGGCGATCTTCCCTCAGGCGACCTTTTCGTGCCAACCCATTTCCTTGTCCTTGGCGTCGCCGGCATCGGCAACGCCGTTGAGATAGTGGTCCCAGACGATCAGATTTTCCTCGCAAGCGTCCACCACCTCGTCTTCCATACGCAGGTCCGCGGCGTATTTGGCGACCGTCTGCCAGCCGAGGTTGGAATGCTTGATGTCCGCTTCGGAATGCATGCCGAAGAACAGCCGCTGCTCCTCCGTCAGATCGAAGAGCTGTCCCCAGCGGCGGTTTTCGTTGCCGAACCACCCTTTCTGGCGCACTTCCCCGTCGCCGTAGCCCGGGATGTTCGAGCGTTCCGCGCAGGTATTCGCCATGAGGCCGAGTAGCCAGTGCCTGTTGCTCATCAGCCCGTCCCAAGCCCGCCATGCCAGCCGCGTGGAGGGCAGAAGGTCGGCGTTCGTGATCTGCGAGCGTTCCATCCCGCAATCGACGCCGAGATCTTCGAGCACCTTCCAGTGCGGCCGTCCGTCTCCGTGTTCGGTGTCGGAAACGATCTCTTCGACGCAGGCTTCCAGAATCCCGAGCTTTACGTCCCACTCCGGGCAGTTGGTCGCGACCCGAAGCTTGAGGACGGAATTCCGCTGCCTCGTGTTTTGCCGGTGTTGCATCACGAACGTATGCGCCCGGCCCCGCGTCATCGGCTCGTTGATCAGGCGCGAGCGCCTCGAATAATCGTCGACGACCTTGTCGAGGCGGGCAATCACGGTCTCCGTGGACATTGTCTCTCCCCTGTTTCCGGTTTCAGCGGCGCAACCTATTCCTGTCGGGCGCCCCGGACAAAGACCGTTGATCGATACCTCGTATGCCGAAAATCAATATCGCTACGGCCTTCTCCAACGGCTGCCGTCCGCGGCGGCGATCTCGCCGATCACGCGGTCGACGATCTGTCGCACGGCGCGCGAAACGTTCGTTTCCACGTGTCCGGAAGCGTAAGCGAGGCTGAGCGTACGGGATATCCGCGGTCGGGTGATTCTGGCGGCGGCGAGGCGTCCGGAGGCGACCGCCCTGGCCACGGCGGCGTAAGGCAGGATCGTCGACCCGATTCCGCTTTCGACCAGTTCCCTGATCGTGGAGACGGAATTGATCTCGAACGCCACGTCGACGGGCAACTCTCGTTTTCCGGCTGCGGCCTCTATCCTCTCGCGCAACCCGAAGCCCCGGCCCGGCAGTATGAGGGACGCGCCGCATGCTTCCCGGAACGGAATGGCGTCGCGCTCGCCGCCGATGGCGGCGGCGGATACGTAGTAAAGATCTTCGATCAGCAAAGGCTCTGCGGAGATGCCGTGGACGGCGGTGGGATTGTAGGTGAAACCGATGTCGATGGCGTTCTCGCCAAGCTGGCGCATCACTTCTTCGCTCAGTCCCTCCACGATATTGAGGGAAATGGACGGGTAGACTTCACGGCACGCGCTGATCAGCGGCGTTGCGAGCAATGCGCTTGCCGTCGGCGTGATGCCGAGCGCGATGCTCCCGCGCGGCGGCCCCGAGAGATCGATTATCTCCTGCCGCGCCAACTCGATCCGGCGAAGGATCGCATTTGCGTGATCGAGCAGCAGTCTGCCGGCTTCGGTCGGCTCGACGCCGCGAGAGTGCCGGACGAGCAGGGAAACGCCGAGCTCCTCTTCGAGTTTTCTGATCTGAATGCCGAGAGCCGGCTGCGAAACGCGCACGCGATCCACTGCCTTCGTAAAACTCCCGGCGTGGACGACCTCCGAAAAATACCGGAGTTGGCGGATATCCACAGGCTTCGCTCCTCGTAAAGCGACTGCGAAGCGCAGCCCACGGCAGCGTTTCCCGAGAATAGCATGTTCGCGCGCACCGCCGCGGCCGGCTACGGCGGCGACCCTCGCTGCGCGCAGTTGCGAACAGGTCTGCTTGCTCCATCCCGGAACGCGCCGCCGCATGTCTCCGCACGACGCCTTGGCATCGGACCCTCTCCAGCCCCGAGCGTCGAGCGATTACTCTCGCGCCACGGCGCTTGCGACTTCACGAATCCAGGCCGCGAATTCAGGATCGGCGAGCGCCCATTCGCCGGTATGGGTATCCGCAAGCCCAAGTCGTTCCAGCCGCCGCAAAGCAGCCTGAACCCGTCCCGCCGACGGCGGGGATTCGTCGAGAACGGCGCCCAGAGATTCGCGAAAGGTTCGGCCGAACGGCCGGCAGGATCCGTTCGCCAGGACCTGCGCTACGGCGCGCTGGATAGGGGCGAGCCGCAACCAGATTCCCGGATAGTCGAGATCGGCGGCGATTCGGGCGCGAAGCCGACTCAAGCTGGTTGTAACCCCGATCGACGGATCGTGAAGCAGGATTTCGACCAATAAGCGGAAGAAGTATGGATTGGCATGCAACCGGTCGAAGGCGGAAAGCATCTCGCCGCGTCCGAGCGTTCGCCGCGACGCTCTTTCGAAAGCGCCAAGGATATGATCCACGAACGCCTCGCCGAGCACGGGCAGCTCGATCGGAGTCGCGAAATGAAAGAACGGCGCTGCGCGGGAGGAAAACATGGCCATGAGCCCTTCGCGGCTCGACCCGGTAAACACTCCTTTCAGCCGATCCGTCCGTTTGTCGAGACTCGTTCTCAGCGCCGCCGCAAGGGGCGCGTTGCCCCGCGCGAGTTCCTGAACTTCGTCCAGCAGCAGGATCGCAGGCTTTCCGCGCCCCGGAACGCGCTCGAGAAGGTCGTCGAGGTGGAGAAGCAGCTCGTTCGGCGGTTTTCCTGCAAGGGTCGTGAGATCGACCTCCGCTCCCAGCCCGGTCCCGGGTATCGACAGCTTCAGTTTTGGCGCAAACGCGGCGGTCCGCAACCGGTCGCGGAAACGCCCCTTGCCGAGAGAAGTCTCCAGCGCATGTAGAAGCACCGCCAGAGGAGAAAGCGGCGCCTGCCAGAAGGACGCGTAGATCACGCGATGGCCCGCCTTTTCGGCGAGCGGCGCGAGATCCTTGATCAGGAATTCCGTCTTGTCCGTTCGGCGGGGAGCGAACAGGGTGAGGATTTGCGCCGGGCCGTCATTGAGGAGGGCAAGGACGCTCCTGCTGAAATCGCGGCGTTCGAAGTGCCATGGATCTTTCATTTTCAGCCATCTTTAGCCGTAAACGAATAATTATACGCAAACGGCTATAAATTGCCGCCGCGGCAGCCCGGTTGCCGCGCGAGGCTACGCCACCGCCTCTCCCTTGATCGTAATCCGCCGCAGCATGCGCCTTTCCTCCGGGTCGAAATCCGTGCGCGCATGCATCGAGCACCGATTGTCCCACATCAGCAGGTCGCCCGGACGCCATTCATGCTCGTAAACGAATTCCCGGCGCTCCCCGTGAGCGAACAACGTCTCCAGCAGGTCGCCGCACTCCTCCTGCGTCAGCCCTTCGATGCGATCGGTCATCAGGCGATTCACGTACAGCGCCTTCCGCCCGGTGCCCGGGTGCGTCCGGGCGACCGGATGCCAGTGCTGCGGCGCATTCGGATCGACGCTCTCGCTTCGCTTCAGGGGATTGCCGGAATAGTCGTATATGTGATGGGCCTTGCGCCCTTCCAGTCTGTCGCGGACCTCGCCCGGCAGCGTCTCCCAGGCTTTGTAGCAATTGGCGAAGAGCGTATTTCCGCCCGTCCGGGGAATCTCCATCGCGTACAGCGTGGACGCCCGCGCCGGCACCTCGTAATAGCACTGGTCCGAATGAAACCACATCTCGCCGTTTTCGAGGGCCGTGGCGAAACCGCTGTCCGTCACGTTCGTGATCATCATCGTGTAGGGCTGAGCCTCGTTCGCATGCTTGCCGGTGCGAACGGATTCCAGCTCCCCGAAATAACGGCAGAACCGTATCTGATCGTCGTTGGAGATGTCCTGATCGCGGAACGCCAGCACGAGGTGCTCGTACCATGCCTTTTCCACCGCCTTGACGGTCGCGTCGTCGAGCGGTTGCGAAAGGTCGATGCCGGACACCTCCGCGCCCAACGCGTCGGAAAGCGGCGCAACCCGGATCTCGGACATGTCTTCCTCCCTGGCGCATTCTGCAGAATCAAGCCGCAGTATATTCCCGCTCCCCGGTCTCGCAAGGCGGCGGCGCGCGCCGGCGGAGAGAATCGCGACCGGGCCGGCCTCGCCAGGCGGGGGAACGGACCTTCGCGCTGCCGCGGGCTGCCCGCCGTCACGAACGACGCGGCGCGAACGCCTCGACCCGAACGGGGATTCGCCTTTTCGGCGCTTCCGTCGATACTTGCCGGAAGGGTCGGCCGGAAAAAGCTGGGCCCCGGACCGCGACGGTCCGGACGGCGCCGCGCTCGCGAAGGCCGTCGTTTCGGCCGCCGGGACGGCGGCGGGCTTCCCGGCCGCAGGCCCCGACGCGAAACCTTGGGGACAGGACGCTATGCATGAAGATCTGACCGTGGAGAAGCTGTTCCGGATGGACGGCGACGCCGTTTTCGTCACCGGCGCGGGCAACGGCTTCGGCCGAATAGCCGCCCTGGCGCTCGCCAACGCCGGAGCTTCGGTCGTCGTCACCGACATCGACAAGGCGGCGGCCGACAACGTAGCGCGCGAGATCGCCGAAAGCGGCGGCCGCGCCGTCGCGCTGGAACTCGACGTGTCGGAGCGGCAGGCCATCCGCGAGGCGGTCGACGCCGCGGCCAAGACGCTGGGCGGGTTGCACGTGCTGATCAACAATGCGGGAATCGCCCGGCGCGGCCCCACCGAAGAACTGGCGGACGAAGCCTGGGACGAGATCGTCGAGGTCAATCTCAGCGCGGCGATGGCGGGCTGCCGGGCCGCTGCGCCTCACATGTTCCGGCACGGCGACGGCCGGATCGTAAGCATTTCCTCGATCATGGGGTTGGTCGGAAACGCCATCTTCCCGCACGCCGGCTACCAGGCCACCAAAGGCGCGCTGGTCAACCTGACGCGTTCGCTCGCCGTCGAATGGGCCGGACGGGGCGTCAGGGTCAACGCCATCGCGCCGTCTTTCTTCCGCACCAACTTCGGCGCGGCGTTCATGCAGTCCAACCCGGACGTCGTCGCGCGAATCGAGGCCTCCACCCCGATGGGACGCTTCGGCGAGCCGTGGGAATTGGCCGGTGCGCTGCTGTTTCTCGCGAGCCGGGCGTCGACGATGGTGACCGGCGTCACCCTGCCCGTTGACGGCGGCTGGACCTCGGCCTGAACGGCTGCCGCGCGGACGCCTGCCGGGATCGGACGACCTGATAGCCCGGCCGCCAGATGTAGCGGACCGGCGCGCTGAGCATGTGGACGAGCCGCGTGAACGGAAACGCGAGGAAGAGCGTGAGCCCCAGGAACAAATGCAACTTGAATATGGGATGCGCGTCCTCGATGTAGGACGCGGCCGCCGGGTCGAACGCGAAGATGCCTTGGGCCCAGGCCATGAACGTCAGCATTTCTCCTCCGTCGAGATGCCCCAGCGACAACGGAATCGTCGCCAGCCCGAGGACAAGCTGGATCCACAGCAAGACGATGACCGCGTTGTCTCCGAAGCTCGACGTCGCGCGGATGCGGGCGTCGAACAGCCGGCGATGAGCCAGCATGGTGGCGCCGGCGAGCGCGAACAGCCCTGCGATTCCGCCCACGACGATCGCCATGACTTGCTTGGCTCCATGGCCGATGCCCAACGCCTCGAACGCGGCGATCGGCGTCAGCAATCCGACGAGGTGCCCCGCGAAGACGACCAGAACGCCGGCATGGAAGAGAACGGATCCCCACATCAGCTGCCGCCGCCGCAAGAGTTGGCTAGAGCCCGAGCGCCACGTGTACGGTTCGCGGTCGTAGCGAACGATCGACCCCACGACGAGGACGGTCAGCGCCACGTAGGGATATATTCCGAAGACGAGGGTATGCGCGCTCACGGCATTGGGTCTCCCGGCGCGGCGGCGGGCCCGAACGTTACCGCCGTTTCCTCCCAGACGCGGTCGATCGCGGCGAGGTCGCCCGGATCGTCGTCGGGTTCCTGAAGCAAGGCCCTCACTTCGCCGGCGTCGGCCGGCACGTTCGCGAACTCCTCCAACGCCTCGAACGCGGCGGCGTAAAGACTGTCCCGCCGCCTGAGACGCTCCGCTAGCGCGCCGAGTATGTCGAGCGGCTGGGCGACGAGGTCGCGCGCCTCGGACGGCGGACGCGTCGCGGCGAATTCGAGGAACAGCGGCAGGTAGTCCGGAAGTTCCCGCGCAGCGACCCGGAAGCCGTTGCGTTCGTACAGCTCCGACAGGTCGACCATCGCCTGCCCCCGGTCGCGGCTTTCCCCGTGCACGTGCTCGAAGAGATGCAAGGACAAGGATCGCGTTCGGTCGAACAGGTAGACGTAGCGCTCGCGCGAGTCGTAGAGGTCGCGCGCCGCGATATCGTCGATAAGCGCCGTCACTTTCGCGCGGCATGCCGGCGACAGCAGGGCCTCGCCGTCAAGCGCTTCCGACAGGTCGCGAGCGGGAAGCTCCCCGTCCGGATAGGAAAGGAGAATCGAAAGAATCTTGAGGGTTCGAATCACCGCTCCGCAGCCTTCTTGCGTCCCGCGCCGCCGAAAAGATTGCCTCCTCCGGAGCCGCCGGAACAGCCGTTGCCGAACGAGAAGCCGCAGGATCCGCGCAGATCGTAAGCGTCCTCGACCTCTTCCCTGTGCGACGTAGGAATGACGAAGCGATCCTCGTAGTTGGCGATCGCCATCAGCTTGTACATTTCCTCGATCTGGCCGGAAGAGAGGCCTACGCGCTCCAGGACCCTTTCGTTCGGCGACCCTTCGACGGTGACGCTTCTCATGTAGATGCGCATCGCGAACAGGCGCTCGAGCGCGCCCGCGATCGGCTCTTCCTTGCCGGCGGCGAGCAGATTGGCGAGGTAACGGACGGGTATCCGGAGCGAGCGCACGTCCGGGATGTCGTCGTCGAAGCCGATCATCCCGTTCTCGGCCGCGGACTGGATCGGCGACAGCGGCGGCACGTACCAGACCATGGGAAGGGTCCGGTATTCCGGATGGAGCGGAAACGCGACCTTCCAGTCGACGGCCATCTTGTAGACGGGCGAATTCCGCGCCGCCTCCAGCCATCCGTCCGGAATTCCGTCCCGGCGGGCCTGCCGGATCACCCCGTCGTCGTTGGGGTCGAGAAAGATCCCGAGCTGCTCCTCGTAAAGATCCTGTTCGTTTTCCGTCGCGGCCGCGGCCTCGATCCGGTCCGCGTCGTAGAGCATCACGCCGAGATAGCGGATCCTTCCGACGCAGGTCTCCGAGCAGACCGTCGGCTGCCCGGCCTCGATGCGCGGGTAGCAAAGCGTGCATTTTTCCGACTTTCCGGACGACCAGTTGAAGTAGATCTTCTTGTACGGGCAACCGGACACGCACATCCGCCAGCCGCGGCATTTCTCCTGATCGATCAGGACGATCCCGTCCTCCTCGCGCTTGTAGATCGCCCCCGACGGACAGACGGCCGCGCAGCTCGGGTTGAGGCAGTGTTCGCACAGGCGCGGGAGATACATCATGAACGTGTTCTCGAACTGCCCGTAGATTTCCTTCTCGATTCCCTCGAAATTCTCGTCCTTCGAGCGCTTCTCGAATTCTCCTCCGAGAATCTCCTCCCAGTTGGGCCCGGCCTCGATCTTCTCCATGCGCTCGCCGGTGATCCGGGAGCGCGGCCGCGCGGTCGGCGTCGCCTTCATCTCCGGCGCCGACTGCAAATGGTCGTAATCGAAATCGAACGGCTCGTAGTAGTCGTCGATTTCCGGCAGGTCGGGATTGGCGAAGATCTTCGCCAGAATTTTCCATTTGGCGCCCATGGTGGGCTGAAGCTTGCCGTTCTTCTTGCGCACCCATCCGCCGTTCCACCGATCCTGGTTCTCCCACTCGTTCGGATAGCCGGTTCCGGGCTTGCTCTCGACGTTGTTGAACCACGCGTATTCCATGCCGTCGCGATTCGTCCACACGTTCTTGCAGGTGACGGAGCACGTATGGCAGCCGATGCACTTGTCGAGATTGAGGACCTTGCCGATCTGGGCGCGAATCTTCATGGCGTTTTCTCCCCTGCCGCCGTTTCTCCGGCGGGTTCGTCGAGCCAGTCTATCCGGCCCATCTTGCGAACGACGACGAATTCGTCCCGGTTCGAGCCGACCGTTCCGTAATAGTTGAAGCCGTACGATTGCTGCGCGTAACCGCCGATCATGTGCGTCGGCTTGACCACGGCGCGCGTCACCGAGTTGTGTATTCCGCCGCGACGGCCCGTCGTTTCCGAACCGGGCGTGTTCACCACTTTCTCCTGGGCATGGTACATGAAGAGCGTGCCTTCCCTGATCCGCTGCGAGACGACGGCGCGCGCGGTCAGGGCGCCGTTGCGGTTGTACGCCTCGACCCAGTCGTTGTCCCGGATGCCCGCCTTCGCGGCGTCGATCTCGGAGATCCACACGACCGGGCCGCCCCGGTTGAGCGTCAGCATCAGGAGGTTGTCGGTATAGGTGGAATGGATCCCCCATTTTTGGTGGGGAGTGATGAAGTTGAGGACGATCTGCGGGTTGCCGTCCGCTTTCTCGTCGATCAGGGATCCGATGCTCTTCGTTTCGATCGGCGGCCGGTACACGCAAAAACCCTCGCCGAAGGCGCGCATCCACAGGTGATCCTGATAGAGCTGCTGGCGCCCGGTAAGCGTGCGCCACGGAATCAGTTCGTGGACGTTCGTATAGCCCGCGTTGTAGCAGACGGCCTCCGATTCGAGGCCGGACCACGTCGGCGAGGAAATGATCTTGCGGGGCTGGGCGACGATGTCGGCGAAACGAATCTTTTCGTCCTCCTTCGATTCCGCCAGATGGGCGTGCCGCCTTCCCGTCGCCTTCGACAGCGCATCCCAGGCGCGAACCGCGACTTCGCCGTTGGTCTCCGGCGCCAGCATCAGAATCGTTTCGGCCGCGTCGACGTCGCTTTCGATGCGCGGCAATCCGGCGGTCGGCCCGTCCCCGCTCGCAACGCCGTTCAGCGCCCTCAAACGCTCGATCTCGGGATCGGTATTCCAGGCGATCCCCTTGCCTCCGTTGCCCAGCCGGGACATCAGCGGCCCCAGCGCCGTGAAGCGGGCGTAAACGTTCGGGTAGTCCCGTTCGACCACGGCGACCGCGGGCATGGTCTTTCCGGGCGCCGGATCGACCTCGCCCTTCTTCCACTCCCGCACCTCGAACGCCTGGGCGAGCTCGAGCGGCGTGTCGTGAAGGATCGGCGCAAGGACGACGTCCTTCTCCACGCCGAGGACTTCGGGCGCCACTTCGGAAAACGTTCGCGCCAGCCCCTTGAAGATCTCCCAGTCGCTACGGCATTCCCAGACGGGATCGACCGCCGCGGTCAGCGGATGGATGAACGGATGCATGTCCGAAGTGTTGAGGTCGTTCTTCTCGTACCAGGTCGCCGTGGGCAGCACGATGTCCGAATAGACGCAGGTCGTGGACATGCGGAAGTCGATCGTCACGAGCAGGTCGAGCTTGCCCTGCGGCGCCTCCTCGCGCCAGACGACCTCCCGCGGCTTGCGGTCCCCGGTCTCTCCGAGATCCCGGTTCATGACGCCGTGGTCGGCGCCGAGCAGGTGCTTGAGGAAGTATTCGTGGCCCTTGCCGGACGAGCCCAGGAGGTTGGAGCGCCACACGAAGAGGTTGCGCGGCCAATTGGCGGGATTGTCGGGATCTTCGCACGACATCCTTAGTTCGCCGGCCTTCAGCGCCGCCGCGACGTGCTCGGAGGGATCGGCCCCGGCTTCTTCCGCCCGCCTGGCGACGTCCAGCGGGTTGGTTTCGAGCTGCGGCGCCGAAGGCAGCCATCCCATGCGCTCCGAACGGACATTGTAGTCGACGAGCGCGCCGTCCCACGACCCGTCCGGCGCAGTCGGGGACAGCAGTTCGTCGACGCCGAGCGTTTCGTAGCGCCACTGGTCGGTGTGAGCGTAGAAGAACGAGGTGGAGTTCATGTGCCGGGGGGGTCTGCTCCAGTCGAGCGCGAAGGCGAGAGGCAGCCAGCCGGTCTGCGGCCGGAGCTTCTCCTGACCGACGTAGTGGCACCAGCCGCCGCCCGACTGACCCACGCAGCCGCACATCACCAGGAGATTGATGATCCCCCGGTAGTTCATGTCCATGTGGTACCAATGGTTGAGTCCGGCGCCGAGGATGACCATCGAGCGCCCGCCCGTCTTTTCGGCGTTGGCCGCGAACTCGCGCGCCACGGCCGCGATGCGTCCGGCGGGAACGCCCGTGATCCTCTCCGCCCAGGCCGGCGTGTAGGGCGCGTCGTCGTCGTAGGAAACGCCGACGCCGTAATTCGCGACGAGGAGATCGAACACCGTCGCCGCGAGCGCCTCGCCGTTCCCGAGCGCCACCCGCTTCGCGGGCACGCGCCTTTCGAGGACGTCCGGATGATCGGTGCCTTCGAAGTGATCGTGGGACCGGTTGCCGAAATAAGGGAAGCCTACCGCGACGTCCGGCTCCCCGGCCAGCGACAGGGCGAGATCGACCGTTCGCCCTTCGGCGTCGCGGGTTTCGAGATTCCAGCCGCCCTGCCCTTCCCATCGGAACCCCGCCGCCCCGGCGGGCGCGACGAAGCCGCCCGACGCGCGATCGAACGCCACGGTCTTCCACTCGGCGTTGCCTTGCCGGCCCAGTTCTCCGTCGAAGTCCGACGCGCGGAGGAAACGATCCGGAACGTAACGGCCGTCCCGCTCCGTCAGCAGGACCAGCATCGGCATGTCGGTGAAGCGCCGGGCGTAATCGGCGAAGTACTCGACCTGCCGGTCGATATGGAACTCGCGCAGGACAACGTGCCCCATGGCGAGGGCGAGGGCCGCGTCGGTGCCCTGCTTCGGATGGAGCCACAGGTCGGCGAATTTGGCCGCCTCGGAGTAATCGGGGCAGATCACCACGGACTTGGCGCCCCGATAGCGCGCTTCGGTATAGAAGTGCGCGTCGGGCGTCCGCGTCTGCGGCACGTTGGAACCCCAGAGAATCAGGAAGCCCGAATTGTACCAGTCGGCCGATTCGGGCACGTCGGTCTGCTCGCCCCACGTCATGGGCGACGCCGGGGGCAGGTCGCAATACCAGTCGTAGAACGACATGCACACGCCGCCGAGAAGCGAAAGGTACCGGGAACCGGCGGCGTAAGACACCATCGACATGGCGGGGATGGGAGAGAAACCGACGATCCGGTCGGGACCATGCGTCCGGATCGTATAGGCGTTGGCGGCCGCGACGATTTCGTTCGCCTCGTCCCATTCCGCGCGGACGAAGCCGCCGAGCCCGCGTTTCCGCGTATAGGACGCGCGCCGGTCCGGATCCTCGACGATGGAGGCCCAGGCGGCGACCGGCGGAAGATTTTCGCGCGCCGCGCGCCACAACCTGAGCAGCGGCGTGCGGATCAGCGGATGCTTCACCCGGTTGGCGGAGTACATGTACCAGCTGTAGCTCGCGCCGCGGCTGCAGCCGCGGGGCTCGTGATTCGGCAGTTCGGGACGGGTCCGGGGATAATCCGTCTGCTGGGTTTCCCAGGTGACGATCCCGCCCTTGACGTAGATCTTCCACGAGCAAGCGCCCGTGCAGTTCGCTCCGTGGGTCGAACGCACGACCTTGTCGTGTTGCCAGCGTTTGCGATAGCCGTCTTCCCAGCGCCGGTCCTCTTCGGTGACGACGCCATGCCCGTCCGAGAACGAATCGCGCGGCGACAGGAAATTCAAGCGGTCAAGCAGATGGCTCACGGCGTCCTCTCAACAGGGAACCGGCGCGTTGCGCCGCGTGTAGCAGGTCCACGTGATGCACAGGCAGAGGGCGTAGAACCCCATGAAAACCGCCAGCGCGGCTTCCGGTCCGCCGGTGATCGCGATCGAGCTTCCGTAGGCTTTCGGAATGAAGAAGGCTCCGTAGGCCGCGACCGCGGAGGTGAACGCGATGATCGCCGCCGACTCGCGCCCCGATTGCAAGCGGCGGCCCTCCTCGTCGAGATCCGGCATCAAGCGCGCGACTTCCTTGCCCATGATGCTCGGGATCATCTGGAAGGTGGACGCGTTTCCGACTCCGGTCGCGAGGAACAGCGCCATGAACATCGCGAAAAAGCCCCAAAACGCGCCGGGCGCGTCCTTGATTCCGAGAAAGAAGAGCACCCCCGCCACGGCGAGCAGCATCGCGAGGAAGGTCCAGAACGTGACGCGACCGCCGCCGTACCTGTCCGATACCCAGCCCGTCGCCGCGCGGCTGAGAGCGCCCACGAGCGGTCCGAGGAAGACGTACTGGAGGGAGTCGATCTCGGGAAACTGGGTCTTGGCGAGAAGCGGAAATCCGGCCGAGTACCCGATGAACGAACCGAACGTTCCCGTGTAGAGAACGCACATGATCCAGTTGTGCTTGCGCCGAAAGATTATCGCCTGCTCCCTGAAGGAGGCCCTCGCGGAAGAGATGTCGTTCATGCCGAACCAGGCGGCGGCGGCGCAGATCGCGAGGAACGGCACCCAGACGAAGCCGGCGTTCTGCAACCAGAGCTTTCCGCCTTCCGTGGTGGTCTGGGGCGCGCCGCCGAGGGCGCCGAACACGCCTGCCGCCACCGCCAGCGGCACCGCGAATTGCATGACCGAAACGCCGGCGTTGCCGAGTCCGGCGTTGAGCGCGAGCGCGTTGCCTTTTTCCGACTGGGGAAAGAAGAAACTGATGTTCGCCATCGAAGACGCGAAGTTGCCGCCGCCGAGTCCGCAGAGAAGCGCGAGTCCGAGAAACAGGACGTAGGGCGTTTCGGGATCCTGCACCGCGAAGCCGATTCCGGCGGCGGGCACGAGCAGGGAAGCGGTGGACAACGTCGTCCAGAGGCGGCCTCCGAAAATCGGGACCATGAACGAATAGAATATGCGGAGAGTGGCCCCCGACAGGCCGGGAAGGGCCGCCAGCCAGAAAAGCTCGTCCGTCGTATACGTAAACCCGACGGCGGGCAGCTTGGCGACGACGACGCTCCACACCAGCCAGACCGAAAAGGCCAGCAGCAGGCAGGGTATCGAGATCCAGAGATTGCGCGCCGCGATCCGCTTGCCGCGGTCCCGCCAGAACGCGGGGTCGTCGGGCCGCCAGTCGATCAGCGCGCGGGCCATGCGTCCGTCAACCCCGCTTGGGATGCGACGGCGGCGGACCGACGGAGACGTCGGGCACGTCGCTCAGATAGATCTCTTCCGCGAGGGCCGGATGGCGGCGGCGCTCCATGAGACGGATGGCCGCGTGCATCCAGACCAGGCTCACGAGGACGATCGCGAACATCAGCATGAAGCAGCTCGTCCACACCCCGGTCAGATCGTTCATGATCCCGAACGCGATGGGCAGGGCGAATCCGCCGAGGCCGCCGATCATGCCGACAAGGCCTCCGACCGCGCCGACGTGATACGGGTAGTAGACGGGGATGTGCTTGTAGACCGCCGCCTTGCCGAGCGACATCACGAAACCCAGCGCGATGGTGAGAAAGGCGAAAAGCGGCACGCCCACGCCGAAGGAGAACGTCAGCGGACCCTCGATGCCTTTCACGGTGTAGCGCGTCTCGGGATAGCTGAGAACGAACAGGCAGATCAGGGAGACGACGAAGGTGACGTACATCACCGCCCGCGCGCCCCATCGGTCCGACATCCAGCCGCCGAGCGCGCGGAATACCGACGCGGGAAGAGAATACGCCGCGGCCAGCATGCCCGCGGCCTCGAGGCTGAGGCCGTAAGCGCCAACGTAGTAGCGCGGCAACCACGAGGCGAGCGCGACGAAGGCGCCGAAAACGAAGAAGTAGTAGGTGGCGAACCGCCATACCTGCCAGTTCTTCAACGGCGCCAGCTGTTCGGCGGCCGAGACGGACTTGCGCTTCTCGCGCCGGCGCGCCTGCAACGCCGGATCCTCTTTGGCGAACGCGTAGAACGCGACCGCCACCGCCGCCAGGCAGACGGCGTAGGTCTGCGCCGCCGCCTGCCAGCCGAAGGCGACGACGAGAAAGGGCGCGCCGAAATTGGTGACCGCGGCGCCGACGTTCCCCGCCCCGAATATGCCGAGAGCCGTGCCTTGCCTCTCTTTCGGAAACCAGTGCGACACGTATGTGACGCCGACGATGAAGGATCCTCCGGCCAGCCCGACGCCGAGGGCGGCGACGAGGAACATCGCGTAGCTGTCGACGCTCGACAGCAGCCAGGTGGCGACGGCGGTGGCGATCATCTGAAGCGCATAGACGAGACGCCCGCCGTATTGCTCCGTCCAGACGCCGAGAAAGATCCGGCTTACCGAACCCGTCAGAACCGGCGTGGCGACCAGAATGCCGAATTCGGTCTCCGAAAGGTCGAGGTCGTCCTTGATCTTCACGCCGACGATCGAAAAGATCGTCCAGACCGCGAAGCACACAGTGAACGCGAAAGTGCTCCAGCCAATGGCGCGGTATTGTTCGCCGCGCGTAACGTCGTCCACAAAATGCATGCGGCAGCCTCCGACACGGCCTCGCCGTCCGTCTCGGCGCCATTGTGGGCATTTTCCCGTCCGGCGAATTGATCCGAATTAAACGACCGGGCCAATTGCGAAAAAAAAGCGCCGACGCTTCGCTTTGCGGTACACGCGACGCTTTCCGTGGTAAAACTCGGACGCCGCAAGAAACCGGGCGCAGCATTCAGGGAAGCGTGCGATGATCGACACCGAGAGCGTCAGAAAACAGCTTGAGGAGCGTCTGGCGACACTGACGTCGAAACTGACGGAAATCGACGAAGACCTCAAGGAACACGGCACCGAGGCCGACTTCGAGGAACGCGCAACGGAAATTGCCGGCGACGAGGTTCTCGAGGGCCTGGGGCTTCAGGGCCAGAAGGAAGCGCTGCAGATCAGGGCGGCGTTGAAGCGAATCGGGGACGGAACCTACGGCATCTGCGTCCAGTGCGGCGAAGACATTCCCGAAAAGCGCCTCGAGCTGTTGCCGCACACGCCGCTTTGCACGGCCTGCATGTCGGCGAGCTGACCGTTCATTTCGACGACATCACCAGCGCCAGCAGGTTGGCGGCGTAGTCGGCCGCCTTGCCGGTATCCATCAGCCGCGCATTGGCGAGATAGGTCTTGCAGGTGACCAGCGCGGTCCGGTCGCGGCCGCAGAGGACCTCCAGATGCGCCTCGCAGGCGGACGCGAGTTCGCCGGCCGGAACGACGCTGCTCACGAAACCGGCGGCGCAAGCGGCGGCCGCGTCGATCTCTCCGGTCGAGTAGACCATCCAGCCGACGGATTTCGGCATCGACCGGTCGATATGGGCCGACATCGCCGCCGTCGGCGGCAGGTCGTGCTTCATTTCCGGGAGCGAGAACCGCGCGTCGTCCGCCGCGATCGCGATATCGCTCACCGCGGCCGCGGCGCAGCCGAAGCCCGCGGCGCGACCCTGCACCGCGGCGACCACCGGAACCTCGGCGCCGCGCACCGCCTCGTAGAAACCGAGGATCGGCGCGGCGAGCGCCGCGCGCATCTCGACGGCCGTTCTCGGCGTATGTTCCGGCGCGCTCTCGGGATCGCGGCCGAGGCAGAAGTCCGGACCGGCCGTGGCGATCGAGACCGCCTTGACCGCAGGGTCGCGGCCCGCCTCCCGAATCCATCCCGACAACCGATCCAGCATGCCGAGCGTCAGCATGTTGCCGCGCTCCGCGCGATCGACGAAGACGCGCGCGACGGCGCCGTCCGTTTCGAATTTGAGAGCTTCGTCCATTTCCATCTCCTTCTACTCGCGCGCCCGGACTGCGCCGCACTCCGGAAGCCGCGAGACTTCGCCCGCGTCCGCATCTTCGCGCAGAACCGCTGCGCCGTCCGCGCCGAGACGTGGAGCGGCGCCCGTCGGAGCGCGACGTCTTCGCCGGATTGCCCGCTACGCCGGTCGCGTTCCCCTCCCCGTCGTTCAGCGGCAGCATGCCGACGCTTCGACCTTGATCGCCTCCGCCCAGAGATCCGCGAGAATCACGGTCGCGTACGGACCGGCGAGAAACCGGGTTAGGTCCGACATCCGCGGTCCAGCCGGCGGTCCCGGTTTCATGCCGCCGCCTACAGGATGAAGCTGACCGAGCCCAGCGCGCCGAGCTCCTCGGAGTCCAGGATCGCCCGGCGTTCGGCTATTTTCAGGCCTTCGCCATCCATCGCCAGCCGATGCACGTAGCGGCCGACATACTCGCCGCCCCTGCCCCCGCGGCGGAACCTGTGGACGGAGAAATTGGCGGTCACAACGGCGGTCACGCCGTTATCTTCGAGAATCCGGACGTTGGCGAGCAGACGGCGGGTGCGCGACGGCGGAAATTCGGCATGGGCGTCCGGGCTCTTGAGGCGTTTCACCCGTGCCCGTATGCGCTTGATGTCGTCGGCAATGATAAACAACGTCGTGTCGGGGTCGGCGTCCGGCGCCTCGTTGGGCGGCACCAGATAGCGCGCATCCTCGGCGAGAAGTCCCAGCCATGCGTCGAGGTCCCAAGCGTCCAGAAGCGCCGCCTCGTGAAACAGAAACTCTTCGGCCTGCTGCCGCGCAAGTCCCATGACCTATACCGCCGCGGGGGCTGGCGCCGTCATCAGCGCATTCCAGCGCCGCCAGAACGTGCGCAGATGCAGTTCGTCGGAGTTGAGCTGTTCGCCCTCCTTCGCGATCCCGCGAGTCATCACCGACCACCGCACTTCTCCGACGGTCTCCGCGATCCCTTCCTGAACCTGTTCGAGCGCTTCCACGTCGTCCGGGGTGGCGAGGCCCCCCGGACCGTAAAAGGTGAGGAAGGAATCCAGCCTTACCTTCCGCATGACCGGGCTTTCGCCGACCGGCCCGACGGCCCAGGCGGTTACCCTCATGCGATCGGCCGCAGCGGGCCAAAACGTGCGAACCGTGACGGAAGACCCGTCGTTGATCATGAGGTTCGGAAAGACGAGCAAGTTGCGGTTGGTGTTCGCCACCCGCTCCGCCCGGTCGGTTCCCAGACGCGCCACGAGCTCGGCCTTCGCCGCCTCGACGGCCGGTTTCGCGGAATCCCCGTATAGCGGGATCCAGGCCGCCACCGGACGCCCCCGGAAATTGACGTTGTCGATTACCGCGTGTCCGTTGCCGAGATCCTTTCCCACGCCCCGGCGGGGCAGCAACAGGCCCTTCGGCACGGTTACGTCGACGCCGGAATCCTTCATGTACTCAAGCCATGTCGAATGGGTCGAACGCAGGTGATAGTCGTCGAAGGAATTCTCGACGAGCAGCTTCCAGTTGGCGCGAACGTCGTATTCCTGCACGCCGCCGATCACTTCAAGCCGTCCGTCCGGGGATTGTTCCGCCACAAGGTCGATATATTCCCTCGCCCCAGCGAGATAGTCCGCGAGCGCGGGCGCATGGCGCGAGAAGGCGGCGAACCAGAAGCCGCGGTATTCTTCGAAGCGGGGCGCCGAGGCCAGTCCGAGCGCCTCGCGGTCGAAAGTGTCGGGATAGGCGTCGTCCCCCGGGACCGCCGCGAGGCGTCCGTCGTTGTCGTAGGTCCAGCCGTGATAGAAGCAATAGAAACGCCGGGCGTTGCCCCGGCGTTCGCGACAGACCTGCGCGCCGCGATGTCGGCACGTGTTCAGGAACAACCTGATCCTGCCTGCGGCGTCGCGGCAGAAAATCACGGGACGTCCGGCGACGCCGCGCGTCACGAAGTCGCCGGGGCTTCCGATCTCGGATTCGTGCCCGACGTAGATCCAGCTGCGATCGAACACCCGGGAACGCTCCATCGCGAGAATTTCCGGTTCCACGAGAGTTCGGCGGTCGAGCTTGAAATCGTGTCCTTCGTCAACGATGTAGGAACCGTTTTTCATCCCGGAATGATGAACCAGCGCTTCTTCCTTGTCCATCTATCGTTTCCGGCGCCGGCGGGCCGCGGCTTCGACGTGGCCCGCCCGTTCGCGACGGAGGCCTTTTCGATCCAGATGCATGGAGCCATAGCACGGAAATTCGGAGCGCGGGACGTGCCGCGGCGCGGCGACCCGAGAGCTGCGATGCAAAGCGCCGTTTCCATCCATCGGCTCCCCGATGCTTTTATCTGCGGACATGGCGAATATTGCCCGGAACGTAGCCGTTCCGGTAAGCTGTTCCAGCATGTAGGATCGGCATGCCGCACGGAGGCGCGACGATGAGCGAAGCAGGAAAAGAATACCGGTTCGTAATCGAAGCATATAGTCCCGAAACCATGCCAATGTTGCGGCTAGCCGAATACATGACCGATCTGGCGCGAATATTCGGCGAGAACGAATATGTGCATTTCGTGCGTCTGGAGCGCGGCAGCACCGTTCTGGTACAGGCCGTCGATCCCGATGTCGAGCCCAAAATGCGAGGCAGGCTCCGCGCCATTGCGAGCGGGGAGCCTCCCGAAGACGCGGCCAGGGCGTTCGGATCGCTGAACGGACGTCTGGCTGCAGACGGTGCGACCGGCAGCCTGCAGGACGGCGACGGCGCGGAGGTCATCCGGTTTCCCGGTCGCGAACGATCACGGAACGTGAACTATGGGCCGCACAATCAATCGGACACGCTCGATGGCACTCTGATCCGCATAGGCAGTCGAGACGACACCGTGCCTGTACACCTGAAGGATGACGACACAATCCACATGTGCAATGCGACCCGTTCCATGGCTAAAGATCTGGCACCTTATCTTTACGGTCCGGTTTTACGAGTACACGGAGATGCACGCTGGGAAAGAAATAGCGATGGCCAATGGTTATTGGAGCGTTTCAATATCAAAAAATTCGAAGAACTGGAAGATGTACCGGTTAGCGAAGTCGTAGATCGATTGCGCCGTATCGAAGGAAGCAATTGGAAAAACATTGAAGATCCTGCAGGCGAGATCCAGAGATTGCGTAGCTCTTAATGCCAGTTATTGGTAGTGCAGTACCATAACTCTTACTTATTGTTACAGATTTTCAAAATAAAAACTCGAATTTGTTCGAACTGCCGCATTTTTCATAATCTTCAGTCATTTCTTCAAGAAATTTTTTACGCTCAACGCAAAATTTTCTCCTTGATGGCAGCATCATGGGACATGTGCGGCGACAATTCCGTCAAGACTTCGACAAGGCACGCTTGCCGGGAAACAGCACAGCTCTGTCGTAGACACCGGCTGGCGGCCTCGTTATTGGCGAGCGGATTTTTTGATGGTATAAACCGTTCGCTTCATGTGCGAATGACT
This sequence comes from Alphaproteobacteria bacterium, assembly GCA_965243135.1. Taxonomy (GTDB): domain Bacteria; phylum Pseudomonadota; class Alphaproteobacteria; order MPNO01; family UBA830; genus JAJEBT01. The sequence continues at coordinate 1,825,533 of OZ251539.1, forward strand.
GGTCGCTGGGGAGTGACCGCGTGAGGTATCAGCTGGGGTCGTTGCGGTTCTGCGCGATGACCGTCCTGCTTTCCGCAGATTAGAGGTTTGGAAAGTGCCGCCGCCGCCAGAATCAGAACCTATTCCCGAGTCGGGGCATACGGTCAAAACGGCAGCATGTCCCCCGCGCCCTAGCCGGTTGCCGTCCGATTACTCGTGCCGTATCGCCCGCCTGGAGTCGCTCCCCGGTAACGCGTCCGGTTCGGACAAGACCTGGGTTCACCGGGCCCATGCCGAGGCTGTCCGGCATCTGAAATCGGCAATACGGCGTTGACCCGTTGTGGATCCGTTCGTCTCGCTCGTCCACGCCCTTTCGGCCGACAAGGTTCGTTTTCTAATCATCGGCGTGTGGGGAGCTAACTACTACGCGCCGACAGGCAGCGCGATGTTCACCACCCTCGATCGCGACCTCTTCATGCCGGCGGAGCCCGAAAGTTTGCTTGCCGCGTGGCGCGCATGCGAAGCGAACGGATTTGCGCTGTTCGCCGGCTCGGAGCCGCTCGACCTTCCACGCGATGACGCTCTCGCCAGCGCCGTGGTGGCGCGGCGCGCGCTCACTCGGGCATCCGATAACGCCGGCACCGATGTGGACCTTTCCTTGGTTATGGGCGATTTTGAATTCGAAACGGTCTGGAAAGAGCGCAGAATTTTCAAGGTCGACGGAGTTTCCATGCCGGTCGCCAGACTCGCTCACATCGTCCGATCAAAGGCGACGGCTAACCGCGAAAAGGATCGTCTCTTCCTCGCGACGCACCGGGAGGCGCTTCGACATCTTTTATCAGAAGATGCAATGTAGGCCGAAGCGGCAATAAGGTCGGCGTTCGCTAAGACCCAAGAAAGCGCCGAGCGATGAAAGAAAACGGCTGGCCGATCACGAAACCGCCGGATGTCCGGAAGACGGCTCCATGCCGCCGCGACGTCGCGGCGTTTCCCGGCGGGACCGGGCGATGACCGATCAGCGTTGCCAGGTTGCGATCGTCGGCGGCGGCCCGGTCGGGCTGGCTCTCGCAGTCGATCTTGGGCTGCGAGGCATCTCGTGCATTCTCGTCGAACGGCGGCGCGGCCTCCACAATATCCCGAAGGGACAGAATCTTACCCAGCGGACGCTTGAACATTTCCATTTTTGGGGGATCGCCGACGAACTGCGAGCCTCAAGGGTGATTCCCGCCGATTTTCCCGGAAATTTCATCGTCGCTTACGGCAGCCTCGCCAGCGAGCACTGGTACGTGCCAGCGGCCCGGGAAGACGTCGACCGTTATTTCTACCAACGCGGCGACCGCCTGCCCCAGTACCTCGCCGAGAGAGTGCTTCGGAGGAGGCTGGCGGATTGCGCCGGCGTCGAAACGATGTATGGATGGGAAGCGAAAGCCGTCAACGACGCGGACGAGGGCGTTCGGGTCGAAATCTCCGACGGAACCCGGCGCCGGACGCTGATGGCGGATTACGCCGTCGGATGCGACGGCAACCGCTCCCTGGTCCGAACCCAGCTCGGCCTTTCCCGGAGCGGGACCGACTACGACCGGCCGATGGTGCTTGCGGTGTTCCGCTCGCGCGAACTGCACGAGCGACTAAAGCGCTTTCCCCCCGCATACATTTACCGAGTCGTTCACAAGGATTTGCGCGGCTACTGGCGATTCTTCGGCCGCGTCGACGACCGCAGCCGCTGGTTCTTTCACGCGCCTGCCCCCGCGGACCCGAAGGAACGCGCTGTGCGCCGGTTGCTCCACGACGCGGCCGGGTTCGGTTTTTCCTGCAGTTTCGACCACATCGGATCTTGGAACCTGCATGTCTCGATTGCGGACGACTACCGCCGCCGAAGGATATTCATCGCCGGCGATGCCGCCCACAGCCATCCGCCTTACGGCGGATTTGGGTTGAACAGCGGTTTGGAGGACGCCGTCAATTTGGGATGGAAGCTTGCCGCCGTTCTCGAGGGTTGGGGCGGCGAAACGTTGTTGCAGTCCTATGCGGACGAGCGGCGACCCGTAATCCGGGAAACGACGAAACATTTTATCGAAGGCCGGATAACCGAGGATCGCGTTTTCCTCGATCGCTTCGATCCCGAGAGGAATCCCGACGAGTTCGCCCGAGCCTGGCAGGAGCACCGAGCGGCGGGCGCGAGGCGCACGATGGCCTACGTGCCCCATTACGAAGGTTCGCCCGTAATCGCCGGGCCGTCCGCCGGCGTCTGCGGAGCGATCGGCGAACATCGCCTGACCGCCCGCGCCGGCCATCATCTTGCGCCCTTGCGGCTTGCGTCCGGCATCAACGCGTTCGAGGTCCTGGGACGTCGCTTCACGCTGTTCGCCTTCGATGCCGAAGCCTCCGCGGTCGGGGAATTCGAACATGCGGCCCGGCGACTCGCCATACCGCTTCAGGTCGTTCGTGACAGGCTGGAGGGCGGCACCTACGGCGCCCGCATCGTTCTCGTGCGTCCCGATCAACACGTCGTCTGGACAGGAGATACGGCTCCGGCGGATGCGGCCGCCTTGATGTCGCAGGTCACGGGACGATAGTCCTCGACGGTGCGGGCGCGCAAAGCGGAGAACCATTCGCACGCCTGTGCCTGGAGGCGGGGGAGACAAGCGCTCGGCCGGCGACCGGGATTCAGAGCCTTCAGAACCGGGGGCATCGGTAGCGGCAGCGCCCTTCGGCGCAGGTCGCTTGCGCCGCGCGACGGCGGAAGCGTCAATTATCGATCCCACAACTCGCTCAGCGGCACGGCCAGCAGGCGCTCGTCGCGCATCGGCAGAACATCCCTTCCGTCGTAGAGCAGAATGCCTTGCTCGAAATCCGCGCCACACCGCTCCGCAAGTCGGGCGAGGCCCTGCCCGTCCTTCGAAGTCAGAGTGGCGCTGGCCTTGACTTCGATACCCCAAGTCCGCTCGCCCCGGGTCAAGACCACATCGACCTCTACCTGATCCTTGTCACGATAATGCCACAACCGTACGTCGGGGTCGGTCCATGCGGCTTGGGCGGCGAGTTGCTGAACCACCCAAGCTTCCAACAGATGCCCCATGCGGTTCCGATTATGAAGCCAGTCCTCGGCTTTCAAATCGGCAAGGACTGCCGCAACGCCGCTATCGATCAGGTACGCTTTCGGCGAACTGACGAGACGTTTGGCCGGATTACGACGCCAAGCGGGCAGACGCCGCACCAGATACAGCCGTTCGAGCACGCCCAGATAGCGCTCCACCGTTTCCCTGCGCAACCCGAGGTCGCCGGCGGCACGGCTTGCGTTAAAGATTTCACCATTCCGCAGAGCGAGGAGTTCCAACAGGCGAAGCAGTTCACGAGCATCTCTCACGCGGGCCACATCGCGCACGTCTCTTTCAATTATGCTTTGCAGATATTGCCGATGCCATTGCCTTGCACGGACGGGGCTTCGGGTGAGCGCCACGGGATAGCCGCCAGCCACCATGCGTTGCGCCAGCGTCGACCCGGCAGGCGAATCGCGGTTTCCGATACCCGGCTGGAAATCGCCTTTCAACAAGGCGCTTACGAACCCGCCGGCCCGCCCCTCTTTTTCGGCTTCCGTCAGAGGATGCAATTGCGTGATTTCCATGCGGCCCGCGAGAGATTCAGTCACACTGGGCAGAAGCAGCAAATTAGCCGAACCGGTGAGCAGGAAACGACCGGACTTGCGGTTCTGGTCGACCGCGAGCTTGATGGCTGGAAACAGGGTCGGAACCCGTTGTATCTCATCGAGAATCACGGCACCCGGCAGGTTGGCGACGAACCCGTTGGGATCCGACGAAGCGGTCCGGTAGTAGTTGTCCTCGTCCAGGCTGATGAAGGCGTGATCTGGCGCAATCTGCCGAACGAGCGTAGTTTTCCCGCATTGCCGCGGACCGAGAACGCAGACTACAGGCGTATCCGCCAGTGCTTCATGAATTACGGGCGTCAACAAACGGGGAAAAAAATTCGAAATCATTTGCCTATTGCCCTAGCGTCCGTCTGCTTTCTTAGTCAGCGTTCATTTGCGGTTTACTATATCGTCCAATTGCCGCTTGACGTGGCGTCAAGTTGCCTATTGCCCTAGCGTTCGCCTGCTTTCTGCTCCAGCGTCTGTCTGCCGTTTATCATACCGTCTGATCATTGTCTGGTATCTCGTCCATTTGCCTACCGTCCCAGCGTCCATCCGCTTTCCTGATCAGTGTCCGTTTGCAGTTTACTATATTGTCCACTTGCTGTCTGATATGGCGTCAAGTTGCCTATTGCCATAGCGTCGACCTGCTTTCTTCTCCAGCGTCTATCTGCCGTTTATCATACCGTCTGATCATTGTCTGGTATAGCGTCCATTTGCCTATCGTTTCAGCGTCCATCCGCTTTCCTGATCAGCGTCTAATTGCGGGTTATTATACCGTCTAACTGCTGTCTGATATGGCGTCAAGTTGCCTATTGCCATAGCGTCGACCTGCTTTCTTCTTCAGCGTCTATCTGCCGTTTATCATACCGTCTGATCATTGTCTGGTATAGCGTCCATTTGCCTATCGTTTCAGCGTCCATCCGCTTTCCTGATCAGCGTCTAATTGCGGTTTGTTATAATGTCTAATTGCTGTCTGATATAGCGTCTATTTGCCTATTGCCATAGCGTTCTCCTGCTTTTTGCTCCAGCGTCTGTCTGGCGTTTATCATACCGTCTGATCATTGTCTGGTATCGCGTCCATTTGCCTACCGTCCCAGCGTCCATCCGCTTTCCCGATCAGTGTCCGTTTGCGGTTTTCTATATTGTCCAGTTGCCGCTTGATATCGCGTCCATTTGCCTATCGTCTTAGCGTCCATCCGCTTTCCTGACCAGCATCTAATTGCTGTCTGATATGGCGTCTATTTGCCTATTGCCATAGCGTTCGCCTGCTTTTTGCTCCAGCGTCTGCTTGCCGTTTATTGTAGATTGCTGGCTGGCATAGCGTCTGTTCAGCAAAAAACTGGCATTGGTGCTGATTTCCTGTACAGAAACGATACGTTACCTATTGTTTTGAAAACCGACCTGCCTATCGCAGGTTCAAGACTTTCCTGCGGCAATCGCGGGCAGCAAGGCACTCGTTCACGGCATTCCCGGAAAAGCTGACGCGCGCCGCGCTACTCGGTGTCCGGGACCATCGCTGTCGTCTCGATCTCCACTCTGGCGCGATCCTCCATCAGCGCGACGACCTGGACCGCCGCCATTGCCGGGAAAACGAGGCCCATCACCTCGCGATAAGCTGTTCCGACTTCCCGCAGATTCGCCAGATATTCACGCTTGTCGACGAAATACATCGTCATGCGGCAAACGTGCTCCGGCGCCGCGCCGCCTTCGCGCAACACCGCCACCGTGTTGATCATCGCTTGACGGAACTGCGGAACGAATTCGTCGCTCTCGAACTTCTCCTCGGCGTTCCAACCGACCATTCCGGCGACGAACACCATTCGACCCTCGGCCGCGATCCCGTTCGAATACCCTTTCGGCCTGGACCAGCCAGGGGGATTGAGAACCCGCATGGCAGCGTCTCCTTTCGACGGCGCCGACCCTCCTTGCAGGGGCGCAGCATTTGTTTAGGCTTATCGCCATGCCGAAGCAAACTGGCGGGATCGATGCCGTGAACGGACGACAGCAGACGACGTGCGCGCCGTTCGGCGAGAGGCCCCTTTTTCCTGCGTTATGACTGACCGCAATGCCGACAGAATGCAGGGTTCGCCGCTGAAGGATCGCCATGCGCTCGTCACCGGCGCGAGTCGCGGTATTGGAGCTGCGGTCGCCGAAGCGTTGGCGCGGCTGGGAGCGAACGTTACGCTTCTCGGACGCGACCGCGTCGCCCTGGAAGAACGCGCGGACGCCGTCGCCGCGGCATATGAAATCAACGCCCGGCCGGAGGCGGCGGATGTCGGCGAAGCGGACCAGGTGGCCGCCGCCTTCAGGAACGCCGTTGCCGCCAATGGTCCGGTTTCGATACTGGTCAACAACGCCGGAGCCGCGGAAAGCGCTCCCTTCCATCGAACGGAACCCGCTTTGTGGGAAACCATGCTCAGGGTCAATCTCACCGGAACGTTCGTCTGCACGCGAGCGGCACTGCCGGACATGCTCAAGGCCGGTTACGGCCGCATCGTGAACGTTGCGTCGACCGCCGGACTTCGAGGATATGCCTACGTTTCCGCCTACTGCGCCGCAAAGCACGGGGTTATCGGGCTGACGCGGGCGCTGGCCTTGGAAACGGCGATGAAGGGAATTACCGTCAACGCCGTCTGCCCGGGATATACGGACACGGACATGACCCGCGAGACGATCGACAATATCGTGGCGAAAACCGGACGCACGCCCGAAGAATCGACCGGCGAACTCGTAGCCTCCAATCCGCAGCGACGCCTGATCCAGCCGTGGGAAGTGGCTGAAACCGTCGCATGGCTCGCCCTGCCCGCCTCGTCCTCCATTACCGGCCAAGCGGTTCCCGTGGCTGGCGGCGAAGTGATGTGACGACAGGGTTGACGGGCGTTCGGCTCGCGTTCCGCTTGCGGCGCGCGTCCGTCTCGTCGGCGAACGGGGTCGCGAGTCCGCGACCCGGCGCTCCCGAACCCTCGGGGCTCGATCTCTGCCGCGCCGGACCGTATTCCAAAACTGCGCCGCAGGGCGTCGGAACGTCGCGGCAAGCGCGGCTCGCCCGACGCCGCTCCGGCTCGCACCATGGAGGGTACTGAATGAAATCGGCAAACGGCGCGGCGCTCTCGCCGGAGCATTTCGACTGGGTCGTAGACGGCAAGGTCGCGACGATCACTATCAACCGGCCCGAGCGGAAGAATCCGCTCACCTTCGAATCGTACGCGGAACTCAGGGATACCTTCGCCGCGCTGCGTCACGCCGACGACGTCAAGGCGGTCGTGATCACCGGCGCCGGAGGCAACTTCTGCTCCGGCGGCGATGTCCACGAGATCATCCGCCCGCTGGTCGACATGGACATGAAGGACCTTCTGCGGTTCACGGAAATGACAGGCGACGTCGTCAAGGCGATGCGCGCGTGTCCGCAGCCGGTCATAGCGGCGATCGAGGGCGTGTGCGCGGGCGCCGGCGCCATCCTCGCGATGGCGTCCGACATGCGTTACGGCACCGCGGACTCGAAAACGGCCTTTCTTTTCACCCGCGTCGGCCTTGCGGGCTGCGACATGGGCGCCTGCGCCATCCTGCCGCGCATCGTCGGCCAGGGCCGCGCCTCCGAACTGCTCTACACCGGCCGCTCGATGTCCGGGGAGGAAGCCTATCGCTGGGGTTTCCTGAACGGCCTCTGCGCTCCGGGCGAGACCTTGACCCACGCCCGGGACCAGGCCCGCCGCCTTGCCGAAGGTCCCACTTTCGCGCACGCTATCACGAAACGGCAACTCCATATGGAGTGGGACATGAGCGTCGAGGACGCGATCACGGCCGAAGCGGAAGCGCAAGCGATTTGCATGCAAACAGGAGATTTCAAGAGAGCCTACGAAGCGTTCCGAGACAAGCGAAAGCCGGTTTTCGAAGGCGATTGAGCGATGTCTGACCGGAGCTACCTGGACTGGCCGTTCCTCGAGGAGGCGCACCGCGAACTGGCGGACGCCATCCGCGACTGGGCGGATCGGGAAATCGTTCCGATCTCCGACGGCGAGCCCGGGGATCGCGCCGAACTCGATTCGCTGGCGCGGGAACTCGTGCAGAGGCTCGCCGCGGGCGGCTGGCTGCGATACGCCGTTCCCGCGCCTTGGGGCGGCTTGCGCGAAACCCTCGACGTCCGGTCCCTTTGTCTGATCCGGGAGACTCTCGCGCAATATTCGGGCATGGCGGATTTTTCGTTCGTCATGCAAGGGCTCGGCTCGGGGCCCATCTCGTTGTTCGGTTCGGAGGAACAGCGGCAGGCGTATCTGCCCGGCGTGGCGTCCGGCGACCGGATCGCGGCCTTCGCCCTTTCCGAACCGGATTCCGGATCGGACGTCGCCGCGATGTCGACCTCGGCCAGACGCGACGGCGACTTCTACGTGATCGACGGCGAAAAGACGCTCATCTCCAACGGCGGCATCGCCGATCAATACGTCGTCTTCGCCCGGACGGAGGAAGCGACCGGCGCGAAAGGACTTTCCGCGTTCGTGGTCGAGGACGGCGCCCCCGGCTTCTCGATCGCCGAGCGCTTCGACGTCATTGCGCCGCACCCGCTCGGCCGTCTCCGTTTCGACGGTTGCCGCGTGCCGGCAACGCAGATGTTGGGCAACCCGGGGGAAGGTTTCCGGATCGCCATGTCCTCGCTGGACGTGTTTCGTTCGACGGTCGGGGCCGCCGCCCTCGGCTTCGCCCGGCGCGCTTACGACGAAGCAATCGGGCAGGCGCGGACGCGGAAAGCTTTTGGCAAGGCGATCGCGGAGCACCAGATGGTGCAAGCCAAGATCGCGGACATGGCCCTGAAGATCGACGCCGCGGCGCTGCTGGTCTACCGTTCCGCCTGGACGCGAGACGCCGCGGGCGGGCGCGTCACCAGGGAAGCCGCCATGGCGAAGCTGTACGCAACCGAAAGCGCGCAGGAAATCGTCGACGAGGCGGTGCAGATTTTCGGCGGCATGGGCGTCGTGACGGGTTCGACGGTGGAACGCCTGTACCGCGAGGTTCGGGCCTTGCGAATCTACGAGGGAACCAGCGAAATCCAGAGACTGATCATCGCCGGCCAGGCTCTGGCAGAAAGCGCGACGAAGTGAACGTGACCGAAAGAGCGCCCTCCGGGCCGACGGCGCATATCGACACCTTCGCGGCCGACAACCTTCCGCCGAGGGAACGATGGCCCGCGTTCGAGTTCGATTCGCTGCCGACGCTCCGCGCTTATCCCGATCGGATCAACGCCGCCGTCGAGTTGTTGGACCGCATGTGCGACGCCGGATACGGCCACAGGCCCGTGCTGCACTACGAAGACGTCTCGTGGACCTATCGCGCGCTCCGGGATATTTCCGACCGCATAGCGCGAGCGCTCGTAGAGGATCAGGGCCTGGTCCCGGGAAACCGCGTCCTGCTGCGTTCCGCGAACAACCCGATGCTGGTCGCCTGCTGGTGCGCCGTCCTCAAGGCGGGCGGCATTTGCGTGACCACCATGCAGCTTCTGCGGGCGCGAGAGCTCGAATACATCGTGGAAAAGGCGGAAATCAGCCACGCGTTGTGCGATCTTTCCCTCGCCGAAGCGCTCGAGGAAACCCGCGTCCGCAAGCCGGAGCTTCGGCATGCGCTTTATTTTTCGGCGACGGGCAGCGAGCGCGCGGCCAGGGACGATTTCACCCTTGACTGCGCCCTTGACGACAAGCCGGCGGGCTTCTCGCCCTGCGACACCGCCGCCGACGATACCGCGCTGATCGCCTTTACGTCCGGCACCACGGGTCAGCCGAAGGCCACGATGCATTTCCACCGGGACGTTCTCGCCATGTGCGATTGCTTCCCCAGATCGTTCGCCATGTCGGAGCCGCGCGACGTTTTCATCGGCACGCCGCCGCTGGCGTTCACGTTCGGACTGGGCGGGCTGACGTGCTTTCCGATGCGCTTCGGCGCATCGACCCGTTTCTTTCCCGAACCGCTCGGCCCCGAAGAAATTCTGCAGGCCGTCGAGCGGCATCGCGTCACCGGCATTTACACGGCGCCGACGATGTACCGCCAACTCGCCGCGCTGGCCGGGAAGTACGACGTGTCGAGTCTCGAAAAGTGCGTCTCGGCGGGAGAGACGCTCCCGCGAGCGACATGGGAAGCCTTTCACGAAGCGACAGGCCTGAGGATCGTCGACGGATTGGGCTCGACCGAAATGATTCACATCTTCGTTTCCGCGAGCCGCGAAGACATGCGGCCGGGCTTCACCGGCAAGGCGATCCCCGGCTACCGGGCGAAAATCGTCGACGAAGACGGAAGCGAACTCGGCCCCGGCCGGCCCGGGCTGCTCGCGGTGCGGGGGCCGACGGGATGCCGCTATCTGTCGGATGACAGGCAATCCGCCTACGTGCGCGAAGGGTGGAACTATCCGGGCGACATCTACGAGGCCGACGAGGAAGGATACTTCCGGTACGTCTCGCGGGCGGACGACATGATCGTGTCGGCAGGCTACAACATCTCCGGCCCCGAGGTCGAAAACGCTCTGCTCGACCATGGCGCAGTCGCGGAATGCGCGGTCGTCGCCAAGCCCGATCCGGATCGGACCAATATCGTCAAGGCGTTCGTCGTATTGCGCGAAGGATTTGACGGCGACGAGGCGATGCGAACGAACCTCCAGGAGTTCGTGAAGGGAGAGATCGCGCCTTACAAGTATCCGCGGGAACTCGAGTTCGTCCGAGAACTGCCGAAAACGGAAACGGGCAAGCTGCAGCGCTTTCGCCTGCGCGAGGGAGGGAGCTGACGCTACTCCGCAGGCGGGTTTCGCCGCCCGAATCACTCAGCGACGTCGTAGGCGACCGTATCTCGAGCGTAACCGTCGAAAAGATCGAGCATGCGCTCGCGCCATCCGAACACCGGATCGTCGGCGCCGAGCAATTTGAACGGGCTGACGATTCGCGCCCATTGAAACTGGGAAAACACCGCGTAGTCGGCATATCCGGGAGCGTCGCCGCAAACGAAGTTCTGCCCTTTCCGAAACGACGTCCGTATCGGATCGAGCGTCCGGTAAAGCGCCTTGAGACGATTTTCGCGCCCCTCCTGAACTTCTTCCAGGGTCCGCTTGTACATCTTTTCCATGGACTCGCGGAAATACGTCCTGTCGTCGGGGTGCGCGGCGTCGAGAACGTCGCGCGCGATCAGCGGGCCGAGCGCCGCGTTCACCGCCCTGTCGCACCAACTGTTGATCACCCGCGTCAACCCGAGGCCGATGCCGCCTCCGAAAAGCGACGAAGCACCGGGGTACTTCTCTTCAAGATACAGGGCGATGTCCCAGGAGTCGGCCAGCGCCGCATCGCCGTCGACCATGACCGGCACGCTGGTGGAATTGGCGAAGGCGATGGATTCCTTGTCCGTCAGCAAAATCGGCCTGGACTCGAAATCCAACCCCTTATGCTTCAGCGCCATTTTCGCGCGCCATGAAAACTGGCTGTAGCGGCGTCCGTCCGCGCCGAGCAGTTCGTATAACGTGATGCTCATGCTGAAACCTCGTTGCGACGGCGGGAACGGTTAAATCCGCTGTCCCGCCCGGTCAAGGCCTGCCGCTGTTTCCCGAACGGAGCGCCTTACTCCGTCGGCTCGTCGCGCTGGCCGGCCGCCGCGCCGATGGCGGCGGTTTTCATCTCCCAGTCCGTGCCCCGCGTCTGGAGCATGGCCGGAATCGCCTCCACGGAATGCGGACGCGTCTGCTTTCGCAACTCTTCGACCTGTTGCCTTTCGCGTTCGAATTCGCGAAACGCCGCGAACTTCCCGGCCTGGTACTGATCCGGCCAGAGAAATTTCTCGACGCCGTAGTGCGCCGCGGCCTGTCTGGTGAAATACGGGTTGTATAAATGGGTGCGCGCCAACGCCACCAGGTCGGATCGTCCGGCGGCCACGATCGTGTTGACCTGATCCCAGGTGAATATGTTGCCGGCGACGATCGTAGGTATCTCCGCCTCGATCCGGATCTGCTCGGAGAAAGGCGCCTGAAACATGCGCCCGTAAACCGGCTTCTCGCTCGCGTCCGTCTGCCCGGTCGACACGTTGATCAGATCGCAACCTCGCTCCCTGAACGCTCGGGCGATGACCACCGCATCCCGGGCCGTGGTGCCCCCTTCGATCCAGTCGGTGGCCGAGATGCGCACGGACATGGGCCGATCCTCGGGCCAGACCGCGCGGCACGCTTCGAAGACCTCGAGCGGATAGCGCAAGCGATTCGCCGGAGAGCCGCCGTATTCGTCGACCCGCCGATTCGTCCAGGGCGACAGAAAGGAAGCCAGAAGATAGCCGTGCGCGCAGTGCAGTTCGAGATGATCGAAATCCGCGTCGCGCGCCCTTTCCGCCGCGGCGGAAAACTCGGCCGTGACCCTGTCCATGTCCTCGCGAGTCATTTCGCGGGGAACCTGGGACGTCTCGAAATAGGGAAGCGGCGACGCGGAGATCAGCTCCCAGTTTCCGCCGTCGAGCGGCTGGTCGATTCCCTCCCAGGCCAGCTTCGTCGACCCCTTGCGGCCCGCATGCCCGATCTGCATCGCCGCCTTCGCGTCGGTATGCGCATGGATGAAGTCGACGATCCGCCTCCACTCCGCCTCCTGCGCCTCGTTCCAGATGCCGGCGCATCCGGGAGTGATTCGCGCGTCGGGACCGGTGCACGCCATCTCGGTAAAGACCAGCCCGGCGCCGCCCATCGCCCGGCTCGTCAGGTGAACGTAGTGCCATTCGTCCGGCATGCCGCCGATCGAGCTGTACTGGCACATGGGCGAAACCGCCACCCGGTTGGCAAGCCGCATTCCGCGCAGTTCCATGGGCGCGAACATCGGCGGCAGAGGCGTTTCCGCAAGCGCGGGCGCGTCGTAGCGGTCCGCGGCATCGGCGGAGAACCAGGCGTCGACCTCCTCGACGAAGGCGGGATCCCGCAAGCGCAAATTGTCGTAGGTGATGGCTTTCGAGCGCGACAGCAGGCTGAACGAGAACTGCACGGGATCCATCTTCCAGTAGCGCTCGACGTGCTCGAACCATGACAGCGACACGTCTGCGGCATGTTGAAGCCGTTCGACCTCGTCGCGGCGCGTTTCGTCGTAGGCCTCCAGGACTTTCGCGACCGGGTCCGGCGAACGGAAGCATTCGAACAGCGAAATCGCGTCCTCCATCGCAAGCTTCGTGCCGGAGCCGATGGAGAAATGCGCCGTATGGGCGCAGTCGCCCAGCAGAACGAGGTTGCCCATGGTCCACGTCGCGCAGCGAATCATCGGAAAATTGCGCCAGATCGAACGGTTGCCGACGATCGGGTGGCCTTCGAGCAGATCTTCGTAGAGCGCGGAGACGTAGGCGACCGTGTCGGCTTCCGAGGCGTTCTCCAGACCGGCCTTCTTCAAAGCGTCTTCCGTCGTCTCCACGATCCACGTGCTCATTTCGGCGTCGTACTGGTAGGCGTGCAGGTTCCAGATCCCGGCGTCGTTCTCGCGGAAATCGAAGGTGAAGGCGTCGAGCGGCCTCGTCGCCCCGAGCCATACGAATTTGTTCGGCCGCCAGTCGAATTGCGGACGGAAGTGATCGGCATGCCGGTCTCGAATCCACGAGTTGATGCCGTTGGCGGCGACCACCAGGTCGGCGTCGGGCGCGATCTGGTCGAGGGACGCGATTTCGCGCTGGAATTCGAGCTCCACCCCGAGCTCGCGGCAGCGCTCCTGAAGGAGGAGAAGCATGCTCTTGCGCGACATGCCGCAGAATCCGTGCCCGCCCGACACGATCTTGCGGCCCTTGCAATAGGTGTGAATGTCGTCCCAATACGCGAAGCCTTCGCGGATGCGGTCGTAGGAGATCTGGTCGTAGTCCCGGAAATGCCCGAGGGTCTCCGCCGAGAACACGACCCCGAACCCGAAGGTGTCGTCCGGACGGTTCTGCTCGTAGATCCGGATTTCATGGTTCGGATCGGCCTTCTTCATCAACAGGGCGAAGTAGAGGCCGGCCGGTCCGCCCCCGACAATCTCGATTTTCATCCGCTCTCGCCTTTCCATGATAGGTCGTCGAACCGTACATAGACCATTCTGGGTTCCCGAACGCCTGGTTCAAGCGAAACGCCCGCGTCCGCCTTCCGCAGCCCGGTCCCCGGTGTCGCAAACAGAATACGGATTTCATAAACTGCCGCCATGACCCAACCGGACGCCGATGTCGCGGGGATTTTTCCGTCGCAGACGCTCAGATCGCTGATCGCCCGAGGCGTCATCGTCGGCAATCCCCCCGAGGAACTCATCCAGCCGGCGAGCCTCGACCTGAGGCTCGGCCCATTCGCCTGGCGCGTCAACGCCAGTTTCCTTCCCGGCCCCGACGTCGCCGTCGACGTCAAGGTTCGGAATTTCGAGATGCACCGGATCGACCTGACCGGCGGCGCGGTGCTCGAAAAGGGCTGCGTCTACGTCGCGCCTCTGCTTGAAAGCCTTCGGCTGCCGAACGGCATATCCGCGTTCGCGAACCCGAAGAGCTCCACCGGCCGCCTCGACGTGCTGACGCGGGTGATCTCCGATCGCGGTGCGCATTTCGATTTGATTCCCGCCGGCTACGAGGGGCCGCTCTATGCGGAAATCTCCCCGAGGACCTTTTCGGTGCTGGCGCGCACCGGCTCCCGCCTGACGCAGCTGCGGCTGCGCCGCGAAGGCGAAAGCGGCGGCCCGGCGAGGGAGTCTCGCCCTACCCTGCCCGATCTGCCGGGAATGCCGCAGGACGGAAATCTCGGCCTGCGGGTCGACCTCGCCGGAGCGGGCAACGTGGTCGGCTGGCGCGCCCGCCGGCACGCCGGCGTCGTCGATATCGATCGGCGGGGCGCTTACGATCCCGCGGATTTCTGGGAACCCGTGACGGTCCGCAGAGGCGGGCTGGTCCTGAATCCCGACGATTTCCACATCCTGGCGACGCGCGAGGCCGTGGTCGTGCCGCCGGAATTCGCGGCGGAAATGGTCGCCTACGATACGTTGCTCGGCGAATTCCGGGTGCACTACGCCGGCTTCTTCGATCCCGGTTTCGGATGGAACCGCGACGGAAGCGGCGACGGCTCCCGCGGCGTGCTGGAGGTGCGCTCGCACGACGTCCCGTTCCTGCTGGAACACGGCCAGTTGATCGGCCGGTTGAGGTACGAACGGATGGCGGCGCGGCCGGACAGCGTATACGGGCGCGGTATCGGCTCGCATTACCAGGGACAGGCGCTGAAGCTCGCCAAACAGTTCGCCGAACCCGAGGCCGGGTGACGGCCGGGCACGCCCTTAGCGAGCGTCCGCTACGTGCAAGATCGTCCGAATCAGCGTCTCGGGATTCGCGGAGCCCTTCCCGGCAATGTCGAGCGCGCTTCCGTGGGCGACGGACGAAAACAGAATCGGCGCGCCGATAGCGAAGGCGGCGGCGCCTCCGGCCAGTTTCGCCGGTATATGGCCCTGATCGTGAAGCATCACGAGATAGGCGTCGTAACTGTCGTCGAGGTACATCGTGTCGGCGCCGAACGGTCCGCGGGCATCGATTCCGCCGCGCCGGGCTTCCTCGACCGCCGGCGACACGATTTCGATTTCCTCTCTCCCGAACAGGCCGCCCTCTCCCGCATGAGGATTGACTCCCGAGACCGCGATGCGCGGCGACGTCGCTCCGATCCGCCCGAGCGCGAACGCCGTCGCCCGAAGGGCGCGGAGGATGCGCGGCCCGTCGATCATCTCCAGCGCGGCGCGTACGCCCACATGCAGCGTGACGTGAGCGATTCGCAGCCGGTCGAAGACCAGCATCAGGAAAACGTCGTCGGGATCGGTGCCTGTTTCTCGCGCAAGGAAGGACGGGTAGCCGTCGAACGCGATCCCGGCCGCGGCGATCGAGGACTGGGTATGCGGACAGGCGACGACCGCAGCGGCCTCTCCCGCTTCCGCCATCCCGATCGCCCGCGCGGCATACGCCAGAGCGGCGCGGCCGCACGCGGGGGCGCTCGCGCCCGGCTCCGCCGCGTCCAGGAAACCGACGTCGACCGGATTTCCGGGAAGGGGCAATCCGAGTCGCGACGCGTACACGGACAGGATTGCGGCGTCTCCGACCAGCACCGGATCGCATGCTCGCCGCACGCGGTCGTCGGCCGCGGCCTTCAGAGCGATTTCCGGACCGATTCCGGCCGGGTCCCCGACAGGCACGGCGATTCGCGGCTTCGTCACGCCGCGCGAATCCCGACGAACGCGACTCGCGCGCGGGCGACGGCCATCAGATCGGGATGACGACGAGCGTATCTATCCGAGTGGAATCGGTGACCACGACGCGGGAACGGAATCGCGGCCGGCCGTCCTCGAAAACGATCTCGTCGACGTACTTGCCGGAACTGAACACGGAAACGTCCCCCTCCTGCATGGTGCGGATCACCGCATAGGATGTCTCGACGCGCCAGGCGCCGCCGCTGCGGTCCCGGACGCGCGGCGCCGACAGCAGATGGCGATAGAAGTGAGGTTCGTAGACGTTCGCTTCCCGAAGCGCCTTGACGCGATCCTGCAGCATGCCCCGGCTGCGGCATTCGATCACGCCGACGGGGCGTCCCAGCGCGTAGTTTTCGCGATTGACGATCCGGTAGACGCAGGGATCGGTGAAGCGCTCCGGCCATTCCTCAAGGCGGTCGTCGTCGATCGCGTGGGCGCAGTCCGCGATGAAGTCCTCGATCTCGCGCCGGACGCCGGCCTCGGGGACCTCCGCCGTCATACGCCCATCACGTCGCGGTATCCCTGCCAGAAGCCTCGAATCGACACCTCGGTGGCGCGCCCCTCCTCGCTCGGCGCGACGTCGCGGCCGCCCATTTCCAGAATCGTCGTCATGTCGGGATCGCGCTTCGATCCGCGCTGCACCCATCCGCCGACCACGCCGTCCTCCATGGAAATCAGCCCCCCGGGGCCGACGAGATTGGACTGCCGCACGCGGGCGTCGCGCTGCGCGTCCGAATCGTCGGCGCAACCAAGCACCCACCACAGAAGTTCGCATTCCTCGGGGCCTCGGGGCAGGCACAGCCGCAGCGCTATCGAATTGTATATCTGCTGCAGAACGAAGTTCGGATAGACGGACTGGATCGCCAGCGTCGTTCCGCAGTCGAACTCGCGCCAGCCCTCGACCAGTCCCGGATCCGCGAGAAGGTATCCGTCCTTGACGGACAGCAGTCGCTTCGAGTCGTACTGCCGCTCTTCCCGGTCGGTTTCCGCCACGGAATAGCTGATGTGATGCCAGCCGCGCTCGGAAAGCTTGATGCCGCCCTTCATCGAAAGGCGGTTCATCCGAAACGTCGCCTGGAACATGTGCAGGATGCTGGCGTGATAGGAGTCGCGCACGTTCTCCATATACAGTTTCCAGTTGTTGGGCATGTACTGGCTGTAGGTGCCGAGCGGAACCATGTCCCGGCCGAGAAGCCGCTCCATGTTCTCCAGCATTTCCGGGCCGAGATAGTCGGCGAGGGACGGCGCGTCCTCCGCGAAGGTCGCGAAAACCAGGCCAAGAACGCATTCCGCGCGCAAGCGCTGCAGACCGTGTTCGGCGACGTCGAAATCGTCCGGCATGCCGCCCTTGTTGCCGATGCCGCGGCCGAAAGCGACGCTCTCGAGATTGCCGTCGAGATCGTAGCGCCAGTTGTGATAGACGCAGGTCAAATGCTTCGCGCTGCCGGACTTCGCGATGCAGACGAGATTCCCTCGATGCGAGCAACGGTTGACGAGAACCCGGATGTCGCCGTCCGGGTTGCGCAGGACGATGACCGGCGTGTCGCCGACATAGGCGGTGCGATAATCGCCGGGAGCGGGGATCTCCCGGGCCATGCCGACGAAGTTCCAGACAGGTCCGCGAAAGAGGCGCCGCTGTTCCTCCTCGTAGACGTCCGGGTCGGTGTAGATGCCGTAGGGAACGCGGCTGACGCCGTCGCCGGGCCACCGCAACGCCCCTGTATCGCCTGCCTTCATGCGCGTAATATACCCTCCCGAGGATACGACGTCAGCCGCGGAGACGGACCATGACACGCCGCAAGAGCATAGATATCGAAGGTTTCCGGCACGCCAATCCGATCCCGAACGCTTCGCGGGTCGGCAACCTGTTGATGACCGGCCTCATTGTCGGCCGGGACTCGGCGGCGGACGCCATGCCGGATACGCTGGAAGATCAATGCGCGCTGATGTTCCGGCACGTTCGGAGCATCGTCGAGACCGCCGGCGGCACCACCGACGACATCGTCAAAATGAACGTCTGGCTCCGGGATCCCGGAAACCGCGAAGCGCTGAACGCGGAATGGACGCGCATGTTTCCCGACCCTGAATCCCGGCCCGCGCGCCATACCAATCCGGAAGTCCATGAGCGCCCCTGGCTCGTCAGCTGCGATTTCGTCGCCGTCCTGCCCTGACGGGCGCCTCAGAACAGCTCGACCGTCGCGCCGGAAGCGTCCCTGCCCTGCGCACGGTAGTGGCCAAGCTTCTCGACGACCGGAGCGTCGGTGTAACTGTAGAGAATGGCGTCGCCGCCGCCCGTGTTGACCAGGCGCCGCCAACGGTGGCTCGGCACGACGAAGAAATCGTTCCGGTTCCACTCGTAGCGTTCGCCGTCGATCTCCGCGTATCCCGAACCTTCTAGCGCGAAGTACACGGTCGATGCCGTATGGCGCTTTTCCAGAGTCTTCTCGCCCGGCCTCAGCATCTGCGCCCGATAGCTCAGCGTCGAAAAGACGGGTTCGCCGTCCATCGGGTTGACGCATTCGACGATGATGCCCTCGTGCGCGTCGCCGTCGTGGTGCCGCAGGTCGCGGAGCGCATCCCGGATATCGGCGTTCCTGTAAAGGAACATGGGCGTCACCTTCCGTCCCTCGCCCCGGCGGTGGGCTTCGAACATCGGCCGGATGCCGCCGCGACCGTAGAACTTGGCCGAAAAGTCGGCCTCCGGCCTGCGGTTGCCGCCGACCGCATCGTCGTCGTTGCGCGCCCAGGCGAGTCCGAGGAAGTCCGCGAGCGGCCAGTCCAGCGTGTCCGCCCAGATCACGGGAGATTCGTCGTCGTTCCCGTGGCCGTGCCACGTGCCGTTCGGCGTGAAGACGAGATCGCCGCGTCTGGGAAAAATCTTCTCGCCTTCGACCATCGTATAGCCGCCCGAATCGGAGATGATCGTGCGGCTCGCGTTGGGCGTGTGCATGTGCGATTCCGCCACGTCGCCTTTCTTGTAGATCGAGATCGCGATGCGCATGGTGTTCGTGACCTTGACGCCCTTGGTTCCGAACGCGGGGTTGGTCAACAGCACCGACTGGCGTTCCGTCAGTTCCAAGGGGCATAATTCGACGAGCTGAAACAGATATTTCTCGATGTCCGGCCATTTCCACACATGGGGCTCGGCTGCCGGGTATTCCACCCCCAGCGTATAGGGTCCCGGAGCGGGGCGCCGGGACGCGCCGAGATGCCAGGGGGTCTGGTTGGGCAAGTTCCAGCGCGTCCGGATCCAGAGGCCGCGCTCCGCAGCCTCCGCGTTGAGCTCTTCGAGCTCGTTGATGATCAGCTCGAGCTCCGTTTCGCGCTCGGATCGAATCGCCGTCGTGGCCATGATTTCACCCTCCGGATCCTGTGCGGGAATTCTACCACACGGCGCCGGATTCCCAACGCGCCGCAACGCCGCTTGAGGATTCATGGATCTCCGGGGTAGACTCCGCCGCCCGTTGCGGCCAAATCCCTTCACGAAACAGCGGAATCGATCATGAGCGAAGTCACCTTTCACAAAGTCGCCACCACCTCGGACCTCGACGAAGACGAGGCGATGCAGGTTGTCGTCGAGGGCAAGGAGCTCGCTCTCATCAATCTCGGCGGCGAATTGTTCGCTCTGGACGACATCTGTACCCATGCCTACGCGTCCATGTCGGACGGATACATCGAGGGCAACTGCATCGAATGCCCGCTCCACGGAGCGCAATTCGACGTCAGGACCGGCAAGGCGGAAACTCCGCCCGCCACGGAGGACCTCGTCAGCTACCAGGTAAAGGTTGAAGACGGGGACGTTTTCATCGGACTGCCGGACGCCTGAGCGGCCGGACCGCCGCGTGGACCCGACCTTCGTCATCGTCGGCGCCGGACAGGCCGGCGGCTGGACCGCAAGAACCCTGCGCGACGAGGGTTTCGCGGGACGGGTCGCGGTAGTGGGGGACGAGAGTTTTCCGCCCTATGAACGGCCGCCCCTGTCGAAGGAAGTTCTGCTCGGCGAGGCCGAAAAGGAATCCTGCTTTTTGTGGTCCGAGGAGGCCCTGTCGGAATCGGGAATCGAACTGATTCCGGGTCGCCGGGTCGAAGCGATCCATCCGGACGCTCACAGGCTGACGCTCGACAGCGGCGAATCCTTCGACTGGACAAAGCTCGTGCTCGCCACCGGCGGACGCGCCCGGACTCTCGACGTTCCCGGCGCGAACCTGGATGGCGTCTTCACCCTGCGAACGATCAACGATACGGAAGCGATTCGGCCGCGCCTCGCCGAAGGCGCTTCGGTCGTCGTCGTCGGCGCGGGCTGGATCGGCCTCGAGGTGGCGGCGGCGGCCCGCAAGCGGGGAGCGAACGTCACGGTTCTGGAGGCCGAAGACCGGGTGTGCGCCCGCGCGTTGACGCCGGGCATGTCCGAATGGGTTCTCGGACTCCATCGGCGGCATGGCGTCGAAATTCTCCTGAACGCCCGGTTCCGGGAGTTCGGCGGCGAGGACAGGCTCGAGCGCGCGGTGCTGCAGGACGGGAGCGAGATCGCATGCGACCTCGCCGTCGTCGGCATCGGCATCGTCCCGAACGTGGAACTCGCCGAAGCGGCCGGTCTCGACGTCGACAACGGCATCGTCGTCGACGAGACCGGCAGAACCTCCCATCCGGACATCTACGCGGCCGGCGACGCGGCCAACCACCCCAATCCGCTGCTCGGACGACGGGTCCGCCTGGAATCTTGGGAAAACGCCCAGAACCAGGCGATCGCCGTGGCGAAGGCCATGCTCGGCGGCGGGGCGCCCTATGCCGAGATCCCATGGTTCTGGTCGGATCAGTACGACGCGAACATCCAGCTGATGGGCATGCCGGAGACATGGGACCGGACCGTGGTTCGGGGCGACCGCTCGTCCGGCGAGTTCATCGAATTCCACCTCAAGGAGGGGCGCCTCCAGGGAGCCGCCGCCGTCAACAATCCGCGCGACCTGCGCCTTACCCGGCGCATGATGACGGCCGGCAGAACCTGGGATCCGGAGGCGCTCGCGGATCCGGCGGTCAAGCTGCAGAGACTTCTGAAAGCCTGACCCGTCAACGGCGGGACGGCGCGAGGACGACCGGTCCCGGTCCGAAAGCGCCGGCCGGCTACGTCCCGGAAACGCCGGCCGTGAAGGTCAGGCCCGTCTTCTCGAATTCTTCGACCAGTCCCGGTCCCAAGGCTTCGATCCGCGCCGCGGCCTTCGGCGAGAAATCGATATCGTTCAAATCGTGGATCCCTCCCGAAATGATCACCTGCAGAATCCCTTCCTCGCCGGAAACGTTGGTGAAGCCGCGACATACCCCCGGAGGGACCGAGATGGTATCGAAGCGGCTCAATTCGACTCGTTCGCCGCCGTCGTCGTTCCAGTAGACCTCGAACCGCCCCTGGAGCACGGTGAAGGTTTCATAGGTCGCCTGATGAGCGTGCAGCGACGGTCCCGTTCCCGGAGGGCAGACTGCGAGGGTCACCGTAATTCCGCCCGCGCCCCGGATGGGGGCGGCGGAGTTGATGGGCGTATCGAGGCCTTCTTCCAAACCGATGACCGACAGCAGCTTCCGCGACCATACGATATCCGCAGCCTCGACCGGAATGCCGGAGTTTTTCTGGGCCTCCAGAGCTTGCAACCGCTCGAATCTCGCAACTCGCCCCTGCATCTCCGCATCCGAAATTCGAATGGTCCTCATGGCTCGCCTCCCTTCGGTTGCGTAACGCGCCATCGTGATGGACGCGGACGGAACCTGCAAGCCGCTCGTCAGGGCGCCGCCTTCGCCGAATTCTTGAGAATCTCGGCATTGCGTTGCGGTTCCGCAGGTAGCAGCCGGCAAGGGCGCGCGGCGAGGGAGGCGGCGGAAGCTGCGGCAAGCCGGTTCCCGCTGCGATGCACGAGCTTCGTCGTCGGGAAAACGAAAGCGCTGATTGTATTCTCGGACGAGCGCCGGTTCGGACATGGGCGGCTACGCTTGGGGACCAACCGTTGAACAAGTTCCCCAATGGCGCCCGCAGTTCCGCCGGGTCGTCGGTTCGAACTGCGGGCAAGCGCCGCGAGCGCGCGAACCGGGCAGTAGCCGCGCGCCCGGCATTCACAGTCCCGAACGTGGCGCCGCTTCCTGGCGCGCGCGCAAATCGGAATTCCGCACCGCGGCAACGCGGGCGCCGCGACGAGAAATGATCCGGGACCTCGGGCGGCGCGTCCCGCCTCGAAGGAGCGAAGGGGGGCGCAAGCAGCGGCAGCGTCAAGCGAAGGAAACGAAGCGGTGCATGAAGGGAGGCGGGAAGTCCGAGGCGGGGCGATGCCGGGGACCCGCCCGTAAGCGCTGAGTTGTTTGGCGAATTGGAGTCGGGCGGCGCCGAATTACCCGTTCGTTGGCCACGCGCTTGATGGAAAGGCGGGAGATGCCGTTGGTCCAACCGTCTCGCCCGTTTCCGTTGCGGAAGAGCCTTGGAATGCGGAGAACCAGTTAGCGGAGGAGTCGCGCCCACCGGAAGAAAGCGCCTTTCCACGGCAACATGCGGGCCGGCGGACCGAGAAGGCCTGTCGCGCAGGCAGCAGCGTCGGAGAACGGTGCTATATTGAAACCATGACTGGAAAATCGATCGTCGCCGCATTGATCGCGCTCGTCGCGTTCGCGGGCGCGCCCTGCGCGCAGCAGGCGCGCGTGCCGTCCGACGCGGCGGAACTGAAGCTTTCCTTCGCGCCGCTGGTGAAATCCGTCGCGCCTTCGGTCGTCAACATCTACACGAAGCGCATGGTGCGCGCGCGCCGCATCTCGCCGCTGTTCGACGATCCGTTCTTCCGGCGGTTCTTCGGCGGACGCTTTCCCTTCGACGAGCGGCCGCCCGAGAAAGTGCAGAATTCTCTGGGATCGGGCGTGATCGTAAGGCCGGAAGGCCTGATCGTCACCAATCATCACGTCATCGAGAACGCCGACGAGATCACCGTCGTGCTCGCGGACCGCCGGGAGTTCGAGGCGGAAGTCGTCACTCGGGACGAAAGGACGGACCTCGCCGTTCTGCGCGTGGACGCCGGATCCCTCCCCTACCTCCCCTTGCGCGATTCCGACACTCTCGAGGTGGGCGACCTCGTGCTCGCCATCGGCAACCCCTTCGGAGTCGGCCAGACGGTGACCAGCGGCATCGTCTCCGCGCTCGCGAGAACCGCTGAAGGCGTGGCGGATTTCGGCTTCTTCATTCAGACGGACGCCGCGATCAATCCCGGCAATTCCGGCGGCGCGCTCGTCGGCGTCGACGGCAAGCTCGCGGGCATCAACACCGCCATCTATTCGAGGAGCGGCGGGTCGAACGGCATCGGATTCGCGATTCCTTCCAACATGGTGGCGACGGTGATCGGGGGCGCCGTCGCAGGCGGAGAAATCGTCCGTCCGTGGCTCGGCGCCCGCGGACAGCGCGTCGACCACGAGCTGGCGCGCAGCCTGGGCCTGCCGCGGCCTACCGGCGTCCTCGTCAACTCCATCCATCCCGAAAGTCCCGCCCGCCGCGCAGGGTTGCGCGTCGGCGACGTGATCGTGTCGGTGGAAGGCAAGGAGATCGCGGACGAGCACGCGCTCGGCTTTCGCGTCGCGACGCTCGAAATCGACGGCACGGCCGTTCTCGATATCGTCCGCGACGGCGCGAGGCTGACGCTGGAGATCTCGTTGCGGCAGGCGCCGGAAGTCCCGCCCAGGGACGTCACGAAGATCACCGGCGAAAATCCTTATTCCGGCGCCGAAATCGCCAATCTCTCTCCGGCTCTCGCGGAAGAGCTCTCGATGGACACGCATGCGACCGGCGTGATCGTACTGCGGATCCTGCGCGGTTCTCCGGCGGACCGAATCGGGCTGGAGCCGGGAGATATCCTGCTTCGCTTGAACGGAAGGCGAATCGAAAGGGTCGCGGATCTCCGCGAACGCCTGGAGCGCCGCGGGCGCGGCTGGCGAATCGCGGTCGGACGCGACGGACGGGTCCTGCAGCTCGTCATCCCGGGTTAGATCGTTGGCGACGGCGGGCTTGTTCGAAAGCGAGGCGCCGAGGCCTCTGGCGGATCGGCTGCGCCCCGAATCGCTGGAGGAGGTGCTGGGACAGGATCACCTTCTCGCTTCCGATGCGCCGATCGGTCGCATGGCGTCTTCGGGCCTGCTCGGTTCGATGATCCTGTGGGGACCGCCCGGCTCGGGGAAAACCACGATCGCCCGGCTGCTCGCCCGGTCGACCGACATGCATTTCGCGCTTCTTTCCGCGGTTTTCTCCGGCGTCGCGGACCTTCGCAAGGTCTTCGCGAACGCGCGCGATCACCGCGCGGCGGGCCGCGGCACGTTGCTGTTCGTCGACGAGATTCACCGCTTCAACCGGGCGCAGCAGGACGGCTTCCTGCCTTACGTGGAGGACGGCACGGTCATTCTCGTCGGCGCAACCACGGAGAACCCTTCCTTCGAGTTGAACGGCGCCCTCCTGTCCCGCTGCCAGGTCTTCGTGCTCCATCGGCTCGACGACGCGACGCTGGAAGCGTTGCTGACGCGCGCCGAAACGAAACTCGGAAAGCCCCTGCCCCTTTCTCCCGGCGCGCGAGAAGCGCTCCGTTCAATGGCGGACGGCGACGGGCGCTACCTGCTCAATCTGGCCGAAGAGCTTTCGCGAATCGAGGTTCCCCTCGATACGGAGGACCTCGCCCGCACGGTTCAGAAACGCGTGCCCCTCTACGACAAGGCGCAGGACGCCCACTACAACCTGATCAGCGCCCTGCACAAATCTCTGCGCGGCTCCGATCCCGACGCGGCGCTATACTGGCTCGCGCGCATGCTGACGGCGGGCGAGGACCCCCGCTACATCGCGAGAAGACTCGTGCGTTTCGCCGTCGAAGACGTGGGACTGGCCGACCCCGCGGCGTTGCCTCAGGCCATAGCGGCGTGGCAGGCGTTCGAACGCATCGGCTCCCCCGAAGGCGAACTGGCGCTTGCCCAATGCGTCGTCTATCTCGGCGCCGCGCCGAAATCGAACGCGGTGCACAAGGCGTTCGGCGCCGCCGCGCGCGCCGCGAACGAAACCGGATCCCTGGCGCCGCCGCCGCACATTCTCAACGCGCCCACTACGCTCATGAAGGATCTGGGCTACGGAAAGGACTACGTCTACGATCACGATGCCGAAGGGGGTTTTTCGGGGCAGAACTACTTTCCGGACGGCATGGAGCGGCGCACTTTCTACCGCGCGGGCGACAGCGGTTTCGAGCGCGAGCTTCGCGAGCGCCTCGAAGACTGGAACCGGCGCCGCGCGCGGGGAACCAGGTGAGCACGCTGTTCGCAGTGGCGGCCGGAGGCGCGGTGGGCGCGACCGCCCGGTTTCTCGTGGGAACCGTGGCGGAGCCGCTCGGCCCCTATCCGTGGGGCACTTTCGCCGTCAACGTGGTCGGCTCGTTTATCCTCGGCCTGTTCGCGGGGCTGATGGCCCTCTCCTGGAACCCGGCCCCCGAGCTCCGCGCGTTTCTCACCGTGGGGCTGCTCGGAGGGTTCACCACGTTTTCGGCGTTTTCGCTGGATATCGTTCTTCTTGCCGAACGCGGACGCCTCGAACTCGCGGCCGCGTATTTGGCTTCGACGGTAATTTGCTCGGTCGGCGGTCTGATCGGGGGCCTCCGCCTGGCCCGCGCGCTCCTCGCATGAGCCGGACCCGCCATGTCCGCGTCGCGGAGGACGACTCCGGGATTCGTCTGGATCGCTGGTTTCGACGGCATTTTCCCGGCTTGGGACATGCGCGCCTCGAAAAACTGCTTCGCACCGGTCAGGTGCGCGTGAACGGCGGCCGGGTCCGCGCCTCCGTCCGCATCGAGGCCGGACAGACGATTCGGGTGCCCCCTTCGGCTGACGGCGAGGGGCGGAAGTTGGAGCGCGCCTCGCGGGAAGACGCCGTCTGGATGCGGTCGCTCGTCATTCACAGCGACCGCCATTTGATCGTGCTCAACAAGCCGCAGGGAGTCGCCGTGCAAGGCGGCAGGAAGGTGGCGCGGCATCTCGACGGCTTGCTCGGCGCGCTCGCCGAGCCCGGAGACGGCCCCCCCCCCCGGCTCGTTCATCGCCTCGACCGCGACACGAGCGGCGTCCTCGTGGTCGCGCGGCGCGCTTCCGCCGCCTCCGCTTTGGCCGAAGCGTTCCGCGGCCGGCACGCGGAAAAAGTCTATTGGGCGCTGGCGGCGGGCGTCCCCGAACCCCGCACGGGCGTCGTCGATTCGCCGCTTCTCAAGAAGGCCGGCCAGGACGGCAACGAGAGGGTCGTCGTCGACCGCGAAGCCGGCAGGCAGGCCGTCACCGAATACGAAGTCGCCGACGCGGCGGACCGAAGGGTTTCATGGCTGGTTCTGAAGCCGCGCACGGGCCGAACGCACCAGCTGCGCGTCCATTGCGCGGCGCTCGGCGCGCCGGTCGTGGGCGACCGCAAGTACGGCGTCGAACCTCCGTCGGCGGAGGTTCCCGGCCTCCTGCATCTTCATGCCCGTTCGATCGCGCTTCCGCATCCGGGCGGCGGAGTTCTGCGGGTGGCGGCCCCGTTGCCCGATGCGCTCGCCGAAACGTGGCGGCGCTTCGGCTTCGATACGGAAACGCGATGACCGACCGGCTGAAACTCGTCGCGTTCGATCTCGACGGAACGCTTCTCGACAGCGTTTCTTCGATCGTCGAGGGCGTGCGCGCCTGTTGGGACGCGCTGGGATTTCCGGAAGCCGAGCCGGAGCGGATCAGGCGAATCATCGGACTGCCGTGGGAACGCGGCGTAGAGATTCTCCTGCCCGGCGCCGGCGAACGCGAAGTCGCCATGGTGAAGGAATATCACGCCGAAATCGCCCGCGGCGAACGCGCGCCGCCCGAACGCCCTCCCGAGAAGACGTTTCCCGGAACCAGCGCCCTCCTCGATTCCCTGGAAGCCGGAGGTTACCTCCTGGCGCTCGTGACAAGCCGCTCCAACAGGCGAATCCACCAACTGGTCGAGGGCCTGGACGGCCGGTTCGTTTCGGTTCAGACCGCCGACCGCGGTCCGGGCAAGCCGAATCCCTTCCTCCTGAACAGCGCGATGAAGGAAGCCGGCGTCGATGCGGGAGACACGGTCATGGTCGGCGACACGATTTACGACGTGCAGACCGCAACGAATGCGGGGACGGGAGCGATCGGCGTGACTTGGGGCGCGCATCCCGCCGAAGACCTGCGCTCGGCCGGAGCGCATCGCGTCGCGGACAGTTTCGAGCAGTTGCGGGGCGACGTCGACCATCTCCTTCGAGGCGGCGAATGAAGCGGTTTTACGAGAGCGCAACCAGCGTCGCCGCGAAGGAAGGCTTCGAGATCCACCTCGACGGGCGTCCCGTCAAAACGCCGGCCAAGCGCAAGCTTGCATTGCCAAGCGAACGGCTGGCGCAAGCGATATCCCGCGAATGGTCGGATCAGGGCGAGAAGATCGACACGCACCGCATGCGGCTGACCCGGCTCGCGAACAGCGCGGTCGACCGGGTCGCCGGTCGCCGCGACGCGGTCGTCTCCGAGATCGCCGGCTACGCGGAAACCGACCTCGTTTGTTACCGCGCCGCGGAGCCGGAAGCCCTCCGCCGGCGGCAGGAAGCGGGCTGGACGCCGCTCGTCGACTGGATCGCGAAGCGTCACGAAATCGTTCTGACCGTTACGGCCGGGCTTCTGCCCTGCCCTCAACCGCCGGCTTCGCTGTCGAACGTTCGGAAAATCGTCGAGGGCCGGAACGATTTTTCCCTGACCGGCCTGCAACTCGCGGCTGCGGCCAGCGGATCGGTCGTGATCGCGCTGGCGCTGGCGGACGGCGAAATCGACGCTGGCGAGGCATGGAAACGGTCGCTCGTCGACGAGACGTGGCAGATCGAGAACTGGGGCGATGACCCGGAGGCGGCGAAGCGCCGCGCCGGCCTGCTCGCGGATATCGGCGCGGCGGAGACGTTCATAAAGCTGAGCGGGGAAACGGCGTGAAATCCGCGAGACTCGTCGTCACGGGCCGCGTGCAGGGCGTCGGATTCCGGGCGTGGGCGGCCGGCGAGGCCGCGCGGCTTCGCGTTTCAGGTTGGGTGCGGAACCGGATCGACGGAAGCGTGGAGGCCGCGATTTCCGGTTCGCCGGAAGCGGTCGAGGAGATGACGCGCGCCTGCCGGAAAGGACCGCGGTTCGCGCGGGTCGACGACGTCGCGGTTTTCGAATGCCCGCCGCCGGACGGCGAAGGTTTCGTCATACTGGCGTGAGAATTTCGACGGCGAAGATCCTGCGGAAAGTCTCTTTCAGCACGGCGTCGACCTCCTGCATGGTGGCCGCCACCCCCAGTTTCGCGAGCGACGTGACCCCATGCTCGGCAATGCCGCAGGGCACGATGCCGTCATAGTGACGGAGATCGGGATCGACGTTCAACGACACGCCGTGAAACGTGATCCATCGCCGTACGCGCACGCCGACGGCCCCGATCTTGTCTTCCCGCCCTTTCCTGCCGCCGCGCGGCGCCACCCAGATGCCGACCCGGCCCGGACGGCGTTCTCCGGCCACGCCGAACTCGGCGAGGGCGGCGATGATCCACTCTTCCAGGTCGCGCACGAAGCGGCGCACGTCCCGCCCTCTGCCGGCCAGGTCGAGCATCACGTATCCGACGCGCTGCCCCGGCCCGTGGTAGGTGTACTGGCCCCCGCGTCCCGTCCTGAACACGGGAAACCGTCCGGCGTCGAGCAAATCTTCCGAACGCGCGCTGGTGCCGGCGGTGTATATCGGCGGATGCTCCACCAGCCAGACCCTTTCGGGCGCCGCCCCGTCCGCGATCGCGGCGACCGCGCGCTCCATCGCGGCCACTGCGCCGGGGTAGTCGACAAGACCGGCATCCGCGCGCCAATCGACGGCCTGATTCATGGAAAAGCAGCCCTTGCGGTCGGCATTGCGATCTGGTATGTCACGCTCCGCCCTGAAAAATCAAGGAATCAGGAGTCTCCGAGCGGTCGTGGCGGAATTGGTAGACGCGCAGCGTTGAGGTCGCTGTGGGAGAAATCCCGTGGAAGTTCGAGTCTTCTCGACCGCACCATTCATGCTCCAGGCCCGCAGACGCGGGCCTGGTTTCGTATGCGACGAACGTCCGAGTACGGAGAGACGGCTTCATGGCGAACGCCGCGGCGAACCCCGACCGGGACGTGCAGGCCGTGCAGGCGGAGGACCTGCTTGACCTCGACCCCGACGTCATCCGCGACGTCATCGTAAGGCTGGACGACGGCCAGGCGATCGAAAGAATTATCGCCCCTCTGCATCCCGCTCAGACCGCCGATCTCATCGAAGTCCTGCGCGGACATCTGCGCACGCAACTGATCGATCGACTGCGGGATGGTTTCGATCCTCTCGTCCTTGCCGAACTCGACGAAACCGTGCGCGACGAAGTCGCGGAACGGCTCGGCATCGAAGCGATCGCGAAAGCGATCGCCGCCCTCGATTCCGACGACGCCCTGAACCTCATCGTCACTCTTGAAGAGACCAAGCAGAGACGCGTTCTGCACGCGATTCCGTCGGCCTTGCGGGCCATGCTGGAACAAGGCATCGCCTTCCCGGAGGACAGCGCCGGGCGCCTGATGCAGCGGGAACTCGTCGCCGCGCCCGCATTCTGGACGGTCGGCGAAGTGATCGACTTTCTCCGCGAAAGCGACGGCCTGCCCGACGACTTCTACGATATTTTCGTCGTCGATCCCCGGCATCGCCTGATCGGAGCGATCCCCCTGAACAGGGTCCTGCGCGCCAAGCGCCCCGTTCCGGTTCGGGACATCATGATTCCGGATCTCGTGACCATTCCCCTCGGCATGGACCAGGAAGAGGTCGCGTACGTTTTCGCGCAGCAGGATCTGGTTTCCGCGCCGGTCATCGACGACACGGGTCGCCTGATAGGCGTGATCACGGTCGACGATATCGTCGACGTCATTCACGAGGAGGCCGAAGAGGACCTCATGCGGCTCGGCGGCGTCCAGGAGGACGATCTCTACCACGCGGTCATCGATACCGGCAAGTCGCGATTCGCCTGGCTGTTCGTGAATCTCGCAACGGCCATCGTCGCTTCGATCGTGATCGGCCTGTTCCAGGGCACGATCGAACAGATCGTGATGCTCGCGGTGCTGATGCCCATAGCGGCCTCGATGGGAGGCAATGCGGGAACCCAGACCCTGACCGTCGCGGTGCGCGCGCTCGCCATGCGCGAGCTCTCCCCGGCCAATGCGCTTCGGGTGCTGTCGAAGGAGGTTCTGGTCGGAGTTTTCAACGGGCTTCTTTTCGCCGCGATCGTCGGGACGATCGCGTGGGTATGGTCAGGCAGCGTCGGAATCGGGATCGTCATGGCCGTGGCGATGGCGATCACCATGGTCATCGCAGGTCTAGCCGGCGCGGCGATTCCGCTCGGATTGTCCCGGACCCGTTTCGATCCGGCGATCGCGTCCGGGGTGTTTCTTACGACCGTAACCGACGTCGTGGCGTTTTTGGCGTTTCTCGGCTTGGGCGCATGGCTCCTGCTGTAGCGTCTCGACGCGATTCTCCGACGCATCCTTTGGCTCGTTACTCGTCGATTCCTGCGCAGACCATTGCGATCAAGATTCGCCGCGCCTGCTTCACCGACGGAACGCTGAACGCCGCAAGGTCATTGCCTCCCGGCGGACGGTCGACAGCCCTCCCGGTCCGCGAAACGTCAGGTCACGGAGTGAAATTTCACTTGTCGTTGTACCCGTTGACGCTCTTCAAGGTCCCGCCCCAGCCGTCCGCTAATGGCCGAAACGAAGCGGAAAAATTCGTCGAGCGGTCTCGGGACGGCTTCGTCATCGAGCGGTGTCATCCGGAGCTTCGGCGAGCATTGTCTTTGCCAATCCGAGCACGCTGATTGCATGGCTCCGCGACACTGTGGGAAAGTTGTCGAGAAACACCTCAAGCGGATCGCCCGCCTCCAGATACTCGATTAGAATGCGCACGGGAACCCGGGTGCCGGCGAACACCGGCGTTCCGCCGAGGATATTCGGGTTTCGATCAATGAGAGCGTCGGTCATTGCTCTCTCCAAGGTTGCGCACCGGAGTCTGCGCTTCCGAAGCCGTCGAGTTTCTACCGCATCGTCTTCCAAATCTGAAGAACGGCATAGGCGTCGCGCATCAGCACCTTGGAGTCATTGACCGCCCAGTTTCGACATACAATAGTTCACAAGTAGAGCCTTGAATATGCGCAGACGAGAGTTTTCACTCAATCGACCGGCGGGGCGTCGTAAACGGAGAAGCGGGCTAATGGGATTGAAGCGGCGGTACATGGTTGGCTATAGAATCCCCAACCGTGCGCCGCGCAGGAAGCGGCACCTATGGCGAGATGAGTTGGCCGGCGAGTGCCGCGGCGGGAGCCGTGCGCGCCGAATCGCGTCGCAAGGATGCCGAGAAATTTCGGAGAGGTCCTGGTCGTCGCCACGGCGCATGCCTCAGGCGCAAGAGGAGTCCGCCGGGCGCGAAACCGAGGCGGTTCCGCCACGCCCAATTCGCCGCTGTTATTCGGGAGCTTGAAGACGAAGATGGTTAAACTCGACGCGCAGGAAACAAGTGCGCCTTTGCTTGATTTGCTGGAGCTCGATGAACTCACCGAAAGGGCCAAAGCGAAAGGGGGCGACCCTAACGCGCAATTCTGCTTGGGCTTCAAATATTATCAAGGAAGCGGCTGCGCCCGGGATTTCTCGAAGGCTTCGCACTGGTTTCGCAAGGCCTCCGAACAGGGTCACGCCGAGGCGCAGGAAAAGCTCGCCGAAATGCTCGATCGCGGCAAAGGGCTATCCTGCAACCTGGAAGAAGCGGCCGTGTGGTACAGTAAGGCGGCCGAACAAGGGCGAGCGAAAGCGCAAGCGCGACTAGCGGTGATGCTCGACCGAGGCGAAGGGATTCCCTGCGATCTGGAAGCGGCGGCGGCCCTGTATTGCAAGGCTGCAAGGCAGGGGGACGAAGAGGCGCAACTGCGATTGGCCGAGATGCTCGACAAGGGCGAGGGGGTGCCCCGAAATCGAGAAAAAGCCGAGAAGCTGTACCGCCCGCTTGCCGGACGGGGGAATCGTACCGCAAAGGCGTGGATCGATGCCTTCGATGCGGAAGAGGCGGAAAAACTCCGCGAAGCGGCGAATCAAGGGAATGCGATGGCGCAGTTCGGCCTTGCGGAAGCCTACGAAGAAGGACGCGGCGTGCAGAAGGACTTCGTGCTGGCCTATATGTGGGGACGGCTTGCCGCCGATGGCGGCCACGAGGACGCAGGCAAATTTCTCCGATCGCTGGAAAGGGAGATGACGCAGGCGGAGGTCATGAGGGCGCAACGCAAGGTTCAGGAATGGAAACTGACGCACTCATGATCCCGGCCTGCGGAAAAAGACCTGTCGGGCGGCAAGCGCGTCGTTTGCCCGCGTCCTTCTTTGGCGATTCGCGAAAATCTCTGGCGAAAGCTTGTTTCATCTGATATATGAAGGTCGGCTTTTTCGCGCCAGAAGAATCTCGGAGATTGATTTCTTGACGCAGTGGTTATGAGTTTTTCCGAACTGGGACTGAGCGAGCAAGTCCTCGATGCGGTCGCCGATGCCGGTTACGCGGATCCGACCCCGATCCAGAAGGAAGCCATCCCCCATATCCTGACGGGACGGGACGTGCTCGGCTGCGCGCAGACCGGCACGGGCAAGACGGCGTCTTTCACGCTTCCGATGATCGACATCCTGTCGAGCGGGAGGGCGCGGGCGCGCATGCCCCGTTCCCTCGTCCTGACCCCGACCCGCGAACTCGCGAGCCAGATCGCCGAGAACTTCGAAATCTACGGCAAATACAACAAACTCAGCATGGCGTTGCTGATCGGCGGCGTCTCGATGGAAGATCAGGTTCGCCTTCTCGACCGCGGCGTCGACGTTCTGATCGCGACGCCGGGCAGGCTGCTGGACCATTTCGAACGGGGCAGGATCCTGCTCACCGGCATTAAGATACTGGTCATCGACGAAGCCGACCGAATGCTCGACATGGGCTTCATTCCCGATGTGGAGCGCATCGTGTCGCTGCTTCCCGCAATCCGCCAGACCCTTTTCTTCTCCGCGACCATCCCGCCTGAAATCAGGCGCCTGTCCGACAACTTCCTCAGCAATCCAAAGGAAATCACGGTCGCGCCGCCGTCCCGTCCCGCGGCCGAAACCGTGAAGCAGAGCCTCTCCGTGGTCGCGGCGCGCGACAAGCGCGAAATGCTGCGGCGCCTCATCCGCCAGGAGAATGTCGAGACGGCGCTAATTTTCTGCAACAGGAAGCGCGACGTGGACATTCTGTTCCGCTCCCTGAAGAAATACGGATTCGACGCCGCGGCCCTGCATGGCGACATAGATCAGGCGACCCGGTTGGCTACCCTCGAGCGCTTCAAGAACGGCGAAATCGCCTTGCTGGTCGCGAGCGACGTGGCCGCGCGCGGTCTCGATATCGACGACTTGCCGACCGTCATCAATTTCGACGTTCCGGTCAGCTCCGAAAGCTACGTTCACCGGATCGGCCGAACCGGGCGGGCCGGTCGCGACGGCCGCGCCTACACGCTCGCCACGCCCGACGACCATCCCTACGTGGAGGCGATCGAGAAGCTGCTGGGAAACCGGATCCCGCGGCTGGACGCGGGCGATCTCGCATGCGGCGACGCTCCCAAAGAGCGCGGCGGCAAATCCAGGCGGCGGCCTCGCGCGGCCGGCGCCCCTTCGCCGCGGCCGGCGCGGCGAGGAGCCGAAAAATCCGTCTCGAGGGAGGCGAACGGCGCGGCTTCGTCCAAGGGCGGCCGCCAGCGGACCAAAAGCAAGGAAGAAGCGGTGGTCGGAATGGGCGAACACGTTCCCGCGTTCCTGCTTCGCCCCGGCCGGCCGTCCGAACAAGGCTGAGGATACAGGCGATGCAGACCATATTCGTGATGGTGAAATGCGAACTCGGCAAGGCTTACGAGGTGGCGGCGGCCGCCGCGGACGACATCGAGAACGTCTCGGAGGTCTACTCGATTTCCGGCCAGTACGACCTGCTGCTGAAATGCGCGCTCGAAAACGATATGGACATCGGACACTTCGTCACGCGGGAACTGCAAATGATCGAGGGAGTGAAGGACACCTTCACGCTGATCACGTTCAACGCCTTCACCTGAACGTTCGCCGGACGGGAGCTCAACGAGGCAGCCCCTCTCTCCGGGTCATGTAGAGGGGCATCGAACCGTCGACGCGAAGCCGCGGCTCTTTCGAAGGAAGTTCGGTAAGCGCTTCGGTCTTCTCGAGACTTTCGCGGCAGCGGACGGCAAGATTCAGGTAGTCCCCGTTGCCTTCTTCTTTCCACCGTTTCTCCCCCTCGTTCAACTCCCGCCGAACCTTCGCCGGGATGCCCGCCAACACGACGTTGGAGGGAACCTTCATCGCCGCCGGAACGAAGGCGAGCGCCGCGACGAGCGTATCGTCGCCGATTTCCGCTCCGTCCATCACGACGGAGTTCATGCCGACGAGAACTCCGTCGCCCAACGCGCACCCGTGCAAAACCGCGCCGTGGCCGACGTTGCAACGCTCGCCGATCAAAGTGCTGCCGCCGGCGAAGGCATGAACGGTGCAGTTGTCCTGTACGTTGCTGCCGTTCCCCACCACGATCTGTCCGAAATCTGCGCGAAGCGAAGCCGAAGGCCCGATATAGCAATCCGCGCCCACGACGACATCGCCAATCAGCACGGCGGTCGGATGCACGAAGGCCGCCGGATCGACGACGGGAACCACCCCGTCGATCGCGTATACCGTCGGCATGGCCTTCAGACGCGGCGCTCGACGGCCGCCGCTTCAGACATGGAACGATTCGCCGCAGCCGCAGCGCCCTTTCTCGTTCGGATTGTTGAACACGAAACCCGACTGCAGCTTGTCTTCGACGTAATCCATTTCGGTGCCTATCAAGAACATCAGCGCCTTGGAATCGACGAACAGCTTGACGCCTTTCTCTTCGACGACTTCGTCGAGAGGCTGCTTTTGCTCGGCGAATTCCATTTCGTAGGCCATGCCGGAGCACCCGCCGGTGCGGATTCCGATTCTGAGCCCTTCGGCCGCCGTCGGCCGGCTCGACATCAGATGCTTGACCCGCGCCGCCGCGCCGTCGGTCAGCGTCATCACCGATGTAGCCATCAAGCTTCTCCTCGCTTTCGAAAGACCGTTTCCGGATCCTAGAAGAATCCCAGTTCGAGCTTCGCCGCCTCGGACATCATTTCCGGATTCCACGGCGGATCCCATGTCAGTTCCAGTTCCACTTCGTCGACTCCGTCCACCTGCTCCACGCGGGTCCGAACCTGTTCGGGCAGGATTTCCGCCACGGGGCAATGAGGCGACGTCAGCGTCATGACCAGCCCTACTTTTCCCCCGTCCGATACTTCGACGTCGTATATCAGGCCGAGTTCGTAAATGTTGACGGGGATTTCCGGGTCGTAGCACTCGCTGATCGCCGCCACGACCTCCGCTTTGAGCGCATCCGCCGGCGAAACGGCTTCCTGGGTCGTTTCCATGGATCTACTCGGTCGTTATTTCGCCGCCGCCCTGAAGCGCGGCGTCGAAGGTGTGCCAGGGAAGGGTCGCGCATTTTACGCGCGCAGGGAATTTGCGCACGCCCATGAGGGCGGACAATTCGTCCGTTCCGTCGTCGTCGCCGCTGCCCGTGACGCGGGCGATGAAGTCCTCGAAGACCTTTCTCGCTTCGGTCACGTCCTTGCCCTTGAGCAGTTCCGTCATCATCGAGGCCGACGCCACCGAAATCGCGCAGCCGCGCGCCTCGAAACGAACGTTCGCGACGCGCTCGCCCTGCACTTCCACCTGAACCGTTATTCGATCGCCGCACAACGGGTTGTTGCCGTGGGCTTCGCCGGAAGGCCGTTCGAGCCGTCCCGAATTGCGGGGCGACCGGCTGTGGTCCAGAATGATTTCCTGGTAGAGGTCGCGAAGATCGACTCTCATCCGAAAATCTCCCTCACTCGCCCGATGCCTTCGACCAGGGCGTCCACTTCCGTCGCCGTGTTGTACAGGCCGAATGAAGCGCGAACCGTCGCCGCCATGTCGAAACGGTCCATGACCGGTTGCGCGCAATGATGTCCGGTCCGCACCGCGATCCCTTCATGGTCGAGGATCGTTCCGACATCGTGCGGGTGCACGTCCCGGACGTTGAACGACAGGATCGCCGCTTTCTCGTCGGCCATGCCGACGATATCGACGGCGTTCAGGGCGGAAAGCCGCTCGGTCGCGTATGCGAGCAGATTTCGCTCGTGCGTTCCGATGGCGTCGAAACCGAGATCGTCCAGATATTCGATCGCCGATCCGAGCGCGATCGCGCCGGCGATATGAGGGGTTCCCGCCTCGAACTTGAAGGGAAGATCGGCGTAGGTCGTCTTTTCGAACGTAACCCGGTCGATCATCTCCCCGCCGCTCTGATACGGCGGCATTTCTTCGAGCAGAGATTCCCTTCCGTAAAGAACGCCGATGCCGCTCGGGCCATATAGCTTGTGACCTGAAAAAACGTAGAAATCCGCGTCCAGCGCCCGCACGTCGACGGGCATGTGGGGCGCCGCCTGGCAACCGTCGACAAGAACCAGAGCCCCGACGCCGCGCGCGGCCCGGACCGCCTCCGCGATCGGCACGACCGTTCCCAGCGCGTTCGATACGTGCGTCAAGGCC
This sequence comes from Alphaproteobacteria bacterium, assembly GCA_965243135.1. Lineage (GTDB taxonomy): Bacteria > Pseudomonadota > Alphaproteobacteria > MPNO01 > UBA830 > JAJEBT01. The sequence continues at coordinate 1,862,066 of OZ251539.1, forward strand.
ACCATCTTCGTCCGCGGCGAAAGCAGCTTCGCGTATTCGTCGAACAAAAAGTTGCCGAGGTCGTCGACGGGAGCCACCTTGATGACCGCGCCGGTCCGCTGGGCGACGATCTGCCAGGGAACGATATTGGAATGATGCTCCATGACCGACAGGACGATTTCGTCGCCTTCGGAGAGGTTCGCGCCGCCCCACGACGACGCGACGAGGTTGATTCCTTCGGTCGCGCCCCGAACGAAGATCGTTTCCCGTTCCGACGCCGCGTTGAGAAACCTCCGCGCCAGTCCGCGGCTCTTCTCCATTGCCTCCGTCGCCCTCTGACTCAGATGATGAACGCCGCGATGAACGTTCGCGTATTCCGTCTCGTAGGCGCGTTGCATCCGGGCGACGACGGCGGACGGCTTCTGGGCGCTCGCGCCGTTGTCGAGATAGACCAACGGCTTGCCGTGGACGCGCTCCGACAGAATCGGGAAATCTTCGCGGATTCTATCGACTGGATACGGAGCCATCTTCACCCCTTCATCCAGGCGGACACGGCGTCGGCGAGATGGTCTCGGACTGCGCCCTCCGGCGCCCCCTCGACGATTTCGGCGACGAACGCCTCGATCAACAGCGCGCGGGCTTCCGTCGGCGCGATTCCGCGGCTCTGAAGATAGAAAAGCGCGTTCCGGTCGAGATCGCCCACCGTCGCGCCGTGGGCGCACTTGACGTCGTCGGCAAAGATTCTCAGTTCCGGCTTGGCGTCGGCGCGCGTTCCCGGCGACAGAAGCAAACTGCGGCTGGACTGGCTCGAATCCGTTTTCTGCGCCTCCTTGCGCACGACGACTCCGCCCTGAAAGACCGCCCGCGCCGCGTCGTCGAGCGCATTGCGGAAAACCTGGCGACTCAAGGTATGCGGTACGCGGTGAACGGCTTCCGTCGTGTTGTCTCCGTGCTGGCGGCCGCGCAGCAACAGGCCGCCGCGCAGATTGCACTCGCCTCCGGTTCCGTCGAACGAGACGCGCGTTTCGTTGCGCGACAGGGCCGCGCCGACGCCGAGCGCCGTGCTGTCGTAACCGGAATCGCGCCCCAACCCGACCCGCGTCGAGGCGGTATGGTAGGCGGACGCCGCCTCGGCCTGGAGCTTGACGTGAGCCACGCGCGCCCCGGCGGCTATGCGCAGTTCCGTTACGGCGTTCGTCCAGTAGCTTTCGGAACAGCTGCCGACGAACGTTTCGACCACGGTCGCCCGGCTCCCGGCTTCGGCGATCACCAACGTGCGGGGATGTGTGGAAATTCCGCCCGTGCCCGCAACGTGGAGCACCTGAACCGGTCGCTCCAGCGCGGCGCCCCGCGACAGCTTCAGAACGAGCCCGTCGCGCATGAAGGCGGTATTGAGCGCGACCAGCGAGGCGCCGTCTCCATGGGACGACAACTCGTCCTCCACGTCGTCGATGGAAGCCGAAAGCGGCGCGAGAAAAACGCCGGCCGGCGGATTGCCGACCGCGGACAGCTTCGGATCGAAGCGTCCGTCCACGATCGCGATCCGAAAGGCGCCCTCCAGACAATGCTTCTCGGAGAACGACCCGGCGGCAGCTGCCGGAATCGGGTCGAAATCGGCCCGGGCGAGCCGGTCGAGGTTGGTGTATTTCCATGACTCCATCCGGGGAGTCGGGAATCCCCGATTCGCGAACGCTTCGAGCGCCCTGCTCCGCCTTCCTGACAGATCGGCGCCGGGCAGTTCCGAGCCTCTTTTCTCGAAACGTTCCAGAATTGGAGCGATGTTCCGGGGGCGCGCCATCTCAAGCCGCGGCCGGCGTCTCGTCGCCGTATCGTGCGTAGCCTTCCCTCTCGAGTTCGAGCGCGAGTTCCTTGCCGCCGCTTTCGGCAAGCCGGCCCTCCGCCATCACATGAACGAAATCGGGGACGACATGATTGAGCAGCCGCTGATAGTGCGTGATGACGATCATGGATCGGTCCGGCGAGCGCAACCGGTTGACGCCGCTCGCGACGACGCCGAGCGCATCGATGTCGAGGCCCGAATCCGTTTCGTCCAGGATCGCGAAAACGGGTTCGAGCATGGCCATCTGGAAGATTTCGTTGCGTTTCTTCTCGCCGCCCGAAAACCCGACGTTCACCGGCCGCTTGAGAAGGTCGTCCTTCATTTCGAGCCATTCGCCCTTTTCGCGGGCGAGCCGGAGAAAGCCGATGGCGTCGAGCTCCCGTTCGCCCCGCGCCTTGCGCACGGCGTTCACGGCCGTCTTCAGAAACGTCAGGTTCGAGACGCCGGGAATTTCGACGGGATACTGAAACGCGAGATACAGGCCAGCCGCGGCGCGTTCGTGCGGTTCCATCGCAAGCAGGTCGACGCCGCCCAACAGCGCCTCTCCGGCGGTCACCTCGTATCCTTCGCGTCCGGTCAGCACGTGGGACAACGTGCTCTTGCCCGAGCCGTTCGGCCCCATGACGGCGTGGACTTCGCCCTTGCCGATCTCGAGATCGATTCCCTTCAGGATGGGCTTGCCGGCCGCCGAAGCGTGCAGCCCTCTGATCGACAAGAGACTCATGAGGCTTTCCTTATCCGACGCTGCCTTCGAGAGTCACCCCGAGAAGCTTCTGGGCCTCGACGGCGAACTCCATCGGCAACTCCTTGAGGACTTCCTTGCAGAAGCCGTTCACGATCAACGTGACGGCTTCCTCCGGATCGAGTCCGCGCTGCAGGCAGTAGAAGAGCTGATCCTCGCTGATCTTGGAGGTCGTCGCTTCGTGCTCGACCGTGGCGGAAGGATTCGCCACCTCGATGTAGGGAACGGTGTGCGCGCCGCACTTGTCCCCGATCAGAAGGGAATCGCACTGGGTGAAGTTGCGCGCGCCCTCCGCGCTCGCCATCGCCCGCACCCGCCCGCGGTAGGTGTTCTGTCCGTGGCCGGCGGAAATGCCCTTGGAAATGATGGTGCTGCTGGTGTTCCTGCCGATATGGATCATCTTGGTGCCGGTGTCGGCCTGCTGGCGGTTGTTGGTGATCGCGACCGAATAGAACTCGCCGGTCGAATCGTCGCCTTCCAGAACGCAACTCGGATATTTCCAGGTTATGGCCGAGCCGGTCTCGACCTGGGTCCACGAAATCTTCGAGGCCCTGCCCCGGCAGGCCCCGCGCTTGGTCACGAAATTGTAGATGCCGCCCTTGCCCTGCTCGTCCCCGGGATACCAGTTCTGGACGGTGGAGTACTTGATTTCGGCGCTCTCCATCGCCACCAGTTCGACGACCGCCGCGTGGAGCTGGTTCTCGTCGCGCATCGGGGCGGTGCACCCCTCCAGATAGCTGACGTAGCTGCCTTCGTCGGCGACGATCAGCGTCCGCTCGAACTGCCCCGTCTTGGCGGCGTTGATCCGAAAATAGGTGCTCAGCTCCATCGGGCAGCGAACGCCCTTCGGCACGTAAACGAAGGTGCCGTCGCTGAAGACGGCGGAATTCAACGTCGCGTAGAAGTTGTCGGTATAGGGGACCACGGTGCCGAGATGCGCGCGCACGAGTTCCGGGTGCGATTTCACCGCTTCGGAAATGGCGCAGAAAACGACACCGGCCTCCTCGAGCTTTTCCTTGAAGGTCGTCGCCACCGACACGCTGTCGAACACGGCATCGACGGCCACGCCCGCGAGAACGGCCTGCTCCGCCAGGGGAATGCCGAGCTTTTCGTAGGTCTCCAGCAGCTTGGGATCGACCTCGTCGAGGCTCTTCGGCTTGTCCTCGTCGCGCTTCGGCGCCGCGTAGTAATAGGCGTCCTGGAAATCGATCTCGGGATACTCGACGAAGGCCCAGTCGGGTTCGGTCATCGTCAGCCAGTGACGATAGGCGGTCAGCCGCCATTCCAGAAGCCAGTCGGGCTCGTTCTTCTTCGCGGAGATGAAGCGAACGATGTCCTCGTTCAAGCCTTTCGGAGCGAACTCGGAATCGATGTCGGTGACGAAGCCGTATTCGTACTCGCGGGCGGCGACTTCCTCGATGACGGTTGACGGGACCATGCGCCGTTCCTCTTTCAGGCCGCTGCGCCGGCTGCCGAGGCGCCGCCGGCGTCCGCAGCGAGGCGCGACAGCGCGGGCCGCGCCATCTCCTCCAGCGAAACGCCTTCGAGGGCTTCGACCAGCGCATCGTTGATCCGGCGCCAGTTGGTCCGCGTCGGGCACAACGCCTCGATCTCGCAGATCGCGCCGTCGGAGGTCATGCATTCGGTGAGCGCGATGGGTCCGTCGAGCGCGGCCACGATTTCCGCGACGGATATGTCGGCCGAATCGCGCGCGAGGCGGTAACCTCCGTCGGCGCCGCGGCGAGACGCGAGGAGCTTCGCGGCGGCGAGCTGCTTCAGCAATTTGCTTACGGTCGGCGCGGGCAGAACGGCGGCGCGCGCCAACTCGCCGGCCGTGGTGCGCCGCGCGCCCGCTCGCGCCAGTTGCACCATCAGCACGACCCCGTAATCCGCCATTCGGCTCAGCTTGATCATCAAGCGCACCCCAATCCGCACCGGATCGGTACTAATTTAGGCTGACGCCGAAGAATGTCAAGGCGGCGCGGAACTCCCCCGCCGGGCGCTATCCGCCCATCAGGCTCGGCAGGTAGAGAGCCAGTCCCGGGATGAATATGACCAGCAGCAGGCGAACGATGTCCGCCAGAAAGAAAGGACCGATGCCGCTGAATATTCCCCACAGCGACATTTCCGGGAGGAGCGTCTTGAGCACGAACACGTTCATGCCGATAGGAGGCGTAATCAAGCTGATCTCGGTTACCATGATCACGACGATGCCGAACCAGATGAGGTCGAATCCCAAGCTGTCGACCACGGGAAAGAAGATCGGCACGGTCAACAGAATCATGCCGATCCCTTCGAAAATGCAGCCAAGCACGACGTAGATGAGGCAGATCACCAGGATGACGGTGATCGGCGGAATGTCGAGCGAGTCCACCCAATCCACGATCTGGACCGGCATCCCCGAAATGTTCATGAAATTGGAAAGGATGATCGCGCCGAAGGCGACGCTGAACACCATCGTCGTGGTCTGGCCGGCCTCGACCAGCCCGCCGAAGAACTCCCGCCACCCCATCTTGCGGCGCATGACGGCAAAGGCCGCCGCGCCGACGGCTCCGATCCCGCCGGCCTCCGTCGGCGTGAACACGCCGAGATAAATGCCGCCCAGCACAAGGACGAACAGGGCGAGGATGCCCCATACGCCCTTCAACGCCCTGAACCTGTCCGGCCACGAGGTCCACGGACCGGGCGGTCCGAGTTCGGGACGGAAAGTGATCAGCGCCTTGATCACGAAGATATAGAGAAGAATGGTTATAATTCCCGGAACGATCCCGGCGATGAAGAGTTTGCCGACATCCTCTTCGACAATGATGCCGTAAATCACCAGCGCGATGCTCGGCGGGATGAGAATGCCCATCGTCCCGCCGGCCGCGATGGTTCCGGCGGCGAGATTTTCGTTGTAGCGATACCGCCGCATCGACGGCATGGCGACTTTGGCCATCGTCGCGGCGGTGGCGACCGAACTTCCGGACACGGCGCTGAAGCCGCCGCACGCCGCGACCGTCGCCATCGCGAGCCCGCCCTTGTGATGGCCGAGCCAGGCGTTCGACGCGTCGTACAGGTCCTCCGACAGCGCGGCGCGGTACACGAACGCCCCCATCAGCACGAACAGCGGCAGCACCGAAAACGAATAACTCATCGCGAAGTCGAGAATCAGCTGCCCCACGGTCTCCAGGGCCGGCTCCCAGCCGCGCACGAGTCCGAACCCGACGAAGCCGACCGCCACCATGGCGAATCCAAGCGGAAAACCCAGAAACACCATCAGCAGCAGTATCGCGAAACCGGCGAGCGATTCGATCATTGGGCGGCTCTCCCGCCGACGAGCGCCTTCAGATCCTCGACGAGCATGAGCAGGAGGACGACGCAAGTGACGACGCTGAGAAAACTGATGGCATAGGCGGCCGGCGCCACAGGCCACTCCAGATACCCGGATTCGATCCTAGCCTCGGCCAGCCCCTTTCCCTGACTCCACATCCGTTCGGCGATGAAGGCGACCACGACCAGCGAACCAGCATCGACGACGAGCCGCCGAATGCCGCCGGCCGCGCCGCGAAACCATCTGTCGAGAATGCTGACGACGATGTGCGTGCGCCGTCGGGTGATGATCGGAAGGCCCGCGAAGATCGACAGCGGCATCAGGAATTCGATCAGTTCGAATCCGCCGGGGATCGGGGCGCTGAAGCCGTAACGCCCGACCACGTCGACAAAGGTGATCGCCATCATGAGAAAGATCGTCACGCCGACGATCGTCATGAGGCATGCCTCGAACCGGCCGTCGGGCCGGACGTCGGCGCTCGACCCGTCTCCTTCGGACGGCATGGAAGGCGCTATTTCCCGCGGGCGATGCGCTTCGCCTCCTCGCGGTAAAAGGCCAGCGCGGCCTTGCCGTCGACGCCCGCCTTGTTCGCCCTTTCGATCCACTCGGCGTCCTGGTAGGCCCACAATTTCTTCAGGTCGGCGGCGAAACCGGCGCTCGCTTCCATGATGCCGATGCCGCGCTTGCGGTAGAGTTCTTCGGCTTCCGTGTCCACGTCGCCCCAGTTCTTCGAGTCGGCGGCGATCTTCTCTCCCGACGAGGCGAGCACGGCCGCCTTGTCCGCCTTCGAAAGGCGGTCCCATACCTTCTGGTTCATGTAGAGCGAGAAAACGGACCCGTAGACCTTGCCCGGCACCTTGGTGAGGTGCTTGACGTAGGGCATCATCTTCAGTTTCCAGACATCGCCGATCGGAAACACCATGCCGTCGACGATCCCCTTGGAGACCACGTCGAACGCCTTGACGCCCGGCGTCGGCACCACGGCCGCGCCGGTCTTGCTCAGCGCCTTGGCGACGTCGCCCGGAGGCACCCGCATCTTCATCTTCGCGAGATCGGCGACGGAAGCGATCGGGCCCTTGAGGCTGAAGAACTCGCCGCCGCCGTGCATGATGAAACCAAGCAGCTTCACGCCCTTGTACTGATTCTTCGATTCGAAGAATTTCTTGTGGGTTCGCCACAGGGCGACCGCGGTCGATCCGGCGTCGGTAATGCTGAAGGGCAGCGTGCCGATTTGATCCAGGGTCAGGCGGTTGCGTTCGAAATTGTTGAACATGACGGTCGCGTCCGCGATGCCGGACGTGACCATCTTCCACTGGCGGGGCGCCGGGGCCAGCGTTTTCGCCGGATAGCTCACCTTGATCCGGCCCTCGCTTTCCTTGGCCACGCGGGCCGACCAGTGATCGATGATGCCGATTTTCAGCGGATGCTTCGGCGGCACGAAATAGTTGAACAGGATTTTGGTTTCGGCATGCGCAGGCGCGGCCGCAAGAATGCAGGCGGCGCCGACGGCGATTCCGACAGTCTTCATCATCTCTTTCCTCCCAACGGCAACGTTCCGTCGGCATCCGTCGCCGACGCGCGCGCCGAAGATTATAGCCCAATCGCCGACTGCCGCCAAAACCGCTTCCCGGCGAGGCATGCGCTGCGCCGTTTTCCGCCGGCTCGCCGTCCGGCGGCGGGTCCGCACGGGCGCCCGGAGAACGAAAGGCATGGTTGCCGCGACGGCGCGCCGCAAACCCGGAGCGACACGGCCTGAACGCGGACGGCCGGTTGCAAGGGCGGCAACGTCCGGCCGACCTTGGGGCGGAATCCTGGAAAACGGCGGTCGCGGCGCAGAGAATTCGCCGTTTTCCGCACCCGGGCAGAAGAAATTCCGTACCCTTGAAAGCCAGGCGTCACGAACGGCGCACGCGGCTCAAGCGCTGGCGTTCCCGGCGTTGGAGCCCGTGCCTCGTCAAGCGTTCGCGACGAGCCCGGCCTGCTTGTCCGCCAGGCTTCGGCGAGCGAGTTCGCCCGCCGACGACGCGAGAGCGGCTTCGCGAAGTTCGGGAGGCGTTGCGCCGAACGTTCGCCTCGAAGTTGCGAGGCGCGTTCGAAAAGAGGGCTTTCCAGGAGACGCCGACGGCTCGAAAGCAGGGAACCGGCGACGCGCCGGAAGGGAACGCCTCGAAAAATCCGGTTCAGTGCAAGGCGAAGGAACCCCGGCCCCGGGCGATGCCGGCGTATTCGGGACGCAACTCGAAATCGAAGCCGACCGACCGCATTTTCGACGCAAGCGCCTGCGCCAGCGGCAATGCGGCCCGGCGAACGTCGTTCGCGAACCAGGCCGCGAGCCGGGCGGCGGCGAGATGTCCGCGACCCTGCTGTACGCAGGCGACGACTGCCAGCAGATCGATTTCGGCGTTGCAGACGCCGCCGCAGGCCGGTCGGCGGAGGGCCAGAGGCCGCTTGGCTGCGGTCGCCGCGAGGGTCAACAGCGCATGGAGGTCGATCAGCGCCGCCGACAGGCCGGCCTCGGCGAACGCGTTGACCAACGCCGGCGTGGGGCAGACGCCCTTGCATGCGCCGTCCGCCCACTCTCGCGCCGCGAAAACCAGAAACCGTTCGGAAGCGGTGAGTTCCATGACCGACATCAGGTCGCCGGGATGCGGCAACGCATCGGCTCTCATGGGCCGAAATTCCATCTTGCGCTCCTTACTTGCAAATGCGAATTAGTCGCATATTGATGCCGAATCAATGCGAATGCAAGTCATTCTTAACTAATGCCGCCGCCCGCATGGAGCGCCCCGGCGACCGGAGGTTCCCCTTCTCCGCGCATTCCGCCGACGCCCCGCGAACTTCGGGCGGCCGCGCCAGGGAGTCCCGCGAAAAACCCGTTCCGAAACGGCGACGGAAAACGAAAGGCCGGAAGGCGGCGCGCGCGGAAAACTTCCCGTCGGCGTCGCGGAGAAAAGCCGGAACGCCCCGGCCGACCGCCTTGCCCGGCGGCCGCGTCCGCCGCGGGGGAGGCGAGACGCCCCCGGCTGCGGGCCGCAGAAGGTTCGCGGCCGCGAGACCGGGCCGACGAAGAACGGACGTCTATCGGGAACCGCTCCAGGCCGAATCGCCGGCCTGCAGCCGGCTCGGCCTCTCGCGCCGCTTAACTGGCGACGAATTTCTCGGCGTGAACGCGGGCGGAATCCACGCCGAAACCGTCCAACGCCGCTTCCGCCGCCTCGATCATCGGCGGCGGACCGCAGAGATATACTTCGCAATCGCCGGAATTCAGGATTTCCGGACGCAAAAGACCGGTGACGTGCCCTGTCTCGCCGTCCCAGCCGTCGGAAGGATCGACGACGCAAAACTCGGTTTCAAGGTCGAGTCCCGTCTCCCGATACCGGCGAAGCCGGTCGAGCGCGAACATCTCTTCTCGGATGTTGACGCCGTAAAGCAATCTGACGGGATGGCCGCAGCCTTCCGCCGCCAGCGCGTCCAGCATGGCGAGCATCGGCGCCAGTCCGGTTCCGCCCGCCACCATCACGATCGGCCGGGTCGCGGGCCGGAGGTAGAACCGCCCGAACGGACCGGTCATCACGATCTCGTCTCCGGGCGCGGCGCGCTCCGATATATAGTCGCTCATCGCGCCCCGCTCGAGCACCTTGACGTAGAACGTCGCGCGGCCGTCGACGGGATTCGCGAAGGAATAGGAACGTTTCCGGTCGGTGCCGGGAACGGACAGATGAACGTACTGCCCGGGGATGAAGGACATCGGGGAATCCGCGTCGATCGCCAGTCTGGCCACCGCCGACGCCACGGTTTCCACCGCCGCGACCCGGCCGGTTCGGCTGTCGGGGGCCGTTTTCAGCGCCATCCGGGAAGCGTAGGGATATTCGATCACGCAATCGGACAGGACGTGCATCCGGCAGGTGAGCACCTCCCTGCGGTCGCGCTCGGTTTCGGTCAGCGCTTCGCCGGAATATTCCTCGAGGCGGTATTCTCCCGAAGTGCAGAGGCCCTTGCAAGTCGCGCAGGCGCCTTCGAGGCAGTCCGTCAGAATGCGCACCCGATTCTTGAGCGCCGACAGGTAGATGGTGTCGTCCTCGTCCGCGGAGAATTTCGCGACCCGCCCGTCCTCGAAGACGAGCGTCACCTGATGGACGGCCATCCCCTACGCGCCCGGGATCAGAAGGGGCTTGACCGCTTCGCCGCGCCGGATCAGGTCGAAGCCTTCGGTCGCTTCCGACAGGGGCAGGACGTGGCTGCGGACGGGACCGAGATCCACGGCGTCGATCAACTCGGCGGCCCGCTGCCAGGTGTCCCATATGCGGCGCCCGTGAATGTTGATCATGCGCGGGCATTTCAGCAGCCACCAGGTGAAATCGACCGGTATCGCCGCCGGCGGCGCGCCGACCAGACGAAAATCCCCGCCCTTGCACAGGCTGTCGAAGACCGTTCCGAAGCCTGCTTCCGATCCGGAAAACTCGATGCCGACATCCGCCCCTTCGCCGCCGGTCACGTCGCGAACCGCTTCCGCAACGTCTTCCCCGCCGGCGTCGACCGTCCTGTCGGCGCCCATGATTCCCGCGGCCTTCAGGCGCAGGGGATTGAGGTCGGCGGCGATCACCCGCCGCGCGCCGAGGGTCCGCGCGACCGCCGCCGCCATAAGCCCGATGGGGCCGCAGCCGTTCACAAGCACGTTCTGCCCGGCGACGCCGGAGCCTTCGAGGCAGGCATGGACGGCGATCCCGAAAGGTTCGAGCATTGCGGCCGTCTCGTCCGGCAGATCCGGCGGGTTGCGCCATGCGATCCTTGCCGGCACCGTCGCGTATTCGGCGAAAACGCCGTCGATGTCGATGCCCGGATACGTCGTCGCGTTGCATAGATGCGCGCGACCGAGGCGGCAGGGCCTGCAGGTTCCGCAATAGATGTGGCTTTCGAGGCTGACGCGGTCGCCGGGAGCGATGCCGGCGACGCCTTCCCCTATCTGGTCGACGACGCCGCTGGCTTCATGGCCGAGGATTCGCGGCAGCTTCATCCTGCGCGCCATCCGCGGCGCCCAGTTGTAGATCTGCATGTCCGTCCCGCAAATGCCGGCCGCCCCGACCTTGAGCCGGATTTCGCCCGGACCCGCGTCGCGCGGCTCCCGTCGCCGCAGCGCGATGCCGTTTTCTCCGGCTTCGATCTTGCAGAGGGCGAGCATCACAGGTGATAGATGTCGATCGGCCCTTCGAGCCGGTCGTCGATGAAGGTGATCTTCTTTCGCGAGATCCTGAGTTCGCCGTTCACGCGCCGCAGCGCGTAGTCGTACAGGCTGCCGCGCGTCAGGCTGCCTTTCTTGCCGTAGGAATGAACCAGGCAATTCGCCGTGGCCTCGATCGCGTCGCCGCCGGCGTCGTTCACCAGAACGTTGCCCACGAGATGAACGGTGCGATCGAGAGGCACCGAAGCGTAGGAATCGCGGGACTCGATCCGGAACACGCGATCCTCGAGGCCGCCGCGGTTGCGCAGATAAATCAGGTTGAGCTGGAGTTCCGGGTCGTCGGTGGTCTCCTCCTCGCTGGCCCAGGACGGCACCCAGTAGACGGCGTCTTCCGTGTAGAGGTCGATCCAGTCGTACCACTCGCGACGGTCCAGCAGCGTCGCTTCCCGGTAGATCAGGTTGGCCACCTCGGTCTGCAAGTCGGTCATGCGCGACGCTCCCCGCTCATGAGCCGAAGCCACTGCCGATAGAAGCCGTGATAAATGATCTCGTGATCCCAGTTGCCGCTGCATGCCGCCGGCTCGAAGCCGAGAGCGCGCGCGTCTTCGTCCGCTCCGTGAACGATCTGGTCGATTCCCCGATGGAACTCCGTCCAGTCCGCGACCAGAGATCCTTCGTGAACGTCCTCCAGCGCCGCGATGTCGTCCGACGTCGCCATGCCCGCCGTCAGATAGAAATCTTCGAATTTCCGCAACCTCCCGGCCCGCGCCGCGTCGCTCTCGCCCTTCGGCGCGATGCAGTACACGCTCACGTCCACGCGGTCCGCCGACAGAGGCTTCATGATCCGTATCTGCGTAGACGGATTGTCCATCAGCATGACGTTGGGAAACAAATAAAGGTTCCGGCCCCTGTTGAGGATCCAGTCGACCTGCGCCGGCGTCAGTTCCCGCTCCAGCCGATCCTTCGCCTCCCATACCGGCCGCACTTCCGGCGTCGTGTGCTGCGCCCATATCGCCATGTGCCCGTTGCCGAGGTCGTAGCCCGCGGACGGCACGCGGGCTCCCATCCGCCCGGCCTCGGTCTTTCGCATGCCGGTGTATTCGCCCTTGCTCTCGCGGGCCGCGATGGTGTTGGCGAACACGCGATGAACGGTGGAAACGTGGTAGCCGTCGACCGCGTTCTCGGCCTGCAATTTCCAGTTGCCGTCGATCGCGTAGGTGGAACTGCCCGGCACGACCTCGAGTCCGTCCGCCGACTGAACGGTCATCAGATCGATCCACGGCGCCGCCGGCCCCAGCCAGTCTTCAAGCGGCTGCGCGTTCGCGTCGAGGCTGCCGAATACGAATCCCCGATAACTCTCCAGCCGCGCAATCTCGCGGAGATCGTATTTCGAGCGGTCGGCCCCCTCTTCCGCGTTCTTGATCGCCCGGCACGCGCCGTCCGCGCCGTAGGTCCAGCCGTGGAAGCGGCACGTGATGGATCGGGCGTTGCCCCGCCGGAAAGGCGTGAGAATCGCGGCCCGATGCGAGCAGGCGTTGACGAAGCATTTCAGCGAACCGTCCTCCTGACGGTTGACGAAGACCGGCTGACGGCCGATCTCGGTCCAGCAATAGTCGCCGTGTTCCGGTATCTGACTCTCGTGACAGAGGAACGTCCAGCATCGCTCGAATATCCTCTCCATCTCGAGTTCGAATATCCGCCGGTCGGTATAGGCCGCCCGGCGCACCCGGAACACGCCTTGCTCGACCCGGTCGTCGACAAGGGCGCGCAGGCCGTCCGTAGCGAATCCGCCATCCATTTCGCCGCTCCTCAGGTCCGTTCGACGTGTTTTCGCCACGTCCGGTAGAAGCTGTAGTACAGCGTTTCGTGGTCCCAGCTCGAATTGCTGGTCTCGGGCGCGAAGCCTCCTTCCGCGGCGACGTCGTCCGGTCCGTTCGTCATCGTGGGAAGCCCGCGGTGAAAATCGCCCCATTTCGCCAGGCGTCCGCGGCTTCCCTCGTGCGCCGCCTCCAGCGCCGAGACGTCGTCGGACGTCGCCATGCCGCTGGCCATGAAGAAGTCCTCGAACTTGCGCAGCCGCGCGTAACGCGCTTCCCGACTCTCTTCCGACGGCGCGAGACAGTAGATCGTCACCTCCGTGCGGTCGACGGCGACGGGCCGGAAAATCCGTATCTGGGTCGCGGCGAAATCGTTGATCATGAGGGACGGGAACACGATCAGATTGCGTCCCCGGCGCAGCATCCAGTTCACCTTGCCCCCGGAATGGTCGCGTTCCAACCTCTTCTCCGCCTCCGACAGGGGCGAGGTTTCCACGGGTTCGCGGTCCGCCCAGATGACCATGTGTCCGCCGCCGAGATCGTAACAGCCGTTGCGCACCTTTCGGGCGAGCCGTCCGACTTCGGTCTTCATCATGCCGGAATAACCTTCCCGCGCTTCCCGCCGGCGAACCGTATTCGCGAAAACGCGGTGAACGGTGCTGGTGTGGTAACCGTCGACGGCATTCTCGACCGACATCTTCCAGTTCCCGCCGACCACGTAGGTCTGCGAACCGGGCAGCACTTCCATGCCCTGCGCCGACTGGTCCGCGACGAAGTCGATGAAGGCGCGGGACTCGCCCAGAAACTCTCCAAGCGGCGGCGCCTCCGGAGAAAGGCTGCCGAACACGAAACCCCTGTAGCTGTCGACCGCGCCGATTCGCCGAAGGTTGTAGACGCCGCGATCGAAGCCCTCGCCGTAACCGCCCGCTTCATCCTTGATGCGAATGCAGGTTCCTTCGCAGTTATAGGTCCAGCCGTGGAAACGGCAGGTTATGGTCCGGGCGTTGCCCTGTCGCAACGGGGTCAGGATCGCGCCGCGATGCGAACAGACGTTGAAAAAGCAGGCGAGGCCGCCGTTCTCGCGGCGCTGAACGAAAACCGGTTGCCTCCCGACGCGGGTCGCGAAGTAATCCCCGGGTTCCTTCACCTGGCTCTCGTGACACAGATACTGCCATGTCCCTTCGAAAATGGACTCCATCTCGGCTTCGAAGATTTCTTCGTCGAGATAGATGCCGCGATCGACCCGGAAGGCATTCTCTCCGACCCGATCGTCGAGCCGATCACTCACGAACACCCGCGGCGCCTCCTCTCTTGTCGCGGCCGACGCGAAGCCCGCCGCCGACGGAGGATATCCGGCCTTGCGCGAGTGTCAAACGGCCTCGCCCGGCCAGCGCCGTTCCGGCTCCGGCGGCGAAGCGGCGATCAAACGGTATGGCGCCCGGGTCCGAACTCCTGCATGATCTTGTTCCGGGCGATGCGCACGCGCCGCATCGATGGCGGCGTGTTGCGAGAGCGGCCGACGAAACGCGGCGCGCCGTCGGTGAACGCCGCGGGAATCGCGGGATAATCCCCATGCTTGATGGCGTCGAGCGCAGCCGTCTTGCTGCCGCCGAGCGGCGCGTCGACGAGTATCACGTCCGCCGCCTTGCCCGGTTTCAGAAAACCGGTGTCGAGCTTGTAAACGGCAGCGTTGTTGCCGGTCGCGGCCGCGACGATCATCTCCGCAGGGTACTTCGTAAGGCACGAAAGTTCGCAGACCGTCTTGATCATGCCGAGCGGCATGACGCCGGTTCCTGTCGGCGTGTCCGTCGCGAGGATCAGCCGGTCGTATGCGCCGGCGTCCACCGCAAGTCCGAGGCACATCAAGGACGTCCGGATGTTCCCGGCCTGACAGAGCTGAAGCGCGATGTCGCTCTCGTTGACGATGCGCGGGAAATCCTCGTCCGGCATCGCCACCGGCCCTCCGTTGACGTGGAAGGAAACGTCCGGCTTCATGTCGAGCAAGTGGTCTCCGGTGATCGGCGACGAATCCGGTATCGAGGCGCCGCCGGTGTGCACGTTCACGATCATGCCGGCCTTCTGCGCCATCCGCACGTAGGGCGTGTATTCGAAGGGCGATTCGAATTTCCCGAATCCGGCCTTGGCGAGCCAGACGCCCTGCCGCGCGGCCGCGTCGAAATGCCCCTGCTCGAGACCGGGTTCGATGATGATCGCGCCCGCGTGCACGTGCATTCCGCCCGGCGAATAGTTGTCGAAGCTCTTCTTGGCGGCGACCGCGAGGGCGACCACTCCGTCGGGGTCGCTCGGCCGCCCGGGCACGTGCACCTCGCTCGCCGAAATCGACGTCGTCACGCCGCCGTGAAGATAGCTTTCGAGGAACCCGATGGTTCTCTGCCGCGGCGTATAGTCGGCGAACGCCACATGAACCTGCGAATCGATCAGACCCGGCATCGCGGTCGTCCCGTCCGCATCGAGAACGAAATCGCACGAGTCGATTTCCGCGGCCGAGAGCGTGCCGATCTTCGAGATGCGGCCGCGCTCCATCAGGATGGAATCGCCCTGCCCCAAGGGATCCCGCCAGTCGCCGGTGACCAAGCACCCGATGTTGACGATCGCAGTCTTCATTCGCGCCACCTATCTCAACCCGTCCTCGCCGACGATGTCTTCCTTGCGCGGTCCCCCGATCCGATGGTTCAGCCGTCCGCGATTGGCGAAGCAGCAGACGATGCAAATTTCGTCGGGCAACGGCGCGTCGGGCACCATGATCGTCATTCCGTCGTAATGCGAGCGCACGAACAGCGCGTCCTTGTGAGCGAGCGGAACGTCGAGCGTCTCGCCGGGCGCGGCGCGCTTGGTGAACGACGATATCCAGGCCTTGCCGCCGCCCGCCGCGGCCCGGAGAGCGTCGCCGTAAACGGTCGTAAGGCACGCGACCCCGTGTTCCTGCTCGCCGGCCATCCCGACCAGCGCGGCCTTGCCGTAGGAGTCCACCGCATAGGGTTTCATCCGTTCGACGCCCATTGCCGCGATCCTTTCGCCGAGAGCGCCGCTGGCGTCGATCAGGCCGCTCAAATCGCCGACATAGCCCCTGCCCGCGTACGGATTGGCGACGACGGCGACGACCGCGACCTTCCGCAACGGTTCGTCGGACGTCCGGCCCATTTCGGAAAACGTTTCCTCGATGACGGTGTACAGGCGCCTCGTTTCCATCCAGGCCGTTCTCCCCGCAACATGTCCGCGGCGTCGTCCGACGGGCGGCGCGCCTCGACCCGACAATAGCGGCTGGCGGCGAAGGCGCAAACCGTTCTCGACAACTGTTGTCGCGGACGGCGTTGGCTGGCAGGATCCGCCGCGGACGAAAAGGAATGCGAGATGCAGCAACGGCCGGTCCTGGACAACCCGCTCTACAACGACAACAGGATGAAGATCGGCATCATCGCCATGAACTGCAGCCATGGCTCCACGATCACGACAGCGGAAAACACTTGGGAAATGAACTGGCCGGACACGCGCGACGTCGCCGTCATGGCCGATCGCGCCGGTTTCGAAGTGCTGCTGCCGGTTGCCCGCTGGCGCGGCTACGGCGGCGAGACCAACTTCAACAACCGCACTTTCGAGACTTACAACTGGGCCGCCGCGGTAGCCGCCGTGACCGGCCATTCGTGCATTTTCTCCACGTCGCACGTGCCGCTCACCCATCCCGTAGCCGCCGCCAAGCAGTGCGCGACGATCGACCATATTTCCGGCGGACGTTTCGCCCTGAACGTCGTCTGCGGCTGGTTCAAGAACGAATTCGAAATGTTCGGCGCCGAATGGCGGGAACACGACGCGCGCTACGAGTACGCTACGGAGTGGCTGGAATTCGTGCGGCGCATCTGGACGGAGGACGGAGAGTTCGATTTCGAGGGACGCTGGTTCAATTCCAGAAACGTCTGGAGCGAACCCAAGCCGATCCAGCGTCCGACGCCGCCCGTGATGAACGCCGGCGGTTCCCCGGCCGGTCAGAAATTCGCCGCGACCCAGGCCGACATGAACTTCGTAATTCTGAAGCAACGGGATCTCGAGGGCGGCAAGGCGCAGATCGGCCATCTGAAGGGAATGGCGCGCGAAGCGGGCAGAAGCGTTCAAAGCTGGATCCATGTCTACGTCGTCTGCCGCGACACGGAAAAGGAAGCGCAGGACTATCTCCACTACTACGTCGTCGAGAAGGGCGACCGGCAGGCCGTCGACAACCTGCTCGAAATCTTCGGCATGCAGTCGGAGACCCTCCCGCCGGAGGCGCTCGACGAATTCCGGTTTCATTTCATCGCGGGTCACGGCGGCTATCCGCTCGTGGGCACCGCCGAACGGATCGTCGACGAAATCGGCAAGCTGATCGAGATCGGCGTCGACGGCATCCTCGTTTCGTGGGTGGATTACAAGAGCGAATGTCGGCAATGGATCGACGAAGTGATGCCGCTGATGGTCCAGGCCGGACAGCGCAAGGCCTTCGTCGGCGCATGAGCCGCCGCGTATTTCGGGATCTCGCCGGCGCGGCGCGGCGTCCGCCTCGCGCGGGACGGCGGTGAGTCCGCGAATGTCCCGGCAGTACGATTACGTCGTCGTCGGCGCCGGTTCGGCCGGGTGCGTCCTCGCCAACCGGCTGACGGCCGATCCCGAACGTTCCGTCCTGCTCCTCGAAGCAGGCGGCAAGGATCGCAATCCGCTGGTCAGATTGCCGATGCTGATGGGAAAGCTGTTCCTCTCCGGCCTCTATAACTGGAGCTACCATACCGAGCCGGTTCCGGCCCTGGGCGGCAGGTCGTTGTACTGGCCGCGCGGCAAAGTGCTGGGCGGCTCTTCGACCATCAACGGCATGGTCTACGTGCGCGGCAATCGCCATGACTACGACCGTTGGGCGCAGTCCGGCCTGCCGGAATGGTCTTACGACGAAGTGTTGCCCGCGTTTCGCCGTTCCGAAGGACACGTTCAACGCGCGGACGATTATCACGGAACGGAAGGCGAGTTGACCGTGTGCCGGGCGCGCGGTTCGAATCCGTTGTTCGACGTTTTCGTGGAAGCCGGCCGCCAAGCCGGCTATCCGGTCAACGACGACTTCAACGGCGCGGAACAGGAAGGTTTCGGGCGTTACGACTTCACCATCAGGAACGGAAAGCGCTGGTCGACTTCGTTCGCCTTCCTCCGCCCGATCCGGCGGCGCCGCAACCTTTCGATTCTCACCGGAGCGCTCGTCCGGAAAGTGGTCGTCGAGAACGGTCGGGCGACCGGCGTCGAGATCTCGCAAGGCGGGCGCCGCCGGACGATTCGCGCCGCTCGCGAAATCGTCCTTTGCGCCGGCACGGTCAACTCGCCCCAGATCCTCATGCTGTCGGGCGTCGGGCCCGCCGACGAGATGAAGCGGCACGGGATCGAAGTCGTCCGCGAGCTGCCGGGCGTCGGCCGGAATCTCCAGGACCACGTCGATTGCGTGATTTCCTACGAATGCACGCAACCCGTCACGCTCTACAGGGATCTCCGGGTCGACCGGCTGATATTCTCGGTCGCCCAGGGCCTGTTCTTCGGCCGGGGCGTCGTCACCACGTTTCCCTACGAGGGAGGGGCGTTTCTGAAAACGCGTCCCGAACTGCTCGCGCCCGACATACAATTGCACTTCATGCCGACGCTCGAAAAGACGGCGAACCTGCACTTCTCGAATCCCTTCCGGAGCGAGCCGGCCGAAGCCCATCACGGATTTACGCTCCGGGTCGGGCCGATCAATCCGGAAAGCCGCGGATTCATCGCGCTCCGCTCGGCCGACCCCGCCGACGCCCCGAAAATTCAGCCCAACTACCTCGAGGACGAAGCCGACTGCAGGACGACGATCGCCGGGATTCGAATAATCAGGAAGGTAATCGGCCAGCCCGCGTTCGCCCCCTACAGAGGGCGGGAACTCGCGCCCGGCGAAGCGCTGCGCAGCGACGGCGAACTCGCCGAATGGCTCCGCGCGAACGCGATGACCACGTTCCACCCCGTGGGCACGTGCAGAATGGGAAACGACCCGATGTCGGTGGTGAACTCCCGGCTTGCCGTTCACGGCGTCGCCGGACTTCGGGTGGCGGACGCTTCCGTCATGCCGATCATTTCCAGCGGAAACACCAACGCGCCGGCGATCATGATCGGCGAGAAAGCGGCCGAGTTCATTCACGAAGAAACGTGAGTTCGTTTCCTTCGAGGCTTTGCGACCGGGTTTTGCGGGAAATCAATCGACGAAGACCGCGAATCGTCGGCCGACGCGGCGCGATGAACTGCAGGCCCTTTGGCTTCTACCGTCGACGCGGCTCGGGAAGCTTTGCGCAGCGGTCGCGGTTCGCTTCCGCAAGCCGCCGCCGGACGATGACTCGAGCATCGGAAAGTTCGCCGCCGTCTGCCGAACCGCGCGAGGCGGGACTCCGACGATCCGAGAAGATTTCGCGAAGCAGGAAAGCGATACGCCAAGATACCCGCGCCCCTTCGGTCTCCGCGATCCAGATTCCGACGCGAAAGCTGCCGCGGTCAGGCGGTCTCGAACTCGAACCCGACGATGTTGCGCTCTTCCCGTCCGAACTCCATGCCGATCAACCGGCACGCCGAGATGCCGGTACTTGTCCGCGTAGCCGCGCTCCCGCATCTGCGCCAGCGCTTGGCCTTCGTGCTGTTGGTCCACGACCTTGAACTCGTACAGATGCACGCATCCCGGACTCAGCACCGCCATGTCCAGGCGTCCGCGGGCGGTCGCTTCCTCGACCCGAACGTCCAGACCCGCCGCCGCGAAGTGCGAGTAGACGAGGGCCGCCCAATAGCCCTCGTAGAGCTCGTTCTTCCGGTGCCAGTCGTGAGGAACGCTCGCGAAGAACGCCTCGAACAGCGTCCTCACCTTCTCCGGATCGTCCTCCGCCGTCAGCCTGGCCAGCTCCGCCTGCCGCGTCGCCTCCTGCCCCGTCGCCGGCGCCATGACGCGCAGCAGCCTCTTGTTCAGGCTGAGTTTCACCTCGTAGTTCGGGTAGTCCAGCCGGTAGCGGCTGCCGCCGGCGGCGGCCTCCTCGCCGACGATGGTCAGATAGCCGGTCTGGAACAAAAGCGCTTCGGTCGAGATGTCGTCGACGTCGAAGGTCGACAGCAGTTCGTCGTCCGCGACAAGCCCCTCAAGGGCCGGAGGCGCAACCCGGCGCCGCGACAGAAGGTCGACGAGAAAGCGCGGCGTCCCGGTCTCGAACCAGTGCGCCTTGAATTCGCGCGTTTCGAAAAGAAGCAGGATGTCGAACGGGTTGTAGACCTTGTCCGCGCCGCGCCAGTTGTAGCCGTTGTACCAGCGCCGGATTTCTTCCCGGTCCAGGCCCTCGAGTTCCGGAGCGAAGACCGCGTCCAGCTCCGCGTCCGTGTAGCCGCAGATGGCGCTGAAACGCGGATCGAGGGTGATGTCGCGCAGGTTGTTCAGGCCCGAGAAAATGCCCGCCTGCGAGAACTTGCTCACTCCCGTCAGGAAAACGAAACGCAGCTGCTCGTCGCAGGCCTTGAGCACCCCGTACAGGCTGCGCAGAAAGTCGCGGTTGGCCCGCGCCAGTTCCCGGTCGCCGAGCGCGTCCAGAATCGGCTTGTCGTATTCGTCCACCAGAATGACCGCCTGCTGCCCGGTGCGCTCGCGCAGGGCCGCGATCAGTTCCCGGAAGCGGATCGAAACTCTGGCGCTGCCCGGCTCGATGCCGGCCAGCCTCTCCGCCGCCTTCAGTTGCGATTCCGTTTCTTCCCGAACCCCGTCCGGGTCGCCGAAATCGCCCCCGCCGAAATCCAGCCGCACGACCGGACGGCGCGCCGACCAGTCCCACCCGTCGTGAACGGCGAGGCCCCGGAACAGCTCCTCGTTTCCCTCGAACAGCTTCTGCAGCGTGTCCACCAGCAGGGTCTTGCCGAACCGGCGCGGACGCGACAGGAAATAGTACTTGCCCCCTTCGACGAGGCGGCGCACATGGTCCGTCTTGTCGACGTAGTAGCAGTCCATCCCCCGGATCTCGCGCAGGGAGGAAATGCCGGTCGGAAGCATGCGTCTCGCCATCCGGGCAGTTTACGCCCATGGACGGCGGCGTTCAAAGCCGCCAGCCGTCCGGACGATCAACGCGGGCCGTGCCGAAACGCTCCCGAAACCGGGCTTTCTCGCGCGCAATGAAGCCGTTCCCGTAGACATGCGGGCGGCCACCGAACGCTCCTTGCCATCGTTCGCTCCAGACCGCCGCCGCGACGCTGTCCGGCGACCCCAACGCTCGCCGGGAAGCCAATTCCCGTGCCATCGTCGGCTGCCGCCTCTCGTTCCGTTGCCGCGCTCTGAAGTCGCCCTCCAGTCGCTGCGACCCGGATTCCGAGAGGCGGCAAGAGCTGCCGCGGTCAAGCGGTCTCGAACTCGACGATGTTGCGCTCTTCCCGGCCGAACTCCATGCCGATCAACCGGATCGGCACGCCGAGATGCCGGTACTTGTCCGCGTAGCCGCGCTCCCGAATTTGCGCCAGCGCCCGGCCTTCCGGCCCCCCGTCCACGACCTTGAACTCGTACAGATGCACGCATCCCGGACTCAGCACAGCCATGTCCAGGCGCCCGTGGGCGGTCGCTTCCTCGACCCGAACGTCCAGACCCGCCGCCGCGAAATGCGAGTAGACGAGGGCCGCCCAATAGCCCTCGTAGAGCTCGTTCTTCCGGTGCCGGTCGTGAGGAACGCTCGCGAAAAACGCCTCGAACAGCGTCCTCACCTTCTCCGGATTGTCCTCCGCCGTCAGCCTGGCCAGTTCCGCCTGCCGCGTCGCCTCCTGCCCCGTTGCCGGCGACATGGCGCGCAACAGCCTCTTGTTCAGGCTGAGCTTCACCTCGTAGTTCGGGTAGTCCAGCCGGTAGAGGCTCCCGCCGTCGGCGGCCTCCTCGCCGACGATGGTCAGGTAGCCGGTCTGGAACAAAAGCGCTTCGGTCGAGATGTCGTCGACGTCGAAGGTCGACAGCAAGTCGTCGTCCGCGACCATGCTCTCCAGGGCCGGGGGCGCGATCCGACGCCGCGACAGAAGGTCGACGAGGAAGGTCGGCGTGCCGCTCCGGAACCAGTGCGCCTCGAACTGGCGACGCCGGAAAAGCAGCAGGACATCGTACGGGTTGTAGACCTTGTCCGCGCCGCGCCAGTTGTAGCCGTTGTACCAGCGGCGGACCTCCTCCCGGTCCAAGCCCTCGAGTTCCGGGGCGAAAACCGCGTCCAGCTCCGCATCCGTGTAACCGCAAATGTCCGAGAACTCCGGCTCCAGCGTGATGTCGATCAGGTTGTTCAGGCCCGAGAAAATGCCCGCCTGCGAGAATTTGCTCACCCCCGTCAGGAAAACGAAACGCAGCTGCCTGTCGCAGGCCTTGATCGCCCCGTACAGGCTGCGCAGGAAGTCCCGATTGGCCCGCGCCAGTTCCCGGTCGCCGAGCGCGTCCAGAATAGGCTTGTCGTATTCGTCGACCAGAACGACCGCCTGCCGCCCGGTACGCTCGTGCAGGGCCTCGATCAATTCCCAGAAACGAACCGACGCCTCGACGGAGCCCGGTTCAAGGCCGGCGCGCCTCTCCGCCGCCGCCAACTGCGCTTCCACGGTTACGCGAACCCCGTCCGGGGCGCAGAAATCGCCCCCTCTGCTGAAATCCAGCCGCACGACAGGATGGCGCGCCGACCAGTCCCATTCGTCGTGTATGGCGAGACCCCGGAACGGCACCTCGCTTCCCTCGAACAGCTCCTGCAGCGTGTCCACAAACAGGGTCTTGCCGAACCGGCGCGGACGCGACAGGAAATAGTGCTTGCCGCCCTCCACGAGGCGGCGCACATGGTCCGTCTTGTCGACGTAGTAGCAATCCCTCGTCCGGATTTCCCGGAAGGAGGATATGCCGATCGGTAGCATGCGTCTCGCCATCCGGGCAGTTTACGCCCATGGACGGCGGCGTTCAAAGCCGCCAGACGTCCGGACGATCAACGCGGGCCGTGCCGAAACGCTCCGAAACCGGGCTTTCTCGCGCGCAATGAAGCCGTTCCCGTAGACATGCGGGCGGCCACCGAACGCTCCTTGCCATCGTTCGCTCCAGACCGCCGCCGCGACGCTGTCCGGCGACCGACGCTCGCCGGGAAGCCAATTCCCGTGCCATCGTCGGCTGCCGCCTCTCGTTCCGTTGCCGCGCTCTGAAGTCGCCCTCCAGTCGCTGCGACCCGGATTCCGAGAGGCGGCAAGAGCTGCCGCGATCAAGCGGTCTCGAACTCGAACCCGACGATGTTGCGCTCTTCCCGGCCGAACTCCATGCCGATCAACCGGATCGGCACGCCGAGATGCCGGTACTTGTCCGCGTAGCCGCGCTCCCGCATTTGCGCCAGCGCCCGGCCTTCCGGCCCCCCGTCCACGACCTTGAACTCGTACAGATGCACGCACCCCGGGCTGAGCACAGCCATGTCCAGGCGTCCGCGGGCGGTCGATTCCTCGACCCGAACGTCCAGACCCGCCGCCGCGAAGTGCGAGTAGACGAGGGCCGCCCAATAGCCTTCATAATTCGCGAGCTCGTTCTTCCGGTGCCAGTCGTGAGGAATGCTCGCGAAGAACGCCTCGAACAGAGCCCTCACTTTCTCCGGATCGTCCTCCGCCGTCAACCTGGCCAGCTCCGCCTGCCGCGTCGCGTCCTGCCTCGTTGCCGGCGCCATGGCGCGCAACAGCCTCTTGTTCAGGCTGAGCTTCACCTCGTAGTTCGGGTAGTCCAGCCGGTAGAGGCTGCCGCCATCGGCGGATTCCTCGCCGACGATGGTCAGATAGCCGGTCTGGAACAAAAGCGCTTCGGTCGAGATGTCGTCGACGTCGAAGGCCGACAGCAACTCGTCGTCCGCGACAAGCCCCTCAAGGGCCGGCGCCGCGACCCGGCGCCGCGACAGAAGGTCGACGAGGAAGGTCGGCGTGCCGGTCCGGAACCAGTGCGCCTCGAACCTGCGCGTTTCGAAGAGAAGGAGGACGTCGAACGGGTTGTAGACCTTCTCCGCGCCGCACCAGTTGTAGCCGTTGTACCAGCGCCGGACTTCTTCCCGGTCCAGGCCCTCGAGTTCCGGGGCGAAGACCGCGTCCAGTTCTTCGTCCGTGTAACCGCAAAGGGCGCCGAAACGCGGATCGAGGGTGATGTCGCGCAGGTTGTTCAGGCCCGAGAAAATGCCCGCCTGCGAGAACTTGCTCACGCCCGTCAGAAAAACGAAACGCAGTTGCTCGTCGCAAGCCTTGATCACCCCGTACAGGCTGCGCAGGAAGTCGCGGTTGGCCCGCGCCAGTTCCCGGTCGCCGAGCGCGTCCAGAATCGGCTTGTCGTATTCGTCCACCAGCACGACCGCCCGCTGCCCGGTGCGCTCGTGCAGGGCCGCGATCAGTTCCCGGAAGCGGATCGAAACTCTGGCGCTGCCCGGCTCGATGCCGGCCAGCCTCTCCGCCGCCTTCAGTTGCGATTCCGTTTCTTCCCGAACCCCGTCCGGGTCGCCGAAATCGCCCCCGCCGAAATCCAGCCGCACGACCGGATGGCGCGCCGACCAGTCCCACATGCCGTGCACGGCGAGGCCCCGGAACAACTCCTCGCTGCCCTCGAACAACTTCTGCAGCGTGTCCACCAGGAGGGTCTTGCCGAACCGGCGCGGACGCGACAGAAAATAGTAATCGCCCCCTTCGACGAGTCGGCGCACATGCTCCGTCTTGTCGACGTAGTAGCAATCCCTCGTCCGGATTTTCCGGAGGGAAGAAATGCCGATCGGAAGCATGCGTCTCGCCATCCGGGCAGTTTACGCCCATGGACGGCGGCGTTCAAAGCCGACAGCCGTCCGGACGATCAACGCGGGCCGTGCCGAAACGCTCCCGAAACCGGGCTTTCTCGCGCGCAATGAAGCCGTTCCCGTGACATGCGGGCGGCCACGGAACGCTCCTTGCCATCGTTCGCTCCAGACCGCCGCCGCGACGCTGTCCGGCGACCAACGCTCGCCGGGAAGCCAATTCCCGCGCTATCGTCGGCTGCCGCCTCTCGTTCCGTTGCCGTGAAGTCGCCCTCCAGTCGCTGCGATCCGGATTCCGGGATGCGGCAAGAGCTGCCGCGGTCAAGCGGTCTCGAACTCGAACCCGACGATGTTGCGCTCTTCCCGGCCGAACTCCATGCCGATCAACCGGATCGGCACGCCGAGATGCCGGTACTTGTCCGCGTAGCCGCGCTCCCGCATTTGCGCCAGCGCCCGGCCTTCCGGCCCCCCGTCCACGACCTTGAACTCGTACAAATGCACGCATCCCGGACTCAGCACGGCCATGTCCAGGCGTCCGTGGGCGGTCGCTTCCTCGACCCGAACGTCCAGACCCGCCGCCGCGAAATGCGAGTAGACGAGGGCCGCCCAATAGCCCTCGTAATTCGCGAGCTCGTTCTTCCGGTGCCAGTCGTGAGGAACGCTCGCGAAGAACGCCTCGAACAGCGCCCTCACCTTCTCCGGATCGTCCTCCGCCGTCAGCCTGGCCAGTTCCGCCTGCCGCGTCGCCTCCCGTCCCGTCGTCGGCGCCATCGCGCGCAGCAGCCGTCTGTTCAGACTGAACTTCACCTCGTGGTTCGGGTAATCCAGCCGGTACAGGCTCTCGCCGTCGGCGGCCTCTTCGCCGACGATGGTCAGGTAGCCGGTCTGGAACAAAAGCGTCTCGATCGATATGTCGTCGACGTCGAAGGTCGACAGCAAGTCGTCGTCCGCGACCATGCTCTCCAGGGCCGGAGGCGTGACCCGGCACCGCGACAGAAGGTCGACGAGGAAGGTCGGCGTGCCGCTCCGGAACCAGTGCGCCTTGAACTCGCGCGTTTCGAAGAGAAGGAGGATATCGAACGGGTTGTAGACCCTCTCCGGACCGCGCCAGTTGTAGCCGTTGTACCAGCGCTGGACTTTCTTCCGGTCCAGGCCCTCGAGTTCCGGGGAGAAGACCGCGTCCAGATCGGCGTCCGTGTAGCCGCAGATGGCGCCGAAATGCGGATCGAGGGTGATGTCGCGCAGGTTGTTCAGGCCCGAGAAGAGGCCCGCCTGCGAGAACTTGCTCACCCCCGTCAGGAAAACGAAACGGAGATGCCTGTCGCAGTCCTTGACCGCTCCGTACAGGCTGCGCAGGAAGTCGCGGTTGGCCGTCGCCAGCTCCCGGTCGCCGAGCGCGTCCAAGATCGGCTTGTCGTATTCGTCGACCAGAACGACCGCCTGCTGCCCGGTGCGCTCGTGCAGGGCCTCGATCAATTCCCAGAAACGGTTCGACGCCTCGACAGGGCCCGGTTCGAGGCCGGCGCGCCTCTCCGCCGCCGCCAACTGTCTTTCCACGGTTTCCCGAACCCCGTCCGGAACGACGAAATTGCCCCTGCCGAAGCTGAGCCGCACGACCGGACTGCGCGCCGACCAGTCCCAATTGTCGTGCACGGCGAGGCCCCGGAACAGCTCCTCGCTTCCCTCGAACAGCTCCTGCAACGTGTCCACAAGCAGGGTCTTGCCGAACCGGCGCGGACGCGACAGGAAGTAGTACTTGCCCCTCTCGACGAGGCGGCGCACATGGTCCGTCTTGTCGACGTAGTAGCAATCCCTCGTCCGGATTTCCCTGAGAGAGGTCATCCCGATCGGAAGCATGAGTCTTTCCATTCGGCAAGAATAGGCCGCCGCGACGGAAACTGTCAATTTATTTCAGACGCGCCGTGCCACGTTCTTGCCGGCTGCCGTCCGCTCGGCGCTCCGCTCTTCGCCTGACAGCCAGTTGTCACACGGATCATTTATAGGCACTCTCTCAAGCTTGAAGCGCAACATGCATGGCGGCCGACTGACCGTCCGCATGCAACGGAGAGGTCAGGCGGTCGATCTCCGTAAGCGTTCGCTACCCGGGATTTCGTCCGGGGACCGAACACGGGATCCTTCGCCCCTTTTGCTGCGACCGACGGACGAGGGGCTTTGTCGCCGGCAACGGCCCTCCGGCGACGGGACGAGGCGCGCAGGAAGCGGAAACGTCGCGCGGAGGCAGGTCAGCAGGCGACGGTCCGGAAAACGCAGCACGGTCGGGCGCGGGGCCGAGGCGGCGCGCAACGAGCTGAAACGCCTGAAGTCCGCCTCTTCGGTGAACGGGCTTGAGCGGGAAGCGGGCCGCCTTCGGCACGATCTTGCGAGGCCGGGGAAGCGACTCGACGAGACCGAACGCGAGAACGCCCGCCTGCGGACGCGCCGCGAGTTCCCGGTCAGGACGCGGCCTCCGGGAATCCGCCCGTTCGACCGCGGAGAGGCCGCGCCGGCGGCCCCACGAACGAAACGCGCAGGGGGACCGCACCGGTCAACCGCAACAGGAGCAGAGATGCGACCGCAGATGAAACTCGGCATGTTCTATTGGCCTTGCGGCCACCACATTGCCGCATGGCGCCATCCCGACGCGTTCGCCGATTCCGGCGCCAACGTCCAACACCTCGTCGACCTCGCCAAACTTTCGGAACGCGGCCTGTTCGACATGTTCTTCATGGCCGACAGCGTCACCTTCTGGCGCGGCGATCTCGACTCCATGATTCGGGATTCCTACGGCGCCTGGATAGAACCGTTCACTCTCATGTGCACCCTGGCTCAGCACACGAGGCATCTCGGCCTCGTCTGCACCGCGACGGCGACCTACGACCAGCCTTATTCGCTTGCGCGCCGTTTCGCCTCGCTCGATCTGGCCAGCGGGGGCCGCGCCGGATGGAACCTGGTGACGAGCGGCAACAAGTTGGAGGCGGATAGTTTCGGGTTGACCGAACACGTCGAGAAGTCGGCCCGTTACCGGCGGGCGGGAGAGTTCGCTCACGCGGTGCGCGGACTCTGGAACTCTTGGGACGACGGCGCCTTCCTGCGCGACAAGGACGCCGGGGTCTATTACGACCGCGACAAGATCCGGATTCTGGAATACGAGGGCGAGTTTCTGCGCTGTCGCGGTCCACTCAACGTGCCGCCGTCGCCGCAGGGCGAACCGGTTCTCGTTCAGGCCGGCGCGTCCGAGGACGGCCGCGAACTGGCCGCCGCCACGGCCGAGGTCGTGTTCGGAGCCGCGCAGACCATCGACTACGCGCAAGCGTTTTATTCGGACGTGAAGGGCCGCATGTCGACTTACGGCCGCGACCCGGACAGCCTGAAAATCATGCCCGGCCTGTCGGTCAACGTGGGGAGCACCAGATCCGAAGCGGAAGCCAAATTCGAGGAGCTTCAGGATCTCATCGATCCGACGACGGGGTTGGCGTTGCTGTCGCAGCGACTGGATTACGATCTCTCCGGCTACGACGTGGACGATCCGTTTCCGGACATTCCGGCGACCGGCGGCAGCCGCGCCGAAATCCTTATCGGAACCGCCCGCTCCAACGACATGACCATCAAGGATCTGTACCGCCACATCGCCGGCGCGCGGGGCCATTACCAGATCAACGGGACGCCCGGGGACATCGCCGACATGATGGAGGAATGGGTGACCGAGGCCGCCTGCGACGGCTTCAACATCATGCCTCCTCTCTATCCCAACGGCCTGGAGGACTTTATCGAGATGGTCGTGCCGGAACTGCAGCGCCGCGGCTTGTACCGGACCCGATACGAAGCGACGACGCTGCGCGGCAATCTCGGCCTGGAGCGTCCGCCGTGGCCCCCGCCTGCGGACGATGCGAACGCCGCGAGAAACCCGCGGACAGCCTGAAGCGGAAGATCAGCGCGCTCCGGCAAGCCGACCGCCTGGCCGCACGATGTCGTTTCCGCCACTCGCCCGCCTCGGGCACGCGGCGAGCGGCCGATCCCGCTTCTTCCGCGCCGCGGGCGCCGGGAAGCTCCCGGAACCTTCCGATCCCTGGTCCCCGGCGAATGCGCCGACGGCGACCTCCCAATGGTTAGCCGGAAGCTTCTTCAGCCGAACGGTCGATTTTCGGGAACCGTCGCGGACGAAAAGGCCGGTCGGGAGCGCGCGTAATCAACGGGGTCGCTGGAATCCGGCGGCGCTCAGGCCAGGCTGCGCGCTTTTTCGAGCGCGGCGATCATCGACGACTGCAGAAGGTATTCTCTCGCCCGCACGGGATCGGCCGCCGTTCGCCGAAGTTCGCCGTGCCTGGCGTCGCGCGCCGCGGCGTCGTTTTCCTCCAGCAGCGCTTTATTTCGCATGGTGGCGTGCTGAACGTATTCGACCGCGATCGGACGGCGTTGCGCATCGTAGCGATCGAACTCGCGTTCGTCCGCCCGGCCGTGCCACACGGCCGCCAACTTCTCGCAAAGGTTGACCGCGTCGTGAATGCCGCCGTTCATTCCCATCCCGCCGAGCGGATTGTTGATGTGGGCGGAGTCGCCCGCGAGAAACACCCGGCCCTTGCGATAGGCTTCGGCGACTCGCTGGTGCACGGCGTAAGCGGTGCGATGACAGGTCTCGTATCCGCTTTCTTTCGGACAGACCTCGCGCATGCGCGCCTGAACGGTCGTTTCCGAAACCAGCGATTCGGCGGTCTCGCCGGGGCGCGACGGCATCAGCAGCCGCCACATTCCCGGAACTCGCACGAAGACGAACCAGAACTCCGGATCGGCGACGTATGCGATGGGCGCGAGGTTCTCGAAATGGTTCTCGAACGGGTATTCCGTGCTCGTGCACAGCCACAGCTCGGGAAAGGTCAGGCCGGGAAACTCGATTCCCTGCCCGATCCGTATCGCGCTCGAGGCGCCGTCGGCCGCGACGAGGTAACGGCCTCTCAGCGTTTCAGGACCGTTCGGCCCGTCGACGGCAAGGGATACGCCGTCGTCGTCCTGACTGGCCGCCGCCGCCCGAACGCCGAAACGCAAATCCACGAGATCCCGCTTCCGAAGCTCGTCGACGACGATCCCGGTAAGCTTGTACTGTTCGCACTGCACCCGGTACGGATGCCGCGTGTCGTTGCGCAGCAGGCCGAGGTCCCATTCCGCGATCACCCCTTGCCTCGCGTCGCGGTATTGCCAGACGGGGCAGACGATCCCGGCTTCGAGCAGCCCGCCGGCCACGCCGAGATCGTCGAGCATGTCCAGCGTCGGAGGATGGAACGTGGACGCGCGCAGGTCCGCCGGCAATTCGGCGCACGCCTCGACCAGGGTGACGGGAATTCCGCTCTGCGAGAGACAAAGCGCGGCGACGCAGCCGACGGGCCCGGCTCCTGCGACGAGAACGCGATCAGGCATGCGAACTACAGTTCGCCTTCCTTCTCCGCCTGATCGAGCGCTTCCCGAGCGCTTCTGAAGGCGTCCACTCCGGCCGGAACGCCGCAGTAGACCGTCGCATGCGCGAGCGTGTCCCTGATTTCCTCGAGCGTGCAGCCGTTTCTCAGCGCTCCGCGCGT
This sequence comes from Alphaproteobacteria bacterium, assembly GCA_965243135.1. Lineage (GTDB taxonomy): Bacteria > Pseudomonadota > Alphaproteobacteria > MPNO01 > UBA830 > JAJEBT01. Next base: position 1,892,304 of record OZ251539.1, read on the forward strand.
ATGCGTTTTCAACTCCTGCATTTTTCCCAGCGCCGTCAGAATCGCGAGATTCAGCAGGCTTCGGGTCTTGTGGTCCAACGTCTCGTTCGTCCACGCGCCGCCCCAGCAATGCTCCGTCACCATCGTCTGGATCACGCCGGTGAACGGATCCGTCTCGGCGCGCTCGATCTGGGGATCGACGTATTCGGCGCCGAGCACCTTCCTTCTTACCGCAAGTCCCGCTTCGTAAAGGTTCCGATCTACGGGTTCGATCGCCATTTCGCTTCTCCTTAGGATGTCGGCGCGAAGTCCGCTGCCGCGGATTCGCCCTTGTGATAGCGCTTTCCGAAGCGCCGGTAACGGACAGTATGCCGCGCTCGCCCGCCGCCGCGCGCGAGTCGGCGGCGCCGTTCCAGCGCGAACGGCGGCCCCTCCTCCTCGACATAGTGAAGAACCATGTGCGTGAACGGCTCCGGATTGGCGTCGACGATGCGAAGGTAACGAATCATCCGCCAATCGGCGTCGCGGAACAGCGCCGGCGCGTGTTCGCCTTCGCACCAGTCGACGAAGGAGGCTTCGTTGGAAACCGCGAAGAAGCCGGCGAGAATGTCGCTGGCGGACAGCGGATCCTCGCACGCCTCGCGGACGCGGAAACCGATTTCCTCCCCGACGTAGCGCGTGAACCCCGCAACGGAGGAAAGCATGTTCCTGGTCGGCGAGTCCGGCGCGTACTTCCTGCTTCGGTATTCGGGATCGGCAAGCGCCGCCGGCGATTCGAGTTCGTAGACGGCGAGGTACCGGGATTCGTCCTTGTAGCGTTGTCCGGAAACGAAACCGGGAACGCCGTAGACGTGACTGGGCATATGGTGATCGAAGTACCAGCGGTTGAAGCGGTCCTCGGCGCCGTCCGGCGGCGTCATCTGCGAGAACAAAACGGCCGCGCCCTTGAGAGCGAGCATCAGATCCGCCTGCAAGCCGCGTCCAGCGCCCGGACGGTGTCCTCCAGATCCTGGTCGGTGTGAACGGCCGAAACGAACCGGCGCACGTTGGGCAGGACGTACAGTCCCTCCGCCAACTGGCCCAGGTCGAGCGCGCGGGCGGCCGCCATGTCCGAATGCACGACGTCCGCATGGTTCGCCGGCGGGCGGTCCATGAACAGGATCTGCCAGAACGACGCCCGGCCGGCCGCGATCGCCGGGACGCGGTTGCGGTCGAGAACCTGCTGGCAGGCCCGGCAGACATCGTCCGCCCGCGCATGAAGATCGGCGTAAAACGACGGTTCTTCGACCTCGTCGAGCGTGGCCAGCGCCGCCGCCGCGCCGACCGGATTGCCGTGCATCGTGCCGTTGACGTGCGCGTAGTCGGCGTTGCCCCGGTTGCGCGGGTTCATCAAGTCGACGAGCGCCGCCCTGCCGGCGACGCATCCGAGCGCGCCGCCGCCGCCGACGATCTTGCCGTAACTCGCGAGATCGGGCATCACCCCGAAGTATTCCTGCGCGCCGCCGAGCGCCAGACGGAAGCCGGTCACCACTTCGTCGAAGATCAAGAGCACCTCGTTTTCGTCGCAGAGGCGGCGCAGACCCGCCAGGAACCCTTCTCGCGGGAAGACGATCCGTTGCACGGGCTCGACGATGACGGCGGCCAGATCCTCGCGGTGCTCCCGCAAGATCCGTCCGGCGGCTTCGAGATCGTTGTACGGAGCGACGAGAACGTTGTCGATCATGTTCGCCGGCAAGCCGCCGGTTTCCGGCCTGCCTTGCGGATAGTTGGAAACGGCCGGGGCCGTGACGCTGAACTCCGCGTAGTCGTGATTGCCGTGATAAGCGCCCTCGAACTTGAGGATCTTGCTGCGGCCCGTGGCGGCGCGGGCCGCCCTGAGCGCATAGGCCGTCGCTTCGGAGCCGGTGGTGGTGAAAACGATTCGCTCGGCGCACGGAATGAGGCGCTTCAACCTTTCCGCAAGCTGGAGGCATTGCTCGTTGACCATGCCGAAGAAATGAATTCCCCGCCCCGCCTGCTCCGCGACGGCTTCGACCACGGTCGGAAACGCGTGCCCGAGCACCAGGGCGCCCGCTCCGCCGACGTAATCGATGTACCAGCGCCCGCGGACGTCCTGGACCCGCGATCCCTCTCCCTTGCTTATGACGAAACGCACGTCGTCGGGCAACGAATAGCTGCCCAGCCCGCCGCCGGGGAGGCTCTCGTCGGCAATGCCGAAATAGGCGTCGTGCGCATCGTCCGATCGCGCGTCGTTCCTCGCGGCTTGATTCATTTCATGAAGTCCCGTGTCCGCCATCCTCAACCCGGATGGCCCGGAGAGCTAATGCCAGAATATCGAAAAAATGGCGATTCGGCATCCCGGCATTCGTTGGGCCTCCGGCCTGATTTTTCGAACGTAGCCGAACGGTCGTCAAGCGCAGGGGCGTTCCGTCGCGGAAAAATTCAGGGAAGGTCGGCCAGATGCCGAAGGAACTGCCGCATTTGCTGAACGTTGGCGTCCAGCATCGAGTTGTCCAGCCACCATTCGGCGTCCGGCCGCAATTTCTTTTGCGGCTTGTAATCCGGATCCCTGGTAACGGAACGAAACGTGGCCGTCCCGCTGTCGGTATCGACGATCATGGCCTTCTTCCAATCGTCGTTGGGATCGGAAGCAACCACGAAAAACGGATCGGAGCCCCAGTCTTCGCTCGGCGCGGTCAGTATGCGCAGCCATTCCGCCTTGTCGGCGGCCGCCGTTTCGCTGGAAACGATGGTCTCGAAATTCGAATAACGGCGCGGGTCGAGATACTCGTCCTTCAATCCGCCTCGTTTCTCCATGTCGTTCATCATCTTGAGGGCGGTATCCGACGGAATATTCCAGAATTTTCCCTTCGCGAAATAAAATCGACGATTTGAACCTTTTTGGGAATAGCGCGTTCGCCAACTCAGAACCCACCAAGAATCTTCGACGTCGATCGGCTTCTTGACCTGCAGAGCCAGCTCGACGGGTACGCCGTTGACAGTCTCCGTAACCTCGAACTTTTTTCTGTATGTCGTCGTCGAATCGAGCGATTTCATGTCTCTTGCTCCGTTTGTCGCCGAAACTGCCGACCGCTGCCGGAGTTCCCGGTTGCGGCGCCTTCCCTTTCCTTCCCGGGAGCGGGCGATCGCCCTGCGCTCCTGCATGCGCGCGGGCGCGGCGAAAGATCATGCACTGCGATGGCAATCGAGCGAACCGGATTCGCGAACCCGTAAATTCCAGTCGGGCGGCACGACCGAGGTGCCCCCTTCCTCCTCCACGATCGCCGGACCTTCGTAGCGCTCCCCGGCCTTCATTCCGGCACGGCTCAAGACCGGGCACTTCGTCCATCCGTCCCCGAACCAGACCGGCCGGGTTTCGATCAAGAGAGGCGCGCCGTCGTCCGCCGCGAAACCCAGCCTCGGCTTGTCGATCTTGCCCAACGAAACGAGCCGGACCGTCACCAGTTCGACCTCGTTGTGCCGGTCGGCGCGTCCGAACGTTCGTTCGTGGCGCTCATGAAACGCCTCCGCGAGCATGGCCCAATCCGTCGCGGCGGGATCGCAAGGAATCATCAGCGTAAACGATTGGCCGACGTAACGCATGTCCACGGAAAAGGCATGTTCGTGGCGGTCCTCCTCGATTCCGTCTTCCTTGAGCAATTCGGCCCCCTCGCGGCGCATCGCCTCCGCCAGCGACCGGAATTCCCCGAGATCGATCCGCGACAGGGGCCCGCCCCACGGGACGACGAAGTCGCGGCGGAGGTCGGCGAGAAGTTGCCCCAGAGCCGAAAGATGACCCGGAAAACGCGGCACGATCACCCGCGGAATCATCAGCTCTTCCGCCACGAGAAAGACGTGCATCGGTCCGGCGCCGCCGAATCCCAGCAATGCGAAGTCGCGCGGGTCGAATCCCCGATGGACCGAGACCTCGCGCACCGCGCCCGCCATCTTCGACACGGCGATGCGCACGACGCCGTCCGCGAGTTCGACGGGAGATCCTCCGCCGATGGCCGGATTGCGGGCCAGATTTTCGTAAGCCTCGAGCGCCAGCTCCTTCGACAGCCGCAATCCGCCGGCCAGCGGTCGCTCGGACGAAAGGCGCCCCAGCAGGAGATTCGCGTCCGAGATCGTCGGCTCGGCGCCGCCCCTCCCGTAGCAGGCCGGGCCGGGAACCGCTCCCGCGCTTCGCGGGCCGGCGTCCAGCGCGCCGTCCGGCTGTATCCAGGCGATCGAGCCTCCGCCCGCGCCGATCGTGTTTATGTCCGACTGCGGAATCTGCAATGGATAGGCATCGATTTGATTGGCGTGGCTGATCCTCGGTTCCAACCGGTGAATCAACGCTACGTCGGTGCTGGTCCCGCCCATGTCGAAAGTGATGCAATCGTCGATTCCGGCCATGCGGCAGACTTCCACCGCCCCGCCGACGCCGCCCACCGGACCGGATAGAAAGGTTCCCGCGGCGAAGCCGGCGGCGCGCTCGAGCGTCATCGCGCCGCCGTTGGACCCCATGATGCTGACCGGAGCGGTTACGCCCTGCGCGCCGAGTTCGCTTGCGAGGGCGTCGAGATAATCGACGATCACCGGCGTCAGGTAGGCGTTGAGCACGCAAGTGGAAAAGCGCTCGAACTCTCCCTTCTCCCGCACGACCTCGGTGGACGCGCATATCGGCAGGTCGCCCGCCAATTTCCTCAGTTCGGCAACCGCCCGGCGTTCGTTCTCGTCGTTGCGATAGGCGTTGACGAACGCGATGGCGACGGCCGCGACGCCGCCCGCGCGAAGCCGTTCGGCGACGGGCGCGAAGTCGATATCGTCCGCTCCGGCCAACACCGTTCCGTCGGCGGCGACGCGTTCCGGGACCTCCAGGCGCAGATCGCGATCCACGAGCGGGCGCGGGCGCGCGAACCTTATGTCGAACAGCCCGCCGATCAGCCGCCGCGTCCTGCCGATTTCGAGAGCGTCGCGAAAGCCTTCCGTCGTAATCAGCCCGGTCTTCGCCCCCTTCCGCTCCAGCAACGCGTTCGTCGCGATCGTGGTGCCGTGGACGAAGGCGCGGATGTCGCGCCGGTCGACGCCGAGTCGATCGAGAGCGGCGAGCACGCCTTTCCACTGGCTCCCCGGAATCGACGGAACCTTCTCCGAGGACAACGCCTCGGTTTCGAGGTCGAGACAAAGGAGATCCGTAAAGGTGCCGCCCACGTCGACGCCTATGCGGAAACGTTCGCTGCTCATCGATTGACTGTGCGCATTCCTTCGCGGCCGCCCCGAGGGGCGAACGGGGCGGAGCTTAACCCATGCGGGCGCCCGCCGCCATGGCCTTGCCTTGTCCGCCTGCGGGCGGAGCGCTTCTTTCTCGAGCGGCGGTCCGCGTCCTACGCAGCGGGAGCGGGCCGCACCGCGCGGATCTCGACCGCGTCGCCCGGAGACGTTCCGAGCAGGTCGAATGTCTCCGCGCCCGCCGTCGCGGCGCCGCCGCTTCCGAGTCTGGCCCATCCGCGGAGCGGAGTTCCTCGTCCCGTCGACAATTCGACCATGTCGCCTTCGCCGACGCCGAGGCGGTCGGCGGCCTCTTTCGGTATCGTGAACCGGCGGCGCGGCCCGTCCTCTTGGTTGGCCGCCTCGAACGCCAGAAAGGCCCGGCCGTCCGCCAGGCGCGCCCTCGCCTGTTCCGTCGCGCCGTCGTCGACCCGTCCGTCCGCCGCGACCACCCCGTAACGCTTTTCCGCCTGCGACCGGGTCAGGTACCCTTCCTTCACGTCGGCCATCACCCGGTCGGGGTCGCGCTTCAACGGATCTCCCCAGCCGCCGCCGCCTGCCGTCTCCTCGCGCACGACATCCCCCTTCCGCAGCGGAAACCCGGAGACCTTGCCGGGGACGTCCGAAGGCTTCACCGCGGCGCCGTCGCGGATCACGATGAACCGGTTCGCCGCGCCGTTCGCGCCGCCCGCGACGCCGTACGGAGGGATGACGTTCTTTTCGGACAAAACCGACAGCGCCGCCTGTTCGCCGAGAATCCGGATGTCCCGCCGCAGTCCGAAGCCGCCGCGAAACTCGCCGTCGCCGCAGCTGCCTTCCCGAATCTCGCAGCGGTCGACCCGCAAGGGAAACTGGCTTTCGACCGTTTCCACGGATTGTATCGAGTTGAAGTCGCCTTCGTTGTAGCTGCGGACCGCGTTCGATCCGTCGACGCCCTGCGACGCGCCGACGCCTCCCGCAGGCCATTCGTAATGGATGAAATCGCCGCCGCGCGGGTTCGGTCCCGAGACGATCACGTGGTTCGCGCCGCCCTTGAGGTCGCCGACGGTCATCTCCGGAACGACCTGGCCCATGGCCGAGGCGACCACCGAATCGATCAGGAACTTGCATTCCGCCATGCCGCCGCAGGGCGCGTCGCCGCGCGCGTTGATGAAGCTTCCCTCTTCGGAGACGACGGCGATCGGCTCGAAGGAACCCTGGTTGATCGGCGTCTTCGGGTCGAGAAAGGACTTGACGATCGTGCCGACGGCGTTGAGCGCCATGGCCGGGCCGCAGTTGGTCGGTCCGTTGGTCTGGGCGGACGTTCCCGTGAAATCGGCGACGATTTCGTCTCGCCTGACCGTCAGCTTCAGTTTCACGACGAGGGGGTCGGGGTTCGTGCCGTCGCTCTCGATGTAACCCTCCGCATGGTAGTCGCCGTCGGGACACTCGGCGATTCGCGCGCGCAGCCTGCGCGCCGAACGCGCGATGAGTTCCTCGACGCCGCCGAGAAGGCGCTCGCCGAATCTCCGGTAAAGCCGCTGCAGATGCTCCTCCGCCTTGCGTCCGGTGCCGACCATCGCATTGAAGTCGCCCAACCGTTCCGAACGCCCGCGCATGTTGTCGAACAACAGGTCGAGAAACGGCTGGTTGAGCGTCCCGCGATCGCGGATCCGGGTCGGCGCGATGCGAAGCCCCTCCTGGATGATTTCGCTGACCCTTCCGGAAAGGCTGCCCGGGGTCATGCCTCCCACGTCGTTCCAGTGGCAGCGCATGGCGGCGAACATGCCGAGCCTTCCGTCGAAGAAAACCGGTTGGAGCATCAGAATGTCGTTGAGGTGGGTGCCGCCGGTATACGGGTCGTTGTGAAGGAACAGATCGCCTTCGTTTATGTCGCCGCGGAACGCGGCGACGACCTGTTGCGTCGAATAGGGGACGGCGAAGATGTGGATGGGATGATCCGCGAGGCCCTGCGCCACCTGGCGTCCGTCCGCCGTCATCAATGCGCAGGAAAAGTCGTGCCCTTCGTAGATGATCGGCGCGTACGACGAATGGATGATGTTCGCGCGCATCTCGTTCACGACGGCGATCAGCGATTCGCGCACGAGTTCCAACTCGACGACATTTCTCATCGCATTCTCCGGGGCCGACGCGTCGTTACGACACATGCCCGCATTCGGGCGCCAATGCAATCGGCGAGTCCGCGCCGCGAAAGCTTCGAAAGCCGCGGACCGCGACGCCGCCGCCGGGGTCGTTCGCGTTCGGAGACCTGACCGCGACGCTGGAGCGGAAGTTCCAAACGTCACGGTCTCGGCGACGGTGCCTGGCCGCCCGCAAGCCCGGCGCCGAGGCGGCCGCTGGTCGCTCCGGAACGCGACCGCGGCGATCGTCCGACCGTCCTTGCCCTCCCCTTCTGCAACCGGCTGCCCCGGTCCGCGGCGCCGCGGCAGCCGGACAGCGAATCCGCCCACGAACGAGCGGAGCGGAAGGCCGGGCGGACGGCAGCCGAAAAAAAGTTGCAAAACAAGAATTGCACATCTTGACATGTCGCAATATCTCTATTATCTAATTCGGCATGATGGACGATGCGCTCACCCTCGAAGAACTGAGCGACCGGAGCGGGGTCGAACCCCGGACCCTGCGCTCCTGGATCAGCGAAGGACTGCTCTCCCCGCCGTTCAGGCCAGGGCGCGGCGCGAAGTATCCGGCGTCCAACGCCGATCGCGCGCTGGCCGTGCGGGCTCTGAAGGACATTCACGGCCTGTCGCTGGCCGAGATTGGCCGCCGCTTCATGGCGGCGGGAGAAGAGCAGATCGGCGCCTGGGCGCTGGAAGCGGGAGTTACCGCCGTGCCGCCGGGGTCGGCCAGGGAGTATCTTCGCAAGGTTCGGGCCCGCAACGCGCCTTCCGCCGAGGCTGCGTTCGGTGCGCGCGACGAGCCGGGGATGCCGGCCGCGCCTCCCGAGGACCGCGGGGACGGCCTCGTCGGCGTCGAGCGCCTGATCCTGCGACTGGAAGAGGTTGCCGGCGCTTTCGCGCCGCGCCGATCGCGCGGCACTGCGTGGACCCGGATCGCCATCACCCAAGACCTCGAGCTGTCGGTGCGGGGCTATCTCGAACCGCACGAACGGGTCCTGTTCGAACGACTGGCGGACCAGTTCCGCGCCATAATGAACGGAAGGATACGGAATGACTGAAGTTAACGTCGCGCTCTCCGCCGACTTCGACCGCAAGCTCTTCTGGAAGGGCGGGCGATCGGTCCGTTATCTGGTCGCCCGCGTCGTAGCCCGTCGCGAAGACGACGGGCCGCGCAAGGAACGGTCGGCGCTCAACGTCGCGTTGGTCATCGACGCCAGCGGCTCGATGCGCGGCGACAAGCTCGAAGCGGCCAAGACGGCGGCCTTGGGCCTGGCCGAACGGCTCGCGCCGAGAGACCGCCTCACCGTCGTCTCCTTCGCCTCCGACGTCCAGGTTCACCTCGACGCGGTGCCGGTCACGACCGAGAACGCGATCCGGATCCGGGCCGAGATTTCCGGTCTGGAGACGCGGGGGATGACCTGCCTCTCGGGCGGCTGGTTCGCGGGCGTGGAATGCGCCGCGCGCGTCGCCGAGGAGGACGCCGGGCTGACCCCGCGCGTCATCGTCCTGAGCGACGGCCACGCGAACGAAGGCATCTGCGCTCCCGCCGAGCTTTGCGAGCACGCCGGAGAACTGCGCCAACGCGGCGTACTGACCTCGGCGCTGGGAATCGGCGACGGTTACGACGAACAGCTTCTGCGCGGCATCGCCGAAAACGGCGGCGGCCGCCTGCACGACGCCGAGACGGATACCGAGATCTCCTCCGTTCTTCTGGGCGAACTCGACGACATTCTCCTGACCGCGGTCGAGGACGCCGAGATCGCCGTGACGGCGCCCGCCTCAGCGCGGGTGGAGTTCGTCGGAACCGCGCGGACCGACGCCTCCCGCGACCGCCTCGCCGTCGCCCTGGGCCCGCTCCAGAACGAGGTCGAGCGGATCGCCGTGTTCAAGGTGACCTGCCCCGACGGGCGAGAGGGCGATACGCTGACCTTCGAGGTCGCGGCCGGCGGTCGGACGGCGGAGGGCGGCGCGGCGCTGAGCGCGACCGCAGGCCCGATCACGCTCACCGCGGCGCCCGGCATATCGAACAGCCCGCAGAGCCGCGACGCCGACCTGACGCACATCGTCGCCCGCATCTGGCACGCCCATATCGTCGCCACGGTCTCGCGGATGAACCGCGAAAGGCCTTACTCGAACGCCCTCCGTTTCGCGAAGCGCGAACTGAAGTATTTCGAACGTTATGTCGACGGCTTCGAGTTCGGTCACGAGATGATCCGCGAACTGCAGATGCTGGTCCACCATGCAAGGAAGCCGATGTCGTCCCGGATGCGCAAGGAGATCACGATTCAGACTGACCTTGAAGCGCAAGCCCGCGTCGACCGGCGCGGCCCGTCCAAGCCTCGCTGGAGCGAGCGGATGGCCCGCGGAGAGTAACCTGCCTGCAGCCGGAATCGCGAACGCCGGTCCATGCCCTTCGACGGGCCCGAGGCGTGACGAGGGAATCGCCCGTTTCTTCATCCTTCGCTTCGAGGCGCTCCGGCAGGGGCGAGGGGCTCGCCCCTGCCTCGAAGGACTCACGGCTACGGGCTTGAAAGGCAGCGCCGGCAATTCCGGAGCCGTCGCCCCGACTCGACGCGCGAGGATCGCTTCTTCGGACTTCTCCAGTCCCTGCAGCCGTTCCGTCCGCCGCCCTTTGGAAGCGTTCCGAAACCGGACAGGGTACGTGGACCGGTCATGCCGTCCGTCGATGACGGGTTGGTTTCGCTTCGTTCGACCTTTACATTCCGGTCGAGCATCACATCGCGAGCGCGTCATGCGAACATCCTCGTCGCACGTGGACACCTTCGTACTCGACAACATGACCGGCCCCGAACTGTGGCCGGAAATGGATTATTCCGTTCTGCCGGAACTCGCCGCCTACCCCGCCCGCTTCAACGCGGCCTCCGAACTGATCGACGGACAGGCGGACGACAGGCCGGCGATCCTGTTCGGCGACGAAACGTGGACATATGCCAGCCTGGCGGATCGCGCCAATCGAATCGCCGAGGTTCTCGTCGAGGACTGCGGACTCGTTCCGGGCGAACGCGTCCTGTTGCGCTCGGGCAACCATCCGATGCTGGTCGCCTCGTGGCTCGGAACCCTCAAGGCCGGCGGCATAGCCGTCGCCACGATGCCCGTGCTCCGGGAACGGGAACTCGTCTACATGATCGGCAAGGCCAAAATCCGCGTCGCCATTTCCAGCGCCGATCTCGCGGACGAACTGGAGAAAGCCTCGAAGTCCGGCCTCGACCGCATCCTCCGGTTCGGAAACGGACTGGAAGCCGCCATGGGAAACAAGACCGGCCGCTTCGACGCCGTCGATACGGCGGCCGACGACCCGGCGATCATCGGGTTCACTTCGGGGTCGACCGGAACGCCGAAAGCGACGGTCCATTTTCACAGGGACATTCTCGCCGCCGCCGATTGCTTCGCCGGCCGCGTAGTGAAAATACGTCCGGGCGACATCGTGTGCGGCAGCCCGCAAATCGCCTTTCTTTACGGTCTCTGCGCCTTCATCCCCGACGCCTTTCGGTTCGGCGCGACCGCGGCGCTGCTCGAACGCGGAACGCCGAACGCCGTCCTGCAGGCCATCGAGAAACACAGGGCGACGATCTGCTTCTCGACGCCCTCCGGTTACAGGATGATGCTCGACGCCGCGCGCGACCGCGATCTGTCGTCCTTGCGGGAATGCGTCGCCGGCGGCGAGCCCCTGCCCCCGGCGACCTTTCACGAGTGGAAGGAAATCACGGGCGTCGAACTCATCAACGGGCTCGGAATTTCCGAACTGCTGCACATCTTCATTTCGGCGAGCGGCGGCGACATCAGGCCGGGCGCCGTCGGCAAGGCCGTCCCCGGATTCCAGGTCCGAATCGTGGACGAGAACATGAACGATGCGCCGCCCGGCGCGGTCGGCCAGATGATCGCGAAGGGTCCGAACGGCTGCCGTTACCTCGGCGATCCGGACCGTCAGGCGTCGTACGTCCGCGACGGTTGGAACATGTCCGGCGACCTTTGCCGCATGGACGCCGACGGCTACGTTCATTACGAGGCGCGCACCGATGACATGATTCTCACGGGCGGATACAATGTTTCCGGACTGGAAGTGGAAGCGGTGCTGCTCGAACATCCCAAGGTTCGCGAGGCCGCGGTCGTCGGCTCGCCCGACGCCGAACGCGGCGAAATCGTCAAGGCGTTCGTCGTGCCTTCCGAGGCGCCGGCGGCCTGCGACGAAACGGTTTCGGAACTGCAGGACTTCGTTAAATCCCAGATATCCGCCTTCAAGTATCCGCGCGCGGTCGAGTTCGTCGACGAATTGCCGCTGACCGCGACGGGCAAGATCCGGCGCGGCGCCCTCCGTCAGCTCGAACGGGACCGGGCCGCCGACGATTCCTGATCACCACGGAGAAACGCACATGTCGGAACTCAACGTCCGCGACAAGAACACCCTCGATTTCCTGTTGTCGCGCCGATCCATTCTCGCCCGCATGATGGAAGGCCCGGGCCCGGACGACGCGGATCTGCGCCGGATTCTCCGGACCGGCCTGCGGGTTCCCGACCACGGCCGGCTTGCGCCGTGGCGGTTCATCGTCATACGGGGCGAAGCGCGGGAAAAACTCGGCGGCGTGCTCGCGGAAACTTTCGAAAGGAAGAACCCCGACGCGATCGACGAACAGATCGAAATCGAACGCGAACGCCTGACTCGCGCTCCGGTCGTCGTCGCCGTGGTGTCGAAGGTCGTCAAGGAGCACAAGATTCCCGAGTGGGAGCAGATCCTTTCGTCCGGGGCGGCGTGCCAGACCATGTTGATCGCGGCGCTCTCGATGGGATACGCCGCGCAATGGATCACCGAATGGTACGCCTACGATCCGGACGTGAAGGCGGCGCTCGGCGTCGGCGCCGAAGACCGGATCGCCGGTTTCCTCTATCTCGGGAACGAAGCGGCCGAACCGACCGAACGGATGCGCCCGGAATACGACGACATCGTTTCGGAGTGGACGCCGCCGAACTGAACGCGCCGGTTCAGACGGTCAATACGACCTTGCCGCGAACCCGCCGCTCGCTCAGCACCGCGCAAGCCTTCGCCACCTCTTCCATGGGGTAGGACGCCTGCACCGGCATGCGCAACTTGCGCGCCGCCAGCATGCCGAAAAGTTCGGCTTGCACCCGGCGCACCCGCGCCGGATCTCGATCTCGGTAGGCCGCCCAGTTGACGCCGGTAACCGCGATATTCTTCAGAAGCAGATAGTTCGCGCGAAGCGACGGAATGGTGCCGCCGGCGAAGCCGACCACCACGAGGCGGCCGCCGAAATCGACGGCCCGGATGGCGCCGTCGAACGTTTCGCCGCCGATCATTTCCACGACGACGTCGACGCCGCCTCCGACGACCTGCTTCACCTGGCCGCGAATCGATTCCCTGGGATCGCCGAGCGAGAGGTCGATCACGTGATCGGCGCCGTTGGCGCGCACGAGATCTTCCTTGGACATCGTCGTAAGGCCGGCGATCGTTTCGCAACCGAGCGCCTTCGCGACCTGAAGCGCCGCCAGGCCGACGCTGCCAGACGCCCCGGTGACCAGCACGCGGTCCCCTTCGGCGGCGGCGGCGCGCTCGACCAAAGCGAAATGCGCCGTCTGGCCGGCGATGCCGATCGCCGCCGCTTCCTCGAAGCCTATAGCCGCAGGCACCGGGTACGCTTGGGATGCCGGGACGAGGATTTCCTCCGCGTAGGCCCCCCACTCCACCTGAACCATCACGCGGTCGCCCGGCGCGAACTCGGTCACGCCCTCGCCGATTTCCGCGACGAGCCCGGCCGCCTCCTTGCCGGGCGTGAAAGGCAGCGGCGGCCGAACCTGGTACTTGCCTTCCAGCGTCAGAAGATCCGGAAAGTTGACGGCGGCGGCGCGCGTCCGCACAACAATCTCTCCCGGCCCCGGCGATGGAGACGGCAAACTCTCGACGACCAAGCGTTCCGGCGGGCCAAGTTCCCTTGCGACGACTGCGCGCATTTCATCCTTCCTCCTGTCCGAGGCGACAAGGTAGCGGCGCGGCCGGGAATCTCAACCGGCACCGTTTTCAGGGCGCTGAAGATTGCCGATCGGCGTGTTAATAAAGAGCTTTTCTCGGAGAAAAGATCCGTCGTGGTCATGTGGCCGGTCTCCAGCCGCGGCCGGGCGGCCCGTCAAGCCGCGCGACGAACCGGCGGAATCGGCTGCCGTCGCGGGCGGCGTTCTTTCGCGGAGGCGGCCGTGACGGGAAGCCGTTCAGGCGGGCTCGCAATCGAAGCCGACGACGTTGCGCTCCTCGCGGCTGAACTCCACCCCGATCAGGTGGACCGAACGTCCGAGACGACGGTACTTGTCCGCATAGCCCTTCTCCCGCAACTGCGCGAGCGCGGTCCCCTCCCGCCCGCGCTCCACCACCTTGAACTCGAACAGGTAGACGCCGCCGCCGGCGCGGATCGCCATGTCGGCGCGCCCCCGGCTGCCGCTGTCCTCGGCCACCGGCTCGAAGCCCTCCATCAGGAAGCAGCTGTGGATGACGCTCGCGTAGTGGGCCTCGTACACCGGGCTGTTCATGTACCACTGGTGCGGGATGGCGGCGAAGACGCCGCGGAACAGGGTCCCGATGCGTTCGAAGTCGTTCGCCTCCAGCAGTTCGCCCAGCCGCAGGCGCCCCGTCTTTTTGCGGGCCTCGACCGGGAGCAGTTCTTCCAGCAAGGCCTCGCCCAGGCTCTGGCGCACCTCGAGGTTCGGGTAGTCCAGCCTGTAGCGCCCGTCCTCCTCGCCGACGATGGTGAGGTAGCCGGTCTGGAACAGAAGCGCCTCGACCGAGATATTGTCCACGTCGAAGGTCGAGAGCAGGCTCTCGCTGCCGATCATGCCGTCCAGGTCGGGAGTGGGCAGGTCGCGGCGCGCCAGCGTCTCGACCAGGAAGGTCGGCGTGCCGCTATGGAACCAGTAGTTGCCGAACTTGCGTTTGTCAAACAGCAGCAGGAGGCCGAACGGGTTGTAGACCCTCTCCGGTCCGAGCCAGTTGTAGCCGTTGTACCAGCGGCGGACCTCGTCCCGGTCCAGGCCCTCGAGTTCCGGGGCGAAGACCGCGTCCAGTTCCGCGTCCGTGCAACCGCAGATGGCGCCGTAGCGCTCGTCCAGCGTGATGTCGTTCAGGTTGTTCAGGCCCGAGAACAGGCCCGCCTTCGAGAATTTGCTCACTCCCGTCAGGAAAACGAAACGGAGATGCCTGTCGCAGGCCTTGATCACCCCGTACAGGCTGCGCAGGAAGTCGCGGTTGGCCCGCGCCAGTTCCCGGTCGCCGAGCGCGTCCAGGATCGGCTTGTCGTATTCGTCCACCAGAACCACCGCCCGCTGCCCGGTGCGTTCGTGCAGGTCCGCGATCAGTTCCCGGAAGCGGACCGAAACTCTGGCGCCGCCCGGCTCGATGCCGGCCCGCCTCTCCGCCGCCTTCAGTTGCGATTCCGTTTCTTCCCGAACTCCGTCCGGGTCGCCGAAATCGCCCCCGCCGAAATCCAGCCGCACGACAGGATAACGTATCGACCAGTCCCACCTGCCGTGCACGGCGAGGCCCCGGAACAGCTCCTCGCTTCCCTCGAACAACTCCTGCAGCGTGTCCACCAGCAGGCTCTTGCCGAACCGGCGCGGACGCGACAGGAAATAGTACTTGCCCCTTTCGACGAGGCGGCGCACATGGTCCGTCTTGTCGACGTAGTAGCAGTCCATCCCCCGGATCTCCCGGAGGGAGGAAAAGCCGATCGGAAGCATGCGTTGCGTCATTCGAAGAGGGTAGGCCGCCGCGCCGGAGCCGTCAAGAAGTCGGCGGCGGCAGGCCTGTCTGCGTCCCCTGGCGCGGCAAGCAGCCGGCAGTTTCCGCGGCGGCCCGGGCGGTACGGCGGGTTTTCCGGCGGCGGCCTGAAACGGAGGACGACCAACAAGGAGAGCGCCGCCGCGCCCAGACAAGAAGTCCGCCGCGACGCCCGGAAGCGACACGACCGGAAGCTGTCGCCGCGCCCGAAACGGCGAGGTCGACCGCCAGTCCGCGCCTGCGAACGAAGTAGCGGGAAACCGCGGCCGTGACCAGCGGGCGGTCGGCGGGGGGTAGGCGTCGAGGCGCGCCGGCTTCACCCACCTGCTGCCCTTCCGTTCACGCGGCCTCCCCATTTCCGGCAGACGTAAACTCGTCGACGTCGAGTTCCTCCCGAAGCTCCCGGGGCCCGGCGTCCCTCCGCCGCCGGCCGCCGGGGAATTCCCCCGCTCCGCCCTCCGGCCGCCGCGACGGCGAAAACGACCGGCTCTCCCGCCCTGCGGCGCGGAACCCGGAGACGCGCCCGGCCCGCGAAACCTGCAGGGAGACGCCGCCGGCCCCGAGGCGGCCTCCTCGGCCGGGCGGCCCGTCAAGCCGCGCGACGAACCGGCGGAACCGGCTGCCGTCGCGCGCGGCGTTCTGTCGCGGAGGCGGCCGTGACGGGAAGCCGTTCAGGCGGGCTCGCAATCGAAGCCGACGACGTTGCGCTCCTCGCGGCTGAACTCCACCCCGATCAGGTGGACCGAACGTCCGAGACGACGGTACTTGTCCGCATAGCCCTTCTCCCGCAACTGCGCGAGCGCGGTCCCCTCCCGCCCGCGCTCCACCACCTTGAACTCGAACAGGTAGACGCCGCCGCCGGCGCGGATCGCCATGTCGGCGCGCCCCCGGCTGCCGCTGTCCTCGGCCACCGGCTCGAAGCCCTCCATCAGGAAGCAGCTGTGGATGACGCTCGCGTAGTGGGCCTCGTACTTCGCGACCGGGCTGTTCATGTACCACTGGTGCGGGATGGCGGCGAAGACGCCGCGGAACAGGGTCCCGATGCGTTCGAAGTCGTTCGCCTCCAGCAGTTCGCCCAGCCGCAGGCGCCCCGTCTTCTTGCGGGCCTCGACCGGGAGCAGTTCTTCCAGCAAGGCCTCGCCCAGGCTCTGGCGCACCTCGAGGTTCGGGTAGTCCAGCCTGTAGCGCCCGTCCTCCTCGCCGACGATGGTGAGGTAGCCGGTCTGGAACAGAAGCGCCTCGACCGAGATATTGTCCACGTCGAAGGTCGAGAGCAGGCTCTCGCTGCCGATCATGCCGTCCAGGTCGGGAGTGGGCAGGTCGCGGCGCGCCAGCGTCTCGACCAGGAAGGTCGGCGTGCCGCTATGGAACCAGTAGTTGCCGAACTTGCGTTTGTCGAACAGCAGCAGGAGGCCGAACGGGTTGTAGACCCTCTCCGGTCCGAGCCAGTTGTAGCCGTTGTACCAGCGGCGGACCTCGTCCCGGTCCAGGCCCTCGAGTTCCGTGGCGAAGACCGCGTCCAGTTCCGCGTCCGTGCAACCGCAGATGGCGCCGTAGCGCTCGTCCAGCGTGATGTCGTTCAGGTTGTTCAGGCCCGAGAACAGGCCCGCCTTCGAGAATTTGCTCACTCCCGTCAGGAAAACGAAACGGAGATGCTCGTCGCAGTCCTTGATAACCCCGTACAGGCTGCGCAGGAAGTCCCGGTTGGCCCGCGCCAGCTCCCGGTCGCCGAGCGCGTCCAGGATCGGCTTGTCGTATTCGTCCACCAGAACCACCGCCCGCTGCCCGGTGCGTTCGTGCAGGTCCGCGATCAGTTCCCGGAAGCGGACCGAAACTCTGGCGCCGCCCGGCTCGATGCCGGCCCGCCTCTCCGCCGCCTTCAGTTGCGATTCCGTTTCTTCCCGAACTCCGTCCGGGTCGCCGAAATCGCCCCCGCCGAAGCTGATCCGCACGACCGGATGGCGTATCGACCAGTCCCACTTGCCGTGCACGGCGAGGCCCCGGAACAGCTCCTCGCTTCCCTCGAACAGCCTCTGCAGCGTGTCCACCAGCAGGGTCTTGCCGAACCGGCGCGGACGCGACAGGAAATAGTAATCGCCCTCTTCGACGAGGCGGCGCACATGGTCCGTCTTGTCGACGTAGTAGCAGTTCCTCGTCCGGATTTTCCGGAGGGAGGTCATGCCGATCGGAAGCATGCGTTTCGCCATCGGAAGAGAGTAGGCCGCCGCGCCGGAGCCGTCAAGAAATCGGCGGCGGCAGGCGCGTCCCCTGGCGCGGCAAGCAGCCGGCAGTTTCCGCTGCGGCGGCGGGCGTCGGCGGGTTTTCCGGCGGCGGCCTGAAACGGAGGACGACCAACAGGGAGAGCGCCGCCGCGCCCAGACAAGAAGTCCGCCAGCCGGCGACGCCCGGAAGCGACACGACCGGAAGCTGTCGCCGCGCCCGAAACGGCGAGGTCGACCGCCAGTCCGCGCCTGCGAACGAAGTAGCGGGAAACCGCGGCCGTGACCAGCGGCAGCGAGACGGCCGCCCGCCCGCCCACAAGTCCGAACGGAAGGTAGGCGGTTCCGCGGCGAAGGCGGTGCCGCCGGCAGCGAGGGCGCCCGCGGCGAACGGCGCCCCGCAGCGGTCCCTGCCCGCCACCGGAGACCCGACGGCCACCCAAGGAGGCGGCGGCCTGCGCTCCCGTCCACCCGAGTTCCGACTGCCAAGACGGGAGAACCATGCTCACGGACGACCGCGCGCCGAAAGTGAAGGCCAGCGCGGCGAAGCAGACGACGGCCGGCGCGCGTCTCGTCGGTCACCGGAGTCGCGCTCCTGCGCCGCGTCGCCCGGCGAAACGCCGGAAATCCGCCCCGGCGCCGGCCGCGAAACGGCGCGCCGCCGAAAAGGGACGGCCGCAACTCCGGAAGAGCCGCGTCACCGCGCAGCATGGCGACCAGCACTTTGTTGGTTGCCTCAACCACGCCTGACGGCGTAGCCTCCGACCTTCAGGATCGCGTAGCGCATGCGACGCCGGTCCTTCCGTTCACGCGGCCTCCCCATTTCCGGCAGACGTAAAGCGGCCAGATGAAAATCGTCGGTGAGACGCGAAGGTGAACGGCGAAAGGCAGATCTCGTCGATGTCGAGTTCCTCCCGAAGCTCCCGGGCCCGGCGTCCCTCCGCCGCCGGCCGCCGGGGAATTCCCCCGCTCCGCCCTCCGGCCGCCGCGACGGCGAAAACGACCGGCTCTCCAGCCCTGCGGCGCGGAACCCGGAGACGCGCCCGGCCCGCGAAGCCTGCAGGGAGACGCCGCCGGCCCCGAAGCGGCGTTCTTTCGCGGAGGCGGCCGTGACGGGAAGCCGTTCAGGCGGGCTCGCAGCCGACGACGTTGCGCTCCTCGCGGCTGAACTCCACCAGGTGGACCGAACGTCCGAGACGGCGGTACTTGTCCGCGTAGCCCTTCTCCCGCAGTTGCGCGAGCGCGCCCCCCTCCCGTCCGCGCTCCACCACCTTGAACTCGAACAGGTAGACGCGCCCGCCGACGCGGATCGCCATGTCGGCGCGCCCCCGGCTGCCGCTGTCCTCGGCCACCGGCTCGAAGCCCTCCATCAGGAAGCAGCTGTGGATGACGCTCGCGTAGTGGGCCTCGTACACCGGGCTGTTCATGTACCACTGGTGCGGGGCGAAGACGCCGCGGAACAGGGTTCCGATGCGTTCGAAGTCGTTCGCCTCCAGCAGTTCGCCCAGCCGCAGGCGCCCCGTTTTCTTGCGCGCCTCGACCGGGAGCAGTTCTCCCAGCAAGGCCTCGCCCAGGCTCTGGCGCACCTCGAGGTTCGGGTAGTCCAGCCGGTAGTGCCTGTCCTCCTCGCCGGCGATGGTGAGGTAGCCGGTCTGGAACAGAAGCGCCTCGACCGAGATATTGTCCACGTCGAAGGTCGAGAGCAGGCTCTCGCTGCCGATCATGCCGTCCAGGTCGGGAGTGGGCAGGTCGCGGCGCGCCAGCGTCTCGACCAGGAAGGTCGGCGTGCCGCTATGGAACCAGTAGTTGCCGAACTTGCGTTTGTCGAACAGCAGCAGGAGGCCGAACGGGTTGTAGACCCTCTCCGGTCCGAGCCAGTTGTAGCCGTTGTACCAGCGCCGGATTTCGTCCCGGTCCAGGCCCTCGAGTTCCGGGGCGAAGACCGCGTCCAGTTCCGCGTCCGTGCAGCCGCAGATGGCGCCGTAGCGCTCGTCCAGCGTGATGTCGTTCAGGTTGTTCAGGCCCGAGAACAGGCCCGCCTTCGAGAATTTGCTCACTCCCGTCAGGAAAACGAAACGGAGATGCTCGTCGCAGTCCTTGATAACCCCGTACAGGCTGCGCAGGAAGTCGCGGTTGGCCCGCGCCAGCTCCCGGTCGCCGAGCGCGTCCAGGATCGGCTTGTCGTATTCGTCCACCAGAACCACCGCCCGCTGCCCGGTGCGTTCGTGCAGGTCCGCGATCAGTTCCCGGAAGCGGACCGAAACTCTGGCGCCGCCCGGCGCCGGCCCGCCTCTCCGCCGCCCTCAGTTGCGATTCCGTTTCTTCCCGAACTCCGTCCGGGTCGCCGAAATCGCCCCCGCCGAAGCTGATCCGCACGACCGGATGGCGTATCGACCAGTCCCACCTGCCGTGCACGGCGAGGCCCCGGAACAACTCCTCGCTTCCCTCGAACAGCTTCTGCAGCGTGTCCACCAGGAGGGTCTTGCCGAACCGGCGCGGACGCGACAGGAAATAGTACTTGCCCCTCTCGACGAGGCGGCGCACATGGTCCGTCTTGTCGACGTAGTAGCAGTTCATCCCCCGGATCTCCCGGAGGGAGGAAAAGCCGATCGGAAGCATGCGTTGCGTCATTCGAAGAGGGTAGGCCGCCGCGCCGGAGCCGTCAAGAAGTCGGCGGCGGCAGGCCTGTCCGCGTCCCCTGGCGCGGCAAGCAGCCGGCAGTTTCCGCTGCGGCACGGCGGGGAAAAACGCGGGGACGAGCGAACCTGTCGCTCCGCGGAAATCCTGCCCCGCTGAGACGAGCGCGTTCGACGCGCGGCCTGGAGGCAGCGGGCGGAAGCGAACGCCGACGGCTGGCGCCGCCAGCAAAGGCGACGCGCGTCGACAACGATCTCGGCACCGGATTCGCGAACCTCGACGGCAAGGTCGACGCCCTCGCCGCGGAAACCAGGGCCGACGCAACGCGACGGCAAGCGCCCTCGCCAGGGAAAGCCGCGCGCCTCGAAACCACGACGATTGCCGCGGCAGGCCTCGCCGCCATACTTGCAGTTGGTCCGCCGCACCCGCGCGCGCGACGACATGCGAGTCCCGGCGGCTACATGCACAGGCATGGCAGCGCCGCACCCGCGCGCGCGACGACATGCGCCGCAAGCGGCGAAACGCCTGAACGTCAGGCAACGGTTCCGTCGAACGAGAGCGTCGTCCGGTCGAGCGAGCGGACTTCCGCCGCCGAAAACCATGGGCTCGTTCGAAACCGTCAACCGAAGCGGCTCGCGAAACCGGAAACGGTGACGGCAGGCGTTGGCCTCCGTTTTTGAACTCCTGACCTCTCCGCAACATCAAAACGGTCGGTCAGCAGCAATTCCCGCTAAGGCGGCCGCATGTCCGGAAGGTGCGCCGAGAAGGCGAAATCACCAAGGGACAAGCCGCCGCGACAAATCCCTCAGGCAAATCGCACTACCCGGAAAAATCTACGAAAAATTTTTCTGAAACCCCATATTTTCCAAGGGCCATAGCGGGAATTGCCGGTCGGTCAGCCACCATGCGCGTTGCGCTTCAAACTTGAAGGGGCGCTCCTCGACGTCGAGTTCCTCCCTGAGCTCCCGGGCCCGGCGTCTCTCCACCGCCGGCCATCGGGGAATTCCTTGCCCTGCGGCCGCAGCCACGACGAGAACGACCGGCTCTCCAGCCCTGCGGCGCGGAACCCGGAGACGCGCCCGACCCGCGAAGCCTGCCGGCGCGCGAGCGCCTGCAGGGAGACGCCGCCGGCCCCGAGGCGGCCTCCTCGGCCGGGCGGCCCGTCAAGCCGTGCGACGAACCGGCGGAACCGGCTGCCGCCGCGGGCCGAACCCGCGTCGGCGTTCTTTCGCGGAGGCGGTCGTGACGGGAAGCCGTTCAGGCGGGCTCGCAGCCGACGACGTTGCGCTCCTCGCGGCTGAACTCCACCAGGTGGACCGAACGTCCGAGACGGCGGTACTTGTCCGCGTAGCCCTTCTCCCGCAGTTGCGCGAGCGCGCCCCCCTTCCGTCCGCGCTCCACCACCTTGAACTCGAACAGGTAGACGCGCCCGCCGGCGCGGACCGCCATGTCGGCGCGCCCCCGGCTGCCGCTGTCCTCGGCCACCGGCTCAAGGCCCTCCAAGCAGCTGGACGCTCGCGTAGTGGGCCTCGTACACCGGGCTGTTCATGTACCACTGGTGCGCGGCGAAGACGCCGCGGAAACAGGGTGCGTTCGAAGTCGTTCGCCGCCAGCAGTTCGCCCAGCCGCAGGCACCCCGTCTTCTTGCGAGCCTCGACCGGGAGCAGTTCTTCCAGCAAGGCCTCGCCCAGGCTCCGGCGCACCTCGAGGTTCGGGT
The DNA here is from genome assembly GCA_965243135.1 of Alphaproteobacteria bacterium. GTDB lineage: Bacteria > Pseudomonadota > Alphaproteobacteria > MPNO01 > UBA830 > JAJEBT01. Next base: position 1,914,021 of record OZ251539.1, read on the forward strand.
AGTCCAGCCTGTAGCGTCCGTCCTCCTCGCCGGGGATGGGTAGAGTCGAGGACTGGCGCGTTAGCTTTAGGGTCCGGGTTCCGTCGCTTTCGCTCCGGGCCTCAGTCCGGCTCCCGTGGCCATGTTTCCAGTCCCCGCTCTCCGAACCGGACGTGCGGATTTCCCGCGCCTCCAGCCCTCGCCCACGGATGAATTGGTAGCGTTCCCAGAACGGCCGGTCTTCCGGACCCGGGAGTTGCACCGTCTCCCATTTCCGTCTGTTTTCCGCTGTCCAACCCGTCGCCGAGCCTGTTTACGCCTCGGCAACCCCAGCCTCTCGACCGGGTTCCTTCGCTTGTAACGCTTCCGGGATCTCTGACATGTAGTCGGTTGTTAGGCATAGCCCCTTCTCCCTTGCGGCCCCTTTCCTCCGCCGGCGTTACCCGGCTTCTCCGGTACTACGGGCCTCTCCGCCACCCGCCGGCCTGCCCCTCGCGAGGTTCCGGTTGACTCGTGCGCGTCACCGACAGGGTTTCCCGTGTTGCTGCTTCCTTCATTTTCCATGCGTGCCGACCCCCGGCGGAAACGGTCGGTGCTCTTGTCGTTCTCTTCCCGACCGTCGGCGGCTTTCCCCTAACCTCAGGAGGGTCAGCTCCCGCATTGACCGTTTCGAGGCCTGGTTCACTGCTCGTTTCGGCCCGCATGTTCGCTGAGCGGCTTTCGCCGCCCTTTCCCGCGGAATTGCCGCAAGCGCGGATCCGAGGCGTCGACGACCGGGTCGTGCCCGGCCGCGCCGGTCGCGAACAGCAGAACCGCGTCGCTGGTCGAGGTGTCTCCGTCGACGGTGATCGAATTGAAGGACTTGTCGGCGCTCCGGGACAGAAGCCGCCGGAGCGCGGCGGCGCCGACCGCCGCGTCCGTGAAGACGAAGGCCAGCATCGTCGCCATGTCGGGCGCGATCATGCCGGATCCCTTGGCGATGCCGCAGACGACGACTTCGGCGTCTCCGACGCGCGTCTTTCTCCACGACCCCTTCGGAAAGGTGTCGGTGGTCATGATGGCCTCCGCGGCCTCTTTCCAGCCATGCGGGGCCAGGGAGTTCCGCAGGCTTTCCAGCGAGTTCCGGATGCGCTCGTCGGGAAGGGTCTCGCCGATCACGCCGGTCGAGGCGACGAACACGTGGGATCCGGAGCACGACAGCACGTCCGCCGCTTTCTCGACGGTGCGTTCGACCGACTTGCGGCCCTCGAGTCCGGTGAAGGCGTTGGCGTTTTCGGCGTTCACGATCAGCGCCCGGGCCTCGCCGGCTTCGAGCGCCTGCCGGCACCAGTCGACCGGCGCGGCCGCCGTCCGGGATTTGGTCAACACGCCGGCCGCCCTGGTTCCGGGCGCGAGCGACGCGAGAAACACGTCCAGCCGTCCGGCGTAACGCAAGCCGCAACAGGCGGCCGCGAGCGAAACGCCCGGGACGGGAGGCATGTCCGGAAAGCCGCCGGGGGCGAGCGGCGAGATCTTCTTCATGCGCCTGTCGATTCTCTCGAGCGGCCCGTAACGGCCGTATCGTTTATGCGCACCGAAACGAGGCTACTGCAACCTCCGCAAAAACAAGTCATTCCGTCCGGGCCGTCGCGGCGGGCCGGCTTCGCGGGGGCTACCGCAACCTCCGCAAAAACAAGTCATTCAGCAGCAATTCCCGCCAAGGCGGCCGCATGTCCGGAAGGCGCGCCGAGAAGGCGAAATCACCAAGGGACAAGCCGCCGCGACAAATCCCTCAGGCAAATCGCACCACCCGGAAAAATCTACGAAAAATTTTTCTGAAATCCCATATTTTCCAAGGGCCATAGTGGGAATTGCCGGTCGGTCAGCCACCATGCGCGTTGCGCTTCAAACTTGAAGGGGCGCTCCTCGGCGTCGAGTTCCTCCCTGAGCTCCCGGGCCCGGCGTCTCTCCGCCGCCGGCCGTCGGGGAATTCCTTGCCCTGCGGCCGCCGCGACGACGAGAACGACCGGCTCTCCAGCCCTGCGGCGCGGAACCCGGAGACGCGCCCGACCCGCGAAGCCTGCCGGCGCGCGAGCGCCTGCAGGGAACCGTCGTCGGCCGCGGCGGCCTCCTCGGCCGGGCGGCCCGTCAAGCCGCGCGACGAACCGGCTCCCGCCGCAGGCCGAACCGCGGGCGGCGTTCTTTCGCGGAGGCGGCCGTGACGGGAAACCGTTCAGGCGGGCTCGCAATCGAACCCGACGACGTTGCGCTCCTCGCGGCTGAACTCCACCCCGATCAGGTGGACCGAACGCCCGAGACGGCGGTACTTGTCCGCATAGCCCTTCTCCCGCAACTGCGCGAGCGCGATCCCCTCCCGCCCGCGCTCCACCACCTTGAACTCGAACAGGTAGACGCGCCCGCCGGCGCGGACCGCCATGTCGGCGCGCCCCCGGCTGCCGCTGTCCTCGGCCACCGGCTCGAGGCCCTCCATCAGGAAGCAGCTGTGGATGACGCTCGCGTAGTGGGCCTCGTACTTCGCGACGGGGTTGTTCATGTACCACTGGTGCGGGATGGCGGCGAAGACGCCGCGGAACAGGGTCTCGACGCGCTTGAAGTCGTTCGCCGCCAGCAATTCGCCCAGCCGCAGGTTCTCCGTCTCCTCGCGGGCCTCGTCCGGGAGCAGTTCTTCCAGCAAGGCCTCGCCCAGGCTCTGGCGCACCTCGAGGTTCGGGTAGCCCAGCCGGTAGCGCCCGCCCTCTTCGCCGACGATGGTGAGGTAGCCGGTCTGGAACAGAAGCGCCTCGACCGAGATCCTGTCCACGTCGAAGGTCGAGAGCAGGCTCTCGCTGCCGATCATGCCGTCCAGGCGGGGAGTGGGCAGGTTGCGGCGCGCCAGCGTCTCGACCAGAAAGGTCGGCGTGCCGCTCTCGAACCAGTACGGGCGGAACTCGCGCCGTTGAAACAGCAGCAGGAGGCCGAACGGGTTGTAGACCCTCTCCGGCCCGCGCCAGTTGTAGCCATTGTACCAGCGGCGGATCTCGTCCCGGTCCAGGCCCTCGAGTTCCGGGGCGAAGACCGCGTCCAGCTCCGCATCCGTGCAGCCGCAAATATCCGAGAACTCCGGCGCCAGCGTGATGTCGTTCAGGTTGTTCAGGCCCGAGAACAGGCCCGCCTTCGAGAATTTGCTCACTCCCGTCAGGAAAACGAAACGGAGATGCCTGTCGCACTCCTTGATAACCCCGTACAGGCTGCGCAGGAAGTCCCGGTTGGCCCGCGCCAGCTCCCGGTCGCCGAGCGCGTCCAGAATCGGCTTGTCGTATTCGTCCACCAGAACCACCGCCCGCTGCCCGGTGCGTTCGTGCAGGTCCGCGATCAGTTCCCGGAAGCGGACCGAAACTCTGGCGCCGCCCGGCTCGATGCCGGCCCGCCTCTCCGCCGCCTTCAGTTGCGATTCCGTTTCTTCCCGAACTCCGTCCGGGTCGCCGAAATCGCCCCCGCCGAAGCCGATCCGCACGACCGGATGGCGCGTCGACCAGTCCCACCTGCCGTGCACGGCGAGGCCCCGGAACAGCTCCTCGCTTCCTTCGAACAGCTCCTGCAGCGTGTCCACCAGCAGGGTCTTGCCGAACCGGCGCGGACGCGACAGGAAATAATATTGACCGCCCTCGACAAGGCGGCGGACATGGTCCGTCTTGTCGACGTAGTAGCAGTCCATCTCTCCCCGGATTTTCCGGAGGGAGGTCAAGCCGATCGGAAGCATGCGTTTCGCCATCGGAAGAGAGTAGGCCGCCGCGCCGGAGCCGTCAAGAAGTCGGCGGCGGGGGCGAGCAGGCCATGAGCGTTTGGTACCGGACATATCGTCTGTTACTGACAAACGCACCTTCCGGCGCTGGCGCGACGAGGCGGAGGGCGCGGAAGGGTTGTACGACCGCCGCCTGGGCCGGGTCTCGGCGCGCCGGGCCGACGTGGACGAGGCGGCGCAGGTTCCGGAGTTGTTCGACACCCGGTACCGGGACTTCAACGCCAGGCACTTTCACGAGAAGCTGGTCGCCTGCCATGGCGTCCAGCGCAGCTACGTCCGGCTGACCTTGCAGGCCCATGGCCGCGTGCGAGCCGCTCCGCGGCGCCCACCGGCGCAAGCGCCCGCGGCGGGCGCCGCACCAGGACGGCTCGCGCCACGAGTGGGTGTCGGGTCGGCAGTGGGCGTCACCATGGACGACGCCACCAGCGAGGTCTACTCGGCCTTCTTCGTCGCCGAGGAAGGCACTTTTTCCAAGCGCTTCGCGAGGCGGCCGGCGAGCGCGGGCTGTTCCGCTCGCTCTACCGCGGCAGCCACTACTTTCACACGCCCGAGGCCGGCGGCAAGGTGGACAAGGACAACCCGACCCAGGTCGGGCGCGCCCTTCGCCGACTCGGCGCACGTCGCCGCCTGCTCGCCCGAGGCCCGCGGGCGCTCGGAGGTTCGGCACCCTGCAGAAGCGCCTGCCCCAGGAACTCAGGCTCGCCTCCGACATGGCCGAGGCCAACCGCTTCCTCAAGGAGGTCTACCTGCCGGACCGCAACCGGCGCTTCGCCACCCCGCCCGAGGGGGTCGGCCTTCGTGCCCTTCGCCGGCACCCTGGACGACCTGCGTCCACGAGGACCGTCTCGAACGACACGCGGTACAATGGACGCACCCTGCAGGCCGACCGTCACCACTACGTCAAGGCCAGGGTCCACGAGTACCCCGACCACGCCCTTGCCGTCTTCCACGGCCCCGGACGCCTCGCTCTCTACCGGGCCGACGGGTCTCCGACCGCAACCCGGCAGGCCGCGTGACCCGCTTCGACGCGCCGGAAGCCCGAAGTGGACAGCCGCTTCGCGCCTGACCACTTCCCCACAGGCCCAACCACCACAACGGAAGCGGTCAATTTGGTACATACCAGTTCAAAATGTTCTTGACACTCGCTCCACCGGGGGCACACGGCGGATCTTTTCTCCGAGTAAAAGCTCGTTTGGCGCGGCAAGCAGCCGGCAGTTTCCGCAGCGGTACGGGCGGCAGGCGGGGAAAGCGCGGTGACGAGCGAACCTGTCGCTCCGCGGAAATCCTGCCCCGCTGCAGGGGGCGAGCACGTTCGACACGTTCAACGCGCAGCCTGGAGGCCACGGCGGGCGCGAGCGCCGCCGCCGAGCGGCGCAAGGCTGGCGGCCGCGCGGCGGCGACTCACGCCGCCGCTACGGCGCGCCTTTCCGGAACCAGCAGGGCAAAGACCCCGGCGAGCGCGGCAAGCGCGACCGCGATCCACCAAAGTCCGTCGTATCTCGCGGTCAGATCGAAGATCCATCCGCCGAGCAAGACCCCTGTCGCCGCGCCCAGGGAATGGCCGCCGAACAGCAGCCCGAGCGTGAGGCCCATAACTCGCAAGCCGATATGCGTCGCGACGATGTTGGCGATCACCGGGAAGGTGGCGAAGTTGAGAACGCCGAAGAGGGCCGCGAAGAGAAACAGGACGGAGATGTCGGCCGCGACGAACAGCAGCACGACGAAGGCCAGGGCGCGGCCGAAGAACATGCTCGCCAGCAGTCGCGGGCGATGGACATGGTCCGCCATCCACGAAAACAGGACGACGCCGGCGAGATTGCCGATCCCGTGAGCCCCGTAGGCGGCGGAGCCCTCGACGAGGGTGAAGCCGCAGGTCAGGGCGTAGGGAATGAAGTACACGTCGATTATCCCGGCCGTCGTGAAGCCGCACAGCGCGAAGGCGGCGAGCAGCAGCAGAAAGGTCCGTTCCCGAAACAGGGACTTCAGGCGGTCGGACAGGGAACCGTCGCCTGCCGCCGCGGCGGCGGGCGGCGGCGGGTTTTCCGGCGACGGCCTGAAACGAAGGAGAACCAGCAGGGAGAGCGCCGCCATCGCGGCGCCCAGGATCAGATAAGAAGTCCGCCAGCCGAGCGACGCGATCATGACGCCCAGAAGCGACAGGACAGGAAGCTGTCCTCCGGACGCGCCCGAAACGGCGAGGCCGATCGCCAGTCCGCGCCCGCGAACGAAGTAGCGGGAAACCGCGGCCGTGACCAGCGGCAGCGAGACGGCCGCCCAGCCGGCTCCGCCCACGAGTCCGAACAGAAGGTAGTAGTGAAGCGGTTCCGCGGCGAAGGCGGTGCCGCCGATGCCGGCAGCGAGGGCGATCAGTCCCGCGGCGAATATCGGCTGCGCCCCGTAGCGGTCCCTGCCCGCCACCGGCGACCCGACGGCCATCATGACCAGAACCAGGGAGGCGCCCGCCGACGATTGCGCTCCCGTCCACCCGAGTTCCGACTGCCAGAACGGGAGAACCATGCTCACGGACGACCGCGCGCCGAAAGTGAAGGCCAGCGCGACGAAGCAGACGACGGCCGGCGCGCGTCTCGTCGGTCACCGGAGTCGCGCTCCTGCGCCGCGTCGCCCGGCGAAACGCCGGAAATCCGCCCCGGCGCCGGCCGCGAAGCGGCGCGCCGCCGAAAAGGGACGGCCGCAACTCCGGAAGAGCCGCGTCACCGCGCAGCATGGCGACCAGCACTTTGTTGGCTGCCTCAACCACGCCTGACGGCGTAGCCTCCGACCTTCAGGATCGCGTAGCGCATGCGACGCCGGTCCTTCCGTTCACGCGGCCTCCCCATTTCCGGCAGACGTAAAGCGGCCAGATGAAAATCGTCGGTGAGACGCGAAGGTGAACGGCGAAAGGCAGATCTCGTCGACGTCGAGTTCCTCCCGAAGCTCCCGGGCCCGGCGTCCCTCCGCCGCCGGCCGCCGGGGAATTCCCCCGCTCCGCCCTCCGGCCGCCGCGACGGCGAAAACGACCGGCTCTCCAGCCCTGCGGCGCGGAACCCGGAGACGCGCCCGGCCCGCGAAGCCTGCAGGGAGACGCCGCCGGCCCCGAAGCGGCGTTCTTTCGCGGAGGCGGCCGTGACGGGAAGCCGTTCAGGCGGGCTCGCAGCCGACGACGTTGCGCTCCTCGCGGCTGAACTCCACCAGGTGGACCGAACGTCCGAGACGGCGGTACTTGTCCGCGTAGCCCTTCTCCCGCAACTGCGCGAGCGCGACCCCCTCCCGTCCGCGCTCCACCACCTTGAACTCGAACAGGTAGACGCGCCCGCCGGCGCGGATCGCCATGTCGGCGCGCCCCCGGCTGCCGCTGTCCTCGGCCACCGGCTCGAAGCCCTCCATCAGGAAGCAGCTGTGGATGACGCTCGCGTAGTGGGCCTCGTACACCGGGCTGTTCATGTACCACTGGTGCGGGGCGAAGACGCCGCGGAACAGGGTCCCGATGCGTTCGAAGTCGTTCGCCTCCAGCAGTTCGCCCAGCCGCAGGCGCCCCGTCTTCTTGCGGGCCTCGACCGGGAGCAGTTCTCCCAGCAAGGCCTCGCCCAGGCTCTGGCGCACCTCGAGGTTCGGGTAGTCCAGCCGGTAGTGCCTGTCCTCCTCGCCGACGATGGTGAGGTAGCCGGTCTGGAACAGAAGCGCCTCGACCGAGATATTGTCCACGTCGAAGGTCGAGAGCAGGCTCTCGCTGCCGATCATGCCGTCCAGGTCGGGAGTGGGCAGGTCGCGGCGCGCCAGCGTCTCGACCAGGAAGGTCGGCGTGCCGCTATGGAACCAGTAGTTGCCGAACTTGCGTTTGTCGAACAGCAGCAGGAGGCCGAACGGGTTGTAGACCCTCTCCGGTCCGAGCCAGTTGTAGCCGTTGTACCAGCGCCGGATTTCGTCCCGGTCCAGGCCCTCGAGTTCCGGGGAGAAGACCGCGTCCAGTTCCGCGTCCGTGCAACCGCAGATGGCGCCGTAGCGCTCGTCCAGCGTGATGTCGTTCAGGTTGTTCAGGCCCGAGAACAGGCCCGCCTTCGAGAATTTGCTCACTCCCGTCAGGAAAACGAAACGGAGATGCTCGTCGCAGTCCTTGATAACCCCGTACAGGCTGCGCAGGAAGTCGCGGTTGGCCCGCGCCAGCTCCCGGTCGCCGAGCGCGTCCAGGATCGGCTTGTCGTATTCGTCCACCAGAACCACCGCCCGCTGCCCGGTGCGTTCGTGCAGGTCCGCGATCAGTTCCCGGAAGCGGACCGAAACTCTGGCGCCGCCCGGCGCCGGCCCGCCTCTCCGCCGCCCTCAGTTGCGATTCCGTTTCTTCCCGAACTCCGTCCGGGTCGCCGAAATCGCCCCCGCCGAAGCTGATCCGCACGACCGGATGGCGTATCGACCAGTCCCACCTGCCGTGCACGGCGAGGCCCCGGAACAACTCCTCGCTTCCCTCGAACAGCTTCTGCAGCGTGTCCACCAGGAGGGTCTTGCCGAACCGGCGCGGACGCGACAGGAAATAGTACTTGCCCCTCTCGACGAGGCGGCGCACATGGTCCGTCTTGTCGACGTAGTAGCAGTTCATCCTCCGGATCTCCCGGAGGGAGGAAAAGCCGATCGGAAGCATGCGTTGCGTCATTCGAAGAGGGTAGGCCGCCGCGCCGGAGCCGTCAAGAAGTCGGCGGCGGCAGGCCTGTCCGCGTCCCCTGGCGCGGCAAGCAGCCGGCAGTTTCCGCTGCGGCACGGCGGGGAAAAGCGCGGGGACGAGCGAACCTGTCGCTCCGCGGAAATCCTGCCCCGCTGAGACGAGCGCGTTCGACGCGCGGCCTGGAGGCAGCGGGCGGAAGCGAACGCCGACGGCTGGCGCCGCCAGCAAAGGCGACGCGCGTCGACAACGATCTCGGCACCGGATTCGCGAACCTCGACGGCAAGGTCGACGCCCTCGCCGCGGAAACCAGGGCCGACGCAACGCGACGGCAAGCGCCCTCGCCAGGGAAAGCCGCGCGCCTCGAAACCACGACGATTGCCGCGGCAGGCCTCGCCGCCATACTTGCAGTTGGTCCGCCGCACCCGCGCGCGCGACGACATGCGAGTCCCGGCGGCTACATGCACAGGCATGGCAGCGCCGCACCCGCGCGCGCGACGACATGCGCCGCAAGCGGCGAAACGCCTGAACGTCAGGCAACGGTTCCGTCGAACGAGAGCGTCGTCCGGTCGAGCGAGCGGACTTCCGCCGCCGAAAACCATGGGCTCGTTCGAAACCGTCAACCGAAGCGGCTCGCGAAACCGGAAACGGTGACGGCAGGCGTTGGCCTCCGTTTTTGAACTCCTGACCTCTCCGCAACATCAAAACGGTCGGTCAGCAGCAATTCCCGCTAAGGCGGCCGCATGTCCGGAAGGTGCGCCGAGAAGGCGAAATCACCAAGGGACAAGCCGCCGCGACAAATCCCTCAGGCAAATCGCACTACCCGGAAAAATCTACGAAAAATTTTTCTGAAACCCCATATTTTCCAAGGGCCATAGCGGGAATTGCCGGTCGGTCAGCCACCATGCGCGTTGCGCTTCAAACTTGAAGGGGCGCTCCTCGACGTCGAGTTCCTCCCTGAGCTCCCGGGCCCGGCGTCTCTCCACCGCCGGCCATCGGGGAATTCCTTGCCCTGCGGCCGCAGCCACGACGAGAACGACCGGCTCTCCAGCCCTGCGGCGCGGAACCCGGAGACGCGCCCGACCCGCGAAGCCTGCCGGCGCGCGAGCGCCTGCAGGGAGACGCCGCCGGCCCCGAGGCGGCCTCCTCGGCCGGGCGGCCCGTCAAGCCGTGCGACGAACCGGCGGAACCGGCTGCCGCCGCGGGCCGAACCCGCGTCGGCGTTCTTTCGCGGAGGCGGTCGTGACGGGAAGCCGTTCAGGCGGGCTCGCAGCCGACGACGTTGCGCTCCTCGCGGCTGAACTCCACCAGGTGGACCGAACGTCCGAGACGGCGGTACTTGTCCGCGTAGCCCTTCTCCCGCAGCTGCGCGAGCGCGCCCCCCTCCCGTCCGCGCTCCACCACCTTGAACTCGAACAGGTAGACGCGCCCGCCGGCGCGGACCGCCATGTCGGCGCGCCCCCGGCTGCCGCTGTCCTCGGCCACCGGCTCAAGGCCCTCCAAGCAGCTGGACGCTCGCGTAGTGGGCCTCGTACACCGGGCTGTTCATGTACCACTGGTGCGCGGCGAAGACGCCGCGGAAACAGGGTGCGTTCGAAGTCGTTCGCCGCCAGCAGTTCGCCCAGCCGCAGGCACCCCGTCTTCTTGCGAGCCTCGACCGGGAGCAGTTCTTCCAGCAAGGCCTCGCCCAGGCTCCGGCGCACCTCGAGGTTCGGGTAGCCCAGCCTGTAGCGTCCGTCCTCCTCGCCGGGGATGGGTAGAGTCGAGGACTGGCGCGTTAGCTTTAGGGTCCGGGTTCCGTCGCTTTCGCTCCGGGCCTCAGTCCGGCTCCCGTGGCCATGTTTCCAGTCCCCGCTCTCCGAACCGGACGTGCGGATTTCCCGCGCCTCCAGCCCTCGCCCACGGATGAATTGGTAGCGTTCCCAGAACGGCCGGTCTTCCGGACCCGGGAGTTGCACCGTCTCCCATTTCCGTCTGTTTTCCGCTGTCCAACCCGTCGCCGAGCCTGTTTACGCCTCGGCAACCCCAGCCTCTCGACCGGGTTCCTTCGCTTGTAACGCTTCCGGGATCTCTGACATGTAGTCGGTTGTTAGGCATAGCCCCTTCTCCCTTGCGGCCCCTTTCCTCGCGCCCCTTTCCTCCGCCGGCGTTACCCGGCTTCTCCGGTACTACGGGCCTCTCCGCCACCCGCCGGCCTGCCCCTCGCGGGGTTCCGGTTGACTCGTGCGCGTCACCGACAGGGCTTCCCGTGTTGCTGCTTCCTTCATTTTCCATGCGTGCCGACCCCCGGCGGAAACGGTCGGTGCTCTTGTCGTTCTCTTCCCGACCGTCGGCGGCTTTCCCCTAGGAGGGTCAGCTTCCGCGTTAACCGTTTCGAGGCCTGGTTCACTCGCGTTTCGGCCCGCATGTTCGCTGAGCGGCCTTCGCCGCCCTTTTTGCCAGAGTGCTTCAGCCTACGCTCCGTAAACCGCCCTGGCCGCTACCAACCGGAACGACAGTTGTTGGGCGGGATTCACACCACCAGAAGAAAGCGCCTTTTCACGGTGCACCAAAACATCGGTCTATAGATTGTATTTTCCGACATTATGTCACGTCATCGCGCGCTTGAACAGCAAAAGGAGCAAGCAAGAAGCGACCGGTCCCGACCTTTCAGGCATGACCTGACCCGGCTGCTCGCCGAGGTTCGGCTTCGCGCGCGGCCGGCAAGGCTGTCGCCGAGCTGCGGCGGCCCGCGCTCTGCGCGTAGGCGCGGTCGGGCCACGCCGGTTCGCTGCGCAGGACAAACGGCGGACGTCGACCCGGCACCGGGGAAGAGGGGGATTTTTCGCTGCGGCGGGGGCGTTCGCCTCCGCCGCCCCGGCGCCTTGACTCACCGGCCAACCCATCCCCATACTGCCTTGACGCTGCCGACCGTCGGCGTTGCGTTTCGGAGTTGATTGGGGCTTCCGAAAGAAACCAAGGCGCACGAAAACCGCGGCAGCCGACTCCCGCCAACGCGCGCGAAATAGCGGCGCTGGGCCATCCGAGCGAACGCGGCTGACGGCGGGACTGAACGCGCGCGCGGGAGCGCTGGCCTGCAAGGCCGTCGCGGACGCGCCGAACTGCGCCTTCACCCAGGACGCCATCGGCGTCTGACGTCGCAATGCCGCATGCCTTGCAGGCGATCGCCGAAAACGGAGAACGGGAAATGCTGACTCTTCGCAAATCGAACCAAATCGTCGACGCGATTCTTGCCAAAGCCCGAGAGATGGACCTCCGGCCCCTGTGCGTCGTGGTCACGGATATCGGCGCAAAGATCAAATCGGCGCAGCGCGAAGACGGGTGTTCCCAGGCGCGGATCGAAATGGCGCTGGGCAAGGCGGTGGCCGCGCTGGCGCTCGGACGCTCTTCGGCCCTGGTTCGAGAGCGCCGCGAGCGAAGGCCGGAATTCGTCGCGCAGGTCCAGCAGTTCGTGGGCGAGCAGAAGATGTTCATGGAAGGAGGAGGCGAACTTATTCGCGACGTGGCGGGCAATATTCTCGGCGCAGTCTCCGTGACCGGCGCGACGCAGGCCGACGACGAGGAACTGGCTCTCCACGGCATTCGCTTCGCCGGCTTCAGGACCGACCGCGACCTCGCCCATCTTGGATCGATAGTTCGAACCACCGACCCCTGACACCGCGCGCTTCGCCGGCGCGAGCCGCTGTCCGAACGGGCGGCCCTTCCGCCGCCGTCTCCGGCGGCCTTACGGAGCCCCCATGATTCGAACCGTAACGAAGAATCCGTATTTCGCGCTGTTTTGCGCCATCGGCATCGTCTTCCTCGCCTACGGAAGCCGTCAGAGCTTCGGCATCTACCTGCGCCCGATCACGACGGAAATGGGGTGGGGACGGGAAAGCCTGTCGCTGGTGTTCGGAACCCAGGCGCTGATATACGGCCTGTCCGCCCCGTTCGTCGGTGCGGTGGCCGACAAGTGGGGTTCCGTCCGGGTATTGACGGCGGCGGGCGCCATGTATTCGCTGGGAATCCTGTTGATGTCCCAGTCGGTCACGCCCACGGGCATGCTGTTGAGCGCGGGGCTGCTGGGCGGAATGGGATCGGCCGGTTGCGCGCTTTCCCTGGTGCTGGCCGTCGCGAGCCGGGTGGCGCCGGAGAACAAGCGCAGCCTGTGGCTCGGCATCATCACCTCCGGAGGAACCGGCGGCCAGCTCGTTCTGGTGCCAGCCGGCCAACTCGTGATGAACGAGCACGGCTGGGTCGTCGCGCTGATCGCGCTCGGACTGTTCGTGCTGACGATCGTGCCGCTCGGACTGCTGATGCGACTGTCGGCCGGCGAAGCGATGACCGGAAGGAAGGGCGGCCAAGGACTGATCGAGGCGCTGCGCGAAGCGAGCGGCCACCGGGGGTTCTGGCTTCTCGTGCTGGGCTTCTTCACCTGCGGGTTTCAGGTGCAGTACATCAACAACCATCTGCCGGCGTACCTGCAAGACATGAACCTCGACCCCATCGTCGGCGCGACCGCGATTTCCGTGATCGGCCTGTTCAACATGATCGGCACGTGGATTTCGGGATGGCTCGGCGACCGCTATCGCAAGAAATACCTGCTTGCGATGCTTTATTTCGGGCGGTCGCTGATATTCCTGATCTTCATTCTGGCGCCGATTTCGGAATGGTCGGTTTACCTCTTCGCGGCCGGCGTCGGCCTGCTCTGGCTCGCGACCGTTCCGCTGACCTCGGGCATCGTATTCGGCATGTTCGGGCCCCGATACATGGCAACGCTTTACGGCATCGTGTTCCTCAGTCACCAGATCGGCAGTTTCACCAGCGTCTGGTTGGGCGGCAGAATTTGGGACATGACGGGATCCTACGAGCTCGCGTGGTGGATCGTGATCGTCGGCGGCGCCCTCGCCTCCCTGCTCCACTGGCCGATCGACGACCGCCCGGTTTCGGAAGTGCTCGCGGACCGTCGGGCGGCGTAGGCCCCGGAAGCCGGCCGACCCGGGGAAAGACCGGGCGCGCTCCGCTCAAAGGCCCGGGAGCCCAAGGCTGGGAGAATCAGCGCAAGAGTTTCCACCACGGAACCGCCAGCACGCCGGGCGCGAGCCATTCCAGCGACTCGCCGGAATGAAGCAACAATCCAGTCCGAACGGCGGCGCCGTATTCCTCGCGAAACGCCCGGAGATGGCGCGCGTCGCCCAGACGCGGGCGAGCGATCACCTTGACCTCGACGAGGCTGTCGTCGGTCTCGACCACGAAGTCCACTTCTTCCCCGACAGTTGTTGTCCAACGAAGAATTTCCGCTCTTTTCAACCGCGAATCGCGCCACGCGAGCAGATCGTGAAGCACGAGATTCTCGAGATGCGCGACGCCGGGCTCGTTCCGGCCGGATAGATGCAGCGCCAACCCGGTCAGTAAAGCTTTGGCGACTTGATCAAGCGCTTCGCGCGATTCACGGAGTGGCAGGCAGCCGCACCAGGAGATAAGAGGCTTTCAACAGATACCGACGCACCGTGGGCTGCGGCACGTCGCGCTCCAGCTCGGTCTGGTTGACGATTTGGCCCTTCGCAAGGACGCCGCCCTCATCAGACGGCGAAAATCCGGGAGCGCCGCGCGAGCCCGAACAGAAGGCAGGCGGTTCCGCGGCGAAGGCGGCGCCGTCGGCAGCGAGGGCGCCCACGGCGACTCACGCCGCCGCCGCGGCGCGCCTTTCCGGCACCAGCAGGGCAAAGACCCCGGCGATCGCGGCAAGCGCGACCCACCACGGTCCGTCGTATCTCGCGGTCAGATCGAAGATCCCCGAGCAGGACCCCTGCCGCCGCGCCCAGGGAATGGCCGCCGAACAGCAGCCCGAGCGTGAGGCCCCGCAAGCCGCGTCGCGACGATGTTGGCGATCACCGGGAAGGTGGCGAAGTTGAGAACGCCGAAGCGGGCCGCGAAGAGAAACAGGACGGAGGCCGCGACGAACGGCAGCGCGACGAAGGCCAGGGCGCGGCCGAAGAACATGCTCGCCAGCAGTCGCGGGCGATGGTCCGCCGAAAACAGGACGACGCCGGCCCGTGAACCCCGTAGGCGGCGAAGCCCTCGACGAGGGCCGCCGCGACGACGAGAACGGCCGGCTCTCCCGCCCTGCAGCGCGGCGCGGAACCCGAAGCGCCGCCCGGATCGAGAACACCGGGCGGAGCGCGAGCGCCTGCAGGGAGACGCCGCCGGACGCGGCCTCCTCGGCCGGGCGGCCCGTCAAGCCGCGCGACGAACCGGCGTCGCGGGCGGCGTTCTTTCGCGGAGGCGGCCGTGACGGGAAGCCGTTCAGGCGGTCTCGCAGTCGAACCCGACGACGTTGCGCTCCTCGCGGCTGAACTCCACCCCGATCAGGTGCACCGAACGACCGAGACGGCGGTACTTGTCCGCGTAGCCCTTCTCCCGCAATTGCGCGAGCGCGACCCCCTCCCGCCCGCGCTCCACCACCTTGAACTCGAACAGGTAGACGCGCCCGCCGGCGCGGATCGCCATGTCGGCGCGCCCCCGGCTGCCGCTGTCCTCGGCCACCGGCTCGAGGCCCTCCATCAGGAAGCAGCTGTGGATGACGCTCGCGTAGTGGGCCTCGTACTTCGCGACGGGACTGTTCATGTACCACTGGTGCGGGATGGCGGCGAAAATGCCGCGGAACAGGGTTTCGAGACACTTGAAGTCGTTCGCCTCCAGCAATTCGCCCAGCCGCAGGTTCTCCGTCTCCTCGCGGGCCTCGTCCGGGAGCAGTTCTTCCAGCAAGGCCTCGCCCAGGCTCTGGCGCACCTCGAGGTTCGGGTAGCCCAGCCGGTAGCGCCCGCCCTCTTCGCCGACGATGGTGAGATAGCCGGTCTGGAACAGAAGCGCCTCGACCGAGATCCTGTCCACGTCGAAGGCCGAGAGCAGGCTCTCGCTGCCGATCATGCCGTCCAGGCGGGGAGTGGGCAGGTTGCGGCGCGCCAGCGTCTCGACCAGAAAGGTCGGCGTGCCGCTATGGAACCAGTAGTTGCCGAACTTGCGTTTGTCGAACAGCAGCAGAAGGCCGAACGGGTTGTAGACCCTCTCCGGTCCGAGCCAGTTGTAGCCGTTGTACCAGCGGCGGACCTTCTCCCGGTCCAGGCCCTCGAGTTCCGGGGCGAAGACCGCGTCCAGTTCCGCGTCCGTGCAGCCGCAGATGGTGCCGTAGCGCTCGTCCAGCGTGATGTCGTTCAGGTTGTTCAGGCCCGAGAACAGGCCCGCCTTCGAGAATTTGCTCACCCCCGTCAGGAAAACGAAACGGAGCTGCTCGTCGCACTCCTTGATCATCGCGTAGAAGCCGCGCAGGAAATCGCGGTTGGCCAGCGCCAGCTCCCGGTCGCCGAGCGCGTCCAGGATCGGCTTGTCGTACTCGTCCACCAGAACGACCGTTCGCTGCCCGGTGCGTTCGTGCAGCGTCCTTATCAGGCGCCGGAAACGGACTGCCGCCCCGGCGGGCCCCGGTTCGAGGCCGGCCAGCCGCTCCGTTTCCTCCAACTGGTCTTCCACGTTTTCCCGAACGAGGTCCGGGGAGTCGAAATTGCCGCCGCCGAAGCTGATCCGCACGACAGGATGGCGCGTCGACCAGTCCCACTTGCCGTGCACGGCGAGGCCCCGGAACAGCTCCTCGCTTCCCTCGAACAGCTTCTGCAGCGTGTCCACCAGCAGGGTCTTGCCGAAACGCCGCGGACGCGACAGGAAATAGTAATCGCCCTCTTCGACGAGGCGGCGCACATGGTCCGTCTTGTCGACGTAGTAGCAGTTCCTCGTCCGGATTTTCCGGAGGGAGGTCATGCCGATCGGAAGCACGCGTTTCGCCATCGGAAGAGAGTAGGCCGCCCCGTCGAAGCCGTCAAGAAGTCGGCGGCGGGGGTGAGCAGGCCATGAGCGTTTGGTACCGGACATATCGTCTGTTACTGACAGGTCTGCTCGAAGCCGTTGACACCGGGCGGCGGTGTCCCTAACCTTATGCTTGAATTCTCTGGGGATGGCCCGAACGACGGAGGTGCCGAACATGGCCCAAAAGCGCGTGTTCATCAGCTTCGACTTTGACCACGACAAAAGCCTTCGCGGCGATCTGGTCGCCCAATCGGAACGCCCCGACTCGCCGTTCTCGATCATCGATTGCTCGGTCAGGGCACCTTACGACGAGAAGTGGCGGCAAAAAGTCCGAAGCATCATCCACAACGTCGACCTTACCATCGTCATCTGCGGAGCCCATACCGACATGGCCAAGGGGGTGGCCGCCGAGATCACCATCACCCGGAAGGAAGGCAAGCCCTACTTTCTGTTGCGGGGTCATGCCAACTGCACCAAGCCGGCGCAGGCGCTCGCGTCGGATGAGATTCACGCCTGGAACTGGCCGAACCTTCAAAAACTGATTTACTCCCTGGGATGACGTATGGCCGACCGGCCCGGCGAAGGTGTCGTTCGGCGTTCGAGGGACGCCTACGGCGAGACCTTCACCGCCGACCTCCTCGAACAATACAAGCTCTATGTACAGTCGGCCGAGCGCGCCCGCCGCCTCGCCTCGAGCCGTTTGCTCCTCGCCCTTAACGCCGGACTCGCTGCCCTGTACGGCATCCAGCCCGAGGGATTCGGCCAGAGTTGGTGGGCGGTGGCCGTTCCGATCTTGGGTATCGCGGTCTCCTTGCTCTGGTCCCGGATCATCCGGTCATACAAGGAGCTGAACCACATCAAGTTCGAGCTAATCCACGAGATCGAACGGCACTTTCCGGCGGCACCGTACACATGCGAATGGCGGCTGGCGAAGCAGGGCCGGGGCCGGTCGTATCGCGCTGTGACCCACATCGAGCGATGGCTCCCGCGGACATTCATTGCCCTGCACGTCATCTCGGGAATCGCACTGGTCGCAGGGGCGGATCTACCGGCACTCTCAGGACGATAGCCGCGGGCCCGGGGAGGTCCGCCGGAACCGCACCCGGCTTCCCCACTTCGGAACCAACCACGCGGACGGTGCTCCTGCCGCCGGGCTTCGGCTATGACGTGATGTCGAGGCGCTCACCCCAAGGATCGCGCAGATACTCGGGGGCACCTGTCCACAATTGCACCACAGCGCAGGGAACGGCGGCGGTACGGCAGGGTAGCGATATCCTACTCGCGTGTGTCCACCTGCACCCTGACGAGGACATCGGGCTTGAGCTCCTCGCTTTGAAGGCGTCGACAGCACGCTTGGCGAGGGGGTGCGGTCCGAATTTCCTTGACTGGACGCCCGAACCCGGAACGGTTATGTCGGCGAGCGCCGCAAGGACAGGAGAACTATACCCAAAGTTACACGGGCCGATATACTGCGGATGAGTGCTTCAACATACCCGCGCTTTTTCATTCCCAGGGAGTGGCTGGCGTTTGGTGGACCAGAAGCTGACAAAGCGCACTACGCGCGCCTACCGGTCGGGCGACGCGCGAGCGGCAAGCGTTGCCGCCGGGCAGCGCGAGCGGCAAGCGTTGCCGCCGGGCAGCGCAACCGCAAGGCTGGCCGACGCGCGGCGGCGACTCACGCCGACGCCGCGGCGCGCCTTTCCAGCACCAGCAGGGCAAAGACCCCGGCGAGCGCGGCAACCACCACAGTCCGTCTCGCGGTCGAAGATCCCCCAGCAAGACCCCTGTCGCCGCGCCTAGGGAATGGCCGCCGAACAGCAGCCCGAGGCCCCGCAAGCCGCGTCGCGACGATGTTGGCGATCACCGGGAAGGCGGCAAAGTTGAGAACGCCGAAGAGGGCCGCGAAGAGAAACAGGACGGAGGCCGCGACGAACAGCAGCACGACGAAGGCCAGAGCGCGGCCAAAGAACATGCTCGCCAGCAGTCGCGGACGATGGACATGGTCCGCCGAAAACAGGACGACGCCGGCCCGTGAACCCCGTAAGCGGCGGAGCCCTCGACGAGGGTGAAGCCGCAGGTCAGGGCGTAGGGAATGAAATACGCGTCGATTATCCCGGCCGTCGTGAAGCCGCACAGCGCGAAGGCGGCGAGCAGCAGCAGAAAAGTCCGTTCCCGGAACAGGGACTTCAGGCGGTCGGACAGGGAACCGTCGTCGGCCGCAGCGGCGGCAGGCGTCGGCAGGTTTTCCGGCGGCGGCCTGAAACAAAGGACGACCAGCAGGGAGAGCACCGCCGCGCCCAGGTAAGAAGTCCGCCAGCCGAGCGACGCGACGCCCAGAAGCGACAGGACCGGAAGCTGTCGCCGCGCCCGAAACGGCGAGGCCGATCGCCAGTCCGCGCCCGCGAACGAAGTAGCGGGAAACCGCGGCCGTGACCAGCGGCAGCGAGACGGCCGCCCGCCCGCCCACGAGCCCGAACGGAAGGTAGGCGGTTCCGCGCGAAGGCGGTGCCGCCGGCAGCGAGCTGCGCTCCGTAGCGGTCCCTGCACAGCCACACCATCGGCGACCCGACGCCACCCAGGGCGGCGCCCGCCTGCGCTCCCGTCCACCCGAGTTCCGACTGCCAAGACGGGAGAACCATGCTCACGGACGACCGCGCGCCGAAAGTGAAGGCCAGCGCGGCGAAGCAGACGACGGCCGGCGCGCGTCTCGCCGGTCACCGGAGTCGCGCTCCTGCGCCGCGCCGCCCGGCGCGCCGCCGAAAACGGACGGCCGCAACTCCGGAAGAGCCGCGTCGGCAACCAGCGGCCGGTCGACGGGCGGCGTAGGCGTCGAGGCGCACCGGCTTCACCCACGCGACCTGCTGTCCTTCCGTTCACGCGCCCTCCCCATTTCCGGCAGACGTAAAGCGGCCAGGTGAAAATCGTCGGTGAGACGCGAAGGTGAACGGCGAAAGGCAGCTCTCGTCGACGTCGAGTTCCTCCCGAAGCTCCCGGGCCCGGCGTCTCCCCGCCGCCGGCCGCCGGGGAATTCCCCCGCCCTGCCCTGCGGCCGCCGCGCGACGCGCCCGTCGACGAGAGCCGCCGTGACGACGAGAACGACCGCTTCTCCCGCCCCGCGGTGCGGAACCCGGAGCGCCGCCCGGCCCGCGAAGCCTGCAGGGAGACGCCGCCGGCCCCGAGGCGGCCTCCTCGGCCGGGCGGCCCGTCAAGCCGCGCGACGAACCGGCGGAACCGGCTGCCGCCGCAGGCCGAACCGCGGGCGGCGTTCTTTCGCGGAGGCGGCCGTGACGGGAAGCCGTTCAGGCGGGCTCGCAGCCGACGACGTTGCGCTCCTCGCGGCTGAACTCCACCCCGACCAGGTGGACCGAACGTCCGAAATGGCGGTACTTGTCCGCGTAGCCCTTCTCCCGCAACTGCGCGAGCGCGATCCCCTCCCGTCCGCGCTCCACCACCTTGAACTCGAACAGGTAGACGCGCCCGCCGGAGCGGATCGCCATGTCGGCGCGCCCCCGGCTGCCGCTGTCCTCGGCCACCGGCTCGAGGCCCTCCATCAGGAAGCAGCTGTGGATGACGCTCGCGTAGTGGGCCTCGTACACCGGGCTGTTCATGTACCACTGGTGCGGGATGGCGGCGAAGACGCCGCGGAACAGGGTCTCGACGCGCTTGAAGTCGTTCGCCGCCAGCACCCAGCCGCAGGTTCTCCGTCTCCTCGCGGGCCTCGTCCGGGAGCAGTTCTTCCAGCAAGGCCTCGCCCAGGCTCTGGCGCACCTCGAGGTTCGGGTAGTCCAGCCGGTAGCGCCCGTCCTCCTCGCCGGCGATGGGTAGAGTCGAGGACTGGCGCGTTAGCTTTAGGGTCCGGTGGATGTTCCGTCGCTTTCGCTCCGGGCCTCAGTCCGGCTCCCGTGGCCACGTTTCCAGTCCCCGCTCTCCGAACCGGACGTGCGGATTTCCCGCGCCTCCAGCAGGATCATGCGTCTCGCCCACGGATGGATTGTCAGCGTTCCCAAAAAACGGCCGGTTTTCCGGACCCGGGAGTTGCACCGTCTCCCATATTTTCCGCCTGTTCTCGCTTTCCAACCCGTCGCCGAGCCTGTTTACGCCTCGACGACCCCGGCCTCTCGACCGGGTTCCTTCGCTTCTGCATGTGACGCTTCCGGGATCTCTGGCATGTAGTCGGTTGTTAGGCATAGCCAATCTCCGAGCCCTTCTCCCTTGCGGCGCCCTTCCTCGCCTGAGGCCCCTTTCCTCCGCCGGCGTTACCCGGCTTCTCCGGTACTACGGGCCTCTCCGCCACCCTGCCGGCCCGGCCTGCCCCTCGCGGGGTTCCGGTTGACTCGTGCGCGTCACCGACAGGGCTTCCCGTGTTGCTGCTTCCTTCATCTTCCATGCGTGCCGACATCACTACCCCGGCGGAAACGGTCGGTGCTTTTGTCGTTCTCTTCCCGACCGTCGGCGGCTTTCCCCTAACCTCAGGAGGGTCAGCTTCCGCATTGACCGTTTCGAGGCCTGCTCAATGTTCACTACTCGTTTCGGCCCGCGTGTTCGCTGAGCGGCCTTCGCCGCCCTTTCCCAGAGTGCTTCAGCCTACATCGTTACCTCCGTAAACCGCCCTGGCCGCTACCAACCGGAACGACAGTTGTTGGGTGGGATTCGCACCCACCAGAAGAAAGCGCCTTTCCACGGCGCACTGAGGTAGCCGGTCTGGAACAGAAGCGCCTGGACCGACATCCTGTCCACGTCGAAGGTCGAGAGCAGGCTCTCGCTGCCGATCATGCCGTCCAGGCGGGGAGTGGGCAGGTTGCGGCGCGCCAGCGTCTCGATCAGGAAGGTCGGCGTGCCGCTCTCGAACCAGTAGTTGCCGAACTTGCGTTTGTCGAACAGCAGCAGGAGGCCGAACGGGTTGTAGACCCTCTCCGGTCCGAGCCAGTTGTAGCCGTTGTACCAGCGCCGGATCTCGTCCCGGTCCAGGCCCTCGAGTTCCGGGGCGAAGACCGCGTCCAGTTCCGCGTCCGTGCAGCCGCAGATGGCGCCGTAACGCTCGTCCAGCGTGATGTCGTTCAGGTTGTTCAGGCCCGAGAACAGGCCCGTTAACTTGCTCACCCCCGTCAGGAAAACGAAACGGAGATGCCTGTCGCAGTCCTTGATCATCGCGTAGAAGCCGCGCAGGAAGCTGCGGTTGGCCAACGCCAGTTCCCGGTCGCCGAGCGCGTCCAGGATCGGCTTGTCGTATTCGTCCACCAGAACGACCGCCCGCCGCCCGGTGCGCTCGTGCAGCGTCCTTATCAGGCGCCGGAAACGGACCGCCGCCCCGGCGGGATCCGGTTCGAGGCCGGCCAGCCGCTCCGTTTCCTCCAACTGGTCTTCCACGTTTTCCCGAACGAGGTCCGGGGAGTCGAAATTGCCCCCGCCGAAGCTGATCCGCACGACAGGATGGCGCGCCGACCAGTCCCACTTGCCGTGCACGGCGAGGCCCCGGAACAGCTCCTCGCTCCCCTCGAACAACTCCTGCAGCGTGTCCACCAGCAGGGTCTTGCCGAACCGGCGCGGACGCGACAGGAAATAGTACTTGCCCCTCTCGACGAGGCGGCGCGCATGCTCCGTCTTGTCGACGTAGTAGCAGTCCATCCCCCGGATCTCCCGGAGGGAGGAAAAGCCGATCGGAAGCATGCGTTTCGTCATTCGAAGAGAGTAGGCCGCCGCGCCGGAACCGTCAAGAAGTCGGCGGCGGCATGCCTGTCCGGGTCCCCTGGCGCGGCAAGCAGCCGGCAGTTTCCGCGGCGGCACGGGCCGCCGACGGGGAAAAGCGCGGAGGCGCAGCTACGCTTCAGGCGCTTACCGGTCGGGCGACGCGCGGCAGCGACTCACGCCGCTGCCGCGGCGCGCCTCTCCGGCGCCAGCAGGGCAAAGACCCCGGCGAGCGCGGCAACCACCAAAGTCCGTCTCGCGGTCGAAGATCCCCGAGCAAGACCCCTGTCGCCGCGCCCAGGGAATGGCCGCCGCCGACGCCGAGGTCGACCTCAAGGTCGATCTCCTCGCCCTTCATGTGGGCGGCGACCGGCGCTTCGTCGTAACCCGGAACCGCCCTCCCCTTGTCGGCCACCGGAACGCCGCCGATGCTGATGCGCAAACGGTCGCGATCGGCTTCCTCTCCCGCCTTGCCCACCGCCATGACGATCCGCCCCCAATTGGCGTCTTCTCCGGTGATCGCCGTCTTCATCAGCAGGGAGTTGGCGATCGAGAAGGCGACGTTGCGCGCCGCCCGGGGCGACGCCGCGCCGGTCACGGTGACGGCGACGAACTTGGTCGCGCCTTCGCCGTCGCGAACGATCTGGTGCGCGAGATCGAGGAGGATTTCGTCGAGGGCCGAGCGGAATCGCCGCAAGCGCGGATCCGAGGCGTCGACGACCGGGTCGTGCCCGGCCGCGCCGGTCGCGAACAGCAGAACCGCGTCGTTGGTCGAGGTGTCTCCGTCGACGGTGATCGAATTGAAGGACTTGTCGGCGCTCCGGGACAGAAGCCGCCGGAGCGCGGCGGCGCCGACCGCCGCGTCCGTGAAGACGAAGGCCAGCATCGTCGCCATGTCGGGCGCGATCATGCCGGATCCCTTGGCGATGCCGCAGACGACGACTTCGGCGTCTCCGACGCGGGTCTTTCTCCACGACCCCTTCGGAAAGGTGTCGGTGGTCATGATGGCCTCCGCGGCCTCTTTCCAGCCATGCGGGGCCAGGGAGTTCCGCAGGCTTTCCAGCGAGTCCCGGATGCGCTTGTCGGGAAGGGTCTCGCCGATCACGCCGGTCGAGGCGACGAGCACGTGGGATCCGGAGCACGACAGCGCGGCCGCCGTCCGGGATTTGGTCAACACGCCGGCCGCCCTGGTTCCGGGCGCGAGCGACGCGAGAAACACGTCCAGCCGTCCGGCGTAACGCAGGCCGCAACAGGCGGCCGCGAGCGAAACGCCCGGGACGGGAGGCATGTCCGGAAAGCCGCCGGGGGCGAGCGGCGAGAGCTTCTTCATGCGCCTGTCGACTCTCTCAAGCGGCCCGTAACGGCCGTATCGTTTATGCCCACCGAAACGAGGCTACTGCAACCTCTGCAAAAACAAGTCATTCAATACCGTCCGGGTCGTCGCGGCGGGCCGGCTTCGCGGGGGCTACTGCAACCTCCGCAAAAACCAGTCATTCAGCAGCAATTCCCGCTAAGGCGGCCGCACGTCCGGAAGGTGCGCCGAGAAGGCGAAATCACCAAGGGACAAGCCGCCGCGACAAATCCCTCAGGCAAATCGCACCACCCGGAAAAATCTACGACAAATTTTTCTGAAACCCCATATTTTCCAAGGGCCATAGCGGGAATTGCCGGTCGGTCAGCCACCATGCGCGTTGCGCTTCAAACTTGAAGGGGCGCTCCTCGGCGTCGAGTTCCTCCCTGAGCTCCCGGGCCCGGCGTCTCTCCGCCGCCGGCCGTCGGGGAATTCCTTGCCCTGCGGCCGCCGCCACGACGAGAACGACCGGCTCTCCAGCCCTGCGGCGCGGAACCCGGAGACGCGCCCGACCCGCGAAGCCTGCCGGCGCGCGAGCGCCTGCAGGGAACCGTCGTCGGCCGCGGCGGCCTCCTCGGCCGGGCGGCCCGTCGAGCCGCGCGACGAACCGGCGGAACCGGCCGCCGTCGCGGGCCGAACCGCGGGCGGCGTTCTTTCGCGGAGGCGGCCGTGACGGGAAGCCGTTCAGGCGGGCTCGCAATCGAACCCGACGACGTTGCGCTCCTCGCGGCTGAACTCCACCCCGACCAGGTGGACCGAACGCCCGAGACGGCGGTACTTGTCCGCATAGCCCTTCTCCCGCAACTGCGCGAGCGCGGTCCCCTCCCGCCCGCGCTCCACCACCTTGAACTCGAACAGGTAGACGCGCCCGCCGGCGCGGATCGCCATGTCGGCGCGCCCCCGGCTGCCGCTGTCCTCGGCCACCGGCTCGAGGCCCTCCATCAGGAAGCAGCTGTGGATGACGCTCGCGTAGTGGGCCTCGTACTTCGCGACGGGGCTGTTCATGTACCACTGGTGCGGGATGGCGGCGAAGACGCCGCGGAACAGGGTCTCGACGCGCTTGAAGTCGTTCGCCGCCAGCAATTCGCCCAGCCGCAGGTTCTCCGTCTCCTCGCGGGCCTCGTCCGGGAGCAGTTCTTCCAGCAAGGCCTCGCCCAGGCTCTGGCGCACCTCGAGGTTCGGGTAGTCCAGCCGGTAGCGCCCGTCCTCCTCGCCGGCGATGGTGAGGTAGCCGGTCTGGAACAGAAGCGCCTGGACCGACATCCTGTCCACGTCGAAGGTCGAGAGCAGGCTCTCGCTGCCGATCATGCCGTCCAGGCGGGGAGTGGGCAGGTTGCGGCGCGCCAGCGTCTCGATCAGGAAGGTCGGCGTGCCGCTCTCGAACCAGTAGTTGCCGAACCTGCGCTCGGCGAACAGCAGCAGGAGGCCGAACGGGTTGTAGAGCCTCTCCGGCCCGCGCCAGTTGTAGCCGTTGTACCAGCGGCGGATCTCGTCCCGGTCCAGGCCCTCGAGTTCCGGGGCGAAGACCGCGTCCAGCTCCGCGTCCGTGCAACCGCAGATGTCCGAGAACTCCGGCGCCAGCGTGATGTCGCGCAGGTTGTTCAGACCCGAGAACAGGCCCGCCTTCGAGAATTTGCTCACTCCCGTCAGGAAAACGAAACGGAGATGCCTGTCGCAGTCCTTGATAACCCCGTACAGGCTGCGCAGGAAGTCCCGGTTGGCCCGCGCCAGTTCCCGGTCGCCGAGCGCGTCCAGGATCGGCTTGTCGTATTCGTCCACCAGCACGACCGCCTGCTGCCCGGTGCGTTCGTGCAGGTCCGCGATCAGTTCCCGGAAGCGGACCGAAACTCTGGCGCCGCCCGGCTCGATGCCGGCCCGCCTCTCCGCCGCCTTCAGTTGCGATTCCGTTTCTTCCCGAACTCCGTCCGGGTCGCCGAAATCGCCCCCGCCGAAGCTGATCCGCACGACCGGATGGCGCGTCGACCAGTCCCACTTGCCGTGCACGGCGAGGCCCCGGAACAGCTCCTCGCTTCCTTCGAACAGCTCCTGCAGCGTGTCCACCAGCAGGGTCTTGCCGAACCGGCGCGGACGCGACAGGAAATAATATTGACCACCCTCGACAAGGCGGCGGACATGGTCCGTCTTGTCGACGTAGTAGCAGTCCATCTCTCCCCGGATTTTCCGGAGGGAGGTCAAGCCGATCGGAAGCATGCGTTTCGCCATCGGAAGAGAGTAGGCCGCCGCGCCGGAGCCGTCAAGAAGTCGGCGGCGGCCAGCCTGTCCGGGTCCCCTGGCGCGGCAACCCGTTCGTCGCCGACAGCGCCCCGCAGAAGCGGCAGCGCTCCGCCCGCCGCAAGCGAAAGGCGTCGCCCGACCTGGAAGTCGCCTGCGGAGGGCCTTCCTAAAGACCCGTGGCGTCGACGCTGACGCTGCCGTCATCGCCGACCGTCCCGCGCCTCTCGTAGTCGGCGCCGGTCGAGCCCGCCTCGCCAGCCCGAACGGCGACGGCGTCGACGCCGCCGACCGCGCCCAATCTTTCCAGCGCATCGTCGACGCCCTGCTTCGTGAGGCGCCCATCGTCGGCGAGATCGGGATCCTGGAGCACGGTCACTTGGGTCGCGGCGCCGTCGCCCCTGATCGCGAAGGGCGCCCCGTCGGCGTTCAAACGGCCCTTCGGACCGACGATGACGCTGCCGCCGCCGGTCAGCTTCACGGCCGCGCCCCCTCGGAATTGCCGCCGGTCACCTCGCCGTTGATGATGATCACCGACCGGACCGAAGAACCTCGGTTCGGGCATGAAGTTTCCCCGTTCACGGGGGAATCGCATTCGTTGTCCGCGTTCGCGCCCACCGGCGCCAGGGCAAGAAAGAAAGGCATCGCTGCGAAAACCGCGGCGCGTTTCAGAAATCGCATGGGAACCCCGAAACCCCGGTTGCGGAGACGAACCGGCAATCTATAGACCACGTTGGCGGACAACGCTCAAGACCAAACCAATCCTCCGCGCCGTTCTTCGAGTCTCCTCCTGTCGGCGCCAAAGCGTGCGGTCGGCAATCTCCGTCGCGAGGGCAGCCGGCATGCCGTCGGTCCCGTCAGGCGGCCGCCCCGGCCTCCGTCCACGAAGGAGCCGGATCGCGACGGCACCTTTCCGCCGGGCGAAGCCGCTTGGCGCGTCGAACCGCGCCGCACCGGGCCCGACGAACGAACCGACGGCCAAGAAACGCTCGATCCTGCCGCTGCGAAACCGTCGGGCCGCTCCGGTCCCCGGGCGAGCGGAGCGGCCGCCCCGCCCGCCGCCGAGACCGCGTCCGACGCTACGGAGTCCGAAACCTGGGAGGCGCGCCGACGCGGTTTCAGAAGCGCACGGCGAAGCCGATCCCGCCGTTGAACTCGCCGTTGCCGCTGTCGCGCGACGCGCCCGTCGACGAGGGCCGCCGCGACGGCGAGAACGACCGGCTCTCCCGCCCTGCAGCGCGAAACCCGGAGACGCGCCCGGCCCGCGAAGCCTGTCGGCGAGCGAGCGCCTGCAGGGAGACGCCGCCGGGCGCGGCCTCCTCGGCCGGGCGGCCCGTCAAGCCGCGCGACGAACCGGCGGAACCGGCTGCCGCCGCAGGCCGAGCGGCGTTCTTTCGCGGAGGCGGCTGTGACGGGAAGCCGTTCAGGCGGGCTCGCAATCGAAGCCGACGACGTTGCGCTCCTCGCGGCTGAACTCCACCCCGATCAGGTGGACCGAACGTCCGAGACGGCGGTACTTGTCCGCATAGCCCTTCTCCCGCAGTTGCGCGAGCGCGACCCCCTCCCGTCCGCGCTCCACCACCTTGAACTCGAACAGGTAGACGCGGTCGCCGGCGCGGATCGCCATGTCGGCGCGCCCCCGGCTGCCGCTGTCCTCGGCGACCGGCTCGAGGCCCTCCATCAGGAAGCAGCTGTGGATGACGCTCGCGTAGTGGGCCTCGTACTTCGCGACCGGGCTGCTCGCGTACCACTGGTGCGGGATGGCGGCGAAAATGCCGCGGAACAGGGTTTCGAGACGCTTGAAGTCGTTCGCCGCCAGCAATTCGCCCAGCCGCAGGTTCTCCGTCTCCTCGCGGGCCTCGGCCGGGAGCAGTTCTTCCAGCAGGGCCTCGCCCAGGCTTTGGCGCACCTCGAGGTTCGGGTAGTCCAGCCTGTAGCGCCTGCCCTCTTCGCCGACGATGGTGAGGTAGCCGGTCTGGAACAGAAGCGCCTCGACCGAAACCCTGTCCACGTCGAAGGTCGAGAGCAGGCTCTCGCTGCCGATCATGCCGTCCAGGCGGGGAGTGGGAAGGTTGCGGCGCGCCAGCGTCTCGACCAGGAAGGTCGGCGTGCCGCTCTCGAACCAGTACGGGCGGAACTCGCGCCGCCGAAACAGCAGCAGCAGGCCGAACGGATTGTAGACCCTCTCCGGCCCGCGCCAGTTGTAGCCGTTGTACCAGCGCCGGATCTCGTCCCGGTCCAGGCCATCGAGTTCCGGGGCGAAGACCGCGTCCAGCTCCGCGTCCGTGCAGCCGCAGATATCCGAGAATTCCGGCTCCAGCGTGACGTCGATCAGGTTGTTCAGGCCCGAGAACAGGCCCGCCTTCGAGAATTTGCTCACCCCCGTCAGGAAAACGAAACGGAGCTGCTCGTCGCACTCCTTGATCATCGCGTAGAAGCCGCGCAGGAAGTCGCGGTTGGCGAGCGCCAGTTCCCGGTCGCCGAGCGCGTCCAGGATCGGCTTGTCGTATTCGTCCACCAGAACGACCGCCCGCTGCCCGGCGCGCTCGTGCAGCGTCCTTATCAGACGCCGGAAACGGACCGCCGCCCCGGCGGGGCCCGGTTCGAGGCCGGCCAGCCGCTCCGTTTCCTCCAACTGGTCTTCCACGTTTTCCCGAACGAGGTCCGGGGAGTCGAAATTGCCCCCGCCGAAGCTGATCCGCACGACAGGATGGCGTGTCGACCAGTCCCACTTGTCGTGCACGGCGAGGCCCCGGAACAGCTCCTCGCTTCCCTCGAACAGCTTCTGCAGCGTGTCCACCAGCAGGGTCTTGCCGAAACGCCGCGGACGCGACAGGAAATAGTACTTGCCCCCTTCGACGAGGCGGCGCACATGGTCCGTCTTGTCGACGTAGTAGCAGTTCATCCCCCGGATCTCCCGGAGGGATGAAAAGCCGATCGGAAGCATGCGTTTCGCCATCGGAAGAGAGTAGGCCGCCGCGCCGGAGCCGTCAAGAAGTCGGCGGCGGGGGTGAGCAGGCCATGAGCGTTTGGTACCGGACATATCGTCTGTTACTGACAGCCCTGAAGGCAACCCCAGATGCCGAGGACCTCAAGAACCGGACGGCCGTCTTCAGCGCGCCGCCGCCATCGTCATCGGCTGGCGGATTCGGACCCGTCTCGGACGGGAACTGCCCGACTTGCCGCCCGAGATCCTGTTCTCGGACGTCGAACTCCGGGTGCTGGCGCTGTTCGCCAAATCTTGCGGCGCCGCCGAAAAACCTCGGAGACGCCGTCTTCCTGGTCGCCCGCCTCGGAGGGTATTTCAAGCGCAAGCGGGACCCGCCAGGCGCGGAAGTGATGTGGAACGGCTACGCCCAACCCGCCGCCAAGGCGCATTTCCGGGAACTTGAGGACGATAGTTCAGCAAAATGGGGCACAGGCAGCGCTCGGCTTCGCACGCGCGCCGACAAGGCTGTCGCCGGGCTGCAGCAGCCTGTGCGCCGGCCCGGCCACGCAGGTTCGCGGCGCGGGACAGGACAAACAGCGGTCGTCGGCCCGGCCACGGGGCAGAGGGGGATTTTTTCGCTGCGGCGGGGCGTTCGCCGCAGGGAGGGCGTAGCCCGACCGGAGGCGAACGCCCCGCCGCCCCGGCACCTCGACTCACCGGCCAACCCATCCCCATACTGCCTTGGCGACAGGGATTGCCGACCGCCGGTATTGCGCTTCGGAGTTGATAGCGGGCCTATTTTCCAAGGGCCATAGCGGGAATTGCCGGTCGGTCAGCCACCATGCGCGTTGCGCTTCAAACTTGAAGGGGCGCTCCTCGGCGTCGAGTTCCTCCCTGAGCTCCCGGGCCCGGCGTCTCTCCGCCGCCGGCCGTCGGGGAATTCCTTGCCCTGCGGCCGCCGCGACGACGAGAACGACCGGCTCTCCAGCCCTGCGGCGCGGAACCCGGAGACGCGCCCGACCCGCGAAGCCTGCCGGCGCGCGAGCGCCTGCAAGGAGACGCCGTCGGCCACGGCCTCCTCGCCGGGCGGCCCGTCAAGCCGCGCGACGAACCGGCGGAACCGGCTGCCGCCGCAGGCCGAGCGGCGTTCTTTCGCGGAGGCGGCCGTGACGGGAAGCCGTTCAGGCGGCCTCGCAATCGAACCCGACGACGTTGCGCTCCGCCCGGCTGAACTCCACCCCGATCAGGTGGACCGAACGCCCGAGACGGCGGTACTTGTCCGCATATCCCTTCTCCCGCAGTTGCGCGAGCGCGACCCCCTCCCGTCCGCGCTCCACCACCTTGAACTCGAACAGGTAGACGCGGTCGCCGGCGCGGATCGCCATGTCGGCGCGCCCCCGGCTGCCGCTGTCCTCCGCGACCGGCTCGAGGCCCTCCATCAGGAAGCAGCTGTGGATGACGCTCGCGTAGTGGGCCTCGTACTTCGCGACCGGGCTGCTCGCGTACCACTGGTGCGGGATGGCGGCGAAAATGCCGCGGAACAGGGTTTCGAGACGCTTGAAGTCGTTAGCCGCCAGCAATTCGCCCAGCCGCAGGTTCTCCGTCTCCTCGCGGGCCTCGGCCGGGAGCAGTTCTTCCAGCAGGGCCTCGCCCAGGCTTTGGCGCACCTCGAGGTTCGGGTAGTCCAGCCGGTAGCGCCTGCCCTCTTCGCCGACGATGGTGAGGTAGCCGGTCTGGAACAGAAGCGCCTCGACCGAAACCCTGTCCACGTCGAAGGTCGAGAGCAGGCTCTCGCTGCCGATCATGCCGTCCAGGCGGGGAGTGGGCAGGTTGCGGCGCGCCAGCGTCTCGACCAGGAAGGTCGGCGTGCCGCTCTCGAACCAGTACGGGCGGAACTCGCGCCGCCGAAACAGCAGCAGCAGGCCGAACGGATTGTAGACCCTCTCCGGCCCGCGCCAGTTGTAGCCGTTGTACCAGCGGCGGACCTCGTCCCGGTCCAGGCCCTCGAGTTCCGGGGCGAAGACCGCGTCCAGTTCCGCGTCCGTGCAACCGCAGATGTCCGAGAACTCCGGCTCCAGCGTGACGTCGATCAGGTTGTTCAGGCCCGAGAACAGGCCCGCCTTCGAGAATTTGCTCACCCCCGTCAGGAAAACGAAACGGAGATGCCTGTCGCAGGCCTTGATCACCCCGTACAGGCTGCGCAGGAAGTCGCGGTTGGCCCGCGCCAGTTCCCGGTCGCCGAGCGCGTCCAGGATCGGCTTGTCGTACTCGTCCACCAGAACCACCGCCCGCTGCCCGGTGCGCTCGTGCAGGTCCGCGATCAGTTCCCGGAAGCGGACCGAAACTCTGGCGCTCCCCAGCTCGATGCCGGCCCGCCTCTCCGCCGCCTTCAGTTGCGATTCCGTTTCTTCCCGAACTCCGTCCGGGTCGCCGAAATCGCCCCCGCCGAAATCCAGCCGCACGACAGGATGACGTATCGACCAGTCCCACCTGCCGTGCACGGCGAGGCCCCGGAACAGCTCCTCGCTTCCCTCGAACAACTCCTGCAGCGTGTCCACCAGCAGGCTCTTGCCGAACCGGCGCGGACGCGACAGGAAATAGTACTTGCCTCTCTCGACGAGGCGGCGCGCATGGTCCGTCTTGTCGACGTAGTAGCAGTCCATCCCCCGGATCTCCCGGAGGGAAGAAAAGCCGATCGGAAGCATGCGTTTCGTCATCCGAAGAGAGTAGGCCGCCGCGCCGGAGCCGTCAAGAAGTCGGCGGCGGCAGGCCTGTCTGCGTCCCCTGGCGCGGCAAGTAGCCGGCAGTTTCCGCGGCGGCCCGGGCGGGCGGCGGGGAAAAGCGCGGAGGCGAGCGAACCTGTCGCTCCGCGGAAGCTCCGCTGAGGCGAGCGCGTTCGACGCGCTCAACGCACGGCCTGGAGGCCGCGGGCGGAAGCGAGCGCTGCCGCCGGGCAGCGCAAGGTTGGCGGACTTGCGGCGGCGACTCAAGCCGCCGCCACGGCGCGCCTTTCCGGCACCAGCAGGGCAAAAACTCCGGCGACCGCGGCAAGCGCGACCCACCACAGTCCGTCTCGCGGTCGAAGATCCCCCAGCAAGACCCCGGTCGCCGCGTCCAGGGAATGGCCGCCGAACAGCAGCCCGAGCGTGAGGCCCGCAAGCCGCGTCGCGACGATGTTGGCGATCACCGGGAAGGTGGCGAAGTTGAGAACCCCGAAGAGGGCCGCGAAGAGGAACAGGACGACGCCGGCGAGATTGCCCGTGAACCCCGTAGGCACCCTCGACGAGGGTGAAGCCCCAGGTCAGGGCGTAGGGAATGAAGTACACGTCGATTATCCCGGCCGTCGTGAAGCCGCACAGCGCGAAGGCGGCGAGCAGCAGCGGAAAGGTCCGTTCCCGGAACAGGGATTTCAGGCGGTCGGGCAGGGAACCGTCGTCGGCCGCGGCGGCAGGCGTCGGCGGGTTGCGGCGGCCTGAAATGAAGGAGGACCAGCAGGGAGAGCGCCGCCGCGCCCAGGCAGGAAGTCCGCCAGCCGAGCGACGCGACGCCCGGAAGCGACAGGACCGGAAGCTGTCGCCGCGCCGGAAACGGCGACGCCAGTCCGCGCCTGCGCGCGAAGTAGCGGGAAACCGCGGCCGTGACCAGCGGCAGCGAAACGGCCGCCCGCCCGCCCACGAGCCCGAACGGAAGGTAGGCGGTTCCGCGGCGAAGACGGTGCCGCCGGCAGCGAGGGCGCCCGCCTGCGCTCCCGTCCACCTGCCGGGAGAACCATGCTCACGGACGACCGCGCGCCGAAAGTAAAGGCCAGCGCGACGAAGCAGGTTGCGACGACGGCCGGCGCGCGTCTCGCCGGTCACCGGAGTCGCGCGCCGAGCCGCCCGGCGCGGAACCCGGAGACGCGCCCGAGCCGCGAAGCCTGCCGGCGCGCGAGCGCCTGCAGGGAACCGTCGTCGGCCGCGGCGGCCTCCTCGGCCGGGCGGCCCGTCCAGCCGCGCGACGAACCGGCGGAACCGGCTGCCGTCGCGGGCCGAACCGCGGGCTGCGTTCTTTCGCGGAGGCGGCCGTGACGGGAAGCCGTTCAGGCGGGCTCGCAATCGAAGCCGACGACGTTGCGCTCCTCGCGGCTGAACTCCACCCCGATCAGGTGGACCGAACGCCCGAGACGGCGGTACTTGTCCGCATAGCCCTTCTCCCGCAGCTGCGCGAGCGCGGTCCCCTCCCGTCCGCGCTCCACCACCTTGAACTCGAACAGGTAGACGCCGCCGCCGGCGCGGATCGCCATGTCGGCGCGCCCCCGGCTGCCGCTGTCCTCGGCCACCGGCTCGAAGCCCTCCATCAGGAAGCAGCTGTGGATGACGCTCGCGTAGTGGGCCTCGTACTTCGCGACGGGGCTGTTCATGTACCACTGGTGCGGGATGGCGGCGAAGACGCCGCGGAACAGGGTCTCGACGCGCTTGAAGTCGTTCGCCGCCAGCAATTCGCCCAGCCGCAGGTTCTCCGTCTCCTCGCGGGCCTCGTCCGGGAGCAGTTCTTCCAGCAAGGCCTCGCCCAGGCTCCGGCGCACCTCGAGGTTCGGGTAGTCCAGCCGGTAGCGCCCGTCCTCCTCGCCGGCGATGGTGAGGTAGCCGGTCTGGAACAGAAGCGCCTGGACCGACATCCTGTCCACGTCGAAGGTCGAGAGCAGGCTCTCGCTGCCGATCATGCCGTCCAGGCGGGGAGTGGGCAGGTTGCGGCGCGCCAGCGTCTCGATCAGGAAGGTCGGCGTGCCGCTCTCGAACCAGTAGTTGCCGAACCTGCGCTCGGCGAACAGCAGCAGGAGGCCGAACGGGTTGTAGAGCTTCTCCGGCCCGCGCCAGTTGTAGCCGTTGTACCAGCGGCGGATCTCGTCCCGGTCCAGGCCCTCGAGTTCCGGGGCGAAGACCGCGTCCAGCTCCGCGTCCGTGCAGCCGCAGATGTCCGAGAACTCCGGCGCCAGCGTGATGTCGCGCAGGTTGTTCAGGCCCGAGAACAGGCCCGCCTTCGAGAATTTGCTCACTCCCGTCAGGAAAACGAAACGGAGATGCCTGTCGCACTCCTTGATCACCCCGTACAGGCTGCGCAGGAAGTCCCGGTTGGCCCGCGCCAGCTCCCGGTCGCCGAGCGCGTCCAGGATCGGCTTGTCGTATTCGTCCACCAGAACCACCGCCCGCTGCCCGGTGCGTTCGTGCAGGTCCGCGATCAGTTCCCGGAAGCGGACCGAAACTCTGGCGCCGCCCGGCTCGATGCCGGCCCGCCTCTCCGTCGCCTTCAGTTGCGATTCCGTTTCTTCCCGAACTCCGTCCGGGTCGCCGAAATCGCCCCCGCCGAAGCCGATCCGCACGACCGGATAGCGCGTCGACCAGTCCCACTTGCCGTGCACGGCGAGGCCCCGGAACAACTCCTCGCTTCCCTCGAACAACTCCTGCAGCGTGTCCACCAGCAGGGTCTTGCCGAACCGGCGCGGACGCGACAGGAAATAGTACTTGCCTCTCTCGACGAGGCGGCGCGCATGGTCCGTCTTGTCGACGTAGTAGCAGTCCATCCCCCGGATCTCCCGGAGGGAAGAAAAGCCGATCGGAAGCATGCGTTTCGCCATCGGAAGAGAGTAGGCCGCCGCGCCGGAGCCGTCAAGAAGTCGGCGGCGGCAGGCCTGTCCGCGTCCCCTGGCGCGGCAAGCAGCCGACAGTTTCCGCCGCGGCCCGGGCGGGCGGCGGGGAAAAGCGCGGAGGCGAGCGAACCTGTCGCTCCGCGGAAGCTCCGCTGAGGCGAGCGCGTTCGACGCGCTCAACGCACGGCCTGGAGGCCGCGGGCGGAAGCGAGCGCTGCCGCCGGGCAGCGCAAGGTTGGCGGACTTGCTGCGGCGACTCAAGCCGCCGCCACGGCGCGCCTTTCCGGCACCAGCAGGGCAAAAACTCCGGCGACCGCGGCAAGCGCGACCCACCACAGTCCGTCTCGCGGTCGAAGATCCCCCAGCAAGACCCCGGTCGCCGCGCCCAGGGAATGGCCGCCGAACAGCAGCCCGAGGCCCCGCAAGCCGCGTCGCGACGATGTTGGCGATCACCGGGAAGGTGGCGAAGTTGAGAACCCCGAAGAGGGCCGCGGAGAGGAACAGGACGACGCCGGCGAGATTGCCCGTGAACCCCGTAGGCACCCTCGACGAGGGTGAAGCCCCAGGTCAGGGCGTAGGGAATGAAGTACACGTCGATTATCCCGGCCGTCGTGAAGCCGCACAGCGCGAAGGCGGCGAGCAGCAGCGGAAAGGTCCGTTCCCGGAACAGGGATTTCAGGCGGTCGGGCAGGGAACCGTCGTCGGCCGCGGCGGCAGGCGTCGGCGGGTTGCGGCGGCCTGAAATGAAGGAGGACCAGCAGGGAGAGCGCCGCCGCGCCCAGGCAGGAAGTCCGCCAGCCGAGCGACGCGACGCCCGGAAGCGACAGGACCGGAAGCTGTCGCCGCGCCGGAAACGGCGACGCCAGTCCGCGCCTGCGCGCGAAGTAGCGGGAAACCGCGGCCGTGACCAGCGGCAGCGAAACGGCCGCCCGCCCGCCCACGAGCCCGAACGGAAGGTAGGCGGTTCCGCGGCGAAGGCGGTGCCGCCGGCAGCGAGGGCGCCCGCGGCGAGCTGCGCTCCGTAGCGGTCCCTGCCCGCCGCCGGCGACCCGACGGCCACCCAGGGAGGCGCCCGCCTGCCTCCCGTCCACCTGCCGGGAGAACCATGCTCACGGACGACCGCGCGCCGAAAGTAAAGGCCAGCGCGACGAAGCAGGTTGCGACGACGGCCGGCGCGCGAGCGCCTGCAGGGAACCGTCGTCGGCCGCGGCGGCCTCCTCGGCCGGGCGGCCCGTCCAGCCGCGCGACGAACCGGCGGAACCGGCTGCCGTCGCGGGCCGAACCGCGGGCTGCGTTCTTTCGCGGAGGCGGCCGTGACGGGAAGCCGTTCAGGCGGGCTCGCAATCGAAGCCGACGACGTTGCGCTCCTCGCGGCTGAACTCCACCCCGATCAGGTGGACCGAACGCCCGAGACGGCGGTACTTGTCCGCATAGCCCTTCTCCCGCAGCTGCGCGAGCGCGGTCCCCTCCCGTCCGCGCTCCACCACCTTGAACTCGAACAGGTAGACGCCGCCGCCGGCGCGGATCGCCATGTCGGCGCGCCCCCGGCTGCCGCTGTCCTCGGCCACCGGCTCGAAGCCCTCCATCAGGAAGCAGCTGTGGATGACGCTCGCGTAGTGGGCCTCGTACTTCGCGACGGGGCTGTTCATGTACCACTGGTGCGGGATGGCGGCGAAGACGCCGCGGAACAGGGTCTCGACGCGCTTGAAGTCGTTCGCCGCCAGCAATTCGCCCAGCCGCAGGTTCTCCGTCTCCTCGCGGGCCTCGGCCGGAAGCAGTTCTTCCAGCAAGGCCTCGCCCAGGCTCTGGCGCACCTCGAGGTTCGGGTAGTCCAGCCGGTAGCGCCCGTCCTCCTCGCCGGCGATGGTGAGGTAGCCGGTCTGGAACAGAAGCGCCTGGACCGACATCCTGTCCACGTCGAAGGTCGAGAGCAGGCTCTCGCTGCCGATCATGCCGTCCAGGCGGGGAGTGGGCAGGTTGCGGCGCGCCAGCGTCTCGATCAGGAAGGTCGGCGTGCCGCTCTCGAACCAGTAGTTGCCGAACCTGCGCTCGGCGAACAGCAGCAGGAGGCCGAACGGGTTGTAGAGCCTCTCCGGCCCGCGCCAGTTGTAGCCGTTGTACCAGCGCCGGATCTCGTCCCGGTCCAGGCCCTCGAGTTCCGGGGCGAAGACCGCGTCCAGTTCCGCGTCCGTGCAGCCGCAGATGTCCGAGAACTCCGGCACAAGCGTGATGTCGCGCAGGTTGTTCAGGCCCGAGAACAGGCCCGCCTTCGAGAATTTGCTCACCCCCGTCAGAAAAACGAAACGGAGCTGCTCGTCGCAGTCCTTGATCACCCCGTACAGGTCGCGCAGGAAGCCGCGGTTGGCCAGCGCCAGTTCCCGGTCGCCGAGCGCGTCCAGGATCGGCTTGTCGTATTCGTCCACCAGCACGACCGCCCGCTGCCCGGTGCGCTCGTGCAGTTCGGAGATCAGATGGTGAAGGCGGTCGGAGGCGTCCGGGTAGCCGCATTGGACGCCGGCGCGCTTTTCGGCGGCGTCGAGCTGCATCATCGCGTTCCTGTGCAGCCGGTCGGGGACGACGAAATTGCGCCCGCCGAAGCTGAGTCGCACGACCGGATGGCGCATCGACCAGTCCCACCTGCCGTGCACGGCGAGGCCCCGGAACAGCTCCTCGCTTCCCTCGAACAGCTTCTGCAGCGTGTCCACGAGGAGGGTCTTGCCGAACCGGCGCGGACGCGACAGGAAATAGTACTTGCCCCCTTCGACGAGGCGGCGCACATGGTCCGTCTTGTCGACGTAGTAGCAGTTCATCCCCCGGATCTCCCGGAGGGAGGAAAAGCCGATCGGAAGCATGCGTTTCGTCATTCGAAGAGAGTAGGCCGCCGCGCCGGAGCCGTCAAGAAGTCGGCGGCGGCAGGCCTGTCCGGGTCCCCTGGCGCGGCAAGCAGTCGGCAGTTTCCGCGGCGGCACGGGCGGCCCGTCAAGCCGCGCGACGAACCGGCGGAACCAGCTGCCGCCGCAGGCCGAACCCGCGTGGCGTTCTTTTGCGGAGGCGGCCGTGACGGGAAGCCGTTCAGGCGGCCTCGCAGTCGAAGCCGACGACGTTGCGCTCCTCGCGGCTGAACTCCACCCCGATCAGGTGGACCGAACGCCCGAGGTGGCGGTACTTGTCCGCATAGCCCTTCTCCCGCAACTGCGCGAGCGCGGTCCCCTCCCGTCCGCGCTCCACCACCTTGAACTCGAACAGGTAGACGCGCCCGCCGGCGCGGACCGCCATGTCGGCCCGCCCCCGGCTGCCGCTGTCCTCGGCCACCGGCTCGACGCCCTCCATCAGGAAGCAGCTGTGGATGACGCTCGCGTAGTGGGCCTCGTACTTCGCGACGGGGCTGTTCATGTACCATTGGTGCGGGGCGAAGACGCCGCGGAACAGGGTCTCGATGCGCTCGAAATCGTTCGCCTCCAGCAGTTCGCCCAGCCGCAGGCGCCCCGTCTTCTTGCGCGCCTCGACCGGGAGCAGTTCTCCCAGCAAGGCCTCGCCCAGGCTCCGGCGCACCTCGAGGTTCGGGTAGTCCAGCCGGTAGTGCCCGTCCTCCTCGCCGGCGATGGTGAGGTAGCCGGTCTGGAACAGAAGCGCCTCGACCGAGATACTGTCCACGTCGAAGGTCGAGAGCAGGCTCTCGCTGCCGATCATGCCGTCCAGGTCGGGAGTGGGCAGGTCGCGGCGCGTCAGCGTCTCGACCAGGAAGGTCGGCGTGCCGCTCTGGAACCAGTACGGGCGGAACTCGCGCCGTTGAAACAGCAGCAGGAGGCCGAACGGGTTGTAGACCCTCTCCGGCCCGCGCCAGTTGTAGCCGTTGTACCAGCGGCGGATCTCGTCCCGGTCCAGGCCCTCGAGTTCCGGGGCGAAGACCGCGTCCAGCTCCGCGTCCGTGCAGCCGCAAATGTCCGAGAACTCCGGCGCCAGCGTGATGTCGTTCAGGTTGTTCAGGCCAGAGAACAGGCCCGCTTTCGAGAATTTGCTCACCCCCGTCAGGAAAACGAAACGGAGCTGCCTGTCGCAGTCCTTGATCATCGCGTAGAAGCCGCGCAGGAAGTCGCGGTTGGCCGCCGCCAGTTCCCGGTTGCCGAGCACGTCCAGAATCGGCTTGTCGTATTCGTCCACCAGAACGACCGCCCGCTGTCCGGTGCGCTCGTGCAGCGTCCTTATCAGGTGCCGGAAACGGACCGCCGCCCCGGCGGGACCCGGTTCGAGGCCGGCCAGCCGCTCCGTCTCCTCCAACTGGTCTTCCACGTTTCCCCGAATGAGATCCGGGGAGTCGAAATGGCCCCCGCCGAAGCTGATCCGCACGACAGGATGGCGCGCCGACCAGTCCCACTTGTCGTGCACGGCGAGGCCCCGGAACAGCTCCTCGCTTCCTTCGAACAACTCCTGCAGCGTGTCCACCAGCAGGGTCTTGCCGAACCGGCGCGGACGCGACAGGAAATAGTAATCGCCCTCTTCGACGAGGCGGCGCACATGGTCCGTCTTGTCGACGTAGTAGCAGTTCCTCGTCCGGATTTTCCGGAGGGAGGTCATGCCGATCGGAAGCATGCGTTTCGCCATCGGAAGAGATTAGGCCGCCGCGCCGGAGCCGTCAAGAAGTCGGCGGCGGGGGTGAGCAGGCCATGAGCGTTTGGTACCGGACATATCGTCTGTTACTGACAGCCTAAAAAAGCCGAGCGCGCCCAAGAAATGACGTTAGCCAACCGGTCTCGGACCCTTGAACTCTTGCGGCGGCGGGCCGAGGCGAGCAAGGTTCCGAAATGAGATCCCTGCGAAGCGCTACACAGACGCTCGGCAATCTCCGTCGCGAGGCGGGCTTCGCAGCGAGTCAAGCGTCCGCCCCCTCGTCCAAGGCCGCCGTGCGGCGTTCTTCGCAACGGCAGCGCGTTCCCGGATCTCTACGCTGACCCCAAAAGGCGCATTCCCGCTACGCTTCAGGCACCTACCGGTCGGCCGACGCGCGAGCGGCAAGCGCTGCCGCCGGGCAGCGCAACCGCAAGGCTGGCCGACGCGCGGCGGCGACTCACGCCGCCGCGGCGGCGCGCCTTTCCGGCACCAGCAGGGCAAAGACCCCGGCGAGTGCGGCAAGCGCGACCGCGATCCACCAAAGTCCGTCGTATCTCGCGGTCAGATCGAAGATCCATCCGCCGAGCAAGACCCCTGTCGCCGCGCCCAGGGAATGGCCGCCGAACAGCAGCCCGAGCGTAAGGC
The DNA here is from genome assembly GCA_965243135.1 of Alphaproteobacteria bacterium. GTDB lineage: Bacteria > Pseudomonadota > Alphaproteobacteria > MPNO01 > UBA830 > JAJEBT01. Next base: position 1,953,347 of record OZ251539.1, read on the forward strand.
CCATAACTCGCAAGCCGATATGCGTCGCGACGATATTGGCGATCACCGGGAAGGTGGCGAAGTTGAGAACGCCGAAGAGGGCCGCGAAGAGAAACAGGACGGAGATGTCGGCCGCGACGAACAGCAGCACGACGAAGGCCAGAGCGCGGCCGAAGAACATGCTCGCCAGCAGTCGCGGGCGATGGACATGGTCCGCCATCCACGAAAACAGGACGACGCCGGCGAGATTGCCGATCCCGTGAACCCCGTAGGCGGCGGAGCCCTCGACGAGGGTGAAGCCGCAGGTCAGGGCGTAGGGAATGAAGTACACGTCGATTATCCCGGCCGTCGTGAAGCCGCACAGCGCGAAGGCGGCGAGCAGCAGCAGAAAGGTCCGTTCCCGAAACAGGGACTTCAGGCGGTCGGACAGGGAACCGTCGCCTGCCGCCGCGGCGGCGGGCGGCGGCGGGTTTTCCGGCGGCGGCCTGAAACGAAGGACGACCAGCAGGGAGAGCGCCGCCATCGCGGCGCCCAGGATCAGGTAAGAAGTCCGCCAGCCGAGCGACGCGATCATGACGCCCAGAAGCGACAGGACCGGAAGCTGTCCTCCGGACGCGCCCGAAACGGCGAGGCCGACCGCCAGTCCGCGCCCGCGAACGAAGTAGCGGGAAACCGCGGCCGTGACCAGCGGCAGCGAGACGGCCGCCCAGCCGGCTCCGCCCACGAGTCCGAACAGAAGGTAGTAGTGAAGCGGTTCCGCGGCGAAGGCGGTGCCGCCGATGCCGGCAGCGAGGGCGATCAGCCCCGCGGCGAATATCGGCTGCGCTCCGTAGCGGTCCATCAGGTTGCCCGCCACCGGCGACCCGACGGCCATCATGACCAGAACCAGGGAGGCGCCCGCCGACGATTGCGCTCCCGTCCACCCGAGTTCCGACTGCCAGAACGGGAGAACCATGCTCACGGACGACCGCGCGCCGAAAGTGAAGGCCAGCGCGACGAAGCAGGTCGCGACGACGATCCAGCCGGTGCGCGTCTGGCCGCTCACCGGAGTCGCGCTCCCGCGCCGCGCCGCCCGGCGAAACGCCGAAAACCCGCCCCGGCGCCGGCCGCGAAACGGCGCGCCGCCGAAAAGGGACGGCCGCAAAAGAGCCGCGTCACAGGAAATCGCGCAGCATGGCGATCAGCGGGCGGTCGGCGGGCGGCATGGGGTAGGCGCCGAGGCGCGCCGGCTTCACCCACGCAACCTGCTGTCCTTCCATAGGGTTCACGCGGCCTCCCCATTTCCGGCAGACGTAAAGCGGCATCAGCAGATGAAAATCGTCGTAGCGGTGAGACGCGAAGGCGAACGGCGAAAGGCAGCTCTCCTCGACGTCGACGTCGAGTTCCTCCCGAAGCTCCCGGATCAGCGCCCGTTCCGGCGTCTCCCCGCCGCCGATCTTGCCGCCGGGGAATTCCCACAATCCCGCCATGGACTTGCCCTCCGGCCGCCGCGCGATCAGAACGCGCCCGTCGACATCGAGGAGGGCCGCCGCGACGACGAGAACGACCGGTTCTCCCGCCCCGCGGCGCGGCGCGGAACCCGGAGGCGCGCCCGGCCCGCGAACGCCGGGCGGAGCGCTTCGCGCTTCAGGACCGGTAATCGGCATTGATGGAGATATAGTCGTGGGTCAGGTCGCAGGTCCATACGGTGGCGCGGCCGCCGCCGATGCCGAGGTCGACCTCGACGTCGATCTCCTCGCCCTTCATGTGGGCGGCGACCGGCGCTTCGTCGTAACCCGGAACCGCCCTCCCCTTGTCGGCGACCGGAACGCCGCCGATGCTGATGCGCAAACGGTCGCGGTCGGCTTCCTCTCCCGCCTTGCCCACCGCCATGACGATCCGCCCCCAATTGGCGTCTTCTCCGGCGATCGCCGTCTTCACCAGCGGGGAATTGGCGATCGAGAAGGCGACGTTGCGCGCCGCCCGGGGCGACGCCGCGCCGGTCACGGTGACGGCGACGAACTTGCTCGCGCCTTCGCCGTCGCGAACGATCTGGTGCGCGAGATCGAGGAGGATTTCGTCGAGGGCCGAGCGGAATTGCCGCAGGCGCGGATCCGAGGCGTCGACGACCGGGTCGTGCCCGGCCGCGCCGGTCGCGAACAGCAGAACCGTGTCGCTGGTCGAGGTGTCTCCGTCGACGGTGATCGAATTGAAGGACTTGTCGGCGCTCCGGGACAGAAGCCGCCGGAGCGCGGCGGCGCCGACCGCCGCGTCCGTGAAGACGAAGGCCAGCATCGTCGCCATGTCGGGCGCGATCATGCCGGATCCCTTGGCGATGCCGCAGACGACGACTTCGGCGTCTCCGACGCGCGTCTTTCTCCACGACCCCTTCGGAAAGGTGTCGGTGGTCATGATGGCCTCCGCGGCCTCTTTCCAGCCGTGCGGGGCCAGGGAGTTCCGCAGGCTTTCCAGCGAGTCCCGGATGCGCTCGTCGGGAAGGGGCTCGCCGATCACGCCGGTCGAGGCGACGAGCACGTGGGATCCGGAGCACGACAGCACGTCCGCCGCCTTCTCGACGGTGCGTTCGACCGACTTGCGGCCCTCGAGTCCGGTGAAGGCGTTGGCGTTTCCGGCGTTCACGATCAGCGCCCGGGCCTCGCCGGCTTCGAGCGCCTGCCGGCACCAGTCGACCGGCGCGGCCGCCGTCCGGGATTTGGTCAACACGCCGGCCGCCCTGGTGCCGGGCGCGAGCGACGCGAGAAACACGTCCAGCCGTCCGGCGTAGCGCAGGCCGCAACAGGCGGCCGCGAGCGAAACGCCCGGAACGGGCGGCATGTCCGGAAAGCCGCCGGGGGCGAGCGGCGAGAGCTTCTTCATGCGCCTGTCCGTTCTCTCAAGCGGCCCGCAACGGCCGTATCGTTCATGCGCACCCGTCCGGCGTAACGCAGGCCGCAACAGGCGGCCGCGAGCGAAACGCCGGGAACGGGAGGCATGTCCGGAAAGCCGCCGGGGGCGAGCGGCGAGAGCTTCTTCATGCGCCTGTCGACTCTCTCAAGCGGCCCGCAACGGCCGTATCGTTCATGCGCACCCGTCCGGCGTAACGCAGGCCGCAACAGGCGGCCGCGAGCGAAACGCCGGGAACGGGAGGCATGTCCGGAAAGCCGCCGGGGGCGAGCGGCGAGAGCTTCTTCATGCGCCTGTGGACTCTCTCAAGCGGCTCGTAACGGCCGTATTGTTTATGCGCACCGAAACTAGGTTACTGCAACCTCCGCAAAAACAAATCATTCCATAGTGGCATTATTGCGCGGTGCCGGTCGGCGCAGGGCGCAAACGCTGAAACAAGCCGTCGGGCTCGTAGCGCCTGATGCGGGCGCTTTCGATCAGCCTTTCGGCGAGATCATCCGCGATTTCCCGCGACATGTTCTCGAACAACTCCTCGCGCGCCTCCTCGAAAGAGGGCGGCTTGAGTCGCCGCCTGTCCTCCAGCTTGATCACGTGCCAGCCGAAGGGAGACTGGACCGGCGCCTTCGTCGTCTCGCCTTTTCCGAGCGCGAACGCCGCCGCTTCGAACGAAGGCGCCATCTGGCCGCGTCCGAAGTAGCCCAGATCGCCGCCCTTGTCCCTGGACGGGCCGATCGAGTTCTCGGCCGCGAGTTTCGCGAAATCGGCGCCCTCTTCGAGGCTCTGGATGATCCGGGCGGCTTCCGCCTCCGATCCGACGAGGACGTGGCGGACGCGAATCTCTTCCGCGGCTTGCTCGACCGTCTTCTTGTAGCGGGCCCGCAGGGCTTCTTCGTCGATGCGGGCGGAGACTTCCTTTTCGAGGAGCATCTCGCCGAGCAGCCGGTCCGTCAGCACGGCCAGGCGCTGTCTGTATTCGACGCTTGCGTTAAGCCCTTGTGCCCGCGCCCGGCGCACGAAGAGCTTCGTCCGGATCAGCCGGGCGAGGAGGGATTGATAGACCTCCTCCAGCGGCAGATGCCGGTATCGTTCGGGGAGCAGCACCCGGGCGGCCTTGAGGTCCGACAGACGCAACTGGTGGCCGTTCACCTCGGCGACGACCGGGTCTCCGATCTGCGCCTGGGCCGGCAGGGCCAGGAACAGCGCCGCGGCGACAGCGACGACGGCGCGGGGAGGTTTCAATCGGGGATCCTCCGGTTTCGGGGGCGGCGGGGAGGCGGGCCGGGGCGGCCCGCCTCCGCGGTTTCAGAAGCGCACGGCGAAGTTGACGCCGCCGTCGAACGCGCCGTTGCCGCTGCCGCGCGCCGCGTATCCGGCGGCGGCCCGCAGCGCGTAGCGCCCGTCATCCCAACTGCGCGAGCCGCCGATCCCGACGCGGGCTCCGGTCTTCCGCGCCTCGGTCGTCTTCAGCGTCGCGTCCGAGATCGTCGCCGTCCGCTCGTCCGAGAACTCGTGCGTCGCCTCGACCGAGCCGAACAGCTGCAGGCCGTCCTCCATCAGCGCCTCGACCCGCGCGCCGACGCGGCCCATGAGGCTCCGCGCGTCGTCCACCGACACCTGCTGCCGCGCCTCTCCGTTGATCGTTTCCGCGAAGTCGAGCGACACTTCCGACCACGCCAGGCCGACAGCGGGCGTCACCGTCAACCCGTCGCCCACGTCCGTCCGCCGGCCGACCTCGAGGCTCATGGCGAAGCCCCGGCCGTCCGCGCCGTCCGTCAGCACCCCCATCGTCCCGGAGGTGAGCTTGACGTCGTACCAGGTCGCCATCGCCTGCCCGTCCACGTGGAAGCCGTCGCCGAGGAACGCCGTGCCGTGCACGCCCGCGCCGACACCCGACAGCTCCATCTCGCCGCCGGAACCCGACATCTCCGCCGAACCCTGCAGCCCGCGCAACGACACGCCGAACCGCCCGTCGCCGTCCATCGCGAGGTCCATCCCCGCCTGCACGCCGTACCGGCGGTAGTCGAAGGCCGCGTTCGGCGAATTCTTCGCCTTCCACTCGCCGCCCGCGCCGTCGATCCGCGCCCAGCCGCCGTTGCCGTCACGCGCCGCCGACATGCGGTCGCCGTAGGTCGGCAACCCGTTCATCGCCAGCAGCGCCGACGGCAGCGCCTCGTAGAGGCGGCAGCGCTCCATCCCGCAATCGGAATCGAAGGAAAGGCCCGGGCCGTCGCCGCGGTCAGGCATCATGTCGCCGTCGCCGTCGCCATCGCCATTCGGCAGGTCTTTCGTCGGCATCGCGCATTCGCCGCTCTCGTCAAGCTCCCGCCCCCTCGCGCATGCTTCCAAGTCTGCGAACGAGTCATTCAGCCTAGGGTTCGCCATGCCGCCGCCGTCAGGCACGGGCGCGGACAGATAGTAGCCGGTCTCGCGACCGCTGTCCCGATCCGTCTCGGCGACCCGGACAGCGACTCCTTGCGCGCCGCCAGGTTCGCTGACGACGTCGCCCCCGACGGCGCCCAGCCTCTCCGCCGCGTCGTCGGTGCCCTCCCGCGTGAGGCGGCCTTCGCTGTCGGCGAGGAGGGGATCCTGGCGCACGGTCACCATAGTCTCGCCATTGGCTCTGAGCGAAAGCGTCGCGCCGTTGGCCGCTATCCGGCCCTTCGGACCGACGGTGACGCTGCCGCCGCCGTCGAGATCGACCGCCGCCCGCGCGCCCGCGCCGCCCCTGACCTCGCCGTCGATGCGGATCTCCGCCCGGCCGGGATCGTTGACCAGGATCGCCCGGCCCGAAGACCCGGCGTGCACCTTGCCCATCTCGCCGACCGTCAGCGTGCCGCCGCCCACGAGATGCACGGCCGCGTCCGTGCCGCCCGTCACCATGCCGTTCACGGTGACGGTCTGCTTCAGGATGCGCTCGGCGCCCGTTCCCGTGGCGCCCGCGTTGGCGACGTAGATGCCGGCCCTGTCGCCCTCAACGGTCGCGTCCGCGGCCACGGTGACGTCGATGGCGCCGTTGTTGACGTGATGCGTCGCGTAGTAGGCGCGAATGCCGTCGCCGCGCGAGGCGATGGAGCCGCCGTTCATGGCGACGCGGATGCCGCCCGGGTTGTAGCGGCCGATCAGCGCCGTCACCTTGCTCCAATAGTCCTCGTCATCGGCTTCGTCGTCCGTGAAGCCCGCCGCCGTGAGCGCGTCCGCGAGGTCGTCCGCGTCGGCGCCCGTCGACAGCGCCGCCAGCACGTCCTTCTCCCCCTCCGAGAGGCCCAGCGCCAGGATGTTCCGCAGCAGGGCTCTCGTGGGCGCGTCGTTCGTCTGGAGATACGTCACGATCTCCTCGTCCGTCACGCCGGCCAGGCTCGTCGCGGTCGAGTCGATGGCCTCGAACACCGACGTCGCGATGTCGAACCGAGCGTCCCCCAGCACCGCCCTGAACTGCGCGACGTAGGCGTTGTTCGCGGCGGTGGCGCCCGTCGGCACGGCCGTCATTTGCGCCGTATTGTCCGCGAACGCGCCCGGGTCGTCGCCCAGCGCCACTTCCCTGATCACGTCGCGCCGGGACATGACCTGGGCCTCGACCCCCGCCGCCCCGCCGTAGACGCCCTCGGTGGCGTCGTCGCCCTCCAGGGTCTGCATGGAGAAGAGCATCGTGTTGGCGAACGTCCCGGAGAACCTGCCTGCGTCGCTCTGGGAGACCACGTCCTTCTCCGCGTCCGTCACCCCATGCGAGAACGAGCCCGTCCACGTGACGTCGATCACGTCGGACTTCCCGTCGTCCCGCGTCGCGACCGTGTAGTCGGGCGCGTCGCTGAAGACGCTGTGGCCTCCCACCCTGGCGTAGAGGCCCGTGCGGCCCATGATCGCGCCGCCCTGGGAGATCTTCACCTGGTTGTCGGGCTCCAAGTCTTCGAACAGCGTGGCGTAGACGGCGTCCCCCGACTCGGAGATGAGGGTGGCGTCGGCACCGAAGGTATGGAGGACGTCGCCCGTGCCTCTGTTGAAGGCCTGGATGGCGTTGCCGGGGGAGCGCAGCGTCCCGCCCATGACGTCGACCGTCACGTCGCTCGAATCGCCGGACTTGTTCCGGGCGGAGACGGCGCTGTACACCGTGCTCCGCACGGTTCCGCCGGTGTTGGTGACGGTGACGGCACCCTCGCCGTTCCTGGTGACGACGATGGGGCGCTGCGACGTGATGTCGCCGCCGTTGGAGATCGTGACGTCGCCCGTGTGGTCGTCGGTGTCCGTCACCCAGATGCCGTAGTCGTCCCCGAAGATCGAGCCGCCGGTGGTCGTGATGGTGACGTCGCCCCCGGCCGCGCCCCTCTGCTTCTCGACCCGGATGCCCTTCTCGTGCATGTCGTCCGCCGTGCCGATGTTGCCGCTGTTGCGTACCGTGACGTCCCCCGTGCCGAGATCCTCGACCAGGATGCCGTCCCAGTCCGCCGCCGCCGTCTTCTTGATGTCGCCGCTGTTGGTGACCGAGATGGCCCCGGTCCCGGTGGGCGCGCTGCGCCGGACGAAGAGGCCGGTCTTCGGGGTGGTGATCGTTCCCGCGTTGTCGATGGTGATGTCGCCCACCCTGTTCGCCGACGGAATGTTGGCGAAGATGCCGTGCTGGGCCGTGGAGGTCAGCGTGACGCCTTCGGAGACTTCGAATATGACGTCGCCGGCCTGGGAGTGCGACGCCTCCAGGATCGTGTCGCGCGACTGGATCGATCCGCCCGTGACCATGATCCTGATGTCGCCCGTGTTGTTCGCGGCGACGTCGTCGTTGTCGGCGATGTTCGCTTTGATGCCGCCGGCGGCGGAGACCACGATGTCGCCGGCCGAATGGGTGATGGAGATGCCGACGGCGCTCCCGGCGATGTTCTTGTTCCTCACGTTGACGTTGATGCCCAAGCCGGTCGACGTGATGTCGCCGCTGTTGGTCACCGTGGCCACCTTGGTCGCGGGGGCGACGAGGCTTCCCTGTTCGAACAGGAAGATGCCGAACGAGCTGGCCGCGGTGGCGGTGAGGGCGCCGCTGTTGGTGATCGAGGTGGTGCCCCCCCTGCCTCCGTAATTGAGATAGATCGCGTGGCCCGCCGACGCGACGGCGGCGGTATTGGTGATCGTGGCGTCGCCCGTGGCGGTGCCGGCGCGATTATTGTAGTTGAGATAGATGCCGTACCCGCCGGTGGCGCCCGAGCCGTAGGTGATGGCGCCTCTGTTGGTGATCGTGGCGTCGCCATGCCCGCGATCGTAGTCCAGCTCGATGGCGCCCTGGTTCCCCGTTCCGGCGTTCTTCGTGAGGACGCCGCTGTTGGTGATCGTGGCGTCGCCGGTGGTGGTCGACATGGTGTTGCCGCCGCTGCCGGTCGTGTCGCCGGCGAAGTAACGCAACTGGATGACCCGCGTTCCCGCCGTGATGGCGCCGGTGTTGGTGATGGTCGTGGCGGCAGTGGTGTCGGCGCTGTCTCCCCTGTTGACGTAGATGCCCGCGCTCACCGAATGGATCGCGCCATGGTTGGTGAACGTGGCCGCGCCGGTGCCGAGCCATACGTTGGCGCGGATGCCGTGGCTGCGCATCGGGGCGCTCGACGTCCCGATGGTCACGCCGGCGTTGACGGTCAGCGTCGTCGTGGACGCGCCCGTGCGCTGCTGGTTGACGTAGATGCCGTTGCCGGCGTCGCCGGTGTCCGTGTTGGTCGCGTGCCGAGCGATGGCCACCTGGTTGGCGGTGGCGCTGGCGCCGCCGACCGTGAGCGCGAGGCCGCCGGCGGCGGCGCCGTCGCTGTCCAGGGTGATGGCGTTCTTCCTTTCGTTGCCGGAGCCGGCCGCGGCGGTGACCGCCCACGGCGTCGAGCCGCCCGGCACGACGACCGTGGCGACGTTGTTCGCGCCGGGCGCCGCATTGACGTACAGGATGCCGCTGCCGAAGGTGCCGCTGCCGCCGCCGTGGGTCGCGGTGCAGGTGGCGGTCTGCGCCGTGCTGGAGATCGTCCCGCACTCGTTGTCCGCCCGCGCCGCCTCCGGCGCGAGGAGAAGAAGAAAAGGTACCGCCGCGCAGGCGGCGCGCATGACGAAGCGTTTCATGGCAAAAACTCCCTGATTCGCCCCCGCCCCCAAGCGCGAAACGCAGGGAAGGCAAGGCAACTAGGCATGTTGACGGGCCGCAACATACACGCGTTCCCATGCCCGCGCAAGCCCAAATTTCCGACGCGCTTCCCGCCGCCGCCCCGAACGGATCCAGCGCTCCGCAGCGCCGCCTCGTGTGCGCCGAAAACCGCCCCCGCCCGGCCGCGAAAGCCGAACGCGACACGCCGCCGTCAACGCGGCGGGCGCGAAGGCCGCCGGACTGCGGGCCGGGGATTTCCGGCCCGCCGCGGCGGTTTCAGAAGCGCAACGCGAAGCTGACGCCGCCATCGAACTCGCCGTTGCCGCTGCCGCGCGCCGCGTATCCGGCGGCGGCCCGCAGCGCGTAGCGCCCGTCCTCCCAGCTGCGCGAGCCGCCGATCCCGAGGCGGGCCCCGGTCTTCCGCGCCTCGGTCGTCTTCAGCGTCGCGTCCGCGATCCTCGTCGCCCGCTCGTCCGAGAACTCGTGCGTCGCCTCCACCGAGCCGGACAGCCGCAGGCCGTCCTCCATCCGCGCTTCGACCCGCGCGCCGACGCGGCCCATGAGGCTCCGCGCGTCGTCCAGCGACACCCGCTTCCGCGCGTCTCCGTTGATCGTTTCCGCGAAGTCGAGCGACACGTCCGACCACGCCAGGCCGACGGCGGGCGTCACCGCAAGCCCGTCGCCCACCTCCGTCCGCCGCCCGACCTCGAGGCCCATGGCGAAGCCCCGGCCGTCCGCGCTGTCCGTCAGCACTCTCCCGGAGGTCAGCTTGACGTCGTACCAGGTCGCCATCGCCTGCGCGTCCACGTGGAAGCCGTCGCCGAGGAACGCCGTGCCGTGCACGCCCGCGCCGACCCCCGACAGCTCCATCTCGCCGCCGGTCCCCGACATCTCCGCCGACCCCTGCAGCCCGCGCACCGACACGCCGAACCGCCCGTCGCCGTCCATCGCGAGGTCCATCCCCGCCTGCACGCCGTACCGGCGGTAGTCGAAGGCCGCGTCGGTCTTCGCCTTCCACTCGCCGGACGCGCCGTCGATCCGCGCCCAGCCGCCGTTGCCGTCCCGCGCCGCCGCCATGCGCTCCCCGTAGGTCGGCAGCCCGTTCATCGCAAGCAGCGCCGACGGCAGCGCCTCGTAGAGGCGGCAGCGCTCCATCCCGCAATCGGAATCGAAGGAAAGGGGCGGGCCGTCGCCGCGGACAGGCATCACGTTCTCTTCTTTGGGAGGCGTCGCGCATTCGCCGCTCTCGTCAAGCTCCCGCCCTCGGCCGCAGGGTTCCAGGCTAGCGTACGACTCATGCCGTTCGGGTTCCGCCACGCCGCTGGTTTCGTTGAGAGGCGCGGGCAGATAGTAACCGGTCTCGCGACCGCTGTCCCGATCCGTCTCGGCGACCCGGACGGCGACTCCTTGCGCGCCGCCACGTTCGCTGACGACGTCGCCCCCGACGGCGCCCAGCCTCTCCGCCGCGTCGTCGGTGCCCTCCCGCGTGAGGCGGCCTTCGCCGTCGGCGAAGTCGGGATCCTGGCGCACGGTCACCACGGTCTCGCCGTTGGCTCTGAGCGAACGCGTCGCGCCGTTGGCCGCTATCCGGCCCTTCGGACCGACGGTGACGCTGCCGCCGCCGTCCAGATCGACCGCCGCCTCCGCGCCTTCACTGCCCGTCACCGTGCCGTCGATGCGGATCACCGACCGCCCGGGATCGTTGACCAGAATCGCGGGCTGTCCGGCACCGGCGAACACCATGCCCGTCGCGCCGACCGTCAGCGTGCCGCCGCCCACGAGGTGCACGGCCGCGTCCGCGCCGCCCGTCACCATGCCGTTCACGGTGACGCTCTGCTTCAGGATTTCGTCGTCGCCCGTTCCCATGGCGCCGGCGTTGGCGACCCAGATGCCGGCCCTGTCGCCCTCAACGGTCGCGCCCGCGGCCACGGTGACGTCGATGGCGCCGTTGTTGACGTGATGCGTCGCGTAGTAGGCGCGAATGCCGTCGCCGCGCGAATCGATGCTCCCCCCGGTCATGTTGACCCGGATGTCGCCGACGTTGTAGCGGTCGAGCAGAGCCCTCACCGCCGTCTTGTAATCGTCGGAAAAGCCCGCATCCGCGTCATCGAGCGCGGTGGTAAGACCGGCGCGGTCGTCCATCGCCAGCGCCTTCAGCACCCTCTTCTCCTTGTCCGAGAGGCCCAATCTCATGACGTTGCGCAGCAGGGTTCTGGCTTCGTCGGTGCCCGCGCTCAGATACGCCGCGATCTCCTCCGCGCTGTACTCGTTGTCGTCGTTGTCGTCGATGTCGTCGATGGCCGCGGCGAGCTCGCTCCTCTCTCCGACCGCGACGTCGTCGTTCTCGAGGACCGCCTTGAACTGCGCCACGACGGCGTCCGACCGCGCCTTGAGGGCCGCGTCGGTCGAACCGGTATCGAACGCCATGGCCCGCGCCGCGTCGTCCGCGAGCTCGCCCGGGTCGTCGCCCGCCGCCACTTTCCGCGTCATCTCGCCCCAAGACATGACCTGCGCCTCGATGCCCGCCGCCGAGCCGTAGCGGATGGTCTTTTCGGTCTCCACCTCCCGATGGGTGGTGAGCGCGCTGGCGGCGTTCTCCGCCACGAACCTGCCCTCGTCGGTCGGAGCGACCATGGCTGTCGTCCCGTGCGAGAACGTTCCGCTCCAGGTGACGTCGATCAGCGGCTGGGCCGACGCCGCCCGCGGCGTCACCGTCTCGGCGGTGGTCCCGTGCGCCACCCGAACGTAGACGCCCGTGCGGCCCATGATCGTCCCGCCCTGGTCGATATCGACCTGGTTGGCGGGCGCGTCGCCGAGGGGCGCGAAAAGCCCCGCGGCGTGCTTCGAGATCAGCGTCGCGCCCGCGGCGATGGCGACGGTGACGTCGCCCGTGCCCCGGTTCCACGCATGGATGGCGGGCTTGCTCTGGCCCATGGACTGGACCGTTCCGCCCTCCGCATTGACCGTCACGGTGCTGGCGTCGCCAGCCTTGTTCGCGGCGAAGATGCCGGGCTGGGTCATGCTCAGCACGGTCCCGCCGGTGTTGGCGACCGTGACGGCGCCCGAGCCCGACCTGTCGACGCGGATGGGGTGCTCCGCCGTGACGTCGCCGCCATTGGAGATCGTGACCTCGCCCGTGTGGTTGGCGTTGTCCCTCACCAAGATGCCGTTGTTTTCCGCGGTGATCGAGCCGCCGGTGGTCGTGATGGAGATGTCGCCCGAGTTCCCCGCGTGCGACGCCAAGATGCCGTAGTCTTCTCGAAAGTCTGTCACGGTGATCGAGCCGCCGGTGGTCGTGATGGAGATGCTGCCCGAGTTCCCCGCGTGCGACGCCCAGATGCCGCGTCTGTTAGCGAAGATCGAGCTGTCGGTGGTCGTGATGGAAATGTCGCCCCCATCCCCCGACTTGTCGACTCGGATGCCGCGCTCGTGCCGCTGGCCGGCCGGCCCGAACAACCCGCCCGCCTCGCCGATGTCGCCGCTGCTGGAGACCGTGACGTTCCCGGTTCCGCTGTCGTCGACCAGGATGCCGTCTTGGTTGGCTGGGTTGTTGTTCCTCTTGATGTCGCCGCTGTTGACGATCGAGATGGCCCCGGTGCCGGTGGCCGCCTGGCGCCGGACCCAGATGCCAATCGCTGGGCCGGTGAGATCCGCCGCGTTGGTGATGGTGACGCCGCCCATCATGTTCGCCGACGGAATGTTGGCGAAGATGACGTGCTGGGCCGTGGAGGTCAGCGTGACGCCTTCGGAGACTTCGAATATGACGTCGCCGGCCTGGGAGTGCGACGCCTCCAGGACCGTGTCGCGCGACTGGACCGATCCGCCCGTGACCATGATCCTGATGTCGCCCTCGTTTCTGTCGGCGACGTCGTCGGCGTCGGCGATGTTCGCTTTGATGCCGCCGGCGGTGGAGACCACGATGTCGCCGGCCGAATGGGTGATGGAGATGCCGACGGCGCTCCCGGCGATGTTCTTGTTCCTCACGTTGACGTTGATGCCGAGGCCGGTCGACGTGATGTCGCCGCTGTTGTCCACCGTGACCACCTTGGTCGCGGGGTCGACGAGGGTTCCATGTTCGAACAGGTAGATGCCGAACGAGCTGGCCGCGGTGGCGGTGAGGGCGCCGCTGTTGGTGATCGAGGTGGTGCCCCCTCTGCCTCCGTAATTGAGATAGATCGCGTGGCCCGCCGACGCGACGGCGGCGGTATTGGTGATCGTGGCGTCGCCCGTGGCGGTGCCGGCGCGATTATTGTAGTTGAGATAGATGCCGTACCCGCCGGTGGCGCCCGAGCCGTAGGTGATGGCGCCTCTGTTGGTGATCGTGGCGTCGCCATGCCCGCGATCGTAGTCCAGCTCGATGGCGCCCTGGTTCCCCGTTCCGGCGTTCTTCGTGAGGACGCCGCTGTTGGTGATCGCGGCGTCGCCGGTGGTGGTCGACGCGGTGTTGCCGCCGCTGCCGGTCGTGTCGCCGGCGAAGTAACGCAACTGGATGACCCGCGTTCCCGCCGTGATGGCGCCGGTGTTGGTGATGGTCGTGGCGGCAGTGGTGTCGGCGCTGTCTCCCCTGTTGACGTAGATGCCCGCGCTCACCGAATGGATCGCGCCATGGTTGGTGAACGTGGCCGCGCCGGTGCCGAGCCATACGTTGGCGCGGATGCCGTGGCTGCGCATCGGGGCGCTCGACGTCCCGATGGTCACGCCGGCGTTGACGGTCAGCGTCGTCGTGGACGCGCCCGTGCGCTGCTGGTTGACGTAGATGCCGTTGCCGGCGTCGCCGGTGTCCGTGTTGGTCGCGTGCCGAGCGATGGCCACCTGGTTGGCGGTGGCGCCGGCGCCGCCGACCGTGAGCGCGAGGCCGCCGGCGGCGGCGCCGTCGCTGTCCAGGGTGATGGCGTTCTTCCTTTCGTTGCCGGAGCCGGCCGCGGCGGTGACCGCCCACGGCGTCGAGCCGCCCGGCACGACGACCGTGGCGACGTTGTTCGCGCCGGGCGCCGCATTGACGTACAGGATGCCGCTGCCGAAGGTGCCGCTGCCGCCGCCGTGGGTCGCGGTGCAGGTGGCGGTCTGCGCCGTGCTGGAGATCGTCCCGCATTCGTTGTCCGCCCGCGCCGCCTCCGGCGCGAGGAGAAGAAGAAAAGGTACCGCCGCGCAGGCGGCGCGCTTGACGAAGCGTTTCATGGCAAAAACTCCCTGATTCGCCCCCATCCGCAAGCGCGAAACGCAGGGAAGGCAAGGCAATTAGGCACGTCGACGGGCCGCAACATACACGCGCTCCCATGCCCGCGCAAGCCCCAATTTCCAGCGCGCTTCCCGGCGGCGCCCCGGCCGCCTCGAACGAACCCGCCCGGGCGCTCCGCGCCGCCTCCCGGCGAGCGCCGAAAACCGGCGCCCGTCCTCCCGGCTGCGCGCGCCCCCGAATTTCGGTCCCCGGCTTTCCGCGCCTCGGCCGTCTCCAACGTCGCGTCCGTGCCCCTCGCCATCCGCTCGTCCGAAAAGTCGCGCGCAGGCGCGGCCACATGAGGCTCGGCGCGCCGCCCGCCGAAACCCGCTCCCGCGCCTGTCCGTTGATCGTTTCCGCGAAGTCGAGCGACGCCTCCGACCGCGCCAGGCCGATGGCGGGTGTCGCCGCAAGCCCGCCGCCCGCCTCCGTCCGGCCTCGAGGCCCATGGCGAAGCCCCGGCCGTCCGCGCCGTCCGTCAAAGCCTCGTTCCGGCCGGAGGTCAGCTTGACGTCGTACCGGGTCGCCTGCGCGTCCATTATGGAAGTTGTCGCCGAGGAACGCCATCCCGTGCACGCCCGCGTCGACCCCCGACAGCTCCATCTCGCTGCCGGAACCCGACATCTCCGCCGAACCCTGCAGCCCGCGCGACGACACGCCGAACCGCCCGTCGCCGTTCGTCGCGAGATCCGTCCCCGCCCGTGCGCCATACTGGCGGTTTGCGCGTAGTGACGGCCAACCCCTACCGCTCCGTCCCCGCCCGCACGCCGTACCGGCGGTAGTCGAAGGCCGCGTCCGGTCTTCGCTTTCCGCCCGCCGCGCCCGGCCGCCGTTGCCGTCCCGCGCCACCGACATGCCCTCCCCGCAGGTCGGCAGCCCGTTCATCGTCGACAACGCCGACGGCAGCGCCTCGCAGAGGCGGCGGCGCTCCGTCCCCGCTTCGCAATCCTCGGAATCGAAGGAAAGGCCCGGGCCGTCGCCGCTGTGAGGCGTCGCGTCGTCGCCGCCATTCTCGCGCGGCGTCGCCGTTCTTGAGCGCCCGCCCCTCGCGGCAGGCTTCCAGGCTTGCATACGGGGCATTCTGTCCGGGGTTCGCCGCGCCGGCGCCGGAAGGCGCGGGCGCGGACGGAAAACAGCCGATCTCGCGACCGCTGTCCCGTCTCGGAGACCCGGACGACGACTCCTTGCGCGCCAAGTCCGCTGACGACGGCACCCCCGACGGCACCCAAGCTCTCCGCCGCGTCCGTCCCGCCCGTCGCTGTGCCGTTCACCGCCACGGCCTGCTGTCGTAGGCGGTCCCGCCCCGCTCCAGGGCTGCGTTCGCCGCGTAGACGCCGGCGCCGGTCGCGGGCGTCCCCGCGGCCTGACGGCCCCGTTGTTGGCGTCGCGTAGCAGGGCCGTCGTCGCGGGAGGAGCCTCCGGTCACGGCGATGTTGCCCGGGTTGTAGCGGTTCGGCAGCGCCCGCGCCGCTGTCTTGCAGTCGTCGGAGAACGCCGCGTCCGCGTCGTCCAGTGCGGCGTCGAGGCCGGCGTCGTCGCCCGTCGCCAGCGCCTTCAAAACCGCCTCCTCCGCCTCGGAGAAGGTGCTCGTCGGAATTTGCGGCAGCAGAAATTCCCGCTAACTCGTAGTGGTCCTGCTAAATCAGATGCAAAGGACTCTCTCGACAGGAGGCACGACCGTCAGGACAGACGTCTAACGTTCGGCTTTATGGCCGAGCTTTCGTTGGTTATGTTTCCCCCTGAAGAACCTGCTACACACTTCGAAAATTTATTATGTCAGGAAGTATCGTAAGGTTCCAAAATCGGTTTCTTATATCCGAACGCTATCGCACGATAAAGCGTTTCCCAGCTTGGTAGTGAAAAGTTGAAGAACATAGCCCTCAACTTCTCCCACAAGTAGATGGAACGCTCGGCTTTCTTCCGTGCTCTTTGAAACAGATTGCAACATCTCTGCTGAATCTGATCGATCAGGAAAGCCAGCATCATCAAGTTAGCAAAGACATTCGACAGATGCTTGTAACCATGACCGAAGTTGTGTTCGAAGTTGTAACCTTGGTTCTTCAGGGTGTTGAAGGTCTCGTTTTCGATACGCCAACGCGCACGTCCGGCGCGCATTATCTCCATCAGGTTGTGATCTCCTACTGGCAGATCCGTAACCCAAGAGAAGCGTTGCTTTCTGCCGTCGGGATGCTTTTCCCAGTATTCAACAAAGTTGACTTCAAGGTCGAAATTCGCATCGTTGAGTGGTGCCTTGTTAAGATATCTGAATTCGTGCATTATACCTTCTTTATCGGAGAATTCAGCACGTTTCACAGATCGTGACCTGTCCACTAAATCAAACAAAAATTTATGATCTCCCGGCTTCGCGCCCAGTATGAAGCGAAGGTTCAACTCCTTGAGATGCTTGACATGCGGGCCGTTCGAGGCAAGTCCGTCTTCTACCACTATCAATTTCAAAAACGGATGCTCCCGCCGCACATCGCGCAACAGTCGTGTCGCTGCGTTGCGTTCGCAATCGTTTTTCTTCTTTCCATCTTTCTTGGTAATCGGCTCCGGTGCAAGAGGGAAAACTTCCTTTTGGCGCACGAGAACTGCCCCCAGCATCTGGTGGTAGTACGTGATTGTTCCGTTCCTGTGATGCTTTTCACAGCAGCTTTTACAGTGCACCTTGTGAGATGAAAAATATCCCGTTCCGTCAACGGATAAAAGATAATGCCCGCCTAGACAGGTGTAACCTTCCAGACCCTTTCCACGCTGAAGCAACTGGAACATCTTCGTGAAAGCGGGACGTAAACTACGGGGGTCCACGTCGTCCAGACGCTCGCGCAACCTGCTGTCGGAAGGCGCTCTCTCTATCCCGTACAACGTCGCAAGATTATTGCGAACCGTTTCATCAAAACGTGCGTCGCGATCAAACTTTAAAAGAGATTTGTACTTCAAACCAAATACCGCAATCCCCGACATCAGGCAGTCCGAAAGAGCGACGCCTCGACTCGCCGTCAGATCCTCAATGCCGTCAAAAACCTCCCGGAGCGCCTTCAGCAATCCCGGAGCGCTGAGCGTCTTGCGCATGCCTGGCATTCTGGCCATTTTGGTACAATCCCGCCTCGCCTTCGGACCACTTTCCAGAGAAAGATGCTCCGCTCGAAGGCAAATAGCCCCGAATCACCTCGAAAAGTCTACGAAAAATTTTTTTCGGACTCCATATTTTCCACGGGTTTCGAGCCTTAGCGGGAATTGCTGTTGCGGCAGCACGGCTCTGCAGGCGTTGTCGAGCGCGCTGCGCCTCGTCGCGGCTCGCCTTCCGTGCCGTCGGTGTCGGCGATGACGGCGATGACGGCGATGACCGCGCTCGCGGTCCTCGTCCTCCAGCGCCGCCCTGAATCGCGCCGCGAGGGCGTCCCCCTGCGCCTTGACGCTCGCAAGAGAGCCGTCGGCGAACGTGGCTGCTGACCCAACCTCTATGTAATTTTTGCTGTGTAACTACCCCCGAACTGCCGGCCGCGCGAGACCGTTCCGCGGGATTTTTTCGCGGCGGCGCTCGCCGTTCGAGAGGAGCGTGACGCTGAGGACTACCCCGTATAGCCCTGTTGTGAGCAGTCACGATAATCGGCAGTTTCAGGTGCAAAATAATCGAGGGCGTCTGATCCACGCCTGGAAGGATGGCGTTTCCGTTTCCTCTCACGCCTGAGGGAAATCGGGCCAGAAAATACTGTTTTCTTTCAGCATGGTTCTGCAGCACCATGGTTTGGCCCTGAAGGCAACCAGTGAACTCGCAGGATGGCCGCTGCCAGAACCTATCGTATTTTGATCGAATTCTCCAAATGTTTCCATCGATTATCATGTCCGTGCACACCCTGTCTTCGCGCCGCGACGCCCGAACGCGGAACGGTTATGTCGGCGAGCGGCGCGAGGGCGGGAGAACCACCCTCGAAGTTACATGCTACGGGGCGAGCAGGCCATGAGCGTTTAACCGGGCAGCACTGCGCCCCGACGTCTTCGTCCGCGTTACGCGCCCGGTAGATGCTCGCGAAAGAGTCGCTCCACGCGCGTGCGCGGCTCAATGAAGCGGCGCGGGCGCGGTGGCCATGGTTCGACGACTTGTCCCATGGCGCGAACCGGGAGCCGCCGCCGCGCGATTGGAGAACTATTCGCAATTTTCGTCGATTATCTGAGAGAACGATCTGCGCGGGCCGCGCTCCAGTCTTCGTAAGCGTTCGGTCGTGGGGTGGCGACATTGAAGCCCTGCCTTCAGGCAGGGGCTTCAGCCAGACCTCCTTGATCGGGAGAACGCGTTCGTTTCGGGTACTGCCGCGGTCTGCGCCGCCCCTCTGGTTGGCGGCCCGGTAGCAGGTTCCTCGCGAAATCTCGAAGAGTAAGCGTTCGGGCCGAGAAGCGGGCTGTCGAGCCTGGCGAATCGCCTAGTGCATTGTCGTAATAAAAAGATAGACATAGTCCACTATATTTTCTATTGAGTGTCTTGATACAGGCTACAGAAAGGCACTCCCATGTACAAGAAGTACATCGTCCGGCTGACGGCTGAGGAACGCGACACTTGCCACGAGACCATCCGCAGGCTGAAGGGGAGCAGCGAGAGGGTCCGCCGCGCCCAGATTCTGCTGAAGGCGGACGCCGACGGGCCGGCGTGGACGGACCGGAAGATCGCGGAGGCGTTTTCGTGCCGGACGAAGACGGTCGAGAATGTCCGCCAGAATTTCGTCGAGGGGGGTTTCGAGCGAGCCCTGGAACGGAAGCGGCGGGAGACGCCGCCGGTGCCGAAGATCCTCGACGGCGAGGCGGAGGCCAGGGTTATCGCTCTGTACCAGGGGCAGCCTCCGAAGGGGTACGCCAACTGGTCGTTGCGGTTGCTGGCAGGTGGTGGAACTGGGGATCGTGGACGCGATCAGCCACGAAACGGTGAGGCGGACGCTAAAAAAAACGGCTTCACCTGCAAGAGGAAAGTCCGGTACTGGGTAGCCCGACGCCGACGCGGAGTTCGTCGCGCGCCAAGTGCTTGAAATTTATGGAAAACCTTACGACCCCGAGCGTCCGGTGGTCTGCATGGACGAGCAACCCGTGCAGCTCATCAAGGAAACGCGCGTGCCGATTCCCGCCACCAAGGATCATCCGCGACGCGTCGACTACGAGTACGAACGGGCGGGCACCGCGTCGATCTTCATGTTCTGCGAGGCCCTGTCCTCATGGCGCCGGGCGACGGCCCGCAAGCGCCGGACGAAAGTAGACTGGGCCGAGGAAGTTGCCGACCTTCTGGAGGGCCGTTACGCAGACTGCGAGAAGATCACCTGCGACAACCTCAACACCCACACGCAGGGGGCTTTCTACGAGGCGTTCGAACCCGCGCGGGCGCGGGAACTGGTCAAGCGAATCGAGTTCTGCTACACGCCGAAGCACGGGAGCTGGCTGAACATCGCGGAGAACGAACTCAGCTCCATGACCCGGCAGTGCCTGCGCCACCGTCGGCTCGGCGACATCGAAACCCTCCAGGCCGAAATCTCGGCGTGGGCCGTCGACGTCAACGAGCGGCAGCGGGGCGTGGACTGGCAAATGAAAGTCGACGATGCCCGTTGCAAGTTGAAGTCGGTTTATCCTAAGATTGTATTGTGATGAAGCACTAGGCTTGGACACTCTTCTTTGCTGTGTAACTACCCCCGAGCTGCCGGCCGCACAAAACCGTTCCGCGAATCGAAGGTTTTTCGCGGCGGCGCTCGCCGTTCGAGAGGAGCGTGACGCTGAGGGCTGCCCCGTATAGCCCTGTCTTCGCGTCGCGACGCCCGAACGCGGAACGGTTATGTCGGCGAGCGGCGCGAGGCCGGGAGAACCACCCCCAAGTTACATGCTACGGGGCGAGCGGGCTCCGATCATG
Source organism: Alphaproteobacteria bacterium (assembly GCA_965243135.1). Lineage (GTDB taxonomy): Bacteria > Pseudomonadota > Alphaproteobacteria > MPNO01 > UBA830 > JAJEBT01. The sequence continues at coordinate 1,973,405 of OZ251539.1, forward strand.
AGCGTTTGTTCTTGTATACGGCCGCCATGGCGGTCGAATCTGCACGCGCGCTTTCCGAGACCGAGCTGTCGGGCGACGGCCAAGCTCTGGCTGCGGCGTGCCGAACGAATGCGGCTCTCTGCCAGGCGCTGGAGAGCGCGAAAGCGGAGAAGTTTCGCCGCGACGCCGAGAGGTGGCAGGGAGCTTTCCACCGGGCGATGGCGCTGATCCTGAAAAAGAGACGCGAAGCACCGCCCCGAGAGACGGCAGAGAACGAGAGTCTGAAGTCCCGCAGCCGCAAGTTTGCCCGGGAGTTGTTCGGGCGCCGCAGCGAGCGGCAGCCTGCGGCAACTGGCCGACGCCGGGGGCGCAGTCAGGGAACGCTGTCGCACGGCCGCACGCCGCACCCCGAACTGCCCGTTCGCGAGGAGGAGTCGATTCCGGACGAGCGCACGTGCCCGGACTGCGGCAAGGCCTGGATCTCAAACGGTTGGAAGGACGCGGAGCTCGTCGAGGTCGAAGTCGCCGCCCATGTCCGGAGGACGGAAGCGGCTGCGCCCGACCTGTACCTGCCGACCGGAAAAGGAGGTTGTCGGCCCGGCTCCGGTGCGGCTGTTTCCGAACACTCGGTACGGAGTTTCCGTCTGGGCGTTCGTCCTGGCGGAGAGGTACGGCCTGCACCGTCCGCTGCGTTCGGTCTGCCGCGCGCTGGGCCAGCACGGGCTCGCTATTGCGCCCGGCACGTTGGCGGACGCCCAGCGACGGTTCCTACGCCTGGCAGCTCGACGAAGAGAGCTCCCGGCGCCTGTCGGAGGCGCCGATCGTTCACGGCGACGAGACAGGGTGGACGGGAGTTGGGCGAGGAAGACGGCGGCAACGCCCGCGCCTGGGCCGCCCGGGCGGCGGACGCGGTCCGCATCGTTGCCGTCGCGCAGCGCGGAAGCCGCTCTTGAACTGTTCAGGGGTCTCGGCTCGCCCGAACAGGCGGCTCACCTGGTCTGCGACCGCTACTCCGCCTACCGGAAGCTGGCGCGAGTCATGGAGGGGTGCATCGTCCTTTCATATTGTTGGGTTTATGTTGTGGATCCAGTTATGTTGCGGAATGGTTGCAACGTACTGAAAAACAATAAAATCAGATCCATTTCCGCAACATAATATTTTGCAGTGCATCAAGAAAGGCCGTAAACCTTTTGTTCTCTTTCCACGGGCGAACCGACTCTGCGCAATGCCTGAGACAGTTCAGGCGTTCCTCAAGCAGCGGTGCGGCGCGAGGCTATGGCGCCGTGATCGACAAACAGATCCTCGAACATGGTCGTATCTCCTTGTGGTCGGAGACATGACCATGGCAAACGAATGCGAATCCAAATATTATGTTGCGGAAATGCGTTTGGTTCCGTTGTTTTTCAAGTCGTTAGCGCTCCTCCGCAACATAACTGGATCCGCAACATAAGCCCAGTTATGTTGAATTCAACATAACTGGGTCCACGCCAGGCGCGACTTCGTCAACCTTGAGACCGGCTACCCGAACCTCGCGCGGTTCGCCCAAAAGTGGCTTCGTCACGCATTATACCGTCTCAACGCCAGGCGTCTGGCGCGCCCGGGCAACGCCGCCGCCCAGCGGCGGCTCGCGAGGTTTGCCGGAGCGTTCTTCGCGGCGGCGAAAAAGGCACGGGACGCGCTCCCGGAGAGCGCGGCGCAACGCGGCCCCCTGAACTCCCTGCTGCGCCACCGCGACGGCCTGACAGTGTTCGTCGACAATGCAGCCGTTCCCATGGACAACAACCCCGCCGAACGCGGTTTGCGCGGCCTCAGCCGGAAGCTCTCGTTCGGGTCGCGTGGACGGAGCGCGGTTGGCAGGCATGTCCATCTTTGGCACGCTGGCCGGCGTCTCGCCGCACCGCTGGCTGCTATGCCTGCGCCCGTCGTCCGCCGCCCGAAGGCCCTGCTGCCTGGCTGCCGTGGGGCGCGGGCGAGGAGCGTCTGCGTTCCTGGCCTCTCCCCCAAGGACCGTGAACGGCGGCCCTTGCCGCTACTGCGGGCGCGACTTCTCCGAGGACGAGATCGACCCGCTCCCTGATCGCCAGGGGCGGCCTCCACCGCCGGGCGCTGTCGCGGGAGGTCTGTCGGCGCCTCGACTGGCGCAACGGCGGCCTAAAGGAGCGCGCGCGTCGCCATGTTGCGTATGCACCGCGACGGCCGTCCTGCCGCCGCCAAGGCGCGCGCCGGTCGTCCGCCGTCCGCTCGTGCCCGGTCCCGCGACCGACAGGGCCTTGTTCCCGACCCCCGAACGTCTCGCCGATGTCCAACCCGTCGCCGCGGAGCCTGTCCGGAACGCGGGCGAAGGCCGCCTCTGGAACGAGTTCATCGCACGCTATCTCGGCTACTCGACGCTGCCCGGCGCGGCGCTACTTTGCGCGCACAGCCGACGGCGAACCCCTCGCCGTCCTCGGCTTCGGCGCCGCAGCCTGGAAGATCGCGCCGCGGGACAAGCTCGTCGGATCCCGAGACCCGCCGCCGCACCGCTAGTGGTCAACAATGCCAGGGCCTTGCCTTGGATTCGGATCAAAAATCTCGCGTCCCCTCGCTCTGATCGAACGACGGCTGCCGGACGACTGGGAGCACCGCTACGCCTTGCGTCCGGTCCTGCTCGAGACCTTCTGCGAGAGCACGCGCTTCGAAGGAAGCTGCTACCGGGCCGCCAGCAGGGTCGGCAAAACACAGGGCCGCGGCAAGACCCGGAAAGAACGCGCTCTCCCGGTCAAGGACGCTGAAGCCCCTGCGGCGGGACTGGAGGCGAATCCTCAACGAATGAGCGTCACCCCACGACCGAACGCTTACCGAGACGTTGGGTTCACAAAGGGATATGAACGCAGGTGGCGGTTACCGCGAACATGGAACGTCCAGAAAGATGTTCCAGCTGGAAAAGGATGCCCGCAAGCAACTCTGCATGCTTTCCGATAATAAGATCTGGAACTGCAAGACATTGAACGTAGACGAGATACCGGATCACGGGGAGTCTGTACGAGTATTTAAGTACGGTGCAGGACTTCCGAAGTCGTCGCGGTCAGCGCTTTGGCGACGGTTCTCGCGATAGCGGCGCAACTATGCGGTTTTTTCAGTCTGACCGCCATAGCGGACTTTTCCGGGAAGTTGAATCAATCGCAGCTGGCGGAGGTGCGCTCATGGATGAAAGACGATGGAATCCGGACGGCTCCGAGCTACCTTTCATCGTGTCCTTTCGAATGTCGATCCGGAAGCCCTTGACAAGGCTTTGCATGAATGGAGCGCGCAATACCAGAATCCCGACGGTATCCTCGACGGGAAATCCGTGCGCGGAGCGTCGCGGCAGGGAGACGGATGTCGTCGGTGCCGTCGAGCACGAAACCGGTTGCGGTCAGGTGAAAGTCGCAGACAAGTCAAACGAGATTCCGGCTGCGCGAAAGCTGTTGCGGAGCATGCAATTGTCCGGGCGTATTGTGACCGCTGATGCCCTCAGGTCGAAACAACCCAGTTGATCTTGGACAAGGGAGCCGACTATGGTTGTCAAGGGCAACCAGAAAACAATACTCGACGAAAGCAATTGACTGGAACGGAGGTTGGTAAAAGCGAAACGATGGAAAAAACGCATGGTCGAATTGACACTCGCATTTGTCTGGTCGTCGAACTCGACAAAACTTGGGATGGGTACGTCGAACTGCCCGGACGACGGCAGGCGTTCCGTGCGCACACGGCAGAAACTCAGAAAGGGAAAGATCGTCGGGACAACTTCGGAGATCGTTTACGGAGTAACTTCCGTCCCGCCGTCGCGTGGAGGACCTGCCGAAATTCTTGCTCGCCGTCACTGGGAAATCGAGAACCGGGTGCACCATGTTCGCGACATGACTTACGACGAGGATCGCCGCCGCAACCACGTCGGCGGCAGTGCCCGTGCACTGGCCCGCAACGCCTCCATCGTTCGGTTGCGCGGACCTGCCGCAGGCTCACCGGCACTACGACCTGCGCCAGGCCGTTCGAGAGCTGACCACGGAGCTCTTCTGACGTCCGACCGGTGGCCTCGCCTCTCGCGCCGCCGCCTCCCGCCGTCTCTTCGCCCGCCGCCGTCTCGCCGATCTCGCGCCGCTGACGCCTCCTCTCGGGCAGTGCTTGGCAACGACCGCGCCATTCTTGAATTCGCCCTGGCCAGAATGTTCTCCGGATTGACGGCGTTCTCGTGCCATGCGGTAGTAGCCGGTCACCAGAGCGCCCCTCCCCTGCGCCGCGGCGAAAAAGGACGAACCGGGATGCTCCGCCTGGACCGCGGCGCTCGCCACCAGCCGCCGGGTCAGCCGCTTGTCTCCCAGCGGCGCATCTCCGAACTCGTTCTCCGCCCAACTCTCCCGGTCGAGACCGCCCGCCGGGCCGAGCGGCACGCTAACCGGCGACGGCACGCCGAGCAACCGCCGCCACTTCCGGTCCAGCGCGTACATGTAGATCGACTTCGCACCGACCGGCGTCGCGCCCGGCGCTCTTGCCGACAAGTTGCCAGTTGGCGGCCCGCAGGCTGGCGCCGTCGTGGCGCGACAGGTCGACGAAAGTCTCCACCAGAAGCGGACGGTGCCCGTACCGCTCTTGGAAGTCCCGACCGACCCTGCCCAGGCAAAGGCCGAGCGCCGTCGAGGCGAGGTTCTGGCAAGGTGCGCGGAAGCGGCTCAGGCCGAGAACGCGGTGCAGATGCCGCTCCCGCGTCTCCCTGTCCCACCCGGGCGTCCCGCGCCGCAAGACGCTGCGACGGAGGCGGCGCGCGTCAAACCCTCGTTCCGGGCCGCGTTCGCCGCCCGCCGACTGACCGTTCCCGGTTTCCGAACTCCCGAGCGTCGGCGAAGCCAGTCCGGACGTCGCGCCTGCACATCCCCAGGAGTCGGGGCCTGCCCGGGCCGGGCGAGGCCCATCGGCGCGGGGACTGCCTGCGGACGACCCACGCTCTGTCCCCCGTCTACGCTTTCTGCCCGGCCCTTCCGGCCAACCGCAACGGATTCCGGGCCCCGGCTACGTCCCGCCGTCTTGGTCGCGCCCGCCCTCGACGAGGCCGGGCGCTTCTGCGACAGGCTCGACGAACGCCTCGACCGTGCGGCATGGACGGAACTCGCCCCATGTTCGCCGGAATCGGCAAGAGCCGGGTGATCCGCGCAAGCCCCGGGGAGGAACCGCCGCCGGAATCCGGCGGCTTGTCGGCGTTATGCCCGAAGGCCGGTCATTTCTTCTTGGGCGGGTTGTTGTCCCGGCCGCCGCCGGACGGCTTGCCCTTGGTTTTGGAGGGCCAACCGGCGCCCTGCTTCCCGCCGCCGCCTTGTTTCGCCATGGCTGCTTCCTTTCCGAATCGGTCTCGTCGCGAGAGGACTCTCGCCATGAAACATATGCCCGGAACGCGATGCAACCCTCGCGAGCCGACCGCCGGACCCGAAACCATCCCCGGTCCAACGCCCTCTGGCCGCTCGCCGCCATCTTCCAGGTTCCGGCGTCCGCCGCCGGAACTTGGCGCCGCCTGTGCGCCGTAAAGGTTTTGCTGAACTCCGGCCGGCCGGTTCGTTACGGCGCCCGGCATGGAGTTCCGGAGTCCTGGTTCGGCAAAGCCTTCGGGACGATTTCGCGCGCTTGCAGGGGTTGCTGGCGAAGAAGGTCTTCGCCTGCCGCAGCGAGGCCGTGCGTGCGCAGCGTTCGGGTTTCGGGACGGACTTGGCCGCCTGCAGCGAGCGGGCTGCCTGAAGGCGTCGGCGGAATTTCGAGGCGGCGGGCTGCGCTGCCGTCGCCGACGCGGGATGGCGTGCGGCGTCCGCGGCGCCTTGCGCTGCCTGTCCCCCACAAATCGATACTGAACTTCTGGGAGCCGATTCGCTACGGTGCCCGGCATGGAGTTCCAGAATCAAGTCAGTCTTCGGAGCGACGGCTGCGGGAGGTGCGTGGGGTCAGTCGCAACCAATTAGCTGGTTTGCGCGGCGTTCGGGTTCCGGGACGCCCGCGGTCGCTTGCAACGCATGACCTGCCTGAAGGCTTTGGCCGGAGGCGGAAGGGCACATTGCGTTGCCGCCGAGCCGCAGCGTTTGCCGACGGCAAAAGCGCGTCGCCGGTGGCGCCGGCGTGCGACGTGCCGGACGCAGTCGGCGCAGTCGAGGATCTGAAGCTGGTCCTGGTTGCGCGGCAGCGTGCGATCTGGAACGGACTGATGGCGCACGAGCACCCACGTGGTGCCGGGCCGTTCGTGGGCTGTCAGCTCCGTTATCTCGTGGGGTCCGCGCATGGTTGGCTGGGGGCTGTCGGGTTCGCGGCCTCGGCACGCCGCTGTCGCGACCGCCGGCTGGAACGACGACCGACGGCGCGCTTGCCTGCACCGGGTCTTGTGCCTGTCGCGCTTCCGCCCCGGCATCGAGTGCCGCAATCTCGCCTCGCATGTGTTGAGACGGGTGGCGGGCGTGGCAGGGGACGATTTCGGGGTGCGCTACGGCTACCGCCCTGCTGGAGACCTTTGGATGGACAGCATACGGTGGATGGACAGCATACGGGAGCGAGTTTCCGGGCCGCGAACTGGCGATGGGTGGGGAAGACCAGCGGTCGCTCAGGGGGCGCGGCGAAGACACCGAAAGCGGTGTACATGTACGGCGCGGCGGGAGCACCTACGGGGTCCCGAACCGCGTTTTGCGCGGCTGGAGGCCGGGGCCGGCCTGGACCGGAAGAGCTGGGCGGAACAAGAGTTCGGCGGCGCGCCGCTGGGAGACGCACGCCTGAGCGCACGGCTGGTGACTTGCGCCCGGATCCAGGCGGACGCGCCGGCGTTCACGGGTGCCGCGAGGGGGGAAAGGCTTACTACCGTCTGCAAGCCGGACAACGAAGCGGTAACGGTGGAGAACATCCTGCAACCGCACCGGCGCTGCAAGCAGGGGGAGAAGACGGTGTTGTGCGTGCAGGACGGCAGCACGCTGAACTTCGCGAAGCGTGGCAATGGGTTGGGAATCAGGAACCAGACCGCCGCCGCCGCCCGAGGCCTGCACCTGCACGCCACGGTGAACACGGATGGGTTGCCGCTGGGGGTTCTGCGAGCCGCGTTCGACGCCCCGCAGCTGGGCGCGGAGAAGAACAAGCCTCGCGAGGAGAAGAAGCGCCGAGGGTCTTCGCGACAGTGCCGAGGCCGCCGCGGCTCTCGACGGCGTGCAAGTGGTCGGCGTCCCGGGAGGCGGACTTCGTCGACCTGTTCGTCGAGCGGCGCGAGCGGACGCCGGGAGTGGAACTCTTGGTGCGGGCGAAGACCAACCGCGTCCTCGAAGAGGACGACAAGCTGTTCGACAAGGTGCGGAAGAGCCCGGCGCAGAGCAAGATGACGATCAAGCGTCTGAGCGCACGCGTCAAGGCCAGCAAGCAGGCCGCGAAGGCCACCTCACCGTCAGGCCATCGTCAAGCTGCGTTATCTCAAGGTGAAGTTGCCGGCGAAGGGCAAGGATCCCGTGACGATCCTGCATGTCCGCGAGGAAAACCCGCCAACCGAAGCCGCCCGGCGGTTCCTGTTGACGACGCTGCCGGTCGAGGGTGCAGCAGACGCCGAGCGCACGTGGTACGGTTTGCGCTGGAGAATCGAAGATTATTTCCGCGTCTTGAAGTCCGGCTGCCGAGGAACTTGAGAACCAAACGGCCGAGCGACTGCAACGCGCCGCTGCCATGGTCATCGCCTGGCGCATCCACGGCCCGCCTCGGACGGGAACTGCCCGACCTACCGCCCGAGCTTCTGTTCTCGGACGTCGAACTCAGGGTACTGGCGCTGTTCGCCGCGCAGCAAGGATGCGCCGAAAAGCCTCGCGGAAGCGGTTGCCTTGGTCGCAAACCTCGGCGGCTATTTCAAACGCAAGCGGGATCCGCCAGGCGCGGAGTTGATGTGGTTCGGCTACGCCCAACTCGCCGCTATGGCTTTTTTTCGGGAACTTGAGGATGAATATCAATAATGTCCAAACGCCATTTATGGGGCACAGGCAGGCCTTGCGGGGCCGGTTCCTCCGCCAAAGAGCGCGCCGGAGGGAGCGGCCGAGGGTCTGGGGTTGGTGCCGGTGACGGGCATCGCCAGGAGTGGAACTCCTGGTGCGGGCAAAGACGAGCCGGGTTCTCGGCAAGGACGACGCCGACAAGCTGAAAATGCGGAAAAGCCCGGCGCAGGGCAAGCGGGTCGTCAAGCGTCTGAGCGCGTGCGTAAAGGCAAGCAAGCCGCGAGGGCCGTGCGACCGGAGCGCCAGACCACGGTCGAGCTAGCTGCCTCAAGGTCGACTTGTCGGCGAAAGGCGACGTCGAGTGCCGATCCATGGCCTGGGCGACGGCCTCCGAGCCGTAGACGCGGCGTGCGCGGCCTCCACCTCCCGGGCGGATAAGAGCGCCGGCGTTCGACCCGGCGAGGCGCCCAGCCGCATCGTGCCGCCGTGTCCGCCATCCCGTGCGAGAACGAGCCCGTCCACGCGGCGCCGCGTCCCGGCGGGCGGGCGGCGCGCAAGGCGGCGACCCGGCGGAAACAACGGCCGTTCCCGGCGAAGGGCACGGCGACCTGCGGCGCGGTCCGTCGACGCCTTTCGCGGAGTCGCCGGCTGCGTCCGAACGGAACGGCTCCCGGCTTCAGACGGTCTCGAACTCGAACCCGACGATGTTGCGTTCCTCCCGGCCGAACTCCACCCCGATCAGGTGGACCTGTACGCCCGGACGCCGGTACTTGTCCGCGTAGCCGCGCTCCCGAATCTGCGCCAGAGCCCGGCCTTCCGGCTTCCCGTCCGCGACCTTGAACTCGAACAGGTAGACGTTGCCGCCGTACAGGACCGTCAGGTCCGAGCGGCCGCGCGCCGTGCTCTCCTCGGCACGGACGTCCATCCCCGCCGCCACGAAGTGCGAGTAGAACACGCTCGCGTAGTGCGCCTCGTAGCCCGCCATGCCCGTGTTCGCGTACCACTCGTTCGGGATGCTCGCCAGGAACGCCCGGAACTGCCGCTCAAGGCCCGCGAAGTCGTTCGTCCGCAACAGGCGGCGCAGCTCCCGGCTCTCCGCCGCGACCGCGACGTCCGGCACCATCGCGCGCAGCAGCCTCCTGTTCAGGCTGAGTTTCACCTCGTAGTTCGGGTAGTCCAGCCGGTAAAGAAGCGCGTCGTCGTCCAGCTCCTCGTCGGCGATGGTCAGGTAGCCGGTCTGGAACAAAAGCGCTTCGGTCGAGATGTCGTCGACGTCGAAGGTCGAGAGCAGCTCGTCGTCCGCGATCATGCCTTCCAGGGCCGGCGCCGCGACCCGGCGCCGCGCCAGAAGGTCGGCGAGGAAGGTCGGCGTGCCGGTCCGGAACCAGTGCGCCTCGAACTGGCGGCGCCGGAAAAGCAGCAGGACATCGTACGGGTTGTAGAGTTTCTCCGCGCCGCGCCAGTTGTAGCCGTTGTACCAGCGGCGGACCTCGTTCCGGTCCAGGCCCTCGAGTTCCGGGGCGAAGACCGCGTCCAGTTCCGCGTCCGTGTAGCCGCAGATGGACGAGAACTCCGGCTCCAGCGTGATGTCGATCAGGTTGTTCAGGCCCGAGAACAGGCCCGCCTGCGAAAACTTGCTCACCCCCGTCAGGAAAACGAAACGGAGCTGCTCGTCGCACGCCTTGATCACCCCGTACAGGCTGCGCAGGAAGTCGCGGTTGGCCCGCGCCAGTTCCCGGTCGCCGAGCGCGTCCAGGATCGGCTTGTCGTATTCGTCCACCAGAACGACCACCTGCCGCCCGGTGCGCTCGTGCAGGGCCTCGATCAATTCCCAGAAACGAACCGACGCTTCGACAAGGCACGGTTCGAGGCCGGCGCGTCTTTCCGCCGCCGCCAGTTGCCTTTCCACGGTTACGCGAACCCCGTCCGGGGCGCGGAAATCGCCCCCTCTGCTGAAATCCAGCCGCACGACCGGATGGCGCGCCGACCAGTCCCACTGGTCGTGCACGGCGAGGCCCCGGAACAACTCCTCGCTTCCCTCGAACAGCTTCTGCAGCGTGTCCACCAGCAGGGTCTTGCCGAACCGGCGCGGACGCGACAGGAAATAGTACTTGCCCCTCTCGACGAGGCGGCGCATATGGTCCGTCTTGTCGACGTAGTAGCAGTCCATCCCCCGGATCTCCCGGAGGGAGGTCATCCCGGTCGGCAGCATGCGTTTTTCCATCCGGCTAGAATAGGCTGCCGCAACGGAAACGGTCAATTGGTTCGAGGCGTTTGCCACTGCGCCCTTTTTCGCGCCTGCTTCCGCTTTCCGGCTGCCTGAACGCGGGCCTGTCCAGCCGGGAGAGCGCCGGGGCGAGGCGCCGCTCGTGCAGCTCGGCGGCGCCTGTCGCGCGCGACGGCAACTATGAGGGTTTGTTTCGCCGTTTGGCGCCCCCTCAAGCTTGAAGCGCAACATGCATGGCGGCCGGCCGACCTGCAGCGGAAAGGTCAGGCGGTCAATCTCCGTCGATGAACGGCAAGGAGACATGGCCAAAGGCTGCCGACCCGTCGCCCTGAAGGGCAGGCCGAACCGCGAAGAAGCCGCTCAAGAGCCCGTCCTCGACGCCGGAAACTGCGTCGCAGCCGACGGTCGCGGACGCCGGCGACCGCAATAGTCGCTCGACTTCGAGGTCTCGCCGGCGGCGAACGGCGTCAGGTGCCCCTTGTTCGCGCCCGGTCCGTCGGCGGCGTTCGTTCAGCGACGGTTTCCGGCGCAGCGGCCTGGCGATCGGCGCCTTGAGCGTCGTCATGTTCTCCTCGTGGCGGCTTCTCCTCGTGGCAGCGTTTTTCGGTTTCGCTCTGCTGCTGCGTGGCCGCGCGCTGTTGTTGCCCGCGTTCGTCGTTGGCGCGGACGCCATACGCCGACGGCCGCGAGGACGGCCGCGGCCGCGTTGGCGGGAGCGACGGCGAGGCTGGCGATCTCGAAGGCGGCCATGAGCATCCTTTCCAGAGACGGTTTCAGAGACAGTATCCGCAGCGCCGATCGTCAAGGAAGATTTTTTGCCGTCCCGTTTCGAAGGCTTTCGGCGGCGTCGCGCAGGCTACGCGCCATCTCGCTTGACCGTCAAAAGGGGATGGAGACCATTCTCTCCTGCCGTGACGCCTTGCCGACGCGGTGCCGAACTCCCCCCTTTCTTCTCTTTTCCGCTTCCCCCTCTCCCTGCCTCCCCGAAACAGCATCAAAAAAACCGCCGGCCATGCCGCAGGCACATCTGGTTCACCGGTTGGGATCAACGCGACGCGCAAAAATGGGATAGACCTGTCTTGTCTCGAAGTCATTCGCTTTGCGGCTGCGAATCGGCTCCGTGTTGGACTATGCCGCCCGGACGAGGCGGATTGAATCCTGTTCTCTGCGATGCACGCGAGAAAGCAACTTTATCCTGCATGCTGTAGATTGAAATGCGCACCGTCGCGTTGCCCGGATCCAGGGTGCCCGAACGACTGAACAAAGCTTCTCGCCGTGAGCTCACTGCGAAAGGACCGATACCTACACTCAAGGCTCCGGGCGACCTCACGGATTTAGCGGGCGCTCGGTTCCGTTCGCACGGCCTCGCAACGGAAAATCCCGCTAATGCCACTCTCGTCTCGACTGTTTCACGAACGAAGCGGAGCTGCTTGTCGCAAACCTTGACCGTCCCGTACGGGCAGCGCAGGAAGTCTCGGTTGGCCAGCGCCAGTTCCCGGTCGCCGACCGCGTCCGGAATTGGCTTGTTCGTCCACCGGAACGACGACCTGTTGCCCGGTACGCTCGTGCGGCGTCAGGTGCCGGAAACGGATCGCCGCCGCGCTCGGTGCCGCCGTCCGTCATTCGAGGCTTTTGAGGTTTCGTTCCGCTTCTCGGGCCAGTTTCACGTTGCCTGCCTTTTGGGCAAGAGCAATGGCAACCTCGAAATCTGTCAGTAACAGATGATATGTCCGGTCCATGTACCAAACTCTCATGATCGGCGCCTGCTCGCCCCGTAGCATGTAACTGGTGGTTTTGCTGGCGTCGTGCCTGCCCGACGATCATTGGGTTAGACTGTTGGCAGGCACGTGGACGATTTCTTTGCGGTGAACGCTGGTTTCCCGAAACCAAACTGTACCCGGACCGACGGCCTCGAGCCCCGTATTGTTCCCGGCCCCGCGCTGTGGACGCACAACAAAATGATCCGCGCCGAACCGGTGCGTGACTTGCGTTCCGAAGGTCCCCCGCCCAACTCTCACATGGAGGCGTCGATGCTAACCGACAAAATGCATGTCGTCCACCCGTGCGCAGCGGGTCTGGACGTTCACAAGATGGAGATCACCGCGACGGTGCGATTATGTTCGCCGGAGGGCGGCGATCCCGAGACCGAGACCGAGGCTTTCAGCACCCTGGAAAGCGGAATGCGCGATCTCGTGGCGTGGTTGCGTGGTCACGGCGTGACCGCCGCCGCGATGGAGGCGACCGGCTTGGGAGCTTCCGCGCTGGAAGACGCCGGCATCCACGTTGACCTGTTGCACGCGCAGCACGTCAAACAGGGGCCGGAAAACGGATGTCGCCGACAGCATGTGGCTGGCCTGCCAGTTCGGTCTGGCGGCTCCGAGTCTGGTCCTGCCGCGCGAGTTCCGGCGTCTGCGCGTGCTGAGTCGTCATCGGCGACGGATGATCGACGACTGCGCCCGACTGCGCAACCGCGTTCACAAGATCCTGGACCGCGACGGCATCGGCGGGGTGCTCTCGGACGTGTTCGGCGTCAACGGGATGCGCATCCTTCGCGGAATGGTCGACGAAGAGCCGCGGGAGGAAATCGTCGCGTCCCGTCATGTTGCGGACAAACGCGATACGCGAAGCCCTTGCCTACAACCTCGCCCCGTACAGTCGGCAAATTCTTGGCGACTTGCTGCCACGACTACGCGAGCCAGAAGATCGCATGCTACGACAAACTCATTCGGGAAGGCCTCGACGGCTTCGAGAAGCAACTTCTTCTCTTGCAGACGATCCCCGGGCAGGGAATCGGCCTGCGCTATCCTGATCGGTCCCGACATTGGCGTATTCGGTTCCGCCTTGCGCCGCCTGGTCCGGCGTGTGCCCCGGCAACGACAAAAGCGCCGGCAAGCGGCGCAGCGGACGAAGCCGTAAGGGCAACCCGACGCTGCGCAAGGTGCTGGTGTGCGCACGGCGCAGCGCGAACCGACAACTGTCAGTTCCAAGGCTACCACAAAGCGCTTCGGGTCCGCTGCGGATCGCGCCATCGTCGCCACTGCGCACAAGCTGCTTCGCGTGGTCTACTGCGTCCTTCGGACCGGCAAGCCTTACCGGGACCCCGAGACCGACTACGAAGCGATGATGGTGAAGCGCAACGCTCCTCGGTGGATCCGCATGCTCGAAACGTACAACGTCGCGGGACGACGAAGGTGCGTGTCAAGCCGCAACGGGCGGCGCGGCGGCAACGGCGGGCACGGGCGCTGCAGGCAGCCTGAGCGCTGCGACATAACCGTTCCGGGTTCAAGCGGCGCGGCGCGAAGACAGGGCGTTACGGGGCAGCCCTCAGCGTCGCAATCCTGAATTCTCGAACGGCGAAGACCGCCGCGAAAAAATCTTCGATTCGCGGAACGGTTTCGTGCGGCCGGCAGCTCGGGGTAGTTACACAACAAAGGAGGTGGCGGCGGACGGAACAACGACAGGGACTGATGAAGTTCGAAGAGGTGTCGCACTGGGTGTGCTGAGCCAGGGCGAAGCAGCAGAGGGCGTTTCGGAACGCACCTTCCGGCGCTGGCGCTACGAGGCGGAGGGCGCGGAAGGGTTGTACGACCGCCGCCTGGGCCGGGTCTCGGCGCGCCGGGCCGGCGCGGACGAGGTGGCGCAGGTTCTGGAATTGTTCGACACCCGGTACTGGGACTTCAACGCCAGGCACTTTCACGAGAAGCTGGTCGCCTGCCATGGCGTCCGGCGCAGCTACAACTGGGTCCGGCTGACCTTGCAGGCCCATGGCCGCGTGCGAGCCGCGCCGCGCCGCGGCGCCCACCGGCGCAAGCGCCCGCGGCGCGCGCTGCCCGGCGCTGCACCAGGACGGCTCGCGCCACGAGTGGGTGTCCGGTCGGCAGTGGGCGTCACCATGGACGACGCCACCAGCGAGGTCTACTCGGCCTTCTTCGTCGCCGAGGAAGGCACCCTTTCCAGGCGCTTCGCGAGGTGATCGGCGAACGCGGGCTGTTCTGCTCGCTCTACACCGACCGCGGCAGCCACTACTTCCACACGCCCGAGGCCGGCGGCAAGGTCGACAAGGACAACCCGACCCAGGTCGGGCGCGCCCTTCGCCGGCGTCGAGCACATCGCCGCCTACTCGCCCGAGGCCCGCGGGCGCTCGGAGCGGGTGTTCGGCACCCTGCAGAAACGCCTGCCCCAGGAACTCAGGCTCGCCGGCGTCGCCGACATGGCCGAGGCCAACCGCTTCCTCAAGGAGGTCTACCTGCCGGGCCACAACCGGCGCTTCGCCACCCCACCCGAGGGGGTCGGCCTTCGTGCCCTTCGCCGGCACCCTGGACGACATCCTCTGCGTCCACGAGGACCGTCTCGAACGACACGCGGTACAAGGGACGCACCCTGCAGATCCCGGCCGACCGCCACCACTACGTCAAGGCCAAGGTCCGGGTCCACGAGTACCCTGACCACACCCTTGCCGTCTTCCACGGCCCCAGACGCCTCGCTCTCTACCGGGCCGACGGGGCTCCGTTCGAAACCGCAACCCGGAAGGCCGCGTGACCCGCTTCGACGCGATTTTCCGGAGGCCTGAAGTGGACAGCCGCTTCGCGCCTGACCACTTCCCCACAGGCCCAACCACCACAACGGAAGCGGTCAATTAATTTGGTACCTACCAGTTCAAAATGTTCTTGACAGCCCCAATTTCCAGCGCGCTTCCCGGCGGCGCCCCGGCCGCCTCGAACGAACCCGCCCGGACGCTCAGCAGCGCCGCCCCCTTGCGCGCCGAAAACCGGCGCCCGTCCTCCCGGCTGCGCGCGCCCCCGAATTTCGGTCCCCGGCTTTCCGCGCCTCGGCCGTCTCCAACGTCGCGTCCATGCCCCTCGCCGTCCGCTCGTCCGAAAAGTCGCGCGCAGGCGCGGCCACATGAGGCTCGGCGCGCCGCCCGCCGAAACCCGCTCCCGCGCCTGTCCGTTGATCGTTTCCGCGAAGTCGAGCGACGCCTCCGACCGCGCCAGGCCGATGGCGGGTGTCGCCGCAAGCCCGCCGCCCGCCTCCGTCCGGCCTCGAGGCCCATGGCGAAGCCCCGGCCGTCCGCGCCGTCCGTCAAAGCCTCGTTCCGGCCGGAGGTCAGCTTGACGTCGTACCGAGTCGCCTGCGCGTCCATTATGGAAGTTGTCGCCGAGGAACGCCATCCCGTGCACGCCCGCGTCGACCCCCGACAGCTCCATCTCGCTGCCGGAACCCGACATCTCCGCCGAACCCTGCAGCCCGCGCGACGACACGCCGAACCGCCCGTCGCCGTTCGTCGCGAGATCCGTCCCCGCCCGTGCGCCATACTGGCGGTTTGCGCGTAGTGACGGCCAACCCCTACCGCTCCGTCCCCGCCCGCACGCCGTACCGGCGGTAGTCGAAGGCCGCGTCCGGTCTTCGCTTTCCGCCCGCCGCGCCCGGCCGCCGTTGCCGTCCCGCGCCACCGACATGCCCTCCCCGCAGGTCGGCAGCCCGTTCATCGTCGACAACGCCGACGGCAGCGCCTCGCAGAGGCGGCGGCGCGGCGTCGCCGTTCTTGAGCGCCCGCCCCTCGCGGCAGGCTTCCAGGCTTGCATACGGGGCATTCTGTCCGGGGTTCGCCGCGCCGGCGCCGGAAGGCGCGGACGGAAAACAGCCGATCTCGCGACCGCTGTCCCGTCTCGGAGACCCGGACGACGACTCCTTGCGCGCCAAGTCCGCTGACGACGGCACCCCCGACGGCACCCAAGCTCTCCGCCGCGTCCCTCCCGCGCGAGGCGGCCTTCGCCGTCGTCGAGACCCCGGCGCACGGTCACCAGGGTCTCGCCCTCTGAGCGAAAGACTCGCGCCGTTGGCCCCTGCCCTTTGGACCGACCGCGGCGCTGCCGCCGCCGTCGACCGCCGCGGCCGCGCCTTCGCTGCCCGTCACCATGCCGAGACCGCCGGCCGCCGTTGACCGGGGGCCGGCCGGCGCCCGCACGGCCGCGTCCGTCCCGCCCGTCGCTGTGCCGTTCACCGCCACGGCCCGCTGTCGTAGGCGGTCCCGCCCCGCCCCAGGGCTGCGTTCGCCGCGTAGACGCCGGCGCCGGTCGCGGGCGTCCCCGCGGCCTGACGGCCCCGTTGTTGGCGTCGCGTAGCAGGGCCGTCGTCGCGGGAGGAGCCTCCGGTCACGGCGATGTTGCCCGGGTTGTAGCGGTTCGGCAGCGCCCGCGCCGCTGTCTTGCAGTCGTCGGAGAACGCCGCGTCCGCGTCGTCCAGTGCGGCGTCGAGGCCGGCGTCGTCGCCCGTCGCCAGCGCCTTCAAAACCGCCTCCTCCGCCTCGGAGAAGGTGCTCGTCGGAATTTGCGGCAGCACGGCTCTGCAGGCGTTGTCGAGCGCGCTGCGCCTCGTCGCGGCTCGCCTTCCGTGCCGTCGGTGTCGGCGATGACGGCGATGACGGCGATGACCGCGCTCGCGGTCCTCGTCCTCCAGCGCCGCCCTGAATCGCGCCGCGAGGGCGTCCCCCTGCGCCTTGACGCTCGCAAGAGAGCCGTCGGCGAACGTGGCTGCTGACCCAACCTCTATGTAATTTTTGCTGTGTAACTACCCCCGAACTGCCGGCCGCGCGAGACCGTTCCGCGGGATTTTTTCGCGGCGGCGCTTGCCGTTCGAGGTAGAGTCGAGGACTGGCGCGTTAGTTTTAGGGTCCGGTGGATGTTCCGTCGCTTTCGCTCCGGGCCTCAGTCCGGCTCCCTTGGCCACGTTTCCAGTCCCCGCTCGTCAAACCGGACGTGCGGATTTCCCGCGCTTCGGTCAAGATCATGCCTTCGCCCACGGAAAGTTCTTCGTTCGCGTTTTAAGGCGCGTAAGACCTATTTCATTCCATTCGTTTGGAAAGTGCGCATACTTTCCTTTACGCACCTTGTGCTTGCGACAGAACCATTGGCGCAGCCGACGGGCTGCGTGTAGATCAACGGCGGTGTAGGCAGGGCTAACCTGTCCCAATACGAAGTAATTTCCCCATCCAGCTATTACCCTGTTGAGGCGTTTTACCATCTCGTCCGGTTCAAGTTGTCCGTTCCTTTTCGCCGTCATTTCGCTATCGGCTTATGCTCTGGACGCTTGCCGGGTTGGGACGCGTTCCAATGTAGGATCGTCCCGTGTCCCGACGGTAGTTGCGTCCAATTCGGTACCCGAGGTACTCTAGTGGTTTCTCAGGTACTCGTAAGCATTGGGTCTTCTCCGCGTTTATCGGCAGTTTCAGCCTTTCCATGAGTGCTGCCGCCAGCATCTTGCTGGCCGACGCTTTGCCGAGCACTACGCTGTCGTCGGCGTAGTTGACGATCTTCGCGCAGAAGTTTTGAGCGTGCACCTTCCAGCCCAGAATGAAACGACGCATGGTTGCTGAGTAAAGGGGAGATTGGCGCCCCTTGCGGGGTGCCTTTCCTTTCCCTGCGCGCCCGGTTCGTGCGGCGTTTGCCGCCTTTGCCGTCGTCCTCCTCCACTGCCATTTCCAGCCATGCCTTGACCCAGCCCAGCATTCGTCCGTCGCTTACGCGACGGGCGACGGACTTCATCAGTTCCACATGAGGGGCCGAAGTAGTCGGACAAGTCCGCGTCCACCACCTCATGGTGGCCTTGTTTCAACAACTGGTGCACCCGATTGACCGCGTCGAGTGCGCTTCTTTCCGGTCTGTAGGCGTACTGCTCCGGTTGCAGGTCGGCTTCGAAGATCGGCGACAGTATAAGCATCGCCGCCGTTTGCGCCACCCTGCGCAGGGGATCCCCAGGGGCCGGAATTTTCCGCGTTGTTTCTTCGGGATCAGAACTTGCCGTACCGCGGCCGGTCGGTAGGTTCCTTCTTTCAGGTCCCGCGCCAGTTCCTCAAGCCACTGGCCTACTCCTTGCGCTTCCGCTATCGTCGTTCCGTCCGTCCCGGCAGTTCCTCCGTTTCGACGGACGTCCTGCCAGGCTGTGAACAGCACTTCGTAGCTCCATACCTTGTCGCATAGCGAGTAGAACCGGAAACTCGGGGATTCCTTCGCTTGTAACGCTGTCTGGAGTCTCCGAACCTTCTCCGAGGCTGCTAGGCTTCTGCCAGTCCTCATGTCCTTTCCTCCTTCCAACGCTTCTCTTGACCCAAGGCCCCTTTCCTCCACCGGCGTTACCCGGCTTCCCCGGTACTACGGGCCTCTCCGCCACCCTGCCGGCCCGGCCTGCCCCTCGCGGGGTTCCGGTTGACTCGTGCGCGTCACCGACAGGGCTTCCCGTGTTGCTGCTTCCTTCATCTTCCATGCGTGCCGACATCACTACCCCGGCGGAAACGGTCGGTGCTCTTGTCGTTCTCTTCCCGACCGTCGGCGGCTTTCCTCTTGCTCCTGGAGGGTCAGCTTCCGCATTACGCGTTTCGAGGCCTGGTTCACTCGCGTTTCGGCCCGCATGTTTGCTGAGCGGCCTTCGCCGCCCTTTTTGTCCAGAGTGCTTCAGCCTACATCGTTACCTCCGTAAACCGCCCTGGCTGCTACCAACCGGAACGACAGTTGTTGGGTGGGATTCGCACCCACCAGAAGAAAGCGCCTTTCCACGGCGCACAGGAGCGTGACGCTGAGGACTGCCCCGTATAGCCCTGTCTTCGCGCCGCGACGCCCGAACGCGGAACGGTTATGTCGGCGAGCGGCGCGAGGGCGGGAGAACCACCCTCGAAGTTACATGCTACGGGGCGAGCAGGCCATGAGCGTTTAACCGGGCAGCACTGCGCCCCGACGTCTTCGTCCGCGTTACGCGCCCGGTAGATGCTCGCGAAAGAGTCGCTCCACGCGCGTGCGCGGCTCAAGAAGCGGCGCGGGCGCGGTGGCCATGGTTCGACGACTTGTCCCATGGCGCGAACCGGGAGCCGCCGCCGCGCGATTGGAGAACTATTCGCAATTTTCGTCGATTATCTGAGAGAACGATCTGCGCGGGCCGCGCTCCAGTCTTCTTTGTTGTTCTTCCTGGTAGTCGGCAATGTCTTCTTCCAGATCCTCTGCCGTTTCCGCCTTCATTTTCCATAGCCTCATTTCACTTTTCATGGAGGAAATTGTCCACCTGTCGTTCGACATGAGGGCCGCTCTGTATCGGCGTTCCATGTCGTCCAAATCCAGTGATCGCAATTCTTCCTTCAATTGTTGCAACCGGACCTGTTGTTCTTGATACGATCTTTCCCTTTCGGCTCGGGCCAACGCTACCGCTACGTCGCCGACCGTTCCAGGAACTTGCAGGATTCCCTTTCCCCTGTAATAGCAGCCGCCGTCTGCGGTTCTCTGGCCTTTCCCGCAAGAAGCCGTGCCGATCATGGCGACGATCAGCACATAGATATTCATCGAAACTCCGCGCCTCTACTCATTGCACCAAAAATGGTTGCAACGAGCGAGTTCGTAATGATTCTTCGCGCCGGAAAAATAGTACTGCCGCTCGGCCATTGCGCGGGTCGTGCGCGCCCGGTCCGAGCCGGCGGGTGCGGAACCAAGACCAATCATCCCTGTGTTTTCTCGCGATATCCCCCCACAAGCTTGAGATAGCGTACGGATCGTAGCCGGCAAGAGCGGCATAGACGACGCCGATCTTGTCCGCCTCGTTCTCGTTCAGAACGCTGTACGCGAAGCTGGATCCCCTGGCGGGCTTGCCTTTCAGCGCAAATTCCGCTAAGGTGATCATTAGTTGTTGTTCCATATGATTGGCTGCCACGTGTCCGATTTCGTGGCCGATCACCGCGGCGACGGCCGCATCGTCCCGCACTTCGTCCATCAAGCCCCGGAAAACGGCCACTTGGGTTCCGCCGGTCACGAAGGCGTTGAAACCGTCCTCCGGCAATAGGAAGGCATTCCAGCTTTCATGGGCAAAGTGGCTTACTGCGTGAACGCGATTGAAGATGCTCAAAAGCCGGTTGTAGGAACCGCGGTCGACTTTCTGGTTCAGGCGGTCGTATTTCCTCAGAACCCGCCTCATTGCGGCATTTCCTTCTGCGATTTGTTCGGTGCGCGAATGGAAACTGGCCGTGCGTTGTCCGGTGATCGGAGGCCCCGAGGCGGCGTCCTCGGCCGGGCGGCCCGTCAAGCCGCGCGACGAACCGGCGGCTGCCGCCGCAGGCCGAACCGCGGGCGGCGTTCTTTCGCGGAGGCGGCCGTGACGGGAAGCCGTTCAGGCGGCCTCGCAGTCGAACCCGACGACGTTGCGCTCCTCGCGGCTGAACTCCACCCCGATCAGGTGGACCGAACGTCCAAGATGGCGGTACTTGTCCGCGTAGCCCTTCTCCCGCAGTTGCGCGAGCGCGATCCCCTCCCGCCCGCGCTCCACCACCTTGAACTCGAACAGGTAGACGCGCCCGCCGGCGCGGATCGCCATGTCGGCGCGCCCCCGGCTGCCGCTGTCCTCGGCCACCGGCTCGAGGCCCTCCATCAGGAAGCAGCTGTGGATGACGCTCGCGTAGTGGGCCTCGTACTTCGCGACCGGGCTGCTCGCGTACCACTGGTGCGGGATGGCGGCGAAGACGCCGCGGAACAGGGTTTCGAGACGCTTGAAGTCGTTCGCCGCCAGCAGTTCGCCCAGCCGCAGGCACGCCGTCTTCTTGCGCGCCTCGACCGGGAGCAGTTCTTCCAGCAAGGCCTCGCCCAGGCTCTGGCGCACCTCGAGGTTCGGGTAGTCCAGCCTGTAGCGCCCGTCCTCCTCGCCGGCGATGGTGAGGTAGCCGGTCTGGAACAGAAGCGCCTCGACCGAGACATTGTCCACGTCGAAGGCCGAGAGCAGGCTCTCGCTGCCGATCATGCCGTCCAGGTCGGGAGTGGGCAGGTCGCGGCGCGCCAGCGTCTCGACCAGGAAGGTCGGCGTGCCGCTATGGAACCAGTAGTTGCCGAACTTGCGTTTGTCGAACAGCAGCAGGAGGCCGAACGGATTGTAGAGCTTCTCCGGCCCGCACCAGTTGTAGCCGTTGTACCAGCGGCGGATCTCGTCCCGGTCCAGGCCCTCGAGTTCCGGGGCGAAGACCGCGTCCAGTTCCGCGTCCGTGCAGCCGCAGATGGCGCCGTAGCGCTCGTCCAGCGTGATGTCGTTCAGGTTGTTCAGGCCCGAGAACAGGCCCGCCTTCGAGAATTTGCTCACCCCCGTCAGGAAAACGAAACGGAGATGCCTGTCGCAAGCCTTGATCACCCCGTACAGGCTGCGCAGGAAGTCGCGGTTGGCCCGCGCAAGCTCCCGGTCGCCGAGCGCGTCCAGGATCGGCTTGTCGTATTCGTCCACCAGCACGACCGTCCGCTGTCCGGTGCGCTCGTGCAGCGTCCTTATCAGGCGCCGGAAACGGACCGATGCCCCGGCGGGACCCGGTTCGAGACCGGCCTGCATCTCCGTCTCTTCCAACTGCGCTTCTACGGTTTCCCGAACCCCGTCCGGAGTGTCGAAATCGCCCACGCCGCTGAAATCCAGCCGCACGACCGGATAGCGCGCCGACCAGTCCCACTTGCCGTGCACGGCGAGGCCCCGGAACAGCTCCTCGCTCCCCTCGAACAACTCCTGCAGCGTGTCCACCAGCAGGGTCTTGCCGAACCGGCGCGGACGCGACAAGAAGTAGTAATCTCCTCCTTCGACGAGGCGGCGCAGATGGTCCGTCTTGTCGACGTAGTAGCAGTCTCTCGTCCGGATTTTCCGGAGGGAGGTCATGCCGATCGGAAGCATGCGTTTCGTCATTCGAAGAGGGTAGGCCGCCGCGCCGGAGCCGTCAAGAAGTCGGCGGCGGCAGGCGCGTCCCCTGGCGCGGCAAGCAGCCGGCAGTTTCCGCAGCGGTACGGCGGGGAAAGCGCGGAGGCGAGCGAAGCTGTCGCTCCGCGGAAATCCTGCTCCGCCGAGGCGAGCGCGTTCGACGCGCTCAACGCGCGGCCTGGAGGCCGCGGGCGAACGCCGACGGAAGACGCCGCCGCCAAAGGCGACGCGCGTCGACAACGACGCCGGCTTCGCGAGCCTCGACGGCAAGGTCGACGCCCTCGCCGCGGAAACCGGGGCCGACGCAACGCGACGGCAAGCGCCCTCGCCAGGGAAAGCCGCGCGCCGACGATTGTCGCGGCAGGCCTCGCACCTGCAGCTGGTTCGGCGCCGGAGGCGCGCGACGACATGCGCCGCAAGCGGCGAGACGCCTGAACGTCGGGCAGCGGTTCCGTCGAACGAGAGCGTCGTCCGGTCGAGCGAGCGGACTTCCGCCGCCGAAAACCATGGCTCGTTCGAAGCCGTCAACCGAAGCGGCTCGCGAAAGCGAAACCGGAAACGGCGGCGGCGGGCGTTGGCCCCCGTTTTTGAACTCACCCGCCTGACCTCTCCGCAACATGAAAACGGTCGATCAGCCACCACGCGCGTTGCGCTTCAAACTTGAAGGGGCGATCCGGGGAAGGCGGCTTAGGACCGGCGATCTCGGTTGCTTCGACGAAGACGGGTTCCCGACCGTCACCGGGCGAACCCGGGACGTCATCATCCAGGGCGGGGTCAACATTTCTCCGCTGGAGATCGACAACGCGCTGGTTTCTGTGCGCCGTGGAAAGGCGCTTTCTTCTGGTGGGTGCGAATCCCACCCAACAACTGTCGTTCCGGTCAGCCAGGGCGGTTTACGGAGCGTAGGCTGAAGCACTCTGGACAAACGCTCATGATCGGCGCCTGCTCGCCCCGTAGCATGTAACTGGTGGTTTTGCTGGCGTCGCGCCGCTCGCCGACATAACCGTTCCGGGTTCGGGCGTCGCGGCGCGAAAACAGGGCTATACGGGGCTGCCCTCAGCGTCACGCTCCTCTCGAACGGCCAGTGCCGCCGCGAAAAAATCTTCGATTCGCGGAACGGTTTTGTGTGGCCGGCAGTTCGGGGTAGTTACACAGCAAACGCTCATGATCGGCGCCTGTTCATCCCGTAGCATGTAACTTTGGGTATGGTTCTCCCGGCCTCGCGCCGCTCGCCGACATAACCGTTCCGCGTTCGGGCGTCGCGGCGTGAAGACAGGGCTATACTCAGCGTCACGCTCCTCTCGAACGGCGAGCGCCGCCGCGAAAAAATCTCGCGGAACGGTTTCGTGCGGCCGGCAGCTTGGGGTTAGCCCGCAACCCGAGTCCAGCCCCCTGATTCGCTCTGATGCGGGTTAGGGTCCGCACCAAACGGAAGGCGGGCAGCAGGACACAAATCGGGGGCGCGATTGCGCTTCGCTGTCGTCGGCACCTTGCTGGCGGCGCTCCCAACCGCTGTCCCGTGGCGCAATCTTCCGCGCGGCGGCGCCGGGCGCGGCCGGCGGTTCGCCCTCTGCGGGGCGGACGAAGCGCCGGGCGCGGGCGTAAAGCCGAGGTAGCGGGAAGGCGTTCTCGGCCCTCGCCGGCGTCGGGTTCGCGGAGGACGGACCTGACGTTCGGGAGTCGGGAACAGGGGCGGTTCGAGAGACTGCGGAGCGGCGAATGGACCGGCGCTGCGGCGGCGGCGGAGACGGCGCGCGTCAAACCCTCGTTCCGGGCCGCGTTCGCCGCCCGCCGGCTGACCGTTCCCGGTTTCCGAACTCCCCAGCGCCGGCGAAGCCGGTCCGGACGTCGCGCCCGCGCGTCCCCAGGAGTTCGGGGCCTGCCGGGCGAGGCCCGCCGGCGCGGGGACTGCCTGCCGACGACCCACGCTCTGCCCCCCGCCTACGCTTTCCGCCCGGCCCTTCCGGCCAACCGCAACGGATTCCGGGCCCCGGCTACGTCCCCGCCGTCTTGGTCGCCCTCGACGAGGCCGGGCGCTTCTGCGACAGGCTCGACGAACGCCTCGACCGCGCGGCATGGACGGAACTCGCCGGACGGCCCATGTTCGCCGGCAAGAGCCGGGCGCCCGCGCAAGCCCCCGGGGAGGAACCGCCGCGGAAACTGCCGGCTGCTTCTCGCGCGACGCAGACAGGCCTGCCGCCCAGGGCGAATTCAAGAATGGCCATTGCCAAGCGCTGCCCGCGAGGAGGAGGCGGCAGCGGCCTTTCGCGAAGGCGCCGCCTGCGTCCGAACGGGAACGGCGCCCGGCTTCAGACGGTCTCGAACTCGAACCCGACGATGTTGCGCTCCTCCCGGCCGAACTCCACCCCGATCAGGTGGACCGGCACGCCCGGACGCCGGTACTTGTCCGCGTAGCCGCGCTCCCGAATCTGCGCCAGCGCCCGCCCCTTTCCGTCCGCGACCTTGAACTCGAACAGGTAGACGTTGCCGTCGTACAGGACCGTAAGGTCCGAGCGGCCGCGCGCCGAGCTCTCCTCGGCGCGGACGTCCATCCCCGCCGCCACGAAGTGCGAGTAGAACACGCTCGCGTAGTGCGCTTCGTAGCCCGCCATGCCCGTGTTCGCGTACCACTCGTTCGGAATGCTCGCCAGGAACGCCCGGAACAGATTTTCGAGGCCCGCGAAGTCGTTCGCCCGCATCAGGCGGCGCAACTCCCGGCTCTCCGCCGCGACCGTGACCTCCGGCGCCATCGCCTTCAGCAGAAGCGCGTTCAGGCTGCGCTTCACCTCCTGGTTCGGGTAGTCCAGCCGGTAGAGGCGCGTGTCCTCGTCCCGCTCCTCGTCGGCGATGGTCAGGTAGCCGGTCTGGAACAGCAACGCCTCGACGGGAATGCGATCGACGTCGATGGCCGACAGCAGGTCGTCGTCCGTGACCAGATCCTCCAGGGCCGGCGGCGCGAACCGGCGCCGCGACAGAAGGTCGGCGAGGAAGGTCGGCGTGCCGGTCCGGAACCAGTGCGCCTCGAACTGGCGGCACCGGAAAAGCAGCAGGACATCGTACGGGTTGTAGAGTTTCTCCGCGCCTCGCCAGTTGTAGCCGTTGTACCAGCGGCGGACCTCGTCCCGGTCCAGGCCGTCGAGTTCCGGGGCGAAGACCGCGTCCAGGTCCGCGTCCGTGTAGCCGCAGATGGACGAGAACTCCGGCTCCAGCGTGATGTCGATCAGGTTGTTCAGGCCCGAGAACAGGCCCGCCTGCGAGAACTTGCTCACGCCGGTAAGGAAGGCGAACCGGATATGCGCGTCGCAGTCCTTGACGACGCTGTAGAAGCCGCGCAGGAAGTCGCGGTTGGCCAGCGCCCGTTCCCGGTCGCCGAGCGCGTCCAGAATCGGCTTGTCGTATTCGTCGACCAGAACGACCGTCCGCTGCCCTGCGCGCTCGTGCAGCGTCCTTATCAGGCGCCGGAAACGGACCGCCGCCCCGGCGGGGCCCGGTTCGAGGCCGGCCAGCCGTTCCGTTTCCTCCAACTGGTCTTCCACGTTTTCCCGAACGAGGTCCGGGGAGTCGAAATTGCCCCCGCCGAAGCTGATCCGCACGACAGGATGACGTATCGACCAGTCCCACTTGCCGTGCACGGCGAGGCCCCGGAACAGCTCCTCGCTTCCTTCGAACAACTCCTGCAGCGTGTCCACAAGCAGGGTCTTGCCGAACCGGCGCGGACGCGACAGAAAATAATATTGACCGCCCTCGACAAGGCGGCGCACATGGTCCGTCTTGTCGACGTAGTAGCAGTCCATCTCCCCCCGGATTTTCCGGAGGGAGGTCAAGCCGATCGGGAGCATGCGTTTCGCCATTCGAAGAGGGTAGGCCGCCGCGCCGGAGCCGTCAAGGAGCCGGCGGTCGCAAGCAGGGCGAGGAACGGGGCGGTCATGGCCAAGCGCTGCCCGCGAGGCGGCAGCGGTGCGGGAAGCGGCAGCGTCGGGAGGTCAAGTGTAAGCGGTAACCGGCAGTTTCAGGTGCAAAGCCGCGCCTGAAAGGAAGGCGTTTCCGTTCCACGCCTGGTCAGGCCGGAAAATGCCGCGTGCTTTCAAGCGGTTCCGCAGCACCATGTCGTGGCCCGTCAGCGTTCGCGTAAGCGTTCGCTACCCGGAGGACGAAAAAATTTCGTCCCGGGACCGGACACGGGATCCTTCGCCCCTTTTGCTGCGACCGACGGACGAGGGGCTTTGCCGCCGGCAACGGCCCGGCGGGACGAGGCGCGCCCGGAAGCGGAAACGTCGCGCGGAGGCAGGCCGGCAAGCGACGTTACGGAGAACGCAGCAGGCGCGCCGAGGCGGCGCGCAACGAGCCGCCTGAAGTCGGCCTCTTCGGCGAACGAGCGGGCCGCCCGCGGCGAAGCCGAGGGAGCGCATCGACGAACGCGGCAGTCGCTCGACTTCGATGTCTCGCCGACGGGGAAGGGCGTCAGGCGCCCTTCGTTCCCGCCCCGTCGTCCGTCGGCGTCGTCCGTCGGCGTCGTTCGTTCGGCGACGGTTTCCGGCGCGGCGGTCTGGCAGCGCCTTGAGCGCCGTTATGCTCTCCTCGTGGCGGCGTTCTTCGGCTTCGCGCTGCTGCTGCATGGCTGCGCGCTGCTGCTGCATGGCTGCGCTCTGCTGCTGCGTAGCCGCGCGCTGTTGTTGCCCGCGTTCGTCGCTGGCGCGGACGCCATACGCCGACGGCCGCGACAGCGGCCGCGAGCGCGTTGACGGAAGCGACGGCGAGATTAGCGATCACGAAGGCACTCATGAGCGTCCTTTCCGGAGACCGGAGACCCGCAGCGCCGGTCGTCAAGGGAGACGTTTGCGCGAGCCGTTTGCGCTGCGCCACTTTTTGTCGGCCTGCCGCCCGGACGACGCCCCGCAAGGGCCTCGCGGGTGCTCGGTCTTCAGAACAAACTCTCATGATCGGCGCCTGCTCACCCCGTAGCATGTAACTTTGGGTATGGTCCTCCCGGCCTCACGCCGCTATCATGTGCCGACATAACCGTTCCGCGTTCGGGCGTCGCGGCGTGAAGACAGGGCTATACGGGGCAGCCCTCAGCGTCGCGCTCCTCTCGAACGGCAAACGCCGCCGCGAAAAAATCTCGCGGAACGGTTTTGCGTGGCCTGCGGCTCGGGGTAGTTACACAACAAAGGCGAGTGTTGCCGCACCGCAAACCCGGTGCAAGCCGGGCCGTGGCCTAGCAGGCGGTCAGGGGCGGCGCCCGGCCGGCCGTGGGGTGCTGTGAAAATCGCGGTCCCGGCGCGAAGAATTCGCAGTTTCCCGTACCCGAGGAAAAAATTCCGCACCCCGGAAAGCCGTCCGCATTTCAAGGCGTTGCGGACAGCGCACGCGGCTCACCCGTTGACAGGGCGAATTCAAGAATGGCGCGTTCATCGCCAAGCGCTGCCCGCGAAGAGAAGGCGGCAGCGGCCTTTCGCGAAGGCGCCGCCTGCCGAAAGGTACGAACGGGAACGGCTCCCGGCTTCAGACGGTCTCGAACCCGACGATGTTGCGCTCCTCCCGGCCGAACTCGATCAGGTGGACCGGCACGCCCGGACGCCGGTGCTTGTCCGCGTAGCCGCGCTCCCGTATCTGCGCCAGCGCCCGGCCTTCCGGCCTCCCGTCCACGACCTTGAACTCGAACAGGTAGACGCCGCCGCCGTACAGGACCGCCAGATCCGAGCGGCCGCGCGCCGTGCTCTCCTCCGCGCGGACGTCCATCCCCGCCGCCACGAAGTGCGAGTAGAGCACGCTCGCGTAGTGCGCCCCGGCCAGGCCCGTGTTCGCGTACCACTCGTTCGGGATGCTCGCCAGCAACGCCCGGAACTGCCGCTCGAGGCCCGCGAAGTCGTTCGCGCGCATCAGGCGGCGCAGCTCCTGGCTCTCCGCCGCGACCGCGATGTCCGGCGCCATCGTCTGCAGCAGGAGCTCGTTCAGGCTCCGCCTCACCTCCTGGTTCGGGTAGTCCAGCCGGTAGAGGAGCGCGTCGTCGTCCCGCTTCTCGTCGACGATGGTCAGATAACCGGTCTGGAACAAAAGCGTCTCGACGGGAATGCGGTCGACGTCGAGGGCCGACAACAGCGCGGCGTTCGCGACCGCGCCCTCCAGGGCCGGCGCCGAGACCCGGCGCCGCGCCAGAAGGTCGGCGAGGAAGGTCGGCGTGCCGGTCTGGAACCAGTGCTCATCGAACTCGCGCGTTTCGAAGAGAAGGAGGATGTCGAACGGGTTGTAGACCCTCTCCGGCCCGCGCCAGTTGTAGCCGTTGTACCAGCGGCGGACCTTCTCCCGGTCCAGGCCCTCGAGCTCCGGGGCGAAGACGGCGTCCAGCTCGTCGTCCGTGTAGCCGCAGATGGCGCCGAAACGCGGGTCGAGGGTGATGTCGCGCAGGTTGTTCAGGCCCGAGAACAGGCCCGCATGCGAGAACTTGCTCACGCCGGTAAGGAAGGCGAACCGGACATGCGCGTCGCAGTCCTTGACGACGCTGTAGAAGCCGCGCAGGAAGTCGCGGTTGGCCAGCGCCAGTTCCCGGTCGCCGAGCGCGGACCGGCTTGTCGTATTCGTCCACCAGAACGACCGTCCGCTGCCCTGCGCGCTCGTGCAGCGTCCTTATCAGGCGCCGGAAACGGACCGCCGCCCCGGCGGGGCCCGGTTCGAGGCCGGCCAGCCGCTCCGTTTCCTCCAACTGGTCTTCCACGTTTTCCCGAATGTGGTCCGGGGAGTCGAAATTGCCCCCGCCGAAGCTGATCCGCACGACAGGATGACGTATCGACCAGTCCCACTTGCCGTGCACGGCGAGGCCCCGGAACAGCTCCTCGCTTCCCTCGAACAGCTTCTGCAGCGTGTCCACCAGCAGGGTCTTGCCGAACCGGCGCGGACGCGACAGAAAATAATATTGACCACCCTCGACAAGGCGGCGCACATGGTCCGTCTTGTCGACGTAGTAGCAGTCCATCTCCCCCCGGATTTTCCGGAGGGAGGTCAAGCCGATCGGCAGCATGCGTTTCGTCATTCGAAGAGGGTAGGCCGCCGCGCCGGAGCCGTCAAGGAGCCGGCGGTCGCAAGCAGGGCGAGGAACGGGGCGGTCATGGCCAAGCGCTGCCCGCGAGGCGGCAGCGGTGCGGGAAGCGGCAGCGTCGAGAGGTCAAGTGTAAGCGGTAACCGGCAGTTTCAGGTGCAAAGCCGCGCCTGAAAGGAAGGCGTTTCCGTTTCACGCCTGGTCAGGCCGGAAAATGCCGCGTGCTTTCAAGCAGTTCCGCAGCACCATGTCGTGGTCCGGTAAGCGTTCGGTCGCGGGGTGACCTGCCTGTTCCGCCTCCAGGCGGGCTCACGCTGGTTGCATGTTTCCTCAGGCTTTCCGCCCATGGCCGAACCCTGGAGGTTCGACGGGTTCGCTTCGCTCGACCGGACGACGCTCCCGTTCGACGGAACCGCAGCCTGGAGTTCAGGCGTTTCGCCGCTTGCGGCGCGCGCCGCCCATGCTGCCGCCCCGAGGACGGAGCCTGGCGATGAACGCCGCCGCCCCGTTCTCGCCCTGGCGCAAACGTCTCTCTTGAGTTCGCATCGGCACCGCGGATACTTCCGGAACCTTCTCTGGCAAGGACGCTTATGACCGCCTTCGAGATCGCCAACCTCGCCGTCGCTTCCGTCAACGCGCTCGCGGACGCCGTCGCGGCCGTCGGCGTATGGCCGCGATGGTCCGCGCCAGCGACGAACGCGGGCAGCAGCAGAGCGCAGCCATGCGGCAGCGGCGCGAAGCCGACGAACGCCGCCACGAGGAAGCGATGGAACGGCAGCGCGCGGCCATGCAGCAGCAGAGCGCAGCCATGCGGCAGCGGCGCGAAGCCGACGAACGCCGCCACGAGGAGAGCATGACGGCGCTCAAGGCGCTGATAGCCGGCCGCCGGACCGCCGTGCCGGAAACCGTTGCCGAACGAACGACGCCGACGGACGACGGGGCGGGAACGAAGGGCGCCTGACGCCCTTCCCCGCCGGCGAGACCTCGAAGTCGAGCGACTGTCGCGGTCGCGCGGGGCGCAAGCCCCCGCGCCGGGCGCTGCACGGCTCGCGCCACGAGTGGGCGCCGGCAGTGAGCGTCACTATGGACGACGACGCCAGCGAACCGGCCTTCTTCGTCGCCGAGGAAGGCGCCATGTCGACTTTCCAGGCGTTTCGCGAGTTGGTCGGCGTGCGCGGGCTGTTCCGCTCGCTCTACCGCGGCAGCCACTGCTTCCGCACGCCCGAGGCCGGCTCAGCTTCGGCAGGGGCAATTTCGTCGTCCCGGACGGGGTAACCGTGGAACGGCAGCTGGCGACGGCGGAGAGACACGCCGGCCTCGAACCCGTCGAGGCCCGTTTCGGGGAACTGATCAGGGGCTTCCATGCGTGCCGGCGCCCCGGCGGAAACGGTCGGTGCTTTCGTCGTTCTCTTCCCGACCGTCGGCGGCTTTCCCCTGTCCTCGGGAGGGTCAATTTCCGCATTGCTCGTTTCGAGGCCTGGTTCACTGCTCGTTCCGGCCCGCATGTTCGCTGAGCGGCCCTCGCCGCCCGTCTGCCAGAGTGCTTCAGCCTACGCCTCCGTAAACCGCTCTGGCTGACCGGAAAATCCCGCTAATGCCACTTCCGTCTCGACTGTTTCACGAACGAAGCGGAGCTGCTTGTCGCAAACCTTGACCGTCCCGTACGGGCAGCGCAGGAAGTCTCGGTTGGCCAGCGCCAGTTCCCGGTCGCCGACCGCGTCCGGAATTGGCTTGTTCGTCCACCGGAACGACGACCTGTTGCCCGGTACGCTCGTGCGGCGTCAGGTGCCGGAAACGGATCGCCGCCGCGCTCGGTGCCGCCGCCCGTCATTCGAGGCTTTTGAGGTTTCGTTCCGCTTCTCGGGCCAGTTTCACGTTGCCTGCCTTTTGGGCAAGAGCAATGGCAACCTCGAAATCCTGCCGCGCCTGCCCTGTTCGGCCAAGGCCGCGATTTGCCGCCCCCCGGTTATTGTGGGCGTCCGCGTAATCCGGCATGAGCAGGATCGCTTGGTCGCAGTCCGCCAGCGCGTCATCATATTCATCGAGGCTGTTTCTCGACTCTGCGCGGTTGCTCCAGGCCTCGACGTAATCCGGACGCAGCCGAATTGCCGCGTCGTAATCTTCGATCGCTTCCAAAAAACGGGCAAGATGGTGCTTTGCTGCGCCCCGGTTGTTGTAGGCGTCCGCGAAATCCGGTTTGATCCGAAGCGCCTTGTCGCAATCCGCGATGACTTCCTCGTACCGTCCGAGGCGATGTTTTGCCGAACCACGGCAGCAGTAGGCCTCGGCGAGGTCTGGAGCCAAACGGATCGCTTCGTCATAGTCGATGATCGCTGCTTCGTGCTGTCCGAGTTCCTTCTTGGCGAGGCCGCGGTTGACGTAAACTTCTGCATAACCCGATCTCAGACGGATCGCCTCGTTGTAGTCGGCGATCGCAGCTTCATGCCGGCCGAGTTCCTTTTTGGCGTTGCCCCGGCTGAAATAGGCTTCTGCATAACCCGGTTTCAGTTGGATCGCTTCGTCGTAGTCGGCGATCGCCTCTTCGTGCCGGCCGAGTTCGTTCTGGGCGACGCCGCGGCTTAAATAGGCTTCGGCAAGGCCCGGATTGAGCCGGATCGCCTCGTCGTAGTCGGCGACCGCGGCGTCGTGCTGTCCGAGTTCCTTCTTGGCGACGCCGCGGTTGACGTAAACTTCTGCATAACCCGGTTTCAGACGGATCGCTTCGTCGTAGTCGGTGATCGCCTCTTCGTGCCGGCCGAGATTTGCCTTAGCGTTGCCCCGGTTGAAATGGGCTTCGGCAAAGCCCGGTTTCAGACGGATCGCTTCGTCGTAGTCGGCGATCGCAGCTTCGTGCCGGCCAAAGCCGTCTTTCGCAGTGCCTCGTCCATTGTAGGCATTGGCGAAACCCGGCCTCAGACGGATCGCTTCGTCATGGTCCGCCACCGCGTCCTCGTTCCGGCCGAGCGCGGATTTCGCAAGGCCGCGATTGGCGTAGGCCTCGGCATAGTCCGGCTTCAGACGGATCGCCTCGTCGTAGTCCGCCACCGCGTCCTCGTTCCGGCCGAGCGCGAATTTCGCAAGGCCGCGATTGAGGTGAGGCTCCTCACGGTCCGGAGCCAGCCGGACGGCCTCGTCGTAGTCCTTGATCGCCTCCTCGTGCCGGTCGATCCGCCTCTTGGCGTTGCCGCGGTTGTAAAACGCTTCCGTGAAGTCGGACCTCAGCCGGATCGCCGCGCCGTAGTCTGCTATCGCCTCGTCTATCCGGTCGAGCCCACGCTGTGCGAGGGCGCGAAAAAAATATGCTTCGGCGACGTTGGGCCGTGCTTGGATGAATTTTCCGTATGCCGCGACCGCACTGGAGTAGTCATCCTGCGAAAAGAACAAGCTCGCCTGATGAAAGAGGGCATCGGGATCTTGCTCCTCCATAGAACCGGGACGGTCGATCGGAGATCGTACGTTTTCTCCCTGCGCGAAGCCGTACAGATCCCGGAAAAGAGTCGTTCCGCTGACGTCCAAACGCTTCAACATCTCCCGCAATTCCTGTTTATGCTGCCGCTGGATCAGGATTTCGCGGATGGCGTCCTTGGGAACTGACGGCCGTCCAATTATGAATACGCTGCGCTGCACCAGAATCCTCTGCATCGCATCGCCGCTGAGCGTGGGTTCCCAATACAACAGCGCGGATTCGTCCTCTCCAGGAGAAAATATTTCCTCGATATCCAGTCCCTCGTCCGCCCGCAACGCGCGCCCGATATCGTCCGTATTCGTAAGCGTTCGGTCGTGGGGTGGCGACGTTGAGGCCTGCCTCCAGGCAGGGGCTTCAACCAGACGTCCTTGACCGGGAGGGCGCGTTCGTTTCGGGTACTGCCGCGGCCTACGCCGCCCCTCTGGTTGGCACCCGGCAACAGGTTTCTCGCGAAGTCCCGGAGAGTAAGCGTTCGGTTGCGAAGCGGGCTGTCGAGCCAGGCGAATCGCCCAGGCCTGGACACTCTTCTTTTGTTCTTGTATACGGCTGCCATGGCGGTCGAATCTGCACGCACGCTTTCCGGGACCGAGCTGTCGGGCGACGGCCAAGCTCTGGCTGCGGCATGCCGAGCGAATGCGGCTCTCTGCCAGGCGCTGGAAAGCGCACTCGATAAAGCGGAGAAGTTTCGCCGCGACGCCGAGAGGTGGCAGGGAGCTTTCCACCGGGCGATGGCGCTGATTAGAATCCTGAAAAAGAGACGCGAGGCGCCGCCCCGAGAGACGGCAGAGAACGAGAGTCTGAAGTCCCGCAGCCGCAGGTTTGCCCGGGAGTTGTTCGGGCGCCGCAGCGAGCGGCAGCCTACGGCAACCGGTCGACGCCGGGGGCGCAGTCAGGGAACGCCGTCGCACGGCCGCACGCCGCACCCCGAGCTGCCCGTTCGCGAGGAGGAGTCGCTTCCGGACGAGCGCACGTGTCCGGACTGCGGCAAGGCCTGGGTCTCGAACGGTTGGAAGGACACGGATCTCATCGAGACCAGGACCGTCACCTATGTCCGGAGGATTCGACGGAAGCGGCTGCGCCCGACCTGTACCTGCCGACCGGAAAAGGAGGCCGTCGGCCCGGCTCCGGCGCGGCTGTTTCCGAACACTCGGTACGGAGTTTCCGTCTGGGCGTACGTCCTGGCGGAGAGGTACGGCCTGCACCGTCCGTTGCGCTCGGTCTGCCGCGCGCTGGGTCAGCACGGGCTTGCCATTGCGCCCGGCACGTTGGCGGACGCTCAGCGGGGATTCCTGCGACTGTTCGAGCCGCTCGACGATGAGATCTCCCGGCGCCTGTCGGAGGCGCCGGTCGTTCACGGCGACGAAACAGGGTGGTGGATACGGGAGTTGGGCGAAGAAGACGGCGGCAACGCTCGCGCCTGGGCATGGATCGCCCGGTCGGCGGACGCGGTTCGCATCGTTATTCTGCCGTCGCGCAGCGCGGAAGCCGCCCTTGAACTGTTCAGGGGGCTCGGCTCGCCCGAACAGGCGGCTCACCTGGTCTGCGACCGCTACTCCGCCTACCGGAAGCTGGCGCGCGTCATGGAAGGGTGCATCGTCCTTTCATATTGTTGGGTCCATGCCAGACGGGACTTCATCAACCTTGAGACCGGCTACCCGAACCTCGCGAAGTTCGCCCAAAAATGGCTTCGTCACATTGCGGCATTGTACCGACTCAACGCCAGGCGTCTGGCGTGTCCGGGCAACGCCGCCGCCCAGCGGCGGCTCGCGAGATTCGCCGGAGCGTTCTTCGCGGCGGCGAAAAAGGCACGGGACGCGCTTCCGGAGAGCGCGGCGCAACGCGGCCCTCTGGACTCCCTGCTACGCCACCGCGACGGCCTGACAGTGTTCGTCGACAACGCAGACGTTCCCATGGACAACAACCCCGCCGAACGCGGCCTGCGCGGCCTCGCGATCGGCCGGAAGCTCTCGTTCGGGTCGCATAGCGTGGACGGAGCGCAGTTGGCGGGCATGCTCTATTCCATCTTCGGCACGCTCGAGATGGCCGGCGTCTCGCCGTACCGCTGGCTACTCGGTTATCTCGATGCCTGCGCCCGGCATCGCGGTCCGCCGCCCGAAGGCCCTGCTGCCTGGCTGCCGTGGGGCGCAGGCGAGGAGCGTCTCCGCTCCTGGCGTCCCGCTCTCCCCCAAGGACCGTGAGCGGCAGCCCCCGCCGCTACTGCGGGCGCGACTTCTCCGAGGACGAGGTCGACATGATCCGCGGCCTGATCGCGAGGGGCGGCCTCCACCGCCGGGCGCTGTCGCGGGAGGTCTGCCGCCGCCTCGACTGGCGCAAGCCCGACGGCGGCCTAAAGGATATGAGCGCGCGCGTCGCCATGTTGCGCATGCATCGCGACGGCGTGATCGTCTTGCCGCCGCCAAGGCGCGCGCCGGTCGTCCGCCGTCCGCTCGTGCCCGGTCCCGCGACCGACAGGCCCCCGTTCCCGACCCCCGAGCGTCTCGCCGATATCCAACCCGTCGCCGTTGAGCCCGTCCGGAACGCGGGCGAAGGCCGCCTCTGGAACGAGTTCGTCGCTCGCTACCACTATCTCGGCTATTCGACGCTGCCCGGCGCGCAGATGCGATACTTCGTTCGGGCCGCCGGAGGCGAACCCCTCGCCGTCCTCGGCTTCGGCGCCGCGGCCTGGAAGATCGCGCCGCGGGACAAGCTTGTCGGGTGGGATCCCGAGACCCGCCGCCGCAACCTGCCTCTCGTGGTCAACAATGCAAGGTTCCTGATCTTGCCGTGGGTCCGGATCAAAAACCTCGCGTCCTGCATCCTTGCCATGGTTGAATGTCGCCTGCCCGACGATTGGGAAGGCCGCTACGCGTTGCGCCCGGCCCTGATGGAGACCTTCTGCGAGAGCACGCGCTTCGAAGGAACCTGCTACCGGGCCGCCAACTGGACCAAGGTCGGCAAAACGCAGGGCCGCGGCAAGCTCGATACCCGGAAAGAACGCGCTCTCCCGGTCAAGGACATCTGGCTGAAACCCCTGCGCCGGGACTGGAGGCGGCTCCTCAATGAATAGGCCATCACCCCACGACCGAACGCTTACCCGTATTCAGCACGAACAACTTGCCGTCGCGCTCGGGATTTTCGCTGGCGAACCACAAGGCGACAAGAGCGCTCCATGTGAAATCAAGCAATCCGGTCGCAGCGCCGAAATGCTGGAGCTTCGCAAGCAGCTGAAGCGGGGTCGCTTCCTTGCCATGTTCCACTCCGAAACCGTCCCGCCGTGCCCGCCCGATGATGTCACGGTGGTAATCGATGCAATCCTTCGCCGAAACCTGTCTGTCGCTGCGCTTCAGACGGCGGACGGCGGACGACTCCAGATCCCAGCCGGAATCCGCCTGACCTCTGAAAGCGTATGACCCCGGACTGGACGTGTTGTCCAAAATTTCGTTCAGATAGCTATCGAGCATCGGTTGACCCCGGAACATGCGCCCGAACACGTGAAGTGGTTGGCTTCCTCCGGCTCCTGTGTGCGTTCCGATGATTGCCGGTTCGAGAAGGGCAGAGGCCGGGAACTGGACAGGCTGACGTACGCCTCGCGCAGTGCCTGCCGCCTGTCGGGTTCACGCAGACGCCGCTGCCGGTCGCCGGAAACCCGCGACTGTAAATGCGCGATCCGCTCGGCCGGGCATGACAGTTTGTGAGAGCTTCGGGATTCATGGCGCCGCGGACGCAATGGTTGATGTTGGCGGCCATCCGTGAGTTCGCCATTTCGTCGTCTCTCTCTTCCGCCGTTTGATGACTTCATCCAGCGGAACCTTCGGGAAGCCATTGACCGGCCGCATGCTCTTGGCAGGCGGACATGCTTTCCGTTTCCCGCCGCTCGGCGCAATGCATTGTCATTCGCCGCCCAGGAAGTCCACAGCTTTCGTCGCGAAGCTTGCCCCGTTCCTGACCTCGCATTCCCAAATTACGAGAACATCCCATTTCGCGCAACTGCGCCTGGTGTTCGGCGTCTCGAACGGTGTTCCTCTCCAGTTTCGGCAGCCAGTAATCCCGGTTCGACCCGGGCTGCCGGGAGATCCTGCAACCGGGGTGCTGACGCCGGAAACGGCCGTGCACGAAGATTGCCTTCCTCCAGAAATTCCCGCTAAGGTGGCCGCCCTTTGCGAAAGGCGCGTCGAGATAGCGTCGTTACCGAGGGACCAGCCGCCGCGACGCACCTTCCCCGCTTCGGCTTGGCGCCGACTTAGCCTTGACCATCCTGTTTCCCCTGAAAAACTTGCTTTGGCACATTCGGTCACGGTGCCAGGTCAGGAGGTGTCGTAGGGAATTCCCGCTGCTTTCCGGTATCCAAACGCGATCATAGAGCGTTTCCCAGTCCTTCAGGAAGTACTCGAGAAACAATCCCCGCACCTTTTCCCAGAAGTAAATGGACCGCTTGGCCTTCGTTTTCGCCTGTTGGAACAGTTTGCAACATCGCTGTTGAATCGTAAGCGTTCGGTCGAGGGGTGATGGCCTATTTGTTGAGGAGCCGCCTCCAGTCCCGGCACAGGGGCTTCAGCATCCTTGACCGGGAGAGCGCGTTCGTTCCGCACGTCGAGCTTGCCGCGCCCTTGAGTGCGGCCAGCCCTAGTCCAGTTGGCGGCCTGGTAGCAGGTTCCTTCGAAGCGCATGCTCTCGCAAAAGGTCTCCGCCGGGCGTAACGCATAGCGGCCTTCCCAATCGTCGGGCAGGCGACACCAAGGCAAGGGGATGCGAGGTTTTTGATTCGGACCCACGGCAGGGCCCTTGCATTGTTGACCACGAGAGGCAGGTTGCGGCGGCGGGTCTCGGGATCCCACGAGCTTGTCCCGCGGCGCGGTCTTCCAGGCTGCGGCGCCGAAGCCGAGGACAGCGAGGGGTTCGCCGCCAGCGGCCCGGACGAAGTGCTGTGCGCCGGGCAGCGTCGAGTAGCCAAGATAGTGGTAGCGGGCGACGAACTCGTTCCAGAGGCGGCCTTCGCCTGCGTTCCGGACAGGTTCCACTGCGACGGGTTGGACATCGGCAAGGCGCTCGGGGACCGGGAGCAGGGGCCGGTCGGTCGCGGGACCGGGCACGAGCGGACAGCGGACGACCGGCGCACGCCTTGGCGGCGGCAGGACGGCCGTCGCGGTGCATGCGCAACATGCGTGACGGCTGACCGACCGTTTGCATGTTGCGGAGAGGTCAGGCGGGTGAGTGCAAAACCGGAGGCCGACGCCTGCCGTCACCGTTTCCGGTTTCGCTTTCCCGAGCCGCTTCGGTTGATGGCTTCGAACGAGCCCATGGTTTTCGGCGGCGGAAGTCCGCTCGCTCGACCGGAGGACGCTCTCGTTCGACGGAACCGTTGCCTGGCGTTCCGGCGTTTCGCCGCTTGCGGCGCTTGTCGTCGCGCGCCTCCGGCGGCGAACCAACGCAGGGGCGGCGAGGCCCGCCGCGACGATCGTCGTCGGAGGCGCGCGGCTTGGCGAGGGCGCTTGCCGTCGTGTTGCGCCGGCCCTGGTTTCCGCGGCGAGGGCGTCGACCTTGCCGTCGAGGCTCGCGAAGCCGGCGTCGTTGTCGATACGCGTCGCCTTTGGCGACGGCGCCTTCCGTCGGCGTTCGCTTCCGCCCGCGGCCTCCTGGCCGCGCGTCGAACGCGCTCGCCTCGGCGGGGCAGGATTTCCGCGGAGCGACAGGTTCGCTCGCCTCCGCGCTTTTCCCCGCCGTGCCGCCGCGGAAACTGCCGGCTGCTTCTCGCGCGACGCAGACAGGCCTGCCGCCGCCGACTTCTTGACGGCTCCGGCATGGCGGCCTACCCTCTTCGAATGACGAAACGCATGCTTCCGATCGGCTTTTCCTCCCTCCGGGAGATCCGGGGGATGAACTGCTACTACGTCGACAAGACGGACCATGTGCGCCGCCTCGTCGAAGGGGGCAAGTACTATTTCCTGTCGCGTCCGCGCCGGTTCGGCAAGACCCTCCTGGTGGACACGCTGCAGAAGCTGTTCGAGGGAAGCGAGGAACTGTTCCGGGGCCTCGCCGTGCACGACAAGTGGGACTGGTCGGCGCGCCATCCGGTCGTGCGGATCAGCTTCGGCGGGGGCAATTTCGACTCCCCGGACCTCGTTCGGGAAAACGTGGAAGACCAGTTGGAGGAAACTGAGCGGCTGGCCGGCCTCGAACCGGGTCCCGCCGGGGCGGCGGTCCGTTTCCGGCGCCTGATAAGGGCGCTGCACGAGCGCGCCGGGCAGCGGGCGGTCGTTCTGGTGGACGAATACGACAAGCCGATCCTGGACGCGCTCGGCGACCGGGAACTGGCGCTGGCCAACCGCGGCTTCCTGCGCGGCTTCTACGCGATGATCAAGGAGTGCGACGAGCAGCTCCGTTTCGTTTTCCTGACGGGGGTGAGCAAGTTCTCGAAGTCGGGTCTGTTCTCGGGCCTGAACAACCTGAACGACATCACGCTGGACGAGCGTTACGGCACTATCTGCGGCTGCACGGACGCGGAACTGGACGCGGTCTTCGCCCCGGAACTCGAGGGCCTGGACCGGGACGAAATCCGCCGCTGGTACAACGGCTACAACTGGCTCGGACCGGAGAGGGTCTACAACCCGTTCGGCCTCCTGCTGCTGTTCGACAAACGCAAGCTCGGCAACTACTGGTTCGAGAGCGGCACGCCGACCTTCCTGATCGAGACGCTGGCGCGCCGCAACCTGCCCACTCCCCGCCTGGACGGCATGATCGGCAGCGAGAGCCTGCTCTCGACCTTCGACGTGGACAGGATGTCGGTCCAGGCGCTTCTGTTCCAGACCGGCTACCTCACCATCGCCGGCGAGGAGGACGGGCGCTACCGGCTGGACTACCCGAACCTCGAGGTGCGCCAGAGCCTGGGCGAAGCCCTGCTGGAAGAACTGCTCCCGGCCGAGGCCCGCGAGGAGACGGAGAACCTGCGGCTGGGCGAATTGCTGGCGGCGAACGACTTCAAGCGCATCGAGACCCTGTTCCGCGGCATTTTCGCCGCCATCCCGCACCAGTGGTACATGAACAGCCCCGTCGCGAAGTACGAGGCCCACTACGCGAGCGTCATCCACAGCTGCTTCCTGATGGAGGGCCTCGAACCGGTCGCCGAGGACAGCGGCAGCCGGGGGCGCGCCGACATGGCGATCCGCTCCGGCGGGCGCGTCTACCTGTTCGAGTTCAAGGTGGTGGAGCGCGGGCGGGAGGGGACCGCGCTCGCGCAGCTGCGGGAGAAGGGCTACGCGGACAAGTACCGCCGTCTCGGGCGTTCGGTCCACCTGATCGGGGTGGAGTTCAGCCGCGAGGAGCGCAACGTCGTCGGCTTCGACTGCGAGGCCGCCTGAACGGCTTCCCGTCAGCCGCCTCCGCGAAAGAACGCCGCCCGCAGCGCGGGACAGGCCTGCCGCCGCCGACTTCTTGACGGCTCCGGCGCGGCGGCCTACCCTCTTCGAATGACCAAACGCATGCTGCCGATCGGCTTGACCTCCCTCCAGAAAATCCGGGGGGAGATGGACTGCTACTACGTCGACAAGACGGACCATGTCCGCCGCCTTGTCGAGGGTGGTCAATATTATTTTCTGTCGCGTCCGCGCCGGTTCGGCAAGACCCTGCTGGTGGACACGCTGCAGAAGCTGTTCGAGGGAAGCGAGGAACTGTTCCGGGGCCTCGCCGTGCACGGCAAGTGGGACTGGTCAACGCGCCATCCTGTCGTGCGGATCAGCTTCGGCGGGGGCGATTTCGGCGACCCGGACGGAGTTCGGGAAGAAACGGAATCGCAACTGAAGGCGGCGGAGAGGCTAGCCGGCATCGAGCCGGGCAGCGCCAGAGTTTCGGTCCGCTTCCGGGAACTGATCGCTGCCCTGCACGAACGCACCGGGCAGCGGACAGTGGTTCTGGTGGACGAATACGACAAGCCGATCCTGGACGCGCTCGGCGACCGGGAGCTGGCGCGGGCCAACCGCGACTTCCTGCGCAGCCTGTACGGGGTTATCAAGGACTGCGACGAGCATCTCCGTTTCGTTTTCCTGACGGGAGTGAGCAAGTTGTCGGGTCTGTTCTCGGGCCTGAACAACCTGCGCGACATCACGCTGGCTCCGGAGTTCTCGGACATCTGCGGCTGCACGGACGCGGAACTGGACGCGGTCTTCGCCCCGGAACTGGAGGGCCTGGACCGGGACGAAATCCGCCGCTGGTACAACGGCTACAACTGGTGCGGGCCGGAGAAGCTCTACAATCCGTTCGGCCTCCTGCTGCTGTTCGCCGAGCGCAGGTTCAGCAACTACTGGTTCGAGAGCGGTACGCCGACCTTCCTGATCGAGACGCTGGCGCGCCGCAACCTGCCCACTCCCCGCCTGGACGGCATGATCGGCAGCGAGAGCCTGCTCTCGACCTTCGACGTGGACAGGATGTCGGTCCAGGCGCTTCTGTTCCAGACCGGCTACCTCACCATCGCCGGCGAGGAGGACGGGCGCTACCGGCTGGGCTACCCGAACCTCGAGGTGCGCCAGAGCCTGGGCGAGGCCCTGCTGGAAGAACTGCTCCCGGACGAGGCCCGCGAGGAGACGGAGAACCTGCGGCTGGGCGAATTGCTGGAGGCGAACGATTTCAAGCGTCTCGAAACCCTGTTCCGCGGCATTTTCGCCGCCATCCCGCACCAGTGGTACATGAACAGCCCCGTCGCGAAGTACGAGGCCCACTACGCGAGCGTCATCCACAGCTGCTTCCTGATGGAGGGCCTCGAGCCGGTGGCCGAGGACAGCGGCAGCCGGGGGCGCGCCGACATGGCGATCCGCTCCGGCGGGCGCGTCTACCTGTTCGAGTTCAAGGTGGTGGAGCGCGGGCGGGAGGGGACCGCGCTCGCGCAACTGCGGGACAAGGGCTACGCGGACAAGTACCGCCGTCTCGGGCGTTCGGTCCACCTGATCGGGGTGGAGTTCAGCCGCGAAGAGCGCAACGTCGTCGGGTTCGACTGCGAGGCCGCCTGAACGGCTTCCCGTCAGCCGCCTCCGCGAAAGAACGCCGCCCGCAGCGCGGGACAGGCCTGCCGCCGCCGACTTCTTGACGGGCGCGGCGGCCTACCCTCTGACGAAATGCATGCTCGGCTTGACCTCCCTCCGGAAAATCCGGACGAGGGACTGCTACTACGTCGACAAGACGGACCATGTGCGCCGCCTCGTCGAAGAGGGCGATTACTATTTCCTGTCGCGTCCGCGCCGGTTCGGCAAGACCCTTCTGGTGGACACGCTGCAGGAGCTGTTCGAGGGAAGCGAGGAGCTGTTCCGGGGCCTCGCCGTGCACGGCAGGTGGGACTGGTCGACGCGCCGCCCGGTCGTGCGGATCAGCTTCGGCGGGGGCAATTTCGACACTCCGGACTTCGTTCGGAAAGATGTGGAGGACCAGCTGGAGGAGACGGAGCGGCTGGCGGGCCTCGAACCGGGGCCTGCCGAGGCGTCGATCCGTTTCCGGCGCCTGCGCTGCACGAGCGCCCCGGGCGGCGGGCGGTCGTTCTGGTGGACGAACAAGCCGGTCGCGCTCGGCGACCGGGAACTGGCGCTGGCCAACCGCGACTTCCTGCGCGGCTTCTACGCGATGATCAAGGACAGCGACAAGCATCTCCGTTTCGTTTTCCTGACGGGGGTGAGCAAGTTGGCTGGCCTGTTTTCGGGCCTGAACAACCTGCGTCACGCTGGCTCCGGAGTTCTCGGACATCTGCGGCTGCACGGACGCGGAACTGGACGCGGTCTTCGCCCCGGAACTCAAGGGCCTGGACCGGGACGAAATCCGCCGCTGGTACAACGGCTACAACTGGCGCGGGCCGGAGAAGCTCTACAATCCGTTCGGCCTCCTGCTGCTGTTCGCCGAGCGCAGGTTCGGCAACTACTGGTTCGAGAGCGGCACGCCGACCTTCCTGGTCGAGACGCTGGCGCGCCGCGACCTGCCCACTCCCCGCCTGGACGGCATGACCGGCAGCGAGAGCCTGCTCTCGACCTTCGACGTGGACAGGGTCGAGGCGCTTCTGTTCCAGACCGGCTACCTCACCATCGCCGGCGAGGAGGACGGGCGCTACCGGCTGGGCTATCCGAACCTCGAGGTGCGCCGGAGCCTGGGCGAGGCCCTGCTGGAAGAACTGCTCCCGGCCGAGGCCCGCGAGGAGACGGAGAACCTGCGGCTGGGCGAACTGCTGGAGGCGAACGACTTCAAGCGTCTCGAAACCCTGTTCCGCGGCATTTTCGCCCCGCATTTTCGCCCCGCACCAGATGGTACATGAACAGCCCGGTGTACGAGGCCCACTACGCGAGCGTCGTCCACAGCTGCTT
This sequence comes from Alphaproteobacteria bacterium, assembly GCA_965243135.1. Taxonomy (GTDB): domain Bacteria; phylum Pseudomonadota; class Alphaproteobacteria; order MPNO01; family UBA830; genus JAJEBT01. The sequence goes on from OZ251539.1 coordinate 2,016,075, forward strand.
GGAGGGCGTCGAGCCGGTGGCCGAGGACAGCGGCAGCCGGGGGCGCGCGGCGATCCGCGCCGGCGGGCGCGTCTACCTGTTCGAGTTCAAGGTGGTGGAGCGCGGGCGGGAGGGGACCGCGCTCGCGCAGCTGCGGGAGAAGGGCTACGCGGACAAGTACCGCCGTCTCGGGCGTTCGGTCCACCTGGTGGAGTTCAGCCGCGAGGAGCGCAACGTCGTCGGCTGCGAGGCCGCCTGAACGGCTTCCCGTCAGCCGCCTCCGCGAAGGAACGCCGCCCGCAGCGCGGGACAGGCCTGCCGCCGCCGACTTCTTGACGGTTCCGGCGCGGCGGCCTAATCTCTTCCGATGGCGAAACGCATGCTTCCGATCGGCTTGACCTCCCTCCGGAAAATCCGGACGAAAGACTGCTACTACGTCGACAAGACGGACCATGTGCGCCGCCTCGTCGAAGAGGGCGATTACTATTTCCTGTCGCGTCCGCGCCGGTTCGGCAAGACCCTGCTGGTGGACACGCTGCAGGAGTTGTTCGAAGGAAGCGAGGAACTGTTCCGGGGCCTCGCCGTGCACGGCAGGTGGGACTGGTCGATACGTCATCCTGTCGTGCGGCTGGATTTCGGCGGGGGCGATTTCGGCGACCCGGACGGAGTTCGGGAAGAAACGGAATCGCAACTGAAGGCGGCGGAGAGGCGGGCCGGCATCGAGCCGGGCAGCGCCAGAGTTTCGGTCCGCTTCCGGGAACTGATCGCGGACCTGCACGAACGCACCGGGCAGCGGGCGGTGGTTCTGGTGGACGAATACGACAAGCCGATCCTGGACGCGCTCGGCGACCGGGAGCTGGCGCGGGCCAACCGCGACTTCCTGCGCAGCCTGTACGGGGTGATCAAGGCCTGCGACAGGCATCTCCGTTTCGTTTTCCTGACGGGGGTGAGCAAGTTATCAGGCCTGTTCTCGGGCCTGAACAACCTGAACGACATCACGCTGGACGAGCGCTACGGCGACATCTGCGGTTACACCGAAGCGGAGCTGGACGCGGTCTTCGCCCCGGAGATCGAGGGCCTGGACCGGGACGAAATCCGCCGCTGGTACAACGGCTACAACTGGCTCGGACCGGAGAAGGTCTACAACCCGTTCGGCCTCCTGCTGCTGTTCGACAAACGCAAGTTCGGCAACTACTGGTTCCATAGCGGCACGCCGACCTTCCTGGTCGAGACGCTGGCGCGCCGCGACCTGCCCACTCCCGACCTGGACGGCATGATCGGCAGCGAGAGCCTGCTCTCGACCTTCGACGTGGACAATATCTCGGTCGAGGCGCTTCTGTTCCAGACCGGCTACCTCACCATCGCCGGCGAGGAGGACGGGCGCTACAAGCTGGACTACCCGAACCTCGAGGTGCGCCGGAGCCTGGGCGAGGCCCTGCTGGGAGAACTGCTCCCGGTCGAGGCGCGCAAGAAGACGGCGCGCCTGCGGCTGGGCGAACTGCTGGAAGCGAACGACTTCGAGCGCCTCGGAACCCTGTTCCGCGGCGTCTTCGCCGCCATCCCGCACCAATGGTACGCGACCAGCCCGGTCGCGAAGTACGAGGCCCACTACGCGAGCGTCCAGCTGCTTCCTGATGGAGGGCTTCGAGCCGGTGGCCGAGGACAGCGGCAGCCGGGGGCGCGCCGACATGGCGATCCGCGCCGGCGGGCGCGTCTACCTGTTCGAGTTCAAGGTGGTGGAGCGCGGGCGGGAGGGGACCGCGCTCGCGCAGTTGCGGGAGAAGGGCTGCGCGGACAAGTACCGCCACCTCGGGCGTTCGGTCCACCTGATCGGGGTGGAGTTCAGCCGCGAGGAGCGCAACGTCGTCGGGTTCGATTGCGAAACCGCCTGAACGGCTTCCCGACACGGCCGCCTCCGCGAAAGAACGCCGCCCGCAGCGCGGGACAGGCCTGCCGCCGCCGACTTCTGTCAAGAACATTTTGAACTGGTAAGTGCCAAATTAATTGACCGCTTCCGTTGTGGTGGTTGGGCCTGTGGGGAAGTGGTCAGGCGCGAAGCGGCTGTCCACGCCTCCGGCGCGTCGAAGCGGGTCACGCGGCCTGCCGGGTTGCGGTCGGAGACCCGTCGGCCTGGTAGAGAGCGAGGCGTCTGGGGCCGTGGAAGACGGCAAGGGTATGGTCGGGGTACTCGTGGACCCGGACCCTGGCCTTGACGTAGTGGTGACGGTCGGCCTGCAGGGTGCGTCCCTTGTACTGCACCGTGTTGTCGTTCGAGACGGTCCTCGTGGACGCAGAGGATGTCGTCCAGGCCGCCGGCGAAGGGCACGAAGGCCGACCCCCTCGGGCGGGGTCGCGAAGCGCCGGCCGCGCGCGCGAAGTCAACGAGGCTTCGGCGCCCCTGGAGGGCGGCTTTCGCTGTCCGGCGCCGTCCGGCTTCTCTGCGCGCCGAGCACGGCGAGACTCCACCCGTCGAGCCTTCCCTTGGCCACCCGTTCGCCAAGTTTGGACACCTCGCCGCGGAGCGACGCGACATCGGCTCGCAGCGAAGTGAAATCGCGGCGCAATCCCGCGATGCTTTCGTTCGTGGACGTCCGCGACGCCTCCAATCTCTCGTTCATGTCCATGCGCAACACTGCGATTTCCCTGCTCGTAGCCATGCGTCCTTCCAACGCGGCCAGCGCAATCCCGACTCCGAGTATGGTCCGCAATTCCGTCTTCATCGTTCCGTACCTCCGGGACGCCCCCGGCAGCCTCTCGCCGGAGCCGGTTGCAGCCTCAAGCTCCTCTTCCGCCCGACCAGCTGCAACCGGCGGAATAGCAGGAATCGCTCCCGAGGCCTTGCGCCTCCGCCGCCTGCCGATCTTTGCCTCCGGCATCCACGAGGCGCCGTCCGCCGCTGTCGACGGAATTCGGGAACCTCTCCGACGAGAACGAGCCGGGGACCTCCCTCCCTGCCCGTGCCCCGTGGACTATCCTCCGTCCTCAAGCTCCCGGAAACGAGCCCTGGCGGCGAGTTGAACGTAGCCGTTCCGCTTCCGCGCCTGGCGGGTTGCGCTTGAAATGCCCTCCGAGGCGCGCGGGCGGCAAGGAGTTCGCGGCCCGCAAGAAGGTCGCGGAAGCTGCATCGTTTTTCTTCGCTCGACCGCGCCGACGACGCGGGCTGAACGAGCGCGCCAACGGGACGGTCCGCCCGCGCTTTCCGAAGACGGCCGACCTCCGCAAGGCGGGCCTTGCGGACATCGAGGATCTGCGCGGCCCCGCCGCTGCGGCGCTCGCAGGGCTCCGCCCGGAAAATTACGGAACCGCAAGCCGCTCTTGCCGCGGCCGCCTCGACGCCGCCCTGCCGACGAGCCGCCGGGCGAAGGGCGGTCCGCAACAGTCCGGCGCCCGGGAGGGAGACGCGCGTCGCGGCGATTCGTCCGTCGGCAACGACGGCTCCCGCAAAGGGCCTGTCGCCCCCTGGCGGGGTCGCTGCGGCGCAAACGCCTCTCGTTACAGGAGCTTGACCAGGATGGCGACGAGCCCGACGGTGGCCGTGCCGGCGCCGAGGGCGGTGCTGATAGCGATGCGGAGGATTTTGCTTTCGAGTCCCGAGATCCCGGCGTCGATCTTGGCCTCTATCTTGGCCTCTATCTTGGCGCTCTCGGACTTGATTTCGCCGCGGAGCAGATCCGCGGTCTTGTCGATCTTGCCGTCGATCTGCGCAATGTCGGACTTGAAGTCGCCGCGGAGCTGCGCAATGTCGGACTTGAAGTCGCCGCGAAGCTGCGCCGCGGTCTTGTCGAGTTTGACTTCGAGCTGCGCAATGTCGGACTTGAAGTCGCCGCGAAGCTGCGCCGCGGTCTTGTCGATCTTGCCGTCGAGTTTGACTTCGAGCTGCGCTATTTCGGACTTGAAGCCGCCGCGAAGTTGCGCCGCGGTGCTGTCGATCTTGGCGTCGAGCCTGGAGATGTCGCCTTTGAGATCGCCGATGTCCAGCTTTGTCGCGACGCCTTCGGTGAGAGCGTCTCCAGTCATGACGACGACGGCGTCGGCTTGATTCTCGGGAAATCCGGCCGCCGTGAGAGCCTGTTTGGCGCGGAGCGTGTCGAAGGCGACTGCAGGCATGGCTTCCTCCTGAAGACTAAGCGAGGTCGAGACGTCCGGCGACAATCTCCCGAACCGGGCGGAGAATGCGCGAAAACGCTCCTCCGGTCAACCCGCTGATAGGGAAACCGCGAAGAAGCCGCTCAAGAGCCCGCCCTCGACGCCGGAAACTTCGTCGCAGCCGAGGCGGCGGCAACGCAGGGGCCGACCGTCCGGCGGTCCAGCGGCGCGGCGCAAGGGCGGCCGCGGAAGGCGACCCGGCAGGGCGAAGCGGCCGGCAAGCTGGCGTGGCGGCAGGAGCCGGGGTGCCCGCGCGGCGGGTTCGCGGTCAACGGACCTACCGGCGCACGGAGGACGACAAGAAGTCGGCGGCACTCCTGGCGAAGCGGCGGGAAGCGCCGCGCCCGCGTCGGGTGGACATGCCTCCGAAGGCCGGTCATTTCCTCTTGGGCGGGTTGTTGTCCCGGCCGCCGCCGGACGGCCCGCCGTCCTTGGTTTTGGTGGGCCAACCGGCGCCCTGCTTCCCGCCGCCGCCTTGTTTCGCCATGGCTCCTTCCTATTCGGTCTCGTCGCGAGAGAACTCTCGCCATGAAACATATGCCCGGAACGCGATGCAACCCTCGCGAGCCGACCGCCGGACCCGAAACCATCCCCGGTCCAACGCCCTCTGGCCGCTCGCCGCCGTCTTCCAGTTTCCGGCGTCCGCCGCCGAGACTTGGCATCGCCTGCGCGCCGCCTGTGCGCCGTAAAGGTTTTGCTGAACTCCGGCCGGCCGGTTCGCTACGGCGCCCGGCATGGAAATCCGGAATCTTGGTTCGGCAAAGCCTCCGGGACGATTTCGTGCGCTTGCAGGGGTTGCTGGCGAACGAGGTCTTCGCCTGCCGCAGCGAGGCCGCGCGTGCGCAACGTTCGGGTTTCGGGACGGACTTGGCCGCCTGCAGCGAGCGGGCTGCCTGAAGGCGTCGGCGGAACTTCGGGGCGGCGTGCGCTGCCGTCGCCGACGCGGGATGGCGCGCGGCGTCCGCGGCGCCTTGCGGAGCCGGTTCCTCCGCCGAAGAGCGCGCCGGAGGGAGCGGTCGAGGGTCTGGAGCCGGCGCCGGGCATCGCCGGTTGTGGAACGAGGCCGCCTGCACCGCCTGCGCGCGAACCGTCGGCGGCGCAGTTGGCGGGCTGCCGGTTGCGTCGCGGGGCTGGCCGGGGGCTGTCGGGTTCGCGGCGTCGGCGCGCAGGCTCGCGTGTCGCGACCGTCGGCTGGGGCGACGACAGGCGGCGCGCTTGTTCGCGCCGGGTCGTGTGCCCGTCGCGGTTCCTGGCCCGGGCGCCGCATGTGTTGAGCGGCGCGGTCCGCAGGGTGGGGCGCGCTACGGCTGCCGCCCGTCCGGAGACCTTCGTAGTGCGGGATCGAGCTTTCGGGCGCCGGACCCTGCGCGCGCTGCTGGGCCGCGGCGCCCGAAGAAATCGCCGACGGCGTTCGCTTCGTCCTTTCGGCGCCGTCGATAACGGGCAATCGCGCTCGGCGGCGGCCCGTTCCGCGGGCGACCCCGGAGCGGCGGCATGTCCGCCGCGACGCCGCGGACGGAAGCCGTTCGCGGGCGTTCCGCGACGGAAAGCGCGCGCAGGGTCTTCGTGAACGCTCTCGTTCCGCTCGCCGTCGCGAACGCGACGGCGCGCAACGGGTAAACCTGGAGGTCGGAGAGGCGGCCCGGACACGCTGTCGAACGTGCCGTGCCGCGAGCGGCTCGCCGCCAGGGCGCGAAAGCGGCCGTGTACGTCGATCCGGTCGAGACGCTCGCCGGGCGGATAGCCTCGCTGCGCCTGGAAGAATCGGAGGTCGCGGCGGCGAAGCTGCGGGTCGAAAAGCTGGACGTTTTCGCCGACGCGGCCAGCGTCGGGGCTCGCGAAGAAAGCGACCGGACGGCGCCGGACGTTCGCAACCGGTCCGCGTTTCGCCGCGAGGGCGACGGCCCCGTTCTTTTTTCGGGACGCGGTTCCGGAAGCGCCGGCCGCGCACGCGAAGTCAACGAGGCTTCGGCTCCCCTGGAGGGCGGCTTTCGCCGTCCGGCGCCGTCCGGCTTCTCTGCGCGCCGAGCACGGCGAGACTCCACCCGTCGAGCCTTCCCTCGATATTGGCCACCCGTTCGCCAAGTTTGGACACCTCGCCACGGAGCGACGCGACATCGGCTCGCAGCGAAGTGAAATCTTGGCGCAATCCCGCGATGCTTTCGTTCGTCGATATGCGCAATGCCTCAATGCTCTCGTTCGTCGATATGCGCAATCCCGCGATGCTTTCGTTCGTCGATATGCGCAATGCCTCAATGCTCTCGTTCGTGGACGCCCGCGACGCCTCGAATCTCTCGTTCATGTCCATGCGCAACACTGCGATTTCCCTGCTCGTAGCCATGCGTCCTTCCACGATCAACGCAGCCAGCGCAATCCCGACGCCGAGTATGGTCCACAATTCCGTCTTCATCGTTCCGTACCTCCGGGACGCCCCGGCAGCCTCTCGCCGGAGCCAGTTGCAGCCTCAAACTCCTCTTCCGCCCGACCAGCTGCAACGGACAAAATAGCAGGAATCGCTCCCGAGCGCCTGACAAATGCGCCCAGGCCTCGCTATTTTTTTTGCGTCGCACCGCGCTGGCCCCAACCGGTGGACCGGACATGCCTGCGGCTTGGCCACGGCGGTCTTTGGTGCCATTTTCGTTGTGTAACCAACCACGAACCGCAGACCACGCAAAACCGTTCCGCGAGATTTTTTCGCGGCGGCGCTCGCCGTTCGAGAGGAGCGTGACGCCGAGGGCTGTCCCGTGTCGCCCTGTCTTCACGCCGCGCCGCCCGAACGCAAAACGGTTATGTCGGGCCGGGAGAACCACGCCCAAGGCACATACTACGGGGCGAACAGGCGCCGAGCGTTGGGGGCAGGGAGAGGGAGAAGCGGAGAAGAGAGGGGGTCGGCGCCACGTCGGCGAGGCGTCAAGGCAGGAGAATGGCCCCCTTTTGGCGGTCGAGCGGTCCGCGTAGCTTGCGCGACGCCGTCGAAAGCCCTGTGAACGCGCAGGCGACGTTGGTCGCATTGTTTGCGGGGCCGAAGCCGACGCTGAACTGCGAGTCGTCTTCCCGGAAGTTGACGTCGCGCGGGTTCTTGTTCTCGACGCTCCAGTGTCCACGGTTGAAGGCGAGCGATTCCCTGGCGTCAGCCTCGGCCAGGGAGGTGATGCCGTAGGCGTGTTGTTTGTATGCCGGTCTTCATAATCTCCCGTTCGCGGGTAACGCGGAATATCTGCTTGACGTGAGGGTAGCGCGCCCGGGAGGGGCCTGACGACGTGGCGTTGAACGCCCGTGGGCGGGGTCGGCTTCCTCGGAAAAACCGGCGTCCGCTTCCCAGTTTATCGTCTCCAGATGTTTGCACGTCTCGGGCGAGTTGCCCTTGCAAGAGGGAATCGGGCGTTTCGACGCCGGCGGTATCCTTGGTCGTGTGCAGAAATTCCCGCTAAGGTGGCCGCCCTTTGCGAAAGGCGCGTCGAGATAGCGTCGTTACCGAGGGACCAGCCGCCGCGACGCACCTTCCCCGCTTCGGCTTGGTGCCGACTTAGCCTTGACCATCCTGTTTCCCCTGAAAAACTTGCTTTAGCACATTCGGTCACGGTGCCAGGTCAGGAGGTGTCGTAGGGAATTCCCTCTGCTTTCCGGTATCCAAACGCGATCATTCGGTAGAGTGTTTCCCAGTCCTTCAAGAAGTATTCGAGAAACAATCCCCGCGCCTTTTCCCAGAAGTAAATGGGCCGCTTGGCCTTCGTTTGCGCCTGTTGGAACAGTTTGCAACATCGCTGTTGAATCTGGTCAATCAGGAACGCCAGCATCATCAGGAACGCAAAGACCGTCGACAGATTCTTGTTACCGTGACCGAAGTTGTGCTCAAAGCAGTAGCCTTGGTTCTTCAGGGTGTTGAAAGTTTCGTTCTCGATCTTCCAGCGCGCCCGCCCGGTGCGCATCAACTCCATCAGGTTCCCTTCGTCAATTGGCAGATCCGTGACCCAGGAGAAACGTTGTTTCTTGCCGTTTGGGAGCTTCTCCCAGTATTCGAGAAAGTTCACTTTGAGGTCGAAGTGCGTATCGTTCAGAGGCACTCCGTTAAGATACCGGAATTCGTGCCGTATGTTGTCACCGTCCGTGAACTCCCGGCGCTCCACGGACGGCGCGTTGTTGACCCACTCGAACAGGAACTTGTGGTCGCCGGGCTTCGCCCCCAGTATGAAACGCATGTCTAACTCCTTGAGAAGATTGGCATGCGGTCCGTTCGAGGCCAGCCCATCTTCCAACACAACCAGCTTCAGGTGCGGGTGTTCGCGACGCACATCTTTCAGAAGCCGTTTCGCTGCGTTGCGTTCGCAATCGTTCTTTTTTGCGCCGTCTTCCTTCAGGATCGGTTCCGGTGCAAACGGAAAAACCTCCTTTTGTTCCGGATGCACCAGAACGGCTCCCAACATCTGGTGGTAGTAGGTAATCGTACCGTCGCGGTGGTGTTTCTCGCAGCAATTTTTACAGTGCACCTTGTCCGACGAGAAGTATCCCGTTCCATCGATCGAAAGAGCGTAATGCCCGTTCAGACAAGTGTATTCTTCCAATCCCTTGCCTCGTTGCAAAACCTGGAACATCTTCGTGAAACAACGCCGCAATTGCCGCGGACAGACTTCGTCAAGCCGTTCGCGCATCGCAGTGTCCGACGGCACGCGCTTGACGCCGTATAAGGTCGCGAGGTTGTGCCGAACCACTTCGTCGGCGTGCGCGGCCTCGTCGAATTGCAGAAGCGACGCATACTTCATACCGAACACCGCTAGACCCGACATCAGACAGTCCGTCTGGTTCAGCCCCCTGCTCGCGATCGGATCTTCGATACGGTCGAAACAAGCTCGCACTTCCTTCAGCAATCCCGGAGCGCTGAGCGTCTTGCGCATGCCTGGCATTCTGGCCATTTTGGTTACAATCCCGCCTCGCCTTCGGACCACTTTCCAGAGAAAAATGCTCCGCTCGAAGGCAAATAGCCCCGAATCACCTCGAAAAGTCCACGAAAGACTTTTTTCCGGCCCCATATTTTTCAAGGGTTTCGAGCCTTAGCGGGAATTGCTGGGTCGTGTGAAGGGCGACACGGCCCGACACGTCGACAGTTTCAAGCAGTGCGCGGACGGCGGCGGTCTCTCCGCCTTCAAAGCCGATGCTGGCGAAGCCCGTGTTGTGCTCGACCAGGGTTGCGATTTCGGTGGAGCCGGTGCGGTTGGCCCGGGCGCTTGCCGTCCCGCGCCGCCGACATGCGCTTCCCGCAGGTTGGCAGCCCGTTCATCGCCGGCGGCGCCTCGCAGAGGCGGCGGCGCTCCGTCCCCGCTTCGCAATCTTCGGCAAAGGAAAGGCCCGGGCCGTCGCCGGGCGTCGCGTCGCCGCCGCCATTCTCGCGCGGCGTCGCCGTTCCCGGGCGCCCGCCCCTCGCGGCAGGCTTCCAGGCTTGCCTGCGAGGCATCGCCGCGCCGCCGCGCGCGGACGGAAAACAGCCGGTCTCGCGACCGCCGTCCCGTCTCGGCCACCCGGACGGCGACTCCTTGCGCGCCGGGTCCGCTGACGACGGCGCCCCCGACGGCGCCCAACCTCTCCGCCGCATCCCTCCCGCGCGAGGCGGCCTTCGCCATCGTCGATCCTGACTTCTATTTTGGCGCTCTCGACCTTGATTTCGCCGCGGAGCTGCGCCGCGGTCTTGTCGATCTTGGCGTCGAGTTTGACTTCGAGCTGCGCGATGTCGGCGTCGAGCCGAAGCGGGAAAGGTGTGTCGCGACGGCTGGTCCCTTGGCAACGATGCTATCTCGACGCGCCTTTCGCAAAGGGCAGCCACCTTGGCGGGAATTTCTGATCGATCTCCCGCTTGACCGCGTGCAACAAGTCCGGCTCGCGTTGCGCTTCGTCCAAGGTGACTGGCAACGGCCCGCCAACGAACGCCTCCGGCTCGCCATGCCGTTCCGGCGCGCGACCTCGGACGCTTGCGCTTCCCCCTACCGGACTTCCGCTCTTTCGGAAGGCGGCGACCGGGCGTAAAGGCTTTGTCCCGCAAGGAATTCGGCTATAATCCCGGCGTCGGCGAAAAGGAAGGATCAGGCAGGATTCGAAGGTTGGCGGGCCGGTCGCCGCGGCTGACGCGCCGTCAAGCCGGAAAGTTGCTGTCGCGACCATGCACGACATTTCTTCCGGCCTCGCCGCCGGGCGGAAACGGCTCCGCCCGGCGCGCCGCTCGTATGCGGCGGATTGGACGGAATCTTGAACCAGACGTCCGGCATCCCCGCCTACACCCCGAAACACGACAATGTCCGGGGCATCGTCTGGATGCTGTTGGCCGTCGTCACGCTGACCTCGATGTTCGCCGTCATCAAGCAGATGACGCTGGAATTGCCGGTATTCGTCGTCGCGCTGTCCCGAACCTTCTTCTCTCTTTGCCTCCTGCTCCCGTGGCTCGTCAGATCGGGAGTGGCGGCGATTCGGACGGCGCGCCTGACCACTCACTTCCTGCGCGCGATCTGCGGAACCGCAGCTTTCGTCCTCGTCGTCTTTTCTCTGGAACGCCTGATTCTGGCGGACGCCATGGTTCTGGCCTTCACCTCGCCGTTCTGGTCGATCCTCATTTCCGCGATCGCTCTGGGGGAAGCCGTCCGGGGGCACCGCGTCGCCGCCACGGCTGCCGGATTTTGCGGCGTCTTGATGATCGTCAAGCCGCAGGGCGACTTCGAACCCGCGATGCTGCTGGCCTTGGGCAGCGCTTTGATGACGTCCACTGCGATGATCACCATGAAACGCCTCTCCTCTACCGAACCGCCGACGCGCATCGTGTTCTATTTCATGCTTTTCGGATCGTTGGCGCTCCTTCCTCCCGCCGTCGCCACGTGGCAAACCCCGGATTCCGGTCAACTCGCGTGGCTTCTTCTCGCAGGTCTGCTCGGGGCGGTCGGACAGGCTTTTCTGGCTCGCGCCTACGACGCCGGCGAAGTGAGCGTCGTCGCGCCTTTCGACTTCGTTCGCCTGCCGGTCGCGGCGGTCCTGGGATATCTCGTTTTCCGCGAACTGCCCGACTTCTGGTCGATCTCTGGAACGACGGTCATCGTGGCGTCCGCGATATATCTGCTGCGACGGGGCGCGAAGGACCGCGGATAACGCCCTGAAACCCCGCCCCGTCCGTCAGCAAACGGCCGCAAGCGTTACCCCCGCTCGTGCACCAGCTTGCCGTCGGCATAGGTCGCTCGCACCGCGCGTTCGTCCGCCAGGACGATCTGGGCGAAGAGCGTTTCGCTCAAGCTCTCCGCGCGGTCCACCCGCTGGCGGACCATGGGCGTCGACCGCAGATCGAGAACCGTCAGATCGGCTTCGTAGCCCGGCGCGACGCGTCCGATCCGATCGCCGAGGGACAATGCCTCCGCCGCGCCGGAGGTGCACAGCCAGTACGCCTCTTCAGGATTCAGCGCATGGCCGTTGAGTTGCGCGATCTGGTAGGCCGCTCTCATGGTCGAAAAAGGAGACAGCGAGACGCCGCCTCCGACGTCGCTTCCGAAAAGAACGCCAATCCCCATTTTGCGCGCCGAAGCGAGGTCGAACAGCCCGCTGCCCATGAACAGATTCGAAGTCGGGCAGTGGACGAGTCGCGACCGGCTGTCGGCGACCTGGGCGAAGTCGCGGCCGTCCATATGGATCGCGTGACCCAGCAAGGTCAGCGGGCCGAGCAATCCGAAGCGTCCGTAAACATCCAGATAAGAGCGCGCCTGCGGGAATAGCTCCCCGACCCAACGCACTTCCTCGTCGTTTTCGGAGACGTGGGTTTGAAGATAGACCCCGGCGCTTTCCCGAAGCAGCGCGCTGCACGCTTCAAGCTGCGCGGAGGTGCTGGTGGGCGCGAAGCGCGGCGTCACTGCGTAGAGACTCCGCCCGCGCCCGTGCCAACGCCGAATGAGCGCGGCGCTGTCGTCGTACCCAAGTTGCGCAGTATCGCGCAGGTTGCGGGGCGCATTCCGGTCCATCAGGACCTTGCCCGCGATCATGCGCAGACCGCGCGCCTCCGCCTCCTCGAAAAACGCGTCGACCGACCCCGGATGAACCGTGCAGTAGACCGCCGCCGTCGTAACTCCGTTCGCCAACAGCTCGTCGAGAAAGAACTTCGCTCTGCCGCGCGCATACGCCAAGTCGGCGAACCGCGCTTCTTCCGGAAACGTGTAGGTTTCCAGCCATTGCAGCAATTGCGCTCCGAAGGAAGCGATCACGCCGATCTGCGGATAATGAACGTGCGCATCGACGAAGCCGGGCAGGATCAGGTGATCGCCGTAATCGTGGCTTGTCGCGCCTTTGGAAAAGCGGCCGGGAAGCGATCTTCGCTCTCCGGCCCACAAGATCTTGCCGGCCTCCACGGCGACGGCGCCATCTTCCCTGTAGACGACCGCATCCGGGTTCTTCGAGGGGTCGCCGTCAAACGACAGGATCCGGCCCGTCAGAACGAGGCGGCGAACGTCGTTCACCTTGCGCAGCGCCTCGAGGCCCCCGGGACGACGGCGCGCGCCGCCGCCCCGGGCGGCAGCCTATTTCGGTATGCTGCCGTCCACGCCCTCGACGTAGACGTTCATGCCGACCAGCATCTTGTCGCTGGCGGTCTCGCCATTCTTGACGATCACCTTGCCGGATTGATCCTTGATTTCACCCGCGAACGGATGAATCGTGCCGGCGATGATGCCCTTCCGGGTTTCTTCCGCGAGGGCCACGACGTCGGCCGGAATGGCCTTGTTGTAGGCGGCGAGCCGCACCATCCCCTGTTTCAGGCCATCCCAGGTATCCGTCGACTTCCAGCTGCCGTCGAGCGCCGCCTTGGTCCGCTCGATGTAGTACGGATTCCAATCGTCGATGATTGCGGTCAGATGCGCCTTCGGGCCGAAGCTGACCATATCGGACGCCTGACCGACCGCCCAGACGCCGCGCTGCTCCGCGACCTGGATCGGCGCCGGCGAATCCGTATGCTGCATGATCACGTCGGCGCCCTGATCGATCAGCGTCTTGGCCGCGTCCGCTTCCTTGCCCGGATCGAACCAGGTCGAAACCCACACAACCTTGATCTTGATGTCCGGATTGACCGAACGGGCCGCCAGTATCGTCGCATTTATGCCGCGGATGACCTCCGGGATCGGGAAGGACGCCACGTAACCGAGGATATTGGCCTTGGTCATCTTGCCCACGATCTTGCCGACCACGTAGCGCCCCTCGTAGAACCGCGCCGAATAAGTCGACATATTCGCCGCCCGCTTGAAGCCGGTGGCGTGTTCGAACTTCACCTTCGGAAATTTCTTGGCGACGCGGAGAGTCGGGTTCATGTAGCCGAAGGACGTGGTGAAGATCAGGCTATGGCCCGTCGAGGCCAGTTTGGTGATCACGCGCTGGGCGTCCGCTCCTTCCGGAACGCTTTCCACGTAGGTCGTGGAAACCTTCGCGCCAAGCGCCTTTTCAACCGCGAGGCGTCCCACGTTGTGCTGATAGGTCCAGCCGTGATCGCCGATCGGTCCCACGTATACGAAGCCGACCTTCAGTTGCGCCTGGGCCGCGGTCGAGATGCCGGCGGCGGCGACGAGCGCCGCGACGATATTCGCTGCTTTCCGCATGTCCGTCTCCTTGCGAGCTGGGAATGAGCCTCACCCCGTTACATGAAAATTCTTGCCCAGGCAAGCCGGCGCGCTGAGTCTGGCCTTGATTTCGTCCCGCGCGATGACGACGAGCACCAGGATCGTCGCCAGATACGGCAACATCGACAGAAACTGCGCCGGCACGTCGACGCCCATGCCCTGCGCGTAAAGCTGAACTATCGTGATGCCGCCGAACAAGTAGGCGCCGAAAAACGCCCGCCAGGGCTTCCACGACGCGAAAACGACGAGCGCAAGCGCGATCCAGCCGCGACCCGCCGTCATGTTTTCCACCCAGAGCGGGGTATACGCGACGGACAGGTACGCGCCGCCGATACCCGCCATGGCGCCTCCGAACAGGACCGCCCCCAGCCGGATCAACGCGACCGGATAACCGATGGAATGCGCGGCGTCGTGGTTCTCCCCGACGGCTCGGAGCGTCAAACCGGCTCGCGTCCTGTCCAGGAACCACGCTACGAAAACGACGGCGGCGATGGAAAGATAGACCAATGCGTCGTGGCCGAACAGCAACGGTCCCGCGACGGGGATCGACGTGACGCCGGGAATGTCCAGCTTGGGCAGGCCGGAGAACGTCTTGCCGACATAGTCGTGTCCGGCGAGAGCGCTGAGACCGAGCCCGAAAATGGTCAGCGCGAGCCCCGTCGCTACCTGGTTGGATTGCAGGTAGATCGTTAGCAACCCGAAGACGAGAGACAGCGCCAGTCCGGCCGCCGCTCCCGCGATCACGGCGAGAACGCCGCTTCCCGTGGAGACCGCGACCGCGAACGCCGCGATCGCCCCGATGATCATCATGCCTTCGATGCCGAGATTGAGGACGCCGGATTTCTCGACCACCGCCTCGCCGACGGCCGCGAACACCAGCGGCGTCGCCGCCGTGACGATGGTGAGCATTGCCGGAATCAGCCAGTCGACGCTCACTCGACGATCCCCCTCGCCGTCGATCGCCGGGCGACGCGGACGCGGTACCTGATGAGAACGTCGCACGCCAGCAGAAAGAACAGGAGCATGCCCTGAAAAACGCCGGTGACGGCATTCGGCAGGTTCATCGTGATCTGCGCGGAATCGCCTCCGAGATAGGTCAGCGCCATCAGCAAGCCGGCGAACAATACGCCGACGGGATGAAGCCGTCCGAGAAACGCGACGATGATCGCCGTGAAACCGTAGCCGGGCGAAATCGAGGGTACGATCTGTCCGATCGCGCCCGCCACCTCGATCACGCCGGCAAGCCCGGCGCAACCTCCCGATACCAGCAACGTAAGCCAGACGAGACGCGGTTCCTTGAACCCGGCGAATCCTGCCGCGAGCGGCGCCATGCCGACTACCTTGATCTGAAAACCGATAACGTGGCGGGCGATCAAAACCCACCCTGCCGCCACCGCCAGCAGCGCCAGCAACGCGCCTGCGTTCAATCGCGTCTCCGCGACGAGGACCGGCAGCGTCGCCGCGTCGTGAAACAGGCGCGATTCGGGAAAGTTGAAGCCCTCCGGGTCCTTCCACGGCCCGTGAACGAGGTAACTGAGCGCCAGCAGCGCGACGTAGGTCATCATCAGGCTGGTAAGAATCTCGTTCGTATTCCACCGAATTCTGAGAAACGCCGGGACGGCCGCCCATGCGACGCCGCCCAGAACGCCGGCCGCCAACATGACCGGCAGCAGAAGAACGCTCGCGTGGTCGTAGAAGGCGAGAGCGAGTCCGCCGCCGGCGAGCGCGCCGATCGTCAGTTGGCCTTCCGCTCCGATGTTCCAGACGTTCGCCTGAAAGCCGAGAGAAAGGCCGACGCCGATCAGGATCAACGGCGTCGCCTTCACGCACAGTTCGGCGAGGCCGTCGAGCGTGGAAACGGGATCGATGAAGAACGCGCCGATCGCCTTGACGGGATCGACCCCGAGCAGACCGAACATCGCCATCGAGGTAGCGACCGTCAGAACCACCGCGATCGCCGGCGAAGCGTAAATCATCGCGCGCGACGGTTCGGGTCTGCGCTCAAGTTCGAGCATCGTTCTCTCCGTCGAGGCCGGCCATCAGCAGCCCGATCTCCTCGACAGTGACCTCGTCGACGGGACGGGTCGCCGACAGGCGGCCTTCGCAAATCACCGCGATGCGGTCGGAAACCTCGAACAGCTCTTCCAGATCCTGGGAAATCACGAGAACCGCGGCGCCCCGAGATGCGAGATCCAGAAGGGACTGACGTATGGACGCCGCCGAACCTGCGTCGACCCCCCAGGTCGGCTGCAACGCCACTATGATGCCCGGATCCTGCAGGATTTCCCGGCCGACGATGAACTTCTGGAGATTGCCGCCTGAAAGGCTTCCGGCGCCGTGGTTCACGCCCGTCGCCTTGACGCGAAATTTTCCGATCACTTTATCGGCGTAGCGGCGGGAAGCCGGAATGTCGATGAAGCCCCCGCGCATCAGGCCCATCCGCTTCGCCGCCGAAAGAAAACCGTTCTCCCAAATCGACAGCTCCGCCACCGCGCCGCGGCCGAGGCGCTCTTCCGGAACCAGTCCCATCGCCGCCAGGCGGCGTTCGATCGGCCCCATCGTCCCCGCCGGCGCGCCGTCGATGCGGATCGCGGCGGCGTCGTCCGCGATCGCCTCGCCGGTCAGCAACTCCATCAACTCGCGCTGGCCGTTGCCCGCAATGCCGGCGACGCCGACCACTTCGCCCTCGCGGACCGCGAGATTGATGGATTGGAGGCTCGTCCCGTGGGCGGACGCGACGGTCAGGTTCGCGAGTTCAAGCTTGACGCCGCCGACCGGACGGCGTCCCGCGCGAGCCGGACTGACCAGATTCTCGCCCATCATCATTTCGGCGAGCGACCGCGCGGTCTGCTCCGCCGGCCTGCAGTCGGCGACGACCTCTCCCATGCGCATTATGGTGGCCGTATGGCAGAGCGCCCTGATCTCTTCCAACTTGTGCGAGATGTAAAGGATCGAAACCCCCTCGCCGGCCAGCCGCCGCAACGTGCCGAACAGTTCCGCCGCCTCCTGCGGCGTGAGGACCGACGTGGGTTCGTCCATGATCAGCAATCTGGGATGCTGGAGCAGGCACCGCACGACCTCGATCCGTTGCCGTTCTCCGACGGACAGGGTATGGACGTAACGGTCGGGGTCGAGAGGCAGCCCGTACTGCGCGGATACGTCGCGAATGCGCCCGGCCAGGTCGCCGGCGGCGAGTTTCGACGAAATCCCGAGCGCCACGTTCTCCTCGACCGTCATCGCTTCGAACAGGGAAAAGTGCTGGAACACCATGCCGATGCCGAGTCTGCGCGCCGCCGCGGGACTGGCGATCCTGATTTCCTTCCCCTCCCAGAGCATTCGTCCGGCGTCGGCCTTCTGCACGCCGTAAATGAATTTCACCAGCGTCGATTTGCCTGCGCCGTTTTCGCCGAGCAAGGCGTGTATTTCCCCGGGCATGACCCTGAGACCGACATTCCTGTTGGCGACGACGCCGGGATAGGCTTTCGTCACCCCGATCAGCTCGAGACGCGGCGCCTCCGCCATGTCAGGCCGGCCGTCCGGCATCTTCCAGCGCCCGCAGGACGGCTTCGGCCGTGGCCGGCGCGTCCAGCCTGGGCAGGACTCCGTTTCCCGCGGCGCGGCCGACGGCGTCCCGGATGGCGAGCCACGCCGCGATGGCGAGCATCAGCGGAGGTTCGCCGACCGCCTTGGACCTGAAGATCGTCGGCGCGGGATTGGGCGCGTCCTCGAGGATGTGCACCCTGAAGCGCGGCGGGACGTCGCGGCTGCCCGGAATCTTGTAGGTCGAAGGTCCGTGCGTCATCAGCCGCCCCTTTTCGTCCCACACGAGTTCCTCCGAAGTAAGCCAGCCCATGCCCTGCACGAAACCTCCCTCGATCTGGCCAAGGTCGACGGCGGGGTTGAGGGAGGAGCCGCAGTCCTGCAGAATGTCGGCCGCCAGCACGCGCGACTCGCCGGTCAGGGTATCGACGACGACCTCGGCTATGCAAGCTCCGTAAGTGAAATAGTAAAACGGGCTGCCGGTCATGGTTTCCGCGTTCCAGTGAATGTCCGGCGTGCGGTAATATCCCTCGGCCGAAAGCGACGCCCGGGAGCGCCAGGCGAGTTCCGCGGTCTCGGCGAACGACAGGCTATCGTTGCCCGCGTACACCCTGTTGCGGCGGAATTCGACGGCGCCGGGCGCGACTCCGAAATGTTCCGCCGCGACTCTCGCCATTCGCGCCTTGATTTCCGAGGCCGCGTTGAAGGCGGCCATCCCGTTGAGATCCGATCCTGCCGACGCGGCCGTCGCCGTCGTGTTCGGCACCTTGTCCGTTCGCGTCGCCGAGACCCCGACGTTTTCGACGTCGATCTGGAAGGTCGAAGCGACCACCTGCGCGACCTTCACGAACAGCCCCTGCCCCATTTCGGTGCCGCCGTGGTTCAGGTGAACGCTGCCGTCGGTATAGACGTGGACCAGCGCGCCGGCCTGGTTGAGAGTCGGAATATTGAAGGAGATCCCGAACTTGGCGGGCATCAGCGCGATACCCTTCTTCAGAGTTACGTGGCTCGCATTGAAGGCCGTCACGGCGCGCTTGCGGCCCGCGTAATCCGCTTCGCGAACGAGCTTGTCCACCATCTCCTCGATGATGTTGTCCTTCACCTCCTGGCCGTAAGGCGTGAGGTTGCGGTTCCGTTTTCCGTACCAGTTGATCGCCCGGACCTCGTCGACCTCCTTTCGCAGGTGGCGCGCGACGTGCTCGATCGCGGTCTCGATGACGAGCATGCCTTGCGGTCCGCCGAATCCGCGGAACGCGGTGTTGGAAACGGTATTGGTCTTGCAGGGCCAGCCGCGAAGGAGCGCGGCGGGCAGAAAATACGCGTTGTCCGCATGGCAGAGCGCGCGCGCGAGAACGCCTCCCGACAGGTCCGCGACGTTGCCCGACCGCGCCGCGAGGTCGATCACGACGCCTTCGATGCGTCCCCGTTCGTCGAAGCCGATCTCGTAGCGGAAGAGGAAATCGTGCCGCTTCCCGGTCGCCACCATGTCGTCGTCGCGACGAAGGCGCAGTTTGACCGGCCTGCCGCATCGATGCGCGAGCGCCGCGGATATGGCGGCGACGATCGTCGCCTGGCTTTCCTTTCCGCCGAACGCGCCGCCCATGCGCCGCACCTCGACGGTCACCGCGTTGCGCGGAATGCCGAGCACGTGACTTACGCCGTGCTGCACTTCCGAGGGGTGCTGCGTGGACGACAGAACGGTCATTTCCCGGTCCTCGCCGGGTATCGCCAGCGCAACCTGCCCTTCGAGATAGAAGTGGTCCTGACCGCCGCATCGCACTTCGCCGGACACCCTGTGCGCAGCCGAGGCGATCGCCTTCTCCGCGTCGCCGCGGACGATCCTCGAAGGCGCGCAGGTGAACAGTTCCTTCTCCCATGCTTCCTCGATCGTCAGCACGGGAGTCAGCTCCTCGAAGGAGATTTGCACGAGCTTCGCTGCCGCGAACGCCTGATCGTACGTATCCGCCGCGACCGCCGCCAATGGCTGGCCCGCGTATTCCGCCGCGTATTCCGCCAATACCGGCTCGCCGGAGAATACCGGCGCGACGTCGTTGACGCCCGGAATGTCGGCCGCGGTCACGACCGCCGATACGCCGGGCGCTGCGGCCGCCGCCCCGACATCGATGGACAGGATGCGCGCATGGGCATGCGGACTGAGGACCAGCGCCGCTTCCTGCGTTCCGGGCGGCGCCGCGACGTCGTCGATATAGGTCGCCGCGCCGGTCACGTGCTTGACCGCGCTTTCGTGGCGCACCTTCGAATGAACGGCGCCGGCGATGTCCGCCATGGTCACAGGCTCGTCACCTCCAGTTCGGCTTCCGCGGCCGAGAGGTCGCGCCACAGCCGGACGAGAAGATTCGACGCAACCCGCATGCGGTAGGACGCGCTCGCCCGATGATCGTCGATCGGCGCGAAATCGAGCGCCGCTCCGGCTCGAACTGCGCTTTCTTCCGACCAGGGATCTCCGGTCAGCGCGGCCTCCGCCGCTTGCGCGCGGGCGGGCGTCGCCGCCATTCCGCCGTAAGCGATTCTGGCGTCGGTGACGATGTCGTCTTCGCAGGCGACGCGGAACGCCCCGATCACCGAGGAGATGTCCTGGTCGTAGCGCCGCGAGACCTTGTAGGTTCGGAACGCCTGACGGGCGGAAAGCTTGGGCATGCGGATCGAACGGACCACCTCGTTCCGCCGCAGGGCGGTCTCTCGGTAGCCGACGAAGAACTCGTCGATCGGGATCTCCCGCCGGCCTTCGGCGGACTCCAGGATCAAAACGGCGTCGAGCGCGATCAGGCACGGCAGCGTGTCGCCGATCGGGGAAGCCGTTCCGACGTTTCCGCCGAGCGTCCCCAGATTGCGGATTTGGCGGGAACCGATCCTTCGAATCAAACGGGCGAAGGACGGATACAGGCGATCCATGTACGGAAGCGCCTCGCTGTAGGTCGCCGCCGCGCCGACGCTGACCTCGTCCTCCGTCTCGACGATTTCCCGGAGTTCGGCGACGTGCGCGACGTGAAGGACCAATTCCGGACGCGCCCGCAACTTGCTGACCGACAATCCGAGATCGGTGCCGCCCGCAAGCAGCATGGCGTCGGGATGGCGCGCGCGCAACCGGACAAGCTCGTCCAGGGTGCCCGGCGCCAGAAAAGCGGCTTCCGCGCGGTCGAGAGAGCGCTGCGGCGGCCGGGAGGGCGCGCGAGGCGCCTCCGCCGCGCAGGCCGTTCGGGCGGCGTCGACGATCGGCCGGTAACCGGTGCACCTGCAAAGGTTTCCGGCGAGCGCGTCGTGAATTACGTCGTCGTCGAGGCGTTCGTTCGATTGCGCGAGCGCGTAAAGGGCGCAGACGAACCCCGGCGTGCAAAATCCGCACTGCGTTCCGTCCCCGGACGCCATCGCCTCCTGCACGAGCGTCAGTCCGTCTTCGTTCCGCAGGCCCTCGACCGTGAGAATCTCGGTTCCGTCCGCCTGCCCGATCTGCATGAGGCAGGCATTGACGGCCTCGTAACGCGGCCCTGCCTCTTCCGCGACGACGCGGATCACCGTGCAGGCGCCGCAATCGCCTTCGGCGCACCCCTCCTTGGTTCCCGTCAACCGCAGATTCTCGCGAAGGTAGTCGAGCATGGTGGTCGACGGCGGCGCCGCGGCCTCGTGAACGGCGCCGTTGAGAACGAAACGGGGTCCGGCGGCGAGCGCGTCGGTCATTTTCCGTCCTCCGGCTCGCCGTCCGGCATGCCGGCGCGAATCCAGCGGCCAAGGGACGCGCGCTCCGCCTCGGTCATCCCGGTCTTGTTGGCGACCGGCATCGCCTTCGACAGGACGGATTGCTTGAGCACGCGGGCGCCGTGCCTGCGAAGATCGGCGACCGTCTCCAGCATGACGCCGCCGGGCGCCTCCTCCACGTCCGGATCCGCGGGCCGCGCCGCATGGCAGGAAACGCAGCGCGCCTGCGAGACGGCGAGCATGTCCGCGGCCGTCGGGATCTCCCCGCCCTCTTCGGTCGCCGGCCGCCAGCTCAGATAGGCGATCAGCGCAACCATCAGGGCCGCGGCCGTCGGCCATTGCCAGCGCAAGGTCGAGATCGGTCGTCCGGTATGCATGAGATTGAAAAAATGACGGATCGAGGCGCCGACGAGCAGAATGAGCGTCACCACCAACCAGCTGCGCTCGTCCTGGTAGAGCATCGGGTAATGCTGGCTGATCATCATCAGGATGACGGGCAGCGTCAGATAGTTGTTGTGGGTGGAGCGGTGTTTCCCTTGCTGCCCCAACCGGGGATCCGGCTCCTCTCCGGCGATCAACGCCTTCACGATCTTCTTCTGGTTCGGAATGATGACGAAGAAGACGTTGCCCACCATGATCGAACCGACCATGGCGCCGACATGCACGAAGGCGGCGCGGCCGCTGAAGATATCCGCGAGGAAATACGCCGAAAACGCGATCAGCACGAAAACGGCCGCCGATAGCAGAAGCGGGTGAGCGTTGAAAGGCGACCGGCACAGCAGGTCGTAGAGTATCCATCCTCCGGCGAGGAAGCCGACGCTGATCAGGACCGCCTCCCGAGGCGAGAGATCGAGCACCTCTTTGTCGATGAGGTAACTCTCGGCTCCCCAGTAATAGACCACGACGAGCAGCGCGAAACCCGAAAGCCACGTGAAATAGGCCTCGTACTTGAACCAGTGCAGTTCTTCCGGCAATTGCTCCGGCGCCACGACGTACTTCCGCATCAGATAGAAGCCGCCGCCGTGCACGTTCCAGGCTTCGCCGCCTACGCCGGCAGGAAGTCCGGAGTGTTTTCTCAGGCTCAGGTCGAGGAAGATGAAATAGAACGACGTGCCGATCCAGGCGATGCCGGCGACGACGTGCAGCCACCTGAAGGCCAGTTCGATCCAGTCGGCGTAAGCGATGTCGAACACGATCAGCTGCCGCGATAGGTGGAGTAGCCGAAGGGCGAGATCAACAGGGGCACGTGGTAGTGCGAATCGGGATCGGCCACGCCGAAGCGGACGGGAACCACGTCGAGAAACGCGGGGGACGGAAGTCCGCGGCTTCGTTCTCCGAAATAGGCCCCGACGGAGAAGCGGAGTTCGTAGATCCCGGCGGCGAATTCAGGGCCTTCGAGCAACGGGGAATCGCAGCGTCCGCCGGCGTTCGTCGTCGCGGTCGCAAGCAGGCGTTCGCCCCCTTCCCCGATCTTCGCCAGTTCGATCCGCACGCCGGCCGCGGGAACTCCCCCGGCCGTGTCGAGAATATGGGTGGTCAGTTTTCCCATGCTTGCTTCGCCCAAGAGAATGTCCGGCCGACGGCGCGTAGCTACGCCGCTCCAATCCATAGCACATTCTTTCTTCGCCGATCTCGGGGAGGCGCGGTTTCTTCGCCGACGGTCCGAAAGGAAGGCGCGGTCGCTCTCGCCGCGTCCGGGCCGGCCTCTCGAAATCGCCCGCTGCCCCGCGGCTTCCGAAGGCTTGAAAATCGACTCGCGACGGGATAAGGTTCGCTATCGTCGGATTTCCTCAGTATGCAGTTAGTTATTTGTTTTCGTTTAATTTTTCGAGAAACGGAGACCTCATGCAATCCCTTGCGGCGCACCCAGCAAAGACTCCGGACTTCCTGCCGCGAATCCGTCGACAGGATGGACTTCGCGCGGAATGCCCGTCCCCGGCAACGGCGCGGCTATGACTTACCCTCGCGACCTTGCCGGATACGGCGAGCGCCCGCCGCAGGCCGACTGGCCGGACGGCGCGCGCCTCGCCCTCCAGTTCGTCGTCAATTACGAGGAAGGCGGCGAGAACGCCGTCCTGCACGGCGACCCCGCATCGGAAGCCTTCCTGTCCGAAATCATCGGCGCCGACGCCCGTCCGGGCGTCCGCCACATGAGCATGGAATCGTTCTACGAATACGGCAGCCGGGTCGGCGTATGGCGCCTGCTCCGCCTGTTCCGCGATTACGAGATCCCGGTAACGTTCTTTGCGGTCGCCATGGCGCTCGAACGGAATCCGAAGATCGCGGAGGCGGCGCTTCGGGCCGGGCACGAACTTTGCAGTCACGGCTGGCGGTGGATCGACTATCAGTACGTTGCCGAAGAAGTCGAACGCGAGCATCTGGCGAAAGCGATCGAAGTCCACGCCCGGATTTGCGGGGAGCGCCCGCTGGGCTGGTACACGGGCCGCACCAGCCCCAACACGCGCCGGCTGGTCGCCGAAGAAGGCGGATTCCTGTACGATGCCGACGATTACAACGACGACCTGCCCTTCTGGACCGAAGCCGCGGGCCGGCCCCATCTCGTCGTTCCCTACTCCCTCGACGCCAACGACATGCGCTTCGCGACCGCCCAGGGCTTCAACTCGGGGGATCAGTTCTTCGCCTATCTCAGGGACGCTTTCGACACGATGTACGAGGAAGGCGCGGAAACGCCGAAAATGATGTCCGTCGGACTCCACTGCCGCCTCGTCGGGCGTCCCGGCCGCTTCGCCGCGCTGAAGCGTTTCGTCGAGTACGCGCGGCGGCGCGACAGGGTGTGGTTCTGCCGCCGGATCGACGTCGCGCGGCACTGGCGCGCACGGCACCCGGCGAAGTGACGATGCCCCTGCCGAGCGAAATGAAGCGGAAGACCTTCCTCGACGCGTTCGGCGGCGTCTACGAATCCTCGCCGTGGATCGCCGACAGCGTGTGGGCGGACGGCGTGACCGGCGACCACGACACCACGGCCGGGCTGTATCGGGCGATGCGCAAAGTCGTCGAGAACGCCGACGAAACGACGCAGCTCGCGCTCCTCCAGGCCCATCCCAGCCTCGCCGGGCGGCTCGCGCTTCAAGGCAAGTTGACGGCGGAATCGAAATCCGAACAGGAAAGCGCCGGACTCGACCGCTGCACGCCGGCCGAGTTCGAGGAGTTCCACGCGCTCAACGCCCGCTATCGGGAAAGGTTCGGTTTTCCCTTCATACTGGCCGTGCGCGGCCGGAACAGGCAGCACATTCTCGAGTCCTTCCGCCGGCGCGTCGAAAACGACCGGGAGGCGGAGTTCGCGGAAGCGCTGGAACAGGTTCACCGAATCGCGCTGCTCCGTCTGGAGGCGCTGTTCGGGTAGCCCGCGTTACGTCCGAAAGCTCACCGTCTCGTGCAAATACCACGCGATCGCCCAAAGGACGGCGGCGATGCCCGTCGCGCACGCAGCCTTGAACGGAAGCCGCGGGCGCATCGGCGCGCTCTCCGCGGTTCCGGTTTCCGGCTTTTCGCGGGCCTCGTGATAGGAACGCGCGCCGACCGGCAGCATCGTGAAGAAGGCCAGCCACCAGAGCACGACGTAGACGAGGATTCCCGAAAGCCAGCTCATACCCGAACCACGTGCACGTCGGTGACCGGCCGCTTGCCGACGTACCGGTAGATCGCGCGGCGCACCGCGTTGCGGGCCGCCTTGGTGACCGCTTCGTCGTCGCGCCGACGATGCGTCGGCAGGTCGTTGACCGCGTCGACGATCGCGTCGATCGCGTCCTGGCGGGTTTCCTTCACGTCGGCGTCGTCGAGCACGCCTTGCACCGAGAGCCTGGGATCCGCGAGCAGGTTTCCCAGGTCGTCGAGCACGACGGTCGCCGTCGCCGCCCCGCTCGTGCGCAGGCGGTGCCGCTCGCGAACCAGATTGCCGGCCAGCGGCACCAGCCGGTTTCCGTCGACCGCGAGGCGTCCGGTCTCCACCTCGCCGACCGTCTCCGCTCCGCTCTCCCCGAAACGCAGCATCGTTCCGTTTTCGGCGACGGCGGCATGCGGGACGCCGCAATTCCCGGCCAGCCGGACATGCTCCTGCAGGTGGCGGACCTCCCCGTGAACGGGAACCAGGATGCGCGGTTTCAGCCAGCGATACATCTGCACGAGTTCTTCGCGCCCCGGATGCCCGGATACGTGCACGAAACCGTCCCGTTCCGTCACGACGTCCACGCCGAGCCGCGCGAGTCGGTTCTGAACCCGGCCGATGGCGCGCTCGTTGCCCGGGATCTCGCGCGAGGAGAATATCACCGTATCCCCCTTCTCGAACGCGATTTCGGGATGGCTGCCGATCGAGATGCGCGACAGCGCGGCGCCCGGCTCCCCCTGGCTGCCGGTGACCGCCATCAGCGCCTCGCGGGCAGGAAGGGACGCCGCCTCTCCGGGGCCGAGAAACGCGTCGTCGAGATAGCCGCACTCGCGGCCGATCTCCACGATTCGGTGCAGCGACCGCCCGACCAGCGCCGGCCGGCGGCCGCATTCCTCCGCGGCCCGCGCGACCGTCACGATCCGGGCGAGATTGCTGGCGAAGGACACCACCGCGACCCGCCCGCCGCATCGGCCGACAATCTCGACCAGGCTGGCGCGCAGCGCAGCCTCGGACCCGGCGCTTCCCTCGACGAACGCGTTGGTCGAGTCGCACGCCAGGGCGAGCACGCCCTCCCGGCCGAGCGCTTGAAGCGCGGCCTCGTCGGTGCGCCGGCCGACGACCGGATCCGGATCGATCTTCCAGTCGGTCGCGTGAACGACGGTCCCGAGCGGAGTTCGCAGCGCGAGGATGTTGCCTTCGGGCACGGAATGAGCGGCGGGGATCCACGAGACGCGAAACGGCCCCAGTTCGATGCCGCCCCCGACCGGAACCTCGGTCAGCGGGACCTCGAGGCCGGCTTCCCGCAGCTTCCGGCGCAACAGGCCGCCGGCGAACGGCGTCGCGTAGACCGGACACCCGATCTGCGGCCACAGATGCTGCACCGCGCCGAGATGGTCCTCGTGCGCATGGGTGAGAAGAAGCCCATGCAGCCGCCCGCCCAGACCGCGCGCGAAGGCTGGATCCGGCGTCATCACGTCGATGCCGGGCGTGGTGTCGTCGCCGAACGCGATGCCCATGTCCACCATCAGCCAGTCGTCGCCGCAGCCGTAGAGGGCCATGTTCATGCCGATCTCGCCGGCGCCGCCCAACGGCACGAATTTCAGTCCTGTCATTTGTTCCTCTCGTATATGCTCGCGAGGCCGCGCAGCGTGAGATCGTCGTCCACGCCGCCGATCGCGTCCGTCGCCGCCTCGAACAAGGGCGCGAGACCGCCAGTCGCGATCGTCGGCAGATCCGCGCCCGCCTCCTCGCGGATGCGAGCCACCAGCCCCTCGATCAGCCCTACGTAGCCCCAGTAGACGCCCGATTGCATCGCGGTCGTCGTCGCCTTGCCGATCACCGCCGGCGGACGCGTCACCGACACGCGGGGCAGCATCGCCGCCGCCTGATGCAGCGCCTCGATGGAAAGGTTGATGCCGGGCGCGATGCAGCCGCCGACGTAGTTGCCGGCGCCGTCGATGACGTCGAAGGTCGTCGCCGTGCCGAAATCGACGACGATCAAGGGACCGCCATAGGTCTCGTACGCGGCGACCGCGTTCACCAGCCGGTCGGCGCCCACGGACTCGGGCGACGCGACGAGCGCGTCGATGCCGAGCGCCACCCCGGCCTCGCCGACGACCATCGGCTCGACGCGGAAATAGTCCCGGCACAGAATCTTCAGGTCGAACAGGAGATCGGGCACCACCGTCGCGACGATCGCCGCGTCGACGTTCTCCGGGCGCAGCGTCGCCATTCCCATGAGCTGGGTCAGCCATACGCCGTACTCGTCGGCAGTGCGCCGGTAGTCGCTCGCGAGCCGCCAGACGCCGCGCTTCCTATCGCCGTCGTAAATCGCGAATACGATATTGGTGTTGCCGGAATCGATCGCGAGCAGCATCACGCTTCCACGTCGCCCGACAGGATCCGCCGCCGAACGCCCGAAGCGTCGACCAGCGCCAGCGCGCCGTCGCCGTCCAGTCCGGCGAACCGGCCTTCGATCCGGCCGCCCGCCGTCTCCGCCGCGACGAGGTCGCCGCGCCGATGCGCCGACGCGAGCCAGGCGTCGCGGACGGGCGCGAATCCCTCTTCGGCCCACAGGCCGTGCCAGGCCGCGAAGAAGCGTTGCAGACGGGCGAGCATGTCGCTCGCGTCCGCCGCGGCCCCGGCTTCGCGCAAACTGGTGGCGCGGACTCCGTCCGGCGCGGAGGCGAGATTCATGCCGACTCCCACGGCGTAGCCGGTTTCGCCTCCCTCGATCAGCACGCCCGCGATCTTCCGGCCGCCGCACAGGACGTCGTTCGGCCACTTGAGCGCGAACGCCGCGCCCGGCGCCGCCTCGGCCAGCGCGTTCAGGGCGGCGAGCCCCGCGACGAAAGCGAGATCCGCCGGATTGCGGCCCCCCGGCGGAACCGCGACGATGGTCGCGTGGAGGTTCCCCGGCAGCGACCGCCAGCGCCGTCCGGCGCGGCCGCGTCCCGCGGTCTGCGTCGTCGCGACGAATGCGTCTCCGTGGCGCGCGCGGCCTTCCCTCATTCGGCGGAGCGCTTCCGCATTGGTGCTGTCCAGCGTTTCGAACGCGTGAACGGCCGGACTCCGCATCGGCTATCCGCCGGAAAACAGAACGGACGCGGCCGCTTCCGCGCCGGCGATCACGGGATTCGGATAAACGAAAAAGAACAGGGTGAACGCGCACGCCGCGGTCATGATGACCGCGACCTCGCGGCCGGCCGGCCGGTCGAACGCGTCGGCGGGCTCGTCGAAATACATGATCTTGACGATGCGGAGGTAGTAGAAGGCGCCGATCACGCTGGTGAGGATGCCGATCACCGCGAGCGCGTAGAGGCCCTCGTTAACCGCCGCGAGAAACACGTAGAGCTTCCCGAAAAATCCGGCGAGCGGAGGAATGCCCGCCATCGAGAACATGAAGACCGCCATGGCGAGAGCCGTCATCGGCTGGTTGCGCGACAGTCCCGCGAGATCGCCGATGCCCTCGAGCTGCCTGCCCTGCCGGCGCATGGCGAGGACGCAGCAGAACGCGCCGACGTTCATGGCGAGATAGATCGCCATGTAAAGGAGGATCCCCCTCACGCCCTCCTCGGATCCGGCCGCGAGGCCGACGAGCGCGTAGCCGATATGCCCGATCGAACTGTAGGCGAGAAGCCGCTTGACGCTCTTCTGCCATATGGCGGCGAGCGCGCCCAGCAGCATCGACGCGATCGAAAGGAAAATGACGATCTGTTGCCATTGCGCGAAGAGCTCTCCGAACGGTCCGGTCACGACGCGAATCAGAAGCGCGACGGCCGCGATCTTCGGCGCGACCGCGAAGAAGGCCGTCACCGGGGTCGGAGCGCCTTCGTAGACGTCGGGCGTCCACATGTGGAACGGCACGGCGGAAATCTTGAAGGCGAGCCCCGCCAGCAGGAAAACCAGTCCGACGATGACGCCCACGCCGGGTTCGGGATCGGGGCCCGTGAACATCACCGCCAGATCCTCGAAGCGGGTCTCGCCGGTGAATCCGTAGATCATCGACGCGCCGTAGAGCAGCATCCCGGAAGACAGCGCGCCGAGCACGAAATACTTGAGGCCCGCTTCGGACGACCGGGTCGAGTCGCGGCGGAAGGCGGCGATTACGTACAGCGGCAGGCTTTGGAGCTCGAGGCCCACGTAGAGCGACAGAAGGTCGTTCGCCGAGATCATCATCGACATGCCGAGGCACGCCAACAGGATCAGCACCGGATACTCGAAGCGGTCGATGCCCTCGCGCTCGTTGTAGCGCAGCGACATGACGACGGCCAGCGCCGAGCCGAGCAGAACCAGCCACTTCATGAAGCGCGCGAAGCCGTCCACGACGAACTGGCCGCCGAACGACGATCCCTCGGCGGTCGCCGACATCGCGAACCCGGCCGCCGCGAGCGCGGCCACCGCGAGCCACGACGCGGCGCGCCCGGGGCGGTCGCCGCGAAACGCGCCGAACATCAGCAAGGCCATCGCGGAACAGGCGAGAACGAGTTCCGGAAGCACCGAAAGGATGTCCGCCCTCATCTGCCGACCACCGCGACGCCCTCGAACGCCCTCATCGCCGTCCTGTGCTGCTCGACGAGATTGGCCACCGACGCTTCCGTCGCGTCGAGAAACGGACCGGGCCAGACGCCCATCCAGATCGTGACGGCGACGAGCGGGGCGAACACCAGCAATTCGCGCGGACTGAGGTCGAGAATCGCCCGCAGATGCTCCCCGGCGAGCCGGCCCATGATCACGCGCCGGTACAGGAAGAGCATGTAGGCGGCGCCCAGCACGATGCCCGTGCACGCCAGCGCCGCGACCCAGGTGTTGACCTGGAACGCGCCCACGAGAACCAGGAATTCGCCGACGAAGCCGCTGGTGCCGGGCAATCCGACCGACGCCAGCATGAACACCATGAACACGAAAGCGTATTTCGGCATCCGCTGGACCAGCCCGCCGTACATGCTTATCTCGCGGCTGTGGATCCGGTCGTAAACGACGCCGACGCAGAGAAAGAGCGCGGCGGAAACGAAGCCGTGGCTGAGCATCTGCACGACGGCGCCCTGAACGCCCTGCTGCGTCAACGTGAATATGCCGATCGTCACGAAGCCCATATGGGCGACCGACGAATAGGCGATGAGCTTCTTCATGTCTTCCTGCGCCAGCGCGACCAGCGACGTGTAGACGATCGCGACGATCGACAGCGCGTAGACCATCGGCGTGAAGAAATCGGTCGCGTAGGGCAGCATGGGAACCGAGAACCTGAGGAAGCCGTAGGCGCCCATCTTCAGCAGGACGCCGGCGAGTATCACGGAACCGGCCGTCGGCGCCTCGACGTGGGCGTCGGGCAACCACGTGTGCACCGGCCACATGGGCACCTTGACCGCGAAGCTGGCGAAAAACGCCAGCCACAGCCAGATTTGCATGCCGGGATCGAGCGCCGTCGTCAGCAGCTCGGGGATGTCGCTGGTTTCGGACTCGAAGAGGATCGCGAGGATCGCGATCAGCATGAGCACCGAGCCGGTCAACGTGTAGAGGAAGAACTTGAAGGCCGCGTAGACCCGGCGCGAACCGCCCCACACCCCGATGATGAGGAACATCGGAATCAGCACGCCCTCGAAGAACACGTAGAAGAGGATGAAATCCAGCGCGCAGAACATGCCCACCATCAGCGTTTCGAGAACCAGAAACGCGATCATGTACTCCTTCACGCGGTGGCGGACCGCCTCCCAGCTGGCAAGGACGCAGAGCGGGGTCAGGAACGTGGAGAGCAGCACGAAGAAGACGGAGATCCCGTCGACCCCCATGTGGTAGGAGACGCCGAAAGACGGAATCCATTCCGCTTTTTCGACGAACTGGAATTCGTGCGACCCGTTGTCGAACCCGGTCCACACGAAGATCGAGACCGCGAGCGTGACCAGGGAGGTCCACAACGCCGTGGCCCGGGCGTTGCGCGCCGCGGTGTCGGGATCGCCCCGGATGATCAGGATCGCGAACGCGCCCACCAGCGGAAGGAACGTGATCAGGGACAGGATCGGAAAGTCGTACACGCCCTACCCCCGCGTCAACAGGTACCAGGTGAGGACGCCGGCCACGCCGGCGAGCATGGCGAAGGCGTAGTGGTAGAGGTAACCGGACTGGAGGGCGGCGGCCCGCCTGGCGAGGTGCCGCGCCGCCGCCGCGACGCCGTCCGGCCCGAGCCCGTCGATGATCGCTCCGTCGCCTTCCTTCCAGAGGTTCCGGCCCAACCTGTGGGCCGGACGGACGAACAGGCGGTCGTACAGTTCGTCGAAATACCACTTGTTCAGAAGAAACCGGTAGACCCGGCCGAAGCGCCGGGCGATCCACGCGGGCAATTCGGGATCGCGCATGTAGGCGTGCCAGGCCGCGAGAATGCCGAGGAAAGCCACGGCGACGGGCAACGCCTTCGCCCAGAACGGCGCATGATGCGCGGCGGCGATCGGGTCGGTTCCGGGCGTCACGAAAATCGACTCGCCCCAGAACGCCGCGCCGCCCGTGAAGCTTTCGTATCCGAGGAAGCCGGAGAACGCGGCGCCGAGCGCGAGGACCAGCAGCGGGATCAGCATGACCCGCGGCGATTCGTGGACATGCGCCAGCGTCGTCTCGTCGGCGCGGCTCTCGCCGTGGAAGGTCAGGAAGATCAGGCGCCACGAATAGAAGGCCGTGAGGAGGGCGGCGATCACGCCCGCCCAGAAGGCGTAGTGCCCGACCGCCGTATGCGCGCCGAACGCCGCCTCGATAATCAGGTCTTTCGAATAATACCCGGCCAGGAACGGCACGCCGGCGAGCGCCAGGCTCCCGACCCACATCAGGGCGTAGGTCGCGGGGATCATCCGCCAGATTCCGCCCATCTTGCGCATGTCCTGCTCCGCCGACATAGCATGGATCACGGAGCCCGCTCCGAGGAACAGCAGGGCCTTGAAGAACGCATGCGTGGTGAGATGGAAGATCCCGGCGGAATACGCGGAAACGCCGCAGGCGAAGAACATGTAGCCGAGCTGGCTGCAGGTGGAATAGGCGATGACGCGCTTGATGTCGGTCTGGCACAGCGCCACGGTGGCGGCGAACAGCGCCGTGGTCGCGCCGACGATCGCGACCATGTCGAGCGCGACGGGCGCGTGCTCGAAGAGCGGCGACAGCCGGGCGACCATGAAGACGCCCGCCGTCACCATCGTCGCGGCGTGGATCAGCGCGGAAACCGGCGTCGGCCCCTCCATGGCGTCCGGCAGCCAGGTGTGAAGGCCGAGCTGCGCCGACTTGCCCATGGCGCCGACGAAAAGAAGGATGCAGAGCGCAGTCAGCGCGTGCATCTCGTAGCCGAGGAATCCGATCGTCGCGTCCGCCTTGCCGGGCGCCGCGGCGAATATCGCGTCGAAGGATATGGAATTGAAGACCAGGAACACGCCCATGATGCCGAGCGCGAAGCCGAAATCGCCGATCCGGTTGACGATGAACGCCTTGATCGCCGCGGCGTTGGCTTCGGGCTTGTCGTACCAGAATCCGATCAGAAGATAGGAGCACAGGCCGACGCCCTCCCAGCCGAAGAACAGCTGCAGCAGATTGTCGGCCGTCACGAGCACCAGCATGAAAAAGGTGAACAGGCTCAGATAGGCCATGAACCGCGGGATATGGCGATCGTGGCTCATGTAGCCGACGGAATAAACGTGGACCATCGCGGACACGACCGTGACCACGAAGACCATGACCGCCGTCAGCTGGTCGAAGCGCAGGGTCCAGCTCGCTTCGAACGCGCCCGAAGCGATCCACGGGAACAGCTCGACGGTTTGCGGCCTGCCCCCGAACGCGACTTCGAACAGGATCAGGCAGCCGATCGCCGCCGACAGCAGCATCGCGCCGCAGGTGACGAGCTGGGATCCCCGGTCGCCCAGCCAGCGCCCGCCGAAACCCGCGAGAACGGCGGCGATCAGCGGCAGGAATATGGCCAGCGCGTACACGTCAACCCTTCATCAGGTTGATGTCTTCGACGGCGATGGAGCCGCGGTTGCGGAAATACACCACGATGACGGCAAGCCCGATCGCCGCTTCGGCGGCGGCGATCGCGAGCACGAGCAGCGCGAACACCTGCCCCGTCACGTCGCCGAGATGCACGGAAAAAGCCACGAGATTGATGTTGACCGCCAGAAGCAGAAGCTCGATCGACATCAGGATGACGATGACGTTCTTGCGATTGAGGAAGATGCCGAACACGCCGAGCGTGAACAGGATCGCTGCGACCGTCAGGTAGTGCGGCAGGCCGGGCACGTCAGACTCCGCTCCCCGGTTCCACCCGCCGGATTTCGACGGATTCCTCGCGCGTCCGGGACACCTGCCCGGCGATGCGCTGGCGCTTCACGCCGTCGCGCGACCGCAAGGTCAGCACGATGGCGCCGATCATGGCGACGAGAAGGATCACGCCGGCCGCCTGGAAGAGATACACGTGATCGGTGTAGAGCACGTTGCCGATGGCGCGGGTATTGGTCGTCTCGCCCGCCCAGTCGGGCGGATACGCCGGTTCCGGCAGACCGCTGCCCAACGCCAGTATCAGTTCGGCCAGGAGCACCAGCCCGATCAGCGCGCCGGTCGGCAGGTACTGCAGGAAGCCTTGGCGCAGCTCGACGAAATTGATGTCGAGCATCATGACCACGAACAGGAACAGGACCGCGACCGCTCCGACGTAGACGATGACCAGGATCATCGCGATGAACTCCGCTCCCATCAGCACGAAGAGGCCCGCCGCGTTGAAAAACGCGAGAATCAGGAACAGCACGGAATGCACCGGATTGCGCGCCGAGATGACCATCACGCCGGAGGCCACGGCGACGGCGGCGAAAAGATAGAACGCGATGGCGGGTACGATCATGGGGTCACCTGTAGGGCGCGTCCGCCGACAGCCGCGCGGCGAGATGGCTTTCCCATCTGTCGCCGTTTTCGAGAAGCTTCTCCTTGTTGTAGATCAGCTCCTCGCGGGTCTCGGCGGCGAACTCGAAATTCGGGCCTTCGACGATCGCGTCGACGGGGCACGCCTCCTCGCAGAAACCGCAATAGATGCATTTCGTCATGTCGATGTCGTAGCGCGTGGTCCGGCGGCTGCCGTCGGCCCGCGGCTCGGCCTCTATGGTGATCGCCTGGGCCGGGCAGATCGCCTCGCACAGCTTGCAGGCGATGCAGCGCTCCTCGCCGCTGGGATAGCGCCGCAACGCGTGCTCGCCCCGGAAGCGCGGACTCAGCGGTCCCTTCTCGTAGGGGTAGTTCAGGGTGACCTTGGGCCGGAACATGTACCGCAACGTAAGCGCCAGCCCGGAAACCAGCTCCGTAAGCAGAAGCGCGCGCGTCGAGCGCTTGAAGAAAGCCATGGCCTATACCTCGCTTCCCGGAAGCCATCCGAACGCGACGAGCGCGCCCGCCGTAACCGCGACCCAAAGCAGGGAGAACGGCAGGAACACCTTCCAGCCGAGCCGCATCAACTGATCGTAGCGATAGCGCGGAAACGTCGCCCTCACCCACAGGAAAACGAACAGGCACAGGGCGATCTTGGCGGCGAACCAGACGACGCCGGGAACCCACGTGAAAGGCTCCGCGTCGAAGGGCGGCAGCCAGCCGCCCAGGAACAGCACCGTGGTCAGGCCGCTCATCAGGATCATGTTCGCGTATTCGCCGAGGAAGAAGAGCGCAAAAGTCATCGACGAATACTCGACATTGTATCCCGCCACCAGTTCCGCCTCCGCCTCCGGCAGATCGAACGGATGGCGATTGGTCTCGGCCAGCGCCGACGCGAGAAAGATGACGAACATCGGCAGCAGCGGCAGCCAGAACCAGCTCCAGAACCCCGGGCCTTCCTGCGCGAGCACGATATCCGTGAGGTTCAGCGAACCGGCGCACAGCAGAACCGTGATGATCACGAAGCCGATCGCAACTTCGTAGGAGACCATCTGCGCCGCCGAACGCAACGCGCCGAGAAAGGCGTATTTCGAGTTGCTCGCCCAACCCGCCATGATGATGCCGTACACCCCCAGCGACGAAATCGCGAAGATGTAGAGGATGCCGACGTTGATGTCGGAGAGGACCCAGCCGGCGTCGAACGGAATGACGGCCCACGCGATCAGGCTGAGGACGAACGTCAGGATCGGCGCAAGCAGGAATATGACGCGGTTCGCCCCCGACGGCACCACCGTCTCCTTGACCAGGAGCTTGAGTCCGTCGGCGACCGGCTGCAGGAGGCCGAACGGCCCCACGACGTTGGGGCCCTTCCGGAGCTGCATCGCGGCGATGACCTTGCGCTCGGCGAACGTCAGATAGGCGACGGCCCCCATCAGAGGCACGACGATCAGCAGGATCTGGGCGACGATGACGATTCCGGGCCAGAGGTACCCGTCCCAGAGTTCAATCATCGCCGGACGTTCCGAACGCGCTCGAGCAAGCCGCCATCGTCGGCGACGCGCGGGAAACCGGATCGGTCATGTAAAAGTTCCGCATCGCGATCCGGAAAGGCTCGGAATCCAGATTTCCGGGAGCGCCGAACGCGGTCCACGGCGCGGGTTCGACGACGTCGAGCCTCCCGAGCGGCGGCGCGATCTCGGCCATGCGCGCGCGCAACTCGCCGAGCGTGTCGAAGGCGAGCGTCTTTCCCAGCGCTTCGGAAAGCGCCCGCAGCACCTTCCAGTCGTCGCGCGCGTCGCCGGGCGGGAACACGGCGCGCCGACCCCGCTGCGCCCGGCCCTCCGTATTGACCCAGGTGCCCTCCTTCTCCGTATAGGCCGCGCCCGGAAGGACGACGTCGGCCGCCTCCGCTCCGGCGTCGCCGTGATGGCCCTGATAGACCACGAAAGCGTCGGCCAGTTTGGAAACGTCGATTTCGTCGGCCGCCAGGAGATAGACGAAGCCGATCTTCCCGGCCGCGGCGCCGTCCAGAATTCCCGCGACGTCCCTGCCGCCCGGGCCGGGCGTCAGCCCGAGATCGAGCCCCGCGACCCGCGCCGCCGCCGCGTGCAGGACGTTGAAGCCGTTCCACTCGTCGACCACCATGCCGCAGGATACGGCGACCTCGCGCGCGGTCCACAGGACGGCCTCGCCGTCGTCGCGGGCAAGCGCGCCCTGGCCGAGAACCAGCATGGGGCGCCGGGCCCGCTCGAGAATTCCGGCGAAGGGGTGCGAGCCTCCGGCGATCTCCGCAAGAACGCCGGGGTTCGCGCCGAGGCGCTCGTAGCCATAGGTCAGATCCGTCGCCTCGCCGACGAGGCCGACCGCGAAGCCGCCGGCCAGGCTGCGCTTGCGCAGGCGGGCGTTGACGATCGGCGCTTCGCGGCGCGGGTCGGCGCCGATCAGCAAGCAGGCGTCCGCATCCTCGATGCCGGCTATGGTGGTATTGAACGTGTACGCGGCCCTGGTTTTCGCCGGCAGCCGCGCTCCGTCCTGCCGGCAATCGACGTTGGGCGAGCCGAGCGCCGTCATCAGCTCCTTCAGCGCCGTCATCGATTCGGCGTCGCACTGGTCGCCGGCGAGGGCGGCGATCCGGGAGCCGTCCATGCCCCGCAGCCTGTCCGCGATCGCGTCGAAAGCGTCCCGCCAGGTCGCCGGCCGCAACTTGCCCGCTTTCCGCACGTAAGGACGGTCGAGTCGCTGGCGCGCCAGGCCGTCGCAAGCGTGGCGGGTCTTGTCGGAGATCCATTCCTCGTTGATCTCCTCGTTGAGAGCCGGAAGCACCCGCAGCACCTCGCGGCCCCGGCTGTCGATCCGGATGTTGCTGCCGACCGCGTCCATGACGTCGACGGACTCCGTCCGCGTCAGCTCCCACGACCGCGCCGCGAAGGCGTAGGGCTTGGACGTCAGGGCTCCGACCGGACAGAGATCGACGATGTTGCCCGACAGCTCCGACGCGATCGTCCGCTCCACGTAAGTGCCGACTTCCATGTGCTCGCCGCGGCCGGTCGCTCCCAGCACCTCGACGCCCGCCACTTCGGTCGAGAAGCGGATGCAGCGCGTGCAGTGAATGCAACGCGTCATGTGGGTTTCGATCAACGGCCCGAGGTTCTTGTCCTGCACGGCCCTCTTGTTCTCGGCGTAACGCGACCGGTCGTAGCCGTAGGCCATCGCCTGATCCTGGAGGTCGCACTCGCCCCCCTGGTCGCATATCGGACAGTCGAGAGGATGGTTGATCAGCAGGAACTCCATCACGCCGTTGCGCGCCTTCCGGACCATCTCCGTGTCCGTGCGGATCACCATCCCGTCTCCGGCCGGCATGGCGCAGGACGCGATCGGCTTGGGCGCGCGCTCCATCTCGACGAGGCACATGCGGCAGTTGCCCGCGACCGACAGGCGTTCGTGATAGCAGAAGCGCGGGATTTCGAGGCCCGCCTGCTCGCAGGCCTGCAGGACGGTGACGCCGTTCGCGACCTCAATCTCGGCGCCGTCGATGGTGAGTGTCGGCATGCCTCTTCCCTTCAGGCCGCGCGCCGGGCTATCCGGTCTTCGATCTCGTCCCGGAAGTGCCGGATCAGGCCCTGAACCGGCCATGCGGCCGCATCCCCCAAAGCGCAGATCGTGTGGCCTTCGATCTCATGGGAGACGTCCAGCAGCATGTCGATTTCCGCGGACTCCGCCTCGCCCCTCACGAGCCGCTCCATGACCCGCCACATCCAGCCCGTGCCTTCGCGGCAGGGCGTGCACTGGCCGCAGCTCTCGTGCTTGTAGAACTTCGAAAGCCGGGCGATGGCCGCGATCACGTCCGTCGACCGGTCCATGACGATGACGGCGGCGGTGCCGAGCCCGGACTTCGCCTCCCGCAGCGCGTCGAAGTCCATCAGGACGGCGTCGCAGACGGATTTGGGAATGAGCGGAACCGAGGCGCCGCCGGGAATGACGGCCTTCAGATTGCTCCAGCCGCCGCGCACGCCGCCTGCGTGGCGCTCGACGAGCTCCTTCAGCGGGATGCTCATCTCCTCCTCGACGTTGCAAGGCCGCTCGACGTGGCCGGATATGCAGAAGATCTTGGTTCCCGTGTTGTTTTCCCGGCCGAAGCCCGAAAACCAGGACGCGCCGCGCCGGCAGATCGCGGGAGCGACCGCGATGGTCTCGACGTTGTTGATGGTCGTCGGACAGCCGTAGAGGCCGGCGGCCGCGGGAAAAGGCGGCTTGATTCGCGGCTGCCCTTTCTTGCCTTCGAGGCTTTCGAGAAGGGCGGTTTCTTCGCCGCAGATGTAGGCGCCCGCGCCTCGATGCACGTGGACTTCGAAATCGTATCCCGAACCGCAGGCGTTGCGGCCGATAAGCCCGGCGTCGCGCGCCTCGTCCACGGCGCCCTGCAGCCTCTCGGCTTCGCGGAAGAACTCGCCCCGCACGTAGACGTACGCGGCGACCGCGCCCATCGCGAAGCCGGCGATCAAGCAGCCCTCGACGAGCTTGTGCGGATCGTGCCGCAGTATATCGCGATCCTTGCAGGTGCCGGGTTCGGACTCGTCGGCGTTCACCACGAGGTAGGCGGGCCGCCCGTCCGACTCCTTCGGCATGAACGACCACTTGAGGCCGGCGGGAAAGCCTGCGCCGCCGCGGCCCCGCAGTCCGGAATCCTTGACCTCGTTGACGATCCAGTCCCGTCCCTTCGCAAGAATTCCCGCAGTGCCGTCCCAGTCGCCGCGCTTGCGCGCGGCCTCCAGCCGCCAGTCCTCGAAACCGTACAGGTTGGTGAAGATCCGGTCCTTGTCGGTCAGC
The DNA here is from genome assembly GCA_965243135.1 of Alphaproteobacteria bacterium. Lineage (GTDB taxonomy): Bacteria > Pseudomonadota > Alphaproteobacteria > MPNO01 > UBA830 > JAJEBT01. Next base: position 2,054,406 of record OZ251539.1, read on the forward strand.
ATCCCGCCTTCTTCCCGCCGGACGGCGCCAGCGCCGTCAGTTCGCCCTCCGGTTCCGAAGCCTTTCGCCCCGCCATCGATCCCGGCGGCGGCCGTTCGCCGCGACGGAGCGTCCGAATCAACTCCCGCGCGCCGTCGGGGTCGACGTCTTCGAAATAGTCGTCGTCGATCCACAAGACGGGCGCATTCACGCAGGCGCCCAGGCACTCGAACTCGCTCAACGCGGCCAGGCCGTCGGCCGCTATCCCGCCGACGCGGCATCCGAGCTCGTCCTCGCAGGCCTCGACGATCGCGGCGCTTCCTCTGAGCCAGCAAGGCGTCGTCGTGCATACGCGGACTTCGTGCCGTCCCCGCGGGGCGTCGTGGAACATCTCGTAGAACGTGACCACTTCGTAGACCCGGATCGGAGCCATGTCGAGGAGTTCCGCCACCCGGTCCATCGCCGCGCGCGGCAGCCAGCCGCCGCACTGGCGCTGGGCGAGATCGAGAAGCGGCAGCACGGCGCTCGCCTTCCTCTCCGGCGGATACTTGGCGACGTGCATCTCCGCGAGCCGGCGGTTCTCCTCGTCGAAGGAGAAGGTTTCCCGGCTCATCGGTCGATCTCGCCGAACACGATGTCCATCGACCCCACGATCGCCACCATGTCGGCCAGCATGTGCCCTTTCGACAGAAATTCCGTCGCCTGCAGAAACGCGAATCCGGGCGCGCGAATCTTGCAGCGATAGGGCCGGTTCGTGCCGTCCGCCACGAGAAAGACGCCGAACTCCCCCTTCGGGGCCTCCACGGCAGTGTAGGTCTCCCCCGCCGGCACGCGATAACCCTCCGTGTAGAGCTTGAAGTGGTGGATGAGCGCTTCCATGGACCGCTTCATTTCCTTGCGGTCCGGCGGCGAGATCTTCTGGTCGCGCGCGCGGACCGGTCCCTCGGGCAGTTCGGCGAGGCACTGCCTGACGATCCGCAGGCTCTGGCGCATCTCCTCGATGCGGACCAGATAGCGGTCGAAGCAGTCGCCGTTCTTCCCGACCGGCACGTCGAAATCCATCCGGGCGTAGACGTCGTAAGGCTGCGCCTTGCGCAGGTCCCACGGCACGCCGCTGGCCCGCAACATCGGTCCCGAGAACCCCCAGTCCAGCGCGTCGTCCTTGCCGACGACGCCGACGTCCACCGTCCTCTGGCGAAAAATCCGGTTTTCGGTAAGCAGCGACTCGACGTCGTCGATAACGCTCGGAAAACCGTCGCAGAACGCGGCGATGTCGTCCGTCAGCCCCGCCGGCAGGTCGCGGTGCACGCCCCCCGGCCTGAAGTAGGCCGCATGCAGCCGGGCCCCGGAAACGCGTTCGTAGAACTCCATCAGTTTTTCGCGTTCCTCGAAACCCCAAAGCAGCGGCGTCATGGCTCCGACGTCGAGAGCGAACGCGCTGACGTTGAGGATATGGTTCAGAAGGCGCGTGATCTCGCTGAACAACACCCTGACGTACTGGCCGCGCGGCGGCACTTCGATTCCGGCGAGCTTTTCGACGGCGAGCGCGAAGGCGTGCTCCTGGCACATCGGCGAGACGTAATCGAGCCGGTCGAAATAAGGGACCGCCTGCAGGTAGGTCTTGTATTCGATGAGCTTTTCCGTTCCCCGATGAAGCAGCCCGATGTGAGGGTCGCATCTCTCGACGGTCTCGCCGTCCATTTCGACCACGAGCCGCAACACGCCGTGAGCCGCGGGATGCTGCGGCCCGAAATTCATCGTCAGGTTCTTGACCTCGGTCATCGGCCGGCGCCGTCCGCCTTTTCGTCGCCCGGAAGGCCCTCCCAGGGGCTGGTGAAATCGAAGTTCCGGAAATCCTGAACCAGGCTCACCGGCTCGTAGACGACGCTCTTCCGCTCCTCGTCGTAGCGCACCTCGACGTAGCCAGTCAGCGGGAAATCCTTGCGCAGCGGATGGCCTTCGAAGCCGTAATCGGTGAGCATGCGCCGAAGGTCCGGATGCCCGCTGAAGCGGACGCCGAACATGTCCCACACCTCGCGTTCGAACCATCCGGCGGCGCTGTAGCAGGCCACCGCCGACGGAACCGGGGTCTCCTCGCCGGCCGCCACCTTGACCCGGACGCGCTGATTGTGCGCCAGGCTCAACAGGTTGTAGACGACGTCGAACCGTTCCTCGCGTTCCGGACGGTCCACCGCCGTCACGTCGACCAGCATCTTGAACAGGCAGTTCGCGTCGTCGCGCAGAAACTTCAGCGCCGCCGGCAGCTGCTCGCGGGCGCAGCGCAGCGCCAACTCTCCGCGCGAGATGGAGCTGGACTGGAAGGCCGTCCCGGCTTTGCCGGAGACGTATTCCGCCAATTCGACGAGCGCTTCGTCCATTTCCGCCCTTCCTACCGCGCGACGGTGCTAGTGCGCCTGATTTTCTTCTGCAACTGAAGAATGCCGTAGAGCAGCGCCTCGGCCGTCGGCGGACAGCCGGGCACGTAGACGTCGACCGGCACGATCCTGTCGCAGCCGCGCACGACGGAATAGGAATAGTGGTAGTAGCCGCCGCCGTTGGCGCAGCTGCCCATCGAGATCACCCAGCGCGGCTCGGCCATCTGGTCGTAGACCTTGCGCAACGCGGGCGCCATCTTGTTCGTCAGCGTGCCGGCGACGATCATCACGTCGGATTGCCGGGGGCTCGGACGGAACACGACTCCGAACCGGTCGAGATCGTAGCGGCTGGCCGCCGTATGCATCATTTCCACGGCGCAGCAGGCGAGGCCGAACGTCATCGGCCAGAGCGATCCCGACTGGGCCCACGAAACGAGCTTGTCCATCCGGGTGACGAGAAAGCCCTTGTCGCCGAGTTCGTTCGCGAGGCCGTGCGCGGCCGGGCCGGAGTCTATTCCCATTCGAGAGCGCCCTTTCTCCATTCGTAGGCGAACCCTACGGTCAGCACGCCCAGGAACGCCATCATCGACCAGAAGCCGAACGCGCCGATGTCCGACAGGGAAACCGCCCAGGGAAAAAGAAAGGCGATTTCGAGGTCGAAAACGATGAACAGGATGGCCACGAGATAGAATCTCACGTCGAACTGCCCGCGCGCGTCGTCGAACGCGTCGAAGCCGCATTCGTAAGCGGACGCCTTTTCCGGATCGGGACGCTGGCGCGCGACGATCCAGGAAGCGACGAGCGCCGCGACCGCGAGGCCGACCGCGATCCCGATGAAGATCAGGATCGGCAAGTATTCGAGCATCATGCCTTCCATGCGAAAGCCCCGGAGGCGGCGGGCCGACGGCCGCCCGCGACCCGCTTTATACGTTCAACGGCACGGAAACTCAAAAGCATGGGAAAGGCGCGCGCACTTGCGCGACGACGCTCCGGCGGAGTGGCGGGAGTGACGGGACTCGAACCCGCGGCCTCTGGCGTGACAGGCCAGCGCTCTAACCAAACTGAGCTACACCCCCTGCGGGAGAGCCAGATCTAGTCCTTTCCGTTCGGGGCGTCAATGCCGACGGCCATGGTGGGCGGTGACGGGATCGAACCGCCGACCTACGCGGTGTAAACGCGTCGCTCTTCCATCTGAGCTAACCGCCCGGAACATGACGTCCCGAAGGAACCGCGAGGCGGCTAGCGCACGGCTTCCTTGAGAGGCTTGCCCGGCTTGAACTTGGGCTGGCGGGACGCCGGAACCTGAATGACCTCGCCGGTCTGCGGGTTGCGGCCGGTCGACGCCTTGCGATCGACGACGGAAAACGTCCCGAAACCGACGAGGCGCACTTCGTCGCCCTTGCCGAGCGCGTTCTTTATGGAATCGAACACGGCATCGACAGCGTCCGCCGCATCGGCCTTGGTGAGGGAGGAGAGTTCGGCTACGGAAGCCACGAGATCGTTCTTGTTCACGGCATACCCTTTCGACATAACCAGCGAAACGACCAACTCATCCTGAAGCCGGAGCGTGGCCACCTTCGCTTCATCAAAGTGTAACGACCGACTTCCGTTAGCGTCAATCGTAAAAAATCTCTATTTTTCAGCTAATTGGCGGCGATTCGTTTCGAATCGAGCCTACCGATTCGTTTTTCGGTCCAAGAAGCTCTCGTCCGAACCGACTTTCCGGCGCTTCGCCGACGCCGGAAAAAAGCGCCGCCGACGCGCCTGGAAGCGGCGGCTCGCCCGCGCCGCCCGGCGGCGGTCGGCCCGCACCCGAACCTTCAGTGGGTCACCACGCCTTCGACGTTCGGCTTCGCCTCGCGGCCGGCCAGGGCGGCCGCCTCTTCTTCGTCCCATTCGATCGGAACCGGCTGACGCGACAGCGCCTCGGAAAGCACTTCGTCCACCGAACTCACCGGCACGATCTTGAGGCCCTTCTTCACGTTCTCCGGGATCTCGACCAGTTCCTTCTCGTTCTCCTTCGGAACCAGCACCGTGCTTATGCCGCCTCGATGAGCCGCGAGCAGCTTCTCCTTCAGTCCGCCGATCGGCAGCACGCGGCCGCGCAGGGTGATTTCCCCGGTCATGGCGACGTCGCGCCGAACCGGAATCCCGCTCAGGGCGGAGACGATCGACGTGCACATCGCGACGCCCGCGGAAGGCCCGTCCTTGGGCGTGGCGCCTTCGGGCACGTGCACGTGAATGTCGCGCTTCTCGAACGTCGTCGGCCGAATGCCGAACACGGCCAGCCTGGACCGCACGTAGCTGCGCGCCGCCTGCACCGATTCCTGCATCACGTTTCCAAGCTTGCCGGTCTGCGAAACCGCGCCCTTGCCCGGCATCACCAGCGCCTCGACGGAAAGCAGTTCCCCGCCGACTTCCGTCCAGGCGAGGCCGTTGGTCACGCCCACGAGATCCTCCGATTCGATTTCTCCGAATCGATAGCGCGGCACGCCTGCGTAGGTCTTGAGATTCCTGCGCGTGATTCGCAGCCTCTTCTTGTCGCCCGAGAGTTCCTTCACGGCCTTGCGCGCGAGATTCGCGAGCTCGCGCTCGAGATTGCGGACGCCGGCTTCGCGCGTGTAGAGGCGGATCAGTTCCCGGAGCGCGTCGTCGGCGATGGACCATTCCGACTTCTTGAGGCCGTGCGCCTCCATCTGCTTTCCGATGAGGTGGCGCCGGGCGATCTGAACCTTCTCGTCTTCGGTGTATCCGGACAGCCGGATGACTTCCATCCTGTCGAGAAGCGGCTGCGGCATGCGCAGCGTGTTGGCCGTGGTGAGGAACATCACGTCCGACAGATCGTAATCGACTTCCAGATAGTGATCCTGGAACGTGTTGTTCTGCTCGGGATCGAGCACCTCCAGCAACGCCGAGGTGGGGTCGCCGCGCCAGTCCGAACCCAGCTTGTCGACCTCGTCCAGGAGGAACAGCGGGTTCGAGGATTTCGCCTTCTTCATGTTCTGGACGATCTTGCCCGGCATGGAGCCGATGTAGGTGCGCCGGTGCCCGCGAATCTCCGCCTCGTCCCGGACGCCGCCCAGCGACACCCGCACGAAATTGCGCCCGGTGGCGCGGGCGATCGACTTGCCGAGCGAGGTCTTGCCGACTCCGGGCGGGCCGACGAGGCAGAGTATGGGACCCTTCACCTTGCGGACGCGCATCTGCACCGCGAGATATTCGAGAATTCGCTCCTTCACCTTGTCCAGGCTGTAATGGTCCTCGTTCAGGACCTTCTCCGCCAGCTTGATGTCCTTTTTCACGCGCGAATACTTGCGCCACGGAATGGCGAGCAGCCAGTCGAGGTAATTCCTGACCACGGTCGCTTCCGCCGACATCGGGCTCATCGACCTGAGCTTCTTGAGCTCGGTCTTCGCCTTCTCCCTGGCCTCCTTGGTTAGCTTGGTCTTCTTGATTCGCTGCTCGAGCTCGCTGGCCTCGTCGACGCTCTCCTCGGAACCGCCGAGCTCCTTCTGGATCGCCTTGAGCTGCTCGTTCAGATAATATTCCCTCTGCGACTTCTCCATCTGCCGCTTGACGCGGCTGCGGATGCGCTTCTCGACCTGCAGAACCCCGATCTCCGATTCCATGAACCCGTAGGCGCGCTCGAGCCGCTCCGCGGGCGAAACGAGTTCGAGCAGTTCCTGCTTCTCGGAAATCTTGAGCGCCAGATGCGAGGCGATCGTATCGGACAGCTTGCCCGGCTCGTCGATCTGGTTGAGCGAAACCAGCACCTCGGGCGGAATCTTCTTGTTGAGCTTGATGTACTGCTCGAACTGGCCGATCACTGATCCTCCGAGGGCGTCGAAGTCCTTGCCGGCGTCCTTGACGTCCTCCATCCGCTCGACTTCGGCCTCGAAGAAGTCGTCGTCCTTGGCGTACCGGACGATCCGCGCCCGGTGGCTGCCTTCGACCAGAATCTTCACGGTGCCGTCCGGCAGATTGAGCAGCTGCAGCACGGTGCCGACCGTGCCGACGGAGTAGATGTCCCCGGGAGCCGGATCGTCCTCGCCCGCGTTCTTCTGGGCGATCAGCAGGATCTGCTTGTCGTCCTGCATGACCCCCTTGAGGGCCCGGACCGACTTTTCGCGCCCCACGAAGAGCGGCACGATCATGTGCGGAAAAACGACGATGTCTCTCAACGGGAGAACCGGTAGCGTCGTTGTCTGGTCTGAATCGGCCATTCTGCTGCTCCGTTAGGTGTGCGCGAGTTCTCAATGTGGTTCGGGACGCGCGGAAATCAACTTGCCGTGCCGCTTTCCCCGAGCCTGTCGGAATAGATGTAGAGAGGCTGCGCCCGGCCCTCGACGACTTCGCCGTTGATGGCGATCTCCTCGACTCCCTCGAGGCCGGGCAGTTCGAACATGGTCCCGAGCAGGATGTTCTCCAGAATCGACCGCAGGCCCCTGGCGCCGGTCTTGCGGCTGATCGCCTTGTTGGCGACAGCGTGGAGCGCGTCGTCGCTGAAGGTGAGCTTGACGTCCTCCATTTCGAAGAGGCGTCCGTACTGCTTCACGAGCGCGTTCTTCGGCGTCGTGAGAATCTCCACCAGCGATTCCTCGTCGAGATCCTCGAGGGTCGCGATCACGGGAAGGCGGCCCACGAACTCGGGGATCAGCCCGAACTTCAGAAGGTCCTCCGGCTGAACGCCGCGCAGGATTTCCCCGGCGGGCCGGTCGTCCGGGCTTCGCACGTCGGCCCCGAAACCGATGCTCGACCCCTGGCCCCGGTTGCTGATGATCTTGTCGAGCCGCGAGAACGCGCCGCCGCATATGAACAGGATGTTCGTCGTGTCGACCTGCAGGAACTCCTGCTGCGGATGCTTGCGTCCGCCCTGCGGCGGAACGGAAGCGACCGTGCCCTCCATGATCTTCAGCAGGGCCTGCTGCACCCCCTCCCCCGAAACGTCGCGGGTGATCGACGGGTTGTCCGACTTGCGGGAAATCTTGTCCACCTCGTCGATGTAGACGATGCCGCGCTGCGCCCGCTCGACGTTGTAATCGGCCGCCTGGAGCAGCTTGAGGATGATGTTCTCCACGTCTTCGCCGACGTACCCCGCTTCGGTGAGCGTGGTGGCGTCGGCCATCGTGAAGGGAACGTCGAGGATGCGGGCGAGGGTCTGGGCGAGCAACGTCTTGCCGCAGCCCGTCGGACCGATGAGGATGATGTTGGATTTCGCGATCTCGACGTCGTTGGCCTTCTGGCCGTGGGACAGGCGCTTGTAATGGTTGTGGACGGCGACCGAAAGCACGCGCTTGGCATGCGACTGGCCGATGACGTAATCGTCGAGGACGGAGCAAATCTCGCGCGGATTCGGCACGCCGTCGCGCGACTTGACGAGCGTCGTCTTGTGCTCCTCCCGGATAATGTCCATGCACAGTTCGACGCATTCGTCGCAGATGAACACCGTCGGGCCGGCGATCAGCTTCCGAACCTCGTGCTGACTCTTGCCGCAAAACGAGCAGTAAAGGACGTTCTTGGAATCGCCGCCTGCGGATTTGCTCATGAACGCACCTGACTAAGGCCTCGGTTCCGGCATGTTACCCGCAAGAGGCGCCGAGGTCAACGAGCCGCCCCGCCCGGGTTCGGCCGCGGCGGCGGCGCGCCTCGCCCGCAACCGGCTACTCGTCCTTTTCGGGTTTCGAATCGCCCGCGGGCGCCGGCCGCTCGGCGACGACCTCGTCGACGATGCCGAATTCCCGGGCTTCGTCGGCGGAGAGAAACTTGTCCCGCTCCACCGCGGCCTCCATCGTTTCCAGGTCCTGTCCGGTATGCCGCGCGTAAATCTCGTTGAGGCGCGACCGAAGCGACAGGATCTCGCGGGCGTGGATCTCGATATCGGTCGCCTGGCCCTGGAATCCGCCCGACGGCTGATGCACCATGATTCTGGCGTTGGGCAGGGTGTAGCGTTTGCCCGCCTTCCCGGCCGCCAGCAGCAAAGACCCCATCGACGCGGCCTGCCCGATGCAGACCGTCGATATGTCCGGCCTGATGTACTGCATGGTGTCGTATATCGCGAGGCCGGCGCTCACGAGCCCGCCCGGCGAGTTGACGTAGAACGCGACGTCCTTGGTCGGGTTTTCCGATTCGAGAAAAAGAAGCTGCGCGCAGATCAGGCTGGCGACGTGATCGTCCACGGGACCGGTGAGGAAAACGATTCGCTCCTTCAGGAGCCGCGAATAGATGTCGTAGGCGCGCTCCCCCCGAGCCGTCTGCTCGACCACCATGGGCACAAGCGCGTTCATCCGCGCCTCTCCCCGCGCATTGCCGCTCCCGTTCTTCATTCTTCGACTCCTTCCGCCGACTCGCCGGGTTCGCCGTACAGTTCCTTCTCGGCGACGACGCGATCCGTCACCTGCGCAAGCTCGAGGACGTAATCGACGGCCTTCTCTTCCAGAAGCGCGTTCCGAATCGCCTCCACCACCTCCGGGTTGCGGTTGTACAGTTCCAGCATCTCGTCGCTGCCGCCGACGGTGGCGACGAGAGCCCTTGCATGCTGGAACATTCCCCGCGTCAGTTCGTCCTCGGAAACGGCCAGCCCTTCCCTGTCGACGACGTCGTTCAGCAGCAGCCCCGTCGAAACGCGCCGCCGCGCGATGTTCATATAGGTTTCCCGGAGCTCCTCCTCCGACTTTTCCCTATCCTCCTCGTCGAGCGTGCCGGCCTCCCGCGCCCGCTCGACGTCGCGCCAGATCGCGTCGAATTGCCGTTCCAGCATTCCGGGCGGAACGTCGACGTCGATCATCTCCGAGAGCTTGTCGAACAGGTCGACCTTGAGCCGTTTCCGCGAATCCAGCAGATGCTCGCGTTCGCGATCCTTGCGAATGGCCGCCCGGAGTTCGGCCAGACTTTCATGGCCCATGGATTCGGCGAGCGAATCGTCGACCAGAACGGGATCGGGTTCGCGAACCTCGACGACTTTCACCTCGAACGCGGCCTCTTTGCCCCGCAGATTTTCGGGGAAGCGGTCGTCGGCGAACGAGACGCTCACCTCGCGCGCGTCGCCCGCGACCAGGCCGACGAGCCGTTCGTCGAACTCGGAAAAAAGCTGGCCGCGCCCGAGCAGCAGCTCGAACCCCTCCGCCGAGCCCCCCTCGAACGGCTCGCCGTCGATGCGGCCGTCATAGTCGATCACCACCATGTCGCCCTCGGCGGCCGCCCGGCCGGCGCCGGGGCTGTAGGTCCGGCGCGATGCGGCGAGGATTCCGAGGTTCTCCTCGACCCTTTCGTCCGTAACTTCGACGACCATCCGCTCGAGTTCGATCGCGCCGAAATCGACGGAGGGAATGTCGGGCAACACCTCGACCGTCAGCTTGTATTCCAGATCGGCGCCGTCCTCGTTCGTGACGATATCGATCGCGGGCGGCATCGCCGGGCGCAGTTCCCTCTCGTCCATCGCCCGTTGCGCGGTTTCCTGCACGGTCGTCTCGACCGTCTCGGCGCGAGCGGCCTTGCCGAAACGCGCCTTCAGCACGGATATCGGAACCTTGCCGGGCCGAAAACCCGGGATGGGGGCCGCTTGCCCGACTTCCTTGAGTCTTTCCGCGACGCGGCTCTCGAAATCGTCCTTCGGCACGACGACGTTCAATACGCGCCGGTGTTTTTCGCTGCCCGTTTCGGTAACCTGCATCGTCTTCTCTCTCGGCTTTAGCTCGCGCAGTTCGTGCGCGGCTGCGTTCTGGTGCGGGCGAAGGGACTCGAACCCCCACGGCTTGCGCCACCAGATCCTAAATCTGGCGTGTCTACCAGTTTCACCACGCCCGCATGCGCCGACGAACACCTAATCGCGAGATCGCCGCCCGTCAACCGGCGCGCGAAGCGACGAGGCAGGCCCGCGCCGCCGCGTCGAGAATCGCATCGGCGTCGATTCCGTAATGAGCGTAGAGGTCCGGCAAATCGCCCGATTGCCCGAAGCTGTCGACGCCAAGCGGATAGATTCTGTGGCCGGCGACGGACCCGAACCAGCCGAGGGTCGCCGAATGACCGTCGCAGACCGTCACCAGCGCGGCGCTCGCGTCCATGCTCGACAACAGCCGTTCCACGTGCGCCACGACGCCGTCCTCGCCCGACCTGCGGGCCCGGCGGGCGCCGATCCAATCGGCGTGGAGGCGGTCGGCCGAGGTGACCGCGAGCAGCCCGGCCTCCGGAACGTCCTCGGCCAGATCCCGATAGGCCGACATCGCTTCCGGCGCCACGGCGCCCATATACGCGATCGCCAGCGCGCTGCCGGCCGCCGGCTCCCGCAACCAGTAGCCTCCGGCGGTTATCGCCCCCCGGCCCTCCGCATCCAGCGACCGGTCGGGCTGATCGACCGGCCGGGTCGAAAGGCGAAGCGCGACGGAGCCGCCGTCCTCGTCCTGCATGTAATCGAACGCCCAGCGCATGATTTCGGCCAGCTCGTCGACGAAGGCGGGTTCGAAGGAGGCCATGCCGGGCTGCGCAAGCGTGATCAGCGTCGTTTCCGAAGCCTGGTGCGCGCCCCCTTCCGGAGCCAGCGTGATCCCGGAGGGCGTCGCCGCCAGCATGAATCGCGCGCCCTGATAGCAGGCATAGTTCATGGCGTCCAGGCCGCGGCGTATGAACGGATCGTAGAGGGTGCCTATCGGCAACAGACGGACTCCGAACATGCTGTCCGCGAGTCCCAGCGCCGAGAGCTGGAGGAACAGATTGGTTTCGGCGATGCCGAGTTCGATATGCTGGCCCTCGGGATCCATGCGCCATCTCTGCGCGGACACGACGCTTTCTTCCGCGAACGTATCGGCCCTTTCGGAACGGCCGAAGATGCCGCGCCTGTTCACCCAGGGTCCGAGTCCGGTCGAGACCGTCACGTCGGGCGACGTCGATACGATCCGGTCCGCCAGGCTTCCGCCGGCCGCGGCGAGGCGGTTGAGTATCCTCCCGAAGCCGTCCTGGGTCGACATGACCGGGCGGACGTCCGCCTCCAGCCTGTCGGGAACGTCGATTCGGGGCGCCCGCAGGCGGCGGGGATAGCTGCGGGCGAACGGCACTTCGGCAAGAAACGCCTCCAGGCCGGCGTCGTCGACGCCGAGTCCGGCGAAACGGTCCCATTCGGCGCCGACCGGCACGCCCATCGCGGCACGGAAGGCCTCCATCTGCTCCGGATTCATCAAGCCCGCGTGGTTATCCTTGTGGCCGGCGAAGGGGAGTCCGAATCCCTTCACCGTGTAAGCGATGAAACAGGTCGGCCGGTCGTCGTCGACGGCATGGAAGGCTTCGAGCGACGATTCGAGATCGTTGCCGGCCAGATTCGTCATCAGCGCCTGCAAGGAATCGTCGTCGCGGGAGGCGAGCAACGGCTTCGCCACGCCGTCCTTCGCCAGATGTTCGCGCCATGCGGCGCCGCCCTTGAAAGTGAGGGCGGAATAAAGCGAGTTCGGACAATCGTCGATCCATTGGCGCAACGCCTCGCCGCCCGGCTCTTCGAAGGCGCGCTCGAGCAGTTTGCCGTATTTCATGGTGACGACGCGCCAGCCCATGTTCTCGAAGAGCCGGTCGATGCGGCCGAAGAGGCGGTCGGAAACGACGGAATCCAGACTCTGCCGGTTGTAGTCGATGACCCACCAGACGTTGCGGACTTCCTTCTTCCACCCTTCGAGAAGCGCCTCGTACATATTGCCTTCGTCGAGTTCGGCGTCGCCGACCACCGCGACCATGCGCCCGTCCGGCCGGTCCGGCGGCATCAGCCCCTTGAGGCGCACGTAGTCCTGGACGATCGACGAAAAGACGGTATGCGCCGCGCCGAGTCCCACGGATCCCGTGGAAATGTCCACGTCGTCGGCGTCCTTGATTCGCGACGGGTACGATTGCGCCCCTCCGAACGCCCGCAACCCTTCAAGCTGCTCGCGCGCCTGGTGTCCGAGGAGATACTGGATCGCGTGGAAAACCGGAGCCGCATGCGGCTTCACCGCGACGCGGTCGCGCGCCCGCAACACGTCGAAATACAGCGCCGTCATCACGGTCGCGACGGACGCGCTCGATGCCTGGTGCCCTCCGACCTTCAGCCCGTCGCGGGACGGCCGCACGTGATTCGCGTTGTGGATCATCCAGGCGGAAAGCCACAGCACCTTCCGCTCGAGCGCGCGCAAGGCCGTCAACTTATCGATTCGATTTTCCGCCCCCGCTTCGATGGCAGCCATCCCGTCTCTTCCCGTTGCGCCGCCATCATAGCAACGGAAGCGCGTCCTTGCGGAACCTTCCCGAATTCCCGCGATCGGCGTCGCGAGCGTCAGGTCGAGTTTCGCCCTGAACCGCGTCGACGCCGTCCTGCCGCCGCGGCCCCGACGGGAATGCCGCCGCCGACGCGGCGGCCGGAAGATCCCGGCTGCGCGACAGGCGCCGGGGAAAATCCGGCGCCGCGAGACGACGCGAAGGACGGATTTTTCTGGTCGGGGCGGACGGATTCGAACCGCCGACCCTCTGCTCCCAAAGCAGATGCGCTACCAGGCTGCGCTACGCCCCGACCGCGGACGGAAAATAGGGTCGCGGCGCAGCGGATGCAACCGCCGACCGTCATGGCATCGAGCGATCCGCCTGCCCCTTTTCGGCCGGCATCTTGGCGATCGGTTCGACGAACTGCAGTTCGGTATCCCAAGGGAAAAATATCCAGGTGTCCTGGCTGACTTCGGTGATGAAGGTATCCACCATCGGCCGTCCCTCGGGCTTGGCGTAGACGGTGGCGAAATGCGCTTTCGGCAGCAGCTCGCGAACGACGCGCGCGGTCCGGCCGGTATCGACGAGATCGTCGACGATCAGCGTACCCTTCCCTTGCCCGGAATCGGAGACGGTCTTCAGCACCTCGAGATCGCCCTGGTCCTGATGGTCGTACGAAGAGACGCAGACGGTGTCGATCAAACGCACCTCAAGCTCGCGGGCCACGATCGCCGCCGGAACCAGACCGCCCCGGGTCACCGCCACGATGCTGCGCCAAGGGCCGTCGGCCGTCAGCCGCCAAGCCAGCGCCTTGGCGTCGCGGTGAAGTTGATCCCATGAAACCGGAAACGCCTTCTGAAAATGCTCGGCCATGTTCCTCCCCAGCCGCCGCTCCATCCAATGAGCGGGGCGTCAATATACCAGATGCCGGACGCCGTCGACGCTGTCGACGCCGGCGTTTGCGCGGCGCGTGTCGTCGTCCCGGCGCCGCGGAGAAGGCGCGACAGGAACCCGCTCCCGGGCGCCCGACCGAGGCCGGCGCGCCCCATGGCCGCGACAAGATCCTCGCCCTGCGCGAGCGCGAGCGGTCAAGGATGTCCGGCGTAAGCGTTCGCTACCCGGGCGACGGAACCTGCCCCGAAAAAACAACGAGAAAGACTGGAAACGATTCTCTGGTCCCTGTATGTTATTGGCCATGTGGTCAGAAGCCTTCGATGTCCGGGCAGCGTTGCTGGCCGAACGGGACGAGGCGTGTCAAGAAGCGGAAGCGTCGCGCCAGGGCGAATTCAAGAATGGCCATTGCCAAGCGCTGCCCGCGAGGAGGAGGAGGCAGCGGCCTTTCGCGAAAGCGCCGCCTGCGTCCGAACGGGACGGCTCCCGGCTTCAGACGGTCTCGAACTCGAACCCGACGATGTTGCGCTCCTCCCGGCCGAACTCCACCCCGATCAGGTGGACCGGCACGCCCGGACGCCGGTGCTTGTCCGCGTAGCCGCGCTCCCGAATCTGCGCCAGCGCCCGGCCTTGCGGCTTCCCGTCCGCGACCTTGAACTCGAACAGATAGACGTTGCCGTTGTACAGGAGCGTCAGGTCCGAGCGGCCGCGCGCCGTGCTCTCCTCCGCGCGGACGTCCATGCCCGCCGCCACGAAGTGCGAATAGAACACGCTCGCGTAGTGCGCCTCGTAGCCGGCCATGCCCGTGTTCGCGTACCACTCGTTCGGGATGCTCGCCAGGAACGCCCGGAACAGATTCTCGAGGCCGGCGAAGTCGTTCGCCCGCATCAGGCGGCGCAACTCCCGGCTCTCCGCCGCGACCGTGACCTCCGGCGCCATCGCCTTCAGCAGAAGCGCGTTCAGACTGCGCTTCACCTCCTGGTTCGGGTAGTCCAGCCGGTAGAGGCGCGTGTCTTCGTCCCGCTCCTCGTCGACGATGGTCAGATAGCCGGTCTGGAACAGCAGCGCCTCGACGGGAATGCGGTCGACGTCGATGGCCGACAGCAGCGCGTCGTCCGCGACCAGATCCTCCAGGGCCGGCGGCGCGAACCGGCGCCGCGACAGAAGGTCGGCGAGAAAGGTCGGCGTGCCGGTCTGGAACCAGTGCGCCTCGAACTCGCGCGTTTCGAAGAGAAGGAGAATGTCGAACGGGTTGTAGACCCTCTCCGGCCCGCGCCAGTTGTAGCCGTTGTACCAGCGCCGAACCTTCTCCCGGTCCAGGCCCTCGAGTTCCGGGGCGAAGACCGCGTCCAGCTCGTCGTCAGTGTAGCCGCAGATGGCGCCGAAACGCGGATCGAGGGTGATGTCGCGCAGGTTGTTCAGGCCCGAGAACAGGCCCGCCTGCGAGAACTTGCTCACGCCGGTAAGGAAGGCGAACCGGACATGCGCGTCGCAGTCCTTGACGACGCTGTAGAAGCCGCGCAGGAAGTCGCGGTTGGCCAGCGCCAGTTCCCGGTCGCCGAGCGCGTCCAGAATCGGCTTGTCGTATTCGTCGACCAGAATGACCGTCCGCTGCCCGGCGCGCTCGTGCAGCGTCCTTATCAGGCGCCGGAAACGGACCGCCGCCCCGGCGGGGCCCGGTTCGAGGCCGGCCAGCCGTTCCGTTTCCTCCAACTGGTCTTCCACGTTTCCCCGAACGAGATCCGGGGAGTCGAAATTGCCCCCGCCGAAGCTGATCCGCACGACGGGATGGCGCGCCGACCAGTCCCACTTGCCGTGTATGGCGAGATCGCGAAACAGCTCCTCGCTTCCCTTGAACAACTCCTGCAGCGTGTCCACCAGCAGGGTCTTGCCGAACCGGCGCGGACGCGACAGAAAATAATATTGACCACCCTCGACAAGGCGGCGGACATGGTCCGTCTTGTCGACGTAGTAGCAGTCCATCTCTCCCCGGATTTTCCGGAGGGAGGTCATGCCGGTCGGCAGCATGCGCTTCGTCATCCCAGGAGACTAGGCCGCCGCGCCGGAGCCGTCAAGGAGCCGGCGGTCGGCAAGCAGGGCGAGGAACGGGGCGGTCATGGCCAAGCGCTGCCCGCGAGGCGGCAGCGGTGCGGGAAGCGCCAGCGTCGGGAGGTCAAGTGTAAGCGGTCACCGGCAGTTTCAGGTGCAAAGCCGCGCCTGAAAGGAAGGCGTTTCCGTTTCACGCCTGGTCAGGCCGGAAAATGCCGCGTGCTTTCAAGCAGTTCCGCAGCACCATGTCGTGGGATTCCCTTTCCTCTGTAATAACAGCCGCCGTCTGCGGTTCTCGGCCTTTCCCGCAAGAAGCCGTGCCGATCGTGGCGACAATCAGCACATAGATATTCATCGAAACTCCGCGCCTCTACTCATTGCACCGAAAATGGTTGCAACGAGCGAGTTCGTAATGATTCTTCGCGCCGGAAAAATAGTACTGCCGCTCGGCCATTGCGCGGGTCGTGCGCGCCCGGTCCGAGCCGGCGGGTGCGGAACCAGGACCGATCGTTCCTGTGTTTTCTCGCGATATCCCCCCACAAGCTTGAGATCGCATATGGATTGTAGCCGGCAAGAGCGGCATAGACGACGCCGATCTTGTCCGCCTCGTTCTCGTTCGGAACGCTGTACGCAAGGTCGACGACGACGGCAAGCGGTGGACGACGTCTCCGGAACCTCGCAGCGCGGTTCCCGGGTATGAGTGCTCACGATAATTGATTGGGTTTGTTTCGCCGTTTTTGATGGTTTTCCATGCCGAGAACAGGGCTGGCTAGTGAGTGTTTCCGGTTTCCGTTTCCGCCCGGTCCATAGGGTTGTCGGGAACCGGAAGGCGGGGGGGGCATCTGCCTTCGGTCGGGCTACGCCCTCCCTGCGGCGGATGCCCCCCCCCCCCCGCACTGCTACTTGCGACGCTTGGTCAAGATGCGATGCAATACCCGTCAGGGGTGTGAGCGACCCGCCCTTCGGAGACCAGTTCTCTGAGAACGCTGCTGACGGTGCTGGCGCGCATGTGCGCCGCATCCCGGATTTGCCGCTGGGAGAGCGGAGTGTCGGCGAGAAGGTTTTCGACGCGTTGGCGAGGCGACATGGCAGGCGCTTCGGAGGCGGCCTCGACGATCTGCAGCGACGGGACCGGTGTCTCGCGCAATTCGAGAACGATTTCGTCGGGGCTTTTGGAAGCGCGATGTTCGACAGTCAGCAAAATGCGGTGCTTCTTGCGTCGTAGATAAAGGTTGGAGTCGCCCCAGGCGTGCAGTTCGGAAGAGCCGCGCAACGCCTGTCCGCCTCGCGCATGGGCGCTCTTGCGGGCATGGTGGACGAGAACGACGGCTGTCTCGAAGTTGCGTTGCAGGTCGCGCAGGCAGGCGAGCAACGGTGCGACCTCGCCTGCGGCGTTTTCGTCGATGCGGTGGAGGCGAACCAGAGGATCAAGAACCAGCAGGCGTGGCCGGACGCGGCGGACCGTCTCGAACAGGCGCTGCCTGTCGTCGGCCAGGTCAAGACGCACAGCGGGAACGTCGATCACGTCGATATCGAGGTTGTCGAGATAGGTTCCGGCGGCCTGTGCGATGCCATCGAGGCGCTCGCGAACGATGTGGGCGGCGTCTTCCGCGGCGAACAGCAGAACGCGGCCGGAAGCAGCGGAGAAGCGTCGCAGGCAGGGCGTGCCGGTTGCGACGGCAACGGCGAGATCAAGAGCGAGAAAGGATTTGCCGCACTTTGGCTCTCCGCCGATAATGCCGACCGCCTGCTCGCTCCACAGTTGTTCGACGAGCCAGCGCCGCTCCTGCGGCTGTTCGGCGAGTTCCGCGGGCCGACGGGTGGGGAAAGCATTCATGATCGCGCTCCCCTGCGTTTGTCGGGCGTGAAGATCTCGAAGAACAGTTTCTCGTCGAGTTCGGTGATCTCGCGCTCGGCGGCGGCGGCGAGCAGGCTGTCCGCTATTTTGGTGAGAGAGCGGTAGTTGCCGGCAGCGTGATCGCAAAGGGCATCCCTGAGGTTCTGCGTCATGAGATTGGGATTGCCGGCCTTCTCGAGGAGGTGATCGAGGCAGGCGGCAAGTTCCTTTCGTTCGGCATACCCCATGGCCAGGCGCTGACGGATGCGAGATTCCAGGGGAAGCAGATCGCTGCGCTGCAGCTTGTCGGCAAGGCGCGTGTCGCCAGCCAGCACGACGCTGAGAATGGATCGGGAGTCGAACTCGGTGGCGGCGAGCAGACGCAATTCTCCGAGCACTGCGGGCTGAAGTTCCTGCGCCTCGTCGATCAGCAGGACAGGACGCAAACGGATCGCTTCGAGGTGATCCTGCCAACGCGTTCGGAGAACCTTGAAGCCGCCCCATCGGTTGTGGGGGCGCAGCGGGACGTCAAAGAGTTCGCCCATCTCGCGGTAGAAGTCGGCGAGGTTGGACGAGGGATGGGTCAGAGCGGCGACCACCAGGTCGCGGTTGCGCGTCAGCCGGTCCGCAAGCAAGCGCAGAACCACGCTCTTGCCGGTGCCCGGCTCCCCGACGATCAAGGCGAAGCCGCCGTCCCGGACCAGATGCTCGTCGACGCGCCAGCAGAAGCTTTCGACGCGCGGCGTGGTGAATAGCGCCTCGACCGGCAGTTCCGGCGAGAAGGGATTCCATTTGAGGCCGTGGAGGGAGAGCAGCCTATGTTTCATCGTCCGTATCCTCGTTGGTCGGAAGGAAGGCGGGGGGCAGGCCGGTCGCGGCCGCATCGTCTAGGAGCTGCTTGAGCAGCGGCGCTATCTCGCCCGTTGCCGGCGTGACATCTGTCTCGACTGGCCTCACCTGTCGGCGTTCGCCGTCCGCGTTGGCGCTCTTGTCGAGCGGGTAGAGTGCGCACAGCCAGGTTCCGTGACCGGGGTCGACGAGGGCAATCGTCGACAGATCCCAGGATGCGTAGCGGAGGTGGAGGTTCCGCATGTGGCGATACTGCGACGGCACCTCGAAGCGCACGCCTCCAAGTGAAAGCGTGCCGTCCGTGTGCCGCTGCCGACGCGTCGCTCCGGTGCGGAATGCCCGGCGCAGCGTCTCGCCGGACGGACACTCGCGACCGACATGGGGGCTCTCAAGAAAACGTGCCGTTGGCGTGGCGCCGATTTCCCGGTGGATACGGTTGTTGTAGTCCTTCTGGACCCACGCTTGGGTCGCCTCGTTGAGTTGCGCCAGGGAAAGGGAGTCGACGCCTTGCAGCATCGCCAGCAGACGTCCTTCCGTAACCGACCAGAAACGCTCCACTTTGCCATTTTGGTTCGGGGAATACGGCAAAGTGGTGTCATGCAGGATGCCAAGATCGTGCAGCCCGGTGCGCACCTCGCCGGCGGTCTCCGCCTTGCCGTTGTCCGTCATCAGCGCCCGCGGCAAACCATGCTTCATCAGGGCCTGCGACAGGCCGTGCACGAAGTTCTGCGCCGTCTCCCCGAGATACCACTGCAGATGGCAAGCAAAGCGCGAGTGATCGTCGAGAACGGCCAGCAATAAAGGCGTATGCCATCGTCCTCGCTTGTCGAGCACGCGGAGCGAGCCATGATGGAAGTCGGCGTGCCACAGGCCGTGGGCATGCTCGTAACTGCGTATCTCGTACTGCTCGCGTCGTTCCGCCGCCGCCGCTTCCCCCGCCTTCTTCGGCCGCCGCTTGCGCTGCAATCCGTGCGTTCGCATGTAGCGGGCCACAGTGGCATAGGATGGCAGCGGACCGAGCGACGGATCGTCTTCGGCCAATGCCTTGAGGTTGTCGTAGTGCAGTTGCGCCGACCAGTTGGGATTTTGTCGGTATTGCAATTGCAGCGCCTCGATCAGCGGCGCGAACAGCGTGCGTGATCGACCTGCATCCGACCGTACCCGGCGGCGGAGAGCGCCGACCGGATCCTGTTCGGCTCGCCGCGCCTGATAGTACCAGCGTTCGATCGTCACGAAGGAGAAGCGCGCCGGCGCACCGGTCACCGGATGCCGCCACTCCTGTTTCGCCAAGCGCTCGATCTCGGCGCATAGTTCGCCGTGCGCCGGCGGCGCCGCCAGCAGGGTGCCGACGACGGCGAAGCGCAATCGCGCCCATCGCTCCCGATTTGTGTCCTGCTGCATCGACCGCCTCCCGTTTGGTCAGGATGCGGACCCTAAACTCCCCTCATCAATTGGAAGAGACGGCAAGTTCTGCGGGTTCGAATGCCCCGTCGCCGAACTTGCTCGTCAACGGCGACAGCCGCTGCAGAAGAGCTATCGGGTCTGTGAATATCTCGACCAGCGATAGCGGCAGCGTCTTCGGCGGTTCCGGAAGGCGGGTACGCAGCTTGCGCCACAGGGAGGTCTCGACGAAAGTCTCGCGCCACCAGCGCCGCCAGCGCTGAAGCGTGCGTTTGTCGATGCCCAGACGATCGACAACCAAACGGAACTCTGGACCCCGGCCCGTCATGGCTGTCAGGAACACGAAGACGAAGGCCACATACACCCGGCGCCCGAAGTACCGCACCGAGGGCGGCGTGACGCGGCGGCGGCAGCTTGCGCAACAGAAACTCAGGCGCCGCGCTCCGGCGACGAGCGGTCGCTCAACGCCACGCGGCTTTCGCGGATACGACGCGGCATGCAAATCGCCGCCGCAGTGTGGACAGGCCTTGATACGGGCTGCCAGATCCTCGTCTATGCGTTCGAGAAAAGCCCAGGTTGTGGAGTCGACGGGAAAATCGTGGGACAATGGTCGTGTCTTCCATGTTGGGTGACGCACCCGGAAGACACCCCCTCGGCACTTGTCTGACAAGCTCGTCGAGGGGGATCCTCAAATAATTTGATTAAAATCCCCAGGAAACCTGTGCATATCCCTGCACAGCCACACCGGGAGCCACAACTTCTCCCGGCTCCTGAGCGCCAAGCTTGAAAGCAAGGATCCCCGGCGGCCTGGTCCGGGAGTTGCGGGAGCAACTGACGGCGGAGTTGCCGGACTTCGGGGAGCACCTCGGACGGCAAGGCGGTGAACAGCCACTCGACGGGGCAGGTCAGCCGCAAGACCGGCAAGACTTCCGACCCGGACGCCAGCTGGAGGAAGCACGAGACCGCCGGCATGGACGGGAAGACCGGCAATCTCCGGACGAAGGTGAAGTCGCGGTTCGGGCTGCACGTGGATACCAAGTACGAAATCCCGGTGGCCTTCAGCGTCACCCAGGCGTCCGAGCCCGGGGAGCTGGACGCGATGCTGGACAGGCTGTTCGGGGAAACGCCGCTGTTGGCCGGGCGCTGCAAGGACTTCAGCGCGGACCGGGGCAGCGGGCCGCTCAAGGCGAAGCTGTGGGACGAGTTCGGCCCCCTTGACGCGCCTGTTGTGGCGGGAAGAGAAGAAGGACACGACCCGACAAGCCCCCGTCCGCTCTTCGACGACAACATCTACGGGCGAAGTGCTGTGCAAATGTCCCGAAACCGACGTCCAGCGGCACATGGCGTTCCAGGGACCGCGGGGCGTGCGACACCCTCAAGTACCGTTGCTCGGCAGCGGCCTTCGGCTTGCGCAGGGCGCAAGGAATGCCGCCGGGCCGCCGAGTGCCAGGCCGGCGAGTACGGTCGTCCGCGTCGACCTGGAGAAGCATGACAGGGTTCACGCCGGTCCCTTGGGGCAGCCCCTCCTGGAAGCGCGGACCGCCGCTCCGCCATGGAGCGGATCTACAGCCGAACGCTTACGGAGAAGCACTACGTCCGCGGCCTGCGGGCGCCTGCGGCTCGGCCTCGTGACGGTGGTGGCGACGGCGCTCGGGTATCTGCGGGCGGAACGCCAGGGCGGTCGCTGGTCGCTCCGGTCGGGCTGCGCGACACGACCGCCGCGGTCGTCTGACCGCCCCGCCCCCTCCCCGCAACTGGCTGCCTGCGTTCAGGCCACGGCCCGGCTCGTCCCGGGTTTGCGGTGCGGCGGCGCGGCAACCTGATATTCGCTTTTTGTTCTGGAACCTGAGCGTCCGCGAGGCCCTTGCGGGCTCGTCGGCAGGCGGGCGGAGCGGCTCGTGGGGCGTCGGCCGGGCGGCGGACCGACAAAAAAATGACACAGCGCAAGCGCCTCCACCTCGTTTCCTCTTGAATATTTCATAAGTACATTATAAGTTCGTCTTATATGCTGAATGTCGGCACGCACGCCCCGCCGACCGGGGAGGAGACGGAACGATGAACGACGACGCCAAGTACAAGTCCCTGTTCAGCCATCCTCGGGTGTGCCGCGACCTGCTGCGCTGCATCGTTTCGAAAGAACTGGCCGACCGGCTCGACCTCGACACCCTGCAGGCGATGCCGACGGAGTTCGTGGACGCCCGGCTGGGACAGCAGCGCAGCGACATGGTCTGGCGCGTGAACTTCCGCGAGGGAGGAGGCGAACTCTACGTCGTCGTCCTGGCGGAGTTCCAGTCGACGGTCGACCAGGACATGCCGCTTCGCATGATCAAGTACACTTCGCAGATATACACGGAGCTGCGGAAGGAGAAGCGGTTGCCCGGCGAGAAGCTGCCGCCGGTGGTGCCGGTGGTGGTCTACAGCGGGGAGGCGCGGTGGTCGGCGCCGCGGGAGGGAGATGGTCGGACCGGTCGACGAGGAGCTTGAGCCGTATCAACTGCGACGCTACTTTCTGCTTGACCTTCGCCGGGTGGGCGTCGAGGATGCGATGCTGGACAATGTGCTGTACGCGCAGGCGTTGATCGAACAAGGCCGGTGGGAGGATCTGCGGCCGGCGCTGTCGGCGTTGCAGGAGGCGACCGACCCGGAGACGGAGGCGAAGCTTCGCGGTCTGGTTGCGGCGTTGGTGCGTCAGGCGGCGGAGGGCAGCGGGCAGGTGAGCGGCGAGACACTGAAGAAGCTGAAGTCGTTCGAGGAGACAGGGGAGTTGGGAGAGATGGGATCGTTGTTGGCCAAACGGATGGATCAGGCTGTCGACGAGAGTCGGGCCAGGGGCTGGGCCGAGGGCAAGGAGCTGGGGCTGACCGAAGGCAGGGAGCTGGGCCTCTCCGAGGGCAAGGAGCTGGGGCTGGAACGACAGCGGGCGATCCTGTTGCGTCAGGCGGCGCGGAAGTTCGATGCGGGCACGGCGACGCGCCTCGAGGCGCTGCTGGCCGCGATCGACGATCCCGACCGTCTTGCCGTGCTCGGCGATTACGTGATCGACAGCGACGACGGCGAGGAGTTGCTGTTGCGCGCGACGGGCGCCGCAAGACTGCACTGAGCCGCGCCTCGCCCCCGGAGCTTGCGGCGCGGTCGCGCCCGGCGGCGGAGCGAAGCTGCCGGTCCCCGCCCCGGCGCTCTTCCAGCTGAACATGCCCCGCGGCGGCCGGAGAGCGGACCCGGAAGCAGGCGCGAAAAAGGGCGCAGCGCAAACGCCTCCGGCTGAAGACCCGGCATGTTGACCGTCCGCAGGCGAAAGGTTATGTTGTCGTCCGGCAGCGCACCGGCCCGGTGGGAGAGAGGCTATCCAGCGGATTGCAAATCCGTTTACGCCGGTTCGAGTCCGGCCCGGGCCTCCAGAGGCGCTGGCGCGCCGCCGAAAACGAAGCGAGCGGATCCGTCGCCGTTTTCGAACGAAACGGGCGCTTCGCTTGCGACTTCCGTGTCCTGCACGCGGCGCCCTTCTCGAAAACGACGATGCCGACGATCGTCGGGGCGCGGCGGGCGGACCGTCCGTTTCCCTCGACCGGGATGTCCGAACCAGGATTTCGAGATCTTCGCCGACCGCGATTTCGCCGAGCCGCGACGCCGTGTCGACGGGGCTTCCTTTTTTCCGGGCGTCCGTTCGTCGTATTCTCGGACGATACGCAGAGAGGGAAGCATCGTGATCAATCCGTTCGAAACCGGACTCGACAGGAATCCGGCCAATTTCCAGGCGCTGACGCCGCTGAGCTTCATCGAGCGCGCGGCGGCCGTCTATCCCCATCGCGCGGCCGTCGTTCACGGCGAGATCAGGCGAAGCTGGAGCGAAACCTACGGACGTTGCCGACGCCTCGCCAGCGCGCTCGAGCGCCGCGGGATCAAGAAGGGCGACGCGGTTGCGGCGGTGCTGCCGAACGTGCCCGCGATGGTCGAGGCGCATTTCGGCGTCTCCATGATGGGCGGCGTGCTGAACGCGATCAACGTGCGGCTCGACGCCGCCGCGATCGCGTTCATACTGCGGCATGGCGAAGCGAAGGTCCTGCTGACGGACCGCGAGTTTTCGGACCCGGTTCGCGGCGCCCTTTCCCTGCTCGACGAAAAGCCCCTCGTCGTCGATGTCGACGACGCCCTTTTCGAGGGCGGCGAACGTCTCGGAGACGTCGAATACGAGGACTTCATCGCGGACGGCGACCCGGGCTACGAATGGGCCTGGCCGGAAGACGAGTGGCAGGCCTGCTCCCTCAACTACACGTCGGGAACGACGGGCAATCCCAAGGGCGTCGTCTACCATCACCGGGGCGCCTTTCTGAACGCCGTCGGCAACATGATGGTCTGGTCGATGCCGCGCCATCCCGTCTATCTCTGGACCCTGCCGATGTTCCATTGCAACGGTTGGTGCTTTCCCTGGACTGTGGCGGCGCTCGCCGGAACCAACGTATGCCTCAGGCGCGTGGAGGCCGAGGCGATATTCGACGCTTTCGCGCGGCACGGCGTGACCCACTTCTGCGGCGCGCCGATCGTGCTGAACATGATCGCGAACGCGCCGCGTCCGCGGTCCATCGAACGCAGGATCGAGGCCATGACGGCCGGCGCGGCCCCGCCCGCGGCCGTCATCGAGGCGATGGAGAGCCAGGGATTCAACGTGACCCACGTATACGGCCTGACGGAAACCTACGGCCCGGCCGTCGTGAGCGCCTGGCATTCCGAGTGGGACGAAAGGCCCGTCGCGGATCGGGCGGCGCTCAAGGCGCGCCAGGGCGTGCGCTACGACGTGCTCGAGGCGCTAATGGTCGCCGACCCGAACTCCCTGAAGCCGGTGCCGAAGGACGGCGAAACGATGGGAGAAATCCTCTTTCGCGGCAACAACGTCATGAAGGGCTATCTGAAGAACCCGGAGGCGACCGGAGAAGCCTTCGCCGGCGGCTGGTTCCATTCGGGCGATCTCGGCGTCTGGCACGAGGACGGCTACGTCGAGATCAAGGACAGATCCAAGGACATCATCATTTCCGGCGGCGAGAACATCTCGTCGATCGAGGTCGAAAGCTTCCTCTACCGCCACCCGAAGGTTCTCGAAGCGGCGGTCGCCGCGCGCCCCGACGGCAAGTGGGGCGAGAGCCCGTGCGCCTTCGTCACCCTGAAGGAGGGCGCGAGCGCCGACGAAGCGGAAATCATCGAGTTCTGCCGCGCCAACATGGCCGGCTTCAAGGTTCCCCGAACGGTGATATTCGGCCCGCTGCCGAAAACGTCGACGGGCAAGATTCAGAAGTTCGTCCTTCGCGAACGCGCCCGCGAGATGGGCGAGCGCGCCTGAGGCCGCCGGCATGTGGGAAACTCCCGAACTGCCGTTCCCTGCGCCTTCCGGGGAGCATCTCGACCGAATCCGGCGCGAAAGGCGGCGCGTCGCCTTCGAACGCGCGAGACGCTCGCCGTTCTTCAGGGGCCGGCTCGACCATGTCGACCTGGACCGGGTGCACGAGCCGGAAGAATGGTCGAAACTGCCCGTGATGACGAAGGACGAACTCCGCCGCATTCCGCCCGAAAGGTTTCACGAAGAATTCTGCATCGCGCCGCGCGAGGACGTTCTCGAATTCTGGCGGTCGGGCGGCTCGACCGGGCGAGCCCTGTTTTATCCGCGGACCCGCAACGACCTGCGTCTGGCGCGCGAAGGCTTCCGCCGCGCCTGGGAGGCTGCCGGGATCACGAGCGCCGACGTCGCGCACGTATCCTTTCCGCTCGGAATTCACCCGGTGGGCCAGCTCTATTGCCGCACCGCCCAGCACATGGGGATCGGCGTCAACTGGTGCGGCGCCGGAAATTCCACGCCATCGGAATTGCAAATCGAGCTGATCATGACGCTGAAGCCCACAGTCTGGTGCGGCATGGCGAGCTACGGCCTGCAGCTGGCGCAGACGGCGGAGCGACTGGGCTGCGACCTCGCCGGGAGTTCCGTGCGAACCGTCCTGACCGCCGCGGAACCGGTGTCCCCGGAGAAGCGAAAGCGTCTTGAGACGCTGTGGGGAGCGGAAATGTACGACCAGTTCGGTTGCACGGAAGGCTCGTTCATGGCGAGCGAGTCCGAACGCCATGACGGCCTGCATTTCTGGACGGACATGTTCGACCTCGAGGTCGTCGACGAAGAAACCCGCGAGCCGGTTTCCGAAGGCGGCACCGGCCTTCTTGTCATGACGCCCTACTGGAACAACGAGATGACCCCGTTCCTTCGCTGGGAAACCGGCGACTACGTGTCCGGCCCCTCGCGGGGCGCGACGGCCGGACCGCTATCGGTGTACCCGGTGATCCGCCACGCCGCCCGCACGGCCGGCTTCTTCAAGGTGCGCGGCGTGAACGTCGGCCACGCCGATTTCGAGGACTTCATGCATCGCAGGCTCGAGGTCGCGGATTTCAGGGTCGAGATCGTCGAGACGGACGGGCTCGACGCGATGCGGCTGGAGGTCGAGCTGCGGGAGGAAGCGACGCCCGAAGCGGCGTCCAGCGCGCTTGTGTCCGACATTCGGCGGACGTTCGAGCTGACGCCCGAGTTGGAGTTGCTCAACCCCGGAACGCTGGAAAGGGAGTTCCGGACCCAGGTCAAGCAGCAGCGCTTTGTCGACCGGCGCGGATGACGTCCCGCCCGCGGACGGGCGAGCCGACGGACCGGGAGTTTTCGTCGTCGGCACGGTTCTGACGCTTCTGATCGGCATTAACGCGGTCAGCACCGACACCCTCGCCCCGGGCGTGCCCGCGCTTCGCGACTACTTCGGTACGACCACGAGCGCAGCCAATCTGGTCTTCACCGTTTACGTCTTCGCGTTCGGCGTCATGCAATTGCTTTACGGCCCGATCGCCGATCGCCTGGGACGGAGGCCGGTGCTGCTGGGCGCGATGGCCGTCTACGCCGTTGCGACGCTGCTGTGCAGCGTCGCCGAGGAGTTCGAACTTCTCCTCGCCGCCCGCTGTCTGCAAGGCGCCAGCGCGGGCGCCGCCCCTGCGCTGGCGCGGGCGGTGATCCGCGATCTCTACGGCCCCGAACGGTCCCGAAGCGTGATGAGTTACGTGATGTCGGCCTTCGGATTCGTGGCCGTCGCAGGTCCCCTTATCGGCGGATGGCTGGTCGCTTGGTACGGGTGGCGAACGTCCTTCTATTTCTGCGCGGTCTACGCGGTCGTCACGATCGTCGCGATCTACGCGTTCCTCAAGGAATCCCGTCCCGCGGACGCGCCGACGGACTTCGCGTCCACTTTCGCCAGCTACGCGCGCATCGCTCCCTCGCCCGCGTTCCTGACGTATTGCTGCACCAACCTGTTCATGTACGCCGGAATGTACGCCTGGCTTGCGGGAAGCATGCTGGTTCTCGTGGACGCCTACGGATACCGCGAAGACGTTGCCGGAGCGCTCTTCGCAGTGAGTTCCGGCGGCTTCATGCTGGGAGCGTGGTCGGCGGGCCGACTCGGAGTACGCGTCGGCACCCCAAGGCTGATCCTGTCGGGCGCCGCGTGCGCCGTGTCGGCGGCCATCGTTCTCGTCGCCCTCGCCCTTGCGGGCGTTCGTTCCGGGACGGCCGTCGCGATCCCGGCCGCCGTCTGGATGTTCGGCCACGGATTGCACTATCCGCATTCGATGGCCGCCGCCGTCTCCCCGTTTCCGCAATCGGCGGGGGCCGCCTCTTCATTGATCGGCTTCTTCCAAACTTCCGCCGGCGCGGTCGCCGCTTTCCTGGCAGGCCTGACCTACGACGGGACAGCCGTGCCGCTGGCCGCTCTGTTGCTGTCCTTCAGCGGCCTGGCGTTCCTCGCCTACGCGCCGTTCTTCCGTCGCTCCCCCTGAGAACGGCCGCGCGGCGGCGTCACGCGCCGTCCTCGAAACGGTAGTAGTTGGCGAAGCGCATCAGGAATTCATCCGTCATCGCGAAAAGGACGGAATCCTCGTCCGCGCTATGTTCGATCCAGTTCCAGATGGGCGCGACGAAGGCATCGCCGCGCGACCATTCGATGGTCTCGTCGCCGATGCGCGACGTGCCGGAACCCATCATCGGACTGTAGACGACGTTCGCCGAATGACGGAATTTCCGCGTGGCGCAACCGCCGTCCAGCCTCTCGACGTAAATCCCGATGGTGGGCATCTCGTCCGCTTCCAGCCGCACGCGGGGCCCGAAGAAGCCTTCAGGGTCGGGTTCCGCGTCCTCGATCCGTCCCAGGATCGTTTCCCAGGCGAAGCGGTAAGGCGAGTCGGGCGTGACCCGTTCGACGGGCGCGAAACCCTGCGGATGCTCCTCGAAGAACATCGGTTCGAGCAGGTGCGTCAACGGAACGTCGAGACCGTCCAGCCAATAGGCCGGCCGGTCGCCGTCGTGTCCGTGCCCGTGCCAGCACCAGCCCGGCGTGAGCACGATGTCGCCCGTCTGCATCGGGTGCTTTTCGCCGTTGACGACGGAGTAGGAGTCCTCGCTGTCGATGATGACCCGCAGGGCGTGCGGCGCATGGCGATGCGTTCGGGCCCGTTCCCCGGGCAGTATCATCTGATAGGCGTTGATCAGTGTTCTGGCGGTCGAGATGTCGTTGCCTTCCACCGGATTGCGCAGAATCAGGTTGCGGCGCTCGGCGAGTTCCGTGTTGATCAACCGCCCGGCGGCGTTCAGGGCGGCGAGGCATTCTTCGTAGCGCCAGTGCATCGGCTTGAACCGGGTGCCGGGTTCCGCGCGAAGAATCGCCCGTCGCCGGTCGATCCAGCCCGGCGTCATGTCCAGCGGTTCGAGGGCGGCGTAGAGTTGATCGAGGTTGCCCGCGTCCCGCAGCGTTTCGACCTTTTCCATCTTTTCCTCCCTTTCGCCCGAAAACGCCGACCGTTTCGCGGCGTCGTTCCGCATGGTAGGCTGCGGCGGGCGGCCCGAATGATACCGGGTCGAGTCGACGGACGGAACAAGGACGAACGAAATGGCCGAAGCGCGAAGCCGGGACGAGTTCCTCGCCGAGATGGAGAGGCGTTTCGAGGGGAAACGGCACTCGGATCACGCCATGGTCAAGATGATCGCCGACGGTACGGCGTCGCGCGCGCAGATCGGCTATCTGGCCGTGCTCTTCTACCATTTCACGAAATGGACGCCGCAGGTGATTTCGACCATTCATTCCCGCTGCGACGACCGCGCCGTGCGACGGCGCATCATGGACACGCTGATCGACGAGGACACCGAACTCCGCTGCGGCTCCGCGGGACACGACGTGCTGGCCATGGATTTCGCGACTCGCTTCACGCGCCTTTCGCAGGAAGAGGTTGAACGCCACCCGGTGCCGGCCTGCCTCGAGAACATGACCGCCTACCGCTTCAGGATCGCTCGCGAGATGCCGGTCACGATCGCGCTGGGCAATTCCGGCGTCGCGTCGGAAAGCCACGCGCCCGAAATGTGCCGGATGATCTCGGACGGGCTCCGCGAGCACTACGGCGTCGACGACGAACACCAGGAAAGCTGGATCGTGCATATCGAAGGCGACGAAGACCATTCCGAGACCGCCTTGAAGACGGTCCTGGAGTTCTGCACCACGCGGGATCTTCAGGATCGGATGCTCTGGTGCATCGACGAATATCTTTCCCATTGGGCCAACTTCTGGAACGAGTGTCTCGCGGGAAAGTTGCGCGCTGCCGCGACGGCCGCCGAGTGAAGGCCGTTCTTCGCCCGCTTCCGGCGAACGCGTCGGGAATTCCCCGCCTGACCGTCTGCGTGAACGATCGCGGACCGGACGCGATAACCCCGTCGTGCGGCCGGCGCAGCGGAACGCGCCTTCGCGACGCGATCGCGGCCGCGGCGCGCGAAACGGGGATGGAAGTGCAGACGATCAGATGCCTCGGACTGTGCGACAAGGGGCCGAACGTGCGGCTCGCGCCCGGCAACAACTGGTTTCACGCCGTCGATCCGTCCGACGCGCCGGCGCTCGTCGAGGCCGCGGTCGAACACATGGCGCCGCTTGCGGGGGCGGCGCGCGGCGCCGAAACCAGTTCCTGAGAAAATCGTTTTTCCCGCTGGAATTTTCCGGTCGGCGTGCTATATTCCTTTCGTCCTGCTGATCCTCGGTAGCTCAGCTGGTAGAGCAAGCGGCTGTTAACCGCTGGGTCGGGGGTTCGAGTCCCTCCCGGGGAGCCAATATCGAAAAGCGGCCGGAACCGGCGGTTCCGGCCGCTTTGACTTGACGACCGAGCTCCGCACAGCAAGCTGGCACCGGTCACGGATGGGCGCATCGTTCTCTGCCGGGTCGAAATGCCCGCCATAACCCTGTCAGCCCCTATACCGGCTAATCGAACCTCGCACGGTTCGCTCGAAATGACTTCGCCGCAATGCGCTGTCACGGTAGGTCTTCTATGCGTCTGTGCTTCGACGGCGCAACGGCAATCTCAAGGGCGTACGGGCTCGCCCTGTTATCCCTCCTACACCGAATTACCATCTGGAGAAGTCTCGGGCCATCTGCCTACCGTCCAAACGGGCAGCGTCCCATCCTCGGCGCAGATGACCTTCAGCCACTCGTCCACTATCTCGCACAGTCGGTACACCGCCACTTCGTCGGTACCGTGACTGCACGGGCTGATGACCCCGGGGCAGGAACCGACAAAACATTGATCTTCGTCCGACCACTCGGCCCGTTTGACGTATCTCGCGCTGTCCTTCACGTTCGCGCTTCTTCTATCTTCAGCCGCACCTCTCGTTCCTGAAAGGGTTTGGCACCGTCCCCCTGATTTCCTGAGATCGTAACGCGCTGCGCCCTCGGGTGCCGACAATTCCTGTGGTGGTCCACTGTCCCGGCGATCCCCCGGCCATCCTGCCCAGAGATTGCCGACCGCCTGCCGTACGCTTCGGAATTAATCATGGGAGTTGAAAGGTGCGGGCGAGGAATACGCACGTTCCCCCTTCTGGCGAAAATCTGGGCATCTTCGCCAGAAGGGGGAACGTGCGGCTTCGGGTTATTCTATGTTAGACGCTCAGAAGGGATTGGGCAGCCCTTTGACTATCTCCACAGTGCGAACGCTCACCGTCGTCACTCTCTTTATCAGGTCCAAGATGTAACGAGGGTCGCCGATTTCGGTCGCCCAGTCGTTCGGATCGTTGGTTATGCCGCTCTCCTTATGTGTTCTCATTCGATAGCGCTCGATTAGCCAGTCCAGTGCCGAGCGCGTTCCGAGGACGTATTCGTGAGCCTGGGGCGGTATGCCCGCTAGTGTCAGTCCCGCGTTGTATACGATCCGCGTCCTGTCTTGTTCATCACGTTTGCCCGGATACTTCATCTTGACAACTCTATAGGCGTCGGGCGAACGGGGATTCCATGCGCTGCTCCGGATTTCTTCCAGTGGGTATGGCTCGACGCTCTCGTAGCCGACATGCAATTCTGCCAATTTCAAGCCCGCTTGAGCGAAGGTGCGGAAGTCCTCGATGGAGGCTGTCATGGGAATCCGCGCTTGGGATTTCGCTAAATCATTGGCGAACGTTTCGCGCCATTGCGCCGAATGTAAGACGCCATAGACGTAGTAGAAAAGGTCATCTTCGGTGATGCGGCTATCGCCGCATCGCGTGCGAAACTCCTCCAGCGCCCGCGGGTTGATGTTGCTGACGCGTTCCGGGGGGGGGGGGGGGGGGGGGTAAGGGACGACCGCTGGTAGCGCCAGCGGGGGAGGTAAGGACTGGAACCGTTGCCACTGGTCAGTCCCGAATCCGAGATTGCGTTGGTCATTAGCGCCGAGAACGGAACGGAGGAGCCGGGACCGGTAATGTATATGCCTCGGTTTTCAGCTTCGATGTCAGGGTAGATTTCTGGGAAGTCGCGGATGCTGTTGTTCAGCTTGCGATCGAAGTACAACCGCTGCTTGAAAAATGGGCGATAGGCACCGACGCGAAATCCGCTTTCGTCCACTCGGTAGCACTCGCCTTTGGCGAGGTCGCGGTAGTTTTTGGCGTCCCAATGGAATCGGCGCGGGTTTTTGGTAACGAATGCTTTTGCCTTGGCGGCTTGCACTGTCGCCAATCCGGACGAGTTGGTTTTTCGGAACTCCACTACCAGATCGTTGTAGTAAGCTATGCTACGGCGAATGTTATCTTGAAGTTGTTGTTGAGATGAGTTGAACGCCCAAGCGTCTCGGGAAGTCACCAGCCCCAGCGTTCTCTTCACGAAGATGGGCGCAGGTTCGCCCGGTGCTCCCGCAGCGTCGGACGAGGAAAGAGGGTGAAACGTCTGGAAATCGTCACTTCGTTGCTCAATCCAGTCGCCATGCTTGTTTGGAACGACATCCGTCCAGTCGGTTTCGGCTAGACTGCTCGCGCCCAGAATCTCAAGCTTCTGCTCTCGCGAGAGACAATCGCCGATATTTCGGTACCAGATACCGCGGCCTGCTGACTGCTTGACCAATATCAGGATGGCCACGCCTGCTTTGGTGGCACCTCCGAACACTCCGCCGCCTTCGCGCTGTCGCTTGTCGCCAGAAGTGTTCGCGTTTCCACGAAGGTTGTAGCAGTAGACGGCATCGAATTCCTCGGCCACCGCCTTGCGAAAGCCGTCGAAGGCGTTACTTCTAATGAACCCTCCGTTAGTGACGAAAGCGACTACTCCGCCCTTATCGTTCAGAATACGATCAGAGGCCAAGCGAATCGCCTTCACATAAGGATCATACAGCGCTGCCAGATGGTTCACATCGGACCTAGCCGCGTAACTCTCTTTCACCCTGCCGTCAATGCCCGGATATTCTCGATTGTTCGTTGCCGACCAAGGCGGATTGCCAATAACCACACGAATATCCAGTTTCCTCTGCCGTTCCATTCGCTCGTTGTTCGAAGGGATTAAGACGTCGTCCATCGGTGCCTTCG
Organism: Alphaproteobacteria bacterium; assembly: GCA_965243135.1. GTDB lineage: Bacteria > Pseudomonadota > Alphaproteobacteria > MPNO01 > UBA830 > JAJEBT01. The sequence goes on from OZ251539.1 coordinate 2,086,852, forward strand.
GCTCGTATGCTTGGAACGTGTCCGTCAAAACTCCGCCGCCGAATGGCGCATACTCGTTGGCTCTCATGGCTTCATGGTAAGCGGATTCGATGTTGACCATGGCGATGTAGTATGCTAGCAACATTATTTCGTTGGCATGAAGCTCGCTTTCGTATTTGCGCTGCAGGTCTTCGCGCTCGATGAATCCGCTCTGGATCAGTCGCGTTATGAACGTCCCTGTTCCTACGAACGGATCTATAACGTGGACATCCGCGTCTCCGAGCGACGCGCCGAACTTTGCATTCAACACGTTCTCTACGCTACGAATAATGTAGTCCACTACCTGAACCGGCGTGTAGGCGATACCTAGATTTTTTGCGGTCTCCGGCAGCGCCTTCGTCAGGAATCGTTCATACAGCTCGGCGATTATCCTCTGTTTGCCCGCCGCTGTCGTCACGCCCTCCGCTCGGATTCGCACGTCTCGATAGAACCGCTCCAGCCCCTCGGTTTCCCTCTCGAGCCCGTGGTCTTGGAGCGCATCTATCACGCCCTGCATGGCACGGGAGACGGGGTTACGTTTGACGAAGGCGTAATCCTCGAACAGTGCGTCGAACACAGGCTTTGACACCAGATGCTGGGAGAGCGTCCCAATAGCTTCGTCTTTGGTCACGCCATCGTTCAGGTTGCTCCTCAGACCATTCAGAAATCGGTCAAACGCAGGGCGGACGCCGGAGTCGGGTATCGCCAGCAGCGCACGGATTCGCGCCTCGTGGCGCTCTGCTATCTCTCGAACCTTGTCCGCCCACTGCTCCCAGTAGTGCGGATTGGAGTATTTGTCCACAACCCTCGATAGAATAGCGTCTCGGAACTCTGGCGAGCCGCTGATTGCGAGCGGCAACTCCATCTGTTCGACGTCGATGACGACGTTTTCTCCAACGCCGATGTCCCCGCCTGCTGGGCTGCCTGTCGACGGCTCCTCAGTCTTAGCGACCAGTTTCAGCTGGTTTATCTTCGCCTCGAACCTGTCGTCGTGCGCGGCGATGGCGTTGATGACCTGCCACACCGCCTTGTACGCCCCGTCGTTCACGGCATCCTGCGGCGACGAATCGGGTGCCCGTGCTATGGGCAGTATGATGTACCCGGCCCGCTTGCCCGCCGACTTCCGCATCACTCTGCCCACCGCTTGCACTACGTCTATCTCCGAACTGCGCGGTTGCAGAAACATGATGGCGTCCAGCGCCGGGACGTCTATACCCTCCGTCAAACATCGGGCGTTGGTCAGGATGCGGGCACACCCCTCGTCCGGATCCTCCCGAAGCCACGCAAGGCTGGCCGAGCGTGTCATCGCGTTCTGCGTTCCGTCCACATGCCGAACTTCACAGCGGAGTTGGCCTTCGCTATCCCCCTCTTCCGCGTCCGCCGCCATGCAACTTTCGATCACCCGCGGGAAGTACTCCGCGAACGCTTCGGACTGCGCTATCGAGTTGCTGAAGGCCACTGCTCGCTTGGCGGGCGAAAGGTCGCGTCCGAAGTCCAGCCCCGTCGCACCGCGCTTGCGGAGCGCGTTCCAGCACCCGACCATCCGAGCCCCGTTCTCCATGTTCAACTCGGAGCGGGATTCCGACAGCAACCCATGCAGATCCATCCCCACCTTCTGCAGGTCGACATCGAATATCAAGACCTTGTAGTCCGACAGGATGCTCATTTCGATGGCTTTGCCGAATCCGAGACGGTGAAACTCCGGCCCAAACATACCCTCGTCGTCCATCGAGGCGAGCGTGACCCTGCCATCGTCGTTCGCCTTTTGCTTCACGGCGTCTCCGTAGATGCGCGGGGTAGCGGTCATGTACAGCCGCTTTTCGCCAGCAATGAAGCCGTTGTCGTGAACTCGACGAAAGTTGGACTCGGTTTCGCCGGCGAGAGTCGCACCGGTGGTTCGGTGCGCCTCGTCGCAAATTATCAGGTCGAACTTCGGAAGCCCCATCCCCTGCGCTTCGGACACAGAGGGCAGCGATTGGTATGTGGAGAATACGACCGACATGGCGGAGTCGCTCTTGGCGTTGCGGAGTCGCTCCGCGAGAGTCGCCGCGTCGGTGGACGCGGGCAGAGGCAGGTCGAAAGGCGAGATATCGCCATCGTCGTCCCGCAGCCTGCTCGCGCTAGCGTCAGAGCATACCGCAAACGGCTTGAGGGGAATGTCCGCATCGTTCACCCAATCTCTGAGCGACTGCGACAGCAGCGATATGGACGGCGTGAGGAACAGAACGTCGCCGCCAACGCCAGCAACTCTCTCCGCTATGCGGAGCGCCGTGAAAGTCTTGCCGGAACCGCAGGCCATTATCAGCTTGCCGCGCTCATTTTTGGCGAAGCCTTTGAGCGTGTCTTCCAGTGCCAATTGCTGGTATTCGCGCAGTTCCTTGTTCGCTTTTCGGACCAGCGCTCTTGGACGTGCGAGGCTGAAATCTTCCCAGTTTATAGACGAATTCTCGAATACTTGCGGACCCCAGCGGGAGACGGGTTTATCACCTCGTCCGCGAAGGGCATCCTCGGAGTTTCTGCCCCATTTGTCGGTTGTGGAGACAAACACGCCGCCAACGAACTCGTCGGTGGAGTACGCGGCTAAGAATTTGTTGACCTCTGGGAGCGATATGGTCGCACTGGGCGCGTAGAACTTACATTGGATGGCTACCAACCCGCCCCTGTCGCGCTCCCTCGCCACGAGGTCTATGCCCGTATCCTGCCGTCCCCTTCTATCTGGATACTCCGACCACAGCCAAACCCTGTCGAACCGCAACGCCTGCCCCTTGTCCGTCTCGATGAACGCCTTGACCAGCGCCTCGAATACGCGCCCCTTCTCGGACGAGTTTCGAGATTTGGACGCCAGAACTTCGAGAACGTTCTGGAAAGAGGTCGGCGGTTCATGCTCGTACTGCGGAAAAAGGACGGACATTCGATTTTGCGGGTCGTTCAGGTTCATTATCATGTTTCATTTCCCTTAATGTGTTGCTAACCCTGAGCTACAGTTCGGTCACATCGTTCCGCGAATCGAAGATTTTTGCGCGGCAGCCCTCGCCGCTCGAGATTTCGCGCCGAGGGCGGCCTCGTATCGCCCTGTCATCACGCCCTGATGCCCGAACGAGGAATGGTCACGTCGCGACAGGATAACAGCGCGAGTCCGGGGGAACCATACCCAAAGTTATATACTGTCGTTAACGGACGATATGACCGATCCATGTACCAAATGATCTGTCCAGATATGGAACGCTTCCAGACCAAGGCGGCGGCGGCGGGCGGAACAGTTACAGGGACTGAGGGGGGCGAGAGGTGTCGCACCCGTATGCCGAGCCAAGGCGAAGCGGCATGGGCGTTTCGGAGCGCACCTTCCGACAATGTCGCAGGGCGAGCCGCCGCGTCCGCGTGCGACACATCCGAAAAATGTCTGTCATCAGTCGGCCAGCCGTTCGCCGAACCCCAGCATGATCGGGGACAACACCGGCAGAATCCCGCAGCGTGAACAGGCAGACATGCGCTCCGCCCGGCGCTGTCCTTCTCATTAACCCCGGCCGCCGAGTGCTGCGTGCCGTCTACGGTGCGGTTTCGTAGCGCCGGACTCGTACTTCGCCGCAATGCTGCTTCCAGGATGCCTCCAGCGTTGTCGACCGCGCCCGGCAGGTTGAAGGCGAAACTACGGACGGACTGGCCAAGTATCGAGATGCCGGGCTATCCTCGCTGCATGTCAGACAACGTGGTAACGCTCGACCTCGCTCGTTTCACGGCGACCGACGCCAAAAAGATCGAGGAGCTGCAACGGAAGCTCCGGATGATGCGCAGATGGTGTCGCTTCGACCGGGTCGAGAAGGACGGCGCCGAGGCGGTCCATCTTTATTCCGGTGACCGGGGCCGGCAACCTTACGCAAGCTATCGGCTTTCCCGTTCGAAAACAGGCGTCTACGAGCTCTTCGACGGCCGATCAGGCGACAAGCTGGCCGTCGGAAGAACGGTGGACGACGTCATCGACGCCCTTCCCGAGGATTTCTACCACTCGCGATATTAGGGAGGACGCCCTTCCCCGACGGACTTCGCGCCGAAACCGCGCCGTCAGTGGTGGTCTCCCTTCATCGCCCCCGCTGCCTGGACGACGACTCTTGCGGTGCGTTTCCCGGCCTTTTCGAAAACGAGATCGAGATCGAACCGTTCTCCTTTTTCCAGTGGCTTCCGGAGCCCCATCAACATCAAGTGATACCCGCCCGGACGAAATTCCACCGTCCGGCCGGCGGGCACGTCCACGCCGTCGACCTTCCGCATGCGAAAGACGCCGTTATCCTCGACATGCGTATGGATCTCTGTGCGTCTCGCGATCTCGCACGCCGCCGCGATCAGGCGGTCGCTGCGGTTTCCTTCGCCGACCAGCGAAAAATAGACGGCGCTCGTCTTGCCGCGGGAGGCGCGGGCCCAGGGAACGCGGATCGAAGGGCCGGCCGTCTCGTCGCGCATGTGTTGCGCCTGCTTGCCCGCGCCGTGTTCGTGCGCCGACGCAGGCGCTTCGGCGAAGGCGGCTGCGCCTAGAAGGACGCACGTCGCCAGCATGCGAATACTCGTCATGTCCGACTTCTCCGTGTCTTGCGGCCCTGCGCAGGGCGGACGCGGCGGCCGAATGCGCCGCCGGCCCGCAACGCGCCGCGCCCGAACGGCGAAACGAATCACCCGCGTTGTCGCCTGCGCGGAACCCGAACGCCGGCGTCAGCGGGAAGCCGCGCTCGCCTTTCCTCCCTGCCGCAACAATTTCATTCCGGTCTCCAGCCCCTCGGTCGTCAGCGGGAACATTCGTCCGTCGAGTATCCTGTAGGTGATTCGTATGCTCGGGGTCGGCATCCAGCGTTCGGGCGGCGTGGGATTGAACCAGACCGCATTGGGATAGGCGGCGAGGAACCGACGCAGCCAGACCTCGCCCGGCTCCTCGTTCCAATGCTCGATCGAACCGCCCACTTCGGAGATTTCGTATGGACTCATCGTGGCGTCGCCGACGAAGATGACCTTCCAGTCGGGACCGTAGGTATTCATCAGTTCCCAGGTCGGAATCCATTCGTTGTAGCCGCGCCTGTCATGCCGCCACACGCGTTCGTAAAGGAAATTGTGGAAATAGTAATACTCGAGATGCTTGAACTCGGAGCGCGCCGCGGAAAAAAGCTCCTCCGAAATCCTGACGAAGCTGTCCATCGAACCGCCGATATCGAACAGCGTGAGAACCTTGACCTTGTTCTTCCGCTCGGGCCGCATCTTTATGTCCAGCATGCCCGCGTGATCCGCGGTGGAACGGATCGTGCCGTCCAGGTCGAATTCCTCCTCGGCGCCCTCGCGAACGAACTTGCGCAACTTGCGCAAGGCGATCTTGATATTGCGGGTGCCGAGTTCCACGTCGCCCTTGAGGCTCCGGAACTCTCGCTTCTGCCACACCTTGGTCGCGCTCTTGCCGCCGCCCTCGCCGCCGATGCGCACGCCGGCGGGGTTGCGTCCGGAGTTTCCGAATGGCGAGGTGCCGCCGGTCCCGATCCACCTGTTGCCGCCGTGATGGGCGCGATTCTGTTCCTGCAGCCGCTTGGCGAGTTCGTCCATCAGTTCGCGAAAGTTCATGGCCTCGATTTCGTTCTTGTCGAACAGTTCGCGCGCGAGGCCGCGCAGCCAGTCCTCGGGAATTTCCTCCTCCAGAAGTCCCGATGTCTTGTTCATCGCGCCCTTGAAGAAATTCTCGAACACGAGATCGAAGGTGTCGAACCAGCGCTCGTCCTTCACCAGGGCGGCGCGGGCCAGGAAATAGAACTCGTCGACCCCGGCGCGAGCCACTCCTTTGTCCAGCGCCTCGAGAAAGGTCAGATACTCCCGGATCGTAACCGGGATCCGGGCTGAGCGCAGTTGATAGAAGAAATCGACGAACATGGAACGTCCTGCGGCGCGCCTACGCCCCCTGCCGTCGCGACATGAACGCGAGGCGCTCGAACAGATGCACGTCCTGCTCGTTCTTGAGCAGCGCGCCGTAGAGCTGAGGGATGGCTTTCGTGGAATCGGCGCGCAGCGCATCCGGATCGATGTCTTCGGCAAGCAGCAGCTTGATCCAGTCGAGAAGTTCCGATGTCGACGGTTTCTTTTTCAGTCCGTTGACGCCGCGAACGGAGAAAAACACTTCCAGCGATTCCTTGAGCAGGCGCTTCTTCATGCCGGGAAAATGGACCTCGACGATCTTTTCCATGGTCTCGCGTTCGGGAAAGCGGATGTAATGAAAGAAGCAACGGCGCAAAAACGCGTCCGGCAGTTCCTTTTCGTTGTTCGACGTGATGATCACGACCGGCCTGCATATCGCCCGAACCGTCTCCTGAGTTTCGTAGACGTAAAACTCCATGCGATCGAGTTCCCGCAGCAGATCGTTCGGGAACTCGATGTCGGCCTTGTCCACCTCGTCGATGAGCAGCACGGCCTGCTTCTCCGAGGTGAACGCCTCCCAAAGCATGCCCCTCTTGATGTAATTGCGGATGTCGTGGACGCGATCGTCGCCCAACTGGGAATCGCGCAGCCGCGACACGGCATCGTACTCGTAGAGGCCGTGATTCGCCTTGGTGGTCGACTTCACGTGCCACTCGAAGAACGGCATGTCCAGCGCCGCCGCGACCTCCATCGCGAGCAGGGTTTTTCCCGTTCCGGGTTCGCCCTTGACGAGAAGCGGGCGTTCGAGGGTGATCGCGGCGTTCACCGCGGTCATTAGGTCGTCTGTCGCGACATAGGTGTCGGTGCCGGTGAACTTCATGCTGCGCACTTCTTGACTGGGGGAGGTTTCTGCAACCTAATGCACCCCCTGCCCTCGATCAAGCGAAACTGCTGCCATGATATCCGTCGCCCTCGCTCTCCACCTGCTCGCCGCCACCGTCTGGGTGGGCGGCATGTTCTTCGCGATCTTGGTGCTGCGCCCGGCGGCCGGCGAGATGGAGCCTGCGGTGCGCGCGCCGCTCTGGGGGCGGGTGTTCGCGAAGTTCTTTCCATGGGTCTGGACGGCGGTGGCGATCCTGCTCGCGACCGGATACTGGATGATCTTCAGCGTCTGGGGAGGTTTCGGCGCCCTGCCCCTCCACGGGCATCTGATGCACGGCATCGGATGGATCATGGTCGCCATCTACCTTCTTTTGTGGTTCGCGCCCTACAAGCGGTTCCGGACGGCACTGAGCGAAGGCGACATTCCGGGCGCTGGCCGGCAGCTCAACCGGATACGCCAACTGGTGACGACGAATCTCGCGATAGGCCTGATCAACGCGGCGATCGGCGCGACCGGCCGGTACTGGTGAAGAGGCTGGCGCGGAACGGCGCGTTGGGGCGGACGCGCCGACAAACCCAGTTTCGGCCTCGGAAACGTCCGCCGCAGCCCTGTCGGCAGGGTTGCCCCGTTCGCCGGCGCGCTTCATAAAGAAGCGGTCTGCAACGGAGAAAGCCGCATGAAAACACGCAAGCTCGGCAACAGCGACCTCGAGGTTTCGGAAATCGGCCTCGGCTGCATGACCATGACCGGAATCTACGGCCCCGCGGACGATGGGGAATCGGTCGCGACGATACGTTCGGCGCTCGACGCTGGCGTCAACTTCGTCGATACGGCGGACGCCTACGGCAACGGCTCCAACGAGGAGCTCGTCGGCCGCGCGATCGCCGGGCGGCGCGACGAGACGGTGCTCGCGACCAAGTTCGGCAACATTTACGCGCGCGACCCGGACCGCGGCGCGGACGGCAGGCCGGAATACGTGCGGGAAGCTTGCGATGCCAGCCTTCGGCGCCTCGGCGTCGAGGTCATCGACCTCTACTTTCAGCACCGCGTCGACCGCGAGGTGCCGATCGAAGAAACGGTGGGCGCGATGGCCGATCTCGTGAAGGAAGGAAAGGTGCGCTGTCTCGGGTTGTCGGAGTGCTCGTCCGAAACCCTGCGCCGGGCGCACCGGGTCCACCCGATTTCGGCGCTCCAGAGCGAGTTGTCGCTTTGGACCCGGTTCGCGTTGACCGACCAGATCGTCGTCTGCCGCGAACTCGGCGTCACTTACGTGGCCTATTCCCCGCTCGGTCGCGGAATGCTGACCGGAGCCATCGGGAGCGAGGCCGACATGCCGGCGAAGGATCGGCGCCGCGATCACCCGCGCTTCCAGGGCGACAACCTGAAGCACAACGTGGCGATCGCCGCGCCGATCAAGGCGCTCGCCGCCGCGAAGGGCTGCACGCCCGCGCAGATCGCGCTCGCCTGGGTTCTCGCCCAGGGCCCGGATATCCTGCCCATTCCCGGATGCAAGCGAGTCCGGCACCTGGAACTCAACGTCGCGGCCGCGGAAATGGAACTCGCCGACGACGAACTTGAGGAACTGAACGACTCGATACCGCCGGACTTCGTCACGGGCAACCGCTATCCGGACGCGCAGATGTGGACGGTCGATCTCTGAAGAGCTCCCGCATGCCCGACGGCGTCGAAATCGTCGAGCGGAAGTCCGTCCGCGACGGCTACGCGCAGGTCTGCGAGTACCGGCTGCGGCACCGGCTGTACGACGGAGGCTGGTCGGGCGAAATCAAGCGGGAACTGGTGGAGCGCGGAAACGCCGTCGCCGTGCTTCCCTACGACCCGCGGCGCGACCGGGTCGTGCTGGTCGAGCAGTTCCGCATCGGGGCTTACGCGGCGGGACTGCCGCCGTGGCAGCGGGAGATCCCGGCGGGCATGGTCGAAGGCGGCGAACCGGAAGACGGCGTCGCCCGGCGGGAAACGCGCGAGGAATGCGGCTGCGAAGTCCGGAAACTGCATCGAATCTGTCGCGTCCTTTCGAGTTCCGGGATATTGTCCGAAATCGTCGCCATCTACTGCGGCATAGTGGACGCTTCGGAAGCGGGCGCGGCCTGCGGGCTCGCCGACGAAGACATACGCGTGACGACGCTCGCGGCGGAAGACGCGCTGCGGCCGGACGCCTCTTTCCATTACGCTCCAGGCGTCATCGCGCTTCAGTGGCTGGCGGCGAACCGCGCGAGGCTGCGGAAGGAGGAGTACTGACATGGCCGCTCTCGTAGGAACCGACTGGCTGGGCCCGCGGCTCGGCCAACCCGGAATCAGGATCGTCGACGCCACCTGGTACCTGCCCGCCGCCGGGCGCATGAGCATCGAGGACTACCGGGAAGGCCACGTTCCCGGCGCTGCGTTCTGGGACATCGATGCCGTCGCCGACCCGGATTCGCCGCTCCCCCATATGCTTCCGGACGAACCGGGGTTCTCCGCTCACATGGAACGCATGGGGATTTCGAACGACGACCATGTGGTGGTCTACGACAATGTCGGCATGATGACCTCGCCGCGCGCATGGTGGTCCCTGCGGGCCTTCGGTCACGAACGGGTCTCCGTGCTGGACGGCGGCATGTCCAAATGGCGCGCCGAGGGCAGGCCGATCGAAGCCGGCGCGCCGTCTGCAGCGCCGGGATCCTACGCGGCGCGGCTCGATCCTTCTCTGGTCCGGTCGATCGGCGACATATTCGACAATGTCGAAACCGGAACGGCGCAAATCCTCGACGCGCGCTCCGCCGGACGCTTTGCCGGCGCGGAGCCCGAACCCCGCCCTAACTGCCGGCCCGGACATATTCCGGGCAGCCTCAACCTGCCTTTCGGCGATCTGATCGACCCCGAAACCGGCTCGTTCCGGCGCGGCGGAGATCTCGCGGCGCGCTTCGCCGCCTCGGGCCTCGACGCCGAAAGGCCGGTCATCGCCAGTTGCGGATCGGGCGTAACCGCCTGCGTCCTCGCGCTCGGCCTCCACCTGCTCGACAGAGAGAACGTCGCGGTCTACGACGGATCGTGGTCGGAATGGGGAAGCCGCGACGATACGCCGGTGGAAACCTGAGCCCGGAGACGCTATGGTGCGGCGACTTCCCGTCTCCCGGTTTCGGAATCCATGAAAGAAGACACCAAGATCGCCCATAAGGGACGCGATCCCGAATCAAATCACGGAATCATCAATCCGCCAGTCTACCACGCCTCGACCATCGCCTGGGGATCGGTCGCGGAAATGAAGCGCCGGCGCGCCCATCGCTGGGAACCCGGCGTCTACACCTACGGCCGCCACGGAACGCCGACCCACGACGCGCTCGAGGAGGCCTTCGCGGCGGTGTCGGGCGGATACAGGTCGGTCGCCGTCTCTTCCGGGCTCGCCGCGATCAACGCCGCCATGCTCGCCTTTCTGAAACAGGGCGACCACGTGTTGATGGTCGACAGCGTCTACGGTCCCGCCCGGAATTTCTGCGACAACGTCGTCGGACGTTTCGGCGTCGAGACGACCTATTACGACCCCGCAGTCGGCGCCGGAATCGGAAACCTGATCCGCGACAACACGAAAATCGTCTACGTCGAAGCGCCGGGATCGCTGACGTTCGAGATGCAGGACATTCCGGCGATCTCGGAGGAAGCGCACCGGGCCGGCTGCGTGGTGATCATGGACGACACCTGGTCGTCCGGCATCTATTTCAAGCCGTTCGAACACGGAGTGGACGTATCGGCGCTGGCGGCGACGAAATACGTCGTCGGGCATTCGGACGTCATGATGGGACTGATCACGACGACCGAGGAATGCTGGGACCGCGTTCGCCCCTCGGCGGCCGTGCTGGGCGCGAATTCCGGTCCGGACGACGTCTACCTGACGCTCAGGGGACTCCGCACCGTCAAGGTGCGGCTGGCGCGTCACCAGGAAACGGGATTCGCTCTCGCCAGATGGCTCCAGGCGCGTCCCGAAGTGGACCGCGTCCTGCATCCCGGACTGCCCGAGTTTCCCGGTCACGATCTGTGGAAACGCGATTTCACCGGCGCGAGCGGATTGTTCTCGTTCGTTCTCGGGGACGGGCATTCCGAGGAACGGATCGCGGCGATGCTCGACGGCATGCGGTTCTTCGCGATGGGGGCGAGTTGGGGCGGCTTCGAGAGCCTGATCATACCCGCGGATCCGAGTTCCAACAGGACCGCCACGGAATGGAAGGGTCCGGGCCAGCTGATCCGAGTCCACGCCGGCCTCGAGGATCCCGAGGACCTGATCGCCGATCTCGAAGCCGGCTTCCGCCGACTGAACGGCGATGCCTGAGCCGCCCGCCGAGTCGCCGATCCAGGTCTCCCTCCTGACGGGTTTTCTGGGCAGCGGAAAGACCACGCTGCTCAACCGCCTTCTGAAGCGCCCGGACATGGCCGAAACCGCCGTCCTCGTCAACGAATTCGGCGAAATCGGACTCGACCATCAACTCATCGAGCGCATCGACGAAAACACCGTTCTTCTGAACGCCGGCTGCCTGTGCTGCACGGTGCAGGGCGACCTGGTCGAGGCGCTGTCCAACCTGTTCGTCAGGCGGATCAAGAAGGAAATTCCGGATTTTCGCCGGGTGCTGATCGAAACCACGGGTCTCGCGGATCCCGCGCCCGTCATCCACACGTTGATGACCGCGCCGCTGATCTCAAGCCGCTACGCGCTCGACGGCATCATCGTCACGGTCGACGCGGTCAACGCGGACTTGCAACTCGACCGATACGCCGAATCCGTCAAGCAGGCCGCGGTCGCCGACCGCATCGTGATCACCAAGGCGGATCTCGAACCCGTTTCGGCAGCTCTCGACGCCCGGCTCGCGGGGATCAATCCGGGAGCGCCGCGCTACCGCGCCGTCATGGGGGACATCGATCCCGCGCTGCTTTTCGACGCCGGTCTCTACGATCCGGCGACCAAGACCATCGACGTGCAGCGCTGGCTGCGCGACGAGGCTTACGCGGAGAAAGCGCACCGTCACCATCATCACGACGTCAACCGTCACGACGACTCGATCTCCGCATTCTGCATGAACCGCGACGAACCCGTCGACTGGGAAGCGTTCGTCGCCTGGATCCGCATACTGATCGGGCAGCACGGCGAGAAGCTGCTGAGAATCAAGGGCATTCTCAACATCGCCGGGCGCGACCGGCCGATCGCGATCCACGGCGTGCAGCACATGTTCCACGACCCGGCCGAATTGCCCGAGTGGCCCGACGGGGACCGGCGGTCCCGAATGGTCTTCATCACGAGAGACCTCGATCGCAGCGTAATCGAGGAAAAGCTCGACCAGTTGCAGGAGCAGGCGCGAACGCTGTCGGAAAAGGGATGACTTCGCCGGCCCGCGGACCGATTCCTCCGGGAGAGGGCAGTCGTTCTGTCGGAGTCGAAGACGGCGAGGCGAGCCGCTCGTTCGGACGGTCCGGCGGGTCGACGACGTTCCTTCGAACCGTCCGGCGATCTCGCTGCCCGAATCGAACGGTCTCGGGCGGGCGGCGAAAGGCGGCTCGGCGATTCCGGACGAACCGCTCCGCCGGCATCGACAGCCGCCGCTCCCGGTGATATGCAGCGTCCATGGCCCTGAAGATCGTCACGGGCGTCCTCGCGGTGGCTGCGGCGATGCAGGCGGCGCATGCGAAACCGGTGATCGTGTTCGCCGCCGCCAGCACCCGGCAGGTGGTCGAGGAAATCGCCGCCGCATGGACGGCTTCTCGCGGCGAGCGCCTCGGCATGGTTTTCGCGTCAAGCGGCGCCCTCGCCCGCCAGATCGAGCGGGGAGCGCCCGCGAACGTCTTCATCTCGGCCAACGGGGCATGGATCGACTATCTCGTCTCGAAAAACGAGGTGAATCCGTCGTTCCGGCGCGCCCTGTTCGGAAATCGGCTGGCCCTCGTCGCCCCCCGGGATGCGAGGGCAGGCAAGCCTGACGGCGACGCCATACTGGCCCGGCTTGGATCCCGGGGCCGTCTGGCCATCGCCGATCCCCGCCATGCGCCCGCCGGCATCTACGCAAGGCAGGCGCTCGCGTCGATCGGCATCTGGAAATCCGTCGCGCCCCGAACGGCCCGGACACGGGACGTTCGCAGCGCGCTCGCCCTCGTCGAGCGCGGCGAAGCCCTTCTCGGCATCGTTTATCGAACGGACGCAAGCGCAAGCGGCGCGGCGAGGATCCTGACCGTTTTCGACGCCGGCCTGCACGACCCCATCGTCTACCACGCCGCCCCCATCACCCGCGAAAACCGATCCGTCCCGCGCCTGTTGGACTTCCTCTCCTCCCCGTCGGCGAAGGAAATCTATCTGCGCCACGGGTTCGTCGTCGACTGAGCGATGCTGTCTCCGGCCGAGATCGAAGCGGTGATCCTCAGCCTCCGCGTCTCCGCATGGGCGGTGGGCGTCAGCCTGCCCTTCGGGATCGCCGTCGCCTGGCTGCTCGCCCGTTGCGAGTTTCCGGGCAAGACGTTGCTCGACGCGCTCATCCATCTGCCGCTCGTCCTGCCTCCGGTCGTCGTCGGATACTTCCTTCTCGTTTTGCTGGGCCGCAGGGGCGCGGTCGGCGCCTGGCTGCACGACGCGTTCGGCCTGACGTTCGCGTTCTCGTGGCGCGGCGCCGCCGTCGCCGCCGCGGTGATGTCGTTTCCCCTGATGGTTCGGGCGATCCGGCTGTCCATCGAAGCGGTGGACCGGCGGCTCGAACAGGCCGCGCGCACGCTGGGCGCCAACGCGTTCGACGCGTTTTTCAACGTCACCCTCCCGCTCTCCGGAAGCGGCGTCGTCGCCGGAGTGATTCTCGCCTTCGCGCGGTCGCTCGGCGAATTCGGCGCGACCATCACCTTCGTCGCGGCGATTCCCGGAGAAACGACGACGCTTCCGATATCGCTCTACGGCCTCGCGCAGGTTCCCGGCGAAGAAGCGTCGGCGATGCGGCTGGTCGCCCTTTCGATCGCTGTCGCGCTCGCCGCCATGCTGGCCGCCGAAATCGCCGCCCGGCGCGTCCGCCGCCGAATAATCGGCCCGTGACCGTCGAGGTCGACGTCAGGAAGACGCTCGGCGACTTCGCGGTCGACGCGCGGTTCCGGGCCGGCTCCGGCGTAACGGCGCTGTTCGGAAAATCGGGCGCCGGAAAGACCAGCGTCGTGCAGATGGTCGCAGGCCTGCTCGCGCCCGACGCCGGCAGGATTTCGGTCGCCGACGAGGTTCTTTTCGACGCCGCGCGGGGGATCGACGTCGCTCCCGAACGCCGCCGCGTCGGATGCGTGTTCCAGGACGCGAGGCTGTTTCCGCACATGACGGTGCGCCGCAACCTCGAGTTCGGCGCCCGGCGGTCGAAGCGCCTCGGCATCTTCGGAATCGACGCGGTCGCGGACGTCCTCGGCATCGAACGCCTTCTCGAAAGGCGCACGCACGGCCTCTCCGGCGGCGAACGCCAGCGGGTCGCGATCGGACGGGCGCTGCTCTCCGCGCCGCGCCTTCTCCTGATGGACGAGCCCCTCGCCTCGCTGGACGCCGAAAGAAAGCACGAGATCATTCCTTTCATCGACCGCGTTCGCCGCCGCTTCGCCGTGCCGATCGTCTACGTCAGCCACGCCGTGGAGGAAATCCTGCGACTCGCGGACGAAATGGTGCTTCTGGAAGGCGGCTCCGTGGCGGCCTCCGGCCCGGTCGAGGACGTGTTGAACCGCCCTCGCCTGGCCCGCATCGTCGGCGACGGCGACGCAGGCACGGTGATCCCCGTCGCGGTGTCCGATCCCGACGACGGCTACGGCATAGCGACGCTCTCCTTCGCGGGCGGCGCTTTCCGGATCGTTTCGTCCGACCTAGGCGGCGGCGAACGCCTGCGGATTCGCGTGCGCGCCCGCGACGTGAGTCTCGCGCTCGTCCGTCCGCGAAGCGTGAGCGTCCTGAACGTCTTCGAGGGCCGCGTCGCCGAAATCGCGGGCGCGGACCGTCCGCAGGTGGACGTGTCGGTGCGGGTGGGCGGCATTCTTCTGTGGTCGCGGCTGACCAGGCGGTCGCTTCACGACCTGTCGCTCGCCCCGGGAACGAAGGTCTACGCCATGGTCAAGGCGGTGGCGATCGACCGCCCGGCTTCGAGCGCCTGAGCGGCGTCACGCGGCCGCCGGAAAACGGTCGCGGTCGTGCGCCGCCGCCAGGTCGATCTCGGGCCCGACCGGCACGATTCCCGTCGGATTCACGTTGCGTTGTCCGCCATAATAGCCCTTCTTGATTCCTTCGACATCGACGATCTCGGCGATGCCGGGCGTCTGGTAAAGGTCCAGCGCGTAATTCCATAGATTGGGATAGTCCTGGATTCGGCGGATATTGCACTTGAAATGGCTGAAGTAGACGAAATCGAAACGGATCAGGGTCACGAACAGCCGCCAGTCGGCTTCGGTCGGACGATCCGCGACGAGATACCGGCGCCCGGCGAGGCGCCGTTCGAGAAAATCCAGGGTCTCGAACAGCGGATAGACGGCTTCCTCGTAGGCTTCCTGGGTTTTCGAGAACCCGCACCTATACACGCCGTTGTTGAGAGTTCGATAGATTCGTTCGTTGAGCGCGTCGATCTCGGCGCGGTGCGCCGCCGGGTACAGGTCGAGCGACGGGTCGCCCCATTCGTCGAACTCCGCGTTCAACATTCTGAGGATTTCCGACGATTCGTTGTTCACGATCGTCCGGTTCCGGCGGTCCCACAGCGTCGGCACCGTCACCCGGCCGGTATAGCCGGGGTCCGCGGCGACATAGACTTCATGGAGTTCGAGAAGTCCGTCCGCGCCGGGCCGGAGGTCGTCGATCCCCTGCGAGTACACCCAGCTGCGCCTGCGAGGCCTGTCGGAGAGCGTGATCGAAATCGCGTTTTCCAGCCCCTTGAGCCGTCGCGCGATCTGGGTGCGGTGCGCCCACGGGCAGGACGGCGCGAGAAACAGGTGGTAGCGGCCGGGTTCCGCTTTGAAGCCCGAGGAGCCGTCGGCGGTAACGAATTCGCGGAAGGACGACTCGGTACGCACGAACGCGCCCCCTTCGGGGTTGCGATATTTCGCGTCGTCTTCGATCCATTTGCCGTCGATCAACATGCCCATGCCAGCGCGCTCCTTATGCGTTCGGCCCGATATTACGGCGTCGCCGCGATCGGGCCAAGCCGCCGACGGCGCGAGGCGTGCGCGAACGCCGGCGGACGGAAAACGGCGAGCGGGACGGAGCTTTGCGGCGCCGTCGCGCGACCGCCCGGTTCAGGCGATTGAACGAGGCTGCGGGTGCTTCCGGGCCGATGGCGCGACGGCCTGTTTGGGTGCCGTTCCGCCGTTGCGTAAGCAACCCCGAGCTAAAGCCACAAAAGACCGTTCCGCGAATCGACAATTTGTTTTGCGGCGGCGCTCGCCGAGTTCAAGAGCGCGACGCCGAAGGCTACCTCGCCTTGTCTTTCGCCGCGGCGCCCGAACGCGGAACGGTGATGTCGGCGCGCGACAGCGGCGCGAGGCCGACACCCAACATGCTACGGGGCGAGCAGGCGCGGATCACGAGAGTTTGCTCAGTTTCCCGGAAATTTGCGCCATCCCGTGGAGATGCGCCGCCAGCCAGCCCGCCTCCCGGCCCAGCACCGGGCAGAATCGACGCCAAAAACGTCGCGAACGCCGCACCAAGCAGCCGCGCAATGGGCGCGCGTCATTTCGCCGATACGCGACATGAGTTATCCGCCGGAGCGGCGTAGCGCCGCCCTTTGGCGGACGCGACATCCTTTTCCCAAGCTTCGCGGCATCGAGGATCGTACAGGGCAACGTTTATTCCGGCGTTCTCCGAAAAGGCCGGCTGCCGGTCCTTCCAGGCCCATGCGCCGTCCCATTTCGCGTCGCCGAGCTCCCGCGCTCTGGCGAAATCCGCGCCGCTCAGGTTGGCGCGGGAAAAATCGGTCTCCCAAACGATGGCGCGAACGAACCGGGCGCCGGACAGGTCGGCGCCGACGAAACTCGCCCTCTCGAGGTCACCGTAGGTCAGATCGGCCTTGGCGAGACGTGCGGCGACGAAACGCGCGCCGCGAAAAATTCCGGTCGACAGATCGGCCTCGGTCAGATCGGCGCCGACAAAGGAGGCTTTCGACGCATCGGCTCGCCGGAGTTTGGCGTGCTTCATGGACGATCCGTCGAGCCTTGCGGAACGCATTGTGGCATCGATGAGGAACGCGCCATCGGCATCCGCGCCGACCAGAATCGCGTGCGACAGGTTGCTGTCGTTGAACCGTGCGCCCTTCAGCAAGGCGTTGCTCATGTCCGCCTTCTCGAACTGCGCGCCGCGTGCGCGCACGCGGGTGAGATCGGCATCCTTCAGGATCGCGTCGGTAAAATCCGTCCTGTCGAACCAAGCTTTTCGCAGGCTC
Organism: Alphaproteobacteria bacterium; assembly: GCA_965243135.1. GTDB lineage: Bacteria > Pseudomonadota > Alphaproteobacteria > MPNO01 > UBA830 > JAJEBT01. Next base: position 2,104,030 of record OZ251539.1, read on the forward strand.
GCTCCGCTCAGGTTAACCTCCCGCGCAACGGCCATAACGTCGTCGCCGGTTCGGGCCTCCACTTCGTCCGCGGCAAACGCGGTCGAAGTCGGACGCAGGTCGACCCAACGGAGATCCTCGCCTCTGGAATACAGATACTCCAGCGCTCCCGCGACGCCGGAATTTCCCGGAACGTGGCTCGACACCCGGCCCCACGAATAATGCAGCCCCTGGTTCGAGTGGATGGACCACGACACGGCCAGCGAGATGCCGGCGATTACCAGCGAGGCGGCGGACACGATGATCGGCGCTCCGATGCCGAGGCGACCGGCGACCTTTCCCGACGGCGCAATAAGGAAGGTCCAGAACCTCATCCAGCCCCGTTTCACCCGAGCACCGCCATTATCACCGTCGTTCCGCATGCTTGGTAAGATCTGCGTTTCCCGCAGCATGTCAATCAAACTCTCATGACCTGCTCACCCCGATAACTTCGGGTATGGCTCTTCCGGCCTCGCGCCACTCGCCGACATAACCGTTCCGCGTTCGGGCGGCGCGGCGCGAAGACTGGGCGACGCGGGGCAGCCTTCGGCGTCACGCTCCCGAATTCTCGAACGGCGAGCGCCGCCGCGAAAAAATCTCGCGGAACGGTTTTGTGTGCCGGCGGCTCGTGGTTAGTTACACAAAGAATGGCGTGCGCAAACGCTTCCTGCATGGACAGAACGGGGCGGCTGCGCCATCATCGGTTGGCTACCCTATGCCGAAAAGGACGGTCGATGGAATACGAGCTCCCCGAAGAACTGCGCATGCTCAAGGAAACGCTGCGGCGTTTCATCGACAACGAGGTCATTCCGATCGAGCGCGAGGCCTACGACGGCCCCGAAATGCTGCCCGAAGTCCGCGAAAAGCTGGAGCGCCGCGCCCAGGAGCTCGGCATCTGGGGCGTGGACGTGCCCGAGAGCCTGGGCGGACTCGGCATGGGATTGCTCGCCCGGGCCGTCATCTGGGAGGAAACCGGTCGCACGATCGCCTTCCCTCGCCGCAAGAAGTGGATATTCGGTCCGGACGTCAGTCCGCTCCTCGCGGAATACGCCAACGAAGAGCAGACGGAACGGTACCTGAAGCCCTGCATCTCCGGGGACAAAAAGCCCGGCTTCGCGCAGACCGAACCCGATGCCGGCGGCGACCCGTCGGGCATGAAGACGACGGCCGTCCGCGACGGCGACCATTACGTCATCAATGGAACCAAGCGGTTCATTACCGGCGCCGACACCGCCGACTTCTTCCAGGTCATCTGCGTCACCGATCCCGAAAAAGGGGTTCGCGGCGGCATTTCCTGCATATTGGTCGATGCGGACGCGCCGGGCGTGAAGATACTCCGGAAGCAGCGGACCATGATGGACGACCAGCCCTGCGAAATGGCGTTCGACGACGTGCGCGTGCCGGCCGGCAACCTCGTCGGCAAGGAGGGCGACGGGTTCCGCATGGCGCAGACCTGGATCACCATGGGGCGCATCCGCCACGGCGCCATCGGCGTCGGCACGATGGAGCGCTGCCTGGAACTCGGCGCGTCCTACGCAAAGGACAGGGTCACCTTCGGCAAGCCGCTCGCCGAGCGGCAAGCGGTCCAGTGGATGTTGGTCGACACGTTCGCCGACATCCACATGGTGCGGCTAATGATCTACGCGGCCGCCGCGAGGCACGACGCCGGAGAGGACATTCGCTGGGACTCGTACATGTGCAAGTACATCGGCGACCGCAAGGCGTTCGAGGCAACCGACCGCTGCTTGCAGATCCACGGCGGCCTCGGGCTGACCACCGATCTTCCGATCGAAAAGCTGTGGCGGGACGCGCGCTCGTTCATGATCACCGAAGGGCCGGAAGAAATCCTGAAACACGCCCTTCAGCGCCACGTGCTGAACCTTTACGGCTGACGGGCGCGGCAGGCGGGCGCCGGACTACTTGCCTTCCGGCCGTTCGAGACCGAACAGCTTGAGCGCGTTCTCGCCGAGAACGTTCTTCTTCGCCTGCTCGTCCAGCATCGGAAGATTCCAGATCACGCTCGGCGCGTCGAAATCCCAGTGCGGCCAGTCGGACGAATACAGCAACCGATCCTTCGCGTTGATCATCTTGAGCGTGACGGCGAGCGCTTCCGGATGATCGGTCTCCATCGGCTGGCAGGTGAAATACATCTCGCGCATGTATTCGCTCGGCAGGCGGCGCAGCAGCGGCGCTTCCGAAGAGCGCATCAGGTAAGTGTGATCCAGGCGCTGCATCAGCCACGGCACCCAGGCGAGGCCGGATTCGATCCAGATGACGTCGAGTTTCGGGAACCGTTCCGGCAGGCCGTTCATGATCCAGTTGCTCATGTGGACCACGCTGCACCAGACGAACGACAACGCATGCATCGTGCCGAAGCGGTTGATCTGCATCATGGACGGATCCTGCCAGTTGTAGCCGGCGTGGAATCCCAGCGGCTTGCCCGACGATTCGATGGCCCGGTACAGCTTCATGTAGTCGTTATGGTGAACGGGTTTGTGCCGCACCGACGTCACCATGAAACCGACCACCCCGGGATGGTCCCCGAGTTCCTCGACGGTCTTGAGGGCGGCGTTCGGATCGCTAAACGGTAGGTAGAGAAGCGTCTTCATTCGAGGATCGGTCGGGAGAATGTTCTCGCAGAACCACCGGTCGTAGGCGCGTCCGAGCAATGCCTCCATGTCGAACTGCGGGTGCATTCCCAAGTTCAGCATCGGCGTCGGAAAGACCACCATGTAGTCGAGGTGGAACGATTCGATCGCGCGGCGAATGAGCGTGACGTCGCGATGAACCGAAGCGTCGGCAACTTGTTCGCCGAGTTTCGACTGATGGGGAATGCGGCTGCCGCAGTCCTGGTACCTGAGCGCGTGGTCGCCGTTCAGGCCGTAAGGCGGCGACCCCGTCCTGTTCTTCAGGTGGTCGAGCGCCTGCGCGCGCTGAACCTCGTCCTCGATGTATTCGCAGATATCCCTCCACGATTCGACTTCCATGTGGTGCGCGTCGGTGTCCACAATAACGATTTCGTCGAATCTGAAGGCGTCTCCCTGCGCCTTGCAATGGGCGAGAATGTCTCTCGTATCGGTCGCGGTGGTGATCTCCCTGATCGGAAGTTCGCGAAGACGTTCGACGCCTGTATCCATTGTTTCCTCCTACCGCCGGAATCGCGGCGCAATGGTAGGATGAAATGCGGCGCTTCGCCACAACCGTCGCGAAAGCGTCCTGCCACGCCCGTCCGATTCCGTGTCAGGATGCCTCGGCGCGGAAAAAACGGAGGATTCGAATGCGGCCTTTCATGATCGGAGATATCCTGATTTCGAGTTTCGTCGAGCGCGACGGACCGTGGCGCAAGCCGACGGCGATGTTTCCCACCGCCGACATGGACGTCGCGCTCGCCCATCTCCGGGAAATGCCGCCGCTGGTCTACGACGAGAACCGGAACCTGCTCGTAATCACTTACCAGACCTTCGTCGTGCGAACGGCCAGGCACACGATCCTGATCGACACTTGCGTCGGCGAGAACAAACCGGGACGCGGCTCCGCGCTGGACTATCCCAAGCAGTCCTGGCTGAACGGCTTCGCGGCCCACGGTCTGCGGTTCGAGGACGTGGACTACGTCTTCTGCACGCATCTGCATGTCGATCATTGCGGATGGAACACGCGGCTCGTCGACGGAAAATGGAAACCGACCTTTCCCAACGCCACTTACGTATTCGGCGGGAAGGAGTACGAGGCCTGGGAAGCGGACGCCTTATCCGGCGGGCGCTCGACGATCTGGGAGGACAGTTGCCTGCCCGTCGTGGAGGCGGGACAGGCGCGGCTGGTGGATGCGGATTTCGAGCTTGAAGACGGCATCTGGCTTACGCCCGCGTTCGGCCACTCGCCGGGCCAGGTCTGCGTCAATTTCAGGTCGCAGGGCCGGCGCGCGATCTTCACCGGCGACATGATGCACCACCCGCTTCAATGCCGGGAACCGGACTGGAGCACTTGCTTTTGCACCGACCCGAAGGAAGCCGCCGCGAGCCGGAAACGGATTCTCGCCGAGGTCGCGGACAGCGGCACCGTGGTCGTACCGGCGCATTTTCCGGGGCAGACGGCCGGCTGGGTGCGCGCCGACGGCGACGTCTGGCGCTGGCGCTTCATGAGCTTCGAGGAGCGCGTCTGGACCACCGAGGGCTTCGCCGCCTGACGGAATCAGCCGCGGAAGCCGTACAGCGCCGCGGGATTGTCCACGAGCAACTTGCGCCGGGTCGCCGGGTCGGGCGCGTAACGCGGCAGAAGATCGACGAGGTCTCCGTCGTCCGGCATGCCCGTCCAGAGATTCGGGTGCGGCCAATCCGTTCCCCACAGGACGCGGTCCGAACCGGCCTCGATGACCGCTTGGGCGAAAGGGACCACATCGTCGTAGGGCGGCCCTCCGCGCGAAAGACGTTCGGCGCAGGAAATCTTGACCCACGCGTTCTCGTTCCGCATGAAGTCGAGCAGCAGGCGAAACGGTTCCGATTCGACGCCTTCGGCGACGTCGACGCGAATCATGTGGTCGAAGACCAGCGGCAATCGAAAGTCGCGCAATTCCCTTTCGAAGGCAACGATGTCCCGCGCTTCGATATAGACTACGATATGCCATCCGAATTGCTCCACCCTCTCCGCGACCCGGCGCACCCGGTCGAAATCGGGAGAGCCGCCGAGATGGCGCGCGAAACTGAAGCGAACGCCGCGAATACCGCCTGCATGGAGTTCCGCGAAGTCCTCCTCCGCGAAGCTTTCGTCGACGATCGCGACGCCGCGCCAACGTCCGCCCGAAGCGGCGACGGCTTCGAGCGTGGCGGAATTGTCGGTTCCGTGGCAGGTCGCCTGCACGATGACGGCCCTGTCCAGACCGAGAAGGCCATGCAATCTGCGCAGCCGTTCCCCGGGCGCGTCGACCGGTCGGTAGGTGGCGTCCGGATGGTAAGGAAACCGCTCCGAAGGCCCGAACACATGTACATGGCTGTCGCATGCGCCGGGCGGAGGAACGAATTCCGGTTTTCGCGGACATGGATGAGGCGGCGGCGGATATTTCATCGCATGGTCCCGGCAGGTTCTCGCGCCGGACTCTTAGGCGATGCCTTTTCCGGTCGCAAGGAACGGCCGACCCGCCTCCTTGACGGGCGCTTTCGACAGCACAGCGGCAAGGAAAGCGTTTCCCGGGACTGCGGCGCTCGTCGTTCTCGTCGTTCTTCCCTTCGGGTTCCTTTCCTACTTCCTCCGCAACGTGAATGCCGTCGTCGCGCCGCAGATCGTCGCGGACCGCCCGCCCCGGAAATCGGTTCACTGAGGAGCCTGTAATTCCTTTCCGCCGCGTTGGTTCTCGTTCCTGTCGCTGTCGCGCTCGATCGCTACGGACCGCGTCGCGTCCTGATGGCGCAAACGGCGATCGCCGCTTCAGGCCGCATTCTCTTCGCCGCCGGGAACGGCGTCGAGACATTGGCCTGCGGCCGCGCCGCTTCGGCGTCGCGGATCGCCTGACCACCGCGTTCAAGGCCGTAACCGTGCCGCGCAACCGGTGGGCGACGGGAAATTCGCTCGTGCCGACCATCGGCGGTCTCGGCGTGCGGCACGCGTCCGCTTCAATGGGGCCTCAAGACCGCCGGTTGGCGCGAAGTCTTCTTGTTGACCGGGGCAACGCGTCCGGCGGCGCTCGCCGCCGTCGTGCCGGAAAGAAACGCCGAGGTCCGCGGAGGCGGTGCGTCCAGCGTTTCAATCAACCGCGCATCCCGCGTCCCGGCGACTCATGCCCGTGGCGTCCCTGACGATGGCGGACTTCTTTTCGCTTCAGGGACTCTGGGCCAACGGATGGGCCGGCCTGACGCAGGCCGGAGCCCGGCTTCCGGCGGTCGCGACGTCGCTCGGCGCAACGTTCGTTCTCCGGATCGGCCGTTTCGCATGGTTTCTCGCCGCGCGCGAAGCCTGGCGTCCGCCCGGCGACGTTTCCGCGGAGCAACGCCGCAACGTGATATGATCCTCGAACGTGCGGAAGCGTCCCTGTCGGGTGCGGACGGCGCGCGGTACGGCGCTCACGCTTGCGGGCCATCGTTCCTGCGAGACCGGCGCCGCGAAGACGCGGGCGGTCGGCCGGCGGACTTTCCCGGCGCCGGAAACAGTCCGAGCGTCGTCGGCGCGTTGCCGGCGCAGCGCGTCGAATGCCGGAAGGGTCTCGGGCTCGGGGCCTCCGGTTTGGGAACTTGCGGACGCCGGAACGCAGTAACCGGAACAGTTGCGGGGCACGGCCGTGAATCACGCGAACCAAAGGATTTGCATCGAGGGCGAGGATTACGGCGCGATCGACATCGTCTGCAACGCCTTCACTCCCGAAGCCTCGCGGAACGGATGGATGGCGGTCGACCGGAAATTTCGCGAAAGGGTGCGCGTGCGCCCGGAGCACCGCGACGGCGTTCCGCCCGACGTCCATGTGGAAATGATGGAGCGCGCCGGCATAGAACGCTCCTTCCTGGTGGCGTCTCGTTCCGGCGATCTGCGGATCCAGGGTTCGGCGCACATGCCCGCCGAATACGTCGCCCGCCTCGTCCGCGACCGTCCCGACAGATATTCCGGACTGATCGGCATCGACGCCTCGCGCATTATGGACAGCCTCGCCGAGGTCGAGCGCGCCGTCCGCGAAATGGGCTTCGTCGGCGCTCATCTCTATCCGCATTGGTTCGAAGAACCGCCCGATGCCCCGAGATTCTACCCGTTCTACGCCAAATGCTGCGAACTCGACGTGCCGGTCATGATCCAGGTCGGCCATTGCCTGGTCTACAACCCGCATCGCCGCCTGCCGAGCGTCGGACGGCCGATCTGTCTCGACCGGATCGCGATCGACTTTCCCGAATTAACTCTGATCGGCATTCATATCGGGTATCCATGGCACGAGGAAATGGTATCGGTGGCCTGGAAGCACGAAAACGTCCATATCGGTCTGGACGCGCACGCTCCCGCGCACTGGCCGGAGGCGACCCGACGTTTCATGAATTCGTTGGGGCAAGAGAAGGTGCTGTTCGGCACGGACTGGCCGGTGGTCGATCCGGAACGCGCCATGCGCGAGGTCGCGGAACTGTCGTGGAAATCCGAGGCGAAGCGCAAGGTGCTGCGGGACAACGCGATGAAATTGTTTGACTTGCCAGCTACGGAGATCGCCGTACCGTAGGTTGCGGACGGCGAACTGTCCGTCTCGACGAAACGGCAGGCGTGAGAAAGCCGGTTTTTCCTTGGCGTCCACGGCATGGCGCGGCCCGCGAACGCGATCCGTCGAGCCCGCCCGCCGGTCATGTCCGACCGGAGCGACAAGAACGGCCGCAATTTTCCAGACAGGCCGGTACGGCCGACTATCGCATGAACTGAAAGGCCGCCGCGCGATTAAGCGCGCGTTTCCGGGGCGTCGAACGCTTCCGCCACCTTTACCGAGAAGCCGTCGAGCAGCGCGGAGTGCGTCACCTCGCCGCGCCGGAACACGCCGCGCTCCGAATAGGCGACGCCATCGAGCGTAAGCACGGTGATCGTTTCATCGCGCGGATCGACAATCCAGTACTCTTGGATGCCTGCTTCGGCATAGTCGGCGCGCTTATCAACCAGATCCCTGTCCGGGTCGTCGGGGCTGACGATTTCGACCGCCAGATCCGCACCCAGCCAGTAGCGGTCCTGGCGCCGTGGATCCGAGCGGTCTCGCAGAAGCAACAGATCGGGTTCGCGGAATTTGCCCTCGCGAACGCGCATCCGCAGGACCGAAAACCTGACGACGCCGCCGCGCGGACCCAGCCAGGCGCGAAACAGGTCGTTAAGGAATGCAAGGACGGCTTGGTGCGCATCCGTGGGCGCAGGTAATTCCTCGATATAGCCGTCGGTGAATTCGACCGAGCGACGACTATGGTCGGTGAGCCATAGATACGCCTGATCGCTCCAGCATCCCTGGCGAGGCAACAGGTCTCCCAGCAAAGCGTTGAATGCGGCATCAACCCCGGACACCGCCGCATCGGGCGCCATCCGGGCTGAATCGACCGTCACCTCTTTGTCTCCCCCGCGACCTCCCAAGGATTCATCGGAACTGTAATTATGCGCCTTGTCGGCATGCCGCATCACCCCCTTCATCCTTCCGGCGCAAGGCGGCGGTCCTTTCGAACGCTACGGCCACGCCCAGTTGCTTGCTCCAACGATTATCCCGCCTTCGGCTGCTTCGGCACGATCCCTCGCCGCGGCTCCGCTGGCGATCACGCACCGGACATGTCGCTGCGATCCCCGGTTTCCGTTCCATGTCCTTTTCAACGCGCAGCCGCTTCCCGGTCTGCAACGGAAGCGTTCGACATAGCCTTGCGCTGCACGACCGTCGGCGGCGAGACGCCAGCCCTGCCGCCGCTCGTCCCGAAACCCTGATACCGGCAGACGTTTTCCGCGCAAACAACCGGTCAGGAACGCTCTTCCGAATCCGCGAATCGAACGCGGGAAAAGCGTTCCGCAAGGTCGGCCTTCCGAATCTTTCCGAGCGCGTTTCTCGGCAGGTTCTCGACCCGAAGGATTCGCCGGGGAACCTTGTACGGCGCAAGACCGCTCCGGCAGTGCGCCATCAGCTCGTCCACTGAAGCGGCGCCCACGAAGCATGCGGCAATTTCCTCGCCCAGCTCGGTAGACGGAACCCCGACCACCGCAGCGTCCGTCACCTCGGGATGCGCCAGAAGAACGGCCTCCACGTCCACCGGATACACCGTCACGCCGCCGCGGTCGATCGTCTCCCTGCCGCGTCCCGCAAGATGGAGGAATCCGTTTCGGTCGAATTTTCCCAGATCGCCGGGATAGAACCAGCCGTCTCGAAACGCGCCGCTCTCCGGTTCGCGAAAGAATTCGGTCGCGACTCCGGGTCCGCGATAACGGATGCGGCCGGTTTCCTCCGCGGGCACCTCCTCGTGGTCGCCGTCCACGATCTGAACATCCGTACCGAACACGACCCGGCCCACCGACCCCGCAGCCTCCGGGCCGTGAACGGGAGTCAGAATCGAGACGCCGCCTCCTTCCGTCGATCCGTAATAGTTGACGAAAAACGGACACAGGTTCTGCATCACGCTGCGCCGTTCGCTTTCGTGCAAGACAGCTCCGGTGGACAGCAACAGACGCAACCCCGGAAAAAGCGGCGCGGCGCCGGCCGCTTCCGCCAGCAAACGGCGCAGAATCGTCGGCACCAGCAGCGTCGTCGTCGCTCCCGTTGCGCCCGCGGCTTCGACCAGCCCGCGCGCGTCGTACGGCGGGGGAAACATGACGGCGGTGGCGCCGCACCAGATCGCGCTCATGGAGAACGAGCGTCCGCCCCCGAAATACAGAGGCGTGGCGGAGAGATAGCGATCGTGCTCGGTAAATCCCAGCGAAACGAACTGCGTCATCCACCGCGCCCGCATCTGATCGTGGGTCAGCGCCGGCCCTTTCGGCGTTCCCGTGGTGCCCGACGACAGGCAAAGCGCCATCGGAGCGGAGCCGTCCTCGGGAAACGTCCCGCCTGCATCCGCCGCGTCCGCCTCGGCGCGGAAGCGTTCGTCGACCGCGATGCCTCCGCCCTCCTCCGCTTCGACAAGCGTGGCCGCGGCTCCGAAGCCCTCGGCGACGTTCCGCTTCTCGTATGCGCTCCAACGATGATCGACAGGCAGGATGATTCCGCCCATGCGAGCGATGGCCCAGTTCGCGACCAGGTGGTCGGCGGTATCGCGAAGCGCGACCGCGACGACATCGCCCGGCGAGAACCCCGAATCGAGCAAATGCCCGGCCCACCTGCGAACCCTGACCGCCAGCGCTCTATGGGTGACGACGCGCCCGCCCTCGATTATCGCAGGGTGAGCGGGTCTGCGCCGAGCCTGATGGTCGAGCATGGAGGCAAGATTCACGGCGGACGCTCCGGTCCGAACGGAAGATCCCGCGTTATACGATTCTTCGCTCGCGCTTTTCCCGAAACGTTCCTGCAGGCGCGATTCCTGACGGCGCTGCCTCGGTCGGCGGGCCGCCGGCTACGCCGAGGAAACGACCGACGGCCTTCGGGGCAACCCGCGCCGCTGCGAGGCGATCCTTCGAACGCGCTGCGGTAGCCGGAACGCGCCCACGCTCCGAAACGGAAAGGCGTCTCCGGAATTCCCCTCGCCGGACGTCCTTCGTTCTCCCGGAAAGGCCTGCGTTCCGGATTCGTAGCCTCCCCGCATCGACGAAACCGAAACGAACGGCGGCGCGGGAGCCGCGACCGCTTCCGAATCCCGGTCGAATGTCCGCAACCTCCTTTGGGCCGCAGCGCGTTGTCCGGCGCCATAACGGACGACCGCCGCTCGACGGCCGCCCTGCCCCGAAGTTCCCGTTGTCGGCAAGAAAACCGGCAGGCAGGCCGCATCAAAGGGAACTTTCCGCATCGCCCTCGGCAAACATGCGCTTCCATATTTCCCGCGCCAAATTATGAAAATCTTTTTTGGCAGCTACAACCGCAGCTGCATGCGCGCCGATGGCTCCGTCGGCCGGCGTCAACTTGAATATCGGTTTCCGCGCTTCCCGAGCCATCGAAACGAGACTTCGATAATGCTTTACGGTCGCTAGGCAGTTATGATCGTCCGAAGGAGTTCCAAGATATTGGCGTTCTCCCTTCTCACCGAACCGCAACGCATATTCCGTCGGCATTTTGTTGACCCACTTATCGCAAGCCTTCACCGGATTTCCCAAGCGATATCCATGCTGTTGAACGGTGTAGCCGATCGGCTTCATATAGCCATTGGGCAACTTCATGTCCGCCGAGCCCGATGGATTCCAGCCATTGCGGCGCGTTAACCATCCGCTCCGCCATCCGTTCAAGGTTGGCCCCAGGTTGCGCAGTCCCCGAAAGGAAAAAAGATCCGCGCCGAGAGGCGTGACGACGAAGTCGGTTGCGATCAGGACGGAACGGTTGAGCGCGTCGAGATTGGGACCGACGTCCGCAAGAACGACATTGGCATTCACGCTCTTCGCCCCGTTCTGCATTACCTGCCAGAACGCCGTAAGCGCGCGAAACGCCGACTCAACGTTGCCGAGCGCATTCCGCCATTCGATCGACAGGTTGTCTTCGAGGCCCGAGAGGGCTGGATCGCCGGGAACGAGGCCCAGGGTTTCGGAAATCATGCGGACTTCCGGTTCGTTGAGATCGCCCTCCCGGATCGACGGCGCCGCGCATTGATGAATTGTGCGATTTTTTTGGTCGCCGCGCCAAAGCGCTTCCAGAGCATCCTCGTCGAGAAAGGAAGCCGTCAACCCGGCCTGCGGATCGAGATCGCAGGCAAGGACTCGCTTGCCTTTTTCCGAAAGCATCCATGCCAAATGGTAGACGAGCGAGGTCTTGCCGACTCCGCGCCTGTCGCTGAAGAAGGTAAGGACAGGAACCGTCACCGACGAGTTTCCTCCGTCCGGGATGCTCGCACAGTGGCGAGAACATGGGTTGGCTGCGCCTCGAACTCCGCTTCGGGGCAGCCGGAATCCCGCAACGACCGTTGCGCAATTGGAATGCCGACCCCGAACCTCTGAACGAAGCCCAGCGCCTTCATCGCCTCGGCCAGATTAGGATTTCGATAATCGGTGATCCCTGGATCTCCGAAATTCTCCCGGGTAACGGCCCCGAAAGGACCGCCGGGATTCTGGATCTCGATCCGGTCGTCGAACCAGGTCACCCGAACCGGGGCGTTCGTCGCATCGTAACTGCGATGCATGACGGCGTTTCGCACCAGTTGCTGCAGAGCCGCCAGAGGAAAGTTTTCCGTTCGAACTTCCAGCTGCCGACTTACCAGGTCGACGCCGCGACGATTGTGAGCGCGCAGCTTTTCCTCGATACCCCGCAGCATCTCTGAAACCGTTCCGTCGTATTCGGCCGAATCGACGATCTCGTCGGCAAGAGTCGCGCCTTCGATGCGCAGAAACTGGATATAGGCTCCAGGAATGAAGTCGCGCGGGCATACGCCGAGCACGAGCAGGCCCAATGCCGTTGCGGTTTCTTCGTCGACCGACGAGATCATCTTGGCCGCCGCCAGACGCTGGACAAGACTGCGGTCGTTCTCCGCCAACGTCTCCGAACTTACCGAATTCGGCAGATATTCGTCCTCGAATCGGCGGGCGCTGAGGTCCGCGATGCCGGAACTCGGCACCGGACGGAGGTCGAACGGCCGATCGCCGAAGCGCCTTCGCTCGTTCAGAATTCTCTCTTCCTGGGCAGTCGCCATTCCCCGCCGCGGACCGCTTCGCACATGGATGGCTCCCCTATATCGAACCGGGGGCGAATCCGAAGGCGATACGGTCGCCACCGCGATCTCTTCGCCTCTCCATGAGCGTTTTTCGACCAGCAGCACGGGCGGCGGCAAGATGCTCCCTTCGCTCCGGATATTGGTCAGCGCAAGGAGCGTTTCGTCGGCGACCTCGACCGTCGTCAGATCGTCTCTGAGACCGACCACGACGATCCCGGGTTCTTGGGTGCCCGCGAGATCGTTCGCAAAAGCGCAGATGGCTTCCCTGATCTTTTTCGGGGCGCTCCCCTCAAGCCCTTCCTTGAATTCGACCCGCGGGCCTTCCCCTCCTTCGATAAGCCGCGCGAGTTCCGCATCGTCGAGTCTCAACGTCACCTCGCCCTCGCCTGTTCAAAGCCCTCCCGGAGGCGCGCGAAACTTCGATGCGCTTCGCGTTGACGCCGGCATGAAACGAGGTGCCGCGCGCCGTCCCGTCGCCGCCCGCTTTCCTGGATCCGCAGCGCGCGCCAAAGCCGCGGATCCGCCTCTGGAAAAAGGCATTTTTCCGATTCCCCATGCATTGCTCGCCCGTTCGCGCGGCAGGGGCCGAGGGCGGAAGCCGGCGCAGCGCCCGCTCCCGCCCGCACGGGATCAGAGCTTGGTCGGATCGACCTTCGTATAAATGTGCTCGCGCATCAGCCGCTCGTAGACGGCCGTCGCGTCGTCGAGCTTCGAAGGATCGGGACCGGCCGACGAGAGAATGCCCGCAAGACCGGCATCCTTCACGATTTTCGTCCACTTTCCGATGTTCTTCTGAAACGCCGCGGCGATCTTCTCCGGATCCTGAGCCTTGAGCTTCCTGGCGTTGTCGATGGCGGTCTTCACTTCGTTCTTCTTGTGCTCTTCCCATAGAGCCCGGATGTCGTCCCCGCCCTTGCTGACCGCAATTCCCAATGCCGCGGCGGCCTTCTTGGCGGCGATATCGTCGCCTATGTAGCCCTTGACCACGGTTCGCGCGATAGCGCCAGGCAGAGCGTCCCAGACGATCCGCTTCTGCTCGTCGGTGTAGGCGTCCCAGGCCTTGCGGTTCATTACCATCAGCCCGAGGCCGGAATAGGATCCGAACTGATAGTTGATCACCGACTTGAGGGCGTCGTCGATGGGATAGGACTTGATCCACGCCATGGGCCCGATGATGCAATCGATCTGGCCGCGCTTGATCGCTTCCGGCACGTCCGACATCGTCATGGAAACCGGGGTGCCTCCCAGCGCTCTCGCCCAGCGGCCGAGCGCGCCCGTGGTGCGGAGCTTGAGGTCCTTGAGATCGGCCACCCTGGCGATCCCCGGCTTGCGGCAAAGAAGCGAGTAGCCTCCCACCCCGTACCCGGCGAGATAGATCGTGCCGTTTTTCTTGTAGTCGTTCAGGCATTCGGGACAGTCGAAGAAATACGTCTGGTGCGCGGCGCCGTTCATGATCAGCTCGTTCTCGCCCAACATCATCATGTCGGCGATGACGAACGCGTGCTTGAGGCCGGTCCGCGAATAGCTGGGCACGATCAGCCCCGCCTCCGCCGTGCCGTTGCCGACGGACTTGAGGGTGGCCTTGGCGCTGAAGAGCTGCCCCCCGGCCACCAGCTTCCAGGGAACGCCTTTCCGGGTCAGCTCTTCGACGAGCGGGGCGATGCCGTGGCGGTTCACGTTGTGCTTCGGCGGCAGCCACTGTCCGTAAGTGTATGTTTTCTGAGACAACGCGGCGCCGGAACCGGCGATCGTCAGCCCGAAGACGGCCGCGCCGGCAAGTGCGGATCTGAGCTTCATGTTCGTTCTCCCTCCTGTCCCGTCCTGCGGAACCGATCGATGTTGCGCCTCGCCGCGGAACCGAAGCCTCAGTTCATGAGGCCCGGCAAATAAAGCGAGATGCCCGGAAAAGCGGCCAGCAACAGTACCACGAACACCTCGCAGACCAGAAACCAGCCCACTCCCTTGAAGATCGTCTCGAGCGATATGTCGGCGCCGACCACGCTCTTGATGACGTAAACGTTGAGCCCCACCGGCGGCGTCAGCAATCCGATCTCGATGTACTTGACGACGAGCACGCCGAACCAGATCAGATCCAGGTTGAGCGCCTCGAACATCGGCAGCAGCAGCGGCAACGTGATCAGGAGCAATCCGAGCGGATCGAGAAACATGCCGAGGATGACGTATATGATCGATGCCGCGAGCACGAGCAGAACCGGATCGGCCGCCCAGCTGCCCACCATGTCCTTGAGAAAGCTTTCCGCTCCCGTCATGGCCAGGAACCGGGTCAGCAGCACGGCGCCGATGGCGACCCAGAAGATCCGGGCCGTGCCGGACAGCGCCTCGAAAACGCTGTCCCTGAAGACTTTGAAGGAAAGCCGGCCCTGCGCGGCCGCGATGACGAAGGACACGAACGCTCCGAAGGCGCCGGCTTCGGTCGCGGTGAAGACGCCCGCGTAGAGGCCGCCGATGATGGTGACGACAAGCGCGAGCAGCGGCCAGACTTCGCCTAGCGCCGCGAAGCGTTCCGCGCGATTCGCGTCCTGCATCTGCGGCGGCCCGAGGGACGGATTGATCCGGCAGCGGACGATGATCATCGTGGTGTAGATCGCCGCCGTCATCAATCCCGGCAGCACGCCGGCGATGAAGAGCTTGCTGATCGAGACTTCGGCGAAAATCCCGTAGAGCACGAAGGCGATCGAAGGCGGAATCATGGCGCCCAGCGTGCCGGCGCTGGCGACCGTTCCGGTCGACAGGCCCGGATCGTAACCGGCTCGCGTCATTTCCGGCACGCTGATGCGGCCGAGCGCGGCGGCGGTCGCGGTGCTCGAGCCGGAGGCCGCCGCGAAACCGGCGCAGGCCAGATTGGCGGCGACGGCGAGCCCGCCCGGCAGGCCGCCCAGCCACAGCTTCGCGGCCTTGAACAACGAGGCCGATATGCCGGAATGATGCGCCACCGCGCCCATCAGCAGGAACATCGGAATCGCGGAGAACGACCAGTGCGCCGCAAAGTCGAACGGCTCGGTCCGCAGCATGCCGCCCGCCACGTCCCATCCCTTGAGCGCCGCGACGCCGGTTATCGAAACCAGCATAAGCGCAAAGCCCACAGGCATGCGCAGCGCGATGAGGACGAGGAGCGCCCCGAGACCGGCGAACCCGATCTGCAGTTCGGTCACGCCGTCACTCCCATCGCGCGGGTTCGCGCCGGCCGAGGGCGACCAGGAAGTCGTCGACGATCCGGAACGCCATGTAGACTCCCATGAGAAACACGCCCGCAGGCAAAAGGAACCGGCTCGGCCAGATCGTGATCAGATCGTCGGACGTCTCCCACATCTCCCCCGAAGCGTGGCTCTCGAGCGCGGCGATCCAGGTCTCGCGCACCAGCCAGGCGGTGAAGGCGAGGCACGCCGCCCCCAGCGCGGCTTCGAGCAGGGCGAGCGCCCTCGGCGACAGGCCGCGCGTGAAGAGTTCGACGTGAATGTGTCCCTCGTGATGCGCCACGTAGGCGAGCGGCAGGAACGTCACGGCGACCATGTCGTAGAACGAAACGATTTCGATCGTGCCGTCGAGCGGCGACGCGACGATTTCCCGCATCGCGACGTCGACCACCACATGGAACATGATAAGAAGTATCGCGATCCCGGCGATCCACGAGAAGAGATTTGAGGGGATCCGGATTGACCAGTGGTCAGGTCGCATTCAGAGACTCCGCGTGTCCCGGCGGACAACGCAGCGCCCGCGGAACGACTATAGCGCAGCCCGGAACCGGACGGAAACCGGGTCGCGAACCGGGGTTTCCCGAAAGCCGCCGCGGCATGTTATTTGTATCCGCCTACGCTACCGGAAAGGATGATGTCATGACCGCAGCGCCCGGCCCGACCGTTCCCGGCGTCCTACAGTTCACCGTGAAGACCGGCGAGATTCCGACCACCCAGGTCTCGGACGGCGGCGGCCGCAGCGATCCGAAGACCGGCGCCTACGAAATGAAGGAGGTCGCCGTCCATGACGGCCGGCCGAGAGCGAACGAGTTCGATCTCGAAACCCAGGGCTTCAAGTTCATGCGGCACGAAACGGCCGTTACGGACTTCACCGACGGCGAACAGGTGGAAGCCGTCTACTACCCGGAACTCGAGGAGTTGCTTCGGAGCGCGACGGGGGCGGAGAAGATCCTGATCTTCGATCACACCATTCGGATCGGCGACCCCGAAAAGCGCGCGGCGCTCGGCGTGCGCGACCCGGTGCGCAACGCGCATAACGACTTCACCGACGAGTCCGCGCCGCAGCGCGTGCGCGACCTGTTGCCGCCGGACGAGGCGGAGGAGCGATTGAAGCGGCGTTTCGCCTCGATCAACGTCTGGCGCCCGCTGACGGGGCCGGTAAAAACCGATCCCATCGCGATCTGCGAATGGAACAGCATCGGCCCCGACGACATGGTCGTCGCCAAGCGGGTGTACAAGGATCGCGTGGGCGGCATTCTCAACCTCAGCTACAACCCGAATCAGCGTTGGCACTACTTCCCCGACATGGAGACGGACGAGGTCATCCTGCTCAAGTGCTTCGATTCCGAACGCGACGGCCGCGCCCGCTGGACTGCGCATGCGGCGTTCGAGGATCCGGCCGGCCCCGACCCGGACCTGCCGGCGCGCGAAAGCATCGAGGTCAGAACCCTGCTGTTCTACTGACGCCGTTCTTCAGTCGAACATCGCCACGCAGTCGATCTCGACGTTGACGCCGACGCGGTGGGGCGTGCCGCCGATGCAGGTGCGCGTCACCTTCTCTCCCTGCATGAACTGCGTGAAGGCCTCGTTGAAGCGGGGAAAGTCCGCGACGTCCCGAAGGCAGACGCGCATGTTCACCACGTTGGCCATCGTCGCTCCGGCCGCGGCGAGCACGTTCTCGATGTTGGCGAGGGTCCGGCGCGTCTGCTCTCCGATGTCGCCGGAAACCACCTCGCGCGTCTCGGGATCGAGCGGCCCCTGACCCGAGACGAACAGCATGTTGCCGAACCGCGCGCCCTGGGCGAGCGGCGAGGGAGTCGCCTTGTCGGTGAATCCGGTCGTCGGCGACTTGCTGGAAGTCACGATTTGCTTGGGCATGCCTTTCGCCTTGCAGGTTTTCCGGTCGCGGGACTCGCTACGGGCGCGGCGCGACCGCGCCGCAGCTTCCGCAGGTGCGGCTCTCCTCCGAATCGAAATAACGGGCGTAGGCTTTCGAAACGGGATCCTTGGCGTAATCGTCCACCACGAAGGTCTCTTCATGGAGGAAAGCGTCGCAGGACGGACAATACCAGTGAAAGCGGTCGATTTCGCCGGGGCGCCGCATGCGCTCGCTGACGAGCAGGTACGCGTCGGGAGGGAAGCGCGGCGAATGGGGTATCCCGGCCGCGGTGTATATCGTGCAGCCCTGCCGGACCACGGACACCTCCTCCCCGCCTCCGGGCGCGCGGTAGTGAAGGTTCATGTCGCCCTTCAGCATGGTCATCGTCTCGTCGCCCGGATTGATGTGGAACTCGCTTCGATATTCCCGGCCGCGAGCGACGAACACGAGGGATTCCGGCCTCTGCCACAACACGTGAACCCGCCTGCCCGTCCTCCCGAGTTCCTCGGAGACGGCGTCGAGATCGGCAATCGGCATGGGAAGCATCGGCGTTCTCCAACCGTTTCGGCAATCATTCTCGGCATATCCGGGCGCCGGATCAAGCCCGGCGCGAACGAGCGCGAAAGACGCGCCGGCGGACGCGGCGCCGTCTTCGGACTTCGCAGGCCTCGCCGGACGGGCCGCGCGCAGGCCGTCACGTCCGCCATTTCAGCAGCGCGCGTTCGGCGCGCCCGATCAGCCAGTTAACGGACAATCCCATCACGGAGAGTATGGCGACCCCGGCGACCAGTTCGTCGGTCGCCATCAGACTGCCCGCGAGGAGCACGTAGGCGCCGACGCCGAATTCGGCGCCGATCATTTCGGCGGCGACGAGCAGCACGATCGCGATCGCGGCCGATATCCTGAACCCCGGCAGGATCGCCGGCATCGCGCCGGGCAGGATGATCTTGCGCACGATCGACAACCAGGACAGGCCGAAGGACTGCCCCATTCGAATCAGGCCCCTGTCCACGTTGTCCACGCCGCCGTAGGTCGCGACCACGGTCGGGAAGAAAGTGCCGAAAAGAATCGTCGCGATCTTCGACCCCTCGCCGATGCCGAACCAGATGATGAACAGCGGCAACAAGGCGATCTTCGGTATCGGGAAGATCGCGGCGACGATCGGCGCCATTCCGGCGCGGGCCAGAGAGAACAATCCGATGCAAAAGCCGACCGCGATCCCGAGAACGGTCCCGAGCGTCCAGCCGACGATCAGCCGTTGCAGCGACGCCCCGACATGCTTCCAGAACAGTCCGCTCTCGAATAGATCGACGAGAGCGGCCAGAACCAGCGACGGCGGCGGCAGCGCCAGCGGCGGTATGAAGCCGGTGCGCGACCCCGTTTCCCACAACGCCACGGCGCAAAAAAAGACCAGGGGCCCGACGACGCCGAGCGGCCTGGGAGAAAAACCGCCCCCCCGAAACGGAATCGGCCGGCCGCGCGCCGTTCGACTATCCATCCACCAGCTCCATCTCCGCGGCCTGAGCCTCGTCCCGGATCAGCCGCCAAAGTCGCCGCTGGTGCTCTTCGAGTTCGGCCCCGCAAGCTGCGCGGCGGTCGAGAGGGATGTCGATTTCCAGAATCTCCCGAACCGCGCCCGGCCGGCGCGACAGAACGATCACCCGGTGGCCGAGGCGCACCGCCTCCTGAAGATTGTGGGTGATGTAGACGGCGGAGAAGCGTTCGCGCGCCCAGAGTTCGATCAGATCGTCCATCAACAGTTCGCGGGTCTGGGCGTCCAGCGCCGAGAGCGGCTCGTCCATCAGCAGAAAGGCGGGCGAAACGGCCAGGGCGCGGGCGATGGCCACCCGCTGCTTCATGCCGCCCGAAAGTTGCCTGGGCAGCGCCTTCCGGAACTCCGAGAGCTTGGTGCGGGAAAGCACGTCGCTCACGATCCGCTCCGCCTCTTCCCGCCCGATCGGGTGATCCTCGAGAACCAGGCGGACGTTGCCCTCCACGGACCGCCAGGGCAGCAACGCGAAGTCCTGGAAGATGTAGGTGAGCGGATTGAGGGAATCCGGAGGCGGGTCGCCGATCTGGAAGATGCTGCCCGCCTCCGGGCGTTCGAGTCCGCCGATCAGGCGAAGCAGCGTCGACTTGCCGCAACCGGAAGGCCCGACGATGCACGCGATGCGGCCGGCCGGGATCGAAAGGTCGATCCCCCGCAACACCTCGACGTCGCCGTAAGCGTGGCGGAGGCCGGCGAGGCGCAACTCCACCCGCGCGGCCTCCTCCCGGTCAGTAGGTCTCCACGTAGCTCTTGTCGACCAACTTGTCGATGCCGATGTCGCCCTTGACCAGGCCCTCGGCCTTGAACCAGTCGAGTTGCGCCTGAACGTTCGAGACGTTCAGTTTGGCGTTCTCGTTGAGGCGCATCGCGCCGTTCCGAATCGACGGAGCGGCTTTTTCGTAGGGTCGGCTGCTGTAGACGTATTTGTGAATGAGCTTGACCGTCGCTTCGGCGGCGGCCTCGCCGGCCGTCTTGTCCACGAGCGCCGCGTTGAAGTCGGCCGCGCCGCGCGAAAAGGCCGCGAGAAACTTCCTGGTCCGCTCTCGTTCGTCGGCGGCCGTCTTCGCCGAAGTGAAAACGACCGTGACCTGGTAGTCGGGCGCGTAATCGCTGATCCAGCCGATAACGTGGACGTTGCCCTTGGCGAGCGCCTTGGCGATATGGGGCACGATGGCCCAGGCGTCGATCTGGCCGGACTTCAGAGCGCCCACGATCGCCCCGACCTTCTGCAGCGGCCGCAGCTTGATGCTGTTCATCGGAATGCCTTCCTTGGCGGCGATGCGCGCCGCCATGTAGTGAAAGGACGATCCTGTCTGGGTGATCCCGAAACTGCGGCCTCCGAGCTTGGCCGGCGAGGTCAGGCCCGCCTTGAACGCCGCGTCCGACGCGAGGATCGCCGACCCGTCGATGCCTTTCTCCTCGTGAAGCGCGCCGCCGATCACCTTGATCGCGCCCTTGTCGGCGAGATTGATCAGGCCGCCCGTAATCGCAGTGACGCCGTAGTCGATATCGCCGGAAGCGATGGCGACCGCCATTGGAGCCGCCGCCTGGAAGAACTTGAACTCGACGTCGAGTCCGGCTTCCTTGAAGTAACCCTTCTCGTAGGCGACGAAGCTGGCGGCATGCGACGTGAAGCGCAGCGCGCCCACCCGGGTCTTGTCGTCGGCGCTCGCCGCGTTCGCCGCGCCCGCCAGCGAGGCCGCGCCGGCCAGCGCCGCAAGAAACAGGCGCCGAATGACGGCGCCGGACATATTGACTCGCATCGATCAGGATCTCCTCGTTCGTTGGTCGCCGCATAATACACGACTGATCGGAACCGGCGGAACCGGTCTCGCGGCGTTCGCGAAAGCGGGTCGCCCGCGGCAGCGTCGCGGCGCGCTCGTCGACGGGATCCGTCCCGGGGCGGCGAAACGCTTCACGCCGCGGCCGGCCGTCCGAGAATGAGATCCGACGCCTTCTCGGCGACCATGACCACGACCGCATTGATGTTGCCGCCGACGAGATCCGGAAAGATCGACGCGTCGGCCACCCGAAGATTGCCGACTCCTCGCACGCGCAGTTCGCCGTCGACCACGGCGCCGTCGTCGTTTCCCATGCGGCAGGTGCTGGCCGGATGATAGACCGTATTCAGCGTCTCGCGCACGAAGGCGTCGACTTCGTCGTCGCTTTCCGCGTCGTCGCCCGGCGCTAGCTCCCGGCCGCGCACCCCGTCGAAAGCGGGCTGACGGGCGAGCTTGCGAATGACGCGGAAGCTTTCGCGCTGCACGAACCGGTCGGTTTCCGTCGACAGAAAATTGTTGCGAATGCGGACGGGCTCGAGCGGATCCGCGGAACTCAACCGCACGGCGCCGCGACTCTCGGGACGCAGATGACAGGTGCGGAACGCGAAAGATTCCGCAACGGGCGGTCTGATCAGCGGAAACCACTCGCGCGCGGTCACCGCCACCGGCCGGAAGAACATCTGTATGTCGGGCAGTTCGAGATCCGGCCTGCTCTTGAAGAACCCGGTCAGGGACGACGGCGGCGTCGCGACCCGGCCCGTTCCGAACAGGCGCGCGCGAAGGGCGTGCAACGCAAGGCGGTCCATTCGCAGGTCGCGATGGAAACGGGAGGGCGTCGCGTATTCGTACTCCACTCCGATGGACGGGTGATCCTGCAAATTGCCGCCGACCTCGCCGCGGTCGCAGGCGACCTCCACGCCAATCTCCGCGAGGTGGTCGCCGGGGCCGATCCCGGACAGCATCAGCACCTGCGGCGAGTTGATCGCGCCGCCTGCCAGCACGACCTCGCGCAGCGCCCGGACGCGATGCGTTTCTCCGTCGCGGCGGTATTCCACGCCGACCGCGCGTCCCTCCTCGAACAGGATCCTCGTGACGTGGGCGCGAACTTCCAGTTCGAGATTGGAGCGCTGCATCGCCGGATGAAGATAGGCGACTGCGGCGCTCTGCCGCCGTCCGCGGTGAACGTTGATCTGAAGCCGGGCGAAGCCCTCCTGCACGGCGCCGTTGTAGTCGGGCGTTTCCGGATACCCGGCCGAGCTGATCGCGTCGAAAAGCGTATCGACGATCGGATCCGCAATGTCCGTGGTTCGAATTTTCCAGGGTCCGTCCGCGCCGTGGTAAGGGTCGTTCTTGTCTTCGAACGATTCCGCCCGCTTGAAATACGGAAGCACGTCGTCGTACGACCAGCCCGCCAGCCCCATCTGCCGCCAGCGGTCGAAATCGCCGCGGTTTCCGCGAACGTAAGCCATCATGTTTATGGAGGAGCCGCCGCCGAGAACCTTGCCGCGCGGATGGAAAACCCGGCGCCCGCCAAGCGTCGGCTCCGGCTCCGACATGTAGGACCAGTTGAAACGCGGATCGTTCCATACCTTCCCGACGCCGAGCGGCATGTGGATCATCATGCTGGAATCCCGATCGCCGGCCTCCAGCACGAGAACGCGGCTGGCGCCGTCTTCGGTCAGCCTGTTGGCCAAAACGCAGCCGGCAGTGCCGGCTCCGACGACCACGAAATCGCAGGTACGGATGTTTCTTCCTCCCAATCGTCCCGGCCTCGCGGCCGGCGCCGAACGTTTCGGGCGCGCCGGGGCGTTCCCTGCTCCGCTTTCCGCGGAAGGGCGGACCGGAAAACCCGTTCGGCATCTTATGCGAGTACGCCGGAGACCGCCATAGACCGCCCGAAAGCGCATTGGCCCGCCGACGAAAATCAATCCGGACACCGCCGTCTCCGGCCGCGACGTCCTGCCGAAGCCATGGCGGCTCTCGGCGAACTCGTCCGCGCCGGCCGGCGCCAGGCCGCCGCGCGCGGCGCCGCGAAACAATTCGCGGAAACGGGTCTGCGCGAATCGCGAGGACTCCCGGTCATTCGTCAGGCAAACCGACATTGTGCCCGGCTTCGCGAACGGACCTCGGTTTCGCGCACCGCGAGCAGGGGACGCCTTGTCCGGCAGGAAAACGGACGCCAGGAGCGGAGAACCGCCATTCCGGACCGAGATCGCCCGGACTTTTCGGCAGGGAGTGCTGGCGCGCCCGGAAGGATTCGAACCCTCGACCTGCGGATTAGAAGTCCGCCGCTCTATCCGGCTGAGCTACGGGCGCAAGAAGCCATCGCATCGTAGCACAGTCGCGTCCGCCCGGCGAGCGCGGAGCGGCGGCATGCGCCCGGTCAGCCCGGCTTCGCGGCGCTTCGCCCGCCTGTCCGGGACGGTCCCGGCGGCGAAAGCCGCAATAACGGCGACGCGCGACGTCTCGAACGAGAGGTTCGGGCAAACGGAAGGACGCGGCCTTCCGCGTCCCGAACGGGAGCGCGAAGTCGCGCGATTCCGGAAAACGGTTCGACCGGCAGTCGGCATGCGCGCCTGTCGACTGTCGAGAAAGAAACTGCGAACCGTCGGTCGCAGGCGCCCCGGCCGCGTCCGGGCGCGAAACCGGGGATTTCGGCGCGGACGAGCTTTTTCCGGTACGATGCGCAACCATGGCATGAGGAGAAGGCGAAAATGGCGGGACGGCTCGAGGGCAAGCTTGCGTTGATCGCGGGCGGCGGCGGCGGCATCGGCGGCGCGACGGCGCGGCGCTTCCGCGCGGAGGGAGCCGGCGTCGGCATCCTCGACGCGAACCGGGAAGCGGCGGAACGGACGGCGGCCTCCTTGCCGGACGGAAACGGCGCGGTCTTCGCGCTGGACGCCGATATCGGCGATCCGGACGCGGCCAGGGCCGCCGTCGACCGCGCGGCCTCGGAACTCGGCGGCCTCGACATCGTCGTTCACTCGGCGGCGGCGCGCGAACCGACCGCCACGGTCGAAGAACTGTCCATCGAGGATTGGAACGAGGCGGTGCGCGTCAATCTCACCAGCATGTTTTTGCTCTGCAAGTTCGCGCTTCCGCATCTGCGCGCCCGGGGCGGCGGCGTGATCGTCAACATCGCGTCCCAGTTCGGCAGCGTGGCGACCGCGGGGAGGCCCGCCTATCACGCGACGAAGGGCGCGGCGATCCAGCTGACCAGGGCCATCGCCGTGGAGAACGCCGCCCGCAACGTCCGGGCGGTCACCGTTTCGCCGGGCGCGGTCGAGACCGACCGCCTGCTGGCGCGGCACAAGACCTTCGAGAAAGTCCGCGAGCGGCTCGTCCCCAACCATCCGATCGGGCGGCTCGGCCAACCGGAGGAAATCGCCGCCGCCGTGCTGTTCGCCGCCAGCGACGACGCTTCCTTCATGACCGGTTCCGACCTGATCGTCGACGGCGGCTACACCGCCGTCTGACCGAGCCGTCGCGCCGCTCCGGACGCAAGCGGCGCTCAGGTGAGGAAGAGACTGATCTCGGGAACGACGATCAACAGGACGGTGACCGCCAACATGACCGCCGCGAACGGAGCCGCGCCGAGAAAGATCTGGTTGAGCGTGATCCGGTCGTCGTTGAGCGTCGACTTGACCACGTAGCACGTGATGCCGAGGGGCGGCGTCAACAGCCCGATCTCGACCGCGATCACGGTCACGATGCCGAACCAGATGGGATCCCCTCCGAACTGAGCCAGCACCGGAAGCGCCAGCGGCAGAATGATCAGCATGATCGAGATCGAGTCGAGGATCATGCCGAGGAGGATCAGCACGACGACGTAGAGCGCGACGAACCCGGCGAAACCGAGGCCGATCGCCCCGATGAACTCCGCCATCTGCTGCGGCAGCCCGGAAAGCGCCAGCATTCGGGCGTAGATGTTGGCGGCCAGTATGAGAAACAGGATCGAGACCGAGATGTGGCCTGTCTCGATCACGACGTCCCGCAACGCTTTCCAGTCGAGGCGCCGCTTCGCCAGTCCGATGACCAGCGCGCCGGCCGCGCCGGCCGCGCCGGCTTCCGTCGGCGTGAAAATGCCGCCGTAGATGCCGCCGATGACGAGCGCGACGAGCAGAACGATCGGAAACAGTTTGAGAAACGCCGACAGGACCGATTCGTCGTCGGCGGCGGCGTCCCGTCCCGCGGCCGCGTCCCCGACCCATCCCGGGCGCCATCTGGCCATGCCGAGTATCAGCAGCGCGAAGGCGCCGGAAAGCAGCAACCCGGGAACGACCGCCGCGATGAACAGGATGCCGACGGACTGCTCCGCCAGAAACCCGTAGACGATCAGAAGCAGGCTCGGCGGGATGAGCATCCCGAGAACGGACGATCCGGCGACGACGCCGACCGAAAACCGCGGGGTGTAGCCGTGGGACAGCATCTCCGGGGTGGCGACCCGGGTGAAGACGGCGGCCGACGCGATCGACGAACCGGTGATGGCGGCGAACACGGCGTTGGCCGCGACGGTCGCTATTCCCAGGCCGCCTTTCACGCGCCGCAGCGCCCAGCGGGCGACCTGGAACGTCTCCTTGCCGACGTTCGACGCGCTGACCAGCAATCCCATAAGAACGAAGAGCGGCACCACCCCGAAGAAATAGTTTCTCAGATATTCCGACGCGGCGAGCGCCAGCGTCCGCTCGGCGATCAGGGTATCGCCCTTGATCGCCCAGATCCCCGCGAACCCGAGAACGATCAGCGCGAGGCCGATGGGCATCCCCGCATAGATCAGGATCAGCATGCACAGGACGGACAGGGCCCCGATCTCGGCATTCGCCAGATCGCCGGTCGCGATCAGATAGGCTGCGGCGACGAAGGCCGCGAGCATCGCGAGCCAGCCCCACCCGGCACCGGCGGTTCCGCGGTTCCCGGCGCTCCGGGCGGCGTCGCGGACGCACCGGATCGCGAACTCGACCGTGGTCGCAGCGGCGCCGGCGACGATCAACAGCTTGAACGGCCAGATGATGAACGAGAAGTCGCCGGGCACTCCCGCGACCTCGTTTTCCGTCCATGCCTCCACGAACCCGGGCCATACGCCGGCGGTGATCAGGCCGAAGACGACGGCGCCGACCAGGTTGAAGACGGTCCCGAACGCGTGCCCTGCGAACGGATGGCGCGCCTCGAGCCAGTCGATGAACAGCTCGGCGCGAGTGAAGCGGCCCGCCTGCAGGGTGTTGGCGAGCTGCAGATAGACCGTGCCGACGATCGAGTAGCCCACGATCTCCGACACGCCCCGGATCGGCGCGGAAAACAGGTTCCTCGCCACGATGTCGGCGCAGATGAGGAAAGTCAGGCCGGCGACCCAGAAGGTGCCGGCTCCGTTCATGGCGCGGGTGAGACCCGCAAACAGCGAAACGGGGCGCCGAAGCGCCCCGCCGCGGACGTCCGGAGAAGCCACGCTTCTCTTGCGGGCTTACAGCTCCTTGTCCCAATCGCGCGCGGGCTTTCCGCCCCGGGCCCGAACGCCGTCCATGAACGCCCTGAGCGTCTCGCCCGCAGGCACGCCCTTCGCCTCGTTGGCCTTCACCCATTCGCCGGCCACGTTCGGCATGCTTTGCGCCCACTTGCGGCGTTCCGCCGCCGGCAACGTCGAGACGACCGCGCCCTGCCCGGCCATCATCCCGAGAAACTTCTCCGCGTTCTTGGCGACGATGCCGCTCTGGACCTTCGCGTACTCCTTGCCCAGCTTCGTGAAGATGTCCTGCATGTAAGGCGGCAGCGAGTTCCAGGTGTCCTTGTTGATGGTCAGCGCGCCGGAAATCGGGCCGCCCATGTCGACGACGGTCACGTACTTTCCGACCTCATGGAGCTTGAACGGCAGCATTCCGGTCGTGATGACGATTCCGCCATCGGCGACGCCGGTCTTTATGCCGTTGTAGTAGACCGGCAGCCCGCCGTTGATGCCGACCGCGCCCGTCCCCTTCAGCCAGTTGGCGACGGCGCCGGGGGTGTAGAGCTTCTTTCCCTTGAGATCGGCCATCGACTTCAGCGGAAACTTGCTCACCACGTTATAGGTGTCGGCGACCTGAACGCCCAGATACACTTGGTTGTACTTGTCCCAGGCCGCGTTCAGCGCGGGAACCTTCGCGTGAAGTTCCTCGCCGACCTCGACCAGCGCCTCGACGTCGCCGGTCGCGAAGGGGGCGTAGAAGGTGACGTTCATCAGCGGCATCTTCACCGGTTCCCAAAGCGTGCCGACCCACCCGATGTCGGCAAGCCCGTTCTCGATCCCCTCGAGGGTGTTCTTGAAGTTGTACAGGGCTCCCGCGTAGGCCTCCGTCCACTGGATGCTGTCGCCCTTCCCCATGGCTGCGACGCGCTTCGCCGATTCCGGCACCACGAGCGTCTTGATCGTCGCGACCCAGGGAACGATCGGAGGATGGCTGGATCCCGCGGTCAGCTTGTACACCTTCGCCGTCGCGGGCGTCAGCCCCGCGGCCACCACGGTCGCCGCGATCGCGACGCCTACGGAAATTTTCATGGAATCGTCTCCTTCCTGTAAGATCGTTCGAACGCTTGTACAGAAATGCCGCGCCGCGATCATCGTTTTTGCGAGCGCAACGCCAACCACCTGACGGGACCCGAACGACATGGGAAGAATACTAATCAAGGGCGGCGCAGTTGTCACGATGGACAGCGAGATCGGCGATTTCGACAAGGCCGACGTCCTCGTCGACGGCGAAGCGATCCGGAAGATCGGAAAGAGGATTCGCGCGTCCGACGCCAAGGTGATCGACGCTTCCGGCAAGATCGTCATGCCCGGACTGGTGAACGCTCACCTTCATACCTGGCAGACGGGGATACGCGGCATCGCCGGCAACTGGTCGATCCCGGAATACTTGCACCGGATGCACGCCGCGATCGCGCCGCGTTACACCGCGCAGGACACCTATCTCGGCAACCTCGTCGGCGCGCTCAACCAGATTTCCGCGGGCGCGACGACGATCTTCGACTGGTGCCACAACAACGCGACCCCGGCTCACACGGACGCGGCGATCGCGGGCCTTCGAGAAGCGGGCATCCGCGCCGTCTTCGGCCACGGCTCTCCCAAGCCCGACGCGGCCGAGGGCGCGGCGCCCTTCACCCACGTGCCGCACCCGCGCTCGGAACTGGAGCGGCTGCGGAAGACCGAGTTCGTCGGCGACGACGGCCTGATAACGCTCGCCATGGCGGCTCTGGGCGTCGACTTTTCCGTCTGGGAGGTCGTCGAGCACGACTTCCGCCTTGCCGAAGAGCTCGATCTCATGATCAGCGCCCATGTCTGGGGCGCCCCGAACCGCCTCAATCCGGACGGATACGCCAAGCTGTCCGCGCTCGGACTGCTCACGGCCCGCCACAACATGGTGCACGGAAACTACCTTTCGGACGACGAACTGAAGCTGGTGGTCGATTCCGGCGCCTCGGTCACCGTCACGCCCGAAGTGGAGCTGCAGATGGGCCACGGAACGCCGCTGACGGGCCGGCTGCGGGCGCTGGGCGCGCGGCCGTCGCTCGGCGTCGACGTCGAATCCAACATATCCGGCGACATGTTCACGGTGATGCGCATGGCGCTGCAGCCGCAGCGCCAGCTCGACAACCGGGAGGCCGCGGCGCGAACCGGCGCCCCGGTCGCGACGCTATCCGTCTCTCCCCGCGAGGCGCTGGAATGGGCGACCATCGATTCGGCGAGGGCGCTCGGGCTGGACCGGAAGACCGGCTCGCTGACGCCCGGAAAGCAGGCCGACATCGTCATGCTGAACGCGCGGGACCTGAACCTGTTTCCCGTGCACGACCCGATCCAGTCCATCGTTTTCCAAGCCAACGGCGGCAACGTCGACACCGTCATGGTCGCGGGCCGGATCCGGAAGCGGAACCGGAGGCTGACCTATCGCAAACTGGACGAAAAGATGGACCAGTTGGCGCGGTCCGGGCGACGAATTCTCAGAAGCGTCGCCGCCTGAGCGTCCGTTCCTTCGTCGGCGGAAAGCAGACGGCGCGCGGCGGCGGATGGACAGCGAACCCCGGTTCCGTCATTTTCCCCGCCATGTCGCCCGCCGAATACTTCCCCGACGACTATCGAAGCGGCCGTTCGGCCTTCCGCGCCGCGGCCGCGAACGCGGGCGCTCGGCTCGCAACCTACGACGCGCCGTCGACCGGACCCGACGGCGGGCCGCTTCACACCGACGTAGCCATCCTCGGGCGCGACGACGCGCCGCGCGTGCTGCTCTGCAACTCCGCGACCCACGGCGTGGAAGGCTTCTGCGGGTCGGGAGTGTTCACCGGCTGGCTCCGCAACGCTCCGGATATCCCGCAGACCGTCAAGGTAGTGCTGATCCATGCGCTCAACTGCCACGGCTTCGCATGGCTCCGCCGGACGACCGAAGAAAACGTCGACCTCAACCGCAACTTCGTCGACCATGCGGCCGGACTCCCCCGGAACGCGGAATACGCCGAACTCCACTCGCACCTCTTGCCGAAGCGCTGGAACGAACGAACGGTCGCCGCCCTCAAGGAGACTCTCGAAAGCTATGCGGCCGAGCACTCGTTCTACAGGCTGCAATGCGTCCTGACCGGCGGACAATACGATCGCGCCGACGGAATCTTCTTCGGCGGACGGGAGCCTGCGACGGCAAGGGAGCGCTTCCTGAAGATCGTCGAGGATCATGCGGCCGGGGCAAGGCACGTCCTTTTTCTCGACTGGCATACCGGCCTGGGCCCCTACGGCGCCGCCGAGCTGATCGGCATGACGCGGCCGGGCAGCCCGCACGGCGACCGGGTCAACGCGTGGTTCCTGAACGGTCTGACCTCGCCGTCGGACGGAAGCTCGTCTTCCGCGCCGGTCACGGGCACGATCGGTTCCGGGCTGCGTCGGCGGCTGGCGGAATTCGGAACGGAGATCACCAGCCTGACCGTGGAGTTCGGCACGTATCCGCCGCGCGAGGTGCTGATGGCGCTGATCGCGGACAACTGGCTTCACGCCAGGGGAGATCCGGAGAGCGCGCTCGGCCGCGAGATCAAGAAGCAGGTTCGCCGCGCGCTCTACCCGGACGAAGACGACTGGAAGGAACTCGTCTGGGTGCGGGGTCGCCAGCTCATGCGCCGTTCCGTAGAAGGCCTGTCGGGACTCTGACTCCGACCGGCGGCCTGCCGGAAGGACGTCGCACCGGGCAAGACGCTCCGACGGGAAAACGCCCGCCGCGTCAGTGGGTCCAGTTCTTCTCGCGCCCGAAGCGAAAGTTGTCGGCGTAGCTCTTGGTCTGCAGTCTCCGCGGACGGGGTTCGATCACCTGAAAGTCGAGACCCTGCCTTTCGCAATAGGCGATCGCCTCGTCGCGCGTATCGAACCGCATGCGCAGCTGGTTTCTCGTGTCGCCGCGGCCGGCCCACCCCATCAGCGAGTCGCCAACCTGCCTCGCGCCGGGTTCGAATTCGACGACCCAGTGCCGGGTTCCGGCGCGGCCGGACTGCATCGCGGTTTTTCGAGGCTGGTATACGCGGACGGACGGCATGCTGAACGATCCCGGCTGGCGTGAAGGCAACCGCCATTAAGCGAATGGCGGCGGCGGCGTCAAGTTGCGAACGCGCGCTTCCGGTGCTATCGACCGGCAGCTGCTGCCGAACGAGCGACGCGGGCCGGAGAATGACGATCTACAAATACAATTCGGCCGACAACCACATCGATCAGAGATGGATTCCCGCCCGGCTCTGGCAGGACCGGGTCGGGGAGCGCTTCAGGCGCGACGCGCCCATGGTCGTCGAGGCCGACGGCGGATGGTTCTGGCAATGGGAGGGGCAGATATTCGGCGGCCGCGACGGCGGCGCCGCCGACAGTCCCGACAACCGGCGCATTCTCGAAGAGCATTACGGCCAACGCGCGAAGGATTTGCCCGACGGCGCCCTCCCGCCGGCGGATCCCGAGATCATCCTCGATCACATGGACATGGCCGGAATCTGGGCCTACGTCGGATACGGCTCCGTCCGAAAATGGAAAGTGAGGGACCTCGCCCTGCGGAACGAGATTCACCGGGTGTACAACGACTGGATGATGGAACTGAACGCGGCGAATCCGGATCGTCTGCTGATGTTGCCCATCATGCCGGTTTACGACCCGGAAACGGCGCTCTCGGAACTGGAACGCATGAAGGCGCTCGACTGCAAGGCCGTCGAGTTTCCCGTCGCGGACCTCGCGCGGGAGATCTGGGAGGAGTGCTGGGATCCCTTCTGGTCGTCCTGCGAGGACGGCGGCGTCACGGTGTGCAGCCACATCGGCGACAGCGCCGGCGCCCCCTACCCGCCCGTCGAACGCGGCGTGCGCATGGCCTATTTCTCCTGCGTGCCCTTCAGCGCGGCGAAACCGATCTCGCAGCTGGCCTATTCCGGAACGCTGATGCGCCACCCGAAACTGCACTACAATTACGGCGAGTGCCGCGCCGGATGGGGACCGATGCTGCTTCAGTGGATGGACCGGCAGGCGATCGAGCGCCCTGCGCTGTTCGCCGATACCGGTCTCAGGGAGATGCCGAGCGCATACGTGAGGCGCCAGGTCACGATCACCTACGAGGAGGATTACGTCGCCGGAATGCTGCTGCGTCATCCGGAGTCCGGCATGGCGGACATTCTGATGTGGGGCGCGGATTACCCTCACGGCCAGGGCGTCTGGCCGGACGCCGATCCGGTGATGGACAGAATGTTCGCGGGCGTCGATCCGCAGGTGAGGCGGCGCGTGGTCTTCGACCGCTGCCTCGAAACGTTTCGATTGCAGGGCCCGCCCCGGGCCTCTGCCGCATGAGGAGGAACCGACAATGGCAAAACTCAGGCACATCGCGCTTTCCGTTCCGGATCCCGAAAAGGCCGCCGATTTCTATTGTGAAGCGTTCGACATGGTGCGGGTGGGCAAGACGGATTCGCCCCTCGCCCGGGGCTGCTACGTCTCCGACGGCGTCATCACCGTCGCGCTTCTCGACTACAAGTCGGACGAATGGGCCGGCTACGTCGAAGGCGAGGACGAGCGCGGCAAGGACTGGCAGGGCTTGCACCACATCGGCTTCTGGGTCGACGACCTCGCGGAGGCGGAAAGGAAGATCGAAAAGGCGGGCGGCAAGTATTTCATGGGCCGTCCCGAGGAGGACTCCCCCAGCACGTTCTACGAGATGAAGTTTCGCGATCCCCACGGGGTGATCGTCGATTGCACGCATCTCGGCTGGGGCGGCTCGGTCAAGGACGTCGTGCCGGCCGACGAGAGCGAACGCGAGAAGTTCGACAACCGTTTCGGCGCGAAGCTGGCCGCGCAGGCGGCCGAATAGCGTTCGCCGGTTCCGGCCTTTTCCGCTCGAACGTTCCGCCCGGCGAGCCGGACGCCCTTCCGGGCTTTCCGGCCGGCCGCCCGGAAGGCGCGGGTCTCCCTCGTCGCGCGCCGCCCTCGGGAAAAAGCGCCGCAAACCGGACGGAAGTCGTTCGAGCGAACGGTTTCCGAACCTGTCGCGCTCCCGCCCTGCGTTTCCGGCGGCGAGATTCGCGGTCGCTTGACGCCGGGGCCGTTGCCGACCGCACGGCGCGCCGACCGAGAAGCAGGAAGGCCTCGACGCCGCCGGACGGCGCATCGGGAGCGCCGGGCCTTCACCACACGAGGCGTCCGCGGTCGAACGCCCTCCAGGCGGCGATGGCGTCGAAGGCGAGGCAACGCTCGAGCTCTTCGGCATCGCCGAGCGCGGGATCCCCGATCCGGGTTCCGGCCTCGAAGATGCGGAAGAAGTCCTTCACTGCCCGCCTCCGTTCGTACCAGGCAAGGATGCGCGAAGCGTTTTCCGGCGTCGCGTCGCCCTCCGTGCACAGCAGCGTCAAGGACGACGCGCGGCCGTTCCTGGGCGGCGACCGTTCGGTTGCGCGGACCGCCGTCGTTTCAAGCGTTTCGCCGCTTGCGCCGGGCGCGCGCAAAGCGATTTTCGCGACGCGCAACTCGATGCGAGCTGCGCGCTTCCCGCGCGCATGTCGTCCGCCGGGCGCCGCGCATGGAGCGATCCCCTCCATGCATTCCCGCAAACCGAGCGCGGAATCGCCATTCGCGACTCTGTGTCCGTGATGGTTCCGGCCAACGCGAATGAGAAGCCCCGCTTCCTCGGGCGCCGCGGCCTGCGCCTCGAACAGGCCGTAGATGTCAGCCACGGGATCGCAGACGCTTATGACGCGGCGCCCGCGGCAGGCCCGCCCCAGCTCTTTCGCCGCAGCCAGCCCCGCCAACCAGCGGTTGCCTTCTTTTTCCTCGGGCATTTCTGACGACGCGCCGGCCGGCTCGCGCGCGCCGACCTCCAGCGCCAGCACCCCAAGCGGACGACCGCCCTCGGTCAACGCCAGCGACGCGCGCACTCCCCGTCCGCCGAAGGCATTGTCCCTGCGCGAGACATGGCTGAGCATGACGGCGCCATGGGCGACCAGGATCGTGCGCTCCTGTCGACAGCGTTCCGTCAACGCTTCACGATGAGGCTCCAGAACGTCGTCCATCGTCACCTGTTCGTTCGACAGAAACCGGTACGCAGCCTTCTGGTCGGCGCGCTGCGGACAAATCGCGCCAACCGGCGCCCCTGGACTCTTCTCCCATTGCCGCCCCATGCAGACCAGCCGGGCGCGCAGCCGTCCGTCCGGGATGCTGGAGCGAGCGTATTCCGTCGCCGCCCAATCCTCCGTTTCCGAGAGCGGCGGCGCGGTTCCGAGTTCGCGGCGCGTTGGCGCGCGCAAGACCTGCCGCCAGTCCGCGCAAAGCGGTTTCATCCAGACCGACCGGCCCCGGACCGTCCTCTCCTCGCACCGCTCCCAGCCAGTGGCCGCGTAGCAGGTCCCCGCCTGCCCGGCATCCACGTAAGTGTAGGCGAGCACCGGACGGATCCCGTAGGCCGATTGCCAGTCGTCCGCAAGGCGGGACAACGCAAGGCCAATCCCCCGCGAGGCGAGAGACGGCACGCGAACGCCGGGCAGGATCAGAAGACGCGCGTTGTTCACGACCCGCCCGAGATGCGCCGCCAGCTCGCGCTGCGTCCAGCCGATGTAGCTGTCCCGCGCCCGCTGATGCCAGCCTGCGGCGCAGAAGCTTAGGCCGCCCAAGCGACCGCGACGCGACGAAACGATCCAATACAGAAGCCGCGCCCCGGGTTGGCGCCTCTCGCCTTGGGGGTGGTGCGACGCCATCATCGAGCGCCACAACGTCACGTCCTTCGGCGCAACCGGTTCCGCTCTTACGTCTCCGAGTTCCTTCAACCCGCAGGACAACGCGACATCGGGATACGCCTCAAGAGGGCGGGCGTTCGGCCGCCGTAACGGCGGCGGCAAGAGCAGCCCCAGCCTGTCGGCCAGCCTCGGCAACACCTTCCGCGCGGACGCCAGACATAGTTCGCCCGCAGAATTGCGCCAGTCCTCGATCTCGCAGAGCCCGCGCGCCAACGACGCCCGGCTGTGCTTTCCCGAAGCGGCCGCTTCCCGCAGCCATGCAATCGAGCCCGGCGAAAACTGATGTAGGCCGACCTGCATGGCCCGTTCAATAAAGCGAATCGGCTCCCGAAGTAAATCACGGCCGACGAGAGGCATTCGCGCCGCGCCGCTTGCGGGGCCGAAGCCGGGGGAAGGCCGGGCAACTTCTGCCCCCGGACCTCCGGAGCGCGGCGAGCGGCAGCCGCGAAAGGGCTGGCCGGCGAATCCCGGCGTCGAGGCGGGGCGCCGCTATTCCGTCGCCTCGGCCGGCGGCTCCTTCCGGTGCTCGACGAAAGTCTCGAGCAGATCGAACTTGCCCTCGACGCGCGCCACGCGCTCGCTCAACGTCCGGAACTGCTCGTTCATCTGCCGGAATTGCTCGTTCATCTGATCGGTCAGCTGCCGGAACCGTTCGTTGGTCTCTTCGTTCTGTTGCCGGAACCGTTCGTTTATCTGATCGGTCAGCTGCCGGAACCGTTCGTTCGTCTGGTCGGTCAGCTGCCCGAGCTGGTCATCCGTCCGCCGGTCCCGTTCGTCCATGCGCAGGGCAAGGGCGTCGATCCGGCGGTCGAGCCGACGGCCCTGCTGAAGAACGAGCCTGATAACGGCAATGCCGCCGCCAAGCATGGTGGCGCCGACGCCGAGAATGGCGATGAGTTCGGAAGAGAACTGTTCCATTAGGTACCCCCGCGAATTCGGAAACACGAACGTATGCGAAACGTTCGCGCCGCGCAACTATCCTATCGGCCGCCGTTCGGTCGGCGGCGCGGCGCGAATTTCCGCGCCGCTTGCTGCGCCGAAGCCGGGGGAGGGCTGGACAAACTCCCCGGAACTCCGAACCGCGGCCGGCCCGCCGCGAGCGGACTCGAAAGCCGCGACCGTCCGTTCCCTTACGCTACCCGGCCGGCCGCCTGTCGGCACTATCGTGCAATCGCGACAATACTGCCGGCAGCGCCTCGCAGATGTCTTCGGCGACCAGCCCGGGACCGAACTCGCTCGCCGCCGCGCCGTGCAGCCAGGTTCCGGCGCAGGCGGCCTCGAACGGCGGCATGCCCTGCGCCAACAGACCGACAATCAGGCCAGCAAGCACGTCGCCGGAACCTGCGGTAGCCAATGCGGGGGGAGCGTTCCGATTGATCGCGGCGCGACCGTCCGCCGCCGCTATCACGCTGTCGGCCCCCTTCAGCAGGATTACCGCGCCCGACAACTCAGCTGCCTTCCTCGCCCTCGACAACTTGTCGCCGCTCATGCTGAACAATCTCGGGAATTCCCCTTCATGAGGCGTAAGGACGCACGGAGCGCCCCTCAGAGCGCCGAACAAATCGTCCGGCGCCTCGCCGAAGACGGTCAGCGCGTCGGCGTCGAGAACCAGGCAACGGCCGCGGCTGGCGGCGGTCAGCGCCACATCGCGGGTCGTCCGGTTCACGCCGTTCCCGGGCCCGACGAGAACCGCGTTCTTTCGGCTGTCGTCGAGAATCGTTCCGAATTCCTCCGCCGTCGCGAACGGAAGAGTGAGAAGTCCCGGCGCATCCGCAGCGTAAGCGGGCAGGCTGTCGGGGCTGCTCGCCACGGTGACCAGGCCGGCCCCGACCCGCCGCGCCGCGCGGGCCGCCAGCCTGCCGGCCCCCGTCATCGCCGACCCGCCTGCGATCAATGCATGTCCTCGCGTGTATTTGTGATCCGCGAGACGCGGCCACCGAAAATCGTTCAACCAAAGCGGCGGCCGGTTCGCCGACGTCGCCGGCCGGATCGATCCGAGAACGCTTTCGGGAATGCCTATATCGGAAACGACAAGTTCGCCGGCATGGACGCGGCCCGGCAACAACAGATGGCCCGGTTTTGGACGAAAGAACGTGACGGTAAGATCCGCATGCGGCGCAGCGCCGAGAATCTGACCCGTATCTCCGTGCACTCCGCTCGGCACGTCGACCGCGACGCAAGGAACGGACGCCTCGTCGATCGCGCGGACAGCGGCCAACGCCGCCCCTTCGAGCGGACGCGCGAGTCCAGCTCCGAACAAGGCGTCGACGACGAGGCTGGCGCCGCCGAGCGGTTCGGCCTCGAGCGGAGCGGTCTCTCCTGACCAGCGGTCGGCGTTGACGCGAGCGTCGCCCTTCAGCGAGTCGCGCGCTCCGAGCAGTCCGACTTTCACGGACCAACCCGCTTCCTGGAGAATTCGCGCGACGACGAATCCGTCGCCCCCGTTGTTGCCCGGACCGCAAAGAACCGCGACAGGGCGGCTCGCCCATCTGCGGGCGATCTCGTCCGCGACCGCGCGACCGGCCGCCTCCATCAGGCGCTCGCCCGAAATTCCCGAGTCGACGGCGAACCGGTCAGCCGCGTACATTTCCTGCACGGTCAGCAGTTCGCAACGGTCCATCGCCGGCCTCGCCGCAGGCGCGAAACGATTCGCGAGGACATCGGCTTTCCGGGCGAGCGGTTCAGAAGGCGTTGAGAATTTCAACGATTTCCTCGACATGCATGACGTCCGCGTATTTGTGGTGCAGATCGAACAGATTGACCTTGTGGGACAGCGTCGAGCGATCGAAGACGCATTCCTCGGCTATCGTAACGTGATACCCGGAAGAATAGGCATCGACGACGCTGGCGCGCACGCAACCCGACGTGCTTTCGCCGCACACGATCAGGCTGTCCGCGCCGCGCCGGTTAAGTTCGGGCAGCAGCGGCGTGCCGTAGAACGCGCTTGCGCGCTCCTTGACGACAACAGCGTCCCCCTCTTCCGGCGCGAACGCCTCGAATATTTCGTAATCCCGCTCGTCGCGACCGAGTCCTGCTCGGCGGTTCGTCGCGACGACGGCGGAACCCGTCGGCGCGGTGGTGTAGAACACCGGCAGTCCTGCGGCCCGGGCCGCCGCGAACAACGCCTGCGTCGGCGCCACCGCTTCCCAGGCGTAGCGTCCGCAACTGCTGGGAAACGCCTCGACAAGCTCGTGAGGCTCCCGTTCTCCGCCGCGATATACGAGGTTGTAGAGATCGATCGCCAACAACGCAGGCCGGTTTCCCACCCGCACCTCGCGACGATACGGACGATAGACCTTCAGAATCTCGTCGGACACGACGTCTTTCCAGCAATGGTCCTCGAAACCGTCGAACATCGCTTCTCTCCTTTTCCAGCCGCCGGGTCCGCAAGGGACGCCGGGACGCCAGGCGGCGACCCGCCTTCGCGACCATGGTATCTTTGAGGGAATTTTCCCGTTTCGGACCCGCCTCCGCAACGTCCCGCTTCAGGTGCGCTACATGTCGACACAACCGCTTTCCCCTGACGGATACCGTCGGCATCCCGCCGCCCGCTCCCTGCGCGCGTGACGGAGACCTTGCGAACGCTCTCGCTGACGGCGCCGTCAGGCCTGCCGGAAATCCGGACGGGAGCGGACCTCGCCGCCATCCTCATAGCGGCGCTCGGCAGCGCGGGCGCTCAGCCCGCGGACGGCGACATATTCGTCGTCGCCCAGAAGGTGGTATCGAAATCCGAAGGGAGAACGGTTCGGCTCGACGACGTCCGTCCCGGCATCCGCGCTCTCGACCTCGCCCAACGGACGGGCAAGGACCCGAGGATCGCCGAACTGATCCTTCGAGAGGCGGACGAGCTCGTGAGGGTGCGCGACGGACTGATAATCGCCCGTCACAGGAACGGCTGCGTTCTGGCCAACGCGGGCATCGATCTGTCCAACGCCGGCGCGCCCGATACGGCGGTGCTGCTCCCCGAAGACCCGGATCGGAGCGCACGGGAGTTGCGCGCTCGCGTCGAACGCG
Source organism: Alphaproteobacteria bacterium (assembly GCA_965243135.1). Classification (GTDB taxonomy): domain Bacteria; phylum Pseudomonadota; class Alphaproteobacteria; order MPNO01; family UBA830; genus JAJEBT01. The sequence goes on from OZ251539.1 coordinate 2,141,976, forward strand.
AAACGGGACGTTCCGTCGGGGTGATCGTCAACGACAGCATGGGCCGGGCGTGGCGGCTGGGAACGACCGGCACCGCCATCGGCGCGAGCGGGATCGGAAGCCTGATGGACCGCAGAGGCGAGGACGACCGGGACGGCATGACCCTGCAATCCAGCGTCATCGCCGCCGCGGACGAGGTCGCCGCCGCCGCTTCTCTGCTCATGGGGCAAGGGAAGGAAAGCCTGCCTTTCGTCGTGGTTCGGGGCGCGACATGGCTTAGGGGGGACGGCAGCGCGAGCGATCTCGTTCGTCCGCTCGAACGCGACCTGTTCAGGTAACGCCCGATGCATGTCGCGCTTGCGGGAGGGGTCGGCGGAGCCAAGCTGGCGTTGGGACTCGCCCGAATACTGCCCCCGGAAGATCTCCTCATCGTCGTAAACATCGGCGACGACTTCACCCATCTGGGGATGCGGATATGCCCCGATCTCGACACCGTCGCCTATACCCTTGCCGGCATAGCCAATCCGGAAACCGGATGGGGCGTCCGCGACGAAACATGGAAATTCATGGAACGGACCGCCGAGGCGGGCGGCGAAACATGGTTCCGGATAGGGGACCGCGATCTTGAAACCCATCGAACCCGAACGGCGGCGCTCGCGGCGGGAGAATCGCTGTCGAGCGTGACCGATAATTTGCGGCGTTCTTTCGGAATACGTCATCGAATCGCGCCCGCGAGCGACGACGAAATCCGCACGATCGTATTGAGCGAAGGCAAGAAGATTCCGTTCCAGGAGTACTTCGTTCGCCGCGCCTGCGAGCCGCCCGTTGCCGGGTTCGAGTTCGAAGGCGCGGAGATCGCGGCGCCTGCGCCCGCCGTGCTGGAAGCGCTTCCGACCGCGACGAGCCTCGTGATCTGTCCGTCTAATCCCTTCGTCAGCATCGGGCCGATCCTCGCGATCCCGGCCTTTCGCGCCATTCTTGAGGATCGATCCTTTCCGGCGGTCGCCGTGTCCCCCATCGTGGGATCGAGAGCCTTGAAGGGTCCGGCGGCGAAGATGATGCGGGAACTGGGCATGCCCGTGAGCGTCGCGGCGCTCGCGCGGCATTATCGAGGGCTGATCGACGGCCTGATCGTGGACGAAACCGACCGCGCCGAGTCCGCCGAAATCGAGCGCATGGGACAAAGCGCGCTTGCGACGGATATCGTCATGAACACCGATGCGGACAAGGCGCGGGTCGCATCGCAAACGCTGGATTTCGCCAGCGGCCTCTCATGAGTCGACGAACGAATCTGGTAATTCCGGTGAAGGGTTTCCGCAAGGGAAAGTCCCGGCTGTCTCCTCTCCTCGACGAAGCGGGCAGAGCCGCGCTGATGCGGCGGCTCACGATCCGCACCATCGAGCAGGCGCGAGCCGTAGTCGATCCGTCGGCGATCCATCTGGTGAGTCCCGACGACGAAGCGCTCGGCGTCGCCGAGTCGGCCGGCGTTCGCGCCGTTCGCCAGCGATCGTCCGGCCTGAACGCGGGGCTTCGGGACATCTGCCGAAAACTCGCGGCGATCCGCACGCTCGTTCTGCCAGCCGACTTGCCCCTCTTAACTGCCGAAGACATCCTGTTTCATTGTCGGGCGGAAGGAATCGGGATCTCGCCCGACGAGAACGAGATTGGAACGAACGCTCTCAGCCTCCCCTCGCCGAACGCGATTCCCTTTCGTTTCGGACGCAACAGCTTCGTTGCCCATATGAAATTGGCGACCGAAGCCAGCGTCGACATCGTCGTAATCGACCGTCCCAACCTTCGGTTCGATCTCGACACTCCTGAAGATCTAAAGATGATGGAATCGTTTTCGTAACGCATAAGATCGCAAAGCGAAATTTCCCTTGTAGTTCCGACAGAATATCTGCAAACAATGCCAAAATTCCTGCCGGTTCTCCGATATTTTACGACGCAACTAATTCGTAGACGATGACGGAAACCCGCTGAGTGAAATCTCTATAGAGACGCTCTCACGATCACTTTTTTTGGGAAAGAAAGCGCGATCCGCTTCATCGCCAATCCTTCTTGAAAAGTCCTTTCGATGACGCGGTTTTTGCCAAACATTTGTTTCGCGAGGCAACCCGGCACGATCAAAGCGATAGCGTCGATCATCGGCATCGATCCCGTGGGCAATCGCGTCAGCGTGAACCAAAGCATCGTCGGCCACATACTCAAGGATGCCGCCAAGAGGCACGACGGCCGCGAGGCGTACTTTCCGTTCATCCCGGAGACGATCGAGAAGCCCGCCGAGATATGGGTCGGATTCTCGAACAGCGAGGCGACCGGGCGCGTCCGAGTCCGCCGACGCTACGTCAGGATGGTCGGTACATCCAAGGGCAGGACGGTCGGATTGGTCGCCGACCTCGACGAAGGAGACGGTGGGCCAGCCTCACGTCCTTTCGGGGCAGCGTTACCGCCCTCAAGAATCTCAGGACGGGGCTGCGCATGCATAGGAGTGAATGATGGTGCCTACAGCCCCCACCCGGACTGCGGCGCCCGGCAATGGCCATCGGTGAGTGGCCCGACCCTGCCTTCAAACGTACGGATAACGATGGCGGCGCGTCAACGTTCGCCGAACCCTGGTCGACACCTCTTGGAGAGTGACCATGGACTCCGTCGCCCTGTTCGTCGTGGCGTTCATCTTTCTCAAGGACCGATGATCGTCGCCGTCGCCGCGGGCGCGTCTGGACGCTTCCGGCGCCCGCCCGGCATCACGACGTGATGCGGCTGATGAGAGAGCAGTGGATCCCTGTGTTCGGCGCGGATTGAGCACGCCGGCGAGCGAAGCTCCGTTCCCCATTCGCCGGATCCCGGGGCGAACCCGACCCTCGGAAAACGGAAGCAGAGAGAAAGACCCCAAACGGAAACCGCCGGCAAAGGAACGCCGCGCCCGGAGCCTTTATCTGAGGAAAGGCGTCGGTTCCACGTAGGGATAGCGCGCCTTCGCCTTGGTGCCGACCGCGCTGTCGTTCCGCACGTAACGCTCCCCGTCGCCAGACCTGTATTCGTATGCGTAATTCGGTTCGCCGCCCGTCGTCCTGTGAATGAACAGCCGCTCCTTCTGGCTCTGAACGCAAGCGTCGTAGATCGTCTCGGGATCCCACCCGCGCAGGACTTCTTTGCGCAGGTCGCGTTCGATCCCGGCGTATTCCGGCCGGCCGATCAGGTTGTCGAGCTCCAGCGGGTCGGCGGCGAGGTCGTACATGAGATCGCCGTGGCCGTGGGTGTATATGAATTTCACGTTGTCGCGGCGCACCATCCGGCACGGCGCGCGCACGCCCTCCCCCGTGTATTCGGAAATCACCTGATTGGGGCCGTCCGCCGACCCTTCCATCAGGGGAATCAGGGAACGGCCGTCCAAAGGCGTCACCGGATCCGCGCTCTCCCCGCCCTCGATCTCCATGAACGTCGGCAACAGATCGACGAGCGAAACCATTTCCGTCACTCGGGACACCGGCGCAAGACCCGGTATCCGCGCGACGAGCGGCACCCGCACCGACCATTCGTGAAACGACTGCTTGAACCACTGGCCTCGCTCGCCCAGCATCTCGCCGTGGTCCGAAGTGAAGACGACCGCGGTTTCCTCTTCGATGCCGAGGTCGGCGAGCGCGTCCAGAAAACGTCCCAGCTTGTCGTCGATATAGGCGCACATGCCGTAGTAGGCGTGACGGGCATTGCGGATGTGCTCGTCCGTGACGTCATGGAGGTCGCCGCCGTGAGCGTAATGCAGCCAGCGGCTCATGACGTCCATGTCCTCGACGTCGAAGGCGGGAACCTTCGGCATATCGATGTCGTCGTGCCGATAGAGATCCCAGTAGCGCCGTGTCGTGACGAACGGCGAATGCGGATGGGTGAAGGAGACCCACAGCAGGAACGGGTTGTCGCTGTTGAAGCGCGCCAGATCGTAGAGCTTCTGTACGCCCGCGAACTCCACTTCCTCGTCGTAATCGATCTGCAGGCCGCGCACGCAGAGTCCCGCGTCAACCACCGCCCGCATGTTTATGCCGGTCGGGCGATAGCGCTCCCCGGCGATCCAGTCCGGCGTCCACGCGAAATTGGAGGGATAGATGTCGGTGGTGATCCGCTCGCCGAATCCGTGCAGTTGGTCCGGACCGATGAAATGCATCTTGCCGCACAGCACGGCGTGGTAGCCCTGCCCCCTCGAATAATGCGCCAGCGTCGGCACCGACGCCGGCATTTCTATCGCGTTGTCCCACATCGAGATCGCGTTGGCGTACCGGCCCGCGAGCATGGACATGCGCGACGGCACGCATAGCGGGAAATTGCAGTAGGCGTTTTCGAACACCGTCCCGCCGTCGGCCAGCCGCTCGAGATGGGGCGTTTTCGTTAGCCCGTGGCCGTAGAGGGAAAGCGCCAGCGCGGTCATCTGGTCCGCCTGGACAACGAGTATGTTCGGTGCCTTGCCGGTCATGGGAAGCGCTCGCGGACGACCCGCGGCTCGGACGGCGCCGGCCGCCGCGCCGCGGACGTCCGCAGAGGTTGCCTACCTGATGGTCATGCCGAGTTTTTCGGTCAGGGTTCTGAACGCCTCGTATTGCTTCTTGACGAACGCCTTGGTCTCCGCGGGACCGAGGACGTGCGGAATCGAACCGAGGCCCTTGGTGAGCTTGATCCAGGCCTGATCGCTCTTGATCTTGCCGAGGACTTCGACCCACTTGTCGGCGGCCTCCCGATTCATTCCGGGCGGCCCCCAGACGCCGCTCCAACCCACCACGGTTTCAAGCGCCGGATAACCGGCCTCGGCGACCGTCGGGACGTCGGGGAGAGCGGCGACGCGCTTGGGCGTCGACACCGCAAGCGCCCTCATCTTGCCGGCCCGGATGTTGCCGATCACGCCGGACAGGTTCTGGAACATCATGTCGACGTGTCCGCCCACGACCGCTGCGGCCGCCTTGCCGCCGCCTTTGTAGGGCACGTGCTTCATGGCGTCGGGTCCCATTCCGAACTGGTCGAGGACCATGTTCATGGCGACATGCAGCAGCGTGCCGACGCCGGCCGATGAGTAGCTGAGCTTCTGCCCGCCTTTTAGCGCCGCCTTGAGGTCGTCCAGGGTTTTGAGGGGCGACTTCGCGTTCACCGCCAGAACGAACGGATTCAGTTCGAGCAGCCCCAGAAAGGTGAACTCGTCCCAAGCGTAAGGGATCTTGCGGTTGATCGCAGGCACCGCCGCCTGCGAGCCGACCCGGGCCAGAAGCACCGTGTAACCGTCCTTCCTTCCCTTCGCCACGGTGGTCGAGCCGGTAACCCCGGCGGCGCCGGTGCGGTTGATCACCAGCACGGCGTTTCCGAGATACGCAGGGGCTGTGCCGGCGAGAGTGCGGGCGGCAAGGTCGGCCGCGCCGCCAGGACCGTAGGGCGAAACCAGGGTGACGGGTTTCGTGGGGTACTTCGCCGACGCGGCGGCGGCCAGTGCCAGAAACACGCCGCCGGTCGCGATACGAACCAGATTTTTCGCGAATTTCATGAGCTTCACTCCCGATCCTGAGAAAACGCCGCGATATCGCTTGACACGGCGCTCGCATCCTACCCATGATAAATTCCGGTGCGCAACAGAAAGTTCGGACCATGACCGCCGATCGACCCCAATTCCATGGAGAACGGGGACGGCGAGACGCAACCGTTCTCGCGCCGCCGGCACGGCGCGGCGCGCCCGTCGGGCGCGCGGGTTCGTCGTGATCCGCGAACGCTTCACCGGTATCGGGGTGCTGCTGGTCGGCATCCTTGTCTTCTTCGCGCTCATTCCGTACGGGATCGACCAGCCGGAAAACGTGAAGCACGCCGCGCTCGCGCCCAATTTCTGGCCGAAGATAATCGCGGCCGTCATCGCCGCGATGGGGTTGCTGCTTGCCATAAACCCGGGCCGGGCGACCGAGAGCGAAAGCGACGGCGGCGCGTGGACGCAACGCCTGCCGGGGCTGGCGGTGTCGCTCGGCTCGCTTTTCGCGTTCTATTTCCTGATTCCGTCCCTGGGCATGGTGGCGACGGGCGCGGCGTTGGCATTCGGGCTGATGGTCTTCGCCGGCGAGCGCCGCTGGCGGCTGGCGATCGCCGTAGCTCTCGGGATTCCGATCCTGCTCTACGTTTTCTTCACTTACGTCGCCAGCATACCGATACCGCTCGGCGTTTTCGAGAGCCTGCGGGGATAGGCGCGGCATGATCGACAACCTCTTCGCGGCCGTCTCGCTGTTCCTCACCTTCGAGAACGTGGCCGTCCTGTTCCTCGGCGTGCTCGTGGGCACCATCATCGGCGCGATCCCCGGTATGACCACGCCGATGGGAGTCGCGTTGGCGCTGCCCTTCACCTTCACCATGGAGCCGATCACGGGAATCCTGCTGCTGCTCGGCATATACAAGGGAGGCCTCTACGGAGGCTCCATCACGGCGATCCTGATCAAGGCGCCCGGCACGCCCGCCGCCTCGTGCACGGTGCTTGACGGCTATCCCCTGACCCGCAAGGGCGAGGCTCGCAAGGCGCTGGACATCGCGCTGTACGCGTCGTGCTTCGCGGACTTCGTTTCCAACCTGTCGCTCATCCTGCTGGCAGGCCTTCTGGCAGGATTCGCCCTGAAGTTCGGCCCTCCGGAATTCTTCACCCTGATCGTGTTCTCGCTGACCATCATCGCCGGCGTTTCGGGGGAGAACCTCGTCAAGGGAGTGGTCGCGGCGGCGCTCGGACTGCTGTTCGCCACCATCGGCCTCGACATGGTGTACGGCACGAACCGCTTCATTTTCGGCAACTGGAACCTGATGGGAGGGCTCAGCTTCATTCCGGTGCTGATCGGCCTTTTCGCGTTGCCGGAAATCATCAACTACTTCGCGCAGAAAGTGCGGGACCACCACGAAACCGCGAAAATGTCGGGCGAAGGGGCGGGCCTGAAGGAGTTCAGGCGCTGTTTCAAGTCCATACTGCGGGGCAGCCTGATCGGCGTCGCGCTCGGGGCGATACCGGGCATCGGCGGCGCGCCTTCGGCGTTCCTGTCGTACAGCGAGGCCAAGCGCACGTCGCGTAATTCCGAAAACTTCGGCAAGGGCGAACTCGAAGGCGTCGCCGCCGCCGAGGCCGGCAACAACGGCGTCGCCGGAGCGACCATGATTCCCCTCCTCGCCCTCGGGGTGCCCGGCGACGTCATTACCGCCGTCATTCTCGGCGCGTTCATGATCCACGGCCTGCGTCCCGGACCGGTCATGTTCGCCGAAAACCTCACGATGATTTACGCGCTGTTCGTCGGCATCATGTTGAGCAGCGCATACCTGTTCGCGATCGGCAAATTTTCCATCAAGGCCATCAGCCGGATTTCCGACGTGCCGAACCGCATCCTGTTTCCGGTGGTGCTCGTATTTTGCCTGTTCGGGTCGTTCGCCATCAACAACAGCCTGTTCGACGTGCTGGTGATGGTGCTGATGGGCTGCTTCGGCTACCTCATGATGCTGTTCCGGTTTCCGGCGGCTCCGTTTTTGATCGCGTTCATCCTGGGACCGCTTCTGGAAGACAACTTCCGGCAGTCGATGATCCTTTCCGACGGCGGGCTGGACATTCTGGTTCGAAGCGGCATCTGCTGGTTTTTCTGGGCGTTGACCCTGCTGTCCCTCGTGCTCCTGGCCAGAAGCCGGAAGAAGGACATCCCCCTTGGCGGATGAAGCCGCCGGCCCCGCCGGGATCCGCAGGCCCCGTTGACGACGGACGGCGCCGCTCCCGAAGACGGTCGGGCGGACCTGCCGGGCAGCCGGCGGAGATCCGCGCCATGCTACCGCCGCCCGAACGGACGTGATATTCACCTCGTCCGGGCCGCTCGGAACAAGGGAAGGAAAAAATGCGTTACGATTACGTGCCGATGCCGGAACGGCAGCCCCTGAAATGGCCGAACGGCGCGCGACTCGCCGTTCTGATCACCTTCAATCTCGAATACTGGGATCTTACGCGCGACACCGAGGCGGCCTACTACGCGGGCGGCCCCGCCATTCTGCCCGATCCCCTTCCCGGCAACGTTGCCGACCTGGCCAACCATACGTGGCGGGAATACGGCCAGCGCGCGGGAATATGGCGGCTGTTCGACATCATGGACAGGGCGGGCGTGCCCGCGAGCTGCACCATGAACGCGAAGATGGGGCTGGAACGGCCGCAGCCGGTCGAATACTGCGTGAAAAAGGGTTGGGAACTGATCGCGCACAATTACGTTCAGACCGATCTTCTGACCAACTACTACTTCGACGAGGAAGGGGAGCGCGAACTCGTCCTCGAGACGCTGCGAATCTACGAAGAGGTCGTCGGGAAGAAGGCGGCCGGCTGGCTATCGTCCTCGTTGCGCCCCAACCCGAGCACCGTCGATCTGCTCGCCGAGCAAGGGTTGCTCTACACCGCCGACTTCCTCAACGACGATCAGCCATACCTGATCCAGACCGATCACGGCCCGATCGTCTCGATCCCCTATTCCAACGAACTCAACGACTTCATGATCTTCATGCGCCGCGGCAACACGACGTCCGAGGCGTTCGAGGTGTTCAAGGAGCAGTTCGACACGCTTTACGCCGAGGGCGCCGAAACCGGGAAGTTGATGAGCGTCGGGCTGCACCCGCACGTGGTCGGCCAGCCGTTCCGCGCCCGTTGCGTGCGCGAATTCGTGGACTACGCGAAGCAGTTTCCCGACGTCTGGTGGACGACCCGCGAAGAGATCGCAAAATGGTATCTTGAGAATCACGAGCATCACATCCCGCCTCGCGAACGCTCCCGCGGCCGGACGGAAACGCCCGATAACCAGAAGCGCGGCCGGAAAAAAGAGTAGTCCTCCCGCGAACCCGCCGGGTTTGCCCGCGTTCGGCGAGAGTGTTATCGAGAGTCGAACGGCGACCGGGCCGAGGGGAATCGTCCGGCGCCGCCAATACGAGAAGGAGCAACAGGAATGATTGGTAGAAGAACGCTTCTCTGCATGGCTTGCGGCACGGCGATGCTGCTTGCGGCCCCCGCGAGCAGCCAAGGGTTCGACTTCGCGGGCAAGCAGATCAAGTTCGTGATCGGATTCGGTTTCGGCGGCACTTACGGAAAGTACTCGCGCATGTTCGCCGAGCACCTGAAGAAGCACATTCCCGGAAACCCGAACATCATCGTCGATTCGCGTCCCGGCGCCGGCGGTCTTCTCGCCACCAACTACGCGGCCAAGGCCATGCCGGCCAACGGCCTCAACTACCTGGTGCCGCCGGACAGCTCGGTCATCGTCCAGCTGATGCGCCCCGAGAAAGCCAAGTACGACATGAGCAAGTTCACCTGGATCGGCAGCGCCAACCAGACGAACGTGATTCTCGTGGTCCGCGGCGACAGCGGCGTAACGAACTGGGAGGGGCTCCGGAGCACCGAAGTTCCCATGGGGTCGACCGGCCTCGGCTCGACGTCGACCATCATGCCGGGCCTGGTGAACCGCATGCTGGGCGCAAAAATGAAAATCGTCACCGGCTACAAGGGCTCCTCCAAGACCGGGCTTGCGGTCGAGCGCGGAGAGGTCCGCGGCGCGGCCTTCAACTGGCTTTTCTGGAAGTCGAAATACGAACGCTGGTTCAAGGGCGACCAGCCCTATGCGCGCGCGCTTCTGCAGCTCGGACATTTCAAGGATCCGGAACTGCCCGACGTTCCCATGATGAAGGAGGTCGCGGACGCCAAATACCGGCCGGTTCTCGACTTCATCGGCGCTTTGGGGCTCATCGGCCGCGGAGTCGCGGCGCCGCCCGGCACGCCCGAGGGCGCAGTCTCCGTCATGCGGACCGCGTGGGGCAAAATGGTGAAGGATCCGGAATTCATCGCCGACGCGAAGAAGCGAAAACTCCGCGTGATTCCGGCATCCGGCGAAACGATCCAGAAAGTCGTCAATAACGCTATCGCCAACACCAGCCCGGAGGTGGTCGCGATGGCGTCGAAGCTCGCTTACGGAGAGAAGAAGTAGCGAGGCCGCGGAGAACGGCCTACGGGGACGCTCCCGCGAGGGAGCGCCCCCGGTTTCGCTCGGAGAGGCCCGGGCCAGCGCCTCTGGGCGCGGCCTCCCGAGAGTTTTCCTCGGCGCCGCGCGGACGCGCGCTGCGACCGACAGCGCAACCGCCGGGAACCGCTTCAGCCTGACTGTCGGCAACGCGACGTCCGCGGCCAAGACGACGGGACGCGGCCGGTTCGAGCCTGCAGAGCCTATGCGAATCGCGCGGCAACCTCCGCTTGGCCTGCCTTGACGGCCGATACGAGAGAGCGGATGTCCGAAATCTACCGACATCTCCCTGCCCTCGCGGCGGGCGCGGCGGGCGGATGGGCGTTCTCGCTGGCGAACGCGCCCTTGCCATGGTTCTTCGGCGCGCTGTTCGTCGTCGCCGGGACGAATCTTGCAGGCAGGCGAATGCGCGGCCCGCACGGATCGCGCCAGCTGGGACAGATATTCGTCGGATCGACGATCGGCCTCTATTTCACGCCCGCCGTCGCCGCCATCGTGCTGGCCCATCTTCCGTGGATGCTGCTTGTCGCCTTCGCATCCATCGGGCTCGGCGGAGTCGGCGCCTTCGTCGTGGGCCGCTTCGCGAAGCTCGATCGCGCCACCGGATTTTTCGGCAACGTGCCGGGCGGCATGGCGGAGATGCTGGAGTTCGGCGACCGGTTCGGCGCCCAGCCCGTGCCCCTTACCCTGTGCCAGCTGACCCGCGTCGCCATCGTCATCATGTCGATTCCGCCGGCCCTGACGTTTCTGGGACAGCCCGGCGCCGACATTTTCGTGCCGCTAACGCGAGAGGTGAACCATCCGGGGCTTGCCGTCCTGCTGGCCGGGGCCGTCGCCGCTTCGTGGTCCCTTCACCGTCTGGGAACGCCCAACTGCTGGATGATCGGCGGTGCCCTCTTCGCCAGCCTGCTCACCGTGTTCGAGATCGAGCTGTCCGCCATGCCCCGGGACGTTCTGGCGGTCGCTCAGGTGCTTATCGGCGTGGCTCTCGGAGAGCGTTTCGATCGCGCCGCCATGGCTTCGGCGCCGCGGGTAATTCTCGGATCCGCCGTCGTCACCGTCTTCACGATGGCGTCGGCGGTCGGGCTCGCTCTGTTCGTCGCCGACCGGACGGAAATCGGCGTCACCGCCATGATTGCCGCCACGGCGCCCGGCGGCCTTGCGGAAATGAGCCTGACCGCCGCCGTTCTCAATCTGGGAGTGCCGCTCGTGACGGCTTACCACGTCGTGCGCGTTCTTCTGATCACTCTGCTTACGCTTCCCGCCTACCGCGTCGGCCTGCGCCTTTTTCCTCCTTCTAGCGGCTAGAAAAATTCAATTTCGGTGATATCCGATGTGTCAGGCGCTCTCCTTGCGATAAACAATCCCACAACCAATACTTCCGGAAACCGGATGGAAAGGATTGATTTCGCCGCCCGAAAATGCGCTCCTGTCGTCAGCACGTCATCGACAATGGCTATGAAACTGGGCGCCGGTGCCGTCAATGCATCATCGATTTCGTAAAGTTCCTCGATCTGATCCGGCTTCGGCCGCGCGTCACTGGCATGAACAGCCTCAGTGCTCACTGTCTGGACGATAAGCTCGCGCACGTCTAATGGAGGTTCGGGACGGATGGCACGAAGCATCCGCGTCAAACGGTCGTCGTAAAGCGAATCATCCTTCGCCTTCGAAGGCGGGACCGGCACGAAGGTCAGGCGATCAAGCGCGTCGGAGCCTAATGCAGCTCTGAACGCGTCGGCCGCCTGTCGGATTGCATGTCCCTTGTACCGCCATTCCGGCCGCCCCTGCCGGTCCATCGGTTTCTTGAAATTCAGGATCAATTGGTTGGTGGCACTGTAAGCATAACTCTTGCGCGCCGTGTACTCGCCGATGAAGTAGCAGGCGTCATCACCGGTCAGATAGTAGTGATCCTGCCGCGTCAGGTCGTCGACTTCAGTGAAGCGTTGGGGAAAGGTGCTGTTGGATATCATCGTAGTCTTTGACTCGAAGGGCCCCCTTCCTGGCAAGCTTGTCCGGCCAACTGAGCCGTGAGTTGCGGAAACAGCTGTCAAGAACGAAAAGCTTGCGACCCTGATTCAAGGCGGCGCGAGCTTGAATGAGCGTTCCTGACCTCTCTCCGGCCTCTACGATGACGGTCGCCTCGGTGAGCGCGGACATGGTCACGTTGCGCTCGGGAAAGAAGAGACGGTTGCGTCTGTAATCCTGCGATTCGTATCGCCTGACGGGAACTTGGCTGACGACCAGGAAGTGCTTCGCGATGTCGCGTTGCAGCTCGGCGTTCTCTTTCGGATAGGCGTGCGAAAGAGGCGTGCCGATGACCGCGATCGTCCGGCCGCCGTTCTCGATGGCGGTCTCGTGGGCCATGCGGTCGATCCCGGCAGCCAGACCCGAGACGACGGTGAATTCTCCTTTGACCAGCTCGCGCACGAGACGCCGGGTGCGAGCGAGCCCCTCACGCGACGGCTTCCTGGCGCCGACGACGGCAACCGAGCGCGAGGCCGCCAAGTCCCACCAGCCCCTATAGTACAGGCATTCGACTGGGTAGGTCGCATCCCGGAGCTTCTCGGGATACTCGCCCGCGCCATGCACCCTGACTCCGAATCGGCCGATCCCGGCCTCTTCGAACCGTTGCCTCACGAAAGCCGCGCAGTCATACGCCCGATCTGCGGGAACGAAATCCGACGGGATGCTACCGGGATGCTGAGCGAACCGCTTCGACAAGGATTTGAACGTCGTCTTCGGCTCGGTCCACAAAGCCTCGTAAGCCCCCATCTCCAAGAATGGCGAGACGGCGCGGCTCTGGAAATCGGAATTTTCGAGCGCCAGTTCTGCCATTGCCGTGCCCCGTCGGTCTCTCCATTGGCGCTTAATATTACCGCAGCCCGATAAGGAACGAAACAGAAATATGCGTCGAGGCGATTGCGCCGTGCCATTTCTGCCGGTTGCCGTCCGTTCGGCGCCCCGAGCCTCGCTCCGGCTGCCTGTCGGCAGGCCCGCAAAGGTCGCGCAAGCGGACGACCTCGGAACGATAACGAATTATCCGGTCGCCCAAGCGCCGCGCGCAAACTCATGGCGAGTCGGCCGTGGTCCGAACTCGGACGCGCAGTCGCGAAGCGGCTTGGGGGGAAATCTGCGAAAACGGCGTTCTCGGCGTGGAAAATTCCCGGTTTCCGCGTTCGAATCGGGGCAAAAGAAATTTGCGCCCCTGAAAGCTCTCCGCATTTCAGAACGTTACGAACAGCGCAAGAGACTCCTTCGATGCGCATGAAGGAAGTCGACCGCCCGTTCGTCGGGCCGGAGCTTCTCGAGAAACGTCCAAGCGTCGGGCGCGGCGGCGGCGAGCTGCGCCGTCGCCTTGCCGGCTTCCGCCCGATATTCAACATCCTCGGGCGAGTACCGTTCGCGAAACTGGCCGTCCGGCTGGTGTCGCGCCGACACGCTTCTTCGTCCCCGGCGGAAGCGGAACCCCGTCGAGCGAGACGGCGCAGGAGACCGCTTCCTCCGGCACCGTCTTGCGGATGGCGGTGCCCCCTTCCTTCCTCTTCCAGCGCCGGCCCGCCCCCGTCAACAGATGCTTGAGGCAACTCGACGACGGATCCCAACCGGATTTCGGCCCCGTCCCCGGTCTGCAGACGAGCCAGCGAGCATCCCGCGAACTGGGCAGCGTGACTGAAATCGTCGGCAGAGAGTCGGATTGCTGCCACGGGCCCGGATTTTGCCGAACTATTGCCGATGAAGCGTCATTTCAGGGTCATCCTTTCCTCTCGATTTCGACGAAGCGAAGAATCCCGACGGTCTTCAGGTGTACGATGCTCCCTACTGGACACGGGCTCCCGACCGGGTTCATACGGATTGCCACTTACTGGCGGATATGGATCAGGAGCGTCAGGTTCCGTCCGCAATACCGACCATCCAGCGCGCTTTCGGCAAACAAGGTTCGTAATGAGTGACACTCGGTTTGGCCAACCGGGATGGCGACGGTCTTCAAGGCTGGCGCGGTGCGTAGGAAGGCCCGCAGATCTCGAGCAAGAATTCCCTTGTCGTGCCCGCCCCGAGGAAACGGCCGATTCGTCGGCCGATAGCTGGCCGCCTGCGCAGGCAGGCGGGCTGCGCATATTGGCGGCATCCGTCGATATGCGAGACATGGGTTTCTTCGATATCCTCCGATCCCAAATCGACAGAAAGTCTCGCGGAAATCCCTCGAATTGATATTGATCAATGCCATAGTTGCAATTTAGGCCATAATCGCGGCCGATAATCGCAAGGATCCCGGAATGAAAGACATTCTCGTACACGTCGACGCCAGCGAACGTTCGGCGGAACGCATCGGCGTCGCAGCGCGCATGGCTGGCGACGCCCACCTCACTGGCCTCTTCGTCGTCCCTGAACCGCGCCTTCCCGGCTACATGGCCGCCTACGCGCTGGGCGAGTTCATGGAGGCGCAGATCAGCGAGGCGCGCGCCGACGCGGAGAAAGCGGAAGCCAGATTCCACGACATCGCCAAGCAAACCGGCGTGCACGCGGAATGGCGCACCGAACAGGGTCCGCTCGACGAAGTCGTCTCGCGTCACTCGCGCTACAGCGATCTCGTGGTGGTCGGCAAGGGCGATGCCGACGATCCGGTTCGCTTTCCCAATCCGGGGCTCGCGGCCGACCTGGTGATGACGTGCGGCCGGCCCGTGCTCGTCGTTCCCAATGCCGGTCACTTCGAGACCGTGGGCAAGCGCATTCTCGTCTGTTGGAACGCCGGCCGGGAAGCGACGCGGGCCGTGAACGATGCCCTTCCGTTGATGCTGGACGCGGAAAAAGTCACCGTGTTGTCCGTGAACCCCCGCTCCGGCGGCGACCACGGCGACGTTCCGAGCTCGGACATCGCGCTTCATCTCGCCCGGCACGGCGTCAACGCGGAAGCGGCGAGCACCGTCGCCACCGGAATCGACATCGCGGACGTCATACTGGCGCGGGCCAGCGACCTCGGCGTCGACCTGATCGTGACCGGTGCCTATGGACACTCCCGCACCCGGGAATGGGTGTTCGGCGGCGTCACCGAATCGCTGATGCACACCATGACGGTGCCGTGCCTGATGTCCCACTGAAACCCGGTCTGCGGACGGCGGAAAGGTGACCGCCACTTACGACGATGTCTGGCGCTGGCTGGAGGCCGGCTGGTCCGCCGCCCGTCGACCAGTCTCGGTTACGGCCTCTTCGTCACGGCGCTGAACTACGCCGCTGCCGCCTGCCTGCTGTTTCTCGACGCCGTCTACCTGCTCCTGCCGCTCGCCGCGGGGTTCATGTTCGGCGGCCCCCTTCTGGCGGTCGGCCTTGGGCGCAGTTTGGCGCGCTCCCCTGCAACTCGCGGGACTGAGCAACCGAACGTTTGCTCTCCGAGACTTCGCGAGGAACCTGCTACCAGGCCGCCAACCAGAGGGGCGGCGTAGGCCGTTGCAGTGCCCGAAACGAACGCATTCTCCCGGTCAAGGATGTCTGGTTGAAGCCCCTGCCTGGAGGCAGGGCCTCATCGTCGCCACCCCACGACCGAACGCTTACGCACGGACGAATCGCGTTCGACCTTGATTAAAATTAGGGTGCAACCGGTCTTCGGGAGATGAGATTCCGAAAGCGAAAAGCAGGCGACTGCATCCGCGACCATCTTGTTTCCGGCCCAGCGACATGCGCGGGATTTTACGCTTCCAGCGAGTTTGAAAAAATTATGGCGCGTGACCTTCGTCAAGCGTTCGCGCCGTTTCCGCCTCCCGTCCGGTCGCGGCGCCGGGTGCCGCTTCGGGCGCGCCCCGAGCGACCGGGCGGAGCGAACTGCCGAACGCTTCAGGGGCGCCTCTCGAAAAACGCGAAGATTTTTTCCGGCGTATTGCTGACGCCGACATGGGCCACCGCTTTCAGGAGTTCGTCATAGTCGTCGATGCCGTCGAGCAGGATCCTCAACCGTTCCGCCGTGTCGGCGTCGAAAGCTTCGGCCACGAAATTAATCGCGAGGTCGCGGAGCGAAATCATGGACTCCTCGGTCTTCGCGTCCGCCGTCTTGCCTCTTTCCACGGCCGCCTCGGCCCATTCCAGGCCCCCGTCGGGGGCGGAGACGCCCACCGCGCCCGTATCGCAATGTCGGGCGAAGCCGGCCATCGACGGATCTCCTTCCAGCGCGGCTTCGGGGAATCGTCCGGATCCCAGCGCCGCGGTCGTCATAAGAAGCCGACGCAACGGGCGGTGCTCGTCCGTCGAAAGCAGCCCGTCCAGCTCCTCGGCAGCCCGCCGGACATCGTCGCGATCCCCCCGGTACAGCCGGAAATAAGCCGCGGCGGGGTTGCCCTCGTACTGCGAATAATCCACCCGGTGGACGTCGTGGAGGGCGTACCGCATCTGCGGCCGGTAGATATCCAGCGCGGGATGTCCCGACGGGCCCATGAGGTCGGCCACGTTCTCCGGGGCGGTCCACGGCTCCGTTCCCGTATAGACGGCCGCCGTAACGACGAAGGGGACCAGATCGTCGGCGCTGACGTACTCCGCATAGTTCTCGCGGATGCACAGCGGCAGATGGGTCCTGTGGAACGCGATGATTTCCGCCATCTCGAAGTCGTCCTCGGACCGGAATTCGACGATGACGCCGAACGGCCGGGCGTTCGGCCGCTCCACAACGAAGATCACGTCGCTGCGAGGGATTCGTCCCAACTCGTGGGAGCGGAGTTCGTCGTCGATCATGCGGGCGACCGCATCGTCCGGCACCAGGTGGTCCGACACGAGCATCCGCACCAGGCTCTTCGCCATGACGGAATGCCTGAAGACGAACCGGGACATCGCGTCGTGCGGAAAGCGTTCCGGCCTGTTCAGCATCCGTAGGGGCGTGCATCCGCGTCCGTCCGGCAGGGCCGGGTTCGCCCCGCGCTCCACGAGAACGGCGAAGGCGTCGTATTTCGCGTCGCGAGCGGCGTAGTGAAGCGGCGAGAATCCTTCCCGGTCCGCGGCATCGAGATCGGCGCCCACCGCGGCGAGAGCTTCGACGGTGGCCGTCTTTCCGAGGTCGACGGCGAGATGGACGAGCGTTCGACCGTCCGGATGCCTCGGATCGTTCTGCCGGCGGAACAACTCGGCGACGCTTTCCGGAGAACCTGTCCTGACGGCGTTAATGAGTTGTCGACCGTTCAATTTGCCCTTCATTTCGTCGTCCTCTTCGCATGCGGAGTTCGGTCGCCCCTCGCGCCGCTTCCGGCCGCGCCCCCGCTCATCGAGTCGCCGGAGGCCGGGAGGCGGTCCTTCGGCGTCCGTCTTCCCGCCCGCGGCCGGTCGCCGACGTTCGCGCAGTTTCCGCGCGGCGACGCCCGAACGGGAAACGGCCATGTTAGCGGCGCCGGTCCGGGAAAACCATGTCCAAAGTTGCGCGCGTCGGACGATGTGCCGTGCATCCTGCCCGGTTTTGGAACGCCTCCGGACCATGGAGGAGCGACGGAAGGAACGGCGGCAGGGCCCTGGAAATTCGAAGAGGCGGCGCTCGCCTGTCGAACCGGGAAGGGAGGGCGCGGAGCGTCCGTTCCGGCGGCCCGCGCGCGCTTCGCGGCTCCGTCCGCGGACGGCCTCGGCGGAGCCCGACAGTCCGCGCCGCAACCTTGCGCAGCAACCGGTTGCGCCTCTATTTTGCAGGCTCTTCGGCACGGGAAGTCCTGTCGCCTTCGGCGATGGCCTGGCCCTGCGCGGACCGCAAACGAACGGGTTCCGTGATGAATTCCGAAAGGATCTGCGTCGCGCGATGCGCGCGGAAAAAGCTGCCGTCGCCGCGGGCTGGAACCGGGTCGACGCGTCCTCGCGGCTCGCGAACGATGCGCTGCCGCCCTCGACCGCCCTTCCGAAGCCGGGGCCGCCGCAGCGGTCGCGAGAGAGAGTCGGCGAACGGCGGCCTCTTCGTTCGCGAGACGGAGCCGTCCGCCGGGCCGCCCGGCGAAAACGACCTCCCGCCCGCCGCGCCGAATTCCCGCGCAACCGGCGACCGCGCCCTTGCCGAAAGGACAGCGGTTCCGCCTTGCCCGATTCCCGTTCCCGGCCGGCCGGCGACGGAAGGCGCGGCTCCGTGAACCCGGACGTCATGAAGGAGGAGCTCGACAGGGCCGAAAGGCGCTATCGATCGTTGATCGACAACTGCGTCGACGGCCTCGTCGTCATCGACGAGAAAGGAATCATCCTGGAGTTCAACCCTTCCGCCGAGCGCATATTCGGCCACGAGGCCAACGAGGTCGTCGGTCGCAGCGTCGGCGCGCTGATGCCGGAGCCCGAAAGGTCGAACCACGACCGCTACATTTCCTGTTACGTCGCCGGAGGACAGGCGAAAATCATCGGCATCGGGCGCGAGGTGCAGGGCCTGCGAAAAAACGGAGAATCTTTCCCTATGCATCTGTCCGTCGGAGAAATCTCGGACGGGCGGAACCGCAGCTTCATGGGCCTGGTGCAGGACCTCACGCGGCAGAAAACCGTCGAGGCGCAGCTCCTCCAGGCGTCCAAGATGGAAGCGGTCGGCCGGCTGACCGGCGGCATCGCCCATGACTTCAACAATCTCCTCGCCGTCCTGACGATGGATCTCGAGATGCTCGCGGACCTCGGTCCGGACAACGCGGAGCGGAGCGAGTTGTTGACCGAAGCGCTCGACATGGCGCGCGCAGGCGCCGAACTCACCCATCGCCTTCTGGCGTTTTCCCGCCGGCAACCCCTGACGCCTTCCATCGTCAACGTAAGCGAGATGGCGCTGTCGCTGGCCGGCCTGCTGCACCGGACGATCGGCGAAGACGTCCGGATCGACGCGGTCGGCTCCCCGAACGCCTGGCCGGTCTCGGTCGACCGGGGACAGCTCGAAAACGCCATCGTCAATCTCGCGATCAACGCCCGGGATTCGATGCCGAACGGAGGACGCCTCGAGCTGAAATGCGGCAACGTCTCTCTCGGGCGCGGCCATCCGTTCGCCGACCTTCCGCCGGGCGACTACGCGAGGCTGGACGTGACCGATACCGGGGAGGGCATGTCGCCGGAAACCGCCGCGCGAGCGTTCGAGCCCTTGTTCACGACGAAGGAAAGCGGACGGGGAACGGGCCTCGGCCTCAGCATGGTTTACGGTTTCGCGAAGCAGTCGGGCGGCCATGCCTCGATCCGCAGCGAACCGGGCGAGGGCACGACGGTGACGCTCCATTTTCCGCGAGCGGACGCGGAGCGCGTCGGCCGGAAAGCGGACGCGGCCGATCTGCCGACCGGAACCGAAAGCGTCCTGCTGGTCGAGGACGACCAACGAACGCGGAAGAGAACCGCCGAGACGCTGCGGAACCTCGGATACGCGGTGAAATCCGCTCGAAACGGCATGGACGCCAGAAGGCGGCTGCGGTCCGGCGAGGTTCCGGATCTGCTGGTCACCGACGCCGTGATGCCCGGAAAATGGAGCGGCGTCGTCCTTGCCGAACACGTGGCCCGATACTTTCCGGCGATCCCGATCCTGTTGTTGACCGGCTACGGCGACGAAACGTTGCGCACAAGGCCGGCGGGGATCCTGCGCAAACCCTTTACGCGCAAAGCGCTGGCGCAGGCGGTCCGGCGGGCGATCGACGGCCGCCGGAGCGTTCAGGGAGTGAAGACGTAGCCGAACCCGCGAACGGTTCTGATTAGGGACGGTCTCTCGTCCCCGATCTTTCTTCGCAGGTGGCATATATGGAGATCGACGCTCCGGTCGAAGGGAGACCACGAACGGCCGGCCGCCGCCTTGAGCAGCTGGTCGCGCGAAAGGGTCTTTCCGGGATTGCGGGCGAACAACGCCAGGATTTTCAGTTCGGCGGTCGTCAGTTCCACCGGCGCGCCGTCGTCGCGAGTCAACGACATGCGTTCGAGGTCGAACCGCCAACCGTCGAACGAGACGCAGCCGCCGCGGACGGGCGCGTCCGGCGGCGCGCGCCGCAGAACGCTCCTGACGCGCGCCAGAAGCTCCCGGAGATCGAACGGTTTGGCGACGTAATCGTCGGCGCCCATTTCGAGACCGATCACCCGATCCAACGCCTCCCCCTTGCCGGTGAGGATAAGGATTCCGACGCCGGACCGCTCGCGCAGGAACCGCGTCAGCGACAGGCCGTCCTCGCCGGGCATGACGAGATCGAGGATCACGAGATCGACCGCGCGCTTCGCCACCAGTTTGCGCAGCGCGGCGCCGTCTCCGACGTCGCTGACCTCGAAGCCTTCCTTTTCCAGATAGACCCTGAGGCGGCGCCTCAGGACCGCGTCGTCGTCGACAATGGCGATATGGCTCATCCGCATGCCCGCATTCGGTGACCGGCCGGAGCAAGCATACAAAAATTTACAATCGGAACGGAAACGCACACGCGAAACATACATTCGGGCCGCCTCTTTATCTTATTTTTCGATTCCTCCTCCCTTCCGTGGGAACCGCCCGACATGGCGCTCGCCGTCCCGACCACTCGAAGCGCACCGCCTTCCGCCGTATTTCGGGCGAACGGCTGCCCGCCGGGCGAGCTTCGCCGAATCGCCGCGGGAGCCGAGCTGACGTACGAAGGGAACCCTTCGGAGAAACTGATCGTCGTGCGCTCGGGATGGATGTTGCGTCAGGACATTCTCGACGACGGCAGGCGGCAAATACTAGAGATCTTGCTTCCCGAGGATCTCCTGGCCGAGGCGCCGTCGCGGCGCGCCGCCGGTTCGATCGAGGCGATCACCGAGTCCGAAATCGCGATCGTGCCGTTCGCGAGTCTCGGCGCCAAGCCCGAATCCGCTCTGATCGAAGCGATGCGGCGTTCGCTCGAAAACGCCTACGACAGCCTCACCGACGCAGGGCGGCGATCGTCCCTGGAAGCGATCGCCCACTTCCTGCTCCGCATGGAACTGCGCGCAAGAAACGTTCTCGGCGTCCGCGCCGACGGCGCGGTGGAGTTTCCGTTGACCCAGGAGCATATCGGCGACGCCATCGGGATGACCTCCGTCCACGTGTGCCGCATGATGCGCAGCCTCATCCGGGACGGCGTCATCGAGACGGGGCGCAACCGTTTGAGAATCTTCGATCGCGCGCGACTCGCGCGCATCGCGTGCCTTTCGCCGGAGAGCGCCGCGAAAGACCGGGCGGCCATGCGGGCCAAGCGGACGCCGGCCCTCTGATCGGGCGGCGGCCTCGGCCGCGCGAGAAGGGGCGGGGCCTCCGGGCGGCGTTCTCGTTTCAAGGCGGGCCGCCGCTATAATGCCGCCGAACCTACCGGAACCGTCGAATGCAGGAGCACGAGACCGTTATCGAAGGTCTGCGCGGTCTCGGCTTGATCGGAGAGAACGAGACGCCTGCGCTCGTCCCGCTCGACGGCGGCGTCTCTTCGGACATCTGGCGGGCCGAGACGCGCCGCGGAACCGTCTGCGTGAAGCGCGCGCTTCCGCGCCTGCGAACGACGAAGGAATGGCGCGTTCCCGTCGAGCGCAACGCCAACGAAGCCGACTGGATACGCGCCGTCGGCGCCATCGCGCCCGACGCCGTGCCGCGTCTCGCGGGAGAAGACCGCGACCGCGGGCTGTTCGCGATGAACTATCTCGATCCGGCGAAATTTCCCGTCTGGAAGGCGCAACTGCGGGACGGCGAGATTTCCCCGGATATCGCCGCCACGGTGGGCGCCGCGCTTGGAACGATCCATGCAGCCACGGCCGGAAACGAGGACCTCGCGAAGCGTTTCGCGACCGACGCCCTGTTCGAGGCGATAAGAATCGAACCCTACCTGCTGCGAACCGCGGAGGCGCATCCCGACCTCGCGGACCGGCTGAGGCAACTCGCGAAGGCGACCGCCGAGAACCGCCGCGCGCTGGTGCACGGCGACGTCAGCCCCAAGAACATCCTGATCGGTCCGGACGGTCCGGTATTCCTCGACGCCGAGTGCGCCTGGTATGGCGACCCGGCCTTCGACGTCGCCTTCTGCCTCAATCACTTGCTGCTGAAATGCGTCTGGCGGCCGCAATGGACGGCCGACTACGTCGAGGCCTTCGCCGCGCTTGCGACGGCATATTTCGGGCATCCGAACTGGGAATCTCCCAGCCGGCTGGAAGCCCGGGCCGCCGCGCTGCTTCCCGGCCTCTTGCTGGCGCGCGTGGACGGAGCCTCGCCCGTGGAATACATCGAAACGGACGCGGACAGGAACCGCGTGCGCCGCGTCGCGCGCCACGGCCTCCTGCATCCGCCGGAAACCCTGGCCGGGGCGTGCCGCGCCTTCCGGGAGCTGATATGAGCGCATCGACCATCGTCGGCGTCCGCGGCCGGCGAATATGGGATTCCCGGGGCCGCCCGACGGTGGAAGCGGAAGTCGCGCTGGCGGGCGGCGGCGCGGGGCGAGGCGTCGCGCCCGCAGGAGCGTCCCGCGGACGCCGCGAAGCGGTCGATCTGCGGGACGGCGGGACGGCGCTCGGCGGATACGGCGTCGACAAGGCGCTGGAGCGCATCAACGGAGAACTGGCGGCGCTTCTGGCGGGCATGGACGCGCAAGATCAGGAAGCCGTGGACCGCGCGATGATCGAAGCGGACGGAACGAGCGACATGTCCCGTCTCGGCGGCAACGCCACGATCGCGGTGTCGACGGCCGCGCTGGTCGCATCCGCGGCCGGGGAACCCCTCTGGAAACGCCTGGCGGGGAACCGCCCGGTTCGGCTTCCGATGCCGGAAATCCAGATCTTCGGCGGCGGCGCGCATGCCGGCCGCCGCGTCGACATCCAGGACTTCATGGCGATACCGGTGGGAGCCGGCAGTTTCCAGGAAGCGCTCGTCATGATTGCGGAGGTCTACGGGGCCGCCGGCCGACTGATGGAAAACGCCGGCAAGCGCTTCGGCGTCGCCGACGAAGGCGGCTGGTGGCCGGCCTTCACGTCCAACGAGGAAGCGCTCGACACGCTTGTCCGCGCGATCGAGGCCGCCGGCTTCGCGCCCGGCGCCGACGTCGCCGTGTCGCTCGACGTCGCGGCCTCCCAGTTCGGCTCGGAGAACGCCTACCGCTTCGAAGGCCGCGAGACGGACAGCGACGGGATGATCGAACTGCTCGGAGGCTGGATCGACCGCTACCCCGTCGTTTCCGTCGAAGATCCCCTGGCCGAAGACGACGAGGCCGGGCTTCGCCGCTTCACCGAACTCTACGGAAGCGGGATCCAGATCGTCGGCGACGACTTCCTCGTCACCGACGCCGCGCGCATCCGGGCCGCCGCGACGGCCGGCGCGTGCAACGCGGCATTGATCAAACCGAACCAGACCGGCACGATTACCGGAACGAAGGCGGCTCTCGACGCGGCGACGGGCGCGGGATGGGGGGCGATCGTTTCGGCGCGTTCCGGCGAGACCGAGGACGTCACCGTCGCCCATCTGGCGGTGGGATGGGATGTCGGCCGGCTCAAGGTCGGATCGTTCGCGCGGTCCGAACGCATGGCGAAGTGGAACGAAGTGATCAGAATCGGCGACGCCATCGGCGACCGGGCGGAATTGGCCGGCTGGTGAAAGCGGTCCTGCAATACCGCGCGAGCCCGGGTTTCCGGAAACGAATCCGCGAGACGGCTCCCGGCTGGCTCGACGTCGCCGTCGTCGACGAGGCGGACAAGAAGGCGTTCGCCCGCGAAATGGCCGACGCCGAGGCGCTGCTGCACGTCCTCGAAGCGGTAACGGCGGAAGTCGTCGAGGCGTCGCCGAAACTTCGCCTGATCCAGAAAATCGGGGTCGGCGTCAACACGATCGACCTCGAAGCCGCCGTCGGGCGAAGCGTCGCCGTCTGCAACATGCCCGGCAGCAACGCGCGGGCGGTCGCCGAGATGACGATCGCCCTCATGCTGGCGGCGCTGCGCCGCGTCGCCTATTTCGATCCGCTGACGCGCCGCGGCGAGGGTTGGCGGGCGGACCTGGAAGCGTTCGACGGGATCGGCGAAGTGGCGGGCCGCGCGGTCGGTCTGGTCGGCTACGGCGGAGTCGCCCGCATCGTCGCGCCCGTCCTCGCCGCGATGGACGCGCGGGTGCTCTACACCGCGACCGCGCCCAAATCTGACGCCGCGGCCGAATGGCGCGAGCTTCCCGAACTGCTTTCGGAAGCCGACATCGTCTCCCTGCATGCGCCGCTGACGGACGAGACCCGGCGCATGATCGACCGCCGCGCCATCGCGCGCATGAAGCCGGGCGCGATCCTCGTGAATACGGCGCGCGGCGGGCTGGTCGACGAAACGGCTTTGGTCGACGCCCTGCGGTCGGGGCGCCTGCGGGCGGCCGGCCTGGACGTCGTGACGGTGGAGCCCGCGCCCGCCGGAAATCCGCTGTTCGAGCTTTCCAACGCGGTCGTGATGCCGCATATCGCATGGCTGACTCCCGAAACGCTGGACCGCAGCCTCGGCATCGCGTTCGAGAACTGCCGCCGCCTGCGCGACGGGGAAGATCTGCTGAATCGGGTTGCATAGCCCGCGCGAACGGGAGAATCGGGTTGAAAATCGCAAGCTTCGAAATCGCCACGGACGTAGGCCGGGCGCGCCGCCTCGGGATTCTGATCGACGGAAACGAAAACGGGCGCATCGCCGACATGACGAGCTGCTACGCCGCGTATCTCGCGCGCGAAACCGACGAGCCGACGCCTCGCGAGATCGCGGCCGTGCGTTGTCCGCCGGACATGGTCGGCTGGCTGAAGGGATCCCACAAATCCCGCGAAGCCGCCGAGCGGGCCGCCGCGTGGATCGCGGAAACCTCCGTTTCCCGCGGCATCGACGGCGAACGGCTGGTTTTCGCCCGCGAGGACGTGAAGCTTCTGGCTCCGTTGCCGCGGCCGAACGCGTTCAGGGATTTCTCGACCTACGAGACGCACATGTCGAAGGCCGACGTGCCGTTCCCCAAGACCGAAAACTGGTACGTCACGCCGCCCTACTACAAGGGCAACTGCGACACCGTGACCGGGCCGGAGGATCCGGTTCCCTTCCCCTACTACACCGACAGGCTGGACCTGGAGCTCGAGCTCGGCATCGTCGTCGGAAAGCAGGGATCCAATCTGACGTTCGAGGAAGCCAGGGAGCACATCGCCGGCTACACGATGCTGATCGACCCCAGCTGCAGGGACGGCTACAAGCGGGAGCCCTTCGGCCCTAACAAGCGCAAGGACTTCTGCACGCCCATCGGCCCCTGCCTCGTGACTCGCGACGAAATCGACGAAAGCGACATCGATTGCCGGATCGAGGTCGACGGCGAGCTTTGGTGGGAAGGCAACACCGGAGAGCCGCGCTCGTTCGCGCCCGAGCATCTCGTGGCCTACGTCTCGGACAACGAGGCCGTGTATCCCGGGGATCTGATCGGCACGGGAACGATCGGCCTGGGATGCTCGATGGACATCCGCAAATGGCCGCAAGTCGGGCAGAAAATGACCTTCGCCATGGCGGGAATCGGGTCAATGACGCTCGAAATCGTCGAAGGCGCCAAGCGAGTGCGGCACGTCGGGGGCATGCGGGGACTTCTGGAATATCCCGGCGAGGATAGGTGAACGGCCGAACGACCGCGGAAGGCCCGGCCGTCCCGACGCACCGCCGGTTTCCGAACCTGACGCAGGGTCGTCCGCAAGGCCGCGGCTTTCAACGGAAGAGCTCGGCGTCCGGCGCGAGGAGAGAATCGACAGGCTGCATTTTCCGGCGCGCCGACGTTCGCCCGCCGCGGCGCGCAAGCGCTGCAACGTCACGCGGCGGCGATCCGCCGCTTGAGCCGATGAACCGCGACCGCGGTCAGCAAAACGGAAGCCGCGAAGAACCACATGCCGATCTCCAGACGCGCATCGGCGATGCCGGTGCTCTTGGTCACGACGATGGCCATTGCGGCGATCAGCACGTCGGCGCAGGACCAGCGACCGAAGAACTCCAGCAAGGCGATCCACTTCGCGTCGACCCTGCCGCCGATGGCGGACCGCCGGCACAAGAAGGCCGCCGCGCAAATCTTTCCGAAAGGAAAGACCGCCGAAAACACGGTCACGGCGACGCCCAACAGATATTCGCCCTCCAGAAGCAATTGCCATGCCGCTTCGGCGATGGAAAAGCGGTTGGCGAAAATCGCAAGGTTGCTGACTTCCACCACCGGAAGGAAAACGCCGAGCCCAAGCGCCGCCGCCGCAAGCGCCAGCGTGGGCGCGATCAATCGATCCATGGGCAGGGCTTCCGAAGCCGCGCATTGCCCCGCCCCGCGCAAGAGCGCTGCGGGCGAACGACAGGTCCCGGAACTTGCTTCGGCAGAAAGGCCTCCGAAAGCTGGGGTGGCTGATGGGATTCGAACCCACGACCTCCTGGACCACAACCAGGCGCTCTAACCAACTGAGCTACAGCCACCGTCTTGCCGACCGGCGAGTTAACTAGTCTCCGCGCCTGCCCGCGTCAAGCGGATCGCGGCGCGAGACCGGCGCGGAGCGTCTCCGGCCGTTTCCCGACGCGGGCGCGTCCCGGCGCAGGGGCGCGAGCGCATTCTCGGCGGAGGCCCGGTACGTCGAACCCGGCCTCGAGTCGCCCGGGCGGATCGGCATCCGCCAAAACGGCGGCCTCGGCGCGGCGAATTCGCAGTTTTCCGCGTCCGACGCGGGGCAAAAACGTCGCCCAGCCGTTCGCGTTTCAAGCGGTTGCGAACGGCGCGCTCGGGGCCCCTGTCCCTGCGCGCCTATCCGAAATGCGCCTCGAGCCGGCGAACCGCCTCGTTGATCGTTTCCGCCTTCTTGCAGAACGAAAATCGGGCGAAATACCTGACGTCGTCGGACGTGTAGAAGGCGCTGACCGGCACGGCCGCGACCCCCGCCTCGGCCGTCAGGAACCTGCAGAACTCGGTATCGACGCCGTTGTACCCGAGAGGCCGGAAATCCGTGGTGATGAAATACGTTCCCTGGCAGGGGAGCACGTCGAAGCCGACCTTCCGAAGTCCGTCCGCCAGATGGTCCCGGCGGGCCTGCATGTCGGCCCGAAGCCCCTCGAAATAGGCGTCGGCCTTGCGCAGCCCGTAGGCGACCGCCGCCTGGAGATTGGGAGGCGTCGTGAAGGTGACGTACTGGTGCGCCTTGGCGATCGGCATGAGCAACGGCGGCGCGGCCGTAATCATTCCGATCTTCCAGCCCGTAAGCGAAAAGATCTTGCCGGCGGACTGGATGCGCACGGTCCTCTCGCGCATGCCGGGCAGCGAGATCATGGGAACGTGCCCGGCCTCGTCGAAAACGAGATGCTCGTAGACCTCGTCGCATACCGCGAAGGCGTCATGCTCGACGCACAATTCCGCAATGAATTCCAGCTCCTCCCGGTTGAACACCTTGGCGCACGGGTTCATGGGCGTGTTGACGAGGACCAGTTTCGTTCTTTCGGAAAAGGCGTTCCTGAGTTCCGTCCGCGGCAGTTCCCAGTCCGGCGGCTCCAGCCGGACAAGTTTCGCGACGCCGCCGCCGCGACGAACGATCGGAAGGTAGCAGTCGTAAAGCGGTTCGATCAGGACGACTTCGTCGCCGGGATCGATCAGCCCCAGCAGCGCCGAAGCGAGCGCCTCGGTCCCGCCGGACGTGATCATGGTTTCGGTCGCCCAGTCCGTCTCGAGGCCGTAGAACCTCGCGGCATGCTCGGCCACGGCGCGGCGCAGGTCCGGAATGCCGTACATGGAAGGATACTGATTGACGCCGTGGCGCAAGTACTCGACGCCCGCCTCGACCACGTCCTCGGGCCCGTTCCCGTCGGGAAATCCCTGCCCCAAATTGACCGCGTCATGCTCCTGCGCGAGGCGCGACATCACCTCGAAGATCGTGGTGCCGAAACTCGAAAGAACGGCGTTGCCCGCTTTCATGCCCGTTTCTTGCCTTTCTCCTCCGCTCCCGGCAGGGGTTACCACAGCGCCGCCGGGTCGGCCAGTTGACGAGACCGCCGCATACTTTCACACTCGAGCGACGCTGCCGAAGGAAAACCGCATGCCGCGCGTCCTCATCCGTTGCTCCGATTGCGATCGTCCGGTGTATACCGGCCTGACCTTCGAACACTGGTTCATGTTCGATTGGGTCGAAGTGCCGGGTGCCTCGGCCGACTGCCCGGCTTGCGGCGCGAGCAACGACTGGTCCAAGAACGACGCCTATCTGGAAGCCGACGGAGGCGGCGACTGAACCGTCACGCTTGGGAGATATAGTCCCTCAGCGCTTCCGCCTCTCGCATGATCTCGTCGAGCCGACTCTTCACCACGTCGCCGATGCTGACCATGCCCGTTAGCCTTCCGTTCTCGACCACGGGAACGTGCCGGATGCGCCGCTCCGTCATGTAGCCCAGAACGCCGCGGCCGGTGTCCTCCGGGGCGCAGGTGACGACCTTGACCGTCATCAGGTCCGCGACCTTGCGATCCAGAAGGCCCATGCCGTCCTCCGCAAGGCCGTGCACGATGTCCCGTTCCGAAACGATCCCGTCTATGGCGGCGCCGTCCCTGGAAACCACCAGCGCGCCGATTCGAAGATCCCGCAGGCGGGCGACCGCGTCCCTGATCGTGGCGTCGGGGGCGATCGTGTGGACTATCGGCCCCTTGCTCTGAATTATCGTCGATACCCGCATGGCGAACTCCCGTGAATGGCCCGTTCGCGGCGGCGTTCCGGCCGGAGGGAAGGCCGCCTGCCCGTTTCGCGCGCATTGTGGCGAAAATTCGGTCGTTCGGGCAAGCGCCCGCGCCCGCGGGGCCGGGACTGCGGGCGCGGTTTGCCGCGCATTTACAAACGCTCCGAATCATGGCACAAATCGCGCTTCCCAATCAGGTTGAACCCCGCACGAACCAGAGGGACCGTCAAGCGTCATGAAAAAGATCGAAGCAATCATCAAGCCGTTCAAGCTGGACGAGGTCAAGGATGCGCTGCACGAAATCGGCGTCAAGGGCCTAACGGTCACGGAAGTGAAGGGCTTCGGCCGCCAGAAGGGGCATACGGAACTCTACCGCGGCGCGGAGTACGTGGTCGATTTCCTGCCCAAAGTGAAGATCGAGGTGATCATCGAGGACGCCCTCCTGGAACGGGCGCTGGAGGCCATCCAGCAGGCCGCCCATACGGGACGTATTGGCGACGGCAAGATCTTCGTTTATTCAGTCGAGGGAGCCTTGAGGATCCGGACAGGAGAGAAAGGCTCAGAAGCCGTCTGACGGGGCGTCCGCGACCAGGTTCGCCCCCGTCGGCCGGGACTCCGTTAACGCAACGTCGCAGAAAGGAAGACAGAAATGGCGGACGATGTGCAGAACGTGTTGGACATGATTGAAGAGCACAAGGCGAAGTTCGTGGACTTCCGCTTCACCGACCCGCGCGGGAAGTGGCAGCACACGGCGCAAGCCGTGCGCACGGTCGACGAGGACATGCTGACCGACGGCATCATGTTCGACGGATCGTCGATCGCGGGCTGGAAGGACATCAACGAATCCGACATGACCCTCGTGCCCGATTGTTCGACCGCCGTGCTCGACCCCTTTTCTGCCCAGGAGCAGATCATTCTCTTCTGCGACGTGATCGAGCCGAGCACGGGGCAGTCGTACAGCCGCGACCCGCGCTCGACGGCGAAACGGGCGGAAAACTACCTCTCTCAGACCGGCATCGGCGACAAGGCGCTCTTCGGTCCGGAGCCCGAGTTTTTCGTGTTCGACGACGTGCGCTTCGACGTATCGGCGAACAGGACCTTCTACGCCCTCGACGAAGAGGAAGGTCCTTACAACAGCGGGACCGAACTGGAGGGCGGCAACAGCGGCCACCGGCCCGCGACCAAGGGCGGATACTTCCCCGTCCCGCCGGTCGACTCCATGACGGATCTGCGCGCGGAAATGCTGACCGTCATGGAAGACATGGGCGTGGGCACGGAAAAGCACCACCACGAAGTGGCGCCGAGCCAGAACGAACTCGGCATAGAGGGCGCGGAACTGCTCAAAACCGCCGACTGGGTGCAGATCTACAAGTACTGCGTCCAGAACGTCGCCCATTCCTACGGCAAGACGGCGACCTTCATGCCGAAGCCGATCATCGGCGACAACGGATCCGGCATGCACGTCCACCAGTCGATATGGAGGGACGGCGCTCCGTTGTTCGCGGGATCGAGCTACGCCGACCTGTCGGAGACCGCCCTGCACTACATCGGCGGCATCATCAGGCACGCCAAGGCGATCAACGCCTTCACGAACCCGACGACCAACAGCTACAAGCGGCTCATTCCCGGCTTCGAAGCGCCCGTGCTGCTCGCCTATTCGGCGCGGAACCGTTCGGCGTCCTGCCGCATCCCGTTCACTACGAGCCCGAAGGGCAAGCGGGTGGAAGTTCGTTTCCCCGACTGCACGGCCAACCCGTACTACGCCTTCGCGGCGATGCTGATGGCCGGCCTCGATGGCATCCAGAACAAGATCCATCCCGGCGATCCCATGGACAAGAACCTCTACGACCTGCCGCCGGAAGAACTGCAGGACGTGCCCACCGTCTGCCACAGCCTGCGCGAAGCGCTGCAAGCCCTGGATTCCGACCGCGGCTTCCTGACGAAGGGCGACGTGTTTCCCGACGATCTGATCGACGGATTCCTCAGCCTCAAGTGGGAAGAGGTCTACAGATTCGAGCACACGCCGCATCCCGTCGAATTCGAGATGTATTACAGCCTCTGACGCCCAAGGAGGCCGCTTCGGCGGCCTCCCCTTCCAAGCCGGCAGGCGCCGTCTTTTAGACCTGCCGATTCGCCGGGCGCGCGCCTCGCGGAGTATTTTTTCGGCGACTTCGCGTCGGCGCTTCGCGCTCCGCCGGCAACCCTTGCCGCGTTGAAGGCCGCCGCCGGAACCAGGCGAGCGCGCCTGGGCGGCCCGTCCCGCGGCGGAAATCGCCCTCGGCGCGCAAGGGCCTGCGAATCCCGGAAACAGCCCTGGACCTGTCCCGGCTTCGGCGCCGCGGCGCAACGCGGCGGCTCGGCAAAAAAACGTTTTGCCTCTCGCGATTTTATGGTATATCTCGGCCTTACGACCGTCAAAACTACATGATGATGTGGTGCGGGCGACGACGCCTTGCCTACACAACCGATGCCATGGCCGATCTGTTCCAAAGTTCCGTCACGAACCAATACTCCGCAAGCGACATCGAGGTGCTCGAAGGTCTCGAGCCCGTGCGCAAACGCCCCGGAATGTACATCGGAGGCACCGACGAACGGGCCATGCACCATCTCGCCGCCGAAATCCTCGACAACGCCATGGACGAAGCGGTCGCCGGCCACGCCAACCGCATCGAATTCGACCTCGCTGCCGACGGCCGCGTGACGGTGCGCGACAACGGCCGCGGAATACCCGTCGATCCCCACCCGAAGTTCAAGGACAAGTCGGCGCTCGAAGTGGTGCTGACGACCCTGCACTCCGGCGGAAAGTTCAACGGCGAAACCTACAAGACCTCCGGCGGCCTGCACGGAGTCGGCCTGTCCGTCGTCAACGCGCTCTCCGAGACCCTCGAAGTGGAAGTGGCGCGCGACCGGCTCCTCTGGACGCAGAGCTACGACAGGGGAAAGCCGCGGAGCGGACCGAAACAGGCCGGCAAGACGAGCAACCGGCGCGGCACGCGCATCAGCTTCAGACCCGACCCGGAAATATTCGGCGACAAGGCGGCTTTCCGGGCGAAGGCCCTCTACGACATGGCGAAGGCCAAGGCGTACCTGTTCAAGGGCGTCCAGATTCGCTGGTCCTGCGCGCCGGCCCTCGCGGGAAGCGACGTTCCGGAAACGGCGACCTTGTGCTTTCCGGGCGGCCTGGCCGACTATCTGGAGACCGTGCTCGACGGCTGCCGAACGATAACCGAAGTGACGTTCGCCGGAGAAGCCGACCTCAACGGGGGCGACGGCCGGGCGGAATGGGCGTTCGCCTGGCCTGAAAACCGCGAGTCGGCGATCTCGTCCTACTGCAACACCATCCCCACCCCGGAAGGCGGGACGCACGAGAACGGCTTGCGCAACGCCCTCGCCCGCGGCCTCAAGACCTACGGAGAAATGGCGGGCAACAAGCGGGTGGCCATCGTGACCGGCGACGACGTTCTCGGCTGCGCGATCGGGATTCTGTCGGTCTTCGTCTCCGACCCCGAGTTCCAGGGGCAGACCAAGGAACGGCTGTCGTCCCCCGGCGTCGCGCGGCTGGTCGAGAGTTCCGTCCGCGACCATTTCGAGCATTTCCTCACCGGCAACCCGAAGGCGGCCGACGAATTGCTCGAGCACGTGCTGGAACGCGCCGAAGAGCGGCTTCGGCGCAAGAAGGATCGCGAGCTCGCGCGGAAGACCCCGACCCGCAAGGTTCGCCTGCCCGGCAAGCTCGCGGACTGCGCCTCCGGCGCGGCGGACGGCACGGAGATATTCCTCGTCGAAGGCGATTCCGCCGGCGGATCCGCCAAGCAGGCGCGCGACCGCAAGACGCAGGCCATCTTGCCTTTGCGCGGCAAGATCCTCAACGTCGCGAGCGCGACCCAGGACAAGATGAGAGCCAACCAGGAAATCGCCGACCTGATCCAGGCGCTCGGATGCGGTTACGGAACGGCCTTCGACCTCGACAGGTTGCGCTACGAGCGCGTGATCATCATGACGGACGCGGATGTCGACGGCGCGCACATCGCGTCGCTTCTCATGACGTTTTTCTTTCGGGAAATGCCGCGCCTGGTCGAGAACGGCAGCCTTTACCTCGCCATGCCGCCGCTGTACCGCATTTCCCAGAAGGGCAAGGTCGTCTACGCGCGCGACGACCCCCACAAGGAAGAGCTTCTGGCGACGGAGTTCGACGCCCGCGGAAAGATCGACGTCAGCAGGTTCAAGGGCCTCGGCGAAATGCCGCCCGGGCAACTCAAGGAAACCACGATGAATCCCGAAACCCGAACCCTCTTGAAGATCGTGCTTCCGGAAGAAGAGAAGCCGTCGACCGCGAACGGCGCCGACGGCACCGCCGGCCTCGTGGAGCGCCTGATGGGACGGAAGCCCGAGGCCCGCCTGAAATTCATTCAACAACGCGCGGAAACGGTCGAATATGTCGACATCTGAACCGGCGGCGGCGGCGTGACCGCCCGGAAATCCCGCGCGCCGGAGGGCGCGCCCGCCGGGCTTCGCCGGCGATGACCCTGCACCTCGTCAAGCTGGCGGTGGGCATCGACGACGTCTCGATGCTGGCGGAGCGCCAGGACCGCCGGCTGGAGGAAGCGCGGGCGAACGGACGGCCCGTGCGTCATCTCACCCGATCCATGCCGCGCCGCGCGGACGAAATCATGGACGGCGGGTCGATCTACTGGGTGATCAGGCGGGCGGTGCGAGCCCGCCAGAGGATCCTCGGCATCGAGAGGACGGTCAACGACCGCGGGCAGCCTCGCTGCGCCATCGTTCTCGACAGGGAAATCGTTCCCGTGGAAGCGAGGCCCTGCCGACCGTTTCAAGGATGGCGATATCTGGAAAGCGCGCCGCCCGACAGCGCCCGGGCGAACGGCGACGTCCTGCCCGAAGACATGGCGAAGGAACTCAGGAGCCTCGGACTGCTCTGACCGGCCGGCTATTCCTCCTCGACGACGTCGTCGTCGGTCTCGACCGGCCCCGAATCCAGACCCTTCGCGTCCCTGTCCCGGTCCACGAGTTCGACGAAGGCCATCGGCGCGGAATCTCCGTAGCGGAACCCCGCCTTCCGGACCCGCGTGTAGCCGCCGGGCCGCTCGCGGTACCGGTCCGCGAGCGTGGTGAACAACTTGTTCGCGAGATCCCGGTCGCCGTGCAGGCGCGACACCGCCAGACGGCGGGCGTGAAGATCCCCGCGCTTGCCGAGGGTAATGAGCTTGTCGACGATCGGGCGCAGTTCCTTCGCCTTGGGAAGCGTCGTCTTGACCTGCTCGTGCTTGATGAGCGCCGCCGCCATGTTCCCGAACATCGCCTTGCGGTGGGCGCTCGTGCGGTTCAGCTTGCGGCCGCCGACACGGTGACGCATCGTCTCTCGTCCTCCTCGAGGGTCAGTAGGGCTCGTCGAGGCTTCTGACCATGTCCTCGATGTTCTCGGGCGGCCAGTCTCCAACGTCCATGCCCAGTTGGAGCCCCATCTTGGCAAGCTCGTCCTTGATCTCGTTGAGCGACTTGCGCCCGAAATTCGGCGTCCGCATCATGTCGTTCTCGGTCTTCTGCACGAGATCGCCGATATAGATGATGTTGTCGTTCTTGAGGCAGTTCGCCGAACGAACCGAGAGCTCCATCTCCTCCACCTTCCGCAGAAGGTGCCGGTTGAGCGCGGCCTCGTCCGTCTCGGGCGTGCGCTCGACGGCTTCCGGCTCCTGGGAGCTGCCGAACAGCTTCAACTGGTCCTGGAGGATGCGGGCGGCCTTCGCGACCGCGTTTTCCGGCGTGACGGTGCCGTCCGTCTCGATCTCCATGATCAGCTTGTCGAGGTCCGTGCGTTGCCCGACGCGGGCGTCGTCGATCCGGTAGGCCACCCGGCGAACG
Source organism: Alphaproteobacteria bacterium (assembly GCA_965243135.1). Classification (GTDB taxonomy): domain Bacteria; phylum Pseudomonadota; class Alphaproteobacteria; order MPNO01; family UBA830; genus JAJEBT01. The sequence continues at coordinate 2,176,406 of OZ251539.1, forward strand.
GGGCTGAACAAGGCATCGACGGGCAACAGCCCGATCGGCGCGTCCTCCTCCCGGCCCTCGTCCGCCTGCACGTAGCCCTTGCCGCTCTCCACCGTGATTTCCATCGAGATCTTGGCGCCCTTGTCGAGCGTGCAGATGACCACGTCCGGATCGATGATTTCTATGTCGTGGGGCGCCTGGATCATGCCGGCGGTGACCGAGCCCGATTCGTTCGCGGAAAGCATCATGCGTCCGCGGCCCTCGCCGTGCTTGCGCAGCGCAAGCGACTTGAGGTTCAGGACGATATCCGTCACGTCCTCGCGGACGCCGTCGATCGAGGAGAATTCGTGAAGCACGCCGTCGATCTGAACGGCGGTGACGGCCGCGCCTTCGAGCGACGACAGCAGCACGCGGCGCAGCGCGTTGCCGAGCGTCATGCCGAACCCGCTCTCGAGCGGCTCCGCGGTGATCGTCGCCCGCCGCGTCGGCTCCTCGCTCGACTGAACGACGAGAGACGCCGGTAGTTCCTGCCAGTTCTTTGTGCTGACCATAGTTCCTCTGTCCTCGCGCGGCAAAGTCCGCAAAACGTTTCGTCGGCGCGTCCTCAGACGCGGCGCCGCTTCCTGGGCCTGCACCCGTTATGCGGTATGGGAGTCACGTCGCGTATGGCGGTGATCGTGAAGCCGATGGCCTGGAGCGCCCGAAGGGCGGACTCCCGGCCCGATCCGGGTCCCTTGACCTCCACCGCGAGCGTCTTCATTCCGTGCTCCTGCGCTTTCCGGCCCACGTCCTCGCCCGCCATCTGGGCCGCGTAGGGCGTCGATTTGCGCGACCCCTTGAAGCCCTGCGAACCCGCGGACGACCAGGCGATCACGTTGCCCTGCGCATCGGAGATCGTGATCATCGTGTTGTTGAAAGTCGCGCTCACGTGCGCCACGCCGGAAGTAATGTTCTTCCTCTCGCGCCTGCGGACGCGAGCCTGCGTCTGTCTCGCCATGAATTCTCTCCGGGCTACTTCTTGCCGGCGATCGGCCGCGCCTTGCCCTTGCGGGTGCGCGCATTGGTATGCGTGCGCTGGCCGCGCACCGGCAGGCCGCGGCGATGGCGCAGTCCCCGATAGCAACCGAGGTCCATCAGTCGCTTGATGTTCATCGCCGTCTCGCGGCGAAGATCTCCTTCTATCACGCAATCGCGGTCGATGACTTCGCGAAGCCTCGCGATTTCGGCGTCGCCGAGGTCGTTCGCGCGAACGTCGCCGGCGACGTTGGCGCGCTCGCAAATCCGGGCGGCCGTCGCCCGGCCGATGCCGTAGATGTAGGTAAGCGCGACCGCGACCGGTCGATTGGGCAGGTTCACCCCCGATATGCGCGCCACGACGCAATCTCCCCGTCTGTCAGAATTTCCGAAAAAAGGCGACCAGCCGACGGCAATATAGCGAACGCGCGGCGCTTGTCAAGCATCGACTTTCTCCAGCGCGGCTTCGATCTGCCGGGTCACCTCGTCGATTCCGGCCATGCCGTCCACCGAGACGAGCGTTCCGCGGCCGCGGTAATACGGCAGCAACGGCGCGGTTCGCTCGTGATACGCCGCCAGCCGGGCGGTCACCGTCCGTTCGTTGTCGTCTTCGCGCCGCAGGAATTCCGTCCCGCCGCAGGCGTCGCAAACCCCGGCCTTCGCCGGGGGCTGGAACTTGTCGTGGTATCCCGCGCCGCACGCGGCGCAGCTGTAGCGCCCGGCGATCCGTTCGACCATCGCGTCGTCGTCCACCTCCATCTCGACGACGCGGTCGAGACCGGCGCCCGCCTCCCCGAGCATGGCGTCCAGCGCCTCCGCCTGCGCCACGGTGCGCGGAAACCCGTCGAGAACGAACCCGCGGGCGCAGTCGGGCCGCCGGATGCGCTGCCGGATCATGTCGATCATCACGTCGTCCGGCACGAGATCGCCGCGCTCCATGATCGCCTTCACGCGCGCGCCGATGCCGTCGCCCGCGGCGACGGCGCCGCGGAGCATGTCGCCCGTCGAAAGCTGGATCAGCCCGCGGCGCTCCTCCAGCCGCTTCGCCTGCGTGCCCTTGCCGGCGCCGGGCGGACCGAGAATGATCAACTTCATCCGCGCCGTCCCCGCAACCGGGACTTGCGGACGAGGCCCTCGTACTGATGGGCGATCAGGTGCGACTGCACCTGCGCGACGGTGTCCATGGTGACGGTGACCACGATGAGCAGGCTCGTTCCCCCGAAATAAAACGGCACGGCGTACTGCGAGATCAGGATCTCCGGCATGATGCTGATCGCCGTCAGGTACGCCGCCCCCACCACGGTCAGGCGGGTCAGGACGTGATCCAGATATTCCGCCGTGTTCCGACCCGGCCGTATGCCGGGAATGAAGCCGCCGTACTTTCGAAGGTTGTCGGCCGTTTCCGTCGGGTTGAAGACGACCGACGTGTAGAAAAAGGCGAAGAACACGATCAGCGCGGCGTAGATCAGCAGATAGCCCGGCTGCCCGCGCCCCAGGAAGGCGGTGACGGCGCCCAGCCATTCCGGCCCCGCGTTGGCCGAAAAGCTCGCGACGGTGATGGGAAGCAGCAGCAGGGAGCTCGCGAATATCGGCGGGATGACGCCGGCCGTGTTCACCTTGAGCGGGATGTGCGAACTCTCGCCGCCGAACATCTTGTTGCCCTGCTGGCGCTTCGGATACTGCACGACGACGCGGCGCTGCGCGCGCTCGACGAAGACGATGAACGTGATCACGGCGACCGCGAACACCAGCAGGAACAGGATCACCACCGCCGACAGGGCGCCGGTGCGGCCGAGTTCGAGCGTGCCCGCCAAGGCCGCCGGAAGGTTGGCGACGATGCCGGCGAAGATGATGAGCGAAATTCCGTTGCCCACGCCGCGCGCCGTGATCTGCTCGCCGAGCCACATCAGGAAGATGGTGCCGCCGACCAGCGTGATGACCGTGGTCGCCCGGAAGAAGGCGCCGGGATCCGCGACCGCGGACCCTTGCGAACCGGTCATGCCCTCCAGCCCGACCGCGATGCCGTAAGCCTGGAGCGCGGCGAGCAGCACCGTCCCGTAGCGGGTGTACTGGTTGAGTTTCTTGCGGCCGACCTCGCCCTCCTTCTTGAGCGCCTCGAAATGAGGGTGGATGGCCTGCAGCAGCTGCATGATGATCGCCGCCGAAATGTACGGCATGATGTTGAGCGCGAAAATCGTCATGCGGCCGAACGCGCCGCCGGCGAACATGTCGAACATGCCGAGGATTCCGCCGGCCTGCTGCCGGAAGATGTCCTCCAGAATGGTCGGATCGATGCCGGGCAGCGGAATCCAGGTGCCGAGCCGGTAGACGATCAGCGCGCCCAGCGTGAACCAGATGCGCTTCTTGAGCTCGGTCGCCTTCGCCAGGTTGGAGAAGCTGATCTGGGAAGCGAGTTGTTCGGCGGCGGACGCCATGGATCAGTCTCCGGCGGCGTTCTCTTGCGGCTTCGCCGTCGCGACCGTGCCGCCAGCCTTTTCGATCGCCGCGACCGCGGACCGCGAGGCGCCGGTCACTTCGACCGCCAGGGAGACCCCGATCTCGCCTTTCGCCAGCAGCCGCACTCCGTCCCGAACCGACTTGATCACGCCGGCCTCGACCAGAGCGCTTTCGGTCACCGGAGCGCTCGCGTCCAGCCGTCCCGCGTCCACCGCCTGCTGAAGGCGGCCGACGTTGACCACGCGGTACTTCTTCCGGAAGACGTTGTTGAAGCCGCCTTTCGGCAAGCGGCGATGCAGCGGCATCTGACCGCCCTCGAAGCCCAGCAGCGAAACGCCGCTCCGCGACTTCTGGCCCTTGTGCCCGCGCGACGCGGTCTTGCCGGTGCCGGATCCGATCCCGCGGCCGACGCGCTTGCGCTGCGCGCGCGCGCCCCGATTGTCGGAAAGTTCGTTCAGTTGCATTCGGAGACTCCCGCGCCGCGGCGCCTTGTTCACTCTCGCCCGTCTTCGACGCGGACGAGATGCTTGACCTTTTCGATCATGCCCCTGATCGCCGGGGTGTCCTCGAGCGTCCGCGTTCGGTTGAGCTTGTCGAGCCCGAGGCCGGCAAGCGTGGCCCGCTGGTCCTTCGGCCGCCCGATCGGGCTGCGGATCTGCGTGACCCGCACCGTCTTCCCGTCCGACATTCGCTACGCCTCCGCCTTCTCTTCCTCGCGCCGGCCGAAGATCTCGGAGACCTTGCGGCCGCGGCGGCTCGCGACGTTCCGCGGCGACTGCAGGACCCGCAGCGCCTGGAAAGTCGCCTTGACCATGTTGTGGGGGTTCTGCGTGCCGATCGACTTGGCCACGATGTCCTTGACGCCCAGCGACTCGAAGACCGCGCGCATGGGACCGCCCGCGATGATGCCCGTGCCCGGCGGCGCGGACCGCAGCACCACCTTGCCGGCGCCGTATCGTCCGCGAATGTCGTGATGCAGCGTCCGTCCCTCGCGCAGAGGCACGCGGATCATGTTGCGCTTGGCTTTCTCGGTGCCCTTGCGGATCGCCTCGGGCACCTCGCGCGCCTTGCCGGATCCGAAACCCACGCGCCCCTTCTGGTCGCCGACCACGACGAGCGCCGCGAAGCCGAACCGGCGTCCGCCCTTCACCACTTTCGCGACGCGGTTGATGCTGACCAGTTTGTCGGTCAGGTCGCTCTGTTCGTCCCGCTCGTCCCGCCTGCGCGCCATCCGTCGCTCCCCTAGAAAATCAGCCCGCCTTCGCGCGCCGCCTCGGCCAGCGCCTTGACGCGGCCGTGATACAGATACGGGCCGCGATCGAACACGACCTCCGTCACCCCCTTTTCGACCGCCCGCTGGGCGACGAGGCGGCCGACCGCCGCCGCCGCTTCGCGATTGGCCCCGCCTTCCAGACTCTTTTCGAGATTGGACGCGAACGCAACCGTCTCGCCCTTCGAATCGTCGATGACCTGAGCGTAGATGTAGCGGTTCGACCTGAATACCGAAAGCCGCAACCGGCCGCTCGCGTTGCGCGCGATGCGCCGCCGCACCCGGGCGCCGCGCCGGGCCTTCAGCTCGTGTTCCCTTGCCATCCTACTTCTTCTTGCCTTCCTTGCGCAGCACGAACTCGTCCAGATAACGGACTCCCTTGCCCTTGTACGGCTCCGGCTTGCGAAAACCGCGGATCTCGGCTGCGACCTGTCCGACCTTCTGGCGGTCGGCGCCCGTGACCACGACCTCCGTCTGGCTCGGCGCGTCGATGCCGATCCCTTCCGGCGCCGGGTAAAGGATTTCGTGGCTGTAGCCGAGCTGCAGCGCGAGGGTCCCGCCGCGCATCTGCGCCCGGTACCCGACGCCGACCAGTTGAAGCCGCCGCTCGAATCCCCGGGACACGCCCACGACGAGGTTGTCGACGAGGCTGCGCGTGGTGCCCCACATGGTGCGCGAGCGCTTGGACTCGCCGATCGGCCTGACCTTCAGGAGGTTGTCCTCGCGCGTCACGTTCACCGCCTCGTCATGGTCCATCGACAACTCGCCCAGCCGTCCCTTGGCGGTGATCGTCCGTCCTTCGATCCGGACGTCGACTCCCTCGGGTATCTCGACGGGCGCCAGCCCCACTCGCGACATGGCTATTCTCCCGGTCCGCTAGAAGACATCGCAGATGACCTCGCCGCCGACGTTGGCGGCGCGCGCCTCGCTGTCCGACATGACCCCGCTGGGCGTCGACAGGATGGAAATCCCGAGCCCGTTATAGACCCGCGGCAGATCGCGGATCTTCGAATACACCCTGCGGCCCGGCTTCGAGACGCGCTGAATGTGACGGATGACCGGCGCGCCTTCGTGGTACTTGAGCTCGATCCGCACCTGGTTGATTCCCGGCCTGATCTGCTCGGTCTGGTAGCCGCGGATATAGCCTTCGCGCTTCAGGACGTCGAGGACGTTGACGCGGAGTTTCGAACTCGGCGACGTCACGGCCGACTTGCTGGCCCGCTGGCCGTTGCGAATGCGGGTCAGGAGATCGCCGATGGGATCCGTCATGCTCATCGCCGCCTCACCAGCTCGATTTCACCATCCCCGGAATCTGTCCGGAGGACGCCAGTTCCCGCAGCGCGATGCGGGACATCTTGAACTTCCGGTAGACGCCCCTCGGCCGTCCGGTGATCCCGCAGCGGTTGCGCAAGCGCACCGCCGCCGAGTTCCGCGGCAGTTCGGACAGCTTCAGGCGAGCCTGAAAGCGCTCCTCCATGGGCCGGTCGCGATCGTTGGCGATTTCCTTCAGCCGCTGGCGCTTGGCGCGAAGCCTGGCCGCCATGCGGCGGCGCTTGCCGTCCCGCTCGATGACGCTTTTCTTGGCCATGCAATCCTCACTGTTCCGTGAACGGAAAATTGAAACCCTTAAGCAGCGCGCGCGCCGGCTCGTCCGAGTCGGCGGTCGTGCACACGACGATGTCCATCCCCCGGAACTCGTCGACAGAGTCGTAGTCGATCTCGGGGAAGACGATCTGTTCGCGGATGCCCATCGCGTAGTTGCCGCGGCCGTCGAAGCTGTTCGGAGAAAGCCCGCGGAAATCGCGGACCCGCGGCAGCGCGACGTTGACGAGCCGGTCGACGAACTCGTACATGCGTTCGCGGCGCAAGGTCGCCTTGACGCCGATCGGCATTCCCTGGCGCAGCTTGAACGTCGCGACGGACCGCCGGGCGCGGATGACGATCGGCTTCTGGCCGGCGATGGCGGCCATGTCGCGCGCCGCGTTGTCGACCTTCTTGGAATCGCCCACGGCGCCGCCGACCCCCATGTTCAGCACGACCTTGTCCAGACGCGGCACCCGCATCGGGTTCTCGTAGCCGAACCGCTCCTGCAGCGCGCCGCGCAGCTCGGTTTCGTAAACCTGTCGCAATCGGGCCGTCATCGCGCGCTCCTCAATCGATTATCTCGCCCGAGCGCTTGGAGAACCTGACCTTGCGGCCGTCCTCGAGCGTGCGAAATCCGACCCGCGCGGGCGCGCCATCGGCCGGATCGACGAGCGACACGTTGGACAGGTGAATCGGCATTTCCTTCTCCACGATGCCGCCCTGCTGCGTCTGGGTCTGCCGCTGATGCCGCTTCGCCACGTGGACCCCCTGCACGAGCGCACGCTCTTCCGCCGGCATCACCTTCAGCACGTTGCCCGTCTTCCCCTTGTCGCGTCCGGCGATCACGACGACCGTGTCGCCCTTCCTGATTCGCGCCGCCATCTCTATATGACCTCGGGCGCGAGCGAGACGATCTTCATGTATCGCCTGGCTCGCAATTCGCGCGTGACCGGCCCGAAGATGCGCGTTCCGATCGGCTCGTTCGCGTTGTTCAGCAGCACCGCCGCGTTGCGGTCGAACCTGATCGAGGTCCCGTCCTCGCGATGGATTTCCTTGGCCGTGCGAACGATGACGGCGCGGTGCACGTCGCCCTTCTTCACGCGTCCGCGCGGTATCGACTCCTTGACCGTCACCACGATCACGTCGCCGACCGTCGCCCAGCGGCGCTTCGAACCGCCCAGGACCCGGATGCACTGGACGCGCCGGGCGCCGGAATTGTCCGCGACGTCGAGACTGGATTCGGGGATGATCATCGGTCGGCCCCCTCCCCGAAGACCACCTCCCACGTCTTCGCCTTCGACACGGGAGCGCACTCGCGGATGCGGACCGATTCGCCCTGCCTGCACCTGTTCTCGGGATCGTGGGCCGCGAATTTCTTCGACCGCTGCACGATCTTCTTGTACAGCGGATGCCGGACCTGGCGGTCGACCCGGACGATCACGGTCTTGTCCGGCTTGTCGGAAACCACGGTTCCCCGGAGTACGCGTCTGGGCATGTCGTCTCCTATGACCCGGCCGCGAGGCGGCGTTCGTTGATGATCGTGCTTATGCGCGCGATGTCGCGCCGCACGCGGCGCACCCTCGCGGTCGATTCGAGTTGCCCGGAGGCCCTCTGGAAGCGCAGATTGAGCCGCTCGCGCTTCAGGGCCTGCAGTTCGTCCATCAGCTCGTCGTCGGTCTTTTGGCGCAGGTCGGCGGCGATCGTCATCGTCTCAGCTCCCCGCCAGGCGCGCCACGACCCGCGTCCGGATCGGCAGCTTCGCGGCGGCGAGTTCCAGCGCGATCTGCGCCACCTCTTCCGTGACGCCGTCGATCTCGAACATGATCCGGCCCGGCTTGACGCGCGCCGCCCAGTATTCCGGCGTCCCCTTGCCCTTGCCCTGCCGCACCTCCGCCGGTTTCTGGGAGACCGGCACGTCGGGAAAGATGCGTATCCACACCCGCCCCGAACGCCGCATGTGGCGGGTGATGGCGCGGCGCGAGGCTTCGATCTGGCGCGCGGTCACGCGGCCCGGCGCGAGCGCCTTGAGGCCGAACGAGCCGAAGTTCAGCGTCGTCGCGCCCTTGGCCTTGCCCCTGATCCGCCCCTTGTGCGCCTTGCGGAACCTGGTTTTCTTCGGTGCCAGCATCCTTCCGAATCCCTAGCGGCTCACCTGCTGTTCCTGCGACCGCCGATCCTGGGCCATGGGGTCGTGCGAGAGGATCTCGCCCTTGAAGACCCAAACCTTCACGCCGCACGTTCCGTAGGTGGTGTGGGCGGTGGCGATTCCGTAATCGACGTCGGCGCGGAGCGTATGCAGCGGAACGCGGCCTTCCCGATACCACTCGGTGCGGGCGATCTCGGCCCCGCCCAGGCGTCCCGCGCAATTGATGCGGATGCCGTCGGCGCCGAGGCGGATGGCCGACTGCACGGCGCGCTTCATGGCGCGGCGGAACGTGACGCGGCGCTCGAGCTGCTGGGCGATGTTCTCGGCGACCAGCTTGGCGTCGACTTCCGGTTTCCTGATCTCGACGATGTTGAGGTGAATTTCGCTTCGGGTCAGCTCCGAGACGTCGCGGCGGAGCTTCTCGATGTCGGCGCCCTTCTTGCCGATCACGACGCCGGGCCGCGCCGAATGGATGGTCACGCGGGCCTTCTTGGCCGGCCGCTCGATGACCACCTTGCTGATGCCCGCCTGCGACAGCCGGCCGAGGAGGAACTCGCGCAGCTTGATGTCCTCGTGCAGGAGGTCGGCGTACTGGCCGTCGTTGGCGAACCAGCGCGAATCCCAGGTTCTGTTGATGCCGAGGCGCAGCCCGACCGGATTGACCTTCTGTCCCATCACGCTTCCTCCCAGACTTCGCTCACCACGATCGTGAGGTTGCTGAACGGTTTGCGGATCCGGCCGACCCGGCCGCGGGCGCGGGCGCGAAGCCGCTTGATCACCAGCGACCGGCCGACGGTCGCCTCGGAAACGACGAGGCGGTCGACGTCGAGTTCGTGGTTGTTCTCCGCGTTGGCGATCGCCGCCTGCAGAACCTCCCGGACCGTGCCGGCGATGCGCTTGCGGGAGAAGCTCAGCTCGGCCAGCGCGGTTTCGACCGGCATCCCGCGGATCGACCGGGCCACGAGATTGAGCTTGCGCGGGCTGACCCGGACGTTCTTCAGAAAGGCCCGGGCCTGATGATCCTGGAGGCGGCGCATCCGCGAGACCTTGCCCATGTCAGCCTCTTCTCGCCTTCTTGTCGGCGGCGTGGCCGTAATAGGTGCGGGTCGGCGCGAACTCGCCGAACTTGTGCCCGACCATGTTCTCCGTCACCAGAACGGGAATGTGCTTGCGGCCGTTGTGCACGCCGAAGGTCAGGCCGACGAACTGCGGCAGGATGACCGACCGCCGCGACCACGTCCGGATGATGTCCTTGCGGCCGGACGCGCGCACCTTGTCCGCCTTCTTCAGAAGGTAGCCGTCGACGAACGGGCCTTTCCAGACTGAACGGGCCACTGCCCCTCTCCTCGCTTACTTCTTCTTCCGCCGCCGGCGCATGATCAACGCGTCGGACGGCTTTTTCCGGCGCGTGCGCGCGCCCTTGGTCGGCTTGCCCCAAGGCGAGACCGGGTGGCGGCCGCCGGAGCTGCGCCCTTCGCCGCCGCCGTGCGGATGGTCGACCGGGTTCATGGCGACGCCGCGGACCTTGGGCCTCTTGCCAAGCCAGCGGTTGCGGCCGGCCTTGGCGAGATTGACGTTCTGGTTGTCCGGATTGGACACCGCGCCGACCGTCGCCATGCAGCGGGCGGGGACCATTCGGAGTTCGCCCGAGGCGAGGCGCAACTGCGCGAATCCGGAGTCCTTGCCGATCAGCTGCACGTAGGTGCCCGCCGCGCGCGCGATCTGCCCGCCGCGGCCGGGCTTCATCTCGACGTTGTGAACGATGGTGCCGACCGGCATGTTCTCCATCGGCATCGCGTTGCCCGGCTTGATGTCGGCGCGGTCCGCCGCGATCACGACGTCGCCTTCCTTCAGCCGCTGCGGCGCGAGAATGTAGGCCTGCTCCCCGTCCTCGTAGTCGACGAGCGCGATGAAGGCGGACCGGTTCGGATCGTATTCCAGCCGCCGAACGGCGCCGGGAACCCCGAACTTCGAGCGCCTGAAGTCGATCTTCCGGTACAGCCGCTTGTGGCCGCCGCCGCGGCGACGCTGGGTGATGCGCCCCTTGTTGTTGCGGCCGCCGCTCTTGCCCTGCCCCTCGGTCAGAGCCTTCACCGGCTTGCCCTTCCACAACCCGGACCGATCGACGAGCACCAGGCCGCGCGTGGCCGGGGTCGTCGGCTTGTACTGTTTCAGCGCCATCAGATTCCCGTCGTCACGTCGAGCGAATGGCCTTCCTCGAGCGTGACGATCGCCTTCTTGTAGTCGGACCGACGGCCGGGACGGCCGCGAAAACGCTTGACCTTGCCGTTCTGGCGGATGGTGTTCACCGCTTTCACCTTGACCTTGAACAGTTCCTCGACGGCGGCCCGTATGACCGGCTTGGTCGCCGAAAGCGGAACCCGGAAGGTGACCTGGTTGAATTCCGAGCCGAGCGTGGCCTTTTCGGTGATGACCGGCGACAGAACGACGTCGCAGGCGGACATCGGCGAAATCCTGACCGAACGATGGTACTTCCAGCTCACGACAGGCGCTCCTGCAGGTAGGCGGCCGCGTCCTTCGTGAGGACCAGCATGTTGCGCCGCAGAATGTCGTAGACGTTGACGCCCTGCTGCGGCATCACGTCGATGCCCGGCAGGTTCGCGGCGGCGCGCGCGAAATTGGCATCCACTTCCGGGCCGGTGACGATCAGCGCGTTCCGCCAGCCGAGAGCGGCGAACTTCTCCGCGAGGTCCCGCGTCTTCGCTTCGGGCAGCGCGGCGGAGTCCAGGATGACGAGCCGGTCGTCGGCGCGCTTCCCCGACAGCGCCGACCGGAGCGCGAGCCGCCTGACCTTTTTGGGGAGCTTGTGGCCGTGGTCGCGAACGACGGGACCGAACGACACTCCGCCGCCGCGGAACTGCGTCGCCCGCGTCGATCCCGCGCGGGCGCGTCCGGTTCCCTTCTGCCGGTAGGGCTTGGCGGTGGTGCCCCTGACTTCGCTGACGGTCTTGACCTTGTGCGTTCCGGCGCGGCGCTTCGCGAGCTGCCACCTCACCGCGCGCGCGACGAGGTCGGTCCTCACGTCGGCGCCGAAGACGGCGTCCGCAAGCTCGACGGAGCCGGCGGTTTCGTTGTCGAGCGTGAGCACGTCGAATTTCATGGCGTCACGCCCCTTCCGCCGCGGCCGCCTCGGCGGGCGGCTCGTCCGCCGCGCCCGACGGCGCCCTGACGGACCCCGGGAAGGGAACGCCTTCGGGAAGCGGGCGCTTGCGCGCGTCGGTCACCTCCACCCAGGTCCCGTCGTGGCCGGGCACGCCGCCTTTGACCATGATCAGGCCGCGTTCGGGATCGGTCCGGACGACGAGCAGGTTCTGCACGGTGACTCGCCGCGCGCCCATGTGGCCGGCCATCTTCTTTCCCTTGAAGACCTTGCCGGGGTCCTGGGAGTTGCCGGTGGAGCCGTGGCTCCTGTGGCTGATCGAGACGCCGTGCGTGGCTTCGAGGCCGCCGAAATTATGCCGCTTCATGCCGCCCGCGAAGCCCTTGCCGATCGACGTGGCCGCCACGTCCACGAACTGGCCGTCGACGAAGTGGTCCGCGACGATTTCCGCCCCGACTTCGAGCACGGCGTCGTCGGCCACCCTGAACTCGGCGAGCCGGCGCTTCGGCTCGACGTTCGCGCGCGCGAAATGCCCGCGCATCGGCTTCGAGACGTTCTTCGGCTTCGCGGCGCCGGCGCCGACCTGGAGGGCCCTGTAGCCGTGCTTTTCAGGGGTCTTCACGTCGACCACCTGGCAGGAATCGACCTGCAGCACGGTAACCGGCACGTGCCGGCCGTCTTCGGTGAAGACGCGGGTCATTCCGACCTTCCGCGCCAGGAGTCCCGAACGCATCGCCCGCTCCTACAGCTTGATCTCGACGTCGACGCCGGCCGCGAGATCCAGCTTCATCAACGCGTCGACCGTCTGCGGGGTCGGGTCGACGATGTCGAGGAGCCGCTTGTGCGTCCGGATCTCGAACTGTTCGCGCGACTTCTTGTCGACGTGCGGCGAGCGCAGCACGGTGTATTTCTCGATCCTGGTCGGCAGCGGGATGGGGCCGCGCACCTCCGCTCCGGTCCGCTTGGCGGTGTCGACGATCTCGCCCGTCGACGCGTCGAGGACGCGGTGGTCGAAGGCCTTGAGCCTTATGCGGATGTTCTGGCTGTCCATGGCTTCGCTACTCGATGATGGAGGCGACGACGCCGGCGCCGACGGTGCGTCCGCCCTCGCGGATCGCGAACCGCAGCCCCTCGTCCATCGCGATCGGCGCGATCAACGACACCTCCATCGACACGTTGTCCCCCGGCATCACCATCTCCGTGCCCTCCGCAAGCCCCACCTGACCCGTCACGTCCGTCGTCCGGAAGTAGAACTGCGGACGGTAGTTCGAGAAGAACGGCGTGTGCCGACCGCCCTCCTCCTTCGTCAGAATGTACGCCTCCGCCGTGAACCGCGTGTGCGGCGTGATCGATCCCGGAGCCGCCAGAACCTGGCCGCGCTCAACCGACGTCCGGCCGACGCCCCGCAGCAGGCACCCCACGTTGTCTCCGGCCTCCCCCGAATCCAACAGCTTCCGGAACATCTCCACGCCCGTCACGACCGTCGTCGACGTCTCCCGGATGCCCACGATCTCAACGTTGTCCCCGACCTTCACCACCCCGCGCTCGATCCGGCCCGTCACAACCGTCCCCCGCCCCGATATCGAGAAAACGTCCTCGATCGGCATCAGAAACGGCTTGTCCTTCGGACGCTCCGGCTGCGGAACGTAGGCGTCAACCGCCGACATCAACTCCATCACAGAATCGCGCCCCAAACCGGCCTCGCCGTCCTCCAGCGCCAGCAGCGCCGAACCCTTCACAACCGGAATGTCGTCGCCCGGAAAATCGTACGAACTCAAAAGCTCCCGGATCTCCAACTCCACAAGCTCCACGATCTCCTCGTCGTCAACCTGGTCCACCTTGTTCATGTAAACCACGATCGCCGGAACCCCGACCTGACGCGCCAGCAAGATGTGCTCCCGCGTCTGCGGCATCGGACCGTCCGCCGCGCTCACCACCAGTATCGCACCGTCCATCTGCGCCGCGCCCGTGATCATGTTCTTCACGTAGTCCGCATGCCCCGGACAGTCCACGTGCGCGTAATGACGCCCGTCCGTCTCGTACTCGACGTGCGCCGTCGCGATCGTGATCCCACGCTCCCGCTCCTCCGGAGCCTTGTCGATCTGGTCGTACGACGTGAACTCCGCGCCGCCCGCCTCCGCAAGCACCTTCGTGATCGCCGCCGTCAACGTCGTCTTCCCGTGATCAACGTGCCCGATCGTGCCGACGTTGCAATGCGGCTTCGTCCGCTCGAACTTCGCTTTCGCCATAAGTCGCCTTCCCCTCAGGCCAGGCTGGCGCGGACTTCGTCCGCAACGCCTTCCGGCACCTGCTCGTAGTGATCGAAATGCATGGTGAACTGCGCGCGGCCCTGGCTCATGGACCGCAGGTTGTTCACGTAGCCGAACATGTTGGCCAGCGGCACCATGGCGCCGATGACCCGCGCGTTGCCGCGCGCGTCCATCCCGGACACGTTTCCGCGCCGTCCGCCGAGATCGCCGATGATGTCGCCCATGTATTCCTCGGGCGTCACCACCTCGACGCGCATGACGGGTTCCAGAAGCCTGGGACCCGCCTTCTCGACGCCCTCCCGGAACGCCGCCCGCGCCGCGATCTCGAACGCCATCACCGAGGAATCGACGTCGTGGCTGTCGCCGTCGACCAGCGTCAGGCCGATGTCGGTCATCGGGAAGCCCGCGAGCACGCCGCTGGAGGCCGCCTGCCTGAGGCCTTTCTCGACGCCGGGCACGTATTCCTTCGGCACGGCTCCGCCGACGACGGTCGATTCGAACGTCAAGCCGGAACCCTGCTTCGCCGGCTCGAACACGACCTTGATGCGCGCGTACTGGCCGGCGCCGCCGGTCTGCTTGCGATGCGTGTAGTCGGTCTCGACCCTGCGGGATATCGTCTCGCGATACGCGACCTGCGGCGCCCCCACGTTGGCGTCGACCCGGAACTCGCGCTTCATGCGGTCGACGAGGACCTCGAGGTGCAGCTCGCCCATGCCGCTGATGATGGTCTGCCCGCTTTCCGAATCGACCGCGACGCGGAAGGACGGATCCTCCTGCGCGAGGCGCGACAGGGCGGCCGACATTTTCTCCTGGTCGCCCGCGGTCTTGGGCTCGACGGCGACCTCGATTACCGGCTCGGGGAACTCCATGCGCTCGAGAAGCGCCGGGGCGCTCGGATCGCAAAGCGTATCGCCGGTCGCCACGTTCTTGAGGCCGGCCAGCGCGACGATGTCGCCGGCGTGGGCTTCCTTGACCTCTTCCCGCGTGTTGGCGTGCATGAGCAGCATGCGGCCGCAGCGCTCGCGCCGTTCCCTGACGGTATTGAGCATGGCGTCGCCGGAACGCAAGACGCCCGAATAAAGCCGCGCGAAGGTGAGCGTGCCGACGAAGGGGTCGGTCATGATCTTGAACGCGAGCGCCGCGAACGGATCGTCGCTCTTGCGGACGATCTCGGACTCTCCGTCGGCGCCGACTCCCCGGATGGCGTCGACGTCCAGCGGCGACGGGAGCAGTTCGACGACCGCGTCGAGCAGCGGCTGGACGCCCTTGTTCTTGAACGCGCTGCCGTTCAGCACCGGAACGATCGCGTTGCCGACGGTTCCCTTGCGAAGGCAGGCGATCAGCGTTTCGGGCGAGGGTTCGGAACCTTCGAGATAGGCTTCCATGGCGTCGTCGTCGAACTCGACCGCGGTTTCGATCAGGCGCGTGCGGTACTCGCGGGCCTGTTCCGCGCATTCGGCCGGGACGTCGGCGTATTCGAACTCGGCGCCGAGCGTCTCGTCCTTCCACACGACGGCGCGGTCGCGGACGAGGTCGATCACGCCCCGGTAGTCCGACTCCGCCCCCAGCGGCAACTGCATCACGACCGGGACGGCCCCGAGACGTTCGGAGATCATGTCGACGCACCGGAAGAAATCGGCGCCCGTCCGGTCCATCTTGTTGACGAAGCAGATGCGCGGCACGCCGTACTTGTCGGCCTGCCGCCAGACGGTTTCGGACTGCGGCTCGACGCCGGCGACGGAATCGAAGACGGCGACGGCGCCGTCGAGCACGCGCAGCGACCGTTCGACCTCGATGGTGAAGTCCACGTGGCCGGGCGTGTCGATGATGTTGATCCGGTGGCCGTCCCAGTGGCAGGTGGTCGCCGCGGACGTGATCGTGATTCCGCGCTCCTGCTCCTGCTCCATCCAGTCCATCGTGGCGGTGCCCTCGTGGACCTCGCCGATCTTGTAGGATCGTCCGGTGTAGTAGAGGATCCGCTCGGTCGTCGTGGTCTTGCCGGCATCGATGTGGGCCATGATGCCGATGTTGCGATAGAGGCGGATCGGTGTGGAGCGCGCCATGGCCGGAAGTCCCGTCTTTCCCTTTACCAACGGTAGTGCGAGAAGGCCTTGTTGGCCTCGGCCATGCGGTGCGTGTCCTCGCGCTTCTTGACGGCCGCGCCGCGGCTTTCGGAAGCGTCGCGCAATTCGCCGCTGAGGCGATCCGCCATCGTGTTCTCGTGGCGGCGGCGGGCGGATTCGATGATCCAGCGGATCGCCAGCGCTTGCCGGCGGTTCGGCCTCACCTCGATGGGCACCTGGTAAGTCGCGCCGCCGACCCGGCGCGAGCGAACCTCGACGGTCGGCTTCACGTTCTCGAGCGCGTCGTGGAACACCCGCAGGGGATCCTGGCCGGACCGCCGCGCGATGGTGTCGAGGGCGCCGTAGACGATCCGTTCCGCGACCGACTTCTTGCCGTCCAGCATGATGCTGTTGATGAACTTGGTGACGACGAGATCGCCGAACTTGGCGTCGGGAAGAACGTCCCGTTTCTCTGCGGCGCGTCTTCGGGGCATCCGGCTGGCTCCCTATTTCGGCCGCTTGGCGCCGTATTTGGAGCGGCGCTGGCGGCGGTCCGACACCCCCTGGGTGTCGAGCGCGCCGCGGATGATGTGGTAGCGGACGCCGGGAAGATCCTTGACGCGGCCGCCGCGGATCATCACCACGGAGTGCTCCTGCAGGTTGTGTCCCTCGCCCGGAATGTAGCTGGTCACCTCGAACCCGTTCGTCAGCCTCACGCGCGCCACCTTGCGCAGCGCCGAGTTCGGCTTCTTGGGAGTCGTGGTGTAGACCCGCGTACAAGCGCCGCGCTTCTGCGGACACTTTTCCATGGCCGGCACCTTGTTGCGCGAGACCTTGGCCTTGCGCGGCTTGCGTATCAATTGGTTGATCGTCGGCACGCTGTCCGTTCCCCAATGCGCGGGCGTTCAAGCCGGCGTCGCCGCCGTTGCCAGCCAGGCCGGCTTACAACCCACGCTGTTTTCTGATCCTGCTTTCTTCCGTCCGGCGCCGCCGCGCGCCCGGCCCGGTCGAGGGGCGCAATATAGCGACGCGATTCCGCCCCGTCAACACGTTTTCTCCGTTTTCTCGCGCGGGCGCTACGCAGCCGGAAGCACCTCCTCTTCTTCCCCGTCCGCCGCCAGCAGGTCGTCCTCCTCGACCGCCTGCGAGGTCGCCTCGATCTCTCGGTCCCGCTGCGCGGCCAGGCTCCGCATTTCGTTCATGAACGCGCCGGTTCCGGCCGGAATCAGGCGCCCGACGATCACGTTTTCCTTGAGTCCGACGAGGTCGTCGACCTTGCCGGACACGGAGGCTTCCGTCAGGACGCGCGTGGTCTCCTGGAACGACGCCGCCGAGATGAAGGACTGGGTCTGCAGCGACGCCTTGGTGATGCCCTGGAGGACCGACACTCCCTGCGCCTCTCCGAGGCCCTCGAGGCGCTGCCTGTCGTTCGCCGACTCGAACTCCATCCGGTCGACCAGCTCGCCCGTGAGGAAGGTGGTGTCGCCGGGATCGACGATCTCCACCTTCTGCATCATCTGGCGCGCGATCACTTCGATGTGCTTGTCGTTGATCTTCACGCCCTGCAGACGATAGACCTCCTGGATTTCGTTGATGAGGTAATCGGAAAGCGCCTGAACGCCGAGAACCCGCAGGATGTCGTGCGGCACCGGATCGCCCTCGACCAGCGCGTCCCCGCGTTCGACGATGTCCCCTTCCTGCACCGCGACCGCCCTGTTCCTCGGCAGCAGGTATTCCCGGGGGTCGCCGTCCTCGGGGCTGATCTCGAGCCGGCGCTTCGCCTTGTAGTCCTTTCCGAACTTGATGCGCCCGCCGGTCTCGGCGATGATCGCGGGATCCTTGGACTTGCGGGCCTCGAACAGTTCGGCGACCCGCGGAAGGCCGCCGGTGATGTCGCGGGTCTTCGAGGTCTCGCGAGGAATGCGGGCGAGCACGTCGCCGGCCTGGACCTTCTGGCCGGGCTCGACCGACAGAATCGCGCCTTCCGAAAGGAAGTAGCGGGCCTCGGCATTGGAATCGAGCAGGACGACCTCGCCGTCGTCGTCGCGCAGCGTGATGCGCGGCCGCAGGTCCTCGGTTCCCCGCTGCGCCTTCCAGTCCGCGACCTCCTTGCGCGAGATGCCCGTGGCCTCGTCGGTGACGTCGCGCATCGAAACCCCGTCGATGAGGTCCATGTAGTTGACCGTGCCTTCCTTCTCGCTGATGATCGGACGGGCCGACGGATCCCAGTCGGCCAGCCGGTCGCCTCGGGCGACGCGGTCGCCGTCGTCCTTCAGCAACCGGGTGCCGTAGGGCACGCGGCGGGAATCCCGCTCGCGGCCCTGATCGTCGAGCAGGACGACCTGGGTGTTGCGCGCCATGACCACCGGCTCGCCGTTGCGATCGACGACGACGTTGCGATTCCGGATCTTCACGGTCGCGTCCAGGGCCGCTTCGATGCTCGACTCGTCGGCGCCGCGCTGCACCGCGCCGCCGATATGGAAGGTGCGCATCGTCAGCTGGGTTCCGGGTTCGCCGATCGACTGCGCGGCGATGATGCCGACCGCCTCGCCGAGATTGACGGGCGTGCCGCGCGCGAGGTCGCGGCCGTAGCAGGCCGCGCAAACGCCGACCTTCGCCTCGCAGGTCAGCGGAGACCGGATCTTCAACTGTTCCAGCTCCATTTCGTCGATCCGGTCGGCGAGCGCCTCGTCGACCATGGTTCCCTTCTTGGCGACCGCCTCGTCCGTCCGCGGGTCCACGATGTCTTCGGCCGCCGTCCGTCCGAGCGCCCGCTCCGACAGCGGCTCCAGCACCTCGCCCGCCTCGGTCATCGACCGGATGGTGAGGCCCTCGCCGGTGCCGCAATCCTCTTCGACCACCGTGCAGTCCTGCGCGACGTCGACGAGGCGGCGCGTGAGGTAGCCGGAATTGGCGGTCTTGAGCGCGGTGTCGGCGAGTCCCTTGCGGGCGCCGTGGGACGAGTTGAAATACTCGAGGACCGACAGCCCTTCCTTGAAGTTGGAGATGATCGGCGTCTCGATGATCTCGCCCGACGGCTTGGCCATCAGTCCGCGCATGCCCGCCAGCTGCTTCATCTGCGCCGCCGAGCCGCGGGCGCCGGAGTGCGCCATCATCCAGACCGAGTTGACGGGCCTGCCGGCTTCGACGTTCTCGAGCCCCGCCATCATGTCTTCCGCGACCTTGTCGGTGCATTGCGACCAGGCGTCGACCACCTTGTTGTACTTCTCGCCCTGCGTGATCAAGCCGTCGAGATACTGCTGCTCGTACTCCTTGACCTTCTCCTGGGTCTCGGTCACCTGCCGCTCCTTGGATTCGGGAATCAGCAGGTCGTCCTTGCCGAACGAGATGCCGGCGTGGCAGGCGTAGGAAAAGCCCAAGCCCATCATGCGGTCGGCGAAGATCACCGTGTCCTTCTGGCCGCAATGGCGATAGACGAGATCGATGACGTCCTGGATCCGCCGCTTGGTCATCACGTCGTTAAGCTCGTCCATGCGCAGCCCCTCGACCTCGGGAAGAACCTGCATCATCTTCAGGCGCCCGGCGGTCGTTTCGAGACGTTCCGCGCGGTCCGGCAGCCGGACGACGATCCGCGAATGCAGGGAGATGGCGCCGGCGTCCAGCGCCTGCTCGACCTCGCCCACGCCGCCGAACGCCTTGCCCTCGCCCGGTTCGCCTTCGCGCATGAGGCTCAGATAGTAGAGGCCGAGCACGATGTCCTGGGACGGGACGATGATGGGCTTGCCGTTGGCGGGGCTGAGGATGTTGTTGGTGGACATCATCAGCACGCGCGCCTCGAGCTGCGCCTCGAGCGACAGCGGAACGTGGACCGCCATCTGATCGCCGTCGAAGTCGGCGTTGAAGGCGGTGCAGACCAACGGATGCAGCCGGATCGCCTTGCCTTCGACGAGCACGGGCTCGAACGCCTGGATGCCGAGGCGGTGCAGGGTCGGCGCGCGGTTGAGCAGCACCGGATGCTCGCGGATGACCTCCTCGAGGATGTCCCAGACCTCGGGCCTTTCCTTCTCGACCATGCGCTTCGCCGCCTTGATCGTGTTGGAATGCCCGTAGAGCTCGAGTTTGGAATAGATGAACGGCTTGAACAGCTCGAGCGCCATCTTCTTGGGCAGGCCGCACTGGTGGAGCTTGAGCTCCGGGCCCACGACGATCACCGACCGGCCGGAATAGTCGACGCGCTTGCCCAGCAGGTTCTGCCGGAACCGGCCCTGCTTGCCCTTCAGCATGTCCGAAAGGGACTTGAGGGGGCGCTTGTTGGCGCCGGTGATGGTGCGTCCGCGCCGGCCGTTGTCGAACAGGGCGTCGACGGACTCCTGCAGCATGCGCTTCTCGTTGCGCACGATGATGTCGGGAGCGCGCAGTTCGATCAGCCGCTTCAGGCGATTGTTGCGGTTGATCACGCGCCGGTAGAGATCGTTGAGATCCGAGGTCGCGAAACGGCCGCCGTCGAGCGGCACCAGCGGCCGCAGTTCCGGCGGGATGACCGGGATCACCTCGAGGATCATCCAGTCCGGGCGGGCGCGCGACTCGATGAAGGCCTCAACCAGCTTGAGCCGCTTGACGCACTTCTTGCGCTTCGCCTCCGAGCCGGTCTCCCGCATCTCGGTGCGCAGCGCGTCGCGCAGCGCGGGGAGATCGATGTCGGACAGCATCTTCTTCAGCGCCTCGGCGCCGATCATCGCATCGAACGCGTCCTCGCCGAATTCCTCCTGCTTCGCGATGAACTCCTCTTCGGACAGGAGCCGGCCTTCATGGAGCGTGGTCAATCCGGGTTCCGTGACGAGGTACATCTCGAAGTAGAGAACCCGCTCCACGTCCTTGAGCGTCATGTCGAGCAGCAGCGCGATGCGGCTCGGCAGGGACTTGAGGAACCAGATATGGGCGACCGGCGCGGCCAGCTCGATATGGCCCATGCGTTCCCGGCGAACCTTGGAGAGCGTGACCTCGACGCCGCACTTCTCGCAGATGATGCCGCGATACTTCATCCGCTTGTACTTGCCGCACAGGCACTCGTAGTCCTTGATCGGGCCGAAGATGCGGGCGCAGAACAGGCCGTCGCGCTCCGGCTTGAAGGTGCGGTAGTTGATGGTTTCCGGCTTCTTGATCTCGCCGAACGACCAGGACCGGACGCGCTCGGGGCTCGCGACCGAGATCTGTATCCGGTCGAAGCCCTGCTCCGCCTCGACCTTGCCGAAGATGTTCATCAACTCGTTCATCGACCGTCTCCTTCCGGTCCGGCGCGCCGGACCGCGGGTTCGCTATCGCTGCTTCATTTCCACGTTGAGGCACAACGACTTCAGTTCCTTCACGAGAACGTTGAAGGATTCCGGCACGCCGGCCTCGAAGGTGTCGTCTCCGCGGACGATCGCTTCGTAGACCTTGGTGCGGCCCGAAACGTCGTCCGACTTCACGGTGAGCATTTCCTGAAGCGTGTAGGCGGCGCCGTAGGCCTCCAGAGCCCAGACCTCCATTTCGCCGAAGCGCTGGCCGCCGAACTGCGCCTTGCCCCCGAGCGGCTGCTGGGTGACCAGGCTGTAGGGCCCGATGGAACGGGCGTGGATCTTGTCGTCCACCAGGTGATGCAGCTTCAGCATGTAGATGAAGCCGACCGTCACGGGCCGCTCGAAGCGTTCGCCGGTCCGGCCGTCGAACAGCTCGGCCTGGCCGGAGCTGTCCAGTCCGGCCCGTTCGAGGAGCCGCACGAGCTCCTCCTCGCGCGCGCCGTCGAACACCGGCGTCGCCATCGGCACGCCGTCGCGGAGCGTGCTGGCGAACTCGACGATGCGTTCGTCGTCCATCCCCGATATCCCGTCGCCGCGGGCGCCGAAGATGTCGACGACCTCGTCGCGCAGCCGGGCGATCGCGCCCTCGCGAACGGCCTCGTCGAGCATGGCGCCGACCTTGCGGCCGAGGCCGGCCGACGCCCACCCGAGATGGGTCTCGAGGATCTGCCCGACGTTCATGCGCGACGGTACGCCCAGCGGGTTCAGCACGATGTCGACCGGCGTGCCGTCTTCGAGATACGGCATGTCCTCCATCGGCGCGATCTTGGAAATCACGCCCTTGTTGCCGTGGCGCCCCGCCATCTTGTCGCCGATCTGCAGCTTGCGCTTCACGGCGACGAACACCTTCACCATCTTCATCACGCCGGGCGACAGCTCGTCGCCGCCCTGGAGCTTCTCGACCTTGCTGTCGAACCGCTCCTGAAGGCGCTTTTCGCTCTGGGTGAACTGCTTGCGCGCCGCCTCGGCCTTGGCCATGACCTCTTCGTCGTCGACCACGACCCGCGCCATCTGGCGCACCGTCAGTTCGCCGAGCGCCTCCCTGGTGACGGGCTCTCCCGCGTCGACGCGGCCCGACACGGCGATGCGGCCTTCGAGGAGCGGGATCAGCCGCGCGGTGAAGGACCGCTCGAGAATCGCGAGTTCGTCGTCGCGGTCCTTCGCGAGGCGCTCGATTTCCTCGCGTTCGATGGCCATCGCCCGTTCGTCCTTGTCGACGCCGCGGCGCGAGAACACCCGCACCTCGACGATGGTTCCCGACACGCCCGGAGGCAGCTTGAGCGAGGTGTCGCGCACGTCGGACGCCTTCTCGCCGAAGATCGCGCGCAACAGCTTCTCTTCCGGCGTCATCGGACTTTCGCCCTTCGGCGTCACCTTGCCGACGAGAATGTCTCCGGGATTGACCTCCGCGCCGATGTAGACGATGCCGGCCTCGTCGAGGTTGCCGAGCGCTTCCTCGCTGACGTTGGGGATGTCGCGCGTGATTTCCTCCTGGCCCAGCTTGGTGTCGCGGGCCATCACCTCGAACTCCTCGATATGGATGGAGGTGAACACGTCGTCGCGGACGACGCGTTCGGAAATCAGGATCGAGTCCTCGAAATTGTAGCCCTGCCAGGGCATGAAGGCGACCAGCACGTTGCGGCCGAGCGCCAGTTCTCCGAGGTCGGTCGAGGGACCGTCGGCGATGATGTCGCCTTCCCCGACCCGGTCGCCGACCTCCACGAGCGGGCGCTGGTTGATGCAGGTGTTCTGGTTCGAGCGCTGAAACTTCAGGAGATTGTATATGTCGACGCCGGACTCGGCCGGAGACGCGTCCTGCGTCGTCCGAACGACGATGCGCGTCGCGTCGACCTGGTCCACGACGCCCGGCCGCTTCGCGGCGATCGCGGCGCCCGAGCCGCGGGCGACGGCTTCCTCCATTCCCGTCCCGACCAGCGGCGCCTCCGCTTGCACGAGCGGCACGGCCTGGCGCTGCATGTTCGATCCCATGAGGGCGCGGTTGGCGTCGTCGTTCTCCAGGAACGGGATGAGCGCGGCCGCGACCGACACGAGCTGCTTCGGAGAAACGTCGGCGAGGTCGATGGTCTCGGGCCGCGCCATGACGAACTCGCCGCCCTGCCGGCAACTCACCAGCTCCTCCGTGAACCTGCCGTCCGCGTCGATCGGCGCGTTCGCCTGGGCGATCGTGAACTGCCGCTCGTCGAACGCGGAGTGATAGGAGACGCTGTCCGTCACCCTGCCGTCCTCGACGACCCTGTACGGGGTCTCGATGAAGCCGTAGCGGTCGACCCTCGCGTAGGTCGCGAGGCTGCTGATGAGGCCGATATTGGGACCTTCCGGCGTCTCGATCGGGCAGATGCGGCCGTAATGGGTGGGATGCACGTCGCGAACCTCGAAGCCCGCGCGCTCGCGCGTCAGCCCGCCCGGCCCCAGCGCCGACAGGCGGCGCTTGTGGGTGATCTCGCTCAGCGGGTTGGTCTGGTCCATGAACTGGGACAGCTGCGAGGAGCCGAAGAATTCGCGCACGGCCGCGGCCGCCGGCTTGGCGTTGATCAGATCCTGCGGCATCACCGCTTCGAGATCGACCGAACCCATGCGCTCGCGGATCGCGCGCTCCATGCGGAGGAGTCCGATCCTGTACTGGTTCTCCATCAACTCGCCGACCGACCGCACCCGGCGATTGCCGAGATTGTCGATGTCGTCGATCTCTCCGCGGCCGTCCCTGAGCTCGACGAGCGTCTTGACGACCTCGAGGATGTCCTCGCGGCGCAGGATACGGAGCGTATCTTCGCTTTCGAGGCCGAGCCGGGAATTCATCTTGACGCGCCCGACCGCCGACAGGTCGTACCGCTCCGGGTCGAAGAACAGGCTCCGGAACAGCGACTCGGCGGTTTCCGGCGTGGGCGGCTCGCCGGGCCGCATCACGCGGTAGATGTCCATGAGCGCCTCGTCGCGCGACCGGCTGCGGTCGAGCGCCAGCGTGTCCCGGATGTAGGGGCCGGCATTGTTCATGTCGAGCGCCGCGATCCTGTCGATGCCGGCGGCGGCGAGCGCCGCGAGGTTCGCCGCGTCGATCTCGTCGCCGCTTTCGACGTATATCTTCCCGGTCTCCTCGTCGATGATGTCTTCGGCGAAGTATCGTCCGTCGAGATCCGAGCCGTCGACCAGGATTTCCTCCAGCCCGTCCTCGACCAGCTTGCGGCACGTGCGCGGCGTAAGTTTCTCGCCGGCGCGGGCGACCGCCTCGCCGGTCCGCGCGTCGACCAGGTCGCCGATCAGCTTGACGCCCCGCATGGCCTCGGCGTCGAACCGGGTCTTCCAGCGCTCCTCGGCGCGGATCTCCCCGAGCGTCGAGATCCTGTCGAAGCCGGCGCCGGCGAGCTCCGCGAGGTTCGCCTCGTCGATCACGTCGCCGCTTTCGACGTACATCCTTCCGGTCTCCCCGTCGACGAGGTCTTCGGCGAAGCGACGCCCGTGAGGATACGCGTCGTCGACGAGAATCTCCTCCAGCCCCTCCAGCTTGCGGCGCTTGCGCGGCGTAAGTTTCTCGCCGGCGCGGGCGACCACGTCGCCGGTCCCCGCATCGATCAAGTCGCTGGTCAGCCCGGCGTCCCGCATGGCCTCGGGATCGAACCGGCCGTACCAGCGCGCGTCGACGCGGACGAATTCGACCCGCTCCTCGTCGACGCGGACGAATTCGACCGGGTCGTAGAAATAGTCGAAGATTTCGTCCGGGCTCATGCCTGCCGTCCGTTCGGGCGGCAGGCCCTCCGGCCCGGCTTCGAGACGCAGTTTCGCCGTTTCGTTGGAGTCGAGAGCCATGAGCAGCGTCGTGACCGGCAGCTTGCGCTTGCGGTCGATCCGCACGTAGACGATGTCCTTGTGATCGAACTCGAAATCGAGCCAGGATCCGCGGTAAGGAATGACCCGAGCGGCGAAGAGGTACTTGCCCGAGGAGTGGGTGCGGCCCCGGTCGTGATCGAAGAAGACTCCGGGCGAGCGGTGCATCTGCGACACGATCACGCGTTCGGTGCCGTTGATCACGAACGTGCCGTGGTCCGTCATCAGGGGCATGTCGCCCATGTAGACGTCCTGCTCCTTGATGTCGCGCACCGACCTCGCGCCGGTTTCTTCGTCGACGTCGAACACGACGAGGCGCAGCGTCACCTTCAGCGGCGCGGCGAAGGTCATGTCGCGCTGCTGGCATTCCTCGACGTCGTATTTCGGCGGCTCGAGGACGTAGTCGACGAAGTCGAGCGTTCCCCGTTCGGAGAAGTCGCTGATCGGAAAGACCGACCTGAAGACTTCCTGCAGCCCGCTGTTCTCCCGCTCGCCGACGGGGGTGCGGATCTGGAGGAAGGCGTCGTAGGAGCTCTTCTGCACCTCGATCAGGTTGGGCATGGGAGCGACTTCGCGAATTCGCCCGAAATCCTTGCGAATGCGCCTGCGCTCCGCGAACGTTGTCGCCATGGAGACCTCTCGCGAATTGGGTAACGGAAAGCGCGGCTACTTGACCTCGACGGTCGCGCCGACCTCTTCCAGCTTGGCCTTGATCTGTTCCGCCTCGTCCTTGCCGACGGCTTCCTTGACCGTCCGCGGCGCGCCTTCGACCAGTTCCTTGGCTTCCTTGAGCCCGAGGCCGGTGACGGCGCGCACTTCCTTGATGACGTTGATCTTCTTTTCGCCGAAGGACGCGAGGACGACGTCGAACTCGACCTGCTCCTCGACTTGCTCGGCGGCCGCTTCGGCGCCGCCGGCCGCGGCGACGGCGACCGGCGCGGCCGCGGACACGCCCCACTTCTCCTCGAGCATCCTGGAAAGCTCGGCGGCTTCCAGTACGGTCAGGGCGGACAGGTCCTCTACGATCTGTTGCAGTTCAGCCATTTCACGTTTCTCCTGGATTGGTCGTGGTGTTCAGCGTTCGGCATGGGCTACCGCTGCGCGGCGCCTTCTTTCTCCTGCCCTGCATAGGCCGCGAGCGCGCGGGCGAGCTGTCCGCCGGGGGCCTGCACGGCCGCGGCGATGCGGGCGGCCGGCGTGCGGATCGTGCCGACGATTCGCGCCCGCAACTCGTCGAGCGACGGCAACCTGGCGAGCGCGGCGACCTCGGCCGCGTCGAGCGCGCGGTTGTCGAGTCCGCCGCCGAGGATGACGAACTTGCGGTTGTCCTCCGAGAACCGGACGGCCGCGCGCGCGGCGGCGACCGGATCGTCCGAACAGGCGATCGCGGTCTGGCCGGCGAACAGCCCGCTCAGGGCCTCGAAGCCGGTGCCCTCCAGCGCGCGGCGGGTGAGCCGGTTCTTGGTCACCCTGAAGCTGGCGCCCTCCTCGCGCATCCGGCGGCGCAGTTCCGTAGACTCCGCGACCGTGAGGCCCTTCGGGCAGGTGACGACGACGAGCGTCGCCGCCGACAGCGCATCGCGCAGCGACGCGACGACCTCTTCCTTGCGTGTCCGATCCACTCGGAACGTCTCCTTCGCGTGGGGGCGGGCGCCTCGGGCGCCGCTCTCCCGGTTCAGGTCCGGCCGGTCAGCCTTGCGCGGCGCGCTCGAGCAGCGGCGCCACCTCGAGTCCGACTCCCGGGCCCATGGTCGAGGAAAGCGAAACCTTCCTGACGTACGAGCCCTTGGCGCCCGAAGGCTTGGCCTTGTTCACCGCGTCGACCAGGGCGCAGACGTTCTCCGCGATGTGCGACTCGGGGAAGCTGACCTTGCCGACCCCGGCATGAACGATGCCCGCCTTTTCCACCCGGAACTGGACCTGGCCGCCCTTGGCGTCGCGCACGGCCTTCCCGACGTCCTGGGTGACGGTGCCGAGCTTCGGGTTGGGCATCAGGCCGCGCGGGCCGAGCACCTTTCCGAGCTTGCCGACCACGGGCATCATGTCGGGCGTCGCGATGCATCTGTGGAAATCGATGTCGCCGCCGCGGATGGTTTCCGCGAGATCCTCGGCCCCGACGACGTCCGCGCCCGCCTCGCGCGCCTGGTCGGCCTGCTCGCCGCGGGCGAAGACGGCCACGCGGGTTTCCTTTCCGGTTCCCCGGGGCAGCGAAACCATGCCTCTGACCATCTGGTCGGCGTGGCGCGGGTCGACGCCCAGGTTCATGGAAATCTCGACGGTCTCGTCGAATTTCGCGCGGGCGTTTTCCTTCACCAGCTTGACCGCGTCGTCGAGCGCGTGCAACGCGCCGCCGTCCTTCGGCGTCGATTTCTTCTTCGCCATCGCCTCACTCCTGCACCTGGATGCCCATGGACCGCGCCGAACCCGACAGGATGCGCACCGCCGCGTCGGCGTCGTTGGCGTTGAGATCCGGCATCTTGGTTTCCGCGATCTCGCGCAGCTGCGCGACCGTCACCGCGCCCGCCACCTGCGCGCCGGGCATTTGCGCGCCCTTGGGCACGCGGGCCGCCTTCTTGATGAACCAGGACGCGGGCGGCGTCTTCGTCTCGAAGGAGAACGACTTGTCGGCGTAGACCGTGATCAAGGTCGGTATCGGCACGCCGGGCTCCTGGTTCTGGGTGTGGGCGTTGAACGTCTTGCAGAACTCCATGATGTTGACCTGGGCCTGGCCGAGCGCGGGACCGATCGGCGGCGACGGGGTCGCCTGTCCGGCCGGTATCTGCAGTTTGATGTAGCCTTGGATTCTTTTCGCCATCGCCGCGTTCCGCCTGCGCTGTTTCGCGCCGCCATGCGGCGCCTCGATCGCCCCCGCGAGGGGGTTCAGAGCTTTTCGACCTGCCCGTACTCGAGTTCGACCGGGGTCGCCCGGCCGAAGATCGACACCGACACCTTCAGCCGCGCCCGCTCTTCGTCGACGTCCTCGACCATCGCGTTGAACGACGTGAAGGGGCCGTCCGACACCCGCACCTGTTCGCCGACGTCGAAGGTGATGGACGGCTTCGGCCGTTCGACGCCTTCCTTCACCTGGTGCATGATGCGCTGCACCTCGGCGTCGGACATCGGAACCGGGTTGTTGCCGGCGCCGAGAAATCCGGACACCTTGGGCGTGTCCTTCACGAGGTGCCACGCCTCGTCGTTCATCGCGCTGCCGCTTTCGTTCAGTTCGATCTTGGCCAGCACGTAGCCCGGAAAGAACTTGCGTTCCGCGTTCACCTTCGCGCCGCGCCGCAGCTGCACGACCTCTTCCATGGGCACGAGGACCTCCTGGATGACGTCGTCCAGCCCCATCTGGCCCGACTGGTCGCGAATCGACTGCGCCACCTTGTTCTCGAAGCCGGAATAGACGTGGATCACGTACCACTTCGCCGCCATCCTAGCCTCCGAGACCCAAGATCGCCTTGACGCCCACCGACAGCACCTGGTCGACCAGGAGGAAGAACACGGCGGAGATCGCGACGAAGATGAAGACCATCACGGTCGTCACCAGCGTTTCGCGGCGCGACGGCCAGGTGACCTTCGCCACCTCGCGCCGCACCTGCTGCACGAATTCGCCCGGGTTCGTCTTCGCCATGGCTTTCTTTCCTGCGCTGCCGCATGGCAGGAGTGGAGGGGCTCGAACCCCCAACCCCCGGTTTTGGAGACCGGTGCTCTGCCAGTTGAGCTACACTCCTAGCGTCGCGGTCATTCGATGATGGAGGCGACGACGCCGGCGCCGACGGTGCGTCCGCCCTCGCGGATCGCGAACCGCAGGCCCTCGTCCATCGCGATCGGCGCGATCAACGACACCTCCATCGACACGTTGTCCCCCGGCATCACCATCTCCGTGCCCTCCGCAAGCCCCACCTGACCCGTCACGTCCGTCGTCCGGAAGTAGAACTGCGGACGGTAGTTCGAGAAGAACGGCGTGTGCCGACCCCCCTCCTCCTTCGTCAGAATGTACGCCTCCGCCGTGAACCGCGTGTGCGGCGTGATCGATCCCGGAGCCGCCAGAACCTGGCCACGCTCCACCGACGTCCGGCCGACGCCCCGCAGCAGGCACCCCACGTTGTCACCGGCCTCCCCCGAATCCAGAAGCTTCCGGAACATCTCGACCCCCGTCACGACCGTCGTCGACGTCTCCCGGATGCCCACGATCTCAACGTTGTCGCCCACCTTCACGACCCCGCGCTCGATCCGGCCCGTCACAACCGTCCCCCGCCCCGATATCGAGAAAACGTCCTCGATCGGCATCAGAAACGGCTTGTCCTTCGGACGCTCCGGCTGCGGAACGTAGGCGTCAACCGCCGACATCAACTCCATCACGGAATCGCGCCCCAAACCGGCCTCGCCGTCCTCCAGCGCCAGCAGCGCCGAACCCTTCACAACCGGAATGTCGTCGCCCGGAAAATCATACGAACTCAAAAGCTCCCGGATCTCCAACTCCACAAGCTCCACGATCTCCTCGTCGTCAACCTGGTCCACCTTGTTCATGTAAACCACGATCGCCGGAACCCCGACCTGACGCGCCAGCAAGATGTGCTCCCGCGTCTGCGGCATCGGACCGTCCGCCGCGCTCACCACCAGTATCGCACCGTCCATCTGCGCCGCGCCCGTGATCATGTTCTTCACGTAGTCCGCATGCCCCGGACAGTCCACGTGCGCGTAATGGCGCCCGTCCGTCTCGTACTCGACGTGCGCCGTCGCGATCGTGATCCCACGCTCGCGCTCCTCCGGAGCCTTGTCGATCTGGTCGTACGACGTGAACTCCGCGCCGCCCGCCTCCGCCAGCACCTTCGTGATCGCGGCCGTCAACGTCGTCTTCCCGTGGTCCACGTGCCCGATCGTGCCGACGTTGCAATGCGGCTTCGTCCGCTCGAACTTCGCTTTCGCCATTTCCGTACCCTTGTGCAGTCAGTCGCGCGAAGCCGCGCCGAGGTCTGGAGCGGGTGAAGGGAATCGAACCCTCGTCGTAAGCTTGGAAGGCTTCTGCTCTACCATTGAGCTACACCCGCTTCTTCATGGCCGCGTCCTCCCGACGCTTCCGGCCGTCCCGTTCCGTCCGCTGGCATCTGGTGGAGGGAGTTGGATTCGAACCAACGTAGGCAAAGCCAACGGATTTACAGTCCGCCCCCTTTAACCGCTCGGGCATCCCTCCGCGAAACCCAGAATAGCCGATCCGGCACCCGTTCGTCAACGCCGAAAAACGCGCAACCGACTCTGGCCCCCGTCGCGCGTCGGCTCCGGGGGTCGCGGCCGGTTTGCCCGTTCATTTCGGGGAATATAGAGTGTCCCGCGATGCGGGGCAAGCGAAAAATCAGAGGCGGCGCGCAGCGGTCGCGATCGCCGGAAAACGGCCCCGCATGGCTCTTCGGCAGGCACGCGGTCGCGGCGGCGCTGGCGAATCCGGCGCGGCGGCGGCGGCGGCTCCTCGCGACCGCCGAGGGGGCCGCGCGACTCCCGGCCGCGGACGCGGAAATCGTCGAGCGCCCGGTCCTCGAAGCCGCGCTGCCGGCGGGGGCCGTGCATCAGGGCGTGGCGCTGCTGGCCGACCCGCTGCCGGAGGTTCGTCTCGCCGACGTCGCGGCGCGGTCGCCTGAGCGAGCCGCGATGGTGGCGCTCGACCAGGTTACCGATCCGCGCAACGTCGGCGCGGTGCTGCGGTCGGCCGGCGCCTTCGGGGCGTCCGCCGTGATCGTCGCCGACCGCCATGCGCCGGAGGCGACGGGAACGTTGGCCAAGGCGGCGTCCGGCGCGCTGGAAACGGTGCCGCTGGCGCGGGCGGGAAATTTGGCGCGGGCGTTGCGAACGCTGAAGGAGGCGGGCTTCTGGATCGTCGGGCTGGACGCCGAAGCCCCGCAGGATCTGGCCGATCCGCCGGCGCGCTGCGCGCTGGTTCTCGGCGCGGAAGGAACCGGCTTGCGGCGGCTGACGCGCGAAACCTGCGACCTGACGGCGCGCGTCGCCGGCGCGGGAGGAAGCCTCAACGTCTCGGCGACCGCTGCGGTCGCGCTTTACGAGTGGTCGACGCGAGGCGGGCGGTAACGAAGAACGACCGGGCGGCGACTGCGCGGCTCCGGTCAAGCTCCGGGGCGGCAGCCAGGTTCCGGGACGAACCGCTTGCGCAGTTCGGGCGCGTCAGAGCGTTTCCGAAGCCTTCCCTGGCCTGTTCTCCGCATCTTTCGCTTCAGGCGGCCCACACCGCCGCCTCGACCTTCGATCCGGTCGACATTCGCCGTCGGCGACGGACCTGTTCGTGGCCGCGCCGGAGGAGCTGCTCGATCACGTCCGAGGCTGGGCTCTGGATAACGATCCCGAACGCGGTTTCCGCCCGCCGCGCCCTTGAGCGCGACCTGCTCGTCGTCCTCGACGAGATGCCGCGGCTCGCCGACCCCGACTCGTTCGCGCTGCGGAAGCGGGCTGCCGCCGACGCCTGAAACTGCGGCGGGACAGGAGCCAAGCCCTGCCTGTCCCCCACAAATCGATACTGGACTTCTGGGAGCCGATTCGCTACGGTGCCCTGCATGGAGTTCCGGAATCAAGTCAGTCTTCGGAGCGACGGCTGCGGGAGGTGAGTGGGGTCAGTCGCAACCAATTAGCTGTTGCGCGGCGTTCGGGTTCCGGGACGCCCGCGGTCGCTTGCAACGCATGACCTGCCTGAAGGCTTTGGCCGTTCTGGAGGCGGAAGGGCACATGCCGACGGCGCTCGGCCCGCTTCGAAGGCCGGCACCTGAAACGCCGGCGCCGGACGTCCCTCGGAACGCGTCGACCCGGCGTCGGAAACTCGGGAACGGAATCGCCGGACAGAGGTTCGTCAGCTGCGTTCCGCGCCGGGTCCCGGGCGCTTCTTGCGCACGTTTCCCGGTTCTCAAGGAGACGCTCTCCACCTGGCTCCGGCGGACGGGCGCAACCGGCAAGGCTGTCGCCGGCCCGCAGGCGGCCGAGCGCCCTCGCGCCGGTCGTTGCGAGGCCGAGCCGCAGCATGCGCGCCGGGGCGTTTTCGGCAAGCGACGCGACTGCGGCGGCGGAACGACGACCGCGCTTTCAGGAGGGGGACCTCCGCGAAACGACCGCGCGGCAACGCCGCCGCGCGCCCGGAGGGACGGCCGCCGGGGAACAAGTCACGCGACGCTCCCTTGAAACGCCGCCGCGCGCCCGGAGGGACGTCGGTCCGCGCCCACGCCAGCGCCTGCCCAGCGGCAACGCCGCCGCGCGCCTGGAGGGACGGCTAGAATCGCGCCACGTCCGGAGGTTTGAAATTAGGGTTAACTTCCCCCCCCCCCCCCGGCTATACTCATCTCCGAAACTTCAGGAAAGGGTATTCGTTATGACAGACGCGGCAATGCCCAGCCCGGACCGCATGCTCGACGCGTACCGGAAGGTGATCCCCTTCGCGCAGGCCTATCGCGAGGACGCGGAGTTCCGCTCCCGGGTGGACGAGGATCCGAAGTCCGTCATGACCGAGCATTACTTCGACGTGCCGCCCGGCGTGGAAGTGCGCATTACGGAAGACACGGACGACACCTTCCACTTCGTCCTGCCGCCCGACCCGAACGTCGCCCTGTCGGACGAAGCGCTCGGCATGGTCGCCGGCGGCAAGTCGGCGAGCACGATCGGAAGCGCCGGCTCCGCCAGTACGGTAAGCACCGTATGCACCACCGCGAGCTGCGCGGCAAGCGCCAGCTCCCTGGGCTCCGCGGGCACCTCGGGATAAGCCGGGAGCCTCGGCGGCCGACCGCTCGACTCGTTGTCCGCAATCAAGAGGAGGATCATACCGTGGAATTCACTGACATGACGCCCGAGGCAGTGCGGATGTACCAATCCAACTTCGCCTCGTTCAGATCGTTGTCCGATCGCTACTGGGAGGACGAGACCCTGCGCGGGCGGATCGACGCCGGGGACGTGAGAGACTTGCTCCCCGACCTCGGGATCGAGGTCTCTTCCGGCACCGACGTCCGAATCGTGGCCGACAGCGCCGATACGCGCTACCTCGTCCTGCCGCCCGACCCGAACGTCCCCCTGTCGGACGAGACGCTCGGCATGGTCGCCGGCGGCGGCAAGACCGCCAGCTCCGCCGGAACGGTCGGGACGGCGAGCACCATGGCCTGCTCGTCCGTGCCGTCTTCGGCCAGTTCCGCCGGCACGGCGGGATCGGTCGGCACCGCCTCATAAGCAGGAACTTGATCATGGAAATTCATGCGAGCGACTACTTGACGAAAGGAACCTACCTGAAGGACGTTCTCGATCCGGGATTTCGAGAACAGATGCAGGAGGCTCCAAACGAGGCCTTGACGTCATGGGGCATAGATCTCCCCCCCGACGTCGATGTCCGCGTTCATGTGAACACGGACGACACCTTTTATCTGGCATTCCCCCCGGACCCGAACGTCGCCCTGTCGGACGAGGCGCTGGGCATGGTCGCTGGCGGCAAGACGGCGAGCACGATCGGAAGCGCCGGTTCCGCCAGTACGTTGGGATCCATACCCAGCACCGCCAGCACCGGGGGAAGCGCGTCGTCGATGGCATCTTTGGCCTGCGCGAGTTAAGCGCAGGATCTGCCTCCTCCTTTCTCCAGGCGCCGCTCAGCGGGCGGCTCCTGGGCGCTCGGGCGTCGGGAAAAGAGCGCGGCGGTTTAACGAGCAGTACGTCGTCGCGACCGCGAAGGACATGCCGCGGGACGCGCTCCACCTCCGCCACGCGCGCTACCGGGCGCGGCCGGATTCGCGGCGGCTCGCCGACCCCAACCCGTTCGCGCTGCGGAAGCGGGCTGCTGCCGGCGGCGCTCGGCCCGCTTCCAGCAATCCCCGCTAAGGCGGCCGCATGTCTGGAAGGTGCGCCGAGAAGGCGAAATTACCAATGGACAAGCCGCCGCGACATAAGAAAATCCTTCATTCGATGGCAAATCGCGCCGAATTATCCAGAAAAATCTACGAAAAATTTTTCTGAAACCCCATATTTTCCAAGGATTAGAGCCTTAGCGGGAATTGCTGGCCCGCTTCGAAGGCCGGCGCCTGAAACGTCGGCGCCGGACGTCCCTCGGAACGCGTCGACCCGGCGTCGGAAACTCAGGAACGGAATCGCCGGGCGGAGGTTCGCGAGCTGCGTTCCGCGCCGGGTCCCGGGCGCTTCTTGCACGCGTTTCCCGGTTCTCGAGGAGACGCTCTCCGCCTGGCTCCGGCGGACGGGCGAAGCTGGCAAGGCTGTCGCCGGGCTGCAGCGGCCTGCGCTCTGCGCGTTGGCCCGCAGGCGGCCGACCGCTCGACTCGTTGTCCGCAAGGAGGATCGTACCATGGAATATACCGACATGACGCCCGAGGCAGTGCGGAAGTACCAATCGCCTCGTTCAGATCGTTGTCCGATCACTGCCGGGGCCGGTCCGAACCGCGCAGCCGGACGGCGAAGCGTTGAGCCATGCCTCCGCCCCCGTGCCCCCTCCCGCCCCGAAGCGGCGGAGGCTGCGACGCCGCCCAGCGGCCTCGCCTTCGCAAGCGGAGTCTCTGCACTTGCAGGTGGCCGACCCCGCACCGCCCATGGTATGATGCCAAGCGCACCGCCCCCGGCCCCTGGAGGACTTGCACCGTGACCCCGCACGACCTGATACAGACCGCCCGCCGCCTGACAGAATCCGGCGCGGTGCAGCCCACGCAAGCCGACCTGCGCCGCGCCGTGAGCACGGCGTACTACGCGCTGTTCCATTGCCTGGCTGGCGCCGCCGCCGACCTGCTCACCGGCAGCGGCAGCCATAGCCCGGAATGGCACCAAGTGTACCGTGCGCTCGAGCACGGAAAGGCCAAGCGCGCGTGTCGGCAGCAAGGGGCGATGCGCACCTTTCCAACGCAAATCCACAGCTTCGCCAAGGCGTTCGCCGACTTGCAGGGCGCACGGCACGAAGCGGACTACACGCTTGAAGGCCAGTATCTCAAGCCGAACGTTCTTGCGATAATCAATACAGCCGAGGACGCAATCAACAAGTTCGAGCAAGCCGACATCCGGTACCGGCGCAGCTTCGCTATTCACGTGCTGTTCAAGCGGCGCCAGCCATAGGAGGTCCGAAATGGATGAACAACAGCTACGCGAGATTGCCGAGGCAGCCTTTAAGCGCCAGTTCGGCGACATCGAAATCGTCGGAATCAACATCCGGCAGAGGCTCGACCACGACGACGATCCCGTCGTGGACGTGGACATCATCTACGACGACGAGGAAGGGCAGGTGGCCGGCCGCGGCTACTTGGGTGTCATGTCGGAAGTCGTCGACAAGACGTGGTACGAGGGGAAGGACGATCTCGGCTATCCTTTGGTCCACCTCCTCCTCAGGTCCGGCATCGAGCAGGACGACCCGACGACGGTCTGACGCCGTGGCGCTCGTTGCCGGCCATCAACGAAGCGGCGCGTTGCGAGCAGGACGCGACAGGTTGACGGGATGCTGCGCGGCATGACGGGTTCGGTTCGAGGCAGTCCGGGCGGTGGCTACCCGCGGGAGAGGAGCGGCAGCGACAGTCCGGTCGCGGCCTCCGGCGGAGCGTTGAGCCATGCCCGACGCTGGCGCATCCGTGACGCCCTCCCGCGCCGCGGGTGTGGGGGTGAGGCCGGGCGTTCACGGCGAGCGGCGGGGTGTCGGGGCGGCGGAGGATAGCACCGTGCGTAGCGTCCCCGCGTCCGTGCCCCCTCCCGCAACGGGGTCGGCGCAAGGCAGCGATGATGTCGACCGTGAAGGAACGGCTGGTGACGCCGGACGACCTCATGACCATGGGACCCGCGAGCAATACGTCGTCGCAACCGCGAAGGACATGCCGCGGAACGCGATCCACCTCCGCCACGCGCGCTAACTGGGCGCGGCCGGATTCGTGGCGGCTCGCCGACCCCAACCCGTTCGCGCTGTGGAAGCGGGCTGCTGTCGGCGCTCGGCCCGCTTCGAAGGCCGGTGCCTGAAACGTCGGCGCCGGACGTCCCTCGGAACGCCTTGACCCGGCGTCGGAAACTCGGGAACGGAATCGCCGGGCAGAGGTTTGCGAGCTGCGTTCCGCGCCGGGTTCCGGGCGCTTCTTGCACGCGCTTCCCGGTTCTCGAGGAGACGCTCTCCACCTGGCTCCGGCGGACGGGCGAAGCCGCCGGAACGCCGCCAGGGGTCGTCCGCCTCCTCCTCGACCGCGATGCCACGGGCCGGCGCGCGGCGATCACGCTCGAAGCCCGGGCGCTCGCCCAAGACCCGCCGCCGTCGTCCTCGCCCCCGAGGACGGCGACTTCAACGACGACCTCGCCATGGCCGCAGGCGCGCGGCTCGCCCCGTTCCTCGGTCCGGCCCCGGCGCCGTTACCTGCGCCGCGGTCCAGATGATTCAGCGCAACCCCACCGGCACCCGGAGGACTTTTGCCGTGAACCCGCATGATGTCAAGAACATTTTGAACTGACCGGATTATGTACCAAATTAATTGACCGCTTCCGTTGTGGTGGTTGGGCCTGTGGGGAAGTGGTCAGGCGCGAAGCGGCTGTTCACTTATCCACAGGCCTCCAGAGGATCGCGTCGAAGCGGGTCACGCGGCCTGCCGGGTTGCGGTTTCGAACGGAGCCCCGTCGGCCCGGTAGAGGGCAAGGCGTCTGGGGCCGTGGAAGACGGCAAGGGTGTGGTCGGGGTATTCGTGGACCCGGACCCTGGCCTTGACGTAGTGGTGACGGTGGCGATCGGCCGGGATTTGCAGAGTGCGTCCCTTGTACCGCACCGTGTTGTCGTTCGAGACGATCCGCTCCTCGTGGACGCAGAGGATGTCGTCCAGGCCGCCGGCGAAGGGCACGAAGGCCGACCCCTCGACCTCGGGCGGGGTCGCGAAGCGCCGGTTGTGGTCCGGCAGGTAGACCTCCTTGAGGAAGCGGTTGGCCTCGGCCATGTCGGCGATGCCGGCGAGCCTGAGTTCCTGGGGCAGGCGCTTCTGCAGGGTGCCGAACATCCGCTCCGAGCGCCCCCGGGCCTCGGGCGAGTAGGCGGCGACGTGCTCGACGCCGAGCTGGCGAAGGGCGCGCCCGACTTGGGTCGGGTTGTCCTTGTCGACCTTGCCGCCGGCTTCGGGCGTGTGGAAGTAGTGGCTGCCGCGGTCGGTGTAGAACGAGCAGAACAGCCCGCGCACGCCGACCACCTCGCGAAGCGCCTGGAAAGTCGACATGGTGCCTTCCTCGGCGACGAAGAAGGCCGAGTAAATCTCGCTGGTGGCGTCGTCCATGGTGACGATCAGGTCCCACTGCCGACCGGACACCCACTCGTGGCGCGAGCCGTCCTGGTGCAGCGCCGGGCAGCGCACGCCGCGG
Organism: Alphaproteobacteria bacterium; assembly: GCA_965243135.1. GTDB lineage: Bacteria > Pseudomonadota > Alphaproteobacteria > MPNO01 > UBA830 > JAJEBT01. The sequence goes on from OZ251539.1 coordinate 2,213,783, forward strand.
GCGCTTGCGCCGATGGGCGCCGCGGCGCGGCGCGGCCCGCGTGCGGCCATGGGCCTGCAAGGTCAGCCGGACCCAGTTGTAGCTGCGCCGGACGCCATGGCAGGCGACCAGCTTCTCGTGAAAGTGCCTGGCGTTGAAGTCCCAGTACCGGGTGTCGAACAATTCCAGAACCTGCGCCACCTCGTCTACGTCGGCCCGGCGCGCCGAGACCCGGCCCAAGCGGCGGTCGTACAACCCCTCCGCGCCCTCCGCCTCGTCGCGCCAGCGCCGGAAGGTGCGTTCCGAAACGCCCAGTATCTCCGCCGCCTCGCCTTGGCTCAGCACACGGGTGCGACCGTATACCTCTTCGAACTTCATCAGTCCCTGTCGTTGTTCCGTCCGCCGCCACCTCCTTTGGTCTGGAAGCCTTCTAAATCCGGACAGATCATTTGGTACATGGACCGGACATATCATCTGTTACTGACATGCCGTGAACCCGCATGACTTGATGGAAGCCGTCTTCCGCCTTATGGTATCATCGTGGAATGCGCCATGGCCACTACCACCTTCAACCTGCTCGAAACGGCTGGAGTCGAGACTCGGCAAGCCGAAACCGTAGTTTCGGAAATGCGTGGCCGGCGCCCGTCATTCCCGCGGCGAGCGCGCCTTCCGGATTCAGGGCGCTGGCATCGTCGCCGCCGCGCTTCGGTTCCTGCCGACCATGCGCCCGGAGTACGGCTTCTCCCCAGGGAAGCGGGACGTCGCGGCGAGAGGGCGGGAGCGGCGACTCACGCCGACGATAGCGTAAAGACTCCCCCGTTTTCCACACCACCGGACACCACCAGACAGGTAGCGGAGCGATGAAACAGAAGATTCTGGAACGGGCGCGCAGCACCGTGGAAGGCTTCCTGCACCGGCAGTCCACCGCGCTCACGGTGCTTTCCGTGGACCCGGAAGTGGATGGCTACGGCGACGATCTCCTCTTGATACGCTTCACCTATGACGACGGAAACGACGCCGAGGGGCTTCCCGACTCCCCGGCGATGCGTGAGTTGATAGATCGCTTGTGCACCGAACTCCAGGATGCGGACATCGAGGCGTCTCCCGTCGTCTCGTTCACCGCCGAATCGGAGGTCGGGAACGAGCCGGAGTAGCGCATCATGGAACCGGAGCACCTCTTGCGGATGGCCTCCGACCTTGTGGAGGCCACCACCGGTCGACCGCGGCGGGCGGATTTGTGCCGCGCCGTCAGCGCCGCGTACTACGCTTTGTTCCACTGTCTGGCGCGCAGCTGCGCGGACAGTTTGGCAGGCCAAGCCGGCACGGTCGGCAACCGTGGCGGCGCGTGTACCGGGCGCTGGAGCACAGGCAGGCCAGGACGCGTTGCGAGAACGTGCCGTCCTCGTTTCCCGAAGGCGTGCGGCAATTCGGGCAGACGTTCGCAGCGCTGCAGGGCAGACGCCACCTGGCGGACTACGACCCGGACTACCCGTTCAGCAAATCCAACGTGATCACGGACGTCAACAACGTGCGAACATCGACCGATCAGCCGTCACGGATCGGACCACGCCGTGCGCCTTGACGGTTCGCCACAAGGACCTATCTTGACCGTACGGTGCCGTTATCGGCCGCCGTGCCAATGGACGAAAGGGAAATACGTTGTTGATCGACATCGATTCGGGCAGACCAATCGAGAGAATTCCCTTTCGCGACATATTCAACCTCATAAAAAAGAGATTGAGCGAGGAAGAATTCAGCCAAGTAGTGGGCGGAATCAACGAACGGATCGACAAGGCCGGCGGCGAAATCGCCACCGCCGGTTGGCTGCCGGGCTCCGACTGGTCGGGCACGCCCTTCTGGTGCCTCTACACGAAAGCAGCCATGAAGAACACGGATCTCGCGGCAAAAATGTTTGGCCTCATGGTCTGGTTCACGGTCATGGAACGCCCCGAACGCTGGGGGTCGGGCCGATACAAGGTGAACGACCACGACATCGGCAGTCGCACGTACTTTATCCTTGGGTCTCATCGATGAACACCAATGGCGCGGCTTGCGAAGCGAAAGGAAAATGGCATGTCCAATGAATGCCGTCCGGTACACGAGATGACGGTCACGATTAAATCGGACGAAACCGGAAACTGTCTCGAATACACCCGCTTTTCCGAAGACCCGAGAACCATGTCGCGTGAGAAGGGTTTGGGGTTCTACCCGCGTCGTAAATGTTTCTCCGCTGTGCTTACAGCTCACATGTCCATTACCCGCGGGAAGTGTCAGTGACAGACGACATGTCCCGTCCATGCACCAAACCCTCACGGTCGCGCCTGCTCACCCCGTAGCATGTAACTTCGGGCATGGTTCACCCGGCCTCGCGCCGTTCGCCGGCATAACCGTTCCGCGTTCGGGCGACACGGGGCAGCTCTCAGCGTCACGCTCCCGAACTCTTGAACGGCGCACTCCGCCGCAAAAAAAATCTTCGATTCGCGGAACGGTTTTGCGCGGCCGGCAGCTCGGGGTGAGTCACAACAAGAAGGCTCCCTGATGGCGTCGTCGCAGTCACGGGTCGGCGAAACGGTGTCCCGTCAAGGAACGGCTCGTGACATCCGATGCGACGCTCGGCCCCGACGAGCAGTATGTCGCCGCGACTGTGAAAGATTTGCTGCGGGACGCTACTCTCCGCCATGAGCGATATTGGGCGCTGCCGGATTCACGACGACTCGCCGATCCCAACCCGTTCGCGCTGCTTTCCGGATGCGTCGCTAACGCGGCGCGGGATTGCCCCGGCATCTTGACTCGCCGACCGGCCCTCCAGACAATGCCCTCGTGCTGCCGATAGCCTGCATTGCGCTCAAGAGTTGATAGGGGAACCCAAAAAATGGACAACGATCCTAAATGGAAAATATATGAGCGTGCCGTCGCCTGGTTTACGATGGAAAACGCGAGTATAAATTCCTCCATCACCCCAAATGCGTTTCTTGTCGGCTCGATCAGCGGAACCAAGAGACAGATAGACATTCTCATTCAGCTTGATTGGCAAGATCGTGAAACCACGCGTCGTATCATTATCGACACCAAGCTGAGGAAACGAAAGCTCGACATAGGGGACGTTGAGCAATTCGAGGGATTGATGAAAGATGTAGAAGCGCATCATGGAAAACTAGTTTGTACCAACGGATGGACGGCGGCAGCAGAAGAACGCGCAGGAAAAAACATCGATCTTGAAATCATATCGTTCGAAGAAGTCCTGTCAGATTCACATTCGATTATCTTGTGTCCACACTGCGAAAGTCGCCCCCACGGGGGAGTAGTGTTTTTTTGGGAACCACCGCTTCCATTTATATTTTTCGGTCTAGAAGTTGCGACGCTAGTTTTTCTTGGAAAGTGCGATGGATGTCGCAGATTTGCCGTCTCGTGTGGCGGATGCGGGGAAATCCTTATCGTCGACAATTCGCGAGAATTCACTTGTGGGTGCGAATACATTTATTATGCTGACGAAAAAGACGGCGAACGGATGCTTTGGGTTAAATCTCCGATGGGCGAGATACCAATCGATGACTGTCCACTAACGTGAACTTAATATTTCCCCGGGTATCCGCTAACCGTCTCTCACGTCATCGGCTCGATCAAACCAGGACTGGTCGTCTCTGACGGTTTCTCTCAGATCCGGGCGGCTGAGGTAGCCGGCCAACCTGCGAAAGTACCTTGTCATGGCCTTCAGATCGTTGAGGTCGCTTGCAGCGATTTCAATCACTTCGCATCCCGTGTTGTTTCTCAAAAAATCGCGGATCAAGCGGTCGCGTTCCGCAGTCTCCGGGTTTCCATGCAGGTGTCGGCTTAGTCCGTCAAGATAAATGCAGACTCCCTCGTCTTCCTCGTCGCCAGGGTAGAATACGTCGGGCGTCGTCGTGCCGATCGCCCGGTCAAGACGGATCTGACGGCCGCGCACGCCTTCTTCGAAACCGGCCGCCAGAAGAAGCTGACGGAGCGTTCGTTCCGCCTGGTTCACGGGATACGACCCTTCCCGCGGTTCCTCGGAAGGCTGCCTGGACGGGATATCGTGCGATAATTCGAGAGCCGCCCCATAAGCCTCAAGCCGCAGGAGCGCCTCCCCCCGGTTCAAATGCTTGTGATAGTAGGCGTTGCGGAAGGTCTGGAGACAATCCACGCACGAACTCTCGCAAACGGAAGGGCAATCCTCCACCACTTCCCGCGCGACGTTGACCACCTCGCCGAAACGTTCCACGATCTGGGAGAGAAGGCCCGATCCTCCGGGCATCGGATCCCAGAGCAGGGCGTCGACCTCGTCGCGCTCCACGTACCCGACAACCAGGATCTGCAGATCGTCCATGTGCATGTCGAGAACCCGGGCCGCGGCGAAGCGAAGCGCCTCGAGCACGCTGAAAGCTACCGTCTGGTTTTCGCATGCCGGCAGCGACAGGACATCCGCGACCACGTCTGCATAAAAACCGACCGGTGCGCATCTCTTTCCGCAACGCTCCTCGTGAGAGGCGACGAACCGGTCGTATTGGACACCCGAAGCAAGCGGAGAGACGCTCTGGCCGCACACCGTGCACAGGGGGTATCCAAGACGGGCGAAACTCCCGATAGCGGAAGTTGCGCCGACATTGACCAACCGCAGGCGAACGCCGCGTCTGAGATGCAGGCTTTGTCCTCCCCAGTCGAAGGCGGTCCCCCCGTTGTGCTGGCCGCGCTCCAGACCGTGAACCAGAAATTCCCGCTAAGGTGGCCGCCCTTTGCGAAAGGCGCGTCGAGATAGCGTCGTTACCGAGGGACCAGCCGCCGCGACGCACCTTCCCCGCTTCGGCTTGGTGCCGACTTAGCCTTGACCATCCTGTTTCCCCTGAAAAACTTGCTTTAGCACATTCGGTCACGGTGCCAGGTCAGGAGGTGTCGTAGGGAATTCCCTCTGCTTTCCGGTATCCAAACGCGATCATTCGGTAGAGTGTTTCCCAGTCCTTCAAGAAGTATTCGAGAAACAATCCCCGCGCCTTTTCCCAGAAGTAAATGGGCCGCTTGGCCTTCGTTTGCGCCTGTTGGAACAGTTTGCAACATCGCTGTTGAATCTGGTCAATCAGGAACGCCAGCATCATCAGGAACGCAAAGACCGTCGACAGATTCTTGTTACCGTGACCGAAGTTGTGCTCAAAGCAGTAGCCTTGGTTCTTCAGGGTGTTGAAAGTTTCGTTCTCGATCTTCCAGCGCGCCCGCCCGGTGCGCATCAACTCCATCAGGTTCCCTTCGTCAATTGGCAGATCCGTGACCCAGGAGAAACGTTGTTTCTTGCCGTTTGGGAGCTTCTCCCAGTATTCGAGAAAGTTCACTTTGAGGTCGAAGTGCGTATCGTTCAGAGGCACTCCGTTAAGATACCGGAATTCGTGCCGTATGTTGTCACCGTCCGTGAACTCCCGGCGCTCCACGGACGGCGCGTTGTTGACCCACTCGAACAGGAACTTGTGGTCGCCGGGCTTCGCCCCCAGTATGAAACGCATGTCTAACTCCTTGAGAAGATTGGCATGCGGTCCGTTCGAGGCCAGCCCATCTTCCAACACAACCAGCTTCAGGTGCGGGTGTTCGCGACGCACATCTTTCAGAAGCCGTTTCGCTGCGTTGCGTTCGCAATCGTTCTTTTTTGCGCCGTCTTCCTTCAGGATCGGTTCCGGTGCAAACGGAAAAACCTCCTTTTGTTCCGGATGCACCAGAACGGCTCCCAACATCTGGTGGTAGTAGGTAATCGTACCGTCGCGGTGGTGTTTCTCGCAGCAATTTTTACAGTGCACCTTGTCCGACGAGAAGTATCCCGTTCCATCGATCGAAAGAGCGTAATGCCCGTTCAGACAAGTGTATTCTTCCAATCCCTTGCCTCGTTGCAAAACCTGGAACATCTTCGTGAAACAACGCCGCAATTGCCGCGGACAGACTTCGTCAAGCCGTTCGCGCATCGCAGTGTCCGACGGCACGCGCTTGACGCCGTATAAGGTCGCGAGGTTGTGCCGAACCACTTCGTCGGCGTGCGCGGCCTCGTCGAATTGCAGAAGCGACGCATACTTCATACCGAACACCGCTAGACCCGACATCAGACAGTCCGTCTGGTTCAGCCCCCTGCTCGCGATCGGATCTTCGATACGGTCGAAACAAGCTCGCACTTCCTTCAGCAATCCCGGAGCGCTGAGCGTCTTGCGCATGCCTGGCATTCTGGCCATTTTGGTTACAATCCCGCCTCGCCTTCGGACCACTTTCCAGAGAAAAATGCTCCGCTCGAAGGCAAATAGCCCCGAATCACCTCGAAAAGTCCACGAAAGACTTTTTTCCGGCCCCATATTTTTCAAGGGTTTCGAGCCTTAGCGGGAATTGCTGACCGTGAACGGCCACTCCGAGCTGAAAGCGGAGTTCCTCCTCGTCGGAAATATGCGACCGATGGACCAGATCCACGTCGCAGACCGAAATGGTTCTCAAACGGCCGGCGCTCAATCCGGAGAGCTCCGTTCCGGCCTCGGTCTCCTTTACCGCCTGCCTTTCGGTCGATACCTCGAAGACCGGCATGTCGACCCGTTCCTCGTCGACATTCAGATGGAAACGCCGCGGGACGAACCGGTGACCGTTCGCGTAAACGAGATTGCCCGGCACGTATTCCCGCAGCGCCAGACTCGGCGGCCGCGGCAACGCGAATTCCCCCACTCCGCTTTGCCAAAACGGGATCTCGGCCGTACCGAGGACCGAACCGATCTCAAGCCCGTAACCGGGAAGGAATCCTTCCGCGGCGAGAACTCCAAAGGTGTAGGCATCCTCGTAGCCTTCGGCCTCGTGCCGCATGCGCCGCCTTGTCTCCTTGAGGCGTTTGACGAGGCGGTCGCAACGCCGGAACAGGGCATCGTCCTCGGGTTCAAGAGCGCCGCGCTTCTCGCGCAGAACGTTCAGCCGCCGGATCTGGGTCATGGCCCACGCCAGTCGCCGGCGCAATCGGGCGATTACGTTTTCGAGTTGGTCCACCATTCCGGCGACGTGGCCGCGCAACGCTTCCGGACTCGTCACTTCCGCGTCGGCATCCGGCCAGTTGCGGGAAAACGCCTTCTCCATGTACGCGACAAGATCTTCGAGATCATGCTCGATCAATTTCCGCAGGGGCGATAAATCGAACGGCTCGGAACGGACGGCTTCGCCTTCGAACAGGTAGGCGCTTACCCGCGGCGGCAGGGCCTGGCCCAGCGCGGCCTCGATTCGCTCCCCGTCCGGGCGCGAGGGATCGTGCGCCCGTTGGTAAAGCCTGGTGATCGTTGCGGCGTGAACATGCTTGGCGACCATCAATTCGTTTCGCAGGTTGAACGCGGGCGGGTCGACGCGGCCGGCCAGCATCTTGAGGGGCTCCGCGAAGTACGCGCGATCATGGGAAACGGAACGGCAATAGGCCAGGTCCACGGCCATGCGGTGACGCCGCCCGGCCCGTCCGGCCCGCTGCCAATAGTTGGCCGGGAGCGGGGGCACGTTGCGCATGAGCACCGCGTCGAGTTTGCCGATGTCCACGCCCAGTTCGAGCGTCGGCGTACAGACGAAGGCGTTGACGGCGTCCGATTCTCCCTTGAACAGGTTTTCGAGGCGTTCTCGCTCCTCGTTAGGGACCATCGCCGTGTGCTCCTCGGGGCGGAGCATCGAATAACCCTCGTCCAGAACCTGCAGGTCGTAGTTGTCCGGATCTTCCGGGACGAACTCGATTTCGCCTTCGCAGCGCCATGCGGGGCATTTCCGAAGGGGCGTTCGACGGACTGTGCGGCGCCGGCAACTCCTGCAACGCCAAACGCCCTGATTGCCGCGCAGGCGGAGCCGGTCCGCATCCACTTGGTAAACCCGGCTGACGCCCGACAGAGCTCTGCCCTTGGCTCCCTTGAGCCGAACGGGCTTGAGCACGCCGAACTCCGCGAGACAGCCGAACAACTCCTCAAGGAACTTTTCGGCGTTCTCCGGCAGTACGCCCCACTTCCTCGCCATCTGCCGGATCGTCGTATCGCCCCGGTCGCTGAACCACTGGGTCACGAGTTGAGGCTTTTCGTCGCGCTCGCGACGCAGCTTGGTCCCCGTGGGGTTGCCGAAGCGAGGCAGGTACCCCTGCTGTATCTCGAGGTCGCCTTCCAACCAATACCTGGAGAAAATCTCCTGTTCCGGGTCGTGCAGGACGCGCTTGCGGCGGAGGTAATCGAGCAGGCTGGCCACTCCTTCGCGGAATTCCTCGGGAGCGAGAGCCAATCGATCCGCCGTCGCCCGGGATAACGCGGCGGTCAGGCCCTCGTATTCGACCTTCATGCGCCCCCAGGGCTCGAGCCCCACCGGCTGACGGGCGGACTGGGTTACTTCGCGCAGCACCTGAATGCGCAGGAATTTTCGGCGTTCCTGCCCGTGCCTTCCGCCCCCGCCTTCCTTGCGGACGACCTGCCATACTTCGGGCACGAGCGCGCGCGACAGCGTTTCGTCCCGCTCCAGAACGTCGTCCATGTACAGGGCGAGGTCACCGACGGAAACCGGACCATCCTTCATTCCCTCGGCCATCAGGGAACGCAAGCGGTAGCGGCGGGCGTGGTCCTTCATCCACCCCGCCTGGAAAGCGGCATCCTGCCGGTTGTCGCAAAAGACCAGCAGCCGGGGCCGTTCGGAGTGGTGCACCATGTCCTGGGCGAGAATGTGCACGTCGGCCACGTGAGTTGCGCGAACCGGCCGGGCCGGCTCCCGGTACCGCCCGTTGATCCTCCTTCCGGTCGCCCCGCATGAAAGACAACTTGAGAGGAAGCCCGGGTTGTCCTTGTTTTGCCGCACCGCGAACAATTCGACGCTTTCGCCCGTCCGTCCGCATCCGCGGCACCGGGTCACGGCGTCGGGATGAGCCGTTCCGCAGTGACGGCAAAAGTAAAGGGGGCTGGTGCGGGCGTGCCGGTCGATGTCCTCGTCGGCGCTGCCCCCGACGATCCTGTCCGTCAGGACGACGCGGCGGCCGCCATGGGTTTCCTCCAGGGGCTTCCAGTAGGTCGCCTCGCCGATCGCCTCGCCGCCGCCCGGCGCCTTGCCGTTGAATTCGAAGTCCTTGAGGAAGGCGACGAAATAGTGCTGACCGCAGGTGGTGCACGTCGTCACCGGAAAATGCGCGTGCGCGTTCTCTTCGGCGGCCGCCTCGTCTTCCGCGGCCAGCCACAGCCTGGGGCCGTTGCCCTCCTCGGGAAAGCTCGCCACCGCTCCGCCGATGCCCCTCACGAAGCCGTGCAGCACCGGACGAAGAAGCGGCCTGCCCGCCGCGCTCGCCGCCGCTCCGAGAGTCAGCCAGCAGAGGATCTCGGCTTCGTCCACGGACCGGCCGATAACGGGCTCGAGTTCCGGGGGCAGCTCGTTCAGCGCGCGCGGAGAAGCCAGCGCCTCGTTGAGCCGATAGACAAGTTCGTTGCCGGACAAGGCGGCGTACAGCGCGTCCTGCCAATTGCCGGCCGGAAGCGGCGCGCCGGACAGGTCTTCGAGCGCGCCGCCGACGGCCGTTCCCGGATCGGTCTCGTCGTCCACGGCGCGGACGCAACGGGCGAGGAGTTCGGCCGGGTCGAGCGCCGGAGCCGGCGGCAGAGAGCGGTCTTCCGTCCAGATCTCGGGTTCGTAGGACTCGTTCACCGTAACGACTTCGTCCTTCGGGACGCCGAAGAACCGCGCCGCGAAATCCCGCGCGGCGTCGGGACTGGACCGGTCCGCGATGGTCGCCGATGTCGCGACGCAGACCGTTTCGTTCGCCCCGCAAAAGGTTCTCAGCCGGCGGATCAGGCAGGCCGTCTCGGCCCCCTGGGCGCCGGTGAACGTGTGAGCTTCGTCGAAGACGAGGAAATCGAGGCGGGCGTCGGCGAACAGGCCGATATCCTGCTGCCGGGTCAGCAACAACTCCAGTTGCTTGACGTTGGTCAGGAGGACGCGGGGCTGCCGGCCCGGCGCGCGCATGATCTCGCGGGAGCAGACCTCCTCCGGCGGATAGACGGTTTCGCTGCGTTTTTCTTTCCTCACCCTGGCGAGCTCGGCCTCGTAATCGGCCTGCGACGCCCCGGCAGGCAGGCGGATGCCGGCCACCTGTCTCTCCTTTTCCGGCGTCTTGCCCACGTACATCCCGAACGGAATGCCCGTTCCGGCGAGAAGGGAGCGCAAACGGCCGAGCTGATCCTCGGCCAGGGCGTTCATCGGGTAGACGATCACCGCGCTGACGCCCGGAGCGGTTTCCCCGTCGCGCAAATCGAGGCACTTGCTGATGATCGGGTAGAGAAAGGACTCGGTCTTGCCCGAACCCGTTCCGGTGGACACCAGCGTCGTTTTTCCGGAGCGGATGGCCCGGACCGCCTCCTCCTGATGGCCGTACAGTCGGGAGATTTCCGCCGGAATTCGCTGGCGCATATGAGGATGGAATACTCCGTCGCGAACCAGTTCGTCGATGGCGGCGCCGAGACGGAAGGAACGCGAGAGGCTGACATAGGGGCCCTTGAGCAGAGGCGAGTCGCGGGTCGAATCGAGGGAGAGCAGGCGATGCATCTGAGTGCGCATGTCCTCGTCGACGAAGGGGTAGGCCGTCAGCTGGTATCGCAGAAAACTGCGGACGACTTTTTCCGTAAAAACGACGGGGTTCAGGGCCATGGGCGTTCCTAATCGAAAAGCGTTTTCCCGGCGCCCGTTCGGAAGGCTGGAGAGAAAGCTGCTTCTGCCGGAGCCGTCAGAGGATCTTTCTCACGCCCCGAGGTCATTGCGAGCAACTGCGCGTAGCCTTCCTCGCCCAACAGATTGCGGGCGTGCAAACGGCACTCCCTCCAGGACTCCTCGGGGTCCTGGCCGAGCTGCCAGTCGAAAAAGCGCGGACCGAGGCTATCTCCGACCTTCCGGACTTCCCTCGCGCGTTCGTCGCGGCCGAGACCGTAATCCGCCAGGCGCAGGGATTCGGGAAGCATCCAGCCGTCGCCGTCGTTTTGCCCGCAGAATGCGGCGATACCCTCGTCGACGTCTCCACGTTCGGAAATCTTCCCTTGGAGATCGTCGAACGCTACGAGCGTCAGAACGGTGTGGCGCAGCTCGGGAGGCTGGTCCTTGTTGACTCGCCAGAATCCCTTCGCCGCCAATTCGTCGGCCTTCGACAGCCTGTCCGCTTCGCCGACGGGCAAGTCGCAATCCCGGAGAATGTAACGCAGATCCTCGACGGAAAGTCCGAAAAGCACCGCAACGATGGCGTCCAGCATGCAATTCAGCCTCAGTCTCTCGTGCGGCGTCGAAGCCCATTGCTCCCTCCAGGCGGAATCCCGCTCCCGCAGATAGATCCAGAGCGGCGAGAACACCTCGTGATTCGCCGACATCCGGGCGACCAATCGCGTCAGAATTAACCTGGTTTCCGCCGTGAGCGTTCGCGAATCGAGCAACGGAAACTCCTCGACAACGGCATAGTTGAGATGAAGGTCTCCGATGCGCAACCGCGCCACGAAATCGAGGACGAACGAGCCCAGCTGGGCTTGAAGGGGCAAGACGTCGGGCATGTGGCCCGGCGCCAGGCACGGGGCGGCATGGACCGCCGGCGTCGGCGGAGTGAGTGCGCTGACCATCGTTCGCCGGTTAACCGCCTTCGAGATGTCCTTGAAAAGCAGTCGCGCCAACCAGGGCGGGCGGTCTTCGGTTCGGTCCCGGAAATCGAGTTCGCTCATCAAGTATTCCGGCTCTATGGTCTTCTTCGACGGATCGATCGGCTTCCATACTGCGCTCCGTCCCTTGCCCCGAACCCATCCCGAGCTGGAGAAATCGAACAGGCTGAACACCTTGGCGCCGTACACGGGCACCGCCGTTCCTTCGATCGCTTCTTCATCGATCCAGTGCTCGCCGTCTCGCGAGAAAACGATTCCTTCGGCATTATTCGCGCGTCCGGCGGGCATCGTGCCGGACAAAGCCTTCCAATTGCCCTTGATCCAGCGGTTGTACTCGTCGGGACGGTATCCCTCCTCCTCCCATTTTGGTCGCGGAGGGAAAAGTTTCGAGTCGCCAGTGGTATCGAACTCCCTCGTATAACTTCAGACCTCCTGACATCGCGTAAATTCAATTTGCCAGCAGGGGGCCCTCGAACGCCAGTTTCAGCCCGGTGCCGAGGTAGGCATGGCCTTCGCGAGTGACCATGGCACAAAGTTCCCGAAGCGCCGTGTTGAAGCGGGATTGGGACACGGCGCTCTCCAGAAAGTGGTACATTCTAATTTACGACGAACTGGGGAAAAATCAAGCAAAATCTTCCAGTTACGCATACCATGTCAGGAGGTCTGAACTTACGTTCCAGCTTCCGGGACCATTTTCGCCGAGGAGCGCGGAATTTCCGTAGATCTTTTCGAGCAATTCCAGATCCCACGAGGACTCGATCTCCAGGATGGACTGCGAACGCGGAGAAAGGCGGTCTATCTGATCCCGGGCGTAATCGGCGGCGCAAAGTTCCGGCCGCTCCCAATCCTCGAGGCGACGCCGCATGAACGCCGTCCGAACGGTTTGCGTCTTTCCGCCTTTTTCGGCGATGACTGCATTAAATTTCATAGCTCTGTGGATGTCGAAAATACCGTCGCGATTCTCGAAGCCGAATATCCATTCCCACTTCCAACGATTAAGGAAAAGCTGGCGAAGATCGCCGGTGCCATGGTCGGAGTAGAGGCCCGAGGGCACGATGAATCCGATGCGCCCTCCGTCCTTCAGCAAGGCATGCGCTTGCTCGAGGAACAGCTTGTACCGGTTGAGGTCGGCGGACCCTTGGTGCCGGAAGGGGCGTCCACCGCGAACGTAGCCCGCGCTCTTCGAACGGCTGCGCCGCCAGTGCGCATGCAATTCCCCGTTCCGAAGGCCCTTCACGATCGTAAAGCGCCTGTCGCTTTTCGCGTTCATGGAGGGGTCGCCGAAGGCGCTGTCGCGGTGCTTCACGAAGTTGGACAACGCACGAAAACCGGCGTTGTACGTCAACCATTCCCTTTCGATCACTTCGTCTTTTTTGAAATAGAGAGTTTGATACCGCAGCGCCTCCTGCTTGCCGTAGGAGGGATATAGCGGGTCTCTGTTCGAGAAGAATTCCCTGGAATACGGTTTCGCGGTATCCCACGGCGGATTGCCGAGCATGGCGTCGAAGCCGCTTTTTCCGTCCCGGAAAACGTCTGGGAACTCGATCTCCCAATGAAAAAATCGCTCGCGGGACGCTACCCGGGCGGCAATCTCCCAAGTCGCCTCCGGCGGATCGGCGAGCGTCGACGGAAGCGGCGCGGCGGCGAGTTCGTCAGCGGGCCAGAACCAGCAGGCGCACCAAAGGTCCATCGCCTTCGAGAGCGTGCGGTAGGCGTCGGAATCGAGGATGTCGTCGTGATATGCCCGGGCGCGCTCGTCCGTACGGTGGACGGGCAGGGCGTGAAGGTGGGTCAGCGTGTCGAGCGCGTTGTCGTGAACGGAAATCGCTTTTTCCTGCAGGTCTTCCGAAAACAGCGTGGGGCCCGACAGGAAGACTGCGAGATCGGGCGTCAGCTTGTCTTTCACGAACGCCTTTATGGCCCTGGCGCGCACATCTTTCTCGAAATGGACCCCGTTCGAATGGGTCTTGTCGCCGCCCTCCCGGTTTTTCCAGGCCATGACCGGATAGTGCTGAAACTGGTCGAACCACGCGCCGACGAGGCTGTTGCCGCACTTGATCTTGTGATCGAGGAAAGAAAATGGCAGCGCGCGATCCATGGTCTCGACCCAAAGCGCCAGCTTGCAAAGCTCGACGGCCAGCGGATCGAGATCGACGCCGTAGAGGCAACGCTCGACCACGTGCCTGCGGAGCACGGCCTTCAGCCGCGGTTCGAAGAGATCGTCGTCCGGCGGACAAGGCAGCAGTTCCTCGCAAAGGCCTTCGCCGACGTCGCCGGTCAACGGCCCGACAACGGAACTGTCTCCGCGGGGAGCGATCCTTCCATGGTGGTGGAGCGATGCGTACAGGGCTTCGGTCAGAAACCGCAACGCCGCCAGGGGGAACGAGCCGGAACCGCACGCCGGGTCGCAGATCTTCAAATCGAGGATTTCTTCCGGGAGCCTCGGAATCCACTCGTCGGTCGCGGCCGCCCCGGCGGCTACCGGTTCGTAAGCCAGCGGCAGAAGAGTGCGCTGCACGGTGGGAACCGCGAGGCCGGGCCGGGTATAGAACGAGCCGCTGCCCTTGCGCGTTCCGCCCCAGCGCACCAGATACCACTCGCCGGGCAAAACGACGCGAACGATCAGCTGACGGGCTTTTCGGAAAACGGTTTCTTCATACTGCAAACGCTTCTCGGGGGTCATCTTTCCGCGCGGTTTCCGGACGAGGCCGCCGGCCCCGACTGCGCGAACGGCCCAGGCTTCGGCTCGCAGGCGGGCGTTGTGCCGCTCGTCGCCTTCCGGGATTTCCGCACTCTCGTTCGACTCTTCCTCTGCTTCTCCTTCTACATCTTCCTCCTCGACCTGCGGTTCACCAAACGCCCTACCCCCCCCCCCCCCCCGTCATCGCTGGTATCCTTCAGGGCCTTCAACAGGTTGTTGAGCGCCGAATCGTCCATCTCCTCCAGCCGGCTGAGCGGCAGCGCGGGATGGTTCCCGACCGCGAGGAAAATGATCGGGTTGCCGGGCGGCGCGGTCCGCAACTCGAAATCGAGCAAGCCCTCGTAAAGGATGCCGATGTACTCGCTGGAGAGGTCGGAAAAATCCACCGGCGCCGGAATCCAGGTGCGCGACCAGCCTTGGCGAACCTTTATCCGCGTCCGCGTGATCCGCTCCAGAATGCGATGGACCTCGGCGTCGGCCATCACCTCCCGGTCGAAGCAGGCGGTCTCGAAAACCGAAAGCGCGCGGGAGAGCCCGTCGGAGGAATCGGGTTCGCCCGAGGCGAAAAGCGCGCCGCCGTAGGCTGGAACGGGCAAGTCCGGATGGTGCGACCCGTCGCGAATCAGACGAAAGAGGGCGAGCACCCGCGGCCAGGCGCTCCACGACCGGGCGAGGCGGTTTCCGCCGCGAGCCGCGGTCTTTTCGAGGGACTCCAGCAAGCCGGTCAGGCCGTAGCCGCTGTGATAGAGGTCGTTGTCCCGCGGCAGCAAATCGCGCGATTCGGCAAAGAGCACGATCACCATCCGCATGACGACGCGCACGGCGGCCCGATAGATCTCGGCCGGGTCGGCGCAGCGTTCTTTCAGGGCTTGTCCGTGGCTCCGCACGAGCGCCTCGACGGCTTCCCGGACGCGCTCGCCCAAGACCTGCGAGAGTTCCGCCTGTCCCTTGCGGCTGTCGAGAATCGCCTGGAGCAACGGGGCCGGGCCGTCGCTGCCGACCGGGATCCACGCGCCGGGGGACAGCAGAGTGCGCAGGGCCGCGACCTGGTCCGACAGCTTCCCCTCTTCGAACCACAGGTCCGCGTCCCATTCGCACCAGGCATCGAAATCGAGGCCGGCGAAAACGAGGCGCCACTGCCGGCCGTTGGTGACGACGGCCAGCTTCTCGCGCCCGCCCCGCAACCACTGGAGAACGCGGCTCGTCGCCCTGCGGCCGCGGCCGACGCCCACGCGTTTCTCGCGGTCGAGAAAGACGGGCAGAACGCCGCCCCGGTCGCCGGTCCACAGATGGTCGGGTTTGATCCTCCCGCCGGCAACGGCGGCGCGGCCCTGCTCGGCGGGGACGCCGCTTCCCCGCCGCCAGCCGCTTGCAGTAAATCCGCAGACTCTCTCGAGCGCGAACGCGACGAATTCCGGCGTTGACGCGCGGTCGTCGAGCATCACGGCGCTTCGCCGGCGCAATTCGCTCTCGACGGCCGGCGGCAGGGCGTCCGGCGCGAAACGCGCGATCTCCTGAAGCCTTTGAGGATCGAGAAGCAGGCCCCCGTGGCGCAGCCGTTCCCAACCTGGCAATTCCGTCCGGTTCAAGGCGCTTCTCCGGCAAGGCGGAATTCCACGACGACCGGAAAGACCTGCGCCTCGCCCGTCATCGAAAAGCGATTGGGCAGAACGCGGGCCAGAATTCGCTCGCGCTCCTTTTCGAGTTGTCCGCGCACCTCCTCGAAATTGCGTCGCCGCCGGGCGCGTTCCGCCTCCTTTTCCTCTATGGAACGGTCGATGCGTCCCAGGCGGTTCGCCTCGTCGAAGAGAGTTCCTTGGCGCTTCTCCTCCTTCAGCCTCTCGATCTCGCGTTCGAGTCTGGCGAGGGTGGTTTCCGCGATCAACGCCGAGACCTCGCCCTGACGGCTGCGGTAACGCTCGTCCTCCTCGCGCCGCGCGCGGTCTCCGTCGCGCTCCAATTGAGTTCGCAGGCCGGCGGTCAGCGATGCCGCATGCCGGCGAACGAAAGCTTTGAGCTCGGGTTCCACTTCGCAGAAAATTTCCTGGGCCCGCCGCTGCGGTTCCTCGCCCCGGGCAGGCTGCGCTCCGCGGAGTTCGCGGGCAGGGCAGTGCGGGAGGGGACCGCCGAGCGCGCCTCCGGTGACCGGAAAGCGTATCGTTCTCACCCAGTGGTGATAGGTTTCGCGCAGATCGTTGACGGCCAGTTCCTCCAGACTGAGAAGCACGGCGGCATCGACGCCCGCCGGCAGTTCTCCGATGCTTACCGTCCAGCGGGATACTTCGTCGCCGGTTCCCGGAAACCGGCGGCGGCTG
This sequence comes from Alphaproteobacteria bacterium, assembly GCA_965243135.1. Lineage (GTDB taxonomy): Bacteria > Pseudomonadota > Alphaproteobacteria > MPNO01 > UBA830 > JAJEBT01. Next base: position 2,230,414 of record OZ251539.1, read on the forward strand.
AGCGAAACGAGTGCTTTCTGCAGCATCGGGTGGGACAAGTGGATCAGGCGCGTGTCGGGACGCGGCGCGAAAATCTTCCGCCTGCCGGCATCTTCAAGAAAAGGTTCCACGCCGAAAGCCAGCCGTACCACCGGCCCCTTGCTCCTCCCGTCGCCCGTAGTCGCGCGCAGCGAGTCGTCGATAACGTCGCTCCATTCCGGCAGGCCGGGATTGACGATCCGGCAGGTGCCGTCATGGTCCGAGCGGTCGAGTTGCGGCCGGCCTGCGCGTATCGCCATCGCGGCTTCGAGGGTGTCGCGTACGGCGGCGGGGTCGAGATCCACCTCGGCGGCGACGTTGCGCAGATCCCGGATGCCCGCCTCCGCGCTTGCCGCATCGGTCGCAACGGCGGAATCGGCGTCGAGCGCGGCCCGACCGCGGGCCAGTTCGACGCTCCGCTCGAGATGGTGCTGGACCTGAACGAGTTCCTCGCCTTCGACCAGACGCCGATGCGCCGCTTCGTCGAACAGCTCGTTGACCGACCCCAGATCCTCGCGGATTTCGTCGGACTTGCGGATGACGTGCGCCAGAAACTGGAGATCCTGATCCTGGTCGCTGACGAAATGGTGAATCGTCACGTCGCGCGCCTGGCCGTGGCGGTCCAGCCGCCCGTTCCGCTGCTCCAGCCTGGACGGGTTCCAGGGACAGTCGTAGTGAAGCATGTACCGTGCGGTGCGCTGAAGGTTGAGGCCCTCGGCCGCCGCGTCCGTGGCGACGAGTATCCGCACCTCGCGGGAGGGATCGTTGAAGGCGGCCTTCACGAGGTCGCGCTGGAATTCGTCCATGCCGCCGAAGAGCGTGAGGATTCGTTCCTCCTGGTAGCGCTCGCGGAGGCGCCGCACTATGTAGTCGAGCGTCGTCTTGTACTCCGTGAAGACGACAAGCCGTTCGTCGTCGCGCCAGCCGCCGCCTCGCCGGAGCAACTTTTCCACGAGGCCGCACAAGGCGTCGAACCGGGCGTCTTCCGCCGGGTCGCGGTCTTCCGCGAGGCCCAGCCGGTCCACCGCGAGGTCGATCTCGTCGATCTCCCGCGCAAGCTCCGTTCCGAACGACTTGAGCCATGCGCCGACCACGGTCGAGGCCGTGGACTCGCGCAACTGGGTCTCGCGGTCGTCGGGGATTTCCTGGTGCAGGGCGCGCGCTGCGGCTACCACTTCGCTGTCCGCCGCAGGCTGGGTCTGCTCCAGACCGTCCTTGCACCTGCGCCACGACTCGGCGAACGCAACGGGGCAACTGAGCAGCCGCTTGCCGAGAACTTCGATCGCGAAACTGCCCGACCGCCGCCGCGCATTCTCTCCGCGGGCGATCTGCGACCGCACCCCGGTCCGGAAAGCGGCGAACGCCCGGCTCACCGACGCTTCGGCAGGGGACAGACTCAGCTCGACCGCCCGCGGCGGCATGCGCGTGCAGAATTTGGGCGGATCGGTGCGGTCGTTGATCTCGCTCTTGAGGCGCCGGAGAACCACCTGCTTGATGCGCTCTTTCTGCGCGGGATTCAGTTCGCCGGTCTGGCTGAATCGCAGCGGATCCAGAATCTCCAGAAGCCCCGTGAAGGAACGCGTATGGCCGTTGTGCGGGGTGGCGCTGAGAAAGATGCGATGCTCGAATTGCGGAGCGACGAGGCGCAGCATGCGGCAAAGATCGCTGTCGTCGCCGAACGGCGAGGGCATGAGGTTGTGGCACTCGTCGACGATCAGGAGATCCCAGGGCAGATGCGGCGACCCCTCCGGCGTTCGGCAGGCGGCGAGGAATTGTTCGAGGACGTCGTCCTGCCGCAGGTAATGATAGGAGGAGATGATGCGGCTGTACGATCGCCAGGGATTGGCGTCGAGACCGAGCCGCTTTCGCAGCTTGTCGGTCTCGGAACGGTCGACGAGGTTGAAGTGAAGAGAGAACTTGTCCCACAGCTCGTCCCGCTGCCATTGCAGGCGCAGCGAAGCCGGCGTCAGCACCAGCACCCGCTGGATCCGCCGGCGGATCAGAAGTTCGCTCAGGATCAGACCGGCCTCGACGGTCTTCCCCAGGCCGACGTCGTCGGCGATGAGCAGGTTGACGCGCGGCATGCGCAACGCCTTGAGCAACGGCACGAGCTGGTAATCCTCGACCTGGATGGCCCCGTGGAACGGGCTCGACACCGGCAACCGGTCGACCGGTCCTTCGCCGTCGAGGTACGGCATGGTCGCCGTCCATCGCGTCGCGCGCAAGAGCGCGTTGAAGTCGTCGGCCGGCATCGGATTATCCGCCACTTGCGGCAACGCGTTCGGTTTCAGAACGGAAGTACGGGCTTCCAGTTCCCAGACAAGCGTCTCGTCCCGAGGCAGATGATCGTCCTTGTATTCCACCTGGACGAGGTGCAGGCGGCCCGAATCGCCATCGAACGGCTCCACGCTCGCGATAATGCCGCGGCGATTTCTGACCGTCGCCACGGCGCCGACGAACGGATTATCGGTCACGGTGCCGGTTCTTCATGCTTCCATAGCCTTGCGAATCTGCAAAACGGCCCCTCCACGGTTGCAGGATAGTCGCGGCAGGCAAGCGTTCAAGGGGGGCAAAATGCCGAACCTGTGCACGTTATCCCGCGCCGCATTCCTTGCAGGCGCTCCGAACGGCGCGCATCGCGGCCGTTCAGGTGACCCTCGTCGGCAGATGCTCCGGCAGTCCCCCCACGATTACTTCCTCGTCCTCGTCGTCCCAGAAGAAGTACAGGCGGAAGCCGTAACGCGAATTCCGTGCGCTGCTGCCCTTCAGGTGTCGATCCAGCTCTCGTTTCTTTCCCTTGTGCGTGAGGAAATAACTGTCCCCGTGTTCGCCGGACCTGTCCCCCGAGAATGTTCGTTGCTCCTGAATTCCTTCCGTCGCCAGCGCTTCCAGGTAGGCCTCCCTGAGTTCGTTGCCTCCTTCGCGGCGCATCGGCACGTAGTGATCTCGCAGAATGAGCAGTGCGCGGTACGCCAGCGGCGCGTCTTTGAATGGGGATTTCTTCGCCCCCCGCTCGGCTGCTTGACGCTGCCCGCGAGGTGCCTGGTCGACCACTGCTGCAAATCTTCGAAAGTGTCCGGAATTTCGTCTTCGACCCGCTCGCCATGCGCCTTCCGGCCCTCCAGATACGCGATTCGCGATTTCAGACCCCAGTTTTCTTCCCTTGCCGCTTGTAGCTCCACGCGCAATTGGCGCGACTCGCTGTCGACGGTTTCGAACAGATACTCCTGCTTTTCCCGGTTGAGATCGTCGATTTCCGCCTGATACAATGCGAGAAGATCCTGTTCGGACTTCACGGTTGCGGCTTCCGCCTGCTTTCGCAGCTTCTGGGCGGCTTTCTTGACCTCGACATAGGGCGGAAGCTGACGTCTCCAATCCTGCCGGTCGACGGTTCCGCGGAGGCAGTTCGTAACGAGAAAATTCGCGAATTCCGACGGCCCCCCAGGCCAGTCCGATATCCGGGCGCCGAGCGCAAGCGGATGTTCATGACGCCGCGCGCTGTCCGGGTCGAAACCCGGCCTGTAGGTCCGAACGGCCTGCCGGAAAACTGAAAGCTCCTTTCCGACCGGTCAGAGCGTAAGTGCCTGTTGCCGTGACGACGACGACATGCGCAGCGCCGACCGTCCGCTACGGACTCCGCCGGAATCAGGGCGGTGCCGGGATTTTCGTTGTTTTCGGCGGTCGTGATGGCGACGACATCCTGTCGGCGGTCAGGGCTCCGCATCAGGTCGAGAAGCCGGACCGCCTCTTCCGACGTGTCGATCAACCATGGCTCCCGGCGGCCTGCCGTCGACGACGCCGCCGAAGTTGTCCACGACTTGTTTCACGAACCCCGGAATGGTCGGAAGATATTTCGGATTTCTTTCCATCCGCGCTACGCAGGTGACGCGCACGCCGAACTTGATCGCGTCGTCCCGTTTGGCGATCGCGGTTTCCGTGACCCAGGAACGCTCGGCGACGCTTTTGTCGGCAGCGTCCAGCCGCGCCGCCCAATCATCTTCGAGAAATGTCGCTTCCGTTCGTTGCGAACCGACATCCGCGAGTTCGAAGCTGTCGCCCCGCCACGCCTCCGGCGGCAAGCCGGCACGGTTCTTCATCCACAGCAACACCTCCTGGCGTATTCCGTCGAACGCCTTGTCGAGATCGCCAGCGTGAATCTCCATCGTCACTTGGCTGACGGGTTCGACCCGCGATCGTTGCAATCGTGGAAGCATCGGCGCCAACTGGGCGGCGAGAGACCCGTTTGTCTGTCGAACTGGTCCTTTTTTCGCAGCATATCCGCTGCCCGAGTCTGCACCGATAGTCATTGCGCCGGGCGTCCACGCAGCCGCAGGCGTGCAAGAGGAGTTCCGGCCAGGCGCCCCTCGCCTGCGAACGTTGGTCCAGCGGGAGCCTTCAGGCGTTGGGCGGCGGCGTAACCGATACCGGCTCAGGCGGCTTTTCCATGATCGACGAACGCGGCCACGAGGCATTCGGCCATGCGGCGTGTCGCCCGTCCGCTGTCGTGGTTGAAGCGGCCCCTTGCCAGCCATGTCGTCGACAGGGACAACGAGAGTCCTCCAACGCCGCGCAGGCCACGGCGCTCGGGCCGGGATCCAATCGCTGCGCTCCACGCTGTCGCCATTCTCGCCAGCAGAGAACATGGTCCTTCCGCTCCCGCGTTTCGGGCGTTTCCGGTTTTTGCTTCGACTTCGGACAAATTTTCCACATTTCTGCAAGCTGTTCCAGCGAAGAGGCGTCTGCGCCGTGCCATTCTTGTCGGCTGCCGTCCGCTCGGCACCCCGCTCCGGCCGCCTGTCGGCAGGCGGAGGACTGCGAAACGAAAACGGATATCGGGTTGCCCCGGCGCCGCGCGGCAAACCCGGGGCGAGCCGGGCCGTGACGCGGACGATTTGCGAAAAAAGAAAATGGAAATCCGCAACTTCCGACGGAAGGTTCCGAACTGGCCGACCTGATACTGCGATGCTCCTCGTGCATGGCGAGCAGGCGATGGACGGGATATTCAGCGTCCAGACATGGCAGGACTTCAGTTGTCGCGGAAAGCGTTTCTGGCTTGCGGGACCGGACGAGGATTGCGACGCTCGCCCGCGAGCCCCGCAGCGCGGCGCGTCGAACCTGTATTTCCCCGTTGTCGAGTCCGCCCTCAGCATTCCGCCGTGAACGGGCCGGATCCAGCAAGCCCTTGGAACCTGCTGGATGTCGAAGCTCAGGCAGAGGAACAGCCAACCATCGTTCGCGCTCTGGCCAGAACGGACCTGCAATCGGCGCTGGCCGAGCTGAATCTGAACGTCAACGATCTGAACCGAGAGATCGGGAACCGGCTTGAAATCTACGGCGACGACGCGACTCTGGATATACGCGGCGAGGGGTATCGCCAGCTGTCCTCAGGCATGGCCGCGCCCGAAGCCGAGGACTTCGAGGTTCGAAACGTAACGATTCCCGAACGGCTCCGCCCGTTCTTCGCTCGCGTAGGGCGCGTCGCAAGATTGCGCGAAGTGCGGGCATTGCATGGCTTTACAAGAACCTCCGGATGCCGAAGACGGTCCCGGAGTCTCTCCGCTTTCAGCCGATCCCGGGGAATGGCTCCCGGCGCTCGAGGTTCGTGGCAAGGGGAAATTTCTTGCCTCAACCAGAAATCCCTGCGGTTTTGGGAAAAACGGGATTGCGTGATTGGAGCGCGTCCGCAGAATCGACGATGCATGGAAGCGCGGATGGAGGGAGCGCCACGGGGAGAGCAGGCCTTTCCGGAACGTCATGCCCCGCTTCCTCATGGCCCACACGTTTTCCCGCGCGCTCATGAGGCAACTCACGCTTGAAAGCGGTTACTCGACGGCCGCGGGAGCGCCTGCATGTGGGACAAGACCAGGAAGGAATGGCTGGCGTGCCGGTCTACACCGCGATTTCCGGTTCGGACGGAACGCTCGGCGGATTGCAGCGGCAGGGAAAACCTTGGCCCGAGAAACGTGCGGTCGTGGCCGGGCGACGGAATGACCCTCTGCGTATCGAGGGGGCCGCCGCCGACAGGCTTTCTCTGGCGGTGCGCCATGTCTTTGCGATGGGTGCCTGAAACGGTCTGCGAGGAATAGCCGGTTTCTCGATCTGTCGACGCTCGCAGGGCTGCCCGACAATCCTGAAGCAAGGTTCTTTTCCGCTGGCCTTTCAAGCTTGAAATGCGACAGTTGGCGCACGGCATGGCGGCGACCGCTTTCGCGCCGTCGCTGTAGGCGGTTCCTGCCGTCCGTTATGCGATTTTCGGCCAATCGAGCTTGTCGAGTTCGGGTTGCGGTATCTTTCCGTGCGTTCTGAATGCCTTTTGAAGCCGTTTTTCAAGCCAGCGCAGTCCACGGGTGGATAGCCATACGGCTGGCTGCTGCCTGTAGGCAAGTCGCGGGTTGGTGTTGCCGTCGCCGCGAGCCGCATTGCGCTGCGTCGAAGCGAACGAATCGGAATCGAGGTTTTTCATCAGTCGCTTCAGGGAGACGCAGTTCTTCAGAGTGCCCGCGAGGAATTCGGCGTGATGAACGCGGATATACGCAGGAAAGTCCTTTTTCCATCTGCGCTTGCTGATTTCTTCCTGCGTTGCGGTGTCCCGGTCGTGATCGTGCGCCATCGCAATGGCGCGTCCGTAGATTCGTATGTCGTGTGCGGAGCCTTTCGTAAATGCGCCGATGAAAACGACATCGCCGTCTTTGACTTTCCGCGGCCGCTTGTTTTTCGGATAGCAGACGGCCCAATGGGTTCCCGAATCTTCAAGCAGATCGAAAATCGGGACGGTCAGCGAGAACCGGGAACGGCTCGTGCCCACGAACTTCACGAAAGCTCGGGCGGGGTTCGCCTGGCCGCCAAGCACCGGTCCCGCTTGGCCGCGGCTCAACGGTATCCCATGGTCTGGGAGGTCGTTTCCTGAGCCGGGCCGTCCGCGAGCCATGCGATGGCGCTCGACTTCCTCGCTCCAGTCATCGATTTTCTTGATCGTGAGATCGCGGCCTCCGGCTTGCGCGACATCGCTCCACAACTTCTCGAAATACGCCCCGCACGCGGCGACGATGCCGGAATCCTTAGTGATCAGGCCGAACTCGCGATTGCGCGTGAGCGCGGCTTCGGTCAGGTTCGCGGAGGTGACTATGCCTTTGTTCCCGCCGAACAGGTAAAGCTTGGCATGCAGATTCCGTACTCCCCTTACGGCGGCGCCTCGCTTAAGCAGTTCGCGCAAGGCATCAAGGTCGCTGACTCCTTCGAAAAAATCGGAGAGACTGAAGCGGGTGACGACCCGAATCGATTTCTGGTTGGATGGAAAGAGACGCTTGACGGTCGATGACTTGATGAATGGGCAAACGATGCGGATTTCCCTGCGATTTCGTTTGAAGGCGGTGCGCAATTCGCGCTCCCATCCTTTGTCCACCAGACGGTTCGTGTTCATTTCATCGCTCCATGAACGGATTTTCTGCGTATCGGTGCGGCGCAAGCGCATTCGCGAGCACGCGGCCCTCGCCGGCACGGCCTCGGAGATCGACAGCCGGTCCAGTACGCGGCTAACCTCTTTGCACGCGCTCTCCCGGTCGCTCGGCATTCTGGCCTCCGCCTCTGCGGCCGCTTCGAAATGCGCCGCCACCCGCTCGACCTGATCGGCGTCGCGTTCCCAAGCCGCATAACGCTTGTTCAGGACCGCATCGAGTTGTTCCGCGGATACCGTCCGGGCGATCCACCGGACTTTTCCTTTGGAGATTTCCATGTGCGTGCCTGGGTTGCGGAGACTGTTCATCAACCCCGATTTCGGAACGCCTTCGGGTTCTCCGCCGCGACCCAGGCTTTCCGTCGCCGAGCGGCCTGAGCCTCCTGCTGCCCCTTGCCGCTGCCGTGCCGCTTGCGCTCGACGGCGATAACCCGCTTGTTCCCTCGGCGTCATGGCGTTCGCCTCCTGTGCGCTCTCCGCCTCGGCGTTGCATGCCTCGCGCAGTTGTTCGGAACGCCTCACGTTCGCGCTGCATTCGGGAGTCTTGGTGATTCCACGTAAGCGTTCGGTCGTGGGGTGACGGTCTATTTGTTGAGGCTCTTCCTCCAGTCCCGCCGCAGGGGCTTCAGCCAGATGTCCTTGACCGGGAGAGCACGTTCTTTCCGGGTATCGAGCTTGCCGCGGCCCTGCGTTTTGCCGACCTTGATCCAGTTGGCGGCCCGGTAGCAACTTCCTTCGAAGCGCAGCGCCTCGCAGAAGGTCTCGAGCAGGACCGGACGCAATGCGTAGCGGCGCTCCCAGTCGTCCGGCAGCCGTCGTTCGATCAGAGCGAGGGGACGCGAGATTTTTGATCCGAACCCAGGGCAAGATCAAGAACCGGGCATTGTTGACTGCCAGCGGCAGATTGCGGCGGCGGGTCTCGGGGTTCCACGAGTTCGTCCCTGGGCGCGATCTTCCAGGCCGCGGCGCCGAAGCCGAGGACGGCGAGGGGTTCGCCGCCAGCTGCCCGGACCAAGTATCGCATTTGCGCGCCGGGCAGCGTGGAGTAGCCAAGATAGTGGTAGCGAGCGACGAACTCGTTCCAGAGGCGGCCTTCGCCCGCGTTCCGGACAGGCTCCACGGCGACGGGCTGGACATCGGCGAGACGTTCGGGGACCAGGAACAGGGGCCTGTCGGTCGCGGGGCCGGGCACGATCGGACGGCGTACGGTCGGCGTTTGCCTTGGCGGCGGCAGGACGATCACGCCGTCGCGATGCATGCGCAACATGGCCACCCGCGCGCTCATATCCTTCAGGCCGCCGTCGGGCTTGCGCCAGTCGAGGAGCCGGCAGACCTCCCGCGACAGCGCCCTGCGGCTGAGGCTGCCCCTCAGGGAGCGGATCATGTCGATCTCGTCCTCGGAGAAGTCGCGCCCGCAGTAGCGGCAAGGGCCGCCGCTCACGGTCCCTGGGGGAGAGCGGGATGCCAGGAACGCAGACGCTCCTCGCCGGCGCCCCACGGCAGCCAGTCAGCAGGACCTTCGGGCGGCGGACCGCGATGACGGGCGCAAGCATAATCGAGCAGCCAGCTGTACGGCGAGATGCCGGCCATCTCGAGCGTGCCGAAGATGGAATAGAGCATGCCCGCCAACCGCGCTCCGTCCACGCTTTGCGACCCGAACGAAAGCTTCCGGCTGAGGCCGCGCAACCCGCGTTCGGCGGGGTTGTTGTCCATGGGAACGGCCGCGTTGTCCACGAAGGTTGTCAGACCGTCGCGGTGGCGCAGCAGGGAGTCCAGAGGGCCGCGTTGCGCCGCGCTCTCCGGGAGCGCGTCCCGCGCCTTTTTCGCCGCCGCGAAGAACGCTTCGGCGAACCTCGCGAGCCGCCGCTGGGCGGCGGCGTTGCCCGGGCGCGCCAGACGCCTGGCGTTGAGACGGTACAATGCGTGACGAAGCCACTTTTGGGCGAACTGCGCGAGGTTCGGGTAGCCGGTCTCGAGGTTGACGAAGTCGCGCCTGGCATGGACCCAACAATATGAAAGGACGATGCACCCTTCCATGACGCGTGCCAGCTTCCGATAGGCGGAGTAGCGGTCGCAGACCAGGTGAGCCGCCTGTTCGGGCGAGCCGAGCCCTCTGAACAACTCAAGGGCGGCTTCCGCGCTGCGCGACGGCAACGATGCGGACCGCGTCCGCCGCCCGGGCGGCCCAGGCGCGAGCGTTGCCTCCGTCCTCCTCGCCCAACTCCCGTCCACCCTGTCTCGTCGCCGTGAACGATCGGCGCCTTCGACAGGTGCCGGGAGATCTCTTCGTCGAGCGGCTCGAACAGGCGCAGGAACCGTCGCTGGGCGTCCGCCAACGTGCCGGGCGCAATGGCGAGCCCGTGCTGGCCCAGCGCGCGGCAGACCGAACGCAGCGGACGATGCAGGCCATACCTCTCCGCCAGGACGTTCGCCCAGACGGAGACTCCATATCGGGTATTCGGAAACAGCCGCGCCGGGGCCGGGCCGACGACCTCCTTTTCCGGTCGGCAGGTACAGGCCGGGCGCAGCCGCTTCCGTCGAATCCTCCGGACGTAGGTGACGGTCCTGGTTTCGACGAGCTCCGCGTCCTTCCAACCGTTCGAGACCCAGGCCTTGCCGCAGTCCGGGCATGTGCGCTCGTCCGGAATCGACTCTTCCTCGCGAACGGGCAGCTCGGGGCGCTGCGTGCGGCCATGCGATGGCGTTCCCTGGCGGCGCCCCCGGCGTCGACCGGTTGCCGCAGGCCGCCGCTCGCTGCGGCGCCCGAACAACTCCCGGGCAAACCTGCGGCTGCGGGACTTCAGACTCTCGTTCTCCGGCGTCTCCGCAGCTCGACACGGGGGCGGCACCTCATGTCTCTTTATCTCGGCGTCGCAGCAACACTTCTCCGCTTTCGCGGTCTCCAGCTCCCGGCCGAGATCCGCATTCTCCCGGCGCGACGCGGCCAGCTCCCGGCCGAGATCCGCACTCTCCCGGCGCGACGCGGCCAGCGCCAGACTGAGATCCGCACTCTCCCGGCGCGACGCGGCCAGCGCCAGACTGAGATCCGCATTCTCCCGGCGCGACGCGGCCAGCTCCCGGCCGAGATCCGCACTCTCCCGGCGCGACGCGGCCAGGCCGCCGCCCGACAACTCGGTCCCCGGAAGTGAATGTTCGCTCGACATGGCGACCGTGGAGCCAAAAACGCGTGTCCAGCCCCCGCCCGAATCATTCGCCAAGCTTAACCGAACGTTTACTCCGCGAGGAGCGCCGGGCCGCCAACCAGGGGTGGACAGCCTCAGGCACCCGGACGCGCTCTCCCGGTCAAGGATGCCTGGTTGAACCCTTGCCTGGAGGCGAACTCTCAACACCGTCACCCCACGACCGAACGCTTACGATTCCACAGCAATTCTCGCTAAGGCGGGCGCATGTCCGGAAGGTACGCCTCGAAGGAGAAATTACCAATAGACAAGCCGCCGCGACACAAGAAAACCTCTCATTTCAAGGCAAATTGCACCGAAATACCCAGAAAAATCTACGAAAAATTTTTCTGAAACCCCATATTTTCCAAGGATTAGAGCCTTAGCGAGAATTGCTGGTGATTCCATGCCTTGCCGTGCGCACGGTGCCATGCGAGTGGAGCGTCCAACCCGGTTCGCTTGGGAGCCGATAGGGAATGGCCATGCGGTAGACGCCCCTGCCGCATTCCCGGCGATACGCTCAACCTGCCGCCCGCGCCGACGCGGTTAGGGATCCGGAAAGATCGAGGCCGAACGCCGTGATTCGGACATCACTCCGCTCTTCTATGGCCTTCGCCTCCTGCTCAAGGAAATCGATCAAACTCGGGAAGTTCATATGCTTGTCTTCCGGCCGTTCCCAATGGCGACTCCCATCACCGTGATAGGTGATCAGCAGGCAGCCCGCGCTGCAATGCCGCATGTATTTTCCCAGAAGTTGATCATGAAGCGCTTCCTTGAGTTCGGACGCCGACCATTTGTCGGCGATTTTCAACTCGATCACCGCCTTCTGGTCTCCGGATAAAAGCCGGATGTCGGTACGCTTTCCGTCGGCGACCGCTTCCTCCCGAGTGACTTGGTACATGCCCTTTGACATGAACTTCAAAAGCCTAGCGATAGTGCGCTGCATTCCGGTTTCGTCTATGCCGCGAAACTCGCGCCGGTCGGAAAAATCGCCATGCTGGAGTTCTTCGGCGATATCGTCCAACCGGTCGAGCATGACCGAAAACAGGCCGTTCCTGTCGTTGGGCGGCGTTTCGAGGCCCTCGACCAGTTTCACCACGTCCTTGGGGTCGAACGGGCTGAACTCGGCGTCGAAGGCGGATGCCTCAAGATTCGATGACAGGAGACGTTCCCGGATGTCGACAAAGTCGCTCTCCTGCGCGAGTCCGCGGACGGCCTGCCGGGCTTTCGGTCCCCGCACGTTCAGCAGCCTGCCGAGCATGCCGTCCCGTACATGTTGGGCATTGTCCCGCTCCGCGGCGGCGATTTGCAGGACCGCGTCGGCGTCGAGCATGCCGTCCCGTACATGTTGGGCATTGTCCCGGGCACTTGGGGAGTAGACCCCCGTGTGGACCAAATCTTCCGCAGGGCGAATATGCCGGTAGGCGCACCGGACAAGCTGTTCGAACACTTCGGTGCTCCCGCCGTCGAGACGCAAACCATCAGGGCTGCGGAAGAGCGCAGCGAACGCCTCGGTCGCCTTGCGGTCGGCATCGGTCGCCTTGGAAAGCCAGTCCGTCAGCGCCTGCGTTCCCTGCGGCGCATCGGATTCGAACAACCCTCTGAGCCAGACGAGCGCGAGCATGCTTTCCGGATCGTCGCGGTATCGTTCTGCGCATAATTCGGAAATCCGGCGTCGATCCGCTTCGCCGTCGAGCAGGACTCGCAGGACTCGCAGGACTTCTTCCAAACGCAACCTCCAACGCCGATTGGCAGGATCCGCGACGTCTTCCGGCCATTTTTCCAGCCAGTTCAGCAAGCGAGGAGCCAATAGCCGCTTCAAGCCATCGTCCGAATAAGTCAGACCGTGCAGAAGAGGAAGGTGGTCCTGCTGATGGCCGAAGCGAAGCTGATCGAGCGCTTCGCCGCCTATCGCCTCTTCGATCGCCTTCGGACGAGACCTGGCGAGATCGAGGATGAATGGAGCCAGGCCGTTCAACTCGACGGTCGAATAAATTGCGGCTTTCCTCGCTTCTTCGTCCGAGAGCGCTTCTGCCCACCCGGACCCAGCGGCTTCGGCCGAGACGCCGTTGAGGCCGAGAATCCAGGATGAGGGAACGTACTTCGCGCCAGGCGGCTGTTCGGACCAGAATTTCGGCTGCACGGTTCGCCAGTATGCGCAAAAGGCCTTTTCGGCGCGGTCGGCGAATTCCGGGCTGAACGCTTCGACCAACGCGCCTTTGTTCCAGACATTCCGCCGACTTTGCCGAGGTTCGCGATTCTCGAGCCATTCGACGATCCGTTTGAGCGTATCAAGCCTTTTCTCCTCGGAAAAAGCGGCCTCGGGATTGTCCACCACATGGCGGCGCCATCGCCTCCTGTCCTCCCGCTCCTCCTCCGCCTCCAAAGCTTGTTCTCTCTGCAAACGCTCTACTTCACGATCCTGCTTCCGGACCTCCTCGCCCGGTTCCGGCGGGTTCGCGGCAGCTTCCAGAGCGGAGCGCAGCGCCGGGTCGTCTTTCGACGCATCGCGCATTTCCCGAAGCATTGTCTCGCTCCGCCCGCTCCCGAGGCCGATCAAGGCGTACAGCGCGACAGGTCGGCGGGCCGGCTGTTTCTTGTCCGCAAGGGCCGCCAACAGCCAGGGACGGTCCTCATTGGTCAGCCGCCCCGTGAGACCGTTCTGTGTAGCCCATATGCGCGTCCAGTCATTGGCGGCAGGATGAGTTTTGTCGATAAACTCGAGTTCCGCCCAAAACGCCTCCCGTCGCAGCGAACGGCGGAACCGGTCCCGGATGGCTCCGTCTTTCCGGGCTCCCTTGGCGAACCGGGAGGCAATCGCGCAGGCGCGAATCAAGTCATGCGACGATCGACCTGCGGCGATCTGCCGCTCGCACAGCGCAGCCAGGGAATTCGCGAAGTGTTCGAACTCGCTGCGAAAGCGCCATGGATCCTTGTCAGACCTGCGTCCCCGCAGGATCAATTCGACCATGCCGTCGCGCAGGGAGCATGCCGCGTCTGAAAGCGGGTCGATTTTCTTGAACCTCTCGCGCAGGTTCCAGGCGAATTCCCGCCCCGCGCCTCCCGGGTCGCCAGTACGCTCCATCAGCGCGATCAGAGACCCGGCTTCGATGAATTCCGGGAACAGTTCCGCCGCGACCTCGCTGACGATTTCGTCCGGCCAGGAGTCGGGCTGGTCCAGCATCTTGCGCACGAGTTCGCGTACGTCCCCGCAGCGCTCGCATGCGGCGAGAGCGAGGACCGCGGTAACGCGATGGCGAGGCGCAAACGATTCGTCGCGAGCCGCCGACAACGCCAGATCGGCGCATTCCTCGACGGGTCCCAGCCAGATCAGCTTCGTCAACAGTTCTCGCGCGTCCTCGCTCGGAGGCCCGCTTTTCCATGCGCCGCGTATCGCTTCCGCAAGCTGCGGATGCGCGAACCGGCGCACCTCGTTCATGTTCAACCCGCGCCATCCTCCGCAGTTGTACTTTTCAACGAATGCCTTGACGATCTTGCGTCGGTCCTCCAATTCGAGCGATCCCGGGTCGCCGTGCGAGAGCAAGACCTCGGGCGCCCGCCCGATCAATTCATTGCGGACCTCGGCATCATCCAGGGCAAGCCATGCGGCGATCGGGCGCGTGGAGGGGAGCACCAACTCGTCGCCGCCCTTTTCCGCAAACAGCAGGCGGAACAGGGCACGCCTGGACATGCCTCGCTCGCGCAGCGAACGCAGAAGCCGGGCCGACAAAAATTCCTCGACCGAACGGTGATGGAAGCGGACGCGCCCGTAGGTGGCGGGATCGAACAGGCCGCGGCGGAGCAGCGTGCGCCGTTTCTTGGGCGACCATGACGGAAGCATTCCGGCTGGATCGAGCGTTCCGTCGCCCGGATCGCCGCCCGGTTCCGGTGAACGAATGGTTCGCGTCCGGGTCAACGCGAGTCCGAAGGCAAGCATTTCGGCTCCCCGATGGGCGTCTGCGTCTTCGAGGTCGCCGGCATCGGGGCGGTCGGGATCTTCCTCCTTCAATTTTGCTTCGACGTTCGCCTCATGCTGTTCTTTCAGGGTGCCAAGTCGCCCGTCATGCTTCCAGGCTGCGATCAGCGTTGTCAGATCCATGGGCCGTCTGGCGAAAGTCCACGCCCCTTGCCGTGCGATCTCCTCAAGAAACGCGGCCGGATCTTCGACATCGTGTTCTTGCGCAAAGAGTTCGACCTTGGCGTCGCTCAACGAAAGCATGACCACCGTTCGGAGCGGAGCTTCCGGAGGCGAAGGCGCGTTTTGGCTCTCCGAACCGAAGTGCGCTCCGTGATCCGGGACGTTCAAACCGAGACAATCGGATACTTCGCCATTCACGACACCCATGAATATTTCCTCGGACGACTGCGGGGGAACCCCGCTTTCCTTCGCCGATACCGGAAGAAGAGTCCGAAAAGCGTCCTCATCGACTTGCGGACGCCAGTCGCTGAAGCGGCACGAAACAACGATGCGGGCGCGGGCAAGATGGTCTGCGATGTCCCTGGACAGGTTCAGGAACGCCTCATCGAGCTTGCGTTCGGTAAGCTTCAGCTCGTCCACCGCGTCGAGGAAGAACCAGGCCGTCCCGGAATCGCTCGATTTCCATTCCGCGTATCTCTCTTCCTCGTCCGGCAACAGGCATTCGGCGACCGATCCGCGACCGAGGCGTTCAAGCGGCAGGAAGAACGCGAACTTGTCTTCCTCGGAAAGTCGCCGCGCCTGCTCGCGCATCTCGGTCGTCTTTCCCGAGCCGGCTTCCGCCAACAGAACGACCCGGCAGTATTCCAGCAATTCCGCCCAGCCGACGCCGGACCAAGTGTCGTGCAGCGCCAAATCCGCGTCTTCGGGTTCCTCGTTCTTCAGGTCGCGAAATCGGCGGTCGAGATCAACATACATTGTCCGGTCTTCCTTGCGGCCCCCGCATGCTCCCTCGAGACGCCGCGCAAGGCGGCGACACCTTCCGCCCAGGCTTTTGCATGGCTTCGCTGGAGCCTCTCGGGCATCGGCTCGGCATCCTTTGAATCTCTGCCGCGAGGTCGGCCGCCTACCGCGCGGCTCGGCAAGCCGTCAACCTGCCGGCCATGTCGCCATGCGTTTGCCGCATCGTCGGCATAACCGCGCTCTTCACCCGAGGCGTTCGCCGAAAAAATGCACGGCGCACCCCGCCCATAATCGAGCGCCCGCCGGGTCGCCGCTTCACCGGGAAACATACCGACAACTGCATTATAGCGAGCGACATGGAACTGGACCACGCTCCTGCGACGGCCCCCGCCAATTGGGATATCCCGTTTTCCGGGGGCAAATTCTGGTCCGTGTACGCCACCCGCCAAAAAAGCACCCGTCCGTTCCGCCGCGCCGCAACGCTCCACCGTAGGCCGTCCCGAACCTTCTGGAGCGAATCGCGGTGCAAGGTGCCGAGAACGAAGTCAACCTCGCCTAATTTTTCGAGACGCTCGCCGACCGACCGTGAAAAAACTCGTCGCCGCCAACCCGGAGGCAGCCACGCCGTGCGACGCCGGCAAGCAGACCGTCCGCAAGATCGTCGTCTCGTAACGGCTGCGTCAATCCGCGCTTTCCCCGGCGTCCTTCTCCTGCCGCAGCCGCGCTTACTCGTCCGGCCAAGCGTCGCGCCGGCAACGCGCCATACCGTCGGCGCTGCGGAAGATGCGTTTTCCCATTTCGGGCAGGCGCACGCCCCCAGCCTACCGGACCACGAGGCCAATCCCGTCCTTCCCGGCGTCGGCGACGATACCCTCGATAACAGCCTCGATCGTTCGTTCATTTACGGTAGCGACAGCTATAAGATAGTTTGCAAGCGATGGCGTTTTCTCATCTTCGGTACTGTAATGGAACTGTTAACGGAACCGGCCGTTTGGCTCGGTTTAGTCTCCGTGGGAGTGCTCGCGGCCTGGCTGAAGGGGTTCCTCAACCAATTCCTGCCGCCGCCGCAACGGGCATGGTTGGCCATCGCGAATAGTTTGTTCGCCATCAAGACTGGTTTTCGGACCGAATCGCCACCCCCCGAGGATAGGTTTCGTTTTGTGTTGTGCTGGCTGGAAGACGACACCACGGGACGCGACACGAAAACTGTCGGGCAGGCGTTCACGGGGGTTGAGGGTGTCGAACTGGTCCGCTCCGCCCGCATTGTGAAGGCATCCGGCGCAGCGGATGAGTGGCTGCCGGCGATGCGCAAAGGCGCCCGCACGGTTCTGGATGAATGGAAAGCCGACCTGGCGGTCGCCGGCTCGGTCAAGGAATCTGGAAAGGCTCTGAACCTGTGGGTCGTGCCGCGAGAAGGCGACGGCACGCTCCGTCGAGCGGACCGAGCATACGAATTGAAGAACGTGACACTTCAAAAAGAGTTCCACGAAGACCTCCGAGCGCAGCTTGTCGCTGTGGCGCTCAGGGCCGTGGCACCGCTCGCCGACACCGAAGTGCGCGGTCGAGTTCTGGAAAAAGAGCTGACCGCCGCCACCGAGAAGCTCGCGACTTTGCTTAAGGGCGCCACAATCACTGGGGGTGACCGTCGCGCTGCCTTGTCTTTGGCGTATGGTGACGCCCTAGCGGCCCTTGGCGAGCGGGAGAGCGGGCGGAAGCGTCTGGAGCAGGCCGTTGATGCCTACACGCAGGCGCTTGAGGTGTTCACCCGTGATGGTGCGCCGCTCGCTTGGGCCGGGACGCAGAACAACCTCGGCAACGTCCTTCGGACCTTGGGTGAGCGAGAGAGCGGGTCGGAGCGTCTGGAGCAGGCCGCCGACGCCTACACGCAGGCGCTCAAGGAGTGCACCCGCGAGAGTGTGCCGTTTGACTGGGCCATGACGCAGAACAACCTCGGCAACGTCCTTGCGAACCTTGGCGAACGGGAGACCGGGCGGAAGCGCCTGGAGCAGGCCGTCGACGCCTACACGCAGGCGCTTGAGGTGTTCACCCGTAATGATGAGCCGCTTCAATGGGCCATGACGCAGAACAACCTCGGCAACGCTCTTCGGATCTTGGGTGAGCGAGAGACCGGACGGGATCGTCTGGAACAAGCCATCGGCGCCTATACCGAAGCGCTCAAGGAGCGCACCCGCGAGCGTGTGCCGTTTGACTGGGCCGTGACGCAGAACAACCTCGGCAACGCCCTTGCGAATCTTGGCAAGCGAGAGAGCGTGCCGTCGCGTCTGGAGCAGGCTGTCGGCGCCTACACGCAGGCGCTTGAGGTGTCCACCCATGATGATGCGCCGCTTCAGTGGGCCATGACGCAGAACGATCTCGGCAACGCCCTTCAAGCCTTGGGTGAGCTTGTGCAATCGCCGACACGCTTGGAGCAAGCCATCGCTGCCTACGCGCAGGCGCTTGAGGAACGCACCCGCGAGTGCGCACCGTTTCAGTGGGCTGCGACGCAGAACAATCTCGGCATCGCCCTTCAGACCTTGGGTGCGCTTGAGAAATCGCCGACACGCGTGGAGCAAGCCGTCGACGCCTGTACCGAAGCGCTCAAGGAGTGCACCCGCGAGAGTGTGCCGTTTGACTGGGCCGTGACGCAGAACAGTCTCGGCATCGCCCTTCAGACCTTGGGTGCGCTCGAGAAATCGCCGGAACGCATGCAGCAGGCCATCGCTGCCTATACCGAAGCGCTTCAGGTGTTCGACGCCGAGGCGACGCCCCAAGACTGGCAGATGGCGCAGAACAATCTTGCTCTTGCCCGCAATCTCCTGCGCGAAATGGAAGCCGAACCCGGATCGGAAGACATTCCGGGTTGAGGTACGTCCGGACTCCGTTCGAAACGGCAAGAAGTCCGGCGGTGGTCGTCAAACCCGCCCCGAGATTGCCGGGATAACGCCGGAACCTGAACCTGTCGTTCTGGACCGCCGCCGGTTATCCGCAGACCCCGGCTTAAGGCTCTGCCGCCCCGCCAGCTTCATCGTTCGCGCCCTGTCCTGCGGAACAGGTAGCGAAAACTGTCGGCACCGCGCTTGACAAGAACCACGCGGCTTTCGCCGTTCTCGTCGAGGGCGGGAGCGAACCCGTTCCTGCCGGACGGACGCCATTGCGGATGCCGAACAGGCCGGGGCGCGAGATGGCGGAACCCATGGCGTCCTGCCGAACTGCGTGGACCAGGAAACCATGCGGAGCTCGACGGCGCCGACGGCCCCCCTCTCTGCGATCGTCCATACCGGAACGGAGCCATGGAACGCTGCCGAGAACGTGGACAACTTCAGGAACCCCATCCCGGAGTTCCACAAGTTGCACGCGCGGTATACCGTCCAGAACGCTCAGAGGACCGACTGTTCCGCCTACGAAAACAACCCCGCAGCGGCTTGTTTCCGGTTGTACCGGGCCGCCGGGGAACTGGACAAGCTCCTTCCGCTGGACAAGTATCGCTCTTTACTCCACCTTCTCATCATGATCGCGGTGCCGGGAGCCGGATGCTTTCCCGAAGCCGCGCCGAAAGGAGCGCCTCTGATTTCGCTCAACATGCGGCCAGGACCCACGCCGCCGACATGGCTTCGAGCCGCGAACTCATGGCCGATCTTGCAGCAGAAAGGTTCGATGCCGAAACGGGGGACGCTTGAAGTCCGCGCTCGACGGCATCGTCGACCTGCTCCGGGAAGCGAAGACCCGCTTCAGGGCCGGCCGGACCGCCGGGGAACTCCTCGCGTACGGTCGCCACTGAAACGGGCGCCGGAAACCGAGGACTCTCCGGAGGCCGCGTTGGAAGGATCGCCGCGGATGGCGCTGAACCCGCTCAACGCCGCAATGCGCTCTGGCGCACGATGCGGTTGGAGGGTACGGCCGGGTCGGAGCCTCGGTAGCCGCTGTACTGGAAATATCGACTCGCCTGTTTCGCAAGCTTCCGCACACCGTCCTGACGGTATTCAACCCGGCAACGCGAGCCCATGCGCCTTTAGGAGCTTTCAGGGAATCGCTTCGCGCCCGGCGCGTGTATGTAACGTTCGTTTTATGCTCTATAGTCCGACCGGAACCACTTCCTCGGCGAAGATACCCGGACCCGTGGGCGATGTTTGATCTCGGTTCGGCGCCGGGTCCGGCCGGCGGAAGCACGAGGCGGCTTAGATGACCTACCAACCTCTTCACGATGTGCTCGAGTCTACGGGCTATCTAACGAATGGTCAGCCAGCGCAGGGTGTGCACTTGGACGACGATGCCCGCAGCAGGTGTCGAGCCCGGGATTTTTCTCCCGACGCCATGTGGCGCAGCGAGTCGGCGCTCACTGTCTACTTCAAACAGGAACAAAGCACTCCACCCGATGACCGGGTTGCCGGATGGCATCGGGAGATCTGGAACTTAGGTATCGTGCCTCTGCTATGGGTGGTTTCGCCGGATGGAGTAGATATCTACAACGGATTCGGTCGACCAAAAAAAGCGGAAGATGCCGCCGAGCACCGGTTGGATACCTTCGGGAAGATCGAAAGCGAGTTGAACAGACTCGATGCTTTCGCTGGTCGGCTTGCCATGGAGACAGGCCAGTTCTGGCAGCAGGTCGGCACCGTTGATCGTAAGACCAGCGTCGACCGGCAGCTATTGTCCGATCTCGCCGCGGTTGAACATGACCTGATGGCAATGGACTTGAACCGTTCCAGTGCGCAAGCGCTGATTGGACGATCGATATTCACGCAATATCTTATTGATCGCAGGATCATTACGAGCGAGTTCCTTGAGCGCGGCTACGGACACAGAGCTCTCGCGTCCGTGTTGCGGAACCGACGCACTACTGAGCGGTTATTCAACTGGCTCCGTGACACCTTTAATGGCGACATGTTTATGTCGACGGATCCCTCCTCGCCGACCTCTGGACATCTCTGCAGAGTGGCGGATTTTCTTGACGCTGTGGATCCCGAGACGGGGCAAAGAACGCTCTTTCCGTACCAGTTCGACGTGATACCGGTGGAGTTGATCAGCACGATCTACGAGCAATTCGCTCATTCCAATCCATCGTCTGAGGACACCGAACCCGAGACGGATGTTTATTATACCCGGTTATCTCTCGTTTCCTTGATTCTCGACGAGATCATGGAGGGATTGACCGGAGAAGAAGTTGTGCTCGACATTACGTGCGGATCGGGGGTTTTTCTGGTCGAAGCTTTGCGGAAACTTGTCGCCCTCCGTTCCGGTTCGAATGAACCGCGCCGTGAAGTGATCCGTTCTACGCTGCACCAGCAGATCTACGGCGTAGATATCAATGACGCTGCGGTACAGGTTGCAGCATTCAGTCTTTATCTGGCTGCCCTGGAACTGGATCCGGATCCGCAGCCGCCCGAGGCGCTGAAATTCGAACCGCTGATCGGCAAAACTCTTATCGTTGGCAACGCACGGAATATCGAAAATACGCCGGAATGGAATGCTTCGCTGACCGAACGAGGCCGCCGGAAGACGTTCGACGTCATTGTGGGCAATCCGCCTTGGAGCTATCCGGGCAAAGCAGACCCTATAGCACGGCGTGCTCGGCGCAACCGGAGCGGTGTACTTGCGCCTCGTGGGGAGAGCCTCAATTTTGTCATTCGGGCCATGGAGTTTGCCTCCGATGAGACAAGATTCGGCTTGGTTCTGAGCGGCATCCAGTTTTTTAGTCGCAGCAAAACGGGTGCTGCGGCCGTACGCTATATCATCGACAAGCTGTCTCCTGTGACCCTGATCAACCTGTCGTACCAGTCGCGGTGGCTTTTTTCACGTGGCAATTTACCCGCAATTATCCTCTTGGCAAAACGCCAACTTTCGGACCGCAGCGAGATTACTACCGTACAAATCCCGTGGTCTCCAGCTAGTGCGCGAACCCACGCATTCGATATCTCGCGCGACGACATTCTTACGCTACCGTTAGCCGATTGGCGCAAAAGGCCAGAGTTTCTCAAGGCCGCATTTTTCGGACTGCGGCGCGATCTGGATTTGTTAGACAGACTGACAACCAAGCATGCGTTGCTATGCGACCATCTCAAGGAACTCGGCACGGGATTTCACGCGGGTTTGACGATCGGAAATCGGAGCCGTGATTCAAGTTTCCTTCAAGGACTTCCATTACTGACAAAAAACGATCTTCAATTAATTTCTGCACCAAGCAGTTTAACTTCGTACAGCGACGAAAAGGCGGAGAGACCCCGCAAACGTGAAATTTATCAAGCACCGTTGTTGCTCATGCGGCAGTTCTTGAAGGGTGACGGGCGACTTGCAGCTGCTGATTCCAGACGGGACATCGTGTTCACAGAGGCATATTTCGGCGCGCCGCTGCCGAATATCGGGACGGCCCGCTTGCTCGCCGCGATTCTGAGTTCGTCGCTCGCCTCCTGGTTTGTTCTGATGACTGCCTCTACTTTCGGACTTTCGATGCGGCGGGTGTTGCTTCGGGACATCGAGAGCTTGCCGATTCCCGATCTCGAAACAGCCCTGCATTCCCACTCCGGCCGACATTTGACACGGCTTATTCGGAAATTGCAGCGAGATCCGTCGGATAGCGACGATTGGCGAACGCTTGATGAGGCTGCCTTCGACCTGTACGACTTGGACGATGCCGACCGCATCGTCGTGCGAGACGGCCTGTTCCGGGCGAGATGGCAATGGAGGTCCGGTAGACTCGAATCCGTCGCCGCCGCCGATACTGAGCATGTTCTTGCCTATGCGAATGCGTTCCTCGCAGCGATCGATGTTTGGCTCTCGGCATTGAATCGCCGCCATATGCGTGCCGAGGTTTTCGATTTGCCCATGTCCGCACCGCTTCGGGTGGTTCGTTTCGTCCTTGAGGAACGTCCCGGGCCTTCGGTGGCGAAAGTTGCGCAACCGCAAGGACAATTGCGAGGCGTCCTTCATCGAATCGGCGAACGTCTGGATCTCCAGCTGGGGA
Organism: Alphaproteobacteria bacterium; assembly: GCA_965243135.1. Classification (GTDB taxonomy): domain Bacteria; phylum Pseudomonadota; class Alphaproteobacteria; order MPNO01; family UBA830; genus JAJEBT01. Next base: position 2,252,901 of record OZ251539.1, read on the forward strand.
CGGCCTTGGTCGGACAAAGGGCGCTACGGGTGTACGCGCCCAATGAAGTCGTCGTCATCAAGCCCGCCGCCCGCCGTCACTGGATGGGCGTGTCGGCGCTGGAAGACGCAGACGCCGTCATCGCAGAGAGCATTTCCGGAACGGTCGCGTGAAATTGCCGACCGATGTCCCGGCTGCCGTCGGCCGGCCGTCTGTAGACCTTGCAAGCGAGATAGCGGGGGCGATACTGCGAACCGTCGAGGCCGGCTGGAGGCTTGCTATGAAGTCGCCGGACGTAAGTGCGGATGATCGGGAAGTAGAGATCACGGAGCGGCTGCGCGATGGGATGCGCAGTGCGTTGAACTCCGGAATGTTTAAATGGAAAGGCAACATGTTCGTATTTCCCGGAACCCAATCCCGCTCTCGTCCGGATGTTTTAGTGCCGGATGGCCTAACGGACATTTCGATTTTCTTGGTTGGGATAGGCCGACGTTTGGAAGAGCACGATCCCCATGCAGTGATCGAGTGCAAGCGAATCACCGGCAAAAATGCGGATTTGTGCCGCAAATACGTTGTGGAAGGCATTGATCGTTTCCGAACCGGAAAATATTCGGGGAACCACTCGATCGGTTTCATGGCCGGGTATTTAATTTCCGGAGACGAAAAATCCGCAGTTAACGGTGTTAATCGCTATCTGAAGGGTAAATCGCGCAGTGCCGAAAGTCTACGGCGGTCGCATCTCATCGCTGAATCCTGGGTGCGGCAGAGTCAGCATGAACGAATGGGGAAATCACCAATAGAATTGTATCATGCACTATTGTCGTTCGTTACCGCATGATGAAACGTTTTCGCCGCACCATTTTCTGTCGGCTGACAGCCTGGCCCGCATCTTGGGGTTTGCGATGGCCGGAACGCCTCTGCAGTCGGGTGCGAAGATACGCCTCCGCGACCGCCGCGACAAGCAACCGTTTATGGGCGGATCATCGGCTTCGGCGCGGTCGGAACGCGCCGATTTGGCGAGAACGGAGGTCTTGACTTGCGGTGTTGTGCCAAGTCGTCCAGTGGAAGCGCAAAACCTTGCAGGCAATGCATACGAGGCCACTTCAGCTACCTTGCCGTCGTAGTGCGAAAAAAAGAGGGATAACGACAGCATGACGCAGCCCTACCAACGCGGTACGGGGAAACGCACGCGAAGCGGCGGAGTTGTTGCACGACCGCGCCGCCGCAGCTCGCGACAGCGCGTTTTCTTTACGCGGGATTCCTGATAGGGGTCCCGCGACGGCCGGAGTCGTCGCCTGCGTCGCCCCGCCGTCCGGGGGCTTTCGGCGGGCGGCTGCCGGAATCGCGGCGTCGGACGGTCCGTGATCCCGCGCCGGCCGCGTCCGCAAGGACGCTATCCGGTTCCGGTCCAGCCGTCGTCTCGTTCGGTGCCTGTAGCGATAACGACATGACGGACGCTGCGAATAATACGGCCGCCGACGCAACCCCGGACCAGCTCCGGCCGCCGCCCGGCCTTGCCGACGGTCGAACGGAACCTGCGCTTTCCGACCGGGTTCCCGGTTCGCAAGAGACTGCGGATCTGCCGCCGCCGCCCGCCGCGCCTGATCGTCCTGAAGAACTGTTGCCGCCCGCTCCGCCGGCCGGCATGGCGGACGAAACCGGAGACAGGTTGCTCGGAAAGATTCTCGGGCGGATCCCGGAAGCGGAAACGAACATCGGAAAGCACATCGACGAGCGGCTGGCGGAACTGCCGGCCGCCATCGAAAGGCGCCTGACCTTTCATCCCCCCATTGTCGAGTCCTTGAGCATGTCGTTGTTCCGTAGCGCCTTGTATATTTGAACGTAGGCCTTGAGGTAGCCGTAGCCCTGCCAGATGGTCCCGGGCAAGGGCTGGCGTTGGGATGAAGCCCGCGAGCCGTCCCACGTCGACCACGAAGGTCTGGACGTCGAGGTTTTCGGGCGGCGACCTGCTCTTGACCATGCCTCGTTCGGCAAGGTCGAGATAAAGCACCGCAATTTCATCTTCGTCCGCGACTTCGGCGGCGGGGGCGTCCGGCCTGTCCCGCGCCATGCGCTGGAAGTCGAAGACCCGGCATGCGGTAATGGCGTCGAAAGCAAGGCACTTTCGGAGGTCGTCGGCATCGTCGAACTGCCGGTCTTCGATGCCCATGCCGGACTTGAGGGCCTTGAAGTATTCTTCGATCGTCCAGCGCCGTTCGTACCACTTTACGACGCGCACCGCGTCGTCTTTCTCGGGTTTGCCCTCCGTCGTGAGCAACAGCCAGTCGAGGCCTTGCGGTCCTGCGACCGACACGGCGAGCATGGAGAGAGGCGCGTCGCCGGTCCTGTCGCCGGGCGGCACGAGCCGGACGCGGGCGGCGCGGATGTCAAGCGTCACCTCGCGTTTCTTGCGCGCCCGCTTGCCGCCGCAGGCGGCGAGGTTCAGCGACCTCCGGGTCAGCACCGGCTGTTCCGCCATGTGGTTCCAAAGCCCTTTTTTGCTGCCATCTTCGCACAGCACGCGCCGCCGCTTCGAGCGGCAGGCGCGCACCACCAGGCCGGCACCCGCCGCGACCGCCCTCGACAGCAGTTCCCAGATATCCCCTTCCCGGTCGCACACGGTGATGACCTGCGTGTCGGGGCAGGCGCGCGCGATTTCCTGCGCCTTGTCGAAGTGGCCAGCGGACGCTCTCGCTTTCGTCCTTGTCGTCGCGCATGGTGGCGTCGATCTCGAAGACCCCGAGCGGGCGTCTTGAGGTCGTGATCGCAAGTCCGAAGTGGGCGGCGATGCCTTTGGTTCCCGACCCGCCGCCGCCGAGCGGCACCAGGCCGGAGGTGGCTTGCAGGCCGTTGTAATTCAGCATCGTCGTGTCCTGGACCGCTAGAACCACGCGCTCCTTGCGGCAGCGCTCGACCATGCATTCCTTGTGCGACTCGAGAACGTGCTCCATGCTCACCCTCGGATTCGACAGCAGCCGGTAGGCTGCTTTCTGATCTTCCTTGTCCGGGCACCGGTACCGGTTCGCCGGGCCGTGCCTCCCATGCGCGCCCCATTCGTACCACCGCGAATGCGTCCGTCCGGGTGCGTTCCGCGTCCCATTCCGCCCAATCGTCGGACGGAGGTGCCTCCGGGGCGAGGCCGAGCATCCGTTCCGGTTCCCGGCGCAGCCGCTCTTTCCAGTCGGCGGCCAGCGGCTTCATCCAGACCGACCGTGCGACGCCCCTCTCCATGGCGCCTGGCGGCAACCCCGACGTCGGCCTGCCGCAACGCTCCCATCCTGCCGCGCGATAGCAAGCGCCGGAATGGTCGGGAGAGACGTAAGTGTAGGCCATGAGCGGACGCACGCCGTAGGCGGCTTCCCAATCGCCGGGCAGTCGCGTCGCCGCGAGGTCGAGAACGTGCGACGCAAGCCCGCGCACGCGCACCCCCGGCAACAGCAGAAACCGGTTATTGTTGACCATCCGTTGCAGGTTGGCGACCCGTGCGTCCGCCGACCAGCCGACGAACTCATCGCGCGCTTTCTGGTGCCAACTGGCGGCGCAGAAAGCGATGCCGCCCAGTCGGCCATGACGGGACGACACGATCCAGTAACACCTTTGCGCGCCCGGCGGACGCATCCATCGCTGCGGATGATGGGTTGCCATCATCGAGCGCCACCGCTCCTTGTCGGCGCTCCCAGAAACCGGTTCCAGCGCGACTTCTCCGACCTCCGCCAGACTGCAGCGAAGCGACAGGTTCGGAAAATTCCGGGCCGGCGCCTTCTGCGGCAGGCGCTCCTGCGGCGGCGGCAAGGCGATCCCGAGTTTCTCGGCGAGCTTCGGCAGGATCCGTCGCGCCGAGGCGAGGCAAAGTTCGCCCTTCTCATTGCGCCAGTTCTCGCGCTCGCACAGCCCGTGGGCCAACTGACGCCGGGTGCGACCACCCTCGGCGACTGCCGCTCGGAACCACTCGATACTGTCCGCATGGAAACGGTGAAGTCCAACTTGCATACGCCGAAAGTAGCGTCACCGATTCATGGAATCAACTATTATTTGACGAAAGGCGCCTGACCGCCCCGCCGCGCCGCAACGCGCCGCCGGCGGCCGCCGCTCCCGAAGACGCCGGGCAAACGGTCGTTCAGGCTTCCGAAGCCGCGACCGTCGTTCCGCCCGTCGCGGATGTCGAACCTGCCGGACAGGCCGGCTCCCCCGCAAGCGTCGCGGCCGCCGCGGCCAAACTGGAAAAGCAGGTCCGCACCCACGCCGCCGACTTCCAGCGCTGGCAGTCGGTCAACCGGACCCGGAGCCGGCGGCTGGCGGCCGCCGCCGTCGCTGTCGGAGCGCCGTGCCTGCTCGCCCTCGGCCTGCTCCTTCCGGCGCAGTTCGCGATCCTTCCGGCGCCGGACCCCACCAACGGCTGGCGGGACTTCGTCTGGAACCGCTTCGGCTCGGAAATCGCCGACTGCGTCCTCCGGGCGCGCGCCGCCGGCAAGCGGTCCGCTTGCGAGATCGTCGTCCCGTAGCGGCTACGCCTGAGACAGCCCGCGGCGGCCGGCCCGCCGCCCGGCCTCCTTCTCCCGCAAGGCGCGCCGCCGCGCCTCTTCGTCCGGCCAATGGTCGCGCCGGCAATGCGCCAGGGCGTCGGCGAGGCGGAAGATGCGTTCTCCCGTTTCGGGCGGGCGCGCGCCCCCGGCCTGCCGGACCAGGAGGCCGATCCCGTCCTTCCCGGCGTCCTTGCCGTCGGCCGCGATATCCTCGACGATGGCCTCGATCGTCCGTTCTTCCGGCGACGCCGCCCACGGCCCGGCCTCGACCGTCTCCGTCCACCGGAGAACATCGCCGTGCGCGAGATCGGCGGGACCCGCGACGGCCGCCTCCGCGAGTTCCGCGCCCGGCGCCTCGAGCCGCGAGGCGCCGGGGTCGTCCGGCCAGAGCGGTTCCCAGATCGCGTCGTCGCGTTCGTGGGCCTCTTCGACCTCCCGCACCGTCCAGGAGACGAGGTCGCCGCCCGCGAGGTGCGGGCCGTAGGTTTTCGCGTCCGCGAGAATGGCGCGTCCGGCGGCGAGCAACCGTTCGCTCTCCGCCCGCCAGCCGGCGTAGGAGGGAACGTCCCTTATCGACGTCGCCGCGCTGCGTTCCCATTCCGCGAAGAGTTCCGTCCGCCGCGAGTCGCTCCTGTCCGCGGCCGCGACGTACTCGTCGATCCGCCGCCGCGCCGTCCGTCCCTCCTCCAGATAGTCCAGCGCCCGGTCGATCTGCCGTCCGGCGTCGTCGTCCAGGTCGGCGCGGATCGCTTTCATGCGTTCGACGAACTCCGCGTGGCCGTCGAGGTACATGACGTGGACGCCACCGTCGTCGGCGAGGGCCGAGCACTCCTTCCAAGCGGCGTTCAGCCGCTCCAGCCGTTCCTGAAGGCGCCGTCCTTCCGCCGCCCGTTCCGGATCGACCGGCCGCTCGCCGCGATCGATCGCCCGGAACACGTCCTCGGCCGTACGCGCGCCGCGGAACGCCTCGCGGATCTTCTCCAGAAGCCGCGCGATCCGCGCGAACAGCCAGGAGACCTGCGCGCCGGCCTCGAGCCGGTTTTCGCTCCATCGGCGGTAGGCTTCGGCGACGGCCTCCTCGATCTGCGCCTCTTCCGGCCGGTCGGCGTAGCACGTCCGGATGCCGAAGGCGGCGAGCCATTCGTCCCGCGCCCGCGCCGCGAGCGCTTCCCAATCGCCGTCGGAAAATGCGCCGAGATCCCGCAGCGCGTGGACGATCTCGTGCCGCAGCACGCTCCGCATCGCGCCCGGTTCGGCCAGCGCGACCTCGATGACGCCGCGGGCGTAGCGGCCCATCGCCTCGTCCGCCGGATCCGCGGTCAGCCGCAGGCCGACCGCTCCGGCGCCGATCGCGTCGAGTTCCGCCCGCAACTCCGCGAACGCCGCTTGCCGCTCCGCCTCCGAGAACGTTCGCCGCGGCCCGTCCGCCTCCATCCTCAGAGCGCGTTCTTCCGGCCGGAGCCGTTCGATCTCCCGTTCGACGGCCGCTCGCGCAGCACTCGCCACATGCGGGCGTTCCGCGAACGCCTTCATACGTTCGACCAGCTCGCCTCCCCCGCTGCCGCCCGTTCGCGTGATTTGGTCGTTCCAGTCCTCCCGCAGCCGATCGTAGAGTCTCCAGCTCTCCTGCCAGGCGAGAACGGATGTTTTGCAGGCCTATCCCACGCTATTTTTTGTGCGTCGCGCTGGGTCGCGCTGGCCCCAACCGGGGAACCGGACATGCCTGCGGCTTGGCCACGGCGGTTTTTGGCACCATTCGTTGTGTAACCAACCACGAACTGCAGACCACACAAAACCGTTCCGCGAGATTTTTTCGCGGCGGCGCTCGCCGTTCGAGAGGAGCGTGACGCTGTGGGCTGTCCCGTCTGTCTTCACGCCGAGACGCCCGAACTCGGAACGGTTATGTCGGCGCGAGGCCCGGAGAACCGTACCCAAAGTTGCACGGGGTGAGCAGGTGTCGAGCGTTGGGGGCAGGGAGAGGAGAAGCGGAGAAGAGAGGGGGGCGACACCGCGTCGGCGAAGCGTCAAGGCAGGAGAATGGCCTCCATCCCCTTTTGACGATCAAGCGAGATGGTGCGCATGGCCTGCGCGACGCCGTCGAAAGCCTTGTGAAAGATTACCGCGCAGGCGATGTTCCCGATGGTCGCATTGTTTGCGGGGCCGAAGCCGACGCTGAACTGCGAGTCGTCTTCCCGGAAGTTGACGTCGCGGACGCGATGGTTCTTGTTCTCGACGCTCCAGTGTCCGCGGTTGAAGGCGAGCAACTCTTTGGCGTCAGCCTCGGCCAGGGAGGTGATGCCGTAGGCGTGTTGTTTGTACGCCGGTCTTCACAATCTCCCGTTCGCGGGTAACGCGGAATATCTGCTTGACGTGAGGGTAGTTGATCGCGCCCGGGAGGGGTCTGACGACATGGATGTGGCGCCGGTCGATGCGCCCGTGGGCGGGGTCGGCTTCCTCGGAGAAACTGGCGTCCGCATCGCGTTCCCATGTCTCCAGATGTTCGCACGTCTCGGGCGAGTTGCCCTTGATCGACAACAGGTAGTCGGCGCGATGCGTTTCGACGCGGGCGGTGTCCCTGGTCGTGTGAAGGGCATCGAGACACGGCCCGACACGTCGACAGTTTCAAGCAGTGTGCGGACAGCGGCGATCTCTCCGCCTTCATCGTGAAAGCCGATGCTGGCGAGCGGGATGCCCGTGTTGTGCTCGACCAAGGTTGCGATTTCGGTGGAGCCGGTGCGGTTGGCCCGGGCGCTTGCCGTCGCCCGCGCGCCCGATGCGCGGTGCCGAGTAGCGGGCATGCGCCTTCTCAAGCTCGACCGGGGTTAGAGATGACGCGGTGAATGGTGGATTTCGAGACGGCCACGCCCTGTCTTCTTGTTCTTCCATGCGCCGAGCGCTTCGAGTTCGTCCTGGGTCAGCGACTTCGCGTAGTCGGCGGCGGCCACCGGTCCACGGAACCCGGCCAGCCAGGCAAGCATGTAGATGCTGAAGACCGACGCTGCGGAATGTTTCCGCCCTTGCGCCCGGCGAAAGTCGACGATTTCCGCGACGCGAAGAGCACGAAGTTCGCCAGGCTTTTTCCTCGAAACGGCCCCCGTCCGTTCCCACTCCGCGGGTAGTTCATTGGCGCGCAGAAGGCGCTGCGCGTCGCGCCGAAGGGACGTAAAGCTGTTTGGGCGCACCGTGCGGTTCCGTGTACCGACCACCTGGAATATCCCTTTGAATCTCCGACATGAATCCAGCCGCCCGCCTTGTAGATAGTGCCTTCGAAACGGGACGGGTCGACAAAGGTTTCGGCCAACAGCAGCCGATGCCGCGCCTGCCAGTCGTCGCTGAGGCGGTTCAGCATCTGCGCCAAGGACGCCAGGTTGCGGCACATGCTCTGCTTCGCCAGCGACACGAAGCGGGTGTTGTTGGCTCGCAGGCGCCGAAACTGGTTCGCAGGCTTCCAGCCGATCCCCCGTGGCCGGCACTTGAACGCGCCGGTTTGCCAGCCCGCAAGCGCCAGCCAGCGGCCTCGACATGCGACCACATACCGCAAGCCGCGACCGGCGAAGCGCTTGAACTCCAGGTAATGGTTCTCGCGAACGAGAGCGTCCCACTTGACCCGCTCGTCCGGTCGAGCCAAGCGAACCTCCACCGCTTCGAGCGAAAAATCTTCCATGTTCGGCGCGGAAATCTCAGCCATGGCCTGTGAGTAACCGAATCGGTTGGCGAAAGCCAGAGAAAAATACGGCGCAGTGAAAAAAAATGTGGAATCACGCCGCTACTCTAGCGTGGGATCGCCCTGGATGTTTTGTCGCGGTAGTGGAATCCGCCGCTCAGATGTTCTATAGTGATAGCCGAGAACCTCGTGTGATCTAACGTTGCTTCCTCCGCGGAACCGGCGTTTGCCATGACGGCGAGGTTCTCAGTCCTTTCGGAAATGTGATCGTAGAAGCGCTGCCCATCCGGCATTTCCCTTACGGTCAGGCGAACTCGCCGGAGTTCGCCATCCAGATCGACCACCCCGGCAAAGTGGTGGAACGCCCGGACATTCCTGTCTCCTTTGAGGGGCCGCTCGCTTTCGTAGCGGATACAAGTTCGAAGCAGATCGGGAAGCGCTGGCACGATCTCGATGTTTCGCCTGCCTTCCCCTCTGATGCCCCTGACGCCAACCAGACCGCCTTGCGGTGTAGTCCGGTAGCCTTCTTGAGACCTCGCCGGCCGACAAGAACTTCCCATCCTGTGTCAGAAATTCCCGCTAACTCGTAGTGGTCGTGCCAAATGCAAAGAACTCTCTCGACAGGAGGCACGACCGTCAGGACAGACGTCTAACGTTCGGCTTTATGGCCGAGCTTTCGTTGGTTATGTTTCCCCCTGAAGAACCTGCTACACACTTCGAAAATTTATTATGTCAGGAAGTATCGTAAGGTTCCAGAATCGGTTTCTTGTACGCTATCGCACGATAAAGCGCTTCCCAGCCTGGTAATGAAAAGTTGAAGAACATAGTCCTCAACTTCTCCCAAAAGTAGCTGGAACGCTCGGCTTTCTTCTGTGCTCTTTGAAACAGATTGCAACATCTCTGCTGAATCTGGTCGATCAGGAAAGCCAGCATCTAAGCCAAGACATTCGACAGATGCTTGTAACCATGACCGAAGTTGTGTTCGAAGTTGTAGCCTTGGTTCTTCAGGGTGTTGAAGGTCTCGTTCACGCCAGCGCGCACGTCCGGCGCGCATTATCTCCATCAGGTTGTGGTCCCCTACTGGCAGGTCTGTAACCCAAGAGAAGCGTTGTTTTCCACCGTCGGGACGCTTTTCCCAGTACAAAGTTGACTTCAAGGTCGAAATTCGCGTCGTTGAGTGGCGCTTTGTTAAGATATCTGAATTCGTGCCGTACATCTTCTTCATCGGAAAATTCGGCACGTTTCACGGATCGTGACCTGTTCACTAAACAAAAATTTGTGATCACCCGGCTTGGCGCCTAGTATGAAGCGAAGGTTCAACTCCTTGAGACGGATGCGGGCCGTTCGAGGCAAGCCCGTCCTCTACCAGTTTCAAAAACGGGTGCTCCCGCCGCACATCGCGCAACAATCGCGTCGCTGCGTTGCGTTCGCAATCGTTTTTTTTCTTTCCGTCTTTCTTGGTAATCGGCTCCGGTGCAAGAGGGAAAACTTCCTTTTGTTCCGGGTGTACGAGAACTGCCCCCAACATCTGGTGGTAGTACGTGATTGTTCCGTTCCTGTGGTGCTTTTCACAACAGCTTTTACAGTGCACCTTGTGAGATGAAAAATATCCTGTTCCGTTAACGGATAAAAGATAATGCCCGCCTAGACATGTGTAACCTTCCAGACCTTTTCCACGTTGAAGCAACTGGAACATCTTCGTAAAAGCGGGACGCAAACTATGAGGGTCCACGTCGTCCAGACGCTCGCGCAACCTGCTGTCGGAAGGTGCCCGCTCTATCCCGTACAACGTCGCAAGATTATTGCGAACCGTTTCATCAAAACGTGCGTCACGATCAAACTTTAAAAGAGCTTCAAACCAAATACCGCAATCCCCGACATCAGGAAATCCGAAAGAGCGAGGCCTCGACTCGCCGTCAGATCCTCAATGCCGTCGAAAACCTCCCGGAGCGCCTTCAGCAATCCTGGAGCGCTGAGTGTCTTGCGCATGCCTGGCATTCTGGCCATTTTGCCCGCCTCGCCTTCGGACCATTTTCCAGAGAAAAATGCTCCGCTCGAGTAAGCGTTCGGTCGTGGGGTGATGGCCTATTCATTGAGGAGCCGCCTCCAGTCCCGGCGCAGGGGTTTCAGCCAGATGTCCTTGACCGGGAGAGCGCGTTCTTTCCGGGTATCGAGCTTGCCGCGGCCCTGCGTTTTGCCGACCTTGGTCCAGTTGGCGGCCCGGTAGCAGGTTCCTTCGAAGCGCGTGCTCTCGCAGAAGGTCTCCATCAGGGCCGGGCGCAACGCGTAGCGGCCTTCCCAATCGTCGGGCAGGCGACATTCAACCATGGCAAGGATGCAGGACGCGAGGTTTTTGATCCGGACCCACGGCAAGATCAGGAACCTTGCATTGTTGACCACGAGAGGCAGGTTGCGGCGGCGGGTCTCGGGATCCCACCCGACAAGCTTGTCCCGCGGCGCGATCTTCCAGGCCGCGGCGCCGAAGCCGAGGACGGCGAGGGGTTCGCCTCCGGCGGCCCGAACGAAGTATCGCATCTGCGCGCCGGGCAGCGTCGAATAGCCGAGATAGTGGTAGCGAGCGACGAACTCGTTCCAGAGGCGGCCTTCGCCCGCGTTCCGGACGGGCTCAACGGCGACGGGTTGGATATCGGCGAGACGCTCGGGGGTCGGGAACGGGGGCCTGTCGGTCGCGGGACCGGGCACGAGCGGACGGCGGACGACCGGCGCGCGCCTTGGCGGCGGCAAGACGATCACGCCGTCGCGATGCATGCGCAACATGGCGACGCGCGCGCTCATATCCTTTAGGCCGCCGTCGGGCTTGCGCCAGTCGAGGCGGCGGCAGACCTCCCGCGACAGCGCCCGGCGGTGGAGGCCGCCCCTCGCGATCAGGCCGCGGATCATGTCGACCTCGTCCTCGGAGAAGTCGCGCCCGCAGTAGCGGCGGGGGCTGCCGCTCACGGTCCTTGGGGGAGAGCGGGACGCCAGGAGCGGAGACGCTCCTCGCCTGCGCCCCACGGCAGCCAGGCAGCAGGGCCTTCGGGCGGCGGACCGCGATGCCGGGCGCAGGCATCGAGATAACCGAGTAGCCAGCGGTACGGCGAGACGCCGGCCATCTCGAGCGTGCCGAAGATGGAATAGAGCATGCCCGCCAACTGCGCTCCGTCCACGCTATGCGACCCGAACGAGAGCTTCCGGCCGATCGCGAGGCCGCGCAGGCCGCGTTCGGCGGGGTTGTTGTCCATGGGAACGTCTGCGTTGTCGACGAACACTGTCAGGCCGTCGCGGTGGCGTAGCAGGGAGTCCAGAGGGCCGCGTTGCGCCGCGCTCTCCGGAAGCGCGTCCCGTGCCTTTTTCGCCGCCGCGAAGAACGCTCCGGCGAATCTCGCGAGCCGCCGCTGGGCGGCGGCGTTGCCCGGACACGCCAGACGCCTGGCGTTGAGTCGGTACAATGCCGCAATGTGACGAAGCCATTTTTGGGCGAACTTCGCGAGGTTCGGGTAGCCGGTCTCAAGGTTGATGAAGTCCCGTCTGGCATGGACCCAACAATATGAAAGGACGATGCACCCTTCCATGACGCGCGCCAGCTTCCGGTAGGCGGAGTAGCGGTCGCAGACCAGGTGAGCCGCCTGTTCGGGCGAGCCGAGCCCCCTGAACAGTTCAAGGGCGGCTTCCGCGCTGCGCGACGGCAGAATAACGATGCGAACCGCGTCCGCCGACCGGGCGATCCATGCCCAGGCGCGAGCGTTGCCGCCGTCTTCTTCGCCCAACTCCCGTATCCACCACCCTGTTTCGTCGCCGTGAACGACCGGCGCCTCCGACAGGCGCCGGGAGATCTCATCGTCGAGCGGCTCGAACAGTCGCAGGAATCCCCGCTGAGCGTCCGCCAACGTGCCGGGCGCAATGGCAAGCCCGTGCTGACCCAGCGCGCGGCAGACCGAGCGCAACGGACGGTGCAGGCCGTACCTCTCCGCCAGGACGTACGCCCAGACGGAAACTCCGTACCGAGTGTTCGGAAACAGCCGCGCCGGAGCCGGGCCGACGGCCTCCTTTTCCGGTCGGCAGGTACAGGTCGGGCGCAGCCGCTTCCGTCGAATCCTCCGGACATAGGTGACGGTCCTGGTCTCGATGAGATCCGTGTCCTTCCAACCGTTCGAGACCCAGGCCTTGCCGCAGTCCGGACACGTGCGCTCGTCCGGAAGCGACTCCTCCTCGCGAACGGGCAGCTCGGGGTGCGGCGTGCGGCCGTGCGACGGCGTTCCCTGACTGCGCCCCCGGCGTCGACCGGTTGCCGTAGGCTGCCGCTCGCTGCGGCGCCCGAACAACTCCCGGGCAAACCTGCGGCTGCGGGACTTCAGACTCTCGTTCTCTGCCGTCTCTCGGGGCGGCGCCTCGCGTCTCTTTTTCAGGATTCTAATCAGCGCCATCGCCCGGTGGAAAGCTCCCTGCCACCTCTCGGCGTCGCGGCGAAACTTCTCCGCTTTATCGAGTGCGCTTTCCAGCGCCTGGCAGAGAGCCGCATTCGCTCGGCATGCCGCAGCCAGAGCTTGGCCGTCGCCCGACAGCTCGGTCCCGGAAAGCGTGCGTGCAGATTCGACCGCCATGGCAGCCGTATACAAGAACAAAAGAAGAGTGTCCAGGCCTGGGCGATTCGCCTGGCTCGACAGCCCGCTTCGCAACCGAACGCTTACTCTCCGGGACTTCGCGAGAAACCTGTTGCCGGGTGCCAACCAGAGGGGCGGCGTAGGCCGCGGCAGTACCCGAAACGAACGCGCCCTCCCGGTCAAGGACGTCTGGTTGAAGCCCCTGCCTGGAGGCAGGCCTCAACGTCGCCACCCCACGACCGAACGCTTACCCGCTCGAAGGCAAATAGCCCCGAATCGCCTCGAAAAGTCTACGAAAAATTTTTTTCAGATCCCATATTTTTCAAGGATTTCGAGCCTTAGCGGAAATTGCTGATCCTGTGTCAGAAATTCCCGCTAACTTGTAGTGGTCGTGTCAAATGTAAAGGACTTTCTCGGCAGAAGGTGCGACCGCCAGGACAGACGTCTAACGTTCGGCTTAATGACCGAAGCTTTCGTTGGTTATGTTTCCCCCTGAAGAACCTGCTACACACTTCGAAAATTTATTATATCAAGAAGTATCGTAAGGTTCCAGAATCGGCTTCTTGTGTCCGAACGCTATCGCACGATAAAGCGTTTCCCAGCCTGGTAGTGAAAAGTTGAAGAACATAGCTCTCAACTTCTCCCACAAGTAGATGGAACGCTCGGCTTTCTTCTGTGCTCTTTGAAACAGATTACAACATCTCTGTTGAATCGATCAGGAAAGCCAGCATCTTAGCAAAGACATTCGACAAATGCTTGTAACCATGACCGAAGTTGTGTTCGAAGTTGTAACCTTGGTTCTTCAGGGTGTTGAAGGTCTCGTTCACGCCAGCGCGCACGTCCGGCGCGCATTATTTCCATCAGGTTGTGATCTCCTACTGGCAGGTCTGTAACCCAAGAGAAGCGTTGCTTTCTGCCGTCGGGATGCTTTTCCCAGTACAAAGTTGACTTCAAGGTCGAAATTCGCGTCATTGAGTGGTGCCTTGTTAAGATATTCGTGCATTACACCTTCTTCAAAATTCGGCACGTTTCACAGATCGTAACCTGTTCACTAAACAAAAATTTATGGTCTCCCGGCTTGGCACCCAGTATGAAGCGAAGGTTCAACTCCTTGAGCTGATGCGGGCCGTTCGAGGCAAGCCCGTCCTCTACCACTATCAATTTCAAAAATGGATGCTCCCGCCGCACATCGCGCAACAGTCGTGTCGCCGCGTTGCGTTCGCAATCGTTTTTCTTCTTTCCGTCTTTCTTGGTGATCGGCTCCGGTGCAAGAGGGAAAACTTCCTTTTGGCGCACGAGAACTGCCCCCAGCATCTGGTGGTAGTATCGTTCCGTTCCTGTGGTGCTTTTCACAACAACTTTTACAGTGCACCTTGTGAGATGAAAAATATCCTGTTCCGTCAACGGATAAAAGATAATGTCCGCCTAGACAGGTGTAACCTTCCAGACCCTTTCCGCGCTGAAGCAATTGGAACATCTTCGTGAAAGCGGGACGTAGGGGGTCCACGTCGTCCAGACGCTCGCGCAACCTGGTGTCGGAAGGCGCTCTCTCTATCCCGTACAATGTCGCAAGATTATTGCGAACTGTTTCATCAGAACGTGCGTCGCGATCAAACTTCAAAAGAGCATCAAACCAAATATCGCAATCCCCGACATCAGGCAAAGGGCGACGCCTCGACTCGCCGTTAGATCCTCAATGCCGTCAAAAATTTCCCGGAGCGCCTTCAGCAATCCCGGAGCGCTGAGCGTCTTGCGCATGCCTGGCATTCTGGCCATTTTGGTACGATCCCGCCTCGCCTTCGGAGCACTTTCCAGAGAAAAATTCTCCGCTCGAAGACAAATAGCCCCGAATAGCCTCGAAAAGTCTACGAAAAATTTTTTTCGGACCCCATATTTTCCAAGGGTTTCAAGCCTTAGCGGGAATTGCTGATCCTGTGTCTTCGTTCGTATGTATGCCTCTGATGCCATTGCTGGAATCCAGAGCCCATTTCAGCATGGGTTTTCCCACGTCGTCGATGCCCGCGAACATTGCTCTGGATTTGATGACCGGAATCATCCCCTTATCCAGCAGCCACGGCCGCTTTTCCGCTCCCTGCAGGACGCCGCCGCTCCAGTCGACCTCCGGCAGACCGGGTTCGTCCTCCGCCTGCCGCGCCGCGCCCGTCCGCGCCGGATCCACCGGCCGTTTCCCGCGGTCGATCGCTTGGAACACGTCCTCGGCCGTCCGCGCCCCGCGGCCGCGGAATGCCTCGCGGATCGTCTCAATCAGCCGTGCGATCCGTGCGAATAGCCATGAGGTCCGTTCTTCGGCATCGAGCCTGCTTTCGCTCCACCGCCGCCAGGCTTCTGCCACCGCCTCCTCGATGACGATCTCTTCCGGCTCGCCTGCGTAGCGTTCGCGAATGCCGAAGGCGTCGATCCAGTCGTCCCGCGCCCGCGCCGCGAGGATCTCCCATTCATCCTCGCCGATCGCGCAGAGATTCCGCAGCGCGTGGACGATCTCGTGCCGCAGCACGCTCCGCATCGTGTTCGGCTCGGCCAGTGCGACCTCGATGACGCCGCGTGCGTAGCGGCCTTCGACGCCCTTTTCGAGATCCGCGGTCAGCCGCAGGCCGACCGCCCCGGCGCCGATCGCGTCGAGTTCCGCCCGCAACTCCGCGAACGCCGCTTGCCGCTCCGCTTCCGGGAACGTCCGCCGCGGTCCGTCCATTTCCGCGCGCCGCGCCTCGCGCGGTCCGCCGGACGCGCCCGTCAACGGGCCGAGCGCCGCCCGCAGCGCGTCCGGTCCCGAATCGAGCAGGTCGTCGTTCGCGTCCTTGCCCTGCGGCAGCGCCCGCGAAACCCGGACCTCCGAGTCGGCGAACCGCGCCTGCAGCGCTTCCCACGCCCGTTCGCCCGCCGCGTCGCGGTCCTGAACCAGAACCGCCTCGCGGACCTGCGCCGGAATTTCGACGCCGGCGATCCTTCCGGCCGACAGGGTCGCCGCCACCGCCAGCCCCCGGCGCTCGCCCGGGGTCAGCACCCGCAGGACGGCCATGGCGTCCTCGATCCCCTCGCACAGCGCGACCCGTTTCGCCGTCCGCGGATCGCCGAACCAGACCGCGCCGCGACCGGGCATGCCCATGTTGCGCTTGCGGCCCTCGATTTCGGCCGGGCGGCCGTCCGGCGCGAGGAAGATGCGGTGAACCGCTTCCAGGGTTCCGTCGGGCGTCCGCACCGGCGCCAGCAGCGCCGGCAGCGCCCTGGTTTCGCCGTCCGCGCATGGCCGCTCGCCGCGCGGATCAGGTCGAGCAGGTCGCCTTTCTCGCCGGTCGCGGCGTCGGTCCACTTGCCCCGGCGGCCGCCCGCCAGGTGGACGTAGAGCGACTGGCCGCGCTCTCCCGCCACCGACCCCGCCTGCCAGTAGTTGCCGGCGCGCCGGCCGTTCGGCAGCCAGGTCCGGCAGACTTCCTCCGCCCGCGCCGCCAGCGCCGCGGACAGGTCCGCCGCCGAGGGCCGCGTCGCGCTGCGCTCGGGCGCCGGCGCCATCTCCTCCTCCGCGTTCCGGAACGTGGATCCGCCGTTCCGTTCATGCCCGGGCGCGGCGGCCTTCCGATAGCCGTCCGCGCGAAGGTACTGCGTCTCGAATTCGTCCAGGTCATCCTTGTCGATCCCGGCGACGCGGTCCAGCACCGGCGCGTAGCGGCGGGGCTTCGCCCGCCAGCGCGCCGCCGTCTCCAGCGCCGCCGCGCGCCGCGCCAGCGTCGCGGCGAAGGCCGGCTCGGCCGCCACCGCCGGGCCTTCCCGGCGCGCCCGCTCGCGCAGGTATCCCCAAGCTTCCATGATCTCGCCGCGTTCGCGCGCGAAAGCGCGCATCTCCTCTCCGTAGCGCAGGTCGAGGGCGGCGTTGCGGACGGCGCGCGCCATCCGCGCGCTCCAGTTGTCGTTCGCCCCGCGCGCCTCCGCCGTCCGCCCGGCGTCGTTGGCCGGCTCCGCGTCTTCGCCGCCGGCCGCCTCGCGCCGTTCCGGACCCGCGGCCCGTTCGGCGTCCGCTTCGACGCCGCGTGGTGAGCGATGACCGGAACGCACGCCGCGAACGAAAACCAGGCATTGGAGGTCATTGCGGCCTGACCGCAGAAATCCTTTTCCGGAACGAAACAGGATTTTACAAAAATAGGTCTGCACCCCGCCTCGCCCACCAGACATGAAGGCGATTCGGTGCAGGAAACGGCGTCATCGGAGTTCGCTCACGGGTGCTCTCGATACCAAGCGCCGCTATCGGCAACCAGCGTTCGATTAACCGAACATCGGACATTTTGTTAAACCCACTCCTCAGCATGTTCCATCAAAATCTCTTCACTCATCGGGAAAAAAGATCTGTTTGTCGAGAAAAACCTCGTTAACTTATTGTTTAGTGGACGCAAAATGACTCCTGCGCGATCATGTATTTCCTCATATGTTTGACATTTTTCCAGACCATCGTTGAGTGCATTCCAATGCCTTTGTCTAGCCGTTCGCAAACGTTCGACGTTCAAACCAAGTATTTTAATTGTCTTGCACGTCTTCTCGAAAGAAAATCCAGTTTTAGCGCAAGCCGCCTCGTCTGCCACGATTTTACCGTCGCGCCGAACCCTTACCACGGACGGAAACGCAGGCAACGCTCTGGGATCGATAAAGTCCGGATCCATGGTGTCGCCTTTCGCTTCGCCGCAGCTACGATTCTGCCTGATTGGATCAAGCTTCCGCTCATTGTCAACTTCGTGCTTCCGCGTTCCGCCCTTGCAACAAGCGATCAAATTAGCTGCGTCAAGCTCCCGCTTTCCCCCTTCTAGACTGTTCCGTGGAACTACATGTTCGACTTGGCGATCAAGTTCGGCAAGATCAATCTCGCAATATCCGCAGAGTCCATGTTGAACGCCCAAAAGTGCTTCGATCAGCTCTCGATATGCCGCCCCGGAATCGTGATTTCGAAATCCCGTCCAATCTGCACCGCGCCCCTCAAGTTCAAGGTAAGCGACGAGACCAGGCGTGGGATAGATTAAATCCCGGATTCGTTTCACCGGGGTTTTTCCGCAGTTATCTTGCGCCACCTGATTTCGATATCGGCTGTGTCGAGATCATAGTCATCCGGCGAGAGTTTTTCGAGTTTGCGCCTCAATTTCAGCGCTTCCTTGGTTTCGCCATAACCATCGCCGACAAGGTTCATGTATTCGTGCAGCGCAGAAGTAAACTCGTTATCGGGAGGCCGTTCAGCGACGCCCATGACTGCGGAAAGTACGCCGCCAGCCGTAGCGCCGTAAGTCGGCGCCGCTGTTCCTCCGGCAACGATCTTGTCGCCCTCGCGAGCTAATTCGATAATATGATGAGGTTTAATGGTCGTCAGCACCTGCGGACTATGCGTGGATACGATGAACTGCGTGTTGGGAAACGTATCCGACAGATCGCTCAGAATGCGCTGCTGCCAAGCAGGATGCAGATGCAGGTCAATCTCGTCTATCAGGACGATCGCCTCTGATTTAAGCGGATCTTCGAGGTGTGGATTTCCCTGCGCCATTCGCCTCGATAAATCGGCCGCAAGCGCCATTGCCATGCGGTAGCCGCCACTAAGTTGGTTGGTCTCCAATTCTTGCTTCTTGCCCTTTTCGGATCTTACGGATATGAAAAAACGAAGCGGACGCTGCTTGACGCGAGGTTCCGACAATCCCGTCATGGATGCGATTGCCGTGCGCACCGCTTTCAATTCTTTCAGTTGATAACCAAAGTCTTTTTGCTCCTTCTGCTCTCTTAGCTCCTCATTCTCCATGGCGTAAAACCACCGGAAAAACTCTCTGAAGTTGGGTCGCGCGGACAGTGCGCCTTCCAGGGCCGCGTATCGCGGAAACTCGGTCTTGGGCTGACTACGGGATAGCGGCGCCTCGAACATCGCGCGGTCCGTGTCGTAGTAAGCGACGATGGGAAGATCCAACGGCGCGGCCTCTTCCCGATCTGCGTCGACGATACTGTCAATGGCATTTCTAAGTTCTCGTCGAGAGGTCTTCCGCCTCTGTCCGCTTATCCCGCGATCCCATTTTATGCCATCGCATGTCGTCAAAGTGACGCGCAAAGGATTTAGTCCGCGCCGGTCGGATTTGCGAAAACTTATGCTCGAAACGTCGGGCAACAACCTCAAGATTGCGCCGAAACCAACAGCGATCGCGCTCAGAACGCTGGTCTTGCCGTGAGCGTTCGCGCCGTGAAACACCGTCAATTGCGGATCCAGCGGCAGGTCGAGTCGCTCGATGGCCCTGTAATTTTCGATTTCCACGCGGTCCAGCTTCATGTTCGACGCTTCCGCGGTTCCGTCAGCAGGCACCGCAGCGCCGTAAGCACCCGGCGCGGGTTCTTTCGGTGAATCGCCATCCCGAGCCAGTAGGCCGCTTCCTCGCGCCCCATGGCTTCGATGCCTTCCGACACTGCCCGCATGTTGTCTCGGCTGCGCATCGGAGCCAACGCGCGGAACAGCAGTCCCAGCGTCAACGCCAGATCCTCGTCCACCTCCCGTCTCCCGGCGCCGTGCCCGACGCCCAATCGCGAAAGCCGCCGCAGCACGCGGTGCTCGATCAGTTCGAGGTTGCGGCCACGGAGCCCCGCGATCCGCAGAGCCGTTTTGACCTGCGGCGTCGCGGGCGTCGGCATCTGCCAGATCTCGTACTCGGCGGCCGCCGGCCCGTGGCGGCGAACCCGCAATTCGTAACGGGGCGCAGGAACCTCTTTCGCGGCCAGCGCCGTCATTTGCTGGCCTCCGCCGTCGCCGACACGTAGGCGGCGCCGCTTGCGAACCTGGAGAGCCGCTCGGTGAACTTGTCGGCCGCATCGCCCTGCATCGACAAACCGTCTCCGAAGGCCAATTCGAACCCCGCTTCGAGGTTTCCGGAACTCGCATCGCGCAATTGCGGTTCGAGAAACTCTCGAACCGGCTGCGCGTCCTCCACGGATCCTTGGAATTCCAGTTCGAAGGAGCCGCCGTCTCGCGTTTCGTAGCCACCTTTCAGTGTTACTTTCTTTTCCGCGCCCGCTACGGTGCGCACCGCGGGCAATAGAGGAAAGGCGTCGCCCGCCTCGAACATCCGAATCGAGACCGAACCGACCGCCTCGACCTTCGCGGCGCGAGCCTGCTCCCACAATTTCAGCAACGCCTCCCTCAGAAGGCCCTCGGCCGCGAACGAATGCGCTGCCGAAGAGTCGCCGCCGCTGTCTTTGCCGCTGCCGGCGGACGGCTCTGGCGGAGTCGGCGGAGAATCACCTATTGGACCGCTTGCCTCCTGGCGGGGCCAAATGCGGGCCTCGCGGGCATGCGCCATCGTGAAGATCACGGACTGCTCGTCGATGACGATCGAAGCAGACGGATCCCCGGGCCCGTACACGAGGTCGCCCCGGCGATACACGTAATCCCCCTGTTCCACGCCTCTCCTGACCCCGCGAACGAATATGTCGTCGCCGATCAGAACCGGCAACGCCGGGTCGCGCCGGAACTCGGCGCGCAGCGCCAACGCCGTCATCTCGCCTTTCCGGAGCGGCGTCCGGTCGCGCACGTAGGCAGGCGAATCGGGTTCGTCCTCGGACAACCGCAACTTCCCGAGATCGCGCAGCGCCCGCACGACCTGTCGCTGCCCGGCCCCTGGTTGGTCCGAAGCCGAATGCATGTCGATCGCCGAGTGTTCCAGATCGCCCTTCCCGGCGCGCGACGGATAGAACAAATGCCGGTAGCATTGCTGAATCGCGATCGCGAGCTCATGCTCTGACCGCGCTTCCATTTCCCGCACTTGCGCCTGCTGATACTCGGCCAGATCGGCGAGTCGTTCGGGTTTCTTCAACTCCCGCAGCGCCAGACGATGCCGTGTCTTGCGCCGCATGTCGTCCTTGCGCGCCTCGTCGGCTACCGAAAACACCAGATTGTTGCGCAACGCTCTCAGGGCGGACCCTTCGGAGCCCTTGCGGGAATGGATGCGCTGGACGAGATCCGGAACGCTCTCGACGGAACCGCCGATCGTTACGCCATCGTAGGACAGCACCACCAGATTCGGCCGCCCGTCGCCGACCTCGTCGGGAACGTCGAACGGCCCGCCGGGGAACGCCACCGTTTCGAAAGTCGGCCCTTTGAATATCTCGCGAATCCGGTCGTTGAGTTCGGCCCGGGCGTCTCCCGCATCTACATGCTCTTCTTCCCGCCGGACGATCTGGCGCAGATTGGCCTCCGCCAGAAAGCGCATCGGTACGCCCGGCCTGTCGTCCAGATAAGCCGATTCGGCGAGGAACTTCTTCCGCGCTTCCTCGATGAAGCTGACATCCGTTGCCGGACCGAGCATCGAATAGCGCAACTGATCCGGCGACAGCCCTATGAGCCGTTCGTTGAAGGCAAGCGTGTGCATGAAGACGGTGCGGGCCGCATAGACCGTGTAGGGCGGCAAGCCGCCATGGTGCTCCGCGTCGATCTCTTCGGCGAGCGCTTTCTTTTCTCCCGAGCCGGCGATGTCGCTGCCGATCGCCGGCGTATAGGCTCCTTGTTCGAGACGGGTGACGACCTCCTGGCGGATCGGCTCGTGACCGGGGTCGATGTGGTGAAGATGAATCGCTGTCGCGTCCGCCGGCCTTTCCTCCCACAGATGCGCGATTGTCCGGGCCAGCAGCCGCAGCATCCCCCGTACCCTTTGAAAACTTCCGAGAGTCGCTGTCTTGTCGGTCAGGGTTTTGAGCACTTCGGGATGAAAAGGGTAGCTCTTCCCGAACGTATCCGCGGTCTCGGGGAGGGAAGCGCTGTCCGGCAACGCTTCCCGGTTTGCCGCCCACAACGACCGATAGGTGCCGACGACCGAGCCGCTGTCGCCGATGGATTCGAACAGGCGGCGGCGAAGCACCTGCACCATTTCGTCGTCCTCGGTGGGATTCAACAGCGTCGCCTTGCGCGCCGAAACGCTTTTCGCCTGCTCCATCCTGTCGGCGATGATCTGGTTCTCCGCGCTGTAAGCGTCCGTCGCCACCCCGTCCTTGCCGATCGCCAGGGTGTAGACCAGAGCCGCGCCGGGCGCGCTTTCGACCGCCTTGATCAGTCCCGTCAGAAACGCCGTCAGCTGTTCGCCCTCGGCCAATTTGCTCGTCTTCCGCAAATAGACCGAAAGCTCGTCCAGCAGAATCAGGGTCGGTTCGCCGCCGAACAGCTCCCGCAACGTCTCCGCGCCGGGAGCGATCCGTTTCTCGTCGCTCTCGCGAACCCGTTCGTAACCTTGATTGCCGCCAAGCGCCCAGGCGATCTCCCCCCAAGGCGTGTACGCCTTCACGTCGTCGCTCATCTTCCGGCCGTTGGCCGGATCCGCGTTCTCGCCGTCGAAGGCCGCTATGCGGACGTTGCCCTTCGGCGCCAGCGACGGGTCGATGAACTCCTCGACGTTCGATACGCCGGCCATGCCGCCGGCGGCGTGCGCCAGCGCGATCAGTCCGTGCGTCTTGCCGCCGCCGTATGAAGTGTCGAGCCGGAAGACCGCCGCCGCCTCGCCCCCGGCGCCCGTTAATCGGCGGCACACGTTGACAAGCACGTTGCGCAGACCTTGCGTGGGAAAGGTGTTGGCGAAGAAACGAACCGGGTCGACGTAGTCCGCGCTTCCCTTGCCGGTCAGCACCTGCGCGAGGTCGGCCGCGAAGTCCGCCTCCGCGATGCTTCCCGCCAGAACGTCCGCTCGCGGGCGGCAGGTCTCGAATATCGTCGTCATGCCAACTCCGAATTCCGGCAAGCCGTCGGTTCTGCGGCGAAACATTTACCGCATTGCCGGACATCGTGCATCATGCCCCCGAAATCGCCCCGGACGCCTTCGGGTCCCCGCCGTTATCCGCCGAACCCGCACCGAAGAAACCGCAGCCGGTCGGGCGCCTTCCTCGAACCGTCTCCGTCGCTGTCTCTCCCCTTGCCCGCGCCGCGCCCGATCATGCTAAGCTGTCGGCGGCTGCCTCCCTGAATCCGCGTTCCGGTCCATCGCGACCTGACCGGCGCCTAGATGCCTCAGAATGCGGAGGCGGCCGCTCCAGCGCCTTGCGGGGAGTTTCGCGTTGACCGGCCTGATGAACACCGGACCGTTCGGGCAACCGGTCCGGCGAATCGAGGATCGCACCCTCCTCGCCGGCGCCGGCCGCTTCGCCGACGACATCCATTTTCCGGACATGCTGCAGGCGGCCTTCGTCCGCAGCCCCTTAGCGCACGCCCGCGTCGGAAAAATCGACGCGGCGCGGGCCCGCGCCGCGCCCGGCGTGCGCGCAGTCCTCACGATGGCGGAACTCCGGCCGCGCCTGACCGATACCGTCCTTGCCGTCGGAATGCCGAGCAAGGACTACCGGCAAACCCGGAACCGCCCGATCCTCGCCGACCGGGAGGTCTGCCACGTCGGCGAAGCGGTCGCGGCCGTCGTTGCCGAAAACCGCTACCTTGCCGAGGACGCCGCCGCGCTGGTGGAAGTCGATTACGACGCGCTGCCGGCTTCGGTCGATCCTGAAACGGCAGCGCGGCCAGGATCCCCGCTCGCGCACGCGGATGCCGAGCACAACGTTCTGGCCGAATTCTCCATGGGATACGGCGACGTGGACGGCAGTTTCCGAAAGGCGGCGCATGTCGTCCGGGAAAAGATGTCGATCCACAAGGGACTCGGCATGGCGATCGAGGGACGGGGAGTCGTGGCCCGCTACGATTCTCTCGAAGACAGGCTGACGGTGTGGCTCGGAACCCAGATGCCCCACATGGCGCACCGCATGCTCGTCGCCCTGCTCGGCCGCAGCGAAACCGACACCCGGGTCGTGACCCCCGACATCGGCGGCGGCTTCGGCCCCAAGCTCGTGTTCTATCCAGAAGACGTCGTGGTCGCGGCGGCGGCGCTGCTGCTGAACGCTCCGGTCAAATGGATCGAAGACAGGCGCGAACACTTCACGGCGTCGACGCAGGAACGCGACCAGATCTGGAACATGGAACTCGCGGCGGACGACCGCGGGCGCATTCTCGGCGTTCGCGGCACCATGATCCACGATCACGGCGCCTATACCGCGCGCGGCGTCAACGTCGCGCAGAACGCCGGCAGCATCGTGCCGGGCCCCTACGAGGTTCCGAGCTACGCTCTCGACGTCAAGCTGGTGCTGACCAACAAGCCCTGCGTGACGCCGGTGCGCGGCGCCGGCTACCCGCAGGGCTGCTTCGTCATGGAACGCCTTATGGACAGGGCGGCGGCCGCGCTCGGCCTCGGCCGCGACGAGATTCGCAGGCGCAACCTGATCCGGCCGGACGACATGCCCTACACCCGCCCTCTGGCGAGCCGCGCCGATCCCGCGATCAGAATCGACGAAGCGGATTTTCCGAAGTGCCTGGAAACGGCGTTGCGCGAAGCGGGATGGGCGGAGTTTCCCGCCCGTCGGCGCGCGGCCGCGGCCGAGGGCCGCCGCATCGGCATCGGACTCGCCGCCTACCTCAAGGGTTCCGGCCGGGGGCCCTTCGAAGCGGCGTCCGTGCGGGTGGGGCCGTCCGGCCGCGTTCAGGTCGCGTCGGGAGCCGCGGCGATCGGCCAGGGCACCCGAACGATGCTGGCCCAGATCGTCGCGCAGGCGCTCGGCGTCGACATGTCGCGGATCGACGTCGCTATCGGCGACACCTCGCTGATCCCCTACGGCATGGGAGCGGCATCGAGCCGCCAGGCGGTGACCGCGGGCTCTTCGGCGCGGGCCGCCGCGGAAAAAGTGCGCGACAAGGCGCTGCGGGTGGCCGCGCACCTCCTCGAAACCGCCGAGGACGATCTCGAAATCGCGGACGGCCGCGTCCACGTCAAAGGCGTGCCGGGGATGTCGATCGGCCTCGGCGAGATCGCCTCCAGGCTCGCCGGCGCCGCCACGGGCTTCGCGCTGCCGGGCGGGGAAAGCCCCGGCCTCGAAGCGCAGGAAGCGGTCCCGATCGAGGGACTCGCGTTCTCGAACGGCGCCCATGCGGCCGTCGTCGAGGTGGACGAAGAGACCGGCGAAATCCGGGTGCTCGACTACGTCGTCGCCCACGACTGCGGCGTGATGATCAATCCGCTGGCGATCGACGGCCAGATCGCCGGCGGCGCGGCGCACGGAATCGGCTTCGCCATGTTCGAGAAAATGGTCTGGGACGACCAGGCGCAGCCGCAATCCACCAATCTCGCGGAGTACCTGGTGCCGGGCTCCGTCGAAGTGCCGAAAGTGACGATCGAGCACATCGTCGTGCCGTCTTCGCAAAATCCGCTCGGCGTCAAGGGCGTCGGCGAAAGCGGCCTCGTTCCCGTGCCGGCCGCCATCGCGTCGGCCGTGGAAGACGCGCTGTCCGAATACGGTGTGCGCGTCTCCGGAATACCGCTCGCGCCGTCCGACCTGCTTGGGTTGATTCGGAATTGCCGGTCGGGGGATAATGAGGGCCCGCGCACTACCTGACGGTGATGGACATGGCCAAGGACTACGCACCTGCCGGCGTGATTCCGGCAACCCTCGCCGCCTTCGATTCGGATTTCGCTTTCGACTGGAAGGAGACGCGCCGCCATCTCGCCTTCGTCGCGAGCGTGGATGGCGTCGACGCCGTCGCCGTAAACGGACACGCCTCGGAAGTGCACGCCTGCACGTTCGACGAGCAGGCCCGCATGATGGACGAAGCCGCGGACGAAATCGGCGACCGGCTGCCGCTGATCTGCGGAGTCTACGCGGACGGCAGTCTGGAAGCGGCGCGCATCGCGAGGATGGCCGAAGCGCACGGCGCGTCGGCGTTGCTGTGTTTCCCGCCCCACTCGCTCGGCATGGGCGGCATTCGCCATCGCCCCGAAATGGGGGTCGCACACATGAAGGCGATCGCGGACGCCACCGACCTCCCGCTGATCGTGTTCCAGTACGCGAACGAACTCGCCTACCCGCTGGATGCGTTGGTGCGCATCTGCGAAGAAGTGCCGAGCGTCAAGGCGATCAAGGACTGGTCGCCGCCTCAGGTTCATGATCGCCACATCAAGACGCTGCACGGCCTGACCCGGCGCGTGAGCGTCCTGTCGACGAACTCGGCCTGGCTGATGTCCTCGCTCGTCATGGGCGCGGACGGTTTGCTGTCGGGGGCGGGCTCGGTTATCGCCGACCTGCAGGTCGCATTGTTCCGGGCGGTGCGGGCGAAGGATCTCGCGGCCGCGCAGCGCACGGCGGACCGCATCTACCACACGACGCAAGTCTTCTATTGCGATCCGTTCGGCGACATGCACAACCGCATGAAGGAAGCGCTGGTCGCGATGGGACGCCTCGACGGGCCGGCCGTCGTGCGGCCGCCGCTGATGAAACTCGACGTTTACGAAAGGGCGCGAATCGCCAAGGCCATGACGGATGCCGGAATTACGCGGCACGGAGCCGCGCCGGCCCTGGCCGCCGAATAGGGCGGCGCGGGAACGCGCACGCAAAGGAGCGCTTCGCGGACGTTCGCCGTTCCCGGCGTTTCCCGGACGCACGGGCAGAAGGCCTGGACCGGCCGAACGGCGCGGTTCCAGCAAAGCTTGTCCACACCGCGCCGCCGCTCGACCGTCGTTGCGGTTCACGCTGCGTTCGTCTTCCTTACGTCCGGGAAAGGAGCCGAACGGGCCGCCTGCCCTGCCCGCTCGTTCTCCTCCGGCCGACGGTTCCGCGCCTCGCAAGACGGACGCCAAATTGCATGCGGGACGCGCACGGACCGCTCGCCGCCCGTCATTCCTCGCGGCCGCCCAGAAACGCCTCCATCCAGTTGCGGTAACGCGCGTCCTTCGTGAGGCGTTTCAACGCCTCGGGCGAAACCGTTCCCTCGACCTCCGAAGGAGGGCTTCCGCCGCGCAACGCGCCGAGCGCATCGCGCGTCGCCTGCATCGCCGCCATGAAAGGCAGGTGTCCCTGCAAGCTGATCCTGACGCCGTTGGCCGCAAGATACTCGAGATCGCCCAAAACGCCTTCGCCCGAACCGCCGAGAAATACGGGAACGTCGATTTCGGTTCGCAACGCTTCGATCTCTTCCGCCGCCCGTACGCCGGTGAAGAAGACCGCATCGACCCCCGCCGCCCGATACGCCTTTCCTCGCGCCACCGCGTCGCCCAGTCCTCCCACGGCGGCGTTGGTGCGGCCGGCGATCACGAGTGACGGATCCCGGCGGCCCGACAACGCCGCCCGCATCTTTCCCACGCTCTCTTCGACGGACAGAAGCCGGGCGCCGCCCACCGTCCCGTACGGCTGCGGCAGATCGGTATCTTCGATCGTAAGGGCGGCGACGCCCGCGTTTTCCAGTTCTTCCACGGTGCGCATCACGTTGAGCGCGTTGCCGTAACCGTGGTCGGCGTCGACGAGCAAGGGCATTTCGACGGCGCGGTTGATGCGGAGGGTCTGGTCCGCGAATTCCGTCAACGTAAGCAGGATCAAGTCCGGCGTGCCGAGCACCGCCATCGACGCCACGGAGCCCGCGAACATGCCGGTTTCGAAGCCCAGCTCTTCGGCGATTCGCGCCGAAAGCGGATCCCATACCGATCCCGGGTGAACGCAGCGCTCCTCCTCCAGGATCGCCCGAAAGGCCTCGCGGCGGCCTGCCCAGCGCATACGAACCTCCTTTGCGGCAAGCGGACGGCAACTTCAGACAAGCGAAACATACCCCAGACGCGTCTTCGACGCCTTGCTCCCCGGCATTTCGTTAAACCGGCAAGTTAACGAACGCTTGGAGAATCGCGCCGCCGCAGCCCGCAAGCGTCGCGCGGCCTCCCCGACGCTCGGCGAGTCGGACGGCTTGACGTCCGCGCGCCGGAAAACCTGGCAACCGCACTCTGCGTTCGGTTGCGGACGATCCCGGTTTCGGTCAGCGCATTGCAGCAAATCGGCGCTCGCTCCGAGACTCTTGCGCCGTACGTCCTGAAATCATGTTTCAGGAGCGCGGAATTTTCTTGCTCGGGTGCGGAAAACTGCGAATCCTCCACGCCGAGAACGCCGTTTTCGCAGTCTAAAGCCGCTCCGCGACCGCATGTCCGCGCGCGGCCCGGTTTGCCCCGAATTCGCCGCGTGGCACGGGAGCGACAGTCCGTTTTCGTTCCTCAGTCGCCCGCCTGCGCGACCCTTGCGGGTCTGTCGGCGGGATCGACGATTCGCGGGGCGTCGAACGGGCGGCAGCCGACAAAAAATGGCTCAACGAGAACGCCTCCAACCCCTCCTCCTTGACGGCTCCGGCGCGGCAGCCTACTCTCTTCGGATGACGAGACGCATGCTGCCGACCGGCATGACCTCCCTCCGGAAAATCCGGGGGATGGATTGCTACTACGTCGACAAGACGGATCATGTGCGCCGTCTCGTCGAGGGAGGTCAATATTATTTTCTGTCGCGCCCGCGCCGGTTCGGCAAGACCCTGCTGGTGGACACGCTGCAGAAGTTATTCGAGGGCTGCGAGGAGTTGTTCCGGGGCCTCGCCGTGCACGGCAAATGGGACTGGTCGGCGCAGCATCCGGTCGTGCGGATCAGCTTCGGCGGCGGCAATTTCGACTCCCCGGACCTCATTCGGGGCAACGTGGAAGACCAGTTGGAGGAAACGGAGCGGCTGGCCGGCCTCGAACCGGGATCTGCCGAGGCGGCAGTCCGTTTCCGGCGCCTGATAAGGACGCTGCACGAGCGCACCGGACAGCGGGCGGTCGTTCTGGTGGACGAATACGACAAGCCGATCCTGGACGCGCTCGGCGACCGGGAACTCGCGCGGGCCAACCGCGATTTCCTGCGCGGCTTCTACGCGATGATCAAGGAGTGCGACGAGCATCTCCGTTTCGTTTTCCTGACGGGAGTGAGCAAGTTCTCGCGAGCGGGCATTTTCTCGGGTCTGAACAACCTGATCGACATCACGCTGGAGCCGGAGTTCTCGGACATTTGCGGCTACACGGACGCGGAACTGGACACGGTCTTCGCCCCGGAACTCGAGGGTCTGGACCGGGACGAGATCCGCCGCTGGTACAACGGCTACAACTGGCGCGGGCCGGAGAAGGTCTACAATCCGTTCGACGTTCTCCTCCTCTTCAGAATGCGCGAGGTCGGGCCGTACTGGTTCGAGACCGGGACGCCGACTTTCCTTGTCGACCTTCTGTCGCGGCGCCGGGTCGCGACGCCGGCCCTGGAGGGCATGTTCGCGGACGACGCGCTGCTGTCGGCGATCGACGTCGACCGCATCCCCGTCGAGGCGCTGCTGTTCCAAACCGGCTACCTGACCATCGTCGGCGAAAAGCAGGATGAGGACGCCCGCCTCTACCAACTGGACTACCCGAACCAGGAGGTGAAGCGCAGCGTGAACGCGCTCCTGCTGGAAGCGATGGCGCCGGACGTCACGGTCGCGGCGGAGAGCCGGGAGTTGCGCCGCCTGATGCGGGCGAACGACTTCGCGGGCCTCGAGCGACGGTTCCGGGCGTTCCTGGCGAGCATCCCGAACGAGTGGTACGCGAACACCGGCATGGCGGGCTACGAGGCGCACTACGCGAGCGTGTTCTACTCGCACTTCGTGGCGGCGGGGATGGACGTCCGCGCGGAGGAGAGCACGGCGCGCGGCCGCTCGGACCTCGTGGTCCTGTACGATGGCGGCGTCTACCTGTTCGAGTTCAAGGTCGCGGACGGGAAGCCGGAAGGCCGGGCGCTGGCGCAGATACGGGAACGCGGCTACGCGGACAAGTACCGGCGTCCGGGCCAACCTGTCCACTTGATCGGCATCGAGTTCGGCCGGGAGGAGCGCAACATCGTCGGGTTCGAGTTCGAGACCGTCTGAAGCCGTTCCGTCCGCGCGTTTCGGCAAGCGGAGCCGCCTCCGCGAAAGACCGCCGACCCGAGCTATGGTCGACACGAAAACGGCGCAACGCAAACGCCTCGCTCTTGTTTCGCTGACGCAGCAGCGCTATGTTACGGCAACTGGCCGGCTTAGCTCAGCTTGGCAGAGCATCTGATTTGTAATCAGAGGGTCGGGGGTTCGAATCCCTCAGCCGGCACCAGATTTGTCGGGAGTTCGCAGGGTTTCGCAATGTCGCCGACTGCTCGTACGGCGATCGGGTTCTGCCGTTCGACGCTCCCGCTGTGCGCCTGGCAGGAGAAGACGGAGCGCGCGCCGCCGGACATGCGCCGGGATTCGCCGCCGCAGCAAGTCGCGCTCTGACAGTTCCAACGCGCAATTTCGCGCCTCTCGGCGCAAAAGCAATCAACCCTTTCGACCTCCCGCCCGATCGATCGCGTTCTCTCCGCCAAGGATTTCGCACTTTGCGGAATTTTCGAAATGCTTCCCCATCAACTGCGAAGCGTAAGCAGGCATGAAACTTTTCCCTCGCGACAAACACCGGATCGACTTTCTCGCTTTGGCGAGCAGGAAAGAAAGCAATCCCTGGATTTCCCGCTTCTACTTTTTCGTCGGAATCGTCTTCTTCGCATATGTCTTCTACGAACTGATCGCCGCCCGATTGTAGCGGCAACGCCAACGTCCCTCCGCAGCATCTCACGGAGCGCGCCTGCCCATGTCGGAAAACAGCCGTCGAATCCTGAAACGCGACCGCAACCCGCATCTGTTTCGTCCGCTCGTCATGCGATCGGTCAAGCTGCGCAATCGCATCATGATGTCGCCGATGTGCCAGTACTCCGCTGCCGACGGCATGCCGGACGACTGGCATCGCGTTCACCTCGGCAGCCGCGCGGTCGGAGGCGCAGGCATCGTCTTTACCGAAGCGACGCACGTGTCGCCGGAAGCCCGGATCACGCCTCATTGCCTCGGCATCTGGAACGACCGGCAACGCGACGCTCTCGCGTCGATAGCCGCCTTTATCTCCGCCCGGGGAGCGGTCCCCGCCCTCCAGATCGCGCATGCCGGACGCAAGGCTTCCACTGCCCGTCCCTGGGAAGGCTCGCGACCGTTGCCTCGCCCGGACGCCTGGCAGACCGTCGGACCGTCCGCCCTGCCCTACGGCGATTTTCCGGCTCCGCGCGAGCTGAGCGCGGCGGAAATCGCCGAGACGTACGAACAGTTCGCCGCCGCCGCCAAGCGCGGCCGTCAAGCCGGTTTCCGCCTCGTAGAGCTCCACGCCGCGCACGGCTATCTCATCCACAGTTTCCTGTCGCCGTTGAGCAACCGGCGGAAGGATCGATACGGCGGCGCGCTCGAGAACCGCGCCCGTTTCCTGCTCGAAACCATAGAAGCCGTGCGAAGCGAATGGCCGGAGGATCTACCGATGTTCGTCAGACTCTCCTGCTCGGATTGGGTCGAGGGCGGACTCGAACTAGCGGACATAGTCATGGTCGCGAAATGGATCGCCGCAAGCGGCGACGTCGACCTGATCGACTGCTCGTCCGGCGGCAACGATCCGCGGCAACGCATTCCCATCCATCCGGGCTACCAAGTGCCTTTCGCCGAGACCGTCCGGCGCGAGGCAAGAATCGCTACCGCGGCGGTCGGGCTGCTGCACAGCCCGGATTTCTGCGAAGAGGTCGTCGCGAACGGACGCGCCGACATCGTGGCCCTCGGCCGCGCGTTTCTCGCCGATCCGCATTGGCCGCTCCAGGCCGCCCGGAAACTCGGCGCAGAAGACGTTTCATGGCCGGTTCAGTACGAACGCGCGAACATATTTTAACGACGGAAGGGTTGGCATGGCCTGCGCGCCTGACGTTGAACTTCTATCGGAGTTGCTTGCAGCCGCGGGCGGGTTTTGGAGGCCCGCGGATCGACAATGGTTGAAGCCTGTCCGTCACGCTTCAACCATTGCGCGTTGAATCGAGCGTCAGGAGCGGATTTCGGCTTCAGACGGTCTCGAACTCGAACCTGACGATGTTGCGCTCTTCCCGGCCGAACTCGATCAGGTGGACCCGAACGCCCGGACGCCGGTACTTGTCCGCGTAGCCGCGCTTCCGAATCTGCGCCAGAGCCCAGCCTTCCAGCTTCCCATCCGCGACCTTGAACTCGAACGGGCAGACGTTGCCGTTGTACAGAACCGCCAGGCGGCCGTCGCCTCGGTGCCCCGCTCCGCCCGCCCCTGCAACCGAGCGGTCCTTGGCTCCCAAACGTCTCGCCGATGTCCATCTCCGCAAATATGCAGCGGATTGAGCCTACAGCCTCCGCCCTGATCGCGGCACCCGGCACCGACTATCGGTGGGCGGCCCGATCATGTCTTCGGACGGACAAATAACGATCCAGGGGTGACGCCACGCTCGCCATGACCCTGCACGCCGATGCTGCCTTCGCAAACAGCGTGTCCGCGTCCAGCTTCGCGCAGGTGGTCAATCCCGCGCCGTCCGTAGTATGATGCCGAGCATGCTGGCCCCGGCACCCGGAGACCTCGTGCCGCGAACCCGCCCGACCTGACAGAGACCGCCTGGCGCAGCGCAACCCACGCAGAACGATGGATCGTGATCAGGAGCTTCAAGGATCGAAACACCCGAGCCTTTTTCGAAGGCCAACGGATTCCAGCTTTTCAGAGTTTTGCTGACCAAGCAGCGCGGCGTCTCACCTATCTTGACAACGCCGAGTCCCTTCAGGATCTTATGAATTTGCCAAGCAATCGGTTCAAGGCACTCGGAGGAAACCGTAAAGGTCAATACAGTATTAGAATAAATCGACAGTGGCGGATATGCGTCCGCTGGGAAAACGAGGAACCCTGCGATGTCGAAATCGTGGATTACCACTGAAGTATTGAAGCCATGAACGTAAAAAGCGGCATGAGACCAGTGCATCCGGGCGAGATATTGAGCGACGAGCTTGCCGCGCTCGGATTGTCCGATAATGAATTGTCAGGCCGCTTGGATATTCCTGAACAACAAATCAAGGAGCTACTGAACAAACAACGCAACATGACAGCAGACATCGCGTTACGGTTGGCGCGATATTTTGGAACGACGCCGCAGGTCTGGCTAAATCTGCAAAAAACCTACGAGCTTCGCCAAGCCGAGATCGAATCGGGCCGCCTAATCACGAAGCGCGTAAGGCCATGGCAAACTATAGGGACTAGCGGAGGCATAATTGAGCGGGAAGTGGATTGGAAAACTACGTTGAAAACTGGCGATTCCGCTAAATTCATGAAACGGCTTGACGAGGAATACAGAAACACAACCGGCATTTCCGACCGGCGTTTCTATAGCATATTTTATTCGCAAGTTAATCCGTCTCCCATTATGATGCTAGGATATAATCCCGGCGGAGATCCGGAAATCTGGGAGGAATCTCAACTTGCTTCAACATCATTCTATGAACATGAAGAACACGAGTATGTCGACTGCCACTACCGCACAGCACGCGTTATGAGCGAATTTCTCAAAAAAGTCCTTGATATTGAAAAAGAATGCATCCGAAAAATACCTAAAACCAATTTGATATTTAGGAGATCCCCTTCTGCCAATAAATTGAAGCTAAAGGAATCCGACGCAATAGATGAAGCCAAACCTACATTGGATCAGATATTGAGGCGCGTCGAACCGGACGTGATAATCTGTGAAGGACTTCCCACTCTGCGAAATCTTGAAAAATACTATTGCACCAGTCATTGCGAGAAGATCGACGGTGAATCTGTCAACGTTCCTAACGGGGATCATATTGCTCGAATTTATAGAGCGGATCGAGCATTTTTATCGTCGACGGGCAAGTTTGTGAAACTGCTAGGCATAGGCCATCCATCAAGATTTGGCGGCCGATCGGAATGGAATGAAGTAATCAAATTTTCCAGAAATTTTTTAGCCGAATATAGATGAATAATTAGATATTCGCCAAGATCGCGGACACCGATACTTGGCGGAACGACCATCGAGAATGCGCATAAAGTCGAAATTACCGCTAACGCACGGCGTGCGAGAACCACCCAAAGTCAACGACGAAGTTCGATACCTGCTGCACAGAAAACAACCCGTCTTGGTACAAGGCGCGACCTGCCGTTTCCGCATCTCGAAGAGTGTCGTAGAAATCGACGCATTCCCCATTTTTCATCAGGGCCCACCGATTGGCTTCGCGAAGCGTCAGTTCGGGGAGCAGATGTCGGAATGCCTCGTAGTTGGCGTCGACTTCGTTCTGAAGAACCTCGATCATGACGTCATCCCTCTATCGCCTGGAGATCCTCGCCCGTATCCACTTGCCCGCTTGATGGAGCGCAAGGTTAGCGGATACGCGCACTCACCCCATTACATGTCTGCCATTAGTCTACTATGGGTCGGTGCAACCGTTGTCAATATCGGAATATATGGTTTGATCTTCAGAAACGCGAAAACCTGCCGACCGATTCGGACGTTCCGGCGAAGCCGCGGCTCGTTTTTCGCCTTCCGCCCGCCGAAACGGCTGCGACCCGGCGCTTCGCGGCAGCGGCCCTTCAGCCCCGGCGGCGCAGCGCAAGGAGGAAATACATCGACATGACCGGCCCTGCGGCCATCGCGAACAAGGCGGCTGTCCAGGCTTCCGCGACCCCGACGCCGCCGGCCGCGTCGAGCGCTATCCCGACCGCGAAAGGACCGAGAATTCCGCCGGAGAAACCGATGAAAGCCTGCACGGCGAGCGTCGCGCCCCGCCGACCGGGATCGGACAACGCGATCGTGCCGGCCGTGGTCGCCGAATTTCGCCCGTAGGAAACCATCCCGAACAGGATGCAGAGCGCGAGCGGAATCTCGTAACGCATGTCCGCGGTGAGGCCGATGGCCGCGGCCAGCGCGCACGAGGCTGCGGCGACGCAGATCAGGAGCCGCCGCCGGTCGATCCGAACCGAAAGTTCGCCGAACAGCATCGCGGCGGGCGGGCCCACGAGCGCGACCGCGGTCGCCCACGCGGCGGCGCTCAAGACAATGTCGCCGCCGGGCGCGCGGTCCGCGAGAAAAACGAAGAAGGTCACCAGCCAGACGCGGCTCGCGAACACTTCCCAGGCGATACCGAGAAAGGAGCCCGTGTATCCCATGACGGCCCGGTTGCGGAACACCGGTCGGAAATCCAGCACCGCGGAAGATGGTTTGGTCCGGGGCGGCGTCGGCGGCAGTACGGCGGCCGCGATCGCCAGGGCGCCTATCGAGCCGATGCCGGCGACGGCGAACGCCCAACGCCAATCGAGCCATTCGGCGGCCGCGCCGCCGATGAGGATCGAAAGGCCCGAACCGATTCCGAACACGGAAGTGTAGTAGGCCGCCCCTCGTTGCTGCGTTCGCCCCGCGGGGAGAAGATCGGTCAACGCCTTGAGTCCGGGCGTGTAGGTTCCGGCTAGGCCGATTCCCGTCACGACGCGGAAAGCGGCGCCCGACCACAATCCGTCGGCAAGAAGCCCGAAACCGAAATTCCCCGCGGCGCCCAACGCCGCGCAGGCGAGATAGATGCGCCTCGGATCGACCCTGTCGGTATAGGCGGTCAGCACGGGCACGGTCGCGATGAAGCCCAGGAACAGAGCGCCGCCGAGCCACCCCGCCTCCGTGTTCGTCAGCCTCCAGTCGCGAATGATGTCGCCCAGAACCGCCGCAGGCGCCATGAAACCGAGCAGCGAAAGCACGAGGGCGGCGCAAAGCGCGGCGACCAGAACGACCGGAGAGGTCAAGCGACGGATACCACGATTTTGCCGCAGGCCCGGTTCGATTCCATGTAAGCGTGCGCCTCGCGTACGTCGTCGAACTGGAAGACGCGATCCAGGGGATTGCGGTAACGTCCTTCCTCGATCCCCGTCAGGTATTCCGCGAACGCCTCCGTCGTCATCGGCGTCGAAGAACTGGAGAAATAGGTGAACTTGGTCGTCGACGGAATCGCCGCGCCGGGAGAAAATTCCTTCAACGTCCATTCGCCGCCGAGGATGCCCGCCATGCACAGGGTCCCGCCTCTTCTGACGCAGGCGAAGGAATCGTCGAGCGCTGCGGTGCCGACCAGATCGAACATCTTGTCGACGCCTCCGGGCGCCAGCTCCCGCACGGAAGGCGCGACCGGACCATTCGCAATAACGACGCGGTCCGCTCCGAACTCCCGCATGCGCCTTTCCTTGGCGACGTCGCGGGTCGTTGAAAGCACGGTCAGTCCCTTTGCCCGCGCGTAGTCCGCCGCGACCAGCCCAACGGCCGAGGAGCCTCCGCGAATGAGCAACGTTTCGCCCGCAGCGACGTCGAGCGCGAGTTCCAGCGCGCCCCACGCCGTGTGGAAGATCTCGGGCAAGGCCGCAAGCTCCGTCCAGCGAAGCCGGGTGTCGACGGGATGTACGTGGGCAGCCGGCACCGACACGTACTCGGCGTAACTTCCGTCGTAGGCCCGCCCCATCCCGCCGGTGGTGGCGACCACGGACTCTCCCGGCTCGAAGGACGTGTCCGGCGCGTCGACCACGATGCCGGCGCATTCGATGCCGAGCACGCGGGGAAAGCGAACGGTCGGGGAATGCCCCAGTCGCGTGAATACCTCGCCGCGGTTCAGTCCGAAAGCCATGACCCGGACGAGCGCATGTCCGGGCCGGACTTCAGGCCGGGGCCAGGCGTCGCGCAATTCGAGCGCTTCCGGTCCGCCGGCCCGTTCGACGACGATCGCGCGCATCGTGTTCGGCATCTTTCCTCTCCTCCGCGCCCGCCGCCGCGGGATTCCGGCGGCTCGCCGCCCGCGCCGGAGCGACAGCATACCGGAAGCGAAACGCGCATGTTTCTTCGCGAAGGGCGCGGGCGTTCCCGGCAAGCGTCGGCGGGACGACCCCGCCGTCGACAGGCCCGGAAGTCTCTCCCGAGATTGACCGGGGCGCGCCCGCATGCTCCCGCGGCGGATTCGCGCGAACCTGGAAACGTTCGCGACGCTGTCGCGCATCCCCGAAAACTTGCCGAACGAGCCTCTTGCGCAGCACCCTCGAATCCTTCCGCCGCCGCCGGGATCCCGTAAAGGCGGATCTTTTCCTTCCCGCGAACGGCCCGCGCCGGAACTCTTCGCTACTTCCTCACAAGCGACGACGAATTGATCGTGGCGTGAAGGTTCTGCGCGAAGTCGACCGCCGCGGCGATATCCATCGTGAACGCGCGCCCGGCGTATTCCTTGACGGCGCGGTTGGCCGGTAGCGGCGCCGCTGCCATTGTCCGCGTCAGGCGGACGACCGCGTCGTCGAGACCGGCTGCGGGCACGATGCGGCTGACCAGCCCCCAGGCAAGCGCCGTCCCGGCATCGATCTCCTCCGTCGAGTACGTCAGGTAGAGCGCGGCCTTGCGCGGCACCCGATCCACGAGCGAAGACATCGCCATGGTCGGCATGATGTTGTGGCTCATTTCCGGCAAGGCGAACCGCGACTCCGGCGTCGCAAGGGTGATGTCGCAGATCGCGGCCAGGGCGCAACCGAAGCCGAGCGACCTTCCCTGCGCGACTCCGACGATGGGGATTTTCGAGTTCCGGAACGCCGCGTAGCAGTCGAAGACGACCTCGTTCAACGTTCGGAGCTCGTAAGCCTCGACTTTCGGTTCGCCGCCCATGACGTCCCGGCCCAGGCAAAAATCCTCGCCGGCCCCGCGAAACACGATCGCCTGGGCGGTTTCGTCGACGCCGTGCAGGAGCGCGGTCAACTCCCTCACCATGTCGTTCGTCAGGCGGTTGCCCTTTTCGGGCCGATCCAGCGTGATCGTCGCGATCTTGCCTTCGGTGGTGCATGCGATGCTCATTGGCTTCTCCTGCGGTATCGACGCTCACGCCATGCGGCAAGACGTCCCGGGCTGCCTCTCCTTCAGAGGCCGGCGTTGGGGTCGTCGCCGGCCCCTTCCGGCAAACCCGTCCTTCCTTTTTCGGCTTTCCCTATTCCGTAACGGCCGTCCCGGGTGCGAACGAGTTCGCCCGCCGCCCTGATCCGATCCAGCGCCAGCGCGACTTCGCGCCCGTCTCGACTGCCGACCGCTTCCACGAGATCGCCGAAATAAAGAGGTCCCCCGCTCTCGATGGCCTCGCGGACGGTCCGGTAACGGGCTTGACCGCCTATGCTCGGTGCTCGGGCGGGCCTGCTTGCGATGTCGCGCCGCGCCGCCTCCGGAGGAAGAGTCAGATCGAAGCCCGCCTTGGAGCCCGGCGGCGGCCCGTTTCTCGACGGATCGAGCGGCATGCCCATTACGCCGGGAAACGCGATCAGATCCCGGTCGGCCTGAAACCGCGTCGCCATCGCCCAATCCATCTGGGCGTCGTCGAAGACGTCGATGTCGTCGTCGACCACGAAGACATGCTTCACCGAACGCACGCCGCCGATGACCGTGCCGATGACGTTCCTGCCTTCGCCGGGCCTTCCCTGCCGGATGGCGACGCGAAGGTGCTGAACCTCCGCGCCCGAAGGCGGCGCATAGACCGCCCGCGCTTCGATTCCGGCCGACAGCAGCAACTCCCGGGTTCGCGCCTCGATCGCGACCCCGCCAAGATTGGC
Organism: Alphaproteobacteria bacterium; assembly: GCA_965243135.1. Classification (GTDB taxonomy): domain Bacteria; phylum Pseudomonadota; class Alphaproteobacteria; order MPNO01; family UBA830; genus JAJEBT01. Next base: position 2,290,996 of record OZ251539.1, read on the forward strand.
GGATTCGGCCCGACTCAGAATCGGGCCGGAACCGTGCAGAACGGATTGATGAAGCGCGTCCGAGCGCATGGTTATTCCGGTGACGCGGAACACGGGATCGAGATGCATCGGACCGTAATAGCCCGCGTATTCTCCGTAGGGGCCGTCCGGCTCGACGTAGCCCTCTTCGTCGAGATAACCTTCGATCGCGACTTCGGCGTCCGCCAGAACCGGAACGTCGTTCGTCATGCCCTTGACGAGCGGAACAGGTTCGCCGCGCATGGCGCCGACAAGATTCGCCTCGTCGGCGGGAATCCGCAGCTGGGAAGCCAGCAGATCCAGCGGATGCGCGCCCAAGGCGAAATTGATCGGGAGCCTTTCCCGCCGCGCGACGCACCCCTGATAAATCCTTTTGAGGTCCGACGGAGCGGTCACGTTGGTGCCGGCCTCGCGCCGATTGCGCAAGCTAAGGCGCCGCGCGCCCATGTTGGTCCGGCCGGTCTCGGGATCGATCGCGAAATCGATGGCGGAAGAAATATAGACGCTCCCGTCGAAGGCGTGCTGAAGGTGAAACGGCAGTCGCGTCAGATCGGCTTCCTCGCCGAGAAACGCGACTTCCTGCACCGGAGCGTCGCCGCGCGCGATTTCGACCGCCGGCTTGGGATCGTTGCGGCGGCGCAGGAATTCGTCGGCAAGTTCCCGTTCGCCGACTCCGAACGCCGCGGCGACGCGCTTCCGGCTGCTCGACACCCCCGCCACCAATTCGCAATTCTCGGGACCCGCCCGTAGGAACAACGCCGCCTTCTCGGTCGATTCGACATGCCGGGACACGTCGCATAGCGCAACCGGCTCGTCGTGGATCTTCACCTCGTCCAGCTCGATCAATCTGTTCACGAAAGTGCGAAGGCGGAATTTCTCGAAGTCGACGTCCATCGGATTGCCTCCCGTCCTTGCAGGGACATTGGCCATCGGCAGGCGGGAAGTCCAGCACTCTCCGGCGCGCCTCGGTTTCCGGAACGTCGATCGCGCGCGGTTCCGCGCGGTCCGTTTCCGCGCCGGTCGGGAACGAGCCGGCGGCGGCAGGCGCCTCTCGGCCCCCGAATCGACCGCCGAGCGCGGAAACGGCGGCGGTTGCCGCAAATTTCCCGCTTCAACGCCGTCAAGCGGCCGAGTATCCTCGACTTCCCGTAGACGCACCGGAAACGGCACCGCGATGGCGAACGCAAACGGAATCGGCGCCTCGATCCCGCGCAAGGAGGACTTGAGGTTCCTGAAAGGCGAAGGCCGCTACACGGACGACCTCCGAAAACCGGGTCAACTATACGCAGCGTTCGTGCGGGCCGGGCATGCCCACGCGACGATTGGATCGATCCGGTCCGAGGCGGCCAGCCGGGTGAAGGGCGTCGTCGCCGTGCTGACGGGCGAAGACTACAGGGCGGACGGCCACGGACCCATTCCGCACCAGGCGATCGAAGGCAATCCGGCCGACGAAAAGAGTCCCGCTTTTACGGAGAACGATCCCGTCGCTCTCTGTTTCGGGCAATGGCCGCTGCCGTTCGACAAGGTCCGCCACGCCGGCGAAGCGGTGGCGGTCGTGATCGCCGCAAGCAGCGAAATAGCTCGCGACGCGGCCGGCCTCGTGGAAATCGAGCTCGACGAACTGCCGTCGATCGTGGACCCATATCAGGCGATGGCGGACGGAGCGCCCCTCGTATGGAACGAGGCTCCGGGCAATCTCTGCATCCATGCGATTCGAGGACAGCCCGGGAAGACTTCGGAAGCTCTCGCCGCCTCCGACTTCGTCGTCTCGGGCGAGTTCGCCGCCTCGCGAATCGTTTCCTGCTTCATGGAGCCGAGAGCCGGCATCGCCGAGTTCGTCGACGGAAGATATGTCGTCACGGCCGGCAATCAGGGCGTCCATCGCTACCGGCAAATGATCGCGGGAGCGCTTCGCGCCGCCCCGGAACAGGTCCGGGTGATCTGTCCCGACACCGGCGGCGGTTTCGGCTCGCGCAGCCACCTCAACCCCGAATACGTGGTTATCGCCTGGGCCGCCAAGCGTCTGGATCGACCGGTCAGGTTCACGAACGACCGCTCGGAGTCATTTCTCGCCGATTGGCAAGGCAGAGACATGATCCTGAAAGGCGAACTCGGATTGGCCAGGGACGGACGCTTCATGGCCTACCGCCTTTCGATCCTCGCCAACAACGGAGCTCATACGGTCTGTTACGCTTCCCAAGCCAATGCCACCCGGCTCTTCACGACCGTCTACGACGTGCCGGCCGCCTGTCTCGAGCACAAGGTCTTCCTGACGAACACGGCGGCGGTCCTGCCCTTCCGGGCGGCGGGGCGGCCGGAGGTGACCTACGCCATCGAACGGTTGATCGACCGCGCGGCCCATCGATTCGGCTTCGACCGGAAGGAAATCCGGCTGAAAAACCTGATACGGCGGGGCGCGATGCCCTATGCCAGCCCGGCCGGGCTTACCTACGACGTAGGAGACTTTCCGGCCGCTTTCGAACGAGCCGCCGAAATCGCGGACTGGAACGGATACGAAAGCCGGCGCAGGGCGACGGAAGCGCGCGGCCTGAAAAGAGGCATCGCCATTGTTCCCTTCGTGGAGTCTCCCGTGGGCGCGCCGGCGGAGATGGTGAGGGTGCGGATCGGCGGCGACGGAAAGGCCACGGTGCAAGCCGGAACGCAGAATCACGGCCAGGGGCACGAGACGACCTACGCCCAGGTTATATGCGAACTGCTCGGAATTCCGTTCGGCGACGTAGTCCTCGAAGACGGCGACTCCGACGCCCTGCCGTTCGGCGGCGGCACCCATTCCGACCGATCGATGCGGATGGCGGGCGAACTGTTGTGCGAGGCGGCCGACGATCTGATCGCCCAGGCCCTGCCCGACGCCGCAAGACTCATGCAGGCGGACGAAAAGGACGTCGTCTTCGAAAACGGAACCTTCCGTTCCGCGGGAGCGGCGGTCGGAATCGTCGATGTCGCCGCGGCGCGAAGCGAGGCCGGAGTTTCAAACGGGCTCGCGGCCGAAGCGGCGCGGCGACAACGCATCCCCGCCTTCCCCTACGGCGCGGCGGTGGCCGAAGTCGAAATCGACCCCGATACGGGAGAGACGACGATAGACCGGTATTCGAGCGTCAACGACGCGGGCACCCCGATCAATCCGATGATCGTTCACGGCCAGACGCACGGCGGCATCGTTCAGGGCGCGGGTCAGGCGATCGGCGAAAACGCTGTCTACGATCCGTCGTCAGGCCAACTGACGACCGGCTCGTTCATGGACTACGCGATGCCTCGCGCCGACTGGTTTCCATCGTTCCGGCTCGACGAGGTCGATGTGCCGACCCTCGGAAACCGTCTGGGCGTGAAGGCCGCAGGCGAAGCCGGGACCGTGCCTGCGCTTGCGATCGTCGGCAACGCGGTTCTCGACGCTTTGCGGCCGCTGGGCGTTACGGAATGCGAAATGCCGTTCACCGCATGCCGGATCAGGAAAGCGATCCAGGATCGCAGCCTGCCGGCAACGCCAGATGAAGAACGATCTTAAATAAGAACGCATTGATAATAAAGAGATTTTCTCAAAAACGCCGATTTTGCAGTTTTCTGATTAAATAAACACAGGCGAGCGGACCCGAGCCCCGACGCAAGGCTCCAGTCGGCACCGGAATTGCGAACCAGCGTGCGGCCCGTCGGCGGAAGCCGGATGCTCGTAAGCGTTCGGTCGCGGGATAAGCTACCCGTTCCGCCCCCCGGGCAGCGAACGCTTACGGATGCTCGCCGGTTACGCTTAAATAAGAACATATTGATAATAAAGAGGTTTTCTCAAAAACGCCAGCTTTTGCAGTTTCCTGATTAAATAAACATGGGCGAGCGGACCGGAGCCCCGACGCAAGGCGCCGGTTGGCGCCGGAATTGCGAAAGCGCGATGAACTGTGGCGCGAGGGAAGGCTTTGCCACCCGCGCGCGACTGTCCGGCAAAGGTCCCCGGTGCCTCTCCGGGGTCGCGCCTGGAACTCAAATTCATGGCAGGCCGCAGGCCTCGAAAAACGATGCATGCATGCGGCTCGTCGGCGGAAGCCGGAATCGCCGAATACGTTTAAATAAGAACATGTTGATAATAAACAAAATTTTTGGAAAAACCGGTTCCTGCAGGTTCCAGATTAAATAAGGCTCGCCCAAGCGAGATGTTGCGCCACCTCCCTCGCTCGCGCCCAAAAGGCACCTGCCCTTTGGGAGGCTTCCCGTCTCGCTTTTCCGCAAACCGCCCGAATCGACCGCGTCCGCGAGAATGCCGCCGCCCGGCCCTTACGCCCAGAACGGCAAATATCGCGCATACTTGCGAGAGCCGCCCACAGAGTCGTCCACCTTGATCAGATCGGCGTTTACGGTCGCCGCGATGATCTGCGAAACGACCGTCCCCTTTCGCTGCGGCAGTCCGAAACGTTCGCGCAACGACCCGTTGGTCATGCGTTCGTTCGCGACGTGCTTCAAAGCGCAGTGCAGATAACAGGCCCGAATGCGGGCATTTCTGTCCATTTCTTCGAACGGTTGCGGTCCGTAAATGGTCGCGACCGTCCGACCGAAGGCCAACGCGAAACGCGGCGCGGGAAGCTGGCGACGCTCCGTTTCGCGGACGACCCGGTCGATGCCGCTGCTCCTTTCTTCGCAGATGCCCATGCGGCGCATGAGATCCGCGAGACGCTCGTTTCGCGACCGGTAGCCGTCGATAAAGCGCTCCACCGGAACCAGCGGTTCGCCCGGGCTGGAAATCTCGATCCGGTCGGAAAACACCTCGATCATCGGTCTGGCGCCGCCGACCGACAAGTCCTGATGAATCATGGCGTTTGCGATCAGCTCCCGAACGCCGTCCAACGGCAGCAGCACCGCGTTCTTGCGCAGACCGTTTTCCAGAACCTCGTTTTGGGGAAGTTGCGACATTACGAATGAAACGAGTCTCTCGAAACCTGTCGCATATCCCCTTTGCTCGATATGATCGGCTCGAACGTCGATCTTGGACGTGCCTTCGTAAACGACGACGCGAGGAGCCTTGCGGTCAAGGTCCGCAAATCGCGTCAGATCCTTGGCCAGAAGCAATCCCCCCAAGCGGCGGACGGCGTATCCGCCGGCGCTTCGAGCGATCAACCGCTCGCTTTCGAGACGGTCGAGCACGCCCGCCCTGTCGCCCGGGTACGGCTGCCCCATCAACTCGAAAAACGTCTGAGTGTCGAGAAGGTCGATGACGTCCTGTCCGTTCAGATTTTCGAGCGCGCGCTCTTCGATCCAGTCCGGCCTGCCCTCGTCGAAAATCGCCCGCAAACGGTCTTCGGACATGGCGACGGTCGATTCGCCCGTCCTCATGAGATATCGGCCGTCGAGATGCCAGGCCGTTCCTCTAGGCCTCGAAGGGATCTCGAAAACGACGACGCGACCATCCGGATGATCCACTTCCCAAACGTCGATCTGGAAGCGGATCTTGTTGAACAACCATTCGGCAATCCGGTTTACGTCGCGAAACGCGCCGCTGCCGACAACCCGGCGGGGAAGCCTGTCTGCAATTCCCAGCAGAAAGTGTCCGCCGCCTTCGTTGGCGATAGCAACGCAATACGCTGCGAGGTCCTGACGGTCGTAGTTGCTCCTCGCTTCCTTGAATTCCAGCCCGGAATGTTCCGCCGACGCTTGTCGCCACTGGTCCACCTGCTCGGGAGTGACCATTCCTCGCTTTCCTTTGCCGGACGAGTCCGGACGCCAAAATGTCCCTCCTCGCCGTACCGGTCAATCCCTGTCCGGAAAAACGGCTTCATTCCTTCGACTTTCGACCGCACGGACTGCGAAACCCGCAGAGGTGCATCTCCGGCATCGCCGGACCGGAAAAATATATTGATTTTCAATAGTTATCCAAGTCCCCGACGCGACGCCCCAAGACGGAACCAGCGATTTCCCGACAAGCGCCGTTTCGGGTTCGCCACGGGACTGGAGGACAAAAAGAACGCTCCCGGCGGCACGGCAGAATGCTGGCCTCGACCCACGACAGCGTTCCCATGCCAGTCTCGCAATCTCCGAACGGTTTGTCCTTCTCGGAGATCTCCCGGTTGCCGCCGAGGCGGCGCGAACTTTCGCGTCCATCGTCAAGAAAAGGGGCTGCAACCGCAAAGGCGCCATCGCAGCCTTCGTCAAAGAAGGGGCCGAGCGACAGGCCCAGCGGGGGCAACAGCCCGGAACGCCGCCGCGCGAACGCGCGCCGCGCTTGCCGGTAGAGGTTCCTGCCGCTGTCCGCGGCAAGCCTTGCGCGAAAAACGGAGAAAAGGTCACCGGATTGGTCGAGGTCGAGTTTCGCGCCTGCAAGCGACGTTGTCGCCGACCCAAGCAGACCGCGCGCAGCGAAGCAGGAGGTGCGCCGGCGCCGCGGTTGGTCGCGAACAACGGCGCCGGTTTCCAACCGGGACTTACGCCCCGTGCGACCGTGACAGTCGCTCGACTTCGAGGTCTTGCCGGTAAGGCAACGGCGTCAAGAGCCCCTTGTTCGCGCCCCGTCCGCCGGCGGCGTTCGTGCGGCGACGGTTTCCGGTGCGGCGGTCTGGCGTTCGAGGCCGGCTATCAGCGCCTCGAGCGCCGTCATGTCTTCCTCGTGGCGGCGTTCTTCGGCTTCGCGCCGCTGCTGCGCGGCCGCGCTGTTGTTGCCCGCGTTCGTCGTTGGCGCGGACGCCATACGCCGGCCGCGACGACATCGGCGGAAGCGACGGCGAGGCTGGCGATCTCCAAGGCGGTCATGAGCGTCCTTTCCAGAAAGGACGGATTATCCACGGCGCCTATCGTCAAGGCAAAAACGTCTGCGTGCAGGGTGAGTTCATCCTTCGGCATAACCCAAGGAAAGGCCGTTCCAGACGGGGCGCATCGGCGGATGATTTTTTCTGGACATCTTTGCCGCCAATGCGCCGACGGCGAAAAACGGGCCGAACGACGTTCGGCCGATGCTCGACCGGGCCCGGACGCGACCGGCGGGACGAACGGAAGCGTCGCTCGCTCTCTGCAAGCGTTTTCGGTGCACGCACGGACATTGCGGCTCGGCCTGCGACGCGCAGCCACCGGCTCCCCGAGCTCGAAACTCCAGCGACGTTACGGGTTTTTCCGTGACCGGTTCCGCCATCGCCTTCAACCGCGCGAGGTTTCCAGGGATTCCCGAGAAACCTCGCGAGCTCGGACGCCCTGCGCCGTTGACGGCTCGGCGCCCCCGGCTTCGCCGCAAACCGCAGGGCAAGTTCGCGGAACCCAAGACCCGCCACCGCGCCGCCGGCGGTCGACAATGCCAAGGACCCTGGCCCGGGTTCGGGTCGAAGCCCTCGCGTCCCCTCGGAGGCGCGACGACTGCCCGACGCCGCTACGCGTTGCGCGCGACCCTGACCTTTTGCGAGAGCCCGTGCGGAATCCGCCGGGCCGCTGACCGAACCGAAGTCGGCCGCGCCCGGGAGCGCGGCAAGCTTGACGCGCGGACGCGCCCTCCCGGTCAAGGACGCTGAAGCCACTCCGGCGGGACCGGAGGCGAATCCTCGACGACGTCACCCCGCGACCGAACGCTTACCGGCAAGCACGGTGCGATTATGCATGGACATGGTGAAACCGCTTCGCTACCTTTCATATTGAAGTTCACAATCGACAGGTTCGCAGTCGGCGAAACAATGCCGCAAGACTGCAAGAATTGACGGAGAACCAGATGACTTCCAGCGAACCGACGGATGGCATCGGCAAGACATCCGGGTTCCGGGACACGGACGATGATGGCGACGCGACATCGAATTCAACGAAGAAACGCGAACCGCTCACTCAAACCGGACCCCTGACCGGCCGAAGAATAGCTCGTTGAACATGCGTGGCCTGTGTCCCCAGAGCCTTCAGACATCCGGGATCGGAGGACGACCGGTTCGGTTCGCGAAGGCGAACTCACTTCGGAATTTTCCGTCGCCAAGACTGAACTACACCTTAATTTGCGTTTTCAAACCGCGATATCTTGCCGCTTTATCGACAATTCAGCGGCGCATTGCGGAACCTTCATAAGGTGAATTTCTCGACCTTGAGAGGCGGCAAAGACCGAAGCGATCAGGGCAATGCAATCTGAAGATCTTGAGCGAACTTCAGGGCCGCAATCGCCTCTTCTGGAGGTCGTCAACCTATATACGAAATTCAATACGCCGAAGGGGGTCGCTTGCGCGGTGGACGGTATATCGTTTAAGCTGCAACGAGGGCGAACGCTCGGTATTGTTGGGGAATCCGGATCTGGAAAGACCGTATTGTCTCGATCCATCATGGATATCCTGGCCCACGACGGATCGGTCGAATACAAAGGAGAAATTCTTTTCGAAGGACGCGATCTACGCCGTCTGAATCGGAAGGAAATGCGAAAAGTCCGAGGCCGCGAAATCGCCATGATATTTCAAGACCCGATGTCCTCCTTGAATCCTGTCAAAAAAATTGGAGTTCAGATAACTGAGGTGCTGACGAAATGTTGCGGTTTCTCCTCTCGATCAGCGAGAATCCGGGCCATTGAATTGCTTTCCGCCGTGGGCATAGCGGACCCTGAACGGCAGTTAAATCATTACCCCATGCATCTTTCCGGCGGAATGCGGCAACGCGTCGCCATCGCAATAGCGCTCGCCGGAGAACCCAAGCTGTTGATTGCGGATGAACCGACTACCGCCTTGGACGTTACAATTCAAGGACAAATTCTGGATCTCCTGCAACAATTGCAGCGTCAACGAAACATGGCGATCATGCTCATCACTCACGATCTCGGAGTCGTCGCGGAGTACGCAGACGAGGTCGCCGTAATGTACGCCGGTCAGATTGTCGAACGATCCGAAACTCGCGACCTCCTCAACAGGCCTCGGATGCCTTACACCGAGGCGTTGATGCAATCGGTTCCTGTTTTGTCGGATCCTCCCCATTCCCGACTCCATGCGATACCAGGCCTTCCGCCAAATCTTTTGAACGTGCCGAACGGATGCCGTTTCCACGAGCGCTGTCGATACGTCCAGAAGGACTGCCGTGAGCGAATGCCGCTTCTGAAGTCGGAACTCCCCTCGGAGCACTCCTTCGCGTGCTGGCATCCTCTGGCTTGCGGGGAGGCATAGGCATGACGGAGAACCCTGTCCTTTCCGTCAGAAGCGTCACTGTCGAGTACCTTGCAGAGGGTGGGCGTTTCGCAGCAATCGAAGATATTAGTTTTGATCTCTTTGAGGGAGAAACTCTGGGAATAGTGGGAGAATCAGGTTGCGGAAAATCAACCATGGGCCGCGCCATATTGCAGCTGCCAAAACCGACTGCTGGCAAGATATTTTTCGAAGGCATCGAACTTACCGGAATTTCCGTCAAAGAAATGCGCGAAGTTCGCCGCCGACTTCAGATCATTTTTCAGGATCCGGTATCGTCGCTGAATCCGCGTCGCAAAATAAAAGATATCGTCGCAGAACCATTGGTAATCGCCGGCCTCGGCGATCGACAAGAACGCGAGGTCAAGGTGCGCGATGCGTTACGGACGGTTGGCATCGACCCCGACTTCAGCATGGATCGCCGACCTCACCAGTTTTCAGGAGGACAATGCCAAAGAATCTGCGTCGCTCGCGCATTGATAATGGAACCAAAGATGGTAGTTTGCGACGAGCCGGTTTCCGCTCTCGACGTTTCTGTGCAAGCGCAAATACTGAACCTCTTGGAAGAAATGAAGCAACGTTACGGTTTGACGCTATTGTTCATCAGCCACGATCTGGCAGTCGTCAAGAACATCAGTGATCGGATCGCGGTCATGTACCTGGGGAAACTCTGCGAACTTGCGGCTTCCAAGCATATCTACGCCGCCCCGGCGCATCCGTACACGAAGGGCCTGATATCGGCCATCCCCGACATCGAAGCGGTCCGATCCGGCCAAAACAGGAAGCCGGTACTCGCTGGCGAGATTCCCTCTCCGCTCAAACCGCCGACAGGGTGCCGATTTCGGACCCGCTGCAAATTCGCTCGGGCGATATGCGAACATGAAGAGCCGCAGTTACAACGAATCGAGGAGCAACGTTACGTTGCCTGTCATTTCCCGTTGTCGCAGCCGACGAGATCGGCGAGCGGCACGGCCTGAAAAATTGGTCCGTTCCCGTCAATCTTGAAGCGCAACGCAGACGGTCGGCGATCTGCGTCGTGTGGGCAGACCGTGGCGGGTTAGCCGCCGGGCAAAGGCAGCGCAACTTGCGCAACTGCCTGTCGATGCGCTCCGTCAGACGGGCGTCGCAGGGAAAGTCGAACATTAGTCGACCTTGTCCTGGCCTTTGCACCACGTTCCGTCGGGGCGTAAGCCGCAGCCGGGTTCGAGGATCGCACCCGCGCGCAACGCTTGGTCGCTGCAGAGCGGCAGGTGTCGTAGTAGCCGTGGAAGAAATGACCTCTTGGTCGCCGTGCGGCCGCTCAACAGCGGCGTTGAAGTCTGGAACGATCTCCTTCCGCGGCAACAAGCTTCGAGAAACAGGTCGAGCTGTTCAGCGCCTCCATGCAGGAGACGATCCTCTTCCGTCTCGGCTTCGTCGAGCACGCCCGGCTCAAGCCGGCTCAGGCGCTCGAACCGGTCAGCGGATGGCCTCGGTCGCGCTCCCGAACCCAACCAGTCAGGTCGACACGCCCGCCGCCATTCCCGCCGTCCCGGAACTGGTCGTGATCGTTGACGTTATCGTAACCCAATGCAAGGTCGAACAGTGCCGCACCGCAGTCGGAACCCAGCCGGCACCTAGAAATCGCTGACTGCGTTGCGGCTTCCGAAGCCTTGAAACTCGGATCGCAAATGTCTACGATCCGTCGCAATGGAACTTCTCTCCGCAGGTTGCATAGTTGCTTGAATCCGCTACGATTACTGTAAATTGGAACCCCACGCGCTCCCTTGTGGCGATCTATCCGGAATAACGACGCATGCGGAGGATTGTGGAGGCGCGTATCTAGGCGAGTACCCCGAAGCATATGCGCATGGCTCGAAAAGTATGGACGACATAGGGGGCAAAATGCATCCGTTGATCGAAACTCACCGGGCTCGAATTCTTGCCCTCGCCGAGCGTCACGGGTTGCAGGACGTACGGGTATTCGGGTCGATGGCCCGGGACGATGCGGACGATGCGAGCGATGTCGATCTACTGGTCTCGCTAGCTCCCAACAAGACAGGGTTGGCACTAGGCGCCCTGCTGGTGGAGGTAGAGGAGCTCCTTAATCGTCGAGTAGAGGTGCTGACAGAAAGCAGTCTCCACCCCGCAATACGCGACCAAGTGTTGAAGGAAGCGCAGCCATTGTGATACCGGGCACGGACTCTGACCGAATATTGCTGGCGCACATTCTCAAGTGCATGGATCGTATTCGGAACTACACGTATGGACAGCGGGAAACGTTCTATAATTCGCATATGGTGCAAGATGCAGTGGTGCGTAATTTACAAATTCTTGCAGAGTCGACGCAGCGGCTGAGCAAATCGCTCAAAGCTACCGAGCCCGCCGTGCCGTGGAGCGCGATCGTCGGCTTTCGCAACATATTAACCCACAACTATCTTGGGATTGATCTGGACGCAGTCTGGAGTGTAGTCGAAACGGATTTGCCGCAGTTGAGGTCAGTGATCGAACGAATGTCGCAGGCGCTTGCTGCGACCGAAGATCGTTCGTGAACGATCTCCCTTGGCGAACCGAAGTAACTGCGAATAGAATTGACTTGTCAGGAAACAGCGACTGTATCTTGGTGATGACCGTCGGAACCGGGGATCTGGCGGCTAGAAGAAGCTTTCTTTGCGTCCCTGCGGAACTCAATCGCAACCACGCTCGAACTCAGATGAGCCTGCTGCCGTCGCAGGCGACCGAGGCTTCCGTGGAGATTCTACGGAGCGGAGAACGTAACGCTGCTGTCCGATCGATCCCCGAAGGTAACGAAAACGACGAGGACCGCGTTTACGCTCACCTTGACTCGGTCCTCGCCGAAGCGCCGCGGGAAACCCCTTCAGAGAGCGTCGCAATGGATTTCACGCACGGCGACAAGGCCATGAGCGTCGGATTGGTTCTGGCTGACGCGAGAACGCCGCAGTTGCGCTGCGTCGCGGGGCGACGCGACGACCGCAAGATCGTCATGGCGGTTTGGAAGAGGCCAGAGGAGTTCGGACAACCGTCGGCGCCTGTCATCGACGGCTCGACATGGCGCGTGCATTGTGGACGTCTCGTGGCCGCGGACGCGGAGCGCCCGGCTGGCCGAACTGCGACAAGGCGGGCGCAACCGCCCCTGTCCCCGAACGGAAAGCGCCGCTTGAGTCATCGCTAGCGCGAGGATGCGCATGCGCCAAGCCTGCCGCATGTCAAGGCCGTTCGCTCAGACAAGGTTGTTCCACTGTGGTCCCGTTTCTGGAAACCTCGAGCCGGATGGCACGGCGAAGCCGACCGTGCCCAAAAAAATTGAGCCTCCTGCACTATGCTTTACGCTCCCGTATAATCTCCGACCCGTCGGAGAGGAGGGGGATGGCGATGAACGATGGACCGCAGTTTTCCGGAAAGACAGTGGCGGAGATCGTGGGAACTGCCTTTCCGCGCGCGAAGTCAACGGCTTTCCGATCGATTGACCGGATTTCGCCGCGAACCGTGCGTAAGAACGAAGCTGCTTCTCGAACCTATGCCGTGAACGCCGCGGCAACCCGCGTCGCGATTGCCGCAACCATCGAAGAATCGACGGGAACCAGCCAGCGATGATTTCACATGTCCTACTTGCGTAAGAGACTTTTGCATCTCATTCCGGTATTCTTTCTGGTAACGTTTGCCAGCTTCATGCTCGTCAACTTTCTGCCGGGCGATGTCGTCGATACCATCCTGGCTGACGACGATGCTGCCAATGATCCCGAACTGCGTCGTCAGATAGAGCTCGATCTGGGTCTCGATAAACCGCTTATCGTTCGCTACGCGTTGTGGTTGGGCGATCTGCTTCAAGGCGACTTGGGGCGATCCTACATTACCGGCAAGAAAATTAGCGATCTATTGCTGCAACGCGTTCCGGTAACCGTTCAATTAATGGTTATGGCGCTGACTTTCGCCTTTCTGTTGGCGTTGCCGTTGGGCGTGCTATGCGCTTTTCGAAGCAACCGCGTCATTGATCGATGCATTTCGGCCGTCGCGTTTGGAATCGTGGCAACGCCGCCGTTCGTAATGGCGATCATGTTTGTCTGGGCGTTCGCCGTCGTTCTGAAAATTTTACCGGCCGCCGGACATGCTCCTCTGTTCCTGGGCGTCTGGGAAAACGTGAGTAAGCGTTCGGTCGTGGGGTGGCGACGTTGAGGCCTGCCTCCAGGCAGGGGCTTCAACCAGACGTCCTTGACCGGGAGGGCGCGTTCGTTTCGGGTACTGCCGCGGCCTACGCCGCCCCTCTGGTTGGCACCCGGCAACAGGTTTCTCGCGAAGTCCCGGAGAGTAAGCGTTCGGTTGCGAAGCGGGCTGTCGAGCCAGGCGAATCGCCCAGGCCTGGACACTCTTCTTTTGTTCTTGTATACGGCTGCCATGGCGGTCGAATCTGCACGCACGCTTTCCGGGACCGAGCTGTCGGGCGACGGCCAAGCTCTGGCTGCGGCATGCCGAGCGAATGCGGCTCTCTGCCAGGCGCTGGAAAGCGCACTCGATAAAGCGGAGAAGTTTCGCCGCGACGCCGAGAGGTGGCAGGGAGCTTTCCACCGGGCGATGGCGCTGATTAGAATCCTGAAAAAGAGACGCGAGGCGCCGCCCCGAGAGACGGCAGAGAACGAGAGTCTGAAGTCCCGCAGCCGCAGGTTTGCCCGGGAGTTGTTCGGGCGCCGCAGCGAGCGGCAGCCTACGGCAACCGGTCGACGCCGGGGGCGCAGTCAGGGAACGCCGTCGCACGGCCGCACGCCGCACCCCGAGCTGCCCGTTCGCGAGGAGGAGTCGCTTCCGGACGAGCGCACGTGTCCGGACTGCGGCAAGGCCTGGGTCTCGAACGGTTGGAAGGACACGGATCTCATCGAGACCAGGACCGTCACCTATGTCCGGAGGATTCGACGGAAGCGGCTGCGCCCGACCTGTACCTGCCGACCGGAAAAGGAGGCCGTCGGCCCGGCTCCGGCGCGGCTGTTTCCGAACACTCGGTACGGAGTTTCCGTCTGGGCGTACGTCCTGGCGGAGAGGTACGGCCTGCACCGTCCGTTGCGCTCGGTCTGCCGCGCGCTGGGTCAGCACGGGCTTGCCATTGCGCCCGGCACGTTGGCGGACGCTCAGCGGGGATTCCTGCGACTGTTCGAGCCGCTCGACGATGAGATCTCCCGGCGCCTGTCGGAGGCGCCGGTCGTTCACGGCGACGAAACAGGGTGGTGGATACGGGAGTTGGGCGAAGAAGACGGCGGCAACGCTCGCGCCTGGGCATGGATCGCCCGGTCGGCGGACGCGGTTCGCATCGTTATTCTGCCGTCGCGCAGCGCGGAAGCCGCCCTTGAACTGTTCAGGGGGCTCGGCTCGCCCGAACAGGCGGCTCACCTGGTCTGCGACCGCTACTCCGCCTACCGGAAGCTGGCGCGCGTCATGGAAGGGTGCATCGTCCTTTCATATTGTTGGGTCCATGCCAGACGGGACTTCATCAACCTTGAGACCGGCTACCCGAACCTCGCGAAGTTCGCCCAAAAATGGCTTCGTCACATTGCGGCATTGTACCGACTCAACGCCAGGCGTCTGGCGTGTCCGGGCAACGCCGCCGCCCAGCGGCGGCTCGCGAGATTCGCCGGAGCGTTCTTCGCGGCGGCGAAAAAGGCACGGGACGCGCTTCCGGAGAGCGCGGCGCAACGCGGCCCTCTGGACTCCCTGCTACGCCACCGCGACGGCCTGACAGTGTTCGTCGACAACGCAGACGTTCCCATGGACAACAACCCCGCCGAACGCGGCCTGCGCGGCCTCGCGATCGGCCGGAAGCTCTCGTTCGGGTCGCATAGCGTGGACGGAGCGCAGTTGGCGGGCATGCTCTATTCCATCTTCGGCACGCTCGAGATGGCCGGCGTCTCGCCGTACCGCTGGCTACTCGGTTATCTCGATGCCTGCGCCCGGCATCGCGGTCCGCCGCCCGAAGGCCCTGCTGCCTGGCTGCCGTGGGGCGCAGGCGAGGAGCGTCTCCGCTCCTGGCGTCCCGCTCTCCCCCAAGGACCGTGAGCGGCAGCCCCCGCCGCTACTGCGGGCGCGACTTCTCCGAGGACGAGGTCGACATGATCCGCGGCCTGATCGCGAGGGGCGGCCTCCACCGCCGGGCGCTGTCGCGGGAGGTCTGCCGCCGCCTCGACTGGCGCAAGCCCGACGGCGGCCTAAAGGATATGAGCGCGCGCGTCGCCATGTTGCGCATGCATCGCGACGGCGTGATCGTCTTGCCGCCGCCAAGGCGCGCGCCGGTCGTCCGCCGTCCGCTCGTGCCCGGTCCCGCGACCGACAGGCCCCCGTTCCCGACCCCCGAGCGTCTCGCCGATATCCAACCCGTCGCCGTTGAGCCCGTCCGGAACGCGGGCGAAGGCCGCCTCTGGAACGAGTTCGTCGCTCGCTACCACTATCTCGGCTATTCGACGCTGCCCGGCGCGCAGATGCGATACTTCGTTCGGGCCGCCGGAGGCGAACCCCTCGCCGTCCTCGGCTTCGGCGCCGCGGCCTGGAAGATCGCGCCGCGGGACAAGCTTGTCGGGTGGGATCCCGAGACCCGCCGCCGCAACCTGCCTCTCGTGGTCAACAATGCAAGGTTCCTGATCTTGCCGTGGGTCCGGATCAAAAACCTCGCGTCCTGCATCCTTGCCATGGTTGAATGTCGCCTGCCCGACGATTGGGAAGGCCGCTACGCGTTGCGCCCGGCCCTGATGGAGACCTTCTGCGAGAGCACGCGCTTCGAAGGAACCTGCTACCGGGCCGCCAACTGGACCAAGGTCGGCAAAACGCAGGGCCGCGGCAAGCTCGATACCCGGAAAGAACGCGCTCTCCCGGTCAAGGACATCTGGCTGAAACCCCTGCGCCGGGACTGGAGGCGGCTCCTCAATGAATAGGCCATCACCCCACGACCGAACGCTTACAAACGTGAAGCACTTCATTTTGCCGATGCTGGCTATCGGATTAGGCGAAGTGCCCATATTCCTGCGCGTTCTGCGGGTCGACATGATTTCGACATTGCAGGAGGACTATATCGCGCTGGCCAAGGCCAAAGGCCTTTCCACGGGCCATATACTATTTCGACACGCATTGCGACCTTCCTCGTTTACGCTCGTTACCGTGCTCGGATTGCAAGTCGGCCGATTAATCAGTGGACTTGTGATTACCGAGAACATTTTTGCATTGCCCGGCATAGGAAAGCTGTTGATCGACTCAATAGATGCTCGCGACGTTCTAGTGGTTCAAGCCATAGTGACGTTCTCGGCCATAGCTTACGTCGCCATCAATCTGAGCGTCGATTTTCTCTACGCAGTTCTGGACCCTCGCGTGAACCGACGAACGAAAGGCGCTTGAAATATGGTCAGGCTCGTTCGGAGCAGGCCGCGCGCGACTCGCGACAAGCGCGCCGAAACGAAAATTCCGGATCCATGGTGGGTGCGCGTTGGCCCCATGTTTTGGCTCGGGCTCTGTTGGCTGGTCCTAATTTGCCTGAGCGCGGCGCTTGCGGATGTTCTGCCGATAGACGATCCGCTGAGCACCAACCTCGACAAGCAGTTTTTGCCTCCATACTCGGACGGGCATCTTCTTGGTACGGACCACGTCGGACGAGACATGCTGTCCCGCGTTATTCATGGCGCGCGCATTTCCCTGCAGTTGGCCTTCACATCGCCGTTCCTTAGCCTGGTTATTGGACTCGCTCTCGGACTGTCGGCAGGGTATTTTCGCGGTCGCGTCGATTCCGTCGTCAGCGTATTCACTGATTCCATTTTGGCGTTTCCCAATATCGTCGGAGTTATGGTTGTCCTGTTCTTCTTCGGACCCAGCCTTACCGTCATGATATTGGCCTTGGCCTTTTTTGGCATTCCTGCGGAGGTAAGAGTCGCGCGAGCGAACACGATTCTGTTTTCCGAGCGCGAGTTCGTCATGGCGGCGCGCGCCCAAGGCGCTTCAGGCTTTCGGATTATGGCCCGCGAACTGCTCCCGAACGTGATTTTGCCCATGCTTTCTTTAGTGTTATTCGGCATGTCCATCGTCATTATCATAGAAGGCGCGCTCGCTTTTCTCGGTGTCGGCTTTCCTCCGCCTACTCCCACATGGGGCAAAATGATCGCCGACGGCTTCGACGAAATCTCCAGAGCGCCCCACGTCACCTTCGTTCCGTCCGCATTTATGTTCCTGACGATCCTGTCGTTGAACATGGTCGGCGACAGCCTCCGGGCGCTCACCGACGTCAAGGCGAGCGCCGTCTGAGCTAGGGTCGCCGGAATCGCGAAATTCCTGTCGGCGTCAATGAACGGTCGCGGCGTAATCCTTCTCGACGAGCGGTCCCGCGTTGTGCACGATCCGGCCTCCGACCACGGTCAAAATCGCTGTAATGCGCCGAATGTCCTCGTCTGGCACGGATTGTTCGTCAAAATAGTCATCGCTCAAAACTACCAAATCTCCATATTTTCCGACCGCGATTCCACCCATATTTTTCTCTTCCTTGCAAAACCAGCCTTGGGTCGTAGTCCAAATGCGGAGAATTTCCTCTCGACTGATCGTTTGCTCGGGATTGATCAACTTGCCCGTATAGTTTCTGCCGGTCACGGCGTAGAACAACATCACCCACGGGTTCATCGTCGATATGCGCGCGCCGTCCGAACCGCCCCCCATGCGGACGCCGCTGTTCATGATCATGCGAAACGGCGGATTGCCCGGCGGATTCGAATGGTCTCCCAGATAGGGCGAGGAGTGCGAACTGATGCCGACGCCCAATCCGATCGCGCGCTTCAGGGTTTCTTGATCCAGACCGTAGCAATGGTCCATCGACCAGTTCAGATCGGCCAGTTTTACCGTTCCGTTCACTTCTTCCCACACTCGCAAGTGTTCTTTCTGCTCGGCCAGGCTGATGAGATGCTGCTTGTATATCCACCCTCGTTCGGCCACGGAGCGCACAGAATCCGTATAGAAATCCGGCAGCGGCTGCTTGCGCTGCAATTTGTTCGGAATGAGCCACTCGCCAATGCCCACGATCCGCACGACATCGTTGCCGAATTCATTGAAAGTATAGTCGAGCCGGGACATCAGATCCGGCAGCGCGGCGTCCGTGTCGAGCACCGGCAGAAAAATCCGGACCCGCATGGGTACGCGATCTTCCCGCATCAGCTCCATGAGGGGGTTGTATCCCTGCGCCGGATCCAGCCAACCGCCGGCAGGAATCGTACCGCCCATGTCGAACGCGTTGGTAAGCCCCATGGAAAGAGCGAAATTCATCTGATCCGTCGTTTGGCGGAGCGTATCTTCATGACCGTGAAGCGCGCTCAATGCCTCCCACGCCGCCACGGTATCCTTGCCCTTCGCGACGACGCCGTCCTCTCCGACCGGCACGCCGCGCTCCCGAAGGAGGCGTCCGGCAAGAGTGTTGGTCGCTCCCGGACCCCAGTTGGAAATGGACAAATAGACGGGGTGATTGGGCGCGGCGTCATCCAGTTCAGCCAATGACGGGTAGCGGCCTTCGACAAACTGTCCGGGATGAATTCCGCCGAGAGCGCTCAGCAACTCTCCTTCGGGCGCCGCCCGGGCGCGCGCTTCGATCACGGATAGCGCGTCGCCGACCGAGAACGCGGTTTCCAGGAGCCGCATGTCATGGCCGGGCAGCAAGCCGGTACGCAAAAAATGAATATGGTTATCGATCAAGCCGGGAATCACGGTCTTGCCTTGAAGGTCGACCGTTTTGGCGTCCGGCCCCCTGGGCTTGACGTCGTTGCCGACCGCGGCAAACCGGCCGCCCTCGATGGATACCGACGAAACAACGGTATTCTTGTCGTCCATAGTGTGGATCCTGCCGTTCGTCAGGATCAATTCATGGAGCATGTCGATTTCCCGCTTGGCGCCGGGGCCCGGTCGCCCCGGCATCCATCTTCGAGGTTAGTCTTCCACCCAAAGGCGGTGCGCATCGAAAGTGTAGCCGAAAGGCTTCTTCACCCCCTTTACGCGGTTACGGTACGCTATGTGCATCAGGGGGTGGTCGTAGACGATCATCGCCGCTTCGTCCGCGAGAACCTGCTGATACTCGCAGCTCGCCTCGTAACGGCTGTCCCGGTCGGTCGTCGCCTGGAGTTTCTCCACCGCCGCGTCGATCCGCGGATTCTTGAGATGGAACTGTCGGCTCGACGGATGCTTCGAATGAAAGCGCGTCGCAACGAGACTCGGGTCCGCGTTGGAAAAATTCTCGACGAAGGTGAAGATGTCGAATTTTCCGCCGAGCAGCGGCCGGATGAAACCGGGCCCCCGCGGTCCGGCTTTCTGAGTCGCCGAAATACCTATTCTACGCCACATGTCGATCATCGCGGTGACCGTCTTTTCCGCCCACGCATCGGGAAAGTGATCGACGTTGAAGGTTACGGGCTTGCCCGTTTCCTTGACGTATTCTTCGATCAGCGCTTTGGCCTTGCCTGGATCGTACTCTGGCCATTTGACCTCGGGACATGCCCACGGATGCCCGTCTCCGTACATGTCGTTTTCGGCGCGATCCCGGCAAATCCCGGTATGCGCGCAGGTGATCTTTTGCCGATCAAGAGCATGAATGAGCGCCTTCCGCACCCGAATGTCGTTGAAGGGCGGCTTCGAATGATTGAAGCCGATCGCCTGGCCCACGGACAGTCTCGGCCCCGAAACCACCTTGATATCGGGGTCTTTCTCAAGATCCGGAATGAATCCCCTGGTGACGTACATGATGTCCAGGTCGCCCGCCTTCAGGGCGTTAACCCGATTGACTTCCGGCGGGATGAACAGAAAAGTCAATTCGTCGAGATGCTGCGCGTCCTTATTCCAGTAATGCGGGTTGCGAACCAACCGCACGTAAGCGCCGTCGCGCCACTCCTTGAGCATGTACGGACCCGCTCCTACCGGCATTTGGTTGAATTCCGGCTTGGCCTGGTTTTCCATCAGATATTTCGGCGCGGTGATCCACCACGACATATTCGGCTGCGCCGCCATGTCCTTGAAACCCGGATTGGGAATCTTGAACTTGAAGTCGACGGAATAAGCATCGACTTTTTCAACGCCAATCAAATGAGGCCCCATGAGACGACGATAACGTCCAGCGAACCGGCCATTCTTTCCGGTCAAAAGGCGCGTAAAATGCGTTACGTAGGCATCCGCGTTCAAATCCTCTCCGTTGGAAAATTTTATCCCTTTCGCCGATCGTCGCTTGGCGTCGCCGAAAGCGCCTGGACCGGCTTTATTTCATGCGTGTCGCCGTCCACCTCGAACATTCGTTCATAGATCGCCTGCAAAATGTATTGACGAAAATGAGCGAAGCTAAGAACCCGGAAATTGTCGAAACCGGCAACGTCTTGTTGCAGGCCTACGACAAGCTTGCCGCCGCGGTTGGGCGTTTCCGCAGCCGCGGTCTCTTTCGCCGCGATCAACCCGGCGATCATGGTCAAAGCGGCAGCCACGACGTAGTTATGAAGCTTTCGTCTCTTGATCATATCGCGTTCCTCCGTTGAGTGCTTGCGGGCCGGCTCGTTTCTTCATTGTGCAGTTGCGCCGGATCCGCCTTCCAGAGTGCTTTCGAATGCTCGGAAAGTCTACAGCGTCGTCAGAATTCTCCATCATCGCTTCCCCGTAGGCGACAACTCTCCCCGTCTCGACAGCGCCTGTCAACCGCGGCAGGCAACCGGCGTCGGCCTGTCAGCTCCGCGCCCCCCCGAGAATTTTCGACGAACCCGTCCGGCGCCGGGACGCGCAAACGGCGTCTTGGAGATACGGTCCTTTCGGCGGTCGGCGCAATGCCCTATACCCACGCAAACAAGCCGAACGCCTTGGGGAACCTGCCGCGACGTTCGCCGCCGCGCAGCGGAAGCATGCATTGGGATGATCGAGTTTCTGCCGCCCGGAATGGATGAGTGGACGTTCGGCGGCTTCACCGCCTTGGCCGCGTTCACGTCCGCCTTCGGCGTCGTTGCCGGGCTCGGCGGCGGCGTGCTGATGATCGGCGTGATGGCCCTGGTCCTGCCGCCGGCCGCGGTGATACCGGTCCACGGCGCCGTTCAGGCGGGAACCAACTTCACCCGAATACTCATCATGCGCAGGTTGGTGATACGCCGGGCGCTCCTTCCGTTCGCCGCGGGCGCGACGATCGGCGGGTCGATAGGAGGCAGCGTCGTCGTTTCCCTTCCCATTGCCTGGATGCAGGCGATACTGGGCGGATTTTTGCTCTACGTCTGCTGGATGCCGGGCATCACGGCGAGCGTTCCGACAGGTCGGCGCTTCTTCGTTCTGGGAAGCGTCGGCGGCCTGATCTCGATGTTCGTCGGCGCGACAGGAACGATTCTCGCTCCATGGGTGCGCGGAGTGAGCGAAGACCGTCGCGTGTTCGTCGCGACGCATGCCGCCATCATGCTTTTCATTCACGGCCTCAAGGTGCTGGTCTTCGGCCTGCTCGGTTTCGCGTTCATCGAATATCTGCCCTTGATGACGGCGATGGCGGCGATGAGCTTCGTCGGCAACTGGGTTGGCGTAACGCTGCTGAACCGCATGCCCGAGGAGTTGTTCCGGCGCGTATTCCAGATCGTCCTTACGCTGTTGGCGCTGCGGCTCCTATGGAGCGCTCTCGGCTCCGCGGGATAACGCGCGCGGACCTGCTTTCCTGCCGACCCGCGGCGGACGGCGAATCCGCTCCGGAACGCGCCCTCGTTTTCGGGAACCGGGCAGGCTCCGCGGCGCGAGGGCCGCAACTCCCGCTTTGTCATCCCGCCCGGTCGCGGCCTATACTCGCGCCATGGCGCTAACATCATTTTCGAGAGGCGCCGCCGCCTCGTCGTCCCGGAGTCCCGCGACTTCGGACGGCGCTTTCGCGAGCAGGAACTCGACGAGGCGCGCGAGCTCTTTCCGTGGACGCAGGCTTGTCCGTCGCGGAGAGTTTGCCGGATGAACGCGGCAGCGTCCGCAGCGGCCGTCGGCACGATCGTGCGCGCCGCCGAAACCTCGTTCTATTGGGCGATGCGGCTGCTGCCGCGCGCCAAGCGCGAAGCGATGTACGCGCTCTACGCCTTCTGCCGCGAAGTCGACAACATCGCGGACGAACCCGCGCCGCAGTCCGAAAAACTGCTGGCGCTCGACAGGTGGCGTCGCGCGCTCGACGCGCTATACGGCGGACGTGCGATCGATCGTCCGGTCGCGGTCGCGCTGGGCAGCGCGATCGCGCGCTTCGACCTGCCGCGGGAACCGTTCGACGCAATTGTCTCGGGCATGGAAACCGACGCGCGAGGCCCCGTCGTCGCTCCGACCGCCGACGAACTCGACCTTTACTGCGCCCGGGTGGCGGGCGCTGTCGGGCTGCTTTCGGTGCGCATATTCGGCTGCCGCGACCCGCGCGCCGACGACTACGCGCTTGCGACGGGCCGGGCGCTGCAGCTTACGAACATCCTTCGGGACATCGCCGAGGACGCCGCCGACGGCAGGCTTTACCTTCCGCGGGAAGCGCTCGAAGCGGCCGGCGTTCGCTCGCGGGATCCGGAAGCCCTGCTGAACGACCCGCGGCTTTCCGAAGCCTGCGCCGCGGTCGCCATGACGGCGGAAGCGAGCTACGAGAAGGCTCGGAGCCTCCGGAACGCGATGACGCGGGAGGACGCCGCCTGCCTGGCGCCCGCCGCGATCATGACCGCGATCTACCGGCGCCTCCTCCTGCGAATCCAGGCCCGAGGCTGGAATCGCGTCTCCGAAAGCGTATCTCTGCCGCGCAGGGAGAAGTTTTCCGTCATCATGCGTTGCCTGCTCGCCGGCGGATGAGCGGACGATGCTTCGTCGTGGGCGCCGGCCTCGCCGGCCTGTCCGCGGCGCTCGGACTCGCCCGCGCCGGCCGCGCCGTCACCCTCCTCGAGGCGGCCGGTCGCGCGGGCGGCCGCTGCCGTTCCTTTTTCGACGCGACGCTCGAACGCCAAATCGACAACGGCAACCATCTCGTGATGGCGGGCAACAGGAAAACGTTCGCTTTTCTCGACGCGATCGGCGCGCGCGACCGTCTCGCGGCCGTCGGCGCGTTTCCGTTCCTCGACCTCGCCACGGGCGCCCGTTGGACCGTTCGCGCTCGCCGCGGACTCCCGCCCTTCCCCGTCTTCAGCGGTCCGCGCCGGATCCCGGACGCCGGGCCGTTCGACCTTCTGCGGGCGCTGCGCCTGGCGCGGGCGGGACCCGAAGATACGGTCGCGGCGCTGCTGGGCGCCCCCGAAGCCGCCTACCGCCGCCTGTGGATTCCCCTGGCGACCGCCGTCCTCAACGCCCGCCCCGAGGAAGGCTCCGCGCTGCTCCTGCGGTCGATCTTCTCCCGGACGTTCCTGCGAGGCGGTTGCCGGCCTTATGTCGCCGACCGCGGACTTGCGCATTGCTTCGTCGATCCGGCGGTCGCCGCGGTCCGCGCATCGGGAGGAGAATTCCGGTTCAACAGCCGCGTTCGCGCCCTGGAAACCCGAAACGACCGGATTGGCCGGATCGTCACGACGCGGGAAACGATCCTCGCCGACGCCGGCGATTCCGTCGTTCTGGCCGTGCCTCCGTCGGCCGCGAGCGCGCTGCGCCCGGAACTTCGCGTCCCGGCGGGCGACCGCGCCATCGTCAATGCGCACTACCGGCTCGACGGCCCGCCGGCGCTGCCCGGAGGAGAACGCATCCTCGGCCTGGTCGGCGGCACGGCGCAATGGATCTTCGCGCGCGGCGACGTCGCTTCGGTCACCGTCAGCGCGGCCGACGCGCTCGCCTCGCGGCCCAATTCCGAAATCGCCCGCATCCTCTGGAACGACGTGGCGGCGGCGCTCGACCTCGACGCCGGCCGGCCGCCGCCGGCGCGGATCGTCAACGAACGCCGCGCGACCTTCGCGCAAACCCCCTCGGGAGCGCGGTCGCGACCCGGAACCCGCACGCGGATCGGGAACATGTTCTTGGCCGGCGACTGGACGGATACCGGCTTGCCCGCAACCATCGAAGGGGCCATTCTCTCCGGACGGCGCGCGGCGGCGGCCGTCATGCGAGCGTGACCGCGCCGGCGGCCGAGACGAACCCGCAAGCCGGCGATCCCGCTTTCGGCGCCAAGGTCCGGACCTTTGCGGCGTTCGCGCCTGCGATTTCCCTGTGAAAACCGCGCCGCCGGCCGCGGGGAAAGGCCCGCTTGCGCCCTCCGCCCCCGTCCGCCCGCCTTTCGTTCGAGGCGTCCACGGTTTGAAAGCTCATCTCGCCGAACCTATATGTAATTTGATGGCATCGTCTGCGGAAACGATTTTTTGCATGAACGCGCGCCCATTCCAGCGCTGCGCCGGGCGGCGATCGCCGCCCGCCCGAACGCGAATCCCGGCCGTCCGCCGCCGCGCCGGCGGCGGCGTCTCGTTCGCCGCGCCCGTCTCCGGCTTTTCGCGGAAGCGCCGGGCCGCCCGTCCCGCGAACAAATCCTTCCGGCCCGCCGGGCCGGCGCGGATGCCGCCGGCCGCCGGACAGGTCTCCGAGACCGCGCCCGGAACGCCTGAACCTCCCTGCCCCGCGCGGCGTCGCCGCGCGCGCTCTTCCGCTCGCGGAACGGCGCGCCGACCGGGCGATCGAACATGAAGGGTTCGATCGCCATCGCGGCCGCGCTTGCCGTCGGCGCGGCGGCGTGGATCGCGTCCGGCCAATTGGGCGAAGACGGAAGACAGGCGGCCGCGGAAGAAGGAGGACGGGCGACCGCCGAGCCGGCGCAGACTCCCCTGGTCTCCGTCAGGGTTCGGGAGACCGTCGCCCGGCCGAGAAAGCGCGAAATCGTCATTAACGGCCGCACCGAAGAGTCGCGCCGGGTCACGCTTCGGGCGCAGACGACCGGGCCCGTCGCCGCCGTCCCCGCCAAGGAAGGGCAAGCGATCGAGCTCGGCGACGTCGTCGCCCGCCAGGACGTGGAAAACCGGAAGGCGCTGCTCAAGGAAGCGGAAGCCCTGGTTCGCCAGCGGCGCATCGAGCACACCGCCGCGGCGCGCCTCGCCAAGAAGGGGTTCCGGGCGAACACGCAGCTGGCGGAGGCCCGCGCCCGGCTCGACGCGGCGCTGGCCAGAACGGAAGCCGCGCGAATTGATATGGAGAGAACGACGCTTCGCGCTCCCTTCGCCGGAGTGCTCGAGTCCCGAACCGTCGAGGTCGGCGCGTACGCCAGATCGGGCGACGGGATCGCGACGGTCGTCGATCTCGATCCGATACTCGCCATCGGATACGCGTCCGAACGCGACGTGGCCGGGATCCGGGTCGGCGCGCAGGGTTCGGTTCGCCTGATCGACGGCCGGACGGTCCGCGGCAGGGTGCGCTACGTCGCGAGCATCGGGGAATCCGAAACGCGCTCCTTCCGAATCGAACTGGAGATTTCCAATCCCGACCTGACCATCCGCGCCGGACTGACGTGCAAACTGCGCCTGCCGCTCCCCGCAGCCAGCGCCCATCTGATATCGCCCGCCGTGCTCACCCTTGCGGACGACGGGCGCGTCGGCGTGCGCATCGTCGATGCGGGGGACGTCGCGCGGTTCGTGCCCGTCGAGATCCTGGCCGATTCCCAGGAAGGCGTCTGGGTATCCGGACTCGAGGACGGCGACCGGCTGATCACGGTGGGGCACGAATTCGTCAAGGACGGCCAGAAGGTGCGGCCCGTGGCGGAGTCGGCGGAGACCGCCTCGTGACGCCGATCGACGCCGCGCTGTCGCGGTCGCGGTCGGTCATCGCGATTCTCGTCCTGCTGCTGCTGACCGGAACGTCGGCCTACCTCGGCATCCCGAAGGAGGCGCGCCCCGACATCGATTTCCCCGTCATCT
The DNA here is from genome assembly GCA_965243135.1 of Alphaproteobacteria bacterium. GTDB lineage: Bacteria > Pseudomonadota > Alphaproteobacteria > MPNO01 > UBA830 > JAJEBT01. The sequence continues at coordinate 2,316,944 of OZ251539.1, forward strand.
ACGTGTCCATGACCCTGTCGGGCGTCTCGCCGGAAGACGCCGACCGCCTTCTGGTCCGTCCCATGGAAGCGGAGGTCAAATCCGTCGAGGGCGTCAAGGAAATCAGATCGAACGCCTTCCAGGGCGGCGCCAGCGTCCTGCTCGAGTTCGAGGCGGGGTTCGACGCCGACAAGGCGCTGCAGGACGTGCGCGACAAGGTCGACATCGCCAAGGCCGACTTGCCCGACGAAACGGACGAGCCGCGGGTGAACGAAGTCAATCTCAGCCTGCTCCCGATACTCGTCATCACGCTGGGCGGCGACGTTCCCGAACGCGCGTTGCTCAAGCTGAGCCGCGATCTGCAGGATCGCATCGAAGGCATATCCAGCGTTCTCGAAGCGCGAATCGGCGGCGACCGCAACGAGCGGGTGGAGATCGTCATCGACCCGCTGCTGCTGGATTCCTACGGCCTCGATCCGCGCCAGGTGATCGAAATGGTAACCCGTTTCAACCGGCTGATAACGGCCGGCGCGCTCGAATCCGGACGAGGACGCTTCGCGATCAAGGTGCCCGGACTGTTCGAATCCGCCGGCGACATTCTCGACATGCCGCTGAAGACCAGCGGCGACTCCGTCATCTCCGTAAGGGACGTTTCGTCCGTGCGCCGCACGTTCGAGGATCGCCGAACTTACGCCCGCCTGAACGGCAAGCCCGCGATCGCGCTGCAAATCTCGAAACGGTCCGGGGAAAACATCATCGATACGGTGAACGCGATCAGAGACCTCGTGGAAGAGGAACGACGGCACTGGCCGTCCGGAATCGAGGTCGTCTTCTCCAACGACGAATCGCGCACCATCCGCACGATGCTTCGGGATCTCCAGAACAACGTCCTGTCCGCAGTCCTTCTGGTGATGATCGTCATCGTCGGCGCGCTCGGCCTCAGAACCGGATTCCTCGTCGGCATCGCGATTCCGGGGTCGTTCCTCACCGGCATACTCGTGCTCGCCGCGGCCGGCCTCACGGTCAACGTGGTGGTCCTGTTTTCGCTCATCCTGTCCGTCGGCCTTCTGGTCGACGGCGCGATCGTGGTGACCGAGTACGCCGACCGCAAGATGACCGAAGGCGCTCCGCGGGCCGCTGCCTACGCCGAGGCCGCCAAGCGGATGGGCTGGCCCATTATCGCTTCGACGGCCACCACCCTCGCGGCGTTCCTGCCGCTGCTGTTCTGGCCCGGGATGATCGGCGAGTTCATGAAGTATCTGCCGATCACCCTGATCGCGACATTGTCCGCGTCGCTCCTCATGGCCCTGATCTTCGTGCCCACGGTCGGCGCGCAGATCGGCAAGCCCGGCATGGCCGGCGCCGCGGCGATCGCCCAGATGAAGGCCGTGGAAAGCGGAGACATCGAGGATATCCGGGGGTTCACCGGCGGGTACGTCCGCCTGCTCAAGGGCGCCCTCCGACACCCCGGCAAGGTGGCCGCAGCCGCCGTTCTCGCGCTCGTCGCCGCGTGGGCGCTTTACGCGAATTTCGGGCGCGGCTTCGAGTTCTTTCCCGAGGTCGAGCCCGACCGCGCGGTGATGAAGGTGTTCGCCCGCGGCAACCTCTCGGTCGACCAGAAGCAGCGCCTGGTCGGACAGGTGGAGCGGGAAATTCTCGATCTTCAGCGCGAACGCGGCGAAATGCGGGCGGTCTACATCCTTTCCGGCGAGCAGCAGCGGCGCGACGACACGCCGGCCGACCTCGTCGGCAACATCAGCATCGAGTTCGAGGACTGGCGAGACCGCCGCCCGGCCGACGCGATCCTCGCGGACATCGCCGCGCGCTCGAGAAAACTTGCCGGCATCCGGGTCGAAACCGCCAAGGAAGAAGCCGGGCCGCCGGTCGGCAAGCCGATCCACCTTCTGGTGACCTCGCGAGATCCCGCCCTCATCGCTCCCGCCGTCGCCAAAATCAGGACGCGGCTGGAGTCGACGAACGGGCTCAAGGACATCGAAGACGGCCGACCGGTCCCGGGCATAGAATGGGAGCTTCGCGTCGACCGGGAGCAGGCCGCGAAGTTCGGCGCGGACGTCGCCGTGATCGGGAACATCGTCCGCCTCGTCACCAACGGCCTGAAGATCGGCGGCTACCGGCCCGACGACGCCGACGACGAAATCGACATCGTGGTTCGGTTTCCGGCCGAATACCGCAGTCTCGAACAACTCGATTCGATTCGCGTGCAAACGCGGAACGGCCTCGTTCCGATCAGCAACTTCGTGACGCGGTTGCCGCGCCAGCAGACCGGAACGCTCCAGCGAACCGACGCGAAGCGTTCCATGACGGTCAAGGCGGACGTGCTTCCCGGCGTGCTGCCGGACGACAAGGTCACCGAGATCAGGACCTGGCTCGATACCGAAGCGTCTCTCGATCCCCGGGTCGACGTGACGTTCAAGGGCGAGGACCGGGAGCAGAAGGAAGCGAGCGCTTTCCTCGGGCAGGCGTTCGCGGTCGCCCTGTTCCTGATGGCGGTCATTCTCGTCACCCAGTTCAACCGTTTTTACTCGGCCTTCCTCATTCTCTCGGCCGTCGTCATGTCGACGGTCGGCGTGATGCTGGGCCTGCTCATCATCGCGCAGCCCTTCGGCATCGTGATGAGCGGCATCGGAGTCATCGCCCTCGCCGGCATCGTGGTGAACAACAACATCGTGCTGATCGACACCTACGACCGTCTGGCGAAGACCGCCGCGACGCCCATGGAAGCGATTCTGCGGACCGGCGCGCAGCGTCTTCGTCCGGTTCTGTTGACGACCGCCACCACGATCCTCGGACTCCTGCCCATGGTGACGCGGATCAATATCGATTTCGTCACGCGGGAGATCGACGTCGGCGCGCCTTCGACCCAGTGGTGGCAGCAACTCGCCACGGCGATCGCGTTCGGCCTCGCGTTCGCGACGGTGCTGACCCTGATCGTCACTCCCGCGCTGCTGATGATCCGCGCGAACCTCGCGGCCTGGCGCCTCGGGCGACGCGAGAAGCGCCTGGCGCGCAAGCGGCTGCCGCGTCCGGAGGCGGCCGGCGCTTGACCAGCCCGCCCGTTCGGGCGATGCTGGAAACGGCATCGAGCAGGAACGAGCGGCATGGCATACATTCCCTATGGCGGTTACTGGTCGACTCCGTTCGCCAAATGGCAGGGTTCGCTCAGCCATCTGAACTCCGTGGAGTTCGCGGCGCGCGTGGCCGCGGACGAGCTGGCGCGGAGGGAGATTCCCGCCGACGAATTCGACATGGCCGTTCTCGGCCTCACCGTTCCGCAGCACCAGTCATTCTTCGGCGCGCCGTGGATGACGGCGATGATGGGAGCGGACCGGGTTCCCGGGCCGACCGTTACGCAGGCCTGCGCGACCTCGGCCCGCTGCCTGCAAACCGCAAGCAGGGAAATCGCCGACGAGGGAGATTCGGTGCTGGTGGTGACCACTGACCGCACCTCGAACGGTCCCAACCTCTACTATCCGGAACCGACCGCGCCCGGCGGAACCGGCAAGAGCGAAAACTGGGTGCTGGACAATTTCGGACGCGACCCGTACGCGCGCCTGGCGATGGTGGAAACGGCGGAAAACGTCGCCCGCAAATGGCAGATCACCACCGCCGAGCAACACGACGTGGTGGCGCGGCGCTACGAGCAATATCGCGACGCGACCGCCGACGGCAACGCCTTTCAGAAGCGGTACATGCGGCTGCCTCTCGACGTGCCGGACGGAAAGTTCCGCAGGACCGTCGCGACCATGAACGGCGACGAGGGCGTCCACGAGACCACCCGCGAGGGACTCGCGTCGCTTAAGCCGGTCCGGGAAGACGGCACGGTGACCTACGCCGGACAGACGCATCCCGCGGACGGCACCGCCGGCATGGTCGTGACCACGCGCGAAAAAGCGCGCGAGATGTCGTCCGATCCGCGGATCGGCATCCGCCTGGCCGGGTTCGGCCAGGCTCGCACCGAAAAGGGATACATGCCGCACGCCCCGGTGCCGGCGTCGCAGCGGGCGCTGGACGACGCCGGACTGTCGCTCGACGACATCGCGGCGGTCAAGACCCACAATCCGTTCGCCGTCAACGACGTCGTGTTCTGCCGCGAAACCGGTTTCGATATCGACAGGATGAACAATTTCGGCTGCTCGCTCATCTGGGGGCATCCGCAGGGACCGACGGGGCTGCGCGCGATCTGCGAACTGATCGAGGAACTCGTCATGCGCGGCGGCGGCTACGGGCTGTTCAACGGCTGCGCCGCGGGCGACAGCGCGATGGCCGTGGCGATCGAAGTCGGCGAATAGCGGGCGGCGTCTCCACCGCGACGGCCGCAGCCGAAAGCGGTTCCGGTTCGCGGCGCGACTTTCGGGAACGCTCCGATGCCCGGTCCCTTGGGGCAGCCCCTCCTGGAAGCGCGAACCGCCGCTTCGCTGCGGAGCAAATCTACAGCCATGTCGACAACGCTTACGGAGAAGCAATATGTCCGCGACCTGCGGGCGCCTGCGGCTCGGGCTCGCGACGGTGGGGCGCTCGTGCGCCTGCGGGCGGAACGTCGGGGCGGTCGCTGGTCGCTCCGGTCGGACTGCGCGACCTCATCCTTGACGGCTCCGGCTCTGCTGCCTACTCTCTTCGAATGACGAAGCGCATGCTGCCGATCGGCATGACGTCCCTCTGGAAAATCCGGACGAGGGACTGCTACGTCGACAAGACGGAGCATGTGCGCCGTCTCGTCGAAGGGGGCGATTACTATTTCCTGTCGCGTCCGCGCCGGTTCGGCAAGACCCTGCTGGTGGACACGCTGCAGAAGCTGTTCGAGGGAAGCGAGGAGCCGTTCCGGGGCCTTGCCGTGCACGACGAGTGGGACTGGTCGGCGCGCCGTCGTGCGGCTCAGCTTCGGCAGGGGCAATTTCGTCGTCCCCGACGGGGTTCGGGTAACCGTGGAAAGGCAACTGGCGGCGGCGGAGAGGCGCGCCGGCCTCGAACCGGGTCCCGCCGAGGCCTCGAACCGTTTCGGGGAATTGGTCCTGCACGAGCGCACCGGACAGCAGGCGGTCGTGTTGGTCGACGAGTACGACAAGCCGGTCGCGCTCGGCGACCGGGAACTGGCGCGTGCCAACCGGGACTTCCTGCGCAGCCTGTACGGGGCGATCAAGGATTGCGACGAGCATCTCCGTTTCGTTTTCCTGACGGGGGTAAGCAAGTTCTCGCAGGCGGGCCTGTTCCCGGGCCTGAACAACTTGCGCGACATCACGCTGGAGCCGGAGTTCTCGGACATTTGCGGCTACACGGACGCGGAGCTGGACGCTGTCTTCGCCCCGGAACTCGAGGGCCTGGACCGGGACGAGATCCGGCGCTGGTACAACGGCTACAACTGGCGCGGCGCGGACAAGGTCTATAACCCGTTCGACATCCTCCTTCTTTTCAAAACGCGCGAGTTCAAGGCGCACTGGTTCCAGAGCGGCACGCCGACCTTTCTCGTCGACCTCCTGTCGCGGCACCAGGTCGAGACGCCCGCCCTGGAGCGCATGGTCGCGGACGACGACCTGCTGTCGACCTTCGACGTCGACGACATCTCGACCGAAGCGCTTTTGTTTCAGACCGGCTACCTGACCATCGTCGGCGAGGAGGCCACCGACAGCGGGGGCCTCTACCGGCTACCCGAACTACGAGGTGAAGCTCAGCCTGAACAAGAGGCTGTTGCGCGCCATGGCGCCGGCAACGGGACGGGATGCGACGCGGCAGGCGGAGCTGGCCAGGCTGACGGCGGAGGACGATCCGGAGAAAGTGAAGGCGCTGTTCGAGGCGTTCTTCGCGAGCGTTCCTCACGACTGGCACCGGAAGAACGACCTCGCGCATTACGAGGGCTATTGGGCGGCCCTCGTTTACTCGCACTTCGCGGCGGCGGGTCTGGACGTACGGGTCGAGGAAGCGACCGCCCGCGGACGCCTGGACATGGCTGTGCTAAGTCCGGGATGCGTGCATCTGTACGAGTTCAAGGTCGTGGACGGGGGACCGGAAGGCCGGGCGCTTGCGCAGATGCGGGAGCGCGGCTACGCGGACAAGTACCGGCATCTGGGGGTGCCGGCTGATCGGCATGGAGTTCGGCCGGGAAGAGCGCAACATCGTCGGCTTCGAGTTCGAGACTGCCTGAAGCCGGGAGCCGCAGGCGGACGAGTTCGACGCCCCGTCCGGACATTTCGGCAGACGGGCACGCGAAAAGCCGACGTTCGCGTCGCAGTGCGCCTCGTCGAAGCACCCGCCGTTTCCCCGGGACACTTTCGCTGTCTTCCGTTTTCGCGTCGGCGTCTTCCTGCGGACGCTCTGGCGCCGTTTCCGGCGTCCTGAAACGCCGACGGCGTTCAAAAGCGGAGAGTCGCCCCGCTTCGGGCCCGGAAACCCGCGGATTTTCCGGCCGGGACAGCGTTTTCCCCGGATGCTGGCCCAAAGCCAGCCCTCCGCCCGGACGCCGCCCCTGCGGCAAACGGCTGGGCCGGGCAAAAACCCGGTCGCCGCCATGACCGCCGGGATGCATCGGTTTCGAAACGGCGGCATGGTCCGTTCCGTCAGGCGGCCGGCGGTCAAGTCGACGCCGAACGATGCCTGTTTCCCAAGCATCCTCGTCCGGACTTCGGCAACGCGGATCTCGCGCCGTCGCAGGCGACCGGCCGAGCAGCAGGTCGCCATGAATCGACGCAGCGCAAACGTCTCCGAAACCAAAGATTCCCGCTAAGGATCCTTGGGAAATATGGGATTCGAGAAAAATTTTTCGTAGACTTTTCCGGGTAATTCGGCGCGACTTGCCGAGGGGATTTTCTCATGTCGCGGCGGCTTGTCCACTGGTAACCTCGCCTTCTCGGCGTACCTTCCGGAAATGCGGCCGCCTTAGCAGAAACCGCTTGACTTACCTAAATTACTTAGCTATCATATCGTCGAAGAGGTTATCGAGAGAGCGAACATGAGCGCGCAACCGAACGCCCAGACATGGAGCCTTCCGCCGAGCACGTCGCGCCCGGCGTTGCTGGACGCCGGCGGAAACGACGCCGTTTTCCGGCGGCTGGTCTACGATATCCTGACGATGGCGGGGAATTTCGACAGAATACGCGAGCGCATGGCCGCGACGCTCGGGCTCACCGGAATCCAGTACCATATCCTGATGGCCGTCGCGGAGGTCGGGGAAGGAAAGCCGGTGACCGTTTCCGCGATCGCCGACCATCTCCACATAACCGGCTCCTACGTCACCATGGAGAGCCGCAAGCTGGCGCGCATGGGCCTTCTCGACAAGCTCCGCAATCCCGAAGACAGGAGAAGCGTCCTCCTGTCGCTGACCGACGAAAGCCGGAAGAAGCTAGGGGATTTCGCGCCCCAACTCCGCGAAATCAACGACGCTCTGTTCTGCGACATAGGGCCGAAGACCTTCCGGCAATTTTGCTACATCGTCGATCACATGCGCCGGACCAGCGCCCGCACCGCCGACCTCGCCGAACATCTGGCGCAGTGGGGAACCCCGAAAGAAACGATAACCGCCGTTCGGCGCTGACTGCAAGGAGGAAATCGAATGCTCAAGACCGGAGAACAGCATCTCGCTTCGCTGCGCGACGGGCGCAGGGTCTATATCGGCGACGAACTCGTCGACGACGTGACCGCCCACCCGGCGTTCCGCAACGCGGCGCGCTCGTTCGCGATGATCTACGACCGAAAGCGCGCCCCCGAGAATGTCGACGTCACGGCGTACGAGGCCGAGGACGGCGAGATTTCCTCGACATGGTTCCTGAAACCGAAGACCAGGGACGACCTGCGCAAGCGCCGCGAGACCCACCGCCGCGTCGCCGAGTGGACCTACGGCATGCTGGGGCGGTCTCCCGATCACGTGGCGAGCTTCGTCACCGGCCTGACCTTCGGACCGGAACTGTTCGAAGGCAACCGCGAGGGCTTCGGCGCCAATCTCGAAAACTATTACGACGAGATGCGCCGCAAGGACATCTTCGCCTGCTACACGGTGCTGCCGCCGCAGGGCGCGCGCCAGCCGGAACTCTATCAGCGCGAGGGCCTGAAGGTGCCGACGCTGCAGGTTGTCGACGAGGACGCCGAAGGCGTAACCCTGAACGGCATGAAGATGCTGGGAACCTCGGCCGTCTTTTCCAACGAGACATGGGTCGGCAACCTGCTGCCGCTCGGGAAGGACCAGGCGGCGGAGAGCGTGACCTGCGCGGTGCCGCTGAACGCGCCGGGCGTCGCGATCTGGACCCGCAAGCCCTACGAGCGCTTCGCCATATCCGAGTTCGACGCGCCGTTCGCGTGGCGGTTCGACGAAACGGATTCGATGGTGATCTTCGAAGAGGTGAAGGTGCCGTGGGAACGCGTGTTCACCCACAACGACGCGCCGCTGTCGCGCGACATCTACTTCAAGACGCCGAGCCACGTCATGGGCAACCACCAGTCCAACGTGCGGTTTCACGAAAAGCTGAAGCTCATCCTCGGGATCGCCCGCAAATCCGCGGAGCTCAACAACGTGATACACGTGCCGGGCGTTCAGGACACGCTGGGTCGCCTCGCCGCGGCCGAAGCCGGGCTCGGCGGCATGATCGCGGGCCAGATCGAGGAAGCCGAAGAAACGGATTGCGGCCATCTGTTCGCCAACCGCCGCCACATGTACGCGGCCCTCCACTGGTGCACGCAGAACTACGCAACGATCTGCGAGACCGTGCGCGACCTGATGGGCGGCGGTCCGTTCCAGATGCCGGCGGACGTATCCGTGATCAACGACCCGGCCCTCAGAGAACAGTTCGACACCTACTGGTCCGTGCCGGGACAGTCCGCGATCGAGCGCATGAAGTTCCTGAAAATGGGATGGGACCTGCTCGGCAGCGACTTCGCGGGCCGGCACCAGCAATACGAACGGTTCTACGCGGGGCCGGCGTTCATCAACACGCTCTACAACTTCTTCAATTGTCCGTGGGACGAACTGGCCGGCGTCGCGGACCGCGTGCTTGCGGGCTACGACGTCCCGGAGACGGTGCGCCGACCCGTCGCCGCGGAGTAGCGGGCCGGGGAACTCCCGGCCGCCGTCAGACCCGGTGACGCGCGAGGAACATTATCTGCGCCATCAGGAAGGCGAACGTCATGCCCGCGATGCCGAACACCTTGAACGTCACCCAGAAATCGGTCGACTGGGTTCGCCAGACGAGCTCGTTGAGCGCCGCCATGGCGAGGAAGAAGCCGGCGCAGTTTCGCGTCAGTTTGCGCCAGCCGGCGTCGTCCATGGCGACGGCAGCGCCGATGACGGGCTTGAGAAGAGGCTTGCCGAACAGCAATCCGCCGTAAAGGACGGCCGCGATCAGGCCCTGGGCGACGGTCGGCTTCATCTTGATGAAGGTCTCGTCGTCGAAAGCCAGCGTCAGTCCCCCGAATACGGCGACCAGGCCCGCCGTGACGAGGGGCATGACGGGAACGCGCCGGTTAACGGCCAGCGACAACCCCAGAGCGGCGAGGGTGGCGGCCAGCAACGCGGCGGTCGCCGTAAGCAGATCCCAGCCGAAATAGACGGCGAAGAACGCGGCCAGCGGCAAATAGTCCGTGACCGGCTTCACCCAAGGTTTTTCGTCCCGCATGCCCCCTCCTAACACGCCGCCGCGCCGCTTGCCATGCGGGCCGGCGCCGCAGGTTCCTTCCCGACGGCGCGCGGCCGCGCGAATCCCCGCGCAACGGGGAGGCGACTTCCGCGAGGCGGACCCGCCCTTCGGCGTCCGCCGATTCGCGCGGCCGGCAGCCGCAGCCTCACTCCGCGAGGCGTTCGCGCACCGCCGCCGGCAGATCGACGGCGCGAATTCCCCGAGGCGACTGCGGATCCTTTTTCACCATGACCCGGCGTTCGAAGCCTTCCAGCATCTCTGCGCCCTCCTCGCTCTCGATCCGGTGCCTGACGACGAACGTCTTGCCGGAAATCCCGTCCATCCAGCTCGTCATCCGAACCCGCGCGCCGAGCCTGCAGGGGTTCTTGTATTTCGCTCCCGTTTCGAGAAGCGGCATGCCGGAAATGCCGAATTCTTCCGCCAGTTCGCCGTAGGAGAGGCCCACCGAGGCGAACAGGCGCTCCGTGCCCTGATCGAACCACGCGTAATAGTGGGGATAGAAAACGATGCCCGCGGCGTCGCAATGGGCCCACTCGATTCCGAACGCGTCGACGTGCTTCTTCACGAATGCCTCCAACCTGTCCTCGCCGCGCGAACCTGCCGGCGACGGCTTTGCCTTTCCCGCGGAATGGCCCTATCTTGCCGTTTGGCGTCATCATTGGGCGGATCTCGACCATGTTCATCCAGACAGAAGAGACGGCAAATCCCGAAATGGTTCGCTTCCTGCCGGGCCGCGACGTGCTGCCCGGCCGAACCCTCGACTTCGCGTCGGCCGCGGAGGCGGCGGACGCGCCGCTGGCGCGGCGGTTGTTCGCGCTCGACTCCGTGGCGCGCGTCGCGCTCGGAGCGAAGGACATCCGGGTGACCAAGGCGCCGGATGCCGAATGGCACGTGCTGCGTCCGCAGGTTCTCGCCGCGATCATGGATCATTTCATGTCGGGCGAGCCGGTCGTCGAGGAACGCCTCGTCTCCGACGGCGGAGAGGAGGAACTTTCCGGCCCGGCGGCCGAAATCAGGGAAATCGTCGACACGCGAATCCGCCCGGCCGCCAGGGACGGCGGCGGCGACGTCGCGTTCGGAGCGTTCCGGGACAGCATCGCTTATCTGCGGTTCGAGGGTTCCGCCTACGGACTCATGCAACCGATCCGGAACATGCTTCAGCATTACGTTCCCGAAGTGACGGACGTGCGCGACGCCATCGAACTCGAGGACCGGCCCGGCCTGGGCACGGAAGAGGGCAAGGCGATTCTTGCGCTGCTCGACGAGCGCATCAATCCGCAGGTCGCGGCGCATGGCGGCCACATCTCGCTGATCGACGTCCGCGACCGCACGGCCTTCGTCCGCCTCGAAGGCGGTTGCCAGGGATGCGCGGCCTCTTCCGCGACGCTCCGCCAAGGCGTGGAAATCGAAATCAAGAAGCTGATTCCTTCCATCGCGCACGTGGTCGACGTAACGGATCATTCGGCGGGAACCAATCCGTATTACTCGTAGGCGCGGCGTTTCGCGGCGTCGCGAAGCATGTCCACGATCATGTCCGGCGTCGCGGGCGCGGCGGCGAGTTTCACCTTCCACGGCGACAAGGCGTCTTCGATCGCCGCCAGAACGGCGGCGGCGGCGGGTATCGTCCCCCCCTCGCCCGCGCCCTTGACCCCGAGCGGATTGATCGGCGTCGGCGATTCCACGTGCACGACCTCGACGGAGGGAGTCCCGGGAGCCGACGGCAGCAGATACTCGGCCAGATTCGTCGAGACCGGGTTGGCGTTTTCGTCGTAGACCATCCGCTCGAGAAGCGCGTTCCCCAAGCCGTGGGCGACGGCGCCTCGAACCTGGCCGTCGACGACGAAAGGATTGATCAGCGTGCCCGAATCGTGCGCCATGACGTAGTTCAGGATCGCGACGTTCCCGGTCGCGGGATCGACCTCCACCTCGGCGACCGCGACGCCGTTGCAATAGGAGGATTGCGACGGGGAAAAGTAACGCGTCGCCTCGAGTCCCGGCTCGACGCCGCCAGGCAGAGAGAAACCCGGCATGCCCTGAACCGCGCGCGCGATCTCGGCGAGGCCGACCGACAGGTCGGAACCCGCGACCGCCACGCGGCCGTTTTCGATCTCGAGGTCTTCTTCCGCCGCCTCCAGCATGTGCGCGGCGACCCTGATCGCCTTCTCGCGAACCTCGGTCGCCGCGAGATGCACGGACGAGCCGGCGTTCACGGCGATGCGGCTGGCGAACGTGCCGACCCCGGCCGCGATCTTGCCGGTGTCCCCTTTCTGGACGTCGACGTCTTCTATCCCGACGCCGAACTTGTCCGCGCAGACCTGCGCGAGGGTCGTCCAGTGGCCCTGTCCCGAGTCGCCGCCTCCGGTGTAGACGCAGATCCGCCCCGACGGCTGGATGCGAACGGTCGCTCCCTCGAACGGTCCCAGGCCCGTCCCTTCGACGTAGTTGGCGACGCCGATCCCGACATGGCGTCCTTCCGCGCGAGCGGCTTCCCGGCGCGCCGCGAAGCCGTCGTAATCGGCGAGGCGCAGCGCTTCGGCCTGGCATTTGGGGTAGTCGCCGGAATCGTAGCTCATCGGCTTGCCGTCGCGGAAGACGAGCCCGATCGAGTAGGGCATCCTGTCCGGCGGAATGAAGTTGCGGCGACGGATTTCGGCGCGGTCGAGTCCGAGCCCGGCGGCGGCGCGGTCGAGCAGGCGCTCCATGACGAACACGGCTTGCGGACGTCCCGCCCCCCGCACCGGCGTGACCGCCACCTTGTTGGTCAGGGCGACGCGGACGTCGAGCCGGTAAGCCGGCAGGACATAGGGGCCGGGAAGCGTGGTCGCCGAAATATAGGGAGAAATGATCCCCCAGGGCATGTACGCGCCCGTGTCGTGAATCATGCCGCCGCGGACGGCCAGCAGCCTGCCGTCGACGTCGACCGCGACCTCCATGTCCCAGTACTGGTCGCGCTCCATGTTCGTGGCCAGAAAATTCTCGCGCCGGTCTTCGACCCACTTGACCGGCCTGCCGAGCTCCTTCGCGACCAGCGGGATCAGCGCCTCTTCCGGGTAATAGATCGTCTTGGGCCCGAAACCGCCGCCGACGTCCGGCGCGATCACCCGCACGCGGTCCGCTTCCCAGCCCAGCATGTCGACCACGTTTTGCTTGACCAGAAAGGGCGACTGGGTGGCGGACCAGATGGTGGTCATGTCCTGCAATTCGTCGTGCTCGGCGACGACGGCCCGGTTCTCGATCGCGAAGCCGCCGCCGCGATGAATTCGGAATTCCTCGCGCCAGACGAAATGCGCCCCGGCGAAGGCCGCCTCCACGTCGCCGTAGCCGACGGCGAACCGGGCGGCCTCGTTGCCGTCCGACGCGCCATGCGCGGCGGGGGCGCCGTCGGCAAGCGCCTCCTTGCAGTCGGACGCGCCCGGCAGAACGTCGTAATCGACAGCCACCAGGGCAGCCGCATCTTCCGCGGCATAGCGCGTCGCGGCGACGACGAGCGCGACCGGCTCTCCCGCGAAACAAACCTCGCGATCCTCGAGCAAGCGCTGCTGAAACGGTTGCGAGATCGCCGGATTGGGGACCTGGAAAGGGATCGTCGCCCGGCGCAGGCGATCCGGAAGGTCGGCCGCGGCGTAGACCGCGGCCACGTCCGGCGCGGCGAGCGCCGCAGTCTTGTCGACGGAATTTATCCTGGCGTGGCTATGCGGGGACCGGACAAAGGCGGCTTCCAGCATGCCGGGCAGATGGATATCGTCCGTGTAGCGGCCCCGCCCCGCCAACAGGCAAGGATCTTCGAGGCGCGCCACGCGCGCGCCGAACATCCGGGCGCCCATTCACCTTTCTCCCGGTAGAGGCGCGACCGCCAGCCCGCGCCGCCGCTTCCGGCATGGCGGCCTCCCCGCAGGGAAGGCCATCAGCCGGCTCGGAGACGCTGCGCCGCATCAAGCGCCGCGTCGACGATCCCTTGATATCCGGTGCACCGGCACAGATTGCCGCTGATCGCCTCGCGCACTTCCCGCTCCGTAGGATCGGGGTTGTCCCGGAGGAACTCGAGCAGGGTCGTCAGCATTCCCGGCGTGCAGAAACCGCATTGAAGGCCGTGATTGTCCTGAAACGCCTGCTGCAGGGGATGCAGTTCCTCTTCATTGGGCGCAATGCCCTCGACGGTCATGATCTCGCGGCCGTTCGCCTGCACCGCCAGCATGAGGCAGGAACGCGCGGTCCTGCCTTCGAGCAGAATCGTGCAGGCACCGCAGACCCCGTGTTCGCAGCCGACGTGAGTGCCGGTCAGCAGCGCCTCGTGCCGGATGAAATCGGCCAGGGTCAACCGGGTCTCGATCTCGCGCTCGTAGATCTCGCCGTTGATGGTAACGGCGATCGTTCTGCGGTCGCTCATCTGAGGGTCATCTCCGTTCCGTTTTCGGCCCTGGAAAACGCCCGGGCCAACGCGCGGCGCGTAAGCACGACGGCGAGATGCTGCCGATACCATGCGGGCGCGTACACGTCCTCCATGGCGTCGATTTCCCGGCACGTCTCCGCGATCTCCGCGAACAGCTCGGCCGTCCCGACCTGCCCTGCGAGTCCCTCTTCGACCGCCGCCGCGCGCAGGGGCGCGGGGCCGACTCCGCCGACGGCGACGCTGGCGCGCCCGATTCGCCCGCCGGCCCCGACGTCGAGCAGCACGGCCGACGAGGCGATCGCGAAATCGCCGTGCCGCCTCGCGAACTCCTCGAACGCGTAGCCGTGACCTTCGGGCCATGTCGGGACGCGTACGCCCGTCACCATCTCTTCCGGTTCGATCGACGGGGTCATGTAGCCCAGCGGAAAGTCCCGCATCGAAACGTCCCGTTCGCCGCCCTTCTTCCTTACGGCGACGACGGCGTCATGCGCCATGCACACGCTCGGCAACTCGGCGCTCGGATCGAGATGCGCCAGCGAACCGCCGAACGTGCCGCGATTGCGGGTCTGGCGGTGGCCGACGTTGAGGATCGCCTCCTTCATCAGCGGGCAACGGCGGGCGACCAATTCCGAATACTCGATATCGCGCTGACGGGTCATGCCCCCGAACAGCAAGGCGTCGGCTTCTTCGCGGATATAGGACAGGTCGTCGATCAGGTTGAGATCGATGACGTGATCGGGCAGCACGAAGCGCATGTTCAGCATCGGCATCAACGATTGTCCGCCGGCCAGCAACTTGGCGTTGTCTTTTTCGGACAGCAGCGAGAGAGCCTCCTCGACGCTGCGGGGATCGTGATAGGCGAACGGCGGCGGTTTCATGTCACGCCCAGAACGCGGAACGGGCGGCGGGGCCGGAAACGCCGGCGGCGCAGCGGAACGGGCGCAATGCCGACGACGAAAGACAAGCGCGGGCGGGCCGAAGGTTCAGGTTCCGGCGCGCGTCCGAACGCGCGTTCGCGGCAAACCTCCGCCGACGGGAACGCCCCGCCGGCGCGGTCGATCGTTCTCCCAAGGCATGGCGCGCGCAGTGCGTCGCCTGCAAGGAAAGCATGGTGTTCAGCCTGCGACATATCCTCTCCGCAAACGGGCTTGTATCAACCAGCGGCCTCGGCGGCAAGCCGCTCGGCCACCATCCGCCGGGCCTGCAGCCCCGGCGCGTCGCTGTTGATGTCGATGAAACCGGCCCCGCCCCGCTGGAGCATCTCTTGCTGACGAGCGATGACTTCGACGTCCTCTTCGAAGGTGGCGCGCGCGCCCTTTTCCAGAAGCGACGTGAGTTCGCCGTCGTCGGATCTGAAGTTCCTGGCGTACGCCCAGAAATAATGGGTCGAGCGGTCGGTCTCGGGAGTGATGCCGTGGAGCGAACGGATCTCGATGCCCTGCGAGCGGTCGCCTTCCCAGGCGCCGCTGCCGACGCGCGCGCATCCGATGTCGATGGCGATGCTCGACGGCGCGGTATACCGGCAGTTCATCCAGCGGTCGACGTTTCCGCCGAAACCGCCGTAAGCCGTATCGAAGAGCGGCGGCGGCGGCGAATCGGGAATGCGGCGACTTACCGTCAGGCCGTCGTCGAGTTTCTCCACCTCCGACGGCGCGGCGGCGATTGCGTCCGTCCCGATGGTGCGGCCGTGCACGAACTGCAGGTGGGAAAAATCGAGCAGATTGTCGACCAGCAACTGATAATGAGCCTCGAGGTGAAACTGTCCGGTCGGCGCGACCCAGCCGGGCGCGTCCAGCCAGTGGAAATCCGGCATGGACGCTTCGTTCGCGAGGTCGGGATCTCCCATCCAGACCCAGATCCACCGATATCGTTCGACGGCCGGGTAGGAACGAACCTGCGCTCCCTCGGGAATTCCGGCCTGACCGGGAATCCGGACGCAATTTCCCGCCGCGTCAAACTCCAGTCCATGATAGCCGCACTGCAGGGTCTCTCCGATCACGCGACCGAGAGACAGAGGCAGGCCGCGATGACAGCAGCGGTCCTCAAGAGCGACGGGCTGTCCGTCCGGCCGTCGCCAGAGGACGACAGGGGTTCCGAGAAGGGTGCGAGCGAGAGGCGCTTCGTCCGGGAGTTCGTCGGCCCAGGCGGCGATATACCAAGAGTTCCTGACGAACATCGAGGTCACCTCGCCGTCGTTCGCCGGCGGCGCGCGCCTTTCCGCCGACCGGGCCGTCTCCTGACAAGGCGGGAAAAGCGTCGATCGGCTTCTCCGGAATCGACGATCGCTTCGCGACGCGATCGGCCGGGTCGTCGATGCAAGTCCGCCGGCCCGTTCGCATCTTCGCGATTCCCGACGCGACCGCCGCTGCGGCCTGGACGCCATCGCCCGTCGCAGCGCACGGCCCGCTTCCGCAAGCGCGAGAACAGCGCGACAGGCAGGGGAGGCCCGACTGCGCCCGCCAGCGAGGCAGCTCGGAGAAAGACGGGAGCGATTTCGCGGCCGAAAAACTCGAAAACGGCTCTCCCCCTGCGGCCGGGCCTGCCGACGGAGCCGCGAGTTCGGCGGCATTCACGGCCTACGCGCATCGCCAAATTCCGGCAAACATCCGCCCCCCTCACTCTCATCGCGAAATCGCCCGCGTCATCGCCGAATCGTCGATCTCCCTTGGGCTGCGCCGACAACCGGACGCAAAGCCGCTCGGGCCTTCGTCGCTTGCCGACGGCAAGGCGACGTAAGGTATTGCCCGCGAGCGGCGCTGTAAAGCGACCGCCTGTCGAGGGGTGTACGTCAATTTCTTGAGATTTGCATTGACGCCAAGGAGGGCCTACATTTTCTGTATGTGCTAATAACATACAGGATGCGCCATGTCCACGTCCCAAGACTTGGAAACCCTTCTGCAACATCGCGCCGACGTTCTCCGTCAGTTGTCCGAAATCGGAGATCTTCGCCAAGGATCCCTCACCACCCAATACCGCAAGCAAACCCGGTTGCCATTGCGCAAAGGGACCGGGGCATGGGCCGTACCTTCAACTGACTCGAAAGGTGAATGGCAAGACGCGATGCAGGTCCATTCCGGCCGCTGGGGAAGATCAGACCCGCGTGCAGATCGAGGAGTACAAGCGGCTCCGTAAACTGGTCCAGCAATTGGTAAGCGACCAGATATGTGACGCGCGATTGGACCGTTCTCGCGGCGACGAAGTAAAAAAAAAGCCTTCGAGGCTGTCGTCGCGGCGGAAGCATCGTCCGAGATAAACCGCCTGGTCGGGGACGGTGTGACGGACGACATGGAGGCTGTCGAAACCGCGGCGAAGCAGGCGGAGATCGGCGCCCGTGCCGTTGCCAAGCGGTTCAACCGTTCCGACCACGTTGGACCTTCAATCGCATGCGCGTCGTGTGGAGGAGAGGCCCACTACATGGGCCGGCGACCGAAAACCTTCACAACGGCGTTGGGCGAAGTTCGACCGGGCTTACTACCGCTGCAACGCTTACAACACCGGGATCTGCCCGCGGGACCGGGCGCTCGGGATGAACAAAACCTCGCTTTCCCCCGCTGCCACGCGCATGGTCGGGTTCGCGGCCTCGCAGCTTCACAATGGCCAGTGGCATAATGAAGGAGTTGGCAGGGCTGAAGATCGACCCCAAGATGGTCGAACGTGCCGCCGAGGCTCTCGGCACCGAGATTGCAGAGGATGAACGCCAGAGGGTCGAGGTCGAACCGCCGTCCGGACCGACCATGTATGTCGGCAAGGACGGTACCGGGGTGCCGGCTCGCCCGCGAGAAGGCCGTCCAGGCAAGCAACCGGACGGTTCTTCCAAGACCCGCGAGGCCAAACTCGTCACCGTGTGGACGGCCGAAAAACAAAGCGAAGGGACGCCCGCGCAGGGTTCGGCTCCGTCGGCATCGAGAGCGCCGCAACCACCGACAAGGAACTGTCGCCTTTCGCTCAACGGGTCGAGCGCGAAGCGCGCCGTCGCGGCTTCTACGACGCCGAGCGACGCGTGGTCCTGGGAGATGGAGCGCTCTGGGAACATCGCCGACGAACTGTTCCCCGACGCCACCCAGATCATTGACCTGTTCCATGCGAAACAACATCTGTGGAGCAGGGCGAAGGAAATCTACGGTGACGGAGATCTTGCGAAGGCATGGGCGAAAAAGCAGTGCGACGCCCTTGAAGACGGTCAGGTCGACAAGGTCATCGCGGCTCTCCGCCAGCACGGCGCTGCAAGCTACCTGGAACGGAACCGCACGCGCATGCAGTATGCAAAGTTCCGTGCGCAGGGTTTGTGCGTATCCTCCGGCGTCGTCGAGGCCGGTTGCAAAAGAACGGTCGGCAACCGTCTGAAACGGGGGCGGTGGACCGTTCGGGGCGCGGACGCCGCACTCCGGTGCTGCATGCTCAGCGGGCGCTTCGAGGATTTCTGGGAACGGCGGGCGGCATAACAAATTTGACGTACACCCCCTGTCGAGCGTTCGCGCCATGCCGTCCTTGTCGGCTTGCCGCCCGCTCGGAATTCCACGGTTCGTTACGCCCGCCTGCCGGACGGTCCGCAAGGCTACCGAACGCCCTCGCCGAGACCGAGGCAAGCAGAAACGCCGTCTGGCCCCGCGAGCTGAGCGGCAGCAACCGACGGCAGGGCCGATGGTCACCGTGAACCCAGCGCCAAATCCGCAACCCAAAATTCTCCGCAACGATGGACAGCCCGCGACCGAAAGGACCGCCGTCTCGCCTCGTCGCGCCGTACATCGCCGAAGACAACCCGGTCAGAGACGCGGTCCAAGCACTTCTCGGCAGACTCCAGGCACACATGGTGCATCCTGCGGCCGGCAAGCTGCGCTGCGAGACGGATCACGGACCCACCAGCGAGAGTGCTTTCCACCACCACGTTCTCGCCCCCGGCGGCGCGACGCTCACGAATCGCCGCGCGACCTGCCCGGCGAGCGGCCGCGCCTGGATTACCGGGCGAAACGCGCTGTCTCGTTCGGGTCAACGACGCGCAAGCCGCTGAAACGGCCGGACCGCGATAATGAAGATTTGCCGGAACCGTTCGGACCGGCTACGATGTAAAGCGTCGGTTCCGTCAAGGCATGTCGGACTTGGGAGGTTCAATTCTCCGGCTTTAGTCCGGGCAACGTAAGCGCCGTCCTTGCGACGCCCCTAAAGCGTTCCCCCCACCTCGATCTGCGCTGCGAGATCGGCCCGTTCGCGCCATGCCTCCGAGTGGGCGACGGTATTTTCCTTTGCGTCAGCGCATTTTACCAGCCTCCGGAAGATACGACGATAACGGTGCGGTTTTACAAACGGTCATAATTCGGAGCCCGCTCGCCCCGTATCATGTAACTTTGGGGGTGGTTCTCCCGGCCTCGCGCCGCTCGCCGACATAACCGTTTCGCGTTCGGGCGTCGCGGCGCGAAGACAGGGCTGTACGGGGCAGCCCTCAGCGTCGCGCTCCTCTCGAACGGCAAGCGCCGCCGCGAAAAAATCTCGCGGAACGGTTTCGTGTGGCCGGTAGATCGGGGTTAGTTACACAACAACAAGGACAAGCCTCGACAGGGGCACCCTTTCAACGCCGCGCACGCACGGGGGCGACGGCTTGGGCACCGTCAGACGGGCCGCCACAGTCGGCCGTCCGCGCGAGGTTGCCGCAGGGGCGGAACGCCCGGCCGCTCAACCCGCTCCCGAAAACGGCGAGAAACCGTCCGACAGAGCGGCATCCCCGAAGCCCCCGCCGATCTTCTCCAACCCGATGATTTCGAGAACGTTGCGATCGGGATCGTGAAAATAACACTGCTTTCCATGGAACACGCCTTCGCGGCGTTCCTCTTCGAAGATGATCTCGATGCCGCAGAAATTCCCGCTAAGGTGGCCGCCCTTTGCGAAAGGCGCGTCGAGATAGCGTCGTTACCGAGGGACCAGCCGCCGCGACGCACCTTCCCCGCTTCGGCTTGGTGCCGACTTAGCCTTGACCATCCTGTTTCCCCTGAAAAACTTGCTTTAGCACATTCGGTCACGGTGCCAGGTCAGGAGGTGTCGTAGGGAATTCCCTCTGCTTTCCGGTATCCAAACGCGATCATTCGGTAGAGTGTTTCCCAGTCCTTCAAGAAGTATTCGAGAAACAATCCCCGCGCCTTTTCCCAGAAGTAAATGGGCCGCTTGGCCTTCGTTTGCGCCTGTTGGAACAGTTTGCAACATCGCTGTTGAATCTGGTCAATCAGGAACGCCAGCATCATCAGGAACGCAAAGACCGTCGACAGATTCTTGTTACCGTGACCGAAGTTGTGCTCAAAGCAGTAGCCTTGGTTCTTCAGGGTGTTGAAAGTTTCGTTCTCGATCTTCCAGCGCGCCCGCCCGGTGCGCATCAACTCCATCAGGTTCCCTTCGTCAATTGGCAGATCCGTGACCCAGGAGAAACGTTGTTTCTTGCCGTTTGGGAGCTTCTCCCAGTATTCGAGAAAGTTCACTTTGAGGTCGAAGTGCGTATCGTTCAGAGGCACTCCGTTAAGATACCGGAATTCGTGCCGTATGTTGTCACCGTCCGTGAACTCCCGGCGCTCCACGGACGGCGCGTTGTTGACCCACTCGAACAGGAACTTGTGGTCGCCGGGCTTCGCCCCCAGTATGAAACGCATGTCTAACTCCTTGAGAAGATTGGCATGCGGTCCGTTCGAGGCCAGCCCATCTTCCAACACAACCAGCTTCAGGTGCGGGTGTTCGCGACGCACATCTTTCAGAAGCCGTTTCGCTGCGTTGCGTTCGCAATCGTTCTTTTTTGCGCCGTCTTCCTTCAGGATCGGTTCCGGTGCAAACGGAAAAACCTCCTTTTGTTCCGGATGCACCAGAACGGCTCCCAACATCTGGTGGTAGTAGGTAATCGTACCGTCGCGGTGGTGTTTCTCGCAGCAATTTTTACAGTGCACCTTGTCCGACGAGAAGTATCCCGTTCCATCGATCGAAAGAGCGTAATGCCCGTTCAGACAAGTGTATTCTTCCAATCCCTTGCCTCGTTGCAAAACCTGGAACATCTTCGTGAAACAACGCCGCAATTGCCGCGGACAGACTTCGTCAAGCCGTTCGCGCATCGCAGTGTCCGACGGCACGCGCTTGACGCCGTATAAGGTCGCGAGGTTGTGCCGAACCACTTCGTCGGCGTGCGCGGCCTCGTCGAATTGCAGAAGCGACGCATACTTCATACCGAACACCGCTAGACCCGACATCAGACAGTCCGTCTGGTTCAGCCCCCTGCTCGCGATCGGATCTTCGATACGGTCGAAACAAGCTCGCACTTCCTTCAGCAATCCCGGAGCGCTGAGCGTCTTGCGCATGCCTGGCATTCTGGCCATTTTGGTTACAATCCCGCCTCGCCTTCGGACCACTTTCCAGAGAAAAATGCTCCGCTCGAAGGCAAATAGCCCCGAATCACCTCGAAAAGTCCACGAAAGACTTTTTTCCGGCCCCATATTTTTCAAGGGTTTCGAGCCTTAGCGGGAATTGCTGTCGATGCCGCCTGCGAGCAAATGCCGCTTCGCGTCCTCGTACGCGTCGACGTCGACCCGAAAGGCGTGATGCACGCGGAACTCCTCGCCGGGGTTCGGATCGATCAGCGTCTTGCTTCTGGTGAGAATTACGAAATCGTCGCCGGCCCGCATGAAGACCATGCCGACCGACGGCACCTTTTCCACGGTCTCCAGGCCGAGAACGTCGCGATAGAACGCTTCGCTCTTGTCGATATCGGTCACGGAAATGGTGAAATGGACAACGCCTCTCGTTTCAATCATCCGCTTGCTCCGCACGTTCCGCCAACATGCCCGAAACTCGAACCGCGCATTGCAAATGCCGCTGTCGGCCCAACTCCGAGGCCCATGCGCTGCGCCGTTTTCGTGTCGACCGACCGCCCGGCCGACAGCCTTTCGCGGAGGCGACCCCGCTTGCCGAAACGCGCGGACGGGACCTCGTCCGGCTCCCGGCTTCAGACGGTCTCGAACTCGAACCCGACGATGTTGCGCTCCTCCCGGCCGAACTCGATCCCGATCAGGTGAACCGGCACGTCCGGACGCCGGTGCTTGTCCGCGTAGCCGCGCTCCCGAATCTGCGCCAGAGCCCGGCCTTCCGGCTTCCCGTCCACGATCTTGAACTCGAACAGATAGACATTGCCGTTGTACAGAACCACCAGGTCCGAGCGGCCGCGCGCCGTGCTCTCCTCCGCGCGGACGTCCATCCCCGCCGCCACGAAGTGCGAGTAGAGCACGCTCGCGTAGTGCGCCTCGTAGCCCGCCAGGCCCGTGTTCGCGTACCACTCGTTCGGAATGCTCGCCAGCAACGCCCGGAACTGCCGCTCAAGGCCCGCGAAGTCGTTCGCCCGCATCAGGCGGCGCAACTCCTGGCTCTCCGCCGCGACCGCGACGTCCGGCGCCATCGTCTGCAGCAGAAGCTCGTTCAGGCTGCGCCTCACCTCCTGGTTCGGGTAGTCCAGCCGGTAGAGGAGCGCGTCGTCGTCCCGCTTCTCGTCGACGATGGTCAGATAACCGGTCTGGAACAAAAGCGTCTCGACGGGAATGCGGTCGACGTCGAGGGCCGATAGCAGCGTGGCGTTCGCGATCGCACCCTCCAAGGCCGGCGCCGAGACCCGGCGACGCGCCAGAAGGTCGGCGAGGAAGGTCGGCGTGCCGGTCTGGAACCAGTGCTCCTCGAACTCGCGCGTTTCGAAGAGCAGGAGAATGTCGAACGGGTTGTAGACCCTCTCCGGACCGCGCCAGTTGTAGCCGTTGTACCAGCGGCGGATCTTGTCCCGGTCCAGGCCCTCGATCTCCGGGGCGAAGACCGCGTCCAGCTCGTCGTCCGTGTAGCCGCAGATGGCGCCGAAACGCGGATCGAGGGTGATGTCGCGCAGGTTGTTCAGGCCCGAGAAAATGCCCGCCCGCGAGAATCTGCTCACCCCCGTCAGGAAAACGAAACGGAGCTGCCTGTCGCAGTCCTTGATCATCGCGTAGAAGCCGCGCAGGAAGTTCCGGTTGGCCAGCGCCAGTTCCCGGTCGCCGAGCGCGTCCAGCATCGGCTTGTCGTATTCGTCCACCAGAACGACCGCCCGCCGCCCGGTGCGCTCGTGCAGCGTTCTTATCAGGCGCCGGAAACGGACCGACGCCTCGGCGGCACCCGGTTCGAGGCCGGCCAGCCGCTCCGCCTCCTCCAGCTGGTCTTCCACGTTTCTCCGAACGAAGTCCGGGGTGTCGAAATTGCCGCCGCCGAAGCTGATCCGCACGACCGGACAACGCGTCGACCAGTCCCACTTGCCGTGTATGGCGAGGCCCCGGAACAGCTCCTCGCTTCCCTCGAACAACTCCTGCAGCGTGTCCACCAGCAGGGTCTTGCCGAACCGCCGCGGACGCGACAGGAAATAGTACCTGCCTCTCTCGACGAGGCGGCGCACATGGTCCGTCTTGTCGACGTAGTAGCAGTCCAGCTCCCGGATCGTCCGGAGGGAGGACATGCCGGTCGGAAGCATGCGTCTCGTCATCCGAAGACGGTAGGCCGCCATGCCGGAGCCGTCAAGGAGAAGGCTCTTCGAGGCGTTTGCGCCGTTCCGCTTTGTCGGCTGCCATCCGTTCGGCGCCCCGCGGATCGCCGGCCGCCCACGAAATCCGGCGGCGAACGCAGCACAAGCGTTCACCCGTCGCGGCGCTTCAGAAGCTCGCTATTCCGAGCCTACCATCGCTCGACCGACGGGCGAAGATCCAGTTCGAAACTCCATGCATCGCGAGGCTGGATATGGAGCGCCCAGTAGGCTTCGGCGATGTGGTCCGCCTTCAGCATGCCGCCCGGCGGAAGCGCAGCCGCCCGTTCCGGCATTCGGGCGCGCACCGCCTTCGAATCGATCATTCCGTCCACGACGACATGGGCCACGTGCACCCCTCGCGGTCCGAGTTCTCGCGCCATGGACTGGGCGAGCGCCCTGAGCGCATGCTTGGCCCCGGCAAAGGAAGCGAAGCCCGCGCCCCCGCGAACGCTTGCCGTCGCGCCCGTGAACAGGATCGTCCCCCTGCCCCGCGAAACCATGCGGCGCGCCGCTTCGCGTCCCGTCAGAAACCCTGCGAACGCCGCGCTTTCCCAGACCTGACGATAGATGCGGGCCGTCATGTCGAGGATTCCGCAGCGATGCTGCGCGCCGGCGTTGAACACGCAAACTTCGACCGGGCCGATCTCCTCTTCGACGCAAGCGAACAGGCTTGCGACCGCCTCTTCGTCACGCGCGTCGCAGGGGATTCCCTTTGCGCGGCCCCCTTCGGCCTCAATCGCCATCACCAGATCGTCAAGCGGTTCGGTCTTTCGCCGCGACGGCACCGCCACCATGCCCGCCCGCGCGAAGCGACGCGCGATCGCGCCTCCCAGCGCGTCCCCGGCTCCGACGACAACCGCGGCACCTTCGGCCATCAATTAGAAAGGGATGACGATGGGCCCCATGGGCGCATCGCAGTTGAGCAAATCGACCCGCTTGCGGACGATCTCGAACCCGTCGTCCACCGACCTCAGATCGTGAACGTATTCGCCGGCGAATACCCGTTGGGTATCGTCCCTGAACTCGACCAGCGTAAAGTTGGACCGAACCGTTACAAGATCCGCACTTTCGGCCATCATGTTTCCGATTACGCGCCGCGTCCGCGCCGGCGGCTGATCCGAATAATTGGCGGGGTGACGCAGCCGGCGGACGCGCACCTCAAGAAGCTGCCGACCTTCGTAGGCGATCGACGCCTCGCCGACGGGGTCGGTCTGACCCGGCGCCGCCGCGATCCAGTAAATTCCGTCCTCGGCGAACAACGCCAGCCATTCCTCGAAACGCCTTTCGTCGAGCATGCGGGCCTCCCGGTACAGAAACTCCTCGACGGTTCGAAGAAACTGGAGGCGCATCAACCGTTCCGGAGCGCCGCCAAGGCCTCGTCGGCGGTCATGACATCGCCGAATTGCTGGATCACGTTCTCAAGCGCGGAGCGATGCTCCTCGTCGGAAAGCGCCGCGGCGCAATCCTCGACCAGCACGACCGCATAGTCGAGCATCATGGCGTCGCGGCAAGTGCTTTCGCAACAGATGTTGGTCTTGGTGCCGCCGACCATGACGTTTTCGATGCGGTGGCTCGAGAGCACGCTCTGAAGCACGGAAGATCCCGGGGTAAGCGGCGAGTAGCGATTCTTCCGGACGCGCAGGTCGCCGTCGCCGACAAAAAGCTCCGGCCAAATTCGTTCGCCGTGCCCGTCCGGCGTCAGCGCTTCCAGAGTCCGGTCCCTCATGTCCGCGGCCACGAAATTGCGGATGAAGGTTTCCCAGTCGCTTTTCCCGTTCGCGCGGGCGATCGCACTGGTGATCCATACGATCAGTCCGCCGAGTTCGCGCAGCGTCGACGCCAGTCGATTCACGTTGGAACAGATCCCCCGCGCCGCCGGCACCTCGGCAGGAGCGCCCGGCTCGCAAAACATATTCTGCATGTCCACGACGACGAACGCGGTCCGAGCCGGATCGAGGGATTCGAACAGGCGGCGGCGCCCGCGCCGCGCCAGCACCCGGTCGACGATTTCGCTGCGCACCGTCGCCTGATGCACGGCGCGTCTACTCCGCAGCCTGCGCCACCTGCGCAGCCGGATGGAGCACGATATCGTAGTCGATTTCGTTGAAAGGGGCCGTAATTCCCAGTTCTTCGGCTTCCTTTCCGGAATCGTTCAGACGCCAGTCGAGCACCAACGAATCCTTGACGCCGAACACGGCGTCGTTGTCGAGGTAGCGATCGTTCTCGACGAAGAACTCGGTCGTGAGAGTTTGATATCCCGGAGCCGTCACGCGAACGTGCAGATGGGCGGGACGCCATACATTGCGTTTCGCGCGCTCCATCATCGCCGCGGCGGGACCGTCGAGCGGTATCGTGTAAGGAAGCGGTTTGGTCGTGGTGAAGGAGAACCGGCCGTCTTCTCCCGTGACCATCCGGCACCGCAGATTGTATCCCCTTTCGGGTTCCTGCACGTCGTAGAGCCCGTTGGGGCCGTTCTGCCAGAAATCGAGCACTGCGCCGGCGACCGGAGCGCCTCCCGACCGTCTGACGACGCCGTGGACATATGCGGGATCGCCGTCCTTGTTGCGTTCGCCGATCAGATCTCCGCCAACTTCCACCTGAGGCACCTCGCCAAGCTCCCCCGCCCGTTCGATGTAGAACGGGCCAAGCACGGAGTTCTCGGTAGCGCCTTCCGGCCGCCGGTTGTTGATCGTGTCGACCAGCGAGGAGACGCCGAGCACGTCGGAGGTCAGGACGAATTCGCTGCGCTCGGGCGACGAGATTTCGGCGCATTCGTGAAGATACGCGATTCCGGCCTCCCACTCCTTTTGCGTGAGTTGCACCTCGCGGACGAACGCATGGAGATGCCGAATCATGGAGCTCATTATTTCCTTGAAACGCGGGTCAGGATTCTCCGACCATGCGTCGAGAACGACATCGGTCGTGTTTTCTTCGGTCAGGTTGCGCATGGGTGCCTCCGAATTTGGCCATTCGCAAAGGATAAGCCCGCGCTTCGCCCATGGCAACGCCTGGACGTGGCGCTGCTGCTGGTGCCGGAGGCGGCGCGCTACGGGTTCCAAGTTGGCCTCGGCGTTTCTGCGCCTCTCCGCCGGACTCTTGAACCAGGAAAAAGTCGGCCGTCGGGCAAGCTCGGCCGAGCGATGGCCCCCGACAGTTTCCGGGGCGCGTGGACATCGGCGGCGGCGACGACGGAACGCAAGCGCGAGCCTGAAATTCTTGCGACTCGACCGCCCCAGCCGGTCGCCGCGAAAGCAGCCCGGCGAAGCCGGAGCGAGCAGGCAGCCCCCTCGCCGTCCCGAAGACGCCACCGAACGCGAAAATCCGTCCCGAAAACCGCTGCTTGAAGACGGGGAAAGCTCTCGTGGGTTCAAGAACCACGGGCGCTCGCGACGCCGACCAGCATCTCAAGCGCCGAACCGACCCACAGGTTTCCGCATCTTCCGCGCCGAGATTTTGTCCGCAGCGCAGGCGGCCACGCCGGCGACATGCGTCGAAAGCGCCGTCCACCACTGGCCGCGCGGCTGGCGACCTCTCTCTCGCGCAAAGGCGCCGTCGCGGACGAGGTCTCCGCGCAACGACCGAAGCGGTCGGTCGCATTTCCCGCGCCCGAAAGCGCCAGCCGCGCGGCGCTCCGTCATGAGGACTTCGAGAAACTCCAGTTCTCGTTGATCACCGTGCCGGATCCGCGAATGACTTTGGCGATCGGGCAAAACTTCTGCAGGTCCGCTTTGACCTTGTCGAACTCGGCCTCGTCATGGGGCGTGGCGACGGCGATGTTCAGAACGATCTCCGGAAACGGAACGCCCACCTCCTCCTTCATCATGACGCCTCGGCGGTCGAAACGGGCCGCGGCGTCGATCTCCATCGAATCGATATGGATGCCGTAACCCTCCGAAATGCGGTTCGTAATGACGTTGGTGCAGCCGATCAGCGCCGCAACCAGCGTCTCGGTGGGCGTGAAACCGAGATTGCTGCCGCCGCGGTCTACCGGCTCGTCAATGACGCCTTCGAGGTCGCGAACGCTGATGTCGCTGCGCGCATGGGTCGGACAGGTCGCCGACATCTTCATCGTAACCTCGTTCTTCTGCATTGCTTGGGTCATCGTCTCTCCTTTCGATCTCGCCGCCTCCCATGGAAGGCGTCTTCGAGAAGTCTCCGGACGCTGCTTCGGTCGACCGGTCTCGGGTTTATATAAGGCGTCTCGGTCGCAATGCCAGCCGCCAGATCGATCCCTTCCCGCTCCAGGCCAAGTTCGGCGAGGCTTGTCGGCGCCCCGACTCGGGCCGCCAGATCGTGCAGTCCTTCGACGGCATCCGCCGCCCCCAGCGCGCGGCTTGCCGACGCCATGGCGGCCGGGGCGGCGTCCCGATTGAAATCCGCCGCGTAAGGGAGCAGCACGGCGTGCGTTTCCGCGTGCGGCAGGCCGAACGAACCGCCCAGAACGTGACAGAGCTTGTGATGTATTCCCATAGCCGCCTTGGCGAGCGCAAGGCCGCACAAAAAAGCGCCGTACAGCGCCTCTCCTCGCGCCTCGTCGTCGGCCGCCCCGCTGCAAACCGTCGGCAATCCGGACGCCATCCTGGCGATGCCTTCCTCGGCGATCATGGCCAGCACGGGATTGACGTTATGGGCGTACAGCGCTTCCACGGAATGAGCGACGGCGTTCAGGCCGCTCGGTCCCGCAATGCCGGTAGGCAGATCCGCCGTGAGATCCGCATCGTAGATCACGGTCGCGGGAACGACCCGCGAGTCGCGGCCGGTGGTCTTGCCGCCGCTCTCCGAAATTCCCCAAATGTCGGTCATCTCGGAGCCGGCATAGGTCGACGGAACGGCCACGATGGCCGCCTCCCTCCGGAGGGCGACCGCCTTGGCGAGACCGATCGCGGAACCGCCGCCGATCGCGACGATGCAATCCGCCTTGTGCCGATCCGCCATCGCTGCCGCGGCGTCCGCGTTCTCGCGCGGCACGTGCATGGCCGTTCCCGCGACGGCGGCGGCAAACCGGCTGCCCAGCGTTGCCGCTGCGGCGTCCGCCCTCGCGCGCTGGGACGCGGAGGACACGATAAGTACGGAAGTCGCGCCGAGCCGCTTTACCTCGGCCGGGATCTCGGCGATTCGCCCCGGACCGAAAAGCGCGCGGGCGGCAAAGGCCTCGTAGATGAACTCTTGCATGCAACCACCTCTACCGGCGCGCCGAACGGAAGACAAGCCAGAGAGCCTCTTTGGCGCGAGCGAAAAGGACGGCGCGCCGGCGAGTTTCGCAGCGTTGCCCTTCGCGTTCTTTCGGCAACGAGCGGGACGAGCCGACGCGCAAGGCCCTGCGTCGCGCCGACGCTGCGAACCGGGTTCGCCTTTACGCGGCTTCCGGACGAAAGCCGCCGAACGAACGACGGACAGGCCGACGGAAGCGCGGAAATCGGCGCCGGAACCGCGCCGGGCCGGCGCCGCTTATAGCAATGC
This sequence comes from Alphaproteobacteria bacterium, assembly GCA_965243135.1. Classification (GTDB taxonomy): domain Bacteria; phylum Pseudomonadota; class Alphaproteobacteria; order MPNO01; family UBA830; genus JAJEBT01. The sequence goes on from OZ251539.1 coordinate 2,345,958, forward strand.
CAGGCTCAATTCGGGCCAGGCAATGATGGCGATCAGGACGGCCAGCATGATGACGGCGAACGGAAACGCGCCCGCGAAGATGTCGATCAGGCGGATCGAAGGATCGTTCAGCGTGGACCTGATGACGAAGCACGATATCCCGAGCGGCGGCGTCAGCAGGCCGATTTCCGCTCCGATCACCGTGACGATCCCGAACCAGATCAGGTCGAGCTCCAGCGACTCGACGACCGGCAGAAACAACGGCGCCACGATCAGGATCATCGACGCCGTATCGATGATCGTGCCGAGAAGCAGCAGCATCGGCACGTAGATCAGCATCAGACCCCAAACGCCCAGGCCCTGCGCCTCCAGCCAGTTGCCGAACAGCGTCGGCAGGCCGGCGACGCCGAGCATGCGGCTGTACATGGAGGCCGCGACGATCAGAAACAGGATCGAAGCGGTGATGTGGCCGGTCTCTACGAGGCACTCCCAGAAATCGGCCCAACTGAGCGAACGCCGGAGCAAAGCGATGACGAGGGCGACCAGCGAACCCGCAGCGCCCGCCTCGACCGGCGTGACGATGCCGCCGTAGATTCCGCCGAGCACCACCAGAACCAGAAAAACCACCGGGAACATCATGCGGCAGACGTCGATCCACGTCAGAGTCCGCCATTCCGCTCCGGCGTTCTCCGCGATTCCGTGACCGCCGACGAAACCCGGAAAGATGCGCGCCATAAAGACGATCGCAACTGCGTATGCGGCGGCGAGCAGAAGGCCCGGCAGAATGCCGGCAATGAACAACTGCCCGATCGACTGGTCGGCGGTGATGGCGTATATGATCAGCATGGCGCTCGGCGGGATTATCATGCCAAGCACCGAGGATCCGCCGACGACGCCGACGGAAAAACGCGTCGTGTATCCGAACGCCCGCATCTCGGGCACCGAAATCTTCGCGAACACCGATGCGGAGGCGATCGAAGAACCGGTGATGGATGCGAACACGGCGTTCGCAGCGACCGTCGCTATGCCGAGGCCGCCCTTGACGCGGTAGAAGACGAAGTTGGCCACGCGATAGACATCGTTTCCGAGGCCCGCCCTCGAGACGAGCAAACCCATCAGCGCGAAAAGCGGCACCGTCGCGAAGACCTGATGCGAGACGGTATCTGCGGCCGCCAGCGCCAGCAGGTTGATTGGCAGCTGTATGTCGCCGCGCATGATCCATACGCCGAGGAAGGAAACCAGCCCGAGCGCGACGGTGATGTAAAGGCCCGCATAGATCAGAAGAACGATGAGGAAGACGGAGGCGAGACCGATTTCGACGGGGCTCATGCGCCGGACCTCCGCGCCGCGCGTACATGACGCAGCACGAACCCGGCGAACAACAACATCGTCACCGCGCAACCGATCACCAGAATCAGCTTCACCGGCCATGTCGGAGCGGTAAACACCCCCTTGTTGCCGACGTAATGATCGCCCTTCCACGCTTCGACGAAGAGCGGCCACGAACCGTAGAGAATGAAGAACATGAAAAGCGCCCCGAGAAAGTCGAACGCGGCGCCCAGCGAGTGGCCGAGCCGCGGGGCGCGCCGGAGCGCGGTTTCGTAGAGCCCGTCGGATCTGGTGAGGCGACCGATCCGGGTGGCGTCGCCCAACTGCAGAAAAACGATCGCGACCATCGACATCTCGATCATCTCGATGACGCCGTCGATCGGCGCGGTCAGCAGGTTGCGCCCCAGAACGTCCGCATTGACGAGAATCAGCAGAGCCAGAATCCAGAGCGTGCCTACGCCGTTGAGCCCGCGCACCACTCGGTCGAAGGAAGAACCGGTTCCATTGGCGCGCAACTCCGGCGGAACCGGGTTCTCGCTCACTTCAGGCAGTTACTCGCGGTCCCAGTGCCGCATGATGGGTTGCTTCGCCGCCCGCATGCGGTCCATGTAGGCAGCCAGGATCTTGCCGCCCGGAGTGCCCTTTTTCTCGAGATCGTCGGCCCATTCCCGGGCGATGTTCGGCATGCCCTTCGACCACGCCTCGCGGCCTTCCTTCGACAGCGCCGTTACCGTGCCGCCCTTCTTGCGGAATGCGTCGAGAGAACCCTTGCCCTTGGCCAATGCCTGGGAAGACATCTGGTCTCGATAGCCGATGGCTTGAGAGGCAAGCGCTTTCCGCACCTCCGCGGGAAGGTTCTTCCAGCTTTTCGCGTTGACGTTGATCGCCTTGGAACAGGCGGCGCCCAGATCGGCCTTGAGCATGTAGGGCGCGACTTCAACGATCTTGAAACGAACGACGGCCTCCGGCCACAGCATTGCGCCGGAAACCACTCCCGTCTTCAACTTGTTGTAGAAGGACACAAGGCTTCCGGCGACCCCGGCGGCGCCGAGACCTTGCAGGTAGCGGAGATTCACGCCCGCGCCGGCGACCTTCATTCCTCTGAATGCATCCAGACCTGTCACCTTTTCGCGAGTGAACATCTGGTAGGAATCGAGAACGCAACCATTGGTGAGATAGACCTGCCCGTAAGGTCTCTCGCCAAAATAAATTGTTTATTTTGGCGAGAAGCGATAATTCCATTCCCCGTGAAAATTGTCTCTCTCGAGAGACAGGGAAGCCATCTGTTTATCCGTCACCGGCTGCCCGGTCGGGTAGCTGTTTTCGTCCAACTCGGACCGGAGCGTCAGGCCGCTTTTCGTCGTCGTATGGCCGATGAGGTTCACGACCACCTCGTGGCTTGTCAGCGGGCGACCGCGCCAATTCTGGGTGATGTGGCAAAACATTCGGTGCTCAATCTTGTTCCACTTGCTTGTGCCGGGCGGAAAGTGGCAAACGCAAACCTGAAGCTTGGTGTCGTCAGCGAGCTTTTGCAACTCCCATTTCCACAAGCGGTTGCGGCTGCCGTTCGAACCGCCACCATCGGCCGTAATCAGCAAGCGGCGCGCTCCAGGATAGACCTGGCTGCCCATCTTGCGCCACCATCGGCGCAACGTCTCGACCGCGAATGTCGCCGTATCGTGATCGACGCCGACGCTCACCCACCCCGTATCGTTCGTCAAATCGTAGATGCCATAGGGGATTGCCTTCCCGAGATCCTTGTCCGGAAAATCATGAACGTTGACGGCTTCGGGCCGCCCCTTGCGCTTCCACTCCTTGCCATTATTCTTATATTTTCCAACGAGTTCCTTCTTTTTCGCGTCAACCGATACGACCGGCTGACCCAACTTTTGAAAAGCCTTCACACGCCGGTTGATGTACTTGAATTGCGTATCCCGGTCAGGATGCTGGTTGCCTTCCAGCGTTTTCCGGTTGGCCTGCAGGCTGTAGCCCGCGTGGTGAAGCATCCGGTTCACTGTCCGCTCGCTGACCGGATGCCCGGCCGCCCGAAGCTCCTCCGCCAATCGAGAGGCGCTGCTGCACGTCCAGCGCAACGGCTCCGACGGGTCGCCGCGAGTCGCCGGGTCCACCATCTTCTCAAGAGCAACCAGAAGGTCCGGGTCATGCTCGACGAGCGGCTTCCGGCCTCCGCCCGGACCACGTATCCGTCCGCCTTCCATCGGCTGGTCGAGTTCCTCGATCCCGGCCTTGATGGTCGTTCTCGACATTCCCGTCGCTTCGGCGACACGCGCGATGCCGCCGCGACCGATCGCGCGCGCCTCCGTCGCCGCCCAACGCCGCCGCGTTCGCTCGTCGAATAGAGGCTTCAACGCGACGAACTTGGCCCGAACCATTTGTGCCACGGGGTTCTCCATGACACAAATTATAGCATAAAATAAATCAACCTGAATAAATATCTTATTTTGGCGAGAGCCCTAAGGCTCCCACGCTTCCCTGAATTGCGGGAATTCGTCGGCCATCTCGTCCATCAGGCGCGAGGTCAGCACCGGATCCGCCGACACGAACGGCGTCACGAAGGCGAGGTTCTGCAGCGGCACCTTGTCCGCGTGAAACACCGTCGTCACAATCCCGATGTCGCCGAGGCCCCTCTGCAAGCCTTCCAGAACATGCCGCGTCTTGACGATCTGCCCGGACCAAGCTTGATTCCATCTGATCTTGTATTGGCCGGTTTTCGCGAGCTCGCGATCTACCGCCGGAATGTAGAAGTTGATGAACTCTCGAACCCAGGATGCCTTGGGCGGATATCCGTCGATCGCAGTGACATCTACGGTCTTCTGCGCAGCGGCCGGTAAAACGAACGATGCTGCGGCAGCGGCGAGAATGATTTTCCAGAGATTGCGCATTTGACGATCCTTCCATTTGCCGATGCCGCTTCTCGCATATCCGACACGGCGTGTCCAAGCGAACGTCGGCGCTCCGTCAACGCCGCCCGTTGCTTCGCCGACCGTCGACAGCCGTTTTCCGCATTTCAATGGCGCCGTCGGAAAAAGAATTTCCCGGCGCGCGAGCGTCTGAAGGGAGACGCCAGCCCCGAGTTCCCGGCGGCCTCCGGGGCGTCCCGTCAAGCCGCAAGCGCGCGAGGCGACGAACCGGCTGCCGCCGCAGGCCGGATCCGCGTTGCGGACAGCGGCCATGCGTGGGCCGCTGTCCGAACGGAACGTCGAACTCGTCCGGCTTCAGGCTTCAGGCGGCCTCGCAGCCGACGACGTTGCGCTCTTCGCGGCTGAACTCCACCAGGTGGACCGAACGTCCGAGGTGGAGGTACTTGTCCGCGTAGCCCTTCTCCCGCAGCTGCGCGAGCGCGACCCCCTCCCGCCCGCGCTCCACCACCTTGAACTCGAACAGGTAGACGCGGTCGCCGGCGCGGATCGCCATGTCGGCGCGCCGACCAGTCCCGCTTGCCGTGCACGGCAAGGCCCTGGAACAACTCCTCGCTTCCCTCGAACAACTCCTGCAGCGTGTCCACCAGAAGGGTCTTGCCGAGGTTCGACGACAACTCATTCCACCTCTCCACATCCGGGTCGCGGCGGATAGGCCGTGGAGCGTGGCGCAGGTGACGCGAGGGACCGCTGGAACGTCCGCATGCGGCGAAATTTGTCTGCAACCGGCCGATCTTGCCTGCGGCGGCCTGTTAATTCTGATATAATGGATAAATCGAAATAATTGAACGCAGTATTGCGGTAGGCGTAATAAGGGACCTTCTCCCATGAACCGGAAGCCGCGGAACAGGTGCAGGTGACGCGAGGGACCGCTGGAACGTCCGCATGCGGCGAAATTTGTCTGCAACCGGCCGATCTTGCCTGCGGCGGCCTGTTAATTCTGATATAATGGATAAATCGAAATAATTGAACGCAGTATTGCGGTAGGCGTAATAAGGGACCTTCTCCCATGAACCGGAAGCGGAGCGGCCGCTACGAAACGACGACCGTGGGCGGCGAAACGGTGCGCGCCTTCGTGCCGATGCGCCTCCCGCCCGAACCTGCGCTGGATCTCGCGGTGTTGCACCCCCGGCTGGAGAGCGCATCGCTTGCGCTCGGCCGTTTGGACAGCCTCTCCGCGCTGCTGCCCGACATTCGCCTCTTTCTGTACGCATACGTTCGCAAGGAAGCGGTCCTTTCCTCCCAGATCGAGGGTACGCAGTCTTCGTTGTCCGACCTTATGCTGTTCGAACTGGATCGGACGCCCGGCGTCCCCCTCGACGACGTCGTCGAGGTCTCGAGCTACGTGGCGGCCCTGGAGCACGGGTTGGGCCGACTGCGCGAGGACTTTCCGCTTTCCAACCGGCTCATCCGGGAAATGCACGAGGTGTTGCTCCGCCGCGGCAGAGGGCGCAATAAAGCGCCGGGAGAGTTTCGGCGCTCCCAGAACTGGATCGGCGGCCGCCGCCCCGGATTCGCGCGCTTCGTTCCGCCGCCGGCTCCCGCGGTCGTTGACTGCATGTCGGACCTCGAACGCTTTATCCATAGCCGTACCGCCGGGTTGTCTTCTCTTTTGCGGGCAGGCCTCGTCCACGTTCAGTTCGAAACCATTCACCCCTTTCTCGACGGCAACGGCCGGGTCGGCCGTCTGTTGATCGCCCTGATGCTCTGTCAGGAAGGCGTGTTGCGTGAACCGCTTCTCTATTTGAGCCTCTATTTCAAACAACATCGAGACGACTATTACGCGCTTCTCGACAAAGTGCGGCAACGCGGCGATTGGGAAGCATGGCTCGCGTTCTTTCTCGACGGCGTGACGGAAACGGCGAAGGGCGCCGTTTCGACCGCGCAGCGGTTGTTGACGCTGTTCCGCGAAGATCAGGCGCGAATACGATTGGGCGGACGAGCCGCGGGGTCGGCGCTGCGCGTCCACCGGATGTTGCAGGAAAGCCCGATTTCGTCGCTTCAGGATCTGGCAAGTCGCACGGGCCTCTCGTTCTCCGCGACATCCGCCGGAATGACGATTCTCGAAGAACTGAACGTGGCGCGCGAGTTGACGGGCAGGAAACGGGGGCGCCTGTTCGGCTATGACCGTTACCTCGCTATCCTCGGCGAGGGAACCGAACCGCTATAGGAGCCGTTTGCGCTGTGCCATTTTTTGTCGGCCTGTCGCCCGGCCGGCACCCCGCGAACCGCTCCGGCCGCCCGTCGGCAGCACGCAAGGGCCTCGCGGGTGCTCAGTCTTCAGAACAAAAGGCGAGTATCCGGTTGCCGCGCCGCAAACTCGGTGCAAGCCGGACCGTGGCCTGAACGCAGGCGGCCAATCGGGGGACGGCGTCCGGCTGGCCTTGGGGTGGAATCCGCGAAAATCGCGACCTCGGCGCGGGGAATTCGCAGTTTTCCGTACCCGAATCGGGGTAAGAAAAATTCCGCACCCCGGAAAGCTGTCCGCATTTCAAGGCGTTACGAACAGCGCACGCGGCTCTATAGCCTCGCGTCGAAGGCGGCTCGGCCCGTCGCGGTCGGTTTCGAAAGACGGCGCGGCGTCCCGCGTCCGGGAGAGACCTTCGTCGGCCTGTCGCGCGCGACGGCGCCGACTCACGGATCGCCCAGACCTGACTGGCGCTCCGTTCGCAATACGGTGGCGAAGAAGTCCCTGTGAAGATCCTCCGAATTCAGCATCTCGTGGAATATCTCCGACAGGACGGGAGCGATGTCGAGCTTCACGCCGCAGGCTTCGGCCGCATCGACGAAAAGATCCTGATCCTTCGCTGCCGTCGCGACGAACGACGCCGGCGAGAAATCCCGATCCTTCAACGCCTCCGCCTTGTATTGCACGAGCGGCGAGCCGACGGCGCTCGCCGCCATCACTTCCAGCATCTTCCCCCATTCCACCCCGCCCCTGCGGCCGACCGCCAAGGCTTCGGCCATCGCCGCAGCGGTCGCGTGAACCATGTTGTTGACGGCGAGCTTCAGATAACGCGCCTGTTCTCCTCCCCCCACGTGATAGACTTTCGACCCGAGAAGTTTCAGAAGCGGAAGGCACGCCTCGAAAGCGGGTTCGGGTCCCGACGCGATAACGGTCAGCGACGCGCTTTCCGCAAGGACGACGCTGCCCGAGACCGGCGCACGCAAATAGAGCGTTCCGCGCCGCTCCGCGGCGTCGGCGACCTCGCGGGACGCATGGGGCGAGACGGTGCTCATGTCCACGTACGCCGCCCCTTCGCCGGCCGACGCCAGGACGCCTTGCTCGCCGAGCGCGACCCGCCGGAGCGCGGAATCGTCCGGAATCGACGAAAACACGACGGCCGCCCCGCGGCAGGCGTCCGCGACGGAAGCCGCGGCCGCCGCGCCGCATTCCTTCAGGCGCGAAAGCCGTTCCGGCTTCGCGTCGAACGCCGCGACCTCGTGCCCGCCCGCAAGAACGTTGCGCGCCATGGGAAAACCCATGTTGCCGACTCCGATCCAGCCCGTCTTCATCGCCGATCCAGGAAAGGATAATCCGTGTAGCCCTCCGCCCCGCCGCCGTAGAAGGTCGCGCGGTCGGCCTCGGCGAGCGCGGCGTCGGCGAGCAGCCTTTCCGGCAGGTCGGGATTGGCGATGAACGCCGAAGCGAAAGCCACCATGTCGGCGAGCCCGCCGGAGACCGCCGCGTCGGCCCTCCTCCTGTCGTATCCGCCGTTGACGATCAGGGTGTTGGGCCAGATCCGGCGGAGGCGGCCGAACAGGGGATGGCGCGGGAACGCCCCCTCCCCGTCCGGCGCGCCCGTCTCCACCACGTGCAGATACAGCAGATCCCGCGCGGCAAGCTCGCCGGCGAACCAGGAAAAGGTCGCCTCGGGGTCGCTGTCCGTCATGTCGTTGAAAGTCTGGAACGGAGAAATGCGGTAGCCGACCCGGTCCGGTCCCCAGACGCCGGCCACCGCGTCGGCGACCTCGAGAGGCAGGCGGCATCTGTTCTCGATCGAACCGCCGTAATCGTCGTCCCTCGTGTTGGTCCCGTCGCGCGTGAACTGATCGAGGAGATAACCGTTGGCGCCGTGGATTTCGACGCCGTCGAAACCCGCCTCTTCGGCGTTCCGCGCCGCCTCCCGGTATTGCGCGACAACGCCCGGCAATTCGTCGCCGTCCAGGGCGCGCGGCGTTTCGAACGGCTTCATGCCGGCAAGGGTCATCGCTTCGCCGGCAGGGCGAACCGCCGACGGGGCAACCGGCCTTTCGCCGCCGGGCTGCAGATCCGGATGCGAGATTCGTCCCACGTGCCAGAGCTGGAGGAAGATCGTCCCGCCCGCCTCGTGCACCGCGTCGGTGACCTCGAGCCAGCCGTCGACCTGCTCGCCGGAATGAATGCCCGGCGTTCCCGGATAGCCCACGCCCTCGGGACAAATCTGCGTCGCCTCGGTGACGATCAGCGCGGCGTCGGACCTCTGCCGGTAATAGACGGCGTTGAGCGCGCTCGGGACGTTGCCCGGCCCCGCCCTGTTGCGCGTCATCGGCGCCATCGCAACCCGATGCGGAAAATCGAACGGTCCGGCGGTCAGAGGCGAAAAAAGATCGGGCATCTACCGCTTCGCCCGCGCCTGATCCTCGAGCACGGCGCAGACCGCAGCGGTATCCTTCTCCGCCAACCCCTGCTCCAGCGTCGCGCGATAGGGCTGCACGGCGGCGGCGAACAGGTTGACCGGGCACCGGACGTCGGCCGCGAAGGACGAGATCACGTCGAGATCCTTCTGGTAGAGCCGGTTCGACATGCCGACGTCGTCGTAATCGGCCGCCGCCATCATCGCCCCGCGCACCTCGAACATGCGCGACGTGGCGGCGCTCGTCGAAATCACGTCGTAGATCAGCTGCGGATCGAGGCCCGACTTCATGCCCATGACCATCGCCTCGGCCGCGGCGACGTTGTGGACCGTGATCAGGTGATTGGCGACGAACTTCATGCGGCTGCCGTTCCCGAACGCGCCGCAATGCTTGTGCTCGCGCGCGAAGGCCTCGATCGCCGGAACGCATTTCGCGACCGCCTCCTCGTCGCCGCTGGTGAACACGGCGAGATCGCCGGTCCGCGCCTGTTGTCCGGTGCCCGAAAGCGGACAATCGAGCAGCGTATGGCCCGCGGCCGCGAGAACGTCGCGGGCGCTTTCCTTGTCGGCGATCCGGAACGTGCCGGTCTCCATGATCGTGCGGTCCTCGGCCGCCGACCGCGAGATTTCCGCCGCCACCGCCGCGAGGGCGGCGGGCGACGGCAAGGACAGAACGACGACGGAAGCGCCTTCCGCCACGGCCGCGGCCGACCCCATGGTCTGCGCGCCGAAATCCGCGGCGCGCGCCAACGCCTCCGCCGAAACGTCGTAGCCCAGCGTCCGGAAGCCGGCTTCCGCGAGGCGGCGCGCCATGGCGCCGCCCATGATTCCGAGTCCGACGACGCCGACCGTGTCGCTCATCCCGCGCTCCTTCTTGGTTACCGGGAATGCCGGCCGAGAAACTCTCGTGCCGCCGCCGTGAAAGCGTCCGCTTTCTCGATGTTGGAGATGTGCGCGGCGTCGAGCTCGACGTATTCCGAGCCTCGGATGCGCTCGTGCATCAGCCTCATGCCGGCCGGCGGCGTGCCGGCGTCGTGGGCGCCCGCAACGAGAAGCACGGGGTGATCCAGCGTTTCGAGCCGGTCGAGATAGGCCAGCTCCTGGATGGCCCGCGCGCAGCCGCAATACCCCGCGGCCGAGGTGCCGAGAATCATTCGGCGCACGTCCTCCAGACGCGGCGCGCCGGTCGCCCGATACCCTTCCGTGAACCAGCGCTCCATGGTCGGCTGCAGCACCGCGTCCATGCCCTTGCCGGAAACCGCCGCGATGCGATCTTCCCACGCCGCGACGAATTCTTGCCGGCACAACGCCATCGTGTTCGCCATGACGGTCGCGGCCACCCTGTCGGCGTGCTTCAACAACAATCCCTGCGCGGTCATTCCGCCGATGGACAGCCCGACGAAGAAGGAGCGTTCGATGCCCAGACGGTCCCATAACCCGACGACGTCCCCGATCAGGTCGTCGAAGGAATACGGTCCCTCCGCCGGCTGAGAACCGCCGTGGCCGCGCTTGTCGTAGCGCAGGATGCGGAACTCCCCCGCCAGCGCTTCCGCCTGCTCGTCCCACATGCCGAGATTCGTAGCCAGCGAATTGGAGAAGGTCAGCCACGGCATGCCTTCCGTGCCCGAAATTTCGTAGTTGATGCCTACGCCGCCGATGTCCGCCAGCATTGCGCCTCCAGATGTGGGTTTGGGTTTCCTGCGTCAGGGACACGCATGAACGATGAACCGCTCCGGCACGGCTTCGCCCCACTGGGAAAGAAAGCCTTCTTCGGCGGGAACGAGGTTGGACGGACTGCGGTCGTTCAGGCGGTCGCTGTCCGTCCAGTGCTCGTGCACGCGACCCCAGGGATCGCACCAGTAATCGAACACCTGGCTGCCGAGAACGTGCCGTCCCGTGCCCCACATATGGTCGTACTTTTTCGTGGCGAGAAGATGCGCATGGCCCATGAACACGTCGTCGATGTCCTGAACCTCGAACGCCATGTGGTTGATGCCGGTCTTGTCGCCCGCAATGCACAGGAACGTGTGATGATCGACGTACTCCGCGCCGGCGTCGATGCGGTTGAACGTGGCGACGACCTTGTTCTTGTCGCCTTCGACGTAGACCTCGTCCGAGGAGACGAGGCCGAGGCGCTCGCGATACCAGTTGGTGCCGCGCCGCAAATCGGTGGTCATGATCACCGCGTGACCGAGCCGCTTCACGTGCGACGGACCGGCGGCGATGCGCGTCAGTTCGCCGGCGCGCGCCAGCCGGTCCTGCACGGTGTTGACAGCGAAGCGCGGGACGTCGATTTCCGCCGCGGCCTCCCTGCCCCAGACGACCTCCACCTGGTAGCCGTGAGGATCGGCGAGCCTTACGCGCCGCCCGCCGCCCGGCTCGTCGATGTCCTCGACGCCCGAGGCGCCCTCGGCTCCGGCGATGGCCTCGAGATCCTCCTCCCGCGCCGCCCGGAAACCAAGGCCGATGAACCTCGGCTCGCCGAGATGCGTGACGTGAATGAACGGCTCGGAGCCCGTGCCCCGCATGTAAAGCCTGTCCGCCGTGCGCTCGGCGCGGATCATCCCGAAATCCGCGAGAAATTCCTCCGCCAGATCGAGATCCGGCGATTGAAGCCGCCCGAAGGCGATGTCCGCCACCTTGATCATGCTTCCCTCCCCTCTTTCGTTCGCGCAACCTGATCGACGATAACGATATCGTCCCCTTCGCCGGAATAAAGACGCTCGACGAGTTCCGCGCGCCGGGCCAGGACGGAGCGCTGATTGATGTAGCCCTTGTCCGTAATCTCGCCCGCGTCGATCTGCGGCGGCTCGGCCATTACGAGAACGCGGCCGATCCGCGTCGAACTGCCCGAGTTCCGCGCGTTATGGTCCGCGAGGCCGCTGCGGATCGCCTCGTGCACGCGCGGGTCGCGGACCGCGTCCGGCAACGAGGCTTCGCCGCCGAGCAGCGCGCTGCAGCCGGTCGGACTGGGAAAAACCAGCAAACCCACCTCGCTTCGCTCCTCGCCGGTCACCACGGCGTCCTGGATCGCCGGCGCGGCGGCGGCGATCGCTTTGAGGCGAAGCTGTCCCGCGTGCACCCAGGTTCCGGTCGTCAGCTTGAAGTTCTCCGCGACGCGGCCGTCGAACACCACGCCTTCCGCCGGATCGTCCTCGTCCTCGAAACGGCCCGCGTCGCCGATGCGGAAGAATCCTTCGTCGTCGAACGCCGCCTCGCTGAGCGCCGGCTCCTTGTGGTAGCCAGGCGTGATGTTGGGACCGCGCATGCGGATTTCGAGCTTATCGCCGTTGGGGACGAGCTTGACCTCGTTGCCCGGCAGCGGCACGCCGATATTGCCGGTCGATTTCGGAAACCAGTTCATGTACGTCGTCGCCGGCGCGGTTTCCGTGGAGCCCAGCGAGGTGATGATCGGCACCCGCTCGCCGCGCGCCGCGACGGCGACCCGGTCGAGGCGTCGCCAGACGCTGGCCGGCAATGCGGCGCCCGCGAAAAACAGGGCCTTGAGGTTGCGGAACAGGCCGTCGCGCGCCGCGACGTCGGTTTCCAGCAGGGGCAAAAGAAGGTCGAAGCCGCGCGGCACGTTCAGGTACAGCATGGGCGAAATTTCCCGAAGGTTGGCCGCCGTGGCCTCGATGCGGCCCGGCGCCGGGCGGCCCTCGTCTATATAGAGCGTACCCCCGCTGTACAACGACATATTCATCGTGTGGTTGCCGCCGGCGGTATGATTCCACGGCAACCAGTCGAGAAAGATCGGCGGTTCGTCCAGCAAGAAACGGTAGACCTGCGCGACGGCCACCTGATTCGACACCATCATGAGGTGCGTATTGAGCACGCCCTTGGGAATTCCGGTGGAGCCGGAGGTGAGCAGGATCTTCCCGACGGTCGCGGGGCCGACCTTGGCGAGCGCATCCTCGACCGCGCCCGTGGGACGAGTGGACAACCAATCCCCGAGCGGTTCGGCGCCGGGCGCGGCGGCGTGCGCCCGGCCCGCGACGAGCCTCCGCCGGGAAAAGTCCAGAGCCGCGAGCGCGGCCGCGAAAGGTTCGGGATCCTGCACGAACACGACGCCCGGATCGTTGCGCGCGATGACCGATTTAAGCTTTTCGTGATCCCGGCTCATCAGCGAATAGGCCGGGGAGACCGGCATCGCCGGGATCCCCGCGGTCATCGCGCCCAGAGTGACGAAAGCCTGATCGACGGAGTTGTCGGACAGTATGGCGACCGGGCGGTCCGGTCCGCAGCCCCTGTCGATCAGCGCCTGGGCGATCGAATCGGCGGCCCGGCGCGTTTCCGCGTAGGTGGCTCGCCGCCAACCGCCCGAACCGTCGCGCTCGCAAAACAGGTCGCGGTCCGGGTGCGCGTCCGCATGATCGCGCAACAAGGAAATCAGATGATCGGGCAGTTCGCCCAGCGGCTCGGGGCAGCGCAGCAACGAAACGCCGCCGTCCCTTCGTTCGACGGTCACGCCGAACCGCTTCATGTTGATCCGGGCGAGCAGCTTCGCGTCTGCGGACATCGTTTCCACAGCGCCCATCCTAACCCAGCCTGAGAGCTCCGTCGAGGCGGATCACCTCGCCATTAAGCATCGTGTTTCCGAGTATGGACATGACGAGGGACGCGTATTCGTCCGGCGAGCCGAGCCGCGACGGAAACGGCGTCGCTTTCTCGAGCGCTTCCTGCGCCGGCTGCGGCAATCCGCGCAGCATCGGCGTTTCGAACACGCCGGGCGCGACAGCGACGACGCGGATCCCGAACCGGGCGAGCTCGCGGGCGGCGGGCAGCGTCAACGCCGCGATCGCGCCTTTCGACGAGGAATAGGCCGCCTGTCCCACTTGGCCGTCGTAGGCGGCCACCGAAGACGTGTTGACGATCACCCCCCGTTCGCCGTCCTCGCCCATCGGATCGAGCAGCGACATGCGGTGCGCGGCCAGCCGCAACATGTTGAAGGATCCGATCACGTTGATCTCGATGCAGCGGGCGTAATTTTCCAGTTTCTGCGGACCCTCGCGGCCGACGATCCGCTCGGCCGGACCGACGCCTGCGCAATTTACCAGCGTCCGCGGCGGACCGCAGGATTCGATGGCCGCGTCGATCGCCGCCTCCGCTCCCCCGGCGTTGGTCACGTCGCATTCGACGGCGACGCCGCGAACCTCCGCCGCCGTACGCTCCGCCGCTTCCTTGTCGATGTCCAGAACGGCGACCTTCGCGCCGGCCGCCGCGAGCGCCCGCGCCGTGGCGGCGCCGAGACCGGAGGCCCCGCCCGCGACGATCGCGGCCTGTCCGCTGACGTTCATTCCTCGCCTCCCGTTTCGCCGGAGTTTACACTCCGCAGCCGCCCTCTTATAGAGGGCGTGCCCGGCCTGTCCAGCATCGGGGAATCGTTCCATGGCGAGCGCCGATCTTCTTGCCTTCGAAATGCGCGACCGCATCGCGGTGCTGACGCTCGACCGGCCGGAAAAGCGCAACGCGGTGAACGACGCGCTGGTTCGCGATCTGAACCGCTTCTTCTCGGCGCCGCCCGAAAACGCCCTTGCCGTCGTTCTCCGCGCCAGCGGCGATCATTTCTGCGCGGGCCTGGACCTCTCGGAACACCGCGAACGCGACGTCGAGGAGGCGTTCGAACATTCGCGCTACTGGCACCGAACCTTCGACCTCATGCAGTACGGCGGCCTGCCGCTGATCGCGGCGATGCACGGCGCGGTGATGGGGGGCGGGCTGGAACTGGCGGCGGCGGCGCATGTCCGGGTCGCCGAGCCGACCGTCGTCTACCAGCTTCCCGAAGGACGGCGCGGGATCTACGTCGGCGGCGGAGCCAGCGTCCGCGTCGCGCGAATCGTCGGTCCGGGACGCATGACGGAGATGATGCTGACGGGACGGCGGATCGACGCCGAGGAAGGCCAGCGAATGGGCCTGTCGCATTACCTGGTGCCGGACGGAGAAGCGTTCGACAGGGCGATGGAACTGGCGCGAACCGTCGCGGGCAACGCGCCGCTCGCGAACAAGATGATGCTGCACGCCATTCAGCGCATAGACCGCATGGGGGAAAGCGAGGGGTACTTCGTGGAATCCCTGGCGTCCGCCCTCACCCAGACCTCCGACGACGCGCGGGAAGGCATGCGGGCGTTTCTCGAAAAGCGGGACATCCGGTTCGACGGATCGTGAGACCCGCCCGGCGGGGTTTTTCTCCTTGTAAGCGTTCGGTCGCGGGGCGACTTGCCCGTTCCGTCTTCAGTCCCGCAGGCCCACGCTGATTTTGCGTTGCATTTCCGGGTTTCCTCAGGCTCTCGCGAGCCGCCCATGGCCGAACCCTGGAGGTTCGACGGCGGAAGTCCGCCTCGCTCGACCGGACGACGCTTTCGTTCGACGGAACCGCAGCCTGGAGTTCGGGCGTTTCGCCGCTTGCGGCGCATGTGCGCGCCGCCCCTGCTGCCGCCTCAAGGACAGAGCCTGGCAATGAACGCCGCCGCCCCGTTCTCGCCTTGACGCGCAAACGTCTCTCCCTCTTAACGATCTCATCGGCGCAGCGGATACTGTCTCTGGAAAGGACGCTCATGACCGTCTTCGCGAATCTCGCCGTCGCTTCCGTCAACGCGGCCGCGGCCGTCCTCGCGGCCGTCAGCGTATGGCTGCGATGGTCCGCGCCAGCGACGAACGCGGGCAACAACAGCGTGCGGCCACGCAGCAGCAACGCGAAGCCGAAGAACGCCGCCACGAGGAGAACATGACGGCGCTCAAGGCGCTGCCAGACCGCCGCGCCGGAAACCGTCGCCGAACGAACCACGCCGGCGGACGGGGCGCGAACGAAGGGCGCCTGACGTCGTTCCCCGCCGGCGAGACCTCGAAGTCGAGCGACTGTCGCGGTCGCGCGGAGCCGCGCACGTCGGTGCGATGGAGCCTTGCGCGGTGCGTAGCGCCCCCGCGTCCTCCCCTGCAACTGGCCGCCTGCGCGCGGCCCGGCTCGCCCCGGGTTTGCGGCGTGGCGGCGCAGCAATCCTATCTTCGCTTTTTGTTCTGGAGACAAAACGCCCGTGCGGCCCTTGCGGGTCCGTCGGTAGGCGGGCGGAGCGATCCGCGGGGTGCCGGCCGGGCGGCGGACCGACAAAAAATAGTACGGCGCAAACGGCTCTCCTTGCCAACGCGGCGCGGCGCGGTAAGATCGGAAAGAATGGCGCTGCGCCGTTCGTCGAAAGGGGGGAAACGACGATGAACAGCTTGGTGAAACTGACGGCGACCAGCGCGCTCGCCGCAACGATTTTCGCGCTGCCGGCGGAGGCGAAGCTGGGATCCTGCGAGGATCCCGTAACGCTGGGAACGACGATTTCGTCGACGGGACGCTACTCGACCCTGGCGGAGCGCTGGCGGGAGATGACTCTGATCTTCGCCGAGGAGTTCAACAAGGACGGCGGCGTGTTCGTCAAGGCGTGCGGGAAGAAGCTCCCCATCGAATTCGTGATTTACGACGACCAGAGCGTGCCGTCCCTGGCGGTCACGCTCTACGAGAAGCTCGCCACCGTCGACAAGGTGGATTTCTTCGTCGGACCGGACTGGTCGGCCATGGGCTTCCCGGTGCCGCCGGTCGCGGAGAAGCACAAAATACCCATGGTGATGGCCAACGTCGCCGCGCCGCCCATCTTCAAGCGCGGCCTCAAGTACATGTGGGGCACGCCCATGCCGACCGTGCCCAACTGGTCGGTGCGCTATTTCGATCTTCTCGCGGCGCAGAAGCCGGCGCCGAAGACGATCTACTTCGTCACCCAGGACAATCCGATCACGAAGGCGATTTCCGGTTTCTGGGTGAAGGAAGCGCAGAACCGCGGGCTCGAGCTCCTCGGCCACGAGCTGTTCTCCCAGGAACTCAAGGACTTCACGTCCCTGGTGCTCAAGCTGAGGATCGCGAAACCGGACATCGTCTACATCTCGTCCTTCGACGTTCCGTCCGTTCCGCTGATCCAGCAGATGCGGCGCCTGAGGATCAAGGCGAAGGACGTGCACCACACCATCCTGACGGGCGCGCTTCAGGCCCAGCTGGGAAAGGACATCGAAGGTATGACCGGCGAGATCCCGTGGTATCCGGGCGTCAAGGGACCCTACAGCGAATTCGCGGAACGCGTGCTCGACCGCGCCAAGATCGACATGTTCTACTACTGGTCGACGATGTCCCGCTTCGCCTCGTATCTGATCATGGTCCAGGCGATCGAGAAGGCCGGCGCCGTCGACCGCGAGGCGGTCAAGAAGGCGCTTTACAAGGGCACCTTCAAGACGCCGATCGGCGACGTCGTTTTCGACGAGACGGGCTACGCCTACAAGAACGGCGCGATGACGAGCCAGGTCCAGAACGGCAAGGTCGTCGTCGTGGCGCCGGCCAACCTGGCGACCGGCGAATTCCAGTACCCGGCCCCGTCCTGGCAGTAGGAAAGGCGCTCGCGAACTTCCTTCGCGCAGCGTAGCTCCGTGACCGTCGACATATTCCTGCAGATCCTCGTCGGCGGGCTGCTGCTGGGCGGGTTGTACGCTCTGGTCGCATTCGGACTCTCGCTGATCTACGGCGTCGCCCAGATACTGAACTTCGCCCATGGAACCCTGCTGGCGGTCGGAGGCGTGGCGGCGGCGGCCATCTTCGCCGCCACGTCCTGGCATCCCCTCGTCCTGATCGTCCTCCTCGTTCCGGCGTTCTTCGCGTTCGGCTTCTACTTCTACGGCGCGATGCTGCGGCCGCTCATGGGACGAAATTTCTTCGAGTACATGGTCGGGTCGGTGCTGGTCACCGTCGGGACGCTTTTGATCCTATCGGACATCGCGGCATGGCTGGCGGGACCGTCGCCGAAGAACATCCCGGTGGAATTCGAGGTCATCGAGCTCGGCGAAGTGCTGATCACGACGACCCAGGCCTACATCCTGATCGGCATTGTCGCCCTGACCGCGGCCCTGCATCTGTTCATCAAGAGGTCGTGGTTCGGACGCGCCATGCGGGCCGTCACGCAGGATCATGTCGGCGCCGCCATCTGCGGCGTGCGGTCCAGCCGGGTCCATGCCGGAACCTTCGCGTTCGGGTCGGCGATCGTCGCGATCGCCGCCGTGCTCTACACGATGCTGTTTCCGGTCGACCCGTACATCGGCCTGTCGCTGACCGTCAAGGCGTTCACGATCATCATCCTCGGCGGCATCGGCAACTTGGTGGGCGCGCTGATCGCCGGAATTTTCCTCGGCGTCGCCGAAAGCCTGACGTCGTTCTTCTGGGCCACGCAATGGGCGCCGGCCATCAGCATCATTCTTCTGCTCGTGATTCTCGTGCTGTTTCCGCAGGGCCTGCTCACGAGGAAGCGGTCGTGAAAGCTCCCCGGGCGCTGGTCGCGGTCGCCATGGCGACGCTGGCGGTCGTCCCGACCTTCGGCAGCGCCTATATCACCGACTTTCTCTTCACCCTCATGATCGCGTTCGTTCTGGCGCAAAGCTGGGATTGGATCGGCGGCGAAGCGGGCTACATCAACCTCGCTCACTACACGTTTTTCGGGATCGGAGCCTACGCCTTCTGCCTGTCTCTGGTCGGCGGCGTCCCGATACCGTGGTGCTTCGCGATCGCTTTCGCGGTCACGACGCTCATCGCGGCGATTCTGAGCTTTCCGCTCTTCCGGCTTCGCGGCGACTACTTCGCGTTCGCGACGCTGGCTATGCTGCCGCTGTCCGAACTGCTCGCGCATAATTTCGAATTCACCGGCGGCGCGGACGGCGTGATCCTGCCCCCGGAATACGTGCTTTTCGAAGCCTATTACATCGCGATCGCCCTCGCCGCCGCCGCTGTCGGAATCACTGTCTGGCTCAACCGAATCCGGTTCGGATACGCCCTCAAGGGAATCCGCAACGACGAGGAAGCCGCCGAGGTGTGCGGCATCCGCGTCTTTCCCGCCAAGGCCGGCGTGCTGGCGCTGAGCGCGGGTCTCGCGTCCCTCGCCGGAGCGGTGTCGGGATGGAAGCTGAGCTTCATCGATCCTCCGACCGTGTTCGGCCTGGACGTCGCCCTGATTCCGCTGGCGATGGCGCTTCTCGGCGGATCGGGACTGCTGTGGGGACCGGTGGCCGGCGTGATCGTCCTCGGCACGCTGAATCATCTGCTCGTCGTCAACCTGCCGTTCCTCCAGATCGCGATCTTCGGGCTGGTGCTGCTTCTGATCGGACGCTTCATGCCGGGCGGGCTGCTGCGGTCGGGGCTTGTGCGGAATTCGCGCGTCTTCGGGTTTCTCGGGCGCGAGCATTACGAGCGGGTTTCCGTCGGCGAGATCGACGCCGCCGACCGCCTCGCGCTGCCGGAAGGGAAAGCCGATTCCTCGCGCGTCATTCTCGATTGCCGCGGCGTCACCATGGCCTTCGGCGGAAACGTCGCCGTCGACGACGTCCATCTGACGGTCAGGCAGGGGGAAATCATCGGGCTGGTCGGCGCCAACGGCTCCGGCAAGACCACCCTGTTCAACTGCGTCTCGAAAGTTCTGGAACCCGGGGCCGGCGACATCGTGTTCGATGGCGAAAGCCTGATCGGCCGCCGCCGCGACGCCGTATCGAAAATGGGACTCGGCCGAACCTATCAGATCCCGCGACCGTTCTCCGACCTGACGGTGCGGGAGAACATCGCAATCCCCATCATGTTCCGCGAAGGCGGACGGGTCGGCTTGCCGGAAGCGTTGACGCGCGCCGCGGAGTTCGCGGCCTACGCCGGCCTGGAGCCGCATCTCGCGACGCGGGCGGACGGCCTCAACCTGCAGCAAAAGAAGGCGCTCGAGTTCGCGCGGGCGCTCGCCTGCCGGCCCAAGCTGCTGCTGGTGGACGAGGTCGCGTCGGGACTCACGCCGGCCGAGGTGCGCGCTTTCGTCGAGCGCATCCGCGAAATGCGGGATCGCTACGGCATGACCGTCATCTGGGTCGAACACATCTTTTCCGCGCTTTCCCAGGTCGTCGACCGGGTGGTGGTGATGGAACAGGGCCGCATCATCGCAGACGGCGCGCTGGACGAAGTCGTGAAGGACGAGCGCGTCCTCAAGGCGTATCTGGGTTCGGCGGCACGGGAGGCCGAGTGACGATGCTGGAGGTTTCCGGCCTGGCGGTCGACCACGGCAAGCTCCGGGCGCTCTGGAACGTCGGTTTCCGCGTCCGGGAAGGCGCGCGCGTCGGGCTTCTGGGAGCGAACGGCGCCGGGAAATCGACCACGCTCGGCGCGATCATCGGCCTTTACCCGATCGCGGCCGGGACGGCGACCTACAAAGGGCGCTCGCTGGTCGGGGCCGCCACGCCGCGGAACGTCGACGAGGGAATCGCGCTCGTGCCCGAGGGCCGCCGGCTCTTCGCCGGCATGACGGTGCGCGAAAATCTCGAAATGGGCGCCTACGCGCCCGGCGCCCGCAAGCAGGTGGAGAACGGGTTTTCGCGGGTTCTCGACTTGTTTCCCGTCCTCGGCCAGAAATTCGCCGACCGCGCCGGAACCTTGTCCGGCGGGCAGCAGCAGATGCTCGCCATCGGCCGTGCGTTGATGTCGAACCCTCAGTTGATGCTGCTCGACGAGCCCTTCCTGGGCGTGGCGCCGATTCTGGTGGAAGAGGTCATGGCCGCCCTCGACCGCCTTTCCGGCGAGGGCGTCACGTTGCTTCTGGTCGAGCAGAACATCCACCGGGCGCTCGACTTCGTGCAGCACGCCTACGTCATCGAAAACGGCCGAACGGTGCTCGACGGCACGAAAGACGACCTCTTGGGCGATCCGGATTTCAGCAACAAGTTCCTCGGCCTGGACTGAAAGGCGGCTCCGGCGGTTCGGGCGGGCGGGGCTCGCTGCGCAAGGTCTCCCAGAGCGGCGACGCCCCCGGCCGGCGGGTCCCGGAAAAAATCGCTCAAGTCGGCGACAACGGCTCCGAAGGCGCGGCGACGTCCTGGAAACGCCGCGCCGGCGCTCACGCGCCGACCGCCGAACCTCGGGCCTGCATGGCCCTCCACACGCGTTCGGGGGTGGCGGGCAAGTCGATATGGGTCACGCCGTACTCCGAGAGCGCATCGACGATCGCGTTGGCGACGGCCGCAGGGGCGACGGCCGCGCCGCCTTCGCTGCCGGGCTTGACGCCCAGGGGATTCGACGGGCTCGGCACCTCCATCAGCACCGTCCTGAACGGAGGCGAATCCTCCGCCCGCGGCATGGCGTAGTCCATGAGCGTCGCGGCGGCCATCTGCCCGGTTTCCTTGTCGTAGGCGCAACTCTCCATCAACGCCTGACCTACGCCCTGCATGACGCCCCCATGAGTCTGACCGTCGAGGGTCATGGGGTTTATGGCCCTCCCAACGTCGTCGACGGCCGTCCAGTCGACCACCGAAACCGCCCCCGTTTCCGGATCGATCTCGACCTCGGCGACGTGGCAACCCGAACCGATCACCGCCCGCGGCAGATGAACGTCCGCCTCCTCGCGCAACGGTCCTTCCGCATCTTCGGCGGCCTTTTTCGCGATTTCGAACAAGCCGACCGTCCTGTCTGTTCCGGCGACGGCGAACGTCCCGCGCGAATATTCGATATCCGTCTCCGCCGCCTCAAGAACGACAGCCGCGATCCGCCTGCCGCGCTCGACGATCCTGGCGCCGGCGTCGGAGAGCACGATCGCCCCCATGCGCATGCTGCGCCCCGAATGGCTGCCGCCGCCGTCCTTCAGGCGGTCGGTATCGCCATAGTTCACGTTGACCGCTTCGTAAGGAACCTGCAGAAGCTCCGCCAGCATCTGACTGAAGGACGTTCGGTGCCCCTGCCCGGTCGCCATGGTGCCGATCTGAACGTCGATTTCGCCGTCGGGGCGGACGTGGATTTCCGCCCATTCGCGCGGATATCCCGTGGACAGGTCGGCGTAGTTGGAAATTCCGATCCCGCGCAGCATGCCGCGGCGGCGCGCTTCTTGCCGCCGGTTCTCGAAGCCGCGCCAGTTCGACGCCTCGGCGGCTTTCGCCATCGCCGCCGGATAATCGCCGGAATCGTAGGTCATGCAGAAACCGTTGTCGTAAGGCATCGCATCCGGCGGGATCAGGTTGCGGCGGCGTATCTCCAGCCGGTCGAGGCCGGTCGCCGATGCCGCCATATCGATCATGCGCTCCATCGCGTACATGACCTCGGGGCGGCCGGCGCTGCGATAGGGATAGGTCGGCGGCGTATTGGTTTGCACGGCGACCGCCCGCGCCGAGACCTTTCCCGGACTGTAAAGGCATGTGGAAATCTCGATGCCCTTGACCAGCGGGATCCATGACGCGGAATAGGCGCCGACATTGGAGGTATTTTCCGTTCTGAGCGCCAGCATGCGGCCGTCCCGGTCGAACGCGAGCCTGGCATCGACCACGAGGTCGCGAGCCTGATAGTCGGTGAGCATGCATTCGGTCCGGTCCCCGGTCCACTTGACCGGCCGGCCCAGCCGCCGCGCAGCCCACAATACCAGCGCATGCTCCACGTAAAGCGCGTTGCGCGGACCGTAGGAACCGCCGGCATCGCCGATGACGATGCGAACGTCGCCTTCATCCACTCCGAGCAACCCGGCGAGCTCCACCTTGTACCGGTAGATGCTGCCGGCCGTGGTTCGCAGGGTGTAGCGACCATCCTTCCCGAAGACGCCCAGAGAAGAGCGCGGTTCCATGACGACCGCCGAAACCCGGCTGAGCGCGGTCCGGAGCGACACGACATGCGCGGCTCCGTCGAAAACCTTGTCGGTCGACGCCGCTTCGTTGACATCGGCATCGATAGCGACGTTCGAACCGTGATCGGGCCAGACCAACGGCGCCTCGGGACCGGCCGCCTTGCTTGTGTCGACGATGGCCGGCAGCGGCGCGTAGTCGATGCGGATCCGTTCCGCGGCGTCCCTCGCCTCCGCCACGGTTTCGGCGACGACCATCGCGACCGGCTCGCCGACGTAACGCGCCCTATCGGCCGGCAACGGGTAATGCGGCGCGGCGAAACGGTCGCTGCCGTCGCGATTCCGTAGCGCGATGTCCGGTGGGCTCGAGAAACCGAGGTTATGCGGGATCGCGCCGAGGCCGTCGGACAGCCAGTCGGCGCCGGTCAACGCCGCAAGGACGCCGGGAGCGCTCTCCGCGGCGGTCGCGTCGACGGAACGGATCAGGGCGTGAGCGTAGGGCGACGCCACGAAGACCGCGCGAACCTGGCCGCTCAGCTCGGCGTCGTCCGCGAAGCGGCCTCGACCGGTGAGCAGATGCAGGTCTTCCTTGCGAAGCGGAGATCGACCGATCATCGCGTTCATGCGCTCTCCCCTATGTTGGCGACGCTCCGTGATCCAGCCGCCGCGACCGCCAACTTTGTTAATCGCAGCCGGATTCGTCAAGATACGGACCGCGGCGCGGCGCGACTTCGCCCGCCGGAGCTTGCGCCTTGACGTCGGCAGGCCCGCAAGGGCCTCTCGGACGTTCGAATTTCAAAACGAAAAGCGAATATCCGGTTGCCGCGGCATCGCGTCGCAACCCGGGGCGAGCCTGGCCGTGACGCGGGCGGCCAGTTGCGGGAGCGTCGGCAAACATCGAGGGAGCGAGTCAAGTCCTCCGCCGGCGACGACATGGATCGCGAGGCCGCCCTTTGCAGCCCGGCGGCCACGAGAATCAGGCGGATCGCCTTCAAACGGGGCGTTATGTGCGGCTCGAGCGCCGTTCTACGGATTAGGTGGTGTTTTGCCGAAACCAGTCGGCGAGTCCTGCCTCTGTGATTTCTCCGTCCGCGACTCCTTCCATGATAGCTGCCGCATGAACGAAACTTGAGGTTATTCTGTTGTCGACCAGAAACAAACGGGCCGTAATCCGCGCGCTTGTTGCCCATGGTTTTTCGCGATACCCCAAGCGTAGGACGCAGCCAGCGCAGCGGCACCCTGATCGCCATAAACGGCAAGGTTTCTCGGGCGCGTGCGAGCGGACTCCACGGCGCCGGGAGCCCGTACGCCGCCTAACCCGCCATGCTCGTGGATTTGATCATCATGAATTTCGTGGACAGTTTTCAGATCAATTCAGCGCCAGACGGCGTTCACTTCGCAAGCGCTCGCAATATCTCACGGTCATCGTGCATAATTCTCTTGGCGAGCGTCATTCGACGTTCGCGGTCCAAACGGTGGCGGCTAAGTCGAAAGCTGCCGTCCTCCTCCTCGGTCAGATAGAAGACGTCGCCTTCCCTTAACCCCAGCTGCGCCATTTCCTCCTTTGTGAGGGTAAGGCCGGAAGGCCCAGCGGAAATTTTGAGCGAAAGCATCCCTGCTCCGAAGTGCAACGCTTGGTTGGCCTGCGGCGATCCCCGCATAGAAGGCAATATTAGAGACACGTTGCCTATCGAGGCAAGGCGCTGTCAGTAACAGATGATATGTCCGGTTTTAGAACGTTTCCAGACCAAGGAGGTGGCGGCGGACGGAACGGCGACAGGGACTGAGGAAGTTCGAAGAGGCATCGCGCCCAAGGCTGGTTCCGCGACGGCTTCGACGCCATCGTTCCCGGAGACGTCGGGCTGCGCCCGATTCCGGGGTCGCGCCCCGGTCAGGAGAGGGAGCGGTACCAGTCGAGTATGCGGCCGCCGGTCCACATGACCGCGCCGCCGGAAGAGGAAATCGCGTCGAGCGTCTTCTCGAAATGCTTGATGCGGAACGACGTCCCGGAAATATAAGGGTGAACGGCGATCGCCATCACCCGCGCCCCGTTCTCCCCTTCGAGATGCAGGCGCTCGAAGCTGTCCATGCAGCGATCGTAGAATTCCGCCGCCTTGTGATGCTGGACGAGCATCATCGGGATGTCGTTGAGCTCCACCGTGTAGGGAACGGAAATCAGCGGACCATGCTCCGTGCGTATTTCGAACGGCAGATCGTCCATCGGATAATCCGCGACGTATTCGATGCCCTGCTCGGCGAGATAGTCGGGCGTCTCCCAGGTTTCCGTCAGCCCGGGGCCCATCCAGCCCCGCGGCGGGCGGCCCGTGAAGTCCCTGATCGCCTCGATGGTGCGGCGGATGTCGTCGCGCTGGTCCTCGATCAGATGGGTCGGACGCTGAAGGAAGGCGTGACCGAGAAACTCCCATCCGGCATCCCTCGCGGCGCCGGCGAGGCGCGGGTACTGCGCGCACACCGAACCGTTCACCGACATCGTCACGGGAATTCCGCGCGACGTCAGGGCTTCGTGCAGCCGCCAGAATCCGACCCGCATGCCGTATTCCTGCCACGACCAGTTGGGAATGTCGGGAACGTGCGTCCGCCCGCCCGGCGGCGGCAGCACCGTGCGCGGCATGGGTTTTTCGATGTCCCAATTCTCGATGTTGACGACGACCCAGACGGCTACGCGCTTGCCGTCGGGCAAGGCCGCGGGAGGCCGATCCGCGATGGCCGAATAGTCGATGCGGTCGCGGGGTTTGAGAACCATTTCCGTCCGGCCGGCCGACGGCCGCCCTCCTAATTTCCCATCAGGCTCGGCAGATACAGCGCGACCCCCGGCGCGATGACCAGGATGACGATCAGTATCAGGTCGCACAGCAGGTACGGCGCGGCGGCGAGCGCCACCTGGCCGAGCGTGGTTCCGCGCACCATTCCCATCATTATGAACAGGAGCAATCCGAACGGCGGAGTCGTCGCGCTCATCTCCAGGGACATGAGGACGATCAGCGAGAACCATATCGGGTCGTACCCGAGCTGCGTCGCGATCGGATAGAAGATCGGCACCGTGATCAGCATCATCGAAACCTGGTCCATGAACATGCCGAGCAGAATCAGGACCAGGAACATCGCCGCGAGAATGACTAGCGGCGCCACCTCGAAACCGGTCGCCCAGGCGACGAAGCCGCGGCTCGCCCCCGAATAGGACAGCAACTGGCTGAACACCGTGGAATTCATCAGGATGAAGAACACCATCCCGACCACCCGGATCGTGCCGATCAGCGACGTCTTGAAGGCGTCCCACGTGAAGACGCCGCGCAACAGCGCCAGGATGCAGACGCCGACCACGCCGAAAGAGGCCGATTCCGAAGGAGTCGCCCAGCCCAGCACGATGAAGCCGATGACGAGAAAGACCACGAAGCCCATCGGCAGGATGTTCACGAAAATCTGATAGGCTTTCTGCTTCCAGGTCGTCGAATCCACCTCGTAGCTGGGCGCCCCTTCCGGGTTCATCACGAGCATCAGCGTGATCATGCCGGCGTAGAGCCCGGCCAACAGGAAGCCCGGCAGGAGCCCGGCGATCAGAAGGGCGCCGACGTCGACGCCCGCGATGCTGGCCAGCAATACGCCGAGCGACGACGGGGGGATGATCATCGCAAGGCCGCCGGTGCCGAGAATCGGCCCCATCGACATGTGCTTGTTGTAGCCGCGGCGCTGCATCTCGGGCACCAGCAACGAGCCGAGCATGGCCGTATTCGCCATCGTGGATCCGGT
Organism: Alphaproteobacteria bacterium; assembly: GCA_965243135.1. Taxonomy (GTDB): domain Bacteria; phylum Pseudomonadota; class Alphaproteobacteria; order MPNO01; family UBA830; genus JAJEBT01. The sequence goes on from OZ251539.1 coordinate 2,372,226, forward strand.
CAACGTCGAAAACAGGGAGCCGCCGATCACCGTCAGATAGCAGAGGCGGCCGGGGATCTTGCCGAGCAACGTATCCAGCGCGTCGAAGACGCGGATGGCGAGGCCCGTGTGGAAGAACAGCGACCCCATGAGGATGAACATGGGAATCGGCGACAGGGTGAAGGTCGTGATGAGTTGCGGCGCGTTGTCGACGATCTGGGGCAGCTTGAGTTGGGCCTCGCTCAAAAAGCCGCCCAACTCCCAGACCGGCTTGCCGATGACGAAGACGCAGGTGCCGATGACGTTGGTGATGAGGAAAGTGAAAGCGACCGGAAAGCCGAGCGCCATGCCGGTCACGACGCAGCCGAGAAGAATCGTGCCGGCCCAGTACCACTCCATGGTCAGACGCCGTCCTTCACTTCTCCGAGGTCGTAGGAGTAGTAATGCCGCCGTCCGATCAGGTACATGAGAAACTCGAGCGTGACGAGGGCGAAACCGATGATCATCGGGAAAAACTGCGCCCAGTAGGGCATGTCGACGCCGCGCACGTCGAGTTGCCCGGACTCTGCCGCCTCGACGAACAGGCCCCAGGCGAAGAACGTGAACAGCGCCGCCGCCAGCGTGCACGTCGTGTAGACGAGCTTCGCCAGCGGCAGCCGCACTCCGTTCGGCAAAATCGAAACGACCGCCTCGATGGCGACGTGCCCCTTCTCGCGCACCAGCCACGGCGCGGCGAACATGGCGATGTACAGGAGCGCGTACTCGACCACGGACGACGTGAACAGGGGCGGCGTGACTCCAACCGTTCGCAGCGAGACGTCGACTACGATCATCGTGAACAGGCAGGGAATGACGGCGCTGGCCGCCCAGGCCAGCGCCGTCGAAACCTTGCCGAGAATCCGGTCGAAGCGGTCCACGGCGGTTACTGACGAAGGCGGGAGGTCGCGCTCTTCAGATCCACCTGGCGGTTGGGCTTGCCCGGAACGTACATCAGGGGCTTCAACCTGTCGTGGAATTCGGAACGCTTCTTCAGCTCCTTCCAGATCTCCTGATGCGCGATGTCGAGGTAGCTCGCGGCGGCGTCGCCCTCGAGGACGATGTCTTCGACGCCCGCCGCCTTGAGTTGGACTTCTTCCTCGTGCCGCGACTTTTCGACGAAACGAACGGAGGTCGTTTCGTATTCGACCGCGAGGTCGTCCAAGGCCTTTCGCTGCCCGTCGGAGAGCTTTTTCCAGGACGCCGCGTTCACGGTGATCACCGTGTTGGTCTGGTAGAAGTTCGGCACGACGCGGAACTTCGTGACCTTGTGGAAGCCGTTCGGCACCACCGAGACGTCCGTAAAGCCGAAACCGTCGACGGTGCCGCGCTGCATCGCGGTGAAGACCTCGCTTCCCTTGATGTTGATCGTGGACGCGCCGAGCGCCCGGAACAACGGACGATAGGTTCCGGTCGCGCGCATCTTCATCCCCGTCAGATCGGGAAGGCCGTTCTTCATCTTCGGCTTCTTGGCGAGATACATGTGATAAGACGTCATGCTCTCGCCCCAGGCGAGCAGGTGCGCGCCCGCCTTTTTCATATACACCTCCTGAAGCACTTCCCATGCGCCGTTCTTGCGCAACGCGGAGGGGCCTTGGTTCGCCGCGAGAATCGCGTAGCCTTCGGGCACCGTGCCGATGTAGTAGGCGGTCGGCGAATGCAGCATGTCGAATTGTCCGCGCTTCAACGCGTTCGCGGCCTTGCGCGGCGGCACGATCTCCTGGCCGCCCTTGTATTCGACCTGAACCACTCCCTTCGCCGCCTTGTTCAACGGCGCAACGAAGGTTTCCAGGAAACTCTTGGTGAGCGTGTTGGTCTGCTGCAGCGACGTGACGGCGCTGAGCGAATCGAGCGAGAACGCCGGCGACGCTGCGAGGCAAGCAGCGGCGCCCAGCGCGCCAAATGCGAATCGTGACATTCCATTCTCCAGATTATGAGCCCATCTAGCGAGCGTACCATAGGCGAACTCCGCCCGGTGTCAACGGCCGCGCCGCGCTCCGGGGGAAGCGTCCCCGGGTTCCGGCCGGCCGGCGTCAGCGGAGTTTCGAGCCGGTCGCGAACGTGGCCTGCCGGTTGGGCTTCCCCGGGACGTACATCAGGGGACGAAGCTTGCCGGCGTACTCGGAGCGGTTTTCCAGTTCCTTCCAGATCGCGTCGTACGCGGCGTCGAGATACTTCCTGGCCGCCTTGCCCTCGAGCACGATGTCCTTGACGCCGGCCGCCCTGAGTTGCTCGTCCTCCTTGAGGCGCTGCTCCTCCATCCAGTGAACGGACGTGGTCTCGTATTCGATCGCGGCGTCGTTGACTTTCTTCCGGTCCTCCGCGCTCAGCGCTTTCCAGCTCTGCGGATTCATCGTCAGAACCTGATTGGTCTGATAGTAGTTGGGCAGGATCCGGTACTTCACCGCCTTGTGCAGGCCGATCGCGACGACGGCCACGTCGGGGAAGCCGAAGCCCTGGACGGTTCCGCGCTGGATCGCGGTGAAGATTTCGCTGGACTTGATGTTGATGGTCGAGGCCCCGAGAGCCCGGAACAAAGGACGGTAGGTGCCGGTGGCGCGCATTTTCACGCCCGTGAGGTCGGGCGCGCCGTCCTTGTCGAGCTTCGGCTTGATCGTCAGATAGGTGTAGTAGGACGTCATGTTCTCGCCCCAGGCGAGAAGCTTGGCGCCTGCTTTTTTCAGATAGACCTCTTCGAGGACCTTCCAGCCGCCGTTCTTGCGGAGCGACGCCGGCCCCTGGTTGGATCCGTACATCGCGTAACCCTCGGGGACCGTGCCGATGTAATAGGCCGTGGGACTGCTCAAAAGATCGAACTGGCCGCGCCTGAGGGCGTTCGCCGCCTTGCGCGGCGGCACGACCTCCTGACCGCCGATATACCTGACCACGAGCCCTTTCCTTTGCGCCGGTTCGAGGAAGTTCCTGAGAAAACTCTTCGCCAGCGTGTTCGTCTGCTGAAGAGCCGTGACCGCGCTGAGCTCCTTCGCCCCCGCCGAAGAAAATGCCAGAACCGCCGCCGTCAAGGCCGAGGCAGCGCCTGCGAATTTCGAGACCATGATGTTCTCCCCGTCGTCGTTCGGGCTTCGCGCCCGTTCGGAAGCATAGTGCCGGCGGACGGCGAGATGTCAATCGTTCCGCGCCGGCGAAACGGTCTGCCGAACGCCTGCGCCCCGGCCAGGAAGAGCGGCGCCCTTTCCTTCCACTCGGCGAGTGCAGGCGCTTCGTCGGGAGCGATTGCCTTCTTCGCCGCCTTGGAAGGGCTCGCGGGGGCGCCGCGCGAGAACGACCGGTCCGGGAGCGAAGTCGGGGTCTACCCGAGCGCGGCCGCGACAAGCGCTCCACGGGAGCGGACGGTCGGCGCGGCGCGGCCAAGGCAAGATCCACGAGGCGGCGCAGCGCAGCATCGTCGCCCGGCGTTTCCGCGAATCGCTCGCCCGTCCGGAGTCCTCGACGCCTTGACTCGCCGGCCGATCCGTTCCGATACTTCCCTCGCGACAGCGCATCCCGCCTGCCTGCGGCGCGCTCCGCAGTTCATGGGCCGGCAGCGGCTTCGAGGCCGGAGAACGTCCGGGATCCGCCCGAGCGGACCGCCGACGGCTCCGCGAAGCGAAGCGGCGAACCGGTTTCCGCCACTCCCTTGCCCGGAGGAAGGTATGGACGAAAGACGCATCGACGGCCGGCGCGGCGTCGCGCGGCCCGGGCGGCCCGGGCGGCCCGTCTTCGACCCTTCAGAGTGGCGCGGCGAAGAACTGGCCGCGCGGGAAGGATGGTTTCTGCGCTTCGACGACGGCGAAATCCGGGATCTGATGGAGATGTGTCGCTCCGTAAGGGAGACGGTCGGCGACGATCCCGGCAATCTCATCGCCATTCCTCCAGGCGGCTTCGACCTCGGCAGGTTCGCCGGAAAGCTCGGCCATATCCGGAAAGAGCTGAAAGACGGCGTCGGCGCGATCATGCTGCGCGGCTTGCCGGTCCGCGACATGGAACTGATGGATGTCGCGATCGTCTATTGGGCGATCGGACGGCAACTCGGAAAGCCCATGTCGAACAACGCGCAGGGCGACCTGTTCGGGCACGTCACCGACTTGGGCAAGGACTACCGGGATCCGGAGGTGCGCGGGTACCAGACGCGAGCGACCATGGACTACCACTGCGACCAATGCGCCATCGTAGGGCTGCTGTGCCTGCGCACCGCCAAGTCGGGGGGCACGTCCAAAATCGCCAGTTCCGTCGCGGTCTACAACGAACTGCTGGCGCGACGGCCCGATCTCGCGGCGGCGCTGACGGAGCCCGTGTTCTGGTCCAAGCACGGCGAAGTCGACGCCGGGGAAGCGAACTACTACGAGAGTCCGGTGTTCAATTTTCTGGGGGGCTACCTCTGCACGTCGTTCGGGCCCATGCACATCCACAAGGGCCACGCCCTGCCCGAAACGCCGCCCCTGACCGACGAGCAGCGGGAGGCCATACGCCTGGCGGAGGACTTGGCGGAGGAGCAACGCTACGAGGTCGATTTCGAGGTCGGCGACATTCAACTCCTCAACAATTTCGTCGTGCTGCACACCCGCAACGAATTCGAGGATTGGCCGGAGAAGGAGCGAAAGCGGCTGTTGTGGCGCCTGTGGCTCTCCGACGACGGATTGAGACCGCCAACCGCCTACGCGTTGCAATGGCGCCGCGGCGTAAAACTTTCGGAAACGGCGGAACGCATCGCGCTGTCCTGACGGCGCGACGACAGGCGGCGGCTGGACGCTTTGCGTTTCTCCCTGTCGCGCCCGACGATGCGGGCTGCGGCGATCGCCGACGCGAAAAAGCGCCCGTTCGCCGCAGCCGTCCCGACCGACTCCAGGCGCCGGCGAATGATCCTCCCTTCCAGCGCGAGAGCCTCGTCCGACCCGGAGGACCTTCGATGACGGACGTCGCGATCGTCGGCGGCGGCTTCACCGGCGCCGTCTTCGCGATCCACCTGTCACGCATGGCCAAACGGCGGCTCGACATCGCGATTATCGATCCGCGCGACCGCCCCGGTCGCGGCGTCGCCTACGATACGGCCGATCCGGACCACCGGCTCAACGCGCCGTTGCCCGTGCATTTCGTCTATCCCGACGCGCCGAACCATCTGGCCGACTGGTACGTGGAACAAGGCGGCCCGGCGCGCGATCCCGAAGCGCGGGCGGCGGACGGCAACGTCTACATGCGGCGCGGGGATTTCGGGCGTTACGTCGAAGAGCAACTTCTCGCGCACATCGAAGACAACGCCTCCGGCTCGAAAATTCGGCACGTCAGATCGCGCGTTCTGGCCGCGCGCAAGGCATCCGACGGCTACAGGCTGACGTTGGACGACGGGCAAACGTTGCCGGCCCGGCTGACGGTCCTTGCGGCAAGCTACGATCGTCCCCATGCGCCGCCGCCCTTCGACGGCGCGATCTCCGATCATTCCGGGTTCCTCGCCGACCCGTGGGACGCCGCCCGGATCCGGAAAATTCCGCCGGATGCCGGAGTTCTGGTGCTCGGCACGGCGCAAACTGCCTCGGACGCGATCGCCACGCTGCTGCGCTCCGGGCACAATGGCCCCATCACGGCGGTCTCGCGCCACGGCCTCCGTCCCCGCCGACGGCCGGCGGCTCTTTCCGGCGCTCCGCCGGACGTCATGGAACGCGTCGTTCGCCCCGTTTCCCTATTCACGACCGCGCACGGCCGGCATGCGACCGTCCGCAGCCTGCTGCGGACGCTGCGGGTCGAAGCGCGCCGGGCCGAAGCCGTCGGCGGCGCCTGGTTCGAACCCTTCGCCGATCTGCGGGATTCGGTCTGGGAGATCTGGCCTGCGTTGCCCCTGGCGGAAAAGCTCCGGTTCCTGCGCCATTTGCGGGCCTGGTACGATGTCCACCGTTTTCAACTGCCGCCCCAAATCGAAGCGCGCCTCGCCGAAGCCGAGGCTGCCGGACAATTGTCGTTCGAGGCAGGCTTCTGCGTGTCGGCCGCACGCGACGGCGGCGCCTTTTCGGTCGTCATGCGGCGCAGGGGCAGCGGCGAACGCCACCGGAAAAAGTACGACGCCGTCGTCAACTGCACCGGGCCCGGCGTGCGACCGGACCGGTCGACGAACCCCATCGTGACGACTCTGGCGGCGCGCGGCTACGCGGCGCCCCATCCGGTGGGCATCGGCTTCCAGGTCGACGACAAATGCCGCGCGATCGGCGCCTGCGGACACGCGGATCCGCGATTGCGGATCGTCGGCCCGCTGACTTATGGCGCGTTCGCCGACCAGCAGGGGGCCGCGTTCATTGCGCTGCGCCTGCACCGGATCATGCCCGACGTCGTCGCCTCGCTGCAACGCTGAGGCGGGTCGGCCGGCGGCGCGTTCGCTCTCGATCTTCGGTGGCGTTTCGCCGGACCCGTCGGCGGCAACGCCCCGGGGGAGCGCCCTCGGCAACCGCCGTCCGGCGGCATGAAAGACAATCGCCCCCGAAACGAAATGCGCCTGTTCGCCATGAATGGCGAGCGGCCGCTCTCCACCGCCGCCTCTTCGACTGCAGCGTTGATGAACGGACGCACTATGTCGTCAAGCATCCGCGAGCCTCGACAAACGCATCGCACCGGAGGGCTGCGTTTTGGGAATCACTGCGTCGCCAAGATCAAGGCCGCCCTCCAAGAGAGCTCGTACATCCTTGAATGAAGACGCCGGCACGGCTTCGGCGCCTTCGCGCCCAGGCAGGAACAGCAGCGTTTCATCGAGCCCGATTCCCTCGTCGGCAAGCAGCTCCGGCGAATGGGTGCTCAGGAAAATCTGCTTCGAAGGCAATTTCCTCACGCTCTCCAACATCTGCGGAAGCCTGCGAACAATGTCCGGATGAAGGGAAATCTCCGGCTCTTCCAGAAGCAGCGGACCGCATTCGTTAATCGCCGCCCATAGAAGCCCAATCAGACGCAATGTGCCGTCGGAAAACTGTTCCTCCGTCTGCCAGGCTGGACGCCAATGCTCATACTTCATGCGCAGGTGCGGCGCGCCGCGCTCGTCTCGCTTGAAGTCCAACTCCTTGAACTGCGGAATCGCGATCCGCAGGGCCTGTTCTATTCGCCTCAGTCGGCGCTCGCGCCGGTCCAGTCGCACCTTGGGGATCTGATCGAGAAAATCGCCGCCATCGCCGGAGCGCCTGATTGATCTCTCGGGATCACGAACCAGCTGAGGCACCACATGCGGATACCTTATGGACTTGAAGAACGCCGCCAAGTCGCGGAAATCACGGTTTACGTTGACCTGTTCGAGAAAGGTTTGGGACAGGCGCGCGTCGTCGTCGCGGTCTTCTTCTTCCGGCCGATCTATGATCGTCTCGCTATCCCGCAACACCCGCTCCTTGCGCAGTTCCGGACGCCGCCGACGGCCTTCGTTGAAGGCGATTTCATAACGCCACCGAGCTCCGCGCCGCCCGTGAACGTCGACCCCGATCTCGACGTCAGTATTCCGGCGCGCCGTCAGGCATCGAATGGCCTTGATTCCCCCTCGCCGCTCAACCGCTTCCTCGAATCCCCCGCCCACCGACACCAAATCCTTCAAGAACCGGAAGGCGTCAAGAAGATTGGATTTACCGGCGGCGTTGGCGCCGACAAGGAACATGCGATTCTGAACCTCAATGTCGATGTCATGGAAATTCTTCCAGTTCCGAAGTCGAAGACGCCGAAATCGCAGATCATTCGCCATCGCGTTTCTCCTGCGCATCGTTCGGTCCGCTCGGACGCGACCCTGCGCCGCCTCGCCTGATTGGTGGTCCACCTTCAGCCGACAGGGCTGTACCTTGTTCGGGCCGCGGAACCGTACAGGTTTCCTGACCGGATCTCGAAGCTCGACCGCGGAGCCCGTCGCGACATAGAGCCAGCGGCGCTCGCAACGGTCCGCGGCCGGGCGACGCTCGTTCGGCGCGACGCTGCCGCCGGCGGCGGCGTTCGCGCCGCAGCGAAACTTCCTCATGGCGAAATTCCGCCCGGGGCGGACGGCCTTCGGAGCCGGCGACGCCGTTCCCCTCGTCTTCATGCGCCTTACCGGCCTCCCCTGTCGACTCCGAGACGCAACGCAGGCCCTCGGCAGTCTCTGTCGCGTGGGCGGGTTGGCCAGCCGGTCAAGGCGCGGAGCGACGGCGTCGCCGACCGCCTTCTTCCGCCAGTTCGATCGCGGCGCGCACCCGCGCAGGCGTCATAGGCATCGAAATATCGGTCGCGCCGAGCGGACGCAACGCGTCGAGAACCGCGTTCACCGCGAGTACCGGCGAAATCGCCACGCCCGCCTCGCCCGCCGCCTTCGCGCCCATCGGATTGACGGAAGTGGGAACCGGATTGAGTTCGCAAAGGAATCGCGACTCGGGCGCGTCGTCCGCTCGCGGCAGGCCGTAGTCGAGAAAGGAGCCGGAAAGCATCTGGCCGCTCTCGCGGTCGTAAACCACGTGTTCCGAGAAGGCTTGCCCGAGACCGTGCACGACGCCACCCCGGAGCTGCGCCTCGACCAGAACCGGGTTCACGGGCGTTCCGCAATCGTGAACCATCGCGTATCTGTCGACCCGCGCGTCGCCCGTCTCGGGATCGACTTCGACCTCGCAGCAATGCGCGCCGTTGGGAAAGGTGAAGTTTTCTGGAAGAAACCGCTCGCGGACCGCGATGCCGCCAGCCTGCGACACGACTCTGTCGAGCGCGACCGACCGGTCGGTGCCCGCCACGACGAACCGGCCGTCGCGGAACCGCACGTCCTCGACCGCCGCTTCGAGCAGGACCGAAGCGACCGCTCCGGCCTTTTCGATCGCCCCGTCGGCCGCGCGCGCGACCGCGGATCCGCCGACGACCAGCGAACGGCATGCGCCGGTACCGGTGCCGTAGGCGATGTCGTCGGTGTCGCCCTGAATGACGCGAATGCGGTCCATCGATACGCCGAGACGGTCCGCTGCGATCTGGGCGTAGACCGTGTCGTGGCCCTGGCCGTTGGACATGGATCCGATGCGGAGTTCGAACGTTCCGTCCGATCCGCATCTGAGGTCGGCTTCTTCGTCGAGTCCGAAACCCAGCGCCTCGATCGTGTTGCAGACGCCGAACCCCCGCAGCAGCCCGGCGCGGGCCGAAGACGCGCGTCGTTCGGCATAGCCCGAGCGATCCGACAAGACCAGCGCGCGGTCGAGATTCGCGGCGAACTCGCCGCAGTCGTAGTCGAGTCCGGTGATCGTCCGATAAGGCAACCGGCGAATCAGGTTGTCGCGGCGGAGCGCGGCGCGATCGACTCCGAATTGGGCCGCGGCGGCGTCCATAAGGCGCTCCGGGGTATACTGCCCCTCCGGCTCTCCGGCGCCGCGAATCGGGCAGGTCGGCACGGTGTTGGTCAGAACGCCGCGCGCCTCGAAGTATCCCGTTTTCACGTCGTAGACCGACGGCGCGACCTTCACGGAATTGCGCACCGGATTGACGGCCCGCGGAGCCAGGTAAGCGCCGATATTGACGTCGTTGACCACCCGCATCGCGAGGAGGCGGCGGCGGGAATCGAATGCGCATTCCGCCCGGGAGATCATGTCTCGCGAATGAACGTCGGCAAGGAAGGATTCCGACCGGTCGCAGATCCAGCGGACCGGACGCCCGATCCGCCGCGCCGCCCACAAGACCAGCACCTGCTCGGGATAGACGATGTTCTTGGATCCGAAACCGCCGCCGAGCCGCGGCACGACGACCCGGATTTTTTCCGGCGCGCAGAAAAAGCAGAACTTCGCGAGCGTGTTCCTGACCGGATGCGGCTTTCCGGCCGTCGCGCGGAGCGTGAATTTTTCCTCGGCGGGATCCCAGGAGCCGATATAACCGCGCGTCTCGACGGGCGCGCCGACCCCGCGGTTCTGCACGTGCGCGATCCGTGCAACGTGGGCGGCGGCGGCAAACGCCGCCTCGGTCGCCGCCCTGTCGCCGAAGGCGACCCGAAAGCAGACATTGTCGGGAAACCGCGGGTCGATCGGCGGCGCGCCCTCGTTCAGCGCGTCCGCCACGTGGACGACTGCGGGCAGAGGCCGGCATTCGACCGTGACCGCTTCGGCTCCGTCCCTTGCGGCGTTCCGGGAATCGCCGATGACCATCGCCAGGATCTGACCGACGTAGCGCGCGCGGTCCGCGGGCATCGCCGGTTGCGGGGGCGCGACCGACGGATCCCCCAAAGGCGCCGTCTCGTCGGCGTCCGGCGGACGGATTTCCCAAGGCACGCCGCCGATCCCGTCGTTCTCGAGATCGCTTCCCGTCAGGACGGCGAGAACCCCCCGGCGGCGACGCGCCGCCGCCGCGTCGATACGCAGGATGGCGGCGTGCGGTTCGACGGAGCGCACGAAAGCCGCGTAGGCTTCTCCGGGCAGGCGGATATCGTCGAGGAACGCGGCCGTTCCTCGAAGAAGCTCCTCGTCTTCGAGGCGCTGGACCGACCGCCCGACAAGACCGCCGGCGAAATCGCTCACGTGCGACGCGGCGACAGGGCGCCGCGGCCGAAGGCGAACGCGCCGGTCCGGCTCCCGGAGACGCCGGCGTCCGCGAGAACCTCTTCGGCGCAGAAGGTCGTGTTCCGCGCTTTGCGAAAACCTCCTGCATGATCTCGCGAAAGGAAGTCTCGACTCGGGGACCGGCGCGCCGGTCCGCCTCGACGAAAATCGACCGCGTCGTCCATCGAGCGTGCCGGTTTCGAACCAGGGCGCAGCGCGAAAATTCTTCCTCCGTTTCTCCGGTCCCTTGCGCGTCGACACAGCCGCGCCTTTCGGTCGCCCGGAGATCCAGGGTTCGCCGGCAAGGCGCAGTTACGAGACTCCGAGGCATAGCGGGGATCGAACTTCACGACCTTGCCGTCCGGCCGGGCCGGTCCGCCGGACAGCGCCCGCCCCGACAAGCGCGGGCCATCCGGAACGCCGTTCCCGAGGCGCCGGCGGAAGCCGTAATTCCCATGGCGGAGCCCCGGCCCGGCGGTCAACCTGGTCGCGAACTCCAGTCCCGAGGCCATCATGCCATATCTCCCGCAAACCGCCCGGCTTCCCGTTCCGCGGATCCTTTTCCCCACGCGCCAACGACCCGCGAAGCGTGGCGAATCCTCCGACGACGCGCAAGCGTCCGCGCGGCTGCGGCCGCCCGATCCCTCTCCGCGACCCGTTCGCCGCCGGACAGGGTTGGCCCGAACGCGCCAAACGTTCTATATTATGACGGCCGTCGGCGCCGCGGCGGCCGGAACTCGGAGGACGGTCATGGAACGCTCGTTCGCACGCGAAGTCGAAATGCTCCGCCGCGGAGACGGCGAGCATTTCGAGGGCGAAGGAATCCTCGCGATCACCAAGGCGCTGCTGCAATCGGGGGTTTCCTACGTCGGCGGCTACCAGGGCGCGCCGGTCTCGCACTTGATGGACGTCCTTACGTCCGATTCGAAGGGCCTGATGGCCGATCTCGGCGTTCACGCCGAAGTATGCGCGAACGAAGCCGCCGCCTGCGCCATGCTCGCCGCCTCGGTGAACTATCCGATCAGGGGCGCGGTGACCTGGAAATCGACGGTCGGCACCAACGTCGCCTCGGACGCCCTGTCCAACATCGCGTCGGTCGGGGTCAAGGGCGGCGCGCTCATCATTCTCGGGGAAGACTACGGCGAGGGCTCCTCGATCATTCAGGAGCGCAGCCACGCCTTCGCCATGAAGAGTTCCGTCTGGCTGATGGATCCGCGCGTCGACCATCCGCGCGTCGTCGAACTGGTCGAGAAGGCGTTCGAACTGTCGGAGGCCAGCAACGCGCCGGTGATGATGGAGTTCCGAATTCGCGCCTGTCACGTCACCGGCAGGTTCGCCACCAGGAACAACCGGAAGCCCCGGTATTCCATGAACGATCCGATCCCGGAGCCGGACTTCGACCTCGAACGGATCGCCCTGCCGCCCGCGACCTACCTTCAGGAACGTAAAAAGGTCGACGAACGCTTTCCGGCGGCCGTCGAATTCATCCGCAAGAATCGCCTCAACGAGGTTTTCGGCGGCGACTGCGACGACGTCGGCATCATCTGCCAGGGCGGTCTCTACAACTCGGTGATCCGCGCCCTGCAGCAGCTCGGACTGGCCGACCCCTTCGGTGCCGCTCGCATCCCGATCTACTGCATGAACGTGACCTACCCGATGGTCCCGGACGAAGTCGTCGCCTTCTGCGCCGGCAAGCGTTCGGTCGCCATCGTCGAGGAAGGCTTCCCGGAATACCTGGAGCAGGCGCTGAACGCCACCCTGCGCAAGGCGGATCTGAACACTACGGTCGTAGGGAAGGACGTCTTCCCCCGAGCCGGGGAATACCAGTCCGAAGTCATGCTTAACGGCGTCGCCCGGTTCATCGAGGGCGCCGTGCCGAAGGGCGTCGATCTCGGGCCGGTCGCCGCAGTAACCAAGGCGATCGCCGACAACAAGGCGCTCGCCGCCGAACTGCTCGGCGCGGAGATCCCGAAGCGTCCGCCGAGCTTCTGCACGGGCTGCCCGGAAAGGCCGGTGTTTTCCGCGCTCAAGCTGGCGCAGCGCGATCCCGAAATCGGCGAGATGCACGTCTCGGCGGATATCGGCTGCCACACGTTCGCCGCCTTGCCCCCCTTCGGCCTCGGCAACACCGTGACCGGTTACGGGCTGGGCCTTGCGAGCTCCGCGGGCGTCAAGGACGCCATGAAGGGGCATACGATTTCGATCATGGGCGACGGCGGCTTCTGGCACAACGGGCTGTCCACCGGCATCACCGGCGCCGTCTTCAACAAGCACGACAATCTCCTGATCGTCATGGCGAACGGGTACTCTTCCGCCACGGGCCAGCAATACCTCCCGTCGTCCACCGCCGGAGGCGCGCGTCCGGCGGACACCGTCGTCCCCATCGAGTCGGCGCTCAAGGGCGTCGGCGTGAAGTGGATCCGCAAGCAGTACACCTACCGGGTCGGGAAAATGCGCAAGCTCATCAAGGAGGCGCTGACCTCGCCGGAGAAAGGCCTCAAGGTCATCATCGCCGAAGCGGAATGCCAGATCGCCAAGCAACGTCGCGAGAAACCCTTGGCGGCCAAGGCGCTCAAGGCCGGCGATCGCGTAATCCGCACCCGCTTCGGCGTCGACGAGGACACCTGCACCGGCGATCATTCCTGCATTCGGCTTTCGGGCTGTCCGTCGCTTTCGGTCAAACCCAACCCGGATCCGCTGCGGAAAGATCCGGTGGCGACGGTGCTGAACTCTTGCGTCGGCTGCGGGTTGTGCGGCGAGGTCGCCGACGCCGCCGTTCTGTGCCCCTCGTTCTTCAAGGCCGACGTCGTTCAGAATCCGTCGCTGGCCGACCGCGCGCTTCATCGCGTTCGCTCGGCCGTGATCGGTTTCTTCCAAGGCAACGCGGCGCAGCCCGCCGCCGCCGAATGAGTTCCCTTCCCGAACGTCCGATCTCGATGGTGGTCGGCGCCCTCGGCGGCGAGGGAGGCGGCGTGCTCACGACCTGGATCGTTCGCGCAGCGGAACTATGCGGATTTCCGGTCCAATCGACTTCGATTCCCGGCGTCGCCCAGCGTACCGGAGCCACGACCTACTACGTCGAGATCTATCCCGCTCCTCACGATGCGCTGAAAGAGCGCCGGCCGGTGATGGCGCTCTACCCCGCTCCCGGCAACATGGATATCGTGATCACCTCCGAACTCATGGAGGCGGGCCGCATGCTCGAAAGCGGCATGGTCACGTCCGACCGGACGACCTTGATCGCGTCTACGCATCGCGTCTATTCGATCTTCGAAAAATCGGCGATGGGCGACGGACTGTTCAGAAGCGAGAAGCTCGGCAACGCCGCGCAAAAGCTCAGCAAGCGCGCCGTGATGTTCGACATGGCGGCGCTCGCCGAGCGCGAGCGGACGGTCCTTAACGCCATCGTCCTGGGAGTGATCGCAGGATCGGGCGACCTGCCGATACCGGCCGAACGCTTCGAAGCCGCCGTGCGGGACGCCGGAGTGGCCGTGGAATCCAACCTGCGCGGTTTCGAGGCCGGTCTCGCCTACATGCGGGGCGAACTCGCGCTTCCCTCCCCGGAAGCGGCGAAAAAGACCCGTCCCGCCAGACCGAGCGCCGAAAGCCTGCTTTCCGAAGTGGCTTCGACCTACCCGGCGGAGACGCAAGCCGTCGTATCCGAGGGCGTCAAGCGACTGGTCGACTATCAGAATCCGGCATACGCCCGCCTCTATCTCGACCGGCTGGCCCCGATTTGCGCGATCGACCGGGAACGCGGCGGCGAGAACTGGACTCTGACGATGGAGACCGGCCGTTATCTTGCGCTGATGATGTCCTACGAGGACATCATCCGCATATCCGATCTCAAGTCCCGACGGTCGCGCATGGAACGGCTGCGCGGCGAAGTGGCGGCGAAGCCGGGCGAGCCTGTGCGGATCACGGAATTCCTGAAACCCGGCTTCGACGAATTCACGTCGGTCATGCCGCCGTGGCTGGGCCGACCGATCATGAACTGGGCCCGCGGCAACGACTGGGCGAAGGACTTCAACTTCGCCATGCGCGTGCGCACCGACACGATCTGGGGCTTTCTGCGGCTCCGAACTCTGTCGAAACTGCGCTTCTTCCGACCGCGAACCTATCGCTACGCCGAAGAACAGCGGATGATCGAGTCGTGGCTCCGGACCATTCGGGAAGCCGCCGCGCGCCATTACGGGCTAGCCGTCGAAATCGCCGAACTTGCCAATCTGCGCAAAGGCTACGCCGATACCCACAAGCGCGGAATCGCCAATTTCTCGCGCATCATGGACGGCATCGCGGCGCCCTGCGCCCGCGCCGAGCGGGATCCGGCCTGGGGCGCCGAGGCGATCGTGCGCGCCCGGGAAGCCGCGCTCGCCGACCCGGAAGGGGCGGCGCTCGGAAAGACGATGGCGGAACTGGAAGCCGTGGCCGCCGAATAGGCCGGTCGCCGACGAGACGGCAGGAAGACGAGGCGCGGCCCGCGCGTTCCGACCCCGAAGCGCGGAAACGTCGACCGCCCAAGGCGTCAACGAGAAATCATGCCGGAAAAATTCGAAGCGCTTGCGTCGACCCGCCTTCGCCGTTCCCCGCCTCGCAACTTCCGACGCGGCGCAGGCGGCGAAGGAGGCGTGGACGCCAGAACGGGAGAGGCAAGCGGCGCGACGGCCGGCTACTTCTTCTTCGGCAGAAACCTGTCGACGTTGGCCGAATCCACGAGAACGTGGTCGACATAGACCTTCCGATCGAACTGGCGGCCCTTCAGTTGCGCATCCATCGTATCGACGCCGAGAATTCCCCACGCGACCGGATTTAGCGCCACCGTGAGGCCCATGTCCCCGCGCTTGACCGCGAACCTCGCCGGCGGAATGCCGTTCATCCCGGTAACGATCACCTTCCCTTTCAAGCCGGCCGCCGCGACGGCCTGCGCCGCGCCCAATCCGAGCTCGTCGTTGGCGCCGTAGATCGCGTCGAGATCCGGGTGGGCGACCAAGGCGTCTTCGCTGTACTTCAGGCCGTTCTCGCGGGTGAGCAGCATCTCGTGGCGGAACACGATCTCTATCCCCGGATGCTTCGCCATTTCGTCCGCGTAACCGGCGGCGAAGTTGATGAAGGCCTGCGCGCCCGCCGGGCCGGCCAGCATCGCGACCTTCCCCTTGCCGTCCAGCCGTTCGGCGGTCCACGCGGCGATCTCGCCTCCGACGAGGGTTTCGTTCACCGCGATGTGGAGCAACTGATCCTTGCAGGCGGAACCGCGCGCGATCGACATCATGGGAATCCCCGCCTGCTTCGCCTTCGTATACGCGGAACACAACGCGCGCGCGTCGATCGGCGAAATCAGAATGCCGTCGACCTTCTTGGCGATCAGGTCGCCTACCCCGTTCAACTGCTTCGCAATGTCTTCCTCCGCATTCACCACGGACACCTCGTGACCGAGCTCCGCAGCCCGCTTCTTCATGCCGTCGAGCATCGCGATGTAAAACGGATTGGTGTCGGAGGCGAGCGCGACGCCGATCGTTCCCGCATTCGCGCTTCCCCAACCGGCCGCAAGCCACGCCGCGGCGGCAATCGCAATAAATTTCCTCATGATTCGAACCTCCCTCGTCAGTCTATCATGAAGGCTCTTGCGAGGCCTATCCTCTGCGCAGCCGGTCGGCGGCCGCGGCGGCGACGATGACGGCGCCGACCGCGACTTGCTGCCAGTAGGAATGAACGTTGGCCAGATTGAGCGCGTTGGCGAGCACGATCATGATGAACACTCCAATGACGGTCTTGTAGAGCTTTCCTTCGCCTCCGAACAGCGACGCTCCGCCGAGAACGACGGCGGCGATAGCCGTCAATTCGTAGAAAATGCCCGCGGTCGGCTGGCCGGACTGCAGACGCGAACACAGCATGACCCCTCCGGTTCCCGCGAGAGCGCCGCACCAGACGTACGCCGACATGCGGACTCTGACGATGTCGACGCCCGCGAGATACGCCGCTTCGGCGTTGCCGCCCGTCGCGAATATACGCAGCCCGTAGGCCGTGCGATGCAACATCCAGTGAAACGCGACGAAGACCGCCACCGGGAACAGAACGAGATAGGGAATGCCGAAAAGACGCTCGATCGCGAAGTCGAGAAACGGTCCGGGCAATCCCTCGTCGCCGACGACGGGACGCCCTCCGGTGATCAGAAACGTCGCGCCGCGAAAGGCGACCATGGTGCCCAGGGTGGCGATGAACGGGTTGACGTCGAGCCTGGTGACGATCAGCCCGTTGACGAGCCCGACGCCGGCTCCGACCAGGATGCCCGCGGCAACGCCCGCGACGGCGCCGAACTCCAGCATTGCCATCGCGGCGACGCAGCCCGACAGGGCGACCACCGACCCGACGGAGAGATCGAAGCCGCCGCACACGATCACGTAGGTCATCCCGATCGCGATGACCGTCATGACGGCGCCCTGCACGAGCACGTTGTTGATGTTGATGGGCGACAGGAAACGCGAAGACAACAAGGCGGCGACCACGCAAAGCGCGATCAGGGCGAGCAGCGGCATCTGGTTCCAGAGGACCGTCTTCGTCCCTGCGTTCCGCCATGCAATCCGCATCACCGTCCCCCCAGCAGTTCCCGCAATCTGCCCTCCGTGTACTCGCCGTCGCGAGTCAGCTTCGCGACCGCCTCGCCGGCCCGGAGGACGATGACGCGATCGCTCGCCGAAATCACTTCGATCAATTCGGAAGATGCGAACAGGATGCCGCCGCCCTGCGCCGCGAACCGGTCCATCAGGCGATGAATCTGGGCCTTTGCGGCGACATCGATTCCATGGGTCGGCTCGTCGAGCAGCAAGACGGTCGCTTGCCCGGCAAGCCAGCGGGCGAAGACGACCTTCTGCTGGTTGCCGCCGGACAGTTCGCGAACCGGCCTGTCCGGATCGCGGGGCCGGATGTCCAATTTTTCCATCAGATCGTCGACGAGGTCGTCGACGGCGCGCCTGTCGAGACCCAGCGGGCGGGCAAAACGGGCGAGATTCGGCAAAACGACGTTCTCCCGCACGGTCAACCCCATAACCAGTCCCAACGCCCGTTCCCCGGGCACCAGGCCCAAGCCGCGCCCGATGGCGTCCTTCGGACTGCGCAACGGCGTCGAAACGCCGTTTATCCGTACGGACCCGCGAACCGCGCCGTAGAGACGTTTCAGCACGTCGGCAGCGCCGCTGCCGAGAAGCCCGGCGAGTCCCACGACCTCGCCGACGCCAACCTCGACGCCGACGCCCTCGAGCAGGGCGCCGCCATTCCGTCCGCGATCGCCGCGGTGCAGACTCCGCCGGAGGTCGCGCCCCGTCATCAGTTCCGCCATGTCCCGCTGCGTGAACTCGCCGCGTCGGCCTTCCCCCACCTTGCGCCCGTCGCGCAACACCGTGACGCGATCCGCGATCCGTTCCACTTCGTCCAGACGATGCGACACGTAGATCAGGCCGACGCCCTCCCGCTTGAGAGCTTGAATCACGTCGAACAGCCTGTCGACCTCGCGCGCTTCGAGCGACGCCGTCGGCTCGTCGAGCACAAGAATCCTGGCGTCGGAAGCGAGCGCTCGCGCAATCATTACGAGCTGGCGTTCCGCATATCCGAGAGCGCCGACGGCCGCGTCGACGTCGACCTCCAGATCGAGCCGCCCGACAAGCTCGGCGGCGGCGGCGCGCAGGACGGAACGGTCGATTTCCCGCAGCAGTCCCAACCGCGACCTGACCGGGATTCGTCCGAGAAGCACGTTCTCGGCAACGGTCCGCGCAGGCACGACATGCATTTCCTGAGGAATGACCACGATGCCGGAGCGGATGGCTTCGCCCGGGGTGGCGTGTTCGACCCGCCGGCCGCCGAGCCTGATTTCTCCCGCGTCCGGCCTGTGCACGCCGCCGAAAATCTTCACCAGGGTCGACTTGCCAGCGCCGTTCTCGCCGATCAGGGCGTGGACTTCGCCGCGCCGGACCTCGAAGGAGACGTCGTCCAGAGCGCGGGTCGCGAGAAAGTTCTTCGAGATCCCGTGCGCGACCGCAAGGGGAAGCGAAGCGTTCAATGCGCCGCCATCCACGCGACAGCGCGCGGCGCCCAAGGCCCGTCGGCCTCGCCTCCGGCGAGGCTGGCGCCGAAATGATCCCTCGCGTCCAGAACCACGACCTCGGCATCGCCGCCGACGCTCCGCAACGTCGCCGCCATCGCTTCGGCCTGCGTCTTCAAATGGGGAAAATCCTCTCCGCCGTAGGCGATCAGAAACGAACACGGCCGTTCCTTCACGTGGAGAACGGGGCTCGCGTCCCGATCGTTTTCCTCCGCGCCGAGAAACCGCGGGCGCATCGACAGGCCCGATCCCTCCCCGAACATGTAGACGCCGGAAATGGGCAGGCAGCCGCGGATCGCGTCCGGGGGAAGATCCCGCGTTCGCCGCCATTCTTCGGTGACCGCCAGCAGGGACGCGTAGTGACCGCCCGCGGAATGGCCGCCGACGAACAGACGGGACGGATCTCCCCCGTATCGATGGATTTCCCGGAAAACCAGGGCGATCGCGTCGGCCACGTCGTCCCGTCCGGCGGGAAAAACGTGGAGCGGCGCGAGACGATATCCGACGGAGCAGAACGTGACGCCTTGGGACAGGAGCGCCGGCGCCATGAAGTTCATGTGCTCCTTGTAGCCCGAGGTCCATCCGCCGCCGTGCACGAAAACCAGCACGTCTCCGTTGGGCTCGGCGGGCGCATGAACCGCAACCGCCTGATAGGGATCGCCGCCGTAGGACAGTTCGGCGTCGGGAGCGACGCCGGCTCCGCGCCGCGTCACTTCTTCCACGTAAGAGCGGGCGATTTCCGAAAAAGGCTCCTGCGGCGGATATTCCTCGGGCCGCATCGTTCAGCGGTCCACCCGTCGAACGATCATGCTTTCGTCCACGACCCTGCCCCGGTCGATGACCGTGTCGTTGTCCAGAACGACCGTGCAGCCGCGCATCGGCACGTCGTAATGGCCTTTGGTCGTGCGAGTCCCGCCCCCTTCGCTGTTGGGGCCGGTCGAGAACAGGAAATTCCCGGCGAACGCGCGCGCCGAAGCGTAGGTGCGATCGGGGTCGTCGCCGTAGAGCGCCAGCGCGTCCCAGCGCGACTGCGGATTCAGGCCCCAACCGAGATGCGAAAGATGATGGCCGTCGAGGTCGTCCGGGTCCGCCTTGTTGTCTTCGAGCCAGTGCTCCATCAGCCTGGCGTCCATGCCGCCGGAAATCTTTCTGATGCAGCCGTCTTCGATCTCGAGGCGAATTTCGTCCTGCACGTAGCGGTTGTACGGCAGGACGACCATGTCGCCCGGCTGGACGACTACCGTGCCGCGGGCGGATTTTTCGTTGGGAAACGTGTGCACGTGGCCGGCGCCCCAGTGATCGAAGCGCCCGGGAGCGTCCGCGTACCCGTACTGAATCATGGTCGGATATTCGCCGCATTCGTAAGCCAGATCGGTCCCGGCGTCGCTCGTGACCCGGACGGAACTGGTCGCTTCGAGCCGCTTGCCGGCGCGGATCACGGCTTCGCGCAGTCCGGGAGGCGCCATGAGCTGCTCCAGATCGTCGGGGGCGTCGATGATCATCAGCACTCGCGTGCCGGCTCCGCGAACGGTCTTCATCCACCTGGTGAACAACGGAATATGGAGGCAGACGAGCATGTCCGCCGCGCACAGGGCCTCGAGCGTCCCTTTGCAGGCGCCGATCGTCTCCACCCCGACCTTCGTCCACGACGGGATCGAATTCACGCAAAGTTCGTAAGCGTCGGCGCCCAGTTCCGACGCCGCTGCGAAAGACGCCTGCACGTATTCGCGTCTGGAGTTCAGATCGGAGAGCAGCGCGACGGTCTCGCCCTCCCTGACTTCGCACAACGCGAACTCCTCGCGGAACAACGCCGCGAGCCTGGCCGGATTCAATTCCTGCGTGCGCATGACGAGCATCCTTCGTGATTGACGGTCACGCTCGCGAAGCCCCTGCCCCGAACGAATTCCGCGCACTCGAACGAGTTCGACCGGCGGCGAAGCAGGCCGACGCATGACGCCGGGCGAATCTCGGCAACGAAAAAACGCGAACCAAGGACGCCATCGAACGAACCCGAAGCATAGCGGCGTCGGCCTCGGAAGCAAAGCGCCCTCTTGCCCCGCCCGCCCGTCGAAGCCGCCCGGCGACTCGGCGAGCGCGCCGGTCCATGAAGCCCTCTTCCCGGACGAGACCGTGATCGCTGCAAGCCCTCGACGGCCTCCGCGCATTCCGCGCTTTCGACGGCGCGTCCACGAGACTTCAGGCTATCATGAAAGGAGCCCTGTCCGCGGAACCAGGGCGAGCCACCGACGCGATTGCGGGGCCGGCGTCGGAAAATCCCCGAAAGCCGCAAAGCCGAAAGCTGCCGCCATCAAACAAGAGGCACGAAATCGTCGCCCGACATCGGCTTGTGCTCGTTCCACCGGCCCTGCATCTCGATCAGAACGCGCTGCCGCGAAGGCGCAGGTTGCGGATTGATTTTCACGACGCGAGCTCCGTAACTCGGAGATTCCGTCAGCGCTGCGGCCAGTTCCCCCTCAAGATAACGCGGCGCCCAACCGATCATCTGGTAGTCTTCAGTCTGAATCTGCACTGCGATTCCGGTCGCCGGATTCGTCAATTCCAGCGCCAAGTGCAACGTTTCGTTCGCATTCAAGAAACTGATCCGTGCCCTTGCGGCGGGATTCACGCGTCGGTGGCCGAGCAGGAAAAAGCGACAGAAAAATTTTCCGTCTTCTTGCTTGACGATTTTTGGAAATACCTCGTAGTGATCGGTCACGCGGTATCCGCCGTTTACCGACAAAATTTCGAATGGATCCGCGTTATCGCCAAGGTCAAGATGGCGCAAGTAATCGCCCCGGTCCGGTCTTCCCCGCGCGATAATGCGATTCTTGAACAATGAAAAAAGTTCGGACGACCGATAATCCTCCTCGAAATCCGGAAAATCGTATAGCGGCGGAAAGCCAACCTCCTCTTCGGCTCGCTTTGCGCCGTGGATATAACGAAACCGATAAAACGAAGGTTCGAGATCCAGCCTGCCGATCGGAAACCATCGGCGGGACCTCTGCTTGTCCTGCCATGCCAGGAACAGAGTGTTCATACCGCGAGGCTCCGCAGTTGCTCAAGATTGTAGTTCAACAAGGCGCGGGCGAACGATCGTTGGGACGAAGTCATCCAGCCTTCCGGCACGCGCTCGACGAGGTCGCTCAATCGTCGCGCATCCAGTTTTTCCAGTTTTCTCAACCCCGGAATCACGAGGTCAGTATAACGTCGATGCGCCCGCCGCGCAAGTTCCAACGGCCTAGGCGCCCGCCTTTCGTTTTCGCACACGCGTCATGCCTTTCCGCATAGCTCGACCCTTTGGAATAAGGCTATCCCGGTGCTCATCAACTCTTTGTCCCGGAAAACGCACTCCGCAGACGATGGCGCACTTGAGGAACATCGTGGAACACTGCCATCCATACCGACCAAAAGCCGCTCGCCTCAGCAATCATGATCACGATGTCGACATCGGCATTTCCTTCCTCCAGCTTTTGCCGAACTTGTTCGGCTTTTCCCCAAGTCTCTTTACGTTGACGCCAACGTAAATCCTTAGCCTGTTGCAATGATCTTCTATTTCGTCGAGGGATATGATTAAGACCAACGAGTTCCAATAGCGCTTGCGCTCGGGCGCGATCCCCAACAGATAGTTCCGCGCTCGTATTCACGATCCCATCTGACGAATACCGAAATGCCGCCTCGGTGTCGTCTTGATCAGGCCACATGTATCCGTACCGCGACCTATTTCGATCACTCTTCCGAGAGTTGCAATTTCTGCAAGCAAGAAGAAAATTCGTCCATTCTCTTTCCAAATTCGGACAATGAATTTTTGGTACAACATGTTCGATATCCAAATAGTACCCCTTGCGTTCGCAATAGCTGCAGTATCCCCCAATTCGGCGCAGAAGATCGTTCTTTGCGTCATGATAGGTTGAAAAAGATACCGGATTCCCTCGGTCATCCATTGGACACGGTCCTCGATCAATAGGCCGCATCATTAGCTCCTATTGGTTCAAACCAATTTTCCTTATGACGACTTCATTCAAGTCCGCCGGATTTTCTATGCATGCGCAAGAAAGCAAGATAGGCAGGGTCGTCTCCAAAGGGTTCCTCCAGATTGTCAAGTTTGTGTCGAAGATTCTTGACTTTCTCAACGTTCCGACCTTCGCCATGCTCGATAAGTTCAAAATATTCTTCCGCCGCGTGCAGCATGTTCCAAAAGCGCTTGCTCCGTTGCGGCAAATCAACCCCCATAATATTTTCGGTAACGTCCTCTATGCTTTGTCGATGTACCGGCTCCAGATAATCTGATTCCCTGTCCAGATTGGCTACAGCGCCTGACTCCATGGATTGAATAATAAAAGGCGAATGAGTTGTAGCGACAAATTGCAAACTTGGAAATGTTTCGCTGAGATCCTGCACTACGCTTCGCTGCCATCTTGGATGAAGGTGCAGATCGATTTCATCGATCAACACAATGCCCGGTGTTTCTACATGCGCTTGTCCGCGCAAATGTGGGTTGAGCTCGGCGCATCGTACGGCGATATCGGCGACTGTCGCTGCCATGGTCCGCTGGCCACCGCTCAGCGACCAAAGCGGAAGCCGGTGACTATCTCCAAATTCGACGACGATATCGTCTTCCTCGAAATCGAAGATGACGGAACGCGCGCCTTCGACGCATTTTGCGATCACTTGGTACACGGCGTCGAGAGTTTCCAATCTTTCGCCGTTCTGCGCTTGTATCAAAGCCAGACGCTTTACCCAAGCGGTCATGCGCTGCGCCGACGACGACGGCTCGAGACAGTTTCGATAGCCGGCATAACGAGTTTCTCTCTTTGTCGGATTCAGAAAACGCCTGTCCATAGATCTTTGCTGAATCCATAAACGGCCGGTTCCATAATATCCTATAAACGGAAATATAACATTTTCCCCACTCGTGCTCTGCCGAACCAAATCGGCCATCTTGTATCGAATATTATTTGCCTCGGAACGGGACGTCTTGCCTTTCTCTGTTCTCAATTCGCGTGACCAGAATTGCTCTTTTTCCGCAACCAATCCGTTCACTTCTATGCGGGCCGGATAATATTCAACGCATTGCCGTGTTTCACCGGATTTCCGGTAGGTGCGACGCACATCCCGACGATAGATCGATACTCCCTTCGCATCCGGTATATTGAGCAATGCAGATCCCGCCGCTACTGCCAACGCATCAAGCAGCGTTGTCTTGCCGCTTCCGTTTACGCCCACCAGCAACGTGAATCGTTTATCCAAAACAAAAGTTCGGTTTTCGAAACACCGAAAATTCTGGATTCGAAGTCGGTCTATCCGCATTGCAGAATCATGCCAATGATTGTTAGCCGCCAAGCCAAGAGGCCGCGTCTAACGACCGTAGCAGTATAGCGGGCGAACGGTCAAGATCAGGAATCAGCAGCGAACGGAAGCATATGGCGGTCGGAATTCCCGGAAAGCAGCGGCGGGCGCATGCATGTTAAAGATCGCTGCTTGACGGAAAGAGGTGGTAATCGCTCGTGTCGGAAGCGAACTCATGGCTTCATCCCGTTTTCCAGCACCGCCGGACCGGGTGCTGCTCTACATTGTAAGACACTGTTTTTGCTTCGGAAATCGGAATTTCCACCGGCGGGCGGAGTCCGGCGCCTGTTCTTGCGGAAACTTGAACAACCACAGGTCGTCGCCCTTGCGACACCAAAATTTTTTCTTGGTTCCCATTTCCTCTTTATCGACGATCATGTCCGGCTTTACGTCCACGATACGGATCCGGCACGGCCGTCAGGCAGCCGGAACGCCGCCCGGTTCCGGTCGCGGGAGACAACCTGTCAGGGCGACCTCCGGACAAGCCGGCCCGGAAATTCACTCGCTCCGCCTCGTCATCCGCCCGCTTCCCGAAGAATTTCGGCTATCCCGGTCAAATTCAGCCGTTCGGCCAGCTCCAGCGGCGACAGGTTGCGGCTCCGCCCGCATTGCGCATAGCCGTCAACTTTCAGGCCGTGCCGGACGAGCATCTCGACGATCTCGCGATGTCGCATCGCAACCGCCATGCAAATCGCGCGGCGCGCCCGGCCGTCGACGGACGCCCCTTCGCTCAACAGAAGTCTCGTCATTTCCGCGCGTCCGAAAAGAACGGTCGCGTTAAGCGCGGGGCCCGAGATGACTCGGCCGCCCGCGAAATCCGGACGCGAAAACTGGATGACGGTCTCCGGATCGAAACCTTCCGCGGCGATCTTCCGGAACGCCTCGACGTCCCCGCCCTCGATGGCCCGGATCAAACTGTCGCCGGGAGATCCCTGCCGCGCCGTCGTTTCGGGCAGCGCTATGCCGCGCGCGCCGACCCTCGCCAGAAGCGCCTCCATGCCGCCGACGCCCACGCTCCCCGACATAGGGCAATGCAATCCCCAAAGCCTGATGCGTCCGCGGGTGCCCGCGTCGTCCGGGGCGGCGGTCAGATCGAATTGGCGAAAGACGGCGCACTCGCGCCCGTCGGCGGCGAAGACAAGATACTCCGCCTTTCCCAGCGCCGTCGTTGCGCTGCCTGCGCGGCCGAAAGAGAGAGCCTTGTCCTTGAACGGACTGAGCGACCTTGCGAAGTCTTTCAGATCGGTCTGCAGGTAATCCGGAAAATGGCGGCCCGGCGCCGCCTCGTCCAGTTGAACGAGCAGAACCGGAAGGGATTGGACACGGGATATCCAGACGCCGGAATGCGTTTCGACCTTGTAGTCGGTCGCCTTGTAGGGGAGATAACGATAAAGCGCCAGGGTTCGTGCGACCTCGGGTCCGGAGAAGACGATTTTGCTTTCGGATCGCGTCGTCGTCTCCCAGTCGGCCGCGGTCGCCGGCATGCATGCCAGAAAAAAGCAGAACGCCCACCCCGTGCCGCGAAACCGGCCCTTGCTTCTTGATCGCATTGCGCGCTCCCATGTTCGCTTCTCGACCAACGGCCTTCGCGCGGCGCCGACGGCGCTTCTTCAGGCCGAATCCTTTCCGGCCGCGGCGTTCGCGACTCTTCTCGCCCTGCCCGGCGCGGCCGGAACGCGGGAGCCGTTCAGGCTATTTCTCCGGAAGCCCGAACAACCTCGCGGCGTTACGGCCGAGAATGTTGCGCTTCGCCTCCTCGTCGAGAAACGGCAGATCGGCGATCACCGTCGGCAGATCGAAATCCCAGTGCGGCCAGTCCGAAGCGTAGAGAAGCTGCGTCGGCGCCCGGATCGCCTCGAACGAAGCTTCGAGCAGCTTCATGTTCGTGCGCTCCAGAGGCTGGCAGGAGAAATACATCTCCGAGATGTACTCGCTGGGAAGCCGCTTCAGGTTGGGCGCCTCGGAAGAGCGCATCAGATACTCGCTGTCCAGCCGCTGCTGCATGAACGGCACCCAGGCGACGCCCGACTCGATCCAGACCACCGGCAGATTGGGAAAGCGCTCCGGCAATCCGTTGATCACCCAGTTCGTCATGTGGACGACGTTGCACAGCACGAACGAGATCGCGTGCATGGAAATGAACCGGTTGAGCTGGCCGACGTATCCTTCGTGCTGCCAGTGAGGCCCGGCATGGAAGCCGAGAACCTTGCCGCGCTCCTCGATCATCCGGTAAAGCCGCATGTACTGGTTATGGTGAACCGGCCTGAAGCGCACGGACGTGATCATGAAGCCCGCAACCTTCGGATGGTCGGCGTAGCGCTCGACGATCCGCTCGCAGGCGCCCGGCTCCGAGAACGGCAGATAGAGCATGGAATGGATGCCGTCTTCGGTGGCCAGCACGTTCTCGGTCAGCCACCTGTTGTAGCCTTCCGCCAGCCCCACTTCGACTTCGACCTCCGGATGCAGCCCGAGCGACAGCATCGGCGTCGGAAACGTGATCTGGCGGTCGACCGACATGCTTTCCATGGCGCGGCGGATCAGCACGACGTCGCGGTGCGCGCCGTCTTCGGCCGCGGCCTCTTCCTCCAGCCCGTGATCGTGGCTCACCCGGCCGCCGATGCTCTGGTTCGGCGGCCAGCCCGAGGTGTTCATGATCCCCGGATGGACGCGCCCGTTGCGCAGGAAACTCTCGGCGGTCGTGCGCACGACGTCGCTCGGAATCAGCTCGATGACCTGATCCCAGGACTGCGTCTCGAAATGATGCGCATCGACGTCCACGATCAACCAGTCTTCGATGCCGCGTTCCCGTATGGCCCGCTTCGCGCGCGCCAGCGTTTCTCTCGTGTCGGTGCTCTTCCCGAGCTGTCCGAGCTCGCGGATCGGCTCCATTCCGCTGTCCATGACTGTCCTCCGTTTCTTTCCTTCAGTGCGCCATCAGCACGGGAACCTCCGCGTTCTGGAGCACGTGCCGGGTAACTCCGCCGAGAATGAGCTCCCGCAAGCGGCTGTGCGAATAAGCGCCCATGACCAGGAGATCGGCGTCGGTTCGCGACGCCTCCTCGAGCAGGACCTCCCCGACCACCCTGTGGTCGGGCTCGATTTCGATCACTTCGGCGCTGACCTCGTGCCACGAAAGGTATTTGGCGATCTCCTGGGGCGGCGGACCCTGCTTCGCTCCCGTCCTGACGGAGACGATGCTGACGGACCGGGCGAATCTGAGGAACGGCAACGCCGCCGACACCGCCCGCGCCGCGCTGGCGCTCCTGTTCCAGCCGATGACGATCCTTTCGCCGACCGACCCCGGCGAGGACGGCGGAGCGATCAGGACCGGACGGCCCGTCCGGAACAGCGCCGCCTCGGCGGACAGTTCCCCTACGCTCGTATGGTCGGAACGCGCAGGGCCGACCACCACCAGATCGTAGGCTCCGCCGCGCGCCGCCACCACGTCCGACGCCACCCCCTCGGCGACGTGCCAGGAGGCCGACGGAAGTTCGGCGGGGAGCACGTTCTCCCGGTAGTCGACGTTGCGCTCCGCCAGCATTTCGTCGAAGCGCTGCCGGGCCAGCTTGCTCTTGCGTTCCCGATCCTGCTGGAATTCCCGCGACATCTCCGTCTGGACCGCCTCGAACAGCCCCATCGCGCCGGCGGGAATGATCTCGCTCATCTCGCCCGTGACGAACAAGCAATCCGCGTGGCCGCCGAACTCGAGGGCCAGAGACAGCGCGGTATCGATCGCGCTTTCGTCGTGCGAGATGTCGCCGACCGGCACCAGCATGTTCTTGATCGTCATGGCCGCGTCCTCCGAATGACCTGCCGCAGTCTAGCGCAATCCGGGCGGCGGGCCACGGTCTCCGTCGCCGGCTCCGTTCAACGCGCGCGCCGTCCGCCAAGCGGACGGGAGATCCAGCTCGCTCCGGGGCGTCGCGTCGCGACCGCCCGGCATTCGCGCTTCGTCGCGACGGTCCGCGGGCGCCCGGCGGACGGCGGCCGAAAAAAACGGCGCGGCGCAACCGTCCGGGCCTGCCGAAAGCGCCGCGGCACTTGACGCGCGGACGGCGGAAGGTCAGTTTGCCCCGACGCTCGCCCAATCTGGAGTCCGACGATGAACGATGTGCCCCGGTTCGAAGAAAAAGCCTCGTACGCGACGAAACCCGAAACCATCGGCAACGTCCCGGCGTCGGCGCCGATGACCGGCGCCGAATTCCTCGAATCCATCGACGACGGACGCGAAATCTACATCTACGGCGAACGCGTCCGGAAAGTCACCGAGCACCCGGCGTTCCGCAACACCGCTCGCATGATCGCCCGGTTGTACGACGCGATGCACGATCCGGAGCTGTCGAAGAACCTGATGGTGCCCACCGACACCGGTTCCGGCGGCATGACCCAGGCCTACTTCAAGGCGCCGAAGAACGCGGAAGAATCGGTCGCCGGGCGCGACGCCATCGCCCAATGGGCCCGCCTGACCTACGGCTGGGCCGGACGCGCGCCGGACTACAAGGCCGCGTTTCTCGCGACGCTCGGAGCCAACGCGGATTTCTACAGCCCCTATCAGGAGAACGCGCGGCGCTGGTACAAGTTCAGCCAGGAGCGCGTGCCTTTCGTCAACCACGCGATCATTCATCCGCCGATGGACCGCGACAAGCCCCCCAACGAGGTGGGGGACGTGTGCGTCCACGTCGAAAAGGAAACCGACGCCGGGATCGTCGTTTCCGGAGCCAAGGTGGTGGCGACCGGTTCGGCGCTGACCAACTACACCTTCGTCGCGCACCACGGGCTGATCCCGGTGCAGGACAAGAACTTCGCGGCGATATTCATGATTCCCTCGGACGCGCCCGGCGTGAAGTTCGTCTGCCGGACTTCCTACGAGATGACCGCCACCGTCATGGGCAGCCCCTTCGACTATCCCCTGTCGAGCCGCATGGACGAGAACGACGCGATCTTCATCCTCGACAAGGCGCTGATCCCCTGGGAGAACGTCTTCGTCTACGGCGACGTCGACACGGCGAACAACTTCTTCCCGCAGACCGGCTTCCTGCCCCGGGCGCTGCTTCACGGCTGCACGCGGCTGTCGGTCAAGCTCGATTTCATCGCCGGCCTGATCCTCAAGGCCATCGACGCGGCCGGCACGAAGGACTTTCGCGGCGTCCAGGCCAACGTCGGCGAGATCATCGCCTGGCGCAACATGTTCTGGTCGCTGACCGAGGCCATGGTCCGCAACCCGATGCCCTGGCTGGGCGGCCACGTGCTGCCGAACATGACGCCGGCGAGCGCCTACCAGGTCCTGATGAGCTTCGCCTACTCCAAGATCAAGTACATCGTCGAGGAAACGGCGGCGTCGGGACTGATCTTCCTGAATTCGCACGCGAGGGATTTCCAGAATCCCGAACTGCGCCCCTATCTCGACCGCTATCTGCGAGGCTCCAACGGCTACGACGCCGAGCAGCGCGTAAAGCTCATGAAGCTGCTGTGGGACGCGATCGGCACCGAATTCGGCGGACGCCACGAACTCTACGAGATCAACTATTCCGGCTCGACGGAGGAAATCCGCCGCTACGCGCTCTTCGGCGCGATGGCGGGCGGCGACGTCGACCGCCTGAAGGGGTTCGCGGAACAGTGCCTCGAGGAATACGATCTCGACGGCTGGAAAGTCCCCGATTTGACCGATCCGGGAGCATTGAGCCACCATGTCGGCGCGGTCTGACGGCACCGGGATTCCTGAAGGAGGATAGAATGAAGAACACGAAGCTCACGCGCCGGAAGTTCGTCGTCGCGTCCGCCGCCGCCGCCGCCGCGGCGCAGTTTCCGGCGCCGGCGATCGCCCAGGCGAAGACGATAAAGATCGGTTACGTCAGCCCGCAGACGGGTCCGCTGGCGCCTTTCGGCGAAAGCGACAACTTCAACGCCGACGGGTTTCGCGCCGCCGTGCGCAACGGCCTCAAGCTGGGGCGGACGACGCATCCGATCGAGTTGATCGTCAAGGATTCGCAATCCAATCCCAACCGCGCGGCCGAGGTCGCCAAGGAGTTGATCGTCGACGACGAGGTCGACCTGATGATGGTGGCCAACACGCCGGAAACGACCAATCCCGTCGCCACCCAGTGCGAAATCGAGGAAACGCCGTGCATCTCCACCAATTGCCCGTGGCAGCCCTGGTTCATCGGCCAGCAGGGCAATCCCGGCGACCCCGCGACGTGGAAGCCTTTCGAATGGGCGTATCATTACTTCTGGGGCCTCGAGGACGTCATCGCGGTTTTCACCAACATGTGGTCGCAGCTCGACACCAACAAAGTCGTGGCGGCCGCCTATCCGAACGACGCCGACGGCAACGCCTGGGGCGACAAGAAGCTGGGATTTCCGCCGGTGCTGGCCGACAAGGGCTTCAAGCTGATCGATCCCGGCCGCTATCAGAACCTCACCGACGACTTCACCGCCCAGATCACGGCCTACAAGAACGCGGGCGCCGAAATCATGACCGGCGTCATGCTGCCGCCCGACTTCACGGTGTTCTGGACGCAGGCCCGCCAGCAGGGCTTTCGTCCGAAGGCGGCGAGCGTCGGAAAGGCGATCCTGTTCCCGGTGTCCGTCGAGGCGCTCGGCGAGGCCGGCCACAACCTGTCGTCCGAGGTGTGGTGGTCGCCGGCGCATCCGTTCCGGTCGTCGCTCACGGGACAGTCCGCGGGCGATCTCGCGAAAGCCTACGCGGCGGCGACCGGCAAGCAGTGGACGCAGCCGATCGGCTTCGTCCACAGCCTGTTCGAGATGGCGGTCGACGTTCTGAAGCGCGCGGCGGACGTCGGCGACCGCAAGGCCGTCCGCGACGCCCTCGCCTCGACCAACCTCGACACCATCGTGGGCAACGTCCGCTGGGACGGCAAGGGCGTGCCCCCGTTCGCCGCGAAGAACAT
This sequence comes from Alphaproteobacteria bacterium, assembly GCA_965243135.1. GTDB lineage: Bacteria > Pseudomonadota > Alphaproteobacteria > MPNO01 > UBA830 > JAJEBT01. The sequence goes on from OZ251539.1 coordinate 2,403,065, forward strand.
CTCGAAGACTCCGCTGGTCGGCGGGCAGTGGCGGCATGTCGGCGGCGGCAAGTACGATCTGGTCGTCACCGACAACCGGACGGCGCCGCAGATTCCGGTCACGTCCGAAATGCAGGCCATTTCCTGATCCCTCCGCCCGGGCTTCCTGCCCGGGCGGCCGCCCCCGCCATGCTGCTGCAGCTCAGCGATCTCTCGAAAGCCTTCGGGTCGGTGGTCGTCGCCGACCGACTCGACCTGTGGGTCGCCGAAGGCGCGGCCATCGGCATCGTCGGCCCCAACGGCGCCGGCAAGTCTTCGCTGTTCAACCTGATCACCGGCGAACTGGCGCCCGACAGCGGAACCGTGCTGCTCGGCGGCCGCGACCTGACCCGCGCCGCGCCGCCGGAACGCTGCCGCGCCGGCATCGGCCGCTCCTATCAGATCCCGCAACCCTTCGAGACGCTGACCGTGTTCGAGAACCTGCTGGTCGGCGCGATCTACGGTCGCGGGCTGCGCAAGGCCCAGGCCGCCGAGCATTGCGGCGAGGTCCTGGAACGAACGCGGCTGCTCGACCGCGCCAACCGGACCGCCGGATCCCTGTCGCTGCTCGAGCGCAAGAGACTCGAGATGGCGCGAGCGCTGGCGACGCGGCCGCGCTTGCTTCTGCTCGACGAGATCGCCGGCGGGCTCACCGAACAGGAATGCGCGGACCTCGTGGCCACCATTGCCGACATCCACCGCAGCGGCGTCACCATCGTCTGGATCGAACACGTCGTCCACGCTCTGCTGGCGGCGGTCGAACGGCTGGTGGTGCTGGATTTCGGACGGCTGATCGCCGACGGCGACCCGCGCGCCGTCATGGCGTCCCGCGAGGTCCAGGAAATCTACACGGGGCTGACGGAGTAATGGCGCTGCTCGAGACGCGCGGCCTCGTCGCCCGCTACGGCGACTTCCAGGCGCTTTACGGTATCGACACCGAACTCGGCGAGGGCGAGACCATCGCCGTTATCGGCGCCAACGGCGCCGGCAAGTCGACCTACCTGCACAGCATCGTCGGATTGCATCCCGGCGGCGGCGACGCCGTGCTCCTCGACGGCCGTCCCATCGGCCATCTGCCGCCCTCGGAAATCGTCGGGCTGGGCGTGGCGCTGGTGCCGGAAGGCCGAAGGCTGTTCGCTTCCCTCAGCGTCGAAGAAAATCTGCGGATCGGCGCGTACGGGCGCAAGCGGCCGGGATACTGGACCCTGGAAACCGTGTTCGCGCTTTTCCCGGCGCTGGCGGAACGGCGCCAGTTTCCGGCCAACCGGCTGTCGGGCGGCCAGCAGCAAATGGCGGCGTTCGGCCGCGCGCTCATGTCCAATCCGCGAGTCCTGCTGTGCGACGAGGCAGCAATTCCCGCTAAGGCTCGAAACCCTTGAAAAATATGGGGCCGGAAAAAAGTCTTTCGTGGACTTTTCGAGGTGATTCGGGGCTATTTGCCTTCGAGCGGAGCATTTTTCTCTGGAAAGTGGTCCGAAGGCGAGGCGGGATTGTACCAAAATGGCCAGAATGCCAGGCATGCGCAAGACGCTCAGCGCTCCGGGATTGCTGAAGGAAGTGCGAGCTTGTTTCGACCGTATTGAAGATCCGATCGCGAGCCGGGGGCTGAACCAGACGGACTGTCTGATGTCGGGTCTAGCGGTGTTCGGTATGAAGTATGCGTCGCTTCTGCAATTCGACGAAGCCGCGCACGCCGACGAAGCGGTTCGGCACAACCTCGCGACCTTATACGGCGTCAAGCGCGTGCCGTCGGACACTGCGATGCGCGAACGGCTTGACGAAGTCTGTCCGCGGCAATTGCGGCGTTGTTTCACGAAGATGTTCCAGGTTTTGCAACGAGGCAAGGGGTTGGAACAATACACTTGTCTGAACGGGCATTACGCTCTTTCGATCGATGGAACGGGATACTTCTCGTCGAACAAGGTGCACTGTAAAAATTGCTGCGAGAAACACCACCGCGACGGTACGATTACCTACTACCACCAGATGTTGGGGGCCGTTCTGGTGCATCCGGAACAAAAGGAGGTTTTTCCGTTTGCACCGGAACCGATCCTGAAGGAAGACGGCGCAAAAAAGAACGATTGCGAACGCAACGCAGCGAAACGGCTTCTGGAAGATGTGCGTCGTGAACACCCGCACCTGAAGCTAGTTGTGTTGGAAGATGGGCTGGCCTCGAACGGACCACATGTCAATCTTCTCAAGGAGTTAGACATGCGTTTCATACTGGGGGCGAAGCCCGGCGACCACAAATTCCTGTTCGAGTGGGTCAACAACGCGCCGTCCGTGGAGCGCCGGGAGTTCACGGACGGTGACAACATACGGCACGAATTCCGGTATCTCAACGGAGTGCCTCTGAACGATACGCACTTCGACCTCAAAGTGAACTTTCTCGAATACTGGGAGAAGCTCCCAAACGGTAAGAAACAACGTTTCTCCTGGGTCACGGATCTGCCAATTGACGAAGGGAACCTGATGGAGTTGATGCGCACCGGGCGGGCGCGCTGGAAGATCGAGAACGAAACTTTCAACACCCTGAAGAACCAAGGCTACTGCTTTGAGCACAACTTCGGTCACGGTAACAAGAATCTGTCGACGGTCTTTGCGTTCCTGATGATGCTGGCGTTCCTGATTGACCAGATTCAACAGCGATGTTGCAAACTGTTCCAACAGGCACAAACGAAGGCCAAGCGGCCCATTTACTTCTGGGAAAAGGCGCGGGGATTGTTTCTCGAATACTTCTTGAAGGACTGGGAAACACTCTACCGAATGATCGCGTTTGGATACCGGAAAGCAGAGGGAATTCCCTACGACACCTCCTGACCTGGCACCGTGACCGAATGTGCTAAAGCAAGTTTTTCAGGGGAAACAGGATGGTCAAGGCTAAGTCGGCACCAAGCCGAAGCGGGGAAGGTGCGTCGCGGCGGCTGATCCCTCGGTAACGACGCTATCTCGACGCGCCTTTCGCAAAGGGCGGCCACCTTAGCGGGAATTTCTGGCGACGAGGTCTCGCTCGGACTGGCGCCGATGATCGTTCGCGACATCTACGCCGCGTTGCCGACGATACGCGAGAACGGCGCGGCGGTTCTGCTCGTCGAACAGGACTTGCGGCGCGCGCTGGGAGTCGCGGACCGCGTCTACTGCTTCATGGAGGGCCGCGTGACGCTGGAAGGGCGGCCCGACGCCCTGGACGCGGACGACATCCGCCGCGCGTATTTCGGGATGTAGCTCGATGCTGACCTGGATCGACGCGATCTTGCAGGGCGCGCTGCTCGGGGGGCTGTACGCGCTGTTCGCCGCCGGCCTGTCGCTGATGTTCGGCATCATGCGGCTCGTCAACCTCGCGCACGGCGACCTGATCGTCCTCGCGGCGTTCTTCATCCTGCTCGTCGCCGACTCGTTCGGCGTCGACATCTTCCTCGCCACGGCCGCCGTGCTGCCCGCCATGTTCGCGACGGGCTACCTGCTGCAGCGGCATCTCCTGAACTTCACGCTCGGCCACGACATTCTGCCGCCGCTTCTGGTCACGTTCGGAATCTCGATCGTCATCCAGAACGGACTCCTCGAAAGCTTCAGCGCCGACAGCCGCCGCCTCCAGGCGTTCGGCCTCGAGACCGCGTCCTGGTCGCTCGGGGGCGGCATCGCGATCGGCGTCCTGCCCGCGATGACCTTCGCCACGGCCGTCGCCGCCATCGTCGTTCTGAACCGGATCATGTACCGGACGGAGCTGGGCCGCGCCTTCCGCGCCACGTCGGACGATCCGGCGACGGCGCAGTTGATGGGCATCGACAACCGCCGGATCTTCGCGGTCGCGACCGCGATCGCGTTCGTCGTCGTGGCGATCTCGGCGCTTTATTTCGGGAATCGGGCCCAGTTCGATCCGACCATCGGCGCGTTCCGCCTTCTTTACGCCTTCGAGGCGGTCATCATCGGCGGCCTGGGAAGCCTGTGGGGAACGCTGGCGGGCGGCGTCATTCTCGGCGTGGCGCAGACCGTGGGCGCCAAGATCAATCCCGAATGGCAGATCCTCGCGGGCCATGCCGTATTCCTGGTCGTCCTCGTCGTCCGCCCGCGCGGCCTTTTTCCGCGGACGACCGACTGATGGCGCGCTTCCGCGTCGAAACCCGCACGCGCGCGTCGACCGCCGCCGTCGTGGCGGGCGTCGCCCTTTTCGCCGCGCTGGCGGCGGCGCCGGCCTTCGTTTCGCGCAGCGTCATCCAGGATCTGTTCTTCGTGCTGACGATGCTCGCGCTGGCGCAGTACTGGAACCTGCTGGCGGGCTACGCCGGCCTGGTGTCGGTCGGCCAGCAGGCGTTCGTCGGCCTGGGCGGGTACACCCTGTTCGCGGCGACCATCCTTTACGGCCTGGATCCGATGATCGCCGTCGCGCTGGCAGGTCTCGTGTCAATGGCCTTGGCGCTTCCCACCGCTCTGGTGATTTTCCGGCTCCGGGGGGCGTATTTCGCGATCGGCACCTGGGTCGCGGCCGAGGTTTTCCGCCTCGTGCTGGCGCAATGGAAGAGCGTCGGCGGCGGCACCGGCACCTCGCTGCCTCGCAGCGCGACCAGCGGCATCTACGGCCTCGACGCGATCAAGGAGCTGTTCGACGTGCGCACGTCGGCGGCGCGGGACATCGAAGCCTACTGGCTGGCCCTCCTGCTCGCCGCGGGGACGATCGCGCTGACCTGCGCGATACTGCGCGCCCGGCACGGCCTCGCCCTCGCCGCGATCCGCGATTCGGAGACCGCCGCCGGCAGCCTCGGCGTCCGCGGCTTCCGAACGAAGCTCTGGGTCTTCGCCGTCGCCGCGTTCGGCACCGGGCTGACCGGGGCGCTGATCTATTTTCAGAAAGCGCGGATATCGCCGGACGCCGCGTTTTCGGTGATCGACTGGACCGCGTTCGTGGTGTTCATCGTCGTCATCGGCGGCATCGGCACCGTCGAGGGACCGATCATCGGAGTCCTGATCTTTTTCGTCCTGCAAAACTACCTCGCCGATTACGGGACCTGGTATCTGATGCTGCTCGGCGCGACAGCCATCGCCGTCATGCTGTTCGCGCCGCAGGGCATCTGGGGTTTCGTGTCGCAGCGCTACGGCCTGCAGCTGTTTCCGGTGCGCCGCCGGCTGATCGTCGGCGCGGGGCGGAAAACCGGCGACCGGTGACGCGGCGAGGAGATGCGCTTTCCGGCTGCGGGCGCGCCCCGCAAGCGACCGCGCATCGGAGTTCCGGGGCGGGCCCGTCGACCGGACGAGCCGCCGGCAAAACGCGGCGCGCGCGCCGCAGGCCGGAATCGACTTGGAGCGGAGCCCGTGCTAGACTCCCGCTCCGTTGATCGTCAAGGGGAGAACTGTTCCATGAACTATCTGAAATTCGTTCTGGGCGCGGCCGTCGGCGTTGCGTTCGCGGCCTCGGCGTCGGCGCAGACCGTCGGCATCGGCGCCACCAAGGCAGGCGCCGTTTCGCAGATCACGGCGACGATATCCAAAGCGGTCTCCGAACACGGCGACGGCCTGCAGATGCGCAAGCAGACCATGGGCGGCACGCAGCAATACATTCCGGTCGTCAATGCCGGCGAAATCGAGTTCGGAATTTCCAACATGGCCCAATACCACATGGCCAGAACCGGCACGGGGCTTTCCGAAGGCCAAAAATACGACAAGCTGCGCCTCGTCACGACGATGATGAAGTTCACCGTCAGCCCGGTCGTGCCCCTGGAGTCGGGCATCACGAAGGTTTCCCAGCTGAAGGGAACGCGGATGGCGGTCGGCTTCAAGGGGGCGCCGCTGTTCGTGAACCTCCACAACGGCACTCTCGCCACCGCCGGGTTGACTCCCGACGACATCAAGCCGGTTCCGCAGGTCGGCCTCGTCCAGCACTGGCGCGCCTTCATGGCCGGCAAGATCGACTGGGCCATCGCCGCCGCAGGCTCCGGTTTCGTCAAGCAGATGAACGCCAAGATCGCGGGCGGGGTGCGGCACTTGTCGCTCGACGACACGCCGGAGTCCCTGAAGAAAATGCACACGTGGTTCCCGAAATCGTACTACAGCACCGTCAATCCCGCCAAAGGCCTGACGGGCGTTACCGAGCCCACGGTGTTCATCACCTACGACTACCTGCTGTGGTCGAGCACGCACGTCTCCGACGAGATCGTCTACAAGGTCGCGAAGGTGATGCACAATCAGGCGAAGCAGCTGAAGGAAGGCGGCCCGCTGTGGCGGTCTTACGAAGCCGGCAAGCGCATGTCCAAACCGCAGGGCCATCCCTATCATCCGGGCGCGGCCAAGTACTACAAGGAAGTCGGCCTCTGGCAAGGCGCAAGCTGACCGACCGCTTCGAGTCGACCGCGCCCGGGGGCGCGGTCGACTTTTCCGGCGCAACCGCCCCCTGGAACGCCGGGCGGATAACGTTGCCTCGGCCGGTCGCCAGTGATTCGCAACGCGAGAGCGGCGCAGCGCGTCTTGCGGCGCGGCGCATGATCGCGACCTGAAGTCGGCGCTCGGCCGGCATCTCGTCGGACATGGGGGAAGACCGGACGGCTTCGTTCGTCCGGCGGCGGAAGCGTCAACCGGGGCGTCTCGGAGATCGCAGGAGATCGTCGCAGGTTTCGGAGAACGGCGACCGAAGGAGAACCTGACCGTGAACGGACGAACTGACGGCGGCCGCAGCGCTTCCCTGCTCTCCCAGCGGAAGGAATCCGCGCTGATCACGCGCCTGTCGCTCGGTCTCGGCGCAATCATCACCGTTATCGCCGTTACCTGGTCGGTAGACCTCTGGCTTGAACTGGGCTTCGCGTGGTTCGACGAACAGGCGATGACGGCCTGCCTCGGCCTGACCCTGGGAATAATCTTCATCCGCTTCCCGGCGAGACCCGGAAAAGAGCGCATGTCGCTGCCCTGGTACGACGCGGTTCTCGCGGCGCTCGGCATCGGCAGCAGTTTCTACCTCGTCTACACGTACGGCGAGATCGAAGCCAATCCGTTCGCGATGCGGGAAAGGGCGTTCGGCATAAGCGTCATCCTGTTGCCGCTGGTTTGGGAGGCGTTGCGACGCACGACGGGCTGGAGCCTGACCATCGTGTTCAGTTTCTTTCTGGCCTACGCTTTCGTCGGGCACCTCATGCCGGGCATGCTCAAGGGCGTCGAACAGAACAACGTGCGGCTGATCGCCGAACTGGGCGTAACGAACGTCGCGCTGCTCGGCCTGCCCCTGAAGATCATCGTGCTGACCGTCGTGCTGTTCATCTGGATGGGGCAACTGCTTCTGCACACCGGCGCGTCCGAATGGTTCACCGATTTCGCCGCCGCCGTGATGGGGCGTTCCCGCGGCGGCTCCGCCAAGATCGCCGTCGTGGCGTCGGGTTTGTTCGGCTCGATCTCGGGATCGGCCGTGTCCAACGTCGCGTCGACCGGCGTGATCACGATACCGCTGATGCGCCAGGCCGGCTACGACGCCAGGAGCGCCGGCGCGATCGAGGCGGTCGCCTCCACCGGCGGTCAGATCATGCCGCCGATCATGGGCGCGGCGGCGTTCCTGATGGCGGAACTCCTGGAGCTCGAATACACGGAGGTCATTCTCGCGGCGCTTCTGCCGTCCGTGCTTTACTACCTCGCCGTCTTCGTCCAGGCCGACCTCGAGGCGGCGAAGAACGGCATCGCGCCCCTCCCGAAGGACCGCATACCGCCGATCCTGCGCGTCGCGAAGGAAGGCTGGTTCTTCACGTTGCCTTACGTCGTGCTCATCTACACCCTGTTCTGGATGAACATGCCGCCGCAACAGTCGGCATTCTGGGCGGCGGTGACGGTGGCCGTCGTCAGCGTGGTCTTCGCCTACAAGAAGCACCGGATCACTCCGGCGCAGCTCTGGGATTCCATCGCCGGCTGCGGGCGCGCCGCCGCCGACATCGTCGTCATCGGCGCGATGGCGGGGATCATCATCGCCATACTCGACCGCACGGGCCTCGGGCAGGCGCTTACGCTAATTCTCGCCTCGGTCGGCGAAGGCAGCCTGGTGCTGTTGCTTATCCTGACGGCAATAGTCTCGATCCTGCTCGGCATGGGAATGCCGACGTCGGCGATCTACCTGCTGCTGGCCACGATGATCGCGCCGTCTCTGATCAAGCTGGGGATCCACCCGATCGCGGCGCACATGTTCGTGCTGTATTTCGGGCTGATGTCGATGATAACGCCGCCCGTGGCGATCGCCGCATTCGCGGCGGCGTCCCTCGCTGGTTCGAAGCCGATGGAAACCGGCGCGACGGCAGTGCGGCTCGGCTGGATCGCCTACGTGATCCCGTTCGTATTCGTGCTTTCTCCGGCTCTGATCGGCCAAGGCACCGCTTTCGAAATCGTTTCGGCGGCGGCGACGGCCATTATCGGCGTATGGATCGCGTCCTGCGGTTTGATCGGCCACATGTTCGGGCCCCTCACCCCTCTCGCCCGGGCCCTCTTCTTCGTCGCCGGAATGCTGCTTCTGCTGCCCGCGGACGCGCTGCCCAACGGGCTGCTGATCAATGCCGCCGGCTTCGGTCTCGGAGCATTGCTGACGACCAGGAATTATCTGGCGAACAAGCGCGGAGAAATCCGGGCGGCGACCGGCGAATAGCTTTTTTCCCGAAGGCGCAGAGAATCCCCTCCGTCGGCGGCGGCAAGGAGTTTTCCGCTGGAACGATGGAAATTCTTTCGCTTTCGGTAGCTGCCCGAGCGGCGTCGCGAACGGGAAGTTCGAGCGACCGGCAGCGACGGAACGACCGCCTTCGCTTCCGTCGTCCCGAAGGGGACCAACGCCGGTCAGTTGCCCGTGGCGCTTCGCGGCCCCGCGCAGAGCGACCCCTCGCCTCGGAAAAGAGCGCCGCTCGCCGGCGTGGCGGGGGAACTTCGCGCGGTTGCCGGCCACTCGGAATTCCCTTGCCGCCGTCCGCGTGGTAAAAGTCCGACGAAACGGTCGGAGGAGCTGAATGAACCCGTCTTCCGCGATTTCCGGACCGCCCTCCTTTGACGGTCTTGATCATGTGAGCGTGCCGTGCCGCGATCTCGAAGAGGGCATTCGGTTCTACCGCGACGTCCTCGGCGGCGAGATCGTCGTGCAAGAAGCGGCTTTCGCGCTGTTCGACATCGGCGGCGCGCATGTCGGCATTGGTTCGGTCGGCTGCACCTTCATCGAACCCGGGAACGAATACCCGCATATCGGTCTGACCTGCAGCGCGGAAACCCTTGTCGGGATGAAGGCGTGGCTCGCCGCCTGCGAAATTCCGTCCAGCAACTTCTGGACGCGGGGCGGCGTCGAGGCGATGATGTTTTTCCGCGACCCTTCCGGCAACGTGATCGAACTTTACTGTCATGAAGGCTACGCCGGAGCGGCGGATCTTCCCCGCGGTCCGGCGCGCGGCCATGGCACGGCGGTCGATATCGACGCCATCGCCTATGACGATTGGCGGCTGCCTTGACCCGCGAGACGCTGTCGCCGTCGCAATTTCGGATGCCGCCGAGCTTGAACCGTCCCGAAACGTCGGGAGGCGTGAACTTCTAACGGCCGGCCCTCTCCACCCACGGCGGCGCTCCGCAACCTTTCGGTCGAGTCGGGATCGTCGAGGTCCGGACGCTCCCCGCAAGCGTCGGCGCCTCCCTTCTCCGAGCGGCGCCGTCAAGCGATCGTCCCGACGACCGGCGAGTGCGGAACTCGGGTCGCCATGCCGTTGCCGTCGAAAGCCGCTGCACGGCAACGGCCTGCATCGCGAAAGGAAACGCCCGGAGCGAGCGTCTTCCCGCCGGAAACGGCGGCGGCGCAACCGGCCGCCGACGCCCGCAAGGACGGGGCGGCCCGAAAGCCGCCCCGAAACGCCCCCTACGACCCGAGAGGCTTGAACTTGTAGCGATACGGCCAGCGGTGCCCTGCTTCCTCCATGTAGGTCATGTATTTTTCCATGATCGCCGGACCGTCGATCCCATAGCCCTTGGCGATGTCGTGAGCCCGCTCGTTCGGCCAGTCCTTGAGCGCCTCCGCCCACTTCGCCTGCTGCTCGACCGGAAGCGTCGAAACCTTGGCTCCCGCCTTCTTCAGCTTCTCGAGACCGATCATCTCGCTGTTGTAGGCGTCGAGCGTCGCCGCCGTCTCGTAGCCCTTGCCCGCCTCGTCGATGATCTTCAGCACGTCGGCCGGCAGCTTCTTCCGCGTGTCGTGATTCATCGTCAGGATCGTCTGGGCCATGGCGCCGAGATTGGTCACCTTGAAATAAGGCGCCGGCTCGTGGAACTTGAAGCCGAAATACACCCCGGGGAACATGATGAACCCTTGGGCCACGCCGGTCGCCAGCGCGTTGTAGGCGGTCGGCAACGTCGTCGTGACGGGGATCGCGCCGAAGCGCTCCACCCACGGCAGGTTCGGGCCGGCCGCGATGATCTTCTTGCCTTTGAGCTGGTTCACGTCGTTCCACTCGAACTTGGTGCCGAGCCCATAGTTGTCGAAGCCCGTGAGGGCGATCAGCTTCTGGTTGTACTTCTTGTCGAGCATGTCGTAGAGCTCGGGATGCTCCGCCATGACCCGCAGCTTGACCTCCAGCTGCTTGCGGATGTCGCCGGTGGTGAACGGCGTGAAGTAGTCGAAGTTCATCGGCAGCATCTTCGCGCTCTCGAAGCAGACGCACCAGCCGCCGATGTCGAGGAGGCCCTTTTCGACCGCCTCCAGCGTCTCGTGCACCTTCGCGATCTTGCCGGCGTAGGCGTGAATGATGCGCACCTTGTGCCCGGTTTCGGCCGCGACGCGCTTCGTGATCTCGTCGGCGAGATAATGCTCCATGTTTCGGACGTAGGGAGTCGGCTTGCTGGGATGGCCCGATCCGAAACGCAGAAGGAAGGTATCGGCGTTCGAGGGCGCGGCGACCGCGCCGGCCATCGACGCGGCAACGACCGCGGTAAGCTTGATCATGGGTTTCAAGGTCTTTCCTTTCGGATTGGTTTCGATTGACAACTATCACATGCGAAAAAGCGCCGAAAGCCCGGTCGCCCGCGCCGCCGGGCAGGTCACACGAAACCGGTCAACCAGCTGGCGACCGGCGGAAACGCCCAGATCAGGGCCGCCGTCGCCAGCATCAGCAGCCAGTAGGGGATCGATCCCCTGAAGATCTCGGCCAGGCTCACGGCCGCGTCCGGAACGGCTCCTTTCACGACGTACACAACCAGCCCGAAAGGCGGCGTGAGCAGGCCGGCTTCGATCAGCAGAATGCCGAAGATCGCGAACGCGAAGCCGTCCATGCCGATCAGCGGCGCGAACGTCGCGAAGATCGGGACGGTCAGCAGAATGATGGAGATCGAATCCAGAACCATGCCCAGCAGGAGCCAGATCACGATCATCATGATCGCGATCCCGAAGCCGCCGATGCCCAGCGACAGCAGCGAATCCTTGATGATCGACTGGATGTCCGCGAGAGCCAGAAAGCGGGAATACATTCCGGCGGCGACGAGCAGGATCATGATCGGCGCGGACGTCTTGCCCGCGTCGACGACGGCCTCGACGATTCCCTTCAGGCGGAGCCCCTTGACGATCGCGAGAAGCATCGCGGCGAGCGCGCCGATGCCGGCGGCCTCGGTGGCGGTGAACGCCCCGCCCCATATGCCGCCGAGAACGACGCAGACGATCAGCGCGACGCCTACGGCCGAAACGATCTCGCTTCGGGTCAAGCTTTCCTCGCTCTGCGCCTGCGGCTCCGCCGGAGCGACGTCCGGATTCCGCACCGCCACCGTCACCGCGTAGAACACGAACAGCAGCGACAGCACGATTCCGGGCACGACCCCGGCCACGAACAGCTTGCCGATCGATTGTTCCGTGATGATGCCCCAGACGATCAGCAAGACGCTCGGGGGAATCAGCATTCCAAGGCAGGCCGACCCGGCGATGGATCCCAGAGCGAATTCCCGCTTGTAACGAAACCGCGTCATCTCGGGATAGGCGATCCTGCTGAACGCCGCCGCGGAGGCGATCGAGGTTCCGGTCACGGCCGCGAACGCCGCGTTTCCCGCGACCGTGGCGACGGCGAGGCGTCCGGGTATCCTGCGAAGTCCGCGATTGATCACTTTGTACAAGTCGCCCGCCGCCCCGCACTTGGCCACGAAATCCCCCATCAACACGAACAGCGGGATCGTCGCGAACACGTAGTGCCGAACCAGTTCGTAGGCCGCGCCGCCGACCTGGGCCGACGCCAGGTACATGTCCTCGAAGATGAAGTAGGTGCCGATCATCGCCGTCAGCCCGAGCGCCAGGGCGATGTGGACCCCCGCGAAAATCGCGACCAGCATGCCGACGAGCGTCAGCGCCATGAGAGCGTTCAGGTCCATTCATGCACTCCGTCGAACGCCGCCGCCGACGGCTTCAGATGCCCTCCGCGGCTTCCGAAGCCTTCCGCTGCGCGCCGGGCGTCGGGTCGGCTCCTCTCGCCGCCTGCAGGAGAAGCACGAAATAGATCAGCGTGATGAGCGCGGCGGCCGCGATGATGATGGTGCGAACGGGATAGACGGGGACTTCCAGCGCCCCGATTCCCTGGTATTCGCCGATCTCCCAGCCCTTGACCATATCGCTCCATCCCCCCACCGCGATGCCGATGAAGAGCGCCATGCCGAGCAGATAGGCCACGGCGTTGACGACGTGCCGCCAGCGCTTGCCGAGGTGTTCGAACACGATGTAGGTGCGCAGCATGCTGCCCGAGAGAATCGCGAGCGGCACCTGCAGGAACACGATGGCGGGAACGGAATTCGTCACGATTTCGTCGCCGCCGAGAAAAGCGTTGAACACGCCGCGGCTCGTGACCTCGACGAAGATCACGACCGCGATCAGCATCAGCCAACCGGCTGCGACGTAGTTCAGCCATGTGCAGAATCGTTCGAGCGCCGAATGCATGATCTCGTCTCTCCGCTCTACGGAACCGCCGGTCTCGGCCGGCGTTCGGCGAACGCCGACGGCCGCGCCGCGCGGCGGCGTCCGGGCCGCGGCAACGCCATCACGGCGTCTGCCGAGCGTTCTCCGGAACGTTCCAACCGCGCCTGGTCGCGGGGCGGTCGAGCGTACACCGGCGGCGAACGTTGGGATAATCGTCGACGGTCCGCCAGTCGAACCGCGCGACCCGCGGCCAGAACCTGCCCGCCTTCTCGGCGAGGTGCATGGGGCCCGGCTCCATCAACGATTTGCCGTCGTCGACGATGGCGCGGATCTTGTCGTTGGGGCTGAGGAACCCCGGAGCGCACCGCTCGTCCTTCGCGATGTTGACCGCGGCGTAACCGCATTCCTCCAGCATGATGGAAATCTTGCGGCCGTTCGGCGCGCGCCAAGCGTAGAGATCGATCACTTCGCCATCCGGTACGGTTTCACGACGGCAGTTCCGCCGCCGTTACTTCGGCCTCGACGTCCCGCGCTTCCGCGGCGGCGAAGTTCAGCTCGATCTTGACGCCGTTCGGATCCATGAGAAACAGTTGGAACAACCCTTGATCGTCGACCTGCCGGGTTGCGTAGGCGACGCCCTTCGCGTCGAGATCGGCCATCATTCCGGCAAGGCCGGTCGCCCGGAACGCGATGTGGTCGACCACGCCGGAGCCGCGCGTCGCCGTCGACTGCTGTCCCAGATACTTCTTCCGGTTTTCGTCGACGGCATCGCCGCCGACGGTGAGATGGAGAACCGCCTCGCCGCCAAGATACAGCCAGCGCACCGGAAACCTGAAGTCGGGATGCGGACCCTCCGTCATTCCCAGAACGTCGACGTACCAATCCCGGGTTCCGTCGAGATCGCCGGTCTGAATGAGAAAATGTTCAAGATGAGACAGGGGCATCGACGCCTCGGTGCGCAGGTGACCTCAGACTACAGCAACCGGCGGACCGGTCAAATCTTTTCGCCGCGGCGTCCGGTCGGCTATATCTTCCGTCACGGAACCACAGGGAGGCCGACGGATGACCGCTTACTGGCTGGCTCGCGCGAAGATCAACGATTTCGACGAATACATGAAATACGCGACCAAGGTCCCCGCCATCCTCGAAAAATACAACGGCAAGATCCTGACGCGAGGCGGCAACCACAAGACGCTCGAGGGCCCCGACCGCTTCGAACGTTTCGTCGTGATCGAGTTTCCGTCGATGGCGGACGCGGAAGCCTGCTTCAATTCCGACGAGTACCGCGCCGCCGCGGCCTACCGCAGGCGCGGCGGCGTCGGCGAAAACGAACTCACGATCGTCGAGGCGGGCGATCTCACTCCCGCCGCGTAGATCCGGCCGGGCTTGCGCCGTTCTCGACGTCTTGAAATACGAACTACTTTCAAGAGCGCCGATTTACCCCGATTCGGTCGCGGAAAACTGCGAAATCTCCGCGCCGGCCGTTCTCGCGGACGCTGCCCCGCTCCGCGACCGGTCGGGTTCAACGCCGAGAGAATGGCGCGGTCCTGGCCGGAAACGCGTCCCCAAGAGGTAGCGGCGCCGTCCTCGTAGGCCGGAGGGGCATCCGGCCCGCGGCCATCTCCGCTTCGAAGCGCGCTGCGCTCTCGTCCCGCAGGCGCGCGAGACCGCTCCCCGCGCCGCCGATAGGCTCACCGACAAGCCCCGGCGGTCCGCGCCGGGGCGACTCTCGCGCCGCCAGTCACCGACCCGACGTTTCCAGGGTCAGGCGGCGGCCTGCCCACGGCAACCGGCCGCCGCGTTCCGGACCGGCGCAGTCCACGCCGCACTAAGGAAGACTTCTTCGCCCGTCGGCGAAACCCGTTCGCCGACCCCCGAGACGCGAGGTCTCCGCGCCCTGACGGCGAGGGCGGCGAAACGCTCGGACAGCAAGAGCAAGGACCGTAGCGGCGCAAGACCGCGACGGTGCGCCGGGCGCCGCCGCAGCGACGCGACGGACATGCCGGGATCTTTCAGGGCGACAAGCGGCCGTAGTTCGCAACCGAACGCGAGACGATTTCACGGAGTCAAGCTTCGCGCGCTATTCCACCGATTCGGTCGGCAGCTTGGTCGGCGATTCGTTCCGGCGCGCGATAACGGTCTCGAACAGGTCGAACTTGCCCTCGACGCGCGCTATGCGCTCGCTTAAATTCCGGATTTGCTCGTCAATTTGCTGAAATCGCTCGTCAACCTGACGGAATCGTTCGTCAATCTGCTGAAATCGTTCGTCAATCTGCTGAAATCGTTCGTCAACCTGACGGAATCGCTCGTCAACCTGACGGAATCGTTCGTCAACCTGCCGAAATCGCTCGTTCATCTGGGCGGTCAGTTGCCGGAACCGTTCATCCATACGTTCGTTCAGCTGCCGGTATTGCTCGTTCATCTGCCCGGTCAACTGCCCGGTCAACTGCAGGAACCGGTCATTCGTCCGCCGATCCTGTTCGTCCATGCGCGCGGCAAGGGCGTCGATACGGTTGTCGAGCCTGTGCCCCTGCTGAAGCACCAACCCTGCAAGGGCTGCGCCGACCGCAAGAATGGCGATAAGTTCGGAAGAGAACCGTTTCATGAACTTGAATCTAACTCCGTGAAATCGGAAAGACGACCCCAAGCTGTCAGTATGTCGGTAACGGACGACCGGTCCATGTATGGTCTGTCCTGTTTTGGAACGTTCTCGACGCGCTCCTGCAAGGAGAGGGGTTTGCGCCGCGCCGCCCTGCATCGGTTGACCGCTCTCGCGTCGGTCCCGGCAGCCGCCGAACATGCAGCTTCGGCAATGGGAAAGGCGACTCGGTCGGAACGACGTTCGGACCGCGCCGCGCGACGGTCGTCGACGTGCCGCACGGTCGGGATCGCACCGAAGGAGCCGCAGGCCGACGACGACGGACGCTCGCCGTCTCCATGCCTTTGGCCAAGGCGTAGCGAACGCCGAAGAGAAGCGAGATCGCGGACCGCTTCGGCGGCCCTCAAGCTGGGCGTTCGGGCGACGGGGAACTCGTCGAGCGCGAAGGACGAGGCGGCAAGGAGTTCCGCGCCGGTCGGGTCTCTAAGCGCTCGGCCTGCCCCTCGCGGGGTTCGGGTTGACTTGTGCGCGTCGCCGGCAGGGCTCGCCGTGCCGCTGCCCCCCTCGTCTTCCGCCGACCCCCGGCGGAAAGGGCCGGCGCGCTCGTCGTTCTCTCCGTCGGCAGCTTTTCGCTGCGCGACTTCCGCATCATGCGTTCCGAGGCTTGCGTTCACCCGCGCGTCGGCCTGCATGTTCGCCGAGCGGCCTTCTTCTTCCGGCCTGCGCCCCTTAAACCGCCCCGGCCGCGCCGGAACGCCGGAACGACAGTTGTTGGTCGCGCGCGCATCGACGCCTTTCCACGGCGCGCAGAACGCGGAACGGTTATCTCGCGCAGCGGCGCGAGTCCGGGAGCGACATGCCAAATGCTGCATGCCGCGGGGCGAGCGGGCTCCGGCGCTTGGCGGTCCGCGCGACCCTCGCGAGCCTGCCCGCAGGCAGCCGGCCGCGGGACGCCGAACGGACGGCAGCCGACAAAATGGCGCAGCGCAACCGTCTCGGCTTTGCCGGAGGTTGCGAAGGCGCTATGGTCGATCGGCAATCCCAGTCAGGAGGAACCATGTCCGGACCCGAAGTCACCAAGCAGGACATCATGAACGCATGCGAAGGCATGCTTCAAAAACAGCTCTACGTCGTTCATACCTTCCCGACGAACGGCTTGGGACCGGTGATGGAAAACATCGAGCCCCACCTGAAATTCCAGATCGAACTGGAGGAAAAGGGCATCATGTTCGGTGCCGGTCCGTTCTGGGACGACGCCGAGGAAAAATGGGAAGGCGAAGGCATGGTCATCATCCGCGCCGGCTCCCTCGCCGAAGCGAAGGAAATCGCCGCCAGCGACCCGATGCACGCCAGCGGCGCGCGCGACTACACCGTGCGCCCGTGGCTGATGAACGAAGGCACGGTTACGGTAAAGGTTCGCTACTCGGACGGAAGCCGCGAACTGATCTGACGCTTCTGCCGACGGACCGCCCTCCTTCGGCGCGCCGGGACGGAACGGTCCCGGGAGCCTTTCGCCGGGCCGGCGACGGTCGTCGGGCGGCAGGCCCGGCCTATCGCGCTCCCGACACGTTCAGCACGGTTCCCGAAACGTAGCTCGCGGCGTCGGACAGGAGCCACAGGACGGCGTTCGCCACCTCCGCGGCTTCGCCCGCGCGCGCCATCGGCAATGCGGGAGCGACCGCCTCCAGGCGTCCGGGCGGCTGAATTTCCGTGTCGATCACGCCGGGGCTGACGGCGGCCACGCGGATGCCTTCGCCGGCGACTTCCTGCGCGAACCCGAACGTGAACGCGTTGACGGCGGCCTTGGCCGCGCCGTAGTGGACGAGGGAGCCGGCGCCGCCGAGTTCCGAAGTGCGCGACGACAGGTTCACGATCGCGCCGCCGTTCCCGCCGCGCCGCAACGACATGCGCTTCGCCGCTTCCCGGGCGCAGAGGATCGTTCCGACGACGTTCACCATCATGTGCCGGACCAGCGCGCCGCCGTCGATTTCGTCGACGCGGGACAGCGGATCGAGGATCCCCGCCGAATTGACCAGACCGTCCACCCGCCCCAATTCGCCGTCGCAGGTCGCGAAAAGACGGAGAACGTCCGCCTCGACCGATACGTCGCCTTTGACGGCGACCGCCCGGCGCCCGGCGGCGCGGACCCGGTCCGCGACCTCTTCCGCCCGCGCGGCGTTTTTCCGGTAGTTGACGCAGACGTCCCAACCGCCTTCGGCGGCTCCCGCCGCGGTCGCCGCGCCGATGCCGCGGCTTCCGCCCGTTACGATCAGCACTTTTCGCATTGCCGCCCCCGGCACCTTTCGCGTTGCCTCCGCTGGTCGGCAATCGAACAGCCCGGAGCGGCGGTGTCAACGTCCGGAGGCGGCGGAGGCCCGCCGTTTCCGAAGCGCGAATCCCGCCGAATTGACCCGACCGCCTCGGACCCCGAAAATGCCGGAAAAGGGAACGGACAGGCGAACCGTTGACGAACGAAGGCAGCATCCGGCTGGCGGCGGATATCGGGGGCACGTTCACCGACGTCGCCGCCTTCGATCCGGCCTCCGGACGCCTCGTCTTCGCCAAGACGTTGTCGACGTCCGATTCGCTTATCGACGGAATCGAGGAGGGAGCGAAAAAAAGCGGCGCCGCGTTCGCCGACGCCGACCTTTTCCTGCACGGTTCCACGATCGCCATCAACACGATTCTGGAACGGACCGGGGCGCGAACGGCGCTTCTGATCACGCGCGGCTTCCGCGACATATACGAAATCGGGCGCGTCAACCGGCCGGATTCCTACAATCTCTTCTTTCGCAAGCACGAGCCGCTCGTCGAACGGGCGCTGCGCTTCGAAGCGGCGGAACGCATGTACGCCGAAGGCGCCGTTCGGGAACCGCTCGACGAAGAGCAGGTGACCTCCCTCTGCGCGGACCTGCGCGCCGAGGGCGTCGAAGCGGTCGCGATCCTGTTCCTTCACTGCTACGCGAATCCCGGGCACGAATTGCGGGCGCGCGAGATCGTCGAGCGCGAACTGCCGGACGCCTTCGTTTCGACCTCCCACGAACTCACCCGCGAGTACCGCGAATTCGAACGTTGTTCCACGGTGGTCGCGAACGCCTACGTCGGCCCCCGCGTGCGCGGCTATCTCGGCGGAATCGACCGGCGAATCCGCGCCCGCGGATTCGAGGGATCGTTTCTCGTGGTCCAGTCGACCGGCGGCCTTTACGCCAGCGAACAGGCGGAGCGGCAATGCATTCGCATGCTTGAATCGGGCCCGGCCGCGGGCGTCGTCGGAACGCGCGCGCTGTGCGAAGCGACCGGAATGCAAAACGCCATCGCGTTCGACATGGGAGGAACGACGGCGAAAGCGGGCGTCGTCCAGGACGGCGCGGCGCTGACCACCGGCAGCGCTCTCGTCGGCGGTACCGGCCTGCCCGTCCAAATCGCGATGATGGACATCTTCGAGGTCGGCACGGGCGGCGGGTCCGTCGCGCATGTCGAGACGGAAGGCGGTTTCCGCGTGGGCCCCCGCAGCGCGGGCGCGCGGCCGGGCCCGGCATGCTACGGCTTCGGCGGCCTTGAGCCGACCGTGACCGACGCCAATCTCCTGCTCGGCCGGCTGGACTCCGAACGGTTTCTCGGCGGCGAGATGACGCTCGACGCCGCGGCGGCGGAAGACGCCGTTCGAAACCGGATCGCGGACCCGTTCGGCATGGATGCGATCGCGGCGGCGCGGGGCATTCTTCGCGTCGCCGTCACCTCGATGTCGCACGCCGTCCGGGCCGTCACGACGGAACGCGGGTTGCATGCGGGCGACTTCGCCATGGTCGCCTATGGCGGCGCGGGTCCGCTGCACGCCTGCGACATCGCCCGGGAGATGGGAATATGCCGCGTCGTCATCCCGCCTTCTCCGGGCCATTTTTCGGCTTTCGGCATGTTGTTCTCCGACTTGCGCCACGACTTCGTGCGATCATGCTTCATCCGCCTCGCCGAAGCGGATTTCGCCGATATCGACGCGATCTACGCGGAGCTCGAAGCGGAAGGCCGCAGAGAAATCGGAAGGGCGTCGGTCGCCCCCGAACGCGTCGTGATTTCCCGCGCCGCGGACATGCGCTACGTCGGGCAGGAGCACGCGGTCACCGTGAACCTCCCGCCCGGCAAACAGGATCGCGGCGCCGTCAAATCGCGGTTCGACGCCGAGCACGAATTGCGATACGGAACCTGCGCGCCGCAGGAGCAGGCGGAAATCGTCAGTCTGCGCCTCGCGGCGACGGGCATCCTCGGAAAGCCGACGATCGGAACCGTCGCCCCGGGAGGCGGCTCTCCCCCGCCCGAAGCGCGAACCGGCGTCCGCAGGGTCGTCTTCGAGAGCGGCCCGGTCGAAGCGTCGACCTGGACCCGGCCGAAACTGCTCGCCGGAAACCGCATCGAGGGACCGGCGCTGATCGAGGAACACGCTTCGACCACGGCGCTGGAACCCGGCGACGCGCTCGAAGTGGACGGGTTCGGCAACCTTTCGGTCGCCGTGAGAGGACGTCGGCCATGAACGAAAGAACGGTCGACCCGGTGATCACCGAGATCGTGCGCAACGGCGTCGTCGCGATCACCGAGGAGATGAAGGCCAACCTCATGCGCACCGCCTACAACATGATCATCTACGAAGCGCTAGACTTCACGGTGGGGCTGTTCACCGCCCGCGGAGAAACCGTCTCCATCGGACTCGGGCTGCCGATGTTCATTCGCGGCATGGCGGAGACGATCAAGGCGAAACTCAGGCATTTCGGCCCGGAGGGAATAAAACAGGGCGACATTCTGCTGACCAACGACGCATACATCACGGGCAGTCATCTCAACCACATGACGTTCTCCCTGCCGGTATTCGTCGACGGCGAACTGGCCGCTTTCGCTTGCTGCATGGCGCACTGGCCCGACATCGGGGGCACGCTCGACGGGATCACGACCGACATCTATTCCGAAGGCTTGCAACTTCCGATCGTGAAGTACCGGCGCGAAGGGGTCGTGAACGAGGAACTTGTCGACATCATCAGGGCCAATGTCAGGCTTCCCGACCGCGCGATGGGCGATCTGCGCGCGCAACTGACGGCGATCGCGACCGGCGAAACCAGATACCTCGAGCTCATCGAGAGATACGGGAAGGAGCGGGTCGCGGCTTCGATCGAGGAGATCATGGACCGGTCCGAACGGACGGCCCGCGCGAACGCGCGGTCGATACCCGACGGAGTCTACGAGGCCGAATCGTTCATGGACGACGACGGCGTCGACATTTCGACGCCGATCCCCATCCGGGTGCGCGTGATCGTCGAAGGCGACGAAATGACGGTCGATCTTTCGGACGTCGCCGAACAGGTGCGCGGTTTCTACAACTCGGGCGTCACGACGGGCCACGCCTGCGCGCAGGTCGCGTTCAAGTGCCTGACTTCCCCGACCGACTACCCCATCAACGACGGCTCCTTCCGCAACCTGAAGACCGTCGTCCCGGCCGGGCGCGTGATCAGCGCCGTAAAGCCGGCGCCCATGCGCTGGTGGATGACCTTTCCGATGACCATCGTCGACACCATCTTCAGGGCGCTGACGCCGGCCATCCCCGACAGGACCATTGCAGGTCATCACGCGGACCTCGTCATCGGCATGCTCAACGGGATCAATTCGCGAACCAACGAATTCTATATCGCGTTCATCGGCCCGACGGGCGGCGGCTGGGGCGCCAAGAAATCGGAAGACGGGGTAAGCGCGACCGTCTGCATCAACGACGGCGACACGCATAACAGCCCGGCGGAACAGCTGGAGGCCAAGTATCCGCTGCTGATCGAAAGCTACGCGCTGCGCGGCGACTCCGGCGGCGCGGGAGAACGGCGGGGAGGGCTCGGCTGCGAGAACGTCGTCGAGGCGAGAGACGATCTGATGCTGAACGCCCAGGTCGACCGGATGCATTGCAAGCCTTGGGGCCTCGAGGGAGGTCTGGACGCCGCCGGAAACCAGGTAACCCTGCGGATCGACGGAGTCTGGCGCGAAGATTATCCGAACGCCAAGTTGCTCACGGCCCGCATCAAGGCCGGAGACGCTTTCGCCGTGCGTTCGGGCGGCGGCGGCGGGTTCGGCGATCCTCTGTCGCGGCCGGCGCCGGAAGTGGCTTCGGACGTCCGAAACGGATACGTGTCCGCGGCGGCGGCGCGCAGGGATTACGGCGTCGTCTGCAACGAGGGCGAACTGGACGAAGAGGCCACCGATCGACTGCGCGCCGAACGACGCGCGGCGGCAAGGGGGGATTGAAATCCGGCGCGGCGCAACCGGGCGAACCCGGCGCCTGCCCCGGCCTTTCTCCTCCGGCGGGAGGAGAAGTCCCGAAAGAACGGCCGGGTTCGGGCTGCGGTCGGAAAGCTTGCCGCCCGGCCCGCCTGCCCGCTTCTTCGGAAAGGAGACGCCGCGGCGTCCGTCGGCGCTGCCGGCCCTCCGCCCGGACATCGCAACGAATCTTCGCCGGACGAATTTCCCGAAACATGGAAATTGCGCCATTTGCATGGACAACTTGGTTGACATATCATATGACAAATAGAGGCTAAGAAATAAAATAACTGTTAAATATCAAAGTGTTGAAACGATAAGGGAAGTGACAACAGGGTTGACAGGCAAACGGTCATACGAACGGACGCATCCTTGGTTGACCTTTCGGTTCGACCTGAACCGATTGCGCTCGGCGGACTGGCTGGCCCTCGGAGAAGCGGCTTCCAAGAGCGAACACATCGCGGGCGCAGCTCTCGACCCCGAGATCGCGGACAATCTTCACAGCCTGTATCTCGCCAGGGGCGCGCTCGCGACGACAGCGATCGAAGGCAACACATTGTCGGAGAGCGAGGTCCGGGAACGCATCGACGGCACGCTGCGATTGCCCCCGTCTCGCGAATATCTGGGTCGGGAAATCGACAACATTGTCGACGCCTGCAACATGCTCGCCAACGAACTGGACGAGAAGAACCGCATTCCGCTGACCGTCGAACGGATCAGGTGGATGAACGAAATGGCGTTGCGCAATTTGAAGGCCGAGGACCACATAGCGCCGGGTCGGATCCGAAGGACCGACGTATCCGTCGGCAGCTATCGTTGCCCGAATTGGCAAGACGCGGAATTTCTCTTGTCGCGGCTATGCACGGTGCTGGAATCGTTCGCTTTGCCGCAGGGCGATCAGGTTCCCCATGCGATCCTGAAAGCGATATTCGCCCATCTCTACCTGGTATGGATTCATCCGTTCGGCGACGGCAACGGCCGCACGGCGCGCCTCGTCGAATTGGCCATCCTGCTGGAAGCCGGCGTGCCGTTGCCCGCCTGCCATCTGTTGAGCAGTCACTACAACCTGACGCGAACCGAATACTATCGGCAGCTGGCGCAAGCCAGCCGGACGGAAAACGGAATATACCGGTTCGCAGCCTATGCCATCGCCGGGCTGGTCGATGGATTGCGCGGGCAGATCGAGGAAATCCGGGAGCACCAACTGGATGTCGCGTGGATCAACTTCGTCTACCGGCGGTTTCGCGACATGAAAGGCTCGGGCGCGCGACGCCTGCGCACCCTGGCCTTGGCTCTGCCGCAGGTTCGGGAAGAGACCGCGGTCGACCAACTGCCGAATCTCACCGCCGACCTCGCGCGAGCCTATGCGAACGTCTCGCGCAGAACGCTGGTCCGCGACGTCGACGCGCTTGAGCGGATGGGCTTGCTATTGCGCGGCCGGGGCACCGTAAGAGCGGGCCGCGAACAAATCCTCGCGTTGTTGCCTTGGCGGAACCGTACTGCCGCCGAACAGGCAGCCGGGCGGAACGGTTCGGCCCTCTGAACGCCAATCAATGAAAGCGGCCGCCTGAAACGAGCCCGGGTTGCCCGGCTCTTCGCTCGCCGCTCGGCGGACGCAGGACCAAGAGCTGGCCACCCAGACGATTCACGCCGGTTGTCGATGTCCGGCGACGGCGAGGTCCCCTCGCGGTCCAGCCTTTCTTCCCCTGGACTGGCCCGGTCCCGTTGCGCGACATGGATTCGGCAGCGCGCGTTGGCGTCGAGGCCAGGATCGGCAAAACCATGTAATGTCTCCGCTCTCTCGCTTCCGTCCGAAAAACCGGCGGCGGCGCGGCGCCGGTCGCGAACGGCGAACCTGCGCCATTCCAAAGGAACTCCATATGAACGTTGCAAGCATCGTCGTCGAAACGTTGATCGCCAACGGCATCGACCAGCTCTATTGCCTTCCCGGCGTTCAGAACGATCCCTTTTTCGACGCGCTCCACGACCGGACGGACGCCTTGGCGCCCGTCCAGACGCGTCATGAACAGGGGGCGGCCTACATGGCCACGGGCGCGGCGTTGGCGACAGGCCGGCCGCAGGCCTTCTGCGTGGTGCCCGGTCCCGGGTTTCTCAACGCGACGGCCGCCCTTTCGACGGCGTGGGCGGTCAACGCGCCGGTTCTGGCGCTGGTCGGACAGATCCCGCTTGGCGCCATCGGCAAGGGCCGCGGCCTTCTGCATGAAATACCCGATCAGCTGGGCATGATGAGAAGCCTGACCAAACAGGCGAAACGGATCTCCGGCGGCGCCGAAGCGCATGCCGTCCTGCAGGACGCGTTCGCCGCATTGCGCTCCGGCCGTCCGCGGCCGGTCGGGGTGGAAGTGCCGGTGGACGTCTGGTCGGCCGAACTTCCGGAAGCGCCGGCCGACCTCGTATCCGCCCCGCGGGGAACTCCGGCCGTCGACGAGGAGGCGATCGCGAGGGCCGCTGCGCTGCTCTCGAACGCGGAGCGCCCGCTCATCGTGGTCGGCGGAGGCGCGAGGGATTTCAGCGAGGAAATAACGCGGCTCGCCGAAACCCTGTCGGCCCCGGTCCTCTCCTTCCGCAACGGGAAAGGGGTCGTTTCCGCCGACAACCCCCTTTCCATCGGGATGCCCGTCGCGCACGACCTGTGGGGCAAGGTAGACGTCGCGCTCGGTCTCGGCACCAGGCTGAGCCAGCGGATGGCCTGGGGCGTGGACGAGGGCCTCAAGATCGTCCACGTCGACATCGACCCGGAGGAAATCCGCCGTTTCGGCGACCCCGATCTGGCCGTCAACGCCGATCTGGCCGACGCGCTGCCTGCCCTTCTGGGCGCTCTCGAAGGCCGCGAGCGCCGCGACTGGCTCGCGGAGACGACCGCGGCCAAGAATCGTTTCGCCGCCGTCTACGCCGACCGGCTCGCCCCGCAGATGGCCTGGCTGAACGCGATCCGCGCCGAACTGCCGCGGGACGGCATATTCGTCGACGAGCTGACGCAGATGGGATACGTCTCGCGCTTCGCCTTCGACTGCTACGCGCCGCGCACCTTCGTTTCGACCGGTTACCAAGGAACGCTGGGCTACGGCTTCGCGACCGCCCTCGGAGTCGCCCATGCCCGGCGCGACGTGCCGGTCGTCGCGATCTCCGGCGACGGCGGCGCCCTGTTCGCGATCGGCGAAATGGCCACGGCCGTGCATCACCGGATTCCGCTGACGACGGTGGTCTTCAACGACAACGCTTTCGGCAACGTTCGCCTGCTGCAGAAGGACCATTACGACAGCCGCTTCATCGCCAGCGATCTGACGAGTCCCGATTTCGCGAAGCTTGCGGAAAGCTTCGGCGCCCGGGGACTCCGCGCCGCCACGCCGGAGGAACTGCGGACGCGGTTGCGGGAAGCGTTCGGGTCGCGGGAGCCCGCCCTGATCGAAGTGCCCGTCGGCGAACTGCCGAGTCCGTGGGAGTTCCTGATGATGCCGAAGGTGCGGGGACGATAGGACGGAGGCCCGAGGCGACGCCTTGCCGCCGCGGGACGCCGGTTCGCATGCCGGCCGGCGACGGAGGCCGACTCCGCCGAGGACGCCGTCGACGACGACGAACGGTAGATCTACGCAGGCGCGCGCTCGGGAAGCGACATCAGCAATCCGACGAGCGCCGTGGCCGCCGCCAGCGCCAGATAGCCCGGAGCGAAAGATCCCGTAATCTGCGTCGCGAGGCCGAAGGCGGGCGGAGCCGTCACCACCCCGGCGAAGGTGACGAAAAGGCCGCCGCCGGTCGCCCTGCTGACCTCGTCCGGCGCGACTCGCCGCGAAACCTCGGCGAGATAGACGCCGTTCCACGCTACGCCCGTCGCTCCGAACGCCGCGCAAACGCCGTAGACCGCCCAATGCTGCCAATTCGCCGAGATCGCCGCCGTCGCCGCGGCGCTGGCCGCCATGCCGAACGCCAGGAGCGCCAGAATTCTTCCGCTCCGCCCGGTCGCGTCCGCCACGCCGCCCCAGAACACGCGCCCGACGACGCCCGCCGCCCCAAGGACGGAAAGCGCAAGGCCCGCGTCCCGGTTGGACCACCCTATCCCGGTTTCGAGATAGGTGACGAGGAAATAGATGTAGCTCTGCTGAATCGCGGCGAACAGGAAGGAGCCAAGAACCAGCAGGCGCAGTTCCCTTCTCCGAAAAACCAGACGAAGCGGCGCCGCGACGCTGTCCCGCAGCAACGGCGCCGCCGGACGCAGATCGACGTCGAAACGGCGCCGCGGGATCTGAAGCGCCGCCGCTCCGAGAAGCACCGTCGCCGCTACCGCCCGCAACGCGCCCTGCCAATCCAGCAGGACGAGAAACATCGGGACGACCAACCCGGTAACGAGCCCGCCGAGAGGAACGCCCGTCTGCTTGATGGAAAAGACCAGAGAGAGAAATCGCGGGGGCGTGTGGCGGGAGAGAACGTGGCTGCTGGCGGGCGTCGTAGGGCCGTAGCCCAGCCCGCAAACCAGCGCCGACAGCGCCAGCAAGAGCCAGTGAGACCCGGAACCGGCAAGGACGCCGACGGCGCAAATCGCCATGGCTGCCTGGCTGAACCGGATCGCGCCGTAACGCAGGACGAAACCGCTCGCGGTCAGGGTGCCGACCATCGCGCCCAGATATACGAGCGAAGCGTAGATCCCGATGTTCTCGGGTCCGATGCCGATGTCGCGGGCCGCCTTCGGCGCCGCCACGGACAAAGCGAGCGTCGCCATCGTGACCAGCACCTGAACCGAAGTCGTCGCGACGAGCGCGGTGGCGACGGCTCCCGCCGACCTGTCGGCGCTCGCGCGCATCAGTCGAGCGGCAACGAAATCAGCCCGTCCGCCAGCTTTGGATGAAACCATGTCGACTTGGGCGGCATGATCCTTTCGGCGTCCGCCACCGCCATGAGTTCGGCGACGCTGCAGGGAAACAGCGTGAAGCCCGCCGCCATCTCGCCGGAATCGACTTGCGCCGCGACGGCTTCTCCGCCATGCGAACCGCCTACGAAGGAGATGCGCGGATCCGTGGTCGGGCTGCCGATCCCCAGGTGCGGCTTCAACACCAGACGATCGAGCAAACTGACGTCAAGGTTCGTCACCGGGTCTTCCGTCGCGTCCGGCTGCCTGAGCGTCAGCGAATGCCACTGCCCGGCAAGATAGAGCCCAAAGGAACGAGGGGCGTTCGGACGAACCGGCCCGTCCATCGCGCGAACGTCGAAATCCCGCGCAAGCGCGCGAACCAGCTCCGCCGGCGCGAGAGCGCCCAGATCGCGCACGACGCGGTTGTAACTCAGGACGGACACCTCGTCCTCGGGAAAGCAGACGGCAAGAAAACCGCCGCAACTGCGGCCCGCCGCGCGCCGCGCCGCCGCCACGCGAGCGGCGGCGGCCGACCGGTGGTGTCCATCGCCGATGTAGAGCGCATCCAACGCGTTCATCGCCCGCGAGATGGCGGCGATGCGGTCGGCGTCGCGGACCGTCCAGACCTCGTGGCGAACGCCGTCGAAATCGGGCACGACCATGTCCGCCTTCCGGTCGGCCGCCGCATCGGCCAGAAGAGAGGCCAGAGGCCGGCTCGCGCGGTGCGTCATCAGGACCGGTCCGGTCATCGCGTCGACCGCCTCGATCTGGCGCTTACGGTCGTCCTCCTTCCGCGGCATGGTCAGTTCATGCCTGCGAATCCGATTTTCGACATAGGCCTCGATCGAAGCGGAAACCGCCACGCCGGTCTGCGCGCGCCCGTTCGCGGCCATCCTGTAGACGTAATACGCAGGCGCCTCGTCGCGAACCAGCGTTCCGGACGCCTCGAGATCCTTCAGGTTTCGCGCCGCCGCTTCGTAGACCTCGCGAGAATGGGGATCGACGTCCTCCGCGAGGCCGGCTTCCGCGCGCGAGACGCGCAGAAAGCTGAGCGGGCGTTCGTTGACGATCCTCCGCGCTTCCTGGGCGCCGACGACGTCATAGGGGGGCGCGGCGATCTCCGCCGCGCGTTCCGGCGCCGGCCGAAGGCCGGCAAAAGGTCTGACAAGGGCGCGTTCGATCGCCGTTCGCCGCCCTTCCGGCGCCGCGTTGGCCGACATTCGCCGTTCCCGTACGTTGGTTGAACCGAGGATGTCTACAGCGAATCGGCGCCTGCGCGCCTCTGGAAATACTCCCAGGCACGCCGTATCGAAAAGCCGCTCAGAAACGTCTCGGTGCAGCGGTCGATCTCGCCGTCCGACAGATATTCGATCCGCTCGTCCATGTTCATCGCGTCCTGGAGCAGGCGCGCGTTCACTTGAAGATAGATCGCGGTCATGACCGCGGCCTCGACGGAACGTCCGCTGACGGCGCAGCCGTGTCCGCGCATCAGAACGACGGTGTTGCCGCCCAGCGTCCTCGCGAGATCCCGGCCCTGGTCCATATTCACGACCAGAAGATTGGTGTCGCCGAACCCGGTCCGGATATCCCAAACGGGAACTCGCTTGCCGATGGACGCTCCCACGTGCGCTACGGGCCGGAGCGGCGTGGGCGTCACGCCGAACGGTATGACGGCGTGCGAATGGTTATGAATCACGGCGTTCACGTCAGGCCGCGCTTCGTATATCGCCCCGTGAATGTGGCGTTCGGCGTAGGGCGTACGATCGTCGCCGACCGCCTCTCCGTTCAGCGTGAACTCCATCACGTCCGCCAAGGTTACCAGTTCCGGGCTGCGCGAACGGCTCATCAGGTAACGATTCGGATCTTCGGGATGGCGGACGCTCACGTGCCCGTAAGCGTCTACGACCTCCTCCCTCGCTAGGATCCTGTTCGCGACCACGACCTCGCGCATCGCGCCGGTCAGCCCGTGCATATCCGCCTCCGCATGGAGATAATTCGCCGTTCGGCGGTAATAACATGAAGCCGCCGCAACGGCCAATCGCGGCGGGCGGCACGATAAAGTCGCCCGGCCGTTCGCTCAGGCAGCGGCGCGACGGCAAGCGCTGCCGGAATCGCTTGGCTACGGTTTCTCGACCGCGAACGGCGAGGCTGCCCCAAGAGTCGAACGGAACGACCCGCAGGGCGCGCCCCGCGGGCCAGCGAGCGGCGCAGCGCGAACTTCTGTCCGGG
Organism: Alphaproteobacteria bacterium; assembly: GCA_965243135.1. Classification (GTDB taxonomy): domain Bacteria; phylum Pseudomonadota; class Alphaproteobacteria; order MPNO01; family UBA830; genus JAJEBT01. The sequence continues at coordinate 2,431,919 of OZ251539.1, forward strand.
GACGCGACATGTCAAGAACATTTTGAACTGGTACGCACCGAATTAATTGACCGCTTCCGTTGTGGTCCGGCAGGTAGACCTGCTTGAGGAAACGGTTGGCCTCGGCCATGTCGGCGGCGAGCCTGAGTTCCTGGAGCAGGCGCTTCTGCAGGGCGCCGAACCGCGCCCGCGGGCCTCGGGCGAGCAGGCGGCGACGTGCGCCGAGCTGGCGAAGGGCGCGCCCGACCCGGGTCGGGTTGTCCTTGTCCACCTTGCCGCCGGCCTCGGGCGTGTGAAAATAGTGGCTGCCGCGGTAGAGCGAGCGGAACAGCCCGCACTCGCCGACCGCCTCGCGAAGCGCCTGGAATGGGCGCCTTCCTCGGCGACGAAGAAGGCCGGCTCGCTGGTGGCGTCGTCCATGGTGACGCCCACTGCCGACCGGACACCCACTCGCGGCGCGAGCCGTCCTGGTGCAGCGCGCGCCGCGGCGCGGCCCGCGGGCGGCCATGGGCCTGCAAGGTCAGCCGGACGTAGCTGCGCCGGACGCCATGGCAGGCGGCCGGCTTCTCGTGAAAGTGCTCGGCGTTGAAGTCCCGGGTGTCGAACAATTCCAGAATCTGCGCCACCTCGTCCGCGTCGGCCCGGCGCGCCGAGACCCGGCCCAGGCGACGGTCATACAACCCTCCCTCCGCCTCGTCGCGCCAGCGCCGGAAGGTGCGCTCCGAAACGCCCTCCGCCGCCTCGCCCTAGCTCAGCACCACGGAGGCGACCGTATACCTCGAACTTCCTCAGTCCCTGTCGTTGTTCCGTCCGCCGCCACCTTCTTTGGTCTGGAAGCGTTCTAAGAGGGTACATGGACCGGACATACCATCCGTTACTGACATGGGGCCGCACGTTACGGCGGCGGCTGGACGCGTTACAATATCCCGGCTTCACGGCAATCGAAAGGTCGGAATGGGCAGGTCGGAGTTCGCCGTAAACAGGGCCAAGGAAAATCCGTTCGCCGCCGGCGAGCTGAGGACGTATATCGCGACCTCGGCATCGGAAAGGCGACCGGCGGGCGGGTGCACGCTCATGTCACCACGAAGCCCTGTGGGGGGCGGGCTTCATTATCACGATGTCGAGTTCCAGATGGTGCTGCGCGGGACCTCCACCGTCTGGTTCGAGGGGCAGGGCGAAGTGACTTTCGAGGCCGGAGACTGCCAGGCCGCCCCCGGCACAACGTTTACTCGGACGATTACGAGGTGCTTGAGATCACGCTTCCCGAGGAAGACAGTGCAACTCGAAGCCTGACGCGGGCCGCCGAAGCGAGACTCTTGCGTCGTTCACGGATTGCGTTTATGCATGCGAGCATGATCTTGAGGAAGGTTCCGAAGATGACTGGAAGCACTGACCGCATAATGCCCCCCACATGCGCGGTTCCGGAATGATGGCCCGCTCTCCGGAAGCGGCAGGCCGCTCGGGCCGCGCTTCCTTCTCCGGCCCGTCCTCCCGGACGCATGACGCGGCGGGAGCGTTCGTTTCCGGCGCGCTGGGCGCCGCGCTGCTCGCGGCGGCGGCGTTGCTGCTGGCGCCGGGGGAGGCGCGGGCGATACAGGAATGCGGGGCGGCGAGCCTTAACGCCGTCGTCACCTGCTCGGGCGCGTCGTATCCCGACGGCATCTTCTACGGGGGAGTGGACACGGGCAGGTGGCTGCAGGGCAACAACCGTATCAACGTCCCGGGCAGCGCCGGCGCGACGACCACGATCACGGCCACGACCGATGGCACGAGCACGCAGTCGGTCGGCGTCTACGGGCGCGGCGGCACGGGCTCGAACGACTGGGCCCATATCATCATCGGGGGCGAGACGGACGGGACCCCCCACGTCGTGAACATCGTCCAGGGGACGAGCACGAACACCGACACCGACCGGAACAACGGCGTGTACTTCCGGACGGACGTACAGAGCGTCAACAATTCGGCGGCGACGACGATAGAACTGAGGCGCGGGGTGACCATCGGCTCGGCGACCGACCCGATGAAGCAGAACGGCCTCTGGGTGGTGCTGGGCGGCTCCGGAGGCCGAGGCTCCGGCCCAGCCACCATCACCAGCGCGGCGCCGATCTTCGCCGCCAAGAGAGGCATCCTGTTCGCGAGGAACGTCTCGAACATCACCGGGGCGACGACGATCACGAACAACGGCGCCATCAGCTCGGGGGAGGAGGGCATCTACCTGTGGTACAGCCGGGTCGTCGCGCCCTGGGTGAGCGCCCCCCTGTCCACCCTGAACACCTTCACCGGCGGCGCGACGATCACCAACACGGGCGACATCGCGGTGTCGGGCGCGGACAAATACGGCATCGTCATGAACTACCGGGGCATCGGCGCCGCCGAGGTCGACAACGAGGGCGACATCGACGCGCCGCTGGGGTCGGGCATTCATCTCGTCCACGCCAACGGCGACTCCAGGCTGACGAACAACGGCGCCGCCACGCTGACGAACCGCGGCGCCGTCAGCGCGGCCACCCTCGGCCTCCGGCTCGAAAAGCACAGCGGCGCCGGCGCGACGACCCTCACCAACAGCGGCGACGTGACGGTGACGGCCGACGCGGCGGCGGGCGCGGGGCACGCCATCTGGCTGACGGAGAGCGGCAGCGGCGCCGTGACGATCACCAACAGCGGCGATCTCAGATCGAAGAACCACGCCCTCTACGCCGTCATGGGCGCGGCGAAGACGGCCGCCCTCGCGCTCACGAACTCCGGCGCCGTCGCGTCGGAGGACGGGGACGGCATCCGGCTCGAGCGGGGCGCCGAGGGCGACGTCACGTTCGCGAACGGCGGCACGTCCACGACCAGCGGCGACGTCTCGGGGCGGTGGCACGGCGTCTACGTCGGCAAGGCGGCGCGGATCGACTTCGACCAGACGGCGGGGACGATTTCGGGCCGCACGGGCGTCTACCTCGGGGTCACGCGCGAAAACGCGATGGGCGATACGCGCAGCGAGGACGCCGACGGGAATCACGTGCCCGCGATCGACGTCGACTGGACGGGAGGAAGCATCGCGCGCGGGACGGCGGAGAACGACCGGGGCCGCTTCGCGGCGGCGACCGCCACGGAGGCGCTCGCCTTCGACCAGGAGGCGGCGGCCGGGAAGGCCCTCGAGGGGACGCTCCACTACGGCGGGCCGGCGGGGATCGAGGTCCACGCCCTATCCTGGCGCGACGTGGCGGCGCAGGTGGCCAAGGGCGACGACCCGGGCGCGTTCGCGGACAACGCGGCGCAGATGGCGGCCGTGCCGACGGGCGCCACCACCGCCAACAACGCCTACGTGGCGGCGTTCCGGGCGGCGCTGGGCAACGAGGAGATCGCGGTCGCGGCGCCGGTCTTCGCCGCCATCGGGACCACCGCCACGACCGCCGTGTCCCAACTGACCGACACGCAGATCGTGACGTATCTCCGGACGGACAACGGGGACACGCGAATCCTGCTGCGGAACGTTCTGGCGCAGGGCCTCTCGGACAAGGAGAAGGCCGTGCTGCAGGCGGTGGCGACGGGCGACGCCACGGCCCTCACCACCGCGCTCGACGACGCGGACGCGGGCTTCCCCAACGACTACAAGGCGGCGGTGCAGGCCCTGCTGGGCCGCCGCAACCTCGACGACATCCGCATCGCCATGACGGCCGGCGCCATCGACTCGCGCGGCGACGGCATCCGCGCCTACTACGCGACGCCCCACGACGACAACGGGGCCATCAGCGTCACCGTGTCCGCCGGCGTGACCGTCAGCGGCGGCATGGCGGGGATCCACGTCGCCAACGCGGGCGCCACGGGCGCCGAGCGTAAACAGACCGTGACGGTGGACGGCACAGTGACGGGCGGGACGGGCGCGGCCGTTTATCTCGCGGGCGGCGGCACGCTGACCGTCGGCGAGATGGGCAAGGCGCGCGCCGGCTCTTCGGGCCGGGCAATCCGGGCCGGCGGGCGGGCGGTCGTTCGCATCGACGGCGAGGTGCGCGGCGGCCACGGCGCCGCGGTGCCTGCGGTGCATCTGGAGGGCGGCGGCAGCAGGCTGACGGTCGGCCCGACGGGACGCGTGGCGCTCAATGACGGGGCCGCGCTCGCGATCCAGCGCGACGGCACGGAGACCGAGTTGATCGTGGTCCAGGATCCCGACCTCGCCCTCGAAGGCGGCGGGTTCACGCGGACGAGCGTCGAAGACGCGATCGAGCGGCTGGGCGGCGCCGTCGGCGGCGAGGGAGACGGCGACATCCACGTCGACGCGGGAGACCCGGGCGATCCAGACTACCCCAGCGGCATAGTTTTAACTCTCCCTGAGGGCGGAACCGCTCTTAAACCCGATGATTCCGCGTACGGCGAGTTGCCGGCGGCAAGGGACCTGGATCCGGAAAGCGGCGATGTCGTGGAGAATTTGAACAAGGAGAACGTGCCCGCCATCAAGGTGATCTCGCGAGACGCCTACAACATCGTCGTCAACGTGCCCGCGGACAGAGGGGTCCGTTCGACGGGCCACCATGGCATCCAAGCCTACTACGCGACGCTCGGCGAGAACAACGGGTCCATCAGCGTCACCGTCGCCGCTGGCGCGACCGTCGAGGGCGGCATGGCGGGGATCTACCTCGCCAACGCGGGCGGCGACGTCACGGTCGAGAGCGCCGGGACCGTCGGGGCGGGAACCGACGGCATCCGGGTCGTCAAGCCGGGGACCTCGGGCGACATCGCCATCACCGCCGCCGACGGCTCGATCGCCGCGGTCGCCGGCGACGGCATCCGCGCCTACTACGCGACGCCCCACGACGACAACGGGGCCATCGAGGTCACCGTGGCCGCGGGAACCAGCGTGACCGGCGGCAGCGCCGGCATCCACGTCGAGAACGCAGGACTGGATGCGGGCGGTCCCGGGACGGCCGACGATCTCCTGAAGCAGACCGTCACGGTGAACGGCACGGTGACGGGCGGGACGGACGCGGCCGTGCATCTGGTCGGCGGCGGCACGCTGACCGTCGGCGAGACGGGCAAGGTGCTTGCCGGCGAAGGTTCTTCGCGTCCGGCGATCCTGGTCAACGATCCCGGACGGTCGGTGATCCGGATCCATGGCGAGGTCAAGGGCAGCGCGGGCGCGGACGCGGCGGTGGACGTCTCCGGAGGCGGCAGCATCACCGTCGGCCCGACGGGCAGCGTGAACGCGAACGGGGCGAAACGGGCGATCCTGGTCAGGCAGGGGACGACCGAGGTGGCGATCTACACCGCCGATGCCGCCGGCGCCATGCTGAACAAGAAAGGCATCCTTGACGCCATAGCAAGGGTGCAGGGAGGCTTCGACACCGGCACGGGCGGAACGATCGTCGACAGGAACGATGACGAGGGCAAGGTGACCTACGCTGTCGCCATCTACGAGACCGACGACAATTTCACCACCGGCAGGTATCTGTCCCTGGAGCTCGACGAAATGGGCGAACCAACGACCGTGGGCAACGATATATACGCAGGCCTGGATGATTGTCCTGACCCCGGGCAGCGATTTGATGAGAACGGCGAATGCGTGACGGTCGGCAACGGCAATGGCAACGTGGACGACAACGGCGATGGCAACGGCGGCAACGTGGGTGTCCCTGTCGATTGCGCCCGTATGGGCGAGAGCTGCCGCCTCTACGAGGCGCTGCCGTCGGCGCTGCTGGCGATGAACGGGCTGCCGACCTACGGGGAGCGCATGGCGGCGGCGCGGGACGGCAACGGCGGCTGGGCGCGAATCGACGGCGCGAGCGGCGAGTGGAAGGGGAAGAGCTCGACGCCCTCGACGCCGCCGGACGCGGCCTTCGACTACCGACGGTACGGCGTGCGGGCGGGGGTGGACTTCGCCGTGGGCAACGACGGGCGGTTCGGCGTGTCGGTGCGCGGGCTGCAGGGCTCTGCGGAGATTGCGGGGGCCGGCGGCGAGATCGAGCTGTCGGGGGTCGGCGCGGGCGCGCACGGCACGGCGTTCCTCGGCGGCGGCTTCCACGTGGACGCGCAGGCGATGGCGACCTGGTACGACGTCAAGCTGACCGCCAGCCAAAGGGACATACAGGGCGAGATGCGGAAGAGGGTTCTGAAGGACGGCGCGAAGGCTCTGGGGCTGGCCCTCCGCGTCGAGGTCGGGCGGCGGACGGACATGGGCGGCGGTCTGACCGTGACGCCCGGCGCCGGCCTCTCCTGGTCCGAGGTGGACATGAGCTTCGCGCGAAGCGCCAACGAGCGCGTGTCGGTGGAGGACGCGCGGAGCCTCGTGGGCCGCGCCGGGCTGCGCGTCGAGATGGAGGCCGGCTTCCGGCTGTTCGGCTCGGTGGAGGCGACGCATGAGTTCTCGGACAGGAGGTCGGCGCGGATCTCGGGTAAGCAGGTGGCATCGACGCCGCTGAGCGCGACCGAGGCGGAGAAGACGGGGTTCCGCCTCGGGGCCGGCGGCGCGCGCAGCTGGGAGGACGGGCGCTACGCGCTGCGCGCCTCCGCCGGATACGCCGCCCGCGGCATCGGCAACGGCGAATTCGACGGCGGAATCAGCCTCGCGATGCGCTTCTGAAACCGCGGCGGGCCCGCCTCGTTTTGCGCGGACCGGGCGAAAGTTCGCGGTCCGACGAAAACGAAAGAATTCGCAGCCGGAAACCCGGGAGGCGGGCGACGCCGCCCGGGAAGCGGCGGAGGACGCGGATATTCCGTCGACGGCGACCGAATTCCAGCGACCGGGGCCGGCGCGACGAAACGAGACGGGCCGCCGGACAGGGCCGAAGTTCGGCAGGGAAGGCCCGGCGAAGCAGGGCCTCGGCGTTCGTTTCGGGGGCCAGCTACCTGTTGCGGTTCCGTCGCCGACAAGGCGGCGGGCGGGATCCTTGTCTTCTACGTCGAGTTCCAGGGGCTGCAGTTCGCCGCCTCGCCCTGCTCAGCACCACGGGTGCGACACCTCCTTCCTCGATCCCTGTCGCCGTTCCGTCCACCGCCGCCTCCTTGGTCTGGAAGCGTTCAAAGAGATCAATGGACCGGACATATCATCCGTTGCTGACATCCGGGGACGCGACGTTGCCGGACGGCGAATTTGCGCTATCATCGCCCGAACGCTGGAGAAAGACGACCGTTATGCGGGACTTCGAGGATCATTGCTGGCGCGACGTCGTTTCGCCGGAAACGCTCAAGGTCTACGAGCCCTATCGCCGGGAGGTGTTCGTCGGACCCCGCGCCGCGCTGCTGGCCATCGACCTCTACAACTTCGTCTACCGCGGCGACCCCGCGAAGTATCCCCACGAACTGGTCGACCGTTATCCGAACGCATGCGGCAAGTACGCCTGGGACGCCGTCGAACCGACCAAGCGGCTGTTCGCCGCCTGCCGGGCGGCGGACTTGCCGATTCTCTACGTCACCGGATCGGTGCGGAAAGGCCGGGTGCGCTCCACCAACAGGCAGACCGGATACGACGTCGGCGACGAGATGATGGACATACATCCAGCCTTCGCCCCGCAGGACGGAGACATCGTCATCCGCAAGGAACGCGCGAGCGCTTTCCACTCGACGCCGCTGATCGCGCACCTCACCCGGCTCGGCGTCTCGAGCCTCGTCGTGTGCGGCGAGAGCACGTCCGGATGCGTCCGCGCCTCGGTCGTGGACGCCTACTCCAACGGCTATCACGTCGCCGTCGCCGAGGAATGCGTGTTCGATCGGTCCGAGCTGTCGCACAAGGTGAATCTCTTCGACATGCACCACAAGTACGCCGACGTCATGGCGCTCGACGACATCGTTTCCCATCTGAACCGGAACGCCGCGCTGGCGGCGGAGTGAGGAAAAACATGGAAACCGCGATCGACAGGAACCGGCAGGAGCTGGACGCGTCCCTCGACAGGCACTGCAAGACTTTCGAGACCCGCAATCCGAGCTGGCGGGTTTGGGGATTCGAAACCAAGGTCGACGAGAAATACGCCCGGTCGCAGCGGCGCTATCTCGGCACGAGCGGCAACGTGACCCATGACGACCCCGACGCGCTGATGGGCTCCAGCTTCACGCTCAGCGTGCTCCAGATGCCGCCGGGCAATGCGCAGCCGATGCACCGCCACGACAGCGAGGAAGAAGTCTTCTTCGTGCTTCAGGGCAACCCGACGGTCGTCTGGGAACGGGAGGGAGAGGTGATCGAACGCCGGCTGGCGCCCTGGGACATGATCTACAACCCGCCGGGCCAGGTTCACTGCATCCGCAACGACACCGACGAAGACTGCTACTTCCAGGTCATGCTCGGCAACCCGAAGCCCGACCGGCCGCTCTACATGGATCCGGAACTCCGGCGGCTTCAGACGCTCGACCGCCCCGATTCCGAACTTCGCGGCAATCAGTGAACCCGCCCCGGAGTATCGGCGAAAGGGGACGAGCGTGTCGAAAAAGCTAAAGCTCACCCTCGCATGCGGCGACTACGAAATCGTCCGCGCCCTGAAGGAGGGCAGCGTCGCGCCCGACGGCGTCGAGCTCAACGTGCTGACGGGCATGGACTCGTCGACGCGGCACTGGCGCATGATCCGGAACCGGGAGTTCGACGTTTGCGAACTTTCCGGCTCCTCCTACCTGATGGCCAAGGATCGCGGCTACCCGTTCACGGCGATCCCCGTCTTCCTGCATCGCCGCTTCCGGCACGGCTTCGTCTTCGTCAACGCCATGAAGGAAATCGGCAAGCCGCAAGATCTGAACGGCAGGAAGGTCGGACTCAAGACCTACCAGACGACGGCGACTCTCTATCTTCGAGGGCTGCTCGCCGGCGAGTACGGGGTCGACCTCGCGTCCATCGAATGGGTCACGGAACTGGAAGAGGAAATACCCTTCGATCCCCCTCCCGGCATCCGTCTCTCGCGCGCCGCGCCGGGAGCCGACGTCTCCGAAATGCTCGCAGATGGCGAACTCGACGCGCTGCTTCACCCCGACATCGTCGCTCCCGTCCTGCGCCGCGACGACCGCGTGGCGCGGCTGTTCGAGAACTATCGGGCCGAGGAAGAGGCGTATTTCAGGCGAACCGGGATTTTTCCGATCATGCACGTGACGGCGATTCGGGACGAGATCCTGGACGAGCATCCATGGGTCGCCAGCAATCTGGCGCGGGCGTTCGAACAGGCGAAGCAGGCCGCCTACCGAAGGATCGCCAATCCGCGCATCGTGCCCCTCGCCTGGTATATGGACGAATGGGAGTCGCAGCGCGCGCTCATGGGACCGGACCCCTGGGAATACGGACTGACGCCTTCGAACCGAAAGAATTTCGAGAATTTGATCGGTTACTCGAAGGCCGGCGGGCTGATATCGGAATCCCGAACGATCGATGACTTCTTCGCGGACGTGATGCTCGAAAGCCGCGGCAGGGGCGAGTGGGCGCAGCCCTCCTGACGGGAACGCGAAGTTTCGTCAACGAGGCCTCTGCGTTCCGACGACGGTCGTGCGCCTCAACAACCGACGCTCGTCCTCTGGAAAATCCGTCCGGGCGTGCGTAACGCAGCGATTGTCCCACATGACCAGATCGCCCGGCCGCCAGACATGCTCGTAGACGAGCGAACGATCCTCCGATACGTCGAACAGTTCTTCAAGCAACGCGTCGCTCTCCGCAGGTTCGAGCCCTTCGATCCGCGCCGTCATCAGGCGGTTGACGTAAACCGCCCTGCGGCCCGTTTCCGGGTGAGTCGCGAACACCGGGTGCGCGAAGTTGCCGATTTTCGTCAGATCGAGGTCGCTGCCCGGCCGGTCGGTTCTCTTGTAGTCGTGAACGTTGAGCGCCTTGAGGCCGTCGAGCCGGCGGCGCGTCGAAATGGAGAGATTTTCGTAGGCGCCGTACATGTCGGCGAACAGCGTGTTGCCGCCGGTCGAAGGTAACTCGACCGCGTACAGCAGCGTCGCGGCGTGGGGAACCTCGACGTAACACATGTCGCTGTGAAACCACATCTCGCCGTCGTGCGGAAGGCCGAGCGGCTTGCCGTCCACCCTGACGTTGGAAACGATCATGACTTCGGGCGGCAAATCCCTGACGATGTCCCGCGCCGCCTGCGCCGGCATTCGCGGGCGCCCGGGTTCGCCGAGTCGCGCAGTGAAATCGACCTGCTGCCGGGGCGACAGATCCTGATCGCGAAACACCAGCACCTGCCGACGGTGCCAAGCGTCAAGGATATCCTCTACCGCTCCGCGATCGAGCCTTTCGCGAAGATCGAGACCCCTGATTTCCGCGCCGAGCGGAGCGTCCAGGTCGCGGATGTCCAAGCTGAGTTTCGTCGCCATGTCGCCTCCAGTATCGCAGCCGGAGCGGCCGCGCCGCGCAAAGGCAGTTTACTGCCCCCGTGCGGCCAACGCCATTTTTTTGACCTCCTCCCGAACCGAACCGCGCAGAGCAGGCCGGCGCGAACCGCCCGGCGGCGCCGGTTCGCCGCGAGCCGAGGGTGCCGGACGGACGGCAGCGCCGCTTCCCGGGACCATTCTTTATCGTTGGCCAGCCCTTCGCGAGCGTCTATCTTGCGTCTCGCGATGGCGCTTCATCTCTACAATACCCTCGGACGGGCCAGGCAAGAGTTCGTTCCCGCCGACCCCGGTCGCGTCACGATGTATGTCTGCGGCCCGACGGTCTATTCCTATGCCCATATCGGCAACGCGCGGCCGGCCGTCGTATTCGATGCGCTGGCGCGCCTGCTGCGCCACCGGTGGCCAAACGTCGTCTACGCCCGCAACATCACCGACATCGACGACAAGATAAACGCCGCGGCGATGGAACAGGGAGTCGCGATCGACGCGATCGCCAACCGGTTCGAAGAGATCTATCGCGAGGACATGGCGTCCATCGGCGTCGCCCCGCCCGACGTCGAGCCGCGCGCGACCGAACACGTCCCCGAAATGATCGCCATGGTGGAGAAACTCGTTGCGAACGATTTCGCATACGAAGCGGAGGGCCACGTGTTGTTCCACGTGCCGCGGTTCGACGCTTACGGCCGGCTTTCCGGACGCAACCGCGAGGAGATGATCGCCGGTGCCCGCGTCGAGGTGGCTCCCTACAAGCGAGACCCGGCCGACTTCGTGCTGTGGAAGCCGTCAGCGTCCGAACAGCCCGGCTGGGACAGCCCGTGGGGCCGCGGACGCCCCGGATGGCATCTCGAATGCTCCTGCATGATCGAAAAGCATCTCGGCCCGACGATCGACATCCATGCCGGCGGGGCCGACCTCGTCTTCCCTCATCACGAAAACGAGATCGCGCAATCCGTCAGCGCGCACGGCGGCAAGACGTTCGCACGCTTCTGGCTGCACAACGGCTTCGTGAACGTCGACAAGGAAAAGATGGCGAAGTCGGTCGGCAACGTTCTGCTCGTGCGCGACCTGCTGAAACGCGCCCCCGGCGAGGCGATCCGGCTCGCGCTTCTCAGCGCCCATTACCGCAAGCCTCTCAACTGGACGGAAGAGGCGCTCGTACAGGCCAAACGGATGCTCGACCGCCTGTACGGCGCGTTGCGAAAACTCTCCGACATCGACGCCGAAACGGAGGTCGACGCCGAATTCCTCGCCGCTCTCGAGGACGACCTCAATACGCCCGGCGCTCTGGCCGCGCTTTTCGAAATCGCCCGGCAAGCGAACGCGGCGACCGCGACGGCCGATCGAAGGCGCATCAAGGGAAAGCTGCTCGCTTCGGGCGCATTGCTGGGTCTTCTCGAGAGCGACCCCGAAGAGTGGTTCGTGGGCAGCAGCGACGATGTCGCCGATATCGAAGACCTGATGCGCGCGCGCGCGGATGCGCGCGCCGCGAAAAACTATGCGGAAGCGGACCGGATCCGGGACGAACTCGCTGCGCGGGGAATCGCTCTCGAAGATGGACCTGGAGGCACCATATGGCGCAGGGCAAGCGAAAATTCCTGATCGTTCACGCGCACCCGCTGAGGGACAGCCTCGCGGCGGCGCTGCGGAATGCGGTCGTAGAGGGCATCGAGACGTCCGGGCACGCGGCGGACCTGGCGGATCTGTACGCGGACGGCCTCGCCGCCGCCCTGTCCGCCGACGAACGCGCCGCCTTCGTCAAACCGGGTTATGCGCCGCCTCCCGACGTCTCGGATTACTGCGAACGTCTGCGGGCGGCCGACGGAATCGTCTTCGTCTTCCCGCAGTGGTGGCTGGGTATGCCGGCCATCCTGAAAGGCTTCGTCGACCGGGTGTTCGTGCCCGGCGTCGCATTCGACGTGAACCGCGGCGGCAAGGGCTACGTTCCCCTTCTCGACAATCTCCGATCATTTCACGTGGTGACGACAGTCGGATCCCCGTGGTGGGTTGTGGAACTCGTCATGCGAAACCCTGTACGCCGACAGATCAGGAGCGGAATCGTCCGATTTTGCGCTCGTCGCGCCTCGTTCCGGATGCATTGCATGTACGACCTGAACAACGCGACGCGGGAACGGTGCGAAAAATTCGTCCGCAAGGTTCGCTCCGAATTCTCCGAATTGTAGAGGCGGCGCCCGTTGGTCCGCGGCATGAACTTCCGAACGAAGCGACTGACGGAGCCATGCGCAAAATTCTCCGGACCTTGCGCGACCGCGCAGGGCTCGAAGAATGATGGAAGCTCGCTGCCGGCATCTCGGAACTGGCCGCAAACCCGCGCGGAGACCGGAGACGAGTCGGAGGGAATCTTTACGCCGCTGGCCTTCCTGAACGCGCGCATCGCGGCGGCGGACCGCCCGCCCGGCGGACCCCGCAGAAGAACGAGGAGATCGACATGAGAGAAGCCGCCATCGTATCCACCGCCCGGACGCCGATCGGCCGCGCCTTCCGCGGCGCCTTCAACGATACCCACGGCGCCGCGCTCGCGGGTCACGCCGTCGAACACGCAGTCAAACGATCAGGGCTGGATCCGGCCGAGATCGAAGACGTCGTCCTGGGCTGCGGCCTCCCCGAAGGCGCCACCGGCAACAATGTCGCCAGGCTCGCCGCTATACGGTCGGGACTGCCCGAAAGCTCCAGCGCCTTTACGGTCAACCGCTATTGCGCTTCGGGCCTGCAGGCGATTTCGATCGCCGCGCAGCGCGTGATCGTCGACGGCGCATCGGCCGTCGTCGCCGGCGGGGTCGAGTCGATCAGCCTCGTCCAGAATCACCTCAATACCGAGCGCTACGAGGAAGAGGCGCTGATGGAAAGAAAGCCCGCGCTCTGGATGAGCATGCTCGAAACGGCGGAAGTAGTCGCGAACCGTTACGGAATCGATCGCGAGGCGCAGGACGAATACGCCTGCGGGAGCCAACGGAAGACCGCGGCCGCTCAACGGTCAGGCGCGTTCTCCGACGAGATCGTTCCTCTGCAATCCACGATGACGGTCAAGAATCGCGAGACGGGCGAGATCGACCGGCAGGAGGTCTGTCTCGAAAAGGACGAAGGGAATCGCCCGGATACGACGCTCGAAGCGCTCGCCGGACTTGATCCGGTTCTGGCCGGGACGGTTACGGCGGGAAACGCCAGCCAACTGTCGGACGGCGCGTCGGCCTGCGTCGTTATGGATGCCGCCGCGGCGCAGCGGCAAGGAATCCAGCCGCTCGGAATCGTCCGCGGCTTCGCAACCCACGGCTGCGAACCGGACGAGATGGGAATCGGTCCCGTTTTCGCCGTTCCCCGGCTGCTCGCGCGCTCGGGGATCTCGATGGAGGACATCGGATTGTGGGAACTGAACGAAGCGTTCGCGGTTCAGGTGATCTACTGCCGCGACCGCCTCGGAATTCCCGCGGATCGATTGAACGTAAACGGAGGATCGATCTCGATAGGCCACCCCTACGGCATGACGGGCGCGCGCCTCGCCGGCCACGCCCTGATCGAAGGTCGGCGGCGCGGCGTCAGGTACGTCATCGTTACAATGTGCGTCGGAGGCGGCATGGGCGCCGCGGGTTTGTTCGAAGTCGTCTGACGGAACCGCGGACCGGCCTTTCGGAAAAGCCGCGGAAAACGGCTTCGGCGTTCTCCCGTTCGGGGTTGCCGAGGCGCAAGCGGCTGCGCGCGCCGGACTGCAAGCGGGACCTGTCGCCGACCCTCGTACGGGCCGTCGGCGGCTTCGGATTCTAACCGTGCGGATTCGAAGACTGGAACAGCGCGTCCAGTAGATCGAGCTTTTCCGTAACTTCCGGGGAAATATACCCAGGATCCACGAAACGTACGAGCTCATGCAGTTCGCTCTTCCTCATCAACATTGGATGTCCAAGAGCGCCGGCCAAGAGGCGATAAAACTCCTCGGCGAAATCGCTGAGCTTGACGTTCTCCGTCCTCGCCTCCCAGATCAATCTGGCCGCATCGCCGCCGGCCTGTTTCCATGTCGAAAAATCGCTGTCTCTGCCATCGAAGGCGCGTTCAAGAATCAGCGAATCCAGGATTTCCTGAATCTCCTTCGCATGACTATCGAAAAGCTGCAGGTCTTCGTAATGCCCGACAGCATGACGCCGGATCGCATCGGGTGCGATGAAGTAATTCTCTATCTCGTAGCGTTTCCAGTGGACGATCTTCAGCGCCCCGAATTCCCGATCCTGCCGCGCCTTGCCGTCGCCGTCCAGGATCGCGAGACCATGAAGTTCCGGCAACATATGGTGCAGGCCGGAGAAGTGCCTGTCCGGGGTCACGCCAAAGCCGCCTTCGACCCGCTCCAGTTCCGCTTCCCGATCCGCCTCCGGGAAATTGTCCTGCACGTAGAACGCGTTGATTCGTTCGTCCCAATTTCTCGATGCCGGGTGGTCGATTCGCTCGGCCAGCGCCCTCAGAATATCCAGATCCGTCCTTCCTTCGACGTACAGGACATATCCGCGCTGCCGAGCCTTGACGTAATGTCCCGTGCCGAAATGCTTGAGAGCGGTGAGGATTTCCTTCTTGGCGGCCAGATCGTCCGCCTTGCCCTCGAGAAGGAGAGTGAGATTGTCATCGAGCGCTTCGTCGAGAATAACCTCCGAATGCGTAACCAATACGACCTGAGACTGGTTGCGCGCCGCGATCTCGCGCAACAATACGTAAACCTGTTTCTGTCGAAGAATCTCGAGATGAGCGTCCGGTTCGTCGATCAGCAAAACGCTTCGCGAATGCGAGTAGAGATACGCGAAGATCAAAAGCATCTGCTGAAGGCCGCGTCCGGCAAGAGACAGGTCGAAGGGATCTTTCGTGTCCGGCTGACGATAATGCAGATCGATGCTTCCCCGGAGATTTTCGGCGGGGTCTCCAAGTTCGACCGAAAACAACCGGTTCATCAATTCCTTTATTCGTTCCCAATCCTCGGGAGCGCTCCGGAATACGAGAAGGCACAGGTTGCGGAGCACCTGAGCCGTCTGGCCCTGCCCCAGGAGCGCGTCGATGCGGCCGGGTTGAAGAACGGGCTCGTCCGTTTCGAGTCCGGACATGGGATAAAGCAATTTCACGTTCAGCTTTGCGGCCGTTTCGATTGCGCCGAAATTTTTGAGCGTCGCGTCGTCCGGCGTGCAATAAACGAGATCGTCTCCCAGGTTGCGAAAACGCATCGTTACCGGATGAACGTCGTTGTCGTGAAGAATGCCGACGGTAATCTGCATCGCTATGTCGCGATTGCCATGCCGCACGGCCATGTTGTGCCAGAAGTGCCTGGTTCGCTGAACCGGCGCCGACAGGATGTTCAGACGATTGAGCGAAGTCGCGGTTCGCTTCTTCGGAGTCGAGTGTCCCTTGGTCGCGAACCACGTCCTGACGGCCTGCGACCAAAATGCGATCGCCTGAATTGCCGTCGTTTTTCCGCAGTTATTGGGACCGAAAAGCACCGCCGGATGATCGAGCTCGATGCGCTGCAACTCCCCGAAATTCTTGAAATTCCGGATTTCGAGATAATGCAGGAGCCTCATCGAGCCGTCATTCCGCGCTCTTCATGCGGTCCCTGGCCCGGTATCGGGCGAGCGAAACCGGAACTTCCCGAAAAACGGGATCCCCCGACGATCGACCTGCGATCCAGCGCGCCGCCATGCCGACGGGACGCCGGCGGAACCGTCCCGGGCGACGCCGGAAGCGGATTGCCGAACCGCCGCGCCGTTCGCGCTGGACTGGCCGTGCGTCTTACTTGCGCTCGATTGCGCGGCATCGAACGAGGAAAGGCCCCTCGGCGCTCCAGACGGCCTCGTTTCCGTCGTCCAGGCCCTGAAATCTGAAAAATACGATACCGCGATCGGGCTTGGATCGCGACCGGCGCGAGTTGAACACCTCGACGCGCGGCTTTATTCGCGCGCCGGGCCGGACCGGCTTGAGCCACCGAAAGTTGTCGAATCCCGGCGAAGCGAGCCCTGCCGTTTCGCGCATCACGTCGTCGAGAAACGGCGTCAGACACTTGAGCGCCGTCTGCCAACCGCTCGCGATCAGGCCTCCGTACGGCTCCGTCGCTGGAGAATCTGGATCCGTGTGCATCGGCTGCGGGTCGTATTGCCTGGCGAAAGCGACGATGCCGTCGATATCGAGCGACCACGGCTCGTATTCCCATTTGTCGCCGACGTGGAAATCCTCGAAAAAATAGCGTGGCATGGTGCTCCCGAAAGATCCCGAAAAACATCGGGCATCCGGAACCGCCGCCCCCGCTCCGCCGATTCGGGGAAAGTTTCGGTTCCGCGGCCCGACCAGCAACATACCGAGGCTCGCGTCTCGATGCGATGGAACTTACCCCCGAGCGCGTTGCGAAGAAAGCGCTCCCGGCCCATTCGCTTCACAGCGGCTCCCGGGAGCAGCTTGCGGAAAGCCGCGGCGGCAGGGAACCATGAGCTGCTAAGCCGGACGCATGGCTTCTCTCCGGAGGAAGCGGCGCGGTCGGCGTCTGCGGAAGAACCTCCGCAGAACGGCGCGGCGGTCCTGACGAAGTTTCGGGCCGACCGTTGGTTGCGGAAACCCGAGGGGTTTTCCGCGCCGGATCTGGACGGTCCTCGTCGCGACGACGCCTTTCGGCCGGAGTTCCGCCGGTTGGTCGGAAAGCCGGACGGCGCGTTCGTCCGGTCGCCGGATTTCTGCCAATATGGTCGAGACCGACAATCGTTCGAGAGGTCTCCGGATGACCGCCAAATCGCCCACTCGGAAGCAGGTAGCGCAGGCCGCGGACGCTTTGGGGCTGTCTCTGGATCCGTCCGATCTGGAAGAATTCACCGAAATGATTCGCGGAACCGTGGAAACCTACTATCGGCCGCTCGATCGGCTGCCGGACAATCTGCCGCCGGTGAAATATCCGCGAACGCCGGGTTACTTTCCGGGCGACGACGAAGACCCTCTGCGCGCCTGGTACGTCAAATCGACCATCCAGGGCCGTAAACGCGGCAAGCTGAGCGGCAAGACGGTGGCGGTAAAGGACAACATCTGCGTCGCCGGCCTGCCGATGATGAACGGCGCTTCGGTGCTGGACGGCTACGTGCCCGAGATCGACGCCACCGTGG
This sequence comes from Alphaproteobacteria bacterium, assembly GCA_965243135.1. Lineage (GTDB taxonomy): Bacteria > Pseudomonadota > Alphaproteobacteria > MPNO01 > UBA830 > JAJEBT01. The sequence continues at coordinate 2,449,300 of OZ251539.1, forward strand.
TGACCCGCACGCTTGACGCGGGCGGGACGATTCTCGGCAAGGCGCACTGCGAGTATTTCTGCTACTCCGGCGGCAGCCACACCAACGCCGCGAAGACCACGCCCAACCCGTTGAACCCGGAATATACGACGGGCGGGTCGTCGTCCGGTTGCGCCGCGCTGCTGGCGGCGGGAGAGGTCGATCTCGCCATCGGCAGCGATCAGGGCGGCTCGATCCGGGAACCCGCCTCCTTCTGCGGCCTTGTCGGCATGAAACCGACTTGGGGCCTGGTGCCCTATACCGGCGCCGCCTCGATCGAGATGACCCTGGACCATCTCGGACCGATGAGCCGAACCGTCGCCGACAACGCGCTGTATCTTGAGGCGCTCGCGGGCGCGGACGGGCTTGACCCGCGCCAGTACGCGCCTCGCGCCGAGCCTTACACGAAGGCTCTCGACCGGCCCGTCGACGGTTTGCGCATCGGCGTCATGCGGGAAGGGTTCGGGTTCGCCCATAGCGAGGCGGATGTCGACGAGGCCGTGCGCTCCGCGGCCGGCGCCTTCGCGCGGTTGGGAGCGACGGTCACGGAAATTTCGGTTCCGACCCATCGCGAGCTCGGAATGCCGGTTTGGGTGCCGATCGCCGTCGAGGGCGCCTACGAACAGATTCTCAAGGGTTTGGGAAACGGCCATAACTGGAAAGGCGCCTACATTCCCAGCTTGCTGGAACGGCTGAACGGTTGGCGATCGAAGTCCCACATGTTCTCGGAGATATTCAAGCTGGGGATGCTTTGCGCGGAACATATGCGCACGGCGCATTACGGCCGCTATTACGCCAAGGCGCAGAATCTGAGTCGCTTGCTGCGCGCCTCCTACGATGCGGCGCTGGAGGAGGTGGACGTCCTGTTGGCACCGACCTCTCCGATCAAGGGATCCAGACTGCCGCCCGAAAATCCGACCCGCGAGGAGGACATGTCGCCTTACTTCGATCCGATCACGAATACGGCGCCCGTCGACTGCACCGGTCACCCGTCGATCAGCATCCCGTGCGCGATGCGCGACGGCCTCCCCGTCGGCATGATGTTGACCGGACGGCATTTCGACGAAATGACGCTCTATCGCGCCGCCCACGCCTTCGAACGGACCGTCGACTGGAAATCGCGCCAGTCATAGCGAATGGGCTTCCTGCCGACGAGCGTAGCGAAACTTCGCCCGTCCTGAATCCCCTGCTTGCTCCAAAGCGAGATGTCGCGGGCCGGCAACCCGCCGATCGACGGCGCCGGGAAGTTTATTGCCCGCGTCGCGAGGTCCGCCGGACGGCTGACGCGCCAACCGGAAAGCGGCAGCGGCGCCGCCTCGGCCGAATTTTCCGGCGCGGCCGGCCCCCTCGACGAACGGACGCGCCCGTCGGCAGGCGCGAAAACGGGTGGATGCCGGACGAATGACTGCGACGCCGAAAACTCTTTATCCTCGGTCGACTCCGGGAGCTTCGCGCCCCGGCCCGCGCTGCCGACGGACGGGAAGAGGCGGCGGCGGAGCGCGGAGACGGCCGAGGGCCGAGCGGCAAGCGCATTCGCTTCAGGCAGGCAACGTTCGCGGCGCAACCGACTGCCCGCGGCCGGCGATCGCCTCCCTGAGAGAAACCGGCGGCTGCGACGGGTCGCCCGCGCGGCGCGTATGTCGCAACGCCCGTTGCTGGTATGCTTTCGTCGGTGGTTCACCGTAAGCAAAGGGGAGGAAACGATGTTTGGACGCAGTTGGATTATCGGCGCCGCGGCCGCGGCCGCCGCGGCCGTCTTGGCACCGCCGGTCTCGCAGGCCGAGGCCGCGAAGGATAGCGTTGTGATCGCTTGGCCGGTCGATCCTCAGACCTGGGATCCGAACCGGCGAACGAATCCCGCCTTGCAGTCGCTTTTCAAGATGGTCTACGACCAGTTGATCATGCAGGCTCCGGACATGAGCCTTCAGCCGTCGCTGGCGACGAAGTGGTCGCAGTCCGCCGACGGCAAGACGGTCACGCTGGACATCCGGGACGACGCTTACTGGCACGACGGCGCCAAGGTGACCTCGGCCGACATCAGGTACACTTTCCTCGAGCGCGGCAAGGCCGGCCACAAGATCGACCTCGCCCGGATCTGGCGGAACCTCGAGGACGTCGAAACGCCGACCGCCACCCGCGCGATCTTCAAGCTGAAATCCCCGATGCCGACCGCGATCCCGTGGTTCGCGTTCCTGGCCAACTTCGTGGTGCCGAAGCATCACGTATCCAAGGTCGGCGCCGACGGCTTCGCCAGCGAACCGCTGGGAAGCGGACCCTACAAGGTGGTGGATTATCAGCGGAACTCGCGCATCGTGCTGGAAGCCTTCGACAAGTACTGGGGCCCGAAACCGAAGATCCGCAAGGTGACGGTATTGATCGTCAAGGATTCGTCGGCCCGCGTGGCCGCGATCCAGTCGGGCCGGGTCGATTTCGCGCCGGACGTGCCGATCCGCGAGGTGGACCGGCTGAACCGTTCGGCGGGCATGAGCGGCCGGATCTTCCCGATCTCGCGCGTGATCCTGCTGCAGATTCGCAGCGACCGCGCCTTCTCCGACCGGAACGTCCGGCTGGCCGCGCATCACGCGATCGACAAGAAAGCGATCTCCCAGGCGCTCTATGCCGGAAAGGCGGTGCCGTTGTCGATTGTCGCTCCGCCGGGAACGCCGGGGTACGTGAAGGATTACGAATTCGCCTACGACCCCGACGAAGCGAAGGCGCTGCTCGCCAAGTCCGGCTTCGGTCCGGAGACGCCGGTGAAGATCGGCATGGCGAGTTTCAACGGAGTCTTCCCCGGCGACTACGATATCGCGCGCGCTATCGTGTCCATGTGGAAGAAGGTCGGCATTCAGGCCGCCCTTCAGGTTATCGAGCAGCCTAAATATTTCGAACTCAACCGCGGCAACAAGCTGCCGGAGGCGACACTCTACAGCTGGGACAACGCCGTCGGGGATCCGGAAATGTTCACCGGCTATCTCATGCATCCGAAGTTGCCGTTCTCCGCCTGGAAAGACATGGACGTCGGCGGGCGCGTGATGAAGCTGTTCGATGTCGTCGACTACGACAAGCGGATCGCCGGCTACAAGGAGGTGGCCGTCTACGCTTCCCAACAGGGCGCCGCCATACCGTTGCTGCAGTCCGTGACCACGTGGGTGCACAAGAACGACCTGCAGGTCGTGCAATACGACAACGGCTGGGTGCTGCCTCATAAGTGGTCCTGGAAGTAGGTTGCGATGCGCCGGCGACGCGCGGCCCGTGAGGGCGGCTCGTTGCCGGCCTTCGACCCCGCCGCCGACCGCGCGCGCCGGGTCGCCGGCGCGGCGGCGGGGTAATGAGTAGCGAAATCCTCGGGATCGTTTTGCGCCGGATCGCGATCGCGGTCCCGCTGATGCTGCTCGTTTCCGCGCTCGTTTTCGTCGTGCTTCGGCTGATTCCGGCCGATCCGGTGTCGATGGCCGTCCCGCCCAACGCCACGACGGCCGATATCGAGGCCATGCGCCGCGAAATGGGGCTTCACCTCCCGGTAACTCACCAATACGCCATCTGGCTCGACCGGATCCTGCAGGGCGATATGGGAGAGTCCATCGCTTTCGGACAACCGGTATCCAGACTGATCGGCCAGTCGCTTCCGGCGACGATCGAGCTGGCGGTCTTCGGCGCGCTGTTCGCCGCCTTGATCGGCCTGCCGGGCGGCGTGCTCCTGTTCCGGCTGCGCGGCCGCCCGGCGGAACCGGCGGTCGACGTCGGCAGCACTCTAATGATGTCGATTCCGGAATTCCTGTGGGCGCTGTTCCTGATCCTCGCCTTCGGGGTCGCGCTGAACCTGTTGCCTTTCGCCGGCCGGCTGCCGCCGGACATGACGATTCCCCGGACCACCGGTTTTCTTCTGCTCGACTGCCTTGCGGCCGGCGACCCCGCCGCCTTTCTGGAAGCCGTCAGGCACATGCTGCTGCCGGCCCTCTCCCTGGCGCTGGGCACCGTGCCGCTCATCATGCGCGTCCTGCGGTCGAGCCTGCTCGACGTGATCGGCGAGGATTACGTGACGATGGCGCGACTGCGCGGCGTGCCGGAACGCCGGGTGGTCAACCGGCACGCCCTGCGCAACGCCTTGCTGCCTACCTTGTCGCTGATGGGCGTCCAGTTCGGTTTCTTGTTCGGCGGGACGCTGCTGGTCGAAGTGATCTACTCCTATCCCGGTCTCGGAAACATGTTGGTGGAGGCGGTTCGCAACGCCGATCTGCCCATCATTCAGGGAGCCGCGCTGATATTCGCGCTCGCCGTGCTCGCCATAAACCTGATCGTCGACGTGATCTATATCGTCGTCAACCCCAAGCTGCGGAGCGCGCGGTGAGCGCGGCGGCGACGGACGCGGGCGCCCTGCGGCGCATGCTCCGTTCCGGGCGCGTCGTCGGCGGCGGAGCGATCCTCGTCGCGTTGTCTCTCTGCGCCGCGGCGGCGCCGCTGATCGCGCCGTTCGATCCCAACGAACAGAATCTGCTGATCGCGCTAAAAGGGCCCATATGGACCGACACGGCGGTCGAAAACCATTGGTTGGGCACCGACAGCCTCGGCCGCGACACGCTGTCCCGGCTGATCTACGGCGCGCGGGTCGCCCTGTTCGTCGCCGTCTGCGCCTCGGTCGGCACGATGTTGATCGGCACGGCCCTCGCCCTGCTGGCCGGCTATTTCGGCGGAATCGTGGACTGGACGATCTCGCGCGCAGTGGACCTGTGGATGTCTTTTCCGCCGGTCGTGCTGTCGCTGATCCTGATCGTCGGCTTCGGCGTCGGCATCGGCAACGTCATCCTTGCGATCGTCCTGGTGGACTGGACCCGATTTTGCCGCGTGGTGCGCAGCGAAGTTCTGGTGATCCGGCGGCGGGACTACGTGGATGCCGCTTTGCTGTCGGGATTTTCCCATTCGCGCGCGATCTTGCGGGAAATCCTGCCGGCCGCCGCGCCCCTGATCATCACGTTGATGAGTTTGGAAATGGGCATCGCGGTAATCGTCGAAGCGATTCTCAGCTTCGTCGGCATGAGCGTCGAGGCCGGGATTCCCGCATGGGGGGTGATGATCGCCGATGCCCGCAACTACATGTATCAATCCGCTTGGGGACTTGTGCTGCCGATCGTCGCCATCGTGCTGACCGTGCTGGGGTTCAATCTGCTGGGCGATGGCCTGCGCCGGACGCTGGACGCCCGGCTGCAGCAGCATTGAGCGCTTCGCCGTGACGCTTCTGGCCCTGAAGGACGTCAATGTCGCGACGCGGATCGACGGGCGGCGCGTAGACGTGCTTCGCGACGTTTCGCTCGCCGTCGGCCGGGGCGAACTGGTCGGCGTCGTCGGCGAATCCGGCGCGGGGAAATCCATGTTGGGCCGCTTGATCGCCGACATGCTGCCGAAAGGCTTTTCGGTAAGCGGCGGCGGCGTCGCCTTTCGCGGCCGCGACTTGTTGGGCATGCCGACGCGCGAACGATCCGGTTTGCTGGGCAGCGCGATCGCCTTCGTGCCTCAGCACCCCATGACGTCGCTCAATCCCGTTCTATCGTTGGGGGCTCAGTTCGACGAGCATCTGAAACGCCTCGGCCACGTCGGCAAGGCTGCGCGGCGCGACCGGGTTGTCGCCGCGCTCGACGCCGTCCGTTTGCCGCGTCCGGCGGACCTGTTGCGCCGATTCCCGCACCAGCTCTCCGGCGGTCAGTGCCAGCGGGCGTTGATCGCCATGGCTTTCGCCGGAAAGCCCGATCTTATCGTCGCCGACGAGCCGACGACGGCCCTGGACATGATCGCGCAGGCGCGGGTCATGGATCTCATCGGCGAACTGCAACGCGACAGCGACACCGGCTTGCTGTTCATAACCCACGATCTGCGGCTGGCGGCGAAGCATTGTCAGCGGATCGCCGTCATGTATACGGGCGAAGTCGTGGAGACCGGTCCGGCGGCGGCGTTGCTCGAAGATCCGTTGCATCCCTACACGTGCAGCCTGATTGCCGCCAACCCTGGACTCAGCGGACCGATCCGGCGCCTCGTCGCCTTGCCCGACCGCATGCCCGGCCTCGCCGGTTTCGCCGACCTGCCGGGATGCCGCTTCGCTCCGCGTTGCCCCGTTCGGGACGACTCCTGCGCCATGACCCGCTCGCCGTTAAAGGAGGTCGCGCCCGGACGCTTCGTCCGCGGCGCCGAAGCCTGCCGAGGGGCGCTGCCGACTTCGGCGGGTCATGTCCAACGTCCGGTCGCCGCGGCGGGTCCGATTCTGTCGGTCAACGGGTTAGGAAAGACCTTTCGGTCCGGCCGCGACTGGCTGGGACGCCGCCGAGCGCCGGTCGCGGCGGTCGATCGGGTGACGTTCGACGTCGCGTTCGGCGAGTTCGTCGGACTTGTCGGCGAAAGCGGCAGCGGCAAGTCGACCGTCGCCCGGTTGTTGGTGGGCCTCGAAACGCCGGATTGCGGTCGCGTCGTCGTGGACGGTCACGACGTCACCGGACCGTTTCGGCGCGCCGCGGCGCAACGCGTCAACCTGATCCAGATGATTTTTCAGGATCCGCAGTCGGCGCTCAATCCGCGTCAACGGGTCGGTCGCCTGGTCACGCAATCGATGGAAGCGCGGCGGCCGGCGGCCCGCTGGCCGCAGCGGATGGAGCGGGCGCGCGAGCTTTTGCGCCAAACCGGACTCGCATCCGATACGATCGACCGCTTTCCCGCTCAGGTCTCCGGCGGTCAGCGTCAGCGGATCAATATCGCCCGGGCTCTTTGCGCTTTGCCCAAAGTCCTGATCGCCGACGAGATCGTCTCGGGTCTCGACGTTTCGGTGCAGGCCCAGATTCTCAATTTGTTGATCGACATGCGCGAGCGGATGGGCGTTTCCTTGCTTTTCATCAGTCACGACCTCTCGGTGATACGCTACCTGTGCGACCGGGTGGCAATCATGAATCATGGCCGAATCGTGGAGCAAGGGCCGACGGAAGAAGTGTTCCGCTCGCCTCGCCACGACTACACCAAGGCTCTGCTGGCCGCAGTGCCCTGAAGCCGCCGCGCTTCGCGCATGGACGCCGACGCAAGCGCATTTCGAGCTCGGCCGGACGGCGACGCCCGGCCGAATCCGGGCGCTTTCTCGAAGCGGCGTAGAGGCGCGCGAAAAACGAGCCGTAGAATCGTGCGAGAAGGCTGCGCAACCAATTTCATGAATGGCCGACGCATATGACGCATATAGCGAAAGGGAAGTTGGCGGCGGAAGCCCGATTGATGCTCCGGCGCAGGGCGGCAGAATGGAATTGCGAAGTGGCGCAGTCCGGTAGCGCGCCAAGCTCATAACCTGAAGGTCGCAGGTTCGAATGGCGGGTTGGGGATTATCCGCTCGGGAATCGATGCGCTCGCCCCAAGGTTGGCGGTTGCGCTCTCCGAGCGGCGGTCCCCAGTTACACCACCGGTAGACCGGCGCGGACCGGCGCTCCTAGAGGCCTGCGAAGGCGAACGATCCGCGATTCCTCATGCCGATAAGCCAGGGTTGCTTCGCCCCGCCCGTGCGCTTCCATTCGTAGAACCCGTTCGCCGGGATCAGGCAGCGGCGGGTGGCGAACGCGGCCCGGAACGAGGGCTTGGTCCGCGCCGTCTCCGAACGCGCGTTGATGAGCTTGTGGCCGATCGCGGGCCCCTGGCCCATCCCGGCGCGGGACCCCAACGCAGCATCGAAAGACTGCGGCGGCCCGGAGAAATCGAGAAACAGGTTCGCCTGATCCCAAGTGAACGTCCGCGTGAAGCGGCCTCACATGATCGAACTCGTATCCTCGGCCGGTTATCCTCAAACGACGTTCGCGACGCGGCGGATTCGAGGCGCCCCACTGCCGTCACGTTCGATTTATCGTGGCATCGGCGTGGCGAAGCTGGTTCACGATCCATTCGAACGTCGGCGCGTCGCCGAGGATCATGTCGTGCATGGCCCGGTAATCGCGCTCGATCGCCGTGCGCAGTCCCGGCTGCGGGACCAGTCGCAGCGGGAACGGCCTCCTCGAACCGTTTCCAGGCCTGCCGGAAGGCGACGAGGTTATGGTTCCGGACCGCCTCCAGCAGACCTTGGTCCGACAGATTGCCGATCCCGCTCGCCGTCATCATCGCAGCGTCGTAGTAGTGGCGCGAGATCCGGTCCTTGTCGGCCGGCAGCCGCTTCGCGTCCCGGTATCCGCAATGCACGCCGTGCAGGATCAGCAGTTTCTCCCAATACGTCCGCTCCGGCGCGATCGTCGCGACGTTCTCCGCGTCGAACGACCAATCGGGCAGATCGTCGGCGACATAGGGACGGACGGCGCGAGTCACGCTGGGTTCCAGCGCCGACCGTGCGCCGGCTTCGATCTTCACGCGCGGAGAGACATAGGCAGTGCCGCCGCTCGGATACAGGTGGGACGAGAAGCGTCTGCCCGTCGCCGTCGTCCTCGTCCGGGACGACATCGCACCCGCCCGTCATCTCGCCGATCAACTCTGACAAGGCGGCGTTCAGTTTCCCGAGAACGTAGCCGCCGCACGCCCGGGCGAGTTCCTCGAACAGCGCCTCCCTCTTCCTGTTCGATAGGCCATCCGCGATGGTCGGGTCCCGGTCACCCGCGAAGCCCAGGTCGACGCGGTGGACGACGACGTCGATGTCTTCGGAGAACCGCTGGATCAGTCCGAAGGCCTTGGAGAGCGAGGTCCCGCCCTTGAAGAGCAGCGTGCCCGTCGGGAAGCCAGTTGTACAACGCGTCGAGAACGAGACAGATCCAGAAATCCTTCTCCACATGGCCGGGCAATGTGCCCAAGCGGCGCGCCGCGGACTCGAACACGTCCCGCCTGTTCCGTTCCGAAAGGGCGAGGAAGGACTCGAAGGCTTCCGCCGTCATGCCGCGGCGGCCCGGTCGGACGCGACGTCGCGCACGAGCGGCAGCGCCCAGCCGGGCAGGTCGCGGCCGTTGACGTACAGATCCTGCTTCACCGCGTCGGGAAGGCGGCGCTTCAGAATCGAGACGACCCGCACGTCGGCGGCGGCGTCAGGGCCGAGCCATCGCAGCGCCTGAGCCACCGGAGCCGCCGGCCGGCCGGCCCATCGCATGACGCGGGGGCCTGCGTGCCGGAACCGGATCGTCCTTCCGTCGATCTCGACCGTCCTCGAAGCGCCGTCCGTCGCGTAGCTGGCCTTGGCGGGCACCGCGTTGGTGAGACCGAGGCCGTGGGCGGCGGCCGCGCCGTCGGGCATGATGCGGATGCAGTCCCGCCGCACGAGGGCCGCGACGGCGGCGTCGAGATCGACCGGCGCGGGCCGCTTCAGCACGTCACTCGTTCTCGGCAGGTCGTAGAGGCCGCGCCCGGCCCGGCGCAGCCGGCCGGCCTTGACGAGGCGCGAAAGCGCTTGGTCGACAGCCTGACGGCCGCCGAGGTCGAGAAAATCCTTCGGCGTGCACACCCATCTTCCCCGGCCGTGCGCGCTCACCCTCTTCATGATCCTGTCGGCCACGCGGGTCATCGGACCACCCCCTGGAGGCGATTGTCTGTCAGAAAATATATACATTTTTACTGCCTCGACAACCGATGTCTTTGCTTGAAGACCGCCAAGCCGGAACAAACGCTCATGATCGGCGCCTGCTCACCCCGTAGCATGTAACTGGTGGTTTTGCCGGCGTCGCGCCGCTATCATGCACCGACATAACCGTTCCGCGTTCGGGCGTCGCGGCGTGAAGACAGGGCTGTACGGGGCAGCCCTCAGCGTCACGCTCCCGAATGCTCGAACGGCAAGCACCGCCGCGAAAAATCTTCGATTCGCGGAACGGGTTGTTATGGCCTGCGGCTCGGGGTAGTTACACAGCAAAGGCGCAGTGTACGACCTGCTCTTTGGACCTGATCGGCTTGCCTCGCTGGTCAGCGGCCGAAACGCACAGCCTCATGGCTCCACCATGTCGATGCGCTCGCCCCAGGGTTGGCGGTTGCGCGCGCCGGGCGGCGGACCCCAGTTGCACCACCGGATAGTCCGGCTCGGCCTCCGGGTAACGGTCGCATTTTATGTCGGTCAGATACGGGCAGCAGCTTGGGCGCAGCCCCTGCTCGGAGAGCCACGCGGAGCCCGGCCGAAAGTCGGTGCCGCCGCGTCCCTTGATCGCGATCCGCTCCGGCAGGTCGCCGGAGGCATGGATGGCGGCATCCTGGACGGCGGCATCGACCTGGATGAGCGCCACGGTCTCGGGTTGCAGTTCCGCCGCGATCTCCCGGACCTCGGTCCAGAACAGGGCGAGCGTGTCGGTCGGCAGCGTCGGCGCATGACCGGCCGGGGTCACGGCATTGACTAGCGACGGCGGCGTCCCCATGTTCAAGCAATTCAGAATCCGTAGCGTGGAAGACTCATGAACCGGGAAGGGTTCGTGCGAGACGCGGCGGCGCGCGGCAAGTACGCCCCGCTCTATCGCCATCTCTCCGTGCGTTCCGAGGCGGAATGGCGCGTTTCCTTCGATGAGGTCGAGGCGATCCTGGGCTTCCGCCTACCGGATTCGGCACGCCTGTACCGACCCTGGTGGTCAAACCAGGGAAAGAGCGGCGGACACAGCCATGCGCTCTCCTGGCAGGCGGCGTGCTGGCGGACGAGCGCCATCGACCTCGAGTCGGAGACACTGATGTTTCGGCGCGCGGCGGACGCGCCCGCGCAGGCCGGGAAACCGCATCGCGGGCAGCGGTTCGACATCGACGAGTTCTGGCCGCCGATTCGGGGCGGGTCTTGGCCGCCGGGTTTCACGGTCAGCCGCGAACAGATCTATGACGAGGCCGGGCGTCTGACCGGCGGGCCGCAGGACGATTCCGAAGGCGACCTTTGAGGCGACGGATGTTTTTCGACACCAATGTTCTGGTTCGGGCCCATTTCGAAGCCGCTCCCGACCACCGGCTCGCCCGCCTCCGCATGAGCGAGGCCGGCAAGAGGCGGGAAACGTTGCGCGTTAGCCGACAAGTCCTCCGAGAATATCTGGCGACCGTCACCCGTCCGCAAGCTTGGTCTCCACCGGTGGACGAGGCGCTGGGACACGCAGCGAGACTCGAAGCCAGGTTCGACATACTAGAGGACGGCCCGGCGGTGACGGACGCGCTCGCGACGCTCTGTCGCGAAGTACCGGTCGCGGGCAAGCAGGTTCACGACGCCAATATCGTGGCGACCATGCTGGTCCATGGCGAATGGCGCCTTTTGACCTTCGATGCGCGCGGTTTCCGCCGGTACGAGGGGCGAATAGAACTGGTGGACGCGGGGGCGGCGGAATAAGCGCCAAGGCTGACGGGACGCTGGCGGCCGCAGCCAAGCAGCGGGTCGAGGAAGGGCCGGAGGCGCCCCGCGCCGGGCTTGCGCCCTATGTCGAGAAGCATATGCGCGACCGCCGCGGCGAAGATTGGCGGCAGTATGCCAGCCGCGCCGTGCGAGGCGACTCCACCGACCCGCTGGACGTCCAGGCGCTGTTGAGGACGATGTTCGACAACTGGAACGATCCGGCACGATGAGCGACTACGCAGGACGCGGAGTTTTATTTCGCTCTTGATCGATGCGCGCGACGCCGCTGCGCTAACTCGACTCCGTGTTCGGGTCCGAAATGCCGCGCGAAGGCCTCGGACGGCTTCGGCCGGCACTCGGTCTTGACACGCTTCTCGCGGATAAGGCGGCGGACGAACTCTTCCATCGAAACGCCAACGTGACGCGCTTCGCGCTTGAGCCAGGACTTGTCTCATGGATCGATGTCGCGGACGGTGGTGTTCATCTTGGCAGCCTCCCTGCGTCCACGTAATGGAGAAGAGGGCGTCGGACGATCTCGCTTGGGGTTGCGGGCTTGCGGCCCTTGGGGAGGCACTTGGCGTGGGATCTGTTGCGCTTGAGGCTGGCGTGGAAGACCTTGCGGCGCAAGCTGGGGACGGGGGAGACGGTTCTTTGGGCAAGGCGCGGCGATGGACGGGATCGTCCGAAGAGCCGAAGGTGGTCGTTGACGAAACTGCGTTGTCGGACAAGAAAACATGGCGCGACCGGAATGCGCAGCCCCGAAGCGCGTTCAATGGAATATTCAATGCCGACTGCACAAAGAATCAGCAAAAACAACCTACTTATATGACAGCATGTCAGGAATTCCGAAGCTGGAAGACTGCCTACTCTCGCCCTCCTGTCCTTGACTTGAGGTTTTTGGAACAAAGGTTACCTTACGATCATGACCACTCGCTGGGAATTCTACGGACGCCGCCGCGAGCTGGGCGGCCTGCTGGAGAAGATGCGCCGGGACCGATGGTTCTTCGCCGCTATCCACGGCCGCCGCCGGATCGGCAAGACCGCCCTGGTCCAGCAGGCGCTGAACACGCTCGCGGAGGACGACGCGCGCCCGGCGCTTCTGGTACAGTTGCCCGACAGCAACGCAGCGGATCTCGCCGCGGTGTTCCAGAACGCCGTTCGGGAAGCGGGGATCGAAAACCGTCTCGATGGAGGAGACCGTATCCGCGACCTGCCCGGCGTGGCGGCCGCGGTGGGAGCGCTCTGCGCCGAGAGTATGATCGTGGCTCTCGACGAATTCCAGCTCTGCCGCCGAGGACCGTTGAGCGCCTTGCCGTCTCTGCTTCAGGCGCAAGTGGACCGGCTCCAGGACCGGGATGCGGCGGGCGGACTGATCGTTCTCGGCTCGGTCCAGACCGAAATGGAAGCCTTGCTCGAAGACCGGAGGGCGCCGCTGTTCGGGCGGACGACGTTCCATGTCTCGCTCGGTCCATGGGATCTGCGGACGGTCTTCGAAGTCTGCAGCAAGCACGGCGCGGGCGATCCGGCGCGCTGCCTGACCCTCTGGACGCTGTTCGGCGGCATCCCCAAATACTGGCGACACTTCGCCGAGACGGACGGGCTGGACGCCGTTCCGGACTGGACGGATTGGGCGGCGGAACTGTGCGTACGGCTCTTCCTGCGCTCCGACGCCCTCCTCCGCGAGGAGGGCGAGGCGCTGATGGGGCGCGAGTTGCGCCGTGCCTATCTCGCTATCTTCCGCACGCTAGCGGAACGGAGGGTCTGCTCCCATGCGGAGTTGAAGGAGGCGTTGCCTGACCAAACGAGCCTGGGGCCTTATCTGAAAACTCTGACCCGGGACTTGCGCCTGATCGACAAGGAACTTCCGGTGTTCGCCGACGACTCGTCGAGGGGCGCACGGTACGTCGTTTCCGACCCGTTCCTGCGCGCTTGGCTCGCCGCATTGCAACCCGCCTGCCAGGCCGCACGGATTTCTCCTGTGGCGGAGGTGGCGGCGCGCTTGCTCCCGAGGCTTCGCGCCCTGGAGGGGCATGCCTTCGAACGGATGGTGCGGGATGCGACCGAGGAGGCGTCGCGGGCGGGCGGCGGCGACTTCCCGCTGACGGACCGCGTCCGGGGCTATTGGAACAGGCCTCGATCCGCCCCCGAGGCGGTGGAGATCGATCTCGTGGCGTGGAACGACGACGACCGGCGCGTGCGCTTTGGCTCCTGCAAGCGGCACCGGCACGATGCCGGAGCGCTTCGCGCCTTCCGCGGCCATGTGGATCGGTTCCTGTCGACGCGGGCGGGACGCCGTTTCCGGGGCTGGCGGCAGGAACTCGCGCTGTTCTCTCCCTGGTTTTCGGAAGAGCGGCGTGCGAACCTCGAAGCCGAGGGTTGGACATGCCGCGATTTGGACGATTTCCGGCGCTCGCTTCTCGAAGACGGGCGCGGTCCAAGGGGTCCGCTGGCGGCATCGTCGAAGGTCGCGGGAGACGAATGATGGCGCGAGCGCTTCCGCGAACGGCGGAGTTCTGCCTGATCGTCGAGAACGGGGATTGGGGCGCAACGAGCCTCACGGCGATACGTGCAGTGCTCGCGTCCGCGGCCGACACCCTTTCGGAGGCTTTCGGAACGCCGCCCGACGCGCCCGTTCGCGTCGCCCGGTGGAACCGGGAGCCTCGGGTGTTCTACGACATGCGGCCTTACGAGATCCGCATAAGTGCGCAAGATACCTACTGGTGCCAGTACGTCCACCAGTTCTCGCGGGAGCTGTGTCGTGCGATGACCGGTTTCGATCGCTTCAAGGGACACCGGCACAAGTGGTTCGAGGAAAGCCTGTGCGAACTGGCCTCGCTGTTCGTTCTGCACCGGCTGTCGAAGGTCTGGGCCGAGGAGCCGCTTCTCCATATATACCGGGCATCCGAGTTCGCGCCGAACCACGCGGCCTATGCGGAAAGGATGGAAGAGAAATATCGGACGCCTCACGGCATCGCCCTTCCGGGGTGGTTCGCCGCCAACATCGGGACGCTGGAGACGGACCCGCGCGACCTCGACGGCACTGTGGCGGTCGCCCTTCTGGACCGCTTCCGACGCGACCCCATTCTGTGGCGCGATTGCCTCCTGCTCAACCGGTGGGATCCGAGCGTGGACGCCACCTTCTCCGACTACCTCGAATCGTGGACGGCCTGCCTTCGCGAATACGGTTCCGACGCTCGGGTGCCAGCCCTCGTGCGGGAAACGCTCCGACCCGGTCTCGCGGCTTCCCGCGCCCCCTGCAGCCGTGCGGTGGCCGGATAACGACGCCGGTCATGTGCGGCCGTTTCACGCAAACCTTCGCTTGGTGGACCTGCTCCTCGGTCTGTCCGGCGCCTCGCTGAACCTTCAACCCCGCTACAACGTGGCGTCGAGCCAGGAAGCGGCGGTGGTCGCGAGGTGCCGGAACGGCCGCCGCCGTCGCCACGCGGCAGAATTCCTTCTTCATCGGCGGCGCCCGGGCAATGCAGGCGATTTCGCTGGCCGGTGCCGCAGTCGCCGGTTTCGGGCATCCGGTTTGCCTGTGCCGTGCGAAGCGCACCGAACTCCGTGAAGTCGATTCGCGTTTGTCATGGAGTTCCGGAATCAAGTCGAGCGGCGCCTTCGGGACGACTTTGCGCGGTTGCAGGGTTCGCCGACGAACGAGGTCTTCGTTCGTCGCAGAGAGCGTGCGGAGCGTTCGAGATCCTCGGCGCCTGCGGCGAGAGACGCGCCGAAGGAGAGCGGAGCGATCAGCATCCGGAGCCTGGCAGGGATTCCTGGCGAACGCGAACTCCCGGCGGGCGCGTCGCCGACAAGCCGTGCGACGGGGTTCGAAAGATCACGGCGCAGGGCGAGCGGGCCGTCGAGGTCGAGCGTCCAGGCGCACAGGCGGTTGCCGCGGGCGCTTTTCTTGCTGCGTTGCAGCATCGCAGCTTGACGCGCGCTTTCGAATGGATAGGTTGCGTCGCGTGATGCTTGAAGTGCAGTTCTCCGCCGAAGGTCGGGCAGGCCGCATCCACCTCAACAAACCGGAATCGCTCAATGCGTTGACGGCGAACATGTGCGTGGAAATTCACCGCCGCCTGAAAGCTTGGGAGACGGACGATTCGGTTCGCGTCGTCGTCGTCACCGCCGAGGGAGCGCGCGCGTTCTGCGCCGGCGGCGACGTTCTCCAGGTCTACCGGACCGGCCTCCAAAGCCCCGCGCGGGCGCGAGAGTTCTTCGTAAAGGAATACCGGATGGACGCGGCGATCGCCGCGTTTCCCAAGCCCTTCGTCAGCCTCGTCGACGGCATCGTAATGGGCGGCGGGCTGGGCGTTTCCGTCAACGGCCGCTACCGGGTCGTCGGCGAACGAGTCGCGGCGGCCATGCCGGAAACCGGAATCGGCCTCCTGCCCGACGTGGGCGCCACCGTCTTTCTCAATGCGTGCCCGGGACGCCTCGGCCTCTATCTCGGCCTCACGGGCGACCGGATCGGCGCCGCGGACATGCTGTATGCCGGACTCGCGACGCATTTCGTGACCGGCGACCGCCATGCGGAGCTTATGGCGGCGCTCGCGCGAGATCCAGACCCCGTCGAAGAAATTCTGGCCCGTTTCTCCGGCGACCCCGGCGAATCCCGCCTGGCGGCGCGGCGGAACGAAATCGACCGGCTGTTCGACGCCGACGACGTCGAAGAAATTCTCGACAGGCTCGAGGGCGAGAATACGGAATTCGCCGCGGCGACGGCCGCCGCCTTCCGGCGCATGTCGCCGACCAGCATGAAGATCACGGCGCGGCAGCTCGCCGCCCACGCCGGCCTGTCGGTAAGGGAAGCGCTCGCGCTGGAATACCGGATGATATGCCACGTGCTGGAACGCCGCGATTTCTACGAAGGCATCCGCGCGGCGTTGGTCGACAAGGACCGCAACCCGCGCTGGAAGCCGGTCGCGCTGAGAGACGTGACGCCGGCCGAAGTGGACGCCCATTTCGCGACGCTCGGCGAAGCCGAGCTGTCGTTCGACTGAAACCCGCCCACCGAAAGAAGGACTTCCGTAATGGCCTACGAATACATCCTCGTCGAAACCCGCGGCCGCGCCGGTCTGATCACGCTGAATCGCCCCGAGGCCCTCAACGCCTTGTGCACGCCGCTGATCGTGGAACTCGGCGAAGCGCTCGACGCCTTCGAAGCCGACGACGGCATCGGCGCCATCGTGCTGACGGGATCCGAGCGGGCGTTCGCCGCCGGCGCGGACATCAAGGAAATGAAGGACAAGACCTGGCCCGCCGCCTACATGGAAGACTTCATCACCGACGGCTGGGAACGCATCTCGCATTGCCGCAAGCCCGTCGTCGCCGCGGTCGCCGGGTTCGCCCTCGGCGGAGGCTGCGAGGTGGCCATGATGTGCGATTTCATCATCGCCGCCGACAACGCGAGATTCGGCCAGCCCGAGATCAATCTTGCCGTTCCTCCCGGCGCCGGCGGCACCCAGCGCCTCACCCGGTTCGTCGGCAAGTCGAAGGCGATGGAGATGTGCCTGACCGGACGCTTCATGGACGCGGAAGAAGCCGAGCGCGCGGGCCTCGTCTCGCGGGTCGTGCCGGCGGCCGACTTGCTCGACGAAGCTCTCAAGGCGGCGGAAACCATCGCTTCGAAGTCCCTGCCTTGCGCCATGATAATCAAGGAATCCGTCAACCGCGCCTACGAGACGACGCTCGCCGAAGGCATCCGCTTCGAACGGCGAATGTTCCACGCCGCGTTCGCGACCGCCGACCAGAAGGAAGGCATGGCCGCGTTCGCCGAAAAGCGCAAGCCGGAGTTCAGCCATTCCTGAAGACTCGGCGGGCCGGTTGGCCGTCGCGGGCGGAACGGCGTAAACTCGGCCTCGCAATATCCGGAGCGACGCCGTGGAGACGGTCGCCTACGCCGCATCGGTAGGGCACTCGGTCTGGTTCTCCTACGACCTCGGGGAAACGTGGAATCGCGCCCACACCGAAACCGGCGGGATTTACAACGAGTCCCGGTGCTGGTGCGTTTCGACCCACCCGGCGCGTCCGGGCGCCGCGCTGGCCGGCACCGACCTGGGCGTCTACCGCTGGGACCGCGAAGCGGCCCGCTGGAACCACCTGCCCTCTCCCATGGACGGGTTGCACATCCTGCAGATCGCGCAGCATCCGGACGACCCCGACTTCGTCGTCGCCGGAACGCGGCCGGCGGCGATCTTCGTGTCCGAAGACGGCTGCCGCTCCTGGTTCAGGGCGCCGCTGGGCAACGCCTCCGAATGCGAGTTCATCAACACGCCCCGCGTCACCTCCGTCCAGTTCGATCCGCGGCGGCCCGACGCCGTATGGGCGACCATCGAGATCGACGCGATCTGGCGATCCCGCGACCGGGGCCGCAGCTGGGAGCGGCTGGGCCGCGGCCTCCGCACCGACGATACGCACAATCTCGTCATCGTCGACGACGACGGCCCGCGGCGCGTGCTGTGCTCGACCGAACTCGGACTGCACCGCTCCGACGACGACGGCGAAACCTGGAGTTTCGTGGACGTCCCGGAGGCGCCCTGGCCTTATTTCCGCTGCATGGCGCGGCGGCCGGACGACAGCGGAGTCGTCTTCCTTTCGGTCGGCGACCGGCCCTCGGGCGAAACCGGCCTGCTGCTGCGCAGCCGGGACCGGGGCGAAACCTGGGAGGACGCCGGATTGCCGACTCCGGTGAACTCGACGATCTGGTCGATCGGCGTGAACGCCGCCGACCCGATGCTGATCTATTGCTGTACGATCATGGGCCAGATATTCCGTTCCATGGACGGCGGCGAAACGTGGCGCAAGATGGCGCGGGAGCTCGGCGAGTTGCGCATGATCGCGTGGGCGCCCGGCGCGGCGCGCGCCCCCGGACCCGCCGCAAGGGAGCGAATCCGATGAACGAATTCCGCATGCCGCAACAGGTCATCGACCGGGTCATGGAAAAGCGCGGACGCCTGAACGTGTTCGAGTCCTTCGATCCGGCGAAGACCGCCTTTCTCGTCATCGACATGCAGAACTTCTTCGTCGAAGGCGTCCAGCCCTGCCTCGACATCGTTCCCGCCATCAACCGCCTCGCCGCCGCGCTGCGAGGCGCCGGCGGCCTCGCGGTCTGGGTTTCGCTGACGGTCGCCGAAACCCCCGGCGGCCCCAGCCTCTGGCCGCTCTACCACGAGCATTTCTTCACAGACCGGAAGATGCAGGCCCACAAGGACGGGCTGACGCGGGGAAGCGCGGGCCACGCCCTGCATCCCGGCCTGGACGTCCGGGAAGGAGACCTGTTCTGCGAAAAAACCCGCTTCAGCGCGCTCGTGCAGGGATCTTCCGACCTCCACGAACGCCTCCAGGAACGCGGAATCGAAAACCTTCTCGTCGGCGGAACGCTGACCAACATGTGCTGCGAGTCGACGGCGCGCGACGGAATGATGATCGGCTATCGCGCGATCATGGTGGAAGACTGCAACGCCTCCAGAAACCCCGAAGAGCATCTCGCGGGCCTCACCTCGGTCTACCAGAGCTTCGGCGACGTCAGGTCGGCGGACGACGTCATCCGCAACGTGCTCGCGATCGACGGCTGATGCGCCGGAGCGGAACGACCTGCGTCGTCGGTCGGGGAGGAGCCCCGAAAGGCTCGCGCTTCCTGCCGTCCGGCGCCGCGCCGCGGACGCCGCTGCCGGCCTCGCCGGGCCGGGAAGGAGGCGTTTTCGTTCCGGCCGGCAAGGGAACCGCGGCGGAGGTCGCCCCATGACGACGAACGGCATCGTCGCCCGGCTCGCGAAACTCGACACGCCGGCGGTCTCCGACGCGCTCGACCTGCTCGAGCTTCCGGGCCGGGTCACCGGGCTCTTGCGCCTTTCCTCCGAAAGGCGCGTCGCCGGCAGGGCGCTGACCGTCAAGCTGGGCGCGAACGCGCCCAGGCAGGGACCGCTTCGCCATCTCTGCACGGCGGCGGTCGAGGCCGGCGGCCCGGGAGACGTCATCGTGATCGAGCAGCGGACTGGCATCGAAGCGGCGGGATGGGGCGGCATTCTTTCCAACGGCGCCAGGCTGCGCGGCATAGAGGGCGTGATCTGCGACGGACCGGTACGGGACGTCGACGAAAGCCGAACGCTCGATTTCCCGGTATTCGCGCGGCGGGCGATCCCGACCTCGGCCCGAAAGCGAATCGTCGAGCGTGCGTTCAACGAACCCGTCGCGATCGGCGACGTCACCGTGTCCGCCGGCGATTTCGCGCTGGCCGACGGGTCGGGCGTATGCTTCCTCGAAGCCGCCCGTGCGGAGGAAATTCTCGACGCCGCGGAGACGATCGCCCGCCGCGAAGCGGCGATGACGAAAGCGGTCCTGGCGGGCGAGCCGATCGGCCGGGTGATGGGCGCCGATTACGAGAAGATGCTCGACTAAACCTGCCGGCCCGCTCCGCGGGAACGGAGAAGGCCCGCGAAAGCTCCCCGGACGCCGCACCGCAAGAAATCCGCCCTTGCCGGCGCGACCCGCGCCGCGAGCGGGTCGCCCGCCCGGAGAAGCGCGATCAGGCGGTCGGCCAGCCGCGCGACGACGGCCGCTTCCATGGAAAGACGGGTGCCGCGCAGCCGGAACGGCAACGTTCGCGCGCGGGCCATCAACTCCTCGCAGCCGTCCAGACATTGATCGATCGCCCCGCGCAACTGCAGCGACGCGGAGTCGCGGCCGAGATCGGAGACGGCGGCGCCCTGCGCCCGCATCCAGTCGCCCGGCAAATAGACGCGGTCCAGCTCCAGATAGTCGCGCCCGAGATCCTGCAGATGGTTGAGCACCTGCAACGCGTCGCACAGCGGATCGGAATGACGGCGCAACGCCGAATCCTCGCCGTGAAGATCGAGCAGGAACCTTCCGACGGGCGAGGCGGACAAGGCGCAGTAGCCCATGAGATCGTCCCAGCTGGCGTATCTCGATTTGACCGTGTCCTGCCTGAAGGCGCGAACGAGGTCGAGGGCGTGGCGCACGGGCACGCCCGTCGCTTCCGCGCTTCGCCGATGCGCGAGGGCCTCCGGGGGGCCGTCCTCGAGCTCGCCGGCGAGCGTCCGTTCGAACAGATCGAGACGGGCGGCCTTTTCGCCGGGATCGAGGTTCGCGTCGTCGGCGACGTCGTCCGCCGCCCGCGCGAGCGCGTAGAACGCGGCGACGTGCGGTCGCGTCTTCGCCGGCAGCAGAAACGATCCGACCGGAAAATTCTCGTCGGACGCCGTCTTGCCTTTTCGACGGAGGAAACCGGGCCGTCCGCTCGCCGACTCGCCGCGACCTTCATCCATCGGCCACGAGTCCCCAGACGAGCTTGACCTCCATCGCGCCGATAACGCCGAGAATGACGTAGTTGAAGACGCGGACGCTGATCCGCCGCGCCAAACGCATGCCGAGCGGGGTGAAGATCAGGACGGGAATGACAGCGAGGGCGCCCTGCATCGCTCTCTCGCCGTCGTACAGCCCGGCCGCGCCGACGGTCAGAAGATGCGTCACGGATACCGAGGCGAAGAGCAGCGAGGTGGCCAGGACGTAGGTCTCCTTCGCGAAGCCCAAGGCATGCCCCCAGGTGGCGATGAACGGGCCGGAGAATCCCGTCGCGCCCTGACTGATTCCGGCGGCGCAAGCGATCAAGGGAGACGCGATCCTCGCTCCCCTGCCCTCCGCCCGGATCGTGAGGCCGAACGCCGTGGTCAGGAGAAAGACCGCGATCCATGCCGCGAGAACGATGGTCAACGCGCGCCTGTCGATATTGGCGAGCACCCACGTGCCCGCCGCCACGCCGGCCGCGGCGACCGCGAACGGCAACCAGATCCTCGGCACCTGCCGTATCCGGTCCCGCTGCAGCCAGACGATCAGAATGTTGGCGAACGCGACCGGAATCGTCGCGACCACGATCGCGTGCTCGACGTCGAAGAACGCCGAAAGGATGGCGATGGCGACCGGCGGAAGGCCGAGCCCGGTCAATCCCTTGGCGAAGGCGCCTGCCGCGAGGGCGGCGCATATGATCGCGACGGCTTCCGGCGTCACCGCAGCAGGCCTTCGTAGACGAGCTTGATCTCCATCAGCGCGATCACCGCGACGACGGCGCCGTTGAACGCCTTCAGGCTGACCATGCCCATCGCCTTCATGCCGAGATGCTGGAACAGGAACAGCGGCGCCAGGGCGAGAAGGCCTTCGAACGTGCGCTGCCACGTGAACATGCCGAAGGACAGCATCGCGGCGACCTGCACGAAGTTGAAAAGCCCGAAGACAAGGCCGTTGTAGTAGACGAATCCTTCCTTCCTGAAGCGAAACGCGAGTATCACGGCCGAGAAAAGCGGTCCCGACACCCCCGTCGCCCCCTGCGCAAATCCGCCGATCAGACCGGCGGCGGGCGGAATCACGCGCCCGGCCGTTCCGGTCAGCCGGAACGGCCGGCTCGCCAGCAGCACGAGAAACGCGGCGACCACGGCGGCCAACAGCAGGATGATCGTCCGGTTGTCCGCGATTTCGAGAAACCACACGCCGACGACGGTCATGACCACGGCGGGAACGATCATGTCGTAGCGCAACGGCACTTCCCGCGCCTGCTTCCGGTTGCTCCAGACCAGCCAGGCGTTGGACACGAGGCCCGGTATCTGCATCACCACGATCGCATGCTCGGCGCCGACGAAGGCCGCCATGAACGGGACCGCCACCAGCGGCAGCCCCATGCCGGTCAGGCCCTTTACGAACGCGCCGACCGCGAGGCCGAAAAGGATGATGCCGAGCGAATGGAAGTCGACCAACGAAACGGCCGCCCCCGTTCAAAGGCCGTCGGCAACCTCGACGCCCTCGGCTTCGAGCTGCAGGCCGGACGCCGCCGCCTGCAGCGACAGCAGCGCCGCGAAGTCCTGGTCCGCGTATCCGTGACCGATCAGGGACTGGACGATCTCCCGCGCGGCCGCCGTCACCGGCATGGGAACGCCGCGGTCGCGGGCGGCCGACAGGCCGAGATCGAGATCCTTGAGCAGGAGCTTCGGCGTGAAGGTGACCGAATAGTCGAGATTCACCAGCGCGGGCGTCTTGTATCTGGAAAACATGGATCCCATGACGCTGTTGTTGAGAAAGTCGAGAAACGCATGCCGCGGCACGCCCGACTTCTCGGCGAGAGCGGTGATCTCCACCATGTTCTGGATCACGACGCCGAGAAACGCGTTGTGGCAGATCTTGATGAATCGGGCGAGTTCGCCCTCTCCGACCCAGGACGATCCCCGCCCCATCGCGTCGAGCCAGGGCGCGACCTTGTCGTAGGCCCGGCGAGGCCCGGAAACCACGAAAGCGAGCTTCCCCGCCTTGACGACCTTGGCGTTGCCGGAAACCGGCGCGGCCAGCATGTCCACGCCCATTCCGGCCGCCGCCTCGCGCACCCGGGCCGACGCTTCCTCGTCGATGGACGTGGAATCCACGAGAACGCCGGGCTTCGCGTCCCGCGTCAGGACGCCGTTCTCGCCGAGAGTGACCTGCACGAAATCGTCCGGGCCGCCCACCATGGTGAACACGACGTCCCGGTCGGCCAGGTCGGCGGGGCTATCGACGACCGTCGCGCCGTCGCCGGCCAACGGTTCGGCCTTGGACCGCGTGCGGTTCCATACCGACACGTCGGCGCCGCCCTGAAGCAGCCGCCGCGCCATGGCGAAACCCATGCGCCCGGTTCCGATCCATCCGATGCTGCATCGTTCCGCCATCTTCCGAATCCTTCGAGTTCGAGACCGCTCCGCTTGCGGACGCTCATCGCTTACTGCAACGATGCGCCGATGACAAGAAGCGCCGCGCGCCCGCGGCGCTCCGGAACGCGCCAGGAGAACAAGATGCCGGACCTCGCCCTCTACAACTTCCCGCAATCGACCTGCAGCCAGAAGGTGCGCCTCGCGCTTTGGGAAAAGAAGATCCCGTACGAAGACCGCATCGTCGATCACAGGAGGCGCGAGCAGCTGCAGGACTGGTACCTGAAACTCAATCCCAACGGGGTCGTGCCGACGATAACCCACGGCGCCGCCGTGGTCGTCGACTCGTCGGTCATCATGGAATATCTCGACGAAGTCTTCCCCGACGTCCCCATGACGCCGCGGGATCCGGTGGAACGGGCCCACATGCGCAAATGGCTGCGCTACCTCGAGGAAGTGCCGACGCCCGCGATCCGCGTGCCGTCCTTCAACAACTATCTCGCGAAGCGCTACGAAGGAATGTCGGATGACGCCTACA
The DNA here is from genome assembly GCA_965243135.1 of Alphaproteobacteria bacterium. GTDB lineage: Bacteria > Pseudomonadota > Alphaproteobacteria > MPNO01 > UBA830 > JAJEBT01. The sequence goes on from OZ251539.1 coordinate 2,472,800, forward strand.
GGCGGATGGCCGACAGCCATCCGGTGCGCAAGCACTTCTACAGGCGCCTCAACAAGACCGCCTTCGGTCCCGAGGAGACCGACGAAGCGACGGACCGGCTCGATTCGGCGGCGCAGCGGTTCGACGCCGCGCTCGCCGCCCACGGCGGAGACTGGATCATGGGAGACGGGATCACGATCGCCGATGCGGCCTATCTGCCGACCGTCGACCGCATGTACGACCTCGGCCTCGGAGGGCTCGTCGACCGCCGGCCCGCGCTGGCCGCATGGTACCGGCGTTACCGGGCGCGCGAAGCGTTCCGGAGAACCTTCTACGACGGCACCCGGCTGTCGGAGATCTTCGGCGCGCCGTCCGCGCCCGGCTCGTGATCCGGCCCGCGCGTTCAGCCTTCGCCGACCTCTTCGAACAGTTCCTCCACCGGAAAGGTCTCGGCAATGAAGCCCTGCTGGCGCAGGTATTTGACGAAGGCCTCGAGAGTCGGGCGATTCTTCTCGACCCCGTAAGGCCAGGGATCGCCGCCGAACAGCTCGTCGATTTCGCGCAGGTCGTCGAACAGCCACGGCAGCATGTAACGCTGGGCCCCGGAAAAGCGCATCCGCTCCGCCGCCCAGTCCCTGGCGGCGACGAAACCCTTGAACAGGCTCCGCGCGATCCACCGATGCCTGCGAAACAGTTCGCGGCGGATGACGACGAGGTGCATGATGGGATGGATGCGGGTTTCGGCGTAATACCGCTTCTCCTCGCCGCGGAAATCCGGCCAGAGATGCGCGACCCTGTCGGGACGCTCGCGCGCCGAATCGGGCATCCGCGACCCGAGCGTCGCGTCGATTTCGCCGTCCGCCAGCATGTCCGACAGCGACTTGCCGGACAGGTTCGGCGCTACGTCGACGGGACGCAGCAGCTTCGGAGGCGACGGCGGATTGCCGTGGCCGCCGGGCTTTTCCATGGCGCCCTGGAGCCAGCGGACGCCCGACAGATCGACGCCGTAATGATTTTCCAGATCGCCGCGTATCCACACGGCGGCCGACTGCGTGTAGAGCGGCGTGCCGATGCGCCGGCCAACGAGGTCTCCCGGTTCGCGGATGCCGGCGCCGCGGTTGACGCAGACGAACGCATGGCGAAACGCCCGCGACGGAAACACGGGAATGGCGACGAACGGGCAGTCCCCCCTCGCCTTCATCGCGACGTATTCCGCGATCGACATTTCGGACAGATCGAATTCCTGCCCGCCGACCATGCGATCGAAGATTTCGCGCGGCGCCTGTATCTCGAGGAAGTTGAGATCGATTCCCTCGACGTCCACGATGCCGTACTTGAGGGCTTCCATGCGGTCGTACGGACCGCAGGCGAAGGTCAGCTGCAGTTTCGACATCGTTTCCCCGCTCCCGGTCGCCCGCCCGCCTGCGCTTTACGGCGAGCCGGGGTTCGTTCCGGCCTCGCGCGTTCCCAAAGGTTCGGCGTCGTCCGCCAGCGCCGCGCGATCGGGCGTTCGCGCCGCCGCGAGTTGCACATGCTTCCAAACAGTCCGCATTCAGGGTTCTCCGGCCGGTGCCTGCAGTATAGCATTGCCGACGCGGCCCTGCCCGGCTGTCCGCCGGCCGATCCAGGCCGCGACGCCGCTCGGCCCCGGCGCGGGGCGAGCGCAGCGCAACGCGAACGACGCGCCGGGCAGTGGGACGAATCCCATCGTTTTCGTTTCAAGAAAAAATGGGATAGGTTTCCGGTTTCGAAGACGGAATGACGAATGACATCGCACGCGGAGATGATCCGGAAGATCGAAGCCTTCTGCCGCGACAGGGGCATGGCCGAGTCGACGTTCGGCCGTCTGGCCGTCAACGACGGCAAGTTCGTGCGGCGGTTGCGCGAAGACAGGCGCGTAACGACCGCGACCGTCGCCCAAATCGAGGAGTTCCTGCAAAACGGCCCTGCGGTCGAACACCAGACCTACGATCCCCGGCTCCGCGCCGCCCCGGCGTCCCGACCCGTCGGCGACGACGAGGCTCCGTCCCATTTTCGGTTTTACGACAACCGCCAGAAGTACCTTCTGTTCGTGAACACCTGTTCCGAGAAATGGGCGGTGGCGGACCGGGTCGGGCAGGAACTGAGGCGCCTCCAGCTGCGTCCTCCGGCGCTTCGGGTCTTCGACGCCGGGATGGGAGACGGCACCGTGCTCACCCGCGTCCTGCGCCAGATGCATCACCTTTTTCCGACGATTCCGTTCTACGTCGTCGGCAAGGAGATCAGCCTCGAAGACGTGCGGCTGACCCTCGAGAAACTGCCGGACAGGCTCAACGAGCATCCGGCGATGGTCTTCGTGATCACCAATATGTTTTACAGCGAAGCGCCCTCCCTGACCCCGCATACGCCGGAAAGCGCCGCCCGGCTGAGTTGGCAGGAGATCGCGCTGGAAGGCGATTCCGCGCACGATTTCGCGACCCAGATCGCGGCCCTGGAACCCGCGATCGCCGAAGGCTGGCAGGTGCGGACCAGCGGCAGGACAGGCAATCCTCTCTATGTCCGCCCGTCGGCGCTCATCCTCTATCGCGACGACCACAAGCTTCTGCTCGACGGCATCATCCCGCGCCCCGGCCGGGCGATGAACGACTACAACCTCATCATCGCTTCGCAGCCTTTCCGCGCGCGCGCTTCTCTCGACCTCAAGGTCAAGCGGGTTCTGGCGCCGCTCGCCCGCGCGCTCGCTCCCGGCGGCCGCATGCTGACCATCCACTCGCACGGCGACGATCCCGGCCTCGACATCATCAGGAGGATCTGGAAGGACGAGAATCCCTTCCTCCACAACCGCCAGATTCTGCTTCCCGCGCTGAAAAAGGCCCTCGGACGCGACGGGCGCGACCTGAGCTTCGCCGCGGCCTCCGACAAGCGCGCGCTGTTCCGCTACGTGATGCACACGCTGCCGACCGAGATCGGCTCCTCCATCGGCACCTCGACGCTGATGGCCGCCTGGAACGCCGCGGTCTACGTCGCCCAGATCGAGGACGGGCGCCTCGAGCAGGCGATGGTCGACGGAAGCTACCTGGACGCGACCCGCGAGGTGCTGCACGAGAACAACGGCCTGTGGTTTCTCGACGAATCCTTCGTCGTCTCGAGGCGGCGCGACTGATGAGCCGGCTGTCCGCATCGCTCGCCGAACGGCGTTTCGCCATAACCGCCGAAGTGTCGCCCCCGCTCTCGGCCGATCCCGAAGATCTGCTTTCGCGGGCGTCGATTCTCGAGGGCTGGGTGGACGCCGTCAACGTCACCGACGGGGCCAGCGCGCGGGCGCACATGTCGAGCGTGGCGGCGGCGTCGATCCTGCTGCGCGCGGGAATCGAGCCCGTGCTGCAGATGACCTGCCGCGACCGCAACCGGATCGCGTTGCAGAGCGACCTGCTCGGAGCGGCGGCTCTCGGCGTGGAGAACGTCCTGATCCTGCGCGGCGACGATCCGTCGGCCGGCGACCAGCCCGACGCCAAGCCGGTGTTCGATCTGGAAAGCCACGAACTGATGGAAACGGCGCGGCGGATGCGGGACGAAGGCGTCCTGCCGTCCGAACGCCGGCTCTCCGGGCCGCCCCGACTCTTCGTCGGAGCCGCCGACGTGCCCATGGATCCCGACGACGGCAAGTGGAATCCCGGCTCTCTCGACGCGAAACTGGACGCCGGCGCGGAATTCGTGCAGACGCAGTTCTGCTTCGACGCGGCGCTCGTCCGCAAATACGCGGCCGCCCTGGTCGACCGCGGCGTCGCCGCCAGATGCGGCATTCTGATCGGAATCGGCCCCATCGCCTCGGCTCGCTCCGCGCGATGGATGCGCGAGCATCTTTGGGGCACCACCATTCCGGACGCCCTGATCGATCGCCTGGAAGGCGCGGAAGACCAGAAGGCGGAGGGAACCGCGATCTGCGCCGAGCTGATCGCGGAATACGCGGACGTCGAGGGCGTCGCGGGCATTCATCTCATGGCGCCGCTCGGCATCGACCAGGTACCGGCGGCCGTGGAACGATCCGGCGTCAGGGCCGGACGCAGCCGGGAGCCGTAACATGCCGAAACCTTTCTTCCACGCCGACCAGGTCGGCAGCCTTCTCAGACCGGACCACCTCCTCGAGGCGCGCGGGCGCTGGAGGGCCGGAGAGATCGACCGGAGAGAGCTGCGCGCCATGGAAGACGCCGCCATCGCCGAATGCGCGGGCATGCAGGAGGAGATCGGGCTGGAAGCGATCACCGACGGCGAATTCAGGCGCGAGAACTGGTGGATCGACTTCATCTCCGCGATCGACGGCATCGAAGTCAGCGATCCCGACACGGACTCCCCCTTTCGCGGCGGCCAGGAGCAGGGCGGCTCCTATCTGCCCAAGAAGGTGACGACGACGGGGCGGCTTGGCGGCGGCGGCTCGATTTCGGTCGCCGATTTCGAGTATCTGAAGGGATGCACGGAGAAAACTCCCAAGGTCATGATTCCCTCGCCCAGCCGCATTCACTTCCACGGCGGACGGGATTCCGTGAGCCGCGACGCCTATCCGTCGATGGACGCGTTCTGGGCGGACGTCGCCGCCGTCTACCAGGACGAAATCACCGCGCTCGAAGCCCATGGCTGCGCCTACGTCCAGATCGACGATCCGGTGCTGACCTATTTCCTCGACGACCGGCTGCGGCGGAACGTGGCGGACATCGGCGAGGATCCCGACCGGCTGCTGGGACTGTACGGCGACGTGATCAACGCCTGCGTTTCGAAACGGTCTTCCGACACCTGCCTCGCCATTCACCTGTGCCGCGGCAACGCCCGGAGCCAGTGGATCGCGGCGGGCAGTTACGACCGGATGGCGAAGGAACTGTTTCCCCGCCTGGCCGTCGATTCATGGTTCCTGGAATACGACGACGAGCGTTCGGGCGGTTTCGATCCCTTGCGCTTCATGCCGGACGGCGTCCGGGTCGTGCTCGGGCTCGTGACCACCAAGACCGGAAGGATGGAGGATCCCGACGAGATCCGGGCGCGCGTCGCCGAAGCCTCGAAGATCGTGCCTCTGGAAAATCTGGCGGTCAGTCCGCAATGCGGATTCGCCTCGATCGAGACCGGCAACCGGATCGCCTTCGACGAACAAAGGGCGAAGCTCGGGATGGTGGTCGACCTCGCAGGGAAAATATGGCGCTGACCGCGGCCCTCTTCGGAGACTGATCGTGAATCCGCGGACGCTCAAGGAAACGCTCCAGGACGGCGAAGAACTCGCCCTGTTGGACGTGCGCGAAGCCGGCCAGTTCGGGCTTGACCACATGCTGCATGCGGTTCCGTGCCCGTTCAGCGTCCTCGAAGCGCGAGCCCCCCTGCTGGCGCCGCGCAGAACCGTGCGCATGGCGCTCGTGGACGCAGGCGACGGCGTCGCGGAGAGAGCCGCGATCCGCCTTGCCGAACTGGGGTACGACAACGTCTCGGTTCTGGGGGGCGGCAACCCATCGTGGAGCGCCGCCGGCTACGAGACGTTCCAGGGCGTCAACGTTCCTTCGAAAGCGTTCGGCGAAATCGTTGAACGCGAGGCGGCAACGCCGCACGTCACGGCCGACGAACTGCACGCCATGAAGCGGCGGGGCGACGATCTCGTCGTTCTTGACGGTCGAACGCCGGAGGAGCACGCGCGCATGTCGATTCCGGGCGGCGTGTCGGTGCCGAACGCGGAGTTGATGTACCGCGTCCACGATCTGGCCCCCGACCCCGGCACGACGATCATCGTGAACTGCGCCGGGCGGACGCGTTCGATCATCGGCGCGCAGACCCTGATCGACGCGGGCGTTCCCAACCGCGTCGCCGCGCTCAAGGACGGAACGATGGGCTGGAAGCTGGCGGGCCGCGAACTCGAGCGCGGCAGCGCGCTGCGCCATCCGGAAGTTCCGTCGCGGAAGTGCGCGGAGAGCGCCGCGTCGTATGCCCGCAACATGATCCGCGAATTCGGAATCCCGGTAATCGACGCGGCGACGCTCGACGCCTGGAGAGCGGATTCCGGCCGCACGCTTTTCCTGTTCGACGTGCGGACGCGGGAAGAATTCGACGCGGGCCACGCCGCAGGCGCCGTTCATGCGCCGGGAGGACAGCTCGTGCAGGCGACCGACCATTGGTGCGGCGTCTGGGGCGCCCGCGTCGTCCTGCTCGACGAGGCTCCCTGCGCCCGCGCCGTCGCCACCGCGCACTGGCTCCGGCGAATGGGCTGGGACGCCAGCGCGCTCGATATCCAGGGGATCGAAACGGGCGACGCGGCCGGCGTCGACCTTCCCGCCGCGGAAGAAATTTCCTGCGCTCAGTTGGCGGACGAAATGCGCGGCGGCGGCATTTTCCTTATCGACGCCGGACAGTCGGCGGATTACCGGGCTGCTCACCTGCCGGAGGCCGTCTGGAGCGTCCGTCCGCGCCTCGACCGCCTCGACATCCCTGACGGAAAGACGGTCGTCGTTTATTCCGGGCGGCGGACCCGCGCCTCGCTGGCGGCGCGGGATCTGTCGGAAACGCGACCCGTCCGCATTCTGGCGGGAGGCCGCGAGGCGTGGGTCGCCGAGGGGCGGCCCACAGCGGCCTCGCCCGGAGCGCCGCCGGACAGCGAGGCGATCGATCACCTATTCCTGATGTCGGCGCGCCACCAGGGCGACGACGCGGCGGCGCGCGCCTACCTCGAATGGGAAGAAAACCTCCCGACGCAAATCGCGGCCGACGGCGACGCGCGCTTTCGGCTTTGAATTCGCGAAGCGACCGCCATCGTTGCGCCGCCCGCCTTCGCCGGGACGCTTCGCTTTCCGGCGCGAGGCCCTGATCGGGCCGCAAACTCATGCCGCGCAACGGCGGGCGGCGACGAGAGCGTCGTGCTATCGTGCAGCCATGAGCGCCAGCTTCGTATTCCATCCTCACGTGCGCAGATCGGACGGCGCGACCGTAACGCCGGATATCCTCATCGACCGCGTCCGCGTCATCGGTCCCGATAGCGTCGAGGCCCGGCCCGTGACGCAGTTGACGACGGAGACAGCTTTGCAACGGCCGGCGGACGGCGCCGCGGGCAAGCCCGCCTACGCGCTTGTCGCTGCAAGTTTCGGCACGCTCCTCGCGGCCGGCGCGGTTTTCGACGACGCATTGCCTTTGGGCCGCGTTGCGTGGCGTTACGCCGACGCGCGCTCCGGGTTCCGCGGACCGCTCGCGCGCTTCATCGACGGCGGCGGGCGGGTCGCGGTCGACCGGCCTGCCCGCGTACCGTCGCCTTCGGAGATTATGGAAAGGCTTGGAGACGGGTCGGCGCTCGCGCCGGGAACGGCGGCATTCGTTCACGGCGACGCGCCCGCCGCCGTCGCAGCGCGCCGGATGGAGATCTCGGTCGAACGGACATCGGGCGAACTCCTGTCCCACGGCTTCGACATGGCGAATGCGGATCCGTCCGCCTGACCGACCGGGACGGCAGCGCATCCGTGACGGGATTTTCGCATCGCGCCGTTCTCCGCGCAGCGTGAACGCGCCGTGCGTAACGGCGGCGTTCCCGAACGCGAACGGCGGATTCCCGAGATCGATCCCGGACTATGATTGCGCCGTCAGCGGATTACAATGAACGCTGGAAGCGAGAGTGGAACCTCCATGAAATCCGCGATTTTCGGCACCGCGCTTGCGGCGGCTTTCGCCTTCGGCGGCGCCGCGGGACGCGCGGCGTAATCGCCCGGTCCCGCCGAGGCGAATTTTTGCGAGGAACCCGTGTTCGCGCGCGATCACAAAAACGTCCTGATCCTCTCCACCTGCCAGATGATGTTCGGCACCGGGCGTTCGCTGTTCATGGTGACCGCCCCGATCGCCGCGTTGGGGATCGCGCCGCACCTTGCTCTCGCCACCTTGCCGACCGCCCTGATCGTCGTCGGCACCGCGATCGCCGCCATGCCCGCTTCTCTCTTCAGCCAACGCACGGGACGAAAGCGGGGGTTCCTCGTCGGCACGCTGATTGCCGCCGCAAGCGGCGCGTCATGCACTGGCGCAATGGTGTTCGAGAATTTCTGGCTGCTGGCGCTGGGAGGCCTGCTTTACGGCATATTTTCCGGCTTTGCTCAGCTCTATCGCTTCGCCGTCGCCGACGTGGCGTCGGAATCGTTCAAGCGAACGGCGATCTCGCTGGTTCTCGCCGGCGGGGTTTTCGCCGGACTAGCCGGTCCCAACCTCGCGAAGTGGGGCAAGGACATGGTCGCCGATCCGATCTACGCCGGCGCTTTCCTTTTCATGATCGCGACGGGGCTCGCCGCGGCGCTCGCATTGCTCTTCCTCGACATCCCGGGGCTCACCAAGGCGGAACGCGAGGGACCGCAACGGCCGCTTTCGGAAATCATGAGGCAGCCGGTCTTCGTCGCGGCCGCGCTGTCCGCCACCGTCGCGCAATGCGTCATGAATTTCCTGATGACGGCGACGCCGATCGCCATGGTGGCCCAGTGCAACCACGGCTTCGACGATGCCGCCGACGTCATCGCCTGGCATATCGTCGGAATGTTCGGGCCCGGCTTCTTCACCGGGGCGCTGATCAAGCGGTTCGGCGAGATAGCGATGATCCTCGCCGGATTCGCCTTGCAGGCCGCCTGCATCGGGGTCGCGCTTTCGGGCGTCGAGGTGTTCGATTTCTGGCTCGCGATGTTTCTGCTCGGCGTCGGCTGGAATTTCTCGTTCACTGCCGCCACCAGCCTCCTGACGACCGCCTACACGCCCGTCGAGCGCGCCAAGACCCAGGGCATGATGAATCAGATCATCTATACGTTCGTGGCTATCGGTTCGCTGTCTTCGGGTGCGTTCATCCATTATTTCGACTGGAACTGGGTCAACCTCGGCGTCGCGCCGCTGCTCGCCGTCGCCGCCACGGCGACCCTGTGGTACGCGGCCGACCGTCGCCGGACGGCATAGCGGCCTGTCACGGCGAATCCATGGCGACGGGCGGCCAGAGCGATCGGCGGGGCGCCGAGCGGACGGCAGCCGACAGAAAATCACAGCGCAAACGCTTCTCGTTCCGGCTGTTCGCCGAAGCATTCACGGGATAGACGATGATCGCCCGTATCCCGTTTCCAAACCCGCGCAGCAGCACATGGTCCACGATGGAAACGATACAGGCTCTTGCTGGAGCCGCTGGTCAGGACATACGTTTTCCCGTCTTGGCCTTGCGGCCTCCGCATAGTCCGCGTACAGCGGCGGCGTTTGTCTCGGGGCGAGGGCTCGGATGTCGTAGGTGATGTCCTCTGAAAACCGTCGGACGGCGCGCCACGCCTTCGCCAATGAGGTGCCTCCCTTGAAAGTGAGGCGGCGCCCGAACGGCGCCTCGACGAGAACCCGCAGAGTTCTCGACTACCCAGATGTCTTTCTCGATCAGGTAGGCCCGGCGGCCGCTTCGGTCCGCCGCGAAATTCAGCGCGTACCGTCTATCGTCAAGGGAAAGCGACCGGAACGGCGTTTCAGCCCACCCGCGCGCCTACCGGTTCCGCCATCCAAGCCGGCATGATCGCGCGCGCCGCCGCCAGCTCGGCCATGTCGTCGTCGGAGAGCTTGTTGATAACCTTCGCAAGAGCGTCCTCGACTTCTCGCGGGCCGAACCAAGCCAGAGCGCGAACGGCGTCGCCAGCCCGTCGGTACGGCGCCACGAGTTGCCAGCGCGGCGCATGACGCAGGCGCACTTCTTGAGCACCGAAGCGCAATCGGCGGTTGGACCCCGATGTGAGATAGACGGACAACACCGGATTCTGAGTGGTGAGGCCGAGAACGTTGGCGGCCGAGGCGCCGCAAGGAACGATGGTCTCGCCCCACAACGCGGAGAGCCAAGCGATCGCTTTTTCGATGCTCGGAGCGCAGGAGCCGAAGCGGGTCTCGACGGGCCGCATGTAAACGCCCCGACAGACGCGCAGGAGGCGACCGGCGCGGGCGAGCCGGGACAGCGCCTGATCGACGGCGGCGCGGTTCCCGAGGTGAAGCAGCGCGCCCGGGCACAACGGCCCTGCTTCGGGCAGAGCGGCAGCGTGCGCCAAGATGAGGTTCGGTAGGCTCGACATAGCGGTGTCTCGTTGCAATTTGTCAGAAACTAAACACCAGTATCGACAGGATGCAACCGCTTCAGTCGGTCCAGCCCGTCCGGCAATCGCCGCCTCGGTTGCGTCCGAACTGGCGCCGACCGTTGTTAGGTGGCGTCCCGCCTCTGCGATTGAATGCCCGGTGAATCCAGCGTCTGACGGACGTGGGGTCGGCAGTCCAGTCGTAGATGCATGCGAACGGGTCATCTCCGCCACAGTTGTCGGCGAGCCGCGGCGGTATCAGACCGGGCGTATATTGTTTTCTTCCGTAGTTCGTATGATCTGGGAGAAGCATTCCCAACAATCCGCAGCGAGGATTCAAACGCGTATCCCGAAGACTGGATCCGATTTCCCAATCGACATGCTTTCTCTGCCAAGTGCAAGGACCGATCAGTACGACTGTCACGGTGGCGTCACGGATGAACTCGTCGCGAATTTTCTGTCGTATCGTCTCCGTCGCAAGATAATCATCGTTTATGTCTCCGTCCTCGACGGATCTGTCTACACAATGGTGCTCCATCATGCGAACAAATTTATCCTTGTACCATTGGTCCTCGTGGTGGAAACTAACGAAAACCATGTGTCGGGGGACTTCGTTCATCGGATTTCTCCTTCGATATTTTCGAGATCGGTCATGTCCTCGACTCCCGCGATTTCGGCGAGCATTCGGTTGTAATCGCGCAACGTGGCCTGAAGCTCCTCCAGTTCCCCGCGAAATTCTGCCTGCTTGGCTTCATCGTCGAAAGCGCCCGCGAGGGACAGGCGGTGCCATTTGGCGGTGAAGGGCCGCACCTTCTGGTTCAGGATTGGTATGGCGATCTTGGCGAACTGCACGGCTTTCGGCCCGTGGCGGCGCAAGATCTCCCGCGTCGTCGGGAACAAGGAGTATATGCTGTCCAGCGCGGTCCTGTCGTCCCCGTCCTCGGAAGGCAGGGGCTGGGTGACGACTCTGGTCAACATCTCTACATATAATTCCCAAGCGGCGTTGCGGCCCACATCGGTTATCCGCACCTCCCCTTTTAATACCATGGCATTCAGTTTTATATTTTCCAAATGGTACTTTTCGAATAAGCTTTTCAAATTGAATGATGTTCCTCTCCTGAATGGGTTTCTCATCTTGATTCTCCATGACGCATGTATAAAAAAACCGACAAGTCACGCAGATTAGTCCATCGGCAACGGGGAGCGCAATTGGTCCAAGGCAGGTGGGCCTGAGTGCGGCAATACTTGCCCCCAAACGTTGACATCCTGCACCACACATAAGGGTGCGACGGATTGCGCAGCATGTCAAGAGTCGGCACTTCGGCTGTAACGAATGATATGGTCGATACCAGACGAGCTGCTCGGTCTTAAAATCAGGAGATGCGTTGGACGAAACAACTGCAAGAACTGAAGAAGTTCGACAGTCGTACCCACTGAGGTGTGTCGAGCCAAGGCGAAGCGGCGTAGGCGTTTCGGAGCGCACCTTCCGGCGCTGGCGCGATCGCTACGAGACCGAGGAAATGAAAGGGCTCCATGACCGTCGTTTACCTCGGCGCAACGCGCATCGACGCGAACGGTCGTGCCGGGCGCTGCCCCAAGACGGCTCTCGCGGTAAGCGGGTGCTAGAAGTGGGATCTGATCGTCACCATGAACGACGCCATCAGCGAGGTCTGCTTCGCCTTCTTCGTCGCCGAAGAGGGCACTATGTCGAGTTTCAGGGCGTTTCGCGGAACGACCCGCGAACGCGGGCCGTTCCGCTCGCTCCAACCGCGGCACCCGGTACTCGCGCATCGGCGAGGCCGGCGGCAAGGTCGATAAGGACAACCCAACTCGGCATCGAGATGATCCCGGCTTACTTCCCCGCAGACCACCGACATGGCCGAGGCCAATCGCTTCCTCAGGAAGGTCTACCTGCCGGACCACGACGGACGCTTCGCGACCCCGTCCAAGGTCGATGAGTCGGCCTTCGTGCACTTCGTAGGCGCTCTGGACGTCGCCCTCTGCGTCCACGAGGAATGCGCCGTCTCGAACGATGATAACGTGCGAGGGACTCAGCTTCCCGCTGTCCGCCACCGCTACGTCAGGGCCATGATCCAGGTTCACGAGCACCCCGACCGCGCACCCGTCCTCGCTGGCTTCCACGACCCGGGCGCCGCGCCTACTACCAAGCCGACGGGTTCCTGATCGAAACCGAAACCCGAAAGGCCGCGCGATCTGCCGACGCCATGTGGACAGCCGCAACGCCGTTAATGACGCCCGAACGCCTCGCATCTTGACTCGCTGGCCGACTCGTTCCGATACTGCCTTGGCAACAGGGATTGCTGTCCGCCTGCGCCAAACATCGGAATCGCCGGGCGGCTCGGAAGAACGAAAGGGAGAATTCGCCGTGAAAAAGTTCTCGATCGCCGCCGCTGTCGTCGCGACGCTGGTTGCGGCCCCGGCGGCGCAAGCCGCCGAAGTCGCGCTGAAGGGAATTTCGGCGTGGCCCAAGACGTTTCCGCTGACGCCCGACTTCCTGCGCTTCATCGAAGAGGCGAACGAGCGCGGCAAGGGCCACTTCAAGATCGCCCATATCGGCGGACCGGAAATTTCCAAGGCGCCGGCCCAGTCGAAAGGGTTCAAGTCCGGCCTCTACGACCTGATGTTCACCGCCGCGAGCTACCATCGGGGCGTCGCGCCCGAGGTGGATGCGCTCTCGGCGACCCAGATGAAACCCTGGACGGCAAGAAAGAACGGAGGGATGGCGGCGCTGAACGCAGCCGTCACGAAACGGCTCGACGGAATCATCCTCGCGCAGTGCGCGACCAGCGTCTCCTTCATTCTCTACCTCAACCGCGAACCGAAGCGGGCCGCGGACGGCATGGTGTCGCTCGAGGGCTTCAAGATGCGGTCGGTGCCGATATACGACGGTTTTCTCAGGGAGCTCGGCGCGACCACCGTCACCGTGCAGGTGCCGGAACTCTACAACGCGCTCGAACGCGGGCTGGTCGACGGATTCGCGTTCCCGGAACTGTGGACCCGCCGCAGCGGCTGGGCGAAATTCGTCAAGTTTCGCGTCTATCCCAGATTCTATCAGCTCGAACCCAGCATCTTCGTCTCCAACAAGGCCCTGAAGAAGCTCTCCGGGAAGGGCCGGGAAATCCTTCTCAAGGCGGGAGAGGACTGGGAACGCGTCTCGCATGACTACTGGAAGCCGCTCATCGAGAAGGAACGCGAGATTCTGGCCGGGGAATTCGGGCAGAAAGAAATCCGGCAGACGGACGCAGCGGCCGACAGATACATCGCCCTCGCCAACACCGTCCCGATCGAACGGCTCAAGAAGGTGTCGACGCCCGAGGCGAAAATCCTCAGCAAGATCTATCACGGCCAGTAGGCCGCCCGGCGGCGGCCCGCGCGCGCAAGACCCATGAAGACGGTCTCACGCGCTTATGACAACCTGATCATCGGGCTGGCGATCACCGCCGGCCTGATGCTCGCCGTGATCTTCGTCGGCATCATCGCGGACGTCACCGTCCGCTCCGCCGGATACAACGCGCTTCAGTGGTACAGCGCGGTTGCGGAGTATTGCCTGCTGTTTTCGACCATGCTTGGCGCGCCTTGGTTGGTGCGGCTCAAGGGCCATGTGGTGGTGGAGTCGCTCACCATGGCGATGCCCGCGGCGCTGCGGCGCCTGATCGCCAAGGCCGTCTACCTGCTTTGCATCGTTTTGTCGCTCTTGTTCGTCTACTACGGCTACGCGGAAATGGCGGGCGCCTTCGCTTCGGGCGATCTGGACCTCCGCTCCATAGACATGCCGAAGTGGATCCTCTACCTGCCCTTTCCCGTCGGCTTCACCTTGGTCGCGATCGAGTTCGGGCGCTATCTGTTCGGCTCGGACTCGTACTATTCCGGCAAGGCCGGTTCGTCGGAATCGCTCTGATGGAGTTGCTCGCGGAGTGGTACGCCATCGCCGGATTCCTGGTCGGCATGGTCATCGTCTTCATGCTGCTGGGAATTCCAGTCGCGTTCGCTTTCCTCGCCGCCAACGTCGTCGGCGCCATGATCTTCATGGGCGGGCTCGACGCGATGCCGCAGATCGTCGTCAACGCGGTGGAATCGGTGACGATCTTCGCCCTGATTCCCGTTCCGCTCTTCATCATCATGGGCGAACTGTTTTTCCACACCGGGCTTGCGGTGCGCGTCTTCGACACGCTCGACCTCTGTTTCGGTCGGCTGCCGGGGCGGCTTTCCTATATCACGGTGGCGGGCGGCACGATCTTCGCCACGCTTTCGGGCTCGACGATGGCGAACACCGCGATGATGGGGTCGATGATGGTCCCCGAAATGACGAGCCGCGGCTACAAGAAGCACATGTCGATGGGGCCGATTCTCGGAACCGGCGGCCTCGCGATGATCATCCCGCCTTCCGCCCTCGCCGTGCTGCTGGCGAGCCTCGCGGAAATAGACATCGGCAGGCTGCTCGTCGCCGGCGTGCTGCCGGGGCTGGTGCTCGCGATCCTCTATTCGATCCTGATCTACGCCCAGGTCAAGATCGATCCTGATGCGGCGCCTGCGTATTCCGTCGAAAACCACTCTCTCGGGCAGATCGCGTTGTCGGTGATCGTCAATGTGCTGCCGATGGGGCTGGTGGTGTTCTGCGTCATCGGACTGATCATCCTCGGCATCGCGACGCCGACCGAGGCGGCCGGCTTCGGCGCCCTGGGCGTCCTGATGCTGGCGATCGTCTATCGCGTCGTTTCCTGGCAAATCCTCGTCAAGTCCTTTGCCGGTTCCCTGCGGGTGACGGCGATGGTGCTGCTGATCATCCTGGCCTCCTCCACGTTCAGCCAGCTTCTCGCCTTCACCGGAGCCAGCGGCGGATTGATCGCGTGGGCTACGACGGTCGAGCTCGCTCCTGTCGTCATGCTGTTGATCATGTTCGCGGTGCTGCTCGTCCTCGGCATGTTCATGGATCAGGTTTCGATGATGCTGCTGACCGTCCCGATTTTCTTTCCGCTCGCGGAGACGCTGCAGTTCGACCTGATCTGGTTCGGACTCGTGATGCTTCTGGCGCTGGAGATCAGCCTGACGACGCCGCCCTTCGGACTTCTTCTTTTCGTCATGATGGGGGTGGCGCCGCGCGGCACCAGCCTCTGGCAGGTCGCGTATGCCGCCGCGCCCTACATCGGATGCGCCTTGATCGTCCTCGTGCTCCTGATCCTCTTCCCCGGGCTCGCGACCTATCTCCCGGGGCTGATGAGCAGGTAGTTTCCCGATGCGAACCCCGCCCTCCGGCATGCTCGTCGGATCTTCGCCGTCCCGGCTCATGGCGCGCCGTGCGGTCAGCGGACGAGCGCGGCACGTCGACGACCTGGCGTTGCCGCGCATGACGGACGCCGCCTACGTCCGCAGCCCGTTCGCCCATGCCGACATTCTGGAAATCGACGCCGGCGCCGCCCGGGCGCTGCCGGGCGTAGTCGCCGTCGTCACCGGCTCCGAAATCGCCGAACGCATGACGCCGTGGATGGGCGTGATGCGGAATCAACCGAACCTGCGCACGGCGCCGCAATACGCGCTCGCGGTCGACCGGGCGCTGTGGCAGGGAGAACCGGTTGCGGCGGTGGTCGCCGAGAACCGCGCCGTCGCCGAGGATGCCGCGGAGATGGTCCGGGTCGAATGGCGGGAGCGGCCCGCGGTCGCGGACATGGAAAGGGCGCTCCACTCGCCGGTTCTGCATCCGTCGCTCGACGACAACCGCATGTACCGGCGCAGCGTGGACAAGGGAGACGTCGACGGCGCGTTCGACGCCGCGGCCCATGTCGTCGAGGAAGTCTTTCGCTTCGCCCGCCACACCGGCGTCACGCCCGAGCCCCGCTCCGTGGTCTCGTCGTATGACCCGTCCGAAGGCCGCCTGACCGTCTGGTACGGCGGCCAGGCGCCGCACATGATCCAGGCGCTCTTCTCGCGCCATCTCGGCATCCCGGAACGGGATATCCGAATCGTAACCATGGACTGCGGCGGCTCGTACGGGATCAAGAGCCACCTCTACGGCGACGAGTTCGCCACGGCGGTCCTTTCCGTCATGCTCGGACGGCCGGTTCGATACCGCGCCGACCGCCTGGAGTCGTTCGTATCCGACGTTCACGCCCGCCATCACCGGATTCGCGCGCGTCTGGCGGTCGACGAGGACGGCCGCATCCTCGGCTTCGAGATGGACGACCTTGTCGGCGGCGGCGCCTACTCCGCCTACCCGCGCACCAGCTGCGTCGAAGCCAACCAGGTTCTGAACGTCGCCGGGGGGCCGTACCGGATCCCGAATTACCGCGCCGCGACGACCGTGGTGTTTCAGAACCTGCCTCCGATATCCCAATATCGCGCGGTCGGCCATCCGATGGGCATCGTCGCCTGCGACAGCCTGCTCGAACGAGCCGCCGGCAAGGTCGGCCTCGACCGCCTGGAAATCCGCCGCCGGAATTTCGTGCCGGACGATTCCTATCCGGCGGCGGCCCCCTCCGGCCTCGAGCTGGACGAACTGTCCCATCAGGCCTGCCTCGAGAAACTGGTCGCGGAACTGGATTGCGACCGGCTGCTCGCGGACCAGGCGGCGCGGCGGGACGAGGGAATCCTCCGCGGCGTCGGTTTCGCGAGCTTCATCAAGGGAACCAATCCGGGCACGACGATCTACGGTCCCGCAGGGGTTCCGGTCTCGGGCCAGGACGGCGTCACGATGCGCTTCGAGCCGGGCGGCGGCGTCACCTGCCTGACCGCCGTCACCGAACAGGGGCAGGGAACCGAAACCGTTCTTGCCCAGATCGCCGCTTCGGTCATCGGCATCTCGTTCGAAAGCGTGCGCGTCATCACCGGCGACACGGATTCCATGCCCTACGGCGGCGGCACGTACGGTTCGCGCGGCGCGGGCATCGGCGGAGAGACCTGCAGGCGCGCGGCATCGGCCCTCCGCGCCAAACTGCTGGAGACGGCGGGCGTCCTGCTTCAGGCTCGCCCCGAAGAACTCGACATCGCCGACGGCGCCGTGATCGATCGAAAGGGCGGCGCGCAGCGAATGACCCTCGCGGCGCTCGGAAACATCGCGTTCCTGCGCAGCCACGAGTTGCCGGACGATTACCATCCGGAACTGGTCGCGACTGCGCGGTTCCGGCTGCGGGACTACGTCTTCACCAACGCCGCCCACGGCGCCTACGTCGAGGTCGATCCCGACACCGGTTTCGTCAAGGTGCTGGATTACCGGGTCGTCGAAGATTGCGGCAGGGTCATCAACCCCTTGCTCGTCGCCGAACAGCAGCGCGGAGCCGTCGTGCAGGGCCTCGGCGACGCGCTCTACGAGCACTGCCTGTACGACGATGCGGGTCAGCTTCGCAACGGCACCATGGCGGACTACCTGCTTCCCATGGCCGCCGAAATGCCCGACATCTCCGTTGCCCATGTGACCACCTTCACCTCCAAAACCACGCTTGGCGCCAAGGGAGCCGGCGAAAGCGGCACCGCCGGCGCACCGCAAACCATCCTGAGCGCCGTCAACGACGCCATTGCGCCCCTTGGCGGCCGGGTCAGCGCGGTCCCCGTCTCACCGGAAGACGTGCTGAAAGCGCTGGGACGAATCTGACCTGAGAGCAGGGTTGGCAGTCGCAGCGGCGCTGGCCTCCGCCCCACGTGGAGAACGGCGTCCACCGCCTGTCGCCCGCAATGCCCGTCTGGCCGGGGCACCCGCATAAGTCGCGACCCGGACGATCGAAGAAGCCCTTTCCTCCATCGCGAAAGCGGGGTGCGTTGGCCGCCGGCCGTTCATGTCGGCGCAACCGACCAAGGGTCGACAAGATCGACTCCCGCACCTTCGAAATCCCGCACGTTTCGAGTCACCAAGACAGCGCCGCACGAGCGGGATATAGCGGCGATCTGGCAGTCAGCCTCGCTGATCGGCCGGCCTGCGCGGCGCCTGTGGGCCGCTATCTCCGCATAGGCTCGGGCAGCGGCGCTGTCGAACGGCAGAATCCGCTCGCGAAAGCCAAGGGCAAGCCACCGGGTAATGATGTCCTCCAGCATGGCACGTCGCCTGCCCGTCGGCATGATCGCGACACCATAAAGAAGCTCCGCTTCGCTGATCGCCGTCAGAAACAACTCCTCCGCATCCCGCTCCGCGATCCACGCCGCGACCGCGGGCGCCGGCACCGGCCGCATGATTTCGGAAACCACATTCGTGTCGAGCGTAAACATCCGACGCGGATCAGACGAAGTCCAGAGGTTCGCGCATCGGGCCTCGCGGCGGAAGTTCGAGCTCGACACCGTCAAGGGGCGCGAAGCACTCGCGGGTGAACTTGGCCAAGTCCCGGGGGCCAGTTCCCCCGTCGCTCACGGCCTCGCGCAGAATGATGCGCACCTCCTCTTCCATTGATCGGCTGTGCTCGGCGGCGCGTATGCGCAGACGCGTCTTCACGCCGTCATCGAGATTGCGGATCGTGATGCTCGCCACTGGCCAACCCTCCTCCCGGTTCGGAAACGCCCTGATTATTGCATGCTTGCAGTGCATGCAATAGCGAGTTCAATATTAAGGCATTGCGTGCGCGGAGCTACCTCCCATGCTTGCGCTCACTGTTCCATGCGGCCAATCCGTCCTGATAGCTCGCCTTTTATTCAAATAAAGGGACCTGATTCGCTCGCCGTATCGTGGTTCCAACCGGACGATTGCTCCGAAAGCGCGCTCGCAACTCAGCGAGGCCTCCAGCTAGAATCGGCCCCCTGACTTCGCCACCCAGACGGACAGGAGGCAGAGAAGCATAATCCCGGCCGAGCCGACGGCGTAGAAGGCGTATTCCAGTCCGACCAGTTCCGCGAGGCCTCCCATGACGACCGGAAAAACGGCGTTTCCAAGGCGATTGAAGGAAATGCGGAGCGCGGCGACGCGCCCCTGAAGATCCGGCGCGACGGCGCGTGCAGCGATCGACATCATCAACGGCAGGTTGAGCCCCTGCCCCGCGCCGCGCAAGCCGATCGCGACGGCCAGCAGGACGAAGCCCTCGATCATCGGCGTGAAGGCGATCCCGACGATGGCCAGACCGACGGTCACGATCAACAACCAGTAGTCGGCGATGCGGCGGGTCAACGGGCCGACCGACAGCGCCGCCAGCGCGGAGACGCCGTTCCCGATCCCGATCAACAGCCCGATCGCGTCGGCGGAAAAGCCGATCCCGTCGAGCCAGACCGCGTAAAAGGACGCCTGCATGCCCGAACCCGTCTGCCGAAGAAAGGTGGCCGCGATCACCAGCGCGATCGCCGTGAGCGCGAGCATCCGAAACGTCACGCGGTAGTCCGACGCTTTCGGCAAAACGTCCGCACGGCGGGAAACCGCCCCGCCGCCGACGCGGCGCGGCAGGAAGGACGCCGCGACGACGCCGCCGAACGACCAGAGGGCGAAGAACAGAAAGCCGCCCGCCGGTCCGAACTGCACCCACGAAAATCCGACCAGAAACGGTCCAAGCATGCCGCCGACGCGCGCGCAGGCGGTCATCCGGCCGGCGTAGACGGGTTGGCCCCGCATCAACTGGCCGACAGCCGCCTGGGCGCCGATCCAGCTGGTGGTTTCCGCGAACCCGACGATCATCTGCAACAGGATCACCGCCCACAGGAAGGGGAGAACCGGAAACAGCAGGGTGGACGCCGTGCCGACGAAGCCGAGAATCATGATCACGTTGCGCGGGCCGAATCGGTCGAGCAGCGCGCCGCCGTGGATCGACAGGGTCACCGGCAGCAGCTGGCGGCTGGCCACCACGATTCCGATCTCCAACGGCGACGCGCCCAACTCCAGCGCCCAGAGCGGCATCACCACATGGCTCATGGGAAAGAGATTGCCCGCGAAGAACGCCACGCCGTAGACGGGAACCTGAAGCCGCCAGGAAAAAGGCGCATGAGCGTGCATGCCCGCGTATGCCCGAGTCCCCGGCCGATCGCAAGCGAACGCCGCCGCGGGCTCGCGCCTGTCGTATAATGCCCTAACAGATCACGGCTCCGGGAATCGTTCCATGACCACCAGCCTCCAAGTGCTTTCGCATATCACGGTTCTGGATCTCACCCGGGCCCGCGCCGGACCGACGGCGGTGCGCCAACTCGCCGACTGGGGCGCTCAGGTCATCAAAATCGAAACGCCGGGAGCGCCCGACAGCGCCGACCTCGGCCGCCGTCACGGAGCGGATTTTCAGAATCTTCATCGAAACAAGCAATCGATGACCCTCGACCTCAAGTCCGAGGCGGGCCGGGAGATTTTCTATCGCATGGCGGAAACTGCGGACGTGGTGGTCGAGAACATGAGGCCCGGCGTCAAGCGCAGGCTCATGGTCGATTACGAGACGCTCCGTACGCGCAATCCCCGCCTCGTCTACGGGAGCATTTCAGGATACGGGCAGGACGGCCCTTACGCCGAACGCCCCTGCCTGGACCAGATCGCCCAAGGCATGGGCGGGCACATGATGGTCACCGGCGAACCGGGGGCCGGACCCATGCGCTCGGGCGCGGCGATCAGCGACATCACCGCCGGGCTTCTGTGCGCCAACGGCATCATGCTGGCGCTGTACGAACGGGAACGGTCGGGCGAGGGACAATGGGTGCAGACATCGCTGCTCGAGGCGCAGATATTCCTGCTCGACTTCCAGGCGGCTCGCTGGCTCGTCGAGAGCGAAGTTCCGCCGCAGGCAGGTCTCCACCACCCGTCCATCGCGCCGATGGGCGCGTTTCGGACGAGCGACGGCCACATCAACATCGCGCCGATGCCCGACATGTGGGAGCGCTTCTGCAAGACCCTAGGCCTGCAGACGCTGGTCGCCGATCCGCGTTTCGCCACCTTCGAAGCCCGATACGCGAACCGCAAAGCCTTGAACGCGGAAATCGAAGAAGTGACGGCGACCCGCGACGCCGCCCACTGGATCGAACGGCTGAACGAGGCCCGCATACCCTGCGGGCCGATATACGCCATTGATCGAACGTTCGCCGACCCGCAGGTTCGGCATACCGGGATCGCCCGCAGAATCGAATCTCCCGGGCTGGGAGAAATCGAGATCGTCGGGCAACCGCTGCATCTGACCCGGACGCCGGACCGGATCGAGACAGGCGAAGCAACCGCCACCCCCGACTACGGCCAGCACACCGAGGAAATACTACAACGCTACGGCTATTCCGACGAAGACATCGCCGCCCAGCGCGCCGACGGCGTTCTATGACGGAAAGAGCGTCTGCGCCTCGATCAATCCGCGGTTATTGCGGAAAACGGCAGGGCCCTCCTTCCTTGATTTCGGTTCTCCGGTTCCCGCGCGTTCCGCGACCTCCGAAACGCGGCGCATGGCCTGAGAAATCCAAGGCAGCATCCAAACGCCAAACTCCCGGCAAGGAGTGAAACAAATGAAACTATTAAAACTCAAGGCAACGCGTTTTCGAAGCCTGCGCAGCGTGGAAATCGAACTGGACGATCTCAATCTCTTTATCGGAGCCAACGCGGCGGGGAAAAGCACGATTCTCGATGCGCTAAGATTCCTGCACGAAGCGGTTCTGGCCCACGACTTCCGTGGACCCGCGTTTGCGCGAGGGGGCTTTCTTCACATGGCATGGAAAGGACAAGAAGCGGACGAAATCGGTATCGCCGTCTTTGTCAAAGACGCCGAGGATCGAGATTACGAATGGTCCCTCCGGTTCGCGAGAGACGGCTACGATTTTTATGTGGAAGAAAATCTGAGGCAGCATCACGCTTCGTCTCCTCCGTCGGATCTGCTGACTGCGCGCCGGGGAGAAGGACGGTGGCGGTCGGGAAATCAAAAACTGGTAGAGTTAAAGAAAAACAAGACGACATGCGCTTTGGCCGCCGCTTCCGCAGATGCTTCGTTTCCAGCCCGTCACATTGCGGAATTCGTCGGACGTTGGGGATTTTTCGACCCGAATCCGTTTTTGCTTCGCCGCGATTGGCCTGGCGCCAATTTCGACGGTTTCGATCACTATGGCCGCAATCTGGGTGAAACGCTTTTCAACCTTCAGAATTCGTCCCCGGAACTATTGGAAAAGATCGTAATGGTTACGCGCTCGATTACAGGATTGCCCTCGACGATCGAAACGCGCGAATCCGAAAATCGCCGGTACTTCGTGCAGCGCGAGCCCGGGTTGAATTATACGGTGCATCAGATGGGAGTTTCGAGCGGTACGTTGCGCTTGCTGGCCCTCATGACGGCGATTTTCGCGCAACCGGAAACAAATCTCATCGGGATCGAGGAACCGGAGAACTACGTTCACCCTACGGCGTTGGCTTCGCTCGTCCAGTGCTTTCAGAGAGAACGGCATCATGTACAGTTTCTCCTGACTACGCATTCTTCCTTGCTGCTCGATTTATTGGACGAACCGGAAGCCGTTCGAATCGTGCGGCGTCACGAGCAGGAAGGAACGAACGTAATGATGCATGGAAATCCGGAGCAAATAAGGAAAGCGTTGGACGAAACCGGCTTCGGTCTGGGAGAGTTCTACGAAACGAAAGGTTTCGGAGGCCAATGATGAAACGCGTGGTCGTCATTGCGTCAGGAAATACGGAAAGGCAAGCTATTCCGCATTTAGTCGCCCACCTTCGGAACGAATCCATTTTTGTGCATGAAGTCAGGATCCCGCCGAGGAACGGGCGACTAGACATCCGAACGGCGGAAAAGCTGATCAAGGGCGCATGGTATGAAAATTTCGATCTTCCGATTGGCAAATTTGTAATTTTGCTGGATGTAGACGGCAAAAGTCCCGATGAGGTATTGGCCCCGTTCGAACGGCAACTTCCTGATCGATTGCGCGACATTCCGGCGCCGGTTGTCTACGCTTTTGCGCAATGGCATCTTGAAGCATGGTATTTTGCGGATTCGCAAAACCTCAGAAATCACCTTGGTCGCGATCTCGGCAAAATCGATACTTCAAAACCCGACGATATTCAGAACCCGAAGCGCCATCTGATACACTTGATTCATGATTCGTTGTACACGTCTCGTGTAGCGGAACAGATAGCTGGAGCGCTTGATTCCGAAATTATCGCCGACAGAAGTCCTAGTTTTAAAAACTTTTTGAACTCTATCAGGAACGGGAAGAACTAACGATAGGTTTTTCAAAGAAATGCGACTTTTCATGAATCTACGAGCGGAACTGCTTTCAATAGATCTTTCGTCTTCTGGACAACGCCGGCATCGCTTCGAGAAAGTTGCGTCGTCCCGGCCGCCGCCCGGTCCGAAAACCGGCCACGCCGCGACTTGCCGCGTCGCTTCTTCATGAGGCAAGCAAGGCGTTTGCGATCTTCGGAATATCCTGTGCCATAATGGACCCGCAAGGCGTTTGAAAGGTGACGGCATGCCCGATTCGCACATCCTGACCACCGTAGTGGGCAGCTACCCCGTTCCGGACTGGCTCGGCGCCCGGCCGTCCGAACAGGCGATCGTCGACGCGACCCGAATCGTAATCGCGACCCAGGAGGCCGCCGGCATCGACGTCGTCGCGGACGGCGAACTCTACCGCTTCGACGCCGACCATCCCGAGACCAACGGCATGATCGAGTATTTCACCCGTCCCATGAGCGGCATCCGCAACGAGGCTACGTTCGAGGAAACGATCGCCTACAGGTCGCAGAAAGGAATGGGTTACCGCACCCGTCCGCCCGGCGTCGTCGAAGGAGAAATCGGCCACGGCGCGCTGGACCTGCCGGGTGCCTGCGCGCGCGCCCGTCCGCTGACGCGCAGACCGCTAAAATTCACCCTTACCGGGCCTCACATGCTGGCCAAGACGCTTGTCGACAAGCATTACGGCGACCTGCCGGCCCTGACGTCGGCGCTCGGCCGGGTTCTCGCCGAACAGGTGGCGCATCTCGATGCGGACGTGGTTCAGCTCGACGAAGCGAACCTCCCCGGCAGCCCGCGCGAATGGAAATGGGCCGCCGAAGCGCTCAATCTCGTCCTCGACGCCGTCAACGGCGCCGCCGCGGTGCACCTGTGCTTCGGCAACTACGGCGGACAGCGCGTGCAGGAAGGAACGTGGAAGGACCTCGTCGACTACCTCAATGCGCTGCATGCGGACCACGTCGTCATGGAGACCCGAAGGCGGCCTCCCGAGGAACTCGCCGTGTTCGCAGGTCTCGACCCGAAAATCGGCATGGGTCTCGGCGTCGTCGACATCAAGACGACGGCGGTCGAGACCGCCGACGACGTCGCCCGCGCCATCGAACGCGCCGAACGCGTCATCGGAGCGGGACGGGTAAGGTACGTTCATCCCGACTGCGGCTTCTGGATGCTGCCGCGTTCCGTCGCGGACGCCAAGCTCGCGGCGCTCGCCGCCGGCCGCGATCTCTACGAGGGCCGCTGATCCCAGGACTGCAAGAAAGGAACGCTTCTTTCCAGGCAAGTCGACAGCACCTCGTCCGCCGGCCGCGTCCACCAGTCGAACTTCGAGAATATCTCGACTTCGACCGGCCCGGCGTAGCCGGCGGCGGCGACCTGCCGGCCGATCCCGGCAAGGTCGACGACGCCGTCGCCCATCATGCCGCGATCCAGCAACGGATCGCGGGTTTCGCGAAGCCAGTCGCAGACGTGAAAGGCGAAGATGCGTCCGTCCCGGCCAGCCCGCGCGATCTGCCGCTCCAGTTCTGGATCCCACCACACGTGATAAACGTCGATCGCGACCCCCGCGCCGTCGCCCAACGCCTCGCACAGATCGAGCGCTTGCCCCAGCGTGTTGATGCATCCGCGATCGGCCGCGTACGCCGGATGCATCGGCTCGATCGCGACCTTCACGCCGCAGGAACGAGCATAAGGAAGCAGTTCCGCGAGGCCGTCCGCCACCTGCCTTCGCGAATCCTCGAGGCCGCGGCTGCCGACGGGCAGGCCGCCGGCCACGATTACCAGGCAATCTGCGTCGAGTTCCGCCGCTTCGTCGACCGCTCGCCGGTTGTCGTCCATCGCAGTCTTGCGGCTAACCGCGTCCGCCGCCGGAAAGAACCCACCGCGGCACAGGCCGGTGACCCG
Organism: Alphaproteobacteria bacterium; assembly: GCA_965243135.1. Lineage (GTDB taxonomy): Bacteria > Pseudomonadota > Alphaproteobacteria > MPNO01 > UBA830 > JAJEBT01. The sequence goes on from OZ251539.1 coordinate 2,497,830, forward strand.
AAGTCCGGCAGCCCGGATCGTTCGCGCAGCACTCCCGAAGTTCGCCGCATGCAGCTGGTGCCGCCACGGATCGATTCCCGAGAAACCGAATTTCTCGCATCCCCTGACGGCGGCGTCGATCGGCGAATCCCAGCCGAGAGTCGCCGTATTGAGCGACAGGCGAGCCGCGTAGCGGCGCAGTTCCGGCGCGGGTTTCAACGAATGCCGTAGGCGGCGAGAACCGAACGCATGCGATCGACCGCAAGATCCGGGTCTCCCAAGAGGCCGGCGCGGTCGGCGAGGCGGAAGATCTCCGCCATGTGAACGATCGACCGCGCGCTCTGCTGCCCGCCTATCATCACGAAATGGTCCTGGTGGCCGTTGAGGTAGGCCATGAAGACGACGCCGGTCTTGTAGAATCTCGTCGGCGCCTTGAAGATGTGCCGGGACAACGGCACCGTCGGCGCAAGCAGATCGGCGAAGCCTCGGACGTCGCCGTCCGACAGACAGCCCAGAGCCGCCGACGCCGCGGGCGCGATGGCGTCGAAGATTCCCAGCAGGGCGTCCGAATGCCCTTCTTCGTCGCCGGCGATCAGTTCGGCGAAGTTGAAATCGTCGCCCGTGAACATGCGGACGCCGGCGGGAAGGCGGCGGCGCATTCCGATCTCGCGATCCTTGTCGAGCAACGAGATCTTGATGCCGTCCACCTTTTCGGCATGCGCCTCGATTACGGACAGGCAGACGGACATCGCTTCGCCGTGATCCAGGCGTCCCCAGTATCCTTCGAGAGCGGGGTCGAACATTTCCCCGAGCCAATGAATGATGACCGGTTCGCCCACTTGCGAAAGAATGCGGTCGTATACCCGCACGTAGTCTTCGGGTCCCGAAGCGCAGGCCGCGAGCGCCCGGCTGGCCATCAGGACGACCCGGCCTCCGAGGGATTCGACGAACTCGATCTGCTCTTCATACGCGGCAATTACGTCGTCGGCCTCGACATGCGGTCCGGGAATCAGGTGATCGGTGCCGACGCCGCTGGCGACCAAAGCTCCTTCGCCGGCCGCGTCGAGCGTGCGGCGAATGAGGTTCTTCGCTCCGGTCCAGTCGAGTCCCATGCCGCGTTGAGCGGTATCCATCGCTTCGGCGACGCCGAGTCCGAGGTCCCAAAGATAGGCGCGGTATCGAATCGTCGATTCCCAGTCGATCGCGGCGTCAAGCCAGGGATCCCCGTCCGCCAGCGGATCCGCAACGACGTGAACCGCGGCGTAGGCAACGCGATTGAACGGGCGACGCCCGGGAAACGCGGAGCCGCGGCGCAGCGCGTAGGCTTCGAGGCGGCCGTCCGCCGTCGGCAACGCGATCGAGGGCACCGCTAACCCTCCATCTCCGTCAGATCGACCCAGCGCCGCTCCTTCCACGATCTGAGGCCGGCCTCGGCAAGTTGGACGCCCTTGGCGCCCTCCCGCAACGTGTGGGGCCATGGCGCGTCCTCCATGACGTGCCGGATGAACAGTTCCCACTGGACCTTGAACCCGTTGTCGTAAGCGACGTTGTCCGGCACTTCCTGCCAACCGGAGAAGAAGTCGATGGTCTGCGGAACGTCCGGATTCCAGACAGGCTTGGGCGTATTGACGCGAGCCTGCGAGAAGCACTTGTGCAGTCCCGCGACGGCGGAACCGAGGGCGCCGTCCAAGTGAAAGGTGACGAGGTCGTCGCGCCGGACGCGCGTGCACCAGCTCGAATTGACGCTCGCGACGACGCCTCCCTCGAGTTCGAAGTGCGCGTAGGCGGCATCGTCGGCGTCCGCGGCGTAGAAGTTCCCGTCCTCGTCCCGGCGTTCCGGAATATGGGTCGCGCCGATGCAGGATACGGATTTGACGGGCGCGATCACGTTGTCGAGGACGTAGCGCCAGTGGCACAGCATGTCGAGAATGATGCCGCCGCCGTCCGCCAAGCGATAGTTCCAGCTCGGACGCTGCGCGGGCTGCCAATCCCCTTCGAACACCCAGTAGCCGAACTCGCCGCGAACCGAGAGCAAGCGCCCGAAGAAGCCGGATTCGCGCAGCATCCGCAGTTTCAGCAGACCGGGAAGAAATATCTTGTCCTGAACCACGCCGTGCCTGACGCCCGCCTCGTCCGCCAGCCGCGCGACTTCGAGGGCGCTCTCCAGGTCGTCCGAAACGGGCTTTTCGCAGTAGACGTGCTTTCCCGCCTCGATGGCCTTGCGCAACAGCCCGGCCCGCATCTCGGTGGTCGCGGCGTCGAAAAAGACCGCGTCGTCGGGATCGGCCAGCGCCGCCTCCAGATCCGTCGTCCATCTTTCGAGGCCGTGCGACCGCGCGAGCGCCTCGAGCTTGTCCGCGTTCCGCCCGACCAGGATCGGATCCGGCATCGCGCGATCGCCGTTCGACAAGGCGACTCCGCCCTGCTTCATGATTTCCAGCACCGAGCGGACGAGATGCTGGTTGGTGCCCATGCGGCCCGTCACGCCGTTCATGATGATGCCGAGTCTGCGTCGCGGCATGACGATCTCCCTTCAGGCTTGTCGCGGGGAACGAACGCGGTCTGCGGTCCGCATATGTTCGGCGTCCATGATCGCCCGCCATATTCGCTCGGGCGTGGCGGGCATTCCGATATGCGTCGCGCCGAATGCCGAAAGCGCATCGACGACGGCGTTCGTCACCGCGGGAAGAGCGCCGACGGTTCCCGCTTCGCCGGCCCCCTTGACGCCAAGAGGATTGGTGGCGGTCGGCACGGGGTTGCTTTTCACTTCGATCGCCGGAAAATCGTCGGCGCGAGGCATGGCGTAATCCATGAACGTGGCGGTCACGTTCTGCCCCGCTTCGTAACGAAGGTCTTCCATCACCGCCTGGCCCAGCCCCTGCGCCACGCCGCCATGGATCTGCCCCTTGAGAAGCAAGGGATTCATCACGGTTCCCACGTCGTCGACCACGCTGTATCGAAGGATTTGAGTCGATCCGGTTTCAGGATCGATCTCGAGTTCGCATACGTGGCAGCCGTTGGGATAGTTCATCGTCTTCGCCGTATAGACGGCCTGCGCCGTCAGCCCCGGCTCCATGTCGTCCGGGATCCGGCCGGGATCGGCGGCCGCGCGGGCGACGTCGCGAATCGTCACGGTCCGGTCCGTCCCCGCGATTCGAAAGACGCCCTCGTCGAACTCCACATCGTCCGCCGCCGCCTCCAGCGCGTGCGCGGCGATGCGTTTCGCCTTGTCCAGAATCTTGTCCGCGGCCATGAGCAACGCCGAGCCGCCGAGCGTCGCCGAACGCGAACCGCCGGTGCCGTGTCCGAATGGAACGAGGTCGGTATCGCCCCAGCCGTAATGGACGTCGTCGTAATCGAGGCCGAGACGATCGCAGACAAGTTGCTTGTAGACCGTCTCGTGCCCCTGGCCCTGCGTGATCGATCCCGAAAGAACGGCGGCCGTGCCCGAGCGGTCGAAACGGATTTCGGCGCCTTCGATGCCGGGAGCCGCCGCGCGCTCGATGGTGTTGGATACGCCGATTCCGCGGAGCCGCCCGCGCCCGGCCGCTTCCTCCCGGCGCTCCGGGAATCCGCCGTAATCGGCCAGTTCCAGAGCCATATCCATGTTCTTTTCGAACTCGCCGCAATCGTATTCGAACACGAGGCCGGTCTTGAACGGCATCGCGTCCGGCGGGATGGCGTTGCGGCGGCGCAACGAAACCGAATCCGTGCCGAGTTCGACCGCCGCGAGTTCCACGAGCCGCTCCATCACGTAAGCGGCTTCCGGCCTTCCCGCTCCCCGGTACGGGCGGGTCGGGGTGGTATGGGAATAGACCGTCGCTATGTCCACGTGGATGGCTGGCGTCCTGTACACGCCGGCCAGCGTCCCGATGTTGTTCACCGCAGGACCGCTTCCGGCCTGGATCAGGTAAGCGCCGACATTGACGACGTTCCTGACCCGCATCGCGAGGAAGCGCCCGTCCCGATCGAGCGCCAACTCGGCGGCGGTCGCATTGTCCCGCCCCTGGCAATCGGACTGGAACGCCTCGGTCCGGCTGCTCGTCCACTTGACCGGCCGGCCGACGACCCGAGACGCCCACAGCACGAGGATATTTTCGCGGTAGACGGGAGATTTCATGCCGAAGCTGCCGCCGATGTCGCCGGCGACCACCCGCACCCTGCTTTCGGAAACGCCGATGACCTTCGCGAGATGCATGCGATAGGGGTTCGCCTGCTGGAGGGTCGTATAGATGACGTAGCGGTCGTCCGACGCGTCGCCGAGGCACGACCGCGGCTCCATCGCGGCCGCGGTGACCCGATTGATCGCGAAGTCCTTCGAGACGACGTGCGCGGCGGACGCGAAAGCGGCATCGACCGCGGCCCGGTCGCCGACCTGATGTTCGAAGCAGACATTGTCGGGATTGCCGTCCCAGACGGCGGGCGCTCCGCCTGCCGCCGCCTTCGCGGTATCGGTGACGGAGGGCAGCGGTTCGTAGGTCACTTCGATCAGTTCCGCCGCGTCTTCGGCCAACGCCCGCGTTTCGGCCACGACGAAGGCCACGGCGTCGCCGACGAACCGGACCCGCTCCGTCGTCAGCGCCGGAAACCGCGAAGCGTACATTCGGGTCCCGTCCCGCTTCCTGCGATTCGGCGGATCCCCCGGAACGTCGCCCCAACCCAGCGCCTGCCAGTCGCGTCCCGTCAGCACCGCGAGCACGCCCGGCGCGGCGGCGGCGGCTTCCGCGTCGATTTCCGTTATGCGGGCATGGGCGTGAGGCGAGCGCAGGACATGGCCGTGAACCATTCGAGGAAGCGTCCGGTCGTCGGCGAACCTGCCGGCGCCGCGCAGCAGGCGAGGATCTTCCGATCGGGGAACGGGTTGCCCAAGCGCGTACTTGCCCACGACCGCCCCCTCAACCGGCGTTCTGCGCGAATTCGGGATCGGCGTAGCGCGCGCTCGCCGACAACGCGTGATCGAGGATGTCCGGATCCGGGTTGCCCCGCGGCACCGGATCCGGATCCCAGTGCCGGTGCCTGTCGGCGCCCCGCGCGAGAAAGGCGGTGCGCCGTCCGATCGTCGACCTTACGTGCGCAGGCACGTAAAAGACGGCAAGTCCGATTCGCGGCGCGGCCGTCCCGTTCGGAAGCGACCCGTGCACGATCCTTTCGTGATGGCAGGAAAACTCGCCCGCCTTCAGCTCGAGATCCACCGCGTCGGCGTCGTCGATCCCCTCGATCGCCTGGCCGCGCGCCAGCAGATTCTTTTCGTGAAAGGTTTCGACGTGCGCCCGCTCCGGCCCCCGGTGCGATTCGGGAATCACCCGAAGGCAGCCATTTGCCGGGTTGCTGTCGGTGAGCGCCAGCCAGACCGTGACGAGTTCATGGGGTTCAAGACCGAAATAGGCGGAATCCTGATGCCACGACACGTAGGAGCCGTCGTTGCCCGGCTTGATCCAGAACCGGGAGGCGAACGTCAGAATGTCGGGGCCGATCAGGTCTTCGACCACGTCGAGAATGGGCGTTTCGAAGCAGAAATCATACGATCTGCGAAAACACAGATGCCCCTTCATATTGATGTCGCCGGCCGATACGCCCGTCGCGCGCCGGAAACGATCGAGATCCGCGCACATGGAGCGCGCCCGATCCGGATCGATGCCGCGGAACGGCGCCAGATAACCGTTTCTCCGGTAGAATTCGACTTGGTCCGCGCTCAGGATTCCCGACATCGCCCGCCCTCTTGCGAACGCAATCCTATCGCATTCTCCGACGCCGCGGTATCGCGAGAGCGGCGCGCCGTTCGCGGACTCCGGAACCCCGGGAAACCCGCGGCCGCGCCTGGACCTCGAGACCGGCAGCCGGCCGAGAGGGTTCCCGTCGGTCGGCTCGCCGGGCATCGACCGAACTCCGCGCGTCGTTCGAAAAACCCGAAACCCTCGGGAACCCGGCGCGGCTCGGCGGAAACGAGGACGCTCCGCCGGACATGCCGGCCGTCGCCGCGTTGCGGACATTCGCAAACTGCGGAATAATGCTCCTCTTCACGTATTCGCCGACATTCATGAAATTCGTTCCTGCTTCCGGCCGCCTTACGGGCGCAATGACGTTTCTGACGCCGCCGTTGGCCATGCTGGTCCCCTTGTTCCTCACGGTCGTCCTTCTGGTCGGCGCGCTTCTGGTCCTGGCGGCGCGCGCATTCGACCGTCGCATCATGCGCCTCACCCTGCCAGGGGTCCTGTTGTGCGGGCTGCTGGCCTGGTCGGCGATCAGCGTCTTCTGGACGACCGATCCCGAGGCGGCGCTTCCGAAGCTCTCGGGAACGGTCGCGCTCGTCGCCGCAGGACTGATTTTCCTGAGCGCGCGCGCTCCGTTCGGCGACGGCCACCGGCGTCTTTTCCTGGCCGGGATCTGCCTGGCGGTCTGCATTCTGGCCGGCGCTCTGGTTCTCCTGCCGGTCTGGGCCGCAAACGAATCGGGCCGCCTGGTTCATTTCAATCGCGGCCTGGCCTTTCTCGCGATCGCGATCTGGCCGGCCATCGTCGTGGCCGCGCGTCATCGACGGCTCTTCGGCACCGCGCTTTATTTCCTCCCGTTCTGCCTGTTCTTCGCGTTCGAATCGAACGCCGCCCTGGCGGCGATGCTGCTGAGCGGCGTAGCCTTCGCGGCCGTTTACGCAGCGCCGAGGATCTCGGGCCTCGCGCTGACGGCAATCGCCGCCGCGTACATGCTCGCCGCCCCGGCAATTCACAAGGACGTGCCGCCCCCGGAAGTCCTTGCCTTGGTCGACCTTCCGGAATCCGCCTATCACCGGCTCGTCATTTGGGACTACACGACCGATCGGATAGCCGAGCGCCCGCTGCTGGGATGGGGCTTCCATGCGTCCCGCCGCGTTCCCGAAGTCAATCCGGCGAAGCCGCTGGAGAGGTCGCTGCATCCTCACAACGTCGCGCTTCAGCTCTGGCTCGAGCTGGGAGCGGTGGGCGGGCTGCTGGGGGCCGCGCTGTTCGCGGCGATAGCGAATCGCGTTCGCAGGATCTCCACCGACAAGCTCCGTCTGGCGGCCGCGTCGGCCGCCTGCGTGTCGGCCTTCACCGTCGCCCAGGTCGGGTACGGTTTCTGGCAAAGCTGGTGGGTGGCGACGCTTTTCCTGTGCGCCGGCTTCGTGACGATCGTTTGCGGCGCGAACCGCTCGCCGACCGCAACGCCGACGAACGGCTGAGCGTTCAGGAACCGAAGCCGGGATCGAGCCTTTCGGCGAGGCGACGGTACATCGGCCAGTCGTCCGCGCCGAAGGGCCGGTTGCCGCGCCGGACGCGCATTTGTTCGAAGGTATGCCTCGCGAGATGCGGAGACAACTCGCGAGGCGTCGCCTTCATCGCAAGCAGGCGCGCCTGAAGCGCGCAGGCGTCGACGAGCCGATGCATATAGGCGAACGCTTCGCCTATCGTGCGCCCGACGGTCAGCAGCCCGTGGTTTCTCATGATCAGCGCGTGCTTGTCGCCGAGGTCGGCGACGATGCGCGGACCTTCCTCCAGTTCCTGGGCGATCCCTTCGAAATCGTGATACGCGACTTCGCCGTAGAGCGCGCACGAACTCTGATCGTAAATCCCGAGACCTTCTTCGGTCGCCGATACGATGACGCCCGCCGCTTCGTGAACGTGCAGCGAACAGCCGATCTCGGGCTTCATGCGCAGGATGCAGCTGTGGAAATTGAGGCCGGCGGCGCCGGGCTTGCCGCCGTCCCCGGAAACGACCGTCCCGTCGACATGCGCCCGAAGCAGGCGCGACGCGGTGACTTCACCCCATCCGACTCCGGCCGGGTTGATCAGGAAATGATCCGGATCGCTCGGGACGCGCGCCGCAATGTGGTTGCGCGACGTTTCGTTCCAGCCGTAGTGGTGGGCGACGCGAAACGCGGCGGCGAGTTCGACCCGCGCTTCCCGCTCGTCGGTCATGAGCGCTTCCTCCTTCGCTTCGGGCGCGGGTCGGCGTTCCGCCGTCCCGACGCCGGGTTCACGGCACCGTTCCGTCGGGCAACGCGACGACATGATCGTATATGTCTCGCGGACGAGCGAACCACACGCGGTCGGCGCGGTCGACGATATGGCGCAGGATGTCGCGCAGCCCCGCCAGCCGGTACGGCTGGCCCACCACGAAGGCGTGGAGCGCGAGACTGAAGACCAGAGGCTGGCGTTCGCACTGGCGGATCTGCTCGTCGAAATGCGCCGTGACCATGCGGGTGAAGTCGTCGGCGGTGTGACGCCGGGTCAGTTGCGCCGGGGAATCGTTGATTTCGATATGGTAGGGAATGGCGAGCAACCGGCCCGCCCTGGTGCGCATCCAGAACGGCTGGTCGTCGGCGGACCAGTCCATGACGTAACGGTACCCCGCCTCCTTCAGAAGATCGGGCGTGTTGCGGCTTTCGGAAATCCACGGTCCCATCCAACCGCCCGGCGCCTCGCCCTCGCGACTCCTGAACGCTTCGGTGGCCTCCCCTATCAACCGGCGCTCCTCGTCCTCGGCGAACTCGCCCTGCGCCTCCGAATTGGTCCGCCCGTGCCCCACGAACTCGTCTCCGCGCGCCCTGACGCGCGCCGGTATCTGCGGCGCGTAGTCATAAATCGCGGAATTCATCAGATGGCACAGCGGCAGCCCGAATTCATCGAACAAATCGAAAATGCGCCATATGCCGACCCGCAGCCCGTAGTCCCGCCACGCGTAATTCCTGACGTCCGGCTGGGCGCCGGGCGCGGTCGGCGAGTGGCCGAGGCCCTCGCCGAAACTGAAGTGCTCGACGTTGAGCCCGAAATACGCCGCCAGCCGCTTGCCGCCCGGCCAGTCGTAATCCGGGCGTTCGACGATCGGCGAATAATCGTAGCGTCCGTGCCGTTTCAGCTCCACGTCCGGGCCTCCCCTTGCATGCATAGCATACCGCCGCCCCCCCGCTTGCGAAAACCGTCGCCGAATCCGCAGGAAAAATTTCCGCTCCCGACGACCAGCGCCGCCTCCTGTCGGCGCTCTCGATCAGGAGAGCTTGACGGACAGGACAGGCGAACGCCTTCCGCTTTCCGCAAACGCCGCGTTCCGCGCCCGAATCGAGATCCGCGAACTCGCCTTCCCGGAGAATCAGGGCATCCCCGTCCATCTCGAAGATGCGAACCTTCCCTCTCCCCGTTGCGCTCGGGTTTCGGAAGCTACTGGTTCGCTACGCTCCGGGCGGCGGCGGGGTTAAAGGCGCCCGCGGGCGAAGAACGCTCTCCTCCGGGAGGAAAACCCGGACCCGGAACGTCGGCAGATCCTTCCGGCCAGCCGGAGGGCATTGCGGACATCAAGCGGAGCGCAGTCCATTCCGGCGCGGCATCCCTGAGTCTCGTCCCCCTGCTTCGAACGTCCGACCGCCCGGCCCTCGCCGGGTTGAGAAATTCGGGAACAGGCCGGGCGGGTCGGAAAATGCCAACCGGAACTTCAGATCTCCTGACATGGCACGACGCCGCACGGACGCTCGACGCTCCCTGGCAAGGCGCAGCGATGGACGGAACCGCCCGGTCCGAAGAACCGAAGGCGGCGTCGTCGCGGACGTGCCCAGCCGGCCGCTGACGAGACTGCTTTGTCGGGCATGGAAAACCGCGAATTTCTCATCCCGGGAACACGGCTCGCCCCGAGTTCGCCGCACGGCGCCGCGACAGCCGGATATACCGTTTTCGTTCCGAAGTCCCTGCGCGACCCCGCAGGCATTGCCGACGGGCGGACGGGGCGCCGAACGAAAATGGCGCAGCGCAAACGCCTCCTCGCGCAGGAAGATTGACGGCGGGCATGTGGCAGTTTTGAAGCATAGGCGTTCAAACGCACATGGACAGAGAATGGCTCGACGGAACCTTTCCATCCCCGAGAAGACGGATCGTGCGGTTCGAACCTTGCTCTGCCCTGTCATCACAAATCCCCTTCTGGACTGAGCAGGGGATGCGATCGTCCCGATTTCTTGATTTCCGCCAGATCCTCGTATGCCTGACAATAGCCGGAGAGATAGGAATAACCCTGCCAGATTTTCTGATGGCCGGGCGGCGGGTCGTGCTTGCGGTTGCGGTAGCCGGCCATGATGGCGACGATCAGCACCGCTTCTTTGAGCGTCCTCGGCTTCGGCGTTCTCGGCAGTTTCGTCGCGTAGTCTTCGATGACGAGCAGTTCCATGTCCGAGAACATGAGCCCGGCGGGGACGTCCGGCGTCTCGCGCGCCAGCAGCGCCATCAGCATGACGCGCCATGCGATGACTGCGTTGATCGCAATCACGCGTTCGAGGCGCGCTGCGGTGCGGTGGCCCGTTTCTTCGACCTTGCACCCGGACTTCAGCGTGCGATGCCAGTCTTCGATGCGCCATCTCAGGGCGTACCAACCCACGACCCGCATGGCGTCTTCGACGGACGAAACGGCGACCGTGGTAAGCAGGAACCATTCGACCGGTTTGGCCCCTTCCGGCGGCTTCGGCTCGCTGATGTGAACGACCTGAACGGGAAGCGGCGCGGTTCCGCCCGACGTCGGCGGCAGAGAGACGGTCCGAATCTCCATGTCGGCGACGCGTTCCTTGCGCCCGTTCGTCGCCTTGCGTTTGCTGACCTTGGGCCGTTGGCTCAGGCGCGAGACCGTAAGTTTCCGGTGCCCTTGAACCGGCGCGGCGCGGACGCTGTCGAACAGCTTCTCCGTTTTCGACAACTTCCGGCTGTGCTTGGCGCGCACCAGAATGTCGATATTGCCGAGACGCCGCTGCTCGGCGAACATTTCGAAGAAGTCCGCTTCCCGGTCCATCACGCTGACCAGTTGCGTACCTTCGAGCCGCCGGGCCGCCTCGGCGCATTCGCGCAGCCCTCGAAGCCACCGTGCCGACTTGCGTTCTTCCGGCAGCTTGTCCTTGCCCGGCCGAGGCGCGTCGAACTCGAGCTTCAGCAGACCCAGCGGCAAGCCGGCGTCATCCACCGCCATCGTCGTGTGCAGATGAAGTCCGGCGGTCTTGGCGCTGGTCTGGTTGTGCCCAATTACGCCCAGGTCGTCGCACTGCGCACGCGTGGCGAAGTTCAGGTCGGTGCCGTCCTGAAGGCACAGAACCGTATCCCGTGTCTGCATTCGCCCGAGCGTGCGCTCCTTGTGCGGCGTCAGGATGTTTTCCGGCGTGACCGCCCCCGGCTCGTCTCGCGGACGGCAGGCGGTAAAACCCCGTCACTGCCGCCATGTTTCCGCCCGCCGCTACCGAGAAGGGAGCGTGCGGTGCCTCCGCCTGGGCATGGGCACTGTCGACCAGGCGCTTCGCCAGACGCTTGTCTCCCAACGGCGCACCTCCGAACTCGTTCTCGGCCCAGCACTCGCGCGACAGCCCTTCGCCGACCGGCACCGGGAGGGCCGGCCGGGCGCTCAGCGTTGCCCGGCAACCCGGTTCGAGCTCGTACATGTATATCTCTTTCATGGACTCGGCCGCCAGTCCTTTCCGGTCCTGCCGGCCGCGTCCGCGAGTTGCGCCCACATGCGTCCAGTTCGCCGCGCGGAGCGAGATCCCTAGGTGATGCGCCGGGTCGACAAAGGTCTCCACCAACCAGGGGCGATGGCCGTAGCGTTCCTCGAAGTCCTGCGCCATCGTCGTCAGCGACATGCTCAACACCTGTGACGCGAGATTGCGGCACTCGACGCCGGGCCGGATCAGAAAGCGGTTCAGCCCGACGATGCGGTGAAGGCGCCGCTCCCGCGTCTTGTCGTCCCAGCCGATCCAGTTGTCGCGCGCCGCCAGGCGCCGCGCCGAGGCGGCAAAACCCACCGCGCCGAGCCAGCCATGGGACGAACCCACGAGATAACGGCACTGATAACCAACCAGCACCGCCTTGCCGAGGGGGTGTTCCGTGATCATCAATTCGTTCCAGATTGCGCTCTGTGCAGGGTTCTGCACCGGGACCAACTGTAGCTCCTCGATGAGATCCACCCGTTCGGGAACGTCTACCGCGGGCGGCACCGGTTCCGGGTTGCGGCGCACCCGGCGGCCTCCGCTTCCTCGCGGTGGCGGCAGAGCAATCCGTCCGTCCGTCGCGAGAACGCCAAGAGCCGCGTTGCAACTACTGATCTGCGGACGCCCGCGGGCATCGAAAAAGCCGAACTCGTGACAAACCCTGCGGCTGAGTTCGGCTCGCGAAAGTTGCGGTTCGGCAGACAGTAATCCGCCGACCCGCTGCAATGCCTCAGGCGTGCTCAGGCGTTGCTTGACAAGATTCTGCGTATCCATGGCGTCTTGGTGAATACGCGAATCGATTGTCTCTGTCCAGAGCCTTGTTTGTGTTCACAGGGCAGACCTTGCTCGGGTGCAAAGACGGCAAGAAAGGCGGCCTTTTTCGCTTCGGCGACAAGGCGGCCACCTTGCGTATGCGTGGACCTTAACGCCCTGATCGGCGCATCGTTACAATGGGCACGCTACCGCGCAGGTTCTATCGGGGATGACTGCGCGGCGAGTTCGTGACCATCACCGTGAAAATGGCCGCAATGGCCAAGGTCCTCGCCCGGCCGCTCCGGCAATGGCTGCTTGAGCCCGCTCAAGCAGCGGCTACCGTCGACAACATCGGTGCAAGGGCGGTGGAAGAGCGATGACCTTCGAGCGGCAGCCCACGGACAAGTGGCGCAAGGAGATCCCGGGTACGCGCTGGTTCAAGGCGGATCTGCACGTCCACACCATCGACGACCATCCGGGCGGTCGGGCAAAAATGCCTGCTGGCCTGTCCGGCGATCCAGCGGATCCGCAAACGCTATCGGGCTATGCACGACGCTTTCCGAAAGCCCTCGTCAAACGCGGCGTACAGGTCGTCGGCCTGACTCCGCATTCGCCGCGCGCGGGGATCGGCCTCCGGTATCCGGCCCGACGCGGCTGCGATATAGCCGCATTCGCCGCGCGCGGGGATCGGCCGTCGGCAGTTCAATCGCCGCGCCGACCGTTCAACCGCATTCGCCGCGCGCGGGGATCGGCCCCGAAACGAGCGCAGTCTGGCGCATCGTCGACGAATGGAACGGTGGAACCGACGACGACAGCGTTCCGTTCCGGGAAAAGATTTATGCCATATTCCCCGGATTCGAGCCGTCGCTTAAAGACGGTGAATCAGGATTGCACCTTCTGTTCCTTTTCGATCCCGAGATCGGCCGCGATCATTACCTGAAAGCGTTCGACCTTGTCATGAGTGGCGTATCGCCTTGGCACGCCGGAAAGTTGCAGATTGCTGGAAAGCGTGCCGAAAAGGCATTCGACGAGTTGGAGGAGTTTCGGGAACGGAAGTGCTCTGTTGCGGCCGGCGGAAATCGCGCGTGGAGTTCCATGGTTCTTGGCCCCTATATCGACGCAGAGAAGAGATTTTCCGGGGATCGAAAAGCTCAAGTGCTGCAATTCTTCGATCACGGGTAAGCGTTCGCTACCCGGGGGACGAAAAAAATTTGCCCCGGGGACTGGAAACGATTCGCTGATCCCTGCGCCTTCATGGAGTTGGCGACACGCAGCCCGTCGGCTACGCCAATGGCTCTGTCGCAAGCACAAGGTGCGTAAAGGAAAGCATGCGCACTTTCCAAGCGAATGGAACGAAATAGGTCTTACACGCCTACACCGCAACGAAGAGCTTTCCGTGGGCGAAGGCATGACGAAGCGCGGGAAATCCGCACGTCCGGTTTGACGAGCGGGGACTGGAAACGTGGCCAAGGGAGCCGGACCGAGGCCCGGAGCGAAAGCGACGGAACCCGGACCCTAAAGCTAACGCGCCAGTCCTCGACTCTACCTCGACACGCTGGAGCGATTGCCGGCATACGTGGACAGGCTTCACCGGCTCGCGGAGGACGCCGGGCGGGATCCCGCGTCGCTCCGGGTCATGTGGTTCACGTTGTGGTGGGGAACGGAACCGGGCGAGCCGCTTCGGCCGGCGGAGGCCAGTGCTCCGTTTCCCGGCGGCGACCGGCGCCTCCTGAGCGGCGGCACCCAGCGGATGAAGGACGACATGGCGGAGATGGAGGGGATCGGCGTCGACTCCGTCATCGTCAACTTCGAGCGGGAAACCGTCGAGGACACGCTCGAAGGCATGGAGGTGTATGCGGCGGAGTTCATCGGGTCCGGAACCGGCCTGTGACCCGCAATCTCCGGCCGTGGAAGTTGCTGGGATCGAGAGAGATATTCGTCGTCCCCCGGCGGTTCTCGGTGTCCGCCCACGCGGTCGAGTTGCCCGGCGGCCGACGATACGAGCCCTACTACCGGGTCGATCTCGCCGATCAGGCCTGGGTGGCCGCGACGACGGAGGACGGCCGGTTCATCTGCCAGCGGCAGTACAAGCACGGGCCGGAGCGGGTCGCGCTCACCCTTCCCGGCGGGATCGTGGATCCGGGTGAGGAGCCCTTGGCTGCCGCCCGCCGGGAACTGCTCGAAGAGACGGGGTACGAATGTCGGGACTGGCGGCCTCTCGGCGCCTTCTGCCGCAACAACAACCAGCGCTGCGGCGAGGAGCATTTCTTCCTGGCGTCGAGCGGCGTCTGGAAGCAGGAGCCCGACCCGTCGACGAACCTGGAGGAGATCGAGACTGTGCTCATGACCCGCGACGAGCTGGCGCGGGCCGCGGCGAACGGCGAGGCGCCCGTGCTCGGCCATCTCGCCGGCATCCTGATGGCCCTTCGGCAACCGCCGCCGGAAGCCGGGAGATCGTGACGCCGCCGCCGGGCTCGGCGGGATTCAGTCCATATCGACCATGTCGACGGATTGCGCCGCCTGCGGTCCGGCGTTTCACCCGGCCTCGTCCCATGCCGCGGAGACGGAGGAAGCGAGCCCGAACAGCGTTTCCTTGCGCATATTCCATCTTTGCCGGTCCAGGATGCAGTACCACTGCTCCGTGACGTTGTTCGTAGGAGGAGCATTGGGTGGAGGCTCGCGTTCGAAAGGGATGGTTCGCTCCGCCTCCCCGAATTCCTCTTTGCAAAGATGCACCGAGACAGGAAAAAAGGTCACGCGCATCTCCCCGCGATCGGTGATCGTCAACGACAGTGGGGCGTTGAATCTTGTCTCGTGTTCGGGGAGTTCCAACGACCGTCGCGCTGTATAGAAGGTGTACCCGCGTGTGCGGGCGTGCAGCGTGTAACGGCCTTGTTGTTGGAATCTCTCGACCGCCTCGTGGAAAATATCGCTCACACCCTGATTTTCCGCGAATTCGTCGACGGCGCGATGGCGCTCTTCGCGGCTCTGTCGCCTGTTGCGGCCCCCTCTTGCCGCTTCGGTCGCCTCCGGTTCCGCCCGTACTTGCCTGGCGAGGAGCGTTTTGCCTTCGTGTTCGTAACCGTGGAACGTCAGGAGCGATACGTCCACGCCCCGGGCCGCCAGGAAATCCACCATTCGGGTAGCCCGGGCATTGGTGCCGAGGCCGACGAGTATCATCCTCACGGGCCTCAAGGACGACAGCGGCTGTCCTTCGAAGCGCTGGGCGTACCAGTCCTCGAAATCCTCTATCTCGGCTATGCCGTCGCGGCCCGAGTGTTGAGCGATGTGCGCCGTCAGTTCGTCGTCGCCCATGGTTTCGAGGTGCGAGGCGTAGTCGATGATCTGGGTGACCGCGTCCCGTGTGAGATCGCCGCGCTTCAGTTCGAATACGACGAGCTGGCCGTCCGGGTCCACGCCCAGCAGGTCGAGCCAGCCTCCATCGGTCGGAGTCTGCCGCCCCACGAGTTCCAGCCCCGGTATCAGCATGTCTGGGTTCTGAACGAGCGTATCCTCGAGCAGGGTCTCGGTTTCGGTGTGACTCGCCCGTTCCACCGGAGCGACCTCGCCTCCGCCCTCGATCGCCCACATTTTCAGTTCTTCCGCCACGTCCACTCCTCCTCGTCCGCCCTTCCCCGTGGGTTCCGGCGCGGTCAGTCGAGGTTTCCCCAGCTTACCACGCGCTCGACGCGGACGGCGATGACGGGAAGGCCCTCTAGGGCCATCCGCCGGTACTGAGGGGTATCGCCCCCGCAGCATCGCCTGCGCACGGTCGTGCTCCTCCCCGTTCTCCAGGATTTCCGCCGCGCCTCACCATGACCCAGCCGAGAAGGCTCCAGTCCTCGTCGTAGCGGTCGACGACCAGCGCCGCGGAAGGGTTTTCGAGGATGTTGCGAATGCGCTTCAGGGGCCGCGCCGTCTCCCTCTTCGGTTTCTCGTCGATCGTGACGTAGAGGCCGCGCGCCCCGAGCGCGAAGCACACCGGCGTCACGTGGGGCCGCCCGCCCGCGTCCGCCATCGCCAGCCGCCCGACGCGCTGGCCGTCCAGAAACGCCCGCTCCCCGAACATCCGTAGGAACCCTTTAGTTGACATCCATGAGTGATTGTGCGAATGGTCTTCCGAAGAAACAGCAGACGGAGTTCGCCATGAGCCGGTGGAAGCCTATTTTCTAGCGTTGGTCTACACGAGGTTTCGTCTCGCCCCTGACCCGTGAAGTCGGGAACTGGACGTTCAAGACCGCCTCTGATCGCTCCGTTCCTGGGCTTTCTCGGCCAACGACCGGAAGTGCTTGAAGTATCCGGGTGGCATCCCCGTCTCCTCCGCCCGGGCGGAGACGTGCATCTCGACGACATCGTGCAGTTG
Source organism: Alphaproteobacteria bacterium (assembly GCA_965243135.1). Lineage (GTDB taxonomy): Bacteria > Pseudomonadota > Alphaproteobacteria > MPNO01 > UBA830 > JAJEBT01. Next base: position 2,514,383 of record OZ251539.1, read on the forward strand.
GATGAGCGCCCCACCGTACAGGGGGAGGACGTCGTCCAGCTGCATCAAATCCCGTTCTACCAGCAAACCGACGGTTTCGAAGAATCCCGGCAGCTTCGGGATTTTCAAATAGCGCGCCTCGCCCGTATCGCGCATATCATGTAGGCGACGGGAGCATTCCTCTCGGAAAGCATCGGTCTTTCTCGATTCGTCAAAGTGTTTGTAATCGTCGTTACTGTTGACGAACGTTTCAACATCTCTTCGAAAATTGTGAAATTCCGTGCGCGGATCACTGAATTCCGCACTTTCCCACAATCGATCGAGATCGAGGATGATAGACGCCCGAGCTTGCCGGGCTCTGCCCTTATTTGCCTCGATTGCCGCCTGAGCCTGCTCCGACGCGGCACCGGTCCGATGCATCGCAAGATGCAGAGCCCGTACCGCGACGACTGCCAAGACCACGTTCGCCGCCGCGGATCTGCTTTGGAAACTCTGGTCGGGGATAGCGGTCGCGCGCAGCGCCATTGTCTCCGGCCGTTGCGGGAAAGCGAGGATTTGGCTTTGGCCCTTCGAGGCGATGACGCTTGTCCCTTGGTTCGCGGCGCCTGATGATTGTTTGCCACGCCGAATCGACCCGACTTGGCCCTGAAGGTAAGAACGTTCTGACCTCATGCCCCGGCGCGCCGCTTCGTACGCCGGTTGACCAGCGCCTTGTTGCTTGTTGGCGGGCCACGCCTGACCCGTAGCCTCCAGCATTCAGGTTCGCGTAGCGCATGCGGTGCCCGTGCTCGCGAAATCGCCCGATCTCGCGCTCGAGATCCTTGAGCGCCGTCGCTGTCGTCGCCTTGTCGCGGAGATGGCGCGGCCTTGTCGATACCATTGGCATTGCAACTCAGGACGGCACGGTACTTCTCGTCGGGCGCGACGGTCGGCAACATCGCTGAGACGTTCGCATGCACGACGAAAATAGACCGCCTGTTGGTCGGGTTGGAGTCTCTCGAGAAACGTCCGGTTGTCGGCTGCGGCGTCGGCGATAGCGAAAAGCTGAAGGCCAAGCCGCACTTTCGTGGGCGACCTCTTCGGCAATCTGCGCTTTTAGCGTCGCCTCACCGGCCGAAATGCAAATGATCCCGGTCGATTGCCGTCCGCGTCATGGAAACTGACGCCTCGCGTCGGCGCGCTTCTTCGCGCCCGTTGGAACGCAGCCCGACGCTGTCGAGCGAGACAGCGCCGCCCGGCACCGGTTTCTCCTTGTTCGTCCAAGCCCGCCTCCCCCTTCTCCTCCCATGCCCGCCATCGCCAAAAGGTGCCGCAGGTAACTCGACGACGAGTTCATGCTCCCCGGCTTTCCGAAGAGTTTGGTCCCGCGGCGTACAGCGATCCATGACCAAGAGAGCGCGGTAACCGGTCCAACCGTCAACCAAACCGAGGCTTTCGTCGACCGGCGGACGAACTCCCGCGAGCGGGAGAATGTGACCGGACCGGACAACGCGGGTTCATCGCGTCGGCACAGCCCGGTAGAAAACCTGACCGTCCCGGCGGACCGGGCCGTGGCCATCGTCCTGCGATGTAATCGCCTATAGCCGCACGGCAGGCAGGCAAGCTCGAACGACCCGGTTTCGGTGAACGCTTCGAATCCCTGATCCCGTCGTTCCATCCGTTTGAGGGCTGCGACTGACTGAAGCGCCTCGGCCGTCGCCGCAGGGAGGTTCGAGAAGGGCAAACCGGGGCGGTAACGCCGACATGGCAATGCCGAACCTCCATCCGTTCCAAGTGCGGCGCTCGCCATGTAGGTCGGCGGCCCGCGGCATGAGCCGACGGCAAATCGAGCGAGAGCGCCGCTGGCGACCCGCCGCCAGGATACGCTCTTCCGCGAGCGCCGCCGGCCCCGGAGCGCGACGCCGGCCATGAACGGGCGCCGCCGCTTGCGCACGGCGAAACGGAGTGTGAATATCGGGCTGCGGACAACGGTAGCGGAGGACGGGGTGAAGGCGCCGAAATTCAGGTACGCGAGGGCGGAGTCGGTAAGGCATGCCCTCGAGCTGCTTCAGGCCCATGGGGAGGACGCGCGGATTCTCGCGGGCGGCCAGAGCCTTATGCCGACTCTCAACATGCGCCTGTCGCAGCCGGAGATTCTAATCGACATCAACCGTCTCGAAGAGCTGCGCGGCATCCGCGACGACGACAGCGCGATACGCATCGGCGCCCTCGCGCGGCACGTCGAAGTGCTGAACTCGGACATCGTCGGGAAGCGTCTGCCGCTGATCGCCGAAGCGATGCCGCACGTCGCCCATGCGGCGGTCCGCAATCGCGGGACGTTCGGCGGCAGCGTGGCGCTCGCCGACCCCGCGGCCGAACTGCCGGCCTGCGTCCTCGCGCTCGGCGCGACCATCGTCCTGGAAAGCGTCGACGGCAAGCGGGAGGTCGCGGCGGAAGACTACTTCAAAGGCCTTTACGAAACCGCGCGGCGCGACGACGAACTCCTCGTCGAAATCCGCGTTCCTCCGCAAAAATCCGAAAACGCGTCGGTTTTCCTGGAACTCGCGCGCCGCCGCGGCGATTTCGCGATCGCCGGCGTCGCCGCCTGCGGAAAGGTGTCGAAAGGAACGATAGAAGACATGCGCCTGGTTTATTTCGCGAGCGAGGACAAACCGACGGTCGGAACGGCGGCCGCCGCCGCCCTGCGAGGCCGGCCCTGGTCGAACGAGACGCGCGAGGCCGCGACCGCGGCGCTGGAGGACGATCTCGACCCGATGGCGAACCTGCACGGCAGCGCAGCGATGAAGATGCATCTCCAGAAGGTGCTGACCGGCCGCGCGATGGACGCGGCCGTCGCGCGCGCGGAAGCGTCGTCATGAACGAGGAAACCCTTGCGGTCTCCATGACCGTCAACGGCGAACGAATCGCCCGGTCGATTCCCGTCAGGCAGCATCTGGTCGATTTCGTGCGCAACGAACTCGGTTTCACGGGATCCCATCTCGGCTGCGAGCACGGGGTCTGCGGCGCGTGCTCGGTGCGGGTCGACGGCGCCGTCGTGCGCGGCTGCCTCGTTCTCGCGGTGCAGTGCGAGGGAGCCGACGTCGTCACCATCGAAGGCCTTTCGGATTCTGGCGAGATTAGCGATCTGCAGGAAACCTTCGTCGAGCGCAACGCGCTTCAGTGCGGATACTGCACGCCCGGAATGCTGATGACCGCGGCCGAACTTCTCGCCGAACGCCGGCCGCGAAGCCGCGAGGAAATTCGCGAATTCATGTCCGGCAACTACTGCCGCTGCACCGGCTACCACGCCATCGTCGACGCGATCGAAACCGTCAACGACGCTCGGCTCGGGACCGAGCGATGATCCATCCCTACGAGCGCCCGAACTCGTACATCGGACGTACCCTTCCGCGTTCCCGCGCCCGGCGCGCCGTCGCCGGCCGCGCGCGGTACAGCGACGACATCGCTCCGCCGCGCGCCCTGCACGCGGCTTTCGTCCGCAGCCCCCATGCGCATGCCGCGATCTCCGGGATACGGGCCGCCGACGCGAAGGGAGCGCCGGGCGTGAGGCTCGTCATGACGGGCGCGGAACTCGCCGAAATGTGCGCCGGCCCCTGGATCGGAACGTTGACCGTGTTCGAGGGCATGAAGGCGGCGCCGCAGTATCCGATGGCGGTGGAACGCGCTTGCTGGCACGGAGAGCCGGTCGCGATGGTCGTTGCGGACAGCCGCGCCGAAGCCGAAGACGCCTGCGAACTTGTCGAGGTGTCTTACGAGGAACTTCCCGTCGTCATAGAAAAGGAAAAAGCGCTCGATCCCGCTTCGCCCTTGATCCACGAAGCTCTCGGCACCAACCGGGCCTGGGGGAAGACGGTCGTTTCGGGGGACGTGGACGCGGCCTTCGCCGAAGCCGATCACGTGCTCGAAGACACCTTTTCGTTCGGCCGCCACACGGCGGTCAGCCTCGAGCCGCGCGTCCTTCTCGCCGATTTCGACCCGGGCACCGGCCGGCTCGAGATCCACACCTCGAGCCAGTGCCCGCACATGATCCAGACGGTCTTCGCGACGACGCTCGGCCTCGAGGAGCACGACGTGCGCGTCGTCGCCCCTGACGTGGGCGGTTCGTTCGGCCTGAAGATTCACACCTTCGGCGACGAAGTCGCGACGACCGCGGCGTCGATGAAGCTCGGCCGGCCCGTAAAATTCGTCGCGGATCGGCTGGAATCCTTCGTATCCGACATCCACGCGCGCGAAAACAGGGTTCGCGCCCGAATCGGCGTCATGAGCGACGGCACGCTCACGGCCGCCGAGATCGACGTGCTGTCCGGCGTCGGCGCGTATTCGCAGTACCCGAGAACGAGCGTCTTCGAGGCCAACCAGATCCTCAACGTCACCTTCGGCCCCTACGGACATCCGAACTACCGAGCCCGGGCGGCGGTCGCCTACCTCAACGCCGTGCCGACCTCGCAGTACCGGGCAGTGGGCCATCCGATCGGGATATCGGTCGGCGAAGCCATGATGGACAGGGCGGCCGAGGCGACCGGACTCGACCCGATCGAGATCCGGCACCGAAACGTCATGGCGGACGATTCATACCCGAGAAAGATCGGGGCCGGCATCGTGATGAAGGATCTTTCTCACCAGGCCTGCCTCGAGAAGCTTCGCGCGATGATGGATTACGACGCTCTGCGTCGGGAACGGGACGCGCTTCGCCTGGAGGGCGTCTATCGCGGCATCGGCGTCGCCGGCTTCATAAAAGGCACCGCGCCGAGCCCGGTCGGGTATTACGGCGCGGGAGGCGCGCGGATCGCCGCGCAGGACGCGGCGACGGTCAAACTGGAGCCTTCCGGCGGGATATTGGTTCATCTCGGCGTCACCGATCAGGGCCAGGGCGTCGACACGGTGATGGAGCAGATCGCGGCCGCGGCCGTGGGCGTTCCCGTGGAGCGCGTCCGCGCCATTTCGGGCGACACGGATGCGGTGCCTTACGGCGGCGGCACCTACGCGTCGCGCGCCACCGCCATCGGCGGAGAAGCCGCCTACCAGGCGGCCCTCGACTTGCGCCGGGAGATCCTCGAAATCGCGAGCCAGCTGCTCCAATCCGATCCGGAAGCGATCGATATCGTCGACGGCAACGTCGTGGATCCGGAAACCGGAACGGTGCGCCTGCCGCTCTCCGAAATCGGACGAATCGGCCATTTCCAGCTGGGCGAACTGCCGAACGACTTTCAACCGGTTCTTTCCCACACCCGGCGCTTCCGCCTGCAAGATCTGCCTTACATCTTCACCAACGGCTTTCACGGCGCCTATGTCGAAGTCGACGCCGATACCGGCTGGATCAGGCACCTCCGGCACTGGATCGTCGAGGACTGCGGCCGCCTCATCAATCCGCAACTTGCGGACGAGCAGGTTCGCGGCGGCGCGGTTCAGGGGCTCGGCGGCGCGCTCTACGAACATTGCATCTACGACGATAACGGCCAGCTGCAGAACGGAACCATGGCCGACTACGTCACGCCGATGGCGGGGGAAATGCCGGATATCGACGTCGCCCATGTCGAGACGCCGACAAGCGAATCGGAACTCGGCGCCAAGGGCGCCGGAGAGTCCGGCACGGGGGCGGCTCCGGGCGTGGTGATGAACGCGGTCAACGACGCGATCGGTCCGCTTACCCGGCGGCGCGTCACGGAACAGCCGATGACGCCCGAGGTGGTGCTGAAAGCGCTGGGCAGAATCTGATCGCGGAGCGCCGGCTTCCGGGAACCCGCGGCGCTCGTCCCGCGGTCGCGGCGGAGGCAGGACGGCCGGCGCCGGAAAACGCCAGGGGCGCCGCCGTCGTTTCGCAGGCGCGCGCGGAATTTCCGGCCGGCTTCAGCCTTCCTTTCGGCGCGAACGGCAGGCTCGACGAGGGGCGCTCCATGAAGGAAGCGCGGCTTCGCCGCCGACTCCCGGACGTCTCGGCGGATCCCCGTCCGGCCGCAGTTGCGGCTTCCTGCATGCGGCCGCCGTACGGGGGAATCTGCGAGGCAACGTTCACGCTCCAGGATCGTTGGCCCTTCGGCGCAGTTCGGAACGCCGGATCTTGCCGTTGACCGTTTTCGGCAGTTCGGCTTCGAAAGCGACGGCGCGCGGATACATGTACGGCGGCGCATGCCGCTTCACGTGGTCCTGCAGTTCGGTCGCGAGCGCATCGTCGCCGGCCGCGCCCGGAGCCGGCACGACATAGGCCTTGACGACCGCGCCGCGCCGTCCCGTCGGGTCCGGGGCCGGCACGCAGGCGCATTCGGCGACCGCCGCATGCTGCATCAGCACGCTTTCGACCTGCACCGGCGAAATGTTGTAACCCGCCGAGACGATCATCTCGTCGTGGCGGGCGACGTAACGGAAGTCGCCCCGGGCGTCGCGGACGACGACGTCCTGAAAGACGTTCCAGCCGTCTCTGACCGTTTTCGCCTGTTGGTCCGGCTTGTTCCAGTAGACGGTGCCGGTGGGCCCGCGGGCCGCCAACAGCCCCGGCGCGCCGTCCGGCACGGGTTCGAGCGTATCCGGATCGAGAACGGCAACCTCGTATCCCGGCGCTTCGCGACCCAGCGTCGCGGCGCGCGGCGGACCGTCGAACCGCGTGGAGGTCAGGAAGCAGTGGAGCATCTCGGTCGTGCCGATGAATTGCTCGAGCGGCAGGCCGGTCGCTTCCAGCCACGCTCGTTCCACCTCGCCGGCAAGCGGTTCTCCGCCGGTCATGGGGTGGCGGAGGCTCGAGAGGTCGGGCGCCGTGTCCCGTATCAGGGGCACCAGGGCGTTGTAGTACGACACCACGCCCGCAAAGATGGTGATCCGGCGGGCGGCGATCAGCTCGAGCGCCTTCTGCGGCGATTTGTCGGCTTCCAGAACCGCGGCGTGGCCGAGCCTGAGGGGGAAATACACGAACAGGCCGAAGCCGAGAGCGAAGGCGATCGACGGAGGTCCGCCCACGACGTCGTCGGGCCGGGGGGCCACCGACCCCCGCCAGTAACTGTCGGCGATCGCCAGCATATCGCTGTGGCAATGGCACGTGCCTTTCGGCTCCCCGGTGCTGCCGGAAGTGTAGAGCAACAGGCAGAGCGCTTCGGCGTCCGTGTCCGCGTAGACCGGTTCGACCGGACCTTTCGGCAGGCAGTCCGCGAAAGACCGGAAACGGCCCAGCGGATCGCGAGTCAGCGCGACGACTTCCGTTCGCGCGGCTCGGGCCACAGGCGCCGCCTCGTCGAGCAACTCGGCGGACGAAATCAGCAATCGCGCGTCGGCGTCGTCGGCGCGGTAAATCAAGTCTCCGGCGCGAAGCTGGATATAGGTGGGCATGGCAACCGCGCCGATCGCCTGGACGGCGAGAATCGAGGCCACGAGATCGAAACCGTCGGGAATGCGCAAAATCACGACGTCGCCCTCGACGATCCCCAACGCGCGAAGCGCCGCCGCGAAACGGTGCACTTCGCTCCGGACCTCGCCGAAGGATACGGTCCGCTGGTCTTGGTAGTAGGCGGGGCGTTCCGTCCAGCCTGCCGCGCGCGCTTCTTCGAGAACGGCCTCGACGGCGTTCAGACGCTCCGGGTAACCGAAAGCGACCAGTTCCGGCGCCGATTCCGGTGGACAGAGATCCGCGTATTTACGCAAGGCGGCGCGTTACCGGCGAAGAAGCGGCAAGACCCCTTCGGCGATGGCGCGCATCTGGCCGAACTGGTCGGGCGAACCGATTACGAACTGGAAGATGCGGACGCCGACGTCGATATATTCCTGGAGGCGCGCGGCGATCCGTTCGGGAGGGCCTGCAACCGCCCAGCGGTCGACGACGTCGTCGCGGATGGGCGGTCCGTGGAAATCCTCAAGGTGCGAGCGCACGCCTTCCCAAGCGGCGCGGGGGTCGTCGCCAACGTTCATGAAGCAGTTCCAGGCGCGCGCGTAGGGCTTGCCCGGTTTGCGCTCCGCGGCAAGGTTTTTGATCGTCTTCCAGTTCTGCGCGTATTCTTCGGGAGTGACGTGAACCGTAATCCAGCCGTCGCCGTAATCCACGACCCGATCGAGATTGCCCGGCAACCATTTGCCCGCGTTCTTCGCCTTCCAGCCATGATGCACCGGCCCGCCCGGCTGGGTCGGAAAGTAGATGCCGGATCCGACGAGGACCGGCGGCATGGACGAGGGCCGCGCATAGCCCAGCGTAATCTCGTTGAAGCGAAAATACTCTCCTCTATAGGCGAACTTGTCCTCGCTCCAGAGGCGCCTCATGACCTCAAGGCATTCGTCGAATATCCGTCCTCGCCTGTTGTACAACGCGGCCGCGTCAAGGTCCGTATCGTGGCGAAGCGCCGCCAACCCTTCGAATTCGCGCTTTATCAAGGTCGGCGTGCCGGCGCCCATCCCGACCCCCATCACGGCGCGGCCTTCCGACAATTCGTAAAGGGTAGCCCATTGATTGGCCGTCGCGACCGGATTCCGCACCTGAGGAGTGAGTATGCCGGTGCAGAGGCGCAACTTTCGGGTGCGTCCCGCAATGGCCGACAGCGTATTGATCGGACAATAGGCCGCGGTCGTCCGCCGGCCCATCATCGCGTCGTGCACCCAAACGGCGTCAAATCCCATGGCTTCCGCCTCGACCCCGGCTCGCACGAGATCCCGGAGATCGTAGGATTTGCCGGTGATTCCGGTCACGTTGTTGACGGAAACCCCGATTATGAACTCGTCGGCAAATTGCATGGATGCCCCACCGGATGCGCCAAGCGAAGAAGGGAGTAACATCTGCGCCCGAGCGGCGCAACGACGGGTTCCGGCCATCGCTCAACGCCCGCAAAGCGGCAAGCTTGCCGTCGCAGGCGCGGCGAACGATGAGCCCAACGGTCGTCCGGCGGAACGAACCGCGGGCGAACAACTGCGCTTCGAACCGCGTCCCGTCGCAGTCGGAACGACGAACGTCGATGACGGACGACTCGCGGAACGCGGACGAAGCGAAAATCTTCGCCGGATCGAGCTTGACAACGCCAACCGATTCTCCGACCCTGCAGCGCTGTGGGCTGCACAGGATGGATCTCCAATATGTATAGTATCCTGACTAGGCCTGTCCTCCGTCAAAGCGCCCCGCGGCTTCGCCTAGCGTTCGCCGCGTGTCTCGCGGCCCTCGCCACCGGTTGCGCGGCGCCGGTCCCGACGGGCCAGAGCGACATCTGCTCGGTCTTCGAACAGTTTCCGGACTGGTATGACTATGCGCGCGCCTCCGAGTCGCGCTGGGGCACGCCGATCCACATTCAGATGGCCTTCGTCCGCCACGAATCGAGCTATCGCAGCCACGCCCGGCCGCCGCGGAAATGGTTCCTCTCCATCATTCCTCTCGGCCGCCCGTCTTCGGCCAAGGGCTATGCGCAAGCCCAGGATCCCGTCTGGCGCGAGTACGAGAGAGAGCGCGGCAGCCTGTTTCGAAGCCGGTCGGACATGGAAGACGCGCTCGACTTCATCGGCTGGTACAACTACAAGACTTGGCGCGCTCTGAAGATCCCGCGAAACGACGCGCACCGGCTTTACCTTGCCTATCACGAGGGACGCGGCGGATACCGGCGCGGCAGCTGGAAGAAGAAGCCCGGAGTCCAGCGAACGGCGAATAAGGTCGTCGCAACGGCGCGGCGGTACAAGTCGCAACTCGAACAGTGCGAGAAGAGGTTCCGGTGCGATTCCTGGTATCAGGTTTGGCCGCTCTGCCGTTGATCTCCTGACGGGCTCGCGCCCTGCGGCGCTCTCCCGCCTCCGGAAGAAAGGGAGTCGCGCTGTCCGACGGCGGCTCCGCCGCCGTTGTCCGCGGTCATTTGCCGCTAGGCAGCTTTCCCAACGCCTCCAATACGCTTTCGGGCGCAAAAGGCTGGCGCGTCACCTGTGCGCCGAGCGGTCTGAGAGCGTCGTTCACCGCGCACCACAAGGCGGCGATCGCGCCGATCGTGCCGGATTCTCCGATGCCGTTGGCCCCGAGTTCGGTCTGCCCGACAGGCGTCTCGACATGGGCGATTTTTATATCGGGCATTTCCCCCGCCATCGGCAGAAGGTAATCGGCCAGAGTTCCGTTCCGGATCTGGCCGGTCTCGTCGTAGATCAGATGCTCGTAAAGCGCGTTGCCGATGCCCTGGACGATTCCGCCGCGAAGCTGTTCGTCCACCAACAAGGGGTTGACGACTCGCCCGCAGTCGTCGGCGACCCACCATCCGAGCAGCCTGACGAAGCCGGTATCCTGGTCGACTTCCACGTGCGCGCCCTGCACCCCGTTGGCGACGTAATAGGGCGTCTCCGATGCGTGATGACGGGTCACCATCAGTTCCGGCTGGACGCCGGGAGCGAGCAAGTCCTGCCGGAAATAGCCGATCGCGGCAAGTTCGGACAGGCCCATCCGCGCTCGTCCGGTCGCCGCGTCGCGGATCTCCCCGCCTTCGATCGCCAGGGCCTCGGGCGTGGTCTGGAGGATCGACGAGGCGAGTTCGAGGATGTTGGCGCGCAGCGCCTTGCCCGCCTGAAGAGCCGCCTCGCCGCCCATCGCCATGCCCCGCGACGCCCATGCGCCGCCGCCGTACGGAGTGACGGCGCTGTCGCCGGCGATGACGTCGATTTGGTCCATGCCCACGCCGACCTGTTCGGCGACGATCTGCGCTATCCCGGCGAGCGTGCCCTGTCCCTGGTCCGTAACGCTGGTCAGGCAGCGAACCGCGCCCGAAGGCTCGAGCTTGACGGTGCATCCGTCCTGGGTGGAAACCCTCGCGCCGGAAGGGCCGTAATACGACGCTCCGAAGGCCGCCGCCTCGACGAAGGCGGCGACGCCGAGGCCGCGCCGGACGCCCGCTTTCCGCAACCCGGCCTGTTCCGCGCGCAGCCCTTCGTAGTCCATGAGTTCGACGCAGGCGTCGAGGCACTGGCGCAGCGACAGGCGAGCCGCCTGGTAGCCGCCGACCGTGGTCAGCGGATAGTCCTCGTCGGCATGAAAGTTGCGGCGGCGGAACTCCACCGGGTCGACGTTCGCGCGGGCGGCGGCCTGGTCGACCAGAACCTCGGTGACGGCGCAGCCGACGGGAACGCCCACGCCGCGGAACATGCCGACGACGCCCTTGTTGACGTACGCGACGCGGGTGCGGGCGCGGTAGTTTTCGAAACTGTAGGGCGCGGCCGCGCAGGTGATCGCCATCATGCCTTCCGCCAGTCCGAACCGGATGTAGGCGGTGTACGGCCCCACGGAGAGCGCGTCGTCGAAATCCATCGCCACGATGCGGCCAGCGGAATCGACGCCCATGCGCGCCGTCGCCACGTGATCCCTGGTCTGGCAGTCGGCGGCGAACGATTCGAGTCGGTCGGCGGCGTACTTGACCGCGCCGCCGATAAGCTTCGCTATGGCGGCGACGGCGAGCTCTTCGCCGTGAACGTTGATCTTGAGCCCGAAGCCTCCGCCGACGTCGGGAGTTATCACGCGCACCTTATGCTCGGGAATATCGAGATGGCGGGAATAGACGTCCTGCATCTGAAACGGCGACTGGTGCGACTGATGGACCGTCAGCCTCTCCTCGACCGGATCCCACGCGGCGACGATCGCGCGGCCTTCCAGCGTCACCGCCGTGTGGCGGCCGAATTCGAACCGGTGTTCGACGACATGAGCGGCGCCGGCGAGAGCGGCCTCCGCGTCGCCATTGTCGATTTCGTGCCTGAAACACTGGTTGTCGCCCAACTCGGGATGGATGACCGGGCCGCCCGGAGCGAGAGCGGCCTCGGTGTCGGTCACGGCCGGAAGCTCTCGCCACGTCACGCTCACCAGTTCCGCCGCGTCCTCGGCCTCGGCGCGGGTGGCGGCGACCACGGCGGCGACGGGTTCGCCCTGGTAGCACGCCCGTTCGACCGCCAACGCGTGCTGAACCGCGGACTTGTGGCCGGGACGGTGCGCCGCCACGGAATGCATCGGCTTGCAGGCCCGGGAGATTTCGGCGCCCGTGAAGACGCGCGCCACGCCCGGCGCCGCGGACGCTTCCGCGCAATCGATCTTCTCGATCGCGGCGTGGCCATGCGGACTGCGCGCGAAAGCGACGTGAAGCATCCGCGGCATCCGGATATCGTCCGTGTAGCGTCCGGCGCCGTGAATGAGGCGTCTGACTTCAGGGCGCGGCACCCGTTTGCCGATCAACGAACCCGCTTCGGAGGTCACGGCGCCGACCTCGCCCTGGCGACGCTTTCGATCGCGTCGACGATCGCCTGATAGCCGGTGCATCGGCACAGGTTCCCGGAAATGTGCTCGCGGATCTCGGTCCGGTCAGGCACGCGGCGCGTCGCCAGCAATTCCGCCGCCGCGACCGCCATGCCGGGGGTGCAAAATCCGCACTGGGCGGCGTTTCTGATCTCGAATTCATGCAGGAGATCGGCGATCTCGCCCGATCGCGACAATCCCTCGATGGTTACGACCTCGGCGCCGTCGGCCTGCGCCGCGAGCATCAGGCAGCCGCGCACGGCCGCGCCGTCCACCCGAACCGTGCAGGCGCCGCACACGCCGTGCTCGCAGGCGAGGTGGGAACCGGTGAGATCGAGATCGAGACGCAGAAAATCCACGAGATGACGGCGTACGGGAGTCGACCGGGTGAAGGTCTCGCCGTTTACCTTGAGAGTGATGCGCACGGTTTCTTCAACCATGGCAGCCATTCTCGCATCGCCAGCGCGTCAAGAAAAGCGCATTCCGGCGCCGACTTCTCGCTCCCTGTCGACTTCGTGGTCCACCCCCGCCGCTCGAGAATCTGCAGTCGGGTTCGGAGGCAGGCCATGCGACGAACTTCCGCCGTCGTTCTGCAGGCGAGGGTTTCCGATCGTCGACGAGCCGCGCCCGCGGGAGCGTTTTCGCGGACCGGCCGCCGCGACGCCGTTCGAGTCGTCGAAAGGGTCTCGGCAAGAGCGCCGCCTTCGAACTTCGGGTATCCTCTCGCGACGGAAACGCATCGACCGATTCGTGAATTCATCAGCAAGAATTCGGACAGGAGCGAACCATGACGAAATCAAGACTCTGCCGTTTGCCGATCGCGCTGGCCGCCGCCGTCGCGCTGACGACCGGATTCGCGGCCGCCCAGCAAGGCGACGGCGCGCCCGAAGGCGAAAGGCAGACGCCGCGCACGTTCACCATTCTCGATGCCGACGGCAACGACAAGGTGACCCTCGACGAAATCTTCGCGGAGCAGAAACGCCTGATTTCGGCCTCCGATCTGGACGGGGACGGCAAGCTCTCCGTGATGGAATTCCGTCGACGCGGCTGGTGGTTCCAAAGGCTTCGGACGACCACGCTCTTCGATCTCATGGACGCGAACGGCGACTTGTCGCTGACCGCCGACGAAATCGCCGCGCCGTCCGCCCGTTGGTTCAAGCGGTACGACGCCGACGCGGACGGCAACGTCACGGTCGAGGAGCTCCCGAAGCGGAAACGCGGAAAGCGGCGCAGAAACTGGCGTTGACAGCTGGCGCGCGCGGGCGCAATGCAGGCATCCGAAGAACGGACGCTCATCGACCGGGCGGCGGCCGGGGACGGCGCGGCATGGACCCGCCTCGTCGATCTGCACCTGTCGCCGCTGGTCGCGTTCGCCTGGTATCGCCTCGGCGACCATGGAGAAGCCGAGGACGTGGCGCAGGAAACCATGCTCCGTTTCTCCAAAAAGGCCAAAACCTGGGAGCCCGAAGGCGCGCGCCTCCGCACCTGGCTCTACCGGGTCGCGAACAATCTCTGCATCGACCGGCAACGCGCGCGACGCCCCGAAATCCCGATCGACGAAACTTCCGAAGCCGCGCCGGTCGATCCGCAGCCCCGTCTTGACGGAAAGCTGGATGCATCCCGGATTGTCCAGAACGCGCTTTCCAGACTGCCGCGACGCCAACAGGCGATCCTGGTGTTGGTATATTGCCTAGGCCACAGGGTACGCGAGGCGGCGGAGATAATGCAGATCAGCGAACATGCCGCCGAGTCCCTGCTTTCCAGGGCGCGTTGCGCGATGCGCGGCGCTCTCGAGCCGGAGGACATTGCAGGAGTCGCCGTATGACCAGCGCCGTCCACGAACGCCGTCTGAACGAAGCGTTGGCGACTTTGCGGCCATCGCCTCCAACCGAATCGCTGCGCCGCCGCGTTCTGGAGATGGCGCCGGGACGGCGCGCGCTCGATCCTGTCCGGACAGCCCTCGCCGCCTCGCTGCTCGCCGCGCTCGCGACCGCCGCCTCGCTCGGCGTCACCGAAGAGGCTCCGGTCGCGTACCTGGAGGAAATAACCCCTGACACCCTGCCGCTGGTGGACGAACTGGCGGCAAGCGACGCAGAACCGGAGCAAGTCGCGGCTTTGCCGCTCGACTGAGGCCTCGGCAGGCCGGGCGACCGCAGGGCGCCAGTCCGGCCTGCCGCGAACGCCGTTCTTCTCGCCAAGGCGTCCGGTCGCCGCGTCCGCCGCCCGCATGGAAGAGGCCGAGCTCTTTTGAGGGCGCGTTCGGTCCGGGCGCGTCGACGGTCGAACCAGCCTCGGAAAAATCGCGCTCGCCGCGGTTCCGCGCGGCGAAACCGCCAGCCGATGCCCGCGCAAAACGCCCGCCTCGCCTTTGCCCGCAATGCACGCGACTGCGGCCGGCGTCCGCTTGAGGACGCATCGTCGATATCGCAATGCCGGAAGTCGGCGAGACCCTTCCGCCTCGTCCGCCTCGGAAACGCCGCGGCGCGCCCGCTTCGCGCGACCTCGGCGACCGCCCCGGCGCCGTCCGAGACGGAAAAGTCCACGCCCTCTTTCGCTGCGTCCCGCATAATGCCGGTCAAACCCCGCGGCGGCGCCCGCAACGACCTTGACATCCTTTCGCCTCCGGTAACGAGAATGTTATTGTAAAGCGGAGCGACGCTGGCCTATGCATAAGGAGACATGGAAATGACGAGACAGGCGGCCGCCCTCCTCGTGGCGGCCTCGGGCGTCGCCGCCGACGCAGCCGCCGCGCAGTTGACGGCGACGTTCGCCGGCGGTTGCTTCTGGTGCGTCGAAGCGGACTTCGACAAGGTGCCGGGCGTGCTGGCGACCACCTCCGGATATACCGGAGGCAGAACGCCGAACCCGAACTACGGACAGGTTTCCGGCGGCGACACGGGACATCTGGAAGCGCTGCAAGTCACTTACGACCCGGCCAAGACGACCTACGCGCAACTGCTGACCGTATTCTGGCATTCCATCGATCCGACGGACCCGGGCGGGCAGTTCTGCGACCGCGGGGAACCGTACCAAACGGCGGTGTTCGTAGGCGACGACGCGCAGCGCCAACTTGCGGAGGAATCCAGGGCGGCGGCAATGCAATCGCTCGGGAAGGACATCGTCACTCCCATCAGGGCGGCGGCCGATTTCTATCCTGCGGAGGGCTATCATCAGGATTACTACAAGAAGAATCCGCTCCGCTACAAGCTCTACCGATGGAATTGCAGACGCGATCAGCGGATTCGCAAGCTTTGGGGCGACAAGGCGTTTACGGGCATCCCCGGGAAATAACGGCGGCGCAGGCCGCCGTCCCGCGCCGAGGAAGAACGAAGACCGTCCGCCCGAGCGCAGCGGGAAGGATGCTCCGCAGCCGGACTCGCAAACGGCGGCGAAGCCGATCGAAAATTCGCAACGCCGGGGAAAAACGCGGCGGCAACCCGCGCCATCGCCGGTTCGACGGAAACCGCGGGTTGGAAAACCTTGCCGAACAACCCGAAATTCTTGTCCGCGCGCCGTCGCTCCGACAGGAAAACCGGCGCGCCGTTCCTTCGCCGAACCGCCGGCAGTTCCGCTTCCAACCTAAAAATCGAGCGCCTGACCGCGGACCGTGTATCTGCGGAGGAGGCGGGTTTGGTCGCGCGGGAAGTCGGTTCGCGCATGCATCGTGCACCAGTTGTCCCACATGACCAGGTCGCCGGGCCGCCAGGCGTGCTCGTAGACGACGTCAGCCGACCTCACGTGGTCGATCGCCGCATCGAGCAATTCGCGGCTCTCGTCCTTCCCGAAGCCCTCGACCAAGGCCGTCATCAATTCGTTCACGTAAAGCGCGCGACGGCCGCTTCGGGGATGCCTCACCACCGCGGGCTGCCAGCAGTGATCGTAACGATCGACGTCCTCTCCCGGATCGACCCGTTCGACGGGAAGGTATTTGTAGATTTGAAGAACCCTTCTTCCGTCGAGCCGCGCCTTCAGGTCGCCAGCCAGAGTTTCCCAAGCCTCGTACATGTTGGCGAAGAGCGTATGGCCGCCCTCGCGAGTCACCTCGATCGCGTAGAGCATGGTGCCCCAGTCGGGTTCGGGCGCGTAGCACTTGTCGTGGTGAAAGAACATCTCTCCGTCCGGCAACGAACCGATCGGCGCCCCGTCCTTGCGGAGGTTGGTGATCAGCATGACGTTTTCCGCCGCCGGACCTTCGGGGCGTTCCTCCGCCCTGCGCAACCGCCCGCCGAGCGGTCCGAAAGCCTCGCAAAACCGTCGCTGCGCCTCGGCCGTCAGATCCTGGCCGCGAAAAAGCAGGATCAGGTGTTCCGTCCACGCATCGATCAAGGCATCCCGGGTCTCCGGATCCAGCGGCCTCGACAGATCGAGTCCGCGCACCTCGGCGCCGAGCGAGCGATGAAGCGGATGAAGCGTGAATTCTCGCATTCGGAAACGCTATTCCCCGAAATCCGCAGGGTCAACCGCGGCGAGGCGTCCGCAAAATTCGTCCGAAGCCCGCGGCGCGAGCGGGCGCGACCCGAGGCCGGGCAGGCTCTCGAACACAATCCGCCGCGGCTGCCGGGGGGTTCGTAAACCGGGCAGAGGGCGTGGACGGGTGGCAGGTCGCTGCAATCGATCACGGCGATCTCCGGTGACGGGCCCGCCCGGCGTCATGGACGAAAGGACTGTCCTCGTCAGGTCGCTTCGGCCGGCGGGACGGCAGGGTAGCGGCCGGTTCGAGGACATCGGCGTCGGAAACAAACACGTGCGCTTTCCAAGAGACGAGATCGGCGGCGCTGCGCTTGAGCGTAGGGAGGCCGTCAGCCCTTCGACCTCGATGCGGTCGGCAAGTCCGGTCGTGTTGCGGGCGCCAGTTCCAGCCGTTGGCGAGAGGGAACGATGCGGAACGGACAAGAGCCGCGTCGCCGAGGTCAGCCGGGGTTATCTTCGGGCCGCCCCCGCAGACTGCGCGGAAGGCGATGGCCCGCGTTTCGACCCCAGCTTGAAACTCGGGTTACGCCGGAATACAGTCCGTCGCCGCGAAGCGCTCTCCTGCGCGCCGCGGAACGGATCGACGATGCGAAACGGGAACCCCGCGCGATTCCACGCGGCGAAGCACGCCGGTTAGCCGACTCATGTCCGACGGCATCGCCCTCTTCGATCGGCGCGTCGTTCGCCGCCACCGCGACCGCTCGGCCGGCCTCGGCGGCAAGCACGACTTCCTTCACCGGGAAGTCGCCGCCCGTCTCGACGACCGCCTGCAGGACGTCGCGCGCCCGTTCCCCGCCAGACTGAACATGGGAAGCGGCCATGCGGGTCCGGCTGGAGGGATCGCGACGGATCTGTCGGAGCGTCTGCTTCGACGCCGCGGATCGCTGCCGGCGGTGGTCGCCGACGACGAATGCCTTCCGTTCGCCGAAAACGCGTTCGACTTGATCACGTCCTGCCTGACGCTGCACTGGGCGAACGACCTGCCCGGCGCCCTCATCCAGATCCGCCGGGCTCTAAGGCCGGACGGCCTGTTTCTCGGGGCGCTGCTCGGAGGCGACACGCTCGTCGAATTGCGCCGCGCCCTTCTCGAAGCCGAAGCCGACGTCACGGGCGGCGGCGCGGCCCGATGCGCGCCGGTCGTCGACATTTCGCAGGCGGGGAATCTGTTGCAGCGGGCGGGGTTCGCGCTGCCGGTGGCCGACGCCGATACGATCATTGCCGATTACCCGGACATGTTCGGCCTGTTGCGCGACCTTCGGGGCATGGGCGAAACCAGCGCTCTCGCGAAAAGGCGGCCTCTCCGCCGCGCGGCGCTCTTCGCGGCGGCGGCGCGATACCGGGAGCTCCATGGCGGCCCCGACGGACGCCTTCCCGCGACGTTTCAGGTGATCTGGCTCTCCGGTTGGGGGCCGCACGAATCCCAGCAGCGAGCGCTGCCTCCGGGCAGCGCAACCGCAAGGCTTGCGGATGCGCTTTGACGGCAAAGGCTTACGCCGCCGCGACGCGCCTTTCCGGCGCCAGCAAGGAATAGACTCCGGCGAGCGCGAATCCCGTAGGCGGCGGATCTCCCGATAAGGTTGAAACCGCAAGTCGGGCATAGGGAATGAAATGCACGTCGTTCGCCGTCGTGAAGCCGCACGGCGCGCAGCGGCAGAAATGTCCGTTCCCGAAACAAGGGCTTCGGACGGCAGGGAACCGCCGCCGGCCGCCGCGACGGAGGCAGGCGTCGGCGCGTTTTCTGTCGGCGGTCTGAAACGAAGGACGATCAGCAGGGAGAGCGCCGCCATCGCAGCGCCGATGATCAGATAAGAAGTCCGCCAGCCAAGCGACGCGATCATGAGGCCCGGAAGCGACAGGAATCGTCGGCGTAGGTCGCCGCGCTGCAACGCGGCAACGACGAAGGACACGGCGCGGCGAAGCCGTCGGGGAGGAACGTCCATCCCGTTGAACGGAGGAATTCCAGACTTGCACTCGGGCCGGTGGGCGCCTTTCGTTATTGCGGCGCAGGATGCCCGCTTCGGCGGCAGGATGTTTTTTCCGTCCGGGCGTTCCCAAGCAGTACCCGCGCCCCCGCCGCCCGACACCTTGACTCGCGGACCAAGCCGCCTGAATATTGCCCCCACGATTGCCGATCCTTGGGTTACGGTTCCGACTTGATGGGGGATGAAAAATCGGCGCGATTTGTGGGAACAGGCAGGCTTCGGCCCCTCCCTGTTGTCGTACGCTCCCGCTGCTTGATGGCCGAGAATGTCCGACGCGAGGAAAAGCGAAACGAATGGACAAGAACGCCAGCGCTCGTTTGACGTCCGATGGGTCGCTTCGTTTCTTCGCGCTGGTGACGCCGCTGAACCTCCCGCCCGAAACGTTCCCTGACGTATTGCCGCTAGACGAACCGGAACCAGGGTTGCCTCCAGTCGGCGGCATGATGAAGGCGCCGTCCGCCAGGCGGCAGGCGATCGTAGCGACGCAATCCCCATTACTCGTCGATGCGTTCGGTCTCGACGAGATCCTCGCGCCGGAATTACGTGATAAGGGCCGAACGACCGTTCGCCGATTCGAAGATGAAAATTATCGGGACTGGTTGAAAATTATTCGACGAGTGAGCTTTGGCAAAAGAACCTGCTTGGAGACCGTCCGTGATCCGCCTCGCAATATCCGTGGTGGGCCGGACCGAAGAAGAATTCGTCAAGCGCGGCGATCATGCGCTCGCATCGCGCCGTTCGACGGCGAAGGGGGCCGTTCTCTCCTGCGCCGAGGCACTCGCCCGAAAAAAATCGCCTCGCGGCATCCGGGTCGACGCCGTCGCTCCGGACCCTGTCGACGCGTCCCTCCTGCGGGGGGACGCGCGCGAATTCGAGAAAATGGTTTTCGAACGCGGGAAGGCCAGGACCGGCTGGCCGCGCCAGCGGCGGCCGGCATCCCTTTTCTGCCGTCGCCGGACGCGAACTGCCTGACCGGGCGCGTCGTGACCGGCGGCGAGGCGATGAACTGACCCATGGACCCCGCGACGACATGGATCTGCCCGATGCACCCGGAGGTAATCCGGGAAACGGAAAGCGACTGTCCGATCTGCGGCATGGCTCTGGAGCCTGCGGGCGCCGCGCCGCAGACCGGCCCGAGCGCCGAGCGGATCGACATGACGCGGCGGTTCTGGATATCCGCCCTGTTTTTCGCGCCGCTTTTCGCGGTCGCCGCCGGTTTCTCCGATTCTCCGGCCTGGTTGCAATTCGGGCTTGCGGCCCCCGTCGTGCTGTGGGGAGGCCGTCCGTTCTTCGCGCGCGGCTGGACGTCCGTCGTCAATCGCCAACTCAACATGTTCACGTTGATCGCGCTCGGCACGGGCGCCGCCTTTCTCTACAGCGCGGTCGCCACTGCGGCGCCCGGAATTTTTTCTTCGCCGCCGCCTCTCTATTTCGAGGCCGCGGGCGCGATCGTAACTCTGACGCTGCTCGGACAGGTTCTGGAGCTGCGGGCGCGCGAAAGCGCGGGCGACGCGCTCAGGGCGCTGCTCGACCTCGCTCCGGCGACCGCGCGCGTCGTCCGCGAGGATTCCTCCGAGGAAGACATGCCCGTCTGCCACGTCTCGGCGGGCGATCGCCTGCGCGTCCGGCCGGGCGAAAAAGTGCCGGTCGACGGTGCCGTGATCGAAGGCGGCGGCTCGGTCGACGAATCCATGATCACCGGCGAATCCATGCCGGTTCGCAAGGCCCCCGGGGACGCGGTCATCGGGGCGACGCTTAACGTCGGCGGGAGCTTCGTCATGCGAGCCGATCGGGTCGGCTCCGACACGACCCTGTCGCGCATCGTGGACATGGTGGCCGAAGCGCAACGCTCCCGCGCGCCGATACAGCGCCTCGCGGACGCGGTCTCCGCCTGGTTCGTGCCCGCCGTCGTCGCCATCGCGGCGATCGCCTTCGCCGCCTGGCTTGCGGCGGAAGATTTTCCCTTCGCTCTCGTCGCGGCAGTTTCCGTACTGATCATTTCATGCCCCTGCGCACTCGGCCTCGCGACTCCCATGTCGGTGATGGTCGGAGTCGGCCGCGGCGCGCGCGCCGGCGTTCTGGTCCGCGAAGCCGGAGCGCTGCAGCAAATGGAGAAGGTCGACACCGTCGTCGTCGACAAGACGGGAACCCTGACCGAAGGACGCCCGGCCGTGACCGCGGTCGCCGCCGTCGAGGGCTTCGCCGAAGCCGATGTCCTTCGGCTGGCCGCGGCCCTGGAACGGCGCAGCGAACATCCGATCGGGGCGGCGATTCTCAGGGCGGCGCAGGACGGAAACCTCGATATCGGCGACGTCGACGATTTCGCTTCGGCCGTCGGCGAAGGCGTGTCGGGACGCGAGGGAGCGCGGCGAATCGCCCTCGGCAGGGAATCCTTCGCTCTTGCCGGCCCCCTGCCCCCGAACTTGGAAGAAAGGGCGGCGCGGCTCCGTGCGGACGGCGCCACCGTCGCCTTCCTCGGCGTCGACGGCGCGGCGGCCGGGCTGGTCGCCGTCTCCGACCCGGTGAGAGACGCCGCGCAGGCCGCCCTCGCGGCGCTGCGGCGGGACGGCGTCGCGATCGTCATGGCGACCGGCGACGACGCCCGCACGGCGCAAGCGGTGGCGCGGCAGGTCGGTCTCGACCGCGTCGTGGCGGATGCCCGCCCGGAAGACAAGAAGCGCCTCGTCGACGATCTCCGCGGTCGAAACCGTTGCGTCGCCATGGCGGGCGACGGCATCAACGACGCGCCTGCCCTGGCGGCGGCGGACGTCGGAATCGCGATGGGATCCGGTTCGGACATAGCGATCGAAAACGCCGGAATCACGCTCGTCAAAGGCGACCTCGCCGGCATCGCGAGGGCGCGGGCGCTCAGCCGGGCCGTAATGCGCAATATTCGCCAGAACCTGTTCTTCGCCTTCGTCTACAACGCCGTCGGCGTGCCCGTAGCGGCCGGCGTCCTTTACCCGTTCACGGGCGCCCTGCTAAGCCCCGTCATCGCCGCGGCGGCCATGAGCTTGAGCTCGGTCTCCGTGATCTCGAACGCGCTCCGCCTGCGGTTCCGCAAGCTCTGACCGCCGGCCTCAGTGGACGGTCTGACCGCCGTCGACCACCATCGAAACGCCGTGAACGTAAGATGCGGCGTCGGAAGCGAGAAATGCGATCGCATTGGCGATCTCGTCGCATTCGGCGAGACGGCCCAGCAGCGCCAGCTCCTCGACGGCCCGGCCGTCGACCATGCCGGATTCGATGTAATTCCTGACCCGCGGCGAAAGCGTCGCGCCGGGGCAGATGCCGTTCACCCGGATGTTCTCCTTGCCGTAGTCGACGGCCAGCTGCCGGGTCAGCGACAGCACGCCTCCCTTGGCCGCGCAATAGACCGGCATTTCCGGGTGGCCGATGATGCCGAAGGTGGATGCGACGTTGACGATCGACGCGCCGTTCGGCGCCTTGCGCAACAACGGCAAAAATGCCCTGCACATGAAATAAACGCTGGAAAGATCGATGCCGATGACGCGCTGCCAGTCGTCCTCTTCCAAATCTTCGAGTTTCTTGACGAAGTTGGTGCCGGCGTTGTTGACGACCGACTTCACGTGACCGTGCCTCGAAGCGATGTCGGCGGCGAGCGCTTCGACCTGACGCCGGTCCGAGACGTCGGCGACGTGCCCCTCGCACGACGCCCCGGCGCGCCGCAGGATATCTTCGGTCTCGCGAACGTTGTCGCCGGTCTTGCTGACGACGACGACATGAGCGCCCAGTTCGCCCAGCGTCTCGCAGCAGGCGCGGCCGATGCCCTGCCCGCCTCCGGTGACCACGACCGGCGCGCCGTGAAACTTGAGCCGTTCGAGCATCGTCCCTCCCCCTGCCCGGCAAACGTCAGGCGGCTTTCGCCTTTCTCTTCTTCGGAACCTTGATGCCGTAGAACCGCGCCGGATTGTCATGAAGGATTTTCCGTTGCTGACGCGGCGTGATGTCGGCTCGCGTCCCGAGATCTTCTCCCGAACCCTCCCGGGCCTCGAGATGCGGCATGTCTTCCGACACCATGAGGTTGTTTTCGCCGAGATATTCGATCGCCTGCGGCAGCAGGCGTTCGCCGGCTTCGCAGGTAGCGTAGATCCGGTCCTTGTAGGATTCGGGGCTTCCCGACGTGATCGGTTCAAGTCCGAACGACGAACGAAAGAATTCGCAGACCGGATAGTAGTGATCCATGCGCTCCAGATACCATGGGATCCAGCCCGCTCCGCCTTCGAGAAAGATCACACGAAGCTCGGGATGGCGGTCGAGAATGCCCCCGCCGGCGAAGGAATAGAAGCCGATGAGCAGCGGCAAGGTGAAAGAAACGTTGAGCGAGGACGAGTGTTCGTCGCACAGCTGCCGCAACGGGCCCGGCCATCCCACGTGCACTGCGACGGGAAGGCCGCATTCGGCCGCCTGATCCCAAACCCGGTCGAACCTGCGGTCGTGCAGCATGGTATCGCCGACGGTGCCGTAACACATCAAGCCGACGGCGCCCGCGTCCTTCGCGCGGCGTATCTCCCTGACCGCCGCGCCGGGTTCGCGCAGAGGCAGCGACGCCACCCATCTCAGACGACCGGGCGCCTCGCCGCAACGTTCGGCGATCCATTTGTTGTAGCTGACCTCAAGCGCCGCCTGGAATTCATCGTCGTCGGTCAAGGGCGCGAACAGAAGGGTCGGATAGATCACCTGGACGTCGACGCCGGCGCGGTCGAGGTCGGCGATCCGCGCGGGCACGTCCATCAGCGACTGATTGCCGACGGAGAACTCCTTCATCCCGGCATGCACGGAGGTCAAAGGGCAGCCGATCTGGACCGTCCCCGGCCCCCAGGTCCACTGCACCGCCTTGCCGTCCACCAGCCAGAACGAATTGTCCACTCCCATATACGGCGCCTCGGCGGGCGGAACGGTGACGGCCAGGGGCCGCCGGTGCCGGAACTTCCTGGGCAGATAGTCCCATGTCTCCTCCACTTCGTAGACATGGGAATCGGCGTCGATATAGGTCATGGCGAAACTCTCCAGCAGGTGGTTCCCCCGCGGAACGTCACTCCGCGGCGGCGGCGGTCGTCGTCTCGAAGCCGCGATACTGCGCGTCGGACAGGGTTTGCAGCGCCGGAAGCACGTCGGAAGCGAACAACCTGATGCTCTTTTCGGTCGCCGCGGCCGGCAGCGTGCCGAAATGCGCCAGGGCGACGAAGGTCCCGAATCCCAGCGCCTCATGGCACGCGGCGAGCTTGCGCCGCACGGTCTCCGGGCTGCCGACGACGACCACGCCGTTTTCCATCAGCCCCTCCATCGTCTGGGTCGACATGATGCCCCGCTTGTGAGCTGCAACCCGTTTCCACGAGCGGGGCGTGAGGTATCCCGGCGGGAACAGCGTGTCGAACGG
This sequence comes from Alphaproteobacteria bacterium, assembly GCA_965243135.1. Lineage (GTDB taxonomy): Bacteria > Pseudomonadota > Alphaproteobacteria > MPNO01 > UBA830 > JAJEBT01. Next base: position 2,538,417 of record OZ251539.1, read on the forward strand.
CAGGTACAGAAACTTGTTGAACAGCGCCTCCATGTGCGGCGCCGCCTCCGCAACGGCCCGCTCGTCGGTTTCCGCGACGTAAACCGGAGCCGTCCAGGCGATCTGGTCCGAAGACGCGGCGTAGCCGTATTTCGCCTCGGCCGTCTCGCGGTACTGGTCGAGAAACTTGCGGACGTTCCGGAACGGGCTGTAGTTCTGGGCGTAAACGTACCGGCGGTCGGGGTGTGCGGCCCATTCGATCGTCTCGGTGGAACCGAGCGACGGGCACCAGATCGGCGGATGCGGGGTTTGATACGGTCGCGGCCAGACGTTCACGTACTCGAAGTGAAAATGCTTGCCCTCGAACGCGAAGGGCCCCTCCTCCGTCCAGGCGCGGACGACGAGATCGTGGACTTCCACGTGGCGTTCGTGACTGAAGGTCGGATTCGCCCCCATCGAATAGAACTCGGCTCCGATGCCCCGCACGAAACCGGTGACCAACCGTCCCCCGGTGATGCAGTCGATCATGGCGTGCTCTTCGGCCAACGTCAGCGGATGCTCGCGCAACGCGAACGCGTTGCCGAGGATCGCGATGCGGCAGCTTTCCGTCCGGCGCGAGAGGGACGACGCCATGACCACCGGCGACGGCATCAGGCCGTAGGCGTTCTGATGGTGTTCGTTGACGGCGATGCCGTCGAAGCCGAGTTCGGCCGCCAGTTCCAGTTCGTCGAGGTAACGGTTGTAGAGTTGGTGCCCCGCCTTCGGATCGTACAGCCGGTTGGGCAACGTGACCCAGGCCGACGAATGCCGGCCGCGCTCCGTCATGTCGAGCGCGGCATACGGCATCAGGTGGAACATGAAGACCTTCATTCAGGCGCTTTTCGCCAGAAAGCCGGTCAACGAATCGACGAAAACGTCCGGCCGCTCGACATGCGGCAGGTGACCCGCATTCTCGATCATGGTGACTTCGGCCCCGAGTATGCCGCCGAGCTCGCCGGCGTAGACGGGGTCGACGATCCGGTCCGAGTCTCCCCACACGACGTGAGCCGGCACCGTTATCCGGTGCAGCCACTTGCGCAGGGCCGGGTTGAACAACCGGGGTTGCCAGCCGAGCCGGGCCGTCGACACCCGGTTGCGGAGCTGGATGTCGACCTGTTCTTCGGTCAGCTCCGCGCCGAGTATGCGGTCCGCATGGCTCTGATCGACGAACAGTTCGCGAACGAGCTGATCGGGATCCATCATGAAGATGTCCGCGATCGGTTTCCCCTTGATGCGTATTCCCGCAGCGCCGATCAACGTAAGGCTCTTCAGCCGCGTCGCGTTTCGCACCGCGATCTCCATGGCCAACCAGCCGCCAAGGGAATTGCCGACGAGGTGGACGCCTCGCAGATCCAGCGCGTCGAGAAAATCGAGGTAGAACATCGCGAGATCGTTCATGTCGTCGAGCCAGTCCGGCTCGTCCGAAAGGCCGTAGGACGGATGGTCCGGAACGTGCAGGTCGAAGGCGTCGGAAAGCGACTGGAAAGCGGGAATCCAGCCGGGAACCCCGCTGGCGCCGTGAAGGAAAAGCATGGGTTCCCCGGAGCCGCCGCGGCACAAATGAACGCCGCACCCCCTTACGTCGACCCTGGTCTCGGTGAAATCCGCCATGTCCTCGCTTCTCCTTTTCAGTTCTTCGCTTCGCCGTCCCCGGCCGACGCCGGGCCCAGCCCCGGCTTGTACTTCTTGTCGAGGAAATCGCCGATGCCTTCTTCCCGAAACGCGTCGTTCTGGCGCTGCGTGTGCCACGCCTGCATTGCCGCCGAGTAGTTCATCGCCGTATCCCAGTCCATTCCCAGCGAATGGAAATACGCCTCCTTGGTCGCCTGCAACGCGGAGAGATCCTTCTCGGCGATTTCCCGCGCGAGCGCCGTCACCTCCTCGCGCAGCCGCTCCCGCGGCACGGCGTAATTCACGAAACCCATCTCCGCCGCCCTGGCGCCGTCGAACGGCCGGCCGGTGAGCGCGTAGAACTTGTAGTCGCGCGGACGCAGCAGGTTGCCCATGGACTTCGACACGCTGCCGCCGGGAAACATCTTGAAGTTGATCTCGCTCAGCCCCATCTTCGCGTCCTCGGCCGCGACCGCGAGATCGCAGGCCTCGACGATGGTGAACGCGCCGCCGAAGCAGTGTCCGTTGACCATCGCGATAGAGGGTTTCGGAAACAGGCGCAGCGTTCGGCCGCGCCATTCGATGGCGACCCGCGACGCGCGGTCGTACTCGGCCGGCTTGTCCCGCAAATCCATGAAGAATTCCTTGAGATCCATGCAGGCGCAGAAGGATTCGCCCGCCCCGGTGATCACCAATACCTTGCAACGATCGTCGTTGCGCAGGCGTTCCAGCGCGTCCGCCGCCTCCTCCCCGAGAAGAGGGTTCATCGCGTTGCGCTTCTCCGGCCGGTCGAGCGTCAGCGTCGTCACGCCATCGTCGAAATCGACGCGTATCGTCCGGTATTCCATGCGCCCTCTCCGGCTGACGGACATCGTTACGTTGCGGGCGAAGTGTCGTCCGACTCCTGTGAATGTCAAGCGCGAGAGCCCGCTCGACTCGCCGCGAGGGCCGGCCGCTTGCCCTCGCCGGTTACCGCGTCTAGTTTGACGAGCGCCCACGCCGGCCGAGTGGCTGATCGTTCGACGCTGAAGAAACGATCGGTTTTCCGCTTTGGGATCGCGCCGCGGAGACGGCGCATCGGGCGCTCGCCTGCGGCCGGGCGTTGCGGAACGGGCCGACCCGGCTGTCCGAAAGGGTGAATGAACCGTACGCGGCGGCCACCGCGAACAAGCTGGAGAACGACGATTTGGCGCGCCATGAGGCGAACGGGACAAACGGGCGCATGGCAAACGTCTTCTCGACCCCTGCCTGTCGGCGCATGCATCGCAAGGTGATTCCGGATGTCGAAACGCGCAGGACGCTCCTCCGGGCCGTCCCGGAACGGGCAGGCGGTGGCGCTCGAACGACGCCTCCGCGGTGACGTGACCGCGGCCTGAGCCAAGTGTCTCGCGCCCGGTACGCGGTGCTGGCAGGCGTCCTGGCGCTGCTGCCCATGCTCCTGCCGCTGACGGTCGACGGATCCCTGCCGTTGCTGCCGGTCCTCGCGGCGGATTTCCGCGTCGAAACGGCCCAGTTCTGCGTTACGGCCGCGGTTCTGGGGATCGCGGCCGGCCAGCTGGTTTACGGCCCGCTGTCGGATAGTTTCGGCCGAAAGCCGGTCATTCTGACGAGCGTTTGCCTCTACGCAGCGGCCTCGGTCGCGGGCGCCCTCGCGCCTTCCATGGAGGCGTTGCTCGGGATCCGCTTTTTGCAGGGCTTCTTCGCATGCTCAGGCGTGATCGTCGCCCGCGCGGTCATCCGCGACCTCTTCGATCGCGAAGCCGGCGCGAAATTGTTTTCGCTGATGATGGGCATTCACGGGATCATGCCGGCGATCGCCCCCGGCGCCAGCGGCCTCCTCGCGGAACAATGGGGCTGGCGAACGGTCTTCGCGGCCATGGCGGGGTTCGGAGCGTTCGCGTTCGCGGCCGTCCTCCTGGGACTCGCCGAAACCCGCCGCGCCAGGCGCCGCCCCGCCCCGGTCCTCGGCAACTTTCGCCATGTCCTCTCGAACCGGAGTTTCCGCGCCTACGCCGTCTGCGCGAGTTTTTCCTACGCCGGGTTGTTCGCGTATTTCGCGGGCGCGCCGGTCGGGTTGATACAGTATCTCGGGCTCGCGCCCGAGCAGTACGGAATAGCGATGGCGGTTCCGATGATCGCCTACATCGCAACGCAGATCGCGGTGGCGCACCTCGTTCACGCCCTCGGCCTCGACCGGCTGATTCGCGTCGGCGCATGGCTTGCCGTCGTCGCGGGCGCCGGCCTGGCGATTTCGGTTCTGGCCGGGTTCGTGAACGTCTATACGCTGACCGCGCCCATTGTCCTCCTTCTGACGTCGCTCGCGTTCGTCATACCCGGAACCACGGTCGGCGCCGTGTCGCCGTTCCCGCAGACGGCCGGCGCCGCCTCTTCGCTGTTGGGCTTCATCCAGTTCATGGCGGCCGCCGTCGCGACCGCCGCCGTCGGAGTCCTCGACGACGGAACGCCCGCTCCCATGGCGGGCACGATCTGCTTCTGCGCCGTCGGCGCGCTGGCGACCGCGCCGCGGCGAAAGGCGTTCCCGTGAAGTTCCCGAACGGAATCGGCGTCGCGGCCCTCCTGGGACTGACGACCATGGCGACCGCGATCGGCATCGACGGCACGCTTCCCGCCATGCCGGCCATGGTGGAAGCGTTCGGAACGACCCGGACGTCCGTTCAGACCACGCTCAGCCTGTTCATGGTCGGCGTCGCCATCGGGCAGCTGGTGCACGGCCCGTTGTCGGACCGCTTCGGCAGAAAACCGGTCATCGTCGCGGCAATGCTGATCACCGGCGCGGCCACGGCCGGCTGCGCCGCCGCGCAGTCTCTCGAAGCGCTCATGGCGTTCCGTTTCCTGCACGGCATCTCGGCGTCGGCGGGCTTCATCGTGGCGCGCGCGGCCGTCCGCGACCGCTACGAACGCGCCGAGGCGGCGCGCGTCATTTCGCTCGTGCTGTTCGTTCACGGGTTCGCGCCGCTGATCTCGCCGGTCGTCGGCGCTCACCTGACCGTCGCCTTCGGCTGGCGCGCCGTCTTCGCCTTTATCGCCGGCTACAGCGTCCTCGTCGCGCTGGCGTTCGGCGCGATCTTTCGCGAGACGCTCGAACGTCCGGATCCCGACGCGCTGCGAATCGCGCCGATGCTCCGCAATTTCCGGGAGATTTCGCGCAACGCGACGTTCTGGGCCTACACGGGCTGCGCGACGGCATGCTTCGGCATCCTGTTTTCGTTCCTTTCCGCCTCGTCGCACGTGATCATCGCCTTTTTCGGCGAAAGCGAAACCGCTTACAGCTACATGTTCGGCGGCTGCATGATCGGCACCATTGCCGGAATGCTCCTGAACTCCCGCCTGATCCCCCGTTACGGCACCGACCGGCTCCTGCGGTGGGGAGTCTGGCAGGCGTCGCTGTTCGGCCTGCTGATGCTCGGCCTTTCGCTGGCCGGCGCGCAGAACTGGGTCGCCGTAATCGGCCCCATGTTCTTCTGCATGATCGCGTTTTCCCTGATCTACCCGCAGACGCTCGCGGGAGCGCTGCAGCCGTTTCCTCATGCGGCCGGAGCCGCGTCCTCGCTGGCCGGGCTGGCGCAGCAGCTCGCGGCCGCCGTCACCGGCATGGCCGTCGCGGCGCTTACGACCGGCGGCACCCAGACGGCGCTGGCCGGCGGAGTCGCGTTCTGGGCGCTGTTCGCGCTCGTCCTCTACCTCGCCGCGATCCGGCGCCGCGCCCCGCGATGACCGGGCGCTTTCCCGGCGCGGCGGTTTTTGATACATCCCGCACATGGCCATCCCCCGCTATTCGCGACCCCGGATGACGGCGATCTGGGCGCCCGAAAACAGGTTCCGCATCTGGTTCGAAATCGAAGCGCTCGCCTGCGAGGCGCAGGCCGAGCTGGGCCTGATCCCCAAGGAAGCCGCGAAAGCGGTCCGCGAGCGCGGGCGGTTCGAGATCGAGCGCATAGAAGAAATCGAGCGCGAAACCAGGCACGACGTGATCGCGTTCCTGACGAATCTCGCGGAACACGTCGGCGAGGAAGCCCGCTTCGTGCATCGGGGGATGACCTCTTCCGACGTGCTCGATACCTGTCTCGCGGTTCAGCTCGCGCGCGCTTCCGACATTCTGCTCGAGGACCTCGACGGTCTGCTGGCGGCGCTCAGGTCCCGCGCCGAGGAGTTCAGGATGACGCCTACCATCGGGCGCAGTCACGGGATTCACGCGGAGCCGACCACGTTCGGAATCAAGCTGGCCGGGCATTACGCGGAATTCGACCGCAATCGCGCGCGGTTGCGCGCCGCGCGCGCGGAAATCGCGGCCTGCGCCCTTTCCGGAGCCGTCGGCACCTTCGCGAACATCGACCCCCGCGTCGAAGCCTACGTGGCGAAAGCCCTGGGGCTGACTCCCGAACCGGTTTCCACCCAGATCGTGCCGCGCGACCGGCATGCGGCCTTTTTCGCGACCCTCGCCGTCGTCGCGTCTTCGGCGGAACGCCTCGCCATCGAAATCCGGCACCTGCAGCGCACCGAGCTGCGCGAGGCGGAGGAGTTCTTTTCCGCCGGCCAAAAGGGTTCGTCGGCCATGCCGCACAAGCGCAACCCGGTGCTTACGGAAAACATGACGGGCCTCGCCCGCCTGGTGCGAGCGTGCTGCCCGCCCGCGCTGGAGAACGTGGCGCTCTGGCACGAGCGCGACATCTCGCATTCCTCCGTCGAACGCGTCATCGCGCCCGACGCGACGATCACGCTCGATTTCCTGCTGGCCCGGGCGGCGGGCGTCGTCGAGAACCTGGTCGTCTATCCGGAAAACATGCGGCGAAACCTCGACGCTCTCGGCGGCCTCGTCCATTCGCAGCGCGTGCTTCTCGCGCTCACGCAGGCGGGAATGAGCCGCGAGGAGGCCTACGCCGCCGTGCAGCGCAACGCCATGGCGACGTGGCGCGACGGCGGCTCGTTTCGGGATCGGCTCGAAGCGGATCCGGAAGTGCCGATCGACAAGGCGACCCTGAACGAGCTATTCGACCTCGGTTATCACCTGAAGCACGTCGACACCATCTTCGAACGGGTCTTCGGCCCGTAGGGTCAGCCCTCTTCGGAGTCGATCTGCCGCTCCGCCTCGTCCAGCAACCGGTCCATTTCCCCGCGCAGCCGCGGCTCGTCCATGCCGATGCCGCGCGCAGCGAAGTCCGCGAGAACCTTGCGGACAACGTCGGCGTCGCCGGGTTCCTCGAAATCGGAGTGCACGACCTCCTTCGCGTATTCGGCGGCGGGGTCGCCGGAAAGGCCGAACCGCTCCGCCGCCCAGAGGCCGAGCAGCCGGTTGCGGCGCGCCGTGATGCGGAACAGCTTGTCCTGATCCCGCTTGTACTTGTGCTCGAAGCTTTTCTGGCGCTCTTCCAGAGTGGCCATGGTCGTTCCTTTTGCTGACGTCGGACTGCAGCGCCGCTCATAATCCGCGTTGGATCGTCGGGTCACGATGCGAATGGCCACAATCTACAAAGGATCGTTTACCAACACATCGAAGCGCTAATCAAGTTCGACCTCCCAACGAAGCGTTCCCAAAACGAATGGGCGCGACAACGAATCCGCACGCGCGCCGACCATCCGTTCGGCCGGCTCTCCCTTGTCCGGACGCTCCGTCGCCATTCGGCCTTCGATCGGGAACGCGCCCTCCCCGGCAGCCGAATTCGGCAAACGATTACCCGAGCGCGCGCGGCCGCGGGCGGAGTTTGAAGCGCCGTGACTTCGGTGTCGCCCGATTACCCGAGCGCGCGCGGCCGCGGGGGCAGGCCGCCCGCCGCGCCGTCGCTTTCTTTCCGATTACCCGAGCGCGCGCGGCCGCGGGCATCGTCGTCAGCGACGCCCCAATGATTTTCGTTCGCCGGCGCTCCGCCTATCGAACGGCCTGACGCATGAATGCCCGGCAGGCCGCAAGGCCCTCGTCTGCCCGATTGATCTTGGACGAGGGAGCCGATCATGATCGTCAAGGACGGAACGATATTCGACGGCCCGAATCGCTGGAATGACCAAACGGTCGGTAAACGCGAGACGAAAAACGCACGGTCGACACTCGTCGTCGTCTGGCCGTCGAACTCGACAAAACCCGTACGTCGAACCGCCCGGACAACGACAGGCGTTCCGTGCGCAGGCGTCAGAAAAACAGGGAAAGGTCGTCGGGACAACTTCGGAGGTCGCTCACGGAGCAACTTCCGTCCCGCCGCGGGGGATCCGCCGGAATTCCCGCTCGCCGTCACCGGGAAAACAGGCGTGTTCGCGGCATGACTTACGGCGAGAGTCGCCGCCGCATCCACGATCGGAGACAGCAGGCCAAGTCTCTGGTATCTTCGGAGCGGAAAAAGCCTGAACCTGCCCTTCGCTTGCGCAGGCTTTCCCTGCTTGCGCATTTGGAAACGGTCTGACGGATGGCCGAAAGCATCGATTTCGCGAACCCGATCTGGCAGATCGCCGACCTGCTGCGCGGCCCCTATCGCCCGTCGGAATACGAGCGCGTCATGCTGCCGATGACCGCGCTACGCCGCTTCGACTGCGCGCTCGCCCCCACCAAGGAGAAGGTCCTCGCGGATTACGAGAGCTTGAAGGACAAGCTCAAAGGCGCGCAGCTGAACGCAAAGCTGAACGCGACGGCGGGTCAGCGTTTCCACAACCGCTCGCCGCTTGATTTCGACCGGCTGAAGGGCGATCCGGACCGGATCGCGCCGCGTCTTGCGAGCTACATCCAAGGCTTCTCGGCCAATGTGCGCCGCATCTTCGAGTATTTCGAGTTCGGGAACGAGATCGACAGGATGCGCGAGGCGAACATTCTCTATCTCGTGGTTTCCCGATTCTGCGACGTGGACCTGCACCCGGGCAGGATCCCGAATCTGCGAATGGGCCTTATCTTCGAAGACCTGATCCGCCGCTTCAACGAGCTGGCAAACAAGACCGTGGGCGATCACTTCACGCCGCGCGAGGTGATCCGGCTAATGGTGAGCATCCTGTTCATCGAAGACGATGCGCTACTCGCGCGCCCCGGCACGGCGCACACGCTGCTCGATCCGGCCTGCGGCACCGGCGGCATGCTGGCCGAGGCGCAAAACTACCTGCGCGACCGCCACCCGAAGGCTCGGCTCTTCGTCTACGGCCAAGATTACAACAAGCGGGCCTACGCCACCGCCGCCGCCGACATGCTGATGAAGCAGGTGGATAGCGGCGGCGACAACATCCGTTTCGGCGACAGTTTCCTCAAAGACAGGTTCAGGGGCCGAACCTTCGACTATTTCCTCACCAACCCGCCGTTCGGCATGGACTGGAAGAAGCAACGCAACAAGATCAGGCGCGAACACGAAAAGGGAGGTTTCGCCGGCCGCTTCGGCGCCGGCCTGCCGCGAGTGAGCGACGCCTCGCTGCTGTTCCTCCAGCACATGATCGCGAAATTCGAGAGGGTCGCGCCACGCGAGCGCAAGCACGGCTCGCGCCTCGCCATCGTCTTCAGCGGGTCGCCGCTGTTCGCCGGCGGCGCGGGGTCGGGCGAGAGCGAGATCCGCAAGTGGATCATCGAGAACGACTGGCTCGAAGCCATTGTCGCCCTGCCGGAGCGAATGTTCTACAATACCGGCATCGGCACCTATGTCTGGATCGTCACCAACCGCAAGGAGGAGCGGCGCAAGGGTTGGATCCAGCTCGTCGATGCACGCGATGCGTGGACCGGCGGCAGCGGCGCGGAGAGCAAGCGCAGCCTCGGCAACAAGCGCCGCCACATCGCCGGGAACCAGATCGACGAGATCGTGCGCCTCTACGGACGCTTCGAGGACGGCGAGCGCTCCAGGCTTTTCGACAATGCCGACTTCGGCTACACCCGCGTCACCATCGAGCGCCCGCTGCGGCTGCGCTACCGGATGACGATCGACAGCAAGGCGCGTTTCCTCGACGCCTGCCCGGAATTGCTCGACGATGTGCAGGCCATCGACAAGGCGATCGGCGGCGAACCCTTGCCGGACTGGAATGCCGTCCGGGGCTGCATCCACGACCTGCTGCGCGAGCGCGGCGCACGCTGGACGCAAAAGGAATGGAAGCTCTTCCGCGATGTCTTCGCACGGAAGGATCCCGAGGCCGAGCCCGTCTCCGCGGGCAGTCGAGTCGGCGGGTGGGAACCCGACCCGGCGCTGCGCGATTTCGAGAACGTGCCGCTCAGGCAGAACATCGATGCCTATTTCGAGCGCGAGGTTCGACCGCACCTGCCCGATGCCTGGATGGACCGCGAGAAGGACAAGGTCGGCTACGAGATCGCCTTCAACCGCCATTTCCGCAAATACACGCCGCCGCGTTCGCTGGAGGAGATCGACGCGGACCTGAAGGCGGCGGAGAAAGAGATCGCGCGTCTGTTGCGGGAGGTAGTGATGTGAAGGACGACGTGCAGATGTCCACCCTTCCGACGAAGCGCCTGAAGTATCTCGTGACGCTTCGACGTTCGCCCGTACCGGAAAGCGGGGAAGCGCTTCCGTATATCGGACTTGAAAATATTGGTTCACGGACCGGAAGGCTCGTCGGTGACGCAGAAATCAGCGGCACAACGACTCCTTTAGCAGACGAGGGGGACAAACCATCGGGAAATTACTTTAAAAGAGGCGATGTGCTTTTTGGAACGCTTCGACCGTATCTTATGAAGGCATGGGTAGCTGAATTTCCCGGCCGTTGCACGACGGAAGCCCTCGTCATGACTCCTCATGCGATCGAGCCCCGATTCTTACGCAGCGTTTGTCTGTCGTCTGCGTTCATCGATTCGGTCGATGCGTCAACCTTTGGATCGAAGATGCCTCGCGCTGAATGGAGCTTCATCGGGAATATGCCTGTGCCCGTTCCGACTTGGAAAAGGCAACATGCCGTCGCCGACTACCTCGATCAAGAGACGGCGCGGCTGGATGCGCTGGTCGCGGCAAAGGAACGCCTGCTGGAGTTGCTTGCGGAAAAGCGCCAAGCGCTCATCATCCATGCCCTCACTAGAGGCATCGAACTTGGCGCAACGTCTCGCGTTTCCGGCATGTCTTGGCCCGGTGAAATTCCAGCGCATTGGAGAATGGGCAGACTCAAGGATTTTGGATCCCTTATCGTCGGCGCCGGGTTCTCGCATGAATTTCAGGGCGTCGAGGGAGAGATCCTGCCGTTCTACAAGGTTGGAGACCTTGCGACCTCGAGAGACGATCAGCATATTGAACAACCATTGAACACAGTCTCATCTGAGACGGCGACGAGGTCGCGTGCGCGTGTGGTTCCAGAGGGCGCTTATGCCAAGACAGGAGCGGCACCGTTGTTGAATAGACGCCAGATCACGACATCTCCATGCGTCATTGACAACAACATGACAGCCGATATCCCAAGCAAAGGGAACCTTACTTCCGGGTGGGCATTCTACTGGACCAGCATCCTCGATTTCGGAATGCTTGCCAATCTGGGGGCCGTGCCTTCACTGAGCGAGGGAGATCAAGCGCGAATGCCTATCGCGATTCCACCTGTAGACGAACAACGCGCCATCGTCGACCACCTCGACCGCGAAACGGCACGGCTCGACGAACTGGCGGCCAAGACGCGAGAAACCGTCGCGCTGCTCAAGGAACGCCGGACCGCCCTTATCTCGGCGGCGGTCACCGACCAAATGCACGTGGAGAACGTCGCGTGAGGGTCGCGCGCCTCGAACTGGCGAATGTCCGCGCGGTCGAGGCGGCCGAGTTTCGCTTCCAAGACGGCTTCAACCTCGTCGTCGGGGTCAACGGGGTCGGTAAAACCACCGTCCTCGACGCCTTGGCCGTCTGCCTTTCCGATGTGGTCCGGCGCGTCAACACGCTTCGGAGTCGTACACGGCGTTTCGAGGTCGGAGACATCCGAATGGGCGCCGGCGCCCTGGATGTCGCATGCGACATCGAAAACGTCGAAAAAAATGAACGGCACAGTTACGCGCTCCATAAGCCTCGCGAGACCGCCGCGCCACGGGCGAAACAGGCAGGCATGCCTCGCGAACAGGTTCATGATACGCCCGTAAAGGCGGAGTTCGTCGGAGAAGCGCCGCGGGTCGCCACGGGTAACGAGCCGGAAGGCCGTCCGTTGGCCGTTCTGTTCTCGAGGATCCGGGCGATTCCAGAAAAGGCGCCCGCGAAGGGCACGGCGCCGGGAGGCTTGGAAGCCGCGTTTGGGGGTGCCCTGTTGAGCCGGTCGCTGCGCCTCGGCGAGCTCGCAGCATGGATACGGGTGCAGGAGGCGTTGAAGCCGGAGCGGCCCGCGGCGGGGCATGTATTGGATGCCATGGAGGATGCGGTAAGGCGCTTTCTCCCCGGTTTCCGAAACCTGCGCGTGGATGGCGAAGGCGCGAGCGGCAGTTCCCTCCTGATCGACCGCGATGCCACGACGCTGCCGGTTCGACTGCTCTCGGACGGCGAGCGGGGCGTTCTGGCGATGATGCTCGACCTGACTCGCCGGTTGGCGCAAGCCAACCCGGAGATGAAAGATCCCGCCGCCGAGGCCGAGGCGATCGTCCTGATCGACGAGATCGAGCTTCACCTCCATCCGGCGTGGCAGCGACGGATCGTAACCAACCTCACCAAGACATTTCCGAAATGTCAGTTCATCGCGACGACTCATTCGCCGCAGGTGATCGGCGAGGTGGAGCAAGATCGGATTCAAATCATGGCCGATGGCGAGGTCCATTCGCCAGCCCATTCTTTCGGCGTCGATTCCAGCCGGGTGCTGGAAGAAATCATGGGCGCGCCCCCGAGGACGGAAAAGGTGAAAGAGCTGCTTTCGAAGATATCCCGGACGATCGGCAACGATCGGTACGACGACGCCCGCAAACTGTTAGCCGGACTGTCGGGCCACCTGGGAGAGAACGACCCCGAGGTGACGCGTATCCTGACTCTGCTGGACTTCATGACGAGCGACGCATGAGAGCGATCACGAAGGGACCGGAGCCGCAAAGCCTCACCGCCCATCGTCAGGCTGCGCATAGCGACTACGGCAACTACCAAGACAAGGACGCGCTTCGGGAAGCCTTGGCGACCGAACAGCGAGGGCTATGCTGCTACTGCATGGAACGCATCCGACCCGATAAAATGAAGATAGAGCATTGGCGATGTCAGGCCCGTTACCCAGATGAGCAGTTGAGCTATCGCAACCTTCTCGGCGTCTGCTTGGGCGGTGAAGGGCAACCGCCCCCCTTCCAGCACTGCGACACGAAGAAGGGCGATGCCGACCTGCGCTGGAATCCCGCCAATCCCGCCCATGCGATCGAAGCGCGGGTGCGATATGATCTCAACGGCACCATCAAATCCGATGATGAGACGTTCAATAATCAGTTGAACGAAATTCTGAATCTCAATCTTGCCTTTCTCAAAAACAACCGCAAAGTCGTTCTGGATGCCTTGTTACATTGGTACAAGCAGCGGAAACCCGTGTCGCCAAAGATATTCGAAAATCAAAGAGACAAATACATCGTCGAGGGCGGTGAGCTTACTCCTCACTATCAAGTCGCGGTTTGGTGGCTGCAGCAGAAACTCAGGAGGTGCAGCGATGGGTAGCGCGCATGATGCGGAAACGGTCACTCGGACACCAAATCCGGGGCTGTGCGCTTCAAGGTTGAACGGGCGGCTTGCGGTCGCGGCAGGTCTCCCGTTCCTCGGCCGCCAGCCGGACGATGTATTTCTTGTGCATGAAAGCGCCTTTATGTTGCATACATCAAACTTCTCGATAGCAAATACTATACGAAAAGTCTAATTTCTTATTTGGATAAAGCATCAGCAATTCCCGTTAAGGCTCTAATCCTTGGAAAATATTAGGTCTCAGAAAAATTTTTCGTAGACTTTTCTAGGTAGTGCGATTTACCTTCGAATGAGGGATTTGTCGCGGCGGCTTGTTCATTGGTAATTTCGCTTTCTCGGCGCACCTTCCGGACATGCGGCCGCCTCAGCGGGAATCGCTGATAAAACGCTAGCGAGGCTTCGCCTCAGACCCACGAGGCATGCGCGCTCCCCGGACAGGACTCCAGTCGCTGTTCCGCTCTGCGGCCGAAGCCGCGTCCATAGTCGCACAAAGGCGTCAGTGGCCATGGCCATGTGGGGAACTCATCGACTGGAGTCCATGCCGTGAAGATAGCACGATCCGTTGCCGAGGTCCTGTCGGACCACACGACCTTGGAGCTCGAATGCATCGACCGCCTTTACCTGAACGTTTACGTTCCCCTGCTGCAGACCGGAGCTGGAGTATCGCACTTCTTCCGCCACATCCGGGGCAACCCTGTACCATCATCCGTGCTCATGGAGCCGATGACCCGTCGCTTCGTCAAGGGTTTGGAGCGCTTCGCACGGCAACATGAAATCGATATCGTCAAATTCGAGCGCAAGGAACGCAAGGACGACCGCACGAAGGAATACCTAAGTCGGTGGCAAGGCGACGAAGGAATACTGTACATCGGTAAAGCTCAAGAACGCGCCCGTGTGCTCCGTACCGAACGACGATACGATCCTGTCACGGGCACTCCGTACCCTTGGTTGACCAACAGTACGGCGATGGTGAATCACTATTACATTTACATTTTCGACGAAGACTTTGGCCCACTGTTTTTGAAGTTTTGTTCGTACTTTCCATACAATGCCAAGCTCTGTCTGAATGGGCACGAATACCTCAAGACGCAATTAACAAAGCGCGGCATTGCTTTTGAGGCACTGGATAACGGCATTTTGCGTTGCGACGACCATGAGGTCATGAACGCCATTTCGCAAGAGATCACATCGGCATGTATCGACGCCCTGTTACGCAAATGGTTGGCACGTCTGCCGCATCCTTTCACCGCCCAGGATCGCATCCATGGTATTCGTTACGATATCTCAATTCTACAAGCCGAGTTCGCACTAACCTGCGTGTTCGACCGACCGATTCAAGGTCGTGTGTTCTTTGAGGAAGTAGGAATGTTGACATTGGCCGTCCTGACCATGTGCAGTTGATCTTTGAGCGTCGAATCACCAGACGCACTCCCTCACGGTGCCGTGTCATTACCGAAGGTGTTGTGCCCTCGTTGCATGTGGACTACAAACACTCCCGTATCAAGCAGTACCATAAGGAAGGCCGTGCGCTAAGAACAGAAACAGTCATTAACGACACTTACGACTTCCGCGTCGGCAGACGACTATGCAACCTCGATGCTCTAAAGCAAATCGGCTTCGCAGCCAATCGACGCCTCCTGCGCGTCCAACGCATCAGTCACGACAGCCTTCTCGGAACCGATACCTTCGACCAACTTCATCAACCTGTCATCGTGGACAATCGCCGTGTTTCCGCTCTGCGATTCGGAGAACCTCGTGTCGTTGCTGTCCGCTTTGCTGGCTTTTCGCCTGCTTCCCGCAGGCTTCGCCAACCGGCAATTACGAGAACATGCGGCACCCCTGATGGGTTTGTCCACCGATGCTTATTCACCTAACCGTGCCACATCTACGAAGGCTGCGGTTGCGTGGATTGGTTGAACGCATCCCGCACTCACATCGTTACCGCGTAACCGGAACCGGAATAAGGATTGCCCTATGTTATCAACGGACCCATCGGCGCGTTCTCAGCCCCGCTCTTGGCGCAGTCTTCGACGAACAAACCGGTCCACTCATCCAGAGATTCGATCACGAGATTCAACGCCTCTGGGAAGGGCATTCCGTTGCCATGTAAATTTGGCTCAAATGGAACGTATTCGGTTCTTTCAAGGTGTCTAGTCTCCTTCGACCACTACGTTCTCGATTCCGCCAAGGCCTTCGATCTCGATCCGGCATACGTCGCCGGGAGAAAGGTAGGTGCCGTGCGGATGACCGACTCCGCTTCCGGTGCCGGTCGCGATGACGTCTCCCGGCAACAGCGTGAAGTGCTCCGAGAGAGCTTCGATCTGCTCGACGATGGTGAACACCATCCATTTCGAATTGCTGTCCTGCTTGAGTTCGCCGTTGACCCAGGTGCGAAGCGACAGAGACTGCGGATCTTCGACCTCGCTTTTCGGCGTGATCCAGGGCCCCATCGGCGCGGAACCGTCGAACGATTTCTGCCACAACCAGTCGGAACTCATGGCGGGCCAGTCCTCGCGCCTCAGATAGTCGCGGGCGGACAAGTCGTTGATGACGGTGTAGCCGACGACGTGATCCATCGCGTCGGCCGCGCGGACGTTGCGAGCCGCCTTGCCGATGACGACGGCGATCTCGGCTTCCCAATCGAGTTTTCGCGTTATCCGCGGACGGCGAATCGGCTCGCCGGTTCCGATCACGCCCTGGGGCGAGATCTTGCTGAAGAAATACGGCTTGATCTTCGACTTGTCGACGTCCCTGCCGCTCATTTCCCGAAAGTGATCCTGATAATTCGCGGCGGCGCAGAAAATGTTGGCCGGATAGAGAATCGGCGCGGCGAGGACGAGTTCCGCGAGCGGCCGGCCCGCCTTGCCGCCGGCCGCCAGTTCCTCCAGACGCGGCGCGGACGCCTCCCAGTCCTGCAGCAGGGACAGCGTGGAACATGCCGCGCCGAAGGCATCGGCGACGTCAATCACCGAATCGTCCCGAAGCAGACCCGCGCGCGGCTCGTCCGCCGGGTTCGCCCTGTAGCTCAAGAGTCGAAACGACATCGTCCTTTCCTTCCCGCTGCTCCGGAGGCGAAACGCTCGCTCGATTGGACATCGTCGAGGGCAGCCAGAGCGAGAGTACCGGAAACAGGACGATGAACGCCAGCTTGCCGACGTCGGCGACGACGAAAGGAAGCACGCCCAAGTGGACGGTGGTCAGCGGCGCGTCGGGCGCGACGCTTCTCAAAACGGGCATGTATAAAGGGAGGCGTTATGAGCCCGACTCGATCACGATAACCATGACGATCCCCGCCAGACGAGGCTGTAGTCGAGGACGACGGGTACGATCGCGGGCAGCGTGACGACCATGATGCCGAACGAATCCGTCACGCAACCGAGGGCGAGGTAAACCGCCGACAACAGGGCGATGACGGCGACCGGCGCCATGTCGAGGTTGGCGATCATGCGAACGATGATGTCCGGCACGCCGCTGACGTTCACGAAAAACGAGAACGTCAGCGCGCCGAACGTCCCGGCCGCCGCCGATTCGGTCGCGGTGAAAACTCCCGCGTAGAGACCTCCGAACACGAGGGCGAACAGACAGATTACCGGGATCGACCGGCGCAGAGCCGCCCGAATCTCCCGCCGCTCGCTCCTATTCGCCGACGGCGTGTCGGCCGCGAACAGCCGCAACGCGATCACCGCGAAATACAGCGATACCGTCGGAATCGCCGGAACGATCGCCGCGATGAACAGCTGACCGATCGAAGTCTCGGTGAAAAGAGCGTGGACTAGAATGGCGCCGGCACGCCGCGGCGGACGATCCGGCGCGTTGGCCAAGCCCGGCGAAACTGCTATCGACGCGCCATGTGCACCGTCGTCCTGCTGCGTCGTCCCGATCGCGACTGGCCTCTTCTTCTCGCCGCGAACAGGGATGAAATGGTCGATCGGCCATGGGGTCCGCCCGGCCGCCACTGGTCCGACCGCGGGAACGTCGTGGCCGGCATCGATCGGCTCGCCGGCGGCACCTGGCTCGGGATCAACGACGAGGGCGTCGTCGCGGGCGTCCTCAACCGCAGGGATTCCCTTGGCCCCGACCCGTCCTTGCGGTCGCGCGGAGAACTGCCGCTCGAAGCGCTCGACCACGCGGACGCCGCCTGCGCGGCGGACGCGCTTTCCCGCCTCGACGGACGCAGCTACCGTTCGTTCAACATGGTTATCGCCGACAATCGCGACGCTTTCTGGCTCCGAAGCCGGGCGTCCCCCGCCGGCGCGGTCGAAAAACGCGAGATTCCGTCCGGGGTCTCGATGCTGACCGCGTGCGACCTGAACGACGCGGCGTCCGAACGCGTCGCCCACTTCCTTCCCCTGTTCGAGGCCGCGCCGGCCCCCGACCCGGACGCCGGAGACTGGCGGGCCTGGGAAGCGCTGTTGTCCAGCACGGAACGCAGCGCGCGCGCCGACCCGCGGGACGCGATGCGAATCGCCGGCGACGACGGTTTCGGCACCCTGTCGAGCGCCCTGATCGGCCTGCCGTCCGTCGAATCCCCGTCCCGCCGACCGGTATGGCTGTTCTCCGCCGGCCCTCCGGGAACCGTCCCGTTCGAGCCCGTTCGAGCTTAGCGTCTTTGATTCCCCGCTCGGAACGGCTATATCTCCATTGCAAGCGCAACGCAGCGCCATCTCCCGAACCGAGGCAATGTCATGGCCCGTCGCAGACGCATCTACGAAGGCAAGGCGAAAGTTCTGTTCGAAGGACCGGAACCGGGCACCTTGGTCCAATACTTCAAGGACGACGCCAGCGCGTTCAACAATCGGAAAACCGGCGTCATCACCGGGAAAGGAGTGCTCAACAACCGCATTTCCGAATACCTGATGCTGAGGCTCGGCGAGGTCGGCATCCCGACCCACTTGGTGCGCCGCCTGAACATGCGCGAGCAACTGATTCGCGAACTGGAGATCATCCCGGTCGAGGTGGTCGTCCGCAACATCGCCGCCGGCTCCATCGTCAAGCGGTTCAAGATCGAGGAGGGATCGCCCCTGCCGCGGTCGATCGTCGAGTACTATTACAAGGCCGACGAACTGGACGATCCGATGGTCGCCGAGGAGCACATCACCGCTTTCGGCTGGGCGACTCCCCAGGAAATGGACGAGGTGATGCATCTGTCGCTGCGGGTGAACGATTTCCTGTCCGGACTGTTTCTCGCGGTCGGCATCCGGCTGGTCGACTTCAAGCTGGAGTTCGGCCGGTGGTGGAACAACGACGACATGCGGATCGTCGTGGCCGACGAAATCAGCCCCGACAGCTGCCGGCTGTGGGACGTCTCCACCAACGAAATCATGGACAAGGACCGATTCCGGCGCGACCTCGGGAGCGTCGAGGAAGCCTATCAGGAAGTGGCCCGCCGCCTCGGCATTCTGCCCGAAAGCGGCAGCCCCGGAGACATGGCCGGTCCTTCGGTAATGCAGTAGGGGTCGGGAAAACAGGCTCGTCGAGCCTTGAGGTTTTGACGCCGCTTCGGATAGAGAAGCCTCGCAGCCGCGCGGACAGAGGCTCAGGCCTTTTCCGCTTCGGAAGCCCCGCAGTCCGGCGACGTGCGGGAACATGCCCTACAGCGTCCAGACCGTCACCCCGCGCCCGTCCTGTCGGCTTGCCTCGCCCTCGCCGCTCCGGCGCCCCTCCACCCCGGTCCGGCGGTCAATCACCACCAGATGCCCTTCGTCCGCCCCGCACTTCGCCATGTAGCCCAGCGTCTGCTCCACCCCCCGCTCGGCGGTCCGCTCCGGGCTCTTGCGGTCCGAGTCCCGCAGCACCTTGCACTCGACCACGAAACGCTCCCACAGGTCCGACGGCTGACCCGCCTCCCGCGGCCACAGCACCAGCAGGTCCGTCCGGCCCCGTCCGAGGCCGTACTCCCGCTCGATGCGGCCGCCGCCGTTCACCACCCGCTGCAGGTACGCCTGCAGGATGAGCTGCGGGCCGGCCTCCGGATACTCGGCGAAGCGCTCCAGCCAGTGCTCCGCATGCTCGCCGAAGAACGCGCGGAACGCCGTCAGCAGCTTCGTCATGTCCAGCCGGCCGGCCTCGTCCACGTACCACGCCAGCTGCACGTCCAGGCTGTCCTGCAACACGTAGCCAAGCTCGCGCGGCACCACCTCCGCGTAAATCGGGTTCGCCATGCGCGGCGGCGAGTCCGGCGCGAGCAGGCCCAGGTCGCGCGCATATTCCAGGTCGCGGGCATGGTGCCGCGCCTCCCCGCCGCTCAGGATAGGCTCGACGACCCGCCGCACCCGCGCCTCCTCCAGCTTGTGCGACAACTGGTCCAGATGCGTACGCCGCGACAGGATCAACTCCTCCCGGGCGGCGTAGACGTCGTCCGGTTCGATCGTCCGCGAGCGGTCCCGCCCCGCCTTGTCGTCGAAGCATGTCCCCGCGCACAGCGCGTTCACCAGCCACGGCTGCCCCCGCGTCTGCGTCCATACCGCTTCCTGCGCCGCCTCCGAAAAGCGCTGGCCGGTCTCCTCCGTGTGCTGCGCCATCAGCGCGCGCGTCTCCGCCTCGGTGAAGTCGCCCAGGCGAACCGACTTCGCCGCGACGTTGAACGGGCTGCCGCCGGCGACGACCTCGCCGGCGCTCGACCGGATGCGGTAGTCGCGGATGTCGCGCAACCCGCACAGCACGACGCTCTGCGGAAAGCCCTCGGGACGATGTTCGTAGCCGGCGCGGAGCTGGCGCAGCACCGAGAGCAGGGTGTCGCCGACTAGCGAGTCGATCTCGTCCACCAGCAGCACCAGCGGCGTCGGGTTCGCCGCGCACCAGCGGGAGAGCAGCCCCTTCAGCGCGTTGTCCGGCCCCGCCTTCGCCAAAACGTCCGGCCAGACGCCGTCCGGGTAGTCGTCGCCCAGAAGCAGCGCGCTCTCCGCCAGGTTGCTCAGAACGGCGCGGATGCCGCGCGCGGTGTCGTCGCGCGCCACCTGGCCGACCTCGACGTTCACGTTCACGCAGCGGAAGTCGCCGGCTTCGCCCCTGTTGAGCAGGTCGCGCAGGGCGATCAGGGCGGAGGTCTTGCCCGTCTGGCGCGGCGCGTGCAGCGCGAAGTAGTTCTGGGTCCGAATCAGGTCCAGCAGTTCCGCCAGGTCCATCCGCTCCAGCGGCTGGATGGCGTAGTGCTTGTCCGGACGCACCGGCCCTGCGGTATTGAAGCGGCGCATGGACCGATTATAGCATCTATCGCCGGGGCAGCGTCGGCCGCCCTGTACCGGACGGTCAGCGATGCGAACCCGGCAGCGGCAGCACGTCGTTTCGCTCGGAATCGACTTCGCTGCATAGCGCGGAGGACCGCCTGCGCCGCCGACCGGTGCGAAGCGCATGTCCCGCCCGCCGCAAACGCGCCGGAGCGCACGGCTGCCGGAGCCGGCAGGCGGCAGCGAGGCACCTCGGGCCTGTTTCCCGCTGCCTTCCTTTGCGGAATTCCGGTGGCGCGCGCCGTCAGGCTTTCATGCGGCAGCGCTTCGGCAACCGCGCCGGCGATCTCGTCGACCGAGGCGGATTCCGCCTTCTTCGCCGCTGGAATCACGCAGAAGGCCCGGAAGAAAGCGCTGCCGAGGGCCGCCGCTTGCCTGACGGCAACCTGCTTCAGGGCATGAGCGACAGCGGATGTCGTCGGTCGGTCCGAACGCCTCGTCGGACAAGCGAAGTTTTTCGCGCACGATGCCTGTTGCCCCGAACCGCGCCCGGTCCGCGCTCGACGATGGGCGATCCCTTGCGTAGCGCGAGGATTCGGCGAATCCTCGCCGCTCCCATGCCGGGTTGTCGCCGAGCGCGGACTTTCCGGGTTGTCGCCGAGCGCGGACTTTCCGGGTTGTCGCCGAGCGCGGACTTTCCGGGTTGTCGCCGAGCGCGGACTTTCCGGATTGTCGCCGAGCGCGGACTTTCCGGATTGTCGCCGAGCGCGGACTTTCCGGATTGTCGCCGAGCGCGGACTTTCCGGATTGTCGCCGAGCGCGGACTTTCCGGATTGTCGCCGAGCGCGGACTTTCCGGATTGTCGCCGAGCGCGGACTTTCCGGATTGTCGTCATTCAACGACATAAGTATAATCCCGCCGTTCGTCAGCAAATGGACAAGTCAAGGCCATGCAGATTCGCACGCCCTTGGAACTCGGCCTCGTCATTCGCGACCGGCGCCGTAAACTCGAACTGACCCAGACCGACCTTGCCCGCAAGGTCGGCGTCGGACGCCAGTGGATCGTGGCCGTCGAGAGCGGAAAATCCAGAGCGGAAGTCGGCTTGGTCCTGCGCGCGCTGTCCGCCCTCGATCTGCGGGTCGAGATCGGCGCGCCCCTTCCCCGGTCGGACGACAAGATAGACCCCGTCGACATCGACGCCATCGTGAATGCCGCCAAAAGCGCGTGATGCTCGTCGTCGTCGCCGACCGCCGCATTATGGGCGAGATCAGGCGCAGCCGGCAAGGGCGCCTCGCCTTCGTCTACGACGACCGATGGAGGTCGTCGGACGGCGCCTATCCGCTGTCGCTCTCCATGCCGCTCGCCGTCGCGGAGCACGGACATGCAAGGATCGAACCCTGGCTGCAGGGCCTGCTCCCCGACAACGATGCCGTGCTGTCGAGTTGGGGCCGACGGTTTCACGTATCGCCCCGCAACGCTTTCGCCCTGCTCGGCGCCGTCGGAGAGGACTGCGCCGGCTCCGTGCAGTTGCTTCGGCCCGACCGCGTCGCGGCCGCCCTCGAAGACGAGGGCCAGCGGATAGACTGGTTGACCGAGGGCGAGGTCGCCGAGCGTTTGAGGATCCTGAAAAACGATCAGGGCGCATGGTGGATATCGGACGACGCCGGGCGGTTCAGCCTCGCCGGCGCGCAAGCGAAAACGGCGCTCTTGTTCGATGGCCGCCGTTGGGGCGTGCCCGGCGGCCGGACGCCGACCACGCACATCCTGAAGCCCCCGATCGAAGCGGGACACGTGGAAAACGAGCACGTTTGCCTCGCTCTCGCCAGCGCTCTCGGGCTGCCGGCAGCCGGGTCGGAGATCCGCCGGTTCGAAGACGAGACGGCGATCGTCGTGAAGCGGTACGACCGCCTTCCGAACTCGGGCGGCATTCGGCGGCTTCATCAGGAAGACATGTGCCAGGCCCTCGGTTTGCCGCCGACGAGCAAGTACCAGAGCGATGGCGGTCCCGGGTGCAAGGAGATTTGCGAAACGATCTGGACTCATTCGGGAGTGCCGGAGGCCGATGTCCGAACCTTTGCGCGGGCTCAGATTCTGAACTGGATCGTCGGCGGCACGGACGGCCACGCAAAGAACTTTTCCTTGCTGATCGGCGCGGGCGGACGCGCGCGCCTCGCGCCGCTCTACGACGTGGCGAGCGCGTTGCCCTACGATTTCCAGCTGCAAAAACTCAAGATGGCGTTCAAGATCGGCGGCAAATACCGAATCGAGGAAATCCATTCCCGGCAATGGTCCAGGTTCGCCGACGAGGCGTCGCTTCCAACCGCCGAGGTGCTGGAACTGGGCAGAAGCATGGCCGAATCTCTGCCGGAATTTCTTCGGAAAATCGTCGACCGGACGCGCGCCGCCGGACACGACCACCCGATCCTGAAGCGCATGGTGGACGCGCTGAGTTCGCGGGCCGAACGCTGCGCCAGCGTTCTCGCGACGACGTACGTTCCCTGAAGCGTTCGCGCGGGCGCCGCGACTCTCCGCCCTGCCCGACGGCTCCCGCGGTTCGCCCGACGGGGCGAATCCGGCCGGGCGAACGAATCCGCATGCGATTCGCCGCCGAACGCGATATGCATCTCCCATGAAGGCGCGCATCCGCATCACCCTCAAGAACGGCGTCCTCGATCCCCAAGGCAAGGCGATCGGGAACGCGCTCGACGGCTTGGGCTTCCGGGGAATCGGAGAAGTGCGGCAAGGCAAGTACATCGAAATGGAACTGTCGCAGACCGACCCCGGCAAGGCGCGCGCCGCGGTCGCCGAAATGTGCGAGAAACTCCTCGCGAACGCGGTGGTCGAAGACTACGAAATCGATATCGGCGAATGAAGGCGGCGATCATCGTCTTTCCCGGCGCCAACTGCGACCGCGACATGCAGGTGGCGCTGCGCGCCTGCCTCGGCGTCGAACCGGTCATGCACTGGCACGCCGACCCCGAACTGCCTCGCGTCGACCTGATCGTGGCGCCGGGCGGCTTCTCCTACGGCGACTACCTGCGCCCGGGCGCCATGGCCGCCCGCTCGCCGGCGGTTCGCGAAACGATCCGGCGGGCGGAAGCCGGCGTGCCGGTTCTCGGCGTATGCAACGGCTTTCAGATCCTCGCCGAATGCCGGCTGCTGCCCGGCGTTCTGATGCGCAACGCGGGCCTCCGATTCGTCTGCCGCGAGGTGTCCCTGCGAGTCGAGACCGTCCGGTCGATCTTCACCGCGGGCTACCGGCCGGAACAGGTGGTCCGCATTCCCGTCGCCCACAACGAGGGAAACTACTACGCCGACGAGAACACCCTCGACGCGCTCGAAGGAGACGGCCGGATCGCGTTCCGCTATTGCGACGAGACCGGAGCCGCCGCCGCGGCGGCGAACCCGAACGGCGCTTCCCGGAACATCGCCGGCATCCTCAACGAAGCCCGCAACGTGCTCGGCATGATGCCCCACCCGGAACGGCGGATCGATCCCGGACTCGGCGGCGCCGACGCCCGTCCGATCTTCGAGGCGCTGGCGGCGGGCCGATGAACGGGCCCGCCGTCGCCGCGGAGCACGGCCTGACCCCCGGGGAGTACGACCGCGTCATGCGGATCCTCGGCCGGGAGCCGAACCTGACCGAGCTCGGCGTCTTCTCCGTCATGTGGTCGGAACACTGCTCCTACAAATCGTCCCGAACCTGGCTGCGCAAGCTGCCGACGGACGCGCCGTGGGTCATCCAGGGGCCGGGCGAAAACGCCGGCGCGATCGACATCGGCGGCGGAAAGGCCTGCGTCTTCAAGATGGAAAGCCACAACCACCCGTCGTTCATCGAACCTTTCCAGGGCGCCGCGACGGGCGTGGGCGGCATCATGCGCGACGTCTTCACCATGGGGGCGCGCCCGGTCGCGAATCTGAACGCGCTGCGCTTCGGCGCGCCGGACCATCCGTCGACCCGGCATTTCGTCAACGGCGTCGTGGCCGGGATCGGCGGATACGGCAATTGCGTCGGCGTCCCGACGGTCGGCGGCGAGGTCGATTTCGACGCGGGCTACGACGGCAACATTCTGGTCAACGCGATGACCGTCGGCATCGCGGACGCCGACAGAATCTTCCGTTCCGCCGCCGAAGGAATCGGAAACGCGGTGGTCTACGCCGGATCGAGAACCGGCCGGGACGGCATCCACGGCGCGACCATGGCCTCCGCGGAATTCGACGGGAAATCGGCCGGGCGGCGGCCTACCGTCCAGGTCGGAGATCCGTTCGCGGAAAAGCTGCTCCTCGAAGCCTGCCTCGAACTCATGGCGATCGACGCCGTCGTCGCCATCCAGGACATGGGCGCGGCCGGCCTCACGTCGTCCTCGGTCGAAATGTCGGCCAAGGGAGGCGTCGGCATCGAACTCGATCTCGACCGCGTGCCCCTGCGGGAAAAAGGGATGACGGCCTACGAGATCATGCTGTCCGAGAGTCAGGAACGGATGCTGATGGTGCTCAGGCCCGGCATGGAGGACGCCGCGCGCGCGATCTTCGAGAAGTGGGAACTGGAGTTCGCGGTCATCGGGCGGCTGACCGGGACCGGACGGCTGGCCGCGACGCAAGGCGGCGAGACGGTGTGCGACGTTCCGGTGGCCCCGCTGGTCGATCAGGCGCCGGTCTGCGACCGCCCCCTGACGGCTCCGCCGCCCGCTCCGCCTCTTGCGCCCGAAGCCGCGCTCTCGGGCATCGGCCACACGCCCGTCGAGGCTCTCATGGCGCTGATGTCCTCGCCCGACCTTTGCTCGCGCCGCTGGATATGGGAGCAGTACGACCACATGGTGATGGGCGACACCGTGCAGGGGCCCGGAGGAGACGCGGCGGTGGTTCGCGTCCACGGAACCTGCCGGGGACTCGCGATCACGACCGATTGCACCCCCCGCTACTGCGCCGCCGACCCTGTGGAGGGCGGGCGGCAAGCGGTCGCCGAAGCGTGGCGCAATCTCACGGCGGCGGGGGCCGTTCCGCTCGCGGTCACCGACAACCTGAACTTCGGCAATCCGGAGCGGCCGGAGATCATGGGGCAATTCGCGGGCTGCATCGAAGGCATGGCGGAAGCCTGCCGCGCGCTGGACTTCCCCGTCGTCTCTGGCAACGTTTCGTTCTACAACGAGACCGAAGGCCGGAGCATCCCGCCGACGCCCGTGATCGGCGGCGTCGGGCTGATCGCCGACGTCCGGACCGGAATGGCGCGTCCCGCCCTGACGCGCGGCGGCGACGCGCTCGTGCTGATCGGCGACGCGTCGGGCCACCTCGGCCGCTCCATGCTGCTGCGCGTGCTGGCGGGCCGCGACGAAGGGGCGCCGCCGCCGGTGGACCTCGCGGCGGAACGCCGCAACGGCGACCTCGTTCGCCGCCTCGTCGCGGACGGCGCCGTCTCCGCGTGCCACGACGTCTCGGACGGCGGCCTTCTGGTCGCGGTCGCCGAAATGGCGCTGGCGGGCGGCGTCGGCGCCCGGCTCTTCGCCCCGGAGACGCGCCTCCCGGCGCTGGCCTGGTTTTACGGCGAAGACCAGGCCCGGTACGTGCTCGCCGCCGCCGATTCCCGCCCGGTTCTCGCTGCGGCGGCGGACGCGGGCGCGCCCGCGGCCGTCGTCGGCGAGACGGGAGGGGCGGAGTTGACCGTCGGAGACGGCGCCTCTATATCTTTGCAGGCTCTGCGGGACGCGCACGAGCGCTGGTTTCCCGACCGCATGGACTGAGGCCGGCGCGACGCGAGAAGGGAGGGAAACCATGCCTATGGACGCCACGCAGATCGAGGTTCTGATCAGGCAAAGCCTTCCCGACGCGCAAGTGACGATCAAGGATCTCAGAGGAGACGGCGACCATTACGCCGCGCGGGTCGTCTCCAGCGCTTTCGCGGGAAAGACCCGCGTCCAGCAACACCAGATGGTGTACGAGGCGCTGCAGGGACGCATGGGCGGAGAACTGCACGCGCTGGCGCTCCAGACCGACGTTCCGCGGAAAGGCGAATGACAACACAGGAGGAACTTATGGACCGGGTATCCAAACGCATCAAAACGGAAATCGACGAGACGCCGGTGGTCCTCTTCATGAAGGGCACCCCGGTGTTCCCGCAGTGCGGCTTTTCGTCCGTCTGCGTGCAGGTCCTGAGCAATCTCGGCATACCGTTCAAGGGAATCAACGTCCTCGAGGATCCGGAAATCCGCGAGGGCATCAAGACCTTTTCCAACTGGCCGACGATTCCGCAACTCTACGTCAAGGGCGAATTCCTCGGCGGCTGCGACATCGTGCGGGAGATGTACGAGTCCGGCGAGTTGATCGAATACTTCAACACCAACGGCATCGAGGTGCAGCTCGCGAATCCGCAATAACCCGCGCGCGGCGGCGGCGCTGGTCGCCGTCCTGCTTCTTTCCGGCTGCGAACGCCCGACGAATTTTTCGCAGTTTCCCGGTTTCGCGGACTACTTCGTTCGAAACCCGCCGAAGACGGAGCCGCCCCCGGAGGCGGACCGGGCGCTGCTCCGGAAGCACCGGCCGCGCATCTTCGTCGCGGAAGGCGCCGTGCGCCCGATCCGGTTCTACGAGGACTACGTCGCGCGGGGCCGCCTGACGGACGGACGGGGCCGGTCGATATCCGAAAGCGTCACCCCGGAGATCCTCAACGCGCACAAGGAAGATCCGCGGGCGACGTTCGAGCACTGGCCTGCCGGCGACCCCGGGCGGGCGGCGCTGTACGGACGCGTCGACCGCGAACGCTTCGCGCTGGGAGGCCGCGAACGCGAGTTCACCTTTCTCACCTGGAACGCGGTGTTCCGCGTCTCGGGAATCGGCGCCGGCATCGACTGGTGGAAGGGGACGCTGCTCGGCCTCGCCGGCGACCTCGACGACTGGCATCAACTCGACCACTACACGGCGGTCACGCTGGCGCTGGACGAAACGGGCGATCCCGTCGCGGTTTCCTTCCAGCAGCACAACTACCGCCAGACGCGCGTTTTCGGCCACGACATCGACCGGCCTGCGGACGGCCGGGTCGCGGTGGACGTGGCGCTGCGCTCGAACGAATTCTATCCGCACAGCCCGGAGCGGCGGCGGCGGCGCGCCGTCGGCTTCCTCTCCCCCGCCAACGTCGACTACCTCGTGACCGGCAGGAACCCGCCCTTCCGCGCCGCGGACGACATCACCGATCCCGCGACCGAGATCGAATACGACCTCCTCTTCCTGGCGCCGTCCGACGCCTTCTACACCTTCAAGGGGTTTCTGGGCGAAAAGCGCCTTCTGCCGGGACGGTCGGGACCGCCCGGGGCGGACTACAACACCCTCCCGGATCTCAAGCCGATGCATCGTCAGATGATCGCGTTTCACTGGTACGAAAACGACCCGGATTACGCGAACTGGTTCAGGGAAGGCCCGGCCGGCCTGACGAAACTGCGGCAACGTTTCGCCGAGGCGCTCGCAGCCGGGGCGACCGGGACGCGAAGGAAGGAACGCAGGCGAACCGCCGAACGCCGCCGGGCGACCGGGGGTCCCGGACCTTCGCGGCGCCGGCGTCCCCGGCGCGTGCGTCCCCGCGTTCCATCGAACGGGAATGAGGCGTATAATCCGCCGCGCTTCAAGGCATGCAAGGAAAGAGATCCATGAAGGTCGGCGACCGGGTTCCCGACTTCGCGCTCCCCTCGGACGACGGCGCGGAGGTCAGTCTCTCCAGCCTGCGCGGCAGCAAGGTCGTGCTCTACTTCTATCCGAAGGACGACACCCCCGGCTGCACCAGGGAAGCCTGCGGCTTCCGCGACGCGTTCCCGGACTTCTCGGAAATCGACGCGAAGATCGTCGGCGTATCGAAAGACAGCGTCGCCAGGCACCGGAAATTCAAGGCCAAGAACGACCTTCCTTTCGCGCTGCTGTCCGACGAGGGCGGAGAGGTCTGCGAGGCCTTCGGCGCGTGGACCGAAAAATCCATGTACGGACGCAAGTTCATGGGAATCGAACGCTCCACCTTCCTGATCGACGAAACCGGCACGCTGCGGGCGGAATGGCGCAAGGTGAGGGTGCCGGGTCACGTGGAGAAGGTGATCGCGGCCGCGCGCGAGCTCTGACGCGCGCCCGGACCGGGCCTTTTCGCCGGCCCCGGCGCGTCCGGCGGCGACACGCAACGAAGGACGAGTGCAACCATGTCTGAACAGGGCTCGAAGGAGCGCCTCAACGAGTTTCCGCAACTGTCCGCGCGGATGCCGGAAATCGACCGGGAAATCGTCGATTACTGGAAGAAGGACGGCACGTTCGAGGCGTCCGTGCGGCAGCGTCCGAGGGACCGCGAGTACGTCTTCTACGACGGGCCGCCCTTCGCCAACGGGCTGCCCCATTACGGGCACCTGCTGACGGGCTTCGTCAAGGACGTCATTCCGCGCTTCCAGACGATGGCGAACCGGCGCGTCGAGCGGCGGTTCGGCTGGGACACGCACGGCTTGCCGGCGGAGCTCGCCGCCGAGGAGGCGGTCGGGATCTCCGGACGCAAGGCGATCGTCGAGTTCGGCGTCGGCCGGTTCAACGAAGCGTGCCGCGAGTCGGTCCTGAAGTTCACCGGCGAGTGGGAGGAATACGTCACGCGGCAGGCGCGCTGGGTGGATTTCGAGGATTCCTACAAGACGCTGGACCGCGACTACATGGAGAGTTGCCTGTGGGCGTTCAAGCAGCTCCACGACCGGGGCTTCGTCTACAAGGACTACCGCGTCGTTCCCTATAGCTGGGCGGTGCAGTCGCCGCTCTCGAACTTCGAGACGCGGCTCGACGATTCGTACCGGACCAGGACGGATCCGGCCGTCACGGTCGCGTTGCGCCGCGAAGGCGGCGGGGCGGAAGAATTCCTCCTCGTCTGGACGACGACGCCATGGACCCTGCCGTCCAATCTCGCCGTCGCGGTCGGGCCGGACATCGACTACGCGATCATGGAGACGGACGGGCGGCGCTACGTCCTCTCGGCGAACGCGTTGCCGAGATACGAAAAGCAGTTCGAAGGGGCGGCGCAAGTCGGCGCGATCAAGGGCGCCGAGCTCGTCGGATCGGCCTACGACCCGCCGTTCGCGTACTTCGGGGAGACCGAAAACGCTTTCCGCGTCCTCGCCGCGGACTTCGTCGAGGACGAGGAAGGCACGGGCCTCGTCCACATGGCGCCCGGCTTCGGGGAGGACGACCTCCTGACCTGCAGGGCCGCGGGCATCGGCGTGGTGGTGCCGGTCGACGAGGCCGGCAGGTTCACCGACCCGGTGACCGACTACGAGGGCATGCAGGTGTTCGAGGCCAACGAGCCCATCATCCGCAGGCTCAAGGAAAGCGGCCTGCTTTTTCGCCGCGACACCGTCGATCACAACTATCCCCATTGCTGGCGAACGGACGAGCCGCTGATCTACAGGGCGGTGGAAAGCTGGTATCTGAAGGTCAGCGCGTTCAGGGACCGGATGACGGCCCACAATCGGAAGATAAACTGGATCCCGGGCCACGTGCGGGACGGCCTTTTCGGAAACTGGCTGGAGAACGCCGCCGACTGGAACATCAGCCGCAGCCGATTCTGGGGCACGCCCATCCCGGTATGGGCGAGCGACGATCCGGAGCGCCCGCGAGTCGACGTCTACGGCTCCATCGCCGAGCTCGAACGGGATTTCGGCGTCGAGGTCCGGGACCTGCACCGTCCGTTCATCGATTCGCTGACGCGCCCCAATCCCGACGACCCGACGGGCCGCTCGACGATGCGCCGCGTCGAGGACGTGTTCGACTGCTGGTTCGAATCCGGCGCGATGCCGTTCGCCTCGATCCACTACCCGTTCGAAAACAAGGAGTGGTTCGAGACCCATTTTCCGGCGGACTTCATCGTCGAGTACGTCGCCCAGACGCGGGGATGGTTCTACACGCTCATGGTGCTGGGAACGATGCTGTTCGACTCCCCGCCGTTCACCAACGCCATCTGCCACGGCGTCGTGCTGGACGAAAACCGCCAGAAGCTCTCGAAACGGCTGCGCAACTATCCCGATCCCCTCGAGTTCTTCGACGAGTACGGGGCGGACACGATGCGCTGGTTCCTCGTCTCGTCGCCGGTGCTGACCGGCGGCGACATCGTCATCCCGCGCGAGGCGCGCGCGATCGCGCAGGTCCAGCGCGAGGCGATCTCTCCCCTGCTCAACGCCTATTCCTTCTTCGCGTTGTACGCCAATCTCGAAAGCCTCGAGCCCGCCGCGATCTCCGACGCGGGCGACGCGATGGACCGCTACATCCTCGTCAAGCTGGGAGTTCTCGCGAAAGACGCGCATTCCGCGCTGTCGCGGTACGATATCCCCGAGGCCTGCCGGGCCGCCGCGACCTTCATGGACATCCTGACCAACTGGTACATCCGGAGAAGCCGCAACCGGTTCTGGGAAGAGGATTACTCGAAGTCGAAGCACGACGCGTTCAACGTCCTCTACACCGTTCTCGTAAGGTGTTGCGAGATTCTCTCGCCCCTGCTGCCGATCCTCGCGGAGAAGCTCTATCGCGGACTGACCGGCGCGCGGTCGGTGCATCTCGCCGACTGGCCGGACGCGCGGTCGTTCCCGGACGACGGCGCGCTCGCGCACGAGATGGACCTCGTCCGCGGAGCCTGCTCGGCGGGCCTCGGCGTCAGGGACCGCTTCCGCCTGCGCGTGAGGCTGCCGCTGAAGCGCGCGGTCGTCGCGCATCCGGACGCCCCCGCCCTCAAGAAGTACGCCGCGACCGTCCGCGACGAGCTGAACGTCAGACAAGTGGAATTCTCCGACGACCTCGCCGCCTTCGGCAAGCGTCAGATCAAGGTCGATCCCCGGATCGGCAAGCGCCTCGGGCACAAGATGAAGGAGGTGCTCGCGGCCGCCCGAAAAGGCGAGCACGAGCTGCTGGAAGACGGCCGGGCCCTCGTCGCCGGCGAGACGCTCGACCGGAACGAGTTCGAGATGCGGCTGATCTGCGACGACGGCGGCGAGGCGGAATCCTTCGGCGGGACCGGGGCCGTCGTCCTCGACATCTCGGTCGACGAGGAGCAGAAGCGGGAAGGCACGGCGCGCGATCTGGTCAGGGTCGTCCAGAACGCCCGCAAGGACGCCGGCCTGCACGTTTCGGACCGGATCGCGCTCGGGGTCGACGGCTCGCCCGCCGTCGTCGAGGCGGCGAAACGCCACGCGGCGCTGATCGCCTCCCAGACGCTCGCCCTCGATCTCGAATTCGGCGTCGGCGACGGCGCCGTGAGCGAGCACGAGATGCGGGGCGAGAAATTCAGGCTGTCGATCAGGAAAGCGGAACGGCAGGCCTGAAACGCTCGCCGGACCGCTCGCCGCGGCTCATCCGGCCGTTCCCGCCGCGACCCCGAGTTCCTGAACCATGGGATCGTAGGCGTAGACCCAGTCCGGATTCGTTTCGCGGCGCATCCACTTGTTGAGGCGCGAGTGGAGCTGGACGTCGGAGGTCCGGGCCTTGCGGCTCGCTTCGTAAAGTTCGAACGCCGCGCTCGGATCCCGGTACCCGCAGGCTTCCAGGCATCTGACCAAAATCGCGGCGTCCTCGGCCGCCATGGCTGCGCCCTGGCCGAGATGCGGCTTCATCGGGTGGCAGGCGTCTCCGAGCAGCACGATCCGCCCCGAACTCCAGAGAGGCAGCGGGTCGCGCTCCAGAAGCGGCCATTTCGTCGCGGCCGGACAGGCGTGGAGCACCTGCATCAAATCGTCGTGGAACCCGTCGAACATGGCGATCATCTCGTCCAGATCGGCCTCCGCCCAAGGGGCGTCGCTGTCCCAGCCGGGATCCGGAACGCCCGAGACGATATAGACCTCGTCCCTGTTTCGCGTCAGGTAGTAGACGAGGATGTGGCGGTCGTCGTTCGCTTCGTGCGTGTCGTCCGACCACCATTTGGTAAGGTCGTGCGGAATGGGCGCTTTCACGAGCTCGCGCGGGAAGATCGCTCGATGAGCCACGAAGCCGGTGTATTTCGGCTCTTCCGGGCCGAGCAGGATATCGCGCACCGTCGAGTTGATTCCGTCCGCGCCGATGACGATCTCCGCTTCCGCCCGGTCCCCGTCCTCGAACGCCAGTTCGACGCGGGACGTCTTCTCGGTCATCCCGACGAGTTTCTTGCCGAACCGGATCGTTCCCGGCCGCACGGCTTCGGCAAGCACCGCGTGAAAGTCGCCGCGATGAATCAGCAGGTACGGCGCCCCGTATTTTCGGACGCTGTCGCCCTTCAACCTGAACTCGAACTGCATGCGCCCGGTATTCCACTCGCGGTTCGTCCAGGCCGCCGGTTCGACGCCGATCCGCAGCAACCGGCCCTCGACGCCGATTTCCCGAAGCACCTTCATGACGTTGGGGCCGAGATTGATCCCGGCGCCGAGCCGCGAGAACTCCGGCGCCTGCTCGTAGACCGCGACGTCGCGGCCGCGCGCCTGCAGCATCGCCGCCGCGGGAAGCCCCCCGAGGCCGGCGCCGATGACGGCAATGGGCGGGTTGTCGCTCATACCTTCTCCTTCGCCCTTGCGCCGGCCGGGCGACGCCGCGCGAATGGCGAACGGGCGCCGCCCCGGCCCGCGAACCGGAAGAAGGCGGCCCGCGGCGCGCGCCGCTTCGGCGCGCCCGGCAACGGTCTTTCGCGTTTCCCCGACGCCGCTTCGCCGGAGCGTTCCGCCGCCGAGCCGCAGCCGAACGAAGGGCTCGCAGGCGGGAACGCGGGAGTCACGACGCGTCCGCGGAAACCCTCCCCGCCTGAAGGTCGGACGGGACGATCCTTCCGTCCCTCACGATTTCGGCGCCGTCGAGGGTGAGCGTGCAGTTTCGGAGCGGCATGTCCAGATGGCACGGCGTGTCGTTCGCTCCGCCCAGCTCGCGGTTGGGGCCGGTGGAAAACAGAACGTTGCCGTAGAACGCCAACGCGTCCATGCCGATTTCCCGCTGGGGATCGGCGACCGCCATGTGATGCCAGTCGGCGCGATGATTCAGGCCCCAGCCGATGTGGGATACGGCGTAGGCCCGCGGGTCGCCGAAGCTCTCCATGTAGTTCCGCAGCAGCGAGGCCTCGAGACCCTTGCCCTCGATCTTCGTGACGAAACCGCGTTCGATCGTGAACCTGACCGGATTTTCGACGTAGCGCCGGAAGGCGCAGACGATGTCTCCCGGCGAGAGAACGACGGCGCCGTCCACGCCGTCGTCGTCTCCGCCGGTGAACAGGAAGCCGCTGGGCCAGTGATCCCACCGTCCCGGCTCGTCGGTGAATCCGTACTCCGTGATCACCGGATAATTCCCCAGCCTGTAAACGACGTCGGTGCCCGACGGCGAGGTAATGCGCATTTCCTTCGCCTTGCCGAGATATTCCGCCCCGCGCTCGACGCGCCTGCGCAAATCCGCGTCGGGGAACATGCGGCGCAGAACCTCGACGGGTTCCATGACCAGCAGCATTCGCGTTCCCGATTCCGTGATTTCCAGCTGTTCGTCCGAGAACAGCAGGAACATCAGGTCGATCACGATGTCCGAACTCTTCAAGGCGTCGATAACGGCCCTGTTCCCCGCGAGCGCGGTCTTTCCCATGTTGCCGGCGAATCCCTGGGACGCCATGCGCGGAGCCACGTTGACGTGGAAGGCGGCGGCGCCGAGTTCCTGCGCGGCAATGAGAAAGGCTTCCGCGTAATCCGCCCGGCTGCCGGTCTCCGCAAGCACGGAAACCGTCTGACCGGGGCCTACCTTGCAGAGTTCCAATTCGGCCTTGAACAGCGAAACCAGCGTCGTGTCGGCAGTCATTCTCTCCTCCCCTGTCCGCCATTCCCGAAAGCGGCGACCCGGACATTCTATCAGCGCCGGCGCCGGAGCGGCAGCGAATTCTGACGGGCCTCCGCTTGACATGGCGTCGAGGCGCGGCGACCATCCGGTTCCGAACAAAACAGGGAGAAAATTCATGAAACGTTTTCGGCTCATGGGCTGGGCGCTTGTCGGCGCGTTCGCCCTCGGGATCGGCGGCGCCGTCGCCGCCGAGGTCACGCTGAAGACCATAACCGCGCTGCCGCGCAAGCATCCGCTGAACGAACCGGTCGATCACTTCACCAAGCTGGTCCACAAGTATTCCAACGACCGTATCGCAATCCGGTACATCGGGGCCGGCGACACCATTCCCGTGCCCGAGCAGATGAAGGGCCTGACCCGCGGCGTCGTCGACGTATTCTACGGACCGATGTCGTACTATCAGGGATCGATCCCCGAAGTGCAGGCTCTCAACGGCAGCAACAAACATGCCATGAACGTGCGCAGCAGCGGCGGACTCGCGCTGCTGAACAAGTTCGTCAACGAGCGGCTGCAAGGCGAATTGATCGGATATTACGCTTCCGGCTACACGTTCTACATCTACACGAAGAATCAACCGAAGATCGGCGCCGACGGCCTGCCGGATCTGACCGGCCTGAAGCTGCGCGCGGCTCCGATCTACCGCGAGATGTTCGCCCAGTTCGGCGCCAGCACCGTTCTCGTTCACGTCGCCGAGATCTTCACCGCCCTGGAGCGCGGGGTCGTCGACGGCATCGGATGGATCGGGCCGTTCGTCACCAACCTCGGCTGGGACAAGTTCCTGAAATACCGGATCACGCCGGCTTACTGGCAGGGCGATATCGTGCTCGTCGTCAACAAGGGCAAGTGGGACGGACTCGACCTCGCGTCGCAGCGCGCGATCACCCGAGCGGCGATCGAAACAGAGTTCTACGCCCACGACCTCTTCACCCGATACAGCGCCGAGGAAGAGAAAAAACTGGCGGAACGCGGCATGGTCAACGTCGACCTCGAGGGCGACGCGGCGAAACGCTACC
Source organism: Alphaproteobacteria bacterium (assembly GCA_965243135.1). Classification (GTDB taxonomy): domain Bacteria; phylum Pseudomonadota; class Alphaproteobacteria; order MPNO01; family UBA830; genus JAJEBT01. The sequence continues at coordinate 2,573,616 of OZ251539.1, forward strand.
TGTCGGTCGCCTACGACATCGGCGTATGGAAAGGCATGGCCAAGAACGGCGTTCCGGAGGAAGTCATAGAGGATTTCAAGGCGCGCATGCACCGTCCGTGACGGAAGGCGGCGACCTCCTTTGTTCTTCAAGGCCTACGACCGGTTGATCGACGCCCTCGCCTTCGTCGGCGGGGTCGTCGTCGCCGGCATCTTCCTCGCCATCGTCTACGACGTGACCATCCGCACCATCGGACTGCGAACGCCGCTGTGGACCGTGGCGCTCGCCGAATACGGACTGCTCTACGCGACGCTGCTGGCCAGTCCCTGGGTTTTGCGCCGCAAGTCGCACGTGTTCATCACCATTCTCACCGGACGCCTTCGCGGCGCGGCGCGGACGACGGTGGAGAAATTCGGCTATTCCGCCGCCTGCGTCGTATGCCTGCTGCTCGCCGGCGTTTCGCTCGGAGTCGCGATCGACGAATTCCACAGGGGCATCGTCGACATCCGGACCTTTCGAACGCCGTTCTGGATCGTCACGGCGCCTATGCCGCTGAGTTTCCTGCTGCTCGCGATCCAGTTCGTCCGTTTCCTGCTCGGCCCGGAGTCGATGCTGGAAAGCGACCGGCAAAGGGGGCTCTGACGTGGCGTGGTACGAGATCGGCGGCATGATGATCGGCCTCGTCGTGGGGCTGATGGCGCTGGGCATTCCCGTCGCTTTCGCCTTTCTTCTGGCGAACGTCATCGGCGCTTACCTGTTCATGGGCGGGGTCGCCGGCATCGAGCAGCTCGTCAACAATTGCACGCGCTCGATAAGCAGCTTCCTGCTCGTCCCGGTGCCGCTCTTCATCCTGATGGGAGAAATTTTCTTCCATACCGGCCTTTCGAACCGGATCTTCGAGACCCTCGACAAGCTGTTCGGCCGCCTGCCGGGCCGCCTGTCCTACATGGCCGTCGCCGGCGGCACCATCTTCGCGGCGCTCTCCGGATCGAGCATCTCGACGACCGCCATGATGGGCACGAGCATGGTCCCGGAAATGACCGCCCGCGGCTACAAGAAGCACATGGCGATGGGCCCGATCCTCGGAAGCGGCAGCCTCGCCATCCTCATTCCGCCTTCGGCCCTCACCGTGCTGCTCGGCAGCCTCGCCTTTCTCGACATCGGCGCCCTGCTCATCGGCGGCGTGCTCCCCGGCCTGTTCCTCGCGCTCCTCTACGCCGCGACGATCTACATCCTGATCCGGATCGATCCCTCGGCCGCGCCGCAATACGACGTCGAAACGGCGCCGTTCCTCGAAAAACTTAAGCTGATCGCCGTCTATCTCCTGCCGCTCGGCCTCGTGTTCTTCCTCGTGGTCGGGTTCATCGTCCTCGGCATCGCGACGCCGTCCGAATCCGCCGCGTTCGGCGTCCTGGGCGTCATCGCGCTTGCCGTCGCTTTCGGTTGCTTCAGCTGGGAAGCGCTTCGCAAGTCTCTCGAAGGAACGCTGGTCGTCACCGTAATGGTGCTGATGATCCTGCTCGGATCCTCGACCTTTTCCCAGATAATGGCGTTCTCGGGCGCCAGTTCCGAACTGGTGGCCTGGGCGACCGATTTCGAGCTTCCGGCCCTCGTCATGCTGCTGGCGATGTTCGCGGTCCTGATCGTGCTCGGCATGTTCGTCGATCAGATCTCGCAGATGATGCTGACGATACCGCTGTTCCTGCCGCTCGCGAAGTCTTTGGGCTTCGATCCGATATGGTTCGGCATCGTCGTCATCCTGGCGCTCGAGATCAGCACGGTGACGCCGCCGTTCGGCCTGTTGCTTTTCGTCATGATGGGCGTGGCGCCGCCGAACACCTCCTTCGGCGAGGTCGTGATCGCCGGCCTGCCCTACATCGCCTGCGCGTTCGTGATGCTCGCGCTGCTCGTGGCGTTCCCCGAAATCGTCCTGTTCCTGCCCGACCTCATGTCGCCGGGGTAGCGTTCGCGCCGTCCGGCGCAGGAAGAGCCTCCTCCTCGACCAGCCGGTCGACCCAGCGTTGCGCCTGGGTCACGCCCTTGTCGACGCTCCACCGGATCGGACGCTCCGGGGCGGGTGCCCGATCGATCATGACCTGCTGCGGTTCGATCACGGCGACATCCTCGTCGAAGGTGCTCTTGTTCGCCTGGAACATCCATTCGGTGAGCGCCTCGTCCTCGAGTTCCATGTTGCGGAGAAGCGACCAGAAGTAGAGGGTCGTACGGTCGGTCTCCGGGGTCAGCGCGTTCAGGACGCGCATTTCGACGGCATGGTTCTCCCGCTCCGCGCCGGCGACGCGCAGGTGAATGACGATATTGCCGGGCGGCGTGAATTCGATTCGCTGGCGGTGATTCACGCTATCCGCGAATCCGCCGCAACGCGCGAAGAACGGCGAAGGCGCGATATCCCGCATATCGCGCGTCACGGTCAGCCGCTCTCCGTCGAAACCGGTTTCCGTAGGAAACTCGATGACCCCGTCGGTCGCAAGCGTCTGCAGGTGCACGAAATGCGCATGGGTGAGATCCAGCAAGTTGTCGCGCAACAGGCCGTAATTCGCCTTGACGCGCAGCGTTTCGCCCTTGCCGACCCATTCCGGATCGTCCTTCCAGTGGAAATCCGGAAGAAGCGCCGGATCGGCGCGCCCCGCTTCCCCCGGCCACAGAAACACCCAGCCCCAGCGTTCGACCGCCGGATAGGCGCGCGTGCGCGCGCCGACGGGAATTCGGGACTGGCCGGGCACATGGACGCAGGCTCCGTCGGCGTCGAAGCGAAGGCCGTGGTAGCCGCACTGGATTTCGCCGTCGACCACGCGGCCTCGCGACAACGGCGCGTCGCGATGCGGACAGCGGTCGGCAAGCGCGGAGATTCGTCCGTCGCGGCGGCGCCACAACACGACCGGTTCGCCGCAAATCCAGCGCTGCAACGGAACCTCGCCGACTTCGCGGTCCCAGGCGCAGACGTACCAGGCATTCCTGACAAGGCCGGTGCCGTTCATCGCTCCCCTACAAATGCACGCAGCCGCCATCGACCGCGATCGACTGGCCGGTCAGATAGCCGCTTGCGGGCGACGCCAGGAAGAGCAGCATGCCGACCAGGTCGCCCGGCTCGCCGAGATGCTTGACGCACTGCATGTCCAGCACCCGTTGCCGGACCGCGTCGGTGCGTCCCTGATTGTCGACCTCCGTCTCGATAAGGCCGGGCAGAATCGCGTTGACGGTGATGCCGTCGCCCCCGAGTTCGCGCGCCATCGAGCGGGTCATGCCGATCACCGCGGCCTTCGAGGTGACGTAATGCAGGAAACCCGCCATCCCGAGCGGCACCGTGGAGGACGAAATGTTGACGATCCTTCCCCAACCCGCCGCGCGCATGTCGGGCAGCGCCGCGCGGGCGCAAAGCATCGAACCGGTGACGTTGACCCGCAACACCCGCTCCCATTCGTCGAGCGGAATGTCCTCGAAGCCGCTGCGCCCGAGTTGCGAGAAAATCGCGGCGTTGTTGACCAGCACCTCCAGACGCCCGAAGGCGTCCCGGGCTGCGGCGAACATCGCCTGCACCGAATCAGGGTCGCCGACGTCGGCGGCGGCGGCGCGGGATTGTCCGCCCTCCCGCGAGATCTCGTCCGCGACGCGGGCTGCGTTCTCCGCATCGATGTCGGAGACGACGACGCGGGCGCCGGCGCGAGCGAACTCGCGCGCGTAGACGCGGCCAATTCCCTGACCCGCCCCCGTGACGACAACCGCACGGCCGCGTACGTTCGTTTCGAAGGAACCGGCCATCCTCGTCTCCCCGGGGAACGGCTTCCCGATGCGACGCGGAGCAGCTTCCGGCGCCGCCCCTCCGCCCGCGTTTCGCGGATCATCGTGCGCGAACGCCGGAGCGTCAAGAGGGCCCGCGACGCGGGCGTTGCGCCATTTGTTGCCGGCTGCCGTCCGTTCGTCTCCCGCGGGACCGCCCGTCTGCAGGCTCGCAAGAGTCGCGCGGTCCCTCGAGCGAAGCTGCAGTTGGCTCGACGACCGCGCGGAAAGACATGCATGGGCGCCGGCGGCCCGGCTTGGCGACGCCCGGTCGCCGACAGGCCGAACGCCGGAAGCCGCCGACAGCAATTTTTCGCGAAGGCGGCCGCCCAAACGCCGTCCGGCTTCAGGCGGCCTCGCAATCGAACCCGACGACGTTGCGCTCCTCGCGGCTGAACTCCACCCCGATCAGGTGGACCGAACGCCCGAGATGGCGGTACTTGTCCGCATAGCCCTTCTCCCGCAGCTGCGCGAGCGCGATCCCCTCCCGCCCGCGCTCCACCACCTTGAACTCGAACAGGTAGACGCGCCCGCCGACGCGTATCGCCATGTCGGCGCGCCCCCGGCTGCCGCTGTCCTCGGCCACCGGCTCGATGCCGTGCATCAGAAAGCAGCAGTGGATGACGCTTGCGTAGTGGGCTTCGTACTTCGCGACAGGGCTGGTCGCGTACCATTGGTGCGGGATGGCGGCGAAGACGCCGCGGAACAGGGTCTCGATGCGTTCGAAGTCGTTCGCCTCCAAAAGTTCGGGCAACTGCGGGTCGCCCGCCTTCTCGCGGGCATGATGCGGGAGCAGTTCTCCCAGCAAGGCCTCGCCCAGGCTCCGGCGCACCTCGAGGTTCGGGTAGTCCAGCCGGTAGCGCCCGTCCTCCTCGCCGACGATGGTGAGGTAGCCGGTCTGGAACAGAAGCGCCTCGACCGAGATATTGTCCACGTCGAAGGTCGAGAGCAGGCTCTCGCTGCCGGTCATGCCGTCCAGGTCGGGAGTGGGCAGATCGCGGCGCGCCAGCGTCTCGACCAGGAAGGTCGGCGTGCCGCTCTGGAACCAGTACGGACGGAACTCGCGCCGCCGAAACAGCAGCAGCAGGCCGAACGGGTTGTAGACCTTCTCCGGACCGCGCCAGTTGTAGCCATTGTACCAGCGGCGGACCTCGTCCCTGTCCAGGCCCTCGAGTTCCGGGGCGAAGACCGCGTCCAGTTCCGCGTCCGTGTACCCGCAAATGTCCGAGAACTCCGGCTCCAGCGTGACGTCGATCAGGTTGTTCAGGCCCGAGAACAGGCCCGCCTGCGAGAACTTGCTCACCCCCGTCAGGAAAACGAAGCGGAGATGCTCGTCGCAGTCCTTGATCGCCCCGTACAGGCTGCGCAGGAAGTCCCGGTTGGCCCGCGCCAGTTCCCGGTCGCCGAGCGCGTCCAGGATCGGCTTGTCGTACTCGTCCACCAGAACGACCGCCCGCTGCCCGGTGCGCTCGTGCAGGGCCTCGATCAATTCCCCGAAACGGTTCGACGCCTCGACGGGACCCGGTTCGACGCCGCCGCGCCTCTCCGCCGCCGCCAGCTGCGCTTCCACGGTTGCCCGAACCCCGTCAGGGACGACGAAATTGCCCCTGCCGAAGCTGAGCCGCACGACAGGATGGCGGGCCGACCAGTCCCACTTGCCGTGCACGGCGAGACCCCGGAACAACTCCTCGCTTCCCTCGAACAGCTTCTGGAGCGTGTCCACCAGGAGGGTCTTGCCGAACCGGCGCGGACGCGACAGGAAATAGTAATCGCCCCCTTCGACGAGGCGGCGCACATGCTCCGTCTTGTCGACGTAGTAGCAATCCCTCGTCCGGATTTTCCGGAGGGAGGTCATGCCGGTCGGAAGCATGCGTTTCGCCATCGGAAGAGAGTAGGCCGCCGCGCCGGAGCCGTCAAGAAGTCGGCGGCTGGAAGCGTTTGCGCTGCGCCGTTTTTGGCCGGCTGCCGTCCGTTCGACGCCCAGCGAGGCCGCCCGTCGGCAGGCCCGCAAGGGTCGCGCAGGCGTGCGTCGGCGGAACAAAATCGACTGTCGCTCCGGCGCCGCGAGGCCAAGTCGCTGGCGCGCTCGCCCCGCCCTGCATACATCAGGCTTCGATCAGGCTAACATGAGGCCATGGTCGGCCGCGTTTCGCGAACGCCGACAGAATTGCGACCTGGAGGCTTCCGCATGCGCATCCTGCAGACCGGTCTGACGCATATCGACGAGAGCAGGGCGACGCCCGGCTTCACGCTGTTCTCGCCGATCTGGGGCACGAACGCCTACCTCGTCGACATGCGGGGACGGGTGGCGCACCAGTGGGATCTCCCAGCCACGCCCGGCGGCTACGCGAGATTGCTGCCCAACGGCAACCTGTTCGTGTCGACCATGACCGAAACGGGCCCGGATTTTACGGGCGGCGCGCAAGGCGGCCTGATGCAGGAACTCGACTGGCACGGCAACGTGATCAACGAATTCGTGGATCATTTCCAGCACCACGACTGCCGGCGCCTTCCAAACGGCCATACGATCTACGCGGCCTGGGAAAGGATGCCGGAGGAGCACGCCGCGCGAGTAAGGGGCGGCCGGCCCGGGTCGAAGCCGGAATCCGGCATGTACGCCGACGTGGTGCGCGAGGTCGACGCGGCCGGCAGTCTCGTTTTCGAATGGCGCGCCTGGGACATGGAGATCGAAAAGTACGAGATCAACCCCGCAACGGCGGCCAGGGTCTGGGCGTGGTGCAACACCACCTGCCCGCTGGACAACGGCGACGTGCTCGTAAGCCTTCGCTTCATCAACACCTGCGCCATAATCGACCGGCGGACAGGCGGATTTCGATGGGAGAAGACCGACTTTTCGTGGGGCGGGCAGCACGATCCGCAGATGCTGCCGAACGGGAACGTCATCCTGTTCGCCAACGGCGACAACACCCTCGAGCCTCATCCCTTCTCGCGCGTGCTCGAGCTGAACCCCGAGACGGGCGAGGAAGTCTGGGAGTACCGCGAATCTCCGAGCCAGAGCTTCTATTCCCATCACATCAGCGGACAAGAACGGCTGCCGTCCGGCAATACGCTGATTTGCGAAGGTCTGTGGGGACGGATCTTCGAGGTAACGACCGCGGGCGATCTGGTCTGGGAATACATTTCTCCTTACCATCACAAGGCCGCTTACGGCGAAACGGTTAACTGGGTGTTCCGCGCGTTCCGTTACGCCGAGGATTCGCCGGAGATCGCCGGAAGGCTGACCTTGTAGCCGGTTCGCCGCTTTCCGGCGGCGTCGTTTCGCGGCGATTCGGCGCGGACGGCATGCGCCGCCGGAAGCGACTACGAGTCCGAACCGAGGAAAACCAGAGAGAACTACCCTGAATTAGAGCGAACGATCCGCTCGAAATGCGCGATTTTCGACGCTTCGGGGCGTAGCTGATCGTCTCGGAGCGCGGGCGATCCGCACCGAAATTGCCGAAGAACGGAAGTGTCTGCGAGTCCGGCGTTCAAAACTGCGCCGACAGCCCGGCCTCGCGACGCCCGGTCGCCGACAGGCCGAACGCGGGATCTGCCGACAGCAATTTTTCGCGAAGGCGGCTGCCCAAACGCCGTCCGGCTTCAGGCGGCCTCGCAATCGAACCCGACGACGTTGCGCTCTTCGCGGCTGAACTCCACCCCGATCAGGTGGACCGAACGACCGAGACGGCGGTACTTGTCCGCATAACCCTTCTCACGCAACTGCGCGAGCGCTGTCCCCTCCCGCCCGCGCTCCACCACCTTGAACTCGAACAGGTAAACGCGCCCGCCAGCGCGGATCGCCATGTCGGCGCGCCCCCGGCTACCGCTGTCCTCGGCCACCGGCTCGAGGCCCTCCATCAGGAAGCAGCTGTGGATGACGCTCGCGTAGTGGGCCTCGTACTTCGCGACCGGGCTGTTCATGTACCACTGGTGCGGGATGGCGGCGAAGACGCCGCGGAACAGGGTCCCGAGGCGCTCGAAGTCGTTCGCTTCCAGCAGTTCGCCCAGCCGCAGGCGCCCCGTCTTCTTGCGCGCCTCGACCGGGAGCAGTTCTCCCAGCAGGGCCTCGCCCAGGCTCCGGCGCACCTCGAGGTTCGGGTAGTCCAGCCTGTAGCGCCCGTCCTCCTCGCCCGCGATGGTGAGGTAACCGGTCTGGAACAGAAGCGCCTCGATCGAGATATCGTCCACGTCGAAGGTCGAGAGCAGGCTCTCGCTGCCGATCATGCCGTCCAGGTCGGGAGTGGGCAGGTTGCGGCGCGCCAGCGTCTCGACCAGGAAGGTCGGCGTGCCGCTATGGAACCAGTACGGGCGGAACTCGCGCCGCCGAAACAGCAGCAGCAGGCCGAACGGGTTGTAGAGCCTCTCCGGCCCGCGCCAGTTGTAGCCGTTGTACCAGCGGCGGATCTCGTCCCGGTCCAAGCCCTCGAGTTCCGGGGCGAAGACCGCGTCCAGCTCGTCGTCCGTGCAGCCGCAGATGTCCGAGAACTCCGGCTCCAGCGTGATGTCGATCAGGTTGTTCAGGCCCGAGAACAGGCCCGCTTTCGAGAACTTGCTGACCCCCGTCAGGAAAACGAAACGGAGCTGTTCGTCGCAATCCTTGATCATCGCGTAGAAGCCGCGCAGGAAATCGCGGTTGGCCAGCGCCAGTTCCCGGTCGCCGAGCGCGTCCAGGATCGGCTTGTCGTATTCGTCGACCAGAACGACCGCCTGTTGCCCGGTGCGCTCGTGCAGCGTCCTTATCAGGCGCCGGAAACGGATCGACGCTTCGGCAGCGCCCGGTTCGAGGCCGGCCAACCGCTCCGTTTCCTCCAGTTGGTCGTCCACGTTGCTCCGAATGAAGTCCGGGGAGTCGAAATTGCCCCCGCCGAAGCTGATCCGCACGACCGGATGGCGCGCCGACCAGTCCCAATCGCCGTGTATGGCGAGGCCCCGGAACAGTTCCTCGCTTCCCTCGAACAGCTTCTGCAGCGTGTCCACCAGGAGGGTCTTGCCGAACCGGCGCGGACGCGACAGGAAATAGTACTTGCCGCCCTCGACGAGGCGGCGCACATGGTCCGTCTTGTCGACGTAGTAGCAGTCCATCCTCCGGATCTCCCGGAGGGAGGAGATGCCGATCGGGAGCATGCGCTTCGTCATTCGAAGAAAGTAGGCCGCCATGCCGGAGCCGTCAAGAAGGAGACGGTTAGCTTGCGAGGTTGGAGTCGTACGGCGTAAGCGGAACAATCCGGCCGGTCAGGAGGACGAAAGTGGTTGTCAAATGAAGCCGCGAAAATACGAAGCGGCAATCCGCGCCTTGGAAAGGCGGAAGCTGCGGTTTCAACCCGGTCCGCACGAAAAGGGGTGAGAGGAGTTTCTCGCGCGGAGCTTTCTCCAACGAAAGAATCGCGGTTTCTCTCTCCCGAGGGTAAGCGCCTCCGGCCTGGGAACTTTCCAATGGCCGCTTCCCGGACAAGCGCGCGCTTCCGCAACTTTCGCTGGGCCGCGCATCCTCCAATGACTTCGGCTGCGTCGCGCGCGCGGGCTTCTCCGCCCTTCCGCCGGAGCGGCCTCCCTGGTTCGTTCCCGCAGGACGCATTCCCCCTTGCCGTCGACGAAGCCCTGCGCGGACATTCCGGGCGCGGCCGCGCCGCGCTCGCTCATGCGTCGGGCGGCGGCGCCCGGACGTCGCCGTTGCGGCGGCGGCGGCGTTCGACGAACATTTCCGGCCGGAGATCGAAGATACGCTGCGAGGCCGGCGTCTATCGGAGGCTGAGCATGAGGTCCGGAAGAAGGAGCGCGATTTGCGGAAACGCGCAGATCGCCGCCAACCCGACGAGCGTCGCGAACAGGAACGGCCAGATGCCGTTGAAGACTGTCCAGATGTCCACGTCCCTGAGCACGGTCTTGACCATGAACACGTTCATGCCGATCGGCGGCGTGATCAATCCGATCTCGACCACGATGATCACCACGATCCCGAACCAGATGCCGTCGACGCCGAGCGCCTCAACGATCGGATAGAAGATCGGCACGGTCAGCAGCAGCATCGCGAGGCTGTCGAAGACGCAGCCCAGAACCACGTAGATGACGCAGATCGCGATCACGACCCCGATCGGCGGCACGTCGAGCGACGCGATGAAATCAATCATCGCCTCCGGCAGTCCGGCGAGATTGATGAAATTCGAAAACACCAGGGCGCCGAAACCGACGAGGAAAATCATGGCCGTCGTCCGCCCGGCGTCGATCAGCGAGGCGGTCAGCGCGCGAAACCCCAGCTTGCGGCGGCCCCAGGCGAAAAGCATCGCGCCGGCCGCGCCGATGGCCGCCGCCTCGGTCGGCGTGAACACGCCCAGATAAATTCCGCCCAGCACGAGAACGAAGAGCACGACCACGCCCCACACCTTGGCCAGCGCCCGCCGCCGCTCTCTCCATCCGACGCGCGCGCCGGGCGGACCCGCCTCCGGCCTGAGCCTGACCGTCACGGCGATCGAACCGAAATAAAGCAGCACCAGAAGGACGCCGGGAAGAATGCCGGCGACGAACAGCTTGCCGATGTCGGTCTCGGTCAGAATGCCGTAAATCACCATCGGCACGCTCGGCGGAATCAGGATGCCGAGCGTCCCCCCCGCCGCGATGGTGCCCGCCGCGAGACTGTCCGAATACCTGAACCGCCGCATCGGCGGCATCGCGACCTTGCTCATGGTCGCCGCCGTCGCGAGGGAACTGCCGGAGACCGCGGAAAAGCCGGCGCAAGCGGCGATGGTCGCCATGGCGAGGCCGCCCCTGCGATGGCCGAGAAAGGCGTAGGTCGCGTCGTAGAGCTCCTCGGACAGCTGCGCCCGGTGGATGAAGGTGCCCATCAGCACGAACAGCGGCAGCACCGAAAGCCCGTAATTCGTCGAAAGGTCGAGGACCTGCTGGCCGGCCATGGACAGCCCGGCGACGAGCGAATCCATCTCGAACAAGCCGCCGCGCACCATGGCGAAACCGCCGATGCCGACGAGCAGGAGCGTGATGCCGAGCGGGATCCCGAGAAAGGCGAGCAGAAGAACGAGACCGAAGCCCGCGAGCGACAGAGCCATGCTGCTCTACGCTTCCATGTGACGGTCTTCGTAGACGGGATAACTCCGGCCCAGCGCGGCGCAGAGAAGCAGGCCCGCAGCCAGGAGGCACGACAGGCCTGCGAACCCGCTGATGAAGTAGGCGATCGGCGCCCGAGGCCACAGCAGAAATCCGGTCGTCGCTCCGGTTTCGACGAGCCGGTCCCCCTGATCCCACATCCGAACGGAAATGATCGCCATGCCGAGCGTGCTCACCGCCGTCACGACGACCTGCTGGACGCGCCGCCCCGCGCCCCTGAACAGGCCGTCGAACAGGGAAACGGTGATGTGTCCGCGATCCCACGTCACGAGCGGCATCGCGGAGAACACCACGACGGCGAGGCCGAACTCCATCAGCTCGAACGTGCCGGGCAGAGGGCTGGTGAACACGAAGCGCGCGGTCACGTCCACCGTGGTCACCGCCATCATGAAGAACAGGGCGACCGCCGTAAGCCCGCCCAGCAGACCGCGAAGCCGAATTGCAGCCTTTCCGCCCAAGCTATCTCTTCGCGGCGGCTTCCGCGACCTCTTTCTGGGTCTGCCGATAGAAAGCCAACGCCGCCTTGCCGTCGACGCCGAGGCCGTCCATCTGCTTGCTCCAGTCGTCAAGCATCGCGGCCGAAATCCGCTTGATGGCGGCGTTCAGGCTGGGGTCGGCCTGATGATAGGGCTTTCCCGACGCCTTGTACTGCGCTAGCGCCTTCTGGTCGAGCGCGTCCCAGGTCCGCGCCCGCGAGGCGAACGCCTCGCCGGACAGCTTCGCGATCTTGTCCCTCGCGGACTGCGGCAAACCGTCCCATTTCTTCTTGTTGAGGAACACCGCGAACGTCGGATTGAACACGAACCCGTCGACGTGGGTGACGGATTTGGCGAACTTCAGAACCTTGAATCCGATGGCGTCCGATACGCCCAGGCCGACGTAGCCGTCCACCGTCTTCTTGGAGACGATGGGATAGATCCGCGCCGCCGGACCCGGCACCACGGCGACGCCGAGCTGCTTGAGAGTTTGCGCGAGAGCGAACGGCAGGCTCCAGAGCTTCGCCTTTTTCAGGTCGTCGATCGTCCGGATCGGCTGGTCCTGCATGCTGAAGATCTCGCCGCCGGGACCGGCGAAAAAGCTGATGAGCTGAACGGTCTTGAACGGGTCCTTGACCGCGAAATGCTTCCGGTAGGTGCGCCACAACGCGACTCCGTCGGCCTCGGCCGAGGTGGCCATCTGCGGCATGATCGAAAACCGCAGATAGGGCACGCTGTTGCTCAGAAAGGCATTGAAGATGAACGCGCCGTCCGCGATTCCCTGGCTGACGATATCGAGCTGGCGAGGCGGCGCGGCCAGGTTCTTCGCCGGAATCTTGAAGGTCACGCCCTCCGGCTTCAACGCCTCGTTGAGCGCGTCGACCCACGGCTTCACGATCCCCGTCATCGTTATGAACTTCGGCGGCGGAAAATGGTTGAACAGAATGCGCGTCTCGGCTCCGGCCGGCGACGAAACGGCCGTCGCGGCGCCTGCGGCGACCGCGATCGCGACCGCCGCCTTAATCTGAATCTTCATGCGTCTGGCTCCCTTGCGTGGCGGCGCCGACGATCCGGTCCGCGCGGGCCGGCGACGCCGCGCATTTCCTACTTGTCGTAGTTGAGGACCTTTCCGATCTCAACGCCCTTCTCGCGATAGTAACGTTCCGCCCCGGGATGCAACCGGCCTGCCGGAGCGGAAACGGCGTTCTTGAGATTAACCGCCCCCTTCATCCAGGCCGCGGCCTGCCACGCCTCGTCGATATGCTCGAAGAACGCCTTGGTCATCTTGTAGACCAGCTCGTCGGACATCGAGGCCCTGACGCCGAGACCGACCCATGCGCCGGTCGCGACGACCGGTTTTTCGTTGGCCTGGTTCTCGCCGTAGATGTCGGGCGGCACTTCGATCACCGTCCGGCCGGGCTGCCCGAAATATCGCTTCGCCGCCGGATGGTCGAACTTGCTCCGATCGAGGCTCAGCAACCGGATCTTGTTCTTGAGGGCGAGCTGCTGCACCGCCGGGCTCGGCGCGTTGGTGACCGGGATCCAGACGTCGAACTTTCGGTCCAGAAACGCGTTCTGGGCCGGTCCCCAGCCCATCTTGATCTGCTTGAAGTCCGCTCCCGGCTTGAAGCCGGTCATGGCCTCCACGAGGAGTCTGGTGTTGCGGGTCGCCGCGCCGCCGGGCGGCCCGAGGAACACCCGCTTGCCCTTGATGTCGGAGAGCGTCTTGATTCCGGAACTCTCGTAGACCACGAAGTGGTAGACGCCGATCGGATAGGAAAAAATCGTGGCCAGCTTTTGCGAGCGCGCCGGTCCGTCGGTGATCTTCTTGAACGGGCCGATCTGCTTGTACATCAGGTGATAGCCGAGGACGCCGTACATGAAGAAGTCCATCTTGCCCTCGCTCGCCATCAGCTGATGCCGCAACGCCGGGCCCGTGGCGGAAATCCGGACTTCGGCATCGGGCACGTACTTGTTGACCGCCTGGATCCAGGACGTATTCACGATGAACGGAGTCGTTCCCGGCGGCAGGCTGCCCAAGGTGAACTTTTGCTGCGCCTGAGCGCCTGCGGCGCAAAACGCGCCGGCTGCCGCGACGGCGGCGATTGTTGCGAGCTTCATTTTTTGCCTCCCTGCATTCAACCGGGCAGAATCGAGACATTGTCGCGGACTGTCAAGAGTTGCGGCGATGCCGCAAGCGGTGCAGCGCCACGATGCCGATGCCCAGTGCAGCGGCAGGTACGTAGACCTGGACGGTGTCCGCAATGACGGCGTCCGCCAGCACCGCGACGCCGACCGCCGCCCGCAGCGCCTGTTCCGGCACTCCGATCCGCGCCCGGTCGACGCCGGCCAGCGAGGTCGCGATCATCCAGATCGCCAGCGGCAGCCGCACCATTATCGACGCAAGCGCTTCCCAGTCGATGCCCAGCACAAGCAGCAACGACGGGTTGAACGCGAAGACGAAGGGAATCAGAAATCCCACGGCCGCGATGCGCAACGCCTGGAATCCGGTCGCGAGCGGGTTGGCTCCGGCGATCGGCGCCGCCGCGTACGCGGCGATGGCGACGGGGGGAGTGACGTTCGAAAGCACCCCGAAATAGAGAACGAACAGGTGCACGAGAAGCGGCTCGAGTCCCAGCTTGACGATGGCCGGTCCGATGATCAGGACGATGATGAGATAGGCGGGCAGGGTCGGAAGCCCCATGCCGAGCAGCAGGCAGGCCGCCATGGCGACGACCAGCGCGAGGAACAGCGAGCCTTCGGCGACGCCGAGCATGACCGAGGCGAAATGCACTCCGATTCCGGTCTGGTTGATGACCCCGATCACGATGCCGATAGCGCCGACAGCAATCAGTATCTGCGCGCACTGACGGCCGCCCTTGACGAGGGAGTCGACCAGCCGCCACGGCTTGCGTCTCAGTTCCGGGTTCAGAACCAGGGCCGTCAGGACAACGGCGACGACGGCCCAGAAACCGGCCGCCGCCGGCGACCGGCCGACCAGAAGAACCGTCACCACGACCACGATCGGGATCACGAAGCCCGCCGACCGAATCCAGTCTTCGACCGTGATCGCGGGCCGCTCCTCGACGGGCACGACGCCGATGCCGCGCCGCACGGCTTCCGTGTAGACCGACGCGAACAAGCTGACGTAATAGAACAGCGCCGGAAGGATCGCCGCGCCGGCGACGACCACGTAAGGCAAGCCCACGAGATCGGCCATGATGAACGCCACCGCCGCCATGATGGGCGGCGTGAACTGGCCGCCGCTGGACGCCGCGGCTTCGACGCCGCCGGCGAAGGAGTTCGGAAAGCCCTGCCGTTTGATCAACGGTATCGTGAAGACGCCGGTGCCCACGACGTTGGCGGTGGGACTGCCGGAGATAGTGCCGAACAAGGCGCTGGCGACGATCGCCGAATGCGCCGGTCCGCCCCTGATGCGCGCCGTCGCCGCGACCGCGATTTTGAGCAGCACCGCGCTCGCCCCGGTCCCCTCCAGCAACGCCCCGAAAACGATGAAGATGACGACGATCGACGCGACGATGCCGACCGGAAATCCGAACACGCCATCGTAACCGTACCAAGTGCTTTGCATCACCTGGTCGAGGCTGAACCCGCCATGCCCGAGAACCCAGGGAAGTTCGTCCCCCAGCAACGCGTAGAGAACGGCGAGAACGCTGATGCCGGCGAGAATCGGACCGAACGTCCGGCGCGTAAGCTCGATCACGACGAAAAGGCCGAACAATCCGAGAAAAAGGTCCCAATCGTTCAGAAAGTAGAGCGCCTCGTCGATTTCCTCGATGGTGCGGAAAAACCAGAAGATCGCGTAAACGAAACCGGCCAGCAGGACGAGGTCGACCGACCATAGCGCGGCCTTCGCGGAACTACGGCGGACGGAACGCGCGAGCGGATTGGAAAGGAGCAGAACCGCGGCGGAAAGTCCCACGGCGGCGCCGCGAAGCAGCCCTTCGTCGACGAGGGCGAAACCGACGACATAGATCGCAAGCGCCGACACCGCGAACGCGAGCGACGCGGCGGCGCGCCCCGCCCAAGTTTCGATCGTTCCGATGTTCATCCGCCAATAACTCCCGTGTCGCCGATGCGCCGCGAACCGCTCGCGGCGTCCTGCCCGGGAATCGGACTTCGCCGCTATGCTGGCACGTTCCGCCGAATGAACGCAATGAAGATCAACGCCGTCGCAAACATGATCAGGCTGTAGGTCGCCGCCGGGACGATCGCGGCGCTGCCTCCGAACAGCAGCGTCGCCACGGCGATGGCCAGCGTCCCGTTCTGCAGGCCGCACTCGATCGAGATGGCTATGCGCTGGCGCAGGCCGGTAGCGAAGGCGCGCGCGATCGCATAGGCGAGCGCCATCATGACCAAGTTGAGGACCAGGGTGATCAGCCCGGCCTGAGCGAAATACGCGACGACGTTGTCGCGCTGGGAGTAGACCGCGCCCGCAAGGACAAGAACGAACAGCACCGCCGAGATCGTGCGCGCCAACGACTCGAACCCGACGGCGAAACCCTCGGCGAACCGGCGCACGAAAAGGCCCGCGAGAACCGGAAGCGTGACGATAAGAAAGACGCTGATCGCGGTCCCGGCGATGGATACGTTCCCGCCGCCGTCTCCGCCGATCAGCCTGCCGTACGAAAACACCACGATCAGCGGGACGGTAACGACGCAGAGAAGGCTGATCACGGCGGTCAGGGAAATCGACAACGCCACGTCGCCGCGCGCGAAAGCGGTAAGGATATTGGACGTGGCGCCGCCGGGCGCAGCGGCGATGATCATAACGCCGAGCGCGAGTTCGGGCGCGATAGGCCAGACGCTAACGAGCAGAAAAGCGACAACGGGAAGCAACGCGATCTGGCACAACGCCCCCACCAGGAAGTCTCGCGGACGTTTCGCGACGCGCGCGAAGTCGTCGAAGGTAAGCCCCAAGCCGAGCGCGAACATGATAAAAGCCAGCGCGACAGGCAGTAAAACGTCGGTCACGATTCCCATGATCCACCCCGCCGATTACATCGTCCACTACAGTACCCGCCCGGTCCGCGATTCCCAATAGCCGAATCTCCGCCGCCGAACGGCACCGCCGCCTCGACCGGCAAGTCGGCAGGCCTTGCTCGCACCCGGCCGACCCGCGCAGCCCGACATGCCGAGGGAACCGGCCCTCGGACGGAGCCAACTCGCCGACATCGCTTCGCCAGGAAACCGCCTGCCGACCCGCCCTGCTTCCGAAGCAGGCCGTCGAGGAGAAAATTTCAGGAGCAGCAGGGCAACCGGCAGAACCCGGCGGCAGCGGCTTCGGACGAACGTTCCCTGCTCGAGGGACGGACGCGGCGTTTCGCTGGCCAAGAGACAACCGGCAGCCACGCGCGCTGCGGTCGCAGGCGCCGGGCGATCACGAAAACCGGCGCGTCCCGGCGGGACGCGTTTCGAGAAGCGGCGCTCCGTCCCGCGGCGACCGCGAAAATGCGGCCGCGCGGCAAGCCGGCGCGGGCCTTCCCGGCGAAGCGGACCGGCCCTCGGGCCTTCCCGTCGACAAGCCGCTGCCGTAGCGCCCCGCGCTCTCCGAGGCCGTCCGCCCCGTCGAGAAGGCGAAGAACGCCCGGAAGACAGCGTTCCCTCGACGCAACCGCAGGCGACCGCAGGCGCGCACGATATCCGGCGCGGTCGTCGCCGCTTCCCCGCCTCAAGCGGCGCTCGTACGGCTTCCACCGCTCCCTGCGGCGGAATCGCCGTTCGCAGGCGGCCCGCCGTCGGGGTCGGCAAGACTGTTGTTCCGAATCACGATCCGATGCGCTCGCCGATCGCCTCGAACAGCCGCGCGATCCGCACGAACATCCAGCCTGCACGGCCATCCACCTCAAGCCGTTCCCGGCTCCAGCGCGAATACGCCCAAGCGACTCCCCGCTCGGCCTGAGCATCCTCGCTCCGCTCCCGGAGATCGGGCAACCATTCTTCTCGCGACCGCGCCGCCAGATAATCCCACTCATCGTCGCCGATCACCTTCAGCGTCCGCAGCGAACCCACCGTGCCGAATCGAACGTCGCCGGTCAGCGCGGCCTCGATCAGGTTGCGCGAGTCGTCATCGCCGGGACTTTCGGCCAGCCGCAACTCCACGACGCCGATAGAGTCCAGCGACGCGGCCAGCGACGCCCGCTCGGCGTCGGTGAACGCGCGCTCCGCGCCCGGAGGCGACAGTTGCGGATGAAGCAACCCTTCCGTCAGAGGGACCAGCGCCGATCGCAGTTCTTCCGCGCCGCGCCGCAAAAGATCGTCGTTCGCGTCCTTGCCGGCCGGCAGCGCCCGCGACACGCGTACATCCGAGCCTTCGTGACGCTCCTGCAGCGCCTCCCACGCCCGTTCGCCCGCCGCGTCGCGATCCTGAACGAGCACCACTTCCCGCACCGACCTCGGGAATTCGACCCGCGCCACGCGTCCCGCCGAAACGCTCGCGACCAAGGCGATCTCCCGCTTCTCCTCCGGCGTCAGAACGCGGAGAACGGCAAGCGCGTCTTCCACGCCCTCGCAGATCGCGACCCGCGACGCCGCTTCCGGATCGCCGAACCACACGCCGCCCCGTCCGGGCGAACCCAGAGTGCGCTTGTGGCCGTCGATCTCCGCCGGGCTTCCATCCGGCGCCAAGAAGATTCGATGCACCGCTTCGAGAGTGCCGTCGGCGATTCGGACCGGCGCCAACAGCGCCGGCAGTTCGCGCATCTCGCCCGCCGCCTGGACCCATGCGGCAGGATGGTAACGCAGGCCCATTGCATCCGCCGGCGAGAGCCCGCGGCGCTCAAGGTAGCGCGCCGCGGGGCTGTTTTCGCCGAGAATGCGGGCGGTTCGCAGGAACCGCGCCAAGCGCGCCGTATCGACTCGGGCCGGCGCCTCCTCCACCGCGCGATCCGGCGCCGGCGCGTCGCCGAGGAAGGCGACGGCCTCGTCCTTCGCGTCGATCAGCCGGGCGTGTCCGCGCGCCGCGCGAATCAAATCGAGCAGGTCGCCTTTCTCTCCGGTGGCCTCGTCCGTCCACCTGCCGCGGCGCCGGCCCGTCAGATAGACGTAGAGCGACCGCCCCTTTTCGCCCGCCACCGAACCGGCCTGCCAATAGTTGCCCGCCCGAGCGCCTCCCGGCAGATAGTTCCGGCAGACCTGTTCGACGCGGTCCGCTAGCCCGCATATCTCACCAGAGCGAATCAGGGGGCTGGATTCGGGTTGCGGGCGCGGTTTTCGGGACGACCGGCGAGCCGGGGAAACAGGGCGCAGTCAGCAAGCAGGGCTTTCTCACGAACGAAACACGAACTTGCGCGGCTGCGGGCGACTCCGACGCCATGGAATCCAATGCCCGAACATACCCGTCCCGTGGCCGGCGTTCCGGCTTTCGAAAAAGGGTTGTCGGGGCCGCGAGCGGCGTCAGGTCGGGGCCGGCGGCGCAGCCGCCTGCAAGTTCGCCAGGACCCGGGCGAACAGATCCTTCCACGGCCAGACCGACGAAAACGAGAGCAGAACCCTCCGAACGGAGATGCGGATGCAGACGGCGACCTTGAGGAGCTTCGTCCGAATCGTTCCGGCCTGCGCCCTGTCCTCCCCGGTGCCGGCCAGGCCGACCCTCCGAATCGCCGCCACCAGGTGGCTGGCGAACGTCGCAAAGTCGAGGCGCAACTGGTTCGCCCGCATGGTCGCGGTCGAGGTCCGGTCGGCGAACAGGTCGAGCTGCTGTTCCTTGATGCGGTTCTCCATTTCGCCGCGCGCGCAGTACAGATCCTCGTAGAGAGCCTGCGCTCCCGCCCGCTTGCAGCCCAGCGAAGTCACGACGAAGCGGGCGTTGAGGCCGCGAGGACCCGGCAGCCACTCCGCCTTCGCGACCACCCGCCGCGTCCGGCTCCACGACCTCCGGGTTCGGTACCGGAAGTCGCAGAACCGCCGCGACGCCTTGCCGGTCGAGAGGCAGCGGCGGCGCGACTTGCGCAACTGCCTGGCGATGCGCCCCGCCAGGCGGGGGTTGCGGGACAGGCCGAACAGGTAGTCGACCCCGTTGTCTTCGCACCACGTCATGAGTTCGTCGCGGCAAAAGCCGCCGTCGCCGCGAACGACGATCCCGGTCTCCGGCCAGCGCTTGCGAATGCGCTCCACAATCCGTGCCAACTCCTCCGCCGTGCCCGCCGCCGGGTCGACGTTCGCAGGCCGCAACCGCGAACACAAAATCAGATCGTCCCACACGATGTAGAGCGGAAGGTAGCAGTATGAGTCGTAGTAGCCGTGGAAGTGACGCCCCTCCTGGTTGCCGTGCACCAGGTCGTCGGTGGAGTCGACGTCCAGCCAGATCTCTTTCGGCGGCGACGGACAGGCGTCGAGGGACAAGTCGATCTTGAGATCGTCCAGCGCTCCCGGAATGGCCGTGATCTTCTTGTACCGGTGCGTCTCGGCCTCGCCGGGAACGCCCAGCTCGAACCGGTTCACGGTGCTCGAACCGGCCAGTGGAATGCCGCGGTCGCGCTCCCGAACCCGCTCCTCCCCGGTCAGGTCGGTGCACCCGACAGCCAGCGCCAGCACGCTGTCGGCCCGAATCTGGTCGTGATCGTTCACGTCCTCGTAACCCAGCAAAAGGCCGAACAGCCGCTGTGAAACCAACCGCCGCACCGGGTGCTCGAGGCGTTCCTGACATCGGTGATCCTCGAAGCAAGCCGCCATTCGCGGCGTCAGGTCGAGCAGCGTGTCGGCCTGGCGCAACAGCGTCGCGCCGCCGTCGGTGCTGAGCCGGCCGCCTTCGAAATCGCCGACCACCTTGCGGCTTCCGAGGCCTTGAAACTCAAGCTGCAACGGTTTACAGTCTGTTGGCATGGGGTTTTCCTTCGCAGGTCGTGTAGTGGCTTGATTCTTCTATATGTACTGCGAATCGAAGACCCCATGCAACCAGTTGTGGTGAGATATCCGGGCTAGCGCGGCCGCCAATGCGCCGGCGGCGGGGTACCGCCCGGGCCCGCTCTGCAGCGCCTGCGCCATGTCTCGTTCTCCCGCCATGCTGCCGGCCGGACAAAGGTTTCGGGGCGGCTTGACGCTCGCGGACATTCGCAGAGAGTAACGCACCGCACGAAACGCCGCCCGCGGGCCCCGCTCGTTCCAGCGGAACGTAACACAGACGAGCACGGCCCGTTCCAGAGCGCGCGGACGAACGGATGGTTCGCCAGTCCGTCGCTGCCGCCCAAAACGCTTCCGGAAGAAATACCGGAAGATTCGGCGAGACGGGCTGATTTTCGACAGGCTCGGAACCTGCTCGCTTCGATTGCATCGGAATTGACAGGGAGGAGGTAAAAGGCGCGTCCATTTCATCGGAGCCGATGAGGGCCAACGATTCTCCGACAGCTTCCCACCATGGTTCGCATGATGGATGTTTCGGCGGGAGAAACAGCAGCGTCGATCCGCTGGCGTACCGCTCTTTCCTGCGTACACCCCCGAGGCGAAGATGGATGGACGGCTTCAGATTCGATCAAAGAACGCCCTATCCACCGCGCCGCCTTCCACTGTTTTCACACCCATATCGTATTCCTTCAACAGATCGCAGAGCTCTTCGCCATCGATCAGATCAATGGTTGGCGCCTCGGTTCTGTTCGCCTCTTCACTTGCTCCCCTTGTGAATGTCCCGGTGGTGATGAACAGGCCCTTGTCCGAGCGCCCGGCCATCGCTCCTCTGAAGTCGCGGATTTCGCGCGCAGCGACGGAACCGATGAATCTCTTGCACTGGAACAAAACACGGAACGAGATAAGATTGACCCGGAGCAGGCCAATACCGTCTATGCCACCATCGCCGGGGCTTCCCGTGACCTCAACGTTCGTGAAACCCGCCTCCCGCAACAAGCGCTGGCAAAGACGCTCGAACGCCTTAGGCGGAATACCGCGCAATACATCGAGAAGGTGATCTTTCCATTCGTCTTGCGGCGTATCCTGAACCTGCCCCGAAGAACCATCTTCGGCTTTTTTGAGGCTACGGCGCTTGAGGTATTCCTTGTGTGCATTATCGACTATTTCACTAACCTTTTCATCCGACTGAACTGACCGCCCATACTCGTTGATCGTCCAGACGCCTCTCGATGAATTTTCGACCAGACCGGCGATCTTAAGATAGGTACGAGCCCAACTCGCATTGGCGTCAAAGATAGTCCTCGTGGAACCTTCCTTGTGCGGGATCTCCCGGATCGAGTCTGGGAGTTGCAGATCAGATGCGACCTTGTCCGAGATCTCCCGAATGGTGCCGGACCCCCCCAATGCGCTCAAGGCTTTCAAGGTCGGCCCGAGCAAGTCCTGCCATCCTGGAACTTTTTGTGGTTGAGCCATCAATCCTCCTCATTCTTGCTTGTCAGAATCAGGTCCGATGTCGACAGGCCGGTGAAGCAAGTTTGCTCTACCCCATTCCCGAAATGATTTTCAGACGACGAACGTTCCCACTGTCCCTGCACCTTAGCTCACAGGCCAGACCATATTGCCCTCGCGACAAAGATTGCCGCCCGCTCGCGTCGCACTTCCGAGTTGACAGGAGGAGGTTACAAGATGCTTGAACAAAGTCAAAGTGCACCCCGAACGCTCACTCCAAGGCTATCGATCCTCCCGCCGGCAGTTTCGGCAATGCCTCGAATCCACAGTCCTGCCATCCGAGCCAAGGCCGGGAGCACTCCTGACCCGTAGTGGAGCGGCACACCGACTTCCAGAAACAGGTGCAGCCAAGATCTCTAGGCGCACTGCCGACTTCGTCCGCAACCTGCAACCAACCGATCGGCAATGCAAAACCGGCGACCGGCAACCGCTTTCATGTATGTGCACACGGTCCACAGAGCGTCACAGGCTCATGCCGCCGCGGGCTTTGCCCGAAACACTTTCTCCTGCCTCCCCGACCGAACGCTATCGCGCTCGTCCCGTTCGACTCCGTTAGTTTCCTGCGCTCTGGATATCCCTTGGTCCGCCCGCACATCGTTCCGCCCGGCCCACCTCCGCGAGATCATCTCCCTATCCCGCACAAGAAGCCCCGGACCGGACCACTGCTACGCCCGGTCGGCAAGGCCGAAGGCGTAGCCCTCCATGTCATGACGCCGCAAGCCGTCATGACGCGGCTGAAGCGGCGGTCCGAGCAAGCAGGCATCGCGCTCTGCAGTCCGCACGACCTGCGCCGGCCGTTCGTCGGCGACCTGCTCAAGGTCGACACCGACTTCGCGATCATCCAACGTTTCGCCGGACATGCTAGCCGCAGACGACCGGCGCGGCGAATTTCAGCGCCGCGGCTTCCGTTCGGGCGCGCATCGGTGCAGACGACGCCGAACGTGAAAGACGGGCATGCGCACGCCGACAAACGCGAAGCACCGGACCGACCTCCAGGGCGATCAGGAAAGCGCACTAGCTGCCAATCGTCGGTCGCAAGCCGCGCCGTCGAACGGGAATTCGCTTCAGGGCACCCGAAACGTGGCAACGGGAGGAATCTCGTCCAGTTTCCTGGGTTCCAGCGTCGGAACGTGAGGGGCGCCCAGCAGCTCGAACCAGCGTTTCCTGTCTCCGCCCGCCGCCCTTATGGGCCCGGAGTACAGGGCGACCGGCCCGCTCAGGTCGGAAACGACCATGTTCACTTCGCCGGGCATCCAGTCCGGCGAGCGCAGATCGTCAAGCGGCAGGGCCGTGTGGGTGTAGTCGGCCAGAAGATCCTGGACGACTGCGCGCCCGCCCCAGCTGTTCGCCGCTTTCGCGACCAGTTGGGACGCCATTCTCGCCCAGACCTGCCGCACGTTGACCCCGGGCGCCCTGACCGGACCCCCGGCGGCGCGCGAACAGAACCGCCCTGCGAAAGGCGCTCTGGATATTGGTCCCCTTTTCCCTGTTCCCTCCGGACGTCGAACAAGTCATTATCTCGACGACGACGGGAACGGATCCGGGTTCCGCGGCCCGCAGCACATAGTCGAGGCGGTAGTCGAACACGCCTTTCTCCCCCTCCTCCTTGAGAGATATTTCAGACCACACGGATACTTCCTGTCCGGGGAGAAAACCGCAGAGCGCGAACACCCGGTCGGCCAGGTCGCGATGTCGATCCGCGACGCCGTTCGAGGAAAAGGCGAGCAGTCGCCTGGAGCAAATCGCCCATGTCTCTTTTTTCTTCGGGGTTTCGATCGAGCAGATACCGCACGGAAGATGGCCCTGCGTCCTGCGGCCGACCTTGTAGTCGAAAAAGGGTCCCAGTCCCGGATCCGCCGCGGCCACGCGAGCCATGTCGCGGTTTCCCCCGCCGTCGCAGATTTCGCCCAGGAACGGACACAGTGCGCTGCGGCAAGCGCTCGAATCCATGTTTCCGTCGAGAACCTGACCGAACAGTTCCCTGACTACAGGCACAGGCTCTCTCTCAGATCCGAAGCGACGGGCCATCGGCGGCGGCACCGCGTTCGCCACCTGCCGATGCTGGTCGAGGTCGCGAACGACGCCGGTTCGCCGGCGGATGGGGCCCACGAAAACGTGGCCGTCGGGAAAGCCCTGAAGGCGAGCGGCTTCGCGAGGAGTGATGTAGCGGTCCGCCGTGGGATGATAGAGCGCTTCGCCGCATCGAAGCGTCGACGCCAGCATGGATCTGTCCAGCCTTCTGTACTTCGTGGTGTCCTTGCGGGTCAGGTTCCTGAGAATGTCCGGAGGCACGCCGGGCGTCTTCGAGAGCCACAGCCCTTCGGGCACGTAGGCGATGCGTTCGCGCTGCGGGGTCACGTCGACGTGGTTCGGAAACGGCGGCTCTCCGCCCGGAGCGGACGGCTCCGGAAGACCCCGAAGCGCTTCGCCGACCGTGACCTGAAGGCCGGATCGCAGAATGGGAAACTCGAACCGCTGGCCCGCGGGCACGAATGCCATGACCGCCCGCCGCCGGCGTTGCGCGACGCCGTGCTCGCTGGCCTCGAGCAGGTCGGCGCGCATGTCGTATCCCAGTCTGCGAAACTCCGCCTGAAGAGCGTCCATCAGGGGGGAGCCGTCCAGAGTCCGGGCCCGCAGGAAGTTGGGTACCTGCTCGATCAGGATGGCGGTGGGACGAAGGGCTTCCGCGAACCTCGCCATTTCGAAGACCAGCCCTCCGCGAGGGTCGCGAAGGCCGGCCTGCTTGCCGATCTGGCTGAAGGGCTGGCACGGCGGACCTCCGTGGAGCAGGCTCAACTGTCCCCGTTCCAGCCCGAGCGCTTCCAGGATCCTCGCGGGATCCAGCGCCCGGACGTCCACCTGCCAGACGGTCTTCCGCTTTGCGTTGCGCCGCAGCGGCGCGGCGCAGTGCGGATCGGCGGCGCAAACGGTCTTGAAGCCGGCCTGGTCGACGCCGATGTCCATGCCGCCCGCTCCGGCGAACAGGCTGATGGCCGTCCGGCCTTTCACGGCGCGAAGCCCTCGTCGATCTCCAGCGTTGCCCGGCAGCCCGTCATGCATCGCAGATTCCCCTCCCCAATTGTATTTCAATTGCGTAGCCTCCGAATCGTCAATCGATCTTCCTTCGCCGGCCCGGCGAGTGCCGCGTGCGCCTCAAGAGCCGCCCTTTCGGAACATAAGGTGTCTTTTGATGGCTTTCAAGGGGAAATTTTAGCGGCCGGTCGAAATTCCGTCCCGACGCGCCGAACACGCGCCGAACCGGCGGGGCCGGAAAGGCGGTTTCGTCCGCGCCGAAGCTGCCTGGCCGCCGCTCCGGCCGACGAACGCGAAAGTCGTCGCACTGTCCGCCGCTGCGCGATCGCCTTCAGCCTTCCAGAAACGCCCGCGTCCGGACCGAGTAGAGAGCCCGATTTCGCATTCCCGGAGCGGGAGGATCTCCCAGTCCGTTTCGAGGAGGCAGGCCGCGTTCTCGGCGTCCCTCTTCCTGTTGCGCGCTAGTTTCGGGAGCCGGTAGTCTCGCCTCGACTTCCGAAGCCGTCCGTGCGGACAGGAGTGTCGGCGCCGGAAGCAACCGTGGACGCGGATCATTTTCCTCCGGTCGGGAAAGACCGGAGTGCCGGGCAGATCTCTCCGATGAAGTCGATAAAAATATCCAATCGCGTGCGTCAGGAGACGCACGATCATTTCGGGCCCAGTATCCTTGCTCCCGACCCCGCGCCCGCTTCGAACGCCCGTACGTTCCGCCATTGCCGGGTTCCAGAATTCAGGGGCGGACGGACAGCCCGCACGGCTACCCCATGCCGGGATTTCAGTTCAAGGAAGAGGCCGCAGCCCACATCGATTTCACGCCGCCGCCGAACTTCGGCGGCGAACGTTTTGCCTCCTTGCAAGTTCTTGAGGCGAACCGGCAGGCCGATAGCCGCTCCGCTCCTTCGGTTCGTCTGCCCGATTCGCTTCATGTTCGCTTTCGCCCCAAGCGCCCAACGGTCAAGCAATCTCCTCGTGGTTCGCTGGAAAGCGGTTGCGGCGCTACCGCTTGCGAAGCCTTTCGCAACAAGGACAACGGTAGAGTCGATGACTGACGCGTTCGCGGGTAGGAGGGTCCAGTGATTGTTCGGTCACTGTCGCTCCCGGCCTCAGTCCGACTCACCTGACCGCGTTTCCGGTCCCCCCCCTCTCCGAACCGGACGTACGGAGCATCCGTTTCTCCAACACGCGTCTCGCACACGGAGGGCAGCGATCCTGAACAGACTGGCTCTCCGGCCCAGAGTTGCACCGTCTCTGGTCTGCTCTCGCTTTTCCAGATCGCCATCGAACGTGTTCACGCCTCGACAGCCCCGGCCTCTCGACCGGGTTCCTTCGCTTTTGCATGTGACGCTTCCGGGATCTCCGGCAAGTAGTCGGTTGTTGGCCGAGCCCTTCTCCCTTGCGCTGCCTCCACCGCTCCGGCACCTCGACTCACCGACCAGCCCGCCCGATAATGCCCTTCGCAACAGAGATTGCCGACTGTCGGTGTTGTACTTCGAAGTCGATAGGGTTTTTTAAAGAATTTGCAAGAAAACTATGTCGTCCGTCCGCCCATGCGTTCGCGGCTTTCGGGAAAGCACGCCGCCATCTGGCATCGAGCATGGTCTCAAGATCGAAACCGCGACGTTCTGGATGCACAACACGGGTTTCTGACGGTGGTGCCGAGTCCTGTCGGCAACTGTGTCTCGGAGAGCCGTCTTCGAGGCTGCGAGTGCATACCGTGCCCCCAGAGCGTCGCGACCGGATCAAATATCTACTTCGCTTCCTTGCCGCCAAACAGCAATAGACGCCACGCCAAGTGATGTTGAACGTAGATGACGAACATACACAGAAAACATAGATGCGGGCTCATGTTTCTAGTATCGCTGCCACCGTATGCAAAGGCGTCCACGACGCGGTTGAAAGGCCGCCCTGTGCGATCCATCGGGTAGATCCGGGCCCGCGTCGCGTCAACAGGCGGCACCCGGATCCGATTTGGCGTCGGAGGACCTGAGAAAAAAAATGCAGCGGCAACCAATTTTGTGGTTGACATCGCGTCGGATTGTGGTTACGTTGCCCTTGAATTTGCGACGCGACTATTCGCGGTTTTCCACCCTGTCACCATAGACGAGGGGCGGCTGCGCAGGGCTGACCGGTTTTATCCGGAAGCCTTGTACGTCTTGGGATGACCACATCGTAGTTGTTGCCGCCTTCGGTCACGCTGGGTGTTGCCCGGCAAGCGGAAGGAGGATGCGCATGGAGAACGAGTCTCCCTGGCACCTCGGTTCATCACCGCAATTTGCGGCCGAGGCAGGCTTGCGTATCGGCCGCCAGCCAAGGAGACGAAGATGTCAGCCAGTACCGAAATGAAGAAAGTTCGCCGACGGCTTGAGCGGTTGGGTTTCATCGCAACCAAGACTCGCAGTGGCCATTGGAAGTTCGGGCATCCGAACATGGAAGGCGTCGTGTTTGCGGCCGGCACGCCTTCCGACCACCGCGCCATCAAGAATTTTCTCGCCGAATTGCAGCGAAAAACGAGAGAGTGAGAACGCTGTCCCTTGCTTGATCGGCAATCTAGGGATCGGCACCTTGAGCGGTCCCCAGCCTCGCTCTTGCACGGCATCACATCTGTACATCCAACGTGATGGAGGAATCGGAGGAATTATGACCAAGTATCCACATGAACCGCACGTCATCCCTCGTCCGGTCGAGTGCCTGCCGGAATACGCGAACGCAAGATCTCGGCGCAACCTGGCGGAACGGCTTGTCGAAGCCTTCGATCTCTCCGAGGCTTCCGCATCCACAATTGCGAATGCAGTTGTCAACCCGAGCGAAGTGCGTAAGTCCATCGGTGATCCGACCGATCCCGAGGCGGAGAAAATTCCTGTTCCCGGAGGCACGCTGCTTGGACTTCGGACCAGCGTTTGGGCGCGCCGGGTCATGCCAGACCCCCGCAACCCCCGCACACTCCCGTCGCGCCGCCATCCCTTTGCGGTCAACCCGGGGACCGGCGGAGAAGACTCAAGATTTCGGCCGGTTCCGGAACCGCGTTCCTTGGACAGCGACCGGCCGCACGCAGCAGAACTGACGGTCGAAATCGAAAGCCGCCACCACCTGACGTGGGCGGTGCAGCAGGCCGCCGGTTATGTCCTCGCCGACAATGATTGGCGCAAGTCGATCGCCTCGCAAGGCGTGATGGAGGCTGTCTGGCTCGTTGCCACAACCTATAGGCACGATGACGGATCCGCGCCAGCGACTGCGTTGACCACCGCAGAGGGTTCCTCACGGACAACATGCGTTCATGATTTGCTGGAAATCCGGTCTAGCGATGTCCCTTATGACGATAACGAGGCAGGACTCCGGGCCCATATCCGGAAGTTGAACAAGATCCATGATCGTGGAGCGGACGAAAGCGAGAGCATTGCTCTTCGTTGCCAACGGATGCCGGCGCTGATCCTTGTAGGATTTTTGCCCCATCCGTCCGCTCCGGCGCTGTTTCCGACAGCAGTGAAGTCTCTCGTCGCCCTCCGTCATGTCGATCCTCCGAAGCCATGGGGAGATGGCCCCGAATTTGAAGCGCTGGCGGATGAAGTGCTTGCGGAGATCTATCGGCGAGACCTCGTTTCGAACGCCGAGTACCGCTATTTCGCCGGTGCATGCACTCAGGCTGAGGCCGCAGCGGCCCATCTTCCCGACGATCCCGTCCTGCGAGCGAGCCGGATCGTTCATCTTTTCGCCAACCATGATGATCGGGTGGGCCACGCTATTCGCGTGGCGGTGACAAGCCAGTCAACCCGCAAGCGTATCACGTCCGCTCTCATGCATGATCTTGCCACCGTCCTGATACTTCGCTCGGTCTCCGGCGATCCTGCCAGTGTCGATCAGCTGAGGAGGTATTTCCGTCGCTCGATTGGTAGATTCATCGGCACCAGCGATTGGGAACCGACTGGGCGGAGCAACGAACAGCTTGTGCGGGAAGCCCTCGACGAGTTCGGTGCACGAATCGGGACTGCCGCCACCGGGGATCCAGGACCATCGTCGGTCGAACTCGCAGTGCGGGCCTTGTATCCGCTCATTGTTTCCGGCAAGTTGAACGCCGACAGGGGAACGGCAAATAATCAGCAGCCTGACCGTCGCACCCCAGGGGAGGTTCTGGACGTTATGCGGCGGACGCCCCAAGGAATCCATCAGTTGGGACAGGCGCTTCAGGACTTCTCTGACAGCACGCCCATTCGTGCGGTCGACGAACATGGCGAAATCAAGCCGCTCAACGACGGTTCGGGAGACCGAACCATCAGCGACATTTATCTCAGGAACGAGTATCCGCCGCCCGGCAAGGCCAAAAAGGCGGCGGATCCGGGAGATACGCCAACCGATCGCTTTGCAGTTGCAAAGCAGGAATTCGAAGCTGCATTGGACAGGCTCAATGAGGCCTTCGAGGCGCTGCTGGCGGTCCGCGACGACGATGACAGGCCCATGGCGGAAATCCGGGGTGCAGAGCCTGACCTGACTGATCGTTGGCGCAAGGACCTGAAGCGTATGGATGAAGAGATGCTCATCTGGGCGCGGACCTACAGAAAGGTATACGGCAAGGCGCCGGTCGAGAGCTTTGCTGGCAAGCAGGCAACAGACCCGTACGACGAGGATGAAAGCGATGACTGGCGGGAGAAAGAGGATGTAGTGTAATCGCCGCAGCCAACCATATCGGTCACCGGAGCATCGGCGTCAAACCGCCCGAGCGATATCCCGAATTGGCGGAACGGTCGATGCTCGGAGCGATCAGGTTCACATCCAGCTGTCGCGGAGCTTGCCTTCTCTGTGGAGCGTTGCGATGCGGGTGCCCAGTTCGCCTCGCTGGTTTCTGCGAGAGTCCTCCACGCCGCCGCGCCCGAGGTAGATTTCGGTGAACTTCACCGGTCCATCGCAGGTTCGTTGTCGGACCGGTAGACGAAGACGCACTGCGACCGCGCTCCGTGGGCGTCCAACGCTCCGCCGGTCTTGCGCATGCTCTTCACCCCCACGCCCCGTTCTCCGGCCTTCACCGAGTTGCTCGCGTAAACGCCGGCACGGCATCGCCCCGATTCGCCGCGTTCACCCCGCGTACCGCTACATGCGCGATGTGGACAGCGACGGAATCGTATGCGAGTGAACTCGGCCACGCTCCGATTCGAGAACATGTATCCATGAAACAACATGAATCGACGAAGCCGTGCTGGCCCTTCTCTATCTCGACACTCATGAGCGCGATCCGGCGGTAGGCGCGCGGATCCGGAAGTCGTTCGATTGGGACGCCATGAACCGCCTGCACGAAAAGGGGTTGATTTCCAACACGGTCGGCAAGGCCAAGTCAGCGGCAATTACCGAAGCAGGATTGCATAAGGCGGAACTCGCCTTCCGCGCCTATTCGAGGTAGATGACTGACCAAGCGAATTCGGCACCGGACATCCCGCGTCAGCCGCCGCATCGACTGTGGACAACACGCTTGGCGAGGCCAACGCCACCGTTGTCGCACCCACCTTCCCAGTTGCCCCGGTTACGCGGTCAATACCTCGCGGATCAGCTCGGCAATCGCTTTGGCGTCAATTCCGCCGCGCTCGTCGTCACGCGTGACAATCAAAGTGCCGGCCACTCCGCCTCCTTCGTCATGCGGGATGATGGAGGCATCGCGATATTCCTGCAATTTTCGCTTCCAGCGAGTCTCGTAGTCAGGGTTGTGGAGCAGCCCAAGGTGCTCCCAGTAATAGCGTGCGCCTGTGTCGTCATCCATGATCGTGAAGTCTGGATACCGCGTTCTTCCGTCAGGTAACGGTAGCGCCTCCTCGTATTCGTATCGATCTATGCCCTGGGCAAGGAGTTCGTTCGCGATGATGACCTCGGACTTGGACCGAACGAGATCGCCCCGCTTGGTGCGGTGAATGAGCCCTTCCTCCAGAAACCTCTCCGTACCGTCGACCTCGAACGGCATCGGACTGGGAAGAGCGAAGAGATTGGTCAGTCTGCGGGCAATGTCCGAGTGCTTGTCACTCGCGTATCGGCGAAGGTTTCGCAAGTCTCCCTGATGCAGAACGACGACGCGGTCCTGTTGGCGCGACAATGCCGTGTAGAGAAGCTCTCGCGACAGGGGCCAACACGGATCGGGCAACACGACGAAGGTGATCCCGAACTCGCTGCCCTGTGACTTGTGGACCGTCAGGGCGTAAGCGAGATCAAGCGGAGGCGATCCCTTTTCGCCATCGAACTCCCAGACCTTGAATTTGTAGTCGTGTCCAGGCTGAGACGTGAACTCCACCTCCACGAACGGAAGCAGTTTCGGTCGTTTTTTGGTCTTGTAGTAGCCAACGACGATCCCGACATCGCCGTTGGCTACATAGGACGGTCGCTCGGGAAATACTTTTCGATCGCCGTTGTTCTTCAGGTTGATGACCTTGTCGCCGTAGATGATCCCTTGAGGGCCGACTGGGGGATGGATCCTGCGGTATTGAGACGTCGCTCGCGACAGCCACGTCTTGCGGAACGTCTGCTGCACCAGGCGGTTCAAACTCGCTACTCCATGATCCGCCCCGCGCACTGGCGACAGGATCTGCCAACGCTCGGCCTTGATCGGCGCATCTGGAGTGGGGCTACGCCAGAAGAAGGTCCCGCCGTTGTGCGTGGTTGCTCCGAGACTGCATTCGAAGCCCACTTCGTCATCCAGGCCGTCGAGGTTGAGTTCCTTGACGATCAACTCAAGAAGCTTTGTTCGAAGAGCCTCGTCGTCGCTCCACGACTCGAAACTGATTTCATCCATTTCCTCGTTTTCGAGGCGGTTCCAGACTTCGTCCGCGGCGGGATCCGGAATACCCCCAAACCAGCCCGCCAGCACCAAGTCGGCGCGGGTCGTTCCGAGCTGCCGACGCGGAATGGTGAGCTTCGCATAGCCGCGGTCAACCTGCGGAAAACACTGTTCGATACCCTCTGGTTCGAGTTCCCGCACAATGTCCACGAACGGTCTACCGCTTCCGATGGGAGGAAGCTGGCGCGGATCGCCCACGAGAACCAGACGATCGAAATCACTCAGAGCATCCAGCAGAGCGGCGAGCTGCTCTTCGGTGAGCATCGAGCATTCGTCCACGATCACGGTCCGGTATTCCCGGCAACGATCCGGGCTGCCGGTCATGACGTAACGGCAAGTTTCGGTATCATATCGGTCGCCGTAGCGCATCAAGAACTGGGCAATCGTCAGCCCGCCGGTGATGCCTGTCCTGGTTTCGAGTTGGACGCGGGCCTTACCGGTGGGCGCCAATAGCAATATGCCGCCCCCGGCGACTTCTTTCAGTTTGCAGAGCATCTTCAGCAGCGTCGTCTTCCCGGTCCCGGCAGCTCCGACAAGCACGGATAGCCTTGATGCGAAGATTTCTTCGAGCGCAGCAGACTTCTCGGCACGAGCTTTAATTTCGATCGCTGCATCGTCGCTATCGTTCGGGAGGTCGCCGAGAGAATCATTGACCACAGCCGGAAAATCGTGATCGCCGTGGTGGCGTTGACTCTTGGAACCCACACGCTTTCGCACGGTGCGGCGTATCAATTCGCCCGTTGCGACAAAACGGCTGAGCTGATAGCCGACAGCGCTGTCGGCCATGCTCACTGTCTCCACGACTCCTTCGAGCGAGTCGCCAAGTCCGGCAAGCACTTCAGATCCTACCGGACAGTCGGATTCAAGCGGCATACTGTCGATGTAGGTTGATAGCAAAGCACGCGGCAGCAGCGTGTGACCCTGTTCGGTGCCCTGCTCGAGAGCGGCAACGACAAGCGCACGCACCCTGCGCGGATCGACCTTGTCGGTGAGCCGCGAGGTCTCGGGTAGAGGGTGCGCCGTCAGCACGGCGTTTCCGGGCAGCATTCCGCGGTCGATAGTCAGGACAGATATGGCATCGGGCGACGCCCGGTCGCGTTCGTACAGCAGGTATGGGTTCTCGATCAGCGACCCATCATCGAGATCGTCGGACCGGACATCGGGATTGAAGAATCGTTTCGCCTGTTCGGAGGTCAAGGAAAACCGGCTGAGCAATCCCAGCAACTCTTTGCGTTGCGATGCCATGCTTCTCCATGCCCGGGCGAAGCCTTCGCCGACCTGTTCCTTTACGGGCTCCGAAGCGGTCTCTGGAGCTTGCATGATCCGTTCGAACGCCGGCCATGGATCTACGTTTCCGTCGGCGCTGTCCTTCGCACACTCTTCGGCGATTTCGTACGCAACGAGGTTTCCCCGGTCGCCGAGAAACGCCGTCAGGGCCGATCCGAAACCTGGGAAGGGACCGCGCATGCGCCACAAACGATTGAGTTGCTCATCCAGCCAATCCATGGCCTGCGCCCACGGCCCGGAATGCAAGTCCTGAATGCGCTCCAGCGCCCGCACGCAACTCAGCACCGACGCTATGGCTTCGTCGTGCGAGACGTGTTCCGAGCCATAGGAGAAGCTCCAGAACGCATCGTCCGGGGCGAACGCTAGGAACCGTTCCGGATCGAGGCCACGCTCATTCGCGATCTCGATCAGCTCGCGGTAGGGAAACAGAAAGCCCTCCTTGAAGCTCGGTCGTATGGAGTGCTCGACGTTGCGTTCCCATAGAACGCTGCGAAGAGGAGGATTCTTCGTGGAGTATTGGTACTCGACAGGTGCATCGACTTCACGAACCAGACCCACGCCGACGATGACCCGCCTTGCGGATGTTGAAAGAGGCGTGTCCTTCGCGTAGAAGAAACAGAGCGATTCCTCGGGGCGAACCGCGCTGAAAAACGTGTCGAGCATTACCAGTTGGTTTGAACGCTCCTGGATGAATTTGGTTACGAATCCGAGATCAGGCTCGCGGTCTGGCTGAAAACCCAAGTCGTAGAGTTCCACCAACTTCGCGCTTTCCTCGGTCAGCATCCAGCGATACGGCACGCAGGCGGCACTGTACGGCCGCATTGTGTAACGCGTGGGAAGGAAGTGGCCGTGAGATTCCGAGTTGCGCTCGACGTAGGGATGCGACTTGCTGAGGGTCAGTGGAAATTGCGCCATGAAATTTGCGCGCTCCTCAATGCACGGCGGGAGCTGATCCTGTCGCAGATCCGCAAGAGATTCACCCTTGATGCACTCCTCGGAAGCGTCGTCCTTACTCGCTGCGATTCTCGGCAAAGCGCAGCACGCCGTGTTGGCTGAGGGTCTGTTGCAGACGCTGCCCGCCCAACCGGCGTCGTGCCACGGGACACGAATCGAAAGGTGCCGAACTGGGAGGTGACGGGCTCCTGCGATCACTATCAATCTCCTTCCGCAGCTTTGCGCGCAAACCTACCACGTACGAAGATCGACCTGAATCGAGACATCGGCGATCATCCCCTATTCAACTCCGATGATCCTCTCCCCAACGGCATCGCGTTGGCACCGTCAGACCACAACATCTCCCGCTACCGACCGGGCGCCCATTCGTGGCGCGAGCCGTTCTAATGCAGTCTCATACCGTGCACAGCCTGCCCCTGTCTACGCGACCGGTGGTCGTCCATCATGCGGACGCGAGATCGCTTCCGTTCGATGACGGTTCGATCGAACTCGCACTGACGTTGCCGCCCTACATCCACATCCACAACTACCAGGGAAGTTTCGCCGTTCCGTGGAAGCCATGGACTGGAACGTGCTGACCTTCGCGCGTTCCGGAGATCGGATCGCCGGAACCGAGCGAACCGGTTCCTGACCGTCGTATTCCCTGGACATGGCGCTGGCGTTGCGCGGGATGGTGCGCACCGCGAAAACCGGAATCCGCCTGATCCTCGTTCTCGGAACGTGAGTCTTCCGTGCGGGGCGCACGTTTCTTCAACGGCGAACTCGTCGCGACCCTGAGCGTCGTCCCGGTATATGGAGTGCTTGCCGGTTGGCGTTCGAGAGCGACTTTCCGTATCGGCGGAAAGGGCGGCTCAAGCTCGGCGGCGCGATACCGGAGGAATTCCTGCCCGGATCGGCCAAGCGAGCGTGACCGCATGATTTTGGTAGCGGAGGAGGGATTCGAACCCCCGACACATGGATTATGATTCCACCGCTCTAACCAGCTGAGCTACTCCGCCACGCCGAAACCGTTACTTAGGCGCTGCCGACGCTGGCGTCAACCGTCGATTTTCCATTCGACGGCTTCCCTTGCAATCGCATTGCAATCGCCATTGCCGATCTCTATGGTTTCTCCTGGAGGCAGGCGCGGGATGCCGCGTCCGGTTCCACGAGCGGATGCTTCAATGCGAGCGACACAGGAGGGTACCATGAAACTGCGCAGCTTACTCCCGAAGATGGCGTGCGTAATCCTTGCCGCCGGCTTCTCCGCCGCCGCGGCCGCGGAACTGCCCTATAACCTCAAGTCCGGCAAACCCTACGCGGGAACGCAGCTGAACATCCTTTCCGTCGTCACGCCGCAATTCGACGGCTTGATGCTGCGCGACGGGGAATTCACCGAACTCACCGGCATCGAGACCAAGTGGACGTTCATTCCCTTCACTGCGCTTCAGGAAAAGGTCGCTTCGGTGGGCGTCGCCGCCGACGGCAACTTCGACGTCGTCAACTATCTCGATTCCTGGGGACCGCCCAACGCCCATTGGCTGCAACCCATCAACGACTGGTTGAAGCGCGACGGCATCTCGATGGAGCGCTATCCGTCCGCGTTCGCCAAATCGGCGACGTTCCAGGACAAGGTCCTCGGTTTCCCGCTGCGGGCGCACGCAATGCTGATGTTCTACCGCAAGGACGTTTTCGACGACCTCGGACTCGCGGCCCCGAAGAGCTGGGACGACGTGATCGCCGCCAGCAAGAAGATCCGCGCGTCCGGCAAGGCGATCGAGCCCCTCGCCCTCTACTACCACAACGACGGCAACCGGCAGAATCTCTTCATCTGGCTGAACTACCTGTGGTCGGTCGGCGCCGACGTGTTCGACGAGAAGATGAAGCCCGCCTGGGCCACCGAAGCCGGGATCAAGGCGACGGAGGACTATATCGGACTCCACACTCGAAAGGTCACCAACCCGGCGTCGCTGTCGTTCGTCGAGCAGGACGCGCGCCAATCCTTCATGCAGGGCAAATCCGCGATGATTCCGGTCTGGTGGTGGGCGTACTCGTCCATGATCAATCCCAAGTCTTCCGTGCTGGGCAAGGATCAGGTCGCTTTCACGGGCCTGCCGTCGTATCGGGGGCGCGCCGTCACCTACGCGATCTCCATGCCGTTCTCGATATCCAAGCATTCGAAGAACAAGGAAGCGGCATGGGAATTCCTCAAATGGCTGTCCAATCCGAAGATGGACAAGGCCAACGCCACCGAGCGCAAGGTCGCGGGCAAGACGATAATCAACAACGTCGTCACCCATATCGAGAATCTCAAGGATCCGGAGGTCAACGCCGCGAACGCGAACATCCAGAAAGCGGCTTGGGAATCGCTCAGGGAGTCCGACATCATGCCGCAAATTCCCGAATGGCCCGAAATCGGCGATCTGCTGTCGGCGGCCATCGCCAAGGCCGCGGCGGGAGGCGAAGTCCGCAAGCTGATGACCGACGCCGCCGAACGGACCGAGAAGATCCTCAAGCGCGCCGGCTACTACTGAGCGCATGACCGGCGCCGTCGCGGAAGCGCCGGCGCCGGCCTCCCGCCATGCGCGACCGCCATCTCAAGTATCTGCTCGTCCTGCCGGCCGTGACGGTGGTGTTCGCCACGGCCGTCTGGCCGCTGATCCAGTCGCTGATCCTGAGCTTTCGCAACTGGAAACTGTCGCGGTCCAGCGAGCCCGGCCCCTTCGTCGGCTGGGAAAACTACGGATGGGCGATCTTCGAGGATCCGAATTTCTGGAACGCCACGGCGGTCACGACCGTCTATACGGTGCTGACCGTCGCCCTCACCACGCTCATCGCCCTCGGCATCGCCTTGCTGCTCGCTCCCGGCGGCCGCCTGCGGCTCACCGTCAGGACGCTTCTCATCCTGCCGTTCGCCATGAGTCCGGCGCTGGTCGGCGTCTCCTTCCGCTTCATGTTCAATCCGGAATTCGGCCTGTTCGACGCGTTTTTCGGCCTGCTTGTCCCTCCCCTCGCGGAAGTGTCCTGGCTTTCGGATCCGACCCTGGCCTTCGCCGTATGCGTTATGGCGGACATATGGGGCTGGATCCCTTTCATCACCCTGGTGCTCATCGGCGGCATCGCGGCGTTGCCCCGGGAAACGGTCGAGGCGGCCTACGTCGACGGCGCGTCCGCCTGGCGGGCTTTTCGGGACGTTTCGTTGCCGCAACTTGCGCCGGTTCTCGCGATCGTGATCATTCTGAAGTCGATCTTCTCGATCAAGACCTTCGACCAGATCTACATGCTGACCAACGGCGGACCGGGCACCGCGACCCAGACCCTCGCGCACTACGCGTACTTCAGCGGTTTCAAGTACTATGACATGGGCTTCGCCGCCTCGATCGCCTGGATCATGGTCATTCCCATGCTGGCGCTGACCTGGTGCTACACGCGCTACGTTTTCCGCAAGGCGTGAGCGGCGATGGCGAGCAACCGGCAAAAAAAGCGAATCTTCGAAGGCATCAGGATCCTTCTGATCGTCGTTACGGCGGCAGTGATGATGATTCCGATTCTGTGGATCGCCATGGCCGCTTTCAAGACCCACGTCGACGTCTACCAGCTCAAGGTGTTCTTCACGCCCACCCTCGAGAATTTCCGCACCGTGTTCCAGTCGCCGTACAGCCTGCACGACAAGCTGCTCAACAGCACGATCGTGGCGTTGGCCACCGTGCTCGTCGCCGTTCCCATGGCGACCATGGCAGCCTACAGTTTCTCCCGCTTCCGGCTGGTCGGCGAACGGATCATGTTCGTCATGATCCTCGCCACCCAGTTCGTGCCGGCCGTCGTGATCGTCCTGCCGTTCTTCGTGATGTTCCGCGACCTCGGGATCCTGGACACCCGGATCGGACTCATCGTGGTCAACCTTTCGATAGTGATGCCCTTCGCAGTATGGATGATCAAGGGCTTTATCGACGGCATACCGATCGATACCGAAGAGTCGGCGCTGGTCGACGGATCGACGCGCGCGCAGGTGATCCGCAACATCGTGCTTCCGATGGCGGCGCCCGGAATCGTCACCGCCGGAATCTTCTGCTTCATCGTCGCCTGGAACGATTTCCTGTTCGCGCTGATCCTGACCACCAACGACGCGGTCACCCTCCCGGTCGGACTCGCGCTGTTCAAGGCCGAAGAAGGCGATCTCTGGAACCTCCTGGCGGCGGCGGGCATCATCATCATGGTGCCGATGTTCGTCCTCGCCCTGATCATTCAGAAGCATTTCGTGCAAGGCATGACCATGGGAGCGGTTCGCTGATGGCAGGCGTTACGCTGAAGAACGTCACCAAACGGTGGGGAGACGTGATCGGGGTGGACAACCAGTCGCTCGAAGTCCGCGACCGGGAGTTTCTCGTGCTGCTCGGCCCCTCGGGCTGCGGCAAGACGACGACGATGCGCATGGTGGCCGGGCTCGAGGAACCGACCGCCGGGGAAATCTGGATAGGGGACAGGCTGGTCAACGACGACCTGCCCAAGGATCGGGACGTGGCGATGGTGTTCCAGAACTACGGCCTTTATCCTCACATGACGGTGCGCGAAAACATCGCCTACCCGCTGAAGGTGCGGAAAGTCCCGAGAGACGAGTGGCGAACGCTGATCGGCCTCGCCGCCTCGCGGGTGGCGCTCGGCGACCTGCTCGATCGAAAGCCGCGCCAGCTCTCGGGCGGCCAGCGCCAGCGCGTGGCCCTGGCCCGCGCGATCGTGCGCCAGCCCAACGTCTTTCTGATGGACGAACCCCTGTCGAATCTCGACGCCAAGCTGCGGGTATCGACGCGCGCCGAATTGAAGCACCTTCAGCACGAACTCGCGACGACCACCATTTACGTCACGCACGACCAGATCGAGGCGATGACCCTGGCCGACCGCGTCGCCGTGATGAACCACGGGGTGATCCAGCAACTCGCGACTCCGGCGGAAATCTACGACAACCCCGAGAATCTCTTCGTGGCCGGCTTCATCGGTTCGCCCGCGATGAATCTCCTGAACGGCGAAACGAACGACGGAAACTTCGTCGCGGAGGGCGTCTCGATCGGCGGAATCGGCGGCCGGACGCGCTCCGGGATCGTGCTCGGCGTGCGCCCGGAGGACCTCGCCGTCGT
Source organism: Alphaproteobacteria bacterium (assembly GCA_965243135.1). Classification (GTDB taxonomy): domain Bacteria; phylum Pseudomonadota; class Alphaproteobacteria; order MPNO01; family UBA830; genus JAJEBT01. The sequence goes on from OZ251539.1 coordinate 2,612,546, forward strand.
TTCGCCGGACGAAGGGAATTTCAACGCGCCGGTCTACGCCATCGAACTCACGGGGGAATCCGTCCTCGTCACGGTGACGGCCGGCGGCCAGCACGTCTGCGCCCGCGGCCCGCGGCATATGAGCCGGGAAATCGGGGAAACCGTCGGTATCCGGGTCGACCTCACGCATGCCCATCTGTTCGACGCGGCGACCGGGCAGCGCATCGCCCGGGAGGCCGGATGACCGAAGATTGGCTCGCGGCCCTGCGCGCCGTCGACACGCCGACGATCTGCAACGCCATCGAGGCCGTCGAGGGCGCCCGCCGCGGAACGGGTTTCACGCGCCATCCGGTCGTCGCGGCGGATCCGGCGCTGCCGCCGATGGTCGGATACGCCCGCACCGCCCGCATTCGCGCGGCCGAACCGCCGGATCTGACGCCCGATCGCGTGCGCGCGATGCGTCTCGAATACTACGAATACGTCGCAGGCGGCGGCCCGACCGTCGTCGCGATCGAGGACGCCGATTGGCCGCGACCGGTCGGAGCGTTCTGGGGCGAGGTCAACGTGGCGATCCACAAGGGTTTCGGCGTCGCCGGCGCGATCACGAACGGCCTCGTGCGCGATCTCGGCATGCTGGACCCCGGGTTCCAGGTACTGGCTTCCGCCGTCGGGCCGAGCCATGCGTTCGTTCATTTGATCGAATTCGATTGCCCGGTGAACGTGTTCGGCCTCGACGTTCGCCCGGGAGACCTCGTTCACGCGGACCGCCACGGCGCCGTCGTCGTCGATCCCGCAACGGCGCCGCGCCTTCCGGAGGGCATCGATCTGGTGTTGCGCAAGGAAAAGCCGGTCCTCGACGCCGCGCGCGGGCCGGACTTCTCCGTCGAAAAGCTGAGACAGGCCTGGGGCGCCGCCGAGGATGTTCACTGAAGCGGCCGGGCCGGTTGTCCGGCGAACGAAATCCGGTATACCCTCCGGGCGTTGCGGATCGCGAGGCGGGAAATGACGGAATGGACGCCGGAAGCCATGCGCCGACGAGTCGCGCGGTACGGCGACCTCGCGCCCTGCCGCAACGCTTTCGTCGACGCGCGCACCCCCGGCTCCGCCGAAAAGGAGAACTTCGCGATCATCGGTCCCGGCGTCTCGGAAAACCCGAACCAGCGCGTCCACATCCGCGAGCCGCACGGCTTCAACGTGGGCGGCGCGCGCCAGCCGGCCGGCTGCCTCAATTCCCAGCATAGCCACCGAACGGCCGAAGTCTTCGTGGTGCATTCGGGGCGCTGGCGCTTTCTCCTCGGCGTCGACGCCGACGACGCCCGGTTCGATCTCGGACCGGGCGACGTCGTCTCGATGCCGGTATCCATGTTCCGGGGCTTCGAAAAGCTCGACGACGGCCGCGGATTCCTGTGGGCGGTGCTCGGCGGCGACGACCCGGGTCGCGTGACGTGGGCGCCGCGCGTATTCGAACTGGCGGCGAGGCACGGCCTCGTGCTTCTCAAGGGAGGTCGCCTGATCGATACCGCGGCCGGCGAGACGGTGCCGCCCGGCGCCGAAATCGAGACGCCGCCGACCGCCGAACAGATGGCGGCCTACGGAACGCCGCCGATGGAAAAACTCGCCGCGTGCATCGCCGGGTTCGCGGACCTCGCCGGCAACCCCGCCTCGCCGCTCGCGGCCGACGGCGTCGAGGAATGCCCGGTGATCACCCCGCAGGCGACGGGAGACGGTTTCGCGCCGGGACCGATCGAAGGATGGTGGCCGCACGGCTTCAACCTGCGCTGCCTCAAGATGCGGGCGAACGCCGCGACGCCGTTCCACGCGCGCGGCGAGCCGGAGGTGCTGTTCGCGCACCGCGGCGCTGTCGAGGTCGCGTGGGCCGGCGGTTCGCTGACGCTCCGGCCCGGCGACACCATGACCGTGCCGGTGGGGCTCCCGCGAGCGTTTCGGGCCGCCGCGGCCGGCGCCGTCGCCTACGTCGTTCGCGGCGGCGACGCGCCGGCCGCTCCGGCGTTCGCGGACCGGGAGGCGGCCTGACGATGCCCCGCATCCCGACGACCCACGTCGGCTCGCTTCCGCGAACCCGGGCGGTGACCGACGTCGTCTTCGCCCGCGAGCGCGGAGAGCCGGTGGAGAAGGCCGAATTCGACCGGGCGGTCGGCGAAGCCGTCGGCGCGGTCGTCGCGCGCCAGCGCGACATCGGCATCGACCTGCCGTCCGACGGCGAGATGTCGAAGATCTCCTACGCCACCTACGTCAAGGACCGCCTCTCCGGTTTCGACGGCGACAGTCCGCGCCGCGCGCCGGCGGACCTCGAGGAATATCCGGACTTTCTCGAAAAACTGGCGAAGAGCGGCGGAACGCCGACCTACCGGCGGCCGAAATGCGTGGGTCCGATCGCGGTCAAGGATCTCTCGCCGCTCCGCGACGACATCGCCAACATGAAGTCCGCGATGGCGGCGGCGGATTACGCCGAAGGATTCATGAACGCCGCCGCCCCGGGCGTGATCACGTTGTTCCAGCCGAGCGACTATCATGCGACCCACGAGGCCTATCTCGAAGACGTCGCCGAGGCGATGCGCCGGGAATACGAGGAGATCGCGTCGGCCGGGCTGATCCTGCAGCTCGATTCGCCCGACATCGGCCTCGGGCGCCACACCATGTTCAAGGAGCTTTCCGACGACGACTACCTGGCCCGGGCCGAGTTGCACGTCGACGTGCTGAACCATGCGCTGAGGAACGTGCAGGCCGACCGGATGCGCATTCACGCGTGCTGGGGAAACTACGAGGGCCCGCACACCCACGACATCCCCTTGCCGAAGCTCCTGCCGATCCTCCTCAAGGCGAAACCGAAGGCGCTGCTGGTGGAAGCCGCCAATCCGCGCCACGCCCACGAATGGCGGGTCTGGCGGGATCTGCCCGACGATCGCGTGCTGATTCCGGGCGTGATCGACACCACGACGAATTTCGTCGAGCACCCGGAACTGGTCGCGGAACGCATCGAGCGGTTCGCCGGAATCGTCGGCCGCGAGCGCGTCGTCGCGGGCACGGATTGCGGCTTCGCCACCTTCGCGGGCTTCGGCGCCGTCGACGGCGAAATCGCTTTCGCCAAGCTGGGCAGCCTCGTGGAGGGCGCGGAGATCGCCGGCCGCCGGCTGCGCTGACGGCGGCGGCCTTTCAGTCGAAGGACCGGTTCATCAGCCGTTCGGCGTTCTTCCGGTAGATCTTCTCTTTCACGTCGTCCTCGAACTCCATGATCTCCAGCGATTCGAAGGTTTCCTTCACCGGCGCGAAAGGCGCGTCGGTCGAAAAGACGACGCGATCGGGTCCGAAGAACTGCAACCCGGCACCGAAAGCGAGGGACGACCCGAACATCGCGGTGTCGCCGTAGAACATCCTGAAATACTCGGCGTGCGGCCTTTCGAGGGACGGCAGCACCGCCGAATAGTCCTCGTCCGACGTGCGCGCGCCGAGAACGGCGAGTCCCGGCCCGACCCGCCCCTCGAAATAGGGAATCATTCCGCCCAGATGATGCGTGAGTATCTTGATCCCGGGGTAACGGTCGAACAATCCCCACAGGACCAGCCGGATCATGGCGGCGGACGTCTCGTAGGGCCAGCCCAGCGCCCACCAGATCTCGTAGCGGGATCTCTCCTCCGCCGCGTAGTCGGCCATCGAAGCCGAGCGGGCGGGATGCATCCAGATCGGCAGGTCGTATTCCGCCATGGCCGCGAAAACCGGCTCGAAATCTTCCGAGTCGAGCGGCCGGCCGCCGACGTTCGTGAATATCTGCGCGCCGACGGCCCCCAGATCGCCCACCGCCCGGTGCAGTTCGTCCATGGTCTCGTCCATGGCGTGCATCGCGAGCGCGGCGACGAAACCGGGAAACCGGTCGTTGTGTTTCTCGACCAGGTCCGCCATCGCGTCGTTGCCGACGCGCGCGAGTTCGATGCCCTGCGCGGGCGTCGCGATATCCTCGATCGGCGGATTCGGAAGCGAAACGATCTGGCGGTAGTCGCCGAACGGATCCATCGCCCGGAACCGCGCGTCGAGATCGTGAAGCGGCTTCACGGCCTGCATGCGCTTGCCGATGTTGTCCAGCCTCGGAGCGATCCGGCTCATTCTTTCGTAGAAGGAGCCGGGGAATATGTGCGTATAGCTGTCCAGGCGCACGGACTCTCTCCTGAGCGCGGGAAAAGGCCGTCCCGGCCCTGCGGACGGGACGGCCGCCTTCAGTCGGGATCCGGCGTCAGCCGCAGATACGGCTTCAGCTCCTTGAATCCCCTCGGGAACTTCTCCCTGGCCTCGTCGTTGGACACCGAAGTGACGATGATCACGTCCTCTCCGGGCTTCCAGTTCACCGGCGTCGCCACCGGCCGGCGATCGGTGAGTTGCATCGAATCGACGACGCGCAGGATCTCGTCGAAGTTTCGCCCGGTCGTCATAGGATAGGTGAGCTGAAGGCGGATCTTCTTTTCCGGCCCGATGACGAAAACCGTGCGAACCGTCTGGTTGTCGGCCGGCGTCCGCTCCGAAGGATCGCCGCTCGCGCTGGCCGGCAGCATGTCGTAGAGCTTCGCCACCTTGAGTTCCGGATCGCCGATGATCGGATACTCGGGCGCCGCGCCCTGCGTTTCCTCGATGTCCTTCGACCATGCGTCGTGGTCGCCGACCGCGTCCGCCGAAAGTCCGATCACCTTGACGCCGCGCTTGTCGAACTCCGGCTTGAGCTTCGCCATGTAACCGAGTTCGGTGGTGCAGACGGGCGTGAAGTCCTTCGGATGAGAAAAGAGTATCGCCCAGCTGTCGCCGATCCACTCGTGGAAGCCGATTCGTCCGCCGGTCGTCTCGGCTTCGAAATCCGGCGCGATGTCGCCGATGCGCAGTCCCATGTCGGTTCTCCTTCCGCCGTGTCCGATCTGAGGTATGAACTGCCCGCGGCCAAGTCAAGCGCACGGCCGCGAAGAAAAATTCCGGTCGCGGGAAAATGAATTCCGAAAGACGTTCGGGAGTCGCTCCCATCTGCTATATTCGGCGCGCGCGCTGTCGCGAAATTGCCGAAGGAATTTTCGATGGATGCCGCCGTACCGGCAACCGCCGCGTCGCTCGACCCGGCCAAGTTTCAGAATCCCCGCACGACGGCGGCAGGAGAGGCGCGCGCGGTCGTATCCCTGAACCGCCTGCGCACCCTCTGGTTCAACACCGGCACGCGCTGCAACCTCACCTGCATCAACTGCTACATCGAATCGAGCCCGGTCAACGACCGGCTGGCGTACATCGCGACCGAAGAGGTCCGCGCCTATCTCGACGAGATCGCTGTCCAGGAACTGGACACCGAGGAGATCGGCTTCACGGGCGGCGAACCGTTCATCAATCCCGACATGGCCGGAATACTCGGCCTGACGCTTTCGCGCGGCTTCCGCGCGCTGGTGCTGACCAACGCCATGAAGCCGATGTGGAAGATGCGCGAGAGCCTGCTCCGCCTTCGCGAAACGCATGGCGACCGGCTGGCGATGCGCGTTTCGATCGATCACTACGACCGTGCGCTCCACGAGGAGGAACGCGGGCCCAACGCCTGGGAGCCGACGATCCGGGGACTGCGGTGGCTGGCCGGCAACGGTTTCAATCTTACCGTCGCCGGACGGACCATGTGGAACGAGGACGAGAACGCGCTGCGCGCCGGCTACGCCGCGCTCTTCTCGGAGCTCGGCGTCGGGGTGGACGCCTACGATCCGGTCGCGCTGGTGCTGTTCCCGGAAATGGACCAGACCAGCGACGTGCCGGAAATCACCGTGCGCTGCTGGAGCCTCCTGGGCGTGTCGCCCGACGCGATGATGTGCGCCGATTCGCGGATGGTGATCAAGCGCAAGGGAGCCGACCGGCCCGTCGTCGTTCCGTGCACGCTGCTGCCTTACGACGGCCGCTTCGAATTGGGCGAGACCCTTGCGGAGGCGGACGCGGAAGTGCCCCTCAACCATCCCCACTGCGCCAGGTTCTGCGTCCTCGGCGGCGGAAGCTGCAGCAAGGGCTGAAGCGCGCCGCGCCGCCGGCGCCGTTCCTCCTACAACTTCTCCGAGAGCCACGCCGCCATCCTGGCGAAGGACTCGGCCGTCGCCCGGGCGCGGTAACCCTCCGGGTTGGTGAAGTTCTGGAAGGCGTGCCCGCAGCCGTCGAAAACGTGGAACTCGCGCTCGACGCCCAGCGCGGCCAGCCGCGAATCGATCCGCTCGACGTCCGCCGGCGAGGGATTCTCGTCGTCCGCGCCGAAAAACCCGAGAACCGGACAGCGCAGCCCGTCCAGCCTGTCGAACGGCGGCGCTTCTCCTTTTCCCCAGGTCCGGAACATGTTGCCGCCGTAATGCACGACGCAGGCCTTGAACGCCGGGAGGCTGGCGGCCCCGAGAAAGGACACCCGCCCTCCCATGCAGTGACCCGCGATCGCGATGCGGTCCATGTCGACGTTTCCGAGTTCCAGGAAGCGGGCGACCGCGGCTTCCAGATCGGCGAGGATCTGGAGATCGTCGAGGTTTCGGAGCGACTCGCGGGTGTCCTCGCCGTCCGGACGGCGGTGATGCAGGTCGGGGGCGGCGGCGGCGTAGCCCAGGCCGGCGAGATCCTGAACGAACTTCGTGGTCGCCACGTCGAGGCCGGCCCGGTGATGGGCGACGACGACCGCGGGAAACGGGCCGTCGCCGGCCGGCGCGTCCGCGAAGACGGCCATCCGGCCGCCGTCCGCCTCGAGAGTCTCGCGTCTTGCAACCATGTCTCCGGTTCCTCCTTCAAATCGCGCCGACGCGAACGCGCGGTTTCCGACGGGCTTCTCCCCCGTCGGCGGCAACTCCCCGCGGCGCTCGGAACCGTCCTTCGCTCCGAAATCCGTCCGGTCCCCGCCCGAGGCTTCTCTCTTCAAGCCCCGGCCGCCGAAATGCCGCCGGCATTCCTCCGGGGACGCCGCGGACGGCGGCCCCCGCCTCGCGCCGGGCGTAACAGCCTGCCACCGACCTCCCGGTCCTGCACCGCATTTCGCTTCGTCCCGCCTTCCGAGGTCGTCCCTTGGCGCACGGCAGCGTTCGTTCGCCCCTCTCTCCGCCGAATCCAAGCCGCTTCCCGATCCTGGCGTTCGCCTCGCCGCGTATAGCCCCGCCTTCGCGCCGCGACGCCCGAACGCGGAACGGTTGTGTCGGCGCAGGATAGCGGCGCGAGGCCGGGAGAACCACCCCCAAAGTTCAGACCTCCTGACATGGTATGCGTAACTGAAAGATTTTGCTTGATTTTTCCTCAGTTCGTCGTAAATTAGAATGTACCAATTTCTGGAGAGCGCCATGTTTCAGTCCCGCTTCAACACGGCGCTTCGGGAACTTCGTGCCACTCGCGAAGGCCATGCCTACCCCGGCACCGGGCTGAAACTGGCGTTCGAGGGACCCCTGCTGGCAAATTGAATTTACGCGATGTCAGGAGGTCTGAAGTTACATGCTACGGGGTGAGCAGGCCCCGATCATGAGCGTTTCCGCGCCGCCTGACCGCTTATCGACGTTTCGTCGCGACTGGACGCCCGCCTGCAGAAGCCGCCGCGTCGCGCTGCAAAGTTCGATGGAGCCGTCAGGGCTTCAGCTTCGAGTCCCCGCCCGACCGTTTCGCATGGAACGACGCGGGGCTCCTTTTGCGTCGAACGCCCGCGCGGGCGGGCTTCGGCCTCGTCACGCCCGCCATGGCATCGCCTCCGTCGGCCCGTTTGTCCGGCGACCGCGGCGCGATTCCGAGAACAGTTCGAGCGGCGGTTATTGTCGAGATCCGGAAGATGTCCGCCGAATCCCGGCGATCCGCCGACTGCCGGACAACGGCAAATGGAGAATGGCGGCCGCGACAAGGGCCGCGGCGGCGACCAGCGACGGCGGCGCATAGCTGCCCGGCAGGTCGTAAGCCACCCCTCCGAAAAGCGGACCGACCATCTGGCCAATCCCGAACGAAGCGGTCATCAAGGCGAGAACCCGGCGCGAATCGCCCACGGACAACAGGCGCACATGGACGAGGCCAAGCGCGGCAATCCCCATGAAGGCGCCGCCAAGAGAAGCCAGAGGTCGTCGCCGAATGCGCTGAGGGCGCCGCCTGCCGAAATGTCCGAACGGGTCGTCGACTGCTCCCGGCTTCAGACGGTCTCGAACTCGAACCCGACGATGTTGCGCTCCACCCGACCGAACTCGATCAGGTGGACCGGAACGCCCGGACGCCGGTACTTGTCCGCGTAGCCGCGCTCCCGAGCCAACGCCCGCCCTTCCGGCTTCCCGTCCGCGACCTTGAACTCGAACAGGTAGACGCCGCCGCCGTGCAGGACCGTCAGGTCCGAGCGGCCGCGCGCCGTGCTCTCCTCGGCGCGGACGTCCATCCCCGCCGCCACGAAGTGCGAGTAGAACACGCTCGCGTAGTGCGCCTCGTAACCCGCCATGCCCGTGTTCGCGTACCACTCGTTCGGAATGCTCGCCAGGAACGCCCGGAACAGCCGTTCGACGCCTGCGAAATCGTTCTCGCGCATCAGGCAACGCAGCTCCCGGCTCTCCGCCGCGACCGCGACGTCCGGCGCCATCGCCTCCAGCAGGAGCGCGTTCAGGCTGCGCTTCACCTCATGGTTCGGGTAGTCCAGCCGGTAAAGGGGCGCATCCTCGTCCAGCTTCTCGTCGGCGATGGTCAGATAACCGGTCTGGAACAACAGCGTTTCGACGGGAATGCGGTCGACGTCGATGGCCGACAGCAGGTCGTCGTTGGCGAACATGCCCTCCAGGGCCGGAGCCGAGACCCGGCGCCGCGCCAGAAGATCGGCGAGGAAGGTCGGCGTGCCGCTCTGGAACCAGTACGGGCGGAATCTGCGCTTGTCGAACAGCAGCAGGATGTCGTGCGGGTTGTAGACCCTCTCCGGTCCGAGCCAGTTGTAGCCGTTGTACCAGCGGCGGACCTCGTCCCGGTCCAGGCCCTCGAGTTCCGGGGCGAAGACCGCGTCCAGTTCGTCGTCGGTATAGCCGCATATGGCGCCGTAGCGCTCGTCCAGCGTGATGTCGTTCAGGTTGTTCAGGCCCGAGAACAGGCCCGCCTGCGAGAACTTGCTCACCCCCGTCAGGAAAACGAAACGGAGCTGCTCGTCGCAGGCCTTGATCACCCCGTACAGGCTGCACAGGAAGTCGCGGTTGGCCAGCGCCAGGTCCCGGTCGCCGAGCGCGTCCAGAATCGGCTTGTCGTATTCGTCCACCAGAACGACCGCCCGCTGCCCGGTGCGCTCGTGCAGCGTCCTTATCAGGCGCCGGAAACGGACCGCCGTCCCGGCGGGGCCCGGCTCGAGGCCGGCCTGCATCTCCGTCTCTTCCAGTTGCGCTTCCACGGTTCCCCGAACCCCGTCCGGGCCGTCGAAACGGCCCACGCCGCTGAAATCCAGCCGCACGACCGGATGGCGCGCCGACCAGTCCCACCCGTCGTGCACGGCGAGGCCCCGGAACAGCTCCTCGCTTCCCTCGAACAGCTTCTGCAGCGTGTCCACCAGGAGGGTCTTGCCGAACCGGCGCGGACGCGACAGGAAATAGTACTTGCCCCTCTCGACGAGGCGGCGCACATGCTCCGTCTTGTCGACGTAGTAGCAATCCATCCCCCGGATCTCCCGGAGGGAGGTCATGCCGGTCGGAAGCATGCGTCTCGTCATCCGAAGAGGGTAGGCCGCCATGCCGGAGCCGTCAAGGAGGAGACGGAGTCCGGCCGAGCGCTGGCCGTGCGCCGCGCTTTCCCTCGGCAGCGCGTCCCGCCAGGCTGGCGATGCGCAAGGCGGCGGCACCTGCCGAAATGTCCGAACGGAACGTCCAACCCGTCCGGCTCCCGGCTTCAGACGGTCTCGAACCCGACGACGTTGCGCTCCTCCCGGCCGATCAGGTGGACCGGAACGCCCGGACGCCGGTACTTGTCCGCGTAGCCGCGCTCCTGCGCTAGCGCTCGCCCCTTCCCGTCCGCGACCTTGAACTCGAATTCGCCGCTTGCGGCGCATGTCGTCCTGCGCGCCGCCCCTGCTGCCGCCTCGCGGACGGTACCCGTACCGCTTCTCGAAGTCCCGGCCGACCCTGCGCAGGCAAAGGCCGAGCGCCTTCGAAGCAAGGTTCTCGCAAGGCACCAGGAAACGGCTCAGACCGAGAACGCGGCGCAGATGCCGCTCCCGCGTCTACCTGTCCCAGCCGGGCATTCCGCGCCGCAAGATGTTGCGCCGGCGCGGCGACCGCGCCCAGCCAGCCATGCGCCCCAGGTAACGCAGTTGGTGACCGGCATGGCGCGCCGCTCCCCGAGGATGCTCGCGCGCAGCCAACTCGGTCCACAGTTGGCGCTGGCCCGCCGTTTCCACCCAGCCGAAGCCCCGCAACCAGCCCGGTCCGGAACGCCCGACGGCAACGGCGCCGCACGCCCCAGACCCCGTGGCCGACCGCCGCCGCCGCGGTTGCGGGGCGGCTGCAACTTGCCGGCTCCGTCGAGTTCGCGCAGGACTGTCGTGCAACTCGCCTGCTGCAACCGACTGCGGGCGTCGCGGAACCCGAACGCCTCGCAGACCCGGCGGGCCGCGCGACTGTCGCCCGGGTCGAGAACCGAGCTCAACCGCGCCTGCCCTTCGGCGGAGGTGCGCCGGTTCCGTTCGTACATGAGCCCGTCATGGGCAGGCGAATCGAGTGTGTTCAGAAAAAATGCAGCTAATGGGAAGGCTGCGCCGGTGGACGACGGCGGGCGGCGGCGGCATATTGTCCGCCGATCCAGAAGGAGGAAATTCGTGAGACTGGGCGACATTCTGCGACTGGCCGCACGGCGGACCCCGCGCAAGGTCGCCATCGTCGCGGACGACCGGCGGCTCGCCTACGCAGAGCTCGACCGGCAGGCGAACCGGTTCGCGCGCTTTCTCGCCGGCTGCGGCGTCGTCAAGGGCGACCGCGTCGCCTGCATCCTGTTCAACGGACCGGAATACGCCGTCGTTCATTTCGGCAACGCCCGGGCCGGCAGCGTCCTCGTGCACGTCTCGCCGGCGTACGCGGCGCCGGAGATCGCCCGCATCGTCGAGCGAACCCGCCCGCGCATCCTCGTCGTCGACGAAACCGTCGTCGACAAGGTCGCCGGCCTCGCGGAACCCACGCTCGTCGTCGGTTCCCGGGAAGGCGCCTGCGCCTTCGAGCGCGCGATATCGGAACAGCCGGACAGCGCGCCCGACGTCGACGTCGATCCCGCGGACCCGGTCGCCATGACGTTCACCGGCGGCACCACCGGCGAACCCAAGGGCGCGGTGGTCAGCCACGCCGCCCGCTACGTCTCCGCCTGGACGACGGCGATCGAGCACCGCGTCGCCGGCAACGACGTGACCGGCATCGTGACGCCCATGTATCACGCGATCGGGCTGATGGTCTGGTATCAGGCCACGGTGCTGGCGGGTTGCACCTCGGTCGTGTTCCGCAAATGGAACCCGATGGAATTCGTCGAAGGCGTCGAGCGTCACGGGATTTCTTCGGTTTTCCTCGTGCCGGTGCAGGCGCGCGATCTGCTGAAAGCGCCGGAGGCGGACCTTCGGCGGTTGCGCTCGCTGCGCAACGTCGGCGCCGGCGGCGCGGCGACCTCGCCCGGCCTGATCGCCGACTTCGGAAGCGCCCTGCCCCATTGCGACTACACCGATCACTACGGCCAGTCCGAAACGGGACCGCTGACCATCCTCAAGCCCTGGGAAGCTTCGGAGCGTCCGGGCTCGATCGGCCGGCCGGCCGTCGGCGTGGACTTGCGCATCGTCGACGAGGCCGGCGAACCCGTGCCGCCGGGAACCGTGGGAGAGATCGCTGTGCGCGGCCCGTTTCTGATGGACGGGTATTTCGAGAACGAAGAGGAGACCTCCCGCTACTTCCGCAAGGGAGACGGCTGGGGATGGTCGGGCGATCTGGCCGTCGCGGACGAAGACGGCTTCGTCACGCTCGCCGGCCGATCGAAGGAAATGATCGTTTCCGGCGCGCTCAACATCTACCCGCGCGAACTCGAGATCGCCCTCGAAAGTCATCCGGAGGTCGAGGAATGCGCCGTGTTCGGCGTTCCGGACGATCGCTGGGGCGAGACGCCGATTGCCTGCGTCGTCCGCAACGGCGAGGTTTCCCCGGCGGATCTGGTCGACCATTGCGCCGCCCGCCTCGCCCGCTACAAGCGGCCCAGGGAAATCGTGTTCGTCGACGACATCCCGAAGACGCCCTCGGGCAAGGTCCAGAAGCCGCTGCTGCGCGGCGCCTATCTCGGAAGGCAATGAAGAGACGCGGGCGGGCGGCCTGGCGGAGATCCGGCGGCGCGGCACCCGCCGCGGCGGGACCGCTCCCTGCGCGAAAGGAGGGGAGGGACCGGCCGAACTCGCCGAGCGGCCGTCGCCAGGGCGCGGACCCGCGGTTGCGAAGCCTCCGCCCCGGCGGCGAGGAAAACGGAAAACGGCCGTGCTCGACCCCGGCAGTCTGAATCTCCTCCGGAGAGAGATCGGCCGGCAGATAACCGAGGACGCGCAGGTCCTCGCGCAGTTGCGCGAGGAGATCCGTCCCCTCGCCCGGGAAACGCGGCGCATTTCTCCCCGCTCGTCCGCTTCCATCTCGCTCGTCGCCGCCGACGGCGGCAACAACGAACTGCGCTTCGATCCGTTCCTGGTGCAACTCGTCCGGGTCGTCGACAGCAGCAACAACGAACACTGTCTGGAAGCGGTTTCTCCCACGATGAGCGTATCCGCGCTTTCCGCTCGCCAGTTCGGAGAACGCCCGACGGCGCTCGGACGCATGATGCGCTATCTCGGGGTCGAGAGCCTGCCGCAACTCAGCCACATGATCCGCCCCGACCGCGGCGGAAATCCCTCCCGATGGGTGGAGGCCTACCGCGAACTCGTGGAATGGGCGATTCTCTTCGCCATCGTGCGCGAGAAGGATTTCGCCACCGACACGCTGATCGTCTTCGACGGGCTGCTGCGCAGCGTGGTCTTCGCCGACCGGCTGTTCCGCCGGTATCGCGAAGGCATTCAGGAGGGCATCGATCGCCAGTTCAGGACCAGCCGGCGGCGCCTCTACCTCGTCGGGATCGCGAAGAACAGCAAGGTGCTCTCCCGCTACCGTCTGGCGATGGCGCTCGAAGGGGTCCTGCAGTCGCCCTTTCCCTGCTACGCGGAAATCCCGCGGGAACTGGAGGAAAAAGCCTACGCCAGAACCGAATACGCCCGCGGCGACGATCGCGTCGCCGCGGGCGAGCCGCCGAACAGGTTCGTGGCCGGCAAGATGTTTTTCGTCAAGTTCGGCAGCGGCCCGCGGGATCCGGTCTGGCCGATCGACGTCTTCTCGTCCCAGATCGGGGATCACGCCGCGATCTTCGGGCATCTGCTCAACGACGCCGTGGAAGGCTTTCCGGTCGGACTGTATCCGAAGTCCCTGCAGAAGGCGCACGAAAACGCGGCGCTGGCGCGGTTCGACATGGACATTCTCCAGGACATGATCTTCAGCGGCTTGCGCGACGCCCTCGAAGCCGAAGCGACCGCGCTCGACGCCTTCCGCCTGCAGGACGCGCGCGGGCGCTGACGCATGAACCTGTTTCCGAGAGAGCAGGTGGTCGGCGTGTTTCGCGGCTTTCGCGAAGGCGGCCTCGAATTCCATGCCGATCTCGCGCTGCCGTATCGAAACGATTTCCAGCGCAGTCCGATGCACGGCCAGTTCGTTCTCGTTCAACTCGAGACGCCGGACGAGGCCGTTCTCGGACGCATCGCCTCGTTCTCCTCCGAGGGCAGGCTCTCCTTCGGCAGCGGGGAGGAATACAACATCCGCGCGGTTCAGGAGCAGCGCCAGATACCCGAAGATCTTCGCGAGCAATATCTCCGGTACCGCGTCGACATCCGCATTCTCGGGATCATGCGGAAAGGTCCCGGCGGGCGCCCGACCTTCGTGCCCTCCCACCGCCGGCTGCCGCACGTCGGCAGCGCCGTCGCGTTTCCCTCGCCGGAGGTTCTCAGGGAAATCTGCGGACACAACGTCGAAGGCGCGGCGATCGGCCATTTCGCGCTCGGCGAGTACATCTACGCCGGGAACGACCCGAAGGCGCAGGACTGGATGCGCATCGAATCTCCCGAGATCGACATCCGCTTTCCCGTTTCGAGTCTCGTCGCGCGCCGCAGCTTCGTCTTCGCGCGGGCGGGCTTCGGCAAATCCAATCTGAACAAGCTGCTGTTCAGCAAGTTGTACGAGGAGACGCCGACGGTCGAGAAGCGCGGCGGAAGAAAGGTCCCGGTGGGCACGGTCATCTTCGATCCGGACGGAGAGTATTTCTGGCCGGACGACAAGGGGCGCCCCGGGCTGTGCGACGTGGAGCATCTTCGGGACAAGCTAGTCGTCTTCACCGCCCGGCAGGCTCCGAGCGAGTTCTACGCCTCCTTTACGGCGGGCGGGATAAAGCTGGATCTCCGGCAGCTTCGCGCCGGCGACGTCATCTCGGTCGTTCTTTCGCCGGAGCGCCAGGACCAGCAGAACGTCGCCAAGCTGCGCTCTCTTTCGCCGTCGAACTGGTCCCGGCTCGTCGACCTCGTCGACCGCGACAGGGGAGGCGCGGATCCGGCGGAAATCGCCGAGATCCTGAACCTGTCGATGCCCGCCCAAGAAGCGGAAGCGATCGCGGCGCGCTCCAACATGGCGAATGTCGTCGGGATGCTGCACGACCGCAGCAGCCAGTTCATGGCCCTGCTGGTCAAGGCGCTGGAAGCCGGAAGGATATGCGTCGTCGACGTCTCGCAGATGCGCGGCGCGCAGGCATTCGCGCTCGCGGGCCTCGTGCTTCGCCGGATCTTCGACCGCAATCAGGAAGAGTTCACGAAGGCGAACCCGCGAACCGTTCCGACGATCGCCGTGATCGAGGAGGCGCAGTCGGTTCTGAACGAACGCGCCGCCGCCGCGGAACCCTACATCGCCTGGGTCAAGGAGGGCCGCAAGTACGATCTCGGCGCCCTTTTGATCACGCAGCAGCCCGGCGCGATACCCGCCGAAATTCTGAGTCAGGGAGACAACTGGTTCATATTCCATCTGCTGTCGGCGCACGACCTGACGGGCCTGAAGAGGGCGAACGCGCATTTCAGCGACGACCTGCTCAGCTCGCTGTTGAACGAGCCGATCCCGGGCCAGGGCGTCTTCTGGAGTTCGGTCGGCGGCAAGCCCTACCCGGTTCCGGTCCGCGCCGCCCTCTTCGAAGCTCTCTACGAATGCGCCGACCCGTCGTATTCCCGGAAGGAGGTGCGAACTTTCGCGACCGAGCTCAAGCGAAACATGAACAGCCTCATCCGGCAAGCCAGGGCGCTGTCGACGGAGCCGGACGAAGCGCCGAAGCCGGACGGAGAGCGGTCGGTCGACGACGAGCCGCCCGATCTGGAGCCGCTGTACCGAAGGCTCGCTCGCGACGCGGTCGCCGAGAACCGTCAATTGGTCGCCGAGTTGAAGGGCGACGGCGCTCCGTGGGGGGTCGTGGTCGGGGCCATCGCGAACGCCCTGTCCGGCAAGCTCGATCGTCCCGGCGACAAGGCCCATCAGCTGGTCGCGCCGACGATCGAAGCGCTCCTCGGGAAACGAGACGAAGGCTGGCATACGTTCAGGCGGGGTCAGAGAAATACCCTGTTCATCCGGTCCGGTTCCCGAACCGACGAAAACCAAACGTGACGCTGGAAGTCGCCGGGCTTTCGGCGCTTTTTCCGAGGAAATCTTTCTGCGGGACGGCGCAGGCCTTTCACGTGGAACGCAAGGACGCGCGGCTCGCTTCGCAAGCCCGGCATTGCCGCGGAACGACTTCGTCGCCGACCCAGCTTACGTCTGGACCCACAGGCAGGGAGGCGCCGGGCCGAGGCCAAACCTCCCGTTCCGCTTGAACCTGGCTCGCCCCGCCCGGACGAAGCGGTCTGACTTGCGGATCCACTAGCATCGACCTCCTGGAGGTGGTTCGACCATGCGCTTCAATACGGCAGGACCCATCGTGCCGGCGGACCATTATTGCATCCCGCCGCTCGCGCGCCTCGATCTCGAAGATCTCCTGCTTCTCATTCAACAGAAGAAGTATTTCGTGCTGCACGCTCCCCGGCAGACGGGCAAGACGTCCGTCCTGCTGGCGCTGCAGGATCTGCTCAATGAAAGCGGCGACTACCGTTGCGTCTACGTGAACGTCGAGGCCGCCCAAGTCGGGCGGGAAGACACCGGGCGGTCGATGCGGACGATTCTCGGACGGTTGGCGTCGCAGGCCCGACACGCTCTGCGGGATGACTTCGTCGCCGGCCTCTGGTCCGGCGCGCTGGCGGAATACGGTCCCGAAGGCGCGCTCAAGGAGGTTCTGATGCGCTGGGCCGAAGCGGACCCGAAGCCCCTGGTTCTGCTTATCGACGAGATCAACGCGCTGGTCGGCGACACGCTGCTGTCGGTGCTGCGCCAGTTGCGGGCAGGTTACTACATGCGTCCCAAGAGCTTTCCTCAAGGCGTCGTTTTGTGCGGCCTGCGCGACGTGCGGGACTACCGGATTCGATCGGCAACGGACAACGCCGTCGTCGCCGGAGGCAGCGCCTTCAACGTCAAGGCCGCGTCGCTGCGGTTGGGAGACTTCTCGCGGGACGAGACGCTCGCCCTGCTGGGGCAGCACGCCGCCGAGACCGGGCAGGCGTTCGCGGAGGAGGCGTCCGATCTGATCTGGGAGCAGACCCGGGGACAGCCCTGGCTGGTGAACGCGCTGGCCTACGAGACCTGCCGCGCCGTCCGGGACCGGGCCATTGCGGCGGACGACGTCGCGGCGGCGCGGGAAGCGCTGATCGTGCGCCGCGAGACCCATCTCGACATCTTGGCGGACAAGTTGCGGGAGGAGCGGGTGCGGCGGGTGATCGAGCCGCTCCTGAGCGGCAGCGAGTGCACCCGCGGCAGCGAGCGCGACGTGGAATACGCGCGGGATCTGGGGTTGCTTGCACGGGACGCGCCGTTGCGCATCGCCAACCCGGTCTACGCCGAGGTCGTTCCGCGGGAACTGACCTGGATCGTGCAGGAGGAGCTCGATCAGGACATGGCGCAGTACGTCGACGCCGGGGGCCGCCTCGACGTGGAGGGGCTCATGGCGGCGTTCCAGACGTTCTTCCGCGAGAATTCGGAGCACTGGAGGCAGCGCTTCGATTATCAGGAGGCGTGCCCGCAGCTCCTGTTGCAAGCGTTCCTGCAAGGGGTGGTCAACGGCGGCGGTCGCATCGAGCGGGAGTTCGGGCTGGGCCGGCGGCGCGTCGATCTGTTGATCCTCTGGACGCAGGGCGGCAGCGCGCAAAGATTCGTGGTCGAGTGCAAGGTGCTGCGGAAGGATCTGGATGCGACGATCTCCGAAGGTCTGAAACAGATCTCGGACTACATGGACGGCTGCGCGGCGGAGGCGGGCCACCTGGTGATCTTCGACCGCGACGAGAAGAAGAGCTGGGACGAGAAGATCTTCCGCCGCAATCCGAAACCGAACGTCGAGGTCTGGGGCATGTAGCCCTGAACGCCCAACGATAGCCGTCGGTCAACGGTCGACATTTGGAATCGCTCGCCAGCCGAACCGTCGATGTGCGCATGGCTGCCGCTGCCCGGACCCTGAATTTCTCCGACGTTCCTTGCCGTATCCGCGCGCCGGACGCCGATTTGCGCGCGGACGCCCGGGGCACTTATCCGCCCACGCCTCCGCAAGATCTCCGTCACCGTGGATCTCCTTCGCCCTGCTCCACAGGTGCTGTTTCGCATGGAACGGGGGCGGCGTCGGGGAACGGTTCGTCGGCGATGTTCCCGGAAATTCCGGGCTGTCTCGAAAAGTTGCGAAAACGCTGTTGGCGGAGGGAGTGGGATTCGAACCCACGATACGGGGTGTACCGTATACACGCTTTCCAAGCGTGCGCCTTCAGCCGCTCGGCCATCCCTCCGTACGACGAATAATGCCCGAATTCCCTCGGTCCGGCAAGCGAAAGGCGAAGAATTGCCGGTCGCGGAAAGCCGAATATCCCAGGGCGAAACCGCGCTTGCGCAGCCGAGGGCTGCCGCCGGTTCGCGCTGTCCGCTTTCGAAAGGGAAAGACAGGACGGCTTCGCCTTCCCGCGAACCGACGCGGAAACGGCAGGCGGCCGAACCTTTTGCCCGCGGAATCCCGCAACCGCAGCGCGGAGAGGAGCGAGCCCGCCGTCCCGGCCCGGGAAACGCGGGTGCGCGGGTTGACACGTCGACAGGGAGCGGTTTCTTGATTGATTCTTCGAAATATCGTCGCAACTGCATTTGGATCTTTCTTTTCGGGCGCGGAGAGGCTATATTCGGGTCGAAATTATGAAAACTTTACGCTTGATCGCTTGGGTTTTGCTGGGTCTGTCCTTCCTGCTGGTTGGCCACGAGGGGCTTAACGCGCTTGAAGGAGAACCTTATCGCCTGATACCCCTCGGCGAATGGTGGTTCCGTATCGATCAAACTATCGGAACCGCGTCGCTCAACCTCTTGCAGGCGACGATCCAGCGCCATATCTGGCCTTGGCTGTGGGACGCCGTTATCCAGAACGTTCTGTCCGCGCCGTCCTGGATGGTGTTCGGCATTATCGGAATGCTGCTGATGTGGGTCGGCCGGAGCCGCAGCCGTCGGACCCTCACGTTCCGGAGTTGACGCCTGCCGCGGAAAAGCGCGGCGGAAACCGCCGGCTCGCCGCCGGAAACTTCGCTATTCGTCGCTTATCCGAAGCGCCTCGATGAACGCCGACTGCGGAATTTCCACGGCCCCGAACTGGCGCATGCGCTTCTTGCCCGCTTTCTGCCGGTCGAGCAGCTTGCGCTTTCGGCTGACGTCGCCGCCGTAGCATTTGGAGGTCACGTCCTTGCGCAGCGCCGAAATCGTCTCGCGCGCGACGATCTTGCCCCCGATCGCGGCCTGCAACGGAATCTTGAAGAGTTGCCGCGGTATCAAATCCTTGAGCTTTTGGCAGATGGCACGCCCGCGAAGCTCCGCCTGACTGCGATGCGTGATCATTGAAAGGGCGTCGACCGGTTCGCCGTTGACCAGAATGGAAAGCTTGACGAGATCGCCCTTCTCGTAGCCCACGACCTGATAGTCGAAGCTCGCGTAGCCGCGGCTGACGGACTTCAGGCGGTCGTAGAAATCGAACACGACCTCGTTGAGCGGCAAGTCGTAGACGACCATCGCCCGCCCGCCGGCGTAGGTCAGTTCGCGCTGGACGCCGCGACGCTCCTCGCAGAGCTTGAGAACCCCGCCCAGATACCCGTCCGGCGCCATGATCGTCGCCCGTATCCAGGGTTCCTCGATGTAGGCGACGCGAACGGGATCGGGCATGTCCGCGGGATTGTGCATTTCCGGAACGTCGCCGTCCGTCAGGTGAAGCCGGTACACCACGGAAGGCACGGTGGAAATCAGGTCGAGATCGAACTCGCGGTCCAGGCGCTGCTGCACGATCTCGAGATGCAGCAGCCCCAGGAAGCCGCAGCGAAACCCCTGGCCGAGCGCGGCCGAACTCTCCGGCTCGAAATGAAACGACGCATCGTTCAACCGAAGCTTGGCCAGATTGTCGCGAAGATCCTCGTAATCGTCGGCGTCCGTCGGGAAAAGGCCGCAAAACACCACGGGCACGCTGGGCTTGAATCCCGGCAGGGCCTCCGCAGCCGGACCGCGGTCGTCGGTGACGGTATCCCCCACCCGCGCATCGGCAACCGTCTTGATCGAGGCCGTGATGAATCCCACCTCGCCGGGGCCGAGTTCGTCGACGGGGCGGCGGGCGGGCGCGAAGACGCCCACCATGTCCACCTGGTGGGCCGCGCCGGTATCCATCATGCGAATCTTCATGCCCTTGCGGAGCGTTCCGTCGCGCACGCGGACGAGCACGATGACGCCGAGATAGGCGTCGTACCAGGAATCCACGAGCAGCGCCTTCAGGGGCGCCTCCCTGTCGCCCTCGGGCGCCGGAAGGCGCTCCACGAGCGTTTCGAGAAGCTCGGTCACGCCCTCGCCCGTCTTCGCGGAAACGGCGAGCGCCCCGTCGAGGCCGACCACGTCTTCGATTTCCCGCCGGATTCGCTCGGGCTCGGCCGCCGGGAGATCGATCTTGTTGAGAACGGGAATGATTTCGTGGTTGGCCTCGACGGCGAGATAGGCGTTGGCCAGGGTCTGCGCTTCCACGCCCTGGCTCGCGTCGACGATCAGCACGGAACCTTCGCAGGCGGCGAGCGACCGCGAAACCTCGTAGGTGAAGTCCACGTGTCCCGGCGTGTCCATGAGGTTGAGCTGATACGCTTCGCCGTCCGCGGCCTCGTAGTTCAGCCGCACCGTCTGCGCCTTGATGGTGATGCCGCGCTCGCGCTCCAGATCCATCGTGTCGAGCATCTGTTCCTTCAGATCCCGGGGGTCGACGCCGCCGCATCGCTGGATCAGGCGGTCCGCCAGCGTCGACTTGCCATGATCGATATGCGCGATGATCGCGAAATTCCGGATTTGGCTGGGAGCCGTCATGCCGCGTCTGCTCTCCGTGCGGGCAGTCACCCCCTGAGAACGCCGCCCGTCCGTTTTCCGACCGCCGAGACGACCCTGCCGGAGACCTTTTCGATCTCGGCGTCGGTCAGCGTCGACGTCGCAGGCTGGAGAACGACCGCGACGGCGACCGATTTCTTGCCGGCCCCGAGAGGGTCGCCCTCGTAAACGTCGAACACGCCGACATCCGAAATCAGCTCCCGGTCCGCGCCGGCCGCGGCGCGCGCGATGTCGTCCGCGGCGACGGACTCGTCCACGACGAAGGCGAAATCCCGCGTCACCGGATGAAACGGCGGCAGCGACAGCGGCGCGGAGCCGCCGGCCTTCCGCTTCCGGGCGGGCACGGCGTCGAGACGAACGGTGAACGCGACGGCGGGCCCCTCGATATCCATGGCCCGCAATATCCGAGGGTGAACGTCTCCGAACGAGGCCAGTTCCGTCGCGCCGAGGCGGAGGACTCCGGAACGCCCGGGATGATGCCAGGCGGGCGCGTCCCGGGTGACCCGCAACGCGGCCGCCGGGGCTCCGGCGGCGTCGAGCGCCGCCGTCGCGTCCGCCTTGACATCCCAAAGATCGACGGGCCTGGCCGGCTCGCGCCAATGACGGCCGCCATGGCGACCGACGCGGATTCCCGAGGCCACGGTCTTCTGGCCCGTCTCCGTGTCGTCGGCGTATTCGGGACCGACTTCGAACAGCGCCACGTCCCGGTGGCCGCGGTCGGCGTTGCGGCGGGCGGCCTCGAGGAGGTTGGGCAGAATCGAAGGCCGCATGGCGTCGAGATCGGCCGAGATCGGGTTGTCCACGACCAGGGCCGGGTCGCCGAACCCGAACAGTTCCGCCGTTTCCCGCTTCATGAACGAAAACGTCACCGATTCGACCATGCCGCGAGCGGCCAGGGCGCGGCGCGCGTCCGATTCCAGGCGTGTCGGCCACGCCGCTTCCGGCACGGCGTGCGGTCGCGGCAAAGGCACGGCCGGTATGCTGTCGTAACCGCGAATGCGCGCGATTTCCTCGACCAGATCGGCTTCGCCGTCGATGTCCTGCCGCCAGGACGGCACTTCGACGCGAATCTCGTCGCCTTCGTCGACCGGTTCGAAACCGAGGTCCCCGAGAATGCGAAGCTGTTCGTCGCCCGTCGCGTCGAGGCCGCCAAGCTCCGCCACGCGGGACTTGCGCAGCGCCGCCTTTCGACGCCAGTCCGGCATGTCGCCGGCCACGGTCAGTTCCGACGCTTCGCCGCCGCACAGATCCAGGATCATCCGGGTCGCCACGCGGGCGCCCCAATAAGCGGATTCCGGATCGACGCCGCGCTCGAACCGGTAGCGGGCGTCGGACTGGATTCCGAGCTTGCGGCCCGTGCGCGCCGTGCGCGCCGGATCGAACAGCGCGACTTCGAGGAAAACGTTCGCCGTCGACTCGGATACCCCCGACGCCGCTCCCCCCATGACTCCGCCGATCCCCTGAACGCCGTCGTCGTCGGCGATCACCGTCATCTCGGCGTCAAGCGCGTAGTCCTGCCCGTCGAGGGCAGCGATCATTTCGCCGCCGGCCGCGAAGCGCATCGTCAGGTCGCCCGTCACCTTGTCCGCGTCGAACACGTGGAGCGGCCGCGCCAGATCGAACGTGACGTAGTTGGTGATGTCGACCAGCGCCGAGATCGGACGCAGGCCGATGGCCCGCAGCCGGTCCCGAAGCCACTTCGGGCTCTCCCCGTTGTCGACGCCCCGGAAGAACCGGCCCACCACCAGGGGACAGGCTTCGCCGTCGGAAAGTTCGCGCCGCCACCGGACGGGCGAATCGAAAGACCCGGCCGTTTCCGGCGCGTCGAGAGGCTTCAGCCGTCCCAGTCCGGCGGCCGCCAGATCGCGGGCGATTCCGCGCACTCCGGCGCAGTCCTGCCGGTTCGGGGTCAATCCGATCTCGACGACCCGGTCCGACAGACCCATCGCCGCGGCCGCGGGCGCGCCGACCTCCGCTTCGTCCGGCAGTTCGACGATGCCCTCGTGATCGTCCGAAAGACCCATTTCGCGCTCGGAAAGCAACATTCCGTTGGATTCCTGGCCGCGAATCCGCGCCTTCCTGAGCGTTACGCCCTTGATCTCCAGGCCCGCGGCCGCGAACACGCCCTTCATCCCGCTGCGAGCGTTGGGCGCTCCGCACACGACCTGGACCGGCTCGCCGCCCCCGTAGTCCACCATACAAACCTTGAGGCGATCGGCGTCCGGATGCCGTTCCGCGGCGAGAACGCGCGCCACCCGAAATCCTTCGAGCGAAGCGGCGGGATCCTCCACGGCCTCGACTTCGAGGCCGATCATGGACAGCGCGTCGACGATCTCGGCGAAGGGCCGGTCGGTCTCCAGATGGTCCCGAAGCCAGTCGAAAGTGAGTTTCACCGGCTCAACTCCTCGCGAGCCCGGTCGCGACGTTGGGAACGTCGAGCGCGGAAAATCCGTAGTGCCGCAACCAGCGGATATCCGACTCGTAGAACGTGCGCAGATCGGGAATGCCGTATTTGAGCATCGCCGCCCGTTCGATGCCGAGGCCGAAAGCGAAGCCCTGATGGATCGCCGGATCGATGCCGCAATTCTCGAGGACGCGCGGATTGACCATGCCGCAGCCGAGAATTTCCAGCCAGTCCTCCGCGCCTTCGCCGCGACCGATCGAAAGGCCGCCGTCCGCGCGCGAACAGCCGATATCGACCTCGGCCGACGGTTCGGTGAAGGGAAAATAGGACGGCCGGAACCGGACCGGCAAATCGTCGATGCCGAAAAACGCCCTGCAGAACTCGATGAGGCAGCCCTTCAGGTGCCCCATATGGACGCCTTCGTCGATCGCCAGCCCCTCGATCTGATGGAACATGGGCGAATGGGTCGCGTCATGGTCGGCGCGAAAGGTGCGGCCCGGCACGACGATCCTGATCGGAGGCTTCCGCGCGAGCATCGTGCGGATTTGCACCGGCGAGGTGTGCGTGCGCAGCACCAGGCGCGAGCCGTCCGTCCGCCGCGGCAAGTAGAACGTGTCGTGATCCTGCCGCGCGGGATGGTCGGGCGGAATGTTGAGCGCGGTGAAGTTGTTGAAGTCGGTTTCGATGTGGGGACCGTCCGCGACCGCGAAGCCCATCTGGCAGAATATGGCCACCATCTCGTCGACGGTCTGGCTGATGGGGTGGATGCGGCCTTCCGGCTCGGGCCGAGCGGGAAGGCTGACGTCGACGGCGTCCTCCGCCAGGCGCGCATCGATCGCCGCGGCTTCCAGTTCCGCCTTTTTCCGGTCGATGGCGTCGGCGACGGCGTTCTTCACCTCGTTGAGCGCCCGGCCCGCCGGCCTGCGTTCTTCGGGAGGAAGGGATCCGATACCCTTCATCAGCGCGGTGACGCTGCCGGACCGCCCCAGAGCGCCTACGCGGATTTCCTCCAACGCCGCCATGTCGGCGGCGTCCACCCGCTGGAGCAGATCCTCCTTCAGACGATCGAGATCTTCCATAAGTCCGGTCCAGGAGCCGCCGCTTCCGGCCGCCAGTGATCAGTCGGCAAGAGCTGCCTTGGCCCGTTCGACGACGCTGCCGAACGCGTCCGGCTCGCGCGCCGCCAGATCCGCCAGCACCTTGCGGTCGAGTTCGATGCCGGCGAGCTTCACGCCGTTCATGAACCTGGAATAGGTCAGGCCATGCGCCCGCGCTCCGGCATTGATTCGCTGAATCCAAAGCGCGCGGAAATTGCGTTTTCGCGTCCGCCGGTCGCGATAGGCGTACTGTCCGGCTTTCTCGACTTTCTCGATCGCGACCTTGAACACGTTGGAATTCCGGCCGCGATAGCCTTTCGCCTTCCGGATGACCTTCTTGTGGCGGGCGTGCGTCGTGACGCCCCGCTTGACTCGCGCCATTTTGCAGAACCTCCGTCAGGCGTAGGGCAAATACGATCTGACGAGGCGGGAATCCGCGTCCGCCATGACCTGCTTGCCGCGCGCGCCGCGCTTCATCTTTTGCGGCCTCTTGCGGAGATTGTGGCGTTTTCCGGCGAATCCCGACCGGATTTTGCCGCCGCCGGTGGCGCGAAAACGCTTCTTCGCGCCGCTCTTCGACTTGAGCTTGGGCATTTTCGTCTCCTCGTCGCTGAACGACGGCCCCGGCATGCCCGGCCGGACCGTTCGTTGCAGAGTGTCCGCAGTCGGCGGCTTATAGCGAGTCGCCGCGCAAGAAACAAGGCGGCGTCGGCCTTCGCCGGGTCAGACCGATGCTTGAATCCACTCCACGAGCTTGCTCTTGGGGAGCGCGCCCACCTTCGTGGCGGCCACCTTTCCGTCCTTGAACAGGATAAGGGTGGGAATGCCCCGCACGCCGTATTTGGAGGGGGTCATGGGATTTTCGTCGATGTTCACCTTCGCGACGGCGATCTCCATCTCCTCGGAAATTTCTTCCAGGGACGGACCGATCTGCTTGCACGGGCCGCACCACTCGGCCCAGAAATCGACCAGAACGGGACCTTCCGCCCCGAGCACTTCGCTGTCGAACGAGTCGTCGGAAACCGGTTTGCTTGCCATGTCCACCCCTTTTGCGCGAAACCGGCGGCCCGCGTCCGCCGGATGAAGACACGCTAGCGGAAAACCGAAGCTCCGTCAAGGCGCGTGAGGATCGAGCAGCGCCGCTTCGAGGGGCATCAGCCGCGGCCCTTCGGTCCACAGCAAAATGCATTCGACCTCGCGGCCGGGATGGACTTTCCGCAGCAGAGCCCGGTATTCGGCCATCTGCCGGAGGTAGCGAACCGGCACGTCGCGCGGTCGCGGCGGCGTCGGGCGATTCGTCTTGAAATCCAGAATTTTCACCGTCTCCGGCATGACGATCAGACGGTCCACCCGGCCGGAGATCGCGGCGCCGCCCACCACCCCGGCAACCGCCGCCTCGGAGCGCGAACCGGGACCGAAGAGGGCCGCGCAGTCCGGATGGTCGAGCACGGCGAAGGTCTCTCGCGACAGCTCTTCGACGGCTTCGGCGTCGAGGCCGTGAACGGGACGCTCGAGGAAACGCCGCGCCGCCGCCGGCCGCGACTCGGTCGGCAGCTCGGGAAGAATCTCGAGCAGCCTGTGCACGAGCAGACCCCGCTTGAACGCGGCGCCGCGGCGACCTCCCAGGGGCGACCGGACGGCAGGCTCGCGCCTGACGGGCCGCGAGGGGGCCAGCGGGCGGGACGGCTCCGGCTCCTCGGGCGCCGGCCTGTCCGCCCAGCCGGGCAGCGCCTCCGTCACGGCAACGGGAACCTCATCCGTCTTCCGGCGGTCCGGCGGCGCCTTCTGCGCGTTCGAAAGGCGGCGCCCTTCCCCTTCCCAACCCGGCTCGCCGGCGACCTCGCCGGACCGGAACCCGAAGGCGGGGGCGTCGTCCAGGCCGCGCGCCACGAGATTGCGCCACGCTCCTTCGGGCGGCGACCTGCGGGTCCCGTAGCCGCAAACGTAAAGACGATCCTCGGCGCGCGTCATGGCGACGTAAAGGAGGCGCCGATACTCCTCGTCGCGGCGTCCGGCCGCGGCTTCTTCGAATCGATTCGCGACCCGCTCGCGATGCTCCGCCCGCGGCGGCCACAGGACCATTTCTTGGCCGCCCTCCGTGCCCCAGATCAGGCCGCGGTCGGCTTGCGGAGTCTGCATGGTGTCCGCGAGAAAAACGATGGGAGCCTGGAGGCCTTTCGCCCCGTGGACGGTCATGACGCGCACCTCGTCGCGAACGGCCTGATCGAGGTCGCGCTTGATCTCCGCCTGCCCTCCCTCGAACCAGTGCAGAAAGCCCTGCAGCGACGGCGTGTGCGCCCGCTCGTAGGCGAGGGCGAGGGCGAGGAATTCGTCGATCGGATCGTTGGCCTCGTCCCCAAGCCGCGCGAGAATGCGGGCCCGGCCTTTCATCGGCCCGAGAACGCGGGCGAAGAACTCGTACGGCGGCGTCCGATCCGCGCTCCGCAGCGCGTCGCGGAGCAGGCCCATCTCCTCTTCCGCTGCCGGACGGTCTCTCAACGCCGCCCAGACGGTGGACTCGCGGTCATGGCAGACGTCGAACAGCGCGTTCTCGTCGAAACCGATCAACGGCCCCTTCAACACCGCGGCGAGATTCAGGTCGTCCTGCGGCAACAGGGCGAACGCGGCGAGCGCCAGGAGGTCCCTGACCGCGAGCTGGGAGCCCAGCACCATGCGGTCGATGCCGGCCACGGGAATGCCGCGCTTCTTGAGCTCCCGGATCAGCTCCTCGACGAAGGCGGTTCGGCGGCGCACCAGCACCATGACGTCGCCCGGCCGGATCGGCCGGTCCGCGCTCGGCAGGAGTTCGCGCGTGTGCCGCCACTCGTCGATCTTCCGGGCGATCGCGCACGCCAACTGGAACGTGGGAGGCGCCCGTTCCCGCGTTCCGCCCGGAAGCGCCCAAGGCTCGTCGTCCGGGCGTTCCGGCGGCATGACCGGAGGCCACATCTCCACCAGCCCCCCCTGCCCGGCGCGGTGCGGCGTATGCCGGATAGCGGCTTTCGACACGCCCTCGCGCGCCGTTTCGTCGGCGAAGACGTCGTCGACCGCCCGCAGCACCGATTCGGTGGATCGAAACGAAACGTCGAGAGGCACCCGCAACCAGTCCATGCCGGCTTCTCGGGCGCGCCGTTCGAAATGAGCGCTCATGCGCGCGAACTCGTCCGGCGCGGCGCCCTGAAAACCGAAGATCGACTGCTTCTCGTCTCCCACCGCGAAAACGGTGCGCGCCTTTTCCCCGGCGCCCTCGCCCGCGAAGAACTCCTCGGTGATGGCGCGGATGACGGCCCACTGGTCGGCGTTGCTGTCCTGCGCTTCGTCGATCAGCACATGGTCGATGCCGCCGTCGAGCTTGTACATAACCCACGGCGCCGCGCGTTCGACGAGCCCGCGCGCCGCAAGGATCAGATCGTCGTAATCGAGAAGCGCGTAGCGGCGCTTTCGCTCTTCGTATCGATCTATCAGCGCGGTCGCCATCTCCAGAATCGCGGCGGTCGCTTCGACGGTCCGGATCGCCTTGCGCTTTTCGGCGGCCTCCTGCACGCGCGACGCCTCGCCGTGGAGGATCTCGACAACGCGCGGCATGGCGTCGCATACTTTCTTCGTCGCCAGCCGGGCGCGAATCCCGCCCGCGCTCGTAAGGAAGGCTTTGGCGTAGGCGTCGAACGTCGCTTGCCGCTCGTCGACCGCGTCCAGCCAAGTCCTGATGATGTCAGCCCTTTCCAGATCCGTCTTGCCGCCGTCTGCGAGAGCGTTCGCCGCTTCGCGCAGTTCGTCCTCCGGGGCGGCCCGGCAAACGGCCGCGATCGCCTCTTCGACGGTTTCCTCCGCCGCGACCCGGAGCGCCTCGCGAAGGGCGCTTTCGGCCCCCGCCCTGCCGCCATGGCGGTCCAACAAACGCCGCAGCCTTCCGCTCTGGCCGGTGATCTGCGCCATCAGCGTCGCGAATTCGTCTTCCTGCACCCAGCCGGTCACGGTCCGCACCGCGGAGGCCAGGCCTTCGTCCCCGCCTCGATGGGCGAGATCGAGGATCTCGTCGCGCGCGGCTTCGAGCGCCTCCGCCGCGGAGCGCTCGTCCATCACCTCGAAATGCGGAACGACTCCGGCTTCGATGGGAAACCTGCCAAGCAGGGATTCGCAGAAAGCGTGAATTGTCTGGATCTTCAAGCCGCCGGGCGCCTCCAGCACGTCCGCGAAGAGCCTGCGGGCGGTCGCGAGAACGCTTTCCCCGGGTTCCTCGCCGGTCAATCCGCGGACGGTTTCGACAAGCTCTTCGTCGCCGGCGATCGCCCACTCGCCGAGCAGGCGGCGGATGCGGTTCTGCATCTCCGCGGCGGCGGCGCGCGTGAAGGTCAGGCACAGGATTTTTTCCGGGCGGGCGCCCCGCAGCAGCAGCCGCAACACGCGATCCGCGAGCACCTTGGTCTTGCCCGATCCGGCCGACGCCGATACCCAAACGCACGCATTCGGCGTCGAGGCTTCCGCCTGTTGCGGATAGGGTTGAATCATTCGCCGCCGCCTCCGGCCGCCCATTCCTGAATCCGTTCCAGATGTTCGTAGTCCGAATAGCGCGGCGCCTTCTCGGGGTCTGGCCGCGCCCGATATTCGGTGTCCGGCCTCTGGTAATATTCGAGCAGCGCCTTCACGCCCTCGAAAGCGTCTTCCGCCAGTTGCCGCGGGTCGCCTCCCGCGTCGCGCACTTCTCCGGCGGGATCGCCGCCCGTAAGCCTCCAATACGACAGTTCGGCGACAGGTCCGGCAGGAATTCCTTCGAATGCGCCGCGCGCGACCATCGCCGCTTCGAGCGGAAGTTGGGGCGCCAGTCCCGCGTCGACATCCCTCTTGGAGGGAACGGCGCCGGTCTTGTAATCGATGATGGCGTACCCCCCGCCGACGAGCGCGTCGATCCGGTCGGCGCGCCCGCTCAGTTCGAACGGCGCGCCGGACCGGGCGATGACCAGATTGCCCTTCACCTCGGCATGACGCGCCCGGCTCGCCAGGCCGTTTTCCTGATCGACGATCCATCTCGCGATCCGTTCGAAGCGCGGCCACCAGAACGCCCGCACCCCGGGACGGTCGATCAAGGGCGCGAATTCCTCTCGACCTATCTCAAGGAAGCGCTCGAGCGCGTCGTCCGGAAGATCGTCCTCGACCTCCTTCAGGAAGCGGTCGATGGCGTCGTGAACGATCGTCCCCCGTTCGGCCGGGCCGGGAGCGAAGACGACGGGATCCAGGCGCCTTAGTCCGAGAACGCGCCGCGCGTAGACGGCGTAGGGATCGCGTTGCAGCGTCTCGATTTCGGTAACGGACAACCGGGCGGGGCGGGCGGGCACCGGCGGACGGGCGGCGGGCGGCTCCGGGGCGAGCTTGGGCTCGCGCTGATCGAGTTCAGCTTGGAGGCGCAACCATTTGTCGCGCGCGCCGTTCCAGCGGGCCAGGACGGCGCGGCCTTCCTCGGCCGACGACAACAGCGTCTCGATCCGGGCCAGCCACCGGGCCGGCACGGTGGGAGAACCGTCGACCCGGGTCGATCGCGTCATGACGACTTCCGGAGCGGAAAATCCCTGCACGAAATCGTGCGCTGTCAGGCCGATGCGCCGTTCAGGAGGCGGCAGCCCGAACGCCGCCCGCATCGGGCGGCTCATCCACGGATCCGGCGAGGATTCGGGAGGCCACGCTCCTTCGTTGAGGCCGCCCATGACGACGAGATCGGCCCGTTGAAGGCGGGCTTCCAGCAGGCCCCAGATGTTCAGGCGCGGATGGCGGCCGTAGACCGTGCGAACCACGATGCCTTCCATCAGAACCTCGAGCAGCGCGGGCCATTCGGGACCCGCGATTCGCAGCGTCGACTCGGCGCGCAGATCGTCGACGAATTCCGCGGCACGCGCGCCCTCCTCGTCCGCCCACAGCCGTTCCGCGCCCGTCCGCGAATCCGACGACGCCAGCGCTTCGGCGAAGGCGACGTGAGCTTCCAGCAGAACGCGAACCTCCACCTCCTCCGCGTCCGCGGCTTCCGCGAACGGCGCGATCGCGTCGGCCAGCCAACGCGAAAGGTCGACCAGCTCGCCGGACGGATCTTTCTCGAGCGTCTCGACGGTCTCCCGCAGGCCGGCGAATCCCGGCTGCATCCGCCGTCCGCGGATCGCGGCCCGCTCCAGAAGCCGGACGAGCCTGCGAAACTCTCGGGGGTCCCTCGCTCCCGCCGCCAGCGGATGCTTCAGCAAGGCAAGCAGCGCCACCGGCCCCGCGTCGATCGCCCCGGCCGCCAGGCGAAGGAAGATTCCGGGGCTCGAATCCGCGAGCGGGATGCCGCCCGAATCATCAATCTCGACGTCCCAACGCTGCAGTTCCGCGGCGACGCGGCGCGCCAGCCGCCGGTCCGGCGTGACGAGAGCCGCTGTCTTTTCGGGGGTCTCCACGGCCTCGCGAAGCAGAAGGGCGATCACGAGCGCCTCCTGCTGCGGCCCCGGGCACTCGATCAGGCGCACGCCGTCGAAAGCGCGGGACGCTCCCTCCGGCAACGCGAAGCCAGCCGCCGTCGCGGCCGGGCGGAGTGCGTAGTTGACGAGTTCGAAGCGGTCGAGAGAGGCCGCCGCCTCCCAGTCCGGAATCTCCGCGAGGCCGACTCCCATCCGGTCCAGCAAGCGCACCATGCCGAACTGGGAGTGGCTATGCTCCAGCGCCTCGAGGCTTGCGCGATCGAGCGAGCGGTCGAGGCCCGGCAACACGACGGCGCCGTTCTGCATTGCCGCGACGCAGACGAGCAGGTCGGCCGTCGCCGGGAGGCTGCCGGTGGATCCCGCGGCAATGACCGGCCCGTCGGACGGCCGCTCGTTCCACCTTGCGATCTGCGCCTCGATCAGCCGATTGCGGCGGTCGGCATGATCGGCGCCTCCCTGTTCCTGCAGAATGGAGGGCCAGTGTTCCGTCACGATCCGCAGGAAAGAAAGCGTTTGCTGCCAATGCTCCGCATACTGGTCGGGCACGATGTTCTCCAGATCGGAAAACGAGACCCGGGCCGTCTGCGCCTCGTCCAGCAAGCGCGCGAGCCCGCGGGCGAGTCGCGCGGCATGGGCGGGGCCGGGCATATCGCCCCGCGCCATGACCATTTGCGCCAGGAGGAGTGCGCGCCGGAGGGGCGATATGGCGGGCGGCAACTCCGCGGCGCCGAAGCCCGGGAACTCGGCCGCGAGAAATTCGTCCTCGTCGATCTCGCCGATCGGCGACATCGACGGCAGCAGCATCGGCGCGCCCCCGGTCACCCTGAGAAATGCCTCCCCGAGCGCGCGGCAGGCGCGGCGGGTAGGCAGCAGGATCCGCATGTCCGCGATCGCCGCCGAATCGTAACGGCGGAGAATTCCACGGGCGAGGGTGTCGACGAAACCCTCTCCGCCGGCGATTGTATAGACGTTCGCCGCAAGCGGCGTCTCGGGCTGCGTCGGGCGCGACATGCGCTTTCCTGATACCGGCAGACGGAACCGCCTCATGCTCGAAAGAGGTCCCTTCGCCTGCAATTGGCGCTCGAAGATTCCATCATACACGGCAGGCCGCAGGTGTCAGCCAGGGAGTAAACCGGGGTCGGGCGGGATTTTTCGGAAGCGCCGCCGGGCGA
The DNA here is from genome assembly GCA_965243135.1 of Alphaproteobacteria bacterium. GTDB lineage: Bacteria > Pseudomonadota > Alphaproteobacteria > MPNO01 > UBA830 > JAJEBT01. The sequence goes on from OZ251539.1 coordinate 2,644,169, forward strand.
ACGAAGCGCCAGCCCCGCCGAACTCCGGCTTCGACGCCGGGAGGCCGGCGTCGCGGATTTCCCGCGAAACCTCGTTCAAGCGGCGTTTACGCGCGGAGGAGGCGAAGTTTACGTCGCGGCCGGCGCCAGAGCCGGACGAAGGCGCGGCGTTCGCGCCGTGTTGCGTTTCCGGCGGACGCGCGTCGGAAAACCCGAGGAAGCGCGCCCGCCGAGGCCGCGTTGGCGAAGTCCTCCTCCGCCTCGCGTTCCGCGCGACCGGGTCATCCTGCTGTGCCCGCGCCTTCGAAAGAGGGGCGACCGCCAAAATGGTTCTTCTCCCATAGTTCGCCAAGACTATGATCGGTCAACCATTCCTCCAGCTCTTCGGATTTCAGCCTGCGAAGCTCCGTCCGTCCATCTACGCGTTCCGCCACGAGCACGTCTTCCGGGCCGAAACGATCCAGAAGCCGCGAGGATTGGGTGGCGAATACGATCGTCAACGGAAGCCTGCTTGACGAGCGACGAAAAATTCGAGAGCGCAAAGGGATGCAGCCCCAACTCCGGTTCGTCCATGAGGATGACCGAAGGCCGGAGCGATTTCGGCTGGAGCAGCAGCGTCGCCAGCGCGATGAACCGAAGAGAACCGTCCGAAAGGGACGAGGCGTCAAAATATGCCTCCGTTCCTCGATGTTTCCACTCCAAGCGAATCTTGTCCTGGGCCGTCGGCTCAAGCATGAAATCGTCGAAAAACGGCGCCACCAAACGGACGATACGCTGAATAAGGCTATACGATTCCTCGTGCGTCTGACGCAGAAAATACAGAAACGCCGCCAGATTGGAGCCGTCGGAGCGCAGATAGAGATTGTCGTTTACATCGACCGCCTTCTTCATTGGCGACGCCGGGCCGGTGTCGTGAAAATGGTAGCGGCGCCAACGACCCAGATGTTCCCGAACGTGTTGAGAGATCCCCTTGTTATCGGGATTGCTGATACCCGCTTCGCCGTCCCGCCCCGAAAGCCTGTTCTCATCAGGGCGGGGATGTTTCTTGTTCCGGAAGTACGCGAATTCCTCCGACGGAAAGAGCCCGTCGCCGTCATCCGCCGTCAGATTGATTGCATACTGCTTCACCTGATCGTCGAATGAAACGTGAATCTTCATGCTGGAAGTCGTTCGCGCACCGAGATGCAAAACCCGGTCGGCACCGCCGGCCTTTCCAACGTAGCGCCGAAGCTCGCCCGACCTTATTGCTTGGAGAAACGAAAAGGCTTCAATGAAGTTTGATTTCCCCGATCCGTTGGCGCCTAATCAATATATTGATCGGGCCAAGCGACTGCTTCTCGATGGAAGCGATGCTCTTGAAGCCTTTGGCGGTGATCCAGTCCAACGTCGCCATAATTCCAGAAACCTCGCTTCTCGCTTCCGATGTAGTCGATCTATCCAAGCCTTATATAGGGTTTGTTTCGACGCAATTTTTGCCTAAATAGACCACAAAAATATCCGTCGTTACTTACCAAAAAAAGCCAAAAAACTCGCCATCATCATCGGGATATACCACAGTTTTTTCACCCTATTTCCGGTTTCATAACCAAGAATTATATATCAACGATCTGTTGCTAAAGACGTTCATATAGATGTAGAAACTGGCGTTCATGCGGCGGCTTCCAATTCAGCGATCTCGTCGTCTCCGATCTCGACATCGCGCTCCTCTTCATCAGTTCCGGGCTCCGCAACAACCGGTTTGTCCATCGCTTCGGCAACGATTTCTGACAGCTCCTGTATGCGAGCTTTGAAGAAGGCTTCGAAGTCATCTTTGCGCAGGTGCTCCGGTTCGATGAGATGAGAACGGAGAATGTCGTCCAGCGCAGCGGACGATACGTTTTCCTGTTGCTCAATGCGCTTGAGGTATATAGAGGGTGCATCCCCACCGATCGAGCTATTCGATGCCCTGGATAACGGGGTCTTGTTGATGATGGAGTTGAAGTCAGCAGGTGGAATGTCGTGCCTCTTGCACCATGCCTGTGGAAAGATGTGGTGAATATCTATCTGGTCGTTGAAGAAGGTCATGATATCCGTGGGCCGACTCGTCTTGAAGTCGAGGCAGCCGCGGCGCATCAGCAACGCGTGAATGCCCTTGTATGCCGCAGAGAGGCGGATGCGGAGCGAACGAAAGCGTTCCTGCTGGAACACCGCCTCATCAAGTGCGCGAGGCTTGGGGCCCTGATCCCTGATCCAATCCACGAGTTCGGGAACGTCTCTGGCGAGACGAGACTCGGTGCTGGAGCCGAAGAGCTCGCCAAGGGTGACCGACCAGAACCAACGGGCGATCTTTTCCTTTGCCGTTATAGTTTGAGCCTCTTTGCCAAGGATAGCGAAGATTGAAGCGAGGCCGACTATCAGGGGCGGATACGGTACATCTTTGTGCCAGATAATCTTGTGCTCGTTGAGAAAGATAGCAGCCTCGATAAATCCGGCCTCAACGGCGTCCGAGTGAGTTTGGTATCCGTCAAGCGGAAGCGCCAACAACGCATCGCGCTTGCAGCTGATCTGCGGAAGTTCCCTCCCCTCGACCCCATCATCAACGCAGGCAAGGCGGCGTTGCCTTGTGTGAAGCAGTGTACAGGCTTGGAGGAAGTCAGTGCTTGCCACTCGCGAAAGTACATCACGCGGATACGGAGAGCCAATGATCCGTTCTTTTCGTCCATCACGGGACTTGTCCGCAAGGCCGTTCCAGTCGCGTCGGAGGTCAAAGTTGTCCGCAGCGAAGATCGCGGTCAGGAGTTCGAACGCATCAAGCTTCTTACCGCCGACGTTGACCTTCTCGAAGACCAGACAGATCGCTTCCCGGCCGTTTTCTCGGTCGAGCTGTATGAGCGGCATTTCGTACCGTGCAATTCGATCGAGGATGTCTTGGTGGAATTTTTTCTCAAGTTCATAAACGTCCTCTTTTCTCTCCCTCCAGTAATCCCGCCATCCATAGAACCAATCTCTATCATCAAAAGTTTTATTCAACGGAAACATGTGCTGCTCATATTCCTTCTCCGGCATGGATAGATCGAGATCAATTATACGCCCGAACTGCTTTCGCTGCATCCGATCCGCAGGTACGCCAATGACCGCGTCTTCGATATCCGCGCCGATTCTCAACGCCTTCTTGATATCCAAATAGTAAAACCGACTCACCTCGGTTCCGCGGGGGCTTCGCGTTCGAACGGGTTGGTCGGCGAAAACGGACTGGTAGAGTGACGTGATTCGCTGCTGGCCATCAAGCAACAATTCCTCCGGATTAGTATTCTGGGACGGTACGCCAGCGAGAAGACGGGGCTTGAACCGAACCTCGCCTCCAGTCTGGAGTGTCAACAACGCCCCGACTGGGAAGCCTTTAGCCACGGAGGCGATCAAGCTGCGCACATCCTCGTCTCCCCAAACGTAGTCCCTCTGAAAATCAGGAAGCTGAAGACGACCTTTATGGGCGCGCCGGAGGAGATCCTTGAGACCCTTCTTCGTGCTATCAAACATCAGGTTGCACTCCTTTCAGCAAGCCAAGGCTTGTCGAATTTAGTCTCCATCTCGCAACAGGTCACGCGCAGGATCGAGCCTCTGTTCGCCCGCGTCCAGGCGATCGAGGAATGGAACGAGATCTCGAAATCGTTGGCTGAACCACGGCACCATTGTTCGTCTGAATTGAATAGCTATTTCGCTGCTAAAGCAAGTTAACGCTATGGGGGCGTTCGCGCTGTGCCGTTTTTCGTCGGCTGCCCGTCCGGCCGGCGGCAGTTGGCAGCACGAATTTCCGCGCAGCGAGCGGCAGCCGCAAGAGGGCTGGCCGGCGAACCCCGGCGTCGAAGCGGAGTGCCGCTATTCCGCCGCCTCGGCCGGCGGCTCCTTCCGGTGCTCGACGAAAGTCTCGAGCAGGTCGAACTTGCCCTCGACGCGTGCCACGCGCTCGCTCAACTCCCGGAATTGCTCGTTCATCTGCCGGAATTGCTCGTTCATCTGATCGGTCAGCTGCCGGAACCGTTCGTTCGTCTGCCGGAATTGCTCGTTCATCTGATCGGTCAGCTGCCGGAACCGTTCGTTCGTTTGGTCAGCCAACTGCCCGAGCCGGTCATCCGTCCGCCGGTCCCGTTCGTCCATGCGCAGGGCAAGGGCGTCGATCCGGCGGTCGAGCCGGCGGCCCTGCTGAAGAACCAGCCTGATAACGGCGATGCCGCCGCCAAGCATGGTGGCGCCGACGCCGAGAATGGCGATGAGTTCGGAAGAGAACTGTTCCATAAGATGCTCCCGCGAATTCGGAAAGACGAACGTATGCGAAATGTTCGCGCCGCGCAACATTCCTGTCGGCCGCCGTTCGGTCGGCGGCGTGGCGCGAATTTCCGCGCCGTCCCCCCGTCCGCTGCGCCGAAGCCGGGGGAAAGCCGGACAACGTCTCGACCCCCGGAACTCCGAAGCACGGCCAGCCGCCGCAGGACCGCGACCTTGCGTCCCTTGAGAAGAAGACCGGCTTTCTCCGCACGCGACGCCGCCTCGACCTTGCGGCGCAGGGGAGATTCGTTCCGCGTTCGGCCTTTCGTCGACGGTCTGGGCGGACGGCGACGGAATCCCGGAGAATTCTCCGCCGAAGCTTGCCATCCTCGCGGACGACGCAGAGCGGCGGTTCTCCGCAGCATGTTCTTCGCCCCGCGTCGGACCGCCTCGGCGCGCCGATCTGGAAGCGCGGAGCGGCATTTCCGCCGAAGAAAAGTGAGAGGGCGGCTCCGAAGCTGGAAACGAGCCCATCAGCTCGCTCGCTCGCCTATCTCCCTTTCGGCCTGAGAAAGCGCGGCGGGCGTGCCGACATGATGCCAGCCGCCGTCATGGGCGAGTCCGAACAGACGACCGGCGGCGGCGGCGCGATCCCACAAGACGTTTATGGAATAGGCGCCGCCCGGCGCGCCATCGAACAACCGCGGGTGAACGATCTGGACGCCCGAAAAAACGAACGGCGCGGCGCCGCCCGGCGCGCGCCGCGCAAGTCTTCCGGAAACGTCCATCGAGAAGTCCCCCGTACCGTCGTACCCGCTCGCCCGTCCGACGGGCACCGCCAGCAGAAGCGCGTCCATGTCTTTCTCGCGCCACGCTTCCCCAAGCCGGACAAGCGCCGGAACCGGACCGTCGGTCCAGACGACGTCCGCGTTGACGACGAAGAACGGCCGCCCGCCGAATCGCTCCAGGGCCGCGGCGATGCCGCCGCCCGTCTCGAGCAGAACCTCCTCCCTCGACAACGCGATGTCTGGCCGGACGCGAGCGGCCAGATGCGCCTCCACCTGTTCCGCCAGCCAGTGGACATTGACGACAGCGGCGGTCACTCCGGCGTCCGCCAAACTGTCGAGCGCGCGGTCCAGCATCGTTCTGCCGGCGACCGCGATCAGCGGCTTGGGCGTCCGTTCGGTAAGCGGCTTCATGCGGCGGCCGAGACCGGCCGCCAGAACCATCGCGCGATCAAGCCGCTTCATGGCGTCATTCCGCGATCCGCCGACGCGTGGCGGGCGAGCCAGTCGCGCAGCGAATCGAGCGCGGGGTGGACGAGCGCGGCTTCGAGCAGCCGCCGCAACCGCGGAACGTGGACGAGATATCCCCCCTTGCCGTCGCGGTCACGGAGGCGGGTGAATATGCCGAGCACCTTGCAGTGCCGCTGCGCTCCGAGAACGGCGCACGAAAGGTCGAACGCGGCGGCATCGAGATCCGGAAACGCCGACAGATAGCGCTCCCTCGCCGCCGCCTTGACCTTCGGCGCCACGTCGCGGCGGGCGTCCTCGACGAGCGACACGAAGTCGTAGCTCGCCGGTCCCGCGACCGCGTCCTGGAAATCCAGCAGGCCGCAGGCCGCCGCCCCGCTCCTTCCCTCAAGCGACATCAGGTTGTCGACGTGAAAATCCCGCAACACGAGCGCCTCCGGCACGCGCCGGGCTTCCGGCAGCAACGCCCTCCAGATTCGCAGGTATTCGTCCACGGCGGCGTCCGGCACCGGCCGTCCCGTCGCCGCAGGCAGGTACCAGTCGGTAAAGTGTCCGGCCTCCTCCAGCAACAAATCGTCGGTATAGCGCGGCACGTCGGCAGGCGCGGCCCGGCCATGCAAACGGATCAACACGTCGACCGCCAGCGCGTAGAGTTCGCCGGGGTCGGCGCCGCCGTCCAGCATCCGGGCGAACGTCCGATCCCCAAAATCCTCCAGCAACGCGAAGCCGTTCTTCGCGTCCGCCGCCAGGATCGCGGGCGCGCTGAAGCCGCCAGCGCGAAGCAGGCGGGCGATGCGGAGGAAAGGGCGAACGTCCTCCCGATCCGGCGGCGCGTCCATCAGGACGGCGCGGCGGTCGCGGAGGCTGAGCCTGTCGTAGCGCCGGAACGACGCGTCGGCGGCGAGAGGCTCGCGCCGCGACTCCGCCCAACCCGACGCCGCGAGGAAAGCGCCGATCGCGTCTTCGCGTCTCCTATCCATGCCGTAGGCCTGCAATGCGGGCGACGCGTTCGTTTTCGCTCGCGCCGAACTCCAGCCGGACGCGCATGCAGGCGGCGGGAAGCAGGCTTTCGATCCTCTCCGCCCACTCCACCACGCAGATCCCTTCGAGAAACGCATCCTCGATCGCCAGTTCGATCGCCTCGCCGGCCGACGACAGTCTGTAAAGGTCGTAGTGATGAACCGCGAAGTCCGGCAACTCGTACGGCTGCACGAGCGTATAGGTGGGACTCGGCACCTCGCCGATTTCGCGACCGAAAGCCGCGCCGAGCGCCCGGATCAGCGCCCGGGCGAAGACCGTCTTCCCGGAACCGAGATCGCCGAACAGCGCGACCACGTCGCCGCGCCCCAAGGTGCCGGCGATATCCGCGGCGAGCGCTTCCGTCGCCTGCGGACCGTCGAGGACGACCGTCAGGGCGCCGTCAGTACCGGTAGTAATCGGGCTTGAACGGACCGGCGGCATCGAGTCCGAGATACTCCGCCTGCTCCGAGGTCAACGTCGTGAGGCGAGCCCCCAATTTGTCGAGATGCAGGGCCGCGACCTCCTCGTCGAGCCGCTTGGGCAGGACGTAGACCTTCCTTTCGCCGTATTCCGATCCGCGCTCCCAGAGTTCGATCTGCGCCAGAACCTGGTTGGTGAAGGAAGCGCTCATCACGAAACTCGGATGCCCGGTCGCGCAGCCGAGATTGACGAGGCGGCCTTCGGCGAGAACGATCAGCCTCTTGCCGTCCGGGAACACGACCTCGTCGACCTGCGGCTTCACGTTTTCCCAGCGATAGTTGCGCAGCGCCTCTATCTGCACCTCGCTGTCGAAGTGGCCGATGTTGCAGACGATCGCCCGATCCTTCATGCGGCGCATATGATCGATGGTGACGACGTCTATGTTTCCGGTGGCGGTGACGAAGATGTCGGCGACCGGCGCCGCGAGATCCATGGTCACGACTTCGTAGCCTTCCATCGACGCCTGAAGCGCGCAAATGGGATCGATCTCCGTTATCATCACGCGAGCGCCCTGCGCGCGCAAGCTAGCGGCCGAACCCTTGCCGACGTCGCCGTATCCCGCGACCACGGCGATCTTGCCGGCGACCATGGTGTCGGTCGCCCGCTTGATGCCGTCGACCAGACTCTCGCGGCACCCGTAAAGATTGTCGAACTTGGACTTGGTGACGGAATCGTTGACGTTGATAGCGGGAACCAGCAACTCGCCGTTGCGCTCCATCTCGTAGAGGCGATGCACGCCGGTCGTGGTCTCTTCTGACAGTCCCTTCACGTCCTTCATTAGTTCGGGGTAGTCTTCGTGCATCAATTTAGTGAGGTCGCCGCCGTCGTCGAGAAGCATGTTCGGGGTCCAGCCGTCGGGACCCCGAACGGTCCGGTGGATGCACCACCAGAAATCCTCTTCGGTCTCGCCCTTCCATGCGAACACCGGAACGCCGACGGCCGCGACGGCCGCCGCTGCCTGGTCCTGGGTCGAAAAGATGTTGCAAGAGCTCCAGCGCACGGTGGCGCCGAGCGCGGTCAGCGTTTCGATCAGGACGGCCGTTTGGATCGTCATATGGAGACAACCGGCGATTCTCGCGCCTTCGAGGGGCCGCGAGCCTCCGTATTTCTTGCGCAGCGAGATCAGGCCGGGCATCTCCGTCTCCGCTATCGCGATTTCCTTGCGGCCCCATTCCGCCAGCGACAGATCGGCAACCTTGCAGTCCTGGGACGTGTTCATGCGGCGCTCCGGCGGACGCTGCGACTCGCGGGAAGGCGAGCCGCTTCCGGTCGAACGCCCGTATAGCAGGAACGGAAAGCGCTGGGCAACCAGCGATCTTCGGACGGAAAGAAGCGTCCGTCGCTACGGGGCCGGCCGCTTGCCGACAGCAGGCGGGCCGGGACTCCGGGCGGTCGACCGTCCACGCGACCTTCGCGAACGGCCGGACCGCGGGGACGCCGAACCCGGCAACCCGGCGCGGCGCGAACGCCGCTCTTGCGCTTTCGCCGCGCGTAAGCATACTACTTGTCCGAACCGTGCGAATCGCCGTAAACTGCATGCAGAATGGACGGCCCTGAGACGAGAATGCGCCAGCGAAACGGAACAGCGAAGCCGGAAACGGCGAGTAACCCGCTTTTGTCCGCGCAGACACGAAACATGGACGGGAAATGAGCGAAGAAAACACTCGGAAGAAATCCTCCTACAACGTGCGTCCTCAAGGAGACTTCGCCGACGACGCGCCGTCCCAAGTCCGCATATTCCCCAACGGCGCACGCTATATAGGCCAGATTCGCGACGGCAAGATGCATGGCTGGGGCCTCTTCATCGCCGACGACGGAACCCAGTACAAGGGCGAGTGGCGCGACGGCGTACGTGAGGGGCGCGGAACGATCGTCGAGCCCGACGGCGGACGCATGGAAGGAGAATGGCTCGAGGGAAAATTGCATGGCCGGGGAACCGTCGTCTTCTCCGACGGAGGGTATTACGAGGGCGATTGGCGCAACGGCAAGATGCATGGCAGCGGGACCATCGTATTCGCCGACGGCGAGAGCTACGAAGGCGGATGGCGCAACGGCAAGATGCATGGCCACGGAACCGTCGTATTCGCCGACGGCGAACGCTTCCAGGGCGAGTGGTACATGGGCAAGCGCCGCGGCTGGGGCATCCATTTCGACGCCGACGGCAAAACGCTCTGGAGCGGAGTGCGCAGAAAAACCGGGGCTTGAGGCGCCGTCGCAAGCCGTCGAACGAAGCTGCCGCGCCGCTCGATTCCCCGACATGCCGCTCGCGCCCGGCCGCCGGTTGCGCATACCGGCTCATCGGCGGAATTTCGGTGGCTGGCGGAAGCGGGTGCCGCCCGTCTTTCCCGAGAGCGGCCCCTCCCTGCAACGGCGGGCCGGCGGCGGACGCGCCCGGCCTCGGCGCGTCACGGCCTCCGGCCGCCCGGACGCAGATCCCGATGCGATAGATCGACCCGTTGCCCCTGCCCGCGCAGCCACGCCGCCAGGCGTTCGCCGACGTAAACCGACCTGTGACGGCCGCCCGTGCAGCCGACCGCTATGGTCAGATAGCTCTTCCCCTCAGCTTCGAATCGCGGCAGCAACGGCTCGAGCAGGGCCTTCAGATTGCCGAAGAATGCGGCGAAGCTGGGATCCTGCTCGATGAACGCGCCTACCTTTTCGTCGTTTCCGGTAAGCGGCCGAAGCGCTTCGCTGTAGTGCGGATTCCTGAGGAACCGGACGTCGAACACCAGATCCGCCTCGTGCGGAAGGCCGTGCCGGTAGGCGAAGGACGTCACGAAAACCGCAAGGCCCGGCGACCGGTCGAAAGCATGGTTCGCGGCAAGCAGGCGCCGAAGATTGGCCGCGGTCAGTTCCGTCGTATCGATAACTTCGTCCGCCCGTTCCCGAAGCGGCGACAGCATTCGGCGCTCATGAACGATGCTGTCGGCCGGCGGACGGTCGGGGGCGGCGGGATGCCGGCGGCGGGTTTCCGAAAAACGGCGCAACAACGCCGCGCCGTCGCAATCGAGAAACAGCACGCGCACCGCCAGGCGCGGATTGCCGATGAGGGAATCCAGTTCGTCCAGAAACGGGCGCACCCCGAAATCGCGAGTCCGCGCGTCGACCCCGATCGCGAGCGGCCGCAACTGTCCGGGTTGCACCAGGCTGGACAGCAGCGAAAGCGGCAGATTGTCGACCGCTTCGTAACCCATGTCCTCGAGAGCCTTCAATGCCGTCGACCGTCCGGCGCCCGACATGCCGGTGACGATAACGACCGGATTCGCCGCCGCAGTGTCGTCGCCCATCGGCTGATCCCCGCTTCCGCTGCGCGCCGCGCCAAGCGGGTCATGATCGGGAATGCGCCGGCCCATGGCAACCTCCGGGGACGCGCCTTACGGCGCCGCGGGAAAGCGCACGACGAATCGCGCGCCCATGCGCCGCCCGCCCGCGTCGTGGAGATTTTCGGCATGAATGCCGCCGCCGTGCGCTTCGACGATCTGGCGGGAAATGCTGAGGCCCAGGCCCGAGTGGCGACCGAAGCTCTCCCCTTCCGGGCGCTCCGAATAGAAGCGTTCGAAAATCGAATCCAGACTTTCCGGCGGTATCCCGCTCCCCTGGTCCTCAACCAGCACCGTCACGCCGTCCCGTTCGCGACGGACCGACAGCGAAATTACGCCGTCCGGCGGCGAGAACGAACGGGCGTTCGCGATCAAGTTCTGGAAGACCTGCACCAGCCTGACCTCCACCCCCATCACCGTGCAGGCGCCCTTCCCGCGATAAACCAGCTCCTGCCCGTCATCCGGCCCTTCGGCGGCGCGCAGGGCCTGAATCAGACCCGGCAGCACGCGATCGAGGTCGACCGGCCTCATCCGGCTGAACGCCAGTTCCGCATCGAGCCGCGAGGCGTCGGAAATATCCGTGATCAGCCTGTCGAGCCGTCCGATATCGTCTTCGATGATGCCCATCAGCGTCGCCCGCTGCTTCGGGTCGCGCACCCGGGAAATGGTTTCCACGGCGCTTCGCAACGACGTCAACGGATTCTTGATCTCGTGCGCCACGTCGGCCGCGAACCGCTCGTTGGCGACCATCCGCTGCCACAAGGCGTCCGTCATCTCGCGTAGGGCGGCCGAAAGCTCGCCGATCTCGTCGCGGCGGCGGGTGAAATCAGGGATGGCCTCGGCCTGCGCCTGTCCCCGGCGCACCGCGTCGGCGGCCGAGGCCAGCCGGCGCACGGGCCGCGCTATGGCTCCGGCGAGATACAGCGACAACAACACCGTCACTCCCAGCGCCACGACGAACGCCTGCAGAATGTCGAAGCGCGCGTCGCGAACCGCGGCGTCGATCTCGCCGGTTTCGGCCGTGACAAGCACCGCTCCGAGCACCTGCTTGAACCGCTGCACCGGCGCAGCCGCTCCCAGTCGATGCGCGTCTTCGGGCAGCGACCACCTGCCTGTCTTCACGTCGCCGTCCAGCGCCCCTTCGACCGCCGGCAGAAGCTCCAGGCGTCCGTCGTCGGGAAAGGTCGGGTGGGGTCGGCGATCGGGGATCAAGGCCACCAGCGCGTCGTACAGATCCTCGAGCAGATGCGAAGGAAAATCGCCCTCCGAGGTCAGGACTTCGACCTGAACCGCGCCGCCTTCGAGGAAACGACTGTCCGCGACGACGGCGCCCGTCGCGTCGAAAACCCTGGCGCGGGTCCGGGTCGGCGACACCAGGCGACGCAGCATCGGACGAGCGATGTCGGGCAGGATGAATTGCGCGTCGTCGACGCCGGTGCCGATCGCGCCTTCGCCGAGCGCTCCCGCGAAAATTTCCGCCTGAATCTCGAGACCCGTCAGCTCGGCTTCGACCAGACCTTCCCGATAATCGTCGAGGTAGAGTATTCCCGCCACGAGCACGGCCAGCGGCAACATGTTCACGGTAAGTATGCGCCGCGTCAGCGGAGAGAAGCCGACCATCGTCCGACGCCCGCCCGTCAGGACTCGCGGTAGCGGTATCCGATACCGTACAGGGTTTCGATCTCGCGAAAGCCGCCGTCGACCGCGCGAAACTTCTTGCGCAGCCGCTTGATGTGACTGTCGATCGTGCGGTCGTCCACGTAGACGGATTCGCCGTAGGCGGCGTCCATGAGCTGGTTCCGGGACTTGACGTGCCCCGGGCGCTGGACCAGTTCCTTGAGAAGCAAAAACTCCGTGACCGTGAGGTTGACGGGCTTCCCCTTCCATCTGCAGGTATGCCGGTCGAGGTCGAGCCGCAGCTCGCCCCGCTCGATGGGAGGGGTCGAAGCTTCCCCCTGGAACCGGCGGTGCCGGCGCAGCACCGTGCGGATCCGCTCGATCAGCAGGCGTTGCGAGAACGGCTTTCTGACGTAGTCGTCCGCCCCCATGCGCAACCCGATAATCTCGTCCACCTCGTCGTCCCTGGACGTGAGAAAGATGACCGGCAAATCGGTTCGCCGACGCAGCCGGTTCAGCAGTTCCATTCCGTCCATGCGCGGCATCTTGATGTCGAGCACCGCGAGATCGAGCGGGCGGGCGGACAGGTCCCGCAACGCGGATTCGCCGTCGACATAAGTCCTGACGACGAATCCTTCGGCCTCCAGCATCATCGAGACGGACGTCAGGATGTTCCTGTCGTCGTCGACCAGCGCAACGACCGGCTTTTTTCCCGACGCGCTCGCGGCGCGGCGCGGCGCGGCGGCCGCGCCGGTCACGAGAGTCTGCCTCCGCGGCAGCGAGAAACGCAGAACGGAGCGGTCACCGCATCGCCCTTCCTGCCCGGGTCCGGGAACGTCCCGTGGCTGCGGGCAGTTTGAAACGCGACCTCGCCGAACGCAAGCCGCGACGCGCCCGGCTTTTTCGACGGCGCGCTTGCCGCATGCGTTCGGCGAAGGAAAAGTCCGGCGCGCCCAGCCGTCCGTCCGGTCGCCCGTTCGAAAGACGACCGGGGAGGTCCAGGCGCAACGGTCGATTGTTGCGCAACTAACCCCGATCTATCGGCCATACAAAACCGTTCCGCGAGATTTTTTCGCGGCGGCGCTTGCCAGGAGCGCGACGCCGAGGGCTGCCCCGTCTGTCTTCGCGCCGCGACGCCCGAACGCGGAACGGTTATGTCGGCGAGCGGCGCGAGGCCGGGTGAACCATACCCAGAGTTACATGCTACGGGGCGAGCAGGCGCCGATCATGAGAGTTTGGTTGATCGCGCCCGGCCAGCCCTCGCGAAATCCCGGACGCCGACGGTTGACGAATCGGCCCGCGGATGCAACATCTTCGCCGCCGCGCTCCAGGCGCGGCCCACGTCTCCCCGAATGGAAAATCGACATATGGACGTCGTCGTCGTCGAATCGCCCGCCAAGGCCAAGACAATCAACAAATATCTCGGATCCGACTACAGAGTCCTGGCCAGCTACGGCCATGTCCGCGATCTGCCGTCCAAGGAGGGATCGGTCCAGCCCGACGAAAATTTCCGGATGACATGGTCGGTCGACCACGGTTCGGAAAAGCACCTCAAGGCGATCGCCCAGGCCGCCAGGAATGCCGACCGCCTGTATCTCGCCACCGACCCGGACAGGGAGGGCGAGGCCATCTCGTGGCACGTGCGCGAGATTCTGGCCGAACGCGACGCCCTGAAGCGCGTCGAGGTGAAGCGGGTCGTATTCCATGAAATCACCAAAGGCGCCGTCGTCAACGCGATCGCCAATCCGCGCGAATTGAACGACGCGCTGATCGACGCCTATCTGGCGCGCCGCGCACTGGACTATCTCGTCGGATTCGGCCTGTCGCCGGTGCTCTGGCGCAAGCTGCCTGGGTCCCGTTCGGCCGGCCGGGTGCAGTCGGTCGCGCTGAGGCTGATCTGCGAGCGGGAGGCGGAGATCGAGATCTTCAAGCCGCGGGAATACTGGACGATCGAAGCGATCTTTTCGACCGCGTCCGGACGCGAGATCGCCGCCCGCCTGGTCGCATTGGACGGAAAGAAACTCGATCGTTACGGAATGGAGAACGAAGAGGCCGCGCGCGCCGCCGTCGCGGAGATCGAACGCCGCGAATACGCCGTGCGCTCGGTCGAACGCAAGACCGTCAAGCGCAGGCCGGCGCCGCCGTTCACGACTTCCACGCTGCAGCAAGAGGCGTCGCGCAAGCTCGGATTCGGCGCGACGCGAACGATGCGAACCGCCCAGAAACTCTACGAAGGCGTGGACATCGGCGGCGAAACCGCCGGCCTGATAACCTACATGCGCACCGACAGCGTCAATCTGGCGGCGGAAGCGATCAAGGCCGTCCGCGACGCGATCAAAAGGGATTTCGGGCGCGATTACCTCCCCGCGGAGCGCGTGTTCCACCGCAACCGCGCGAAAAACGCGCAGGAAGCGCACGAGGCGATCCGGCCAACCTCCTTTTCGCGCAAGCCGGCCGACCTCGCCGGCCTTCTGTCCAAGGACGAACGCGCGCTTTACGAACTGATCTGGAAACGCGCCGTCGCGAGCCAGATGGAAAGCGCGGCGCTGGAGCAGGTCGCCGTCGATTTCGCGTCGCCCGACGGAATGGTCGCGCTGCGGGCCACCGGCGCGGTCGTCAAGTTCGACGGTTTCATGAGGCTTTACCAGGAAGGCCGCGACGAGCGAAGCGACGACGAGGACAGCGACGCGCAGCGCGTCCTGCCGCCGGTGTCGGAGGGCGAAACGGTGACGCGCGGCGCGGTGAAGCCGGAACGGCATTTCACCAAGCCGCCGCCGCGCTACACGGAAGCGAGCCTCGTCAAGAAACTCGAGGAACTCGGCATCGGACGCCCGTCGACCTACGCCACCATCCTCCAGGTTCTGCAGGACAGGAACTACGTTACCCTCGAAAAGCGCAGGTTCTCGCCCGACGATCTCGGGCGGATGGTGACCGCCTTCCTGACCGAATACTTCCTGCGATACGTCGAGTACGACTTCACCGCCGATCTCGAAAACAGCCTCGACGACGTCTCCAACGGCGACAAGGAATGGCGGACGCTGCTCCGCGAATTCTGGACAGCTTTTTCCGAAGCCGTCGGAAAAACCCAGGAGTTGCGCATCAGCGAAGTCATCGAACGGCTCGACGGCGAGCTCGGCCCGCATTTCTTTCCGGCCGGAGATGACGGGCGCGACCCGCGGCGCTGCCCGGCCTGCGGCGAAGGCCGGCTCGGGCTGAAGCCGAGCCGCGGCGGCGGCTTCATCGGATGTTCCCGCTATCCGGATTGCCAATACACGACGGAGCTCCGAGTTCAGACCGGAGACGCCTCGTTCACGGGCGCGCGGGATCTCGGCCGGGATCCGAAAACCGGACTTCCCGTCACCCTGCGCAAGGGCCCGTACGGCTTCTACGTGCAGCTCGGAGAGGCGGAGAAGGGCAAGGACAAGCCCCGGCGCGTCTCCCTGAAGCAGGATATGGCTCCCGAGGATCTCGATCTCGAGACCGCGCTGTCGCTGCTCAGCCTGCCCCGCGAGATCGGCCCGCACCCCGAGACCAAGGACACGATTCTGGCGGGGATCGGCCCTTACGGCCCCTATCTCAAGACAGGAAACCGTTACGTTTCCCTTGCCGCGGGCGACGACGTGCTGACGATCGGCCTGAACCGCGCGGTAACGGTGATCGCCGAAGCGCAGCAAAAAACCTCGAAACGGGGGAAGACGATCGGAATTCACGACGGACGACCCGTGGAATTGCTTGACGGCCGTTACGGCCCGTACGTCAAGCATGGACGGACCAACGCTTCGCTTCCGCGGGACGCGGACCCGGACTCCCTGTCTCTCGAACAGGCGCTCGAGCTTCTCGCGGCGCGCAAGGCGAGGACCGGCGCAAAAGGGAAAACCCGAAGGACCGCCAAAAAGGCGCGGGGCAAAGCCTGATCGGGCCGCATGCTGCCGACACGGAACCAGCTTCTGGAATTCGTCCGAAGCGCGGACGGAGAGCCCGGAAGCCGCGAAATCGCGCGCGCCTTCGACGCAAGAGGCGCGGAACGGGAACGGCTGTACGACATGTTGCGGGAATTGCGACGCGACGGCGAGCTCGAGCCGCGCGCCCAACTGCCGCCGGTCGCCGTCGTCGAGATCGCGAGGATCGACAGCGACGGAGAGCCGGTCGTCCGGGTGGCGAACAAGGAGAACTCCGCCATCCGCTTCGCGGCGGACGGACCGGCCCCGGGCGTCGGAGACCGTCTTCTCGTCCGGCTTTCGCGGACGGCGGACGGTTCGTATACGGCGAGAACGATCAAGAGGCTCGAAAGGGCGCCGCGAGACATTCTGGGCGTTCTCGAAATCGTCGACGGCCGCAAGCGGATCGTCCCGACGGACCGGCGAGCGAAGGCGGGGAAGCCGATCGTTGCGGATTCCGACGTTTCCCCGGGATCCCTCGTCGTCGCCAGGACCGGACGGGACGGTCGCGCGCGAGTCGTCGAGACCGTCGGCAAGCGGGCGCGACCGAGCGCGATCGCGCTTCGCGCCCGCGACATCCCGACGGAATTTTCCCGCGAAGCCCTCGTCGAGGCGTCGAAAGCGAAGCCGCCGCCGCCGGAAGGACGGACGGACCTTCGACAGGCGCCGCTGGTCACGATCGACGGCGAGGACGCGCGCGATTTCGACGACGCGGTGTGGGCGGAGCCGTCGCCGGACGGCGGCTGGCATCTGCTCGTCGCGATCGCCGACGTCGCCTGGTACGCGCGTCCAGATTCCCCCCTCGACCGGTGCGCCCGCGAACGGGGCAATTCCGTCTACTTTCCGGACCTCGTGGTGCCGATGCTGCCGAAGGAATTGTCCGACGGGCTGTGTTCCCTGGTTCCGGGCGAGGATCGCGGCTGCCTCGCGGTTCGCCTGCGGATCGACGCCGAAGGAAATCCGCTGCGCCACGAGTTCGTCCGGGGGATCATGCGATCGGCGCGCCGCCTGACCTACGAGGAGGTCGAGGCGGCGCGCCGCGGCTCCGGACCGTTGGCGGATCTTGTCGCGCCGCTATACGGCGCCTTCGAAGCGCTCCTCGCGGCCCGCAAAAGGCGGGGCGCGATCGACCTCGATCTTCCCGAACGCCGCGTCCTGCTCGATTCCGACGGCAATGTCGCGGCGATAG
Organism: Alphaproteobacteria bacterium; assembly: GCA_965243135.1. GTDB lineage: Bacteria > Pseudomonadota > Alphaproteobacteria > MPNO01 > UBA830 > JAJEBT01. The sequence goes on from OZ251539.1 coordinate 2,661,207, forward strand.
CGTCCGCCGCAAGGCTCGACAGCCATCGCCTCGTCGAAGAGTTCATGATCGCCGCGAACGTCGCCGCCGCCCGAACCCTGGATCGCGCGCCGTGCATGTACAGGGTTCACGACCGGCCGGCGGCGGGAAAGATCGAGGAACTGCGCGAGATTCTCCGCCATGTCGGAATCAGGCTGGAGCGCTCTCCCCGGTCCGGGAACCTCCAGCGGGTCGTCGAACGCGCCGCGGGCGCGCCCGAAGCCGACATGATCAATCTCTGCGTTCTCCGCGCGCAAGCCCAGGCGGAATATTCGCCGGGCAACATCGGGCATTTCGGGTTGGCGCTCGAACGATACGCTCATTTCACGTCGCCCATCCGCCGTTACGCGGATCTGCTGGTTCATCGCTCCCTCATCGCCGCGGAAGGTTTGGGCGAAGGCGGTTCAAGGCCGAAGGACAGCGCCGCCTTCGCCGCGCTCGGGCGTCACCTGTCCATGACCGAACGGAGGGCCGCGGAGGCCGAACGCGAGGCGTTGGACAGGCATGCGACGATCCATCTGGCGGATCGCGTCGGCGCGGAGTTCGCGGCCCGCATAGCCGGCGTCCACAGGGCGGGATTGTTCGTGACGCTCGACGAGACCGGCGCGAGCGGTTTCGTGCCGATGTCCGCGCTCGGCGACGAGCGTTTCGACTTCGACCGCCTGCGTCTGACGGGGCGCGTCTCCGGCGCCGTCTACGCGATCGGAAATCCCGTCACGGCGCGGCTCGACGAGGCGAACGTCCACACGGGATCGCTGACGTTCTCGATCCGCGACGGCGGGTTTCGGACCGACGCCGCGTTCCGCGGCCCCCGGCGTCCGCAACGCGCCGCCAAGCGCAAGAAGGGCGGGCGCCGCAAGAACGGAGGGCGGCGCGCGCCGTAACGGCGTCGACCGCGGCGCCCGAGCGGCCGGCAACCGAGAAGACGCCCTCTAACGCCTCCGAAGCGCAACGCACGGAGAAATGTCTTGACCCAACCGGTTCGCGAGGGCAGTTTGCCGGAAACGACAGACATTCGGGACGACTCCCATGGCCAAGGCGAACACCATCCTCGTGAAGCTCGTGAGCAGCGCCGACACGGGATACTTCTACGTTGCGAAGAAAAACGCGAGAACCCAAACGGAAAAACTGGAGTTCCGCAAATACGATCCGGTCGCCCGCAAGCACGTGATCTTCAAGGAATCCAAGATCAAATAGCGCCGCAAGAATCCCGGCGAGCGTCGGACGCCGCATCGAACAGCAGCGCGCGCGGCCGTCCGGCCAGGTCGCGGCGCATTTTGCGCGCCTCCAAGCCTGCGCCGGCAAATATCGCCGTAACGGACGCGGCTTGGGCCGGACCGATTTCCACCACGCAGAAACCGTCCGCGCTCAGCTGCCGCCCGACCTCCGGCGCGATGGCGCGATAGGCTTCGAGGCCGTCGGCGCCGCCGTCGATGGCAACGCGGGGATCGTGATCGCGCACTTCCAGCGCCAGGTTCTCGATCTCGTCAGACGGCACGTAGGGGGGATTGGAGACCACGACGTCGAACCGCGACGCGATATGCCGGGTCCAGTCGCCCGCGACGAACAGCGCGCGCGACGAAACTCCGATCGCTTCCGCGTTGATTGCCGCGACGCGGCACGCCTCGCGATCGATATCCGTCCCGATCCCGCAGGCGCCCGGCAGCGCATGCAGCAAGGAAAGCAGCAGGCATCCGCTGCCGGTCCCGAGGTCGAGAACGCGGAGGGGACGCGCGGGGTCCACGATCCGCTCGAGCGCCGCCTCCACCACCGCTTCGCTGTCGGGCCTCGGATCGAGCGTCGCCGGACCGATCCGGAACGGCAGGCTTCGGAACTCCCGCTCCCCCAAGATCCGCGCCACGGGCTCCCTCCGGGCGCGCCGCGCCACTGCCTCCCGGAATCGCCGCAAGGCGGCCGGCGGCAGCGGCGCTTCGGGTTCGCGCAGCATCTCTTCCCGGCTCAGATTCGCGGCAGCCGAAGCCAAGGCGCGCACGTCCGTCGCGGCTCCCGGAATCCCCGCGAGGGCAAGATCCTTCGAAGCGCGCCGCAGCGCCGCCGCCAGCGTGGTCACGAAGCTTCCGCGAGGCGGCGAGCCTGATCTTCGGATGCGAGCGCATCGATGATTTCGTCGAGCGCCTCTCCCTCCAAAACGCGCTCCAGCTTGTGCAGCGTCAGATTGATTCGGTGATCCGATACGCGGCCCTGGGGAAAATTATAGGTTCTGATTCGTTCTGACCGGTCGCCGGAGCCGATCTGGCCCCGCCGATCCGCCGCCCGCTCGGCCGCCAATGCCGCCCTCTCGGCGTCGTACAGCCGCGCCCGGAGAATCTTGAGAGCCTTGGACCGGTTCTTGTGCTGGGATTTCTCGTCCTGCTGCGAAACGACGATGCCGGTCGGCAGGTGCGTTATGCGAACCGCGCTGTCGGTCGTGTTGACGTGCTGGCCGCCGGCGCCCTGCGAACGAAAAGTGTCGACCCGCAAATCCTTTTCGTCGATACGGACGTCGACCTCCTCCGCCTCGGGCAAGACGGCAACCGTCGCCGCCGACGTATGTATCCGGCCCGACGATTCCGTTTCCGGCACGCGCTGGACGCGATGAACGCCGGATTCGAACTTCAGCCGCGAGAAGGCTCCCTTGCCGGCCACCTCCGCGACCGCTTCCTTCAGTCCGCCAATGGCGGTTTCGGACGCATGCAGAAGATTGAAGTTCCAGTCATGGCGTTCGGCGTAGCGTTGATACATGCGGAGCAGATTCATCGCGAACAGCGCGGCCTCGTCGCCGCCGGTACCCGCCCGCACCTCCAGAATGGCGCTTTTCTCGTCCGCCGCGTCGCGCGGAAGCAGCATGACGCCGAGCTTTTTCTCGATCTCGGGAACGCGAGCGGCCAAATCGCGAAACTCTTCTTCCGCGAGCGCCTTCACGTCGTCGTCGCCGTCGGGATCCGTCATCAGCGCGGCAAGATCGCCCGCCTCGCTCTCGGCCGCGCGCAGTTCCTCGATGCAGGCCACGATAGGCGCCAGCTCGGCGAATTCCTTGGACATCCGCACGAAGTCCGCGGCGTCCGCGCAATTCGACATCAGCGACGACAAGTCGCGATGGCGTTCCAGAATCTGATCGAGACGCCGGTCGAAGCTCACGCTTCACCCCCTCCGCGACATCCGTCGGCCCAGGAAATCCGCCCCGAGGCGGGCAGCCCGGATCCGGCGGCTTTCGAAGCTTCGGAGCAGCGCCGCCCATTGCGTCCCGGGCCGAGAGCGAAAGGCGGCCTACGTTCCGAAGGACTTCCGCGAGTTCGAACATGGAAGCGTCGACGCTAACCGACAAAACGTCTTTCGTCCATCCGCCCGCTCGGCGCCCCGCTCCGGCAGCCCGTCCACCCGCGCCTGCGGCGAAATTCCTGGCGGAAACGGCGTCCGCCCCCGACGAAGCGCAGGTCCTGCCCGCGTCGCGGACAGCGTTCCCTCGCGGAGGCGGCCGTCGAAATGACCGGACGGGAAGCCGTTCAGGCGGTCTCGCACCCGACGACGTTGCGCTCCTCGCGGCTGAACTCCACCCCGATCAGGTGGACCGAACGCCCGAGACGGCGGTACTTGTCCGCATAGCCCTTCTCCCGCAGCTGCGCGATCGCGGTCCCCTCCCGCCCGCGCTCCACCACCTTGAACTCGAACAGGTAAACGCGCCCGCCGACGCGGATCGCCATGTCGGCGCGCCCCCGGCTGCCGCTGTCCTCGGCCACCGGCTCGAGGCCCTCCATCAAGAAGCAGCTGTGGATGACGCTCGCGTAGTGGGCCTCGTACCGCGCGACGGGGCTGTTCGCGTACCACTGGTGCGGGATGGCGGCGAAGACGCCGCGGAACAGGGCCTCGATGCGCTCGAAGTCGTTCGCTTCCAGCAGTTCGCCCAGCCGCAGGTTCTCCGCCTTCCCGCGGGCCTCGACCGGGAGCAGTTCTTCCAGCAGGGCCTCGCCCAGACTCTGGCGCACCTCGAGGTTCGGGTAGCCCAGCCTGTAGCGCCCGTCCTCCTCGCCGACGATGGGTAGAGTCGAGGACTGGCGCGTTAGTTTTAGGGTCCGGTGGATGTTCCGTCGCTTTCGCTCCGGGCCTCAGTCCGGCTCCCTTGACCACGTTTCCAGTCCCCGCTCGTCAAACCGGACGTGCGGATTTCCCGCGCTTCGGTCGAGATCATGCCTTCGCCCACGGAAAGCTCTTCGTTCGCGGTGTAAGGCGGGTAAGACCTATTTCGTATAGGTATTTGTCTGGAAAGCGCACATACTTTCCTTTACGCACCTTGTGCTTGCGACAGAGCCATTGGCGCAGCCGACGGGTTGCGTGTCGATCGACGGCGGCATAAGCGGGACTAACTTGCCCCAGTGCGAAATAGTTTCCCCGTTATTACCCTGTTGAGGCGTTTTACCATCTCGTCCGGTTCGAGTTGTCCGTTCTTTCGCGCCGTCATTTCACTGTTGGCTTATGCTCTGGACGCTTGCCGGGTTTGGGCGCGTTCCAATGTAGGATCGTCCCGTGTTCCGTCGGTAGTTGCGTCCAATTCGGTACCCTAGGTATTCTAGTGGTTTCTCGGGTACCTGTATGCCTTCTCCGCGTTTATCGGCAGTTTCAGCCTTTCCATGAGTGCTTCGACTGCCGCCAGCATCTTGCTGGCCGGCGCTTTGCCGAGCACTACGCTGTCCAGTTGACGATCTTCGCGCAGAAGTTTCGAGCGTAGCCCAGTACCTTCCAGCCCAGAATGAAACGGCGCATGGTTGCTGAGTAATGGGGAGATCGGCGCTCCTTGCGGAGTGCCTTTCCTTTCCCTGCGCGCCCGGTTCGTGCGGCGTTTGCCGCCTTTGCCGTCGTCCTCTTCCACTGCCATTTCCAGCCATGCCTTGACCCAGCCCAGCATTCGTCCATCGCTTACGCGACGGGCGACGGACTTCATCAGTTCCGCATGAGGGATTTGTCCGAAGTAGTCGGACAGGTCCGCGTCCACTACCTCGTGGTCAGAAATTCCCGCTAAGGTGGCCGCCCTTTGCGAAAGGCGCGTCGAGATAGCGTCGTTACCGAGGGACCAGCCGCCGCGACGCACCTTCCCCGCTTCGGCTTGGTGCCGACTTAGCCTTGACCATCCTGTTTCCCCTGAAAAACTTGCTTTAGCACATTCGGTCACGGTGCCAGGTCAGGAGGTGTCGTAGGGAATTCCCTCTGCTTTCCGGTATCCAAACGCGATCATTCGGTAGAGTGTTTCCCAGTCCTTCAAGAAGTATTCGAGAAACAATCCCCGCGCCTTTTCCCAGAAGTAAATGGGCCGCTTGGCCTTCGTTTGCGCCTGTTGGAACAGTTTGCAACATCGCTGTTGAATCTGGTCAATCAGGAACGCCAGCATCATCAGGAACGCAAAGACCGTCGACAGATTCTTGTTACCGTGACCGAAGTTGTGCTCAAAGCAGTAGCCTTGGTTCTTCAGGGTGTTGAAAGTTTCGTTCTCGATCTTCCAGCGCGCCCGCCCGGTGCGCATCAACTCCATCAGGTTCCCTTCGTCAATTGGCAGATCCGTGACCCAGGAGAAACGTTGTTTCTTGCCGTTTGGGAGCTTCTCCCAGTATTCGAGAAAGTTCACTTTGAGGTCGAAGTGCGTATCGTTCAGAGGCACTCCGTTAAGATACCGGAATTCGTGCCGTATGTTGTCACCGTCCGTGAACTCCCGGCGCTCCACGGACGGCGCGTTGTTGACCCACTCGAACAGGAACTTGTGGTCGCCGGGCTTCGCCCCCAGTATGAAACGCATGTCTAACTCCTTGAGAAGATTGGCATGCGGTCCGTTCGAGGCCAGCCCATCTTCCAACACAACCAGCTTCAGGTGCGGGTGTTCGCGACGCACATCTTTCAGAAGCCGTTTCGCTGCGTTGCGTTCGCAATCGTTCTTTTTTGCGCCGTCTTCCTTCAGGATCGGTTCCGGTGCAAACGGAAAAACCTCCTTTTGTTCCGGATGCACCAGAACGGCTCCCAACATCTGGTGGTAGTAGGTAATCGTACCGTCGCGGTGGTGTTTCTCGCAGCAATTTTTACAGTGCACCTTGTCCGACGAGAAGTATCCCGTTCCATCGATCGAAAGAGCGTAATGCCCGTTCAGACAAGTGTATTCTTCCAATCCCTTGCCTCGTTGCAAAACCTGGAACATCTTCGTGAAACAACGCCGCAATTGCCGCGGACAGACTTCGTCAAGCCGTTCGCGCATCGCAGTGTCCGACGGCACGCGCTTGACGCCGTATAAGGTCGCGAGGTTGTGCCGAACCACTTCGTCGGCGTGCGCGGCCTCGTCGAATTGCAGAAGCGACGCATACTTCATACCGAACACCGCTAGACCCGACATCAGACAGTCCGTCTGGTTCAGCCCCCTGCTCGCGATCGGATCTTCGATACGGTCGAAACAAGCTCGCACTTCCTTCAGCAATCCCGGAGCGCTGAGCGTCTTGCGCATGCCTGGCATTCTGGCCATTTTGGTTACAATCCCGCCTCGCCTTCGGACCACTTTCCAGAGAAAAATGCTCCGCTCGAAGGCAAATAGCCCCGAATCACCTCGAAAAGTCCACGAAAGACTTTTTTCCGGCCCCATATTTTTCAAGGGTTTCGAGCCTTAGCGGGAATTGCTGCCTCGTGGTGGCCTTGTCTCAGCAACTGGTGCACCCGATTGACCGCGTCAAGTGCGCCTCTTTCCGGTCTGTAGGCATACTGCTCCGGTTGCAGGTCGGCTTCGAAGATCGGCGACAATATGAGCATCGCCGCCGTCTGTGCCACCCTGTCCCGTATGCAGGGGATGCCCAGGGGCCGAAATTTTCCGCGCTGTTTCTTTGGGACCTGCCGTACCGCGGTCGGTCGGTAGGTTCCTTCTTTCAGGTCCCGCGCCAGTTCCTCAAGCCATTGGTCCCTTCCTTGCGCTTCCGCTATCGTCGTTCCGTCCGTCCCGGCAGTCCCTCCGTTTCGACGGACGTCTTGCCAGGCTGTGAACAGCACTTCGTAGCTCCATACCTTGTCGCATAGCGAGTAGAACCGGTAGCTTGGGGATTCCTTCGCTTGTAACGTTATCTGGAGTCTCCGAACTTTCTCCGAGGCTGCTAGGCTTTTGCCAGTCCTCATGTCCTTTCTTCCTTCCAACGCTTCTCTCGACCCAAGGCCCCTTTCCTCCACCGGCATTACCCGGCTTCTCCGGTACTACGGGCCTCTCCGCCACCCGCCGGCCTGCCCCTCGCGGGGTTCCGGTTGACTCGTGCGCGTCACCGACAGGGCTTCCCGTGTTGCTGCTTCCTTCATCTTTCATGCGTGCCGACACCCCGGCGGAAACGGTCGGTGCTTTTGTCGTTCTCTTCCCGACCGTCGGCGGCTTTCCCCTAACCTCAGGAGGGTCAGCTCCCGCATTGACCGTTTCGAGGCCTGCTCAATGTTCACTGCTCGTTTCGGCCCGCATGTTCGCTGAGCGGCCTTCGCCGCCCTTTCCCAGAGTGCTTCAGCCTACATCGTTACCTCCGTAAACCGCCCTGGCTGCTACCAACCGGAACGACAGTTGTTGGGTGGGATTCGCACCCACCAGAAGAAAGCGCCTTTCCACGGCACACTGAGGTAGCCGGTCTGGAACAGAAGCGCCTCGATCGAAACATTGTCCACGTCGACGGACGAAAGCAGGCTCTCGCTGCCGGTCATGCCGTCCAGATCAGGGGTAGGCAGGTCGCGGCGCGTCAGCGTCTCGACCAGGAAGGTCGGCGTGCCGCTCTGAAACCAGTACGGGCGGAACTCGCGCCGCCGAAACAGCAGCAGCAGGCCGAACGGATTGTAGACCCTCTCCGGTCCGCGCCAGTTGTAGCCGTTGTACCAGCGGCGGATTTCGTCCCGGTCCAGGCCCTCGAGTTCCGGGGCGAAGACCGCATCCAGTTCCGCGTCCGTGTAGCCGCAGATGTCCGAGAACTCCGGCTCCAGCGTGACGTCGATCAGGTTGTTCAGGCCCGAGAACAGGCCCGCCAACTTGCTCACCCCCGTCAGGAAAACGAAACGGAGATGCCTGTCGCAGGCCACCCCGTACAGGCTGCGCAGGAAGTCGCGGTTGGCCAGCGCCAGTTCCCGGTCGCCGAGCGCGTCCAGAATCGGCTTGTCGTACTCGTCCACCAGCACGACCGCCCGCCGCCCGGTGCGCTCGTGCAGGGCCTCGATCAATTCGTGGAAACGGACCGCCGTCCCGGCGGGGCCCGGTTCGAGGCCGGCGCGCCTCTCCGTCGCCGCCAGTTGCCTTTCCACGGTTCCCCGGACCCCGTCCGGGGTGTCGAAACGACCCACGCCGCTGAAATCCAGCCGCACCGGCGCGCCGACCAGTCCCACTTGCCGTGCACGGCGAGGCCCCGGAACGGCTCCTCGCTTCCCTCGAACAATTCTTGCAGCGTGTCCACCAGCAAGCTCTTGCCGAACCGGCGCGGACGCGACAGGAAATAGTAATCGCCCCCTTCGACGAGGCGGCGCACATGGTCCGTCTTGTCGACGTAGTAGCAGTCCCTCGTCCGGATTTTCCGGAGGGAAGTCAAGCCGGTCGGAAGCATGCGTCTCGTCATCCACGCAGAATAGTCCGCCGTGGCGGAGTCGTCGCCGTGGCGGAGTCGTCAAAGAAGAGGCAACCGTTCCAGGGCGAGAACGGGCGGTCGTTGCCAAGCCGCTGCCAGCGACGAGAGCAGCGGCAGCGGCGCGCGAGGCGGCGGCGTTACGGACGGCGGAAGGCGGCAGCGATGCGGGAGTTACCGGTCAGAAGACCTCCGTGGTCAGCTCTCGAACGGCTTGGCGTCGGCGAGCCTGCGGCAGGAGATCGTCCGCGCAACCGAACGAGCGCGGCGTTGCGGGCGAGGGTACGGGCACCGCTGCCGACATGATTGCGGCGACGATCCTCGTCATAAATCATGTCGCGAACACGCCCGTTTTCCCGGTGACGGCGAGCGGAAATCTCGGCCGGTCGTCCGCGGCGGAACGGAGTCGCTCCGCAAGCGATCTCCAGAGTCGTCCCGACGACCTTTCCCAATTTTCCGACGTATGCGTGCGGAAGGACGCCCCGACGGACGCGCCGCGGCCGGCAGGCCCCGGCAGGTTCGAAACCCGGCAGGCTACCTGTATCTCTCGAGAAACGTGTTCAGATCCGAAAACGACACCGATTCCTCCGCGCCGGAATCCAGATCTCGCACGGTCGCCGCCTGCCGCTCCATCTCGTCCTCGCCGATGATTACCGCCGCTCGGGCCCCGACCCTGTTCGCCCGCTTCATGCGTTGCTTCATCCTGCCTCGATAACCCAGATCGACGCGGTATCCCGCGCGGCGGAGATCCTCCGCCACCCGCAACCCCGCCCGCTCGGCCCGTTCGCCTGCGGGCACGACCGCCAAAGGCCGGGATTTCGGCGGCGACTCGCCGATCAGCATCGACAACCGTTCGATGCCGGACGCCCAGCCCACTCCCGGAGTCCGCGGTCCGCCCATGGTCTCGACGAGTCCGTCGTAGCGCCCGCCCGCAAGTACGGCACCTTGCGCTCCGAGCGCGTCCGTCGTGAACTCGAAAGCGACGTGACAGTAATAGTCGAGGCCGCGCACCAGCCGCGGATTGCGGCGATACCCTACGCCAAGGCCGTCCAGTCCTTCGAGGACGGCGTCAAAGAAATCCCGGGATTCCGTATCCAGAAAGTCGTCAAGCGCCGGAGCGCCGGCGACCACAGCGCGGTCGCCTTCGTCCTTGGAGTCCAGAATGCGCAACGGATTGCGATCGAGACGCGTCCGGCTGTCCTCGGACAACTCCTGCCGCCGATCCCCGAAATACTCCTCCAGACGCCGCCGATAGGCTGCGCGGCTCGCCGCATTGCCAAGTGTGTTCAGTTCGAGGGTGGCGCGTCCGGCCACCCCGAGAGCGTCCAGAACCGCCGCGCCGAGCGCGATCACCTCGACGTCGCCGACCGGCTCCTCGACCCCTAGCAGCTCGACGCCGATTTGGTGAAACTGCCGCAGCCGGCCTTTCTGCGGACGCTCGTGGCGGAACATCGGACCCGCGTAAAAGCATTTGAACGGAAGCTGTCCGCTCAGTCCGCCGGATATCAGCGCCCGGGCCACGCCCGCCGTGCCCTCGGGCCGCAAGGTAAGGGAATCGCCGCTCCTGTCCTTGAAGGTGTACATCTCCTTCGTGACGATGTCCGAAGCGTCTCCGAGCGTCCGCGAGAACACTTCCGTGAACTCGAAAATCGGAGTCGCCATCTCATCGTAGCCGTAGCGTTCGGCGACGTTCCGTCCCGTCTCGATCACGCGACGGACGCACCGCGCCTCTTCCGGCATGACGTCCCGGGTGCCGCGCACGGGTTGAAGCGAAGACATGAGCGGGTTCTACGGCATTATCCGGATATGCGAAACCGCCGCCTTCCGGGGTCCGCGGCCGGCCGCATCATCGCTCGAGCAAGCTGCGGTCAAGCGAAATCCCGCGCAGAACTTCGCCGGCGGAACCAAGCAACGGCGCCTCCTTTCCATCCACGATGAGGCGCAATCCGCCGGCGTTTCCGGTGTCGAGCAGGAGATTCGCGCCCGGCGGCGCTTCGTAAACGTCTCCAGCCTGCATCATGCCGGAGTAGAACTCGTCGCCGTTCCCGTCCCGCACCAGAACGTAGCTGTTCGCGACCGCGCGGACTTCGATGCGGGCGGGCTCCCCGCCCTCCGCAGGGGCGGCGGCGGCCTCGGCGTCCGGCGCAGGCGCCGCCGGGGGCGGAGCGCGCGTTTCGGCGGCGGCGACTTCCGGCGGAGCGGCGACCGGCCCTTCCCCTGCCCCGTCGTCCGCATCGGCGCCGTCCATCCGCGCCGCAAGGGGCTCGGGCGTCGCCGCAGGCTGCGGCGAGACCGCGTCCGCCGGAGGCGGCGGGCCTCCGGGCCGGGCCGGGCCGGTTTCCACCGCGGCGGGCGGCGGCGGAGAAACCTGCGAGGCCGGGGCAGTCTCCCGTTCTTCGCCGACCTCCGCGACGGAAGGAGCCGAGCCCCCCGGAGAAACGTCCGGCGCAGAAACGGCGCCTGGCGAGGGATCGGACAAGCGCGCGTCTTCGGGCCCGCTTCCGAAAACGCCGGAAGTCTGCAAGGGACTTTTTTCGTTCGAGTAAAGGTAATGCCAGCCCCCATAAGCCGCCAGCGCGATGACGGTCGCCAGAAGGAAAATCGGGCCCGTCGGCAAGCGCCCCTCTTCGACCGGGGACAGGAGATCGAGCCTCTGCTGTTTTCCGATGTTCACGCCCGACGTCTTGAGCTTCCGAAGGATTTCGTCGCTGTCGAGGCCCAGCAGGCCAGCGTAGGCTCGCAAAAACCCGCTCACGTAGGCGGCGCCCGGCAACTCCGAAAACTTCCCCGCCTCGATCGCTTCGAGATGCACCGTCCGGATATGCAGTTGCGCCGCCACGTCGTCGAGCTGGTAGCCCAACGCTTCCCGCGCGTCCCGGATCGTCGCTCCGATCTCGACGGCTTCCGATTGAGCGTCCGCGTTAACGATGGTCGTGTTCATTGCTCCGTGCCCCTGAGCAGCTCGCGCACGCCGCCATCCCGGCCGCCGCGGCACGGATTCTGGCACCGTTGCGCGTTCGTTCCAAGAAAAAAGCGAACGCGGCGTCCCGCCATCCGCGGGAACCGCCCGGATCGACCGAGGGCCATGCGCCGATTCGCGCAGGAAGTCCCGGTCCGCGAGTTCCGGGTCGATCCTCCGGCGGGCGGGCGCCGCCGTCGCCAGAGCGGCTTTCTGTCGGCGACAGGCGGCTCAACCGACAGCCCGGCTCGCGCCGGTCAAGGCGTCCAGGGACTGATCGACGAGTTCGGCCAAGATCTCGGCGACGGGCTGAACGTTCCTCACCATGCCGACGCTCTGCCCGGCCATCATCGAACCGTTTTCGACGTCGCCCTCGACAGCCGCCCGCCGCAACGCGCCCGCCCAGAAATGCTCGATTCTCAGCTGCGCTTCCTCCTTGGCGAGTTCGCCGCGCCGGCTGGCGTCGATCACCTCGCGCTGCACGCGCTCGAACTCCCGCGTCGCGTCGTTCCGAAGCGCGCGCACCGGGATGACCGGAAATTCCGGATCCAGCTGCATCGACGGAACCGCGTCGCGCGCGGAAGCGCGGATGAACGCCTGCTTGAATCTGTCGTGAGCGACGGATTCGCTGGCGCACGCGAAACGGGTGCCGATCTGGCATCCGGCGGCGCCCATGTTGAGATAGGAAACGATCGCCTCGCCCCGTCCGATGCCGCCGGCCACGAAAACGGGAACGTCCCGCAGATGCGGCAAAATCTCCTGCGCCAGTACGCCGGTCGACACCGGTCCGATATGTCCGCCCGCTTCCGCGCCCTCGACGACGATAGCGTCCGCGCCCTGGCGCACCAGCCGCCTCGCGACGGCGAGCGTGGCGGCGAAGCACACGACCCTGGCTCCGCCGTCCTTCGCGCGCCTGATCGCCGACGCGCCCGGCAGCCCGCCGGCGAGAATGACGAAATCGACGGCCTGCTCCAGGCAGACGTCGATCAGGGCGTCCAGTTCCGGATGCATCGTGATAAGGTTCACTCCGAAGGGCTTGTCCGTGCGGGCGGCGGTTTCGGCGATCTCGTCCGCCAACAGGCCGGGAGTCATGGCGCCGCAGGCGATCACTCCGAAGCCGCCCGCGTTCGAAAGAGCCGAAACGAGGTTGCGTTCGGACAACCAGGTCATCGCCCCCCCGAGGATCGCGTATCGAACGCCGAGGAAATCGCGCCCGGCCCTCCAGAGGGCGTCGAGTCGCACGCGGGCTTCGTCCATGCCGTTCGCCTCCCCTGCGGCCTTCAGGCGGCGTCGAGCCCGTAGGCGGCATGCAGCGAACGCAGCGCGAGTTCGGTATAGGCGTCCGACACCAGAACGCTGATCTTGATCTCCGAGGTGGAGATAACCTGGATGTTGATTCCTTTTTCCGCGAGCGCGGAAAACATGCGCATGGCGACGCCGGCGTGACTGCGCATTCCGACGCCGACGACGGAAATCTTCACTACCTCGGGATCCCCGATGACCCGCTCGAACCCGAGCTCCCCGCGTTTCGCCTCCACGAGCTCCAGCGCGGGGGCGAGGTCGTCCCTGGGCACGGTGAAAGTGAGGTCCGTCGCTTGGCCGTCTCCGGAAACGTTCTGAACGATCATGTCGACGTTGATCCCGGCGTCCGCCAGAGGCCCGAAGATGCTGGCCGCGATCCCCGGCCGGTCGGGAACGCGGATCAGGGTGACCTTCGCTTCGTCCAGGCTGTGCGCTATTCCGCTGACGACTTCGTGTTCCACGATTTCTTCCTCGTTGACGACGAGCGTGCCGGAGGCGTCCGCGAAGCTCGACAGCACCTGCAGCCTCACTCCGTGATTCATTGCGAGTTCGACGGACCGGGCGTGAAGAACCCGGGCGCCGAGGGACGCCAGTTCCAGCATTTCCTCGTAGGTTATCCTGTCCAGCTTTCGGGCCCTGGCGACGATGCGCGGATCGCAGGTGTAGATTCCGTCGACGTCGGTATAGATGTCGCAACGGTCGGCGCCGATCGCAGCGGCGAGAGCGACCGCCGAAGTGTCGGAACCGCCGCGCCCCAACGTGGCGACGCGGTTGTCCGGCGCCAGTCCCTGGAACCCGGCCACCACGGCGACCTGTCCCGCTTCGAGTCGGAGAACGATCTCTTCTCCCCGGACTTCGTCGATGCGCGCGCGGCCGTGCAAGCCGTCGGTCCGGATCGGCAGTTGCCAACCCAACCAGGATCGGGCGTCGACGCCCTCGGCCTGCAGCGCCAGGGCCGTCAGGCCGGCGGTGACCTGCTCGCCGGAGGAAACCACGACATCGCATTCGCGCGCATCGCGAGGCGGCGATATCGAGCGCGTCCACTCCACCAGCTGGTCCGTGGCGCCGGCCATCGCCGAAACCACGACCGCAACCTGGTCGCCCGCCTCGACAGCGCGCTTGACCTCCGCGGCAACCGCCCGGATTCGGACGAGGTCCGCGACGGAGGTTCCGCCGAATTTCTTGACGATCCGGGTCATCGCGCTTCTCCGTAACGGCGCGCCGACAAGCGGCACCTGCCGCCCGGCCCAACGGGTTCGCCAACTTGCCCTGCGCGGCGCGCGGGCATAGATACGCGCAGGCAACGATTCAGGCAAGCAAACCCGAATGTCGAAAGCGGCGCGAGGCGGCGGCGAAAGCAAGATGACGGATCCAGCCGAAATCGCGCGGTTTTCGGCTCTCGCGGATCAATGGTGGGATCCGTCGGGAAGTTTCCGGCCGCTGCACAAGCTCAATCCCCTCCGCCTCGGCTACATTCGCGACCGGCTTTGCGAGCGTTTCGGACGCGACCCTCGTTCGCTCGCGCCGCTAACCGGTTTGAGGGTGCTCGACGCGGGTTGCGGCGGCGGCCTGATCTCGGAGCCCATCGCCCGCATGGGCGCCGACGTCACGGGCATCGACGCGTCCGAGGCCAATATCGGCACGGCGCGGCTTCATGCGGCCCGCAACGGAATCGAGATCGATTACCGGCGCGCATCGCCCGAGACTCTCGGCGCCTCGGGCGAGCGTTTCGACGCCGTTCTGGCGCTCGAGGTCGTCGAACACGTCGCGGACAGGGACATGTTCATCGACGCTTGCGCTTCCCTTGCGAGCGGCGAAGGCGCGATCATCCTGTCGACGCTGAACCGGACGCCCAAGGCGTTCCTCTTCGGGATCGTCGGCGCCGAATACGCGCTGCGGTGGCTGCCGCGCGGCACGCATGACTGGCGCAGATTCTCCCGTCCCTCCGAACTGGGCCGGGCCCTGCGGCGGAACGGAATGGCCGTAGCGGACGTGTCCGGCATGAGTTTCGATTTGCTGCGGAACGAATGGCGGCTGACGGGGGACGTTTCGGTCAACTACATCCTGTTCGCGCGCAGGGGCGGATCGCCGCTGCCGCCGTAGGTCTCCGTCCGTGCGAGAGACCGTCGGCAGGTTCGGGCCGGCAGACGCCTCGCCGAGGGCGGACGCCGTTTCCGCCGGGAATTTCGCCGTTCCGACATCGCAGGCGCGAACGGGCGGAGCCGAAAAAACAGCGCGGCGCAAGCGCCTGCTTTTGACAGCTCAGCCACGGCGGCCTACTCTCTTCGAATGGCGAAACACATGCTTCCGATCGGCTTGACATCCCTGCGGAAAATCCGGGGGATGGACTGCTACTACGTCGACAAGACGGACCATGTGCGCCGCCTCGTCGAGGGTGGTCAATATTATTTCCTGTCGCGTCCGCGCCGGTTCGGCAAGACCCTGCTGGTGGACACGCTGCAGGAGTTGTTCGAGGGAAGCGAGGAGCCGTTCCGGGGCCTCGCCATACACGACGGGTGGGACTGGTCGGCGCGCCATCCGGTCGTGCGGCTGGATTTCAGCGGCGTGGGCGATTTCGACACCCCGGACGGGGTTCGGGGAACCGTGGAAAGGCAACTGGCTGCGACGGAGAGGCGCGCCGGCCTCGAACCGGGCCCCGCCGGTGCGGCGGTTCGTTTCCACGAGTTGATCGAAGCCCTGCACGAGCGCACCGGGCGGCGGGCGGTCGTGCTGGTGGACGAATACGACAAGCCGATTCTGGACGCGCTCGGCGACCGGGAGCTGGCGCTGGCCAACCGCGACTTCCTGCGCAGCCTGTACGGGGTGATCAAGGCCTGCGACAGGCATCTCCGTTTCGTTTTCCTGACGGGGGTGAGCAAGTTATCGGGCCTGTTCTCGGGCCTGAACAACCTGCGCGACATCACGCTGGCGCCGGAGTTCTCTGACATCTGCGGCTGCACGGACGACGAGCTGGACGCGGTCTTCGCCCCGGAACTCGAAGGCCTGGACCGGGACGAGATCCGGCGCTGGTACAACGGCTACAACTGGTGCGGGCCGGAGAGGCTCTACAATCCGTTCGGCCTCCTGCTGCTGTTCGCCGAGCGCAAGTTCGGCAACTACTGGTTCCAGAGCGGCACGCCGACCTTCCTGGTGGAGACGCTGGCGCGCCGCAACCTGCCCACTCCCCGCCTGGACGGCATGATCGGCAGCGAGAGCCTGCTCTCGGCCTTCGACGTGGACAGGATTTCGGTCGAGGCGCTTCTGTTCCAGACCGGCTACCTCACCATCGTCGGCGAGGAGGACGGGCGCTACCGGCTGGGCTACCCGAACCTCGAGGTGCGCCAAAGCTTGGGCGAGGCCCTGCTGGAAGAACTGCTCCCGGTCGAGGCCCGCGAGGAGACGGAGAACCTGCGGCTGGGCGAACTGCTGGAGGCGAACGACTTCAAGCGTCTCGAAACCCTGTTCCGCGGCATTTTCGCCGCCATCCCGCACCAGTGGTACGCGACCAGCCCGGTCGCGAAGTACGAGGCCCACTACGCGAGCGTCATCCACAGCTGCTTCCTGATGGAGGGCTTCGAGCCGGTGGCCGAGGACAGCGGCAGCCGGGGGCGCGCCGACATGGCGATCCGCGGCGGCGGGCGCGTCTACCTGTTCGAGTTCAAGGTGGTGGAGCGCGGGCGGGAGGGGACCGCGCTCGCGCAGTTGCGGGAGAAGGGCTATGCGGACAAGTATCGCCGCCTCGGGCGTTCGGTCCACCTGATCGGGGTGGAGTTCAGCCGCACGGAGCGCAACGTCGTCGGCTTCGATTGCGAGACCGCCTGAAGCCGAGCGAGTTCGACGTCCCGCTGGCGGCCCACGCATGGCCGCCGCCCGCTCCGCGGGCCCGGCTTGGCTTCGTCGGGAGCAGCAGCCGTTTCCGCCGGGAATTTCACCATTCCGGCATCGCAGGCGCGAACGGGCGGAGCTGAAGAAAACAGCGCGGCGCAAGCGCCTGCTTTTGACAACTCAGCCACGGCGGCCTACTCTCTGGCGAAACGCATGCTCGGCTTGACCTCCCTCTGGAAAATCCGGACGAGGGACTGCTACTATGTGGACAAGACGAAGCATGTGCGCCGCCTCGTCGAAGGGGGCGATTACTACTTCCTGTCGCGTCCGCGCCGGTTCGGTAAGACCCTGCTGGTGAACACGCTGCAGGAGTTGTTCGAGGGAAGCGAGGAGTTGTTCCGGGGCCTCGCCATACACGACGGGTGGGACTGGTCGGCGCGCCGATGCGGCTGGATTTCAGCGGGGTAGGAGATTTCGACACTCCGGACGGGGTTCGGGAAACCGTGGAAGCGCAGCTGGAAGAGACGGAGATGCAGGCCGGTCTCGAACCGGGTCCCGCCGCCGGGGCGGCGGTCCGTTTCCGGCGCCTGCGCTGCACGAGCGCACCGGGCAGCGGACGGTCGTGCTGGTGGACGAACAAGCCGGTCCGCGCTCGGCAACCGGGAGCTGGCGCTGGCCAACTGCGATTTCCTGCGCAGCCTGTACGGCGTGATCAAGGCCTGCAACAGGCATCTCCGCTTCGTTTTCCTGACGGGAGTGAGCAAGTTATCGGGCCTGTTCTCGGGCCTGAACAATCTGAACGACATCACGCTAGGACGAGCGCTACGGCACCATCTGCGGTTACACGGACGCGGAACTGGACGCGGTCTTCGCCCCGGAACTCGAGGGCCTGGACCGGGACGAAATCCGCCGCTGGTACAACGGCTACAACTGGCTCGGACCGGAGAGGGCCTACAACCCGTTCGGCCTCCTGTTGCTGTTCGACAAACGCAAGTTCGGCAACTACTGGTTCCATAGCGGCACGCCGACCTTCCTGACGCTGACGCGCCGCGACCTGCCCACTCCCGACCTGGACGGCATGGCCGGCGGTTACGCGCCGCTTCGCGAAGGCTCTGCCGCGGGCGACGTCCGGAACCGCGCCGCTTCCCCCGGAGAAAAGTTACGCGTCCGGCTTCGCCGGCCACGGTATTCGGCGATATTCGATTCCTTCGTCCCGAAGTTCGGACGCCTCTTCGGACGAAGCTTCTCCGTAGATCGACCTTGGCTCGGATTCGCCGTAATGAATCTTGCGCGCCTCTTCGGGAAATTTCTCGCCAACGTAATCGCTGTTTTCCTGCACGTATTTCTTGAGCTGGTGCACGGCCTCGACGTATTCGCTCAACTTCTTGTCGGCCGGCGTCAACGCGGCGTTGGGAGGCTCGCGCGGCGTCAACGCGGCGTCGGGAGGCTCGCGGCCTTTGGACAATCCGCCGAGCCGCGGCGCGACAGGTCCCTTCCGCACGCGGGACTCGCCGCACACCGGGCATGCGATCTCGCCTGCGTCGGCCTGTTTCCTGAAAGTCTCGCCATCCTTGAACCATCCTTCGAAGGTATGGCCTTTGCGGCAGGTGACGTCGAACACGATCATGACAACGAATTTACGACCAAATTCGATTTTGCCAAGCGTTCATTTCCTTGCCGGAAAGCGCTGGGCCGCGGCGGAACCGGCGTCGCCCGGTTCACGGCGTCCGGCTCGCCGCTCGACAAGGCGGCGCGTCGCCCGCCGCCGCGAACCGCCGCGCGTTGGCGAGCGACGGTATCGCTTGCCGCGCCTGCCGAACCCGAGCGGGGTCGATGTCGGCGACGATCACGCCGGGCTCCTCGTCGGCCTCGGCGACGACCCGGCCCCAAGGATCCACGATCAGCGAATGGCCGTAGGTGCGGCGCGCTCCGGCGTGTTCCCCGCATTGCGCCGCCGCGAATATCCAGCACCCCGTCTCTATCGCGCGGGCGCGCAGCAATACGTGCCAGTGCGCCTGTCCGGTCTTTCTGGTAAATGCCGAGGGTACGCCGATGAAGTCCGCGCCCGCCTCGGCCAGATGGGCGTACAGCGACGGAAAGCGAACGTCGTAACAGATCGTGAAACCCAGCCTGCCCCAAGGCAAATCAGCGCAAACCGCGCGATCGCCCGGCTCGTAGGTGTCGGATTCGCGGTAGGCTTCGCCGTCTTCCAGATCGACGTCGAACATGTGAATCTTGTCGTAACGAGCGGCGATCGCGCCGCCAGGATCGACCAGATAGCCGCGATTGGCGATCCGGTCGCCCTCCAGGACGGTGGCGATAGACCCGACATGCAGCCAGATCCCCAACTCGTCAGCAAGCGCAGCGAAAGCCGACAAGGGAACGCTTTCTCCGGAAGCCTTTCGCTTCAGGGCGGCGCGATCCGGTTCGATCAGCGCTGCGCACTCCGGAAGAGAAACGAGATCCGCGCCTTCCCCGGCGGCCCTTCGAACGAGCTTCGATGCCGCGTCCACGTTGGGACCGATCTCGTTGCCGGCACTGACCTGCACGCAGGCGAGGCGGAAAGAACCCGACGCCGCCCGCGGTCGAGCGACGCCGGGTTCGCTCCGCCCGGCGCCGTCCCGCTCCGCTTCGAGCGGGCCGCGGGAAGTCGCGACGACGGGGGATCGCCGAGCCGAAGCAGAAACCATGTTCGTGCAGCCTGAAATTTCGCGGTTCGAAATATAACGGCGCGATGGGAATTCGTCATCCTCGGCGCCGAGCCCGGATCCTCGGCGCCGAGCCCGGGAAGTCCGGAGGAGAACGGCAGGCGGTAGTTGCCGACATCGGACGGCGCGCGGTCCGCCATGCAGGATTCGCGAACTCCTCGCCGCGGCCGCTACGGAAACGCGCATCGGTCACCCTGCAGGTAGCGACGGCGCGAACCGAGAGAGCGCGCCGTTGCGCTCGTCGTCATAGATCCGCCGTTCCGCCGCCCTGAGCGCAGGTGCGTTCGAGGGTCAAGCTTTTCTCGTGGAGGCGCAAGCCCGGTCCGTCGAGACGCGAGCCTGCGACGCCCCGCGCCTTTCCGACGAACGGCGGATTCTTCGACAATCCTGCGACGCTCTCGCGCTGCCGTCAGCCTGTGTCGCGCTTCGCGCAGGGCCGCTCCCCGAGGGGTCGACGGCTTCGGGAGTCAACCACGGACTGACCGGTCCGCCGGAACGAGCGATGAGACGTCCCAAGCGGCGCTTCCTCGGGCCGAAAGGGCGAGCCGCGCCGTCGAGCGTTTCGGCGAACCGCCGGTTCCGCGCCGACGACGACCGCGGGAGAAATTCCCGGCGGATCAGCGTTCGGTCAGCAGGCGTCCGTAGCCGGGCACGGAATCGCCTATGTCGAGCAAGCGCAGCGCATGCCAAAGCATGGCCTGATTGCTGGTGACCGCCGGCTTGCCGATATCCGCTTCGACGGATTCGATCGCCTCGATCGCCCGAACGGCGGTGCAGCTGATGAACGCGGCATCCGAGCCGGGCTCGTCCTGCGCGTTGACGCGGCGGCGCCATTCCTCCGGTTCGACCGCCAGCATCGCGGCCCCGTCTCCCGCGATGCCCATTCCGGTTTCCGACAACACCTCGATGCCGTGCGACTCCAGAAACGCGACCTCCCGGTCGTTGGTCTCCTGAATGTATGGCGTGGTGAGCGTGATCTTCTCTGCGCCGAAAGCCTCGAACGCCCCGAGACACGCCTTGGATGTCGATGTCGCGTTCCGGCCCGTCGCGTTTACGATGCGGTCTATGATCGCGTCGTCGAAACCGGGCGCGAACATCGAGGCGGCCGTGCAATGGAACACGATCAGATCGACGTCCGCGTCGGCCAGCAGCGTCGCGCTCCGCTCCACATCCGAGATCATCTCCCTGACATGCTCTTCGCGGCTGGACATCAGCTTCATCCGCGTAGTGTGCAGCGACACGCCGTCCGGCAGCAGGGAGCCGATTTGCGGTTCCGCAGCCTGGTTTACCGAAGGCAGCAGCATGCCGATGCGAGCGCGCGTACCGTATCTCATCCCCGCTCCCCTTCGTCGCGCCGGACAACACCCGGCATTCAGAGGTATTTCGCCAGATCCGGCTGGCCCGGCACCATTTCGATGTCGGGATCCATGTACACCCACGGCAGTGCGCTGTCGGTCCAGATGTTGAGCTTGATCGGCACCCAGCCGGGATCGTCAAGCGTCCCTGCGTAGACTACCCGAAGTTGCGGCCGGGCCGACGGAATCGAGAACAGAACCGTGCCGCATTTGTCGCAAAAATTGACGGCGATCGCGTTGCCGCTGTCCGCGATCCGGGTGCGGGCGGCGGGCGCGCCCTTGTCCAGCGCGAGGGCTTCGGTCCTTACCTGCATGGATATCCCGAAAGCGCTCCCGGTGCGTCTCTGGCATTCGGTGCAATGACAGCAGTAGGAGATCAGCGGTTCGCCGGTAACGCGATAACGGATCTCGCCGCAGGCGCAACCGCCTTCATAGGGCGCGGGCATTTAGTATCCTTCCCTCACCGTATATTCTCCGTTGATCAAATATACGGCGCGTTTCGCGTCGATGGCGAATCGACGACGGGAGGCCGCAGGGAGATCCTCGCATGTTTCTGAAGAACTGCTGGTACGCGGCCGCGCATGCGCGCGAACTCGAAGACGGAGGCCCTCTCGGACGAACGCTCCTGAACGAACCCGTCGCGATGTACCGCGCTTCGAACGGATCGGTCGCAGCGCTCGAGGACCGCTGTTGCCACCGGCATCTCCCCCTGTCGCTGGGCGCCGTGGTCGGAGACCGGCTGCGATGCGGCTATCACGGGCTCGAATTCGACGTCTCGGGTCGTTGCGTCGCCGTTCCCGGACAATCGCGAATACCGCCGGGCGCGGCAGTCAAATCTTATCCGCTCGTCGAGAAGCACGGCTTCCTGTGGATCTGGATGGGCGAAGCGCCGCCGGACGCCTCAATGATTCCGGACTGGTGGTGGGTCGACGACCCGGGTTGGGGGTTCAATCCCGGCCGCCTGCTCCATATCCGATGCCACTATGAACTTGTCACCGACAACCTGCTCGACCTGTCCCACCTCGGCTACGTGCACCGCGGGACGCTGGGAAACGACGCCATCGTGGACTTTCCGGTCAGAACCGAGCGAAACGGCGATATGGTGCGCATGACGAGATGGATCCTGGATCGTCCGCCGCCGCCGCTGTTCAAGACCGCCGGAGACTTCGAAGGAACCGTCGACCGCTGGCAGATCGTCGAGACGACGACGCCCGGCCACACCGTGGTCTACGCCGGCTGCGGCCCCGTCGGCGCGGGCGACGGCTCGGCGGAATACGACGAAGGCATCCACATTCGCGCGCTCAACGCGCCGACGCCGGAAACCGAGACGTCCACGTTCTATTTCTACGGCCATGCGTGGGATTTTCGCATCCACGACGCCGCGTGGAAGCGACAGATGCACGACGGCTTCCTCCAAACGTTTCTGGAAGACGCGGCGATACTGGAAGCGCAGCAACGCTCGCTCGACCGCGACCCCGACCGGCCGCTGGTCGACATCGGCGTGGATGCGCCGGGCCTCGCCTCGCGGCGCGCGCTGGCCGCGCGCATCCGAACGGAACGCCGGACAAAACCCGCGAAGTAGGCTAAACTTGGACGTTCATTAAGGGAGAGTTCGCATGTTCCTTCGCAACGCATGGTACGTGGGCGCCTGGGGCACGGAAGTCGGTCGTCAAAACCTGCTCCGGAGAACCCTGCTGAACGAACCGGTCGTGTTTTACCGCCAGGAGGACGGCGCGCCGGTCGCCCTCGCGGACAAGTGCGCCCACCGGCATGCGCCGCTGTCGGCGGGACGGCTCGTCGGAGACGACATCGAATGCCCCTATCACGGCCTGACCTACAATTCCGGCGGCGAATGCGTGCGCGTGCCCGGCCAATCGACGATTCCGCCGGGCTGCCGCGTGCGGTCGTATCCAACCGTGGAACGCTATCAGTGGATCTGGATCTGGATGGGCGATCCGGCGCTCGCGGATCCGGAAAGCATCGAGGATTTCCACTGGATGGACGACCCGGACTGGCGCGCCAAGGGAGAGTTGATGCACCTGCGGGCGAACTACAAGCTGCTTGTCGAGAACCTGCTCGACCTCTCTCACCTGACGTTCATTCACAAGACGACGCTCGGCACCGACGCGATCGCCGAAACGCCCATGAAATTCGAGCGCGGCGACGACCGCGTCACCGTGACCCGCTGGATAATGGATTCGCCCGCGCCGCCCTTCTTCAACAAGGCCGGAGGATTCCGGGAAGGCGAACACGTGGATCGCTGGCAGCATATAACCTGGACGCCCCCGGCCTTCGTCAGGCTGGACATCGGGGCGGCGAGAGCCGGCACCGGAGCGATCGACGGGAACCGGTCGCAGGGCTTCACGATGCGCAACCTCAACGCCATCACCCCGGAGACGGAAAAGACGACCCACTATTTCTGGGCGCAGGCGCACGATTTCCGGATCGACGAACCGTGGATCACCGATCTCCTTGTGCAGAACATTCACGAAGCCTTCCTCGAAGACCTCTGGATCATCGGCCTTCAGCAGGAAAACCTCGATTGCGGCGCAACGCCGCCCCGCGTCGACATCAACCACGACGGCGGCGGTCTCCAGGCGATCCGAATGCTGGACACGCTGATCGACGCCGAGAGCCGTCCGAGAGCTGCGCGGGCGGCGGAATGACGCGCGGCCATGCCGCGTTTCCGCTCTGGATCTCGTCTTTTCAAGACAGCTCGTCGATTCCCGTCCTTCGAAAAAAACGCGCGGTCGGCGCTCGTCGTTGTCTGGTCGTCGAACTCGACAAAACCTGGGACGGGTAAGTCGAACTGCCCTGACGACGGCGGGCGTTCCGTGCGCATACCTCAGAGAATAAGAAAAGTCGCCGGGACAACTTTTGAGATCGTTCACGGAGCGACCTCCGTCCCGCCGCGGAGGACCCGTCGAGATTTTTGCTCGCGGTCGCCGGAAAACGGGCATGTTCTCGACATGACTTGCGACGGACCGCCGCCCCAACCGCGTCGGCAGCGACGCCCTCGCCCGCCAAGCTCGTTCGGTTGCGTGGGCCTGCCGCAAGCTCGCCGGCGCCAGGCCGTTCGAGAGCGGACCAGGGAGGTCTTCCGACGCCCGACCGGAGGCTTCGCTTCCCGCACCGCCGCCGCCTCGCCGCGCTTGGCAACGAACGCCTCCCTCAACCGCCCCGTGCTCCGATTCGCCCTAGCGGCAGCCGCGCGAACTTTTATTTTTCCTTCCTTGCAGCGTCGCAGACCATTCTCCGTCCGCGCGCCCGCTCCGGGCGCGGTCAGGTTCCTTGATTGGGGTCGCGATAAAGTTCGCCGACGACCTGCGTTCGTCCGGGCATGCTTTCGGTTAGATGGTACCTGCCGTCGCGGTCGCGGCCGAGCCGGCCTGCCTGACGCAACGCGTCGAGCGCGCACGCGACTTCGCGTCCGTCGTCGCTGCCGACCGCTTCGACGATATGGGAAAAGAACATCGGGCCGTTCTCGAGAGCCTGCTCGACCGTCTGAAAGCGCGGCCGTCCGTCGAACGTTTTGGCGGCGCACCTTACGAACCGGATTTCGGCGTCGCGGCCGAACGGCCGGGTGCAGTCGAAGCCGGCTTTCGCTCCGGTTCGCCGCCCCTGCAGCGACGGATCCATCGTCATCGAGGTCATGCCGGTGAGCATGACGATGTCCTCGTCCGCCTGAAAGCGGGTGCCGAACGCCCATTCGACCTGCCGGTCGTCACGGATGTCGACGTCCTCGTCGAAGACCCAGATATGCTTCAGCGGCCGAAGGCCGCCGAACAACGCGGCGATGGCGTTTCGC
Organism: Alphaproteobacteria bacterium; assembly: GCA_965243135.1. Lineage (GTDB taxonomy): Bacteria > Pseudomonadota > Alphaproteobacteria > MPNO01 > UBA830 > JAJEBT01. Next base: position 2,685,776 of record OZ251539.1, read on the forward strand.
GCGTCGCCGGGCATGCGCTGCTTCAACGACACCCGAAGCGCGTTGGACCCGCCCGCCATCGGGCGGAGGCAGGCCGCGACCGGCTCGCGCACGGCGTTCCGCAGGATGCGCATTGCGTCGGCCTCCACCCGGAGCGCCATAATGCTGGCCGAATCCGTCTGGTCGAGGACGAACGCTGTCCCGTGCTGCAGGGTCTGGTGCAGCACGTCGCTGCGCATGGTGATCGCGGTGCACGTGAACACCGGATCCATGTGGATCGTGCCGTAGTAGCCCATGTACTCGCCGAACGGACCTTCCGGTTCGCAATATCCGCGTTCGTCGAGATATCCCTCCAGCGCGATCTCGGAGTCGGCCGGAACGCGGATGTCGTTGGTCAGGCTCTTCACGACGGGCGCCGCTTCGCCCCGCATGGTGGCGATCAGGCTCAGTTCGTCGCCCGGGATCCGCGTGGTGGCCGCGAAGAAGTCGAGCGGATGGCTGCCGATGGTGAACGTGACCGGCAGGCGCTCGCGCCGTTCCGCGCAGCCCTCGTAGATCCGCTTGAGGTCGGAGGGCGCCGTGACGTTGGTTCCTGCCTGATAGCGGTTCCGCAGCGACAGCCGCCGGCTGCCGACGTTGGTGCGGCCGGTTTCCGGGTCGATCGTGTAGTCGATGCCCGAAGAGATGTACGAACTCCCGTCGAATTCGTGCTGCGGATGAAACGGCAGGACGGTCAGGTCGACATCGTTGCCGGTGATCGCAACCGCGTGCAGCGGCGCCTCGCCGGAGGGCACCTCGACCACCTTTTGCGGGTTGGCCAGCCGCCGATGAAGTTCGTCGTAAACATCCGCTTCGGTGCTGTCCAACGCGGCGACCAGGCGCTTGCGCGCCGCCGCCGCCTTGGCGATCACCTCCACTTGTTGCGGTCCGGCTTTCCTGAAGAGGACCGCCTTCGGCGTGGCTTCGATGATCGCGCTCAGGCCGGTCAGGGGAACCGGCTCGTCGTGGATCTCCACTTCGTCGAGGCCGATCAGGCGCTCGACGAAGCGGCGTAGACGGAAGCGTTCGTAATCGATTCCGGGCGTAGCGGACATGGCGTTTCCTTCCAGTGAGTTGTGCCCGACGGCCGCGCCGCAGCTGGATGCGTCCGACGGAATCGTCGCCAGCTTCTGGGGCGCCGGTCTTCGCGGACAATCGCACCATGTTCCGCGTTCGTCGTCGTCGGCCGGATTTTCGGATCCGCGCAGCGGTCGCGTCAAGCGGAAAGAAGCGCCGTGTCCCGGCGCGCGAAAGGACGCAGCGCAAACGCCTCCCGGCCGATTTGCCGTTTCGGCCGGGCCGGGATACGGTTCGCTCACCCGGCTGGCGTCCGGCGCTCCCCGAGACTGGGATGGGCATGAGCGAATATTCGGCAAACGCTTTCAGACTCCGGCATTTCGTCGAACGGCTCGAAGAGGCCGGCGAACTCGACCGCATCGGCTGCCGGGTCGAACTCGCCGATGTCGCCGCCCGTCTCGACGGCAATCCCAAAGCCGTCCTCTTCGAAGCGGCGGGTCCGGAAGAAGCGGAGCTCGTCGGCAACGTCATGGGCGGGCGGCGGCGCATCGCGATGGCGCTGGGCGTCGAGGAAAAGGATCTCCTGCATACCGTAATCGAACGTCTGCGCGGTTCGGTCCCGCCGGTCGAGGTGTCCGCGGCGGAAGCGCCGTGCCAGGAGGTCGTTTGGCGGGGCGACGAGGCGGACTTCACGCGCCTTCCAATTCATCTCCAGCACGAGCTCGACGGCGCGCCGTACATTTCCGCCGGTATCGACATCGCGTCGAGCATCGACGGCGCCAAGCGCAATGTCGGCTACCGGCGGATCATGCTGCGCGGCCGCAGGGAGGCCGGCATCGACCTCGTTGCGCCGAGCGATCTTCGCGGCATGTACGCACCGTATTCGCAGCGGAATCTGCGCATGCCGATGGCTTTCGCGATCGGCTCCCACCCGGCCGACGGCATCGCGGCGACGAGCATGACCGTCCACGATGACGAACTCGGCGTAATGGGTTCGATCCGCGGCGCGCCGGTGCCGCTGGTCAAATGCGTTTCGATCGACGCGTGGGCGCCCGCCGATGCGGAGTTCGTTCTCGAAGGGCATCTCGACGGCAGGGGCTGGTGCGAGAGCGAAGGACCGTACGGGGAATATGTCGGATATTACGGACGCATGAAAACCAATCCCGTGTTCGAGCTGACCGCGATCACGATGCGCGGCGACGCGCTGTTCCAGACGCTCACGATCGGCGGTCGCCACCTCGAATGCACGGACACGGCGCAACTCTGCGCGCTTCGAACCGAGGCGGCCGTATGGCAGGCCCTCGAAACCTCCGTCCGCGATCCCGTCGCGGTCTACGTAACGCCTTCCTGCGGTGGAATGTTCAACGCCAGGATCAGCATCCGGCAGAATTACCCGGGCGAGGCGCGGAATGCGATCTCGGCGGTTCTGGGATCGAAGGCGGACGTGAAGCACGTCTTCGCGGTCGACCCCGACATCGACATCGGTTCCGACAAGCAGATGGACTGGGCGCTCGCCACCCGCTTTCAGGCCGACAGGGATTTCATGCCGCACAGCGGCTACCGCGCGGTTCCTCTCGACCCGTCGCTCGACGGCGGCCGGCTGGGGTCCAAGGCCGGGTTCGACCTGACGTTTCCGTTCGGTTGGAATCCCGAAACCGATTACCTTGTTCCGGAGCCGCCCAGCTTCGACGAGCGCGGGACGGCGACGGTGCGCGGCGCTCTCGAAACGGGTCCGAAGACGTTCCGCGACCTGATGGAGGCAACCGGCAGCCGGGACGGCCGCGAGGTGGTGATCGATCTCGACGAGGTGCGCAAGAAGATCGGGATCGAGCGCCTGGACGACGGCCGTTACGTCCTTGCGAATCGGTCGTAAGCGTTCGGCGGGGCCGCAAGCGAAGGAGCGTCGCGTGACTTGTTCCCCGGCGCGCGACGGCGTCGTTTCCATGTCGCAACTTCAGCTTCGGGACCTTTTGGATTTCTATATGGAGTTCATCCACCGGAACGACCCCGCCGGACCGGGCCGCAAGGAGGAGGAGGTCGTCGCGGCGTTCCGTTCGCGCTCCTGCGACTTCCGCTTCGGCGCGCGCGAGAACGTCTGCGCGGCTTTCGGGGCGCACGAAGAACTCTTCGGCAAGCCGATGGACGACGCCGCGGCCGTGAACGAAGAGCTCAAACCCATCCTCAGGCAAGCTCACCCTCGCTCCCGGCAGGATGACCGAGGAGGATCCCAAGCCTTGCTAACGGGCCGGGCGGAGCGAGCGGGACCTTCGCCGTCTGCGCAGGCCGGAACTGCTCAGCCGCATGGTCCTCGGCCACGGCATCGACAAGAAGCGGGACGAGGAGGCTTTCCGCGCCCGCGGCGCGCCCGAGAAGATGACGCAAGGCGACAAGAGCCAATATAATGAGATGGTCGCCGCAAGCGTACGTCCGCCGTCGCGGAGTTGACGCGTCGCGGAGACGCCGACAGGGCGTCCGAGGCAGGCGGTTGGCCAAGCTTGCCCCGCGGAACGTCGCCCGTTCGGGCGGTCGCCGGGAGGTTGGCGCGGCGGCGGATAGTCCGGCGGCAGGTTCTGCCGGGCGGTTGGGGACAGGAGCATGACAAGATTTTTCTTCGCGTTCCGGGCGCTGTTCTGCGGGGCGATTCTTCTGTCGGTCCATCCGGCCGCTGCGGCCTGCACGACGGGACCGCTCGCTTTCGGTTTCTACGCCTTTTTCGCGCCGATGAGCTACAGCGGCGACGCCCCGGATGCCCATCGCGGCTACGAGGCGGATCTGCTGACCGCCCTTGAAGCCATGGAAGGGGCGGGCCTCTCCTTCTCGCGGCGTCCCATTGCGGCTTGGGACGACATCTGGCAGCGGCCGGCCCGCGGCGAGTTCGATGTCGTGGGCGGCGGCATCACGATTCTCGACTCCCGAACGCGCGATGCCACCGGCGAACGGACGATCGCCTTCACGTCCGGGCACGTCGCGTTTCGCCAATCGCTTCTTGTCCGCGCCGCCGACGCGGAACGCCTCGCCCGGCACGCCGATCTGACCCGCGACGTGCGAGTCGGCGCGCTTGCCGGCACGACCGGGGAATACCGCCTGCTCGAGCTGACGGGCCTGGTCGATGCCGACGGCGTTCTGATCGCCGGCGCGCGCGTCGATACGCCGAACGGCGCGGTGGTCGCCGACGGCGGCGGGGAGTATTTCGTCAGGGCGGCGGGAGCGTCGCCGAGCCTGGCCGACCGGCGGCGCATCGATCCGCCGTCCGATTCCATGCCTCAAGTGATCTATCTCGGTTCGGAAGCCGGCGAAGCCGAACTCCTCGCGGCCCTGCGCGCCGGCCGGATAGATGCGGTGGCGAGGGGAGAAATCGGAAATCGCGAAGCCGCGTCCGGCGGCGACCTCGCCGTCACGGCTCTCGATTCCAAGGCCGAGCGCGGCGGCTTTGCGCTCGCCGTGAAGGACGCGGCGCTGGTCGCCTGCCTCGACCGCTTCGTCGGCTGGCTGACCGACGGAGGACGCATCGGCTTCGCCGAGTGGCACGAGAACCGGTCGGTCTTCATGTCGCGCGCCGAAAAGTGGAACCGGAGCCGCTGACGGGCCGCCGGAAACGCCGACCGGCGCGCGCTTATTTTCCGGACATGTTCGCGATTTCCCGGCGGAACCTGTGGCGGAGCGCAAGGCTCCAGGCGAAGGCGGCGAGAATGGCCGCCGCCGCGATCGCCACCGGCCATCGAAACCCGACGAAATCCGAGACGGCTCCCATGATGAACGCGCCGACGGCGGGCGTGCCCAGCCACAGGATGCCGTAGAGGCTGACGACGCGTCCCCGAATCGAGTCCGGGACTTCTGCCTGAACGAGCGATTGCACGATGATTCCGCAGGCGTTGAGCAGGAAGCCCCAGACCACGAAAACGGCGGCGGCCGCCGCGATGTCGGGCGCGGCGGCGAAAGCGGTCTGCGTGACGAAGAGCAGGAAGAGCGAAGCGATCAGTATGTCGCCGAGACCGCGCAGGCGGCCGCGGCGCGACAGCCAGATTCCGGACAGCAACGACCCGAACCCGGCGCCGGCCGTCAGCAGCGCGAGGCCGTCGGCGTCCATTCCGAAGACCGCGCCGGCGAAGCCGGGCAACAGTTCGGCGACGGCGCGGCCGAAGAACGATACGCCGAAAAGGAGCACGAGCAGGGGGCCGATCAGTCGATGTCCGGCGACATGCCGGACTCCTTCGAGGATTTCCGACGGAACGTCCATGAGGGACTTCTTCCCGGAAATCTGCTGGCGGGCGACGATCAGGTACAGTCCTGCGAGCATCGGAACGTAGCTCAGCGCATTGACGACGAACGTCACGCCGACTCCGAAGTAAAGAATGATCGCGGCGGAGATCGCCGGGCCGATCATGCGGGAGCTGTTCCAGATGGTCGAATTGATTCCGATGGCGGCGGCGATCTCCCGCCTGTCGACGATGGTGCCGATCAGCGCCTGCCGGAACGGCTGATGAATTCCCTGCAGGGAACCCTGAATCAACGCGAAGCAGAACAGCCGTTCGATCGTCATCCAGCCGGCAAGGGTGAACAGGGCGAGTCCGGTCGCCTGAAGCATGTGGGCGTACTGGACGAAGCGCACCGCCTTCAGCCTGTCGACCCGGTCCGCGAACGCCCCCGCGATCGGCGCGACGACGACCGTCGGCGCGAGATCGGCGAAAGCCACCAGGCCCAGCCAGGTTCCCGAGCCGGTCAGCTCCCAAGCGAACCAGCCGACCGCCATGCGCTGAACCCACGTGCCGATCAGCGACGGAATCGCGCAAATGGTGTAAATGCGGTAATTGCGGTTGGCCATCGCGACGGCCATGCCGCCGAGCCAGGACGGCTTCCCCCGCGCTGCGACGCCCGGCGCGGACCTTCCGCGGCCGGCTAGAAGATTCCGAAGTATTCCCGGTGCTCCCAGTCCGTGACCGTCGACAGGAAACGCGCGATCTCGGCTTGCTTGATGGTGACGATGTAGTCGACAAAGCGGTCGCCCATCGTTTCCCGAAACAGGCCGCTGTCGCGCAACGCATCGACCGCTTCCATCAAACTGCCCGGCAACGGCTCTCCTTCGGCGTCGTAAGGCGTGTCGGTGGCGGCGGACGGTTCGAGATCGTTCGCGATGCCGTCCAGGCCCGACAGCAATTGCGACGCGAAATACAGATAGGGATTCGCGGCAGGTTCGCCGACCCGGTTTTCGATCCGCGATCCCCGGTCGTCGGGAGCGGCGAGGACCCGGATCATGGCGCCGCGATTGTCTTTCGACCAGACCGCGCGGTCCGGCGCCAGCGAGTGGGGCCGGAACCTTTTGTAGCCGTTGATCGTCGGCGTCGTGAAAACCGAGGCCGCGCGGGCGTGCCGCAGCAGCCCCGCGACGAACCGCCGGCCGGTTCGCGAAAGCGCCTCGCCGTTTTCCGGCATGAAAGCGTTGGTCCCGGTTTCGCGTTCGAGCAACGACTGGTGAAGATGCCAGCCGCTGGAAAACAAGTTGGGAAGCCCCGGCCTGCACATGAAGGTCGCGTGCAGCCGGTTGCGCCGCGCGATCTGCTTGACGGCGCTCCGGAACAGCACCATCAGGTCGGCCGACTCCAGGCCCGCGGCCGGACGAAACGTCGCTTCGACCTGGCACGGCCCGAATTCCACCTCCATCGACCGCAACGGCATGCCCAGTTCGATCAGGTTGCCGCGCAGAATTTCCAGCGCGGGGTCGAGTTCGTCCGCCCGCTGCTCGGTGAGGTACTGAAATCCGTGGGCAAGCAGGCCGACATCGGGCGGCGTTCCCGGCTGGGTAGCGTGTTCGGGCGAAAGCTTCGGATCTTCGAGCATGAACAAATGGAATTCCACCTCGAGTCCCGCGACGTAGTCGTAGCCCGCCTCCGCCGCCCGCCGGACGGCGTCGCGGCACAGCGCGCGGGTGGAAAACGGCACGGGCGTCCCGTCGGGGAAGTAGATGTCACACAGCATCCAGCCCGTGGACTGCGCCCATGGCAACGTCCTGAACGTCGAAGGGTCGGGAACCATCACGAAGTCGCCGCCGCCGGTCATTTCTTCCATGTCGAATCCGCCCCCGGCGGCGAACACGGGGTAGACCGTCCTGTGCGACGTGTCCTTGGCGAGCAAGGTGGTCGTCATGGTGCAGCCGTTGCGCATGGCGCCCGCCGCTTCTCCGGCCATCAGCGTCTTGCCGCGGAGTATTCCATGCTGGTCGGCGAAGGAGAGGCGGACGACGTCGAGTTCGTTGCGCTCGATTCGTTTCAGGACGTCGGCGCCCGCCAGATGGTCGTCGTCGCTCCAGAGTCCGTGACGTTCGACGAGCCCGTCCCTTCCGCCTTCGATCACAGCGGCGCGGCCCATGCCGACCGTTCGCGCCGGAGCGCTTCGGCGGCCTTCCATGCCCGCTCCCAGCCGTTCGCCGGCGCTATCGTATCGATCGCCGCCGGGCCCTTTTCGCCGTTCGGCGGCGGCGGCCCGTCGCCGAGCGCCCGGATCAGCCTGCGGCGGTAGGCGGCGATGCCCTTGTCCGAAGCGCCGAGATGTTCCTTCGTGCGGTCGTAAATCGGTCCGGGAGCCTCGACCGCCCACTGGTCGTGAACGTTGATGTCGAAGCCCATGCCCGTAAAGGTGCGCTCCCGCTGTTCTTCGGGATCGAATCCGTATTCGTTGGACCGGTTCTTGCGGGACCGGTAATCGGGAAGCGTGTAAAGTTCCAGCCGTTGGGCGCGCATGAGGTCGCGTTTCACTTCGGTCTCGAACGCCGTGAAGATCGCGTACCACCAGCAATGCGTATCGTCGACGGGAACATGCCATTGGGTGATGTTCATGTCGTTCGACATGGGAATGACGATGGCGTTGGGGAACAATTGGTTCGTGACGCGCACGTGCAACCGCCCGTCGCCGATTCTGCGGAGCGCGGTCAATCGGAGGCCGTAGCCGGTATCGTCCACGCGGATTTCGGGGCAGGGATGCTCCCGCAGGAGCCGGGTGACCGGAACGTCTTCCGTTTCGTCGCCGAACTGCCGACCGTAGTCCTCTTCCCGATCCTCGAAGAAACGGTGGAGAAACGAGGCATGCGCGGGATCGATTCCCACTTCCAGGGCCTGCAACCAGTTGCACTCCATGAAGCCCTTGAAGGCGAAGGCGAACGCTTCGGGCGCGGCGAAGCAGTCGAACTCCGGGAGTTCGGGCGGGTCGCCGTTCCCGAGCCAGGCGAACACGATTCCGTTGCGCTCGACGCAGGGGTAGGCGACATGTCGGATTTTTTCCCGGAATCGGCTGCCCGGCGGTTCGGCCGGCTGCTCCAAGCACCGGCCTGCGGAATCGAACAGCCAGCCGTGGAACGTGCAGCGCAATCCTCCGTCCTCGAGTCGGCCGTAGCGGAGGTCTGCGCCCCGGTGCGGGCATCGCCGGCCGACCAGGGCGCATTCGCCGGCTTCGTCGCGGAAGAGGACCAGATCCTCGCCCATAAGCCGCACCGGCTTCACCGGGCGGTCGCCATCCAGTTCCTCGGTCAACGCCGCCGGTTGCCAGTAGCCGCGCATGAGCGAACCGCAGGCCGTTCCCGGCCCCGTTCGGGTCACCAGTTCGTTGTCTGCCTTGCTAAGCATTCGGGGATTCTAACTGCATACCTCGCCGGATCCAATCCGAGGCGTCCGCGCCTCGCGATTTTCGCCGGGCCGCCCGTCTCGCCGCGCCGCTGGTCCGAACGCGGTCGCGCCGTCTTGGGAAAGCGCCCGCAGGCGACCGCCTGTTCGACCTTTTCCGCCAATCTTGCGAGCCGTTCGCTTGCGAGGAGCGCGAACAGGCGGCTGCGGGGAGAGTTCAGGCTTTTCCGGGAGGATTCGCGCCACATCGCCGCGTCGTCCGCAGCCATCGGGCCGCGGCTGCGGGATTTCAAGCGCGAATCCGAGCGGCGCGGCGAAACGGAAACGGTCGCAGAAGTCGAGATACTCCGTCCGGTCCGCGCGAATATCCTCGACAGCGCTCTTGACCTCGACGATCATGAACTCGCCCTCCAGCCCCGAGACGTCACCGCGGCGGCCGTTGGGCGCTCGGTCGGCGTTCCCGGTCCGCGGCGCCGAGCGCGACGAGGGACGTGGTTTCGGACGCCGGCCCGGCGAGCGGTCAATCGCCCTCCGCGGTGGCGGGCGCCGCCGCCGGATTCCATTGTCCGCGCCGCATTCGCGAAATAACGTATCGGCTGAACAATCCGGCCTTGCGGAACGGTTCGTCCGCTGCGAACGCGTCGGCGGCGGCGCGAGACGGGACGTTGACGATCAACAGGCTTCCCGTCCGCGCGTCGCTGTCGTCGGCAAGCGTCGCGCCGCCCAGGACGAGGATATCCTCGTGCCTGGCGAGATAGTCGAAATGAGCTTGCCGGTTTTCTGCGCGAATGCGGTTGGCGTCGGGCCCGTCGACGCCATGGATCACGTAAAGCACGCCGCATCTCCGGGCGCTTCAGGCGCCGCGCATGAGCTTCAGGATCTCGGTGGCGGGAATGCCGTTCTCTTGCCATTCGGCCACGACTTCCCGTTCGAGCTTGGCAAGCATCGACAGCGCCTTGCGCACCTCCGCGTCCGGAAGCCTGACGAGATTGTGGGCGTCTGAGGCGGCCAGAAAGGCCATGCCCTTGGCGTGTTCGGCATCGTAAATTTTTCCTCCGGTCTCGCCCCAGTTGCTGCCGACCGACTTCTCGATGATGTCGCGATGCGCCGGCGACAGCTCGTTCCAGCTTTGCTTGTTCATCACGATGAACATGGGCGAGGAGCCGAACGGGATCCCGCTCGCGAAGTGACGGGTCACTTCCTTGATCTTGAAAGTGTGCAGAACCGTCGGGGAGACGAGCACGCCGTCCACGGTTCCCCGGGCGAGGGCGTTGTAGAGCTTGGTGATCGGCATGGGCACCGGCACGGCGCCGAGGGCCTTGATCGACCGCGCAGACATCTGCGAGGGAGTGCGGAGCTTGAGGCCCTTGAGATCGGCGACCGTCTTGATCGGCTTGTTCCTGGTCATGATGATCGGCGGATCGATAGCCCAAAGCGCCAGCACCTTGACCTGTTCGTATTCCTTGCGGAGCGCGGGGGACTGGGCGTAGGCCGCGTTGAGGCGGCGGGTGCCGTCCTGCGCGCTGCCCATGACGTTGGAAAGTTCCACCAGGGTCGTGGCCCGGAACAGTTTCGAAGTGTAGCCCTGCAGGCCGAAAGAGATGTCGGCGACGCGGTCGAGCGCGCGCTTGAACTGCTTGGCCGGGCCCTTGCCCAGCTTGCCGGCCACGAACAGCTTCACCTGAAGACCGGCGTTCATCGCGTTGATGTCTTTCGCCCACGGCGAAATCATGCGCGCGTTTACAGGGTGCTTCGGTCCGGTAAACGACGCGACTTTGAGTTCCGCGGCATCTGCCTGAGGCACTGCGAGCAGGCCGACTGCCGCGGTCAGAACGAGAGAAGTGCGCTTCATCATCAGGGTGTCCTCCTGCCGGTGCGTTATGATCGCGATTGTGGAACAGGATTGGCGCGTCGTCAATCTTGAGGCGTCTGCACTGCGCCCTTTTTCGGGGCCGCCGCCCGGACGCGGGCATGTTCCGTCGAGAGAGCGCCGGGCGGTCGAGCAGCGGTGGAACGGCAATGGACCTGCAGCGTCGCTCCGCCCGCCCGTCGGCAGGGTCGCGAGGACGGCCGATCGTCAGAAAAGAAACGAATGTCCGGCCGCTGCGCGCAGCACAGCGGACTTGGGCCTGACCGCATCCCGAGCGCAGGCGGTCAGGGGGAAAGCGGTCGAACGACCGCAGCGATCCACTGCGCAGTTTTACCGGGCCCGCCGGCGCCTGAGGGCGGGAGCGATCAATCGAAAGATTCGATCATCGTGTTGGGCAGGAACAGGGCCAGCTCGGGGACCGCCAGAAGAAAAAGCAGGCAAAGGGCCATTGCGATCCAGAACGGGACGATCCCGATGAAGATCTCCTTCAGCGGCACGTCTTCCGCGATGCCCTTCACGACGAACACGTTGACGCCCACCGGCGGGCTGATCAGCCCCATCTCGATCACGATCACGACCACGACGCCGAACCAGATGGAGTCGTACCCGAGCTCGACGATCAGCGGATGCACGATGGGCAGCGTCAACACCAGCATCGCGAAACCCTCGAGGAAGGTTCCCAGAATCATGTAGGCGGCCATGATGATCAGCATGATCGCCGTGCGCGGAAGCTCCGCGTCGATCAGCAGCGCGGCGAGATCGGAAGGAATTTCCGTCAGCGCCATGAACGGGTTGAAGACGTGCGCGCCGATCAGGATGAAGAAGGCGAGACCGGTCGTGCGGATCGTCTGCAGCAGGACCCTGGACATCGAATCCGCGTTCACCCGTCTGCGCGTCAGAGCCAGAACGAAGGCCAGCATCGCGCCGACGGCGGCAGCTTCGGTCGGCGTGAAGACGCCGGTATAGATGCCGCCGATGGTAATCAACACGATAAGGATCATCGGTCCCGCCTGGGCGAGCGAGGACACCCGTTGACCGCCGGTGGACCGTGGGCCGGCCGGACCGAGACCTGGGTTGATCCGGGTCATTATCGCGATCGAAATCATGAACAGCGTCGTCAGCAGCAGGCCCGGAACGACTCCCGCGAGAAACAGCCGCCCGATCGATTCCTCGACCAGGATGGCGTAGATGATGAAGCCCGTGCTCGGCGGGATGAGGATGCCGAGGGTGCCGCCGGCGGCGATGGCTCCGGTCGCGAGGCGGCTGGAGTAATTGTAGCGCCGCATCTCCGGCAGCGCGACGCGGCCCATCGTCACGGCCGAGGCCACGGACGAGCCCGACAAGGCGGCGAAGCCGGCGCAGGCGGCGATGGTCGCAGAAGCCAGCCCGCCGCGCCAGTGGCCCAGACAGGAATAGGCCGCCGCGTAGAGGTCGCGGCTCATCCCGGATATCGAGGCGAAATTGCCCATGAGGATGAAGAGCGGAATCACGATGAATTCGTAGTTCGACACGATGACCCACGCTTCGTCGGCCAGCGTCGACATCGCCGCGTTCCAGCTGTTGAGCGCCCAGATGCCGGCGACGCCCAACAGCGTCATCACGATCGCCACCGGCATGCGCAGACCGAGCAGCGCGAACAGGGCGAGCAGCCCCAGGATCCCGACCCAAGTGGGACTCATGCGTTCATGGCGGCGGCGCGTCTGCCTCGCCGCGCCAGGCGCGCAGCGCCATCACGAAAAACGTCAGGGCGAATACGGCGCTGCCGGCAATCATGACGGCGATGAACGGGGAGTGCGGGATTTCGATCAATTCCGTCGCTTCGCCGATTTCCATCGCGTCGCCTAACAGGACGATGCAGCGCCAAGTCAAGAGCGCCACCAGCAGCGAAGAAAGGATCCGCATCGTCACGTCCGTCCAGCGGGTGAGATTGGGGCGTCCGAGTCCGGAAATCACGTCGACGGCGATATGCCCGCCGGTCCAGCCGCAGTAAGCGAAACCGAGGAACGCCACCGGCACGAGGCTGACCGAGGCGAGGTCCGTTCCGCCCAGCGGGGGCGCGTTGAAAACGCGGCGCATCAGGACCGAATAGCAGACGAGCGCCATCAGCCACATCAAGGCGACGCCTGCGACGATCGCCATCGCCTTGACCGAGCGGTCGAGCGCCTTTTCGGCCCCGGTAAATTCTACGGTATCCCGCTCCATCCCGCTCCCCGCTTCGCCCGGCGACGGACTTGCCGTCCGGCCGGCAGGGTTCGCGCGCCGTTCGAGAGGTGGCGCACCCGACAGGATTCGAACCTGTGACCTCTGGCTTCGGAGGCCAGCGCTCTATCCGGCTGAGCTACGGGTGCGATGCGCCGTTCCGCCGCCATTGATAGCACGGAGCAGGATTCGCGGCAAGCGCTCGCGCGAGGAAGCGACGCCCAGCACCTGCGGCTCTCCGCCGATTTCCTTCCGTTTCGGCGTTCTTGCGCGGGCATTCCCAGATGGGGAAGGCGGTTCGCGGTCGCAGTTCCGACGGCGTCCCGCAACGGGACGCCGCCCGGACCGCCCTCTACTCCTTGGCGCGTTCGATGATCACCCTGCCCCGTCCGCGCCGAATGTGGTAACCGCCGCGCGGAATTCGCAACTTGCCTTCTTCGACCATAGGCGTGAGGGCGGCGGTGAGCACCGCGACGCCCGGGTCCTCGGGAGCCTCTTTGCTCTGCTGCCCCATCCATTTCCCGAACGCGTCGTCGGCGATATCCGGTCCGAGCGATTTCCTCAGAGCGGTGAGTTTACGTAGCTGACCTTTCGTCAGTTGGCTTTCGTCGAAGCTTGTCATCGATCCTCTTTCCATTGTTTATGTCCCCGAGGGGACGAACGCAACGACGCGAATCTAGTGCAATCCGGAGTCGAAAGTCAACGGGCGTTTCGAATCTTTATCGGGAATTTTTTCGGCAGAGAAGCGACGCATCGGCGGCGAACGGCCGGGCGAGGCCCAATCGCCGCTCGTCCGTTCTACGCGCCGACGGGCAGTTGCGAGACGGAAACCGAATCGGAACAGGCGTTCGCGACTCCGGCCCGCAACCGCTGCGGCGTGGAAAATCGTCGCCGTCCATCGTGGAACGCAGGCGCGAATCGACATTGGTTCGGCATTGGCTCAAACGGGCGAACGCTTTCCGGATTTTCGCTTGCAGTCGTCCGTTAAGCGGTCTCCTCGCGCCTCCGCCGTAGCCGCCTCGGTTCGTTCGTCCGAACGTCGCTTTGTCTTCCGATGCATGCAAGCGTACAGGGCGCAATCTCCATGCGTTCGGAGGCATTGTTCCTGGCGGAAAAGGCGTTCGTTCCGTCAGCAACGAAACGTCGTTGTATTTTCGTCGGATCGCAAGAATTTGCGCGAAAAGCGACGGCTTCTCCCCTCTGCGGTCGGCGAAGCCACCGAATCCGCGTCGATCCGGAGCTCGTTCGAGCTGCCGGGGATTTTCTGGAACGCTCGCCGCAGCCGCCGTTTTCGGCTCGAGCCTGCCGTCCGCGCCGCTGTCCCCGGAAAACGAGCGCTACGTTGCCAAGAACTGCGCGACGGACGGCCGTTGGCCGACAATCCCGACAGCCATTTCGAACGCGGCGGGCCGAATTTTTTTGCGCGTTGCGGCGCGACGCGCCGGCATTTCGTTGCGCGACGAAGCGCGGGCCTCGGGCTTCGCGCGTTCGGCGTTCGAACCGCGCGCATTCGAAGCAGGGCTTCGGCGGACGACTTCCCGTCGGCATTCCGCGCAGTTGCGGTCGGAGAGAGGCGAACTTCCCGAAAGCGGCCGGCCCGCGGCGCGCAGGGAAACTCTTAGCCGCGAACGGAAGGGGGAGTTTCGCGAATGCTTTCGCGCGACTCCGATCTCAAGCGTTGCCGCGCGGACCGATGCCCGCGCCCCGCGGTGATTCGCGCGCCGGCCCCGAAGAGCGGAGCGAGAAACGGAAGATCCACAAGGCCCGGTCGCCGGGCGGCGCCGGATTTCGATCGAAGCGACATCGCCGCCGGGGCGTCCGAGCCAGAGGGCAACGGGGCCGCGGAGTCCGCGATCCAGGCCGCTATGTCGTCGAGCGCGACCTGCGCGTTCAGGTCGCGCAACAGCATGTGCCAGCCGTCCCGGTAAAGGACGACCCGGGCGTGCGCCCTGCGGAACAAGGCGAGCGCGGGTTCCGGAGGGACGAGTTCGTCCCGCGCGCCGAAAAGGACCAGCGACGGCAACCGCGGCGCGGCGGCGAGGGCCGCATCCATTGCGTTCACCAATCCCTCGACGGCGTCGATCCGCGTCCGCTTGACGATCAGCGGATCGCGGCCGAGCGCGCGCAGCATTCCGACGTTGTCGGACGCCTGCACGTTCAACCCTTCGGCGGTGAGCGGATACCAGGGGATGGTCCGAGCCGTCAACCAGAGAGCCGCGCTCGCGAAGAAGCCGAGCCGGCGCCGGCCGCGCAGCGCCGGAGCGACGAGAACGAGCCCGTCCGCCCGCAGCGTCGGCGCCGCAATCATGGCGATCGCTCCGCCCATGCTCTCGCCCAGCACGTAGACCGGAATGCCGGGATGGCGGGTCCGGACGAGATCGAGGGCGGCGGCGGCGTCCGCCGCCATGGTCTTGTGACCGGCCCAGATGCCACGGTGCGGCGCTTCGCCGAACCCGCGCTGATCGTACGCGTAGGTGGCGATGCGCTTTTTCGTCCAGTATTCTCCGGGTCGTTCGAAGGCGCGGGAATAATCGTTGAAGCCGTGGAGCGCAAGGATGACGGCGCGCGGCCGCCGGTCCGGCATCCAGCGCCTCAGCGGAAGGACCGCGCCGTCCGCGGCGACGATCCGGTCGTCTTTCAGTTGCGGCGGCGAGAGGAAGGGGCCGGCCGGCTCGACGCGAGGAGCGCACGCGCCGAGCGCCAGCGCGCCGCAAAGCGCCGCGAAAATCGTCGGCAGGGGCGGTTGCCTTACCGGCACGTTCGACTATCATTTCCCGCCGCGCCGGCTTTCCCGGGCGGGCGGGAAACGCGCTTGCAGGCTGCGGAGAAACGGAAAATGCTGTTGCCGCCCGATATCGTCGAGGTCGAGACGACGGAAGTGTCCTGCGACGGCGGGGAACTCGGACATCCGAAAGTGTATCTGGCCCTGCAGGACGGCGAGGTCGAATGCCCGTACTGCGACCGCAAGTTCGTTCTCAAGCCGCGTTCCGCCCCCTGACGGGCCGGCCGCCTCAGACCGGCGCCAGCACCATCACCATCTGACGGCCTTCCATTTTCGGAAACTGCTCGATCCTGCTCGTTCCGTCGAGGTCGCTTCGCACCCGGTCCAGAACGGCGAGGCCGCGCTCCTGGTGCGCCATCTCCCGGCCTCGAAAGCGCATCGTCACCTTCACCTTGTCGCCGTCGTCGAGAAACTTCCTCATGAACCGCATCTTGATTTCGTAGTCGTGATCGTCGATTCCGGGCCGAAGCTTGATTTCCTTGACCTCTATCGTCTTCTGCTTTTTGCGGGCTTCGTTCTTCTTCTTCTGCTCCTCGTATTTGAACTTTCCGTAATCCATGATCTTGCAGACCGGCGGAGCGGCTCCGCCGGCGACGACGACGAGGTCCATGCCTGCATGCGACGCGTAATCGAGCGCTTCGCTTCGGGAGACAACGCCGATTTGCTGGCCGTCGGCGCCGATCAGACGCACCTCGGTCGCCTGGATCGTTTCGTTCACGGGCCGCTCGTCCCGCACGGGCGGCGCCATCATTGGAGGTCTTGCGATGGATTTTCTCCTTTGCTCGTTTGTCTTTCCGGTCCGGCTCGTTCCGCCGTCGGCGTCATGGTGAACGGCATCCGTCCGCAAGTCTAGCCACAGCCTCTTCGAGCGCAAGAACTTCCTGTTCCTTGCCGCCGAGGCTGCGCAGCGCGACCCTGCGGTTCTCCACCTCGCGCCGGCCGACCACAAGAATGGCGGGCACCTTGGCGAGGCTGTGCTCGCGCACCTTGTAGTTGATCTTTTCGTTGCGAACGTCGAGTTCCGCCCGAACGCCTGCGCCCTCCAGCGCGCTCCGGACTTCCTCGGCCCAGGCGTCGGCGTCCGACGTTATCGTCGCCACGACGGCCTGAACCGGCGCCAGCCACATCGGCAGGCGCCCGGCGTAGTGCTCGACCAGGATGCCGATGAAGCGTTCGAACGAGCCCAGAATCGCCCGGTGAAGCATGACCGGGCGGTGCTTCCTTCCGTCCTCGCCGACATAGGCGGCGTCCAGCCGCTCCGGCAGCACGAAATCGACCTGCAGCGTGCCGCACTGCCAGTCCCGCCCGATCGCGTCGCGCAGCACGAATTCCAGCTTGGGGCCGTAGAACGCGCCCTCGCCCGGGTTCGGCTCGTAGTCGAGGCCGGTCGCCTCGACGGCCTCCACGAGCGCCGCTTCGGCGCGGCTCCAGACCGCGTCGTCGCCCGCCCGCACCGGCGGACGGTCGGCGAACTTCACCGCCACGTCGGAGAACCCGAAATCGGCGTAGACGCTCGTCAGCAGTTCGCAGAACGCCGCCGTTTCGGACGTGATCTGGTCCGCCGTGCAGAAGATGTGCGCGTCGTCCTGGGTGAAGGCCCGCACCCGCATCAACCCGTGCAGCGCCCCCGAAGGCTCGTAGCGATGGCACGAGCCGAACTCCGCCATGCGCAGCGGCAGGTCGCGGTAGCTGGTGATGCCCTGGCGGAATATCTGCACGTGGCCCGGACAGTTCATCGGCTTCAGCGCCAGAATCCGGTCGTCGTCGGTTTCCGCGGTGAACATGTGCTCGCGGAACTTGTCCCAATGGCCGGACGCTTCCCAGAGCCCGCGGTCGATGAGCTGCGGCGTCTTCACCTCGACGTAGCCGGCTTTCTCGAGGCGCTTCCGGACGTAGGACTCGAGCGCGCGGTACAGCGTCCAGCCCTTGGGATGCCAGAAGACGCTGCCGACGGCCTCCTCCTGGAAATGATACAGCTCCATCTCGCGGCCCAGCCGCCGGTGGTCGCGCTTTTCCGCCTCCTCGAGCCGTTCGAGATGCGCGGCCAGTTCCTTTCCGTCCCGCCACGCGGTGCCGTAGACCCTCTGCAGCATTTCGTTGCGGGAGTCTCCGCGCCAATAAGCGCCCGCCACGCGCAGCAGCTTGAAGCCGCCGCCGACGTGGCCGGTGGACGGAAGGTGCGGCCCGCGGCACAGGTCGAACCACTCCCCCTGCCGGTAGATCGAAACGGTTTCGCCGGCCGGGAGGTCGCGGACGATCTGCGCCTTGTAGCTCTCGCCGAGGCCTTCGAAGAGGCGGATCGCCGCCTCCCGGTCCATCTCCTCGCGCGCGAACGCTTCGTCGCGGCCGACGATTTCGCGCATCCCGGCCTCGATCTTTTCGAGATCGTCGGTCGTGAACGGCGCGTCGCGCGCGAAATCGTAATAGAAACCGTTTTCGATCGCCGGGCCGATGGTCACCTGCGTGCCGGGGTAGAGGCGTTGCACGGCTTCCGCCATGACGTGCGCCGCGTCGTGCCGGATCAGTTCCAGCGCTTCGTCGGACTTGCGGGTTACGATCTCGACGGCGGCGTCGCGATCGATCGGCCGGGCGAGATCGCGGATTTCTCCGTCGATCCTGACGGCGATCGCCGCCTTCGCCAGGCCGGGTCCGATATCGGCCGCGAGTTCCGCTCCGGTCACCGCGTGGCCGAAGCGGCGTACGCTGCCGTCCGGCAGGGTGATGTTCACGCCGTCCATGTTCCGTTCGCCAGATTCCAGAATTCGACTGCCGCCGCGCCGGGCGTTTAACGCAATCCCGCCGTCGCGGCAACCTCGGCGCCGCGGTCCGCCGCCGGTTCCGGCGGCGGCGAGCGGACGTTCCGTCATGCTTCGAGAAGTTCGCGGTAAACTGACATCGTCCGGTCGCACATCAGGGTTTTCGTGAAGTTCTTCTCTATATGGTCGCGCGTGCGCCGGGCGTTGGCGACCCTCTCTTCGGGCGTCATCGCCAGCGCCTCGCGCAGCGCGCGCGCGAGCGACGCCGGTTCGCGGGCCGGGACGAGCCAGCCGTTCTCGCCGTCGATCACCGTCTCCCGCAGGCCGCCGAGGTCGGTCACGATGACGGGACGGCCCATCGCCTGCGCCTCGACGGAGACGCGGCCGAACGGTTCCGGTTCGACGGGAGCGAAAACCACGGCGTCGGCCAGCATGTAGGCGGCGGCCATGTCGCGGCAGGGCTCGGTCAGGCGCACGATCCCCTCCAGCCCGTTCCGCCGGATCTGCGCCCGGAGTTTCTTCCGGTAACGCGGGCTGCCGTGGTCCGCGCCGACGAGCAGTATGCGGTAGTTCGGATGATCGAGCTGGCGGGCGGCCTCGACGAGGACGCTGTATCCCTTGCGTCGGCTCGGCCGGCCGGGCGACATGATGACGTACGCGTCGTCCGGCAGGCACCACTCCCGCGCCAGCTGGACGATGCGCTCCTGCGACACCGCGTGAGGATCGAAGATGTCGGTGTCGACGCCGCGAGGGATGGTCCGCAGCCGGTCCGCCGGAACGCCGTAGACTTCCGACACGTGGCGTCTCGTGAATTCGGATACGGCGATGACGAGATCGCCGCTCGCCATGACGCTGTTGTACGGCTTCTTCAACGGGTAGCCGCCGCCGTAAAGCCCGTGGAAGGTGGTGACGAAGGAAACGCCCTGGCTCCGCGCGGCCGCGCGGGCGCTCCAGGCGGGCGCGCGGCTTCGGGCGTGCACGATATCGATTTCGTAGTGGCGGATGATCCTTTCGATGAGCGCCACGTTGCGCCGCATCGTCCAGGGGTTCTTCGAGCACAGCGGCGCCGTTACGTGAATCCCGCCCGCCCGCTCGACGTCCTTGGTCATGGTGCCGCCGGCCGAGGCGACGACCGCTTTCCATCCCTCGGCCGCCAAGGCCGCGGTGATTTCGACGGTGCCGCGTTCGACGCCGCCGAATTCCAGACGGGGCAGCACCTGCAGAACGGTGGGAACTTTCACCGTTCGCTCCTCGATAGTATTACTGACGATGGACGCGTCCAACGAAGGCCGACGCCCGATGAACTCGGACAGCGAACCTCGACCGGGGATACTATCACGCAACGGCGCGACAATCGCGTACCGGCGGATCGACGGCGCGACTCCCGGAGTCGTGTTTCTCGGCGGCTTCATGTCGGACATGCAGGGAACCAAGGCCCTGGCGCTGGAACGCCATTGCCGGGCGGCGGGCCGCGCCTTTCTGCGCTTCGACTACCAGGGGCACGGCGAGTCCTCGGGCGAGTTCGCCGACGGCACGATCGGAGTCTGGACGGACGACGCCCTGGCGGCGCTCGACCGCTGCACCTCCGGCCGGCAAATACTGGTGGGATCGTCGATGGGCGGATGGATCATGCTGCTGGCGGCTCTCGCCAGGCCGCGCCGCGTGGCCGGGCTGGTGGGCGTGGCGGCCGCGCCGGATTTCACGGAGGACCTGTTGTGGGAACGCCTCGACGACGCGCGCCGCGAGGAGCTGGCCGTCGAGGGAATCTGCATGATGCCGGGCGGCGGCGAGCCCGTCACCATGAAGCTTGTCGAGGACGGAAGGAAGCGCCTGCTTCTGCGGCGGCCGATACCGCTGCGCTGCCCGGTCCGCCTGCTTCACGGCATGCGGGACGAGGACGTGCCGTGGACGACGTCGATCCGCCTGGCGGAGCGGCTGCTTTCCGACGACGCGCGGGTCGTCCTCGTCAAGGACGGCGATCACCGGCTTTCGCGCGACGGGGATATCGGTTGCCTGACGGGCGCGGTCGACGAACTCGCGGGCAGGCCCGCGATGGCCCGCAGCCCGGCGCGATAGTCGGGGAAGGCCAGCTCCACGCCCAGTTCTTCCTTCGTCCGGCCGTTGCGGACCCGTCGATTGTCCGCCCAGAAGGTTCGCGCCCGGGGCGACAACTCCGCGTCGGAGAACGCGATCAGGGGCGGCGGCTCCACGCCGAGAAGTTCGCAGGCGTAAGCGACGACCTCCGCCGGCTCCGCCGGTTCGTCGTCGCAGACGTTGTAGATGCCGCCCGCCTCCGGCCTCGCGATGGACGCCTCGAGCACCGTCGCGATATCCTCCACGTGTATGCGGGAAAAATAGTGCCCCGGCTTGTCGATGCGCCGCGCCGTGCCGTCGCGGATCCGGTCGAAGGCGGACCGGCCGGGTCCGTAGATCCCCGCGAGGCGAAAGACCTGCACGGCTACGCCCCGTTCCTCGCCCCATTGCAGCCAGGCGCGTTCCGCCGCGACCCGCCTCGCGCTGCGCTCGCTGCCGGGGCGGGTTTCCGAGGTTTCGTCGACCCATCCGCCGCCCCGGTCGCCGTAGACTCCCGTGGTCGACAGATATCCCGCCCATTCGACGGTCCGCGGCAAATCCGCGGCGTGTCGCCGCAGGACCGGGTCCCCTTCCGCGTCGGGCGGAACGGACGACAGCAGATGCGTGGTCCCGGCGAGCGCTTGCGGGCGATCCATGGGCGCCGTCCCGTCGAACAGCGCCGCTTCCATGCCGAGGGCGCCGAGCGCGGCGCGCCTGCGGGCGCTCCGGCAGGTGCCGGAGATCCGCCACTTGCGGGCGTTCAGCCGGCGGCTCAACGCCATGGCGGCATAGCCGAGGCCGAAGCAGAACAGCTTCCGGCGCCGCACGGCCGCGGTTCCCGTCGCGGCGGACCGCCTTACGGCCGGGCGGCGCGGATCGCCTGCCACACTCTGAGGGGCGTAAGCGGCATTTCCGCGTCGGTCACGCCGAGCCCCGAGAGCGCGTCGACGACGGCGTTGACCACCGCCGCGGTCGCGCCGACCGTGCCGGATTCTCCGCCGCCCTTCACGCCGAGCGGATTGGTCCGGCAAGCCGCCGCGAAATCCCGCGTCTCGATCATCGGCAGGTCGTCGGCCCGCGGCATGCAGTAGTCCATGAACGAGCCGGCGAGGAGCTGGCCTTCGGAATCGTAGGTCACGTCCTCCATGAGGGCCTGGCCGACTCCCTGCGCCACTCCGCCGTGAACCTGGCCGGCGAGCAGCAGAGGGTTGATCACCTCGCCGGAATCGTTGACCGCCACGTGGCGAATCAGTTCGACGGCGCCGGTGTCGGGGTCGATTTCCACTTCCGCGAAGTGGGTTCCGTTGGGCCAGTTGGGACCGCTCTCCGGCGTCCAGGCACCTTCCGCCGAAAGTCCGACGCCGAGCTCCGCCGGCCAGCCCATGGGCATGAAGGTCTGGGCCGCGAGTTCGCAGATGTGAATCGACCGGTCGGTGCCGGCGACCTTGAGCGCGCCTTCTTCGAACTCGATGTCTTCGGCGGCCGCCTCCAGCAGGTGGGCGGCGATCTTCTTCGCTTTTTCGACGATCGCGTCGGCCGCGGCCCGCAAGGCGGAACCGCCGATCGACATGGAGCGGGATCCGTAGGTGCCGCGTCCGAAGGTCACCGCGTCGGTGTCGCCCTGGACCAGGCGGACGCGGTCGAACGGGACGCCCAGCCATTCATGGATCATTTGCGCGTAGGAGGTCCGGTGGCCCTGCCCGTGGCTGAAGGTGCCGGCCGCGACGGTCACGCCGCCGGTCTCGTCGAAGCGGATCTCCATCCGGTCGTTGAAGGGCGCCGCGAAATCGATGAAGGAGCAGACGCCGAGGCCGCGAAGCCGGCCCCGCGCGGCGGCCTCCTCCCTGCGGGCGGCGAAGCCGGCCGCGTCCGCGACGCCGGCGGCGTGGGCGGCGAGCGCCGGAAAATCGCCCGAGTCGATCACGGTCGGCACCGGCGTCGCGTACGGCATCTTCTCCGGGGAGACGTAATTGCGCCTGCGCAGCTCGATCGGATCCGCGCCGAGCTCGTCGGCCGCCATGTCGAGCAGGCGTTCCACGACGTAGATCGCTTCGGGCCGCCCTGCGCCCCGATAGGGGCCGGTCCAGGCCGTATGGCTGAACACCGCGCGGATGTGGACGTGCATCGCCTGAAAATCGTAGACGTTGGGATAGACCATGGCGCCGATGCAGGCGGACACCGGCGCCGATGCGGACAGATACGCGCCGAGGCCGTAATCGGCGCGCACCCGCAGCCCGAGAATCCGCCCGTCGCCGTCGAGCGCCAGTTCGCCCAGACAGTCGGCGTCGCGTCCGTGGGTGTCGCTGACCAGCGATTCGGACCGGTCGGCCGTCCACTTGACCGGCCGCCGCAGCCGTCTTGCCGCCCAGGCGCACAGGGCGTCTTCGGGGAAGACGTTGTTCTTCATGCCGAAGCCGCCTCCCACGTCGGGGCAGACGATGCGAAACGAACCCGCCGGGACGCCGAAGATTTCCGCGAAGACGGGGCGGTGCTGGTGGGGTCCCTGGCTGGACATCCAGATCGTGAAGCTGTCCTGTCCGGGATGATATTCGGCGAGGGTCGCCCGCGGTTCCATCGCGTTGGCGGAGATGCGGTTGTTGCGCAGGCGCGCCTTGACGACGTGCCGGGCGGAAGCGAACGCGGCTTCCGCGGCGTCGCGGTCGCCGAGCTCCATGTCGAACCACAGATTGCCGGGCGCGTCGTCCCACACGAGGGGCGCGCCTTCGACCGCAGCGTCGCGCGTGGAGCCTGCCGCGGGCAGAATTTCGTAGTCGACTTCGATCGCCTCCGCGGCGTTCCGCGCCTGCGCCAGAGTCTCGGCGACGACGAAGGCGACCGGATCGCCCACGCACCGCACCCGGTCCCGGGCGAGGATCGGATGCGCCGGCGTGTAGGTCGCGGGGCCGCCGAAAGCCATCGGCGGCACGTGGCAACCGATGTCGCGGAGACCGTCGGCCTCGACGTCCCGGCCCGCGAGAACCGCGAGCGCGCCGGGCATGCGCGCGGCGGCGTCGGTGTCGACTCCGTTCACGCGGGCATGGGAATGGGGCGATCGCAAGACGTAGCCCACGGCCTGCCGCGGCAGGTCGATGTCGTCGACGTAGCGGCCGCCGCCTCTCAGAAGCCGCGGATCCTCCGTTCTCGGAACGGGCTGGCCGATGCCGAATTTCATGGACGCCTCCCCGGCGGGCAGTATTGCGGTTTCCGGATATTCGTTCATATATGCGGGCGTGTCGAGGGCGAGGCCGGCCGCGGAAACCCGGCGGCGCGCGGGGCGCCGGCTCCGTTCGCTGGACTTCGCCCGCCGCCCCGCCATATTGCGCACGCCATGGAACTGCCTTTCAGAAAGATGCACGGGCTCGGAAACGACTTCGTGGTGATCGACGCGCGTCCGGGGGAGCCGTGGGCCGGATTCGCCGTCGATTCCGCCTGGGCGGCCGCCGTCGCCGATCGCCATACCGGCGTCGGATGCGATCAGCTGGTCGCGATGGAAGAATCACCCGGCGGGCGCGAAGACGTCTTCATGCGAATCTGGAACGCCGACGGCGGCGAGGCGGGCGCCTGCGGCAACGCGGCCCGCTGCGTCGGGGCGCTGCTGATGGACGAGCGGGGCGCCGACGCCGTCCGCATCCGGACCGTCGCCGGCGCGCTGTCGGTCGCGCGCGCCGCCCGCGGCATGGTCGCGGTCGACATGGGCGCGCCGCGATTCTCGTGGGACCGGATACCGCTGAGCGGGCGGGCCGACACCCTGCACCTGAACCTCGGGCGCGGCCCGCTTTCCGATCCGGCGGCGGCCAGCATGGGCAATCCGCACGCGACCTTCTTCGTCGACGAGGTCGAAGCGATTCCGCTCGCCGAGATCGGGCCGGCGCTCGAGATCGATCCTCTTTTTCCCGAAGGCGCCAACATCGGCGTCGCCCGCATCGACGACGCCGACCGGATGCGCCTGCGGGTCTGGGAGCGCGGCGCCGGCGTCACGCTCGCTTGCGGCACGGCGGCCTGCGCCGCGGTCGCGAACGCCTGGCGCCGCGGCCTCGCCGGACGCGGCGTGACCGTCGCCATGGACGGAGGATCGCTGCGGATCGACTGGCGGGAGGACGACCGGATCCTCATGACGGGGCCGGCGGAGACGAGCTTCCACGGACTGCTCGAGACGGGATCCTGATCGTGGACGCTCCCCGGATTCTCACTTTCGGATGCCGGCTGAACAGCTTCGAATCCGAGGTCATGCGCGAGCAGGCGGCGGCCGCCGGCGTGTCGAACGCGATTATCGTCAACGGCTGCGCGGTCACCGCCGAGGCCGAGCGGCAGGTGCGGCAGGCGATCCGCCGCGCCAGGCGGCGGCATCCGGAGGCGCGCATCGTCGTCACCGGTTGCGGCGCTCAGATCGCTCCCGAAAAATACGCCGCGATGGAGGAGGTCGACCGGGTGGCGGGCAACGCCGAGAAGGTCGATGCCGATTTCTGGGCGGGGTTGGCGGAGGCGCCGCGCGTGTCGGTCGGCGACATCATGGCCGCGCGCGAGACGGCGTCCCACATGGTCGCCGGCTTCGAAGGCAGGACGCGCGCTTTCGTCGAGATACAGCAGGGGTGCGATCACCGGTGCACTTTCTGCGTCATACCGTTCGGGCGCGGCGCGAGCCGCTCGTCGGCGCCGGGCGCGATCGTCGAGCAGGCGCGCCGCCTCGTCGCCGGAGGGTGCAGGGAAATCGTGCTGACCGGGGTCGACATAACGGATTACGGAAAGGACCTGCCGGGGGCGCCGACGCTGGGCGGGCTGGTTCGCCGGCTGCTGAAGCTGGTTCCCGGCCTGCCCCGGCTCAGGCTGAGCTCGATCGACCCGGCGGAGGCCGACGAGGACCTGTACGGCGCGATCGCTTCCGAACCCAGGTTGATGCCGCATCTTCACCTGAGCGCGCAGTCGGGCGACGACACGATCCTGAAGCGCATGAAGCGTCGGCATCTCCGCGCGGACATCGAAAACTTCGTCGCGCGCGCGCGGCGCCTCCGTCCCGACTCGGCGTTCGGCGCCGATCTCATCGCGGGCTTTCCCACCGAGACCGAGGAAGCCTTTCGCAACACGCTGTCCCTGGTGGAGGATTGCGAACTGACATGGCTGCACGTCTTTCCCTATTCCGAGCGTTCCGGGACGCCGGCGGCTCGAATGCCTCAGGTGCCGGGCGAGGCGAGGAAGGCGCGGGCGGCTCTTCTGCGGGCGGCCGGGGCGCGGCAGGCGCGGCGGTTTCTCGACGCACGCGTCGGCGGAACGGCCGACGTGCTGGTCGAGCGCGAGGGAGAAGGACGCTCGCCCCAGTTCGCCGTCGTGCGGCTCGAGGACGGGGCGGCGGCCGGCGTCATCGTTTCGGCGCGCATGCTGCGGCGCGACGGCGAAACCCTGTTGGCCCGGAAGGCGGCATGAGCGACCGGCAGAAGGGAAGATGGTTCTCCCGTCTCCGCGACGGGTTGCGGCGCTCGTCGTCCCGGCTGTCCGACGGCATCGGCGCCATTTTCGCCGGGGGCAGGCTCGACGCCTCGACGCTGGAGGAACTGGAAGAGTTGTTGATCGCATCCGATCTCGGCGTCGCGACCGCGGCCAGGCTTTCGGCGTCGTTGGCGAAAACGCGCTTCGACGGGGAGGTTTCCGCGGACGAGGTCCGCGAGGCGATGGCGGACGAAATCGCCCGGATCCTCGAGCCGGTCGCCGTGCCGCTGGCGGCCGACCCCGCTCATCGGCCGCACGTCGTTCTCGTCGCGGGGGTGAACGGTTCGGGCAAGACGACCACCATCGGCAAGCTCGGGAAGCGTTTCGCGGAAGAGGGCAAGTCGGTCATGTTCGCGGCCGGCGACACGTTCCGGGCAGCCGCGATCGAACAGCTCCGGATCTGGGGCGAGCGGGCGGGCGCCCCGGTCGTCGCGAGAGATCCCGGGTCCGACGCGGCGAGTCTCGCCTTCGAGGCGGTGGACGCCGCCCGCGAGGCGGGGAGCGACGTATTGATCGTCGATACCGCGGGCCGGCTGCAGAACCGCGACGACCTTATGCAGCAGTTGCGGAAGATGGTGCGCGTGATCCGGAAGCAGGACGCGACGGCGCCCCACGATTGTCTGCTGGTGCTCGACGCCACGGTCGGACAGAACGCGCATTCGCAGGTGGAGACCTTCCGCGCTATGTGCGATCTAACGGGTCTCGTGGTGACCAAGCTGGACGGTTCCGCACGGGGGGGCGCGCTCGTGGCTTTGGCGGAGAAGTTCGGCCTGCCCGTCCACGCCGTCGGGGTGGGCGAAGGGGAGGACGATCTCCGGCCGTTCGAGGCCCGGGCGTTCGCGCGCAGCCTGATGGGAATCGCGGACTGACGGCGTTCGGGGAGCGGCAAGAATTCGCGCCCTCGCAGTCGAACGGTCGACAAGTATTTGATGGGAGACGACCAAGGACGTATGAATGCGAAGCGCTCCGGGCATACGGTTCATGGACATGAGGGCCAAGCCGTGGTGTCTGGCGCGCAAGGGAGGCGGGCACCACGGTGCGGTCGGTCGGCGACAATGAGGCGGACAATGAGCGGTTCGTCATGCGGACAATGATCGCTTGCCTTAAGGCTAGCGTTACCTATAGGAAGTTCGACCGGGATGCGAACAATAGAAGGTGCCGCTACGCGCCCGGCGAGAAGCTCGCTTTGACATACGAGCCGTATTCAGTACGCTTGCGCTGCGTGTTGGCAGCGCTTCGCCTTCCGTCGACCGAAGCGCGGGCGACCCGGTCAATCGTCACGCACGGCTTCGGCATTGTGCGAAGAGGGCTCTAACATGCGGATCGAGCCGGAGATCGATGGGATTAATATCGTTTTGGTCGGCGATTTCAATCCGACTGTGTTCACGCCGGCGTGGTTCGCGCTGCATGAATTCCTGCCGAAGCCCGCCGCGGACGGCGCAAAGGTGGATACCATCCATCCGCAGTTAACGGTTTTTTCCTTCGATTGGCTCCGCTTGCAGGTCGGAACGGATCGCTTTGTCGCTGAAACCGTGCAGGCACCCTATATTCGTGTATGCGACTTCGTCGGGCGCGTATTTACGGAACGCCCGGGTCAATCGTCGCTCAGGGCACTCGGAATCAACCGCGGCGTTCATTTTCGGGTGCGGGATCGCGCCGATATGGATCGCATCGGCAGAACTCTGGCGCCGGTGAAACCTTGGGGCTCTTGGGGACGAGGTCTCGAACCCGGCGGCGGGCATGGCGGCATGGCATCGCTTACAATGTCGCAAGTCAAAATCGAAGGAAGGCCATCCGACGACCGGATCAACGTTAGAGTGGAACCGTCTGATCTAATTACTGGTCAAGGACGCGCCGGGATTCGCGTGCATGTCAACGATCATTATACAACGAGCGATACGGGTCCTGGAGCCAGTGAACGTTTGTTGACAATTATCAAGAGCGGTTTCGATGGCTCCTTGGCGCAAAGCGGCGAAATCGTCGATCATGTCATGTCCTTGGCAGAATGACAGGAAATCCGGTCGATGCATCAGGCAGATCTCTCCACCGCAATGTCGCAAGCCAATAGGTCCGAGACGCGCGATAGTTTCGACTCGGAAATCGCGCATGAGGATATCGTTCGGCGTGCGGTGGCAAGGTTCGATCTCGAGTTCAGGCGCGGGATCGACGCTACCCAGGGAACCAGCACGCACCAGGCCAACGCGAGTTCCCGATCGCCTGTTACCGACCGTAGGCAGGTCGACCTTTCCCGAATCGTGGATTTGCCGAGATTGCCGGTTCGGCGAATGCCCGCGACGCGGTTTCATGCCCTGCAGGAGTGGGAGGGCTATGTCGTCGAGATCGGCGGCAAGGAATTCACGGCGCGGCTGACCGACATCACGGCCGGAGCGTCGTATGAGCAGGAAGAAGCGATTATCCCCCTTTCGGAGGTCTCGGACGGCGATGCCGAGAAGATGCGCGAGGGGAGCGTCTTCCGCTGGGTGATCGGTTACGAACGCTCTGCCTCCGGAACCAAGAAGCGCGTTTCCCAGATCGTGTTTCGCGACCTTCCGGCGATCACCGAGGCCGACCTGCGAGCCGGCAAAGCGTGGGCACGGGAGACGATGCGGTCGTTCGGGTTGTGACGGCGGCGGAAACGCTTCCGGGACATGACGAGATCGAACTTGCGCTTTTCGGCCCGGGGTACGGCGAGAGCGTCGTCATGCATATCGGCGACGGTGAATGGGTGGTCGTCGACTCCCGCATCGACAAGGACGGCAGACCGAACGCTCTGACCTATCTGGAGAACCTCGGCCTCGATCCGGCCGAAGTTGTCGTTCTGATCGTGGCGACTCACTGGCACGACGACCATATCCGCGGGATGGAGCGCGTGGTCGAGGCACAGGGCCCGCTTTTGTTGCTCGGCTGCGCTAGGTCTCCAGGAATTTCTTTCCATTGTCGGCGCTCTCGAAGACCGCAGCTTTTCCGGTTTCGGTTCCGGGGTTCGGGAACTTCACGGCGTCTTCACCCGACTTCGCGGAGCGGCGTCGAGGCCGACGTTCGCCCTCGCCAACCAACGCGTTCCCATGCGCAACGAGTGCGAGATCTGGTCCCTCTCGCCCGACAGCGGAGTCTTCCAGAATTTCCTGAAATCTATCGACGGTCTCGTGCCCGGCACCGGTCAAACCAAGGCTCGACTTCCCGGCCCGACGCCCAACGAGGCGGCGGTCGCGCTCTGGGTCGAGGTCCAAGACATCGCGGTATTGCTTGGGGCGGACTTGGAGAAGTCGGGCTGGACAGTCATTTTGCGAAGCAAGGAGCGTCCTGTCGGCAAGGCGTCGGCGTTCAAGGTCCCGCATCACGGATCCGCGAACGCCGACGAACGGGAGGTATGGACGCGAATGTTGGAGTCGGCTCCCTTCGCCGTGCTTGCGCCTTGGCGCAGAGGCGGCCATGCCCTTCCGGGCGAGAACGACGCGCAGCGCATTCTTTCGCGCACAGGGAATGCCTACGCGACCGCGAAAGACAGCCGACGTGCGCCCAGGCGCCGGGAAAGAATGGTCGAGCGGAGCATCCGGGAGTCCGGCCTCCAACTTCGAGAGCTGGCGATGTCCCCCGGCTGGCTTAGGTTACGGCGGCCGCTCCACCCAAAGGCGCAATGGTACAGTCGAGAAGTTTGGGACCGCGTGCCATCTCAAGGACTTCGCTGCGCCGTAGCCGACCGCGACGGCGGGCGTCCGACAAAGCCCGCGCAAGTCGGCCCGATCAAGCGCGGCCGCCGATCGTCGAACCCGAGTCCGAAAGCGCGAGGAGACTTCATTTCCGGCGACCATCGCACTTCCGAAGGAGCGCGGCGGCCGTTGACGCCCTCGCGGGCGGGTGCTGTCCTCGCAGCTGTCTACGGACGCGGAGGTTTCCGTTCGCGCTCTGGCTTCATGGGGAGCCCGCGGGTAATCAACGGAGAAGCGAAGTCGCGAAACAAGACCGGCAAAATCATCGGCCGCGCCCACGATTGCGGCGATTGCAAACGGTTTGCGCTTTCGCCGATATAGGGCGGCTCGACGCCGCTGTCATCACGAACAACGGAAACGCGAAATGACCGAATCCAGACGATCTTTTCTCGGCAGCGGCGTTGCCGCGGCGCTGGGAGCCTCCGCGTTGGCCGCGTCGGCGGCGCATGGCCGCCCGACGATTCGCTGGCGCCTTCAGACCTATGCGAATCCGGCCCTTGCGGAACATGTCGTCAAGCCCGCGGTGGACGCTTTCAACCGGGCCGCCAACGGCGAAATGGAGATCGAGCTCTTTTTCGCCGACCAGCTCGCGCCCGCAAGCGAGCTTTTCGAGGCGTTGCGGAACGGCACGGTCGACATCGCGCAATCCGACGACGATTCGATCGCCGCTCCGACCGACGTATCCGTGTTCGGAGGCTATTTTCCGCTTGCCCTGCGATACAGCCTCGACGTGCCCGTCCTGTTCAGCCGCTACGGGCTCGGCGAAATCTGGGATGCCGCCTACGCTGAAGTCGGCGGCGTCAAATGGCTGTCGGCGGGCGCGTGGGACCCGTGCCATTTCGCGACAAGGAAACCGATCCGGCGGCTGGCCGATCTGGAGGGCAAACGCATTTTCACCTTTCCGACCGCCGGACGCTTTCTCCGGAGATTCGGGGTAGTCCCCGTCACGCTGCCATGGGACGAAGTGGGATCGGCGATGCGGAACGGGGCGCTCGACGGCATCGCGTGGTCGGGAATCACGGAGAACTACACGGTCGGCTGGGCGGACGTGACCGAATACTTCCTCACGAACAACATCTCGGGGGCCTGGATCGGCCATTTTTTCGCGAACGAGGATCGCTGGAACGCCCTTCCTGAGCACCTCAAAACGTTGTGGCGTCTGGCGATGGATTCGTCCCATTATTACCGTCAGCACTGGTACTGGGGCGGCGAGGCCGATCTCAGGACTCGGGGATCCAGAATGCAACTCACCTCCATTCCGGCCGAGGAATGGGCCACGGTCGAAGCCGAGGCCGACCGGTTCTGGGACGAGATTGCGGCAGTCAGTCCGCGTGCGAGGCAAGTGGTCGAGATTTTCCGGCAATACAACGCCATCATGGCGAAAGCGGGCCAACCTTACCGCTGTTAGTTCGGCGGCTTTTTCCGCTCTTGTGCCGGCTCGCCGCGCTTCTGCCCGGCGCGCCGAGGAAAGGAGAAAACTGATCGTATGCGCCAACTCTTTGTCCGTCGCGCAGCCGACTTCGAGTCGGGGCTGCCCGCCTGCGAGGTTGGCGAGATCCTGCCGGCCCCTGCCGCCCGGCTGCGTTCTCCTTGCGGCGAATTGACTCGCCAGCCCCCCAACGGCGGAAACTGCCGGTCGTCTGCGTTGCGCTTCCGACCTCGTAGGGGGTATATGATCGCCAAGATTTTCGTAGACCTTTCCGGGAGCTTCGGTACTGTCTGGCTCGGGAAAATTTTCTCGCTTCGCGGCAGTTCGTCCATTGGCGATGACGCCTCCTCTGCGGCTACCCGCGAATGCTGTCCGTCTTGGCGGGAATTGACGTAATCTTGGCGCATGCGCTTGAGGAAGAGGCCATGGAACCGCCTCCACGGGCAGTTTACGACGACCCTGCACGCCACTGGGACTTCTTGACCCGGCCCTCGGACGACGACTTCGAAGGTCAGCACTTCGACCGCAAGGAGGCTGGCCAAAGGACGAGCGAAGCTCGGAGACTCGAAAAGCAACTGAAACGACTCCGGGATGGTATCGCCGAAACGGTTTCCGCCTTCGCCAACAGCAATGTCGAGGGCGGCCTCCTCGTGATCGGAATCGCTTCCAACGGCGCCGTCGAAGGCGTCAACCATCTGACGGAGCGGCAGAAGAACAGCCTCACCGACATTGGGAGCCTGCTCCACTTTCAGGCGGCCGAAGCGAAGCTTCACGTATGCACGGACTCAGCTGGCCAAAGCAACGCCATCTGTCTGATCTATACCCCCTATGCGGACAGCGGCATCTGCGAAACGCCGGGATCTGCACCGAAAGCGTGGGAGCGACGCGGCCCCCAGAACGTGCCCGTTACGCTGGAGATGCGAGAGCGGCTCAGAGACAGGAAAAATCTTTCGAATTTCGAAAATGCGTTCTGTTGCCCCTATGACCCAACCGATCTCTCGAATGACGTTCTTGCGGAGTTCCGCAAGGTGTTTCTCCCGGAAGCGGTTAAGGACTTCTCGGACGAACGGCTGCTTTATGAGGCGGGGGCGCTGATCCGCAGGGATGGAGAATACTGGTTTACGAATGCCGGGCTTCTGTTCTTCGGATCGAATCCGCAACGGGTGCTTCCTGCATCGCACGTCCGCTTGTTGCGATTCGGAGCGATCTCTGGGGATTTCGCTAAGCGCGGGCTGCCTACATTCGACCAGAAGTTTACGGGCCCGGTAACGAAGCAGATCCGCGAAGCGAGGACGTTCTTCAGAGAATCCGCGTTCTTCAAGCGATATCAAAAGCGTCGGGAGGCAGGCGGCTTCGCCGAGGAACCCGAGTTTCCGCCCACCGTCATCGACGAGGCCATAGTGAACGCCGTGGCGCATCGGGACTATCGGACCGCCATACCGATCGAATGCGAAGCCTACGCGGATGCCTTCGTCGTCAAGAACCCAGGCCGGATGACGCAACGTGACGCCGATCTTCCATCCCGTTTCTCGTTGGCGGATGTCGTGCTCGACTCGATGCCTAGGAATCCCAAGATTTTGGAGTGGTTGAAGCTGATGCGGGATCCCCGCGGCGCAGCGTACGTACAAGCCATCAGCGAAGGCACGAAGCAGATGGTCACGGCCATGGAAGATCTCGGATTGCCCGCTCCTTCATTCCGCCTGGCCTCGAACGAGACATTGATCAAGATCGAAAGCAAAGCTGAAGAACGCGAAGCCGCTATCCTGGCCGCGAACGAAGACAAGCCAACGGAATTCTGCAATCTGTTTCTCCTGAGGTTTCGACAGCAAGGAAATCCGGTCGGGTACGATGCCTTCGGCTCGCGGTATGGAGAGATCGTCAAGACGCTGCGCGACGCTCTCAAGGGAAACGGATGGCATATCGACAGGGATGGATTCAGCAGGATATTGGCGCATAGAAAAGGCATGGAGCTTGAAGCGCCGGAAGACGTGAGATCCATTTTGCGTTTCTATCCAGCGTACGAATTCCAGATTCGAGAGTATCATCGGCGCTATTATTTGTGCATCGACTATAAATGCTTGGCTCTCAACGTAAGGAAGCTCTCCGTTGCGAGACAACGACTCGCCCGAACCGATCTGGAAGGCCGACGTTGCATCGCGGAGAAGCACGGATGGAGGGAAGGCCGTCTGTCTGAATTCGGCGACGAATTCGCGCAAGTCCGGTTCTTTGATACCGAAACGGAAGAGTCCGTTTCCGTCGATAAAGTTATTCCCAATGTCTCCAATGCGATGTTGGAAACCATGCTGAAGAAGGAAGGATCCTCGTTCGATTTCTCTGCTGCGCTCCGAAAGCACAGTTTGGTCACGAGGTCGAACGCCGCGAAGGAACGGGCGGAGAGAACGCTGACTATGGCGAATCATATTGCGGATACGGTGTTTCCATTGCGACATTGCGACCTCGACATAGACGTCGTTTCCGATCCGGTTCGACTTTCTGAACGAAAAGGATCTTCGAAAGGCGAAATGTTCGTTCGACGCTTGCCGGAGCCGGAGGCGGAGTTTCGGCAACGCGAGCTGTCGCGAGATATCCGGACCGGAATCACGAAGTACGGTGCATATGACGATCAACCGCAGCGGATCGAGCTGATTCCCGTTTGCACGAATTCGATGCGAAAGGGAATGGAAAAATTGATCGGTCGCTTGGTAGGGGGACGGCATAGATACCGTGGATCCGAACGCACTTTTGCGGCGGAGTTCTCGTATTCGACGATCGTCTCCGTGGATCGCGTCGAAAATATCCGGGGAGAAATCGAACGTCTGCTGGACCGGCGGCCAAAAGGCCACGCCGACGCACGGTCCCTCTTTCTCGTTTACGCTCCGGAAGAGGGCTATTCACGCGATGACCATACGGCGCCATATTTCGCCAACAAGAGACTGTTGCTGGAAAGAGGCGCGCCCTGTCAGATGGTTGATACGCCGACACTTGAGAACGCCGATTGGAAGGACCTGAATCTGGCCTTGAACATCTGCGCCAAATGCGGCGTTCGACCCTGGGTCTTGCCCGATAGAATCCCGGAAGCGGATTTTTTCGTGGGACTGTCCTATACGCAATCCGAAGACGGTCGGCGAATCATGGGTTTTTCCAACGTATTCAACAGCTACGGCAGGTGGGAGTTCTATCGCGGAAATGCCTCGTATTTTGATTTCGAGGATCGAAGCGTTCGGCTTGCCGGTTTGATTGAATCAACGTTAGAAAGACTCGAATCCCGACTGTCTTCGACTCCTCGTGTGGTGTTCCAATACTCCGCAAGGCTTTCGCGGCTTGACCGGATGGCGATTCTCAGGGCAGCCCGCAAGATTCGTCCGGAAGGAATTTATTCTTTCGTCTGGATTAACTCCCATCACAATATACGATTCTATGACAGTCGTCCAGACACGGACGGAAGTCTTCGCCGGGGCAGCTACGTTGAGGCGGGCGCGAATAAGATATACCTGTCGACAACCGGTTACAATCCGTATCGCCGGGCCATGGGAACGCCGAAACCGCTAGAAGTCTCTGCTTTTGTCGACCGACCGGACAGCGACGGCCACCAACCTGATCTTCGGATATTGGCCTTGCAGGTTTTGAGTCTCACTAAGCTGAATTGGGCTTCCACGGATGCGTTTTGCGGGGAGCCGATCACGCTCAAGTACGCCAGAGACATAGCCTATTTGACGGCCGCTTTCCTGCGCCAATCGGAGCCGTTCAACCTTCATCCTTCTCTGGAGACGACGCCATGGTTCATTTAGCGAGTTCGAGGCCCGGATCAAGTCGGTGGTCCGGCTTTCAGACGGCGAATCGAAAATTTCACGCCTCCTGACATCGCGTAAATCCAACTCCGGCGACCGTTTCCTTCCCGACGCCGCGCTGCGACCTCGCCAGTATTGCGCGGATCCACCTGTTGCGGCGCAGGCGCCCGAACCTTCGGCGACGGAAGCCGCGCGCCGCGTCGGCGTGAACGCAAGCTTTGCGGCAGGCGCTCCCGGCTTTCCGTGCTGCAGCTACGCGCCGCTCCCTATGGCGACCGCGTTCTTGTGAACGTCGTCGTACATCAGATGCTGGATTTCGAGCATCTGGCGAACGGTCTTGAGCACGAGCGTGCGCTCGTCCTCCGTGCGAGCGAACTGGTCGAGAAGCTTTCGGCCGACATCGGAATGCTCTTCGTCCGCACTGTCGTGGATCACCCAGTAGGCGACCTCTTCGTCGCTCAAACCGAACTGTTCCTGGAGATTGCGAGCGATCTTGACGTACAGTCCGGGTATCGCCGCCTCGCCCGCCAGCATGTGCGCGGCGACGCCTTCCAGGAAGCTTTTCGAGCAGATTTGGGTGAAATAAGCCTGAAACGCCACTACGCCGGCGCAATACGGGGGATCGTACATTTGTTCCGGCGTCAGCCCCATGCCCCTCGCGTAATCGAGATAGAGCCGGTGGTGCGAGACTCCGTTTGACATCAGGCGCCCGGTCGCCTCTTCGAAGGCCACTTCGGCGATCAACTCGCGCCAAGCCGGATCGGGACAGATCACGTAGAGATTGCCGTGATAGTTGTGATTGTGGAGCGGTATGCCGCCATGCTGCTGACAGATGTAGCGCGACTGCTCCAGATTCCACCTGCCCTCGACCATGCCGGTCCAGAGCGGATGTCCATACATCGGCAGTTCCCCGTGGATTTCCGAAATCCGATCGAGCACGCCCTGCGTCGTCAATGTCATCGTGCGTCTCCTGGCAGACCGAAAGCGCATTGAACATATCCTTCGGCCGCAAACCGGTCGAGCGCCCGGCGTGGCAGCGCCGCCTTGCATGGGTTGCAGGCGTCAGGATCGGACGCGGTCCTTGTTCCGACGCCGGAGTCGCGTCTTCCGCAGAGCATAGTCCGCACGGCTGCGGAGCGGAAACAAATCGCGATCCTGAAGCTCGGCGTGGAAAACTGTCGACGGTCGGCACGGCTGGATCAATTGCGCTTTGGTCCCTTGCGTCTCTTCGGGACACCATCCTCCGGCAGACCGGTTCTTGCCGCTTCTCCACCTCGCGAAGCGCACTCTCCGGTGCCAGGCGAAGCTTCTCGACCTTCGGAAGTCTCCGGAGCGCCGCTGTCGGCGCCCTCCCCGACCGGCGTCGTCTCGGGCGTCGCAGGCTGAATGTGCGGCCGCCATGGCGGCCGCGAGAAAAAGGCGTCCGGAAGAGCGATTCGCTAAACCCTGTTCACGCTCCGCGAGCGAACGGCCTACGC
This sequence comes from Alphaproteobacteria bacterium, assembly GCA_965243135.1. GTDB lineage: Bacteria > Pseudomonadota > Alphaproteobacteria > MPNO01 > UBA830 > JAJEBT01. The sequence continues at coordinate 2,721,987 of OZ251539.1, forward strand.
CGGGTCCTCTGGTTTCCGTCTTTGAAACGCGCTCGACTTGAACTTCTTGAATCGCAGGTCCATCGCCTCGTCCGAACGAGCTGGCGGCCCGCAAGACGCGGCGGATCTCTCGATGCGAACGCTTTTTCAGAAAAGACGGAAAACGCGATCTCGTCGCAAGTCAATCGATCACGCGGAAATCGTCGAAAACCATGAAGCCATGCAAAAGTAAACGCCGTTGGGAGGATCAAAGGCTGCGGGCGTGGACGCGCTTCAGGAAGTCGATCACCTGGCCGTTGAAACGGTCCGCGTGTTCGATGTTCGGGCAGTGTCCGCAGTTTTCGTAGACATGATGCTCGTTGTCGGGGATGCGCTCGGCCAGTTCGTGGGAATAGCCCTGACTGCGCAACGGATCGTTGGCGCCGGCGACGATCAGAACCGGTACCGCGACGTTCTCGTAGACCGTGTCGTCCGGCACGCCGAAACCCTGTTTCGCGCCTTCGTTCCGCTCCTGGCGCTTGAGACGCGGCGCGGACGCGCATTCCCAGGCGCCCGGCAGCAGCGCCATTTCCTGGCGCTTCGCCACGTACGCGTCGTCGTCGCCCCATTTGGGGTCGTCGAGCATGGCGTGAAGGAGTGCCCGCATCGCTTCCGCGGTTCCGTCGTACGCGAGCAACGTCTTCCGCTCCTCCGTCAGCGGCGTGAACCCGCCGCCCGAACACAGCACGGCCGACCGCACCGGCAAAATCGGCGGCGGGTCGGCGATGATCCGCGCAAGATTGGATCCGCCCATGGAATTTCCCACGAAATCCGCCTCGGAGATCCCGAGCTCCTCGAAGAAACGTTGCATGTGGCGGTATACGCGCCCGCGCGGGTCGGCGAAATCGAACACCTTGTCCGTGCGCCCGAACCCGAGCCAGTCCGGCGCGACGACGTGGAAATGCTCGGCGAGCGCCGGGACGGCGAACTCCCAGCTGATTTCGGCGCAGCCGCCGAATTCGCCGGAATGCAGCAAGGCCACCGTCGGCGCGCCGGGGTCGCCCGCCTCCAGATAGTGAGTGTTGACGCCGTCGACGGCGACGTATTTCGATTCGATCATCTCCGGCTCTCCCGACGGTTCAGCGCACGAAATCGACGGCGAGGCCGTCCGCATGATCGGGCGGCGACTCGCGCTTTTCCGCCGTCTCCTCGGGACTCCACGCATCCGCGAGTTCGCGGAGGCGCGGGTACACCTCGCGTTCGTAGAGCGTCATCGACCGCAGGACTCTTTCGGTCGAAAGGTGGCCGGCTTGTCCCATCATCAGCATGTGGCCGAAACCGCCGGAATGCTCCCAGAACGACCTGATCTGCCGGTACACCTGGTCGGGCGTTCCCGCGAAGACGTTGCCGCGGCGCATGTGCTCCCCGAGATCGGCGCTGTAGGCGGCGCCGGTTCCGGATACGTGGGCGCCGCGCATGATGTTGGCGGCGAGCTTCGGCGGGTGGTAGCCGGGAGGGTTCCTCCAAGGCTCCGAGACCTTGTTGGCCTGCATGTACCACATCAAATGGTTGGCTCCGTCCTCGGCTTCGCGTTCGCTGTCGCCGACATAGACGAGCGCGCAATAGGCCAGCCGGTCGAGCGGCGCGTGTTCGCGATGATGCCTGAGGTAATTCGCGCGGTAGGCGTCGAAAATCGGACGGATTCGCGAATAGCCGGCAAGAAAGACGGCGCCGACATGCCCGTGCCGGGCCACGGGATCGGTGCTGGCGGCGCTGCCCATCGTGATCCATACGGGAGGATGCGGCTGCTGCCACGGGCGCGGCCAGACGTTCACCTGGCGGTGACTGTACCACCTGCCCTCGAAACTGAACGGACCGTCATGCGTGGTCCACGCCTTCAGGATCAGGTCGTGCGCTTCCCACAGCCGTTCCGACCCCCGGTACGGAAGGACGTTGGCGGCGGCCGCCTCGTAGGGCACGCTGCGGACGAAGCCGCATTCGAGCCGCCCCTTGGAGATGACGTCGATCATCGCCATTTCTTCCGCGACGCGGACCGGCTGGTTGCGATTGGGCAGGGGGTTGCCGAGGATCAGGAGCCGGGAGCGGCCGGTCTGCCGCGCGAGGATGCCGAGCATTATGGGCGCGGCCGGAACCATGCAGGTCGCCGTCTGGTGATGTTCGTTCACCATGATCTCCAGCCCCAGCTCGTCGGCGGCGCACCAGAGGTCGAGATATTCGTTGTAAAGACGGCTGGCATTCTGCGGGTCGCAGAGCGCGTTGGGCAAATCGACCCGGATCGAAGCGTAGGAATCGGGATCCGGCAGGTCGGGATAGCAGTCCTCCGTGAAGAACCAGGTCTTGAGGCTCATGCGTTCGCGGCCCGCGAATCAGCGAACGAATTCGACGCCGAAGGTGCCGAGGTCAGCGCTCTGCCTTGCCGGCATCGCCGCGCTGCGTTCGGCGACTTCGGCGGGGTCGCTGGTCGCGGTCAACTCGCGGAGGCGAGGATACACTTCGTTACTGTACAGCTTCATCGACTTCAGCGCATCGTCGTCGGAGAGGAAGCCTGCCTGGCCCATGAGCATCATGTGTCCGAAGCCGCCGGAATACTCCCAGAACGCCTTGATCTGCTCGTAGACTTGATCCGGGGTGCCGGCGAACACGTTGCCGCGGGCCATCTGCTGTTCGAGCGTCGGATTGACCGGCACGCCCGAGCCGGTGACGCCGCGCATGACCGCGGCGGAAACGGCTGGGGGGTGATAGCCGGGCGGATTGCTCCATTCCGGCGGCACTTTGTTGGCCTCCATGTACCAAAGCAGTTTGCGCGCGCCGTCTTCCGCCTCGCGTTCGTTCTCTCCGACGTAGCACAGCGCCAGATAAGCGAGGCGGTCGAACGGAGCCTGGCCGCCGTGAGCGCGCGACCAGGCGTCGCGATAACCGCCGAATATCTCCCTGATCTTGGGATAGCCGGCGAGAAAGACGGCGCCGACGTGACGATGCTCGGCGACCGGCACCGCCGTGCGGGCGCTTCCCATGGTGATCCAGATCGGCGGATGCGGCTGCTGCCACGGGCGCGGCCATACGTTGACTTGGCGGTGATGGTACCAGCGTCCCTCGAAGTTGAACGGACCGTCATGGGTGGTCCACGCCTTGACGATCAGGTCATGCGCTTCCCAGAGCCGTTCCGTACCCTTGTACGGCAGGATGTTCGCGGCGGCGGCCTCGTACGGGACGCTGCGCACGAAACCGCATTCCAGGCGGCCTTTCGAAATCACGTCGACCATCGCCATTTCCTCCGCGACGCGAACCGGCTGGTTGCGGTTGGGCAGAGGGTTGCCGAGAATCAGCAGGCGCGCCCGGCTGGTCTGGCGGGCGAGTATTCCGAGCATGATAGGGGCCGCCGGAACCATGCAGGTCGCCGTCTGGTGATGCTCGTTGAGCATGATCTCGAGGCCGATCTCGTCGCAGGCGCACCAGAGGTCGAGGTAGCGGTTGTAGAGCTCGCTCGCCTTCCGCGGGTCGCAATGAACGTTCGGCAGATCGACGCGGATCGACCGGTAGGCGCTCTGATCCGGCAGATAGGGATAGCAGTCCTCGGTGAACCACCACGATTTCATGGCCCCGGCCCTTCGGTCGCGAACGCCAGCACGGCATCGACGAACGCGCCGGGGCGCTCCATCTGGGGCGCATGGCCGGCATTTTCGATCACCGTCAGGCCGGCACCGTCGATCATCTTCGAGAACGCGCGCCCGTAGTCGACGGACACGATGCCGTCGCTGGCCCCCCATATGAAATGAGTCGGAATGTCGATGCGATGCAGCCGCTGCGGCAGCTTCGGGTTGTGCATGTACGGATCCCACGTGTACACGCCGAGCGCCGTGCGGTTGGCCGCGATCTCCTCGACCCGCTCGTCCGGCAGCCGCGCGAGGTCGGGGGCCAGCGACGCGTCGTGAAACATGAGCTCCGCCAGCTTTTCGGCCGGCGCCGCGAAGACGTCCGCGATGTCGCGGACGTCGCGACCGGAGACCTTGACGCCGACGGAATCGACCAGAATCAGTTTCGAGAGGCGTTCCGTCGTCATTACGGCGAGTTCGAGAGCGATCCAGCCGCCCATGGAAAAGCCCATCAGGACGGCGTCCCTCAGATCGAGTTCCTCCAGCAGGTCGAGATAGAGAAACGCCAGATCGTCGATGCAGTCGAACTGGTCCGGAATCCGGCTGCCCGCGAAGCCGGGATGGGTGGGAGCGACAATCTCGAATTTTTCGGCAAGCCGGTCGGCGAACGGCATGTCGGCGATCGGTCCGCCGCCTCCGTGCAGCGCGACCAGGGGCCGACCCGAGCCCTTGCGCGCAACCTCCACGTCGAGTCCCTGCAGTCTCATGCCCGTTGTTCCATCCTTCGCCTCTCGCCGGTTGCGCCGCACATTACTTTTCCGCCGGCCGGTTGGCAATCCGCGCGGGAGAGAGGCGGCGTCGCGGATTCCGGGCGACGACGAAGGGGCGGACGAACCTTGGCAGATCCTTGCCGCCAGGCGGCCGCGGGGCAGGCGTCGGCGACTGCGAATCGGCGGCCGCGCGCATCGCGAAGCGCCGGCCGCCCTGAACGCGGCGCGGTCATTGCACCCAGTAATCCGAGGAAGGATCGCCTTTGACGGTTTCTTCGGGCGACCACTCGCCGATGATCAGGCCTTTCCTGCGGGCGCCGCCGGTGCGTTTGCGGACCGCCTCCTCCGATATCGAGATACGGGTGCGGCGCTTGCGCAGCCACGCGAAAATCCGTTCGTGCATCTCGGCGCGGACATCCGCGTGGTCGGGACTGCTTCCAAGGTCGCGAAATTCTTCGGGATCGGTCTCTAGATCGAAGAGCTGCGGCCGATAGCCTTCGTACAGGATGTATTTCCAGCGGTCGGTGCGCGCCATAAACGCCCGCGCATCCGCAGGTTCGATGCCCAGGTAGCTGCGCGCGGGCTTGAACGCGAAGTCGCTTTCCGAGAAGACGGCGTCGCGCCATTCGCCGTTCCGCCCGCTTCGCAGCGCCGGAAGAAGGGACCGCCCCTCCAGCACGTGGCCAGCGTCTTTCCAGCCGCCGAAGAGGTCGAGGAAGGTCGGGATCAGGTCGATCGATTCGACGAACAGATCGTTCCGGGTTCCCCGCGTTCCGTCGGCCGCCGAATCCGGATCGTAGACGACGAGCGGTATCCTGACCGAACAATCGTGGAACATCTCCTTCTCGCCGAGCCAGTGATCGCCGAGGTAGTCGCCATGGTCCGAAGTGAAGACGATCAAGGTATCGTCCATCCTGCCGCTCGCTTCCAGCCATTCGAACAGGATTCCCAGCTGATCGTCGATCTGCTTGATCAGCCCCATGTACGCCGGGACGACGTTCGCGCGCACCTCGTCCATGGCGAAGCTGCGGCTTTCCGGATGCTTCATGTGCGCCGCGATCACCGGGTGGGGATCGTCCAGTTCCGTTCGCGACCGCACGGCGGGCAGGATCTGGTTTCGTCCGTACGCGGCGTGATACGGCGCCGGCGCGACGTAGGGCCAGTGCGGCTTGATGTAAGAAAGATGCAGCAGGAACGGCGCGTCGCCCTGTCGTTCCATGAACTCGATCGCGCGGCGGGTCATGTAGGGCGTTTCGGAATCCTCTTCCCTGATTCGCGCCGGCAGGTGGTTGTTTCCGAGATACCAGCCGGACAGGATTTCGCCGTCGGGGCCCTCCGCCGAGTTCGCCCAGTCGTGCCACGGGTTGTCGCCATCGTAGCCTTTCGACCTCAGGTAGCGGTTGTAAGCGTAATCGGGATCGACGACCGCGTCAGGCCACAGGCCGTCGTCGCGTTCGACGGGTTCCAGCCCGCACTGGGAGGCGAGTCCGCCGAGACTCGAGGCCGGATCCACGCCCAGCCTCTTCATGCCGTCGCGGTCGGGGGCCATGTGGGTCTTGCCGACGAGGGCGCAACGCAGGCCGCGCGGCCGCATCCAGTCTCCTATATTCGGTTGCCCGACGGACAGCGGAACGTCGTTCCAGGTGGCGCCGTGGCTGAACATGTAGCGTCCGGTCAGGAACGACATGCGCGACGGACCGCAAAGGGGGGACTGAACGTAGGTTTGCGTAAAGTTGACGCCGCTTGCCGCCAGCCTGTCGACGTTCGGCGTTTCCAGGTGCGGATGCCCGTTGCAGGAGAGGTAGTCCCAGCGCAACTGGTCGCACATGATGAACAGAATGTTTCGTACCTTGCCCATGTCTGCGTTTCGCTCCGGTTGTTCCGTCTGTTTGATAGCACGGCGAGCGGCTCGCCGCCCGCGCGCGGGAATGCGCAAAGGCCGTCGCGCGGCGCGTCCCGCCCGCCCCTTTCGGACAGGGGTTCAAACGGGCAGGGCCAGGATCCGCTTCGCCACGATGTTGCGCTGGATTTCGCTCGAACCGCCGTAAATCGTGGCGCGGCGGACCTGGAGGAAAAGCGGCGCCACCTCGACGGGCCCGTCTTCGGTTTCGACCGAACGCGCGGCTTCGCCGCCGGCGGCGTCGAGCAGCAGATCGGCGACGCGCTGCAGCAGCTCGGTGCCCGCGATTTTCAGGATCGAGGATTCGTGTCCGAGCGAGCGTTGCGCATTCGCGATTTCGGCCGCGTGCGCGAACATCGCCGCGAAGGCGACGGTTTCGATTTCGATCGCGGCGAGCCGTTCCCGAAACCCGGCGTCGTCCGCGGCGCCGGTCGCGCGGGCGACTTTTCCGACGCGCCGCAGCGCGTCGTAGAGAAGTCGCGGATTCGCCGTCGCCAACCGTTCGCGGACGAGCAGAGCGTTGGCGACGCGCCAGCCGTCGTGCAGTTCGCCGACCACGTTCTCCAGCGGCACGCGCACGTCGTCGAGAAACACTTCGGCGAACTCCTCGTCTCCCGCGATGGTGCGGATGGGACGAACCTCGATCCCCGGCGTCTTCATGTCGATCAGCACGAAACTGATCCCGGCCTGCTTGCGCGACGCGCCGGGATCGGTGCGCACCAGCGCGAACATCCAGTGCGAATGCTGAGCCCATGTGGTCCATATCTTGGAGCCGTTGACGACAAGGCGGTCGCCGACGATTTCGGCGCGGGTTCTGAGGCTGGCGAGATCCGATCCCGAGCCGGGCTCGGAATAACCCTGGCACCAGATAGCTTCACCGGCGACGATGGGGGGCAGGAATCGCTCTTTTTGCGCCTCGGCGCCGAAGGTCATGAGAATCGGCCCGATATGATTGACGCCCTGTCCGGAAAGTTCCGGCGCACCGGCGCGCGCGAGTTCTTCGGCGAGGATGATCTGCTCGTTCAGCGTCGCGTCCGCGCCGCCGTAGCGCCGAGGCCAGTGCGGAGCGAGCAATCCCTTGGCGCCGAGCTGCCGTTGCCACCGCATCGCGCGTTCGAACGGCGGCCTGGTGGACCAGCCGCGGAGATCGTCGGGCAACGTCGCGCCGATCCAGGCGCGCACTTCGGCCCGGAACGCCTTTTCCGCGGGGGTGTCCTTGCGAAAACCGATGACCATGCGGGCAGATTATCGGTTTGCGCCCGCCGTGCACAGGCCCGGCGAAGAACGGAAACGGACAAGGACCGCCCGCGCGAGACGAGCTGTCCGGTTGCCCGTCGCCGCGCCCTCCGGTATGCGTGCAGCGAGGGAGAACGGCGATGAAGCGCGGCGACGGGCGAATTCTGACCACCCATGTCGGCAGCCTGCCGAGACCGGGGCGGCTGATCGAAACGATGATCGCGGAGGATCGGGGCGTCGCCATCGATCGCGAGGCTCGCGACGCCGAGCTGAGGGCGGCGGTCGACGAGGTCGTCGCTCGCCAAGTCTCGACGGGGATAGACATCGTCGACGACGGCGAATTCTCGAAACGGGGTTTTTCCGTTTACGCCAACGAACGGCTGGCGGGCTACGAAATTCGGCCGAAGCGGAGGGGCATCCCGTGGGCCGGCTCGCGCGAGGCGCTGGCGTTTCCGGAGTTCTACGAGGCCGCGCTGCCTCGCGGTTCGGCGCCGCGAGCGGAGGAGGCGGTCTGCACGGGTCCGGTTTCGTACAAGGGGCAGGCCCAGCTTGCGCGGGACATTGCGAACCTGCGGGCGGCCGTCGACGCTCACGGGGCGGAAGAAGCGTTCGTTCCCGCGATCTCGCCGGTCGACGTCGCGGGCAACCAGAAGAACGAGCATTACGCGACATCGGAAGACTTTCTTTACGCGGTCGCCGACGCCATGAGGGAAGAATACCGAGCCATCGTGGATGCGGGGTTTGTCCTGCAGATCGACGATCCGCATCTGGTAACCCACTACGTCAAGACTCCGGGCCTGGAACTGACCGATTACCGCAAATGGGCGGAAGCGCAGGTGGAAGCGATAAACTATTCCCTCGACGGCATTCCCGAAGAGCGGGTTCGCTATCATACCTGCTACGGAATCAACATGGGGCCGAGGGTTCACGAGGTGGAACTCGGCTGGGTCCTGGATATCGTGCTCCGGGTCAGGGCCGGAAGCTATTCGTTCGAAGCGGCCAATCCGCGCCACGAACACGAATGGCGGCTGTGGGAGAACGCGCGCTTGCCGGACGGCAAGGCGCTGATTCCCGGAGTGATCACCCATTCGTCGGTGCTCGTCGAACATCCGGAACTCGTGGCCGAGCGCATCCGGCGCTTTGCCGGGCTGGTCGGCCGGGACAACGTGATCGCGGGCGGCGATTGCGGGTTCGGGACCCAGGCCAGCGCCGAGCCGGAGATCGATCCCGCCATCGTCTGGGCGAAACTGGAGGCTCTGGCCGAAGGAGCTCGCATCGCCACTTCCGATCTGTGGCCGTAGGCTGAACGGCGCCCGTGGGGAGATGGGCCATGCGCAACCAGGCCGCCGGCCGCGAATGAACTCTTTCGCGAATCGAAGACTTCGCGGCGGCGCTCGCCGTTCGAGAATTCCAGAACGCGACGCCGAGATCCGCCCCGTATCGCGTCGTTTTCAATGCGCGCCGTTCGAACCCGGAAAGGTTATGTCGCGCGCGGCGCAAGGTTCGGGTGCACCGCACTCAGAGTCGCATGCTGCCGGGCGGACATGCTTTCGTACTGACTTCAATGCGCGCCGTTCGAACCCGGAAAGGTTATGTCGCGCGCGGCGCAAGGTTCGGGTGCACCGCACTCAGAGTCGCATGCTGCCGGGCGGACATGCTTTCGTACTGACGGTCGGCCGTCCGCACGGCCCTCGCGGACTTGTCGGCGGACGGAGTGCCGGTCGCCGAGCGGACGGCAAAGAATCGGCGCGGCGCGAACGCTTCTCGCTTCGGCGGCGACGGTCTTTTCCATGTCGTGATATCGAGCGAATCGTCGGCAGCGATTCTTCCGGCGGGTCTCGGGTAAGAATCCCAACTCCGCGGCCGAGCGTTTTCGCGGGTCCGCCCGCTTCAGCGGCGCTTGTCGAAAAACGCGAAAAGTTCCTCGGAGGTCCGACTGACGGCGACGTGGGCCGTCGCTTCCTGAAACCGTTCGGGGTCGACGATGCCGTCGAGCATGGATTTCAAGCGTTCTCCCGCTTCGTCGCCGAACCGTTCGGCCGCAAGCCTGGCCATGAGTTCGCGGTTCAAAGCCATGGACGCCTCGGCCCTTGCGTCGGACGCCTCGGCTCTTGCGTCGAACGCCTCGGCCCTTTCCACGGCCGCGTCGGCTCTTGCGTCGGCCGCAAGCGCCCTTTCCACGGCCGCATCGTAATGTTGAGCGAATCCGGTCATCGATCCTTCAAGTGCAGTCTCTGGCAAGAAGTTCCACGGCCCCAAAATCGCCCGCTTCAGCGGCGCTTGTCGAAAAACGCGAAAAGTTCATCGGAGGTCAGACTGTCGGCGACATGCGCCGTCGCTTCCTGAAATCGTTCGGGGTCGACGATGCCGTCGAGCATGGATTTCAAGCGTTCTCCCGCTTCGGCGCCGAACCTTTCGGCCGCAAGCTTGGCCACGAGTTCGCGGCTCAAAGCCACGGCCGCGTCGGCCCTCGCGTCGGACGCAAGCGCCCTTTCCACGGCCGCATCGTAATGTTGAGCGAATCCGGTCATCGATCCTTCAAGTGCAGTCTCTGGCAAGAAGTTCCACGGCCCCAAAATCGCCCGCTTCAGCGGCGCTTGTCGAAAAACGCGAAAAGTTCATCGGAGGTCAGACTGTCGGCGACATGCGCCGTCGCTTCCTGAAATCGTTCGGGGTCGACGATGCCGTCGAGCACGGATTTCAAGCGTTCTCCCGCTTCGGTGCCGAACCTTTCGGCCGCTAGCTTGGCCACGAGTTCGCGGTTCAAAGCCATGGACGCCTCGGCCCTCGCGTCGGACGCCTCGGCCCTCGCGTCGGACGCAAGTGCCCTTTCCACGGCCGCATCGTAATGTTGAGCGAATCCGGTCATCAGTATCGATCCTTCAAGTGCAGTCTCAGGGAACCATTCTGACCCGAGCGCCGTCATTGTCAACAGAAGATGGCGCAACGGTTCGTCCACCGGCAGAAGCCTGTCAAGCTCCTCGCAGGCGCGCAACGTGTCGGCGGGGTCGCCTTGATGCAGCCGGAAATAAGCCGCCGCGGGATTGTCTTGGTACGCGGAATAGTCCATCCGTTGGACGTCGTGCACCACATACCGCGCCGGCGTTCTGTAGGGCTCGAGGAAGGCATGCTTCGGCGGAGCTATCAGCCTTTCCGCGTCGTCGGCTGCATTCCAGGCGTCGGCTCCCGTGTGGACGACGACCGGAACGGTGAACGGAACCCGGTCGTCGGCATCCAGGAGATCCTTGTGGTTCCGTCGGATGGTTCTTGTGAGTTCGATCCGGTAGGACGCCATCCGTTCCGCCATAGCGCGGTCGACAGCGGATTGGAACTCGACGATGAAGGAAAGCGGCTCTGAGTCCTGCGGTTCGAGGACCAAGATCATATCGCTGCGGAGGGCACGGCTGAGCGAGTGGGACACGAGTTCCCCGTCGATGCGTCGAATGGCCGCGTCTTCCGGCACCAGATCGGCCGGCAGGACAGTCCGCAGCAGGCCCCGCGCCATTACGGGATACCCGAAAACGAACCGGGCTATCGCGTCGTGCGGATAACGTCCCGGCCTGCCCAGCATCCGCAGCGGGGTCCGGTCTCGCGGGTCCTTGAGAGCAGGGTTCCCGCCGCATCCGACCAAAGCGACGAACGCGGCGTAGTTCTCGTTGCGGGCGGCGTAGTGAAGCGGCGAGAACCCCCGATTGTCCGCGGCGTCGAGACCGGCGCCCGCCGCGGCCAGAGCCTCGATGGCGGCCGCATTCCCGTCGCGGGCAGCGTAGTGAAGCGCCGTTCGCCCGTTCCGGTCCCCGGCGTCGAGGCCGGCGCCCGCCGCGGCCAGAGCCTCGATGGCGGCCGCGTTCCCGTAGCGAGCGGCGTAGTGAAGCGCCGTTCGCCCGTTCCGGTCCCCGGCGTCGAGGCCGGCGCCCGCCGCGGCCAAGGAAGCGATGTGCGCCGCGCCCTTTTTCGGGACCCTGGCGGCGTAATGGAGAAGGGTCCGGCCCTTTCGGTCTTTCGGGTTGTTGTGCCGACGGAACAATTCGACGATGAATTCTGGGGACCCCGTCCTGACGGCGGCGGCGAGCTGTCGTTTCTTCATTCTTCCGATCCCTGCTTGCGACTGTCGTGCGCTCAATGTTTCCGAACTCCGTTTCCGCCCCTGAGAAGCGGACCGCGGACCGCCGCCGAGGCGCGGCCCGCAGGCTTCGTCGCAGCCGAACGCCGGACATCGTCCGTCCGGCAAGGCTGCGGCTGCGTTCGCCTTAATGCCATGAAACGGCGGAACCGTCAAGGGGGAAATTCGCCGACGAAGCATCGAGGGTTCGGCGGCGCCGGAAGACGCGTTCCGGCATTCCCGGCGGTTCCGACGACGACGGATTCTTTCGAAGCGCGCTGGCGTCCCGCGAAAATCCCGCGTTCCCGCCGTTCGGGTCGTCTCCGCTCGCCCTTCGGAGACGCTTGCCTGGACGCCGCGCAGCCGGCCTGAACCGGAAAGATCGTCCGGCGCCCTGACGCCGCGACCGCGTTCCGCAGGCTTGACAGCCGTTTCCAGGGGGCGTAAACGTCGGGCCGACGAGGGCCCAATTTTTCGAGATCCGCAAGATGTCCAGACGCTGCTCGATGACGGGAAAAGGCGTGATGACCGGCAACAATGTCAGTCACGCGCACAACAAGACGCGCCGGCGCTTTCTGCCCAACCTCCAGAACACGTCGCTCCTGTCCGATGCGCTCGGCCGCGTGGTCAGGCTCAAGCTTTCCGTGCGCGCCATTCGCGCGATCGAGCACAAGGGGGGACTCGACGCCTATCTTCTGGCGACGCCCGACAGGCGGCTGCCGGAGGAGGCTCGCGCTCTGAAGCGCAAGATAAGGAAGGCGTCGGCAGTCGCCGGCTGAGGGTTCGCCGCTCCACCCGAAGAAACGGCCGCCGGAACTCCGCGCGCAGCGCCTCCGGCTTTTCAGGAACGCTTGGGCAGCGCCCTACGCGGCGCGCCGCCGCCGGCGCAGCGTTTCCGCTTCCTCGTCGAATAGTTCCGCAAGGCTGTCGAGCATCGTGCCGCCGAGTTGCTCGGCATCCACGATCGTCACGGCGCGGGTGTAGTAACGGGTGACGTCATGGCCGATGCCGATCGCCGTAAGCTCCGCTTCGGGACGTTCCTCGATCATGGCGATCACGTCCCTCAGGTGCTTTTCGAGATAGGTCCCGGAATTGACCGACAGCGTGGAATCGTCGACCGGCGCGCCGTCCGAAATCACCATCAGGATCTTTCGCTGTTCCGCGCGCGCCAGCAGGCGTCCGTGGGCCCACAGCAGAGCTTCGCCGTCGATGTTTTCCTTGAGCAAGCCTTCGCGCAGCATCAGGCCGAGCGACTTGCGCGCCCGGCGCCACGGCGCGTCGGCCGCCTTGTAGACGATGTGGCGCAGGTCGTTGAGCCGTCCGGGATTGGCCGGCTTGCCGTCGGCGAGCCAGCGCTCCCGCGCCTGTCCGCCTTTCCACGCCCGAGTCGTGAAGCCGAGAATCTCCACCTTGACGCCGCAACGTTCCAGCGTGCGCGCGAGGATGTCGGCGCTCATGGCGGCGACCGTGATCGGGCGGCCGCGCATCGACCCCGAATTGTCGATCAGCAGGCTTACGACGGTATCGCGAAACTCCGTTTGCTTTTCGACCTTGTAGGAAAGAGGGTGAAGCGGATTCGTGATCACTCGGGACAACCTTCCCGCGTCGAGCAGCCCTTCCTCCAGGTCGAACTGCCATGAGCGCGATTGCTGGGCGAGAAGCCGGCGTTGCAACCGGTTGGCGAGGCGTCCGATGACGCCTTGCAAGCTGGAGAGCTGTTGGTCGAGATGATTGCGCAGCCGGGTCAATTCGTCCGGATCGCAAAGGTCTTCCGCGCCGACGACCTCGTCGAAATCGACGAGGTAGGGACGGTACGGCGGTTGGCGCGGCTGGTCGGAAAGGCCGTCCGGACGGCGTTGACGCTCCGACCGGTCGCCGTCCTCGTCGCCGGTGCCGGGCATCATTTCCTCCTGCCCTTGCTCCGACATCGATTCGTCGCCTTCCTCCGCGTCCGCATCCTCCATGTCGGCGCTTTCCGATCCGGCCATCTCGGCGGAAACGCCTTCCGAGTCGTCCGCTTCCGAATCCTCGGAGTCCTGGTCTTCGGCGCGCTCGCCTTCTTCTCCCTCTTCCCGTTCGGTCGCTTCGGCGTCCTCGTCGATGAGGTCGAGGTCCGCGAGAAGCTCGTTCAGCGCGTCGGCGTAGGCCTGCTGGTCGGCGACGGCATCGCAGAGCCGTTCGAAACCGAGGTCGATCTTGTCCGTGATCCAGTCGCGCCATAGCCCGACGAGCTGCCGTCCGCCGTCGGGCAGTTCTTCGCCGGTGAGCGCTTCCCGCACCATCAGACCGAGAGCCTCCGACAGGGGCGCGTCCTCGCGCACGTTGACTCGCGTGTAGCCGAAGGCGTCGCATCGATCCTCGAGCGCCGTTCGCAGGTTTTCGGCGACGCCTGCCATCATGCGCGCTCCGAGCGCTTCCACGCGGACGCGTTCGAGGGATTCGAAGACGTTGCGCGCGTTTTCGCTCCTCGGCGCGCGGGTCGCATGGAGATCTTCGTCGTGATATCTGAGGCGCAAGGCCATGGCGTCGGCTTCGCCGCGCAGGGAAGCTTTCTCGCGGTCCGTGAAGTCGCGCGACGGCATCGGAAGGCGCGCCTGGTTGTCGATCAGCCGGGCCTCCGAACCGTAGGCAAGCGTGACATCCTCCCGGCCGGCGATGGCGCGCATGGCCGCCGCGGTCACGCGGCGGAATTCCTCGGCGGGCTGATTGTCGCTCATCCGGTGTTCAGGCCGCCGTCTGCACCTGCTTCAGTTCGGGAAGATCTTCGCCGAAGCAACGCTGATAGTATTCGGCGACCGTCGCCCGTTCGAGCTCGTCGCACTTGTTCAGGAACGTCATTCGGAATCCGGTCGCGATGTCTCCGAAGATGTCGGTGTTCTCCGCCCAGGTGATCACCGTCCGGGGCGACATGACCGTCGAAATGTCCCCGGCCATGAAGCCCGCCCGCGAGAGGTCGGCGACCCGCACCATCGAATCGATCATCCTGCGGCCGTTCTCGTCGTCGAACTGCGGCGTCTTGGACAGCACGATCGCAACCTCCTCCTCGTGCGGGAGGTAGTTCAGCGTCGTCACCAGGTTCCAGCGGTCGAGTTGCCCCTGATTGATCTGTTGGGTGCCGTGGTAAAGGCCGGTCGTATCGCCCAGCCCGACGGTGTTCGCGGTCGCGAGCAGCCGGAAGGCGGGATGCGGCCGCAGGACCCTGTTCTGGTCGAGCAGCGTCATCCTGCCGTCGGTTTCGAGGACGCGCTGGATGACGAACATCACGTCCGGGCGTCCGGCGTCGTATTCGTCGAAGACCAGCGCGACGGGATGCTGCAGCGCCCAGGGAAGTATTCCGTCGCGGAATTCGGTTACCTGCTTGCCGTCGCGGATCACGATCGCATCCTTGCCGATCAGGTCGATCCGGCTGATGTGGCTGTCGAGATTGACGCGCACGCAGGGCCAGTTGAGTCGGGCCGCCACCTGTTCGATATGGGTCGATTTTCCGGTGCCGTGATAGCCCTGTATCAGCAGCCGCCGATTGTGGGCGAAGGCGACGAGGATCGCCAGCGTCGTATCGCGATCGAAGCAATAGGTCGGGTCCATGTCCGGAACGTATTCCGTCGCCCGCCGGAAAGCGGGCACCTCCATGTCCATGTCGATGTCGAAGACCCTGCGCGCGGATACGGTCTTATCCGGCCTGTCGATTTCGCTGATGTCAGCACTCTGTTTTGCGGAAGCCATTCTGTTCCCCGAACGAAGACGCGGAGGAGCGCGCCGCGCTATCGGCTGCCGTTCCTCAAAGTCGCATAGGCGCGATTGACGGACTTTAACCGTTCTTCGGCCCTCTTGTCGCCCCCGTTCGCGTCGGGGTGCAGTTTTTTGGCGAGAAGCCTATAGCGCCGGCTGACTTCGCCGCGGTCGACCGGCGGTTCGAGGCCCAGCGTCGCGAGCGCCCGGCGCTCGGCATCGGGCGTCGCGGCGGGAGGCGCGTCCCGGCCGAGCGCGTCGAACGGGTCCCGGAACGGTTCGAAGCGCGGCGGGCGGTCGCCGAGCGGCCATGTCGGGCGGTTCCAGACGGTATCGTCCTTGATTTGGGCTTCCACCGCATGGCGATCCATGCCCGCGCAGTAGTCCCATGCGGCGTTGTATTCGCGAACGTGCTTCAGGCAGAAGCTATGGAATTCGCCCGGTCGCCGCGGCGAAACGGGCGCGCGAAATTTTCCGGCGTCGCCGCAGTCGGGATGGTCGCACGGGCCGTCCTCGTCTCGCATGTCGCTTCGCATAACCGGCGGAGTATGGAGGCTGCGCCCGCGGCCCGCAAGGAGCCGCGGATCATCTCGCGGACGCGGAACGAGACGAGCCGACGGCAGCTCGCCGGCGCCTCCGGGACCGGTTCGCCGGAGCGCGTCGCCGCGCCGTTCGGCCGGCAGCCGAAGGAACCGGGCGGCCGAACGCTCCTTCGGCGCGGCGAGCGGAAGCACGGCGCCAGCCCTGGCCGGCGAATCGTCCAGGACGACAAGACGATCTCGCCGCCGGGCCGCGCGGCGGTTTCGACCGGGAAATCCGCCGTTTTCCACGCGCGACAGAGGACGTTCCCGGCCTGCGAAAGCCGTCTTCGGGAGCTTGTGAACGGCAAAGGGCCCCGAACCCGTTGAGGCGAAGAAGTTCGCATCGTATGATCTCCCGCCGACGAACGGCAGGCGTCGCCGGTCAATCCGCGCGAACGGGAACCTGCGGTCAACGGATTTTCGCTGCGGAGCGCGAATGACGGTAGCCGAAACCATAAGGAAAAAACTGACGGGGGCCTTCGCGCCGACCCGGCTCGAAATCGTCGACGAATCGCACATGCATGCCGGACATGCGGGCGCGCGTCCCGAGGGGGAGACTCATTTCCGCGTCGAAATCGCGTCCGAGGCGTTCCGGGGCCGATCGCGCATCGATCGTCAGCGCATGATTCACGACGTTCTCGGCGAAGAACTGGCCGGTCCCGTTCACGCGCTCTCGGTGTCGGCGGCGCCGCCGGAGACCTGAACGTCCGCGACCGTCAGGGGCGGCCCCGCGACGGGCGCTTCCGGCCGATGCCTTCCAGTTTTCGGAACGAGGGAAGCAGCGCCGGACGCCGCGCGTGGGGCTCGCCACGGCCTCCGCTGCCCGCACGACGAAGTCGCCGGCGAGGCGCAGCCGCATGCCGCGCAGCGGTTCGCCCGGCTTCGCCTCGCCCCGAAGTCGTCGAGGAACGGCTTCACGTCCGCAAGGCGGCCGGCGCGTCCCGGAGTCCGTCCGCGCGCCGGAAACTGCAGCGCCCCATGGCGCGGGCCGGCTTTCGCTCCGGTTCGGAGAGGGACATTCGCGATTTCCCGTTTCGTCATGCGCCGCCGGGCGCGCCGTCGCCGGTCTTCATCGGCTTCATCCGGATCTGCGTGATCCGGTTGCGCTGGCGCCTGACGATTTCCAGCCGGAAGCCGTGAAAATGGAAGATTTGCCCGGCCTGGGGGATGATCCGCGCTTCGTGGATCACCAGGCCGGCGATGGTCGCGGCCTCCTGATCCGGGAGGTTCCAGCCGAAGCGGCGGTTGAGGTCGCGCACCGTGACGCCGCCCGAAACCAGGCAGCTTCCGTCGCGCTGGGGGCGGACGCCCACCGGCGCGACGTCGTGCTCGTCGGAGATCTCGCCGACGATTTCCTCCAGGATGTCTTCGAGCGTCACCACGCCCATGAGGGCCCCGTATTCGTCGACCACCAGCGCGAAATGCTCGCGCCGCTGCCGGAACGCCTGCAGCTGGTCCAGCAGGTTCGTCGAATCGGGAACGAACCATGGCGGCGTCAGGATGCTCTCGACTTCGATGTCGCCGGCTTCGCCCGAACGGGCGTGGAGCTCCCGCAGCAGCGCCTTGGCGTGCAGGACGCCGGCTATGTTGTCGGGAGAGTCCCGCCACAGCGGGATCCTGGTGAACTGACTCTCGAGCGCCCGTTCGACGATCGCGCCGGCCGGCTGCGACGCGTCGATCATGAAGACGTCGCGGCGGTGTTGCATGATCATGCTGACGTCGACGTCCCGCAGGTCCAGAACGCTGTGGAGCATCGCCGTGACGCCGCTCGCCGGATGCAGTTCGATCGCGCCCCTGAGCTCCTCCAGCGTCGCGTTCATGTCGCGGCCCTCCGCGCGCCGGACCCCCAGCAGGAATTCGCAGGCGCGAAGCGCCCACTGTATCGCCGACATCACGGGGGTCAGCACCCGGACCAGCATCCGGAAGGTCGGGGCGACGAGCAACGCGACCCTGTCGGGGTTGCGGAACGCGTAGGTCTTGGGCAGCAGTTCGCCGAATATCAGCACGAGCAGCGTCATTGACAGGGTCGCGTAGACGACGCCGGTTTCTCCGGCCACGCCGATAAGGAGGCTGGTCGCGAGCGCCGAGGCGAGGATGTTGACGAGGTTGTTGCCGAGAAGAATGGCGCCGATCATTCGGTCCTGTTCTTCCCGCAGCCGGTTCACCAGCCGCGCCCTCCGGTCGCCTTTCACCTCGAGTTGATGCATGCGCGGCCGCGACGCCGCGGTCAGCGCAGTCTCGGATCCCGAAAAGAAGGCGGAGAGAACGAGCAGCACCAGGATGCCGGCGAGGGTCGCGAGCAGGGGGTAATCCGTCAACGCAGGTTTCCCGCGTTCGGGAGGGCGGCCTCGATCGCGCGCCGGACGGCCTCCGGGTCGGCCTGGGGGGCGACGAAGGCGTCGCCTACGGCACGCGCCAGGACGAAGGCGATCCGCCCGTCCCGGACTTTCTTGTCCCGGCTCATGCGCCGGATGAGCGCATCGGGGTCGCAGCGGCGGCCCGCCGGCAGGGCGACGGGCAATCCGACCGTCTCGAAATGCCGGCGGACGCGGGCCACTTCGGCGTACGCGCACAGGCCGAGCGCCGCCGAGAGCTCGAAAGCCATGACCATGCCGACGGCGACCGCCTCGCCGTGGAGCATCCGGTACCCGGATTCCGCTTCGATGGCGTGGCCGAAGGTATGGCCGAAGTTCAGGAGCGTTCGCGCGCCCGCTTCGCGTTCGTCCCTTCCGACGACGTCCGCCTTCACGGCGCAGCTGGCGCGGACGGCATGGCGGCGCGCCGGGCCGTTCTCGGCGACGACCTGGGCGCCGTTGCGTTCGAGCCAGGCGAAGAATCCCGGATCGCGGATCAGGCCGTATTTGACCACTTCGGCGTAGCCGGCGAGGAGGTGCGGTCGCGGCAGCGTGTCGAGCATCGCCGTGTCCGCGAGGACGAGCCTCGGTTGGTGGAACGCGCCCAGGAGATTCTTGCCGTGGCGCGTATTCACGCCGGTCTTGCCGCCTACCGAACTGTCGACCTGCGACAGCAGGGTCGTTGGAATCTGGACGAAGTTCAGGCCGCGCAGGATCATGCTGGCGGCGAAACCGGCGATGTCGCCGACGACGCCGCCGCCGAGGGCGATCAGGACCGAGGAGCGTTCCGGCGCGGAATCGAGCGCCGCGGTCGCGACGCGTTCCACCGTTTCCAGGCTTTTGGTCCGTTCTCCCGGAGGCAGGACTATGGAGGCCGGCCGGACTCCCGCTTCGGACAACGCCTTCCGGACGCTTTCGAGATGCAGTCCGGCGACCGTTTCGTCGGTGACGATCCAGCACGGGCGCGATCCGGCGAGGTCCCTGACGCGGGCGGCGCCGCTGCCGCCGGGCGCGGCCACGCCGTCGCCGATGACGATTTCGTAGGACCGTTTCCCGAGTTCGACCCGGAGACTCTCTTCCTTCCGCTTCATGCCGGCTGCGGTCCTTCGAAACAGCGCTGCAGCGCGCGCAGCACGGCGCGGGCGGCGGCGTCGGCCGATCGGTCGCCGGAGGCGACCGTCAGATCCGCCTCGGCATAGAACGGGTAGCGTTCCGCGATCAGGCGTTCCATGACTTGGCGCCGGTCCCCCATGTTCAGCAGCGGCCGGTCGCTGCGTCGCGAAACGCGTTCGAGGAGGACTTCGAGATCGGCCTTCAGCCACACGGAAACGCCGTTCAGGCGGACGTTGCGCCGGGTCTCCGCGTCCGCGAACGCGCCGCCGCCGGTCGCGATCACGGCGTTCCGCCGCTTCATCAGCCGGGCGATCACCCGCCGCTCGCCGTCGCGAAACGCCGGTTCGCCGTATTTCGCGAAGATGTCCTCGATCGAGCAATTGGCCGCCGCTTCTATCTCCCTGTCGGCATCGATGAATTCGCGGTCGAGCAGGGCCGCCAGCCGCTGTCCGACGGTCGTCTTTCCCGCTCCCATCAGACCGACCAGAACGATGGGCTTTTCAGCATACTGCAGGGCGACTGTCATTGGAAGATTCGCTTAAGCCCAAGGCGTTCTCGCCGTCGGAATTTCCGGGAGGCGGCCGCCTTGCGCGGGGCCGGCCACCGGGGTTCGCCCGGTCGCGCTTCCACCTCCGCAGCCGGATCTCGGGCCACGCGCCCCGGGACGACCCGCGCACGGAAGGAAAAAGCGTTGTCCTCGGGCGGATCCTCCACCTTCAGCCGGCGCGCGTCAACGGGAAAATAGCGCTGCCGCAGCTGGAAGTCCGGCATATTTCGGAAAGATCCCTTCCGAGCGCGGCCGGCCAAAACGGCTCGCCGTCGCGAACGACGATCGGCAACATTGCCGCCGCCGCCATCTTCGCGCCGCCGCGGACGAACTTCCCGTACGACGCCGACGTGCAGGAAGCGCGGGATCGTCTCCCGGTCGACGCTCGACTGGAACTCCAGCGGCGGAAGCGCTTCGCCCTGGCCGTCTTCCGCGCGCAGGCGGACGCGCCCTGGAAGGGATGCGCGACCAGATGGCGGACGCCCCGTCTTCCGCGCGCAGGCGGACGCGCCGCTGGCCGACAAGCGCACTTTTCCGGCGATGGACCGTCTTCCGCGCGCAGGCGGACGTGCCGTCTAAAACGTGTTGAGAGAAAATTCCCTCAACCCGTCTTCCGCGCGCAGGCGGACGTGCCCCCGGCATCCGATCCGCCCGGTGGGCCGGACCGCCGTCTTCCGCGCGCAGGCGGACGTGCCCCCGATCGGCGGCCGCGCATGGCATGTGATCACCCGTCTTCCGCGCGCAGGCGGACGTGCCCTGTTCGCGGTCGAGGCCATCGCCCAGCACGAGCCGTCTTCCGCGCGCAGGCGGACGTGCCTGAATCCCATACTTTTTGCAAGATTGTACGCAACCGTCTTCCGCGCGCAGGCGGACGCGCCGGCGCCTCGCGCAATGTCCGCGTGGGACACGCGCCGTCTTCCGCGCGCAGGCGGACGTGCCTGAATCCCATACTTTTTGCAAGATTGTACGCAACCGTCTTCCGCGCGCAGGCGGACGCGCCAGCCCCGGTCCCGTCGGCATTGCGCGGATCATCCCGTCTTCCGCGCGCAGGCGGACGCGCCAGACCATGTCGGCGCGGCTCTGCCGCAGGTCGTTGTCGACGAACCGCGGCGGGGGATCGCGGCAGGGAAGTCCGGTTCTCCGCCGAAGTCCGCCCGAAGGAAGCCGTGCGCCAGGTCGGCCACGGACCGTGGGTTGTCGAAAAGCGTTTGCATGGCGTCGTCGCAGATGTCGCGAACCAGACCGGCTCCCGTCCGGCGAGCCTCGCGGCGGCTTCTTTCTTCATGCGTAAAGCGAAGGCAGCGCGGACGCGCCCCAAAATCGCCATAATCTGCGACGATGGTGCGGCCGTCGTCAAGCGCGGCGGACCGCGCGAATTGGGAGCGTCGGATGAAAACGTTGCACATTGCCGTCTTGGCGGGCGCCTTGCTGGTTCTGGGAGGAGGAGCTGCGTTGCTTGCCGTTTGGGACATCCCCGCCCCATCCGCCGAGGTCGAAAGAATCATTCCGAATGACCGCTTTCCTCGCTGATCGCCGGCCGCGGATGATCGCCGGCCTGCTGGCCGCGGCGATTTCCTTCGGAGCTGCGGCGCAGCCCGTCGAACTTCGGCGGCCGACTCCCGACGAGGCCCGTCCCGCGCCGCCGACGCCTCCGCCGGTCGAATCGTCCGGCGAGGAAGCCGGAGCTTCCCGGCCCGCGGACGAGATCGTTTTCGATACGCTGGACCCGATCGATCCCGATACCTTCGGACTGATCGGCGCGAATCAGGACGGTTTCGGCGTCGACGTCTGGCAGGGAGCGGACTGGCAAACCGTCAGCGGGCTGATGTCGCAAATCCCGGCGCTCACGACATCGGCCACGATGCGGGCGCTCGCCTCCCGGCTGCTCCTGTCCCGAGCTTTCGTGCCCGCGGGCAAGCCGGCGAACGCAAGTTTCGTCGGGCTGCGCGTCGAACGGCTTCTGGACATGGCCATGATCGAGGAGGCGCTCGCCCTGTTGAAGGCGGTTCCGGTCCAGCGGCGCGATGCGACGTTCTCGAAGGTCGAAGTCGAGACGCTCTTCTTCGACAACAGGAATGCGGAGGCATGCGCGCGGGTCGAGGAGGTCGCCGGAAGATTCGCCGACGTGTACTGGAATCAGGCGCAGGCCTTCTGCGTCGCTCTCGGAGGCGATCAGGCGCGCACCGCGCTCATCGCCGAACTGCTCCGCGAACGGGAGGAAGAAATAGAGCCGGCGTTCTTCACCGCGCTGGAATCGCTCGCCGGGTTGGAGGTCTCCGAGGTCGAGTCGCTCGACGCGCCCGGCGGACTGCTTCTCTCCATGATGCGCGCCGCCGGCCTGAAGCTGCCCGGGCCGCTGGCGAAGAGCGCCGATCCGGCGATTCTCCGTTGGGTCGCGAGGTCGCCGAACGCCGATCTCGAGGTTCGCCTCGCGGCGGCCGAAAAAGCGCTGGGCGCACATGTTCTCGCGCCCGCCGACGTAACGCGGGCGTATCGGGGCATACGATTTACCGACGAGGAACTGGCCAATCCGGTCTCGCGAGCCGAAGCGGACTGGGGACCGCGAGGCCGGGCGCTTCTTATGCGTGCGGCGTCAGCGCAGAGTTCTCCGCTCGCCAAGGCCGAACTGTTGAGGCGCGCATGGCAGATCGGGCGCGAGCGAGGCGGATACGGCGTGATGGCACGGATGGGCGCTTCGGAGGTTTCGGGCATAACGCCGTCATCGGAACTGACGTGGTTCGCGGAGGACGCGGCTCGCGCCTTGTTCGGCGCGGGCCGCATCGCCGAGGCAATGGCCTGGTACGGCGCCGTGGCGGGACCGAGCGCAGCCCTGGACGAGGCGCGGAACGCGGAGGCCGGCCTGTGGCCGCTCGCGGTGCTGGCCGACAGCGAGACGCCCTTCGATCCCGACCGGTTGACGCAGTGGTACGCCGACCTGCGGCAATCGGCGCCCGACGAAGCCCGCGGCAGGGCTCTGACCTTGTTCGGACTGCTGGAGGCCGCCGGCCGGAACGTTCCGTGGCGGACGCTGCTGGACGCGCCGACGGTCGGAAGCGGGACGGATCGGGCATGGGCGCGCAGCCTCGCGGCCGCGGCGGAGGAGGGCCGGATCGGCGAGACCGTTCTGCTCTCGGCCGTCTTGGCCGGCGCCGGCGCGGGCCCGCCGGAGCTTGCGACCGCGCTCCGACGCGTCGGGCTCGAGGAGGAAGGACGGCGCCTGGCACTGGAAATCGCCGTCGCGGCCGGGTTGTGACGGCGAGCGGCGGGCAGTCCGCAAGGCTGCTGGAGGTCTTTCTGGAAATGATGACGGCGGAGCGCGGAGCCGCGGCCAACACCTGCGCCGCCTATCGAGGCGATATCGAACAATATCTGGAGCATCTGCGAGGATCGGGCGTCGACGCGCTGACGGCCGACACCTCCCACGTGCGCTCGGCGATCGACGGTTTCGCCGGATACGCCGCGCGCACGCAGGCGCGCAAGCTTTCCGCGCTGCGCCGGTTTCACCGGTTCCTGGTCGTCGAGGGCTACCGGGACGACGATCCGACTTCGACGGTGGACGGTCCGCGACGCGGGCTGTCCCTGCCCAAGGCGCTGAGTTTCGAGGAGGTGGAGGGGCTGCTCGCGGCGGCGCGCGCGGTCGAGGGCTGGCGCGGCGCGCGTCTGGTAGCGCTGCTGGAGATCCTGTACGCGACGGGGCTGCGGGTTTCGGAACTCGTGGGGCTTCGGCGCGGGTCGCTGTCGCGCGCCGGACGGATCGCGACAGTGCGGGGCAAGGGCGGAAAGGAACGCATGGTTCCTCTGGGCGGGCCCGCGCGCGACGCCGTCGAGGCGTGGTTGCCGCTGCGCGAGGAGCAGCTCGGCGAAGCGGCGAAGGGGAACAAGTGGCTTTTTCCCTCGCGTTCCGCCGCCGGCCATTTGACGCGCGACCGTTTCGCCAAGCTGTTGCAGGAGGCGGCCGTTTCCGCGGGCATTGACGCGTCGCGCGTTTCGCCGCATGTTCTGCGCCATTCCTTCGCGACCCATCTGCTCGCGAACGGAGCCGACCTCCGAAGCGTGCAACAAATGCTCGGTCATGCCGATATCTCCACGACCCAGATCTACACCCATGTTCTCGACGAACGGCTCCGGGCGCTGGTCCGCGACGTCCATCCGCTCTCGGGCATCTGATCCGGCGTGACCGGGCGGAGCGTCGTCCTTGGCAGAAACTCACGCCTTTCTTGAATTCGAGAAGCCGATCGCGGAGCTCGAGGGCAAGATTCAGGAGTTGCGGCACCTCAGCGACGACAGCGGGATTCGGATCGCCGACGAGGTGGAGCGGTTGCAGAACCGGGTCGATCGACTGCTGGTCCAGACTTACGCTAGGCTAACTCCGTGGCAGAAGGTTCAGGTGGCCCGGCATCCCGGGCGTCCGCACTGTCTCGATTACATCGGCGCGCTGATCGGCGAGTTCACGCCGCTGGCGGGCGATCGCGCCTACGGCGAGGATCAGGCGGTCGTCGGCGGCCTCGGGCGATTTCACGGCCGGTCGGTGGTCGTTCTCGGCCACGAGAAGGGCGCCGACACCGATTCGCGGATACGGCACAATTTCGGGATGGCGCGGCCGGAGGGGTATCGCAAGGCGCAGCGCCTGATGCGGCTCGCGGATCGTTTCGGGCTTCCGGTGATCACCTTCGTCGACACGGCCGGCGCCTATCCGGGCGTCGGCGCCGAGGAGCGCGGCCAGGCGGAGGCGATCGCGCGTTCGATCGAGACCGGGCTCGATTTAAGGGTGCCGGTGGTCGGCGCGGTCATCGGCGAGGGCGGTTCGGGGGGGGCCATCGCCATTGCGGTGGCCAACCGCGTGCTGATGCTCGAGCATGCAGTCTATTCGGTGATTTCTCCCGAGGGATGCGCGTCGATCCTGTGGCGCGACGCGAGTCACGCGACCGAGGCGGCGAACGCGCTCAAGCTCACCGCGCAGGACATGCTGGAGCTGGGCGTCATCGACGCGATCATTCCCGAGCCGGTCGGCGCGGCGCATCGCGACGGCAAGGCGGCGATCGAAGCGACGGGCCGCGCGATTTCGGACAGCCTAGATGCGTTGCGCGGCCTCGAGGGCGATGCATTGCGGCGGCAGCGGCGCGAGAAATTCATGCAAGTAGGGGAGCGTCCGGACAATTGACGGACGTTCGGAGGAAAGCGCGTCCGGGCGGACGGCATAAGGCGGCGGAATTCGCCGTTGCGGAAAGGCTTTCGGCTTCAGGCGGCCTCGCAACCCGCCGACGTCGCGCTCCGCCGCCGGCGCGGGTCGCCGTGTCCGCGCAGCCCGGCCTTGCCATCCTCGCGAGCCTCCCCTCTCGTCCCGATCCTCGTCGCAAATCACCGCCCGGCGCAGCGCAACGACCCGCTTACCCAAGCTCGAAATCGGCGAACGCCCCCCCGTTCGGCCCCTTCCTTGACGAAAGCTGTCCCCGAACGCCTTGGCGGTCGCGGCCCCTTTCTCGACGATGGACGCGAAAGCTCGCACCGCTTCGGCGGCCACCGGGGAGAACTTCGACAGGGACAAACCGTTCGAAGATCGCGAGACTGACATGAGTTGCGGTTTGGAGCCAACATTCCGCCGCGCGCCAGGAGCATTCTTTTTTCGTCCTCCGGCCCCGCGTCAAAGCCCGGAACGGCGTTTTGCCACGAAATCGCTGGCCTTGAAGCGTCGCAGCCCGCACTCGAGTTGAAAATCAATAGTTGTTTCCGGTTTGGCAATACAAGCGCTCGCTACCCGGGGGACGAAAAAATTTCGTCCGGGACCGGACACGGGATCCTTCGCCCCTCATGCCGGATTTTTGCTGCGACCGACGGACGAAGGGCTTTGCCGCCGGCAACGGCTCTCCGGCGGCGGGACGAGACGTTGCGGCAACGGGACGAGGCGCGCCAAGAGGCGTCGCGCGTAGGCAAGTCGGCAGACGACGTTCCCAAAAACGCGACGCGTGCGGGCCGAGGCGGCGCGCAACGAGCCGAAACGCCTGAAGTCGGCCTCTTCGGCGAACGAGCTTGTGCGGGCCGCCCATGGCGAAGCCGAGGGAGCGCCTCGACGAACGCGGCAACGCCCGCGGCGCGCAAGCTTGACAAGAGCGGGCGCGCCCGACGCGCGGGAGAGCGGCGCGGAACGAAAAGCCCGGCGGGGGCGGCAGCCCGGGTCGTCGTCGCGCGGACGCGCTTGCCGGGCTCCTGGGGAACGCCGCCGTCCGCGGCGGGCCTTTCCGCGAGGGCGGCCGCGGTTTCTGTCGCAAGCGAGAGCGGCCGCGGCCAGAGCGACGCGGCGCAAGCGCCGCCATGACCGGAGAAGCAGCGAGAACCAGGTCCCGGCGCGGTACAGCGAGGACAGCCGCACGCCGGGGCGATGAGATGCGGCGGCAGAACGGCCAACCCAGCCGTCGTTCCGGAGACCGAGAGGATCCCCGCCGCACCCGCCGGCTGCAGGCCTCGCACGGAAGCGAAAGCGCGAAGCGGTTTGCAGAGCATGGACTTTTTGGGCATATCCTTGTCGAACGAGTCAACATTCCCGATACGAAGTTGCCTTTGACAAGAAGTTCCGTCCGGCGGCGGCACGCGAAGAAAGTTCGGCCATGACAGGCGAGTTGCGGGCGGCGCGCGGCGATGCAAGCGGAGGTCCGGCGGCCTACGGCGGGACGGAAGCCGTTCCGTCGCAGGCCGCGCTGGCGTTCGCCGACATCGTCGACGGCGCGCGCGCATGGCATCTGTGGAGCATGCTCGGCTGGCAGGACATACGCCAGCGCTACCGCCGCTCGAAGCTCGGGCCTTTCTGGCTCACCATCAGCATGGGCGCGCTGGTAGGCGGTCTCGGCGTATTGTACGCTGGGTTGTTCAAGGTCGAGGTCGCGGACTATTTGCCCTTCATTGCGGTCGGTTTCATCGTCTGGAGTTTGATTTCCGGGCTTATCGTCGAGGGTTGCGACGCGTTCATCCGCGCCGAGAGCATCATAAAGCAGGTCGGGCTGCCCTTGTCGGTGCACGTGTACCGGGTGGTGTGGCGGAGCGCGATCATCTTCGCCCACAACGCCGTCATTTACGTCGTCGTCGCGGTCATTTTCTCCATCCGGCCGGGCTGGACTTGTCTTCTCGCTCTTCCGGGACTTGCGCTGGTGTGCCTGAACGGCGTCTGGCTGGGGCTGCTGTTCGGCCTTGTGTCGGCCCGCTTCCGCGACGTTCCGCAGATCGTGGCCAGCGTCGTTCAGATCGCCTTCTTTCTTACGCCGATCATCTGGAAGCCCGAACTGCTGCCCGGCCGCGCGCTCGTGCTGGACGCCAATCCGTTCTACCACTTCCTGGAGTTGGTGCGGGGGCCGGCGCTGGGGCAGGCGCCGGAACCCATCTCCTGGATCGCGGTTCTGGGCATCACCGTCTGCGGTTGGGCGGCGACGCTGGCCATGTACCGCGCCTACCGCTGGCGGGTCGCGTATTGGGTATGAACGCCGAAATCAGCCTCCGGCTCGACGCCGTGACCGTGGATTTTCCCGTTTACGGCGCGGACAGCCGCTCGCTCAAGAACAATCTCCTGCGCCGGAGCACGGGCGGGCGGATAGGTCGGGACGCCGCGCAGCGGCTTTCGGTGCGCGCTCTCGAAGACGTGAAGTTCGCGCTTGCTCACGGCGACCGCGTCGGGCTGGTCGGCGCGAACGGCGCGGGCAAGACGACGCTGCTACGGGTGCTCGCGGGAGTCTATCAGCCGACGTTGGGGCGCGTGGACCGCCGGGGACGAGTGGCCGCGCTGTTCAATCTGTCGCTCGGCATCGATCCTTATTCGACGGGATACGAGAACATCACGGCGCGCGGAATGTTCCTCGGGCTCATGCCCTCGGAAATCCGCGAGCGGACCGCCGAGATAGCGGAGTTCACCGAGCTCGGCGACTATCTGGCGATGCCGGTGCACACCTACTCGACCGGCATGCAGTTGCGACTGGCGTTTGCGGTGTGCACCTGCATCAAGCCCGAGATTCTGCTGATGGACGAGTGGATCGGGGTGGGCGACGCGGCCTTCGTCAAGAAGGCGGAGCGGCGGCTGGAAGAATTCGTGGGGCGGGCGGGGATCCTCGTGCTGGCTTCGCACAACGCCGCCTTGCTCGAGCGCGTCTGCACAAGGGGTATACTGTTGGAAGCTGGACGGGTGCAGGCGTTTGGACCTATCGACGAGGTGCTGCGGGATTTCAGAGCGGGGATTCGTCAGTCCTAGCCCGGATATCTCACCACAACTGGTTGCCTCCGATTCGCAGTATATAAAATCAAGCTACTATACGACCTGCGAAAGGAAACCCCACAGACTGTAAACCGTTGCAACTTGAGTTTCAACGCCTCGGAAGCCGCGGGTGTACGTCAATTTCTTGAGATTTGCATTGACGCCAAGGAGGGCCTAGATTTTCTGTATGTACTAATGCGCCATGTCCACGTCCCAAGACTTGGAAACCCTTCTGCAACATCGCGCCGACGTTCTCCGTCAGTTGTCCGAAGATCTTCGCCAAGGATCCCTCACCGCCCAATACCGCAAGCAAACCCGGTTGCCATTGCGCAGAGGGACCGGGGCATGGGCCGTACCTTCAACTGACCCGAAAGGTGAAGGGCAAGACGCGATGCAGGTCCGCTGCCGCGGAAGTCGTGGGCAGGAGTACAAGCAGTTTCGCGAGCTGGTCCAGCAATTGGTAAGCGCATGCGATGCGCGATTGGACCGTTCTCGCGGCGACGAAGTAAAAAAAGCCTTCGAGGCCGTCGTCGCGGCGGAAGCGTCGTCCGAGATAAACCGCCTGGTCGGGGACGGTGTGACGGACGACATGGAGGCTGTCGAAACCGCGGCGAAGCGAGCGGAGATCGGCGCCCGTGCCGTCGCCAAGCGGTTCAACCATTCCGACCACGTTGGACATCGCATGCGCGTCGTGTGGAGGAGAAGCCCACGGGCCGGCGCCCGAAAACCTTCACAACGGCGTTGGACGAAGTTCGACCGGACATACTACCGCTGCAACGCTTGCAACACCGGGATCTGCCCACGGGACCGGGCGATGGAAAAAACCTCCCCCGCCGCCACGCGCATGGTCGGGTTCGCAGCTTCGCAATGGCCAGTAGGAAGGAGTTGGCGGGGCTGAAGGTCGACCCCAAGATGGTCGAACGCGCCGCCGAGGCTCTCGGCACCGAAGAGGATGAACGCCAGAGGGTCGAGGTCGAACCGCCGTCCGGGCCGACCATGTATGTCGGCATGGACGGCACCGGGGTGCCGGCCAGGCAAGCAACCGGACGGTTCTTCCAAGACTCGCGAGGCCAAACTCGTCACCGTGTGGACGGCCGAAAAACAAAACGAAGGGACACCCGAACAGGGTTCGGCTCCGTCGGCATCGCCGCTACCACCGACAAGGAACTGTCGCCTTTCGCTCAACGAGTCGAGCGCGAAGCGCGCCGTCGCGGCTTCCACGACGCCGAGCGACGCGTGGTCCTGGGGGGCGCTCTGGGAACATCGCCGACGAACTGTTCCCCGACGCCACCCTTGTTCCATGCGAAACAGCACCTGTGGAGCAGGGCGAAGGAGATCTACGGTGACGGAGATCTTGCGGAAGCATGGGCAAAAAAGCAGTGCGACGCCCTCGAAGACGGTCAGGTCGACAAGGTCATCGCGGCTCTCC
Source organism: Alphaproteobacteria bacterium (assembly GCA_965243135.1). Classification (GTDB taxonomy): domain Bacteria; phylum Pseudomonadota; class Alphaproteobacteria; order MPNO01; family UBA830; genus JAJEBT01. The sequence continues at coordinate 2,751,550 of OZ251539.1, forward strand.
GCAAGCACGGCGCCGCAGGCTACCTGGAACGGAACCGCGCGCGCATGCAGTACGCAAAGTTCCGTGCGCAGGGTTTGTCCTCCGGCGTCGTCGAGGCCGGTTGCAAGAGAACGGTCGGCAACCGTCTGAAACGGGGGCGGTGGACCGTTCGCGGCGCGAACAGCCGCTCGCTCAAGAACAAACTCCCGCGCCGGAGCACGGGCGGGCAGCCGGAGCGCCGCGCGGCGGCTTTCGCCGCACGCGCTCGAAGACACGAAGTTCGCGCTTGCGCACGGCGACCGCGCTGATCGGCGCGAACGGCGCGAGCAAGACGACGACGCCGCTCGCGGGAATCTACCGGCCGGCTCCGGGGCACACGGACCGCCGGGGAAGGGCGGCCGCGCCGTTTACCGCTCGGCCCTTACGGGAAACGTCACGGCGTGCGGAATCTTCCTCGGGACCATGCCTCCGGAAATCCGCGAACGAACTGCCGAGGAGTTCATCGAGCCCGGCGACTGCGAGGCCGGCGCACCGGTCCGCGACCGGCGTTCGCGGCGCGTGCCTGCGCCCGAGATTCCGCCGATGGACGAGCGGGGTCGGCGACGCGGCCTTCGTCAAGAAGGCGGAGCGGCGGCTGGAGGAGGGGCGGGCGGGGCTCCTCGCGCCGGCTTCGCGCAACGCCGCCTCGCTTGAGCGGACCCGCGCAACGGGTATACTCTTGGCGGGCGGACGGGCGCGGGCGTTCGGACCTGAGGCGCCGCGGGACATCGGGGTTGCTTCAGTCCCAAAGTTCCGGCATTTCTTCGAAGCCGTTCGTTTGCGTCTATGTCGAGACAGTCCATGCCTTTTGGAGAATCCAGGAAAGCGGCCGCCGCGTGCGCGGGCCTGCGCAAGGGCGGTCCGCGCGCCAAAGGGCCAATCTTCCCGTCAAGGGCAGGAAACTCACCGTCCTGCGGACGAGCCTGAAAGATGAAGGTTTTGGTGACCGGCGCCGGCGGATACATCGGCACCACCCTTGTTCCCCGCTTGATCGCGGCAGACCACGACGTCAAGGCCGTGGACAGGTTCTTCTTCGGGCGGCATCTCCTGCCGGAGGCGGAACGGCTTGAAATCCTGGCCGAAGACAACCGCAAGCTGACCCGCGAGCATTTCGAGGGCGTCGACGCGGTGATCGACCTCGCCGCCATCTCCAACGACCCGTCGGGCGAGTTGTTTCAGGAGGCGACCTGGGAGATCAACCGGGATTCGCGGGTGCGAAACGCCCGCATGGCCAAGGAAGCGGGCGCGCGCCGATACATTTTGCCGTCGTCGTGCAGCATCTACGGTTTTCAGGAAGAGGGCGTCGTCGCCGACGAAACCAGCGGCACGAATCCGCTTACCGTATACGCCCGCGCCAACGAAATGGCGGAAAAGGGCGTGTTGCCGCTTGCCGACGAAGACTTTTGCGTGGTCGTGCTGCGTCAAGCGACGGTCTACGGCCTTTCGCCGCGCATGCGGTTCGACCTCGCCATCAACGGCATGACCTTCGGCGCCTGGAAGACGGGCCGGTTGCCGCTCATGCGCGACGGCGCGCAATGGCGGCCCATGGTCCACGTGCGCGATACGGCTCGCGCGCAGACGTTCATGCTCGAAGCCGACCCCGAGAAGGTGAACGGCCGGATTTTCAACGTCGGTTCCGCCGCCAACGTCTACCAGATCGGTCCGCTCGGCGAGCTGGTCGCCCGGCGCGTCCCAAGGAAAGTGGAGATCGAATGGTACGGCGACCCCGACCGGCGAAGCTACAGGGTCGCGTTCGATCGGATCGAAGCGCTCGGCTGGCGCGCCGAAGCGACCGCCGAGGACGGCGTCGCCGAGATCTGCGAGGCGCTGGAGGCGGGAACCGTCGACAAGACCGTGCAGACCGTGACTCTCGACTGGTACAAGGAGCTGGCGCGCTGGCATCGAGTCATCCGCGAGGTCGAGATGTACGGAGGCATCGTCGAGATATGAAGGCGCTGCTGCTGGGGCCGAACGGGCAGTTCGGGCACGACATCCGGCGCGCTCACATGGAGGCCGGAGAGCCGTTCGAGCTCGCTCCGCTGGCGCGGGACCGACTCGACGCGTCGTCGCCGCGGGCGGTGGAACGCGCGCTCGGCGAGCTCGAGTTCGACGCTCTCGTCAATTGCACCGGATATCACAAGACGGACGAGGTCGAGGACAACGCCAACCTGGGCTTCAGCGTCAACGCGCATGCGGTGCATGCGATGGCGCGGGCGTGCGCCGCCGAGCGCGCCGTGTTCGTCCACGTCAGCACCGACTACGTGTTCGGAGGCGACGCGGGCCGCGCGCGGCCGTTGCGGGAAAACGATCCGGTCGCGCCAGTCAACGTCTACGGCGCCACCAAGGCGATGGGGGAAACTCTGGCCAGACTCGCTTGCGAGAACGCCGTCATCCTCCGCGTGGCTTCCCTGTTCGGGACGGCGGGAGCGAGCGGCAAGGGGGGGAATTTTGTCGAAACGATAATCGGCGCCGGGAAGGAGAAGGGAGCGCTGCGGGTGGTCGACGACCAGACCATGTCGCCGACCGCCACCGCGGACGCGGCGCGCGTCGTTCTGCGGATTCTCGCGAGCGGCTGCGCCCCCGGGATTTATCACTTGGTCAACGACGGCGCGGCGACCTGGTTCGAATTCGCCCGCGAAATCGTCCGCCTCGCCGGAATCGAGGCTGTCGTGACGCCCTGCGCGAGCGACGAGCGTCCTGCCCGCGCCCTGCGCCCGCGGTACAGCGCGCTCGACAACGCCAGGATCTCGGCCGCGTTCGGCAGCCTGCCGCCATGGCAAGAAGCGCTCGAGCGCTATTTGATCGCCAAGGGACACCGCACGCCGACGGCGGGCGGAGCGGTCCCCGGAGGGGCGCCGCGATGAAGGGCATCGGCCGGAGGGGAAGGAACGCGCCTGCATCCCGTGACGAGCGCGGTAAGCAAGCAGCTCCTGCCGGTCTACGACAAGCCGATGCTATCCGTTGAGCACGCTGGCGGGAATTCGGGACATTCCGGTGATCTGCGCGCCGCAGCACGGCGCGGCCTTCAAGCGGCTTCTCGGCGACGGCAGCCAGTGGGGCCTCGCGCTCCGCCATGCCGTGCAGCCGCGCCCCGAAGGGCGGGCGCAGGCCTTCCTCATCGGCAGGGACTTCCGGCGATTCCTGCGCCCTGGCCCTCGGGGACAACATCTTCTACGGGCACGGCCTGACGGAGAAATTCAGAACTCCTGACATCGTTAGATTTCAACTGGACAGTTCCTCGAAGACCAAGCGCATATCCGTTCCGGGATAGACGTGACGTTGCCGTACGGTCGTTTCGCAGAGTTCCCGAAGCGCCTTGTTGAAGCGGGGCTGCGACATGGAATGGAAGCGCACGGTGAGGGTTTCGCCGTCCGGTGTCGGCAGGGGTTCGGAACAGGGTCTGGAGGAAAGCGCGGCCTTCGTCTTCGTTGCGGTTCAGCGCAGGGAGGGCGAACATCGCGCTTTCGGCTCGGTAGGCGGCCATTCTGACGAGGTCGGTGAAGATCTTGCGCTCGGGTTCGAGCCTGACGATCTCCTCCTCGTCCATCGGTTCCTTGACCGGCACCCTCTCCGGCAAGGTTTTCAAGCGCTCCTCGCATTCTCCGATCTCCGCTTCGAGCTCCCTGCTCTTCCGGCCTTTCCGTTCGTTCTTCCATTGCTGCCTACGCCCCACTTTCCCTTCCAGCCGTCTCCTTCCGGCACTCCGCGTACAGCGGGTTCGGGGTCATCCGCTCGGCCGCTTCGACGTTGTAGGTGCAAGGATGATCGAGCGCGTACTCGTGGCGCACGAAAGAAGTTCTCCTGGTTCCAGCGCGCGAACATCCGGGAGGCGACTTCGACCATCGGCAGATCCCGGCGCGTGGTCACGGTCTGGTGGCCGTTGACGCACAGCCGCCACACCTCGCGCAACCTGTTCTTGCCGATGCGCGTCTCGCGCTCGGACAGAAGATAGACTGCGTCGGACGAAGGGGCCTCGACCTCGACGAAGTCTTCCTCCGGCCACGGAGCGTAACGACCTTAAGTCATAACGTCGAACCCTTCCGACGCCCAGCGCTCGAACGTCTCCGGGCTCCACCCGCCGCGGTCGAACGCGACGGTCACGCGTTCCGCAACGAGCTCCCGCACATGCGGCAAGATGTCGTTGTCCATTGCCGCCAGCAGGTTGTCGTTGGCTTCCGCGGTCACGAAGAACAACGGCTGCGCCCGCGCATCGTTGACCCCGATCGTCGCCGGCATGCACAGGCGTCGCCGCGGCACGAAGGTCTTGGGAAGTCGGTGCTTGCGCCCATGGTAGGGACGGACATGCCCGTCGACGTACAGGTAGCCCAATGCTTCGGCTTCCGTCCAGCGCCGTGTGAACCTGTCGGCCAGACGGTCCGCAAGTCCGCGTTCGGCCCTTCAACTTGCGACGCAGCGTCTTCATCTCGGGCGCCCGGTCGAGATCCAGCAGCAGGCCGGGTTCGCCCGGCGCGTGTCTTTTGAGTTGCTCGGGACTCTTGATCCGCAGCAACGCCATGAACGCCAGCGTCAACAACACGCTATGCAGCCCGAAAAAGCCTTTCCGGAGCCGGCCGTAAACCTCTTCCGTCACGAGCCCTTCTTGCATGAGCGCCGGCAGCGCCAGAAGCACGCCGGCGCAGGGGACCGCCTCCGCCGCCTCGAACCGCACCGGCGCTTCTTCGAGCTCGCCGACAGCGGCCAGCGCCCGCGACCCTCTTGACGGCAATCCCGCCGGAGCACTGTCCGTCGGCCGCCGAGCGCGTCGAAGGCTGCGAACCCCGCGGCTCCTCGTCGATCCGCGCGAGAGCGCCGCGTTGTACGGCTTATCGCCGCGCCTGAAACGCCCGCTTCCTTTGCCCCCGCATTTTGCGAACGCCCCTTGTCGAGCGTCTGCTGCGCCCGCTCCAAGGTGTCGCCCGTCAGCTTGTGTGCAGCCCGAGGCCCGCGCTTCTTGCGGAAGGCCGCCAGGTCGCCGGAACGATACAGGTCCCGGTTGCTGCGTCGTCCGGGACATCCCGAAAGCGCGCGCCAACGCCGATACCTTCGCCAACCCAAGATCGCTCAGCACTCCCTGGGCGAGGCGCCGCCCAAGGCGTCGGGTCGGTACGAATCGCGCAGCGTTGTGTTATTCCGTCGAAACCAGCCCCAAAAAAACTACCCAAAACACGGAGAAATTCCACGACGCGATAGGATCCGCACTTTCCGCGACCCCTTACGAGCTCGACTGAGCGCCGCCCACACCGTAAATGTAGTGCCTAGCCACGAAGGTGAATCCTTAAAATTCAGATGTTTATAGCCGAGGACCGTCGAAGTCAGGGGCAAAATCCTCCGCATCGCCACCGCCCTCGGCGCCGGCACGGTCACCGTCGGGCTCGTCGCCATCCTGGTCAAGCTCCTGTAACGAGAGGCGTTTGCGCCGCAGCAACCCCGCCAGGGCGACAGGCCCTTTGCGGGAGCCGTCGTTGCCGACGGACGAATCGCCGCGGCGCGCGTCTCCCTCCCGGGCGCCGGACTTTTGCGGACCGCCCTTCGCCCGGCGGTTCGTCGGCAAGGCGGCGTCGAGGCGGCCGCGGCGAGAGCGGCTTGCGGTTCCGTAATTTTCCGGGCGGAGTCCTGCGAGCGCCGCGACGGCGAGGCCGCGCAGATTCTCGACTTCCGCGAGGCCCGTCTTGCGGACGTCGGCCATCTTCGGAAAGCGCGGGCGGACCGTCCCGTTGGCGCGCTCGTTCAGCCCGCGTCGTCGGCGCGGGCGAGCGAAGAAAAACGACGCAGCTTCCGCGACCTTCTTGCGGGTCGCGAACTCCTTGCCGCCCGCGTGCGCGAACACCTCGACCGGACGCGCGCCCGTTTCCTCGGTCGGCCGACCGCCAGGCGCGGCCAGCGACGCAAACCTGGAGGCACGATCCGCAGGCGGCAGCGCGGCGCGGCCGTGTCGCCATCCGGGGCTTCCCGGCCCTCGGACGCATGTCCACCCGACGCGGGCGCGGCGCTTCCCGCCGCTTCGCCAGGAGCGCCGCCGACTTCTTGTCGTCCTCCGCGCGCCGGCAGGTCCGTTGACCGCGAATCCGCCGCGCGGAAGACCTGCCGAGATTCTCGATATAGCTCGCCGTCACTGGGAAAACCGGCACGTTCGCGACATGACTTACGACGAGGATCGCCGCCGTAACCACGTCGGCGGCAGTGCCCGTACACTCGCTCGCAACGCCTCCATCGTTCGGTTGCGCGGACGTTTCGACTCCGCAGGCTCACCGGCACTACGACCCGCGCCAGGGCCGTTCGAGAGCTGACCACGGAGATCTTCTGACGCCCGACGGCGGCCTCGCCTCTCGCACCGCCGCCTGCCGCCACCCCTGCCGTCTCGCCGGTCTCGCACCACCGCCTCGCGCCGCCATCGTCTCGCCGATCTCGCGCCGCTGACGCCTCCTCGCGGGCAGCGCTTGGCAATGACCGCGCCATTCTTGAATTCGCCCTGCCTGCCGCCGCCGACTTCTTAACGGTTCCAGCGCGGCGGCCTACCCTCTTCGAATGACGAAACGCATGCTCGGCTTGACCTCCCTCCGGAAAATCCGGACGAGGGACTGCTACTACGTCGACAAGACGGACCATGCGCACCGCCTCGTCGAGAGGGGCAAGTGCTATTTCCTGTCGCGTCCGCGCCGGTTCGACAAGACCCTGCTGGTGGACACGCTGCAGGAGTTGTTCGAAGGAAGCGAGGAGCTGTTCCGGGGCCTCGCCGTGCACGGCGGGTGGGACTGGTCGATACGTCATCCTGTCGTGCGGATCAGCTTCGGCGGGGGCAATTTCGACTCCCCGGACCTCGTTCGGAGCAACGTGGAAGATCAGTTGGAGGAAACGGAGCGGCTGGCCGGCCTCGAACCGGGTCCCGCCGGGGCGGCGGTCCGTTTCCGGCGCCTGCGCTGCACGACCGCGCCGGGCAGCGGGCGGTCGTGCTGGTGGACGAACAAGCCGGTCCGCGCTCGGCGACCGGGAACTGGCGCTGGCCAACCGCGACTTCCTGCGCGGCTTCTACGCGATGATCAAGGATTGCGACAGGCAGCTCCGTTTCGTTTTCCTGACGGGGGTGAGCAAATTCTCGAAGGTGGGCCTGTTCTCGGGCCTGAACAACCTGCGTCACGCTGGAGCCGGAATTCTCGGACATCTGCGGCTGCACGGACGCGGAGCTGGACGCGGCCTTCGCCCCGGAACTCAAGGGCCTGGACCGGGACGAGGTCCGACGCTGGTACAACGGCTACAACTGGCGCGGGCCGGAGAGGGTCTACAATCCGTTCGGCCTGCTGCTGCTGTTTCGGCGGCGCGAGTTCCGCCCGTACTGGTTCGAGAGCGGCACGCCGACCTTCCTGGTCGAGACGCTGGCGCACCGCAACCTGCCCACTCCCCGCCTGGACGGCATGATCGGCAGCGAGAGCCTGCTCTCGGCCTTCGACGTGGACAGGGTCTCGGCCGAGGCGCTTCTGTTCCAGACCGGCTACCTCACCATCGTCGGCGAAGAAAGCAGGCGCTACAGGCTGGGCTACCCGAACCTCAAGGTGCGCCGGAGCCTGGGCGAGGCCTTGCTGGAAGAACTGCTTCTGGACGAGGCCCGCGAGGAGACGGAGAACCTGCGGCTGGGCGAACTGCTGGAGGCGAACGATTTCAAGCGTCTCGAAACCCTGTTCCGCGGCATTTTCGCCCCGCACCAATGGTACATGAACAGCCCGGTGTACGAAGCCCACTACGCGAGCGTCCAGTTGCTTGGAGGGCCTCGAGCCGGTGGCCGAGGACAGCGGCAGCCGGGGGCGCGCCGACGTAGTTACACAGCAAATAGACCGTCACCCCGCGACCGAACGCTTACGCCGAAGAGGCCGACTTCAGGCGTTTCAGCTCGTTCAGCGCAGCCCCAGCGGCGCTGCGTTAACGCCGCCCTTGCCTCCCCGCGACGCGTGCGACTCGTTCCGCAGGGGGCGTTGCCGATGGCAAAGCCCCTGTCCGTCGGTCGCAAGTGCGCACCCGTGTCCGGTCCTCGGACGAAATTTTCTTCATCCCCCGGGTAGCGAACGCTTACCGATCGAACGCTTACGCTTATTGGCAGGAATCTCTCAATTTCTCATATGCGATAAATGTTTCATCAACAGCCTTTTTCAAACCGTCAATATAAGATTTAACAATAGTTGTATGCAGTAGAACTAAAGAATTCCAAGAAATGATCTTAATCTTTTCCTCTACATTCATTATATCTGATAGATCAGTCACAATAAATCCAAAGTCTTTCTGGGATGACTTCGGTTCGCGAGTATTCGCTAACCCAGACTTCCATAAGGGTTCTGAGGGTGTTATTGCCTTATAGGTACTATTTTCTAGCTTGGCCATCCCCACTATACCCTTAGATATATGTTCGATGAGCTCTGCTTTTGATTTTTGATCTGCAACTTTTTTTAGCACTCTATTTGTCGGAATTAAATATGCCTTTTTCCTAGTTTTTATCGCACTATAGTCTGAAAAATGCGCTGTGATTTCGCGAACAACTACCTAAAATCATATTTTATATAGTTGCCAGTCCCGAGTATTTTTATTTTTCGAGGTTCTTCGAGGGGACCATTGAAAGAGTTTGCTGATTCCTCAGGAAAAAATCCAGTAATTTCACGAAATTTATCATTAGAATAATGTCTCCATTTTTCATTATTTTTGATACAATTTATACTCTTCGTGATCGAGTCCCAATTAAAATTGGATACCGCATGGTTTCCGTCAATTCTAGCTTGTCGCAGCCCGGCGTCCGGCGTCATGCCGTCATCGTCGATGCCCGACCACCTCGAGAAGCCTCTTCAACGTCCTCACGAGGTCGGCGTGGGCCGACGAATTCGTGGCCGTTTCGCCGGGATCTTGCGAGAGGTTGAACAGCTGCAGCGGCAAAGGTCTGGCCCGGGGCGCGTGAAGTCGCCGTGCCGTGCGGCCCCGGACATGGCGGGAAGGCTGGCCGAGAGTGGAGGCGTCGCTCGTGGCCCCGAAGAGCGGCGCGTGGCGCGCGGCTCAAGTTCGTTCGCCGAAGAGGCCGACTTCAGGCGTTTCAGCTCGTTGCGTGCCGTCTCGGCGGCGCTGCGTTAACGCCGCCCTTGCCTCCGCGCGACGCGCGCGCCCCGTCCCGCCGGGGCGTTGCCGACGGCAAAGCCCCCGTCCGTCGGTCGCAAGTGCGCACCCGCGTCCGGTCCCCGGACGAAATTTTCCTCGTCCCCCGGGCAGCGAACGCTTACGACGGACAAACCCCCGCCGAGTACCGTCACTCACTGACAGCAAAGGAAACCCCACCGTCTCTGGTGAACCTAGACATACTCCTTGATCGAAGCTCTCTTCCGTCTTATGGTAATCAACCCACCGTGGAGCAAGCCATGACCGCCACCACCTTCAACCCGCTCGAAGTCGCCCGCGAACTCGAAGCGGCTGGAGTCGAACGCCGTCAAGCCGAAGCTATCGCCGAAGGGATGCGCCAGGCCGCTACCGCCGACCATGATGCACTCGCGACCAAGGCCGATATCGCGACGCTGCGATGGATGTTCGGCTTCCTGGCGGCGCTCAATCTCGCGATGGCCGCCAAGCTGTTCAGCATCGTCTAACCCGCATATTTCGGTGCGCCGTGGAAAGGCGCTCTCTTTCGGTGGGCGCGACGACCTTGTCGATCTGACCGTCTTCAAGGACGTCGCACTGCTTTTTTCGCTCGCCCCTTCAAGTTTGAAGCGCAACGCGCGTGGTGGCTGACCGACCGTTTTCATGTTGCGGAGAGGTCAGGCGGGTGAGTTCAAAAACGGAGGCCAACGCCCGCCGTTTCCGGTTTCGCTTTCGCGAGCCGCTTCGGTTGACGGCTTCGAACGAGCCATGGTTTTCGGCGGCGGAAGTCCGCTCGCTCGACCGGACGACGCTCTCGTTCGACGGAACCGCTGCCTGACGTTCAGGCGTCTCGCCGCTTGCGGCGCATGTCGTCGCGCGCCTCCGGCGCCGAACCAGCTGCAGGTGCGAGGCCTGCCGCGACAATCGTCGTCGCGCGGCTTTCCCTGGCGAGGGCGCTTGCCGTCGCGTTGCGTCGGCCCTGGTTTCCTCGGCGAGGGCGTCGACCTTGCCGTCGAGGCTCGCGAAGCCGGCGTCGTTGTCGACGCGCGTCGCCTTTGGCGGCGGCGTCTTCCGTCGGCGTTCGCCCGCGGCATCCAGGCCGCGCGTTGAGCGCGTCGAACGCGCTCGCCTCGGCGGAGCAGGATTTCCGCGGAACGACAGCTTCGCTCGCCTCCGCGCTTTTCCCCGCCGGCGGCCCGTGCCGCCGCGGAAACTGCCGGCTGCTTGCCGCGCCAGGGGACGCGCCTGCCGCCGCCGACTTCTTGACGGCTCCGGCGCGGCGGCCTACCCTCTTCGAATGACGAAACGCATGCTTCCGATCGGCTTGACCTCCCTCCGGAAAATCCGGGGAGAGATGGACTGCTACTACGTCGACAAGACGGACCATGTCCGCCGCCTTGTCGAGGGTGGTCAATATTATTTCCTGTCGCGTCCGCGCCGGTTCGGCAAGACCCTGCTGGTGGACACGCTGCAGGAGCTGTTCGAAGGAAGCGAGGAGCTGTTCCGGGGCCTCGCCGTGCACGGCAAGTGGGACTGGTCGACACGCCATCCGGTCGTGCGGATCAGCTTCGGCGGGGGCGATTTCGGCGACCTGGACGGAGTTCGGGAAGAAACGGAATCGCAGCTGAAGGCGGCGGAGAGGCGGGCCGGCATCGAGCCGGGCAGCGCCAGAGTTTCGGTCCGCTTCCGGGAACTGATCGCGGACCTGCACGAACGCACCGGGCAGCGGGCGGTGGTTCTGGTGGACGAATACGACAAGCCGATCCTGGACGCGCTCGGCGACCGGGAACTGGCGCGGGCCAACCGGGACTTCCTGCGCAGCCTGTACGGGGTTATCAAGGACTGCGACGAACATCTCCGTTTTGTTTTCCTGACGGGGGTGAGCAAGTTATCGGGCCTGTTCTCGGGCCTGAACAACCTGAACGACATCACGCTGGACGAGCGCTACGGCGCCATCTGCGGCTGCACGGACGCGGAACTGGACGCGGTCTTCGCCCCGGAACTCAAGGGCCTGGACCGGGACGAAATCCGCCGCTGGTACAACGGCTACAACTGGCTCGGGCCGGAGAGGGTCTACAACCCGTTCGGCCTCCTGCTGCTGTTCGACAAACGCAAGTTCGGCAACTACTGGTTCCATAGCGGCACGCCGACCTTCCTGGTCGAGACGCTGGCGCGCCGCAACCTGCCCACTCCCCGCCTGGACGGAATGATCGGCAGCGAGAGCCTGCTCTCGGCCTTCGACGTGGACAGGCTCTCGGTCGAGGCGCTTCTGTTCCAGACCGGCTACCTCACCATCGCCGGCGAAGAGGGCGGGCGCTACCGGTTGGGCTACCCGAACCTCGAGGTGCGCCAGAGCCTGGGCGAGGCCTTGCTGGAAGAACTGCTCCCGGCCGAGGCCCGCGAGGAGACGGAGAACCTGCGGCTGGGCGAATTGCTGGCGGCGAACGACTTCAAGCGTCTCGAAACCCTGTTCCGCGGCATTTTCGCCGCCATCCCGCACCAGTGGTACATGAACAGCCCGGTGTACGAGGCCCACTACGCGAGCGTCATCCACAGCTGCTTCCTGATGGAGGGCCTCGAGCCGGTGGCCGAGGACAGCGGCAGCCGGGGGCGCGCCGACATGGCGGTCCGCGCCGGCGGGCGCGTCTACCTGTTCGAGTTCAAGGTGGTGGAGCGCGGACGGGAGGGGACCGCGCTCGCGCAGCTGCGGGAGAAGGGCTACGCGGACAAGTACCGCCGTCTCGGGCGTTCGGTCCACCTGGTGGAGTTCAGCCGCGAAGAGCGCAATGTCGTCGGCTTCGATTGCGAGGCCGCCTGAAGCCGGACGAGGTCCCGTTCGGACATGGCCGCCTCCGCGAAAGAAGCCGCCCGCGACGCGGGTCCGGCCTGCGCTCCGTCGAAGGCGGCAGCCGGTTCGTCGCCTCGCGCGCTTGCGACTTGACGGGCCGCCCGGCCGACGCCTCGGGGCCGACGGCGTCTCCGGGTTCCGCGCCGCGCCGCAGGGCGAGAGAGCCGGTCGTTCTCGTCGTCGCGGCGCCCCTCGTCGACGGCCGCGTCGCGCGGCGGCCGCAGGGCAAGGCGGGGGAATTCCCCGGCGGCACCGCCGCCGCCGCGGAACCGCCTACCTTCTGTTCGGACTCGCGGGCGGGCGGCCGTCTCGCTGCCGCTGGTCACGGCCGCAGTTTCCCGCTACTTCGTTCGTGGGCGCGGACTGGCGGTCGGCCTCGCCGTTTCGGGCGCGGCGACAGTTTCCGGTCCTGTCGCTTCCGGGCGTCGCCGGCTGACGGGCTTCCTGCCTGGGCGTGGCGGCGCTCTCCCTGTTGGTCGTCCTTTGTTTCAGGTCGCCGCCGGAAAACCCGCCGGTCGCCCGTGCCGCCGCGGAAACTGCCGGCTGCTTGCCGCGCCAGGGGACGCGCCTGCCGGCCTGCCTCCGCGCGACGTTTCCGCTTCCTGGCGCGCCTCGTCCCGCCGGGCCGTTGCCGGCGGCAAAGCCCCTCGTCCGTCGGTCGCAGCAAAAGGGACGAAGGATCCGGTGTCCGGTCCCTGAACGAAATTTTTTCGTCCCCCGGGTAGCGAACGCTTACGTCGCGTCTAAAATGATGAGGGATGTCCCGATTGCCGGGAAATCATCACCATCCATAATAGAATGTCCCCCAGCAGAGTTTCGCTGGATTCCTGTCCGGTCACTCTCAAATATGAGGCGGCAGCCGTCGATGTCGCTATCCCAATGATCTGCACTCCGGCATACAGAACCCTACCATATATTCGATTCTTCCTTTCCAACTCCCCATGGATATGACGCGTCAGTTCGGCTTTCTCGCTAAGTTTCTCAATTCTCGTCATTCTATATTCTTCCTTTATTTAACCTCGGGCGTTGCTCCAATCTCCTTAGCCGTCTCTTCAAGGATCTCCGGCGTCAATCTCTTATCAGGATACGCTCTGGCGATTGCTTCTGGAAGCCATCGCTGTCGGTAGTCGGAGAACGTGTATCCTACCTCGCCGTTCGCTCCTCCTGAAGCAGTCTTTTCTGCAAGCCTCTTGATCATTTCTTCGGAAATCTTGGTACCAGAAAGATCTCGACGGAGTAACTCTTCCGCTTCTTGCTTTGTGGGTCGTTCGAACAGCATTAGGCAAGCAGCTCTTCTGACTATCGCCGCATCCAATACCTTCACCCGATTTGTGCAAAGGAATGCAGCCGCCCGGCCTTTCTTCTCTCTTATCCCGTCCAGACCTTGAACCAAGAAGTTGACTCCCGCCTTTTCCTCTTGGTGCATTTGCTCCGTATTTCGCTCCGTTGCGATTGCATCAGCCTCGTCTATCAGCAAAAACGCCAATCGTTTTTTGCCCGCGTACTCCGCTAAATTGCCGAATGCGGCTCCGATCTGCCGGCTCATATCCCCGTGCAACCCACTGCCTCGAATGTCGCTCCCCACTTTCAGCAACCTTCCCTCTCGTCCAGTGTCTTGGCTTAGCCGGTTTGCGATACATTCCGCCGTAGTCGTTTTTCCCGTTCCGACATCCCCGCTGAAGATACATAAAGCGTGTCGGTTTTCCGCCCACATGCAGGCGTCAATCACTCGTCCGTAATGTTTCTTGCTCCACGAAGCAACCTCGTCCTTCTCAAGGATCAACCTTAGTTGTCTAGCTACCTGTTCGTACCTTCTTTCGAATCCAACGAGTCCTGCCGCTTGCTTAGTGAGGATTTCTGTTGGCAGTTCGGTCACCTCCATTTGTGCGACTCCTTATTCGTAGCTTACTCGTGTAAGCCCATAATCCCCGTAACTAAAGGTTCTCATACCGGTTTCTTTTAGCCCGCATATCTCACCAGAGCGAATCAGGGGGCTGGATTCGGGTTACGGGCGCGGTTTTCGGAACGACCGACGAGCCGGAGAAGCGGGGCGCAGTCGGCAAGCAAGGATTTTTCGTGAACGAAACGCGAACTTGTGCGGTTGTGGATGATTCCGACGCCGTGGAATCCAGTACCCGAGCATACCTGTCCCGTGGCCGACGTTCCGGCTTTCAAAAAAGGGCTGTCGAGGCCGCGAGCGGCGTCAGGTCGGGGCCGGCGGCGCAGCCGCCTGCAGGTTCGCCAGGACCCGGGCGAATAGATCCTTCCAGGGCCAGACCGACGAAAACGAGAGCAGAACCCTCCGAACCGAGATGCGGATGCAGACGGCGACCTTGAGGAGCTTCGTCCGAATCGTTCCGGCCTGCGCCCTGTCCTCCCCGGTGCCGGCCAGGCCGACCCTCCGAATCGCCGCCACCAGGTGGCTGGCGAACGTCGCAAAGTCGAGGCGCAACTGGTTCGCCCGCATGGTCGCGGTCGAAGTCCGATCGGCGAACAGGTCGAGTTGCTGCTCCTTGATGCGGTTCTCCATTTCGCCGCGCGCGCAGTACAGATCCTCGTAGAGAGCCTGCGCCCCCGCCCGCTTGCAGCCCAGCGAAGTCACGACGAAGCGGGCGTTGAGGCCGCGAGGACCCGGCAGCCACTCCGCCTTCGCGACCACCCGCCGCGTCCGGCTCCACGACCTTCGGGTCCGGTACCGGAAGTCGCAGAACCGCCGCGACGACTCGCCGGTCGAGAGGCAACGGCGGCGCGACTTGCGCAACTGCCTGGCGATGCGCTCCGCCAGACGGGGGTTGCGGGACAGGCCGAACAGGTAGTCGACCCCGTTGTCTTCGCACCACGTCATGAGTTCGTCGCGGCAAAAGCCGCCGTCGCCGCGAACGACGATCCCGGTCTCCGGCCAGCGCTTGCGAATGCGCTCCACAATCCGTGCCAACTCCTCCGCCGTGCCCGCCGCCGGGTCGACGTTCGCAGGCCGCAACCGCGAACACAAAATCAGGTCGTCCCACACGATGTAGAGCGGAAGGTAGCAGTATGAGTCGTAGTAGCCGTGGAAGTGACGCCCCTCCTGGTTGCCGTGCACCAGGTCGTCGGTGGAGTCGACGTCCAGCCAGATCTCTTTCGGCGGCGACGGACAGGCGTCGAGGGACAAGTCGATCTTGAGATCGTCCAGCGCTCCCGGAATGGCCGTGATCTTCTTGTACCGGTGCGTCTCGGCCTCGCCGGGAACGCCCAACTCGAACCGGTTCAAGGTGCTCGAACCGGCCAACGGAATGCCGCGGTCGCGCTCCCGAACCCGCTCCTCCCCGGTCAGGTCGGTGCACCCGACGGCCAGCGCCAGCACGCTGTCGGCCCGAAGCTGGTCGTGATCGTTGACGTCCTCGTAACCCTGTAAAAGGCCGAACAACCGCTGCGAAACCAGCCGCTGCACCGGGTGCTCGAGGCGTTCCTGGCATCGGTGGTCCTCGAAGCAAGCCGCCATTCGCGGCGTCAGGTTGAGCAGCGCGTCGGCCTGGCGCAACAGCGTCGCGCCGCCGTCGGTGCTGAGGCGGCCGCCTTCGAAATCGCCGACCACCTTGCGGCTTCCGAGGCCTTGAAACTCAAGCTGCAACGGTTTACAGTCTGTGGGGTTTCCTTTCGCAGGTCGTGTAGTGGGTTGATTCTTCTATATGTATTGCGAATCGGGGGCCCCATGCAACCAGTAGTGGTGAGATATCCGGGTTAGGCTGCTGTAATCCAAGCTGTAATTGCTCGGTCCCCATTTATTTTCCCGCTATCAACTCCGATGGGATGGACGCCCCCTCCCCGGCGGCATCGCGTTGTGCCATAGTGCTGTCGAACCACAACATATGGAGAGAGGACATCCATGGAACAGGTTAGCATAATTGGCCTGGCGAAGCGGAGTTTCTCGCTTCACGGCGCTCGAGCGGACGGATCCGTTGCGTTTCGCCGGACCCTCGGCCGCCCGAAGGTTCTGGACTTCCTGAAGCGACAGCCGAAGTGCATCGTGGAGGCTTGCGGCAGCTCGCACTACTGGGGCCGGGAGAAGCTTGGCCACGAGGTCAGGTTGTTGCCACCCGTCAAGCCGTTCGTCAAGCGTCAGAAGAACGACACGGGCGGACGCCGAAGCCGCACCGACGTCGTCGCCGTGAAGACCGAGGAACAGCAGGGAATGATGTGGCATGCGCGCAGCCTGTTCGTGCGGCAGCGGACCCAGACGGCACTTCGCGGTCGCGGAGTTCGGTCTCGTGGTTCCCCAAGGCACCGCCAACGTCAGGAAGCTCGAAGATGCGTTGCTGGCATCGCCTGCCCGACCTGGTACACCGCCGCCGATTTGTTGGAGCGGCAGTCTGAAAAAGAAGATCGACGAGCAAAAGGGCGCTTGCGAAGGAGGACTCGAAGCGGAGCATTCCCGGGGTCGGTCCCTTGACCGCTTCGGCAGCCTTCGCGCCGGGAGAACTTCCGGTCGGGGCGCGACTTCGCGGCCTGGCTGGGTCTGACGCCGAGAGAGGACAGCACGGGCGGCAAAGTGAGGCTTGGCCACGGGTCAGCGTGACAGAGCATCGGGTCAGTCGTTCGGTTGGCGAAACGACGCGGGATGGGCTCGTGGCTGGCGCTTGCGACCAAGCCTCCGAAGCTGGTGACGGCTGGCCAACGGCGCGTATCGCTTGGGCGCTGCTGACGAAGAGGGAGTTCTACCAGGTGCCGGCAGCGGCTGCCGACTGAGGGTTTCCCGGGATCCGACGGCGCTAGCGCTGGACGTCGGGGGCAAGGACGGAGGGAGAGTAAGGGCAAATGGTCGCGGGCAAACCAGCTGCACTTCTTGTGTGCTTCGAGCACGCACTTGGACCCGGTCCGCGTATCGCCGTCCGCGGCCACTGAAGTCGCATCCAGAGACACGAATGTACTTGACGCACCGAGCTTTCCAAAATGCTTGCATCAACGGGGGCGTCCACACACGAAGTGCAATACCGACGGTCGGCAATCCCTGTCGCCAAGGCAGTATGGGTTGGCCGGTGCGTCAAGGTGCCGGGGCGGCGGTCCGCGCGGCGACGAACCGGCGGAACCGACTGCCGCCGCAGGCCGAACCCGCGGCGGCGTTCTTTCGCGGAGGCGGCCGTGACGGGAAACCGTTCAGGCGGCCTCGCAATCGAACCCGACGACGTTGCGCTCCTCGCGGCTGAACTCCACCCCGATCAGGTGCACCGAACGCCCGAGATGACGGTATTTGTCCGCATAGCCCTTCTCCCGCAGCTGCGCGAGCGCGGTCCCCTCCCGCCCGCGCTCCACCACCTTGAACTCGAACAGGTAGACGCGCCCGCCGACGCGGATCGCCATGTCGGCGCGCCCCCGGCTGCCGCTGTCCTCCGCAACCGGCTCGAAGCCCTCCATCAGGAAGCAACTGTGGATGACGCTCGCGTAGTGGGCCTCGTACTTCGCGACCGGGCTGTTCATGTACCATTGGTGCGGAATGGCGGCGAAAATGCCGCGGAACAGAGTTTCGAGACGCTCGAAGTCGTTCGCTTCCAGCAGTTCGCCCAACCGCAGGTTCTCCGTCTCCTCGAGGGCCTCGACCGGGAGCAGTTCTTCCAGCAGGGCCTCGCCCAGGCTCTGGCGCACCTCGAGGTTCGGATAGTCCAGCCGGTAGCGCCCGTTCTCCTCGCCGACGATGGTGAGGTAGCCGGTCTGGAACAGAAGCGCCTCGACCGAGACCTTGTCCACGTCGAAGGTCGAGAGCAGGCTCTCGCTGCCGGTCATGCCGTCCAGGCGGGGAGTGGGCAGGTTGCGGCGCGCCAGCGTCTCGACCAGGAAGGTCGGCGTGCCGCTATGGAACCAGTAGTTGCCGAACTTGCGTTTGTCGAACAGCAGCAGAAGGCCGAACGGGTTGTAGACCCTCTCCGGTCCGAGCCAGTTGTAGCCGTTGTACCAGCGGCGGATTTCGTCCCGGTCCAGGCCCTCCAGTTCCGGGGCGAAGACCGCGTCCAGTTCCGCGTCCGTGCAGCCGCAAATAGCGCCGTAGCGCTCGTCCAGCGTGATGTCGTTCAGGTTGTTCAGGCCAGAGAACAGACCCGCTTTCGAGAACTTGCTCACCCCCGTCAGGAAAACGAAACGCAGCTGCCTGTCGCAGGCCACCCCGTACAGGCTGCGCAGGAAGTCGCGGTTGGCCAGCGCCAGGTCCCGGTCGCCGAGCGCGTCCAGGATCGGCTTGTCGTATTCGTCCACCAGCACGACCGCCCGCCGCCCGGTGCGCTCGTGCAGCGCCTCGATCAATTCGTGGAAACGGACCGCCGCCCCGGCGGGGCCCGGTTCGAGGCCGGCGCGCCTCTCCGCCGCCGCCAGTTGCCTTTCCACGGTTCCCCGAACCCCGTCCGGGCCGTCGAAGCGGCCCACGCCGCTGAAATCCAGCCGCACGACCGGGTGGTGCGCTGACCAGTCCCACCTGCCGTGCACGGCGAGGCCCCGGAACAACTCCTCGCTTCCCTCGAACAGCTCCTGCAGCGTGTCCACCAGCAGACTCTTGCCGAACCGGCGCGGACGCGACAGGAAATAGTACTTGCCCCTCTCGACGAGGCGGCGCACATGGTCCGTCTTGTCGACGTAGTAGCAGTCCATCCCCCGGATCTCCCGGAGGGAGGAAAAGCCGATCGGAAGCATGCGTCTCGTCATCCGAAGAGGGTAGGCCGCCGCGCCGGAGCCGTCAAGAAGTCGGCGGCGGCAGGCGCGTCCCCTGGCGCGGCAAGCAGCCGGCAGTTTCCGCGGCGGCACGGCGGGGAAAAGCGCGGAGGCGAGCGAAGCTGTCGCTCCGCGGAAATCCTGCTCCGCCGAGGCGAGCGCGTTCGACGCGCTCAACGCGCGGCCTGGAGGCCGCGGGCGAACGCCGACGGAAGACGCCGCCGCCAAAGGCGACGCGCGTCGACAACGACGTCAACGCCGGATTCGCGAGCCTCGACGGCAAGGTCGACGCCCTCGCCGCGGAAACCGGGGCCGACGCAACGCGACGGCAAGCGCCCTCGCCAGGGAAAGCCGCGCGCCGACGATTGCCGCGGCAGGCCTCGCACCTGCAGCTGGTTCGGCGCCGGAGGCGCGCGACGACATGCGCCGCAAGCGGCGAGACGCCTGAACGTCAGGCAGCGGTTCCGTCGAACGAGAGCGTCGTCCGGTCGAGCGAGCGGACTTCCGCCGCCGAAAACCATAGCTCGTTCGAAGCCATCAACCGAAGCGGCTCGCGAAACCGGAAACGGTGGCGGCGGGCGTTGGCCTCCGTTTTTGAACTCGCCCGCCTGACCTCTCCGCCACATGAAAACGGTCGGTCAGCCACCACGCGCGTTGCGCTTCAAACTTGAAGGGGCGAAGAGCTTTTACTCGGAGAATAAATCCGCCGTGCGCGCACTCGACGCTCTCCTTGACGGTTCCGGCATGGCGGCCTACCCTCTTCGGATGACGAGACGCATGCTTCCGACCGGCTTGACCTCCCTCCGGGAGATCCGGGAGCTGGACTGCTACTACGTCGACAAGACGGACCATGTGCGCCGCCTCGTCGAGAGGGGCAAGTACAATTTCCTGTCGCGTCCGCGCCGGTTCGGCAAGAGCCTGCTGGTGGACACGCTGCAGGAGTTGTTCGAGGGAAGCGAGGAGCTGTTCCGGGGCCTCGCCGTGCACGACAAGTGGGACTGGTCGGCGCGCCATCCGGTCGTGCGGATCAGTTTCGGTTCCGGCAAGCTCGACGCCCCCGACCGGCTGCACAGGAACGCGATGATGCAGCTCGACGCCGCCGAAAAGCGCGCCGGCGTCCAATGCGGCTACCCGGACGCCTCCGACCGCCTTCACCATTTGATCTCCGAACTGCACGAGCGCGCCGGGCGGCGCGTGGTCGTTCTGGTGGACGAGTACGACAAGCCGATCCTGGACGCGCTCGGCGACCGGGAACGGGCGCTGGCCAACCGCGACTTCCTGCGCGGCTTCTACAGCGTCGTCAAGGACTGCGACGCGCATATCCGGTTCGCCTTCCTTACCGGCGTGAGCAAGTTCTCGCAGGCGGGCCTGTTCTCGGGCCTGAACAACCTGCGCGACATCACCCTCGATCCGCGTTTCGGCGCCATCTGCGGCTACACGGACGGCGAGCTGGACGCGGTCTTCGCCCCGGAACTCGACGGCCTGGACCGGGAGAAGGTCCGGCGCTGGTACAACGGCTACAACTGGCGCGGGCCGGAGAGGGTCTACAACCCGTTCGACATTCTCCTTCTCTTCGAAACGCGCGAGTTCGAGGCGCACTGGTTCCGGACCGGCACGCCGACCTTCCTCGCCGACCTTCTGTCGCGGCGCCGGTTCGCGCCGCCGGCCCTGGAGGATCTGGTTGCGGACGACGACCTGCTGTCGGCCATCGACGTCGACCGCATTCCCGTCGAGGCGCTGCTGTTCCAGACCGGCTACCTGACCATCGTCGACGAGGAGCGGGACGAGGACACGCGCCTCTACCGGCTGGACTACCCGAACCAGGAGGTGAAGCGCAGCCTGAACGCGCTCCTGCTGAAGGCGATGGCGCCGGAGGTCACGGTCGCGGCGGAGAGCCGGGAGTTGCGCCGCCTGGGCGAACGACTTCGCCGGCCTTGAGAATCTGTTCCGGGCGTTCCTGGCGAGCATCCCGAACGAGTGGTACGCGAACACGGGCATGGCGGGCTACGAGGCGCACTACGCCAGCGTGTTCTACTCGCACTTCGTGGCGGCGGGGATGGACGTCCGCGCCGAGGAGAGCACCGCGCGCGGCCGCTCGGACCTGACGCTCCTGTACAACGGCAGCGTCTACCTGTTCGAGTTCAAGGTCGCGGACGGGAAGCCGCAAGGCCGGGCGCTGGCGCAGATTCGGGAGCGCGGCTACGCGGACAAGTACCGGCGTCCGGGCGTGCCGGTCCACCTGATCGGGGTGGAGTTCGGCCGGGAGGAGCGCAACATCGTCGGGTTCGAGTTCGAGACCGTCTGAAGCCGGGAGCCGTCCCGTTCGGACGCAGGCGGGCGTCTCCGCAAAAGGCGCCGGGCGGCCACGCCGGCCACGCACCGAGCCTGGCGGGTCGCGCGCATGAACGCCGAAATCAGTCGACGCCGCGACCGTGGGCCGTTTGCGGCGCCGACAGCCGCTCGCTCAAGAACAGTCTCCCGCGCCGGAGCGCACCGGCCGCCCGACGGGACGCGCCGGCGCGGCGCGGGAACTCCGGGCCGACGTTCGGCCGGCGGCCTACCCTCTGACGAGACGCATGCTTCCGACCGGCATGACCTCCCTCCGGAAAATCCGGACGAGGGATTGCTACTACGTCGACAAGACGGAGCATGTGCGCCGCCTCGTCGAAGGGGGCGATTTCCTGTCGCGTCCGCGCCGGTTCGGCAAGACCCTGCTGGTGGACACGCTGCAGAAGCTGTTCGAGGGAAGCAAGGAGTTGTTCCGGGGCCTCGCCGTGCACGATAAGTGGGACTGGTCGGCGCGCTGTCGTGCGGCTTAGCTTCAGCAGGGGCAATTTCGTCGTCCAGGACGGGGTAACCATGGAAAGGCAGCTGGCGGCGAGGGACCGGACACAGGATCCTTCGCCCCTTTTGCTGCGACCGACGGACGAGGAGCTTTGCCGCCGGCAACGGCCCGGCGGGACGAGGCGCGCCAGGAAGCGGAAACGTCGCGCGGAGGCAGGCCGGCAGGCGACGTTCCGGAAAACGCAGCGCGCGCTCCTGCGCCGCGCCGCCCGGCGAAACGCCGAAAACCCGCCCCGGCGTCGGCCGCGAAACGGTGCGCCGCCGAAAAGGGACGGCCGCAACTCCGGAAGAGCCGCCTCTCACGAAATCGCGCAGCATTGCGGGCCGGTCGGCGGGGGGGCAATGGCATTTACTGCGGCGTAAGCGTTCGGTCGCGGGGTGACACCTGCCCGTTCCGTCTCCAGTCTCGGCGCAGGGCAGGCCCACGGTGGTTGCTTGTTTCCTCGGGCTTTCCGCCCATGGCTTCGAGCGAACCCTGGAGGTTTGACGGCGGAAGTCCGCCTCGCCCGACCGGACGACGCTCCCGTTCGACGGAACCGCAGCCTGAAGTTCAGGCGTTTCGCCGCTTGCGGGCATGCGCGCGCCGCCCCTGCTGCCGCCTCGAGGACAGAGCCCGGCAATGAACGCCACCGCCCCGTTCCCGCCCTGGCGCAAGCGTCTCCCTTGACGATCTGCACCGCGGATACCGTCTCTGGAAAGGACGCTCATGATCGCCTTCGAAATCGCCAGACTCGCGGTCACTTCCGCCAACGCGGTCGCGGCCGTCCTCGCGGCCGTCGACGTATGGCATCCGGTCCGCGCCAACGACGAACGCGGGCAACAACAGCGCGCGGCCACGCAGCAGCAACGCGAAGCCGAAGAACGCCGCCACGAGGAGAACAAGACGGCGCTCAAAGCGCCGATTGCCGACAGCCAGACCGCCGCGCCGGAAACCGTCGCCGAACGGACGACGGGGCGGGAAGAAAGGGCGCCTGACGCCGTTCGCCGCCGGCGAGACCTCGAAGTCGAGCGACTGTCGCGCGGGGCGCAAGTCCCGGCGCCGTCGTTCGCGACCGACCGCGGCACTGGCGCACCTTCCGCTTCGGTGCGCACGTGGCCAGCGACAACGCCGCTTGCAGGCGCAAAACTCGACGAGTGGCCTATTCTCCGTTTCTTGCGCAAGGCTTGCCGCGGACAGCGGCCAGGAACCCGGCAAGCGCGGCGCGCGTCCGCGCGACGGCGACCCGGGCTGTCGCCCGCCGCCGGGCCTCTCGTCGTTCTTCCGCACGGTGCGCTCGCTCTTGCGGCCGAACTTGTCAAGCTTGCGCGCCGCGGGCGTCGCTCGTCGAGTCGCTTCCTCGACTTCGCCGCGGGCCGCCCGTTCGTTCGCCGAAGAGGCCGACTTCAGGCGTTTCGGCTCGTTGCGCGCCGCCTCGGCGGCGCCGCGTTCTCCGGAACGTCGCCTGCCGACTTGCCTCCGCGCGACGTTTCCGCCTCCTGGCGCGCCTCGTCCCGCCGCCGGAGGCTCGTTGCCAGCAGCAAGACCCGCTGTCCGTTGGTCGCTTCGAAGCAAAGATGAGAGGCGAAGGATCCCGTGTCCGGTCCCCGGGCGAAATTTTTTCTTCCTTCGGGTAGCGAACGCTTACAATGGCGAAAGTGGGTTGAAAGTCGGCGCGAGCGGCATATATCAATTTCCGAGGCCATGCGGGACCGTCAGGGCAACGCGGCTCAACTGCGAAAGAAGCGGTCGATGCAGATCGACATGCATT
Organism: Alphaproteobacteria bacterium; assembly: GCA_965243135.1. Classification (GTDB taxonomy): domain Bacteria; phylum Pseudomonadota; class Alphaproteobacteria; order MPNO01; family UBA830; genus JAJEBT01. The sequence goes on from OZ251539.1 coordinate 2,774,779, forward strand.
ACTACGGCGCCTACGCCATGGCGCGCTCGGCCGGTCTCGACCGGGAGGCGGCCCGGGTCGTCGCAACCTCGTCTCAATTCGTCGACGACAACGTAGCGAAGGACCATGTGACCTTCCGGGACGGGTCACGCATCGACACGGAAGCCACGGCCCATCATCCCGTCGACCTCTCCAACCGCGACGAACGCGACCAACGCCGGGTATGGGTCCCGTTCCATTTCATACCCGGCAATATCGGCGCGACCTATACGGAGCGCTTGAAGTGCCGCATGGACAGCGAGCTCGCGCGGGAGATGCGGGACCACCACCTGACATATTCGGACCGCGCCTTCGCGCTGCATCTGCTGGGCATCGCCACCCACGTCTATGCCGACACGTTCTCGCATTACGGATTTTCAGGCGTCAGTTCCCGCGGCAACAAGGTCGACAACGACAGTTTTCGCTTCCACGAGGATGTCGAGGGCGCCGACGACTCGGTCGCGGCATTGCCGCCCAGGACAAAGGATTACGTCACAGAGAAAGCCACAGCGTTCTTTCAAAAAAGAGGTGCGCACGGCGGCCTGTTAACCAACATCCAGAGTTGGCTTGCCGAAGAAGCGTCGGGGGCGCTGGGACACGGCTCCGTCGCCACTCTGCCCGACCGACCCTATCTCGTCTGGAGTTTCGACTACGAGCGGCCGGACGCGGTCGCCGGGATACGAAGCGCGCGCAACAACCCCGTCACCTTTCTGGCGGGTTGCCGAGCGCTGCACGGCATGTTCCGGCGGTTCGCACGCCTGCGGCCGGGCCTCGACGCCGGCGACGGCCGCGACTTCGAAGCCATCGCGCCGCGCGTGCGAGAGATTCTGCTCATCCAAGCCGATAAGGCCGAGCGTATCGCGGCCTGGCGGGACGCCGCGCGGGCGGGAGCGTTGTTCGGCAAGAACGGAGAGGAGATTCCGGACTACGAAGGCGAGAGTTGGAACGCTCGATGGGAGGAGCTGGACGGCGGCGATGATTACGGAACTGCGATGGATACGCATATATGGCGTTTTTATCAGGCTGCCTCTTTGCACCGGACCTATGTGCTGCGCGACCTCCTGCCGAAGCACGGGCTCATCGTCGATTAGCATCGGAACCTGACTGTCAACGAAGGCAACGGCGCGGCACGCCGGACGGGTTCGTCGACGCAGTTCCCACACATGGTCCGCCAGCGTCGTTACTGCGCCGCCGGTCGACCGCAGCCCAGGCGCTTGTCGCCGCGCCGAGGCTACGCTCCAGGTACACGCGGAATGGCCGGGCGACAGTCAGGCGAACCGCGTCTTCGCACGCCGTCTCGTCCGCGCTCCACCGAACGAGAATCTCCGGCGAGCGCCAGAACGCCAGCTTGGCCCCGTTCGCCCGGCCGCGTCTTGCGCCGCGGCGCGTTGCCCCGGCTGACGGGACATGCCGCGAGGCTGGCAGCGGTTTTCGTCGCAGGCGCGAGCGCCGCCATGACCGGAGAAGCATCGAGAACCGACTCCTATCCGCCGACGCAGTACAGCGAGGACAGCCGCACGCCGGGACGGGAAGAAGCGGCAGCAGTCGGCCGAACCGTCGTTCCGAAGACCGCGAGAGTCGCTGTCGCGCCCGTCAACGGAAATCGCAGAGCTTTCGCGGAAGCGCGGGGCGGACAGCACGGGCTTTTTGGGCATATGCTTGTCGGACGATTGAACGTTCCCGACATGAGATCGCCTTTGACAAGAATTCCCGTCGCGGCGCGCGCCTGACCCACCGTCGCGGCCAACCCGGCACCATTCCCTGCGCCGCCGCTGTCCGCACCGCTGCCGTCTCTTCGCGCCGCTGCCGTCTCGCCGATCTCGCGCCGCTGCCGCCTCCTCAAGGGCGGCGCTTGGCGATGCCATTCTTGAATTCGCCCTGCTCCGGGTTGATCGGAGGAGCGTTTTCGCGCATTCTCCGCCCGGTTCGGGAGATTGTCGCCGGACGTCTCGACCTCGCTCAGTCTTCGGGAGGGAGCCATGCCTGCAGTCGCCTTCGACACGCTCCGCGCCAAACAGGCTCTCACGGCGGCCGGATTTCCCGAGAATCAAGCCGACGCCGTCGTCGTAATGACTGGAGACGCTCTCACCGAAGGCGTCGCGACAAAGCTGGACATCGGCGATCTCAAAGGCGACATCTCCAGGCTCGACGCCAAGATCGACAGCACCGCGGCGCAGCTCCGCGGCGACTTCAAGTCCGAAATTGCGCAGCTCGAAGTCAAACTCGACGGCAAGATCGACAAGACCGCGGATCTGCTCCGCGGCGAAATCAAGTCCGAGAGCGCCAAGATAGAGGCCAAGATCGACGCCAGGATCTCCGGACTCGAAAGCAAAATCCTCCGCATCAGCACTGCCCTCGGCGCCGGCACGGCCACCGTCGGGCTCGTCGCCATCCTGGTCAAGCTCCTGTAACGAGAGGCGTTTGCGCCGCAGCAACCCCGCCAGGGCGACAGGCCCTTTGCGGGAGCGGGCGTTGCCGACGGACGAATCGCCACGGCGCGCGTCTCCCTCCCGGGCGCCGGACTGTTGCGGACCGCCCTTCGCCCGGCGGTTCGTCGGCAGGGCGGCGTCGAGGCGGCCGCAGCGAGAGCGGCTTGCGGTTCCGTAATTTTCCGGGCGGAGCCCTGCGAGCGCCGCAGCGGCGAGGCCGAGCAGATCCTCGTCGTCCGCGAGGCCCGCCTTGCGGACGTCGGCCGTCTTCGGAAAGCGCTGGCGGACCGGCCCGTTCGCGCGCTCGTTCAGCCCGCGTCGGCGGCGCGGTCGAGCGAAGAAAACCGACGCAGCTTCCGCGACATTCTTGCGAGCCGCGAACTCCTTGCCGCTCGCGTGCGCGAACACCTCCACCGGACGCGCGCCCGTTTCCTCGGTCGGCCGACCGCCAGGCGCGGCCAGCGACGCAAACCTGGAGGCGCGGTCCGCAGGCGGCAGCGCGGCGCGGCCGTGTCGCCGTCCGGGGCTTCCCGGCCTTCGGACGCATGTCCACCCGACGCGGGCGCGGCGCTTCCCGCCGCTTCGCCAGGAGCGCCGCCGACTTCTTGTCGTCCTCCGCGCGCCGGCAGGTCCGTTGACCGCGAATCCGCCGCGCGGAGGACCGGCCGAGATTCTCGATATAGCTCCCCGTTACTGGGAAAACCGGCACGTTCGCGACATGACTTACGACGAGGATCGCCGCCGTAACCACGCCGGCGGCAGTGCCCGTGCACTCGCTCGCAACGCCTCCATCGTTCGGTTGCGCGGACGTTTCGACTCCGCAGGCTCACCGGCACTACGACCCGCGCCAGGCCGTTCGAGAGCTGACCACGGAGATCTTCTGACGCCCGACGGCGGCCTCGCCTCTCGCACCGCCGCCTGCCGCCACCCCTGCCGTCTCGCCGATCTCGCGCCGCTGACGCCTCCTCGCGGGCAGCGCTTGGCAATGACCGCGCCATTCTTGAATTCGCCCTGGATATCCGGGTTAGTCGATTGCCTGATTTCATGGCGGACGCTAAAATAGTCAGGTTGTACGGCAACGACCTGGAAGCCGTTGGGCCGACCCAGCAAGTCCAACGCCGAGAAGCGGACTTCAACCGGAAGCCATGACGATATTCATAAATCTCGACCGGCGATTTTCCGATTTGACGGAAGACGATTTAGAAGACATCGACCTTTGGGTGAGCGGAAATTCGTTCGTCTCCGGCATCGGCTGGCCGGAACTGCTCGACTGCTCGCGGGTTGTCCTGTTGGCGGAAGCAGGCGCCGGAAAGACCCGGGAGATGAAGGCGCAAGCGGACCGCCTCGCGGGAATGGGCAAGCCTGCGTTTTTCGGGCCGCTGGAAGACCTCGACCGCGGTCCGTTCTCCGATCTCCTTTCCCAAGAGGAGGAAAGGAGGTTCGAAACGTGGAAGAAGGACGGCGCAGAGCCAGCCTGGTTTTTTCTGGATGCGGTGGACGAACTGAAACTCACGCGAGGAACGCTGGATCGGGCGCTAAGGCGATTCTCCAAAGACATCGACGGCCATCTTTCCCGCGCTCGCGTCTTCATTTCGTGCCGTCCCAGCGACTGGCGACCGGTAATCGATCTGACCACCGTTCGCGAGCGGCTGCCGATGCCGGCAAAGAACGCCGATGTCTCCGTACGGTCGCCTGAAGAAAGGTTCACGGATCCGCTTGTCCCCTCTGAACCCGGCTTTCTCGAACCGGGCGACCGCCACCAGGCAATGGCGGTGCGGAAAGCCCCGGAGGCCACCGTGCTCATGCTTCCGATGGACGACGCCATGATCAAGCGTTTCGCGCACGAGTTCGTTCATGACGCTCATGACGCGGCCGCGTTCCTGGAAGAGATCGAACGCCAGAACGCGTGGACGTTCGCGCGGCGTCCCCTGGATCTGGAAACGTTGGCCGCGACCTGGAGGAATTTGGGGCTTCTGGGCACGCTGGAACGGCAGCACGAGGAGAATGTCAAAACGAAGTTGAAGGACGATACCGACCGGGCCGACAGCGGCGTTCTTTGCGATATTCAGGCTCGAGCGGGTGCGGAAGCGCTCGCCTTGGGTCTGGCCTTGACGCGGACGCGCACCATTCGTTCTCCGGAGCAGGCGTTGGGTACGGAACGATCGGACGAAGTTCTCGACGCGGCCAAAGTCCTGCCCTGCTGGACGGAAGCGCAACGGCGCTCGCTGCTCCGCCGCGCCCTTTTCGATCCCGCCACCTACGGGCGCGTCCGTTTCCATCACCGTTCGGTTCAGGAGTATCTGGCGGCCGGCTGTCTGCGTAGACTCAAAGAACAAGGGATGCCGGTCAAGAATCTGTTCCGGCTGTTGTTCGCCGAACGGTGTGGGCTTCGTGTAGTTTTCCCCTCGATGCGCGCCATCGCCGCGTGGCTCGCCCTGTGGGAACCACGCGTAAGGAAGGAGTTGCTCGAACGGGAACCCGAAGCGCTGGTTCTGGAAGGCGACCCTGGATCTCTGGACCTGCATATCCGCGATGAAGTCGTGCGTGCCTTCGTAGACAAATACGGCCGCGGCACAGTCGCGCATGCCCTCGTAGACAAACGTGGCGACGAGCGCGGCCTGAACCTCGACGGGGTTCGCAGACTTGCGCATCCTGATCTCGCGCCGGTAATTCGACGCTGCTGGGGACGAGGACCGGCGAACGAAGATGTACTCAGCTTGCTGCTGGCGTTGATCAGGTTCGGGCCGACGGAAGCGTGCGCCGATCTCGCCGCCGCTGCAGCGCGCAAGACGACCTGGGCGCCTTATCACCGCATAATGGCAATCCGCGCTCTCGTCGCTTGCGACCGGGGGAGCGAGCTCCGCGGCATCGTCGACGCCATGCTGAAAGATTCGGCATCGTGGCCGGACGAAGTCGTGAATGGCGTCCTGGCGGAACTGTTCCCGAAGTTCATCGGGGCGGAACACGCGCTTGCGTTGATAGAGCGGGCAAACGATCCGCAACAAGGCAGTATTGATTTCACCCAGTTGCACAAGATCGTCGAGGCAGCCGATCCGCTCTCGGATGCGATGATTTCACTGCGCGACGGCATGGCGGAACTCATCTGGCGGACGCGGGCGCCCGAACCGAGTCTATCGGACATTCGCAGCAAGTTCGAACATCTGGCAGAGCCGCTCGCCGCCATTTGCGATCGGCAGCTATCGGCGCCGGATCCTGCGCTGATCCGCGCTTGCGTGATTGCATCCCGCTTCGGCAGCCGCCTTTTGATACCGAAAGAAAAGGTCCAACGGCTCAGGCGCCGGTTCCGCAATACTCCAGGGCTGCGCCCCGAAGCGTTCTGGGCCGAGTTGAAGTTCATGGATGCGGTGGTTCCGGTCGACGACGGCCGCCGGCGTCGGGATCACGCCGCATATAACAGCCTTACCGGTTCTCCGGATGCAACGGATCGTTCCTGGTTGCTGAAGGCTCTGGCCGACAAGAGTCAAGCGAGCCGGCGACCCGTCGCGCTCTGGGCCTTGCTCGACATTTGGCGTCGGCACGGGCGCTCCCCTGAGGAACGGCGCGTCATCCGGAACGCCGTAGGGGGAGACCCGGCTCTGGAGTTCATCGTGGAAGAGTTCGAAGCGCCCCCGGAACCGGGCGAAGGAATTCGGACTGATGAACTGATGGCGCAAGCGAAGAACGATGCCGACGCGCGCCGCCTGAAAAGCTGGAAAGACTGGCGAGACAGGCTGATCGCGGAACCCGACGAGGCATTTTCTCGGGAACGGATGCGGGGAACCCTTTCCAGTCTCCACGAATGGCTCAAGGAGGCCAGTCAACAACAGCACCGTGTCTGGGATAAGGACGCATTGAGCGGGGCATTCGGCACGGACATCGCCGACCGTGCCGAGCGGGCCTTGAAGACGCTTTGGCGCACTGTGCGGCCCTTACTCTGGTCCGAGAGATCGCACGCAGCGAGAAACAGGAATAATGTTTCGCCCGAAGACTTGATCTTGGAACTTATGGGCGTTTCGGCCGAAGCCGCATCACCAGGGTGGGCGGAGGCGCTGTCGCCGGAGGACGCCAGAACGGCCGCGGCTTATGCGACCATCGAGTCGAACGGGTTCGCGCCGTTTATCGACGACCTTGCGCGGTCCCGCCCCGAGGTCGTAACGGAAGTAATCGGCACCGAAATAGGCGCCGAACTTCGCCTTGGGCACGAACACGATTACTTGCCGTCCTTGAACGGCTTGATCCTTTCTCATGCCGAACACGCCGAACTCCGGACTTTGCTCGTACCCCGCTTTGCGGCCGAACTGGAGTCATGGCCTGTTGGTTTCCGTGACACGGACAACCCAAGATGGACGAGACATTTTGAAAAGGTTATGAGCTTTCTGCTCCTGAGCGATCGAACGCGGATCGCCCGCCTGTGCTGCGAACAGTTTAGACGCGATCCGGGAGGGGCGCTGGCGCTCGTATGGCTCCGGGGATTGGTCCGGTCGGATCCTGCGCAAGGCGCGCCGATACTGATCGAAAGCGTCACCAGCGGCGACGGCTTCGCGCGCGACGCGACGTTCGCCCAGATGCGGGACTGCTTCGGGGCGATTTACACGGACGTTACGGATCCTTCAAAGAGAGTGGATATCCTCGAGCCGCTCCTCCGGTGCGCTTACGCCCCGTCGGAGCTTCCGGGCGACCGCAAAGCAGCGCAGCGCACCCGGGAACATTTGCTCAATCTGCTGCTGTATACGCCGGGACCGGAGGCTCGCCGAGCCGTCCGGAGACTTGCGAACGAAGCCGAATTTGCGGACGAGCGAGATCTCATGCTCCTGCTGAACCGAGACCAAACTGCACTCGATGCCGAGTTTTCTCCATTCGCGCCGGAAGACATCGCGGCGTTGCAGGAACGCTTGGAGGCCCCGCCAAGGGACCGAGACGGACTGTTCGCGGTCATGTTGGACCGGCTGGACGATCTCGCCCACGAGATCATGCACGGCGAATTTTCGGATCTGCAGACGCTGCGGAAAATCGACGCCGAGCCGGAAATGCAACGTACGCTCGCCATGCGCCTCGATCTCATGGCGAACGGCGTCTATCGGGTCACGCGCGAGGAAGAGGTCGCCGACAATAAGCGCACGGACATCCGGCTCGTTACGGAAGATAACAAGGCGGCGATCGAAGTGAAAATCGCCGATCACTGGACTCTCAAACAACTTGAGCGGGCGCTTCGCGATCAACTTTTAGGACGGTACATGCGGCACAGGGACTGCAAGGCTGGTTGTCTATTGTTGACGTATCATGGCCGAAAATCCTGGCAGCAGGAGTGCGCCGGAAAACGAAAACGCCTGGAGTTCAAGGACGTGATCGAATTTCTTGCAAAAAGAACGGAAGCGCACGACGTTCGCGTTGCCGTGTTCGGCTTGGACCTTGACTCTGCACAGGTCGTGGCGGTCGAGCTGCAATTCCCGCCAAGGGTCGAAACCATTGGAACAAAAAAATTTTCGTAGACTTTTCCGTAAGCGTTCGCTACCCGGGGGACGAAAAAATTTCGTCCAGGGACCGGACGCGGGATCCTTCGCCTCTTTTGCCGCGACCGACGGACGAGGGGCTTTGCCGCCGGCAACGGCCCGGCGGGACGAGGCGCGCCAGGAAGCGGAAACGTCGCGCGGAGGCGGGCCGGCAGGCGACGTTCCGGAGAACGCAGCGGGCGCGCCGAGGCGGCGCACAACGAGCCGCCTGAAGTCGACCTCTTCGGCGAACGAGCGGACCGCCCGCGGCGAAGCCGAGGGAGCGCGTCGACGAACGCGGCAAGCCTTGCGCGAGAAACGGAGAAAAGGTCACTCGTCGAGTTTCGCGCCGCGGCGTTGTCGCCGGCCCCCGTTCGACGCCGAAACGGGAGGCGCGTCGGCGCCGCGGTCGGTCACGAACGACGGCGCCGGCACTTGCGCCCCGCGCGACAGTCGCTCGACTTCGAGGTCTCGTCGGCGGGGAAGGGCGTCAGGCGCCCCCCCGCCCCGTCGTCCGTCGGCGTCGTTCGTTCGGCGACGGTTTCCGGCGCGGCGGTCCGGCAGCGCCTTGAGCGCCGTCATGCTCTCCTCGTGGCGGCGTTCTTCGGCTTCGCGCTGCTGCTGCGTAGCCGCGCGCTGCTGTTGCCCGCGTTCGTCGCTGGCGCGGACCGGCCATACGCCGACGGCCGCGACGGCGGCCGCGAGCGCGTTGACGGAAGCGACGGCGAGGTTAGCGATCTCGAAGGCGGTCATGAGCGTCCTTTCCGGAGACGGGAAACAGTATCCGCGGCGCCGATCGTCAAGGGAGACGTTTGCGCCAGGGCGGGAACGGGGCGGCGGCGTTCATTGCCAGGCTCCGTCCTCGGGGCGGCAGCCGCGGCGGGCGGCGCGCAGGACGATCCGCAAGCGGCGAAACGCCTGAACTCCAGGCGCGGTTCCGTCGAACGGGAGCGTCGTCCGGTCGAGCGAGGCGGACCCGTCGAACCTCCAGGGTTCGGCCATGGGCGGAAAGCCTGAGGAAACATGCAACCAGCGTGAGCCCGCCTGGAGGCGGAACGGGCAGGTCACCCCGCGACCGAACGCTTACAATGCACTAGATAGCGGGACGGTTTTCCTGATACCGATCGACCGTACAAAGGCATCAAGAGACAGGGAGAATACGCCTTCACTTTCTTGCCGGGTCATCTGACTGGTCGCTTGGGTCATAGTGATCTACCTTGGCACCTCGTCAATCAAACTGGTACTTATACGGCCGATGCGATCAACGGTCATTTCTCTCAATATCGTAACGTTTCCAGTCAGGCACATAAGCGGCCATCGTCGCCTTGAACAGCTTACCGTGATTGGAAAGCCGAAGGTGCAGGAGCTCGTGCACAATCACGAAGTCCTGAAACCCCGGAGCTTGATGTATAAGATCGGCGGCCAAGGTGACGGTGCCGAGAGTCGAGCACGAACCCCATTTCCGTGTCATGCGCCTCACACGAACGATCCGAGGATCGACTTTCAATCGGCAGGCCCAATGTTTCGCTCTCTGGCGCAGGAGCTCGCAGCGGTCGTCAGACGCCTCCATCGTTTCCATCACCAAGCAGGATCATGACGATCCGGTCCACAAGATCTCCCCGCATATCCTTGTCGAGGTCGAGTAGTGGCCGGTAGAGCGCGGCACGCAGATGCCGTTTCTCGTCGGCGTTGACGGCGGCATTGGGGAAGCGGAGGAGAAGCGATTCTGACTCGCGCGCCAGATCCATTGTCGCAATCTTCGCAGCTTTCAGATTAACATCGTCCTTCAGCGCCCAATGCACGCTAAACGCACGCGGTGCAAGCCCACTCTCCTTTGCGGCCTTTACGGCCGTTTCCCTTTCCGCGGCGAGCGCGCTCAACACGTCCATGGCGGCAAGTCCAGTTGTCCGGCGCTCCTCCAGCTCCTTCAGGATGCGCTCCGCTCGCTCCTTGAGCGGTTGGAGCATCGGTGCCACCTCCTTATCGCTCTCAACTTCGGCTCGTAGCCCACGTACCAGATTGAAGACCTTGGCTTCGTCTGATCCCGATTCGGCACTGAGCGCCTCCAAGGTCTTCAGGTCGAAGGTGATGCTTTTGGTCAGCCGGCCGAGACCTTCCTGATTGACGCTTCCCTGAACCAACCGACTGGTCTTGTAGGTAAAATCGGCCGCAAAACCAACATGCGTCGCATAAGCGTTACGGACCGCTGCATAAAGCAGCGCGAGTCGCTTGTACGTGTCGATATGATCACGGAGATCGGACGATGGCGAGAGAATTTCCCATAGGGCCTCGATTTCCTTGTAGGATTCGAAGAATGCCCTGCGCGTATCCTGTTCTAGGAAGCGCCCATAAATCACCTTCTCCAAGCGTTCATCTGGTCCTCCTTCGCTACCATCATCGAGATAAGCTGCTTTTGCCTCCACAATCTTTTCTAAAAAATCTTTCATCAGGTGATCGAGGTCTTCTATCACACCACTCACATCTTCTGAATCGAATCGCAGTGCTTTTTTTAATTCGCGTAACACGCCAACGAAATCGACGATGAGGCCGATACGTTTTCGGACCCCTTCCATATCCACATAAGGACGATTCACGCGCGCAACCGCCTGCAGAAGGACATGGTCGCGCATCGGTTTATCGAGATACATGCAATACAGAAGCGGCGCATCATAGCCCGTTAACAGCTTGTCGGTGACAACGAGGATCTTCGGGTTCTCACCCACCTTCTTGAACATCAGACGTGCATCCGTCTCACGTTCCGGCGAGAGCTGAAGCTCGGCGACCAACGGGTGATCGACGATATCGGCCACATGCTCGGTGTAGACAGGCTCGGTCCATTCAGGCGGCAGCAGCCTGTCGAGCGCGCGCTTGTATTTGGCGCAAGCCTCTCGGTTGACGCCGACCAAAAATGCCTTGTAGCCGAGCGGTGCCACATTTTCCTGGAAATGCTCGGCCACGAAAGCCGCGACTTTCTCGATCCGCTCGTCGGCGGTAAGGAAGGTGCGCAAGCCTACGGCACGGTCGAGGACCTTGTTGAGTTCGTCAATGTCGGTGACGCCCTCGGTCTCGGCCAGTGCAAAGAAATCCTCGTCCAAGCACTCCGTCGGCACCGTCATGTCGCTGGGTGCCATGGTGTGGCGGATCGGCAGGGTTGTCTCATCCTCTATTGATTCCGCAATCGAGTATTTGTCGAGATAGCCCTGTTCGTCGTCGATGCCGAAGATCTTGAAGGTACCCTCGCCGTGGACCGTCCTATCGATGGGTGTGCCGGTGAAACCGATGATGGTTGCGTTCGGCACCGCCGCCATCAGATAGGTTCCGAGCTCCCTCGCGACCGAGCGATGCGCCTCGTCGATAAAGACATGGATCGTGTCCCGATCGTTCGCGTCCCTCTCAATGCCTTCAAACTTGTGGATCATGGAGAGGATCAGGCCGCGCTTGTCGGTTCGGAGGAAATCCCGGAGGTCGGCTCTGGAGCTGGCGCGCCAAACCGGAATGTCCTGTTGCTGCATCTCGCCAAGCAATCTCTCGACCCAGCCCTTGAGCTGGCCCTCGAGCTCGGTGCGATCGACCACGACGATCACGGTAGGGTTGCCAAAATACTCTTTCCCTTCGAGAATCAAACGCGCAGCGGTCAGAAGCGTGAAGGTCTTTCCCGAACCTTGCGTATGCCAGATCAACCCACGGCGCTTCGCTGGCTCCATGCAGCGGGCGACGATGCGGTCGACGGCGCGGCGCTGGTGCTGGCGCAGCACAGATTTCCGGATCTCACCGTCCTCGACATGGAACAATATCCAGTCCCTGAGCGTGCGCAGGAAAGCGGCGGGATCGAAGAACGACTGCACCGCGAAGCGGTAGCTCTCCTCCGGCCGTTCCTTCCAGCGCGCCATGAAGCGCCGTGAGACGTTCCATGTCACGCCGTACCAATAATCGATCAGATGGGTCACGTTGAAGAGTTGCGGCGCGCTGACGAGCTCGGGCGTCTCGATCTCATAGCGACGCAACTGCGTGACACCGCGCTCGACCGCGTCGCGGTCCTTGGGATTCTTGTGCTCGATGATAGCGACCGGCACGCCGTTGACGACGAACATCACGTCCGCCCGGTTACCCTTTCGAGCCAGTGGCTTGAGCTTCCACTCCCAAGTGACGTACAGGGTGTTGGCGTCGGGCGTGTCGAAATCCACAATGCGGACGCGTCGATGCCGTTTCTCTCCGTCGTCGTACCACTGCCGCTCACCGCGCAGCCATGCGAGCATATCGCGATTGCCCTCGATGGTCGGCGGCAGCGCTCCCAGCCGCTCGATGACCTGACGGATCGTCTCGACGCTCATCCATGGATTGAAAGCGCCGAGCGCCGAACCGAGGTCGTCGCGGAACAACATTCCGGCCTCGCCGCCCCGTTTCGCCGTGGCGTCTTCCGGCGGAATGGGAGTCCAGCCGACCTCCGCCGCGTGGACCACCATGGGAAACTGGACCGAAGCGGCTTCGCTGATGCGGGGAATGCTCACCGCTCAGCCTCGCCGGACGGCGCGGCGTTGGCGTTTCCGGCCGCTGGCGCCCCGCTCCGTGTCTTACCGTTCGGCGTCATTTTTGTCGTTTCCTATTGACACCGCTTCGTCGACGCTTGATATATAGAGCGTCGGGTGCCCTTGATGGGCTCGATATGGCTCGCCCAGCCTGACATCATATGCTCTCCGCCAAGAGAGTTTTCCGTTTGTATGCGCTCCATGCTTCCCGTGCCGCCCCGACCAGCGGGGAAGGGTTCGGCCACACCTTCAACCCATCGAGGGCCTCCCCGTCTCGCCGTCGATAGAAGTTCGGCAGCGCTCTCTCGAAGTACGGGTAGCCGAAATCTCCGAGCTTGAAAACGCGATAGACGTTGTAGGCCAGCAAATCGGCGAGCTGGACGCCGTTCGACAGTTCACTGCGGGTGAAGAACGGATATTCGACGATCGCCGGAAAGGTCATATTCCGGTTGCCCGCCCGCTGAAACGAGGCGTGCTTCATCGCGATGGCGCGGTTGAGCTGCCTGCTCGTGTCGTCCATCACGATCAGCGCGCGATGCTTCTGGTGATACTCCCGCATGTAATGCTGTATCCGTTCCAACAGAAACTCGTATGCCCTCATGTGAAGAGTTTCGTGGGTAATGTGATCGTGGAGAAACCGCTTGTCGATCACGCTGCACATGATGACCATGTTGCGCTCGGCAACCTGACGGAAATAGGTGTCAGTGAGGCGGGTCATGTCGTCTTGATGCAGTGCGTGGAGGAACGGACTTCGCTTCTCGCGATCGGTGGACACGCGCACCCAGTTGGACTTGACCTCGCAATCCGCTAGTTCGAAACGGCCCTTGCCATCTCGTTTCAGATAGTCCGTGAGTTCGAGCTTCAAGCCGGAAATCGCGGTCTCGAAGCGGTACCACTGGCCTTCGTACATGCCGACGGCAAGAAGGACATAGAGATGATCCTTCGGTTTCTCCATCGTGCCAGTGGAGGGATCGCGCGAGCCTGATTCATCGAAATAGAAGAAATACATAGGTACGCGCCTCCGGCACCATCAGGAACCTGTCTGGTGATTGAAGATGTCACGTTTCAATTCTTCGTAGACGGCCATTCCCGGTTCGATGAGCGGCGCGAGTGTGTCACGCATGAACGCCTTGGTATTATTACCGCGTTGGGTGATGCCCAATATGTTTTTACACATGTTGTACAACTCACCACTTGCTGGTTTCAGATCATCGGCGGGGTTGTCAGATCTGGCATCGCAGATGTTCCGTTTCTCGTTCAGAAGCGGACCGGCCATACCCTCCTTGTCGACAGATGCGGCAAGTGCCTTCAGAACCTCGTCATCGAACAGATAAGACTCTAGGTTGCGTCGCGATAAAACGCGGACGCCTTGTTTGGCTAGCTCGGCAATCTCGTTGTCCGTCCGGTCGTCGCGGTCGAGCAACCGAACAACATCCAGGCCGCCGATCAGCAGCTTGAGCGCCTCCGCCAGCCCTCGCTGGTCGCGGACGATCTGGCAATCGCTGCCCATCGACACGAACCGCGTTTCCGGGAAATCATGCTCGAATATATGGTTGTAACAATTGGCGTCGAGAGAGTGATTCCGGGTCGGCCGATCCGTGAGCGGTTCACCTTCGCAGATGACCACCCGCTCCGGTGCGATCAGCGCAGCCAGATCGGCGAGCGCAACGTCATGAACTTTGTACCAGAAGGCCCGGTCGGGGATCGTTGGCTCAATGACCTGGGGCTGGTCGAAGTCCGGGTCTCCGAAATCAAGAAACACAACCCTGTTGGAGTTCTCGGCCTCGATGTCGCGCGCTCGGCGCATCATGCCTATCGAATGGGTTGCCAGTATCAGTTGGCAGTTTTTCGGCATCAGGTCGTAGAGTACCGATAAAAGTTCCGCCTGAAGCTTCGGGTTCATATGCGATTCGGGTTCGTCGATACAGAAAATGGTATCGTCGTAAGCGCGACGCGCGACCACCAGATCAAGGATTAGGTCGAACGCCGCCTTCTCGCCGCCGGAGAGATTCTTGAATAGGAAGCCTTTACTTGTCCCCTTGGTGAATCGGAAGGTTCCGTCCTCAAGTGGATTACCAAGACTATCGAGTCTGACGTCTGGAAATAGCTTGGAGAATGCATCTCCGATATCTCTGATAACTAGTTCTCTGAATCGATCCAAAGTCATTGACCCGTCTTTGAGATCGAAAACATCTTCCAGTGCTTGACTGACCAGCCGTTGGAAATTCCAAGCGACGGCCGCATCGTTATCGATCATACGAGTGACACGAATATGTTCAAGCGGGTTGCCGACTCGTACAAGATTTTGAATCTGAAATTCTGGATCGTTTCTGTACGCCGATCTAAAATAGAAGGACTTCTTTGATTTTTCTTTGGATATGGGATTATAAAATTCACATTGGATTTCGTTACCCCGAAAATCTTGAGAGAACATGCCAGTCTTACGGTGATAATCCGGTTCCCATCGTACCCCTCTGCTAGCATGTATCTCGCGCCAGACATGAAGTGCATCGAAAAATGACGATTTTCCACAACCGTTCGGTCCGGCCAAAATGATTAGCTGCGTCGACTCGGGAATGTTTCGAACCGTCAGGTTCGTAAAACGCTTGAAATCCTTTATCGTGACGGCTTTCAATTTCATGTTCGATCCTCGTATATATCTCTTCCTCGCTTGTCGGAAGGTTCCGGTTCTGATACCGTCTTTGGAAGTGTCGAAAAGTCGAGATCAGCGGCGTTTATTTCACCCGTTATTAGTTTATATAGCAGCACCTTAAACAAGTCGCCAAGTACCGTGCGCTTGCGTCCATACACCATGATCCCCTTGCGCACCTGAGCCAACGCCGCCGCAATCATCCGCTGTTCATCGAATGGAGGATGGGGAACGTCGAGTGCAGCCAGCCGGCTGCAAGAGATGTTCGGGATCGTGGTTTTGTTGCCCGCGCCCTCGAAGATGCCCAACTGCGTGAAGGCGGATTGCAGGAAGTAGACGTAGAAGCGAGGCTCGACATCTGGAACGATGGGCCGTAGCCGGTGTATGTGGTTCTGGAACGACATGGGCTCAATCTCGCCCGTCCAAATCGCCGCGCGGCCAATCTCGCCGCCTTCGCAGACAAGCAGGTCGCCTGGCCGCAGCAGCTTGGCCGGCAGTTCATGGTCGAGAATCGCCATCTCGTCGACCGTGGACAGATCGATCTCGTCCCACAACACATTCGAAGTCCGAAGGAAAGGCATCTTGTTCTTGCCGTTGCGGGCGGCGGCGGACATGGTCTTGCCCGCGCCGATCTCGAACAATTCGCCGAGAGGTCGCCACACCCACGCTCCGTTCATGGCAGGCCCCCCAGCATCTCGACCAGAGAGGCGTCGATCTCGCGCGCTTCTTCGTCGAAGCGCCGCAATTCTGCAACGATTTCCCCGACCGAACGCCGCGTCGCCGTGTCCGCTTGTGCCACCCAGCGGCTCGGGCTGAGGTTGTAGTCGGCCTTCTCGGCTTCTTCCCGCGTGATGACGGCGATTTCGCCCTCGACCGGCTCGCCTTTGAGGAATGCGGCGGCAAGGGGTCGGATGTTGTCCTCGGGGATGAAATTCTTGGGCCGGCCCTTCTTCACCCGCCGGCTCGCGTTCAACAACACGATCCGATCCTTGCGCACGGCGGGCTTGCGCCTAGACAGAACTACGATCACCCCAGCGGCGGTCGTGTTGTAGAACAGGTTGTCGGGCAGCAGGATCACGCCGTCGATCAGGTCGTTGTCGACGAACCACTCGCGGACGTTGCGCTCCCGATCTTCGTGCTTCGCGCCCGAACCCCGCGTCACAGCGCCGGTGTCGAGAACCACCGCTGCCCGTCCGCGCTCGTTCAGGCAGGCCAGCGTGTGCTGGAGCCACGCCCAGTCTCCCTTACCGGTAGTGGCACCACCGCGAGGACGGAACCGGTCGAAGGGGTCGTCCCTGAAGACATCCGGGTTGAACGGCTGATTCCACATCGGGTTGGCGACCACGACGTCATGCGTGCGAAGCCTGCTGTCCGCCCGTTTAAACTTCGGGTTGATCATCGTGTCGCCGCGCGTGATCTCGGCTTCCATGTCGTGGATGATCGCGTTCATGCGGGCGACGGCGTAGCTTTCAGCCTGCAGTTCCTGCCCGCGGAGCTTGAGCGGTACCTTGCTGGTTGGGTCGAGTTCACGTGCGACAAGTTGCAGCTTGACCAACAGCCCGGCGGAGCCACAAGCGTAATCGTGGCAGTCCTCGCCCGGCCTCGGGCGCATGATGTGCGCCATCAGGAAACCGACTTCGGTGGGGGTGAAGAACTCGCCGGCGCTCTGCCCCGACCCTTCCGCGAACTTGCGCAGCAGGTATTCGTAGGCGCGGCCGAGGAAATCGGGCTGCACGTCGGCGAGGCCGAGCCGATAGCGCGGGTCGGAGAAGGTTTCGACCACGGAGGCGAGCCGGGCCGGGTTGATGTCGCGCTCGCCATTGCGCACGGCCGCGAAATCCACGAGGTCGATGACGCCCGAGAGCGCGGGGTTGTGACGCGCCACCGCCCGCGCGGCCTTGGTCAGATGCTCGCCGGTATCCGCCGGACGAGTGCTCTGGCCGCGCTCGTCCGTCGGCCAGTCGTGGGGTTCGCGGCCCGCGATGACGGCCCAGCGCGCTTCCGGCGGCAGATAGAAACGCAGGAGCCCATGGTCTGCTTCGGCAATCTCCAGCGCAGTGGCTCGGTCGCCATAGCTTTCAGCCAACCGTGCGATCTCGTCGTCGAACACGTCCGATAGCCGTTTGAGGAACAAGATTGGCAACAGATAGTCTTTGAACTTCGGCGCGTCCTTCTCGCCGCGGATGGAGCAGGCCGCGTCCCACAGCATACCCTCCATGGGTTTCGTCGACAGCGTGGCGAGCCGGCGACCGCGGGTTCGGCGGCGAGTTACCCGCGCCGCCGCTTCCACCGGCTCGACCGCCAGCCCATCGACATCGACTCCTGCCTCGGTAGCCAAGGCGGCAAGCGCCTGTCGCGCTGCCCTCTGCGGTGTGACTCCACCGCCCTCCCACCGGTTCACGGTTGCGAACGAAACTCCGAGCCGCCCGGCGAGTTCTTCCTGCGTCAGGTCTAGGCTGGCGCGGATCGCATGCAATGTCGCGGGTAGATTCTGAAAATTCGTCATATTTGCTATATCTGCTATGTTTTCGCGCTTGTCAACATGTTCATGCTTTCCAGCCACGGCGGATCTTTTCTCCGAGTAAAACAGGGCGAATTCAAGAATGGCGCGATCAT
This sequence comes from Alphaproteobacteria bacterium, assembly GCA_965243135.1. Taxonomy (GTDB): domain Bacteria; phylum Pseudomonadota; class Alphaproteobacteria; order MPNO01; family UBA830; genus JAJEBT01. Next base: position 2,792,507 of record OZ251539.1, read on the forward strand.
TGCCAAGCGCCGCCCTTGAGGAGGCGGCAGCGGTGCGAGATCCGCGTCGGCGGGACGATGGCGGCGTGAAGAGACGGTAGCGGTGCTGACAGCGGCGGTGCGAGAGACGAGGCCGCCGGTCGGACGTCAGAAGACCTCCATGGTCAGCTCTCGAACGGGCCTGGCGCAGGTCGTAGTGCCGGTGAGCCTGCGGCAGATAATCGAATCGTCCGCGCAACCGAACGATGGAGGCGTTGCGGGCCAGTGCACGGGCACTGCCCCCGACGTAGTTGCGGCGGCGGTCTTCGTCGTAAGTCATGTCGCGAACATGCCGGTTCTCGATTTCCCAGTGACGGCGAGCAATATCGAGAATCTCGGCAGGTCCTCCGCGCGACGGCGGGACGGAAGTTACTACCCGGATATCTCACCACTACTGGTTGCATGGGGCCCCCGATTCGCAATACATATAGAAGAATCAACCCACTACACGACCTGCGAAAGGAAACCCCACAGACTGTAAACCGTTGCAGCTTGAGTTTCAAGGCCTCGGAAGCCGCAAGGTGGTCGGCGATTTCGAGGGCGGCCGCCTCAGCACCGACGGCGGCGCGACGCTGTTGCGCCAGGCCGACGCGCTGCTCAACCTGACGCCGGGCGGCTTGATGACCACCGATGCCAGGAACGCCTCGAGCACCCGGTGCAGCGGCTGGTTTCGCAGCGGTTGTTCGGCCTTTTACAGGGTTACGAGGATGTCAACGATCATGATTCGGGCCGACAGCGTGCTGGCGCTGGCCGTCGGGTGCACCGACCTGACCGGGGAGGAGCGGGTCCGGGAACGCGACCGCGGCGTTCCGTTGGCCGGTTCGAGCACCTTGAACCGGTTCGAGTTGGGCGTTCCCGGCGAAGCCGAGACGCACCGGTACAAGAAGATCACGGCCATTCCGGGATCGCTGGACGATCTCAAGCCTGTCCCTCGACGCCTGTCCGTCGCCGCCGAAAGAGATCTGGCTGGACGTCGACTCCACCGACGACCTGGTGCATGGCAACCAGGAGGGGCGTCACTTCCACGGCTACTACGACTCTTACTGCTACCTTCCGCTTTACATTGTGTGGGACGACCTGGTGTTCGCGGTTGCGGCCTGCGAACGTCGACCCGGCGGCGGGCACGGCGGAGGAACTGGCGTGTGGAGCGCATTCGCGATCGCTGGCCGGAGACCGGGATCGTCGTTCGCGGCGACGGCGGCTTTTGCCGCGACGAACTCATGACGTGGTGCGAAGACAACGGGGTCGACTACCTGTTCGGCCTATCCCGCAACCCCCGTCTGGCGGAGCGCATCGCCAGGCAGTTGCGCAAGTCGCGTCGCCGCTGCCTCTCGACCGGCGAGTCGTCGCGGCGGTTCTGCGACTTTCGTTACCGGACCCGAAGGTCGTGGAGCCGGACGCGGCGGGTGGTCGCGAAGGCGGAATGGCTGCCGGGTCCTCGCGGCCTCAACGCCCGCTTCGTCGTGACTTCGCTGGGCTGCAAGCGGGCGGGGGCGCAGGCTCTCTACGAGGACCTGTACTGCGCGCGCGGGGAGAACCGCATCAAGGAACAGCAGCTCGACCTGTTCGCCGACCGGACCTCGACCGCGACCGGCGAACCAGTTGCGCCTCGACTTTGCGACGTTCGCCAGCCGTGGCGGCGATTCGGAGGGTCGGCCTGGCCGGCACCGGGGAGGACAGGGCGCAGGCCGGAACGATTCGGACGAAGCTCCTCAAGGTCGCCGTCTGCATCTCCGTTCGGAGGGTTCTGCTCTCGTTTTCGTCGGTCTGGCCGTGGAAGGATCTGTTCGCCCGGGTTCTGGCGAACCTGCAGGCGGCTGCGCCGCCGGCCCCGACCTGACGCCGCTCGCGGTCCCGACAGCCCTTTTTTGAAAGCCGGAACGCCGGCCACGGGACAGGTATGTTCGGGTACCGGATTCCACGGCGTCGGAGTCGCCCGCAACCGCTCAAGTTCGTGTTTCGTTCACAAAAAATCCTTGCTTGCCAACTGCGCTCTGCTTCCCCGGCTCGCCGGTCGTCCCGAAAACCGCGCCCGCAACCTGAATCCAGCCCCCTGATTCGCTCTGATGCGGGCTAACCGCTCGACCCTCAAGGCGCAGGCGTCCCGAGATTTGTTCCGGACTCCACTGCAGGGCCAGCTTCTCGTCGACTTCGCCCCACCACTCCGAGGTCATCTTCCGAGGCTGCGCCGAAGCCGCGCTGCGGCGCTCGGCCGCCAGCCGGTCGGCCTGCGCGAAGTCGTAGTCGCGCTGGCCCGCGTCGCGGGTCGGTTCGCGGCTGGAGGGGGCGCGGCTGGAAGGGTCGCGCCGGCTCGCATTGCGGGTCAGTTCGCGGCTGGAGGGGTTGCGGCCGAGCCGCCTCGCTATCGCGGCCTCGCCGCTTTCCTTCATCATGCCAATCTGGCAACGTTCGTCGTGGGTCAGGTGATGGTAGGCCTTGGCCCAATCTCCGTTTTTGAACTCACAGAGATTATCCGCATCGCCTGACCTTTCCGCAACATCTTGATGCAAACGGTCGGTCAGCCACCACATCCGGAATATTGCACTTCATACTTGAAGGGGCGTCCCCAAAAACAGCGCCCCGCACGTTTACGTTATGACGTCACTCGATGGATCGTCAGGAGCCCGGTATGCCGTGAAAGCATGAATCCGGCCGGCATTCGGGTTATCGACTTGCTCGGTCTCGTTGGCGAGAAGATCGAAGCTATAGGCCGTAACGGATCTCTCGACCTCGCGGCGCACCAACGTGCCGACCTTCGTCAGATCGTCATCAACGGCGTGGTCGGCGGGCAAAATCAGGGTTCGTCTGTGAGCCGTCCCTTCGGCCAGCGCAAACGGCGTCGGAGCGACATACATCTTGCGGTCGCGTACAAGAATATCCCCATAACTTCCGAAACCCCGAAAGCTCCTGTTCTTGTGGACATAGGAGTTGTCCGCGTTGAGAAAGCTGCCATGACAAACGACCAGATCGAGCACCGGGTAGCGGTTTCCGTCCGGCCTGGCCGGGTAGCGACCGAACACGTAATAGACTTGTCGTCCGTTGTGCTCGCCGCAAGGAATCTGGCTGTTGCAGTCGTAGCTGGCGTCCCGCCCCGGATAGGCCAAGCCCTTGATCTCGTAGCCCTCGGCGTGCCGCACAAGCCGAAAGTCGGGATACAAGTTGCGGCCCGGCGAATCGTAGTGCAGGCCGAGCGCTTCGAGACGCCTCTTGAACCAGTTCTGAAAGTGGAACTCCTTGTCTCTCCGTCCTTCGCTCTCGATGAGTTCTCCCTCTCGGATCGCCCGGACGCACAGTTTGAAGACGGCAGAAGCGTTCGACACGATTCAGCTCTCGTTTTCCCGGGCGCTTTGCGCACCCACGGCATGCAGACGATCGATGCGCGCCTCGATCTCTTTGTCGGCGGTCTCCAACGCCTTCAGCGCGTTTTTGACCGTGCGGAATGTCGACAACCGTCGTATCAGATGGGCCATCAGAACGATCCGAACGTCGTTCCGGCCCAGCTGCCTTCCCGCTCTCTGAAACCGAGACACGTGTTCGGTAGCCGCCGGAAGCACGCCGTCCCAGAGATCGCCGGTCCATCGGCAAGACGGAAACTCCGAACTCTTGCGGCACACCACGATAATGTCGAGGTCGATCGGCTCCCTAGCCTGCCGCTTCGGCATGGCTACCGACATTTCCGCCTTGACGGGCTGAACCGCCGTTATCCCGAAGCCCGCGCCCATGAGCGCCTTGAGCACCGAACGCCACCCTTCGGCCCTGGAATGATGATAGGTGAACGCAAGAATGCCGTCGTCTTTCAGCACCCGGTGCGCTTCCGCCAGCACGGCTCCGAGTCGTTTCGTGAACGTTTCGGAGTCCGCGCTCTGAACTTCGCCAGACGACCGGGTCGTGCCAGGAGCGCGGTCTCCGCTGGCGCCGAGAACATGTCGTTGCCAGACATGGAAGAAATCCGACAACTGCGAATAGTGAACGTTGTCGAAAAATGGCGGGTCGGTCAGTACCGCATCGACCGAGCCGTCGACGAGATCGGTCGAGCTCGAGTCTCCGCAGGAAAGATAGACGCGTTTGCCGCTTGCGAAGTCCGGATAGTCTTTCGCCAGCGAAAACCCGAGTCTTTCGGAGAGTCCGAATATCTTTTCGCCGGTCTTCCTGCCGTTCCGCTTTCCGGGAAGCAGTTCGAAGGGCTCGTCCGAGTAATCCAGCGCCCGGCCAATCCTGCTCGCGAACATCGTCGAGAAGGAACCGGAGCTTTTCGGCGTCCCCCACACGTTGGCCTCGAGCGGCGCCCGCTCCGGCTTGAGAATGTGATGCAGCAATTCCCGCTAAGGCTCGAAACCCTTGAAAAATATGGGGCCGGAAAAAAGTCTTTCGTGGACTTTTCGAGGTGATTCGGGGCTATTTGCCTTCGAGCGGAGCATTTTTCTCTGGAAAGTGGTCCGAAGGCGAGGCGGGATTGTACCAAAATGGCCAGAATGCCAGGCATGCGCAAGACGCTCAGCGCTCCGGGATTGCTGAAGGAAGTGCGAGCTTGTTTCGACCGTATTGAAGATCCGATCGCGAGCCGGGGGCTGAACCAGACGGACTGTCTGATGTCGGGTCTAGCGGTGTTCGGTATGAAGTATGCGTCGCTTCTGCAATTCGACGAAGCCGCGCACGCCGACGAAGCGGTTCGGCACAACCTCGCGACCTTATACGGCGTCAAGCGCGTGCCGTCGGACACTGCGATGCGCGAACGGCTTGACGAAGTCTGTCCGCGGCAATTGCGGCGTTGTTTCACGAAGATGTTCCAGGTTTTGCAACGAGGCAAGGGGTTGGAACAATACACTTGTCTGAACGGGCATTACGCTCTTTCGATCGATGGAACGGGATACTTCTCGTCGAACAAGGTGCACTGTAAAAATTGCTGCGAGAAACACCACCGCGACGGTACGATTACCTACTACCACCAGATGTTGGGGGCCGTTCTGGTGCATCCGGAACAAAAGGAGGTTTTTCCGTTTGCACCGGAACCGATCCTGAAGGAAGACGGCGCAAAAAAGAACGATTGCGAACGCAACGCAGCGAAACGGCTTCTGGAAGATGTGCGTCGTGAACACCCGCACCTGAAGCTAGTTGTGTTGGAAGATGGGCTGGCCTCGAACGGACCACATGTCAATCTTCTCAAGGAGTTAGACATGCGTTTCATACTGGGGGCGAAGCCCGGCGACCACAAATTCCTGTTCGAGTGGGTCAACAACGCGCCGTCCGTGGAGCGCCGGGAGTTCACGGACGGTGACAACATACGGCACGAATTCCGGTATCTCAACGGAGTGCCTCTGAACGATACGCACTTCGACCTCAAAGTGAACTTTCTCGAATACTGGGAGAAGCTCCCAAACGGTAAGAAACAACGTTTCTCCTGGGTCACGGATCTGCCAATTGACGAAGGGAACCTGATGGAGTTGATGCGCACCGGGCGGGCGCGCTGGAAGATCGAGAACGAAACTTTCAACACCCTGAAGAACCAAGGCTACTGCTTTGAGCACAACTTCGGTCACGGTAACAAGAATCTGTCGACGGTCTTTGCGTTCCTGATGATGCTGGCGTTCCTGATTGACCAGATTCAACAGCGATGTTGCAAACTGTTCCAACAGGCACAAACGAAGGCCAAGCGGCCCATTTACTTCTGGGAAAAGGCGCGGGGATTGTTTCTCGAATACTTCTTGAAGGACTGGGAAACACTCTACCGAATGATCGCGTTTGGATACCGGAAAGCAGAGGGAATTCCCTACGACACCTCCTGACCTGGCACCGTGACCGAATGTGCTAAAGCAAGTTTTTCAGGGGAAACAGGATGGTCAAGGCTAAGTCGGCACCAAGCCGAAGCGGGGAAGGTGCGTCGCGGCGGCTGATCCCTCGGTAACGACGCTATCTCGACGCGCCTTTCGCAAAGGGCGGCCACCTTAGCGGGAATTTCTGAATGTGATGCGCGAACATGTGCCGAACGGCGCCGGTCCCTTCGCCCTTGTACGACGCGAACATATTGTTGAACTCGAGGATCCCGGAAAAAAGACACGTCAGCAGATCGCGCAGATCCGGATCCGTCACTTCCTTGATTCGCGACGCCAGGATCGACAGGCACAGCAATTGCCGCGCATTGAACATCTCGTGCCAGTAGCGATAGTTGTACCCGAGCACCTGATCGGTGTTGTAGCCTGGCTTGATCGATACGATCGGATAGGGGTCGTCCCGCCGCTCCAGCGCTTCTTCGGCTTCCGCATATAGTCGGCGGTCCTCGTCGGTGACGGGAAGATACTCCTTCCTGCCGTCGGGCGTCAGGACGAGTTTGGCGTACAGGCGATGCAGCGGCGGGCGACCGGAATCCCGAACCGTTCCGGCGACCGGAAACGTGCACGAGCAAGAAGGGCATGTCGCCTTGCGCCCGTTGGCGGGACCGATCCGGAGATCGAACGTCCGCAAACAGCGAAGGCATTTCGCGTCGGAATCGTCGTAACGGACGCGAGCGATGGCGCCGCAGTGCGGACAGACGGCCTGCGCCGCCGGGTTTTCCTTCGGATTGGCATGCCGCGCGAACACGTAGGACGAGAAAAGATCGACTCCTTCGCGGCAGCTTGGACAACGGACGATCTTCACCCAGAAAAAATAGAGCACCTCGGCCTGCGTCCCGTCGGGAAACGAGGCGCGGTAGAACCTGCGTATTCGATCGGCAACGTCACGCTCGATGGCGAGGAATTCCTGCAAGATCTTCTTCCGGTCGTGAATGGACAGGGCGTTTTTCACGAGGAAGTGCGCGACGGGGTTGATATCGCGGCCGATGGCGCGCGCGCCGAGTTTCGCTGCTTCTCCGATGGTCGTTCCGCTGCCCATGAACGGGTCGAAGACGGTCGCGTTCGGCACGCGAACCTGCCGATAGAACAGTTCGAGAATATCGACGCCCTTGGGCGCGAACGCGCCGATGACCATCGCGCGGAAAACGGTCCCCAGCCGTTGCGCCCACCACTTGTGAATATGGTAGATAGGCCGGTTGATTTCCTTTCGCCAGGACTCGGCCTCTGCGATGTCGCTTAGCGCTTCGAACGGAAACGCTTCGTCCTCGATGGCTCTCGGACCGCGCGCAAGCGGGAGAACCGTCGAGGCCGCAGGCTCCAGCGGCAGTTCGGGCGCTTCGAGCGCCTTTGCGCGACGATAGCCTTTCGGCCCGCTCAAGGATTGCATTCCTTCTTTCCGCGCTCAGCCCTTGCGGGTCGACGGGCGAGGGGCAGCCAGCCTTTCGTCACGGTTTTGCCCGAGGAGTTTCTCCAGCGCCCGCGGAAACTCCGTCATGGCGACCGACGGCGCACAGGGGCAGCGTCAGTGTCGCCGCTCGCGCGACTTGGCATAGCTCCGCCTCCGGGTCGAACCAACGGTCTCCTCAGTAAAGTAAGATGCACTTTGCGGATACGCAATCGGCTCGAGCCGTTTGCGCTGCGCCATTTTTTTGTCGGCCCCGCCGCCCGACCGCCGGCAGCCCGCAAGGGCCTCGCGGACGCCCAGTCATTAGAACGCGCCTGGAACGCACAAGCGCCAGGAACGCTTGCCGGAACGTGAGGATCGCGCGAGGGTTTCCGCCCGAAATCGAGGGTTTCGCCGACAGGTTCGCAGTCGGAGGCCCGGCGCCGCACGGACTGGCCGGTAGCTGGACGTTCTTGAGCTGATTGACTTGGCGGAGACGGCGATTGCGTTGTTGGAGGAGGCCGACGGCCGGCGCAGTTTCGCCGTCCATGCGCCGTTCAGGCGGCGGCCACCCGCACAGGCGCGCTTGGGGTAGGAGATGGACGAGCAGCAAGAGATTGCCGAAGCGGCCTTCCAGGCAATGGTTTCGTGCGGAGACCCGTCGGCCTGATAGAGAGCGAGGCGTCCGGGGCCGTGGAAGACGGCAAGGGTATGGTCGGGGTACTCGTGGACCCGGACCCTGGCCTTGACGTAGTGGTGACGGTCGGCCGGGATCTGCAGGGTGGGTCCCTTGTACCGCACCGTGTTGTCGTTCGAGCCGCTCCTCGTGGACGCAGAGGATGTCGTCCAGGCCGCCGGCGAAGGGTACGAAGGCCGACCCACTCGGGCGGGGTCGCGAAGCGCCGGTTGTGGTCCGGCAGGTAGACCTCCTCGAGGAAGCGGCTGGCCTCGGCCATGTCGCAGATGTCGGCGAGCCTGAGTTCCTGGGGCAGGCGCTTCTGCAGGGTGCCGAACCTCCGAGCGCCCGCGGGCTTCGGGCGAGTAGCCTGCGACAGGGCCGCTCGCGTACCGCTGGTACGAAATGGCGGCGAAGACGCGGCAGAACAGAGCCTCAAGGCCCGCGAAGTCGTCCGCATCCGGAAACTCGCGCAACGGCAGTTCCTCCGCTTGCCGGCGGGACCCCACCGGCAGCAGCTTTCCCGGCAGCGCCTCGCCCGGGCTCCGCCGCGCCTCGAGGTTCGGGTAGTCCAGCCTGTAGCGCCCGTCCTCCTCGCCCGCAATGGTCAGGCGGCCGGTCCGGAACGGGAGCGCCTCGTTCCTGTCCACGTCGAAGGCCGGGCTACCGCTGCCGGTCATGCCGTCCAAGCGGGAGTGGGCAGGTTGCGGCGCGTCTGCGTCTCGATCAAGAAGGCCGGCGTCCCGGTCTCGAACCAGTACGGACGGAATGTACGCTGTCGAAGCAGCGGCAGAAAGCGCCCCGGCCGGCAACTACAGAATCAAAATTGGCCGTGGGGGTGCGGGCATCGGCGAGTTCCTGAAATCCCGTCGGCACCGGACCGTCGAGCGCCGCGGGGCGGAAGCTCAGCTTGGCATCGACGCCCGCCACGGACCGACGCACCGGTCGGCATGCACGCACCGCCTCCTCGACATGCAGTTCACTCTGCCCGGTCATGGTCGGGCTTCTTCGCAGGTTGCAGAACGCTGATGAACTTGTGTATGTAATAGCTACTATATGGCTATGATGAGATTATTTTTTGCTTGACTTCTGGCCGCTTCGCCCCTATGTTTGGTGGCGTCTGGAGGTGGTCGAGACCGACGGGGAGGACGGATGAGCAAAAAAAAGACGATGACGCTCAATCTCGCGGAGGCTGAGATGCGGGTTCTAGAGGAACTGAGCGCGAGGAAGGATCTGAGCAAGACAGCTCTGCTGCGCCAAGCTTTGCGCATGTACCAACTGGTCGAAGCACGTCTCGAGGGGGGAGACAAGCTCTTCTTCGAGGACGAGGAGACCAAGGAGAAGGCTGAGGTCATGATGCTATGACAATCAGCCGAGTCCACCTCTTCAACGTGGAGCGCGACGAGCCGGAGGAGGCGGAGCTATGGGACGCGATCACGGAGCAACAGCTCACCGATTGGGAAGGGGAATGGATGCCGGAGTTGTTCAAGGCGGTACAGCGCCTCCAGCGTGCAGGCGTCGAGCGTCGTCACTGGCCGCAAAGCCGCCACTGGGACTGGCGCAAGAAGACGGAGAAGTTGCAGAGGATGCTGGCTTGGCCGGGCTTTAGCATCGTCAGCGATGGAATGACGCAGGGCATGATGCTTGCCGATACGACGACGAAGCGATGTCGTATCAACAACCAGAAGGGCAGGCATCTCGTCTATGTGGAGTACAATGCGCCGTGGAACCGGAAGGAGTTGTCCCCCGCGGTATCGCGGCGTCGGCAGCCTCCTGATCAGAGCCGCGGTCGCGATGGGCGAGGACTTGGGGTTTCATGGGCGGCTTGCATTCGCTGCCGCAGGCGAACGGTTTCTACGCCAACACCTGCGGCATGACGGACCTCGGGCCTGATCCTGGCTACGACAACTTGCGCTACTTCGAGATGACACCCGAGCAGGCGCAGGTCTTCATTGCAAAAGGAGAGAGAACACCATGAAGAACATCGAAACAGGACAGACCGGGGACCGTCGGGAACGTCTCAGGGAGATGCAAGGAGTTGTTCGATCCTCCTCGCGATGCTGGCACAACCTTGACCGGACCACGACCGTGTAGAGCACGGAACTTGGAGACTCTCGAACGGCCGTCATCCGTTGCCGCAAAGAGGAGATTTCTACGCCAACCACCTGTGGCATGACGGATGCTGGCCATGGGAGCCCCCATCGCTTCGAAATGATGCCCGGAGGGCACTGGTCTTTTTTGCTAAGGGGAACGCTCATGAAGATGGAAATCAGCGAGGAGTGGTGCATGCGCATGGCGCAGCTTGAGGGCGATGCCGAAATCGGAGCCGGTCGGTTGGCGGTCGACCCGGCGTTCGATGGCGAAACCGTTTCGGTCGCGGCGAGCGATGAAGAGGGACCGAGCATCGCATTCGGTCGTTTTGTCAGCCTAATGCGCCGTCGTCGTGGAATCAGCCTCGAGGAGCTAGCCGATAACGCGGATGTGGACATGACGGACCTAGTCGAGATTGAGAGCGACCCGCATCACAAGCCAGAGTTGCGCACGGCCTATCAGTTGGCCAATTATTTCAATGTGCCGCGGTCCGGTCTCCTGCAGGTAGCCGGACTCACCGCGCCGAAGGATGCGAGGCTGTTCGATGAAGCCGTCCGGTTTGCCGCACGATCCGATGACAGCGCTCACGCCCGAAGAAGGAGCTGCGCTGGAATCGTTCGTCGCCGTGCTCAGCAAACAGAAGTAACGAACAGGATCCGAGTTTGGCCATAAACCGGATCATCTCCGCCAAGACCGCTAGTGATATCGACGGCCGTGTCGAGCGTGTTTTGCGGGGGCTTGGTCATCCCGAGCCCCCGCTCCGGCTGGAGGAAGTGCGCGAGCTGTTGCGGCTTGATCTCGCATTTTACACCGCTAATGACCCCAGCGTTATACATGAGGCAATCAGCCGGATCCGCGTTGCGGGAATCCAGATCTACAAACGGCCGATGTTGCTCATCGACGCGATCCAGAAATCCTCGCTCAGTGCGCTCTACCTTCCGGATCGAAAGAGGATACTTCTGGATGCGGCACTCCCCCGGCTAAAGCACGCTGGAACGAGGCGCACGAAATCGGTCACAGTGTCATTCCTTGGCACGAGGACGTGATGCTCGGAGACAATGCCCGCACGCTGTCTCCAGACTGTAGGGAGCAGGTCGAAGCGGAGGCCAATTTTGCTGCGGGAAGGCTTTTGTTTCTTCGGGACCGCTTCACCGACGAGGTTCGCTCTGTCGAGCCATCGATCAAGGCTATCCAAAGGCTTCGAAATATCTTTGGAAACACGCTTTCGACGACATTGTACCGGTTCGTCGAATCTGCCGGCACCGACCTTCCGCTAGTGGGAATGATCACCGGTCATCCTCATGCATCGCGACGGTAGGACGACTTTGATCCGTCCGACCCATGCAGACATCTCATTCAGTCACCGGCTTTTGCGCACTGCTTTGGAAGAACGTCAGGATCGGATCTGTTCTCAGCCGTAGCCACCTATTGCGGTGCACAGAGAGGCGGTCCGCTGGGAGAAGATGAAATCACCCTGACGGACGATAACGGCGACCGACACCGCTTCCACTTCGAGACATTCTTCAACCAATACGACGCCTTAACTCTTGGTCGATATATTCGCCCGGAGATACGAATCATGGCGGCTTCCGCATAGACGGACGACTGGACCATGGTAAACGTTCGGTCGTGCAATGACGGTCCATTTGGGTGTAGTTATTGCAAAACTTTCGGAAGCAACGCATGCTGCGTTTCGGCCAACATTCTGTTGCACCTTGTCGCTTGGAGCATCTTTTTTTGCCTCCCGCTCCCTGATCGTGCGAAAATCCGCGTCTGGAACGGAATTTTGTCACGAAATAGCCGACTTCAACCTTGAAAGTAAGCGTTCGTTTTCTGGGTGATCTGCCTGTTCCGCCTCCAGTCCCGGTGCGGGGCAGGCTGCGTTGATTTTGCGTTGTATTTCCGGGTTTCTTGCTTCCTCAGGTTTTCGCGAACCGCCCATGGCTTCGAGCGAGCCCCTTGAGGTTCGACGGCGGAAGTCCGCCTCGCTCGACCGGACGACGCTCCCGTTCGACGGAACCGCAGCCTGGAGTTCAGGCGTTTCGCCGCTTGCGACGCATGCGTGCGCCGCCCCTGCCGCCGCCTCGAGGACGGGCAATGAACGCCACCGCCCCGTTCTCGCCCTGGCGCAAGCGTCTCTCTTGATGATCGGCACCGCGGATACTGTCTCTGGAAAGGATGCTCATGACCGCCTTCGAAATAGCCAGATTCGCCGTCACTTTCGCCAACGACGAACGCGGGCAACAACAGCGCGCGGCCACGCAGCAGCGGAGCGCAGCCATGCTGCAACAGCGCGAAGCCGAAGAACGCCGCCACGAGGAGAACATGACGGCGCTCAAGGCGCTGATAGCCGGCCGCCAGACCGCCGCGCCGGAAACCGTCGCCGAACGAACGACGCCGACGGACGACGGGGCGGGAACAAAGGGTGCCTGACGCCCTTCCCCGTCGGCAAGACCTCGAAGTCGAGCGACTGTCGCGGTCGCGCGGGGCCGACGACAACGCCGCTTGCAGGCGCGAAACTCGACCTACCCGGTGACCTTTTCTCCGTTTTTCGCGCAAGGCTTGCCGCGGACGGCGGCCAAAAACCGGGCAAGCGCGGCGCCCGTCCGCGCGACGGCGACCCGGGCCGTCGTCCCCCGCCGGGCCTCTCGTTCCGTGTCGCTCTTTCGCGCGGTGCGCTCGCTCTTGCGGGCCAACTTGCAAAGCTTACGCGCCGCAGGCGTCGCTCGCCGAGTCGCTTCCTCGACTTCGCCGTGGGCGGCCAGTTCAAGTTCGTTCGCCGAAGAGGCCGACTTCAGGCGTTTCAGCGCGCCGCCGCCGCGGCGCTGCGTTAACGCCTCCCTTGCCTCCGCGCGACGCGCGCGCCTCGTCCCGCCGGAGCGTTGCCGACAGCGAAGCCCCCCGTCCGTCGGTCGCAATCCGGTGCGCAAGGGTCCCGCGTCCGGTCCCCGGACGAAATTTTCCTCGTCCCCCGGGTAGCGAACGCTTACATTCTAGACCTGCACCCACATCGGTCCGCCGACCATTAACGATTTTGATGAATTTCCGCACCGCCGGTCGGCCGTTTGCGGAGCGCGTCGAGCTTGAGGAGAGGGGCTTTCGAGACGCCCGCATCCTCAGGGGTTCGAGGGGAATCTCCGGGAACCGGTCGACCGGACGCCGCTCGGTTTCGTCGCTTCGCCCGAGCGCTCCCACCCTTCCTCGCGGACGGCGAACTGACGCCCTACATGACCGGGCAGGCGGTCGACGGCGGGGCAACGCTCCGGCTCGCCGCCAAGTGACGACACGCACCGGCAGGCGGCCCGCCCGCCTTGCCAGGCACCCAACGGTCGTGCCATCTCCCCGTCGTTCGCCGGACAAGCGGTCGCGGGCTGCTGCTTGCGAAGCCTTTTGCACAAGGATAACGTGAGCTTCGCGGTCAAAACAATCCGCAAACGCCGCTCAGGCCTGCCGACGCATGAAGGAAAACGCCGATGTCCAACCGCTGGTTCATCTACATGCCTCAAATAGAGGCAGACAGTTTTGTGTTCTTTTACTTCAAGGGGAGTCCGAAGGAGCGGAGTTGGAGCGTGCGGAACTACACGTCTCCTGACGCCGTTCAAAAAAGAGAACCGATTCGCCGCTATGCGTCGAAATTACCGAACGCGTTTCCCTGGACGGCGGAACAGGTTCTCGGAATGGCCGAACGCAAAGAGATTGCGACCGTACATCCCACCTCCGATTTTGATTGGTACCATCGAAAGATCCGCGAGCTCAACGAACAGCTATGCTGAATTTACGGATCAGGTTCTACCCCTGCGGAGAAATGTCTGCCGCCGCGTGGCGGATTTTGGCGGAGTTCGCAAGTGTATCCATTCGCCGTTGGCGCGGGCGGCCCTCGTACGGCCAAGGAGATGATGCCGCTATCAACCATGAAGCGCAACGCAGGCAGGCAGTCGGCGATCTCTGTCGAGAGGGCGGGTCAAGGCACCGCGGCGGGGCGGGGCCGGTCTCGACCGAGCGAGCCAGGGGCTGAACTCGGCGAGCATGCGTAGCGGACAAACACCCATTCGGCGGGCCGTTGCGGCGGGAGGGCTCTTTCTCTACGTGTAGACAGCCTTTCCGGTTGCCCGTCTCGCCGCCTGCCGCTCCGACACGGAGACTTTCGCACCCTCAGCATGGCCAGCATCTCCATAGTTATCCGCGCTCTCAACGAGGCCGCTCACCTGCCCCGGCTCTTCGACGGCATAGCTCGTCAGACCCGCAAGCCCGACGAGATCGTCCTCGTCGATTCAGGATCGACGGACGATTCGGTGTCGATCAGCGAACGGGCCGGCGCAAGAGTTGTTTCGATCGCGCCTTCCGCGTTCACCTTCGGACGCGCCCTCAACGTCGGGTGCGACGCGGCGTCGGGCGACCTTCTCGTGTTCGCCAGCGCCCATACCTATCCAGCCGACGAACATTGGTTGGAGCGCCTGACGGCACCGCTGGAAGCGCATGACGACGTCGCGCTCGTTTACGGGCGACAGACCGGCGACGAACGGAGCGCTTTTTCCGAGATCGAGATCATGCGACGATGGTTTCCGCCGGAAACGGATCAAGATCAGGACCATCCTTTCTGCAACAACGCCAACTGCGCGGTGCGGGCGTCGGTGCGGGCGGCGTATCCATACGACGAGGAGTTGACCGGGTTGGAAGACATAGCGTGGGCTTTTCGGGTCCAGCAGGACGACCTCCGCATCTGGTACGAGGCCGACGCTGTCGTCGTCCACATGCACGAGGAAGGATTCTCGCGGATCGTCAACCGGTACCGGCGAGAGGCGCACAAGAGAATTTTCGGCAGGATGTACATGCCGGAAACGGTCGGCCTTTTTCTCGCCAACACGGCGCGCGACTATCTGGCGGCCGTGTTCCGGCGGCGACTGCTGGCGAACCTGTGGGCGATTCCGCGGTTCGCCCAGTTCTGGGGCACGTGGCGGGGCTTTCGTCAGGTTGCGGAGCCTTCCCTGGTTCTGAAGCGCCGTTTCTACTATCCGCGAGGATTCGAGTGGCGTTTCAAGAAGCCCCGCCCGGGAAAACGCCCATGAACGTCGTCGCGTTCGTCCCCATGCGCCGCGAGCGCGTGCCGGGCAAGAACTACAGGCCGTTCGCCGGCCGGCCGCTGTTCCACGTCCATGCGCTGCTGCGCGGAAGTGCACCGACAGCCCGACCGTCGCGGAGCAGTGTGCGGAGCGTTTTCCGTCGATACGGGTACCGTCCCGAGCGGCTGCTCGGCGGCGAAGTCGAAATGACCGAGATTCTGCGCCACGACGCCGGGATCGTGGATTGCGACTGGTACCTTCAAACTCAGCCCATTGCTGCGTTCGGAAACCATTTCGAGGAGCTTGCGCGTTCTGGAGGAGAACCGCCACGATTCGTTGATGTCCGTAACCCGCCTGCAGACCCGGCTCTACGACGCAGCCGGACGCCCGGTCAACCCAAAGGTGTTGCTCCGCACCCAGGATCTGCCGCCGCCGTTCGAGGAGAACTCCGAAATCTACGTCTTCACGCGCGAGCAGGACGGCCGCCGGTTCGGAGACCGGCCGCTGCTCTTCGAGACCGGTCGAGGCGACCGGGCCGATTTCGCGCTCGCCGAAGCGCTCCACCATTCGCGGCGAAAGGACAAGCCGTGAGGGTCGCCGTCACTTGCCTGCAACTCGTTCGGGACATCGACGACGCGCGAACGGCCATGGAGGAGGCCGGCTTCGAGCTTCGGATTCCCGAGGGCCAGCACCTCGAAGGAGACGCACTGGTCGCGGCTCTCGAAGGGTGCGTCGGCGTCGTGCGACGATCGTTTCACTGCGGACGTCCTGGCCGCGACTGCCCGACCTGCGCGCGATCTCCAAGTGGGGCGTCGGCGTCGACGGGCGCGAGGCGGCCGCGGCGCGGGGGGTCACGGTTACGCCGGGCATGTTCGACGACGAGGTCGCGGACGTGGCCATGGCCTGCGCGCTTCTGCGCCAGCTGCACGCGGTAAACGACGGCGTGAAGCGCGGGCAATGGCCGAAGCCTGCGGGACGGTCGGCGAAAGGCTTGGGGGATTGTCGGGCTGGGCAGCACGGGCGTTGGCGCACCGCGCCGCCGCCGCGGGCATGAACGTCGCGGGATCCGGCGCCCGAGAGCCGCGCCGCCGCCGAATCCATTGGCGTAGCGCCGGTCTCTCTCGACGAGCTGCTGTCGACGAGCGACGCGTTTCATTGCCCGCTTGTCCCCGAGACGCATCATCTTGCCGACGGTATCGCCGCCATGAAGCCGGGGGCGTTCGTGGACAGGCCGGGGCGCGCTGACCGGGGCGTTGGTTTCGGCGCTGAATTCGAGGCATGTGGCCGGCGCCGCGCTCGACGTGGAGGAACCGCCAGGTCCGTCGAACCCAATTCGCGACGCCGACAACGTGGGGATCCCACAACGCCTCCAATACGCTGGAGGCCTCGGCGCGCACGCGCGGCGATCGCAAATCTCGCCCGGGCCGCGAGGTTCGCTTCGCGTGAGACGGGTCGTCGTCACCGGAGCGTGCGGCGGGGGGCCGCGGCAGCCGCATTCACGCACCGAGGCTGGCGGGTAGTCGACAACCGCGAGCGGGACCCGGATCTGGCCGTGGACCGCTTCGAACGGGCGGATCTCGGTACCGACGGCGAAGTCGCGAACCTGTTCGCGCGCCTCTCCGGCGAAGGCCCCATGGAGGCTCTCGTGAACAACGCCGCCGTCGGGCTCGACAAGCCTTTGCGCGACACGACCGACGACGACTGGAAACGGGACATCAACCTCCGCAGCGCCTTTCAGTGCGGAGGCGCGGCGATTTCTGGCCCTGGCGAAGGGGCGCGGTCGTCAACGTCGGGTCCGTGCACTCCACGTCGGCGAACGCCGCCGTCTACGCCGTGACCAAAGGCGCGCTTTGCACTCTCACGCGGGCGGCGGCCCTCGAACTGGCTGCTGACGGCGTAAGGTGCAACGTCGTTCTTCCCGGCGCCGACGGCTGCGAGAGGGGCTTTCGAGACGCCCGCATCCTCAGGGGCCGGAGGGGAATTTCCGGGAACTGGTCGACCGGACGCCGCTCGGTTTCGTCGCTTCGCCCGAGCGCTCCCACCCTTCCTGGCGGACGGCGAACTGACGCCCTACATGACCGGGCAAGCGGTCGACGGCGGGGCGACGCTCCGGCTCGCCACCGAGTGACGACGCGGACTGGCAGGCGGTCCGTCCGCCTTGCGCTCTCGTTCGACATCGACGCAACGGAGGGCCTCAACGTCTCCCGGACGGCTCAAGCTTGTCGCGGCCTGACGTCACGCCATCGTCGTTGGCACCCGTCCACCTCGAGAAGCCTTCTCAACATCCCCACGACATCGGTATGGACCGGCGAGTTCGTGGCCGTTTCTTCGGGGTCTTGCGAGAGGTTGAACAGTTGTAGCGGCAGAGGCTTGGGCCCGGAGCACGTGAAGCCGCCGTGCCGTGCGGCCCCGGACATGGCGGGAAGGCTGGCCGAGAGCGGAGGCGTCGCCCATGGCCCCGAAGACCGGGAGCGGCGCGTGGAGCGCGGCGTCTGGGCCGGCTTCGTCTTCTTGAAGACGCGCTCCAGAAGGGCGCGAATGACCGCCATGTCCAGGCGTACGGTGTCGCGGCGTCGGCGGACGGTTTCCACGACCGCGTCGGCCGCTTCTTCGGGCTCGGCGGTCAGCGCTGTCGGAAGGTCCGTTAGTCGGACGAAACCCGGCTTTACGACGTGAACGCCCGGTCAACCGGTTGCACAAGCCCGACAGGAAGGCGGTAAACCCCGCCTTCGCCAAGCCGTAGTCCCGCCCGCCCGCCACTGAGCCGACCAAGACGCCGCTGCCATGGCGGCGGGCCGCAGGGCGCGGCAAGCTTGACTCGCGGAACGAAAGCGCCCTCCTGGACGCTGAACGCAACTACCGACCGGGGGACATGCCGCAGGAATTCCTGTTGCCGCCATGACGCAACTCCCTGCCGCTGGCACCCGAACGTGGCCTGCGGATGCCGCGGTCGGACACGTCGACGAGTCGACCGGACGACGAGACCACCGGTTATCGAAACAGGCTCTTCAGAGCGGTGGCGCTTTGCTTGCGACCGATGATCTTGTACCGGGAGAGATGCGGAGGGTGCACGAACTTCCCGCGCCATGCCTTCACGTTTCCCCAACATACGGGAATCTTGTCGACAGAACGAACATCGAGGATCCCGGAAATGGTGTCCCTCGCCTTGTTCCCCATCGTGATGACCAATTCCGGCCGGGCGCGATCAAGGATATCCGTTGCTCCGCTCGTTCAGAAGTTCGCTCCGCAGGTCGTTGAAGCGCCGTTCCATTTCGACGCCGCTTGCCCCGTTTGGTTGGTGTCGCTTGACGTCGCCATCGATTATTTTTGCGTCGATGTGCCGACGGGCGGTTCGGTTCCGGGAGCGACGGCCGGGACGACCGGTTCGGGCGTAGTCGGCGGCGGCGGTTCGGCGGCGAGGAGCGGGGAACCCACGGCCATGACTATCGAGAAGGCCAGACCGGCGGCGACGGCCGCGTGCAGGCGTCAGGGAGGGGATTTCGTCATGCGTTTCCTCACGGCCATGTCCGTCGATTACGAATCCCAAGCTTGGAGATCGCCATCCTCGTCGCCCTCAAATAGTATCCACGATGTACGGGTCGCGCAAGCGCCATTGATTGCCGAATCGTTCGAGATCGCCCGTCATGACGATCATGGCATCGTTTTTGTGAGCCTGGATGGCGCGGTCGTAGCCGTGTCGGTCCAAATCGACCGCGACCGACACGACGCGCCGGTCGACATAGGTTCGCAGGGTTATCGTTCCGCCCGCTTCCCGGTCGTCGCGTTTCAGGCGTTGGATACAGCCGATCAGGGACACGGCCGGCCTTGGCTCCCATGCCCGGAAATGCCGCGCCGCCTCGCGCAGGATGGGGGCGTCGGACGCCCCGAAACGGACGGTTTGCCTCGCCGTTTCCGCCGGCCAGGTGCGCGCCCACGTCAAACCGATGTCGATCCCGCGGAACGGCTCGATCAACGTGGCGAGGGCATCGCACAAATTGGCGCTCGCTCCGCGCTCCACGGTTTCCGAGAAAGCCTCGGCGTCGCCGGCGGACGTCCTTTCGGTCGCTTCGCGGGTGGCCGTCAACGCTTCGATCAGGCGTTGCGTCATCCGCCGCTCGATGGGCGCATCGTCGTCCACCGCGGAGTCGAACAACGCCGCCTGTCCCATCGGGGGCGGAACGACGGGGGTCAGCAGCGTGACGACGTAGCTGCCCTGTTCGGTCTGTCCGAGATGGACCTGTCGCACGTAATCACCGGCGTCCCGGTTCGCCCCCGCGCGATAGACCCGTCTCGGTTCCCGCAAGGAGCAGGCCGCGGCCAGCACCATGTCGCGCGCGCCGGTTATCAGGCTCACTCCGTCGTTCAGGGTAACGGAGCCGTTGGCACCCTCCGGGGCGGCCCGCACCCGGACGACGTCGCGGTCGGCGGTGACCAAATCGCGATAGAGGGAAAGCGCGTCGGTTTCGGCGGCTTCGGTGAAAATCTCGATCAACCGCGACACGACGTTGGCGTAATCGCCGAGGCGGTCAGTTCTGGGAATGACGATCTCCGGCGCTTCCTCGCGAACGTAGACGTCCGAATGGTCGCCATAGGGTTCCTCTCGGGTCCAGCCGGCGGCGCGCGCGTAGGCCGACAGCGCCGAGGGCGAAACCCGGTTCAGGGCGTCTTCGTCCTGGATGCTGACTTTCATCCTCCCTTCCCTCGATTGTTCCATCAAGCAGCGCAGACCCTCGACACAGATTTTCTTCCGGTATCCGGACGGTGACGGATACCTCGTTCGCAGTCTCTTTATGCCCCTGAAGACTCAACCAGTACGCCCTGTGCCTCAACACCAGTTCATCCTCGGTGACGGTCATCCACCGGTCTTCTTCGTTGGGCAAATCCAGAACCACCAGCAGCCTCGGCGTCTGGGTTACGAAGCAGGTCGTAGTTGCGGCGTTTTAACGGATATCGAACATGGCCGCTCCGTCTCTCCAGGTTGACGGTCGCCTTCAACTGCACGTCCAGGGCGGGTCTCATCGCGCCGCCGGCTTGGATTTGCAGGTCCACGCCGTCCCGGCGAGCGCGTGGACGTCGTGTATCCGGCTCTCGCCGCGATGGCGCGAACGTAGACGCAGGACAGAGCTTCCTCCCGGTCCGCGGTCGTCAGCAGCGCGTCGGTCATGCGGCGCTCTCCAGTCGTTCGGCTGTTTCGCCGAGCCGGAGTTCTCCCGAAACGAGCTTGGGGAGAAGCGCGTCTCGCAGAGCGGAGAGGGTATGGGCTTCGGCAACCGCTTGACTGGCTCGCGCGATGAGCGGTCGAAGCAGCCGTCCGAATACCGCGCCGACCGTATCCGGTGGCGACACGAACTGCGCGAGCGCTTTCTCTGGCACTCTCTGACAACCACTTGTACCTGTCATGTTCCATGTCGCGAACTCTCGAAAACGGCCGCTGCGCACGAGGCAATATGCGAACTCGCATGGCAGTGGGGGGTTCGAGCGCGGGACGTCGGTCGAACCCCAGCCAATCTGTCCTTGCTCAAGGAAATCGACGCAGGCGGTCTTGCCGTTTTCCAGGCACGGCGTGATTCGCGCGACAAGCGTATCGCTGTTGGCGAAGCGCATTCCCGAACCGAACGGCCGATCGATCACCCTGTCCGGCGCATGGCCCTTCGTCGGCATGTTGGCCATATCGAGAGCGGCAGCGCCTTTATGCAGGGACCGCAGTGGATTGACCTCTATCAAGTCAGGCAATAGGACAACTTCCCACCCTCCGGTATCTCGCCCAACTCGGAGTCGACGAGCCTGTTGGGGAAAAGGTCCGCGATGCGGTCTGGCAAGCCAGCGTGGCGGCCTTCCGCCTTGGCGCGGACAGGGTCGAAATCGACGAACCAAGACTAGATACCCCTACTCAGTCCGAAGTGCAACACAGACGGTCGGCAGGGCGATTCCACGCTAGCCCTGCCTGTGCCCCATAAGCTTCTGCTGAACTCTGCTAACAGTATTTATCCCCCACTATCAACTCCGATGGGATGGACGCCCTCCCCGGCGGCATCGCGTTGTACCATAGTGCTGTCGAACCACAACATATGGAGAGAAGACATCCATGGAACAGGTTAGCACTGCCCTGCAATCATAAGCTCTGGACAGAGACATTCGCGTATTCACCAGATGCCACGCAGAATCTTGTCAAGCAACGCCTGAGCACGCCTGAGGCATTGCAGCGGGTCGGTATTGTCTGCCGAACCGCAACTTTCGCGAGCCGAACTCAGCCGCAAGGTATGCCGCGAGTTCGGTTTTTGCCTTCGGACGTCCACAGCAGTTGCAACGCGGCTCTCGGCGTTCTCGCGACGGATGGTGCTCTGCCGACATCGAGAGGAGGCGGAGGCCGCCGGGTGCGCCGCAACCCGGAACCGGTGCCGCTCGCGACGGACGTTCCCGAGCGGCTCGTCGAGGGGTTGCAGTTGGTTCCGGTGCGGAACCCTGCACAGAGCGCGGTCTGGATGATGATCACGGAACATCCGCTCGGCAAGTCGGTGCTGGTCAGTTGTCAGTGCCGTTATCTCGTGGGTTCGGCCCATGGCTGGCTCGGCGCGGTGGATTTTGCCGCCTCTGCGCGGCGCCTGGCGGCGCGCGACAACCGGCTGGGACGACAAGACGCGGGAGCGGCGCCTTCACCGCATCGTCGGGCTGAACCGCTTTCTGGCCCGGCGTCGAGTGCCGCAGTCACAGGTGTTGAGCATGTCGCTAAAGACGATGGCGCAGGACTTCGAGGAACGTTACGGCCATCGCCCCTGGTTGGTGGAGACCTTTGTCGACCCGGCACTCGGGCATCTCGCTCCGTGCGGCGAACTGGATTCATGTAGGCACAACTCGCGGACGCGGCCGGCAGGACCGGAAAGGGCTGGCAGCCGAGTCCGTGAAAGAGATGTACGAGCCCGGGTTGCCGGGCGGCGCTAAGCGCCCGGCTGGCCCTTCCGGTGCCGGTCGGCGAGGGGTTGTCGCGCGAGTGTTGGGCCGAGAACGAGTTCGGAGGTGCGCCGTTGGGAGACAAGCGTCTGGCGAAGCGCCTGGTCGACAGCGCCCATGTCCAGGCGGAGGAGCCGCGCGCTCCCTTCTCGGTGGCGGCGGGCGGGAACATGGCGGCAGTGACGGGGTTTTACCGTTTGTCGGCCGCGCGACGAGCCGGGGGCGGTCACGCCGGAAAACATCCTGACGCCGCACAAGGAACGCACGCTCGGGGCGGACACGGGGTTCTGTGCCTTCAGGACGGCACCGACCTGAACTTCGCGACGCGTGCGCAGTGCGACGACCTGGGCATAGCACAACCAGACCAGCGCCAAGACCGCCGGGCTTCCACACGACGATGGCGGTGGACGACGCCGGCTTGCCGCTGGGTCTGCTGAAGCTCGAGTTCGACGCGCCTCGTCCGGGCAAGGACAAGCTGCCGGAAGAACGCAAGTCGGCGCGGTGGATGACTGCGGCGCCGAGGCGGCTCGACGGCACGCAACTGGTCAGCGTGCCGGGAAGCGGACTTCTTCGAAATGTTCGCCGAGCAGCGGCGCCTCGGCAATCATTCTGGTGCGCGCCAGGCACAGCCGGAAGTTGTCGAAAACGGAGAAGCTGTTCGACGGCGTCCGCGCCGCGACGGTTCAGGGGCATCGGAAACTTACGGTCTCGCGCCTGAGCCAACGGCCCAAGGTCAGCAAACGCAAGGCGACGGACGGGCGCAAGGAACGCGTCGCCGACATGGAGATTCGTTCCGTCCTGCTGCCGCCAACGTCGGGCGGAACCGCGCCGCTTCCCGTTCAGGTCGTTCAGCGAGCCGAAGCCGCGGCGCCAAACCGGTGGTTCCTGCTTACCACGGTCGCCGTTTCGTCCGTCGAAGACGCCATGCGGGTCGTGGGTTGGTACGCCCTGAGGTGGCTGGCATCGCACGCTGAAGTCCGGGTGCAAGGTCAAAGAAACGGGCCACCGCACCGCAGCGCGTCTCGAGCGCGTGATCAACGCAGTCTGGCGCGTCATGGCGCTGCTGGCGCGCGAGATGCCGGACGTCCCCGCCGGGCTCATGTTCTCGGACATGGAACTGCTCGTCAGACTACGCGACGAAACTGCCGAGAACGCCGAAGCCGAGGACGCTTAAAGAAGCGGTGCTGATCGTCGCCGCCGGCTACCGCAACCGCAAGCACGACCCGCCGCCCGGCCAAAATCTGGCAGGGTTATCTCTCCGGCTATTGTCAGGCATACGAGGATCTGGCGGAAATCAAGAAATCGGGACGGTCGCACCCCCTGCTCAGTTCAGAAGGGGATTTGTGATGACAGGGCAGGCCTCGCCCGACCGGATGAGTGGCCGGGATACCCTTGTTTGCGAGAACCACCGAGTTCAAGCGTTTAGCCGGGCAAAGATCCGCCGTGCTCCCGCCGCCCCGGTACCTTGACTCACGCTGGCCCGCCCCGATACTGTTCTCGTGCTGCCGACCGTCCGTGTTGCACTTCGGAGTGGATAGGGGGGCAATGAGTTAATTGATGAGGGAGAAATACGTTGCTGGTCGATTCGAACAGGCCAATCGAAAAAATTCCTTTTCGCGATACATTCGATCTCACTAAAATGAGATTGAGCGAGGACGAATTCAACGAAATAGTGGACGGTATCAACGAACGGATCGACGAGGCTGGCAGTGAAGTCGCTACCGCAGGTTGGCTGCCGGGTGCCGATTGGTCGAACACGCCCTTCTGGAGCCTCTACAAGAGAGCCGCCATGAGGAACAGGGATTTCGCGGCGAGAATGTTTGGCATCATGGTCTGGTTTACAATCATGAAACGTCCCGAGCGCTGGGGGTCGGGCCGGTACAAGGTGGACGACCGCGACATCGGCAGCCGCACATACTTCATTCTTGGTTCTTGCTGAAAAGGACCAATACGCCTCTTCCGTGAGAGTGCAGATGACAAGATCGCACCGAAATTCGAGCTTCCTGGACCGCTTCAGGTTGGAAGAAAGAGTTCTCCGCCGATCGGACCGGAAGCTGGGCCGCCCCAGAATGACGGCCGGGACGGAACGCGAAACCGGCTCTGGCATCGTCCTCAAGGAATGGCTCCGGGATCCGAAGGTAGCGGACGACGATTTGCGCGAAATCTGGCGACATGAAATCCGGCAGCTGCATCGGCTCGCGGGTTACCCAGGCGCCCGCGAGCATATCGTACTGCTGCACGACTCCGCCGAAGACTCCAAAGCTTTCTATCAAGCTCTGAATTCCGGGCAACGCGCGCCGTTGCGAACGTTCCTCGACAGCCCACATAAAGAAGGTTGGCTCCATAACCCGCGCCGGGAATCGAGCCGACTCCATTTATGGAGAAATCTGCAGCGAGTAGCAAAGGGTTTGGATATCCTGCACATGCAGGGCCTTCTTCACCGTAATCTCGACGATTGGTCCGTGTTCACCGATGCAGGAGACGAACCCGACTTTCAGTTGAGCGGGTTCGAATGGTCGATCCGCCTGGCCGGAGGAAGCGACGCTCCCCGCATTGACCACGGCAGAGACGACGACACGGCGATCCATTCCTTCCTGGAGGACTGGAAGGCTTTCGGACAACTGGCGGCACTGTTGCTGAATATAGACTCCAGAGCGTTGCTCGCCCATCGACCGGGCTTGCGCAACCCTGCCGAGTTTCTTGATGCGTCGGAGCGCACTCTATTACTTCTTCTACTCCGTGCGGATCCTCTCAAGCATATAGATGGTGATCTGATCGACGACCGCATCTGCACTATCGTTTCCAACCTCGAAAGAAAGGTCACAGCTCATGGACTAAAATTGTACCTCACATGTTCATTGGGTTCAGGTCAGCGCCTATCGGAAAAGATTCGTACCGTAAGTGAAGGCTCCATAGAAATGGGCGATACGGACCGGCAGTTGGCATTTATTCGCGAGGATCTTTCAAGCAGTCCCAACCTTATCATCGTGGCCGATAAAAACGCAGAAACAGGTCGACGCTATTTATTGGTCGGCCATGACTTGATCTATAAACTCCGGCAGTACAGACCGCGCGGAGGAAACCCGACTTGGGACGTGGCGTATTGTGACCGACACGAAGATGAACTACCGCTGCAGCCTGCGATAATCGGCGAGAAAACGTTGTCAAGCAATTCGCTAGAATTGCTGCCACTGCCCGAAGCGAAACGTCGCTTTGTCCGTCTTCAGGGAAAGGCGACGCGATGGGAACGACAGATAGAATCTCCCCCACAAAAGAGTCACCTCGATGAGCGTGCCGAACGGCGATATCGCGGGCTTGTCCTGGTTCAGCTTCTTGAATCGTTGCGGACCGCAGCCGAAATCTGGCCCATCTCCGTAATCAAACGCGCTAGAGAGGGTGAACGTACGTTGATCCACGTGAAGCCGCGTGCCGATTCCCAGATCGAAGGACTTTCCCAAGCGTTGGGCCTGGATTCCCCGGCTGCACGGTTCCGGGAGACTTTTGAATCCGAGCAGGCCGATGGGGAATACGAATGGAAACTGACCGAGGAAGGAGTGCTCGGCGAGTGGGATCGGGAGACCGCTCAATGGAGTTTCGTAGAGGTCGAAGAAAAAGAGGGCGCGGAGCCACTATATGTCTTCGAATCCGTTGGCGAGCCGCCGATCGACGACAGCCTTTTCCTGCGGAACAGCGGCTTCGTCGGCCAAGACCTTTTGCTGAAACGACAGATCAAGGCATTGCGCGCGCTTCGGGAACACGTCGAATTGCTGGCGATGCTAACCGATCCACGCATTGGCCTTCGCCCGACCCATGACGACCCTGCCGAAGACGAGGCCTTCGCCAATATGGACGAATCGAAACAGTGCGCGATCAAGGAGCTGTGGGGAGTATTGCCAGCCTATTTCATTCAAGGCCCTCCCGGCGTCGGCAAGACGAGGCTCGTGCGTGAACTCGTAGCGAGACGGTTCGCGGAGGACAGCACGACGCGCATCCTGTTGTCCGCGCAAAGCCATCAGGCAGTTGATCACCTGTCAAATGAAATCCACGACGTACTCACGCGCACGGACGGCGAGACACCTTTGAGCATCCGGTGCTTCGCAAAGAACCGTGATGGCAGGCCCGGTCCTTTCGATCTCCGTGAACAAGCGCGATCGATCATTGATCGCTTGATGAAGAGCAAATTGGCTGCAGACGCGCCGGACAACCTACTGGCCAAGCTTGAGGACCTGAGAAACACTTTCGGAAACGGGCAGGAAGAAGAGGGCGAGTTTGAGGCGGAACGGCCTGACCGCGCCTTCGAAGCCATGCTACTGCGATCCGCAAACGTTGTTTTGGCTTCGACCAACGCCGGAGATCTGGAACGCTTGATCGAGGAGCACGCGTTGTTCGACTGGACCATTGTCGAAGAGGCGGGAAAGGCAAGCGGCGTCGAGCTTCTGTCCCCGCTGCTGCTTTCTCACAGGCGCCTTATGATCGGCGACCACCTGCAGTTGCCGCCTTTCGAAGCGGATCAGCGAACCCGTCTCCTCAACGATCCTTCAAAGATCCGCGATGCGCTCACATTGGGTCGAAACCTTGTCGGAAGGCTGTTTCCCGCGGCCGAGATGGACGAATTGATCAGCAGTATCGAAGGGGAGAACGCACTTGCGGCGGCTTGCGGTGAAGCCGCCGATGCCCTCATGATGTTTGAAACGATGGTGAGGAAGGAATTGGACGGACGCATTTCTTCCGGGCCAAGGCTGCCAATCGCGACCCGCCTCTCCCGGCAACATCGAATGCATCCGGCGATAGCTCGTTTGATTTCACAATCGTTTTACGACGGATCGTTGTCGACCGACCGAAGCTGCGAACGAAAATACCAAGAAGAATCCGCTCCTTTTTCAATTGCGGACAACAGCCGGTTGCCGGATTCACCTGTCGTCTTCATCGATATGCCCTATGTGCAGAGCACGATGGGGAAACGAGATGTCGAGCGACAACCAAGATACCATAATCCCGAGGAAGCGGAAGCCGTAACGACAGCACTTTCGCTTATCCAAGCCAAACCGGTCGAGAGCGGGGTGCCATCCCTTGCCGTGCTCAGTCCTTACCGGGAACAGGTGCGCCGCCTTGAGGAGCGTATCGACGAATTGCGCCCCGACAGACTCGCACATCTGTCCGGATTTTCGATCGAGGGCAAACAAGGAATTCATATCGGCACCGTAGACTCCTTTCAGGGGAGCGAAGCCGACGTGGTTTTGGTTTCGTTGGTGCGAAATAATCATCATTCAGGTCGGCGCGGGTTGGGCTTCCTCGGCGATGCACGGCGGATGAACGTGCTGCTCAGTCGAGCGAAATGGAAACTCATTCTTGTGGGCAGCCTAGAATTTTTGCAAAAGAGATTCCAAAGCGGATCCACTGTGTCGTCGAGCGATTTGTTGGCATTCCTGAAGAATATCCTCGATACGATGGATGAGTTACGTCTTGAAAATGACGAAAAAGGAGAGCCGTTGGCGGCGATCGTTCCCGTCTCGACGTTAATGGGCGAGGCATCATGAACACGCGTGTGGCCTTTCCGGTTTTACTCCTGAAGTTGAACCTGACTCTGGAAAAAGGTCGCCGTTGGAGCGTTGTCGAACACCTCATCCTCCATTCGCTTTGCCAGAGGCCGCAATCAGCGGCCGAGTTGGCAGCCGCCGGGAACTTGCCCCGGCGTCTCGTCATCGAAACTGTTATCCTTCTGATGCGCGCCGGATGGGTGGAATTGCAGCAAATCGACGATCAACACGGATTCCGTGCGACGGCCGCGGGACGGAAAGCTGTCGATCAAGATCCGCTTCCGGCAATTTCCCGATTATTGAAACGTTCAGCCAGCATCGCTATCGACAAGATTTCATGTACGGTATTCAGAACACGAGACTTGAATCTTGTGAATCGGCGGCGTTTGCAGAAAATCAAGAAACAAGGCGAATTAACGATTTTGCCCCTTGCAGATTCAGAACCCCCAATACAGTCGTTGCAGGGTGAAATGATCGAAAGAGTACTAGAGCACGATGAGACATGCTGCTCCGTGGCCTTGAGAGGAGGGCAACCAGTAAACCTTTATGCTCTTGTGACGGTGCGAGAAGAATCGATAAAGGGGCTTCCTGACGGTACACCTCAGGTGTTGAAGGATGCGATCATACGCGCGGCCACGAAGCGAGTTTCCAGCACTGCGACGCCTTCAGCCCGAACGGCCCGTGAAACATTTGAAGAGCGCCAGAGAATTTTTAACATCATTTTCGACAACCGGAATCTCGTCCTCGGCGGAGACGAACACAAAGCGGCGTTTGAACGTCTCGTGCGCGAAGCGCAATCGCGAATAGTCATACACTCGACATTCATTTCCGCAGATCGATTTCGTGATCTGCTCCCAATGCTTGACGATGCAGCACATAGAGGCGTAAAGATCGACATCCTATGGGGTCAATCTTCGATCATCGACGGGTCCACCGCCGAAGAAGTTCGCAGTTGCCGCGATATGCTTGCGGACAATGCCTTGAAAGAACAGATCAGATTACACTCGTTTTCCACAAAATCTCATGCAAAGTTACTCCTTGCAGACAACGGAAAACAGCAGATGACCGGAATAATCGGATCATGCAATTGGCTGAGTTCGAGTTTCGACAGTTTTGAGGCATCCTTGCGGTTTTCCGACACGCGCATGATCGCGGAAGTAGCGCAGTGTCTGGCGACGCTGGCTTGCGGTCCCAATGACCATTGGAGAGAACTGACGAGAGATCTGGCCGTCCTGGCGGCCAATTGCCGAAAGCGGGCACAAGCCACAACCAGCGATACAATGGCCTCAATGGTGCTTGGCGCACAGCATGGCGATTATATCCGGCGCGCGCGCGACAACGCCGAACGCCGTATCGTTGTAGGCAGTCACCGCTTGGGCGGCTCCGCTGAAACTTCGGTGTTCGTGCCCGCGCAAGCGGCGAGTGACCAAGGCATCGAGGTCGTCGTCTATTACGGCAGAACCTCGGGGCCGGCCAGCGGTACGGACCCAGAGAAAAATATTCGCGATGGAATAGCGAACGGTCTTCGGATTCAACGGATCCGTAATCCGCGGATGCACGCGAAGTTTCTCGTCTGGGACGATGACCATTTATTGATCACCAGTCAAAACTGGCTATCCGCCGATCCTTCGGACCGCAATCCATACGCCGAGATAGGCGTCTATATTCGTAATCACGGCATTGGTCGGGAATTCGTCGCCCGGTTCAATCAAGCGGTCAACCATGGTTTGCAGGTTTCCGGGCAAGGGCAAAGCAACGGGGATGGAACTTCTGAGATTATGAACGCATCGGGCTAAGCGTTTGATCGGAAAATTGGGGAAAGACGGTAGCGAAATCGCGAATTTTGCAAGCCGGAGATGAGAAGCTCTCGAGGAACCTTCAGATGCAACCGAAATTCAGCGCCATTTGCCGGAGCGTTTGGATTTAGGGTTCGGTCGCGGGGCGGTCTACTTGTTCAGGATCCGCGTCCAGTCCCGACGCGAGGCCACCGGGAGAGCACGTCCGTTCCGCAAGTCGAGCTTGCCGCGCCCTTGAGTGCAACCGACCCCGGTCCAGTTGGCGGCCCAGTAGCAAGTCCCGTCGAACCTCGGGATCTTGCAGAGGGTCTCCACCGGACGCAACGCGTAGCGGCCTTCCCAAGGCAGGCGACACCAAGGCAAGGGACGCGAGGTTTTTGATTCGGACTCACGGGAAGGCCCTCGCCTCGTTGATCACGAGGAGGCAGGTTGCGGCGACGAGTTTCGGGCCCGACGAGCTTGTCCCGAGGCGCGCCATGCGGCGGCACCGAAGCCGAAGACGGCGAGGGGTTCGCCGCTGGCAGCACGGAAGAAGTAGCGCCCGCGGGCCGCGTCGAGCAGCCGAAGTAGCGCTCGTGGAGAAAAAATAACTCCGGTGGCCGTCGCCAACCGAAACACGCGGGTCGCCTGGGCGAAGCCTGCCGGCCTCGCGCCACCGAGCTTTCGCCCCCGCAGGCTCATGGCCAGCGTCGCAGGCGGCTCGCCGTCCAGCTACGGCGCAGCGACTCCATTTCGGGAGCGGAGCGCACAGGCAAGCGCGTCCGCGGGTTCGCGCGCATTGCGACGCGGGCCGGCGATGGGCCGTGCGCTGGCGCGATCTCCACCAGGCAAGCGCGTCCACGAGTTCGCGCGCATTGCGACCCCTTCGGTATCAACGGACGCGCGAACCCGCGGACGCGCCAGGCAATCAAGAAGATCATACATGACAGCCTGAAACAGCACCGCGAGCCCGCTGCATTTTCGCTCCCTCTTTGGGCAACGGGAAGCCTGGACGACAGCGGCAGTCGCGCCGCCGAATATCCGGTACCATTGCGGCTGCGACAAGAGCCATTCGGCCGAGGCTGGACTTCGGCGAGCCTTCACGCAACTACCGACCGGGGGACATGCCACAGGAATTCCTGTTGCCGCCATGACGCAACTCCCTGCCGCTGGCACCCGAACGCGGCCTGCGGATGCCGCGGTCGGACATGTCGAAGAGTCGCCCGGACGACGAGACCACCGGTTATCGAAACAGGCTCTTCAGAGCGGCGGCGCTTTGCTTGCGACCGATGATCTTGTACCGGGAGAGATGCGGAAGGTGCACGAACTTCCCGCCATCGAAGATCCCGCGCCACGCCTTCACGTTGCCCCAACATACGGGAATCTTGTCGACAGAACGAACATCGAGGATCCCGGCAATGGTGTCCCTCGCCTTGTTCCCCATCGTGATGACCAATTCCGGCCGGGCGCGATCAAGGATATCCGTCCAGAGCGATTTTCCGAACCTGCTCGCGTACTCTGGATTCTTGAGGCTTTCCCAGTTGGGCGCACGGAACGGAACGAAGTGACCAGCCAGAACTTCGCTGCATTCCACTTCCAGAAAGTCACAAAGGCCACGGATCTGCCGCTGTAGCGAGCTCTCGCCGGGAGGACGGCCGTCCCAACTCTCCAGCTCGTAGGCGCTGCCTTTCCGCATGGCGAATTTGCCATGAGCGGCCGGCTGGTGGTCGCCGCCCGGAGTCTGGTCGATCAGCGCAATCTTCGCGGAATCGAGCGTTGCCGCCGGGCTAGAGAGAAAACGCCACCCGCAATCATTTCCGCTTTGGCGGTATGCGATCTCAATCCGCCGCTCCAGCGAAGCCGCAAAACTCTCGCCGTTCATTTGTTCTTCCTCATTCTGTCTTGCTAATGCTCTTTCGCACAACTACGGTCCCGGGTGCAACCACCAAGGCCGTTAACTATCAGGGACGCATGCCAGAACCATCGCTGGATCAAAGCGCCGCCAGAGCCGGGGAAGGAATCAGTCTCGACTGTCCTGATTGCGGGCATTCTTGAGAGTCGGCTGCCGGGCCGCAAAACAACGGTTGTCATTCGGTCTAATCGTCGTTTAGTCGCCTCAGAGCGTGTTCCGCCTTCATCTCCATGCCTGGCCGGTACAGCAGGTCAGCCTCTTCCTTCGATACCCGCTCGGCCAGCCATTTGTGAGATTTCGTGAACATCGAGTCGAAGATGCGCGCCGCCTCTTCGCCTGCACTTCGATGGGCGTTGCTGTCCGAATTTTCGGCCAGAGCCCATCTGAAAAGCCAGAAGACACTTCTGGGGTTCAACCCGCCCCGCTCGTCGCTCACCCAATGTTTAGCCAATCCCCGTTCGAATACGGAGTGGTTAATGACGCTTAACCGTTTTCGCGCCTGCTCCACGGTGATTTTCAGTTGCATCCATGGTTCCTCCCCTCTCCCTCGGCAGGAAGACCTTACGGTCGCCTCGCATTGGAGCAATCAAAATATCAGGTTGTTGTTTTCGAGG
The DNA here is from genome assembly GCA_965243135.1 of Alphaproteobacteria bacterium. Classification (GTDB taxonomy): domain Bacteria; phylum Pseudomonadota; class Alphaproteobacteria; order MPNO01; family UBA830; genus JAJEBT01. Next base: position 2,824,350 of record OZ251539.1, read on the forward strand.
GAACCAGTGGTTATGTTTCCTACCCCATACCTGTTCCGCTTGGTAGGATTTGACAACGGAAAGTAGATCGATGGCGGCCGCTATCAACCATGAAGCGCAACGCAGGCAGTCGGCAGCGAAGGGGCGGGGCGACGGGCGGGTCAAGGCACCGCGGCGGCGGGGCCGGTCTCGACCGAGCGAGCCGGGGGCTGAACCCGGCGGAGCATGCGTAGCGGACAAACACCTTCTCGGCGGGCCGTTGCGGCGGGAGGGCTCTTTCTCTATCTCAACGTGCAGGACAGCCTTTCCGGTCGCCCGCCTCGCCGCCTGCCGCTCCGACACGGAGACTCCCGTACCCTCAGCATGGCCAGCATCTCCATCCGCGCTCTCAACGAGGCCGCCCACCTGCCCCGGCTCTTCGACGGCATAGCTCGTCAGACCCGCAAGCCCGACGAGATCGTCCTCGTCGATTCAGGATCGATGGACGATTCGGTCGCCGCTATCAACCATGAAGCGCAACGCAGGCTGTCGGCAATCTCCGCCGAGAGGGCGGGCGACGGGCGGGTCAAAGCGCCGCAGCGGCGGGGCCGGTCTCGACCGAGCGAGCCGGGGCCTGAACTCGGCGAGCATGCGTAGCGGACAAACACCCGCTCTGCGGGCCGTTGCGGCGAGAGGGCTCTTTCTCTACATGTAGACAGCCTTTCCGGTCGCCCGCCTCGCCGCCTGCCGCTCCGACACGGAGACTCCCGTACCCTCAGCATGGCCAGCATCTCCATAGTCATCCGCGCTCTCAACGAGGCCGCCCACCTGCCCCGGCTCTTCGACGGCATAGCTCGTCAGACCCGCAAGCCCGACGAGATCGTCCTCGTCGATTCAGGATCGACGGACGATTCGGTGTCGATCGGCGAACGGGCCGGCGCGCGAGTCGTCTCGATCGCGCCTTCCGCGTTCACCTTCGGACGCGCCCTCAACGTCGGGTGCGACGCGGCGTCGGGCGATCTTCTCGTGTTCGCCAGCGCCCATACCTATCCGGCCGACGAACATTGGTTGGAGCGCCTGACGGCTCCGCTGGAAGCGCATGACGATGTCGCGCTCGTTTACGGGCGACAGACCGGCGACGAACGGAGCGCTTTTTCCGAGATCGAGATCATGCGACGATGGTTTCCGCTCGAAACGGGTCAGGACCATCCTTTCTGCAACAACGCCAACTGCGCGGTGCGGGCGGCGTACGACGAGGAGTTGACCGGGTTGGAAGACATAGCGTGGGCTTTTCGGATCCAGCAGGACGACCTCCGAATCTGGTACGAGGCCGACGCCGTCGTCGTCCACGTGCACGAGGAAGGATTCTCGCGGATCGTGAACCGGTACCGGCGAGAGGCGATCGCCCACAAGTCCTGCGCGGAGCCGACCTCGTGAGGAGAAGGGGCGTGACGAAAGCGATGACGGCTCCGGGGGCGGAGCATGAAGCGCGGCTTCAAGAGAAAGACCGAGAGATCGAGGTTGTGTTCGACAGGATCAAGGCGATGCGGCGAGGGCAAGCCGCCAAAGAAAAGGCGGTTGAAGCGCTCGAGGGTCGGATAGAGCATCTGTTACGAGCCGCCCAAGAACGGGACGAAGAGATAACCGCGCTCAAGGCGGAACGGGACGAAGAGATAACCGCGCTCAAGGCGGAACGGGACGAAGAGATAACCGCGCTCAAGGCGGAACGGGACGAAGAGATAACCGCGCTCAAGGCGGAACGGGACGAAGAGATAACCGCGCTCAAGGCGGAACGGGACGAAGAGATAACCGCGCTCAAGGCGCGGCTCGCGGAAATCTTGTGCTCGAACAGTTGGGCCGTGACGGGGCCGCTGCGCGTGGCGAAGAACCTGCTGTCGCGCGTGGTGATGCGGTTGAAACCCCTCCCCGCGGTCGTGGGGAGCGAGGCCGCCGGGGCCGACCGAACGCTCCCGGGCAAAGAAGCACCCCTCCCCGCGGTCGTGGGGAGCGAGGCCGCCGGGGCCGACCGAACGCTCCCGGGCAAAGAAGCACCCCTCCCCGCGGTCGTGGGGAGCGAGGCCGCCGGGGCCGACCGAACGCTCCCGGGCAAAGAGGCCGACAGCCGACGCGTCAGCGTCATTATCCCCGTATACAACAACCTTTACGGCACAAAACATTGTATGGAAAGTGTTCTGGCGTCGCTTGAGGAGAACGAATGCAAGGGAACAGTGACCGTCATCAATGATGGCAGCACCGAGGAAGGGGTCAGCGAATACCTGCGAGAAATCGCAGCTATGGGCTGCGTGGTGCTGCACAACCGGAAGAACTACGGGTTCATAAGAGCCGTCAACTACGGGATCCAAAACACGCACCCACAGGACGACATCGTCCTTCTCAACAGTGATACGGAAGTCAACGGGGACTGGCTGGACCGGTTGCGACGATGCGCCTACCACGACGGGAACATAGGCACGGTCACCCCGTTTTCCAACAACGCCGAATCATGCAGCTTCCCGTCCATGTTCCATGAAAACACGTTGCCGGCGGGCGTCACCGCCGCGGCTATTGATGCAGCGTTATCGAATATTTGCGGTTATGACCCGGTCGATCTTCCAACGGCCGTAGGCTTCTGTATGTTCATCAAACGGGACTGCTTGGATGCCGTCGGTGCCTTCGATGAATTCTACTATGGGCGGGGTTATGGAGCAGATGGCGACTTTTCCTTGAGAGCGTCCCAGAAAGGTTGGCGCAACGTCTTGTGTCCTAACCTGTTCGTATTCCATGAAGGCGGTGCCAGCTTGGGTTTGGAGAAGGAAGAACGTATGAGAATTGCGGAGAAAACGATAGACACCGCGCATTCGCATTATTGGAGAGATGTGGCTACATACAGGAAAATCGACCCCGCGAAGGACATACGCTTGGAGGCCATGTTGCACCTGCTGAGATCCTCGGATAAGCCGGTCATCTTGCACCTGACACACGGTTTGGGAGGCGGAACGGACAAACATGTGTTCGATTTGATCGACTTTCTCGGCGATCAGGCCTTCGGGATCATTGCGCAGCCCTCCGGGCCGGATACATGTGTTCTCGTACTGGATGGCAGGAAGAAAACGCTGACGTTGCGTTTCATGCGCGGGCAGTGGAGGGAACTCATCCGCCTCTTGACGTCCCTCCGTGTGGGCAAGGTGCATGTGCATCAAGGCTGGCGCGTTCCGGATTGGATGGTCGCCTTGCCGAAACGTCTAGGTGTCCCCTACGACATGAGCGTGCATGATTATTTCTGCATCAACGGCAACCCGCATTTGATCGATGAGAACGGTTTTTTCTGCTCGGACCAAGGAACACGGGACGAGTGCTGCGCGATCGATGAATACCCCGTACCTGAAAACTTGACCGTAGAGCTTTTTCGCGAGCGTAAAGAACGCTTGTTCAAGGATGCGCACAGGGTCTTAGTCCCGAGCCAATATGCGCGGGATTTGATCGGCAGGTACTTCCCAGACGCCAACTACATCCTCGCGGACCACCACGACCGGGAACTCGCGGGGCTCTACCCTCCTGTCGTCGTCCGCCCGACCTACCGTGACGAAAAGATGCGGATCGCTGTCTTGGGGAACCTGGGGCCCCACAAAGGCGCGGATATTCTCGATTATGTGGCCATGCAGACGGAGGCGGAATGTGAATTCCATCTCATCGGGAGCGCCTACCGCTTTTTGGACGCGGCGATCATACAGCACGGGCCCTATGCTGAAGACGACTTGCCAGCCCTGATCGACGGGGCCGATCCTTTACTTATCTGGTTTCCTGCCCTTTGGCCGGAGACGTATTCCTATACGCTGAGCGAAGCCCTGTATAGTGGACGCCCGGTTGTGGCGCCGGACATAGGGAGCTTCCCGGAGCGGACGCGCAACCGCCCCTACACGTATATCGAGCCCTGGAACAAACCCAAGTCCGACTGGATCGCGTTCTTCAGGGCGCTCAAGACGACTTTCCAAAACGAAACGCCGCGAGCCCACCCTTGGCGAGATCAGCCCCGGTTCGTTTTCCGGTACAGGCGCGACTACCTTTCCAACCACAACGAAGTGTCAGAAAAGAGTAGCATAGAATGAGCGCACGAGTTTCACGCAGCCGCCAAGAGCGGCGACGCCGCTGCCATTGACCGCCACAGCTCGACGAGGGGGCGGACATCGAGGCCCGGACGAGCAGGGCATGACCGCTCTCGAATGGGCGTGCGCACGGGGCCACGTCGAGGCGGCGAGCATGCTCCTCGACCGGGGCGCGCATATCGAGCGTGCCGGCCGGCCGGCTGGACCCCGCTGTGGCACGCGACGGAGACCGGGGGGCACGTCGAGATCGTGCGCCCGCTGCTCGACCGGGGCGCGAACCCGCAGGCGAGGGAGCGCGGGCGGGATGATTGCCTTCCTGAATGGCTGGATCGACCGCGATCGCCTGGCCGCGCTCGCCCACGGCAAAAGCTCCTACGCCACCTACCTCCTCCGCCTCGCCGAAGAGTGAGACAGGCTCAGGACTCACAACCGGTATTGCTTGATACATAATTCTCATGGAGTAGGATCGATAGCAATTCGGCAATTTTTGCGATTTTGCATTGTCGGCAGCGTCGGATTCGGGATCGATGCTGGCATACTTTCCTTCTTGAACTCCGTGGTAGGCGCGCCTGAGCGCGCGCGAGGCTCTCTCGGCGTCGAGAACGTGCCGCAGCCAGATGAGATGCCTGATCGACAGGTCGATCCCGTTGCGTTTTTCCAGGGAAAGAGCCACATCCAAGGGATTGCGGATCGGCGAAACGATGAAGGGAGAGACACCGAAAGTCCGCACGATTCCAACCCAGAGGGGCAGCAGGCGGCATATGCGAGGGTCCTTCAGAACGAACAGACGGCTGTCGGCGAACTCATTCTCAAGTATCGCGCGGGCCCGCTCACGGAACCCTTGCGCGACCGGCGAGGCGTACCAAGTCTCGTCGAGTGCGCTCCAGTCGTCCCATGCGGAGCCGGAAGATGCCAAGATCTCGTCGTTCAAGGTCACGATGCCTTGGGGCTCCCAATGTCCGGCCGGATTGGTCGGGTCGGCCTTGAGCAGAGTCCGGGGTAGCCCGCAACCGAGCAGATTCAGGGTGCACGCCATTGCCGACCTGTCACCCTCCCAGATTTGACTCGGCATCTCTGAAGGCGCGGTGTGGCTGTGCAGGGATATGCACAGGTTTCCTGTGGATTTTAATCAAAATATTTGAGGATCCCCCTCGGTGAGCTTGCCAGACAAGCGCCGAGGGGGATGTGTCTTCCGGGTCCGTTACCACCCAAATGGAAGACACGACCATTGTCCCACGATTTTCCCGTCGACTCCACAACCTGGGCTTTTCTCGAACGCATAGACGAGGATCTGGCGGCCCATCCCTGCCCGCACTGCGGCGGCAGGCTGCGTCCGCGAAAGCCTCGCGGCGTTGAGCGACCGCTCGTCGCCGGAGCGCGGCGTCTGAGTTTTTGTTGCGCGAGGTGCCGCCGCCGCGTCACGCCGCCCTCGGTTCGGTACGCGGCGGGTGTACGTGGCCTTCGTCTTCGTGTTTCTGACAGCCATGTCGCAGGGGAAGCGAAGTCCCGAGTTCCGGTCGGGCCGTCTGGGCGTTGGCAAACGTACGCTTCAGCGGTGGCGGCGGTGGTGGCGCGAGACCTTCGTCGAGACCTCCCTGTGGCGCAAGCTGCGCACCCGTTTCTCAAAACAGCCGACGACGCTGCCGCTGGTCGGGATGTTCTCCGACCCGGTGGCTCTTCTGCAACGGCTATCGCCGTTGACGAGCAAGTTCGGCGACGGGGCACCCGCAGAACTTGCCGTCTCTTCCAAGAGGGGGGTTTAGGGTCCGCGCCAAAACGGGAGGCGGGCAGCAAGACACAAATCGGGGGGTGCGATTGCGCTTCGCCGTCGTCGGCACCCTGCTGGCGGCGCCGCCGGCGCACGGCGAACTATGCGCCGAGGCCCTGGCGAAACAGGAGTGGCGGCGTGACCGACGCGCCAGCGCGCTTCTCCTTCGTGACGACGCTGGTACTATCAGGCACGGCGAGCCGAACAGGATCCGGTCGGCGCCCTCCGCCGCCGGGTACGGTCGGACGCAGCACGCACGCTGTTCGCGCCGCTGGGCGCTGCAATTGCAATACCGGCAAAATCCCGACTGGTCGGCGCAACTGCACTACGACAACCTCAAGGCATTGGCCGACCGTCGCTCGGTCCGCTGCCCTCCTATGCCACTGTGGCCCGTTACATGCGAACGCTGCAGCGCAAGCGGCGGCTGAAGAAGGCGGGGGAAGCAGCGGCGGCGGCACGGCGCGAACAACGCGAGATACGCAGTTACGAGCATACCCACGGCCTGTGGCATGCGGACTTCCATCACGGCTCGCTCCGCGTGCTTGACAAGCGGGGGCAATGGCGGACGCCGCTGCTGCTGGCTGTCCTCCACTCCCGCCTCGCCTGTCATCTCCAGTGGTGGGAAACCGCGCAGAACTTCGTGCACGGTCTGTCGCAGGCCCTGATGAAACACGGCCTGCCGCGGGCGACGGACAACGGCAAAGCCGAGACCGCTGGCGAAGTGCGAGACGGGCTGCACGAGCTCGGCATCCTGCATGCCACTACGTTGCCTTATTCTCCGAACCAGAACGGAAAAGCCGAACGATTTTGGTCGATTATCGAGGGTCGCCTGCTGGCGATGCTACGAGGCGTCGATTCCGTTTCCCTGGCGCAACTCAACCAGGCGACGCAGGCATGGGTTCAGAAAGACTACAACAATCGTGTTCACCGGGAGCTCGGCGCCACGCCGACAGCCCGTTTCCTTGAAAGCCCCCGTCGCGAATGCCCTCCCGGCGCTGCGCCGCGCATTCCGCACCGGACGCCGACAGCGGCGCGGCGACGGCTCGCTGTCACTCGAAGGCGTGCCGTCGCAGTACCGTGCGGGATCTCCACCTCGCATCTTGGGACCTGTCGACGATTGACCTTGTCGATCCCAGGCACAGAACCTGGCTGTGCGCACTCTACCCGCTCGACAAGAACGCCAATGGCGAACGCCGACATGTGAGACCAGTGGAGACAGTGCCGACAGCAAACGAGATGGCGCCGTTGCTGAAACAGATCCTGGACGACGCGGCCGCGACCGGCCTGCCCCCTGCCTTCCTTCCAAGCAAAGAGGACATGGAAACGTAGACTGCTTTCCCTTCACGGCCTCAAATGGAATCCATTCTCGCCTGCCGGTCGAGGCGCTATTCACCACGCCGCGCGTCGAAAGCTTCTGCTGGCGGGTCGAAGAGCGCCGCGATGGCGGCTTCGCCGTCGGCGAACCAGGCGCAGGCAAGAGCGTGGTTTTGCGGCTGCTTGCAAACCGGCTGACGCGCAACCACGGTGGTTGCCGCTCTGACCCGTCCAACCTCGCCGACTTCTATCGCGGGCGAACTGTTCGAGGCACCGTTGCGCCCCCATAAGGGGCGGCTTCAAGGCGCTGCGCGGGCGTTGGCCACCTTGAAGCGGCGCGCCCCATCCTGCTGCGAAGCGCAGGAACTTCAGCCCGCAGTGCTCGGCGAATTGCGTCTGCTTGCTGCCACCGAGTTCGACCCATTCTCAGCGTCGTGCTGGCGGGCGATGCACGTCTTACCGACAAGCTGCAGCGCGACGAGTTGCAGCCTCTGGAGTCCCGCCCAACGCCTGGCCAACGCCGAACGAAAGGAACTCGCCGCCTGCCTCAACCACCTCCTCGAGCAAGCCGGCAACCCGAATCTCATGACGCAGAGCCTTAAGGACGCCCTTCATGCCGCCGGCAACTACCGCTCCCTCACGGCCGACAGCCTGCTCGCCTCTGCCGCCGAGCGCCACCGAACTCGACGAGAAACTGTTCTTCGAGATCTTCACGCCCGACAAACGCAGGGGAGCGCGGTCATGAATGCTTTCCCCACCCGTCGGCCCGCGGAACTCGCCGAACAACCGCAGGAGCGGCGCTGGCTCGTCGAACAGCTGTGGAGCGAGCAGGCGGTCGGCATTGGAGAGCCAAAGTGCGGCAAATCCTTTCTCGCTCTCGACTTCGCAGTCGCCGTCGCGACCGGCACGCCCTGCCTGCGGCGCTTCTTCGCTGCTTCCGGCCGCGTTCTGCTGTTCGCCGCCGAAGACGCTGCCCACATCGTTCGAGAGCGCGGCATCGCACAGGCCGCCGGAACCTGTCTCGACAACCTCGATATCGACGTGGTTCCCGCCGTGCGTCTTGACCTGGCCGACGACAGGCAGCGCCTGTTCGAGACGGTCCGCCGCGTCCGACCACGCCTGCTGGGCCCTCTGGTTCGCCTCCACCGCCGAAAACGCCGCAGGCGAGGTCGCGCCGTTGCTCGCCTGCCTGCGCGACCTGCAACGCAACTTCGAAACCGCCGTCATTCTCGTCCACCATGCCCGCAAGAGCGCTCATGCGCGAGGCGGACAGGCGTTGCGCGGCTCTCTGCACGCCTGGGGCGACTCCAACCTACGACGCAAGAAGCGTTTGCTGACTGTCGAACATCGCGCTTCCAAAAGTCCTGACGAATTGAGTTGCGCGAAACACCGGTCTTGTCGCTGCGTCGAGGCCGCCTCCGAAGCACCCGACACGTCGCCTCGCCAACGCAGCCTCCTTGCCGACATCCCGCTTCCTCAGCGGCAGATCCGAGACGCAGCGCAAATGCGTGCCAGCACCGTCAGCAGCGTTCTCAGGGAGTTGGTCTCCACGTCACTCATACACGGGTATCGTCTCTCGCGCGGCAGCGGCTCGGGGGCGGCGGCCGTAGGGAGGGCGTAGCCCGACCGAAGGCGGACGCCCCCGAGCCGCACCAACATGCTTCCGGTTCCCTGCAACTCTGTAGGCCAAGGGGAAACGGAAACCGGAAACCCCCTGTTGACCTGTTCCTGACGCCGCACGGAAATCTGAAACCATCAAAAAGGACGATAAAAGCGACATCAATTATCGTGAACGCTCATACTCCTGACCGCTAAATGCGGCAGAATGTTGGCTTGACCCCACAACATCAGGAGCATTCCCATGTCAGTCTCGCAGTCTTCGAACGGTTTGTCCCTTTCCAGGCTCTCCCCGGCGGCCGCCGAGGCGGTGCGGTCTTTCGCGTCCATCGTCGAGAAAGGAGCCGCGACCGCCAAGGCATTCGGGGAGCCTTCCTCAAGGCGGGGTCCGAGGGGGAGGGTCCCGAGGCGTTCGCCGATTTCGAGCTTGGGTTGGGTAAGCAGGTCGCTGCGCTGTGCCGGACGGTGATTTGCAACGAGGACCGAGACGAGAGGGGAGGCCCGATTCGCAAGGACGACAAAGTCTTCTATCGGGCTGCGCGGACGCAGAAGACGTAAGCGTTCGCTCGTCAAGTGACGGTCTATTTTTTGAGGATCCGCTTCCAGTCCCGCCGCAGGGGCTTCAGCGTCCTTTACCGGGAGAGCGCGTTCGCGCCGAGTGTCGAGCTTGCTGCGGCCCTGGGTCGCGCCGACCTTGCTGGCGGCCCGGTAGCAGGTTCCTGAGAATCGCGGCGTTTCGCAGAAGGTCTCAAGCAGGACCGGAGCGTAGCGAGACTCCCAGTCGTCGGGCAGCCGCCGTTCGACCAAAGTGAGGACATGGGATGCGAGGTTCTTGGCCAGGGCAGGGCTCTGGCGTTGTTGACCACGAGAGGCAGGTTGCGGCGGCGGGTTTCGGGATCCCCGCACTTGTCCCGCGGCGCGATCTTCCAGGCTGCGGCGCCGAAGCCGAGGACGGCAAGGGCTTCGCCGTCGGCGGCCCGGACGAAGTAGCGCCGCGCCGGGCAGCGTCGAGTGGCCGAGGTAGCGAGCGACGAACTCGTTTCAGAGGCGGCCTTCGTTCGCGTTCCGGCAGGGAACGACGGGTTGGACGTCGGCGAGACGTTCGGGAGTCGGGACCGGGGGCTGGTCGGTCGCGGGGCCGGGCACGGGCGGGCGGCGGACGGATGGCGTTTGCCTTGGCGGCGGCAGGACGGCCGTCGCGGTGCATGCGCAGCATGGCGACGCGCGCGCTCATGTCCTTGAGTCCGCCGTTGGGCTTGCGCCAGTCGAGATGTCGGCAGACCTCCTGCGACAGCGCCCGGCGGGTGAGGCCGCCCTTTCAAGGTGCGGGTCGAGTTCGTCCTCGGAGAAGTCGCGCCCGCAGTAGCGGCGGGGACCGACGTTCATGGTCCCTGGGGAAGAGCGGTCTTCCAGGAACGGAGGCGCTCTCCGTCGGCACCCCACGGCAGCCAGGCGGCCGGGCCGCGCGGGCCGCCGTGCCGGGCGCAGGCGGCGAGATAAGCGGACAGCCAAGGGTAAGGCGAGACGCCGCTCAGCGTGCCGAAGATGGACATGCCGGCCAGCCGCGCCCCGTCCACGCTGTGCGACCCGAACGAGAGCTTGCGGCCGACCGCGATTCCGCGCAAGCCGCGTTCGGCGGCGTTGTTGTCCATGGGAACGGCTGCGTTGTCCACGAACACGGTCAGGCCGTCGCGGTGGCGCGCCAGGGAATCCAGGGGGCCGCGTTGCGCTGCGCTCGCCGGAAGCGCGTCCCGCGCCTTTTTCGCCGCCGCGAAGAACGCTTCGACGAACCTTGCAAGCCGTCGCTGGGCGGTCGCGTCGTCCGGGTTTGCCAGACGCTCGGAGTTGAACCTGTATAACTTCAGACCTCCTGACATCGCGTAAATTCAATTTTCCAGCAGGGGTCCCTCGAACGCCAGTTTCAGCCCGGTGCCGGGGTAGGCATGGCCTTCGCGAGTGGTCATGGCACAGAGTTCCCGAAGCGCCTTGTTGAAGCGGGGCTGCGACATGGAATGGAAGCGCACGGTGAGGCATCCGTCACCCGGGACGAGGTCGGCCGGGGTTCGAAACAGGGTTTGGAGAAAGGCGCGGCCTTCGTCCTCGCTCCGGTTCAGCAGCGGACCGAGGGGAGCGAGCATCGCGCTTTCCGCCCGGTAAGCCGCCATCCTGACGAGGTCGGTGAAGATCTTCCGCTCGGGTTCGAGTCTGACGATCTCCTCCTCGTCCATGGTTTCCTTGACAGGCACTCTTTCCGGCAGGGTTTCCAGGCGCGCCTCGCATTCCTCGATCAGGACTTCGAGTTCCTTGATGCGTTCTTCCGGGGATGCCTTGCCGCTCCTCGCGGTTCTGCCTTTCTTTTCGTCCTTCCACTGCTGTTTCCGGATGCGCCCGATCTTCGCTTCGAGGCTTTCGATCCGCGCCTTGCATTCCTTGTACGGCGGGTTGGGGATTATCCGTTCGGGGTCGGCCGGCTCGGTCTCGTAGGTGCAAAGATGGTCGAGCGCGAACTCGTGCCGCATGTAGCGAAAGTAATTCTCCTGGTTCCAGCGGGCGAACATTCGCGAGGCGACCTCGACGGTCGGCAGGTCCCGGCGGGTCGTCACGGTCTGATGGCCGTTGTCGCACAGCCGCCGCACCTCGCGCATCTTGAACCTTTTCTCGCCGAGACCCGTCTCCCGTTCGGCCAGCCGGTAACGGACGCCGGACGCGGGGTCCTCCACCGTCGTGAAGCCTTCCTCCGGCCAAGGGGAATAATGGCCCTTCCGGTAGGTCATGACATCGACGCCTTCCGCCGCCCAGCGCCGGAACGTTTCCGGGCTCCAGCCCTCGCGATCGAAAACGACGGTCACGCGCCCCTCCTTTCGTATCCGCGGCAGGACATCCCTGTCCAGCGCCTGCAGCAGGCCGTCATTGGCCTCCATGGAAACGAAGAACCACGGCTGCGCCCGAGCGTCGTTGACCCAGGTGTCGGTCGTCGCCGGCATGCACAGGCGCCGACGCGGCACGAACGTTTCGGGAAGGCGGTGCTTGCGTCCGTGGTAGGGTCGCACATGTCCGTCGACGTACAGGAAGCCGAGTGCTTCCGGCTCGGCCTCCGCCCACCGTCGGGTAAACGCTTCGGCCAGTCGCCGCGCCAGACCGCGCCGACCGACCTCCTTCAGCTTGCGGCGCAGCGTCTTCATCTCCGGAGCCCGGTCGAGACCGAGCAGCAGGCCCAGCTCTCCCGGGGCATGGCCCTTCAGTTGTTCCGCGTTCCTGATGCGCAGCAAGGCCATGAAGGCCAGCGTCAACAATATGCTGCGCAAGCCGAAGAACCCCTTCTCAAGCTGTCCGTAAACCTCCTCCGTAACCTCGACCAGCCCCTCGTGCAGCAGCGCCGGCAACGCCAGCAAGACACCCGCGCCGGGCACCGATTCCGCCGCCTCGAAACGCGTCGAGGCCTCGGCGAGTTCTCCCACGCTCGCAAGCACCCGTTCCTCGACCCGCTTGACCGCGACGCCGCCTTCGCAGCGCCCGTCCGTCGCGGACCGCACCGATGGCTGCGTTCCCGGACCCTGCCGCCGGTCCGCGCGCAGGGTCCCCTGCCGCAGGGCATGGCGGATCGTCCCCTCGGTCACGCCCGCGGCCTTCGCCGCCGCAACTTGCGACCGCCCTTCGTCGAGTGCCTCCTGTGCCCGTTGCAGTGCCAGCTCCGTCAGCTTGTACCCTCCGCGCGGTCCGCGCTCTTTGGCGAAGGCCGCCACGTTGCGGGACCGGTAGGCGTCCCGGTTGCGACGGATGGTGAGGCGGGAAACGCCGAAGACGCGCGACAGCGCCGCCACCGTCGCCAGCCCGAGGTCGCCGAGCAAACCCTGCGCCAGACGCAGGCCCGCCTTGTCGTCTTCCGCGCAGCGATAAATCGGGCCGCCCGGATTGAAAAACTCAAGATGTCCATCGTCGCGGACACAGGCCAGTCTGTCGCTGATCACGGTCGCATTTTCGGGCAGGACGGCGAGGCGGGACTGGAACATGGTATTCTCCAGAAAGTGGTACATTCTAATTTACGACGCCCTGGAGAAAAGTCAAGCAAAATCTTCAAGTTCCGCATACCATGTCAGGAGGTCTGAACTTGTGGCCGACCCACTTCCGGGCGAACGGCGCGAGGTTCGGGTAGCCGGTCTCAAGGTTGACGAAGTCGCGTCTGGCATGGGCCCAATTATGTTGAATTCAACATAACTGGGCTTATGTTGCGGATCCAGTTATGTTGCGGAGGAGCGCTAACGGCTTGAAAAGTAATGGAACCCGACGCATTTCCGCAACATAATATTTCGCAATCACAGTGCATCAAGAAAGGCCGTCAACCTTTTGTTCTCTTTCCACGAGCGAACCGATTCTGCGCAATGCCTGAGATAGTTCAGGCGTTCCTCAAGCAGCGGTGCGGCGCGAGGCTATGGCGCCGTGATCGACAAACAGATCCTCGAACATGGTCGTATCTCCTTGTGGTCGGAGACATGACCACGGCAAACGAATGCGAGTCGAAATATTATGTTGCGGAAATGCGTCGGATTTTATTGTTTTTCAGTACGTTGCAACCAATCCGCAACATAACTGGATCAGTGTAAGCGTTCGCTACCCGGGTGATGGTCCGCAATTGAGGATCTTCTTCCAGTCCCGCCGCAGGGGCTTCAGCCAGATATCCTTGACCGGCAGCGCATACTCGTTTTTCACGTCGAGCTTGCCGCGGCCCTGCGTTTTACCGACCCGGATCCAGTTGGCCGCACAGTAGCAGGTTCCTTCGAAGCGCTGCGTTTCGCAGAAGGTCTCGAGCAGGACTGGACGCAACGCGTAGCGGCGGTCCCAGTCGTCGGGCAAACGTCGCTGGACCTGTGCGAGGATATGGGATGCAAGGTGTCTGATTCTGACCCAGGGCAGTATGAGGAATCTTGCGTTGTTGACGACGAAGGGCAGATTGCGCCGACGACATTCGGCATCCCAACCGCTGTCCCGTGGCGCAATCTTCCACGCGGCGGCGCCGAAGCCGAGCACGGCCAGCGGTTCGCCCTCCGCGGAGCGGACGAAGTACCGAATCTGTGCGCCGGGCATGGGCGTGAAGCCGAGGTAATGATAGCGGTCGATGAAGGCGTTCCAGAGACGGCCCTCGCTGGCGTTGCGGATAGGTTCGCAAAGGACGGACCTGATCGAGACGTTCGGGGGGTGGGAACGGGGGCGGCTCGGTTTCGGGAGACGGCGGAGCGGCGAACGCGGGCGGACCGGAGCTGCGACGGCGGCAGAACGACGAGGCCGTCGCGTTCCATCCGCAGCAGGGCGACGCGAGCGCTCATATCTTTCAAGCCGCCGTTGGGCTTGCGCCAGTCGAGGCGTTCGCACAGGATGCGCGACAGGGGCGTGCGTTTGAGAGGCGGATCCCGTTGCGCGGTCGCGGCTGAGGTCGGCTTCCGAGAATTTCCGCCCGCAATACCGGTAGCTCACGGTCCTTGCGGAAGCTGGTTGCGCCAGGCGCGGACGCGGCCCGGGTCCGCACCCCAGGGAAGCCAGGCATGCGCCTCTTCGGGCGCTCGTCCGCCACGTTCGGCGCAGGCTTGCAGATAATCGCGGAGCCAGTGGCGCGGCGAGAGGCCGGCCAGTTCGAGCGTACCGAACACGGAGAAGAGCAGCCCGGCCAGTTGCGCGCCCGCCTCGCTGAACGAGCCGAACGAGAGCTTGCGCCCAACGGCCGCGCCGCGCAGGGCGCGCTCGGCAAGATTGTTGTCCATCGGCACGGCTGTCGACGAAGACCTCCAAGCCTTGACGCAACAAGGACTGCAACGGCTTGCGCTGCGGCGCGTCCTCCGGCAGGTCGTCGAGTTGCCGCCTCGCGTCGTCGAAGAATGTGTTGCTCTCAAGCTCCCGTTGCGCCTCGTCAAAGGCGGCGGTTTGTTCGCTCGCTCCGGGGAGCCAGTGCCGCGACCGCTCGGCATTGCAACCATACAGAGCCGCGATCTTAACTACCCACTCATCGCCGAAAGACTTCATGTCGGGGCGCCCGACTCCGATGTCCATGAAGTCGCGGCGCACATGCGCCCAGCAGTAAACGAGCACGAACTGGTCCGGCAGATCCTTCGCCAGCTTCTTGTAAGCGGAGTACCGGTCGCGATATACCGGCTCGTCGACACCGAGGCCTCCGAACAACTTCTGCGCCGCCGCTGCGCTGCGGGAAGGGTCGATGATCATCCTCACGGCGTCCGGGGTCTGGCAAACCCAAAGCCAACTGCGGGGATTGTCGCCTTCCTCGCCGCGGACGTGAACCCTCCAGCTCGTCTCGTCGCCGTGAGCTAGCCGCTGCCTGATGTTCAGCAATAGCATCGCCGAGCGGCGCGAACAAGGGAACGAAGCGCTTGACGCTGTCCCCCAGCGTGCCCGGCGCGACCTCGAAGTCGAACATCGACAGCTGTCGCGGTACAGATCGCAACGGACGGTGCAGGGCGTAAGTCTCGGTCAGAAACCAGTTCCAGACGCTCAGGCCGTACGGCGTGTTCGCGAACAGCCGCGGGGCCGGCGGCACCTCCTGCTTCGGCGCGCACGAGCATGTCGAGCGGTACCGGGGCCGGCGGCAACGCCGCTTGTAGGCGCGAACCTCGACCTCGACGAACTCGGTGACCTTTTCTCCGTTTCTCGCGTAAGGCTTGCCGCAGTTCGGGCAGCGGCATTCCTCAGGTTCAATGACCTCTACCTCTACCGGCAAATCCTCGCGCGGCGTGCGTCCGTGCGACGACGACCCGGGCTGTCGCCCCCGACGCCGCCGGGCCTCTCGTTCCGCGCCGTCCTTCCGCGAACGTCGGGTGCGCTCGCTCTTGCGACCGAACTTGTCCTGAACAAGCTTGCGGTTGCGCGCCGCGGGCGTTCTCGCGTTCGCTCTCGTCGAGTCGCTTCCCCAACTTCGCAAGATCGTGCCGAAGGCGGCCCGTTTCCCGCTCAAGCTCGTTCATCGAGGAGGCCGACTTCAGGCGCTTCAGCTCGTTGCGCAACGCCTCCGCCCCGCGCCCGACCGTGCTGCGCCTTCCAGAACGTCGCCTGCTGACGAGCGCTTACCTCCTTCCAGCGCGACGCTTCCGCTTCCTGGCGCGCCTCGTCCCGCTGCCCGAGGGTTATTGCCAGCAGCAAGGCCCACTGTCGGTCGGTCGCTTCAAAGCAAAAATCTGGTGTCGCCAACTCCATGAAGGCGCAGGGGTCAGCGAATCGTTTCCAGTCCCCGGGGCAAATTTTTTTTCGTCCCCCGGGTAGCGAACGCTTACACTGGATCCGCAACATAAGCCCAGCAATATGAAAGGACGATGCCCCCGTCCATGTCGCGCGCCAGTTTCCGGTAAGCGGAGTAACGGTCGCAGACCAGGTAAGCCGCCTGCTCGGGCGAGCCGAGGCCCCCGAACAGTTCGCGGGCGGCTTCCGCGCTGCGCGACGGCGATGGTGCGCGTCGCGTCTTGGGACCGGGCGATCCAGGCGCGGGCGCTGCCGCCGTCTTTCTCGCCCAGTTCCCGTCCACCCCGTTTCGTCGCCGTTGACGACCGGAGCTTCCCACAGACGCCGGGAGATCTCTTCGTCGAGTTGCCAGCGGCAGCAGGCGTCGCTGCGCGTCCGCCAGTGTGCCGGGCGCGAGCCCGTGCTGGCGCAACGCGCGGCAGACCGAACGCAGCGGACGGTGCTGCCCGAACCTTTCCGCCAGGACGAACGCCCAGACGGACACTCCGTATCGGGTGAAACACCCGCTCCGGGGCCGGACCGACGACCTCCTTTTCCTGCCCGCAGGCGCAGGCCGGGCGCAGGACGTCGAACATGCCGAACGCGATCCTGTACTCGAGGGTGTACGTCTCGTTGTAGCCGTTCGAGACCCAGGCCTTGCCGCAGTTCTTGCACTTGCAATCGTCCGGGACCGAATCCTCCTCGCGGACAGGCAGGTCCGGAAACGGCGTGCGGCCGTGCGACGGCGTTCCCGAACGTCGCCCCCGGCCCGGAGGCTGTGGGCGGCCGCTCGCTGCTGCGCCCGTACAGATCCCGAGCGAGCCTGCGGTTGCGGGCTTTCACGTTCTCTACGCCGCTCTCCGCAGCTTCCGGCTTCGCCAGCGACGCTCCGCATCTCTTGGCCAGCGCCCGGTCGCGCTCTTCAATCTCCCGGGCGAGAACCGCGTTCTCCGAGGGCCGCGTTCTCCCGGTCGCGCCCTGCAATCTCCCGGAGGAGCGCCGCGTTCTCCTGGACGAGAGCCGCGTTCTCCCGGAGCAACGACGCAAGTGGAGTCTGACCGTCGCTCGACAGCTCGGTTCCGAGGAGTGCGCCTGCAGATTCGAACGCCATGGCGTACAAGAACTACAATCCGGTTTCCAGCTAAAAATTTTGTCCGGCTGGACAGGCCGCTCCGCCCGCGAGACGCCGCGCCAAAGCCTGTTGCCGGGCTACCTGCCAGGCGTGGCGCGCCGCCGCCGTACCCGGCAGGCCGAACCCGGGACCGAAGACGGCTCCTCAAAAAAATAGATCGTCACTTGACGAGCGAACGCTTACGAAATCTGAAGCCATCAAAAAGGACAATAAAAGCGACATCAATTACCGTGAATGCTCATACTTCATGGCATACTGACCTTAGCGCGGGTATTGTTGGCACCCAACAAGTCAGCGCTTATGGGAGGCCGTACCCACCAGAAGAAAGCGTCTTTCCACGGCGCATTGAGCTACGCCAGTTAGCCTGACGGACACAAATTGCGGATCCACCCGCTTACCGAATCGCACCCGCACCACATCAGCGGATCTATGATCGAAAGATCTGGGATCGGCATGAATGTTCCGGTCTCATATCTCACTGGCCGATGTTCGTGAAAGCTCAAGCGGATGCCTTCCGCCTCAAATTGCGTAGCATCGAACAAACCTCTTCCACCGGACGCGTTTCTATATTCAGCGGCCCCTAGCGCTTTTGAAACGAGTAACCCCCATTCGCCCGCAGCGGCGCGTTTCGGCAAATCGAGCCCCAGTTCGCTCAGCCGCTCGATTCGAGTGCTAATCCCGAAATGACGGCAGATCACCCGCAGGCCCCATGCGTTGAGATCGGCAAACGTCACATGATCTGGTGCCAGAATTTCGTCTACCAGTGCACAGATATCGACGTAGAATGGAGCCTCGCCAGCGTAGACCGTGAGCCGTCTCTTCACCCCCGTTCGCCAGCTGTCAGTGCCGAATCTAGCAGCGAATACCGGATTCAGGCTCGCTCTCTTGGCCACGGGAACGGAGAGGTAACTCCATTTCGTATCTCGATTGATGATTCGGTTTCGACTCATCCAAGATTTGCGGCGAAAGAGCACTGTGTCGAAGATCACCCATTGATCGCAAGCTGCAACAAGTCTGAAGTGTTCGAGATAAGGAAAAAAATAAGGTTGCATTAATCCGAGGATCATGGCGCTCTCACCGTCGACAATAATGTTGCCTGCAGAAAATGGTCCGCGATTGTAGAAAGATCAACATTCATCCGCATGCCCTCGTAGATTGATGTCAAGTGCAAGAAACTCCCATGCAGGCCGGAATCCGGATTTGAAAATCCATGTACCGGATAATTTTCGCAAACTCTATCACCAAAAAATTTTCGCGTCAAAACGATAATGACTCCAGTATAACCCTGGTTGATCGATCAACTTGCAACGAAGCCCGAACTCATCGCATAGCGCAATCAAATCTCTACGATCCCACCAATGACCTATTTGCTCCGTGCCTTCGGCTAAACGTCTTTCGTAATACGTCCATCTTTCGTGCGTATTATAGAATGCTTTTTTTCTTGAATTATCAGGAATCCCGCCAACAAAATAGATCAAATCATGTCCGATTTGATCGATCAATCTGCCGAACAGGTCGCTCGTCTCTTGAGTGGTCAGATGCTGCAGCACTCCATAACTGTAACATTTTTTTACCCCATTGATGGGAAGCGGTTGTAGCCGAGCGATATCTCCCAAATGATAACTGCAGTTCGCACGAGCGTAGTTAGCTTGAGCGGTTCTGATCATACCATCGGAAATGTCGATACCAACGATCTGGGCAACCTTAGCCGCAATCTGCGCCGTAATCAAACCGTTTCCACAGCCAAGGTCGGCCACGATGTCATGGGGTGAAAGGTCTAGATTTGTGGCGATTACATCTGCAATCTTGTCTATATAGTAATGTGCGACTGGATGACCTAACACAGTCATGCCGACCTGGCTGAGAGCTTCATCTGTAGTAAGAGAAAATCTGGGCCTGGTTTCACGCCAATATTTTCGCCAATTTTGCATCCTCATCCTCCCTTTATTATCTCCGATATCTAAATATATGCCGAAACCTCCCCGACAAACGTCTGAGTGTCGACAATCCGGCTCCCTCACCCTCACCTGTGTCAAGAAAAGGATACGTTCCGCCTGTTGCTTCATATACGCTCCGTCTAAAGATTTCGTTAGATCCTTCCAAGGTCATATTCAAAAATGAAGAAAAACATTTTACACCCGCGAATATCTGATGCCTATCAAATTTGTCTGTCCTCAAATAATGAAGAAATTTGATGTCTCTCATGTCCTCTGGATACATGCTGTCCGCTATGGGGTCGTTTGGATAATTATACTTCATAGGCAAACAAGCCGTTGGTAAGTTTAGCTCTTTGCAAACAAGTGGAACGGTAATTTGCTCCGTAAACCAGCTTTTTGTCATTTCATATACTCTGGAGCGGAGTTGGATCGCACGGGAATGGAATTCCTTCAATAAGTCAGGCGTTCCAATAAACACGCCATAGTTGATGTAGAATGGGCATTTACCCCCATCGTTGCCGGCACATAAGGAATACCGATACGGCAGTTCAATGTCTTTTCCGATAATGGTTTTGGAAACCAAAAGCCAATCCATTTCCGGATTGCCTGTCAACTTGTCTCCGTGGGCAAAATGGTAGTGAGCGATTACTCCAGAGATAGCGGGCTTCGATCCCAGCTTCTTTATCAGCTCATCGAACGGAGTTAGAATGGCTACGTCGGCATCGCATAAAATCGCTAAATCCGCATCGGGTCTAACTAGCTCAAAACGACGATAATGCCTTCTGTAGAACAGAGGATCGATTTCCGCCGGTGAATTATCCCATTCTATTTCTATATTTTCGAAATATCTCTTCCATTTTTTCGGAATATTCCTCGCGTGATGGTCACCAAAAACCGTCACCAATCGCGCATCCCGATATGCTCCTCCAAGCTTATCTAGACACAATCGAAAAAATGCGATCTGGGAAAAGAAAGAATCTGTCGCACTTCCGCACAAAAGAAAATCCAACTTCATAATTGCCCCAGCACAGACAGAAGATTTCCGGTATCAAGTTGTTCGATATCGGGATGTGATGGAATATTCACAATACGTTCGTAAATTGAGCTCGCAGATGGAAGCGGAATAAGTGGCATATAATACTTTCCCAAAGTCAGTAATGGATTGTCAAGGCGGGCGACTTCGATGGGTCTATTTCCAAGAAAAGGCAGGCTCGTAGCCACAACGGTATCATCAAACGGAAGCAAAGGCTCAAGACCCGCCGCTTGTGCGATGCGCAATATTCGCGTCGCCTGCTCCTGATAGCGGGGCACCCAGTCGGGAGATCGCTCAAGCCGATCGAGGTGGAACGCGCAGGCAAGATCCGAAAGTTTGCCGTTGTTCAGCCAGAACTGAGTTCGACTTGGCGCGAGAGAGCGATAATCGATCAACTCGAAGAACTCCTCGGCTTGCGCAGTCGGCAATACGGCAAGCCCGCCTTCGCCGACCCCGAACGGCTTGGTGTGATGCAGGCTTAGCGCTTGATATTCCACTTCCGGCACGGAATTGCCAATTCCAGCAGCATTGTCAACAACCAGAACTTTGCCATTTTGTTCAGCGAACCTGCGATATTGGTCGAAGTTGCTATAGAGGCCGAACGGATTTGTGACGATGATTCCATCATAGGTCTCCGGCGATAGCTCGTTTAGGGAACGGAGAGATAAGAGGCCACAATCATCGCAATCGATCACCTTGGCGGCGCTGAAATAACCCCGTCCGAGATTCCGAAAGGAAAAAGAGCTCACAACCCAGCGTAGACGTTTTCCGGCGCGGGCACTGTGAAGCCTAACAAGTACTTCAACGGCAATTCCGCAATTGGCGCAAGGAACTACCGTAAGGTCAGATTCAAGGCCTAAATATTTATGATATGCTGCTCCTAAAACAGATTGAAGAGGGCCACGATTGGTCCAATGGTTTCTACGATCTGATATTTCGAGTAATTTTTTAACGCGTTCGAAATTCGGTTTTTTTGCTTCAACAAAGGCAACCTGAACCTGACCTGAGGTTGACGATGTATGTGTAGAAAAATGGGAGGGGTAAGAAGGGGTGCAGATCTATTTTTGCCAAACTCCTTGTTTTTATTTATGGAATCGGGATTTCCGCCGTCAGGCCGCGATGACGTTCAATGCCTGATTGTCGTTCGCAGCCCCAGTCATTGCCCGCCATGCCGACTCGAAGCGACCCGACCAACGCTCTGAGGGTGAGGACGTTCTGACCGCCTTCGACGCTCCAGCGCATGCCGGCCCGCTTCATGCGCTGGTTGACCAGCACCTTGTTGGCGGCCTCCACGACGCCCGACCCATAGCCGCTGGCCCTGAGGCTCGCGTAGCGCATGCGGCGCCTGTGCTTGCGGAAAAGCTCGCGCCCGAGAACCTTGAACGCCGTTTCCGTCGTCGCCTTGTCGCGGAGATAGCGGATTGCCGACCTTGTCGACGCCCTTTTCGTCGTCGCGCAGGACGGCGCGGTACTTTTCGTACCAGTTGCTTGCGACGGTCGGAGACCTCGTTGAGATGTTCGCACGCAAAAATCGACCGCCCGCTCGTCGGGCTGGAGTTCGTCGAGAAACGTCCAGTTGTCGGGCGCGGCGTCGGCAACGGCGACCACCTTCAGGTCGGGCCGCACCTTGGTGGGCGACCTCTTCGGCGAGTTGCGCCTTCAGCGTCGCCTTGCCGGCCTCCGGCCCGAAACTGAGCGTTTTCAAGCGATTGCCTTCCGCGTCGTGGAAACTGACCGTCCCGCAGGACGCCTCGCGCCAGCACGCTTCCTCGTCTCCGTCCGGACGAAGCGAAACCCCGTCAAGCGAAACGGCGCAGGAAACCGCCTCGCACCGTTTCCGCCTCGCGGATGCTTTCCATGGCTTCCAGCCCCTTTTCCTTCCAGAGACTGCCCGTCGTCTCCAACAGACGCGTGGCTCGACGACGGGTTCATGCCCCCCAACTCCTCGAAGAGTTGGGCCGTTTCCTGCGGCGTGCAGTGGTCCAGGAGCAGGAGAGCGCGATAAGCGGCCGGGTTCGTGAGATAGCCGCAGGCCCAGGTCGTTGTCGACCGGCGAGAACGACCCGTTTTCCGAGCGCGTCCGAAAATACCGGACCGGACCGAACAGCGTATGGACGGTCTTCTGCGTCCGCGCAGCCCGATAGAAGACCTTGTCGTCCTTGCGAATCGGGCCTCCCCTCTCGTCCCGGTCCTCGTTGCAAATCACCGTCCGGCACAGCGCAGCGACCTGCTTACCCAACCCAAGCTCGAAATCGGCGAACGCCTCGGGCCCCTCCCCCTCGGACCCTTCCTTGAGGAAGGCTCCCCGAACGCCTTGGCGGTCGCGGCCCCTTTCTCGACGATGGACGCGAAAGCTCGCACCGCCTCGGCGGCCACCGGGGAGAGGCTGGAAAGGGACAAACCGTTCGAAGATTGCGAGACTGACATGGGAATGCTCCTGATGTTGTGGGGTCAAGCCAACATTCTGCCGCGCGGCAGGAGCATTCCTTTTTTTCGTCCTCCAGCCCCCTGATCGTGTCAAAATCCGCGCCCGGAACGGCATTTTGTCACGAAATCGCCGATTTCGTCCTTGAAGCGTCGCAACTAGTACTCGAATAATTGTTGAAAATCAACAGGTTGCGGATTTTCCCGTTTGGCAATATCAGACCTGCACCCGGTAAGAAGCAGTAACTTCGGCAACAGCTTCAGAAACTCCTGTGAATAAGGTCGGTGATGCTTGTTTAGCCCGCATATTTCAGTGTCCCGTGAAAAGGCGCTTTCTTAAACTGCGACGGTCACCGCCAGCCGCATCACCCCGAGCACTTCCGCGGCCGGGTCGCCCTGGCCGATGCCGATGTCCGACCTGGCAATGAGGTGAACGCAGGGGTAGCCAGGGCCGTCCTGAGCATCCGCCGCACCTTGGAGAAGATCTCCACGCGCCCGTTCAACATGTCCGGTGCCTTGTCCGGGGCAATCAACTGTCGACCTCGCCACCGATCTTCAGGTCCGCCGCAGGATCGTCTTCGTGGTCGAAGCCGGGCTTGACGCTGTTGCCAAAGCGGGCCTTGAAGACCGCCTCCTCGCGTACCTGCCAATTGTTCATCCCGAACCTCCTGCCCGTTGCCTGAACAGCGCATGGGCTACGAAGCCGCGCCCGGCCGCGATGTCCGCCTGCCAGATATGAGCATTCACGGTAATTGATGTCGCATTTATTATCCTTTCCGCGGAGGTAATCTAACAGAATGTCGGAGTCTTGGTAAGCGTCCGTGTCCAGCGCGTAGTCCGCCTCTTGTCGCACCTTCTGCAACGCGACGAACGCCTCCGCGAAGTCGTGGATTCCCGCCGGGAACTCCCCTGCCCTGGCAGGTGCGCGCTTCTGGCCCTGCCCGGCGCGGTAGATGCCATGCCGGGCCGCGCACCGTGCCGATGAAGACGCAGAAGCGTGATCGCGTAGGCCATATCGCGGAATCACCAGCAGTCGCCGCCGGGACACGGCCGCCAGATAGCCGCGCACCGTGTTGGCGAAAAAAAGGCCGACCGTTTCCGGCATGTACATCCTGTGATTGCCGAAAATCCTCTTGTGCGCCTCTCGCCGGTACCGGTTCACGATCCGCGAGAATCCTTCCTCGTGCACATGGACGACGACGGCGTCGGCCTCGTACCGGATTCGGAGGTCGTCCTGCTGGATCCGAAAAACCCACGCTATGTCTTCCAACCCGGTCAGTTCCTCGTCGTACGCCGTCCGCACCGACGCCCGCAACGCGCAGTTGGCGTTGTTGCAGAAAGGATGACCCGTCTCGGGCGGAAACCATCGTCGCATGATCTCGAGCTCGGAAAAAGCGCTTCGTTCGTCGCCGGTCTGTCGCCCGTAAACGAGCGCGACGTCGTCAGGCGCTTCCAGCGGCGCCGTCAGGCGCTCCAACCAATGTTCGTCGGCCGGCGGGCGCTGGCGAACACGAGAAGATCGCCCGACGCCGCCTCGCACCCGACGTTGAGGGCGCGCCCGAAGGTGAACGCGGAAGGCGCGAACAACTCGCGCGCCGACCCGTTCACCGACCGAAGCGTCCGTCGATCCTGAATCGACGAGGACGATCTTGTCGGGCTTGCGGGTCTGACGAGCTATGCCGTCGAAGAGCCGGGGCAGGTGGGCGGCCTCGTTGAGAGCGCGGATGGAGATGCTGGCCATGCTGAGGGTGCGAGAGTCTCCGTGTCGGAACGGCAGGCGGCGAGGCGGGCGACCGGAAAGGCTGTCTACATGTAGAGAAAGAGCCCTCCCGCCGCAACGGCCCGCCGAGTAGATGATTGTCCGCTACGCATGCTCGCCAAGTTCAGCCCCCGGCTTGTTCGGGCCCGCAATTCGGTTGAGACCGACCCCGCCGCCGCGGTGCCTTGACCCGCCCTCTCGACAGAGATTGTCGACTGCCTGCGTTGCGCTTCATGGTTGATAGCGGCGCCAGAAAGCCAGAGAAAAGCGCAGTGAAAAATGTGGAATCGCGCCGCAACCCCGGCGTGGGACCGCTCTGTCCGTCGCACCGACATTGTGCCGCCCGGCGCGAACTCCTGGCCTCGCCGCCGCCGAGGCGGCGCGCAACGAGCCTAAACGCCTGAAGTCGGCCTCTTCGGCAAACGAACGGGCCGCCCGCGGCGAAGTCGAGGAAGCGACTCGACGAGCGACACCCGCGGCGCGCAAGCTTTACAAGCGCGGGCGCGCGCCGCGCTTGCCCGGTTTTCGGGGAATGCCGCCGTCCGCGGCAAGCCTTGCGCGAAAAACGGAGAAAAGGTCTCCGGGCAGGTCGAGTTTCGCGCCTGCAAGCGGCGTTGTTGCCGGCCCCGCGCGCGCCAAAGCGGGAGGCGCGCCGGCGCCGCGGTTGGTCGCGAACGACAGCGCCGGTGCCGGGACTTGCGCTCCGTGCGACCGCGACAGTCGCTCAACTTCGAGGTCTCGCCGGCGGGGAACGGCGTCAGGCGCCCTTTGTTCCCGCCCCGTCGTCCGTTCGGCGACGGTTTCCGGCGCGGCGGTCTGGCAGCCGGCTATCAGCGCCTTGAGCGCCGTCATGTTCTCCTCGTGGCGGCGTTCGTCGGCTTCGCGCTGTTGCAGCATGGCTGTGCTCTGCTGCTGCGTGGCCGCGCGCTGTTGTTGCCCGCGTTCGTCGTTGGCGCGGACCATCGCGACCGTACGCCGACGGCCGCGGCGGCGTTGGCGGAAGCGACGGCGAGGTTGGCGATCGCGAAGGCAGTCATGAGCGTCCTTTCCAGAGACGGTTCCGGAGACAGTATCCGCGGCACCGATCGTCAAGAGAGAGACGCTTGCGCCAGGGCAAGAACGGGGCGGTGGCGTTCATTGCCAGGCTCTGTCCTTGAGGCTGCAGCAGGGGCGGCGCACGCATGCGCCGCAAGCGGCGAAACGCCTGAACTCCAGCCTGCGGTTCCGTCGAACGGGAGCGTCGTCCGGTCGAGCGAGGCGGACTTTCGCCGTCGAACCTCCAGGGTTCGCTCGAAGCCATGGGTGGAAAGCCTGAGGAAACATGCAACCAGCGTGGGCCTGCCCTGCTTCGGGACTGGAGACGGAACGGGCAGGTGTCACCCCGCGACCGAACGCTTACGTGTTTTTTTGCCGATATGATCCAAAGGATCAATTCAACATAAAAACAAGGATGTTTATCGACGACGCAACTTAATGTGAAGGTCTTTGTCGCGGCCTGCGAAAAATGTGCCTGCGGCTCGGCCTCGTGACGGTGGTCATGATGGGGATGGCGCTCGGCATCTGCGGGCGGAACGTCGGAACCACATGCGGTCACTGGCCGCTCCGGTCGAGCTGCGCGACACGGGATGACCGCTGCGGTCGTCTGACCGCCCCCAAACTGGCTGCCTGCGTTCAGGCCACGCTTGGCTCGCCCCGGGTTTGCGGTGAGGCGATGCGGCATGTCACCGTGGCCCCGAACGGAGAATGGGTAGCTATGCATTATCAACTGAGCCGTTAAAAAGCGCAACCATTTTATACAATCGATTTTCGCTTTCTTTAATCATTTCAGAATATACTGCATTGTTGAATCCCCACAAAACAGAATCGTATTTTTCGTTTTGTCTAACAAGAAACGGCAGGGTTACAACGACCTTGAGATTTGGCAAATTCTCGATAAATCTATCAATAGTGTTTTCTGAGTTCAAATTGTCAAAATCCCACGAAACAATACGTTGAAACAATCTTTCATTATATATACAGAATACAGTCGATGTCATTTTATCTATAGTAACGAACGTCGTTCCATCGAAAACTTCGACAGACAGAATTTTAGTATTTGAATTTAGGTCAGATATAAGTCCGCAAAATAAATCCCATGAACCTTCTTTTTGATCAAGAAATTTGTGTACCGATTTGATCTTTGTCGGAAAATCCTTTCCAAACACTACGTCATCTTCCGCAACCTGAATTCGCTTCATTCCGCTAATCTGTGCATAGCGCGCAATTACATAATGACTCATACCACAACCGATCCAGCTAGGCTGTCGGCGTATACCATCAAATACGGTCCATTCATTAAATAAAAATTCCCCAATCATGTCATTCCGCCGCATGAACGTTTCTGGCATAGAAATGAGAATCTTGTCACCTGACAGTACGGGAGGACATATTTCTCTAATATATGAACTCGGAAGAATACCAATAGCGATCAAAAACCTGTCGAACATGAATGAAAATCTTTCGTTAGACGCTTTTACGGAAAGTGACATTTTTTGTTTCGACGGGGGGTTTTTCAGTGCATCTTCCACAGCATACAGCATAGAAGCGACAGATCCTTGTCCAAAGAATGTCACTACGCCCTCAAGCTCTGGATAATCTTTCTGATCACTTGAGGATTCCGAAACGACTGGGGTTCCTAGCGAAAGGCACTGCCAAATTCGCGGAACTTCTAGAAGCCCATTTTCATAGTGATGCAGATTAATGACAACTCGTGCAGATTGAATTATTTCTTCCAAGGGAGAGCCAAATACGTCATTGACTATCAAAACGTTATATTTCTTCTTCAGTTCTGACAGCAAGCGTTGTCGTCTAGGGGAACTGAGGTTATCTCCATAAAACAGGATCTCACATGTTTTTCTGGCCTCATTCTTCGCACCCTCGTAAGAAGGTAGACCACAAATGGGGAGATAGTGGACGTGTGGGAAAGCTATCTTCATTTCATTAAGAAAGGGAAAGTTATGAGTTGCATATTCGAGAACAGAAAAAGAGTTATTCAATATATATAAATATTTTTCGTCAAACCAGCGAGAAGAAACTGTCTGTTCCACTTGAAACGATATGAGTTTATCAAAAGGTGGAAGCTTTTCAAAAAATTGAGGACATATCACAATGTAATAGGCTAGAGAAAAATCATCGGGAGGACTCGTCGTCGTATGGACGTTCCAACCATGCGCCTGTAATCGGCGTTCGATAGCTTTTGCTATGAATAAAGTATGAGGCGTTGCCATAATGCCCCAAGAAATCGGATATTTTTTTCTCTCGTATAATCCGGTAATTTGTTTCTCCACCTTCCAAGCGTTGTATCTGCCAGAGTGCTTTAGAAACGGCAATGGTGTTCGTTCAAAAATTAGATTCCTTACTCGAATTTTAGTTGCTGAAGAGAGCGGTATTTGGCGCCATACCACGCGGACAGTTCTAGCTATTGTTCTACGCACGCCCCAACCCAGCGCAACCGACAATCGTCGTAGACCCCGAAGCGGGGCAGTCACACGCCAACTCTTGGATATGTATATACTTTCGATCTCGCCGTCGCGCTTCGCCAGCGCATCCCCCAACGTTCCGATCCGGGCGTTCAGTTCCGCGATCTCGCCGTCGCGCTTCGCCAGCGCATCCCCCAACGTTCCGATCCGGGCGTTCAGTTCCGCGATCTCGCCGTCGCGCTTCGCCAGCGCATCCCCCAACGTTCCGATCCGGGCGTTCAGTTCCGCGATCTCGCCGTCGCGCTTCGCCAGCGCATCCCCCAACGTTCCGATCCGGGCGTTCAGTTCCGCGATCTTGATGTCTGGTTTTATGGCGTCGAAGTTGGATTTTATTCGACGGAGCTTATCTAAATCTCCGCTGTTCATATCACCATATGACCAACGGTTAAATATCTCGAAACTTGATACGAGCAGAGGCGAGAGGGTTGGATCTGTTTCTAACTCCGTGCAATCGGTGTGATGATGGCGTAATTCCAACGACAAAAAATCTTCAACCTCGGTTTGGATATTTGCTGACATATGCTTCGGCCATGTAACCCCCAAGGCATTTTCGAGTCTATTCATAACCTCATACGGCCGTGAAAGAACTTCGTCGTAGCTCAACCAAGCTCGCCGAAAGTCCCGTGTTTTCTCGTCAACATCAAGAAAATGTCTTAGCCACAAATTATGCGCGATCCATGGTTCGATTCCATCACGGATATAAAGGGATGCAGCGACATCCAGAGGATTGCGTATTGGTGAGACGATGAGGGGGGTGGCACCAAAGGTCGACAAGACCTCGATCCAGAACGGCAGTAGACGGCATATTCGAGGATCTTTCAGGGCAAATAGAGAACTGTCTCCGAAATCTTCGTCAAGCGCAATTAGCGCTCGTTCCATAAATTTGTTTTCCAGCTGATAATCGTGCCAACATGAATCCAAATTTGCCCAGTCATCCCAAGAAGAGTGCATAGATGCGAGAATTTCTTCGTTTAGATTAACCACTCTTAGTGGTTCCCAATATCCACTAATGTTGCTCCAATTAGCTGGCACTAGCAATTTTGGAAGATCGCAGCCAAACAGTCCTAGAAGGCGCGTGATTGCCGATGTACCGCTTCGGTGCATGCCGGCGACGAGAATGACAGTTTTGTTCTTTTCGCGCATTTCCAAACTCCGGCACTCTGTGCAGCATGTAACCGGGAACTTGTTGAGTGGGCGCAATCCCCGTATATTCCCCGTGTGGTCAAAGTCCACCAAATTGTTTTTATTGTCAAGTGTGAGATGTCGGGCGTTTGTGGTGTGCCATTTTTTGTCGGCTTGGCACCCGGCTGGCACCCTACGGATCGCCTTGATCGCCCTTCGGCACGCAGGGTCGCACGGACGACTGGTTCCGATCCCTGTCCCCGTCGGGGCGAAGCGGAACCATGACGCCATCGAGCGAGACGGTGCACGAAGCCGCTTCCTCCTGCACCGTTTCCACCTCGGACGTCCCTAGCCGTCCTTTCCTTCTCGTTCCAGCGCTCGCCGCCCTCGTCGACAGACGCGCAACTGGACGGGCCTCCCGGCTCCGTTCGTCGGCGTGCGGTGGCGCAGGAGCATCGCTGCGAGCCGCCGGTTTCTACAGCCTCGGGCTTTCGGCGTCCACGCCAAGGTAAGCGTTCGCTGCCCGGGGGACGAAAAAAATTTGCCCCGGGGACAGGAAACGATTCGCTGACCCCTGTATATCGCCTTTATGGAGTTGGCGACACCAGATTACGCACCTTCGGTGCTTTTTTGATTCCAACCCTTTGATATAGCGCGTTCTTTTCTCGCGAACCGATAGATCGGGAAGGCAGAGGATTCCTCCTGCTTCCCCGGTTGCAACAGCTTCGGGGGAAAGAATCATGGTCCGTCTCAACCAGCGCAGGGTCGACGCCCTCAAGCCGCGCAAGTCCGCTTACGACGTTCGCGACGACGATCTCAAAGGGTTCGGCGTCCGGGTGCTGCCGTCCGGCGGAAAACGATACTTCGTCCACAGCCAGCACGAAGGACGGCGCGTCTGGAAGGTCGTCGGTAAAGACATCGCCGAGGAGGAGGCCCGCGCGCGGGCGAAGGCCGCCCTGGCGGCGATCCGAAACCGGACGTCGGCGATCGTGCCGGAACAGACCCTGTTCGAGGCGGTTGCCGAGGAGACGTTCGAGCGTTACGGGCGGAACTGGAAACCGCAGACGTTCGAGGTCAACCGCGGGTACTACAGGAACCATATCCTGCCGTGGTTCGGGGGACGCCAGATCGCCGAGATCGCGCGGCGGGACGTCCGGCGCTGGTTCGCTTCGTTGCGCGATACGCCGGCGGCGGCGGATCGCTCGGCGCCGGTCCTGTCGGTGATCATGCGGCAGGCGGAGGTCTACGGCTACCGGACGGAAGGCAGCAATCCGTGCACGGGCATCCGGCGCTATCGGCGGCAGGGGCGCGAGCGGTTCCTGACGGCGGCGGAACTCCGCCGCCTCGGAGCGGTCCTGGCGAGCCGCGAACCCGACTGGCGGGTCGCGGCGGTGCGGCTTCTGCTGCTGACCGGTTGCCGCAAGAGCGAGATCCTGACCCTGCGATGGATCGGCTACCGCGAAGGCAATCTGTTCCTGGAGGACAGCAAGACGGGGCCGCGAACGGTCTGGCTGTCGTCGGCCGCCCGGCAGGTTCTGGACGGGCTGGAGCGACGAAGCAGGTGGATCTTTCCATCTCCAGCGAAGGACGGCGCCCTGAGCGCGGAAGCGATCGGGCGTTTCTGGCGGAAAGCGAGGGCGGAAGCCGGACTGCAGGACGTCCGGCTGCACGATCTGCGCCATACCTACGCCAGCGTGGCGCTTCGGCACGGCGAGACCGTGCTGACCATCGGCCGGTTGCTCGGCCACAACGATCCGGGGACGACCCTCAAGTATGCGCATCTTGCCGACGCGGCGGTCCACGAAGCGGTCGAGGCGGTTGGCGCGGTCTTGGAGGGATGAGACATGCGGACTCGTCTGACCGACGCCAAGATCGCCGCGCTGCGGCCGCGCGAACGGGAGTACACGGTCTGGGACGAGCGGATCTCCGGGCTCGGGGTTCGCGTGCGTCCGTCCGGGCATCGCAGCTACGTTTTTCTCCGCAACGGTCGCAGGGCATCGCTCGGCCCGGCAGCGCTCAAGGCGGTCGACGAGGCGCGCCGCGAATGCCTCGAGGGCGTCGCGCCTGCGGAAACGGCACCGTCGTTCGGGGATTTCGTCGCGAACCAGTGGAAAACCGCCTGCTGCATGCATTTCAAGCCGTCGACGCAACGGACGGTGAACTCCATTCTGAACAGCCAGTTGCTGCCGACCTTCGGTTCCACGCCGCTCGACCGGATCACCGCGGCGGAAGTCGGCCGCTGGTTCGACCGGTACAGCCGGACGGCGCCCGGCGGAGCCAACGGGACGCTGGACATATTACTGCAGATAATGAACCATGCGATCATGCGCGGTCACATCGAAAGGAATCCGGCGCAAGGCATCAAGCGGAACAGGCGTCCAAGGATCACCCGCTTCCTGTCGCGAGAGGAACTCCGTCGTCTCCATGCGGAACTGGACGTTTGCGGGCGCGGGACGCGCAAGCAGCAGGCGGACATCATCCGTCTTCTGCTGGCGACCGGCTGCCGGAAGAACGAAATCGTGAAGCTGCAATGGCGCGAAGTGGACGAAACCGCGCTCAATCTCGCGGACAGCAAGACGGGACCGCGAAAGGTCTTTCTGAACGCGCAGGCCCGCGCCATCGTCGAGCGCCAGATCCGGACCGGGAGCCCATACGTCTTTCCGTCGGCATCGGACCCGCGGCTCCCGCAATCGGACAAGCTTCCGCTCTGGCACGAGGCGAGGAAGCGGGCGGGG
Source organism: Alphaproteobacteria bacterium (assembly GCA_965243135.1). Taxonomy (GTDB): domain Bacteria; phylum Pseudomonadota; class Alphaproteobacteria; order MPNO01; family UBA830; genus JAJEBT01. The sequence continues at coordinate 2,855,985 of OZ251539.1, forward strand.
ATCGAAGATGTCCGCCTGCACGATCTGCGGCATACCTTCGCCAGCCACGCCGTCATGCAGGGGGTTCCGCTGCCGGTCGTGGCGCGGCTGCTCGGTCATCGGGACGTGCAGATGACTTTGCGCTACGCGCATGTCGCCGACAGGGATGTCGAGGCGGCGGCGGAACGGATAGGAAGCACAATCTCAGGTCTTCTGGACGGTTAGCCCCATCTGCACACCAGCGCGATCCAGCCAGATACGGAACCGTCCGTTAAACTTTCGACCGCCGCAAGAGTTCCAATTTGGCCGGACGATCCTGAAACAGGAACTGATAGATCGTAAAGAACGATGGATGTTCCTGCCGCAACCATTTCCGAATGTCATTCTGTCCTGCAGCCGTTATGCGGATTCCAAATTAATCTTCCTTCCGGTTCCATTTTCGAGGGATTTTCCAAAAAGGCCAAGCCATCTCTGTACATGACATATTCGGTACCTCGGAGTTCCGTTGAAGAAAAACCGGCAATTTCGGACTTGGGAATATCAGGATGTTCCGTCGGAATTTCTCTCTCTACACCAATTATATGGCTCAAATAATCTAGAAAATTTTGACAAACTTGTTTTGCGATAGCGAAATTCCCAAAGATTTGGGGAGCAATTTCGTAGTAATATCTTGGAAAAAAGTGATATCTTGGAAAAAAGTGATAGGGATCTGAAAAAATAACAAATTCCTTATCGACGTAACGCAAAATTTCAAATTCTAAATCATAATCCTCTGGGCGGTCTATATGGAACAGGATCCACTCAATCCATCTTACGATTTCCGTTGCGCCCAAGAGAGAGAAATTAGAGCGAAACGTCGCCATAACGGGCGGCATCGGCGGATTTTCGGATTTCGAACCAGCTGAAGACGATCCGGAAGGCTGCGTCACGGGATTGGATGTGTCCGCGACGCATAAAAATGAACCCGACCTGTTGGGTCTCGATCCAAATCCGATACTGTAACCGTTTATCACGTTTCCGTACTGGGAATGGACAGCCAAATTTGGCGTCACCTGCCTTTCGAGTTTTTTTATTGTCCTTCTCCTTATTTCTTTCGATGTAATTTTTTTGGCGAAGGATCCATGCGCTTCCACGATTACGATCCCATGCCCGGCAGCGGGACCATCGCCGTAAATGAAATCCGGACGCGGCCTAGAAGTTGAAAATGAGCTCTCTCCGTTGTCGCGCCATGTATATCCCAGCTGATTCATGACCAGATCGGCGATCCCTGCTCCTACGCTGCCTGCAAAGGACGCCCTTGCCGCATCGGCTAGACCTCCAAAGTCAGGTGAAAGAGTGAATGAATGCCTGTTTTCGATCAACAATAAGGCTTCAATGAAGGATTTTATGCCCAAAAAAACAAGCATTCCGGGGGACGCCTGCCGCAGTGTTTCGGTTCTTGCTATCGATGCCGCAAGAGCGATCCGGTTAAAGGTCAGTTTCGCGGGAAGACCCGGAGGACGAAAGCCGGGGGTAACCCGGCTGACGCCGGCATGGCAGCGGTCAATTGGATTTACCTCAATCGGGGTAGGCAGGCTGGCGACCGGCCTGTTCATGATCGGCCTTCCGTAAAGACATCGGGGAGATTTCGGACAGTGCTGTCGGTTTCGACGCTGACGTGGACGATGCGGCGAATGGCGGCGATCAGGTCGCACGGGTCTTCGAACCAACCATTTGGGTCGTTGACTATGCCGCTCTTGCTATCCTGTACGATCCTGTATCGGTCGATAAACCATTCCAGCGGCGTTCTTCCGTTGATCTGATATCGGTGAGCGGCATCGGGAATGCCGCTCAGGCGGACATGATCGTTTATCCGCAGGGTCGTTTTTTCTTCGCCGATGAACCGCATTGCCCGCTCGCCGAAGCGAAAATGTTCCGGTCGAGGCTCTCCGGAACCGGAAAACTCGACATCGAGCGGGTACTCGTCGCAGTTCTCGTATTGAAGATGAAGATCGGCGAGTCTGCATCCGGCCTCGGCGAAAGCATGGAAATCCGCCGCGAACGGTATGCGAGGCAATTCCTTGGTCAAGTCGTTCGCGAAACGCTCCCGATAATCCGGATGATGCAGGACTGCGTAGACGTAATCGAATATCGCGTCTTTCGAGATGGAGTTGTCGCCGTATTTTATGCGAAACACGCGAAGGGCCGTATCGGTGACGTTGTCCGCTCGTTCGAGTTCCGGTTCAAGCCCCGGAAGCTCGTTCTGCGCGTTTTCCGAGCGCTGATAGCGGTATCGCGGAAAGCACTGACCGAATTCGATCAAATGAAGATCCGGTATCGAATCCACAATCAATGCGGAAAACGGCTTTGTAGAACCCATACCAGGAAGGCATATGGCCACGTTCCGCTGCGACCTGCCCGGAAAAATCGAGTCGATCTGATATTTCCTTTGAGCGAAGAAATGATCGGCATATAAATTCATCGCAATAAACGGACGATAAGTTGTCTTGCAGATGTTGTTTTCTTCGAACGTTCTGTATTTTCTTCTTCTCAGATTATCCTTTAGCGTTTGATCCCAATGCAGCCTGGAAGAAGATACGACGACGTCGACGATTTGATTTATTTCCAACTTTGAAACACTTTTCTTGTTTTGCAGAGCTTTCTCGAATTTCTTGAGTGCGTCACAGTAGTCGTCAACCATCCTACGCGCTTTCTCCGTGCAAGCAGAGCGAGAAAAATTGTACACATACGCATCCCTGCCGGTCTTGTAACCGTTGCTGAACAGTTTGAATATCGCCTCGTCCGTTTTGCCGGCCTTCGCGTCCTTCGAACCTATCGGATAGAGGTTCCCGAACTCCTCGCTGCGTTGTCCGATCCAGTCGTGATGGCGGTCGGGCGCGATTTCCTTCCAGTCGTCGATGCCCGCGATCGATCCCTTTTCCTGCAGGAAGGTCAGCTTCTCCTCGCGCGTCAGGTAGTCCCCGACGTCGCGATAGAGGATGCGGCAGCCGTCGCGGTCCGCCTTCGGGTTGCGGACCAGCACCGTGATCGCCACCGGCGCGCGGGATCCCTGCCCGAATACGTTATCTCCCTCCTTGCGTCGCAGTTCTCCCGAAGTCCTCGCGTTGCCCCGCAGGTTCAGGACGTGGATGGACGTGAACTCCTCGGCGAGGCAGGCCCGCACGCCGGAATCGACATGGCTGTCGATCCACGAGCCGTTGGTGACGACGGCGACGACGCCCTGCTCGCCGATGCGGTCGGACGCCCAGCGGATCGCCATCTTGTAGGTGTCGTAGAGGCTGTTCTTGTTCGTCGCCCGCGATCGCGCGGCGTAGGTCTCGGCGACCCGGCGTTCGAGTTCCGGATAGTCGACGTTCGGATTGTCGTCGGCTGAACTCTTCTGCCATGCCGACCAAGGCGGGTTGCCGACGACGACCTGGATCGGCAGGTTCTGCTGCCGTTCCACGCGCTCGCTGTTGCCGGGAAGCCATTCCTTCGGAAAACCGGTCCGCTCCGTGTGAAGGTTGAAGGTGTCGGCAAGCGCGATGCCATTGAACGGTTCGTACCCCCCCCCCCCCCCCCGCCGGCCGTGGAAGGCCTCTTCGATATGGACCGCCGCGATGTAGTAGGCGAGGAGAACGATCTCGTTGGCGTGAAGTTCCCCGCGGAACTTCCGTTCCAGATCGGCGTCCGCGATCAGCGCGGACTGGAGAAGCCGGACGAGGAAGATGCCGGTGCCGGTGAACGGGTCGAGCACGTTGACGCCCTCGTCGCTCAGCGAGCGACCGAATTCCTCCCTCGATACATGGTCGGCGCTGCGCAGGATGAAGTTCACCACCTCGACCGGCGTATAGACGATGCCGAGCTTGTCCGCCTCCTTCTTCAGCGCCGTCGCGAAGAACTTCTGGTAGAGTTCCATCAGCACATGCTGGCGCGCGTCGCTGTTGTCGAGGCCGCGAGCGCGCATTCGGACGCTCTCGTAGAAGCTCTCCAGACCCTCCAGTTCGTTTCCCAATCCGAATTCCCCGAAATCCTCCCGCAACGCGTCCAGCGCCTGCGCCACCGGATTGCTCTTCGCGAATTCGTAATGCTCGAACAGCGCCTCGAAGACCGGCTGCGTCAGGACATGCTGCGCCATCATGTCGACGGCGCCGACGCGGGTAATCGACTCGTTGATCGACGCCTTGAGTTCGCCGAGAAAGGCGTCGAACCATTCCCGCAGGGTCTCGTTGGCAGAATCGTCCAGAAGGTTTCCGATCCGGAGGACCAGACGCGCGAAGATGTCGGCGACGTCCTTCGCCCAGCTTTCCCAGTACCGCCGGTCGCCGCATTTCTCGACGACCCCGGCGAAGATCGCGCCGGGCGGAACGTCGAGCGGCGGAAAGGGCAGCGTCCGTTCGGAGGGTTCGTCGTTCCCGGCGGATCCGCCGTTTCCGTCCCAGATGACGATTCGCGGGGTAGGCGTGTTGTTGAGGTCGATCCTGTTGATCTCGGCGTCGAACCGGTCGTCGTGGGAACGCAGGGAGCGCAACACGCCCCAGACGGCGGCGAACCGCTCGTTGTCGTCCAGAGCGCGGTCCGGATCGACATCGGGCGGAACGGCGACCGGCAGCACGATGTAGCCGTATTCCTTGCCCTCGGCCTTGCGCATGGCCCGACCGACCGCCTGCACGATGTCGACCTGGGAGTTGCGCGGACTCATGAACAGCACCGCGTCGAGCGCCGGCACGTCGATCCCCTCCGACAGGCAGCGCGCGTTGGTCAGTATTCGGCAGGCGCTCCGATCGCCCTCCTTCAGCCATTCGATCCGCCGCTTGCGGTCGAGCGCGTTGTGCTGTCCGTCGACGTGCTTGGTCTCGCACCGGAAATCCGCAGGACGCTCGTCCTCGGGCAACAGTTCCATGGCCTGCGCGACGATCGGTCCCCAATGCCGCTCCAGTTTCTGCGAATCCTTGATCCTGCCGTTGAACGCGATCGCCCGGCCCAGCGGCATAGATTCGTCGGCGTTCTCCGGATTCTGAAGCACCCGCCAGCACCCGACGATCTTCGCCGCGTCGGTCAGGTTGATCTCGCCGTCGCCCTCGGCCAGATGCGCCCGGAGCGCCGGATCCGCCGCATCCTCCCGCACCACGAGGATCACCACCTTGTAGTCGGACAGCAGGTTCCGTTCGATCGCCCGCGAAAACGGCAGACGATGGAATTCGGGGCCGAAAGTCTCCTCGTCGTCCATCGAGAACACTTCGACGGCCCGGTTCGCCGCTTTCGCCTTCGCCCCCTCGGCATAGATGCGCGGCGTCGCGGTCATGTACAGCCGCTTTTCCGCCGCAATCTTCTCCGCGTCGTGGATCAGCACGAACGGAGACGTCGACTTGTCGGGGATTTCCACGCCGGTCGTCCGGTGGGCTTCGTCGCAGATCGCGAGATCGAACCCGGGAGCGCCCTGCGCCTGCGCCCGCTCCACCAGAGGCAGCGACTGGTAGGTGCAGAAAACCACCGTCATCGCGTCGTTCCCCGCGCCCCGAAGCGCTTCCAGGATCGCGTCCGGATTCGTGGTGACCGGAATTTCCAGTTCCTCCATCGAGGCGTCCTCGTTCGTGCGGCCGGCCCGCGTGTCGGAGCAGATCCCGACGTAGCGGTGCGGAATCTCCCGGTGGGTCGCCCACTCGCGCATCGATTGCTGGAAGAGGGAGATCGACGGAACCAGATAAAGCACCCGCCGGCCGACGCCGGCAACGGCTTCCGCGATGCGCAGCGCCGTGAAGGTCTTGCCGGTGCCGCAGGCCATGACGAGCTTGCCGCGGCCGCGGTTCCTGAAACCCCCGACCGCGTCGTCGAAAGCCTCCCGCTGATGCGGGCGCAGGCTGAACGCCTCGCCCCGCCACGAAAGATTCTCGGGTTCCTCGCTGGCCAGATCCGGCCAGTCGAAAGGCCGGCCGGCCAGATCGCCGAAACGCAGGACGCCGCAAGACGGCTTCAGGCCCTTGACGATCTTGAGAGCGTTGGGCCCCCAGCCGTCGCCGGTGTCGACGACGATGCGGGCCGTGAAGGGATCGCGCGCCGACGCGGAAATGAAAGAATCGAGATCGGGCTTCGAAATTCGCGTATCGGAGGCGTAGCACTTGCACTGGATGGCGCAGAAGCCGCCGTCCCGCTCATCGGCGACGAGATCGATTCCGATGTCTCGTCCGTCGAAGTCCGGCCTGATTTCCGCCCATTCGGACCACAACCAGACATTCGAAAAGCGTTCCGCATAGAGAGGATCCCTGACGAAGAAGGTCTTCATCAGCCGCTCGAACAGACGGCCCTTCTCCGCCTGCGACTCGGCGATCGCCCGGATGTGGTCCAGCGTTCTCTGAAATCCGTCGATCATTTGTTTTCCTCGCGGCAACCGTCTGACTTCCTTTATCCTGACGCTCGTTCGTAAAGTCGAATCCCGATGCCGGGTCTGCCGAAGCGGCGCCGCGGGCCGGAGGCGGGTTCCCGCGGCAAGCGGGGTGCGGCGGACAGTCCGCGCCGCTCAAGGCCAGACGATCTCGCAGCGCGCGTTTTTTCCCGCCCGGCGCGCCGCGGCGATGCAGTCCCGGAGTTCGGGGCCGTAGCGGTACCAGAGATAATCCCGCCAGCCGTCCGAGGGGTCCGGGAGAACGCCGCGGTCGCGCTGAAGCAGCGCGCCGGCGTACGCGGCGGCAGCCACGGCCGCAGCGACGGCGAGGGCCAGCGCCAACCGGCGGAGAAAGGAGCGCCAACCGGCGCGGGGCCGCAGAGATTCCTGAAGGTCCGCCACGTTGTCGGCGAGGCGGCTCTCGCGCGCGGCGCGGTCGCGGATCTCCTTCAGGACCTCCGAAGCGGGCAGCGCGCGCTCGGCGACGGCGGCGATGCCGGCGGCGAGCCGGCCTTCCGTTTCGGCGAGGAGGAGGCGGAGGTCTCTCCGGTTCAGCGGCGGGTCCGCCGGAGCCGGCGCAGTCCGGGAGGCCGCCTCGCCCGGCGCCGGATCCGCGCCGGAGACTCCGCCGTGCAGCGCGGGAGGCGCGGCAGGGCTCGAGTCCCGCTTTTCGCCGCGCGGCGGCGGGGCCGCCCGCTCGCGCCTGCGGAGTTCCTCTTCGATCCTGCGGTCTTCGTCCACCGGCGGAACGTCTCCGTCGTGGTAGGATGGCGGGATGGTCGCGACCGTCACCGCCATCACGTCGTCGTCCTCGACAGTGCACTATTTCGAGAAGGACGGCTACTACGCGAAGAACGATCCCGAGCACCGGCGCGCCAGCCGCTGGCGCGGCAGCGGCGCGAAGGAGCTCGGGTTGCGCGGACAGGTCGATCCCCGCAGGTTCGAGCGGATCCTGCAGGGCCACGTTCCCGGAACCGATCTCCGTCTCGGGCGCGTCCGCGACGGGGAGCACCAGCACCGTCCGGGGGTGGACGTGACGTTTTCGGCGCCGAAGTCGGTGTCGCTCCAGGCGCTGCTGCACGGCGACGAGGCGGCGATGCGGGCGCACGACGAGGCGGTCGCGGCGACGCTGGAGTTCATCGAGGCGCGGCTGCTGGAGACCAGGGTCTACGACCCGAAGACCGGGCGGCGGAACCGGACGCGGTCGCGGAGCCTGGTGGCGGCGACGTTCCGCCACGTGGCGAGCCGCAACCTCGACCCGCAGCTGCACACGCATTGCGTGATCGCGAACATGACGCGGGGGCCGGACGGGAAGTGGCGGAGCGTCGAGGCGACTTCCCTGCACCGGAACGCCCGGCTGATCGGGACGCATTACCGCAACGAACTGGCGAAGCGGTTGCGGGACCGCGGCTACGCGCTGGCGCCGGCGATGGTGGGCAAGATTCCGGGATTCGAGATCGCGGGCTACGGGAAGTCGACGCTGGAGGCGTTTTCGAGTCGTCGGCGCGAGGTTCTGGACTACATCCGGAAGAAGGGATGGACGTACGACGCGGCGCGGGCGCAGGCGGCGACGCTTGCGACGCGGCGGCGCAAGGCGGAGCCGCGCCGGGAGGAGCTGGAGGCGCTGTGGCGGCAGCGCGCCCGGGATCTTGGAATCGCGACCGGGGGACGGCGGCAGCGGCCGGGGCGAACGGGAAGCGGGCCGTCGGCGCTGGAGATCGTGAGCCGGGCGGCGGAGCGTCTGGAGGAGCGGAGTTCGGTGCTCGCGGCAAGCGAGCTGACGGCGCTGGCGCTGGCCCATTCTCCGGGGCGGCACGGGATCGCCGACATCGACGCGGCGATCCGGCAGCTTCAGCGCGACGGCCACCTGATCGCGGCGAAACGGTCGCGGACGGGGCCGGCGTTCGTCACCGACCGGGCGGCGCGGGCGAAGAAAGAGATCGCCTCCCGAATGAAGAAGGCGCTCGGCGCCGCGGCGCCGCTGGCTTCGGAACGAGCGGTCGAGGAACGGCTGGCGGGAACCGACCTCTTCGCCGGACAGAAGGACGCGGTTCGAACGATCCTGCTGAGCGCCGACCGGGTGGTCGGGGTGGAAGGCTATGCCGGGGCCGGGAAGACGGCGACGCTGCGTTGCGTCCTCGATCTCGCCGGCGATCGCCCGGTTCTCGGCCTCGCGCCGTCGGCGAGCGCCGCCCGCGCCCTGGCGCGCGAGAGCGGCATCCCGGCCCGGACCTTGCAGTCCTTTCTCTGCCGGCACCGCGACGTCGCCGACAACGCGGCGAACGCCGAAACCCTGGCCGTCCGGCGCGCGGAGTTCGGCGGCGCGTTGCTGGCGGTCGACGAGATGTCGCAGGCGAGCGCGGCGCAGGCGCGCGACCTGATGCGGATCGCCGACCGGCTCGGCGTCGGGCGGCTGGCGCTGATCGGCGACAGGAAGCAGTTGCGGGCGGCGGAGGCCGGCCAGCCCTTCCGGCAGTTGCAGGCGGCGGGGATGAAGACGACGGACCTGCGGCAGCGCTGCCCGGACCTGAAGGCGGCGGCGCTCGACGCGGGCCGTCCGGCGGCGCCCGGCAGGTTCGGCGACAACCTTCACGAGGTTCCGGCCGACGAGCTCGGCGGCGCGGCGGCGGCGATCTGGCTGCGGCTGTCGCCGGAGGACCGGGCGGAGACCGCGATCCTCGCGCCGACCCGCGAACTGCGGGCGGCGATCAATGACGCGGTGCGCGAGGGGCTGGCGCAGGAAGGCGCGCTGCGCGGGCGGGAACTGGAGATCGAGACCCTGGTCGATCTCGGCATGACGCGGGCGCAGAAGGGCGACGTCCGCAACTGGCGGGAAGGCGACGTGGCGGTGTTCGCGTACGACCTCTACCCGTACCGCATCCGGGCCGGGGAGGCCTGCGCGGTGACCGGGATCGCGGACGGCCGGGTGACGCTGGCCCATCCGGACGGCAGGCCGCGGCGGATCGACCCGTCGGGCTACCTCCGCTACCGGCTGGACCTGTTCGAGGCGCGCCCGATCCGCATCCGGGCGGGGGACGCGATCCGCTGGACGCGCAACGACGTCCGGCGCGGGCTGATCGACGGCGAGCGGGCCGAGACGCTCCGGATCGGCACCCGCGCCCTGCGGCTGCGGATCGCGGGCGGCGGGGAGTTGACGTTGCGGCGCGACGATCCGCATCTGCGGCACGTCGCGCACGCCTGGGCATCGCCGGCGGCGCAGGGGATCGGGCGGAACAACGTGATCGCGGCGCTGGATTCGGGGCACGGGCAGCTGAGCGACCAGCGGACGCTCTACATGGAGATCAACCGGGCGCGGCGAAACGCGGTGGTGCTGACCGACAACCGGGAGGCGCTGATGGAGGCGCTCGAGGCCGGCGAGCGGCTGGCGGCGGGGGAGGATCTCCGGCCGGCGCCCGGCAAGAAGCTGGCGCCGGTCCGCCGTCCGGGCCCGAGCCGGGCGGAGGTCTACCGCCAATGGCGGACGGACCGCGATCGGCACGCCGGGGCGGCGGCGCGGGCCGGGCTGCATCCGATCCATCTTCCCGGCTACGAAGCGCTGCGCGCCCGGCTGGGGGATCTCGCGCTGCCGCCGCGCCTTCCGGAAAGTCTCCGTCGGCAGGTCGCGGGCGAAATCGTCCGGCACGACGAGGCGGTCGCGGAGGCGGCGCGCGCGGCGCGATGTCTGGAAAGCGTCGAGACCGGTCTGGCGCGGCGCGAGGCCGGATTGGCGCCCGCGTCATACGAAGACTGGCGCTTCGAACTGGAGTCGGCCGTCGCCGCCGGGCGCGGCGTTCTGGAATTCCTGGAACCGGATCGGCGGGCGCGGATGGAGCGCGGCATCGAGGAAGCGGAAGGCCATCTCGCCCGCGACGACGCCGCGTTCGCCGAAAGGACCGCGGTCGACCGCTTCAGGGAATGGGAGGAACGCGGCGACATCGGGGAGGCGCGGACGCTCGCCGCCGACCCGGCGTTGCCCGAGGAGCTCCGGCAGCGCGCGGAACGGGTCGTTCGCGCGCTGGAGGAACCCCGCCGGGAAGCGGGGACGGAGCGCGAAGTGGAACGGAGGGCGCGAACGGCGCGGCAGGCGCCGGCGCGGCGAGAAGCCGAACGGGCGCGGGCGGCGCTGGACGCGAGCGCCGAGACGGTCTCTCGCGGACGTCGGGCGGTCGCGAACCGTGCCTTGTCGGAGGCCGAACGCAGGCGGCGCGAAGACGCTTTCGAACGCGCCGGGGAGGCGCTCGACCGGCGCTGGCGCGACCTCCGCAGCGGCTGGAAAAGTTACCGGGACGAAGTCCGGGCCGAAGGCGGCCATCCCTTCGCCCGCGACGACTGCAAGCCCTGGATCGACGCGGCGCGGGCGCTCGCCGCGGAACCGCGCCTGCCGGACGGCAGGCGCCGCCTGCTCGCGGACTTTCTTCGCGGCCGCGACGAAGCATGGCCCGCCGACCGCGAGCGTCTGGCGGCCCTGCGGGACGACTGGAAAGCGGTGCGCGACGAAGCGCGGCGGCAGCGGGCGTCTCCCTTCGAAATGCCCGAATGCGCGGCGGTGATCGACCGCATGCGGGACATGGAACGGTCCGACAACCTCGCCGAAAGCGAGAAGCGCGGCCTGCGGGAAATCGTCGGCGACCACGACGAGCATGTCTCCCGGCAGCGCGGGAGATCTTGGGGCGCGTAGCGCGCGCCTCTTCCCGTGCGCCGCGAAGAACTATCGCCGGTTCCGTTCGTAGACCGCGGTGCCGATTCGCTCCGCCCTTTCGGCGTCGAACACCTCGTCGAGCAGCGCCTTCATCTCGGCGTAGCGCCCCCTTCGCGTCATCTCGTCGAGCTTCGTCTCGAACAGGACGCGCACCGCATTGGCCATGTTCGGCGACCCCGCCGCGTCCTGGAACATCTGTCCCGACATGTCCGCCGCAATGCGCGTCACGGCGTCGCAAAGCGCGCGCTGCTCGTCCGCGCCGAGGACCAATTGCGCGTCCTTTTCCGGGTCGCGGGGCTCCCGCGTCAGCGCGCGGTCGACGACGTAGCGCGACATCGACTTGCCCTCGGCCGCGGCCCGCTCGCGGATGCGTTCCCACTCCGCTGGCGTGCACGAAATCGAGTGGACCGCGACATCGACTTGCCCTCGGCCGCGGCCCGCTCGCGGATGCGTTCCCACTCCGCCGGCGTGCACGAAATCGAGTGGACCGCGGCCCGAACCTTGCCCGGCTGCCGGCTCACTTCCCGCCTCCGTCGAAGAGTCCGGGAAGGACGTCCCGCACTTCGTTTCGAGGCGGTGCCGTCCGCATCTTGCGCTCCGCCCGGTACAGGAACTCCACCGCCTCGCGCAGCGTGACCTCGCTCCCGGGAAGCGGCCGGAGAAGATCCTGGGTCGCCATTAAAAGGAGGTTGACCCGGTTGTAGAGAGCGCGCTGCTCCTCCTCCGAAAGCGCCAGCCGGTGCGCCGCGCCGTCGTCCAGCGCGCACCCCAGAACGAACCGCGAGACGCTCGTTCCCGCCGCCGCCGCCCGCTCCCGGATCGTCTCCCATTCGAGCGGCATGCAACTCACGCTGTACTGCCGGGACCGCGCCATCTTTCCTCTCCCGCGATCTCGGCGTCCGCCGCCGCGACGATCCCGTTCCAGTCCTCGACCGCGCCCGCTTCGCCGTAGCGCAACTCCTCGATGCGCGACAGGACCAGCACGTCCCGCGCCATCCGGCGCTGCAGCGAAACCGGCAGCGGGCCGTCGTCCCGCGGCGGGTCCAGCAGCCGCTCGACGACGAATCGGGAGATCGTCTTGCCGGCCGCTTCGGCGCGTTCGGCGATCCGCCGCCACTCGCTGTCGGTGGCCATGACGCAGCGCGCCTTGCGCTTTTGACCGCCGAAATCCCCGGACGGTTTTGCTTCCTTGACCATATGGTTTCATTTGCCTCTACAATGGTTACGCCCTGAAAAGAAAAAAGGATTGCTTGCTTTTCCGGGCGCCTGATTGTAGATAGCGGAATCGTCCCAGGATGTCACGGACGGCCCGGCCGGGAGTCGTCTTGTAGATTCCCCGCCTGTCGGAAAGTCTCTTGACATGCGCCGTAAAGGAATGTATATACAGCATATTCGCGAGGAAGGGAACCGCTGCCGGCAGGCTTATATATCGACAGGGCGAAGGATGGGTTGTCCACACCAGATTTTTGATGCGACCGACCGACAGTGGGTCTTGCTGCTGGCAATGACCCTCGGGCAGCGGGACGAGGCGATTCGGCAGCGGGACGAGGCGCGCCAGGAAGCGGAGGCGTCGCGCTGGAAGGAGGTAAGCGCTCGTCAGCAGGCGACGTTCTGGAAAACGCAGCACCGCCGGGCGCGGGCGCGTGCAGAGGCGGCGCGCAACGAGCTGAAACGCCTGAAGTCCGTCTCTTCGGTGAACGAGCTCAAGCGGGAAGCGGGCCGCCTTCGGCACGAGCTTGAGAGCAACACATTCTTCGACGACGCGAGGCGGCAACTCGACGACCTGCGAGGCGCCGCAGTGCAAGCCGTTGCAGTCCTTGCTGCGTCAAGGCTTGGAGGTCTTCGTCGACAGCCGTGCCGATGGACAACAACCTTGCCGAGCGCGCCCTGCGCGGCGCGGCTGTTGGGCGCAAGCTCTCGTTCGGCTCGTTCAGCGAGGCGGGCGCGCAACTGACCGGGCTGCTCTTCTCCGTGTACGCTTGAACTGGCCGGCCTCTCGCCGCACCACTGGCTCCGCGATTATCTGCAAGCCTGCGCCGAACATGGCGGACGAGCGCCCGAAGAGGCGCATGCCTGGCTTCCCTGGGGCGCCGACCCGAAGCGCGTCCGCACCTGGCGCGCCGCGGCTCCGCAGGGGCCATGAGCTCTGCGGGCGGGCCGAGGACGAACTCAACCTGATTCGCGACCGCGCAATGGAACCCGCCTCTCAAACGCACGCCCCTTTCACGCGTGCGAGCGTCTCGACTGGCGCAAACCCAACGGCGGCGTCAAAGACATGAGCGCCCGCGTCGCCCTGTTGCGGATGGAACGCGACGGCCTCTGCCGCCGTCGCAGGTCCGCCCGCGTTCGCCGCTCCGCCGTCTCCCGAAACCGAACCGCCCCCGTTCCCAACTCCCGACCGTCTCGACCAGGTCCGTCCGCTGCGCACCGAACCCGTCCGCAACGCCAGCGAGGGCCGTCTCTGGAACGCCTTCCCGCTACCTCGGCTTTACGCCCATGCCCGGCGCACAGCACTTCGTCCGCTCCGCAGAGGGCGAACCGCTGGCCGCGCTCGGCTTCGGCGCCGCCGCGTGGAAGATTGCGCCACGGGACAAGCTGATCGGTTGGGACCTCGAATGCCGCGGCCGCAATCTGCCCTTCGTCGTCAACAACGCAAGGTTCCTCCCCTGGGTCAGAATCAAACGCCTTGCATCCCATGTCCTCGCACAGGTCGAGCAACGTTTGCCCGACGACTGGGACCGCCGCTACGCTCTGCGTCCCGTACTGCTCGAGACCTTCTGCGAAACGCAGCGATGGAACCTGCTACCGTGCGGCCAACTGGATCCGGGTCGGCAAAACGCAGGGCCGCGGCAAACTCGACGTGAAAAACGAGTATGCGCTGCCGGTCAAGGATGTTGAAGCCCCTGCGGCGGGACTGGAAAAAGATCCTCAATCGCAGACCATCACCCGGGTAGCGAACACTTACGCCGAAGGTGCGCCCACAGGTGTGGAACACGATGCTGGAGGAGGAGCATCCGTGTGGTGCGGTGCCGGTCCGTTGGTCGGTTGTCAGTTACGGAACCTGGTGGGGTCGGCGCATGGCTGGCTGAGGGCTGTCGGGTTCGCGGCCTCTGCGCACAAGCTCGAGTGCCGCGCCCTTCGGCTGGGACGACGCGGGAAGGTGCGCAGAGAACTCGTGTGGCAGCGTCTGGAGGTCGAACGTTCCTCGGTGCGCAACGGCGCCCGAGATCGGAAGGCCCGCGACGCACGGGTCGCTCTGCGCTGGTGTACGGTGGACCTGCCGGTACAGGTGCGGAAAGAGGAACCGGCTTCCCTTTCCGCACTAGCGCAGGTCTCCCACGCTGCAAGAACGAAGTGCACCACCTGATCGCGCCGCCGCCGATTGAGGAACTTCTCGTCCGCGCAGTGCGCCTGAAAAAAGCGCTTGCCCAAGTCTAGCCCGACCATGCTAATATCTTCCATGGATGCTCCCCTCGTCTGTGGTTCATGGCGTGCCGCAAGAGGTGGGGGGGGGGGGGGTCCATCCTACCGGAGTTGATAGGGGAAGTTCAAAACGGTCTCGACAGGCGGCGGGACAGCAAGGCGAATCCGAGAACGGTTCGGCTGAGGGAGGCGTTCATTGCCAAGCGCTGCTCGCGAGGAGGCGGTAGCGGTGCGAGAGTGCGAGAGTTTCCACCTTGACTTTCGGTGCTCTGTTTGCCACCATGCTGTCCTCTGAAGCGAGGTTGCAACTATTGCGCGAATTTCTTGATCAGGACGTCAGTAAAAAATCCTTAAGGATATCAGGATAAGGTAATGATGGTCATGGTGAAGAATCGGATGATTTTTACTGCTGCTAGAATTGTATACGGTTGCTTTTTTTTGGTCTTTTTCAGCCAAGTTTCTCTAGCTAACATCATTTCAGAAAAGAGATGGCCTGCGTTTCAAAAGGATTTTCGAAATATTTACGAATTGATCGTATCTCGCGATCCCGTTGTATCTTCTGTGTTTAACATATTCCTCATAGGGAATACGCTATTCTATGTGAAAGAACCGTGCGAGTTTGCGGACGTTGACGCGAAAATGATTTTACATATTATTCCGTCCAATAAAGAAGATCTTCCTGAGCATAGAAAAAATTATAGTTTTGACAATTTGGACTTTGATTTCATAAGCAAGGGGATGATGTTCTCTGGCAAGTGCATAACCGCATCCGGTCCGCTTCCCGATTATGACATCTCGGCTATCCGTATCGGCCAATATATTCCCGGGAATGAAAAACCGGTTTGGGTTAAAGAATTCGCTTTCCCGGACAAAGACAGCGAGGACGAGAAGAAACTAAACACGCATTTGTACTCTCTAGGGGTAACGGAAATAAAATTAAAAAAATTTAACGGTGTGGGGGGAGCAATAGAAAAATTTGGCGATAACTTATTGCTAGCTACTCCGGACGGGAGCTTTGCTTTGGTTCACGCAGATGGTACGGTGCGGTATCTTGACGAGAGAGTTCCAATGGGGCTGGAGGACGTCAAACAGAATACTACTTATCTTGAGGATTATCCGGCGCATCGCCGGCTTCGAGTGAGTGATATTCTTGTTCGACGACAATCACAAACGCAGTTTGACTTGTTCGTTACTCATCATTATTACACCGGGCGATGTGTTGTATTCAGATTATCGCAGGCGACTTTGCACTATGAGAATAACGATATTCTTTTATCGCAGCCATTCAGGACGGTATTTGACGCATCTCCTTGCATCTCTCTGCCGTTCGACCCACATCAGTCAGGTGGGAAAATAGTGGACGATAACGATTTTTTGTTGATTATCATCGGGGATCATGGACAGGATGGATGGCATAAAGAAGATCAATATGTCCTAGCAAACGACTTGCAATCTCAACATGGAAAACTTGTCCGTGTCGAAATCGAAACGGGAAAGGCGGAAACGCTGACAATTGGCCATAGAAATCCACAAGGGCTTGTAAGAGATCAAGATGGAAACCTGTGGGCTGTAGAGCATGGACCACAGGGAGGCGACGAATTGAACCTGTTGTTGCCTAACAGAAATTATGGTTGGCCTTCAGTCACTTATGGTGTCGACTACGGTGGAAGAATACCCATCCGGTCGAATGCTAATGAGAAAGTTGGCTCGCACGATGGTTTTACAAGGCCGCATTACGCTTGGGTTCCATCGATTGGTGTTGCCAGTATCGCAGTCAACAGAACCGAGAATTTTCCGTTATGGAAAGACGATTTGTTGATTACATCACTTGCGTCACCAGCGGGTGGTGATCTATTCCGAGTTAGGCGTCATGGACGTAATATACAATATGTAGAGCGGATCAAAATCTCGGAAAGAATTCGGGATATTGCACATACGAGTGATGGTCGTATCGCGTTGCTCCTTGACAAATCGTCGATTATGTTTCTAGCACGATCCGACGATTACTGTCACGAGAAGTTCCGACGCAATCGAAGTGTTTATGCGCTACATTGTTGGGGAGCTTCCAACGACAACGCGGCGGCGAATATTCAGAAGGATGTGCGAAAATCCGCCAAACCTACCAAAATAGTGGATCTCCCAAGCGTAACGAGGCCTGCTGTTGGTGAACAGTTGTTCGGTACTCATTGCGGTACCTGTCATCGCCTGAACGAGGGAGAACATGATGTCGGTCCACACCTTCACGATGTGATCGGGCGTCGTGCTGGGGAAGTTGATGGCTATTTCAATTTTTCTCCTTTTCTTCAATTTTCGAATGTTATCTGGACGAAGGACAATCTTAAAAAATACATTGCTAGCCCACAGCGACTCATTCCGGGGACAACTATGCCTGCCTCGGACATTACTGAGAAAGAAGCAGATTCTATAGTTGAATTCCTGAGCAGGCTTAGCGATGGACTTTAGAAACAACTCGTGTTTCCTCTCCGTTGTCGTCCCCTGCTTCAATGAGGAAGAGGTCGTCCGCGAAACCCATCGCCGTCTCGTCGGCGCGCTTGCGGGTATCTCTAACCTGGATTTCGAAATCGTCTATGTGGACGACGGCAGCCGCGACAGCACGCTGGATATCCTGCGGGAGCTCAGAACCGCCGATTCGCATGTGCGGGTCATCGCGTTGTCGCGTAATTTTGGGCACCAGATCGCCTTGACAGCCGGTTTGGCCGAGGCTGCCGGCGATGCGGTCGCCGTCATCGATGCAGACCTTCAGGATCCGCCCGAAGTTATCCCGGAGATGGTGGCGCGCTGGCGCCAAGGCGTCGACGTCGTTTACGGCGTGCGCGACGAACGCGAGGACGAGACCGCCTTCAAACGTTGGACCGCCAAGGCATTCTACAGGCTTCTCAACCGCGTCGCTGACATCTCCATCCCGCTCGACACCGGTGACTTCCGGCTGATGGATCGCCGGGTAGTCGATGCGTTCCTCAACATGCCGGAACGCGACCGCCTCGTGCGCGGCATGGTCGCCTGGATAGGCTTTCGCCAGGAGCCCGTTCACTACCGCAGGGCGCCCCGGTTGGCGGGGAAGACGAAATACCCGTTGAGGAAGATGCTGCGCTTGGCCACGGACGGCATTCTGTCTTTCTCCCTCGCTCCGCTGCATCTGGCGACTTGGCTCGGCTTCCTCGTCGCGGGGCTGGCTCTGAGCGGGATCATATATGCCCTCTTCCTCCGTTTGACCACTGACTTATGGGTCAGCGGCTGGACGCTGCTCTTCATCGCCATCCTATTTCTCGGAGGGGTGCAGCTCATGCTTGTCGGCGTGCTTGGAGAGTATCTGGGCCGCGTTTACGCGGAAGTGAAACGCCGCCCGCTCTATCTGGTTCGAGAACGGCTCGGTCGCGCTCCCGCAAGCCATCGAGCGGCGGCGCGGGACGAACCGGCACCGGCGGATGAGTAAAGGTCGGTGGCTGAAACTCGCCGTGGGCTGTGCTGCGACCACGGGTTTCGCGTGGCTGTTCGCCATCGAACTGGACGTGGACTCGTTGGGTCGGGCGTTCGCCGGCCTGTCGGCGCTAGCCATCGTCCTCGCCTTGGCCTGCATCGCCATCGGTGTCGCGGTACGCCTCGTGCGCTGGTGGTGGATGCTGCGTGCGCTGGAGCCGGGCCTACCGGTCGGTGCCTGCATCCGCCCATTCCTTGCTAGTATGGCTGTCAACAACGTGCTGCCGTTCCGGGCCGGCGACATGCTTCGAGTCGTTGGGTTCCGTCGGCAGCTCCGGTCTCCGGCCACGCGGACGCTCGGAACGCTCGTGATCGAGCGTGCCTTGGATGTGGTCGTCCTGTCGGGTTTTTTTTTCGTCTGCTTGCTCGGGTTGCCGAACGATGCCCTACCTCGTGGAATCGTAGTTGCGGCGATATGGCTGGCTAGTGCGGGCGCGGCTGCGATACTCGCTTCGATGCTGCTCCTGCCCTTGTTCGAGCGTTTCCGGTGGCACCTGCCCGGACGCAGATTCCTTGCGGCACGGCGCTGGGCGGGGGTGGTCTCTAGGCATGGCGCGCATCTGATCGGGGCGCTCAGCCTCATGCGCTCGCTGCCAAGGTCGCTCGTGCTTGGCGTGTTGTCGGTGGCCGCCTGGCTCTGCGAGGGTGCTGCCTTCGCTATCGTGGCTACCGCACTCGGGGCAGATGCCAAACCACTCGGTCCATGGTTGTCGCTCTCTGCAGGTTCGCTGGCGACGGCCATCCCTAGTGCGCCGGGCTATGTTGGAACCTTTGATTATTTTGCCGCCCAAGGCCTCGCTGCCTACGGCGCGGCTCCCGAAACCGCTGCCGCTTTCGCGCTGACCATACATGTGCTATTGTGGGCACCGTTAACTGTCGTAGGACTTCTTCTTCTGCTTTTCCACAGAAGCCGCCAAGGGTACGGTTCCGATGAGTGAATACGAAGAAAACAACCAAGGAGACAAACAGGGAAGAATCGTTAAGGCTGTTGCAAAATTTCGTTCGACTTCGTTTGAAAACTGGTTATCCGTATCGGTTTTTTTGGGGTGCTTTTTTCTTCTCTTAGCGACAACCTACTATATTACACCCATTGTTCTTCTACATGACGGCTCCTACAATTTTCAGGTCGTCGATTCATTAGTAAAGGGCGAGGGTTATGCTAGCTACGGAGCGTTACGGGGAGGCGGAAAATGGTTGTTCGATCCTCACGTAACTACCGGACCCGCCGTTCTCATTCCGCTATCCCTCGTCTGGTACGTTACAGGAAAAAGCATTCTTGCAATACATATAACTCTTGCCTTCACTCTTTGGTTGTATGCGGTCGGTTTGTTCTTCGTGCTCAGAAATTGGAGCGCTGAATCTGCTCTTCTGCCCGCTGCTTTGGCGACCGGCGTTTCGCTATGTGCCGTTCCTAATGTAGTAGGCGAGATTTTGGGAGAAATTCCAGGAGCGGCAGCTATCGTTTGGGCTGCTTGGGCCGTCGGAAAAAACAAGCCTGCTGTTGCGGCGGTGTTCGCGGGCATTGCCGTACAAATGAAAGTCCTATTCGTAATTCCCGGAATATCTCTAATTCTGATCTATTTCGTATGGGATTTAATGAAAAACCATAGAATCCGAATTAAGAAAATTTTAACTTGTGGTTTGATTTTCATTTTGCCAACGCTTTTATTTGAGATATACCGTTTCTTCTCCGTTGGAAGTGTTGAAAACTACCTGCATTCCGTGGAAGAGTACCAATGGTTCACGGCCCAATATAGCGTCCATCATGTGGGAAAATGGTTTTCTCCCGAGGTAATCGGAGGAAAGCTATCCACACTCTACGAATCCCTCCATGATTTGGCTTGGATGGCGTGCGTCGTGTCTCTATTATTATGCTTGCCGATATTTATTTTCTCTTTGCGATTTAGAAAAAACTCTTATGAGCGTCAAGGTTCAGATAAAGAGGAACTCGTTCGTGCGGGTTTGGTCAGTTTGATGGTTGGCGGGTTAGCTATTGCCGTCATGTGGACGCAGATTAAAGTTGCGAATCACCGTCTTTCGATGGTCACTTTGTTGTTATTTATGCCAGCATTCATGGCGATCTGTGGATACAATTATATCCTACTGTTGAAATTTTTTAGGGTGAGGAAGAGTATAAAGATATGCTTACGAACGGTCCTTGCGTTGTGCGTCTCTCTTTTGATCTCAGCTCTTGTCGAGAAGGCCTTGACAGTTCGTCAAGATAGTTGGATTCGGACTGAATTATCTGTGGAACAAAGGCGGGTTTTTGATCTGATCGTCGCCGAACGGCCGACATCCTTATATGTGGACGGATGGCATCAGAACCCGAATTATTTGCTGTTGACCGGAATTCAAGGTATACCGGCGAAGACAGGCGAAAATCAGATTATGGTAATTCAAAAATATCAAACTAGGGAATTGAACAAAAGTTTTGAGAAATATAAAGACGAATGCAACAATATACTGTATTTTTCAATGCTGACGCTCGTATGTCGGCTGCCAGATTACCATTTAATAGATGATGATTTGCACGTTATGGATTGGGGACCCCGAAATACTCTATCCGGCTTCGTTCCCAACAGAAACTTTGATGGCAGCATGGGTATTTGGGTGCGTGTCGACAAAGTGGATCGTAGGAGTTTCGGTCCGGTGCGGATTTATTTTGCCGGATACCCGGCCATACACGGGCATTTCCGCGGAGGCGATATCGCCACAGGGGCTTTTCCTCCACGGCGAGTTCGGGAATCGGGGAAGTACGAGGTGACGATCAAACAAACGGCGACGGGCCGCGTGTTTCATGTAGGATATTTTATCGTCGAGTAATGGCGCTTTTGTGTGTTTTGCGATGGTCTTTGGATGTTGCCGGGGCTGCATGCGTGTGGCGTCGTTAATGCGAGGGTAAGGCGAGGAATCGGAGATGAGAACTAGCGGTAACTATAAGATGATGTGCGAGGGTTCCGGACGGGAGGCACCCGGACCGCATGTCGCTGTCATCGGCGCTGGTTTCTGCGGCCTCGCTGCGGCATACGAGCTCGCCCTCCGGGGTGTTCGGGTCACCGTTCTGGAACAGGACGCCGAGGTCGGCGGGCTGGCCGGTAGTTTCATCGCTGGCGGAGCGCGGCTGGAAAAATTCTATCACCATTGGTTTACCAGCGACCACCACATCATGCATCTCATTGCCGAACTAGGCTTGTCAGATCGTGTCTTGGAACGTCCCACACGCACCGGTATGTACTACGCCCACAACTTCTTTAAGCTCTCGACGCCCGCCGACCTGTTGCGCTTTTCTCCGCTGTCCTTAGGGAGCCGTCTCCGGCTAGGACTTCTGGCACTGCGGGCACGTCGGGTTCAGGACTGGCGGGCACTCGAAGACATCACAGCCGCTGACTGGTTGCGGCGCCTCGGCGGGGAGTGCGTCTGGCGGGTTGTCTGGGAGCCCCTGCTGCGGGGCAAGTTCGGCGACTTGGCGGAGGAAGTGGCAGCAGTCTGGTTCTGGAACAAACTCAAGCTGCGTGGTTCGAGCCGCGGCAATGGCGGCGAGGAACGGCTTGCCTATTTCCGCGGCGGCTTCGCCGCTCTCGCCGACGCCCTCTCGGATGCTGTCCGCGCTCGCGGCGGAGAGGTGAGGATCGGGTTCCGGGCGACGGGCTTGAGGGTGGAGGATGGACGCGTCGCCGGGATCATCGGGCCGGACGGAACCGTCACCGCCGACGCGGTGATCGCGACGCCAGCGTTGCCGGTCGTCTCGGCCCTCGTCGAACCGCATGTGCCGCCAAGTTACACTGCGCGCCTGCGGCGCATCCGCTATCTCGCCAATGTCTGCATCGTCTTGGAACTGAACCGCAGCCTGTCGGACCTGTACTGGCTGAACGTCAACGACCCGGATTTCCCCTTCGTGGGGGTGATCGAACACACGAATTTCGAGCCCGCGTCGAGCTATGGCGGGCGGCACATAGCATATCTCTCAAAGTATCTGCCGGAGACCGATCCGTTCTACCGAATGCCGAACGGCGAGGCGGTCGACTTCGCGCTCGGCCATCTGCGCCGGATGTTTCCACGGCTGACGGACAATCAAGTCCTGGCTGCCCATGTCTGGCATGCCCGCTATGCGCAGCCCGTAGTGGAGTGCGGCTACAGTCGATTGATTCCTGATACGAAAACTCCTCTGCCGGGCTTGTTCTTGGCTACCATGGCACAAATTTATCCAGAAGACCGGGGGACAAATTACGCTGTCCAGCAAGGGCGGAACACCGCTCGAATATGTGCCGAGGAACTCGGGGCCGCAGACGGCAACCGTTCCCACCGTTCAGTTTGACCGTTTGCAGTGTCGCCGTAAGCTTGGATTTCTTAAACCTGTCGCGGAGTTAGGGTTTTGGCGCGTGGTTGTTTCGGGAGTGGGCCTGTACAAAGGCTATGTAGCGTTTTGAGCGTTTGTTCAAGTGGCTGCCGTTTGTCGGATGGGTTATTCCGACGCTGCTTCGATCTTGTCGAGGGGATAAATTGAGCGGGATGCAACACCTCAAACTGCGGCACGCTATGCGACTAAGTGGTTGAACGGACCGTCAGGTCGGCCAGAGCTTATTGCCGGAACAGCCTTTCGTCCACCTCGCTGGCCAGCTGCAATAGATACTTCCCGTATGTGCTCTTGCGCAGATCGCGTCCGAGCTTGGCCAGATCGTCGCTTCCGATCCAGCCGTTGAGGAAAGCTATCTCTTCGGGAACCGCGATTTTCTGTCTCTGACGCTTCTCGACGGTCTGGACGAAGCTGGCGGCCTCCAGAAGACTGTCGCTGGTTCCCGTATCGAACCAGGCGAATCCGCGCCCGAGCAGCTCCACGTGAAGTTCGCCGCGTTCGAGATAGTGCGCGTTGACGTCGGTGATCTCCAGCTCGCCGCGCGCGCTCGGTTCGATTTCGGACGCGACGCGGACCACTTCGTTGTCGTAGAAATAAAGACCCGTAACCGCCCACTGCGACTGGGGACGGACAGGCTTTTCCTCTATGGCGGTCGGGCGGCCGGACGCGTCGAGTTCGACCACGCCGTAGCGCTCCGGATCCGGAACCCCGTAGCCGAAAACCGTCGCCCCCTTGCGCCGGGAAGCCGCGTTTCGCAATTTCTCCGTCAGGCCGTGCCCGTAGAAGATGTTGTCCCCGAGAGCCAGGGCGCAGGAATCGTCGCCGATGAAGTCCTTGCCGATGAGGAAGGCCTGCGCCAGCCCTTCGGGGCGCGGCTGCACGGCATGGCGGAGCGCGAGGCCCCACTGGCTGCCGTCGCCGAGCAGCCGCTTGAAGGCCGCGGCGTGCTGCGGCGCGCAGATCACCAGAATGTCCCGAATTCCCGCCAGCATCAGCGTGCTCAGCGGATAGTAGATCATCGGCTTGTCGTAGACCGGCAGGAGCTGCTTGCTTACCGCGCTCGTCACGGGATGCAGACGCGTCCCTTCCCCTCCGGCCAGGATGATGCCTTTCATCGCGGCGCTCCTCCGGGGAACGCGCCGCCCGCCGCCGGTCCGCCGTGCCCCTTGGCGTAGCGCTCGAGCGCTTCCTGCCGCAGGCCGCCGAACGCGGCCGGGATCCTGGCGTTGTCGAGCGCGCTGTACCGGGGGCGCAGGGCGCGGGCAGGGCGCTCGTCGCTCGCGCAGGGCGTCACCACGGCCTCGATTTCCGCCATTTCGTTGGCGCGGGACGGTATCGTGCCGCTGTTTCGTCGGCGACGACGCCCTCCTCCTGAAAACCGTAGATGCTGCGCGACGACGGGTATCGGCGCACGCCCGCTTCCTTGGCCGTGCGGGCGTTTCGAACCCGCGAATCCCGGCTCCCGGGTCGCCTCCTGAAACGGTTCGCCCGACGGGTCGTTGGGCAGCGAGGCGCCGCGTCGACGCCCCGCTCGCGGGTTGCGGTTGTCTTCGGCCTGCAAGCCGTTCCGCCTCCGGCATGCCGCCCGAAGAAGAACTGTCCACGGCCTTGACGGCGTGGTTTGCCCAAGCGGGGAACAAGGGTGTCCGCCCACGCCGGTCACCAAAACCTTCAAGCTCGTCCGCGGAACGGTGAGTTTCCTGCCCTCGGCGGGAAGGTTGGCCCTTTGGCGCGCGGCATGCCGCCCTTGCGCGGGCTGGCGCCTGCGGCGGTCGCTTTCCTTCCCAAGAGGCATGGACTGTCTCGACATGAACGGAAACGAACGGCGGAATGCCGGAACTTTGGGACCAAAGCAACCGTCCCGCAGCGCGTCCGAACGCCCGCGCCCGTCCGCCCTCCAAGAGTATACCCGTTCCCGCTCGAGCGAGGCGGCGTTATGCGAAGCGGGCGCGAGGTTCCCCGCCCGCCCCTCGCCGTCGCTCCGCCTTCCTGACGAAGGCCACGTCGCCGACCCCGCTCGTCCATCGGCGGAATCTCGGGCGCAGGCCGCGAACGCCGGTCGCAGGCCGGCGCGCCTCTCCGTCGCCGCCAGCTGCCGTTCCACGAAGTCCGGGGAGTTGCCTCCGCCGAAGCTAAGCCGCGCGACGGCGCGCCGACCAGTCCCGCTTGCCGTGCACGGCGAGGCCCCGGAACGGCTCCTCGCTTCCCAGCTCCTGCAGCGTGTCCACCAGCAAGTTCTTGCCGAACCGGCGCGGACGCGACAGGAAATAGTACTGACCCCCTCTCGACGAGGCGGCGCGCATGGTCCGTCTTGTCGACGTAGCAGCAGCCCAGCTCCCGGATTTTCCGGAGGGATGTCAAGCCGGTCGGAAGCAAGCGTCTCGTCAGAGGGTAGGCCGCAATGCCCGTCAAGGAAGGGGCGGAGGCCGCCGGCCCGGAGTTCCCGCGCCGACGCGTCCCGTCGGGCGGTCGGCGCGCAAGGCGGCGACCCGGCGGAAACAACGGCGGTCCCAGACGAAGGGCATGGCGACCTGCGGCGCGGTCCGCCGACGCCTTTCGCGGAGGCACCGCCTGCGCGGGACGGCTCCCGGCTTCAGACGGTCTCGAACTCGAACCCGACGATGTTGCGCTCCTCCCGGCCGAACTCGATGCCGATCAGGTGAACCGGCACGCCCGGACGCCGGTACTTGTCCGCGTAGCCGCGCGCCCGAATCTGCGCCAGCGCCCGGCCTTCCGGCTTCCCGTCCGCGACCTTGAACTCGAACAGGTAGACGTTGCCGCCGTACAGGACCGTCAGGTCCGAGCGGCCGCGCGCCGTGCTCTCCTCGGCGCGGACGTCCATCCCCGCCGCCACGAAGTGCGAGTAGAACACGCTCGCGTAGTGCGCCTCGTAGCCCGCCATCCCCGTGTTCGCGTACCACTCGTTCGGAATGCTCGCCAGAAACGCCCGGAACCGCCGCTCGAGGCCCGCGAAGTCGTTCGTCCGCATCAGGCGGCGCAGCTCCCGGCTCTCCGCCGCGACCGTGATATCCGGCGCCATCGCCTTCAGCAGGAGCGCGTTCAGGCTGCGCTTCACCTCCCGGTTCGGGTAGTCCAGCCGGAAGAGACGAACGCCCTCGTCCTGCTCTTCGCCGACGATGGTCAGGTAGCCGGTCTGGAACAAAAGCGTCTCGACGGGTATGCGGTCGATATCGATGGCCGACAGCAGATCGTCGTCCGCGACCAGGTCCTCCAGGGCCGGCGGCGCGAACCGGCGCCGGGACAGAAGGTCGGCGAGGAAGGTCGGCGTGCCGCTCAGGAACCAGTGGTTGCCGAACTCGTGCGTTTCGAAGAGAAGGAGGATGTCGAACGGGTTGTAGACCTTCTCCGCGCCGCGCCAGTTGTAGCCGTTGTACCAGCGCCGGACTTCGTTCCGGTCCAGGCCCTCGAGTTCCGGAGCGAAGACCGCGTCCAGTTCCGCGTCCGTGTAGCCGCAGATGGCGCCGAACCGCGGATCGAGGGTGATGTCGCGCAGGTTGTTCAGGCCCGAGAACAGGCCCGCCTGCGAGAACTTGCTCACGCCGGTAAGGAAGGCGAACCGGATATGCGCGTCGCAGTCCTTGACGACGCTGTAGAAGCCGCGCAGGAAGTCGCGGTTGGCCAGCGCCCGTTCCCGGTCGCCGAGCGCGTCCAGGATCGGCTTGTCGTACTCGTCCACCAGCACGACCACGCGCCGCCCGGACCGCTCGTGCAGTTCGGAGATCAGATGGTGAAGGCGGTCGGAGGCGTCCGGGTAGCCGCATCGGACGCCGGCGCGCTTTTCGGCGGCGTCGAGCTGCATCATCGCGTTCCTGTGCAGCCGGTCAGGGTCGCCGAGATTGCCGGAACCGAAACTGATCCGCACGACCGGATGGCGCGCCGACCAGTCCCACTTGCCGTGCACGGCGAGGCCCCGGAACAGCTCTTCGCTTCCCTCGAATAACTCCTGCAGCGTGTCCACCAGCAAGCTCTTGCCGAACCGGCGCGGACGCGACAGGAAATAGTACTGACCCCCTTCGACGAGGCGGCGCACATGGTCCGTCTTGTCGACGTAGTAGCAGCCCAGCTCCCGGATTTTGCGGAGGGAGGTCAAGCCGGTCGGAAGCATGCGTCTCGTCATCAGAAGAGGGTAGGCCGCCATGCCGGAACCGTCAAGGAGAGCGTCATTAACGCGTCAGTATGTCCGGTCCATGTACCAAATGTCTGTGTCCACCTTGCCGCCGGCCTCGGGCGTGTGGTGCCGGTGTGACCGCTCCGACACCCGAACTGACGGCAACCCTAACCCGGCGCGCGTCCCTTTCCCGCGAATATCCGTGAATTTACGGCGGGTTGCGGCGGACGGCACATCCCTTTTTTCGGGGCGTCGGAGAGAGTTGCGTTCGGGGAACTTTTCCGCGATACGCCGAACTTGCGCAGCGCTCGTAGCGTTCGCTACCCGGGTGATGGTCCGCATTGAGAACCGTCTTTCAGTCCCGCCGCAGGGGCTTCGGCATCCTTGACCGGCAGCGCGTTTTTCACGTCGAGCTTGCCGCGGCCCTGCGGTTTGCCGACCCGGACCCAGTTGGCTGCGCGGTAGTCAAGTGCCCGCGAATCGGGGGCTTTCGCAGAAGGTCTCAAGCAGTGCGGGACGCAAGGCGTAACGAAGGTTCCAGTCGTCGGGCAAACATCGTTTGCGCGAAGGGATGCAAGATGTTTGATTCTGACCCGGGGCAGTAACCTTGCGTCGTTGACGACGAAAGGTGCACTGGCGGCGCACCGATGAACTTGTCCCGTGGCGCAATCTTCCACGCGGCGGGCGCGGCCAGCGGTTCGCCCTCTGCGGAGCGGACGAAGTGCTGCGCGCCGGGCATGGGCGTAAAGCCGAGGTAGCGGGAAGGCGGCCCGACTCTCGCTGGCGTTGCGGACGGGTGTGCAGCGGACGGACCTGACGTTCGGGAGTTGGGAACAAGGGCGGTTCGGGAGACTGCGGAACGGCAAACGCGGGTGGACCGGCGCTGCGACAGCCGCAGAGGCCGTCGCGTTCCAGCAGAAACGCGGGTGCCTTTCAGGCCGCCGTTGGGCTTGCGCCAGTCGAGACGTTCGCGCGCGCGACAGGTGGGTTCCGTTGCGCGAGCCGGTATGAGCAGTCACGATAATCGGCAGTTTCAGGTGCAAAATAATCAAGGATGCCGCGCTGGGAGGCGTTTCCGTTTCCTCTCGCGCCTGAGAGTGACGGGGCCGGGAAACGCCATTTTCTTTCAACGCAGCCCCGCAGCGCCATGGCGCGGCCCTGAAGGCAACCGGTGAACTCGTGGCTGCTGTCAAGAGCCTTTGATCGGGTTCTCCAAATGTCTCATGCCCGTGCACACCCGCCTACGAAGGCTGCGGTTGCGTGGTTGAACGCCGCCGCTACCGCGTGACCGGAATCGCCCTATGTTATCAACGGATTGATCGTCGCGTTCTCAGCCCCGCTCCTGGCGCGGTCTTCGACGAACAAAAATGGCTCGCTCGCGCTTCGACCACGAGATTCAGCGCCTCTGGGAAGGGCATTCCGTTGCCAGTTGGCTCAACGTATTCGGTTCTTTCAAGGTGTCTAGCCGCAAAAGATACTCCCCGCTCTTGTGCAGACTACGCCCGAGCTCGGCGTCGCTTCCAGCCGTTGAGGAAAGCGATCTCTTCCGCGATTTTCTGCCTCTGACGCTTCTCGACGGTCTGCACGAAGCTGGCGGCCTCCAGAAGACTGTCGCTGGTTCCCGTACAGGCGAATCCGCGGCCGAGCAACTCCACATGAAGTTCGCCGCGTTAATGCGCGTTGACGTCGGTGATCTCCAGCTCGCCGCGCGCGCTCGGCGCGATTTCGGACGCGACGACCTCGTTGTCGTAGAAATAAAGGCCCGTAACCGCCCACTGCGACTGGGGGCGGGCGGGCTTCTCGGCGACCGCGCGGCCGGACGCGTCGAGCTCGACCACGCCGTAGCGCTCCCGGAACCCCGTAGCCGAAAACCGTCGCCCCCTTGCGCCGGGAAGCCGCGTTTCGCAATTTCTCGGTCAGGCCGTGCCCGTAGAATATGTTGTCCCCGAGGGCCAGGGCGCAGGAATCGTCGGAAGTCCCTGCCGATGAGGAAGGCCTGCGCCAGCCCTTCGGGGCGCGGCTGCACGGCATGGCGAAGCGCGAGGCCCCACTGGCTGCCGTCGCCGAGAAGCCGCTCGAAGGCCGCGGCGTGCTGCGGCGCGCAAGAATGTCCCGAATTCCCGCCAGCGTGCTCAGCGGATAGCATCGGCTTGTCGTAGACCGGCAGGAGCTGCTTGCTTACCGCGCTCGTCAGCAGGCGCGTTCCTTCCCGCCGATGCCCTTCATCGCGGCGCTTCTCCGGGGAACGCGCCGCCCGCCGCCGGCCTGCGGTGCCCCTTGGCGTAGCGCTCGAGCGCTTCCTGCCGCAGGCCGCCGAACGCGGCCGGGATCCTGGCGTTGTCGAGTGCGCTGTACCGGGGGCGCAGGGCGCGGGCAGGGCGCTCGTCGCTCGCGCAGGGCGTCACGACGGCTCCGGCGAGGCGGACGATTTCGCGGGCGACCAGGTCGCCGCGCCGTCGTTGACCGCGTGATAAGGGACGCAGCCGCTCGCGAGAATCCGCAGAACGACGCGCGCCGCGTCCGCGGTGACGGTCGGCGACATGGTCTGGTCGTCGACCACCCGCAGCGCTCTCTTCCCCCTCCCGGCTATCGTTTCGACGAAATTCCCCCCCCCCCCCTTGCCGCTCGCTCCCGCCGTCCCGAACAGGGACGCCACGCGAAGGATGACGATGTTCTCGCAGTCCGGCCAGAGTTTCCCCCATCGCCCTGGAGGCGCCGTAGACGTTGACCGGCGCGAACGGATCCCGGTTCGAGGCCGGTGCGCCGGCCTCGCAGTCGTCGAGCGAGGTGAACCCCTCGGCGGTCCGTTCGGGGATTTCCGGAGGCATGAGGAAGACTCCGCGCGCCGTGAGGTTTTCCGTAAGGGCCGAGGGCGAACGGCGCGGCCGTCCTTCCCCGGCGGTTCGCGCGCCCCGACGCCGACCGGTAGATTCCTGCGAGCGGCGGCGGCGTCTTGCCCGCGCCGTTCGCGCTGGCCAGCCCGGCGCGGAAGACTGTTCTCGAGCGAGCGGCTGTCCGCGCCGCAAACGGCCACGGTCGCGGCGTCGAGCCGCAGTTCGGCGCGCGCGACCCGCCAGGCGCGGTGCATGGCCGGCGTCGCCGCCCGGCTCCAGGAAGCGGCAGTGGCGGCCGCCGCGAGCGCGCGGTCGGTCGGCGCTTTTCGCGGAGGCGCCGCCTGCGTCCGAACGGCAACGGCTCCCGGCCTTAGACGGTCTCGAACTCGAACCCGACGATGTTGCGCTCCTCCCGGCCGAACTCGATCCCGATCAGGTGGATCGGCACGCCCGGACTCCGGTACTTGTCCGCGTAGCCGCGCTCCCGTATCTGCGCCAGCGCCCGGCCTTCCGGCTTCCCGTCCGCGACCTTGAACTCGAACAGGTAGACGCCGCCGCCGTGCAGGACCGCAAGGTCCGAGCGTCCGCGCGCCGTGCTCTCCTCGGCGCGGACGTCCATCCCCGCCGC
Organism: Alphaproteobacteria bacterium; assembly: GCA_965243135.1. GTDB lineage: Bacteria > Pseudomonadota > Alphaproteobacteria > MPNO01 > UBA830 > JAJEBT01. Next base: position 2,885,890 of record OZ251539.1, read on the forward strand.
CACGAAGTGCGAGTAGAACACGCTCGCGTAGTGCGCCTCGTAGCCTGCCATGCCCGTGTTCGCGTACCACTCGTTCGGGATGCTCGCCAGGAACGCCCGGAACAGCGCCTCGAGGCCCGCGAAGTCGTTCGTGCGCATCAGGCGGCGCAGTTTCCGGCTTCCCGCTGCGACCGTGACGTCCGGCGCCATCGCCTCCAGCAGGAGCGCGTTCAGGCTGCGCTTCACCTCATGGTTCGGGTAGTCCAGCCGGTAAAGAAGCGCGTCGTCGTCCAGTTCCTCGTCGGCGATGGTCAGGTAGCCGGTCTGGAACAGAAGCGCCTCGACGGGGATGCGGTCGACGTCGATCGCCGACAGCAACGCGTCGTCCGCGATCATGCCCTCCAGGTCCGGCGCCGCGACCTGGCGCCGCGACAGAAGGTCGGCGAGAAAGGTCGGCGTGCCGGTCCGGAACCAGTGCGCCTCGAACCGGCGGCGCCGGAAAAGCAGCAGAATATCGTGCGGGTTGTAGACCCTCTCCGGTCCGAGCCAGTTGTAGCCGTTGTACCAGCGGCGGATCTTGTCCCGGTCCAGGCCCTCGAGTTCCGGGGCGAAGACCGCGTCCAGTTCCGCGTCCGTGTAGCCGCAGATGGCCGAGAACTCCGGCTCCAGCGTGACGTCGATCAGGTTGTTCAGGCCCGAGAACAGGCCCGCCTGCGAGAACTTGCTCACCCCCGTCAGGAAAACGAAACGGAGATGCCTGTCGTTGTCCTTGATCATCGCGTAGAAGCCGCGCAGGAAATCGCGGTTGGCCAGCGCCAGTTCCCGGTCGCCGAGCGCGTCCAGAATCGGCTTGTCGTATTCGTCGACCAGCACGACCGCCTGCTGCCCGGTGCGCTCGTGCAGGGCCTCGATCAATTCCCCGAAACGGTTCGACGCCTCGACAGCGCCCGGTTCGAGGCCGGCGCACCTCTCCGCCGCCGCCAGCTGCCGTTCCACGCTTCTCCGAACGAAGTCCGGGGAGTCGAAATTGCCGCCGCCAAAGCTGATCCGCACGACAGGATGGCGCGCCGACCAGTCCCACCTGCCGTGTACGGCGAGATCACGAAACAGTTCCTCGCTTCCCTCGAACAGTTCCTGCAGCGTGTCCACCAGCAGGGTCTTGCCGAACCGGCGCGGACGCGACAGGAAATAGTAATCGCCCTCTTCGACGAGGCGGCGCGCATGGTCCGTCTTGTCGACGTAGTAGCAGTCCCTCGTCCGGATTTTCCGGAGGGAGGTCAAGCCGGTCGGAAGCATGCGTCTCGTCATCCGGAGAGGATAGGCCGCCATGCCGGAACCGTCAAGGAGAGCGTCATTAACGAGCCGTTTGCGCTGTGCCATTTTTTGTCGGCCTGCCGCCCGGCCGGCACCCCGCGAACCGCTCCGCCCGCCCGCCGGCAGCCCGCAAGGGCCTCGCGGGTGCTCAGTCTTGAGAACAAAAGTCGAATAACCGGTTGCCGCGCCGCAAACCCGGTGCAAGCCGGGCCGTGGCCTGAACACAGGCGGCCAATCGGGGGGGACGGCGGCTGGCCGGCCGTGGGGTGGAATCTGCGAAAATCGCAGTCCCGGCGCGGAGAATTCGCAGTTTTCCGTACCCGAATCGGGGTAAAAAAAATTCCGCACCCCGGAAAGCTGTCCGCATTTCAAGATCTTACGAACAGCGCACGCGGCTCTTAACTCGGTAAGCGTTCGCTACCCGGGGGACGAAAAAATTCGTCCGGGGACCGGACACGGGATCCTTCGCCCCTCATTTTTGCTTCGAGGCGACCGACAGACAGCGGGTCTTGCTGCTGCCAACGACCCCCCGGCGGCGGGACGAGGCGCGCCAGGAAGCGGAAACGGCGCACGGAGGCAAGTCGGCAGGCGACGTTCCGGAAAACGCGGCGGGCGCGTGTCGAGGCGGCGCGCAACGAGCCGCCTGAAGTCGACCTCTTGGCGAACGGGATCGAGCGGGCCGCCCACGGCGGAGTCGAGGGAGCGACTCGACGAACGCGGCAACGCCCGCGGCGCGCAAGCTTAACAAGTTCGAGAGCGAACGCGCCCGACGCGCGCAGGAGAGCGGCTCGGAACGAGAGGCCCTGCGGCGGGCGATAGCCCGGGTCGCCGTCGCGCGCGCCGCGCTTGCCGGGTTTCCGGGCTGCTGTCCGCGGCAAGCCTTGCGCCGGAGAAAAGGTCGCTCGTCGAGTTTTGCGCCTGCAAGCGGCGGCGTCGCCGGCTCCCGTTCGACATGATTGCCGAAGCGGGAGGCGCGCCGGCGCCGCGGTTGGTCGCGAACGACGGCGCCGGGCCTTGCGCCCCGCGCGACCGCGACAGTCGCTCGACTTCGAGGTCTCGCCGGCGGGGAACGGCGTCAGTCGCCCCTTGTTCCCGCCCCGTCGTCCGTCGGCGTCGTTCGTTCGGCGACAGTTTCCGGCGCGGCGGTCCGGCGGCCGGCTATCAGCGCCTTGAGCGCCGTCATGCTCTCCTCGTGGCGGCGTTCTTCGGCTTCGCGCTGTTGCTGCATGGCTGCGCTCTGCTGCTGCGTGACCGCGCGCTGTTGTTGCCCGCGTTCGTCGCTGGCGCGGATCATCGCGGCCATACGCCGACGGCCGCGAAACGGCGCGCCGCCGAAAACGGACGGCCGCAACTCCGGAAGAGCCGCGTCACCGCGCAGCATGGCGACCAGCGGGCGGTCGGCGGGGGGTAGGCGTCGAGGCGCGTCGGCTTCACCCACGCGACCTGCTGTCCTTCCGTTCACGCGGCCTCCCCATTTCCGGCAGACGTAAAGCGGCCAGATCGTCGTAGCGGTGAGACGCGAAGGTGAACGGCGAAAGGCAGCTCTCGTCGACGTCGAGTTCCTCCCGAAGCTCCCGGGCCCGGCGTCCCTCCGCCGCCGGCCGCCGGGGAATTCCCCCGCTCCGCCCTGCGGCCGCCGCGCGACGCGCCCGTCGACGAGGGCCGCCGCGACGGCGAGAACGACCGGTTCTCCCGCCCTGCGGCGCGGGACCCGGAGACGCGCCCGGCCCGCGAGCGCCTGCAGGAAGACGCCGCCGGACGCGGCCTCCTCGGCCGGGCGGCTCGTCAAGCCGCGCGACGAACCGGCGGAACCGGCTGTCGTCGCGGGCCGAACCGCGGGCGGCGTTCTTTCGCGGAGGCGGCCGTGACGGGAAGCCGTTCAGGCGGGCTCGCAGCCGACGACGTTGCGCTCCTCGCGGCTGAACTCCACCAGGTGGACCGAACGCCCGAAGCGGCGGTACTTGTCCGCGTAGCCCTTCTCCCGCAGCTGCGCGAGCGCGGTCCCCTCCCGCCCGCGCTCCACCACCTTGAACTCGAACAGGTAGACGCGCCCGCCGGCGCGGATCGCCATGTCGGCGCGCCCCCGGCTGCCGCTGTCCTCCGCCACCGGCTCTAGGCCCTCCATCAGGAAGCAGCTGTGGATGACGCTCGCGTAGTGGGCCTCGTACTTCGCGACCGGGCTGTTCATGTACCACTGGTGCGGGGCGAAGACGCCGCGGAACAGGGTTTCGAGACGCTCGAAGTCGTTCGCCGCCAGCACCCAGCCGCAGGTTCTCCGTCTCCTCGCGGGCCTCGTCCGGGAGCAGTTCTTCCAGCAGGGCCTCGCCCAGGCTCTGGCGCACCTCGAGGTTCGGGTAGTCCAGCCGGTAGCGCCCGTCCTCCTCGCCGGCGATGGGTAGAGTCGAGGACTGGCGCGTTAGCTTTAGGGTCCGGGTTCCGTCGCTTTCGCTCCGGGCCTCAGTCCGGCTCCCGTGGCCACGTTTCCAGTCCCCGCTCTCCGAACCGGACGTGCGGATTTCCCGCGCCTCCAGCCCTCGCCCACGGATGGATTGTCAGCGTTCCCAAAAACGGCCGGTTTTCCGGACCCGGGAGTTGCACCGTCTCCCATATTTTCCGCCTGTTCTCGCTTTCCAACCCGTCGCCGAACCTGTTTACGCCTCGACGACCCCGGCCTCTCGACCGGGTTCCTTCGCTTGTGACGCTTCCGGGATCTCTGGCATGTAGTCGGTTGTTAGGCATAGCCAGATCCCTTCTCCCTTGCGGCGCCCTTCCTCGCGCCCCTTTCCTCCGCCGGCGTTACCCGGCTTCTCCGGTACTACGGGCCTCTCCGCCACCCGCCGGCCTGCCCCTCGCGGGGTTCCGGTTGACTCGTGCGCGTCACCGACAGGGCTTCCCGTGTTGCTGCTTCCTTCATCTTCCATGCGTGCCGACACCCCGGCGGAAACGGTCGGTGCTCTTGTCGTTCTCTTCCCGACCGTCGGCGGCTTTCCCCTAGGAGGGTCAGCTCCCGCATTGACCGTTTCGAGGCCTGGTTCACTGCTCGTTTCGGCCCGCATGTTCGCTGAGCGGCCTTCGCCGCCCTTTCCCAGAGTGCTTCAGCCTACCCTCCGTAAACCGCCCTGGCCGCTACCAACCGGAACGACAGTTGTTGGGTGGGATTCGCACCCACGAAAGCGCCTTTCCACGGCGCACTGAGGTAGCCGGTCTGGAACAGAAGGGCCTGGACCGACATCCTGTCCACGTCGAAGGCCGAGAGCAGGCTCTCGCCATGCCGTCCAGGCGAGGAGTGGGCAGGTCGCGGCGCGCCAGCGTCTCCACCAGGAAGGTCGGCGTGCCGCTCTCGAACCAGTACGGGCGGAACTCGCGCCGCCGAAACAGCAGCAGGAGGCCGAACGGATTGTAGACCCTCTCCGGCCCGCGCCAGTTGTAGCCGTTGTACCAGCGACGGACCTCGTCCCGGTCCAGGCCATCGAGTTCCGGGGCGAAGACCGCGTCCAGTTCCGCGTCCGTGCAGCCGCAGATATCCGAGAATTCCGGCTCCAGCGTGACGCAGGTTGTTCAGGCCCAGAACAGGCCCGCCTTCGAGAATTTGCTCACTCCCGTCAGGAAAACGAAACGGAGATGCCTGTCGCAGGCCACCCCGTACAGGCTGCGCAGGAAGTCCCGGTTGGCCCGCGCCAGCTCCCGGTCGCCGAGCGCGTCCAGAATCGGCTTGTCGTACTCGTCCACCAGAACCACCGCCCGCTGCCCGGTGCGTTCGTGCAGGTCCGCGATCAGTTCCCGGAAGCGGACCGAAACTCTGGCGCCGCCCGGCGCCGGCCCGCCTCTCCGCCGCCTTCAGTTGCGATTCCGTTTCTTCCCGAACTCCGTCCGGGTCGCCGAAATCGCCCCCGCCGAAATCCAGCCGCACGACAGGATGACGCATCGACCAGTCCCACCTGCCGTGCACGGCGAGGCCCCGGAACAGCTCCTCGTTTCCCTCGAACAACTCCTGCAGCGTGTCCACCAGCAGGGTCTTGCCGAACCGGCGCGGACGCGACAGGAAATAGTACTTGCCCCATGAGGCGGCGCGCATGCTCCGTCTTGTCGACGTAGTAGCAGTCCATCCCCCGGATCTCCCGGAGGGAGGAAAAGCCGAGCATGCGTTTCGTCAGAGGGTAGGCCGCCGCGCCCGTCAAGAAGTCGGCGGCGGCAGGCCTGTCCGCGTCCCCTGGCGCTGCCTGTGCCCCGTTTTGCTGGACTGACAGTATTCATCTTGAAGTTCCTGAAGGAAAGCCATAGCGGCGAGTTGAGCGTAGCCGACCGGTTGCGAACCTGGCGGGTTGCGCTTGAAGTGGCCGCCCAAGGCCTGCCTGTCCCCCACAATTTGATGCTGAACGCTACTAACAATATTCATCCCGAAGTTCCTGGTGAAAGGCCGCGAGTTGGAGGTAGCCGTACCACATCAACTCCGCGCCTGGCGGGTCTCGCTTGCGCTTGAAGTGGCCGCCGAGGGTGGCGACCAGGAAGACAGCCTCTCCGAGGTTTTTCGGTGCGCTCTTGCGCCGCGGCGAACAGCGTCAGCACCTGGAGTTCGACGTCCGAGAACAGGATCTCGGGCGGCAGGTCAGGTAATTCCCGTCCGAGGCGTGCCATGAATGCGCCAAGCGACGACCATGGCGGTGGCGCGCTGCAGGCGCTCGGCCGTCCGGTTCTCGAGTTCCTTGCAGCCGGACTTCAAGACGCGAAAATAATCTTCAATTCTCCAGCGCAGGCCGTACCAGGGCGTTCGGCGTTGTCGGCGCTTTCGACCGGCAGCGTCGTCAACAGGAACCACTCCAGGCGTTCGGCGCGGGGGAGCTTTCTCGCGGACATGGACGATCGTCACGGGGGCCTTGCGCTTCGCCGGCAATTCGACTTTGAGGTAGCGCAGCCGTGGCCTGACGCTTTGGTCGCATGGCCCTCGCGGCCTGCTTGCTTGCGCGTGCGCTCAGACGCTTGACCTCGACGACCCGCTTGCCCTGCGCCGGGCTCTCCTCCGCGCGGACGTCCATGCCCGCCGCCACGAAGTGCGAATAGAACACGCTCGGGTAGTGCGCCCCGGCCATGCCCGTGTTCGCGTACCACTCGTGGCTCGCCAGGAACGCCCGGAACGGATTCTCGAGGCCCGCAAAGTCGTTCGCCCAGGCGGCGCAACTCCCGGCTCTCCGCCGCGACCGTGACCTCCGGCGCCATCGCCTTCAGCAGGAGCGCGTTCAGGCTGCGCTTCACCTCCTGGTTCGGGTAGTCCAGCCGGTAGAGGCGCGTGTCCTCGTCCCGCTCCTCGTCGACGATGGTCAGGTAGCCGGTCTGGAACAGCAGCGCCTCGACGGGAATGCGGTCGACGGCCGACAGCAGCGCGTCGTCCGCGACCAGATCCTCCAGGGCCGGCGGCGCGAACCGGCGGCGCGAACCGGCGGCGCGAACCGGCGCCGCGACAGAAGGTCGGCGAGAAAGGTCGGCGTGCCGGTCCGGAACCAGTGCGCCTCGAACTCGCGCGTTTCGAAAAGAAGGAGGATGTCGAACGGGTTGTAGACCCTCTCCGGCCCGCGCCAGTTGTAGCCGTTGTACCAGCGCCGAACCTTCTCCCGGTCCAGGCCCTCGAGCTCCGGGGCGAAGACCGCGTCCAGCTCCGCGTCCGTGTAGCCGCAGATGGCGCCGAAACGCGGGTCGAGGGTGATGTCGCGCAGGTTGTTCAGGCCCGAGAACAGGCCCGCCTGCGAGAACTTGCTTACGCCGGTAAGGAAGGCGAACATGCGCGTCGCAGTCCTTGATCGCCCCGTACAGGCCGCGCAGGAAGTCGCGGTTGGCCCGCGCCAGTTCCCGGTCGCCGAGCGCGGACCGGCTTGTCGTACTCGTCCACCAGCACGACCGCCTGTTGTCCGGCGCACTCGTGCAGGACCAATTCCCCGAAACGGTTCGACGCCTCGACGGATCCCGGTTCGAGGCCGGCGCGCCTCTCCGTCGCCGCCAGTTGCCGTTCCACGGTTATCCGAACCCCGTCCGGGATTACGAAATTGCCCCCGCCGAAGCTGATCCGCACGAAGGCGCACCGACCAGTCCCGCTTGCCGTGCACGGCGAGGCCCCGGAACAACTCCTCGCTTCCCAGCTCCTGCAGCGTGTCCACCAGCAGGGTCTTGCCGAACCGGCGCGGACGCGACAGGAAATAATACTGACCACCCTCGACGAGGCGGCGCACATAGTCCGTCTTGTCGACGTAGCAGCAGCCCAGCTCCCGGATTTTCCAGAGGGAGGTCAAGCCGGTCGGAAGCAAGCGTCCCGTCAGAGGGTAGGCCGCCATGCCCGTCAAGGAGAGCGTCGGGCGCGCGTCAATTTCTTTGCATTGACGCCAGGGAGGGCCTGCGCTTTCTACATGTACGCGCCGTGTCCACATCCCAAGACTTGAAACCATTCTGCGGCCGGCGTCTCCGCCGGTTGTCCTGAGATCTTCGCCGGCGGACCGCCCAATTCCGCAGATGCCCAAACCCAGTTGCAACCGGGGCATGGGCCGTGCCTTCAACTAACTCGAAAGGTGAACGGCGAGACGGGTCCGCTGCCGCGGAAACGGCCGTTCCCGACGAAGGGCATGGCGACCTGCGGCGCGGGCGGCCGGCGCCTTTCGCGGAGGCGCCGCCTGCGTCCGAACGGGACGGCTCCCGGCTTCAGGCGGTCTCGAACTCGAACCCGACGATGTTGCGCTCCTCCCGGCCGAACTCGATCCCGATCAGGTGGACCGGCACGCCCGGTCGCCGGTACTTGTCCGCGTAGCCGCGCTCCCGAATCTGCGCCAGCGCCCGGCCTTCCGGCTTCCCGTCCGCGACCTTGAACTCGAACAGGTAGACGTTGCCGCCGTACAGGACCGCGAGGTCCGAGCGGCCGCGCGCCGTGCTCTCCTCGGCGCGGACGTCCATCCCCGCCGCCACGAAGTGCGAGTAGAACACGCTCGCGTAGTGCGCCTCGTAGCCTGCCATGCCCGTGTTCGCGTACCACTCGTTCGGAATGCTCGCCAGGAACGCCCGGAACAGATTCTCGAGGCCCGCGAAGTCGTTCGCCCGCATCAGGCGGCGCAACTCCCGGCTCTCCGCCGCGACCGTGACCTCCGGCGCCATCGCCTTCAGCAGGAGCGCGTTCAGGCTGCGTTTCACCTCCTGGTTCGGGTAGTCCAGCCGGTAGAGGCGCGTGTCTTCGTCCCGCTCCTCGTCGGCGATGGTCAGGTAGCCGGTCTGGAACAACAGCGCCTCGACGGGAATGCGATCGACGTCAATGGCCGACAGCAGGTCGTCGTCCGCGACCAGATCCTCCAGGGCCGGCGGCGCGAACCGGCGCCGCGACAGAAGGTCGGCGAGGAAGGTCGGCGTGCCGGTCCGGAACCAGTGCGCCTCGAACTGGCGGCGCCGGAAAAGCAGCAGGACATCGTACGGGTTGTAGAGTTTCTCCGCGCCTCGCCAGTTGTAGCCGTTGTACCAGCGGCGGACCTCGTCCCGGTCCAGGCCGTCGAGTTCCGGGGCGAAGACCGCGTCCAGCTCCGCGTCCGTGTAGCCGCAGATGGACGAGAACTCCGGCTCCAGCGTGATGTCGATCAGGTTGTTCAGGCCCGAAAACAGGCCCGCATGCGAGAACTTGCTCACCCCCGTCAGGAAAACGAAACGGAGATGCCTGTCGCAGTCCTTGATCGCCCCGTACAGGCCGCGCAGGAAGTCGCGATTGGCCCGCGCCAGTTCCCGGTCGCCGAGCGCGTCCAGGATCGGCTTGTCGTACTCGTCCACCAGCACGACCGCCTGTTGTCCGGCGCGCTCGTGCAGGGCCTCGATCAATTCCCCGAAACGGTTCGACGCCTCGACGGATCCCGGTTCGAGGCCGGCGCGCCTCTCCGTCGCCGCCAGCTGCCGTTCCACGGTTATCCGAACCCCGTCCGGGACGACGAAATTGCCCCTGCCGAAGCTGAGCCGCACGACCGGATGGCGCGCCGACCAGTCCCACCCGTCGTGCACGGCGAGGCCCCGGAACAACTCCTCGCTTCCCTCGAACAGCTCCTGCAGCGTGTCCACCAGCAAGCTCTTGCCGAACCGGCGCGGACGAGACAGAAAATAGTAATCGCCCCCTTCGACGAGCCGGCGCACATGCTCTGTCTTGTCGACGTAGTAGCAATCCCTCGTCCGGATTTTCCGGAGGGAGGTCAAGCCGGTCGGAAGCATGCGTCTCGTCATCTGAAGAGGGTAAGCCGCCATGCCGAAGCCGTCAAGGAGAGCGTCGGGCGCGCGTCAATTTCTTGAGATTTGACGCCAGGGAGGGCCGGCGCTTTCTGCATGTACGCGCCGTGTCCACGTCCCAAGACTTGGAAACCATTCTGCGGCCGGCGTCTCCGCCGGTTGTCCGGAGATCTTCGCCGGCGGACCGCCCAATTCCGCAGATGCCCAAACCCGGTTGCGACCGGGGCATGGGCCGTGCCTTCAACTAACTCGAAAGGTGAACGGCGAGACGGGTCCGCTGCCGCGGAAACGGCCGTTCCCGACGAAGGGCATGGCGACCTGCGGCGCGGGCGGCCGGCGCCTTTCGCGGAGGCGCCGCCTGCGTCCGAACGGGACGGCTCCCGGCTTCAGGCGGTCTCGAACTCGAACCCGACGATGTTGCGCTCCTCCCGGCCGAACTCCACCCCGATCAGGTGGACCGGCACGCCCGGACGCCGGTACTTGTCCGCGTAGCCGCGCTCCCGAATCTGCGCCAGCGCCCGACCTTGCGGCTTCCCGTCCGCGACCTTGAACTCGAACAGATAGACGTTGCCGTTGTACAGGAGCGTCAGGTCCGAGCGGCCGCGCGCCGTGCTCTCCTCCGCACGGACGTCCATGCCCGCCGCCACGAAGTGCGAATAGAACACGCTCGCATAGTGAGCCTCGTAGCCCGCTATGCCCGTGTTCGCGTACCACTCGTTCGGAATGCTCGCCAGGAACGCCCGGAACAGATTCTCGAGGCCCGCGAAGTCGTTCGCCCGCATCAGGCGGCGCAACTCCCGGCTCCCCGCCGCGACCGCGACGTCCGGCGCCATCGCCTTCAGCAGAAGCGCGTTCAGGCTGCGCTTCACCTCCTGGTTCGGGTAGTCCAGCCGGTAGAGGTGCGTGTCCTCGTCCCGCTCCTCGTCGACGATGGTCAGGTAGCCGGTCTGGAACAGCAACGCCTCGACGGGAATGCTGTCGACGTCGATGACCGACAGCAGGTCGTCGCCCGCGGCCAGGTCCTCCAGGGCCGGCGGCGCGAACCGGCGCCGCGACAGAAGGTCGGCGAGGAAGGTCGGCGTGCCGGTCCGGAACCAGTGCTCCTCGAACTCGCGGCGCCGGAAAAGCAGAAGGACATCGTACGGGTTGTAGAGTTTCTCCGCGCCTCGCCAGTTGTAGCCGTTGTACCAGCGGCGGACCTTGTCCCGGTCCAGGCCCTCGAGTTCCGGGGCGAAGACCGCGTCCAGTTCCGCGTCCGTGTAGCCGCAGATGGACGAGAACTCCGGCTCCAGCGTGACGTCGATCAGGTTGTTCAGGCCCGAGAACAGGCCCGCATGCGAGAACTTGCTCACCCCCGTCAGGAAAACGAAACGGAGATGCCTGTCGTTGTCCTTGATCATCGCGTAGAAGCCGCGCAGGAAGTCGCGGTTGGCAAGCGCCAGTTCCCGGTCGCCGAGCGCGTCCAGAATCGGCTTGTCGTATTCGTCCACCAGCACGACCACGCGTCGCCCGGCGCGCTCGTGCAGGGCCTCGATCAATTCCCCGAAACGGTTCGACGCCTCGGCAGCGCCCGGTTCGAGGCCGCCGCGCCTCTCCGCCGCCGCCAGCTGCCGTTCCACGCTTCTCCGAACGAAGTCCGGGGAGTCGAAATTGCCGCCGCCGAAGCTGATCCGCACGACGGCGCGCCGACCAGCCCCACCCGTCGTGCACCGCGAGATCACGAAACAGCTCCTCGCTTCCCTCGAACAGTTCCTGCAGCGTGTCCACCAGCAGGGTCTTGCCGAACCGGCGCGGACGCGACAGGAAATAGTACTGGCCCCCTTCGACGAGGCGGCGCACATGGTCCGTCTTGTCGACGTAGTAGCAGTCCAACTCCCGGATTTTCCGGAGAGAGGTCAAGCCGGTCGGAAGCATGCGTCTCGTCATCTGGAGAGGATAGGCCGCCATGCCGGAACCGTCAAGGAGGAGGCGGAGTCCGTCGGCCGAACGTCGGCCCGGAGTTCCCGTGTCGGCGCGGGAGACTGTTCTTGAGAGAGCGGCTATCCGTGCCGCAAACGGCCACGGTCGCGGCGTCGAGCCGCAGTTCGGCGCGCGCGACCCGCCAGGCGCGGTGCATGGCCGGCGTCGCCGCCCGGCTCCAGGAAGCGGCAGTGGCGGCCGCCGCAAGCGCGCGGTCGGTCGGCGCTTTTCGCGAAGGCGCCGCCTGCGCGGGACGGCTCCCGGCCTTAGACGGTCTCGAACTCGAACCCGACGATGTTGCGCTCCTCCCGGCTGAACTCCACCCCGATCAGGTGGACCGGCACGCCCGGACGCCGGTACTTGTCCGCGTAGCCGCGCTCCCGAATCTGCGCCAGAGCCCGGCCTTCCGGCTTCCCGTCCGCGACCTTGAATTCGAACAGGTAGACGCCGCCGCCGTGCAGCACCGCAAGGTCCGAACGGCCGCGCGCCGTGCTCTCCTCCGCGCGGACGTCCATCCCCGCCGCCGCGAAGTGCGAGCACGCTCGCGTAGTGGACCTCGTAGCCCGCCATGCCCGTGTTCGCGTACCACTCGTTGCTCGCCAGGAACGCCCGGAACCGCCGCTCGAGGCCCGCGAAGTCGTTCGTCCGCATCAGGCGCCGCAACTCCCGGCTCTCCGTCGCGACCGCGACGTCCGGCGCCATCGCCTCCAGCAGGAGCGCGTTCAGGCTGCGCTTCACCTCATGGTTCGGGTAGTCCAGCCGGTAGAGGGGCGCGTCCTCGTCCCGCTTCTCGTCGGCGACGGTCAGGTAGCCGGTCTGGAACAGCAGCGCCTCGACGGGAATGCGGTCGACGGCCGACAGCAGGTCGTCGTCCGCGATCATGCCCTCCAGGGCCGGCGCCGCGACCCGGCGCCGCGCCAGAAGGTCGACGAGAAAGGTCGGCGTGCCGCTCTGGAACCAGTACGGGCGGAATCTGCGCTTGTCGAACAGCAGCAGGATGTCGTGCGGATTGTAGACCCTCTCCGGTCCGAGCCAGTTGTAGCCGTTGTAGCAGCGGCGGACCTTGTCCCGGTCCAGGCCGTCGAGTTCCGGGGCGAAGACCGCGTCCAGCTCCGCGTCGGTGTAGCCGCATACGGCGCCGTAGCGCTCGTCCAGCGTGATGTCGTTCAGGTTGTTCAGGCCCGAGAACAGGCCCGCCTGCGAGAACTTGCTCACCCCCGTCAGAAAAACGAAGCGGAGATGCTCGTCGCAATCCTTGATCGTTCCGTACAGGCTGCGCAAGAAGTCGCGGTTGGCCCGCGCCAGTTCCCGGTCGCCGAGCGCGTCCAGGATCGGCTTGTCGTACTCGTCCACCAGAACGACCGCCCGCTGCCCGGTGCGCTCGTGCAGGGCCTCAATCAATTCCCCGAAACGGTTCGACGCCTCGACGGATCCCGGTTCGAGGCCGGCGCGCCTCTCCGCCGCCGCCAGCTGCCTTTCCACGGTTATCCGAACCCCGTCCGGGACGACGAAATTGCCCCTGCCGAAGCTGAGCCGCACGACGGCGCGCCGACCAGTCCCACTCGCCGTGCACGGCGAGGCCCCGGAACAGTTCCTCGCTTCCCTCGAACAGCTTCTGCAGCGTGTCCACCAGAAGAGTCTTGCCGAACCGCCGCGGACGCGACAGGAAATAGTACTTGCCCCTCTCGACGAGGCGGCGCGCATGGTCCGTCTTGTCGACGTAGTAGCAGTCCATCCCCCGGATCTCCCGGAGGGAGGAAAAGCCGATCGGAAGCATGCGTTTCGTCATTCGAAGAGGGTAGGCCGCCGCGCCGGAGCCGTCAAGGAGAGCGTCGGGCGCGCGTCAATTTCTTTGCATTGACGCCAGGAAGGGCCTGCGCTTTCTGCATGTACGCGCCGTGTCCGCGTCCCAAGACTTGGAAACCATTCTGCGGCCGGCGTCTCCGCCGATTGTCCGGAGATCTTCGCCGGCGGACCGCCCAATTCCGCAGATGCCCAAACCCGGTTGCGCAATGGGACCGGGGCATGGGCCGTGCCTTCAACTGACTCGAAAGGTGAACGGCGAGACGGGTCCGCTGCCGCGGAAACGGCCGTTCCCGACGAAGGGCATGGCGACCTGCGGCGCGGTCGGCCGGCGCCTTTCGCGGAGGCGCCGCCTGCGCCCGAACGGAACCGGCTCCCGGCTTCAGACGGTCTCGAACCCGACGATGTTGCGCTCCTCCCGGCCGAACTCGATCAGGTGGACCGGCACGCCCGGACGCCGGTACTTGTCTGCGTAGCCGCGCTCCCGAATCTGCGCCAGCGCCCGGCCTTGCGGCTTCCCGTCCGCGACCTTGAACTCGAACAGGTAGACGCCGCCGCCGTACAGGACCGCAAGGTCCGAACGGCCGCGCGCCGTGCTCTCCTCGGCGCGGACGTCTATCCCCGCCGCCGCGAAGTGCGAGCACGCTCGCGTAGTGCGCCCCCGCCAAGCCCGTGTTCGCGTACCACTCGTTGCTCGCCAGGAACGCCCGGAACAGCCGCTCGAGGCCCGCGAAGTCGTTCGCCAGGCGGCGCAGCTCCCGGCTCTCCGCCGCGACCGCGACGTCCGGCGCAGCAGGGGCGCGTTCAGGCTGCGCTTCACGGTTCGGGTAGTCCAGCCGGTAGAGGGGCGCGTCCTCGTCCTGCTCTTCGCCGGCGACGGTCAGGTAGCCGGTCTGGAACGGCAACGCCTCGACGGAAATGCGGTCGACGGCCGACAGCAGGTCGTCGTCCGCGAACATGCCCTCCAGGGCCGGCGCCGAGATCCGGCGCCGCGCCAGCGTCTCGACCATGAAGGTCGGCGTACCGCTCAGGAACCAGTAGTTGCCGAACCCGCGCTCGGCGAGCAGCAGCAGGATGCCGAACGGATTGTAGAGCCTCTCCGGCCCGCGCCAGTTGTAGCCGTTGTACCAGCGGCGGATTTTCTCCCGGTCCAGGCCATCGAGTTCTGGAGCGAAGACCGCGTCCAGCTCGTCGTCCATGTAACCGCAAATGTCCGAGAACTCCGGCGCCAGCGTGATGTCGCGCAGGTTGTTCAAGCCAGAGAACAGGCCCGCCAACTTGCTCACCCCCGTCAGGAAAACGAAACGGAGATGCCTGTCGTTGTCCTTGATCATTGCGTAGAAGCCGCGCAGGCAGTTGCGGTTCGCCAGTTCCCGGTCGCCGAGCGCGAACCGGCTTGTCGTACTCGTCCACCAGCACGACCGCCCGCTGCCCGGTGCGCTCGTGCAGGACCAATTCCCCGAAACGGTTCGACGCCTCGACGGGTTCGAGGCCGGCGCGCCTCTCCGTCGCCGCCAGCTGCCGTTCCACGAGGTCCGGGGAGTTGCCGCCGCCGAAGCTGATCCGCACGACGGCGCGCTGACCAGTCCCACCCGCCGTGCACGGCGAGGCCCCGGAACAACTCCTCGCTTCCCAGCTCCTGCAGCGTGTCCGCCAGCAAGCTCTTGCCGAACCGGCGCGGACGCGACAGGAAATAGTACTTGCCCCACGAGGCGGCGCGCATGCTCCGTCTTGTCGACGTAGTAGCAGTCCATCCCCCGGATCTCCCGGAGGGAGGAAAAGCCGAGCATGCGTTTCGTCAGAGAGTAGGCCGCCGCGCCCGTCAAGAAGTCGGCGGCGGCAGGCCTGTCCGCGTCCCCTGGCGCTACCTGTGCCCCGTTTTGCTGGACTGACAGTATTCATCTTGAAGTTCCTGAAGGAAAGCCATAGCGGCGAGTTGAGCGTAGCCGACCGGTTGCGAATCTGGCGGGTTGCGCTTGAAGTGGCCGCCCAGGGCGGCGATCAGGGAGACGGCCTCTCCGAGATTTTTCGGCGCGTGCTTGCGGCGCGGCGAAGATCGCCAGCATCCGGAGTTCGACGTCCGAGAACGGGATCTCGGGCGGCAGGTCGGACAATTCCCGTCCGGGGCGGGCCCGAATCCGCCAGGCGACGACCATTGCGGCGGCGCGCTGCAGGCGCTCGGCCGTCCGGTTCTCCAGGCAGCCGGACTTCAGGACCCGGAGATAATCTTCAATTCCCCAACGCAGGCCGTACCACGGCGTTCGGCGTCGTCGCCATTCTCGACCGGCAGCGTCGTCAACAGGAACCGCCGGTCGGCTTCGGTTGGCGGGTTTTTCTCGCGGACATGCATGATCGTCACCTCGACGGGCGCCTTGCCCTTCGCCGGCAACTCGACCTTGAGGTAACGCAGCGCGACCGCGGCCTGACGGGGCTCTCGCACGGCCTTCGCGGCCTGCTTGCTGGCGCGCGCGCTCAAACGCTTGAGGACGCGCTTGCCCCGCGCCGGGCTCTTCCGCACCTTGTCGAACAGCTTGTCGGCATCGTCCTTGCCGAGAACCCGGTTCGTCTTCGCCCACACCAGGAGTTCCACTCCCGGCGTCCGCTCGCGGCACTCGACGAACGGCGAAGTCCGCCTCCCGGGACGCCGACCGCCTGCACGCCGTCGAGCGCCGCGGCAGCCTCGGCGCTGCGGCAGCCTCGGCGCTGCGGCAGCCTCGGCGCTGCGGCCCTCGGCCCTTCTTCTTCTCGCGAGGCTTGTCCTTCTCCGCGCCCGGCTGCGGCGCGTCGAACGCCGCCCGCAGAACCCCAAGCGGCAGCCCTTCCGCGTTCACCGCGGCGTGCAGGTTCAGACCGCGGGCCCCGGCGCCGGTCTGGTCCCCAACCCTTCCCCCACTTCGCGAAGTTCAGCGCGCTGCTGTCCTGCACGCACAGCACCGTCCTTTCCCCCTGCCCGCAGCGTCTGGCGCCGGTGCAGGATGTCCTCCACCGTCACCGCTTCGCTGTCCGGCGTGCAGACGGTAGTAAGCCCTGGCTCGGTTCCCCCTCGCGGCGCCCGTGAATGCCGACGCCTCCGCCTGGCGCCAGGTCACCAGGCGCGCATCCCGGCGCACCGCCGAACTCCTGCTCCGCCCAGTTCTCCCGACCGGCGCCAACCTCCAACGGCACAAGTGGCGCGCGAGGCTCGCGCGCCCGCCAGTCCGCGTTCGTGACAGCCTTCGGCGTTGCCGCGTGGCCCTGTCGCCCCCGGCCGGCGGTCTCGCCACGCCGCCGCCCGAAAACTCGTTCCCGCATGCTGGTCTTTGTCTCCGGACGGGCGGTAGCGTTCCTCGAAATCGCCCCCCACCCTGCGGACCACGCCGCCCAGCACATGCGAGGTGCGGCACTCGACGCCGGGCCGGAAAGCGGCGCAAGCCGGCCGCCCGGTGCAAATGGGCGCGCCTTCCCGCGTCGTCCCAGCCGAAGGTCGCGGCACTCGAGCCTGTGCGCAGAGGCTGCGAACCCGACGGCCCCCAGCCAGCCATGCGCCGACCCTGCCAGGTGCCGCAATTGACAACCGACCAACGGACCGGCGCCGCGCTCCTCCTCCGGCATCGTGTTCCATGCGCCGCTCGTCACCGGCGCCAGCTCCGGACCCTCGACCGCACCGACTTCCTCCGGTACGCTCTTCGGCGGAGGAACCGGTTCCGCAAGACGCCGCGGGCGCCGTGCGCCGCCGCCCGTCGGCAACGGCAGCGAAATCCGCCCCGCCGCCTCGAACTCCGCCAACGCCTTCAGGCAGCCCGCTCGCTGCAGGCGGCCAAGCCCGTCCCGAAACCCGAACGCTACGCGACCTCGCTGCGACGAGCGAAGACCTCGTTCGCCAGCAAGCCTTGCAAGCGCGTAAAATCGCCCTGAAGGCTTTGCCGAATCTGATTCTGAACCTCCATGCCGGGCACCGTAGCGAATCGGCTGGCCAGAGTTCAGCAAAACGGGGCAACGGCAGGGCAAGCCGAAGGTCAAGGCCGACGACGACGGCAAGCCGCGGGCGACGTCTCCGGAACCTCGCAGCGCGGCTCCCGGGAGCCACAACTTCTCCCGGTCCAGGCCCTCGAGTTCCGGGGCGAAGACCGCGTCCAGCTCCGCGTCAGTGTAGCCGCAGATGGACGAGAACTCCGGCTCCAGCGTGACGCAGGTTGTTCAGGCCCGAGAACAGGCCCGCATGCGAGAACTTGCTCACGCCGGTAAGGAAGGCGAACATGCGCGTCGCAGTCCTTGACGACGCTGTAGAAGCCGCGCAGGAAGTCGCGGTTGGCCAGCGCCCGTTCCCGGTCGCCGAGCGCGGACCGGCTTGTCGTACTCGTCCACCAGCACGACCGCACGCCGCCCGGCGCACTCGTGCAGTTCGGAGATGGTGAAGGCGGTCGGAGGCGTCCGGGTAGCCGCATCGGACGCCGGCGCGCTTTTCGGCGGCGTCGAGCTGCATCATCGCGTTCCTGTGCAGCCGGTCGGGATCGTCGAGCTTGCCGGAACCGAAGCTGATCCGCACGACGGTGCGCCGACCAGTCCCACCCGCCGTGCACGGCGAGGCCCCGGAACAGCCCCTCGCTCCCCTCGAACAGCTCCTGCAGCGTGTCCACCAGCAGGCTCTTGCCGAACCGGCGCAGACGCGACAGGAAATAGTACTTACCCCCCTTCGACGAGGCGGCGCGCATGGTCCGTCTTGTCGACGCAGTCCATCCCCCGGATCTCCCGGAGGGAGGAAAAGCCGAGCATGCGTTTCGCCGCGAGAGTAGGCCGCCCCGCCCGTCAAGGAGGAGGCGGGTCTGCAGGCCGAACGCCGCGCCGGAGTTCCCACGCCTCCCCTGGCGGCGCGTCCCGTCGTGCCGCCTGCCGAAACGTCCGAACGGGACGTCGGCGGCTCCCGGCTTCAGACGGTCTCGAACTCGAACCCGACGATGTTGCGCTCCTCCCGGCCGAACTCGATGCCGATCAGGTGGACCGGCACGCCCGGACTCCGGTACTTGTCCGCGTAGCCGCGTTCCCGAATCTGCGCCAGCGCCCGGCCTTCCGGCTTCCCGTCCGCGACCTTGAACTCGAACAGGTAGACGCTGCCGCCGTACAGGACCGCAAGGTCCGAACGGCCGCGCGCCGTGCTCTCCTCCGCGCGGACGTCCATCCCCGCCGCCACGAAGTGCGAGTAGAGCACGCTCGCATAGTGCGCCTCGTAGCCCGCCATGCCCGTGTTCGCGTACCACTCGTTCGGAATGCTCGCCAGGAACGCCCGGAACAGCCGCTCGAGGCCCGCGAAGTCGTTCGCCCGCATCAAGCGGCGCAACTCCCGGCTCCCCGCCGCGACCGCGACGTCCGGCGCCATTGCCTCCAGCAGAAGCGCGTTCAGGCTGCGCTTCACCTCATGGTTCGGGTAGTCCAGCCGGTAAAGAAGCGCGTCGTCGTCCAGTTCCTTGTCGGCGATGGTCAGGTAGCCGGTCTGAAACAAAAGCGCCTCGACGGGAATGCGGTCGATGTCGATGGCCGACAGCAGCGCGTCGTCCGCGATCATGCCCTCCAGGGCCGGCGCCGAGACCCGGCGCCGCGACAGAAGGTCGGCGAGGAAGGTCGGCGTGCCGGTCCGGAACCAGTGCGCCTCGAACTGGCGGCGCCGGAAAAGCAGCAGGATGTCGTGCGGGTTGTAGACCCTCTCCGATCCGAGCCAGTTGTAGCCGTTGTACCAGCGCCGGACCTTGTCCCGGTCCAGGCCATCGAGTTCCGGAGCGAAGACCGCGTCCAGCTCCGCATCCGTGTAGCCGCAGATGGCCGAGAACTCCGGCTCCAGCGTGACATCGATCAGGTTGTTCAGGCCCGAGAACAGGCCCGCCTGCGAGAACTTGCTCACCCCCGTCAGAAAAACGAAACGGAGCTGCCTGTCGCAGGCCTTGATCGCCCCGTACAGGCTGCGCAGGAAGTCGCGGTTGGCCAGCGCCAGTTCCCGGTCGCCGAGCGCGTCCAGAATCGGCTTGTCGTATTCGTCGACCAGAACGACCGCCCGCTGCCCGGTGCGCTCGTGCAGCGCCTCGATCAATTCGTGGAAACGGACCGCCGCCCCGGCGGGGCCCGGTTCGAGGCCGGCGCGCCTCTCCGCCGTCGCCAGCTGCCTTTCCACGGTTCCCCGAACTCCGTCCGGGCCGTCGAAGCGGCCCACGCCGCTGAAATCCAGCCGCACGACCGGGTGGCGTGCCGACCAATCCCACCTGCCGTGCACGGCGAGGCCCCGGAACAGCTCCTCGCTCCCCTCGAACAACTCCTGCAGCGTGTCCACCAGCAGGCTCTTGCCGAACCGGCGCGGACGCGACAGGAAATAGTACATAAGGCACGGGCAGTCGTAGCGCCGACCAACGTTCACGCCGCCAAAGTGAACGGAGTTCGGCCAGGTGTCAAGACCGTTCGCGGCGATTCTGCCGTTCCTGCCCGTCCTGCTGGCGGCCTGCGGTCAACCGGAGCTTCGAACCGCCGACCGGGCGGCGGCGGAGGCCGGCCGCGCGATCGCGGAACGGCTCGAGGCGCCGCCGGACCGCTATTCGTCGATTCGCGTCGCTGACCGTCCCTGGGTCGGCATGACGGCGCTTCCGGAGGACCGGCAGCGCCGCGATCTCCTCTCCGCCGAGCCGGTTACGCTGCCGCTGCGCGGCGACGAGACGGACGGGGTGCTGGCGCGGCGGCTCGAGGCCGCGCTCGACGGAATGCGGATTTCGTTCGCGGGTTCCGCGCCCGAAGGAGTTTCCCCGGCGATCGGGGTTTCGCGGGACGCGCTGTCGCCGGCGGGCGATCTGTGGACCGGCCCCCCGGCGGACCTGCTCGACGCCTGGACGGCGGCGCGCGGCTACGAATGGCGCTACGATCCCGACGGAATGCGGATCGCCGTCCTGCGCTCGCGAACCGTGGTGTTCCGGATCGCCGCCCTTGCCGGCGTACAGACATGGGCGGTGAGTTCGTCGGCCCGGGACCGGGAAGGCCAGGACGGCAGCGCCAATCTCACCAGTCAGCAGGTTTCGGCGGAGGCCCGGTACGAGCCGTGGCAGGAGATCGCGGCGCAGCTGAAGACGCTGGCCGGCGAGGGGACGCGCATCTCGGTGGCGCCGTCCTCGGCGTCGGTCACGGTGCGCGGCCTGCCGCGCGAGATCGCGCGCGTGCGGAACTTCCTGGCGCATCTCAACCGGGAAGTCCTGCGCCCGGTGACGATTACGGCGCACGTCTACACCGTGCGCTACGAGCGGTCGGCCGACTACGAACTCGGCATGCTCGCCGCGCTGCAAAGGATCGGCACTGGCGCCGGCGGCGGCTTCGACGTCGAGGTCGGCCAGGGCCGGATCGGGATCGTCAAGCCGGGGACCGGCGCCGAGGACACCCTGCAGGCGACTCTGCGGGCGCTGTCGCAGGCGGGCACGGCGTCGCGGGTGCTGAGCGCCGACGTGCCGAGTCTGAACGGGAGGCCGGCGCAGTTCTTCGAGCTGTTCCGCGAGAGCTACCTGAAGGAGATCCGCACCACGGTTTCGGACGGCGCGCCCCAGACCCAGCTCATTCCCGGCACGATCTCCTCCGGCTTCTCCCTGTCCTACCTGCCGCGGATCACGGCCTCCGACGAAGTGCTGGTCCGGCTGTTCGCCTCGCTGCAGGACCGCCCCGCGTTCACGGAGTTCGCGTCGGCGTCGCAGCGCATCCAGCTGCCGGCCTACGCCGCCCGCGCCGTCCAGGTGACGCAGCGAGTGCGGCACGGCGAGACGCTGGTGATCACCGGGTTTCGCGACCGCGCCGCGTCGTCGGAACGGGCGGGCACGTTCCTGTCCGCGCTGCCGTTTCCCGAGGGCAAGCGCGAAGCCGGGCAGCGGCGCTTCGAGCAGGTCCTTCTCGTCACGGCGCGGATCGGCGATCCGCTCGGGATTTCCGAGGGAGAAGAGCTGTGAGCGTCGTCGTTCTCGCGGGCGAACGCTACGCGGCCGGCCTCGACTGGATGGATCGCCGCGGCGACGCGGAAACCGCGCGCCGCGCCCGCGAGTACGACCGGCCCTACGTCGTGCACTGGCGCTCGCAGACCGGCTACGGTCCCGGCGAGCCGGAAAGCGCGGAGGGCCTGCCGAGTCTGGCGGCGGCGCTGTCGGCCCATCTCGACGCGGCGTCCTTCGTGGCGCTGGTCGAGGGCCAGGGCGGCCGCTTCGCGCTGGTGCGCTCCCGCAACGGGCTGATCCTGGCCGACGGCGACGAGACGTTCGACGCCCGCGAGGCGGCGATCGCCGCCTTCGAGCGCGCCCGCCAGGCGGGCGGCTGGGGGCTCCACGCCACGCCGGGCCTGGTCGAGGGAGCGGTCGATCTGGACCGTCCACCGCCTGCGGAGGAACACCGGTTGTCCGCGGCGCCGCGGGTCCGGTCGCCCGCCGCGCCGCTCGCCGCGGGCGGCCTCCTCGTTCTGCTTCTGGCGGCCGGCGCCGCCTGGCACTGGCAGGAGACCCTGCGGCGCTGGTACGCGGGGCCGCCGCCCGTTCCTCCGAAGCAGGCGCCGGCGCCGGAGCCGCAAGTCCTCGCCGCGTTCGATCCGGTCGCCCTGATCGAAGGCTGCCGAAGGGAGATCGAACGCCGCCCGCCCTGGCTGCCGGCCTGGCAGCTGCACAGCCTGACCTGCGAGGCGGCGTTCGCCGACGCCGGGCTGGCGCCGTTGCACCCGGAAATCCGCGGCCGGCCGGCGCTGGCGGCGCGGTGGACGCTTCCGGGGGATCGCCCGCGGCCGCTGCACCGGCAGATCGCCGAGGCCCGCCTCGCCGACTGGCCCTCGGCGGCGGTGGTCGACGCCACCGCCTGGGCGCTGGCCTCGCTTTCCCCGGTGCTGCGGATCGCGGCGGAGGAGCCGCCGACCTTCCGCCAGCTGCGGCGCGCCCTCGACCGCAGGCTGGGCACGGCGGGAGTGGAGCTCCGCTACGCCCCGAAGGAGCGCCGCGTGACGCTGCGCACCGGGCATCCGCTGCCGCGGATCGCCGCGCTCGCCGCCGCCGTTCCGGGCCTGGAAATCACGAGCCTTTCTCGCGAGGGCGGCGGCTGGCGGCTGGAAGGCCGCCCGCTCCGGCCGGCCTCGCTGCCCGAATCGCGGTTCCGCGAACTGACAGGGGAGACCCTCCGATGACCTTCCGCGCCGTCCTTCTTTCCGGCGCCGTCCTGGCCGCGGCGGCCTCCGCGGCGGCGGCGCAAACCCCGGATCTGCGGGTCTTTCGCGAAGAGGCGCTGGCCCATGCGCTGGCGCTGGAGAACGCCTTTCGCCGTCTCGAGGAGCACATTCTCGCCCGGTCCGCCGCCGCGACCGCGTGGACCGGCTCGACGCCGCCGGCCTCGACCGGCTGGAGGGACGCGTGGACCGCGCGCGGCCTGCGGGCGCGGTACTGCGGCGACGTGCTGCTGGTCTACTACGAGCCGGCGCGCCTGAAGGGGGTGGGGACCGACCACGGCGCGGTGCGGGCGGCCCCGTGGACGTACGCTCCGCGGACGCAACGCGCGCCGGCGCTGCACCGGCTCGACGGCAACGTCGCCCGCGGCGGCGTCGGGCGCGGCGACACGGCCCTCCCCGCCTGCCTTTCGGGCGCGGCTTTCGGCGGCGCGCTGCCCTCGGGGCGCGCGGCGCGCGCGGGACGGGTGCTCGATCCGTTCGTGCACACCCGCACCCGCGCGGCCTTCGAGACTCGCGTGCAGCCCTGCCCGGCGGGCTTCCATGCGTCGCACGCCGCAGGGGCGGGACGGACGGTCGGACGATCGCAGATCCGCGAGGTCCGGCAGACCGTGACCCGGCGGGGCGTCGACGTCGGCGGTCCGGTCCGCGGCGCCTGGCGAACCGTCGCCGACAACTGCCGCGCGGACTACGCGGTCGAGGAGACCGGCACGCAGGCCTGTCCGGCGCCGGCGGGCTGGCAGGGCGGCGAGGCGGAACTGCCGCAGCGCGTCCGGCGGCGGACCGGGACGGTCACGGCGTCGGGAACGGCATGGGGCGCATGGCGGATCGTGGAGGACAACTGCTGGGTCGCCACGGCGGCGGCCGATCCGTCCGCGACGGTGACGGTTCGGGCGGGCGCGCGGGAGACGCGGGCGATACCGTGCCCGCCGGGCTGGCCGGGGACCCCGGGACTGGAAGCGCGGACGGGGCCGGGCAGCCGGAAGATCGATTATTCGTTCGGCGGAAGTTCGACCGGGACGATCGCAGCCGCCCCGTGGGCGACGATCCGCGCCGCGAACTGCTCGCGGCCGCCGCTGCCGCCCGCTTCCTCCGGGCCAGGAAGTTCCGGAAGCGCGTCGTCCGGCGGCGCGGGCGGGCCGGGAGGTTCCGGAAGCGCGTCGTCCGGCAGCGGCCCGATGGGCGGGCCCGGCGGCGTCGACGCCGGCTACGACTACGACACCGGCGGCAGCAACGCGGACGACGGGGACGACGGCGGCGACTCGCCGGACGACTCGGGAGACGACGCCGGCATGGGCGGAGAGGACGTTTAGGAAGCGCGGGAGGAAGGAACATGACCGGATTGCCCGGCGTCCGGCCGGCGACGCTTCTCTTTTTTCTCGGGGCGCTTGCGGTTCCGGCCGGCGAGACCCGGGCGGCGGATCCGCCGACGCCCGCGCGGGACGCGCCCGCAGCCCGGGAGGGGATGGCCGCGCCGGCTTCCGGCGGCGCGCCATGTCCGATGGCGCTTCTGCGCGAGATGCTCGGGTCGGCGGCCGAAGGCGGCGGGGTGGTTTCGGCGCTGGCGATCGAGCGCGAGGCGCTGATCCTGTGCGCGCGGCGCGAGGAGGCGGCGAAGCGCGTGCTGGAACTGGAGAGCGAACTCCGCGCCTTCCTGCCGCGACCCGAGGCTCCCGCGCCGGCCGCGCGGCCGGAGCGGCCGGAGCGCTCGGCGCCGAACTACGGCTGGTTCTCGATCCTCGGTTCCGGCGACCGTCTGCGGGCCGGGGTGACCGACGGACGGCGCAACTGGTTCGTGCGCCCCGGCGACCGGTTGCCGGGCGGCGCGCGCATCGGCGCGGTCCGTCCGTCCGGAGTGAGCCTGTCGGGGGGCGGCCTCCTGCCGTACCGGGCGCCGCCGGGACGGGCGCCGTGAACTTCCGCCGCAGGAAGCCGGCGGCCGGCCCGCCGCGGCTGGCGGCGGCGCTGGATCCCGCGCTGCGGCCGCATTGCGCGCTGTGGACGGACGGGCGGTGCAAGATCGCCGCCGGCCACGAATACGATCCGGCGCTGCGGACGGCGCTGCTGGAATTGCGGCGCTCGGGCGCGGTCGCGGGAGATCTCGTCGAGGAAACCGCCGCCCCCGGGGAGATCGCGGCCGCATGGCGCGGCTTGCAGGCCGCCGACGGCGCCGACCCGGCGATCCTCGACCGGGTGCGGTCCCTGTTCTCGGCCGCCGCCCGCGCGCGCGCCTCGGACGTGGCGTTCGAGCTCGCCGCCGGCGAGTGCCGGGTCTACGCCATCGTCAACGACCGCAAGCTGCCGCTGGCCGCGCCGCTGGCGCCGGAAACCGGCCGGCGGGCGATGGGTTACCTCTTCCACTCGAAGGACGAGGGCTCGGGGCAGACCAGCTACCAGCGCCACTCGTTCCAGGGGTTCTCGATCCGCGGCGACGGCCCCGTTCCGCTGCCGGAGGAGGTGTCGGCCCTGCGCTGCCAGCGCGGTCCGCACGAACCGGACGGCGACCACCTGTTCGCGCGCATCTTCTACCGCGACACCCTGGCGTCGAACGCCACCCTGGAGCAGCTGGGGTTCTCCGGCGAGGAGGCGGCGGCGTTCGCCGGCATCCGGGCCGCGCTGCAAGGCGGCGTGTTCATCGGCGGCTCGACCGGCGACGGCAAGTCGACGACCCTCGCGACCAACCTCGCCCTGCAGATGGCGGAGACCGGCGGCGCCCTCAACATGGTGACGCTGGAAGACCCGGTGGAGTATCCGATTCCCGGCGCGGTGCAGATCGCGGTGCCGACGTCGGGTTCGGGCGAGGAGCGGTCGCGCCATTACAAGGAGGCGCTGTCGCATTTCTGCCGGGTGCACCCGGCGTCGGGCATGGTGTCGGAGATCCGCGACGCCGAGGGCGCGCGCCAGGTCCTGCAGTTCGTCGACACCGGCCACCAGATCTGGACCACCATCCACGTCGACAACGCGAACGCGATCCTGTTCCGGCTGCTCGACCTCGGCGTGTCGGCGGCCGAGGTCTGCAAGCCGGGCAACATCGCGCTGCTGATGAAGCAGACGCTGCTTCCCGAGTTGTGCCCGTCCTGCGCGCTGGCGGAGCCGACGGGTCCGCTGCCGCCCCTGCCGGGGCTGCGCTCGCGGCCGCAGGTGCGGTTCCGCAACCCGGCGGGCTGCGAACGCTGCAGCCGCGCCGCCGACGGCGAGATCGCCGAGAAGGCGTGGAACGGCTACGCCGGGCAGACCGCGCTGGCCGAGTCCATCCGTCCCGACGACGGCTATCTCGACCTGGTGCGGCGGGCGGAGCCGGGCGCCGCCAGGCGGTACTGGACCGGGGAGCTCGGCGGCGTGCCGATCGGCCGGAAGATCTGGGAGCGGGTGGCGCAGGGCCGCGCCGACCCGCGCGACGCGCTGCTCAAGGGCGCGCGTCCGGAGCGGACCGGCCTGCGGGCGGCGGACGCGGCATGATCCGGTTGCTGGGAGCGCTGGCGCTGCCGCGGTCGGCGCGCATCGACGCCTACCGCACGATCGCGGGGCTGCTGGAGGCGGGCCGGGATCTGGAATCGGCGCTCCTGGCCGCCTCGCGTTCGGCGCGGGGCCAGGGGCAGCGGCTGCGCGCCCTGGCGCTGGAACGCTGGCGGCGGGCGCTGAGGGACGGGCGATTCGCGGAGGCCGTCTCGGCCTGGGCGCCGGCCTCCGAAGCGATGGTCCTGCACGGCTACGGCGGGCCGAACGCCCTGGCGCTGTTCGCCGCGGCGGCGCGGGTGGCGGAGTTGCGCGAGCGCCAGGCGGCGGCGGTCGCGAAGGCGCTGGCGATGCCGTCGCTGCTGGCGCTCGCCGTGGTGGCGCTGCTGTGGGCGGCGGGCGGGCATTTCGTGCCGGTGCTGGAGACGATCTCGCCCCCGGAGAGCTGGACGGCGCATGCGCAGGTCTTTCGCGGCGTCTCCGTCTGGCTCTACGCCAACCCCGGCACGTTTCTCGCCGCGGCGGCCGCGCTCGCCGCCGCGCTGACGGCGGCGACGCTGCTGTGGACCGGGCCCGGACGGACGGCGCTCGACCGGCTGCCGCCGTTCAACCTGTACCGGATGCTGGTCGGGAGCGCGTTCCTGTTCGTCGTGCTGGAGTTCCCCAAGGCGGGGATCGACCTGAACGACCGGACGTTCGAGACGCTGCGCCGCAACGCCGCTCCCTACGCGCGCCACCGCATCCGGGCGATCCAGCGCGGCATGCGCGCCGGCATGGGGATCGGCCGGGCGATGGTGGCGGCCGGCCACAATTTTC
Source organism: Alphaproteobacteria bacterium (assembly GCA_965243135.1). Taxonomy (GTDB): domain Bacteria; phylum Pseudomonadota; class Alphaproteobacteria; order MPNO01; family UBA830; genus JAJEBT01. Next base: position 2,912,627 of record OZ251539.1, read on the forward strand.
CGGACCCGGCGCTGGTGCACTACATCGCCGCGCTCGAGGAGGACAGGACGTGGGCGGAGAAGACGGCCGACTTCGTCGACCGCTGGGTGGCGCGGTCGGACCGGACGATGCGGGGCCGGGCGGCGGCGCTCAACGCCCTGCTGCTGTGCCTCGTGACCCTGGTGACGGGCGTGGCGATGGACTCGATGTTCCGGATCCTCGACGCCGCCGGCGCCGGGCTCTGAGAGGAGGTCGCGATGGGAAAGTTCCGCCGCCGGGCGCGCCGCGGCAACGCCGTGTTCAGCGTCATGCTCGGCATGGCGCTGGTGGCGGTGGCGATCGCCGGCGCGATCGCCTGGTACAACACGGCGCGGGAGACCGCCAACCGCACCCAGGCGATCGCGTTGCTGAACGCGCTGCGGTCGGGGATCGAGGCGGTGTATTCGGGTTCGCCCAGCTTCGGCAACGGCGCGAACCTGATCGCGACGCTCGACCGCCGCGGCCACATTCCCGATTCGGCGCGGGTGCGGATCGCCGCGGCGGGAACGTCGGGGACGCCCGGCTTCCAGGCGGCGCGCACCGAGATCCGCCACCCCTTCGGCGGCCTGGTGACCGTGACCGGCGGGCCCGGCGGCAACGTCAACCAGTTCCGCGTCACCTTCGAGAGCGTCGACGACGAAGTGTGCGCGGCGATGGCCGACGCCTACGCCGACCGCACCCGCGGGCGGAGCGGCATCGTCAACCTCGTGATCAACGGGACGACGCTGGCGGCGCCGGTCACCATCGCCCAGGTGACGGCGAACTGCGACGACGGCGCCGCCGCCAACGACATCGGGTTCACCTTCGGATGACGGCCCGCCGCGCCCGCCGGGGCGCCGCCTCCCTTCTCGGCGCGCTGCTGGCCGCGGCCCTGGCCGGGACGTGGCTCGCGGCCTGGCACGCGGCGCGCGACGGGGAGCGGCGCCAGGCGATCGACCGCGCCGGCGGCCGCGCGTTCGGAACCTGGGTGCTGGCCGTCCACCGGGCGTCCCAGGAGGGCGGCGCCGCCTCGCGCCTCGGGCGGGCGCTTCCCGCGGTTCTCGCCCCGGCCGATCTGCGCGGCCTCGGCGCGGCGGTTCCGCCGGGCCTGCCGGACGCCCCGGGGGGCGCTTTTCTCGGGACGATCGACGACGGCCGCGGCGTCGAAACCGCGTTCGGGGTGCTGGAGCCCGGGCCGAACGCCTCGGCCGCCGATCTGCGGGCGGGCGCGCTGGCGGCCGGCCTCGCCGGCGTCGGGGAGGTCGGAATCGCGTCGTCGATGTCCGGACATCTTCCGGCGATCGCGGCGGCGATGGGACGGCAGCCGGCGGCCGGGGCGCTCTACGTCACGGCCGATCTCGGCCTTCGCTACCGCGAAGGACGGCTGCACCGCAGGCGGCAGCCGGGGCGGCCGCATCTGAACCGCATGGAGACGGCGCTCGACCTGAACGGCGACGCCGCCGCGACGCCGCCGGTCGCCGGACAGGCCGTGACCAACGCCGGCGCGCTGGCCGGCGACGCGGCGGAAGCGTCCGGCGCGGTTTCGGCCGGCGGCGCGGTCTCCGTCGCCGGCGACGCGCTGGCGAGGGGCGATCTCGCGGCGGCATCCCTCTCCGCCGGACAGGCGGGAGCCGCCTCCCTCGCCGTCGCGCGCGAACTGACGGCCGGCAGCCTCGGCGTGCCGGGCGCGGCGAGCGCGGCCGGGGTCCGGATTTCGGGCCGGTTGCGCGCCGCCTCCGTCGGCCTGACCGGCGCGCTCTTCGCCGCCGACCTGGTTATCGGCGAGGGCTTCGACGTCGCGGGCACGGCCGGATCGGCGGTTCTGAACGCCGCGTCCTTCCGGGCGGGCGGGCGGTTGACCGCGGGCGGCGTCCGGGCCGCGGTCGCGGCGGGGACCCCCTCCGCCGCGATCTCCGGAACCGTGTCCGCCGGTTCCTGCGCCGGGTGCAAGTAGATGGGCCTGTTCGCCGCCTTGCTGGCCGCGGCGCTGACGGCGATCCTCGCCGCCGGCGGCTTCGAGTGGCTGTCGGCGCGGGCGATGGACGAACGCGTCCGCCTCGCCGGGCGGCAACATGCGGCGCTCGCCGACGCCGTGGCGGCCTACGTCGACGGCAATTTCCCGGCGCTGCTCGCCGCGGCGCAGGGCGGCCCGTCGCGGATCGCGATCGCCGATCTCCGCGCCGCCGGCGTCCTGCCGGCCGGCTGGCCGCAGGTCGACGCGCTCAGGCGCCGGCCCGAGATCCTGATGCTGGCCGACGGCGCGAACGCGGTCCGCGTCCTCGTCGCCCAGCGGGTGCCGGCGGGCGACGCCGTCGATCCTTCGGCGGCGCTGTTCCAGGACTCCGGCGGCATCCGGCTGGGCCTCGTTCCCCCCGAGGCGGCGACCCGGCTGCGGGGACCGTTGATCGATCTCGACGTCTCCGGGTTTCAGGGGGCGTTCTCCGGCGCGCCCGCCGCGCGGGCGCTCGCCGCCTTCAGCCGCCACGACCACCGGACCGTCTACGGCGACGCGCTCTACCGCACCGCCGTGCCGGGGTTTCCGGAGGCGAACCGCATGGAGACCGCGCTCGACATGAACGGCAACGACATCACGGGCGCCGGCGAGATCTCGGCGCAGTCGCTGGCGATCGCGCAGGAGCTGACCGTGCAGGGCGACCTCACGGCGGCGGCCGGGCTCTCGGTCGGAGCCGGGCTGACCGTCGCCGGCGCGGCCTCGGTCGCCGGGTCGCTGACGGCCGGCGACGCCGCGGTGACCGGACGGGCGACGAGCGCCACGCTCTCGGTCGCGGGCGACGCGACGATGGGAACCCTGACCGCGACCGGCGCCGTGCGGGCGCCGTCGGCGCGGATCTCCGGGACGGCGGCGGCCGGTTCCGCACGGGCGACGCGGCTGTCGGCCGACAGCGTCACGGCCCGGACGGTGCACGCCTCGGCCTCGGCGCGGGTCGCGGGAACCGTCCAGGCGCGCAGCGTCCTCGCGACGGGCTCGATCGGCGCCGCCTCCGGCGTCTTCCGGAGGCTCACGGTCGGGAGATGCTACGGATGCTGAGAATTCTCGCCTTCCTTTTCCTGGCGTTTCCCGCCGCCGCCCAGCCGCCGCCCGCCCAGCGGGCCGCGCTCGCGGCCATGGAACGGCTGCGCGCCGATATCGTCGTGCTCGACGGGCTGGCCGCGGCGCAGGAGGCGCTGCTCGCCCGCAACCGGGGGCTGGAGCGGGCCGAGGCGCTGCCCGGGGAGATCTGCCGCGATCTCGGCGACTGGTGCCGGCTTCTCCCCGCCACTTTCGGAGCCGAACGATGACGGACGCGCTCGCCTTCGCCGGCATCGCCGGTTGCCTCTCGTGGATCGCCGCGCGGGACGCGCGGCGCTTCAGGATAGATCCGTTGGCGGTGTCGCTCCTGGCCGCGATCGGGGCGATCTGGCGGCTCGCGGCGCCCGGCCCCCTGACCGCGAGCCTGGTCGACGCGGGTCTCGGCGCGGCGCTCGGACTCGCTTTCGCCGCGCTGCCGATCGCCGCCGCGCAGGCGCTCGGACGGCGCTGGCCGGTGATGCCCGGCGACGGCCTGCTTCTCGGCGCGGCCGGCATTCCGCTCGGCCCCCTCGGCGTCGCCTGGGCGACGGCTGCCGGCTGCCTCTGCGCCGTCGTTCACCGGGTTTGCGTGCAGCGCCGCCGCCGCCGGCCCGTCGCTTCCGGCTACGCGCCGCTCGCGCCCGGGCTCGCGGTCGGCGCCATGATCGCGCTGTCGGGAGGGCCGCTCGCCCAGGGAATCGCGGCGACCGAGATTCGGACGCCGCCCCCGGCGCTGCCCGCGGAATTCGCCCGAAGGGAGGCTTCCCTCGCGGTGCTCGAGCCGGTTTCCTTTCCGGAACTGGCGCGGCGGATTTCCGGGGCCGCGGGGGTTCCCGTCGAGATCGAGGAGCGTCCCTCCCGGATCGCGGGCGGCGCCGCCGACCTGCCCGATCCGCCGCCGATCGCGCTTTCCTTCGAGGGGGCGCTGCCCGGACTGCTGCGCCTCGCCGCGCGGCGCTCCGGCTACGACTGGACCTGGCGCGGCGGCGCGGTCGTCTTCTACCGGCATCGCGACGCCGCGCAGCGCGCGCCCGAAAAATCCCCGGACGCCGCCCCCGCCTGGCTGGTCGATTCGTCCCGCCACGGGACGCTGCGGGCGGTGCTGGAGGCGTGGGCGGAGCGGGCGGGATGGCGGATCGTCTGGCGCGCCGCCGGCCGCTACGCGATCGACGCCGACGCGGCGTTCGACCGGCCGGATTTCCTGGCGGCGGTGGACGCGCTGCTCGCCGACGCGCCGCGCGGGCTCACCGCCACCGCGTGGAGGGGCAACCGGCATCTGGTGATCGACGACCGATGAGAGCCGCGGCCCTCCTCCTCCTGCTTCTTCCGGGCGCCTGCGCGCCGCCGCCGGAACCGCCCCCCGATCCCGCCGAGCTGCGCCTGACCGAAGCGGCGGTGCGCGCGGAAGCCTCGCTCGCGGCGCTGGCGCGGACGTCCGGGACCGAGCCCGCGCCGGCGCCCCGCATCGTGCCCGAGCCGTTGTTGCGGCGGGTCACGGCGGACTGGACCGGCCCTCTGGAGACCCTGGCGGCGCGGCTGGCCGGGCAGGCGGGCTACGCGTTCGCGGCGGCGGGACCGCGGCCCGTCCGTCCGCCGATCGTCGAGCTGCGGGCGAAGGCGCAGCCGTTGATCCTCGTCTTCCGCGATCTCGGCCTCCAGGCCGGAAGCGCCGCCGCGCTCACCGTCGACGCCGACCGCGGGCGGGTCCAGCTCGACTGGCTGCCGCCGTCCCGGGAGGAGGACCCGTGAAGCGGCCGGCCCTGCTTTTCCTGGCGCTCAGCCTTCCGGCCCGGGCCGCCGACCCGCCCCCGTCGCTGGAGGCGCTGCACGACGCCCGCCCCGCCCGCGAGCTGGCGGCGGAATTCGCGGAGGAGAAGCGCCGCGCCGCGATGCGGACGGCCGCCCGCTCCTTCGGATCCCGCGCCGGGCTGGCCCGGCGGACCTGGGAGATCGGGCGCATGCTGGGGCGGTTCGCTCCCGCCCTCGACGGCGTCTACCGCTTTCGCCGCCTGATGCTGCGGCGCGAGGGGTTCCTGCTGCATCCGCCGGTCCTCGCCGCGACCTCGGACGCTTTCCGGCTGGACCGCGAGGGCGGCCGGGCGGCGGCGGCGCGCCGCGTGATCCGGATCGTCTCGCCGGCGCGCATCGTCCCGGCGCCGCCGTCGTGGCGCGGCTATCTGGTCCGCTCGTGGCGGCCGGCCGAGCCCCCGGTCTCGCCGCTGTTCCCGAGGGACGCCGCCGAGAAGGCGGATTGGCGCCGCTGGCTGGCCGAGGGGTGGCGAGCCGGCCGGACGCTTGCCGACGACGTGTTCGCCGCCGACCTCGACCGGCTCAACCGCGACTTCGAAGGCGCCGTGCTGTGGCGGCGCCTGCACGCCGCCCGGATGGTCACCGCGCCCTCGGTCGAGGCGGCGCGCGCCGGCGTCGCCGGCCACGAAAAGCTGATGCGGATCGGCGAGACGACGGTGACGCTCGGCGCGCCGGCCCGTCTCGAACTCGACGCCGCCCGCTGGCGTCCGGCAGTGGAAGGAGAGAAGAATGACTGAAGCGTTCTGGGATCCCGCGGAATTCGCGTTTCCGGCGGAGCGGCTGGACGAATTCCTGCTCTGGGCCCGCGACCGCGGCGCCTCCGACATCTCCTTCCAGACCCGGCAGCCGGCCTTCGTCGAGATCGACGGCGCGCTGCGCCGCGCCACCGCCTGCGTCCTCGACGGCCCGGCCATGGGCCGCCTCGCCGACCTCGTGCACGGCGCCACGGCCGAGGGCGTCCTGCGGTCGGGGAAGGCGCTCGACGGCTCGCGCGCGGTGCCCGTCGACAGGATCGGCTCGCGGCGGTTCCGCTACAACCTCGCGCCGGTGCAGGCCGCGGAGGCGTTCGGCATCAACCTCACCCTGCGCGCCCTGCCGGACGCCGTGCCGGAACTGGCCGATCTCGGCGTCGACGGGGAGATCGCGTCCGCGTGGGAGGACTGCCGCGGCCTGACCCTGGTGACCGGGGTTCCGGGCAGCGGCAAGTCGACGCTGCTCGCCGCCGGCACGCGGCGGCTGCTGGAGCGCGGCGCCGGACGGATCCAGTCCTACGAAAGCCCGATCGAGTTCGCCTTCGACGGCATCGGCGGCGCCGGGGCGCAGATGTCGTCGTCCGAGATCCCGAAGCACTTCGCCACCTTCGCCGAAGGGTTGCGCTCCTCGTTGCGCCGCCGCCCGGCCGCCGTGATCGTCGGCGAGGCGCGCGACCGGGAGACCGTGGAGGCGGTGGTCCGCGCCGCCGACTTCGGCATCGCCGTCTACTCCACCGCCCACACGCTGGGCGTCGCCTCGGCGATCCGCCGCATGATCGCGGAATTCCCGGCGGAGGAACGGGCGGAGCGCGGCGCCGCGCTGCTCGACGTGCTCCACCTTGTGGTCGCCCAGATGCTGCTGCCGAATCCCGAGGGCGGCCGCACCGCGATCCGCGAGTGGCTGATCTTCGACGCCGCCTTCAAGGCGCGGCTGATGGAAGCGCCGCCCGCCGAGTGGGCGCCGCGCATCGCCCGCGAACTGGAGAACCGCGGCAACGGCATCGCCAGGGCCGCCGCCGGCGCGCATCTCGACGGGCGGATCTCCGACAGGGATCTGGGGCGCGTCCAGGCGCTCGCGCCCGGGACGGACCCGTGAAGGAAGTCCAGTGGAGGGATTCGATGCGTCCGGTCCGCGCCTTCGGCTTCGACGCGCGCCTGCTGTTCCTGTTCGCTCCCTGGCTGTTCTTTCCCGGGTGGTGGACGACCGCGGCGCTGCTGCTCGCGATCGCCGCGCTCAGAATCGCGGAAGCCCGCGGCTACCGCCTCGGCACGGCGCTGCGGGCGGTCCGCGCCGCCGCCGCCGGGCGGCGGCCGGCGCTCTACGCCGTCCGGCGCTTCGTGGATTACGGCTGATGGCGGCGGCAGCCCTTCTCCTCGCCGCCCCGCCGGCGCCGGCGGAATTCCGCTACGTCGCGCCGCCCGGCGTCCGGCCCAGCCTCGCGGTCGCCGGCGACACGCTCGCGCAGGTCCTGCGGCGCATGGTTCCGCATCTCGCGCCGCGGTTCGACCGGCGCGTCGACGCCGGCCGCCGCGTCGCGCGCGACTATCCGGACTGGCAGGCGCTGTTGTGGGGCGAGGGCCTCGCCTGGAGCCGCCGCGGCGAGGAGCTTCACGTCCGCCCGGCCGGGATCGCGGCGGGGGACGCGGATCTGGCGGCGCCCGGAAGCGCCCTGTGGAGGATCGCCGCGGGCGAGACCCTGCAGGCCGCCCTCGAACGCTGGGCGGCCCGCGCCGGGGCGCATGTCGTCTGGCTCACCGACCGGCAGTGGCGGCTGCACGAGACCCGCGTTCTGCGCGGCACCTTCGCCGAGGCGGTCCGTTCCCTCCTGTTCGGGTTGAGCCATCTCCCGCATCCGCCCGCGGGAGAACTCCGCGAGCGCTCCCTCGCCGTCATGCACCGGTTGCGGACGCGCGGGAGAGACGAACGATGAAGCGCTCGGCCGGCGGACGACGCGGACGGGTCGCGGGCCGGGCGGGGCTCCTTCTCCTGCCGGCGCTGTTCGGACCCGCCGCGGGACAGGACGTGATTTCCGCGCTGAAGGAGAAGGGCGCTTCGATCCGTCCGCTCGGCGAGCGCGGCGGACTCGCCGGCCATCTGGTGACCCTGTCCGGAGGGGAAAGCTACACCCTCTATCTGACGCCGGACGGCCACGCGGTCGCCGGCCTGCTTTACGATCCCGGAGGCGGGCTGGTGACGTCGCGCCAGCTCGCCGCTTCGCCCCCGGCGACCGCCGCGCCGCGGGACGTCGCGCGGCCGGCCGCGCCGGGATCCGCCGCGGCCCTGTTCCGCGACACCCTCTCGGCCTTCGGCTTCACGATCGGCGACCGCGGCCCGACAGTGGCCGTCTTCGCCGATCCCGGTTGCCGCTGGTCGAACGCGACCGTCGCCGCGCTCGCCGGCGAGGCGCGGCGGGGCGAGATCCGCCTCCGCGTCCTCCCGCTCGGCCTCCTCGGCGGGATGTCCGCGGCCCGCGCCGCCGCGATCGCGTCGAGCTCCGATCCCGCCGCCGCCTGGTTCGATCCGGCGCAGGCTCCGGAACCCCGCCCGGACGGCGCGCTGGCCGTCGAACGCAACGACTGGATCTTCGACCGCTGGCGAAAGGGCGGGGTGCCGCTGATTCTCTGGAGGCGGCCGGCGGACGGGCGCATCGGCTGGCGGGTCGGCGACGTCGGCGACGCGCGCCGCTGGCTGCGGCGGACGTTCCGCCCGGGGGACGGACATGGCGGTTGATCCGGCGATCGAGGCGGCGGGCCGCAACGTCCTCTACCAGACGGACCAGCACCGCGCCTGGCGCCGCGCGGCGCTCGGCATGCTGGCCGGCTGGCTGGTCACCGCCGCCGCCTTCGCCCTCTACCTCGCCGGCCACGACACCGTCTACGTCGCGGTCGCGGCGACGCCCGACGGCCGGCTGGTCGAGCTCACGCCGCTCTCCGAGCCGATCATGTCCGACGCCGCCCTGAAGAACTGGACCGTCGCGGCGGTGACCGAAGCGTTCACCCTCGGCCATCACGACTGGCGGATGCGGTTGTCGGCGATCCGCGAGCATTTCACGGACGACGGCTACGACGGCTTTCTGGAGGGTCTGGAGAAGTCGCAGTTCCTGACCCGGCTTCGCGACAACCTCCAGGTCGCCTCGACCGTGGCGCGGGGCGCGCCGGTCATCACCGACACCCGGCTGTTCGGCGGCCGGGTCGGCTGGCAGATGGAATTCCCGATCCTCGTCACCTTCCAGGCCGGCCGCCGCCGCGTCGACCAGGATCTCGTCGCCCGCGTCCTCGTCCTCCGCGTGCCGCTGTCCGAACGGTTCCGCGGCATCGGCATCGCCCAGCTGATCGCCGCCAGGGGGAGCGGATGAGGGCGCCGCTCGCGGTCGCCGCGCTCCTCGCCGCCGCGCCGGCCGCGGCCCAGGCGCCCGAGGTCTGGCCGGATCACGCCGCGCCGGACGGCGAGGTCGCCCGCCAGGGACGCGCCGCGCTGCCCTTCACCCGCGACCAGATCGAGCGGCTCGGCCGGCTGCTCCGGCAGACCCGCCGCGCCGCGGCCGGCGCGCAGGGCGATCCGCCCGCCGGCCGCATCCGCCGCGTCCGGCTGGAAGACGGCGCCGTCCCCGAGATCCGCGTCGCCCGCGGCTACGCCACGGCGATCTCCTTCGCCGACCTGACCGGCGCGCCGTGGCCGGTCGCCGAGGCCCTGGTCGACGCCCGCTTCCTGCCCGGCGAGGACGCCCGCCCGCCTGGCAGCGAGCACCTGCTGTTCCTCGTGCCGCAACGCCATTTCCTTTCGGGCAACGCGGCCGTCAAGCTCAGAGACCGCGACGATCCCGTCATGCTGATGCTGCGCGACGCCGGCGGCGCGGCGGATTTCCGCGTGGAGATCCGGCTCGGGATCCCCGGCCCGAACGCCGATCCCGCCGCGCTCGCCCGGCCGGAGGCGTTCCACGCCGGCGATCCCGCGCTGTTCGGCCTGCTCGCCGGCGCGATCCCGCCCGGCGCCGCCCGGCTCGAAGTGGGCGGGGGCGGGCGCGGCGACCGCGCCTGGCGCCTCGGCGGCGACCTGCTTCTCGTCACCCGGCTGCACCTCCTGTCGCCCGGTCCGCTGGCCGCCGAACGCGGTTCGGACGGGCGCTGGGCCTACCGGCTGCCCGACACGCCCTTCGCCCTGGTCTCGGACGCCGGCGCCGTCGCGCGCCTCGCGTTCCGCGCCCCCCGGGAGGTCGCCGATGCGGATTGACGCTCTCCGGGCGGGCCTCGCCGCTCTCCTTATCGTTCCCGCCGCCGCCGCGCAGCACGGCGTGCCGGGCAACGCCGCGCCGAAGCTCGATCCCACGGAAGACGTGCCGCCGGCCTACGGCGAGACGCTGCGGCAGCGCGCCGGCCAGCAGCTGGAACGCGCCAGAAGGGAAGGGCGGTCGTTCATCGCGCCGCTGCAGGGAAGCGGCGCCGCTCCCGCCGAGCTTCCGCCGGCCGCCGATTTCTCCGCCCGCCCGCCGCCGCCGGCGAGGCCGGCGCCGGAACCCCCGCCTCCGCCGCCCTACGAGACGATCCGGGAGGCGGCCGGGACCGGGAATCTCGCGGACCTGCTCGCCGCGCTTCTCGAGGCCTGGAACGAGCCGCCGTCCTTCGCGCGCCTGCGCTACCCCGAGCCGGACGCCGGGCCGCCGCCTGCCCGACCTCCGCCGCCCGCGCCGCCCGGAGCGGCGCCGCCGGAAATCCGGCCCGGAGCCGCGCTGTTCGCCCGCGCGCTGTACGAGATCAATTCCGACTATCCGGGTCCGGTCGTGCTCGAGATCCTCGAGCCGCCGCTCGCCGGCGCGGTCGCGACCGGCGGCTTCGAGACCGTCCGCGACCGCATGACGCTGCGCCTGACGAGCCTGTCCTTCCGCGGCGCGCGGTTCCCGGTCGACGCCTGGGCGGTCGGTCTCGACTGCGCCTGCTTCGGCGTCGACGCCGAGCGCGACCGCCACTGGATCTCGCGGGCGCTCCTTCCCGCCGCCTTCCGTTTCGCGGAGGGCTTCCTGACGTCCCGCGCCCGTCCGGACGAGACCGTCCACCTGCCGGGCGGCGACGTCGTCGCGGTGCGCGGCGCCGCGACCGCCCGCGACGACCTGTACGCCGGGCTCGGGCGGTCCGCGCGGTCGGTCGGCGACATCCTGCTGGAGGACGCGCCGAAACGCCCGACGGTCCGCATCCCGCGCAATACCGAGCTCGCCGTTATGTTCGCGTCGCCGCCGGCGTCCGCCCGCGCCGGAGCTTCCCGCCGCCCCGCCCCGGCGCCGTCCGGCGGCCCGGAGCTTCCGCGCGCCGGCAGCGCCGCCGGGCCCGGAGAACGGCGATGATCCGCCGCTTCGCCTTCCTCGCGGCGCTCGCCGCGCCTTCCGCCGCTTCCGCGCAGAACCCCGGCGCCGCCCTCGTCTCGCTCGCCCGCGACCTCGATCCCGGCCTCTCGGCCCTCGTCTCCGGCGTCTGCTACCTGCTGGCCTTCGTCGCCCTGGCCCAGGGGCTGTTGCGCCTCCTCAAGACCTCCGAGGACAAGTTCCACGCCCCGTCCCTCGCCGGCACCGCGCTGTGCTTCCTGATTTGCGCCGTCCTCGCCGCCTTTCCCTCGTGGATCGACGCCGCCGGGGAGACGCTGTTCGGCGCCTCCCGCCGACCCTCGGCCGTCCTCGCGTACGCGAACGCCCGGGACGGCAGGTGGAACGACCTGATCCTCGCCGCCTTCTGGGCGGTGTCGTGGGTCGGGCTGTTCGCCTTCCTGCGCGGCGTTTTCATGATGCGCGCGGCCGCCGACGGGCGCGCCGGCGCCACCGCCGGGCGCGCCGCGATGCACATGTTCGGCGGCGTCCTCGCCTGGCACATGGCCGCGTTCGTCGACGCCGTCCGGTCCTCCCTCGGTATCTTGCAGTGAAAGGAGAAATCGCCATGAAAAAGACGAAGCGGACGTTCGGGCGCGCCGGCATCGCGCTCGCCGGCCTCGCCGCCGGCATCCTGCCCGCCGCCGCGAAGACCCTCGGAGAGATGGCCGAGGAGGCCGAGGAGTCGGTCGAGGGCATCGCCACCCTGATGTCGGGCGCCTTCTGGGTGGTCGGCCTCGGCATCGTCGGATTCGGCCTTCTGAAGCTCAAGAAGCATATCGAGCAGCCGCAGCAGACCACGGTCGGGGCCGGGGTGATCGCGCTCGTCGTCGGCGCCGCGCTGATCGCCGCGCCGGCCGTCGTCGACGGCATCCTCGAGACCTTCGACCTCGATCCCGAGACCGAAGTTCCCAGGCCGAAGCTGAACTGAGCCGTGCTGCTTTCCGCGGTCGAGGACGTGCAGCGCCTGCTCTGGACGGCGCGCCGCAAGCCGCTCGAGGCGTTCATGCTGCCCGCCTGCGTCCTCCCCGGCGGCGTCCTGCTCGCCCGGGACGCTTCGCTCTGCAGCCTGTTCCGCATCGACGGCGCCCGCGCCATGACCGGCGCCGCCGAACTCGACCGCTTCGTCGAACTCGGCGCGCGGGCGCTGACCTCCCGCTTCGCCGAGCGCGGGCATGCGCTGCACGTCGTCCTGGAACGCGCTCCCGACGAGGCGGACCTCGCCGTCGCGACGGCCGGCGACCGCCTGCGCCGCCAGGCCGCGCGGCTCGGCCTCGATCTCGACGACCTGATCGCCGAGCGCGCCCGCCGCCTCGCGCCTCTTCTGGCGGCCGAGACCGCGATCGCCGCCTGCTGGACGCGGCCGTCGGTCCTGTCCGGCGCCTTGCAGAAACGCGACCGCCGGCGCGCCGCGCTGCGGATGAAGGACTGGTTGCCGGGTCCGTCGGAGAGCCAGTGCCCGGCGGCCTCCTGGGACGGCCTCGCGCCGCGCCACGACGCGTTGTGCGACGCGCTTGCGGCGCTGTTCGCCGACGTCGGCATCGCGGCCGAACGCCTCGGCGGCGACGAAGCCGTCCGCGTCATGCGCGGTCTCGTCAACGGCCCCGACTCGACGGCGCCGGACTGGCGCCCGGCCACCCCGGCCGACCCGCCGCGAATCCCTCCGGGCGCGTTCCCGCCGCCGCTGGCGCCGCAGCTGCTGGTCCGCGATCCGGAACGCGCGGGCGGGACGCTGCGCGTCGGCTCCCGGCTCTACGCGCCGCTCGACATGACCCTGGGCCCGCGCCGCGCGCGCCCCTTCTCCGAACTGATGGACCGGGTTTCCGGGGCGGGATTGCCCTTCCGCTTCTCGATCTTCATCGAAGGCGGCGGCCTCGCCGGCCCGCGCCCCGCCGCCGCGCGCATCGCCTCCTCCTTTCTCGCCTTCGGCAGCGACGACAGCTTCGCCGTGCGCAACGCCATGGCCGGGCTGCACGAACTCCGCGCCGACGCCGCGGCGATCGTCCGCCTGCGTCTCGGCCTGCTCACCTGGACGGGCGGCGACGGCGACGCGCTGCAGCGCCGCGCCGCCCGCCTGCAGCAGATCGCGGAGGGCTGGGGCGAGACCTCGTTCTCGCCGCTCACCGGCGATCCCCTCGAAGCCTTCGCCGGATCGATCCCAGGCTTCGCCTGCGGCGCGACCGCGCCCGCCGCCGCCGCGCCGCTCTCCGAGGCGTTGCGGTTGCTGCCCGCCGGACGTCCCGCGCCGCCCGCCCGCCTCGACGCCGCCAACCACCTGTTCCGCAGCCCCGACGGCAAGCTGCTGCCGTTCAGCTACGAGGAGGGCGAGGATTACGGCTTCGAGCTGATCTACGGCATCCCCGGGCGCGGCAAGAGCGTTCTCATGAACTCGCTCACCCTCGCCCACGTCCTCCAGTCGGGCCACGACCGCCTGCCGCTCGCCGCCGTGATCGACATCGGTCCCTCGTCGTCCGGGCTGATCTCGCTTCTCCGCGAAGCGCTGCCGAACGGGCGGCGGCACGAGGCCGGCTGGTTCCGGCTGCGCATGGAGCGCGACTGCGCGATCAACCCCTTCGACACCCGGCTCGGCTGCCGGCGGCCGCTGCCGTCCGAGCGCGCCTTCCTCGCCAATCTCCTCGGGCTCGTCCTGACGCCGGCCGGCGCGCAGGGCGTTCCCGACGGCATGCGCGAGCTGATCGGCCCGACGATCGCCCAGGCCTACGACATGCGCGCCGACGGCGTCCCCGGCGCCGAGCCGCGCGCGTACGCGCCGGGCCTCGATCCCGTGATCGACGCCGCCCTCGCGCTGCACGACTGCCACCTGCCGACGAACCCGTTGTGGTGGGACGCGGTCGACGCGCTGTTCGCGGCCGGCGCCGTCGAGGCGGCGGAGCGCGCCCAGCGCCATGCCGTCCCGGTGATGGCCGACCTGCTCTCGGCCGTCCGCCAGCCCGCCGTCCAGGGCCTGATCGGCGAGGCCCGCCACGGCGCCGGCGGCGAAACCGTCACCGAAGCCTTCAACCGCATCCTCACGTCGCTGACCGGCGACTGGCCGGTGATGTGCGCGCCGACCGCCTTCGACACCGATCAGGCGCGGGTCGCCGCCATCGACCTGCGCGAGGTCGCGCCGCAGGGTTCGCCCGAGGCCGATCGCCAGACCGCCGCGATGTACCTCCTCGCCCGCCACGCCCTGACCCGCGGCTGGTGGCTCGACGAGGACGACCTCGGCGAGATCCCCGAGCGCTACCGCGCCTGGCACGCCGACCGTCTGCGCGACTTCCGCGAGACGCCGAAGCGCCTCGCCTACGACGAATTCCACCGCACCGGCGCCGTGCCGGCCGCCCGCGCCCAGGTCGAACGCGACGTGCGCGAGGCGAGGAAACTGCGCGTGCGCCTCTGCCTCGCGTCGCAGAGGATCGAGGATTTCGGCGAGGCGCTGGTCGAGCTCGCCACCCGTTACTGGGTGCTCGGCGCCGGCGGCAAGCGCCAGGAGATCGAGGCGCTGTCGAAGGTCTTCGACCTCAACGAGACCGCCACCGAAGCCGTCTCCTTCCGGCTGACCGGGCCGGGCCGCGACGGCGCTCCGGCGCTGCTGGTCTCGGCCGATCCCCGAGCCGAGCGCATCGTCGTCAACACGCCCGGCCCGGTGGAGCTCTGGGCTCTGAACACCAGCCCGCGCGACGCCGCGCTGCGCGACCGCCTCTACCGGCGCTTGCCGCCCGCCGCCGCCCGCGCCGCGCTCGCCCGGCGCTTTCCCGCCGGCACCGCCCGGGACGCGATCGACGCCGAACTCCGGCGCGGCGGCGCGGAAACGGCGGTCCTCGACCGCCTTGCGGACGAGCTCGCCGCGCCGTGACCGGCGCGGTCCTTCGGGCGCCCGTCGCGGGCGCCGCAGCCGCCCCGGCGGGGCAGAAAGGAGGGCGCCCATGCCCGGCATGAACGAAGCCAGGGGCCGCAGATTCGCGCCCGGCGGCGGACGTCGCCGGGTTCGTCGTCGACGGCGGCGAGGGCCAACGTCCGGGCGGCCCGCAGCGAGGCTCAGGGCGGCAGCGGCGGCGCTTCTCCTTCAGGCGCCGCAGGCTTTCGCCGCGGCCTGCGACCCGCAGGTCGCGGCCGCCCTCGCCGAAGCCGCGCAACGCGGCGTCGAGCGCGACGTGGCCATCGTCCGTCACCCGGACCAGGGGATCCGCAATCCGGAGAGCATCCTCGAATTCTCCTGCGCCGGCGAGATGTTCGACTACGGGAAGTTCGACCTGTTTTACAACCCGGGACGCGCCGCGAGCGACCTTCTCGGCCTCGTCCGCCGCCAGGTTTGCGACGCCGCCCGGCGCGCCTACGGGCGCTACGTCGGGCGGGCGCTCGACGCCGCGGTCTACGCCGCTCCCCGGCTGCCCGGCCTCGAAGCGCGCCCGCGGAGTCCGCCGGAGCCGCGTCCTGCGCCCGGAGCGGGCGACCGCTTCCGCGAGTTGATCGGCGGAGAGCGGCGATGACCCGCCTGACGGCGCTGCGGACGATCGTCCGCGGACTCGTCCGCTCGGGGGCCGGAAAGGAAGCGGGCGGCCTCGGGCGGCCGCGCGACGGGCGACGCGGGGGAGCCGGCGAGAAAGCGCGAGAAACCGATCCGGCGGGAACGGCCGGCGATCGCCGGGCGGCCGCTCGCAGACGCCGGGGCGGGTCTCTCGCGAGACCGGCCGCCCTCGTCGTTCTCGGCGTCGCCGCCGCCGGCGGCGCGGACGCCCACCGCTGCGATCCGACCGACAACGACCGCAGGGAGGCGATGCGGGTCATCTCGCGCATCGCCGCCCGCATCGACGCGATGGAGGAGCGGGTCGTCGAGGCGCTGCGCCTCCAGACCGCCCAGCAGACCGGCTACCAGGCGCAGTCGGCGAAGGCGCTGACCCAGGCGCTCGACGCCCAGACCCGGCTCCAGGCGCAGACCGCGCGCGAGGTCGAGGAGACCCGCGCCATGCGCGCCCGCGCCCCGTCGGCCAACGCCTGCGCGACGGCGACCGGGGCCGCCGGCCTCCGCGCCGCCCGCGACGCCGCGGAAAACGCCCGCCGGGAGGCCGGCCGGATCGAGACCGGCCGCATCGCCAACGACCGCGCCGTCGCGCCGTTCCCCGGAGCGGCCGCCGACGCCGACGCGCGCTTCGGCGCCGTGACCTCCACGTGGTGCTCCGCCGCCCGCGCCGGCGACGCCGCCTGCAAGGGAGAGGACGACCGGCACGCGGCCGACCTCAAGGCCGGCGAGACCCTGTTCGACCGCCGCACGATCGCCTCGCGGGACGAACTGCGCGCCGCCGTCGAGCTGGCCCGCAACCTCGCCGCGCCGGTGATCCACGACCCGCCGCCCCTCGCTTCGGCCGAGACCGCCGAGGAGCGGCGCCTGGTGCTGCTCGGCCGCTCCGCCGACGCCCGGTCGGCCCTTGCCGCCGACTACTTCGCGGCGCTGCGGGCGCTCCGCGCTCCGGCCGCCGGCCTCGGCGCCTGGGCCGAAGCGGTCGCTCCCGGCGCCCGCGACCCGGCGAAACCGGTCAGCCGGTACGAACTGCTCGAACTGCTCGCTTCCCGCCGCCGCGAGGATCCGGCCTGGACGGTCGGGTTGCAGGCCATGGGCACGGAGAACCTGTTGCGCGAGATCGCGGTTCTGCTGAGCCTCCAGCTGCAGCTCGACTGGCAGCGGTTCCGCCTCGACGAGCGCCGCGGCGCGCTCGCCGCCGCCCGCCTCGCCCTCGGCGCCGAGGAAATGCGCCGCCTGCCGGGGCTCGACAACCCCGCCGCCGCCGCGAACTGAGCCGTGCGCGCCGTCCTCCGGCTTCTCTTCCTGCCCGAACTCGGTCGGTCCTTCCGCGACCTCCGGAGATCGGCCGCGAGGCTGTCCGGTCTGGCGAAGGCGCTCGCCCCCGTGCCGCAGCGGGCATTGCGCAACCCGTTCGCCCCCGGCCTGCGCGCCCGCGCCCTCGCCGGCGCCGCGGTCGCGCTGCTCGGCGCCGCGCTGCTGGTCCTCTTCGCCGCCGGCGTCCTCGCTTCCGCGGCGGCGCAGACGGTCGACCTGTTCGCCGAGGAGGACGCGGGCACGCGCCGGCTGCTCGCCTTCCTCGCCGATCTGCGGACCGAGCGCGACTCGGCCCTCGGCGGCATGCTCTTCGTCTACAACGCCGCGGTCCTCGTCCTCTCCGGCTTCCTCCTGATCTGGCACGTCGCCGCCGGCGCCGTCGACACCGCCCGCGAGGGACGGCTCGGCCTCGGCGGCTGGGAGATCCTGCGCATCGTCCTCGCCGTCGCCGCCATGGCGCCCCTTCCCGGCGGCATGAACGCCGCCCAGCACGCCGTCGTCGGCCTCGCTCATCTCGGCGGCGACTTCGCCACCGCCGTCTGGCGGCCGTTCTCCGCCGAGGCGCTGCGCGGCGGCAAGCCGATCGCTCCCCGACCCCGCGCCGCCGCCTGGCGCGCCGCCGTCTCGCGCGTCCTGATCGCCGAAACCTGCATGCACGTCGCCAACGCCGCCGCCCGAGCGCCGCTCGTCGTCGTCCGCGCCGCCGACGAGAAGACCGCCCGCGTCGTCCGCTACGACGGCGATCGCCGCGGCCTGCCCAGGGAAATGTGCGGCGCCGTCCGCTACCGCGGACTCCATGTCCGCAAGATACGGCCCGACCGGTCTTCCGCCTTCGGCTTCGACATGCTCAACCAGACCGAATACGTTCCCGCCGAAGGCCCGCGCGGCGACGCCGCGCGGGCGCACTACGCGGCGCTCGAGGGGCTGCGCCCGCATCTCCGCCTGCGCGCCGTCCGCCTCGGCGACCGCTTCGTGCCCGGAAACGCGGCCTACGGCCGCCCGCTGCCCGACCTCGACGCCTTCCTCGCCGGCCTCGCGGACGATTACGCCCGAGCGCTCGACGCGGCGCTGCGCAGCGCCGCGGCCGACGAGCGCGACGCCCTCGAAAAGGCGGTCGCCGACGACGCCGAAAGGCGGGGCTGGCTGTCGGCCGCCGCCTTCTTCAACACCGTCGCCCGCCGCACCGGGGCGTTCCAGACGTCGGCCTGGAACCTGCCCGACGCGGCGCTTCCCGCCGGCAGCCTCGAGGGCGCCTCGAAGCCGGCCGCCGCCGCCGTGCAGGCGCTCACCGTCGCCCTCGCCCAGACCCGCGGCTGGAAGCCCGTCCTGTTCGGCGGCGGCGCGCTGCCCTCGTCGGGCGGCGACGGCGGCGTCGGCGCCGGGTTGTGGGACTGGCTGTCGATCGACGCCGCGTCCCTTCCCGACAGCGGCAACCCGATCGCCGATCTCGCCGGATACGGCCACGACCTCCTGTTCAACGCCATGACCGCCATCGGCGCCCTCGCCGCCGCCGCGACCGTCTCCGGCGGCTTCCGGTCCGTCCCCTTCGTCGGCAGGGGCCTCGACCTGTTCGGGCACGGCTGGCAGGTCGCCGACAGCTTCGTCTCCACCATCCTCGGCATCTTCCTCGTCGCCGGCGCGATCCTCGCCTACCTCCTGCCCGCCGTCCCCTTCCTCCGCTTCCTGTTCGCCGTCCTCGCATGGGCGATCGACGTCGTGGCCGCCGTCCTCGCCGTCACCGCGTTCGCCGCCGCCCACGTCACCCGCGGCGACGGCAACGCCCTCGCCACGCAGGCCACCCGCCAGGGCTGGCTGTTCCTGCCCGGCCTGATCCTGCGCCCGCCCCTGACGCTGTTCGGCCTCGTCGCGGGCTACTTCGTCTTCCTCGCCGCCATGGACCTCTTCAACGAGGTCTGGAAGCCGCATCTGCGCGACGCCAACGCCTCCGACGGCCTCGGCATCGTCGGATACCTCGCCTACCTCGCGATCTACGTCATGACCGCCTGGGCCCTTCTGAACGCCGCCTTCAAGCTCGTCGACGGCCTGCCCGCCGCCGCCGTCGAATGGATCGGCGGCCGCGCCGGAGCGCAGGGCGTCGACGCCGACCGTCTCGGCGGCGCCGTCACCGCCGGCATCGGCCGCATGTCCGGACTCCGCGTCGGGTCGCTCCGCACCGGCGGCGCCCGCCCGCCGCCCTGACGGAAAGGAAACCCCGTGCCGTTCGTCCCGCTCCTCGCGGCGCCCGCCGCGGCGCAGCTCCCCGCCCCCGGGGCCGCCGCCCTCCGGACGGACGACGACGACCTCGCCCGGCGCGCCGCCGCCTTCCGCAACGGGGCGCTCGCCGGGCGCAACGGGAACCCCGAGACCGGCAACGCGGCGCCGCGCCGCAGGATCCTCGAGTGCCGGTGACCGCCCGCGCCGCCGCCCTCCTGCCGGCCGCCGCCGGCTTCGCGTGGTCGGCCCGGCTCCTCGCCGGCGATCCCCCGGCCGACGTCGCCGCGATCGTCCTCGCGGCGGCGCTCGCCGTCTCGCTCGCCGCCTTCGTCGCGATTCCCCGCAGGACGGCGCCCGTCTGGCGCCTCTCGCTGCACACCGCGGCCCTCGCGGTTTCCGCGACCGTCGCATGGATCGCCGTCCTGCCGGCGCTTCTCTCGCGTCCAGCCGCCTGGCTGTCCTCCCTGCACCGCTTCGACGCCGCCGGGCTCGTCCTCGCCGCCTCGCCGGTCGCCGCGGCGCTCGCGCTGTGGCTGTGGACCGACGCGCTGGCCGCGGCCGCCGTCCGCGGGCGGGACGGGAAACGCAAGCGCGCGAAATCCGTGCTCTACGGCAAGGCCCGGCTGCTCGGGCCGTCCCACGTGCGGGCCCTGTCGCGCCGCAGCGGCATCCTGCTCGGCCAGCGCGGCCCGGGAAGGGCCTCGCCTCTGATTGCGTGGAACCTCGAAGGCTGCGCCGTCACCGTCGCGCCGCCCCGCACCGGCAAGGGCGCCGTCATCGCCCTCAACTACCTGTCGCCCGGCGGCAGGGGCTTCTCCGGCTCGACCGTCCTCGTCGACCCCCGCGGCGAGACCTTCTGCGTCGTCGCCCGCAGGCGCCGCGAAATGGGCAGGCGCGTCGTCCTCCTCGATCCCTTCGGGGTGGCGGCGCAGCACGCGGAACAGTTCGGCGGCGCGGTCCATTTGCCGGACGCGGAGTCCGCCCGCTACAACCCTTTCGACTTCATCCGCGACGACGAGGCCCGCGCCGTCCGCGACATAAACGTGCTGCTCGACGCGCTGCTGACGCCGCCGGAAAGCAACGCCCACGCGAACTCGCGGCATTTCCACGAGAGCGCCCGCTCGCTGATCGCCGGATACATGGCCTGGATCCGCTTCCGCGAGCCGCCGCGCAAGCGGAATCTCGCGTTCCTCCACGAACAGCTCTCGAAGGGCGCGAAGGAGCAGGAGCTGTTCGCCCGACGCGTGGCGGCGACCGACCGCTTCTGCAGCGGCCTCGCGCATCTCGCCGTCGAACGCCAGTCGCGGGTCGGCAAGGAGGAGGGCGGCTCGAACTTCACGACGATCGCCAACCAGCTCGCCTTCATGACCTATCCGGAGCTCGCGGCCCACACCGCCGCCTCGACCTTCGACCCGGTCGACATCGCCGCCGGCGACATGGACCTGTTCGTGGTCGCGCCGGAGGAGCTGCTCGACCACGTGCGCGGCTGGATCCGGCTGTGGATAACGATCCCGAACGCGGTTCCCGCCCGCCGCGCCCTCGAGCGCGACCTGCTCGTCGTCCTCGACGAGA
The DNA here is from genome assembly GCA_965243135.1 of Alphaproteobacteria bacterium. Taxonomy (GTDB): domain Bacteria; phylum Pseudomonadota; class Alphaproteobacteria; order MPNO01; family UBA830; genus JAJEBT01. Next base: position 2,933,228 of record OZ251539.1, read on the forward strand.
TGCCGCGGCTCGGCTACCTGAAGCCCGTCATGGACGGCTACAACATGGCGGCGGGAAAGGGGATCCACTTCTGGTCCTTCGCGCAGTCGATCTCGGCGCTCGACGCCACCTGGGGCAAGGAGCGCCGGACGACCCTCACGCATCTCGCCGAGGTCGTGCAGGTGCTGGGGTTTCCGCGGATGGACGCCGACGGCGCCGAGGAGTTGTCGAAGGCGATCGGCAGCGCGACCTGGGAGTCGCGGTCGGAGAACGTCTCCGGCACCGTCCAGGAGGGCCGCCTGATGGCATCGTCGCAGTCGCAGGCCGGCGAGACGGTGTCGACCGTGAAGGAACGACTGGTGACGCCCGACGACCTCATGACCATGGGCCCCGACGAGCAGTACGTCGTCGCGACCGCGAAGGACATGCCGCGGGACGCGCTCCACCTCCGCCACGCGCGCTACTGGGCGCGGCCGGATTCGCGGCGGCTCGCCGACCCCAACCCGTTCGTGCTGCGGAAGCGGGCTGCCGCCGGCGCCTGAAACTGCTGCGGGAGCGTTCGCCTCCGCCGCCCCGGCACCTTGACTTACCAGCCAACCCATCCCCATACTGCCTTGGTGACAAAGATTGCCAACCGTCGGCGTTGCGCTTCGGAGTTGAATAAGGGGCTTCACCTGATTCCAACCTGACCGGGCCAAATAGAACAACTCTACAGCAGGATAGTCTAAGAGCGACGCAACCAACCTAAGAATCGAGCGATGTCAAATTATTTACACTTGAATAAAAACGTAACTCTTTCGTCTTTGGAGGAACAAATGCGCTCCGACACCTTCGGACGCAAAACCCTGTTCTTGTCGCACAACATAAAAGAAGGAGGCACTCTTGGTCGATCATCAGCCGTAGCGCAGTTTATTGTAACATGGGCTCATTCCTCATCATCCCCGTGTATCAGAACATATGTTGATAATAGAACGGAAAATGAAAAACTCACTGAGAATATTTACACTGTAGCCGCCATATTTTTGGCTCAAGAAGTTTTCCCAAGAAAAACGGAAAGAAACTTGCGCGATGAGTTGTTGAGCGCAACACAAGAACGAATAAAAAATATGTACATAGGAAACTTGAAATCCCTTGTTCGAGGCAGAAGAATTGAATTCATCTTCTTGGAAGGAAACGCAAATGAATTCCACATTCCGTTGTACGTAGAAATGCCAAAACGTTCCGATTTGCTAAATCGCCAGCGACATGGAGACATGGTAAATAATCCTTCAAGAATGAACAGTTTTATCGACAAATGCTTGCAGGCAATAGAAATCAGAGGAGCCGCTGAAGGGACAGTTTTTTTGCAGAAATACCTTCACACACCTAAACAACCGCTTGGCCGTTTTCTCTATGAATCGTTCCGTAACACCGCCGAGCATGCGTACCTTTCTGACGACGGAAAATTCACTGGAAATAGCTTACGGGCGATCACAATAGCACTTCGACCATCGAGCCCAGATCAGTTCGCTGAGACCTCTATATTGAGCGCTAACCACAAAAATGAAAAAAAATACCTCGAAACAATACTGGATAAATTTCGCGAAAAAGGTCAAAGACAACTCATCGGCATGCTAGAGATATCAATTCTGGATTCGGGACCTGGGTTCGCTCGAACCATCGAGGGAAAAAACAAAACCAATTCTAGCGACCATGATCTCGTCGCTAAATGTTTTCATAAAAACATATCTGCAAAACATAACTCATCTGCAGGTTTAGGATTGAGTCGCATTTTGGAAGTAGTTAGAGATCTTAACGGCTACCTTCGGGTCCGTACCGCAACGACGGAATTTTTTCTACCAGGAACAGACCCTTTGAATTTCGATCAATTTGATGCGAAGCGTCATATTCAATCTGGACTTCCAAAAATTCGAGGCACGCTGCTCACAGCATGCTTTCCACTTCTCTATTGATGCTCATGTCGATTTTTTTTACATCATTCGATCATAATATTGACGGAAGATCCGAAAGAATTTCTGTCGTTTACCCGTCGGCGACAGTTAAATGGGAGCAAGAAATTGTCGATATTATAGACGATTTGACGAGGGGGCCATATCCGCCTCGCAGATGCGTTTTTGTTTCACCGTTATGCCACTACAACGACATCGTGTCGGGGGTCCGGAACCGTTTTTCGGATATCAAGGATCGCTTAGGTGCGACGACGCATATTGTCGTCGCACCATATAAAAAGAACGGTCGCCTTTCGATAAATGATGTCGCTCAACCATACCAGGCCAGTGGTAGATGGCGGTTGACCGACGAACATTTGACGGAATTCGCTCAGAAGTACGCCGCGGCAATATATGAAGAATCGAAGAGCAAATTGGTGGCGCCGCATGGTTATCAATTCCGTAAGCCGTCCGGACGTGCACGAACAGTATTCTTACGTGCGGAGAATATGCTGCACGAGCTAGATTCCGTAAACGTGTTCAATCATCTTCTTCTTCAAAAATGGACAGATGAAATGAATACAATATATATTGACAGCTTCACGATTTCTTCTTTTGCGATGGGTCTGCAGCTACTAATATCACATTTTGAGGAAAATAACATCAGTAGAGTTCCAACGATCCAAAATTTTCGTTCCTATCAAAAAGTTAGTGACTTCAACTTTCCGATGCATGAAAATTATCTCGTCATTATATCAGCCTCTACGAGTGGAGGTCTTGCAAGAAATTTGATTGAAAATCACGGTGCCGCGGAGAAGCGAATAGTACATTTAGTCGGTGCTGCCCCCGGCTCGGTTGCACCTAGCACGGTTAAACAGTGGTTTCGTACGTCCTGTTTGTTTTTCGATGAACTCCCGGAGGAGACAACCCCTGCTGGCCCACAGCTCCAGGATATCAATATCCCAACCGAGAAGTTCGTCGTTACTCCACCCGTGAGAGTGCGCATCACACAAAGACATGTCGAGGAAGCAAAGACATCAATGTTGGCGGACTCATTCTATAATGATCATTTACATATAAAACAGTCGGGTCGGGATGCGGGCTATGGAAGATATCATTTGTTTTCAACCGTGCCGGATAAGGTAGAAATTTCTCCCGGTCTCAATAAATGGATGAGTGCCGAATTAGTACATCAAGTACCAGGAAGTGCAAAAACAATTGTATACGGGAATGATAGTATTTCAAAAATTTTGGCAAATGAACTTAAACAAATCATCTCATGTAAAAAGATGATTTCAAGATTAAATCTTAAAAAATCTCGGATAAATTATAATGATAGTGACTCCATTGTTGTGGTCGTATATGAAGACTCTGAACTTGACGAACTAGCGGCCATATGTCAGACACTCCGTAAATGGCCTGAAACCTTTAAGCATTATGTTGTTTGTTATTCATTTCCGCAAACAAAGACAAAGTTTGAGGCCGTCCGCCAAGATTTGATTAAAGGAGAGAAAGAGAGGAAGTATGGTTGGTCTTCGTATTTAATCATGCCTATGGGATCAATGGATATACATGATTCATGGCTGTCCGATTATCCTAAATTCACGTCGGAGAAAGTGAGTAACCTTTCAAGAGATTTGCCCAAGAAACTCCGAAAGTCCTTACTTGATAGGATCAGTGATTCTGATCGATTGCCCATTTTCTTTCCAAATATAAATGGAGACAGACTTATACTAAGAGATGGTTCCGTTTTTTTCCCAAATTCCGGAATGGAACACTCGCATGAATCGGTATACTTGGCTGTTTCGACGACTATCCAAGTTGCTCGGGAGGGAAAATTTGAAGATGGATTACGTTTTGATGATGATCCTTTTTCCAACACCGTAATTGATCCGAGAATGTTTTCTCGTTACAATGACGGTATTCTCCAAGCGTCGTTACTTCGTGCCTTGAGGCCATCGGAACTCGATTTTTCGGGTGACGCCTTGATTAGCGGCGAGTTTACGGCCATTATTTTAAACATCATACAACATGCTCAAGAGACCATAGGGGAGGCAGCGTTGGAGTTTTTGGCGGCGCTAGCGACGAGAAAAATAGCGCTCAGAATGGAAGATTTTGATCGCGTGATAAATACCATTAAAGAGGATTTTATATTGAACGAAATTTGGAATTTGTTTCAGAAGTAGTGAGCGGCCACTCTAGTGTTGTGTCCCTTAAATAGATATTATATATCGGCGTGGGAAATTTTCAGGAGGAGGTCACCATGCCGAAAGGGAGGCCTGTCACGCCGCTCGTTCTCACTCAGGAAGCGCAACTGTGCAGCATTGCGAATGCAACGTCGCTGCCCTGATTCTGCGCGCCAGGATCGTTCTGGAGTGCGCCTCGGGAATGTCGAACAGGGCGGTTGCCGAAAAGTTCGACGTTTCGCCGCTGACCGTGGGCAGATGGCGAAAGCGGTTTGTGGAAGGCGGGACCGAAGGACTGCACGACGAATGGGTGCAAATCTGATATGGCTAAATCGAAGATTACATAAAACGTTGATTTTCAATGATTATCCAAGTCCGTGTCGCGGCGCTTCGGGGCCGAAATCAGCGATTTCGTGACAAAACGTCGTTCCGGGGGCGGATTTTGTCGCGATAGGGGAGTTGGAGAGCAAAAAAAGGAATGCTCCAAGTGCGCGGCAGAATGTTGGCAGCAATACACAACATCATTCCCATGTCAGCATCACAGCCTTCGACCGGTTTGTCCTTCTCGGACCTTCCCGCGACGACCGCCGAGGCGCTTCGGTCAGCCGCAACCTTCATCTGCAAAGAAATCGAACGACGGGAACAGGGTTCCGAGGCGTTCGCCGGTTTCGAGGCTGAGGGAGCATGCCTTCCTGTCGTGCGGCCGTAGGCGATTACATTGAAGCGCGGGACGACGAAGAAGGTCCGATTCACCGGGAGGGTCAGGTCTTCTACCGGGCTGCGCCGATGCCAAAAACCATCAATACGTTGTTCGGTCCGGTCACGTATTGCCGTTCTCGGTACCGCACCCGAAACTCATGATCATGCCCGTCACAGCTTTTCATGTTTTTACTTTTTGACGAGGGTATCCGAAGCCGTTTGGACGCAGGGAACTGCGCCCGTGGCGAAAGCCGACCCGTATCGGTCGAAAAACACCGACTAGGGCGGCGCAAAGGCTCGTCGACGAGTCGGGGGCGAACCGGTTTTCGGGCGGCGGCAGGCTTCGATAGCCTCGTTTGTCGCTTCGTCAGGCATGCAAATCCTCTCCGCGAAGGCGTTCGATTTCTTCCTGCTTTCGTTTCCGGGCACCGCTCTTGCGGTCGTGCCTGCCGATGGGCACGGGAATCCGCCAGTACTGCGCCGCTTCGGACATGTCCATTCGCAGAAGTGCACAGTCTCCCGGTTCGAGCGCATCGCCGGAAAGAAGCGGCGAGATGCCGAGAGCGCGGAAGATTTACGCAGCGACAGCGCGGCCCAGAGGCGGAGACACGGCGTTGCCGATCTGCCTCGCGCCACGCTACTTGGTTGGATGGAACCGGAACCAGTCGGGGAAGTCGGGGAAGCCGTGCAACCTCGCCATTTCGCGCACGGTGACGCAACTCGTGCGCTCGTAATGGATCGGCCGGGGCCTGGTGAAAGCGCCGCGCTCGCCGCTCTCCGGCCCTCAAGGTGTTGGACACGCCGTCTCGCGGCAGACGGTGAAACAGCGAGATAAGCTCGACCGGTCCCGGAAGAGTCTCGGCGAAGCGGTTGCGCGGAATGTCGGTGTGCCTGATGCGTGCGCTCGAAGTCAGCTGGCCGGGATCCCAGATGCGCGGATGCCCGAACGCCCATGCTTCGTTGTCAAGGCACCTCACCTCGCGAGCGTATGCCGGAGGCGGTCCCCATTCGTCGCTGCGGACGATATCGTCTTCCAGTAGTTCTGGATAGTCCTCGGCTTCGGGGAGATTCTCGAGCGCCTCGGTGCAGGAAGGTCAAGGCGGACCGAGTCAAAACCTGGTATCCGCTAATCGTCTTTCACGTCATCGGCTCGCTCAAACCAGGACTGGTCGTCTCTGACGGTTTTTCTCAGATCCGGGCGGCTGAGGTAGCCGGCCAACCTGCGAAAGTGCCTTGTCATGGCCTTTAGATCGTTGAGGTCGCTTGCAGCGATTTCAATCACTTCGCATCCTGTGTCGTTTCTCAAAAAATCGCGGATCAAGCGGTCGCGTTCCGCAGTCTCCGGGTTTCCATGCAGGTGTCGGCTTAGTCCGTCAAGATAAATGCAAACTCCCTCGTCTTCCTCGTCGCCAGGGTAGAATACGTCGGGCGTCGTCGTGCCGATCGCCCGGTCAAGACGGATCTGACGGCCGCGCACGCCTTCTTCGAAACCGGCCGCCAGAAGAAGCTGACGGAGCGTTCGTTCCGCCTGGTTCACGGGATACGACCCTTCCCGCGGTTCCTCGGAAGGCTGCCTGGACGGGATATCGTGCGATAATTCGAGAGCCGCCCCATAAGCCTCAAGCCGCAGGAGCGCCTCCCCCCGGTTCAAATGCTTGTGATAGTAGGCGTTGCGGAAGGTCTGGAGACAATCCACGCACGAACTCTCGCAAACGGAAGGGCAATCCTCCACCACTTCCCGCGCGACGTTGACCACCTCGCCGAAACGTTCCACGATCTGGGAGAGAAGGCCCGATCCTCCGGGCATCGGATCCCAGAGCAGGGCGTCGACCTCGTCGCGCTCCACGTACCCGACAACCAGGATCTGCAGATCGTCCATGTGCATGTCGAGAACCCGGGCCGCGGCGAAGCGAAGCGCCTCGAGCACGCTGAAAGCTACCGTCTGGTTTTCGCATGCCGGCAGCGACAGGACATCCGCGACCACGTCTGCATAAAAACCGACCGGTGCGCATCTCTTTCCGCAACGCTCCTCGTGAGAGGCGACGAACCGGTCGTATTGGACACCCGAAGCAAGCGGAGAGACGCTCTGGCCGCACACCGTGCACAGGGGGTATCCAAGACGGGCGAAACTCCCGATAGCGGAAGTTGCGCCGACATTGACCAACCGCAGGCGAACGCCGCGTCTGAGATGCAGGCTTTGTCCTCCCCAGTCGAAGGCGGTCCCCCCGTTGTGCTGGCCGCGCTCCAGACCGTGAACGGCCACTCCGAGCTGAAAGCGGAGTTCCTCCTCGTCGGAAATATGCGACCGATGGACCAGATCCACGTCGCAGACCGAAATGGTTCTCAAACGGCCGGCGCTCAATCCGGAGAGCTCCGTTCCGGCCTCGGTCTCCTTTACCGCCTGCCTTTCGGTCGATACCTCGAAGACCGGCATGTCGACCCGTTCCTCGTCGACATTCAGATGGAAACGCCGCGGGACGAACCGGTGACCGTTCGCGTAAACGAGATTGCCCGGCACGTATTCCCGCAGCGCCAGACTCGGCGGCCGCGGCAACGCGAATTCCCCCACTCCGCTTTGCCAAAACGGGATCTCGGCCGTACCGAGGACCGAACCGATCTCAAGCCCGTAACCGGGAAGGAATCCTTCCGCGGCGAGAACTCCAAAGGTGTAGGCATCCTCGTAGCCTTCGGCCTCGTGCCGCATGCGCCGCCTTGTCTCCTTGAGGCGTTTGACGAGGCGATCGCAGCGCCGGAACAGGGCATCGTCCTCGGGTTCAAGAGCGCCGCGCTTCTCGCGCAGAACGTTCAGCCGCCGGATCTGGGTCATGGCCCACGCCAGCCGCCGGCGCAATCGGGCGATTACGTTTTCGAGTTGGTCCACCATTCCGGCGACGTGGCCGCGCAACGCTTCCGGACTCGTCACTTCCGCGTCGGCATCCGGCCAGTTGCGGGAAAACGCCTTCTCCATGTACGCGACGAGATCTTCGAGATCACGCTCGATCAATTTCCGCAGGGGCGACAAATCGAACGGCTCGGAACGGACGGCCTCGCCTTCGAACAGGTAGGCGCCGACCCGCGGCGGCAGGGCCTGGCCCAGCGCGGCCTCGATTCGCTCCCTGTCGGGCCGCGAGGGATCTCGCGCCCGTTGGTAAAGCCTGGTGATCGTTGCGGCGTGAACATGCTTGGCCACCATCAATTCGTTTCGCAGGTTGAACGCGGGCGGATCGACGCGGCCGGCCAGCATCTTGAGGGGCTCCGCGAAGTACGCGCGATCATGGGAAACGGAACGGCAATAGGCCAGGTCCACGGCCATGCGGTGACGCCGTCCGGCCCGTCCGGCCCGCTGCCAATAGTTGGCCGGGAGCGGGGGCACGTTCCGCATGAGCACCGCGTCGAGTTTGCCGATGTCCACGCCCAGTTCGAGCGTCGGCGTACAGACGAAGGCGTTGACGGCGTCCGATTCTCCCTTGAACAGGTTTTCGAGGCGTTCTCGCTCCTCGTTGGGGACCATCGCCGTGTGCTCCTCGGGGCGGAGCATCGAATAACCCTCGTCCAGAACCTGCAGGTCGTAGTTGTCCGGATCTTCCGGGACGAATTCGATTTCGCCTTCGCAGCGCCATGCGGGGCATTTCCGAAGGGGCGTTCGACGGACTGTGCGGCGCCGGCAACTCCTGCAACGCCAAACGCCCTGATTGCCGCGCAGGCGGAGCCGGTCCGCATCCACCTGGTAAACCCGGCTGACGCCCGACAGAGATCTACCCTTGGCTCCCTTGAGCCGAACGGGCTTGAGCACGCCGAACTCCGCGAGACAGCCGAACAACTCCTCAAGGAACTTTTCGGCGTTCTCCGGCAGTACGCCCCACTTCCTCGCCATCTGCCGGATCGTCGTATCGCCCCGGTCGCTGAGCCACTGGGTCACGAGTTGAGGCTTTTCGTCGCGCTCGCGACGCAGCTTGGTTCCCGTGGGGTTGCCGAAGCGAGGCAGGTACCCCTGCTGTATCTCTAGGTCGCCTTCCAACCAATACCTGGAAAAAATCTCCTGTTCCGGGTCGTGCAGGACGCGCTTGCGGCGGAGGTAATCGAGCAGGCTGGCCACTCCTTCGTGGAATTCCTCGGGAGCGAGAGCCAATCGATCCGCCGTCGCCCGGGATAACGCAGCGGTCAGGCCCTCGTATTCGACCTTCATGCGCCCCCAAGGCTCGAGCCCCACCGGCTGGCGGGCGGACTGGGTTACTTCGCGCAGCACCTGAATGCGCAGGAATTTTCGGCGTTCCTGCCCGTGCCTTCCGCCCCCGCCTTCCTTGCGGACGACCTGCCATACTTCGGGCACGAGCGCGCGCGACAGCGTTTCGTCCCGCTCCAGAACGTCATCCATGTACAGGGCGAGGTCGCCGACGGAAACCGGACCATCCTTCATTCCCTCGGCCATCAGGGAACGCAAGCGGTAGCGGCGGGCGTGGTCCTTCATCCACCCCGCCTGGAAAGCGGCATCCTGCCGATTGTCGCAAAAGACCAGCAGCCGGGGCCGTTCGGAGTGGTGCACCATGTCCTGGGCGAGAACGTGCACGTCGGCCACGTGAGTGGCGCGAACCGGCCGAGCCGGCTCCCGGTACCGCCCGTTGATCCTCCTTCCGGTCGCTCCGCATGAAAGACAACTCGCGAGGAAGCCCGGGTTGTCCTTCTTTTGCCGCACCGCGAACAATTCGACGCTCTCGCCTGTCCGTCCGCATCCGCGGCACCGGGTCACGGCGTCGGGATGAGCCGTTCCGCAGCGACGGCAAAAGTAAAGGGGACTGGTGCGGTCGTGCCGGTCGATGTCCTCGTCGGCGCTGCCCCCGACGATTCTGTCCGTCAGGACGACGCGGCGGCCGCCATGGGTTTCCTCCAGAGGCTTCCAGTAGGTCGCCTCGCCGGCCGCCTCGCCGCCGCCCGGCGCCTTGCCGTCGAATTCGAAGTCCTTGAGGAAGGCGACGAAATAGTGCTGACCGCAGGTGGTGCACGTCGTCACCGGAAAATGCGCGTGCGCGTTCTCTTCGGCGGCCGCCTCGTCTTCCGCGGCCAGCCACAGCCTGGGGCCGTTGCCCTCCTCGGGAAAGCTCGCCACCGCTCCGCCGATGCCCCTCACGAAGCCGTGCAGCACCGGACGAAGAAGCGGCCTGCCCGCCGCGCTCGCCGCCGCTCCGAGAGTCAGCCAGCAGAGGATCTCGGCTTCGTCCACGGACCGGCCGATAACGGGCTCAAGTTCCGGGGGCAGCTCGTTCAGCGCGCACGGAGAAGCCAGCGCCTCGTTGAGCCGATAGACAAGTTCGTTGCCGGACAAGGCGGCGTACAGCGCGTCCTGCCAATTGCCGGCGGGAAGCGGCGCGCCGGACAGGTCTTCGAGCGCGCCGCCGACGGCCGTTCCCGGATCGGTCTCGTCGTCCACGGCGCGGACGCAACGGGCGAGGAGTTCGGCCGGATCGATCGCCGGAGCCGGCGGCAGAGAGCGGGCTTCCGTCCAGATCTCGGGTTCGTAGGACTCGTTCACCGTAACGACTTCGTCCTTCGGGACGCCGAAGAACCGCGCCGCGAAATCCCGCGCGGCGTCGGGACTGGACCGGTCCGCGATGGTCGCCGATGTCGCGACGCAGACCGTTTCGTTCGCCCCGCAAAAGGTTCTCAGCCGGCGGATCAGGCAGGCCGTCTCGGCGCCCTGGGCGCCGGTGAACGTGTGAGCTTCGTCGAAGACGAGGAAATCGAGGCGGGCGTCGGCGAACAGGCCGATATCCTGCTGCCGGGTCAGCAACAACTCCAGTTGCTTGACGTTGGTCAGGAGGACGCGGGGCTGCCGGCCCGGCGCGCGCATGATCTCGCGGGAGCAGACCTCCTCCGGCGGATAGACGGTTTCGCTGCGTTTCTCTTTCCTCACCTTGGCGAGCTCGGCCTCGTAATCGGCCTGCGACGCCCCGGCGGGCAGGCGGATGCCGGCCACCTGTTTCTCCTGTTCCGGCGTCTTGCCCACGTACATCCCGAACGGAATGCCCGTTCCGGCGAGAAGGGAGCGCAAACGGCCGAGCTGATCCTCGGCCAGTGCGTTCATCGGGTAGACGATCACCGCGCTGACGCCCGGAGCGGTTTCCCCGTCGCGCAAATCGAGGCACTTGCTGATGATCGGGTAGAGAAAGGCCTCGGTCTTGCCCGAACCCGTCCCGGTCGACACCAGCGTCGTTTTTCCGGAGCGGATGGCCCGGACCGCTTCCTCCTGATGGCCGTAGAGTCGGGAGATCTCCGCCGGAATTCGCTGGCGCATGTGAGGGTGGAAAACTCCGTCGCGAACCAGTTCGTCGATGGCCGCGCCGAGACGGAAGGAACGCGAGAGGCTGACGTAGGGGCCCTTGAGCAGAGGCGAGTCGCGGGTCGAATCGAGGGAGAGCAGGCGATGCATCTGAGCGCGCATGCCCTCGTCGACGAAGGGGTAGGCCGTCAGCTGGTATCGCAGAAAACTGCGGACGACTTTTTCCGTAAAAACGACGGGGTTCAGGGCCATGGGCGTTCCTAACCCGGATATCTCACCACTACTGGTTGCATGGGGCCCCCGATTCGCAATACATATAGAAGAATCAACCCACTACACGACCTGCGAAAGGAAACCCCACAGACTGTAAACCGTTGCAGCTTGAGTTTCAAGGCCTCGGAAGCCGCAAGGTGGTCGGCGATTTCGAGGGCGGCCGGCTCAGCACCGATGGCGCGGCGCGACGCTGCTGCGCCAGGCCGACGCGCTGCTCAACCTGACGCCGCGAATCGCAGCTTGATGACCACCGATGCCAGGAACGCCTCGAGCATCCGGTGCAGCGGCTGGTTTCGCAACGGCTGTTCGGTATTTTACAGGGTTACGAGGATGTCAACGATCACGATTCGGGCCGACAGCGTGCTGGCGCTGGCCGTCGGGTGCACCGACCTGACCGGGGAGGAGCGGGTTCGGGAACGCGACCGCGGCATTCCGTTGGCCGGTTCGAGCACCTTGAACCGGGCTGGGCGTTCCCGGCGAAGCCGAGACGCACCGGTACAAGAAGATCACGGCCGGAGCGCTGGACGATCTCAAGCCTGTCCCTCGACGCCTGTCCGTCGCCGCCGAAAGAGATCTGGCTGGACGTCGACTCCACCGACGACCTGGTGCATGGCAACCAGGAGGGGCGTCACTTCCACGGCTACTACGACTCTTACTGCTACCTTCCGCTTTACATGGGACGACCTGATTTTGTGCTCGCGGTTGCGGCCTGCGAACGTCGACCCGGCGGCGGGCACGGCGGAGGAATTGGCGTGTGGAGCGCATTCGCGATCGCTGGCCCGGAGACCGGGGTTCGCGGCGACGGCGGCTTTTGCCGCGACGAACTCATGACGTGGTGCGAAGACAACGGGGTCGACTACCTGTTCGGCCTGTCCCGCAACCCCCGCCTGGCGGAGCGCATCGCCAGGCAGTTGCGCAAGTCGCGCCGCCGCTGCCTCTCGACCGGCGAGTCGTCGCGGCGGCTCTGCGACTTTCGTTACCGGACCCGAAGGTCGTGGAGCCGGACGCGGCGGGTGGTCGCGAAGGGGCTGCCGGATCCTCGCGGCCTCAACGCCCGCTTCGTCGTGACTTCGCTGGGCTGCAAGCGGGCGGGGGCGCAGGCTCTCTACGAGGACCTGTACTGCGCGCGCGGGGAGAACCGCGGAGCAGCAGCCTATTCGCCGACCGGACCTCGACCGCGACCGGCGAACCAGTTGCGCCTCGACTTTGCGACGTTCGCCAGCCGTGGCGGCGATTCGGAGGGTCGGCCTGGCCGGCACCGGGGAGGACAGGGCGCAGGCCGGAACGATTCGGACGAAACTCCTCAAGGTCGCCGTCTGCGTTCGGAGGGTTCTGCTCTCGTTTTCGTCGGTCTGGCCCTGGAAGGATCTGTTCGTCCGGGTCCTGGCGAACCTGCAGGCGGCTGCGCCGCCAGCCCCGACCTGACGCCGCTCGCGGCCCCGACAGCCCTTTTTCGAAAGCCGGAACGCCGGCCACGGGACAGGTATGTTCGGGTACCGGATTCCACGGCGTCGGAGTCGTCCGCAACCGCTAAAGTTCGTGTTTCGTTCACAAAAAATCCTTGCTTGCCGACTGCGCCCCGCTTTTCCCGGCTCGCCGGTCGTTCCGAAAACCGCGCCCGTAACCCGAATCCAGCCCCCTGATTCGCTCTGATGCGGGCTAATCGAAAAGCGTTTTCCCGACGCCCGTTCGGAAGGCTGGAGAGAAAGCTGCTTCTGCCGGAGCCGTCAGGGGGTCTTTCTCACGCCCCGAGGTCATTGCGAGCAGTTGCGCATAGCCTTCCTTGCCCAACAGATTGCGGGCGTGCAAACGGCACTCCCTCCAGGACTCCTCGGGATCCTGGCCGAGCTGCCAGTCGAAAAAGCGCGGACCGAGGCTACCTCCGACCTTCCGGACTTCTCTCGCGCTTTCGTCGCGGCCGAGACCGTAATCCGCTAGGCGCAAGGATTCGGGAAGCATCCAGCCGTCGCCGTCGTTTTGCTCGCAGAATGCGGCGATACCCTCGTCGACGTCTCCACGTTCGGAAATTTTCCCCTGGAGATCGTCGAATGCTACGAGCGTCAGAACCGTGTGGCGCAGTTCGGGAGGCTGGCCCTTGTTGACGCGCCAAAATCCCTTCGCCGCCAATTCGCCGGCCTTCGACAGCCTGTCCGCTTCGCCGACGGGCAAGTCGCAATCCCGGAGAATGTAACGCAGATCGTCGACGGAAAGCCCGAAAAGCGCCGCAACGATGGCGTCCAGCATGCAATTCAGCCTCAATCTCTCGTGCGGCGTCGACGCCCATAGTTCCCTCCAGGCGGAATCCCGATCCCGCAGATAGAACCAGAGCGGCGAGAACACCTCGTGATTCGCCGACATCCGGGCAACCAATCGCGTCAGAATTAACCTGGTTTCCGCCGTGAGCGTTCGCGAATCAAGCAACGGAAACTGTTCGATAACGGCATAGCTGAGATGAAGATATCCGATGCGCCGACGGACCACGAAATCGAGAACGAACGAACCCAGCAGGGCCTGAAGGGGCAAGACGTCGGGCAGGTGGGCGGGCGTCAGGCACGGAGCGGCATGGACCGCCGGCATCGGCGGGGTGAGCGCGCTGAGCATCGTTCGACGGTGAACAGCGGTGGAGATACTCTTGAAAAGCAGCCGAGCGAACCAGGGCGGTCGGTCTTCGGTTCGGTCCCGGAAATCGAGGTCGCTCATCAGGTATTCCGGTTCTATGGTTTTCTTCGACGGATCAATCGGCTTCCACACCGCCCCTCGTCCCTTGCCCCGAACCCATCCTGAGCTGGAGAAATCGAACAGGTTGAATACCTTGGCGTTGTACACGGGCAGCGCCGTTTTTTCGATCGCTCCTTCGTCGATCCAGTGCTCTCCGTCCCGCGAGAAAACGATTCCTTCGGCATTATTCGTGCGTCCGGCGGGCATCGTGCCGGACAAAGCTTTCCAATTGCCCTTGATCCAGCGGTTGTATTCGTCGGGACGGTATCCCTCCTCCTCCCATTTTGGTCGCGGAGGGAATAGTTTCGAGTCGCCAGTGGTATGGAAATCCGTAGTGTGGCTAACGATCCAACTTCCTGGACCATTGTCGCCGAGAAGCACGGAATCGCCATAAATTTTGTCGAGCGTCTCCAGATCCCGCGAGGACTCGATCTCCAGGATGGACTGAGAACCCGGCGAAAGGCGGTCTATCTGATCCCGGGCGTAATCGGCGGCGCAAAGTTCCGGCCGCTCCCAATCCTCGAGTCGCCGTCGCATGAACGCCGTCCGAACGGTTTGCGTCTTTCCGCCTTTTTCGGCGATGACGGCATTGAATTTCATGGATCTGTGGATGTCGAAAATTCCGTCGCGATTCTCGAAGCCGAATATCCATTCCCACTTCGAACGATTAAGAAAAAGCTGGCGAAGATCGCCGGTGCCATGGTCGGAGTAGAGACCCGAGGGCACGATGAATCCAAGGCGCCCTCCGTCCTTCAGCAAGGCATGCGCTTGCTCGAGGAACAGCTTGTACCGGTTGATATCGCCGGACCCTTGGTGCCGGAAGGGGCGTTCGCCGCGAACGTAGCCCGCGCTCTTCGAACGGCTGCGCCGCCAGTGCGCATGCAATTCCCCGTTCTTCCGATGGCCCCTCACGATCGAAAAGCGCCTGTCGCCTTTTGCGCTCATCATGGAGGGGTCGCCGAAGGCGCTGTCGCGGTGCTTCACGAAGTTGGACAACGCGCGAAAACCGGCGTTGTACGTCAGCCATTCCCTTTCGATAACTTCGTCTTTGAAATAGCAAGTTTGATAACTCAACGCCTCCTGCTTGCCGTAGGAAGGATATAGCGGGTCTCTTTTCGAGAAAAATTCCTTGGAGTACGGTTTCGCGGTATCCCACGGCGGATTGCCGAGCATGGCGTCGAAGCCGCTTTTTTCGTCCAGAAAAACGTCGGGAAACTCGATCTCCCAATGAAAAAATCGCTCGCGGGACGCTATCCGCGCGGCGACCTCCCTGGTCGCCTCCAGCGGACCGGCGAGCGTCGACGGAAGCGGCGCGGCGGCGAGTTCGTCGGCGGGCCAGAACCAGCAGGCGCACCAAAGGTCCATCGCCTTCGAGAGCGTGCGGTAGGCGTCCGAATCGAGGATGTCGTCGTAATATGTCCGGGCGCGCTCGTCCGCAAGGTGGACGGGCAGAGCGTGGAGGTGGGTCAGTGTGTCGAGCGCGTTGTCGTGGACGGAAATCGCTTTTTCCTGCAAGTCTTCCGAAAACAGCGTGGGGCCCGACAGGAAGACTGCGAGATCGGGCGTCAGCTTGTCTTTGACGAACGCCTTTATGGATCTGGTGCGCGCATCTTTCTTGAAATGGACCCCGTTCGAATGGGTCTTGTCGCCGCCCTCCCGGTTCTTCCAAGCCATGACCGGATAGTGCTGAAACTGGTCGAACCACGCGCCGACGAGGCTGTTGCCGCACTTGATCTTGTGATCGAGGAAAGAAAAGGGCAGCGCGCGATCCATGGTCTCGACCCAAAGCGCCAGCCTGCAAAGCTCGACGGCCAGCGGATCGAGATCGACGCCGTAGAGGCAACGCTCGACCACGTGCCTGCGGAGCACGGCCTTCAGCCGCGGTTCGAAGAGGTCGTCGGCCGGCGGACAAGGCAGCAGTTCCTCGCAAAGGTCTTCGCCTGGGTCGCCGGTCAACAGGCCGACAACGGAACTGTCTCCGCGGGGAGCGATCCTTCCATGGTGGTGGAGCGAAGCGTACAGGGCGTCGGTCAGGAACCGCAACGTCGCCACGGGGAACGAGCCGGAACCGCACGCCGGGTCGCAGATCTTCAAATCGAGGATTTCTTCCGGAAGCCTCGGAATCCTCTCGTCGACCGCGGTCGTCCCGGCAACTGCCGATTCGTAAGCCAGCGGCAGAAGGGCGCGCTGCACGGTGGGAACCGCGAGGCCGGGCCGGGTATAGAACGAGCCGCTGCCCTTGCGCGTTCCGCCCCAGCGCACGAGATACCATTCGCCGGACAAAACGACGCGGACGATCAGCTGACGAGCCTTGCGGGAAACGGTTTCTTCATACAACAAACGCTTCTCGGGGGTCATCTTCCCGCGCGGTTTCCGGACGAGGGCGCCGGCCTCGACTGCGCGAACGGCCCAAGCTTCGGCTCGCAGGCGGGCGTTGTGCCGCTCGTCGTCTTCCGGGATTTCCTCGCTCTCATTCGGCTCTTCCTCCGCGTCGTCTTCTGGATCGTCCTCCTCGCTCTGCGACTCCCCGTCATCGCTGGTATCCGTCATGGCCTTCAGCAGGTTTTTCAGCGCCTTGTCGTCCATCTCCTCCAGCCGGCTGAGCGGCAGCGCGGGATGGTTCCCGACAGCAAGGAAGACCATCGGATCGTCGGGCGGCGCGGTCCGCAGCTCGAAATCGAGCAAGCCCTCGTAAAGGATGCCGATGTACTCGCTGGAGAGGTCGGAAAAATCCACCGGCGCCGGAATCCAGGTGCGCGACCAGCCTTGGCGAACCTTTATCCGCGTCCGCGTGATCCGCTCCAGAATGCGATGGACATCGGCGTCGGCCATCACCTCCCGGTCGAAGCAGGCGGTCTCGAAAACCGAAAGCGCGCGGGAGAGCCCGTCGGAGGAATCGGGTTCGCCCGAGGCGAAGAGCGCGCCGCCGTAGGCTGGAACGGGCAAGTCCGGATGGTGCGACCCGTCGCGAATCAGACGAAAGAGGGCGAGCACCCGCGGCCAGGCGCTCCACGACCGGGCGAGGCGGTTTCCGCCGCGAGCCGCGGTCTTTTCGAGGGACTCCAGCAAGCCGGTCAGGCCGTAGCCGCTGTGATAGAGGTCGTTGTCCCGCGGCAGCAAATCGCGCGATTCGGCAAAGAGCACGATCACCATCCGCATGACGACGCGCACGGCGGCCCGATAGATCTCGGCCGGGTCGGCGCAGCGTTCTTTCAGGGCTTGTCCGTGGCTCCGCACGAGCGCCTCGACGGCTTCCCGGACGCGCTCGCCCAAGACCTGCGAGAGTTCCGCCTGTCCCTTGCGGCTGTCGAGAATCGCTTGGAGCAACGGGGCTGGGCCGTCGCTGCCGACCGGGATCCACGCGCCGGGGGACAGCAGAGTGCGCAGGGCCGCGACCTGGTCCGACAGCTTCCCCTCTTCGAACCACAGGTCCGCGTCCCATTCGCACCAGGCATCGAAATCGAGGCCGGCGAAAACGAGGCGCCACTGCCGGCCGTTGGTGACGACGGCCAGCTTCTCGCGCCCGCCCCGCAACCACTGGAGAACGCGGCTCGTCGCCCTGCGGCCGCGGCCGACGCCCACGCGTTTCTCGCGGTCGAGAAAGACGGGCAGAACGCCGCCCCGGTCGCCGGTCCACAGATGGTCGGGTTTGATCCTCCCGCCGGCAACGGCGGCGCGGCCCTGCTCGGCGGGGACGCCGCTTCCCCGCCGCCAGCCGCTTGCAGTAAATCCGCAGACTCTCTCGAGCACGAACGCGACGAATTCCGGCGTTGACGCGAGGTCGTCGAGCATCACGGCGCTTCGCCGGCGCAATTCGCTCTCGACGGCCGGCGGCAGGGCGTCCGGCGCGAAACGCACGATCTCCTGAAGCCTTTGAGGATCGAGAAGCAGGCCCCCGTGGCGCAGCCGTTCCCAACCTGGCAATTCCGCCCGGTTCAAGGCGATTCTCCGGCAAGGCGGAATTCCACGACGACCGGAAAGACCTGCGCCTCGCCCGTCATCGAAAAGCGATTGGGCAGAACGCGGGCCAGAATTCGCTCGCGCTCCTTTTCGAGTTGTCCGCGCACCTCCTCGAAATTGCGCCGCCGCCGGGCGCATTCCGCCTCCTTTTCCTCTATGGAACGGTCGATGCGTCCCAGGCGGTTCGCCTCGTCGAAGAGAGTTCCCTGGCGCTTCTCCTCCTTCAGCCTCTCGATCTCGCGTTCGAGTCTCGCGAGGGTGTTTTCCGCGATCAACGCCGAGACCTCGCCCTGACGGCTGCGGTAACGCTCGTCCTCCTCGCGCCGCGCGCGGTCTCCGTCGCGCTCGAGTTGAGTTCGCAGGCCGGCGGTCAGCGATGCCGCATGCCGGCGAACGAAAGCTCCGAGCTCGGATTCCACTTCGTCGAAAATTTCCTGGGCCCGCCGCTGCGGTTCCTCGCCCCGGGCAGGCTGCGCTCCGCGGAGTTCGCGGGCAGGGCAGTGCGGGAGGGGATCGCCGAGCGCGCCTCCGGTGACCGGGAAGCGTATCGTTCTCACCCAGTGGTGATAGGTTTCGCGCAGATCGTTGACGGCCAGTTCCTCCAGACTGAGAAGCACGGCGGCATCGACGCCTGCCGGCAGTTCTCCGATGCTTACCGTCCAGCGGGAAACCTGGTCGCCGGTTCCCGGAAACCGGCGGCGGCTGAGTGAAACGAGCCCTTTCTGCAGCATCGGGTGGGACAAGTGGATCAGGCGCGCGTCGGGACGCGGCGCGAAAATCTTCCGCCTGCCGGCATCTTCAAGAAAAGGTTCCACGCCGAAAGCCAGCCGCACCACCGGCCCCTTGCTCTTCCCGTCGCCCGTAGTCGCGCGCAGCGAGTCGTCGATAACATCGCTCCATTCCGGCAGGCCCGGATTGACGATCCGGCAGGTGCCGTCATGGTCCGAGCGGTCGAGTTGCGGCCGGCCTGCGCGTATCGCCATCGCGGCTTCGAGGGTGTCGCGCACGGCGGCGGGGTCGAGATCCACCTCGGCGGCGACGTTGCGCAGATCCCGGATGCCCGCCTCCGCGCTTGCCGCATCGGTCGCAACGGCGGAATCGGCGTCAAGCGCGGCCCGACCGCGGGCCAGTTCGACGCTCCGCTCGAGATGGTGCTGGACCTGAACGAGTTCCTCGCCTTCGACCAGACGCCGATGCGCCGCTTCGTCGAATAGCTCGTTGACCGACCCCAGATCCTCGCGGATTTCGTCGGACTTGCGGATGACGTGCGCCAGAAACTGGAGATCCTGGTCCTGGTCGCTGACGAAATGGTGAATCGTCACGTCGCGCGCCTGGCCGTGGCGGTCAAGCCGCCCGTTCCGCTGCTCCAGCCTGGACGGGTTCCAGGGACAGTCGTAGTGAAGCATGTACCGTGCGGTGCGCTGAAGGTTGAGGCCCTCGGCCGCCGCGTCCGTGGCGACGAGTATTCGCACCTCGCGGGAGGGATCGTTGAAGGCGGCCTTCACGAGATCGCGCCGGAATTCGTCCATTCCGCCGAAAAGCGTGAGGATTCGTTCCTCCTGGTAGCGCTCGCGGAGGCGCCGCACGACGTAGTCGAGCGTCGTCTTGTACTCCGTGAAGACGACAAGCCGTTCGTCGTCGCGCCAGCCGCCGCCTCGCCGGAGCAACTTTTCCACGAGGCCGCACAAGGCGTCGAACCGGGCGTCTTCCGCCGGGTCGCGGTCTTCCGCGAGGCCCAGCCGTTCCACCGCGAGGTCGATCTCGTCGATCTCCCGCGCAAGCTCCGTTCCGAACGACTTGAGCCATGCGCCGACCACGGTCGAGGCCGTGGACTCGCGCAACTGGGTCTCGCGGTCGTCGGGGATGTCCTGGTGCAGGGCGCGGGCTGCGGCAACCACTTCGCTGTCCGCCGCGGGCTCGGTCTGCTCCAGACCGTCCTTGCACCTGCGCCACGACTCGGCGAACGCAACGGGGCAACTGAGCAGCCGCTTGCCGAGAACTTCGATCGCGAAGCTGCCCGACCGTCGCCGCGTATTCTCTCCGCGGGCGATCTGCGACCGCACCCCGGTCCGGAAAGCGGCGAACGCCCGGCTCACCGACGCTTCGGCAGGAGACAGACTCAGCTCGACCGCCCGCGGCGGCATGCGCGTGCAGAATTTGGGCGGATCGGTGCGGTCGTTGATCTCGCTCTTGAGGCGCCGGAGAACTACTTGCTTGATGCGCTCTTTCTGCGCGGGATTCAGCTCGCCGGTCTGGCTGAATCGCAGCGGATCCAGAATCTCCAGAAGCCCCGTGAAGGAACGCGTATGGCCGTTGTGCGGGGTGGCGCTGAGAAAGATGCGATGCTCGAATTGCGGAGCGACGAGGCGCAGCATGCGGCAAAGATCGCTGTCGTCGCCGAACGGCGAGGGCATGAGGTTGTGGCACTCGTCGACGATCAGGAGATCCCAGGGCAGATGCGGCGACCCTTCCGGCGTTCGGCAGGCGGCGAGGAATTGTTCGAGGACGTCGTCCTGCCGCAGGTAATGATAGGAGGAGATGATGCGGCTGTACGATCGCCAGGGATTGGCGTCGAGGCCGAGGCGCTTCCGCAGCTTGTCGGTCTCGGAACGGTCGACGAGGTTGAAGTGAAGAGAGAACTTGTCCCACAACTCGTCCCGCTGCCATTGCAGGCGCAGCGAGGCCGGCGTGAGCACCAGCACCCGCTGGATCCGCCGGCGGATCAGAAGTTCGCTCAGGATCAGACCGGCCTCGACGGTCTTCCCCAAGCCGACGTCGTCGGCGATGAGCAGGTTGACGCGCGGCATGCGCAACGCCTTGAGCAACGGCACGAGCTGGTAATCCTCGACCTGGATGGCCCCGTGGAACGGGCTCGACACCGGCAACCGGTCGACCGGTCCTTCGCCGTCGAGGTACGGCATGGTCGCCGTCCATCGCGTCGCCCGCAAGAGCGCGTTGAAGTCGTCGGCCGGCATCGGGTCATTATCCGTCACCCGCGGCAGCGCGTTCGGCTTCAGAACGGAGGGACGGGCTTCCAGTTCCCAGACAAGCGTCTCGTCCCGAGGCAGATGATCGTCCTTGTATTCCACCTGGACAAGGTGCAGGCGGCCCGAATCGCCATCGAACGGCTCCACGCTCGCGATAACGCCGCGGCGATTTCTGACCGTCGCCACGGCGCCGACGAACGGATTATCGGTCACGGTGCCGGTTTTTCATGCTTCCGTAGCCTCGCGAATCTGCAAAACGGCCCCTCCCGCGATATAGTTGCAGGATAGTCGTGGAAGGCAAGCGTTCAAGGGCCGCAAAATGCCGAACCCGCGCCCGTTATCCCGCGGCGAATTCCTTGCAGGCGCTCCGAACGGCGCGCATCGCGGCCGTTCAGTTGATCCTCGTCGGCAGATGCTCCGGTAGCCACCCCACGATTACTTCCTCGTCCTCGTCGTCCCGGAAGAAGTACAGGCGGAATCCGTAACGCGAATTCCGTGCGCTGCTGCCTTTCAGGTGTCGATCCAGCTCTCGTTTCCTTCCCTTGTGCGTGAGGAAATAACTGTCCCCGTGTTCGCCGGCCCCCCGAGAACGTTCGTTGCTCCTGAATTCCTTCTGTCGCCAGCGCTTCCAGGTAGGCCTCCCTGAGTTCGTTGCCTCCTTCGCGCGGCACATAGCGGTCTCGCAGAATGAGCAGTGCGCGGTACGCCAGCGGCACGTCTTTGAACGGGGATTTCTTCGCCCCCCGCTCGGCTGCTTGACGCTGCCCGCGAGGTGCCTGGTCGACCACTGCTGCAAATCTTCGAAACTGTCCGGAATTTCGTCTTCGACCGGCGCGCCGCGCGCCTTCCGGCCCTCCAGATACGCAATGCGCGATTTCAGACCCCAGTTTTCTTCCCTTGCCGCATGTAGCTCCGCCCGCAATTTGCGCGACTCGCTGTCGACGGTTTCGAACAGATACTCCTGCTTTTCCCGGTTGAGATCGTCGATTTCCGCCTGATACAACGCGAGAAGTTCCTGCTCGGACTTCACGGTTGCGGCTTCCGCTCGCTTTCGCAGTTTCTGAGCGGCTTTCTTGACCTCGACATAGGGCGGAAGCTAGCGTCCCTGCCGGTCGACGGTTCCAGACTTCATGCAACGACAGCCGAAGTGCATCGTGGAGGCTTGCGGCATCTCGCACTACTGGAGCCGGGAGAAGCTTGGCCACGAGATCGTGGTTGTTGCCACCCGTCAAGCCGTTCGTCAAGCGTCAGAAGAACGACGCGGGCGGACGCCGACCCCGGACCGACGATGCGCTTCGTCGCCGTGAAGACCGAGGAACAGCAGTGGGTGGCACGTGCGCAGCCTGGCGGCAGCGGATCCGGACGGCGCTTCGCGATCGCGGAGTTCGGTCTCGCGGTTCCCCAAGGCGCCGCCAACGTCAGAAAGGTCGAAGATGCGTTGCTGGCATCGCCTGCCCGACCTGGTACACCGCAGCCGATCTGTTGGAGCGGCAGTCTGAAAAAGAAGATCGACGAGCAAAAGGGCGCTTGCGAAGGAGGACTCGAAGCGGAGCATCCCCGGGGTCGGTCCCTTGACCGCTTCGGCAGCCTTCGTGCCGGAAGAACTTCCGGTCGGGACGCGACTTCACGACCTGGCTGACGCCGAGAGAGGACACCACGGGCGGCAAGGTGAGACTCGGCAACGGGTCAGCGTGACGGAGCATCGGTCGTTCGTTCGGCTGGCGAAACGACGCGTGACGGGCTCGGGGCTGGCGCTTGCGACCAAGCCTCCGAAGTTGGTGGCGGCTGGCCAACGGCGCGTACCGCTTGGACGCTGCTGACGAAGAAGGAGTTCTACCAAGTGCCGACGGCGGCTGCTGACTGAGGGTTTCCCGGGGTCCGACGGCGCTTGCGCTGGACGTCGGGGGCAAGGACGGAGGGAGAGTAAGGGCAAATGGTCATAGACCGGGCAAACCAGCCGCGCTTCTTGCGTGCTTCGAGCACGCACTTGGATCCGGTCCGCGTATCGCCCGCGGCCACTGAAGTCGTTGCGAGATACGAATGTACTTGACGCACCGAGCTTTCCAAAATGCTTGCATCAACGGAGGCGTCTATACACATGCGTTCGCCATTTTGTCGTGTCTCGCTTCCGCCGTTTGGCGATTTCATCCAGCGGAAACTCTTGGTAGCGAATGATCGGCCGCATGCACTTGGCAGGCGGACATGCTTTCCATTTCCCGCCGATCAGCGCAATGCATTGTCATTCGCTGCCCAAGAAGTCAACAGCTTTCGTCACGAAGCTTGCCCCGTTCCTGACCTCGCATTCCCAAATTCAGACCTCCTGACATGGTATGCGTAACTGAAAGATTTTGCTTGATTTTCCCCAGTTCGTCGTAAATTAGAATGTACCACTTTCTGGAGAGCGCCATGTTCCAGTCCCGCTTCAACACGGCGCTTCGGGAACTTCGTGCCACTCGCGAAGGCCATGCCTACCCCGGCACCGGGCTGAAACTGGCGTTCGAGGGACCCCTGCTGGCAAATTGAATTTACGCGATGTCAGGAGGTCTGAAATTACGAGAACATCCCATCCCATTTCACGCAGCTGCGCCTGATGTTCAGCGTCTCGGACGGCGTTCCGCTCCAGTTTCGGCAGCCAGTAATCCCGGTTCGACTTGGGCTGCCGGGAGATTTTGCAATCGGGGTGCTGATGCCAGAAACAGCCGTGCACGAAGATTGCCTTCCGCCACCTCGGAAACACCAAATCCGGACTTCCGGGCAGATCCCGCCTGTGCAAGCGGTACCGGTAACCCATCGAGTGCAGCAGCCTCCGCACGGTCATTTCGGGCTTCGTGCCCTTGGACCTGATCCGGGACATGTTCTCGCTTCTGCGTTTTGGGGAAATGGTGTCAGCCATCGCGCTGTCATTATAGGCGCATTCCCGGCACGGCGCGTCCCGCCCGGTTTATCCCCAGCGGATTCGGTTGTTTCATCTGACGATTCGCCCACCGTTCTCCCCAGATGTGCTAAGAGCCACGCTGGAGGAGGCCAATATATTGTGTTGCTAAGCTTGTTCTCCGGCTGCGGCGGGTTGGATCTCGGTTTTGAGCGGGCGGGGTTCGCCATCGGACTCGCCTACGATATCCGCGCCTCGTCGATCGCTTCGTGGAACCGGAATCGTCCGGGCGGCGGCAATGCGCACCTGGCTGACATTACGAATATACGGCTCGCGGACATGGACCGGGACCACAGAGACAGCTTTGCGCCGACCGGCGTGATCGGCGGTCCACCCTGCCAGAGCTTTTCACGGGCCAACAGTTCCCGTGTTCCCGACGACCCGCGCAGCAAGCTCGTAAGGCATTTTTTTTCCATCGCGCTGCGGTTTCACCGGCACCGCCGTCCGCTCGACTTCATACTGATGGAAAATGTCCCAGGCTTGGATAAGGCGGAGGAAGGCCGCTTGCTCGCCCGCGAAATCGAGCGGCTCGAGGAGCACGGCTTTGAAGCCCGCCCCTTCTATGCCGAGGCTGTCCACCATGCCGTTCCGCAAAACCGGCGGCGCCTGTTTGTGATCGCGCTTCCGAAGTGTGTCATGAACCAATGGGCTGCACCGACCGGCACCGATGTCCAAAGAACGGTGGGTGACGCGATCAGCGACCTGCCGCCGCCGGTGCAGTTCGAACGCGGGATTGACAGGAAGGCGATCAAAGTCCACCCCAACCACTGGTGCATGGTGCCCAAGTCCCGTAAATTTTTTGACGGCTCACTGGTCGAAGGTTATTCGTCCGCTCGCAGCTTCAAGACACTTTCTTGGAATGAACCGAGCATCACCGTGTCGTACGGGCATCGGGAAGTTCACGTGCACCCAAGCGGGACAAGGCGGCTCAGCGTGTTCGAGGCGATGCGACTACAGGGATTCCCTGACAGCTATGTCTTGGAAGGGAGCCTTTCGGCACAGATCGATCAGGTTAGCGAAGCGGTGCCGCCGCCAATGGCGGAAGCCGTCGCGAGATCGATCGGTTCGGCTCTCGGAAACGCTGTTCAGAAAAAAACTGATCAGGTGCCAACAGTTGCCGCGACAGCAGGGTCGTAACCGGCTTTCACCAGCCATATCCGCAAATTTTCGGCCATCCGGTCGTGAAGTCCGCGATCCTCTCGCATGCGGGAATCTACATTCGTCATATTATTTACTTGGTCGGCGGCGCGAATTGACGTGTCTCCGCGCGCTGCAGCGGGTACCGGATCTGCACGGGAGACTTCGAACGAATCCGGCAGGCCAGGCGGTGGCGGGAGAAACTCGAACGCAAGGCAAACCATGGTCGGAGTATCATCGCCAAGAGGCGTCGTGGAATAGCAATATGGTTGGTGAGTGTACACATCCCACTGCCTTTCACGAGCCAAATGAAGAAACCATTTTGCCACGCCCAAGGAAAAAAGATGGAGGAAATCTTGTCCGGCAACTCTTGACACCCGATCTGCGGCGGCTCTTATGTCTTCATCGCCGCAGTTAAGCAACGTCGAGGCACGGTCTCGAAAATCGTCCTTTTCAGCGGCATTTGCGAAGATTGTCTCGCACAAACGGTCCAACGTCTTTCTGGAAACCGAATCGGGGCGTGCATCTACAGTGAGGAAAAGCAGCCACGGACCCGTCTTAAAATTTATTTGGAGTTCTAAAATTCTGTGAATCGCCTCGATCAACCGGCTTGCGTGATTATCCGCGGGCTTCGCTATCGAACCGCATGCATCGATATTCACTATGTGAAACGGCCCTCGGCGGATCAAGTCCTTGTAGGCTTGGCTGGTCGAAGGAATTATGTCTTCAAAACGCCTCGGAAATATATGTGAATCCCCTGTAATCTGATTGGTAGCGATCAGCTGCTGTCTGGAGACGTTGGCCCGTGCGACAATGGGATTTCTGTCACCGCCAGCTTCGAACCCCGTACTTGTAAGACTGCATCCATTTTGCTGACAAATATCGGCCAGCTGCCGAACGTCGAGGTAGTCCTTCCCCGGCAGGGAAAGGTAACGGACTTCCGGTTTTTCCTTCGGCGGAATCGGCAATCCCGGCTTCCCCTTTTCCCTTCTGATGAGACGTTCGGAATGACGAATCCACTGCTTCTCCCGGACCAACTGTTTACGCGGACGATGCCAAGGCTGTAACTGATTCAATCCCTCCGGCACCGCCAAGTCGTCGGCCGGGGCCGGCAGCACATCGTCAGCGATCCGGCGATCGGATTCTTCAGGAGGGGAGGTCATGAGTTGGTTTCGGGAATGCCGAGAATGTCCTCGATTACGCGGGATCGGTCTTCGATCGGAAGTGTTGACAACAACCCGTAGGCTTCGAGGACGACAGCAAGTGCTCCTATCTTGCCCGTTCCAACAGGCTTGCCCGCGTATGTCATGATTTCACTATCCGGCCATTTGAGATCGGCATCTCCGACTGCATCCGGCAGATTGTTCACGGAAAAATCCGCGAGCGGAGGATCCGCGTCCTTTCCCAGCCGCCGGCTCCACACCTTGTCCGCATATACGAGCGCCGCTTCTCGAAGCTCCAATCTGCTGCGGGCGAGATCCTCGGCGGCCAATGTCTTGAGCCGATTGACAAGAAGGCGCAACGCCCGATGCAACCATCTCTGAATATAAAGAAAGTGGGGATGACTGTAATTGAACGACTCGCGATCTATATTGACGGCGCTGTCCAGCCCTTCGTGAACGAAAATCTCCGCCGTTATCTGCCGAAGCCTGGTTTGCTCCGAAATTTGATAGTTCAGGAAGGTTTGGTCGAAGAGCGTTCCGCTTGCTTCGCGGATTCGAATGAGCACTCCTGCAGTTTCTTTCGGAACGATCTTGCTGTTCCAATAGAGATATCCTTCAAAGGACAGAGGGCCGCCTGCTCGTCGGAGGGTTTCATTCGAAAAGGGGTTTTCCTGCTTGGCGGCAAGCACAACAGGTCCGCCTACCCGGGAATCCTTCAGCAGTTCCCGGCGCAGTCGGATCGGCCGACGGAGAGCAATTCCATCAAGTGTGACGGAAAAGGAAGGCGTTGCCTTCTGTTGGCCCGCCCGCAACCCCATATGTTCTCCGACGGATTCGGTATTGGCAAGGTCGATTTCTTGAGCTTGACCCGTCGCATCGGGTATGCCGAAAAATAACAGGCCGCTCGATCCGTCAAGTTTGAAGGGATGTTCGCCTATATAGTCCAAAGGCAAAGACAGGCTCAATTTCCAAATTAGGCGAAGATATTCGTCGAAATGTTCAAGATTTGCTAATTGGCTTTTTGCCTTGGAAGCGCTGCCGCTCGCTTCGAACAACCGGTCGAATTTTTTCTTAGGCGGATCCGCCGCATCCCAAGGCAAAATCGGATCCTTGCGGAATTGCTCAAGGGAACAACCGATGTGGAAATCCGGAGGCTTCCTCATGGCTTCTCCGCCGGCAGTCTCGACACTAACGGCTTCCCAACGCCTGACGCTTTGAAGCGTCCGCCGAACCTCTTCGCGCAGATCGTATAGAACCACCTCGGTGCCTTGCGACTCTATCTCGTTCTTGGGAACCTGCTCCGAAACAATCACGACCTCTCCGGCCACATAGTCCCCCCGCCGCGCCTCTTCCTCGTCGTGGGTCTGGAGTCTTACCGTGGCCGACAGTCTTTCTGCTTCGCCCGATGCCTTGGTAACGATTTGGAAATGCTGGGTCAGCTGCGCAACCGCGAACAAGCCGATGCCGATTTTCCCGATCAGTTGACGGCCCCCGGGACTCTGGTCGCGGGCGTCGGCATCGACGGTGTTGAGATCTGCTCCGGAGGATGTCCGTTTCGAGCTTCCGCCGATGTTCTTGAGAACATAGGCTAGAGTTTTCGGCGACATTCCGTTGCCGTCGTCCTTGACCGTGATGCGCCGGAATTCGGGCTGGCTGGTTTCGATCGTTACGTAGGTCGCATCGGCATCGTAGGCATTGGCCACAAGTTCACGGAAGGCGGCCCACGGCTCCCTATAGATCCCGTCGGTGACGCGCGCGATGATGCGCTCGCTGGTGCCGAGTCTTGTTTTTACGGGTTCGCGGCGGCCTGCGCTGGCCCGGATGTCCGCTTCGAGGGTTTCGACCGTCTCGGGATCTGTGGTTGCGATTGTCATCGACAAGCCCGTTTTTTCGCGCCGGTACGAACCGCCGCCTTTTCACAGTGCCAGACTAGCACACTGAATCTGGAAATCCGAACCTGCTAGCGCACAACGCTCAGCCGCGGCGCACCGTCAGCGTCAGGGCGTGTTTGACGACCTGCCGGAGGCGATCAGGCTCATGAAGAAAATACACCCCATCTTGCTTCCAGTCGTCTACCGCGGGCTGTCGTCGATCCGTTCGGGCGGCGTGACGGAAAGGGTGTAGGCGCGTCGTCCTCCTCGATCCTTTCGGGGTGGCGGCGCAGCACGCGGAGCAGTTCGGCGGCGCGGTCCATTTGCCGGACGCGGAGTCCGCCCGCTACAACCCCTTCGACTTGATCCGCGACGACGAGGCCCGCGCCGTCCGCGACGTAAACGTGCTGCTCGACGCGCTGCTGACGCCGCCGGGCGGCAACGCCCACGCGAACTCGCGGCATTTCCGCGAGAGCGCCCGCTCGCTGATCGCCGGATACATGGCCTGGATCCGCTTCCGCGAGCCGCCGCGGAAGCGGAATCTCGCGTTCCTCCACGAACAGCTCTCGAAAGACGCGAAGGAACTGGAGCTGTTCGCCCGCTGCGTGACGGCGACCGACCGCTTCTGCGGTGGCGCGCCATGTCTTTGCGATGGCGCCTGAAACGGCCTGCGAGGAATACAACCGGTTTCGGTCGGCGCTCGCAGGGCTCCCCGACAATCCTGAAGCAAGTTTCTTTTCCGCTGGCCTTTCAAGCTTGAAATGCGACAGTTGGCGCGTGGCATGGCGGCGACCGCTTTCGCGCCGTCGCTGTAGGCGGTTCCTGCCGTCCGTTATGCGACGCCCGGCCAATCGAGTTTGTCCAACTCGTGCTGCGGCAACTTTCCGTGGACTTCGAATGCCTCCTGCAGCTGATCCTCAAGCCAGTCAAATCCGCGGTCGGACAACTGCACGGCAGGTTGCTGCATATATGCCCGTCGCGGATTCGTGTTGCCGTCGCCGCGAGCCGCATTGCGCTGCGTCGAGGCGAACGAATCGGAATCGAGGTCGTTCATCAATTGGTACAGGGAGACGCAGTTCTCCAGAGTGCCCGCGAGGAATTCAGCGTGATGAACGCGAATATACGCAGGAAAGTCCTTCTTTCGTTTGCGCTTGCGGATTTCTTCCGGCGTTGCGGTGTCCCGGTCGTCATCGTGCGCCATCGCAATGGCTCGTCCGTAGATTCGTATGTCGTTTTCGGAACCTTTCGTCAACGCGCCGATGAAAACGACATCTCCGTCTTTGACGTTCCGCGGCCGCTTGTTTTTCGGATAGCAGACGGCCCAATGGGTTCCCGAATTTTCAAGCAGATCGAAAACCGGGACGGTCAGCGGGAGCCGGAAACTGTTCGTGCCCACGAACTTCACGAAAGCTCGGGCGGGATTCGCCTGGCCGCTGGGCGGAAATACCGATCCCGCTTGGCCACGGCTCAGCGATATCCCATGGTCTGGGAGGTCGTTTCCCGAGCCGGGTCGTCCACGGGCCATGCGATGGCGCGCGACTTTCTCGCTCCAATCATCGATTTTCTTGATTGTGAGATCGCAGCCTCCGGCTTGCGCGACATCGCTCCACAACTTCTCGAAATACGCCCCGCTCGCGGCGACGATGCCGGGATCCTCCGTGATCAGGCCGAACTCGCGATTGCGCGTGAGTGCGGCTTCGGTCAGGTTCGCGGAGGTGACAATGCCTTTGTTCCCGCCGAACAGGTAAAGCTTGGCATGCAGGTTCCGTACTCCCCTTACGGCGGCGCCTCGCTTAAGAAGTTCGCGCAAGGCATCAAGGTCGCTGACTCCTTCGAAAAAATCGGAGAGACTGAAGCGGGTGACGACCCGAATCGATTTCTGGTTGGATGGAAAGAGACGCTTGACGGTCGATAACTTGATGAATGGGCAAACGATGCGGATTTCCCCGCGATTTCGTTTGAAGGCGGTGCGCAATTCGCGCTCCCATCCTTTGTCCACCAGACGGTTCGTGTTCATTTCATCGCTCCATGAACGGATTTTCTGCGTATCGGTGCGGCGCAAGCGCATTCGCGAATACCGGCACAGCCACACCTCGTCGGCACGGCCTCGGAGATCGACAGCCGGTCCAGTACGCGGCTAACCTCTCTGCGCACGCTCTCCCGGTCGCTCGGCATTCCGGCCGCCGCCTCTGCGGCCGCTTCGAAATGCGGCGCTACCCGGCCGACCCGCTCGGCGTCGCGTTCCCGGGCCGCATGACGTTCGGTCAGGACCGCACCGAATTGTTCCACGGATACCGTCCGGGCGATCCACCGGACTTTTCCTTTGGAGATTTCCATGTGCGTGCCTGGGTTGCGGAGACTGTTCATCAACTCCGATTTCGGAACGCCTTCGGGTTCTCCGCCGCGACCCAGGCTTTCCGTCGACGAGCGGCCTGAGCCTCTTGCTGCCCCTCGCCGCTGCCGTGCCGCTTGCGCTCGACAGCGATAACTCGCTTGTTCCCTCGGCGTCATGGCGTTTGCCTCCTGCGCGCTCTCCGCCTCGGTGTCGCATGCCTCGCGCAGCTGTTCGGAAAGCCTCACGTTCGCGCTGCATTCGGGAGTCTTGGTCATGCCTTGCCGTCCGCACGGTGCCATGCGCGTGGAGCGTCCAACCCGGTTCGCTTGGGAGCCGACAGGGAATGGCCGTGCGGTAGGCGCCCCCTGCCGCATTCCCGGCGATACGCTCAGCCCGCCGCCCGCGTCGGCGCGGCTAGGAATCCGAAAGATCGAGGCCGAACGCCGTGATTCGGACATCGTTTCGCTCTTCTATGGCCTTCGCCTCCTGCTTAAGGAAATCGACCAAACTCGGGAAATCCATTCGCGTCCTGTCCCGTTGCCAACGTTTCTTGCAGCCGCGGTAAGTGATCAGCAGGCAGCCCGCCCTGCAATGCCGCATGTACTTTCCCAGAAGTTGATCATGAAGCGCTTTCTTGAGATCGGACGCCGACCATTTGTCGGCGATTTTCAACTCGATCACCGCCTTGTGGTCTCTGGATAAAAGCCGGATGTCGGTACGCATTCCGTCGACGACCTCTTCCTCCCGAGTGATTTGGTACATGCCCTTTGACATGAGATCCAAACGCATAGCGATAGTGCGCTGCATTCCGGTTTCGTCATTTATGCCGCGTAAGTAGTCCCGGTCGGAAAAATCGCCATGCTGAAGTTCGCGGTCGATTTTCTCCAACCGTTCGAGCATGACCGAAAACAGGCCGTTCCTGTCGCTGGGCGGCGCTTCGAGGCTCTCGACCAGTTCCACCACGTCCTCGGGGGCGAACGGGGGGAACTGGGCGTCGAAGGCGGATGCCTCAAGATTCGATGACAGAAGACGTTCCCGGATGCCGGCAAAGTCGCTCTCCTGCGCGAGTCCGCGGACGGCCTGCCGGGCTTTCGGTCCCCGCGTGCTCAGCAGCCTGCTGAGCATGCCGTCCCGTGCAAGTTGGGCATCGTCCCGGGCAGTTGGAACGTAGCCCCCCGTGTGGACCAAATCTTCTGCAGGGCGAATATGCCGGTAGGCGCACCGGACAAGCTGTTCGAACACTTCGGTGCTCCCGCCGTCGAGACGCAAACCATCAGGGCTGCGGAAGAGCGCAGCGAACGCCTCGGTCGCCTTGCGGTCGGCATCGGTCGCCTTGGAAAGCCGGTCCGTCAGCGCCTGCGTTCCCTGCGGCGCATCGGATTCGAACAACCCTCTGAGCCAGACGAGCGCGAGCATGCTTTCCGGATTGTCGCGGTATCGTTCTGCGCATAATTCGGAAATCCGGCGTCGATCCGCTTCGCCGTCAAGCAGGACTCGCAGGACTTCTTTCAAATGAAACGCCCAAAGCGGATTGGCAGGATCCGCGACATCTTCCGGCCATTTTTCCAGCCAGCCCAGCAAGCGAGG
This sequence comes from Alphaproteobacteria bacterium, assembly GCA_965243135.1. Lineage (GTDB taxonomy): Bacteria > Pseudomonadota > Alphaproteobacteria > MPNO01 > UBA830 > JAJEBT01. The sequence continues at coordinate 2,965,257 of OZ251539.1, forward strand.
AGCCAATAGCCGCTTCAGGCCGTTGTCCGAGTACGCCAGATCCCGCAAGAGACGGGGGTGGTCTTGCTGGTGACCGAAGCGAAGCTGATCGAGCGCTTCGCCGCCTATCGCCTCTTCGATCGCCTTCGGACGAGACTTGGCGAGATCGAGGATGAATGGAGCCAGGCCGTCCAACTCGACGGTCGAATAAATTGCAGCTTTCCTCGCTTCTTCGTCCGAGAGCGCTTCTGCCCACCCGGATCCAGCGGCTTCGGCCGAGATGCCGTTGAGGCCGAGAATCCATGATTGGGGAACGTCCTTCGCGCCGGGCGGCCGTTCGGACCAGAATTTCGGCTGCACGGTTCGCCAGTATGCGCAAAAGGCTTTTTCGGCGCGGTCGGCGAATTCCGGGCTGAACGCTTCGACCAACGCGCCTTTGTTCCAGACATTCCACCGACTTCGCCGAGGTTCGCGATCCTCGAGCCATTCGAAGATCCGGATGAGCGTATCCGGCCCTTTCTCCTCGGAAAAAGCGGCCTCGGGATTGTCCACCACCTGGCCGCGCCATCGCCTCCTGGCCTCCCGCTCCTCCTTCGCCTCCCGAGCTTGTTCCCTCTGCATACGTTCTACTTCACGATCCTCCTCGCTCGGTTCCGGCGGGTTCGCGGCGGCTTTCAGAACGGAGCGCAGCGCCGGGTCGTCTTTCGACGCATCGCGCATTTTCCGAAGCATTGTCTCGCTCCGCCCGCTCCCGAGGTCGATCAAGGCGTGCAGCGCGACAGGTCGGCGGGCTGGCTGTTTTTTGCCCGCAAGGGCCGCCAACAGCCAGGGACGATCCTCATCGGTCAGCGGCCCCGTGAGACCGTCCTGTGTAGCCCGATATACGCGAATCCAAGCGGCGGAGACCTGCTGAACCTTGTCCACGAACTCCAGTTCCGCCCAAAACGCCTCCCGTCGCAGCGAACGGCGGAACCGGTCCCGGAGCGCAATGACTTCGTCTTTCCGGGCTCTCTTGGCGAACCGGGAGGCAATCGCGCAGGCGCGAATCAAGTCATGCGACGATCGACCTGCGGCGATCTGCCGCTCGCACAGCGCAGCCAGGGAATTCGCGAAGTGTTCGAACTCGCTGCGAAAGCGCCATGGATCCTTGTCAGACCTGCGTCCCCGCAGGATCAATTCGACCATGCCGTCGCGCAGGGAGCATGCCGCGTCTGAAAGCGGGTCGATTTTCTTGAACCTCTCGCGCAGGTTCCAGGCGAATTCCCGCCCCGCGCCTTCCGGGTCGCGAGTACGCTCCATCAGCGCGATCAGAGACCCGGCTTCGATGAATTCCGGGAACAGTTCCGCTGCGACCTCGCTGACGATTTCGTCCGGCCAGGAGCCGGGCTGGTCCAGCATCTTGCGCACGAGTTCGCGTATGTCCCTGCAGCGCTCGCATGCGGCGAGAGCAAGGACCGCGGTAACGCGATGGCGAGGCGAAAACGATTCGTCGCGAGCCGCCGACAACACCAGATCGGCGCATTCCTCGACGGGTCCCAGCCAGATCAGCTTCGTCAACAGGTTGCGCGCATCCTCGCTCGGAGGCCCGCTTCCCCAGGCGGCGCGTATCGCTTCAGCAAGCTGCGGATGCGCGAACCGGCGCACCTCGTTCATGTTCAACCCGCGCCATCCTCCACAGTTGTACTTTTCGACGAATGCCTTGACGATCTTGCGTCGGTCCTCCAATTCGAGCGATCCCGGGTCGCCGTGCGAGAGCAAGACCTCGGGCGCCCGTCCGATCAATTCTTTGCGGACCTCGGCATCATCCAGGGCAAGCCATGCTGCGATCGGGCGCGTGGAGGGGAGCACCAACTCGTCGCCGCCCTTTTCCGCAAACAGCAGGCGGAACAGGGCACGCCTGGACATGCCTCGCTCGCGCAGCGAACGCAGAAGCCGGGCCGACAAAAATTCCTCGACCGAACGGTGATGGAAGCGGACGCGCCCGTAGGTGGCGGGATCGAACAGGCCGCGGCGGAGCAGCGCCTGCCGTTTGCTGTCCGACCATGACGGAAGCACTCCGGCTGGATCGAGCGCTCCGTCGCCCGGACCGGTGCCCGGTTCCGGTGAACGAATGGTTCGCGTCCGGGTCAACGCGAGTCCGAGAGCAAGCCGTTCCGCTCCTCTGCAGGCTTCCGCGGGAGTGAGTTCGCGGCGATCGTCGCGGAAGGGATCCTCTTCCGTCAATTTCGCTTTGACGTTCGCCTCATGCTGTTCTTTCAGGGTGCCAAGTCGCCCGGCGCACTTCCAGTCTGCGATCAACATCTGCAGATCCAGGGGCCGCCGAGCGAAAGCCCACGCCCCTTGCCGTGCGATCTCCTCAAGAAACGCGGTCGGCTCTTCGACACCGTGTTTACCAGCGAAGAGTTCGATCCTGGCGTCGTTCAGCCGACGCATGACCACCGTTCGGAACGGATCTTCCTCGGGCGAAAGCGTGTTCTGACCCTCCGAACCGAAGTGCGCTTCGTTATCCGGGACGTCCAAACCGAGGTGATCGGATGCTTCTTCATTCAGGACATCCATGAATACTTCTTCGGACGACCGCGAGGGATTCCCGCTTTCCCTCGTCGGCACCCGCAGACGAGTCCGAAAAGCGTCCGCATCGACTTCCGGACGCCAGTCGCTGGGTCGGCAGGAAACAACGATGCGGGCGCGGGCAAGATGGTCTGCGATGTCCTTGGACAGGTTCAGAAGCACCTCATCGAGTTTGCGTTCGGTAAGCTTCAGTTCGTCCACCGCGTCGAGGAAGAACCAGGCCGTCCCGGAACCGCTCGATTTCCATTCCGCGTATCTCTTTTCCTCGTCCGGCGACAGGCATTCGGCGAGCGATCCGCGACCGAGGCGTTCAAGCGGCAGGAAGAACGCGAACTTGTCCTCCGCGGAAAGTCGCCGCGCTTGCTCGCACATCTCGGTCGTCTTTCCCGAGCCGGCTTCCGCCAACAGAACGACCCGGCGGCATTCCAGCAATTCCGCCCAGCCGAATTCGTCGCCGAACCAAGTGTCGTGCAGCGCCAAATCCGCGTCTTCGGGGTCCTCGTTCGTCAGGTTGCGAAATCGGCGGTCGAGATCAACATACATTGTCCAGTCTTCCTTGCGGCCCCCGCATGCTCCCTCGAGAATTCCGACGTCGCGCAAGGCGGTGACCTCTTCCGCCCAGGCTTTTGCATGGCTTCGCTGAAACCTCTCGGGTATCGGCTCGGCATCCTTTGAATCTCTGCCGCGAGGCCGGCCGCCCGCTGCACGGCTCGGCAAGCCGTCAACCTGCCAGCCATGTCGCCATGCGTTTGCCGCTTCGTCGGCATAACCGCGCTCTTCACCCAAGGCGTTCGCCGAAAAAATGCACGGCGCACTCCGCGCATAATCGAGCGCCCGCCGGGTCGCCGCTTCACCGGGAAACATACCGACAACAGCATTATAGCGAGCGACATGAAACTGAACCACGCCCTTGCGATGGCCACCGCCAATTGGGATATCCCTTTTTCCGGGGGCAAATTCTGGTCCGTGTACGCCACCCGCCAAAAGCGCCTGACCGTTCCGCCGCGCCGCAACGCTCCACCGGAGGCCGTCCCGAACCTTCTGGAGAGAGTCGCGGCGCAAGGCGCCGAGAACGAGATCAACCTCGCCGGATTTTTCGAGACGCTCGCCGACCGACCGTGAAAAAACTCGCCGCCGCCAACCCGGAGGCAGCCACGCCGTGCGACGCCGGCAAGCAGACCGTCTGCAAGATCGTCGTCTCGTAACGGCTGCGTCAGTCCGCGTCTCTCCCCGGCGTCCTTCTCCGGCTGCAGCCGCGCTTACTCGTCCGGCCAAGCGTCGCGCCGGCGACGCGCCATGCCGTCGGCGCTGCGGAAGATGCGTTTTCCCATTTCGGGCAGGCGCGCGCCCGGCCTACCGGACCACGAGGCCAATCCCGTCCTTCCCGGCGTCGGCGACGATACCCTCGATAACAGCCTTGATCGTTGGGTGTACGTCAGATTTGTTGGATCATGCGGCGCGACGCTCCCAGAAGTCCTCGAAGCGCCCGCTGAGCATGCAGCACCGGAGTGCGGCGTCCGCGCCCCGAACGGTCCACCGCCCCCGTTTCAGCCGGTTGCCGACCGTTCTCTTGCAACCGGCCTCGACGACGCCGGAGGCAAACCCTGCGCACGGAATTTTGCGTACTGCATGCGCGCGCGGTTCCGTTCCAGGTAGCCTGCGGCGCCGTGCTTGCGGAGAGCCGCGATGACCTTGTCGACCTGACCGTCTTCAAGGGCGTCGCACTGCTTTTTCGCCCACGCCTCCGCAAGATCTCCGTCACCGTAGATCTCTTTCGCCCTGCTCCACAGGTGCTGTTTCGCATGGAACAGGTCGATGGGTGGCGTCTGGGAACAGTTCGTCGGCGATGTTCCCAGAGCGCTCCCCAGAACCACGCGTCGCTCGGCGTCGTGGAAGCCGCGACGGCGCGCTTCGCGCTCGACCCGTTGAGCGAAAGGCGACAGTTCCTTGTCGGTGGTCGCGGCGATGCCGACGGAGCCGAACCCTGTTCGGGTGTCCCTTCGCTTTGTTTTTCGGCCGTCCACACGGTGACGAGTTTGGCCTCGCGGGTCTTGGAAGAGCCGTCCGGCTGCTTGCCTGGCCGACCTTCCCGCTCCGAAGGGCGGGCCGGCACCCCGGTCCCGTCCATGCCGACATACATGGTCGGCCCGGACGGCGGTTCGACCTCGACCCTCTGGCGTTCATCCTCTTCGGTGCCGAGAGCCTCGGCGATACGTTCGACCATCTTGGGGGCGACCTTCAGCCCCGCCAACTCCTTCATCATGCTACTGGTCATTGCGAAGCTGCGAAGCTGCGAACCCGACCATGCGCGTGGCAGCGGGGGAGGTTTTTTCCATCGCCCGGTCCCGTGGGCAGATCCCGGTGTTGCAGGCGTTGCAGCGGTAGTAAGCCCGGTCGAACTTCGCCCAACGCCGTTGTGAAGGTTTTTGGGCGCCGGCCCGTGGGCTTCTCCTCCACATGACGCGCATGCGATTGAAGGCCCGACGTGGTCGGAACGGTTGAACCGCTTGGCGACGGCACGGGCGCCGATCTCCGCTCGCTTCGCCGCGGTTTCGACGGCCTCCATGTCGTCCGTCACACCGTCCCCGACCAGACGGTTTATCTCGGACGACGCTTCTGCCGCGACGACGGCCTCGAAGGCTTTTTTTTTTACTTCGTCGCCGCGAGAACGGTCCAATCGGGCGTCACATATCTCGTCGCTTACCAATTGCTGGACCAGTTCGCGAAGCCGCTTGTACTCCTCGATCTGCACGCGACTTCCGCAGCGGCGGGGATGGATCTGCATCGCGTCTTGCCCTTCACCTTTCGGGTCAGTTGAAGGTACGGCCCATGCCCCGGTCCCTTTGCGCAATGGCAACCGGGTTTGCTTGCGGTATTGGGCGGTGAGGGATCCTTGGCGAAGATCTCCGATTTCGGACAACTGACGGAGAACGTCGGCGCGATGTTGCAGAAGGGTTTCCAAGTCTTGGGACGTGGACATGGCGCATCCTGTATGTGATTAGTACATACAGGAAATCTAGGCCCTCCTTGGCGTCAATGCAAATCTCAAGAAATTGACGTACACCCTTGATCGTTCGTTCATTTGCGATAGCGACAGCTATAAGGTAGTTTGCAAGTGATGGCGTTTTCTCATCATCGGTAATGTAATGGAACTGTTAACGGGATCGGCCGTTTGGCTCGGTTTATTCTCCGTGGGAGTGCTCGCGGCTTGGCTGAAGGGGTTCCTCAACCAATTCCTGCCGCCGCCGCAACGGGCGTGGTTGGCCATCACGAATTGTCGTCGGACCCGGACGTCGCGCCCCGAGGATAGGTTTCGTTTCGTGTTGTGCTGGCTGGAAGACGACACTGCGGGACGCGACACGAAAACTGTCGGGCAGGCGTTCACAGGGGTTGAGGGTGTCGAACTGGTCCGCTCCGCATGTATCGTGAAGGCATCCGGTGCAGCGGATGATTGGCGGCTGGCGATGCGTAAAGGTGCCCGCAAAGTTCTGGACAAATGGAAGGCTGATCTGACGGTCGTCGGCTCGGTCAAGGAGTCTGGAAAAGCTCTGAACCTGTGGGTCGTTCCGCGAGAAGGCGACGGCACGCTCCGTCTAGCGGACCGGCCATACGAATTGAAGAACGTGACGCTTCAAAAGGAGTTCCACGAAGACCTCCGAGCGCAGCTTGTCGCTGTGGCGCTCAGGGCCGTGGCTCCGCTCGCCGACACCGAAGTGCGCGGTCGAGTTCTGGAAAAGGAGCTGACTGCCGCCACCAAAAAACTTGCGACTTTGCTTAAGGGCGGCACAATCACTGGGGATGACCATCGCGCTGCCTTGTCTTTGGCGTATGGTGACGCCCTAGCGGCCTTGGGTGAGCGAGAGAGCGGGTCGGAGCGTCTGGAGCAGGCCGTTGACGCCTACACGCAGGCGCTTGAGGTGTTCACCCGTGATGGTGCGCCGCTTCAGTGGGCCGTAACGCAGAACAATCTCGGCAACGTCCATCTGATCCTGGGCGAGCGAGAGAGCTCACCTGTGCGCTTGGAGCAGGCTGTCGACGCCTACACGCAGGCGCTTGAGGTGTACACATGCGAGGACGCACCGTTCCAGTGGGCCATGACGCAGAACAATCTCGGCAACGCCCTTCGGACCCTGGGCGAGCGAGAGAGCGGACGGGATCGTCTGGAGCAAGCCATCGCTGCCTACACGCAGGCGCTCAAGGAGTTCAAGGAGTGCACCCGCAAGCGGGCGCCGCTTGAATGGGCCATGATACAGAACAATCTCGGCAACGCCCTTTGGACCTTAGGTGCGCTCGAGCAATCGCCGACACGCGTGGAGCAAGCCATCGCTGCCTACATGCAGGCGCTCAAGGAGCGCATCCGCAAGCGTGTGCCGCTTCAGTGGGCTACGACGCAGAACAATCTCGGCAGCGCCTATCAGACCTTGGGTGCGCTCGAGAAATCGCCGACACGCGTGGAGCAAGCCATCGATGCTTATACCCAAGCGCTCAAGGAGTGCACCCGCAAGCGTGCGCCGCTTGACTGGGCCATGATACAGAACAATCTCGGCAACGCCTATCAGACCTTGGGTGCGCTCGAGAAATCGCCGAAACGCGTGGAGCAAGCCATCGCTGCCCATAACAGAGCGCTTCAGGTGTTCGACGCCGAGGCGACGCCTCAAGACTGGCAGATGGCGCAGAACAATCTCGCTCGTGCCGTCAAACTCTTGCGCGAATTGGAGGCCGCGCACGGACCGGAAGACACTCGGGATTGAAGTACGCTCGGATCCTATACAGTTCGAAGCGGCAAGACGACTGGCGGCGAGGTTGAACTCGCCACCGGTGACGCCTTTGATCTTTTCAACGACCATAGGGACTCGAGTTTCTGTCGCGCTCTCGCGTTGGTTCGCTCCAAAAGGTGACCCGATTGACGGGACGGCGTTTGCAGCGCGACGTGCACGGGCTTGTCCGGAACGAACGTTTAGCATACGCCTCCGGACGCGATGCCGAAAGCCCGAATGCGGCAATGGCCCTGTCGCCCTGTCGGCGATTACGCTGTCGCAGCCCCGCCATTTGGAGTTTTGATCGGGCAACTTGCCGAGCGGCTCAAGAGGGAAAAATGGCATGACGGACCTCCAGAAGAGGACGGAACCTGCGGCGGCACCGACCGCGCCCGCATCGCCGCCGTCCGGGATTGCGCCGGAGCCTGAACCTGTCGCTCCGGACCGGCTATCTCCAGATCCTGGCTTGACTGCGCTGCCGCCCCCGTCGGCTTCGTTGTCCGCGGCCCGTCCTGCGGAACTGGTGGCGGAAACCGCCGACGCGGCGAACGAAACCGGAGACAGGTTGCTCGGAAAGATTCTCGGGCGGATCCCGGAAGCGGAAACGAACGTCAGAAAGCACATCGACGAGCGGCTGGCGGAACTGCCGGCCGCGATCGAAAGGCGCCTGACCGCCCCGCCGCGCCGCAACGCGCCGCCGGAGGCCGTTCCGAACCTGCTGGAGCTGATCTCCGCGCAGTCCGCCGAGACCGAAACCAACCTCGCCAAATTCATCGAGATGCGCACCGGCCGACTCGAAACGGCGGCGGACAAGTTCGCGGCCAACTCCCCGGAAGCCGCGGCGGTGCCCGAAGCGGCCGCCGCTCTCGAAGGCGCCGGGCAAACGGTCGTTCAGGCATCCGCGACCGCGGACGTCGTTCCGCCCGTCGCGGAAGTCGAACCCGCCGGACAGGCCGGCTCCCCCGCGAGCGTCGCGGCCGCCGCGGCCAAACTGGAAAAGCAGGTCCGCACCCACGCCGCCGACTTCCAGCGCTGGCAGTCGGTCAACCGGACCCGGAGCCGGCGGCTTGCGGCCGCCGCCGTCGCTATCGGAGCGCCGTGCCTGCTCGCCCTCGGCCTGCTCCTTCAGGCGCAGTTCGCGATCCTTCCGGCGCCGGACCCCACCAACGGCTGGCGCGACTTCGTCTGGAACCGCTTCGGCTCGGAAATCGCCGACTGCGTCCTCCGGGCGCGCGCCGCCGGCAAGCGGTCCGCCTGCGAGATCGTCGTCCCGTAGCGGCTACGCCTGAGACAAGCCGCCCCGGCCGGCCCGCCGCCCGGCCTCCTTCTCCCGCAAGGCGCGCCGCCGCGCCTCTTCGTCCGGCCAATGGTCGCGCCGGCAATGCGCCAGGGCGTCGGCGAGGCGGAAGATGCGTTCTCCCGTTTCGGGCGGGCGCGCGCCCCCGGCCTGCCTGACCAGGAGGCCGATCCCGTCCTTTCCGGCGTCCTCGCCGTCGGCCGCGATATCCTCGACGACGGCCTCGATCGTCCGTTCTTCCAGCGACTCCGACCACGGCCCGGCCTCGACCGTCTCCGTCCACCGGAGAACGTCGCCGCGCGCGAGGTCGGCGGGACCCGCGACGGCCGCCTCCGCGAGTTCCGCGCCCGGCGCCTCGAGCCGCGACGCGTCGTCCGGCCAGAGCGGTTTCCGGATCGCGTCGTCGCGTTCGTGAGCCTCTTCGACCTCCCGGACCGTCCAGGAGACGAGGTCGCCGCCCGCGAGGTGCGGGCCGTAGGTTTTCGCGTCCGCGAGAATGGCGCGTCCGGCGGCGAGCAGCCGTTCGCTCTCCGCCCGCCAGCCGGCGTAGGAGGGAACGTCCCTTATCGACGCCGCCGCGCTGCGTTCCCATTCCGCGAAGAGTTCCGTCCGCCGCGAGTCGTTCCTGTCCGCGGCCGCGACGTACTCGTCGATGCGCCGCCGCGCCGCCCGTCCCTCTTCCAGATAGACCAGCGCCCGGTCGATCTGCCGTCCGGCGTCGTCGTCCAGGTCGGCGCGGATCGCTTTCATGCGTTCGACGAACTCCGCGTGGCCATCGAGGTACATAACGTGAACTCCGACGTCGTCGGCGCGGACCGAGCGTTCCTTCCAGTCGGCGTTCAGCCGCTCCAGCCGTTCCTGAAGTCGCCGTCCTTCCGCCGCCCGTTCCGGATCGACCGGCCGCTCGCCGCGATCGATCGCCCGGAACACGTCCTCGGCCGTCCGCGCGCCGCGGAACGCCTCGCGGATCTTCTCCAGAAGCCGCGCGATCCGCGCGAACAGCCAGGAAACCTGCGCGCCGGTCTCGAGCCGGTTTTCGCTCCATCGGCGGTAGGCTTCGGCGACGGCCTCTTCGATCTGCGCCTCTTCCGGCCGGTCGGCGTAGCGCGTCCGGATGCCGAAGGCGTCGAGCCATTCGTCCCGCGCCCGCGCCGCGAGCGCTTCCCAATCGCCGTCGGAAAACGCGCCGAGATCCCGCAGCGCGTGGACGATCTCGTGCCGCAGCACGCTCCGCATCGTGCCCGGTTCGGCCAGCGCGACCTCGATGACGCCGCGGGCGTAGCGGCCCATCGCCTCGTCCGCCGGATCCGCGGTCAGCCGCAGGCCGACCGCTCCGGCGCCGATCGCGTCGAGTTCCGCCCGCAATTCCGCGAACGCCGCTTGCCGCTCCGTCTCCGGGAACGTCCGCCGCGGTCCGTCCATCTCCGCGCGACGCGCCTCGCGCGGTCCGCCGGACGCGCCCGTCAACGGGCCGAGCGCCGCCCGCAGCGCGTCCGGCCCCGGATCGAGCAGGTCGTCGTTCGCGTCCTTGCCCTGCGGCAGCGCCCGCGAAACCCGGACCTCCGAGTCGGCGAACCGCGCCTGCAGCGATTCCCACGCCCGTTCGCCCGCCGCGTCGCGGTCCTGAACCAGAACCGCCTCGCGGACCTGCGCCGGAATTTCGACGCCGGCGATCCTTCCGGCCGACAGGGTCGCCGCCACCGCCAGCCCCTGGCGCTCGCCCGGGGTCAGCACCCGCAGGACGGCCATGGCGTCCTCGATCCCCTCGCACAGCGCGACCCGTTTCGCCGTCCGCGGATCGCCGAACCAGACCGCGCCGCGACCGGGCATGCCCATGTTGCGCTTGCGGCCCTCGATTTCGGCCGGGCGGCCGTCCGGCGCGAGGAAGATGCGGTGAACCGCTTCCAGGGTTCCGTCGGGCGTCCGCACCGGCGCCAGCAGCGCCGGCAGCGCCCTGGTTTCGCCGTCCGCCTGGACCCACGCGCCGGGATGGAAGCGAAGATCCTGCGCGTCCGCCGGCGACAGCCCGCGGCGCCGGAGATAGCGGGCCGCGGGGGTCTCGGTTCCGACGCCGCGCCCGCTGCGCAGGAACTGCTGAAGCCGCCGCGCGTCGGCCCGCGGCCGTTCCGCGCTCCCGGCTTCCCGCGCCGCCGCAGGACGGCCGCCGAGAAAGGCGCGGGCCTCGTCCATGGCGTCGACCATCCGCGCATGGCCGCTCGCCGCGCGGATCAGGTCGAGCAGGTCGCCCTTCTCGCCGGTCGCGGCGTCGGTCCACTTGCCCCGGCGGCCGCCCGCCAGATGGACGTAGAGCGACTGGCCGCGCTCTCCCGCCACCGACCCCGCCTGCCAGTAGTTGCCGGCGCGCCGGCCGTTCGGCAGCCAGGTCCGGCAGACTTCCTCCGCCCGCGCCGCCAGCGCCGCGGACAGGTCCGCCGCCGAGGGCCGCGGCGCGCTGCGCTCGGGCGCCGGCGCCATCTCCTCCTCCGCGTTCCGGAACGTGGATTCGCCGTTCCGTTCATGCCCGGGCGCGGCGGCCTTCCGGTAGCCGTCCGCGCGAAGGTACTGCGTCTCGAATTCGTCCAGGTCATCCTTGCCGATCCCGGCGACGCGGTCCAGCACCGGCGCGTAGCGGCGGGGCTTCGCCCGCCAGCGCGCCGCCATCTCCAGCGCCGCCGCGTGCCGCGCCAGCGTCGCGGCGAAGGCCGGCTCGGCCGCCACCGCCGGGCCTTCCCGGCGCGCCCGCTCGCGCAGGTATCCCCAAGCTTCCATGATCTCGCCGCGTTCGCGCGCGAAAGCGCGCATCTCCTCTCCGTAGCGCAGGTCGAGGGCGGCGTTGCGGACGGCGCGCGCCATCCTCGCGCTCCAGTTGTCGTTCGCCGCGCGCGCCTCCGCCGTCCGCCCGGCGTCCGCGGCGTCATTGGCCGGCTCCGCGTCCCCGCCGCCGGCCGCCTCGCGCCGTTCCGGACCCGCGGCCCGTTCGGCGTCCGCGCGTCCGGAGTCCGGCGCAGCCCCGGAAGTTCCGGCCGACCGCGCGTTCCTTCCGGCCTTCCCGAAGGCGCCGTCCCGTCCGTCCTCGCGGCCCGGGCTCCGCCCGTCCCGCGCCGCCTCGCGTTCCGCCCGCATCCTGGCCCGCAGCTCGTCCGACATGTGGTCGACGGCCGCGACCTTCGGCTGCTCCCGCGACCACCGCTGCGCCAGATACTCCTTCACCTCTTCGTCGGTGACCGGCTCGTCCATCCGGTCTTCCGGCCGCCGCGCCGCGACGTCCATCGCCAGCGGCTCGCGGTCGACGTAGACGTCGAGACCTTTGCGATGACGGGTCGCCGCCGGATAGATCGTCTCCCTCGCCGGCTTGTCGTCGGCCAGCAGGAACGCATGGTCGACCGTCGCCCCCTGCGCCGAGGTGATCGTCAGGGCGTAGCCGTAGTCGAGCCGGATGTTGCCCCGGAAGTCCGCGATCTCGTCGTGCGCGAACGTCACCCGCCGTCCGTCTTCCGTATGCGCCTCGATCCACAGCCGGAAATCGTCCCCGCCCGAGGTCTTCCGCCCATCCGCCAGTTTCTCGATCCGGAAGTCGTCGACCGTGACGATCGTGCCGTTGAACAGCCGCTCGTCCCAGTGCGGCGCGCCGCAGCGCAACCGGTCGCCGCGCGCGATCTCCAGCGGCGTCGCCCGCCGGTCGTCCAGTTTCCCCCGCGCGACCCGCACGACCGCCCGCTCTGCGTCCTCGCGCCCGGCGAGGACGCGCTCCCGCATCAGGAAGGACAGCGCGCCCACCTCCGCGTGCGTGCGCGCCAGAACCATCGTCGACCTGTCCGGGTTCTCGCGCCGGTAGCGGTCCCAATCGTCGACCAGCGCCGTCAGCGCGCTCTCCCGGTCCGCCGCGAGATGAAACCGCCCGCGCGCGTCCCACGCGGCGATCGCTTCCTCGGCCCGGCAGTCCTTCAGCGCCTCCGACGCCGCTACCTGCCACGGCGTGAACTCCGGCTTGTCCGCCGTCTCCGCGAACGCCCGGAGGCGCGCCTCGCGCTCCTCCGCCGGCATCATCCCGGCCTTGAGCCGCGCCGTCTCCGGGTCGAGCCCGTCGACGTGCCGCAGCACGTCGTCGATGTCAGGAAGCTGCCTGCGGATGCGGTCGACCCGCGCGCTGCCGGCCACGTCGCGCACCAGCCGCAGTCCCGGCCCGGCCTCCACCGGCTGCTGCTGTTCGGTGTCGCCGGCCCACAGGATCTTCGCTCCCGTGAGCTTCGACAGCCGCATCAGGCTGTACGCCTGCCGCACCGAAAGCATCCCCGCCTCGTCGACGAAGATCACCGTCCGGTCGTCGATCTCGAGCTGTCCCTTCGCCGCCATCCGCAGCAGCCGGGCGACCGAATACGGCGGGATTTCGCAGTCGTTGGCGAGCGCCACCGCCGTCCGCCACGCCACCGCGGCGCCCAGCAACCTGTACCCGCGGTCCCGGTACAGGTCGGCGACCGGCCGCAACGTCGTCGTCTTGCCCGATCCCGCCGCGCCCTCGATGATCGTCACCCGGCCGGCGCGCCCGGCCGCGTGCCGGATCGCCTCCGTCTGCTCCTCCGACAGCGGGTAGCCGTCCTTCAGCAGCAGCTCGATCTTCGCTTCGATCTCCTGGGCCGGCACCGCGAAGCCGGCGGCGCGGACGGCCTCTTCGGCCATATCCCGGATCTCCTCCTCCATCCCGACATGCGCCTTCGTCGAGAAGGCCCGCGTATGCGCGAGCCCGGCCTCCGCGTCCGCCGAGTCCTCCGGCTTGTCCATGCGCACGATCTCTTCATGGCGCAGCGCGCGCTCCAGGCAGGTCGCGATCGCGTCGCGGTCGAGCAGCCCCGCGGTCGCGTTCTGAACCCGCTCGACGATGTCGGGCAGGCGGAACACCGCTTCCTCGCGGGTGAGGTCGGCGGGCAGCTTCTCCAGGGTTTCCGTGAGCTTCCGGATCGCTTCCTGCGTCGTCTCGATCTCGTGCCCGGCCGCTTTTTCGATCATCTCGCGGACGTTCTCGACGAACGCTTCCGCCTCGCGCCGCCAGCGTTCGTGGCGCTCCTCCGAACCGTTGTCGTGATATTCCTTCCGCGCCCGGGACGACAGGTTCGCCTGCGCCGCCCGCGACGCGTTGCCCTTCACCGAATATCCCTTCTTCGCCGCTTCCTCCTCGATCGTCCGCCGCCGCTTCGACCATTCCTCGACCAGATCCTCGGGGATCCCGACGATGCGCGTGAACTCGCCCCGCGCGCCGTACCGCTCCGTCCGGATGCCGAGCCGCTCCCGGAGGTTCCACGCCAGCGCGTTGCGGTAGGTCGCGCCGGCCGCCATTTTCCATCGGTAGAGCGGGTACTGGTGGACCGCCCGGAACTTCCCGTCGAAATGCGCCCGCGCGACGTTCAGGATCACGCAGTGCGTATGCAGTTGCGGGTCGTTCGCCCGCGACGAGCCGTGCTGGAACGTCGCCGCCATCAGGTCGGCGTCGACGACCTTGATGATGCGCTCTCGCGTCCGGATCCGCGTGTAGCTGCAATGCGCGACGACGACCTCCTCGAGCGCCGTCCGCGCCGCGTCGTTGTGCGCCCGCTCGATCTCCGCCCGCAGTTCGGGGTCCGCCACCGCCCACAGCGCCGACACCGTCTTGTCCGCGGAGAACGTCATGTCGAGGCCGGCCGAACGGCCTTCCTTGCCCGCGTTCTGCGTCAGCGCCGACCCGTCGACCGGGGAAAAGCCGCCGTAGAGAGCCATCCAGTCGGCGGTCTCGACCTTGCCGCCGTCGGCGAGATCGAACAGGCCGGACGGATTGAACCAGACTCCGTCCGGCTCCTCGCCGCCGACGTAGTACGAATCGGCCGGCCGGTACGACTGTTGGCATTCCATGTAATAGGCGGCGTCCGCCGCCTGGCCGAGCGAGCAGACCATCAGCCGCGCTCCCGCGGCGGTGCCGGGCGGCGGTTTCCGCGCCCGTCCGGCGGGCGGATTCCCCCTTCTTTTCGGCGCTTTCGGGGCCCGGCGGGCGCCGTCAGGCGGAGCCGCGGGCGGGTCGGCCCCGCAGCCGCGCGCGCCGGAGGTGCACAGGTGTGAAGACCAGACATGACCTTTTCGCGGTTGCGGGGGATGGAGTATAGGCGCCGGTCACTGAAGAGCAAGGGGGACGGGGAGCGGTCGTGAGAGTCCGAGGCCGCCGCTCGCGAGCGTTTCGTTGCGCTGGGGGCCGCGCCGAGGGGGCAGGTTGGAGCGGCTATCGGGTACCGCCTCTGCCTTCGGGGCGAAATGGACGGCGCGCGAGCGCAATGGCAGCGGCGCGAACAGGCATCGGTTCCCCCGGGCGGCAGGGCCTGGTCAGCGAAGGGGCGGTACGACCGTCAACCGTTCAGCGGCGCTTGCCGCCTTCGTTTGCGATCGGAGCCGGAAGATCCTTCAGGCGGTCCGGGGGATCCTGCGCTCAGAGTCCGATCGCCGCATCGGGATCGCCGGCGGCGAGCGCATTCATCCAACCGAGGCAAAGCTCGCGGGATCGGAAGCTTCCGTAAGCCGCGGCTTCCTGACGTTGAACGATCGGAAAAGTCGAGTAGACGTACCGGACATCGTCGCGGTCGGTCACGCCGTAAAGGTGAAAGAAAACGGCGTCCAGCTTCGCGCGAAGCGAGAGGCGGCGATCCTCGTCCCAAAGAAACGGCGGCAGGACTTCGCCGTTTCCGTCTACGTGGTCGAGGGCGCTGGCAAAAGGGGCCATGTCGTGGGCCGTGTGAAGACCAGACATGACCTTTTCGCGGTTGCGGGGGATGGAGTATAGGCGCCGGTCACTGAAGAGCAAGGGGGACGGGGAGCGGTCGTGAGAGTCCGAGGCCGCCGCTCGCGAGCGTTTCGTTGCGCTGGGGGCCGCGCCGAGGGGGCAGGTTGGAGCGGCTATCGGGTACCGCCTCTGCCTTCGGGGCGAAATGGACGGCGCGCGAGCGCAATGGCAGCGGCGCGAACAGGCATCGGTTCCCCCGGGCGGCAGGGCCTGGTCAGCGAAGGGGCGGTACGACCGTCAACCGTTCAGCGGCGCTTGCCGCCTTCGTTTGCGATCGGAGCCGGAAGATCCTTCAGGCGGTCCGGGGGATCCTGCGCTCAGAGTCCGATCGCCGCATCGGGATCGCCGGCGGCGAGCGCATTCATCCAACCGAGGCAAAGCTCGCGGGATCGGAAGCTTCCGTAAGCCGCGGCTTCCTGCCGTTCAACGATCGGAAAAGTCGAGTAGACGTACCGGACATCGTCGCGGTCGGTCACGCCGTAAAGGTGAAAGAAAACGGCGTCCAGCTTCGCGCGAAGCGAGAGGCGGCGATCCTCGTCCCAAAGAAACGGCGGCAGGACTTCGCCGTTTCCGTCTACGTGGTCGAGGGCGCTGGCAAAAGGGGCCATGTCGTGGGCCGTGTAGGTCAGTTCCAGCACCGCCTCGCGGACGATTTCTCCTGCCGACTTCGGTCCGAAATTGATCGTCTCGTAGCGTTCCCGAGGAACGACGGGAAGTTGCTCGATTATGAACAGGTTCAAGTTCTGTCCCTGGACCTTCTGGCGGACGACGTAATCCAGCGGAACCGAATTGAGGTTGGCGACCAGCAGTGCGGTAGTGCCTGCCGGATCTTCGCCGACGTTGAGCAACGGCAGGGAATTTCCGGCTCCGCACACGGGCAGGACCGCGGCGATCATCGACCGCATGTTCGTTGGAGAGGTGACATGTTTCAAGCCGAGAACGTACGACGTACCGGGAAGTTCCGCCCCTTCCTTCAACACCCAGAATTGCGGATCAGGCAGCCAGTCCGGGTCCTGGTGCTGCTTTGCCGTCGCCGGCGCCGGCTGTGCGGGACGGTGCACGTTCTCCCGGTTCACGGCGACGCTGGCTGCCCGGTGGTCGTACGCCTGCACCATCTTGCCTTCGTAGAGCGGCAGCCACTCGCCCTTCGGGCTGTCGTAGCGATTTCCGCCGACCAACCAGGCGCCTTCCTTTTCCTCGAGTTCCCACCGCATCCGGAAAAGATGGGAATCGTTGGTCATGTCGAACATCCGGGTATAAGTCACCGGCCAGACGGCGACCGGCTCGCCCCCCGAACGGTCGACCAGAACCGGCAGGCGTTCGTAGATGGCCGTCGTCAGTTCCGCGTCGCGGGGGGTGCGGAATATCGGCGCGGTGCCGGTGTTGGGATTAACCCGCGCGAACTCCGCAGCGGTCAGCGGAAAACTGCGCTCCGGGATTTCGGAAACGGCATGCATGTAGAACGCGCACCGCGCCGGCGCGCCGGTCGGCGACCCGGAAGCGACAAAGACGCAGAATTTGAAACGGCTGTCCACATCCGGAAAAAAGCCTCTTTTGTTCTCGAAGTCGTACAGCGCCCTGAGTCGGCCCGCGGTCGCTACGCTCTTGAAGAAATCGGCAGCGGTCTTATCCGAGGCGATGCCGGAAGGCGTGAGCAGTCCGACGATGCCTTCCGGCCGGATCAGCGCCATGGCGCGCTCGACGAACAACGCATAAAGGTTCATGTCGCCGCATGACAACAGGGGATAATCGTTCGAGGCGCGCGCCATGCGCGCCATGGCCTCGGCACGTTCGCGGGCTTCGTCGTATTCCGCCGCGAGCGGATCCTCTTCCCGTTCCATAGCGGCAATCATGCGCCTGCGGTCAGCGGCGCGGGTCGCTGCCGCGATCTCCAGACGCCGCGCCGCAAACCACTCCACCTGTTGCAACTTCACCCGGTCCCAGGGTGGATTGCCGACAACCGCATCGAAACCCCCCTCGCGGTCACGCGCCTGCCAATTTCTCCAGACGCCGGGAAACGCCACCTGCCAGCTGAGAAATCGTTCGTCGGCCATCAACCCGAAGGCACGTCGGAGAAGCCCGGCGAAACGTTCCGCATCCGCGCCGGTGGCCGCCACGCCTGTCCGCCCCAGCGCTATGTCGAGCGGATCTCCGAATTGGCCGTCGAAGAAGGCATGCACGGCGCTAGTGTCTTCAGGTTCGCAAATCCAGTCGAGGGCGTGCACCAGCGAAAGAAAGGCGTCCAGCGGCGCTGTGCGTTCGCGAACGTCGTCAAAAATTTCCGCCGATCTGTCGGCTTCCGCGATTTCGGCGTCCGTCAGCGCCTCGATCGTCTCCATTTCCCTTTCCGCGGAGGTCGCCCGCCGCAACGGTTCGTGCAGCAGCAGCGGCGACCCGTGCGCGGCCGCCCGGTCGGTTCCCTCCCGAACCCAGGATCCGAACAGGCTGTTCCCGCAGCGGAGGTGGTGATCAAGGAAGCTCAGCGGCGCTCCGACAGTGAAGGTATGCAACCAGAGCGCCACCTTCGCGAGCTCTACCGCCATCGGATTCTTGTCTACGCCGTAGACGCAACGCTTGAGCACCATCCGCCGAACGATGTGACGGTCGTCGAGCCGCTCCGGGTCGATAGTCCAGCTCCCGGCCTCCGCGTTGGCCAGCACGGTGCGGCGGATGTCCGCGATGCGCGCGTTCAACGGCGAACGGTAGCCGTCTACCGCCGCCTCCGCATCGGCGATCGCGGCAAGAGTGCGATCCGATAGGTAATCCACCACGCCGACCAAGAAATGCCCTGAACCCATCGACGGATCGCACACCTTGAGCAGCAAGATCGCTTCCGCAGGATCGAGTCTCTCGAGCGATTTTTCTCCGGCCCGGGCAGCGTCCATAAACGCATCGAGGCGGGCGTCAATCAGCGGGTCGAGCGTCTCCCGCAAGACTACCCCGACGAGGTCGTCCGGCGTGTAATAGCTCCCTGAGCTTTTGCGGGCGAAGAGGTTGGGGCGAATCGCTATGCCGCCCTCCTCGCGCGCGATCTCCTGCTCCAGCAAACGCTCGTAGATGGATCCGAGTTGTCCGACGCCGAGGTCCCGGTAGTTGATGTATCGGCGTCCGGGACCCTCGTAAGACAGGATGTCGATCACTTCCGACATCACGTCGTCGCCGATCCTGATGCGCTCCAGAAGCGGCATCCGCCTCCGGTCGAACAACCCGCCGTTGTATGGCGGCAGTCCGATCCTCGGGTCTCCCTCGCCGACGATTCGGCAGAGATCGTCGATCGCCGTCCAGTAGCGGGTGGTGGCCGGCGAAAACGGAAGCCCCTGGTTCAAGCGATTTCCGATCTCGCCTCGCACCTTTTCCCGCAGGGCGTAGTCCGCGTAACGGGGATCGCGGACCGGAAGCAGGTCGCGATCCTCCGCATAGAGAATGAAGAGCAGCCGGTAAAGCAGAATCAGCGTGGCTTCCCGTACCTCGGCAGCCGCCGCGTCCGGCGCGCCGGCCGCGATCGCGCCGGCGAGCACCGGGAAGACCCGCCCGAAGATCGTTTCCGACAGATTGGCGGCGACGCGTTGTTCGTAGAAACGGCTTTTCTCGATGGAGCGCTCGTGGAACGTTCGCTCGTCCGCCGGTCCGGGACGGAAGCTGTTCCGCTGGAAGAGCAGCGAGAAAACCTTGAACCACCAGCGGCGCTCGTCGGGAGAAAGTTCTCCCGAAAGGCCGAGCGCTGCCGACAGATCGACTTCCAGAAACTGTTCGGCGATCGAGCGGGCGCCGGAAAAATAGAGTCGCCACCGTTCGCCGTTCGACAGGATCCCCCAGCGAATGGCGCCGTCCGTGAGGATTTCGGCGCGGCGGAGATAGTGGATCATCTGGTGCGACGGCGCGGACAGTCCGCCGCGGTCCGACGCGCGGTCCAGCGGGAGACGCCAGCGTTTCGCCTCGACGATGGCGAGCCCGAGCGTGTAGCGGCGCGCTTCGTCGGCAAACTCGTTAGCTCGCATTTTCGCCGCGTCGTCGAGAAAAAGAAGCCCGTCCGGAACTTCGCTTCGCCCGCGGATCGAAAGGTTCTGCTGGCGAAGGTTCGCCGTCCAGCCGAGCCGATCCAGCACCGGCCAGATCAGGTCGTCCTCGGTCTGCGTCTCGTTCGGCGTCCCGCCCGTCGGAAAAACGTCGAAAATGCCGCGGATTTCCCTTTCGAGATCGTCCGCATCACCGAGACCGCGCCACTCCGGGGTCTCGGCGATAGTGTCGGTCAGGAAATCTTCAGCGAACAGGCTGCCGCGAATAGGTATGCTCACAGGCCTCCGCTCCTCGACGTTCCACCGCACTTGGCGACCTCCTTACCATGCGCGCCGCGATTCAGGAACTCAGACGCGAAACGTGGGGTTAGCGATGCGGGAATTCTTGCCAACGCCCTGACGCCGGGCTTGTTCTTCCGGGGCTTGCGACGCCCGCGACAACGGCGAAACAATAGTGGCGGCCCTGCTCGACGCCGGTGCCAATGTCGAGGCGCGGACTAAATTCGGATCGACGCCCCGACGCCCCTGCACATATGGGCACGGTCCAGCGCGTCCTTTTCCGTGGCGTCGGCGCTCGTCGACGCCGAAGTATATGCGCGGGATAGACGGGGCGTCTGCTGGCGGCTCAACGACGCACGCTTCGAATGACCGCCATCCTGCAGCAAACAGGACCGTCAAGGAACCCAGGCAATACGCTTCCGCGAGACCCGCCGACGGCATACCCGGAACGGCTTGCCGAAACTTCCGCGGGGCCGGGAGCGTGACTGAAACGGGCATGACCGGCGTCAACCGCCGCTCTATGGAAGCCTCGCCGAAGTTGCCCCGTAGAGGTTTTCAAGTCGGACTTCCGGGCGGCGGCGGAAAACAAAAATCCGCGCCGACCGTCCGGGAAGCCCCGACATGCCGAACCCGGCGTTCGCTTGCCCTTGTGGCGGGAGGATTTGGCGATGCGGAACGCCTGCGACTTCTTCTTCGCTTCCCGGCGGCGCGTCAAAGCATCGGGCGGCTGGACGACATGCCGAGTTCTGCGTCGGGATCGCTTCCGGCGCGACGAGGGCGGGTCCGGCGCGGCGGACGCCCGGAACGGGGATCCGTGGCTCCCGCAAAGGCGCTTGAATAGCGGAAGTTCGCCGCTCCCGGGGGCCGTGCAAGCGGCTGCCCTCTTTTCGGTCCGGCGGGCCGCTTATCCGATATTCTCCTCGGTTCGTTGCGGGCGCGTTCCCGCGCCGACGCCGCGCTCTTTCAGCAGCAAGGGATCCTGCGGCCAACCGGACCGCAACAACGCGGCACCGACGAGGGACAGCGTGCGATGGCGACAGCACGATGGCCTCGACAGCTCTCCCGGCATCGTTGAAATCCTGGTTCGGGGCGTTGTTGGCGGCTTCGGCATCGCCCGCGCCGCCCGGAGACGCACGCCAGTCTGCGCAGCCTTCTCCCGCTTCAGGGGGACGTCCGGCGCCCATAGCGGTCGGGGCAGGGCGACCGCGCTTTTTTCGTTGCAATGGCATCCGTCCCTGGCAGCATCGGACTGGTCGCAACGATCGGACGCAGGGAAGGAGACGGGATGCAGGAAGAAGAACGCCTTATTTCTCTTCGCGCCGAACTCGAGAAAGTGAAGGCCGCCGGGGGACCGAGTTACCGGGAAGCCGTCGAAAGGCTGCGCAGCGTCCTCTTGCAAAAGGTCGCGGAAGGCGCGACGTTGAAGGCGCTCGCCGCGCCGTTCGGGGCGAACGGGGTCAGGATCCGGGAAACGTCTCTCGCGGCGTTCGTCGAGACCGGCCGTTGGCCCGGACGCATACCCTTGCGGGAACGGATACTGGCGGTGACGGACGATCTCGTCGCCGAGGGAGAAAACGATGACCGATAGCCGAAGCGTGAAGGCCGTGGACCTCGACCGGGACGCGCTGCGCACCGAACTGCGCAAGGTCAGGCCCGAGCGGGTGACCTACCAGGAAGTGCTGGAGGAAATGGCCGATCTGCTGAAGGAGAAGGTCGCGGAAGGCGCATCCGTCAAGGCGCTCGCCGAAGCTCTCGCGAGGCAGGGCATCAAGGTCGGGGAACGCGGGCTGAAGTCTTTCCTCGACACCGGACGACTTCCCGCGCGCAAACCTTCCGCGCCGAAGAAGCCCGGCCCCGAGGAATTCCTGAACCAGCCGGAGGCGACCGGCGCCTGAAGCGCACCTCCCGTCAACGCCCCCATTTCAACTGCCGTCGGCAGTTGTCGTTGACCCGGAGCATTCCCAGACTCCGCTGCGGCAAACACGTGGTTTGGTACGTCAGGCAGATGCCGGCCGGCCCCGGAAAGGATTGACCGTCAACTGCCGCTCCGGCCTCGCCAGACAGAACGACCCCGGACGGCTGCAGCGCGCCCTATGCTGGCCGCCGCCAATCATGTCGGCTACCGGAGCATCGGCGTCGAGCTGTCCGAGTGATATCCGGAATTGGCGGAACGGGCGATGCTCGAAGCGATCAAGTGCACACCCAGCTGTCGCGGAGCTTGCCTTCCCTGTGGAGCGTAGCAGTGCGGGTGCCCAGCTCGCCTCGCGGGTTCCTGCGAAAGTCCTCCACGCCGACGCGCCCGAGGTAGACTTCGGTGAACTTCACCGGTCCATCGCAGGTTCGGTCTCGTTGTCGACCCGGTAGACGAAGACGCACTTGCTCCCGCGCTCCGTGGATGTCCACCGCTCCGCCGGTTTTGCGCGTGCTCTTCACCTCCACGCCCGTTCTTCGGCCTGCACCGAGTTGCCCGCGTAGACGCCGTCGACGATCAGGTCGGGGTGGCAGTTGTGGTAGCTGTTCTCGACGAGCGCACGCGTGCCGCGCCATGCTCGCCATCATCATGTCGGAGCTGATGCAGGGGCGGCAATCCGTCGAAATCCCGTGCATTTACCTCAGCGCCGAAGCCCGCGAGGCAGCGCGTCACGTCCGAGGCCGCGCCTTCTCGAAGAAGGCCCGCGTGTTCCATTCCTCGCAGGCTGCCTGCGCGACCGCAACGGTTGTCGGCACAAACCACCAGACAACGCATGCCGCCGCCAGAATTTTCAACGTCATTTCCTAGACGAGGGTTCCTGTATGTAGGATAAGGCGGAGCTTGGGGTGTTGCCCGTCCGTATGCAGCCGAGACTTATGCGAATCTGCAAATCGATCACCGTGTTGTGCTGGATGGTGTTGCACCATACCCGGGAATTCATGATGCCCGCGCAGCTCGTGGGCGCACTCTCGGCGTGGTGATCAATGCTGCGAACCCGCCGAAGCTGGCGTCCGCACGCATGGCTACGCTCGGTTCGATCCAGAGCACGGAAGACAGTTGGCGGCCGGCGTCGAGCTGCATCGAAGTGGAGTCGGAGGCATACGAGTGACGGACAAGGTTACCTATAAAGATCCGCTCTACGTCTTGGCTCGGCTGGACACGGCGCTGAAGAAGGAATGGCAGAAGTATATAGCGACACCTGTGACGTCGGATATGGCCCCAGATCACATGGTCGCGCAGGCTTGGGGATACGTCGTCGCGGGGTACTTTCTGATCGAGCAAGGCCTCAAGGCCATTCTTTACATGCGCGGTGGTAAGCCACCCAAAACACACGCACTGTCCGTCCTGTTCACCAAATTACCAGCTGAGGATCAGAACGTCCTGAGGAAGCATTACGACGACTTCCGCCATGCGTTCCCTGGCATGAGTTCGTTTCCGCTGACAACGCTCGACGATTTTCTGGTGAACCTGGACGGTGGGCAGAATAGCCAAGGCCGGTACATCGGCTCCTTCGATTGGCGATACTTCCTGACGGAGTCGGGAAGCGGCATGTCGATGCCGTTTGTCAGCATCAACGTCATGCATGAGGTCGTGTACGGATGCGTGCAGTTGGTCGAGGCAATCCACAAGGGAGACAATGAGGCAGCCGGGACTACTTACAGTTGGCGACTCCGACAGTGGAGATCGAGGCTCCACCGGGACTGGTTGACGGTTCGCATGAATTCGCCAGGATGGGGACAGGAAGGAGATCGGATCGAGATCCTATGGGGACCGGACTACAGCGGCCGGTACGACTACTTCGTGTTCAAAAGCGATAGGCGCCAGTCGTTCTTTGCGCCGCTTCCGAATGCGGAGAAAGTCAAATTAGCAATGATCGATAAGCGGAAAGAGCTGGAGTCGTTCGACCCAAAGAAAGGATTTCGGAGCATCGGGACCTCAGTAAGCTGGTCGGTGGGGCGGCAGGAACCCGAGTTCCATCTGATGTATTAGGGCAAACATCGGGACAATACGAGCTCGTGGCTTCGTTCTTGTCGCGTCGCAGGTATTGAGCGGAAGATGAGAGGGGCATGGAGATATGTCGGTCACCCAAGACCTACGCTGATTTGTCCGACCTGTCGTTCTCACCTTACTCCGCAACGAGTCTGTTAGTAATGGTCGGTTCGCGGCTGATCCGCGCCCTCCAGTCCCTGACCGTCTCGGTATCGATTCCCGTCGTCTGGGCCACAGCTCGGTCGAGGCAGTCGCGCATGTCGTCATCGGCTCCATTGTTCCATGGTTTGACAGGCATGTGCTTGGTGCGCTCGTAGTCGACGGTAGGCGCGCCGAGCGTCATATTGCAGGCGGCGGGCTGGATGCCGTGCGGTTGACGTCGAGGCCGCTATGAGCGCTCACGATAATCGGCAGTTTCAGGTGCAAAATAATCGAGGATGCCGCGCCTAGAAGGAAGGCGTTTCCGTTTCCTGTCACGCCTGAGAGTGATGGGGCCGGGAAACGCCGTTTTCTTTCAACACAGCCCGCAGCGCCATGGCGTGGCCCTGGAAGGCAACCAGTGAACTCGGCTGCTGTCATGAGCCTTTTGATCGAGCTCTTCAAATGTTTCCATCGATTACCATGCCCATGCAGGTCGCCGCGCTCGCTACAGAGAGATGATTCCCGGCCGTGCGCCGTAACTGTGACCCCCGTACACGAGGTCGTTGAGAAGCTGTTCCCGCACGCGAAAGAGGGGTGCGGCCGTCACTTGGCCTGTCGGCACGGCAAAACGGGCGTTCACATGCAGAAAATGCGCACTGCCTTCGAGTTCGAAACACGGGCTTGTCCAAAGCGCCGCGGGCGGTTTTTCTGGACTCAACCCGGAAGCCAGATTGCCGGAGGACACGATCTCCAGGCGGTCGTCGTAGACCGTCACGCTCACGAGGCCGCCGCGAATCGCGTAGGGCAAAAGGCGTTCACGAGAGCCACCGACGCCGCCTGCACACCGGCGTTCCGCTTGCGAACGCGACAATCCTGTCCACTCTCTTTCGCAGCCTGTCCTCATTCATGGCCGTGCGGTCGATGCACTGGAGCTGATCCCGGGCGAACCAGATCGGCAGAGACGATTCCCTGAACGATTACAGTGGGGGCATCGTCGAGATCCTTCGGAAAGTTCGGCGGCTCCTGCCCGGACCGGCACGGTCTGGCTCAACGTCGGGAACTCCTACGCTTCCGGAAACCGCATATATCGGGCGGCTGACCGGAAGAACCGCGCCCGCGCCATGGCTGTTCGACCTCCGACGCCGGGAGGGCTCAAGCCGAAGGATCGGGATCCCCTGGCGTCTGGCGCTGCAGTCCGAACGGCAGGCGGTTGCGAACGGTCTAGCATTGCGGCCCCACGGGCTTTTGGCCGGTTCCATCGTGCTGTGGTGTATTGAAGCGTGGCCCCGCAGCGCCCCGAGATACCGATGCGTCACCGGGTTAGAAGCGCATCCGGTAAGGTTCTGGCGTAGGCGGAGACGCCGGAAGCGGAGGCTGTGCCGGATCCTGCCACAAGGGCCGAAACCAAAGCGGCGAACCTTGGGGTGTCGTGATGTAGCGGCTCAACAGCACGATCTTGCCCCATACGTCGATGTCCTCGGTCTCCGCATAATCCAGGAGTTCGGCATCGCTATGCGGAGAAAGTCGATCCATCGCATACGTGATGTTGTCGTCAAGGACGAGCCACCAAAAGTCGATTCCCTTCGCTCGCCCGTCTTTACGCACTTTTCGGGCTTTTGCGCTTATCGCCGAGGCGATTGCCCGACCCAGTTCGTCGCCATAAAGGATTCTGCCGATGTCCGTGCCCCACCAGTTCAAGGTTGGATTTACCGTCTCCGGCCCGACCGCAATCAATACGATGCCTCGTCCTGCTATCCTGTCCTGTGGACTGATCTGAAATTCCCGCCACGGTATATAGCATGCTTTCGTGGCTCGAACGGCCTCCCTTATTCTCTGCTTAAGTCGATCCTTCGAAGATTTTGGAGGAAGCGGCTCCCTTTCGTCGTACTGGCAGATCCAATCAAAGCCCGAAACTATTTTCTCCTCTGCCTCGACCATTCGGATCAACTTCTCGATCCTTCTGTGGAACGCCGTCTCCGCTGTTCTTCCCCAGCCATCTTCAATCTCCAACAGGCGCACTTCGACAGCGATTTTCTTGCCCATGAATTCGCATGTGAAGTCCGGCGGACCTTCTCCGTGTCCCCGGCCCACATAGCGAATTTCGGTCGCCCCGATCTGCTTCAGCCACCGCTCGACGGGGATTTCGCTGTCTTTAGGTGTATCAGTGCACGCCATTCGCTTTCCTCCGCTTGCAGGCTATTTTGCGGACGCCAAGACGAAACCCCGTCCGCAACCTGTTTTCAACCTCGTCCGACTGAAACCAGAACAAAAATGTGGCTCCAGAAGACGCTTTTGGGGTTCAACTCGCCCGGCTCCTCGCTCACCCAATGTTCAGCCAATCCCTGTTCGAAGACGGAGTGGCGCTCAACCGCTTTCGGGTCTGCTCCACGGCGATTTTCAGTCGCACACATGTTTCCTCCCATCTCCCTCGGCAGGGATATAGAGACCTTACGGCTGCCTCGCAACGGCGCAGTCAAAATATCCGGTTGTTGTTTTCGAGGGAACTACCGGTTATGTTTCCTTCCCTGTACCTGTTCCGCTTGGTGGAACTCAACAATGGAAAGAAGATCGATGACGGGTTTTGACGAAAACCAACTCACGAAAGGCCAGCTTCGCAAACTGATGGCGCTGCGAAAATCCCTCGGCCCCGATATCGCCGACGAGGCGTTCGCGAAATGGATCGCCCGGCAAAGCAAATCGGTTCCTGAAGACCGCAATGCCGCCGTGATCGCCGAGGCGCTCATGCCGCTGGTCGAACAAGGCAAGTTGAGAATTCCGCGAGGAGGTTACCTCGTTCGCCGCGGCCGCGGCCGGGTGATCGCGGAGCCCGTAAAGGAAGAGTGACCGCGGAACGGCGGCCGGCAACGACAGCCGCCCGCTGAGCAGCGGTCAGACGCCGCCGGCCCGAGACAGCGGAAAAACAGGATCGACCTCGGGGCCGCGCCCATGTTCTGCTTCGGCCTGTCCCGCAACCCCCGCCTGACGGAGCGCATCGCCAGGCAGTTGCGCAAATCGCGCCGCCGCTGCGTCTCGACCGGCAAGGCGTCGCGGCGGTTCTGCGACTTCCGTTACCGGACCCGAAGGTCGTGGAGCCGGACGCGGCGGGTAGTCGCGAAGGGGCTGCCGGGTCCTCCGGCCTCAACGCCCGCTTCGTCGTGACTTCGCTGGGCTGCAAGCGGGCGGGGGCGCAGGCTCTCTACGAGGACCTGTACTGCGCGCGCGGGGAGAACCGGTCGCCGGATGCCGGAATCACACGGAGTTTCCGACCTGTACTGCGCGCGCGGGGAGAACCGCATCAAGGAACAGCAGCTCGACCTGTTCGCCGACTGGACCTCGACCGCGACCGGCGAACCAGTTGCGCCTCGACTTTGCGACGTTCGCCAGCCACCTGGTGGCGGCGATTCGGAGGGTTGGCCTGGCCGGCACCGGGGAGGACAGGGCGCAGGCCGGAACGATTCGGACGAAGCTCCTCAAGGTCGCCGTTTGCGTTCGGAGGGTTCTGCTCTCGTTTTCGCCGGTCTGGCCGTGAAAGGAGTTGTTGGCCCGGGTCCTGGCGAACCTGCAGGCGGCTGCGCCGCCGGCCCCGACCTGACGCTGCTCGCGGACAGCCCTTTTTTGAAAGCCGGAACGCCGGCCACGGGACAGGTATGTTCGGGCGCTGGATTCCACGGCGTCGAAGTCGTCCGCAACCGCGCAAGTTTGCGTTTCGTTCACGAAAAAGCCTTGCTTGCCGACTGCGCCCTGCTTCCCCGGCTCGCCGGTCGTCCCGAAAACCGCGCCCGCAACCCGCATCCAACCCCCTGATTCGCTCTGATGCGGGCTAGGGCGTTGCCGCATCTGAACGCCCCGACCGCGCCGCTCTGCGCCACGCTGTAGCGGGGTTGAAGATTCAGCGGCGCGACAGACCGAAGAACGGGTCGGTTTGGTTCGTGGCAAGCGTCTCCGCGAACTGCCCGCACCCGTCCGTCGTTCGGGCGGAATCACTTCACCGGTATGGCAACCCGCGAGTTCGCTCGTTCGTTGACGTTGTAAATCAGAACTTCGAGCGCCCGGAATGAAATGTTCGGTTTCGTGAACCCACGCTCGATGCGACCGGGGTATACGACACGGTTTCCTCACCTTGCGCAACTCCTTCTTGATCGCGTGCGCCTCCGTACTCGCGTTGGTGCCGGAAAGGCCGCCGCCGTTCCTATCGCGGTGCCCCGCTGGAAGCCTTTCGGCTTCCGGCGGCTCGCGGTCATTCGAGAACCCGCACGACAAGCGCGTCGACGCACGGGCGCACCGTCATCTCGAACTCTCCCTTTTCGGCCGTCGGCGAGACATCGATTCGCTCGGCCAAAACTTCAGCAACGCGTCCCGCCGGGTTTCGTCGTTCGCGGCGGCGGCGGCGAACCCCTCAAGCACGCACTTCAGGGTCCAAAGCAGGTCCGCTGTCGAGCGTTCTTACGGACGGCGCATGGACTTCACCTCGATCATCAGGGCGGCGACCGATCGCTCCAGATCACCGATGCGCCGCACGATCGCCCGGGGATCCTTTCCTCCCCGCTCGATGCTCTCAACCAGCAGCGCTATCCTTTCCCTCCCGCCTTCGATCTTCGCCTCAAGGCGGTTCCTTACTTTGCTCGTACTCGCGGATTGCGGAAGCGAGCAGCGCGTAACCTTCCCGCCACGCTTCGACCCATCAGTGCGCGGAGCGCCCGGTCTTCCGTCCACCTGACGTCGATGCGTATCCCGTTGTCGCAACCCCGCCTGTCGTACCACCTCTTGCAGGCGCAGCCTCTGCCGCTCCCTGATGGCACCGCCGCAGGTGAGCACTGCCGTCAGGGGATGCGGAACGCGTTTTCCGCCCTCCGGGACCGGTCGCTGCCTGCGTGACCCCGCAACTGCGCCCGCTCCCAGAGCTCGTCGCCCCGCGCCGCAAATACGGCACTTTCGGAACCGTCCACTCGGATTCCGGCACGGGACGCGGACCGCTTCGCCCCGCCTTGGGGTCTGTAAACCGGCGGATCCGGCCGTACACCAGAATCCCGCCGTACAGCTTGTTGTGCAGTATGCCGATCCCACGCTTCCTCCAACCCGAGGGGGCCCATTCGCACCATTCCCTGCTCCTCGAACCCGGAACGCCTCCTCGTTGGGGATCCGGCGGTCTCGCCCTCGGGGACCCCATGCAACCAGTAGTGGTGAGATATCCGGGTTAGCTTGTTCCGTCCCCTTTCTCCATATGTTGTGGTTCAACAGCATCAACGGGATGCCGCCGGAGAGGAGCCACATCGCAGTTGAGAGCCGTTTGCGCTCTGCCATTTTTTGTCGGCCTGCCGCCCGGCCGACGCCCCGCGAACCGCTCCGCCCGCCGGCGGCCCGCAAGGGCCTCGCGGGTGCTCGGTCTTCAGAACAAACGCTCATGATCGGCGCCTGCTCGCCCCGTAGCAGGTAACTGGTTGTTTTGCTGGCGTCGCGCCGCAAACCCGGTGCAAGCCGGGCCGTGGCCTGAACGCAGGCGGCCAGGGGCGGCGCCCGGCCGGCCGTGGGGTGGAATCTGCGAAAATCGCGGTCCCGGTGCGGAGAATTCGCAGTTTTCCGTACCCGAGGAAAAATTCGGTACTCCTGAAAGCTGTCCGCATTTCAAGGCGTTGCGGACAGCACACGCGGCTCGTTGATTAGGGAGCTTGTGAACACATATAGGCTATGCTACAATATTTCAGATCTTGCATGAAGCTTGAGTGAAAAGCAAAAGCTTGGTCTGCATTGCGCTTGAGAAGGCATGCTATGGGGGTGTAGCCATGAAGAAAACGGTAAGTACAAAGACCAAACCAGAGATTTTCATCGTTGAGTCGCTTAGTCTAGATGATGAGAACCGTGGACGCCAAGAAGGAGACATTATTTCCCGTCTACTGCATATTGCAGGTAAGACCAAAACAAAATACTACTACATTCGAACGCGTCAAGAGCTAGAAAAGATACTCGATATCTTCGGCAAATCAAATTATCGATATTTGCATATTTCCTGTCATGCCGACTCGAAGAGCATGTACACTACGCTTGATAAAGTGTCTTACACAGATCTGGGAAAAATGCTAAGGCCGTACCTGAATAAGAGGCGTATATTTGTTTCAGCTTGTAAAATGGCGAATTACCGTCTAGCCAAAGAGCTGTTTTATGACACTAACTGTTATTCGCTTATTGGACCAGAAATCGACATAAAATACGCTGATGCTGCTACTTTCTGGATCTCGTTCTACCATCTGATGTTCAAGAAGAATGAAGCAAAAATGAGTCGAGAAAACATGAAAGAGTGCGTAAAAAATCTATCCAAACTGTATAATGTAAAAATCAGTTATTTTGCCGCGAGCAAAATGCAAGAGAAAAATTTCGTGCGAGTCAAAATGTAAGCGTATGCTCATGGGATGACTCTTGCTTATTAGAATATTCCCTGCAGGTAAGAGTACGCTCGTGCAGCGACGATTTATGCTGTGTAACTACCCCCGATCTGCCGGCCGCACAAAGCCGTTCCGCGAGATTTTTTCGCGGCGGCGTTCGCCGTTCGGAGATTTTGCGGCGCTGAGGGCTGCCCCGTAACGCCCTGTCTTTACGCCGCGCTGCCTGGACCCGGAACGGCTATGTCGCGGCGCTCAGGCCGCCTGTCGCGCTCGCGGCACCCGTGCTCTTGGTGCCCGTGTCCGTGCCGCCCGTTGCTGCTTGACATGCAGGCGACCTTCTTCGTCCTGCGATGTTGTACATTTCGAGCATCCAGCGAGGAGCGTTGCGCTTCACCGCCTGGTAGTCGGTCTCGGGGTCGCGGTAAGGCTTGCCGGTCCTAAGGACGCAGTAGACCACGCGAAGCAGCTTGTGCGCAGTGGCGACGATGGCGCGTTCCGCAGCGGACCTGAAGCGCCTTATGGTAGCCTTGGAATTGACAGTTGGCGGTTCGCGCGGCGCCGTGCGCACACCAACACCAACACCCTGCGCAGCGTTGGGTTGCCCCTGCGGCTTCGTCCGCTGCGTCGCTTGCCGGCGCTTTTGTCGTTGCCGGGACAGACGCCCGACCAGGCGGCGCAGCGGATGGAGGAACCGAACACGCCGATGTCGGGGCCAAGCTCTATAGCGCACGCCGATTCCCTGCCCGGGGATCGTCTGCAAGAGAAGAAGCTGCTTCTCGAAGCTGTCGAGGCCTTCCGAGTCTATCGTAGCATGCGATCTTCTGACTCGCATAGTCGTGGCAATCGAGCAGGTCGCCTTGCCGACTGTACGGGTCGAGGTTGTAAGCGAGAGCTTCGCGTATCGCGTTTGTCGGCAACATGGCGGGACAGCGACGCGACGATCTCCTCCCGAGGCTCTTCGGCGACTATTCCGCGAAGAATGCGCATCCCGTTGACGCCGAACACGTCCGAGAGCACTCCGCCGATGCCGTCGCGGTCCAGGATCTTGTGAACGCGGTTGCGCAGCCGGGCGCAGTCGTCGATCATCCGCCGGGCGGCTCAGCACGCGTAGACGCCGGAACTCTCGCGGCAGGACCAGACTCGGAGCCGCCAGACCGAATTGGCAGGTCAGCCACATGCTGTCGGCGACATCGGTTTTCCGGCCCCTGCTTGACGTGCTGCGCGTGCAACAGGTCGACGCCGGCGTCTTCCAGCGCGGAAGTTCCCAAGCCGGTCGCCTCCATCGCCGCGGCGGTCACGCCGTGACCACGCAACCACGCCACGAGATCGCGCATTCCGCTCTCCAGGGTGCCGAAAGCTTCGGTCTCGGTCTCGCCGCCCTCCGGCGAACACACGTCGCAGTGATCTCCATCTTGTGGACGTCCAGACCCGCCGCACGCGGGTGGACGACATGCATTTTGTCGGTTAGCATCGACGCCTCCATGTGAGAGTTGGCGGGTGCGGGGGACCTTCGGAACGCAAGTCACGCACCGGTTCGGCCATTTTGCTGTACGTCCACAGCGCGGGGCCGGGAACAGTACGGGGCTCGAGGCCGTCGGCACAGTTTGTTTTCGGGAAACCAGCGTTCACCGCAAAAAAATCGTCCACGTGCCCGCCAACAGTCTAACCCAATGATCGTCGGGCAGGCACGACGCCAGCAAAACCACCAGTTACATGCTACGGGGCGAGCAGGCTCCGATCATGAGAGTTTGTTGTGTAACTAACCCGAGCTGCCGGCCGCACGAAACCGTTCCGCGAATCGAAGATTTTTTTGCGGCGGAACTTGCCGTTCGGAGGTCTCGGGATTGCGGCGCTGAGGGCTGCCCCGTATAGCCCTGTCTTCGCGCCGCGCCGCTTGAACGCGGAACGGTTATGTCGGCGCACGATAGCGGCTGGACGACTGTGCTCGACTGCGCAACCGCAAATCTTGGATCGTGACAGCATCCGCATCGGCGGATTGCTCTCGGATGTGTTCGGCGTCAACTGCATCCTTCGTGGAGGCAATGAGACACAGAGCGTCGCATCTCTCTCGCCATGTCGCTGCCAAATACCATATATTAGAAGAGGTTCTTGTCTACGACCTCGCAGTCGGCAAGTCCTGAGCGACCTGCTCGACTGTTATGAGTTTTCGAATAAGAAGATTGCACACTGACTCATCTGGGAAGGCTTCAAGGACTTTGAGTAGGAGGTTTTTCTTCTGCATTCCGGAATCGATAAGGAATCGGCCCGCGCCATACTATCGAACTCGGGCCCGACATCGTCTGCTCCGCCTACCGTTGCGCCACTTGGTCGGGTATCTGTCCCGGCAGAAGCGCCGGAAAACATGGTCGGAAGGGCGATCCGATGCTATGCACAAACTGCGTCGTGTGAGTGTTCTTCGATGCCCTATCGGGATCCTGAAATCGACTACGAGGTGATGAAACGGAACGCTCCTCTCTAGTTGCTCCAGATACATCGTCGAGCAGGATGATGAAGGCCGTATGCGTGTGAAACGGGCGGCAGCGTAACGTTGTGACATAACCGTTCTTGGGAAGGGGCAGAACAGAGAGTACGGGGCAGTCTCGCACTCCCAACGCTTGGACGCACCGCGAAAAGCCGTTGATTCGCCGATAATATGACCAACTGTGGAGATTGTTACACGTCAAAGAAGCGTCGGCCGAAGCAACTTGAAGAGCTCAGTCGGCGGGCCGCTGGTCTTACGCAGAGTTCTCTGGCAGATGGTTCGGATCCCATGACCACTCGGCGACCACGAGGTCCGCCAACTCCGCGCAGGACGACACCGCCGTCATCCCGCTGGCGTGCCACCGGACGACGGCGTCATGCCCGCGGATTTCGACCACCTCGCCGTGATCGTCCCACTCGCCGCCCTCGAAGATCTGCACCTTCGTCCCGATGTCGAACTTCATTTCCGCCTCTCCCCGCCTACGCCGAAACGCCGTAGCTTCGGGCGTGCGCCCGCTGCGCCGCCCGCTCGGCGTTCTTTTCTTCGAGGGCATTCTGCCGCTCCGTTCCTTCCTTTCCGGCGCTCCGCTCGCCCCGGAACAGGTCGTTGCCGGTTCTGCTGATGCGGTCGCCGGCTTCGAGCGCGACGGTCCCCTCGGAATTCCGGACGAGGAGGCTAACCGCATCTTCGCCCGCGTCGTCGGCGTCGACCACGAAATCCTCGACCACGGCCTCGACCGTGCGCCGGCCAGCGACCGAGGGCCACGGCCCGGTGCGGACCTCTTCGGTCCACCGGATCAGGTCGCCGCGGACGATGTCGTCCGGTCCCGCCAAAGCGTGCGCCGGGACGCCCCGGAACAGTTCCCCCTGCACCGCAGGCTCCGTGGTCACCGACGGCGTCGCTCCCACCGCGACCGTCTCTTCCCGGGTTTCCTCCAAGGTCTCCGTCCGCCGGTAACCTTCGGTCAGCCCGTTCAGGAACTCGGCCGCCTTCGCGGCGTGCGACGCCGCCGTGAAGAATGCTTTCTTGTCGTCCTTCATCACCGCCATCCAAGCGCCGATGTAGGCCGCATGGTCCTCGCGCACCTCCGGCGCGATCCCCGTCTCGGCGCCGACGAAGGCGGAACCCAGCTCGGCCGTCAGCTCCTCCATCGCGTAGCCGTTGTCGCCGAAGCGCTTCTGCCCGAAATTCCGGTCCAGACGGTCCGGATGCCGCGTCCAGTGGGTGATCTCGTGCATCGCCGTCGCGTAGTAGCCGAGCGGCTCCCGGAACGCCGCGAAGGACGGCAACTGAACGTAATCGCCGGCCGGGCTGTAGTAAGCCTTGTCGCCGCCGTGCCGCAGTTCCACGCCGGTCGCCTGGAGCCACGCCTCCGCCCCCTCGATCCGCGCCGCCGGGCTCATCTCCTCCGACTTCCGCTCGTAGTACTGTTGCGGCAGGCCGTCGATCTGGGCGACGTTGAAGACGGTGTAGCCCTTCATGACCGGAACTTCCTTCTCCTCCTCGATTCCGGTCTCGGGATCGACCTCCTTCTTCGTCCAGGTCTTGGCGAAGGTGACGAGGACGCCCTTTTCGCCCTTGCGGACATTGCCGCCGAGTTCCTGCGCCTGACGGTAGGTCATCCAGGTGGGCTTGTCGTAGCCGCGCTCGGAGGCGGCGGACCAGAGGAGAACGACGTTGGTGCCGCGGTAGGGTTCGCCGTTGTGGCGGAGGGGCAGGGTCGGAGCCGGCTTCTCCGCCTCGACGCCGGTCTCCCACGGCCGCTGCCACGGGCGCACGCCTTTTTCGAGCTGCGCCAGGATCGTATCGGTGACCTCCTGGTAGATGTCTCTCGCCATCGACTCCCTCTTTCCGGCCCGCGGCGCGAACGGGACGAGGGAAACTACTACGCTCTTCCGGCGACAGAAAAAAGGTTTGCAACCGGTCGCCGGAACCCGTGCGCCCCGCCCGCGGCGTCTGCGAAGTTTCGCGAAACCGGCGAATCCGTTCGTTGCGCGCAGACCTCTGTCCGCGCCGCGGCGACCGTCACTCGTTCTCGGTCTTGGCCCGCCACTCTTCCGCCATGCGTTGCGCGCGCCCGAGTTCCGATTTCGACAGACGCCCCGCGATGCCATCGCGCAACTCGACGGCCTTCTCGCGTTCCTCGCCGGCCAGCCGGGAGGCGGCCAGGTTCATCCATACATGCGCTCGAAGGTAGTTCTGGGGAACGCCCACGCCGAGGAAGTACATGCTCCCAAGCCTGCGCTGAGCCCCGGTGTGTCCCTGTTCGGCGGCGCGGCGGGACCACTTCGCCGCCTCGGCGGCGTCCTCTGCAACGCCCTCGCCGCTGGTGTACATGATCCCGAGGTTGAACTGAGCTTCGGCGTGTCCCTGCTCGGCGGCGCGGCGATACCACTTCGCAGCCTCCGCAGCGTCCTCTGCAACGCCCTCGCCGCTGGTGTACATGATCCCGAGGATGAACTGAGCCTTGGCGTGTCCCTGTTCGGCGGCGCGGCGATACCACTTCGCAGCCTCGACCACGTCCGCCGCAACGCCCTTGCCGAGATTGTACATGCCCCCGAGCCTGAGCTGAGCTACGGCGAAACCCTGTTCAGCAGCACGGCGGTACCACTTCACAGCCTCGGCGTCATCCTCCGCAACGCCCTCGCCGATGGCGTACATGTGCCCGAGGAGAAACTGAGCGCCGACGTCCCCCTGTTCGGCGGCGCGGCGATACCATTTCGCCGCCTCGGCGTCGTCCTTCGGGACGCCCTGGCCGTTGTCGTACATGAGCCCGAGCCAGGACTGAGCATAAGCGTTTCCCTGTTTGGCCAGCCGTTGAAAGCCGCGCAAGGCCGTTGCGTAATCGCCACGATCATAGGCCGCCTGGGACTCTTCGAACGTCTGGGCTGTCGCCGACGCGGCAAACGTCGCCAAGACGAGCGCAAGTACAAGGAAAATCTTCATCGGCCGACTGCCTCCCGTGCGCGCGTCCAGGCGAATCGTCCCACGATAACCCGCGCCGTTGCCGAAACCAAACCGCCCCGCAACGACCGCTTTCCCGAACGCCGGCCGACCGCCGCAGGTCGCGATTGACAGGCCGGCCGGCGGGATGCAGGATTCGTCCATGAACGTCTGGCCCGATTGACCGGAGCGCGGACTTGCTTCCGCCGCCGCCCCGGTGCGCCTCCCGGACCCGCCCGGGAAGCCACCGCATCCTGGGCGCCCGCCCGCCGTGAGCGAACGCCCCTGGACGCAGGCCAGGTTTCGGGCCTTCGCCGCCGTCGCTTTCGGATCCTCCCTCGATCCGGTGCGCGACCTCGCGGAAGCCCTCTCCATCCCCTTGTGGGCCGCCCGCGGCTGGGCGTCCGGCGAGAACCCGATCCCGACCGAACGAAGCCGAAGGTTCGCGGAATTCTACCGCCGCGCCACCCGGCAGATCGCGCATTTTCGCCGCGAAGCATGGCTGTACGCGTTCAGCCCGCTGGACGAGGCCGGCGAGTCGCGGAAGTACGTCGTCCACCTCGACGATCCGCCGACGGTGACCGCCATCCGGGAAGACGGATCCCCCTCCCCGGGACCGCCCGGCGAATGGCTGCTCGCGCACGGCGATGACCCGGACGAGGAGGGCGGCTACCGCCAGTATCTGATCCACTTCCCCACGCCGCAATTCGTGTGCCGGGTCGTGACCTGCGGCCTGGACGGCAAGGCGTTCGCCTGGGAAGGCGAAGTCGACGGCGTGACCGGGATCCGCTGGCGAGCCGATTCCGACATCCTGTTCTGCGAATTCCAGTGGATCGACCCGGCACCCGAACCCGAGGTTCTGCTCGAACTGCTGCAGGTCGCGGGAGACATTCAGATGGACGACGCCGCGCGGAACGCCCGCCGCTGACGAGCGCTCCGCGCGCCGGAAACGCGTCGGTTCATTCGATCGCGAAGGCGATCATGGCGTCGACCCGCGGATGCAGCCGAAGCTCGAACGTCTTGCTTCCGCGGTGCACTTCCAATTCGATGCGATCGACCAGTTCCCGGAACCGCAGCAGGGCCTCCTTTCGGGTCTCGTTCTTCGCGGCGGCTTCGGCGAGGCGATCGAGGTTGGCCTTCAGGTTCCCGAGCAAGGCCTCCGGCGACCGAACCTCGGGGCGGGACATGGAGTCCAGTTCCATCTTCCGGACGGCGACCGATCGCTCCAGCTCGTCGATGCGCCGGTTCACGGCGCCGGGACGGCGTCCTCCCTGCTCGATGCTGTCGAGCAGGTGGGCGATCTTGCTTTCCCCGTCTTCGATTTCGCTGGTTGCGATCCGCCGCCTTTCCTCGAGTTCCCTGACCGCCGCGGCGATCAGCGCCCGGCCTTCGTCCCAGCGCTCCGCCCATCGGATCGCCTCCTGGATCGCCCGATTCTCGACCTTCCTCACCGCCGCGTGGCCGATGGCGTCGCAACCCATCCGCTGGGACCGCGACTTGCAGAAATAATTTTCGCCGGCCATGACCCACATCGCGCCGCCGCATTGCGAGCAAACGAGCCTCGCGGTCAGCGGATTGGGAATGCGCTTTCCTCGGCCCCTGGACCGGTCGGCGCCCGCCCGCCGCCGCAGCTGCACCCGGTGCCAGAGATCCTCGTCGACGATCTGCAGGCTTGGCATTTCCTTGACGATCCAGTCGCTCTCCGGATTGTGGCGCGGCTGCGGCTGATTCGTGACCGGGTCCGTCACCGTGCGCGTGCGGCCGTACACGGCGAGACCCCGGTACATCGCATTGTTGAGCACCCCGCTTCCCAGATTCCTCTGACCGTTGATGGAGTTCTGGTTCCACAGCTGTCCGCGCGGCCCCGGAACGCCTTCCTCGTTGAGGGTGAACGCGATCCTGCTCGGGGTCGCGCCATCGGCGTACATGCGAAAGATTCTCCGCACGATTTCCGCTTCCTCGGGAACGATCGTGCGCTTTCCGCGCGGCTCGTCGGGACGGCGGGGCGGGATTTCGTAGCCGTAACCCGGCGGCCCCTGCATGCGGCCGCGGTGCACGGCGCCCTGCTTGCCCCGCCGCGTCTTGTGCGAGAGAGCCGTGAGAAAGGCCTCGTTGATGATCCCCTTGAGCCCGACGTGCATGGACGTGATCTCTCCCTCTTCGCAGGTGAACAGCTCGATCTCGTGGAAGGTCAGGCGCTTGTAGATTTGGATCGTATCGGCCTGATCCCGGCTGAGGCGGTCGAGCGCCTCCGCCCAGACCACGTCGAATTCGCCGCGCTCCGCCGCGTCCATCAGCTGGGCCAGCCCGTCCCGCCAACGCGTGCTCGCGCCCGAAAGCGCCCTGTCGGTGAACGTGGCCACGACCACGTCGCCGCATTCCTCGATCCGCCTCCTGCACAACGCGATCTGGTCCTCGATCGACCTCGGATTCTGCGAGAACGACGAGTAACGGGCGTAAATCGCCGCGCGCTTGGGTTGCTTCATGTTTTTCTCCCTTCGATTGACGCATGCTCGTTCGCATGCGCGGCCTGCATATCGGGCGCTCCCGCGGCTTGCGACCGGCCCCCGCCGATCCAGTGCAGGAACGCCTCGCGTTCGGCTTCGTTCGCCATGCGCCACGCCCGGCGGAGCGCCGCCAACCGACGGCTCTCCGGAGTCCCGCGCCGCGCCGCCCGGCCTTCCGTTCCGGCCCTCCGGGCCCGTCCGAGGGCCTCGTCGAGGGTTTTCGGCGGCTCGCCGCCGTCCCGGACGATTTCCGCGATCCGGCGCTGCTCCTCGGGGCGCATTTCGGCCAACCTCTCCAGGTCGCGTTGCCTGTCCGCCAGCGGCGTGCCGTCCAGGGCGTCCGCAAGTTCGGGGGCGATCTCCTTTCCGATCCGCACGGCGCGTCGCACCGTCCGCGGCGACAATCCGGTCCGCTGTCCGGCGTCTTCGGCGAACGCCGCGGCCGCCGGCCCGGAGCAGGTGGCCAACTTGGCCTCTTGCTCTCCATCGCCCGGAGCCTCGTCCACGGAGCAAGTGGACAAGTTGGCCACTTGCGACCTGGCCCCGCCGTGCCGGGTTTCCGGATGCAGCCGCTCGTAGATTTCCTTCCGCGCCGCCAGGAACCGCGCCCGGTCGAGCGCCGATAGTTCGGCACGGGCGAGGTTCTCGTCGATCTCCACGAGTCGCGCCTCGTCGAGCGGAACGTCGATCACAAGCGCCTCGATCGCGGTCCAGCCGAGTTTCCGCGCCGCTTTGATCCGGTGCGCGCCGGCGACCAGGGCGAACAGGCCGGCTTCACGGCGCCCGCTTTCCGGGTCGCGGTGCGGACGCAGCACGACGGGAGACTGCAATCCGATCTCCCGCATCGACTCGGCGATTCGCGCCACCTGTTCGGCGTCGAGCCGTCCCCGCAGCCTGGCCTCGATCCGTATCGCGTCGAGCGCGACCGGCACCGTCCTGCGCGGACGCGCCTCGTCGACCTCAAGGCCGCCCGCCGCCGCGCGCGATCGTTCAAGCGCCGCGGCCAAGCTCTTGCGGCGGCTCATGCCGCCGCTCCGGCCGAAGCGCAGGCGCGGGCGGCGACCTCCTCGTAGAGGCGATCCGCCTCGCAGGCCGCTTTCCCGGCCGGCTCGAATTCCTGCGTCGACAGGCCCGCCGTGAGCGAATGGACGAACGCCTGCCGATGTCCGAGGGATTGGCGCAACGCCGGAAGGCCGAGCCCGGCGAGCGCCGCGCGCGCCTCCTCGGCCAGCCGCCCCCTCGGCGGAACGGCGTTGAGCGCCGCCACGGCCGGCGTCGCGGCGATGCGGGCGAGATCGACGCTCGCCTTCACGGCGTCGAGATCGAAGAGCGACGGGCGGCAGGGAACGACCACGAGATCGGCGGCGCTGGCGGCCGCCAGCGCCGCGTCCGACGCCTGCGGCGCCGTGTCGAGAACGACGAGGTCGTGGGCGCCGCCGGCCAGCTCCCGCCCGAGACGCCGCGACAGGCACGGCCGCACCTCCGGCCGCTCGGCCGCGCGGTTGTCGGACCACAGCACGGCCGAGCCTTGCGGGTCGAGATCGAAGATCGCCGCCCGCCTTCCCGCGCGTTCGGCGGCGACGGCGAGATGAAGGGCGAGGGTCGTCTTTCCGGCTCCGCCCTTCTGGCACAGGATTGCGATCACGGTCATTGCATTGCTCCTTCTTCGGTTGACGGCCGGCCGGGCAGGGACGGCGCGGGGACGCCGCCCGCCGCGGCAAGCGGAAAAGCGTCCTTGGCAAGGCCGAACACGCTCCGGTCGAGGCGGAGGTCGCCCTCGACGCCGCGCCGGACGATTCCGCGCAGATAACCCCCCGGCGAGGCGATCAGGCCCCGCGCCTTCTTGGCGGCGATCACGATGAGGGCGATCGTTGCGGTCTGCCGGCCCAGCCGATAGCCGGCCTCGCGCCATGCGTGAGCGGAAATGCCGAGGTCCTCGGCGACGCGGCTCGCGGCGGAGTTCAGCTCGCTCCAGCCGATCCGGCGGCCGGGCGGCAGATGTCCGAGGAACTCGTCGCCGAGCAGATCCAGGAGCGTCGAGAAGGCGATCGGGCGTTCGCCGTCCGCCGCGCCGCCGACGGACCCCGCGCCCGCCCTTCTTTCCCGGCGGCCTTCAGCTACAGTAATTTTTTCTAACGTACCTTCTCGGTTTGTATTGTAATATTCTTGCGCGCCGCATTCGTGCGGCCCCTGGGCCGCATTTTCGGCGGCCGGGGGCCGCAGGAATGCGGCGCAGGGCATCAAATCCGCGGGCCTGTCCACAGGGTTTTCCAGAAAATCCGCGGACTTTTCCACAGAATCCGCGGAGTTGCCCACAGCCTCCGGAGCATCGCCGGACGCCGCCGGCTCGACGCCGATCTCCGCCGCCACGCGCTCGTCGAGGCGAGTCAGGCCGGCGAACCGCCGCCTCAGTTCGTCGAGCGGCGTCCGCTCCCGGACGCGCCCGCCCAGGCGCTCGAGTTCGGCGCGCAACGGTTCGGCCGCGTCGCCGGCCACGCGCGAGTCGGCAGCCGCGCAATCGAGAGCGGCGCGAATGCGCCGCCGCGCCGCCGAAATCTCCCGCTTGAGCTTCAGGAACTCTTCGCGCTCCCCGGCGGCTCGCTCGACCAGTCGCCTGAGTTCGGGCAGCAACGCGGCGCAAGGCGACAGATCGAGACCCCACGCCTCCAGCAGCCGTCCGTCGCCGTCCCGCCGTCCGCTGCGCCGGAAGTTGCCGGAGTCGCGGAAGGCGATCGCGCCGAGCTCCATGAGGCGGCGCTCGTTGCGCTGGATCTGCGAGACCGAGATCCCCAGCTTGTGCGCCGCCGTCTGCACCTTCAGGTAGACGATCGGACGGTTCCCGAGCCACCAGTCCTGCGGGCGGGTGTAGCCGATCAGCAGTTCGAGATGAGCGATCAGCCGGTTGTTCCAGCCCGCCCGGCGTCCGACTTCCCGGAGCGCGCGGACGACGGCGTAACGATCCTCGCCGTCGGGCAGGCCGGCATAGGCGGCGGCGGCCGCTTCGGCCCGGTAGTGGTTTTCGCGGCGGGGACGCCCGCCGGCGGCGGGACAGGGGCCGCCGCCCGATTCGTTGTGGTCCATGGTCGCATTTGCCGGCCCGGCGGAAGGCGCGACCTTCGCGAAAAAATCCCTGCCCGCCGCAAAATTCCTGTTGACGGGCGCAAAGCTTCCCTGTACCTTCGCCGACAGCTTTTCAGGGCTTGTCGGGAAACGCGGTGTTCGGTGCGCTGTCCTTGCAGCGGAGCAGCGGGTTTTCACGAAGACGAACAGGGGTCGGCGGCAACCGGCCCCTTTTTCGTGTCTGTTGACGAAACGCCTTTTCCGGGTTACGGTCCCTTCTCTGTCCCCGCATGTTCAACACGGCGTGAACGCTGGCTGGGGGACAGTCTCGGTCGTTACGACTGCCCGGATCTTATGTACTTGCCCCTCTCGACGAGGCGGCGCGCATGGTCCGTCTTGTCGACGTAGTAGCAGTCCATCCCCCGGATCTCCCGGAGGGAGGAAAAGCCGATCGGAAGCATGCGTTTCGTCATCCGAAGAGGGTAGGCCGCCGCGCCGGAGCCGTCAAGAAGTCGGCGGCGGCAGTGTCAGTAACAGATGATATGTCCGGTCCATGTACCCTGTCCGGTTTTAGAACGCTTCCAAACCAAAGGAGGTGGCGGCGGACGGAACAACGACAGGGACTGAGGAAGGAGGTGTCGCACCCGTGTGCTGAGCCAAGGCGAGGCGGCGGAGGGCGTATCGGAACGCACCTTCCGGCGCTGGCGCTACGAGGCGGAGGGCGCAGAAGGGTTGTACGACCGCCGCCTGGGCCGGGTCTCGGCGCGCCGGGCCGACGCGGACGAGGTGGCGCAGGTTCTCGAATTGTTCGACACCCGGTACCGGGACTTCAACGCCAGGCACTTTCACGAGAAGCTGGTCGCCTGCCATGGCGTCCAGCGCAGCTACAACTGGGTCCGGTTGACCTTGCAGGCCCATGGCCGCGTGCGAGCCGCTCCGCGGCGCCCACCGGCGCAAGCGCCCGCGGCGGGCGCTGCCCGGCGCTCCACCAGGACGGCTCGCGCCACGAGTGGGTGTCGGGTCGGCAGTGGGCGTCACCATGGACGACGCCACCAGCGAGGTCTCCTCGGCCTTCTTCGTCGCCGAGGAAGGCACCCTTTCCAGGCGCTTCGCGAGGTGGTCGGCGAGCGCGGGCTGTTCTGCTCGCTCTACACCGGCAGCCACTACTTCCACACGCCCGAGGCCGGCGGCAAGGTCGACAAGGACAACCCGACCCAGGTCGGGCGCGCCCTTCGCCGGCGTCGAGCACATCGCCGCCTAC
The DNA here is from genome assembly GCA_965243135.1 of Alphaproteobacteria bacterium. GTDB lineage: Bacteria > Pseudomonadota > Alphaproteobacteria > MPNO01 > UBA830 > JAJEBT01. Next base: position 3,007,684 of record OZ251539.1, read on the forward strand.
TCGCCCGAGGCCCGCGGGCGCTCGGAGCGGGTGTTCGGCACCCTGCAGAAACGCCTGTCCCAAGAACTCAGGCTCGCCGGCGTCGCCGACATGGCCGAGGTCAACCGCTTCCTCAAGCAGGTCTACCTGCCGGGCCACAACCGGCGCTTCGCCACCCCGCCCGAGAGGGTCGGCCTTCGTGCCCTTCGCCGGCACCCTGGACGACATCCTCTGCGTCCACGAGGACCGTCTCGAACGACACGCGGTACAAGGGACGCACCCTGCAGATCCCGGCCGACCGCCACCACTACGTCAAGGCCAAGGTCCGGGTCCACGAGTACCCCGACCACACCCTTGCCGTCTTCCACGGCCCCGGACGCCTCGCTCTCTACCGGGCCGACGGGGCTCCGACCGCAACCCGGAAGGCCGCGTGACCCGCTTCGACGCGATTTTCCGGAGGCGTGGACAGCCGCTTCGCGCCTGACCACTTCCCCACAGGCCCAACCACCACAACGGAAGCGGTCAATTAATTTGGTACCTACCAGTTCAAAATGTTCTTGACAGAAGTCGGCGGCGGCAGGCGCGTCCCCTGGCGCGGCAAGCAGCCGGCAGTTTCCGCGGCGGCACGGGCCGCCGGCGGGGAAAAGCGCGGAGGCGCAGCTACGCTTCAGGCGCTTACCGGTCGGGCGGGCGCGAGCGCTGCCGCCGGGCAACGGTTCCGTCGAACGAGAGCGTCGTCCGGTCGAGCGAGCGGACTTCCGCCGCCGAAAACCATGGGCTCGTTCGAAGCCATCAACCGAAGCGGCTCGCGAAACCGGAAACGGTGATGGCAGGCATTGGCCTCCGTTTTTGAACTCACCTGCCTGACCTCTCCGCAACATGAAAACGGTCGGTCAGCCACCACGCGCGTTGCGCTTCGAACTTGAAGGGGCGTCCGAGAGTGAGATTATTATAGGACCTCAAGTCGTAGACGGAGAAGCGATGTGCGAAAATTTAAGAATCGCAACGAAACGAGCTGGATTGCCGACAACGGTAAATGTGTCGAAGATGCGAACCTGAATCGCAGCAGCGCTTCCGAACGACGGAAACTCAGGAAGGGAACGATTTCGTTCTCGAAGCGCAACTTGATGACTTGGCGACTGCATCGGTGATTGCGAGGTTGTGGGGAGGTCGGGCGACAGCGATTCCGAGACTGGCTCAATGGCTATCGTCATCCGAGCGATCGGAAACGTTTCGAAATCCATACGCTGAGAACCGGGGGGGGGCGGAGAATGGAAACGGACGGAAGTGGCGGCATCCTCAAGAGCGGCGGCCGGGGGCCAATGCGCCTGTTTCCAACCCGTCGAGCCTACTGACGCTTCGAAGCCTCGGCCTGCAGGCTGGGTATGCCTGACAATAGCCGGCGAGACAGGAATAATCCTGCTTGGTCGGGCGGCGGGTTGCGGTAGCCGGCGGCGACGGTCAGCGCCGCTGCTTTGAGCGTCCTCGGCTTCGGCGTTCTCGGCAGTTTCGTCGCGTAGTCCTCGCTACCCGGAGAACGAAAAAATTTCGTCCGGGGACCGGACACAGGTGCGCACTTGCGACCGACGAACGGGGGGCTTTGCCGTCGGCGACGGCCCTCCAGCGGCGGGACGCGGTGCGCCAGGAGGCGGAAACGTCGTGCGGAGGCAAGTCGGCAGGTGACGTTCTGGAAAACGTAGCGCACGCGTGCCAAGGCGGCGCGCAACGAGCTGAAACCCCTGAAGTCGGCCTCTTCGGCGAACGAGCGGGCCGCCCGCGGCGCGTAAGCTTCGCAAGTTCGGCCGCAAGAGCGAGCGCACCGCGCGGAAGAGCGACGAGAGGCCCGGCGGGGGCGACGGCCCGGGTCGCCGTCGCGCGGACGCGAGCCGCGCTTGCCGGGTTCCCGGCCGCTGTCCGCGGCAAGCCTTGCGCGGGAAACGGAGAAAAGGTCGCTCGTCGAGTTTCGCGCCGCGGCGTTGTCGCCGGCCCCCGTTCGACGCCGAAGCGGGAGGCGCGCCGGCGCCGCGGTCGGTCGCGAACGACGGCGCCGGGACTTGCGCCCCGCGCGACCGCGGCAGTCGCTCGACTTCGAGGTCTTGCCGGCAGGGAACGGCGTCAGGCACCCTTCGTTCGCGCCCGACCGTCGGCGTCGTTCGTTCGGCGACGGTCTCCGGCGCAGCGGTCTGGCGGCGCCTTGAGCGCCGTCATGTTCTCCTCGTGGCGGCGTTCTTCGGCTTCGCGCCGCTGCTTCGTGGCGGCGCGCTGCTGTTGCCCGCGTTGGTCGTTGGCGCGGACGCCGTACGCCGACGGCCGCGACGGCGTTGACGGAAGCGACGGCGAGGTTGGCGATCTCGAAGGGGTAATGAGCGTCCTTTCCGGAAACGGTATCCGCGGCGCCGATGCGCTCGTCAAGAGAGAGGTTTGCGCCAGCCTTAGCGGGAATTGCTGGCGGACGAGCGCCCGAAGAGGCGCATGCCTGGCTTCCCTGGAGTGCGGATCCGAGCGCGTCCGCACCTGGCGCAACCAACTTCCGCAAGGACCGTGAGCTTTGCGGGCGGAAATTCTTGGAAGCCGACATCTGTCGCGATCGCGCAACGGAACCCGCCTCTCAAACGCACGCCCCTGTCGTGCGCGCGAACGTCTCGACTGGCGCAAGCCCAACGGCGGCCTGAAAGATACGAGTGCTCGCGCCGCCCTGCTGCGGAGACGGCCTCTGCCGCCGCCGTAGCGCCGGTCCACCCGCGTTCGCCATCCAATTTCGCCGTCTCCTGAAACCGAACCGCCCTTGTTCCCAACTCCCGAACGTCAGGTCCGTCCGCTACGCACCTGTCCGCAACGCCAGCTCGCTCCGGGGAAATCCTGCCGCCCGCAGTAGGCAACCATGGTGCACGTTCGACACGCTCAATGCGCGGCCAAGAAGCCCAGGTCGGCGTTGTCCTCGACCTCGTCCGTCTTCCGGTGCAATTGACGAGAGCGTCGAACTCGCCGAGCGCGCGTTCCATCGCCCGCGGTGCGTCCACTCGCGCCGGCGGAACGAGCTCGAACGGCTCTCCGGCCTCCATGTGGGCGGGGGCGCGCCGGACGTCGTGCCTGCCCGTTCGGCCCCGGCGGCAGCGCCTTCAGATCTCGGCGACGCCGTCCCCGGCGGTCGTTTCGGCGCGCCGGCCGAGCGCCCGGTCGAAAGCGACCCTGCAGCTCCGCCGGTCGCCGTACCGTCTCCGCTTCCCTCGGGACGCGCCAGGCGACGAGCTCGCCGAGCGGATCGGTAGACGTTGGCGGACGACGTCCGGCCGTTCGCCTTCTCGGAGTCGGCTTCGAGCATGAACGTCTGCGCATGCGCTGCGCGCGTGCGGGCTGCGCGCCGTCGAGCGGCAGCCGGCCCGTCTTCCAGGCGCCGAAGGTCATGCCGGACGAGGGCGCGGCGAAAGGCCGTGGACCGTCGCCTGACGCGGCGCGGCCACGCAAAAGTCTTCGTCGGCGAGCGGCAACGCGCCCTTTTCCGCCATTTCGTTGACGCGGACGGTATCGTGCCGCTGTTTTCGTCGGCGACGACGCCCTCTTCCTGAAAACCGTAGACGCTGCGCGACGACGGGTATCGGCGCGCGCCCGCTTCCTTGGCCGTGCGGGCGTTTCGAGCCCGCGAATCCCGGCTCCCGGGTCGCCTCCTGAAACAGTTCGCCCGACGGGTCGTTGGGCGGCGAGGCGCCGCGTCGACGCCCCGCTCGCGGGTTGCGGTTGTCTTCGGCCTGCAAGCCGTTCCGCCTCCGGCATGCCGTCCGAAGAAGAACCTGTCCACGGCCTTGACGGCGTGGTTTGCCCAAGCGGGGAACAAGGGTGGCCGCCCGCGCCGGTCACCAAAACCTTCAAGCTCGTCCGCGGAATGGCGAGTTTCCTGCCCTCGGCGGGAAGGTTGGCCCTTTGGCGCGCGGCGCACCGCCCTTGCGCGGGCTGGCGCCTGCGGCGGCCGCTTTCCTCCCCGAGAGGCATGGACTGTCTCGACATGAACGGAAACGAACGGCGGAATGCCGGAACTTTGGGACCGAAGCAACCGTCCCGCGGCGCGTCCGAACGCCCGCGCCCGTCCGCCCTCCAGGAGTATACCCGTTCCCGCTCGAGCGAGGCGGCGTTGCGCGAAGCCGGCGCCCCGTCCGCCCCTCGCCGCCGCTCCGCCTTCCTGACGAAGGCCGCGTCGCCGACCCCGCTCGTCCATCGGCGGAATCTCGGGCGCAGGCGCGGGCCGCGAACCCCGGTCGCAGGCCGGCGCGCCGGTCTCGCAGTCGTCGAGCGCGGTGAACCCCTCGGCGGTCCGTTCGGGGATTTCCGGAGGCATGAGGAAGACTCCGCGCGCCGTGAGGTTTTCCGTAAGGGCCGAGGGCGAACGGCGCGGCCGTCCTTCCCCGGCGGTTCGCGCGCCCCGACGACGACCGGTAGATTCCTGCGAGCGGCGGCGGCGTCTTGCCCGCGCCGTTCGCGCTGGCCAGCCCGGCGCGGAAGACTGTTCTCGAGCGAGCGGCTGTCCGCGCCGCAAACGGCCACGGTCGCGGCGTCGAGCCGCAGTTCGGCGCGCGCGACCCGCCAGGCGCGGTGCATGGCCGGCGTCGCCGCCCGGCTCCAGGAAGCGGCAGTGGCGGCCGCCGCGAGCGCGCGGTCGGTCGGCGCTTTTCGCGGAGGCGCCGCCTGCGTCCGAACGGCAACGGCTCCCGGCCTTAGACGGTCTCGAACTCGAACCCGACGATGTTGCGCTCCTCCCGGCCGAACTCCACCCCGATCAGGTGGACCGGCACGCCCGGTCGCCGGTACTTGTCCGCGTAGCCGCGCTCCCGAATCTGCGCCAGCGCCCGGCCTTGCGGCTTCCCGTCCGCGACCTTGAACTCGAACAGGTAGACGCCGCCGCCATGCAGCACCGCGAGGTCCGAGCGGCCGCGCGCCGTGCTCTCCTCGGCGCGGACATCCATCCCCGCCGCCGCGAAGTGCGAGTAGAACACGCTCGCGTAGTGCGCCTCGTAGCCAGCCATGCCCGTGTTCGCGTACCACTCGTTCGGGATGCTCGCCAGGAACGCCCGAAACCGCCGCTCGAGGCCCGCGAAGTCGTTCTCGCGCATCAGGCGCCGCAACTCCCGGCTCTCCGCCGCGACCGCGACATCCGGCGCCATCGCCTCCAGCAGGAGCGCGTTCAGGCTGCGCTTCACCTCATGGTTCGGGTAGTCCAGCCGGTAGAGGGGCGCGTCCTCGTCCCGCTTCTCGTCGGCGACGGTCAGGTAGCCGGTCTGGAACAGAAGCGCCTCGACGGGAATGCGGTCGACGTCGATGGCCGACAGCAGGTCGTCGTCCGCGATCATGCCCTCCAGGGCCGGCGCCGAGACCCGGCGCCGCGCCAGAAGGTCGACGAGAAAGGTCGGCGTGCCGCTCTGGAACCAGTACGGGCGGAATCTGCGCTTGTCGAACAGCAGCAGGATGTCGTGCGGATTGTAGACCCTCTCCGGTCCGAGCCAGTTGTAGCCGTTGTACCAGCGCCGGACCTTGTCCCGGTCCAGGCCCTCGAGTTCCGGGGCGAACACCGCGTCCAGCTCGTCGTCGGTGTAGCCGCACATGGCGCCGTAGCGCTCGTCCAGCGTGATGTCGTTCAGGTTGTTCAGGCCCGAGAACAGGCCCGCATGCGAGAACTTGCTCACGCCGGTAAGGAAGGCGAACCGGATATGCGCGTCGCAGTCCTTGACGACGCTGTAGAAGCCGCGCAGGAAGTCGCGGTTGGCCAGCGCCAGTTTCCGGTCGCCGAGCGCGTCCAGGATCGGCTTGTCGTATTCGTCCACCAGAACGACCGCCCGCTGCCCGGCGCGCTCGTGCAGCGTCCTTATCAGGCGCCGGAAACGGACCGCCGCCCCGGCGGGGCCCGGTTCGAGGCCGGCCAGCCGCTCCGTTTCCTCCAATTGATCTTCCACGTTTCTCCGAACGAGGTCCGGGGAGTCGAAATTGCCGCCGCCGAAGCTGATCCGCACGACCGGATGGCGCGCCGACCAGTCCCACCTGTCGTGTATGGCGAGATCGCGAAACAGCTCCTCGCTTCCCTCGAACAGCTCTTGCAGCGTGTCCACCAGCAGGGTCTTGCCGAACCGGCGCGGACGCGACAGGAAATAGTACTTGCCCCCTTCGACGAGCCGGCGCGCATGGTCCGTCTTGTCGACGTAGTAGCAGTCCATCCCCCGGATCTCCCGGAGGGAGGAAAAGCCGATCGGAAGCATGCGTTTCGTCATTCGGCGAGAGTAGGCCGCCGCGCCGGAACCGTCAAGGAGGAGGTGGGTCCGTGTCAGTAACAGATGATATGTCCGGTCCATGTACCAAATGATCTCTTAGAAGGCTTCCAGACCAAAGGAGGTGGCGGCGGACGGAACAACGACAGGGACTGAGGAAGTTCGAAGAGGTGTCGCACCGGGGGTGCTGAGCCAGAGCGAGGCGGCGGAGGGCGTTTCGGAGCGCACCTTCCGGCGCTGGCGCGACGAGGCGGAGGGCGCGGAAGGGTTGTACGACCGTCGCCTGGGCCGGGTCTCGGCGCGCCGGGCCGGCGCGGACGAGGTGGCGCAGGTTCTGGAATTGTTCGACACCCGGTACTGGGACTTCAACGCCAGACACTTTCACGAGAAGCTGGTCGCCTGCCATGGCGTCCGGCGCAGCTACAACTGGGTCCGGCTGACCTTGCAGGCCCATGGCCGCGTGCGAGCCGCGCCGCGCCGCGGCGCCCACCGGCGCAAGCGCCCGCGGCGGGCGCTGCCCGGTATGATGCTGCACCAGGACGGCTCGCGCCACGAGTGGGTGTCCGGTCGGCAGTGGGCGTCACCATGGACGACGCCACCAGCGAGGTCTACTCGGCTTTCTTCGTCGCCGAGGAAGGCACCATGTCGACTTTCCAGGCGCTTCGCGAGGTGGTCGGAGAGCGCGGGCTGTTCTGCTCGTTCTACACCGACCGGCGCACCTTCGGTCAGAAATTCCCGCTAACTTGTAGTGGTCGTGCCAAATCAGATGTAAAGGACTTTCTCGGCAGAAGGTACGACCGTCAGGACGAACGTCTAACGTTCGGCTTAATGACCGAAGCTTTCGTTGGTTATGTTTCCCCCTGAAGAACCTGCTACACACTTCGAAAATTTATTATATCAAGAAGTATCGTAAGGTTCCAGAATCGGTTTTTTGTATCCGAACGCTATAGCACGATAAAGCGCTTCCCAGCCTGGTAGTGAAAAGTTGAAGAACATAGCTCTCAACTTCTCCCACAGGTAGATGGAACGCTCGGCTTTCTTCCGTGCTCTTTGAAACAGATTGCAACATCTCTGCTGAATCTGGTCGATCAGGAAAGCCAGCATCATCAAGTTAGCAAAAACATTCGACAGATGCTTGTAACCATGACCGAAGTTGTGTTCGAAGCTGTAACCTTGGTTCTTCAGGGTGTTGAAGGTCTCGTTTTCGATACGCCAACGCGCACGCCCGGCACGCATTATCTCCATCAGGTTGTGATCTCCTACTGGCAGGTCTGTAACCCAGGAAAAGCGTTGCTTTTTGCCGTCGGGGCGCTTTTCCCAGTATTCAACAAAGTTGACTTCAAGGTCGAAATTCGCGTCGTTGAGTGGTGCCTTGTTAAGATATCTGAATTCGTGCATTATACCTTCTTCATCGGAGAATTCGGCACGTTTCACAGATCGTGACCTGTTCACTAAATCAAACAAAAATTTATGGTCTCCCGGCTTCGCTCCCAGTATGAAGCGAAGGTTCAACTCCTTGAGATGCTTGACATGCGGGCCGTTCGAGGCAAGTCCGTCCTCTACCACTATCAATTTCAAAAACGGATGCTCCCGCCGCACATCGCGCAACAATCGTGTCGCCGCGTTGCGTTCGCAATCGTTTTTCTTCTTTCCATCTTTCTTGGTGATCGGCTCCGGCGCAAGAGGGAAAACTTCCTTTTGTTCCGGATGTACGAGAACTGCCCCTAGCATCTGATGGTAGTACGTGATTGTTCCGTCCCTGTGGTGCTTTTCACAGCAGCTTTTACAGTGCACCTTGTGAGATGAAAAATATCCCGTTCCGTCAACGGATAAAAGATAATGCCCGCCTAGACATGTGTAACCTTCCAGACCCTTTCCACGCTGAAGCAACTGGAACATCTTCGTGAAAGCGGGGCGTAAACTATGGGGGTCCACGTCGTCCAGACGCTCGCGCAACCTGGTATCGGAAGGCGCTCTCTCTATCCCGTACAACGTCGCAAGATTATTGCGAACCGTTTCATCAAAACGTGCGTCGCGATCAAACTTTAAAAGAGATTTGTATTTCAAACCAAATACCGCAATCCCCGACATCAGGCAATCCGAAAGAGCGACGCCTCGACTCGCCGTCAGATCCTCAATGCCGTCAAAAACCCCCCGGAGCGCCTTCAGCAATCCCGGAGCGCTGAGCGTCTTGCGCATGCTTGGCATTCTAGCCATTTTGGTACGATCCCGCCTCGCCTTCGAACCATTTTCCAGAGAAAAATTCTCCGCTCGAAGACAAATAGCCCCGAATCGCCTCGAAAAGTCTACGAAAATTTTTTTTCGGACCCCATATTTTCCAAGGGTTTCAAGCCTTAGCGGGAATTGCTGACCTTCGGTGCTTTGGCGCATTAACCCTTTGATATAGCGCGTTTCTTTTTCGCGAAACCAGTCGGCGGGGACGGCCGCAGCGCCTGCTTCGTTCCCCGTCTGCAACGATTTCGGGGGAAAGAAGCATGGTCCGTCTCAACCAACGCAGGGTCGACGCTCTCAAGCCGCGCGAATCCGCCTACGACGTTCGCGACGACGAACTCAAGGGGTTCGGCGTCAGGATCCTTCCATCGGGCGGGAAGCGATACTTCGTCCACAGCCAGCGCGACGGCAGGCGCGTCTGGAGGATCGTCGGCAAGGACATCGCCGAGGAAGAAGCCCGTGCGCGGGCGAAGGCCGTTCTGGCCTGCGGCGGACCGCCGTCGGCGGCGTCGTTCGAGGCGGTCGCGGAAGAAGTGTTCGAGCGTTACGGGCGGCACTGGAAACCCGGCACGCTCAAGGTCAACCGCTACTATTACAGGAACCAGATCCTGCCGTGGTTCGAAGGACGCCGCCGGGATAACGCGGCAGGACGTCCAGCGCTGGTTCGCTTCGCTGCACGCGACGCCCGCGGCGGCGGACCGTTCGGCGCCGATCCTGTCGGTCATCATGCGGCAGGCGGAGGTCTACGGTTACCGGCCGGAGGACAGCAACCCGTGCAAGGGCATCCGACGCTATCGGCGGCAGGGGTGCGAACGGTTCCTGACGGCTCCGGAGATTCGCCGTCTCGGGGCGGTTCTGGCGGGCCGCGAGCCCGACCGGCGCGTCGCGGTCGTCCGCCTGCTGTTGCTGACCGGCTGCCGCAAGAGCGAAATCCTGACGCTGCGATGGATCGACTATCGCGAGGGCAAGCTGCACCTCGCGGACAGCAAGACCGGACCGCGAACCGTATGGCTGTCGTCGGCCGCCCGGCATGTCCTGGACGGGCTGGACCGGCGAAGCCGGTGGATCTTCCCCTCCGCGTCCGGTCCCCTGGCCAAAAGTTCGCTGGACAGTTTCTGGCGGCCTGCGAGGATCGAAGCGGACCTTGGCGACGTCCGGCTGCACGACCTCCGCCATACCTACGCGAGCATGGCGCTGCGGCACGGAGAGACCGTGCTGACCATCGGCCGGCTGCTCGGCCACAACAAGCCGGAAACCACCCTCAAATACGCGCATACGGCCGACGGGACGGTCCGCGAAGCGGTCGAGGCGGTCGGCGCGGCGCTGGAGGGCTGAGGCATGAGAATCCGGCTGACCGACGCCCGGGTCGCCGCGCTCCGGCCCCGCAAGCGCGAATATACGGTCTGGGACGAGCGCATCGCGGGCCTCGGCGTCCGGGTCCGGCCGTCGGGACATCGCAGTTACATATATCTTCGCAGCGGACGGAAGGCGTCGCTCGGTCCGGCGGCGCTGAGAAGCATCGACGAGGCGCGCCGCGAATGCGTCGGCCTCGCAGTCAAGGAGCCGACCGGGAAGGTTCCCACGTTCGCGGAGTTCGTCGCGGGTCCGTGGAAAGAAGCCTGTTGGGAGCGCTACAAGAGGACGACGCGAACGGGGATCGAAAGCGCGCTGAACGGGCAGTTGCTGCCGGCCTTCGGCGCCCGGCCGCTCGACCGGATCGCGGCGGTCGAGGTCAACCGCTGGTTCGACCGGTACAGCAGAACGGCGCCCGGCGGAGCCAATGAAGCCTTGAACGTGTTCAAACGGATCCTGAATCGGGCGGTCGCGAGCGGCTTGATCGAGAAGAACCCGGCGCGAGGCGTCCGGAGAAACCCGCGCCCGAAACTCACCCGCTTTCTGTCGCGGGAGGAAATCCGCCGCCTGCATCGAGAATTGGACAGGTGCGCGCCGCCGACCGCGAGACCGTCCCGCAGGCGGCAGGCGGACATCGTCCGCCTGCTGCTCGCGACTGGCTGCCGGAGGAACGAAATCGTGCGTCTGCGATGGCGCGAGGTGCACGGAGCCGTCCTCGATCTGGCGGACGGCAAGACGGGGCCGAGAAAGGTCTTCCTGAACGCGCAGGCCCGGGCCGTCGTCGAACGCCAGCCGCGAACGGAGAGCCCGTACGTCTTTCCATCAGCGTCGGACCCGGCGCGACCGGCGAACGAAAACCTCCCGCTTTGGTATGAAGCGAGGAAGCGGGCCGGTCTGGAAGACGTTCGCCTGCACGATCTGCGGCATACGTTCGCCAGCCATGCGGTCATGCAGGGCGTTTCGCTGCCGGTGGTGGCGCGCCTGCTCGGTCACCGGAGCGTCCGGATGACGCTTCGATACGCGCATGTCGCGGACAGGGAGGTGGAGGCGGCCGCCGAGCGGATCGGGGACATGCTTTCCGCGCTTCTGGAAAGCGCCGGAGAAAAGAGCGTGTAGCGGGCATGTCGTGCAAGGTAGCGCCGGAGAGCGCCGACGCCATGACGGTGCTGTGCAGGTGGCGGGCGGTTGCCCGCCGGTCGGCCTGCCTGAAACTGCGCTCGTCCGCGTTGTCGGCCGATTCGTCGTCGCGCTGTCGCGGACGAACCGCCCCCGGCGTTCGCCGCTCAGCGTGTGGATCAGGCAACGTTCGTCGCTGGCCAGGCGGCCGCAAGCCTCCGTTTTGACCTCCGCCGCGCCCGGCCTTTCCGCAACATGCAAACGGCCGCTCAGCCGCCATGCGTGTTGCACTCCAAACCTCAATGGACCTCCGAGCGTTGACGGACGGGATGAAAGATGCTCTTTTACATTGCATGTCAATAGATGCCGCGCACGCTTTCAGAATACCGAGAGAGCGACCATGGGAGGAATATCATGCTGACTGAGAAGCAGATCGTTTCGGCGATCTTTGAAGGAACTCGCAACGCCAATAAGAAATACGAGAAATGGACAGGCGGCTGGTCGCTTTTGGATTCGGGAGTAGAGAGCCTCATGGTCTGCGAAATAGGGGGCGCATTAAATCGCCTCCAGAAAGGAAAAGAAAGACTTCTTTTGGAGGCGCAATTCGATTGGATCAAGGATTGGACTGGCGCGCAGACACGAGGCCGTATTCCAGGTGCAATCAGGGGCAGCAAACGGACGGACATCGCGCTTTTCAATTCCAAGGATCAGCCAGTTTGCGTTATCGAGGTAAAACGAAAATGGAATAAAAAGACTTGCATGGAAGATTTAGACAGAATATGGGAGTCGATAAGCAGATTCGGCTTCAAGAAAAAGGGGGCGCTTCGTCGAGGTTTCCTTGCTGTACTTGTTTCGGGACAGGCAAAAGACAAGACAGCGGCAAAACGGAAAGCGGAAGGAAATAGGGAGAAAATCGAATCCATGATTAGGGAACGATTTGGAGAAAAAGCGATTGTGAAATGTGAGTATAGTAGTATTTCGTCAAAGGAAATGGATGATGCGGTGGAGCAGTGGGGAGTGTTTTGCGTTCAAATTTCATTGAAAAACAAATAGCAAACACAATTTTTCGAAAGATTTCTTATTGATTTGCTGTGTAACTACCCCAAGCTGCCGGCCGCACAAAACCGTTCCGCGAATCGAAGATTTTTTCGCGGCGGCGCTTGCCGTTCGAGAATTCGGGAGCGTGACGCTGAGAGCTGCCCCGTATAGCCCTGTCTTCACGCCGCGCCGCCCGAACGCGGAACGGTTATGTATGAGTGCTCACGATTATTGATAGGGTTTGTTTCGCCGTTTTTGATGGTTTTCCATGCCGAGAACAGGGCTGGCCGGTAAGCGTTTCCGGTTTCCGTTTCCGCCCGGTCCATAGGGTTGTCGGGAACCGGAAGGCGCGGGTGCGGGAGGGGGGCATCCGCCTTCGGTCGGGCTACGCCCTTCCTGCGGCAGACGCCCCCCTCCCGCACTGCTACTTGCGACGCTTGGTCAGGATGCGATACCCGTCAGGGGTATGAGCGACCCGCCCTTCGGAGACCAGTTCCTTGAGGACGCTGCTGACGGTGCTGGCGCGCATGTGTGCCGCATCCCGGATCTGCCGCTGAGAGAGCGGAGTGTCGGCGAGAAGGTTTGCGTTGACGGGGCGACTCGGTTGGCGCTTCGGAGGCGGCCTCGACGATCTGCAGCGACCGGCGTCTCGCGCAGAGTGATCTCGTCAGGGCTTGCGGAAGCCCGATGCTCTACGGTCAGCAGAATGCGCCGCTTTTTACATCGCAGATAAAGGTTGGAATCACCCCAGGCGTGCAGCTCGGAAGAACCGCGCAAAGCCTGTCCGCCTCTCGCATGGGCGCTCTTGCGGGCATGATGGACGAGGACGACGGCTGTCTCGAAGTTGCGTTGCAGGTCGCGGAGGCAAGCAAGCAGCGGGGCGACCTCGCCGGCGGCATTTTCGTCGATGGAGGCGAACCAGAGGGTCGAGGACCAGCATGCGCGGGCGGCGGACGGTCTCGAACAGCCGTTGCCTGTCGTCGGCCAGGTCAAGACGCACAGCAGGAACCACGTCGATGTCGAGATCGTCAAGACTGGTTCCTGCGGCTTGGGCGATGCCGTTCAAACGCTGGCGCACGATGTGGGCGGCGTCTTCGGCGGCGAACAGCAGAACCCGGCCCGAGGCGGCGGGGAAGCGCCGCAGGCAGGGAGTGCCGGTGGCGACAGCGACTGCGAGGTCGAGCGCGAGAAAGGATTTGCCGCATTTCGGTTCGCCGATGCCGACCGCCTGTTCGCCCCACAGCTGTTCGACAAGCCAGCGCCGCTCCTGCGGTTGTTCGGCGAGCTCCGCGGGCCGACGGGTGGGGAAAGCATTCATGACCGCGCTCCCCTGCGTTTGTCGGGCGTGAAGATCTCGAAGAACAGTTTCTCGTCGAGTTCGGTGGCGTTCGGCGGCAGCGGCGAGCAGGCTATCCGCTATTTTGGTGAGGGAGCGGTAGTTGCCGGCAGCGTGAAGGGCATCCCTGAGGTTCTGCGTCCTGGGATTGCCGGCCTTCTCGAGGAGGTGGCAGGCGGCAAGTTCCTTTCGTTCGGCGTAACCCATGGCCAGGCGCTGACGGATACGGGATTCCAGGGGAAGCGCTGCGCTGCAGCTTGTCGGCAAGGCGCGCATCGCCAGCCAGCACGACGCTGAGGATGGGTCGAACTCGGTGGCGGCGAGCAGACGCAATTCGCCGAGCACTGCGGGCTGCAGTTCCTGCGCCTCGCAGCAGGACTGGACGCAGCGCTTCGAGGTGGCCAACGCGTTCGGAGAACCTTGAAGCCGCCCCTTGTGGGGGCGCAGCGGGACGTCAAAGAGTTCGCCCGCGGTAGAAGTCGGCGAGGTTGGACGGGTCAGAGCGGCGACCACCAGGTCGCGGTTGCGCGTCAGCCGGTCCGCAAGCAAGCGCAGAACCACGCTCTTGCCGGTGCCCGGTTCCCCGACGGCGAAGCCGCCGTCCCGGCGCTCGTCGACGCGCCAGCAGAAGCTTTCGACGCGCGGCGTGGTGAATAGCGCCTCGACCGGCAGGCGAGAAGGGATTCCATTTGAGGCCGTGGAGGGAAAGCAGCCTATGTTTCATCGTCCTCGTTGGTCGGAAGGAAGGCAGGGGGCAGGCCGGTCGCAGCCGCCAGGAGTTGCTTGAGCAGCGGCGCTCCCGTCGCCGGCGTGACATCTGTCTCGGCTGGCCTCACCTGTCGGCGTTCGCCGTCCGCGTTGGCGCTCTTGTCGAGCGGATAAAGCGCGCACAGCCAGGTTCCGTGGCCGGGGTCGACGAGGGCAATCGTCGACAGATCCCAGGATGCGTAGCGGAGGTGGAGATGCCGCATGTGGCGATACTGCGACGGCACATCGCACGCCTCCAAGTGAAAGCGTGCCGTCCGTGTGCCGCTGTCGGCGCGTCGCTCCGGTGCGGAACGCGCGCCGCAGCGTCTCGCCGGACGGACACTCGCGCCGGGGGCTCTCGAGAAAACGTGCCGTTGGCGTGGCACCGATTTCCCGGTGGAGGCGGTTGTTGTAGTCCTTCTGGACCCACGCTTGGGTCGCCTCGTTGATCTGCGCCAGGGAAAGGGAGTCGACGCCTTGCAGCATCGCCAGCAGACGCCCTTCCGTAACCGACACGCTCCACTTTTCCATTCTGGTTCGGGGAATACGGCAAAGTGGTGTCGTGCGCCAAGATCGTGCAGCCCGCTCCGCACCTCGCCAGCGGTCTCCGCCTTGCCGTTGTCCGTCGCCCGCGGCAAGCCATGCTTCATCAGGGCCTGCGACAGGCCGTGCACGAAGTTCTGCGCCGTCTCCCACCACTGCACATGGCAAGCAAAGCGCGAGTGGAGAACGGCCAGCAGCGTATGCCATCGTCCTCGCTTGTCGAGCACTCGGAGCGAGCGGAAGTCGGCATGCCACAGGCCGTGGGCGTGCTCGTAACTGCGTATCTCGTACTGTTCGCGTCGTTCCGCCGCCGCCGCTTCCCCCGCCTTCTTCGGCCGCCGCTTGCGCCCGTGCGTCCGCATGTAGCGGGCCACAGTGGCATAGGAGGGGAGCGGGCCGAGCGACGGTCGGCCAATGCCTTGAGGTTGTCGTAGTGCAGCTGCGCCGACCAGTTGGGATTTTGCCGGTATTGCAATTGCAGCGCCCAGCGGCGCGAACAGCGTGCGCGCTGCGTCCGATCGTACCCGGCGACGGAGAGCGCCGACCGGATCCTGTTCGGCTCGCCGCGCCTGGTAGTACCAGCGTCGTCACGAAGGAGAAGCGGGCCGGCGCGCCGGTCACGCCGCCACTCCTGTTGCGCCAGAGCCTCGGCGCATAGTTCGCCGTGCGCCGGCGGCGCCGCCAGCAAGGTGCCGACAACGGCGAAGCGCAATCGCGCCCCCCGATTTGTGTCCTGCTGCCCGCCTCCCGTTTGGCGCGGACCCTAAACCCCCCTCTTGGAAGAGACGGCAAGTTCTGCGGGTGCCCCGTCGCCGAACTTGCTCGTCAACGGCGATAGCCGTTGCAGGAGAACCACCGGGTCGGAGAACATCCCGACCAGTGATAACGGCAGCGTCGTCGGCTGTTTTGGGAAACGGGCGCGCAGCTTGCGCCACAGGGAGGTCTCGACGAAGGTCTCGCGCCACCAACGCCGCCAGCGCTGAAGCGTGCGTTTGTCGATGCCCAGACGGCCCGACCGGAACTCGGGACTGCGCTTTCCCTGCGACAGGGCTGTCAGAAACACGAAGACGAAGGCCACGTACACCCGGCGACCGAAGTACCGCACCGAGGGCGGCGTGACGCGACGGCGGCACCCCGCGCAACAAAAACTCAGACGCCGCGCTCCGGCGACGAGCGGCCGCTCAACGCCGCGAGGCTTTCGCGGACGCGGCCTGCCGCCGCAGTGCGGGCAGGTACGGGCTGCCAGATCCTCGTCTATGCGTTCGAGAAAAGCCCAGGTGGTGGAGTCGACGGGAAAATCGTGGGACAATGGTCATGTCTTCTGGGTGGTAGCAGACCCGGAAGACACACCCCCTCGGCACTTGTCTGGCAAGCTCGCCGAGGGGGATCCTCAAATAATTTGATTAAAATCCACAGGAAACCTGTGCATATCCCTGCACAGCCACACGCCTCGTAGCCAGCCAGGCCCGTGTTCGCGTACCACTCGTTCGGGATGCTCGCCAGGAACGCCCGGAACCGCCGCTCGAGGCCCGCGAAGTCGTTCGCCAGGCGCCGCAACTCCCGGCTCTCCGTCGCGACCGCGACGTCCGGCGCCATCGCCTCCAGCAGGAGCGCGTTCAGGCTGCGCTTCACCTCATGGTTCGGGTAGTCCAGCCGGTAGAGGGGCGCGTCCTCGTCCCGCTTCTCGTCGGCGACGGTCAGGTAGCCGGTCTGGAACAGCAGCGCCTCGACGGGAATGCGGTCGACGTCGATGGCCGACAGCAGATCGTCGTCCGCGATCATGCCCTCCAGGGCCGGCGCCGCGCCAGAAGGTCGACGAGAAAGGTCGGCGTGCCGCTCTGGAACCAGTGAATCTGCGCTTGTCGAACAGCAGCAGGATGTCGTGCGGATTGTAGACCCTCTCCGGTCCGAGCCAGTTGTAGCCGTTGTACCAACGGCGGACCTTGTCCCGGTCCAGGCCCTCGAGTTCCGGGGCGAACACCGCGTCCAGCTCGTCGTCGGTATAGCCGCAGATGGCGCCGTAGCGCTCGTCCAGCGTGATGTCGTTCAGGTTGTTCAGGCCCGAAAACAGGCCCGCATGCGAGAACTTGCTCACGCCGGTAAGGAAGGCGAACCGGATATGCGCGTCGCAGTCCTTGACGACGCTGTAGAAGCCGCGCAGGAAGTCGCGGTTGGCCAGCGCCAGTTCCCGGTCGCCGAGCGCGTCCAGAATCGGCTTGTCGTATTCGTCCACCAGAACGACCGCCCGCTGCCCGGCGCGCTCGTGCAGCGTCCTTATCAGGTGCCGGAAACGGACCGCCGCCCCGGCGGGGCCCGGTTCGAGGCCGGCCAGCCGCTCCGTTTCCTCCAACTGGTCTTCCACGTTTCCCCGAACGAGGTCCGGGGAGTCGAAATTGCCCCCGCCGAAGCTGATCCGCACGACGGCGCGCCGACCAATCCCACTTGTCGTGTATGGCGAGATCGCGAAACAGCTCCTCGCTTCCCTCGAACAACTCCTGCAGCGTGTCCACCAGCAGGGTCTTGCCGAACCGGCGCGGACGCGACAGGAAATAGTAATCGCCCCCTTCGACGAGGCGGCGCACATGGTCCGTCTTGTCTACGTAGTAGCAATCCCTCGTCCGGATTTTCCGGAGGGAGGTCAAGCCGGTCGGAAGCATGCGTCTCGTCAGAGGGTAGGCCGCCATGCCGAAGCCGTCAAGGAGAGCGTCGGGCGCGCGTCAATTTCTTTGCATTGACGCCAGGGAGGGCCTGCGCTTTCTGCATGTACGCGCCGTGTCCACGTCCCAAGACTTGGAAACCATTCTGCGGCCGGCGTCTCCGCCGTTGTCTGGAGATCTTCGTCGGCGGACCGCCCAATTCCGCAGATGCCCAAACCCGGTTGCGACCGGGGCATGGGCCGTGCCTTCAACTAACTCGAAAGGTGAACGGCGAGACGGGTCCGCTGCCGCGGAAACGGCCGTTCCCGACGAAGGGCATGGCGACCTGCGGCGCAGGCGGCCGGCTCCTTTCGCGGAGGCGCCGCCTGCGTCCGAACGGGACGGCTCCCGGCTTCAGACGGTCTCGAACCCGACGATGTTGCGCTCCTCCCGGCCGACTAAAGCGAATCGGCTTCGCAGCCAACACCCTGCGCGTCCAACGCATGACAGCCTTCTTGGAACCGATGCCTTCGACCAACTCCATCGACCTGACGTCGTGGACAATCGCCGTGTTTCCGCTCTGCGCTTCGGAGACCCCCGTGCGTTGCTGTCCGCTTCGCTCTAGCCCGAGTTTACCGCGAGTTTCGCTTTTCGGCGTCCGAGTCGGCACGGAGCCGATGACGCCGAACAACGTAACGCACTGTTTTTTCTACGATTTTTCCTCATCGAAAAATCGAACGGCATGTCGCGATCCCCTCGATTTCGTATGACCTAACACAGTCAAGGACAAGGTCCGAAAAATGGTCAGCCTCGTCAAAAAACACATCCGCGGAAAGGCTTACTACTACGCGCGTCGGTCCCAACGCATCGACGGAAAGCCCACCATCGTCTAGCAGAAGTATCTCGGTCCGGCCGACCGTCGCCGTCATGACCGGCAACCCCGTCGAAGCCCTGGTGCGCGACTTCGGCGCTGTCGCCGCCCTTTACGACCTCGCCCGACGCCTGCGTCTCGTGGACCACCCGGCACGTTCCCAAGCAGCGCAACGGACCTTCCGTCGGCACTTACCTGCTGGTCGCAGCCCTCGGCGCGGCTCCCTGCTCGAAGGCCAGCACCGCGAAGTGGTTCGGGAACACCGTTCTCAACCGCTTCATCGAGCCGCGGCAACTCACGAGTCAGCGCTTCTGGGACAACATGAACCGCGTCCCTCTCGACGCCATCCCCAAGGCGCGACATCGTCACCCGCATGGTGCGCGACTTCGACGTCGACCTCGGGCGCGTCCTGTTCGACGCCACCAACTTCTTCACTTTCCTTTCAACGAACGTTGCACGCTGGCTCAGCGCGGCCACAGCAAGGAAGGCCGCAAGGCGCTGAGGATCGTCGGCCTCGCTCTCCTCGTCACCGCCGACTTCCGCCTGCCGCTCCTGCACCGCACCATACCTACCCTGGAAACCAGCCCGATTCCCCCACCTTCGCCAGCCTGACCGACGCGCTCGTCGCACGCTACCGCGAACGAGGCGCGGAACACGTCACCCTGGTCTTCGACAAGGGCAACAACTCGAAGGACAATCTCAAGGCGGTCGCCGACAGCCCTTACCACTTCATCGGTTCGCTGGTTCCGACCCAACACCCCGAGCTGCTCGAAACGCCCGCCGACAAGCTGCATCCGGCCTCGACGGCGTCAGCGCCTGGCGCACCACGCGCACCCTGTTCGGCGTCGAGCGCACCGTGCTGGTCACACGAAAAGCTCTTCGCCGCGCAGTCCCAGACCCTGCTGCGTGAAATCGCGAAGCGGCGACAGCGGCTGCGGGAACTCCAGAACCGGTTGCGGCGCTGGCGCACCGGACGCGTTCGCAGCGGCAAGCCGCCGACCGTAGAGGGAACCAGCAAGAAGGTAGCAGGCTGGCTCAAGGCCCGTGAAGGAACTGTTCAAGGTGACGGTCGAAGCCGACGGTTGCCTGCCGACCCTTCGCTACCGGTTCGACCAACGCGCCTGGCAGCGACTGCAGCGCACGTTGCTCGGCAAGACTCTCATCTTTACCGACAACGCCGACTGGAGCGACGTGGAAATTGTCCGCGGCTACCGGGCTCAGCATCACGTCGAGAGCGCGTTCCGCTCCATGAAAAACACCCGTCAAATCGCCCTGCGGCCGCAGTGGACCGACCAGAAGGTGCATGTCTTCTGTTGTGTCCTCGCCCTGTTGCTGTGCAATCTTCTGGAGCGCACCGCCGCGGCTTGACGAAGTCGGCGCTGCTCGACCAACTTGGCCGAATCCGGGAAATCAGCGTCGCTTATCCCGGCAAGAAGCCCTTTGTGACGTTGTCGGAGATGACCGACGACCAGCGCACCCTTTACGAAGCTCTCGACCTGAAGCGATACCTGTCCGACCTCGCCTGACCGTTAGGTCATACGAAAATCGTGTGATAAGTGAATCAACTATATAGAGAATCTCGCGGTAAACTCGGGCTAGTGGTCAACAACGCCAGATTCCTAATCTTGCCCTGGGTTCGGATAAAAAACCTCGCGTCCCCTCGCTCTGGTCGAACAGCGACTGCCGGACGATTGGGAAGGCCGCTACGCGTTGCTGCCAGTCCTGCTCGAGACTTTCTGCGAGAGCCCGCGCTTCGAAGGCACCTGCTACCAGGCCGCCAACTGGACCAGGGCCGGCCGCACTCAAGGGCGCGGCAAACTCGACGTGCGGAACGAACGCGCCCTCCCGGTCAAGGACGCTGAGGCCCCTGCGCCGGGACTGGAGGCGGATCCTCAACAAATAAACCGTCACCCCGCGACCGAACGCTTACCCATGGCGCGAACCGGGAGCCGCCGCCGCGCGGTTGGAGATTTATTCGCAATTTTCGTCGATTATCCGAGAGAACGATCTGCGCGGGCCGCGCTCCAGTCTTCTTTGTCGTTCTTCCTGGTAGTCGGCAACGTCTTCTTCCAGATCCTCTGCCGTTTCCGTCTTCATTTTCCATAGCCTCATTTCACTCTTCATGGACGAAATTGTCCACCCGTCGTTCGACATGAGGGCCGCTCTGTATCGGCGTTCCATGTCGTCCAAATCCAGTGATCGCAATTCTTCCTTCAATTGTTGCAACCGGACCTGTCGTTCTTGATACGATCTTTCCCTTTCGGCGCGGGCCAACGCTGCCGCTACGTCGTCGACCGTTCCAGGAACTTGCAGGATTCCCTTTCCCCCGTAATAACAGCCGCTCCCGCAAGAAGCCGTGCCGATCATGGCAACGATCAGCACATAGATATTCATCGAAACTCCGCACCTCTACTCGTTGCACCGAAAATGGTTGCAACGAGCGAGTTCGTAATGATTCTTCGCGCCGGAAAAGTAGTACTGCCGCTCGGCCGTTGCACGGGTCGCGCGCGCCCGGTCCGAGCCGGCGGGCGCGGAACCAAGACCAGTCATCCCTGTGTTTTCTCTCGATATCCCCCCACAAGCTTGCGATAGCGTACGGATCGTAGCCGGCAAGAGCGGCATGGACGACGCCGATCTTGTCCGCCTCGTTCTCGTTCAGAACGCTGTACGCGAAGCTGGATCCCTTGGCGGGCTTGCCTTTCAGCGCGAATTGCGCTAAGGTGATCATTAGTTGTCGTTCCGTGGCCGCCACGTGGCCGATCGCCGCGGCGACGGCCGCATCGTCCCGCACTTCGTCCATCAAGCCCCGGAAAACGGCCACTCGGGTTCCGCCGGTCACGAAGGCGTTGAAACCGTCCTCCGGCAATAGGAAGGCATTCCAGCTGGGCAAAGCGGCTTACTGCGTGAACGCGATTGAAGATGTTCAAAAGCCGGTCGTAGGAACCACGGTCGACTTTCTGGTTCAGGCGGTCGTATTTCCTCAGCGCCCGCCTCATTGCGGCATTTCCTTCCGCGATTTGTTCGGTACGCGAATGGAAACTGGCCGTGCGTTGTCCGGTGACCGGATCTTCCTCGGTTAAGGATCGATGCCCATCGTACAATCCTCGGTCGATGCTTTCCAGTGTGGAGCAACCGGAAAGCAAGAAGCCCGCGGCAGAACCAATGAACTCCCGTCTGCGACATCCTGTTCCGGCTTTCATTCGACGTATCCTTCCGGCTCAAAGTCATTATGCCAAATCGGCAATTAAACGACCCGTACGGAAAATGACCGTCCCCAACGATTTCGAAGTGCAACGTCGGCGGGCGGCCATCGTGAGAGTGGACCGGGCGGGTCGGTGAGTCAAGGCGACGCGGCGGTCGCCGGCATCGTGTTTCGGCGCGAGACCGTCGAGTCCCGGGAACGGGCGCAGGTCTGAAATCCAAGCGTTCGCTGCCCGGGTGACGGTCTGCGATCGAGAGCCTTCTTCCGGTCCCGCCGCAAGGGCTTCCGGCAACGCGTTTTTCGCGTCGAGCTTGCCGCGGCCTCGCGTTTTGCCGACCCGGGTTGGCCGCGCGGCAGCAGGTCGCGGCGCTTCGCAGAAGGTCTCGAGCGGCGCAACGCGTAGCGGCGCCCCCGGTCGTCGAGCGAACGTCGCTCGACCTGTGCGAGGGTATGCAAGACGTTCCGACCCAGGACCTCGCGCCGTTGACGAAGAAGGGCAGGCTGGCGGCGCCCCCAACCGCCGTCCCGTGGCGCAATCTTCCGCGCGGCGGCGCCGGGCGCGGGCGTAAAGCCGAGGTAGCGGGAAGGCGTTCTCGGCCCTCGCCGGCGTCGGGTTCGCGGAGGACGGACCTGGCGTTCGGGAGTCGGGAACAGGGGCGGTTCGGGAGACGGCGGAGCGGCGAACGCGGACGGACTGCGGCAGCGGCGGAGACGGCGCGCGTCAAACCCTCCTTCCGGGCCGCGTTCGCCGCCCGCCGGCTGACCGTTCCCGGTTTCCGAACTCCCGAGCGCCGGCGAAGCCGGTCCGGACGTCGCGCCCGCGCGTCCCCAGGAGTTCGGGGCCTGCCGGGCGAGGCCCGCCGGCGCGGGGACTGCCTGCCGACGACCCACGCTCTGCCCCCGCCTACGCTTTCCGCCCGGCCCTTCCGGCCAACCGCAACGGATTCCGGGCCCCGGCTACGTCCCCGCCGTCTTGGTCGCCCTCGATGAGGCCGGGCGCTTCTGCGACAGGCTCGACGAACGCCTCGACCGCGCGGCATGGACGGAACTCGCCGGACGGCCCATGTTCGCCGACATCGGCAAGAGCCGGGCGCCCGCGCAAGCCCCCGGGGAGGAACCGCCGCTGGAATCCGGCGGCTTGCCGACGTTATGCCCGAAAGCCGGTCATTTCTTCTTGGGCGGGTTGTTGTCCCGGCCGCCGCCGGACTTTTTGCCGTCGTTGGTTTTGGCGGGCCAACCGGCGCCCTGCTTCCCACTTTCGCCTTGTTTCGCCATGGCTGCTTCCTTTCCGAATCGGTCTCGTCGCGAAAGGACTCTCACCATGAAATATATGGGGTGCCCGGAACGCGATGCAACCCCCGCGAGCCGAACGCCGGACCCGAAACCATCCCCGGTCCGACGCCCTCTGGCCGCTCGCCGCCGTCTTCCAGATTCCGGCGTCCGCCACCGGGACCCGGCGCCGTCTGTGCGCCGTAAAGGTTTTGCCAACTCCGGCCGGCCGGTTCGCGGCGGCGCCCGGCATGGAGTTCCGGAATCTTGGTTCGGCAAAGCCTCCTGGACGATTTCGCGCGCTTGCAGAGGTTGCTGGCGAACGAGGTCTTCGCCTGCCGCAGCGAGGCCGCGCGTGCGCAGCGCTCGGGTTTCGGGACGGACTTGACCGCCTGCAGCGAGCGGGCTGCCTGAAGGCGTCGGCGGAATTTCGGGGCGGCGTGCGCTGCCGTCGCCGACGCGGGGTGGCGCGCGGCGTCCGCGGCGCCGCAGACGGAAGCCGTTCACGGGCGTTCCGCGACGGAAAGCGCGTGCAGGGTCTTCGTGAACGCTCTCGTTCCGCTCGACGTCGCGAACGCGACGGCGCGCAACGGGTAAACCTGGAGGTCGGAGAGGCGGCCCGGACACGCTGTCGAACTTGCCGTGCTGCGAGCGGCTCGCCGCCAGGGCGCGAAAGCGGCCGTGTACGTCGATCCGGTCGAGACGCTCGCCGTGCCTGGAAGAGCCGGAGTCGCGGCGGCGAAGCTGCGGGTCGAAAAGCTGGACGCTTTCGCCGACGCGGCCAGCGTCGGCTCTCGCGAAGAAAGCGACCGGACGACGCCGGACGTTCGCAACCGGTCCGCGTTTCGCCGCGAGGGCGACGGCCCCGTTCTTTTTTCGGGACGCGGTTCCGGAAGCGCCGGCCGCGCGCGCGAAGTCAACGAGGCTTCGGCGCCCCTGGAGGGCGGCTTTCGCCGTCCGGCGCCGTCCGGCTTCTCTGCGCGCCGAGCACGGCGAGACTCCACCCGTCGAGCCTTCCCTTGGCCACCCGTTCGCCAAGTTTGGACACCTCGCCGCGGAGCGACGCGACATCGGTTCGCAGCGAAGTGAAATCGGTTCGCAGCGAAGTGAAATCGGTTCGCAGCGAAGTGAAATCGCGGCGCAATCCCGCAATGTTTTCGTTCGTCGATATGCGCAATGCCTCAATGCTTTCGTTCGTGGACGCCCGCGACGCCTCGAATCTCTCGTTCATGTCCATGCGCAACACTGCGATTTCCCTGCTCGTAGCCATGCGTCCTTCCAACGCGGCCAGCGCAATCCCGACTCCGAGTATGGTCCGCAATTCCGTCTTCATCGTTCCGTACCTCCGGGACGCCCCCGGCAGCCTCTCGCCGGAGCCGGTTGCAGCCTCAAGCTCCTCTTCCGCCCGACCAGCTGCAACGGACAGAATAGCAGGAATCGCTCCCGAGGCCTGACAAATGCGCCTCCGCCGCCTGCCGATCTTTGCCTCTGGCATCCACGAAGCGCCGTCCGCCGCTGTCGACGGAATTCGGGAACCTCCCCGACGAGAACGAGCTGGGGACCTCCCTGGCTATCCCTGCCTGTGCCCCGTGGACTATCCTCCGTCCTCAAGCTCCCGCGCCCTCTCAAGCTTGAAGCGCAACATGCATGGTGGCCGACCGTCCGCATGCAGCGGAGAGGTCAGGCGGTCGATCTCCGTCGATGAACGGCAAGGAGACATGGCCAAAGGCCGCCGACCCGTCGCCCTGAAGGGCAGGTCGAACCGCGAAGAAGCCGCTCAACCCATCCCCATACTGTCCTCGGGCTGCCGGCCGCCGGTATTGCACTTCCGAGCTGATAGCGGGCGTTCAAACGCTCTGGAGGGCGATCGGGGACTCGAACCCCGGACCCGCTGATTAAGAGTCAGCTGCTCTGCCAACTGAGCTAATCGCCCATCATGGTAGGCGTTATATTGCGGATCGGGCGGGTGCGCAAGAGAAACCTGCAAGAGGCTCCAGCGCTGCGCCTCGATCGCCGCCCCGCCGCTCGAAGAGCGCGCCAAGGCGGTCGGCTCCGCTCGTACCGAAGGGCGGGCGCGGTTCGGTGCAGTTTGACGGCTCCCGTCACGCGCGCCGGCAACTCCTCGCCGTCCTCGCCCGCATGATCGCCGAACCCGGCGAGACGGTCGTGCGGCCAGCGGCGTCTCGAAGCGCTGCCTGGCCGTTCCTTCTTCCGCGACCCCTGTCGCACCGACGCCGCGACCGCGAAGCTCGGCGTCGGTCGCCTCCAGCAACGCCGACGGCGTCGGTCGCCTCCAGCAACGCCGACGGCGCCGGCCTTGCTGACGCCTGCGCGCGCAACGCGCCGGCCGGCCCTCGACCCCCGCCCGGCGAAGGTCGAGCGGAAAGAGAGCCCGTTTCAGGCCCGCCCGAACGGCTTCCCCGCCCCGGTCGCCTTGTCGAGTCCGCCGCCCGCCCCGGCGTCATTCCCGACGCTGCGGATGCCATCCTTCCGCCCGGAGGTCCGTCTGGTCGTGGTGGACGTTCACGCAGACGATCAACCCCAGTCCGATCATCACCGTCAGCATTGCGGTGCCGCCATGGGACACCAGCGGCAGCGGCACGCCGACGACCGGAATCAACCCGAGCACCATGGCGACGTTGATGAACATGTAGCAGAACAGCATGCTCGTCACGCCGACGGCGATCAGGGACCCGAAATGGTTCCTCGACCTGAGCCCGATCGCCAGCCCGTAGACGAGGATCAGCACGTAGAGGAAGAGCAGCCCCAGGCTGCCGGTCAGACCGAACTCCTCCGCCAGCATGGTGAAGATGAAATCGGTATGCCGTTCCGGCAGGAAATCGAGATGGCTCTGGGAGCCGTTCAGGAACCCCTTGCCCGTGACGCCGCCCGAGCCGAACGCGATCTTCGACTGCTGAATGTGGTACCCGGCGTCGTGAGGATCGTTCTCGGGATTCAGAAACGTCAGAACCCGTTCCTGCTGGTAGGGCCGGAGCATCCTGAACACGAGCGGCATCGCCAGAGCGGACGCGGCAATCACGGAGCCGAATATCCACAGGCGCACGCCGGCGAGAAAGCACATCGCCGCGCCGACCAGGATCATGAACAGCGTCGTGCCCAGATCCGGCTGTCTCAACACCAGGACGCACGGCGCCGCGACCAACGCCAACGGCACGATCAGATAGGGCAGCAGCCGTATCTTGTCGAAGGATATGTCGTGAAAATACCGCGCCAAGGCCAGTACGAGTCCGATCTTCATCAGTTCCGAGGGCTGCAGCGTGACGGGACCGAGATCGATCCAGCGGCGGGCGCCCATTCCGACCATTCCGGCGAACTCCACGGACGCCAGGACGGCCAGAAACAGAGCGTAAATCGTGTAGGCGTGGCGCAGCCATACGCGAAGATCGACCAGGGCCACGGCGAACAGCACGACAAGGACGATTCCGAACCGCACCAGATGGCGCCGCGCCCACGGATCCCATGCGCCGTCGGCGGCCGAGTATTGCATGCCCACTCCGACGGCGGCCGTGGCGCAGATCAGCGCGACGAGGCCCCAGTTGATCCGCAACGCCTTGCGGCCGATGTCGGAAAGCTCCGCCATTCAGGCCTCGCTGCCCGCGACGGGCGCGGTATCTTTCCTTTGCACGGCGGAGAGAAGCTCGCGGACGATCGGAGCCGCGACTCCCGAACCGCTGCCGCCATGCATGACGACCACCGCGGCGGCGTATCGCGGGCGATGCGACGGCGCGAAACCGACGAACAGCGCATGATCGCGCCGGTTCCACGGCAGCTCTTCGTTCTTCAAGACCTTTTTCAGCCGCTCCCGCCTGGTGATTCTCCGCACCTGCACGGTGCCCGTCTTGCCCGACATCTCGAAGCCTTCCTCCGGGATGCGCGCCTTGTAGGCCGTGCCTCCGCGAACGTTGCAGACGCGGTACATCCCCTCGCGCACCACCTCCAGCGCCTCCTCCGAAACCCCGAGCGGCTCGAAGGCCGGACTGCCGGTTCCGGAAAGACGCGGCTTCACCGCCACGCGGCCGTTGGCGAGGCGCGCCGCCATCACCGCGAGCTGCAGCGGAGTCGCCGTGAGGAAACCCTGCCCGATCCCCGCGTTGTAGGTATCGCCCCGCTGCCAGGAGACGCCCCTCGTCGCCTGCTTCCAGGCTCGCGTCGGCACGAGGCCGCCCTTTTCGCCCGGAAGCCCGATTCCCGTCTTGCGTCCCAGCCCGAAGCGCACCGACATCTCGGCGATCCGGTCGATGCCGATGCGATCCGCGAGTTTGTAGAAATAGACGTCGCAAGAATGCTGAAGCGCGCCGATCATGTCTTGCCATCCGTGACCGTGCTTCTTCCAGCAATGGGCGCGCCGGTTGCCGACCTGGACGTGGCCGACGCATCTGATCCGATGGTCCGCGTCCACGATCCCCGCTTCCAGCGCCGCCAGCGCGACGATCATCTTGAAAGTGGAACCGGGCGGGAACTGCCCCGCTATCGCCTTGTCCGACAGGGGCGAGAGCGGATCCCCGGTTAGCCGCGCCCACTCCCGAGACGACAGACCGGTCACGAACGCATTGGGATCGAAGCCCGGAACGGACGCCAGAACCAGGACGTCGCCGGTCTCGACCTCCATGATGGCGGCGGCCGCGCTTTTCTGCCTCCGCAGCAGGTCCGCCGCCTCGATCTGCAAGTCGCGATCCAGCGTCAGGCGAACGTCTTTTCCCGTCTGCCCCTCGCGACGGGACAGTTCGCGGATCACCCGTCCCATGGCGTTGACCTCGACCTGACGATTGCCGGCTCCGCCGCGCAGACCGGAGTCGAACGCGCGCTCGGCCCCGGCCTTGCCGATCTTGAAGCCGGGCAGCGACAGAAGGGGATCGTTGCCCGTCTCCTCCCTGGAGGCCGCCGCCACGTAACCCAGAACGTGCGCGAAATCCTCCCTGAAAGGATACTGCCGGCTCTGGCCGACCTTGATGGAAATCCCGGGAAGGTCGGGCGCATTGACCTCGATTCGGGAAACGTCCTCCCAGCTCAAATTCTCCCGAACCGTCACCGGCACGAAACCGCGGCTGCGCCGCACGGTCCGCAATATGCGCCGGCGTTCGCCGTCGCCGAGTCGGATCAGGCGGGACAGCGCCGCAAGGGTCGCCTCGACGTCCTTCGCCTGTTCGGCGACCAGGATGAGCCTGTAGTCTTCGCGGTTCACCGCCACCGGATTGCCGTAACGATCGAGAATGCGGCCGCGCAGCGGCGGAAGAAGCTGCAGATTGATTCGGTTGTCTTCGGCCAAAGTTCTGTATTTGCCGGACTCGACGACCTGCAGCTGGTACATCCGGCTGACCAAAAGGCCCGTCAACAGCAGCTTGCCGCCGGCGAGAAGCGCCGCCCGGCGCGAAAACGACTTGTATTTCTCGGCGTTATTGTACATTCAACCTGAGCAGCGTGTGCTGCATCCGCGCCAGAAACCACGCGACGAACGGGAAGGCGGCCACCGTCAGCGCGGCCTGGAACAACGCCGGCGCGGGATCGAGAAGAATCGCGTTCAAGGCCGACGCGAGCGCCCAGGAGGCTACCGACGTTGCGGCCGCGACCAGGGCGAAGCACCACCAGATCACGGCGAAGGACTTGTCGGCGAAGAAAGCGCGCTGCACGGCCGCGGCGCCGCTCACGAACAGCAGCAGGAGCGCGTTCGTCCCGAGGGGCGCGCCGACGAGCACGTCCTGCCACAGGCCAAGGCCGAACGCGGCATAGGCGGGAAAGAGGTCGCGCCGATGAACGGACCAGTAGAACACCGCGATCAACGCGGCGTTGACGGCGATCTGACCGTAACCCGGAATGTGGAACGGCAGCGCCGTCGCCGTCGCCAGAATCACGCTGACGAGAAAAGGCGAAAGCAGCCTGGCGGCGCGTTCCAGCTGTCCCAGGACGCCGCCCATCATCGCACCAGCTCGCCGACCTCCTTGCCGGGATACCCGGTCAGGACGCGAACGGCTTCGAGCCGGTCGACGTCCGCGAAGGGCCGAATCCGGATCGGGCCGTCGGGCGGCCCGACCACTCGGCCGACCGGCACGCCCGGAGGAAACATGCCCCCGTGACCCGACGTGACAATCCTGTCGCCGGGCCGGAGAAGGGCGTTCGGAGACACGAAATCCAGCCCGGGCAGTCCGCTGTTGTTGCCCGCCAGGATCGCCCGCGCGCGCGTCCTCTCGGCGAGAACGGGTATGCGGGAGTTCAAGTCCGTGATCAGCAGAACGCGGGCGGAGCGCAGTCCGGCTTCGGCGACGCGTCCGACGAGCCCCTCGGCGTTCGCTACGGCGTCGCCCTTCGCGATGCCGTCGCCCGCCCCTCCGTTCACCAGCACCGTCCGCGCGTAGACGCCTCCGGAGTCGCCCACCACGCGCACCGTCACGAAGGTCTCGCCGTGTTCCGCGACATGGTTCGTCAACCGTCGGAGAACGGCGTTCTCCGACGCAAGGACGCGCGCCTTGTCGCGCCACGCCATGAGACGCGCGTTCTGCTCTCTCAGGCGCGCGTTCTCGGCGTGAACTTCCAAAAACCTGTCGACTTCCTCGACGCCCGCGGACAGGGTCGCGAGAGGGCGCGACAATCCGTCCATGACGGGCGCGACGAAATCCGTCGCGTGCACGCGGAAACGCTCCACCACCAGGGTATCGGCCTTGCCAAGGAGCATGATGGCGAACGCGGCGAGGGCGAGAAACAGAAAGCCGAGACGCTGGCCCGGTCCGCGCGTCGCGAACCTCGCGAATGAACGCGCCTTCATCGCAGCGCCTCCGCGCCGCGCTCCCGGCGGAAAACGTCAGGCTGCCGAGCAGAGCACATTTTTCAGGGTCTTCATTTCTTCGAGGCACCGCCCCGTTCCCAGAGCCACGCAGGAAAGCGGCTCCTCGGCCCGAGTCACGGACAACTGGGTCGCGTGGCGAAGCACCAGATCGATGTTTCCGAGCAGGGCGCCGCCGCCGGTCAGGACGATCCCCTTGTCGACGATGTCCGCCGCCAGTTCGGGAGCGGTATGTTCGAGCGCGACCTTGACCGCTTCGATTATGGCGCTGACGGGTTCGGCCAGGCTCTCCGCGATCTGGCGCTCGCTGATGACTAGTTCCTTGGGAACGCCGTTCAGCAGGTCGCGTCCCCTGATCTCCATCTTTTCGCCTTCGCCGTCGGCCGGCATGCAGGCGGATCCGATCTGCATCTTGATGCGTTCGGCGCTGCTCTCGCCGACCAGCAGGTTGTGGACCCTGCGGATATAGGCGACGATCGCTTCGTCCATCTTGTCGCCGCCCACCCGGATGGACCGCGAATAGACGATCCCGCCGAGAGCCAGAATGGCGACTTCGGTGGTGCCGCCGCCGATATCGACCACCATCGAACCCGTCGCCTCGGTCACCGGCAGTCCCGCGCCGATGGCGGCGGCCATCGGCTCCTCGATCAGATACACGCGGCGACCGCCCGCGCTTTCGGCCGCGTCCTGGATCGCCCGCCGCTCCACGGCGGTGGATCCCGACGGCACGCAGACGATGATCTGCGGGCTGGTGAAGCTGCGCCGGTTGTGCACCTTGCGAATGAAGTGCTTGATCATGTCCTCGGCAATGTCGAAATCGGCGATCACGCCGTCGCGCAGCGGGCGCGTCGCCCTGATGTGCTCGGGCGTCCGGCCGAGCATCTCCTTGGCTTCGTCGCCGACCGCCAGAACCTGCTTGCGGCCTCTCGTTTCGACGAACGCGACCACCGAAGGCTCGTCCAGAATTATGCCGCTGCCCTTGACGTACACGACCGTATTGGCAGTGCCCAAGTCGATCGCCATGTCTTGGGACAGGACGCCGAGAACCCTAGAAAACATCCGCTCTCCTCAACCCCGCGGCCTCACGCAGTCTGCCGGGCCGGCCCGGCCTTTTCCCGGCCGGCCGTCAACTTGTTCAGCGCATTGACGTAAGCGCGCGCCGACGCCACCAGCGTGTCGGTGTCGGCGCCTCGTCCGTTCGCCGTCCTGCCGTCCTCCCCGAGACGAACCGTCACTTCCGCCTGCGCGTCCGTGCCCTCCGTAACGGCATGCACCTGATACAGCTGCAAGCGCGCGGTGGCGCCGGTCAGTTGCTTTATCGCGTTGAAGGTCGCGTCGACCGGACCGTCGCCGGTCGCCGTGGCGCTGCGTCTCGCGTTCTCGACGTCCAGTTCCAGTTCGGCCGTCTGCGGCCCGAACGAGCCGCACACGACACGCAGCGAAACGAACCGGATCCGGTCGCTGCCGCGCATCACCTCGTCGTCGACCAATGCGACGATGTCGTCGTCGAAGACTTCGCGTTTCTTGTCCGCGAGCTCCTTGAAGCGGCGGAAAGCGTCCTGGAAAGCGTTGTCGCCGAGCCGGTAGCCGAGTTCGCGCAGTTTTTCCCGGAACGCATGGCGCCCGGACAGTTTCCCGAGGACGAGCTTGGATTCCGCCAGCCCGACCGATTCGGGCGTCATGATTTCGTAGGTGCTGGCGTTCTTGAGGACGCCGTCCTGGTGGATTCCCGATTCGTGCGCGAAGGCGTTCGCTCCGACGATCGCCTTGTTGGGCTGCACCGTGAAGCCGGTGACGGCCGACACCAGGCGCGAGGCCTTCGTGATCATTTCGGTTCTGACGCCGGTCTCGAAGGGCAACATGTCGTTCCGGGTGCGGAGCGCCATGACGATCTCCTCGAGCGCCGCGTTGCCCGCGCGCTCCCCGAGGCCGTTGACGGTGCATTCGACCTGGCGGGCGCCCGCGGCGACGCCCGCCAGCGAATTGGCCACCGCCAGGCCGAGGTCGTCGTGGCAATGGGTCGAGAACACCGCCTTGTCGCTGTTGGGCACGCGTTCGATCAGCATGCGAATCAGCCCGCCGAACTCTTCCGGGATCGAGTAGCCGACGGTATCGGGCAGGTTGATGCAGGTCGCCCCGGCCTTGATCGCCCCTTCGACGCAGCGGCACAGGAAATCCGGTTCCGACCGCGTGCCGTCCTCCGGCGACCAGTCGACGTCGTCGGTGAACCGGCGCGCGTGCGCCACGCTGTCGACGACGTGCCGGTAGACGTCGTCCGGCTCCATCTGCAACTTGTACTTCATGTGCAGCGGGCTCGTGGCGATGAAGGTGTGGATGCGTCCCCGGGCCGCCGGCCGCAACGCTTCGGCCGCGCGCTCGACGTCCTGTCGCGGCGATCGGGCGAGAGCGCAAACCGTCGCGTTGCGGACCAGTTTCGCGATCTCGTTCACCGCCTCGAAATCGCCCCGCGACGCGATCGGAAAACCCGCCTCGATCACGTCGACGCCCAACGCTTCGAGCGTTTCGGCGATTCTCAGCTTCTCTTCGATGTTCATCGACGCGCCCGGCGACTGCTCGCCGTCGCGCAGCGTGGTGTCGAATATGGAAATCTTTTCGGCGTTCATCTGAGTGCTCCTCTCCGGTCGGATGTTCGGCAACCCCCTGGGCGGCACTGCGGAACGCGCATAGCCGCTCAGGGGCATCCAAGGAGAGCGTCGGCAAGCGGACGCAGCGCGGAGACCCCACGGTCCGTTTTCGTCCGGTTCATTCCGTCACTCCACCGGCATCGGCGACCCCGTTTCGCCGCCCCCGCGGCGCGGATTTCGCGCAGATGCTCTCGCAACCTGTTAATAACCAGCATTTACGATTTATTTTTACACCTTTATCCAAGGCCATGCAACGTTTTTTTGCGAGAGCCGTTTGCGCTGTGCCACTTTTGTCGGCCTGCCGCCCGGACGACGCCCCGCAAGGGCCTCGCGGGTGCTCAGTCTTCAGAACAAAAGGCGAGTGTTGCCGCACCGCGCACCGCAAACCCGGTGCAAGCCGGGCCGTGGCCTGAACGCAGGCGGCCAGGGGGCGGCGCCCGGCCGGCCGTGGGGTGGAATCTGCGAAAATCGCAGTCTCGGCGCGGAGAATTCGCAGTTTTCCGTACCCGAGGAAAAATTTTCGCACCCCGGAAAGCTGTCCGCATCTCAAGACATTACGTACAGCGCACGCAGCTCTGCGATGGCGACGCAGGCGTTCCGTCGCGCTCGCGACGTTCGCGAATTCCGCCCCGCAAGGAAAGCGCGCCGCGGCAGGAAAACGACGACGAACCGTTTCCCGGACCGTCCGCCGCAGGGGTTCGCGAACTTCGCCGATTCGCCGAGCCTCGGGGGTCTACGCCGTCGCGGAACGGCGCGCAACGATTTTTCGTCGCGACTTTGCGGTCCCGAAACGCGGAAACTTTCGCGGACCGCCGCGCCGCGCTTTCGGCAGGAGCCGGAAGCTGTCGGCGGACAAGGGCGGGCGGGACGGCTCGCCCCGAATCTGCCGCGCGTCGCCGGGGCGACAGTCCATCTTCGGCCGCCCGCCTGCGCGACCCTTGCGGGTCTGCCGACGGGCGGCCGGCAATCCGCGGGGCGCCGAACGGACGGCAGCCGACAAAATCGGAACGGTGCAAACGCCTCCTCCTTGACGGCTCCGGTGCGGCGGACTACTCTCTTGGGATGGCGAGACGCATGCTGCCGACCGGCATGACCTCCCTCCGGAAAATCCGGACGAGGGACTGCTACTACGTCGACAAGACGGAGCATGTGCGCCGTCTCGTCGAAGGGGGCGAGTACTATTTTCTGTCGCGTCCGCGCCGGTTCGGCAAGACCCTTCTGGTGGACACGCTGCAGGAGCTGTTCGAGGGAAGCGAGGAGCTGTTCCGGGGCCTCGCCGTGCATGGCGAGTGGGACTGGTCGGCGCGCCACCCGGTCGTGCGGATCAGCTTCGGCGGCGGCAATTTCGACTCCCCGGACTTCGTTCGGAAAGATGTGGAAGACCAGCTGGAGGAAACGGAGCGGCTGGCCGGCCTCGAACTGGACCCTGTCGAGGCGTCGATCCGTTTCCGGCGCCTGATAAGAACGCTGCACGAGCGCACCGGGCGGCGGGCGGTCGTGCTGGTGGACGAATACGACAAGCCGATCCTGGACGCGCTCGGCGACCGGGAACTGGCGCTGGCCAACCGGGACTTCCTGCGCGGCTTCTACGCGATGATCAAGGACTGCGACAGGCACCTCCGTTTCGTTTTCCTGACGGGGGTAAGCAAGTTCTCGCAGGCAGGCTTGTTCTCGGGCCTGAACAACCTGCGCGACATCACCCTCGATCCGCGTTTCGGCACCATCTGCGGCTACACGGAGGCGGAACTGGACGCCGCCTTCGCTCCGGAACTCGAGGGCCTGGACCGGGAGGAAGTCCAGCGCTGGTACAACGGCTACAACTGGCGCGGGCCGGAGAAGGTCTACAACCCGTTCGACATCCTCCTTCTCTTCGAAACGCGCGAGTTCGAGGCGCACTGGTTCCGGACCGGCACGCCGACCTTCCTCGCCGACCTTCTGGCGCGGCGCCGGTTCGCGCCGCCGGCCCTGGAGGACCTGGTCGCGGACGACGACCTGCTGTCGGCCATCGATATCGACCGCATTCCCGTCGAGACGCTTTTGTTCCAGACCGGTTACCTGACCATCGTCGGCGAAGAGCAGGACGAGGGCGTTCGTCTCTACCGGCTGGACTACCCGAACCGGGAGGTGAAGCGCAGCCTGAACGCGCTCCTGCTGAAGGCGATGGCGCCGGACGTCGCGGTCGCGGCGGAGAGCCGGGAGTTGCGCCGCCTGATGCGGACGAACGACTTCGCGGGCCTTGAGCGGCGCTTCCGGGCGTTCCTGGCGAGCATCCCGAACGAGTGGTACGCGAACACGGGCATGGCGGGCTACGAGGCCCACTACGCGAGCGTGTTCTACTCGCACTTCGTGGCGGCGGGGATGGACGTCCGCGCCGAGGAGAGCACGGCGCGCGGACGCTCGGACCTGACGGTCTTGACCGGCGGCGGCGTCTACCTGTTCGAGTTCAAGGTCGCGGACGGGAAGCCGCAAGGGCGGGCGCTGGCGCAGATTCGGGAGCGCGGCTACGCGGACAAGTACCGGCGTCCGGGCGTGCCGGTCCGGTTGATCGGCATCGAGTTCGGCCGGGAGGAGCGCAACATCGTCGGGTTCGAGTTCGAGACCGTCTGAAACCGGACGTCGAACGGGCCGGACGTCCCGTCCGCGCGTTTCGGCAAGCGACGCCGCCTCCGCGAAAGGCTGCCGACGGGCAGTCGACATGAAAACGGCGCAGCGCAAAACGGCTCCTCCCTTCCGTCGACAAGAGCCTTGGAGAACCATCGCTCTACCCGAATCGGCCAGCGGCCAAGGCGTCGTCCGCCTGTTTCCGACCATCCAGCGCAAGCGCCCAGTCGAAGAGCGCTTGCGCGGCCGTCGCTTCCGAACGTTCGGCCTTTTCTCCGGCGCAAGGCTTGCCGCGGACAGCGGCCCAGAAGCGCGGCGGGCGTCCGCGCGACGGCGACCCGGGCTATCGCCCCTCGCCGGGCCTCTCGTCGCTCTTCCGCGCGGTGCGTTCGCTCTCGAACTTGTAAAGCTTGCGCGCCGCGAGCGTCGCTCGTCGAGTCGCTTCCTCCACTTCGCCGCGGGCGGCCCGCTCGTTCGCCGAAGAGGCCGACTTCAGGCGTTTCAGCTCGTTGCGCGCCGCCGCGCTGCGTTAACGTCGCCCTTGCCTCCGCGCGAAGCGCGCGCCTCGTCCCGCCGGGGCGTTGCCGACGGCAAAGCCCCCCGTCCGTCGGTCGCAAGTGCGCAAGGGTCCAGTGTCCGGTCCCCGGACGAAATTTTCCTCGTCCCCCGAGTAGCGAACGCTTATTGGAAAACTGCGAATTTTCCGCGCCGGGAACGCCGTTTTCACAGCCGCAAGCCGCTCCGCAACCGCGCGGCCCGGCTCGTCCCAAGTTTGCCGAGCGGCACCGGGGCGGCAGTTCATCCTCGGCCGCCCGCCTGCGCGACCCTTGCGGGTCTGCCGACGGGCGGCCAGCAATCCGGGGGGCACCGAGCGGACGGCAGCCGACAAAAACGGGACGGCGCAAACCCCTCCTCCTTGACGGTTCCGGCGCGGCGGCCTACCCTCTTCGGATGACGAGACGCATGCTTCCGACCGGCATGACCTCCCTCCGGGAGATCCGGGGGATGGACTGCTACTACGTCGACAAGACGGACCATGTGCGCCGCCTCGTCGAGAGGGGCAAGTACTATTTCCTGTCGCGTCCGCGCCGGTTCGGCAAGACCCTCATGGTGGACACGCTGCAGGAGCTGTTCGAGGGAAGCGAGGAGTTGTTCCGGGGCCTCGCCGTCCACGACGGGTGGGACTGGTCGGCGCGCCATCCGGTCGTGCGGCTGGATTTCAGCAGAGGGGGCGATTTCCGCGCCCCGGACGGGGTTCGCGTCGCCGTGGAAAGGCAACTGGCAGCGGCGGAGAGGCGCGCCGGCCTCGAACCGTGCCTTGTCGAAGCGTCGGTTCGTTTCTGGGAATTGATCGAGGCCCTGCACGAGCGCACCGGGCAGCGGGCGGTCGTGCTGGTGGACGAATACGACAAGCCGATCCTGGACGCGCTCGACGACCGGGAACTGGCGCGGGCCAACCGCGACTTCCTGCGCAGCCTGTACGGGGTGATCAAGGCCTGCGACAGGCAGTTGCGTTTCGTTTTCCTGACGGGGGTAAGCAAGTTCTCGCAGGCGGGCCTGTTCTCGGGCCTGAACAACCTGCGCGACATCACCCTCGATCCGCGTTTCGGCGCCATCTGCGGCTACACGGACGCGGAACTGGACGCGGTCTTCGCCCCGGAACTCGAGGGCCTGGACCGGAAGGAAGTCCAGCGCTGGTACAACGGCTACAACTGGCGCGGCGCGGACAAGATCTACAACCCGTTCGACATCCTCCTTCTCTTCGAAACGCGCGAGTTCGGCAACCACTGGTTCCTGAGCGGCACGCCGACCTTCCTCGCCGACCTTCTGGCGCGGCGCCGGTTCGCGCCGCCGGCCCTGGAGGACCTGGTCGCGGACGACGACCTGCTGTCGGCCATCGATATCGACCGCATACCCGTCGAGACGCTTTTGTTCCAGACCGGCTACCTGACCATCGTCGGCGAAGAGCAGGACGAGGGCGTTCGTCTCTTCCGGCTGGACTACCCGAACCGGGAGGTGAAGCGCAGCCTGAACGCGCTCCTGCTGAAGGCGATGGCGCCGGACGTCGCGGTCGCGGCGGAGAGCCGGGAGCTGCGCCGCCTGATGCGGACGAACGACTTCGCGGGCCTCGAGCGGCTGTTCCGGGCGTTCCTGGCAAGCATCCCGAACGAGTGGTACGCGAACACGGGCATGGCCGGCTACGAGGCGCACTACGCGAGCGTGTTCTACTCGCACTTCGTGGCGGCGGGGATGGACGTCCGCGCCGAGGAGAGCACGGCGCGCGGACGCTCGGACCTCGCGGTCCTGCACGGCGGCGGCGTCTACCTGTTCGAGTTCAAGGTCGCGGACGGGAAGCCGCAAGGGCGGGCGCTGGCGCAGATTCGGGAGCGCGGCTACGCGGACAAGTACCGGCGTCCGGGCGTGCCGGTCCACCTGGTCGGCATCGAGTTCGGCCGGGAAGAGCGCAACATCGTGGACTTCAGGTTCGAGACTATCTGAAGCCGGGAGCCGAACGGGACGAACGTCCCGTCCGCGCGTTTCGGCAAACGAAGCCGCCTCCGCGAAAGGCTGCCGACGGGCAGTCGACATGAAAACGGCGCAGCGCAAACGGACAAGAGCCTTGGAGAACCATCGCTCGACCCAGCCAATTCGGCGGCCAAGGCGTCCTCCGCCTGTTTCCGATCATCCAGCGCAAGGGCCCTGTCGAAGAGCGCTTGCGCGGCCGTCGCTTCCGAACGTTCGGCCGTCCTTTCGTCAGGTTGACCGGCCCGGTTCGCCGCAAGCGCCGAGTTCGGAGCTTTCGCGAATTCCGAAGGAGTCATCGCAAGCAATTTTTCGCGGTTCCCGGACAACGCCGACGGTCAATTGCGCGAATCCCGCCGATTCGCCAAGCCTCGGTGATCATTGGGCAGATTCTTCGTCGCGACGCTTCCCGTCATGCTCCCGAAACTCAGGAGCTTCCGCCCGCTCAGCCGGAACCGAACTTCCCCTGCAAGAACCTCATTCCGCCAACAGGACAACGCCGAAATGCCAAACCCGCTTGTGCGTCAGAAGTGGGAATCAAACCCGCTTGACAACCACTTTCCGAAAAAAGTGAACGCCAAACCCGCTTGTGCGTCAGAAGTGGGAATCAAACCCGCTTGACAACCACTTTCCGAAAAAAGTGAACGCCAAACCCGCTTGTGCGTCAGAAGTGGGAATCCTCGCCTTCCACGATACTCAGAAGTTGCGGGAAGACAAGGATCGCCGCCCGCCGCCCGCCAGCCGGATTTATCGTGCGCAGGATACCGTCTTCGCAAAATGCGTCCAATAGCCGGCGCGCTGCACTCGCCGAAATCCCCGCCGCGGAAGCGAGGTCCGCCTTGCGGAAAATTGGCCGCCCGAATATCCAGTCCAGAACGCGAATGGCGTACGGAGAACGGGTTAACTCCGTCGCCCTTCTCTTCGTGTCGTCGTAGAGGTCAAGAATGCTTCGGGTCTTCGCCAGATTGTCCTCGGCCCGTCACCGCGTCCAGAAAAAACCGGCGCCAACCGGTCCAGTCGTCGTCCCGCGAAACCGCGAGCAGGCCCTCGTAATAGGCATCGCGGTTGGCTAGGCGCTGACGTAGAAGGCCGGCCTTTTGATGAAACCATGCTGCCAGAGGAAAAGGGGCACAAGCATGCGCCCCAGGCGGCCGTTGCCGTCATGAAACGGATGCAGGGCTTCGGCGTGCAGGATGGCCAGCTGCACCAGCCTGTCAGGCGCGTCCCGGATACTTTTCCCAGTCGCTCATGCCGTCGGCAAGATCGTCGGCGCCGACGGGTACGAATCTCGCGTCTTCGACCGTGCATCCCGGAGGACCGATCCAGTTGGGAACGCGTCGGTAATCGCCGGGCGCCATTCCCTGTCCGCGCACTCCGGACAGCAACACGCGCTTCCCGCACGAGGCGTTGGGAAAGCGGCGGCCAGCAGTCGCTCCGCTTCCCGCATCGCCGTCCGGTAATTGAGGACCTCCTGAATGTCGTCATGGCGCGGCAACGTTCCCTGCCTCGAACCCCAGAACCTCTTCCGTTGTAGTCTGGGTCCCTACGGGAGGAAAGCACCGCTTCCCGGGTCGGGAGAAAGCAAAACTCCCGGGTCGGGTATGGCGGCGAGCATGCCGTCGTAACGCGCTATTGCCGCAGCCGCCGGACCGATCGACGGGATCAGCGCCGGCCAGTCCAGACGCTCGTCCGGAGGGAAGCGTCCTGCATGAACTGCCGCCATGGTCCCTCGCCGCCGGCCTCGGGAGGCCCGTCCGTTCCGCTGGTGCGCCGAACAACTGCAAAGCGGAGGTCAGTTCTTCGATTTGTCGACCAGCGCCCGTTCCCGAATCCACGGCATCATGTCGCGCAGCCTCGCTCCCACCTCCTCGATGGGGTGCTCCGCCGCCCGCCGACGCATCGCCTTGAAGCTCGGCGCGCCGGCCTGATTCTCCGTAACCCATTCGCGCGCGAACCGGCCGCTCTGAATGTCCTCCAGTATGCCGCGCATGCGTTGCTTGACCGAATCGTCGATCAGGCGCGGTCCCCGCGTCAGATCGCCGTATTCGGCCGTGTTGGAAATGGAGTACCGCATGTTGGCGATGCCCCCCTCGTAGATCAGGTCGACGATGAGCTTCACCTCGTGCAGGCACTCGAAATAAGCCATCTCCGGAGCGTAGCCGGCCTCGACGAGCGTCTCGTAGCCCGCGAGAATCAGCGAGGTCAGCCCGCCGCACAGCACCGATTGCTCGCCGAACAGGTCGGTCTCGCATTCCTCGCGGAACGTCGTCTCGATGATCCCCGATCGGCCTCCGCCGATCGCCGACGCATAGGAAAGGCCGATCTCCTGCGCGTTGCCCGTCGCGTCCTGTGCGACGGCGATGAGGCAGGGAACCCCGCCGCCGCCGACGAATTCGGAACGCACCGTATGGCCCGGCCCCTTGGGGGCCACCATGAACACGTCGAGATCCGGGCGCGGCTCGATCAACCGGAAATGAATCGAAAGCCCGTGAGCGAACGCGAGCGCGGCGCCTTCCCTGAGACCGTCGCGGAGTTCCTCCTCGTAGAGCTTCGACTGCAGTTCGTCGGGCGTGAGCACCATCGTCACGTCCGCCCAGGCGGCCGCCTCGCCGGGAGTCTTGACCGCAAGCCCCGCCCCCTCGGCCTTGGCGATGCTGGCCGACCCGGGCCGCAGTCCGACGACCACCTCGCGGACGCCCGAATCGTTCAGGTTGTTGGCGTGGGCGTGGCCCTGGCTTCCGTAACCGATGATCGCGACCTTCCGGTCCTTGATCAGATTGACGTCCGCGTCCCGGTCGTAATGCACTCGCATCGTCTGGTCCTTTCTTGCGAAGCCGCCTGCGCGGCTCAGAGCGCCGCCTTGCCGCGCGCGATGGCCGCCACGCCGGTTCGCGAGACGTCCACCAGACCCAGCGGCGCCATCAGGTCTATGAACGCGTCGAGCTTCTGGGTCGATCCCGAGATCTCGAAGACGAACGATTCGTCCGTGCTGTCGATGGCGCGCGCGCGGA
Organism: Alphaproteobacteria bacterium; assembly: GCA_965243135.1. Classification (GTDB taxonomy): domain Bacteria; phylum Pseudomonadota; class Alphaproteobacteria; order MPNO01; family UBA830; genus JAJEBT01. The sequence continues at coordinate 3,047,830 of OZ251539.1, forward strand.
AAATGTCCGCGATGCGCAGCGCCTCGACCCGCTTGTTGCCCTTGCCCCTGACCTTGATCAGCGCCAGCTCGCGCTCGACCGACGGCCCGTCGGTGGTGAGATCGACCACGCGGTGCACCGGCACCAGCCGCTCGAGTTGCGCCTTGATCTGCTCGATGATCATCGGCGTGCCCGTGGTGACGATGGTGATCCGGCTGAGCGCCTCCGCCGCGTCGACTTCGGCGACCGTCAGGCTCTCGATATTGTAGCCGCGCCCGGAGAACAGGCCGATGACGCGGGCGAGCACGCCCGCTTCGTTGTCCACCAGAACGGCGACGGTATGGCGCTCGATGGCCTCGGTCGCGGCGGCCGCCCTTTCGCTCCGGTCAGACAAGGACCATGCCTTCTTCGGAAACGGTCCCTCCGACCTTGTCCTCGGGTCCGAGAATCATCTGGTTGTGGGCGGCGCCAGACGGAATCATCGGAAAGCAGTTTTCCGTCTTGTCGACCCGGATGTCGGCGAGCACCGGCCTGTCGGTCGAGATCATTTCGTCGATGACGCCGTCGACCTCGCCGGGCCTGACGGCGCGCAGCCCGACCCAGTGGCACGCCTCGGCGAGCTTCACCATGTCCGGCAGGGCGTCGGTGTAGCTTTCGGCGTAACGGCCGCCGTGCAGAAGCTCCTGCCACTGGCGCACCATGCCCATGTACTGGTTGTTGATCAGGAACACCTTGACCGGCGCCCGGTACTGCACGGCCGTCGACATCTCCTGCATGTTCATCAGGTAGGACGCTTCGCCCGCAATGTCGATCACGAGCGCCTCCGGATGCGCGACCTGGACGCCGATGGCGGCCGGCAACCCGTAACCCATCGTGCCGAGGCCTCCCGACGTCATCCACCGGTTGGGCCGCTCGAACCGGTAGAACTGGGCCGCCCACATCTGGTGCTGCCCGACTTCGGTCGTGATGAAGCAGTCGCGGTCCCGGGTCAGTTCGTAGAGGCGCTCGATCGCGTATTGCGGCTTGATGACGGAATCCGACCGCTCGTAGGAAAGGCAGTCCTTCTTCCGCCAGGCGTCGATCCTGGCCCACCATTTCGCGAGCGCCGCGCGGTCGGACCTGCGGCCGCCGGCCTTCCAGGCCTTCAGGATCTGGTCGAGGACGACGCCCACGTCTCCGACGACGGGCAGGTCCACGGCGACGTTCTTGTTGATGGACGAAGGATCGATGTCGATCTGGATCCGCTTCGAATTCGGAGAGAAATCCGAGAGCCGCCCGGTAATGCGGTCGTCGAACCGGGCGCCGACGGCGATGATCAGATCCGCCTCGTGCATGGCGAGGTTGGCCTCGTAGGTGCCGTGCATCCCGAGCATGCCGAGGAACTGGCGATCGGTTCCCGGATAGGCGCCGAGGCCCATGAGGGTGAGCGTGACCGGCATGCCGGTCGCCTTGACGAAGCGCGCGAGCAGGCGGGACGCCTTGGGGCCGGAATTGATCACGCCGCCGCCGCAATAGAAGACCGGCCGCTTCGCGGCCGCGATCATCGCGACCGCCCGTTCCACCTCCTCCTTCCGCGCCCGGGTCCGGGGGCGGTAGGTCTTGTGTCCCGCGCGGACCGGCCGCTCGTAGTCCGTCTCCGCCATCAGAACGTCTTTGGGAAGGTCGATCACGACCGGACCCGGACGGCCGCTGCGGGCGACGTAGAACGCCTCGTGCACGATCCTGCCGAGTTCGTCGATGCTCTTCACGAGGTAATTGTGCTTGGTGCAGGGCCTCGTGATGCCCGTCGTGTCGGCCTCCTGAAAGGCGTCGTTGCCGATCAGGTGCGTGGGAACCTGTCCGGTCAGGCAGACCACCGGCACGCTGTCCATGAGCGCGTCGGTCAGGCCGGTGACGGCGTTGGTGGCGCCGGGACCCGAGGTCACCAGAACGACCCCGACCTTGCCGGTCGATCTCGCGTAGCCTTCCGCCATGTGCACGGCGCCGCCTTCCTGCCGGACGAGGACGTGCCTCAACTCGTTCTGCTGGAATATGACGTCGTAGAGCGGCAGGACGGCGCCCCCCGGATACCCGAACACGGTATCCACGCCTTCGTCGAGCAGCGCCCTGACAACGATTTCGGACCCGTTCATCTTCTGGTTCCCCGAAAGGCCGGCGCGCGGACGCCCCCGCCGGACCGTCCGCCGCGGGTCGTTGCTGCGCCGCACAACAAGCTATCGGCCGGCCGCGCTCAGGTCAACAGGAATCTGGCGAGATCCGGGAACGCCCGGCCCGGGTCCGGACCGCGGGTCAGGAGATCGGCGGCGACCTGGTTGCGAAACCACGTGATCTGGCGCTTCGCGTAGCGCCGCGTGTCGCGCCGCGCCCGCTCGAACATCTCGTCGCGGGACGCGCTTCCTTCCAGGAACTTCCGGATCGGGTCCGCGCCGATCGCCTTCCAGAGCGGGCTGCCGGCGGCCGCGGGCATGTCCGCCAGCCGCCGGATCTCCTCGATCGCGCCCGCTTCGACCATGCGCCGGAACCTGGCGTCGCAGGCGGCGAAAAGGCGCTCGCGATTCGGCATGACGACGATCGTGAAGAACCGGAATTCTCCGGTCGCGGCGTCGCCCGTCTGCCAGCGCGCCAGGCCGCGGCCGGTATGGTTCAGCACTTCGAGCGCCCGCGAGATCCGTTGCCGGTCTCCCGGCGCCAGGCGGCGCGCCGTTTCCGGATCCCGCAGTTCGAGTTCCCGGTGAAGCGCCGCCGGTCCCTCGGCGGCGAGGCGCTCCTCCAGCCGCCGGCGAACCGCCTCCGGGATTTCAGGGATTTCGTCCAGCCCCTCGACGAGCGCCCGCAGGTACAGTCCCGTGCCGCCGACCACCACCGGAACCCGGGCGCCGCGAATTTCCGGCAGCGCCAGGCGGCGCCAGCGCCCGGCGGTGCACCGCTCGTCCGCCTCCAGCAGGCCGTACAGCCTGTGGGGAGCGCGGCGCAGCGCGGCCGCGTCCGGGCGGGCGGTCAGAATCTCCAGATCGCGGTAGACCTGCATCGAATCGGCGTTGATCACGGCGCCGCCGAACTCTTCGGCGACGGCGAGCGCGAGAACGGATTTGCCGCTGGCCGTCGGCCCGCCGACGACCACGACCGGCTTCGCCGTCAACCCTTCGCGAGGGCGACGAAGCGCTGCGCGCCCTCGATCTCGATCAGCATGAGAACGGCGCCGGCGTCTCCGGCCCGGCGGATCTCGCTCTCGACTTCGGACGGCGATTCCACGGCCCGCAGGTCGGAGCCGACCTTGCGGATGACCGTCCCGGGCCGGATTCCGTTTTCCGCGGCGGACCCGTCCTCCTCCACCTCGGTGACGACCACGCCGCGCGCGTCCTCCCCGATCCCGAAACGCTCGCGCAGGCTCGGCGTAATCGCCGACAGCGTCATCCCCAGCCCGCCGACGGCGACCGCCGGCTCCGGCGCGGGGGCCGCCGCGCGCTCGTCCTCGGGAAATTCGCCCAGAACGACGGCGATCGGGACGCGTTCGCGGCGCCGCCACACCTCGATCTCGACGCGCTTGCCGATGCGGGTTTCGGAAACCATCCGCGGCAGCAGGCGCATCTCCCCGACCGGCTTGCCGTCGAACCGCAGGATGACGTCTCCCACCTCGACGCCCGCCTTCGCCGCGGGGCCGTCTTCGGGCAGGCCGGAGACCAGCGCGCCCGAGGCCTCGTCCAGGCCGAGGCTGCCGGCGAGCTCGTCGGTCACCGTCTGGATCTGGACTCCGAGCCAGCCGCGGCGCGTCCTGCCGAACTCGATCAGCTGGTCGATGACCGGGCGGGCGCGGTTCGACGGTATCGCGAACCCGATGCCGACGCTGCCCCCGGTGGGCGAGAAAATGACGTTGTTGATGCCCACCACCCGGCCCGCCAGATCGAACATGGGGCCGCCGGAATTGCCGCGGTTTATGGAAGCGTCGGTCTGGATGAAGTCGTCGTAAGGGCCGGAATTTATGTCGCGATGGCGGGCGCTGACGATGCCGGCCGTCACCGTTCCCCCCAGACCGAAGGGATTGCCGATGGCCAGCACCCATTCGCCGACCCGCAACTTCGCCGAGTCGCCGAAGACGGCGGCCGCGAGCGGTTTTTCGAAAGCGACCTTGAGCACGGCGAGATCGGTTCGCGCGTCGCGCCCCACCGCCTTCGCCGGCAGCTTGGTGTCGTCGTGCAGGGTGACCGTGATCTCGCCCGCCTCGGCGATCACGTGGTCGTTGGTCACGATGTAGCCCCGAGGGTCGACGATGAATCCGGAACCGGCCGACTCCTGAAAGCCGGGCGGCGGGCCGGGCGGCAGCCGGTTCCCGAAGAACCGTTCCCGCTCGCCGCCGTCCTCGCCGGACGCCTGGTTCACGGAGATATTGACGACCGACGGCAGCAGGCGGCTCGCGAGATCCGCGAAGTCCGGCGGCGCGCCCGCGGCCGGCCAGGCCAGAATCGAAACCGCAGCGACGGCGAAGCTGCGAAAGCCCACGCTTCCTCCCTTCCTTCGGCGCCCCTTCCCCGGCGCGGGCGCCAATTTCCGCTTCCCGAGAGCCGCGCCGGGAGGCCGCCGCTAGTTCAGGCCGCCGGACAGGTCGCCGAAGAAGCGGAAAAATTCGCTGTCCGGCGAGAGCACCATCGTCGTGCCCTCTCCCAGCGCCTCGCCGTAGGCCTCGAGGGACCGGTAGAAGGCGAAGAAATCCTCGTCCCGCGAAAACGCGTCGATCAGGATCCGGGTCTTCTGCGCCTCTCCCTCGCCGCGCAGAATCTGCGCCTCGCGGCGCGCCTCGGCGAGAATGACCGTGCGCTCGCGATCCGCCTCCGCCTGGATGCGGGCCTTGATCTCGGCCCCTTCGGAACGCAGCTTGGCGGCCTGCGCGACGCGCGACGAGCGCATCCGGCTGTAGACCGATTCGCTCGTGGTGTCGGGCAGGTCGGTGCGCCCGATCCGCACGTCGACCACCGAAATCCCGAACTCCTTCGCCTGGTCCTTGAGCTGTTCGGTGATGTTCGCCATCACGTCGTCGCGCTTGCTCGACAGCACGTCGCCGAGAAGGATGCGGCCGATCTCGGCGCGCACCGCCGAGTTGAGCCGGCGGCCGAAGATGTTGATGAAATTCTGCTCGGTGTCCGCGCGTTGCCGGAACTTGAGCGGCGACACGATGAGATAGCGGACGTAGGCGTCGACGATGATCCGCTTCTGGTCGGACAGGATGATCTCCTGAGCGGGCGGGTCGAGGCTCAGCACGCGCTGATCGTAATACGTGACGCTGCGCCACGGCAGCTTGGCGTGCAAGCCCGGCTTGCGCTCCTCGTGCCGCGGCTGGCCGAATTCGAGGATGAGCGCCTGCTGCGTCTCGTGGATCGTGTAGACGCAGCTGAAGCCGACCATGCCGGCGACGATGACGGCGATGCCGACGATGACGAGTCGGAGATTGGACATCACTGGGCCTCCCGCTTCCGCAATTCAGGCAGCGGCAGGTACGGAACGACTCCGCTGCCGCCCTGCCCCTTGTCGATGATGACCTTCTCGGCGTCCTTGAGCACGGTCTGCATGCGCTCGAGGTACAACCGGCGCACGGTCACGTCCTTGCCGGTCCGGTAGGCTTCGTAGACCGAGATGAACCGCTTCGCTTCGCCCTCCGCCTCCTTGACCAGCTGCTCGCGGTAGGCCGCCGCTTCCTGCACGAGGCGTTCGGCTTCGCCCTTGGCCTTGGGCAGGATGTCGTTGCGGTAGGCGTCCGCTTCGTTCTGCTGGCGCTCCCGGTCCTGGCGCGCGCGCTGGACGTCGTTGAAGGCGTCGATCACCTTCTGCGGCGGGTCCACCTTCTGAAGCTTGACCTCGGTGATGAACACGCCGGCCTTGTAATCGTCCATGATTCGCTGCAGCACGTCCTTGGTCCGCGCCTCCACTTCCTGGCGCTTCGTGGCGAGCGCTTCCTCGAGCGGCGTCTGACCGACGATTTCGCGTATGGAGCTTTCCGCGCCGCGCTTGATGGTCAGTTCGGGGTCGCGGATGTTGAACAGGAAGTCCCGCGGACCGCCGATCCGCCACTGGACCACGAAATCGATGTCGATGATGTTCTGGTCGCCGGTCAGCATCAGGCTTTCTTCCGAGACGTCGCGGATGCTGTCGGCGCGGGCGGCGGCGCCGAGCGCGCGAAATCCGACATTGAGCTGGTTGGTCCGCTCCACGTTGGGCCTCTGCACGGAACCGACGGGCCACGGCGCCCAGAAGTTGAGGCCGGGCTCGGTGGTCTTGACGAATCTGCCGAACAGCAGCTCGACGCCCTTCTCCCCCGGCTGGACCCGATAGAGGCCGGTGAGCAGCCACACGAGGACGAGCAGCAGGATCAGGATCACGATGCCCTTGGCTCCGCCGAAGCCGCCGGGCAGGAATCTCTTGACCCGGTCCTGGCCCTTGCGAATCAGGTCCTCGATATCGGGCGCGGCGCCTCCGCCGCCCCCGCCGGGCGGACGGCCGCCGCCCCACGGGCCCTGACCGCCGCCGCTGTTCCAGGGGCCGCCGCCCCCGCCCTGCTGTTTCCATGGCATGACGCGAATCCAATCGGTTTCCATCGGGTTGCGAGAACCGCACGTTGCGGCTTTCGGCAACAGTCTTATATGATAGCCTGTTCGCGTCCGCAACGCACGGGCGAGATTCCAATCCCGCGGAGAAGTCGAGAATGGCAACCGAACGGGAAGTGACCGACGCGCTGGCGTCGGTGCGGCTGCCCGGCGCGGCGGGCGATCCGGTTTCCGCGGGGCTGGTCTCCGGGCTGGCGGTCAAGGACGGTCACGTCCAGTTCGCGATCGAAACCGGCGAGGCCGGCGCCGAGCGGATGGAACCGGTGCGCAGGGCGGCGGAACAGGTCGTGGGGACGTTGCCGGGCGTGCTCTCGGTGACGGCGGTGCTGACGGCGCACAAGGCGTCCGCGCCGCAGCGGGAAGCCGGCCGGGCGCCCGCCCGCGACCTTCTGCCGCAGGTCGGCGCCATCGTCGCCGTGGCCTCGGGCAAGGGCGGCGTGGGCAAGTCGACCACGGCGGCCAATCTCGCGATTTCGTTCCGGGCGATGGGCCTGCGGACGGCGATGCTCGACGCCGACATCTACGGGCCGTCGCTGCCCACGATGATGGGCGCATCGGGACGCCCGTCCTCCCCCGACGGAAAGACGATCATTCCGATGGAGGCGCACGGCGTCACCTGCATGTCGATCGGCTTCATGGTCGCGCCCGACGCGCCGACGATCTGGCGGGGTCCGATGGTGATGGGCGCGCTCGAGCAGATGATGGGCGACGTGCAATGGGGACCGCAGGACGTCCTCGTGGTCGACATGCCGCCGGGAACCGGCGACGCCCAGCTGACCATGGCGCAGCGCGTTCCGGTCGCCGGCGCGGTCATCGTGTCGACGCCCCAGGATCTCGCGCTGATCGACGCCCGCAAGGGGCTGAACATGTTCCGCAAGGTGAACGTGCCGGTATTGGGAATCGTCGAGAACATGAGCTATTTCCTGTGCCCGCATTGCGGCGAGCGCTCGGACGTCTTCGCGCACGGAGGCGCCCGCGCCGCGGCCATGCGGATGGGCGTCGACTTTCTCGGAGAGATCCCCCTCGACATGGCGATCCGCGAGGGGGGCGACGGCGGCAGGCCCGTCGCGGCGCTCGGCGGCGCGCACGCCGCGGCGTACCGCGCGATCGCCGAGGCCGTCTGGCGAAAGGTCGGCGGCGGCGCGCCGGACGCGCCGAAGATCGCCTTCGAATAGGCGGATCTCGTGAACGGCGGCGACATTCCCTTCCGCAAGGACATGGCGTTCGAATACGGCGCCGCCCGGGAGGTCGCTCCCGGAATCCGCCGGATCGTCGCCGAGAATCCGAGCTCCTTCACCTACGTCGGCACCAACACCTACGTCGTCGGCCGCGGGGAAGTCGCCGTCATCGATCCCGGGCCGGCGCTCGAGCGGCACGTCGAAAACCTGACGAGGGCGCTGGCGGGAGAGACGGTGACCCATATCGTCGTGACCCACACGCACACCGATCATTCCCCGGCGTCGAACTGGTTGAGGGAAGCGACGGGAGCGCCCGTCGTCGGCGCGCATCCGCGGCCGCAGGGCGACGGCAGGCCGGTCGAGGCGGCGCAGGAGGACTTCGCGCCCGACATCCCGCTCTCCGACGGCGACTCGGTCGCCGGGCCGGGCTGGGTTCTCGACGCCATCCACACGCCGGGCCACATGTCGAACCATCACTGTTTCGCGCTGCGCGGCTCCGGGGTTCTTTTTTCGGGCGATCACGTCATGGGCTGGAACACGACGATCGTGTCGCCGCCCGACGGCAACATGCGCGAGTACCTTGCGAGCCTGCAGGTCTGCCTCGACCGGGACGACGCGCTGTACCTGCCGGGACACGGCCCGGGGATTCCCGACCCGCGGCCGTTCGTCCGCGCCTATCTGGGACATCGCCTGATGCGCGAGCGGCAGATCGCGCGATGCCTGGAACGCGGCCTGGAGACCATCCCCGAAATGGTGAAGGAAATGTACCGTCATCTGCCGGAGGCGATGCACCGCGCGGCCGCGCGGGCGGTCCTGGCGCACATGGAGCACATGGTGGAGACCGGTCGCGCCGATTGCGAAGGCCCGGCGACGGCCGAGGCGCGATATCGTCCGGCTCGCTGAGCGCTTGCGGCGAAGCGCGCTCGCTCCTCCTCCCGGCTGACGGCAACCTTCGGTCAGCCCGCTCTCGGCCGCCGTCGCGCCGCGCGGTCCTCGCGCGCCTCCGGCACGACTCCGGTCTCGGCGCCGACGTCGCATGCGGCTGCAACCGATCGCCCGCGCACGGCCCGGGTTTGCCGCGCGGCGCCGGGGCAACCGAATATTCCGTTTTCGTTCGCCTGCACGACCCTTGCGAACCTGTGTCGACAAGCGGCCGGAGCGGTCCGCGGGGCGCCGAGCGGACGGCAGCCGACAAAATTAACGCAACGCGAACGCCTCCTTGACGCGAGGGGGCAACAACCCCATGATTCGCGGCGCCCACGGTTTGCACAAGAGGTATGTTCGGCCTGCGAGGCCGGTAGAATGGTCCCTTGTATGACTGCCAGCACGGCGGCGGCGTCCGGCGGGATCGGTTCGTCAACCAGAGAACGGGACAAAGACAATGCGACCGGACAATGATCTGAAGGTGAATATCGATGCGTTCGAGGCGCAACGCGAAACTCTGGAGAAGCACTACATGGGCAAACATGCGCTTTTCCACGAGGGGGAGTTCGCTGGAGCCTTCGACACGTTCCACGATGCGGCGGAGGATGCCTTACGTCGCTTCGGGAACGACACCTTCTTGATTCGTCAGGTCGGTGCGCTGAACGAGATGCCCATCCCGGCTTCGGTGGACTACAGGCCCGTTCGTCCGGCGGCCGGATGCTGGGCAGGCTCGCTCCATCCCGCCGCTTCAACCGAACGCCCGACCGGAAACTGACCCCGACCTCGAGGTTCCCGGCGCTCACCGGCCAACCCATACCGCCCTCGCGAAAGAGGTTGCCGATCGCCTGCGTCGCAGCATGGACGACCCGAGAGTGGATCGGGGGGAAGAGGTCGCCTGACGAAATACGACCTCGCCGAAAGCTCCGAATCCACTGGCAAGAACCGGCCGCAACCGAGGCTGAACGCGGCGCGGCTCAAGCCTGAAAACCTGCAAATCGCCGCTCGAGCAGCTCGCGGTCCGGACGGTCATCAGGTTCGGCGGGAAGTCTGAGTTCCGCTCCCTCCAGTCCCTTCAACGAAACCAACAGGTCGCCGTCGTTCCGGTCGCGCAGCCTCGGCGAGACATGGATGCGAAAATCCGGATCGACGCCGAGCAGGTTGGCGTCGAAGGCATTGTGATGAAGGGTCGACATGCAGATTCCGTTGCGCACTGCCGCCAGCCCTCCCTCGGCGTCCGGCACGATGTGCGCGCCCACCAGCAATTCTCTCACGGGCAGGCCGCTGAAGGCGCATCTCCAGCCGTATGCAGCTTTCGTCCGCATGCTGAACCATGCCTGATGATTCCTGTTCCGGGTCAAGCGCAGCGAGTAGGTCGCTTCGATTTCGGACGGCAGCGCAGCGAGCGACGCCGCCACGGAGCTTTCCCCGTGGCGCTCGAAATCCGCGGTCGCCACAAGCACGTACCCGTCCTCCGGCCGAAAACTCTCTATCCATACGGGAAAAACCGGCTGGTACACGCTCGGCTCCACCCCGGCAAAATATATGAGCGGCGCCTTGCGTTCCCAAGCATTTCGCAAGGCCCGATTGGTAGGGTCGGCAAGCCCGCCGCGAGCAAGCTCGTAACACAGCAAACCTGCATATTCCTGTCGGCTCTCGTCGCCAAAAACCTGATCCTGATACCACGGTTGCCTTCCCTGCCTTGGAACGGTCGTCCTGATGCTGAGCGCCGCCTCCAGCTGACGAGGCTTGAAAATCCCCCTGGGCTTGCTGGCGAACCGTATCTTCTGACCGTCGACTTCGAAGCCGGCATCGATGGCTTCCCAAGAAACCCGGCCGCCCTCCCGGAGGCACAGTCTCTCCATGGCCGCGAATGCGGCTGCTCGAACGCGTTGATCGAAGTCGCTCATTTCCAGACATACTCGCACCACAGGCCGGGAATCCGCAAGAACGAATCCGCGCTCGAGCGCCCGGACGGACGATTCGGCGGACCGGAAACGAACCACGGATCGCCGTCCGCCGCCTTTCGTCAAATAATAGTTGATTCCATGAATCGGTGACGCTACTTTCGGCGTATGCAAGTTGGACTTCACCGTTTCCATGCGGACAGTATCGAGTGGTTCCGAGCGGCAGTCGCCGAGGGTGGTCGCACCCGGCGTCAGTTGGCCCACGGGCTGTGCGAGCGCGAGAACTGGCGCAATGAGAAGGGCGAACTTTGCCTCGCCTCGGCGCGACGGATCCTGCCGAAGCTCGCCGAGAAACTCGGGATCGCCTTGCCGCCGCCGCAGGAGCGCCTGCCGCAGAACAGAAATTCCCGCTAACTTGTAGTGGTCGTGCCAAATCAGATGTAAAGGACTTTCTCGGCAGAAGGTACGACCGTCAGGACGAACGTCTAACGTTCGGCTTAATGACCGAAGCTTTCGTTGGTTATGTTTCCCCCTGAAGAACCTGCTACACACTTCGAAAATTTATTATATCAAGAAGTATCGTAAGGTTCCAGAATCGGTTTTTTGTATCCGAACGCTATAGCACGATAAAGCGCTTCCCAGCCTGGTAGTGAAAAGTTGAAGAACATAGCTCTCAACTTCTCCCACAGGTAGATGGAACGCTCGGCTTTCTTCCGTGCTCTTTGAAACAGATTGCAACATCTCTGCTGAATCTGGTCGATCAGGAAAGCCAGCATCATCAAGTTAGCAAAAACATTCGACAGATGCTTGTAACCATGACCGAAGTTGTGTTCGAAGCTGTAACCTTGGTTCTTCAGGGTGTTGAAGGTCTCGTTTTCGATACGCCAACGCGCACGCCCGGCACGCATTATCTCCATCAGGTTGTGATCTCCTACTGGCAGGTCTGTAACCCAGGAAAAGCGTTGCTTTTTGCCGTCGGGGCGCTTTTCCCAGTATTCAACAAAGTTGACTTCAAGGTCGAAATTCGCGTCGTTGAGTGGTGCCTTGTTAAGATATCTGAATTCGTGCATTATACCTTCTTCATCGGAGAATTCGGCACGTTTCACAGATCGTGACCTGTTCACTAAATCAAACAAAAATTTATGGTCTCCCGGCTTCGCTCCCAGTATGAAGCGAAGGTTCAACTCCTTGAGATGCTTGACATGCGGGCCGTTCGAGGCAAGTCCGTCCTCTACCACTATCAATTTCAAAAACGGATGCTCCCGCCGCACATCGCGCAACAATCGTGTCGCCGCGTTGCGTTCGCAATCGTTTTTCTTCTTTCCATCTTTCTTGGTGATCGGCTCCGGCGCAAGAGGGAAAACTTCCTTTTGTTCCGGATGTACGAGAACTGCCCCTAGCATCTGATGGTAGTACGTGATTGTTCCGTCCCTGTGGTGCTTTTCACAGCAGCTTTTACAGTGCACCTTGTGAGATGAAAAATATCCCGTTCCGTCAACGGATAAAAGATAATGCCCGCCTAGACATGTGTAACCTTCCAGACCCTTTCCACGCTGAAGCAACTGGAACATCTTCGTGAAAGCGGGGCGTAAACTATGGGGGTCCACGTCGTCCAGACGCTCGCGCAACCTGGTATCGGAAGGCGCTCTCTCTATCCCGTACAACGTCGCAAGATTATTGCGAACCGTTTCATCAAAACGTGCGTCGCGATCAAACTTTAAAAGAGATTTGTATTTCAAACCAAATACCGCAATCCCCGACATCAGGCAATCCGAAAGAGCGACGCCTCGACTCGCCGTCAGATCCTCAATGCCGTCAAAAACCCCCCGGAGCGCCTTCAGCAATCCCGGAGCGCTGAGCGTCTTGCGCATGCTTGGCATTCTAGCCATTTTGGTACGATCCCGCCTCGCCTTCGAACCATTTTCCAGAGAAAAATTCTCCGCTCGAAGACAAATAGCCCCGAATCGCCTCGAAAAGTCTACGAAAATTTTTTTTCGGACCCCATATTTTCCAAGGGTTTCAAGCCTTAGCGGGAATTGCTGGCCGCAGAAGGCGCCGGCCCGGAATTTTCCGAACCTGTCGCTTCGCTGCAGTCTGGCGGAGGTCGGAGAAGTCGCGCTGGAACCGGTTTCTGGGAGCGCCGACAAGGAGCGGTGGCGCTCGATGATGGCAACCCATCATCCGCAGCGATGGATGCGTCCGCCGGGCGCGCAAAGGTGTTACTGGATCGTGTCGTCCCGTCATGGCCGACTGGGCGGCATCGCTTTCTGCGCCGCCAGTTGGCACCAGAAAGCGCGCGATGAGTTCGTCGGCTGGTCGGCGGACGCACGGGTCGCCAACCTGCAACGGATGGTCAACAATAACCGGTTTCTGCTGTTGCCGGGGGTGCGCGTGCGCGGGCTTGCGTCGCACGTTCTCGACCTCGCGGCGACGCGACTGCCCGGCGATTGGGAAGCCGCCTACGGCGTGCGTCCGGCCTACACTTACGTCTCTCCCGACCATTCCGGCGCTTGCTATCGCGCGGCAGGATGGGAGCGTTGCGGCAGGCCGACGTCGGGGTTGCCGCCAGGCGCCATGGAGAGGGGCGTCGCACGGTCGGTCGAAGCCGCTGGCCGCCGACTGGAAAGAGCGGCTGCGCCGGGAACCGGAACGGATGCTCGGCCTCGCCCCGGAGGCACCTCCGTCCGACGATTGGGCGGAATGGGACGCGGAACGCACCCGGACGGACGCATTCGCGGTGGTACGAATGGGGCGCGCATGGGAGGCACGGCCCGGCGAACCGGTACCGGTGATCTTCCCGGACAAGGAAGATCAGAAAGCAGCCTACCGGCTGCTGTCGAATCCGAGGGTGAGCATGGAGCACGTTCTCGAGTCGCACAAGGAATGCATGGTCGAGCGCTGCCGCAAGGAGCGCGTGGTTCTAGCGGTCCAGGACACGACGATGCTGAATTACAACGGCCTGCAAGCCACCTGGTGCCGCTCGGCGGCGGCGGGTCGGGAACCAAAGGCATCGCCGCCCACTTCGGACTTGCGACCTCAAGACGCCCGCTCGGGGTCTTCGAGATCGACGCCACCATGCGCGACGACAAGGACGAAAGCGAGAGCGTCCGCTGGCCACTTCGACAAGGCGCAGGAAATCGCGCGCGCCTGCCCCGACACGCAGGTCATCACCGTGTGCGACCGGGAAGGGGATGGAACTGCTGTCGAGGGCGGTCGCGGCGGGTGCCGGCCTGGTGGTGCGCGCCTGCCGCTCGAAGCGGCGGCGCGTGCTGTGCGAAGATGGCAGCAAAAAAGGGCTTTGGAACCACATGGCGGAACAGCCGGTGCTGACCCGGAGGTCGCTGAACCTCGCCGCCTGCGGCGGCAAGCGGGCGCGCAAGAAACGCGAGGTGACGCTTGACATCCGCGCCGCCCGCGTCCGGCTCGTGCCGCCCGGCGACAGGACCGGCGACGCGCCTCTCTCCATGCTCGCCGTGTCGGTCGCAGGACCGCAAGGCCTCGACTGGCTGTTGCTCACGACGGAGGGCAAACCCGAGAAAGACGACGCGGTGCGCGTCGTAAAGTGGTACGAACGGCGCTGGACGATCGAAGAATACTTCAAGGCCCTCAAGTCCGGCATGGGCATCGAAGACCGGCAGTTCGACGATGCCGACGACCTCCGAAAGTGCCTTGCTTTCGACGCCATTACCGCATGCCGGGTCTTCGACTTCCAGCGCATGGCGCGGGACAGGCCGGACGCCCCCGCCGCCGAAGTCGCGGACGAAGATGAAATTGCGGTGCTTTACCTTGCCGAACGAGGCATGGTCAAGAGCAGGTCGCCGCCCGAAAACCTCGACGTCCAGACCTTCGTGGTCGACGTGGGACGGCTCGCGGGCTTCATCCCCTCCAAACGCCAGCCCTTGCCCGGGACCATCTGGCAGGGCTACGGCTACCTCAAGGCCTACGTTCAAATATACAAGGCGCTACGGAACAACGACATGCTCAAGGACTCGACAATGGGGGGATGAAAGGTCCGCCGCCTCTCGACGCCGACCGCGTTGCAGGATCCACGATCGCGAACCGAGTCCTGAGAATCGTCGCGCCCCGATTCGACAAAACGTTTCCGCACCAATCGCCCGAGCTTCGCTTTGGGCGCCGCGGGTCGGGCGAGCGCCAGCGGCGCGGCCGGCTCATGGACAGAAATTCCTTGGAACTCCCTTCCTCATAACGTTAGATTGCCGCCAGCGCATGTATTGCAGGATGTTGGCGTCGTGACGATCACCCATCTTGTTCGCGAAGCGCGCAAACGGGCCGGGCTCACCCAGGCGGAACTGGCCCGGCGCGCAGGCGTCGCTCGATCGACGGTCGGCCGGATCGAGGCAGGAACGCGGATACCTTCCACCGATCTCGCGGAGCGTCTCGTCCGAGCCGCGGGTTTCGAGATCCGCGCATCGCTCGGAGATCCCGACCCCGAAACCGACTCGCTGTTCGAGCGGACACTGCAACGCACCCCGGCCGAGCGTCTGGCGGACGTCACCCGGGCGGTCCGCTTTGCGCAGCGCGGGCGACGCGAACTCGCGAAGAATGGGTGATTTCGACCCGGCCGAAATGCTCTCGAAATTATCCGGCGCCGGGGTCGATTTCCTGTTGATCGGCGGGATGGCGGCGGTTTTGCACGGCGACGCGGGGGTCACGTTCGACCTGGACATCGTGCCGGCGCGCGATGCGGAAAATCTGGAGCGGCTCGCAGTCGCGCTTCGCGCCCTCGAGGCGAGGATCCGCGCTCCGGACGCTCCGTCAGGGTTGGCGTTCGACTCGTCCCCGGAGTTTTTCCGCGATCTACCGCAGGACGCGATCCTCAACCTCACTACGCCGATCGGAGATCTCGATCTCACGTTCCGGCCAAGCGGCACGTCGGGCTACGAAGATCTGAAACGGGACGCGATCAGGATCGAGGCGGCGGCCGGCGTGCGCATTCTCGTCGCTTCCCTCGCCGACGTCATACGCTCCAAGGACGCCGCCAACAGGGAAAAGGATCGAACCGCTTTGCCGCGGCTACGAAGACTGCAAGAAAAAAATGATCGGATTCGGGGCGAAAATTCTCGCTGAGTTCAGTCCGGCAACCAGCGAAGCGCCCCTTAATCAGCTGTGAAGCACAACACGGGCGATCGGCAATCTCTGTCGCGAGAACAGTAGGGCTGGCCGGTGAGTCAAGGTGCCGGGGCGGTGGGGGCGTTCGCTGCGGGAAGGGCGTAGCGACCGGAGGCGAACGCCCCCAAACCGCGGCGAAAAATCCGCATCTTCCCTGATGCGTGCGTCCGGGCCAACGCCCGGTCTCGGCCTTAAATCCGTACCGAGCGTTGAACAGTTTTCATGCTGGTTCGTGACCGCACGCGCTACGATCCTGAATCCGTAATTCCCTTCCCGTCAGCATGCTTTTTCCGGATGTCCTCCTCGTTCGTTCACGTCGAAGAACAGGACGCGAAGCCGGCGAGCGGCTTCCTCGAAGGTCTCCCTGTCCTGCACCGCCGGGACGATCTCCACCCCCATGTCCTCGTCCATGGATTTCAGGAGCCGGTTCGGGTCGAGTCCCTCTTTCTCGCAACATCCCTCAAGCTCGTCCTTCGTCACGTCCGTTCCGGGGATAGCCGTACCCTCCGTACTCTTGGCACCGAGCCGGCCGTTATCCAGCAACTCCTTCAGCCCCTTGATGGCCATGAGGCGGTGTTGACCGTCGAACGCGAAGTAGCTCGTACGGGTCACTTCCAGGTCGACGACGAACGACCTGGTATCGAGACGTTCGACATGCAGGGAGCCCGTCAGGGCCCGCCCGTCCGGACCCCAGTTGTCGTGTCCCGGTTCGCAAACCCAATCCTGGAAAGCGACCACCAACAGAGGAGGAAACTTGCGATGCTCTCGAGTCGCAAGGTACCTCGTCATCGGCAACTGCCGACTGAAATCAGGGAACCCCTTCCAGAGACGATTCGCGGTCGCGACGTCGACCGCGGCGGCGTTGTCCCCGATTCGCTTCCTGAACATCGGGAGATCGCGAGCGAGGTAGACGTTCGCAGCAATCCAGCCGAGCGACGCCGAGGCCAAGTAAGACTTGCTGCTGCCCATCCTGGTCGGGAGCGTCACCTTGTGATTTTTCCTGCCTCCCTGCCAGTCAAGCGCGAGTCGCAGCGCTTCCTTGTAGTTCCGCTCGCGCTCCAGAATGTCTTCGGTATCCTTTCGGAGCTTTTCCGCATCGGAGGTCATGGAGCGAATTTCCAGTGTTGCGAGGCAACTAGGCGCAGGGAAACGGGAAGTTCCGCAAACGATATTTCCTGTCGAGGGTCGGCGAGATAGGAGGGACGCGAGAAAGTCTACCAGACCCGCGTCGGCAATTCTCCCTGAATTCGGCTGCGAGCGTCGAAGACGAAACGTATAGTTGACCGACCGCGGAGGCAGGTCGCGAAGGGCCAGCGCTCCATCGTTCGCGATCAACAGCCCGTACCACTCGTATAGCTTCGATAGCCTGCCTGCCGACTTCAAGTTCCTGATCGAAGTCGGCGTCGCGCGGCTCTCACGAGCGGTCGAGGAATTTCGATGCGGGCGGCGGGCGATTTTCGAGATCGCGTTGCCGGGTCGAACCGAGCCGCGCCTTCGGAACTAGCGACAGGAACCGCTGCATGGAAATGCGATGCAGGGTCGTCGAAGCGCCATCTTGGGCATAGAGGTCTTCCGGGTCGATACGAAGAATTCCCGCGTCTTCCCACGACGCTCCAGAAGTCTCTTGTGCGACGGCGCCGAGGCTGTCGAGCGGAAGCCGCCGACGACCCGGCGCTCGCTCACGGGCAACGGGCGGAACCGGTGTCAGGCCTTGCGAGCGTGCGCTTCAGCGCTCCCGGATCGTCCGGTTGGTCCGGTCCAGGAGTCTGAGCCTCATGCGCAGTACGCACGGTTTCGTCGATTTTGCCGAACCGCGCCTCCGTCGCCGGAAACCGGGTTTGCCCATATTCGGCCTATGATGCGGTATTTTGGCGCCCCAAGAGTCCTGCTTCATGAGCATTGGGCTGTCCTACGCAGAGCTCCGCCCACGGCAATGGCGTAGCAGCTTGACAGGCGTGTCAGATGTTACTATCTGTGTATCGTCTCATCTGCCATGTGCAGGAAGCGCACTCGATATTTGTCCGGTTTCTAGCAACGGAGAGTCGTTGCGCAAGACTGCCGCGTAGAAAGAGCATTCGAAGCCGTCCCAAAATCGATGGGGCGGCTTCAGTCTTTTCTGGCGGCCATAAGGTATGCATCGCGCTCGCGTCGCAGGTCGCAGGTCGGCAATCCGGCCCCGTTTCTCTGTACAATGGACGGTTTTAAGCAACCAGTAGTTCCGGCGTTGCGCGATCACCACCAGATACTCCTCTCGATACTAAAGGAGCGCGTTTATCTTGCCGCGTCGCTCGTTCCGCTATTCGTCGATTCCGGGATGAGATCCTGCGTTCTCGATCACCCAGCGGACCCAGCGGACCCATCGGATCCTCTCGCATCGGCGCAAATCCGGCGTTCTATCCTCCTCCGCGCGACCTTCCTGCCAGAAATTCCCGCTAAGGTGGCCGCCCTTTGCGAAAGGCGCGTCGAGATAGCGTCGTTACCGAGGGACCAGCCGCCGCGACGCACCTTCCCCGCTTCGGCTTGGCGCCGACTTAGCCTTGACCATCCTGTTTCCCCTGAAAAACTTGCTTTGGCACATTCGGTCACGGTGCCAGGTCAGGAGGTGTCGTAGGGAATTCCCGCTGCTTTCCGGTATCCAAACGCGATCGTAGAGCGTTTCCCAGTCCTTCAGGAAGTACTCGAGAAACAATCCCCGCACCTTTTCCCAGAAGTAAATGGACCGCTTGGCCTTCGTTTGCGCCTGTCAGTTTGCAACATCGCTGTTGAATCTGGCAGGAACGCCAGCATCAACGCGAAGACAGTTGACAGATTGTTGTTACCGTGACCGAAGTTGTGATCAGTAGCCTTGGTTCTTCAGGGTGTTGAAAGTTTCGTTCCTTCCAGCGCGCTCGACCGGTGCGCATCAACTCCGTTCCCTTCGTCAATTGGCAGATCCGTGACCCAGGAGAAACGTTGTTTCTTGCCGTTTGGAAGCTTCTCCCAGTGAAAGTTCACTTTGAGGTCGAAGTGCGTATCGTTCAGAGGCACTCCGTACCGGAATTCGTGCCGTATGTTGTCCTCGTCCGTGAACTCCCGGCGCTCCACGGACGGCGCGTTGTTGACCCACAGGAACTTGTGGTCGCCGGGCTTCGCCCCCAGTATGAAACGCATGTCTAACTCCTTGAGAAGATTGACATGTGGTCCATCCAGCCCATCCTCCAACACGACCAGCTTCAGGCGCGGATGTTCGCGACGTACATCTTCCAGAAGCCGTTTCGCTGCGTTCGCAATCGTTCTTTTTTGCACCGTCCCCCTTCAGGATCGGGCGCAAACGGAAAAACTTCCTTTCGGCGCACCAGTACGGCCCCCAACATCTGGTGGTAGTAGGTAATCGTACCGTGGTGTTTCTCGCAGCAGTTTTTACAGTGCACCTTGTCCGACGAGAAGTATCCCGTTCCGTCAATCGAAAGAGCATAATAGCCGTTCAGACAAGTGTATTCTTCCAACCCCTTCCCTCGTTGCAAAACCTGGAACAGCTTCGTGAAACAACGCCGCAATTGTCGCGGACAGACTGCGTCAAGACGTTCTCGCCTGTCCGACGGTACGCGTTTGATGCCGTACAGGGTTGCAAGGTTGTGCCGAACCGCTTCGTCGGCATGCGCGGCTTCGTCGAACTGCAGAAGCGATGCATACTTCATACCGAACACCGCTAAACCCGACATCAGGCAGTCCGTCTGGTTCAGCCCCCGGCTTGCAATCTTCGATACGGTCGAAACAAGCTCGCACTTCCTTCAACAATCCCGGAGCGCTGAGCGTCTTGCGCATGCTTGGCATTCTGGCCATTTTGGTACAATCCCGCCTCGCCTTCGGACCACTTTCCAGAGAAAAATGCTCCGCTTGAAGGCAAATAGCCCCGAATCACCTCGAAAAGTCCACGAAAAATTTTTTTCAGACTCCACATTTTGCAAGGGTTTCGAGCCTTAGCGGGAATTGCTGCCTTCCTGCACAAGATGCCAGAAGGCGAACCACCGCCGGACGGTTTCCGGCATGCAGCGACAACTGACGGGCTGGCCGCGAAATCGCAGCCCACCATGGGCTATCTCCTCCCGAAAGATGCGATAGAGTTCGGCTTCATAGGCGTTCCAATCTCCGCCGAACGCTTCGAATTTTACGAGTTCCGGTGGGGCAATCCGCCATCCCCTAAGATCTTTGAATAGCAACGTTGAACCCGAATTCCGGAGAAGCAAAACAAGAGGTCAACGTCTGAGTTCCTAGCCGCAACCGCAGGCGCTCAAGAATCGCCTCTTTGCCGGCCCCTCCCGAAAGTCCTCTATTCGCATAGGTCAGCGCACCCGCGAAGAGGTCGGCAACCTGCAGAATTTCGCTTTCGCGCGACCGGACTTGTTGAATACGTTCGACGCAATACCTATCCGTAGCACCAGCCATGTCGTGCAACCGGCGCATCATCCGATTGCCCCGCGTATCCATTACGTTCAGATAAATGCGATAGCTCAGCGGCGAGCGGAGGACAGTATCAAATAACCGGCCATACAGTTCACCATGGAACAAATCTCGCGAGCGATCAATTGGACTATCTTCTACTTCGATTATGCCATGAAAATCCAGTCCATCATCGTCAAGAACCAGGTCGACAAGGGCCAAATAGAAATCGATCTTCGCTGGAGATACCTTGGTCCACTTTATCTCGAAGTCGGTTTTGAGGCGATGTTTTTCCTTGAGTGCGCGTACCATTTTCGAAATATTTTCTACTTGTATAGTTTGACAAATCAGTACTCCCAGACACATCGCGAATACGCTGCCTCGCGTCAAGTGAAAGCTTTCGTTGCAATATGCGTTAAATTTGGGCTGCATCATCAGCTCCATTTTTTACCCAATGTTCAATGATCGTAGCCTGCTGCGCTCGAATTGTCCCACTCTCTGAAAACAATCCTTTGCGTTCGATATTCGCCGAATTTGTCATTTTCCTTTTTTCTAAAGTATTCGAAATGTTTCCGTCGGATAGTCGAAACCGTGGATATCGGATAGGTCGCGAATGAAGTGCAAATCATCGCGAGTCACCTCGTAGAGTCTAGCGCAGAACGGGTCTAGTTCATGGCTCGTCGTTCGGGTTCAAAAGCGAAAGGCGGTTCATTGTAGCCGACCTCATGAGCAAGGGGCCTCATCGTCTCACTTGTATAAACTAGTTCAAGCGCTCGTGGAACAATGAAATTCAAATCTGGTTTTTCGTACGTAGTCGGGGGGAGGCATGGGGTAGATTGAGACGAAATAGGCTGTGCAGGCACCCCTTCCGGGCGCTTTTTTTGACGCCGTTGCAAGCTTTCGGGGCGGCCGTGCACGGCTCGAAAACGGGCGAATGCTTATGGGGCAATCGACGACAACAACTCCCGCCAAGCCTCGCGATGCTGGTATACGCCGCGCCTGTCGAGCTCTTCTCCGACTTCTCGCAGAAAACGAGGCCTCAGATCGTCGCTCAGAAGAGCGAAGGTCGAACGAACGAAATTCTTCAATTCCACGAGATGAATGGCGAGACCGGTGTTCCATGCCTCTTCGATTTTAGCCTCGACAGCCTCGCTGTCGGACTGGACGATCCCCGGCACGGCGAACAACAGGCGGGTTAGCCTTTCCTCCCCTTCCATCGCCTTGCTGATCGACGAACGCAAGTGAGCTATCGTCAGGTTCTCTCCCTTCACTTCCACAGCAAGCGCGATCCGGCCGTCTCGTTCCCGGCAGATAACGTCCCCGGGCACCCCGGCTGCTCTGTCGGCCTCATTCAGTCCTTGGGCATGCACTTCGGAGAACAACGAAAAGGCGTCTCCAAGGATGCGCATGACCGCTGCCGTAACCGCTAGAGGACGCAGACCGCCGCTCGGTTCCCGCAGGAACTCGTCAAGAATGGCGATAGTGCTGTCAAGGCTGATTCGGTTTGGCACCGGATAGACGAACTCCTGTCGGGAAAGTCTCCGGGCGACGCTGCGCAGGCATCTGCGAAAGATGTCCTCCAACTCGGCCGGAGAACAATTGTCCAAAACGCTGAACCAGTCCGCCAGTTGCTCCCATGCTTCGCGATATCTGAGGGCGTTCAGACCGACGTCGAGGCGAGGACGGCGGGCAGGATTGTTCACGTAAGGATCGGGACTGGTTCCGAGCACGTTATGGTTGAGAAACACCCAAGGAACGATGACGTTCGAACAGAAGGACCTTGCATCCCATGCGCCTTGTTCGCCATCGGCAGCCTGCAGACAAAGAAGACTTCGGTCATGATCGGCGACCTTGCCCAACAGCTGGGTCACGACGACGTAGCGCAACGTTACCTGATCGGAATCCACGAAGCGGTCGATATCGGGGTCAGCTTCTGGCACCTGCGCGGCGGCGGTTTCCGGTGTCGCTTCCTCAACCACTTCCCTCCAGGTCAAGTCGAGGTACCTCTGGACCTCGTCAACGTCCATGCGGGTCGTTTCCCTCTTCAAAATTCAGCCAGAGCGACTCCCGGCGTGGTTTGCGGACGGAATGGCAAAGGCGCTCGTCGGCGTCTTCCCGCCGCCAGCCTCGATACAGTTCGTCGTAAAGAGCCGTCCTGTATCCGGACAGGATCACGCGGCCGCGAACCGTCCAGAGAGTCTCGGCCAACATTCGATGCTCTTCCTCCGTCATTTCGTGTCCGTATGCCGAGGCGTCGCCGCGGGATGAATGAACGTAGGGCGGATCCAGATAAAATACCGTGCCCGCGGTATCGTAACGCCGGATCACCTCAATCGCCGGCGCATTCTCGATCTGCACCCGCAAAAGCCTTTGAGCGATCTCCGACAGTCCGTCCACGGAGCCCAGCCACCGGGAAACTGCGCCAGCCATGCCCGCCCGCGACGTCAGGACGCAGTGGGCCCAGCGTCCCTCGCTGCTCGTTTGCGCCAATCCGGTGCGGGTTTGACGTGCGCGAACGTAGAACCGCCGCGCCCGTTCGAGGTCCGAAAGGTTCTTCGCAGGCTGGCAAGCGAGAACCAGTTCCTCGCGCGAAAACGGGGTGAGACCGATCGCCTTGATGAGCTCGGGTCCCTGCGCGCGGAGCGTACGGAAGAAAGTGACCAGTTCGGAGTCGATGTCGTTGTAGGTCTCGACCGGAAACGGCGGAAGATTCAGCAGGACCGCCGCCGAACCGCCGTAAACGTCGCAGAAATGGGTCGCATCAACAGGGATGCGAGGCAGGATGAAATCGAGATGACTGAACTTGCCGCCGTACCATCCAAAAGCGATGAGGCGCCGCGAACGTTCCTGCCGGTCGTGCGTCATGACGCGCCGACCGGTACCCGTCGAGTTGACCGAAGCGACCTTATGCATCCTTACGCGCTCCTTACCTGCCTGCGAGGCTGATTTCCTCAAGTTCGTGCATCACTTGCCGATTCATGGCAAGCGCCGTTCCACGCTTCGCCGCCGGAAAAGCGAAGGTCGGGCGACGCCTCGCCTTTGAAAACGTGGCCGACATGCTGCGAGTGCGGCTTTTCCAAGCGAGTGACGATCTCGTCGGCAACGTTGCCGAGAACCCGCCAAGGCTCGGCTATCGTGGGGTTTTGCAGTTCAATCATGGCGTTCCGCAAGCTTCGTGATGCTCCTTATGCAAAGACATACAACGAACATAATTTGCAGATTTAACCACGGCAAGGCTTCACGGCATTTTTTTTGCGACGAAACGGCGTTTTCAGGCGCAGCCGAAAATCCCCTTATCAGCCCGGCAACTTTCGCCACGCTGGTCCGCGATGACGCAGTTCCGCCCGGCAACCGCTTCGCCGTTTTCCGTCGAGGCTGGAAACGCCCGGTCGACCATCTCCAAGCATGCCGCTGCGGTCGACTTCGCAACCCCTCGACGAAAACGACTCGTCAGGTGCGCGCGAAGGCGCAGCGCTCCGCCTCGACGGAGCCGTTGCGCCTCGAGAGCGGATTGCCGGAGGCTGCCGGCAAAACGCCGACGACGGGGGAAACGCTTCCGCGAAAACCCGCGCTCCGCCGCCCGAGCGCCGGTTCGCAAGTCCTCCCTGGCGGCGCGGTCAGGGACGAATTTCGATCACGGTCCCGTTGTCCACAATTCGCCATATCTCGTCCATCTCGCGATCCGTGACCGCGATGCAGCCTTGCGTCCAGTCGAGACGGGGATGGTCGAGTTGCCGGGCGGACCATTCCTCGGGGAGGCCATGGATCATGATCTCGTTGCCGGGGTCGACCCCCAGACGGGCCGCTCGCGCGCGATCCTGCGCATTGGGGTAGGAAATGTGCAACGCGCGGTGGAATTTCGACCGATCCCGGTCAATCCGGTAATCGATCCTGTAGATCCCCTCCGGGGTCTTCGAATCGCCTTCCTGCGTCTTGGGACCCAACGGGTAGCGGCCGAGCGCGACTCTATACGTCTTGAGAACGCGGCCGCCGCGCAGCAATTCGAGCCGCCGCTCGTTCTTGACGACCAGAATGCGATCCGCCTTGACCGCCGCCTCGCCGTGCGCGCATGCCGGCGCGAAAATTCCTGCCACGCTCAATATCAGTACCGCCCAGATGAAACGCAACTTTCGACCTCCTTCGTACATTCGGCGAACGAATAGCAGAAAGGCACCCGAATCGGTAGACGTTCGAAATCGGGCCGCATGCCTGTCCCGCGCTGCGTCGCGCGACAAGCAGCCGGCCCCCCCTGTCGATTCCGAAGCGCAACGCGGCCGGTCGGCACGCGAGGCAGGCGAATCAAGCGTCCCGCCCCTCGTCCCGCCCCTCGTCCCTCCGAAGGCCGCTGCGCGACGCTCTTCGCAGCCACAGCGCGCAGGCCCCGCGGACGCCTTCCCGCGACCTTTCAGACGCTTACCGGTCGAGCGCCGCGCGAGGCGGCGAACCGGCCGCCGCCGCAGGCCGAACCCGCGTGGCGTTCTTTCGCGGCGGCGGCCGTGTCCGGACAGGAAGCCGTTCAGGCGGCCTCGCAATCGAACCCGACGACGTTGCGCTCCTCGCGGCTGAACTCCACTCCGATCAGGTGGACCGAACGACCGAAATGGCGGTACTTGTCCGCGTAGCCCTTCTCTCGCAGCTGCGCGATCGCGGTCCCTTCCCGCCCGCGCTCCACCACCTTGAACTCGAACAGGTAGACGCGCCCGTCGGCGCGGATCGCCATGTCGGCGCGCCCCCGGCTGCCGCTGTCCTCGGCCACCGGCTCGAAGCCCTCCATCAGAAAGCAGCTGTGGATAACGCTCGCGTAGTGGGCCTCGTACTTCGCGACGGGGTTGTTCATGTACCATTGGTGCGGAATGGCGGCGAAAACGCCGCGGAACAGGGTCCCGATGCGCTTGAAGTCGTTCGCCTCCAGCAATTCGCCCAGCCGCAAGCGCCCCGTCTTCTTGCGCGCCTCGGCCGGGAGCAGTTCTCCCAGCAGGGCCTCGCCCAGGCTCTGGCGCACCTCGAGGTTCGGGTAGTCCAGCCTGTAACGTCTCCCGCCGTCCTCCTCGCCGGCGATGGTCAGGTAGCCGGTCTGGAACAGAAGCGCCTCGACCGAGATATTGTCCACGTCGAAGGCCGAGAGCAGGCTCTCGCTGCCGGTCATGCCGTCCAGGTCGGGAGTGGGCAGGCCGCGGCGCGCCAGCGTCTCGACCAGGAAGGTCGGCGTGCCGCTCTCGAACCAGTAGTTGCCGAACCTGCGCTCGGCGAGCAGCAGCAGGACGCCGAACGGGTTGTAGAGCTTCTCCGGCCCGCACCAGTTGTAGCCGTTGTACCAGCGCCGGATTTCGTCCCGGTCCAGGCCCTCCAGTTCCGGGGCGAAGACCGCGTCCAGCTCCGCGTCCGTGTAGCCGCAAATGTCGGAGAACTCCGGCGCCAACGTGATGTCGCGCAGGTTGTTCAGGCCAGAGAACAGGCCAGCTTTCGAGAACTTGCTCACCCCCGTCAGGAAAACGAAACGGAGCTGCCTGTCGCAAGCCTTGATCGCCCCGTACAGGCTGCGCAGGAAATCGCGGTTGGCCCGCGCCAGATCCCGATCGCCGAGCGCGTCCAGAATCGGCTTGTCGTACTCGTCCACCAGAACGACCGCCCGCTGTCCGGTGCGCTCGTGCAGGGCCGCGATCAGTTCCCGGAAGCGGATCGAAACTCTGGCGCTGCCCGGCTCGATGCCGGCCAGCCTCTCCGCCGCCTTCAGTTGCGATTCCGTTTCTTCCCGAACCCCGTCCGGGTCGCCGAAATCGCCCCCGCCGAAATCCAGCCGCACGACCGGATGGCGCGCCGACCAGTCCCACCCGTCGTGCACGGCGAGACCCCGGAACAGCTCCTCGCTTCCCTCGAACAGCTCCTGCAGCGTGTCCACCAGCAAGCTCTTGCCGAACCGGCGCGGACGCGACAGGAAGTAGTAATCGCCTCCTTCGACAAGGCGGCGCAGATGGTCCGTCTTGTCGACGTAGTGGCAGTCTCTCGTCCGGATTTTCCGGAGGGACGTCATGCCGATCGGAAGCATGCGTTTCGTCATCCAAAGAGAGTAGGCCGCCGTGCCGGAACCGTCAAGAAGTCGGCGGCGGCAGGCCTGTCCCGCGCTGCGTCCCCTGGCGCGACAAGCAGCCGGCAATTTCCGCGGCGGCACGGGCGGGCGGCGGGGAAAAGCGCGGAGGCGAGCGAACCCGCCGCTCCGCGGAAATCCTGCCCCGCCCGCAGCAGGCGACCACGATTGCAAGTACGTTCGACACGCTCAACGAGCGGCTTGGAGGCCGCGGGCGAACGCCTACGGAAGGCGCCGCCAGCAAAGGCGACGCGCGTCGGCACCGACGTCAACGCCGGCTTCGCGAGCCTCGACGGCAAGGTCGACGCCCTCGTCGCGGAAACCAGGGCCGACGCAACGCGACGGCAAGCGCCCTCGCCAGGGAAAGCCGCGCGCCTCGAAACCAGTACGATGATCGTCGCGGCAGGCCTCGCAGCCATACCTGCAGCTGGTTCGGCGCCGGAGATCCGCGCCCGCGACGACATGCGCCGCAAGCGGCGAAACGCCTGAACGCCCGGCAACGGTTCCGTCGAACGAGAGCGTCGTCCGGTCGAGCGAGCGGATTTCCGCCGCCGAACCTCCATGGGCTCGTTCGAAGCCATCAACCGAAGCGGCTCGCGAAAGCGAAAACCCGGAAATGCAACGCAAAGCAGGATCACCCTGACGCGGCGCAGGCGTCACCCGACTCGATCGAGAACGACGAAGGAATGATCGTGATCGTCTCCGGCGCCCGCCCGGCGACGGACCCGCGAAACTTCCCGCCATTCGGCGCGAATCCGTTGCGGAAAATAGACGTCGCCCTCGACCGTGGCGTGGACTTCGGTAAGGTAACATCTGTCGGCAAGCGGCAGCGCCGCGCGATAGATGGCTTCGCCCCCGATCGCGAGGACCTCTCCAGCGGCTCCGATCATCGCGGCCGCGCAGGCGAGAGCGCTTTCGAAATCGGGCGCCGCCTTCACTCCGGCAAGACCGGCATTCCGCGTGACGACGATGTTCTCGCGGTCCGGCAACGGCCGGCCGATGGACTCATGGGTCTTTCGTCCCATCACGACGGGCTTGCCCGCCGTGATCCTCCTGAAATGCCGGAGGTCGCTCGAAAGGCGCCACGGCAGGCCCCCGTTCCTGCCGATGACGCCGTTCTCCGAGACGGCGGCGATGAGCGCGAGCCTCACGATCAGACCGCGACGGCCGCGGGGATGTGGGGGTGGAACCGGTAGCTCTCCAGCGTGAAGTCCTCGTAGGTGAAGTCGAAAATGTCGTCCACGGCGGGAGCCAGCCGCATCGTCGGCAGCGGATAGGGCGAACGGAGGAGCTGCTCGTCGGCCTGTTCGACATGGTTCGCGTATAGATGGGCGTCGCCCAGCGTATGCACGAACTCGCCCGCTTCGAGGCCGGTTACCTGCGCCATCATCATCGTCAGCAGCGCATAGGAGGCGATGTTGAAGGGCACCCCCAGGAAGACGTCGGCGCTGCGCTGATAGAGCTGGCAGGAAAGACGGCCGTTCGCGACATGAAACTGGAACAGGCAGTGACAGGGCGGCAACGCCATGGCGGGGATTTCCGGAACGTTCCAGGCGCTGACCAGCAGGCGCCGCGAATCAGGATCGGTCCTGATCTCCTCGACGACCCGGGAAATCTGATCGACGGTCGCGCCGTCGGCCGCCCGCCAGGAACGCCATTGGGCCCCGTAGACCGGCCCGAGGTCGCCTTCGGCGTCGGCCCACTCGTCCCAGATCGTGACGCCGTTCTCGTTGAGCCACGCGACGTTGGTATCGCCCCGGAGAAACCAGAGAATCTCGTAGATGACTGATTTGACGTGAATTTTTTTTGTCGTGACCAGCGGAAATCCGTCGCTCAGATCGAACCTCATCTGATGGCCGAACACGCTGTAGGTCCCCGTGCCCGTGCGGTCGCCCTTGCGGTAGCCGGTCTTGCGCACGCGCCGCATGAGGTCGAGATATTGCTGCATCGTCCGTATATCCATGAAGGGGCCCGCACGATGATATTTTTTTATTTCACTCCTGTCCGAATCGTCCTATATATAAGGGGCCGGCACGGTTCGGCTATGGCGATAAACGGCTTGTGGAATAAACGTCGTGGACCCGGGGGCGGTACCCGGCGCCTCCACCAAATCGCATCCTCCGTCTTCGCGGCGGGGATGAGGTGCGGGGGCGAAACAGGATCGACACGCGTCTAAAGACATGCTTTTCGCCCGGTATGGCACCGCCGTTAGCGGGCCGACAACACAAGTGCCAACGATAACGAATTGGCTCTCGCTGCCTAGATTTGGGCAAGCGCGGTTCGGGGGCGCCGGGCAACAGAAGCCCCCACTTTCCTTTTTCTACACTCTGGAACACTCAATACGCAGCCCCCGACCAACGTGGGACCTGTGGCGGCGGGTATCTTCAAACGGCCCCAGGACGCGTGAGGGTGATCCAGCAGAATTATGCCACGTGTATGAATGCGTGTCCTGTCGAACATCCAGCCGACGCCCGAGCAGCTGAAGATATTGGTTGACGACCTTTCGGGTTTTCGGCTGATGCGAGGCGCGGCCGGCTGCGGCAAGACAACTACGGCGCTACTGCGCCTCCGCCAACTTTGCCGGTCACGGCAGAACAGAAAGAATCGGCTGGGCCACGAAGACCCTGTCCAGGTTCTCGTTCTTACTTTCAACAGAACGCTCCGCAGCTATGTCTTGCAACTTGTCAGGGAGCGGATTCCGAACTCGGACGATTTCGTCATGCTGCTGTCCTTTCACCCCGACGTTCTCGACCACCAAGGTGTGGTTTTCACGACGACGAACAACATCTATCCCGCTTGCGAGCGCGCCGAAGGGCTTGCCGGTTTCGAAGCGATGTTCGCTGACCGGGTTGTCGGCCGTTACGGCCGAATGCATAAGGATAAGAAGCCTGCTTGGCCCACGGACCGGCAAGCGGAAGTTCTGTATCCGGGCGAATTGTCGTGCAACCACCTGCTCACGATAGAAGTTCAGATGGAACGGACTGCCGACACGATAATGGGCGCGTTGGGGAGCCTCGACATGGATTTGTGCGTTCGCCACGCGCCGGAGGTGTTCTTATGAAGCAGCGAGACATGTTCCCCGGATCCATAGCGTCGCGTAGCGTGGAGGCTTCCGACGACCGGAGGGAAAGCACTCGGAGATCCGCTCTGTGGGCAGCTTATGGCGACGCGCTCGGGTGGATCAGCGAATTGGCGGACGAGTCGGGGCTGCGGCGTCGGACAGGCGGCGCGGCGCTGCGCCGACCCGTCGAATGGACTCGGCGGATTGGCGGCCGCGCAGGCGTTCAGGTTCCGCTTCCGCAAGGCTGCTATTCTGACGATTCGCAGTTGCGGCTCGCGACAAGCCGCGCCGTCGGCGTCGACGGCTTCGATGTCGAGGCGTTCGCCAAGGTGGAACTGCCGATCTGGCTGAGCTACGCGCTCGGCGGAGGAAAATCGACGAGCGCCGGCGCGCGCAACCTGGCCAGGCGCGGCACGCGCTGGTTCTCCAACAGCTTCAAGGGATGGGCGCGGTCTGGAGGAAACGGCGCGGCGATGCGCGTTCAGCCGCACGTATGGGCATCGCCCGCTCCCGGCGCCGCAGAGAGCTTTCTTCCCGACGTGGTGCGCAACGCGATTTGCACTCATTCTCATCCAACCGGAATCATGGGTGCGGTTTTGCATGCGCTTACGGTCGCTCGCGCGGCGGAAACCGGTCGGCTCCCGTCTCCCGACGACCTCATGACCGCCGTTGATACCGCGGCTGCCCTCCCGGAAATGATCCAGGGCGATACGGAGGTTGGAGTTTATTGGCGCATGGCCGTAGAAGCGGAGACGGGCGCATTCGACGAAGCGTGGGCTCGGGCGGTCGGCAAATGCCGGGAGGCCGTTGACGAAGCGATCCGGATCGTCGGTAGGAGCGCTTCCGAGCCGACGGGAGCGAATGGTTACGCAGCGCTCGTCGCAGGCTTTCGGCTACGGGACGCGGATAGAAGAGGGGACGGCATTTTGACGGCGGTGACCGCCGCAAGCTTGGGATGGTGCGAGCCGCGACCCGAAGAAGCTTTGGTCCTCGTCGCGAATGCGCTCGGCACGGATACCGACACCATCGCAACGATGGCCGGCGCGATTTTCGGCTTTATCGCCGAAGCCGAGCCGCCGGTCGATGTTCTCGACGCGACGTTGTTCCGGTCGGAAGCTGACCGGCTGGCGGAGATCGCGCACGGCGGTGGAAGAACCGTGCACCGCTATCCTGATTTGCTGCATTGGGTGGCGCCGGCGACGCGCAGCGATGCATTGACCAGATTGGAGGATGGAGCTTTATGGGTGCGCGGGCTTGGACGGGCCGTGGCGAAAGACAATCCTATCGCCCCGGAGAAGGGCGAATTCCAGTGGCAGTGGGTCGAACTCGAAGACACGGGTCAAACTTTGTTGATCAAACGCCGCGAGGTTCTCGCCTTATACGAGGAAACGACCGGCGCGGCGCCACCCTCGGGACGCGGTGCGTCGGATCCGGCCTCTCTGCAAACCGGAAAAATCGCGGAAACTTCGTCGAAATTTGTACAGAATCCTTCAGGGAGCGCGAGCGAACGTCCCAACGCGCCGCATGACCTGCAAGGCGTTCTGGAATACATGGAGAAGAACAAGAACGATGACCGGCTTGTTGGCGCCACGTTCCGCCGTGTCGTCAACAAGGGCACGCCGGGAGAAATCGCAGCGTTCACCGCAGCGATGATAGATATGCTCCGACATCCTGCAGACGCCCAGCGCCGCAGCTCAGCGTAAACGAACCGGTTCACGTTCGGCTGCGCACATGACGATATCGCGCGGAACCTGCCGGGTTCTGCGAGAGAACTCCTGTATACGAAGCTGAACCCCGAACGCTGAGTAAAACAAACCTGCTCGCTGCCCGTCCATACCCGGTTTTCGGGAGGCGTTTGCGCTGCGCTGTTTTTTGTCGGCGGCCGTCCGCTCGGCACCCCCGTGGACCCTCCGCCCACCCGTCGGCGAACCCCAAGGGTCGCGCAGGCTGGCGAAAGCGAAGCGCGAAAAATTTTCCGCCGGAAACTCGGGGAGCGGACTTCCTGCCGTTGCGGTCGTTGTCTGAACGCGGCGTCCGGCAACGCAGGCGGCTCTGGCCGAACACGCGCTGGCGTCGAGCGCGGCGAAGCGCTTGGCGCGAAGGCGAGTTCAGCCGAGCCCACGGAGCGGTTTGCCGGGCTGCAGGGCGAGGCCGGCGCGGCGGGCGCTCGGTTTGCGCACCGTCAACCGTTCGGGAACGACGGGCGAGCCCGTTCATGGGAACGCTCGCCGACCTCGACCGGGCGGTTTCCGGCGCCCTGTCGCCGGTGCCGATAACGAATGCCCGGAGCGGAAATGAAACCCGTCTCGTCAATGTCGCGCGCTCGGGAGACGCTCTACCGTCGCCGGGCGCCTGCCTCGAAACGTGGCGGGCCGGTTCGCCACGGCCGAGCATCCGTTTCTCGCCGAACGTTCGCCGCGAGCCTCGGCCGTGGCGCCGCGCCCGAGGCGGTTTGCCGCGGCGCGAAGAACATGCTGCGGAGAAACGCCGCCCTGCGTCGTCCGCGAGGCCGGCAAGCTTCGGCGGCGAATTCTCCGGGATTCCGTCGTCGTCCGCCCCGTAGACTGTCGACGAAAGGCCGAACGCGGAACGAACCTCCCCTGCGCCGCAAGGTCGAAGCGCTGTCGCGCGCGGAGAAAGCCGGTCTTCTTCTTGAGGAACGCACCGTCGCGGTAGCCGCCCGAGGCGGGCTGGCCGCGCTTCGGAGTTCCGGGGACGTTGCCCGGCCTTCCCCCGGCTTCGGCGCGGAAAACGGGGCGGCGCGGAAATTCGCGCCGCCTCATGCCGCCGACAGGATAGTTGCGCGGCGCGAACGTTTCGCATACGTTCGTCTTCCCGAAGTCACTGGAACATCTTATGGAACAGTTCTCTTCCGAACTCGTCGCCATTCTTGGTGTCGGCGCTTCCATGCTTGGCGTCGGCATTACCGTTATCGGGCTGGTTCTTCAGCAGGGCCGCCGGATCGACCGCCGGATCGACGGCCTTGCCCTGCGCATGGACGAACAGGACCGGCGGACGGATGACCGGTTCCGGCAGCTGACCGATCAGATGAACGAACGGTTCCGGCAGCTGACCGATCAGATGAACGAGCAATTCCGGCAGATGAACGAGCAGTTCCAGAGGTTGAGCGAGCGCGTCGCGCGAGTCGAGGGCAAGTTCGACCTGCTCGAGGCTTTCGTCGAGCACCGGAAGGAGCCGCCGGCCGAGGCGGCGGAATAGCGGCGCCCCGCTTCGGCGCGGAAAACGGCGCGGCGCGGAAATTCGCGCCGTCTCATGCCGCCGAGAAGATAGTTGCGCAGCGCGCGCATTTCGCGTACGTTCGCCTTTCCGAATTCGCAAGGGCGTCGTATGGAACAGTTTTCTTCGGAACTCCTCGCCATTCTTGGCGTCGGCATCGCCGTTATCGGGCTGGTTCTTCAGCAGGGCCGCCGGCTCGACCGCCGGATCGACGGCCTTGCCCTGCGCATGGACGAACAGGATCGGCGGACGGACGACCGGTTCCGGCAGCTGACCGATCAGATGAACGAGCAATTCCGGCAGATGAACGAGCAGTTCCAGAGGTTGAGCGAGCGCGTCGCGCGAGTCGAAGGCAAGTTCGACCTGCTCGAGGCTTTCGTCGAGCACCGGAAGGAGCCGCCGGCCGAGGCGGCGGAATAGCGGCGCCCCGCTTCGGCGCCGCAAAGCGGCGCGCGGCGGAAATTTGCGCTGCCGCCGGCCGTACGGGCAGCCGACGAAAAATACGACGCAGCCGCAAACGCCTCGCCTTGCGGAACGCCGCTTCATGGCCTAAAATTCCAGCACGATGGTCGAGGATTCGATGGATTACCAAAGCATCGTGGAACGCGCCATGCGGGGCGTCGTTCGCGATATTCTCAACCGCGTGGCGGACGATGGCCTGCCCGGACAACACCACCTCTACGTGACCTTCGAGACCCGGCATCCCGGCGTCCGCCTCGCCCAGTCCCTGATGCGAAGGTACCCCGACAAGATGACGATCGTACTGCAGCACCAGTTCTGGGGTCTGGACATCGACGAGGACGCTTTCGAGGTGACGCTCAAGTTTTCGGGCAGGAACGAGCGCCTGAGAATCCCGCTGGAAGCCGTAACGGCGTTCGCCGACCCTTCGGTCGAGTTCGGACTCCGTTTCCATGCGATCGAAGAAGAAGAAAGCGAACGGGCGGAAGGGGACGAACGGGCGGACGAGGAGAAGGACGCCGGGGACCCGGAAGCCGGCCAGGTCGTCGCCCTGGACTCTTTCCGCAAGAAAAAGACTTGAACGCTTCCCGATGTCTTCGTATCGCGAACTGCTCCCTCTCGGCGAGGATCGCACGGAGTACCGGAAACTGACGTCGGATTTCGTTTCGACCGCGGAGTTCGAAGGAGAGGAAATCCTCAAGGTCGAACGGGAAGGTCTCAGGACGCTCTCCGCGCAGGCGTTCGCCGACATCGCGCACTTTCTGCGGCCCGGCCACCTGCGGCAACTGCGCGACATTCTCGACGACCCCGAGGCTTCTGTCAACGACCGCTTCGTCGCCCTGGACCTGTTGAAGAACGCCAACGTCGCCGCCGGCGGCGTGCTCCCCATGTGCCAGGACACCGGCACTGCGATCGTCATGGGAAAGAAAGGCCGGAACGTCCGCACGGAGGGCGGGGACGAGGCGGCCTTGTCCGACGGCGCGGCCGCGACCTACGCCGAACGCAACCTGCGATACTCGAACGTGGCGCCGCTCTCGATGTTCGAGGAAATCAACACCGGCACCAACCTGCCCGCCCAGATCGAGATCTACGCGACCGACGGCGACTCCTACGGCTTCCTCTTCATCGCCAAGGGCGGCGGGTCCGCCAACAAGTCGTTCCTGTACCAGCAGACGCCGGCGATCCTCGACAAGGAGAGGTTGCTTCCCTTCCTCGACGAGAAGATCCGCAGCCTCGGAACCGCCGCCTGCCCTCCCTATCACCTTGCGGTCGTGATCGGCGGCACGTCGGCGGAATTCAATCTCAAGACCGTCAAGCTCGCCAGCACCCGCTATCTCGACGGCCTGCCGACCCAAGGCAACGAACACGGCCAGGGCTTTCGCGACCTCGAACTGGAACGAGAGATTCTCCAACTTACCCGAGACGCGGGAATCGGCGCCCAGTTCGGCGGCAAGTACTTCTGCCACGATGTCCGGGTGGTGCGGCTGCCGCGGCACGGCGCGAGCGTGCCGATCGGTCTCGGCGTCTCGTGCTCGGCGGACCGGCAAGCGCTGGGCAAGATCACGCAAAACGGCATATTCCTCGAGCGGCTCGAGACCAACCCCGCCCGCTTCCTGCCGGAGGTCGAACCCGCCGATCTGGCCGGCGAGGTCGTGAAGATCGACCTGACCCGGAGCATGGACGAAATCAGAAGCGCCCTGAGCCGGCATCCCGTCCGGACGCGGCTCGCCCTGACGGGACCGATGATCGTCGCGCGCGACGCGGCGCACGCGCGGATCCGGAAACGGCTGGACGCCGGCGAGCCCATGCCCGGCTATTTCCGCGATCACGCGATCTACTACGCGGGCCCGGCCAAGACGCCGGAAGGATACGCCTCCGGATCGTTCGGCCCGACCACGGCCGGCCGCATGGACTCCTACGTGGCGGAGTTCCAGTCCAGGGGCGGCAGCCACGTCATGCTGGCCAAGGGCAACCGGTCGCGTTCGGTTACCGACGCCTGCAAGACCCACGGCGGATTCTATCTCGGCTCCATCGGCGGACCGGCGGCGCGCCTCGCCCAGGATTGCATCAAGAAGGTCGAATGCGTCGAATACGCAGATCTCGGGATGGAGGCGATCTGGCGCATCGAGGTCGAAGACTTCCCGGCCTTCATCGTCGTGGACGACAAGGGAAACGATTTCTTCGCACAATGACGGACGTTCTTCCTGACGTGCTCGCGCCCGGCCTGACCACGGTTTTCTGCGGCTCCGCGGCCGGACCGGCATCCGCCCGCGACGGAACCTACTACGCCGGGCGCGGGAACCGGTTCTGGCAAACCCTGCACGAGACAGGCTTTACGGACCGCCGCCTCGCTCCGTCCAAGTTCCGCGAACTCCCCCGGTACGGTCTTGGACTGACCGACCTCGCGAAGCGCGAGTCCGGCGTGGACGCCGACTTGTCCCCCGGCGCCTGGGACGCCGACGCGCTGCTGCGCAAGATCGAAACCTTCCGTCCGCGCTTTCTCGCCTTCACGGGCAAACGGCCCGCCCGGCAGTTTCTCCGCGACCGCTTCGGAGCGAACGTCGCGGATTACGGATTGCAGGCGCGGACCGTCGGCGAAACCCGGGTCTACGTTCTGCCCTCGCCCTCCGGCAAAGCCTGGAGTTCGTGGACGGTCGCGCCGTGGCTCGAACTCGCCGGGCTTCACCGCGAGGAGTTCGGCGCATGAAATTCTGCGTGTTCGGAGCGGGCGCCGTCGGCGGATTCGTCGGCGGCATGATGGCGCGATCCGGCGCCGAGGTTTCCCTGATCGCGCGAGGCGAGCATCTCGCGGCGATGCGCCGAGGCGGCCTGAAGGTCGTCGCCGGAGACGAAGAGTTCACGGCCTCGGCGACGGCCACCGACCGGCCGGCCGATCTCGGAGAGCAGGACGTGATTTTTCTTTCGACCAAAGCGCATGCGCTCGCCGACGCGGCGGCGGCGATGCAGCCGCTGCTTGGAAGCGACACCGTCGTCGTCGCGGCTCAGAACGGCCTGCCGTTCTGGTATTTCCACGCTCATGGCGGCCCGCATGACGGGCGGACGCTGCAGAGCGTCGATCCCGGCGGGAGGATCGCCGCCGGGATCGGACGCCGCCGCGCGATCGGATGCGTCATCACGTCGAGCAACGAGGTGGTCGCGCCCGGCATCGTCCGCAACGTCGGAAATCGGACTTTCGCTCTCGGCGAACCCGGCGGATCGCTGTCCGACCGCCTTCGCCGCGTCGCCGCGGCCATGGAGGCGGCCGGCCTGGAGGCGCCCCTCCATTCGAAGATCCGCGACGAAATCTGGCTGAAGCTGTGGGGCAACGTTTCGTTCAGCTGCATGGCGGCGCTGACGACGGCGCGCCTCGGCCCGTTGGTCGAGCGTCCGGATCTCGGGCGGCTGGCCACCGTCATCATGGAAGAAGTCCGGAAGGTGGGAGAAGCGCTGGGCGTGACGTTCCGGGACGGCATCGACGGACGGATCGCCAACACCCGGAAGGTGGCGGGACACAAGACCTCGCTCCTGCAGGATCTCGAACGGGGACGCCCGATGGAAGTGGACGCGATCGCCGGATCCGTGATCGAACTGGCGCGCCTGCTCGGCTTGGAAACGCCGACGGTCGATCTGATCTACGCCCTGCTTCGGCAGCGGGCGCGGGAAGCAGGCCTCTACCCGGAAACCGGATTCGACCCGCTCGCCCCTACCTGAAAGACCGCCTCGACCTCGATGGCGACGCCGAGCGGCATGGACGCCACGCCGATCGCCGTGCGCGCATGACGACCGCATTCGCCGAACAGTTCGTTGAACAACTCGGAAGCGGCGTTCAATACGTGCGGCACCGCGGTGAACTCGGGGTCGACGTTGACGTAGCCCTTGATCTTGACCACCTCCTCGATGCGGTCGAGATCGCCGAGCGCCTCCTTGGCGCAGGCCAGAACCATCAACGCGCTGGCGCGGGCGGCCTCCCTTCCTTCCTCGAGGGAGAATTCTCGCCCGACCTTCCCGACGAAAGAGACCTCGCCGTCGACGCGCGGCACCTGCCCCGAAACGAAGAGCAGATCGCCCGCCATTTTCCAGTTTCGAATTTTGGCGACCGTCGGGCTGGCGGTGCCGGGCAACGCGACGCCCATCTCCGAGAGTCTCGCTTCGATCTTTCCCGCCATTTTTCCGGCTCCTTGAATTTCGGCTGGCAACCCAACGGGTTCCCCTAATCAACTCCGAGATTGCCCCCGCCTGATTCGCACGACGGCGCGCCGACCAATCATCGCAGGATTCGCGGTCAAGGGTTATAGGGTTCCATGGTCGGAGACGAAGTAACCCGCGCGGAGCTCACGGAGCTGAGCGAACTCGCGGTGGAAGGAAAGCTCCCAATGGTTGCCGCCGAGCTCGCCGTGTTTGGGGCCGAGCCGCCGACGACCGCCATCAGCGCCTCGTCCCGGAGCGTCCGGTTCGGGTCGGGAGGCATGGCCAAATGGAAGGTGTCGTGGGTGTTGAGGACGATGTTCACGTCCACATCCATCGACACATGGATTCCATGTTCCCGCAGAACGTCCTTCGGACGCTCCTCGACCTCGCGCAGCCGATCCTCGTCGGAATGGCAGGCGTCGGCGAGGCCCTGAAGAATGATGCCCTGCTGGCGAACATATTGGTAGATGCCTTCCTGGTGAATATGCATGGTCGTCTTCCCTGCGATGTTTAGGCTCAGGACTCCCGCTATCGACTCCGAAGCGCAATACCGGCGGTCGGTGTGTGTGGCTGTGTGTGGCTGTGCAAGGACAGTATGGGGATGGGTTGGCCGGTAAGTCAAGGCGCGGTGCCGGGTCGCCAGGGCGAATTCAAGAATGGCGCGGTCATTGCCAAGCGCTGCCCGCGAGGAGGCGGCAGCGTCGCGAGATCCGCATCGGCGAGACGATGGCGGCGCGAGGCGGCGGCGGCGCGAGGCCACCGGTCGGGCGTCAGAAGACCTCCGTGGTCAGCTCTCGAACGGCCTGGCGCGAATCGTAGTGCCGGTGAGCCTGCGGCAGGTAATCGTCCGCGCAACCGAACGATGGAGATCGCGGCATTACGGGCCAGTGCACGGGCACTGCCGCCGACGTGGTTGCGGCGGCGATCCTCGTCGTAGGTCATGTCGCGAACATACGGCCGCGTTGTCCACGAACACGGTCGGGACCGTCGCGGTGACGCAACAGGGAATCCAGGGGGCCGCGTCGCGCCAAACGATCGACGAGACCCCTCGGGAAAGTCACCGAGGCGCGCTCGGGCATCACAGGACGCGAGGCGCCTTCCGCGAGGTTCCCTTAAAGGCATTTCGCCTTGGCGGAAGCGGCGCAGCGCAACCGCTTCTCTCTTTGACCGCCACGGTCCGCGGGCGTATTCTGTCCGAATGGAAAAACGCATGCTTCCGATCGGCCTGACCTCCCTCCAGAAAATCCGGAGGAGGGACTGCTACTACGTCGACAAGACGGACCATGTGCGCCGCCTCGTCGAAGGGGGCGATTACTATTTCCTGTCGCGTCCGCGCCGGTTCGGCAAGACCCTCCTGGTGGACACGCTCCAGAAGTTGTTCGACCCTCCTGGTGGACACGCTCCAGAAGTTGTTCGAGGGAAGCGAGGAGCCGTTCCGGGGCCTCGCCATACACGGCAAGTGGGACTGGTCGGCGCGCCGGTGCGGCTGGATTTCAGCGGCGTGGGCCGTTTCGACACCCCGGACGGGGTTCGGGGAACCGTGGAAAGGCAACTGGCGGCGACGGAGAGGCGCGCCGGCCTCGAACCGGGTCCCGCCGGGACGGCGGTCCGTTTCCACGAGTTGATCGAGGCCCTGCACGAGCGCACCGGACAGCAGGCGGTCGTTCTGGTCGACGAATACGACAAGCCGATTCTGGACGCGCTCGGCGACCGGGAACTGGCGCTGGCCAACCGCGATTTCCTGCGCAGCCTGTACGGGGTGATCAAGGCTTCCGACGAGCAACTCCGTTTCGTTTTCCTGACGGGGGTGAGCAGGTTTTCGCGGGCGGGCATTTTCTCGGGCCTGAACAACCTGCGCGACATCACCCTCGATCCGCGTTTCGGCGCCATCTGCGGCTATACCGACGACGAGCTGGACGCGGTCTTCGCCCCGGAACTCGAGGGCCTGGACCGGCAGAAGGTCCGGCGCTGGTACAACGGCTACAACTGGCGCGGACCGGAGAGGGTCTACAACCCGTTCGACATCCTCCTTCTCTTCGAAACGCGCGAGTTCGAGGAGCACTGGTTCCAGACCGGCACGCCGACCTTCCTCGCCGACCTTCTGGCGCGTCGCCGGGTCTCGGCGCCGGACCTGGAGGGCGCGGTCGCGAACGCCACGCTGCTGTCGGCCTTCGACGTCGACCGCATTCCCGTCGAGACGTTTTTGTTCCAGGCCGGTTATCTGACCATCGCCGACGAGAAGCGGGACGGGGACGCGCTCCTTTACCGGCTGGACTACCCGAACCAGGAGGTGAAGCGCAGCCTGAACGAGCTCCTGCTGCAGACGATGGCGCCGGGCGTCGCGGTCGCGGCGGAGAGCCAGGAGTTGCGCCGCCTGATGCGGACGAACGACTTCGCGGGCATCGAGCGGCAGTTCCGGGCGTTGCTGGCGAGCATCCCGAACGAACGGTGCGCGAACACGGGCATGGCCGGCTACGAGGCGCACTATGCGAGCGTGTTCTACTCGCACTTCGTGGCGGCGGGAATGGACGTCCGCGCCGAGGAGAGCACGGCGCGCGGCCGCTCGGACCTGGCGGTCCTGTACGACGGCGGCGTCTACCTGTTCGAGTTCAAGGTCGCGGACGGGAAGGGGCGGGCGCTGGCGCAGATTCGGGAGCGCGGCTACGCGGACAAGTACCGGCGTCCGGGCGTGCCGGTCCACCTGATCGGCATCGAGTTCGGCCGGGAAGAACGCAACATCGTGGATTTCAGGTTCGAGACCGTCTGAAGCCGGGAGCCGTCCCGTTCGAACATTTCGGCAGGCGGCGCCTCCGCGAAAGGCGTCGGCAGACCGCGCCGCGAGTCGCCATGCATCTCGTCGAGGACGGCCGTTGTTTCCGCCGGGTTGGCGCCGACGGCCTGACGGAACGCGCTGCCGAGGGGAGGCGCCGTCCGCCATCGCACGGCGCCCCGGTGGCGCGAACCCGCGTCGCCCTCCCAGTCC
This sequence comes from Alphaproteobacteria bacterium, assembly GCA_965243135.1. Taxonomy (GTDB): domain Bacteria; phylum Pseudomonadota; class Alphaproteobacteria; order MPNO01; family UBA830; genus JAJEBT01. Next base: position 3,087,970 of record OZ251539.1, read on the forward strand.
CCGACCCGCGACTTCTCCTCGACGATTTCCGGGCGCACGTCCACCTGGTCGGGAATGCAGCCGCGGCCCACCTGCCCTTTGGCGCGCGAGTTCCGCTTCTTGCCGCGTCGCCATCGGAACAACGTTCCGCCAGTCCCTTCCACACGTGTCTGCCACTCGCGGCGCTCGACCCCCGAGGCGCAGGCGTCCCGAGTCCAGACTCCACTGCAGGGCCAGATTCTCATCGACTTCGCCCCGCCGCTCCGGGAGCCCGAGGCCGCGCCGAAGCCATGCTGCGGCGCTCGGTCGCCAGCCGGTCGGCCAGGTCGCGCCGGCCCGCGTTGCGGGTCGGGTCGCGGCCTCGCCGCTTTCCTTCATCATGTCAATCTGCCAACGTTCGTCGCGGGTCAGGTGATGATAGGCGTTGGCCATGGGGAAATTTCCGTTTTTGAACTCGCTATCGCCTGACCTTTCCGCAACATCTTGCTGCAAACGGTCGGTCAGCCACCACCATGTTGCACTTCAAACTTGAAGGAGCGGGTTGAAGAGCGGAAACGAAACGAACGGGCGAAACGCGCGGCGGCGGCCGAGACGCCGCCGAGCCGGCTTGCGGCGGACGGAGGCGATGCGCATCGAACGCGACAGCATGGGCGAGATCCGGGTCCCGGCGGACAGCTATTGGGGCGCGCAGACGCAGCGCAGCCTGGAAAACTTTCCGATCGGAACGGAGAAAATCCCGGACAGCCTGATTCGCGCCTTCGGCGTCCAGAAGAAAGCGGCGGCGCTGGCCAACATGGCGCTCGGCGCGCTCGACGAAAGACTCGGGCGCGCCATCGCCGAGGCGGCGGATTCGGTCGCGTCCGGCAAGCTGTCGGATCACTTTCCCCTGCCGGTCTGGCAGACGGGATCGGGCACCCAGACGAACATGAACGCGAACGAGGTCATCGCCAACCTCGCGAACCGAGCGTTGGGAGAGCCGCTGGGCGCCATGTTCCCGGTCCATCCCAACGACCACGTGAACCGCGGCCAGTCGTCCAACGATTCGTTCCCGACCGCGATGCACGTCGCCGCGGCGACGGAAACCACGGATCGATTGCTGCCGTCGCTGACCGCGCTGCGGGAATCCCTGCGGAGAAAGCAGAACGAATTCGCCGAGGTCGTGAAGATCGGCCGCACCCATCTTCAGGATGCGACGCCGCTTACCCTGGGCCAGGAATTCTCGGCGCATGCGCGGCAGGTCGACGCCGGTATCGAACGAGTCGAGACGGCGCTGCCGCGGATCCTGGAAGTGGCCCAGGGCGGCACGGCGGTCGGCACCGGCCTCAACGCCGCTCCCGGGTTCGACCGCGCCTTCTGCGCCGAACTCCGAAAGCTGACGGGCCTCGATTTCCGTCCTGCGGTCAACAAGTTCGAGGCGATGGCGGCGCACGACGCGATCGTCGAAATGTCCGGCGCTCTCAACGTTCTCGCCGTGTCCCTGATGAAGATCGCCAACGACGTCCGGCTGCTCGCGTCGGGCCCGCGGGCGGGTTTCGGCGAGATCGTCTTGCCGGCCAACGAGCCGGGATCGTCGATCATGCCCGGCAAGGCGAATCCGACGCAGGCGGAAGCGCTGACCATGGTTTGCGCGCAGGCGATGGGCAACCATGCCGCGATCACGGTCGCGGGGTCGCATGGACATCTGCAGCTCAACGTTTTCAAGCCGGTGATGATCTACGACCTGTTGCAGTCGATCGGGCTTCTCTCCGACGCGGGCCGCAGCTTCGCCGAACGGTGCGTGGACGGCATCGCGGTCGACGCGGAGCGGGTGGCCGCGCTGGTGGAGCGGTCCCTGATGCTGGTGACGGCCCTCGCTCCGCATATCGGCTACGACAGGGCGGCGGAAATCGCCGGAACGGCATGGCGCGAAGGCAGGACGCTGCGCGACGCGGCACTGCGAAGCGGATACGTCGACGGGCCGTCGTTCGACCGGTGGGTGGATCCGGCCGCCATGATCCGGCCTGCCTGAACGCCCGCCGGGAAACCGCTACCGTTCGATCCCCCTCAGGAGCCCCTTGAGCAGTTCGGCGGGATCGACTTCTCCCCCTCGCGGTTCCTGGAGCTGTTCGCGGTTGGGCGGATTGTCCGTTCGCTCCCTTCGTTCGGCGGACGGGGGCTTTTCGTCGCGGACGGCGTCGAGAACGCCTTTCAACAAATCTCCGGGCGCGACGGGCATCGGCAGTTTCGCGCCGCCGGGTCCGCGGATGATGCCGTCGATCAGGCCCTCCACGCCGCGCACCGGCAACCAGTCTTCGAGACTCTTGATGTCGGGAACCGCCTGAAGACGATCCGGCGGCCCGGTGATGCGTATCCCCAGCGGAGGCAGGACAGCCTGCCCCAACAGGCGCAATTGGACGGCGACGTCGAGCGTCCAGGCCGGCAAATCGAAGGATCCCTTCGCGCTGCTGGTTCCGGCGTCGGCGACCAGTTTCAGATCGTCGGTTCGGACCACTCCGTTGTCGACCGCGAACGTGCCGTCGAGCGCGCCGAATTCCGTCCGCTTCGCAGATCCGAGCGCCTCCGGCAGCTTCAAAACGCCTCCCGGATCCCGTAATAGTTCGCCGATTCTCGCAATATCGAATCCCTTCACTGCTCCGCCCTCGATGGCGACTTTGGCGTTCCCCCCGAGGGCCTTGACCATATCGAACTGCGACCGTCCGCGCGTGGCAAGCTCCGCGTTCAGGCTCACGGTTCCGACGGCGGCTCCCTCCGTCGCGTCCAGCTTCATCCTGTCGGCGACGATCGACGCCTGGGCCGCCGGAACGTCCCGCGCGTCCAGCACGCCCTTCAATTCGAAACTGCCGTCGAACATGGATCCGGACAGTCGTTCGACGATCAGGACCTTGTCTTTCACCGCGGCGCCGACGGCGACCTCTCCGACTCGAAGGTCGCCGCGCGCCAGCGCCTCCGCCCGAAAATCGAAATCGCCGTCGAACAGATCAAGAGCGTCGAGATTTATCGGCGTCCGAGACCAGCGCCCTTTGCCGGCCGGCGCCGCGCCGTCGGGACGAGGCTCCCCGCTCGACCCGCCTTTCGCGCCGGGCGTTTCTTCGCTGCGTTCCAGAAAGTCGTCCAGCGCGACCGTGCCCGCCTGGAGAGACAGTTCCAGTTCCGGACGCGGTTCCGACGCGCGATAGGAACCCGCCCCGGAGACGCTCGCCGCGCCGATCGCGCCTTGCAGCCGGTCGACCTTGATCGACTCTTCGTCGCCCGCGAGCCCGGCCGTCAGCGCGACGGCGCCGGAACGCGGATTGGCGGGATTGAACGCGGGATCGAAATTCCGGACCAGCCGGACGAAATCGGGATGCCGAAAGTCGACGTTGAGATCGAATTCGGGGGCGTCCATGGGCTTGAGGACGGTGCCCGCGACCTTGAAGGAAGCGTCCAGCGCGCCGATCTCCGCGTCCAGAGCGACGTTGTCCATGTCGCCCTTCGCGGAAACCTTCAACTTCGCGCCTCCTGCCTGAATGGCGGTCTCGCGGTCGGTGAACAGCGCGACGAAGCGCGCGAGATCCGGGTGCCCGCCGTCGAGTTGCAGGTCGAAGCCGGGCGTCGCGCCCGGGTCGGAGACGAACCCTCGAAGAGTCCCGCCGAATTCGGCGACTTCCACCTGGGCGTCGACGGAGACCCGTTCGGCGGCCGCTTCGACTTCGCCGGACAACCGGATGCGCCCCAGGCGTTCCGGCGGCACCGGAGATTCGACGTCGAACGCCGCCAGCAGGCCGCCCGGATCTTCCGACGCGGCCGAAACGGTTCCCTTGAAGGCCGGCGTTCCGTCAAGGCCGGTTAGCTTGCCTTGAACGCGCGCGCCGGCTCCGGCCAAGTTGCGGAGGCTGGCCTCGCGCACGGTCAATTCGCCGTTCAGCAACGTGCCGTCGAAGCGCACGCCCTGAACGGACGTTTCCCTGTAGACGAAATTGCCGACTCGAATGGCCAGATTGGCGTCGAACTTCTCCATGAAGGACAGCGGACCGCGTTGCGGCGCTTCCTCCGGTTCCGCCTTCCTGTCGTCCGGCGCGGGCGATTCCTTTTCCTGCGGAGCGGAAACGTACGCGTCGGCGTTGAACTGGTCGACGTTGAGGCTGGCGCCGAACGAAAGGCGGTCCTGCAGCGCGAACGTCACGCCGCCTTCGAGGCGGGAAGCATCGAACTGCATGCGGACATTCTCGATCCGGAGTTGGGACAGATCGCCCGCTATATCCGCTTCCGCGGTCATGCGGCGCAGCCGGTCGGCCCCTATGCCGGACGGGGCGGCGTCGAACCAGTCCAGCAAGGCGCGCAGGTTGGCCGAACGGAACGACATCTTCCCCGCATAGCGCAACGAGCCGCCTTCTTCGTCCGCCGTTCCGGCGAGGCCGAGTTCCGCGTCGCCGGGAAGCGACGCGGAGAGCTTCTCCAGCGACAATGCGCCCTCTTTCAGCGCAGCCGAAAAACGGACGTTTCGAAGCGGTCTTCCCCCCGCCTGGATCTCGTCGGCCGCAAGATCGACGTTCACCTCGACGTCGCGCGGCAAACGAATTCCAGCGGCTTCTGTCTCGCCGTCGGCCTCCTGGCCGCCGTCCGGCCGCCCTCCGGGCTCCGCGCCGGGCGGCCGGGGTTCATTCAGGAACGAATCGGCATCGATCCGCGCCGCATTCAGATCGACGTCGACGCGAAGCGCGTCGCCTGTCGCCACGCTCGCTTTTCCCGAAACCTCCGAATCTTTCAGCCGGAACTTCAGATCGTTCAGCGCGATCCGTCCGTCGGCCGCGACGACGTCGGCCTTGAAGGAGTACGGGAGGTCGGGCGTTTCCCGGGCCTCGCGGCCGGACAGCAGAGCCACCAGGGTCCGAAGGCTTTCCCCCTCGCCGTCAACCTCGGCCGACGCCCCGGAAGCGGAAGCTGTCCCCTTGGCGGAAACTACCGCCCCGCCGACGCGCGCGCCGAGCGAAACGGGAACCGGAGGCCCATCGGCAATCCGTCCGACCGTCGCGTCGAACGTCAGGGGCGCGCCGCGGGCGATCATGCTTCCGCTCACGCTGAACGGACCGGAGAGAGACTCCGCCGCAACCTCGGCCGACAATCCCTCGATCTTCTCCGCCGCGCGGCCGTCGCGGTAGAAGACCGCCCCGTTCGTGACGGTCAGCCGGTTCACGCGAAACGCGAAGCCGGAAGGGGGGCCGAACCCGCGCTCCGGCCCCTGCCGGGAAACGGCGGCCGAGGCAAGATTCCAGTTCGCGCGACCGTCGGGCAACCGCTCCAGATGGATCTCCGGCTGAACGATCTCGATATGCGCGACTTCAAGGCGACCTCGGAGCAACGGCGCGATCTTGATCCTGATCCTGAGAGCGCGGAGCGTGGCCATGTCGGCGCGGGCGGCGCCGCGCGCATTCGAAAGCCGCGCGTTGAAGGCCGTCAGGCGCGGCGCCGGAAGCACGTCGAGATCGAGGTCGCCGTCGATCGCCAACGTCCGACCGATCGCCTTTTCCACTTCCGCGGAGATCCGCGGCTTGTACGCGTTCCAGTCGATCAGATCCGGCAGGATAAAAACCGTTCCCGCCAACAGGGCGACCAGAACCAGCAAGCCGTACGCCAATTTCTTCATCGTTCATCCGCCCGCGAGCCGGAGGCGCCATCCCCCGGCCGAGAACGAACACACGGAGAGCGATGGCGAAAATCGCCGGCGAGCCGCGGCCGTTCTTCGACCCGGAACGCTTCCGGCGGCTCCCGGCAGGACCTCATTCGCAAACCACTCCGTCCCCGTCCGCGTCGCGCATGAAGGGGTACGCGGGATGGCCGCGCCGCACGGGCGCGATGCCGTGACGCCGCGCTTCCCGGCAACTGATTCGTCCGTTGCGGTTGTCGTCCCAGCGCTCCGGCGCGGCGCTGGAAGGCCGGTCTTTCCGCGAGGGGGGCGCAGGCGCCGCGACAGCGTCGCCCAGAACCAGTTCGGTCGAGGCGCAAGCGGAAAGAACCCTTTCGAGAGCGTTCGCTTCGCGCCGGTCGATCGTAAGGCCGTATTTGAGCCGCACCTGAAGAACGCGGTCCGCAAACCAGCAACGGTTCATCGGCGGCATCCAGTCGGCTGCGTCGTGGTGCCGCTTCAGTCTGCGGTTCACGCGTGGCCCGGCGAGCGTGAGGTTGAGAAGATCGGAAGCGAAACGCCGCCGGGTCGCGGCGTCGGCCGCGCACAGGCCGCTGTCATGGGCCTCCGACACGGCCACCATGTGTTCGATATCCGTGTCGCGCGGCCCCGAAAACCTGCGTCCCGTGTACGGTCCGAAATAGCCCCCCAGACGGGCCGCGATCCGCCTCTCGACGGATTGCGAGTAGGGATAGTCGCGGCGGTTGTAGGGCGAGCAACGGTTTTCGGGGGCAACGACGAGGCCGCGCCAGCTCTCGGCGGCGGCGGGAACGGGAAGCGTCCAGACGGCAGTTGCGAAGAGCGCGGCAAGAAAAGGAACTCGCAATCGATTGACGCGCGCTTCGTTCCGGAAATCGGTCTGACGGATCATGAATTCCTCGCTTCTGCCGACCGAATAATAACCCGAAACGCGCCTCGGACGAAATATGCCGACATGACGCCGGAAGAGGTTGCGGGGCTTTCGAACGTCGCGGCTCCTTGACTCGCCTGCCGCGCCGTTCCGATACTGCTCTCGCGGCAGAGATTGCCGAGCGCCAGCGTTGCACTTCAGGATCAAGAAATGCCGACTAATGGAACGTCGCCGTTCGGTGCGGGAGGGCTTGAAGAGGCCCTCGAAGAACTGGAACGGATTGACGAGGAGGCCGGGGAAGAAGGATACCCTCCGGTTTCCGATCAAGCCAAAAGCGAAGCGCGACGCTTGCTGCATGCAGCAGGAACCTTTCCTGTCGAGCCTTCCGTGTATCCGTCGATAGACGGAGGAGTCGCAATATATTTCAAGTCGCCGACCATGCCATCGGCGATTCTCGTTCTCGTTGAGAATAGCGGACACGCAGCTTGTTATGCTTCTATCCGCGATAAAATGGAACGCAAGGCTTACCGGAATTCATTGGAACTTCCGGATGAATTTCTGGAAACGCGACTACGCTCGCTGTGCGGATTTCCTCGACCGCACAAGCCCGGAGAGTGACGAGGCTTCGTCCAGTATCCGACGCCTCGGCCGAAGCGCATTTCCGGCGTTATCGGCAAAGACGACCACGCTGTCGACAGTCCCGCCCAAGAGGTCTCATGCAATGGACGATCGCGTTTACGTCCGAGGGACGGACCAGGAATTTTGTCGAACCGGCGAAGGAATTTCCGGCCCGCCTACTCCTTCGCAGGCGCCTTAAACACCTGCTCCGCGTGCCATTCGATATGTTTCTTCGCAGGAAAATACGATTGTCTCTGAGGAGAGTTTATCTTTGCGCGGTGAAAACGCCCCAGCCATTCCCGCGAACCCGAACCGTGAACGCGTTCCGACACAAGTATGTTCAATCGATCCGATAGCCTGAACGCTCCCCGGTCGAACAGCTGATGGTGCAAGGTGCAAAGCGCCAGTCCGTTGTCCTCCGTATCGGGACCGTCGGCTTGGCGCCACCTGATGTGCGCCGCATTCAGTCCGACAGCGGAATTTCCAATCCTCATATCGAAGCCGCATACGGCGCACCGGTACTCATAGGCCCTCAAGACGTTCTCGCGGAAACCGTCCCAACGCCTGTCCCGCTGCGTGGCTTCGGGAGAATCGATTGGAGAATCGAATTCTATGCCGACAGCCAACATGATGTCGTCATGATACGACAATGGAAAATGCGCGTTCAGGAGGTCGCGGACGATCCGCTGGGCCAGCACCGGGTCTTTCCGGATTTCATCGGCGATTTCCCGGGTAAATCCGCCGCTGGTCGGAGCCAAGTCCCTTTTGCTTACGTCCCCGCTCGCATTCTCGACTATCCCGTCGACATTCGTGACCTTCCACAGCCTGTCTTTCCTCATCCGCCAATACGGGTATTGGGTGCGATCCGAGCCTGGCGTGCCGAACTCGCGCAACAGTTCTCGCAAGCGCGCGTCGACCTCCGGATAGGGAGTCAACCGCTCCCCGCCCTGCAACAACTTTCCGATCGCATACAGAACGAGCAACGGCTTGTGAGGCGCCCTTCGCCCATCCTTCGTGCTCCCTATATTCAGAGCAGCGAACTTCTCGATGACCGACTGTCTATCCATCGCTCGACCCGCAAGACGGGAAGGACGGATATTCGCGCGTTCGCGGCGGCGCTCGCATCCTCGCCCCTATCGCCGGCCGCGTCATTCGGGCGCGCTCGCCGATTCCGTCGGCGGAGCGCTTCCGTTCCGCGGCGAACCCGAAAAACGGCATCCCGTCATTCCTCATACGCGCACCACCTTTCCCGGATTCATCAGATTGAGCGGATCCAGAGCGGTTTTCAAGCTTCGCATGAGATCCACCGCCTCGCCGTGCTCGGCGCGCAGATCGTCGATCTTCCCGTATCCGACCCCGTGCTCCCCGGTGCAGGTTCCTTCCATCTCGAGCGCGCGCGCGACCAGTCTTTCGTTGAGGGCGCGGGCGCGGGAGACCTCTTCGGCGTCGCCGGGATCCAGCACCATGTCGACATGGAAATTGCCGTCGCCGACATGGCCGACGATGGGCGCGAGCAACCCGGACTCCTCGATGTCGCGGCGGGTCTCGGATATGCATTCCGCCAAGCGCGAAATCGGAACGCAAACGTCCGTCGGCCACGCCCTGGCGCCGGGCCGCAGCTGCATGTTGGCGTAGTGCGCGTCGTGCCGCGCCTGCCAGAGCCGGTTGCGGTCCTCGGGCTTCGACGCCCAGGAAAAGTCGTCGCCGCCCAGTTCGTCGCTGATCGCGCGCACGCTCTCGATCTGCTCGGCGACGCCGGAAACGGAGCCGTGGAACTCGAAGAACAGCGTGGGGCGCTCGGGATAACCGAGGCCGGAAAAGTTGTTCAACGCCCGCATCTGCATCTCGTCGACGAGTTCGATCCGGGCGATCGGCACCCCGGCCTGGATCGTCCGAATGACGGTCCGCACGGCATCATCGACCGTCGGATACGTGCAGGTCGCCGCCGAAATCGTCTCCGGAATGCCGTAGAGGCGCAACGTCGCCTCCACGATAATTCCCAGCGTCCCTTCCGAGCCGATGAAAAGCCGCGTCAGATCGTAACCAGCCGACGACTTGCGGGCGCGCGACCCGGTGCGAATCATGCGGCCGTCCGCGAGCACCACCCCGAGCGACAGCACGTTGTCGCGCATCGTCCCGTAACGCACCGCGTTGGTCCCCGAAGCGCGAGTGGCCGTCATGCCGCCCAGCGTCGCGTCGGCGCCGGGGTCGATGGGAAAGAACAGACCCGTATCGCGCAGATGGGCGTTGAGTTGCTTGCGGGTCACGCCCGGCTCCACCGTGACGTCGAGGTCGTCGGTGTTGACGCGCAGTACCGCGTTCATCCGGCCGACGTCGACGCAGACCCCCCCGTGCAGCGCGGCGATATGGCCTTCGAGCGAGGTGCCGACGCCGAACGGTATGACAGGCGTGCGGTGATCGCGGCAGATGCGAACGATCTCCGCGACCTCGGCGGACGTCTCGGGAAACACCACCGCATCGGGCGCCATGGGCTTGTGATAGGATTCATCCGCGCCGTGCCGCTCGCGGACCGACGGATTCGTCGTCAGCCGGTCGCCGAATCGCTGGCCGAGGACCTCGACCGCGGTACGGATCGCTGCTGCTCCGTCCATCAAATTCTCCTCCCTCGCGAATTCTCGATTTATCCGCTCCGGCCCGCCCAGTCGTCATCCCGTCGAAACGAACCGGGAATCCTTTCGGCTCCTCTGCGGTCGCCCGGATTCTTGACTATATCAGCAAAATTTCTCCGGATCCGCAAACGAAAAATTTATGTATCGAAAGCATCGTCAAGCAAGCCAGAGGAACGGAGAGCGCCAATATGCAAAAAACGAGGAGCTCGGGCCAAATTCCGATCATCCGTCCGTTGCCCGTTGCAAACGTCGATATTGCGAAACCGAAAGAACGCCTGATATTCGTCCCCATTTCTTGATTCCATTGCACGATACCGCGCATTTCGCATTTCGTCTTTGAATAGTGTCGAGCGCTGCCGCACCATCGGACGCCCGGAACGCATATAGAGCAAAATTTTTACGCCGCTTATCCAAAAGCATCGCAGAAGGTCCGCCCCAGACGCCGAAGAAAAGGGCGAACGCCGTTTCAAGAAACGAGGTATAAATTGATTCGGCACGACACCCTTCTTATCAATCCGGTATGGAAACCAGAGGTTCGCCGCCATCGAACAGTATACGGTCGAAAACTTGAGACAGCTTTCCAGCTGTCTTCTTGTCGCCAAAATTGACGTGAGCTTTGAACTTCTCGGGGTCAGTCTCCAAACGATAAGCCCGCTCGTCAATGATTACCATATGATGACAGAACTTCTCCCTTCGAAGAAATCTAATATTGTCTTTCCGGGCTCTGCGAACTCTGAACCCGCCGCCCATCCGACCTTCGTCCCGAAGCCCGTACGCCGTATCGATCATTGGATGATCCTCCATTCGTTGTCCCTCCATCAAATCGATAGGATTTTCTAAAACAATCCTCATGTCGGTACCGGATCTCGACAGGAAATTCCTGACTGCGGCCACGACATGCGAATCGCCATATATTTTAAGTTCGTCCGTACGCTGCTTGAGCGTCCCCGAAAACAAACGCACCGTATTCTTCGCTTTTCTCAGAAATTCTTCGATCAGATAAATCGCATGTATCGGGCGGCCATTCTTGACGACGACATTGGCGCCCTCGTCAAGCATCCGTTCTACATAGTCAAAGTAGAAGCGCTCCGATTCAGTCCACGTTTCCTTGTCGAAAGGACTAATTTGCATTGTTCGCCCCGTCGTTGTTCAGCAGTCTAAACAATTCGTTCAGTCGACTGTCGCCTTTCGAGGCTGCACGGTTCCAATGCCTCAGTATTTCCACGAGCCGTCACCGCTCGCGTATACCGCAGATATAGGATCGACTTCCTGCGATTCAAGTAAAATAAATCAGACGTTTTCGTGTCAAGCGCGCCGCAAGGACATTCGAAGCGAGCTCCGATACGGAGCCGGTCCCTTGCCGGGTGCGCGTCCGATTTACGCCTCTGCCGCTTGAACGGAAACGCCCGCGCCGTCCAACGCGAAGGACAAACGGCGCGTCGGCGCTGCGCGACGGCCGACGGCCACGGCGGCGCCCAACTCCCTGCCACTATGTCGCCCTCTGCAAAGGGAGCGCGGCCGGTACGCGGCGGGTTGACTACGGAGTGTCTCGAAAATCGCGCCGGCAGCGGCGCAGGGCCCGACCGGGGCTTCCGGGTCGCTACGGTTGCGCTCTCATGCTTTCGGACAGCAGGTCCGAGACGAACATGTAACCCGGGGCGTGGGTGATCGCCAGTCCCGGACGGGCGTTCGCGATCGCCTCCTGGGGCGTTACGCCGCACGCCCAGAAGACCGGAATCTCGCCGTCCTCCACGGTGACCGGCAGGCCGTAATCCGGCTTTTGGATGTCGCGGATTCCCAGCGCCGCAGGCTCGCCGATCCGGAGAGGGGATCCATGGGCCATCGGATAGGCAGCGGTAACCTCCGCCGCGCGAACCGCGTCCGCCGGGCTGTAGGGGCGCATGCTGACGACCAGAGGCCCTGCGAACCTGCCGGCGGGGACGGCCGGTTGCTCGGTGCGGAACATGGGCACGATTCCGCTTTCCCTGATATGGCGCGGCTCGAGCCCGGCCGCGGCAAGAGCCTCCTCCGCCGTAAAGGAACATCCCAGAAGAAAAGTCACGAGGTCCTCGCGCCACAGATCGAGAATCTCCGATGCCTCGCCGACGGGCGCGCCGTCGCGAAAGACGCGGTATCGCGGCAGGTCGGTCCGCACGTCCGCCCCCGGCGCGCACGACCGGGGTTCCGGATTGCCGGCCTCGAGAATCTCGAGCACGGGGCACGGTTTCGGATTGCGCCGGCAGAACAGTTCGAAGTCTCCGGCGTCGGCCGCCGGAAGGATGACCATGTTGGCCTGAACGTATCCGCGGGCGTGGCCGGAGGTCGGCCCGTCGTATTCCCCCGCGCGGCAAGCGGCCCGCAACGTCGCCGGAACGGCATGAAATTCCATCGCTACTCCCCCGCCGCTCCGTATCCGCCGCCGCCCGGCGTTTCGATGACGTAGACGTCGCCCGGCGCCACCTCGACGCTGTCGGTGCCGCCCTGCTCCGTAACCGAGCTGTCGGCGCGCTCGACATAGTTGCGTCCCGTCATTCCCGGCGCGCCCCCGTTCATCCCGTAAGGCGGGATTCTGCGGTGGCCCGACAATATCGACGCCGTCATCGCTTCGCGAAAACGGATGCGGCGGATCACGCCGTCGCCGCCGCGGCGCCGGCCCGCGCCGCCGGAACCCCGCCGTATGGCGAACGACTCCAGGATGACCGGATACCGCCATTCGAGAATTTCCGGGTCGGTCAGCCGGGTGTTGGTCATGTGCGTGTGAACCGCGTCGGCTCCGTCGAAGTCCGCGCCTGCGCCTGCGCCGCCGCAAACGGTCTCGTAATACTGATACCGGGCGTTGCCGAACGTGAAGTTGTTCATCGTGCCCTGCGACGCGCCCATCAGGCCGAGCGCGCCAAGAATCGCGTCGGTGATCGCCTGCGACGTCTCGACGTTGCCGGCGACCACGGCGGCGGGATAACGGGGCCGCAGCATGCAGTCCTCCGGCACGACAATGTCGAGCGGCTTGAGGCATCCGGAATTGAGCGGGATATCGGAATCCACGAGGAGGCGGAAACTGTAGAGCACGGCGGCGACCGCCACCGCGTGCGTGATGTTGAAGTTGTTGTCCTGCTGCGGCGAAGTGCCGGTGAAATCGACGACGGCCGAACGGGTTTCCCGATGCACCGTCACCGCGACCCTGATCCTGGCTCCGAAATCCATCTCGTACTCGAACGCGCCGTCGGAGAGCCGGTCGATGACCCGCCTCACGCATTCTTCGGCGTTGTTCTGAACGTGCTTCATGTAGGCGAGGACGACGTCGAGCCCGAAATGCGCCACCATCCGGCGCAGCTCCCGCACCCCTTTTTCGTTCGCCGCGATCTGCGCTTTCAGATCTCCGAGATTGTGATGGAAGTTGCGAGTCGGCCAGGGCGCGGTGGTGAAAAGCTCCTCCAACTCGCGCTCGCGAAGCCGCCCGCCGTCCACGAGCTGAAAATCGTCGATCAGCACGCCCTCTTCGTCGATATGGCGCGAATCGGGCGGCATCGATCCCGGAGTCTTGCCGCCGATTTCCGCGTGGTGGCCCCGCGAAGCGACATAGAAGAGAATCCGGTCCTCGCCCTCGTCGAAGACGGGCGTCATCACCGTCACGTCGGGCAGATGAGTGCCGCCGTTGTAGGGGGCGTTGAGAACGAAGACGTCGCCGCGCTTCACCGTATCGCCGCGCTGGCGAATGATCGTCTTGACGCTCTCGCTCATGGAGCCGAGGTGGACCGGGATGTGCGGCGCGTTGGCCACGAGGTCTCCGTTCGGATCGAAGACGGCGCAGGAAAAGTCCAGTCTCTCCTTGATGTTCACCGAGTACGACGTGTTCATCAGAACGACGCCCATCTGTTCGGCGATGGACATGAACAGGTTGTTGAACACCTCGAGCATGACGGGATCCCAGCCTTCGCCGGAACCGCCGGCCGGAACCCCGGTCGGCATGCGCGCCTCGAACCGCCGCATCACCAGATGGTTGCGTTCCGTGATTTCGACGCGCCAGCCCGGGTCGACGACCGTGGTGGCGTTGTCGTCGACGACGATGGCGGGCCCCTCCACGGTCGTTCCGGGCGAAAGGGCGTCGCGGTCGAATACGGGCGCGGTCCGCATCTCGCCGGCCGCGTGCATGGCGACGAGGCCCAATGGTTCGGCGGCGGCCGCCGCCGCTTCCCCCGCAGGGTCCTCGTCCGCGGCGGAGCCGCCGCCGATCGCCTCGACCGTCACCGCCTCCACCACGTTCCTCTTTTCCGGCGCGACGAAACCGAACTGCCGCATGTGGGCGTCTTCGAACGCGGCGCGCATCTCGTCGGCCGCGCCGAGGTCGACGACCAGAGCGGTGTCCGCTCCCTCGTAACGAAGATGCGCCCTGGCGACGAACGCGATTTCGTCCGGCGGCACGCCCTGCGCTTCCATTTCCGCTCGGCCCGACGCGCCGAGTTCGCCGGAAATCGCCGCCAGTTCCGGTTCGAGCGCCGGTTCGAGAGCCTTTTCGACCGCGCGCTCCCGAATGAGCCTGTGCTCGGCGAGGCCCATGCCGTAGGCCGAGAGGACGCCGGCGAACGGATGGACGAAGACGGTCGTCATGCCGAGCGCGTCCGCGACGAGGCAGGCGTGCTGCCCGCCCGCGCCTCCGAAGCAGTTCAGGGCGTATTCGGTGACGTCGTAGCCGCGCTGCACCGAAATCCGCTTGATCGCGTTCGCCATGTTGTCGACCGCGATCCTGAGAAATCCCGCGGCGACCTCGACCGGAGGGCGCCTGTCGCCGGTCGCCGACGCGATTTCGGACGCCAGCTTCTCGAATTCGCCGCGCACCGCCCCGTCGTCGAGAGGCTGGTCGGCGCCGGGGCCGAATACCTTGGGAAAGAAGTCGGGCTGGATCCGGCCCAGCATGACGTTCGCGTCGGTGACGCAGAGCGGACCGCCGCGACGGTAACAGGCGGGGCCGGGGTCCGCGCCCGCCGACTCCGGGCCGACGCGGTAGCGCGCGCCGTCGAAACGCAGAATGGACCCTCCGCCCGCGGCGACGGTGTGAATGTTCATCATCGGGGCCCGCATGCGGACTCCGGCGACGAGGGTTTCGAAGGCGCGTTCGTACTCCCCGTCGTAATGAGCGACGTCGGTCGAGGTGCCGCCCATGTCGAAACTGATGATCTTGCCGAACCCCGCCGCCGCGGCCGCGCGCGCGGCTCCGACGATGCCGCCGGCCGGGCCGGAAAGGATGGAATCCTTGCCCCGGAAAACCCGCGCGTCCGCCAGTCCGCCGTTGGACTGCATGAACATCAGCCGCGCGTCGCCGACGCTCGCGGCGATCATATCCACGTACCGCCGCAGAATCGGCGACACATAGGCGTCGACGACGGTCGTGTCTCCCCGGCCGACGAATTTCATGAGCGGGCTGACCTCGTGGGACACCGAAATCTGCGCGAATCCAATATCGCAGGCGATTTCGGCAACGATCTTCTCGTGATCGCGATGCCGGTAGCCGTGCATGAAGACGATGGCGACCGAGCCGACGCCGTCATCGCGGACAGCCTGCAGAGCACGGCGGGCCGCCTCCCGATCGACCGGAATCAGCACTTCGCCTTCGGCGGAAACGCGCTCGTCGATCTCGACCGTCCTCTCGTACAGGAGCTCCGGCAGTTCGATCCGGCGAGCGAAGATGTCCGGCCTGTTCTGGTATCCGATGCGAAGTTGATCGGCGAAGCCCCGGGTGACGACCAACGCGACGCGCTCGCCCTTGCGTTCGAGCAACGCGTTGGTGGCTACGGTCGTGCCCATCTTGACGGCGTCCACGGCGCCGTCCGGCAGGGGGGCGTCGGCGGCGAGGCCGAGGGTCTCCCGAATGCCCTGCACCGCGGCGTCAGCATAGCGTCCAGGGTTTTCCGAAAGCAGCTTGCGGGCGAGCAGCTTGCCGTCCGGGTCGCGGATCACGAAGTCCGTGAAGGTGCCTCCCCGATCAATCCAGAATTGCCAGCCCGCTCGTTTCCGAACGTCGGTCATCGTGGCCTCCCGTGACGGCGCTCACCGAGGACGAGGCTTCGCCGCGCGGCGCCTTGCGTCGTCGCGACCTCGGCCCCCGCCCTCCGCGAGCTTCGGGCGCCTGGCCGCGCCTCCTGATTTCCGAACGAACGGCGGAAACCGTCCGAAGCGATGTCCGCTTGGTGAACTTGCCGTCGCGCCGCGCAGAAATCCCTGCACCCGAGGCACCCGAGGCACGACTATACACGACCATACACCCCGATTCACGGTGCGCATAGCCTCAAGGGGCCCGCGTTCCGGTTTCGGACGTCGCCGACAGGAACGGCTCCCAACCGCCGAGGCCGCTCCGGCGCTTCGACTCGCCAGCCAACCCGTCCCCGCGACTGTCGCTCGTCAAGCTTCGGAGTCGATAGGGGGTTACGCACCTCCGCCCAGCGTTGTTCGATAACGCGAAGAACAACGCGGTTCCACGAAGGAAAATCGAGAATCGATTGGTTGTGGAAGATTTCTGCGGAGGCGCTGCAGCTCGCCGACATCGGTGCAGACATGACGCGAATCGAGGCAAAGGCAGCGTTCGCGCTCCGCAATTTTCCCGTCGACCGGTCGGCGGCAGCGCAAATTCCCGCGCCGTCCCGTTGCGGCGCAGGGGGAAGTCCGGGCAGCTTCCCGAGACCGCGCCCCGAAACCCCGAAGCGCGGCCACCGGCAGCCGCGAGAGGGCTGGTCAACGAACCTTGTTGCCGAAGCGGGGCGGCCTCGGCCTCGCCCGCTATTCCGCCGCCTCGGCCGGCGGCTCCTTCCGGTGCTCCACGAAAGTCTCGAGCAGGTCGAACTTGCCCTCGACGCGCGCCACGCGCTCGCTCAACTCCCGGAATTGCTCGCTCAACTCCCGGAATCGCTCGTTCATCTGGTCGGTCAACTGCCGATCCCGCTCGTCCATGCGCAGGGCAAGGGCGTCGATCCGGCGGTCGAGCCGACGGCCCTGCTGAAGAACCAGCCCGATAATCGCAATGCCGACGCCAAGCATGGTGATGATTTCGGGGGAAAACTCTTCCATGAACTGCCTCCGTCGAGAAGTTGAACGTATGCCAAACGTTCGCGCCGCGCAACCTTCCTGGCGGCTGTCCGTCCATGTCGGAGGCGGCGTGAAGTCCCGCGCCGTCCCGTTGCGGCGCCGGGGGAAGTCCGGGCAGCTTCCCGAGACCGCGCCCCGAAACCCCGAAGCGCGGCCGCCGCGAGAGGGCTGGTCAACGAACCTTGTTGCCGAAGCGGGGCGGCCTCGGCCTCGCCCGCTATTCCGCCGCCTCGGCCGGCGGCTCCTTCCGGTGCTCCACGAAAGTCTCGAGCAGGTCGAACTTGCCCTCGACGCGCGCCACGCGCTCGCTCAACTCCCGGAATTGCTCGTTCATCTGGTCGGTCAGATGCCGGTACTGCTCGTCCATGCGCAGGGCAAGAGCGTCGATCCGGCGGTCGAGCCGACGGCCCTGCTGAAGAACCAGCCCGATAATCGCAATGCCGACGCCAAGCATGGTAATGATTTCGGGGGAGAACTGTTCCATGAACTGCCTCCGTCGAGAAACTGAACGTACGCCAAACGTTCGCGCCGCGCAACCTTCCTGGCGGCTGTCCGTCCATGTCGGAGGCGGCGCGAAGTCCCGCGCCGGCCCGTTGCGGCGCCGGGGGAAGTCCGGGCAGCTTCCCGAGACCGCGCCCCGAAACCCCGAAGCGCGGCCGCCGGCAGCCGCGAGAGGGCTGGTCAACGAACCTTGTTGCCGAAGCGGGACGGCCTCGCGACGCCTCGACCGCTGGTCAACCCACACCGATACTTCCCTCACGACAAAGGTTGCCGGCCGTCCGCGCTTCAGGATTGAAGATGGGCGAGCTCTCTTACGCGAAATCCGATCTCCATATCAGTATCGCTCGCTCGGCCAGCCTCGTCTGGCGTTCGCGAACGAGTTCCGGACTCCACCGCTCGGGCGCCATAACCGGGATCTGCCGCGCAAGCGCGTAACCGCTGTCGCCGTACGCATTGCGCTTTTCGGAGTATGATCCGTTGCCGATTTCGCGATTGGCGGGCGACTCGAGAAGCGTCAGATTGCCGAGACGATATATTCCGCTCTCCCAATGTTCGCTCGGATAAGTCTCGCGCCAAACGTCCGCGGGATTTTCGGGGAGAACGTGCTCGATCGTGCCGGGATCGGTGCTCGGATCGCAGGCGCCGCCGCGGGCGTTCTCCTCGAGTTTCGCGAGAACGTATTTCGCCAGCTTCCTGCGACGCTTCGTGTCGATTTCGAGCAAGGCGAAATCTTGCGCCATCTTGTCGTCGGGAACGTAAATCGGCCTGACGATATGGAATACCTCCGCCGGCGTGGAAATCCGCCCGTCCAGGATCGCCTTTGCGGCGCGATGATAAACCGTTTCAAGCGCGTTCGCGTTGAGGCAGCTCACGATCATGTAGCGAAACGAAATCGCCGATATCAGCTTGAGAACCCGGACGAACTCATTCTCCGGAAACTTTTCTCGCGCCGCGAACAGCAGCGGAATCTGCTGTCGCGCTCCAAAAAGATCGAGATCGCGGACGTAGGATCCGGCGTCTGGGTGCAGATCCAACCAATAGTGGTGATTCGGGTCGTGGACCGCGGCGAACAGCTCGCCCCTCGCCTCCAGCGCATCCAGAAGAGCGAACGCGTCGTCCGCCGTCCTCGTTCTCTCGCGCACAAGCCTGAAAAGCCGCTGCTTGCGGATTTTCGCTTCCGAACACAGAAGATGATATCGTAAAAAATCCGGAAATCGCGTCGCTTCGACCGTGCCTACGAGCCCCCGCCACCGGCGATGAAGGTATTCCAGATCGGGGCCGGACCTCACCAAGGAGAAAAGATAATTCTTGAGCAAATCCGTGGTCGTCAATCCGATCCCGCGCGCATTCAGCGTTTCAAAAACTACGTAAGCGTTCAGCTCGTCATCGACCGTGATCAGGATGAAGAACAACTGGCGGGCTACCGCCTCGGATAGCAATCTTGCAGTCGCAGCGCCGTCGTTCCGCAATTCGTCCGCCTCTTCGATTTTGCGACAAAAGTACTCGTAGCATTTCAGGAGAAGCCGATTCGACTTCGAAAGCCCCCGTAAGCTCCTTGGCGGCCGCTGCTGAATCAGGTTGTCCTGAAAGAAATCGTTGTCCGCATGATTCAGGTGGAGACGGCTGCTCTCGACCAGAGACGCAGGATCCTTGTCCCCGACGAAGCGACCGCGAAGTTCCCGAGCGCGCTCGGCATTCTCGTCGGGATCGATATCGCCGTCCGCCAGAACCGACAGCCTGCGTATCACGGCGAGCGCGAGCAGACTCAGGGTGGCGAGGCGTTGCTGTCCGTCGATGATCGAAAATTCGCGATCGTTTTCGTTCTCGACGACCAAGGCGCCCAAATAATGTTGTTTTTTTCGATCCGAATGCAATTCGCGGACGTCGACCCAAAGATCTTCCCATTGTTCTTCCGACCACGAGTAGTCGCGCTGATAGGTCGGGACCCGGTACAGTTTTCCATTGCCGATCAATTCCATGTAGTTGATCGTCCGCGCGTTCAGAAGATTCGCCATCGCCCGGCCCCGGCCATCGTATGGAACTCAGCGTATCAAACGCTGCGGGGCAGGTCAGCCGCGTCTCCTTGCGGAAAAGAGCGATGCCCGCGCAGGGCGGCCCGACAGCTTGCCGCGCACAGACGCCTCGCCATCGGCATTCGCCCCGCTCCGCTGGCGGAGCGCCATGCGGCGTCGACCTCCGGCGCGCCGGCGATTCCGAGAGCCGGCTGACGAACCGGCCCCGGTCAGCGCGACATCGCGCCGCCGCGCACCTTCTTGCTTCCGCGCTCCGAGGGACATGACCCCCGGCAACGACCCGCCTCGCGGCGTTGCGCGCGGTTCGCCGCGACCCGCTTCGCGGACCGGCCGACGCGTTCCTCGGAAGCGCGAAGCGGCTTCCGTCGCAGGCCGGCGCCGCGGCCGGGAGGCCGCGGCGCATCGCTCGAAAACCCTTGAAGCCCGCGGCTTTCGCGCCGCCGCCGAAACGGTATAGTATCTCCTGGAATATTCACCGGGAGGAAACCATGTCCCATTTCCGCAAGTTCATCGCAAGCTTGGTCTCGGCGTTCGCGCTCGGCGCGTTGGCGCTGCCCGCGCAGGCCGGCTTCTACGACGGCAAGGACGTGAACGTTATCGTCAACGCCGGCGCCGGGGGCGGCCTTACGCGGACCGCTCGCCTGTTCATGGCCACGATGAAGAAACATCTCGGCGCCAACTTCGTCATCAAGAACATTCCCGGCGGCGGCGGCGTCAAGGGACTGAATTTCCTCGCCGAGAAAGCCAAGCCGGACGGGCTTACCGTGCTATGGGGCCCTGCGAATCAGGCGGCCAAACTGCTGGACCTTCCCGGCACCCGCTACGATCCCAAAAAACTTGTCATCATCGGAGCCGGCGCGAATGGTTACGTAACGATCGTGAGCGCCAAGGCCGGCGTCAAGAACCCGGCCGACCTCCTCAAGGTCAAGCGGCTGATCGTCGGCGGCCGCAGCACCACCGACGGCCTCGGCATGTTTGCCCGGATGCCCCTCGACGTCCTTGGCGTCGGATATCGCTACGTCCCTGGCTATAATTCGCAGCCGAAGATGAACGCCGCCATTCGCGCCCGGGAAATCCAGGCGCTGACCACCGGCCATCCGGGCTACATCGCCTTCTACAAGGACACGATCCTCAAGTCGGGCGAGGCGGTGGCGGTCTATTATCATTCGCCGATGGGTCCGACGGGCGAACCCCAGCGCCTTCCCTATTACCCGGCGGATTTGATGCACTTCGTCGACTTTTACCGCAGCGTCCACGGCGGCAAGGATCCTTCGGGGCCTATGTGGGAAGCGTACAAATGGTTTTCGACCTACCAGACGCGCCCGTTCGGACTTTACGCTCCTGACAAAACCCCTGCGGACAGGACCGCCGAACTGCGCGCGGCCTTCGCGGAGACGATCGCCGACAAGGGCTTCGTGGCCGAATACGAAAAGAAACTCAAGTCGCCGCCCAATTTCGTCGTGGGCAAGGAAGCGGAATATCTCCTGACCAACTACGATGTCATTTCTCCGCAGGCGCGGGAAGGCCTGAAGAAGTTGACGGCGCGCAAGCGGAACTGACGCCCGCCGCCTGCCGCGGGCATGCTCGACTCGCTTGTCGCGGGACTGCTGCTGGTTTTCGATTGGCCCGCGATCGGTTACCTGCTGCTCGGCGTTTCGATAGGGATCTGGTTCGGCGCGGTGCCGGGCCTGGGCGGCGTGATCGGGTTGATCCTGCTGTTGCCGTTCACCTACGAGATGGAGCCGGTTCATGCCTTCGCGCTGCTGCTCGGCATGTTCGCGGTCACCTCGACGAGCGACACGATCGCGTCGGTGATGCTGGGCATCCCCGGCACCGCCGCATCCCAGGCGACCATCCTGGACGGACATCCGCTGGCTCGTCAGGGGCAGGCCTCGCGCGCGTTCGGCGCCGCTTTCACGGTCTCCGCGTTCGGCGGGGTGTTCGGCGCGGCGATTCTGGCGATCTCGCTGCCGGTCATCCTCCCCGTCATCTTCGCGTTCGGCTCGCCGGAACTCTTCACGCTGGGCCTGCTCGGGCTGACGATGGTGGGCGTGCTCAGCGGCGGCTCGATGCTCAAGGGCCTGACGGTCGCTTTGCTCGGCATCCTGCTCTCGACGGTCGGCTACGCCGATTCCGACCCCATACCGAGGTATTATTTCGGCACGGACTACCTGATCGACCGCCTCCCCCTGATTCCGGTGGTCCTCGGCTTGTTCGCCATTCCCGAACTGGCGGAACTCGCGATTCGCAACGTCTCGATCTCGCGCGCGCCGCGGGCGGACGCGGGGAGCCTGGCGACTGGCGTTCGAGACGCGTTCAGGCACTGGTGGCTGGCGACTCGCTGCGCCGCGATCGGGACCTATATCGGCATGCTTCCCGGCCTCGGCGCGGCGATCGTCGACTGGATCGCATACGGCCACGCGGTGCAAAGCGCGCGCGACAAGAGCCGCTTCGGACACGGCGACATCCGCGGCGTGATCGCGCCGGAAGCCGCGAACAACGCGACGCGCGGCGGCTCGCTCATTCCGACCGTCGTGTTCGGGATTCCCGGAAGTCTGGGAACCGCCATCCTGCTGAGCGTACTGCTGATCGTCGGACTCAAGCCCGGCCCGGACATGCTGACAACGGAACTGCACGTCACGTTCAGCATGGTCTGGACGCTGGTTATCGCCAACGTCGCGGCGGCGGCCCTGCTCATGATGTGGAGCCGACATGTCGCGAAAGTGGCTTTCCTCCCGGGTCACTTGGTCGTTCCCGGCGTGATCCTGTTCGTCTTCATGGGCGCATGGCTCGCCGGCGTCTCGCCGGGCGACTGGATCAGCTGCCTGATCATGGGCGCCGTCGGCCTCGCGATGAAGCGCGGCGGCTGGCCGCGTCCGCCGCTCATCCTGGCGTTGGTCCTTGGCGGAATCATGGAAACGCGCTTTCAGATCAGCATGGTCGCCCATGACGGACTCGGATGGTTGCAGCGCCCGATCGTCCTCGTCGTGCTGGCGCTTGTCGCGCTTTCGCTTCTGTACGCCGTGCGGCAGTCGGCCGTCCGACCGCAAGGAACGCCTGAAGGGGGAGACGAGCGCAGTCCGTTGCTGTCCTTGCCCTTCGCCGTCGTTCTGTTCGCGGTCTTCGCCTGGGCCGCGCTGGAAGCGCTGAAGTGGCCGGAAGACGTGCGGCGGTTTCCGCTGACGGCCGCGATTCCGGGCGCGGCGATGGCCTTGTGGATAATCCTGCTCGACGGACGCGCCGTCCGGAGGGCCGTCTCCGCCGCCGGTTCTCTCGCCGCCGCTTTCCGCGAGGCGGCCGAGCAGGCCTTCCTTGCGCGCGCCCTCGGCTTTCTCGGTTACCTCCTGGCGATGCTGATCGTCATGCCGGTCATCGGCCAGAAACTCGTCTTGCCCCTGTTCATATTCGTCTACCTGATCCGTTGGGGACGCTACGACTGGCGCGCCGCGGCGGGCTACGCCTTCGCCGGCTGGCTGGCGCTGGTCGGATTCTACGACCGGATCATCCAGCTTCAGTGGTATCCGTCATGGCTGTACTATCAGTTGCCCGACGCGTCGTGGCTGCCTCGCTGGCTGATCGTCTGAAGCAGCGCGCTCCCTGCCGACGGACGCTTGCTTTCCTCATGCCGCTTGCCCGGCTCGTTTCGCGACATGCCGCGTCTGCGGCGAGCGTCGAAGTCCGCCGCGCCTCCGAAAGGGCTTGACCGGCGCGGTCGCGCGCGCCATTTCCCGATCGTCAGACGGTCGGATGGCCGCTCTCCGCATACGGGAAACCTGCCGGAGAGAGGAAAGTCCGGGCTCCACGGGAACACGATGCCGGGTAACGCCCGGCGGGGGCGACCCCAGGGAAAGTGCCACAGAAAGCAAACCGCCGGCTCCGGTTTCCCTGAAAGCGCAGCGGGCAAGGGTGAAAGGGTGCGGTAAGGGCGCACCGCGCCGCCGGTGACGGCGGCGGCACGGCAAACCCCATCGGGAGCAAGACCGAGTAGAGGCGGCGAGCGGGCCCAGGTCCGCAGGCGGGTTCCCGCGCCGCCGCCCGGGTAGGTCGCGCGAGGCGTTCGGCGACGGGCGTCCCAGATGAATGGCCATCGTCCGCTCGGCGGGCACAGAACCCGGCTTACAGACCGTCTGACGATTTTCCTTCGCCGCCGCGTTCGGCAACGGGCAAGATCCGCGGGACCGCCAGCGCGCCGGTCGCCGCTATCGACCGCGCGCGGCGACGGTTCGCGGAGAGAATCCCCAACGGCCGTCGATCTCCCGCCCGTCGCCGGGACGCCAGCCTTCGGCCGCGCTTTCGGCCGGCGCTTTTCCGCGCCCGTCGGACATCGAAGGCGAAATCGCGGCGCCCGCCCTCACAGACCGAGCAGACGCTCGGCGTTCCCCGCCAGCACCTTTCTCTTGTCGTCGGGACTGAGCGAGATCCCTTCCATCCAACCCGCACCGGCAAGGTTGGAAGCGAACGGATAATCGACCGAAAACATGATGCGATCGATTCCCAGTTCCATCATCGAGCAAATCATCGCCGGATCCGAGAAATTGCCGCTGGTGGTGACGTGAACGTGTCTGCAAAAGACCTCCCGGAACCGGCAGTCGCCGTCGCGGCTGAGAGCGTCGTCGATGCGCCACAGAAGGAACGGCAGGCCCTCGCCGAGATGGCCGATTATGACCTGCAGGTCGGGATAGGCGTCGAACGCTCCGCTGAGCACCATGCGGATGCCCTGGGTGGCGGTTTCCACGGTGAAGCCCCAGCCGGCCGTCAGCAGGGAAGGAAACTTCGGCAGATAGTCGGCGTAATAGGCCTTCGCCACGTCCGCATGCGGCGCCGCGGGATGGAGGTAGATCGGCACGCGCAGCGCCTGCGCGCGCTCGAAGATCGGCCAGAACTCCCGATGATCGATGAAGCGGCCGTTGGTCAGGCCGTGGACCATGCCTCCCTTGAAGCCGTATTCCTCGACGGTCCGCGCCAGTTCGTCGGCCGCGCCGGCGGGGTCCGGCGTCGGAAGCGTCGCGAAGCCCGCGAAGCGCTCGGGATGGCGGAGGACCGTTTCTTGCAGGCGGTCGTTCGCGGACCGCGCAAGCGCGACGGCGGTTTCCGGATCGAAACGCTGCACGCCGGGAGCGCCCTGCGACAGAACCTGGACGTCGATCCCGGCGGCGTCCATCTCGCCGATGCGCAATTCGTCCACGTCGTCGAGACGGTCGCGGATCTTCGTGCCGGCAAATCCCGCCTTCGCGTCGTATCGCTCCGCGATGCCGGGATCGAAGTAATGCTCCTCGAGCGCGATTATCCGGTAACCTTCGCCGTTCGCCATGTCGCAACTCCCGTTCGTGATTTCGTCATTGTAGCGATCGCCGGGTCCATTGTCCGGCGCGTCGGAGGCGCGCCATCTTGTCGCCACATTGATCAATGACAACGACGGAAAACGGGAAAGGAAGGGGAAGTGGCGATCATCGGCAAGATCATTGGCGGCGCCGCGGGCTTCGCCGTCGGCGGGCCTCTCGGCGCGCTGATCGGCGCCGTCGCGGGGCATGCGGTGGATCGGCTCCGCGACGGCGGCGGCGAAGACGAGTCCCGGCAGACCGCGTTCACGGTGGCGGTCATCGTGCTCAGCGCCAAGATGGCGAAAGCGGACGGCCGCGTCACGCCGGACGAAGTGGCGGCGTTCCGGCAAATTCTCGACATACCCGAGGAAGAACTGCGAAACGTGGGCCGCGTGTTCGACGTCGCTCGCCGCGACGCGCGCGGCTTCGAGCCCTACGCGGAGCAGGTCGCGAAGATGTTCGCCGACCGTCCGGCGGTATTGGAAGAGTTGCTCGACGCCCTGTTCCACATCGCCAAGGCCGACCGCGTGATCCACCCGAAGGAAGACGAATACCTGAGGCAGGTCGCGGGCATATTCGGATTCGGCGACGCCGAGTTCGCCCGCATCCGGGCCTCGCACGTAGGCGCCGACTCGCCCGATCCCTACGCCGTGCTCGGCGTTTCCCCGGACGCCGGCGACGACGAAATCCGGACCGCGTGGCGGAAACTGATCAAGGAGAACCATCCCGACCGGCTGATCGCCCAGGGAATGCCGCAGGACTTCGTGGACGTGGCGACCGCGAAGATGGCGGCGATCAACGCCGCCTACGAGGAAGTCCGCCGGCAGCGGTCCTGACCGGCGGGCGCGCTGCCCGCGTCGGCGGGACCATGCGTCGCGGCCGCTGTTTCGGCGCGGGCGAGGCGCTATGTTGCGCAAGCGAGGGCCTTGCCTGCCTTCGCCGCCGTTCGACCCTCTGGAAACGCGATGCCGATCCGCCTGATCGACCGCCCCTCTCCGAATTCCGGGCCGCGCGCGCGCGGCGTCGATATGGTCGTCCTTCACTATACGGGCATGGAAACGGCGCGGGCCGCGCTGGAGCGCCTGTGCGATCCGCAGGCCGAGGTGAGCGCTCATTATCTCGTCGAGGAGGACGGCCGCGTCTGGCGGCTGGTCGACGAGAACAGGCGCGCGTGGCACGCGGGAAAGGCCTGCTGGGCCGGCGAAAGGAACATCAACGACAGATCGATCGGCATCGAGCTGGTCAATCCGGGACATGAATTCGGGTACCGGCCGTTCCCCGAGCCGCAAATGGCGGTCCTCGAGGAGTTGCTGGCGGAGATCGCCGCGCGCCACCGGATTCGTCCGGCGCGGATCGTCGGGCATTCCGACGTGGCGCCGGCGCGCAAATCCGATCCGGGAGAACTGTTCGACTGGCGGCGGCTCGCACGGCGCGGGCTCGCCCTGCGGCCGGAGGTTTCGGGCGGCGCTCCCCAGGCCGCCGAGGCGCCCGCCCTGCTCGAAGCCATCGGCTACGACCGGGACGCGCCGCTCCAGGATGTCGTGAAGGCATTCCAACGGCGCTTCGCGCAGAACTCAGTGACCGGATCCCTGGATTCGCGCACGCTCGAAACGATCGCGGCGGTCGCGGCGGCTTCCGTCCGGCAAGGAAAGCAGGCCCGGTAGCGCCGCGGCGCTTCGCGCTATCCCGTCGGCGAGCGCACCATGAACCGAGGGCCACGGTACGGACGCCGGCGCCATGTCATCCAACGACATGGCGCTTTTCCGGATCCCCCTTCCGTCAATCAGGCCGGGCCGGCAGCGTCTTCTCCCGGATTCCGAAGGGCAGCGCTTCCTGATCGGCAGTCGCTGCCGCCGAAGCGGAGCCGTTTCCGGGAACGCTCCAATCCTCGTCTTCCGGGCTTGCGGGCGATGTCCATGTTTTTTCGGAGAAACCCGGGCGACGATTTATTTGCGGGGCGCAGACGGAATCTGTCCCTCGGCAAGGAGGGGCATTTTCTCCCGCTTCGAGGCATAATGCGGAGGTTGCGCCAACGTCCTCGACGACCGGCGCGGGAGGCATCGCATGGGGCACGTCAGTCCTCTTCGCTACCATGGAGGGAAAGCAGGGATCTCTGATTTCCCGGCCGCTGCGGTCGATCGAAACCGTCTCGAGAGATGCGAATGCCTCGAACCGCATGCCGTAGGAGCAGGCGCGGCCCTGCGCGGTATCGTTTCGGAGGTCCGTCTCAGCGACGCCGGTCTGCGAGTCCACGCATTCCGGCGTTCCCGAGTTCAGAGCGTGCCCCTTACGATCGGCGAGCGGAAGAAACAGCGCGAGATCTGCAAGCGATCCCGGGAACGCGATTTTTTCGATCCCGGCTTCGCAGCACTCCGCGCGAACCGCTGCAACACGTCGGAGTTTCCGACCGGACCGATCAGCGGACAGGCCGGATCCCGGCGCGTCCGGTTCAGCCGGCAAACCCCGTCCGGGCGCATCGAGCGCCTTTCCGGTCTGCGCGACGGCATCCGCCTCCATGATGCCGTCGCCTTTCTCAAGACGACGCTCCCGAAGGGCCGCAAAAGACAGCGGCGCCGACCGCCCTGCGTCGACGACGTCCACCGGCTCTGCCGCTGCATGCCCAACGACCACGAGAAGCCGGCGCGCCGCTTTCTCGCGCAAAATCGCCGCGGTGGATCCTGTCGTACGACGACCGCGGCCTCATCGGAAAATCGTGTCGGGACTGCAAGCAATTTTTGTCGCCGCTTCATTACGCCCTGCAGTGCGAACGGCTTGAGGAAGAGCTCGTCGTCTCCTCGCCGCACGTTTCCTTGCCTTCGGACTATCGCAGAGGCCGCGCTAGGATCCGGATCCAGGAGATCGCCAAAAAGGACCATGTCATGACAAACCCTGATTCTCTTGAACGGATTCCCGTTTCCGAATTGCGCTTCGACTTCCGCAACCCCAGACTGGCGGAATATGGCATTACGGAGAGAACAAAAGAAAACGAAATCATCTCCATATTGTGGGATGCAATGGACGTTCAGGAACTCGTACAATCGATTGTCGCGAGCGGCTATTTTGAACAAGAGCCGCTTATTGTGACGAAAGAAAAACGAAATTTCATCGTCATCGAAGGAAATCGCAGACTCGCCGCCGTAAAGGTTATTCTCGATTCCGATATCGCGAAAATCGTGGGCTACGGAAAAAGGCATCGAAAATCGACCCTCGATCCCCTTCGCGAACTGCCGGCCGTCGTTTCCAGCCGCAAGCAATCGTGGCGCTATCTCGGTTTCAAGCACGTCAACGGTCCGGCGAAATGGGGCAGTTACGCGAAAGCGAAATATATTGCCGAAGTTCATAGGGAGTACGGCATACCCCTCGAGGACATCGCCGAGCAGATAGGAGACCGTCACAAGACGGTACAACGTCTATATAGAGGACTTCGGATCCTGGAGCAGGCGGAGGAGGAGAAAGTCTTCGATCGCGACGACCGTTACAGAACCCGTTTTTCTTTTTCCCATCTATACACGGGCCTGGATTATGAAGGCATCAGCGATTTTCTTTCCATCGAATCGGACGACGCAGACGCTTTGGTGCCTCCACATGCAATGGATTGCCTCCGTGAACTTTGCCTCTGGCTGTATGGAAGCAAGCGCGAACGACAGCCTCCCGTCGTCGAAAGGCAGAATCCAAACCTTCGCGAACTCGATCAGGTCTTGAGGAAACCGGAAGCGCTGCTGGTGCTTCGCGGAGGCGCGGGACTATCCGTCGCGCTCAATCACAGTCGTCCGCCAAGGCAAGTTCTGGAAGAGAATCTTTCAAACGCTAAGCTGTCCCTCCAACATGCTCGCGGATTTCTGACGCAGGGCTTCGATCGTTCGGATACCCTGCTGCGCTTGGCGGGCGCGATAGCCGACTTGGCCGACGATATCTATGAGGAGATGGAGCGCTTGAGTTCGGGCCGACGCAAAAGGCGCCAGACGGAAGAATAGACAATGTTCAAATTACCCAATCCACCGTCTCCGCAGGCCGGAATTCACGAGTTGGCCGATTTCGCCGAGATTTTGAGCTGGATCAGGGGCAAGATTTCCAGCTCGGAAATAGCCAACTGCCTGATACGGAGTGACGAAAATGACGGAAAGATGGGGATCGAACACGACGAGGACAGGATAAACGAAAATCTCGAAGAGGTAATGAATGAAACCGGACGCAGAAAAGCAGCTTGCCAGGCGGGATACCCCTTTGAACATGATGGACAGGGAAGCATCCTGAAAAGGCTCGGATCCGACACACGAAACAAGAAACGAATAATTTACATTTATCTTTTGCTTGGCACCCGACTCAACATGAAAAACAACCGCGTACACAACGGCATAGACGGGACGGCCCTATTGGAGGAGATGTCGGCCAACGTTCTCAAAGCCTATCTGGGTTCCCGAAATGCGCGCGCTTACATATTCGGGACCTCGAACAGGGATGCGGTCAATGCGTTCGAGGACAAGGTCAATACCTTGTGCAATGAACTTGGAGAAGGCGCGCGGTTCAGGAATTTGAACGGAGGACCGGTTCACGCTCAGGACGCCGGACTGGATGTCGTGGGGTGGATTCCGTTCCTGGACGCTACGCCCGGGCAGTTGATAGTTTTCGGACAATGCAAGACGGGCACGGAGTGGCGAAACCATACATCGGATCTCGATCCCGCAAGATTCAACAAGCTGTGGATGGAGGAACCGTTTCTCGTCGATCCGGTCAGGGCGTATTTCGTTGCAGAAGCGGTCGATAGATCCAATTGGAAGGCAAGCAGCATCGCGGCGGGCATCTTGTTCGATCGTTGCCGTTTGGTCCAGTATAGCGGCGGTCTGTCCGGAGATCTGCTTTCCCGCATTCGCAAGTGGACTTCGGCGGCCGGGAGAACGGTCGGGATTTGACGAAACGAGCGGTCGTCGAATCGACTGCGGCGAACGGAGACGGGCTCAGCGTCGTCGACGGATGCCGGGGCGGCGCGGAAAAGCCGCCCGAAAATCGCGGCGGCGGCGGGTCTCTTCGAATTATCGAAACCCGAGCTTTCCGCGCTGAGGTCGCTGGTTTACCGGACGCCGTTCGGCGCCCCGTCCAGCCGCCGGCGCGCGCTTGCGCCGGCACGGGCGGGCGGGCACCCTCAGGAAACCCCGCCGCTCCTCGGCCCGCGCAGAGCCGTCGCCCGGAGTCCCGAAACGCGAAGCGAACGACAAACCGACGTTCTTGTATTGTCCGGCCTCGGCGCCCGCGTTCCGGGCGTCTCGAACGCTCTGCCTGCCGCAAGCGATCGAGCCGCTTCTTCCGGACGTTTTCCGCTAATGGAACATATTTCGAACATGCGCGCGGGAACTACGGCGGGAGTTGAACGGATGCGTCGCAACCCGTTCGATCGCGGCCGTTTCGTTGCGAATTGCCGAGTCTTGCCGCGAATTCCGCCCCGTCAACACGCCGGAAATCGAACAAAATAAGAACGGAATTCTTTCGAAACCCGGTCGCTGGTCCGGCCAGCTTCGCGTCGGAAACGGAGGACCGGCGGCGCGAAAAAAAATTTTACGGAATTGTTGCATCGAGTCCAAATTATCCCATAGAATGGCACGCTAGACCATGAATTCCCATCTGAGAGTGGGAGACGAATGATCGCCGGTTCGCCGGCGCTGGGCAAGGAAACGTTCGGTGACGCTGTTCATTTCGACATTCGAGAACAAGGTCGACCGCAAGGGCCGCGTATCGGTTCCCGCCTCCTTCCGCATGGCTCTGAGCGAACCCCACTGCATACTCGTCGGCTATCTCCCGCCGAACAAGGCGCTTACCGGATTCGACCGGTCCAGGCTCGACATCCTCTATCCGCAACCGTTGGACGGTTTGCAATCCGACGACTCGCAGCCGAATCCGGCGGAGAAAGAGGAACGAATCGCCAGGGAGCGGCTGCGGCTCCAGCGGGAAATGATGGGCCAGTCCGACGACGGCGTCATGGACACGCTCAACGCCAACACGCGCGAATTGTCCTTCGACGGCGAAGGCCGGGTCGTGCTGCCGGCGGACCTGATGAAACGCGCGAACATCGAGGATCGCGCGATGTTCGTCGGCCGCGGAGCCCGGTTCGAAATCTGGAATCCCGATCTGTACGAGCGGCAACGGGAGGCGGAATTCAAGGCCCTCGCCGGAGAGGCCGCATGAACGCCCGCCACGAACCGGTCATGGTCGCGGAGATGCTCGCCGCGATTGCGCCCGCGGACGGACGCGCCTATCTCGACGGCACCTTCGGCGGCGGCGGCTGGAGCGCCGCGATCCTGGACGCGGCCGACTGCCTGGTCTGGGCCGTCGATCGCGACCCCGCCGCAATTCGAATCGCCAACGCCATGGCCGCCCGTTACGACGGACGGCTCAGGCCCGTCGAAGGCAGATTCGGCGACATGGCCGCGCTCCTTGCCGACAACGGCGTCGAACGGGTCGACGGCGTCGCGCTCGATCTCGGCGTATCCTCGATGCAGCTCGACGACCCCGCGCGCGGCTTCGGCTTTCGCGGTTCCGGTCCCCTCGACATGCGCATGGAACGCCGCGGCGAAAGCGCCCGCGATTTCGTCAACGGAGCCGACGAGGCGGAGCTCGCGGAGGTCATCTATCGCTACGGCGAGGAGCGCCGGGCGAGGCGAATCGCCCGCGCCATCGCGACGGCCCGGACGAAGCGCCCGATATCGACGACCGCGCAGCTCGCCGACATCGTTCGCGGCGCCTGCCGCGGCGGAGCGCGAATCGATCCCGCCACCCGCACGTTCCAGGCGGTCCGCATCCGGATCAACCGGGAACTCGAAGAGCTCGAACGCGGCTTGAGGGCGGCCGAGACCGTGCTCGCGCCGGGAGGGCGGATCGCGGTGGTCTCCTTTCATTCCCTCGAAGATCGCATCGTCAAGACCTTTCTCGGCGAACGATCGGCGCGGGAAGCCCCGACGTCGCGGCACGCGCCGCCCGCGCCCTCGCGGCGGCCCGCCTTCCGGCAGCGGCGGCGCGCGGCGATCAAACCCGCCGACGAAGAGGTTCGCCGCAATCCGCGGGCGCGGTCCGCCCGGCTGCGGTTCGCCGAACGCGTCGCGGAGGCGTAGCGCCATGGTCCGTTCGATCCTCGTCTGGAGCGTTCTCTGCGTCGCGGTCGCGGTCGGACTGCTCGTCGTCAAGCAACGGGTCCAGGAACGCGAGGACCGCCTGGAGGCGCTCGGAAACGAGCTCGCCGCCAACGACAACGCCATCGCCGTGCTGAGAGCCGAGTGGAGCTACCTGAACCAGCCCGCCCGGCTGGAGGATCTCGCCATCCGCCATCTCGGCCTGGAACCGCCGCGGCCCGACCAGATCCGGTCGGTGCGCGACTTTATCGAGCGCTCCGAAGGCAAGGAGCCGGAACCGCAGACGTCGCCGCGGCAACGGCCCGCGCAACCGCACGACTGGCTCGGCCCCATCCTCTCGAGCCTGAAGGACGAGCGATGACGGCCATCAGAATCGAAGGCGACCGCAAATCCGCCATCGAGACCGGGCGCAACCGCCTGATGGTCGCCGGAGCCCTGTTCGTCGCCGCGTTCGGAGTGATCGCCGTCCGCATGATCGACGTCTCGCTTATCCGCATGGAAGAGCCGGCGGCGCGGCGCGCCGCGGACGTCCGCCCGTCCGACGGGCGCGCCGACATTCTGGATCGCAACGGCGCGCTGATGGCGACGAGCGTGAACGCCGCCTCCCTCTACGCCAACCCGCGGAAGATCCAGGACGCCCGGCGTGCCGCGCGCCGCCTTTCGGACGTTCTGCCCGACCTCGACTGGACGCAGGTCGAAAAGAACCTGCTGCTGGACAGAAACTTCGTCTGGCTCCGCCGCCACTTGACCCCCAGGCTGAAATACGAGGTGAATCGGCTCGGCATCCCGGGCCTCGATTTCCAGAACGAAACCCGCCGCATCTATCCGCTCGGCGGACTGGCGGCCCATGTCGTCGGCTTCACCGACGTCGACGGCCGCGGCCTGTCCGGAGTCGAGAGCTACTTCGACAAGGCGCTGCGCTCCCGCGACGGCAAGCTCGCGCTCTCGATCGACATTCGCGTGCAGCACGCCCTCGAGCACGAGCTGCGGAGCGCGATGGACAAATATTCCGCCATCGGCGGCGCCGGAATCGTGATGGACGCGGATTCCGGCGAGATCCTCGCCATGGCCTCCCTGCCCGACTTCGACCCCAACCAGCCCGGCGCGATCGCCGAAGACCTGCGCATCAACCGCGCGACCCTCGGCGTCTACGAAATGGGTTCCACCTTCAAGATCTTCACCACCGCCATGGCCCTCGACGCCGGAACCGTGACGCTCAGCGACGGTTACGACGCGACCCATCCGATCCGCGTCGCCCGCTTCACCATCCGCGATCACCGTCCGCAGAAGCGATGGCTCTCCGTTCCCGAAATATTCATGCATTCGTCCAACATCGGCACCGTCAAGATGGCGCGCGCCGTCGGCGCCGAAGCGCACCGCCGCTTCCTGTCCAGCCTCGGCATGATGAAGACCGTGAACGTCGAGCTTACGGAGATCGGCGCGCCGCTGTCGCCCGATCGTTGGCGCGAGATCAACGCGATGACGATCTCCTACGGACACGGCCTCGCCGTCAGCCCGCTTCACCTGACGGCCGGCGTGGCGGCGATCGTGAACGGCGGCATCTATCGCGATCCGACCCTTCTGCGCCGCGAACCCGGCGACGCGCCGGAAGGCCGCCGCGTCGTCTCCGCCGCCACTTCGGAGAAGATGCGCAAGCTGTTGCGGCTCGCGGTCGAGAGCGGAACCGGACGCCGCGCGGACGCGAGGGGCTATTTCGTCGGCGGAAAGACCGGCACCGCGGAAAAGGTTTCCGGGCGCGGATACCAGCGCAAGGCGATGATTTCGTCCTTCATCGGCGCGTTTCCGATGCACCGTCCCCGCTACGTGGTGCTGGCGATGCTCGACGAGGCGAAGGGCACCGCGAAGACCTACGGCCACGCCACGGGCGGCTGGGTCGCGGCGCCCGTCGTCGGCGCCGTCGTCCGGCGCGTCGCGCCGCTGCTCGGCATCCGGCCCGCCGGCGATCCCGACTCGATTCGCTTGATGCTCGCCATCGACTTCCGGAGGGAGAGGCAGGTTGCGGCTCAGTGAACTCGTCGTGGAAGCGGGAATGCACGCCGCCTGCCCCGCGGGCGACCCGGAAATCACCGGACTGGCCTCCGACTCCCGGGCGGTGGCCCCCGGCTTTCTGTTCGCGGCCCTGCCGGGTTCGCGCGCGGACGGGCGGCGCTTCATTCCCGACGCGATCCGCCGGGGAGCGAGCGCGGTCCTCGCGCCGACCGGCACGTCCGTCGCCGGAAACCGCGTCGCGCTCGTCACCTCGGGCGACGCGCGCGCCGCCCTCGCCCGCCTCGCGGCGGCCTTTTCGGGGCGCCAGCCCGCGACCGTCGCCGCCGTCACCGGCACCAACGGCAAGACTTCCGTCGCCCACTTCACGCGCCGGATTTGGTCGATGCTGGGCTTCGAGGCGGCCGCCATCGGCACTCTCGGCCTGACCGTCGACGGCGCCTGCGAAAACCCGCCGGGCCTGACCACGCCGGACCCGGTGTCGCTGCACGGCGCGTTGGCCGGGCTCGCCGGCAAGGGCATCGACCGCGCGGTGATCGAAGCCTCCAGCCACGGCCTCGACCAGCGGCGCCTCGACGGCGTCCGGTTGCGCGCCGCCGCGTTCACCAACCTCACGCGGGACCATCTCGACTACCACGGCACCTGGCCGGCCTACCGCGCCGCCAAGCTGCGCCTGTTCTCGGAACTCCTGCCGGAGGACGGCGTGGCGGTCGCGAACGCCGACGCCCCGGAATTCGGGGCGGTGGCCGCCGCCGCGAAAGGCCGCGTCGTCTCCTACGGATTCGACGGCCGCGACCTGCGCCTCGTCGAGGCGACCCCCGCCGCCGACGGGCAGCTTCTCTCGCTGCGCGCGTTCGGCCGCGACGCGAAGCTCGACCTTCCCCTGGCGGGCAGGTTCCAGGCCTTCAACGCGCTGTGCGCGATCGGACTCGCCGTCGCCTGCGGCGCGGAACCCGGGGACGCGCTCGGCTGCGCCGAACGCCTGTCCGGCGCGCCGGGACGCATGCAGCGGATCGGCCGCCTTCCCCGCGGCGGCGCGGCTTACGTCGACTACGCGCACACGCCCGACGCGCTGGAAAACGTCCTGCTGGCGCTGCGTCCGCATGCCGCCGGCCGGCTTATCGTCGTCTTCGGATGCGGCGGCGACCGCGACCGCGGCAAGCGGCCGGCGATGGGACGCGTCGCGTCCGCGCTGGCGGATCTCGCGATCGTCACCGACGACAACCCGCGCAGCGAAGCGCCCGCCGCCATTCGAGCCGAGATCCTGGCCGCGGCGCCCGCCGCGACGGAGATCGGAGACCGCGCCGAAGCCATCGCGAAAGGCGTCGATCTGGCGGGCGGCCGGGACGTCCTGGTCGTCGCCGGCAAAGGCCACGAATCCGGCCAGATCGTCGGCGACGAAATTCTTCCCTTCGACGACGCGGAAGTTGCCCGGAACGCCGTCGTCCGGGCTGGAGGAACACCCGAATGAAACCTCTCTGGACATCGGAATGCGCGGCCGCCGCGACCGGAGGCCGCTCGACCCGCGCCTGGAGCGCGACCGGCATCTCCATCGATTCGCGGACCGTGCGGCCCGGCGACCTCTTCGTGGCGCTCGCCGGACCGAACTTCAACGGCCACGCCTTCGTCAGCGAGGCGTTCGCGGCCGGAGCCGTCGCCGCCATGGTCGCCGCGGCGCCGGCCGCATGCGGCCCGCTGCTGCTGGTCGACGACACGCTCGAAGCGCTGACCCGCCTCGCCGCCGCGGCGCGAGCCCGCGCCGGGGCCCGCGTCGCGGCCGTCACCGGCAGCGTCGGCAAGACCGGAGTGAAGCAGGCGATCGCCCACGCGCTCGGCGCCCAGGGCGCGACGGCCGCCAGCGAGGGCAGCCTCAATAATCATTGGGGCGTTCCCCTGTCGCTCGCCCGCATGCCGGCGGACACCGAGTTCGGCGTCTTCGAGATCGGCATGAATCACGCCGGCGAAATAACCCCACTCGCATCCCTGGCGCGCCCCGACGCCGCCGTCGTCACCGCGGTGGCGCCGGCCCACATGGCGTTCTTCGATTCGCTCGAAGACGTGGCGCGGGCCAAGGCGGAAATCTTCTCCGGCCTCGACGGCGGCGCGGCGATCGTCGACCGCGACGGCGAGTATTTCGACCTCCTCGCGGAGACGGCGCGGGCGTCCGGCGCGGGCGAAGTGATCGCCTTCGGCAGGCATCCCTGCGCCGACCTGCGCCTGATCGAGAGTCTGGAGGATCCCGACGGGGCCGACGTCCGGATTTGCTGGCGGGGCCGCGCCCTCGAGTACCGCGTCGGCCTTCCCGGAGCGCACTGGCCCCGCAACAGCCTCGTCGTGCTCGCCGCCGTTCAGGCCCTCGGCGCCGACGTCGAACGGGCGGCGGCGGCGCTGGCGAGCCTGCCGCCGATGCCCGGCCGCGGCGCGGTTCACGTGGTGAATTGGGGCGACGGCGTCATCCGCCTGATCGACGACAGCTACAACGCGAATCCGGAATCGATGGCCGCCGCGCTGAAGACCCTCGGCCGGACGCCGGTGCCCGAGGGAGGGCGGCGCGTCGCCATTCTCGGCGACATGCTGGAACTGGGAGACATGTCCCGCGCGGCCCATGCCGGGCTGAAACAGAGAATCGAGAGAAACGGCATCGATCTCGTCTACCTCGCCGGCTCCGAGATGCGGGCGCTGGCCGACGCCCTGCCCTGCGAACGGATCGGCGGCGTCGCGGACGACGCCGGCGGGTTGATGCCGCTGGCGCTGGCCGGCCTGTCCGCGGGCGACGTCGTGACGGTCAAGTCGTCGAAGGCGGTCGGCCTCGGCCGCATCGTCGAAGCGTTGCTCGAGCGCCCGGGAAACGCCTGAGGGGCCGCGCAATGCTGTACAACCTGCTTTTTCCGCTCGCCGACGAATTCGGGCCGTTCAACCTGTTCCGCTACATCACGCTGCGAACCGGCGGCGCCGTCGTGACGGCCCTGTTCGTGAGCTTCGTCCTGGGTCCGGCGGTGATTCGCCGCCTCCGGGACCGGCAGGCGGAGGGCCAGCCCATTCGCGAGGACGGGCCCCAATCCCATCTCGCGACCAAAAAGGGCACGCCCACCATGGGCGGGGTGCTGATCTTGCTGGCGATCGGAAGCGCGACCCTGCTCTGGGCCGATCTGACCAACGGCTTCATCTGGACCGCGCTGATCGTCACGCTGGGTTTCGGGGCGGTCGGCTTCTTCGACGACTACGCGAAGGTCTCGGCGCGGTCGAGCCGCGGCCTTCCCGGCAGATACAAGATGCTGGCGCTGCTGGCCATCGCCGCCTGCGCCGCGATCTGGATCGCCCTGATCGCCGCCGAGCCGCCCGGAATCGCGGTGCCGTTCCTGAAGGACCTCCTGATTCCTCTCGGCTGGCTCTTCGTGCCGTGGGCCGCGCTGGTCATGGTCGGCGCGTCGAACGCCGTCAACCTGACCGACGGACTGGACGGACTCGCCATCATGCCGGTGCTGATCGCGGCCGCCTGCTTCGCCCTCATCGCCTACGTCGCGGGAAACTTCGTGTTCGCGAACTACCTGCAGATCCACTTCGTCCGCGGCGCCGGAGAAATGGCGGTGTTCTGCGGCGCGCTGGTCGGCGCCGGACTCGGCTTCCTGTGGTTCAACGCGCCGCCCGCCCTCGTGTTCATGGGCGACACCGGATCGCTCGCCGTCGGCGGCGCCCTCGGCGCGGTCGCCATCGTCACCCGGCACGAAATCGTGCTCGCGATCATCGGCGGCCTGTTCGTGCTCGAAACCGTTTCCGTAATCGTGCAGGTCGCCTCCTTCAAGCTGACCGGAAAACGGCTGTTCCGCATGGCTCCGCTGCATCACCACTTCGAACAGAAAGGCTGGGCCGAGTCGACGATCGTGGTCCGCTTCTGGATCATCGCCACGATCCTCGCGCTGATCGGTCTCGCCACCCTCAAGCTGAGATGACGATCCTGCCCGC
This sequence comes from Alphaproteobacteria bacterium, assembly GCA_965243135.1. Lineage (GTDB taxonomy): Bacteria > Pseudomonadota > Alphaproteobacteria > MPNO01 > UBA830 > JAJEBT01. The sequence goes on from OZ251539.1 coordinate 3,125,726, forward strand.
GTCCCGATCCGCGCAACGCCTCGCCGTGTTCGGCCTGGGAGCGTCCGGACGCGCCGCGGCGCATGCGCTCGCCGCCGCCGGCGCCGACGTCGCCGCCTGGGACGACGTCGCGGAAGCGCGGGCCGCGGCCGCGCGGGAGGGCGTACCGCTGTCCGACCTCGCACGCGCGGACTGGACCCGCTTTCATGCGCTGGTGCTGAGCCCCGGCGTTCCGCTCAGCCACCCGGAGCCGCATCCCGTCGCCAGGCGCGCCGCGGCGGCCGGCGTTTCCGTCATCGGCGACATCGAACTGCTGGCCGAGGCCTGCCCCGAAGCCTTCCTGATCGGCGTGACCGGAACCAACGGAAAGTCGACGACGGCGGCGCTGATCCGCCACGCGCTGCAAGCGGCCGGCCGCCCCGTCCAGCTCGGCGGGAATTTCGGGCCGCCGGCCCTGGGACTCGCGCCGCCGCGCGCGGGCGAGTGCATCGTGCTCGAGCTCTCGTCGTACCAGCTCGACCTGACGGCGCGGGCGGCGTTCGACGCGGCCGTCCTGCTCAACGTGACGCCCGACCATCTGGACCGGCACGGAGGCATGGCCGGCTACGTCGCCGCCAAGAAACGGATTTTCCGGACCGGGCGTCCCCGCCAGACGGCGATCGTCGGCGTCGACGACCCCCCCTGCCGCGCCGCCGCCGGAGAGTTGATCCGCGACGGACGCTGGCGCGTCCGCACGATTTCAGCGCTGCGGGAAGCCGACGTCCGCGTGACGGACGGACGGCTGGCCGACGCCGCCGACGGCGCGTCCGTCCGCGTTCCGGAAACGCTGCGGGGAAGCCACAACTGGCAGAACGCCGCGGCTGCCTGGGCCGTCGCGCGCGCCCGCGGCGTCCCGCCCGCCGCGATCGCCGCGGCCTTCGAAACCTGGCCCGGCCTGCCCCACCGCATGGAAACCGTCGCCGAGGCCGGCGGCGTCCGGTTCGTCAACGACTCCAAGGCGACAAACGGCGAAGCCGCGGCGCGGGCTTTGCAGAGCTTTCGCGACGTCTACTGGATCGCCGGCGGGATCGCGAAGGAAGACGGGCTGGCGCCGACGGAGCCCCATCTCGGCCGCGTGCGGCGCGCCTACCTGATCGGCGACGCGGCCGCCGCCTTCGCGCGGCACCTGAAGGGCCGCGCCCCGGCGGAGATCTCCGGCAACCTGGAGGACGCCGTTCGCAGCGCGGTCCGGCAGGCAACCGAAGACGGAGCCGCCGCGCCCGTCGTGCTGCTCTCGCCGGCCTGCGCGTCGTTCGACCAGTACCGCGATTTCGCGGCGCGCGGCGATCATTTCCGGGCGCTCGCCCGGGAACTGGAGGGCGCGCCGTGACGGTCTTCGCAAGGTCGGGGTTGCCGGGCCGGTGGTGGTGGACCATCGACCACTGGTTGCTGTTCGCCGCCGGCATGCTCATCGGATTCGGAGTTATCATGGCGTTCGCCGCCGGCGGACCGGTCGCGGAGACCATCGGACTCGGCCACTTTCATTTCGGGCAGCGCCAGCTGCTCCAGCACCTGCCGATCGCGATGGCGGCGATGCTCGGCGCGTCCCTGCTTTCTCCGGCGGGAGTCCTGCGCGTTTCCGTCCTGCTTCTCGCGATCTTCGCCGTCCTCCTCGTCGCGACGCTGTTCGGCGGCGCGATCAAGGGCGCGCAGCGCTGGGTCTCCCTCGGCCCGCTGTCCCTTCAGCCGTCCGAGTTCATCAAGCCGTCCTTCGCGGTGGTCGCCGCCTGGCTCTTCGCCGCCGCGCGGTCGGGCGCGCTGCCCCGCGGCAATCTGCTCTCGATCGCCGCATTCGGCGCGTTGACGGGCCTGATCCTGATGCAGCCGGACGTGGGGATGGCCGCGACGATCACGGCCGTCTGGATCTGCCAGTTCTTCCTCGCCGGGTTGTCCATCGGCTGGGCGGCGCTGCTCGGCGTCGCCGGGGCCGCGACCCTGATCGCGTCGTATTTCCTGCTGCCGCACGTCGCGAGCCGCGTAAACCGCTTCTTCGATCCGTCCTCGGGCGACAGCTTCCAGGTCGACCGGTCGCTGGAGGCGTTCAGGAACGGCGGGCTCTTCGGACGCGGCCCGGGAGAAGGCACGGTGAAGGAGCACCTGCCCGACGCCCATGCCGACTTCGTGCTCGCGGTGGCGGGAGAGGAGTTCGGCCTCGTCGTCTGCCTGATGGTCGTGTTCCTCTTCGCCTTCATCGTCCTGCGCGGCTTCGCCCGGCTGTTGCGGCAGACCGACCTGTTCGTCCTGATCGCGGTTTCCGGCCTGCTCGTGCAGTTCGGCCTGCAGGGGGTCATCAACATGGCGTCGACGCTGCACCTGATGCCGACCAAGGGCATGACCCTCCCCTTCGTGAGCTACGGCGGCTCGTCGCTCGTCGCCACCGCGATCTGCATGGGCTTCCTGCTGGCGCTGACGCGGCGGCGCTACCGGGCGGGAACGCTGTCGTGACCGGGCGCGTCGTTCTCGCGGCCGGCGGCACCGGCGGACACGTCTTTCCGGCGCTGGCCGTGGCGGACGAATTGCTGCGCCGCGGCTACCGGGTCTCGCTCGCGACGGATTCGCGCGGCGCCGGATTCGGCGACCGCGCTTCCGGCATCGACGTCCACCGCGTCGCCGCGTCGAACGTCCGCGGCGGCGCGGTCTCCAGGATCGGAGGCGCGCTCGCCGTCGGCGCCGGCGCGGTCCAGGCCTGGCTGCTGCTGGCCCGCCTTCGCCCCGCCGGCGTCGTGGGTTTCGGCGGCTATCCGTCCGTTCCCACGACGATGGCCGCCGCCGCCAGGCGGATCCCCATCGTCATCCACGAGCAGAACGCCGTGCTCGGGCGCGCCAACCGCCTCGTGGCGGGACGCGCCGCCGCGATCGCGGCCTCGTTCGAGCGCACGCTCGGCATCCGGGACGCGGACAGGCCGCGAACCTTCGTGACCGGCAATCCGGTGCGCGCCGCCTTCGGCGAAGCCCGCGCGCGGGCGTATCCGCCCGCGGACGGGCGCATAGGGCTGCTGGTCCTCGGCGGCAGCCAGGGCGCGGCGATCTTCGCCGAGGTCGTGCCGCAAGCCTTCGCCGCCCTGTCGGCGGCGCTGCGCCGGCGCTTCGCCGTGACCCAGCAGTGCCGGCCCGAGGATCTCGGGCGGACCCGCCGCGCCTATCGGGAAATCGGAGTTCAAGCCGAACTCGCGACGTTCTTCGACGACGTTCCCGACCGAATGGCGGCCGCCCATGCGGTCGTCGCCCGCGCCGGCGCGTCGACCGTCGCCGAACTGGCCGAGGCGGGCCGTCCCGCGATTCTCGCGCCCTATCCGCACGCGTCCGACGACCACCAGACGGCGAACGCGCGGGCCGTCGCGGACGGCGCCGCCTGGCTGCTTCCCGCGGGCGAGTTCACGGCCGCCGCCGTGGCGGCCCTGCTCCGCGAATTCGCGAACGACCCGGGCGTCCTCGCCCGCGCCGCCGCGGCGATGCGCGAGCGCGGCGGGCGCAACGCGGCGGGCGCGCTGGTCGACCGGCTGGAGCAGCTGGTCGGCCGGGAGAAGGCGGCATGAGAAGCCTGCCCCTCGACATCGGCACCCTCCACTTCGTGGGCATCGGCGGCATCGGCATGTCCGGCATCGCCGAGATACTGCACAGCCTCGGATACGCGGTGCGCGGGAGCGATCTCGCCGCGGGCGCGAACGTCGGGCGCCTGCGGGGGCTGGGGATCGACGTCGCGATCGGGCACGACGCCGCCAACGTCGGGGATGCCGCGGTGGTGGTGGTTTCGTCGGCCGTCGGCTCGGACAACCCCGAAATCCACGAAGCGCGGCAGCGCCTGGTGCCCGTCGTTCCGCGCGCCGAGATGCTCGCCGAGATCATGCGCCTCAAATGGGGCGTCGCGGTCGCGGGAACGCACGGCAAGACGACCACGACCTCGCTGGTCGCGGCGGTGATGGACGCCGCGGGATTCGACCCCACGGTCGTCAACGGCGGCATCATCAACGCCTACGGCACCAACGCGCGCTTGGGCGCGGGCGACTGGATTGTCGTCGAGGCCGACGAATCCGACGGCACCTTCGTGCGGCTGCCGGCCACCATCGCCGTCGTGACCAGCCTCGATTCCGAGCATATGGACCATTACGGCGACTTCGCGGCCCTCCGCGCCGCCTTCGCGTCCTTCGTGCAGAACATTCCGTTCTACGGCTTCGCGACGATCTGCATCGACGACCCCGAGGTGCAGGCGCTGATCCCCGAGATCTCCGACCGGCCGGTGGTGACCTACGGGCTGAGCCCGCAGGCCGACGTGCGGGCGACCGCCATCGAGACCGGCGCCGCCGGATCGCGTTTCGCGGTGTCCGCGACCGACCGCGCGGCGGCCGCCGTCCGCGACCTCGGCGAGTTCGAGTTGCCGATGGTCGGGCGGCACAACGTCCAGAACGCGCTCGCCGCGATCGCCGTCGCCATGGAGATGGGCGTCGCGGCCGACGTCGTCAGGCGGGCGCTCGCGGCGTTCGGCGGCGTGAAGCGCCGCTTCACGCGGACCGGCGTCGTCCGCGGCGTTACGATAATCGACGACTACGGACACCATCCGGCGGAAATCGCGGCGGTTCTGTCGGCCGCGCGAGCCAGCGCCGCGCGCAACGTGGTGGCCGTCGTTCAACCGCACCGCTATTCGCGGGTGCGCGACCTGTTCGACAGCTTCTGCACCTGCTTCAACGACGCCGACACGGTGATCGTCGCGGACGTCTATCCCGCGGGCGAAGCGCCGCTTCCCGGCATCGACCGGGACGCCCTGGTGCGCGGCCTTCGCATGCGCGGCCACCGCGGCGTCATCCCCCTCGAGAACGCCGACGCGCTCTCCGGAATCGTCGCGGAGACCGCCCGCGCGGGCGATTACGTCGTCTGCCTCGGGGCCGGCGACATCACCGCGTGGGCCAACGGCCTGCCGGCGGCCCTGCAGGCGGAAGCATGCTGACCGCGCCGCCGCGCCTCCTCGACCGGCTGCCGCCGGTTCGCGGCCTGCTCCGGGAAAGGGCGCCGCTCGCCGGGCTGTCCTGGTTCCGGACCGGCGGACCGGCGGAGGTGCTGTTCCGGCCGGCCGACGCCGACGATCTGTCGGCTTTCCTGCGCCGGCTCGACCCCGAAATCGACGTGACGGTGATCGGCCTCGGATCCAACACGCTCGTGCGCGACGGCGGCGTCGACGGCGTCGTGGTGGCGCCCGGAAAGGCGTTTTCCGGAATCTCGTTCGACGGCGACCGGGTCGCGGCCGGGGCCGGCGCGCCGGGCGCGGCGGTCGCCCGCGCCTGCCGCGACCGCGCGATAGCGGAGCTGGAATTCCTCGCCGGCATCCCGGGCACGATCGGCGGCGCCCTGCGGATGAACGCCGGCGCCTACGGAAAGGAAATCTCCGACGTCGTCGTCGACGCCCGGGCGTTCGACCGGCAGGGCCGGCTTCGCGTCCTGCCGCGCGCCGAGCTCGGCCTCGCCTACCGAAACTGCGCGGTGGACGCGGACTGGATCTTCGTCTCCGCCCGCCTCCAGGGCAAGCCCGGCCGGAAGCGCGAGATCGCGCGGCGCATGGCCGAAATCGCCGACCGGCGCAAATCCACTCAGCCGGTGCAGTCGCGAACCGGCGGATCGACCTTCCGCAATCCCGAATCCGGGAGCGCCTGGGAGTTCATCGAAGCGGCGGGATGCCGGGGGCTTTCGGTCGGCGGCGCGGCCGTATCCGAGCTCCACTGCAACTTCCTGGTCAACGACGGGACCGCGACCGCGGCCGACATAGAGACCCTGGGCGAACGGATACGCGAGCGCGTGCTGGCCCGCTGCGGCGTGACGCTGGAATGGGAGATTCGACGCATCGGCCGGGAGAGGCCGCAATGAAGGAGTCGGTCGCGCTTCTGATGGGCGGATGGTCGAACGAACGCGAGGTGTCGCTCAGCAGCGGCGCCGAGATAGCCCGCGCTCTGGACGCGGCGGGCTACGAGGTGCGCCCGATCGACGTGCGCCGCGACGTCGACGATCTGCTCGGAAGGCTCGACCCGAAGCCCGACGTGGTCTTCAACGCGCTGCACGGCCGGTACGGGGAGGACGGCTGCATCCAGGGCGTCCTCGAATGCCTCGGCTTGCGCTACACGCATTCCGGCGTGCTCGCCTCCGCTCTCGCGATGCACAAGCCGATGGCCAAGTGCCTGTTCGAGACGGCGGGAATCCCCTGCCCGCCGCACCGGATCGTCGACCCCGGCGAACTCCGCCGCGGCGGCGCGATGCCGCCCCCCTACGTCGTCAAGCCGCTCAACGAAGGCTCGAGCATCGGCGTGCGCATCGTGACGGACGCGCCGCCGCAGGACTGGCGATTCGGCGATCGGATCATGGTCGAGGAATACGTTCCCGGACGCGAGCTCACGGTCGGGGTGATGGGCGACCGGGCGCTCGGCGTCACCGAAATCCGGCCGACGGACGGCTTCTACGACTACGGCGCCAAATATACGGAGGGCAAGGCGGAGCACTTGCTGCCCGCGCCGGTCGACGAAGCGATTCGCGAAGCGGCCATGGATTACGCCGTCCGGGCGCACCGGGCGCTGGGTTGCCGCGGCGTGACCCGCGCGGACTTCCGCTACGACGACGCGAGCGAGTCGGAAGGGTTGTACCTCCTCGAAGTCAACACGCAGCCGGGCATGACGCCGCTCTCCCTGGTGCCCGAGGCCGCCGCCCATGCCGGAATTTCGTTCGAAGAACTTGTCTGCTGGATGGTGGAGAACGCCTCATGCGAATGAAAGCGCGCCGAAACGCGCGACGCCGGCCTGCGCCGCGATGGGCGAGACGGACGGTCCGGGCCGGCGCCGCGGCGGCGCTGGCGGCCGTCGCGCTGGGCGGCGCGGCGTGGCTCTGGCAATCGGGGCGCGTCGAGATCGCGGCCGGACGCGCGTTCGACGGCCTGGCGACGCGAATGGCCGTCGCCGGCGTACGGGTCGAGAACGTCTTTCTGGAGGGCCGGCGTCACGAATCGTCCGATTCCGTGGCGGCGGCGCTCGCCATCCCGCGCGGAGCGCCGATGCTCGGCATCGATCTCGAGGCGGCGCGGCGGCGGCTGGAAAAGCTGCCGTGGATTCGATCCGCGGGCGTCGAGCGCCGGTTCCCCGACACCGTTCGCGTCACGATCGTCGAACGCCGGCCGCTGGCGCTCTGGCAGCGGCGCAACGAACTGGTCCTGATCGACGACCGCGGCGGCGTCATCCCGCACGGGAACCTGGAACGGTTCCCCGGCCTGCTCGTCGTCGTCGGCAAGGACGCTCCGGCCCATGTCGGGGCGTTGCTGCGGATCCTCTCGAACGAGCCGGCCCTGAAGAAGCGCGTGAACGCCGCCGTCCGGGTGGGGGCGCGGCGCTGGAACCTGCGCATGGACAACGGCGTCTACGTCTGGCTGCCCGAAAGGGGGGCGCTCGACGCCTGGAGCCGCCTGGCGCGGTTCGAACGCCTGCACGGCCTTCTCGAGCAGGATCTGCAGTCGATCGACCTGCGCATGCCGGACCAACTGATCGTCCGCACCCGCGGACCTGTCAAGGGAAAGAAGACCTGATGATCATCGCCGCACTTGACGTCGGCAGTTCCAAGATCTGCTGCTTTATCGCCCACGCGGGGGCGGACGGCGCCATTCGGGTCGTCGGCGCCGCCCAGCAGGCTTCCGAAGGCGTTCGCAGGGGCAACGTCGTCGACATGCAAGCCGCGCAGGGCGCCATCCTCTCCGCCGTCATCGGGGCGGAGGAACTGAGCGAAGAGCGGATAAACAAGGCCCTGATCAACCTGTCGGGAGGCGGAATCCGTTCCCACATCCGGGAAATCGACCTGTCGATCGGCGGACACGAGGTTACGGCGAACGACCTTCGCCACGCGCGAGAGCGGAGTCTCGTGGACGGACTGCCGGAAGACCGCGAGCTTCTGCACTGCCTTCCGGTCGGATACGCGATCGACGGCAACCTCGTCGAAGCGCCGCTCGGCATGGTCGGCGAGAATCTCGAGGTGAGATTCCATCACGCCAGCGCCGCCGCCGGACCGCTGCGCAACCTGCGCAGCTGCATCGCCCGCTGCCATCTCGAGATCGATGGGATCGTCGTCACGCCTTACGCTTCGGGCCTGTCCTGCCTGGACGAGGACGACCGGAACCTCGGAGCCGTGGTGATCGACATGGGCGGCGGCACGACGACGGTCGCCGTGTTCCAGGAGAATCGCGCGGTGTTCGTCGATTCCGTGCCGGTCGGGGGAAGCCACGTCACGAACGACATCGCCCGGGGGCTTTCGACCCCGGTCGTCCATGCCGAGCGCATGAAGACGCTGTACGGCACCGCCGTCGCCTCGCCGTCGGACGATCGCGACGTCATCGACGTCCCGCTGGTCGGCGAGGAGAACCACGAACAGCCGAACCACGTCCCGCGGTCGCTGCTCGTCGGAATCGTGCGGCCGCGCCTCGAGGAAACGTTCGAACTGGTTCGCGACAGCCTCGAATCGAGCGGCGCGCTGCAGGTGGCGGGACGCCGCATCGTCATCACCGGCGGCGCCTCGCAGCTGGCCGGCGCCGCCCTGATCGCCGAGCGGGTGCTCGGAAGCCAGGTGCGGTTCGGACGGCCGCTCGCCGTCGCCGGCCTTGCCGAGGCGATGAACGGCCCGGCCTTCAGCGCTTGCGCGGGCCTGCTGCGATACGGCGTCGACAAGCGCGTCGGCGACGAAAGCCGGGACGAGAACCGGAAGGGGCGGCTCTCCCGCCTCGGCCAATGGTTGAGAAGCAGTTTCTGACACCGGGCGTTGCCCGTTCCACTCGAAGGAGGAGAAGATGAACATCAATCTTTCCGTTCCCCAGCATCAGTACTCGCCCAAACCGCGGATCACCGTGATCGGCGTGGGCGGCGGCGGTTGCAACGCCGTCAACAACATGATCTCGTCGCAGCTCGCCGGGATCGAATTCGTCGTGGCGAACACCGACGTCCAGGCTCTGGAGCAGAGTCTCGCCGACCGCAGGATCGTGCTCGGCAGGCAGACCACCGGCGGCCTCGGGGTCGGCGCCCGGCCCGAGCACGGTCGCGCCGCCGCCGAGGAGGCGACGGACGAGCTCATGGAGGTCCTCGAAGGGACTCATATGGTGTTCATCGCCGCCGGAATGGGCGGCGGCACGGGCACCGGGGCCGCGCCCGTAATCGCCCGGCTCGCCCGCGAGAACGGGATTCTGACGGTGGGCGTCGTGACCAAGCCGTTCGCCTTCGAGGGTCCGACCCGGATGCAGATCGCGGAGAACGGCATCGCGGAAATGCAGCAATACGTGGACACGCTGATCGTCATTCCGAACCAGCACCTGTTCAGGGTGGCGACCGAGAAGACGACCTGCGCCGAAGCCTTTTCGATGGCCGACGAGGTTCTCCATTCCGGCGTGCGGGGCGTCACCGACCTCATGCTGGTGCCGGGGCTGATCAATCTGGATTTCGCCGACATCCGCACGGTCATGAGCGAGATGGGCAAGGCCGTGATGGGGACCGGCGAAGCCGAAGGCGAAGACCGCGCCGAGAAAGCGGCCGAGGCGGCGATATCGAACCCCTTGCTCGAGGATGCGTCGATGAAGGGAGCCCGCGGCGTTCTGATCAACATCACGGGCGGCTCCGACATGACGCTGTACGAAGTCGACAAGGCGGCCAGCCGGATCGGCCAGGAAGTGGATCCCGAGGCGACCATCATCTTCGGCTCCACCATCGACGAGACCTTCGACGGCAGGATGCGGGTCTCGGTGGTCGCCACCGGCATCGACGTGCACCTCGTGGAGGCCCGGCCGCGCCCGGCCCTCAAGGTTCTGCCGGACCCGGACCGGCAGGACGCCGATGCGCAACCCGCGTTCGTCGCGCCGGCGCAGGATCCCGCGCCGGCGGTTCGCCCCGAAACGGCGGCGTTCGCGGGCGCGCCCGACGCGCAACCCGCTGCGGAGGTCGTGGACGCGCGGCAGAAAGCCGCCGCCCCGCCCGCGGCGGAGCCCGCCGTCTCGACCGTCGTGGCGAACGAGCGTCCCGCGCCCGCCGCCGAGCGCCCGCCGATGACGGCCGCCGCCTCTTCCTCCGCCCATCCCGCCGCGCCTCGCGTCGGACGCGACGACGCCTTCCTGCCGCCGCCGCCGGTGGATCCTCGCGCCAAGTCTCCCGGAAACCCGATCGACGAGGACGGAAACAAGCGCCGCCGCAACGCCGGACTCTTCTCGCGGGTCACCGGCGCCGGACGCCAGGCGGAACCCGAGGCGGCGCCGGAGGCTGCGTCCGAGCCGAAATCCGTTCCGCAGAGCGCGCCGCAGCCGGAACCGACTCTCTCGGCGGTGGAGCAGGAGGAGGACCTGCTCGAGATTCCCGCGTTCCTGCGCCGCCAGGCGAACTGAGCGTCAGGTAACATTCCGTAACATTTATTGATTTGAGGATCTTGGGGCATGCGCTATGTTGCCCTCGGATCTTCGCCGGAGGAGATCCTGTCTTGAAGCGGGAGCGGCCGAACGGGTGACCAGACAGAGGACCTTGAAGTCTTCCGCCGGATGCGGAGGCGTCGCCTTGCATTCGGGATTGCGGACAACGCTGAAACTGATGCCGGCGGACGCGAACGCCGGCATCCGCATTCGGCGAACGGATCTTTTCAACGGCGCGCGGGAGATAACGGCCAGCTGGCGGCATGTCGTCGACACGCACCTGTCGACCACGATCGCCAACGGGCACGGCGCCGCCATCGGCACGGTGGAGCACCTGTTTTCGGCCCTGGCCTGCTGCGGGATCGACAACGCCGTCGTCGAGGTCGACGGGCCGGAAATCCCGATCATGGACGGCAGCGCGGCGCCGTTCGTGTCCATGATCGAGCGCGCCGGCGTCGCCGAGCAGGACGCGCCGCGCCGGGCGATCAGGGTGCTCAAGCCGGTTTCCGTGGGCGACGACCGCCGGTCGCTGTCCATCGCCCCGGCGGAAACGTTCAGCGTGGATTTCGAGATCGAGTTCGACGACGCGGCGATCGGCCGGCAGGAATATCGTTTCGAGACCGCGCGGACGGACCTCAAGACGGACATCGCCCTCGCCCGCACGTTCGCCCGCCGCGCGGACGTTAACGCGTTGCTGGAGGCCGGCTACGGACGCGGCGGATCGCTCGACAACACCGTGGTCGTGGACGACGGCGAGATTCTCAACGAGGGCGGCCTTCGTTACGAGAACGAGTTCGTGCGCCACAAGATTCTCGACTGCATCGGAGATCTCTATCTGGCCGGCGGGCCGGTGATCGGCGCGGTGACCGCGCGCCGGTCGGGCCACGAACTCAACAACCTGCTGCTGCGCTCTCTCTTCGCCGATCCGGACGCATGGACCGCGGTCGAGGGGCTGCCCGCCTGACGCGCTTCCGATTCTCCGGGAGTGATATTCCGCCCCTACGGTGCTATAACGCGGACATGAAAGCGAAGTGGGTTTTCCCGAAACGGCTGGCGTTTCTGCTCTTGTGCGCGACGCTGGCCGCCTGCAGTTCGACGGACGACGAGAACTACGTCGAGCAGAAGGTCGAGCCGCTCTACAACGAGGCGGCCGACGCTCTCGAGGACGGCGACTACAGGGAAGCGGCGCGTCTCTTCAGCGAAGTGGAGCGCCAGCATCCCTATTCCGCTTGGGCGACCAGGGCGCAGCTCATGGCCGCCTACGCGAGTTACAGCGTCAGCGACTACGACGAAGCGGTGATCGTGCTCGACCGTTTCATCAGCCTTCACCCCGGCAACAAGGACATCGCCTACGCCTACTATTTGCGTTCGCTCTGCTTCTACGAACGGATTTCCGACGTGTCTCGCGACCAGCAGTCCACCGAATCGGCGCTGGCCGCGTTCGAGGAAATCCTGCGCCGCTTCCCCGACTCGAAATACGCCCGGGACGCGCGGCTCAAGGCCGATCTCGCCCGCGACCATCTCGCGGGGAAGGAAATGGAAGTCGGACGGTTCTACCTCGAACGAAACCACTACCTCGCCGCGATCAACCGCTTCCGCCGCGTCGTCGACCTTTACCAGACGACGACCCACGCCGCGGAGGCCCTGCACCGGCTGGTCGAGGCCTATACCGCGCTGGGAGTCGCCGACGAGGCCCGGAAGGCCGCGGCCGTTCTGGGGCACAACTATCCGGGCAGCGACTGGTATCTCGACAGCTACGCCATCGCCGGCGGCGAGGATCTCCGGGAGAAACCGGAGGAAAAGGGCTTCCTCGCGCGCCTCTGGGACTGGTTGTTTTGACGGGCGGCGCGGCACCGCCCGTCCGCCGGCGTCCGCCGCCGCGCGCGTAAGGCGCCTGACCCGCGCCGATGCTAGCGAACCTTTCGATCCGCGATTTCCTTCTCGTCGATCGCCTCGACATCGAATTCGGCAACGGCCTGTGCGTGTTGACGGGCGAGACCGGCGCCGGCAAGTCGATCCTGCTCGACGCGCTGGGGCTCGCCACCGGAACCCGGGCCGACGCTTCGGTCGTCCGCAAGGGGGCGCGCAGCGCCTCGGTCGCGGCGACCTTCGATCTGCCGGACGGCCATCCAGCGCTCCGTCATCTCGCCGAAATCGACGCCGCGCCCGCGGACGAGCCCCTCGTCCTGCGGCGGACCGTGAACGCCGACGGTCGCAGCCGCGCCTGGATCGACGACCGGGCCGTGAGCGTCGGCGCCCTGCGAACCGCCGGAGAGCTTCTGGTGGAGATCGAAGACCGGTCCGCGCGTCTTGTCGACCCGGCGGGGCACCGCGACGCGCTGGACGCCTTCGGCGGGCTCGACGAACGCCTCGCGGCGACCCGCAAGGCCTGGACCGACCTTCGAAAGGCGGAGGCCGCGCTGGCCGCGGCGCGCGCCGAACTCGGACAGGCGGACGCCGATTATCTGCGGCACGCGCACGCCGAGCTTGCGGCGCTCGAGCCGCAGCCGGGCGAGGAAGCCTCCCTCGCCGACGCGCGAGCCGCCATGATGGACGGCGAGAAGATCGCGGAGGCAGTGAACGCGGGGCGTTCCGAACTCGAGGGAGACGACGGCGTCCTGAACCGGCTCGCGCGCACGCTCCGGGCGCTGGAGCGCGTCGACCGTCAAGGAAGCCTCAAACGCGCCGTCGAAGCGCTCGACCGAACCGCGGTCGAAGCCGCGACCGCTTCGGATCTGCTTTCGGAGGCGCTGGCCGGCATCGAGCTGAATCCGGCGCGCTTGCAGCAACTCGAGGAGCGCCTGTTCGCGTTGCGCGCGCTGGCGAGGAAACACGGCACGGACGTCGAATCCCTTCCCGATCTGACGAAGGAATTCGCCGACAGGCTCGAAAGGCTCGAGGACGCGGACCGGGAAATCGCCCGGCTCGAGAGACAGGTCCAGGAGACGGCCGCCGCATACGATTCGGAGGCCGGCGCCCTCGGCCGCGCCCGGCGCGAAGCCGCCGCGGCGCTCGACCTCCGTCTGGCGGCGGAGCTGCCGAGCCTGCGGCTCAAAGGAGCGCGTTTCGCCACCAACGTCGCGACGATGGAAGACGGCGGCCGGGACGGGCGCGACCGGGTGCGCTTCGAGGTCGCGAGCGGTCCCGATCTGGCTCCCGGCCCGGTGGACAGGATCGCTTCGAGAGGCGAACTGGCGCGCTTGCTGCTTGCGCTCAGGGTCGTTCTGGCGCAAGCGGGCCGAATCCTGATTTTCGACGAGGTGGACGCCGGCATCGGAGGCGCCGCCGCCGCCGCGGTGGCCGAACGGCTGGTCCGGCTGGCGAAGAGCGCGCAGGTGCTGGTGGTGACGCACTCGCCGCAGGTCGCCGCGCGCGGAACGAGTCATCTGCGCGTGACGAGGACGCTCAGCGAAGGCCGGGAGCGCACCGCCGTCGCCGTCCTGTCCCGCGCGGAGCGGCACGAGGAGATCGCGCGCATGCTGGCGGGCGCGGTCGTGACGGACGAGGCGCGCGCGGCGGCGGAGAGTCTGATCGCGGGAGCGAAGGGATGAATCGTCCCGACAGCATGACCGAGGCCGAAGCGGCGCGGGAACTGGCGCGTCTCGCCGCGGAAATCGCGGAACACGACAAGCGCTACCACCAAGAGGATGCGCCGACGATCACGGATGCCGAGTACGACGCGCTGAGGCGCGCGAACGGCGAGCTCGAAGCCGCGTTCCCGCAACTCACGCGGCCGGACAGTCCGTCCCGGCAAATTGGTGCCGCGCCTGCGGCCGGCTTCGGCAAGGTCGCCCATCGGCGTCCCATGCTTTCGCTCGACAACGCCTTCGGCCCGGAAGACGTTCGGAACTTTCTCGGGCGGGTGCGGCGTTTTCTCGGCCTCGACGAAGGCGAAGCCGTCGCAGTGGTCGCGGAGCCGAAGATAGACGGCCTCTCGATTTCGCTTCGCTACGAGGACGGGGCGTTCAAACAGGGCGCCACCCGCGGCGACGGAACGGTCGGCGAGGACGTCACCGTCAATCTGCGGACCGTCGACGACGTGCCGGACCGGCTGCCCGCCGGCGCGCCCGACGTGGTCGAGGTGCGAGGCGAGATCTACATGCGCCGCGACGACTTCGCCGCGCTCAACGATCGGCGCGAGCGGACCGAGCGGACGACCTTCGCCAATCCGAGAAACGCCGCCGCCGGATCCCTCCGGCAGCTCGACTGGCGGATCACGGCGGGCCGCAGGCTGGGGTTCTTCGCCTACGCCGCGGGGGAGTTGTCGGAACCCGTGGCCGAAAGCCATTGGGGCTGGCTGGAGACGCTGAAGAGCTGGGGCTTTCCGGTGAACCCCCAAGCGCGGTTGTGCGGCAGCGCGGACGAGCTTTTCGAGGTCCACGCCGACATCGGCGAGCGCCGCGCCGACCTGCCCTACGATATCGACGGCGTCGTCTACAAGATCGACGACTACGGCTTGCAGGAGAGACTTGGAACGGTCAGCCGCGCGCCGCGATGGGCGGTGGCGCACAAGTTCCCGGCCGAACAGGCGCGGACCGTGCTCGAGGATATCGCGATACAGGTCGGGCGCACGGGAGCGCTGACGCCGGTCGCGCGTCTTCGGCCGATCACGGTGGGCGGCGTGGTGGTCTCGCGGGCGACGCTCCATAACGAGGACGAAATCCGCCGCAAGGACGTTCGGGTCGGCGATACGGTCGTCGTCCAGCGCGCCGGCGACGTCATTCCTCAGGTTCTGCGCGTCGTCGAAGACGAGCGGCCCGCCGACGCGGAGCCCTTCGTCTTTCCGACGGCTTGTCCGTGTCCGGAGAAAACGCCGGTGAAGAAGGCGGAAGGCGAAGCCGTCGCCCGGTGCTCCGGCGAACTCGCCTGCCCGCACCAGCAAGTCGAGCGCATCCGCCATTTCGTCAGCCGCGACGCGTTCGACATCGAAGGCTTGGGCGAACGGCAAGTCAGAGCGTTCTTCGACGCCGGGCTGGCGCGCACGCCCGCGGACCTGTTCGACCTCGAAAGCCGCGACGGAAAAGACGAGGCGCCGTTGCGGGAATGGGACGGCTGGGGCGAGAAGTCCGCCGCCAATCTCTTCGCCGCGATCGAGGCGCGCCGCGCCGTTCCGCTGGACCGGTTCATATACGCCCTCGGCATTCGCCAGATCGGACAGGCGACGGCGCGCTTGCTGGCGCGCCGTTACGGCAGTCTGGCCTCGTGGCGCGAAGCGATGACGGCCGCCGCCGGCGAACGGAAAGATCATCCGGAAGAAAAGAAGCCCGAGACGGTCGGGGAAGCCTATGCCGATCTATGCGGCATCGACCAGATCGGCGTTGCGGTCGCGGACGAGCTGACGGCCTTCTTCCAGGAAGAACGCACAATGGCCATCGTCGCGGAACTGGAGAAACGGGTGACGGTGGAAGCCGTGGCGGCGGCGGATTCGGCCTCCCCGATCGCCGGAAAGACGATCGTGTTCACGGGCGCGCTAAGCGCGATGACCCGCAGCGAGGCCAAGGCCAGGGCGGAAGCCTTGGACGCGAAGGTTTCGGGTTCGGTCTCGAAAAAGACGGATTACGTGATCGCGGGCGAGGACGCGGGATCGAAAGCGCGCCGCGCCGCCGAACTTGGAGTCGCCGTCCTGTCCGAAGAAGAATGGCTCTCCCTGATCGAAAAGGACCGGTCCGGGCAGCGCGAGACTGCTTGAACGGCCTCCGCCGGTGTTTCGGCGGGACCGTCCGGCGCGCGGCGTCGACCGGCTCGCGGTCGAGGCGTTGCCCGTTCCCACGTCGCCGTGCAGGAAAACGAAAGCGTGCCGATCGCGCGTGCGGTGCGGAAGAGCGTGGATGCGCCAGGGCGTCTCGTTTCCGCCGCCCGCGGTCCGTTCGCAGAAGGGCGCGACGACCGCGGAGTCTCCGACCTACCGGCCGACGCGCCCGCGCCCTGCGTCGCGGGCGAATTGCGGACGCTCTACGCGGTTCGACCGAAGCGCGCTCCGAATCCTTCGCGACGCCCGGAAGCGCAACCTGCCGCCGGGCAGCGGGGACGACGCGCCGTTTCCGGCGATCGACGGCCGCTTGCCGCGCAGCAGTACGAGTCGTTCCGGCGCGGCGACCTCATATCGAGGCGGCGGCAGCGTCCAGCCAGCTTCGCGCCGAGTCGCTCAACAGCGGCGCAAGAGTCTTCCTTACCCGCGAGTGATAAGCGTTGAGCCAGCTTCGTTCGTCGGGCGCGAGCAGGGAAGGCTCGACGAGCGCAAGGTCGACGGGAGCCAGCGTGATGGTCTCTAAACTCAGCATCCCGCCTTCGGACTCGCGCACGATCACAAGGTTCTCGATACGAATGCCGTACGCGTTCGGTTCGTAGTACCCCGGTTCGTTGGAGAGAATCATGCCGGGTTCCAACGGAGCGGCGCCGCTTTTCGCGGCGATTCTCTGCGGTCCCTCGTGAACCTCCAGATAACTGCCGACGCCGTGACCCGTGCCGTGATCGTAGTCGAGCCCGGCCTGCCATAACGAAATCCGGGCCAGAGCGTCGAGCTGACCGCCGCAGGTGCCGGCGGGAAAGCGAGCGCTCGCGATCGCGATATGCCCCTTGAGCACGCGGGTGAACCTGTCTTTCGCCTCCGGCGGAACCTCGCCCCCGGGAACGAGGACGGTTCGGGTCACGTCGGTCGTGCCGTCGAGATACTGCCCGCCCGAATCCACGAGATACAGGTCGCCCGGACGCAGCGTCCGGTCGCTTTCGGCGGTGACCCGGTAGTGAACGATCGCGCCGTTGGGTCCCGAACCCGAAATCGTTTCGAAGCTCGCGCCGCGGAAAACGTCGCCCGCTTCGCGGAAACGCCGCAGGCGATCCGCCGCCGAACGCTCGGTAACGGTTCCGGCCGGGCCGGCGCGCGAAAGCCACGCCAGAAATTCGCAGAGCGCTACGCCGTCCCGCACATGGCAGGCCCGCGCGCCGTCCAGTTCGACGCGGTTTTTCCTCGCCTTCGGCAGCAGGCAGGGATCGTCGCCTTCCGAGACCTTCGCCCCTGCGGACCGCAAACGGGTATCGACCCATACGGAGGCGGACTCCGGATCGAGGAGGACCCTGGATCCGCCCAGGGCATCGATGCGCTCCGGAAACGCGCCCGGCTCGAGAACGGACACGCCGTCGAGTCGGTCGCGAAGGTCGCCGACAAGCTTGCGTTCGTCGACGAACCACTCCACGGCGCCGTCGCCGCGCAGAATCGCGCGGCTCAGCGGCAGCGGCGCGAAAGCGACGTCGGAGCCGCGCACGTTGAGCAGCCATGCTATGGAATCCGGCTTCACGAGCACCGCGGCGTCGCAATCGGCTTCGACGACGATCCGGGCGACTTCCCGCCGCTTTTCCTCGCCGCCGCGGCCGGAGTAGCGCAGATCGTGAGGCCGAATCGGCCCGAGCGGCCGAGGAGGCTGGTCGACCCATAAAGCGTCGACAGGATTGACGTCGAGCGGAACGAGTGCCGCGGCAACGGCGTCCAGTTGCCGAAGGTCGTTCGGCGTGTGCAGCCACGGGTCGAAACCGATGCGTCCTTCCCCATGGTCTTTCAGCCACTCGGCGGGAGACGACCGCGTCAGGCGGCGCGGTTCAAGCGTTTTCGTGTCCACTTCGGATTCAACCTGCAGAGTGTATCGTCCGTCCACGAATATGGCCGCCTTGTCCGCCAGCACGACCGCCAAGCCAGCGGAGCCGGTGAAGCCGGTCAACCAGCTCAGCCGTCGCGCATGCGGCGGAATGAACTCTCCTCCGTATTCATCCGCGACAGGGACGAGGAAACCGTTCAACCCGCGCGCGGCGAGTTCCGAGCGCAGCGCCGAGATCCGATCTCGCGGCGCCGGGCCTGACGCCGGCTCTGCGCGACAGGCCTCCACCTGCCGACGCGCCTCCGCCGGATCGGCATGCGGCAGGAGTCGCGAAAGGATCCCGACGGCATCCGGGGCGCCGGTGTCGAACGCCGAAGCGGCCACGCCGCGCACCGTCTCGGCAGCGTTCCGAGGCGTCATTCGCCCTCCGCCGCAGAGCCCCTCGAACGGCGCGTTGCCCTCGCCGCCCGGTCGACCTCGCCGGTACGGTTTCCGGCTCGGCCGAGCGAACGTCGCGCGAGGCGCGACTCAGGAAACAGCCTCATGCGTCCATTCTCCAAGAACCGATCACTGCGCACTGTCCGAGTATATCTTTTCCTGAAGGTCGCGGAAGCGCGACCGCCTTGAGGCATTTGCGCCACGCCGTTTTCTTTTCGGCCAACCTCCGGTCGGCAGGGCGCAGCAGCGAGAAGTTCCGCGCCGCGCGGCGCCGTGGCCAGGAAAGTCTCTGCACGGCGCCTTCTTGCGCTCCGGAAAGCGCGGCGAGCGGCGGCCGACAGGGGAGGCGCCGGAAACTCACCGGCGAGCCAGGCAAAGCGTGCTCCAGGAACCCACGAACACCCGGTCCGCGACCTCGAAGCTTCGCGCTTCGTAGGCCGCCGCGAGCGCATCCGCCCGATCGCCGAACAGGCCGGACAATACAACCCTGCCGTCGTCGGCGAGCGCCGCCTCGATCTCGACGGCCATGTCGGCGAGCGCCTCCTCGACGATATTGGCGACGATCAGATCGTAGGGCCGGTTGCGGCGCGCGACTTCATGGCCGAAGCCCCGACTCTCGACAACGGAAACGCGATCCGCCACGCCGTTCAATGCGACGTTTCGCCGCGCCACTTCGACCGCGACCGAATCGATGTCGCCGGCTACGACCTGCGCCCCGAAGCGCTTGGCCAGCGCGATCGCAAGAATGCCGCTTCCGGTGCCTATGTCGGCCGCCCACGCCGGGCCCGCGCCCGGCAGCCTTTCGAACGCCCTCAGACAACCCTCCGTCGTCTCGTGACGCCCGGTGCCGAAGGCCAGCCCGGCGTCGATGCGAATGGCCACAAGGCCTCGGGGCGGCTCCTCCGAGACATGCGAACCGGCAACGTAGTACCGGTCGATCTGCAGCGGAGGCGACGACTCCCTGTAAGCCGCGATCCAATCGATCTCTTCGGTGCGCCTGAAGGAAACGGACCGCGCGCCTCCGGCCGCCGACAGCGCCCGTTCGACATCGGCGAACGCCGGCTTCGCGCGGAAATACCCCGTAACTCGCCACGTCTCCGAGGACTCGTCGACGAAGGCGGCGACCGCGACCGCGAGTTCTTCGAGCGCCGCCTCGAAAACGGGCAGGCGAGACCTGTCCGCGAACTCGACGACCACCTCCCACGCCCCGCTCATGCGGGTTTCACGGAGCTCGCCTCGACCTCCTTGTCACCGGCTTTCTCGAACGCAACCCCCAGCACGCCGCCTCGGCGGTACCGCACCGTGCCGTATCCGAATTTCTGGTGAAAGACGCGCATGCCCTCCGTTAGCCGCCCTTCCCTCGACCGGCGGCCGCGGCGGCGCGCCATCATGCGCCGATATCCAGGTCCCCGGCCGGGGCGGGCGCGGTCCGGTTCCGCCGCCCCCGCCGAGCTCCTCCCTTGCGTCCTTTCAACGTCCGGCGAATTCAGTTCGTCGACGAACCGCGACACCGGAGCGGCCACCCAGTTGTTGTGCACGCGTCGACTCGCAGCGTAGGAAACCCATACCCGGCGCTTGGCGCGGGTGATCCCGACATAAGCCAGCCGACGCTCCTCTTCCAGCGCAGCGTCCTTCCTTTCTTCCAGGGAACGGCGATTGGGAAAGATGTTTTCTTCCCACGCCGGAAGAAATACGTGCGCGAACTCCAATCCCTTGGCCGCATGCAACGTCATGAGGCTGACCATCTCGGGACCGCCGCTCTCTTCGCGATCCATCACGAGGCTGACATGTTCGAGGAATTCGGGCAGCGACCGGAATTCGGAGATCGCCGACACGAGTTCCTCCAGGTTCTCGATCCGGCCGGGCGCATCGATGCCCGGATCCGCCTTCCACATCGCCGCGTAGCCGGATTCTTCCAGTACGACCTCGGCCAGTTCCTCGGGGGGGACCTTCATCGCGCGCCAACGGTCAAGCTGCTCGATCAACCCGCCCAACGCGGCGCGGGCGCGGGCCGGCGCTCCGCCAGCCTCGATCAGTTGGCGGACAGCCTTCTGCAGCGGCGCCGACCGGTCGCGCGCGAAAGCGCGCAACGTCGTAAGCGTAGCCTCGCCGATCCCGCGGCGCGGGACGTTTACGATGCGCTCCAGCGCCAGATCGTCGGCCGGATGAGCGACCGCGCGAAGATAGGCGACCGCATCCCGGATTTCCCGGCGTTCGTAGAACCGCGGTCCGCCGACCACCCGGTAGGGCACGGCGATATCGAGCAGGCGATCCTCGAACTCTCGCATAAGGAAAGACGCGCGCACCAGTATCGCCACCTCGTCGAGCGACTCGGCCCGGCGTTGCAATTCCAAAATCCTTTCTCCGACG
This sequence comes from Alphaproteobacteria bacterium, assembly GCA_965243135.1. Taxonomy (GTDB): domain Bacteria; phylum Pseudomonadota; class Alphaproteobacteria; order MPNO01; family UBA830; genus JAJEBT01. Next base: position 3,146,534 of record OZ251539.1, read on the forward strand.
AAGGCGGCTTCCGCCTCGCCGCTCTGAAACGAGCGCACCGCCACCGGATGGCCGTCTCTCGCGTCGGTCCAGAGAGTCTTGCCCAACCGCTTGCGATTGCGCGAGATCACTTGCGAGGCGGCGTCAAGCAACGGCTGCGTCGACCGGTAGTTCTGCTCGAGCCGCACGACCCGCGCTCCGGGAAACTCCTGCTCGAACCGCAGGATGTTGCCGACTTCGGCGCCGCGCCAACTGTAAATCGACTGATCGTCGTCGCCGACGCAACAAATGTTGTTGCGCCCCTGCGCCAGCAACCGCAGCCAGAGGTACTGCGCGACGTTCGAGTCCTGATATTCGTCGACGAGAATGTAGCGAAACCGGTCCGCCCACGAAGCGAGGACCTCGGAATTTTCCCTGAAGAGAGTTACGCAATGCAACAGCAGGTCGCCGAAGTCGACCGCGTTGAGCGTCGTCAGGCGGTCCTGATACGACCGGTAGAGCGAGCCGATTCGCCCGTCCGCGAACGCGCCGTTCGACGAGCCGTCCTCCTCCGGCGCGAGTCCCCGATCCTTGAGGCGTTCTATCTCGGCGTGAACGGCGCGGGCCGGCCATTGCTTCTCGTCGATCTTCTCTTCGCCGCAAATCCGTTTGACCAGCCGAATCTGATCGTCCTGATCGAGGATGGTGAAATCCGCGCCGAGGCCGACTAGCCCGGCGTGGCGGCGCAGAATGCGGGCCGCGACCGAATGAAACGTGCCGATCCAGAGGCCGTCCACCGAGCTTCCGATCATCGCGGCGACGCGGTCCGACATCTCGCGCGCGGCCTTGTTGGTGAACGTCACCGCCAGAATCTGTTCGGGCCAGGCGCGGCGCGTTTTCAGTATGTGCGCGATTCGCGTGGTAAGCACCCTGGTCTTGCCGGTGCCTGCCCCGGCAAGCACCAGAAGCGGTCCGTCGACGGCTTCGACGGCCTCGCGCTGCGGCCCGTTCAGCCTTTCGAAATACGGCGGCGCGTCCGAGGCATGGAGATCGTTGCTCATGGAGGAATCAGCCGCCTTCGCGCAGCGGTTGGACTATCGCGCCGACCGGCCTATCTTGAAGACGGCAGCCGCGCATTGCGGAATGTCGCGTTCCCTGTGGAGGCGCCGACATGAATCGCATCCTTTATACCCTCCTTGCCATTGTTCTGCCATTGACGGCGACGGCGCAGCCTTCCCCGGCGCTTCTTTCTTCGATCGTCAAGATCAACGCGACGATATCGGAGGAGGCGCGGACCGCTTCGGGCCTCGGGACCGAACGGGAGGGCAACGGAGTGCTCATCGACGACGACGGGCTGATCGTCACGATCGGATACCTGATCCTCGAAGCGATCGCGGTAAAGGTGGAGTTCGCGGGCGGCGTCGTGAAGACGGCCGAGATCGTGGCCTACGACCACGACACCGGTTTCGGCCTGGTGCGAACGCGGCCGCCGCCCGGCGTGGCCTCGCTGGATCTCGGACGTTCCGGCGACCTCGAGCCGGGCCAGCAAGTGCTGGTGGCGGGGTTCGGCGGACAGGACGATGCGATGGGAGCGCTCGTCGTCGACCGGCGCGAGTTCGCCGGATACTGGGAATATTTGCTCAAGAACGCGATCTTCGTTTCGCCTCCCTACCCGCGGTTCGGCGGCGCGGCCCTCATCGACGGCCGGGGCGAACTGGTCGGCATCGGCTCGCTCATCGTTCCCAACGCCCTCGAACGGAACGACGGTATCGTGCCCGGCAACATGTTCGTTCCGATCGACGCGCTGAAGGCGGTCCTCGGCGACCTGATCGCCCACGGCCGATCCCTTCGCCGCAACCGTCCCTGGCTCGGCTTGCAGTCGGAAGCGGTGCGCGGCCGCATTTTCGTCGCGCGGGTGCCGAAAAGCGGCCCGGCGTGGGCGGCCGGCATCCGGCCCGGCGATCTGGTGCTGAGCGTCGCCGACAAGCCGGTCGAAAGCCTCGCGGATTTCTATCGCGAAATCTGGGCCCTCGGCGAACCGGGCGTGGTCGTGCCCCTGCGGATATTGCGCGGCAATGCGCTGCAGGATCTCGATATCCGTTCCATCGACAGGTCCGATTGGCTGAAACCGTCGCCGAATCGCTCCTGACGAGCCGGGGGGCGCTCGCGGCGAAGGGCGGGGTCGTCCTCTCTCGCGAAACGAATCCTCGAGATGACCCGGAGCCGGCGGCGGAACGCGCGGCGGCTTCATACCTCGCCGCGCTCTTCGCGGCGCGCGTCAACGAGCGCCCGGTTGTACACCTGCATCACGTCGATCTCGTGAACGAAGCCCACAAGCCGCATCGTCTCGTGATTCTCGACGACGGCGAGATGCTCTTCGCCGACAGTGCGCATCGTCTTCAGCGCATGCTCCAGGCTATCCTCCTGCCGCAGCGTCGGAGGATGAAGGCGCGCGACGTCGCCGGCGTTGACGACGTCGTCGATCGAATGGTCGAATGCGCCCTCCGCCAGATCGGCAAGCGTTATCGTGCCCTCCAGCGCTCCTTGGGCGTTCACCACGAACAGTTCCCCGTGCGGCGCCGCCAGAAGCCTTTCCCGGATTCCGTTCATGTCCAGCGAGGGGTCGACGACGGTGAAATCGCGGCTCATCACGTCGGCCACGCGCGTCGACTCCATCAGGCTCAGCTCGCGGGCGCCCTTGAGCGTGACGCCGCGCCGGTCAAGCTGCCACATGAAGAACGATTGGCCGCGCACCTGCTGGGTAATCACCGTCGCGATGACCACCGCCACCATGACGGCGATGGTAAGCGCGTAATTGGCGGTCAACTCGAACACGATCAATATGGTCGACACGGGCGCGCCGAGAACGGCTCCCGAAACCGCCCCCAGTCCGACCAGCGTGTAGGCCGAATGGCCGGACGACAGCTCGGGGAATATCTGCGTCGCCACGATGCCGAACGCGCCGCCCACCATCGCGCCGATGAACAGCGACGGGCTGAACACGCCGCCGCCGAATCCGCAGCCCAGGCAGACCGCGGTCGCGGCCGTCTTCGCCGCGATCAACGCGACCAGGATGGCGAGATCGTATCGGCCCTGAAGCGCCTCGTCGGTGGCCTCGTACCCCACCCCCAGCACCTGCGGAAAGGCGAGCGCGATAACGCCGACGCACAGCCCGGCCGCCATCGGTCGAGCCCATCCGGGCACCCGCAACCTGTCCGCGGCCTCCGCCGCGAACGCGATCGAACGGAGAAGAATGATCGCGGTCAGCGCGCAAACGCCGCCCAGAAGCGCGAACGCGGGAAGTTCCCAGAAGGAGACGATCGACTGGTCGGGAATGATGAACGCCGGAAAGTCCCCGAAATAAAGCCGGGAGATCATGGTGCCGGCCACGCTCGCGATCACGATCGGCGCAAACGCGCTGAGCGCGTAGTGGCCGACCACCACCTCGAGCGCGAAAAACACTCCGGCGATGGGCGCGTTGAACGATGCGGCGACCGCGGAAGCTACGCCGCAGCCAAGCAGCGTCACGGCCTGCGATCTGCTGAGGCGCAGCCGGGTCGCGACGAAGGACGACAGCGTCGCCCCGAGGTGAACGACCGGTCCCTCGCGCCCGACCGAAGCGCCGACGCCTATGGACGCTGCGCTGACGGCGGCGGCGCTCAACCCCTCCCGCAGCGTGATCCTGCCGGATCGCAGCGCGGCCGCCTCCATTACGTCGGCGACTCCCCGGTTTCGCCGGCCCGGCATCAGGTAATGGACGAAGAGGCCGATCGCCAGCCCTCCCAGCGTCGGCACCGCGACGAGTTGCCATTTCGGCAGGTCGCCGGCGAAAAACGACATCGCCTCCAGCGATCCCCCGAACGCGCCGGCCTGCGCGAGGACCACGACCTCGCGAAACACGACCGCGCCGAACGCGGCCGCCGAGCCCGCGACGATCGCGAGCAGAATCAGCACGGCTTGCCGATTGTAGACGATCCGGTGCACGGCCAGCCGCGTCATGCTCCGACGCCCGACGGAAGGACGGCCCGAACGGCAAGCGCTTCGCAAAATGGATTCAACGGGTTGAAAACCATCCTGTCATACGTATCGCGCTCCGCTAACGGCGAAAAGCAAAAAATGCAGATCCCTCGGGCAGTTCGATCGGCCGGGACGCCGCGCTGCCTTGCCCGGACGGGCAAAAGGCAACCGAACTCGGCGGAAACGAAAGGACGTCAGCGTCTCCGGAAGAGCGAGACTCCGCGCAAATCGTCGGGACGGATTATTCGGAGCGTCTTCGCGCATGAAATCACGTTCTTGCGCGTGAACGTTCCGGCGGAGACGCCGGGTTTCTCCGGGTCGGTGGACGAGCCCGAGTCGAAGGAAACGTACGGGATCGCGGAAACGGCATTTCCACTTCGGCCATCAGAACAGACGCCTGAAGGAAAGCTCGCCCCGGGTTCGCCGATAATCGAAAACTTCGGCGATGTTCGTTGCGCGCCGTTCGTGAACCACCGACAGCGCCGGAACGAAACCGAACAGCTCCAGATTGTCATTGGAGGCGGTCGCCCGGGAAATCGACAACCGGTCACGGCGCGCATTCGGGGTAATCAGAAAATAACCCGGTTCGTCGTAACGCGTGAAAAGCACATCGTGAAAAAATCCGATTTCGAACCCCCTGACGCCGAGAAGCGGCGGCAGGTCGGCGGCGCCATAAACGCCGAGACGCCGGGTAGCGCTTCTGAGCCTCCTGCTTTTCGCGCGGGAGCTTTGCCAGCCGCCGCGCATGCCGAGGTTCACCGCCGGAGTCAGGGCGTAGTTCAACCCGAGATCGAAATCCAGACGAGGGCCGTCGCTGCCCGTGTTGGCCCTGTAACGCCGCTCCATCCGCTCGCTTCCCCCACTGAGCCACAACTGGTCGCCGATCCGAATTCCGCCCTGGATACGGGGTCCGAAGCCGCGGCTTACCGGATCTCCGGCGAACCATCGGCGGTCGGCCTTGGCAAGCAGGCTGGCGCGGGCGCGCGGAAACAGAAACTGCATTCCTCCATCGACCGCGACGGTCATATCGTCGAATCGCCGCCCGCCATGTTCGCGCCTGTAAACGGAACCGCCCAGACGAAGCCGAGTCGCCAAATCTTCGAAAAGCGTCACGGGATGCCTGTACCCGCCTGCGGCAGAGACTATGACTCCAATGCCGGAGGTCCTGCGCTGCCCCTCGTCAAGACGGAATTCCAGCGGCTCTCCGGTGAACAAGTTGACCAAGCGGGAGGAGAACGTGCGGGCGGAAGTCCCCGCATTGACATTGGTGTCGGGCGCGACCGACATTCCGAAAGACCCCGACACGCGTTTGCGCACCTGGATGGCGGCGAGAAACCGCGAGACGGCTACGGCTATGCGCTGCGGCAGTTCGCCGGCCAGCGCGCGCCGGAAATGATAGGCGGCCGCATCGCAATCGTCGCCGAGCAAATGTTCCAGGAGGTCGTCGGGTTCCGCCAGACAGCGGCCGCGCTCGAACAGGACCCGCGCGAGTTCGAGCCGCGCTCCGGCCAAGTCGGGCCGACGATCGACGATGTGGCGGTAGCTGTCGACCGCTTCGTCGCGCAGCGCCCGGCGGGCGTCGCGGTCCGCAGGCGCGCCGGGCCGGCCCTCAGGCAGACCGGCCGCGGCCGCGGCAGCCATGCCGCGAAAGAAATAGACGTCGGTGTTTTCCGGATGGTCATCGACCAAAGGCCGCAGCAGGTCGAGCGCCCCGGCCGGGTCGCCGGAAAAAATCATCTTTCGAGCCCGTTCCACGGCAGAGTTCAGTTCGCCGGCAGCGGTGCCGTTCTGACCCGGCGCCGGACTGGCGCAGAGCGCGACGGCAGCCGTCAGGGCAATCCGGAAAAATCTACGCAATGAATCCAGTCCTTCACGCTTCACCGAAAGGCGGGAACAATAAAATAAACCCGAAGAAGGCGAATTGAAAACTGCCGGCGGCCGGGTTAGCCGCCCCGCGCTTGGCGGCGAAACTGCCGACTGACGGGCTGCCTGACCCTCGCCGCTCCGGACCGAAATCGCCTGATCTTATCCCCGACGAACGTAAATCCGAACCATGCGCCTTCTTTCGGAAAGGGCATGGCGTTGTCCGAATTTCGCGATGCGATCTCCGCCGAAGTTTCCTTCGCTACCGCGCCCCCGGCTAACGCAAGAAACCATCGATATTCGGCGCCGCCTCCATCTTGGCAGCCATGTGAAATCTCCACAGAGAGCCTCCTCACCACCGTGCACCGCGACGAGACGCCCCCGACTCCCGACGGAGTCGAGGGCGTCTGCGTGCGGGCTATTGGGAGGGCGGCTGCGGCTCGGGGGCCAGCGGGGGCGGCGGCGGCTCGCGGACGCCGACGCTGATCTCGGCCGCGAAGGCACCAGCGAAAGCGCCGCGAGTGCCGTCGCCAAATCTAAACCTGCTTCCCAGCGTGCCTGCCACGAGACGCGGCGTGCCCGGAATGTTCCGGACGTTCCAGAGCTTTCCGCCCCACGAGCCGCGTTGCTCCGTGACCTCTACCCCCGCCCGATGCAGATCGGTATTGGACAACGTCAAATCGTTGACGCGGAACGTGCCGTCCGGCCTGATTTGCGCCGCACCGAGCTGAAGCTGATATTTGGTATTCTCACTGAAGGATTCTAGCGACCCCGTTGCGCTATCTTTGACGACGCCGGTGAGCACCGTGTCGCCGTCGCACCCGATACAGCCCGATATCGTGTTGTCGGCGAAGTTGGCGGTCAATGAAGCTGGCGCCTCGAATTCGCCGATCTCCGTGCTTCCGGGAGCGACCTCCTCAATGTTTGCGAGTGCGCTTCCGTATTGGGCGACATAAAATCCCCCAGCCGATCCTACGTAAGTTGCGGTCCCGTCGTCGGGCAGGTCCGGTTGCGACCGGATTGCCGTTCCGTCGACGAACGCGCCCATTTCGACACCCGTGACCGTCGGCGTCGCAGCCAGCAGGTTCTGCCCTGCAATGTGGAGCCAATAGCCTGTTGCCAGCCAGTCCGCCTGGTTGCTCTCCATAACCGTGAGGCCGGAAAGGGTGACGGCGCCATCGCCAGCGGTGTTCGCGACGCTCCATTCGCGCTCCGTCGCCCACAGAGCCAGGGAGGAGCGGGTTATGTCGATATCGCCTGTGTCTTCGAACGCATAGGCCGTGTTGAGCGTAAACGTGCTCGAGTTCGCTCGCGTTACCGTCACGATCAAGCCGTCGCCGTCGAACGCCGCGCTGACCCGATCCGTGGTAACGCCCGCGTCGTGATTCGACGATTGGGTGACGCTGCCGAAGCGGGGAAGACTATCCGCAACGCTTTCGGCGCTCTGCAGCGTCTTTTCGGGATCTGCCGTGCTGATGCTGTTGGACATCGCGCGGGCCACAGGGGCTGGTGTCTGCGGGACGTCCGTCATGGGGGCCGGTTTACTCCCCCCCCCCCCGCACGCGGCAAGCATAAGCAGGTCAAAAGCCGTTTTGCGTTTTCTTCGGCCCGCCCGCAGGCTCGCACGGACGCTCAGTCTTCAGAACAAACGCTCATGATCGGCGCCCGCTCGCCCCGTAGCATTTGGCGCTCCCGGAGTCGCGCCGCGCGCCGACGTTCCGCGTTCAGGCGTCGCAGCATGCAAACAGACGGGGCTGCCCTCGGCGTCGCGCTCCCGAGATCTCGAACGGCGAGCGCCGCCGCGAAATAATCTTCGATTCGCGGAACGGTTTTCTGCGGCCGGAAGCTCGGATTAGTTGCACAACAAAACGCTTGACCGCCCCCCCCCCCCCCCCCCGCGTATGGTGCCATGAGCCGACTTCGGCAAGGAGTGCCAACCACCGATGTGTGTGATGCCGCGAAACGCTTGCTTCCCCAAGGACACGGCACTCAAAAGATGGACTCCCAAGCGTAAGCGGGAAGAGGGAACGTGATGAAAGGAAACGTGATGAACATGAGAAGCTCTACGCTATTCATTGGCCTGACCTTGGTCGCCGCCTTGGCAATGTCCGGATGTGGGGGCGGCAGCTCCAAACCCTCGGTGCAATCGGAGGAAGGCCCCGCCGATGGGGGCGGGCCGCCGACGGGGGGAGGCCTGCCGTCGGCGACGCAATTCAGGTCATTCGCCTCATTCGAGTTGACGGACGCCGCACGAGGGCACCTCCGAACCGCAGCCGCGACGGCGGCCAGAAACACGCCCAACTCGGGAAGCGTCACGCAGTCTTCGACCGGCGACGGCACCACCACCGACAGCGTTTCGGTGAGTGTGACGCGCGGCGCGGACGGAACGATGAGCTATACGGTGCGGGAGGCTGGCGGATGGTCGGTCGACAGGAGCAGCGCTGGGGTGTTGGCGGAACCGAGTGGACAAGGCTGGAGGGGCATCGAGTTCCATCAGGCGCCAGGAGGCGGCAAAGGCAGTGGAACGGGTCCGGGATTGTACGTCGACGTCTACACCGACATCGAGGCGCCGACGACCAGAACGGTGCCGGTATCCGATGGCACCGTGACTGTGCCGACCGGCAGCAGCATTTTCAGCGGCAACGTCAATATCTTCACCGCTAGTTACAGGGGTGCCGGATCTTTCAACGGCCAGGAGGGTGTTCTCCGTTGCTCAAGCATGTGCAGAATAGCTGGTGGGGAAGTAACCTCGGGAACATGGTCCTTTACGCCCAACCGGCCGCCGGGAGCCCAAGATGTCCCCGGGAGTGCTGCCGGCGTCGTCTTCACAGGAACATACGACCGTTCTGGAACGGAGGGCACCTTCAACGGCCGGGCCGGGTCTTTCAGATGCATTTCGTCGTCGTGCGGTCGCAACACATCGAACGGCCGCCTCACCGGACTCAATGGCGATTGGATATTCGTGCCCAGCGGTGGCACGACGACGGTAACCACGCCAGACGCCGACTATCTGGCTGGCGGCATCTGGGTGCGGGTCCCGGCCGATGCCGCCAGCGTGGCCGACTACGAGTTCGGCGCCTTCGTGGACGGCAACGACCCCTTCCGACAGGCCAATCTGGCAGGCTTGACGGGCACCGCGACGTACACGGGCGCGGGTGACGTGACCGGGGTGTATTCCCATCAGGGAACGAACCGGAACTACTTCGTCGATGGCGATGTGCGCCTGACGGCCGACTTCGGCGACGCCAGCAGCCTGGGAAGCATCAGCGGAACCATCTCCAACATCACGGGAGAAGGGCCGGAGCCGGATTGGTACGAGGGAGTCAGCGTGTCGCTGAGGACCGCGCAAATCGGAAACGCCAACAGCGGCTTCTTCACGGGCGACACCTCCACCAGCGGGACGGACTCCGCGTTTACCGGCAAGTGGGGCGGTCAGTTCTACGGTAACGGGGCCGCGGGCGACCATCCCGGTTCCGTCGCCGGTACGTTCGGCGGAGCGACCGCCGATGGCAGCGAATCTTTCGTCGGCGTATACGGCGCACGGCGGCAGCAGTAACGCGCCGGTCCGAAACGGGGGGAGGGCAGCCGCGCGGCTGCCCTTCTTTTTTTCTCCGTGCCGACGATGAAATGGGTCTGCATCCTCGCGGTCGCCGTCCTGCTTCCCGCTTCGGCCTTGTCCGCTTCCGAGAGCTCCCATCTGTCCTCCGACCCTCGGGTCAACGACGCCCGGGCGCTGATCGAAAGCAGCCGGTTCTCCGAAGCGCTGGCGATCCTGCGTCCGCTGGCCCCGGACCATGCGGACCGCACCGACGTCCTGTTCCTCGTCGGCCTCGCCGCCATCGGCGCTTCGCAGCAAACCAGCGCCAGAGAAGGGGAGCAGACCGCCCTGCTCGACGAGGCCATCGCCGCGCTGCGCACCATCCTCAACGACCGGCCCGGCCTGGTGCGCGTGCGTCTGGAGTTGGCCCGCGCCTTCTTCCTCAAGAGCGATGACGATCTCTCACGTGAACATTTCGAGCGCGTGCTGGCCGGTGGTCCACCGCCGGCGATGGCGGCGAACATCCGCCGCTTTCTGGAGGTGATTCGGGCGCGCCGGCGCTGGGACGGCCATGTCGGCGCGGTCTTCGCTCCGGACAGCAACCTCAACGCAGCCTCGGGATCTGATGTCATCCATATCCGCGGCGTGCCGTTCCGCCGCGACGCGGACGCAGGCGCCCGCTCGGGGGTGGGGATCATCCTGTGGGGCGGCGGCGAATATCAGCATCCGCTCCACCGGAGGCTGCGGCTGCGGTCGGGCGTGGATCTCGCCCGCCGGGAATACGCCGGAAGAGACTTCGACCAGACCCTTCTGTCCGGGCACGTCGGACCCCGCTGGTTGGCTGACCGAGACGCCGAGGCGAGCCTGCTCGCCAGCGTCCGTCGCCGCTGGACCGCCGGCAAGCCGGAAAGCCACGGCCTCGGTGCCCGCTTCGAGGGCGAGCACCGCTTCTCCCGGCGCCTGACGGCGAGCCTGCGCGCCGCCTGGCACCAGCACGAGTACCGGAGGAACGGGTCCCTGGACGGGCCGCATGCCACTCTCTCCCTTGGGGTCGCCTGGCTCTTGACCTCGACTGCGCGAACCGACGTGACGATCGGTCATGCGCGCGAACGCCCCGAATCGGTGTTTCGGCGCAATGCTACCCGCTGGGCGCGGATGGGCCTGTCGATGGCGTTGCCGGCCGTCACCCTGCACGGCAGCGCCGAATTGCGTCGGACCCGCTTCAAGGGCGACTGGGCTCCGTTCACCTCCGAGGGCGCATCCCGAGCCGACCGGACCCGGATCCTGCGCGCATCGATTTTCAACCGGGCCTTTACCGTGCGCGGATTCAGCCCGCAACTCGTGCTGACGAACGAAGCGCGCCAATCCAATGCACAATTGCACGACTACAAGCGCAATCGCGTCGAACTGCAGTTCGTGCGGCAGTTCTAGGATGTAGTATCGTGGCCTCGTTCAGTTCCTGCGCTCCGCTTGGGGCGAAGCCGCTGAAAACGAGTGCTCGCGAGATGGGTGAAATGACGAAAGGGAGGATCCGACCATGTCGAAAGCTGTTGGTGAAGATGCTGTGCTGCTTCAAGCAGATGGAGGTCTCCATGCAGGGCCTCGCGTGCGCGCGTTACGCGTAACGACCTCTTCAACGGTCTTGGCATTCGTTATCGCCTGCTGTCTGGCGTTGTCGGCGTGGTCGGCCGGCGCGCAAGGGGCCAGCGCAGGGGAGAAAGTCAAGCCGATTGACGAACAACTCTGGGATGCCGTCGCCGCGCAAGATCGAGAGTTGGCCGCCAAGCTGCTCGGGCAAGGTGCGAACGGAGGAGCGCGGGTCAATAAAGGCGGTCTTCATATAGAGAGTTTTCAATTCACGACAGGTGCATCGGGCGTAAAATCGAGCGTAGGATATTCTTACCGGGCGAACACGGCCCTCAAGAAGGCGGCCAAGGACGGCTCGTCCGAAATGGTCCGTTTGTTGCTTGCGGCGGGCGCTGACGACGAGGGCGACCTTGCCTTCCAATACGCCGTCCGGAACGGACATATCGATGTCGTGAAGGACTTCCTGGTCGCGCGGTCGGACGACAGGAGCGATTGGGAGGGCCCTGTCGTCTGCAAAGAGTCCTGCCGGGATCAGTATCGGGGAGAGTTAGGTGAAAAACTGCGAGGCCACTTGTTGAAATCGGCCAACGCCGAAGCGTTCTCGCTCTTCAGGCAGGTAGGTTTGGCGATTGATTCCGACGGCCTCTCCCCGAAACAGGCGTCGGCATTGCTGGTAGCGGCGATCAAACAAAACGATGCCGAAGTGGTATTGATGGCCGTTGCCGGCGGAGCCGATCCCAATCCTAAGGGGCAGGTTCCGATACTCGTTGCAGCGATCTCCGAGGAAATGTCGCCTCGAGTCATTACCGCATTGTTGGATGCGGGCGCGAACGTCAATGCGAAAGTCACAGGCACGTTTTCAAAAGTGCCGGGCTTCACCGCCTTGCATTTCGCCGCCGGCATGGGCAATGACGATATTGTTGCGGTTCTGCTCGAAAGAGGGGCGGCCGTCGATCCTGTGTCCGACCGCGCTATGCGGGGGTCGAATAAGGTCACCCCTTTGATGCTCGCGGCGAATAAAGGCCATGCGGCGGTAGTGCGTACCCTCATCAGCGCTGGCGCGGACGTGAGTTTGAACCTGTCCGGCATTACGGCATTGAAGGTTACCAAGAAGGAAGAGATCAGGAAGATGATTCGGGATGCGCAGAAGCGTCGAGATTGACGTGGCGGCCTGTCGGCCCTCAGCCCGTCGAGTACCACGGAATCCAGGCCAGCGTCGGCGCGAGACGCCGTCGGCTACACGACGTCCCTCGCCCTCGACAGCTTCGAAGTCACCGTGAACGACGACGAGGTCGGGGCCGACCTCGCCGCCACGCCCGCGGCGCTCGCCGAATCCGACCCGAACGGGGTGCCGTGGCGATGACGCTCAACGCCTTCGCCGTCCCGGCGGCGGGCGCGGGCGCGCTCGCGCAGGAAATGCCCTGAAAGCCGGCCGTGCGTCCAGGAACTCGAAAACCTTCCCGGCCAACTTCTTGCAAGTCGCGTGAACGGGATCCGACTTGAAGCTCTTCCGGCGGATTGTGTTCTCCGCCGACGCATCGCCGCGAGCCGCGGAACCGGAAGCGCAGCGACGAACTCCGGGGGTATGCGGGCGCGCCGCCTTCCCAGAGCGGTTTCTCGATTCGAATATCCGCGAGGCGACCGGCGATGACCGCCCGGCCCGAAAACGGCCAGCTTTCCTCCGCAGACTGCGCTTGCCGCGTCATTCGTCCGGCAACGCGGAAGGTTCGCGGGCGACGACCCGACGGCGACATTGGCATCGAGATCGTCCGGCGCGTCTCACGCGCATTTGGAGTATCCGCAAGAGGTGCAGAGGTCGCAGCCTTCCTGGTGGACGAGGCCGGGCTGGCTGCAACGGGGGCAGAACGCCGGCGGCCGCTGCGGCCCGACGGCCTGAAGAACGGAGGCTTCGGCCTCGGGCCGGAGGAATCCGATGGCGACCATGTGGTTCTCGATCACGCCCCCGATAGCCGCCAGCAGCGACGGCACGTAGGCGCCGTCCATCCACTGGCCGCCGCGCGGGTCGAACACCGCCTTCAGTTCCTCGACCACGAACGACACGTCGCCGCCGCGCCGGAACACCGCCGAGATCATGCGCGTCAGCGCCACCGTCCAGGCGTAGTGCTCGGTGTTCTTCGAGTTCACGAACACCTCGAACGGCCGCCGCCGCCCGTCGCGCACGATGTCGTTGAGCGTGATGTAGATCGCGTGGTCCGACTCCGGCCACCGCAGCTTGTAGGTCGAACCCGGCAGCGCCTCGGGACGGTCGAGCGGCTGCGTCATGTAGACTACGCCCGCCTCAAGTTCGTCCGCCGGCTTTTCCGCCGCCGGCTCCGGCAGCGGCAGCGCCGGCTCGGCGTCGTCCTTCGGCGCTTCCAGAACGGCCCCCGTCACGTCGTTCGGCCGGTAGGTCGTGCAGCCCTTGCAGCCCGACTCCCAAGCCTGCATGTACACGTCGCGGAACGCCTCGAACGGAATGTCCTCGGGCACGTTGATGGTCTTCGAGATCGAACTGTCGACGTACTTCTGCGCCGCCGCCTGCATGCGCACGTGATCGGCGGGAGCCAGCGTCTGCGCGTCGACGAAACAGTCCGGCAACGGCGCGTCCGGTCCCTTGAGGCGGCGGAACAGCCGCAGCGCGTAGTCCGCCACCTCCTCGCTCCGCCGGCTGCCGTCCGGCATCAGCACGTTGCGCGTGAAGCTGAAGGCGAAGACCGGCTCGATCCCCGACGAGACGTTGTCCGCCAGCAGCGAGATCGTGCCCGTCGGCGCGATCGAGGTCAGCAGCGCGTTGCGGATGCCGTGCGCCGCCACCGCCGCCCGCACGTCCTCGTCCAGCGTCCGCGCGAACGCCCCGTCAAGCCAGGCGTCGCGGTCGAACAGCGGAAACGCTCCCTTCTCCCGCGCCAACTCGACCGACGCCAGATACGCGGCGCGGCACAGCCGCTTCATCCACCCCTCGGCCGCCGCAACCGCCCGGTCCGACCCGTAGCGCAGGCCGACCATGATCAGCGCGTCCGCCAACCCCGTCACCCCCAGCCCGATGCGCCGCTTGGCCCGCGCTTCCGCCGCCTGCGCCTCCAGCGGAAACCGCGACGCGTCCACGACGTTGTCCATCATCCGCACCGCCGTCGCCACCGTCCGGTCGAACGCCGCCTCCTCCAGCGCCGCGCCCTCCTCGAACGGACGCGACACGAACCGCGTCAGGTTGATCGATCCCAGAAGGCACGCCCCGTAGGGCGGCAGCGGCTGCTCGCCGCACGGGTTCGTCGCCGAGATCGTCTCGCAGTAATGCAGGTTGTTCAGCCGGTTGATCCGATCGATGAAGATCACCCCGGGCTCCGCGTACTCGTAGGTCGCCCGCATGATCCGGTCCCACAACTCGCGCGCCCCCACCGTCGAATGCACCATGCCGCCGAACCGCAACTCCCAGGCGTCGTCCTTCGCCACCGCCTCCATGAAGGCGTCGGTCACCAGCACCGACAGGTTGAACATCCGCAGCCGGCCCGGGTCCCGCTTGGCGGCGACGAACTCCCCGATGTCCGGATGGTCGCAGCGCAGCGTCGCCATCATCGCGCCGCGCCGGTGGCCGGCGCTCATGATGGTGCGGCACATCGCGTCCCACACGTCCATGAACGACAGCGGACCCGACGCATCGGCGCCGACGCCCCGCACCGGAGCCCCCCTCGGGCGCAGCGTCGAGAAGTCGTAGCCGATGCCGCCGCCCGCCTGCATGGTCAGCGCCGCCTCGCGCAGATGGTCGAAGATGCCGCCCATGTCGTCGGGAACCCCGCCCATGACGAAGCAGTTGAACAGGGTGACGTTGCGCGGCGCGCCGGCTCCCGCGAAGATCCGGCCGGCCGGCAGGAAGCGGTGGTCGCTCAGCGCCTCCATGAAGGCCTCCTCGTGGGACGCGGAATCCTTCTCGGGCGCGGCCAGGGCGCGGGCGACCCTCCGCCAGGTGGCCTCAAGGTCGCCGTCGACCGGCGTGCCGTCCGCCGCTTTGAGGCGGTACTTCATGTCCCAGATCTGCTGCGAAATCGGCGAAGTCATCGGAATGCATCTCCATGATTCGATCGTCGACGGCATCCGCAGCGGGCGGAGCGGAGCTTCGCGCACGCCGACGACGAAGTACCGGCCGCGCATCTGCCGGGCGCGGCCGGCGCGACGGCGGACGCAGGTTTTGCCCGCGGCAGCCGGCAGGTGCGCCGAGCGCCCCGCATTTGCCGTTGCCTTCCGGGCGACGCGCCCGGCCGGGATTCCGTCGCCGTTTCGCAGGGCGCTTGCGGACGCTTCAACGTCGTTCGCGGTCCCCGGCGCGGCTGCTCATCGTCGCGTCTTCTTGCGCAGCACGCGCAGGAGGCCGCCGATCCTGCCTCCGCTCTGAGCGATCACGGACGCGAATTCGTCGCGCTGCGTCACGCTCATGCTGACGCCCTCGACCAGCACGTCCGTTATCTTGAACCCGTGGTCCGCCCCGCGGATTCGCCAGTTGACCTTGACCGGCGACGAGCCTCCCGCCTCGATCTCCGAAAGCACGAGCGTCTGTCCGCCCGTCAGCTCTTCCGATCGGAGGACGGTGAGTTTCTTGTCGCCGAGATCCCGAAATCTGTTGGCGTAGGCCAGGACGAGATATTTCTCGAACAGCGACGAGAACTCGCGCCTCTCCTCCTCCGACGCCGCGCGCCAGTAACGTCCGAGCACGAAACGCGTGATCGCGGGCAAATCGAACGCCTCGTTCAGAAAGCCCCGGAACCGGCGGGCGTGTTCGGCCGAATCCAGTCCCTCCTCGCCGAGGGACGAAAGCACTCGGGCCCCCGTCTCGCTTACGAACGCTTCCGGCGAGGACGCGCCGGCGGAAAGCGGGAAAATCAGAAGCGCTCCCAAAATCGGCAACGCGCGTCGTAACATGTTGTCTCTCCGGTTGCGGCGGTGCGGGCACGCGGGCGGAACCCTTCGCCGTGAAACGAAAACGCGGGCTTCGCCGCCCCCTTACTCGAACAGATCCATGATCCAGCGTCGAATCGGATTCAACCGGTCCGATTCGACGCGCGGCTGTTCCGGGTCGCTGGGAGCGCCGTTCCGGATCATGTCGGCGCGGCGCTGACGATAGAGACTCCGAACGGCGGCGTAGAAATCCAGCGACCGTTCCTCAAGCTCGTTGAACTGGTCGTAGTTGCGGGCGCGGGAATCGACGGCCCGGCCCGCCGTCGCGCCAAGCCGGAGCTCCTCGGAAGCCAGGCGCGGAAACGGATCGATCACGGAATCGACCGCCGTTCCGACGCCGTCCCTTAAATTGGCCGGTCCGATGATCGGAAGCATGAGATACGGACCGGCGCCGACGCCCCAGATCGCGAGGGTCTGGCCGAAGTCCTCCTCGTGCTCCGGGAGCCCGAATTCGGCGGCGACGTCGTTTATGCCGAAAACGCCCATGCTCGAATTCATCGCGAAACGCACCATGACCGTTCCGGCGCGGTCCAGTTCGCCCTGCATCAGGTCGTTGGCGAACGTCACCGGGCTGCCCATGTTCGACAGGAAATTGTGAACGTTGTCGCGCAGGGGCGCCGGCACGCACCGCCTGTAGACGTACGCCACGGGCTTCAGGACTGCCTTGTCGAGGACGAGATTGAATTCCAGGACCGCGCGGTTGAGCGGCTCGAGAGGATCGTTGATCTTGCGGAACGCCGCGGTCGCTTCGGCGTCTTCCGCCGGCGGCGGCGTCGCGCACCCTGAAATCGCGGCGGCCAGAGCGCAGGCGGCGAGCGCTCGAATCGTCAATCTCATGCCCGGTCACTCGCAACCCGTTTCCGCCGGAAGCGGCGGCCCGCGCCTTATGTAGCGGATTCGCGGCGATTATCAACCGCCTTGCGGCCGCCCGAAGAGCCTTTTCCGACGAGCCAGGCGCCGAGCGCCGGCAGAAGAACGACGGCGCCGACCATGTTCACGAGAAACATGAACGTCAGGACCGTTCCCATGTCGGCCTGGAACTTGAGCGGGGCGGCGATCCACGTCGCCACGCCCGCCGTCAGCGTAAGGCCCGTGAGCACGACGCCGGCGCCCGTGACGGCAAGCGTCTTCTCGTACGCCGCGGCGAATTCCAGGCCCTCCGCCAGGCAGGCGCGAAGCCGCCCGTAGACGTAGATTCCGTAGTCCACTCCGATGCCGACGCCGAGGGCGACCACGGGCAGGGTCGAGATCTTGAGTCCGATCTCGAGCGCCGCCATGAGCGCGTACGCGAGCAGGGAAACGACCGCGAGCGGCGCGACGATGCAGGCGGTCGCCGCCGCCGAGCGGAAGGAAACCAGGCACAGCGCGATTATCGCGGCGTAGACGTAGCCGAGAATCGGGAACTGGGACGCCTCGACCTCTTCGTTGGTCGCCGCCATCACGCCGACGTTGCCGGCGGCCAGCCGGAAGGCGACGGGGACCTCGGGGTCCGCGGCGCGGTAGTTCTTGACGGCGGCGACGATCCGCTCGATGGTTTCGGCCTTGTGGTCGACGGTGTAGATCGACACCGGCATCAGGCTGCAGTCGGTGTTGAGAAGGCCGCTGCCGGTGGGCACCGGCGAGACGGCCTGAACGAGGGAATACCGATTGCGCGGCAAGGCGCGCCACTTGAGGTTGCCTTCGTTCCAGCTCGCGTTGACGTTGCGGGCGATTCCGGCGAGTCCGCGCACGGACCGAACGCCCTCGACGTTCAGCATCCGCCACTCGAAATCGTCGACGACGCTCAATATCCCGTGGTCGATGCAGCCTTCGGGAACGGTTTCCGCGATCACGGTCAGCACGTCGACGCCGATGTCGAAGCGTTCGCCGATGATCGCCGCGTCGCGGTTGTACGTGGAGTCCGCGCGCAGTTCCGGCACGCCCCGATGCTCGTCTCCGATGCGAACCTCGGGCGCGAGGCGCGCCCCGACGGCCAGAAGCGCGGCGGCCGCGGCGATCGCGGCGATCGCCGGACGCCGCCGCGCCGTCCGCGCGACGCGCGACCAGACCGGCAGGAGAAAGGCGTCCCGCGCCCGCGCCGAAGCGCGCTGCGCGTCGTCCGCCTCGAAGTACGACAGCAGGACCGGGAGCAGCGCCAGATTGGTGAGGATGATGGCGGCGACCCCGAGGCTCGCCGTAATCGCGATTTCCCGTATGACCGGCGCCTCGATGAAGGAGATGGTCACGAAGCCGACGGAGTCGGAGACGAGCGCCACCGCTCCCGGCAGGAGCAGGCGGCGGAAGGCGCTTCGCGCGGCGTCCGGGCCGCTCGCGCCGTCGATCGTTTCCGAGCGCACGGCGCACATCATCTGCACCCCGTGGCTGACGCCGATCGCGAACACCAGGAACGGCACGAGTATGGACATCGGATCCATTCCGAAACCCAGCATCGTCAGGCCGCCGAGCTGCCAGACCACCGCCGCGAGCGAGCAGGCCAGAGGCGCCGCGGTCAGGCGCAGGGATCTGGTGTAGGCGTACAGAAGCGACGCGGTGATCAGGAACGCGACAGCGAAGAACGCGACCACCTGCGTCGCGCCCGCCGCGACGTCGCCCACGATCTTGGCGAAGCCGACAATATGGACGTCCACGTCGGCGCGGGCGAGAGCGGACGCGCGGATGTCCTCGAGCCGCCGCGCGACCTGTATGTAATCGAGCCGCTCGCCGGTGTTGGGGTCGAATTCCTGCAAGCGTCCGGCGACCAGCGCGCCGCTGAAGTCGTTCGCCGCCAGAAGGCCGACGACGCCGGCCTTGCGGACGTTCTCGCGCACCCGCGCGAATCCCGCCGCGTCCGGCTCGAAATCCGCCGGCATGACGTTGCCCGCGACGACTCCGTCCTCGACGACCTCGATGTAGCGCACGTTCGGGGTGAGGATGGAGCGCACCTGGGTCCGGTCGACGCCGGGCAGGAAGAACATCGCGTCGGTGACCTCGCGCAACGCCCCGAAGAAGTCCGGCGTGAACATGTCGCCGTCGCGCGCCAGCAGGGCGATCGCGACTCTGTCGGCGCCGCCGAATTCGTCGCGGTGCTCGAGGAAAACCTTCATGTAGTCGTGTTCGACCGGGATCAGCTTGGTGAAGCCGGCGTCGATCCGCAGTTCCGAGGCGAACCAGCCCATCGCCGCGGTGACGAGGAAGAATACGGCGAGCACGAGCCGGCGGCTGGCGAACAGCAGCGTTTCGACGCGCGCCGCGAGGGACGCGTTGGGCGCGGCCGGCATCACTCGATTCGCGCGAGGCGGCGGACGCCGAACTCTCCGGTCAGCAAGGCGCCGTCCCCGACCGCCAGCGCCGACGTGATGCCCCTGCGCGTGGGCGAGCGGATCGGCGACGCGGTCCGTCCGCCGTCCCTGCTCGCGAGCAGGGCGCCGTCGAGCCCGGTCACGAGTATCAGGCCGGACCGCAACCGCGCGACGCTGGTGAGGGTCGCGGAAACGCCGGTCGGCACCCGCGTCCAGGTGCCGCCGCCGTCGGCGGTCAGGAACAAATGGCCCCGGAGGCCGGCCACGAGCAGACGGTTCTCGTCGAGCGCGAGCGCGCCGAACCACGAACCGGAATACGGAGAGGGCAATTTGCGCCAGCTGCGTCCGCCGTCGTCGGAGCGATAGAGAACGCCCGCTTCCGCCGCGATGAACAGGCGCGCCGGACCGGCCGCGACGAGCGCGTTCAGATGGTGGTCTTCTTCGCCGATCGCGCGCGGGGTCCAGCTGCGTCCGCCGTCCTCGGTGGAGAGGAAGCTTCCGTAAGCGCCGATCGCGAAACCGGCGTTCTCGTCGCGGAACCAGATATCGAACAGCGGACTGTCTTCCTCCGGCGCGCGGCGAACGATTCGCCAGGTTTCCGCGCCGTCGTCGGTGCGCAGGATCACCGCGTCGTGTCCGACCGCGAAACCGGTGCGCGAGTCGCGCATATGGACCGCCGTGAGCAACGCGCGCACGGGAACCCGCGCCTGTTTCCAGGTCTCGCCGCGGTCGTCGGAGAAGAGAACGTGTCCGCGCTCGCCGACGACGACCAGCCGCCGCCCGGCGATGGCGGCGTCAAGCAGCAGCGACTCGATCGCGAGCGGCGC
Organism: Alphaproteobacteria bacterium; assembly: GCA_965243135.1. Classification (GTDB taxonomy): domain Bacteria; phylum Pseudomonadota; class Alphaproteobacteria; order MPNO01; family UBA830; genus JAJEBT01. The sequence goes on from OZ251539.1 coordinate 3,166,549, forward strand.
CTCCACGGCGGGCGCCGGCTCGGCGCCGGCCGGAAGCCAGTGCAGCGCGGCGCCGGCGAAGCCGGCGGCGAGCGTTCGGCGAAGTCCCCGCACTATTTTTCGGTCGCGCGGCCCGGCGGCGTCTCCGCGCGCGCCGCCGCGGCGCAGGCCGGGCGCCTCCGAAGGTCGCGGCCGCCGGGCAAGTCGCTCGCGGGACCGCCGGGCCTACCGCCGGCCCTGGCGGCGCAGCGCCGCCGGGGTGAAATCGCGAGACTTGAAGTTCGCGTCCCAGGTGCACATGGAGTACTCGTTGTCGAGTCCGAGGGCGAGATAACGGCCCGCCTGCAAATCCGTGTGAACTTCGAGCGTCGGCCAAATCAGCGGCTTTTCGTAGTAGTTGACGACGTGGCCTTCCGAGACGCGCCACAGCTGATCGCGATTGTCGTAGATGTCGACCAGCAGGATCTGCCAGGAATCCTCGTCGAGATAGAACGTGCGCCGCTTGTATATGTGGCTGGCGCCTTCCTTGAGGGTCGCGTCCACCACCCAGACCCTGTGCAACTCGTAGCGCAGATGCTCCGGATTGACGTGAAGCGGCGTGAGGATGTCGGAGAAGGCGAGCTTGTCGCTGTGCAGCTTGTAGGAATTATAGGGCACGTAGAGTTCCCGCTTTCCGACGAGGCGCCAGTCGTAGCGGTCGACGGCGCCGTTGAACATGTCGAACTGATCGGCGGTGCGCAGCCCGTCGGTGGTCGTGCCCGGGTTGTCGTAAGCGATGTTCGGGGCGCGGCGCACGCGGCGCTGCCCCGGGTTGTAGACCCAGGCGTTGCGGGGTTCCCGGAACTGGTTGATCGTTTCGTGCACCAGCACGATGTCTCCCGCGAGCCTCGCGGGAGACAGCACGCTCTGCTTGAACAGGATCATCGTGTTGCCGAGCTTCTCCGCCGTCATGCCCGGCAGGGAGTAACGGACCTCGACGTCGATTCCGTACTTCACCATGGTGTAGGCGCCGCCCCGGGTCACCGCGGCCTGTCCGATGGCGCATCGGATCGTCTCTCCCCGATAGCGCAGCAGGTGATTCCAGATCGCCTCCAGCCCGTCGGCCGGAATGGGGAACGGGATGCCGACGGCCGCGTTGTCGACGCCGTTTCCGCCGTCGGCCAGTTTCGCGGCGGCGGCGGTCTTGCGTGTCGCGTCGTAGATCCGTTGCGGCGCCGAGGCGCTGCGCCGGGTCGGATAGACGGTCAGCCGGAAAGACGGGTAGGTCTCCAGGATGCGTTGATGTCCGACGGAAAGGCGGTCGCGGTGGCGATCCAGATTGGCGGCGTCGATCGTCATGCGCGGGCGGTCGCCGGCGAAGGGATCGCGATGATGCTCTCCGCGCTCGTAGCCGGCGGGCGGCGACGTTATGCCGCCGGTCCACTCGGGGATGGTGCCGTCGGCGTTGCCCGCCCGCTCGCCGCCGAGAGGAGTGAGGTCCTTGCCGAGCCTCGCGATCTGGTCGGCCGGGAGTTCGGCGGCGGCCGGAGCGGCGAGCGCGCACCCCAGCGCGAGCGCCGTGCGGATTGCAATCTTGTTTCTCATCTTGGCCTCAGAACGAATAGGAGGTGGAGAAGGAGACGAAGTCGCGGTCGCTCAGGTAGTTCTTGCCGCCGCCGTAGAGCGTGACGCTCAGATCCGCCCGCAGCCGGTCGAGCCAGCCCAGTCCGACTCCGAGAGTGACCGCGGTGCGTCCTTCGACGAAGGGGCCGCCGACGGCGCTGCTGCCGTTCAAGTCGTGCTGGTACTGCGCGTACGGCGAAAGCCGCGCCGAAGCGAAGGCGTTGTTGTAGTCCAGCCGCGCCGCCGCGCGCCAACCCCAGGAACTGGCGTCGGCAAGTTCGCTCCTGGCCCCGCCGCTGGCCAACGGAAGATCGCCCTTGCCCGGCATGTCGTGAATTCGCGTCAGCGCGACCTCCGTCGCGAACGCGAGGCTGTCGGCCCCGAAGGCGGGCCCGAACACCCGCGTCGCCGTCGCCTGGACCTGGCTGACGTCGCGCTCGATCCAGCCCTGCAATTTCCCGCCGAGCAAACCGCGCAGGGCGGGAGCCCGCGGATCCCGTCCCAATGCCGCGGTCAAAGGCAGGAGGCCTTGCCCGAACAGATAGTCTTCGGCCAGTTGCAAGGGGCTGTCGAGATGAAACGAGTATTCTCCCTGCAGCGCCCAGCCGGTGCTGCCCAGCTGCGTGTTGAAGCTGAGGCCGAAGACCTTGAGATCTTCCGGATATTCGACGAAGTAGCGTGCGGTGCCGGCGTAGCGGTCTACGGCGAGAAGCGGCGCCACTGACCGGATACTGTTGACCTGCCCCGTGACATTATCATCGATTAGCTCCTTGGTTTCCGGTGCTCCCAGCCGGGTCGCAACGAGTTCATCGATCATCGCCTGCGGTGTTCCGGGCGGTACCCCTGCAACAACGGCTGTCCTGATCTGCGTGGCCACTTCCCGGGTCACCGCCTGCCGCACCACGCCGCTTACCGTCGGCAAATCGCCCCTCTGGACCACTTCTGCCGCCACAAGACCCGAACCGTACCCTTCCAGCGTGCCGTAACGCGCGCTGACGAGCGGCAGGCGGCTGTGATGGTTGACGAAATAGAATCCGAACTCCGTGTCGTTGAGGTTTTCGGAAAGAATGCGCATCGCGATTCCCCACTGGCCGGAATCTCGGGGATCGCGGTCCGGGCTGCGCGCCACGCCCAGGAAATCGGGTGCGCGCGCCGGTTCGCAACCCGGCCCCTCGAAGGTCGAATCTGCGATCCGGCATTCCACACGGCCCGATAGGGCGAAGTCGGCGTTGATGGCGGGGAGCAGAGGGAGCAATTCAGGCGGCAATCCTCCGCCCTTGTCGGACACGGACACGTTGGGCAGAGTGAGAAAACCCATGCGACCGCCCGGGGTTGCGTAGTCGTTGGTCGAGAAATACGTCCCGCTCGGATCGATCTCGGTCTCCTTCCAGGCGAGCTGGTAGAAGCCCTCCAGCGACAACGCGTCCAGCGGCGCGACCGACGCCGAAATCATCGGAACCGGCAGCAGGCCGTCGCGCAGTTCGGCGCCGGGCTTGCGCAGCTTGGCGACGTCGAACGGGTTGATGACGTTGATGCCGTTCTGGATGAAGGTGCTTTCGCCCCAATTGAGGACGTGGCTGCCGAGGCGGAAGTCGAAGGGAACGTCCCCCGCGTCGAACGCGCCCGTGACGTAGTAGTCCAGCACTTCGAAACCGTCCCCGACTTCGTCCAGCGCCTCCCTGGACAGAGCCACGTGCTTCCGGTCGCGGTTCCGGTTTTCGAAGTCGGCGAACCCCTGGACGCGGACGAACGCGCCGAGCCCGCCCCGCCAGTCGACGTCGAGTTCGCTCGTGATCTTCGCGGTGTTGCTGATGACCCCGCGCGCGTAGTTGCGGTCGCCGTCGTCGGAATTCACGCCGATGAGGCTGTCCTTCCGCTGACCAATGCGAAACGCCATGCCGTGCGTGACGGTGGTGTCGAGGCTGACCCGGGTGTCGCCCTGGCTCAAGTCGGCCGCCAGCGCCGCCGGGAGCAGGCCGACGGCGGCGAGCGCGCCCGTCAGGGCGGCCGCGAGCGATACGCCCGCCTTGCGAAGCGGCAGGTTCCTTCGTGGTTGGTTCATCGGGTCCTCTCTCGAAGCGTCTTTCCGGCCAGTCGCGCCGCCGCGGCGAGCGGCGGCCGCAAACGGTTCGGTCATTTTCCATGCAAGGGCGCGGATGTCAAGGAACGCCGTCCGGGCGCGCGGCGCGACGCATGCATCGGCCGAAGAAGCGGCCGCGCAGGGGAACGCAACGCCCGCGTCTCGGCCTTCGAAGCCGCGGAAGCGACCGCGCGGCGCGCCGGACCCGGCTGCCGACGGGCGGACCCGCCTCGCATCGAAACCGCGATTCCCTTATGTTGGCCCGCGCTGCGGGCGGGCGGCGCGAAAGGCGTTCGGGGACATGGCTTACGGATGAGGAAGATCGAGGACCTGCCGGAAATCTGGCGCGAAAGCGCGCGCGCCGAATGGTGCGATTACAACGAACATCTCAATCTGGCGTACTACGTCCTGATCTTCGACCACGCGACAGACGCGTTCTACGATTCGGTCGGTCTCGACGAGGCCTACCGCAAGGCCACGGGCTGCTCCACCTTCGCCGTCGAATCGCACACGAACTATCTCGCCGAACTCCGTGCGGGCGACGAGGTCTTCTGCACGACTCAGCTCCTTGGCTGCGACGCCAAGCGAATGCACTATTTTCACCGCATGTACCACGCGGAGCGGCGCTACCTTGCCGCGACCACCGAGCTCATGGGCGTCCACGTCGACCTTCGGGTTCGCAGGGTCGCGCCGATGAACGGGGATTTGATAACCGCGTTCGAACGTCTTCTGGAAGATCATCGGCAGTACCCGCGTCCCGAACAGCAAGGCCGCGTCATCGGCATTCCCGGGGCGTAGGGCGTTTCGGCCCGGCGGCAAGGCGCAGGGAGGCCGCGATCCTGCGGCGGTCGCCGGGCGCTTGGCGGCGCGCCGGCCCTTCGACTCCTTCGTCGCGCCAGCCGCCCGCTGCGAACCCGGTCGCCGCGCGCCGACCGGCGCGCGAACGGCGGCCCGGCCGGCAACCCGCGGCCCCCTGCGCGAAGGACGGCGGCTTGACCGCGCCTGCGGGAGCGCGAAACGAGCGAACGGGAGCGCCCGGCGGCCGGTTCCCGCTCGCCGCGACGGCCGCCGGATTCCGTTCCGCGAGCGCTCGCGCCGAAAAATGCCTCAAGATTCCCGATTCTGGATTCGCGTATCGAATTCCGGTATCTTTCGCTGACCTGTCACGGTCGGGGCGTCGGGTTTCGGTCGTTGGGCAATGGACCTTTACTACAGGGAAGGGACACAACAATGTCGGCAAAAATTGTCTGGCTATCCATTTTCGTCCTCCTCTACTGGTGCTACTGCATCTACTGGGGGTTCAAGTCGGCGAGGATGGCGAAGACGGCGGGCGACTACTTCATCGCGGGCCGCCAGATATCCATGTGGGTATTCGTGCTCGCGGCGACCGCGACATCGTTTTCGGGATGGACCTTCATGGGCCACCCGGGCCTGGTATACCGCGACGGCTTCCAATACGCGTACGCCTCGTTCTACACGATCACCATTCCATTCACCGGCGTCATGTTCCTGAAGCGCCAGTGGATGTTGGGCAAGCGATTCGGATACGTCACGCCCGGCGAGATGTTCTCGGACTATTTCCAGGGCGACGCGATCCGGATTCTGACCGTCATCGTCGCGCTCCTGTTCTCCATCCCCTATCTCGGCGTCCAGCTCGGCGCGTCGGGCTTCCTGTTCAACGTCCTGACCGACGGCTACGTCACCCAGGAATTCGGGATGTGGGTGCTGTCGCTCATCGTGCTCATCTACGTCGCCTCGGGCGGACTTCGCGCCGTGGCCTACGTGGACACCCTGCAATGCGTACTGCTCGCCATCGGCATCATCGTCACGGGCTTCATCGCCCTCAGCCTCGCCGGCGGATGGGGCGGACTGAACGAAGGCTTCGCCAAGCTGGCGGCCTCCGACGTCGCGAAGTGGGGAACGACCAAGGGCGTCGCGCTTTCCGGCGGCGACTACAATTCGTACTTCGCGATTCCGGGCGTGATCCAGTTCACGGCGGGCCTCGGCAAGGAAACGCCGATCGGCGGCCTGTGGACCGGCGTCATGGTCCTGACCTACATGTTCGCGCTGATGGGCATTCAGTCCGCGCCGGCGTTCTCGATGTGGTCCTTCGGCAATCGCAACCCGCAGCCGTTCGCGCCGCAGCAGGTCTGGGCCTCCTCGTTCGGCATCGGCCTGATCCTGTTCTTCTTCACCGCGTTCCAAGGCATGGGCGCGCATCTTCTGGGCGCCAATCCGCTGGTCAACGAGGCGAACCTCGCGATGTCGAACGCCCTTCCCGATTCGATCGCGGGGAGGCCGGATTCGCTCGTGCCGTTCTACTTCAACAACATCGCGGACGCCGCTCCGTGGCTGGTCGGCCTTCTCGCCGTCTGCGCCCTTGCGGCGATGCAGTCCACCGGAGCGGCGTACATGTCCACGGCCGGCGCGATGCTGACCCGCGACCTGTACAAGAGGTATCTCAAGCCTGACGCCAGCCACAGCGAGCAGAAGTTGTACGGCCGGTTGGGCGTCGCGTTCATCGTGATCGCCGCCCTCCTCGTCGCCACCTTCTCGCGAGACGCGCTGGTGCTGCTCGGGGGCCTGGCGGTGGCGTTCGGCTTTCAGATGTGGCCGGCGCTGGCGTCGGTTTGCTGGTTTCCGTGGCTCACCCGCCAAGGCGTGACCTGGGGGCTGGCCGCAGGTTTGCTGGCGGTCATCTTCACCGAGACCTTCGGACAGCAGATCGCCGGAACCATCGGCCTCGAGCTGCCGTGGGGCCGCTGGCCGTGGACCATCCATTCGGCGGGATGGGGCATCTTCTTCAACCTGCTGATATGCCTTCCGGTCTCGGCGATGACCCAGGACGAGAGCGCGCGGGCGCATCGCATGCAGTTCCACAACTTCCTGCGCGAACACGCGTCTCTGTCGCCCGACAAGCGAAGCCTGGTTCCGGTAGCCTGGATCGTCACGCTGGCCTGGCTGTTCTTCGGCATCGGTCCCGGAGCGGTCATCGGCAACGACATCTTCGGCGCGCCCAACGCCGGCATCGACGGCTGGACCTTCGGGATCCCGTCGATCTGGGCCTGGCAGATCCTGTTCTGGGTGCTGGGCGTCGCCATGATGTGGTTCCTCGCCTACAAGATGGAAATGTCGACCGTGCCCGAGCGCGAAATCGAAGCGCTGGTCGAAGACATCGGCGACAAGGCCGCGCAACAGAGCGGCTGACCGCCCGCGCTTCGAACCCGGGGAAGGACGGTCCTTCCCCGGGTCCTGAACCGACCGCATGGAAGATCTGTTCACAGGCCGGTTTCAGCTATTCTGGGCGGTGGCCCTGGCCGGACTGCTTTTCCTTCCGGTCAGGCAACTCGTCTGGGTGCTCTCGGTTCGGCGCGCCGAACGCGACGGCGCGAAAACGGGCGACGAGGAGCGTCGGCGGCTTCGTCGGCGTTCTTCCGTCACCGCCGGGTTGCTCGTGTTCGTCTTTTCCTATTTCTACACGCTTCAACTCTTCCGGGACGGCGCATGAACGCCCGCGTTCTCCGGCGGTTCGTCATTCTGCTGGCGGTCGCCACCGGGGCGATGCTCACCGTCTGGACGATCGTTCTTCCGATGGTGCGGAGCCCGCCCGGCGATTACGAAACCCGTCAGGGGGACATCCTGCTCGGCGACGGAAAGCTCGACGAGGCTCTGACCAGGTTCGACGAGGCGCTCGCCGCCTCGCCGGACCACCGGGGCGCGCTGATGGGACGCGCGCTGGTCTTCATCCAGAGCGAGAACTACCCGGATGCGAAAGCGGAGCTGACATACCTGATCCGCTTTTTGACGCGCTCCCTCGATCAAAGCGACATCACCGGGCGCGGGGTTCTCGCCGCCGCCTACGCCAACCGCGGGATCGTGCACGACCGGCTCGGACATTACCGGAAGGCGCTGGAAGACTACGTGGCGGCGCTCAGGACCGACGAGGGAACGCTGGAAGGCCCGGGGCTTTTCGAGAAGATCATCTACGGAACGCCGCGGCCCTCGACCGTGCGCAAACGCGCCCGGTACATTTACGAACAGCTCCAGCTCCCCCCTGAAAAACGCCTGCTGCGCGTACCGGAAATCGACCGCAAGCAGCGCATGCACAAGCCCTGAGCCGGGCCTCAGAAAGTGACGACGCCAAGCACGTCCTGGAAGAGCACGAGAAAAAAGAAGACGGCGGCGATGCAGCCGAAAAGCAGATGCACGAAGTCCTGCTGCCCGTCGGGATTGCGCTTTCTCAGGCCGTTCCACGCGATGGCGGCCGTCGCCGCGAGAAAAATCCAGTTGACCGCCGTTTCGTATTCCCCGGTGAACTCGAACATACCCTCTTCCTCTCCGCGGCTCCCGTTTCACTGCCCGGCCGGAACCAGCTCCCTCTTCTCGAAATAAGGCGGCAGGATAGATCCTCCCTCTTCGGTTGAATAGTGGGCGAGCGCCAGTCCAAGCGCGAGAACGCTGAACACGGCGACCGACGCGACCGCGAACCTGCGTCCAGCTCGCGGCACGGGCTTGACGTAGTCGGGATCGTAGCGATGAAAGCGCGGATCTCGCCAGTCGAGCGCGCCCCTGGCGTCGAGGTCGAGAATATTCCGCGCGTAGTGCCGCGCCCAATGCGGCACGCTGTCGCGAAGCATGTACGAAGCGAACAGCGAGTCGACCAGCGCCGCGGGGAGTTCCCGACCGTGCCAGTCGCGATACGCGAGTTGCAGAAGCTGGAACTCGCCCACCTGCAGAGCGTTGGCGGCGCGGGCGATTTCCGCCTTCTCCGGCTCCTCCTCCCGGTCCGGGCGCAGCAACGCTTTCAGGAATTCGTCCATCGCAGGCTCCGTCCGCCCCCGTTATCTGATACCGTCGGTCGAGGGATCAAGGTCCGGTCCCGAAGCGCCACGTCCAGATTCCGGCCATGACAGATCCCGTCGCCGTCCGCATCCTTCGCAATCGCGTCTCCAGCGTCATGGAGGAAATGGACTATCACTTCTACCGATCCGGGTACTCCACGATCGTCCGGGAATCCAGGGATTTCAGCTGCGTTGTCGCCGACCGCAACGGACGCCTGGCGGCGGCGCCGCCGATGTTCTTCCACGGGCCGGTCTATTATCACCTCGTCCAGCGCGTTCTGGAGCTTTACGGGGAGAACGGCCTCGCCGACGGCGATTACCTCGTCTGCAATCATCCGTACGAAGGCAACCTGCCCCACGTTCCCGACATGGCGATCGCCGCTCCCGTCTTTCACGGCGGGCGACTCGTCGCCTTCGCGGCGAGCGTCGCCCACAAGGCGGACATGGGCGGAGCGGTTCCCGGCAGCGCCTGGGGCCAGGCGACGGAACTGTTTCAGGAGGGGCTGCTTCTGCCGCCCCTCAAGATCGTCCGCGCCGGCGTTCCGAACCGCGACCTCGAACGCCTGATCGGCGCCAACTCTCGCGCGCCCGAACTGGTGCTGGGCGACATGCGGGCCCAGATCGGCGCGGTCGGAATCGGACGACGGCGCGTCGAGGCGCTGTGCCGCCGGTTCGGAGCGGACGCCTTCGCCGCGACGATGAAGGCCGTGATCGACGCGTCGGCCCGAAGTTTCAAGGCGGCGGTCGAACGCCTGCCCGAGGGCGAACACGCCTCGGAAGGCTTTCTCGACGGCGACGGCGTCGACCGCGCCGCGCGGGTTCGCCTGCACGTCAGAATCGCCGTCGCGAACGGGCGGGTGGAGTTCGATTTTTCCGGCTGTTCGGGCCAGACGCGGGGCCCCGCCAACCTGCGCCTCGCCATGGTCGAGGCCTGTTGCTTCTACTGCCTGACGGGGTTTCTCGACCCCGAACTCCCGTACAGCGACGCCGCGAGGGACCTCGTGAGGTTCGTCTTCGCGCCCCGCTCCGTCCTCAACCCCGAACTGCCCGCCCCGTGCTCGTCCTACATGAAGACTTGCCACAAGCTGGTCGACGTCGTCCTGCAGGCGCTCGATCCGTTCATGCCCGGCCGGGCGATCGCCAACGCCGGCGGCAGCGGCGGCAGCATCGTCATGGCGTGGCCCGACCGCGAGCCGGGCCGCGGCAACCAGTACGAGATCTTCGGGTCCGCCTACGGCGCGGGAAAGAACAACGACGGGGCGACCGGCGTTTCAACTCACCTCGCCAATCTCTACTGCACGCCCGTCGAGATCGTCGAATCGGAGTTCCCCTGCCGCGTCGTCCGCTACGAGCCGGTTCCCGACACCGGCGGCAACGGCGAGTTCCGCGGCGGGTTGTCCGTCCGGCGGGATTACGAACTGCTTGCGCGCGCCAGCGTCGTCTATCGCGCCGACCGGGCGGTCGTGCCGCCGGCCGGCCTTGCCGGCGGCGGCGACGGCGCCCCCAGCAGGTTCCTTCTCCATCCCGATACCCCGCAGCAAAGGCAGCTGCCTTCGTCTTTCCGCGAGGAATTCGCGCCGGGAACCCGCTTCAGCCTGCGCAGCGCCGGAGGCGGCGGTTACGGCGACCCGGCCCGCCGTTCGCCGGCCGCCCGCGCCCGCGACCTTGCGGAAGGCTACGCGACGAAGGCGGATGACGGCGTATCGAGGCTCGCGTTTGCCGAGGAAAAAGACGCGCGCCGCGGCGAATGACCGCGCGCGCAAGAGGCGCGACGCAAAACTGGAACGATCGAAAGTTGGCCTTCGAGGCCGCGAAGGCGGCCAACAGGCTGAGCGGCGCTGAAGGTCGCACGCCCCAGTCGCCCGATCTCAGAGAGTTACGCCTGACGCGCTCCGGAGCGGGCGGTTCTCTCCGGTTTCTCGTTGAGCCGGCCCGCCCCGCGAGGTCCGTGAAATTTCTTGTCGGACGCCGGATTTCGCCCGTCATCCGGCTCCCTTCACGGATGCATCGCGCTCCGCGCCGGCCAACGGCTGCATGCGCTTGACGGCATGGCGTTCAGCCGCGAGGCGGGCGCCCTTGAGTTTTCGGCGCGCATTGGATGCCGGAAAAGAGAACTTTCGGTCGGCGAGAGCGGAGAGCGTCGCCGAGCGTTTCCTGGACGCGCTCGCGGGCTGACCGGCGAAGATCTCGCTGCATCGACGGCGCAATAGGAGATCCCTGCCCGACATGCGCCACGGCGCACTGCCGGGCGAACGAGAACGTCCTCGACAAGTTTCGCGAGGGGCCGGCCGTCGCGGTCTCCATGCTGTCGCGCTGCCGAACCCAAGGAAGACGCCTGCATCGCCAGCCCGACAACTTCGACGACCTGCCGACCTGCGTCCGTTACAAGGATCCCGGCAGACCGAAGCGCGAGCGCTGCGATTGTTCGCAAAGTTCGGCGACGAAATGCAGGCGCTTTCCAGGACAGGATCTCGTGCATCCTGTTCGCCATTTTCGCCAAGAAGCGGCAGGGTGCGCCTCCCTCGTTCTCGCAAACACGGAATTTTTTTGCGAACCCAGACGACCGGGCTTGATTCGGTGCGCGACAATCATATATGTTTCGAACGTCGCCCAAAGGGATGGCCGAACGTGGCCTTCAGGGATCTTTCGGATGACTGATTCCCTGCAGGTTCGGCGTTGAGCCGAAATTCTGCTCGTCCCGGCGGATCGATTCAATCAACTCCGCATCCGGGAGATCCATCTCATGTCTCAGAAGACGACCGTGGCGGTTCTCGTCGCCACCGCTAATCGACCGACTCTGCTGAAAAGTCGGGCCCTTCCCTCGATCGCAGAACAATCCCGGCCGCCGGACCGCGTGGTCATCGTCGACGATTCGACCGACGACATGGCCGAACATATCGAGAGGCTGGTCCAAGGCTGGCAACCTCCGGGAATCGCTGTCGATTTCCTGCGCAACCGGCGGACGAAAGGCGCGGCCGGCGCATGGAATTCCGGTCTGGATCATTTGCTGCGGACATGCGGCGATCCGGCCCTGCTCTACGTCGCGATCCTTGACGACGACGACCGATGGGCGCCGCGCCATCTGGAGACATGCCTGGAAGCCGCGGATAATTTCGGCTTCGAGGTGATCGCGGCGCCTTTTCGGAGAATCGAGGAAGGCGCCGAACCGAGCTTGACGATTCCGCCGCCGAACCTCGACGAGGCGGATTTTCTGGCGGGGAATCCCGGCATCCAGGGCAGCAATCTGGTCATCCGTCTGGACGCGCTGCTCGAAGCCGGGCTGTTCGACGAGTCGCTCGCTAGCTGCACGGATCGCGACCTGTGCATCCGTATCTCCGAGTTGCCGAACGCGCGCTACGGCGTCACGTCCGAGGCAACCGTCGATCATTTCGCCTGCGCGTCGCGGGCGCGCCTGTCCACGCCGGGTTCGGACGCCAAAATAAGGGGATTGGACCGCTTCTACCGCAAGTACCGGGGCCGCATGTCCGAAGATTTGCGCCGGAAATTCCGGGCGCGGGCGGCTCGGAATTTCGGGTGGGAGGAATCGGCGCCGAAAGCCATGAACGGAGCCGCCGCGCGCCGCGGACCATCGCCGCCGCGGTCCTCGGCGCCGCCGCAAGCGCCGCCCCATCTGATTGTCGGGATGATCGCCGACACGGCGCGACTCGAAGACTTGGGTGGTTTGCTCGCGGACCTTCGCGGCCTCGCCGAGGACCCCGAACTTTCGGGCCTCGACGTTCTGATCCTGGAGAACGGGCAAGGACGGGCGCCCGACGAATCGTTGCGGAGCCTTGTCGAGCGCAAGCGCACGGATGGCCTGCGGGTCCATCTCGTGGACCGCGCACGGCACGCCGAGGACGCGAGAAACGCACTTGTCCTCGACGGCGGCGCGGGAGAGGGACGCAGGCTGGCCATAGCTCCCGCTCGAACGGTTCTCCAATCGTATCTGTACGCGTTCGCCAAGCGCCGGCCCGGCGCTGTGGTATGGATCGTCGATGACGACATGCGGCTGGATCCGCTCGTCATCGGAAAGGACGGGCGATTGCGGCGGCAACCCCGGCCGCTCGCGTCGACCCTGCGGGAACTTCGCAGACTCCACGCGGGCGGCAAACTCGACATCGCCATCGGGACGTACGCCGGGGCGCCTCCGCTGCCGTTCGCGGCGACAGTGCGGGTGCAGCTCGTCGATCTGACCGCGTCGCTCCGGTTGCTGGCGTCGCTGGATCCGAAGGGGATCCTGCCGGACAGCGGCACGGAGAATGCGAATCTGCGATCCGGCCGGCGCGACTATTTTTACGACCTTTCGCGCGAGGAAACGGATCGCTTGGAAACGCCGTTCTGGATCGTTCCCGCGTTTCCGGGCGAAACCGTCGGCGAAGCCTTTGAGCGGATTTCCATGACGGCCGAACGTATCCTGGCCGGCGAGCAGATCTTCCGGCCCCTCGCGGCCATTGCCGACGCCGACCCTCTGGAGTCGATCGGCGTGGGCCTCCAGCGCGGCGGCAATACGTTCGTGTTCGATGTCGAGGCGTTGAGGCTGGCGCCAAATCCCTCGCCAACCATCGACGGGCGGCCAAGCCGACGCTCCGACATGATCTGGGCCCTGCTGCAGGAGCGCCGCTTCGGCCGGCGGGTCGCCACCGTGCCGATCGCCCTCTATCACGACCGCTCTCGCGTCCTTGCCGGAGAACTGGACGCCGAGCGCATCGTGGACGACGTTCGCGGCTATGCGACGTTTTCGGCTCTCCAGGACACTCTCGAATCCATTCCCGACGACGGGCGAGGCTCTGTCACGGATAGCTTCGGCCAGATCGAAGGAGGGATCGAACGCTTCACGAATCTTGCGCGCAAGTACCTTGAAGAACGGCTGGCGGCGTTCCGCCTGTCCTTCTACCGCATCCTCGGCCTGAAACGCGTCCTTCGCAGACTCGTGGACGACGGGGAGATCTGGTGGCGGGAGGAGCGGTACCGGGACGCCAGAGCGCAGCTCCGAACGTTCTGCGATCGGCTGGACCGCTTCTACGCGATGGAGATTCTGAACCGTATCGAACGCGAAGCTGAAGCCTTGCAGGCTCCTCAGATTCGCGAATTTCTCGATCAGCTTCCCAAGGAGATCGAAGCGCATCGGAACCGACTCTCGAAGTTCCCGGCTCTGGCGCATGGTATCGAGGGCGAAAGAATCCTTAACGCCAAAGCCGTCGCTGCGCGGCTGGGCGGGTCCGCCGATCCTCTCACGGTATTGGGATGCGGCATGGAAGGCGTGGCGCTCACCGACGGGAAACGGGTGATCAAGGTCTTCGACTACTGGTGGAAGTCGTCGCACGTCATCTCGGCTCCATCGTATCTGCGCACGCTCCCAAGCGCGTGGAAGGGCACGCGTTGCCTATATCCCATCCTCGATTTCCGTGAATGGGGATATCGCGCGGTACTGGTCTATCCGTTCGAGGTCAGCGAACCGTACTCTGGCGGCCACGGGCCGGGCATGGCCGAGTTCCTTGCCGAATGCCGACGGCATGACGTCGTTTGCCGCAACCTCCATCCCGACAACCTGCGGGTCGTCGATGGGCGGGTCCGGCTGGTCGACTACGGATCGGATATTCGTCCTCTGGAAAAGGAGCGCGAGTTCGCGGCGATGTGCCAACGGGGCTGGCTATGTTACCGCTGGGCGAACCGTCCCGACCTCAAATCGATCATGCGTCGGGCCCGAAACGATGCGGCCATCGCCGAACTGGATGGCTTCGAGCGGTTTTACGAGGCGGTTCGACGGATGACGGGACTGCAGCGAACGTCGGAGGACATCGTTCTCAAGATGGCCGGTCGACCCGTGCGCGTCCTCGATTACGGGTGCGGAAGCGGCCGGCTGGCCAAGGCAATGGCGAACCGGGGAGCGCGAGTCCTGGGCTACGACCCCGACCGCGCCCATCGAGCGCGCTGGGATTCGCGTTGCGCGGCAACGAACCGGTTGCGATTTACGAGCGACCGGGACGAGGCGCTGGCGGCCGGACCGTTCGATCTCGTGATCTGCCGCCGAGTGCTCTGCACCCTCGAGGACGATGTCGAATTGCGAGCCGTGTTCGACGACCTGCGGGCCTCGGTAAGCGAGCGCGGCCATGCCATCGTGACCGTATGCGACCCGCACTTCACGTTCGGCGGTCCGACCCCGGAGGCCGACCGCGAATTGCCGCCCGGGGCACGTTACGAAAGCACTTTCACATGGCGCAAGAGGCTGCGCGCAACGGGACGGGTGCGGCGCGACGTGCATCGGCCTGAGCGGGCGTTGCGGCGCGAATTCGCCCGTGCGGGTCTTGCGGTGTGCCGCCGTCTCGAAGTGCCGACGGTCGATCTGGAGCGGTTCGAGCCGGCATCGGATCAATTGGCGTTCGAACTACGGCCGTTGGCCCCCCTTGCCGGAAAGGTCGCGCTGATGGTCAAGGCGTGCGCGATGGAGGCGAAGACCCTCGACATCCAGCTCCGCCACCTGGTTTCGCAACTCGAAGAGCCAAGAGCGTTCGCCGAGCGGATTCTCGTGATCGATTCCCGCGAGAACGGTTTTCTCAGACAATACGCGCAGGGCGACCTGCGCAGTCTGCGAGAAGCGGCGCATCGTCTGGCGGAAGCCGGTTGGATCGACCGGATCGTAGAGGGACCCGGCGACGGCGAGGCCACCGCAGCGCTGCATCGCGCGTGGTTCGGGATTCCGTGCCCGCTGGCGCACGTCGCGACCGGTATTCAGTCAGCTTCGACGTTGACGGGTTTCGAGGCATGCACGACGCGCTATGTCCTCCATGTAGACGCGGATGTCATGATCGGCCGTCTGGATCGCAACCACGACTATCTGGCCGAGATGACGGCGGCGCTGGCCGGAAACCCCGACGCGCTCACAGTGTCGTTCTACATCGCATCCGACCGCGACCGGCCAGTCGGCGCCGATGAAGGGTCCGGTCCATGGCGCACGGAAACGCGCGCCGGGATGTTGGATCTCTTTCGACTGCGCCGTGCGCGCCCGCTGCCGAACGCGCTCGACGGAAACCGCTTGGCGCTCCCTTGGCACAGAGCGTTGGACCAAACCGTCCGGGAAGGGATTGGGCGCTCCTATCGGGGCGGCGACCGCCGGGCCTTCTTCGTGCATCCACCCAACGTGCGCAAGCGAGATCAGGAAGCGTGGTTCGCGACGCTCGACCGTATCGAACGGGGAACGGTTCCAAGCGTTCAGAAAGATAGAGTGAACTGGACGGGCACCGCCGAGGAATGGTCGGGGCCGCAGCGGAACGAACCCTTCGTGTTCGTCGTCTCGGGCCGCAACGTGCCGCCGGGCCGGCTGCGCCGCTGCCTCGACTCGATGATCCGCCAGCGCGGTCCGCAATGGGGCGCCGTGGTCTTCGACGACGCATCGGAGCCGCGCTTCGCCGATCATTTCGAGATCGCCTGTACGCAGCTCGGAGCGCACTGCACGATCGTTCGGAACCGGGTTCGGCGCGGGCTGCTGCCCAACATGGTCGCCGCCATTCGGACGATATGCACGAACCCCGACTCGGTGATCGTGACGTTGGATGCGGACGACGCCCTGATCGGCGCGCGGGTCCTGGAGCGGCTGAACGAAGAATACCATCGGGGCGCCGACGTCACTGTGGGTTCGATGCTGCGGACCGATCAGGCCGCCGACTATCCTGTGCACTTCGACCGGCCGCGCGAACGGCGAGGCGGCAACATCTGGCAACATTTGCGGTCGTTCAAGAAGCGGCTGTTCGACGCCATACCGGACGATGCCCTGCGCCTCGATGGCGGCTACATCGATTTGGCCAACGACTGGGCGTTCATGCTGCCCATCGTGGAGATGGCCCGCAACCCTGCGCACATCCCAGACCCGCTCTATCTGCACGAACCTTCGGCGACCGGGAAAAGTCCGGCAATAAGGGCGGCCCGCGAAGAAATCGTGGCGCGTATCGTCGCCAAGAATCGAGTCTTGCCAGACGACGGCCGGGTCGGATCCTGAAATGGGACGCAGCGATTTCTTCGGATAGTGCGCTTCCACGAAACCGCCGACCCGCTTTGAAGGCGCGCGAGTTGATCCTGTGTCGATCACTCAGGAAAAGAGCTGAGGTCAAGAATCGGGCGCAATGCGGCGGACGGGGGCGTCGACGAGCCGTTCGATGTGATCCGCTCCAAGCTCATGCGCCTCAGCGACCACGGAGGGCAGGCGCAGTACACCCTGAAACGCGATCGCCAATCGCCGCCTTGCGTCGAGTCTTGCGAGGTCGCCAACCTCGGCCCCAAGCCGTGCACCGAACGGGAAACCGTCGGCGACCCGAAACGCGCAGATCTCGTCCATCCGATGTGCAGTTCGCCGACGAGGGACGAAGTGCGGCGAACCGTAACCTCGCCCGAGTTCGCGATCAGCTGGGAGGACGGCAACCTTCGGACGAGTATGGTCGGGATCGTGCCGGACGGCATCTTGGAATCGCTGCCCAAACGGAGAAAAAACCGCAACGCCGGTTTACAACGCCATCGGCAAGGGAAAACTGCACCGCAGGCATCCTGAAGTGGGAATGGAACAGTATCGGGATCTTCAGGACGCTCTCGACTATCGGGAAACGGTCTGGGATGAAAGCCCCAACCAATTTCCCACCCTGATTGTTCACGCTCCCCGAGACGCTGACCGTTGGTGGCAATACGCGATCCCTCGACACGAAAGGCCGTCGTCTTTTGAGCGTCCATTCGGCGACGAGAGGCGCCGCCACGCCAAAAAGGCCAAAACCGCCGTCATCCCGGGAAGCGGTGGAAAAAGAAATGACGGCGGTCAAAAGGGGAGCTTGGAGGGTCGCAACATCCCCGCAGGCACTATTTCAGCCGGTACAACGAGTGGCTCAAGCTCCCCGGCTGCAATATGGAGCCCGGCGACGATGAGAGCAATCGTCCTGGAAAGCGACGGTCGGCGGGAGCCGCACCGCCGGGAGACATGCCCGAAAGCCGCGGGGACTCTCGGCCTCGCCGCGGACGTCGAAGCCGCTTCTTGCGGGCCCACGCTATCGCAGATACAAGGGGAATTCAGACTCAGCTTTCAAGTCGCCGTCAGAATCCGGCGCCGCAGGAGCTTGGATCGACTCGGCCGGGGGAAAACGCGATCCGTCTTCTCCTACCGGGGTGATCCCCGTTCCCGCTGCATGAAAACGGCAGAAGAACTGAACGAACAGCGAGGTGGATAGTGGCCTTATTACGTTACCAAAACCTTGGCGTTCATCGCCCTGACATTCTTATGGAGCGGTCGGTCAATGGCCTCAAGATATTCTATGACTTTCTAACTCAAGCGAAGAGGTACATGAAGAGCGAGAGCGCCGTGAAGCGGCTCGCGTGGCGCAAGGGAAACTCCCCCGACGACATTAAGCACAAGGGGCAAGGATCGTGGGTTCAGCTCACCGAGCCCGAAGATCGGCCCGACGAACCGAATGAGACGTTCCGTTCTTTTCTCGACGAGAACGTCGAAAAAATCTACGAATGGCAACCGACGGAGGAGCGGCAAGACTCCGCTTTACGTCCGCATGATCGCTTCAAATCCGAACACAGAATCCGGATTCTGGATCGGCATCCTGAGACTGAACAGCTTTTTCTCGAACGCGCACCGTCGGAAAACGCACAGCTTCTCCTTGAACCCAACACTTACGTCATCGAACGTCAGCGGCGGGCGCTACGAGCGCTTCAGGACGCGCCGACGCAGGATCACCTGCCTCTGCTGCGGCTGTTCGAAAGTCTGGATCATGCCGATTGGGAGAACGTATCCCCAGAATACATGGGCGAAGCGGACTGGACGGTGCTGACCGACCTCGACCGTCCCGGTACGAAAGAACAGCGGCGGTTCGTGGAAACGGCTTTGGGCACGCCGGATTTCGCTTTTCTGGAAGGTCCGCCCGGCTCGGGCAAGACCACGGCCATCTGCGAACTGATTCTCCAGCTGGCGAAGCGCGGCAAAAGGGTGCTGCTCTGC
The DNA here is from genome assembly GCA_965243135.1 of Alphaproteobacteria bacterium. Lineage (GTDB taxonomy): Bacteria > Pseudomonadota > Alphaproteobacteria > MPNO01 > UBA830 > JAJEBT01. The sequence continues at coordinate 3,185,030 of OZ251539.1, forward strand.
GCGTCCACCCACGTCGCCGTCGACAACGTGCTTGAGCGTCTGATGGACGGTGGCAATCCCCACCGCGATCTCATGATCCCGGTCCGCATCGGCGACAGGAGAAGAGTCTCGGACAAGGCGCGGCCCTGGCAAATCGAGAAGTTCGTCAGGACAGAGAGGAAGAGGATTCTAGGCGGGATCGACCGCGCCGAACCGCTCACGCGTTCCCGAGCGGCACTGCGCGAATTGTTGCGACAAGGAGACGAAACCATCGAACGCATGGTGCTCGACGCTGCCAATCTCGTTTGCGGCACTACCATCGGCATTCTGCAACACCCGGACATCAAGAAACGCGGCAAGGAACGCCGCGGTACCGTTCCCGAATTCGATATTCTCATCATCGACGAGGCGTCGAAAACGACATTTCAGGAATTTCTCGTTCCCGCGTTATGGGCGAAACGCTGGATGATCGTGGGCGACGCGAAACAGCTTTCTCCATATGTGGACGACGAAGCGTTGGCCGTGAATATCGAAACATGTCTCCCGGAGAAATATAGGCGTGATGCTTGCGTTGACGCTTTCCTGGCCGCCAACGACTCTCGCCCACGCGTCGCAGTGGTCGTAACGGATTCCGAGGCGGCCAAGCGCGCTTACAAGGCTGAATGCGCCGAGCGACCGGTAAAGGTCGTCGACAGCGATGAAGCCACCGGGGGCGAATTGTGGGACGCCTCCATCGTCATCGGCGGGAGAGACAGCTTGCAGCAAAGATCGGGCGAATTGCCCCTGGACGTTGCCTCGCTTCGTTGCGCCGACGGCGAATTTCCGGTTCTCCGTCGGCGCGTCGATGCTTGGCTGCGTCTTTCCGGGCAAGACCGGGAGGAACAATCGGAATGGGCGGAAGAGGTCGGCTGGCGACTGGCGCGGTTGTACGAGCAGCGGTTTACCGAGGAAGACAATGGAAAGACGAGGGCAGCGCAGCTCAAAGAACAAATCGACAATCTTCTTCCCACGGAGGGCGATAAAGAGGTCTGGAAGAACATCGACAGGGTCAGACGCGTCGCTTTGCCGTCGGTGCTTGAATCTCTGCAATCCGGCTTCGAACGCGATGACCGCCAGCGCCGCGGGACAGCGCTTTCCGACGGTCTGCCCGATCACGTATTCAGACCGCGCCATGTGCTGCTCAGAACCCAGCACCGGATGCATTCGGAGATAGCGCAGTTCTCGCATGACCACGTCTACGACAAAGAGGCGCTCCGCACGCCGGATGACATGGATCGAGAACGAGGCTGGAGCTACGGCCGTTACGATTATCGGGCCGTATGGATCGACGTGTCGGCGGACGGCGCTTTCAGCAACAACCGCAACGAGAAAGAGGCGCGCAAAGTCGTCGAGGAGCTCCGCCATTTCGACGAATGGGCGAAGGCCAACCGCAGGAGCGACGGTTCGCCATGGAAAGTCGCCGTTCTGACGTTCTACCGCGGCCAGGAGCGCGAAATCCGGAAGCATCTGCAGCGCTGGACGGGATCGGCTTCGGCCATGCGTCATTTCCGTCGCGGACCGGGAGGTCGCACGCATATAACCATCGAGCTTTGCACCGTCGATCGTTTCCAGGGCCACGAGGCCGACCTTGTCCTGATCAGTTTCGCCAACCGGCGGTCGACCAGCTTTCTCGAAAGCCCGAACCGCCTCAACGTCGCGCTGACCCGCGCGCGTTACCAGCGGGTGGTCATTGGGGATCGCACTGCGATGCAACGCGCCAGGAACGGCGCGCTCCGCGAGTTCGCCAAACATGAGAAATGGGAACGCGATATGGGAAGGACGAGGGGATGAACAAGCATGTCGTTTTGAAAAGACGGATCGCCATACGGGGCTGGCGCGTGGTCGGATATGTCTCCAAGGCGGACAAGCGGAAGGAACTCGAGCCGATTCTGGAGCGCGCCCGCGAAACGGGCGGGACGGACGCCGATGATGTGGCCCGGCATCTGCTTTTCGAGTCCTCCCGCAAGGTCGTCGCGCAGAGGCTTCTCCGCATCGGGAGAGTATTAAATCTCCTGGAAGAAAATGGCAGAAAATATAGGCTGACCGCGGACGGCGAGAGAGCCATCGACACCGGCAATGTGTTCGTGCCGGAGCATGGCGCATGGACCGTATGGGTGAGCGAAGATCCGTTGCTCCCGTCTCCCGTCCTGAGAATCGACGCTTGGGAAGAACTTGACGCCCTTACCGAGAGCCGGAACCGCCGGGACGCGGAAAAGAAGCGATCGTTCGAGCCGTTGCCGGACATAATTCGCGAGGTCCAGGAAACGGAAGTCACGCCGCCCGCTTCCGGAGACGGCGTCGCGGTTCGTGTCGGTGAACTGGAGGAGAACGTTGAAGCGGTTTCCTCCGGCGAATCCCTGAACCTGATATGGAGCGTCCATGAGCGCCGATTGCGCCTGCAGGGAAAGTGGGACAACAAGACGGTCGACTTCGAACTGGAGGCTCCCGAAACGCCGCCCGACGAGTTATGGGAAGCTCTTCTTGCCGGCGAAGGGCTATTGAACGATTGGGAACGGCATGCGTTGCGCGTTTCCTTCGCGGAAACGACCGAGAGCGAACGAGAAAGCATGTCTCGCGATTTGGAGATTCCGAAGCCGTCCGTGCCCCGTTTCGGGGAATTCGAGCCTCTTACGGTTCCGGAGATAGCCATCGCGGCCCGCTCGCGCGACGATGCCCGCGATTGGTCCGCCTGGCGCCTGCGAACGCGCATCCGAGACTTCGCCACGTCGGAACGTTATGACGAGTGGCGGAAAGAGGCTGCGGCGCCGTTCGTCGAACACCGCCCGGAGCTTCCCGCCAGGGCCGAACTCGCCGCCGAAGAATGGGCAAACGCCGGCGACAGGCCCGCTCCCCGAGCATGGCATCTCGTCGCGGCCGAGGACTGGAGACTGTAATGAAACGCGACGAGACTGCCTGGATCAGACACCACTCCCGCGTCGTCGACCAGCGGGACTATCGGTTGCCGTCCATGTGGGCGCCGCGTTCGGCGCCGCGTTCGGCGCCGCGCGCGGCCCAATCCGAGAGCGGCCGTACCGTCCACGCGTCCGGGCGAAACCGCGAACTCGCGAACCGGATCGTCTCGATGCTGGCCGACGCCGAAGAGCGGGTCGTGTTGTCGAGTTTTCTGCTTGCCGACCGCGATATAGAAGACGCGATCCTCGCCGCCGCCGCGCGCAAGGTGCGCGTCTACATTCTGCTGGCGTCGGAAGCGCGGCTCGACATCGAGGACAAGGACGGCGAGTTCGAGCAGGCCATGCGCGACCAGCATCGGGAGATGCTGTTGCGTCTCGGCGGCCATGCCCTTTTCCGCTCGGCGCCGCACTTCCACGCGAAGTTCGTCCTGGCCGACCCCGGCGGCGGCGGCGGCGCCGGTCTCCTGCTCACAGCGAACCTCACCAGGGAAGCGCTCCAACGCAACGAAGAGCTGGGCGTGGAGTTGACTCCCGAAGAAGTGAAGGAAACGTTCGCGCTTGCGCGTTGGGCGTTCTGGGAGTACGCCGAGCATGAATTCGTCGACCCGACGGATCGCTTCAAGTCGGTCAAACCTTTGGGATCGGTGGACCATCCGGAACCGTCGTCCCACGTTCCGGCGACGACGTCCGAATCCCGGGAGCTGCTCGCCGAAGCCACGCGTCTCGTCGAGGCCGCTTCCGGGAAACTCGTCGCCGCCAGCTTCGGATGGGACAAGGACCACGAGATCGTCGAGTTCCTGCGCGTCCGCGCCCGCGAGGGCCTTGACGTGACGGCGCTCGCCCGCATACGGCCAAGCCAGATGCCTGCGCTTCTCGCCCTCGCCGAATCGGGAGTGCGCGTCTTCGGTTTCAAATGGCTTCACGCCAAAGCGCTGTGCGCCGACGGCGACAAGGCGCTCGTCATGTCCGCGAACCTGCAACCCGACGGACTCGACCGCGGTTTCGAGTTGGGCGTGCGGCTGAACGGCGATCGCGCCCTGGAAGTTCGAGATCGACTGGATCAATGGTCCAAGGCTGCCCGTTTTGAACTCCTCGCAGCCCCGACGCTGGGCGACATCCAGGGCGACGCCTTGGCATGGCGCGAGAACCGACTTGACGAGATGACGGTCGAAGCCGAGCGCCGCATCGACCTCGGGCCGGTCACGGCGGAGTCCGCGGACAGACTGGACGACGCCGCGCCTCCGGATCCCCCGCCCGCAGGCGATTTACCCGAACTCGCGCACAGCGTCGTTTACGAATGGCGAACGCAGGCTCCCGTTCTCGCCAAGAATGCGAAGCCGGTGCTCCACGCCGGGAAGAACGAAAAACCCGCTCCCTACGACCTTCCGGTATTCGATGAACCGGGCGGCAGACGCGTCGTGGCGGTCGACTCCGAATTGCAGATACCCGAGGCACAGGAGATAGCCGCCAGCGCAAAGGCCGCCGCGATCGTGGTCAAGGAGTGATAAACCGGAAAGCCGCGCGCGACAGCAGGCCCAAGTCCGTCGTTTCCTGCTTTTTTGCTTCGGAGATCCGGGGCGAAGACCGGGCCGAGGCCCGGCCGCGAAAGCCGAACGCGACATGCCGCTTGGCCAAAAAAAAAGCGGCGGGCAGTCCTCTCCGGCAGCATCGCGTTGTGTCGCTGTCAAACTGCAACATGAGGAGCGTCCATGGAACGTTGGCGTACCGGCGAAGCGGAAGCTTCTCGCGGCGGCCGAGCGAACGCACGTTTCGCCGAACCCGTAGCCGGACGTTGCGCTTCCTGAAGCAACGGCCGAACTGCGTCGCCGCCGGTCAAGCCGTTCGTCAATCGTCGGAAGAACGACCCGCCTGTCCGTGCCGTTGAGCGCCGCCAACCTTCAGGAAGGAGGCGGGCGACGCGACGGCGCGCGGCAAAAGGCGGCGAACCGCAAAAGATCGCGACGGCGCGAACGCCTCGCTTTGACGGCCCTTGCGACGATGCCTATCTTCCGGCGCGATCCGTCTCCGCAAGCGAAAGGGCGCAGATGTACCTGCTGAGCATCGAGGGCCGCGTCGTCATCGTGACCGGCGGCGGCAAGGGCATCGGGCGCGTCTACTGCCGCGAACTGGCGAAGGCCGGAGCGAGAGTCGTGGCCGCCGACATCGACCGCGACGCGAACGAAGACACGGTCGCTGAGATCAGGGCCGCCGGAGGCGAGGCCATCGCGGCGACGACCGACGTCTCCGACGAAGGACAGACCGTCGAAATGGCGCGCAGAACCGTCGAAGCGTTCGGCCGCATCGACGGACTGGTCAACAACGCCTCGCTCATGAGCGTGCTCGAACGCCGCGACTGGAACCTTATCCCGGTCGACGAGTGGGACCGCGTCATGGAGGTCAACCTTCGCGGCATCTTTCTCGGCTGCAAGGCGGTGTTTCCGCAGATGAAGGATCAGGGCGGCGGCAAGATCGTCAACATTTCCTCGGGCCGGTTCTGGAGCGGCACGCCCAACCGCCTTCACTATTCCACCTCCAAGGCCGGAGTCATCGGCCTCACCCGTTCGCTGGCCCGCGAGGTCGGACCGGATAACGTCTGCGTCAACGCCGTCACGCCCGGCTTCACGCTTTCGGACACCCAGGTCGCCTCGTCCGGCGAATACGCTCAGACCAACGCGCCGCCCGAGGACAGATGCATCCGGCGCCACCAGTACCCGGAAGATCTCGCGGGCGCGGTGATGTTTCTGCTGTCGCCGGGGAGCGACTTCATCTCCGGACAGACCCTGAACGTGGACGGCGGCCAGCACATGCATTGAAGCCCGGTTCCGCGGCATGAGGACCGGAAAGGACGAGGAGAACGCGATGCCGGAAGGCAGGGGTTACGGCGAATACGATCGGCCGCACGAGGACCTGCGCGAATGGATCGAACGCGCGGAAAATCTGGGCGAGCTGATGCGCATCGACGGCGTCGACTGGAACCTGGAAATGGGTTCGGTCGCCGAGATGATCTATCACGCCAAACCCGACAACCCGCCGGCGATTCTGTTCCAGAACGTTCCCGGCTACCCGTCCGACTACAGCGTTCTGTCGGGCGCGACGAATTCCATGAACAGGCTTGCGATGACGCTGGGTTTCCCGAAGCCCGACGGCCCGCTCGACGTCGTGCAGTGCTACCGCGACCGCCTGAAGGACTTCGAGATCGTCCCGCCCCGCGAGCTGAACGCCGGCCCGGTGATGGAGAACGTCGACCGGGACGGCGAGGTCGACGTCTACAAGTTCCCGATCCCGTTCCTGCACGAGGAGGACGGCGGGCGATATTTCGGAACGGCGGATCTGGTCACGATCCGGGATCCGGACAGCGACTGGGTCAATCTCGGAACCTACCGGGTGATGGTCCACGACAGGAACACGGTCGGGCTGTGGATGTCGCCCGGCAAGCACGGACGGCAGATCCGCGAGAAATACTTCGCGCAAGGAAAGCCCTGCCCGGTCGCGATCAGCGTCGGACAGGACCCCCTCCTTTTCCTGTCGGCGGCGAACGAGGTGCATTGGGGCACGCCGGAATTCTCGCATGCGGGCGGGCATCGAGGGATTCCCTTCGACATCACCAGAACCGAGCTTCACGGACTGCCGATGGCGGCCGCGGCGGAGATCGTTCTCGAGGGCGAGATCATGCCCGACGAGAAGCGCGTCGAGGGCCCGTTCGGCGAATGGACCGGCTATTACGCCAGCGCCGAGCGCGAAGACTACGTCGTCAAAATTCGGCGCGTCTACCACCGCGACCGACCGATCCACACAATGGCGCGGCCGGGGCGTCCTCCGTCCGACTACTCGTTTTCGAAATGCACCGTCAAGGCGGCGATGATCTGGGACGACGTGGAAAGAGCGGGACTTCCCGGCGTCCACGGAGTCTGGAGCATGGAGTTCGGCGGCGGACGCATGTTCAACGTCGTCGCGATCGAACAGAAATATCCCGGCCACGCCCGGCAGGCGCTGCTGCTGACGGCGGGGTCGCACGCGGCCAACTATCTCGGACGGTTCGTCGTCGTCGTCGATCACGACATCGATCCGACGAGCGTGCACGACGTCATGTGGGCGGTGGCGTCGCGCTGCGACCCGGAGCACGACATCGACATCATTCGCCGGACCTGGTCGGGTCCGCTCGATCCGATGAAGCGACCGGGCGAGAACATGAACTCGCGCGCGCTGATCGACGCCTGCCGGCCTTTCGAGTGGATCGACGAATTCCCGCACGTCGCCGAAGCCAGCCCGGCCGAACGCGAGCGAATTCGGAAGAAGTTCGGCCACCTGCTCGCACGTCTCTGACCTGCCGGGCCGCCCGGCGCGCCGACGAGTCGGAAAACGGCAGGGCCGCGGGACCCGGGAACGGCGCCGCGGACGCGCCGGGCGGCGTCGCGCGTCTCGAAGGAAGACCGTCAACGGCTTCCGGGAGTTCGAAATCGCGGACCGGGAGTATTTCCGGACGAAAGGAAGACGCGGGGCGGCCTGCGCGGGACGCCCCTCGCCCAGGGAGACCGCCATGTCGGCAAAAGCCAAACCCGTCGGTATCAACCATATCGCGCTCGAAGTCGGCGACATTCGGGAAGCGCTCGATTTCTACGGCGGCTTTCTTGAGCTGGAAGTCGTCTCGCGGAACGAAAAGGCCGCTTTCGTCTATTTCGGGGACCAGTTCATCAACTTCATCGCCGGCCGCACCCAGGGTCCGGACCAGCGGCGTCATTTCGGCATCGCGGTCGACGACAAACCGCTGGTTCGCGAACGCCTGACGGAGATGGGCGTCGAACTGATCGGCGGCCGGTTTCTGGACTTCCTCGACCCGTGGGGCAACCGGGTCGAAATCACGACTTACGAGAATATCCAGTTCACCAAGGCGGACCATGTCCTCCGGGGCATGGGACTCGGGCATCTGAAGAAGACCGAAGCCGCCCTGAAGGAATTGGCCGAAAAAGGCATGGCGCCCTGAACGCCGTCCCGATTCCTCGGCCGGCGACGGCCTGCCGGCCCGCGCCTCCCCTGCCCGACGGTCCGGCGGCGAACGTGACAGGTTTCCCCGAAAGCCGCCGCCGCCGGGAGCGAAAGCCTTCCGAAACGCGTCCGTTTCCGGCGGCGGGAACCAGGGCCCGAACGACGATAGGGAGGCTCGACGGGAGATGACTCGGAACCGCATCGGGGTCGACGTCGGCGGCACCTTCACCGACCTTGCCGTCGTCGACGGAGAAGGCGGCATCCGGGCGGTCAAGGCCTTTTCGACGCCCGGCGCGCCCGAACGGGGCGTCTTCGACGTTCTGGACCGCGCCGCCTCCGTCTTCCGTATGCCGGTGGAGGACATCCTGGCGGAAGCGGACGCCTTCGCCCATGGAACCACCGTTTCGACCAACGCGCTGATCGAGCGGAACGGCGCCCGCGTCGGCGCTCTCCTCACCCATGGTTTCGAGGACACCCTGGCCATCGGCCGCGGCCCGGTCGGGCGAGTCGGCGGCCTGCCGCAGTCCAGCGCGATGGACTTCGTTCATACGGAACCGCCGGCCCCGCTGGTGGCGCGGAACATGGTCCGCGGCGTTTTCGAACGCATCGGTTCGGACGGGCGAATCGTCGCGCCGCTCGACGAGGCCCGGCTTCGCGAGGCGATCGGCGCGCTGCTGGACTCCGGCGCCGAGAGTCTCGCCGTCTGTCTCTTGTGGTCGTTTCGCAACCCCGTTCACGAACGCCGCGTGGCCGCCGTCGCCGCGGAGATGGCGCCCGGGCTTCCGGTCAGCCTGTCCTGCGACATCGCGCCGAAAATGGGTGAATTCGAACGCGCAGTGACTACGGCCGTGAACGCCTTCGTCGGTCCGGTTACCCGGAACTATGCGGCAAACCTGGAGGCCGGGCTATCGAACAGGGGGCTCGGCAGCCCTCTTCGCATCATCACTTCCCGCGGCGGCGCGGTTCGCGCCGAAGACGCCGGCCGCGAAGCCGTCTCGGTGGTCAACTCCGGACCGGCGGGCGGCCTTGTCGCCGCGCGGTATCTCGGCGATTTTCTCGGCCATGAACGAATCATCACCGCCGACATGGGAGGAACCAGCTTCGACGTAGGCCTGATCGACGGCGACGCTTTGGAAGAGGAACCGCGGCCGTTCCTCGGCCAGGGCCTGCCGGTCCTCCTGCCGGCGGCCCGACTCGTCACCATCGGCGCCGGCGGCGGCAGCGTCGCCTGGACCGACGGTTACGGACTGCGCGTGGGACCGCGCAGCGCCGGCGCCGAACCCGGTCCGGCGGCTTACGGACGGGGCGGCTCGGAGCCCACCGTCACCGACGCCCTGATCGTCTGCGGCGTCATCGACCCCGAATTCTTTTTCGGCGGCGCGCTCGACCCCGATCTCGCCGCGCGCGCCGTCGCCGACCGGATCGCCCGGCCGCTCGGCATGACGCTCCACGACGCGGCCTCCGGAATCGTCGAAGTCGTCAACGCGCGAATGGCGAACCTCATCCGCAAGGTTTCGATCGAAAGCGGCCACGACCCGGACGATTTCACGCTGTACGCCTATGGCGGCGCCACGGGCGCTCATTTCGCGGATTTCGCGAGGCAACTCGGCATTCGGAAGGTCGTTCTGCCGTACGCGGGACCCGTCTTCTCCGCGCTCGGCGTGGCGATCGCCGACATCGTCCATATGCACGCGCGCTCGGAGCCCGTTCCTCTCTGCGAAGCGGCGACGGCGGTCGCGAACCGCAATTTCGGGGAACTCGAAGAACTCGCCCGCAACGATCCCGGCGACCGCTGGGTCCTTCGCCGCCGGATCGAGATGCGCTACCGCGGGCAGATGAACGAAGTCACCGTCGACTGGCCGAAAGAGGCCATGTCCGACGGAGACGACGCCGTCCTCCGGAGACTCTTCGAAACCGAATACGAACGCCGGTTCGGCGCCGGCGTCGCAAGACCGGAATCGCCTCTCGAGCTGGTCAGTTTCCGCGTCGACGCGGCGCTTCCGACCCGCAGGCCGGATCCGGCTCCGCTTCGCTTCGGAAAGCCGGAGCCGGTTTCGAGGACGCGCAGGATCCACGCGCGCGGCGCCGGCTGGATCGAGGCGGCCGTCCACGAATTCGGGGCGCTGACTCCCGGAACGGAGATCGGCGGGCCTGCCGTGATCGAACGGGACATGACCACGATCTGGTTGCCGAAAGGCGTCAGGGCGACGCTCGACGCGTACGGCAATCTTGCGGCGGACACCGGAGACGCCCGATGAACGCTCCCGACCCCGTGACCTTCGAGGTGATCAAGCATCGCCTCTGGCAGATCAACGACGAACAGGGGATCGCGATCAAGACCATTTCCGCGTCCCCGATCGTGGTGGAGGGCAACGATTACAACGTCGGACTGTTCACCGCGGAAGCGGAGCTCGTGACGGCGGGCATCGGCTCGCTGGTTCACGTCACCACGATGGGCGACGCTCTCAAATCCGTCATCGAGGGGGCGAGCGACATCCGCGACGGCGACGCCTTCATGACCAACGATCCGTTTCTGGGCGCGCTCCACCAGAACGACGTCGTCATGGCGAGCCCCGTCTTCCGGGACGGAGAGATATTCATGTGGGCGGCGAACGTCCTGCATCATGCGGACGTAGGCGGCATCGACGCGGGCAGTTTCTGCATCAACGCCCGAACGATCTTCGAAGATCCGCCGCGGTTCTTCATGAAGATCGTCGATCGGGGCAAGCCCGTCAGGGAAGCGGAGCACACCTTCGTCTCGAATTCCCGGCTCCCGGATTCCGTCGCGCTCGACCTGCGGGCCCAGATCGGCGCGCTCAACGTCGCCCGCGAAAGGCTTCGCGAGCTGCTGGACGAACGCGGCCGCGATCTGGTTCGCGCCGTGATGAAGCGCTCGATCGACGTCGCCGAACGCCGGGTTCGCGAACTCGTTCGCGAACTGCCGGACGGCTCCTGGAACGGCGAAGCGTTCATGGACGGAGTGCGCGTCGGAGACGAGCGCATCTGCCGGGTCGCGCTGACGCTGCGCTGCGACGGCGACCGGCTGCATTTCGACTACGCCGGTTCGTCGGATCAGGTGGACGCGGCGGTCAACAGCACCTACTCCGCCACTTTCGCGGGTTCGGCCGTGCCGCTGTACGCGTTCCTGTGCCAGGGCGACATCGACTGGAACGACGGTCTCAAGCGATGCATTTCGGTCGCCGCGCCGGAAGGCAGCGTGGTCAACGCCCGTCATCCGGCGCCCGTCAGCATCTCGACGGTCGGGTTTCGCTGGCTCGTCACGGTGGCGGCGACTCAGGCGGTCGCCCGCATGTTCGCGGACTCGGAGCGCTTCCGGGATCGCGCTTGCCCGTCCTGGAACTCCTCCAGCAATTGCAACAATATCTTCGCCGCGTTGCCGGACGGCAGGCGGGCGGGAGCGCTGCTGTCGGATCACCGCGGATCCGGCGCGGCCGGGCGCTCCTTCGCCGACGGCTTTCACCATGCCGGCACGGTGACGTCCTACGCGAGCAGCCTGGGCAACGTCGAGGCGACCGAATGGAAGCTTCCCGTGCGCTACCTCTATCGCCGGAGGCTGCCGGATTCCGGCGGTCCCGGCGAATTCCGCGGAGGCTTGACCTCGGAGGCCGCGCTGACTCCCTACGGGGTCGAGGAGCTCGCGCTCAAATCGACCAACACCGCGGGAACGGAACAGACCAACGCCCACGGCATGGAGGGAGGATATCCGGGGGCCGGCTCCCAGACGGCCATCGTCCGCTGTGCGCTTCCGCTCCCGGGCGAAGAAATTCCTTCCTTGCAGGATTTTCCCGGAACGCTAACGTGGTTGCCGTCGAAGGCCGACGAGATCGTCCGGGCGGGCGACGTCTTCGCCTTCTGGGCGGCGGGCGGCGGCGGCTTCGGCGATCCCCTGAGCCGCCCGCCCGAAAGGGTCGCGCAGGATGTCGCCGACGGCGCAGTATCGGCGGAGGTCGCCGCTTCCGTTTACGGCGTCGCTCTCGCCGAAGGAGGACGGCCGCGCGAGGACGCCACCGCGGAACGCCGGAAAGCCATCCGAAACGCGCGCATGAGCGCGGGCCGGATCGTTCGCGGAGGCATCCGATGCGGAAATTGCGGACAGGATGAAACTTTCAGGATCTCCCGCCATCCCCTTCGACGCGCCGGTCCGTGGGTTGCGCGGCGCCACGACGGCGACGGACCGAACTTCGTGCTGGAGGAAACCTGCTGCGGCGCTTGCGGCGCGCTTCTCGACGTCCGGGAGGCGCGAAGAACAGCCGAAACGTAGAGGAACGGGCGTTGAAACCGCGGGAGTCGTCGACCTCGGAAAGATGCGAGGTCCGCTGGCGCGTCGCCTCTCGACCGGCGGCTTCGGGACGTTGGGCTCCGATATCCGAAGGGAAGCGTTGGACGCCGCCGCCGCATCGGCCTGCCGCTTTGCGGCTCCGTCGGGGAAGTGATAAAAGGCGTCGAGATTCGGTCAGGGAATGCCGACGGAGAAGTGACGATTCGCCTGCCGTCTCGGCGTCGAAGGGGGAGACATTGGTGAGAAGGATTGTCACAGGACACGATCAGGTCGGCAAGGCCATCGTCGTCGCCGACGGAGAAGCGCCGAACGTCGTTCGGCCGGAAAACCGTCCCGGCGTCGAAATCAACAATCTCTGGGTGATCGACGGAAGCCCGGCGAAGGCGCATGGCCCGGAGGAAACGACCGACCGCAAGATCGGCCTGCTGCCGCCCGCGAACGGCTCCGTCTTCCGCATCATCAGATTCCCGCCGGAGAAAACCTGGATCGACGATGTCGACCGGGAAGCGGCCCGGCGCAGCTTCGCGTCCGTCGGCGCCGAGACGGCCGCGGATGCGTCCGAAAAGCCTCCCCATCCCTTGATGCATCGGACGGAAACGGTCGATTACGCCGTCTGCCTTTCCGGCGAGATCTATCTGGTGCTCGACGATTCCGAAGTCCTGATGAAAGCGGGCGACGCCTGCGTCCAGCGCGGAACGAACCATGCCTGGAGCAACAGAACCGACGAAGACTGCCTCATGATGTTCGTCCTGGTCGACGGGACGTTCGATTGAACGGGACGCAGGGGCGACCGCCGTGCCTGCCGCGCTCTTCACCGAGGAAGAAAACGAACTCCTGGCGCGGACCGGTCCCGGCGCGCCCATGGGCCGCCTTCTGAGGCGTTTCTGGCTGCCCGCGCTGCGATCGGACGAGATCCCCGAACCCGACGGACCGCCCGTCCGCCTGAAACTCCTGGGCGAGGATCTGATCGTCTTTCGCGACACGCTCGGACGCGTCGGCATCCTCGACCAGTTCTGCCGCCATCGCCGGGCGTCGCTCTTCTTCGCCCGCAACGAGGAATGCGGGCTGCGCTGCAGCTATCACGGCTGGAAATTCGACGTCGAAGGACGGATCGTCGACATCCCGTCCGAACCCGATCACGCGTCCTGGAAGAGCAAGCCCCGCATCAAGGCTTACCCTGCGGCCGAGGCGGGCGGCATCGTGTGGGCCTATATGGGGCCGCCCGACAAGAAGCCTTCGCCGCCGGAGTACGAATACTGCCTTCATGGCGAGGCGCATCGTTTCGCGACGCGGCGATGGGAGGACTGCAACTGGCTGCAGGGGCTCGAAGGCGGAATCGATCCCGTTCACGTGCCGTTCCTGCACAAGTGGGAGCTGAGTTCCGACCCGCTGCACAGGAACACCGCCGGAGCGGATTTCACCGCGACGACCGACATCCATTACGACAGCGTAAACCAGCCGTATGGGGTCAACGTAATCGCGCGCCGGCCGGCCGGCGCAGAGACGTATTACTGGCGCATCGGCCAGTGGATCATGCCGTGCTTCACCATTGCGCCTCCCTACGGCGATTTCGCCATGGGTTCGAACGCCTGGGTTCCGCGCGACGACGAGAGTTTCTGGCGCTGGATCATCTCGTGCCATCCGACGCGTCCGCTGTCGAACGCCGAACGCGCCGCGATGTCGGAAGGCAAGGGCACCCACGTGAAGACGGATCCCGATACGTTGCGTCCGCTGGCCAACAGGGACAACGACTATTTCATCGATCGCGTGGGCCAGAAAGCCGGCAAGACCTACAACGGCGTATACACGGTCGGGCTTCAGGACAAGGCGATGCAGGAAAGCCAGGGCGCGATCCACCGCCGCCATGACGAGTATCTCGTCAACAGCGACAAGTCGATCATCATGGTCCGGCGCCGCCTGCTCGACGCCGTCGACATGAACGAAAAGGGGTTCGATCCGCCGGGGCTTCGATCCGAGGACCAGCGAATTCGTGCGGCCTCGCTCGTCGCCGACCGGTCGTTGAGCTTCGAACAGGCCAGCCGCGACGCTCTGCGCACGCGCGAAGGCGTGCCGGTGACCTCCGTCTGATCGGGCGCGCAAGCCGCCCGCTTCCCGCCGATGCCCTCCGCGGCGGAGGAAGGATTCTCGAAGATCCCGTCGGCGGGAAAGCATGGCGGCAGGCGTCGCTTTCGCGGCCGAACGGCGGCGCTTCGCCGCGCCGGCAGACCGGAAGGAAGCGCGGTCCCGGGGGCGCGGAGTCTCATTGTCGAGGCGCTCGAAGAGCTTGCCGCAATCGGCCGTTTCGACAGGAACGCCCTCGACCGTTCGTCGCCGGCTTGCGGCCGTTCGCCGGAACCGTGACGAGGCGCGAACCGCCGGAGGCAAGGAGGCGTCCGGGACCGTGCCCGCTCTTTTCGTGAATTTTTGATTTCTCCATAAAAGGTTCTTTTTGGCCTCTTATGGCGTCTTTCCGACACAATAGGCCAAAAATAGCCTCTTGACATTCCTTCCAATAACGGCCATAGTTGGCTGCATATCGTGGAATTTCACCCTTAAGAGGCCTAATATGGCTGATAACGACTATAGAACGGCAACTTCGATCGGAGCGGAGCTTGGCAGGCGCTTGGCCAAGACCCGCCTCGCCCGAAACGTCACGCAGAAAGCTCTCGCCAGAGACGCAGGAATCGGGTTGCGCACGCTTCGCCGACTTGAGACGGGGCAATCGTCCACTCTCGACAGTTTCTTGCGCATCGTCGTCGCCCTCGATCTGGTCGACGACCTCCTGTTAGCCGTTCCGTCGCACGACATTCGTCCGATCGAACGCGTGGACTCCCGCCGATCCGAACGGAAGCGCGCCCGGCCTTCCAAGACCGGAAGGCCCGACGCGCCATGGTCATGGGGAGACGAGTCGGGTGACTGACGCGAGCGTAAACCTCTGGGGGCGGCGGCGCCGTTTCGTGGGACCAGGCGCGCGCCGTCGCGGTCTTTCAATACGACGCGAACTTTCTCTCTTCCGGCGTCGAGGTTTCTCCGATGCCCGTCCGGGAGGCGCCATACGCGTTTCCGGCGCTTCGGCGGGAAACGTTCATGGGATTGCCGGGTCTCCTTTCGGACGCGTTGCCCGACAGATTCGGCAACAGGCTGATCGACGTCTGGTTGGCGGAGACCGGAAGGCGGCTTGAGGATTTCAGTCCCGTGGACCGGCTTTGCTACATCGGAAGGCGCGCCGTCGGCGCGCTGGAGTTCGAGCCCGTCATCCGGAATCCGAGTGGACGAAGCGAGATCGCCGAACTCGCGGACCTTGCCGACAGGCTTCTCAAGGAGCGGTCTCAGCTCGCCGGCAGAATCGGAAGCAAGAACGACCGCGCTGCGCTCGGCGACGTTCTCAACGTGGGAACGTCCGCAGGCGGCGCGCGGGCCAAGGCGGTCCTGGCCTGGAATCCGAAAACCGGGGAATTTCGGTCGGGTCAGGCCGACCCGAAAGAAGGCTTTGAACATTGGATGCTCAAATTCGACGGCGTTTCCGGCGATAACGACCAAGAGCTGGCCGACTCCCAAGGCTACGGGCGCATCGAATATGCGTATCCTCTCATGGCTCGCGAAGCCGGAATCGAAATGTCGGACTGCCGACTCCATCGCGAAGGCGGACGAAGTCATTTCATGACCCGGAGATTCGATCGCGACGGGAAGGGACGCAAGATCCACATGCAGTCCCTCGGAGCGTTGCGGCATTTCGACTTCCGCGAGCCGGGCGCTTACGCCTACGAGCAAGCGATCCAAACGATCGTCGAAATGAAACTCGGGATGGCCGTCGTCGAAGAGCAGTATCGCCGGGCGATCTTCAACGTCGTCGCCCGAAACCAGGACGATCACGTCAAGAACGTCTCTTTCCTGATGAATCGAAACGGAGACTGGCGGCTGTCGCCCGCCTACGACGTGGCGTACGCCTACAATCCTTCCGGCCTCTGGACCCGCGACCACCAGATGAGCATGGCCGGCAAGCGCAACGATTTCGAACGAGAGGATCTTTTGAAATTCGCGGCGTCCTGCGGTCTGAAAAAGTCGGTTGCCAATCGCATAATCGGCGAGGTCGTTTCCGCGGTCGGCAATTGGCGGAAGGCGGCTGACGAAGCGGACGTCGAGATAAGAGACGTTCAGCGTATCGAAAAGACGCATCGCACGAAACTGACATAGTCGTCGACAGCGGGGCGATCCCGCGCCAATGCTTCCCCCTGCGCGACTTTAAGCGGTCGGCAGTCTCTGTCGCGGAGTTCCCTCGAACCACAGGCGTGCTGGAACTCCCGGACTGCGCGGCATGCCGTCGAAGTCGAACCCGGTTGTCGATGCCGGTTTCTCCGCAAGAAAAACGTGCAGCTGGGCCGAACCGCCGACCAAGGCGAACCCGCTGCAGCGAAGCTCCTAGCCGCGAAACAGTTCGCGGACGGCCCGGACAACCTCCATCAGAATGCCGGCCGGCTTCGACAGGTTGCCCAGTTTCACGAGGGAGCGCGAAGGGACATGGCGGTTCACGCGAACGTCGGGCGCTCACCCTTCGGTTCGGGAATCGAGTCGCCGAACTCCTTCGCCGTATCGATCCATAGCTGCATCGCGTCGTTGACGTTCTTGAGGGCTGCCTCCTGGCTATCGCCATGCGCCATGCAACCAGGCAGTTCGGGGACTTCGGCGATGAAAGCGCGGTCTTCGTCGCTCCAGATGATCTCGAATTTGTACATCAGTCTCCCTCTCCCAACTCGTACTTCGAAATCGCGCGGCGAACCTGCTTCACCTGGCAGGGTTTCGCGTAGCCGTCGTCGCGTTGCAGGTTGATCTTCTCGGCAACACCCTGTTTCCTGCAAATGCGATGGCTGCCGCGCATCATCCTCGCCCGCAGTCGGCCGATCATCCGCAACCGCCTGGATTTTTCAGCGGATTGCTACGGGTCGGCGAGCGCAACGTCGGCCAGCGTCGGTCCGCCTCGCGCCCGGAGAAATTCGGGACGCGCGCGCCCTTTCCCCGGCGCCGCGATCCACCGTCGTTGTCGCGAACCGCGACTCCGGGCGGAAAATGGTGGGCCCGGAGGGACTCGAACCCCCGACAACACCGTTATGAGCGGCGCGTTCTGACCAACTGAACTACGGGCCCCGCCAACCTGAGCCCGCATCCTGACAAGTTCGGGGCGGTTTCGCAAGCCGCCGGTCTTCAGTCGTAAAGATGCGGCCACTTGCGGCGTATGGAAGCCTTGAGATCGGGGCTCGCCTCGGCGACGCGCGGAAATTCGTCCTTCCAGCCATAGGGACGGCATGCGTCGACGACTGCGCGATTGTTCTGCCAGGGCGGCTCGCGCAGCAGCGGGTCGAGCGGCGTCGACCAGGACCGCTTGATGTACTGAATGTCCTCCGGCGGGTCGCAGCGCGTCGACATCGCCCACGTCACGTCGAAAAGGTTGGATGGATCGATATCCTCGTCAACCACCACGACCCAGCGGCCGGCGTAGTTGCCCGCATGGCAGGTCGCAGCCAGCATCCCGGCCTGGGAGGCGTGTCCCGGATAAAGCTGCTCGATGGAAATCACGTTGAACAACCGCCCGGCGCCGGACTCGTGGCACCAGACGCCCTTGACGCCGGGCAAGCCTGCCTTTTCCACCTCGTCCCAAATCATCGCCGACTTCACCGTCGCGCGGGCGAAGGTGAAGTTTTCGGGGGGCCGCGACGGAATGGCGAGGGTGAGGATCGGCGCGTTCCGCCAATAGACCCGCCTTATTCGGACGATCGGTAGTTCGGAGGCATTGGACGCATAATATCCCATGAATTCGCCGAACGGCCCCTCCTCCCGCAATTCGCCCGGAATCATTTCCCCTTCGAGAACGACCTCCGCATAGGCGGGAATCGGCAATCCATGCAGTTCGCTCGGAACGATCTCGATGGGCCTGCCGCGCTGACCGCCGGCATAGGCGAATTCGTCGAGCCCGTAATCGACTTCCTGATGCGCCACAAGGAAAAGGTTGGGATCCTGGCCGCAGGAGATCAGGACCGGGCATGGCTGGTTCTTCGCGAAGTACTTGTCGCTGATCAGCCGGCCATGCTTGCCGGGCGACATCCAGATCGCGACGGTATTCTTGTCGTGCACCATGACGCGGTAGGTGCCCACGTTGATCCAGCCGGAGTCGGGGTCGCGCATGATCACGAGGTCGTCGGTGCCGATATATCGGCCGCCGTCATGCTCGTGCACGAAAGGCGCAGGAAACCTGGACAGATCGACCTCGTCGTCCCGATCGACGTTCTCGAGCACCGGTCCGGTCGGAACCTCCACCGGGGGCATCGGCCGAAATTCCTCCCTGGCGCGCGTCCGGTAGGCCCGCACGAGATCCATTTCCGTTTCGGGCTCGGGAAGACCCAACACCAGCGCCAGCCTCCGGTAGGCATTGGCCGCGCCGGACAGAATCCGGAATCCCTTCGGATAGCCCGGAATTCCGTCGAACAGCAACGCCTTGGATCGGCCCGGATTCGCGGCGGCGATCGTCTCCGACAGCGCGCCGATTTCGAGGTTCCAGTCCGCGCCCTCGACGCGTTCGAGTTCGCCCATCTCCGCGAAACGCTCAATGAGCTCGCGCAGGTCCAGATAACCTTCGTTGCGGCCTTGCAGCCCGGTCATCGCATCGTCTCCCAGCGCCGCTTCAAACGGCGTTTCTTCCGCGCACGTGCATAAGTGCCGGACAGTAGCAAGGACAGCCAACGTTCACGCCGCAAGAGTGAACGGAGTTCGGTTTCTCGTCAAGACGATTGCAGCGACTCGTATTCTGCAGTTCCTTGCTCCGCTCGCCCTGTTGGCGGCCTGCGGTCAACCGGATCTCGAAACCGCCGGCGGCGGCGAAGTCCGGCCGCGCGAACGTGAAACGGCTCGAGGCGCCGTCGGACCGCTATTCGTCGATTCGCGTCGCGGACCCGTTCGTATGCCGGACTGACGGCGCTTCCAGAAAACCTGCGGCGCTGCGACCTGCTGACGACGGAGCCGGTGACGCTGCCGCTGCGCGGCGACGAGACGGACAAAGCATTATTTTGGAAATTCTTTGCTAGCCGACGCGGGTCCTGCAGGCTTTCTCGTGCTGACGAACGTGGTCGCCAACGGTGCTCGCCAGTTTTACCGGAACCGCATTGCCGATCTGACGCGCCATGGCTCCCATGCTTCCGGAAAATTCGAACGCATCGCTGAATGTTTGCAACCTCGCCGCCTCCCTTACGCTCAGCGCCCTGTTTTGCGTCGGATGCCCGTAGCGCCCGTTCGAAAGGCTGATGCACCGGGTGGTCAGGGCGGCGGCGGGCCGATCCTTGTGGAGTCTGCCATACACGTCAGTGTGACCCGCGTAGTTCCTGTGGCAGTCGAGTTTCAGGCGTTCGGGCCAGCTCTCCCGGCCGCTGCCGGGAGGCGTCGCCCTGATGCGCTCCAGATTGATCTGCGACAGCTTCGCCGCCCGGTGGTTCGTCACCTTCCCGCTGGACTCGCCGGCTTCGAGCGAAGGGAGGTTCCCGATCCATTTCCACACGGTCTCGAATTCGGGATGGTCGGTACCCGGTCCGTAAGTCTTCTTCGGCACCCCTATCGGGCCGAGCAGGCTCGCCAGCAGCACGAACCGCCGCCGGTACTGAGGCACGCCGTAATCCTGCGCCCGAAGTATTTTCGAGTCGCGTTTGTATCCCAGCTCGTCGAGCAGGTCGACGAAACGCCCCAAGGGCCCCTTTCTGGAATCGACTTTCTGGAGGCCGGCGACGTTCTCGACGAAAATGTAGCCGGGCCGGATAGCCTCGACGAAACGGTGGATTTCATCGAGCAGGGTCACGCGCTCGTCTTCGCGGTCCCGGCTCGTCCGTTGCCGAGTGAACGGCTGGCAGGGAGCGCAAGCCGAAAACAGCAAAGGTCCGTCCGCCGGGATCACGGGAAACAAATCCTCGGGATGAAGGGATCGGACGTCCTTCAGGAAAAAATGCGCTTCCGGGAAATTCCCGGTAAACGTGCGTTCGGCGTCGGGGTCGTTGTCGATTCCCGCGAGAATCTTCATGCCCGCATCCCTCAGCCCGGCGCTCGTACCTCCGCACCCGCAGAAAAAGTCGATTACCCCGATCACGGACGCCTCGCAGTCTGGAATCCTTCGTCCTCATATTACCATGCATTTGCCCAATTTGTAGAATCAGGGTACTCTTCAAGAAGTGGTTTTGGAGCGGACGCGACGCATAGTGCGCTGACATCCTGCAGGCGGACAGGTGCGACTTGCGCTGGCCGGAATCGCGCCTCTGCGGTCCGGTACGAAGGGAGTGGAAGCGGGCGCTTCGCGGTTGGCGGCCTGTGACGAAGCTGCTTCCATGCTTCGGTGTAGCCAGAATGCGCCGACTTGGTGAGAACCGGGGCTTCTTTCAGGAACGGCATGCGGCGTTGGCCAAGGTCGTCCGGCGGAAACGAAAACCTGTCAGGTCAAGCGAACGAAGGGAAATTGTCATGTCCAATCAACCTCGTCGGGTACGCGGGGCAACGATCTGGGTCGGGTTGGAGGAAGGCTGAGGCTGTCGTTTCAAATTCATCCCCTTCTCCCTGAAAGCAGGAACCGCCTCAGGTGAGAAAGGTTTGAAATTTCGCACGCATCAAGGACCTTTTTCCGATGCACGAACTCTTGCAGCTACCGTCTCCATCACCCGCAAGAAGACGCCGAAACCTCCGGCAGGAGGAACTCCCTGCCGGTCGCTTCCTGGACAGCCGTAGGTCGTTTGCAACCATTGCTACCGCAGACCGTCGGCCCATGCTGCTATGCGAACGTTCCCCCGATAGTTAGGCCAGTCAAGGCTGCAACGGATTGCGACGGGCAGGCTGGACGTCGTGTCGACCGTCTCTTCGTATGCAGACTCGGGATGCGAGAGAAGCGTCGCGAGCCGAATGAATCTCGCGGCGCGACCGTCCACGTACGGAGCCGGCGTGTACAATCTCGATAGGAGGGAGAAGGAATGAGCGAGCCTGCCCGGATCCCGTTCCGCATGCATCCGCGAGTGTTCGACGCTCTGGGCGCCGATCTCGTCACAAGCGATGTCGTTGCCGTGATCGAACTGGTCAAAAACGCGTATGACGCATTCGCCCGGAAAGTCGATGTAAAATTTCGGAAAAATCAAGATGGTCACACCCGGCTGGACATCGTCGACGACGGGCACGGAATGACGCGCGAGGAGATCGAAGACGTATGGTGCCTTGTGGCGACGCCCCACAAGGATCGGCATCCGGTAGCGAGAAGAGGCGCCGAAAGGCGCCGCGTTACCGGAGCGAAGGGCTTGGGGCGCCTGTCGGCCGCTCGGCTGGGAGGCCGCCTCAGCATGTTGACCAAGGCGCGCGGCGAACCCTGCTGGCGGGTTCGCGTCGACTGGTCCCGCGTGTCCGACGGCGCCGACATTGCGGAGAGTTATGTCGTTTGCGAGCGTGCTGACGAAGCTTGGCCCAGCAACTCCGGCTCGGGAACCTGGCTCCGCATACGCGATCTTCGCGAAACCTGGGACGAGGCGCGTATTTCCGATCTTGAGCAAAATCTCGCCCGCCTGATCTCTCCTTTCGCCGAGCGACGCGATTTCCGGATTTTCCTATCCGTCTTTGGCGAATCCAAAGGGGGATCCAAACCGGTCGAGGTGCGCGCCCCGACTTTCCTCGCGCATCCGAAATACAGATTCCGTGGACAGGTCGACAACAGCGGAAACGTCAGCAGCGAGTACGAATTCAGACCGGTCGCGGCGGGCGAACCCAGAACCAGGAAACTGGGTCTGACATGGCGGCAGGTGCTGGACGCGGCGCAGGAGCGCATCCCGGAGGGAGACGCTGCCTGCGGTCCGTTCTCTTTCGAGATAAGGGCATGGGATATCGGCGGACAGGATACGGCCGAAATCGCCGACCGGTTCCGGGTCAATCGGTCCGATGTGCGAAAGGCGATCCGCGTCCACAAGGGAATATCGGTCTATCGGGACGAAGTGCTGGTCTTGCCCAAGTCAGACAACGCCCGCGACTGGCTCGGACTGGACCTGCGCCGGGTAAGCAGAGTGGGACAGCGCCTCAGCACGAATCAACTCGTCGGCTACGTTTCCATCACCGCCGACAGCAATCCGGGAATCGGGGATACCAGCGATCGCGAGCGGCTGGTGTCGACCGCCGAGGCCAGCCAGTTTCAGGAGATATTGAAAGCCGTCGTTGGCCAGATGGAGAACGAGCGGGCCGTCGATCGGTCGGAACCCGATCGGGAGCGACCGATGAAGAATCTTTTCGAGGGCCTTTCCGCGGACGAACTGCTCGACGAAATCAAGTCGCTTTCGGACGACGGCCTGCCTGCCTCCGAAGCCGTTCCATGCGTCAGAAATTTCAGGCGCACCCTCAAGACGACCCGGCATTCGATCGAGGAGCGTTTCGCTCATTACAGCCGCCTCTCGACCGTCGGCACGATCGCCCATATGCTGGTTCACGAAATAAGGGCCCGCACCACGGCCTTCGGAGGCTTTCTCGAATTTGTCAGGGAACGATCCGCGCCCTGCAACGACCCGGAACTGCAAGAACAGATGCGGCTGGCCGACCACGCCATCGAGGCGCTGGAATCGCTTGCGGACACCTTTCTGCCGCTAGCCAACCGGAATTTCCGGCGACGGAAGCGACAGTCCGTTCTCGAGGAGCGGATCAGTCATTGCCTCGCCCTTGCCAAGGGAGACATCAGGAAGAGGCGAGTGAAATGCAAGGTCCCGGAAACGGAGACGATCGTGGCCGTGGATCCGGGCGAACTCGACGCGATCGTCCTCAATCTGGTCACCAATGCGGCGTACTGGATGGGCGATGTCGCGGGCGAACGCCGCATCGATTTCGGGATCAGGCGCCGCCGCGGCGTTCCGCGGGTCGAAGTACGGGTTTCCGACACAGGCCCCGGCATCGAGCCGGAAGACGCCGACAGGGTTTTCTGGCCCGGAGTTACCGGCAAGCCCGACGGGATCGGAATGGGGCTGACGGTTGCCCGGCAATTGGTTCATTCGTACGACGGACGGATGACGGTCTCGTCGGCGCCGGGCGCCGGCACCGAGTTCACTTTCGACCTGCCGCTCCGCCGGAAAGGAAGCGCGAATGCTTAAGCTATTGTTCATTGACGACCAACCAGACTCTCTTGGGCCTCTGAAGAACTTTCTCCGCCAGCACCTCAGCTTCGAGGAGAAGACTCGCAACTTCCCCGAGGCCCGGAATTGCGTTGCCGGATATCGCCCGGATATCGTGATTCTCGATGTCGTCGACGCCGCCAGCCCCCAAGAATCCCGAAGTCGAGGCCAAAAATACGCTCAACCTTATCTGGAACGGGCATTTCTGTCCGATAATCGTATATTCCGCCAATCTCGACCTTCTTGAGGGCCATCGAGACCATCCTTTCGTCGTCAGAGTGTAAAGGGGGGCCCGGAATCCACAAAAGGTGCGGAACGCGATCAGAGAATTCGAACCTCATATCGCGGCGTTGAAGGAGGCAGAGGAAAGCGTCCGGCGGTCGTTCTCGGAAGCGATGCGCGATCTGGCTCCCGTCGCGCTCGGCGCAACCGGAAAAGTCAATGCCGATACCATCAGACGTGCGGGCCGACGACGGCTCGCCGCGCTTATGGACGAGCCGGCGGCTGATGGGGAATCGCCAGCCGCGTGGGAGCAATACCTGTTTCCTCCGGTATCGGAGGATTTCCTGCTTGGCGATGTATTGAAAAAGAGAGACGCCGAGGATCCGGCAGCGTACCGCGTCGTCCTGACTCCTTCCTGCGATATGGTCGCATCCGGGGAACGTGAGCCGAAGGTGCAGGAGATTTTTGTCGCGAAGTGCTGCTCCATGCAGCAAGCGTTGGAGCAAATCGGCCGCGCCGGAATCGGGCGTCGCAGGATCGAAAGAGACCTACCCAACAACATGCTGGACCCGGGTTACATGAGCCCGGTAATTCCTTTTCCCCGACTGAACGGCCAGATACCGCAGATGGCCGCCAACCTGCGCCAACTGGAATTGATTCCATTCGATAAATTGAATGACGATTACGAGCGGAAGGCCTCCATCGACAGCCCCTTTCGCGAGATGGTCGCCTGGGCTTATCTTCAGACTGCGGCCCGTCCCGGTCTCCCGGATCGGGACACGGCCAAATGGGCGACGGAAATCGCTGACGAGATGGACACTCATCGAGGCTGAAAATCTCGTCGTCGGCGATTTTCGGGAGGTCGCTCCGCTCGGCGATTTCTCCGTCGATTCGTCAGTCAATCGTTCGGGTCGCGCCAAGGAAATCGCTGACGGTCGTGGAGCCAAAACGCGTCTGACGTTCTTGTCCATGGAAAACTTCGTGCTCCGCCGTCTCGGGCGATCGTCAATCCCACAAAAAAGGCGGCTTTCAACGGCTTTTGGCGGATTCGGGAATCTCGAAAACGTGGGGGCCGCTGCGCATAGGCCGCGCTGAACCTTCACCCATCCTCGCCACTTATGGCGTCCAACGATGACAAACTCTTCAGCCCGTCTTCCGTTGCTTCATGTTTTTCATCGGCTCTCGACGCTCCAAGCGACCGAGCCGTTTCGCCGCAAGGTCGTGGAACGTCGAAGCGAAACGGTTGTTGAACTGTTTCGCAGAGCGCACAAGGTTGATCTTTCGGCGAACGGGACGTTCCGGTTCCCCCCGCAGAGCCACGGACGCCGCTTGCCGCTCCGCCTCCGTGAACTTCCGCCTCCCCCGTCCCCGACCGCCTTCAGGCGTGTGATCCTCGTGGCCCTCCAGATAGTGCGTGCCGACCGTTCAGCGTTCCAAGGATCCTTACTCTCCTGCAGGCTCGGCCGCCTGGATGCGCCCTCAAAGCGCGTTCTTCCGGCCCTGCGGAGAGCCGTTCGAGACCCCGTTCGACAGCCGCTCGGGCGGCCTCCGCACGGGGCGGTTCGCGAAAGCCTTCATGCGTTCGACAAGCTCTCCTGGTATTCGAGGATCGGCGTTCCGTCACGATGGTTATCGACGTCCTGAAGGAAATCTCGTATATTCTCCATGCAGGCTCCCATGTAATTCAGGATCGGATCCCCTTGGAGGAATCATGCCTGGTTATGGGGGCCCGCCAGTCTTCCCAATATATGATCGTAATAGCTCGTTCCATCGCGCCTTTCCTTCGTCCCTTCAAGTTTCGCTGCCGCTTCGTTCACTGCGCAGCACCCTTTCTCGGGCGAAAGTTACTCGCAAAAACGGGAACACCACGGTTCGCGACATTAGGATCAGCAGTATCCCCGCTCTTCGCGCCGCCATCTCCCGCAGAGATGTTTCGCCGCGCGCTGCTGGTGAGTCCCTGTTTTCGCTCGACCGCATACGCTGAAAATCCGTCCATTGAGCGATAAAATGAGCACGAATCGCCTGATGGATCAAGGATGGGAGTGCAAATTTCTCTCCGCCTTCAAACAAAAATGAGGATCTCGGAGAGGGCAACACAAATCCGCGACGGGCATATAGACAGCACCCTGCCGTACGGTTGTCCGCCCGCGGATTTGACTGGCTTGAGGACCGGCTTCAGGAGGCACTCGAGGTCCACGGAACGTTACCGCGGCGGGAGTTGGACGAACTGGCCGAAAATCGCATAACGGGCGTCAGGCACTGTCTACAGCGACAGCGTGAAAGCGGTCGCCGTCCTGAATGCCGTGTGGCAACTGTCGTAATTCAAACCTGAACGGGCTCCTCAAGCAGATTGGAAAAGAACCCTGCCTCGGGATTGCCGGGCAGCCCCACGAGCGTCGACCGATCGAGAAACCGGTTGTATTCCTCGCAGGCTGTTTCAGGCGCCATCACGCAGGCATGGCACGCCGCCAGAGAAAGTCTGTCGGCAGCGGAAATCATCCCCTCGATACACAGAGGGTCGGACGAACACCATTCCATCGCCCGAATCGCTGCGACCACCGCACGTTCCGCACGCAGAGATTCTCCCTGGCGCTGCAATCCGCCAAGCGTTCCATCCGAACCGGAGGTCGCGGTGTAGATCAGGACGCCAGCCATTTCTTCCGGGTCTTCGTCCACGTACAGGCGCTCCCGCAACGCGGCCGTCGAGTAACCGCTTTCGAGAGTGAGTTGCCTCATGAGCGCGTGGGAAAATGTATGGACCATGAGGAAACGGGGCGTGATGCTCCGGGAAGGCTTTGCCTCCCCGTGGCGCTCCCTCCATTCCAGCTTCCATGCATCGTCGACTTTGCGGGCGCGTTCCATCACACGATCCTGTTTTTCCCAGGACCGTAGGGATTCCAGGTTGAAGGCAAGAAAAATCCCTTCTCCACGAACCTCGATCGCCGGGAGCCATTCCTTGCGAGCGGCCGAAAGCGGTGAAATTCCGGAACTGTCTTCTGCATCCGGCGGATTTATTCTTGTGAAACCGTTCAACGCTCGCACTTCGCGCAATCGTACGACGCGCACTACGCGAGCGAAGAACGGGCGGAGCCGTTCGGGAATCGCTACGTTTCGAACCTCGAAGTCCTCGGCTTCGGGAGCGGTCGTATCCGAAGACAGCTGGCGATACTCCTCGCCGCGTATATCCAGAGTTGCGTCGTCGCTGTATATTTCAAGCCGGTTCTTGACCTCTCGAATCAGATCGTCGGCGCTCAGGTTCAATTCGGCTAGCGCCGTACTCAATTTCCCTCTGGCAAGTATACGAACGAAATCTGCCTGATCCGCTGGTTGAGTTTCGACGATGAGATGCCAGTAGGTTCCGAGGGCCTGCTGGAGCCGGTCCGTCCATGGCGGGATGCTGAGGGCGGACTCGATGACGGGAAAGTACAAGTTCGACGCGCCACGCTGCAAGGCTCTCGGGCGAGCGTCGCAGTCCTCGTTTGCGCCCGCAAGCCAGGGACGCCTTCCGCGACAGCGAACGCCTTGCCATGTCCCAGCGCTGAATATCCCGTCCATTGATCTGCTCGCCTTGCACGAGCGACATCGCAGTATCAAGCCGGCCAGCCCGGGGCGTTCCGCCCGAAGTTGCAAGCGTGCTCTTTCCTTTTCCTCGCAATCCGGAGCGTGTCGGACCCACAGATGCCACGGAAAGTCGTCGAGGTGTCCCTTGTCGCAGGCCATAACGAAACGCGTCGGTACAACGAATTCCTCTCGCTGACCGGGGTTTGTCGCCGTGCATCCAGCGCAGTAGCGATAAGTCCGGCCCGCGACTTGGGCCCATGAGTTCGCCGGCGCGATGCGGTTGCATTGCGGACACAGAAGCCATTCGGGAAAACGTGCCGCGACGAGGGATCGCGTGTCGGGATTGCCGTTGTCGTCTCGCCAGTTTTCGTCGACGACAGGTGGCACGCGAAACCCGCCCACCAACAACTTCCGCTGCAATCTCGGCTCGGCGATTTTCTGCGGGTTGGCCAGTCCCGCCGGCGGAAAGCGTTTGTCCCATTCCTCAAGACCGGCCGCGACTGCCGATACGGGCGCTCCGTCGGCACGAAAATCCACCACGGAGCCGGGCCCGAAATTCATCACCGCAGCGCTTCGCCGCACTTTGCCCAAAATATTGTCAACCATCGGCATTCACTTCCGGCTGGCTTGCGCGAAGCCATTCCGCGAGTTTGAACCTCGTCGAGGGTTCGACGTCGCGCATGCTGTTCAGGGTGGGCCACGCCTCGCCGGGCATTCGTCCGATCGTGCGAAGCATCGCTGCGCGTTCGGCATCCTGAAGCAGGGAAATCCGGGTGTTGCGGTGCCAGTAGCTCTCGGGTTTACGCCTCTTCCATGCTCCAAGACAGCGCTCCAGTTCCGTCCTCACGTCGTTTTCCTCGGGATCGATCCGGCGGGCCCGTTCTACGATGTAATCTATAAAACTCAATGCCGCATGAAGCGCTTCGTCGTCGAATTTTGGATGGCTGAGCGTTCCGGGGGCCAGATGCCGGACCAGTGCAACCAGCACGGCGTGAAGCGCGCGATCGCGCGCACGGGAGGCGAACGGCGTTACGCTTGTCGGCTCCACGTCGCGATAGAGCGTTTGGTGCCAAGTGGAAAAGGTTTCATAACGCGAACGGTCGCGCGCCTTGGCATTGTTGAGCAACGACACCACAAGGCCGGGAATGCGGCCTCGTCCGACACGGCTGGTCGCTTGGATATATTCCGCGATTCCCTTGGGTTGGCCGTTGACCAGCATCAATCCCAGGCGAGGTATGTCGACGCCGACACTGAGCATGTTCGTTGCCAGCGCAACGTCGAGGGCAGCATTGTCGTCCCCGGCCGAGGTTTCGAGCTTGACCAGCATATCCCTGATCTCCTCCTGGGTTCGTCTTGAAGTCAGCTCTTCGATGCATTCCGGTTCCCTAGCATCTTCCCGTCGCCTGTCGGCGAGTACGCTCAGACTGTCGTTGACGTCGTCCCGCATAAGGGCGAGCGCGCCTCCCAGTTCCCGCAGCGAATTGAAGTAGGAAACCAGCGTCCAGTAGGGATCCCGAGTCTGATCGTCGTCCGTGCCGCCCTCTGCGGATTGGAGAAGCGACGCGGCAACCGCCTGAAGGGCGAACTTCGCCGACCGCCCGGCCGTTGTCACCGCCGCATAAACGCGGCCGGGCGAATCCGGATCCTCGACAGCGAAACCGGAATCTCCCGCATTCAGGCATGGCGGCGGAAATTGCTCGGTCTTGCGGTCGAACAGCGCCCTGACCTGTTCCGGAGCACGGCGAATTGTCGCGGTCGAGCCAATAATCTTGGGCCGAGAACCGTCGTTGGCGAACATGCAGTCGATTGCAGCCTCGTACAGACCGGCGACCGTTCCCAACGGCCCGGAAATCAAGTGCAGTTCGTCCTGGAGAACCAGATCCGGCGGACAACGGCCGTCCAGTCCGAAAAGCTCATTTACTTCCGCTCGCCGGACGATCTGGGCGAATTTGTCGATGGTGCCGATAAGAAGGGTCGGCCGTTCCCGGTAAACGTCCTCATCGACGGTCCAGACAGGAAGCGGTTCATCCGGATGAAAGAGAATGCAGGCTTCATGAAGACAACGAACGTGTATGGCATCGCGCATCGCAGTGGAAGACCATTGCAATTTCTTTTGGCACGCGGGGCAATTCAACAGTTGCTCCGGCGTTGGCTGACTTCTGGTCGCCAGCGCATCAGCTGCTTGGCGGATGCCGTTCGGTGTCGCTTCGCCGCCAACCCAGAGACCGGCCGAGAAAGGTACACTGCCAAGATCTCCGGTTTCGATATCACCGGCGCTTCCGCGCCGGATCGCCTCGCAGGCGAGCATGACGGAACAGGCGCGCGTAAACTGTTGCGTCGTAAGCAGCCGCAGCGTGTAACGCATGACGGCGACCACGCCCGCACCGGCATCCGGCCCTTCCGAAGCGGCGAGTCGGCGATAGAACGCCAGAAAGGCGATCAGCGCGAGATAGGCTTCTGTCTTGCCGCCGCCGGTCGGAAACCACAGCAGATCCATTACGGCGCGGTCAGGATGTTCCCGATCGACGACCGAGTCCGCGGCCATGAGAATGAAACCCAGCTGGAAGGGTCTCCAGTTGAGAGATCCGCCTGCGCCCTTTATTGGATCCCAGCCGTATTGAAGGTCCATCGCCATGTTGGCCAAGCGAAACGCTCGCGAAGCTTCGGGATCCCGGACAATGCGCACGACGCCGTCCGATATGCGTTTCAGAACCCTTCTGCAGGTCTGGATGTTGCATTCGGCCTGCTCCCGAAATTCCTGAGGTATGTCGCCGAGACCCGCCTCCTGTAATTCGATCCACCGCTCGTACGTCTCCGGCATCATCGTTAACGCCTCGTCCAGTTCCTGCTGCGTCGCGTGCGCGAGCCATCGGGCAGACAGAGGTTGTCGCTTCCCGTCCTGGCGCAAGGCATCGAAGAGAGCGTGACCCTCGGGGCTGGTTCCCGGCACCTTGACGCGCGGTACCCATGTTATGCCAACCATGATGGCGAACTCCGGATCCGGTCCGACCTCCCGTTTCGCCGAGCATGTATGTCCGGTCGCAAACTCACGGGTGCTGCGATAGAGCAGCTCCGCGCTCCGGTCGTCATCATCGAGAACGACTCTCCGGGATGGCCGGGCAACGAGTCTTGTCCCCTCTGACGGCCGGATTTCCATTTCAACCTGAAAAAACGTCAGCCCCTCAATTCCTTCGCGTCCCTTGTCCTCGTCGGGTCGTGCGACATTCACCAAGGTGATAGTCGCGAGGGTTCCCCCGGTCCAGGGCACCGTCCGGACGTGCAACTTCGCCTCCTCCGGTAATTCCTCGAGTGCGACAAACCCGGCGTCCCTGTCCAAGGCAAGCCGTACCGTTCCATCGTGGAAGAGCCTTCGCCAACGCTTTTCGAACCTGCCCTCGGACTGTCCATCCACTTCAACGGGCTCGTAGGTCGCGAAGCGGACCCTTACGGTCACGACGGGAGAACCCTCGTTCAATCCGACAGCGAAAGAAACGCCGGCAGAACAGGGACGCGCCTGCCCGAACACCGGGGTTTCTTCTTCCTCCGCCGTCCCGCCAGCATGATTATCCTCGTTTCCGCCGGAATTACCGAGCCTGTCGTCTTCCTCGCCGCCCATTCTGGCTTCCTGCGGCCAGAGTACGCCGGTCAGATAGACATCGGACGGGCGGGATGCCAGTTCCTCGTTGTCGTCATCCGGGCCGATCAGATCTCTTTCCAGCCGTTCCAGCAACAGGTCGCGCATGTCACTTCTTCCAGCTATGGGATTTTCTTTTCGGGAACGATATCGTAGGGTAGCCCAGAATGAGCGGTGCCAAAAGTACTCCGCTTTGGGACCATGGCTCGTGCAGACGTTCGCATTCCGGCGATTCCGGCGGCAAGACGATGGTGCGCAATCCCCACAAGTGGAGAAAAGGGATAAAGTTCGGCGGGCGAAGTTTGGGCGTCTTGTGCCTGTGTTTTACATCCTTCGCGATCTTGAAAAGATCGCTGTTTACCTCGTTGGAAAGGATACCCAAGCAAGGCCCTTCTTCAATCTCCCCGAACCGGTACAGAAACTTTGTATCTGGATCCGACTTCGCCTTGAGCGGAAGCATCGCACCAACCATTCTAAGAAGATTCTGGTTGCGTTGAACTTCGTCCGCCGAGGCGAAAACTGACCGCCCTGCCAATCCTTCTGCTGTGACATCTCCTTCAAGCCCGATCTCCACCTGCGCACGCGGACCGTCCCTCTTTCTG
Source organism: Alphaproteobacteria bacterium (assembly GCA_965243135.1). Taxonomy (GTDB): domain Bacteria; phylum Pseudomonadota; class Alphaproteobacteria; order MPNO01; family UBA830; genus JAJEBT01. The sequence goes on from OZ251539.1 coordinate 3,216,409, forward strand.
AGAACGCGATACGCCCTGCCGGATTCCAGTTTGCTTGCAATACCCCGGTAACTGCTTCCCGACAACAATTTCGATCTTGCCCGCGTGGCGCCGACAAATATAACGCGCGCCTCCTCTTCCTGATCTGTGGTTCCGCTGTAATTTGGCGGAATCATCAGGTGGACGGTATTGGCTTCCCTACCTTTCGACGCATGAATCGTTCCGATTATCGGCCCGTTGTCTCCCAGCTCGGGCGAACAGAGGTCCACCGGGGGGCGTCTGCGACCGAGACGGTTACGCAGGTCACGCATGCTTACGGTTCGCCCCCTCCTTCCAACCCCGGCGAGCCGTACAAGCCGGGCCCACGCTCCATAGCAATCCTCGGACAAGGAGATATCGTCCGGCACTCTGCCTTCCCAAAGCATCTCGAATTTCTTTTGCGTCAGTCGCGCTTCGGTATAATCGGCCAATACCATTCCGATCCAAGGCGTCAATATTTGCGGCAATCCCGACATCCGTATTCTGTGAGGAACACCGGCGTTCACAAGATAAGATGATCGTTGGAGAACATCCGCCCTGCGGCGGTAAAGAACGAAAGCGTCGTTCCCCATATCGCGAATTCGCTCGTTTTCCTTGTTGTCGGTTGATTCGTGCGCATAGCGTTCCACCTTTTTAACCACATCCTTCAGGTGAGTCTGTTTATCGGGAGACGACAGCACAGTGCGACGCACTTTCGTGAAAATTTTTTTCAGTTTCTTCGAGTCTGTGCGATAAACTTTTTCGAGATCGTGTTTATCGAATGGTTTCCCGGTCCAATGTTTTATCCTTGCGGCGAGGGTTTGTTCTCCATCCTCGCTCTCCTCAACTTCCCGGTCATCCGCAAATCCGTAAATCGCTTGCGCTTCATCGGCAAAAACCGTGACCCCGCAGTTGTCGGAAAGCTTCTCGATGAATGCGGCCAGCAGGTCGGAGCGCATGCCGACGATATCCTGAGCTTCGTCTACGATCAAATGTTCCAGCTGTTCGAGGTATTCCGACACTCCCGTGTTGCTCCGCACCAGATCAAGTACCCGTTTAATGTTTTCTTCGTAAGATCCAAGAATTTTGGCATCTTCGTCGAAACCGGAATGGATGGTCCATGCGTGCGAATCCAGCGTAGCGATTTTCACCGTGAAGGCATCCGCATCGTTTTCCATATATTCGGCTATCCTGTCGCGAATCTCGTTGACCGCGGTTCGGGTGAAGCTGATCAGCCATATGTTGCTCGCGGCCAGATCCTCGCCGACCAGCCACGCTACCCTCGCGCAGGCCACAGCCGTTTTTCCGGTGCCCGGCCCGGCGCTGACGTGCAGCCGGGCCGAGGGAGCAGCCTCGATAATCTCTCTCTGGGAGCGGTGCCACTTTACGTCAGACATGTCGATCCTCGCATTACGTCGACCGGGGCGAGTATAGGCCGCTTGCACGAGACGTGCCGCGCCGTTCCCTTTGCCCTGCGGCAAACCGCTCCCGTCGATCCGGCGGATCAGACGGCGCGGCGCACTTGCCCGACGAAGCTCTCAAGAGTTAGCAGATGCGGACGAACGGATGCGGGAAATTTTACGGCGAGAGGCTCGGGAACCACGAGCCGGACGCCGGACGCGGTCATCTCCCGGAACTGGGACTCGGACACGCCTTCCTGCAACGTGAGGAGATCCTTGCGTTCGATCCGCGCCGCCTCGTTGAGAATCTGCCGCCACCGGTCGCGGCATGTGGTCTTGACGGCGAGCATACGCAGGCGCCCGGCAGGGAAGCCGGGGTTGCGGTAGGCTTCGGCCGAGGGAAAGAGGAAATCGGGGCGATGGCCGGGCTCGGACTCCGCCTGCCAGGAAAATTGCCGTCCCTCTTCCAGCCCCTCTTCGAGGAATATCTTCCGGATATGGAGTTCGAGCGACCGCCCGGATCTCGACTTGCGCCGCTGGAGTATCGGCTGGGCGAGCCTGGCGAAAGCTTCGACGCTGTCCACGTGGTTTCCGAAGTCGTGGATTTTCGGGAACTCGATGGCCTGTTCCACGCTCCGGAACAGCACGAGTTCGCAGTCCCGCCGACGAAGCAGCCGACGATCGACCCCGAAACCGGGCCGCAACCCGGCAGCCTTCTCGACAAGTTCCGTCGGAGAAGGAAATTTTTCCAGCCACTCCGGCGGCATCTCTTCGGGTTCCAGCCAGCAATCGGCCTGGATCTCCCGTTCCCCGAAACCGGCATCGCCTGCGGGATGCCACAGCCACCATTTCCCGGGCTCGGTCGGACCGATGCGATCCTGCACGACCTCTTCTTCGGCCTCGTCCCGGCATACCCAGACGCGGCACGCGGCGCCATCGAATACGAAGACGCAGAGTGCGCCGGTGTTTTCCGGGTCGAGCAGCGCCGACGCCGCGCCGCCGAGATTGGTGATGCGCGCTTCGTTCCGGGTGCCGCCGCGAAGCATGTTGTTGTACCAGACCGCCCGCACGAGCCGCCGGTCGCCGTGCGACGCGATATCGAGGTCGAACCGGACATCGGGATTCGCCTCGTCCGGACGGTTCAGCCCGGGCAGCAGCCGCAGCAGGAGATCGCGCGGAACGTAAGGTCCGGCCTGATGCGCGCCGTTGGCCAGCGTGTCGTTTCCCGACAGGCGCTTCGCGAACCACGCAAAACCCCGGCGGGAATGCTCGTCGAGCCAGTCCCGGAGTTCAGGCATCGCCCTTCAGCTCGAGATATCCGTCGCCGGATCGCAGCCATCGGGCCGCCTCTTCTGAAACCTCGTCCCCGCCGCGTTTCAGCCGTCCCTTCAGCGCGCACTCCCAGACCACGAGAACGCGCCATCCCGCATCCCTGAGGCGCACGAGATTTCCGGCGTCCCTCTCGCGATTCCCCGAAATCTTCTCCTTCCAGAACTCGGTCCGCGAAGCCGGCCACTTGAACAGGTGGCAACCATGGCCGTGCCAGAAACAGCCGTGCACGAGAATCACGGCTTTCAGCCCCGGGAATACCAGATCCGGCTTGCCGGGCAGTTTCCGGTCGTGCAGCCGGTACCGGAATCCCCTGGCGTGAAGACCGCGGCGCACGACCAGCTCGGGACGCGTGTCCTTTCCCCGGATGCCCGACATCATGCGGCTCCGCGTCTCCCGGTCAACGACGTCAGCCAAAGAGCGGCAACTCCCGCTGGCGGAGATCTCCGCCGGCAATCTCCGGGACGCCCAGCCACGGCGCCATGTGGCGGGCTACGGCCTCGACGCAGGGAACGACCACGGCGTTGCCGAACTGCCGGTACGCCTGGGTATCGGAGACGGGGATGGCGAAGGAGCTTTCGCCGGGTTTCTCGAAACCCATCAGCCGCGCGCATTCGCGCGGCGTCAGCCGCCTCGGGTTGCGCCCGTCCTGCCTCACGAGGATCTCGGACCCGTCCTTGTAGTAGCGCGCCGAAAGGGTGCGGGTGACGTCCTCGGGGCCGACGAGGCCGTAGCCGAAACCGTTGCCCGCCGCCCGATGCTTCATCGCGTACGACTGGAGGTAGTTCCAGAGATGGTCCGACAACGTGTACTTGCCGACGACCGCCGCTCTTTCGCCCTCGGTGAACGGGCTCTCGGCCGGCTCGCTGCCGTCCTCCGGGTGCAGCACGCTCCGCAGCCGCGGGCCTCCCGCGGGCGCGTCCAGGTCGTCGAAAGTGAAACCGTTCGGTTCCCGGAACCCGGCGATGAAGATCCGTTCGCGATGCTGCGGCACCCACGGTTTGGCGTCGAGCACCCTGCAATGGACCTGATAGCCCAGCTCTTCCGTCAGGGTCCGCCGCATGATCGCGAAGGTCCGTCCGCGATCGTGGCTGAGGAGGTTCTTGACGTTCTCCAGCAGGAAGGCGCGGGGACGATGCGCCTCGACGATCCGGGCCACGTCGAAGAAAAGCGTTCCCTGCGCCTCGCAGCGGAAGCCGTGCGGCCGGTTGAGCGCGTTCTTCTTGGACACGCCCGCGATCGAAAACGGCTGGCACGGAAAGCCGGCGAGCAGGAGGTCGTGTTCCGGGATGTCGCCGACGGAGATCCCGGTGATGTCGCCGGCGATTTCGTGATCGCAATCGTGGTTGGCGGCATAGGTGAACCGGGCGTACCGGTTCCATTCGCAGGTGTAGACGCAACGGCCGCCGAGCGGTTCGAAGCCGCGCCGCAACCCGCCGATTCCCGCGAACAGATCGACGAAGCGGAAGGGCGGATCGTTGGCCGCCGGTAGACGAGCGGCGCTTGCCAGCCGGTCCAGGTAATGGATCGCAGCCTTCCGAGGCGGATGCTCGCCGCGATCCCACCGGTATACCGTGCGGGCGGAGAACCCGATTCGGTCTGCGAGCTGCTCGATCGACAGTCCTGCCCTCTCCCTCAGCAGGGCGAATTCGGACGTAGCGGGATTTGCGATCATCAAGGCTTCCATTAGGGGAATAATTTTGACATAGTGACAGTCTTTCTCACAGATGTAAAGAGATGCGATTCGGCCGGACAAAAAAAATTCTGCGCTTCGGACGCTTCCGCTCGCTGCGACGCCGCGCTTGCGAGGACTGCCGACGCTGCCGCGGCACGGAATCACGCTGCATTGCAGACGTGCGTCTTGTGGGCGCGGCAGAAATTGTAGTGCACGAAGTAAAGCGACAGCATGTGAAGATGGTTCTCAATCTTCTTGCTGAACGCATAGGCAGCCGGGTGAACCGGCGCATCCCCATCCGCATGGTCAGATTGTGACGTTCGACATGGCTGATCGAAAACTGCCTTGGGTCGGGGCACCCTCCATCCGCCACGTCATGGTCCCGGTACACGTCCAAGGCGAGCACTCGTGCTCTGCGCCCTTCCCTTGTTCTCGCCATCATGCAGCTTAACTGTCATGGTGTAGCCGATATCCCGCCGAACGCGCCCTCGACAGCGGCCAGATACACCTTATGGTCGTCCGTCGTTAGCTGCACCCGACTGCCAGCTACGCCCGCAGATCGTCCATGAGACCGGTTGCCGTCGCCCCCGAGCGACCTCCGACCCGGCACGATAGGACATCTTGCTATCGGTGCACAGCGCGGTCCAAGTCCATACATCGCCAGCATCGACCGGCGCGGCCTTTGCGTGCGGGATATTCTTCTCTTTCGCGTACCAGAAAATCCAAATCTCGTCGCACTGAACCTCGCGGGCTTCGACATCGCGCTGCCTCATCGTGACACGCGGCGCAAGCCTCGCCCGCTTCGACCTCAGCTCGGTGACGGTGTTGATTGACCCCCGCCAGCCGCGTCTTCAAACGCACCGATATCCCCTCGACCGGCATGGTCGGGATCATCGTACGCTTTTCCTGAAGGGAGCCTGTTCATGCCCTCGGCAATAGTCCTATCGCCGAGGATTATTTCACCGCAATTTAGGCTGCGATATGCAACTTGGCCCGGAGATATTCCATGCCCCGATGTCCTTTCACGCGGTTGCAGTGCCCGCAAAGCAACTGGAGGTTTTCGAGATGATCCGTACCACCCTTCGCACGGGGCACTATATGATCGACTTCAAGGTTCTGCGGCGGAAAATGCAGCTGGCAGCCGGTGCAAAACCCGCCCTGTTCACCGTAAAGGTATCGCTTGTTCTTGGCGTGGTCGTATCGGAGAACGACGCCAATGTCCGTGCGGGAGGGGATGTCCGTCCGATGCGCTCCTTGAAAGAATAGACCGAGCTCGTTCCTCATGCGCTGGGCAACGAGTTCCGCCGCCTTTTCGCTAATGTCGATGCCTGCCCACTGGCGCTGTAGATTTTGCGCCGCGATACAGGCTGTCGCACAGCCACAAAACGGATCCAGCACCATATCGCCTTCGTTCGACGACGCACGAATGATCCTGTCCAACAGCTTTAACGGTTTCTGCGTCGGATAACCAACGCGTTCTTTCTTCAATCGTCCGACCGGAGAAAACCCAGTCCACCAAGTCTCGGGGACTTTGCCAACCCTCAAGTATTCGTCTCGTTGGTCAGACGTGAGTGCCTCGTGGATCATCGCACCAGCCTGGTTGGTGTTCAACTTCTTGTGGGGGACACGGATGTCCTCGCGGTTGAAGGTCCACGTCTTCCCAACCGTGTACCACAACAGCGTATCGTGCTTCCGGTTAAATTGGCGCATTCCCGGCGAGCCTGGCCCCGTGTAGCACCAGACGATTTCATTCCGAAACGCCTTGCGCCCAAAGATCGCGTCCATGACGAGCTTGAGGTATGCGCCCATCGTCGGGTCGCAGTGGAGGTAGATCGAGCCGGCAGGCTTCAAGAGCCGCCGCATTTCGAGCAGCCGCGCCGCCATGTAGGCGAGATAGGACTTGTCGCTATCCGTCATCGCCGCGAGCAGCACGCGGTAGAGCACGGGATGCTTGGCCTCGATCAGGTTGATCCATTCGACGTCCACATCCGAAAGCGTCCAGATGTCCTTGAACGCCGCGCCCGCCGCCTTGGACCCTATCGGTGCTGCATAGTTGGCTTTGGAGTTGAACGGCGGGTCGAGATAGATCAGGTCAACCGACGCGCTGTTCATCCCTCGCATGATGGAGATGTTGTCCCCGGTCCAGATTGTCTGGTTGGCCCAGTTCGGATCGCCTACTTGATTCGGGCTGGCGGGCTGGCGGGCTGGCGGGCTGGCGGGCTGGCGGGCTGGCGGGCTGGCCCTTTTCAGGGTACCCGTTCTGTCGGGGCTTGTCACTCTTTGTTGCCCCACCGCACGGATGCCGCTGCTGCCACGATTTCGCTCTGGCGTTCCGGCTTCAAGGATGTAGCGTGGGCCTTTCCGCCCATGCGGCCGCCTTTTGCCCTGTTCGAGCAGCAGGGTTTCGCGTCAAGGGTCTTCGCGATTTCGCTTGTGGCGATCTTTCCTACCGTGACGAAGCACCCTACTGGATCGGCAGGGTGTCGCTCTCCTCGCGATCCTGTCAGCATGGTCAGCCTGTTCTCCTTCCATGAATTTTGTCGTTTCCTCTACCCTCTGTCAATGCATAATATGGAATGCGTCGGGAAACCGATTTCAAACTGAGACACTACCACATGGCGCGTTGCATTGACGCGCCGGAATATGGCTGCCAATCTTCTCGGAAAGCCGAACCGGCGAGGGGTGCGGTCTGGTTTGGTCTCTTCACCGCACAGGTGGCGCTGATCGTTTTCAGTGGGGACCTTTGCCAGATCTGGCTGCACGAGCCGGAGACGGGAATCACGGTACCTCGTCCGCCATGGAGAATGGAACGATGCAATCCGCTCGCGAAACACGGGATGTCCGCCAAAGATGTCCGTAGATACAAGGCTTGGTCTCCTTTTCCTTCCGTATACGGTCGGTTGCCGAAGACTGTTGGACGGCTCTGCCGGATACCCGTCGGATGTCCTGCTGTTGTTCGGCAGATCGAGACCGTGCGCCACGCTGTCGGTGCCGCCACGCACGGCGCGTGGCTCGTCCGGGCAATTCCGCTCAGTAGCGACTTCGCGGAGTTGTTTCTGTTATCCGTGTGCAATCCCGGGTTCTGCCGCGTCGGTTCCTCGTGATCTGGATGCAGCAAGATGAACGCCCGTGTCGCCGGTGCCCTTTCTGGAGACCAGTCGCTGGATCTGCCGTTTAGGCCGCGCGCGCGCATTCTTCAGCTTCTCGGAGACGAACTCATCGGTTCGCCTCGAATTGCCATCTTCGAGTTGGTTAAAAATGCTTACGACGCCGATGCCGAGACGGTATGCGTGGTCATGAACGATATCGACAATTCCGAGGCGTCGATCATTATCCAGGATGATGGCGAAGGCATGACGCTGAAAACCATCCGCAACATCTGGCTGGTCCCCGGACACGACCATCGCGCACGGCAGCGTGCAGCCCACGAACGGACCCGTCTGGGCCGCCTGCCGCTTGGGGAAAAAGGGCTTGGCCGGTTCGCGGCCCACAAGCTCGGGGATCGTATCGAAGTCGTGACGCGGGCGGCGAATGCGAAGGAATGCGTCGTTTCCATTGACTGGACCAAGCTGCTTCGGCGAACGGACCTTTCGGACGCGAAGGTTCGAGTGGAAACGCGCGCCCCCGAGATATTTCGGAAAAAGCTGACGGGAACACGGATAACGATTTCCAGACTCCGCGAGAAGAACTGGACCCGCGGCGAGGTGCGCCGTCTGCAGCGACAGGTCACCTCCATTTCGTCGCCATTTACCGGGGTAACCGACGAATTCACTCCGAAGTTGGAGGTACCCGGTCATAAAGACTGGCTGACCGACGTGCCGGACATCGGCGCCCTGTTGAAACGGGCGCCATGGGATTACGAATTCCGTTTCGATCAAGGCCTTTTCAACTGGCGTTACCGTTTCCGGGGTATCCACGGCATCAATCTCCAGCCCCGCGAACTCCCCGAAATCGAGCAACCGCTCCAGGTTCGGTCCGAGCGCGACCTGGACCCGTTCGGCCAAGACGACGAGGATGGCCGCCGCCGCCGAAGTTCCGTCATTGCGGATGCATCCTTCGCGGAGGGCATCGGCCCGGTCACGGGCGAGTTTTTCGTCTTCGACAGGGATCCTGCCGTGCTGGCCCGGTTGGGCGAGCGCCAGCTCATTCGGGAATATCTGGACGAGAACGGCGGCATTCGCGTGTATCGCGACGGTATACGGGTCTACAACTATGGAGAACCGGACGACGACTGGCTGGGACTCGACTTGCGGCGAGTCAACCTGCCGACACGCAATCTCAGCAAGAATATCGTCGTGGGCGCGGTCAATCTTTCGCTGGAAGACAGCCACGGTCTGATGGAAAAAACGAACCGGGAAGGATTTGTTGAAAATCAGGCATTACGGCAATTGAAACGAATTGTTATCGGCGCACTGACTCCGCTGGAAGTAGAACGCAAGAAAGACAAGGACAAGATACGGCAGCTTACGGGTCGTGGCAAAAAATCGGAAACGCGGCGCATACGACAGCCGCTACAGGAACTCCGTCGCGCAGCTCGCAAGCATAACGTACTTGAGCAACTCGAACCCATAATAGATCGCGTGGAGAAGGAGTACGACGAATTGCGGAACCTCATGCTGCGCGCAGGACTTTCCGGGATGGGGCTCGCTGTTGTCTTCCACGAAGTTGAACAGGGCGTTCGAGGGCTTTGCAACCTGATCGAGGCAGGCGGAGAGCACAAGGTCATCCGATCAAGCGCACGCCAACTTGCGCGCGTCTTGAATGGATTCACCGTTCTGTTGCGCAAGGACTCCAGCCGGTCGAACAGCCTGAAGAAGCTCGTGCGCCGGATCCACGACATCAACAGTGTCCGGTTCCAGAAGCATCGGGTTCGCCTAGACAGCCCAACGCTGCACGGCGACTCGCCGGACGTCAAGGCGGATTTCTCATTCGGTCTCGCGCTCGGCGCGCTGAACAATCTGCTCGACAACGCCTTCTACTGGCTTCGGGTCCGCTGGCCGGACGCAGACGACGAGCCGTTGGAGCGGGCGATCTACATGAATACAAGCCTTGATCTGGCGGACGGACCCGCCATCGTCGTCGCCGATACCGGACCCGGATTCTCCGACGGACCGGAAGAGTTGACAAGCCCGTTCTTCAGTCGCCGTCCGGAGGGAATGGGACTCGGGCTCTATTACGCCAGTCTCGTGATGGAACTCGGAGGCGGAAAACTTGCGTTCCCTGACGCGAGTGAAGTAGGTGTACCGGAAGAGTTCGCCGGCGCCGTTCTGGCTCTGGTTTTTCCAAAGGAGAAGCAGCCGTGATACCGCCCAGCTACGTAGTCGTGGACAACAGGGAGGAACACCTGAAGGCCATTCTGGAGGTGTTTCAACGGCTCGAAACGCCCTGTCTGGGAATCCGCTACGATCCTGCGGACGGTATCGGGGAAAGGAAGCTCCGGAACGTTCGGGTCCTGTTTCTGGACTTGCACCTCATCGATGCCTCGGCGACTACGGACGAGAGGCAGCACTATACGGCGATCGCTGGCATACTTCGGGATAACGTCAGCCCGGACGGAGGGCCTTTCGTTCTGGTTGTCTGGACCGAGTACGAGGACAAGGCGGAAGGACTCGGGAATTACCTGAACGAAGACGCCGATCTGGGGTTTGGCGTGCCTCTTGAGATTATCATACTGCCAAAGAGTGAATTCATCGATACCAATTCGGGCGAGCCCCTTCCAGGCAATACGCTGCGCGAAAGAGTTCAGGATGCGATTTCCAAGAACCCTCGGCTCAACGCTTTGCTGTCGTGGGAGGCGGACGTTCAGGCGGCCGCCGGAGAAACGCTCGCGGAGTTGATGAAACTCGTTCCCGACGACAAGCGAAACGCTGGTCAGTACGACGCCGGGCTAGACGAGGTGCTGAGCGGCCTCGCAAGTGCAGCCGTTGGAAGAGATCATGTGGACGACGACCCGCGTGGCGCGATCTCTTCCGTTCTCGCCCCGATACTGGCTGACAGAATTCTCAACCAAGAGAACAAATCCTTAGAGTTATGGAACGAAGCGATTACCCAGCACCGAAACGGCGAAATACCGTCGACGCCGCAAAACAGCGGCCGGGTCAACCGCTTGCTGCATGTGGCGGTTACTTCGTCGGAGAAAATCGCCCCTAGCGACTGGGGCGCCGTCGTGGAGCTTCCTTCCGAATTGCGGGACGACGACGGATTTCAGGACCGCTTCAGCGTGGATAGAGACGGACTTCTCGATAAGGAATTCAAACTCAAAAACGAAGGAGACTACGCCCGGTGCCGCTGGAGGCTTGTCCGTATCGGAGCTGCGTGCGACTACGCGCAAAATCGTTCCGGTCCGATTCCGTATTTGCTCGGAATTGAAATTCCGCATGACGTCAGACGGGATCAGCCGTCGGCAGCGGAGTGGAAATCACCCGTTCTCCTTAGCGACTCGAACGACGAACCGTTCAACCTCGCTGTCAACGCGCGTTATTCCCTGAGCGTTGCGCCGACCGACATTGGGGAATGGAACTCCGTTTACCGACTTCGCGAACAATTGCTTATGCAGCTTATCTCTCATGTCAGCGGCTATCTTTCCCGGCCCGGCATCATAGCATTGTACTAATCACTTCCCGGGAGTCCTTCAGACCAACATAAGTTCCTTCGTTCCGCCGTCGCCCTCCTGAATACAGAATTCTGCCTCCCGGAAACGCTGGACAGCCGGAACTGCAAGCAGAGCGGTTACCCGATCCCGCATGGGGAGCACTGTGCATAGTCGCGGGACGGTTCGGCGGCAGTTTTGCACATACAGCGAGCCCGGGTCGTCCCATTCGTTTCGGAGCACGAACGAAATGCAATCGTGCGTACAGTTGATGGTCGAAGCGTCTGCGGCAACTCTGGAAAATTTCAAGAGGTCCGTTCGCCAGCGACGATCTGTATCGCAGACCGCAAGTTGTCCGACGAGCCGAGAGCCGCGCCCGACTTTGGTAACGGGTTGTCGATGACTGTTATTATCATCGGTAACGTTGTCTACGTTTACGCCTGCCCCCGAGGAATCACTCGCCATCGTAGTGGATCATGTGATCGGGAGCATCGCAGGGTTAGACCTACGTTTTCCGGGCAATGACTTTCGTAAGTACCTGCGGAAGAATGGCGACTCCGAAGAGACCGAGCCCTGCCAACGGATAGTACAACCCGGGACCGATCAGAAGCAGGCCGCCGACGAAGGCAAGCAGGCGCTGAAGCGAACCGAGCGCCGAAACGGCGTAGCCCCGGATGGCGGTCGCGAGCGCGGTCGCGCCGAGCACGGCGGTGACAAGGGCGAGCAATACTGCGGTTGCACTGCCCCGCATCAGCAATCCTTCGTTGAGAACGAACGCGAACGGGATCAGAAACGCGGCGATGCCCAGTCTCACCGCCTCCCAACCGGTGAGCCAGACGCGGCTTCCCGCGATGCCGGAAGTGACGAAGACGGCGATGCAGGTCGGCGGCGTGAAAAACGACGCGAGACCCCAATAGATCACGTATAGATGCGCCGCGATATCGGGGACCCCGAGCCGCACGAGCGCAGGCGCCATCAGCGTCGCGAGCGTGATGTACGCGGGCGTCGCGTCGAGTCCCATTCCCACGATCAGGCTCACGATCCCGACGAAAAGCAGGGTGAGGATGAGGTCGCCGCCGGCCAGGTCGACGATGAAGCGCGAAAACTTGATGCCGACGCCGGACAGTTCGAGCGCTCCGATCATGATGCCGACGGCCGCGGTGATCGCGGCGATCGTTATCCAGCGGACGACGGCGTCCTCGAAGGCGGCGACGATGCGTCGCGGAGTCAGCCAGTGCGCGCGGTCCCCGGAAAGGAAACTGACCGCGACGACGAACGCGCAGCTGTAGATCGCGGCCATTCCGGGCGGCAGCGACTTGAAGACCAGAAAGTAGACCAGCGCGGCGATCGGAATGAAATAGTACCAGCCCCGCCGAAGCGTCGGCGCAAGCGGGGGAAGTTCGCCGCGCGGCAACGCCGCGATGCCCTGTTTGCGCGCCTGCAGATGCACGGACACGAACACGATCAGAAAATAAAGGCCCGCCGGCGCCGCGGCGGCGATCACGATCTCCGTGTAGGTCGTCTCGATCCATTCGGCCATGATGAACGCGATCGCGCCCATGACGGGCGGCAGGATGATTCCGCCGGTGGACGCGACCGCCTCGACCGCCGCGGCGAAGGCTGGCGTGTAGCCGATGTTCTTCATGAGCGGGATGGTGAACACGCCCGTGGTCGCCGAGTTGCCCGACGGCGAACCGGAAATCGATCCGAACATGGCGCTCGCGACGACGGCCGCCTTGGCCGGCCCTCCGCGCGACCAGCCCGTCAACCCGAGCGCAATGTCCATGAACCATCTGCTGGCGCCCGCGCCTTCCATCAGCGCCCCGAAAATGAGGAAGACGATCACGATGTTCGCCGCGATGCCGAGCGGCAGCCCGAAAATGCCGGCCTCGCTCACGTAGGCCGAATAGAGCATGCGGTCGAGCGGATAACCCCGGCCGTACAGGAGGCCCGGCAGATACTGCTGAAAAATCGTGACCAGAACGAAAAAGAGAATGATGGCCGGCAGAACCCAGCCGGTCGTTCGCCGCACGGCCTCCAGAACCGGAACGGCGAGCATTGCGCCGAGAATTATCCCCTTGGCGTCGAGAAACCCGTACTCGCCATAGTCGAGAATGGCCTCGTGATCGACGATCACGAAGCCGGCGCCGACCAGCCCCGAAGCCAGCAGCAGCAAATCGTACCAGGGCGCCCGTCGAAAGCGTGAGTCGGCCCTGGTGTCCTCGCCATGCTTCTTGCCGGCCGCAGGCAGCAAAATGAAAATCAGCGCCATCGCGCACGAGATGCTGACCGCCTTGTGCACCTGGGTCGGCAGAAAGATGCCGAGCCATGTCGGCCCCTGCGCCACGACCACCAGATGGTAGACGGCGACCAGCGACGCGAACCATGCGAGCGCGCCGACGCCGCGCTTTGCCGGTTCTCCTTGCCGCGGCCCTTCCTGCCGCGCTCGCATCGCCCTACTTGCGCGCGAGAAGTCTCTCCTGGTTGGCTTCGTGCGCTTCCGTCCAGAGACCCGCTTCCTTGAAATACCGGATGACGCCGTCGTGGAACGGCAGCGGCACGTTGTTCAGCGCCCGCTTGAGGCTCCACTGCAGCGCCGCCTTGTGGTAGGAGCCGAACTCCTCGGTGTTCTCGAAGATCGCCTTCGCGACCTTGTAGATGACCTCGTCCGAAACGTCGGGCCGCGCCAGGAAGTAGGTGTTGAGGCCGACCAGGTGCACGTCCTTCGACTGCCCCTTGAAATTGCCCTTGGGCACGGTGGCCGGCCACATCATCGGCGGCAGATGCGCGAGCATCGCGTCCCGCCGTTCCTTCGACAGATACAGAAAGTCGATCACGCCGTCCTGCATCGGTTTCGCCACGGCGGCGGCGCGCCGCGCGAAAGGCATGACGGCGGCGTCGATGCTTCCGGCGCGGAACGCCTTGTAGGCTTGGGGCGAATTGGTCGTGGCGACGGCCTTGACTCCGGTCACGCCCGAAACCTTCCGCATCGCGTCCCAGACCAGCTCGATCTCCGGAAGCGCCCGCCGCTTCGCGATGATCGTCCGTCCTTCGAGATCGGACAGCTTCTCGACGCCGCTCCCCTTGCGAACGAGCATCCAGCGATAACTCGACTGTCCCTGCAAGACCAGACGGACATCGACGGGCTTCTTGAAATTGTGGGTGCCGTTGTAGCCGCTGAAGGCCGCGAAGGAATTGGCGAGAGCGAATTCGATGCGCTTCGCGGCGAGGCCTCGCACGTTGGCCGAAGAGCCTCCTACCGGTTCCACGGTGGCGTTTATTTTCGCGTGCTTGGTGATGATTTCCGACGCGCCGATGGCGACCGTGTAAAAAACGCTGCCGACGCTGGACGTGCCGATGCGAACGGCGTCCTGAGCATGCAGCGGCGAGACGGACAGCAACGCGCCGAGCGCGACGAACGCCCCGCTGGCAACGACCTTCATGACGATTCCTCCCTGCTTTTGCGCAAAGCTTACCAGAACCCGGATGCGCATCAAGCGCCGCGAACCCGGCGCCTGCCGGCCGCCGCGGGCAGCGCCGCCTCCCCCGCGTTTCGTTCCCGCGCCGAACGCGCGGACGCGCCCGGCCGGGGTGAGACTCCGGTTGCGCGCTCGGCAAACCGGTTTCGCGGGCGTCGCCGGGCGGTTTTTCGGGAACGGCAGCTTCGAGACGGGAATCGCGGACGGCGGGGCGAAGGGAGGCGTCCGCCCGTCTTTCCGGAAGACGGCGGCCGGAGGTTTCCGGCGCTTCGCCGTCCGACCCGGAGCGTCTTGCGGCAAGCGCGGCGGCGAAACGCCGCACGCCGAGTTCGGCGCGTCCCCTCGACAGGCCGTGCAACGGATTCCCCGGCGCCGATCGCTTTTCGCGATTCCGGCGCTCGCGATGGTCGAACGCGGCCTGACGCTGCGGCCATCGGCCCGCGGCGTCGTCCGGCCGCGGCAACGCCTTCTGCCGGCGTCTCTTCGCCCCGGGCGGACATGCGTTGCGCCCGTCGCCGGCGTTGCGCCCACGTTGCCCGACGAGGCGCGGCGGACTCAGCCGCTCGTCCCGCCGGGCGAGGGGCGTTCTTCCGCGAACCGGGCGCGCGCGGCCCGGCGCCTCAGCTGTCGAGAAAGCTGCGCAGCATGCGCGAACGGCTCTTGTGCTTGAGCTTGCGCAGCGCCTTGGCCTCGATCTGCCGGATGCGCTCGCGCGTCACCGAAAACTGCTGGCCGACCTCCTCCAGCGTGTGGTCGGTGTTCATGCCGATCCCGAAGCGCATGCGGAGGACGCGCTCCTCGCGCGGCGTAAGGGACGCCAGCACCCTCGTCGTGGTTTCCCGCAGATTGCCCTGGATGGCCGCGTCCAGCGGCTGAACGGCGTTCTTGTCCTCGATGAAATCGCCGAGATGGCTGTCCTCCTCGTCGCCGACCGGCGTCTCCAGGCTGATCGGCTCCTTCGCGATCTTGAGCACCCTCCGAACCTTTTCCAGCGGCATCCCGAGCCGCGACGCCAGTTCCTCCGGGGTCGGCTCGCGGCCGATCTCGTGCAGGATCTGGCGCGACGTGCGCACGAGCTTGTTGATGGTCTCGATCATGTGCACGGGAATGCGGATCGTGCGCGCCTGGTCGGCGATCGAACGGGTGATCGCCTGGCGTATCCACCAGGTGGCGTAAGTGGAGAACTTGTAGCCGCGGCGGTATTCGAACTTGTCGACCGCCTTCATCAGGCCGATGTTGCCTTCCTGGATGAGGTCGAGGAACTGCAGGCCCCGGTTGGTGTACTTCTTGGCGATGGAGATCACGAGGCGCAGATTGGCCTCGACCATCTCCTTCTTGGCGCGGCTCGATTCCCGCTCGCCCCGCTGGACCTCCCCGACCAGTTGGCGAAACTCGTTGACCGGCATGCCGATCTCGTTCGAAAGCGCCACGATCTGCGCCCGCAAGTCGCGGATCTCGTCCTTGTTGTTCTTGGTGAACGCCTTCCAGTTCTTGTCCGACAGCCTCGACACCTTGTTCAGCCACCGCGAATTGTTCTCGTCGCCGAGATACCGCTCGAGAAAGTCTTCCCGGCGGATCTTCGATTGCGTCGCCATTCGCAACAGCCGCCCCTCGAGGGCGAGAAGGGTCTTGTTGTAGGTGTAGAGTTCCTGAACCAGCTGCTCGATGCGGAAATTGTTCATCCGCACGCTCTTCACGTGCTTGACGATGTCCTCGGTGTACTGTTCCAGGTTCCTCGCGGAAATCTTGCCGAAGCTGCCCTTGCCGGCGGCGGCGTCCGCGCGGCGTCCGCGCAGCTTGGCCAGCTTGGCGTGCGTCGCCGCGATGTCGTCGAAGGTCTTCAGGCTCCTGGGCCGCAGCCACTCCTCCATGGCCGCCGCCGACATGCTGACCTCTTCGGAGCCGTCCTCCCCGTTGGCCGACGCCCCGTTCGCCTTGCCCGATCCCGTATACGCCGCTTCCAGATCGACGACTTCGCGCAACAGCATCTCGTCGTTCCGCAGGCCTTCGCGCCAGCTCAACATCGCCCGGAAGGTGAGCGGGCTCTCGCAGATCGCGCTGATCATCTTTTCCTGACCGGCCTCGATCCGCTTGGCGATCGCGATCTCGCCCTCCCGCGACAGCAGTTCGACGCCGCCCATTTCCCGGAGATACATGCGGACCGGGTCGTCGGTCCTCCCCAGTTCCTCGGCGTCGTCGTTCGCGGCCGTGACGGCGGCCCGCGCCGCCTCGCCGCCGGAGTCGTCCGTATCCTCGTTCTCCACGACGTTGATGCCCAGCTCGGACAGCTGGGTCATCGTGTCTTCGATCTGCTCCGAGGACACCTTCTCCTGCGGCAACGCCGCATTCAGTTCGTCGTAGGTGACGTATCCGCGTTCCTTGCCGCGTTCGACCAGCTTCAGGATCGACGCGCCGACGGAATCGATCACCGGCGCGTCGGCCTGCTGCCTGTCTTCCGGTCGCTTCTTGAGCTTCGTCGCCATAGGTCTCCCCAAAATCAGCGCCGGACCTCGACCTTCTCAGGCCGCCCGGCCCCCGGTCCGCACATCGGTTTTCAGTCTTTCGAACCGTTCCCAGTTCTCGAAAGTCGGATCGTCGGCGAACCTGTGAAGTCCTTCCTCGACCTCCGCCCGGCGCAACGGCTCGAGGCGCCGCCGGAGCGCTTCGCCGAAGCCGTCGCGCACCTCCTGCCAGTCCGTGCCGTCGCGCGCGAAACGCCCGTGAACGTAAACCTCCCCGCACAGCAGCGTGCCCAGAAGCTCCGCCTTGCCCCGATCATTCAGTTGGGTTCTGAGGGCCTTGGAGTCAAGGTCCGAAGCTGCGGAGTATATCTCTAGAATTTCCTCGAGGAGCTTGTCAAGCTCCGGATCGGCGATCTCGATCGCGGCGAGATCCTCGGCGTGGTCGTCGAGAAGCGCCGGATGATTGAGCGTCGCGGCCAGCAGGAGCTGGTCGTGGCGCTTCCCGAGAACGGACCTGGCGGCGCCGGCCCGCAGCGAGGACGGCGGCGCCATCTCCTGCGCCCCTCGCCAGCGGAAACCCAGCTCGCGCAGCTTGCTGCGGAACAGCGCGACGTACTGATATTGAACCTTGCGGTCGTCGATCGAGCGCGCCCTGTCCTCCAACCTTTTCTCGAGGCCGGCCAGGCGTTCGGGCGTGTCGTGGGAGCGCCCCTCGGTCTCCAGCGACCAGATCAACGCGTCGAGCGGCGCGGCCTCTTCGAGCGCGCGCTCCAGCGCCGCGGCGCCTTGAGACTTGACCAGGCTGTCGGGGTCCTCGCCCGCGGTCAGGGCCGCGAAACGGAGGGACCGCCCCGGCGTGAGCAACGCCAAGGCCCGTTCCGCCGCCCGCGCCGCGGCGCGGACGCCGGCGGCGTCGCCGTCGAAGCAGAGAACCGGCTCCGCGGCGTAGCGCCACAACGCGTGAATATGGCTCTCGGTCAGGGCGGTCCCCAGCGGCGCCACGGTTTCCGAAAACCCCGCCTGGGACAACGCGATCACGTCCATGTATCCTTCGACCACGACGATGCGCCGCCTCTCCTGCGCCGCCCGGCGCGCCAGCGCGAGGCCGTACAGCGTGCGCCGCTTGTCGAACAACGGCGTGTCGGGCGAGTTCAGGTATTTGGGCTCCGCGTCGCCCATGGTCCGGCCGCCGAACGCGATGACCCGCCCCTTCCCGTCGGAGATCGGAAAGATCACGCGCTCGCGGAAGAAATCGTAGCTGCCGCGCCCGTCGTCCGGCCGCCGCAGCAACCCCGCTTCGACGAGCAGCGACTCCGGCATCTCCGGGCCGGCGAGCCGCGACTTCAGGCGGCTTCCCGGCGGCGCGAAGCCGAGCCGAAAGCGCGCGACCGTCTCCGCCGACAACCCGCGGCGCTCCAGGTATTCGCGCGCCGCGGCGCCCTCCGGAGACCGGAGAACCTCCTCGTAGAACGCGCACGCGGCCTCCGTCGCGTCCAGCAAGCCCGCCCGGCGCTGTTCCCGCTCGCGTTCCTCCGGCGTCGCGACGGGCACCTGCAGGCCGGCTTCCGCCGCGAGCTTCTCCACGGCCTCGGGAAAGGACAGCCCCTCGATCCGCATCGCGAACCCGACCGCGTCGCCGTGCGCGCCGCAACCGAAACAGTGGAAAAAATCCTTCTCGCCGCTGACGGTGAAGGACGGAGTCTTCTCGTTGTGAAAAGGGCACAGGCCGACATGCTCGCGGCCCCGGCGCTGCAGCTTGACGTGACGGCCGACCAGATCGGGAAGTCCGATCCGAGCCCGGAGCTCGTCGAGAAATTGCGGCGAAATCGCCATGCCCGCCCTTCGCGTAGCCGGCCCGAACTCGCGCCGCGCCGTATGCCGTGCCGTATTCTATCAGGACGTGAGCCGCGTCTTCAACGCGGCGGCCGCCTTCCCGAAATCCATGCGTCCCGCGTAACGTCGGCGCAGCAGGCCCATCGCCTTGCCCATGTCCTTGACCGATTCGGCGCCGGTCTCGGAAATCGCGGCGGCGATCGCCTCGGCAATTTCTTCCTCGCCGAGCTGGCGCGGCATGAACTGCTCGATGACGGCGATCTCGCGCTCTTCCCTGTCCGCGAGCTCGTCGCGGCCGCCCTTGCGATAGAGCGCGATGGATTCGTTGCGCTGGCGCACCATGGTCTGCAGGACGTTCAGAATCTCGGTCTCGCTGATGCCTTCGTCCTCGCCCTTGGAACGCGCGCCGATGTCGCGATCCTTGACGGCCGCCAGAATCAACCGCAACGTGGACACGGCGATCTGGTCCTTTTCCTTCATGGCCGACTTGAGAGCTTCGCTTAGCCGGTTCCTGAGCATTCGTTCCGTCCTGACCGTTCGAAGGCGCGGAAAGCTAGCTTAATCGGGATACCGGCGCAAACCGTCGGCGGGCGCGATAATCTTTTGAAATTGAAGCGTTTACGTCGCCGCGGTTGACGCCCGCCGGACAATCGCCTATGAAGCGGCATGATCTCCGCCTCGCCCCTCGATGGCAATGACCCCGCGCCGCCCCCCTGTTCGCGCTCCCCGGAGGGAGCGACGGCCGCGCTGGTTCTGGCGGGCGGGGACGTCATATGGGGCAAGGGGCTCGGCGCCGCCGGATCGACGGTCGGCGAAGTCTGCTTCAATACGTCGATGACGGGATATCAGGAAATCCTGACGGATCCGTCCTACGCCGGCCAGATCGTCACCTTCACCTTTCCCCATGTCGGCAACGTGGGCGTCAACCCGGAAGACGTCGAGACGACGGCGCCGGCGGCCCGCGGCCTCGTCCTCAGAGCCGACGTCACGCCGCCGTCGAACTGGCGGGCGACGGGGCATTTGAACGACTGGCTGGCTTCGAGAAACCTGATCGGCCTCGCCGGCGCCGACACCCGCCGGCTGACCAGGGCGATCCGCGACTCCGGCGCGCCGACGGGGGCGCTCTGCCATTCGCCGAACGGCGAATTCGACATCGACGCGCTGCGCGAGGCCGCGACCGGGTGGCCGGGCCTGGAAGGAATGGATCTCGCGCGCGAAGTGACCTGCCTCCAGACCTACGAATGGGACGAGAGCCTGTGGACGCCGCGCGAGGGCTACGGCAGGCAGGCCGCCCCCCGGCACCACGTCGTCGCCGTCGATTACGGAGCCAAGCGCAACATCCTGCGCTCGCTGGCCTCGGCCGGCTGCAGGATCACCGTGGTGCCGGCGACCGCCAGCGCCGAAGACGTGCTGCGCCGCCGGCCCGACGGCGTCTTTCTTTCGAACGGTCCCGGCGATCCGGCGGCGACCGGCGCCTACGCGGTGCCGGCGATCCGGCAGATCCTCCGGTTCGGCATTCCGGTATTCGGGATCTGCCTCGGCCATCAACTGCTTTCGCTCGCTCTCGGCGCGACGACGGAGAAGATGCGTCGCGGCCATCGCGGCGCCAACCATCCCGTGAAGGAGCTCGATACCGGAAGGGTGGAAATCACCAGCCAGAACCATGGCTTCGTCGTCCGCCGGGACTCCCTGCCGGACAATCTGGAGCCGACCCACGTCTCGCTGTTCGACGGCTCCCTCGAAGGCTTCAGAGCGAAGGACGCGCCGATACTGTCCATCCAGTACCACCCCGAAGCGTCGCCCGGTCCCCGGGACAGCCACCATCTGTTCGAGCGTTTCGTCGGAATGATCGCGGAGCATGCCTAGGCGCTCCGACATTCGGTCCATCCTGACCATCGGCGCCGGGCCGATCGTCATCGGGCAGGCCTGCGAGTTCGACTATTCGGGCACCCAGGCTTGCCGGGCGCTGAAGGACGAAGGTTACCGGGTCGTCCTGGTGAACTCGAACCCGGCGACCATCATGACCGACCCGGAGTTCGCCGACGCGACCTATATCGAGCCGGTCACGCCCGAACTGGTGGCGAGGATAATCGAACGCGAGAGGCCGGACGCGCTGCTTCCCACCATGGGCGGCCAGACCGGGCTCAACACGGCGCTCTCGCTGGCCCGGATGGGCGTTCTCGAACGGTTCGGCGTCGAGATGATCGGAGCCCGCCGCGAAGCCATCGACAAGGCGGAGGACCGGGAGCTGTTCCGGGAGGCGATGAGCCGGATCGGCCTCGAATCGCCGCGCGGACGCCTCGCGCACTCGATCGAGGAGGCGCGCGCGGCGCTGGAGGAAACCGGCCTCCCCGCCATCGTCCGGCCCAGCTTCACGCTCGGAGGCACCGGCGGCGGGGTCGCCTACAACAGGAGCGAGTTCGACGAGATCGCGAATCGCGGACTCGACGCGTCGCCCACCAGCGAAGTGCTGGTCGAAGAATCCATCATCGGGTGGAAGGAATACGAACTCGAGGTCGTGCGCGACCGGGCCGACAACTGCATCGTCGTTTGTTCGATCGAGAACGTCGATCCGATGGGCGTGCACACCGGCGACTCCATCACGGTGGCTCCCGCCCTGACGCTGACGGACAAGGAATTCCAGATCATGCGCGACGCGGCGATCGCGGTGTTGCGCGAAATCGGCGTCGATACCGGCGGCTCCAACGTCCAGTTCGCCGTCAATCCGGCCGACGGCAAGCTGGTCGTCATCGAGATGAATCCGCGCGTTTCGCGGTCGTCGGCGCTCGCGTCGAAGGCGACCGGGTTTCCGATCGCCAAGATCGCCGCCAAGCTGGCGGTCGGCTACACGCTCGACGAGCTCGACAACGACATCACCGGCGTGACGCCCGCCTCCTTCGAACCGACCATCGATTACGTGGTGACCAAGGCGCCGCGGTTCACGTTCGAAAAATTTCCCGGCACCGAGCCCGTTCTCAACACCCAGATGAAATCCGTCGGCGAGGCGATGTCGATCGGACGCACGTTCCAGGAATCGCTGCAGAAGGCGCTGCGCTCCATGGAAACCGGCCTGACCGGCCTGAACGAGACGGACATCGACGGCTGCGACGCGGAAACCGGCGAGGTGGACGAAAGCGCGGTTCTCGCGGCCTGCGGCGTCCCGCATGCCGACCGCGTCCTGCGGGTCGCCCAGGCCCTGCGCCTCGGACTCTCGATCGACGCCGTTCACGGAGCGAGCGGCTTCGATCCCTGGTTCCTGGCCCAGCTGCAGGACATCGTCCGGGCGGAAGAGGCCGTCAGGCGCGAGGGGCTTCCCGACGATCGCGGCGGACTGCACCGGCTCAAGTCGATGGGCTTCTCGGACGAGCGCCTCGCCGAGCTCGCCGGGCGCGCGGCCCGCGACGTGGCGGCGAGCCGCGCCGCGCTCGGCGTGCGTCCCGTGTACAAGCGCATCGACACCTGCGCCGCGGAGTTCGCGTCGCAGACTCCCTACATGTATTCGACTTACGAAAGCGGCGGTCCGGAGGGCTGCGAAGCCGACCCCAGCGATCGGCGCAAGGTGCTGATCCTCGGCGGCGGCCCCAACCGCATCGGGCAGGGAATCGAGTTCGACTATTGCTGCGTGCACGCGGTATTCGGGCTGGCCGAAGCCGGGATCGAATCGGTGATGGTCAACTGCAATCCCGAGACGGTGTCGACCGACTACGACACGTCGGACCGGCTGTATTTCGAGCCGTTGACGGCGGAGGACGTGATCGAGATCGTCCGGAAGGAGGAGAAGAACGGCGAAGTCCTCGGGGTGATCCTGCAGTTCGGCGGGCAGACGCCGCTCAAGCTGGCGGCGGCGCTGCAGGACGCGGGCGTCCCGATACTCGGGACGCCGCCGGACGCGATCGACCTCGCCGAGGACCGGGAGCGCTTTCAGGCGCTGC
Organism: Alphaproteobacteria bacterium; assembly: GCA_965243135.1. Taxonomy (GTDB): domain Bacteria; phylum Pseudomonadota; class Alphaproteobacteria; order MPNO01; family UBA830; genus JAJEBT01. The sequence goes on from OZ251539.1 coordinate 3,239,105, forward strand.
TCCGGAAGCTGGATCTGCGGCAGCCCGCCAACGGAACCGCCCGAAACGGAGAGGAAGCCGTCCGCGTCGCCCGAGGCATCGGATATCCCGTGGTCCTCCGGCCGTCCTACGTTCTCGGCGGGCGGGCGATGGAGATCGTCCACGACGAGGCGGGCCTCAAGCGCTACATCGAGAACGCGGTCCGGGTCTCGGGAGAGACGCCGGTCCTCGTGGATTCCTATCTGCGGGACGCGATCGAAGTGGACGTGGACGCCGTTCGCGACCTGTCCGACGACGTCCATGTCGCCGGCATCATGGAGCACATCGAAGAGGCGGGCATCCATTCGGGCGATTCCGCCTGCTCGTTGCCGCCGCACTCGTTGTCGAAGCCGGTCGTCGACGAACTGCGGCGGCAGACCGCCGCGCTCGCGCGCGAGCTCGGGGTGATCGGCCTGATGAACGTCCAGTACGCGATCAAGGACGACGAGGTTTACGTCCTCGAAGTCAATCCGCGGGCCAGCCGCACGGTCCCGTTCGTCGCGAAGGCGACCGGCCTGCCGGTCGCGAAGATCGCGGCGCGGGCGATGGTGGGCGAAAGGCTGCGCGACCTGATCGCTCCCGACAGGCCCGCCCTCGACCATATCGCGGTCAAGGAAGCCGTGTTTCCGTTCGCGCGCTTTCCGAACGTCGACATCATCCTCGGGCCCGAAATGAAGTCGACGGGCGAGGCGATGGGCATCGATTCGGATTTCGGGCGGGCCTTCGCCAAGTCGCAGCTCGGCAGCGGCGTTTCGGTTCCCCGCGAGGGAACGGTCTTCATCTCCGTCCGCGACAGGGACAAGGCGTCGATGGTCGAGCCGGGACGGCGCCTTCGGGAAATGGGCTTCGATCTGGTCGCGACCACGGGCACCGCCGAGACGCTCAACGAAGCGGGCGTCGAGACGCGCGCGGTGAAGAAGGTGCACGAAGGGCGTCCGCACATCGTCGACGCGATGATCAGCGGAGACGTGCAACTGGTGTTCAACACGACCGAAGGCGCGAAGGCGATCGCGGATTCGTACGCCCTTCGGCGAACCGCGCTGCTCGGAAGAATTCCCTACTACACGACCGTCGCGGGCGCGAAGGCGGCGATCGAGGCGATCGCGGCGACGCGCGCCGGCGCGCTTGATGTCGCGCCGCTGCAGTCGTATTTTAGGCGCTAATTCAATCGACAACCGGAACCGTGCGCCGCCGGGCCGCAACAGGGCCCCGCTGCGGGCGGATTTTTCGTGCGAAGGGCAGATCATGGACAGAGCGCCGATGACCGCGGAAGGCTACAACAAGCTGGAGACGGAGCTGAAGCGGCTGAAATCCGAGGAGCGGCCGGCGATCATCAAGGCCATCGCCGCCGCGCGCGAACACGGCGACCTCTCGGAGAACGCGGAGTATCACGCGGCGCGGGAACGCCAGGCGTTCGTGGAGGGCCGGGTCGAGACGATCGAGGATCTGCTGAGCCGGGCCGAAGTCATCGACATCGCGGCGATCAAGGGCAAGGTCATCAAGTTCGGCGCGACGGTTCGCGTCGCGGACGACGACACGGACCGCGAAAGCACCTACCAGATCGTCGGCGAGCACGAAGCCGACATCAAGTCGGGACGGCTTTCGATCACCTCGCCGATGGCGCGCGCGATGATCGGCAAGACCGTGGGAGACTCCGTCGAGGTGACGACTCCGGGCGGAGTCAGGTCGTACGAGGTGGTCTCGGTCCGCTACGCGTAGGGCGCGGTCGAGCGCGGCCGACCGCCTGGAGGAGAAAGACGGCATGGCGGAAGAACGCCGCACCAGAATCCTGATCATCGGCTCCGGCCCGGCCGGGTACACGGCCGCGATCTACGCGGCGCGCGCCTCGCTGTCGCCGGTCCTCGTCACCGGCATCGAAGTCGGCGGCCAGATGAGCATCACCACCGACGTGGAGAACTTTCCGGGCTTCGCCGACGTGATCCAGGGGCCGTGGCTGATGGACCAGATGCGCGACCAGGCGCGGCACGTCGGCACCGAGATGATCAACGACCTCGTCGTCGACGCCGACTTTTCGGAACGTCCCTTCCGTTGCACGGGCGATTCGGGCGGAACCTACGTCGCCGACTCCGTGGTGATCTCCACCGGCGCGCAGGCGCGGTGGCTCGGCCTCGAAAGCGAGGAGAAGTTCAAGGGGTTCGGGGTTTCCGCCTGCGCCACCTGCGACGGTTTCTTCTTCCGGGAAAAGGAAGTCGCCGTGGTCGGCGGCGGCAACACGGCGGTCGAGGAGGCGCTCTATCTCACCAACCACGCGGTCAAGGTCACGCTGGTCCACCGCCGCGACCGGCTGCGGGCCGAGAAGATCCTTCAGAACCGGCTTTTCGCCAACGACAGGATCGAGGTGCAGTGGAACTCGGTGGTGGACGAGGTTCTGGGGACGGATTCTCCCCCGGGCGTCACCGGGGTCAGGCTGCGCGACGTCGAAACGGACGCGGTCCGGGACCTGGAGGCCGACGGGCTGTTCGTCGCGATCGGCCACGACCCGGCGACGAGCCTGTTCCGCGGCAAGGTCGACATGGACGACGACGGATACATCGTCACGGAGCCCGATTCGACGCGAACGAGCGTCGCGGGCGTGTTCGCGGCGGGCGACGTGCAGGACAAGATCTACCGGCAGGCCGTCACCGCCGCCGGAACGGGCTGCATGGCCGCCCTCGAAGCGGAGAAGTTTCTCGCCGAGGAAGCCGGCTGACGCCCCGCGCAACCCGTTCCCGCCGCCGGCAGCCGGCCTACATGAACAGCTTTTCGCCCTTCATGTCCTTGTAGAGGTGCGCCACCTCCTCGGCGTAGCCGTTGTAGAGGAGGGTCGGCACGCGCTTGTCGGCGCCGAGCAGCCGTTCGGTCGCCTGGCTCCAGCGCGGATGCGGCACCTCCGGGTTCACGTTGGCCCAGAAGCCGTACTCGTTGCCCTGAATTTGTTCCCAGAAGCTTTTCGGCCGCTTGTCGGTGAAGGTGAAGCGCACGATCGACTTGATCTGCTTGAACCCGTACTTCCACGGCGCGATCAGCCTGAGCGGCGCGCCGTTCTGCTTGGGCATCGGCTTGCCGTAGGCGCCCGTGCCGATTATCGCGAGCGGGTTGACCGCCTCTTCGAGCGTCACGCCTTCGAGATAAGGCCACGGATACCAGACCTGACGCTGCCCGGGCGCGATCGACTTGTCGCTGAAGGTTTCCATCACGACGTATCTGGCGCCCGAAAGCGGCTGCGCGAAGTCGACGAGATCCTTCATCGGAAAGCCGGTCCAGGGCACCGCCATCGCCCACGCCTCGACGCAGCGGTGGCGGTACAGCCGCTCCTCCAGCGCCATGCCGCGCAGAAGCGCGTCGACGTCGACCGTCTTTTCCTTTTCGACCATCCCGTCGAAGGTGACGGTCCAGGGGCGGATCTTGAGTTTCTGGGCGGCGCGCCAGATGTTCTTGTGCGAGCCGAACTCGTAGAAGTTGTTGTAGGTCGTCGCAATTTTTTCGGGGGTGACATCCCGGTCGAGCTCGTATTTCCCGTTGCGATTCGCCGGATAAAGATCCGACGACGGGTCGGCGGCGGCCGACGCCAGCCGGGAAAATCCGAGCAGCGGGCCGGCGAGGATCGTCCCGGCGGCAATGGACTTGCACAGCTCGCGGCGGTTGAAGAAAGCGGCTTCGGGCGTCGCGGCCGATTCCGGAAGCTCCCAGCGCGGCTTGGATCGAGTGAGCATGGCATGTTCTCCTGCATCGGTTGCCGAACAACATAGAGCCCGCGCCGGGAAGGGCAAATCACATTTTCGTCAACTGCCCCCAGTTGAACTTCCGGAAGCAAGCGTCGACCGGCTCACGCGTGCTTCCGCAGGAAGCGCAATGCCTAGCTGTCGGCCCCGCCGGCCGACGCGCCGATCAGCGTTGACGAGAATCTCCCATGGCGTGCTTCAGCTATCTTCGCCATAATGTCGCGCAAGCAGTTTCGCCGTCTGGTTTTTGACGTCCGAATTTCTTCCCTCCATCGCCGATTTGACGAGCCTGGAAATTATGCGTTCCTTCAGCTTGATATCGGCAAGTTCATTCCGCTGCACCACTTCCGTCCACCGGCTGCGGGACTGATCGCTTCTACTGGTCAATTTTCCGAGAACTCTCGTATCCGCCGGCAGAACCTGATCCAGATAATACTGCCATCGATGTTCGCCGATTTTTTCCAGAATCCTCGACGCGATCGGAGATGCCTCCCATGCTATCCCGTATTCATTTCCCAGAACTACGGACAACAGCGCGGTGATGCAGACGGGAAGCGCCGGAATTGGAATGGAAGTCCCCAGCCGGCCAAAACTTCTGGTAGGAGAAGTTTCATTATAGAAATTATTCATCCCGTCATGAGCGCGGAGGATCGCATCAGCCGCTTTTGCGAAAGTATCGCTACGAAGATTCTCAGGAACGAAGTCGAATCCCTGCGCTTTCATAAGCGCTCGTTTCAAACCGCCTGCGGATATCGTTTTTCCGTCCAAGTAAACTTCTGCGTATGTACGTCCGACTTGCCATTTTTCGGGATCCTTAAGTTTCGGCCAAAGGATAGGTAAAATGAGATTGGCGTTGGCGAGAGAACGTTCCAACCGCGCTCCGGCAGAATTTTTGGCCGAATTCATTAAAATCTTTATCGTCAGCTTCCAAAAGAAGTAAGATGACGCAATCAAACTGTCGATTTTATTCTTATCGGAGGAAAACGATTCCGACTCGAGCGCATTGCGAAACTCAACAAACTTCTCCGCTACTTCTATTTTCGGTTTTGCCAAAACAGATTTCACGCAAACTTTCAGTGCACCAATCGCCTTCAACCCATCGACCTCTTCTTCGCCATCATTTTCCTCCATTTCTAGCTGATTGAAATGCGCGATCATCTCGTGCGTGTGGCGCAACCGCATTGCCTCGGTTCCGTTGATAACCCCAAGCTCTTCGGCCAGCCTGATCGTATCCCGCGCCGTCAGTAAATCCTCCACATCGTCTTGCTCGCTTACTTCCCTCCTGTCGAGCATTTCCCCAAGCAGTTGAAGGCCCACCGTCGCCAGTTCTTGTTTGAGCGAAGCGACGGTGCGCAGCCAAAGAAAGTTGAGGGCCATTTCGTAACGCTCCGCATCGAAAGCCGAGACGATCCGACGCTGGCTTTTCCTGCTGAGTCGCGCTGCATACCTCGTTATGACTTTCGGGGTATTGGCGTCCGAAGGAACAAGTTCATTGTGTGCGGGCCGCCACAATTGCATCGGAACATTCATTGATGCGTCTCCCCGAACTCCGTCCATCCGTCCCGAAATTGCGTGAAGGTTGCGAACACCCCTGCTCCAATCGGCGTATCAATGTTTCATACGCTCTTCTTCGCAGTATTGGAGTTAGGAAAGTAGTGGTCCATGCGATGAACCTTGCGTGCAGGATTCAACGGCTCGCCGCCCGTCCGCGCTTCCTCCAAAAAACTATCGAGTTAAATGCCCTCCAAATAAAGATCAGAAAATGGCTTTGACAGCTCATGCTTAATTTTCGCGATCTTCATTTTGAAGTCGTCTTCAATTCGAACGGGATTTGGAAAATGATTAAGGGCAACGAACCGTTCATTATCCGGATATTTGGTAATATGAACCTCTAGCCATTTTAGAATGTCCAGACTGTGAGTCGCGACAACAACTTTAACGCCGCCCTTTGCCAATTGAAAAAGAGCTTCTGCCAAAACAACTTGCCAACTTGGATGAAGATGAGCTTCGGGCTCGTCTATAAAGAGCATCGTCCTGCGATCAATGATCTTGCGTTCGATCAACGCGGCAAGGATGCCGATATTCGCAACGCCCGTAGCGGTCATTTGCAAGGAATAGCTGCGCCCGTTCTCCTGAAACATCATTTCGCCTCGTTCCGAAACGGAAACATGGCCATTGATTACGTCGCTGCCAACAAGCGAATGATAAACTTCTGGATATGCCATCTCTCCAGAGTATTCATGGGCAAGCTTGGCGGCGATATCGTAGAAATACTCTGGGACGCCCGTCAAGGTATCTCTGTGAGCGTGACGCGGAAAGTGACGGCGTATATCCTGAAGAGCGGTGAGCAACTTCCAATAAACGGGAGATTCCAAGTAAACGACATTGGCAATTTCGCCGAATGCCGCAAACGTCGAGCGTCCAATTCCCAATTCGAGATCCTTACCCGAAATGGTCAGCTGAATTATTTCATCGACATTTACTTTTGAATCTTCGTTCGGTTGCCCATTAAGTTCAGAAACTCCAGGAATCTGAAAGTTTTTGATTAGATTTTGTTCGATGCGATGTTTTAGCACCGCTTGAGTATATTTCCATTCATCTATCCCATCTCCAAATTCTTTCAAAATGTTATCAAGCGCCATTGACAGCTCTGCGAACGCAAGCATTTGTCGTTGCATCCCCGGATTTTCAATTTCAACATCTATGACCTTTTTCATTCCTTTTGCTTTCAGATTTAATTCCGAAACTATGTCATCGAAACCTTGAGTTCCATCCTCGGAATAGGATGCAACAGTTCTTTTCATTTCAGATATTTGATTCCGAATAAAATCAGCGAGAATCCGTTTTTCTTCTGGGATCGCATGAGGTTTGAGCGAATTAACCGCGTGCCGAAGCCCGTCCTGCTTCAGATCGGCGTTCATTGGGTCCAAAAGCGAGTACAGAAGCCTCGAAACGAAACTCTTCCCCGTATTGTTGGGGCCTGCGAACACCGTAAATTCGCCTATGTCGATCTCGGCTTCTTTTATTTTTCCAAAATTTCTAACCTTCAGGCTTTGCATTAGTGATCTCGCTCACGGCGGGTTTTCCATGCTTGGCGTCGACGCGCGGTCCGGCGGAGACCGCGCCTCTCCGCTCAAACGCCGTAGTTCTTGTCGCCGTCGCCTCGCGTTATCGGCTAATGCGCCCGCTCCTCTTCGCGTTTCGCGGCGCGCTGCTGCACGATCTCGTCCGCGAGGCGGCCGCTCAGTTCCTGCAAATGATCGAACTCCGCCGTGTACCTCCCCACGCCCTGGGTCAGCGACCGCAATTCGATGATCAGATCGTAGATCTCCGATTCGGGCATGTTCGCGAACAGCGAATCCCAACCGGTCCAACCCTCCTTCGGCTCGAAGCCCAGGATCTGGCCGCGCCGGCCGCTGACCAGCCCGTGCACCTTGTTGGTGTGCTCGGAAGGCACGTCGATGGTGACCTTGGCGATCGGCTCGAGCAGCACCGGCGCGCATTTCGGCATGCCTTCCGTCATCGCGACCCGCGCCGCGAGCTTGAACGACATCTCGTTGCTGTCGACGGAATGGAACTTGCCGTCGGTGAGCGTGACCGCGAAATCCACGACCGGAAAGCCGAGCGGCCCCTCGGCCGCGAACTCCTTGATTCCGGCCTCCACCGCCGGAATGTATTGCTTCGGTACCGCGCCGCCAACGATCTTGTCGGCGAATTCGAAACCCTCTCCCCGAGGGCGGGGAGCGATGTCCACCATGACGTCGCCGAACATGCCGTGGCCGCCGGTCTGGCGCTTGAAGCGGCCGTGCTGCGTCACGGACTTCTGGATCGTCTCCTTGTAGGGCACGCTCGGGCGCGCCGACTTGGCGGAGACGTTGTACTTGCCGCGCAACTTCTCGAGCGAAATCCGCAGGTGAATGTCGCCTTGCCCGTAGAGGACGAGCTCGTGGGTATCCTCGTTCTGCTCGTAACTCAGCGACGGATCCTCCTCGTTCAGGCGCTGCAGGCCGCCGGTCAGCTTGACCTCGTCGTTCCGGTTCTCGGGCGTGATCGCCAGCGAATAGACCGGGGTGAGCGGGACCGGCCAGGCGGATCCGTCGGGCGCGTCGCCGTCCGCGGTCAAAACGTCGCCGGTGCGCACGGACTCCATGCGGCCCAGGCCGACGACGACGCCGGCGGAAGCGCTCTGGATCGGCTCCGTCTGGCTTCCCAGCATCTTCGACAGGCTGCCGATCCGGCCGCCGTCGAGCGTCTGACCGTCCCGGACCTCTCCCGCCCAGACCCTCGCGAGCGAAATCTTGCCGCTGTGCTGGGCATGGCAGGTCTTGAACACCTGAAGCGTCGCGCCGGCGGCGGAACCGAAGCCCAAATTCGCGGCGCGAACCTCGGGCCCGGGCGTATCGTGCCGCAGCGCCTTGAGCAGACGGCGAACCCCGTGAGTCCGTTCCGCCGACCCGAAGAATACCGGCACCAGCCGCCCCTCCCGCATGGCGCCCGCCGCCTTCGCGTAGATTTCGTCGACGTCGGGCACTTCGTCTTCGAGAAGCTTCTCGAGGATCGAGTCGTCGAAATCCGCGAGCGTCTCGAGCATCTCCCCGCGAGCGATTTCTATCTCGTCGGAAAGCGCTTCGGGAAACTCGATTTCCTTCGACTCCGCGCCGTCGACGTAGCTGTAGGCCCGGCGGCTGCTCAGGTCGACGTACCCGGTGACCGCCTCGCCCTCGGTAATGGGATACTCCCGCAGCAGCAACGGCGCCGCCGCCACGTTCTTGAGGGACGCCGCCACGTCGGGAATCGGCTCGGCCAGCGTGTCGACCTTGTTGACGAAGACCATGTGCGGCAGCTTTCGCGCCTCGAGCGCCCTGAAGATCGGCGAAAGCGTCGCCGCGCGGTCGGCCACGGGCTCCATGACGACGACGCCGACGTCGGCGACGTTGAGCGCGTTCAACGCCTCCTGCAGCAACTCGATCGATCCGGGGCAATCGACGATCGACCAGTCGTCTCCGAGATAGTCCATCGATGCGGCGTTGAGTTCGGTGCTCATCTGGCGCGCCCTCGCCTCGCCGGACGAATCCCCGACCGTATTGCCCTCCTTGACCGATCCCTTGCGGTGGATCGCGCCCGCCGTGAAGAGCATGCTCTCGAGAAGGGTCGTCTTGCCGCTGAGATAGGGTCCGACCAGCGCGGCGCAGCGTGCACTCATTTCATTCCTCCTTCGGACGGCTGGAGGGGCAGCCCCGCAAGCCGCGTTGTTTCTTGGCCTTCGTTCCTGCGAGAGGCAGGCAAGGATTTCCGTTCAACGGAGCGCGGCGCAGGCGCGCCGGATTCGCCGGCAGGCCTCGGTCAGGGCTTCCGTCGAGGTGGCGTAGGAAATCCGGAAATAAGGCGACAGGCCGAAGGCCGCGCCAGGAACCACGGCGACCCCCTCGCTCTCGAGCAAGTAAGCGCAAAAGGCGGTGTCGTCGACGATCTCCGTTCCGTCCGGCGCCGTCTTGCCGATCGTTCCGGCGCAGGAGGGATAGACGTAGAACGCGCCCTCCGGCGTCCGGCAGGCGATGCCTTCCGTTTCGTTCAACATGCGGACCACGAGGTCCCTGCGCTCCCGGAACGTCCGGTTGTGGGGATCGATGAAGTCCTGCGCGCCGTTCAGCGCTTCGACGGAAGCCGCCTGGCTTATCGAAGAAGTGTGCGTCGACGACTGCGACTGAATCACCGTCATGGCCTTGATCAGTTCAGCGGGACCCGCCCCGTAGCCCAGCCGCCAACCGGTCATTGAATACGCCTTCGAAACCCCGTTCACCGTCAACGTCCGTCCGATCAGGCGAGGCTCGATCTGGGCCGGCGTCGAAAACTCGAAACCGTCGTAGACGACGTGCTCGTAGATGTCGTCCGCCATCACCCAGACATCGGGGAAGCGCAGGATCACGTCGGTCAACGCCTTCAGTTCTTCGCGCGCGTAGGCCGCGCCGGTGGGATTGCTGGGCGAGTTGAGCAACACCCACTTGGTGCGCTCCGTGATGGCCGCTTCGAGATCGGCGGGCGCGATCTTGAAGCCGGCCTCCTCCTTTCCCTCCACGAACACGGGCGCGCCCTCCGAGAGGAGGACCATGTCCGGGTAGGACACCCAATACGGCGCGGGCACGATCACCTCGTCTCCCGGATCGAGCGTCGCCATGAACGCGTTGTAGATCACCTGCTTGCCGCCGCAGCTTACGATCACCTGTTCCGGCGCGTAGTCGATTCCGTTCTCGCGCGAGAACTTGCCGCATATGGCCTTTCGGAGATCCATCGTGCCGGGTATCGGGGTGTACCGGGTCTGGCCGTCGTCGATCGCGCGCTTTCCCGAAGTCCGGATGTTCTCGGGCGTGTCGAAATCCGGCTCGCCGGCGCCAAGCCCGATCACGTCGCGGCCGGCCGCCTTCAGTTCCGCGACCTTGCCGGTCAGCATGTTGGTCGGCGACGGCTTGATTCGCGACAGGCGGCGAGCGATGAAGGCCATGAGAGAAAAACCGCGTTGCTGGACGGAGCGAGGGCAAGCTACGCTTCGGCGGCGCGGCGCGCAACCGCCTCGGGAAAGACGGCTTGCCGCACGCGCGTCTTCCCGCTGGAAGAGCCGCCTCGCCCACACGGCGTCCGCGATTTCCCGGAAAGGTGGAATTGCGCCCGCGGCGGCGGCATATTGCCGGAATGGACACTCTCGCCGCCGAACCCGCCCGCCCCTTCGAAATCGTTTCGGATTTCGCGCCCGCCGGAGACCAGCCCGAGGCCATCGCCGAACTGCTCGAGGGAATCGCCGGCGGCAGGAACGATCAGGTCCTGCTCGGCGTCACCGGCTCCGGCAAGACCTTCACGATGGCGCACGTCATCCGCGAAACCGGCAGGCCGACCCTCATCCTCGCGCCGAACAAGACGCTCGCGGCGCAACTCTACGGCGAAATGAAGTCCTTCTTTCCCGGCAACGCCGTCGAGTACTTCGTGTCGTATTACGATTACTACCAGCCCGAAGCCTACGTCCCGCGCTCGGACACCTATATCGAGAAGGACGCGTCGGTCAACGAGCAGATCGACCGCATGCGCCACGCCGCGACGCGCGCGCTGCTCGAACGCCCCGACGTGATCATCGTCGCCAGCGTTTCCTGCATCTACGGCATCGGATCGCTGGAAACCTACCAGGCGATGACCATTCCGCTGAAGGTCGGCCAAACGGTCGAAACCGGCGGCCTGCTCAAGCGGTTCGTCGCGCTGCAGTACCGGCGGAACGACCAGAACTTCACGCGCGGCGCGTTCCGCGTGCGCGGCGACACCATCGAGCTGTTCCCCGCCCATTACGAAGACCGGGCGTGGCGGCTGTCGTTCTTCGGCGACGAGATCGAGGCGATCGACGAGTTCGACCCCCTGACGGGGGAACGCGTCGCGGCGCTGGACAACGTCACCGTGTACGCCAACAGCCACTACGTCACGCCTCGCCCGACCGTCCGGCAGGCGATCCAGCACATCAAGGCCGAACTCTCGGAGCGCTTGCGCCAGCTGGAGTCCGACAACAAGCTGCTCGAGGCGCAACGGCTGGAACAGCGCACCGCCTTCGATCTCGAGATGCTGGAAACCACGGGCCACTGCGCCGGCATCGAGAACTACTCGCGCTATCTCACCGGCCGGCAGCCGGGAGAACCGCCGCCGACGCTGTTCGAGTACCTGCCGGAGGACGCCCTGCTGATCGTCGACGAAAGCCACGTCACCGTGCCGCAGCTCGGCGGCATGTTTCGCGGCGACTACGCCCGCAAGTCCACCCTCGCGGAGTTCGGCTTCCGTCTGCCTTCGTGCGTCGATAACCGGCCGCTCAAGTTCGAGGAATGGAGCGAGATGCGCCCCCAGACGATCTACGTCTCCGCGACGCCCGGGAACTGGGAGCTCGAACGGACGGACGGCGCGTTCATCGAGCAGGTCATCCGGCCCACCGGGCTGATCGATCCGGTCTGCATCGTGCGCCCCGTCGCCAGCCAGGTCGACGACCTTCTTCTGGAATGCCGCAACTGCGCCGCGAAAGGACAACGCGTTCTGGTCACCACGCTGACCAAGCGCATGGCGGAGCACCTGACCGAATACATGCAGGAAGCCGGCCTTCGGGTCCGCTACCTGCATTCCGACATCGACACGCTGGAGCGCATCGAAATCATCCGCGACCTGCGCCTGGGCGCCTTCGACGCGCTGGTCGGCATCAACCTGTTGCGCGAAGGCCTGGACATCCCGGAATGCGCCCTCGTCGCCATCCTGGACGCCGACAAGGAAGGCTTTCTCCGGTCGAAGACCTCCCTGGTGCAGACGATCGGCCGGGCGGCCCGCAACGTCGAGGGCCGCGTCATCCTTTACGCGGACAGGATGACGGAATCTCTGGAATACGCGATCGGCGAGACCAATCGACGGCGCGAGAAGCAGCAGGCCTACAACGCGGCGCAGGGCATCACGCCCGAGAGCGTGAAGAAGGGAATCGCCGATATCCTCGAAAGCGTGTACGCGCAGGATTCGTTCACGGTGGAAACGCCCGACGCGCCCCACATGGTGGGGCACAACCTCCAGGCCCATCTCCAGGATCTGGAGGACCGCATGCGCGAAGCCGCGGCGAACCTCGAGTTCGAGGAGGCCGCGCGGTTGCGGGACGAGCTTCGACGCCTCGAGAACGTCGACCTCGGCATTCCGATGGGGCCGCGGCGGCTGCAGGCGCGCGTCGACGCCGCCCGAAAGCGCGGCAAGCGCCGATAACGGCGCGGCGCCGGCGGGAGCGCACTCCCGCCGACGCCGCCCGGCGCGTCAGTACCCGATCGCGAACGCGACCGCTGCGCCCGCCTCCGAAAGCGACACCGAGGCGTCGCCGAAGCTGGGCGGCCCCATGACGCCCTTGGCGTCGTTGGCGAAGCCGTAACCTTCCAACGGGATGCCCAGAATGTTCGCGTCGAGCTCTCCGTTGCCGTTTTCGTCGTGGAACGCGTTTACGGCGTAGCGCGCCGGCGGCAGACCGCGAAACACGACCCGCAGTCCTCCGGCCTGGGCCAGATTCCAGGCGCCGGAGATCATGCCGGCGGAGGCGGGAAACTCGACTCCGTCGACGGCGGCGTGGACCGCCACGTAGACCTTGCCCTTGTCGGACCGGATGCCGTTCACCTCGACGGCCAGATCGGCCGCGGCGGCGGGCAACGCGAAAGCGAGAACTGCGGCGAGGGATGCCGCGAATCGTCGAACCATGATGCATATCCTTCGGATGGTTGATAGACTGCGGCCGCTCAGGGCGGCGCGCCGAACGAACATGCAGGAGAATGTCGATCGCCAGCAATCGGGAATCCGTAGAATGCGCCGATTCTTCGCGAACCGTCGCAAGCGCGCCGTTCGCGATACGCGAATGGCGCCGAAGCGGCCGACTCCGTCGCCACCTGCTCGGTCTCGCGCTGGCGATCGCCGTCTTTTCCTATCTCGGGCCGTTCGGCACGGGAACGCGGCTGAGCCCCGTCGAACTCGCGATCTATTGGACGATCGCCATGACGGTGAACTGGGCGATCGCCGTGGCGATCATCCCGTTCAGCGCGGCGGCGCTCAAACGAGCCGGAAAGCCGGCCTGGTTCGGCGTGATCGTCGGGGCGCTCGTGGCCGCGACGCCCGGCACGGCCGTCGTCGTTGCGCTGGAGGCGGCCTTCAACCGTACGCCGACGCGGGCGGCGGACCTCGTCTACGTATATTCCTGCGTCGCCGTCGTGTTCGTCGTGGTCGGCTTTCTGGCGTACCGGCTGATCGACCGCGCGGAGACCGCGGCGGGCGACGGCGCGCCGCGTCAACCGGCCGCGCCGCGGCCCGGAGCGCCGTTTCTGTCGCGCCTGTCGGCGCGGCGCGGACGCAATCTGTTGCACCTGCACATGCAGGACCATTACGTGGAAGCGCATACCGACAAGGGGTCCGAACTCGTTCTGCTCAGGTTTCGGGACGCGATTCGCGAACTGGAAGGACTCGACGGCATGCAGGTCCACCGCTCGCACTGGGTCGCGGCTTCCGCGGTGGACCGCGCGTTGCGCCGCAACGGGCGGCTGTTCCTCAAGCTAACGAACGGCGACGAAGTTCCGGTCAGCCGTTCCTTCGTTCCCGCGCTGAAGGAGCGGGGCTGGATCTGAGCGCCCCGAAGCCTTGCCCTGCGCGCCGAAGACCCGCGGCGGAATCCCGACGGCCGGGCGCGGACCGCGCCGACGGCCGGCGAGGCGGGCGTTCCGCCTCCCCTCCCGTTGCGGAACCGGCGTTCGAACGCCCCGCGGGCCGGCTTCCGGTCGAGAGGTCGCGGCCGTTCCCGAGAGGAAACGGGTCGCGATTCCTTGCCGCGGCGGATTATGTTACGAACCCTGAACCACAGCGCTCCGTTCCCGCACCATGACCTATCTTCTCACCATCGCCGGCTTCGCCCTGCTGCTGGCCGGCGGCGAAGCGATCGTCCGGGGATCGGTCGCGCTCGCGGACCGGCTGGGCGTTTCCCCGCTGGTCGTGGGCGTGACCGTCGTAGGCTTCGGAACGTCGCTGCCCGAAATGGTCGTCTGCGTGAACGCCGCCCTCACCGGCGCGCCGGGCCTCGCGGTCGGGAACGTCGTCGGCAGCAACATCGCGAACACGATGCTCGTCGTCGGGGTCGCCGCGTTGATCCTGCCGATCGCGGTCAATCCCAAGGCCGTGCGCCGCGACGCGCTCGGCATGGTCCTGGCGACCTTCGTTTTCGTCGCCGTCGGAGCGACGACCGGCGGGCTCGCTTGGTGGCACGGGGCGCTGCTGCTCGCCGTGCTGTGCGTATACGTCGGCTTCACTTTCTGGCACGACGACAAGACCGACGACGACGCGGCGAAGCTGCATCGCGAGGAAGCGGCGGAAAGAGGCACGATTCCCCTTCGCCTCGCCAGCCTGTTCTCCATCGTCGCCGCCGGCCTCGTCGCCGTGGTCGTCGGCGCGGAATGGCTGGTGACCGGCGCCACGCAGATGGCGCGTTCGTTCGGCGTTCCCGAAGAAGTCATCGGTCTGACCCTCGTGGCGGTCGGCACCTCGCTGCCCGAGCTCGCCACCGCCGTCGTCGCGGCGTATCGCGGCCATTCCGACGTGTGCGTGGGCAACGTATTGGGCAGCAACGTCTTCAACCTTTTCGGAATCGCCGGCGTCACGGCGCTGTTCGCGCCGCTGCCGTTCTCTCCCAAAATCCTGGAGTTCGACCTGTGGGCGCTGCTGGCGAGCGCCGTCGTCATCCTGCCGTTCATGCTGACGGGCTTCCGGATCAGCAGGATCGAGGGAGCGGCGCTCGCGGCGCTTTACTGCGCCTTCGTCGCCGCCCAGTTCACCGGCCTGAGCGGCCTGGTTTCCGGGGCCTGAACGATCATGGCGACCGACGCCCGCATGGTCCCCAAGGGAAACGCGCTCGTCACCGGAGCGGGCCGGCGGATCGGACGCGCCATCGCGCGCGCGCTCGCGAGCGACGGGTGGACGGTCGGCATCCACTGCCGGAATTCCGTCGACGAGGCGGAGGCCGCGCGCGCCGAAATCGTTCGGCGGGGCGGCAACGCCTACGTCGTCGTCGCGGACATATCCGACGAGGGCGAAGGCCGGCGGATTCTGGAACGGGCCGCCGAAGAAGCGGGGCCGGTCACCTGCCTCGTGAACAACGCCTCCGTCTTCGAGCGCGACGAGGTCCCGTCGGTCACGCGCGAAAGCTGGGATCTCCACATGGACGCCAACCTCCGGGCGCCCTTCTTCCTCGCCCAGACGATGGCGGCGAACCTGCCGCCCCGGCTGGAGGGCAACGTCGTCAACATCCTGGACCAGCGCGTGATCAACATGACCCCGGGCTTCGTTTCGTACACGGTCAGCAAGGCGGGCCTCTGGGCGCTCACCCGCAGCATGGCGCTGGCGCTCGCGCCGCGGATCCGGGTCAACGCGGTCGCTCCCGGCCCGACCCTGCCGAGCCCGCGCCAGTCGGCGGAGCAATTCAGGCGCCAGACCCTGCGCACGCCGCTGGGCCGCGGCGCGACGCCCGAAGAAATCGCCGACGGCGTTCGCTTCGTCCTTTCGGCGCCGTCGATGACGGGGCAGATAATCGCGCTCGACGGCGGCCAGCATCTGGGATGGGACGTTCCGCGAGCGCCCCCGATCGAGGAGTGACGGCATGTCCGCCGCACCGCCGCAGACGAAATCCGTTCCCGGGCGTTCCGCGACGGAAAGCACGCGTAGGGTCTTCGTGAACGGTCTCGTTCTCGATTGCCTGATCGGAATTCACCGTCACGAACGCGACGGCGCGCAACGGGTGCGGATAAACCTGGATCTGGAGGTCAGGGAGTCGAAGCGGCCCATCGAGGACAAGCTGTCGAACGTGCTGTGCTACGAGCAGCTCGTCGCCAGGGTGCGAAAGCTGGCCGTTTCCGGACACGTCAATCTGGTCGAGACGCTCGCCGAGCGGGTAGCCTCGCTGTGCCTGGAAGAGCCGGAGGTCGCGGCGGCGAAGGTGCGGGTCGAAAAACTGGACGTTTTCGCCGACGCGGCCAGCGTCGGCGTGGAGATCTCGCGAAGAAAGTGACCGGACGACGCCGGACGTTCAACAGGTCCGCATTTCGCCGCGAGGCCGACGGGCGCGGGACAATCCGGACGACGGCGTCATTCGTTTTTTTCGGGGCGCAGCCTGGCAGCGCCGGCCGCGCACGCGAAGTCAACGAGGCTTCGGCGCCCCTGGAGGAGGGTTTTCGCCGTCCGGCGCCGTCCGGTTTCTCTGCGCGCCGAGTACGGCGAGACTCCACCCGTCGAGCCTTCCCTCGATATTGGCCACCCGTTCGCCAAGTTTGGACACCTCGCCGCGGAGCGACGCGACATCGGCTCGCAGCGAGGTAAAATCGCGGCGCTGCGCCGCAATGCTTTCGTTCGTCGATATACGCAGGGCCTCAATGCTTTCGTTCGTGGACATCCGCGACGTCTCGAATCTCTCGTTCATGTCCACGCGCAACACTGCGATTTCCTTGCTCGTAGCCATGCGTCCTTCCACGATCAACGCAGCCAGCGCAATCCCGACTCCGAGTATGGTCCCCGTCTTCATCGTTCCGTTCCTCCGAGGCGCGCCCGGCAGCCTCTCGCCGGAGCCACTCCCTTCTTCCGCCCGACCAGTTGCAACGGATGGAATAGCGGAAATCGCCCCCGATTGCTTGCGCTTGATAAAGGCGCCCTCCGCCGCCCGCCGATCTTTGCGCCTGGCATCCACGAGGCGCCGTCCGCCGCTGCCGACGGAATTCGGGAACCTCTCCGACGAGAACGGGCTGGGGATCTCCCTGGCTGTCCGGAAAGGGAACGGCTCTTTGTTTTGTCCGCCTCCCGGCGATCCCGCCTGCCTGCGGAACGGTTGTTTCGGTCGCTTGCGTTCTCCACGAACTTGTCCGGGCGGGCCACGGAAACGGATACATAGACCATGCCGACCGCCCGACGGCAGCTGTTCCGGAAGATCGGAGAAACGGTAAAATGAGGACGGTCGGAACGGCGCGAGAGCGGCGGCGCGGGCTGCGAACGCGGTAAATGGCGCCCGGCCGAAGATCCTTGGACGCGGGCTCAGTCCAGCAGGGCGGAAGAGGCAATCATCGCGCGCTCCAGCGCCCGGACCGGCGACCCCGTCTTGGCCGTCCGGAACGGGAGACGCGGGAAGGGCGGGCCGCGACGCTGCGGGCCGCCCGAAGAGCGGCGCGACCGTCGAAGTTGACCGCAACGCGTTACTCTGGAACACATGGCGGCGAGACTACGTGCACGCGGGTTCCGGATGCCTGACGCGGACCTATCGACCGGACCGGAAGTTATCGCGGCGCGACTGCGGTCGCTGCCGGCGGCGCCGGGCGTCTACCGGATGATCGACGCCAAGGGCGACCCTCTTTACGTCGGCAAGGCGCGCAACCTTCGCAAGCGGGTCTCCGCCTACGCCCGCCCGCAGAGAATGCCGGAAAGAATCCGGCTGATGGTCGCCCAAACGGCCGACCTCGAAGTCGTCACGACCCATACCGAGGTCGAAGCGCTGCTACTCGAAAGCAACCTCATCAAGCGCCTGAAACCCCGCTACAACATCATTCTGCGCGACGACAAGTCCTTCCCCTACATTCTGCTCAGAACGGATTCGCCCTGGCCGCAGCTCGTGAAGCATCGGGGGTCCAAGACCGACGGGGGAGAGTACTACGGGCCCTTCGCCACGGTCGGGGCCGTAAACCGGACGCTCAACGTCCTGCAGAAGGTCTTCCCGCTGCGCAGCTGTTCGGACGGCGTGTTGGCGCATCGCACGCGTCCCTGCCTGCAGTTTCAGATCAAGCGCTGCGCCGCGCCCTGCGTCGACCTCGTCTCGCGGGAAGACTACGCGGAGATCGTCGGGCAGGCTCGCGAATTTCTCGCGGGCCGGACGCGCCATCTTCAGCGGTCGCTCTCGGAACGCATGACCAGGGCGAGCGACGAACTGGAATACGAAAACGCCGCCGTCTATCGCGACCGCATTCGCGCCCTGACCCAGATACAGGCTCAGCAGGACATCAATATCGAGGAGATCGGCGAGGCGGACATCGTCGCCGCCCATCAGGACGGCGGCCATACCTGCGTCCAGGTCTTCTTCTACCGGGCCGGCCAGAACTACGGCAACCGCACGTATTTCCCCACCCACGCCAGGTCCGTCGACGTCGACGAAGTGCTCGAAGCCTTCGTCGGCCAGTTCTATTCCGACAAGCAGCCGCCGCGAACGGTTTTGACGAGCCACGCCCTTCCGAACCAGGAACTCGTTCAGGAAGCGCTGTCCGTCCGCGCCGGCCGCAAGGTGACGCTGGCCGCGCCGCGCCGCGGCAGGCGGCGCAGCCTGGTGAGCAACGCGTCCGCCAACGCCGCCGACGCGCTCGCGCGCCGTCTCTCGGAAAGCGCGACGCAGCGCAAGCTGCTCGAAAGAATCGCCGATCTGTTCTCTCTCGACGCGCCGCCGCGGCGGATCGAAGTTTACGACAACAGCCACATTTCGGGCGCCAACGCTCTCGGCGCGATGATCGTCGCCGGCCCGGAAGGACCCGTCAAGAACGCCTATCGCCGCTTCAACATCAAGAATCCCGAGACGGCTCCGGGCGACGACTACGGGATGATGAAGGAAGTCCTCACCCGGCGCTTCTCGCGGGCGTTGCGGGACGATCCCAACCGCGAAGGCGGCGTCTGGCCGGACCTGGTGATCGTCGACGGCGGGCACGGCCAGCTGTCGACCGCCGTCGACGCCCTCGACGAACTCGGGATCCGGGACCTCGCGATCGTCGCCATCGCCAAGGGCCCCGACAGGAACGCGGGACGGGAACGCTTCCATGTTCCCGGCAAGCAGCCGTTCGTCCTGCCGCGGAACGACCCGGCGCTCTACTTTCTGCAACGGCTGCGCGACGAGGCGCACAGATTCGCCATAGGCGGGCACCGTTCGCGGCGCCGAAGGGACATCGGCAAATCCGGCATCGACGAAATCCCGGGCGTCGGCGCCAAGCGGAAGCGCGCCCTGTTGCATCATTTCGGAGCCGCGTCGAGCGTCGCCAAGGCCGGCCTTCACGATCTCGAGGCGGTGGACGGCATCAGCCGAACGGTCGCGAGAAGAATCTATGATCATTTTCATTCGGAAGAATAGAATCGCGCGCGGCGGCGGACGCTTCGCGGCGATGCGCGGCTCGCCCGGAAAATGATTCCGACGCTGCCGAACGCCCTGACGCTTGGCCGCGTCGCCGCCGTCCCGGTCATCGCGGCGCTCTTCTTTCTGGACACTCCCGTTGGGCAGTGGATCACTCTCGCGATCTTCGCGGTCGCGGCGATCACCGACTTCCTCGACGGCTACATCGTTCGCCGCTATGATCAGCACACGGAATTCGGCCGGTTTCTCGATCCGATCGCGGACAAGCTGCTGATCGCGACCACCTTGATGATGATGGTCGCGTTCGGACAGATCGCGGGCCTCGCGATCGTTCCCGCGGTCGTCATCCTGTGCAGGGAAATCCTGGTATCCGGCCTCCGGGAGTATCTGGCGGGCATCGACGTCGGCCTGCCGGTGAGCTGGCTGGCAAGATGGAAAACGGCAATTCAGATGATCGCGCTCGGATTCCTCATTATCGGCGACGCGGCGCATCCGCCGGTGCCCGAGGAACTTCCCGTCCGCCTGATCGGCGAGGCCGGCCTCTGGATCGCCGCCCTGATCACGCTGTTCACCGGCTTCGACTACATGCGCATCGGACTCCGTCACATGGACGGCCCGACGGACCCCGAATGAACCGCCGGGTCATCGGAATCACGGGCTGGAGCGGCAGCGGCAAGACCGCGCTGATCGTCAGGCTGATTCCCGAGCTTTCCGGCAGGGGACTCCGGGTGGCGACCGTCAAGCACGCCCATCACGACTTCGACCTCGACAAGCCGGGCAAGGATTCGTACCAGCATCGGGCGGCCGGCGCCGTGGAAGTCGCGGTTTCTTCGGCGCGCCGATGGGCGATCGTCCACGAGAATCGCGAGAACGCCGAGCCGTCGCTCGAAGAGATTCTCGAAAGGATGTCGCCGGCCGACGTCGTTCTTGTCGAAGGATACAAGAGAGAACCGCATCCCAAGCTCGAAGTGTGGCGCGGCGCGACAGGAAAGCCGCCGCTCTACAGAAGCGATCCGACCGTAATCGCCGTGGCGACGGACGACCCGGCGGCGCATCCCGACATCGAAGCCCTCGACCTGAACGATACCGCGCTGGTCGCGCGGTTCATCGTCGAAAGATGCGCGCAACCGGAGCGGGGAGCGGCCTGACATGGCGCAATTGTCGGACGACTGCTTCGCCTTCGGCGGCGAATTGATGCCGACCGCGGAAGCGCTGCGGCTTCTGGACGAGCGGCTGGACGTCGTGGTCGACGCCGAAGACGTGGAACTGGAGCGGGCCGACGGCCGCGTTCTGGCCGCCGACGTCGCTTCGGACAGGGCGGTGCCGCCGCACGACAACGCGGCGGTCGACGGCTACGCGGTCAGATTCGACGATCTTGCGCCGGACGCGGAAACGAGCCTCCCCGTTTCCGGACGGATCGCGGCGGGCGACGTGCCGGATGCGCCGCTCCGGGCGGGCGAGGCGGTGCGCATCCTCACCGGCGCGCCCATGCCGGACGAGGCGGATACCGTCCTGATGCAGGAGGATTGCCGCGAGGAGGAGAATCGCGTGATCATCCCGCCCGGCATCAAGCGGGGCGCGAACCGGAGGTTCGCCGGCGAGGACATAGAAGCGGGCGCCGTCATCCTCGCGTCGGGCGACCGGTTGCGGCCGCAGGATATCGGGCTCGCGGCTTCCATCGGCCGAACCCGGCTTCCGGTATACCGGCGCCTGAAAGTCGCCCTTTTCTCGACGGGCAACGAGGTGCGCGACGCCGGAGAGGATCTGCCTCCCGGCTGCATCTACGACGCCAACCGCCACGCCGTTCGAGCCGCTCTGAAGCGCCTCGGCTGCCGGGTGACCGATCTCGGCATTCTGCCGGACCGGCTCGACGCCATTCGCGAAAGCCTGGCGAAGGCCGCGTCGGAGCACGATCTGATCATGACTTCGGGCGGCGTTTCGACGGGCGAAAAGGATCATGTCCGAACGGCGGTCGAGGCGACCGGACGGCTTCATTTCTGGCGCCTCGCCATTCGGCCGGGCCGGCCGATCGCCTTCGGCCAGATGGGCGCCGTTCCTTTCATCGGCCTTCCGGGCAATCCGGTCGCCGTGCTCGTGACGTTCATGCGTTTCGCGCGTCCGGCGATATTGCGCCTGAGCGGCTGCGCCGACACGGAGCCGCAAGCGTTTCCCGTGCGCGCGGCGTTTCCGATCCGCAAGAAGGGCGGCAGGCGGGAATGGTTGCGGGTCCGGCTGGAACGGGACGCGGACGGTACGCCGCTTGCGCGCAAGTTTCCGCGCGACGGCGCCGGAATCCTGACCTCCATGGTGCAAGCCGACGGACTTGTGGAACTTCCGGAAGATTTGACGTATCTGGAACAAGGCAACATGGTCGATTTTCTGCCGTTCAACGAGTTGGAATGATGCAGATTCTGTATTTCGGCTGGGTCCGGTCCCGCATCGGCATGCCCGGCGAGGAGATTTCGCTGCCGGAGGGGGTCTCCACCGTCGCCGGCCTGATGGAGTGGCTGAAGGGCCGCGGGGAACGCCATGCGCGCGCGTTCGAGGATGCCGACGCGGTGCGCGCGGCGGTCAACCAAGAAATCGCGCCGCCGGACGCCGCCGTCGCGGAGGACGACGAGGTGGCGTTTTTCCCGCCGATGACGGGAGGTTGAGGCTTGATCAGGGTGCAGGAGGAGGACTTCGACGTCGGGGCCGAGTTCGCCCGGTTGACAGACGGCAGGACGGACGTCGGCGGCGTCGCGAGCTTCGTCGGCATCGTGCGCGACGCCGCGGGCGCGGTGAACGCGATGACCCTCGAGCACTATCCGGGAATGACGGAACGGGAGCTCGAGAAGATCGAGGCCGAGGCGCGGCGGCGCTGGCCGCTGCAGGACGTCCTCGTCGTTCACCGTTACGGAAGGCTGGAGCCGGGCGAACGCATCGTGCTCGTTCTCACCGCTTCCGAGCACCGCGGCGCGGCTCTGGAAAGCTGTCAGTTCCTCATCGACTGGCTGAAGACGAAAGCGCCGTTCTGGAAGCTCGAGGAGGGAGAGTCCGGCGAAAGTTGGGTCGAAGCCCGACAATCCGACGACGACGCGGCCGAACGGTGGGCCGGCGACCGGCCGTGACCTTCCGCCTATACCCAGCCTCGACGCCGCCCTGGATTTCCGGCACGACAACGCTGAACCACGTCATCGTCAACAAGTTTTCCGGTTCGCTCGGAGAGGCGTCGAGCGGCTTGGCCAAGAGCGGCCAGCCCGCTCGGTTGGCAGCGATCCACGCGCGCAGGCGGTTCCGGCCGTAACGTTCCGATCGCGCCGGGCGGCCGATTTTCGAGGATGCATGAGCGAACCCGAGCAAGCAAAATCATGCGTCCATCTACCTCGTAAACGGAGGTAGCCGACGACGGTATGGTCCGCGCAAAGCTGGCTGTACGCAAAACAGTTCGAGGGTAAGACAGCGGGCAGCCTGAACATCGGCAACCTCATCTGGGGCATCGCCGACGACGTGTTGCGGGACATCTACGTGCGCGGCAAATATCGGGACGTCATCTTGCCGATCACCGTGCGCCTCGACGCGGTGCTTGATCCAGCCAAGGATGCCGTGCTTAAGGTGAGAGATCGGCTGGAACAAGCGGGCGTCGCCAACCAAGAAGCGGCCCTTTGCCAAGCCGCCAACGAGGCGTTCTACCGCCCTTCCGGCTTCGGAACCTCGCCTTCCGTGCACACCGTCAGACCCTCAAGGCGGACTTCGAGGATTGCCTGGACGACTTTTCGCCCAACGTCCAGGAGGTCCTGGAGAAATTCCGGTTCCGCAACCCCGACGCTGCTGGAAGCCGAGGCGCTTGGTTTGGAGCAATTTAACGCCGCAGACTGCTCAAGGAACCGCTCGGGATCGGAAACCCCGAAGCAAAACCCGTGGAAGGTTTCACGGAAAGAGGGTAAGCGCAGTGCGCTCCACGGCCGTTACTGCGTGGAGACTGGCGGCAAGGGCCGTCACCGCGGAATACGAGGCGGACAAGGAACTGCGCGAACAGGTGCCGTTGCTGGAAGACGGAGGCATCGAGGCATTCTTCCGGCGCGAGGCGCCGCCCTATGCACCCGACGCCTGGATCGACGATTCGAAGACCGCCATCGGCTACGAGATTTCGTTCGCCCGGCGCTTCTACAGGCCGATGCGAACCCTCAAGGAGATCGAAACCGACATCCGGGAGATGGAGAAGGAAACCGAGGGATTTCTTGACGATTTGCCGGCGGGAAGCGATTGACGGGCCTTGGCAGCGACTCGGTCGCATGGCGTTCGCTGTCCGTCAATGTTATCGGCAAACGATAATATGCACAGCATCGCGCCCTATAGTATCGTCAGCAGATAACACTGACAGGATTATGCTCTATAGTGCTGCCAACTCATAACATGGAAAGCGGGGCGATCCATATTATCGTCAGAATGCAATATGGAAGCAATCACTTCTCGGCGGGAGCAAGCCATGGCGGAAGCAAGCGGAACTGACGACCGAGGCAGAGCCGGCAGTTACGTCCTGCAGCCCGCCGGGTACCGGGCATTCGTACCCGCTCCGTTGCCGCCGCGGCCACCGATTCGCATGATGGGAACCATACAGGCCATGTTGTCGGCAGCCGATCGCGCCCTGGGCAGGCTGGACGGCGCCATCCACACGTTGCCCGAAGCGGACCTCTTCGTGCTCATGTACATACGCAAGGAGGCCGTGCTCTCCAGCCAGATCGAAGGCACTCAAAGCTCTCTGCAGGACGTGCTCGCCGCCGAGGCGCGTCTGTTGTCGCCCGGCGGCGCCGGGGACACGGGCGAAGTGATTAACCATATTGCGGCCATGAACCACGGACTCGAGCGGTTGTCCGACCTTCCTCTGTCCGTTCGCCTTATCCGCGAGATGCACGAAAGGCTGCTGCGCGGCGTGCGCGGCGGCCGTTCGACGCCGGGCGAACTGCGCCGATCGCAGAACTGGATCGGTCCGGCCGGTTGCACCCCTCGCGATGCGGTCTTCGTTCCTCCTCCGTTCGAGGAGGTTCCGCGCGCATTGGGCGATCTGGAGACCTTTCTCCACCAGGACGACGATCTGCCCCCACTCGTTCGGATCGGGTTGGCCCATGCCCAATTCGAGACGGTTCACCCCTTCCTCGACGGCAACGGCCGGGTGGGGCGGTTGTTGATTGCGTTTTTTCTCTGCGAAAGGAGAATTCTCGCGAAACCGGTCCTCTACATCTCGCATTTCTTCAAACGACATCGGGCCGAGTATTACGAGCGTCTCCAGGCGGTGCGCGACGCTGGCGATTGGGAAGGCTGGCTGGCGTTTTTCCTGCGCGGCGTGGCGGAGGTCGGCGACGAAGCCGTCGCGACGGCCCGGCGCATCCTCGACCTGCGAGAGACGCATCGCGCCGCCGTCACCGCTCACCTCGGTCGGGCCGCCGGCAACGGCCACCGGGTGCTTGAAGCGCTATACAGGAAACCCGCGATAACGGTTTCCGACGTTCGGGAAATCGCCAACCTCAGCTATCCGGCGGCGAACAACCTCGTCGCGCGCCTGGTTTCGATCGGCATTCTGGAGCGGTTCGGCGACCGCAGACGCAACCGGGCGTTCCTTTATCGCGATTACATCCGCGTCTTCGCGGACGACCCGGAACCCGCGCCTAGCGATGCGCAAACGGCATGAGGCACGTCCTCAAGCCCTACCTATCGCGACAGCGGCTCGCCTTGGCGTCGAAATTATCCCTCTATGGTATTATTGAACTGGGAGACGATAGAGATGATCCGCTTCAAGACCGGCGACATTCTCGCCGAAGATGTGGAAGCCTTGGTCAATGCGGTCAATTGCGTCGGCGTCATGGGGCGTGGCGTCGCGCTTCAGTTCAAGAAAGCGTTTCCTGAAAATTTCAAGTCCTATTCCGCCGCCTGCAAGCGCAAGGAAGTAAAACCGGGCAGGATGTTCGTGTTCGAAACGGGTGCGCTTGCACCCCGCTACATCGTCAACTTCCCCACCAAAAGGCACTGGCGCACCAACAGTCGGATGGAGGATGTGGAAGCGGGACTGGATGCGCTGGTCGCCGAGATCGAAGCGCGCAACATTCGCTCCATCGCCATACCGCCCCTTGCCTGCGGCTCGGGCGGTCTCGCCTGGGACGATGTGCGCCCGCGCATCCAAGCGGCGCTGTCTGGCTTGGTCGATCTTCGGGTCACTGTCTTCGAACCCGATGCCGCGCCCGTAGCAAAGGATAGGGCGCGCATGCGAAAGCCGCCGGAGATGACTCCGGGCCGTGCGGCGCTTGTGGGCCTGCTGCGCCGCTACCTCGACGCCATGCTCGACCCTTTCGTAACTCTGCTGGAGGCGCACAAGCTGATGTATTTCCTGCAAGAGGCGGGCGAACCGCTGCGGCTCCGCTATGCCAAAGCGCCCCATGGGCCCTATGCCGACAACCTGCGGCGCGTTCTGAACGAGATCGAAGGACACATCGTTTCGAGCGACGCTGACGGCGGCGGCGATCCTGAAATGCCGTTGGAACTTGTTCCCGGCGCTATCGAAGACGCGGAGGCAGTGCTCAAACGCGAGAGCGAAACACAGACACGGTTCGAGCGGGTTACCGAACTGATTTATGGCTTCGAGTCGTCTTTCGGCTTGGAACTCCTCGCAACCGTTCATTGGGTGATGACACGCGAGATCGCCCGGCCGACAAGCGAGGTGGTCGCCCGCACCCATAACTGGCATAGAAGCAAAATGCGCTTCACCCCTCGCCAGATCGCCCTCGCATCGACGCGACTACGGGAGAAGGGCTGGGTCGCTGCTGCGCCGCCCGTAACCTGATGACGGCTGATTCGAGCGAAACAGGCTTCGAAATCCTCATCGTCAAATCCTTGATCGACAAGGGCGGCCATGTCGTCAGCGATCCGAAGGATTGCGGCCGCGCCATCGACGTAGCCAAGCTCTTTGGCTACTCGGACGCGAAGCAGTCCGGGGCCGTCGAGACGTCCGGCATCGGAGCCGACAACTTGCAACGTATCCGACTCCTCCAACGCCTGCGCGATAAGGTCGACAAACGTGGCGTTGTCGACGTGCTCCGCAAGGGATGTAAGCGCGAACCTGCCTTCGATGGAGTTGTTCCAGGGCGCGCCGACCTCCGGCAACGCGAAGGCGGAACCCCTGTTTGCCGCGAACGTCTTCAGCGTCACGCGGCAGCTCCGCCATTCGAGAGACGAAACCCGGCTCGCGCTTGACCTGGCACCGTTCGTCAACGGTCTGTCCATAGCCGCCTTCGAACTCAAGAACGGCCTGACCAAGCAAAAAATCGAAAATGCCGTCGAACAATACCGGCGCGACTGCGACCCGAAGGAACCGTTGTTTCGCTTCGGTCATTGCGTCGTCCATTTCGCGGTGGACAATCAAGAGAGAAGGATGTGCACCCATCTGCGAGGCAAAGACTCGTGGTTTCTGCCGTTCAATATTGATTGAGATAGCGGCGCAGGAAACACGCCGAACCCGCATTGCCTTGAGCCGACTACTTGTAGAAGAAGGTTCTGCCAAAAAAAGCCTGACTGACATCCTTGAGAACTACGCCCAGATCGTCTCGGAGGCGGGTGCGCCTTTCCAACTAGTTCGAAAGTGCAGCCGCCTGACCGGGTGTTTCTTCCAAATTTTCACAGATCAGAACAACGGGATCTCCAACATTCACATAACCCCTTTCGTCATCCTCTAAATTCATATCCGATCTCATCAATATTTCATACTCCGCGATCCATTTTTTCGGCATAAGCGCATCATAAAGCGTTCCCGATCTTCCAATATTCACTCGCCTTTTCTTCAACGTAGATGCTACGCAAAGATTTTCCTGAACATGAGTCACTTTGAGTCTTGTCTTAGAACGTTCTATGGAACCCAGAACCTGATTTGTCTCAGGGTCCGTAATATCCCTGTGCTTGTCATCCACGACATCAAAAATCATTCCCAAACGAACGCCCTGCTTGGAACCAATATTGATTGCCGCCTCGCGAACGTTAAGGATTTTGGCGATTCTTCCACGAATTGGATCAGTCATTTCTATCTCCTCGCAGCTGCATCTGGCGAATTTCCTCGCGATACTTCATCACTTCTTCGGGCACGATGTCGGCCCAATCTTCCAACGCATCGTCCGGTGTCCGTATTTCCCTGATAATTATTTCTCGAAGCGCCAACATTTTTGCGTCTTCTTTCTCAGGTTCGGAACTTGCTACCATATGTGCTATTCCGCTCAAACCCTCGTAAAGAGAAACAAGACGTCGAAACGCGGATCTTGCATGCGGTCTGATTGGCTCTCTTACCACATCTCTCGCCACCTATCTTCCTAAAAGATAAGAACCTGTTAAACCAACGCCAGAAATAAATATTTGGAACAAAATATTTTCCAATTCCGTCAAATCTCTATTAGCCGATACCAAGAGAAAAATAACCGCGACTCCTACCGAAATCCCGATTAAAAATTTGCCCGAATTTCCCTATTTCTATAAAGAAAAAGAGCCATATAATAACTATGCCGTTCATTGGTCTTGTTGGCAAGGTCATTCGGTGCGCTTCGAAAGCTTATGATCAGCCTATCAACGCCATGGAGGGCAGTATCGGGGTGGACTGGCCAGCGAGTCAAGGTGCCCCGCCGCCGGCGCGAAAATCTTTCCTGTCCGGTCAAGCATCGACGAACGCCGACGGTGACGACTTCCGGAGGGTCGTTCGCCTGTCCTTGCACCGTCGGCCCCACGAACTGGCGCGGGCCGGCGGCGTCATTCGTCCGCCGTCGGCTCGCGGCGTCCCGCGAGCTTGTTACCTGTCTCGAAGTACCGTCCCGTCACGGCGAACTCCGCTTCCTCCGCATTTTCCTGCGTCCAGGCGCTCAAAGGATAGCCGTGCCACGGCGTCCTCAGGTCGAGTTCGGGCAAGCCCAGCGCTGTCCATTTCTCCCGCGCCGCCCGCATGAAGTCCTCGCGCGGCAACGAGACGGGCAGGTAGGGATGCTCGCGCACCGCGTTGATCAGGATCGCCGACGCCCCCCGCGCGTCCGGGTACGCGGAATCCGAAGGAGCGACCGAAGGATCGAGACGCGCCACCTTGCCGCGAATGATCTCCATATCGCGATGGGGCTGCGTACTGTAGCTCAGCGCCCACAGCACCGCTTCGAGGGAATCGGGATCGACGTCCGAATCGACAGCGATGAAGATCTTGCCAAGCGACGCGTCGAATGCAGCAGCCGCGCGAAGCGCTTGCCAGGGCTGCCCGGGTTCCGGCCGGTCGAGCTGGATCACGAACAGCATGTTGCAGCTCGCCATTTCGTGACATGCGACCCTGACGACGGACGGGTTGTTGCAGGCGTCTCTCAGATGCCTCAGATAGATCGCATCGAACGCAGCCTTGCGCATCACCGTGCTTTCGCTGGGCGGAAATTCGCTGATGATGCCCTGGTAGACGGGATCGGCGCGGTGAGTGACGGCCGTCACCTCGAAGATCTTCTCCATCTTGCGCGGTCCCAGATAACCGCTCGCCTCGCCGAACGGCGCCTCGGGCTCCAGCGTATCGGTGCGAATGACGCCTTCCATCACGATTTCGGCTTCGGCCGGCACCATGCAATCGAACGTCTCCGCCGGGACGACCGCGATCGGCTCGCCGTTGAGCGCGCCGGCGACGCCGTATTCTTCGACGCCGTAGGGGACCTTGCTCGCGGCCGCCAGAAGCAGCGCCGGCGGGCCGCCCAGGAATACCGCCGCTTCAAGATGCCGGCCCGCCCGGCGCGCCTTCTCCCACTGAATGGCAAGATGCTGCGTGGACACGTCGGTGGCGCAGCCCATGCGGTCGGGCGCCTTGATCATGCCGCGATAGATGCCGAGATTGTACGTACCGTCCTCCGGATCCCGCGTAATCCAGACGCCCGCAGTGAGAAACGGCGCCGGATCGAAGCCCGGCGTCGAAACCAGATGAGGAAACCGGTCGATCCCGTCGCCGAAGGCCGCGCCGGCGTGGACGAAGTCCTTCACCGGAGCGCTGGACGCTCGCTCGGGCGGCAAGTGGCCGCTCTGCACGCTCGCCCATCGGTCGCCGATCCCGTCGGGCTTCACGCCGAGCGCAGCGGCGTATATCGCGCGCGAAGCGCCAAGCGACCCGATTGCTACGGATGCATCGAATTCCCGTCCGCGCGAGTCGGTGACGTTCGTGAACCAGAACGCCTTGCGCCGTTCCTCGGGCAGGCCGCGAAACTGCAGCCGGACGAGCGGAACGAGTTCGGTGTCCTTGCTGACGCGTTCCCGAACCACATGCAGAAGATCGCGCGCCTGCAGCTCTTCCAGATACGCCCGCAGATTACGGTACGGCATTCGCCCGGTGCTCCATTGTTAAGCTCGGGGGCATCGCGGCCCCGCTTCACGCCCGAAGCCGCGGCCGGTGCGCGTCGCCCTCGAACGCCCTGCGCCGCCGTTCGTCGTCGAGACCGGGCGTGGCGTCGACGCGGCGCTTGAGTTCGGGATCCATTTTCCTCGGCTCGACGCATTGCGGCAGTTGGCAGACGGGGACGAAACGAAAGGTCGCAGACCCTGCGAATCGTGTCGTTGCCGATCTGCGCCCAATGACAGGCCGTTTGCTCCGCGCCGAGATGATGGCCCATGCCGACCGCTCGAGGAGAGAACAACGTCAGGCCGCGTTCGCGCATGAACTTGAGTTGCTCGAGCTTTTCGCGCATCTCGCCGTCCGACGCCCGGAAGGCGGCGGCGGACGGCCCGAACCCGGGGTTGAACTCCGCATCGGCGAGCCGCTCCCTGCGGCATCAACGCAGCGGGTTCCGCGGTGCAGTGCCCGTGGCAATCGACGATCATGGGGAAACCGCTCCTTGTCTCTCGCGTACCCTGCACTATAGCTAATCGTCGGCATCGCGCCCCGGAAAGCCGCCCGCCGACGCCGGTTCGCCGACGGCTAAAGGCGCCGCAGCACGCCATCGATGCTGTCTCGTGCGTCGCCGAACGGCATCCGGGCATTCAGGCTGGGAAGCGCTTTATCGTGCGATAGCATACAGGAAACCGATTCTGGAACCTTACGATACTTCCTGACATAATAAATTTTCGAAGTGTGTAGCAGGTTCTTCAGAGGGAAACATAACCAACGAAAGCTCGGCCATAAAGCCGAACGTTAGACGTCTGTCATGACGGTCGTGCCTCCTGTCGAGAGAGTCCTTTGCATTTAGCACGACCACTACGAGTTAGCGGGAATTTCTGACAATCACAGGTGTTCGACTATAACTAACTGTAACTTCAAGAGAATCTATATCTGGGAGGTATCTATACAAGGATCGAATCGCCATATATGTCATCTTTAGTATCTGAATACGCTGAATATGACCGTCATACGGCCCATCGAGCGCGACTTAAATCCTGGAATCTCACGAGGAGCGCGCTATCCTCTGTCACAGGGAAACGAGGCGACTGGCGCTCGGATTCCAAGCCGAAACGCCGGGAGCCATCCCGAAAACAACACGTTTCCCAGGGTCGGGGTTCCAACCCATAAGCGTCAACTTGTTTGGATACTTCATGTTTCGGGGGCCTCCAATGGTCGAAATTCGCGATGACACGGCAGTTCAGACCCGGATTTTGGAGACACTGGCCTCACTCACCCGCCCTGATCCGCGTTCTGCCTCACGCTCCTCGGCTTCAGTGGACCAGCGCGAGCAATGCCAAGCCGGGAAACAAGTTGACGCTTATGGTCGGGAGGGGGGGGGGTGACAGCGGTCATCCCTCCGCTGGAGGCTCGGGTTCGAGCACGAATCCCCCGATCGAGAACCGGCCGGCCCCCCAGTCGTCGGGGTCGCAGCGCACCGGCTCGACCTCGTGCTCGGTCTCGGGCGGGAACGCGACGAAGGCGTTGTGCGCCGGCCGGATCCGGACGGGGCCGGCGCCGGGCGGATGGAGCACCAGGTCGCCTCCCGCGAAGGCGCACGGACGGCGATGCAGGTAGTAGATGTACGCGATGCGGCGGTTGTCGCACCAACTCGGCGTGGTCTCTCCGACGTCGGAATGCCGGACATGGAAGTCCCCGTCGTGATGGCACGCCCAAGCGCTATAGAGGCCGGGCGCGGCGGACACGGCCACCCCCAGCTCCCGCGCCGTCCGCGGAAGCGCCGCGTGGACGCGAGGGAACCACCACTCCCTCTCCCGCGCGCTCAGCTCGGCGTCGAAGGCCGACCGGGTCAGGCGGTCGATGGTCCCGTCGCCGCTCACCCCTATCGTCCAATCGCCGGAGTACGCATTATCGAACAACGCCACGGCATCGGCGGCGGGCAGAAAGTCGGGAATCAGCACATGCGATCTAGGCTTCATCCAGCCTCCGTGCCGTCACTTTCCGGTCGACTGTCCCCCGGACCGTATCGGCGCCGTCGTCCAACCGGGAACGGCGGGCGATTTCGCTCATCCTTCCGCGGAAGGCTCGGGTTCGAGCACGAATCCCACGATCGAGAACCGGCCGGCCCCCCAGTCGTCGGGGTCGCAACGCACCGGCTCGACCTCGTGTTCGGTTTCGGGCGGGAACGCGACGAAGGCGTTGTGCGCCGGCCGGATCCGGACGGGGTCGGCGCCGGGAGGATGGAGCACCAGGTCGCCTCCCGTGAAGGCGCGCGGCCGGCGATGCAGGTAGTAGACATACGCGATGCGGCGGTTGTCCCAGAAAGCCATCGCGGTCTCTCCGGCGTCGCGATGCCGGACGTGGAGATCTCCGCTGTGATGGCACGCCCAGGCGGTAAAGAAGTCGGGCGCGGCGGATACGTCCACCCCCAGCTCCCGCGCTGTCCGCGGAAGCGCCGCGAGGACGCGAGGGAGCCACCATTCCCTCTCGCGCGCGCTCAGTTCGGCGTTGAAGACCGACCGGGACAGGCGGTCGATGATGCCGTTGCCGCTCGTCCCTATCGTCCAATCGCCGGAGTACGCATTGTCGAACAACGTTGCGGCATCGGCGGCGGGCAGGAAGTCGGGAATCAGCACATGCGATCTAGGCTTCATCCAACCTCCGCGCCGTCGTGGTCGAGTTCGGGCCCAACATTCCCAACGGCGCCGCCACCCGCCGCGCTGTCACCGGCGCCCCGGCGGCGGCGAGAACCTTTCGCCAATCGATGCGGTAGCCGACCCCCTCGAGCCGTTTCAGGGAGTGCCGGCCCGCCTGCATGAGATCCGCCACGCTCTCGGGACGGATCTGGGCGGGCGCGCCGTCGACGGCGACCACGCACGCGCCGGGCTCCCTGCCCGGCGCGTCGCCGCTGCCCGCGAGCCGCCACCGCACCGGCGAGTCCTCGACCTGCATCCGGATCAGCACCGTCCGGGGCGGGCCTGCCGGGGCGCCCCGCGGCACCCCGGAAGACCGGGCATCGGGAACCTCCTTCCGCGACGTGCGGCGAGCCACGTCGACCAAGCAGGGAGCAGCCCCGCCCTCGCCGGCTCCGTCACTGGCCGTAGCGGTACCCCGTAAACCCCGGAAGATTGGGCGGCGAGAAGCACCCACGGTAGGCGCGAGGGGCCGGCTGCGCCGAAGCGGTCTTGCCGCCGGCGACCATGTCGAGCACCTCGTCCCCCATGCCGGTGTTGAAGTCGGGGGGAAGGACGAAATGGAAGACCTCGTCCGTGTCCTCCACGACGCGCACATCCGTATCAGGCGCCACGTCGATGTTGTTCTCGACGAGGGCCGCGACCGGGTCCGAGTCGAAGTTCGCGCGAAAGTCCAGATCCTCGCGGTACGCATCCGAGATGGACACGAGCTGGCGCGCGCACTGTCTGAATCCTTCGGCTTCCATCGGTACGTGGAGCATCGTCGTCAAGTTGATCATGTCTTCGTTCCTTCTTCCCAAGACCCATGTGACCACGCCCAACGGCTCCTCACGAGGATACTGCCATTAAGCGCCGGAAGCGCCATTACAGCGCCCGGTGCGCCCCGTCGTCAACCCCGAGTTGACCCTAATCTCGAGCTTGGGCCATGCCTGTCCGGGCGTCGCTGTGCGTGTCATGAGGGGTCCGTTCGCGCTCTTCCCCCCGGCGCGCGCCCCACCCCGACCTCCCCCCTGCCATTGCCTGACAGGAGGGAGGTCGGGAGGGGGG
The DNA here is from genome assembly GCA_965243135.1 of Alphaproteobacteria bacterium. Taxonomy (GTDB): domain Bacteria; phylum Pseudomonadota; class Alphaproteobacteria; order MPNO01; family UBA830; genus JAJEBT01. The sequence goes on from OZ251539.1 coordinate 3,272,588, forward strand.
TCACGCGGCCCCGCAACGCCGCGCGCTCCTCGGTCCCCGCCGGTAGGAGAAATGTGGGCTGGTGTCGTAACATGAATCATGCCGACCGGGTTCGACGCGGCGAAGCGTTCGGCCACCCTCGATTCCGGAGGATTGGACATGGCCCGGGCCGGGGAGGCGTTCCCGGGCGCTCTTGAAAGACGCCCGACGCGGGATACCCGTCCCTGAACGCCCATACCGGAACCGACGCATACGGGCGTACTGATCGCCGGCCCCAAGGCCGCGGGAAAGTCCCGGCTCGCGCTCGCGGAGGCCCTGGAGTCTTTCGGCGGGGCGACGATCATAAATTCGGACAGTATGCAGGTCTATCGCGACTCTCGGAGCGGCACCGTGGTGATTTCCGCGCGCGGAATGGCGACTCCCGACCGCATGGCGCCCATGCCTCCCGCGCGTTGCGCCGCCAACCGGTCGATCCCGAGTTTCCATGTGGCGATCGCCTGGAGCAGCGTGGATTTCCCGGCGTTGTTCGGTCCTGCGAGAACGACCGTATCCGCCAGCTCCTCCTCGCGAAAGCGTTTGAAGTTCTTGATGGAAACGCGCCGGATCATCTTTGCCTCGGCGCCGCGGTCGCCATGGCGATCGCCTTTCCGCCCCCTCGCCCCGGCAGGCGGCCGAAAGCGCGTTGACGAGCTTCAAGAAGCGGGGACCGCGCTCGCGTTCCGCCCACGCGGGCAGCGCGGCGTCGACTTCGAAGGAACATGAGGGCGCGCCGACGCTCGACGTTCGGGAACCGGGAATGCCGGGCGGCGCGGAGAGCCAACCGACCCCTTGCCGTTTCCGGAATGCTGCGCATGGCATTCTGCTCTGTTATCGCGACATTATGCCATTGTCGTCCGCGGATGACCATCCACTGCGCGCCGCTCTTCGGACCCGCGGAGTCGACCGCGCTTGCGCGACGCGACGCGGCCTTTTACGGGCCTTCCGAGGACAATCGGCGAAGCCGCGCCCGCCTCTCCGGCGCGGCTTCACAAAAATGTTATTGGCCTGCGCGTCGCCGGAGCCTATATTTGCGGCATGAAAAAACTCGTTCCCCTCGCTGTCGCTTCGCTAACGCTCGCTGCGGCGACGGCGAGCGCCGACAACGATCCCGTCGTCGTCGAGCTTTTCACCTCGCAGAGTTGCTATTCGTGCCCGCCGGCCGAGAAATTCCTCGGCGAACTCGCCGGAAGAAAGGATGTCCTCGCGCTCGAGTTTCATGTCGACTACTGGAACGATCTCGTATTCGGCGAAGCCGGACGATGGAAGGACGTTTTCTCCAAGCGCGCCTTTACGGAACGGCAGATCGGTTACAATCAGCGAATCCGCGAACAGTCGAACGTGTACACGCCGCAAATGGTCGTGGGCGGGCGGCTGGAAGCCGTCGGATCGCATCGCGCCAACGTCCTGTCCGCGATCGAGGCCTCCGCAACCGACCGAAACGACCGCGTTCGCATCGAGATCGCCCTCGACCCCGAAACGAACGTGACCCTCGCCGGCGATTCCGTCGAACGCGGAACCGTATGGCTCGTTCGGTTCGTCGAACGGCATCGAACCGACGTGCGGGGCGGCGAGAACAAGGGCAAGTCTCTGGTCAACCACCATGTCGTGACGGAGGTCCGGCGAATCGGCGAATGGGCGGGACAGGGCATGTCTGTGACGGTGACGGATTTCTCCCTGGCGGCGGGAGAGGGATGCGCCGTGCTCGTGCAGGACGATCGCCAAGGCCCGATTCTGGGCGCCGGCGCCTGTCCGGCGCTCTGATCGGGAAGAAGGCGGCCGGCAGACCGACCGAATTGCCGAACCGCCGGCGGCCGCGTAAGCTCCCTCTTGGACGCGAAGCGGAGGCCGCATGTTCGAATTCGGCGACGTCACGGTCGCTCCGATCGTCGAAATGGAACTGCCGCTGCTCGAAGCCGCGGCGTTCTTCCCCGATTGGAACGAGGACGCGATCGAACCGCACCGCGAGTGGATGGTTCCGCGCCACTACGACCCGGCAAGCGGCAAGGTCGTGATCAATATCCAGTCCTTCCTGGTCCGCACGCCTCGCCATACGATCCTGGTCGACACCTGCGTCGGCAACCGCAAGCGGCGCAACCGGGAGTTTTTCGACGACGCGGCGTTCCCCTGGATGGACCGTTTCCTCGCGGCCGGCGCGACGCCCGAGGAAATCGATTTCGTCCTGTGCACCCACATGCACGTCGATCACGTCGGCTGGAACACCAGGCTCGAGAACGGGCGCTGGGTTCCGACGTTTCCCAACGCGAAATACATCTTCGCGCGATCCGAACTCGACTTCTGGCTGCGGCAGTCGGAACGGAACCTGATGACGCGCACCGGCGATTACGTGGCCGACAGCGTGATCCCGATACTCGACGCAAGGCGCGAACTGCTGGTCGAAACGGATCACCAGATCGACGACGGGCTTACGCTGGAACCGTTGCCCGGCCACACGCCGGGAATGGTGGGACTTCGCATCTCTTCCGGTGGACGCGAAGCGGTCCTCTGCGGCGATCTCATGCATCATATGATCCAGTGCCATATTCCCGGCTGGAGCACCATCGCCTGCGCCGACCGCGAAGCGGCCCGGGCCACCCGGGAAGCGTTCCTCGACCGCTACGCCGAAACGGACGTCACCGTCGTCCCGTCCCACTTCCCGACCCCGACGGCGGGCGCGATCGTTCCTTGCGGGGGAGCCTTCGCTTTCCGCTACCTGGGCGAATGAACGCGGACGCCGGCCCGTCCGCCGGAACGAGGGCAGCGGGCGCGACGGCCGCTTCGCAAACGGCGCGGCGGTCCGCTCCGAAACGATCCCCGGAGCGGCTTCGAAAAGACGTTCCGCGCCGAATTCAGAACAGTCCCTCGATCCTTCCCCCCGCGCCGAGCCTGATGGCGGCGGCGGCGGGAACCCGCGGCAGTCCGGGCATCGTCATGATGTCGCCGCAGATCGCCACCACGAATTCCGCGCCGGCCGAAAGCCGGACCTCGCGCACCGGAACGACGTGATCGACCGGCGCGCCCTTGAGTTCCGGATCGACCGAGAAGCTGTACTGGGTCTTGGCCATGCACACCGGCAGGTTCCGGTAACCCTCCTCCTCCCAGCGCCGAAGCTGGTCGAGAACCCGCCTGTCCGCAGTCGCTTCGGCGCCGCGATAAATCTCGCGGACGACCGTGCCGATCTTGTCGAACAGGCCCATGTCGTCCGGATAGAGCGTCCTGAAATCCGCGTCGCCGCGCGCCACGACCGCGTCCACCTCTCGCGCCAGCGCCTCGATGCCCGCGGAACCGTCCGCCCAGTGGGTGCATTCCACCACCGGGACTTCGCCGCCGATCCCGGACGCCACGACCGCGACCTCGGCGTCGCTGTCGTCCGCGAAACGGTTGACGGCCACGACCGGAGGCACTCCGAAACGCGCGACGTTCTCGACGTGCCGGCGAAGATTGGGGAGGCCCTTCGCGACCGCCCCCGCGTTCTCCGTCCCCAGATCCCGGCGCGCGACCCCGCCGTGCATCTTGAGGGCGCGGACGGTGGCCACGATCACGGCGGCGTCGGGCCGAAGGTTCGCCTTGCGGCACTTGATGTCGAAGAACTTCTCGGCGCCGAGATCCGCCCCGAAGCCGGCCTCGGTCACCACGTAGTCCGCCAGGCGAAGCGCCGCTTCCGTCGCGATCACCGAATTGCACCCGTGCGCAATGTTGGCGAACGGGCCGCCGTGGACGAAGGCGGGGTTGTTCTCCAGCGTCTGCACCAGATTGGGCATCAACGCGTCTTTCAACAGAACGGCCATCGCGCCGTCGGCCTGCAGGCGGCCGGCGGTCACCGGGGCGCGGTCGCGAGTCTGGCCGACGACGACGTTCGCGAGGCGGCGCTCCAGATCCGGGAGCGACAGCGCGAGGCAAAAGATCGCCATCACTTCGGAAGCGACGGTGATGTCGAAGCCGCTTTCGCGGGCGAAGCCGTTGGCGACGCCGCCCAACCCGACGGCGACCTCGCGCAGCGCGCGATCGTTGATGTCCACGACCCGCCGCCAGGAAATCCGGCGCGAATCGAGTTCCGCCGCGTTGTCCCAATAGACATGGTTGTCGACCATCGCGGCGAGGAGATTATGCGCCGCGCCGATGGCGTGCATATCGCCGGTGAAATGGAGATTGATGTCCTCCATCGGCACCACTTGGGCGTACCCGCCGCCGGCCGCGCCGCCCTTCATGCCGAAGCACGGACCGAGGGAAGGCTCGCGGATGCAAACCGCCGCCTTCCTGCCGATGCGGTTCAACCCGTCGACCAGGCCCACCGTGGTCGTCGTCTTGCCTTCGCCGGCGGGGGTGGGCGTAATCGCCGTCACGAGAACCAGCTTGCCCCTTGGACGGTCGCGAAGTCCGTCGAGAAAGCCATGGTCGAGTTTGGCCTTGTCGACTCCATAAGCGCGAAGCGCATCGGCCGGTATTCCCATGCCGGCGCCGATCTCGCCGATCGGCAGGGTCTTCGCGGCGCGGGCGATCTCGATATCGGTCATGAGCCTCTCCGACAGCGGCGGGAGAACGTAATCGCCGCCGAAGCAAATCACAAACGGCGGCGCGTTTGCGAGCAGGAAAACCGAGCGTATGACACGCGGACGGGCAGGCTATAGGTTTACCCGTCGTTTCAAAGGTCGGCGGTCGCCATGCGGACCCGAATCCTTCTTCTGATTTTGGTTCTCGCCGGCGCGGCGGCGGGGCCGCCGCTCCATGCCCAGAGCGCCGCCGCGCCGCCGGCCCAGGAGGAAGCCGCCGGGCCGAGCCAGGCCGAGTTGACGGACCTCGTGGCGGACATCGAGGATCCGGAAGCCCGCGCGAAGTTGCTGACCCGCCTCAAGATCCTCCTTGCGGCGACCGACGGGACCGCAAAACCGGAGGCGGCCGGGGAAAGCGGAATCGCCAAAGCGCTGTCGGAGCGAATCGACCGCCTCAGCGAGGAACTGGTCGCCGGCGCCGCGCTGTTGCTCGATCCTCCGCGCGTCGCCGCATGGATTCGCGATCAGGCGGAACGCAAGGAATCGAGGAACCTCTGGCTGAACGTTCTGTGGATGTCGGCGGTCGTTCTGGCTGCCGGGCTGATCGCCGAACTCGGCGCGCGCCGCCTCCTGTCCCGCACGCGCGAAAGATTGCTGCCGCGGCACGTCGCAGCCCGGACGTCGCTCGACCTCGTTTCCATCGCCTCCTTCGCCGTCGCCGCTTACGCCGCGCTTTTCCTGCTCGGAGCCGGGGAGGCGACCCGCGCGGTCGCGGCGCCCTTGGTGGCCGCCAGCGTCGTCGCCCGAGCCGCCGCGGTTCTCGCCACGACGTTTTTCGCGCCGGGCGCGCCGCACATGCGCGCAACGAAACTCGACGACGAAACCGCGAACTATCTGGCGCTTTGGATCCGCCGCTTCGCCAATGTCGGCGCCTACGGCTACTTTCTGGTCGAGTCGACGAGGCTGCTGGGGCTTCCGCACGGCGGTCAGTTCCTGCTCGGAAGGGCGGTCGGCCTGCTTCTGGCGTCGCTGGCGATCATCTTCGTCCTGCAGAACCGCCGGAGCGTCGCAGCGCGGATTCGCGGAGACGGCGGGAGCCTCGGCGCCCTTCGCCGCCGTTTCGCCGCCGTCTGGCACCTGTTCGCGGCGGGGTATTTCGGGGCCGTCTACGTCGTCTGGGCGCTGGAGACCGGGTTCGAATTCGTCTTCCGCGCCACCGTGATCAGCGCCGCGATCGTCGCGGCGGCCAAGGTCCTGACGTCGGGCTCCCGCATCGCCCTCGACAGGGGTTTCGGATTGCGGCCGGAACTCGTCCGGCGGCATCCGGGGCTCGTCGAACGGGCGAACCGGTATTTTTCGGCGCTGCATCACGCGGTTTCCTGGACGATCGCGGCCGCGGCGGCCCTCGCGATCCTGCGGGCCTGGGGCGTCGACTCCTTCGGCTGGATCGACAGCGAGACGGCGCGCCGGGCGATCGGCAGCCTGGTCACGAGCGCGATCGTGGTCGTCGTCGCGGTGGCGCTGTGGGAAGTCGCGAGCTCCGCCATCGAGCGCTATCTGGAGTCGGCCGCGAACGGCGACCCCGGGCGCCGCGCGCGCACCCTCCTGCCCTTGCTTCGCCGGGTCCTGATGATCGTCACCGCCACCGTGATCGGACTCGTGCTTCTTTCGGAAATCGGCGTGGACATCGGGCCGCTGCTGGCCGGAGCGGGCGTCGTCGGCCTCGCGGTCGGGTTCGGCGCGCAGACGCTGGTGAAGGACGTGATCACCGGCGTCTTCATCCTCGCGGAGAACCAGTTCGGGGTCGACGACGTCGTGCGCGTCGGCGACAGGTCGGGGGTGGTCGAGGACATCTCCATCCGCACCATCCGTCTCCGCGACCTGAGGGGCAACGTTCACATCATTCCGTTCAGTTCGGTTTCGACCGTGGAGAACATGACCAGCGAGTTCTCCCGCTACCTGTTCGACATCGGCGTCGCCTACCGCGAAGACGTGGACGAAGTGATCGAGGTCCTCGAAGCGCTCGGCGAGGAGATGCGGGCCGATGCCGTCTACGGCGGCTGGATCCACGAGCCCTTGGAGATCATGGGGCTGAACGAGCTCGGCGATTCCGCGGTGGTCGTCCGCTCGCGCTTCACCACCGATCCCGGCAGGCAGTGGCAGGTCGGCCGCGAGTTCAATCGCCGGATCAAGCGCCGCTTCGACGAGCTCGGCATCGAAATCCCGTTCCCGCACCGGACGGTTTATTTCGGGGAAGGGAAGGAAGGCGGCGCGCCGCCGGCCTTCGTGCGCGAAGAGCGGGAAGCGGGCGCGGAATAGCGTCGGCGCGGAACCGCGCATCGCGCGAGGACCAGGGGGTCATGGCCGAAATCGAGACCCGAACGACCTTGCCTGCCCCTTACGAGCGCAAAGCGCTCCGAACTCGCTGCAACCGACACGGCCTGCAGCGTTCGGACCGCGCCGACGAATCTCGTTCCGGCGGGCACCTTCTCGGATAAGCATCGCGCACTGCATCCCAGTCGCCAAAGTACCAAGCCTCTAGCTCTTCGATCACGAAACGCTATCTGCCACGAGTTATCGGCAACCTGGGTCCGAGTACGCAGATTCGACGCCGCCGCCTCAAGCTGTCTTTTTAAATCGTGGCAATCATCATTGTCGCGATCGACCATCACGACTATACGCCAATCAGACGGAAGCCAACTCGCGGATAACCTTTCACCCAGATTCCGCAACAATCTAGATTTGCCGCGAGATGCATGGACCTTGAACGTGCAACCACTCGGAAGAAGACGTGGAAGCAGGCCTCGCAAAAAACTCCATCGAGGATTCCTCGACAAAAAATTTCAAGTCCCGTGCCTTATCAATTAAGTTTATTCTCCAAAATACGCTGGGTCGCCATTCCGAAAAAGGGGATCTCCCAATCCAAAATATCCCTCCATCCACAAATCTCCAAGAATGGCGCCATTTTTGATTAATGCCTCTATGTTGCTCAAATCCGCCACGGGCTGCGTACGCGTATAGCCCGCTTCGTCACGCCATAGAACTCGAACCTCCTCCGCCCGAAGCGCATCCACGAATAACGGCGAATGCGTGGTGATAAGAAGCTGCGTATGCTCGCAGGCGGCGCGGCATTCCTCGGCCAATTCAAAAAGGAGACGAGGATGCAGAAAATTTTCAGGTTCTTCAATACCTATAAACGGCGGCGGATCCAGATCGTACAACAGCACGAACAAAGTAAGCATCTTTAATGTGCCATCAGAGGCAAACCGTGCTAAAACAGGATTTCCAAATGGAGCATCCTTGATTTTCAACGACAATCGGCCGTCCGACATCGTCTCGGTCAATACCCTTTCTATGCGCGGCACGCGTCTTCGGAGCGTTTCGATTATCTTCTCGAGTCGCGTCGAGTGCCGCTCGCTCAGGCATTGTATGACATTGGCGAGGTTGTCTCCGGTGGCGCTAAGCCGCTCTTGCGGATCCGTTCCCTGTTGCCCTCGGACGTTGTCCGCAGAAAGACGTGAGACATGGCATCCCATGACGAAGTCACGCAGCGCCGCTACCCGCGGATGTTCCTGCAACTGGCCAAGTACATTGGCAGCCAGAAGATCGGGCGACTTAAGGAGAATTGTCCGACGTTCGTCTTCGACGCGTGGCTCGTCGCCGCCGGTCGATTCGCCTTCGCCGCCGCTGAAACGGAGGAAACGAAATGGGCCGCCCCGACGGCCAAGCCTCCACGCCAACCATTCATGCGCGACTGTCGGAGAGCCGCCATCCTCGTCGATTTCCAAATGATACGTGATCAATCTTTCCCCAGGCCGCTCGCGGTATTTCATTTCGATGACGATCGGTCCTTGGGAGTCGCGGGTCCTTAACTCTTTGGCGCGGCCGCGGCGATTCCATGCGCTGTGCAGGCCGAATTGAAAGCACTCCGCGAGGAACGCAAAGACGTCGAACACCGTGGATTTACCGCTGCCGTTCGGGCCGATAAGCACCGTCATCGGGGTTAGATCGCGAAATTCAACTTCCCGAAGCGCTCGGAAATTTCGGACCTTCAGACACTCCACTCGAGGAATTTTTTGACACGCCGATTCGCGCATGTCGATTTCTCCCAAGTGAAACTACAACTTATGGACCAAGGAAAAAAGTAATGATTTGCGGAAACGAATTGTCATCATATCTACCAATTCAACTCCGTAAATCACGCATATCTACTTTCGTCGCTTGATTACGTTCGCCACCTTTCCTTCAAAAACTCTCGCAACAATTCTCCTGCCTCCTTCATGCGAGCGCATGCGGAATCGGCAATCCGCGCCGCCCGCCCGAACAAGCGCGTTTCATACGCTCTTCTTTCGTCCATAGACGCCGGACGTGGATACAGGCAACGAGCGATCGCCGCAACCTCGTCGAAAAACCGCCTCGGCAAGCCGACGATTCGTCGGCCTCACTCCGCCGCATCGAGAATGTGCTGCGGCGTCGACGAAACCACCTCCGCGTATTTCGGGGAAAAGGCCCCCTTGTCGAGGTCTTCGATGTACCGCACGAACTCCGGCGCCATCGCCTGAACTTCCTTCAGGATGCGGCGATGCTCTTCCACGTCGGCCCATTCCGCGATGAGATAGAAGTGATCCGGATCGTCGACGTCCTGCAGCATGACGCCGTCCTTCACCTGCGCCGGCGACTTGTGCATCGGATTCTCGTCCGAATAGTCGAACTCCTCGAATTTCCTCAGAAACTCGGGGCCGGCGCCCGGCTTCACCCGGAAATCGTAGATGTGGAAGTAGTTCCCCTTGTTCGCAAGCGGTTCCTGCGCCATGTCCTCCTCCTGTTCCCTGCGCCCGGTCAAACCGGAAAAACCAGGCAGTTGTCGATCGTAACGCTGTCGTAGACGCACGTGCGCCGCTTCAGCAGCAGCGACTCCTCCGTTCTCTCGAACACGTCCCGGTACTTGCCCACCTGCTGCACCCGCGTCGGCTCCTCGACCAGCGTCTCGAAGAGCTGATAGTTGGCTTCCGCGCCGATCAGCGGCCCGTCGACGGAAAGAACGCGGGTGTTGGTCACCGAAAGCTGCAGGTAGCGCGGCGCGAACATCTCGGTGTTGAGGATCGCGTAGGCGCGATCTTTCAGCATCGCCTTCCCCTCGCAATAGATCAGTCCGAGCGGCAGGCCGGCCTCCTCGTTGTCTCGCGCGAGCACATGGTAGACGGCGTCGTCGGTGAAGAACCCGACCCAGCGGTCGAGGTCGAAGCGGTCGAGCGCCGCCGCGTAGTCCGCGTGAAATTCCTCGATCTCGAATCGGAGTTCGCGCCGTCCGTCCGCCGTCAAAGCTCCATCGCCTCCCGGTAGTACCGGTACATGCCGCGAATGGCGCGCTCCGTGATCATGGTGTCGAAGGGCTCGTCGTCCTCGCCCAGCATCGCGAGTCCCGCCGACGGCCGGGATCTCCGCACGCCTTCCTGCAGGAAAGCGAGCGCCTCGTTGTCCTCGATTCCGAGAAACCCGGCCGGCCCGAAGATGTTGTTCTGACGGAGCCGGTGTCGGATCATCTCGTCGTCGTCCTCCGCGCGTCCGAACACGGTCCAGATCATCATGAATTCGTTGGGACCGCGGGGCACCAGCAGCCGCGTGTTCAGAATGTTGGTCTGGCGCAACGCCGTGAGCGTCGGAAAGATCGTGAGAACGGACGCCGACCATCCGGAGTCGAACTCGCGCACGAAATCGAGAACCCGGGGATCGTTCAGTTCCATCTTCTCCTTGAACGCCAGCATGTCCCGGCGCTCCTCGCCCGATACGTCGGGCCGTCCCTCGGGCCGCCGCGTCAGCAGGCCGCCGTGGCGCCCCCGCGGATCCACGGGAATGCTGGTCTCGTTGCCGGTGACGAACAGGCCGAAGGTCGTGAGATAGGTGTGCAGCAACGTCGCGTGGTAGGGATCCTTGAGGTTTTCCTGATACAGCTTCCAGTTGCTGCGGACCAGGTTGCGATGAACGCCGAGGAGCTTCATTTCTCCGCCATCGAACGTGGCGTCGAACTCGGTCAGGATGTCGGCCCCGAGATAATCCTCCAAGGGTTCGACGCCGTCGCTCGCGGTCGCGAATATCACGCCGCCGCGGCGCGTTACCACGTATCTGCGCAAGCCGTGCGCGGACATGTCGAAATCCTCCGGCGCGCCGCCCCTGCCCTTCACGCCGCGGCGAAACGGGATCGCCGCCAGATCGCCTCTGAGCGTGTACGTCCAGTTGTGATAGGGGCAGATGAAGCGCTCCGCGTTGCCGCGATAGGCGCGGCAGAACTCGACGCCGCGGTGGGCGCAGCGGTTCTCGAAAACGTTTATCTCGCCGTCTTCGTCCCGCGCGACGACCACCGGGTAGGGTCCGACGTAGGAGCGGAAATAGTCCCCTGGATTCGGCGCTTCGCAGTCGAGCCCGACGTAGTTCCAGTGGGGACCGAGAAAAATCCGTTCCTTTTCGCGCTCGTAGATCTCCGGATCGGTGTAGATCCAGTCCGGTATCCGGTTCCCGTCGCCCGGCCAGACCGGGCGCGCGCCTCCGCGCGTGACGACGCCGTCCATCGATCCTCCGCAAGTTTCCTCGCCTTCCGCGCCGACGGGAGCATATCACAATCGCCGGACGCTTCCCGGACGAGGCGCCGGGCGGGCGGCGGCTGTCGCGCCGCGAATTGATCGCGGAAACCGTTTCCGTCATAAACGCCGCAGCCAACCGACCGGACGGGGGACATGAAGCTCGGATTTTTCACGATGCCGGTGCACCGCATCGACCGCGACTACACGCAGGTGCTGCAGGAAGACCGGGAAGCGATCATACTCGCGGACCGTCTGGGATATTCGGAAGCCTATGTCGGCGAGCACGTTACGGACACCGCCGAGAGCATCACCAATTCGATGCTGTTCCAGGCGAGCCTGATTTCGGAAACGAAGCGGATCAAGCTGGGCACGGGCACCACCAACCTCTCCCATACCCATCCCGTGCTGGTCGCGGCGCAAGCCGCCATGCTCGATCACCTGCTCGAAGGACGTTTCCTCTTCGGCATCAGTCCCGGCGCCCTGGAATCGGACGCCGAGGCGCTCGGCATCCGCGGGATCGACCGGAACGCGATGTTCGCCGAAGCCATCGGCCATATCGTCGACATCTGGAAGGGCGAGCCGCCCTACGACCTCGAAGGAGAACGGTGGAAGATCACCACCCGCGAAACGATTTACCCCGAAATCGGGCTCGGCGCGATCGCGAAGCCCTATCAGAAGCCGCACCCGCCCATCCTCGGCACCGTCGTGGCGCCGTTCTCGAAAGGGGTGATCGAGATGGGCAAGAAGGGGTTTCTTCCGATCTCGGCCAACTTCCTGCTGGACAAATGGGTCAAGACCCATTGGACCAACTACGCGCAGGGCTGCCGGGAAGCGGGACGCGCCGCGCGAACGGAAGACTGGCGCGTCGCCCGTTCGATCTTCGTCAACGACGACCATGCGAAAGCCGTGGACTACGGCATGAAGAATCCGCGCAGCCCCTACCGGTTCTATTTCAGCCAGCTCTCCACCAAGCTCAAGCGGGGCAACCGCCACGCGGTCTTCAAGCCAGAGCGCGACTTTCCCGACGAAAAGCTCACCGTCGACTTCATCGTCGACAGCCTCGTCATCGCCGGCGACGTGAACAGCGTCGTCGACCAGATACTCGCTTTCCGGGAAGTGACCGGCGATTTCGGGACCCTGCTGTACGCCGGCAAGGACTGGGAGGACAAGGCGCTCGCCACCCGTTCCATGGAGTTGATGGCCGAGAAGGTCATGCCCGCCGTGAACGCCGCGATCCGGCAGCCGCAGGCAGCCGAATAGGCGCGGCCTCCTCCCGGCGCGGCGACGCCGGGCGGCGGCTTCGCCGACGAGCGGACGCGGGCGTGCCGACGGGCGAAGCGGGCGCGCGTTTCCGGACGTCGCGCCTTGCCCCTCATCGAGAGGAATTGCGATGATGAAATACGAAAGCATCCGTTACGAAACGGCGGAGGGCGTCGCGAAAATCGTCTTCGACCTCCCGCGATACGGCAACGCGCTGGACTTGACCGGCGTTCGCGAAACCCTTGACGCGCTGGTCCGCTCGGAGGCCGACGACGCGGTCGGCGCCGTCATGTTCATCGGCTCAGGCAAGGCTTTCTGCTCGGGCTTCAATCTGAAGGAAATTCCGGAAGCGCGGGAGGAAATTCCCGGCCATTTCCGCGAACTCGCGATGTGGTGGCACCAGGTCTTTCACAAAGTGGTCCATCTCGGGAAACCGGTCTTTTCGGCGGTCAACGGGGTCGCGGCCGGTTCCGGCCTCGGCCTCGCCCTGTGCTCGGACATGGCGATCTGCACCGACGACGCCCGTTTCCTCTGCGCATGGCATTCGATCGGCCTCGCCAACGACGCGACCACGAGCTATTCGCTGGCGAAGATCGTCGGCTTCCGCCGCGCCATGGAACTGATGATGACCAACCGGACGCTCGACGCGCGGGAAGCGCTCGAATGGCAGATCGTCAACCGGGTCTACGAGCGGGGCGAATTCGAGAAAAACGCCTGGTCGATCGCGAAGGATCTCGCGGCGGGGCCGACGCACCTGCAAGCCATGGCGAGAGAAAGCTTTCACCAGGGCTGGCGGCGTTCGGTCGAGGAAGCGACGGAATGCGAGATCCGCAACGTCATGCGGTCGGTGGACGACCCTTTCTTCGGAAAGGCGCTCGAGCGTTTCCTGGACGGGAACTCCCGCAGCGACGCGCCGGTCGTGCGGCTGCCCTGACCGGCGGACGGGCGCGGCAATGTTCCGGAAGCGCGGACGGCCCCTCCACATGGGCCGCTTCCCGATGGAGAAGATCAGGCGGGTCGACCGGCCGACGACCCTGATCACCGACGAAATCAAGCGCGTTCCCAAGCGCGCCGGCTTCTTCGTCCGCGCCTTTTTCGGCGATCTCGGCCCCAAGGCCGGAAAGGAAATCCGCAGATTCATCACCAAGAACCCGCTCAACGCGGCGATGGGACATCTGCACTGGACGCAGGTTCCCGTCCATCGCGGAGAGCCGTACGCCGACCCGGCGGAGCTGCCCGACGATCCCGAAGAGCTGGCGAGGCACCTCAAATCCCTCTGCTACTTTCTCGACGCCGACATCGTCGGCATCTGCGAATGCCCGGAGTGGGCGTGGTACAGCCACGACATGGACGGAAAGCCCATAGACGCGAAGCACAAATACGCGATCGTCATCGTCGTCGACCAGCGCTGGGAAACCCTGGAAGCGTCGTCGGGAGACGACTGGGTTTCGGGCGCGCAGAGCTATCGAGCCTACCTGAAAGGGTCGACCATATCCGTGGTCGTCGCCGACTACATCCGCCGTTTGGGCCACGAGGCGCAGGCGCATTCCAACGCCGACGGCGACGTGCTGCAGATACCTCTGATGCTGCTCGCGGGTCTCGGGGAGATGAGCCGCATCGGCGAACTGGTCCTCAATCCCTTCGTCGGTCCGCGGCACAAGACCGCCGTCGTCACGACCAACCTTCCTCTCGCGGTCGACAAGCCGATCGATTTCGGGCTGCAGGATTTCTGCGCCAAGTGCATGAAATGCGCCCGCGAATGCCCGGCGCAGGCGATCCCGTTCGGCGGCAAGGTGCTCTACAACGGCTACGAGACCTGGAAGCCCGACGTCGAAAAATGCACGAAGTACCGGGTGACCAATCCCAAGGGTTCGTCCTGCGGCCGGTGCATGAAGATGTGCCCCTGGAACAAGGAGGGTTTGCTGCGGCACCGGCTCGCGATGTGGGCGGCCATCAGGTTGAAATGGTCGCGCCGCCTTTTGATCTGGCTGGACGACAAGATGGGATACGGCAGGCGCGATCCGGCGAACAAGTGGTGGTTCGACCTCGAAACGGCGAAGAAGAACGGGCGCGCCTTCGTCAGCGGGAAGGCGAGCGAGCGCGACCTCTCGCTCGACCGGGATACTTCCGGGGGCAACGACGGGATCGCGGTCTATCCCGTCGAGACTCTTCCGGAGGCCGATCGGAAGGAAGCCGTGCCTACCGACCGCCGAACCGGGTTGCGCGACACGAGGAATGCCGAGGCCGCCCTGCGGCGCGCGAAACAGGCGCGCAACTGAAGCAACTTGACGTCCCGCCGCGCTGACGCGTTCTCCGCAGGAACGCCCCGGGCGCGTCCGCTTGTCGCCGCCGTCGGCAACTCCGCTCGCCGACGCCCGGTGCGCTTGCGCGCAACGAGACCGGGGATCGAGGCGTGCCGCCGGCGGCGCGAGGTCCGGGCGACAGGCTTTCCGTTCCGCATGAACCTCGCCGGACCGCCTCTCCGCCCAACAACTCTCCGCATGAGCCTTGATTTTCCGAGGATTTCCCAAAAAAATCCTTGTATTTTTCCAAAAAACTTGTCGTTTGCGTGAAAATGGCGGACTTCATCATGGTCGAAGCCACGATCACCTTGAGAGGGCAAACGACGTTGCCGAAATCCGTCCGAAAGGCGCTCGGCGTCGGGGCAGGAGACCGCATACGTTATGTCATTGAAGACGGTCAGGTTCGCGTCTTGCCCGTTCGCCCGCTCGACCGGCTATTCGGCGCGTTGAACTACGACGGGCCGCTCGCAACGCTGGAGGATATGGAGCGCGCGATCGCCGAAGGCGCCGATGAAACATGATCGCACCAATGTTCTCGTCCGGTGCGAGAGACGACGCCGAACAGGCGGAAGCCGCGCGCGCTGTCGGGAGAGCTAACGGAAGAACGCCCGGGCCTCGTCCGCCGCGAGGTCATGGTCGAACTTGTTTGGGCACTGCGTCGCACGTACGGAATCTCCCGCAGCCAGGAGGCCGACATGCTCGAAGAACTGGTTATCTCGAAGGAACTCGAAGTCGAGGCAGGGGTTGACGTCGCGAGCGCCGCTCTCCGCTACCGTCAGGGCATTGCGGATTTTATTTCAGCCGCGGCGGAACGATCAGGCGCGTCCGCACCTTCGACCGAAAGGCCGCAAGGCTCGACTCCGCGGCGCTGCTGGAGCAACCAACGGCTTGAGCGAAGCCGCGCCTCGGACCTCGCCGGTCTGCCTGCCGAACGAACAACGGCGGACCCGGCCGGGGGGCGCAGCAACGAACGAACGGCCACGGCGCGCGATCTCGCGCCGCCGACGTACCGCGCCGGACGATTCGCAGGCTCCTGCAGCACCCCTGCCGCCGGCAAACCTCCGGCGCGCAATTGCGCTCCGGGCCGGCAACGCCCCTGGCGCCTGCGCAAGGCAAGGCGCTCAGGCGAAACCGGTCAGCCGGCCGAACCTGACAAGCGCTCCGCCCGATCGTCGACCTCGTCCGCGAGACGCGCCTTTTCCGCATCGTCGAGGAACGATGCGGCGACGGAGTTGCGCGCCAGCGCGACGACGTCCTCGATCGACAGATCGAGCGCATCCTTCACGGCGATGTAGTTGTCCGCGACGTACCCCCCGAAATAAGCCGGATCGTCGGAGTTCACCGTCACCATCAGCCCCGCGTCCAGCATCCGCTTGAGCGGATGGTCGCGCATGTCCGTCACCCCGCACAGCTTGAGATTGGACAATGGACAGACGGTCAACGGCACCTGCTCGTCCGCGAGGCGCCGAACCAGCGCCGGATCCTCCAGCGCCCGGTTGCCGTGATCGATCCGGGCGACCTGGAGCAGATCGAGCGCCTCGCGGACGTATTCCGGAGGGCCTTCCTCGCCGGCATGGGCGACGGTCAGGAATCCCGCCTCGCGCGCCTTCCTGAATACCCGCTCGAACTTCCGGGGCGGATGTCCCCGCTCGGTGGAGTCCAGGCCGACCGCGGCAATCCGGTCGCGATAGGGCATCGCCTGCTCCAGGGTCCGGAACGCGTCCTCCTCGTCCAGGTGCCGAAGAAAGCACATGATCAGTCGCGAGGTAACGCCGGTCTCCTCCAAACCCGCATCCAAGCCGCGCCGAACGCCCTCGATCGCCGTCTCGAACGGGACCCCGCGCTCCGTGTGGCCCTGCGGATCGAAGAAAATCTCCGCGTGCGCGACGCCGTCGCGGCGCGCGCGCCGCAGATAGGCCGTCGTAAGGTCGCAGAAATCCTCTTCGCGCAGCAATACGCTCATGCCCTGGTAGTAGATGTCGAGAAACGACTGCAGGTTTTCGAAAGAGTAGGCGGCGCGGACCTCTTCGACCGAACCGAAGGGAAGTTCCACGCCGTTGCGGCGGGCAAGCTCGAACATGAGCTCCGGTTCCAGAGTGCCTTCGATGTGGACGTGCAGTTCGGTTTTCGGAAGTTTCCGTATGAAGTCGTCGGTCATCTCAAGCCTTTCCTCGGTGCGCAAACGGATCTGGAATGCTACGCTCGACGGCATCGCCAACCAAGTAAGGGACCTCGCGGAGATGGGCAACGAAAAATCGTTCGATTACGTGATCGTCGGCGCAGGGTCGGCAGGTTGCACGCTCGCGAACCGGCTGACGGAAGATCCGGAGATCCGCGTGCTCGTGATCGAGGCCGGCGGCAGCGACCGACATCCCTACATCACGGTTCCCCTCGGCTGGGGAAAGATTCTGTTCGAACGGCTGTTCGACTGGGGCTACTTCACGCAGCCCGAAGCCCGGTTCGACGGGCGCGAGGTCGAATGCGCGCGCGGCAAGGTTCTGGGGGGATCTTCGTCCATCAACGCCATGGGCTACGTGCGCGGCCATCGGGAAGACTACGATCGCTGGAGCCGCAACGGCTGCAAGGGCTGGTCCTACGCCGAATGCCTGCCCTATTTCCGGAAATCGGAGGACTGGGAAAAGGGCGGCGACGACTATCGCGGCGCCGGCGGCCCTCTGACCACGATCGAAAACAAGTACCCCGACCCGCTCCTGCAGGCGTGGCTGGACGCCGGAGAGGCGGCGGGCTACGGAACCACTCCCGACTTCAACGGCGCCAGGAACGAGGGACTCGGAGTCTTCCAGTCCACCATACGCAACGGTCGCCGATGCAGCGCCGCGGTGGCCTATCTGCGCCCGGCCATGCGGAGGCCGAACCTCTCCGTCGTCACGAAGGCGCTCGCCGGCAAGGTCGTTCTGGAGGGCTCGCGCGCCGTCGGCGTCGAATACTCCGTCTCCGGAGGCGCTCCCGAAGTCGCGCGCGCGGACCGCGAGGTCATCCTGTCCGGCGGAGTGATCAACTCGCCGCAATTGTTGATGCTGTCGGGGATCGGAGACGGAGACCGCCTGAAGGCGCACGGGATCGAGGCGGCCGTCCACGCTCCCGGCGTGGGCCGGAACCTGCAGGATCACCTGTCCGTGGGCGTCGAATACGAGAGAATCGGCGACGGGCCGTTCGTCGGCCTGCTGCGCTACGACAGGATCGCTCTCGCGATGATGCGGGCGTACTTCTTCGGCACCGGCTTCGCCACCGAAATGCCGGGCCCCCTGACCGGCTTTCTGCATTCGAAGGACGGACTGGCGCAGCCCGACATCCAGCTCCTCGCCCGCTTCATACCGCCGGAGTCGCAACCGTGGTTCCCGGGCGCGCGCCGCAAGCCCACGGACGCCTTCATGGTCCGGCCCGTCCTGCTGCACCCGGCGAGCCGCGGCGAGCTGACGCTGAAGTCCGCGGACCCGGCCGACCACATGCTGATCCATCAGAACTTCCTGGCCGAGCCGGAAGACCGGCAGACGCTGCGCGACGGCATCGAGATGGTGCGCCGCATCGCTTCGCAGAAACCGCTCGACGGATTTCGCGGACCGGAGATCCAGCCGGGGAACGAACCCGTCGACGACTTCATCAAGCGGACCGCATGGACCGCCCATCACCCGCTCGGCACCTGCAAGATGGGCCCCGACGACGACCCGCTCGCCGTCGTCGATTCGGAACTGCGCGTTCGGGGCGCCGAAAACCTGCGCGTCGTCGACGGATCCGTGTTTCCCGACATGATCGGCGGCAACATCAATGCGCCGATCATCATGTTCGCGGAGCGCATCTCCGACCTGCTTCGCGGACGAAAACCGCTCGCCCCCGCGAAGGTCGCGGCCTGAGGAGAACGCGATGAACAGCGTCATCGAGGTCGAACGCGTCGATCACGTCGGCATACGGGTTTCGGACGGGGACCGCGCGGTCCGGTTCTACGAATTGCTGGGATTCGAAGTCGTCGAGCGCGTCTCTTTCGATCCGGTGATCATCATCCGCAATCCGAGGAACGTGGAGATCAATCTGATCGCGAACGCGGCGCCCGAACACGACGGCAGCAACGTTCTCATGGACGCCGGCGCCAAATACGCCGGCATGACCCATCTGGCGCTGCGGGTCTCTTCGATCTCCGAAACGATGGATATCCTCAAGCGGGAAGGCATCGAGATCACCCAGGGTCCGGTCGCGTTCGGCCGCGACGGGCACGTATCGCTGTTCGTCCGGGATCCGGATCGCAACGTCATCGAACTGCGCGCCCGCGCGGAAAACCTTGCGGAAATCGAAGGACTCCGGCAATATGAAAACTTGAATTAGACTGCGGTTGGAGCGGGCGCCAGCGTCCGGACGGAGACCTGAACGGTTCCGGACGTCCGGCGGGGACTTGAAGAATCAACGAACGGAACCGGGCGCAGCGGCCTTTCCTCCGAAACGAAGAAGCCGCGCGACGGCAAGCGGGGCCGGTCTTGTCGCCGGGGAGCCGCGCGCGATGAACGGCCTTCCCGCTCCCGCGGCTCGCTCCCGACCTTCGGAACCGGAACGACCTTCTGAGGGCCGCGGCCCCACAACGGAGAGGAAAACATGAAGAAATCCAGCAAAATCGCGTCCGCGGTCATAGCGGGCGCCGTCTGCACGGCGCAGATCGCCGTCGCCGACGAGAGCGGAAGCTTCGACGCGATCGAAAGCGCGGTCCACGACTATACGGTGATGGAGCACGCGGGGACGACCATCACCAGCGGTCCGCTGCATGGAACGACCACCGTCCTCAACAGCAGCGGCGGCCCTTTCGCGGAGGGCAGCCATCACAGCGCCACCTGCCTGGTCTATGCGAAGAAATCGGCTGGCGGCGTGGATCTTGAAGCGCCCTGCGTCTTCACCGACTCGTCGGGCGACAAATGGTACCTGATAGCCAAAAGAAGCGCTGGAGACACCGCTGTCGGCGGCGGCGGCAAGGGCAACCAACGCATCGTCGGCGGCACCGGCAAATACGCCGGCATCACCGGAAACTGTCCCTACGAGACCAAATATCTCCCGAACAAATGGCTCGTCTCGACCTCGACCTGCACCTGGCAAAAACCGTGATCCCGCTTCCGCCGCCCGCGACGCGGGAACGGCGGTCGGCAGCCGGTACGCAAGGATCCTGGAACGACCCGCGGCGAACCGGTTTCCCGGATCGTGGAGCTCGCCGCGGGAATCGAAATGCGCCTTCGGCATTCGCGCGATCCTGCGGTCTATAGCCGGCGCCGCGCGGCGGCGCGCCGGGTATGGCAGGCAACTCTCGCTCTTCCGAGGCGCGGTCCCGCTCTCGGAACCGAAGGGATCTTCCGACGGCCGCGGCCCGGCAACCGGTGAGGAAAGCATGAAGAAATCCGGCAAAATCGCCTCCGCCGCCATAGTTGGCGTCGTTTGCGCGGCGCGGATCGCCGTCGCCGGCGAGAGCGGAAGCTTCGACCTGCTCGAAAGCTACGTCCACGACTATACGGTCATGGAACATCGGGGAACCGCCATCACCGGCGGTCCGCTGCATGGAACGGCGACCATCGTCAGGAGCGGCGCCGGCCCTTTCGCGCAGGGCAGCCGTCACAGCGCCAAGTGTCTCGTCTACGCGAAGGAATCGGCCGGCGGCGCCGATCTCGAGGCGCCCTGCGTCTTCGCCGACTCGTCGGGCGACAAATGGTACATGCTGGTGAAAGAAAGCGATGCCGGCGGCAAGGGCAACCAGCGCATCGTCGGCGGCACCGGCAAATTCGCCGGCGTCGCCGGAAACTGCTCCTACGAGCTTGGAAATCTCCCGGACAAATGGCTCGTCGTCGCCTCCACCTGCGCCTGGCAAAAACCGTGACCTTGGCGTCTACCTCCTGAAGCGCGCGCCGCCGGGAAAGAGGGAGCGCCAGACGCCGGGCGAGCGTCGCGCCGGGAAGCCGGAAGATGCCTTCGCGCGGCGTCCGGCGGATCGCCCCGCCGCAAGTCGGCAACCACCGCAACGCGCCGGACGCGCCCGAAACCCGGAGGCAAGACCGCGCCTCGCTCCCCGGCGTCCCGGCGCGTTCGCCAACTCAAAGCCACCATTGCATGACGTAATCGTAAGGGCCTTCGCGGTTGACCAGATCGACCCGCTGCAGCGCAATGCGGTACCCGTCGTCGGCCTTCTTCAGGAAATGACGGTACCGGCCGCAAAAATGCCGGACGCTGTAGCGCAGGTATTCGGCGCAGTAGAAGCGCGACCTCGCGACGATATCGCCGTTCGCGTCCTCGCTTTCCACGATCACCCCGGAAACCACGTGGCACAGCCGGTTGTTCGGAGACTGGCTGTGCGCTCGCGGATGGTCGTTGCGGCGGATGCGCATCAGCATCAGTTCGCGGTCTTCCCAGAAAATGTTGGGGACGCCGTCGCCGTCCGTCTGGTCTTCCTCCGCCGGCATCCAGTACCGCCCGTCCGCGGCGAACAGGGCGAGCCATTCGTCCCATCGCTTCTCGTCGAGGATCTCGGCCTGGAGGTAAAGAAAGCGCTCGACCGCAAGCTGCGTCTCGACGGAGACGTCGGCCGTCGCGAACGGAGCCGCGAGCTTCTCCGTGGCGGCGCTCACGATCTCTCCTCCTCGCCGGCCGACGTCAGATAGTCCCGCCATGCGTGCATCATGTGGCGCATGGGCATTTCGCTCATGCTCTTGGGCGCGGACCGCCGCGCGTCGCCTTCGACCACGTCCTGGCCGGCGTTGCGGTGAAAGCTCACCCAGTCGCCGCCTTTCGACGCGAGGCCGTGCTGGCATTTCCACCAGTTGAACAGGTCGTCGGCGTTCACCATCGTCGAGGGCGAATTCACGAGATAGTAGTAGGCCAGCGACCGGCGATAGATCGGCTCCGGCGCCCCCTTCAGCCGGAAGTGCCAGATTTCGGTCAACGTGCGATCCGGTCCGAGCGGCCGCACGGCGCGAAGCTGCTGCAACAGCGGCTGGACCGACAGGCAGGGATAGATCAGGACGTGGTGCAGGTTGACGCCGAGGATTTCCTCGGCTCGCTCTTCGCCGTAGGCGTCGTACATCAGCTTGACGTAGGCGTTCGTGTCCGGATCGTCCGGGCGCAGGCCCATGTAGCCTTCGAGCATGCAGTGGCCCCGCGGATAGCCGACCGTGCCGAACTTGTCCCACCCTTCGATGCCGAGACGCGCGAAGTCCGACAGGAACGAGTATTCGAGCGGCACGTCGCGGCCCTCCTGCCGCAGCTCCTGCTCGACGGTCCTGGCGGCGACGCCGGCGGATTCGTGCGTCGCGCCGGGATGCGAGGCGTCGAGTTGGTTCTCCAGGAAGATCTTCCAGTTGGATTGCTGGATCATGTGGAAGCAGTCGCCGACGACTTCGGTCTCTCCGTCCGGCGCCCGGTCGACCAGTTGGTCGAGAGCCGTCTTCGCCGGACCCAGATGGCTCTCGAGATCGGGGACGTCCTCGCTGACCGAGGCGAACCAGAACCCGCGGTAACTGGCGGATTTCGCCGGCTTCCGAACGTGAAACTCCGGATCGTCGGAGGAAAAGCCGGTTCCGTCGTAGCCGCCGACCGCCGGAACGCTCTCGATCTTGCCGTCGAGATGGAACATCCAGGCGTGATACGAGCAACGCAAGGCCTTGCCGGCGTTGCCCTTGCGCGCGGTGCACAACTGCGCGCCGCGGTGCGGGCACCGATTGTAAAGCACGTGCACCTGGCCGTCGCGGTCTCGCGTCATCATCATCGGCTGGCGTCCGACCCTGGCGAGGTAGTAATCGCCCGGGTTCTTCACCTGGCTTTCGTGCCCGACGTAGATCCAATTGCGCTCGAAGATGCGCTCCATCTCGAGGTCGAAAAGATCCGGATCCGTATACGCTTTCCGATGCGCCCGATCCGGCTGAACCAGATCGGCGATCTCTGCATTGGACCATGCCATTGCCTTGCCCCCATTCTCGACGAATTCGCTTCAAGTCTGACACATCTTGCGACAGAATCCAGAGATCCGAAAGGCGCGCCGCCGTTCCCGAGGCCGAATTCCGCCGCGCGGCCGCGCTCCGCGAAGGAACGGCGGCGCGAACGCCGCAGCTTGCGCCGGCCCGTCCGCATTCGCGCGCGGCGGTTGAACCGCCGGGGCCCTTGCGGTCTAATTCGCCGACAACGGAAATCGGGAGGAAAACCAATGCGCCTCAGCCTCGCAGCCGGATGCGCGTTCGCCGCCGTCGTAGGCGCCGCCCACGCCGGGCAGATCACGATGAAAATCGGCCACCCCACCATCAAGGGCGCGTTCGACCAATGGGCGGACACGTTCAAGGCGGGCCTTTCGCAGCGGGTCGGCGACCGGATCAAGGTCGAGGTCTATCCCGGAAGCCAGCTCGGCGCGATTCCCAGCATGATCCAAGGCGTTCAGCTCGGCACCGTCGAAATGATCATGCTGCCGCCCGCGTTCCTGTCGGGCGTCGACCCGCGTTTTTCGGTGCTGGCCGCCCCCGGCATCTTCGGGGATCTGATGCACGGGTTCCGCACCGTCCACGATGCCGAGTTCAAGAAGGCGTTCTGGCCGATCGGCGACGGCAAGGGCCTCAAGCTCGTCAGCATGACCTGCGAAGCGCCGACGGACTACGCCACGACGTCGCCGATCCGCCGGCTCGCGGATTTCCGCGGCAAGAAACTCAGGGTGTTCGGCAGCAAGCTGGAAATCGAGGCCCTGCGCCGCCTCGGCGCGGCGGGCGTCCCGATGCCGTTGTCGGAAGTGGTCCCGGCGATCCAGCAGAGAACGATCGACGGCAACAAGGCCGGCATCACCGTCTTCGTGCCGTTCAAATACCAGAGGATTGCCCGCTACGTGCTGGAGGCGCGCGAGTCGCTGATTTGCGCCGGCCGGTTCGTCAGCAAGACCTGGTTCGACAAGCTGCCGGGGAATCTTCGCAAGGGGATACTTGCCGAAGCGGCCGCGACGGATCCCGTGAACCAGGCCTGGTCGGTCAGGTTCGTGCAGCGCATGTACAAGCTCTGGACCGAGTCGGGCGGCCGACTCACCCGGTTGCCTCCCGAGGACCACGCCGAACTGCGCAGGCGCCTGTCCACCGTAGGCGACGATATTCTCAAGGACCGGCCGGCGGTCCTCGAGATGTATCGGGTGCTGAAGCGGGCGGCCGCGCGGGCGCGGGCCGGGTAAGCCGCGCCATGAAGGACGCGTTCTTCCCCGATCACCCGGAACTCTCGATTCAGACGATCCGGTTGATCGCCCAAGTGGCCTATGGAGGGGCCGATTATTTCGACGCCGCGGCGGCGGCCGCGCGCATCGATCCCGAGGATCCGGAAAGCTGGCGGGCGGAGTGGAGAGATCTCGGAGCCCGCGTCGAGCGGCGCGCGCAGGAGGCGCGCGCCGCCGGCCACGGGCAGGCGGCTCTGCGCCACTACCTGCATGCCGGGTCGTACTACCGCCAATCGGACTTCTTCCTTCCCGGACGCGACCCGCGCAAGAAGGAGCTGTTCCTCAAGGCCCGCGCATGTTTCCTCGAAGCGGCCCGGCTGTACGACCCGCCGGTCGAAACGATCGAGGTGCAGTGCGGCGCAGAGCGTTATCGCGGCTATTTTCACGCGCCGTCGGCCGGGCCGCTGCCGGCGGTTCTCATGCTGGGAGGCGCGGATTCGCTCGCCGAAGAGCTCTTCGTGCTCGCAGGTCCGGAACTCGCGCGGCGCAACGTCGCGCTGATGCTCGTCGACACGCCGGGGCGCGGCTCGACCTTGCGAGTCGACGGAATTCCGACCCGGCCCGACTACGAGGTGCCCGTCTCCGCGGCCATGGACGGCCTCGCCGCCCGGCCGGAAGTGGATCTGTCGCGCATCGGTCTGCTCGGCATCAGCCTGGGCGGTTACTACGCCCCGCGCGCCGCCGGGTTCGACGACCGTTTCCGGGCCATGGTTCTGTGGTGCGGGTGCTTCGACGTGCTCGCCGACCTTTATGACTTCTACCCGCCGATCCAGTCCCAGATGCAGTGGATACTGGGCGTCGATTCCGACGCCGAGGCTCGCGACAGGCTCGCAGCCTTCAATCTGCGCGGAATCGCCAGCCGTATCTCCTGCCCGACCCTTGTTTCCCATGCCGAGGGCGACGCGCTGATGGATCCCGCGGGCGCGAGGAAGCTGTACGAGGAGATAGCGTGCGCCGACAAGGAGCTCAGGCTGTGGCCGAAAGAGGCCGGCGGGGCCGTCCACTGCAACTGGGACAGCTTGTGCGTCGCGCTCCCTTACATGCTTGACTGGCTCGCCGACCGCCTGTAGCCGCGTGCCGCCGCTAACGCGGAACCCTGGCGCCGGCCATCGCGGCAAGACGCATGAGCGCCCGTTCGCAGATCGCGTCGGCCGGCAGGTCGGTCGACTTGCATTCGATCTCGGCCCGGATCAGTTCGGCGCGGCCGCGCGCCAGCAGGTCGCTCCGCCAGCGGCGAAGCTGGCCGGCGAATGCCTGCTGCTGCTTGAAGAACACCGGCGGTCGCAGGTTCTTGATCGCCTGTTCGGGGCTCGAGCCGCGCGCCACCGCGGCGGCGGCGACCTCCAGCCGCGACAGATGCCTGAGTCCGGCGCGGATCATTCGAACCGGCTCCACTCCTTCGTACCGCGCGCGCGCGAACGCCACCGCGAGCGCCCCGATATTGCCGCCGACCGAGGCTTCGACAACGTCGTCGACGGTAACCGCCGCCGAATCGCCGATTATCGCCCTGGCGTCCTCCATGGAAATCTCCGTCTTGCCGCTCGCGTAGAGAGCGAGCTTTTCCAGTTCCGACCGGGTGACCATCCGGTCCGAACCGAGATTGGCGGCGATCCAGTCGATCGCGTCGCGGCCCGCCGAGAACCCGGCCTTCTCGATGCTCTGCCGAATCAATTGCGCGAGGTCCGCTCCCTCGTCGAGAAAGCAGCCGACGGCGGCGGCGTCGCCGGCTTTTTCGAACAGGAGGCGAAGCTTCGACCGCGGACTCAGCTGTCCGGCCTCGACGATGACCAGCGCGTCCCAGGAAAGCGAAAGCGCGTTCTCCACGGCCGCCGCCGCGCCGTCGTCGGCGTTGCGGAGTCTGACGAGGCGCCGCCCGCCCGCGAGGGACATGGCCGCCGCCTCGTCGGCGAGACGCGCCGGATCGTCGCGCAGCGCATCGGCGCCGAATTCCACGACCGAAAACGGATCCGAGAGGTCGGCCGCGACCGCCCGCGCCGAGTTGAGCGCCCGCTCCCTCACCATTCCCGAATCCGGCCCGTAGTAGAGGATCGCCCGCATATCCGCCGGAGGATTTCCGGAAAAGGCCTCCGCCCGCGCCGGCGGGATCTTCATGACGCCCGCGCGCGGGCTTCGGCCGCCTTTCCGCCCGTCCGCACCAGCCAGATCGAGATCCGCTCCCTTATGTCGTCCGCGATCTCGCGGACGGCCCGTTCGCGAGCGTTCTTCCGGGCGATCAACGTCGCGTAATGAGAGCCGAGGATGTTGTAGCTGTTGACCGACTGCGCCGTTCCCCGGAACAGGACCTTGCCGTCCGCGCGCCCGGCGACCGCGTAGCGCGCGCGCAGGGTGAGGTTCGCGCGCGTCGCGGTCTCGTCGATCCGAATCCCCAGCTTCTTGATGCGTTCGCTTACCCTGACGTTCAGCGAAAACCGGTCCCCGCCCGGGATGCCGCGCGGCCGGAACCGCTGGAGCAGCTCGTTTCTGAGAAGCTGTCCGATCCGGTTCGGGATCAGTTCGACCTCGAATCCGTTCAGCGCGGTTTGCGAAGCGCGGGAACTCTCCCCGTGGATCGGCGCGAAGCCGCACCCGTGCAGACCCGGCGCGGCAGCGAGGACGAGGCAGACGAACGCCGGCCGCGCCGCGTTAGTGAATGACGTTGATGACGCGGTTCGGAACATAGACGACCTTCCTGATCTCCCCGCCGCCGATGGCGGCCGCGACCGTCGGCAGGGAGAGCGCCAGTTCTTCCGCGGCCTTCTGGTCCGCGTCGCGCGCAAGTTCGACGGTTCCCCGAAGCTTGCCCCGCACCTGCACGGCGATCGTCACCGTGTCGTCCACCAGCAACCGGGCGTCCGCTTCCGGCCAGGGCGTTTCCGCCACGGGGGTCCGGTGTCCCATCATGCTCCAGAGTTCTTCCGCGAGATGCGGCATCATGGGTCCGATCATCAAGGCCACGGTTTCCAGCGCCTCGCGCAGAACGGCGCCGTCCGCGGCGGCGCCCGCCTCCGAAATCGCATTGACGAGTTCGTGAACGCGGGCGACCGCCCGGTTGAAATGAAACGATTCGAGATCCTCGGTCACGCCGGCGACGGCGGCGTGCACGGCGCGGCGAAGCGGGTTTTCGGCGCCGCCGGACGGAACCGTTCCCGGAGCGGGCAGGCCGTCCGCCCGCCTGGCCACGAGTCGCCAGAGGCGGTTCACGAACCGCCATGCGCCGGCCACTCCCGCCTCCGTCCAGTCGAGGTCGCGGGCGGGCGGGCTGTCCGAGAGCATGAACCAGCGCGCGGTGTCGGCGCCGTAGGTCTCGATGATGTCCTCCGGGTCGATGACGTTCTTTTTCGACTTGGACATCTTCTCCGAACGGCCGGACTCGACGGGCCGTCCGGTTCCCGTCTGGCGCAGGGCGCCGCGCTCTCCGCGCTCGACCTCGGCCGGCTCCAGCCATTCGCCGCTTTCGGCGCGATAGGTCTCGTGGCGAATCATGCCTTGCGTGAAGAGGCCCGCGAAAGGCTCGTCGATATCCGCGTGGCCGGTCTTCCGCATGGCGCGCATGAAGAAGCGCGAATACAACAGGTGCAGGATCGCGTGTTCGATGCCGCCGATATACTGATCGACGGGCAGCCAGTAATCCGCCTCCGCGCGCGCGGTCGGCGCGTCGGCGCGGGGCGAGCAGAAGCGCGCGAAATACCACGAGGAATCCACGAACGTGTCGAAGGTGTCGGTCTCGCGCCGCGCCGCGCGCCCGCACCGGGGGCAATCGACGTCCTTCCAGGTCGGGTGCCGGTCGAGCGGATTTCCCGGCGCGTCGAACGAGACGTCGTCCGGCAGGGTCACGGGCAAATCCGACGCCGGAACCGGGACGACGCCGCATTCGCCGCAGTGAACGACCGGTATCGGACAGCCCCAGTAGCGCTGGCGGGAGACGCCCCAGTCGCGCAGGCGGAAGTTCACCTCCCGCCGTCCGACCCCTTCCGCTTCGGCGCGGGCCGCGATCTCGGCCTTGGCCGCCTCCACGTCGAGCCCGTCGAGAAAGTCCGAATTGGCGAGCCGGCCCGGACCGACGTAAGCGACGTCGCCGATCTCGAAACCGTCCGCGTCCTCCGGCACCACCACCGGCAGGACCTCCAGCCCGTACTTGCGCGCGAAGTCGAGGTCGCGCTGGTCGTGCGCCGGGCACCCGAAAATGGCGCCGGTGCCGTATTCCATCAGAATGAAATTGGCGACGTAGACCGGCAGGGTTCGGCCTTCGACGAACGGGTGCCTGACCCGCAATCCGGTGTCGCAGCCCAGTTTTTCGGCCTGCTCTATGGCCGCTTCCGACGTGCCGAGCCGCCGGCATTCCGCGACGAACTCCCGGAGTTCCCCGCGCTCCGGCGCGAGCGTTTCGATCAGCGGATGTTCCGGCGACACGGCGCAGAAGCTGGCGCCGAAAAGCGTGTCGTGGCGCGTCGTGTAGACCTCGAGGGGGGCGGTTCCCGGCGGCGCGCCGTCGAACTCGAACGCGACGCGGAGTCCTTCCGAGCGGCCGATCCAGTTGGCCTGCATCAAACGGACCTTTTCCGGCCAGCGGTCGAGGCCGTCGAGCGCGTCCAGCAGCTCCTGCGAGCATTCCGTTATGCGGAAGAACCATTGCGAGAGAAGGCGCTTTTCGACCGGCGCGCCGGACCGCCAACCGCGACCGTCGATGACCTGTTCGTTGGCGAGCACGGTCCCGTCGACCGGATCCCAGTTGACCCACGCCTCGCGCCGGTAGACGAGCCCGGCTTCGAGGAAATCGAGGAACATCTTCTGTTCGTGGCGGTAATACTCCGGATGGCAGGTCGCGATCTCCCGGCTCCAGTCGATCGACAGCCCCATCATCTTCAGCTGGCGGCGCATGCCGTCGACGTTGTCGTACGTCCACCTGGCGGGATGGATCCCCTTTTCCATCGCGGCGTTTTCCGCCGGCATGCCGAACGCGTCCCATCCCATGGGGTGGAGCACGTTGAAGCCGCGCGCGCGCTTGTAGCGGGCGACGAGGTCGCCCATGGTGTAATTGCGCACGTGGCCCATGTGGATGCGGCCCGACGGGTAGGGAAACATTTCGAGGACGTAGTATTTGGGCCTGCCGGGATCGCGCGCCGCGGCGAACGCGCCGCGCCGTTCCCATTCGGCCTGCCAGCGCGCTTCCGCCGCCTTGAAGTCGTACGAGGTCACGACCGCCTCCCGCCCGGCGCGCGCGCCGCCGCGCTCGCTCTCATTCTCGCCGCCCTTTCCGGAAATCCGGTCGCTCGCCTAGCCGTCGCCGCTTTCCGCGAACCGGAGCTGCCGCGCGCGCGTCAGGATCCGGTCTTCCAGCTTGGTCGCCGTCTCGGGATCCACCGTCGCGTCCCGCCAGGCGACGGTCCCGTCGGCGTCTTTCACCCTGTTCTGGCGAAACACGGAAACGCGCACGCCGTCGGACCGGAGTTGCCGGGCCAGGATAAAGACGTTCACCTTGAGGCGTTCGTCCGGCGTCGACGGCGGCGAATACCAGTCGGTAATGATCACGCCGCCGAACGGATCCGCGGAGGCGAGCGGCACGAAGGACATGGTGTCGAGGGTTGCGCGCCACAGGTAGCCGTTCACGCCGATGCCGCCGCCGCCTTCGTCGCTCTTGCTTCCGCCGCCCAGCGCTCCGATGAGGTCGACGCCGTCCCCGCCGAACACGGTGCTCCTGTCGTCGCTGGGGTAATTCTTGCCCGCGCTTCCCGGGGGCGGCGTGGCCGGATCCTTGTGCGGCGGCACTCCGCCCTCGCAACCCGCGAGCGCCAGCGCGGACAGCGCCGCCAGCGCGGACAGCCCGCTCCCCCGCTTTACTGTTCGTATCGGCATTTCTCCTCCAGACTGGCTCCTTATGCGCGGCCAAGATAATGCAGGAACGCAGCCGCGTCACATGGATTCTGGCGGCTGCGCCGCCGTCCGGGTCGAACGGTCCACAGGGCCGTCCGCCGCGGCAGGGCGACGATCCGGCGACAAGCCGCCTTCGGTCCGGCCGCGCCTCGCGACGCGTACCGCTACGACTTCAAACCGGCTTGCCGGCTCGCCATCGAGCGGCGCGGCTGCGCCGACGGGCGGTTCGGCGCATCGGGGCGCAGGGCTCGGCGGCGGGATCCCGCCGCGAGGTCGAACTGCCCGGGGTCGGCGCGGGCGCGCACGGCACGGCGTTCCTCGGCGACGGCTGCCGCCTGAACGCGCAAGCGACCTGGCGCGACGTCAAGCCGACCGCCGGCCAAGAGAATTCGACAGAAGATGCGGAAGAGGGTTCGGAAGGACGGCGTGAAAATTCGCGCCGCCGCCGAACGGACGGCAACCGACAGGAAAGTTGCGCGGCGCGAAGGTTTCGCATACGTTCGTCGTTCCGAATTCGCAGGGGCATCTTATGGAACAGTTCTCTTCCGAACTCATCGCCATTCTCGGCGTCGGCGCCATCATGCTTGGCGGCGGCATTGCCGTTATCAGGCTGGTTCTTCTGCAAGGCCGCCGGCTCGACCGCCGAATCGACGCACTTGCCCTGCGCATGGACGAACGGGACCGGCGGACGGACGACCGGTTCGGGCAGGTCAACGAGCAATACCGGCAGCTGACCGATCAGACCAACGAACGGTTCCGGCAGCTGACCGATCAGATGAACGAACGGTTCCGGCAACAGAACGAGGAGACCAACGAACGGTTCCGGCAGCTGACCGATCAGATGAACGAACGGTTCCGGCAACAGAACGAGGAGACCAACGAACGGTTCCGGCAGCTGACCGATCAGATGAACGAGCAATTCCGGCAGATGAACGAACAGTTCCGGACGTTGAGCGAGCGCGTGGCGCGCGTCGAGGGCAAGTTCGACCTGCTCGAGACTTTCGTCGAGCACCGGAAGGAGCCGCCGGCCGAGGCGGCGGAATAGCGGCGCGCCGCGGAAATTCGCACTGCCGCCTGCCGCCGGACGGACGGGCAGCCGCCGAAAACGCCTCTGTCCGAATCGGAACTTGACATCGCTTGGGCGCCCGCGCAATCTGGCATCGTCAATCATGCTGATCGTTCATTATCGCCTTTGATCGGCATCAACCATTGCGCGGATGGCATGGCGCACCGGAAAAACGGAACTATGGCGGGTCAATATCCGTCTACGAAATTTGGAGCGGCTTTCCAATGATTGACGACGATTTGTTGAAAAGCGCCCGGGAAAAATCCCGGGATCTCGCCAAAGCTAAACGAGCTGTCGACGAATTCCTGAAAGTTAAGGACCACTCCGGCATAAATGCATTGCCGCTGTTCGAAAAAGCTGCAGGAGAATTGCATAAAGTATCCCACGAACGCCTTCTGGTCGAACGTTTGGAAGAAGAACGCAAGAAATTGGAGAAACGCACCGTCGAGGCTCTGCAACGAAGAAGGGAAGAGTTGCATAAATCCGCCGCGGAGGCCGGATGGACGGCGCGCAGATTGCAAGATTTTGATTTTGTTGAATGTTTCCGTCTCGATTACCGCGGCGAACAAGTATCCGTGAAACTCGGAAGCGAAAGATGCGACAGCTTCAATGAAACGGACGGAAAGAAGGTGTTCGTTCGCCTTCGACAAGAATTGTCGAAACTGCGAGACTTTCCCTTTTCCAGAGACAATTTTTTCCGGATGGTGAAAGAGGCGTTGCATATGGGAAGGGTTTTCGGATACGATAATGACGGCAAGGTGCCCATTCGCAGAGTTTACGCATTGTGCGCGTTGGCTCGGCAAACCGGGAACGAAAAATTCATGCGGAATCCGAATGGAAAGAATTTTCAGGATTACTCCATTTGCCAGTTCGTTTTCGACATGGCTCGTTTCGGACAATCCGGATGGCGCGACGGCCGGGGAGAAAGGCTATCCAGTCAAACGCCGAATATGGCTTCGGCCGTCGAGAAAAAAACGCTCACTCTGCCCTCGTTGGACGGCGCGGAAGCGGGCCCGCAACTTGCCGCCTTGTGGATCGAAAAGGCGTAGATCGCGTGCGGCCGGACGAGGCGTTGGCGACCCTTGCGGCGACCGGCGTCGCGCCGCCGGACGGAGAGACCGCCGCGCGCCTTTCCGTAGGCATCGGGACGACGCTGGAGCGCATCGTCGAGGAGACCTTCCCGTTCATCTCCGCCGGGGGCGGCGAGCTGAAATTCGTTCACGCGCCCTACGGCCGGGGCAAGACCCATTTTCTGCGGGCGCTGCAGAACGCCGCGCGCCGATATGGATTCGTGACCTCCTACGTGGATTGCAAGGACTACGGCAGCCCCTTCCAGTCCCTTGTCGACACGTACCGGGCGATTTCGCGGAACATGCGTCCGCCGACGGACGACCCGGACGGCCGAACGGGCGCGGGACCGGTGATCGAGGGCCGCTTCGACGAGGAACGCGTCGCGGCGAACAAGCTTTTGTCGCCGGAATATCGCAATCTGGTACGGTCGTATCATCAGGCGTCGGCGGACGACGAATGCGAAGATCTTCGCGGCCGCCTGGAGGCCCTTTTGAACTCCTATCCCGGAATCCGCGCGACGCCGGGAAAGTTGAGTTCGGCATATAGATGGCTGCCTCGACCGCTGGGGAAATTGGGATCCAGGAACGCAGGCTCGTGGCTGCGTTGCCTTCTGTCGCTGCCGCACGCTTTGGGGTATTCCGGGTTTCTGGTATTGTTCGACGAAACCGAAACCGTGCTCAATCGGGGCGCATCGCGGAGAATTCAGCAACGCCTGGCGCACATGCGGACCTTCGTGGATTACATGGCCATCGGCGGGATTCGCGGATGCGCGGTCTATTGCGCCGCGCTGGACGGTTTCGTAGACGACGCGCGCAGTTATCTCGAAGCGCTGTCCCAGCGGATCGAACGCTTGCGTTTGCCCGAGGCGGCCGGAGATGGCCAGCATGCGAACGGAACTCGAAACCCGCTCGCGACATGGGTGGACCTTGACGAATTGACGAATCCCGGTCCGAACGACGAGGAGTTCTTTTTCGGGATCGCGGACCGCATTGCCGACTTGGGAATGGAGGTGGGAATGTCCGAAGAAGGGAAGGCGAGAGCGTTGGAGAGAATGAAGCTGCAGGCGCCCGAATACACGGCAAACATCCAGCAAGGAAAGACGCGCGAATACGTCAAGTTCGCCGCGGCGTGCGTGGCCCAGGAACTATACCGATCATGAGCGTTGACGACGACGCCGCGGCGCGCCTGCGCGACTTGTGGGCGCGCCTCGCGGAAAGCGGCACGGTGCCTACCGATCTTGAGCTCGCCTCCCACAGCTTGCCGAATTACTCGGTCGCGGTCGAGCCTTGGATGGACCGGCTGGCGAAGCGCTATCTCCAGGACCTTTGCCGCAGAAACTCCCACTTCAAACTGGTTATCGCGCCTTACGGCGGCGGGAAGACCCATTTTTTGATTGAACTCGGAAATCGGGCGCGCAAGGAAGACTTCGCCGTTTCTTACGTTCCATGCAGCGCGGATACGAATCTGGAAGACGGGTTGGAACTGTACAAGGAATCGGTGAAGAAACTGTGGCTTCCGGGCGAAACGGAATCAGGATTGCGACGTTTTCTCGGCGCGACGATCAAGAGAAAGCGCACTCAAATCTCCAGTCGCGAAGTCCCCGATGAAGCGTTGGCGTTCGACCGCTGGCTCCATACCGTGGAACGGACGCAATACGAAGAGAACGCTTTCGGGCGCGTCATGGCGGCGGCGCTGCGGGGCGTGGACGAACCGTCGCAGCTTGGCGAAGCCGCTTTTCGGTGGTTGCAGGGCGATCCCGACACTCTCGGGCGAAGCGAACTGGAGGGGCTTGGTCTCGCGAGAATAAGCGCGAAGGACAAGAAGAAATTCGGAAGGAACATGCTTCTCTCGATGGCGAAATTTCTTCCGGAAGCAGGTCCTTACGGCTGGGTCTTGCTGATCGACGAGGTTGAAACCCTTTTCACCGCAAGAGGCAAGTCGTTGCTGCGCGTGCTCGCCGCGATGAGAATACTGGTGGACATTCAGGGAGTTCCTCTGCTGGGGACGTTCGCCGCCGTTCCCGACATCATGGAGCAAATCAGACTATATGAAGCCCTTCGGGGCAGACTTTCGGTTATCGGCGCGGCCTTCGATCAAGGCAACGATCTTGCCGTCCAACTGCATCTGGACAAGATGGACAAACAAGAGAAGCTGCTCGCGGATATCGGACGTAGATTGATTCAAGTCGGAAGCCAGGCGAAAGGGGTTTCTTTCGACGCCGAATTGCAATCGTCCAACGCGGAGAATCTGGCTCAAGTCGCGGCGGACCGGAATCTCGACGTGGATGCGCGACGGCTATACGTCAAGACATGGGTGAGCTTGCTCGAAGAACAGAGCGAGAAGGAACAGCGGAGGTTCGAAAATCAGGAGCTATCGGAACGTTACCAAGGCGCTTTCGATTCGCTTCGCGCTTCCGAGAGCGACGATTTCGAACCATGAGGACCGGAGAAGAGATCTTCCATCCCGCTCTTGGTCGAGGAACCGTCGCCGAAATCGGCGCCCGAGGCGGGCGACCCGCTGCCCTCGTCGATTTCGGCTACGCGAAGAGCTGGGTGACCGCAGCTGAACTGGGAAAAGACATTGCGCCCGAGGCGTCCGAGCCGCCTTCGAGCGCGCCGCGCAGCTTGCCCGGCGACGTGGTGGAAGCGCGCCGCGGGGTGTTGGCGCTCAGACTCGGCCAGATTCTCGAAAGCGACGTGCGCGAATTGAGCGCCGGAACCGAGGACATCGAGGCCGAGATGGAAGCCCTCGTCTCGCGCGCGAGCCAGGGGCGGCCGGGATTTCTTCTTGTCGAAGGCGCTTGGGGCAGCGGCAAAACTCATTTGCTGACCATGCTCAACGCCATCGCGGCGTCGAAGGAAATGGCGTCATGCGGCGTGATTCTCGATGGCGCAGGCCTGCGGCTTTCGGATCCGATGAAACTAATGGCGGCGCTGCTCGCTTCGCTGAAATACCCGGGCGAACCCGCCCCGCGAGGACTTCGCGACCGACTCGCTCTGTACCGTCAAGCCGGTCGCCGACCGGAAGCCCGCCTGACGTTGGTCGAACAAGCGGTACGCGCCTTGCCGGAGGTTCCGAAATCGGCGCTTGACGACGCCGAAGCGCTGGAAGTCCTCGAGGATTATTTTTGCCTCGCCTCCTCGGCGACCGCGGCGAGGGACAAGCTGACGTTTCTCGGCTATGGGCGCGTGCCTCTTCCTTCGATGGCCGCAAGAATGGTCGACGACCGTCCCATGCAATTTTACCAACTCCTCCGGAGCTGGGTGGAGTTCGTCGTGACGACCGGAACGAAGGGGC
This sequence comes from Alphaproteobacteria bacterium, assembly GCA_965243135.1. Lineage (GTDB taxonomy): Bacteria > Pseudomonadota > Alphaproteobacteria > MPNO01 > UBA830 > JAJEBT01. The sequence continues at coordinate 3,307,753 of OZ251539.1, forward strand.
TGGTGCTGACGTTCGACGAACTGGACGTAGAATATGCGAGCACGAAGGGATGGTCCCAGGCGCGGCGGAAAGAAAAGGATCGCCGCGCCGCGTTGTTGTCGGCTCTGGCGCGGTCGGTGGGCCGCGCCGTCAATTCCAGGGCGCCCCGGCTTCCGTTGATCGTCGCCTTCGGCAGCGCCCCGGGAAGCGGGGAAGGCGCAAGCGAGGACGATCCGGTTCGCGATCTGCAAAAGCATCTCGGCCCTGCCGGCCTGAAGGTCGTTTCGGCGCCGCGTCCCGACCTGCCGCAGGTGCGCTCGCTCGGGCGACGACTTCTCGAACTTTATGCGCGCGCCTACCCCGGCTGGACCGCACGGGTCGCGCGGGACGAAATAGAGAAGCGGCTCGACGCATTGGCGCGAGAGCATCTCGACGGTCTCTCGCCCGTCACCAGAAACTTCGTGCGCCGGGCGCTGGAACTGCTGGACGTCGCCCCGGATCTTTGCGGCCGGCGGGCCAAAGCCTGAGGCGAGTCCGTCTTACCGATGGTAGCCGATGCAGAAATCGTCCGCCGGCTGGGAGCGGCGGGAGTCGCCTTTTTCGGCGGGTTCCAGCGACTGCAGGAGATTCAGCGGGAGGCGGCGGCGGAGATACTTGACGGGCGCGACACGCTTGTCGTGTCCGCGACGGCTTCCGGAAAAACCGAAGCGGTGGCCGCGCCGCTGGTTGCGCGTCTCCTCGCCCGCGGCGGCGCGCGCAGGAACGCCGTCCGATTGCTCGTCGTGACGCCGACGAGAGCGTTGGTCAACGATCTGGCGTTGCGCCTCGCCGGGCCGTTGGCGCAAATGGGTTTGACCTGCGGGCGCCAAACGAGCGACCGCAGGGACAAAGGCAGGCGTCCCTTCGCGTTGATCACGACCCCGGAATCGTTCGATTCGATGCTGGTGCGCGACGGGGCGTTCGATGGCGGCAGGCTTGTCGATCACTTGTTGGCGAAAACGGACGCGCTCTTCGTAGACGAAGCGCATCTGTTCGACGGAACGCCGCGGGGCGACCAGCTATGCTGGTTGTTGGGCCGTCTGCGGCGCGTTCGGCAAGTCGGCAGAGGCGGCGAAGCGCCCGGGCTTCATCTCTGCGCTGCAAGCGCCACGGTGCGCGACGCCGACGCCTTGGCGAAACGATTGCTCGGTCCCGCTGCCGGCGCCGTAAGGATCGAGGGGGCGCGCAAGATCGAGGTTTTAGGCCCTGCCGACGAACCGCGCTGGATTCCGCTCGGAGCGAACGACACCGTCCCGGACTTGCGGAAGCGCATCGAGGCGGTCCCGTCCGCGGAACTGAACGAGGGGGTCTCCTCCCGGCTCTGGAAGGCCATGGCGGAAGCGGACCCGCCGATGGCCCGCAAGATTCTCGTCTTCGTTCCGACCCGTCGGCTATGCGACACCCTGTCCGCGCATCTGCGGGAAACGCTGACGCGCCGCCGCGAGGTTCAGGTGTTGGCGCATCACGGAAGCCTGCAACGGGATTCCCGCGAAAAGGCCGAACGGTTGTTCATGTCGTCTCGCGATGCGGTGCTGGTGGCGACGACAACGCTGGAGGTCGGCATCGATATTGGGGACGTCGACGTCGTCGCGCTCGTTGGCGCGCCGCCGAAGACGAGCGCATTGCTTCAACGTATCGGGCGTGGGGGCCGGCGGGACGGACGAACTCGTGTGCTCGCGCTTCCGCGCGACGATACGGAGCGCGCCGCGTTCGCGTCGATGCTGTTGTCCGCGAGGGATGGAACCGTGGAACCCGAAAGCGCCGGCCGACGCTGGTCGGTGGTCGTTCAGCAAGCCGCTAGTTTCGTCGCGCAGGCAGGTCGGCGCGGTCGGCGGCGCAGCGACTTGCTGGAACTGGCGGACGACGTCTGGCCGGGAGGGCGGAACGCCGTCCGAGAGATATGCGGCGAACTGCTCGAAACGGGCCATCTCGAAGAAAATCGCGAGCGAATTTTTCTCGGAGAGCCGTGGGCGGACGCTTTCGAGGCAGGCGAGCGCGGCATGCACGGGAATCTCGGCTCGCCGACCGGCGGCGTCCCGGTCGTCGATTCCAGTACCGGCGAAACGATCGCCCACGTATCGCAGGCGCCCGAGACGGAAAAGGGCATCGCTTTGGGCGGTCAAATGTGGAACGCACGTTTCGCCAATGGCGAGGTTTGGTTGACGGCGCGCGCAGGGGGGCGACGACAAGGGGAATTTCGCTACGCTGCGAGGCGCGGCCCGCTCGGCGCGGAATATGCGGCCCATGTTCGCCGCGGGCTCGGTTTCGATGAACGGGACGCGCCGGTCGCGCTGATCGAAGAAAATCCGGTATGGTTGCATTTCGGCGGCGGCGCTTACGAAGCCGTGCTTGCCTCCCTCTTGCCGTCGGTTCGAAAACTCGCAGGAATGAGCGGCCTGGCGATGGCGGGGCATCCAGGCGCAGAGGATCCAAAGCGGGCAGCAGGCGAAAAAAACGCATTGAGCGATCTGGTGGAAGAGCTGTACGAGGATCTTGAATTCTTTTTGGAGACCGGCCCTTTTCAACGATTTCTTCCGAAACCATGCCGCAAGCGCGTGACCGTGGATCTGTTCGATGCGCCGCGCTTCCGGCGTTGGCTGGCAAGCCGACGGGTTTGGGAACTCGGCGCAAGCGACCGCCGGTTGGGGGCCGTTCTAGCCGCGTTCGGAGGCGGCAAAAGCGGGAAAAATAGCCGGAAAAATATGCATTCCATTTCTTAGTTCGTTTGCGGATCTTGAGCGTCTCCCGACAACTTTTCGGGTCTTCTTTTGCATATTCCCCCCACGCGAAGCGTATCGCTCAAATCGTCCGTCAATCCGCGAAAGAGCGGATAAAATCAAATTCTCCTCGAGAATCGCGCAGCCTATCGTTCGGGTCGAATTTCACCAGAAAACGCAATGGAGGAAAATACAGCAATTCCCGCTAAGGCTCTAAACCTTGGAAAATATGGGGTTTCAGAAAAATTTTTCGTAGACTTTTCTGGGTAGTTCGGTGCGATTGGGTGCAGATCTATTTTTGCCAAACTCCTTGTTTTTATTTACGGAATCGGGATTTCCGCCGTCAGGCCGCGATGACGTTGAACGCCTGATTGTCGTTCGCAGCCCCGGTCATTGTCCGCCATGCCGACTCGAAGCGACCTGACCAACGCTCTGAGGGTGAGGACGTTCTGACCGCCTTCGACGCTCCAGCGCGCCCGTTTCATACGCTGGTTGACCAGCACCTTGTTGGCGGCCTCCACGACGCCCGACCCATAGCCGCTGGCTTTGAGGCTCGCGTAGCGCATGCGACGCCTGTGCTTGCGGAAAAACTTGAGCTCGCGTCCGAGAACCTTGAGCGCCGTTTCCGTCGTCGCTTTGTCGCGGAGGTCGCCCGGATGACCTTGTCGACGCCGTCGGCGTCGTCGCGCAGGACGGCGCGGTACTTTTCGTACCAGTTGCTTGCGACGGTCGGAGACCTCGTTGAGATGTTCGCACGCATGGAAAAAATCAACCGCCCGCTCGTCGGGCCGGAGCTTGTCGAGAAACGTCCAGTTGTCGGGCGCGGCGTCGGCAACGGCGACCACCTTCAGGTCGGGTCGTACCTTGGTGGGCGACCTCTTCGGCGAGTTGCGCCTTCAGCGTCGCCTTGCCGGCCTCCGGCCCGAAACTGAGCGTTTTCAAGCGATTGCCTTCCGCGTCCTGGAAACTGACCGTCCCGCAGGACGCCTCGCGCCAGCACGCTTCCTCGTCTCCGTCCGGGCGAAGCGAAACCCCGTCAAGCGAAACGGCGCAGGAAACCGCCTCGCACCGTTTCCGCCTCGCGGATGCTTTCCATGGCTTCCTGCTCCTTTTCCTTCCAGAGGCTGCCCGTCGTCTCCAACAGACGCGTGGCTCGACGACGGGTTCATGCCCCCCAACTCTCCGAAGAGTTTGGCCGTTTCCTGCGGCGTGCAGTGCTCCAGAAGCAGGAGAGAAGCGGCCGGGTTCGTGAGATAGCCGTCAATCAGGCCCAAGTCGTTGTCGACCGGCGAGAACGACTCCTTTTCCGAGCGCGTCCGAAAATACCGGACCGGACCGAACAGCGTGTGGACGGTCTTCTGCGTCCGCGCAGCCCGATAGAAGACCTTGTCGTCCTTGCGAATCGGGCCTCCCCTCTCGTCCCGGTCCTCGTTGCAAATCACCGTCCGGCACAGCACAGCGACCTGCTTACCCAAGCTCGAAATCGGCGAACGCCTCGGGACCCTCCCCCTCCGACCTTTCCTTGAGGAAGGCCGCGAATTCCCCGAACGCCTTGGCGGTCGCGGCCCCTTTCTCGACGATGGACGCGAAAGCGCCCCGGCGGCCACCGGGGAGAGCTCGGAAAGGGACAAACCGTTCGAAGATTGCGAAACTGACATGGGAATGCTCCTGATGTTGTGGTTTCGAGCCAACATTCTGCCGCGCGGCAGGAGCATTCCTTTTTTTCGTCCTCCGACCCCCTGATCGTGTCAAAATCCGCGCCCGGAACGGCGTTTTGTCACGAAATCGCCGATTTCGTCCTTGAAGCGTCGCAGCTCGTACTCGAATAATTGTTGAAAATCAACAGGTTGTGGATTTTTCCTTTTGGCAATATCAGACCTGCACCCGTGCGATTTGCCTTCGAATGAGGGATTTTCTTATGTCGCGGCGGCTTGTCCATTGGTAATTTCGCCTTCTCGGTGCACCTTCCGGACATGCGGCCGCCTTAGCGGGAATTGCTGAGGAAAATATAGATCGTCGAGCTCGAACTTACTCGTTTCTATCGGGTCTTCTTGAATTTCCACGATATCCACCACCTCGACGAGGGATTTTTTCTCCGGTACGGATGCCGATGGCTTGGCCGTCAGCGATTGCGCGGCGCGACCGGCTCGAATTCTTGGTTATACGCTGCATGGACAACGCGGCCGTTCGACGGTTTGAGATCCATGCGACCTCCAAGAAAGTTCAGACGGACCTCCTCGCCCGTCATGAAAAAATTCGGATCGTCGTTCCCGCCGTCTCGCCTATCCGGGAAACCTGAAAGCGTCGATGCCTTCCACAGCCATCAATCTTCGACAGCCGCAATTTTTCGACAGCGATGCATCATTTCCTGGTTCGCTGCCGACAAGTTCCCCGCCCTCGACCGTCTGACGTTGGTTCTCGAAGCGCCGCCGCACGGACTGCCCTGAGAGCGGGTTCCCTGGCTTTTCAGACGGTTTCGAATTCGAACCCGACGATGTTGCGCTCCTCCCGGCCGAACTCAATGCCGATCAGGTGGACCGGCACGCCCGGACGCCGGTACTTGTCCGCGTAACCGCGCTCCCGAATCTGCGCCAGCGCGCGCCTTTCCGGCTTTCCGTCCGCGACCTTGAACTCGAACAGGTAGACGCCGCCATCGTACAGGACCGTAAGGTCCGAGCGGCCGCGCGCCGTGCTCTCTTCCGCGCGGACGTCCATCCCCGCCGCCACGAAGTGCGAGTAGAACACGCTCGCATAGTGCGCTTCGTAGCCCGCCATGCCCGTGTTCGCGTACCACTCGTTCGGGATGCTCGCCAGGAACGCCCGGAACAGCCGCTCGAGGCCCGCGAAGTCGTTCGCGCGCATCAGGCGGCGCAACTCCCGGCTCTCCGCCGCGACCGCGACGTCCGGCGCCATCGCCTCCAGAAGGAGCGCGTTCAAGCTGCGCTTCACCTCATGGTTCGGGTAGTCCAGTCGGTAAAGAAGCGCGTCCTCGTCCGGCTCTTCGCCGACGATGGTCAGGTAGCCGGTCTGGAACAGCAGCGCCTCGACGGGGATGCGGTCGACGTCGATGGCCGACAGCAGGTCGTCGTCCGCGATCATGCCCTCCAGGGCCGGCGCCGCGAACCGGCGCCGCGACAGAAGGTCGGCGAGGAAGGTCGGCGTGCCGGTCCGGAACCAGTGCGCCTCGAACTGGCGACGCCGGAAAAGCAGCAGGACATCGTACGGGTTGTATAGTTTCTCCGCGCCCCGCCAGTTGTAGCCGTTGTACCATCGGCGGACCTTGTCCCGGTCCAGGCCCTCGAGTTCCGGGACGAAGACCGCGTCCAGCTCCGCGTCCGTGTAGCCGCAGATGGACGAGAACTCCGGCTCCAGCGTGACGTCGATCAGGTTGTTCAGGCCCGAGAACAGGCCCGCATGCGAGAACTTGCTCACGCCGGTAAGGAAGGCGAACCGGATATGCGCGTCGCAGTCCTTGACGACGCTGTAGAAACCGCGCAGGAAGTCGCGGTTGGCCAGCGCCAGTTCCCGGTCGCCGAGCGCGTCCAGGATCGGCTTGTCGTATTCGTCGACCAGAACGACCACGCGCCGCCCGGCGCGCTCGTGCAGTTCGGAGATGGTGAAGGCGGTCGGAGGCGTCCGGGTAGCCGCACTGGACGTCGGCGCGCTTTTCGGCGGCGTCGAGCTGCATCATCGCGTTCCTGTGCAGCCGGTCGGGGTCGCCGAGATTGCCGGAACCGAAACTGATCCGCACGACCGGATGGCGCGCCGACCAGTCCCACCCGTCGTGCACGGCGAGGCCCCGGAACAGTTCCTCGCTTCCCTCGAACAACTCCTTCAGCGTGTCCACGAACAGGCTCTTGCCGAAACGCCGCGGGCGCGACAGGAAATAGTGCTTGCCTTTCGCGGCCAACCGTTCAGCGTAGGCTGTCTTGTCGACATAGTAATGGCCTTCTTCGCGGATCTCGCGGAAGGTCTGGATGCCGATGGGCAGCTGGCGTTTCATCGCGCCGCAAGTTAGTCCGCGGCGCGGCCGTTGTCGAACCGGGGCGCGCTCCGCCGCCAACGCTGCATCGGCGCGCTTGAAGGCGCGGTCGACTTCGCGCTATGCACGGCCATGACAGAAACGCTTGCGGACGCCATCGCCGAAGCCTTCGCCGAACGCGGCGTCAAGCGCATGTTCGGCGTTCCCGGCGGCGGGTCGAGCCTCGATCTCATCGACGCGGCCTCCCGTCGGCGAATCGAGTTCGTACTGTGCCGGACGGAGACGGCCGCGGCCCTGATGGCCGCGGTAACGGGCGAGTTGACAGGCGTTCCGGGCGTCGCGCTTACCGGCATCGGGCCGGGCGCGGCGAGCGCGACGAACGGCATCGCGTACGCCGCGCTGGAACGCGCGCCCGTCATCCACCTTGCGGACGCGCCTGCGGAGGGGGCGACCGCGCCGCCGCATCAGATTTTCGACCAGCGGGCGTTGTTCGCTCCCATCACCAAAACCCAGGCTCGTCTCGACCCTGAAACCGGCGCAACGACGATCCGTTCGCTTCTGGACCTCGCGTCCGCCGCCCCGGCGGGGCCGGTCCATGTTGACCTCTCGTCCCGCGACGCGGCGCGGAACGCGGCGGCTCCCGAACGTCCGCCGGCCGAGTCGAAACCGGCGCTGGATGCGAACGCGGTCGAACGAACCTTGTCGATGATCGCCGACCGCCGCCGCGCCGTGCTGATCGTCGGGCTGCAGGCGCGCAGCTGCGCCGCCGCGACCGTCCGGCTCGCCGAGGCTCTCGGCGCGCCCGTCATGCTCACCTACAAGGCGAAAGGAGTCGTCGCCGACGGCCATCCGTTGACGACCGGGCTCTTCACCGGCGCCAAACGCGACTCGGAAGTTCTGTCCGAAGCGGATCTCATCCTGTTCTGCGGCGTCGACCCCGTCGAAATGATCCCGGGCGAATGGACCTACGACGCTCCGGCCGTCGTCCTGTCGACGAGCGCCGAACTCGCCTGGCCGTTCGCGCCCGAAACCCAAATCGTAGGCCCGCTCAAGCGATCCGTCGCGGCCCTGGCGGCTTCCGTCGACAGCGCAGCCTGGACAACAACGGAAATCGCCGCCCTTCGCCGCGCCTTGCGCTGCCCGCTGACCGGCGTCGGCCATACAGCCGAAAGCGCGATCGAGACGGTGGCGGCCGCGGCGCCCCAACGCCCGCGCCTTGCGGTCGACGCAGGCGCTCACATGTTTTCAATCATGGCGCGGTGGCCCGCCCGCCGCCCGCACGACGTGCTCAAATCGAACGGACTGTCCACCATGGGGTTCGCCGTGCCGGCCGCGCTTGCGGGATGGCTCGAGGAGCCCGATCGCCGGGCGATCGCGGTCACGGGAGACGGAGGCATGGCGATGTGCCTTGGCGAACTCTCGACCGCGGCGAGGCTCGGCGCCGGGCTGACCGTGATCGTGCTGAACGATGCAGCGCTTTCGCTTATCGACGTCAAGCAGCAGCGCCGCCAACATCCGCCGCTCGGCGTGCGTTATCCGAGGGTCGACTTCGCCGCCGCGGCCCGCGGCCTGGGATGCGCCGCGTGGACCGTAGGACGGCGCGAACCGCTCGAACCCGCCCTCGCCGAAGCTCTCGCGCATGACGGTCCGGGTCTGATCGATATCGACGTCGACCCGTCCGGATATCGGGATCAGCTCGCCGCGCTGCGCGGCTGACGCCCGGCGAACAAAGGCGCCCGGGACCGTCCGGGCATCGTTCAGGTCCCGAACCCGCGGGCCGTTCGGGAACGCCGGAGGCGCTCAGCTCGCAGCCTTCGCGTAGGAATCGCGAAGACCGACGGTGCGGTTGAATACCGGGAACCCGGGAGTCGCGTCGGGATCGAGGCGGAAATACCCCATCCTTTCGAACTGAACCGTTTCGTCCGCCGCGACCTTTCCGAGCGCCGGCTCCAGCTTGCAGCCCGTCAGGATCTCCAGAGAAGCGGGATTCGGCTCCTCGTCCGCGCCGGGATCTCTGGCGGCGAACAACGGCTCGTACAGCCGCACTTCCGCCTCCAGCGCCCGCGCCTTGGACACCCAGTGCAACGTTCCCTTCACCTTGCGCCCGTCGGAAGCGTTGCCGCCGCGCGTGGCGGGGTCGTACTTGCAGCGCAACCCGCTGACCCGCCCGTCGGCGTCCCGAACCACCCCTGTGCAAGTCACGAGATAGGCGCCTCGCAACCTGACCTCCCGATCCGGCGCGAGCCGAAAGAACTTCTTCGGCGGTTCTTCCATGAAATCGTCGCGTTCGATGTACAGTTCGCGCGAAAAGGCCACCTTGCGCGCGCCGGCCGACTCGTCGCGCGGATTGTTGGCGATTTCCAGTTCCTCCGTCCGGCCCTCGGGATAGTTTTCGATCACGACTTCCAGCGGCCGCAGCACCGCCATGCGCCGCAGCGCCGTCTCGTTCAGGCGGCTGCGTATGCAGTGCTCGAGCATGGCCGCTTCGACTGTTCCCTCGTTCCGGGAAATCGCCAGAAGACCGATGAAATTCCTGATCGCGGCGGGCGGCACGCCGCGGCGGCGCAAGCCCGACAGGGTCGGCATGCGCGGATCGTCCCAGCCCGCCACGCGGCCGTCGGCGACGAGCCGGCCCAGCCGGCGCTTGGACAGCACCGTGTGGGTTATGTCCAGACCCGCGAACTCGTACTGGCGCGGCCGCGAGGGAACGGGCAGGCGTTCGATCAGCCAGTCGTAGAGCGGGCGATGGTCCTCGAATTCGAGCGTGCACAGGGAATGCGTCACGCCTTCGATCGCGTCGCTCTGCCCGTGCGCGAAATCGTAGGTCGGATAGATGCGCCAGGTTTCGCCGGTGCGCGGGTGCGGCGCGCGGAGAATGCGGTAGAGCACCGGATCGCGCAGATTGACGTTGCCGGACGCCATGTCGATCTTCGCCCGCAATACGCGCGCGCCGTCGGCGAATTCGCCGGCCCGCATGCGGCGGAACAGGTCGAGGTTTTCCTCCGCGCTCCGGTCGCGGTACGGACTGTTCCGTCCGGGCTCCGTGAGAGTGCCCCGATGCGCGCGGATTTCCTCCGCCGAGAGATCGTCGACATAGGCGTCGCCTTCCCGGATCAGGTGCTCCGCCCAATCGTAAAGCTGCGCGAAGTAATCCGACGCGTAACGGACCTCGCCCGACCATTCGAAACCCAGCCAGCGCACGTCCTCCCGGATGGCGTCGACGTACCTGCGGTCTTCCTTGATCGGATTGGTGTCGTCGAAGCGCAGGTTGCAGCGTCCGCCGAACTCCGCCGCGACGCCGAAGTTGAGGCAGATCGACTTGGCGTGGCCGATATGCAGATACCCGTTCGGCTCGGGCGGAAAGCGCGTGACGATTTCGCCGTGCAGTCCCGCCGCCAGATCTTCCCGTATCCTGTCCCTGACGAAGTCGCGGACCGCGCCGGTCGTCTCGGTCATGTCGTGCTTCCTGCCGCTGCCGCGCGAGCGTATAGCATGACCCGGGCCGCCCGCTAACTCTCCGGCCGCCGCCCCCTGCGGCAGGCGCAGGCGGGCTCGCGTTCGGGACCGGAAGCGCCGTCGGCGTCTTCCGGACGGCCCGGCGCGGACGGCGTGGCGCGAGCCTTCCCGGCGGCCTTCCGGTCGACCGCGGCAGCGGCCGCGAAAATCGATACCCCGTTGCGCCGGACCCCGGATTCCGGCGCGCGCGGCTTCTTTATTTTTCGACGTCCGCTCGCTAGTTTGGGGCCCTTCCGGGATCTCGTCGTCACAAAAACGTCATCATCGACTGCCAGCATCGGGATATGAAAGACGTGGAAACCACTGTCGTCGCGGCCGACGGAGAGACCGCATCCGTCGGGGCCGAGGACGGCAAACGCGGCGGGCCGCTTCCGGGACCGCGATCGCCCAACCGCTTCATCAATCGCGAGCTGTCGTGGCTGGCGTTCAACGAGCGGGTGCTGGGAGAAGCGGAAAACCGGAATCATCCCTTGCTGGAGCGGGTTCGCTTCCTGTCGATTTCCGACAACAATCTGAACGAATTCTTCGCCGTCCGCATCGCCGGCCTCAAGGGACAGGTCCGCGCCGGCGTGACGGATCGCAGCGCCGACCGGCTGACGGCGGCGCAACAACTCCGGGCGGTCAACGAGCGCGCCGCCCGGCTCATGGAACAGCAACAGGCCGGCTGGGCGGAACTGCAGCGGCTGCTTCTCGGGAAGGGCATCGCCGTCGTCCAGCCCGACGAGTTGAACCGGACCGAGATGGAATGGCTCGAGTCGTATTTCATGGAGCAGGTTTTTTCGGTGTTGACCCCGGTCGCGGTCGACCCGGCCCATCCATTTCCGTTCATTTCCAATTTCGGATTCTCGATCGTCCTGATGATGGAACGCCAGGACGAACGTCTCATCGGCCTGATCACGATTCCGCGCAGCCTTCCGAGATTTCTGCGCCTGCCGGGCGGCAAGATACGTTTCATCACGATCGAAAACGCGATTTCGCTTTTTCTCGACAAGCTGTTTCCGGGTTTCGCCTTTCTTTATCACGGCGTCTTCCAGATCATTCGCGACAGCGACATCGAGGTCGAGGAAGAGGCGGAAGATCTCGTTCGGCTGTACGAATCCGCGATCCGGGAACGCCGCCGCGGCTCGGTGATCCGGCTCGCGATCGAGGCCGGCCTGCCGGAGGAGATGAAGGAGTTCCTGCTCGCGCATCTCCGCGTGGACCACGAGGACGTCTTCACCGTTTCGGGCCTCCTCTCTCTGGTCGACGTCAGCGAAGTCATTCCCGACGACAGGCCCGATCTGCTCTTCAAGCGTTTCCGCACCCGTTTCCCGGAGCGGATTCGAGACCACAGCGGAGACTGCTTCGCCGCCATCAGCCAAAAGGACATCCTCGTTCATCATCCCTACGAGAGCTTCGACGTCGTCGTCCAGTTCGTCCGGCAAGCGGCGGCGGATCCCGACGTGGTCGCGATCAAGCAAACTCTCTACAGAACGAGCGAGGAATCGCCGATCGTGGCGGCGCTGATCGCGGCGGCGGAGTCGGGGAAGTCCGTAACCGCGCTGGTGGAGCTCAAGGCCCGCTTCGACGAGGAGCGCAACATCCGCTGGGCGCGGGATCTCGAACGCGCGGGCGTCCAGGTGGTCTACGGGTTCGTCCGGCTGAAGACCCACGCCAAGGTTTCCCTGGTCGTTCGCCAGGAGCGGCACGGCCTGCGATCCTACGTTCATTACGGAACCGGCAACTACCATCCGATCACCGCGAAAATCTACACCGACCTGTCGCTGTTCACCTGCGATCCGGCGCTGTGCCGCGACGCCGCGGCATTGTTCAACTACATGACCGGAACGGCGGCCCCGGAACGGCTGGAGAAGATTTCCATCTCGCCGCTCAACCTGAGGGACAAGATCGCGTCGCTCATCGACGGCGAGGTCGAAAACGCGCGGGCCGGGCAGCCGTCGGGCATTACGGTCAAGCTCAACTCCCTGGTCGATCCCGGCGTGATCGACCATCTCTACCGCGCCTCGCAGGCCGGAGTTCCGATCGACCTTATCGTGCGCGGCATCTGCTGCCTGCGCCCGGGCGTGCCGGGGCTTTCGGAAAACATCCGCGTGCACAGCATCGTCGGCCGCTTCCTCGAGCACAGCCGCATCGTCTGTTTCGCCGCCGGCCATGCGCTTCCGTCGAGATTGGCGAAGGTGTTCATTTCGTCCGCCGACTGGATGCCCCGCAATCTGGACCGCCGGGTGGAAACCCTGGTGCCGATAGAAAATCCTACGGTGCACCGACAGATCCTCGACCGGATCATCGGCGCCAATCTGAAGGACGACATGCAGACATGGACGCTCGGACCGGACGGGGCATACACCCGCCTGCCTTCGGCAAAGAAGCCGTTTTCGGCGCACGACTACTTCATGACCAATCCGAGCCTGTCGGGACGCGGAAGCGCGCTCAAAAAGGAACGGAAGAAGCCGGCCCGGACCCCATAGGCCACCGCCGCGAGAGTTCGGAGACCGACATGCCGGCGCGGCCCGGCTCCTTCGCGGTGATCGATATCGGATCGAACTCGATCCGCCTGGTGATCTTCGATGTCTCGGCAGGGTATCCGCATCCGCGCTACAACGAGCGCGTGTTCTGCGCGCTCGGCTCCGACGTCGGGACGGCGGGAAGGCTGCCGCGGGACTCCATCGACGCCGCGCTCTCCTCCATCGTGCGGTTCGTCGAAGTCGTCAACCGATCGGGGACCGACCGCCTCAAGGCGTTCGCCACGTCGGCGGTCCGCGACGCCGAAAACGGCCGCGCGCTCGTCTCGGCCGTCCGGGAGCGGACCGGATGCGAGGTCGACGTGGTCGAGGGCGACGACGAAGCGCGGCTTTCGGCGAAAGGCGTTCTGCACGGGCTTCACGCCCGCGACGGCATCGTCGCGGATTTGGGAGGCGGCAGCCTCGAGCTCGCCCGACTGCGCGACGGCGATATTTGCGAAGCGGTCTCGATCCCCATCGGCACCATGCGGCTCATGGCGAAATCCATGGGCGATCTGGGCAGCATGGCGCGGGAAGTGGCGTTTCGCCTGGACAAACTGCATTGGCTCGAAAGCTGTCCGAAGCGAACGCTTTATCCGATCGGGGGCGCCTGGCGCGCGTTCGCCAGGCTTCGAATCGCGGAAAGCGGGTACCCGCTCAAGATCATCCACGGATATACGGTGCCCGCCCCCGCCGCTCGCGAAATGGCGCAGCTTCTCGCTGGCCTGGGCGAGCGCTCCCTCGCGCGAATGACCGATATCGCGGCCAAGCGGCGGCCCACGATGCCGTTGACGGGACTGATCATGCGGGAACTGATCGACCGCATGCGACCAGGCGAGGTGACGTTTTCGGCGACGGGAATTCGCGAAGGCTACACGTACGCCTGCCTCCCCGAGGACGCCGTGGCCCGGGATCCGCTGATCGCGGGCGCCGACGCTCTCGCGGCAAGGGAGAATCACTCGGGCGACGCGACGAGCGCCCTGATGGCGTGGATGGCTCCGTTGCTGCCGCCGGAAAAACCGGCTCGCGAGCGACTCCAGCGCGCAGTCTGCGCATTATCCAACATGGCTTGGCGCGAACACCCGGACTACCGCGCTGCCTACGCTTTCGAGCGTTCGATCCAGCATCCGTTTCTCGGCATCGCCCATGGAGACCGGGCGTTCATCGGCGTGTCTCTCTATCTCCGGTACGGGGGAAAGCTCGAAGACGCCCGGATCGCGCCGTATCTGGAATTGCTGTCGAAACGGGCGGTTCGGCGCGCCGCCGTTCTGGGCCATGCGCTGCGTCTCGGCTACCTCATTTCCGGGGGAAGTCCGGAATTGCTTCGACAGGCCGGGCTGGAGGTGCACAAAGGCAAGATCTCGATGCAGCTGCCGGGCAACGGCGCCGCGCCCGACCCGGGCAGGGTCGAGCGCGAATTCGAGCGGCTGTGCGCGGCTCATCGTCACCGCGTCGGCGCGGTGACGATCGAGGACTGCGGCTTGTCCTGACGCCCGGAGACGCGCCGTAGCCCGCCCGAGGGGCCGGCAGGTTCGCGAACGCAACGGCTTGCCGGCTCGCCGTCCGCGACGGAAATCCCGAACCGCGAGCACGGCGACCGCAGCGAGAACCGAGGCGTGGTCGATCGGCCCGGAGGCAGTCTCGCGCGCGTTTTCCGGAACTCGCGAGCTTGTCCCGTTTTCAAGGACGTTCGACGACGCAAGCCGACTTGGCGGACAAACTGCCGCTCGGCCGGCTATCGCGCGCGAGTCCTGGCTGCCCGACGTTCGGGACAAGCCGCCGGTTACATGCCCCAGATCTCGACGTTCGATTCCGTGCGGCGGAAAATCTTCTCGCTCCAGAGCTTCTTCTCGTCGCGGTCGAAGATCACAAGGTGGCCCGTCTCCGCCGCGCAGCGGTCCATGTAGCCCGCAACCTGCTCCAGCCCCGCGGCGACCGTCGCCTCCAGGCTCCCGCGCAGCATCTTGCACTCGACCACGAACTTCTGCTCGCCGCCGCCCTTCGGCCAGACGATCAGCAGGTCGACGCGCCCCCGGCCCAGCCCGAACTCCCGCCCGCCCGCCGCCGTTGAGCACCCGTTGCAGAAACGCCTGCAACAGAAGCTGAGGCCAGGCCTCCGGGTACGCGAAGCGGTTCTTCCAGTGCTCCGAGTTCTCTCGGAAGAACGTCTGGAACGCCGCCCTTCGCCGCGTCGAGGCCGCCGCCTGCGCCAACGTACCAGGCCCTGCCTGAGCGCCGCCTGCGCCTTCCAGGACAGTTCGCGCGGAATCACCTCGGCATAGACCGGATTGGCGATGCGGAGCGGTCCGTCCTTCGCGAGCAGGCCCAGATCCCGCGCGTATTCGATGTCCCGGTCGGCGACGGCGCTCTCGTCTCCGCCGGCGAGGGTCGGCTCGATCACCTGCCGGACGCGCTCCTCCTCCAGCCTGTACGCCAACTGGTCCAGGTGAGTCGCCCGGCTCAGGATGAGCCGCTCCCGCGCGTCGGCGATGTCGCCGCCCGTCACGGCGCGCGAGCGGTCGCGCCCGGCCGCGCTCTCGAAGCAGGCTTCCTGCGCCAACGCGTTCACCAGCCACGGCTGGCCAAGGGTCTGCTCCCACACCGTCTCCTGCGCCTCCGCCGTGAACGCCTGCCCCGTCTCGGCGGTATGCTGGCCGAGCAGCGCCAGCGTTTCCTCCCGGCTGAAGTCGCCCAGACGCAGCGACTTCGCGACGATGTTGAAGGGACTGCCCGTCGAGTCCATGCGGTAGTCGCGCACGTCCCGCATCCCGCACAGCACGACGCTCTGCGGAAACGCCTCCAGACGCTTGGGGTAGCCCGCGCGCAACTGCCGGAGCACGGAAAGCAACGATCCGCCCTGCAATGCGTCGATCTCGTCGATCAGCAGCACCAGCGGCTTCGGCGACGCCGCGTCGGGTCCGGATTCCGCGAGAACGCCGGGCCAGACTTCGGCCAGCAACGGATCGCCGAGCTCGTCCCGTGCCGCGTTAGCCAGCCTGGCGAGCACCGTCCGCATCGTTTTCTCCGCGCCTTTCTCCGAGGCGCCCGCCCCCTCGACGGTGGCGTACAGGCAATGGTAGCCCTGCCGGCTCAGCAGATCCCGCAGGGCGAGCAGAACGGACGTCTTGCCCGTCTGCCTCGGGGCGCGAAGCACGAAATACTTTTCGTCCCGAACGAGCCGGAGCGCCTCGTCCATATCCAGACGCTCCAGCGCCGGGATGCAATAGTGCTTTTCGGGCTTGACCGGGCCAGCCGTGTTGAAGAAACGCATGGTCGAAACGGCTTTCGCTACGCTGCCGCGCGATCATAACCCGAAAAGCCGCCGCGCGCACGATGCCGGAAGCGCGACAATCGGGGCGAACGCGCCGCCAGGGACCGTACCGGGGTCGTCGGAGCCAGCCGCCTGCGCGCCACAGCGGCCGGATATTCGTTTTGGATCTTGCCTGGCGCATCGTCTATGCAAAATGATTGACACGGAACAACATATTTTCTATCGAGCGTCTTGGACTACGGAAAGGCGCTTCCATGCCCAAGAAGTACATCGTCCGGCTGACGGCCGAGGAACGCAACATCTGCCACGAAACGATCCGCAGGCTGAAAGGGAGCGGCGAGAGGGCTCAACGCGCCCGGATTCTGTTGAAGGCGGACGCCGACGGGCCGGCATGGACGGATCGGAAGATCGCGGAAGCGTTCTCGTGCCCGAGGCAAACGATCGAGAAAATCCGCCGGAGGTTCGTCGAGGGCGGTTTCGAGCGGGCGCTGAAGCGGAAGCGGCGGAAGCTTCCGCCGAGGCCGAAGATTCTGGACGGCGAGGCGGGAGCCAAGGTCATCTCCCTGTACCAGGGGCAGCCCCCGGAGGGGTACGCCAACTGGTCGTTGCGGTTGCTGGCCGGAAAGGCGGTGGAACTGGGGATCGTGGACTCCATAAGCCACGAAACGGTGAGACAGACGCTAAAAAGAAACGGCTTCTCCTGCAAGAGGGAACCCCGGGCGATTCCGCCCGAAGGCGGAGTTCGCAGCGCGCCAAGCGCTTGAGATCCATCGCCCTTTCAAGTTTGAAGCGCAACACGCGTGGCGGCTGACCGACCGTTTGCATGTTGCGGAGAGGTCAGGCTGGCGAGTTCAAAACCGGAGGCCAACGCCTGCCATCACCGTTTTCACTTTCGCGAGCCGCTTCGGCTGACGGCTTCGAACGAGCCCATGGTTTTCGGCGGCGGAAGTCCGCTCGCTCGACCGGACGACGCTCTCGTTCGACGGAACCGTTGCCTGGCGTTTCGCCGCTTGCGGCGCATGTTGTCGCGCGCCTCCGGCGGCGAACCAACTGCAGGTGCGAGGCCTGCCGCGACGATCATCGTCGGAAGCGCGCGGCTTTCCCTGGCGAGGGCGCTTGCCGTCGCGTCGCGCCGGCCCTGGTTTCCGCGGCGAGGGCATCGACCTTGCCGTCGAGGCTCGCGAAACCGGCGTCGTTGTCGCCGCGCGTCGCCTTTGGCGGCGGCGCCTTCCGTCGGCGTTCGCTTCCGCCTGACGGCCTCCTGGCCGTGCGTTGAGCGTGTCGAACGTGCTTGCAACCATGGTCGCCTACTGCGGGCGGGGCAGGATTTCCCGGAGCGACAGGTTCGCTCGCCTCCGCGCTTTTCCCCGCCGGCGGCCCGTGCCGCCGCGGAAACTGCCGGCTGCTTGCCGCACGACGCAAACAGGCCTGCCGCCGCCGACTTCTTGACGGCTCCGGCGCCGCGGCCTACTCTCTTCGAATGACGCAACGCATGCTCCCGATCGGCTTTTCCTCCCTCCGGGAGATCCGGGGGATGGACTGCTACTACGTCGACAAGACGGACCATGTCCGCCGCCTCGTCGAGAGGGGCAAGTACTATTTCCTGTCGCGTCCGCGCCGGTTCGGCAAGACCCTCCTGGTGGACACGCTGCAGAAGCTGTTCGAGGGAAGCGAAGAGCTGTTTCGGGGCCTCGCCGTGCACGACAAGTGGGACTGGTCAACACGCCATCCTGTCGTGCGGATCAGCTTCGGCGGGGGCAATTTCGACTCCCCGGACCTAATTCGGGGAAACGTGGAAGACCAGTTGGAGGAAACGGAGCGGCTGGCCGGCCTCGAACCGGGTCCCGCCGAGGCGGCGGTCCGTTTCCGGCGCCTGATAAGGACGCTGCACGAGCGCGCCGGGCAGCGGGCGGTCGTTCTGGTGGACGAATACGACAAGCCGATTCTGGACGCGCTCGGCGACCGGGAACTGGCGACGGCCAATCGCGACTTCCTGCGCGGCTTCTACGCGATGATCAAGGAGTGTGACGAGCAGCTCCGTTTCGTTTTCCTGACGGGGGTGAGCAAGTTCTCGAAGTCCGGCCTGTTCTCGGGCCTGAACAACCTGCGCGACATCACGCTGGCGCCGGAGTTCTCGGACATCTGCGGCTGCACGGACGCGGAACTGGACGCGGTCTTCGCCCCGGAACTCGAGGGCCTGGACCGGGACGAAATCCGCCGCTGGTACAACGGCTACAACTGGTGCGGGCCGGAGAAGCTCTACAATCCGTTCGGCCTCCTGCTGCTGTTCGCCGAGCGCAGGTTCGGCAACTACTGGTTCCAGAGCGGCACGCCGACCTTCCTGGTCGAGACGCTGACGCGCCGCAACCTGCCCACTCCCCGCCTGGACGGCATGATCGGCAGCGAGAGCCTGCTCTCGACCTTCGACGTGGACAGGATCGCGATCGAAGCGCTTCTGTTCCAGACCGGTTACCTCACCATCGCCGGCGAGAAGGACGGGCGCTACAGGCTGGACTACCCGAACCTCGAGGTGCGCCAGAGCCTGGGCGAGGCCCTGCTGGGAGAGCTGCTCCCGGCCGAGGCCCGCGAGGAGGCAGAGAACCTGCGGCTGGGCGAACTGCTGGAGGCGAACAACTTCGAGCGTCTCGAAACCCTGTTCCGCGGCATTTTTGCCGCCATCCCGCACCAGTGGTACATGAACAGCCCGGTCGCGAAGTACGAGGCCCACTACGCGAGCGTCATCCACAGCTGCTTCCTGATGGAAGGCCTCGAGCCGGTGGCCGAGGACAGTGGCAGCCGGGGGCGCGCCGACATGGCGATTCGCGCCGGCGGGCGCGTCTACCTGTTCGAGTTCAAGGTGGTGGAGCGCGGGCGGGAGGGAACCGCGCTCGCGCAGTTGCGGGAAAAGGGCTACGCGGACAAGTACCGCCATCTCGGGCGTTCGGTCCACCTGATCGGGGTGGAGTTCAGCCGCGAGGAGCGCAACGTCGTAGGCTTCGATTGCGAAGCCGCCTGAACGGCTTCCCGTCACGGCCGCCTCCGCGAAAGACCGCCACGCCGGAGCGCCTGCCCGCGCCCCAACGCGAAGATCATCCGCCCTCGGGGACGAACCCGGCATCGCAGTGCGCTCCCTCAAACCGGATCGCATTCACGACCCCGCACGCGGTCTACGTCAATCGTCCCGGCGCGCGTTGTCGGCGCATAGCAGTTCCGGAACCAGCTCTCCGAGCGCCGCCCCAACTCCGATCTCTTTCGCGAGGGTTCATCGTCGTCCGGAGACGGACCGACCTCTGAAGGGAGGCGGCCCGCTCCAACAGGTCCAGCGAGAGTCGACGACAGGTATCCAGCCGGGTTCGCTCCAACGACGGCGCGCGGCAGCCGCGGATCGCCGACGACGCCCCGTTCACAGCGACAGTCGGGTGACGCCGCCGTGATTGCCCGACCAGGCGAGCGGATCCTCCAAGAACGCTTCGACTTCGGCGAGGGTCACCCGGTCGAAATACTCATTCTCCTTGCTGACGTTGAGCACGTCCCACCAAGTCGCAAGGTAATGCAGCCGCAGATCGTGCTCGATCAGCTTCTCCCGGGTCTGCGGGAATATGTCGTAGTAGAAGATCACGAGGGTGTCGGTGACCACGGCGCCGGCGCGGCGCAGCGCCTCGCAGAAATTGATCTTGCTTCCGCCGTCGGTGGTCAGATCCTCGACCAGCAGCACGCGCTGGCCCTCTTCGAGATCGCCCTCGATCTGCGCGTCGCGGCCGAACCCCTTGGGCTTCTTCCGCACGTACTGCATCGGCAGGCTGAGCTTCTCCGCGAGAAACGCCGCGAAGGGAATGCCCGCCGTTTCGCCGCCCGCCACCGCGTCGAACTTCTCGAAACCGATTTCGCGCAACACGATCGACGCCGCGAAATCCATCAACGTCGCCCGGATCCGCGGATACGAAATCAGCTTGCGGCAGTCGATGTAGACGGGACTCGCCAGCCCGGAGGTGAACACGTAAGGCTTGTCCGCCCGGAAGCGGACCGCCTGGATCTCGATCAGCATTCCAGCGGTCATTTCCGCTATCAGCTTCCTGTCCGGAAACGTGTTCGAAAACATCGCCGATCTCCCCAACGTTTCCGGCCTCTTCGGACGCGGCCTCGTGTATAGACGGAATCGGTTTCGGTTGGAACGCTGCCGCGGGCGGCGCGGAATTCAGCCGCAGTCGCGCACGAAGCGGCGCAGCACCGCGTAACCGGCCATGAAGTCCTCGATCGCCATCGCTTCCTCCGGGTTGTGCGACCCGTTCTCGTTGCGCACGAAGATCATGCCGGTCGGCACGCCGGCGTTGGCGAAGACCGCCGCATCGTGGCCGGCCCCGCTCGGCACCGTTTCGTCCGCGAAGCCCTCGGCCCGGCAGGCGGCCCGCAACCCGTCCACGACGTCGCGGTCGCATCGCGCCGGCGCCGAGCGAATCACCGGATCGAACTCGAACCTGACCTTCCGGTCGCGCGTCACCGCGTCGCACTCCTCCGCCAGAAGCGCCAGCATTCCGTCGAGGGTCTCCTCGGATTCGCTGCGCGCCTCGAAACTGAAATCCGCCTCGCCGGGCACGCGCGACATGGCGTCATGATCGGGATCCGTGTGCAAGGTGCCCACCGTGAGCACGAGGTCGCCGCCGAGTTGCTGGATGGTCCGCCAATGCTCGTCGAGACGCATGACGAGGTCGGAAACGGCGAAGACGGCGTCGCGCCGCAACCAGCGGGGAACGGCCCCGGAGTGTCCGCTTTCCCCAAGACAGCGGATTCTCCGATGGCGGACATTGCCCCGAATCCCGGTGACCGCCGCCGCGCGCAGGTTGCGGTCGACGAGGACCGGACCCTGCTCGATGTGAAGCTCAAGGAACAACCGTATTCTCCGCAAGTCGAGAAGAGGCTCGCCTCTCATGATGGCCCGGGTGTCGGCGCCGACGGCCTTCATGCAGGTCTCGAGGGCGCGGCCGGTATCGCGATGCGCCGCTTTCAGATCTTCGGGCGGGAGCTCGCCGACGAGCGCCCGCGAACCCATGCAAGCGCGACCGAACCATGCGCTTTCCTCTCCTCTCAGAGCGATCGCGCGGACGGGCGTTCGCGGGCGCCGCCCGCTCCTCTTGATCTCGGCCAGCAACAGCAGGCCGGCGATTACGCCCGCCAACCCGTCGAAATTGCCGCCGTGAGGCACCGAGTCCACGTGCGAGCCGACAAGGGCGAACCGTTCGGGCTCGTCTTCCTCCAGCTGGAAGACCGCGTTGGCGGCCCGGTCGCGCCGGAAAACCAGGCCCTCCCGCGCCGCGAAATCCTCCAGCACGGCAATCGTGTCGGTCTCGACCTCGCCGTAGGACGGGCGCGACACGCCGGGGCCGTCCGCCGAAACCGCGGCGACCCTGTCGAAGAGCTCCTCCGCGGCCTGGCCGATCGCGCCGTCGCTGGCGAGGGAAATCATTGCCGGCCCGCGTCTCACGGCGCGAAATCCGCAAGGCCGCCGGCCGCTTCGTCGTCGCGCACCGACCCGACGAGATCGCGCACCTTCCCGATCCCCTCCGCGGCGCAATACGCCGCCAGATCGTCGACAAGCTCCACCATGGTCGTTGGCCGAATGAAGGTCGCGGTTCCGACTTGCACCGCGGTAGAACCCGCGACCAGGTACTCGACCACGTCTTCGACCGTCGCGATTCCGCCGCAACCCACGACCGGGATGCCGGTCGCCCGAGCGCACTGATAGGCCATCCTCAAGGTGACGGGCTTGAGCGCAGGGCCGGACAGCCCTCCCATGAGGCTTCCCAGCATGGGCTTGCGGGTCCGGATGTCGATGGCCATCGCGAGCGCCGTGTTGGCGACGACGAGAGCGTCCGCTCCCGCTTCCTCCGCGGCGCGCGCGACTTCCGGCGTTTCGCCGGTGTTGGGACTGAGCTTGGCCCAGATCGGGAGGTTCGTGGCTTCGCGCATCCGGCGTATCACGTCGCGGGTCGAGCGCGGCCGCATGGCGAAGGCTTTTCCATCTTCGTCGATGTTGGGGCAAGAGATGTTCGCCTCGATGACGGCGACTCCCGGGACGTCGAGGTCTTCGCAGATCCTGCCGAACTCGTCCGCGGTGGACGCCGATACGCTCACCACCAGCGGTGCCTCGAACCGGGCGTAAAACGGCAGCGTTTCCGCCTTGAAACGCTCCACTCCCTTGGTGGGAAGGCCGATGGAATTGAGCATGGACCCTTCCACCTCGCAAACGCGGGGCGTCGGATTCCCTTCTCGCGCGCGCGGCATGACGGTCTTCGTCACGTGCGCGCCGAGCGCGTCGAGGTCGAAGACCCTTGCGAGGTCCTCCGAAAACGTGCCCGACGCGGGCATGATCGGGTTCTTCAGGGTGAGTCCGCCGACCTCGACGGAGAGGTCCACCGCCGCCCGGCCTACCATCCGAGAGCCTCCTGCAGGTCGAAAACGGGACCTTCCCTGCACACCCTCCTGTGCACGACCGCGCCGTTCGACCGGAACGCCCGCACGCAGCACTGGCACATGCCGAGCCCGCACGCCATTTGCTGTTCGAGAGCGACCTGACCGGGAAGCCCGTATTTTTTTCCCAGCGACTGAAGCAGCCTCAGGATGCGGTCGGACCCGCACGTGTAGAGCGCATCGACCGTCTCCGCCCGTTCCTCGATCAGACGGCCAAGGTTGTCCATGCCCGACGTGCCGTCGGAATCGGTGACCGTGACAACTTCGGCGCCGAGGCCGCGGAAAAAATCCACCGACATGAGCAGGGAAGGCGTCCGCGCCGAGCAAATCGCCGTCAACGCGCGGCCGAGACGCTTCGCTTCCAGCGCGAGAGGCGCGAGCGTCGCGAGACCGACGCCGCGGGCGACCAGCATCAGCCTCCGCCAGTCGGGCCGAACCTCGAAGCCGCGGCCAAGCGGTCCCATCAAGGTAAACGGTTCGCCCGGCCCGAGCTCGGCCATCGCCGCCGTTCCCGCGCCGGTTACCTTGTAGAGAAAATGAAGCTCGCCCGTCTCCGGAAAATAGCCGTAGACGCTCATCGGCCGCCGCAGATAGGGCCGCAGCCCGTTCCGCACGGGGCAGAGAAGATGAAAGAACTGGCCCGGCCGACAGTTCAGGATCTCTTGCGGCGCGTCGAGAACCAGCAGGCGGTATTCGCCGGCAACCGGGTCGTTGCGCTTTACAGAGCAGGTCCTTTCGAAGACGCGTTCGGACGCCGACATTTCTTGTGTTCCGCTTCGCGAACCGGACGCGTGCCGCCCGGAAAGGACGCAGTTTGGGAGCCTGTGGATATCTTGTCAAGAAAATTCTTTGTATAGAGAATTTTCGGATTGAATTCTCATTATTGAGACAAATGCGGAGGAATGATAGTCTTGCGCCCGAAGCGACGACAGGGTGCCGCATGGACGTTTCCATCGAAGAAGTCGGGCGACGGCTGAAAGCCTTTCGAATGGGGCTGGGGTTGACCCCGGAAGATCTCGCCCGCAACGCGGGCGTTTCGCGCGCCGCCATCTATCGATACGAGGCCGGGCACCCGCCGAAGATCGAGTCGCTCGTCAGGATCGCCGAAGGGCTCGGCGTCTCGCTGGCCAACCTGCTCGGAGTGGGTGTGGAATACTTCGCTTCCGCCCTCGGCTTTTTCGAGCGGATGCGCCAGCTCGAGGAGGACGTCGACCAGATCCGGGTCCTGTTCGGGCCGGTATCCTATTTGCTGACGACGGACGGATACGACGACGTTCTGCCGCGCATGCTGGAGGAAAGCGTGCCGCCCGACGTGCCGGACCGGGAACGGGCGCTGAAGAACATCGAAGCGCTGGTGGCCGTCCTGCGGCAACGCAAGGAACGCTACCGGCGGCGCCGGCCCGCCGTTCTGAGCCTCGTTTCCGCCGCCGAGCTTCAGCAAATGCTGAGGTTGGGACTCGTCGGTGCCCACCGCCCGCCCAAAGCGGATCCGGAAGAACGGCGCGAGGCGGCGCGCGCCGAGGTGAAGAACATCGCGCGGCTCCTGCGCGCGCCTCCGATCGGCGTGCAGATCGGCGTGCTGATCGATTCCATGCCGGGAGCGAGCTTCCAGATATTCCGCCGCGCGTCGGGCGCCGAAGCGACCGAAACGAGGGTCGCGGTCAGTCCCTTTCGCCTCGGCGCGTTCTCGAACGTGCGGCTCGGCGTCGCGACCGTCACGGCCGCGCCGGAAGCGGCGCGCCTCTACGACGAAATGACCGACGCGCTCTGGTCGCGCAGCCTCAAGGGCGACCGGGCCGCCGATTACATCGAGTCGGAGGTCTGCGGACCGCGGCGACCAGGGCGTCTCGCCGGCGCCGCGCCCGATTCAAGCGACTCGTGATCGCTTCGCATGACGCCGCCGCGATCGAACGATATCCGGCGGCCCGGACGCCTCGACAATTCGGCGGGAAGGTCGGAAAGGAGCGGAGGAACGACCGCGCGACTGGGATGCGGCCTCGAGAGCGAGCGTCGAGCGGCGGCTTCGCGCCGCGGATCGACGCGGCCGCCGACGGCCCGTTCTCGGGAAGACCGCCCGCCCGACGCGCCCGGCGGCGGCTTGGCGACTCGTTCTCGCCGGCGAGATCCGTCAGGTCAGGGCGACGCCGCTCGCGCTGCGTCGTCGCGAAATCCGTCGACGATCTTGTCCGTCATCTGACGAAGCTCGGCGAATTCCAGAACGCCGAGTTCGCGCGAACCGCCGATAAAGCACATCGACTGACAGACGTCCCGGACGAAATCCTTCGACGGAGGCCGCTCCTCGGGCGATTGCGGAAGCAGCCGCGCCAGGCTGGCGGCGACCGCGTTCTGGACGACGCTCATTCCGAACACCGGATTCTTCGACACCATCGCCGAAACGAACCATTCCCAATGCCCTTTCGATTCCCGGAGCATTTTCCCGATCCGGGTTTTCTCTATCCCGGAGCTTTCCTCGGCCTGGCGAAGCAGGCGTTCCCGCCACCACGCGCGCGCGAACGGGCAGTCCACGAAAACGCTTCTGTTTCCCCGGACATGCGGCAGACCGCCCATCTGCCGGAGGATCGAGCGCACGCAGTCGTCCATCCGGACTTCAGGTTTCGGGTCGTTCCTCGACAACGCCCGGTCGATGCGCTCCGCCCCCGTCTGGGAAGAAACGCCGTTGCTCGCAAGATAGCTCGGCTCGACGAGGCGGGAACGCACGTGCTCCACAGTGAAGTTCGTCCAGAACGACGTGCGCGACGCGACCGCGGGCGGAAGTTCCTTCCAAAGATCGTACATGCGGGCCTCGGTATCGCACGGCGGATTCTTGAACTGCGCTTCGCTGAGGCGCGACGGGTACAAGTCCGGATTCCTGTCGCCGATCACCGATATCCGATCCATCTCGCGAACGAAGGCATCGCCGTCCCTCACCGCTTCGAGGAACCTCTGCTGACCGCGACCGCCTTTTTCGCGCAGCAGTTTGGCGCGGTAATTCGACCACTTCTCGTCATCGAGCTGCTTCCAGTCCGACCAGTCAGTCATCTTCTTCCTTCGTCGGCAAAGCCATTTCATGGGGGTAGAGCAATGTCGCGGCTTCTTCGGGCCTGAACTCCGTGTCGCTCCAGTCGCAGTAGTTCTCGTCGGCAAGCCTGTCCGCGAGCGTTTCGAGGGACTTGTACGCGCGCCAGCCTTCCTCCCCTTCGTCCTCGGGAGGATATTCCCGCTGAAGGGCGGCGAAACAGGACGTAACAACGTGAATCATCACGTCGGCGCGCTGCGTCCGTCGCCCCTTTTTTCCCTGAAGCAGGGCGTGGAGTTCCGGGTTGCAACGCACCTCGAAGCGGAACGCGTCGCCGGCGACCACGTCGGTGCGAAACCGGCCGGAACCGAGCGCGTCGTCCAGACGGATCGAGATGAGACTCTCCATACCCGACGACTTGAGTTGAAGCACGGGCCCCAGCGCCAGCCATGCGCCCTTCGGAAACGCCGCCTCGACGCCGTCCCAGGCCGGATGGACCTGGTCCTTGCCGGAATCGAGAACGCAGCGGACGTCCTCGACGCACAGGATCATCGGAGTGAAATACGGCGGCTCGCCGAAATTCTTCGGATCCCATTCGATCTTCTGCGTCGCGCCGCAGGACCGCAGTATTTCCCGATAAGCCGAGCGGGGAGCCGAAATGGCGCAGGCGAAAACGGCTTTCTTCTCCGCCAACAGCCTTTCCACCAGCCGCGCTCCCTCGACCGCGTGCCGCATGACGAAGCGCGACGGGTGGGATCCGTCGGCTTCGGTATCGATCATGTAATTTCCGTCGGGAAACGAATCGTTCCCCCCTTCGATCACTGGATAAACGCGAGCAGGGAGGGCATTCGTCGACGCGCTGTCCTTCGCGAGAATTTTCATTCCGAGGGATCTCCAGCGGAGTGATCCTGTCCGGGCGCGCTGATCTGCACGCGCAGGCCCGCGTCCGGGCGCACCATTCTCGCGGACGCGGAAACCTACGGCCCGCACCTCGCGGGCGGCGACCTCGTCTCCTGGACGGTCCGGGAGGTCGAAGAGGTTCACGAACGCGACGACGCGATCCGGAAACCGCTCTGGCCGAACGACGCCTCGCGGCTCGAGTCGCCGGGCGCGGAACTCGCGGAGGCGGCCGTCGCGGGTCCCGCCGATCTCGCGCGCGGCGACGTTCTTCGGTGGACGGAGACGGTCGAGGCCGGGCCGTGGGCGGCGTCGCCGGAAGAACGGACGATCGAGGCCGTCGTCGAGGATATCGCGGCCGACGGCGAGGACGCCGGGAAGGACGGGATCGGCCTCCTGGTCCGGCAGGCCGGGGGCGCGCCTTGCAGGAGAAGGAAGCCGGGCGGCGAGCCGGCCGCCGCGAGCTGTCTCAGGCGTAGCCGCTACGGGACGACGATCTCGCAGGCGGACCGCTTGCCGGCGGCGCGCGCCCGGAGGACGCAGTCGGCGATTTCCGCGCCGTAGCGGTTCCAGACGAGGTCGCGCCAGCCGTTGGTGGGGTCCGGCGCCGGAAGGATCGCAAACTGCGCATGAAGGAGCAGGCCGAGGGCGAGCAGGCACGGCGCTCCGACGGCGGCGACGGCGGCCGCCAGCCGCCGGCTACGGGTCCGGTTGACCGACTGCCAGCGCTGGAAATCGGCGGCGCGGGTGCGGACCTGCTTTTCCAGTTTGGCCGCGGCGGCCGCGACGCTCGCGGGGGAGCCGACCTGTCCGGCTGGTTCGACATCCGCGACGGGCGGAACGACGTCCGCGGTCGCGGCTTCGGAAGCCTGGACGACCGTTTGCCCGGCGTCTTCGGGAGCGGCGGCCGCTTCGGGCGCCGCCCCGGCTTCCGGGGAGTTGGCCGCGAACTTGTCCGCCGCCGTTTCGAGTCGGCCGGTGCGCATCTCGATGAATTTGGCGAGGTTGGTTTCGGTCTCGGCGGACTGCGCCGAGATCCGCTCCAGAAGGTTCGGAACGGCCTCCGGCGGCGCGTTGCGGCGCGGCGGGGCGGTCAGGCGCCTTTCGATCGCGGCCGGCAGTTCCGCCAGCCGCTCGTCGATGTGCTTTCTGATGTTCGTTTCCGCTTCCGGGATCCGCCCGAGAATCTTTCCGAGCAACCTGTCTCCGGTTTCGTTCGCCGCGCCGGCGGCTTCCGCCACCAGTTCCGCAGGACGGGTCGCGGACAACGAAGCCGACGGGGGCGGCAGAGCCGTCAAGCCTGCAGATCGCCGGTCCGGAACGACAGGTTCAGGCTCCGGCGCGATCGCGGCAATCCCGGGCGGCGCCGCTGCAGGTTCCGTCCCCTTCTGGAGGTCCGTCATGCCATTTTTCCTTCTTGAGCCGCTCGGCAAGTTGCCCGATCGAAACTCCGAATAACAGGGCTACGGGGGCGCAATCGCCGACAGGGCGACATTGTCCATGGCTGCCTTCCGGCTTTCGGCATCGCGTCTGGAGGCGTATGCCAATTCACGGGGCCTCTTCACGGATCAAGAGGTCTCTTCTCATGACGAACTCAGTTAGAACTGCGCGTCGGGGCGCTCGGACTGCGCCGGTTCGCGGCGCAGGACAAACGGCGAGCGTCGGCCCGCCCCCGGGAAGGGGATTTTTTCGCTGCGGCGGCACCTTGACTCACCGGCCAACCCATCCCCATACTACCTTGGCGACAGGGATTGCCGACCGTCGGTATTGCACTTCGGAGTTGATAGCGGGCATTCATAAATGAAATCTCAATCGAATCTGGATAGTGTTTTAATTTTTTCTACGACCAGATCTGCTCGCCTACGGATGAATTTGTTATATCTTTGCTCGACGTTGCCGTCAGCTCGCATTGCATCGTAAGGAACGAGATGCGCTTCGACTCGGCGCTTTATTTCTTGCTCTCCTATGTTTTGTTCAGTGAGAATCTCGTTTAGATATTCATTCGGATCCCTCTTCGAAAATTTCCGATTTGTGCGGCTGTCTAGCAATACTCCGTTCAGCCCGTGCTGAATTCGTTTTTTGTCGTTTATACCACTGCGTTTGAGAAAATCCATAGGAAAAACATGATGCCGATCAAGTGCACGACTGTCTTCGAGTTCTCGAATTTTGGCAGCATCTAATCCATTTCCGATTATCCAACCAGGCGGTGAATCGGAAAGAACCGCTGTCAAAATTGCCCGTCCCAATCGCCCTTTGGCACCAATCCATGGTACCTCCTTTCCAAGATCTCCAGCCTCCGGCAACGGGTATTCTGCGTCGCGAAATACCTCTGGCATTCGGGTAGGGTTTCCACGCTCCGCTATTTCTCGCAAACAGACCAATAGTTGCTGATAGTCTTCCAGAACTCGGTCGTTCGCTTGCATTTCGTGTCTATTTGTAAACAAACATCGCCAGTAATAGGCATCTAGAAGTCTGTGGGCGGTGCCTTGTCGTGCCGGATCTGTGATCTGAACAGTGGCCTCTCGTAACGCGGCGAGGACGTGCAGCGGTGGCCAGCTCGGCAATGTTCCTATTGTTGGCGCACCATGTCTCGACGCAAATTCCAAGGCGTGCTTGAGGTCCTCAAATACGCTGCTTAGATTGGCGAGACCCTGCGGGGTTCCCGTTGGCGCCAGCGACTCCAGCGCGTATTCGTAGTTCGATTCCTTTGGAGGTTTCATTGCCTTCAGGCATGCGACCTTTAACATCCATACCCCGATATCCGGTATCCAATCGTCTTCATTGCGCCCGAAATAGTACTGGAAAATCTCGTTTTCATTATATGCGGCTCGTATACGATCCCGAAGGCTTTCATCGTAAGTACCTCGGGCGATTGCCACAACGATGTCGAATCGTTTAATTGGGGCCGACGAACTGTTTGTCTCGATGAAAATATCAACGGCAACATCGATGGTGGTTTGCTCCGGCAGACTGCAATACCAAAGATTTGTTTTGAACAGGAGCGGTTCTCGCAACTGTGCGTTTATCGCCTTATCTAAAAGCGATACCGGTGCCGCATCTCCGTCACCAAATGCTTCATGGCACCAGTTCCATATTTTTCCGAGATCCTCAGGATCTTTTTCTGCATCCCATAGAATATCCGTCGGCAAATAGTTATCGGAAAAAGCGTTTTGGGGAATCGCCAATCGCTTGCCTTTTGCAGTATTTTGTCGAACCGGCTCGACTTCCTGTACAGCGAGATTTCGATTTTGAAAGTCGTCTACTTTAATGTAGAAACGATAGTCACTATCATCGGGAAATTTTAGGAGTGCGTGCCAAAGCGAAGTAAGGCGTTGCTGGCCATCAAGCACGAGTTCCGTAACTTGTCTAGGTCTCCGATTCATACCGCTGAACATTCGGGAATCAAACTGTGGTTCCTCCGCGCTACGTAGGATCAGCATTATTCCCGTTGGCCTGGTTTGCAGTAAAGCCAACAGATAGTTTGCTGTTTTTTGAGGCGACCAGGTCCAGCTACGCTGAAATTCCGGCAACGCCAGTCGGCCTTCTTCTGCCATTTTTAGCCATGTCTCAATGTTTCGATGTTCGTACCGAACAACATCATCTGTTGTCACGTTAATCCTCCTGAATTCTTCCTGAGATTTCTGCGACACGGTACCGTAGTTGATTCCACGCCACACGAGGTGTTGAGACTACTTCCAATGGTAAGAATTTATGGATCAGTATCGAGAATGGAATCGATAATCTTCTCCGTCATTTGGCGCACCTCCACAAAATCAAGAACACCGAGTTCTCGGGAACCTCCGACGAAACACAGTGCATGACAGACGTCTTGGACTAGTCTTGACGGTGGTGGCTTTTCGTCCGGTGATTGCGGAAGCAGACGCATCAAACCCACGGCTGCTGCGTCTTGGACAAGGCTAGTTCCGAAAACCGGACTTCTCGAAACCATTACCGAAACGAATTCTACCCAGTGATTCTTCGATTGCCGGAGCAATTCGCCAATTTGGGCTTTGGGTAGACCGGACCTTTGTTCGGCGCTGCGGAGCACCCGCTCCCGCCACCATGCTCGCGCAAACGGGCAGTCGGCGAGAACGCTTCTATTGCCCCTCTGCGGTAAACCACCCAGTTGCCGAATGACCGAGCGGACACATTTGTCCATTTGTATCTCCGCATTAGTCCCGGTTTTCCTCATCAACACCCGGTCGATGCGTTCCGCTCCTGTCTGGGATGAAATGCCGTTGCTCGCGAGATAGGTTGGCTCTATGCGGCCGGACCGTACATGTTCCATGGTAGCGTTCGTCCAGAACGACGTGCTTGACGCAACCTTTGGTGGAAGATTCTTCCACAATTCGTACATCTTGACCTCGGTAGAGCACGGTGGACTCTTGAATTGCGCTTCGCTGAGCCGAACTGGGTAAAGCTCCATGGCGGTATCGCCTACCACAGGTATCCGGTCGATTTCGGCGATGAAGCCATCGCCGTCCTTCAGCGCCCTCAGGAATTTTTCCTGCTCGGCACCGCCCTTAACGCTCAGGATGTCTTCGCGGAAGGATGACCACTCCGCGTCGTCCAACCGCTTCCAGTCAGTCATCTTCTTCTATAGCGATCGCAGGCAAAACATGAGGGTGGAGCAGAGTTGCAGCTCTTTCGGGATTGAACTCCTCTCCGGCACTCCAGTCGCAGCAGCCCTCGGCGGCAAGAATGGACGCGAGCGTTTCGAGTTCCTTGTACGCACGCCAGCCATCATCTCCGTCGTCTACTGGATATTTCCGTTGAAGTGCGGCGAAACAGGATGTCACGACGTGCGTCATTATATCGGCGCGGCGTGCCCGATGCTCGCCCCGCCCCTGAAGCAAGCTGTGAAGATCGGGGTGACAGCGCACATCGAAGCGGAACGTGGGGTCGCCGTCGATGGCTTTCGTGTAAAACTGGCCGACGACAAGCGTGTCGTCGGCACGGATATAAATCAGACTTTGAATGCCGGAGGCACCGAGCCGTAGCACGGGTCCCAGTGCTAGCCAGGCACCTTTCGGAAACGTCGCCTCGATACGATCCCAATCTGGATGAACATCATCCTCTTCGGACTTTAGGATATGATGTACATCTTCTATGCAAACGATCATCGGAGTGAAATACGGCGGATCGCCAAAATTCGCTCGATCCCACGCAACCTCCTGGGTCGCATTGTCGGAGCGTAGTACTTCTCGATAAGCGGAACGGGGGGCGGCGAGCGCACAGGCATAGACGGCTTTCTTTCCCAAGATCAGATTTTCTACCAAACGCGCCCGTTCTACCTTGTGACGCAATTTGAATCGCGAGGTGTCGGAGCCAGCGTGTTCAGTTTCGATCAGATAGTCTCCATCCGGGAAAGAATCGTTGCCCTCCTCGATTACCGGATAATCGCGAGCAACAATGGCATTCGCCGGAACACCGCCCTTGGCTCGTATTATCATTCCGACTGTTCTCCGCCTTCGGCATTCAGCCGATATGCGCCGATCTCAATGCGCAGACTGGCATCCGGCAGAACCGGGACGGCGTCGCCATCAAGAGCGTATTCCACCATGACCTCGGTCGTCGTTCCTTTCTCAAGACGTCCGAGTCGAATGGCGGGGTATGGTGTGATTACGACCCTTTCCGGCGGAACCGGTACGCCGCTGATTTTGGCGCTCCTTATGCCGGCCAGTCTGTCGGGCCAAATTCGATCGGTCGTGACATCTGTCCGATCATCTACGATCAGCCGGAGCTCCAGGTCATCGCAGGTCTCGGTGCAGCGAATCTTGATTCGTTTGCTATCCTGGCCAGCAGGCGTGACGACCGCTGTGAAGTTCGAAGGCAACGCTGGCCTTCGTGCGGATTGATCGCGTTGGCCGTTCTTGCCGGATCCGCCGCTTGCCTCGCCGTTGCCGCCGGAACGTCCAGCGCCGGGATTGGTGCCGACAGAGCGTTGCATGGAAATGCGCCGATGTATGGGGGTAACGATTCCGCGATAGTCCCAGCCGTATCTCGGGCCAGAGGGGTTTTCGGTGCTGTCGGTAAAAGCCAAGAAATCGGAGGGATTGTAAGGCTCGTCGGAAAATATCGGTATTTCGTTCCGAAAAAATTCGATGACGTCATCGAATGCCTTGTTGAGCTGCTTTCGATCTTCGGGCGTCAGGTGTTTGGGTTCGAGCCCGTTGTGCGACGGTCCCTCGGCCTTCCTTATCAGGTCGTGAAACTCGGGAGCCGTCTCCGCGGCGACCAGAATCAACGCCTCGAAGGCTTCATGATTCGAAAGGGTGGCATGAAGGCGTGGAATGCCGCCACGGTCGCTTGTAACCCACATGCCGTTTCGGAAAAGGTTGACACGCATTGTTCCCGAACTGGCGGGATGCTGAACGACGATTTTCACTGTTCCGTCCAGTACGTCCACATCGCGGCAGGTGCCGCGCACAAGAGCGTTGTATGAAAAATACGCTTTCTCGCCGGAAATATAGCCTCCACGGACTCGTTTGCGTTGCTTGCAGCGGCCGAGCGCTTCGTCCAGACTCCCGCGGTTGAGGGTCCATGACGTATCGCCGTCGTCCACGATGACTTCGAGCCGTTCTTCCTCGACCGCAGGAAAGAAGCTGCAGACGGCCGCTTCCGATACGGCGTCCTTCAAGCAAATCTTTTCCTTGAACCGGTTGAATGCGGGTACGATGACGGCCGTTCCATGCTCGTAACTGCATTCGATTTCGGACAGAGCTTTTCTAATCAATGGCGGCAATTCATCCTTATCAAGATAAAGGTGTTCCCGACCATCGTTCCCGGCCAGATAGTATCCGTTAGCGCTGCGTCCAATTTTATCTCTTTGATCCTCATCGTGAGACGCCAAAATCGCATGCCCGCTTCCAATCCACTGCTTATTGCATATCCCGCCGTACAGGACGTATCTGAGATCGGAAAGCGGCAGGACCGACAAATGACCGACGCCGAACGCGCCGACGGCATGCTTTCCTTTATTTGCGGCGCCGTCCGCAAGAAGAGCGTTCATCCGTTCCTCGTCGAGACCGACGCCATTGTCGGTGACGACCAGTACATCCTGTAGATCTCGCTCGAGGGCCTTGCTGATCGCGTCGACAACCATCTTTTCCTGGTCGCTGAGGCCCGTTTTGGCCTCCCGTCTCTTTTTGGCCTTCTTGAAGGCGGATCTATAGCTGCTGATCCCGGGTATAGCTTTGGTCTTCACCTGCGTCGTTGAAAATCGAACGACGGCTTTGGAGACTTGAGCCTCTTGGGCGGCGTCGAGCGAATTCTGGATCAGTTCCCTTACGATTACATTGGCGCCTGTATCCCGGAAGCTGGAGATACCCGCAGCGACAAATCCAACCGCTTCGGCTGAAGTCAGAAACGTCAACCTCGGGTGCGGATACTTGTTCATACGCCCTCTCCAAGTCTCCGAAACGCTTTTGCCGCTGCCGAGACGTCATCCTCGGTCGTGAAACGCCCCAAACTGATGCGCACCCCTTGCAGAGCTTCAGTCGGAGAATATCCAAGGGCGGAAAGCACATGAGAAGGAGAGGCGCCTTGGGAGGAACAGGCCGAACCGGTCGATACCGCCACGCTTTCCCGCAGCCGTTCCGCCACGGCGTCGCCCGACAGGTCGGGGAACGAGACGTTGAGATTTCCCGGAACGCGCAACCGTTCGTGACCGTTGAGGCGAATCCCCGGCACGGCTTCGGATAACGAACACCAGAGGATTCCGGTCAGTTCCCGAATCCTCGCCGAATTGGTCTCCATCTCTTCGACCGCGATTTCGCAGGCCTTTCCGAAGCCCATGGCGAGATGCACCGGGACCGTGCCGGAACGAAGGCCCCGTTCCTGTCCGCCGCCGGCGACCATCGGCGCAAGCCGTTCGAACGCCTCCTCCCGAACGTAGAGCGCGCCGATTCCCATCGGGCCGTACATCTTGTGGGACGACAGCGACAACAGGTCCACGCCGAGCGCGTCAACATCGACCGCCATGCGGCCTGCCGCCTGCGTGGCGTCCGTGTGCATCAACGCGCCGTTGTCATGGGCTATCGCGGCGACTTCGGAAACCGGCTGAACGACTCCGATCTCGTTGTTGACCAGCATGACGGAAACCACTGCCGTCCGGCCGGACACCGCCCGCCGCAGTTCGGCGAGATCCACGATGCCGTCGGGGCCGACCCCGACGATGCGAGTTCGACCGCCCCCGTCGGCAATGGCGCGAACGGATTCCAGGACGGCCGGGTGTTCGGTCGCCAGCGTAACGATTTCGTCCCGGTCCCCGCCGGGTCCGACCGCGCCCCTTACCGCAATATTGCAGGACTCCGTCGCGCCGGAGGTCAGAATCACTTCGTCGTCGCCTGCGCCGAGAAGGGACGCGATCTTCGCGCGGGCGGACGTCACCGCCCTCGCGGCGGACCAACCGTACGCATGATGGACGGAGTGAGGATTCCCGAACCGCTCGCCCAGATACGGCGCCATCTCTTCCCGAACGCGGGAATCGAGCGGAGTCGTCGCCTGATAGTCCATGTATACCGGAGCGGACGTCATCAGTCCGTGCAGTCGCACGGCAACGTCGCCGCAGCCTCCCTGAACGCTTTGGCTCCCCGTTCGGCAATTCTCCGATAGGTCAGGCCCTTGCTGTCCCGACCGAAAAATCCGACGAAGCCCTCGGCGCCGCGGCCTTCCGCGTCGAGATCGCGCGTGTACTCCTTCTCGATGCGCGCCCACCAGTCGATGTCCATCGGCGTGTCGCGCTCGTCTTCCCGCTCGCCGGACATGCGATCCTCGCAAATGCTCTTGTAGATGCCCGCGAGGTTCGACGTCCCCTTGAGAAAGCAGTACACGCAGTTGGAGAGGTGCCCGGACGCCGGAAGCCGGAGTTCCATGCCGGGATTGAGCTCCCAGAACGCGTTGACGTCGGCCCTCTCCACGCGCATGTCCGACAGCGGCATGTAGACGTGTTCGCCCTCGTATCCCTGCGCTTCCGGACCGCCCGCCCTTCTCGCCTCGACGCGCTGCACCCTGTTCTGTTCGTCGTACCTCAGCCCGATGAACGCGACGTATTCGACGCCGCCGGATCCGAATGCGGCGTTTCCGCCGTACGCATTCCCGGAAAGCGAGGGGTTGTCCGCCTTCAGAGGAGCGGCCGAGTAATCCTCGTAGCGCTGCTCCGGCCGGTGCACTGGACGAGACAGAACGAACGCCTTCTTTCGCAGAAAGATATCCTTCGGAACCTTGCCCCTGTTTCGCCTGTGGCGCCGGTACAGGGCTTCGCCTTCCACCTGCGGCATCTCCTCCCAGTGGCCCAGATGCGGGATTCCTTCCTTGCAGGCCAGCCAATCGCGAAGAAACATGCGGGTGACTTCAAGCTTGAGCGCCTTCGTGCATATCCTGCGAAACTGATTGGGGACGTAGCCGGACCACGACAGCAGTTCCTCGAAAGGTTCGCCACGGCAGCTGTATCCGTTCGGATTTGCCCCGGACCGCGGTTCGGCATTGACCAGACGGTAGGAGCCGAGGCGCGTCCATTCCCCGTTCCGCGCGTCTTCGTAGGTCTGGTACTCGACCAAAAAGAACGGGATGCCATAGCGCGACTCGGCCAGACGCTTGCACTTGGCGACGAACTCGTAGGTCGCGGGATGCTCGGCGGCGGTATTGTTGAAAAGGACGACGTCGCCCCGGCGCGCATCCAGAATGCCGTTCTCCAAAAGGGTGAACAGGAGCATTCCGCTTGACCGCCCGCCGGAGAACTTCACGACATGCGGGAGGTCCCGATGCTGCTTGCTACGATATCGGAAGCTCAGCCCGCACGGGGGGGGGGGGGGGGGGGAATTCCGAGAAACCAGAAGCTTCGGCGCGCCGACCACGGCTTCCGGCAGGTCGTCGACAACGGGCAGCGATGTTTCCGGACGGATCCCGCCCCGCGTCGCACGGTCGCGAAGATGCAGGTTCAGCGTCATGGTGCCATATTAGCCGCCATCGATCCGTTTGTCAATAGGGCGCGCGAGAAATAACGTCGCGAGCCGCCATTGGGCGAAAGCGTTCTCGCGCAACGGCGGCGGAAAGGTGCGTCCCGACGGCCGCTGACAGAGTTTCGGGCCGGCGTCCGGGCGCTCGCCAAACCTGTCGATTCCACCGCCCTTCGAAACCGGGCAGAGCCGCTGCCTCTCATCTCAACCGCGCTACGCTCCGTCAACCGGCTCGACACGCCGTCTACATGACTCGTCCCGACAGGTCGATTTCGGGAGGCCGGAACACATGCTTCGCATGCCACGCGACGAACTTCGGCTTCGGGGCGGCCTCCGCCGTTGCGGGCATCAGTATTCTTCCGCCGTCCAGCGGACTAAGCCGTCGGACGGCGTCGCCCTGGTCGCCCACCGTCCTCGACACCATCACGCTGAAACCCTCCGCCTCTGGCCTCAGACCGAACGCGCCACGGTCGAACGCGGCATGATGCAGGACGCAAAGCGCCAACCCGTTCGAGACGAAGTCGGGGCCCTTCTGCACGCGCCATTGAATATGCGCGGCGTCGAGGCCGATGGTTTCGTCGCGCATGCGAAGCCCGTAGCCGCAGACCGCGCAGCGATGCCCGTAGGCTTCGAGAACCTCTCCGCGAAAATCGTCGTTCGCCGGCTTGTCGAGAAGGCTATCGACGGAAACGAGGGTCGCTCTCAGAATGTCCTCGTGTAGCGACGGCGGAAAGTGCCTGTCGAGAAGCAGCCTCGCCGCCTGCCATGCGAGGCCGGGCTTCATCTGCAACAGCTGGAATATGTGCTTCGGGAAACCGCCTCGCACGCCTCGTT
This sequence comes from Alphaproteobacteria bacterium, assembly GCA_965243135.1. Classification (GTDB taxonomy): domain Bacteria; phylum Pseudomonadota; class Alphaproteobacteria; order MPNO01; family UBA830; genus JAJEBT01. The sequence goes on from OZ251539.1 coordinate 3,344,929, forward strand.
CAATCAGCGCGTTCCGATTGAGAGTTCCCCAGCTTCCGGCAGGAAGTCCTTTGCCATCCGGTATTTCCCAGAGTTCGTCCTTGCGCAGGAAGCCGAACGGAGCTTCGGGATATTGTGTCTCGGCAGGCCGACCGAAACGATCAAGCAAACCGGCAAGCGGGCCTTGTAGTTCCTTGAACGTCGCAAGACGAGGGTATCCCGCAAGGACCCGTCCGAAAGCCAGCAACAGCAGCAGAGGCTTGTGGGGCGCACGATAACCGTTCGTGACCCGAACCTTGATCCCTTCGACCTGCTTGAGAAAATGTTCGTCGTCGTTCATGAGCGGAAACGAACTCCTGCAAACGAACTCCTGCGCACCGGAATCCGTTGCAGCATACAGGTCATTGCGGGCTTCCGGTATAGGCACCCGGCGTGCGGCCGACCGGATTTTGGAACGAGCGAAAAATAACCCCGCCGAATAACCCGCGACGATATCCGCAACCGCTTCGTCCGGTTGGAGCGGCGGACGACCTCCCCGGAACCCCGCAGCATGAGGCGCCGCGACTTCTCCCGGGCCGGCCAAGCGCAAGAGCAGGGAACCCTCCGCCGACGGCGTGGTTCGGCGGTTGCGAGAGCGGTTGCCGGACTTCGGCGAGCGCTTCGGTTACGACAACAAGCCGTGGATAGCCACTCGACGGGGGAGACCGGCAAAACTCTCGACGAAGGCGAAGCCATGGTTCGGGCTGCAAGCGGATCCAGGAATTCCGGCGTGCTTCGGCGTGACCCGCGCCTCCCCTCGGCGGCGCGTCCCGTCGAGCCGCCGGCGCGCAAGGCGGCGCCTGCCGAAATGTTCGAACGGGACGTCGACGGCTCCCGGCTTCAGACGGTCTCGAACTTGAACCCGACGATGTTGCGCTCCTCCCGGCCGAACTCCACCCCGATCAGGTGGACCTGTACGCCCGGACGCCGGTACTTGTCCGCGTAGCCGCGCTCCCGAATCTGCGCCAGCGCTCGCCCTTCCGGCTTCCCGTCCACGACCTTGAACTCGAACAGGTAGACGCCGCCGTACAGTACCGTCAGGTCCGAGCGGCCTCGCGCCGTGCTCTCCTCGGCGCGGACATCCATCCCCGCCGCCACGAAGTGCGAGTAGAACACGCTCGCGTAGTGCGCCTCGTAGCCCGCCATGCCCGTGTTCGCGTACCACTCGTTGCTCGCCAGGAACGCCCGGAACCGCCGCTCGAGGCCCGCGAAGTCGTTCGTCCGCATCAGGCGGCGCAACTCCCGGCTCTCCGCCGCGACCGCGACATCCGGCGCCATCGTCCGCAGCAGGAGCGCGTTCAGGCTGCGCTTCACCTCCTGGTTCGGGTAGTCCAGCCGGTAGAGGCGCAAGTCTTCGTCCCGCTCCTCGCCGGCGATGGTCAGGTAGCCGGTCTGGAACAGCAGCGTCTCGACAGGGATGCGATCGACATCGATGGCCGACAGCAGATCGTCGTTCGCGACCAGCTCCTCCAGGGCCGGCGGCGCGAACCGGCGCCGCGACAGAAGGTCGGCGAGGAAAGTCGGCGTGCCGGTCCGGAACCAGTGCGCCTCGAACTCGCGCGTCTCGAAGAGCAGAAGAATGTCGAACGGATTGTAGACTTTGTCCGAGCCGCGCCAGTTGTAGCCGTTGTACCAGCGGCGGACTTCCTTCCGGTCCAGGCCCTCGAATTCCGGGGCGAAGACCGCGTCCAGCTCCGCATCCGTGTAGCCGCAGATGGCGCCGAAACGCGGATCGAGGGTGATGTCGCGCAGGTTGTTCAGGCCCGAGAACAGGCCCGCCAACTTGCTCACCCCCGTCAGGAAAACGAAACGGAGATGCCTGTCGCAGGCCTTGATCACCCCGTACAGGCTGCGCAGGAAGTCCCGGTTGGCCAGCGCCAGTTCCCGGTCGCCGAGCGCGTCCAGGATCGGCTTGTCGTATTCGTCTACCAGAACGACCGCCCGCTGCCCGGTGCGTTCGTGCAGGTCCGCGATCAGTTCCCGGAAGCGGATCGAAACTCTGGCGCTGCCTCGCTCGATGCCGGCCAGCCTCTCCGCCGCCTTCAGTTGCGATTCCGTTTCTTCCCGAACTCCGTCCGGGTCGCCGAAATCGCCCCCGCCGAAATCCAGCCGCACGACCGGATGGCGCGCCGACCAGTCCCACCCGTCGTGTATGGCGAGACCACGAAACAACTCCTCGCTTCCCTCGAACAGCTCCTGCAGCGTGTCCACCAGCAGGCTCTTGCCGAACCGGCGCGGACGCGACAGGAAATAGTACCTGCCTCCCTCGACGAGGCGGCGCACATAGTCCGTCTTGTCGACGTAGTAGCAGTCCAGCTCCCGGATCGTCCGGAGGGAGGTCATGCCGGTCGGAAGCATGCGTTTCGTCATCCGAAAAGGGTAGGCCGCCATGCCGGAGCCGTCAAGGAAGAGGCGGAATCCGCCCACGGCGGATCTTTTCTTCTAGTAAAAGCCCTTTATTAACGCGATCTTAGACGCCAGATCCGGTCTACCTTCTTGGTCGTCAGAAAACCACGGGCTGTCGTCGAGCTTGCGAGGAACGCTTTCAACACGCAAGCCCGGCGCGTTGCCGAAGATCGGCGAGACGCTGTGATGCGTAGCGCGACGAGCGGGAGCTTTTCCTTTCCGGCGCGCCGTGCGCGGGATGCCCGGTTGGGATTTCCGGCGGCTGCGCCTGGCGACCCGAACTGGCCGCCTACCTCGGCGAGCGGGGAGATTTCTACGTCTTTACCGTCAAGGGAAACCAACCTGCTGACCGAACTTCTCTTCAAACAGAGGCGAACCCGACTTCCGGGAAAATGTCGATCTACGGAACCTTCTTCGTCGCCTCGCCCGTGGCCACGAGGCGATGAAGCGCTGCCGGGCGACTGGCTCGCGGAGCGACGGCAGCATGAACCCGGATCCTCGACGGCGAACGGCGAGGCTGTCCGACCTCGCCGCCAATCTCCTCCGGCGCGTCGACCGCGCTCGGCGCCTCCGCCGTCATTCCCCGCTCGTCCCCTGCAGATCCCGAAGAAAGCCGATCGCCGCGTCGCGCTCCGGCCCGTCGCCCTGGATCATCAGCACGGGTTCGTCGACCCCGCTCCGCGCGAACGCCTCCAGGCGATCGCGGCACGCGGCGGGCGTTCCGGCGACGCTGAACGCTTCGACTGCATCGTCGGAGACCAGCCGCGCCGCCTCGTCCAGGTCGCGGCGCGAAACGGCATCCATGATCCGCTCCTGATCGACGGGAATTCCGGTCATCTCGACGTTTTCCCGCAACGCCCGGTTGCGCAGCAGAAAAGCGAGCTTCGCGCGCGCGGTCTCCACCGCCGTCCTGCCGTCGTCCGATACCGCGAATATCAGATAAGCGGCGCGCCTGACGCGGCCGCGCCCCGCCGCGGCGGCGGCCACCCGTTCGAGGGAAGATGCGCAATAGGCGGGCGAAAGCCCGGCGGACAGAACCACGCCGTCCGCGACGCGGCCCGCCAACGCGAGCATTCGAGGCCCGATCGCGGCGACGTAGACGACGAGCGGATGCGGCGGCGAAAATCCCATGCGGGCACCGTCGAGGGCGAAAAACTCCCCGTCGTGGCGAACCGGCTCGCCGCTCCATGCGGCGCGAAGGCATGCGACGAACTCGCGAACCGCCCGGACGGGCTTGATCGCCTCCTTGCCGCACTCCCTCAGAAACATGGGATTCCCCGTCCCGACGGCGATGCCGACCGGCGCTTCGCCGACCTCGGCAAGGGTCGCAAGCGCCATCGCAGTCGGAAACGGATGCCAGAGATAGGGGCTGACCGCCGTGGGCACCACGAAGGCCGACGGATCGTTCATCCGGAAGCCCATGGCCGTGACCATCGCCTCCCGGTAGCCCATGTGCTCCGCCATCCAGACGGATCGCGCGCCCGCCGCCGCCGCCTCGCGCGCGGTCGCCAGCGTCGCGGCGGTGCTGCCGAATCCATCGAAACTGATTCCGGCGTTCATGGCCGATCCCCTCCTCCGGCCCGGTCCGGGCGGTCCCCCGTCTCGACGTAACGGCGGAGTTCGCCCGGCGTCATTCCTTCCAGTCCCATCTTCGCGAGCGTCAGCCCGTCCCGGACGTAATCGATTCCGGTCGCGAGCGAAGCCAGATGGACGAGGCTGTCGATCGTCGGCGTCGCCACTCCCGCCAACCGCCCGAAAGCCGCCAACGGCGCCAGCCCGTACCCGACGTCCTCGTGCACGTACCGGTGATCGAGCGATGGCGGCGACTTGAGGGTCGCGTTGGGCGCGCTCTCCTCGCAGGCCCGCGAGATCGAACCGCTGTCCCTCGCAGCCGCGGTGGTCAGCCCGGCGTCGTGAAACGCGTCGAGAAACGGTCGCGCCGGAATGTCCAGCGCCCTCGCGATCGCGAGCCGCTCGTCGTCGACGCCTTTGGTCACGGCCCCTACACCGGCGGTGATTCCCTCCTTGTAGAAAAGGAAATCACCGCGCGTCCGCTCGATCCAGCCGAGATTGAGAATCGTTCCCGGCGGATGAAAGGTCGCGTTGATGTTGGAAAGCGCCGTCTCGAGCACGCTCGAGGCCGCGACCGTCTCCGGATAGATGTCGTGGACGACGTCGAACAGTTCGTCCGTGCGGCGACCCGGCAGGGCGGCGAAGCCGAGCTTGCGGGTGAGCGAGTAAATCCCGACCTCGGCCTCTCCCTCCATCCGGGCGATATAGGTCAGGGTCACGGTCTCGCAGGCGGTCAACGCGCGTCCGTGCCGCCTCAGCTCGGCGGCCAAATGAAGGCTGCCGCCGGTGTGCCCCGGATTGAGGAAGACCGGAACGGAGCCGTCGACAAGCGGAGCCAGCTCGCGAGCGTAATGGCCGTGGGCGACGGACGGCACGACCAGCATGATCAGGTCCGCTCCGGCGACGGCTTCGGCAACGCCGGTCGTCATCTTCGCCACCGGAAAGAGTCCGTTCCGAACGCCGCGCGCCCTGATCCCTCCTTGCCGCCGCAGGGGCCGAAGCCGTTCTTCCCGGCGCGCGTGCAGTTGCACGTCGTAACCGCGCGCGGTCAGATCGGCGGCGGCCGCGCAACCGCCGTGACCGGCGCCGAGCACCGCTATCGTCCGGACGGTCATGCCTCCGCGCTTCGCCCGACCCTCCGCAGGCGATCCGTGTCCGCATGGTCCGACAGGAGCTCGCACCCGGTTTCCGTGACCAGGATCATGTCCTTGTTCTGCATCCCGTACCCGTGTCCCGTACGGTAGCACAACGGCTCGACGCCCAGCACCATTCCGGCTTCCAGCCGCGCGTCGTCCTTCGAACCGATCGCGGGGGTTTCTCCGATATAGGGATCCTCATGGAGAAAGAGCCCGATCCCGTGGCCGGCGAAGGAGATCGGCGGAAGGTTCTTCGCGACCAGCCTGGCGGCGAACTCCCGGTAGATTTCCCGGCAGCTGGCGCCCGGGCGGATCCGGTCGAGCAGCAGGCGTTTGCAGTCCGTCAGGACCTCCCAGATGTCCTCCGCGCGCGGCGGCGGCGCGCCCACGACCGCCGTGCGGCACACGCCCGCGTGATAGCCGTCGATCATCGGGAAGATCTCGACGCGGCAGACGTCGCCGTCCTCGAGGCGGCGACCGCTGGGTCCCGCGTTGGGAAGCTGGCTGCGTTCGCCGGTGGCGACGATCAGCAGCCTGAATTCCTGCGCGCCGAGTTCGTAGACGAGGCGCGTGAGATGGCCGGCGATATCCATTTCGGTGTCGCCGCGGCCGACGCGCTCGAGAGCCCCGGCGATCGCCCGGTCGGCAATCCGCGAGAGCCGGCGCAGAAGGGCGATTTCCTCCGGGGTCTTGATTTGCCGGAGCCGCGCGAGGAGGCGGTCGCCGGAAACGAAGGCGGCGCCGGGCAGACGCTCCTGCAACCTGTCGAAATCGGCCTTGGGAAGGTAGCCGGTTTCCAAGCCGATGCGGGCGCTCGCGAGTCCGAGATCCGCCAACAGGGATCCCAGCGCAGCCATGGCGTCGCCGCCGAACTCCTCCCACACCGCGAGCGGAACTTCGGGCGCCCTCTCCCGAATGGTCGACGCCTCCATGTCGACGCCGAGAAAGGCCATGCCGCCGTCGGCCGCGACCACCGCCGCCGCGTGCCGATGGCGCAGCAGGGGCTGGGACGGAACGACGAACCCGCTCGCATAGGCGAAGTTCTCGGGCGAGCAGAGCACCAGCGCGTCGAGACCCTCGCGCCGCGCCGCCTGAACCAGCCGATCCCTGACCTCTCCCCGCAAGGCCGCCTCCCTATCGAACCCGGTATTTCTCGATCTTTTCCCCGTCGATTTCGATTCCCATGCCGACGCCGTCCGGCAACTCGATGGCGCCGTCGACGAGGCGCATGGGTTCGGCGATCAGATCGTCCAGATAGTAGATGCCGGCGAGCTGGCCGCCCTGCGCCTCCGCCGGCGTCGAAACCGGTATCACGCAGGAAAGCGCGACCGAAGGCGCGGCGGCGGCGAGCTGAAGATTGGCGAGGTTCCCGACGCCCGTCTCGACCGACCCGTTCACGTTGCAGACGATGCCGGCGGCGCGGCAGACCGCGGCGACTTCCATCGCCTTCAGCAAGCCGCCCGGCTTGGTGGTGTAGAGAGACACGATATCGGCGGCCCCGATCTCCGCGATGCGAAGCGCGTCGCGAGCCGTCCATGCCGACTCGTCGAGCATCACGGGCGGATCGATGGCGCGGGCGACCTCGGCCGCCCGCTCGATTCCCGTGACCGGCTGCTCGACGTAAATCAGGTCGTACGGCTCCATCTTGCGGACGATCCGAACGGCTTCGCCGGGAGTGCGATAGCCTTCGTTCGCGTCGACGCAAAGAGCGATCCCCGGTCCGACGGCCTGCCTGACGCGGCGGACGATTTCGACGTCGCGGTCCGGATCCACGCCCACCTTGATCTTGATCGTCCGGATTCCTTCCGAAACGACCTGGGCGCATTCCCGTTCCGCTTCCGCGATGTCGATCAGTCCGATCGAATGCGTCACCGGAATGCGGTTCCTGACGCGCCCGCCGAGCAGCATGTGCACCGGCTGCCCGTTGCGGCGCGCGGCGAGGTCGAACAGCGCCATTTCGACGGCCGCCTTCGCGTAGGGATAGCCCTTGACGGCGCCGTCCATGCGCGCGTGCGCCTCGACGACGTTGCCGACCTCGACTCCGGTCACGGCGGGCGAGAGATAGTTGTCGATCACCGCCTCGGCGATCAGCGGCGATTCCCCGTAATAGCGACCGAACTCGCCGCCCCAGTCCTTGAGCGCCGGCGCCTCGCCCCAGCCCGAGAGGCCGTCGTCGGAAACCGCGCGGACGAGAACGTAGCGGCCGATAGGCTCGCTCAGCCCCGCCCACTTGTGCTCGCGCCGCGTCGGCAACTGCACGAGCACGGTTTCGATGGAAGCGATGGCGGACAGAACGACCTCCCCTGCAGGCGTCGAGATCCTACAGGATTCGCGGCCGCCGCGGAACCGGCGGCGCGCGGCCCTTCAGGAAATCCGGCGTTGTCGCGGTCGTCGCCGACGTTCGACCGCTTTCCGGCGTCGCAGGCAGCCGCCCGTCGCGACTTCGCCCTCCCGACGAAGGCGGCAGCAGCCGCCGGAAGCGGCGTTCCGGGCGTAATTCCCGCCCCGACGGCGAATGGTGGGCGCGGCTGGGATTGAACCAGCGACCCCTACGATGTCAACGTAGTGCTCTCCCGCTGAGCTACGCGCCCGTCGGCGCTGTTTATCGCTTCCGGGCGGCGATTGCAACGGATTGATCCCGCCGGACAATTGATCTAAAGCACCGTCTGTCTCCGTCGCCGCCCGGCATCGGGGACTGCGGAGCGAAAGAGGCCCCCGTAAATGCCCGCAGCCGACAAATCGCGCCGGAAGCCGGCTGCGTCCGCCAGGTCCGCGGCCGGAATATCCCGCTCCTACGAAGTCCTCCGCCCCAGGCGCGTCTCTGCGCCGATCGTCCTCGCCTCGCCCCACAGCGGCCGCGACTACCCTCCGGAATTCGTCGCCCGCTCGCGACTGAATCCGCTTGCGTTGCGCAAATCCGAGGACGGCTTCGTCGACGAGCTGTTCGCGGGCGCGCGCGGTTGCGGCGTGCCCCTGATCCGCGCTCTCTTCCCGCGCGCGTTCGTCGACGTCAACCGCGAACCTTTCGAACTCGACCAAGACATGTTCTCCGACCCGCTGCCGAATCACGTCAACACGCAATCCGTCCGCGTCGCCGCCGGCCTCGGAACCGTCCCGAGGACGATCTCCGGCGGACAGGACATCTATTCGCAAAAGCTCGGCTTCGCCGAAGCCGCCGCCCGCATCGACCGGCACTACCATCCCTATCACCGGGCGCTTCAGCGCCTGATTCGCAAGGCCCGAAAAGATTTCGGCTACTGCATCCTGATCGACTGCCATTCCATGCCCTCGTTCGGCGAGCCGACGGATCCGGACCCCGGGCACGGACGGACGGATTTCGTGGTCGGCGACTGCTTCGGCGAGGCGTGCGCGCCCTACGTCACGGACGAGATAGAAGGAACAATAGCCGGGTTCGGCTACACGGTCGTCCGCAACAGGCCGTTCGCCGGCGGTTACACCACCAGGCATTACGGCGATCCGCGCAAGGGCGTGCACGCGGTTCAGCTCGAGATCAACCGCCTGCTGTACATGGACGAGGCCAGAATGCGAAAAACCGAGGGCTTCGCCGAACTCGCCGCCAGAATGACGGAACTGGTTTCGGCGCTGGTCCGCCTGACGGCGCTGAACCAGGCCGCGGAATGACTCGCCGGTCCGCCGCCGGCCGGCTTCTTCGCGTCGAGCCGCCCGCGGGCCGTTGACGCAGGCCGGTCCGTCCGTACACTGGCGCGGAGATCGCCGTGCCGCGCCTTCGGCCGGGCCGGCGAAACCGCGACGCTCGGAAAGCCTTCCCGCGGGCCGCCTTGCAAGCGTCGTCGCGGGCGTAACGTAGCCGGCGGACGAAACAATCGGGAGCGAGCGTCATGTTGCAGGCGCAGAGCGCGCTGGGTCTGGTCGTTCTTCTATTTCTGGCGCAGGTTCTGGGCGAACGGCGCAGCTTTCGCGCGTGGCGCGTCGCCGTCGTCGGGGCCGCGCTGCAAATCGCGCTCGCCGCGGCGATGCTCTATCTGCCCGGGATCACGGACGCGATCGCCACGGTCAATCGGCTGGTCTCCGCGCTCGACGCCGCGAGCGCGGCCGGCACGAGCCTCGTGTTCGGCTATCTGGGCGGCGGACCGCTGCCCTTCAAGGAAAGCTTTCCGGGCGCCGCCTTCGTCCTCGCCTTCCGGGCGCTGCCGATCATTCTCGTGGTGAGCGCGCTGGCGGCGGTCCTGACCCACTGGCGCATTCTGCCTCTGGTCGTCAGGGGTTTCGGCCTGCTCCTGGAACGCAGCTTCAGGATAGGCGGACCGACGGGGCTGGCGAGCGCGGCCAACGTCCTCGTCGGAATGATCGAAGCGCCGCTGCTGGTGCGTCCGTACCTGTCCCGCATGTCCCGCTCGGAACTCTTCGTGCTGATGACCGTGGGCATGGCGACCATCGCCGGCACGGTATACGTGCTCTATTCGATAATCCTGACGCCCACGATGCCGGACGCCGCTTCCCAGCTTCTGATCGCCTCGGTCATCAGCGCGCCCGCGGCGGTGACGGTCGCCCTCTTGATGGTGCCTCAGGAAGGGCCCCCGACGGAGGGCAGGCTGGAAATTCCCCGCGAAAGCGCCAGCGCGATGGACGCCGTCGTGCGCGGCGCCGAACAGGGCGTAAGGGTGCTCGTCGCCGTCGTCGCCCTGCTGATCGTGTTCGTGGCGCTGGTTCATCTCGTCAACGCCGGGCTGGCGTTGCTGCCCGATCTCGCGGGCGGGCCGATCACCCTGCAGCGGATCCTTTCCTGGCCCTTGATTCCGGTCGCCTGGCTAATGGGAATCCCTTGGGAGGAAGCGTCCGCGGCGGCGCGGCTGTTGGCGTCGAAGGTCGTGCTCAACGAGCTCGTGGCCTATCTCGAACTCGCCAAACTGCCGGAAGAAACGTTCTCGGCTCGAAGCCGGCTGATCGTCGTCTACGCGCTGTGCGGCTTCGCCAACCTCGGCAGTCTCGGCATCATGATCGGCGGCCTGTCGACCCTCGTCCCGGACCGGAGATCCGAAATCGTGGCGCTCGGCGCCAAAAGCGTCGTCGCCGGCTTTCTGGCCACTTGCCTCACCGGAGCGGTCATCGGCGTTCTGACGCCCTGAACGAAGAACCGGAAAACCGGCCCCGCAAGGGCCGGCCGGAAGCGAGGGGCCCGTGAGCGCGCGCCCGCCGCGCCGTCCCGGGCGTTTCGCCGGCCGTCGCGTTTTCCGAAGACGACGGAAAGAAGATCTGCGAAATCGCCGTCGGTTCGAGTAAACTGAACCCGTTGTCTTCGGGCGCTCCCCGCGGCAGAGAATGCAATGCGCGCTCGGGTCGGGCGAGGCGCTCCGCGCAAGGGGAGTCCCGGAAGAAGAGAACTCACGCCGGAAGGTCGGATGCCGCTCGCGCAGGCAATTACAGCAAAGCCGGACAGGCGCATGAGCGCGCATTCGGACGCGGAACTCGCCGCATTGCTGCGCGGCGGAGAATCTCATCTCGCGGAACGAAAGCGCAGCGCCGAGGACCGTAGCGGCATCCGCCGAAACATCTGCGCCTTCGCCAACGACATTGCGGGCGCCGGCAGGCCGGGAGTGATATTCGTCGGAGTCGAGGACGACGGGACGTGCGCCAATATCCAAGTGGACGATTCCCTGATGCGCAATCTGGCGCAGACGGGCTCCGACGGGAACATCCTGCCGCTGCCCGACATGACCGTCGAAAGAAAAATCTTCGAAGGGTGCGAGGTGGCGGTCGTTCAGGTTGCGCCCGAACGGCGGCCGCCGGTTCGCTACCGGGGAAGGGTCTGGGTCAAGGCCGGCCCGACGGCGCAGCTGGCGAGTCCGGAGCAGGAGCGGCGCTTGAGCGAAAGACGGCGCGCCGCGGAATTGCCGTTCGACATGCGCCCGGTGGAAGAGGCGACGCTCGACGCGCTGGATCTGGATTATGCGCGAAATCGTTACCTGCCGTCCGCCGTCGCGTCCGACGTGCTGGAAAGCAACCGGAGATCCCTGGACGAACAATTGCGCTCGTTGCGCCTGATCGTCGATGATTCTCCGACCTGGGGGGCGTTGCTGTGTCTCGGGCGCAGCCCTCAACGCTGGCTTCCCGGCGCATATGCGCAATTTCTGCGCATCGACGGTCTCGCCATCACCGATCCCATCCTCGACCAGAAAGCCCTGACCGGCAATCTGGAGGATATGCTCAGGGGACTGGACGCGCTTCTGAAATCGAACGTGACGATCTGCACCGAGGTGGCGCGGACCGCCGAAGAGCGAAGACGGCCCGACTATCCGATCGCGGCGATCCGGCAACTCGCATGGAACGCCTTCATGCACCGGAATTACGAGGGCACGAACGCCCCCGTGCGCGTCTACTGGTACGCCGACCGCCTGGAAATCAGGAGCCCCGGCGGCCTGTACGGACAGGTGACGGAAGAAAATTTCGGGAACGGCGCGACCGACTACCGGAATCCCCTCCTGGCGGAGGCGATGCACAATCTGGGCTTCGCCCAACGATTCGGGCCGGGCATTCCCCTCGCCCGCCGGACCATGGCCGAGAACGGCAATCCGCCGCCCGAATTCGCGTTGCGACCGACGGAAATCGTCGTCACCGCGAGGCCGCCGCCATGAAGATCCTCGCCTTCATCAACAACCGGCAGGAGATCGACAGAACCTCGCTCGTATATCACCTCGCCTGGATGTACGAGGATCTCGGCCTGAACGTGATCGCGGCCGACCTCGACCCTCAGGCGGCTCTGACCGGCATGTTTCTCCCGGAGAGCGAACTGAACGCCCTGTGGAACGGAACCGGCCCCCGACGAACCGCGTTCGGCGCGCTCGGCCCGCTTCTGGACGGCGACGTCGGACCGCCGCACGTCGAGGAAATTTCGCCGGGCATCGGCCTCCTCGCGGGCGACGCTTCGCTTTCGGCCGGCGCGTTCGCCGACCTAGGGAAGGACGACGCCTCCCGCATTGCCGCCGGTCTGCGACGAGTCCTGCATCTGGCTGCCGAAACGAACGCGGCGACCCTGGTCCTCGCGGACATGGGGCCGAACGCGAATCTGCTCAACCGGGCGGGCCTGGCGGCGGCCGACCATGTCGTCGTTCCTCTCGCGCCCGACCTCAGGTCTCTCGAAAGCCTCCGAATTCTCGGCCCGACGCTGCGGCGCCGGCAACGGGACGAGCCCCCGAACCTCCGGGTTCCCGTCCCCCGCCCGTCCGGGAACCCGCTGGCGGGCTATGTCGTCACGCGGCAACTCGTTCGCCTCTACCTGCCGCTCGGGGGGCGCTGGATCGACCTGATGCCGGACGCTTATCGCGAAGCGGTCGCCGGAGAGAAAGCCCCGCCCGGCACGAAGGTCGGAGAGGATCCCTGTTGCCTGGGGACGCTCTCGCCGTTCCAGCTTCTCATGCCGATGGCGGAAGAGGCCCGCAAGCCCATGTTCTTTCTCAAGCCCGCGGACGGCGCAGTGGGCGGCCACGCGCCTGCGGTCGCGGAATGCTACCGCGAATACCGCGTCCTCGCCCGCGCGTTGGCCGAACGTTGCGAAATCCCGATGCCGTGAGCGTTCCCGGGTTCCTGTCCTGAGCCATGACGGCGGCAGAGCGTCCGCCCGCGCTGCAATGTCCGACCATCCGCACGGGTCACCACCGCTTCAACCTGGAGATTTCCTCCGCGCGCGCCGGTTCGCGAAGCCCCCGCGTCCGCAAAAAAGGGCCGCCCGAAGGCGGCCCAGTTGGATAGGGAGGAAACGTCCAAGAAAACGATGAAACACAGGCCGCTTGGACAACCAACCCGTGTGCGATGCAATATATCGTTCGTTCACGAACGAATCAAGGGAATGGACTGAATCGGGTGAAAAATTTTTTCGCCTCTCCCGAAAACCGTCCCGATCCCGGAAAAATGGTGCATTGCACAATCGCTTCCGGGCCCCGCGGGCGGCGGTTGAACTTCCCGACGGAAGGCCCTATGGTCCTCGCCATGCAGATCGGGAAGCTGCGGTGAGCCGACTCGTCGTCGTATCGAACCGGGTCGCCCCCGTAGGCGAAGGAGAAACCGTCATCGGCGGCCTTGCGGTCGCCGTGCTCGCCGCGCTCAGGGAGACCGGCGGCATCTGGTTCGGCTGGAGCGGGGAAACGGCGGAACGGCGCCCGGCCGGGCCCGCGCTCAACGTTCAGGACAACCTGACGATCGCGACGGTCGACCTGACCGAAAGGGACGTCGACGAGTACTACAACGGCTTCTCCAACGGCGCCCTGTGGCCGCTGCTGCACTATCGGCTGGACCTGTCGCGCTTCCATCGCCACGACTATCTCGGCTACATGCGGGTCAACGACTGGCTGGCGCGCAAGCTGCTGGAGCTGCTCGAACCCGGCGACACGATCTGGGTTCACGACTACCATCTGATCCCGCTCGCAAGAATCCTCCGCCAGATGGGCAGCGCCAACCGCATCGGCTTCTTTTCGCACACCCCGTTCCCGCCGACCGATCTCTTCGTCGCGCTGCCGTGGCATGAGGCGTTGCTGGAAGCGTTGTGCGACTACGACCTGATCGGCTTTCAGACGGCGCACGATCTCGCCGCGTTCCACGACTGCGTGCGGACCGCCGGCGGCGGCAACGTCGCGGACGACGACACCGTCGAGGCGTTCGGACGCAGAGCGCGGGCGGGCGTCTTTCCCATCGGGCTGGATACGGACAACGTCCGCAAGTTGGCCGCGAAGCACAATCGCTCGCGGATCTACCGGCGGCTGAAGGAAGTGCTGCACGAACGCAGCATGATCGTCGGCGTCGACCGGCTCGACTACAGCAAGGGTCTCGTCGACCGTTTCCAAGCCTACGGCAAATTGCTGGAACTGTACGGCAACCTGCGCGGCAAGGTCACGCTGATGCAGGTCGCGCCGCCCTCGCGCACCGACGTCTACGGTTACGACGAGATCCGAACCGAGCTCGAAAACCTGACCGGCCACATCAACGGCCGGTTCGCGGACTTCGACTGGGTGCCCGTGCGCTACCTCAACCGCAGCTTCGCACGGGACATGCTCACCTGCTTCTATCGCGGAGCGGCGGTCGGACTGGTGACGCCGCTGCGCGACGGGATGAATCTCGTGGCCAAGGAATACGTGGCGTCGCAGAACCCGGAGCGTCCGGGCGTGCTGGTGCTGTCGCGGTTCGCCGGCGCGGCCGAGGACATGAAGGAAGCGCTGATCGTCAACCCCTACGACCACGACGAGGTCGCCAACGCGCTGTATCGCTCGCTTCACATGCCGCTGGGCGAGCGCCGCAGGCGCTGGCGCGCCTTGATGGACGGACTCGTCGACCGGGACGTTCACGCCTGGCGCCGCCGTTTCCTCGAAGAACTGGAGAGAACCAGCGGATAACGGCCGCCTTTCCCCTTCGTGAAGGTCGCCTATACTGAGGACGATGCCGGGCGCAGCCCGTTGCAACAGGGGAGAGAAACAAATGAAGACGCTACTGTCCGCGGCCGCGGCCGCCGTCGCTCTGTGCTCCTTGTCCGCGCACTCCGCGACCCTGACGATTTCGATATGGGGCGGCGGTTACGGCGCGATGTGGAAGAAGCACGCCGCCGAGCCCTTCGAAAAGAAGACCGGGCACAAGGTCGTCGTCGACGGCGGCCGTTCGAGCGAACGCCTGTCGAAGCTGATCGCCACCAAGGGCAGAGGCACGGATCTGATATTCCTGACCGACTACCAGATGGCCATCGCGAGGGAGAAAGGCCTCCTCGCGCCCGTCGACGCCGCCAACGTCGGATCGATGGGCGAGCTCTACGACTTCGCGAAGGATCCGCTGGGCGGCGGGTTGTGTCCCGCGATAACCGTGATCGGCGCCGGCCTCGCCTACAACAAGACCCATTTCGCGGCGCCGCCCGATTCCTGGAACGACCTGTTCCGCGCGGACCTCAAGGCGCGGCCCGGCTATCCCAACATCTCTCAATCCTACTCCCCGCTGGTCCTCATCCGGATCGCGGAACTTCACGGCGGCGGACTGGACGCGATCGACCCGGGCTTCGCCAAGCTCGCTTCGATAAAGGAGCGCGTGCAGATATTCAGGATCTTCGAAATCCTCGACGCCATCAACCAGGGCGACGCTTCCGTCTCGCCGATGCTGAACATCTTCGTCAAGAAGGATCCCAAGGTGCCGCTCGCCTTCGCCTGGCCGAAGGACGGCGGAATCGGCGTCCTGAACCTCGCCTGCGTGGTGAAGGGGACGGCGAACAAGGCGGTCGCCGAGGAGTTTCTGGATTTCTACCTCTCGGCCGAGAACCAGAAGCGGATAGCGGAGGGCGGCGGAGACTCGCCGGTCAACAAGACCGTCAAGGTGCCGACCGGAACCAGGTACAACATGGTCACCGAAGATCAGGTCGCGAAACTGCACTTCTACGACGCGACGACGGTCGCCGGCAAAAGGGCCGGCTGGCTGACCCGCTTCCAGGAGGAAATCGTCGCCAGATAGATCGCCCCGATGGCCGACGTCGAAATCCGCGGGATCTCGAAGCGTTACGATCGGACATGGGCGTTGCGGCGGGTCAGTTTCGCGGTCCCGGCGGGCAGCTTCGCGAGTCTGCTCGGACCGAGCGGGTGCGGCAAGACGACGACGCTCCGGCTGATCGCGGGCTTCATCGAACCCGACGAAGGGGAGGTGCGGATCGGCGGCGCCGTCGTCGATTCGCTGCCTCCCTGGCGGCGCAACCTCGGGGTGGTGTTTCAGAACTACGCCCTGTTTCCCTTCATGACCGTGGAGGACAACGTCGCCTTCGGGCTGCGCCGCCGCGCGCTCGGCGCGCCCGAAATCGAGCGCCGGGTGGCCGCCGCCCTCGATCTCGTCTCGTTGCCGGGGCTCGAACGGCGATACCCGCGGCAACTGTCCGGCGGACAGCAGCAGCGCGTCGCTCTGGCCCGCGCGCTCGTGATCCGGCCGGAAGTGCTGCTGCTTGACGAACCCCTCTCCAATCTCGACGCCAAGCTGCGCGCCGAGATGCGCTTCGAGCTCAAGCGCATCCAGCGCGAAACCGGAGTGACCTCCATCTTCGTCACGCACGATCAGGAAGAGGCGCTGACGCTGTCCGACCGGATCGTCGTTCTGAACCGGGGAACGGTCCGCGCCGACGGCGCGCCGCGGACGATCTGGGAAAACCCGGAAAGCGCCTTCGTCGCCGATTTCCTCGGCATGGAAAACCTGCTTCCGGCCCGCGTCGAAGGAAGCGGCGGGGAGTCCCGATTCGCCGTCGGCGACGCCGTCATCACCGCGACGGAAAGGTGCGAGCGAAACCCGGGAGACGACGTGGTTCTGGGAATCCGGTCGGGCGACATCGTGATGGACCCGGAAGCCCCGGAAGGCGCGGGCAACGAAACCGTCGGCGAGATACGCGAGTTCACCTACCTGGGGGCGAGCATCGCGTTCCAGGTTCAGACTCCGCTTCACGCCCTGCCGCTGATCGCCACCGGCCGGCGCGACTACGCCCCGGGAGCGACGGTGCGGCTCCGCCTGCCGGAAGACCGCATCAAGATCCTGAAACCCGACGAGTGACGACGCGGCGCATCCCTCTCGGACTCGCGGCTCCGGTGGCGCTCGCGATGATCGCGGTCGTACTCGTGCCCTGCGCGAACCTGCTGGTCCAAAGCCTCGATCCCGTCGGCGACGCCGGAACGTGGCCGGATTTCCGCAATTTCGCGGCGCTGTTCGACAGCAAGATCGGCTATCAGGCGCTGGAACGCACCGTCCGAATCAGCGTGATCGTGACGGTCATCTGCATCGCCGCGGGCTACCCGGTCGCCCTGTTCATCTCCAGAACGGGCAGGCGCTGGCAGGCGATTCTGCTTGCGCTCGTGATCTTCCCCTTCCTGATCTCCGCCGTGGTGCGCGCTTTCGGATGGACCGTCATCCTCGGACGCTCGGGTCTCGTCAACAAGGCGCTGATCTGGACCGGACTCGTCGAGAAGCCGCTGGCGCTCGTCCAGAACGAAATCGGCATCATCGTCGGCGAGACGCATCTGCTGCTGCCTTACATGGTCCTCTCTCTGCTGGCCGTGATCCAGCGCATCGATCCGAACCTCAAGGACGCCGCCCAGAGTCTCGGGGCCACGCCCGTCGGGGTCTTCTGGAGGGTGGTCGTGCCGATGACCCTGCCCGGACTGCTGACCGGGACGCTGCTCGTCTTCAGCCTGGCGATGACGGCCTTCGCGACCCCGTTCCTGCTCGGCGGCGGACGAACGCCGATCCTGACGACGCTTCTCTACCAGTACGCCTTCGCCCTCTACGACTGGACGAAGGCGGCCACGGTCGGCGTCGCGCTTCTGTGCCTCGGAGCCGCGTTCGTGACGTTTCACCGCCTGCTGTCGGGCCGGGGATTGCGCAGTTATGGTTGACGCGGCGCTTCGCCTCGGACGCGGCTTCCTCGCCGCGTTCGCCGCGTTCTGGCTCGCGTTCCTGGTGGCTCCCATCGCGGTGACGGCGATCGCTTCTCTGACCAGTTCCTCCTACCTCGTGTTCCCGCCATCGGGCCTTTCGCTGCAATGGTATGCGAAGGGGCTCGGAATGGACTGGTTCTGGTCGACGCTGGGCAACAGCCTGATCATCGCCATCGGCTCCACGGCCGTCGCGGTCGCCATCGGCATCGCCGCGGCCCGCGTCCTGGCGCGCCACCGCTTCGCCGGTCGCGGCGCGTTCGAGTACGTCGTGCTCAGCCCCCTGGTCATCCCCGGCGTCGTCGTCGGGTTCGCGCTGTTCAATTTCGCGATCATGATCGATTTTCAGGACGCGCCGCTGGTCAACCTGATCGTCGGCCATACCGCCGTCACCGTTCCGTTCACCGTCCGGTCGATCTGGAGCACGATGGCCGGCTCCGACATTTCCCTCGAAGAGGCCGCGCAGAGCCTCGGGGCGACGCCATGGACCACCTTCCGGACGGTGACGTTTCCGTTGATCGTGCCGGGCATCGTCGCCGGCGCCATCATCGCCTTCACCTTTTCGTTCAACGACGTGACCATTTCCGCGTTTCTCGTCGCCAGGGAGACCCGCACGCTTCCCGTCGAACTGATGGCGCATATCGAATACATCCCCGATCCGACCCCCGCCGCCGTGTCGTCGATCATGATCCTCATGACGCTCGGTTTCTTCCTGCTGATCGAACGCACGGTGGGGATCGGCGTCTTCACGGAGAAATGAATGCAGATCGATCCCTTCGTCGCGGCCATGCCGAAGGCCGAGCTTCACGTCCACATCGAGGGCACGATCGGCCCCGCGCAGCGCGCGGCGCTCGCCCGGCGCAACGGACTCCCCTGTCCCGACGAAGAGGAGATCGCGGCGTCCTTCGACTACGCCGGGCTCGAGGAGTTCCTGCGGGTCTACTACGAAGGCGTCCGGATGCTCGCGACGGAACGCGACTTTTACGAGACGGCCCGCGCGTTCCTCGACCGATGCGGCGAAGAGAACGTGATCCATGTCGAGAGCTCGTTCGATCCGCAACCGCACGTCGAGCGGGGAGTTCCGATCGAGGCGGTGATGGACGGACTCATTGCCGCCTGCCGCGAAGCGCGGGTTTCGACCAGGCTCGTCATGTGCGTCAATCGCGACCGCCCGCTCGACGAAGCGATGCCGCTTTTCGATCTCGTGCGGCCCTGGCGCGAACATATCGCAGGCGTCGGTCTCGACTCCGCCGAGCGCGGCAATCCGCCCGTCAAGTTCGCGGCGTTCTACGACAAGGCGCGCGCCGAAGGCTACCGGCTCACCGCGCATTGCGACGTGGATCAGGAAAATTCGGTCGAGCACATCCGCCAATGCCTCGACACGCTGAAGGTCGAGCGCATCGACCACGGCGTCAACGCCCTCGAGGACCCCGAGCTCGTCGAGAGAATACGGGACAGCGGAACATGCCTGACCGTATGTCCCACGTGGAGGCCTTCCGATCCGGCTCCGCGGCGCCTCGACCGCCTGCGGCGACTGTTCGATCTCGGCGTCCGGGTCACGGTGAATACCGACGATCCGGGCCTGTTCGCGAGCGGGTACATGAATCGCACCCTGTCCGCCGTCCGGTCCGCCGGCGGCTATTCGAAGTCCGAGACGGTCGCGCTCATGCGCAACGCGTTCCTCGGCTGCTGGGCGGAACCGGACGAGAAGGCGGCGATGCTCGAAAGGCTGTCGGCGTACGCGGATTCTTCATTCTGAAGCGGCGAGTTCGTCGAACTTCTCCATCCACTCGGCGCGCATCGCGCTCCTCGCCGAATCGTCGACCCAGGCGCCGTCGATGCCGTTCAGCACGAATTCCCGAAGCCGCTCGAACGGCAACTTGAAGGTCTCGACCATCTCGGCGTAGGCGTTGGCCGGATCCGTGCGATGCAGCGGCGGGTCGTCGCTGTTGGGCACGATTCGGAGTCCCGCTTCCGCCATGTGCCGGATGGGATGATGCACCGCGAAGTCCTTGCCGCGCAGTTCCCGGTTGTAGTGGGAATTGGTCGGCACCACGGTGAAGACGATTCCCTCGTCGCGGCACCGGGCGAGCAACGCCTCGTCCTGCAGCACGGTATATCCATGGTCGATGCGGTCGCATCCGAGCAGATCCAGCGACGTTTCTACGTTGCGGGGCGGCTCGCCGAACTCGCCGGCGTGGGCCGTCCGCCGGAGGCCATGCCGCCCGGCCAGCCGGTAGGCCTTCCAGAACTTCTCCGGCGGATGGCCGACTTCGAGATAATCCATTCCGATTCCGATCACTTCCTCGCGCGGGTGGGCGACAACGGCTTCGACCATCTCGTAGCCGAGCTCCGGGCTCGACTCCCGGTCGATCGAGGGAATCAGCCGGCCGACTATCCCGAAATCCCGTCCCGCGTCCCGCAATCCGGCGATCATGCCGTCAACCGCCTCGCCATAGGAAACGCCCGCGATCGCTTGGTGATCGGTCGGGTTCCAGAACATCTCGCGATAGCGCACGCCGCATTCGGCCGCATGCTTCTGCGTATCGTAGACGGCGCGGCGAAAGTCGCCGGCTCCTCGCAGCGTCCGGCAGACGACCTTCAGCGTCTTGAGCACGCGGTTGAAGTTCTCGCCTCGGGCGTAGAGGTCCTCCGGCGCGTCGTGCGGCGGCAAGTCGACGGAATTTTTCCGGGCGAGGAACAGGAACGTCTCGAGCGGAACGGCGCCAGTGAAATGAACGTGAAGTTCCGCCTTGGGAACCGCACGGCAAAATGATCGCAAGTCCATATGAAGTTCTCCGTTCAATCGCAAGATGCGCCCGACAGCGG
This sequence comes from Alphaproteobacteria bacterium, assembly GCA_965243135.1. GTDB lineage: Bacteria > Pseudomonadota > Alphaproteobacteria > MPNO01 > UBA830 > JAJEBT01. The sequence continues at coordinate 3,365,297 of OZ251539.1, forward strand.
CGCGCGCCCGTCCCGTCAATTCTCGTAGGCGACATCCGCCGTCATCGCCAGAGCGCCGGAGGCGGTGGCCGTCCACAACCTGCAGGCGTCGTCGGCGTCGTTCGGCGTTCCGTGCACCGAAAAATCGGCGACGTCGTAGACCGGCGAAACGGCGCGAACGTCCAGGGACGTCATCCGGGCCTCGGGCCGCTCGCGGCGGAAGAGGTCGAGCATCAACGTCATGAGCAGCGGTCCGTGAACCACAAGGCCGGGATAACCCTCCACGTCGCGAACGTAGTCCCGGTCGTAATGGATGCGATGACTGTTCATCGTCAACGCCGAATAACGGAACAACAGCACGCTGCGAGGGCGAATCGCGCGGCTCCACGCGGGATTTTCCGGCGCGGGCTTCGCCGCCGGCGGCGTCTTCGGAGGATTTCGATAGACCTGCGTTCGTTCTTCCACGGTCGCGATCCTCCCGTCGCCGCCGAGCACCTCTTCGGTGGTGGTCACGAAACACAGCGGACCGTTCTTTCCCTGTTTTTCGGAAACGCCGGTAATGGTTATGACCTTCCGCACCGCCTCGCCGATGCGGATGGGACTCTCGAACCGCATCCTGGACCCGGCCCACAGGCGTTGCCGCAAAGGGATCGGCGGGGTGAACCGCCCCCTGATCCGGTGGCCGTCGACCGACGTCTCGGCTAGGGGAACGAGTTCGTGGAAATAAAAATAATGCCATGCGGGCGGCAGCGGATCCCCGCCCTCGTAGCGGGGGTCGTCGCGGTCCAGCGTGACGGCGAAGCAATCGGCGGGATAGGACGAAACGAAACCATGCTCGGTGACCGAACGACCGATCCACTCGTCGTAACTCATCCCGCAAACTCCCTTCTGATCGCTTCCGAATGCTCGCCGATCGCCGGAATCGGACCAAGCTCGCGAGCGTTCGCCGGCGGCGCCGGCATGTCGATCGGGCCGGTCGGAGACGCCACGCGCGTTCGCTTCAGGGCCGGATGGCGCGACAGCCCCGCGACGTCGTTCACTTCGCCGAAGGCGATGCGCGCGCCGCGCAAACGGCGGACGAGTTCGTCGCGCCCGGTCGCGCCGAAAACGCGATTGATTATCTCGTCGAAATCCGCGCGGTGGGCGCAACGCGCTTCGTTGTTCGCGAACCTCGAGTCTTCGGGAAGCTCGGCGTCGAACAGCACGTCGGAGCAAAGGCGCGCGAACTCCCGTTCGTTCTGAATGGCGATCAGGATCGCCCCGCCGTCCGCCGTAGCGTAGGCGCCGTAGGGATGGATGGAGGGATGGTTGAGGCCGACCCTCGGCGTGATCTCTCCGCCGTAGTCGTAGTGCAGCAGCGGCACGGTCATCCAGTCCGCCATGCCGGCGAACAACGAGGTGCCGATGGCCGTCCCTTCTCCCGTTTTCTCGCGCGCGATGAGCGCCTCCAGCACCGCCATGTAGGCGTACATCCCGCACGAAACGTCGCAGGCCGAAACGCCCACCCGTCCCGGGCCTTCAGGCCGGCCGGTAACGGAGCAGAGGCCCGATTCCGCCTGAACCAGAAGATCGTAAGCCTTCATGTCCGAATATTCGCCTTCCGCCCCGTAGCCGGAAATGTCGACGGTCACGAGGCGCGGATTGCGCCGCCGCAACTCTTCGGAACCGTACCCGGCGCGCGCCGCGGCGCCGGGCGCGAGGTTCTGGATGAACACGTCCGCACGATCGATGATGCGATGGAGCAGCGTCTTGTCGCCCTCGTCCTTTATGTCGGCGACGAGAGATTCCTTGCCGCGGTTGAGCCATACGAAATACGCGCTTTCGCCGTGGACGACCGTATCGTAGCGGCGGGCGAAATCGCCCTCGGCGCGCTCGATCTTGATCACCCGCGCGCCGGCGTCGGCCAGCCGCGACGCGCAATAGGGCGCGGCCACCGCCTGTTCCATCGAGACGACGAGGATGCCGTCCAGAGGCGCGTCGCCGGACATCAGTAAGACCGCGGCAGACCGAGGACGTGTTCGCCCACGAACGACAACACGAGGTTGTTGGAGATCGGAGCGATGCGGTAGAGCCGGGTTTCCCGGAACTTGCGCTCCACGTCGTATTCCTCGGCGAAAGCGAAGCCGCCGTGGGTCTGCATGCACATGTCGGCAGCCTTCCACGACGCCTCCGAAGCAAGGTACTTCGCCATATTCGCTTCCGCGCCGCACGGCTCTCCGGCCTCGAACTTGCGGGCGGCTTCCGCCACCATGAGGTTCGCCGCTTCGGTCTGCACGTGAGCCTCGGCGATCGGGAACTGGATGCCCTGGTTCTGGCCGATGGGGCGGTCGAACACGTTGCGGTCCCTGGCGTAAGCGGCAGCCTTGCCGATGAACCAGCGGGCGTCGCCGATGCATTCCGACGCGATGAGGATGCGCTCCGCGTTCATGCCGTCGAGGATGTATCTGAACCCCTTGCCCTCCTCGCCGACCAGGGAGTCGGCGGGAATTCGAAGGTCCTCGAAGAAAACCTCGGTGGTCGCGTGGTTGATCATGGTGCGTATGGGCTTGATTTCGAGGCCGTTGCCCCGCGCCTCGCGCATGTCCACGATGAACACGGAGAGGCCGTCCGTGCGTTTCTCGACCATGTCCCGCGGCGTGGTCCGCGCGAGCAGCAGCATCAGGTCCGAGTGCTCGGCGCGCGACGTCCAGATCTTCTGGCCGTTGACCAGGTAGCCGGAATTGCCGTCCTTCACGGCCGTCGTTCGCAGGCTCAGGGTGTCGGTGCCGCTGGTGGGTTCGGTCACTCCGAACGCCTGCAGGCGAATCTCGCCGGAGGCGATGCCGGGCAGGTATCTGCGCTTCTGCTCCTCGGAGCCGTGGCGCAGGACCGTTCCCATGATGTACATCTGGGCATGGCAGGCGGCGCCGTTGCAGCCCGATTTCTGGATTTCCTCCATGATCGCGGCCGCGGCGGCGATCCCGAGGCCCGACCCGCCGTATTCTTCGGGGATCAGAACGGACAGGTAGCCGGCTTCGGTCAATTCCCGCACGAATTCCGTCGGATAGGCGCGTTCGGCGTCCCGCTCGCGCCAGTATTCGCCGGGATAGCGATCGCACAGCCTGCGCACCTGTTCGCGGATTTCGGAATGGTCTTCTGTCATTCTGAATTTCCCGGATGGATGAACGCCCTGTCGGACCCTCGCAACACTATCCAAAGAGAATTATATGTTCTCAAGCCGCAATCTATTGTTATTGAACATTTAAATGTTTGAGAATACTGACAGTGCTTTCTTGCAAATCTCTTTTCTCTTCGAATTGCAAAAACTCGTCGCCCGCTACAAGATGAAACCATTTTGTCCGTTTACCGGATACAGGAACGTTATCTCGAATTTTTAGTCTATCGTACCGTTCAAGCAGCGCACAAATTTCATCCCAATGGTCTGAATCGGTAATTCTTGTGGTATCCTCGTCTCCTTCTCTGAGCCAGTATCTTTGCATGGAAATGCGAGAAAATTTTTCAAGAAGCCTCCAACGTTCGTCAGGCACCCCCTTTTCGTCCGGCTTATCAGATCGTTCGGCGATCCAATTCCTTATCCTATTAGCATCAAATATTCGCTCTTTTCTTCCAGAAACATCATGTAAATTCAGCGACTGAACATTCGGTACATTATCTCCAAATTTGACGAACGGGCCAACGAACATTTCGTATGCTTCTACCTTGCGAAACGAAATACCGCTGAGGTCCGCATTTCCAACAACCAGTCTGCTTATTGAAAGATCAACCAATTCTCCCCTCTGCACCCCAATCTGGTCGGCCATCCAAACATCTTGCAATTGCACATTCTCCATAACGAAATCCCCTTCGGATTGGTCTTCCTCAAAAGGTATGAATGATAAAAGAAGACCGCCAAGATTGGAGGAAAAATATCCGATCGCGCTTCTCGTACGAAGGGCATCTTTCATCGATCTTCGAAGATCTATTTGCCTCGACACCGGAACGCGGCGAACAACGCTGTTGAAAATCCGAAAATCTTCAGCGTTAAGCGGTACACGATACATTGCATTCGTAGCGTTATGTTTCGGAAAATAGTTCAATATGTGTTTCGAATAGAAATATGACTTTATGATCTCGTGAGGAAATACGCGCACCCCGTCGTCGTTCACATCAATTTCAAAAAGGGCAAAACTCTCAACACGTTGAGCAAGCGATTTCTTGGTTTCCTCATTGAGGTGCCCTTCAAAGACTTCTTCCGCGATAAGTCTCAAAAATTCCACGTCGATACGGTCCGACTCGTCATCCATCATCATTCGTGCCGCTTCCGACAGTATTGTCGAGTAAAGATCGGAAATAGAACCGGTATTCGTATGCTCCTCTCCTTGTGGTAACAATTTTTCGCTTTCCCGAATAACCATACCATCCATCAAATAGGAAATAGGATCCCCGCCGATTTCACTGTAACCGCTTGGTTCGAATTCTGATATTTTGGAAATGAAAAACGGGCGTCTTAAGTATTCAATGGTCTTTGTTTGCTCTTCTATCCGATTTAGAACCTCTCTATTTTCACGCCCCTTCCATTTCGGCTTTTCGGAAAGCCATGCACGAATATCCCGTGGCTCTGGAAAGTCCAGATTTAATATTGTAATAGCCGATTCCTTCACAGTATCCCCCATACCAGCGTGCACCGTCTCCCGGTTCAACATCGTATCCCGGCCTGCCAATATGCATGTGCCCTTGCCACCAAGATCGCGTATGAAATCTCTCAACGCACCCCATGCCCGCTCGTAACCCCGACTGTCCGATAGCTCGTCGAATCCGTCTATCGCCACCTGAACGAGGTTACGCCTTACCAACGGCTTAAGCTCATCTCCGTAAAATCCGGCTTTTAGATTTGACAGAGTTCCAGCAATACGATCATCAAGTGCTGTAAGCACTTTGCCCAAACTCTTAACATGAAGAAGCAATGGGTTTCCAGATCTATAGGATAGCGGCAATGATCGCTCTCTTACCAGGCGCTCAATGAGCAAGGTTTTGCCAACACCAGCCACTCCGTTTATCACAAAAATGTGAAGATCTTCGGACGATTCTTGCAGCAGCTTCGAAACATTCTCAAACGACAAATCACTCTTTTTTTCTGACTTTTCACTTTCTGCATTTTTCCCAGAAACAATTTCGCCCCGACAAGCGATAAACGTTTTATTTTCGCCGCTCTTTTCGTCTATCAAGTTGCGCGTCTCATGTCGTTGAGCCATCGCGAGCCTTTCAAGATTGGCAAATTTTTTATTGAATAATAACGACCTGAAACTCATAAAATTCGACTTTACTCCGTCTGACGTCATTCGAATCCTGTCGCGATCTCTCACCAGACGAATTTTTTGACCTTCGCGCACCAATCTTATTGCCCATCCTTTCTCCCTATCAGCGTATTCAAAAGGTTCGAACGGATCAGAAAAAATCCGTAAATCGTCAACTTCCGTTTGGATTTTATCGGTCATCGTAAAACACCCCTATAGCTGTGAACGAGACTCTTCGCATGCGCCATGAATTTGACGTTTACATTCGATTTTCTCAATAGTTTGACTTGTGCGCCCACCGCTTCTGCGGAAAACAAACCTGGTAATACATCGTCATCTTCGGAGACGACAATGTATCTATCCGCCTCTTTACGCCACGCCAGAACCAGAAGGTCTGAAACCATAGCTGTGTCGACCATTTTTTCGCGCTTGCATCCGCCATCATAACGGACCATATTCAACAAGTGAACGCCTTCCTTACGCGCCAGGCGGTCGCTTCTGCAAGCCAATTTGTCACCGGTTTGAATGCCTTCATTGCCTCCGTCGAAAACGCAATTCCCAAATCTTCTTGACGTTCTGGCGTAGTATTGCCTTAGCTTGTCGACGCCTCTTCGATAGTTCGTTGGAGTCTTCCCGCTCCACCATCCCGAATACAGACGAAGCCGCACCAGACACGGCGGCCGTCCAGACAGTTCTGTAAGGTATTCGGAAATTGCGAATTCGGCATATTGCAGAGCCATTTCAGCAATCTTGCGGTCTCGCTTCAACCCAGAAGCGCCCGACGCGATAACGGCAGTGTGCCAGTCAACAAATCCGATAACTTTTTCCGGGGGCATCGTCCATCCTAGCTGCGAGGTCCTCTGGCCCGATCTCGGAAGACCATGGGTGGAAATTCAGGGAGCTCCAATGGTAGATTGAACAAATGGAAATTTCAAGGGGGTACCCAAAAACCCCTGCGGTCGGCGGCGGAGAGCGGCACCCTTGCCCGCGCAATCTTCGTTGCGGATTGCGGGCGCGACAAGACCCTGCAAGGCTGGAATCCCGCCGCTGGCGTCTGTCGCCGCGAGTTGGCGCTTCTTCCGGGCGATTGTCCGGACCCCGCCGCCGCGCCCTCGACTTGTCGGAAACTACCTTCGGTCGGCGAACGCCTGTGGAGAATGCTGTCCCCGACCGTGCTATAGTCCGGCGTCCCGACACTGGAGGCTGGAAGCATGTCCGTCGTCAACCGCATCGCCGAATTCCACGAGGAGATGACCGCATGGCGTCGGCATATCCACGCCAACCCCGAGACCGCCTTCGAGGAACACGACACCGCCGACTATGTGGCTCTGAGGCTGCACGAGTTCGGGATCGACGTGCATCGCGGGCTGGCCGGCACCGGCGTCGTGGGAACCCTCAAGGGAGAAAAGGGGGAAGGTCCGGCCATCGTGCTGCGCGCCGACATGGACGCGCTCGACATCGAGGAGAAGAACGCGTTCGGCCACAAATCCCGGAACCCCGGCAAGATGCATGCCTGCGGCCATGACGGGCATACCGCGATGCTGCTTGGCGCCTCCAAGTACCTCGCCGAAACGCGGCGCTTCGCGGGAACCGTCCATTTCGTCTTCCAGCCCGCCGAGGAGAACGAAGGCGGCGGTCGCGTGATGATCGAGGACGGGTTGTTCGAGCGGTTTCCCGCCGAGTCGGTATACGGGATGCACAACGTACCGGGCATACCCGTCGGCGAATTCGCCGTCCGCCCCGGCCCGATCATGGCTTCCTTCGACATCTTCGAGATAACGCTGACCGGCACCGGCACGCATGCCGCGATGCCGCATCTGGGCCGCGACGCCATGGTCGCGGCGGCGCAGCTCGTGACCGCGCTCCAGACCATCCGCAGCCGCACCGTCAGTCCGTTCGATTCCGCGGTCGTCTCGGTCACCCAGATGCATGCGGGCGACACCTGGAACGTAATTCCCGAGGAGGTGGTCGTGCGCGGCACCACCCGCGCCTTCAAGGAGCATGTCCAGGAGCACATGGAGGCCGAAATCCGGCGCATTTCCGCCGGCGTCGCGGCCGGGTTCGCGGTCGCTGCGGAGACCCGCTACGAACGCCGTTATCCGCCCACGGTGAACGATCCGCGGGAGGCCGAACTCACGGCTCGCGTCGCGGGCGACGTGGCCGGCGCCCCGAACGTATCGCTCGACAAGGATCCGATGATGGGCGCGGAGGATTTCGCCTTCATGCTCAACGAGAAGCCCGGCGCCTACGTATGGATCGGCAACGGCCCGCGCGACGGCGGCTGCATGCTCCACAACCCGAATTACGACTTCAACGACGACATACTGCCGCTCGGCGCCAGCTACTGGGCGCGGCTGGTGGAAACCAGGCTGGAAGCCTGACGGCGCCGCGCCGCCTGGTAACGGCAAGGAGAAGGCTCATGGCGACCGATGTTTTCGCCGGCGTGCGGCTCGCGCGCTCTCCGGTTTACGGCACCCGCGGGATGGTGGTGTCCGGCCACTCCCTGGCGTCCGCGGCCGGACTGCGGACCCTCGATCGCGGGGGCTCCGTGGTCGACGCGATGATCTCGACCTCGGCGGCCCTGTCGGTCGTGATACAACAAGCGACCTCGCTCGGCGGCGACGCGTTCTTTCTCTATCACGACGCGGCCGAAGAAAAGACGATCGGACTCAATGCCACCGGCCATGCGCCCGACGGCGCGACGACGGACTATTACGCGGACGGCATTCCCGACCGGGGGCCGAACGCGATCAGCGTGCCGGGGATGGTGCGCGGATGGGAGCGTCTGCACGAGCGATACGGCAAGCTTCCCTGGAACGATCTGTTCGACGATGCGATCGGCCTCGCCGAAGCGCACCCGGCGTCCCGCGTGCTGACGGCCGGACTCGACCTGTTTCGGGACGACGTGCTCGCCGACGACGGATGCCGGGCGGCCTATTTCGACGGCGGGGAACGCATCCGGGCGGGCGACATCCTGCGCCAACCTGCGCTCGCCGAAAGCCTGCGCGCGATCGCGGCGGGCGGCAGCGCCGCCTTCTACGAAGGCGATATCGCGGCGTCGATCGGAGCTTGCGTCGCATCCGGAGGCGGCCTGCTCCAACCCGGCCAGTTCGCCGGCTACGAGCCCGAATGGGTCGAACCGCTGTCGACGGACTATCGCGGCCACGCGGTGACGGTCATGCCGCCCAACTCCTACGGCATCCTGATGCTGATGCAACTCAACGGCCTCGCGGCGCTGGAGTCTTCGCAACTCGCCGGCAGCGACGCGGATCGGCTGGATTACCTGATGAAGGCTATGCAGGCGGCCTTCGACCTGGGGCAGCCCTGCATCGCCGACCCGCGCTACGAGGACGCGCAGGTCGACCGCCTGCTGTCGGCGGAAACCGCGCGCGAGTTGCAGGACAGCGTCGCGAACGGCGGACGCCGCGCGACGTTCGAAAACAAGGGCGGCACGTCCTGCATCGTGCTCGCCGACGGCGAAGGCAACGCCATGTCCGTGGTGCAGAGCGTGTTCCACGTCTTCGGCAGCGCCTTCCTGGACCCCGGCACCGGCATCCTGATGAACAACCGCATGACGGGTTTCCGGGTCGATCCCGCCGACCGGCGCAAGGTCGCTCCGCGCCGGCGACCGCCGCACACGCTGAATCCCGTGATGACGTTCCGGAACGGCCGGCCGAAATATCTGATGACGACGCCCGGCGGTCCCGGTCAGACGCTTTCGATGGTCCAGGTGCTGACGAACCTCGTGGACCGGGGCATGGAACTGACCGCCGCCATCGAATACCCGCGCTGGAGCGTCAGCCTCGGCGGCGACTTCCTTCTCGAAGAAGGCTATTCCGAAGAGACGGCGCAGGAGCTCGAGCGGAGAGGCCACCGCGTGACGCACGGTTCGGGCTCGTCGTATTTCGGATCGGCCAAGACCATCGAAATCCTCGACAACGGCGTTCTGACGGGCGCCGCCGACACGCGCCGGGAAGCGTTCGCGGCCGGGCGGTAAGCCGCGCCGAAAGAGAACGATGCGGGATGCCGACCTGATCTTCGTGAACGGCAGGGTCGTCACGCTCGACCCTGCGAACCGCATCGCGGAGGCGGTCGCCTGCCGGGGCGAACGGATCGCCGCGGTCGGGACGACCCGGGACGTCCGGACCATGGCCGGCGCCGAAACCAGGGTCGTCGACGCAAAGGGGAGGACGATCGTTCCCGGCCTGATCGACGGTCACGCTCATATGGACCGCGAGGGCCTCAGAGACGTCTTCCCGTCCCTCGAGGGTTGCCGGTCCGTCCGCGACGTTCTCGACCGCATCCAGGCGCTGGCCGCCGCCGCCGAACCCGGCGAATGGGTGGTCACCATGCCGGTCGGCGATCCGCCCTACTACTGGAACGTGCCCGGCTGCCTCCGGGAAAACCGGTTCCCGACTCGCCGCGAACTCGACGAGGCGGCGCCCGGCAATCCGGTCTACATTCGCCCCATCTGGGGCTACTGGCGCCATATCCTGCCGCTTGAGTCGGTCGCCAACACGCGCGCGCTCGAGCTCGCCGGCATCGGCAGGGACAGCGTTCCGGAAACCGGCAGCATCTTCTTCGAGCGGGACGGAAAGGGCGAGCTGACCGGACTGATCCGGGAAGAGACGTTCATGCCGGTCGCCGAACTCGGCTACTTCCATATGGTGCCGCGCTTCACCCGGGGTCACCGGATCGACGGGATCCGGAAGGCGATGGAAATCTACAACGCGACCGGCACGACCAGCGTCCTGGAAGAACACGGCGCTGCGCAGGAACTGATCGCCGCTTACCGGACAGTCCGCGAGGCGGACGCTTCGACCGTTCGCGCCCATCTCGTCTTCAGCCCGTCCTGGGGCGCGGCGGAAGACATCGACTATGCGGCCGCGCTGGGCGGCTGGGGCGGTTGGCTCGGCGGACGCGGGCTCGGCGACGACTGGCTCCGGGTCTCGGGAATGTACACCGGCATCGGCGTCGACGCCGATGCGCGGTTCCGCTCCGCCGCGGCGCCCTATACCGGTTGGTCCGGCTTCAACTACGACCACGGCGTTCCGGAACGCCGCATGATCGAATTCCTGATCGAGGCGGCTCGCAACGACATCCGCATAGCCGTCATCGGACCGAAGTTCCTCGATCTCTTCGAACAGGTCGATCGCCGGACGCCTCTCGCGGGCAAACGGTGGATCGTCGGCCATCTCGACGTGATGGACGAGAGGCGGATCCGGCAGGCGGCGGACCTCGGAGTAGGCATGACCACTCACACCAACCGCTACGTCTACAAGCACGGACACATGCTGCGCGAGGAGCTGGGACCGGACGGCGAGAACGACATCGTGCCGCTCCGCAGGCTTCTCGATGCGGGGGTCAATATCGGGCTCGCCACCGACAACGTGCCGACGACCCTTTTCTATCCCCTCTGGCACGCGGTGTCGCGTCGCAATCTGTTCGCCGAAGACCGCATCGCGCCCGAACAGGCGCTGACGCGAGAGGAGGCGCTCCGCTGCGCGACGCTGGGCGGCGCCTGGCTGACCTTCGACGAGGACCTCAAGGGATCGATCGAAGAAGGAAAGCTCGCCGACATGGCGGCGCTCTCCGCCGACCCGCTGACCTGCGCGGAAGACGAGCTTCGGGATATCGTGGCCGAAACCACCGTCGTCGGCGGCCGAATCGTATACGAACGGGGGCGCGCTGAATGAAAGCCGCCGATCTCGATACCCCGGTCCTGCTGCTGGACGCCGGCGCGCTCCGGCGCAACATCGCGCGAATGGCTGAAATGGCCGCCTGCCTCCGGCACCGTCCGCACGCCAAGACGCACAAATCGCCGACGATCGCCCGCATGCAGATGGATGCGGGAGCGGTCGGCATCTGTTGCGCCAAGCTGGGCGAAGCGGAAGTGATGGCGGCGGCGGGGATCGACAACATCCTGATCACCACCCCCGTGATCGGAGAAAGCAAGATCGGCCGGCTGCTGCTCGCGCGCAACCGGACCGCGGTCGCCGTGGTCGCGGACGACGAAGCCAACGTCGCCATGCTCGGCCGGTCGGCGCAGCTGGCGGGAACGAGTCTGGACGTGCTGGTGGAAATCGATGTCGGCCAGGGGCGCTGCGGCGTGCCGCCGGGCCCGGAGGCGGTGCGGCTCGCCCGCGCCATCCAGTCGCAGCCCCGACTGAAATTCGCGGGCATACAGGGCTACCAGGGCCGGATCCAGATGGTCGGCGACGCGGCGGAACGAAGCGCGGAAATCGACGCGGCGCTCGGTCGGCTGGACGAGACGGCGGCGGCCCTTGCGGCGGCGGGACTGCCGGCCGCCGTCAGGACCGGCGGCGGCACCGGTTCCTCTCCCTTCGACCTCAAGCGCGAATCGCTGACCGAGATCCAGCCGGGAAGCTACGTGTTCATGGACGCGGCCTATGGCGGCATCGGCTGGCCGGGCGCGGAATCGCCGCCCTTCGAACAGGCGTTGCATGTCCTGACCGCGATCGTCAGTCGTCCCGTCCCCGGCCGCGCGGTCGCGGACGCCGGGCTGAAGGCGGTAAGCAGCGATCACGGGCCGCCCCTGATCGTCGACGCGCCGGGCGCGACGTTCGAGTTCGGCGGCGACGAGCACGGCATCATCCGAATGCAGGACGGAAGCGACGTGCCTTTGGCGGTCGGAGACAAGCTGCGACTCGTTCCCGGGCATTGCGACACCACGGTGAATCTCCACGATCAGTACATGGTGATGGAGGGAGACGACATCGTCGACGTATGGCCGATCGCGGCTCGGGGCCGTTTTCAATAGGAGGCATTTGCGCTGCGCCATTTTTTTGTCGGTCCGCCGCGCGGTCGCACGCGACGGTGAGTCCTTGCGGCCTCGCCGCCTCCACTGCGGGGCGCGAGGGCGTCATGCGCCGACATCGGCAAAACCTCGGCGGGCACGGGTCACTTCAACTTCAGCAGGGGACTGTCCGGCGATTCCGGGCGCGGCCCGACCGTGCGATTTGCACAGTCCGCCACCAGGTCCAACGCTTCCAGTACAATCTGGCCGATCAACGGCTCGCTCAAGGGCGGGCCGACGATGCAGTCGGCGTTCATGAAGCGGTTGCCGATTTGCACCGTCACCGGCCCGGCGACCTGGCGGGTCTCCTCATTGGCGTAGGCCACGACCACCTCGCGTTGCGTTTCGAGCCCTAGCCGGTCGACGACGTCCTTCGGCAGCACGAGCATGACCGCGCCGGTGTCCACCACGCCCTCCACCGTCGTGCGACGCACCGTGGCTTCGTCGCGAAGCCCCTGTTTGACGACTCCGCGATCGACGGCGTTTTCCAGTTCCATCGAAGCGATTATCTCGCCCCCCGTTCCTCCGTCAACCGCCGCAGCCCAAGTTGCCGCAGACGGCCCATTGCTCCGCACGACCAACCCGCCGCCCCGCTACGCCGTGACCGATCGCGCCGGTCGATGTCGAACTTCGCGATGAAGTGAACGCAGGGATAGCCGGGGCCGTCCTGAGCGTCCCGCCGCCTTGGAGAAGATCTCCGTGCGCGCCTTCGGCACGTCCGGCGCCCTGTCCGTGGCAATCAACCGCCTCGCTGTCGATCTTTACGTCCGCCGAAGGATCGTCTTCGTGATCGAAGCCGGGCTTGCCGCTGACGATGTCGGCGAAGCGGATCTTGAAGGCCGCTTCCTCGCGTACTTGCTGATCGTTCACCTCGAACCTCCGCATGTTGCCTGAACAGCGCATGGGCGACGAAGTCGCGCCCGGCGTCCGCCCGCTCGAACCGGGGTTCGTTCCGCGGAGGCAATGTAACATGGAACATCGGAGTCTTGGCAAGCGTCCGTGTACAGGTCGGGTTGGCGATGCCCCTTCGGCATCTTGCGTTCAGCCGGAAAAAATTTCCCGGCGCTCGGCGGAACCTCTCGCGCGCTTGATGAAAAGCTCCCCGTTGCCGCCGAACCGCTTCCCGAAGGAACGCGGCATCGTTCGACGAACCGCGGATTCGGAGGCGAAGTCGGTTCCACGAAGCATCCTTGCGCATGCGGCAAATGTAAGGCATATTCGCCGCAAAAAATGCGGTGAATATGCCTGTCTGGATACACCAACTTGAAGAGTGGCCGAACCTGATCTGGGATGGTGCCGCCCTGAGCGCAAGGCTTGCCGACGTTCGCCATCGAATGGGCCGTCTTCAAGGCCGCACGGAGGCGCTCGGCCTCGACCTCCGGCGAGAGGCGACCCTGAACGCGCTCGCGACGGATATCGTGAGATCCTGGGCGATCGAGGGAGAAACGCTCGATCTCGAAGAGGTCCGCTCGTCGATCGCTCGGCGCCTCGGGTTCGCCGCCGCTCTCTCGAGTTCCGCAAGCCGCGATGTCGAGGGCAGCGTGGAAATGACGCTGGACGCGGTCCAGCGCTACGACGAACCGTTGACGGCCGACCGCCTGTTCGGATGGCATGCGGCGTTGTTTCCCACCGGACATAGCGGCCTGCGCCGCATCGCGGTGGGCGCGTGGCGGCCCGAAAGCGCCGGAAGAATGCAGGTCGTGTCCGGCCCTCTCGGCCGCGAGAAGGTGCATTTCGAAGCGCCGGAAGCAACGCGGCTGAAAGGCGAGATGTCGGCCTTCCTCGCCTGGTTCGAGAATCCGGGAAGAATCGATCCGGTGCTTCACGCCGGCCTCGCTCATCTCCGTTTCGTCACCATTCATCCGTTCGAGGACGGCAACGGCCGGATCGCCCGCGCGATCGCCGATATGGCGCTCGCGCGGGCCAACGGTTCCCGCGAACGCTACTGCGGCATGTCGACGCAGATCGAAGCCGAACGCAACGCCTACTACCGCGAGCTCGAACTTCACCAACGCGGCGGCACGGACGCCACTCCCTGGCTCAAATGGTTTCTCGACTGCCTTGGGCGAGCGGTCGACGGCGCTGAAGATGCGCTCGCCGCCGTGCTTCACAAGGCGCGCGTGTGGGAACTCGCCAACCGCCGGTCCGTAAACGGCCGGCAGCGGCTGGTGCTGAACCGAATGCTCGACGGCTGGCGGGGGCGCATGACAAGTTCGAGATACGCCAAACTCGCCAAATGCTCCGTCGATACGGCCTTGCGAGACATTCAGGATCTGGTCGACGGCGGCGTTCTCGTGCGGAACGCGGCCGGCGGGCGCAGCACGAACTACCGCGTAGCAGGCCCGGAAGAACTCGACGCCTTTCCGGCGGCGGGCGACTGAGAGGCAAGTTCTCCCGTTGGACCGGCGCTACCCGAATAGCAACGACGGATACCACATCACCGCGACGACCCGCTCGAACATCACGTAGAGGAACGCAAGGCCGCCCGCCGCGTAGAGCGCCCCGAGCCACAAGCGATAACCGCCCCAGACGACGATGTAGACCGCCATGAACAAGGGCAGGGCCACAAGCTGGCCCGCGACCATCGTCGCTGCGCCCGTCCCCGCGAGCCAGAGAAAGAAACCGCCCGCGCTCGCCAGCGTCCGAGGCGCCAACGGCGCAGCGCCCGAACCGTCGCCCATGAAACGCAACTGCGCCAGAGCCAGGACGCAAAGCGCCAGCCCCGGCAACGCGGTGACGATCGGAATGCGACCGGAATCGCTCGGCCATGACAATGCCGGGATCAACGCATAGACGAATGCGGCGGCAATCAGCGCCAGCATCAGCAAGGCGATCCGCGGATCAAGGCTTTCCTCCGTCTGCCTGCGGCTCTCGCGGCGGTCGCGCCGGCTTGCGCGGGCGGCGAACGCCACCGTCAACGCGATGCCTGCCAGAATGATCAGCGAAATCGGCCGTTGCGCGAGGCTCGACCAAGTGTATCCCTCGGCCGTGATGTGCAGCGCGTCTTCCATGATCGGGCCGAGTATGAAACCGAGAACCAGCGGCGGCCGCGGAATGCCGCCCTGCTTCATCAGATAGCCGACGACGCCGAAGACCAGCAGCGACGCCAGATCGCCCGGACTGTTGCTGGCGAGCCACGCGCCCATGAACACGAACATGCAGACCACCGGCACGATCAGATGACCGCGAACGAAAGTGACCCGGGCGACCTGCCGCCCCCAGATCATCAGCAATACCGCTCCGCCGACATTTGCGATCGCCAGCGTCCACATCATGGAGAAAGTGATATGGAGATCCTGGGTGAGCATCTGGGGGCCCGGCTGCAGTCCCTGAATCAGCAGGGCGCCGAGAAGGATCGCCATCGATGCGCTGCCCGGAATGCCGAAGGCGACCGTCGGAATCAACGCGCCGCCCTTCATGGCGTTGTTCGCCGTCTCGGGCGCGATCACGCCGCGAACGTCGCCCTTGCCGAACTGCGACTTGTCCCGCGAGCTCTGGACCACATGCCCGTAGGCGACCCAGTCGACGATGGAGCCGCCGAGCCCGGGAAGCATCCCGACATACGCTCCGATGACGGTCGATCTCAGAACCAGCCACCAGTGACGCGCCGCATCGCGAACGCCGTCCAGAACGCCGGCTTTCGCCTGGTCCCGCGCCACGCGGGAAATCGACGTGTCGCGCACCGCGAGTTCGAGCACCTCGGGCAGCGCGAAGAGTCCCAGTACGACGGGAATCAGCGGGATGCCGTCAAGGAGATAGGTCAGCCCGAACCAGTAACGCGGCGTTCCGCCGGTCACGGAATAGCCGACATACGACAGCAGCAGGCCGAACAGGGCGGCGATCAATCCCCTGACCATCGAGCCGCCGCTCAGCGACCCCACCATGGTCAATCCGAGCAGTCCCAGCAAAAAGAACTCCGGCTGCGCGAAGGACAGGATCAGGGGTTTCACGATGGGAATCGAGATCCCGAGAATCGCGGCGCCGAGCAAGCCGCCGACAGCCGAAACGGTGAACGCCGCGCCGAAGGCGCGCGCCGCCTCCCCGCGCATAGCCATCGGATAACCGTCGAGAATCGTGGCCTGGGAAGCGGCCGTCCCCGGGATGCCGAGCAGAACCGAGGCGACCGTGTCGCTCGTCGTGGTGACGGCGAACATGCCGAGAAGAAAGGCGAAAGCCGAAACCGGCTCCATCCCGAAGGTGAACGGCAGCAGAATCGCCATGCCGACCAGCCCGGACAGACCCGGAACCGCTCCGAAATACAATCCGATCGCCACCCCGAGCGCCAGCCAGCCGAAGGCCGGCCACGCGACCACCGACGCGAGTCCGGCGACGGCGGCGTCGAACATTCAGACTCCGCCCCGCGCCCCGGCGCGCCGGAACGCGGGGATCGGCGCCGGGCCTACTTGCCGGCCGCCGCGAAGTCCTTCAGGAAGGCGACAATCTTCGAGTCCACCTTCTTGAGCGAATCGATGTGCTTTTTCGCGCCCGCCGCCTGGATGATCTTCGGCGGCGCCTTGAAGGCGCGCGTATATTCGGCGACGAACTCCTGGTCGCCGGGAAGCGCCGACCAAGCCGCCCGCAAGTCGGCCAACGCCGCCGCAGGCGTGCCCTTGGGCGCGAACGACCCGCGCAGCATGTAGGTGGACAGATTGTTGACGATCTTGAGCGCCTCCCACTTGACGCCGGACGGCTTGCCGCCTTTCGCCTTCGCGTAGAATTCCTGAAAGGTCATGATTCCCGCGAGGTCGTCGTACTTGACGTCGCTCCCGTCTTCCGCGACCGGCGCGTAATAGTAAGTGCTCATCGCGATGCCGGGCGCGATGAGGGTCGGTTCGACGCGGCCGCGATAATTGGGCACCGAACCGCAGGAATACTGCGTTTCGTTCTGCAAAACGCCCGCCGAGACCTTGGAGAGGCCCCGATATCCCGTGACGTAGGTGTACTTCGCGCCGAGAAGATCGAGCGCAAGGCGCAATCGCAGGTCGTGGCTCGACGTGTTGCGCATGCCGGCCGCCTTGAAGCCCGAAATCCCGATGACGCCGGTCGCCGACTCGAGGCCGCCGCCCGCATCCTTGCGGACGTAGCAGACCTGCGGCTGGCCGACGCCGGCCAGCCATTCGAAATCCGAAAAATCGGCCCTGAGGCCCGGATCGTCGAGAAGCTGCGACATGACGGGCGGAGTGAAGACGGCGATCGTAAGCCCGTCGGGCTTCGCGACCTCGGCCATGAAGTTGGAGCCGACGATCCCGCCCGCCCCCGGCCTGTTCTTGACGATCATGCGCGGCTTGCCGGGGATATGCTTGGCGAGATGCTTGGCGATCACGCGGCCTTCCACGTCCGTCGGCCCGCCGGCGCCGTAGTTGATCACCACGGTAACGGTCTTGCCCTCGTAGAACTGCGCCTCGCTTGCCGCGGAGCCGAACGCCAGCGCCGCCGCAAGGGCGAGGCTGCATTTGAAGAACCGGTTCATTCTCTTCTCCCTTGTCTGCATGAGGTTTTTCCGCCTCAGCCTTCCTCTTTCGCCAGCCGGAACGGCTCGAAGGTAGGTTTGTAGCTCTTTTCGTCGAGAAACTGGCTGAGGCCGGTCTTGTAGGAATCCTCCTCGTCGCCGACCTTGATCGCGGTTCCCTTCTCGGCGAGGTAGTCGTAGGACTGGCCGAAATCCATCGTACGGACGTTGCGCACCGCCTGTTTGGTGGCGCGCAGCACGCGCGGACTCTTGGCCATCAGTTTTTCCGCCAGCTCCGTGACCTTCGCCTTCACTTCCCCGGCGGGCACCGCGAAATTGATCATGCCGATGCGCTCGGCCTCCTTGCCGTCGAACGGCTCGCCAAGGCAACAGTAATACAGCGCGTGGCGCGGCAGGATGGCGTCCGCGACCACCTTGCTGACCAGGGCGCCCGGCAGGATGCCCCAGTTCACCTCCGACAGGCTGAAAGTCGCGTCTTCCGCGGCCACCGCGAAATCGGTCCCCAGAAGCTGCATGAACGCGCCGCCGACGCAGTAGCCTTCGACCATCGCAATGGTGGGCTTGTCGAAACTGTAGAGCAACTCCCAGCGCCAGCGATTGGCGGCGCGTTGCGCCTTTTTCCGCCCGAGCGGGTTCGTCTCGTTTTCGCGGAAGAACAGTTTCAGGTCCTGGCCTGCGGAGAAGTTGCCGCCCGCGCCCGAGATGACGACCACCTTCGCTTCCGGATCGACCTCGAGCCCGGTCAGGGCCGCCTCCATCTCTTCGTGAAGCTGCGGACTCATCGCATTCCGCTTTTCCGGGCGGTTGAGCTGCACCCACGCGATTCCGTTTTCAAGCTTGACCTTGACGCATTCGAAGTTGTCGTACATCCGGCTCTCCCTCGCCATCCGGCAGTCGTCGATGATCGACAATGTCCTATCGAACGCGCCAAGTCAAAGGCGGCCCGGACGGAGGCGCTTGCGCTGTGCCATTTTTTTGTCGGCCCGCCGCCCGGCCGCCGCCCCGCGGACCGCTCCGCCCGCCCGCCGACGAGCCCGCAAGGGCCTCGCGGACGTTCAGACTTCAGAACAAAAAGCGAATATTCGGTTGCCGCGCCGCCGCGCCACAAACCCGGGGCGAGCCAGACCGTGGCCTGAACGCAGGCGGTCAGTCGCGGGGAGGGGGGCGGTCAGACGACCGCAGCGGTCATCCCGTGTCGCGCAGCCCGACCGGAGCGACCAGCGACCGCCCTGGCGTTCCGCCCGCAGGTGCCCGAGCGCCGTCGCCATCATGACTACTGTCACGAGGCCGAGCCGCAGGTGCCCGCAGGCCGCGGACATAGTGCTTCTCCATGCGGTAAGCGTTGTCGACCCGGCTGTAGATCCGCTCCATGGCGGAGCGGCGGTCCGCGCTTCCAGGAGGGGCTGCCCCAGGGGACCGGCGTGAACCCTGTCATGCTTCTCCAGGTCGACGCGGACGATGCGACCGTACTCGCCGGCCTGGCACTCGGCGGCCCGGTGGCATTCCTTGCGGCCTGCGCAAGCCAAAGGCCGCCGCCGGGCAACGGTACTTGAGGGTGCCGCACGCCCCGCGGTCCCTGGAACGCCATGTGCCGCTGGACGTTGGTTTCAGGACATTTGCACAGCACTTCGCCCCTCTCGGTATGGTAGATGTTGTCGTCGAAGAGCGGGCGGACGATAGGCTTGTCGGGGTCGTAGTCGGGGTCTTTCTTTTCTTCCCGCCACAACAGGCGCGTATCAATCAAGGGGGCCGAACTCGTCCCACAGCTTCGCCTTGAGCGGCCCGCTGTCGAGCCCCCGGTCCGCGCTGAAGTCCTTGCAGCGCCCGGCCAGCAGCGGCGTTTCCCCGAACAGCCTGTCCAACATCGCGTCCAGCTCCCTGGTCTCGGCTCTCGACGCCTGTGTGACGCTGAAGGCCACCGGGAGGGTGCAAATCTGATATGGCTAAATCGAAGATTACATAAAACGTTGATTTTCAATGATTATCCAAGCCCGTGTCGCGGCGCTGCGGGGCCGAAATCAGCGATTTCGTGACAAAACGTCGTTCCGGGGGCGGATTTTGTGGGGGAGTTGGAGAGCAAAAAAAGGAATGCTCCAAGCCGCAAGATGCGGCAGAATGTTGGCACCAACACACAACATCATTCCCATGTCAGCATCACAGCCTTCGACCGGTTTGTCCATCGATTTCTCGGACCTCCCCGCGACGACCGCCGAGGCGCTTCGGTCAGCCGCAGCCTTCATCTGCAAAGAAATCGAACGACGGGAACAGGGTTCCGAGGCGTTCGCCGGTTTCGAGGCTGAGTTAATGGAGCATGCTTTCACGATCTGTCGTGCGGCCGTAGGCGATTACATTGAAGCGCGAGACGACGAACAAGGTCCGATTCACCGGGAGGGTCAGGTCTTCTACCGGGCTGCGCCGACGCCAAAAACCACGTTGTTCGGTCCGGTCACGTATTGCCGTTCTCGGTACCGCGCCCGAAACTCGTCCATCATGCCCGTCGACGAAAGCCTGGGTCTGGTTGACGGTTACCTCACGGTTCCCGCCGCTTACCGCGCTCTCCTGGTCATGGACCACTGCACGCCGAGAGACGCGGCCAAACTCTTCGGAAAGCTGGGGGGCATGAACCCGTCGTCGAGCCACCTGCGACGTCTTCTGGTGACGGCGGGCGATCTCTGGAAGGAGAAGGGCCAAGCGGCTCTGGATGAAATCCGCGAGGCGAAACCGGTGCCGTCGGAAGCGGTTTCCTTCGCTGTCTCGCTCGACGGCGTGATGGTTGCGCTTCGTCCCGACGAGCACGAAGAAGCGTGCTGGCGCGAAGCGTCCTGCGGTACGATAAGTTTCCATGACGCGGACGGCAATCGCCTGGAAACACTGTATTTTGCGCAGATGCCGGAAGCCGGCAAGACGACGCTGAAGGCGCAGATCACCGAAGAAGTCGAGCACATCCGGAAAGTGCGGCCCGACCTTCAGATCGTTGCCGTCGCCGATGCCGCAGCCGACAACTGGACGTTTCTCGAGAAACTTCGACCCGACGAACAGGTGGTCGATTTCTTTCATGCGTGCGAACATCTCAGCGACGTTGCCGACCGTCGCGACCGACTGGTACGACAAGTACCGCGCTGTCCTGCGTGACGACGCCAACGGCATCGACAAGGTCATCCGGGCGATCCGCCATCTTCGCGACAAGGCGACGACAACGACGGCGCTCAAGGATCTCGAACGCGAGCTCAAGTTTTTCCGGAAGCACAAGCGCCGCATGCGCTATGCAAGCTTGAATGCTAGGGGCTATGCGATCGGGTCAGGCGTTGTCGAAGCCGCCAACAAAGTTCTGGTAAACCAGCGCATGAAGCGGGCCGGCATGCGTTGGAGTATGAGGTCAGAACGTCCTCACTTTCAGAGCATTGATAAGATCCGGCCGTTTCGATATAGCATGGCAAGCTATGGTCGGAGTTCCTGCCGCAAATGACAATCAGGAAATAACAGTCCTTGCAGCTTGAAAATGTTGCACTTTATGCAATTTTAGCCATATGAGATCCACACCCCACCGGGATCTCGTACTTGGTATCGGCGTGCAACCCGAACCCGAACCACGACTTCACCTTCGTCCAGAGGTTGCCGGTCTTCCCGTCTATGCCGGCGGTCTCGTGCTTCCCCCAGTTGGCGTCGGGGTCGGAAGTCTTCCCGGTCTTGCGGCTGACCTGCCCCGTCGAGTGGCTGTTCACCGCCTTGCCGTCGTAGCCGAGGTGCTCCCCGAAATCCGGTAACTCCGCCGTCAGTTGCTCCCGCAACTCCCGGACCATGCCGCCGACCCAGGGATCCTTGCTCTCGAGCTTGATGGGGGCGCTCAGGAACCGGGAGAAGTTGTGGCTCCCGGGAACCGTGCTGCGAGGTTCCGGAGACGTCGTCCACCGCTTGCCGTCGTCGTCGACCTTGACCTTCGGCTTGCCCTGGTAGTCGAGCGGGTTGAAGCCGCACAACGCCAGAAGCGCCGGGTTGCGGTTGAGTTCCCGAATCAGCGACTCGATGGACTCGTGCTGAAGCACGATGTCGGCGACCGTCGCTCGCCACGCGAACCGGGTAGTCGTCGCGCCCGCGCCCGCGCTGCTCCTCGAGCCGCGCCAGAAGCGCCTCGTCCGGCAGCGCGTCGAGAACCAGCGTCAGGCGCTGGAGGTCGGGCAGCCTGTCGACATCGGTCCAGGAAAAGAATGTTCTGTCGCCATGGGTACCTCACAGTGTTGTGGGTTGAGATGCTGACAACACTACCCGTGGCGAACCCCTTTGGCCAGATTTTTTTGCCCGGTGCGGCCGTTTGCCGCAGGGGGCGGCGGCGTCCGGTCGGCCGTGGGGTGGAATCCGCGAAAATCGCGACCTCGGCGCGGAGAATTCGCAGTTTTCCGTACCCGAGGAAAAAAATTCCGCACCCCTGAAAGCTGTCCGCATTTCAAGACGTTACGAACAGCGCACGCGGCTCGGACGCGTCGAAGCGCGCTACCGGAAGTCAGCTGTCGCCGCGCTGGAAAGATCCTGCGCGGTCACGCAGAAACGCAGCGGAAAGCCTGCACGGCCCCGACGATCCGGAGTGCGCATCCGTGGACAAGACCAACCTCGTAATCCGCCGGCGCACGCGCATCCCGGCCGATGTCGCGCAACGCTGGCGGCTTGCGGCGGCGCAGGGTGTCGCCGTAGCCCACTCGCGCAGCCCCAGCAACCTCGGAGCCCCAACCCACGTCCCCCGGCGCCAAGGCGACGCGAGCGGTTGCCATCAAGCAACGAAGCGCGGCCGGTCGGCCGACCGTCGCGTCAGCCCCCATATTGCCGCAGCACGTGCCGGGCGAGCGCCATCTTCAGGATTTCCGTCGGTCCCTCGGTGATGACGAAACTTCGCTGGTCGCGCCACATGCGCTCGATCGGGAGATCCGTGGTCAGTCCGAGGCCGCCGTGTATCTGCATGCATTTGTCGGCGGCCTCGAAAGATTTCGTGTCGCCGAAATACTTCACGAGATAGGCGTCGTAGCGTATGTCCCCGCCCGCGTCGTGCTTCGCCGCCGCGTTGCGGACCATCAGCCTGAGCATGTGCAGATCGGCGTAGGAATCGACCAGCATCCACTGGACCGCCTGCCGTTCCGAGAGTCTCTCTCCGAAGGTCTCCCGCTGCCGCGCGTAGGACGCGCCGAGCTCGAGGCACCTCTCGATGACGCCGACGCCGCGCGCGCCGTGACGGATCCGGCCGGCCCCGATCCAGTTCTGGGCGAACCTGAACCCCTCTCCCTCGCCGCCGATCATGTTTTCGACCGGGACCCGGACGTCCTCGAACGCGATTTCCCACGGCCGGTCGTGCATCATCGTTTCCTGCTGGCGCAACAGCTTCACTCCGGGCGTCTTCATATCGACGAGAAACGCCGAGATGCCGCCGCGAGACCCCTTTTCGCGATCCGTCGCCGCGATCACCTGCGCGAAATCCGCCTCGCCCGCGCCGGTGATGAAGCGCTTCACGCCGTTGATGACGTAGTGGTCTCCGTCGCGCGCCGCCGTCGTCCGCATGCCGCCCGGGTCGCCGCCGGCATCCGGTTCCGTCTGCGCGAAGCAATGGCGCAACTCGCCCCGCAGAACGGGATGGAGATAACGTTCCTTCTGTTCGTCGTTCAGGTAGTAGAGGATCGGGCTCACGATCGGCCCGAATATGTTCGCGTTGCGCGACGGCAGCGCGACCGTGCGCGCCAGCTCCGCCCAAACCACCGTGCGCGCCAGAAGCCCGAGGCCCTGGCCGCCGTATTCTTCCGGAACGTCGTAAAGCCAGAGACCGACGGCCTTCGCCTTCTCCGCGAGATCCGCATGGATATCGGGGCGAAGCTTCGATCCCTCCATGCTCTCCATTTCGATGGGGATCAGTTCGCGGTCCACGAACCGCCGCACGGTCTCCTGAAGCAGACGCAGTTCCTCGGGCAACTGGTGGTCCATGGTCGGCTCATCCTCGCGTTTCGGTCCGCGCGACGGCGCGGATATCGACGGCGCAAGCGCCTTCGCCCCGGGCGCGCAGGACGAGCGGGTTGATTTCGATTTCGGATATCCGGTCGCGCAGGACGGCGTAGGCGTCCGACAACCCGGTCGCGGCGGCGGCAAGGGCGTCGACGTCCCGCGCCGGTTCGCCCCGAAAACCGTCGAATAGAACCCGCCCGCGCAACTCCGCGATCATTTCCGCGACGTCGCCGCGACCGATCGGCAGCAGTCGGTAGGCGACGTCCCGGATCGCTTCGACGACGACGCCGCCCAGGCCCAACGCGAGGCAGGGGCCGAACTGAGGATCGTCGACAATCCCGACGATGACCTCCAACCCCGACGCCATCTCCTGGACGAGAAATCCCTCGACGCCGGCCGCGGACATCCGCCCCTCCATGCCGCGCGCGGCGGCGACGGCATCCTCGGCCGACGTCACGCCGAGCGCCACCCCGCCGAGTTCGGTCTTGTGAACGGCCTTCGGCGAGACGATCTTGATCGCCACGGGGAATCCGATTTCCGCGGCGAGTTCGCCCGCTTCCGACGCCGTTCGCGCAACGGCGGATTTCGGCATGACGATGCCGTGGCCGGCGAGCACGCTTTCGACCGGACTCCCGGTCGCGCCCGCCGACCTGAACGGCGCGGCGGCCCCGCGACGCCGTATCGCGGCATGGTCGCCCAACGATTTCAGCGTCCTGGCGACTTCGGGCAAACGCTGGAGAAAGGGTATCCCCGCGGCCTTCTGGAAAGCGCGCCCGACCTCGTTGACGTTCTGCGACATGCGGTTGTGCGCGAGAACCGGCTTGTCCGTGGAATCGCGGACTCCCAAAAACAGCGCCGGATCGCCTTCGGTTCCCTCGACGAAAGGCAACTGCCCCTGCATCGAGATCATGTCCACGTTTTCGTCGGCGGCGACGATCCTGCACACCTCGGCGAAGGCGTCGTACCGGCGCGCAAGGCCGGCGCCTGTGTCGAGCGGGTTGTCGGGCCGCACTCCGGGATCGATCAACGGTGCCAGTTTCTCCCGGGTCGCGGCCGTGAATTTCGGCAAGGGCAGGCCGATGTCGCTCGCGTAGTCGCTGAACAGCCCCTTGGCGCCGCCCGAGTAACCGACCATCGCGACGCGCGGCCCGGCCGGCAGGCGCCCCGCCGCGAAAGCGAGCGACGCCTCGATCATCTCGTCCAGGCTCTCGACGCGGACAATGCCGAATTTGCGGCAGAACGCGTCGAACACCTTGTCGTCGCTCGCCAGAGCTCCCGTATGGCTCGCCGCCGCCGCCCGGCCTTCCTCGGAGCGGCCCGACTTGAGCATCACCACCGGCTTGCCGGCGTCGAGCGCCCGCCCGGCCGCCGCCATCAGGGCGTCGCCGCGGCGCACGCCTTCCGCCATGCAGGCGATGACGCGGGTGTGCGGATCGTCCGCCAGAAAATCCACGTAGTCGGCCATGTCGAGGTCGAGCTCGTTGCCGCTCGACACCGCGCGCGAATAGCCGAGGCCTCGCGCCGCGCCTTGCTCCAGCCAGTACTGGAACGTGCCGCCGGACTGGAACACGACCCCTACCGGGCCGGCGGGGAGCCTGCGGACTCGCGGCGTCGGGTAGAGCAGCAGCCGGTTCGGAAGCGACAGCGCGCCCATGCAGTTGGGACCGGCGATCCGCAGGCCCGTTTCGGCGGAAAGCACCCGCAAGGCGTCCGCCCGCGCGGCGCCTGCCGGATCGCCTCCTTCGCCGAAACGCGCCGAGAAGATCAAGGCTCCCCGAAGCCCGGCGGCGGCGGCTTCCGCGAGAACGGCGGGCACCGAGTCGGCCGGGACGATAACGATCGCCAGATCGATTCGTTCCGGCAGCGAAGCGAAGTCCGGATAGACCTTCCGCCCCCAAAGCTCGGTCCGGCGCGGGTTGACGAGGTAGACTCGCGCCGGAAAGTTCTCGTGCTCGAGATTTTCGTAGAGCCCTTTGGGCCAGCCCCCTCCGCCGGTGTCGGAAGCGCCGACGATGGCGATGGCGTCGGGCCGAAAGAGTAGCTCCGGCGACCGGAACATGTCCGTTCCCCTGTGACAGATCGTGGCCCGACGGGCGAACCGAGTATTTCCGGGCCGGGCGGCGCGGTCAATGGCCGGCGCGGCGCCGGTTGCCGCTCGACCGCGCCATGCCTATGATCGTTCGCGCTAACTTCCCGCGGTCGGCGTCGAGTTCGGCCGGCGACGCGCGAGGCGGCCCGGGGAGGCGAAAAGGATGCTGGCCAGTTTCGCGATCGAGAATTTCAAGAGCTACCGCGACGCGACGCTGAAACTGGCGCCGTTGACCGTCCTGATCGGTGCCAACGCCTCCGGCAAGAGCAACGCCGTCGAAGCCCTGCGCCTTCTGTCGCGGATCGCTCAAGGCGGCAGACTCGGCCGCCATGAGGTGCAGGCCGGAGACCGCGCGATGCGCGGAGCGATCGAAGATTTAGGTTTCCGCCGCGCTCCTTCCTTCAAGCTTTCGTGCCGCGCCGTCGAATCGGAGTGGGAGCGCTACTCTATCCGCCTCGAAAGACTGAACGACGGCGAACTCCGCATCGTCGAAGAAGAACTCGTCCCGAATAGCGGGGGTTTCCCCTTCTTCCGTGTCGCGTCGTCGTCCGAAGCCGGCGACGACATGCGTGTCGCTTACGACAATTTCAAGCGCGGCGGCAAGAAACCGCAGGTGACCTGCAACGACCGGATCGCGGCTCTGGTGCAACTGCAGAGCCCGGCGCGCTTCGCCCACGGCCACAAAAAGGCGCAAAGGACGATCCCGAAAGCCGCGGCGCAATGCCAGCAATCGTTGTCCGATGTCGTTTTTCTGCAGCCGCAGCCAACGAACATGCGGGGCTACTGCTTCACGAACGAACGGACGCTGGCGGGAAACGGCGCTAACCTGTCGGGCGTTCTGTTCAAT
The DNA here is from genome assembly GCA_965243135.1 of Alphaproteobacteria bacterium. GTDB lineage: Bacteria > Pseudomonadota > Alphaproteobacteria > MPNO01 > UBA830 > JAJEBT01. The sequence continues at coordinate 3,391,748 of OZ251539.1, forward strand.
CTCTGCAAGAATGGCGAATCCAAAGACCGACTCCTCGAGTTCGTAGCGGCCCTGCCGGAACGGAACGTCGTCGAAATCGACTTCTCCAAGACCGAACGCGGCGAGGTCATGGTCAAGCTCGTGGAGACATTCGGCGCGAGAAAAGCGGACTATGACGCCACGCTGCTCTCCGACGGCACGCTCCGCGTTCTTGCGATTGCCGCCGCCGCGCTGTCGGCGCCGGAAGAAAGCCTGCTCGTGATCGAGGAAATCGATAACGGCGTCCATCCCGGCCGCGCGGATAGGCTCCTCGACCGGCTTTGGCGCGTCGCGCGGGAGCGCCGTCTCCGAATCCTCATTAGCAGTCACAACCCCGCTCTGCTGGACGCATTGCCGCTCGAGACAGTTCCGAACGTCGTGTTCTGCTATCGGGATCCTGAAACGGGTTTCAGCCGGTTGACAAGCCTGGAGGACCTCCCGGACTACCCGGAACTCGTCGCGCAGGGAACGATCGGCCGCCTTATAACTCGCGGCATCCTCGACCGTTTCGTAAAGCGCCGCCCACGTTCGGAAGAAAAGCTTCGACGCAATCAAGCTTGGCTCGCCGAACTATGGAAACGGACTGGATAACCAGCAGCGTCCGAAATCGTCATCGTCAACACGAGCGCGCCATTCAGCGCGGTTTCCGGCCGCGAGACGGTTCGCGAGGGGATGCCGTCGGCGCGAGCTTGTTGTCGCCGCTGGCGGTCGTGACCGGCAATCGCGTCGCCAAATCATCGAACGGCAGACGGTTGCAACGAAATTCCGCTATGAAATCCGCGAGGCGCTGAACTGACAAAGCCCGCGGATCCAGCTGGCCGGAACCGAGCTTCTCGCCGACGATTCAAAGAACGGTCAACGCCAGCAGCCCCAAGACCACGACGATGCCCGCCGTCGTAACGAAAAGCAGCTTCGCGAAACCTTCCCATCCCTGCCGATGCCGGACGATTTCGCCTTCGGTGTCCCAAGCCATTTTTCCTCCGTGCCGAGTATTTCGCACGACGTGTATACCCAAATCCCGGCCGAACGTGAACCGGGCTGAGGCGTTCGCTCCGCCCCGCGCCGGTCGGCGCCCGGTCGCCTGCCGGCCAAGCGCGAGAACGGCCAGCCGACCGGCCAGCCCGCCGACGCTCCCTCGCTATTCCGGGTTGAGCAACATCGCCCGGCCGCGCTCCGCGCCGTCGATCCGCACTCTTCCGCCTTCGAGGCGAACCCTGTTCTCGGCGATAAGCCGGACGGCCAGCGGGTAGCATCGATGTTCGGCGGCGAGCACCCTGGCGGCGAGCGTTTCCGGATCGTCGCCGTCGAGCACCGGCACCGCGGCCTGCGCGATGATCGGCCCCGAATCCATCTCCGGCCGGACGAAGTGCACGGTGCAGCCCGCGATGCGAACTCCGTCGGCCAACGCCCGTTCGTGAGTGCGGAGTCCCTTGTAGGAGGGCAACAGCGACGGATGGACGTTGATCAGCCGGTCTCGCCAGCGGTCGACGAAGCCGCGCGTGAGAAGCCGCATGAATCCGGCGAGGCATACGAGCTCCGCGCCGGCCCCGGTCAGCTCCGCATGCAACGCCTCCTCGAATTCCTCCCGCCCGGGAAAAGCCCGGTGATCGACCACGGCGGTTCGAACGCCGGCTTCGACGGCGTAGGCCAGTCCGGCGGCCGACGGCGCGTTCGACGCGACCAGAGAGATTTCCGCAGGCCAGGAAGGCTGCCGGGCCGCTTGCAGCAACGCGCGCAGGTTGGATCCCCGGCCGGAGATCAGAACGGCGATCTTCAGACGTTCCAAGCCGTCCCCGCCAACGACAGCCGGTCGCCGCCGCAAAACGTCCGCAACTCGCCGATCCGGTACGCCTCCTCCCCCTCCGCTCGCAGCAGGTCGAGCGCCGCGCCGACCCTGTCGGGCGAAACGACCGCCGCCATCCCGATCCCGCAGTTGAACGCCCGCGCCAATTCCGACGCGGGAACCCCGCCGTCGCGCATAATGCGGACGAACACCGGCGGCAACGGCCATGCTTCGGGATCCAGCGCGGCCGCCAGTCCGTCCGGCAGCATGCGCGGAACGTTTTCCACCAGGCCGCCGCCGGTAACGTGAGCGAATCCCTTGACCAGGCCTTCGGCGTGAAGACGGAGGCAGGCCTTGGCGTAGATTCGGGTCGGGGTCAAAAGCTCGTCCGCCCAGGTCCTGTCCCCCGAGAACGGCGCGTCGTAGGCGATCCCGCGCCGTTCGAGCGCGTGGCGAATGAGCGAAAAACCGTTGGAATGCGCGCCGTCGGACGCCAGGCCGAGGACGACGTCGTCCTCCCGCATGTCGCCGCGCGGCAACAGGGAACCGCGTTCGACCGCGCCGACGGCGAAGCCCGCGAGATCGTACTTTTCCGCCTCGTACATGCCGGGCATCTCGGCGGTCTCGCCGCCGATCAACGCGCAGCCTGCGATCCTGCAGCCTTCGGCAATGCCCGAAACGACTTCTTCCGCCGCGGCCGGATCCAGTTTCCCCGTCGCGAAATAGTCGAGAAAGAAAAGAGGCTCCGCGCCTTGCGCGACAAGGTCGTTGGCGCACATGGCGACGAGATCGATCCCGACCGCGCCGTGCCGGCCGGTTTCGATCGCGACCGCGAGCTTGGTGCCCACCCCGTCGGCGGCGGCGACGAGGATCGGGTCCAGGTAACCCGCCGCCCGGGGATCGAACAGACCGCCGAAACCGCCGATGCCGCCTTGCGTTCCGGCCCGCCTCGTGCCCTCCGCCAGCGGCCGAATGCGCTCGACGACCTCCGCGCCGGCATCGATGTCGACGCCAGCGTCCCTGTAACTGGGCCCGTTAATCTGGCTTATCCTGCATGGTAGAATCCTCGCATGAAAATAAACGGCACCCGCGAAGGCGGCAACATGCGCGACCTGCCGGCGAGGGGCGTTCGGCCGCTTCTCGCGGCAGCGATCGTTTTCCTCGGCGTTTCCGGAGCCGCGGGGTCGCCGGACGTCTACACCGTGTCCGGCGTCGAGGTGGACGAAACGGCGGAAACGGCCGCCGCGGCCCGCGACCGGGCCATCGCCGCGGGCCACCTGCTGGCGTTCGAGCGGCTCGCCGCGCGACTGGCGCCGCGCGCCGGACGGAAACGGCTGCCGCCGCCGGACGCGCCGCGGATCGCTGCCATGGTCGGCAGCTTCGGGATCGACGAGGAAAGGGCCTCCGACGTCCGCTATCTCGGAAAGTTGACCTTCCGTTTTCGGAAAGCCGAGGTGAGGCGGTATTTCCGATCGAACGGGGTGAGTTTCGCGGAAACCCGGTCGAAGCCCGTTCTGGTGTTGCCCCTTTACGAGGATGCGGGCGCGCTTCTCCTGTGGGACAAGCCCAACCCGTGGTTCGAGGCATGGAGGGCGTTGCTTCCGGTCGACGGGCTGCTGCCGCTGCTTCTGCCCGCCGGAGACCTCGCCGACATTCGCGACCTGAGCCCCGAGCAAGCGGCGAGGGGAGAGGCGGATCGTCTGAAGGCGCTCGCCGACCGCCATGGCGCGGCGTTCGTCGCAGTCGCGCGGGCCGGCGCCCGCATTCGCTCCGGCTCGCGGTCATTAACGGTCGCGATCCGGTTTTTCGGAGGCGAACGCCGCGAGAAGACGGAAACGCTGGAGGTCGCGTACGACGGCAGGGACGGCCTTGGCGCGGTCATCCAACGGGCGGCGCGAGACGCCGCCGAGCGGCTCGAGGACGACTGGAAGACAGCGAACCTGCTGCGATTCGACGACCGGCATGAACTCGTCGCCGCGGTTCCGTTGGCGGGCCTGCGTGACTGGGTGGCGATCCGCTCGCGGCTTCGCTCGGCCGAACCGCTGAGCGAAGCGAGGCTGGTTTCGATTTCCAGACGCGAAGCGACGGTGCGCCTGAGCTACTTCGGCGCCTCCGATCAATTGCGCCTCGCGCTCGCGCAGCGCGACCTCCTTCTCGAAGAGGTATCGGGGAACTGGACGCTGCGTCGAACGCCGACCGACTTCCAAGGCGAGGAAGACGCCCGGTGAATCTGGCCAACGCGATCACGCTCGGACGTCTGCTGTCGGTGCCCGTTACCGTATACCTCCTGATGCAATCCGCCTACATGGCGGCGTTCCTGGCGTTCCTTCTGGCCGGCGCGTCGGACGCGCTCGACGGTTATCTCGCCAAGAAGCACAACCAGGCGACCCAGATCGGCGCCATGCTCGATCCGCTGGCCGACAAGGCATTGCTGGTGGGCGTCTACGTCACGCTGGGACTGCAGGAGATTCTCGCGGACTGGCTCGTCGTCCTGGTGGTCTCCCGCGACGTCATGATCGTCGGCGGCGTCATCCTGCTGTTTCTGGTGCGGCTGGACGTCAAGATGCGCCCGCTGGTCGTGAGCAAAATCAACACGGCGGCGCAGATCGGGCTGGCGGCCTTCGTTCTCGCGCAGCTCGGGTTCACGCAACTCGGTCTCGCGTTCGGAAACGTATGGCTGGAGAGCGCGCTGATCTATCTCGTGGCCGCCACCACGGTGATTTCCGGCGCCAGCTACGTCGTCGCCTGGACGCGCCAGATGGCGGGCACGGAGTCGACGCGCCGGCTGTGACCATCGACGCGCAACTGACGCTGAACCTGGATCACCGTCCGGCGATGGAGCGAGAGGACTTCCTGGTCTCGCCCGCCAACGCGGAGGCGGTGGAATGGGTCGATCGGTGGCCCGAATGGCCGGGTTCGGCCATCGTCATCGTGGGCCCCGCCGGCAGCGGCAAGAGTCATCTCGGCCATGTCTGGCGGAAACGTTCGCAAGCGGCGTTCGTCGGTCCCGACGCGACGCCCGACCCGGCCGCGACGCCGAAAAACGTTTTCGTGGACGACGTGGACTCGCAGAATCGCGACGCCTTCATCTTTCATCTTTACAACGCGGTTTCCCGCGACGGCGGACACGCGCTGCTGACGACGCGCACGCCGCCTGCGCGCTGGACCGGACGGCTTCCCGACCTCGCCTCGCGTCTGGCCGCCGTCCCCACCGTACGTATCCGTCCGCCCGACGAAACGTTGATCTCCGCCTTGATCGTGAAGATGTTCGCCGACCGGCAACTGGACGTGGAAACCGAAGTCGTCGAATACATGGCGACGCGCATGGAGCGGTCCTTCGAAACGGCGCGCGAGCTGGTGGCCGAGCTGGATCGGGTTTCTCTGGCCGGCCGGCGACGCGTCACGGTGCCGCTGGTTCGCGACGTTCTGGACCGTCGCGGATAGAAGGCTTGCGTCAGCGTTGTCCTCGCCGCCGTCGGCCGGAGATCATCGGGCGGGCGCGTCCGCCGCCGCCTCCCGGCCGGAGAATTCCGGGGCTTGGAGCTCGCGCGCTTCGATTTCGACCCGGTTCACCTCCGGTATTTCCGCGCCGGCCGGAGCGGCGCCGAGAGACTCGAATTTTCTGGCGGTCGGCAGTACCCGCCCTTCCAGAGAGCCGACCCCTTTGTTGTACCGTTCGACGGCCTGGCGGAGCGAACGGCCGAGACCGTCCATATGCGTTCCGAAGATCTTGATCCGTTCGAACAGATCGTTCGCGAGATCGACGACAGCTTGCGTGTTTTCGGCAAGTTTCTGCTGCTGCCATCCGTAGCCGATCGCCTTCACGAGCGCGATGAACGTCGTGGGCGTGGCGATCAGAACGCGATCCTTTATGGCGCGTTCGAAGAGTTCGGGATCGCTTTCGATGGCGGCCGCGAAGAACGCCTCGCCAGGGACGAACATCACGACAAAATCCGGGGTGACGGGCAACGCCTTCCAGTACTCCTTCGAGGCGAGCGCGCGGACATGGTTGCGCACGTGCCGGGCGTGGTTCGCGATGAAAGCGGTCCGCTGCTCCTCGTCGCTGGTTTCCACGGCGTCAAGATATGCTTCAAGGGGCGTTTTCGCATCGACGATGACCGACTTGCCGCCCGGCAGGCGGACGATCACGTCCGGTCGCAGTTGCCCGTCTTCCCCGGGAACCGCCTGCTCCTCGACGAAATCCACATGCTCGGTCATTCCGGCCATTTCGAGCACGTTATGAAGCTGGTACTCGCCCCATCTTCCGCGGGTCTTGGGTTGTCGAAGCGCCTGCACCAGGCGGTTGGTTTCGAAACGCAGGTTCGTTTGTCCTTCCGTCAGGTGCTTGATCTGTTCGGTAACGGAACGATAGGCGCCCTCGCGGGCCTTCTCGATCTCGCCGATCTTGCTTTCGAACTTGACGAGGCCTTCCCCCAGCGGCTTGACCAGCGTCTCGATCGCCTTCTGGCGTTCCTGGAGGTCCTTGTCCGCATTCGCATGATGCTTCTCGAACCGTTCGCTCGCCAGCAATTCCCGCTAAGGCTCGAAACCCTTGAAAAATATGGGGCCGGAAAAAAGTCTTTCGTGGACTTTTCGAGGTGATTCGGGGCTATTTGCCTTCGAGCGGAGCATTTTTCTCTGGAAAGTGGTCCGAAGGCGAGGCGGGATTGTACCAAAATGGCCAGAATACCAGGCATGCGCAAGACGCTCAGCGCTCCGGGATTGCTGAAGGAAGTGCGAGCTTGTTTCGACCGTATTGAAGATCCGATCGCGAGCCGGGGGCTGAACCAGACGGACTGTCTGATGTCGGGTCTAGCGGTGTTCGGTATGAAGTATGCGTCGCTTCTGCAATTCGACGAAGCCGCGCACGCCGACGAAGCGGTTCGGCACAACCTCGCGACCTTATACGGCGTCAAGCGCGTGCCGTCGGACACTGCGATGCGCGAACGGCTTGACGAAGTCTGTCCGCGGCAATTGCGGCGTTGTTTCACGAAGATGTTCCAGGTTTTGCAACGAGGCAAGGGGTTGGAACAATACACTTGTCTGAACGGGCATTACGCTCTTTCGATCGATGGAACGGGATACTTCTCGTCGAACAAGGTGCACTGTAAAAATTGCTGCGAGAAACACCACCGCGACGGTACGATTACCTACTACCACCAGATGTTGGGAGCCGTTCTGGTGCATCCGGAACAAAAGGAGGTTTTTCCGTTTGCACCGGAACCGATCCTGAAGGAAGACGGCGCAAAAAAGAACGATTGCGAACGCAACGCAGCGAAACGGCTTCTGGAAGATGTGCGTCGTGAACACCCGCACCTGAAGCTGGTTGTGTTGGAAGATGGGCTGGCCTCGAACGGACCACATGTCAATCTTCTCAAGGAGTTAGACATGCGTTTCATACTGGGGGCGAAGCCCGGCGACCACAAATTCCTGTTCGAGTGGGTCAACAACGCGCCGTCCGTGGAGCGCCGGGAGTTCACGGACGGTGACAACATACGGCACGAATTCCGGTATCTCAACGGAGTGCCTCTGAACGATACGCACTTCGACCTCAAAGTGAACTTTCTCGAATACTGGGAGAAGCTCCCAAACGGTAAGAAACAACGTTTCTCCTGGGTCACGGATCTGCCAATCGACGAAGGGAACCTGATGGAGTTGATGCGCACCGGGCGGGCGCGCTGGAAGATCGAGAACGAAACTTTCAACACCCTGAAGAACCAAGGCTACTGCTTTGAGCACAACTTCGGTCACGGTAACAAGAATCTGTCGACGGTCTTTGCGTTCCTGATGATGCTGGCGTTCCTGATTGACCAGATTCAACAGCGATGTTGCAAACTGTTCCAACAGGCACAAACGAAGGCCAAGCGGCCCATTTACTTCTGGGAAAAGGCGCGGGGATTGTTTCTCGAATACTTCTTGAAGGACTGGGAAACACTCTACCGAATGATCGCGTTTGGATACCGGAAAGCAGAGGGAATTCCCTACGACACCTCCTGACCTGGCACCGTGACCGAATGTGCTAAAGCAAGTTTTTCAGGGGAAACAGGATGGTCAAGGCTAAGTCGGCACCAAGCCGAAGCGGGGAAGGTGCGTCGCGGCGGCTGATCCCTCGGTAACGACGCTATCTCGACGCGCCTTTCGCAAAGGGCGGCCACCTTAGCGGGAATTTCTGTTCGCTCGCGAGCTTCAGGAAGTTCTCGCTGGTCTTTCCGAGCGCCTCCGCCGCGAGCGCCGTGAACTTTCGCTCGATTTCGACGCCCATCCTTTCCAGCTCTTCGACCCGAGCGGCATGACTCTTGCGTTCGGTCTCCAGCGTCGCGCGGGTTTCGGCGAGTTCGCCGTTCACCGTTTCGAGTTGCGAACGGAGCTTTCCGACCTCCTGCTCCAGCTGCTGCGAGCGCCGAGCCTCCACCTCAACAGCGGCTTTTTCGACCGCCAGCGCTTCGCGCTCCGTCCGGCCGCTTTCGATCCGTTCCTCCATCTCGATCGTTCGCGCCTCCGCCTTGGAAGCCCTCGCCTTCATCGGCACGGCGAACGCGAAATACGCGATACCGGCTCCGACGAAGCCGGCCGCCACGCCCACAATGATTTGGAGTTCCATTTCGCTCCCCTTTCCGTTCGACGCGCCAGCATGGCCTCGAGTCCGCCGAGCCGGGCCCGCAGGCGGTTGCCGACGCGCCACTGCCCCCGACGTCTGCATCATCGCAAGTCGAACGTTTCTTCTGTTCGTTGACGGAAAAACAGCTGAGACGAGGCGTCCGCCATTCGACTGCCGATCCTGAGCAAGCCGCCTATAATGTCAACGATGACCTGTGCACCGCCGTTGTTCGACGATCTTGCGACACCGTCGGCGTCCACCTTCGAACTGCGTAAGGGCCGGAACCGGCCTGCGCCAGAACGCCGCGACGGACAGGTGGCGAAAGGGAGAAACGTGAACGGCGAGAACATCGACAACTGCATCTCTCTCCTCGATGCTCTCCGCAGATATTGTCCAAATCAATCTGGAAGCACCGTGATATGACTGGGACGCCCGAACAGAAAGCGCGTCGCGAAATCGACGAGAATCTCACGGCGGCCAGCTGGCTGGTGCAGGGCCTCGACGAGCTTGACCTCACGGCCGGCCGCGGCATCGCCGTGCGCGAGTTTCCGATGAAGCCGGGTTCCGGCACGGCGGACTACATAACTCTATCTCGACCGCGAGGCCGTCGGCGCGATCGAGGCCAAGGCTGGCGGCACCCTGACCGGCGTCGAGGCGCAAATCGCCAAATACGCCGCCGGCCTGCCCGACAATCTGCCCGCGCGCCGCCGTCCTCTGCCATTTCTGTTCGAATCCAACGGTTCAGTGACGTACTTCACCAACGAGCTCGATCCTGCGCCGCACAGTCGGCAGGTGTTCAACTTCCCAAGGCCCGAGACGCTGGCCGACCGGGCCGCGCAACCCATGCAACTGCGCGCCAGACTTGGAGAGCTGCCGCCGCTCGACGAATCGCGACTCTGGTCCGTACAAGCCCGCGCCGTCCGCAATCTTGAGGGATCCTTCGCCGAAGCTCATCCGCACGCCCTGATGGCGACAGGTTCCGGCAAGACCTTCACAGCGGTCAACGTCGTTTATCGCCTGTTAAGGTTCGGCGAGGCCAAGCGCATCCTCTTCCTGGTGGACCGAAGCAATCTCGGCAAACAAACGGAAAACGAGTTCGCGAACTTCACGCCGCCCGACGATCCGCGCAAGTCCCCGGAGCTCTACACGGTCCAGCGGCTTTCGACAAATTCGATCAATCCTGCCGCCAACGTGGTCATCACCACCATCCAACGCCTCTATTCGATGCTCAAGGACGATCCCGAGTTCGACGCCGGAAACGAGGAAGAATCCGGCTTCGACGCCGCCGTCCCATGGCGCAGCGAGCCGCCGGACGTAGTCTACAACGCCGCTATCCCGCCGGAGTTCTTCGATTTCGTCGTCGTGGACGAACGCCACCGATCAATCTACGACCTGTGGAGTCAAGTCTTGCTCTATTTCGATTCCTTCATGATTCGGACTGACCGCCACGCCCGCCGGCAAGACCGTCGGTTTCTTCAACCAGAACCTCGTCATGCAATACGGCCACGACGAGGCGGTCATCGACGGAGTCAACGCGGACTTCGACGTCTACCGCATTCGGACAAAGATCACCGAGCATGTCGCCACCAGCCTCGCCATCGAGCCGGACGATTTCGAGGGTTCGGCCAGCACGCCGACCTCGGTCTCGCGCACGCGCTGTTCGGCGACAAACTCAGGCCGATGATGGCGGAGTTGAACGAGCGGTTGGCGGCGTGAACGGAGGATCTTGCGCTGTTCGCTCAATCAGCCAATGATCTGGTTAGACTGGTCGGAAAGGTTCGCATCATGCAGAGATGGCAGTTGCAGGAAGCCAAGGCACGTCTCAGCGAACTGGTGCGCGAGGCGGCCACTGATGGCCCGCAGACGATCACGGTGCGTGGGCAGCGAGCGGCCGTACTCCTTTCGGCGGAGGACTACGATCGTCTGAAACGTCCGAAGTCTTCGCTGGCGGAACTGCTGCGGGCGTCGCCGCTGGCCGGGATCGACCTAAACATCAAGCGTGACCGGTCACCACCGCGCGACATCGATCTACGAGCTTCCTGATCGACACCTGCACACTCTCGGAATTGACCAAGCCCAAACCGCCGTGCTTGGTCCTCGACTGGTTCGACGCGGCGAAGCCCGAGACCCTGTTCATCAGTGTCCTGACGCTCGGCGAAATCCGCAAGGGCATCGAAAAGATGGACGGTGGTCGCCATCGTGCCCGGATCGTCGGATGGCTGGAAACAGCGTTGCCGCGCTGGTTCGACGACCGCGTTCTTTCGGTTGACGCCAATGTCGCAGACGAGTGAGGTCGCCTTGTCGCTCGGTCTCGCAACGTCCCAGCCGTTGACGGTCTGATTGCAGCAACCGCCTCCTGCCATCGCCTCACGGTCGTTACCCGCAACGAGGCCGACTTCGCCGTCACGGGAGTCGACCTGTTCTGGATCAAGGACGAGAGCCTCACCGATACCGACTCGTTGCCTGCGCCCCACGTCGTCGCCGCCGAGATCGTTGACGACCTGAAAACGGCTCTGACGCAATTTGCGAAGATCGCGGCTCGGCTGGAACAAGCGGACATGGCTCGCGATTAAATCGGGCGCCGCGGAGCCTTTCCTCGCCGGGCGCCAAGTACCGTCAGGATCTCGGGCAGCAGCCCGCGCGCGCCTTTGGCGCCCAGCAAAAGCCCGTCCCGCTCAACCCGCCTCGGCGCGAACGAAATCCTCCGCCCCTGAACGGCGGAAAGTTTCTTGCTGGACATGTCCGTAAACGAAGACGCGGCCCCAGCTGAAAATCTTCGGCATGGCGACCTTGGCGTCGGTAAGCGCACCCGGCGGCGCGGCAACGGCCTGACCCACATCCAACCGCTCTCCGACGGCGAATTCGTCCGCGAACGCAGAGGGTGCGGCAAAGAGAGCTCCGCCGCCTCGGGATATCGACGCTCGAAACGCATGAAGGATCTTTCCGTTCGGTCGCGGCCGGCGATCACCCGGAACCTGCCGCCAGCGGCGAAGATCGTCGTCCGCGGGCCAGATCAAAAAAATGGCTCGGCCTCGGCGGAGCGTCCCTCCGTCGCGATCGTTCCCGGCGCGTTCGGGAAAATGGAACCGCGCCGACCGATCCTTCGTCTGGAGATCCCGCGGACCGCCGCCTTTCCATGCCGCTCGGGTCGCAGGATGAACCGCAAGCGGCGGCCGCCTCAAATCTCCAGAAGTTCGATCTCGGGGCCGCGCGCCGTCAACGCGATCTCGCCGCGCTTAAGGCGCAGCGCATCGTCCCCGAAGACCTGACGCCGCCAACCGTGGAGGGCCGGAACGTCGTTGCCGTCCGCGAGTTCCTCCAGGTCGCTCGACGAAGCGACCAGTTTCTGGGCGACTCCGTGGCGCTGGCACTTTTGCTTGAGCAATATCTTGAGAAGGTCGATCGTCGCCTCGTCGCTCCGCCTTGAATCCCGTTGCGCAGGAACCGACGGGTAGAGGGACGGGTCCGTCGCGCGAACGCCGTCGAGAACGGCGACGATCTCGGCCGCGCGCTGCTTGCCGACCCGGTTTTGTGCGACGCGGCGCAGGGACATCAGATCGCCGACCGACCGGGGCGCCGCGGCGCAGATTTCGACGAGGGCCTCGTCCCTGAGAACCCGGATGCGGGGCATGTCGTCCCTCTGCGCCGCGGTTTCCCTCCACGCCGCCAGCGCCCGCGCCATCGCCAGATCGCGCGGTTTGCGCGTCTTCAACCTCAGGCGCTTCCAAGCGTTTTCCGGATCGATCCGGTAGGTGTCTAGATCGGTCAGAACCGTCATTTCTTCCGACAGCCACGGAGTCCGGCCGCTGGCTTCCAGCCGCTCCGAAAGCTGTGCGTAGATCGCCCGAAGATGGGTTACGTCGCTCAAGGCGTAACGAATCTGCTTGGCGCTCAGAGGCCGCTTCATCCAGTCCGTGAACTGCATCGACTTGTCCACCGAACCGCCCGCCAGATCGCGAACCAGCCGTTCGTAGCCGACGGAATCGCCGTAGCCGCAAACCATCGCCGCGATTTGGGTGTCGAAGATCGGAACGGGCACCCGCCCCGTCCGATGGACGAATATCTCCACGTCCTGCCGGGCGGCATGAAAGACCTTGAGAACGCGCTCGTCGTCGAGAAGGGCGAAAAGGGGCGACAGATCGATGCCCGCCGCCAGCGCGTCGATCGCGCGGGCTTCGTCGGGCGTCCCGACCTGAATCAGCGCCAGAACCGGCCAGTAGGTTCTCTCGCGGAAAAACTCGGTATCGACGGTGACGAACGGAAAGCGCGACGCGCGCGCGCAAAACGCCTCGAGGCCCGCGGTCTCGGTGATCAGCGACATGGCGTTGTCTTACATGCATTCCCTCCGGACTTGAAGCGGAACCGCCAAGCATCTACAAACCCGTTGCGCCGCCGTCCCGGGGCGCCGATCGGTCTCGCCAGCGGCAGGTTCCTCGCATGCACCCGTACCGCACCCATAACTGCGGCGAACTCCGCGCCGCGCACGCCGGCGCCGAAGCCCGGTTGTCCGGCTGGGTCCACCGGATCCGCGACCACGGCAATCTGCTTTTCGTCGATCTCCGCGATCATTTCGGGCTGACGCAATGCGTGGTCGAGGTCGACTCGCCGGTTTTCGCGGAAGTCGAGGCGTTGCGCCTCGAAACTGTGGCCTGCCTGACCGGCCGCGTCGAGCGCCGCTCCTCGGAAACGCGGAATCCGGGATTGCCGACCGGCGAGGTCGAACTCCGCATCGCCGCTCGCGAAGTGCTGGGGGCGAGCGAACCGTTGCCGCTGGAAGTCAACAGCGATCGCGATTACGGGGAGGATGTCCGCCTGAAGTACAGGTTCCTCGACCTGCGCCGCGACAGGATCCACCGGAACGTCATGATGCGAAGCGCCGTGATCGCCAGCATTCGCAGGCGCATGATCGAGCAAGGCTTCATGGAGTTCCAGACGCCGATCCTGACCTCCGCCTCGCCCGAAGGCGCGCGGGACTTTCTGGTGCCCAGCCGCCTGCATCCCGGAGAATTCTACGCCCTCCCCCAGGCACCGCAGCAGTTCAAGCAACTGATCATGGTCGCCGGCTTCGACCGCTACTTCCAGATCGCGCCGTGCTTCCGCGACGAGGACGCGCGCGCCGACCGCTCGCCCGGCGAGTTCTATCAACTCGACTTCGAGATGTCGTTCGTCACGCAGGAGGACGTGTTCGCCGCGATCGAGCCGGTGCTGCACGGCGTATTCGAGGAATTCGCGAACGGACGCGGCGTCTCGCCGACGCCGTTTCCCCGCATTCCCTACGCCGAGGCGATAAGCAAGTACGGCTCCGACAAACCCGACCTCCGCAACCCCATCGAAATGCGCGACGCCACCGGCGTCTTCCGCGGTTCCGGATTCCGGGTCTTCGCCGGCATGATCGAAAGCGATCCGGAGGTCCGGGTGTGGGCGATACCGGCGCCGGGGGGCGGCTCGCGCTCGTTCTGCGACCGCATGAACGCCTGGGCGCAGCAGGAAGGACAGCCCGGGCTCGGTTACGTCTTCTTCCGCGACGGCGAAGGCGCCGGCCCGGTCGCCCGCAACCTCGGCCCCGAACGGACCGGGGAGCTGCGGAGCCGGCTGGATCTCGCGGACGGCGACGCCGTCTTTTTCGTCTGCGGAACGCCGGATCAATCCGCCGCCTTCGCGGGCCGGGCCAGGAACGAACTGGGGACGCGGCTGAAGCTTGCGGCCGAAGGCCGGTTCGAATTCTGTTGGATCGTCGACTACCCCATGTACGAGCCCGACGAACGGACCGGCGGCTTCGCCTTCAGCCATAATCCGTTTTCCATGCCCCAGGGAGGTCTGGAAGCGCTGGAAACCCGGAATCCGCTGGACGTCCTCGCCTGGCAGTACGACATCGTCTGCAACGGCGTCGAGCTGTCCAGCGGCGCGATCCGGAATCACCGCCCGGACATCATGTACAAGGCGTTCGAAATCGCCGGGTACCCGAAAGAGCGGGTGGAAACGGAATTCGCGGGCATGCTGAACGCGCTCAAGTTCGGCGCCCCGCCCCACGGCGGGTCGGCGCCGGGCATAGACCGGATCGTCATGCTTCTCGCCGACGAACCGAGCATCCGCGAGGTCATCCTGTTCCCAATGAACCAGCAGGCGCGCGATCTGATGATGAACGCGCCGGCGGCCGTGCCTGAAGACCGCCTGCGCGAACTCTCGTTGCGAACGACCGCTCGACCGTAGACGCCGCGGCGCGGGAGAGCCGTTGCCGCGGCGCTCGCGTTTCCTCCGAGGGCGGACAGCGCGGAGGAAGGACGGCGCATCGAGAAAAAACGAAAGATGCCGGGACCCGGAATCGGAACGTTTCGTGCGGACGCGAGCCGCGATTCCCGCGGCGGACGAAGCGCCGGGGGGCGAACGTCGGCGCCGCGCCGGAAGGGCGCGAACTTTTCGCCGAAAAACGGCTCTTGCCGAACGGAAAAAAATATTGTTGAATACTATGGAATCCCGGCTAAGCTTCGAATTGAAGCTGCGCGGACAGCCGCCAGCCGGACAAATCCCGCTTGAACCCGCAGCGAAGCGGCGAACGGACGATGCGGGAAGAATCGCTCCACAAACGGACAAGAAAGGCGCCATGAGACAGGGCCCGAACAACAAGCGCATCAGGGGACGGGGCAACGGACGAAAGCACTCGAACCCGCGCAACCAATCATTCGACAGCAACGGTCCCGACGTAAAGGTGCGGGGCAACGCGCAGCAGATAGTCGAAAAATATCTCACGCTTGCCCGGGACGCCTCGTCGACGGGGGACCGCATCGCGGCCGAGAACTACTACCAGCACGCCGAACACTACTATCGGCTGCTCAATGCGAACGCCCCGGCCGGCGAGCACCGCCCGCCGGCCGGGGCGGAACCGGGCGTCGAACCGCCGCGGGAGGACACGGAAGAGTCGGCGCCGGAGAGCGCCGGAAACGGTTCCAAGCGCGGGAACGGCTATCAAGCGACGCGGCATGCCGCCGACGGACCGCAGCCCGAGGTCGCGTCGGGAGAAACGGCGGAAAGAGCCGGCGACGGCGCCTGAGCCCGCGAACCGAAGCGGCGCCGCCGCGAGCCGCCGACCGAAGCGCGGAGAGAATTCTCCCGGCTCCGTCCGCGAGCGGCTTGACCAACCGCGAGGCAAACCGGAATGACCGACCTTCCCATTCGCATCTGGTACCAGGGCTTCACGGACCCCGTCGCGCACGCGAATTACGTCGACAGGCTTCGCAAGCACCTCGACGCGGTCGCCGGCGACGGGGTTTCCGTCGAGTTTCACGGCGTGGTTCCGCCGGCCAGCCAGCTTCATCCGATCGAGGAGCTGCGATGTTCGCTCGGCGCGATGGCCAATGCGCTCAAGGCGCAGGAAGAAGGCTACGACGCCTTCGCGATGGGCCATTTTCAGGAGGCCGGCATCCACGAAATCAAGGCCATGCTCGACATACCTTGCCTGTCTCTCGGCGAGGCGAGCATGCTGTTCGCCTGCACCCTCGGCCGGAAGATCGGACTCGTCACCATCGATCCGATATTCGTCTCCTGGCATGAAGACCAGGTCGTCCGCGCAGGGCTGTCGCAGAGGGTGATCGGCGTTCGAGCGATGCGGACCTCGCCCGCGGACTACATGCGAGCCTTCGCCGACGAGGACGCGTACCGGAACGTTCTCGGGCAGTTTCGGGAACAGGCCCGTCCGCTGCTCGACCGGGGGGCTGACGTCCTGATCCCGGCCGGCGGCCTGCCCATGCTCCTGCTGTCCCGCGAAGAAGGGCTGACGATCGACGGCGCTCCGGTGGTGAACGGCATCAACGTGCTGGTGAAAATGACCGAGACGGCCGTGCGCCTGAAACGCATCGACGGAGTGGCGGTCAGTCGGCGGTCGAATTACGCGCGTCCTTCGGACGCGGCGATGGCGGAGTTCCGAAAAATCCTGTAGCCGCGCCGCCGGCCGTTACGCCTCCGGCCGTTGCGCCGCCGCCTCCGCGAGCCTGAAGAGGCGCTCGGGCGTGGCGGGGAGCTCCATGATCTCGATTCCCGGCAACGCGTCCGATAAGGCGTTGGCGACGCAGGCCGGAGCCCCGATGGTTCCGCCTTCTCCGAGACCGCGAAATCCGCCGATCGTCGCCGGCGGCGACGCCTCGAGGTGAACGACCTCGATCGGGGGGATTTCCGCTGCCGACGGCACCACGTAGTCGACCAGGCTCGCGGTAAGGAGCTGACCCTCCCCGTCGTGAACCACCTCCTCCAGGAGGGCGACGCCGATGCCCTGCGCGACGCCGCCGTGCGCCTGCCCGTCGGCGACGAGCGGATTGATCACCCGTCCGCAATCCTCGACCACCAGATACCGCTTGACCGCCGCCTCCCAGGTCTCCGGATCGATTTCGACGAGGCACAAATGCGCGGCCGACGTCGTCGTGCCGAAGAACGGATCGTAGACGCGGGTCGCCTCCAGATTGTCGATCTCCTCGCGCAGTTCCTTCGGAACCCGTCCCATCTGGGAATACAGCGCATGGGCGAGTTCGCCGATCTCCATGGAGCGGTCCGTGCCCTTGACCCAGACGCGGCCGTCGCCGGTTTCGACGTCCTCTTCCGCCGCTTCGAGCAGATGTCCCGCGACGCGGACGATTTTTTCCCGCACCGCCCGCGCGGCCAGCGTTCCGGCGCCGCCGCCGAACACGGCGCCGCGGCTGGCGTAGGTGCCGGTGGTGTGGCTCACCGCCGCGCTGTCGCCGAGGATCACCTCCACGTCCCCGACCTTCGCGCCGACCTCCTCCGCGACGACCTGGGCGAGGGTCGTCTCCATTCCCTGCCCCTGGCTCGACAGGCCGAAACGCGCCGTCACGGCGCCGGTCGAATCGATGGCGACGGTCGCCGTTTCCGTGCCGGTGTTGATCGGCATGCCGGGCGCGACCGCGATTCGCGAACCGACGCCCGTCAGTTCCGCGTAGACGGCGATCCCGATGCCCACCAGCCTGCCCTGAGCGCGCGCCTGTTCCTGTTCCCGGCGCAGCGCATGGTAGTCCTGCGTCGCTCTTTTAAGACAGGCATGAAACGCCGATTTGTCCCACACCAGGCCGGAGGCCGCCTTGTAGGGAAACTCGTCGTCGCCGACGAGGTTGCGGGCGCGCGCCTCGACCGGATCCAGGCCCGCCTTTCGCGCCGCCATATCGACGAGCCGCTCCATCACGAACGCCGAAATCGGCCGTCCCACGCCGCGATAGGCTCCCATCAGGGTCTTGTTGGTGGCGACCGCGCGGACCCGCGCCGCGTAGTTCTCGACCCTGTAGGGCCCGGGCAGGAAGCTCGCCGCCTGGACGGGTTCGATGGTCGCGGTCCAGGGGTAGATGGAATAGGCTCCGACGTCGCCGATCACGTCCGCCTTCAGTCCGAGTATCGTCCCGTCTTCGGCCAGAGCGATCTCGGCGTCGACGATCTCGTCGAAGGCCTGGGCGGTCGACATCAGATCCTCCATGCGGTCGCTCACCCATTTGACCGGGCGTCTCAGGTCGCGGGCGACGGCGCAGACGACGATCTCCTCGGAATAGAGCGACGTCTTGGCGCCGAAGCCGCCCCCGACATCCGGCGCGATCACGCGGATGCGGAGGCCCGGCAGGATCTCGGAAAGCTTGTCGCGAACGATGCCGGGGATCTGCGTCGTGCTGTGCAGCGTGAGCGACCGCGCGCCCCGATCGTACTCGGCCGCGGCGGCGCGCGCCTCGATGGCGACCGGCGTGGTCCGGGTGAAACGGAACCGTCCGCCGGCCGTCACGCGCGCGGACGCGAACGCGCCGTCCACGTCTCCGCGCCCGAAAGACCTTTCGGCCAGAACGTTGGACGCAAGGTCTTCGTGCAAGAGCGGCGCGCCTTCGACCGCGGACTCCTCCGGATCCGCCAGCGGCGGCAGCGGTTCGACGTCGACTTCGATCAGCCCGAGCGCGTCTTCCGCGACGTACCGGCTCTCGGCGACGACGGCCGCGACCGCTTCGCCGACGTAGCGCAGCTTGCCTAGGGCGAGCGGCGGTATGTCCGTCGGCTGGTAGCTCTTCATGCGCGAGGTCGCCCGATAGGGCTTGACGAGCCGGGCGATGTCCTCGCCCGCGTAGACCGCGGCGACGCCCGGCATCGCCGCCGCCGCCGACGCGTCGACCGATACGATGCGGGCATGGGCGTGATCGCTGCGGCGAAACGCGACGTGCAGCATGCCGTGGCGTTTGATGTCCGCGACGAAGTTGCCCGCGCCCGCGAGCAGCCGCGGATCCTCCTTGCGCGCCACGCGCGCGCCGACGTACCGCGGCCGGACGAGGGACGCGTCGCCGGTCATTCGGAACCCCTCTTGCCGGCCGCCGTCCGTATGGCGCGGACGATGTGCTCGTATCCCGTGCAGCGGCAGATGTTTCCCGAGATCCCGTCGCGAATCTCGTCGTCGGTGGCGAGCGGATACTTGCGCAACAGATCGGTCGCCGTCATCAGCATGCCCGGGGTGCAGAATCCGCACTGGAGCGCGTGATGTTCCCGAAACGCCTCCTGCAGCGGACTCAGCGCGTCGATTTCTCCGAGGCTTTCGACCGTCTCGATCTCGCCGCCGTCCGCCTGGACCGCGAAGGTCAGGCAGGAACGCACGCTGTCGCCGTCCATGATCACCGTGCAGGCGCCGCATATCCCGTGCTCGCAACCTACGTGTGTGCCGGTCAGGTCGAGATTCTCGCGGATGAAGTCGGCCAGCAGCAGGCGCGGCTCGACGTCGGCCTCGCGCGTCGCGCCGTTGACCTTGACGGAAATCTTCACGACCGGCGGCGCTTCAAGGCGGCCGCGAGCGCGCGCCGGGTCAGAACATGGGTCAAGTGACGCCGGTAATCCGCGGAACCGTGAAGGTCGCCCTCGGGTTCCGCCGCGTCGCGCGCGGCGGCGGCGGCGGCGACGAGAGCGTCCGGCGCGGGCTCGGCGCCGGTCAGTAGCTCTTCCGCCTCCCTGGCGCGAAGCGGGGTCGGATGCACGCCGGCCAGCGCGATCCGCGCCTCCGAGATCCTGCCGCCGTCGAGCGCGACCACCGCGCACGCCGCCGCCACGGCGAAATCGCCGCGGCGCCTCGCGACCTCCTCGAAACCCCATCCGGCGCCCGCCGGAAGCGCCGGCAGGGAAACCGCGACCGTCATCTCGTCGGGACGCAGGGCGGTCGTCAGCGGCGCAAGGAAGAAATCCGATGCCGGAACGGCGCGGGCGGAAGAAGGTCCCGAAATCTCGACGCGGGCGTCCAGAAGCAGGGAAAGCGCCGGCAGTTCCGCCGCCGGATCCGCGTGGGACAAGCTGCCGCCGACGGTGCCGCGATTGCGGATCGCGAGATGCGCGACATGCTTCATCGCCGCCCCGAGAACCGGAAACCGTTCGCGAACCGCGGCCGAGGTCTCCAGGGCGTAGTGGCGCGCCAGCGCGCCGATGCGAAGCCCCCCGTCCGCCGTTTCCTCGATCCCGGAAAGACCCTCGATGCGGTTGACGTCGATGAAAGTCCGGGCGTCGACCAGGCGGAAATTGAGCATCGGAACCAGACTCTGGCCGCCAGCCAGCAACTTCGCCTCGCCGCCGCGTTCCGCGAGCATCGCCGTGGCCTCGTCCACGCCGGACGCGCGGACGTAGTCGAAGGAAGCCGGCTTCATCGAGCCGACATCAGCCTCTCTGGATTCCCTTGTAGAGAAGCGCCTCGCCCATGCCCTCGGCGAGGCACCATTCGGCGAAGTTCTCGGGCGTCGATTCCCAAACTCCGGGCTTCCATTCGTCGTCGACGACGTCGGAATCGAAATCGTATTCGGCCGCGCCGCCGCACGGGTTCTTGAAGTACCAGAAGTAGCAGGACGAGATCGGATGGCGGCCCGGACCGATCATGGTTTCCCAGCCGCGGCGGGTCATGTTGTTCCCGCCGCCGAAGAGTTCGTGGATGGTGCCCAACTCGAAAGCCGCGTGATGAAATCCCTGCCCTCCATCTCCGGACGCGAGCAAAAACAGGTTATGGTGATGATGGGCGCCGGCGCACCGCATGAAGTAGCCGCGACCCGGATAGAGATCCGTCAACCTGAAGCCCAGCCTTTCGGCATAGAACTCCTTGTGGGTCTCGATATCGTCGGTGGTGTAGACGATATGGGAAATTTCCATAGGCGAAGCCCGTTCGGAGACCGCGGCGCGCTTGTTGACGCGGCTCGCGCGGCCCGGGACGTTGACTTCCTGTTCGGGAGCGGTCACGGGCGAGGTTCGCGAGACCCGGAACGCGACGCCGAACCCCTGCGGGTCGACGGCATGAACGGTTCCTTCGCCGTCCTCGCGCACGTCGCGATCCTGCGCGAGGTTCGCCGCCAGTTCCGCGAGATCCCCTTCGGACGCCACGCCGAAAGTCGCTTCGCGCATCGTCGCATTCGCGTCGCCGCCCGCGGGCGGCGGCAGTTCGGGATCGTCCGCCGGCCGCAATTCGACGACCGCGCCGTTCAACGCCGCGAAAGCGGGATGGCCGTTACCGGATTCGACGGAAGTCAAACCGAAATCCTTCCAGAACCGCGCCGCCGCGTCCGGATCGCTCACGCCGTAAGTCAGCTTGTCGATGCCCGTATGGATCATCCTGGTTCCCTTTCTCCGCGAAACCTAAACCGGAACGCCCGCATTGTCATCAACCGGACGCACGCAGACGCGCAGGGAACGGCCCGTTCCCGCTGAACGGCGCCGGGGCCGCGACGGACAGGGCGTCCCGGCTATCGCAGTTCCCGGCGCGCGGAGGTCATTTCGCCGAACGGATCGGCCCCCTTCAACCGTTCGAGTGCCGCGGGGTCTTCTTTCAGATAACGGTCGAAAACCGCTCTCGCATACCAGTCGCGAACGACGTAGGGCATGAAGACCGATCCGGCATCGTCGGTTTCGACCCAGTCCATCCGGTCGTACGGCGCGCCGGAAAAATTCCGCTCCCGGATCTCGTCGCCGACCGCCTTGCGCCGCCCGGAGGGGGACAGGGCGAACGGCAAGGCGCCCTTCCGGAATTCCGGCCACGGGAACATCCGGGCGAAGTTGTTGACGAGCCGGCCGTGATCGACGTCCCGAACGATGACGAGAACGCGGTCGGAGGTCTGTCTCCGGTAAGCGCTGAGAGCGACCGGCTGGGGGTTGGCCCGGCGGTCCGGCACGGCGCGCTCCGCTTCCAGCGGAAAGGCGGCTTTCGGATCGCCGCCGGCCGCGGGCAACATTCCCTGGAACAGGTTTTGGAACACCCATTGCACGAAACCGTCCTCGTCTCCGATCATTTGCACGGTCGGCTTCCGGCTGCCCTCGGGCAACCCTTCCGGAGTCCGCCCGCCGCCGAAGAATTCCTCGGGCGTCCACGTGAAGGGCGGGCCGTTGTTGAAGCCGAGCGCCACGGAAACTCCGGGAATGTGGTTCGCGCCCATCTGCGAAGTCATCGAGCCCAGCGAATGTCCGGAAAGCCCGACCGCGTCGGCCACCCGTCCGGACAGGAGGCCGCACAGTTCCCGCGCCGCCGAGGCGGCGCCCATCGAATTCAGCCCGGCCCTGCAGTCGGCCTCGTCCGAACCGAGCAGCTTCAGCGTGTGGATCACCAGGCCCACGTCCGCCACGCGCTGGCGAAAGAGATTCTGCATCATCGTGGTGGTGCGGCGGACGCCGCCCGGGACCGCCTTCGCGGACGCGGGGTCGGGACCGTCGAACATGAATCCGAAAAAGTTCGGGATGACCTTCCGCTCGCCCATGACGAGCCGGTACGCCTCCTGCACTTCGTCCTTCGAAGTTTGGCGGGCGAAAACGGAATCGGGATCGTGGAACACCAACGGGACGCCGCTGTCGGAGATGAAACTCGGCGCGGCGACGACGTAACCGTGCGAAGCCAGGAATTCGCCGAGGAAGTTCCACATTCCGTAATTGCCGCCGAGCCCGTGCGACAGGATCACCGCGGGGAACCGGCCGGCCGCCGGCGGGGCTTCGAGATACGCTCCGCGGGCCGCGGCGAAATAGCGCTCTCCGATTTTCTTCAGGGCCTCTTGCCGGGCCGGTTCGGACAACTTGTCGAGCTTGCCGCCGTCCTTGAAATGCAGGCGCGCGTAGGTGCTGGGAAACAGTTCGGCGGAGGACAGGACCTGGACGGCGTATTCGCCGAAGAAAAAGTCCCCCATGTTCGCGCGTCTGCCGGACGCCGCCGGCCAGGGAGACCGCGGCCCGGCCAGCCTGCTTCCCGAACGGTTCGCTTCTGCCGGGTACCACAAGTGAAAGATCACCGTGCGCGGCTGCCCGGCGGCCTCCACCTTGCGCAGCATCGCCCGGTATTCGGGGCTTGCATAAGCCGTGTTCCACGGGTCGAAGCGCTGACGGTTATCGACCGCGAAGCCGATCTTCGCGCCCACGGCGTAATCGCCGTAACCGGCGCTGGAAGGAAGCGGCGCGGCTTCGCCGGCGGCCAGAGCGCCCGAAACGGTGAACGCCGCGAACAGCGTTCCGACTTTGCCTATGGTCATGTCCCCCTCCTTGAAGCCGAATGGATCTCGCCTTGCGCGCTCGTTCCAGAAAACCACCATCGGCCATGGAAGGCAACAGCGCGTCTTCGGGAACGCGTCGGAATCTTTCGTCGACCCGATATTCGTCGACAGCGCTTTCAGGTTGGAAGCGGGATATGCAAAACACAATGCGTGAACGACCTTGCGCATGCTGCGTTGCGTTCGAGTCAACTTGCCCTGCGCATCAGGAGCTGAACTCCGCAAATCCGACTTCACTCCCGGATTACGCGGTTTCTTTCGTGACTTGCGGGTTTTCGGCCCGGCTTCGTCATGGCGACAGTTTCCTTTGCGCAGGGTTCCGGGCGCCTTGCGCCGAAGCGGCGGCGGTTTCGCCAGCGCGGGAAGCGGGCGGTCCGGCTGGCTCCGGGCCTTTTTCGGCGCGACCGCTTGGTCCCGGCGACGGTGCGAGACTCCGGAAACTTCCTGAACGACCACGCAAACGTTCGGCCCAACGCCCGAAACGAACCTCCCCCGGTTCATCCTTGTCGGCCTCTTGAGGTTGCGGTCAACGATCTCTGCGGGACGGCGCCGACGCGCTGACCGGCATCGTTAAATCGGGCGCACCGAAATCCCGGCATCCGCTGACGCCTGCGGCCCGGTTTCGCCGTTGCGGGCGGCCGCATGCGAGCCGAAGGCGGCTGGGGCCGGGCTGTCGCCGCTCGACCGCTACTCGTCTTGCCGGTCGTCCGACGCACGGGCTGCGCTTGGACTCCGAACGCGGTTACCGCTGAATGCGGCCGCGTCCCGGCGGCCGGAAGGAGAGCCCGGCAGCGATTCGCAAAATTTTGCTAAAATGTTACCTGTCTGGTAATGAATTCAATGACGATGAACATCACGTTCCGAATCCGCAAGCTTGAGAGGGTCTTCAATTCCGCAGATAACCTCAAGCGCGCCTATGGCAGGCAAAGGGCCAAGACCATCGAGAGACGCATGGCGGTGCTGAAGGCCGCCCCCGCTCTCGCTTCGGTGCCGACGCGCCCGCCGGAGCGGAGGCACATGCTTCAAGGGAAGCGGCATGAGCAATTCGCGGTCGATCTCGATCAACCGTATCGGCTTGTTTTTCGCCCCGATCAAGATCCATTGCCGCGTAAAGACGACGGAGGGCTCGATGTCGAAAAAGTGACGACCGTCAAGATCGTCGAAGTCATCGACTACCACTGACCGAGGAGAGAAAAAATGATTGCGGCAAACCAGCATTTCGCGCCTGACTACGCCGTGGCCCCCGGGGAGGTGCTCGAAGAACATCTGGCCGCGCGCGGTCTTTCCCAGACCAGATTCGCCAAGCTATGCGGTCGCTCGTCCAAATTGATCAACGAGATCGTCTCCGGAAAAGCGCCCGTCGAACCGGAGACAGCCCTTGAGTTCGAAAGGGTCCTGGATCTCGACGCCCGAATTTGGCTGGGCATCGAATCGGAGTACCGGCTTCGTCTCGCTCGCCGAGCCGAGGCAGAGGAGACTGCGGCCGCTGTCGAGTGGAAGAACGAATTTCCGCTCCGCGAAATGAAAAAGCGCGGTTATTTGAAGAAATCTGCGTCGGACGCCGAGGTCGCGACAGAACTGCTTTCCTTCTTCGGAGTCGGCTCCATCGAAGCGTGGAGGACGAAGTATGCCGAATCGGCGGTAGCCTATCGCCACTCGCCGAGTTTCGGGAGCGACCGGGCCGCTCTGGCAGCATGGCTGCGTCTCGGGGAGCGGCATGCCGAAGGCCTGAATTGCGCGAATTACGACCGCCAAAAGTTCATGAAGGCGACGCAACGGATTCGCCGCCTTACCCGAAAGCCCGTGAACGAGGCTCTGGCCGACGCGCAACGACTTTGCAGCGCTGCGGGAGTTGCGCTTGCTCTGATCAAGCCGCTTTCCGGAGCGGCTGTCAGCGGCGCCGCTTGGTGGCTGTCGCCCCGAAAAGCGGTGATCCAGCTCAGCATGCGCCACAAGACGGACGACCATCTCTGGTTCAGTTTTTTCCACGAGGCCGCGCATGTTCTGCTCCACAGCAAGAGAAACACCTTCGTCGACGGCATGAAGGATCAGGCGGACGAAATCGAAGCGGAGGCCAACGAATGGGCCGGTGACAAGCTTGTCGCGCGGCGCGAATGGAAACGATTCGTCGAGACGCTACCGGCGGACGAAGACGCGGTTCGCGCCTTCGCCGAACGGCAGGAAATCGCTCCGGGCATCGTCGTCGGCAGGCTCCAGCACGAGCGACGTCTGCCATGGTCGCGTCTGAACCATTTGAAGGTCAGGCTCGAAGGGTGACGCGCCTCCGGCGCCGACAGGCTCGGTCGGCGCAGAACGCCTCGCGCGCCGCGCCGGTAGGCGAACGCGGCGGCCGCGAGCCGCGAACTTCCTCCGCCCGCGCCGCTCATGGTAGGCTTCGACGGGAATATGGAAACCGGGAGAGAGTCGGATGGCCGATTTTCCGATCGTTCCTTCGAACATGGCGCTGATCAACGTCGACATGCAGAACTGCTTCGTCGAGAACTCGCCCGTCGCCGCGCCGGGCGGCCTCGAGGTCCTGGAAAGAATCAATCGCCTGATCGCCGCCTGCCGGGACGCCGGAGTTCTCGTCGTGCACACCGCGCACGTCGTGCGCCCCGACGGCAGCAATATCGGCGTGATGGGCGAAATCGTTCCGCCGGTGAACGACGGCGTGATCGACAAGGGCGCGCAAAGCGCCGAACTGCATGGCGGCCTCGACGTCGCGGACGGCGACATTCTTCTCGACAAGCCGCGCTTCGGATCGTTTCACGGCACCGACCTCGAACTGATCCTGCGCGCCCGCGGCATCGACACCATCGTCGTCACCGGCATCTGCACCAACATCTGCTGCGAAACCACGGCGCGCGAGGCGAACGTCCGCGATTTCCGGGTCTTCTTTCTCACCGACGGCACGGCGACGTTCGGCATCGGCGACTTGACGGCGGAAGACATCCAGGCGGCGACCTGCGCCACCCTCGGCTTCGCGTTCGCGCAGCTCGCCACCGTCGACGAGATGATCGCCGGACTGCGGCGGTCCGGCTGAGCGGCGCCGCGCCGCGAGCGCGGTCTCCGTCAGACCGGCTGGCGCACCAGCTTTTCGTAATCTTCGAGCAATGTCCGGCTGATCGAACCGACCTGCATGTGATATTCGTCGATCCGGCCGACCGGCGTCACTTCCGCCGCGGTTCCGGTGACGAAAACCTCGTCCGCGGACGTCAACTCTTCCGGCATGATCGCCCGCTCGACGACCTCTATGTCGCGCTTCCTGGCCAGCCCGATCACGGTTTGACGCGTGATTCCGTCCAGAAAGCAGTCGGGCAACGGAGTGTGAATCTTCCCTTCCCGGACGAGGAAGATGTTCGCTCCGGTCGTTTCGGCGACCCGTCCGCGCCAGTCCAGCATGAGTGCGTCGTCGAATCCTTCGGCTTCCGCGGCGTGCTTGCTCAGGGTGCAGATCATGTAGAGCCCCGACGCCTTGGCGTGAACGGGCGCCGTGTCGGGCGCCGGGCGGCGCCATTGCGAGGTCTTCAGCTTGATTCCGCGCGTCCGCGCGTCGGGCGAAAAATAGGACGGCCACTCCCAGACCGCGATCGCCACGTGGATTTTCGTATCCTGCGCCGAAACGCCCATCATCTCGCTTCCGCGCCAGGCGACCGGACGCACGTAGGCGTCCGCGTAACCCTGCGCCGCCACCGTTTCGCGAGTCGCCCGCTCAAGCTCGTCGAGGGAATACGGCAGTTCGATTCCCAAGGCCGCCGCGGATTCGATCAGGCGTTGCGTGTGCTCCCGAAGCTTGAAGACCTCGCCGCCGTAAACGCGCTCTCCCTCGAACACGCAACTGCCGTAATGAAGGCCGTGCGACAGGACGTGCAACTGGGAATCCCGCCAAGGCACCAGTTCCCCATCGTACCAGATATGCCCGTCCCGGTCGTCGAAGTTCGCCATCGTTTTCACGCTCCGTCCGCATGTCGTATTGCATAACCAATCGTTGGAACTAATATACGACAACATGACTGACGTAAAGTCCGGTATCAATCCGCTCTACCTGCGCGAAGAGGATCTTCGCCAGGGAATGGAACTGCTTTATTTCGCCTATCGCGACTTCACGACGGAACCGGACGCCATCCTCGGCAAATACGGGTTCGGACGGGCGCACCACCGCGTGATCTACTTCGTCGGCCGCAATCCGCAGATCACCGTTTCCGAGCTCCTGTCGATTCTCCGGATCACCAAGCAAAGCCTGTCGCGGGTGCTCGGCCAGCTCGTGCGCGACGGATTCGTCGTGCAACGCAAGGGGGAGAGCGACCGGCGCCAACGGCTTCTGGAACTCACGCCGAAGGGCGTCGAACTCGAAAGACGCCTCTCGGAGAGCCAGCGCAAGAGAATCGCGGACGCCTACCGCGAGGCCGGCGCGGAGGCCGTCGAGGGATTTCGGCGGGTGCTGAGCGGCATGATCGGCGACGCTCGCCACAAGTAACGACCCGGGCCCTCGGCGCGTCCTGCGGCCGCCGACCCGGCTTCGCGGCGTTTCGCGAGGACGCCGCGGGACGGACCGCAGGCGAATCGCCGCAAACGCGGCTTGGAGGAGTCCTCCGCGGCTTCAGCGCTCCGCGAAATGACCGAGCGGGCCATGCCCGGCGCCAAGTCCGGGCGCGCGGCGAATCGCCTCGACCACATAGGCCTGCGCCCGGCCGACCGCCGCCGGCAGCTTCATGCCCTGGGCGATCCCGGTCGCGACGGCCGACGCGAGCGTGCAGCCGGTGCCGTGCGTATGCGCGGTCTCGATGCGCGCGGTCTCGAAAACGTGGATGGACCCGTCGTCGAGCAGCACGTCGAACAGCCGGTCCCCGTCCATATGCCCTCCCTTTACGAGCACCGCGCCGGGGCCGGCGTCCGCGAGCGCGTACGCGGCTTCCTCCATCTCTTCCCTGGAAGCGATGCGCCGTCCCAGCAGGGTTTCCGCTTCCGGAACGTTCGGGGTGACGATGGCGGCCAGCGGCAACAAGCGCTCCCGCAGGGCGCCGACCGCATCGGAATCGAGAAGCGGCGCGCCTCCTTTCGCGACCATCACCGGATCGGCGACAAGGGGAATCTTCGCCGCCGAGGCGACGTCGCATACGGCTTCGATCACTTCGGCGTTGTGGAGCATGCCCGTTTTCAGGCAATCGGCGCCTATGTCGTCGAGCACCGCATCCATCTGCTTCCGGATGAAGGCCGGCTCGACGCCGAGCACGCCGTGGACCCCGAGCGTGTTCTGCGCCGTAAGCGCCGTCACCGCCGTCGCGGCGTACCCTCCCAGCCCCGTTACCGTCTTGATGTCCGCCTGAATGCCGGCCCCGCCGCCGGAATCGGAACCGGCGACGACCAGAACCCGCCCCTTCATGCCGAACGTTCCCCGGCGGCATGTTCGATCGCGTCGACGATCTCGCCGACGACGGCGGCGATCAGAGCGGAATCCTCTCCCTCCGCCATTACCCGGAGAACGGGTTCCGTCCCCGACTTTCGGACCAGAAGCCGCCCCTCCGCGCCGAGCCGGTCCTCTCCGTTCCTGATCGCCCTGACTATTCCGTCGTCCGTCAGGGACGGAGGCCGGGCGACCCTCACGTTTTCGAGGATTTGCGGGAGCGGATCGAATCGATGCCCGATTTCGCTGAGCTTTCGCCCCGATCCGACCATCATCGAAAGCAGCTGCAGCGCGGCGACGAGGCCGTCGCCCGTCGTCGCGTAGTCGCCCAGCACGATATGCCCCGACTGTTCGCCCCCGACGTTGAGGCCGTGCGCCCGCATGTGCTCCGCGACGTAGCGGTCGCCGACCGGCGCCCGGACGAGCCTGAGGCCGAGGCCGTTCAGATAGCGCTCGAGCCCGAGATTGGACAGAACCGTCGTCACGACTCCGTCGCCCTTCAACCGGCCCGTCCCGAGCCACAAATCGGCGATCGCCGCCATCAACTGGTCGCCGTCGAGCAGCGCGCCGGTCTCGTCCGCGACGAGGACCCGGTCGGCGTCGCCGTCGAGGGCGATGCCGAGATCGGCGCCGTGCTCGACCACCAGCCGGCGCATGGAGTCCGTGTTGGTGCTGCCGCAGTCCTGGTTGATGTTGAACCCGTCGGGCGCGGCGCCGCAGGTTACGATCTCCGCCCCGAGTTCCCACAGGGTAGCCGGCGCGACCTTGTAGGCGGCACCGTGCGCGCAATCGATCACCACCTTCAGACCGTCGAGTCTCTGTCCTCGCGGAAAGGTGCTCTTCACGAACTCGATGTAGCGGCCCTCGGCGTCGTCGAGGCGGCGGGCGCGGCCGAGCTCCGCGGGCGCCGCCAGCTCTTCGGTGATGTCCGAGTCGATCAGGGTCTCTATCTTCTCCTCCGTCCGATCGGACAGCTTGTAGCCGTCCGGCCCGAACAGCTTGATGCCGTTGTCCTGATAAGGATTGTGGGAAGCGGAAATCATGACGCCGAGATCCGCTCGCAGATTGCGGGTCAGCATAGCGACCGCCGGCGTCGGCATCGGCCCCGCCAGAATGACGTCCATTCCCATGGCGATGAAGCCGGCCGTGAGCGCCGGCTCCAGCAGGTAGCCGGAGAGTCGGGTGTCCTTGCCGATCACCACCGAGTGACGATGCGCCCCGCGGGTGAAGATGCGGCCGGCCGCCATGCCCGTCCGTAACGCTGTCGCGGCCGTCATGGGTTCGGTGTTCGCGAGGCCGCGAAGGCCGTCGGTGCCAAAAAGCCTTCGCGCCATTTTGCGCTCGTTCTCCACGCGACAGAGAACGGCGATTATAGCAGGTCGGCTCCGGAGGTCATCGCCCGCCAGATCGCGATCGCTTGGCGGATCTCGCCGACGTCGTGCACCCGATGCAGCTGCACGCCGCGCGAAAGCGCGATCGCCGTCGCCATTATCGTGCCCGGAACCCGGTCGCGCGGATTCGCCGCGCCGGCGACGCGTCCGATGAAGCTCTTGCGCGACGCGCCGATCATTACGGCGCAGCCTAGGCCGTGGAACGACCCGGCGCGATCGAGGAGTTCCACGTTGTGATCGTCCGACTTGCCGAATCCGATCCCGGGGTCCACGGCGATGCGGTCGCGCTCGATGCCGGCCGCAAGGCAGGCCGCGACGCGCCGTTCCAGCCAGCGGAAAATGTCGAAGGAAGCCAGACGGTATGCCGGCGCCAACTGCATCGTCCGGGGATCGCCCTGCATATGCATGAGAATCACCGACGCCCGAGAGGCGGCGACCGTCTCGAGCGACTCGGGATCGCCCGTCAGCGCCGACACGTCGTTGACGATCGCCGCGCCGGCGGCCAAGGCCTGCCGCATGACCTCCGCTCGACGGGTATCGACCGAAACCGGTACGCCGCTCACCGCTTCGATCACCGGCAAGACGCGGCGCAATTCCTGGGAGACGGAGACCGGCTCCGCGCCCGGACGGGTCGATTCGCCCCCTATGTCGACGATATCGGCCCCCGCTTCGACAAGTTCGTGAGCCCGGTCGATCGCGCGCGGCGGATCGCCGTCGCCTCCGGAAAAGCTGTCGGGCGTCGCGTTCACCACCGCGACGATCCTGGGACGGTCGATCTCGACCCCGGCGAACGGCATTCTCTCGCCCGAGAGCAACGCCATGCGCCGCGAAAAACGCCGGGATGCTTCGGCGAGATCGATCAGGCGGAACGCCGGCTTCGCCGCCGCTCTGATCTCCTCGACGGTCGAAAACGCGACCCGACCGCCCGCGAGACTCGCCGCGCCGCCGTCGGCCAGCGCCGCCGCCGCCGCCGCGCCGGTCAGAAATCCCGCCGGATTGAGAACCGCTCTCCGGGCCGCGGCGCCGGGAGGCATCAGGTGCCGGGTTGCGGTTCCGGATTAAGGTTTCCCGCGTCTCCGCCCTTCTTCCGGAAAGGCTTCTTCTTGCCGGACGTCGGCACCGACGATTTTCGTTCGGCTCCGGCCGCAGGTTCCTCCGGCGCGGGACGGTAGACCGGCTCGCCGCGCAACACCGCCCCGACCTCGTCGCCGGACAGGCTTTCGTACTCCAGAAGCGCCTTGGCCAAAACGTCGAGATCCGCGCGGCGTTCGGTAAGGATGCGCCGGGCCGTCCGTTCCGCTTCCTCGATGAGGCGGCGGATTTCGGAGTCGATCTTCTCGGCCGTGCTGTCGGACACGTTCTTCCGCTGCGTCACCGAATGGCCGAGGAACACTTCCTGTTCGTTGTCGGTGTAGCGCAGCGGACCGAGCACGTCGGAGAAGCCGAATTCGGTAATCATGCGGCGCGCGAGATCCGTCGCCTGGCGGATATCGTCCCCGGCGCCCGTCGTGACGTTGTCGACGCCGAACACCAGCTCTTCGGCGACGCGGCCGCCGAACATCATGGCGAGCCGCGATCGAAGCTCGACCTTGGAGTATCCGTATCGGTCGCGCTCGGGAAGCGACATCGTGACGCCGAGCGCGCGCCCGCGCGGGATGATCGTCACCTTGTGGAGCGGGTCGTGCTTCGGCACGGAAAGGGCCACCAGCGCGTGCCCGCCCTCGTGATAGGCGGTCAGCGCCTTTTCGTCTTCGGTCATGACCATCGAGCGCCGTTCCGCGCCCATCATCACCTTGTCCTTGGCGTTCTCGAACTCGGTCATCGTCACGAGACGCTTGTTCTTCCGCGCGGCCAGCAACGCGGCCTCGTTGACGAGGTTCGCGAGATCCGCCCCGGAGAAGCCGGGCGTGCCGCGCGCGACGACCTTCGCGTCGACGTCGGGCGCGAGCGGCACCTTCTTCATATGGACCTTGAGAATCATCTCGCGGCCCAGCACGTCGGGATTCGGCACGGTCACCTGCCGATCGAAACGGCCCGGCCGGAGCAGCGCCGGATCGAGGACGTCCGGCCGGTTGGTCGCGGCGATGAGGATCACGCCCTCGTTGGCCTCGAATCCGTCCATCTCGACCAGCAGCTGGTTGAGGGTCTGCTCGCGCTCGTCGTTGCCGCCGCCGAGCCCGGCTCCCCGATGGCGTCCGACGGCGTCGATCTCGTCGATGAATATGATGCAGGGCGCATTCTTTTTGCCCTGCTCGAACATGTCGCGCACCCGGCTCGCGCCGACGCCGACGAACATCTCCACGAAATCCGAACCGGAAATCGTGAAGAACGGCACGTTCGCCTCGCCGGCGATCGCCCGGGCGAGGAGCGTCTTTCCGGTGCCGGGGGGTCCCACCAGCAGCACGCCCTTGGGGATCTTGCCGCCCAGGCGCTGGAATTTCTGAGGATCCCTCAGGAACTCCACCACCTCCTCGAGTTCCTGCTTCGCCTCCTCGATCCCGGCGACGTCCTCGAACGTCACCCTGCCGACCTTTTCCGTGAGCAGCCGGGCGCGCGACTTGCCGAAGCCCATCGCCTTGCCGCCGCCCGACTGCATCTGGCGCATGAAGAATATCCAGATGCCGATCAGCAGCAGCATCGGGAACCAGGATATCAGTATGCTGAGCAGCGAAGGCGATCCGTCGTCGGCGGGAATCGCGCGGATCACGACGCCGTGCTTCTGAAGCTTGTCCACCAGGTTCGGATCGTTCGGCGCGTAGGTCGAGAACGAACGCCCGTCCTTGCGCACCCCGGAAATGCTGTTGCCCTTTATGGTGACTTCGCCGATCTGGCCGCCCTCGACGTCGGCCAGAAATTCCGAGAACGCCAGCCCCGACCGGGCGCTCCTGTCGGAAGGCGGCTGGAACAGATTGAAGAGCGCCACCAGGAGAAGGCCGATTATGACCCACAGCGCGAGGTTCTTGCCGAAATTGCTCACAGGATCCCTTCCGTAAGGCGGCGAGACGGCCCCTATTAGATAATGCGCGGAACCGGTTTGGCAACCGCGAAGGGCGGACCGCAAAGCGGCGCGTCCGGCCTGAACCGCGCATCCCTCAAAAGACGCTCGCCGGATTGAGTATAACCGATATGCGGGGCTTCGATCACCTCGCCGCCGACCCAGAGGGCGGGCAGCCCGAAACGGACCGGTCCCGGCAGGCGACGCGCCGCCTCCGGATCGGCCCGCGGCATCGCCGCCTGCCAGCCGGCTTCGCCCAGCGCCCTGATTTCGGCAGGCCGCGACCGCGCGGCCGGCGCCGCTTCGATATCGAAGCGGCGGTCCCAGCGCATTCGTCCTTCGCCGCGGACCGGCCTCGCCTCGAGAGCCGTTCCCGGTTCCCGGCATACGCGAAAGCCGCCGGAAATCGGAACGATCAGGCAGTTTCCGAGCGTGCGCCCCGGTCCGCCGCGAAGGGACGCGAGCAGGCGTTCGACGCTCCGGCGGCGCACGGGACGGCGCGCGCCGCCGACCGCGCGCAGCAGCCCCGAAAGCAGGCCGCGGGAAGTTTCCGCTTCCGCGTCGCGAAACGCCTCTCCGTCCACCTCCGCGTACCCCTCGGGAAAAAACGCCACCGACCGCGCGGCGAGCCCCGAAACGGCGCGGTCTTGCGCCGACCTCCGGTCGCCGAGCGCCGCCGCCGCCCGGCCCACCGCCTCCGCCGGGATTCCCGCGGCCCGAAGGTCGGCCATGCGCGTCCTCGCCTCGACTCTCGCGAACCGCGGATCCTCGTTCGAGGGATCCTCGATCCAGGGCTGGCCCGCCGCGCGAAGAAAGGCCGTCAGCCGCGCGGGCGCCACGCCGAGCAGCGGCCGGACGATGCGGACGCCGTCGCGCGCCGTCGTCGACGGCATCGCGGCAAGGCCGTCGGCCCCGCTGCCGCGCTGCATCCGGATTAGAAACGTCTCCGCCTGATCCTCGAGATGATGGCCGACGAGAAGATGCGGAAATCCGCGGTCGCGACACCATTGCGCCAACAATCCGTAACGCGCGTCGCGCGACGCCTCCTGAATCCCGGACGAGGGCTTGCGGCCCGTCCACGCCAGGACGCAGTGGGGAATCCGCCGCGAGGCGCACCATGCCGCGACCTGCGCGGCTTCGGCGGCGGAGCCGGCGCGGAGGCCGTGATCGACCGTCAGCGCGGCGACGCGGGCGCCCGGCGCCCAATCCTTCGCGAGCAGCAGCAAAGCCATGCTGTCGGCGCCGCCGGACACCGCGACGGCGACCCGCGGAGCGGGACCGAAGGGGCCGGCCGCCGCCATCCGTTCCCGGAATTCGGAAACCGCGAATGGACCGTTCACTGGCACTTCGCGCGGCCTTGCTCCTGCTTCACCTGCGCCTTCAGCCGCTTGCTCGCCTTGGGAAACGAGGCGAGCAACGCCGAATAGGCGGTGCATGCCTCCGCACGCTTGTCCAGCTTCGTAAGGGACACGCCGAGCTTGAGAAGGCTCTCGGCGGCTTTCTCGCCCTTGGGAAACTGCTCGAAACCCTTGCCGTAAGCGCGCGCGGCATCGCGGAATTGCTTGCGCACGAAATAGGTCTGGCCGAGGTAGTAGTGGGCTCTGGACGCCAGTTCATGCTTCGGATTGCCCTTCAGGAACGCGCGCAGGATCTTCTCCGCGCCCGCGTAATCCTGCTTCTGCAACATCAGGTTTATGGCCGCGTCGTACTGTTCCTCCGGCGCCTGCGCGGTCGAGGCTCCGTCTTTCCGTCCCGGCGGAGCGGGGCGGGGAACGCCCGGCGGACGCGGCGCCGCGGCGCCGGTCGCCGCTCCGGAGTCCGCCGCGGGTTGCCGGCCGATCCCGGGAGGGCCGGCCTCGAGCCGGTCGACGCGGTCCCGCAACTGCCGCAGTTCCTGGCCGAGTTCCTCCATCCGCCCGGTTCGCAACTGCCGCAATTCGTGACCGAGCTCCTCCAGACGTCCGGTGAGGCGCCGGAGTTCGTTCTCGATCAGGTTCAACTGGACGGTGCCTCTCGCCACCGCCTTTCCGGTCTCCGCGGGCGCGGACGGAACCGGCCTGACGCCGCTCCGGTGGAACTGGCGCTGCAACGTGGTCAGTTCGCGCTGAAGACGATCGACCCGGTTCAGCAGGTTCTGGATATCCGGATTCTGCGCCGCGGCCGGAAGCGCCCAAGCCGTCGCGGCCACGACCGCGACGAACGCCAGCGCCAGAAGCTTCGATCCGCTTCCGGGCCGTCCCGGCTCGATTCGCCCTGGCGTCATCGCGGACCGGTCAAGTGGCGCCGCCTTCCACGACCGTCACCGCCCGCCGGTTGGCGGCCCAGGCCGCCTCGTTCGAGTCAGGATCGATCGGTCGCTCCTTGCCGTAGCTCACGGTCCGGACCCTGTTGGGCTCGATGCCGAGAGCGATCATGTAATCGCGCACCGAGTTGGCGCGCCGCTCGCCCAGCGCCAGATTGTATTCCCGCGTCCCCCGCTCGTCGGCATGGCCCTCGACCGTGACGCTTACGCCCGGGAACCGGCTCAGCCAAATGGCCTGGTTTTCGACGACCAGGCGCGCCTCGTCGGAAAGGTCGTACCTGTCGAACTCGAACTGCACCCGGTCGCCTACGTTCGTCACGAAGTCCCCGGCGCTGCCGGACGGGCTGGCCAGGTTCTGGCTCTCGACGGTGCCTTCCAGAGGCTCGGAGGCCACCCCGCCGGAATCCGCGGATCCGGTCACGGAACCGTCGCCGCCCGCGTCGGAAATTATCTGTTGCGGCGATTCGCACGCTGCGAGCAGCAGGCCAGCCAGCGCACAAGCGACATGAGCGAAACGCATCTGAGCATTCTCCGATTGTTTGGCGGGAACGGCAGCGGAAACGATAACCGCCGCGGCGCGAAATCGCAAGTCCCAAGCATGGCGGCGCGGAACGACGATTTTACGGGGCGCGCGTCGACGAAGCGACGCCGGGATTCCGGACCGGCTCCGCTCGACGGCCGCACCGTCCGAACCGGGCCGGCGCCCGGCTGCTCGCCTGGATTCGGCTTCGCGCGCGCAGTTGGCAAGACTGTCGGAGCGACGGGCTGCAGCGGCCCGCGCTCTGCGCGTCGGCGCGGCCGGGCCACGCCGATTCGCGTTTCGGGGCGTAGGCACGATAAACGGTATCCGGAAATCGGAGTTGACAGGGAGGGGGCGAGTTCAACCGGTCCAGGCCCCCGAAGCGGTGTGCCGAGATGCGGAATTCTCGAGCGGTGCCGACGCGGCGAGCGCACGGT
Organism: Alphaproteobacteria bacterium; assembly: GCA_965243135.1. Lineage (GTDB taxonomy): Bacteria > Pseudomonadota > Alphaproteobacteria > MPNO01 > UBA830 > JAJEBT01. The sequence goes on from OZ251539.1 coordinate 3,427,706, forward strand.
TCGCTCGCAGTCAGCCGTTCGGGAACAGCGGACGAACCTGGGAACGCTCGCCGACCTCGGCCGGGCGGCTTGCGGCGCCCCGTCGTCGACGCCGAAAACGAATGCCCGGAGCGGAAACGAAACCCGTCTCGTCAACGTCGAGCGGGAGGCGCTCTACCGGCGCCGGGCGCCTGTCTCGAAGCGTGGCGACTGGTTCGCCACAGCCGCTTCGAGCATCCGTTTCTCGCCGAACGCTTGCCGTGCAACTCGGCCATGTCGCCGCGCCCGAGGCGGTCCGCCGCGGCGCGAAGAACGCGCTGCGGAGAAACGCCGCTCCGCGTCGCCCGTGAGGACGGCAAGCTTCGGCGGCGAATTCTCCGGGATTCCGTCGTCGTCCGCCCCGTAGACTGTCGACGAAAGGCCGAACGCGGAACGAACCTCCCCTGCGCCGCAAGGTCGAAGCGCTGCCGCGCGCGGAGAAAGCCGGTCTTCTTCTTGAGGAACGCACCGTCGCGGTAGCCGCCCGAGGCGGGCTGGCCGCGCTTCGGAGTTCCGGGGACGTTGCCCGGCCTTCCCCCGGCTTCGGCGCGGAAAACGGCGCGGCGCGGAAATTCGCGCCGCCTCATGCCGCCGACAGGATAGTTGCGCGGCGCGAACGTTTCGCATACGTTCGTCTTCCCGAAGTCACTGAAGCATCTTATGGAACAGTTCTCTTCCGAACTCGTCGCCATTCTTGGCGTCGGCGCTTCCATGCTTGGCGTCGGCATTGCCGTTATCGGGCTGGTTCTTCAGCAGGGCCGCCGGCTCGACCGCCGGATCGACGGCCTTGCCCTGCGCATGGACGAACAGGACCGGCGGACGGACGACCGGTTCCGGCAGCTGACCGATCAGATGAACGAGCAATTCCGGCAGATGAACGAGCAGTTCCAGAGGTTGAGCGAGCGCGTCGCGCGAGTCGAGGGCAAGTTCGACCTGCTCGAGGCTTTCGTCGAGCACCGGAAGGAGCCGCCGGCCGAGGCGGCGGAATAGCGGGCAAGTCCGGCCCGCCTCGGCGCCGAGGTTCGCTGGCCAGCCCTCTCGCGGCCGCCGCTCGCCGCGCTCTGGAGGTCTGGGGCGCAGAAGTTGCCTGGCCTTCCCCAGCTTCGGCGCCGCAAGCGGCGCGGAAATTCGCGAGGCGGCCGGACCGGACGGGCAGCTGACGAAAAACGGCGCAGCGCAAACGCCTCGCAGTGGACCAGCGCAGAAGGGCCGGCGCGCCCGAACGTCCGCTACGCCGCCGCTGGATCGAGTGGATACGGAGAAACCGCTGGTGGGGCACGGCGTTACTTCGCGCTGCACGCTCCGCGCCGGACCGGCAAGACCTCCACCCTGATCGCCTTGCGCGATCTCTTCGACGGCGGCAAGGTCGGCGACTTCCGCTGCGCGGACATGAACGTCGAGGTCGGCCAGGCGGCAAGGCACGGCGACATGCGCGCCACCTGTCGTCCCGGCGGCCTTGTCATCGCCCGGCGACAAATCTCCGAACTCGTCCCCGGCATTCGCCGGCCAGTTGGCCCTCACGGCGGAAATTGCAGTCCGCCTGCGTCGCGCGTCGGAATTTACGGGACCCGTCGCAGTCCTCACGTCGGATCGCCATGCCGCCTGCCGGTCAAGCGGCGCAACCGCACCCGTCCGTCGATCACGGCCAGGCCGCAGGCCAGCAACGCCATGCCTGCAAAGTGCTGCAGGTCCAGCCTTTCGTCGAGGACGGCGACTCCCAGAAGAACGGCGGTGGCCGGGATCAGGAGGGTCGCCAAAAGCAGGTTCGTCGCGCCGGCCGTGGCCAGGATGCGAAAGTAGATGATGTAGGCCAGCGCAGTCGAAAGCAGGGCGAGGCCCGCGACGGCTGCCCCAGCCTCCCAGCCCGGAGCCGGCAGCGACCACGGGCGATCCACTGCGAGAAACAGGGGAACGAGTATCGCGGTCGAGACGGTCAATTGACCGGTCGCGGTCACCAGCGGCGCGGCTCCCATGTCTCGGAAGCGGCGGCCGAACACCGCGGCAAAGGCGAACGAGAGTGCCGCGCCGAGCACCGCAAGCTGGGCGAGAGCGTCGGCGTCCACGCCTTCCAGCGTCTCCGGTCCGACGATCGCCACGACGCCGGCGAAGGCGACGGCGATCCCGGCCAGCCGCGCCGCCGTGAGCTTTTCGTCCCGGGTCAGAAAATGAGCCACGATTGCGGTGAAGAAGGGCGTCGTCGCATTGAGGATCGATGCCAGACCGCTGGCAACGTAGATCTGCCCCCAGGCGATGAGGCAGAAGGGAACGACATTGTTGAGCAGCCCCATGCCTGCGAACGCGATCCAGAGGCGGCGTTCGGCCGGGATTTCGATACCGGTCATCCACATGATCAGATAGAGAACGACGGCCGCGATCCCGATCCTCAGGGTAACGATCGTAAGGGGCGGCAGGGTCTCGACCGCGACCGCTACGAAGAAGAACGCGCCGCCCCACAAGATCGACAGCAGCGCCAGAAGCGACCACTCGACCGGTCCCATGGAACGGTTGACGATCATGCTTCACGCGCGCGCCCGACGAGCGCCGGGGCCTCCGGGACAGCGCCTCCTCGCCGTCCGGCGTCCGGTTCCCTTCCTTTCGGCGCCCCGTCCCGCCGCAAAGAGATTTCGGCGCCGCTCCGGCAGATCCGCCGCCGCCGAAGCAACGACGGAGCGCGGAGCTTATTGCAGGTCCGGCGCTTGCGGTTGCTTCGCATACGGCTCGTCCATCGCCACGAACTCCGTCTCCCGCAAGGCCGCCTGCGTCCACGCAGTCATCCCCGGCGTGGACAACAACGTTTGCTGGTAGGCGCAAGCGTCCCCGTCGAGCGACACCTCGTAGGTGACGAACCGCGCCGCGACGGGCGCAAAATAAGCGTCCGCGGCCGAAAAGGCGCCGAACAGGAACGGTCCGCCACGGCCGAACCGAGATCGCGTCTCGCGCCAAAGGCCAATCAGCCGCCCGATGTCGCGGCGTACCTCCGGCGTCATGCCCTTGCCAGGGTGGCTGCCGCGAATGTTCATCGGCATGGCCCCGCGCAGCGCCTGATATCCGCCGTGAAAATCCGCGACCAGCGAACGGGCGCGAGCGCGGGCCTTGGCGTCGGCCGGCCAAATGGCGGCTTCGGGGTGCAGTTCGTGCAGCCGTTCCAGGATGGCGAGCGTGTCGAAGGTAGCGAAGCCGGCGCCGGGGTCGCCTTCCCACAGCACCGGCACGAGCCGGGTTGGCGACAGGGCGGCGATGTTGGCGGCCCAGTCGAGCGAGTCGAACTTGATCAGACGCTCGGCAAACGGAATGCCTGCCTCGGTCATGGCCAGCCAGGCCCGCAGCGACCACGACGAATAGTTCTTGTTTGCGATCACGAGGGTTAACGGGGGCATGGCGTCCTTCCCTGAAGCGCCTTTACCTCGAAGTGGAGTTATCCCGGCCGTGGTTACCGCCCTCCATTCCGCGAAACAAGGACTCTTTCGCGGCATGCCTATGGAACGCCCAGCTCCCGCAGGTCCGCCGCGCGTTCAAGCGGCTTCGGTGATGTCGAGGCTTTTTTCGTCGATCCGGGAAGCGAATCCGACGCGGACTCCCCCTTCTTCTCCGCCACGAGGAGCGGCGGCCTGCAGCCCGGCGGGAGCCGCCGATGCCTGGGCATCGACGTCGCGCCGAGGACAATCATCGTCCGCTCGCGCAGGACGTGGAGGGGAACGCTTGGCGCGGAGGGATTTCCTGCACGCGCCGCTTCGAGCGATTCCGGAGCGCCGATCCCCATGTTGGTCCCCGCCTCTCCTGCTTTCGGGCGGGGCGATGCGCGCTTTCTTCCCGGCGGTCGCGCTCCGCCGCCCGCAAGAGACGCCGGAGTTCGGGGTTCGTCGTCAAAGCTCCGAAGCACGCGGCGGTTCGGCCTCCGTCCATTTCGGTCGATCCGAAACCTTCGCCGCGATGCGTTCCTTTCGCGCCGCGATCCTGTCCCTTGTCCAGGCCCGCCGCGCCCGGAGTCGGAACGCGTTCGCGGCCCGCCCGCGTCGCTCGCCGCCGGGACCGCCGCCTGCCTCAAGCCCGCGCCTCGCCGCCCGCTCACCGCGCCAGCGGAGACCACGCGGGGTCGGAACCTCCCAACGGAGTCGGGATCGTCCGCTCGTTGTATCCGGTGAGGTCGATCGAAACCAGCTCGGCCTTCCCGCCGTCCTGCTGCCGCTGTTGCCTGAAAAACATCAGAACCCGGCCGTTGGGCGCCCATGTCGGCCCCTCCACCAGAAATCCCTCGGCCAGAATCCGTTCGCCGTTGCCGTCGGGCCGCATCACGCCGATCGAGAACCTGCCCGAAAGGACGCGCGTGAACGCGATCAGGTCGCCGCGCGGCGACCATACCGGCGTTGCGTACCTGCCCTGGCCGAAGCTGATGCGGCGCACGCCCTCGCCGTCCCCGTCCATTACGTAGAGCTGCTGCGAACCGCCGCGGTCCGAATTGAACACGATCCGGCGGCCGTCCGGCGCGTAGGACGGCGAGGTGTCGATCGCCGGATGCCGGGTGAGGCGCGCGACGCGCCGGGTCCTCAGATCCATCGTGTAGATTTCGGAGTTTCCGGACTGGGCCATGCTCATGACCACCTTGTTGCCGTCGGGCGAAAAGCGCGGGGCGAAGGTCATCCCGGGAAAGTTGCCGACGACCTCCTTCCGTCCGGTGTCTATGTTGTAGAGATACACCCGCGGTCGGCCCTCGACGTAGGACAGATAGGTGATTTCCTGGGCGGTCGGAGAGAAGCGGGGCGTCAGGACCAGGGCCGACCCGTCGGTGAGAAAGCGATGGTTGGCGCCGTCCTGGTCCATGATGGCGAGGCGCTTGACCCGCCTGTCCGCCCGACCGGTCTCGGAGACGTAGACGATCCGCGTGTCGAAATAGCCGCTTTCGCCGGTCACCCGCTTGTAGATCTGGTCGGCGATGATATGCGCCACCCGCCGCCAGTTCTGCTGCGCGGTCGTGTAGCCCCGGGCCGTCATCTGCGTTCCGCCGAACACGTCCCACAGGCGGAATTCGATCCGCAGCCTGCCGCTGTCTTGCATGCGCACGTTGCCGGCGACGAGCGCCTGGGCGTTGATCTGGCGCCAGTCTCCGAACCGGGGCTGAACCGCGAGGGAAGACGCCCCCTGGATGAAGGCGCGCCGGTCGATCGGCCTGAACAGCCCGGAACGCTCGAGATCGGCCGAAACCACGTCGGCGATCTTTCGGCCGGCGTCGGACGCGGGGCCTCCGACGAACGCCGGGATGGCGATCGGCAGCGGCTCGACCCTGCCGCGGGTCATGTCCACGCTCAACTCCGCCTGCGACGCGCCTGTCAGCGCGACCAGAATCGGCAGGACGAATTTCGTCGTTCGAGGCATTGTCTTCATTGTCCGAGCATTTCCCTGGGGTCGAAGTTGAACGTTATTTCCTTCCACAGATCGTACTGGTCGAAAGGCAGCTTCAGCGGCATGCATCGCGGATCGCGCAATGCGCGCAGCGCGCTCTCGGCGACCGCGCGAAAGAACGGATCCCGTTCCATGCGGCCCTGATCCCTGACGCGGGGCGGTCCGCGAAGCGCGCCGTCCTGGCCAAGCTGTATGCGGATGGCGACCTTCATGTCCGCCGCGTCCTTCGCCCCGGCCGGAATGCTCCAGCATTCCTCCAGCTGACGCCGAACCGCTTCGACGATTCGCGCCGCGCGGACGGCTTCGTCCAGCGGCGCCCGGGCGGCCGGAGGCGATGGAGGCGCTTCCTGCCGGGCGAGATCCTTCAGAAGCGATTGCAGTCTCGACGGAGGCGGCCTCGGCTTGGCTCGCGGACGCGGCGCTTGCGCCTCCTGCTTCTTCGCGGACGGCGCGGGCTTCGGGGTCGGCGCGGGCTTCGGGGTCGGCCTGGCTTCGGGAACCGGGGCCGGCTCCTCGGCCGCTTTCGGCTCGGGAGCTTTCGGCGCAGGCTCCGGATCTTCGGTCGGCGCCGGAATCTCCGGCGCGGGTTCGGGAACCGGCGGAGGAGGCGGCGGCAGCGGCGGCGCCGGCGGCGGCTTCGGGGAGGCCGCGGGAGCCGGCGAAGGGTCCGTTCGGGCGCGTTCGTCCATCACCACGATCTCGACCGCCATCGCCCGCTCCGGTTCGCGGTCGAAAAGACCCGGAAGCCCGAAGACGGCCAGCGCGACGACCGCGAGGTGAAGCGCCACCGAAGGAAGGACGCCGTAACGCATCGATCACTTCGCCTTTCCCCCGGGCCCGTCCTTCGGCAGCCGCGTGAGGAGCGCCACCCGGTTGAAGCCGGCGAGATTGAGAGCTCCCATCACCTCCATCACCTTGCCGTACGCGAGCTTGCGGTCGCCGCGGACGAATATCCGCGTGTCCTTCTTCGCGCGGGTGATCGCGTCGAGCCGCGGCACGAGCCGGTCCATGGTTATCGGCGTGTTCTGAATGAACAGGTCGCCCTTTCCGTCGATCGACACGACCAGAGGCTCGTCCTGCCCCACCATGCGGGAGGCCGCCGTCCTGGGCAGGTCGACAGGAACGCCGACCGTCAGCAAGGGCGCGGTGATCATGAAGACGATCAGCAGCACGAGCATCACGTCGACCAGCGGCGTGACGTTGATCTCGCTCATCGGCGTCCGCTTCGCGCCGCGGCCCCGCAACTGGCCGGCCATCAGGAGCCCCGTTCGCTGTGGCGCGCCAGGATCGCGCCGAATTCGCCGGAGAACGCCTCGAGACGTCCGGCGTACCTGTTCATGTCGCTCGACAGCTTGTTGTAGGCGATGACGGCCGGGATGGCGGCCACCAGGCCGAGCGCCGTCGCGAACAGCGCCTCTGCAATGCCGGGCGCGACGACGGCGAGCGACGTGTTCTTGGTGACGGCTATCGCCGCGAAACTGTTCATGATCCCCCAGACCGTCCCGAAGAGCCCGACGAACGGCGCCGTCGACCCGACCGACGCGAGAAAGGTCATGTACCGTTCCACGTGCTCCATCTCGCGGTTGAGGGTGATGTGCATCACCCTTTCGATGCGCTGGGACCGCTCGCCTTCGGACGCGCCGCCCGAACGTCGCCATTCCTGCATTCCGGACGAGAACACCGCGGACATGGGATCCGCCGGCCGGCCGCCGATGCGATCGAACAGATCGTCGAGCGACCCGCCCGACCAGAAGGCCTCCTCGAAACCCTCCGCTCGCCGGCGCAGCCGCCGCATCCTGAAGAGCTTGTCGAAGATGATCGCCCAGCACCAGATCGACGCGAAGACAAGGGCGAGCATGACCAGCTTGACGACGACATCCGCCTGGATGAACAAGCCCCATACCGAGAGGTCGCCCGCGACCGACCCGCCAAGGTCGACGGACTGAACAAGTGACGTATCCATTTCGTTCTCCGCTCCGTCCGACTACCGATCCGGGCGTCCCGCGGCCAGGCGCAGTCGCGCGGGGAGGCGCGCGGGCCGGCCGTCGGGACGAACGCAAACCAAACGCAGATCCAGTTCCGCGAGAACGTCGCTTCCGCGCCGGACGACCTGGCTCAGCCGCAGGCTCGCGCCGGAAGCGCCGACGAGCTTCGTGCGAACCTCCAACCGGTCGTCCAGGCGCCCAGGCCTGACGTATTCCGCCGCGCAACTGCGCACCGCGAACGCCACGCCGTCGCGCGCGAGAAGCGTCGCATGGTCGAGGCCGAGGCTGCGCAGCCATTCGGTCCGGGCCCGCTCCGCGAAGCGCAGGTAGTTCGCGTAATAGACGACGCCTCCCGCGTCCGTGTCCTCGTAATAGACGCGCAGCGGAAACGAGTGGCCGTCAGTCATCGTTCCCGCCCTCCTCCGCCAGCAGGTCGAGCTGCTCCTGCAGCCGCCCGGGAACGGCCAGCCCCAGATGGCGCCATGCGTTCGCGGTCAGCACCCGGCCGCGCGGCGTGCGCTGAAGCAGGCCGCTCTGCAGGAGGTAGGGCTCGATCACCTCCTCGATCGCGTCCCGCTCTTCGGAAAGGACGGCCGAGATCGTATCGACGCCGACCGGGCCGCCGCCGTAGTTCCGGGCGATGCAGGACAGGTACCGCCGATCCATCGCGTCGAGGCCCGACGCGTCGACGTCGAGCCGCCGCAGCGCCTGATCGGCGAGAGCGGCGTCCACGGGCTCGTCCTGGGCGAAGTCGCGCACGCGGCGCAGCAGGCGAACGGCGATCCTCGGCGTTCCGCGCGAGCGCGCCGCGACCTCCGCGGCGCCGTCCGCCGTCACCTCGACGTCGATCACCCGGCCGCAACGGTTCACGATCTCGACGAGGTCCTCCACCTCGTAGAAATCGAGGCGCAGCGGAATGCCGAAGCGTTCGCGCAGCGGCGTGGTCAACAGGCCGGAGCGGGTCGTCGCGCCGACCAGCGTGAATTCCGGCAGCTCGATCTGCACCGACCGCGCCGACGGCCCCTCGCCGATGATCAGGTCGAGCTTCCTGTCCTCCAGGGCCGGATACAGGATTTCCTCGACGATGGGATTGAGCCGGTGGATCTCGTCGATGAACAGGACGTCCTTGGGCTCGAGATTGGTCAGGATGGCCGCGAGGTCTCCGGGCTTGGCGAGCACCGGCCCGGAGGTCGCGCGAAACCCGACGCCGAGTTCGCGCGCGACGATCTGCGCGAGGGTCGTCTTGCCCAGCCCCGGCGGCCCGTGAAACAGGACGTGATCGAGCGCCTCGCGGCGGTCGCGCGCGGCCGCGACGAACACCCGCAGGTTCTCGCGCAGCGCCTTCTGGCCGATGAAGTCGTCGAGGCTCTGCGGGCGCAGCGGAACTTCGGACAGATCTCCCTCGACGAGCGAGCCCGCCACTTCCCTTGCGCCGTTCATGCCGCGAGCTCCTTGAGCCCCGATCTGATCAGGTCTTCGACGGACGCCTCGTCGCCCAGCGACCGGGCGGCGGCGAGCACCGCGCCATGCGCGTCCGCCCGGCCGTAACCGAGATTGACCAGAGCGGAGACGGCGTCGTCGACGGGCGCGGGACCGCCGCCGGACGCCGGCGGCGAGATTCCGCCGACCCGGTCCCGGAGCTCCGACAGAATCCGCGCGGCGAGCCTGGGTCCCACCCCCTGAGCGCGGCCGATCGCGGCCTTGTCCTGGGCGGCGATGGCGCCCGACAGCTCTCCCGGCCCCATAACCGACAGCAGACCCAACGCCACCTTGGCGCCCACGCCCTGCACGGTGGTCAGAAGCCGGAACCAGTCGCGTTCGACCTGTTCCAGAAACCCGTAAAGCTGAATGCGGTCTTCCCGCATGTGCGTCTCGACGGCGAGCGAGACGCGCTCCCCGCGCCCGGGAAGCTGCGAAAGAGTCCGCGCCGAGCATTGCACGAGATATCCGACCCCGCCGACGTCGACGACCGCCCAGTCTTCGCCCGCGGAATCGAGCAGTCCTGTCAGCCGGGCGATCATGCCCGCGCGCCTCGCGCGTGAAGCGGCACGCGATGGTGGGCATGGCAGATCGCGATCGCCAGGGCGTCCGCCGCGTCGTCGGATTTCGGTCCGGCGCCGGGCAGAAGCACCTGCACCATGGTCTGCACCTGCCGTTTCTGGGCGTGCCCCCGGCCCACCAGCGACTTCTTGACGAGGTTCGCGGAGTATTCGGCCACCTCGATCCCGGAAGACGACAGCGCCAGCATCGCGGCGGCGCGGGCATGGCCCAGCTTGAGGGTGGAAACAGGGTTCACGTTGACGAAAGTCTCCTCGATCGCCGCCTCGGCCGGGCCGTGCCGTTCGGCGACCGCGCGCAATCCCTCGAAGAGCTGGAGGAGGCGGCGGGCGAGCGGCTCCTGCACGTCGGTCGGCACGACGCCGTTGGCGACGTGCGACAGAGCGTTCCCGTCGATTTCGATCACGCCCCACCCCGTGCGCTGCAATCCGGGATCCAAGCCGATGAGCCTCATCGCGCCGTCAGCCGTCCAGCCGCTCCAGAACGTCGTCGTCGATGTCGACGTTGGAATCGACCGACCGGACGTCGTCGTTCTCCTCGAGCGCGTCCAGCAGCTTGAGCAGCGTTCGGGCGCGGTCCTCGTCGACAGGGACCGCGCTCCGCGGCAGCCAGACCAGGCCGGCCGACGCCGACGCCCCGAACTTCTCCTCGAGCCCGTCCCGGACCGCGTGGAAATCGTCCGGATCGCTGACGATCTCGTGGCCGTCGACGCCGGACCGCACGTCGCGCGCGCCGGCTTCGAGCGCGGCCTCGAACATGTCCTCGTCGGACGCCGCCGACGGCGGGTAGCTGACCTGTCCCGCCCGATCGAACATGAAGCTGACGCTGTTGGTTTCCCCGAGATTGCCGCCGAACTTGCCGAACGCCGCCCGCACCTCGCCGGCGGTGCGGTTCCTGTTGTCGGTGAGGGCCTCGACGATCACCGCCACGCCGCCGGGACCGTATCCCTCGTAACGGATCTCCTCGTACTGCTCGGAGTCGTCGCCCCCGGCGCCGCGCGCGATCGCCCGCTCCATGGTGTCCTTGCCCATGTTGGCGCCCTTGGCCGCCGCGACCGCGGCGCGGAGGCGCGGGTTCGAGTCCGGATCCGCGCCCTCGCGGGCCGCGACCGTCAGCTCCCTGATGATCTTCGTGAACGCCCTGGCGCGCTTCTGATCCTGCGCGCCCTTGCGGTACATGATGTTCTTGAATTTGGAGTGACCGGCCATTACCGCTCCATCGCCCCGGAAAATTCCTCTCGCCGCCCTTTCTGCCGTCTCAATGTGGCAGGAATGGGGCGACAAATCGGCGTCAAGCGGGCAATTCCTCGCGCAGGCGGCCGCCGATCCGCACGGGCCGGACGTCGACGGCCAGCCCCGTCGCGTCGTCCGTGTCCACGAGGACCGCGCAAAGCGTCGCTTCCGACCGCGCCGCCTCCATGCGTTCGGTCGGCATCTTGCGGACGAAGCGCGCCACCGAGATATCCTTCCGGATGCCGATGACCGAGTCGTAGTCGCCGCACATGCCGATGTCGGAGAGGTATCCCGTCCCGCCCGGCAGCACCTGCGCGTCCGCGGTCGGGACGTGGGTGTGGGTGCCCACGACGACGGACGCGCGGCCGTCGACGAAGTGCCCCATCGCCATCTTTTCGCTGGTCGCCTCGCCGTGAAAATCGAGCGCGATCGCGGCGGCGTTGGCGCCCAGCCGCCAAACGCCGAGCATCCTGTCGACGGCGGCGAACGGATCGTCCAGCGGATCCATGAAGAGGCGTCCCATGAGATGCAGGATCACGATCCGGCGGCCGCGAGCGTCCGCGAATTCGCCGACGCCCCGGCCGGGCGTTCCGGCGGGAAAGTTGTCCGGGCGCAGCAGACGGCGCTCGCGGTCGAAATGGGGAATGATCTCTTCCCGGTCCCAAACGTGGTTGCCGGTGGTGATCGCGTCGGCGCCGGCGGCGAAGAGCTCGTCGCAAATCTTCGGCGTGATGCCGAAGCCGGCCGCCGCGTTCTCTCCGTTCACGACGACGAAGTCGATCCGGCACCTTTCCCGCAGGCCCGGAAGATGCGTCTTGACGGCCTTTCTGCCGGCGCGGCCGACGACGTCGCCGCAAAACAGGATTCTCATCGCGTCTCCTCCCGGGGGATATACCTTCGATCGGTGGCCACCGCATCCAGTTTCTCGTCGTCGGCGCCGGTCGGCACCGCCGCGACCTCCTGTTCGTCGTAGGCGGCGCCGACGGCGAAAACGGCGCCTTCGGCGCGCAGGCCCCGAAGAGCGCGGTCGTAGAAGCCGCCGCCGTAACCCAGGCGATTGCCGGTCCGGTCGAAGGCGAGCGCCGGAACGACGACCGCCTCGGGACGGATTCGCTCGGCGGCGGCGAGGGGTTCGGGAATACCGAAAACGCCGCGCCGCGCCGCGTCGCCGGGCCGCCAAAGGCGGAACGCGAGATCCGCTCGCGATATCGCCGGCAGCGCCGTCGGCACGTTCCGGCTTTCGAGAACGCGCAGCAGCGGCCGCACGTCGATCTCGGTTCGGATCGGCCAGTAAAGCGCGACGGTCGCGGCACCCCGCAGCGCCCGCTCCAGGCGTCGCGAGACCGCTTCGCCGGCCTCGCCTGCGCGGTTCGCGTGGGCCCGCGCGCGGATCTCCGCGGCCGCGGCCCGCATGGCTCCCTTGGCGTCCGCGCGAAGCGGGCGAAGCCGTGCCGGCCGTCGATCCACATCGTCCTCCGTGGCCTGTCGCTACAGGTGGGCGCCATGTACCGCGACCGCGATCGCGGCAGGGACAGCTCCCGGGAGGTGGATATTGGCCCCGGGCACGTCGGATCCGTCGAACCGGACAGCTTCGCCTTCGCGGAATCTAGCGCAATCGGGCCGTCCGGGAAATCAGTCGGGAACGGCGGGAGCGCCCGCCAGGAGGGCGGCGAGAGCCTCTATCCGGACGGCGACGGCTTCGACGTCCGCGGCGAGGCTTTTCTCCGTCGCGCCGCTCGCCGCCCTGATCTTTCCCAACTCGGCGGTGGCGTCCGCGAACTCGCCGGCGATCTGCAGCGACGCCATGAGGATAAGGCGGGCGTCACCCACCTGCCCGACGGAAGCGACGAGGCCTTGCACCCGCCTGTCGACGTACTGGCCCAGCCGCTCGATATGATGTTCCTGTCCGTCGTCGCACGAGATCTGATAGCTGCGTCCGTTGACGGTGACGTAGACCTGCGCCACGTCACTCCTCCAGAACGGCCTTGAGGCGACCGATCACCGCATCGAGGCGCCCGGAAACCGCCGCGGCCACCGCCTCCAGCTCAGCGCAACGCGCCCGCGCTTCCGCGAGGGCGGTCGCGTCCGTTCCCTCCGCCCGTCCTGCCGCCTCTTCCAGGGCGGCGACGGCGAGATCGAGGCGTTTTCGCGCTTCATTCAGTTCCGGCATGCAAAACTCCACCCGACTTCAAGCGTCAAGAATATGACCAAGCCGGACGCAGCGTCAACGAATCGGCGCGCTCGGCGGCAGACTGCACCGATCGGACGGCCGACCGCCCCGTGCGCGACAGCGCTTCCGCGCCGCGGCAAGACCCCGGCCGCGGTTTCCCCGGACCGGCCGTCCGGCGCGCCGGAAGGAAATCGTCTGACTTGCGGATGCGCTCGGGTTAGCATTCGCGCCGGGGAGGGAATCGACCATGCTTTTTGTCCTTGGCGCGGCAGGACCGTCCGCCGGGGCCTCGGGCCGCTTCGGCGCGGCCTCGCTTCGAGCGTCCTCGCCGGAAACGGCCTGCAGACGGCGGCCGTCCGGTTTCGAGGGACCGCTCCGGCCTGCGGGCGCGCAGGTTCGCCGGGGGTTTCGGCGAGCGCCTTCGACGGCCTTCTCCGGGAGGATCCGGCTCTCCAGCGCTTCCCGGCGGGCCACCGGCTTGAACCTGCGCAGCCCGTGACGACCGCTTCGTCCGGCGCGAATTGGCCCCGCATGCAGAAAAGCCGCCCGGTCTTCGTCGTCCACTCCCTGGCGCACGCCCTTGCGGCCGCAAGGGCAGCGGGCCCGCGCCCCATCGCGCTGAGCAGCGCGCCCGGCGCCGCCTGCTACGCCGGCGTCGGCTGGTTTCTCGAAATCCTCGCCGAAACCAGGAAACTGATGCCGGAAGCGGACGTCGCCGCGATCCTCGATTGCGGCGACGACGCGGCGGTCGCGATCGAAGCGCTCCGCGCCGGCGCGGAAGAAGTTCGAATCCGGGGAGCCGCCGCGGATCAGGTCGCGGAGATCGCGGCGGCCCTCGGCACCCGAGCGAACGGCCCCGAGGGACCGATCATCGACATGCGGTGGGCGGACTGCGAAACCTGCCTCGCCTTTCTCGATTCTCGGGATCCGCAGAGCCGCCTTCGCCGTTCGTAACCTCCGCCCGCAGACTTGAAAGAGACGACGCTTTCGTCCCGATTCGGGCACGGAAGACTTGCGAATTCGCCGCGCCGAAGCCGCAGTTGGCCCATACCGTCCCCGGAACCGACCCTGCGACGAACGACGGCGCCTCTCCGCGCAAAAAACTCTGAACCCCGAGGGTTGGCCGCGAGCGGCGTTGCCGGCGCCGAAAACCACGACGCGCAGAGGCAGCGGAACATTCTTTTGCCGGAAGCGGCAAGTTGTCCGACCCGGAGCGCCCTGCGCCGGTTCTCGAAGCGCTGCCAACGCGAGAGCGGCGCGGACAAACCGCTTCGCGCGGTCTACTGCGTTCTTCGAACCGGCGAGCCTCCCCGAGACCAGCTACGAGGCAATGACGGTGAAGCGCCTCGCCGGACGCTCGAAGCTTACGACGCCTCAGGTCGACGAAAGCCGCTCCGCGACCGCATGCCCGCGTTCCGACCATAGCCCGGCTCGCTCCGAGTTTGCCGCATGGCGTCGAGGCAACCCGATATTCCGGTCTTGATCCGCAGTCGCCGGTCTGCATGACTTTTGCGGGCCTGCCGACGGACGGACGGAGCGGGCGCCGAGCTCGCGGCAGCCGACAAAAACGGCGCGGCGCAAATGCCTCTACCGACACTCCTCCTTGACGGCTCCGGCGCGGCGGCCTACTCTCTCCGGATGGCGAAACGCATGCTTCCGACCGGCATGACCTCCCTCCGGAAAATCCGGACGAGGGACTGCTATTACGTCGACAAGACAGACCATGTGCGCCGCCTCGTCGAAGGGGGCGATTACTACTTTCTGTCACGTCCGCGCCGGTTCGGCAAGACCCTTCTGGTGGACACCCTGCAGAAACTGTTCGAGGGAAGCGAGGAGCTGTTCCGGGGCCTCGCCGTGCACGGCAAGTGGGACTGGTCGGCGCGCCACCCGATCGTGCGGCTCAGCTTCAGCAGGGGCAATTTCGTCGTCCCGGACGGGGTTCGGATAACCGTGGAAAGACAGCTGGCGGCGGCGGAGAGGCGCGCGGGCCTCGAACCGGGGCCCGCCGAGGCCTCGAACCGTTTCGGGGAATTGATCGAGGCCCTGCACGAGCGCACCGGGCGGCAGGTGGTCGTTCTGGTGGACGAGTACGACAAGCCGATCCTGGACGCGCTCGGCGACCGGGAACTGGCGCGGGCCAACCGGGACTTCCTGCGCAGCCTGTACGGGGCGATCAAGGACTGCGACGAGCAGCTCCGTTTCGTTTTCCTGACGGGGGTGAGCAAGTTCTCGCGAGCGGGCATTTTCTCGGGCCTGAACAATCTGAACGACATCACGCTGGACGAGCGCTACGGTGCCCTTTGCGGCTACACGGACGACGATCTGGACGCGGTCTTCGCCCCGGAACTGGAGGGCCTGGACCGGGACGAGATCCGCCGCTGGTACAATGGCTACAACTGGCTCGGGCCGGAAAGAGTCTACAACCCGTTCGACATCCTGCTGCTGTTCGACAAGCGCGATTTTCGCCCGTACTGGCTCCAGAGCGGCACGCCGACCTTCCTCGCCGACCTTCTGTCGCGGCGCCGGTTCGCGCCGCCGGCCCTGGAGGGCATGTTCGCGGACGACGACCTGCTTTCGGCCGTCGACGTCGACCGCATCCCCATCGAGGCGCTTCTGTTCCAGACCGGCTACCTGACCATCGTCGGCGAGAAGCGGGACGAGGACGCGCGCCTCTACCAGCTGGACTACCCCAACCAGGAGGTGAAGCGCAGCCTGAACGCGCTCCTGCTGGAGGCGATTGCGCCGGGCGTCGCGGTCGCGGCGGGGAGCCAGGAGCTGCGCCGCCTGATGCGCGCGAACGACTTCGCGGGCCTCGAGAATCTGTTCCGGGCGTTCCTGGCGAGCATCCCGAACGAGTGGTACGCGAACACGGGCATGGCGGGGGCGCACTACGCGAGCGTGCTCGCACTTCGTGGCGGCGGGGATGGACGTCCGCGCCGAGGAGAGCACGGCGCGCGGCCGCTCGGACCTGACGGTCCTGTACAACGGCAACGTCTATCTGTTCGAGTTCAAGGTCGCGGACGGGAAGCCGCAAGGCCGGGCTCTGGCGCAGATTCGGGAGCGCGGCTACGCGGACAAGCACCGGAGTCCGGGCGTGCCGGTCCACCTGATCGGGGTGGAGTTCGGCCGGGAGGAGCGCAACATCGTCGGGTTCGAGTTCGAGACCGTCTGAAGCCGGGAGCCGGACGGGCTGGACGTCCCGTCCGGACATTTCGAACGGTCGAACCGCTTCAACGAAAGGCGTCGCCCGCGTCGCGGGGACTGGCCCGTCGCGCGTTTCGTCGGAAACGACCTATGCCTCAGCGGAAATCGCCGCGGCGCGGCGCGCGCACCTCGTCCGCAGGAAACGAATTGAAACCGCCATCGCGTTGCGGTAGAAGAACCGGCAGGAAACTCCCAGGAGACAGCCGAGATGCGCGTCAGCCAGAAGGTCAGGCAAATCCTGGCCGGATACGAAAGCGACAACCCCGGCACCAAGACTTCGCTTGCCCGGATCCTGATGCAAGGACGCCTCGGCGGCACCGGAAAACTTGTCGTCCTGCCGGTCGACCAGGGTTTCGAGCACGGACCGGCGCGCAGCTTCGCGCCCAACCCGGCCGGATACGATCCCCACTATCATTTCCAGCTCGCCGTCGATGCCGGCCTCTCCGCCTACGCCGCCCCGCTCGGCATGCTGGAAGCGGGAGCGGACAGTTTCGCCGGAGCCGTGCCGACCATATTGAAGTGCAATTCGGCGAACTCCCTCGCGACCAACAAGGACCAGGCGGTGACCGCGTCCATCGGCGACGCGTTGCGGCTCGGCTGCGCGGCGATCGGATTCACGATCTATCCGGGATCGGACGACCAGTACGAACTGATCGAGGAAATCCGCGAACTCGCTGAAGAGGCCAAGTCCGTCGGCCTCGCGGTGGTCGTCTGGTCGTATCCGCGCGGCGGCGTCCTCGACAAGACGGGCGAGACCGCGGTCGACGTCTGCGCCTACGCGGCGCACATGGCGGCGTTGATCGGCGCCCATATCATCAAGGTCAAGCCGCCGACCGAGACCGTCTTCCTGGACGCGGCCGCCATGTCTTACGAGTCGATTCCGGTCGCGACTCTCGCGCAGCGCATCGAACACGTGGTCCAGTCGTGCTTCGCCGGCAAGCGCCTGGTCGTGTTCTCCGGCGGCGAGGCGAAGGACCCGGAAGGGATCTTCGACGAGGTCCGCGCCATTCGCGACGGCGGCGGGAACGGCTCCATAATCGGCCGCAACACGTTTCAACGTCCGAGAGAGGACGCGCTGAAGATGCTGGACACGATCGTGTCCATCTACGAATTGTCTGCGTAATACTCTAGATAACTCATTTCCTGCCGCGCTGAAGATGCTGGACACGATCGTGTCCATCTACAGGGACGAGGCCTGACCGCATTCGCGCGGAATCCTGCCAGCTCTACCTGGTTACCCCGCCGCGGCTTCCCGACCCGGTCCGGTTCCGCGATTCGCTCGCCGCCGCGCTCGACGGCGGTCCGATTGCGTGCGTTCAGCTTCGCCTCAAGGAAGCGACGGACGACGAGATTCGCGCGGCGACCGACCTTCTGCGCGACGTCGTCCGGGACCGCGACGTCGCCTTCGTCCTGAACGACCGCCCCGACCTCGCGGCCGAACTCGGCTGCGACGGCGTCCACGTCGGCCAGGACGACGCGCCGTGCGCCGAGGCGCGGCGAACCGTGGGCGAGGACGCGATCGTCGGCGTCACCTGCAAGGCGTCGCGGCACCTGGCCCTAGAGGCCGGCGAGGCCGGAGCCGACTACGTGGCGTTCGGCGCGTTCTTTCCCTCCGCGACCAAGCCCGCGACCACGCCCTCCGCCCCTGAAATCCTCTCGTGGTGGCAGGAGATGACGACGATGCCCTGCGTCGCGATCGGCGGCATAACGGTCGATAATTGCCCGGCGCTCGTCGAAGCCGGAGCCGACTTCCTCGCCGTCGCCTCGGGCGTCTGGAACCATCCCGCAGGGCCGGCCGCCGCGGTTCGCGCCTTCGAAGTCCGAATGCGGGAAGGATAGGCGCGCCCGCCGACGCGCAACCGCCTCACGACGCGGTCGCCCACAGGACGTCTTCGATCCGCGGCGCGCCCGTCGCAAGCATCGCCAGCCGGTCGAAGCCGAGCGCGATTCCGGCGCATTCCGGCAGGCCGCGACCGAGCGCTTCGAGGAAATCGTCGTCGACCGGGTAAACGGCCTGGCCGAGACGGGCGCGGCGCCCGGCCCATTCCGCGAACCGGCGGCGATGTTCGCCCGGGTCGGTCAGCTCTCCGTAGCCGTTGGCGAGTTCGAGTCCGCAAATGAAGATTTCGAAGCGCTCGGCGACGCTCGGGTCGTCGGGGTCGAGCCGCGCGAGCGCCGCCATCGGCGCCGGGTAGGAGTGCAGTATCGCGGGCGCGCCGGTTCCGAGAAACGGCTCGACGCGGTCGAGGAAGATGCGAAAGAAAACGTCTTCCCAGGAATCGGACGGGGCGGTGCGCAGCCCGATCGTCCGGGCGGCGGCGCGCAGGCCGTCGACGTCGCCGGCCTCGCCGAGGTCGACATCCGCGTGGCGGCGAAACGCTTCGGCGACCGACACGAACTCCCAGGGAGCCGACAGGTCGCACGCGCTGCCGTCGCGGCGGACCTCGGGACCGGCCAGCGTCCGGACGAGATCCCTCGCCTCGCAAGCGACATCGCGCCACGAGGCGCCGGTCCGATACCACTCGAGCATGGAGAATTCGGGATGGTGCTTCGCCGACGAATCTGCGTCGCGAAACACCCGGGCAAGCTGCCATATCCGTTCCATCCCCCCGGCGAGCAGTTTCTTCATCGCGAATTCCGGCGAGGTGTGCAGATAACGAACCGAGCGGTCGCCGGCGACGATCTCGAAGGCGGAGAGATGGGGTTCGAGTCCGGGCGACGCCTGAAGCGCGGGCGTCTCCACTTCGGTATAGCCGCGCGCGTCGAAAAACGGGCGAAGCATCCGGATCATCTCGGCGCGGCGCCGCAGCGCCGGGCGGCGGGCGGCGAGCCGCGAAGGCTCCCACCAGGCGGATTCAGTCATACCGCGAATATGCCCTATCGGCCGGAAAAACGTCACCCGGACGGGACGTGCCAGTCCATGCCGGAACGCGATTTCGCGCCGCGTCCGTCCGCCGAGGCGCGGTCCCTGCTCCCGCCCGCCGATTCGAGGTTCTTGCGCCGTTCGTAGCGTCTTGAAATACGGACGGCTTTGAGGGGCGTGGAATTTCTTTCGCTCGGGCACGGAAAAACTGCGGATTTTCCACGCCGAAACCGCCATTTTTTCCACCCCAAAACCGCTCCGCGACCGTGCGTCATGGCCCGGTTCGCCTCGAGTTCGCCGTGCGGCGTCGAAGCAACCCGATATCCGTTTTCGTTCCGCAGCCGCCCTCCTGCCCGACCCTTGCGGGCTTGCCGACGAGCGGCCGGGGCGGAGCGCCGAGCGGACGGCAGCCGACGAAAACGGTACGGCGCAAACGCCTCGAGGTCTGAAATCAATGGCTCGATTGGCATTGCATCGCCTTGCCCGGCGTTGTTCGACGATGCCGATGAACGCTCCAGGAAGGAAATTCAAGAAAACCGCATTCAGCGGGTTAGGGGAGATTTCCGCGGAACCGCGCCAGCTTGATGGCAGCGGAGCATGCATAATGCCGATCGAGCCAATTCAATTGACCGTTTCCGTTGCGGCGGCCTATTCTAACCGAATGAAAAAACGCATGCTTCCGATCGGGATGACCTCCCTCCGGAAAATCCAGAGGGAGGACTGCTACTACGTCGACAAGACGGACCTTTTGCGCCGTCTCGTCGAAGGTGGTCAGCACTATTTTCTGTCGCGCCCGCGCCGGTTCGGCAAGACCCTGCTTGTGGACACGCTGCAGGAGCTGTTCGAGGGAAGCGAGGAGCTGTTCCGGGGCCTCGCCGTGCACGGCAAATGGGACTGGTCGGCGCGCCACCCGGTCGTGCGGCTGGATTTCGGCGGGGGCGATTTCGGCGACCCGGACGGGGTTCGGGAAGAAGCGGAATCGCAACTGAAGGCGGCGGAGAGGCTGGCCGGCATCGAGCCGGGCAGCGCCAGAGTTTCGATCCGCTTCCGGGAACTGATCGCGGCCCTGCACGAGCGCACCGGGCAGCGGGCGGTCGTGCTGGTGGACGAATACGACAAACCGATCCTGGACGCGCTCGGCGACCGGGAACTGGCGCTGGCCAACCGCGACTTCCTGCGCAGCCTGTACGGGACGATCAAGGCCTGCGACAGGCATCTCCGTTTCGTTTTTCTGACGGGGGTGAGCAAGTTCTCGCAGGCGGGAATTTTCTCGGGCCTGAACAACCTGAACGACATCACGCTGGACGAGCGCTACGGCGCCCTCTGCGGCTACACGGACGCGGAGCTGGACGCGGTCTTCGCCCCGGAACTCGAGGGCCTGGACCGGGAGGAGGTCCGGCGCTGGTACAACGGCTACAACTGGCTCGGACCGGAGAGGGTCTACAACCCGCACGACATCCTGCTGCTGTTCGACAAGCGCAGATTCCGCCCGTACTGGTTCCAGACCGGCACGCCGACCTTCCTCGCCGACCTTCTGGCGCGGCGCCGGGTCGCAGCGCCGGCCCTGGAGGGTCTGGTCGCCGGCCACTCGCTGTTGTCGGCCATCGACGTCGACCGCATTCCCGTCGAGGCGCTGCTGTTCCAGACCGGCTACCTGACCGTCGTCGGCGAAGAGCGGGACGAGGATACGCGCCTCTACCAGCTGGACTACCCGAACCAGGAGGTGAGGCGCAGTCTGAACGCGCTTCTGCTGAAAGCAATGGCGCCGGAGGTCACGGTCGCGGCGGAGAGCCGGGAGTTGCGCCGCCTGATGCGGGCGAACGACTTCGCGGGCCTCGAGAATCTGTTCCGGGCGTTCCTGGCGAGCATCCCGAACGAGTGGTACGCGAACACGGGCATGGCCGGCTACGAGGCGCACTACGCGAGCGTGTTCTACTCGCACTTCGTGGCGGCGGGGATGGACGTCCGCGCCGAGGAGAGCACGGCGCGCGGCCGCTCGGACCTGACGGTCCTGTACGGCGGCGTCTACCTGTTCGAGTTCAAGGTCGCGGACGGGAAGCCGGAAGGACGGGCGCTGGCGCAGATCCGAGAGCGCGGCTACGCGGACAAGTACCGGCGTCCGGGCGTGCAGGTCCACCTGATCGGCATCGAGTTCGGCCGGGAGGAGCGCAACATCGTCGGGTTCGAGTTCGAGACCGTTTGAACAGCTGTCCAACGCCGATGTCCCCGTGCCGGTTCGAGAGCCTCGGAGGTCTCGATTTCGGAACTCCCGGCGTGGTGCCCGTTTTCGTTGAATCTTTGCGCAGCGGTCGCGTTTTGCCTCCCTGCGCGACAACGTAGCGCATTGCCTCGGAGCCTCTTGCGATGACCGTCTCGCTTGCGAAGCGCAACGCAGGCCGTCGGCGGCGCGACCGGTCAACAACAAAGGCGCAGCGCAAACGCCTCGAGAAAATTCTTGCAATGCCGAATCCCGCGGCACATGATCGGCGCGTTCCCGCGAACGAGCGCGAAAAACTCCGGGAACGCCACGGCGGAGGCAAGACATGACAAGCAAGCAATGCGTATTCGTCCCCGGCATGTCCGAAGCGTTGGAGGAAGCGAGGGTTCCGATTTCGCCCGCCGTGAAGGCCAACGGTTTCGTGTTCGTTTCCGGCCTGCCTCCCGTCGATCCCAAGACCGGCAAGGTCGTCAACGGCGACATCGCGCGGCAAACCCGGCTCAGCCTGCGAAACGTCCAGCGCGCGCTGCGCGCCGCCGGCTCCTCCCTCGACCGCGTGGTCAAGGTGAACGTGTATATTTCCAACTCCGCGTATTTCAACACGGTCAACGAAGAATACCGCAAGTTCTTTCCCGAGAATCCCCCCGCGAGAACCTTCGTCACGGTCGGGTCGTGGCCGTGGGAGTTCGATATCGAGATCGAATGCACGGCCTTGTGCGACGACTGAACCGGCAGGGAGATCATAGATGACCGCCCCCGTTCCCCTCAATCTCATGAAGTGGATCGACGATCACGCCGACGTGCTGAAGCCGCCCGTCGGCAACGCCCAATTCTGGGAGGACGGCGACTTCATCGTCACCGTGGTCGGAGGTCCCAACGTCCGAACCGACTATCACGACGACCCCGGCGACGAGTTCTTCTATCAGCTTCGCGGCGACATGGTTCTTCGGATCATGGAGGAAGGCGAACCCAGGGACGTTCCGATCCGGGAGGGAGAGGTGCTGATGCTTCCCGCCCACACGCCGCACTCGCCGCAGCGTCCGTCGGAAACGGTCGGCCTGGTGATCGAACGGGTCCGGCAACCCGGGGAGCTCGACGCCTTCGAATGGTATTGCGAAAAATGCGACGCGAAGGTCTACCGCCACGAGGTCGAGGTCACGGATCTGGTTCGCGATCTGCCGCCTGTTTTCGAAAAATACTACGGCGACCCGGCGTTGCGCGTCTGCAGCCGCTGCGGCCACGGCAACCCGGGAAAACCGGACAGCTGAAGCGGCCCGTCCGGCTCGCGTCGGACGGAACGGCGGCGCCGGCCGGAACCGGGATTGTCCGGGCGCCGCCGGACTGTTAGGTTCCGCGCCGCTTCAGGGATTTGCGGACCGAAGAAATGAAAATCCAGGCGAATGCGATCCGGGCCGGCAACGTCATCGAGCATGACGGCAAGCAATGGAACGTCCTGAAAACCGAACTGCTGCTGCCCGGCAAGGGCAGCGCGTTCGTTCAGGTGGAGATGCGCGACGTCAAGTCGGGCAACAAGACAAACGAGCGGTTTCGCACTTCCGAGAGCGTCGAAAAGCTTATGGTCGAGGAGAAGGGCTGCACCTTTCTGTTCGAAAACGGCGACGAGTTTTCGTTCATGGACTCCGAAACCTACGAGCAGTTCACCCTGTCCAGGGACGTCATCGGCGATTCCGCAGCTTTCGTGCGCGACGGCATGGAGGTGACGGCGGAGTTGATCGACGGCGCCGTCACCAGTGTCAGGCTGCCGCAACATGTCGTCGTGGAAGTGAAGGAGGCCGACCCGGTGGTCAAGGGCCAGACCGCGTCTTCGTCGTACAAACCGGCCGTCATCGATAACGGCATGCGCGTAATGGTCCCGCCGCACATCGAGGCGGGCACGCGCATCGTCGTCAGCACGGGAGACGCCTCCTACGTCGAGCGCGCCAAGGACTGACCGCTTGCCTTCGGGCCCGAGGCGCGGGCCGATTTGAAGGACGCCTCCCCGACGGCCGTCCCGAAGCCCCTCGCCGGGAACATTCCGCGGCGGCGTATGTCGGACCGCTTCAATGGGGCGAAACCCGACGGCGACCGAAGCGAAGATCGCAGCGCCCCCTCGTCGACCGTCCGCGCGGAGTCCGACCGCGGGACGGTCCCGGGCTCCGGCGACTTCATCGGCGAAGCGATCGCCGAAATTCAGCTTGGCGGGGGTGGACGCCTTTGCCCCGCGCGGGCGTCCGCAATCCGTCGCGCAGCGGACAGCGAAACGGTCGCGATCTCAAAGCCGGAGTCGATAGCGGGTATGGATTTTTCGAAATCCGGATCGTATAAACGTCCGCCTTCGGTGCGGAACGGTCGTGGAAAGGTCGTCGCGCGCCCGCGACCTGGAAGCTTTCATGGCGCTGCCTACACCCCTGATCAACGTCATGAGCATGGCGGTTCGCAAGGCGGCTCGGCCGCTGGTGCGCGATTTCGGCGAAATCGAGCGATTGCAGGCGTCGCGCAAGGGGCCCGGCAAGTTCGTGACCGAAGCCGGCCGTCGAACCGAAGACATTCTCCGCGAGGAACTCCGCAGGGCGCGGCCCGGTTTCGGCTACCAATCGGCAAAGGCGGCGGATGCGGGCGGCGCGACCGAACGCTGGCTCGTCGACCCCATCGACGGAGCCTTGAACTTTCTGCACGGCATTCCCCATTTCGGGATTTCCATCGCGGTCGAGCGCGGCGGAGATCCCGTTGCAGGAGTTGTCTATGAGCCGGTTCGCGACGAACTGTTCTGGGCCGAACGCGGCGAAGGCGCCTATCTGAACCGTCACCGCCTTCGCGTGTCCGACCGGAGCCGGATGGCGGACGCCCTGCTCGCGACCGGAAGCCCGCCCGACAGGCAAGACGGAAAGAAGTTCTTCGACCTCGCATTCGGCGACATCCTGGACCGGGCCGCAGGCGTGCGCAGGCTGGGCACCGCGTCGCTCGACCTTTGCTACGTCGCCGCCGGCCGATTCGAAGGCTTCTGGGATATCGGCCCGTCGTTCCGGACAGTAGCGGCCGGCGCGGTGGTCGTCCGCGAAGCCGGCGGTATGGTCAACCGCCTTGGGGATGGCGGCGACGCGCCTGCCGGCAACCCGTTCGTCGCCGCCAATCAGCGATTGCACGACGAACTCCACCGGATGCTCGACGAAGCGCTGCGCCGCGCGAACCCCGAAGCGACGGAATAAAGGGCCGTTTCGCGGCGCATACGGGCATCTTGTATCGCAATCCGCGCAGAATTATATTACGCGAACAATGCGCGCCTTCCGCCCGGCGAAATTTAACGATGCGGCGAGGTCGCTGTCTCGCCGAGAGGAATTCATGATCGTGTGCCCGTCTTCGCGACGTTCTTCAGGCTGCCGCCGTCCGTGCGACCGGACGCGCCGACTATGAAGGATACGCTGAACCGGCGGCGGGCGGTTCGGGAGCTTCGGCGGTGAATGGATCCGCAGCCGCGCCGCCAGCGACGCGTCGCCCGGCAAGCGGAACGTCCGGACATCTCTTGCGCCGCGCGATGCGCGGAGCGAACGAAAGGCGTCCCGCCGGGAGACGGGACGCTCCCGCGGCCGCCCGCGGTTTCGCCGGGCCGGAGCGGCGTTTCGACGGCGGAACGAGGCGCGCAAGCGAGCGCCGCGCCGCGCAGGCCGAAAAATGACTCATCCGCGACGATATCTTCTCCGAATGCTGGTCTTTCTCGTCGCGGTCGGCGCATTCGGGTTTCTGCTGGGCGAGGGTCTGATAAGCGCCTTCATGGCGAATCCGGGATTCAACGGCTTCATCGTCGGCGCGCTGCTGCTCGGCACCGTTTACATCATCCGTACCGTGCTGATTCTGGTTCGCGACGTCGCCTGGTTGGAGAGCTTTCGCAGCAACCGGCCGGGTTTGTCCGTCGTTCCGAAGCCTCAAATGCTCGCGCCGATGGCGGTCATGCTCGGCGACCGGCCGGAGAAGTTCAGCCTTTCCGCGACGGCGATGCGCTCGCTGCTCGACGGCATCTCCGCGCGGCTCGACGAATCGCGGGACATCTCGCGCTACATGATCGGCCTGCTCATATTTCTGGGTCTGCTCGGCACCTTCTGGGGCCTTATGCAGACGATCGGAGCGATAAGCGCCGTCATCGCCGACCTTTCCGTGAACGACGGCGGGCTCGACTCGGTGTTCAACGATCTCAAGCGCGGGTTGCAGTCTCCGCTTGCCGGCATGGGCACCGCTTTTTCGTCGTCGCTCTTCGGCCTCGCGGGTTCGCTGGTGCTGGGATTTCTGGAACTGCAGGCGGGACAGGCGCAGAATCGCTTTTACAACGACCTCGAAGACTGGCTGTCGACGCAGACCAAGCTCGGATCGGGAACGCTCGGGATCGACAGCGACCAAAACGTTCCGGCCTACGTGCAGGCGCTTCTCGAACAGACGGCCGACAGTCTCGAGAACCTGCAACGAACGCTGCAACGGGGCGAAGAGGCCAGGGTCGGCGCGAATGTCGGCGTCTCCCGCCTCACGGAAAAGATCGGCACGCTGACCGACCAGATGAAGACGGAACAGACGCTGATGGCGCAACTCGCCGAACACCAGCTGGCCCTCAAGCCGATCCTGACCCGTCTCGACGAGAATTTCGCGCGCTCGAACGCCGAGGACGCGGCCGCGGAGGAAATTCGCGGGCACCTGCGCAGCATCGATGCGCATCTCGCGCGCCTGCTCGAAGAAATGGCCAGCGGCCGCACGCAAACGGTGCAGGAGTTCCGGTCGGAAATACGCGTGCTGGCGCGCACGATCGCGGCGGCCGCCGAAAAGTCGGGACGCTAGGTTCTCGGAGACATGCCGGGCGCCCTCAACCGCCAGCGCCGAACGCTCGACATTTGGCCGGGTTTCGTCGACGCCCTCGCGGCCCTGTTGATGATCATCATCTTTTTGGTGCTCGTCTTCACGCTGGCGCAGTTCTTCCTTAGTCAGGCCCTGTCCGGGCGAAACCAGGCGCTCGAGAGACTCACCCGGCAGGTCGACGAGTTGGCGCAGATGCTGTCGCTGGAGCGGGCCTCTTCGGCCGGGCTGCGCGACAGTCTCGCCCGGATTTCCGCCGATCTCGACGCCGCGGTCGCCGACAACGAAAGGCTGTCGAGCCGGCTCGCGGAAGTCATGCCGCAAAGCGAGGCCCTCGAGACGCAGCTCGCGGAAACCGTCCGCGAGCGCGACCTGCTTCAGGCGCGCCTGAACGAGCGAGCCGCGGCTGCGGCGGAAACCGCCGCGGAACTCGAGGAGGCGCGCAAGCTCGTCGAGGCGGACAAGGAGACGATCGCCCTCCAGCTACGGCAGATCGTGCAGCTCAACCGCGACATCGAGGCGCTGCGCAAGGTCCGCGGCGATCTCGAAAAGCGAGTCGCGGACATGGCCTCGACGATCGCCGACCGAGACAGTACCGTCACCGCGCTTCGCGATCGATCGGCGGAACTCGAAGCGCGCCTGTCTACGGAACGCGAACGAACGGCGCTGGCGCAAAAGGAGATCGAGGAAAAAACGCTGACCGTTCGGGAACTCAGCGCGCAGACGCGGCGCATTGGCGAGGAACTCTCGGACGAGCAACGGGAAAACCTCCGCGCCCGGCGCGAAATAGAATTGCTCAACAGAAACCTCGCGGTTCTCCGTCAACAGCTGGCGCGATTGAATGCGGCCCTCGAAGCCTCCGAAGCGAAGGCGAGCGAACAGGAAATCCAGATCGTCAGCCTCGGAAAGAGGCTGAACGAAGCGCTCGCATCCAAGGTCGCGGAACTTGCGCGTTACCGCTCCGAATTCTTCGGCCGCCTTCGGGCGGTGCTTGGGGAGCGGCGCGAGATCCGCATCGAAGGCGACCGCTTCGTTTTTCAGTCCGAAGTTCTGTTCTCTTCCGGTTCCGCCGACCTCAGTTCGAGCGGCCGGCAGCAGATCGATCGTCTGGCGGATACGCTGATCGATATTTCGGGCCGGATTCCGGACGATTTGAACTGGGTGCTGCGGGTCGACGGACATACGGACCGCATTCCGATCAAGACTCCGCTATACGCCTCGAACTGGGAGCTTTCGGCGGCGCGGGCGATATCGGTGGTAAAGCAGTTGCTGGAAAGAGGCATACCGGCGACGCGGCTGGTCGCCGCCGGGTTCGGGGAGTTTCAGCCGCTCGACGACGGCAAATCCGTGGAGGCGCTCCGCCGCAACCGCCGCATCGAGTTCAAGTTGACCCAGCGCTGACGGGGGCCGAAAACCGCCGAGGTCGCCCTCGCGGCGATCGCCGAAAAGAGCGTCGAAAGCGCTCGCGAGGGACCGGCACCCTGCCGGGGGCTCGGGTAGCGGGACCATCCGCCATGGGGGGACACGGTGCGAACCGGCGGCAAGGTGGAAAGCGACATCGCGCCGGACGCCTGCGCAGAGAGAAGCGCATGTCATCGCACGAACTGCAGTTGCCGCGGTCGCGGAACGGCTGGCGATCCAAGGGCTGGCCCGTCGGAACCAGCGGCCGTTATGCGCTTGCGCAGCCTGCATGGGAACACCTCGGCCGGACCGTCCAAGTCGGCCGCCCATCACGGCACTTGTCCACTGCACAAGTCGCCCGACGCCGCGGAACATGTCCACTGCGCAAGTTGACAGGGACCGGATCGCCCAGGCCGGTGACCAAGTCGACCACCCAACGGGAAGCTTGTTCACTGCACAAGTCGGCGACGGCCGTGCCAACTTGTCCACTGCACAAGTCGCCCGACGCCGCGAACATGTCCACTGCGCAAGTTGACAGGGACCGGACCGCCCAGGCCGGTGACCAAGTCGACCACCCAACGGGAAGCTTGTTCACTGCACAAGTCGGCGACGGCCGTGCCAACTTGTCCACTGCACAAGTCGCCCGACGCCGCGGAACATGTCCACTGCGCAAGTTGACAGGGACCGGACCGCCCAGGCCGGTGATCAAGTCGACCACCCAACGGGAAGCTTGTTCACTGCACAAGTCGGCGACGGCCGTGCCAACTTGTCCACTGCACAAGTCGAGGCGCTTACCGAACTGATGGAAATGCACAGCATGATCTTGGTGCGCTGCAACTTACTGCGCCACCTGACAAACGCTCATGATCGGTGCCTGCTCGCCCCGTAGCATGTAACTGGTGGTTTTGCTGGTGTCGCGCCGCTCGCCGACATAACCGTTCCGCGTTCGGGCGTCGCGGCGTGAAGACAGGGCTATACGGGGCAGCCCTCAGCGTCACGCTCCTCTCGAACGGCCAGCGCCGCCGCGAAAAAAATCTCGCGGAACGGTTTTGTGTGGCCGGCAGATTGGGTTAGTTACACAGCAAATAATGGCTGTTCTCGGCGTCGCTAGTCGCAAGCACTTCAGGAAGCGTTATCCCCGCGCCAGCATCTCCGCCATGGCAAATCTGAAAAGTCTTGAGCGCCCGACCAACGCTATGTCGTCACCCAAGCAGGCGCTGCACTCAATGTTCGCTGATTCGGACAGGGGTTGAGCAGACGACGCACGGCGCGACAGGGCGAGGTCGAACGCGACCAAGCCGACGAAGCGGCCGTGACGGATGCGTTCTTTCGCAGGAGCATGGCGAAGACGGTACGCATGCACGGGTGCGCTCGTCTCCCGGCGGCGCTCGACTGGTGCATCTGCGTATGCTCGACGCCGCCGCATCTCTTCGGTACCCGGCCGGCAACGGCGGG
The DNA here is from genome assembly GCA_965243135.1 of Alphaproteobacteria bacterium. Classification (GTDB taxonomy): domain Bacteria; phylum Pseudomonadota; class Alphaproteobacteria; order MPNO01; family UBA830; genus JAJEBT01. The sequence continues at coordinate 3,456,540 of OZ251539.1, forward strand.
CGAACGTTCGGGTGTCGATCTAGCAACGTAAACGGCGATCACGTTCGTGGTTCATTCGATAACGGAAAGCTGCTATATTTACATGGTCGCCCATGCTGTGCATTTTCGCATGATGGCGAGAGCCGTGCCGTAGGAGTTCGGAAAGACCATGACGACCGACCACTGGTTGGATAGCGGCAAGACGAGCCAGCGAGACGTTCGGGGAAATGGCGCAACGCGGCGGCTCTCCGAGCGGGTGATCGAGATGATTGAGCGAGTGGGAAGCCGCTACCACCGGCTTGTCCTGGTCAAAGTGGCACCGACCGCCGACAAGATGCGGGCGGCCCTCCTCGACAGTGGATCGCCTGCCAGCTCTGGACGCTGCCCGGGCGGGCTCGCCAAGCGGAGGGAGCCGGACAAGGTCCAGCTGCTGCTGGAGTAGGAGGCGATGGAGCGTGAAGAACTCATCCGACGCATCGATGGGTATGAATGGAATGATATCGAGTTCAAGGAGGCGCGACGTGGCGTCCCGAAGAACGCCTACGAAACGGTTTCCGCCTTCGCGAACACCAAGGGAGGCTGGCTGGTCTTCGGCGTCCAGGACAATGTGGACGGTTTCGAGATTGTCGGCGTCCTAGAGGTAGACAAAGTTCAAAACGACTTTCTGAGCGTCCTCCGCTCCGGTCAGAAGCTGAACTGTGTTGTAAATGCTGACGAAAAGCTGATCGAGAACGACGGTAGGACGCTTCTCGTTTTTCATATCCCCGAGGCGCGTCGCCAAGACAAGCCGATTTATCTCAATGGTGATATCACAAGATCATTCATCCGCCGCGGTGCCAGCGACGAGCGCTGCACGCTGCCAGAGATCGAGCGGATGCTGCGCGACGCCTCGGACGAACGCTATGAAGGGAAAATCGTCGACCTCGATCCCGAACGATGCTTCGACGACGAGTCCCTGCGGTGGTATCGAAAGCGGTTCGAGGAGCGGATTACAGATCAAGACGACTCGTTGTCGAATTTGGAGTTCCTGCAACATTGGGGACTCGTCGTCGAAGCCAATGGCAAGCTTTTGCCGAAACTCGCGGCGATCCTTCTGTTTGGTGCCAACCCCTCGTTTCGCCAAATACTGCCCCGCCCCGTCGTGGACTGCCAATGGTATCGCGGCGACTGGTCGAAAGATTTGCCGGAGGAGCGCTGGGCCAACCGTCTGGTGATCGAGACCAACCTTGTGAAGACATGGAGGGCGCTCATAAACGACTATCTGCAGCGTGCGGAAAAGCCCTTCTCCGTCGACCCCGAAACCCTTCAGCGGCAAGACCGACCGCCAGATTACGTTGCCTTTCGAGAAGCCGCAATAAACTTGTTGATTCATCAAGACTACGCCGACCACAGGTGCAAGCCTGTGATCCGGTTCTTCGACAACCTCACGCTGCTGTGGAACCCAGGTGACGCCTTCGCATCAACAGAGGAACTCATGAACCCCGGGGAACGGGAAGTTCGCAACCCCATGATCGTCGCTGCCTTCCGCCGTGTTGGTTTAAGCGAGCAGGCGGGAACCGGCATTCGCGCGATTTTCGCCATCTGGCGGCGGCTCGGACGCGTTCCACCAGTCGTCGAAAACGATAGGACGCGAAAAGCTTTCCAGCTGACCCTCTTTAAGGATGAACTCCTGTCCGAAGAACAGATGTTGTTCCAAGCCGGCCTCGGTGTCCACCTTGACGAGACCGAGGCCAAGGCATTCGCCTTCGTTTGTCGGAAAAGGAAAGCGACTCGTTCGCAACTTAGAGACGTGACTGGGCTCTCCGAGCCGGACACCGCCGCGGTTGCAGAGCGGCTAGCAGCCCAGAAGCTGATCGAGCTTGCCGAAAACGGTGGTCGTTACGCGCTTGCAGATCCCGTGAGGGAGCGCCTCGACCGAACCGATCAAGTCGGTGACCGAGTCGACGCGAACGGCATTGGCTTAGCCACTAACTCCGTCGACCACACATCGGGGAACTTGTCCACCACACAAGTCGAACCGCTGACCGAGCTGTCGGAGACACATTGGATGATCGTGGAGCACTGCGATGTACCGCGCCGCCTGACGGAAATAATGGCCGCCCTTGGCGTCGCCAATCGCGGTCACTTCAAAAAACATTATCTGGATCCTTTGATCCACGCTGGCATCGTGGCCATGACGAACCCCGAAAAGCCACGGGCGCCCGACCAACGCTACGTCGTCACCGACGCGGGCGCCGCACTCAAGGCCCGCCATGCGCACGGGAACTGACCGGATGGCGCGAAGCAAAGCGGACCGCCGGACCGGTCGGCTGTTCAGGCATCCTTCGGGGCAGAGCGAAATGTTCGAGAAGTCCCGCGAGGAGTTGGCGAACGCCGAGCGCAGGCCGCCGGTGGAATGCCTAGGGCTGACCTTCGAGGACGAAGACGCCCGCCGCGCCCATTTTCTCGCCGAACTCCAGAAAGGGCTGGAGGACCTGCATGCCAAACTCGCTGGCGTTCCCTTTTCCAGCGTCGACGACGCGACAGCTCGCATGGCGGCGATAGAACACTGGCCAATGGGCAACGAAGCGCATCTTCGCGCCCTTGCCGAGCATATGGCGCACGCCGAACAGTCTAGGGACCTGTTGCAACGCTGGAAGGACGAGGTCGGGTTTCCCGACGGCGCGATCGACGACATCTTGGCTCTTTCCGACCCGCCTTGGCACACTGCCTGTCCGAACCCATTCTTGGGCGCGTTCGTTGAGACGCACGGCAGATCCTACGATCCGGCCGAGGATTATCGCCGCAAGCCCTTCGCGGTCGATGTCAGCGAAGGCAAGACCCACCCCATCTATCGGGCCCACGGCTATCATACCAAAGTGCCGCATCTGGCGATCGTGCCCCTGATTCTCCATTACACGGAGCCCGGCGATCTGGTGTTGGACGGGTTCGCCGGCTCCGGGATGGCCGGCGTCGCCGCGCAGTGGTGCGGAACCGCGCCTGACAGTTACCGGAAAACCCTGGAAACGCAGTGGACAGCGGAGGGATTCGGCAAACCAAAATGGGGCACTCGGCGTGCGATCCTGAACGACTTGTCTCCAGCCGCTGGCTTCATCGCTGCCAATTACACCCTGCCCTTCGACATCGATACCTTCGCCGAGGCCGCCTGTGCGCTGCTCGACGAGGTAGAGGAAGAGTTCGGTTGGATGTACCAGACCAAGCACATCGACGGGAAGACCAAAGGACGGATCGACTACACCGTCTGGAGCGAGGTGTTCTCCTGCCCCGAATGTGCAGAGGAGGTCGTCTTTGTCGACCACGCTTTGGATGAGAGAACGGGTCGCGTAAAGGATGTATTTTCCTGCCCGCATTGTAATTGCGAGCTTACCAAGCGACGATTGGAGCGCCTTTACGAATTACACTTCGATCCGTCCACCGACTCAACAATCCGAATTCCAAAGCGTAAGCCGGTTCTGGTGGCTTACTCATTAAGTGGAGTGGCATACAGAAAGAAGGTGGACGCCTATGATTCGAAAACTCTCGAACGGATCGCCCAGCTACCCTTGCCTCTGGAAGTGCCGATCGATCCGATCCCCCCCATGCATATGACACACCAACACGCTCGCATGGACCACTTTGGAATTAGCCATATTCACCACTTCTTCCTGCCCCGCGCAGCGCACACCCTAGCGGCGATGTGGCGTCGGGCCAACGCTCACCCCGATTCCCGCGTTCGCCGTATGCTCCTTTACTTCGTCGAGCAGGCCATCTGGGGAATGTCGATTCTCAACCGTTATGGCCCCACTCACTATTCGCAAGTCAACCGTCAACTCACTGGCGTCTACTATGTCGCGTCGCAAATTTCCGAGGTTTCTCCCCGATACAATCTTGGGAATAAGCTGGCCCAGCTGACCAGGGCGTTCGATGGAGAAAGCGCCCAGCGAACGTCTTCATGTATCGTGACCTTGGGCACAACCACATATCTGGGGATTCCCGATAACTCTGTCGACTACATCTTCACCGATCCGCCGTTCGGCGAAAACATCTACTACGCGGATCTCAACTTCTTGGTCGAATCTTGGCATCGCGTGCTGACCAACGCCGCCCCGGAAGCCATCGTCGACCGCTTCAAGGGCAAGGACCTGCCCGAGTACCAGCGACTGATGCAGCGCTGCTTCGAGGAATATGGGCGCGTGCTCAAGCCAGGACATTGGATCACCGTCGCCTTCCACAACTCCCGCAACGCCGTCTGGACTGCGATCCAGGAAGCTTTGCTCACGGCCGGTTTCATCGTCGCCGATGTGCGCACGATGGACAAGCAACAAGGCTTGTTCAAACAGGTCACCAGCACTGCGGTCAAGCAGGATCTTGTGATCTCCGCCTACAAACCCAACGACGGTCTGGAGGAACGCTTCGCCCTTGAGCAGGGAGCCGAGGACGGCGTTTGGGATTTCGTCCGTACCCATCTCGGCCAGCTTCCCGTATTCGTTCGCAAGGATGGCTGCGTGGAGATCGTCGCAGAACGCCAGCCGTATATGCTTTTCGACCGCATGGTGGCCTTCCACGTGCTGCGCAACGTGACCGTCCCGCTCTCGATTGGCGAGTTCCTTTCTGGCGTCGCTCGGCGCTTCCCCGAACGCGACAGCATGGCGTTCCTCCCCGATCAGGTCGCCGAATACGACAGGAAGCGCACGGCGGTCGAGGACGTGGCGCAGCTCGAAATCTTCGTCGTCGACGAAGCCTCGGCTATCCAGTGGCTCAAGCGGCATCTGGGACGGAAGCCGCAGAGCTTCCAGGATGTCCACCCGCAATTCCTGCGCGAGGTCGCTAGCTGGCGGAAACACGAAAAATTGCCCAAGCTTTCCGAAATGCTGGAGCAGAACTTCCTGCGCTACGATGGCGTAGTTGAAGTCCCCAGCCAAATCCATGGTTACCTCTCCACCAACTTCAAGGAACTGCGCAATCTCGCCAAGGACCACCCGGCCTTGCGCAACAAGGCGAAGCACCGCTGGTACGTCCCCGACCCCAACAAGGCGGCCGATATGGAGAAACGCCGCACCAGCGCCTTGCTGCGCGAGTTCGAGGAATACCGCCACTCCCCGCAAAAGCGACTCAAGCTCTTCCGCCTCGAGGCCATGCGCGCCGGTTTCTTCAAGGCCTACCAAGACCAAGATTACGACACCATCAAGAAGGTCGCGGAAAAAATCCCGGAAACCGTTCTTCAGGAAGACCCTAAGCTCCTGTTCTGGTACGATCAGGCGCTAATTCGCACGGGAGCAGCAGTATGACGATCACGAGAGTGAAGCTGGAGCGGTTCACGGCCTTCGAATCGTTCGACTTCAAGCCGTCGCTTGGAATCAACGTCCTCGTCGGCGCAAACGGGACTGGCAAGACACATCTCATGAAGGTTGCCTACGCGGCTTGCGACGTCAGCAAGACAGGGGTCGGATTCGCGGAGAAGCTCGTCCGGGTCTTCATGCCGTCCAACGATGGTATCGGGCGCCTCGTCAAACGACGCAAGGGAAGTTCGGAATGCAACGTCGTGGTTTCCCGTGGTCGGCAGCAACTGCAGGCTTCGTTCTCCGATCATGCAGTTGTCGCGGCTTCGGCCAAGGTCACGGAAACGAAGGCGTGGCAGGCCGATCCGGTTGAGAGCGTCTATATCCCGGTGAAGGAGATGCTCGCCAACGCGCCCGGGTTTCTGTCTCTCTATGATCAACGTGATATTCAATTTGAAGAAATTTACAAAGACATTCTCGTTCACGCATACCGGCCGCCTTTGCGTGAACCAGCCCCTGCCGAGCGCAAGAAATTACTCATCGTTCTACAGAAAGCAATTGATGGAAAAGTCAGCGCGAAAAACGAAGAGTTCTTTCTTCGCAACAAGCAAGGAAATCTGGAGTTCTCGTTGCTCGCCGAAGGGATGCGCAAGCTCGGCCTCTTGTGGCTGTTGATCCAGAATGGAACGCTGCCTGAAGGCTCCGTGCTGTTCTGGGACGAACCGGAAACCAACCTCAATCCCAAGCTGTTCGGAACAGTGATCGAAGTCCTGCTGGAGCTCCAACGCTTGGGGGTTCAGATATTTATCGGTACCCACGATTATGGCATACTCAAGGAGCTGGATTTACAAAAGAAGAAAGAGGACGATCTCACATTCCATGCCTTCTTTCGCGAGAATGGAGAGATCGCCTGCAAGCCGGTCAATACTTACCATTCTATCCATCCCAACGCCATCGCCGAAGCCTTCGCCGACCAGTATGACCGCGAGGTCCAGCGCGCTCTGTCGGGAAGTGAAAAATGAAGGAGTTCACCGAGGGAAATCTTCGGATCACGTTTCCCCGCACGGTAAACGCACGAAAATTTGACGAGCCCGCGACGCATGGCTTGTCCAACTGCATGAAGGCCGTGGATTTCATCGTTGAGGATGATGATCGGATATCGTTCATCGAAATCAAAAATCCAGACCACCCGCGTGCAAAACAAGCCAATAGAAAAAAATTCATCGACGAGTTTTTTTCCGGACGTCTAGATGAAGACTTGAAGTACAAATATCGAGATTCTTTCCTTTATCAATGGGCAACTCACGGAGTTGAAAAACCCGTCAATTATTGGGTCATTATCGCCTTGGACACGCTGACGGAACGTCAACTCAGTATGAGAACGGACGACTTGAAAAACAAGCTTCCCCTGAACGGACCGCCATCCGGAGAATGGACGCGGCCGATCGCTGCAGACTGCATGGTGTTCAACGTCCAGACATGGAACAAATACCAGCGGCGCTTCCCGTTGTCGCGCATTCAATAGCAACCGGGGAGTGTGTCCGGTGTCCGACTGGCGCGACCGGATTCTGAAAAAGTTCACGCCGGGCAGTGCGCATCTCACTCTGGCGGCCGATCCTGATGGACTGCTGCTGGAAGCGGCGCTTCACGAAACTCTTCGCGAGCGGCGGTTCGAGATCGTCACTTTTGAAGACTCCGTCGCCTTCCGTTTCGACTACGAATCGCGCTTCCGGTCGCGGCAGGATCGGAGCGAAGACAGCAGCCCTGAAGTCGTCGTGCGAACCGCAAGCCTGGATCTGTCGACGTTTCCCCACGACCTGCTGCAAACTAGCCGGTCGATTTCCTTCGGCTTGAGCGACCTGTTTCCCAACCTCAACTATCTGATCGTCGCAGCGCTTGACCGAAGCGATCTCGAAGCGCTCCACCGTGCACAGGAGCGGTACAAGCCGGTCTAGATCGGAGCCGACGCGACCAAGGATTTTGCGCTGCGGCAGGTTTTCGATATCATGCCCGAGCTCGTCAAGAATCCGTCCGACCTGTTGCGCGTACTGCTGCGCCGACACTACCTAAGGCGGCGTTTACCGCGCCTCTTTGACGACCGCCTAGCGTGGCTGCTACGATAAGCTGGCACCTTCGTCTCCTGGCCGGTGGAAACGTCATCCCGAACCGGGACGCCTTCCTTCGGGAACGCTGGCCTCTGTTTCTCGATCGCCTCGCCTGCACCCAGACAACCGTCTCCTTGCACGACGCGGAAAAGAAGCTCACTTTCGAGATCGAGGGGCCAACGGAACTGCCCTTCGAACACGATGATGTCCGCGTCTATATCGACAACCTGTTCGTCGAAGGGATACTGCGCCGTCGCCCACGATTCCGGCAACGCACTCCGCGGCGAATGGGCGGCGATCGGGATTCGCGTCGACGCAGGCACCGACAGGTTGCGCCGCCTTCGCGGACTCATGGAAACCGTTGGCGATACGATCCCCGGCGCAGAGGTGCACCACCGGGACTGGTTCACGTTCGCATGGCGCTGGGCTGAACTCCATCTTGTCTTGTTGCAGACCGCCGCCGACGCGAGGATGGGTATGGATGGAAAAGCGCCGAGCTTCGCGCGAAAGTGGACCGAGCCTTCTTCGAATGGGTCGAACGGCGCTACGCGGGACTCCACAACCAGCCGCCGACCTCGAACGGATCGAAGAGCCCGACCCCCACCCCGACCTGTCTTGGCTCGATCCGGACGCCAGCCCCGCCGAGGCCAACGCCGGTCGCCTCGCAGCCTGCCGCGCCGACGAGTGGCGTTGCGCGCGGACCGCTTTCCTCGTCGACCTCGGTCACGGGGGCATGGTCCGGACCGTCGAGAACCCCGGCCCGTGGGGCGGCGACCCGGAGCGTCCCGACCGGGCGTGCGCCGAGGAGGCGCAAACCCTCGCGTTGCAAACGGATCTGCCCTTCCCTATAAAGCCGCAACCTTCGCGGGAGACATGCGATGAAGAAGGACATTCACCCGGACTACCACGAAATCAACGTGGTGATGACGGACGGCACGACCTACGCGACCCGATCGACATGGGGCGGCGTCGGCGACACGCTGAAACTCGATATCGACCCGAAATCGCACCCGGCCTGGACGGGCGGGTCGCAGCGCCTCGTCGACACCGGCGGACAGGTCGCAAAATTCAACAAGCGCTTCCAGAACATCAAACTCGACTGACCGGCGACTCCGGCGAAGCCGGTCGACGGCGCCGGGCGAAGGCCCTACTTCCGGAACAACGTATCGGCGCCCTCGCGGTGCGCCCGCTTTCGCGCGATCTCCGCGCGGACGCGGACGATCTCGACTTCCATCTCCCCGATGTAGTCCTCCAGCTCCTCGATGGACATGGGATCGAGATCCCGTTTGGGTTTGGGTTGCCTGAGAGGCAGGTCGTCGTTTTCCATCGCCGGTTCCGCCGTTCGCGGTGCTTGCCAGCGCGCGGCTGGTCGGATACATCTTCGACCGTCCGCAGTTCTTGTCAATGTCGCCTCCGTAGCCATGTCCATACCCGACGCGATGACGGCGATCGAAATCGCCGAACCGGGCGGACCGGAAACGCTCCGGCCGGCCCGCCGACCGACGCCTCGCCCCGCCGAAGGCGAAATCCTGGTCCGCGTGGCCGCCGCCGGGGTCAATTTTCCGGACGTGATGCAACGCCGCGGAAGCTACCCTCCGCCGCCCGGCGTGACCGACATACCGGGACTCGAACTGGCGGGAACCGTCGTCGAAGCCGCCCGCGGCGCGGACCGGTTCGCGCCGGGCGACAAGGTGTGCGCCCTGGTGGCGGGCGGCGCCTACGCCGAATACTGCGCGGTTCCCGCGCCGCAGGCGCTGCCTTTGCCGAACGGCTTCGACATGGTGCGTTCGGCCGCCCTTCCGGAAAATTTCTTCACCGTCTGGACCAATCTGTTCGACGGCGGACGGCTGGCGCCGGGCGAGAGCATTCTTGTCCATGGCGGTTCCGGCGGCATCGGTTCCGCCGCCATCCAGACCGCGAAAGCGTTCGGCGCGACCGTTTTCGCAACCGCGCGCAACGACGAGAAATGCCGCGCCTGCGAAAGGATGGGAGCGGACCGCGCGATAAACTACGTGGAGGCCGACTTCGTCGAGGTCGCGAAAACCGCGAACGGCGGCAAGGGCTGCGACGTGATCCTCGACATGGTCGGCGGCGATTATCTCGCCCGCAACCTCGAGGCGCTGGCGCCCGAGGGCCGGCTCGTGCAGATCGCCGTCCTGAAGGGCGCAAAGGCGGAGTTGTTCTTGCCGACGATCATGATGAAGCGGCTGACCCTGACCGGTTCGGTGCTGCGGCCGCGCACCGTCGAACAGAAAGGCGCCATTGCGGAAACCCTGCGCCGAAAGCTCTGGCCCCTGCTGGAGAACGGCGACGTCGCGCCGATCGTCCACGAAACCTTCCCGCTTGCGCGGGCGGCGGACGCGCACGCGCTCATGGAATCGAGCGCGCACATCGGCAAGATCGTGCTGGAAGTCGAGAACGGCCGCGACCGGCCGACGTTCGCGGGATCCGAAGAACCTTTCGAGGGAACGAGGAAAAATGGATAGCCAGACCGCCGCCAAACCGCTGATGCCGAAAGCGACAGCGGTTTGGCTGATCGAAAACACCGCTCTGACCTTCCGGCAGATCGGCGCCTTTTGCGACCTTCACGAACTGGAGGTTCAGAGCATCGCCGACGAAGAGGTGGCGATCGGCATGGTGGGTTACGACCCGATCGCGAACGGCCAGCTCGCGCGCGAGGAGATTTCGCGCTGCGAGGCGGATCCCGCGGCCCGGCTATCGATAGCGGAAGACCGGATTCCGCGTCCGGCCCCCCGCACCAAGGGGCCGCGCTACACCCCGGTCACGCGCCGCGGCGACAAGCCGGACGCGATCGCGTGGCTGGTCAAGCAATTCCCCGACCTGACCGACGCCCAGATTTCGCGGCTGATCGGCACGACCAAGCAGACGATCCTGAAGATTCGCGAGCGTACGCACTGGAACATGTCGAACATCACGGCGCGCGATCCCGTGGGACTGGGACTCTGCAACAGGGAGGATCTGGACCGCGAGCTCGCCAGGGCGGGTTACGCGAAGTCGGCGGACGAGGAGCCGCCGGCGTCGCCGGACGGGACGAGCGAGGCCAGCGAGACGCAGCCTTCCACCAACTGGTAAAGTCGCGCCGCGCTTTCGAACGGCGCAGCGCCGGACGAAACCGCCGTCGGCGTCGAGCGCCGCCGCATATTGAAACGAAAAACCGGCAACCCCGCCCGCGCCGGACCGGCGCCTTCGTCGGAGGGAACCGGCCGACTGGTCAGGCGTGTTCGAGACGCGCGATCTGATCCTTTATCTTGAGCTTTTGCTTCTTGATGTTCGCGACAACGGTCTGATCGGGAAATGGCTTGCTCGCTTCCGCGTCCAGCAACTGTTCGAGTTCCGCGTGCCGCGCCTTGAGTCCCTCGATCTCGGTGCTCATTTCAGGAGCCCTCCATGTGTCGTGACCGTCGAATGTATGACGCAGCGCCGCCCGCCACAACCCGACGGACCGTTTCCCGCGCCGTCCGTCATAACTCCGCGCACAGGCCGTCGATCTCGCCGGGCGCCGCTTCGGGAAAGGCGACTCGCAGCACGACGCCGAGATGGTTCCGGTCTTCGTCCGAGACCGTTATGCCCAACGCTCCGAAATAGCGCCCGACATTCGCCGCCGCGTCGGCCGCTTCCGTGCCGCGGCTCGCGTCCGCTTCCCGCTCGACCGCGGCGGCCAGCATGAGTTGCTCGGTGTGCTCGCAGTCGATCTCTATCTTCTGAATCCGTCGGCGCAGCGATTCGGCGAGCGCATCGGGAGCCGGCGGCAGGCCGCCCTTCATCCGCGTCCGGACGGCGCGCAGGGGCCGGACGACCGAGTCGTGCCATGCGCCAACCGCCCCCCTTGCCTCGGCCAATTCCGAATCCGTCATGACGCCGCGCCCCGACGCCCCGAGCCAGATGCAGAACAGCACCACGTTCACGTCGATCTGATGGATTTCCTGCAACGCCAGGCAAGCCGCGCCGACGCCGTCCGACATGTAGACCTTCAGCGAATAGTCCCAGAACGGGTGGTCGGGAAACTCCGTCACCGTCTTTCCTCTCCGTCAGTTCGCCGTCAGCGTCCGCCCATATAGATTCCCAGCCCGCGCGCCGTAGCGACCAGCGTTCCCCGCGGATCCACCAGCGGATGAGAGTCCAGCGCCTCCCGCAAGGGCACGTCGATGCATGCGCGGTTGGACCATGCGACCATCCGGTCGAAGCGGCCCTTGGCCACCAGATCGACGGCATGCACGCCGAACGCGGAGGCGAACAACCGGTCCCGCGGCGACGGGGCGCCCCCGCGCTGCACGTAGCCGAGAACGGTCACGCGCGACGTGATCCCGGTGGTCTTCTGGACGAGTTCGCTGACCTGATGCCCGATGCCCCCGTAATCGACGGCGCCGCTGCTGCGGGTCCGAACCACGGCGGAGCCGTCGGGCAAGCGGGCGGCCTCGGCCACCATCACCAGGGCGAAGTTGCGACCGGCATTGCGGACCTCTTCGATCTTTCTGGCGAGCCCTTCGGCCGTCCAGTCGATTTCGGGAATCAGAATCGCGTCCGCGCCGCCGGAAATCCCCGCCGACAGCGCGATGTGCCCCGCGCCCCGGCCCATCACTTCGAGAATCATCACCCTGTCGTGGCTCGCCGCCGTCGGCTGCAGCCGGTCGAGCGCCTCGGTGGCGACGTCGACGGCCGTGATGTAACCGACGGAGTTCTCCGTAATCCCGACATCGTTGTCGATCGTCTTGGGAATGGCCACGAATTTCCAGTCGCCCTGCCGGGCGAGCCGCTGGAGGATCGCCAGGCTGCCGTCTCCGCCGATGCCGATCAACGCGTCGAGGCCGAGTTCGCGGTAACCTTCGATGAACTCGTCCGACCGGTCCAGCAGCGTGCCGTCGGGCATGGGATAGGAGAACGGGTTGCCCTCGTTGACGGTGCCGAGGATCGTGCCGCCCATGCGAAGGATGCTGCCGGTGAACATCTCCACCGTCAATTCCTTGCAGTCGACCGGGCGCGCCATCAGGCCGTGCGTTCCCTGCCTGATGCCCAGCACGCGCCAGCCGTAGCCGCCCGCCGCGCGCAAGACGATGGCGCGGATGACCGCGTTCAGCCCGGCGCAGTCGCCGCCGCTGGTGAGCACGCCGATTTTCCTGATTTCCGACATGACCTGCGTTGCTTGATGGCCTAGCGAAGCGATATCTGCAACAATATGCGAAAGCGGGGCGAAATGAAACGGTGCAGCGCCATGAGCGAAGAGGAGGTTCTCCGCCGCAGGCTGAAGGAACTCGAGGTCGAGCACAGGGATCTCGACGACATAATCGCTCGCCTCACCGAAAAGGCACCTTACGATCAACTTCAACTGCAGCGCCTGAAAAAGCGCAAGCTCGCCTTGAAGGACCATATCTCGCTGATCGAGGATCAGCTTTATCCCGACATAATCGCGTAGAGCCGGACGCGAACGACGATGCCGAACGGCCGGGGCTTCAGGAAGTAGCCATGCAGGAACGCGGCTCCGCGGCGGAACGGACGCCGCTCGCGAGCGTCGTCATGGGCAGCCGGTCGGACTGGCCGACGATGAAGAACGCGGCCGACGTCCTGACCTCCCTCGACGTCGTTCACGAGACGCGCATCGTCTCCGCGCACCGCACGCCCGACCGCCTCTACGATTACGCCAGAACCGCCGCCGGGCGCGGTCTCAAGGTGATCGTGGCGGGCGCCGGCGGCGCGGCCCATCTTCCCGGAATGATCGCCTCGATGACGCCGTTGCCCGTTCTCGGCGTGCCCGTCCAAACCAAGGCGCTGAACGGCATGGACAGCCTTCTCTCGATCGCGCAGATGCCGGCCGGCGTTCCGGTCGGAACGCTGGCCATCGGCCCGGCCGGGGCCACGAACGCGGCATTGCTCGCGGCGTCCATAATCGCGCTCGGGGACGATGCGCTGATGGCGCGCCTCGTCGCCTGGCGGGACGACCGGACGGCCGGCGTTCCGGAACTGCCGGTTGGCCGTTGACGCCCGACCGCCCTCTCCCTCCCGGCTCCGTCGTCGGAATCGTCGGGGGCGGCCAACTCGGCCGGATGACGGCGATCGCCGCCGCGAAACTCGGCTACCGCTGCCACGTCCTCGACCCCGACGCCCGCGCGCCCGCCGCCGAGGTGGCGGCGTCGGCGACGACCGCGCCATACGAAGACCTGGACGCCGCGCGGAACTTCGCCGCTTCGGTCGACGTCGCGACCTTCGAATTCGAGAACGTTCCTCTCGAAACGCTCGCCGCCGTCGGGGAGAGCGCTCCCGTGCGTCCTTCCGTCGAAGCCCTGCGCGTCTCGCAGGACCGCGCCGTCGAAAAGGCGTTCGTCAACGGCCTCGGAATCGCCACCGCGGAATGGGCCGAAATACGTTCCGCGGACGATCTCGAAGCGGCCGCCGGGCGCATCGGGTTGCCCGCGATTCTCAAGACCGCCCGCTTCGGCTACGACGGCAAGGGCCAAACGCGCATCGACGGCCTCCGCGACCTCGCGCAGGCGTTGCGGACCGCCGGCGAAGCGAGAACCGTCCTCGAGGGCGCGGTCGCCTTCGAGCGCGAAATCTCCGTGACCGTGGCCCGCGGCCTCGAAGGCGAGACCGCCGCCTACGTCCCGGTCGAAAACCTTCATCGCGACGGAATCCTGCGCGTCACGACGGCGCCCGCGGCGATCGCGGATCCGCTCGCCGACGAGGCCGTCGGCATCGCTCGCCGGCTGGCGGCCGGACTCGACCTGTTCGGCTTGCTGACCGTGGAAATGTTCGTCACGCTCGCGGGAGACGTTCTGGTGAACGAAATCGCGCCGCGGCCGCACAATTCCGGCCATTGGACCGTCGACGCCTGCGCGATCGGCCAATTCGAGCAACTGGTCCGCGCCGTAACCGGCCTTCCCCTGGGCGATCCCGCGCGGCACTCGGACGCGGTCATGACGAACCTGATCGGCGAGGACGCGAACGCATGGGCGGACGTCGCCGCGGAACCGGGCGCTTGCCTGCATCTTTACGGCAAGGCGGAGACGCGGCCCGGACGGAAGATGGGCCACGTCACGCGCCTGACTCCCGTGCGGGAGCCCGCGGCCGCCGCTTGACGCCGGCTCCGCCGACGCGGCGCGCGCGTTCGGAAACGCCGCTCGGCCGGGCGACGCTCTCCCCTTCGGCGCGAGCGGCCCGAAGCCCGGCGCGTCCCTGTCCGCGCGTCGCGGATTTTCGTCGAAAGAACGGGTTTCGGCGACCGGTTCGGAGGCGCCGCCGGCAGGTCCCCGGCCGCGTTCCCGCCAACCGCGGCCTCAGGTCCGGCTCCGCCGCGGGCTTCCGTAACGGTCGCGGGCGACCTCCCGCAGAACGCGCAACGGGCCGAACGCCGCCCTGCCGACGCGCTCCAACCCGCCGCGCGCCTGTTGAATCCGCATCGCGTCCCGTAGCCGCCGATCGAGAAAGGCGCGGGTTTCCGCCCGGTCCGCGCTTCCGTCGTCCAGCCAGAAAAGCGTCGTCGACGCGACGACCGCCGCCAGCGACGCGCGGCGGGTGTAGAACGAAAAATCCGCCGACCGGTCGCCCGCCGCATGCCATATGTCGTCGACCGTGCGATACAGCAAACGCGCGCCGAGCGGCGCGTTGCGCGGCATCGCGAGAAACGAAAGCCCGCGGCGGACCGCCTCGCGATGCGGATCGAGCGCGGCCAGCCTGGCGTCGACCGCGAACGCGACGCGGCGACGCGTTCCCTGAACGTCGGCGGTCTCCAGCGCCGCGACCATTTGCCGGTC
Organism: Alphaproteobacteria bacterium; assembly: GCA_965243135.1. Taxonomy (GTDB): domain Bacteria; phylum Pseudomonadota; class Alphaproteobacteria; order MPNO01; family UBA830; genus JAJEBT01. Next base: position 3,471,648 of record OZ251539.1, read on the forward strand.
GGCGCGCCGGGAAAAACAGGCCAGCGCCTCGCGCGGCCCGCCGGGAAACAGCAATTCCGCCGGCTTTTCGCCGAGGTCGCCTTCCCCCGCCCGCAAAGCCGTTTCCGACCATCCGTCGAACGGCACGTGGACGAGCATCGCGTCGAGCAGCCGGTCGCGCTCCCCCTCCCGATTCACGTCGCGGCCTCCCGGCCCTTGAGCGCCTGCATGAACCGCTCCAGTTCCTCGTTGAAGCTCAAGAGCGACAGGTCGGTCATGCGCATGGGAAACAAAACGCCGTCGAGATGGTCGATCTCGTGCTGCACGACGCGGGCATGAAAATTCGTCGCCTCGCGTTCGATCGGCCGTCCGTCGGGCAGGCGGCCGCGATAGACGATGCGGGCGTGGCGGGGAACGGCGCCCGTGATCCCGGGTATCGACAGGCACCCCTCCCAGCCGAGCGCCACGTCGTCGCCCAGCGGTTCGAACTCCGGATTGACCAGCGCCGTGAGCGGCGCGAAATCGGTTTCCGGAGCGCCGTCCCGGCCGCGCTCGCGAGGCGCCTTGAAAACGATCGCGCGCTTGCTTTGGTGGACTTGGGGAGCGGCGAGGCCGACGCCGTTCGCGTCCTCCATCGTTTCCGCCATGTCCTCGACCAGTTTGCCGACGTCCGCCGGGTCGGCGACCGGGTCGGCGATCCGCAGGAGCACCGGACGGCCCATGCGGGCGATGTTGAGAAGCGCCATGTCGTCCTCCCGGCGTCCGCGTCGTTCGCGGCGCGCCCGTGAAATACGACGCCCCGAAGCGCGGAACAAGCGCGGCTGCGCGAAGCCGCGGCCTCCCCGTCCTCGCGCGCCTCCTCGCCCCTTCCGGCAGGCCTCTTGGATCTCTCGCACGGCCGTGCTATACGGCCGTCGTCTCGTCGGCTTGAAGGGCCGACGCCGTTTTCGGAGGATGAACCGCAGGTGGAAGTTACCGTACGCGACAACGATGTCGATCAGGCGCTTCGCGCGCTCAAGAAAAAAATGCAGCGCGAAGGAATTTTCAGGGAAATGAAAATGCGCCGTTCCTATGAAAAACCCTCGGAACGACGCGCCCGGGAAAGGGCGGAGGCCATCCGCCGGGCCCGAAAGCTGGAACGCAAACGGCTGGAACGCGAAGGCTTCTGATCCCTGCGCGGCCGGTTCGAAGAAAGGCCGCGCGGCGGAACGCCCGCGGGGGATTGCCGTCCGCGCTTCGTTCGGTCATTCTTTTCGAACCATGGACAATCCCGATCCGGTTCGAGACCTGCTGTTGGTCATCGACGTTCAGAACGACTTCTGTCCCGGCGGCGCGCTCGCGGTCGCCGAGGGCGATCTGGTGGTTCCGGCCGTCAACGCGCTGGCGCGGCGTTTCGAGCATGTCGCGTTCACCCAGGACTGGCACCCCGAAGGCCACCTTTCCTTCGCGAGCAGCCACGCGGGCCGCCAGCCGCTCGAAACGATCGAAACGGACTACGGCCGGCAGGTGCTGTGGCCGGATCACTGCGTGCAGGGAACGAAAGGCGCCGCGTTCCATCCCGGCCTCGACCGGCGGCGTGCCGAACTCGTCGTCCGCAAGGGGTTTCGCCGCGAAATCGATTCCTATTCCGCCTTTTACGAGAACGACCGCAGCACGCCCACCGGCCTTGCCGGATACCTGCGCGAACGCGGTTTCAGGCGGCTTTTCCTTGCCGGCCTGGCCACCGACTTCTGCGTCGCCTGGTCAGCCATCGACTCGCGGAAGGAGGGCTTCGACGCCGTGCTGGTCGAGGACGCCTGCCGCGCCATCGACATGGACGGGTCGCTCGACGACGCGCTTGCGCGCATGAAGTCGGCGGGGGTCGAAATCGCCCGCGCCGGAGCCTGACGCCGTTGCCTTTCGCGAACCGGCATCCGCCGTGACCCTGGTCCTTTCCAACGAGGAGATCGACGAACTCCTGCGAATGGACGAGTTGATCCAGATCCTCGAGGATGCGTACCGCGAACTGGCGGAGGGACGCGGCGGTAATCGCTTGCGGTCGGACATCGTGACTCCGACGACGTTGCGCGACGACGGACTCTACGCCCTCAAGTCGATGGACGGAGTCGTTCCGAAGTTCGGCGTCGGCGCCGTCCGCATCAATTCCGACATTCTGACTTTCCCGCGGAGCGGCAACGAGATGCGGCGCGTCAAGGTGCCGGCCGCTCCCGGCGGCCGGTACGTCGGCCTGGTCTTGCTGTTCAGCGTCCACAACGGGGAACCGCTGGCCATCATGCCGGACGGAGTCATGCAACGGGCGCGGGTCGGCGCGACCAACGCGATCGCGGCGAAATACCTCGCGCGCGAGAACGCGGACACCCTCGCCGTGATCGGCTCGGGCTGGCAGGCGGGCGCGCAGGTGACCGCGCACGACGCCGTGCGCGATCTCGCGGACATCCGCGTCTACAGCCCCGACCGGGGACGCCGGGAGACCTTCGCGGCCGAAATGTCGGAAACCGTCGGCAAAGAGGTTCGTCCGTGCGAGAGCGCCGAAGAAGCCTGCCGGGGAGCGGGCATCGTCGCCTGCGCGACCAATTCGGCGATGCCTGTCTTCATGCGGGACTGGATCGAGCCCGGCATGCATATCGGCACTGTCCGCCCCGGCGCGACCGAGATCGAACGGGCCGCCCGCGAGCGCATCGACCTGTTCGCGCTGCTCGATCACGACGACAACGCCGAACTGATCTATACGCATGGCGTGCAGGTGGGAGAGGACAAGGTCGGCAGCTACGGCGTCGAGCACGACGCTTGGCACGCTTCGCTGCCGTCGTTGCCGCAGATCGTCGCCGGCCGGCGCGAAAGGCGGACGGACGACGGCCAGGTTACCTGTTTTCTCAACAACCTCGGCATGGGATACCAGTTCGCCGCCGCCGGCTATCTGGTCCACCGCAAGGCGAAGAAAGCCGGCGTCGGAAACGAGCTTCCCACCGACTGGTTCACCGAGACGGTTCACCCCTGACGCCGCTTCTCCCGGCGGTTCGCCGCGCTGCGGCGCGGAACGCCGCGCGCGGAAAAACGCCGTATCGCCCGCGCAGGTCGGAACGAGGCGCGATGCCACGGAGTTCGGCGGATAGACCGGACCGCGCGGCGGCGACGGCGCTCGTTTGCGCATCTCCGAAACCTCATTAACATGCGCTGTCGCTTATGACGAAAGGGAGAGAAACTATGCGCCGTGCAACTCTTGCGGCAGCCTTCGCGCTGGGCTTGGCAGTCCCCTCCGCATCGTACGCCTTTCCGGACAAGGACATTACGTTCATCATCCCCTACAGCGCCGGCGGCGGCTTCGACCGCACCGTGCGCGCCATTGCGCCCTACATGGAGAAGCACCTTCCGAAGAAGGTCAACGTGATCCCGAAGAACGTGGCCGGCGCCGGCGGCCGCAAGGGCATTGCGCAACTCTTCCGCGCCGAACCCGACGGCCACACTATCGCCGTCTTCAACATGCCCGGCATGGCGATCCCGTCCCTTCTCGGCGAAAAGGTCAATTACGACCTCAACAAGGTAAGCTGGATATCGCGGCTCGCGCGCGGCACCTATCTGCTGATGGTCGGCGCGAAGAGCGGGATCAGGACGATCGACGACATCCGGAAGCTCGGGCGACCGCTCAAGATCACCACGACCGGCCTCGGATCCACGGGACATACCGCGAGCGTCGTCGCGTCGACGGTCATGGGCTTCCCCTTCAAGATGCTTACAGGCTACAAGGGTTCCAAGCAGTTCATCCTGGCGGCGATCCGGGGGGACGGCGACGCCGTGTACACGCTCGTCACGACGGTCCGGAAATACCATGAAGCGGGCGACGTCCGGATCATCGCCACCTTCGAAAAGGAGAGCAGTTTCGCCGGCGTGCCGACGGCGCGGCGGATCGGGTTCCCCGAACTCGAAGGAATGAGTCTCGAACGTCTGGTGGGCGGACCGCCCGGCGTTCCCGCCGACCGGGTCGCCGTCCTTGAAAGCGCCATGCTCAAGGCGATGGCCGATCCGGAACTCAAGGCCAAGACGAAAAAGCGGCCCTATCTGCCGGCCGGCGCCGCCGAAACCGCGAAGCGCGTGGACGCCGTCCTGCAGTTCTACCTGAAGTACAAATCCGCCCTCCGCAAGGGCTGAACCGAACGAACCTGCCGCGGCACCTGCAGGAGGGAGGCGTTCGGCGGTGTTCGAAGCCTTGGGATCGGGCCTTTCCCTCCTCTTCACTTGGCAAGGTACGCTTTATCTGTGCCTCGGCGTCTTGGTAGGCCTTGTTTTCGGCGCGGTTCCGGGGCTGGGCGGCACCACGGCGATCGCGCTGCTCATGCCGCTCACCTTCGGAATGGAACCGTGGCTCGCGATCACGATGATCGGCGGCGTGATGGGCGCGACATCGTTCGGCGGGTCGGTTTCCGCAATCCTTCTCAACACGCCCGGCATCGCGCCGAATGCGGCGACGTGTTTCGACGGCTATCCGCTGGCGCAACAGGGCAAGGCCGGCATGGCGATCGGCGCGGCGGCAGCGGCATCGTCCACCGGCGGCCTGATCGGGATCTTCACGCTGATCGCGATCATTCCGATCGCCAAGCAGATCGTGCTGTCGTTCGGACCGCCGGAATTCTTCATGCTGGCCATGCTGGGACTCTCGGCCATCGCGGTATCGACCGGCGGCGCCTTTCTGCGCGGACTGATCAGCGCGCTGTTCGGGCTGATGCTCGCGTTGGTCGGTTACGACGCCGTAAGCGGAGGATACCGGTTCACGGCCGGCATCGAATACCTCTACGACGGCATCCCTCTCGTGCCGACGCTGGTTGGCCTGTTCGCGCTTTCGGAGATGATCAACCTTACGGTCAAGGGCGGAACCGTCGCCTCGGCGGGGTCGTCGGGAGCGATTTCCGGCGTCTGGCCCGGGATCGTTTCGGTCTTCCGGAACTGGGCGATCCTCCTGCGAGGCTCGGCGATCGGCACCTTCGTCGGCGCGTTGCCCGGCGTCGGGGGCACCGTCGCGTCGTTCCTCGCCTACACCGCGACCGTGCAGACGGCGAAGGACCGGGAAAGCTTCGGCAAAGGAAACATCAGAGGCGTGATCGCCCCCGAGTCGGCCAACAACGCCAAGGACGGGGGTTCGCTGATCCCGACCCTTTCCTTCGGCATTCCCGGCAGCGCAGAATCGGCGATCTTCCTCGGCGTGCTCATCCTGCACGGAATCGAGCCCGGCCCCATGCTGCTGCTCGAAGAAGAAGAAGTCGTCGTCAGCATCGTTCTCGCGCTCACGGCTTCCACCGTTCTCGCCTCGATTTTCGGACTCCTGGTCAGCCGCCAGCTGTCGATGATCACCTTGGTCGACGTCAACTTACTCGTGCCGGCCGTCGTCTCGGCCGCGCTCGTCGGAACCTACGCGCTGAAAGGCGAGTTCGGCGACGTGGCGCTGGCAACGATATTCGGCGTCGTGGGTTTCCTGATGATCCGCTTCGGGTTCCCGCGCATTACCCTGGTCATCGCCCTGGTTCTCGGCGAACTTGCGGAAAGAAGCTTCCATCAGTCGATCGCCATGGCCGACGGGGACTGGGCGGTGTTCTTCGTGCGCGAAATCTCCCTTCTCCTGTTCGTCGTGACGGCGTTCTGCCTTTTCCTCCCGGCGTTGCGCTACTTGCTCGCCCGCCGCCGCGAAGCCGGTCGTCGATGAACGGCGCGCGTCTGGCTCCGGCCGCGGCCGTGACGGCGGCATCCTGCGCCTTCCTCGCGTGGAGTTACGCCTACGAAGGACGCGCCCACACCGTTCCGATGCTCGTGGGATGGTCGGCAGTGGCCCTCTCCCTTCTCGACATGCTCGCGCAGACGGACTCGCGCCCGGGACAGGTGTTGCGCGGCCTGCTTTCGGGACGTCCGCTCGACAGTTCGGCGGCGCCCGAGAGCGGAAGCGCGGCCGTCCCGGCGCTCGCCTGCGGCTGGATAGCGGCTTTCGTCGCGCTGGTCGCGGCGATCGGCTTCATCGCGGCCATACCGGTCTACGCGTTCGCCTTCATGCGCATCCAGGGCGGCCTCGGCTGGCGGCGTTGCGCCGTTTCGGCCGCCCTGATCACCGCGGTTACCTGGGTCGCGTTCGAACAGCTTCTGCGCTACCGGATTTTCGAAGGCGCGGCATTCGGCGGCCAGTTCTGAGGGGGAGTCAACATGCCCATCGTCATCACCGACGACGACGCGCGCCGTCATCTGTCCATGCCGGAATGCATCGAAGCGATGCGGATATGCTTCCGCGATTTCGCCGAAGGAAAGGCCGTGAGTTTGCCGCGCGTAAGGTACACCGTGGATTCCGGCGAGCCCGGCCGGAGTTATTACGCCAACGTTCACGCCGGGGCGGCGCCGAGCTTCGGGATCGCCTGCGTCCGCGCCGGCAGCCACATGATCGACGACTCGGCATACGCCGGAAACCGCCGGTCCATGCGCAACCCGGAACCCTTCAACTGGTCCGTCGTCATCCTTTACGACATCAAGACCTCCGAACCCGCCGCCTTCCTGCACGAATCCGTCGTCAGCGGCATGCGGGTGGGCGCGACTTCGGGAGTCGCGATCGACGAGATCGCGCGCGAGGACGCAGCGGTGCTGGGCATTCTGGGAACGGGGCGCCAGGCGCGCGCCCACTGCGCGGCGATCTGCGCCGTGCGCCCGATCCGGGAGGTCCGGGCGTTCAGCCCGAACCCCGCGCACCTTAAGGCGTTCGTCGGAACGGCCGCTCCGCCGGGGGTCGAGATTTCCGCAGCGGCCGACGCCCGGACAGCGGTCGAGGGCGCGGACATCGTCTGCTGCGCGACCAACACGACGGAACCCGTGCTGTTCGGAGAGTGGCTTCGCGACGGTCAGACCGTCATGTCGATCGCGAATTCCGATCCCACCGTCACGAGGCGGGAAGTGGACGAGGCAACCTTCGCGCGCGCCTCGGACATCGTGATCCACGATTGGGACAGCGTTCACGCCAACAACCAGATCGAGCTCCTCGAGCCGATCGAAGCCGGTCTCGTCGACCGCGCGTGCGTGCATCTCCTGAGCGATGTCGTGGCGGGCGGCGCGGCCGTTCGATGGCGCCCCGACGGCATTGTCTACTACAAGAGCAACACGGGACTTGCGATGCAGTTCGCGGCGGCCGGCGCGATCCTCCTTCGCAAGCTCCGGGAAGCCGGAACCAATCGCGTCATTCCGCGCGAGTGGCTGGCGAGCGAGCAATACGGAATCGGGTGACCTGCATCTCGTCAAAAACGGCCTTTCAGGCCCTGCGCCGCGCTTTACCGCAAAGGCAGAGTCGACAGGACGCTTTCGAAAAAGCCTTGACAAGGCTAATTTTGAGACTATATACGCGGATACTTCGAATAAGTTCAACGCTCTTAATTGAAAAACCAAGCGGCATACGTCGCCAATGACAGATGGATCCCTCAAGGGCTTTGTAGATGTTGCACTTGCTTCGACAAAATCTCTTGAGGGAATCCCCTCATGGGAAAAGGGCACAAGGAGTCATGGTTAGTCTGGGTGGTTCTGGTAGAAGGACGGAGCGCAAAGTGCGTACTGACGGCAACGGCCTATCCGGAAACGGTCGAAGGGCGCTTTACGATTTCCTTGGTCGTGAAGCATGGTTGCGTTTGGAGGTTGGATTACGACCCAATAGACACCGTACACGTTAATCCTCTTGATCGATTAAGAATATCCGGACTTCCCCCGCATGTCAGAGGACAGCATTTTCATTCCTGGGAAGATAATTCTTATCTTTCTTCTAAAGCAAGGTTGCCGGATCGACTGCATTGCGCAAGAGAATTGCCTGTAAACGTTCGCGGTTGGGAAAATTCGTTCCGATGGTTCTGCGGACAAACGAAATCTCCAACTGAAATACCTTCTTACCCACCGCGAGAGGAGTTGTTCCAATGAACCCGGATCTTCTCGGAACCGAACGCTTTCTGAACACGGCCCAAGAGCGTTGGCGTTTAGACGGCCGCGCGGCGGTCGCGACGCATTGCCTGTATCCTTCCAATCAGACCGTAACGGTTTATGTTTCGGGAGGCAAAAATGAAATAATGGTGAGCGACGGCGGCGGCTCCGTCGACGTATTGACCCTTCACGGCTGCAATATTCCGAACATGGATAAGTTCCTGGGTCGTTTCTGTCGCCCAAAAGGACTCAAAGTGAAGAACGGCGAAATATACACCCCTCTTCTGCCTATCGATGCACTTCAAGCAGCCGTGGTAATGGTGGCGAACGCCTCGGCCGCAGCTGCCAATCATGGCGTAAGTCAGAAGAAAAATACCTCGCATCGCGAAGATCGAAGCATTCGAGGGAAAATCCATAAAATGTTGGAAGACCGCTGGGAAAAACAAGTGGAAACGCGTAGACATTTGGTAGGGAAAAGCAATAGAAAGTACCGCGTAGACCACGTCGTATATCTTAGTTCGGATACGATGTTGGTTGTCGACTTCGTCACCCCGAATCCTGCCACGATCAACTCGAAAGCTGTGGCGCATTGGGATTTGGGATTGTCGGACGACGGTCATTTTCTTCAGAATATCGTTTACGATAACGATCAAGAATGGGAATCGGCCAATCTTAACGTCCTTCAGACCGTGGCGACGCTCACCCCGTTTTCCAATTTCGATTCCTGCCTTTCCCGCATTCAAGACACGCACTGACCCGTTATGACGATTCTTGAGTTAACGCGATTCGCTCATGAGCGTTCTCCAGGGTTCGCAGACGAGACCGCCGAACCGGGGCCGCGATATCGTCGGCAGCTTCGGCCCGACGGAAAGATCTCCCGTCGAACGGTAGCGTTGGTGCGCCGGCGCGGATGCCGGGGGTCCGCGCAACGTTCGACGAAGCGCTGAGGAGAAAGGATCGTGGCTCGCGGCAACGCCGATCAGATCGACTTCTGGAACGGAAATCAGGGAGAGGCCTGGGCGCGCCGGACCGCGGCGGTCGACACGGCGTTCGCCGAGCTTACGGACGCGCTTCTCGAGGCGGCGGCGATCGGTTCCGGCGACCGGGTTCTCGATCTCGGATGCGGCGGCGGCGGATCCATGGCGGCGATCGCGGAACGCGTCGGCCCCGTCGGCGCCGTGACCGCCATCGACGTCTCCGCTCCGATGATCGCCGTCGCGCGGCGCCGCGCGGAGAAACTGACCAACGCGACCGTCGTCATGGCCGACGCGGCGACCTATCCGTTCGCCGCCGCTTCCTTCGACGCGCTGATTTCCCGGCTCGGAGCGATGTTCTTCGACGACCCGATTTCGGCCTTCGCGCCGCTGCGCGGCGCCATGGCGGCGAACGGCCGCATCGCACTCGGCGTCTGGCGCCAGCCCCGGGAAAATCCCTGGGCCATGGAGCCCATCTCGGCCGCCCGGCCGTACGTCGACATGCCGCCGCGGCCGGATCCGGAAACGCCCGGTCCGTTCTCGTTCGCGGATCCGGACCGCGTCCGCCGCCTCCTCGGCGCGGCGGGCTTCGGAGACGTCGCTCTCGCGCCGCTCGACCTGTCTCTGCTCTTCGGCGACAGCGTCGACGAGGCTCTGGACTTCGTCGTCGGAGTCGGACCTCTTGCCGGGCCGCTCTCCGAAACCGCCGGAGAGAGGCGCCGCCGGGCCATCGACGCCATCAAGGACGTTCTCGCGGCGAACGCGGACGGCGACGGCGCCGTTCGGCTGGGCGGCGCCTGCTGGATCGTCACCGCGAAGGCGCCGTAAAGGGAAGCGCCTCCACGGGAACCGGATCGGCGAGGCGCTTCAGGACCACGCAGCTCTCGGCAAGTCCGACGGCGCTGTCGGGCGTTTCGCTGATTACGATCCTTTCGACCGCGACGCCGAAGGCGCGTACGGCCTCGACAGCGGTCAACATGTGGCTCAGCCCGCCGAGATAGCTGCCGCCCACGAGGACGACCGGGACGTCCACCGCGGCGATCAGATCGCGCATCGTGCGAGCCTCGTCCAGCGGCGCCATGACGCCGCCGACGCCCTCGATCAGAAGCCGCCCGCCGCCCTCGGCAGCTCGCGCGGCCTCGCGGCAAAACGAGACGATTTCGTCGTAGGGGACCGCCCGCCCCTCCCGCGCCGCCGCCATGTCGGGCGACAGCGGCGCGGCGTAGCGCCAGGGAGAGACCCGCGCGACGTTCTCCTGCGAGACGCTTTCTCCCAGCGCGGCGAGCAGGCGGCCGGTGTCGGAGCTCTCCGGATCGCGCGGATCGAACCCGCTGATGACCGGCTTCAGGGCGCCGACGCTCTCGCCCGCTTCCCGCCATTCGCGTATGAGCCGCTCGGCGACGTGCGTCTTGCCGACTCCGGTGCCGGAACCGCTGACGAAAAGCGCGGACACGTCACGCGGCCCGCGGCGGAACGCCGTTTCCGGCCGCGGGCAGGCCGAGGACCGCCTCCGCCAACCGGTCCACGTCTTCGTCGGCATGCGCGGCCGTGAAGGTGAATCGGAGGCGGGACGTGCCTGCGGGAACCGTCGGCGGCCGAATGGGCGCGACCAGGAAGCCGGCCTCTTCCAGCGCGGACGACGCCGAGAGCGCGGCGGCCTCGTCGCCGAGCACCAGCGGGACGATGGGACTCTCGGGGGCGTCGAGGCCGGCGCGCGCGCAGAATCGCCGCGCCTGCCGCAGGGGCGCGGCGACGCGCTCCGGCTCGGACAGGACGATATCGACCGCGGCGATGGCGGCCGCCACGACCGCGGGCGGCAGCCCCGTCGTATAGACCAGGCTGCGCGCCCGATTCTGAACGAAAGCGATCACCGGGGCGCTGGCGCACAGGAAGCCGCCGTAGCCTCCCAACGCTTTGGACAGCGTGCCGATCTGGAGCGGAATGTCCGGCGGCGGATCGTGCTCGAAGGCGGCGCCGCGTCCGCCGCCCAACACCCCGAAGCCGTGCGCGTCGTCCACGAGAAGCCAGGCGTCGCGCTCGGACGCGACCCGCGCCAGCGCGTCGAGCGGCGCGCGGTCGCCGTCCATGCTGAACACGCCCTCGGTCGCGATCAGGCAATGGCGGTATTTCGCCCTTTCCGCGGCGAGGATCGCGGCGCAATCCGCGGCGTCGTTGTGCGCGAACAAGGCCGTCTCGGCGCGGCTCGCGCGCGCTCCCATGTGCAGGGAGGCGTGGCCGAGGGCGTCGATCAGCACGAGGTCGCCCGGTCCCGCCAGCGCCGGAATGACCCCGGTATTGGCGAGATAGCCGCTGCCGAAGACGCAGGCCGCCTCGGTCTCCTTGACGCCGGCAAGCCGGCGCTCGAGTTCGCCGTAAAGCGGGTGGTTGCCGGTGACCAGCCGCGACGCGCCCGCTCCGGCGCCGTAGGCGTCGAGAGCGGTCCTGGCCGCCGCGGTCAGCCGGGGATCCTGCGCCAGATCCAGATAGTCGTTGCAACAGAAGGAAATCAGCTCGCCGCCGTCGCGGCCCAGGCGGGACCCGCCCATGCGGCGCGAGTCGCGCAGGACCCGCTTCAGGCCCTGCGCCGCCATGAGATCCAGCTTCGCGTTCGCGAACCGGTTCAGCGTCGTCATTCCCGTCTCCGGCCGTTTCGCCCAGACCGGAAACAATCTACTATAGGTTTTCGGCAAGTCAGCCTCGAAAGGGACCGCGAACCGGCATGACGACAGCCCGCCTCGGCGAGATCCGCTGCGACTGGACGCAGGCGGAGGCGCGGACGCTCGTCGGCGCGCCGCTCTGCGATCTGGTCCACGCCGCGCAAACCGTTCACCGGCGTTTTTTCGATCCGAACGAAATCCAGCTTTCGACGCTGCTCAACATCAAGGCGGGGGGCTGTCCGGAAGACTGCGCCTACTGCCCGCAGAGCGCCCGGCACGACGCCAGCGTGGAAGCCGGCAAGCTGATGGATCTGGACGCGGTGCGCGCGGCGGCGCTGAGGGCGAAGGACGCCGGCTCGACCAGATTCTGCATGGGCGCGGCCTGGCGCGGGCCGAAGGATCGCGATCTGGACGCGGTGTGCGAGATGATCCGCGAGGTGGCGGCGCTCGGCATGGAAACCTGCGTCACCCTCGGCCTCCTCGAGGACGGGCAGGCGGAACGCCTCAAGGAGGCGGGGCTGGACTACTACAACCACAACATCGACACTTCGGAAGCGTTCTACGGAGAAATCGTCACCACCCGCCGCTTCGGCGACCGCCTGGACACCCTTGGCCGCGTGCGCGGCGCCGGGATCTCGGTCTGCTGCGGCGGCATTCTCGGGATGGGCGAGAGCCGCGAGGACCGCGCCGACATGTTGCGGACTCTGGCGACGTTGCCGGAACATCCGCAAAGCGTCCCCATCAACATGCTGGTCGCCGCGCCGGGCACGCCGCTCGCCGCCGCGCCGCCGCTCGATCCGCTCGAGCTCGTTCGAGCGGTCGCCGCCGCCCGCATAATGATGCCGCGATCGGTCGTGCGGCTTTCCGCCGGCCGCATGCGGATGGACGCCGCGACGCAAGCGCTTTGCTTCCTTTCGGGAGCCAACTCCATCTTCTGCGGCGACGCCCTGCTCACGACCCCCAATCCCGGACGGAACGCCGACCGCGACCTGTTCGAGCGGCTCGGCCTCGCGACCGGTTGACGCGGCGGATGCCGACGCCGCATCTCTGGCTGCCCTATACGCAGATGCGCAACGCGCGCTCGCCCCTGCGGGCGGCGCGCACGGAGGGTTCGCGCATCGTGCTCGAAGACGGCCGGCGGTTGATCGACGCCGTCTCCTCATGGTGGACGGCATGCCACGGATACAACCATCCGCACGTCGCCGAAGCCATCGAACGGCAGCTCCGCGACATGCCGCACGTCATGTTCGGCGGGCTCGTCCACGCGCCCGCGGAACGCCTCGCCGAGCGCCTCTCGGCGCTGCTGCCGGGGTCGCTCGAACGCGTGTTCTTCTCGGATTCGGGGTCCGTCGCGGTCGAAGTCGCCATGAAAATGGCCGTCCAGTTCCGGATCAACCGCGGCGAGCGCGGCCGAGCGCGCTTCGTCTGCTTCCGGCACGGCTATCACGGCGACACCATGGCCGCCATGTCGGTCGCCGACCCCGAGGAAGGCATGCACGCCCTGTTCCGGGGATACCTGCCGCGGCAGATCGTCGCGGAGCTGCCGCGCGACGAGGCGTCGCGCGGCGCGCTGCGCGACGCGCTGTCCGCCCGCGACGTCGCCGGCGTCGTCGTCGAACCGCTGGTGCAGTGCGCGGGAGGAATGAAAATTCACGAACCGGATACGCTGCGCGCCGTCGCCGACGCCGCGCGCGAGGCAGGCGCGCTTTTGATCGTCGACGAGATCGCCACGGGGTTCGGACGAACCGGCAGCATGTTCGCGATCGAACAGGCCGGCGTCGAACCCGACATCGTATGCCTCGGCAAGGCGTTGACGGGCGGAACCGTCAGCCTCGCCGCCACGGTCGCCACGCGCGAGGTGTTCGAGGCGTTCCTGTCGGACGACCCCGATTCGGCGCTCATGCACGGACCGACCTACATGGCGAATCCGCTCGCCTGCGCCGCCGCCAACGCCTCGCTCGATCTCTTCGAATCCGAACCCCGCCTCCGGCAGGTGGCCGGCATCGAAAGGCGGCTCAGGGACGCCCTGCCTCCGCTCGCGGCGATTCCCGGCGTGACCGGCGTGCGGACGAAAGGCGCGATCGGCGTCGTCGAGGTGGAGGAACTGCACGATCTCGACCGCCTCAAGGCCGCCTTCGTCGATGCGGGCGTATGGCTGCGGCCGTTCGGAAACGTCGTCTACGCCATGCCGCCCTTCACCGTGTCGGACGACGAACTGTCGGCGATCACCGGCGCGATCGCCGACGTTCTCCCGCGCTGGGCCGACCGCAGCCTGTAGCGCGTCGCAGGCCCGCGCCCGGCCGCGGACTCGTTCAACGCGGAACGCCCGCCTCCTTCAACGCGGACGCCTGCCGGTCCCGCAGAGCCTCCACGGAGAATCCGCCGATCAGATCGTGGAACAGCTCGTGCCAGTTGATCTCTGCCCGCAGATGGAGAAACACCGATCCGAGACCGATGGCGGCGCGATCCATCAGCACGAATTCCCGCGGCGGAGTCACGCCGCCCAGCCGCCGCAGTTCCTTGTGCACCTTTTCCGCGACGCTGGCGCCGTACATCGTGCCGTCGCTGTCCTGGATGCGGCGTTCCCGATCCTCGAGCAGCGGCCCGTACAGGAATTTCGCCCACATGTTGAGAACGTCGATCGTCTCGTTCGCGAGGCCGTCGAACCCCCAGGTCTCGTACGCGTGCACCGCAAGGGCGCGGTCGTCCCTGTCCAGCGCGTCGTACAGATCGATGACGCCGCGGACGAACTCGGGGCGGAAGACCCGGATGCAGCCGAAATCGAGCAGGTTGACCGACGAGTCCTCGCGCACCGAATAGTTTCCGAGATGCGGGTCGCCGTGGATGATCCCGTAATAATAGAAGGGCACGTACCACGCGCGAAACATGTTCCGCGCAATCCCGTTGCGGGTCTCCCGGTCGTCCTCCGTCCGATCCAGCAACCGCGCTCCCTCCAGCCACGTCATGGTCAGAAGGCGGTTCGTCGAAAGCTCCGGCACGGGCTCGGGCACGCGAACGCCCTTCTCGCCGCGCAGCATGCGCCCGTAAAGGTCCATGTGCCGCCGCTCGCGCTCGTAATCGAGTTCTTCGCGCAGCCGGTCGGCGATCTCGCCGTGAATGTCGGTAGGATCGACCGCCCGGTCGTAGCGGTGATAGAGCGAAAAAACGACGCGGAGCTGCTTGAGATCCGCCTCCACCGCGGAGCGCATGTCGGGATATTGCAGCTTGCAGGCGAGCGCCCTTCCGTCGGGATGGACGGCCCGGTGCACCTGGCCGAGCGAGGCGGCCGCGGCGGCCTCGCGCTCGAAGCTTCGGAATTTGCCGCTCCAGTCCGCGCCGAGCTCGTTCGCCATCCGGCGGCGGACGAACAGCCACCCCATGGACGGCGCGTTCGACTGGAGCCCCGCGAGTTCCCGCGCGTATTCCTCGGGCAGCATGTCGGGCACCGTCGACATGATCTGCGCGACCTTCATCAGCGGTCCCTTGAGCCCGCCGAGCGCCTCCCTCAACTCCGTCGCGTGACGATCCCTGTCGAGATCGATTCCGAGATATCGCTGGCCCGCCACGCGCGCCGCCAGGCCGCCGACGGCGCGGCCCACCCGGACGTAGCGGCGGGCGCGCCGTCCCAGGGTATCGGTCTCGTCCGTCATGCGCTTTCGGCGATCACCCGCCCGCTTCCTCGAGCTCGTCGATCAGGGCGCCGAGCGCGCCGAGCCCCTGCCGCCAGAAACCGGGGTCGGAGGCGTCGAGGCCGAAAGGCGCGAGCAGTTCCCGATGCCGCAAGGTCCCGCCCGCCCGCAGCATGTCCAGATACCGGTCCGCGAACCCGTCCGGCGCGCGCTCGTAGGCGGCGTAAAGCGAGTTCGCCAGGCAGTCGCCGAACGCATAGGCGTAGACGTAGAAGGGCGAATGAACGAAATGGGAAACGTACGCCCAGAACCAGCGATATCCCTCGCCGAGCCGGACGGCGGGCCCGAGGCTTTCCGACTGAACCTCCATCCACGCATCGCAGATTTCCTCGGCCGCGAGCTCTCCCTCGCGGCGCCGGGAGTGGATCAGGAGCTCGAATCGATGGAAGGCGATCTGGCGCATCACCGTGTTGATCCTGTCCTCGATCCTGGACGCGAGCATGATCCGGCGGCGCGCCGGATCCTCCTCCGCGCGGAGCATCCTGCGGAAGGTCAGCGTCTCGCCGAACACGGAGGCCGTCTCGGCCAGCGTCAGCGGCGTATCCGCCATCAGGGCGCCCTGCGGGGCGGCCAGCAGCTGGTGAACGCCGTGTCCCAGCTCGTGGGCGAGAATCGTCACGTCGCGAGTCCGCCCCTGGTAGTTCAGCAGCAGGTAGGGATGCGCGGAGGTCGCCGCGGGATGGGAAAACGCGCCCGGGCTCTTGCCCGGACGGGGCGCCGCGTCGATCCACGGATTGTCGAAGAAACGCCGGCCGAGTTCGGCGAGTTCGTTCGAGAAGTCGCCGTACGCGGCGAGAACCGTATCCCTCGCCTCCTCCCACGGCACCCGGCGGTCGTCGGCCTCCGGCAGCGGCGCGTTGCGATCCCAGTGGTCCAGAACGTCCTTTCCGAGCCAGCCCGCCTTCATCCGGTAGTAGCGATGCGAGATATCGGGAAACGCCTCCCGAACGGCCTCGGCGAGCGCGTCGACCACCTCGTCCTCCACCTGGTTCGAGAGATTGCGCGCCGATTGCGGCCGCTCGTAACGCCGCCGCCTGTCCTCTATCTCCTTGTCCTTGGCGATGGTGTTCACGATCAGGGAAAACACGCGCCCTTGCCGCGCAAGACCGTCGCCGAGCGCGTCCGCCGCCGCGCGGCGGACGCCTTCCTCCGGGTCCGACAGCAAGTCGAGCGTTTCCTCGAGGGCGAGATCGCGGTCGGCCGGCCTGAAGCGCATGTCGGCAATGGTCTCGTCGAAGAGGCGCGACCAGGCGGCACGGCCGGAAACCCGCTTTTCGTGAAGGAGGGTCTCGACGGGCTCGTCGAGCTCGTGGGGACGCAGCGTTCGGACGTTCGCGATCCACGACCGGCGCCTGCTGGCGGCGCCCTCCAGCATCCCGGCGAGAACCTCGTCGCCGACGCGGTTGATCTCGAGCGCGAAGAACAGGATGCGGGAAGAAATGTCGCTGACGCGCTCCTGCACGTTCTGGCGAAAGCGCCCGATGCCGGGGTCCGAAAGATCGGCGGCGCCGAGAAGCTGGGCGTAGCTCGCGATTCGGTCCAGCGTTTCGTTGACCGCCTCGTAGGCCGCAATGGCGACGCCGAAGCGGTCGCCGTCGAGTCCGGCGAGATTCCCCTTGTACGTCGCGGCGAAACTCTCCGCCTCGCGGGCGGCCCGATCGAGATCCGCGGCCAGTTCCGGGCAGTTGGCGCCGGAATAAAGGTCGCCGAGATCCCACTCGGGGAGACTGTCCATCGCGCTCTCCCGCCGGTTCTTTTTTTTCGCGCAGCGGGACGAGCATACCCGCAACGGGATTCTCGCTATATAATGCGGACAAGCTCCGCAACCAACCGGGCGGGCGGCGTCGCCTTCCCATGAGTTCCGCACGAGGGAAGCCGCGCATGATGGATTACGACTCCTGCACCAACCTTCCGGCGATGTTCTTCGCCAACACGGCCGAGATCGGAGACCGACCCTTTCTCTGGCGAAAGGCCGGCGGAGAATGGCGGCCGACGACGGGCAACGCCGCGCGCGAAACGGCCGCCGCGCTCGCGGCCGGATTGGCTTCGCTCGGCGTCGCGCCGGGCGACCGGGTCGCTCTGGTTTCCGAAAGCAGGCCGGAATGGATGATCGCCGATCTCGGCATCATGGCCGCCGGGGGGATTTCGGTTCCGGCCTACGTGACCAACCGGGTTCCCGATCATCTGCACATTCTCGCGGACAGCGGCGCGAAGGGCGCCATCGTGTCGGGGCCGGACCTCGCGCGGAACCTCATGCCGGCCGCTTCGGAGGCCGGGCTCGAATTCGTGATCTTCATGGATCCGCCGAAAAGCGACGCCGGGGGAGCCGTCCTGTGGAGCGACCTGATCGAGCGCCATGCGGGACCGCCGCCCGACGTTTCCGGCATCGCCCGCGGGGACACCGCCTGCCTCATCTACACGTCGGGAACCGGGGGCGCGCCGAAGGGCGTCATGCTGAGCCACGGCGCGATCATCGCGAACTGCAAGGGCGCCTACCACGTCGTGGAGGAACTCCTGGGGCCGGGATCCGAGCGTTTCCTGTCGTTCCTGCCGCTCTCGCATTCCTACGAACACACCGCGGGGCTGATATTCCCGCTGTCGATCAAGGCGGAAGTGTATTACGCCGAATCGCTGGACCGCCTGGCGGCGAACATGGAGGAAGTCCGGCCGACCGTCATGACCGCCGTCCCCCGGCTCTACGAGACGATGTACGGACGAATCAGGCGCGGAATCGCCCAGAAGGGAGGGCTTTCCGAAAAGCTGTTCATGAAGGCGGCCGACATCGGGCGGCGGCGCTACGAATCCGCGCCGCTCGCCCTGTCCGACCGCATGCTGGACCCGCTGCTCGACCGGCTGGTGCGCGCCAAGGTGGCGCAGCGCTTCGGGGGGACGCTGAAGGCGATGGTGTCGGGCGGCGCGCCCCTGAACTACGACATAGGCGCGTTCTTCAAGGCGCTCGGCATCGAGCTGCTGCAGGGATACGGACTGACCGAAACCGCGCCCGTGGTCAGCTGCAATCCGCCGTCCCGCAACAAGATCACGACGGTGGGACCGCCGGTCGTCGACGTCGAAGTCAAAATCGCCGACGACGGCGAGATCCTCGTGCGGGGAGAACTGCTCATGAACGGGTACTGGAACCGGCCGGACGACACGGCGGCGACGATCCGGGACGGCTGGCTGCACACAGGCGACATCGGCGAGCTCGACGAGGACGGCCATCTGGTCATCACCGACCGCAAAAAAGACATCATCGTGAACTCGGGCGGCGACAACATTTCGCCGCAGCGGATCGAGGGGTTGCTGGCGCTGCAGCCCGAGGTCGCGCAGGCGATGGTCTACGGCGACGGCAAGCCGCATCTCGTCGCGCTGATCGTTCCCGACCCGGAATTCGCGGACGAATGGTCCGGCGGCGCGAAGTCCGATCTCGCGGCCCTGGCCAGCGACGAAGCGTTCCGCAAGGCCATCGGCGACGCGGTCGACCGCATGAACGCCGATCTGTCCGTGATCGAACGCATCCGGCGGTTCGCCGTGAGCGGCGAGGCGTTCACCATCGAAAACGAGATGATGACCCCGTCGATGAAAATCCGCCGGCACGTCATTCGGGAAAGATACGGCGAAACTCTGGAAGCGCTTTACGGCTGAGACGGGGACGAAGCGCGCACCCGCAACTTGAAAGGAACGCCGACATGGGAGAGAAGGCGCTTATCGTAGGCGCCGGCCGAGGCCTCAGCGCCTCGCTGACGCGGCTGTTCGCCAGCGAAGGAATGAAAGTGGCGATCGCCGCCCGCAGAACGGTGAGGCTCATGGGGCTATGCCGGGAGACGGGCGCGCTCGCCTACGCCTGCGACGCCGCGAAGCCAGCGCAGGTCCACGCCCTGTTCGCCGCCGTCTCGGCGGACATCGGCGAACCGGACCTGGTGGTCTACAACGCGTCGAACCGCGCCCGCGGTCCGGTGCAGGACCTCGATCCGAAGGCCGTGCGGGAGGCCATCGAAATCTCCTGCTTCGGAGGCTTTCTGGTGGCGCAGGCCGCGGCGAAACGCATGCTCGCTCGAGGATCCGGAACGATCCTGTTGACCGGGGCTTCGGCCAGCGTCAAGGGCTATCCGAACTCGTCGGCCTTCGCCATGGGCAAGTTCGGCCTTCGCGGGCTGGCGCAATCGCTGGCGCGCGAATTGCAGCCGCAAAACGTTCACGTCGCCCATTTCGTGATCGACGGCGGCATCCTGCAGGGAGAGGACGACGCGCGCGCGGCGCAGCGCGGCGAGGACGCGATGCTTCTGCCCGACGAGATCGCGAAAACCTACCTCCACGTCCACCGCCAGCACCGGACCGCGTGGACCTGGGAGGTCGAACTGCGTCCATGGACGGAGAAATTCTGAAGCCCTGAAGAGCCGTCACCGAGGCGAACCCGGCCGGCCGCGCTCATTCGGGAGGCGCGTCCAGCATCCCGAGGGCGGCGAGGTACGCGTCGAGGAGATACCCCTCCTCCTGGCGGTCGTTGTCGTCCATTTTGCGCAGGCTGACGACCCTTCGCATGATCTTCGGATCGAATCCGGCGCTCTTGGCTTCCGCGTAGACCTCGCGGATGTCCGCCATCAGCGCCGCCTTTTCCTCTTCGAGCCGTTCGATTCTCTCGATGAAGGACCGCAAGCGATCCTGCGCAACCGCGCCGTCGGCCATATTCGCCTCTCCCGTTATGCCCGCCCTCGAAGGGCGTCAAGAGCGAGCGAACATAGATAGTCGGCGCCGAATCGAAAAACGCTCGCCGCGGCCCGGGTGGACGAAGCGCCGGAACCGGAACGACGCCGCGGCGGCACAGCGCGCGGAAGGATCCCGCTCCGCCGTCACGGCGTCGCGCGGAGCGTCTCCGGCCATGGGCGCCGCACCAACGCAACCGGCACGCCCCTTCGCGAAGCGCCGGCAAAGCGCGGTCCACGATTGAACACCTGCCTCAGATTAGGGTTTTCTCTCCTGCTTCTCGCCGCTAAGTTTCGAATCAGCTTCAGACGCGCGCCGAAACGTCTTCGGGCCGCGCGGGGAGAGCAGAAGGAACCGGGAGACGAAAGATGGACAAGGAGCATGGCCAACGCTGGGCAGCGATGGTGGCGGACTGGCAGGGGAACCCCGAGTTCCGCTCGCGGATGGAGGAAGATCCCAAGGCGGCGCTGGCCGAGAACGGAATCGAACTCCCAGGCAGAGTCGAGGACGTGCGCCTCGCGGTGGACAGCGAGGAAACCGTTCACATGGTTTTCCCGCCCGATCCGAACAGGGCGATATCCGACGCCTCGCTCCAGGACGTCGTTGGCGGCACTGATTGGATGGTCGTGGGCGATGGTTGGATGATAGGAACTTATGTTCCTCAAAATTTAGCTGCTTTCGCATTTTCCGGCGGACTGACAGCGGGATAGGGCGGCAGCCGGCGTCTCTAACCCTGTCGGTCGACGGTTCTCCGCGGAGGCGGTTCAGAAAATCCGCGAAATCCGACGTTCTCCCCGGCCAGTATCCGGGTATCGAGCGTAAGCGGATGTTCATGGCGCCGCGCCCTGTCCGGATCGAGAGCCGACTTGCGGGTTGGAACGGCCTGCTGCCGGAAGGCCGATAGCTCCACCGGCAGGCATGTTGTCGTAACGGCGGCGTGCGCAGCGTCGATCATCCGCTCGAATACGGGCTCCGCCGAAATGGTGCCGGGATCTTCGCTGTTTTCGGAGGTCGCAATCGCGACGGCATCCTGTCGGCGACCGGGTAGCCGGTCCGCCCCTCCCGGCATGCCGATGGCGCTGATCGACCCGCCGTCGACAACGCCGCCTGCCAGAGGTTACCGGTCCGCCGGCCGTTCAGCAGCCAAGTCCGGCAGACTTCCTCCGCCCGCGCCGCCGACAGTGCCGAGGGAAATTCCCGCGCGGCTTCGCCGTCCCGCCCGGGCGCGTCGGCCTTCCGTCCGCCCGAAGGCACTGCGCCTCGTCAAGATCGTTCTCGCCAATCCCGGCGACGCGGTCCAGCGGCGCGGACAAGATTTACAACCCGTTCGACATCCTGCTTCTCTTCGAAACGCGCGAGTTCGAGGCGCAATGGTTCCGGACCGGCTACCTGACCATCGTCGCCGAGGAGCGGGACGAGGGCGTTCGCCTCTACCGGCTACCCGAACCAGGAGGTGAAGCGCAGCCTGAACGCGCTCCTGCTGAAGGCGATGGCGCCGGACCTCGCGGTCATCTGCGCCGCCTGATGCGCGCGAACGACTTCGCGGCCTCGAGCGGCGGTTTCGGGCGTTGCTGAGCACCCCGAACGAGTGGCACGCGAACACGGGCATGGCGGGCTACGAAGCGCACAACGCCGGCGTGTTCTACTCGCACTTCGTGGCGGCGGGGATGGACGTCCGCACGGAGGAGAGCACGGCGCGCTGCCGCCTGACGGTCCTGTACGGCGGCAGCGTCTACCTGTTCGAGTTCAAGGTCGCGGACGGGAAGGGGCGTGCGCTGGGTCGGGAGCGCGGCTATGCGGACAAGCACCGGCGTCCGGGCGTACCGGTCCACCTGATCGGCCGGGAGGAGCGCAACATCGTCGGGTTCGAGTTCGAGACCGTCTGAAGCCGGGCGCCAGACCGGTTGGACGTCCCGTCCGGACATTTCGGCAAGTGAGGCCGCTTCGACGAAAGGCCGCCGCCCTCCGCCGCCTCGCCTTGGCTCAGCATCCCCTGATCGGTGCGACCGTATACCTCTTCGAACTTCCTCAGTCCTTGTCGCTGTTCCGTCCGCCGCCACCTCCTTGGTCCGGAAGCCTTCTAAATCCAGACAGGGGATCGGACATATCGTCTGTTACTAATACGGACTCCGCCTCCTCCTTGACGGCTCCGGCATGGCCGCCTACCCTTTTCGGATGACGAGACGCATGCTTCCGACCGGCATGACCTCCCTCCGGGAGATCCGGGAGATGGATTGCTACTACGTCGACAAGACGGATCATGTGCGCCGCCTCGTCGAGAGGGGCAAATACTATTTCCTGTCGCGTCCGCGCCGGTTCGGCAAAAGCCTCCTGGTGGACACGTTCCAGAAGCTGTTCGAGGGAAGCGAGGAACTGTTCCGGAACCTCGCCATACACGGCGGGTGGGACTGGTCGGTGCGCCATCCGGTCGTGCGGCTGGATTTCAGCGGCGTGGGCCGTTTCGACACCCCGGACGGGGTTCGGGGAACGGTGGAAAGGCAGCTGGCGGCGGCGGAGAGGCGCGCCGGCCTCGAACCGGGCCCCGCCGGGGCAGCGGTCCGTTTCCACGAGTTGATCGAGGCCCTGCACGAGCGTACCGGGCGGCGGGCGGTGGTTCTGGTGGACGAATACGACAAGCCGATTCTGGACGCGCTCGGCGACCGGGAACTGGCGCTGGCCAACCGCGACTTCCTGCGCAGCCTGTACGGGGTGATCAAGGCCTGCGACGAGCAGCTCCGTTTCGTTTTCCTGACGGGGGTGAGCAAGTTCTCGCAGGCAGGCCTGTTCTCGGGCCTGAACAACCTGCGCGACATCACGCTGGCGCCGGAGTTCTCGGACATTTGCGGCTACACGGACGCGGAGTTGGACGCGATTTTCGCCCCGGAACTCGGGGGCCTGGACCGGAAGGAAGTCCAGCTCTGGTACAACGGCTACAACTGGCGCGGCGCAAACAAGGTCTACAACCCGTTCGACATCCTTCTTCTCTTCGAAACGCGCGAGTTCGAAGCGCACTGGTTCCGGACCGGCACGCCGACCTTCCTCGCCGACCTTCTGTCGCGACGCCGTGTCGCGACGCCGGCCCTGGAGGGCATGTTCGCGGATGACGATCTGCTGTCGGCCATCGACGTCGACCGCATTCCCGTCGAGACGCTCTTGTTCCAGACCGGCTACCTGACCATCGTCGCCGAGGAACGGGACGAGGGCGTTCGCCTCTACCAGCTGGACTACCCGAACCAGGAGGTGAAGCGCAGCCTGAACGCGCTTCTGCTGAAGACGATGGCACCGGACGTCACGGTCGCGGCGGAGAGCCGGGAGTTGCGCCGCCTGATGCGCGCGAACGACTTCGCGGGCCTCGAGAATCTGTTCCGGACATTCCTGGCGAGCATTCCGAACGAGTGGTACGCGAACACAGGCATGGCGGGCTACGAAGCCCACTATGCGAGCGTGTTCTACTCTCACTTCGTGGCGGCGGGGATGGACGTCCGCGCGGAGGAGAGCACCGCGCGCGGCCGCTCGGACCTGACGGTCCTGTACGACGGCAACGTCTACCTGTTCGAATTCAAGATCGCGGACGGGAAGGGGCGGGCGCTGGCGCAGATACGGGAGCGCGGCTACGCGGACAAGCACCGGCGTCCGGGCGTGCCGGTCCACCTGATCGGGGTGGAGTTCGGCCGGGAGGAGCGCAACATCGTCGGGTTCGAGTTCGAGACCGTCTGAAGCCGGGCGCGGACGGGTTGGACGCCCGTCCGGACATTTCAGCAAGTGAGGCCGCTTCGACGACAGGCCGGCGCCCCGCTGGCCGGCACACTCCGATAATGCCCTCGCGCTGCCGACAGCCTGTGTTGCGCTCGGGAGTCGATTAGGGAAACCAAATTCAACGTCTGGCGTCTGCCGAAAAGCGGCGTCTCCGGCGCATCCCCGTTCAGGCGACGGGCCGGAATTTCCCCCGACGGGAAGAGCCCCCTGAAATCAATGCGCCTTCGCGGCTTCCTTGAGTTTGGCCTTCTGCTCCGGCGTCGCCGGGGTCTGATGCTTTTCGCGCCACTCGGAAAACGGCATGCCGTAAACGATTTCGCGCGCTTCGTCCTTGCCGACTTCGATCCCGCGGTCCCCGGCGGCCTCCTGGTACCAGCGGCTCAGGCAGTTGCGGCAGAAGCCCGCGAGATTCATCAGATCGATGTTCTGCACGTCGGTACGGTCGCGGAGATGGCCGACAAGGCTCCGAAACGCGGCGGCCTCGATCTCGGTACGGGTCCGGTCATCCATGATCTTGTCTCCATTGTCGGAATCGCCCTGTCGATATAGGTCCAAACCGCGACGCCTGCAAACCCGTCCGGTCGCTCGCCCGCCGTTCGTCCGAACGATATAAGGCCGCTCATGGAAAAGAGCCGTCCAACGCTTCGCGCCGAGCGCCTTGCGATCCTCGCGCTGCTGGCGGGCGCCGTCACGATCGGCTTCGCGCCGATACTGGTTCGCCTCAGCGAACTCGGCCCGACGGCGACCGCAGGCTATCGCTTCCTGCTGGCGGTCCCCCTCTATTGGGCGATCTCCGCGATCGCGCCGCAACCGGCGGCCGATCAGCCATGGACGGTTCGCGATTTCCTGCTGGTCGCTCTTGCGGGCGCCAGCCTGGCCGCCGACATGGGCGCATGGCATTTCTCGATCCACATGACGACGGTGGCCAACGCGACCGTTCTTCCCAACGTCGCGCCGGTGTTCGTCGTGATCGGCAGTTGGCTGATTTTCCGGGAACGGGTAACCGGCACTTTCCTGATCGGATTGATCGCGGCCATGTTCGGCGTCTTCGCGTTGACCGAAGCGAGCTTCGCCCTTGGCCGCTCGCAGTTCGTCGGCGATCTTCTGGGCTTGCTTACCGCGCTGTTCTACGCCGTCTACCAGATGTCGATAATGCGCCTGCGGCAACGCTTCTCGACCATCGCGATCATGGCGCGGGCGATACCGGTCAGCGCGGCGTCGATCATTCCGTTCGCCGCGGCGAGCGGCGACGCTCTCGCCGCGTCCACGCTGGCCGGCTGGTCCGTGCTCGTCGCGCTCGCCGCCGGACCGCAGGTATTGGGTCACGGATTGATCGCCTGGGCGCTGGCGCATCTGCCCGTCGCCTTCGCCTCGGTGACCCTGCTGGCGCAACCCGTGACCGCCGCCATCGTCGCCTGGATCCTGTTCGACGAACGCATCGGCGGTCAACAAGCGATCGCGGCGGCAGCGATCCTCGCCGGCATCGCCGTCGCGAGACGCGGGAGCATGCGGCGATGAGCGAGACGCGCATTCTGTTGCGAAACCTTTTCGATGCGGCCCTGGCCGCTGCCGACCCATCCGCCGTCGTACCGCAGCATCTCCCCGCCCCGCCCCGCGGGCGGACCCTCGCGCTCGCGGCCGGAAAGGCGGCGGCGGCCATGGCCCGCGCCGCCGAGCGGAATTTCCCCGGCGAAACGAGCGGCATGGCCGTAACCCGTTACGGGCACGGGCTCGACTGCGAACGCATCGAGGTGATCGAAGCGGGACATCCGCTGCCCGACGCGGCCGGGCGGCGAGCGGCGTCGCGATTTCTCGCCGCCGCACGCCAGCTGACGGCGGACGACCTTCTGCTTTTCCTGGTTTCGGGCGGCGCGTCGGCGCTGCTTGCGGAACCCGCCGAAGGCCTCGGCCTCGACGAAAAGGCGGCGATCAACCGCGCGCTGCTGAAGGCGGGCGCCCCGATCGGCGATATGAACTGCCTGCGAAAACACCTGTCCGCCGTCAAGGGAGGCAGGCTCGCGGCGGCGGCGGCGCCCGCGCGCGTCGCGACGCTCGCGATCTCGGACGTGCCGGGGGACGATCCTGCGATCATCGGTTCCGGCCCGACCGTCGCCGATCCCACGTCCTGCGGCGACGCGCTCGCGGTGGCCGAAAGATACGGAATCGAATTGCCCCCGCCCGCTCGCGCGGCTCTCGAGGACGGCCGCTGGGAATCGATCAAGCCCGGAGACCGATGCTTCGACAACGCGATCTACACGATCGTCGCCCGGCCCGCCGACGCGCTCGACGCGGCGGCGGCCCGGGCCTCTTCGGAGGGCCTCGTCGTCCGCAATCTCGGCGACGATCTGGAAGGAGAGGCGCGAGATCTCGCGGCGGCGCACGCCCGGCTGGCGCGGCAACCCGGCGTATTGATCTCGGGAGGAGAGACCACGGTCACGCTGTCCGGAAGTTCCGGCCGCGGCGGGCGCAACTGCGAATATCTGCTGGCGTTGGCGCTGGCGCTCGACGAAGCCCCGAACGTTCACGCCATCGCCTGCGACACCGACGGCATCGACGGAACCGAGGATGCCGCCGGCGCCTGCATCGGCCCCGATACCCTGAGACGCGCCCGCGCCGCCGGGTTGGACGCCAGGCGGATGCTGCGGGAGCACGACAGCTACGGGTTCTTCGAACGACTCGGCGACCTGATCGTGACCGGACCGACGCGCACCAACGTCAACGACTTCCGCGCCGTCCTGATCGAATGAAGCCGGCTCCCCCGCGTCGCGAAACTCCCCCGGCGAGCGCGCGGACGCTCGCCCCGACCGCGGCGGACGTCGGGCCGCGCCGGCCGTCGTTCCCGGACGGACCGGCGCAGAAATGATCGCGCATTGACCGGCGGCGATGCGGCGGGAACATTGCGCCCATGGACCCATACGAAATTCTCGGCGTCGAGCGAGGGGCCTCGGATGGAGAGATCGGCCGCGCGTACCGAAGACTCTCGAAAAAATACCATCCCGACGCCCTCCCTCCCGGCGCCGCGCCCGGGGACAGGCTGGAGGCGGAAGAGCGCCTGAAGCGGATCAACGCCGCGCGCGACGAACTTCTGGCCGACAAAGAACGACGGGCCGAACGCGAGCCCGACGATCCTCCGCCGTCGTCCGACATCGTTTCGCGTCCGGACGAGTCCGAGACATGGTCGATGGTGGAGCGGCTAATCGATCTGGCATGGGGCGAAACCGATACCGTTCGGGTAGTCCGTATGGCGCGCTCTATGCCCGTTACAAGCGAAGCGCTCGATAATGTGGTCGGAGACGCGGAACCGGTCGCGGCGGCGCTCCCGCCGGATCTGAACGAACGGCTGCATGCCGGACTCCGCCATGCATGCGACCGGGCGGGCCGCCGTTGCGCGGACCGCGCGTTGCTCCGCGGCGGAGTTGCCGCGGTCTTGCTGCTCGTCGCCATCCTGTGGGCCCCGACATGGACGGACTCGAGCCTGATTGACGGTCTGGCCGTCGGAAAGCCCGGCTCCGGGGCGGCGCAGTCGCTGCTGCGAGGCGCCTTGTTCGCGCTCTGCGCGACCGCGCTCGTCCTTTACGTTCGCTGGTCCAGTCGACGCGCCATGCGCGAGCTTTTCGAAACCCGCGTCAAACGGCCCATTCGCCGCGGCGGCATGACCGCGAGCGCGGCGCTCGCGCTATTCGTATTCAGCATGGCCTTGCCCGGTCCGGCCGGATCGCCCCTCTCGGACTGGTGGTGCGCGACGACTCCCACGAGCGGAGCCTGCGAGACTTCGAGCCGGATCGCCGGGTCGTTCGCGGAAGCGCAGCGCGCGGCCGCCGCGTTCGTCGGGAAACTGTCCAGCCAAGATCCCGCAGCGCGAGCGCCCAAGCCGCCCGCCCCCGGAGGTTCCCACGCCCGGCGACAAGATGCGCCGCCAACGGGAGCGGCCGGCCGGAACGGCGCCGGAACTGCCCTGCATGACGCCGCTTCGTTCGGAATCGCCTCGGATGTCCTGGCGCTTGTGCAAGCCGGCGCAAACCCGCGGTCGCGGGACGAGTCCGGCAGAACGCCGCTGCACGATGCCGCGAGGAACAACGAAGATCCGGCGATCGTCAGGATGCTTGTGGAGGCCGGCGCCGATCCCAACGCTCGGGACGCGGACGGAAGGATCCCTCTTCACGACTCCGGGTTGAACGAAAATCCGTTGGTCGCTGCGCGGCTGGTGATGGCCGGAGCGGATCCGAACGCCAGGGACGAAAACGGAAGAACGCCGCTTCACGACGCGTGCTTCAACCGGAATCCGCTGATCGCGGCGGCGTTGATCGCCTCGGGCGCCGACCCGAACATCCGGGACAGGAACGGGCGAACCCCGCTCCACGAGGCGGCCCGGCGGAATCCGAACGCATTCGTCGCCGAAACGCTGCTGGACGCCGGCGCCGACCCGCGCGCCATGGACATGCAGGGCAGAACGCCCGGAGATTACGCCCGCGACAACCGCGCCTTCAGAAACACGAACGCCATGCGCCGATTGAACGGGATGCCTCGTTGATTTCGGCTCCCGGCCCGTCCCGCTGCCGGGGTCAGCCCTATTGGACGGTGGATTTGGGAGTCGGCACGACGCGGGTGATCACCGAGGCGTCGCGGTCGAGCATGTCCGGAAGGCGCGGCGCGATCTCGTTCTTCCAATGGTCGCTCTCGTAGACCGCCTCGTAGAGGCGCTCGCGCTCGGCCTCGTCCTCGAATCGGCGCAGCCAGACATAGACGGAATCGTCCGTCTCGCCCCGAAAGCTTCCGCAGACGACGGCACCCTTCGAGACCTGGAACGGAATGATTTCGCCTTCCATGAACCGCACCCAGTCGTCCATCTTGCCCGCCAGCACCCTGTATTGCCGCAGTTCGTAGAACGCCATCGACGTCTCTCCTTCTCGAATTCGCGGAGGCGATCATAAGGCATCCGGGACGGGCGCGCGACACCGTCGCGGCGAACCGCGGTATGGCGAACGTCCGGCGGCTCGTCTATATTTCCCGCATGAAACGCCGTGCGAAGATCGTCGCGACGCTCGGCCCCGCGACGGCGGGCGCGGACGGCATCGAAAACGTCTTTCGCGCCGGAGCCGACGTGTTCCGGCTCAATTTCAGCCACGGCGACCGGGCGGCGCACAAATCCAGCCTGGACGCCATTCGCGCCCTCGAAACGAAGCGCGGCCGCCCGGTCGCGGCCATCGCGGATCTGCAGGGGCCCAAGATCCGCATCGGCGCGATGAAGGGCGGCGGCGCGACGCTGTCTCCCGGCCGGGCGTTCCGGCTGGAACTCGGCGAGCGGGAGGGCGACGCGGACGGGGCGTCGCTTCCGCATCCGGAGATTTTCCAGGCGTTGCGGCCCGAAACGGACGTATTGCTGGACGACGGCCGGATCCGCCTTCGTGTGAACGAAGTCCGGGCGGATTGCGCCGAAGCGACGGTCGTGACGGGCGGCAGGCTGACGGACCGGAAGGGCGTGAACGTGCCCAACGCGGTGCTGCCGCTCGCGGCGATTACCGACAAGGACAGGACCGACCTCGAATTCGCGCTGTCGCAGCAGGTCGACTGGGTCGCGCTTTCGTTCGTCCAGCGGCCGGAAGACGTCGCCGAAGCGCGGAAATTGATTGGCGACCGGGCCGCCGTGATGACGAAGCTCGAGAAACCGGCCGCCGTGGAACGCCTCGACGAGATCGTCGCGCTGTCCGACGCGGTGATGGTGGCTCGCGGCGACCTCGGCGTCGAACTGCCTCCCGAGGACGTTCCCGGAATCCAGAAGCAGATCGTGCGCCGCTGCCGCGAGGCCGGCAAGCCGGTCGTCGTCGCGACGCAGATGCTCGACTCCATGGTCCACGCTCCGACCCCGACCCGAGCGGAGGCCTCCGACGTGGCGACGGCCGTTTACGACGGAGCCGACGCCGTGATGCTGTCGGCGGAAACCGCGACGGGCGCGTATCCCGTGGAGGCCGTCGCGATGATGAACCGGATCATCGAGCGCACGGAGCGCGACGACGCCTATCGCGCCATCATCGACGCCGCGCGCTCGGACCCTGAGCGGACGGCGTCCGACGCGATCACCGCGGCCGCCCGCCAAGTCGCCGACACCATCGCCGCCGCCGCCATCGCCACCTACACGACTTCGGGATCGACCACGTTGCGGGCGGCCCGCGAGCGGCCCGCCGTGCCGATCCTGTGCCTCACCACGAACCTTTCCGTCGCCCGGCGCCTCGCCGTCGCATGGGGCGTGCGCACGGTGGTGATCAGCGGCATCCGGGATTTCTCGGACATGGTGGAAAAGGCCTGCCGCATCGCGTCGGACGAAGGCGTCGCGGCCCGGGGCGAGCGCCTCGTCATAACCGCCGGCGTCCCCTTCGGCACTTCCGGGACGACGAACGTGCTCCGCATCGCCCGGCTGGGAGACGCCGCCTGACCGCTCCCGACTCGCGGGTCGGCGACGCCGGTTCGTTCCTCAGCCGCCTCCGAGCCTTTCCCGCAACGAGCGGATCGTGGACTCCGCGCCCGGCAGCCAGGGATTGGCCGCGAGCGCCGAGTCGAAAGCCGCGAGCGCTTCGCGATAGTTGCCGCGCCCAAGGTGGATCAGCCCCAGACCGGACAGCGCGCCGAAATGCCGCGGTTCCATCTCGACGGTCTTGCGGATGTCCCGTACCGAGGCGTCGTAGCGTTCGAGAAGAAAGTTGACCGTCCCGCGCTTGTTCCACGCTTCGGCGAAGTCCGGCTGCGCCTCGATCGCCCGCGTGAACGCGGCGATCGCCTCCTCGCCGTCCTTGCGGCTCAGCGCCTGAAGGCCCTGCAGCATTTCCAGGTCCGCGGCGCCGTTCCCGGAAATCATCCAGACGTCCTGGATCGACTGTTCGATCCGCTCCGCGGCTTCCCGGCTTTTCGCGTTCCTGAGCTGCGCGAAGAGCCCGTCCAGGCGAGGATCGTTCTGCCCGCCCTGAAGCGGCACCGCGAACATGAGCTCGGCTTCCGCGGCCAGCAACCGCTTGAACGTCTTCATGTCGAAAGTCTTCATGCCCCGCGCTTCCGCCGCGTTTTCTCCATTCCCGCCGGCATCGGGCCGCCCGTCGCCCAGTCGAGAAGTTCGGCGGTATGCGCGACCGGCGTCGCCAGCGCGTTCCTGAGCTGCACCAGGCAGCCGATGTTGCCGGTCGCCACGACGTCGGGCCGGACGGCTTCGAGGCTGGACGCCTTGCGGTCGCGAAGGCGGGCCGCGATCTCGGGCTGCAGCAGATTGTAGGCGCCCGCCGAACCGCAACAGAGATGCGCCTCCGCGGGCTCCGCCACCGAGAATCCCGCCGAAGCGAGCAGTTCCCTGGGCTGTCGAACGACCTTCTGGCCATGCTGAAGCGAACAGGCGCCGTGATAGGCGACCCGCAACGCCTCGCGCCTTTCGACGGAGAGGCCGAGTTCATGGACGACTTCCGAAACGTCGCGGGCGATCGCGCCGATCCGGTCCGCCGCCGCGGCCAGATCCGGATCGGATCTCAGCAGATGCCCGTAGTCCTTGACCATCGTGCCGCAACCCGAAGCGTTGACGACGACGGCGTCGATGTCCTCCCGCGTCCACGCGCGAACGTTGCGTCGCGCCGCGGCGCGCGCGTCCTTTCCGAGGTGATGCGCGATCGCCCCGCAACAGCCGCCTGCGACGACCACTTCGCAACCGTGGCGGGTGAGCAGGCGGATCGTCGCCCGGTCGATCTCGGGCGCGAGCACTTGCTGAACGCAACCGGGAAGCAGCGCGACGCGCCGTCGTCGGGGTCCGAGAGCGGGATGGACGGCGCGGCCCCGGTGAAACGACGCCCGCACCGGGCCGGCGGGCGCAAGGGACAACATGGCGCGCAGGCGCTCGGGGAGGAGCGCAGCCGCGAGGCGGCCGGCGGGAACGAGCCCGAGCAGCACGCGGAACAAGCGAGGCTTCGGGAACGCCGCGGCCAGAACGTTCCGCACCGTCCGGTCGAGCCAGGGCCGCCTGTAGGTCCTTTCGATATACGCGCGCGCATGATCCACCAGGTGCATGTAATCGACGCCCGAGGGGCAGGTCGTCATGCAGGAGAGGCAGGACAGGCAGCGGTCCACGTGGCGCACGACCGGTTCGTCCGCGGGCCCGCCGGCCTCCAGCATGTTCTTGATCAGGTAGATGCGGCCTCTCGGGCTGTCGCGTTCGTCGCCCATCAACGCGTAGGTCGGACAGGTGGCGGTGCAGAAGCCGCAGTGAACGCAGCTGCGCAGGATCCGCTCCGCTTCCGCGGTGTCGGGATCCGCGAGCTGAGCCAGGCTGAAGCGCGTCTCCATCGCTCAAACGCCCTCGTACATCCGCCCCGGATTGAGAATTCGCTTCGGATCGAACGCGTCCTTGACGCCGCGGGTCAAACGGGCGACCGGAGCGGGTTCCGGCTGAAACGCGCCCGCCGCGCGCCGCGTCGCCGCGTCGGCGCGCAACAGCGTGGCGTGGCCGCCGCGCCGGGCGGCCTCGTCGCGAACGATCGGCGCTCCACCGGCCCCCGAGACCGAGAGCCAGATCAGGCCGCCGCCCCAGTCCAGCCATCCTTCCGCCTGCAATTCGCCGCGCGCCCGTTCGTAGATCGCGGGCGCCGCGGAGGGCGGAACCGAAATGCGCCATATTTCCGTTGCCCGGCCCTCCGCGAAATACGCCGCTTCTCCCGTCTCGCGCCAGAAGACCTTCGAATCG
This sequence comes from Alphaproteobacteria bacterium, assembly GCA_965243135.1. GTDB lineage: Bacteria > Pseudomonadota > Alphaproteobacteria > MPNO01 > UBA830 > JAJEBT01. Next base: position 3,504,034 of record OZ251539.1, read on the forward strand.
GCGGTATGGAGCTCCTCCACGTCGCCGAAGCTTCCGAGCTCTTCGCGCAGAGACCGGCACCGCGCCTCGACCGATGCGCCGAAGCCTTCGAGGCGAAGCGCGGCAAGCGAAGCCCGGGCGCTCGCGACCATGGACGCGCCGGATCGCGCGGCGACGTCCGCGGGCAGCCAGGCCGCGGCGGAAACGTCGTGCGGGCTCGACAGCGCCGCGGTCATGGCCCGAACGGCGGAGGCCGGGTCGGAACAGGAAACCAGCACCGTGCGGGTCCGCTCGGGGGCCGGCAGAACCTTGACGGTCAGTTCGGTCATGACGCCGAGGGTCCCCCACGATCCGCACATCAGCTTGCACAGGTCGTAGCCCGTGACGTTCTTGACCACGCGGCCTCCCGATCTGAACGTCTCGGCGCGCCCCGATACCGCTTCGACGCCGAGGAAATGATCCCGCGCGGCGCCCGATCTGACGCGGCGGGGTCCCGAGAGATTGCCGGCGACGACGCCGCCGATGGTGGCGCGCTCCGGCGCGCCGCCCAGCAACGGCCCGAAATCCGGCGGCTCGAACGCCAGCATCTGGCCGTGCTGCTCCAGCTGCATCCGTATTCGCTCCATGGGAGTTCCGGGAGCGGCGCGCATCACGAGCTCCTCCGGCTCGTAAAGAGACACGCCGGACAACCGCGAAGTGGACAACCTGGACCACTCCCCGGCGGGAAGGCCGATGCCGCGCTTCGAACCGTTGCCGCAAATCTCGAGGGGCGTCCCGGCGGCGAGCGCCTCGGCGACGGCCGAGCGAGTCTCCTCGACCGATTCCGGTTCGAGAAGGTCGTCCGCCGAAGCCGGAGCGCCGTTCATCAGAAGCGGGGGAGCTCGGGAAAGCGCGCGCGGCCGGCGTGGATGTGCACCCGTCCGAGCTCGGCGCAGCGCCGCAATTTCGGAAAGACCTTGCCCGGATTGAGTTGCTGGGTCGGATCGAAAGCGCACTTGACCCTTTGCTGCTGATCGAGGTCGGTCTCCGTGAAAACTTCGCCCATCAGGTCGCGCTTCTCGACGCCGACGCCGTGCTCGCCGGTCAGCACGCCGTCGGCCTTGACGCAGAGCCTGAGAATGTCGGCGCCGAGGCGCTCGGCCTTGTCGAGTTCGCCCGGCACGTTGGCGTCGTAGAGGATAAGCGGATGCAGGTTCCCGTCGCCGGCATGGAAGACGTTGGCGACCCGGAGCCCGTAGGCGGCGGACAACTCGCTCATCCCGGCCAGCACTTCCGACAGCCGGTGGCGCGGTATGGTCCCGTCCATGCAATAGTAATCCGGCGAGATGCGTCCGACCGCCGGGAACGCAGCCTTGCGGCCGGCCCAGAAAGAGAGCCGTTCCTCCTCGTTGCGGCTTACGCGGACGGACTGGGCCTCGTTCTCGCGGGCGATGGCCTCGACCCGGTCGACGAGTTCGTCGACCTCGACCTCCGGCCCGTCGAGTTCGACGATCAGCAGCGCTTCGACATCCAGCGGATAGCCGGCCTGCACGAACGCTTCCGCGGCCTGGATCGCCGGACGGTCCATCATTTCCATTCCGCCGGGAATGACGCCGGCGCCGATGATCGCGGCCACGCAGTCGCCCGCCGCGCGAACCGTCGGAAAGCCGATCAGCAGCGCGCGGGCGACCGGCGGACGCCGCAGGATGCGCACCGTGACCTCGGTGACGACGCCCAGCAGTCCCTCGGAACCGGTCATGATCCCGAGCAGGTCGTAACCTCCCGAATCGAGATGCTTTCCGCCCAGCCGCACGACCTCGCCGTCCATCAGGACGACTTCGAGTCCCATCAGATTGTTCGCGGTCAACCCGTATTTGAGGCAATGAACGCCCCCGGAGTTTTCCGCGACGTTGCCGCCGATGGTGCAGGCGATCTGGCTCGACGGGTCGGGCGCGTAATAGAAGCCGTCCGCTTCGACCGCTTGCGTCAGGGCCAGGTTGGTGACGCCCGGTTGCGCGACGACGCAGCGGTTGTCGTAATCGACGTCGAGAATGCGATTGAACTTGCCGAGACCGAGGGTGATTCCATCGGCGAGCGGCAACGCGCCTCCCGAGAGCGACGTGCCGGCTCCCCTCGGAACGATCTTGATGCCGCTTCCGTGGCAATAGCGCAGGATCCGGGAGACCTGCAGAGTGGTTTCCGGAAGCACGGCGATCAGCGGCAACTGCCGGTACGCCGTGAGACCGTCGCATTCGTAGGCGCGCAGCCCTTCCTCTTCCGCGATCACGCCCTCGCCGGGAACGATCTCCCTCAGCGCGGCGACAATTTCGTCTCGCCGCGAAAGAACGTCGCTGTCCGGATCGGGCATGCGCATGCGACCCCCTTTCAGCCTCCGGCGCGCAGGGCGACCGGTTCCGCGCCGGCCGCAAGCGGTTCGCCGGGCGGGCGGGGTTTCAAGGCGCCTGCACGGGAGGCGCCGCCAAGCCGACGCGTCCGGTTGCGGCAGGCCCTTCGGCAATATTCTCGGCGGCCGATCAGCCCTGACGCGCCTTGAAGCGCCGGTTGCGCTTGTTGATAACGTAGGTGCGCCCGCGACGCCGGACGACGCGGCAGAACCGGTCCCGCTTCTTGGCGGATTTAAGGGAATTGATGACCTTCATGACCTGCTTCCGACAGCGGTTTCATTCCAGAGGCGAAGCGTAGCTTACGGGAGCGGCCCACGTTCGTCAACCCATGGCGAGGCGTTTGCGCTACGCCATTTTTTGTGAGCTGACGTCCGCTCGGCGCCTCGCGAGCCGCTCCGGCCGCCCGTCTGCAGGCCCTCGAGGGTCGCTCAGGCGGGCGAATGGGCAACAAAACGGAATATCCGGTTGCCTTGGCACCGTGCGGCTAACTCGGAGCGATCGGGCCATAACTCGGGCGATGCGGTCGTGGAACGGCTTGGGGTGGAATCTGCGAAAATGGCGCTCTCGGCGTGGAAAATTCGCAGCTTTCCGTACCTGAATCGAGGTAAAGAAAATTCAGCGATCCCGCAATCTTCACGTATTTCAATATGATAGAGAAAACGCAAGAGAGTCTGGAATGGAAACCGCTACCGTCGCAGTCATTGCCAAACAAGCTGTCGATTCCTGTTGTCGACGTATCTCGTTGGCAGAAATCGCAGCAACGAAGGCCCGGTATATTTATAATCTCTCGCTCATGTGTAGTAGAGTTTCCAGATACCCCTGATCACCGATTTCTTATTCCACCCCACTTTTTTGTCGGCTGCCGCGGCAACAACGGACGACGCTCTTTCTTGACCCCAAGGGTCGACAGCGAGTATCGGTTTTGTGTAATTCCTAGCACCGTTGATTTCTCGCTGGATCCACTTACTGTAGTTTGCATACATCCCAGTGGGAATCACGATGACATGGCAACGTGCGATCTTGGCGCAGATCGCTTGGTTAAGTTTCTTTACCGTCCTTGCATTATGTATCGGATCATCCTTCGGCACAGAATAATCGTGCAGGGCTAATGAAGCCGACCCGAATCTCCATTTGCCGTCGAATATCCACGATGACAAGGTATTGTAGTGCTTTGAATATGTCCAAGAATGACTGATGAACACATGGATACGGTGTGTACTCATCGCTCCTGCCTCCGGTACGTTCCATACTCACAATATAATGGCTGTTTGTTCACAGGTAGGACGATTGTATCGATTTTTCACCCCCTGACCCGATTCGAGGCGTTTGCGCTGCGCCATTTTTGTCAGCTGATGTCCGCTCGGAGTCCCGCGAGTCGCTCCAGCCGCCCGTCTGCAGACCCGCAAGGGTCGCGCTGGCGGGCGGATGGGCGACAAAAACGGAATATCCGGTTACCCCCTGGCACCATGTGGCGCACTCGGGGTAAGTCGGGCTGTGACTCGGGCGACGCGGTTGTGGAACGGCTTGGGGTGGAATCCGCGAAAATGGCGCTCCCGGCGTGGAAAATTCGCAGCTTTCCGTACCTGAATCGAGGTAAAGAAAATTCAGCGATCCCGCAATCTTCATGTATTATGCCAGAGAAAATTCAAAGATCTCCACGGCGCGACGCTGTCGATAACCGGCGATATGAACAGTGCCATGATCTGTCCGGTTCTAGACTCTTCTTTCGCTGGAGAAGCTTCCTTAGCGCTTACCACACCGTGTCGTGGCTTGACCTATAGTTCCACCACCTTCTGGGCCAGCAACTGCAATGACCAATTGCCTTCGAGGCGGCCCCTGACGCAAGGCAATGACCCTGGCTTCCGCCTCGCTATCGAGAGACTGCGCAGCGCCTCGCGCCACTTCGTTCCAGAGTTCGCTCGAAACCTCTCTCGACAAAATTCTGTCCAACGTCCGTCTTGGTCCGGTACGAAACCGCATCCACGGATCGATCTATGCCGGGCCGTCGGCGTCCGTCTTCAACAGAATCTGGGCGCTGCGGACCCTCTCGCTGCTGCCTTTCAGCCAGTGGAGTCGATAGGGCCGCGGGTGCGCGGTCCCGCACCGTCGATCCTCAAGATATGCAAGCCTTACTTCTGGAAGTGTGTCGGTCTTCATCCGTTCTCGGCAATGTTGACTGAACCTCGGGCCCACGGCGCGGCGGGCGAGGCGAGAAAAGCATTGATCAAGCCCGCTCGTATGGTATCGATAGGCATGCTACCGGTGCGGGATCCGGTCGAAGGCTTCCTTGGGAACATCGGGAACGCCCTCGAGACCCGGCGGCTGAATTGCGGATTTTGAGGGTTTCCGATGAGAAGAACCGAATTGACCGACCTGCTCCTCGGCGGCGAGAACTCGATCGTGGAGTTCAAGCGGAGCGATGTGCAGAGCCACGATCTGGCCAAGGACCTCGTAGCTTTTCTCAACGTTGCAGGCGGCGCAGTCCTGCTCGGCGTCGAGGACGACGGCAGCGTTTCCGGCGTTGCGGGCGACCGGCTTGAGAAATGGATCAGAGAACTATGCCGAACCAAGATCGAGCCGCAGGTCGTCCCGCTTCTTTCGTGGATTCGGGACGTGGAACCGGGCCGGGACGTGCTTGCGGTCCGTGTCACGCAGGGCCCGGACACCCCCTACAGCCTCATCCATAACGGCCAAAGGACTTACTACCTTCGCCTCGGCGCCGCCTCCCGGAAAGCGAGCGGCGAGGAAATGGAAAGTCTCTATCCGGCGGCCGAACGTCTGCGATACGGCATGACGCCGGTGCCGGGCGCCACCTTCAACGCCCTCGACCTCGACCGCCTTCGCCATTACCTTATCCACGTCCTCGAAATGGACGCGCCGGCGAGGGACGCCCGCCGCGGATGGGAAACGCTGCTATGCGCTCGCGATTTGATGGCCGAATCCGTCGGCACATGCGTCGCGACCGTTAACGGGCTGCTCCTCTTCGGCAACCACCCGCGCCGGTACCTGCCGCAATCGGGCATCCGCGCGGTCTGCTATCCGGGCGTCGAATCCGACCACGCGACGCGCGCAGATGAATACCTTCACGGTGCCATAGTGCCGTCGACAAGCGTCGCCGCCGTCGCGAAGGAGCTGGGACTCGTCGAACAGGCGTGCGATTTCGTGCGTCGCAACGCGTCGCCGACCGCTCATCTCGACGGCGCCCGCAGGATCGACGGGCGGGAATATCCGGAGAGCGTGGTCAGGGAAGCGTTGATGAACGCGCTCGTCCACCGCGACTTCAGCGTCGCCCGAGCGTGCGTGACGCTGGTTCTCTACGCAGACCGCCTGGAAATCCAGAGTCCCGGCAGATTGCCCGGCACGATGACGGTCGACAAGGTGAAGGCAGGTTCGCGCCACGCGCGCAACCAAACGCTGTACTACGTCATGCGCGACTGCCATCCTGCCGATATTCGAAAGAGGGGGATGCGAAACGGGATAATCGCCGGAATGCGGGATCATAACGGCATCGAACCCGATCTGATCGAGGAGGAGCGCAGCTTTACTGTCCGCCTGTGGAAAACGCGGAAGGTTGCGTGATGCCTTGCGATCTCCCTGCGGAAGTCGGTTGCCGATCTGCAGATGTATCGCGGCAGGAGTTCCGTTTCTGCGGATGTTCCGCAAGCGCCGGAAGCCGAAGCGCGACCCGGCGCTGCGCCTTGACGCGAAAGCGCCGGTCGACTGCATTTGCTGTGCGGAACTTTCGATAGCCTGATGGCCTGCGGAGTTTCGGCGCTTCGCTCCGGCACCCTCGAGCCGGGCGGCGCGCGTCTTGGTTCGCGAACGGGGCCGACATGGCGTTTCGCCGAAAGCGAACGGCTTGCAGGAGCCGGAACGCGGCTTCCACCCGTCGATCCCGCGAACAGACCGCGCTCTTCTTCGGCCCGCAGCCCTCGGTCATGTCGCGGCGGGTCGCGTCTGCCGCTTCCGCATCGCCTGCACCGGCAGGGCGCATACGGGCCGGCGTCGGGCCGACGGCCCGACAGCGTCCTGTCGCAAGCTGCCTGCCGACGGAGACAGCGCGGCGGAACCGGATGACGCGCCGCTCGGCAACCGAAACCCGAGCGCGTCTCGTGGAGAAAACTGCGCATGCTTTCGTCCACCGCCCGATTGCCTCCCGGTAGGCGGACGCGAGCGTCCGCCTGTCGCGCTGGACGCGCGCTCCTTTGCCGGATAGCCGCTTTCCGCCAATGACCGAATCGGAAGATTTCGGCCGGCGCCCCGGACGGGTCGTCGCCGCGCTCTGCGCGGCGCAGGCGCTTTTCTGGACTCTCGCGCCCGCCTTGTCGCACAACGCGCTTCCGCTCGATACGGTCGAAATGCTGGTCTGGGGACGCGAAGGCGTCGTCGCGACCTACAAGCACCCGAATCTTCCCGGACTTCTGCTGGAAGCGGCGCGGCTCGTTTCGTTCGGCGCGACGTGGACGGCCTACGCGATCACGCAGGCCTGCATCGTCGCGACCTTCGCCGCCGTCTATCTGTTGGGCCGCGATCTTCTGGGACCGGCCCGCGCGCTCGCCGGGACGTTGCTGCTGACCGGCATTTACTATTTTTCCTGGCCGACTCCCGAGATGAAGCACAACCTGATGGAGATGCCGCTCTGGGCATGGCTGTGCCTGGCGCTGTGGCGTTCGACCAGAAGCGGGCGGCTCTCCTATTGGATCGCGCTCGCCGCGTTCGCCGGCCTCGCCGTGTGGGCCAAATACTCCGCGGCGGTCGCGCTGGCCGCCGCCGCCGCGTGGATATGCGCCGACGCGCAGGCGAGGGCAGCGCTCGCAGCGCCGCAACCGTGGATCGGATTGGCCGCATTCGCGGCGATCGTCGCGCCGCAGGCCGCCTTCCTGATCGAAACCGACCTGCTGCCCCTCGAGTACGCGTCCGAGAGGGCCGGCCGGGCCGACGGCCCGGCGCAGTTCCTGCTCGCGCAAATCGCCAATCACGGAGCTTTTTTCGTCATGGCCGCCGTCGCCGGCCTGTTCGGCGCCGGAGCCGTCCGTTCGTCCTCGAACCCGGACGCCCGCCGCTTTCTGGCGATCATGGGGTTGTGCCCCGCCCTGCTGGCGGCCGCGCTCGCGACGGCCGCGGGAACCGGTCTCCGGGACATGTGGGGCATGCCGATGTTCAACCTTTCGGGCCTTTTGCTCGTCGCCCTGCTCCCGGGACGGCTGAACGAGACCGGACTGCGCCGGCTGACCGCCTTCTCGTTCCTGCTCGTCGCCGCAGTCCCGGCGGTCTACGCCGCCTCGGTGCTGTGGCGCGGCGCGCTGTCCGATCGGCCGTCGCGGGCGGTTTGGCCGCAGGCGGCCATATCCCGCGCGCTGACCGAAGCCTGGATTCGCGAAACCGGCCGGCCGCTGCGCATCGTCGCCGGGCCGACCTGGGAAGCGGGCCTGGTCGCCCTCGGAGCGCCGGGATCTCCGTCGGTGCTGATCGACGGTTCGGCCCGAAAATCTCCGTGGGTGAACGCGGCGGACGTCGCCCGGTTCGGCGCGCTCGCCGTCTGGCGAACCGGCGCGCCGCCCGCGCCGGACCTGCAGGCGCTGATCGGAGGACTTCCGGTCCGGCGGGAAACCTTCCGGTGGACCGATTCCGTCAGCGCGCGCCCGATCCGGTTGTCGTGGACGGCGATTCTTCCCCGCGCCTCCGAAAGACGTAGAAGCCGTTCAAAAGATAGGTGACGACCGCGGCGACGCCGGTGAACAGGACGAAGCCGACGCTGTAGTTCAGGCCCGCCCAGTCGGCCCACAAGGCCATCGCCCCCGAATGAATGCCGATGACGCATGCGTAAACCGCGAGGAAGCGCAACGAGGCGCCGCCGTGCGCAACCTTCGACCGCATGACGAAATAACGGTTGCCGAGATACGAAACCACCATCGCGCAGGGCGTGGCGAGGGCATTCGCCATGGCGACGGGCGTCATCTCCGCCGCTTCCACGAGCAGAACCAGAATGGCGTAGTGAACCGCCGTGGCGGTCAGGCCGCATATGACGAAGCGGACGACCCGGCGCGCTTCGTCACGCACCGCCGCCGACGGCCTCGACCTCCGACACGAGAGACGCGACGTTCGCGCCGATCTCGGACGGATAGCGGAAGCCGAACCCGTTCATCAGCAGAGCGACCAGGCTGAGCGCCGCGGTCTGCAGAAAGGCCAGAACCAGAAATCCGGTCACGATGGTCAGCCACCCCGGCGTCGCCTCGCCCGCCAGCTTGAGCCCGACCGCTATGGCGAGCGCGACCACGCTGAACGACGCGGCGCCGACGCAGACAAGTCCCATCCGGGTCAGCACGGCGTCGTCGAATACGGCGATCGCCCTGATTCCGTGCAGCGCGAGGCCGGAAAAATTCATCCGGGAACGGCCGGCGTAGCGCTTGCCGCGATCGATCGGGATCTCTGTCCGGCGCAGACCGGACTTTATCAGCGCGGCGGCCAGATGAAGCCGGTCTCGTGCATTGCGGCCAGCCTCTCCAGGCCCCGGCGATCGATCGCGCAGAAATTGCCGAACCGGATCCGGCGGCCGGTGAGAAGGCCGAAAAACAGGCGATACAGCCCATAGCAGAAACGGAAGGAAAACCTCTCCGTCCGGCGCCTGCGGAGCGCGACGACCGCATTGCAACCTCCGGCCGCCTCCAACAGGCACCGGATGTCTTCGGGCCTGTCCTCGCCGTCGCAATCCATGACCACCGCCCCGGAGAAGCGCGGCTCCGCCGCGACCCGATGCAGGCCCGCGCATATCGCCGTCTGATGGCCGACGTTCCGCTTCAGGCGAAGAATCCTGCCCGCGAGTCCGGCCTCCGCGATGGAAGCGGCGGCGGGCGGATCGACGGACGAACCGTCGTCCACGGCGACGATTTCCAGGCGCGCGCCCAGATCGAGCCGCGACAGGTCGCGGCAAAGGCGCGCGAACGACGCCCCGTCCTCGAACACCGGAGTGACGATCGCCCAGGTCGCGGAATCGTCACGGGCGCGCAACATCGATCCGATCTCCCGGAACGGTCTTCAACAACTCGCGAAACCAGGCGGCGGTGATCCCGATCCCCTCCTCGAGCGGGACGCGGGGCGTCCAGCCGAGCAGGGCGGAGGCGCGCGAGATGTCAGGCTTCCGCCGCAACGGATCGTCTTCCCCTTGTTCCAGACGGACGGTGCCCGACCCGCCGCCGCAAATCCGCAGTACGGTCTCGGCGAGCGCGGCGATCGTCGTTTCTTCGGGCTTGCCGAGATTCACCGGGCCGGGGGGGGCATCGTCCAGGTCCATATACGCCAGCAATCCGTCCACCAGATCGTCCACGAAGCAGAACGACCGGGTCTGGAGGCCGTCGCCCACGAGCGTCAACGGGTGGCCGAGCAGCGCCTGAACGATGAAGTTGGAAACCACGCGCCCGTCCGAGGCGTGCATGCGCGGGCCGTAGGTGTTGAAGATTCTCGCCACCCTTATGTCGACGCCGTGCTGTCGATGGTAGTCGAAAAACAGGGTCTCCGCGCATCGCTTGCCTTCGTCGTAGCAAGCGCGAGGCCCGATCGGATTGACGTTGCCCCAATCCTCCTCCTTCTGAGGATGGGCGAGCGGGTCGCCGTAGACCTCGCTGGTCGACGCCTGAAGGATGCGGGCGCCGCATCGCTGCGCGAGGTCGAGCATGTTGATCGCGCCGTGAACGGAGGTCTTCACGGTCTGCACCGGATCGTGCTGGTAATGAATCGGACTCGCCGGGCAGGCCAGATTGAAGATCCGGTCGACTTCGAGCCGCATCGGCTCGGTGACGTCGTGCCGAACGAGCTCGAAGTTCGCCTTGCCGAGCAGGCCGGCGACGTTGGCCTTGCTGCCCGTGAAAAAATTATCGAGGCAGATCACGTCGTGGCCTTGCGCCACCAGACGGTCGCAGACGTGCGAACCGATGAAGCCGGCTCCGCCGGTGACCAGCACCCTGTCGGCATAATGCTTCATTCGCGCGTCGCCGGAGACTTCAAGCGCATTTCGAATCTCTTCCGTTCCGGAGACGCGTCGCCGGGTCTTTCGCGAAAGGTGGTCGGGCCGGCGGGCGGCCGAAGATCGGCCTGGCGGCAGCGTATGTGGGAACGGCCGGGGAATCAAGGGGGAAGGAAGCGGAGGCGTTTGCGCTGCGCCGTTCCCCGTCCCGCCGTTCGCTCCGCCCGCCCGCCGGCAGGGCGGCGGCGTCCGGCGAAACCCGGTTTCCGCGGGGCGGCCGCGACCCGGACTTCCGCCCCGGTTTCCGGCGTCCGCGCTTGCGCACCTGCCGTCCGATGGAATAGGGATGCGCGGGAAACCGGGATCGGCAGGCGCCGCCCGCCGTAAGGGCCGGACGCAGAAAAGGGAACGAAGCATGGCCGGCAGAACCGCTTTCGGCGATTTGAGAGGCTGGATCGAGGCGTTGCGCGCGACCGGCGAACTCGAAGAGATCGGCGGCGAGGTCGACTGGAACGTCGAGATCGGCAACGTCGTCCGCATGCTGCAGGGCAGCGGCGACGGACCGGCATTCCTGTTCACCAACATCAAGGACTACAACGGGCCCGACGCCCTTTGCTCGAGGATCTTTACCGGCGGCCAGGCCAGCTACTCCCGGATCGCCATGATGTTCGGCCTGGAGAGGGATACGCCGGCGCGGGAACTGGTTCGCATCTGCAGAACGATCTTCCAGGAGCGGGTCGAGCCTCGCGTCGTCAAGGACGGCCCCGTGAAACGCAACGTCGTCGCCGGCGACGACGTCGATCTGCTCAGGTTCCCCGTGCCCAAATGGAACCGGCTGGACGGCGGCCGGTACGTGCTCACCTACGCCGGCTGCGTGACCAAGGATCCCGACACCGGAGTTCACAACGTCGGCATCTATCGCGGCATGGTCGGCGGGCCGGCGTCGATCCCGGTGCTCATGTGGCGGGCGCAGCACTGGGGGGCGCATTACGCCGCCCACGAGCGGCGCGGCGACGAGATGCCGGTCGCCTACGTGATCGGATGGGAGCCGTCCCTCGGCTTCACGGCCGGAGCGCCGGTGCCCCGCAACGTGTCGGAATACGAGGTGATGGGCGCGATCCGCGGCGAACCGGTCGATCTCGTCCCCTGCGAAACCGTGCCGCTGATGGTGCCCGCGTCGGCCGAGATCGTCATCGAGGGCTGGATTTCGACCGATCCGTCGACCTTCTCCGAGGAAGGCCCCTACGCCGAGTTCACCGGATACTACGCGACGGAACGCACGCGGAAGCACACGACGCGGGTGACCTGCATCACGCATCGCGACGATCCGATCTTCCGCGGCACGGTGGAAGGCGCGATCCCCGGCAGCGTCGGCGAGAACCCCATCATGAGCTCGGTCCAGAGATCGGCGGTCGCCTGGAACGCGCTCGAAAGCGCCGGCGTCCCCGGCGTCGTGGACGTGTTCGGCCATCCGATCCACGCCGCCGTCAACGTCAACGTCGCGATACGGCAGACCTATCGCGGCCAGGCGCGGCAGGTGGCGGCCGCGCTGTGGGGCGATTCGTCCTCCCACGTTCGCTACAAGCACGTCACCGTGGTCGACGACGACATCGATATCCACGATTACGAAGCGGTCGACTGGGCCTGCGCCTGGCGGTTCAACGCCGGCGAGGACGACCTCATGGTCTACCCGGCCAACTGGGGCGCGGGACTGGACCCCAGCGTAAGGCGCCGCGACGCCGACGCCCTGCGGTTCGGAACCGGCAAATGGAGCCGGGTGCTGGTCGACGCCACGGTCAACCTCGATTACGAACCCGAGCGCGACGGGCGCCGCTACCCGCCGACCGTCAGTCCTTCGGACGAGGACATGCGCGCGGTCGAAGGCAGATGGGACGCGCTGAAACTGTCCGGCAAATGGCGGAAACGGCTGGGATCGCGGCCCGACGATTGACTCGCGGGCCGAATGACGGGAAAACCCGACTTCCCACGCAATGAAGGAGCGACATGGTGTCCGAACCGACGGGCCTGCACAACAAGCTCGTGCCGAGATCTTTCGACGATCTGCGCGGCTGGATCGAAGCGCTGAAACTGGAGGGCGAACTCCAGGAAATCGACGTCGAGGTGGACTGGGATTGCGAGCTTGGAACCATCGCCCGCAAGGCGTTCGGCAACGGCGACGGCCCCGCCCTGCTGTTCAACAGCGTCAAGGGCTACGGCCCCGGCGACGACGTCTGGTCGCGGAAGGTGTTCACGGGAGGCCTCTCGAACTACCGGCGCGTGGCGATGGCGCTCGGCCTGCCCAAGGATGCCCCGGTGCGGGACATGGTGATGGCGACGCGCCACTATCTCGGGCAGCGGGTCGCGCCGGTCGAAGTCGGCTCGGGAAAGGTCAAGGAGAACGTCGTCGCCGGCGAGGACGTCGATGTCTACAAGATCCCGGTGCCGCGCTGGCATCGCGAGGATGGCGGCCGCTACGTCAACACCTACCAGGCGACGGTGACGATGGATCCCGACACCGGCCAGCACAATCTCGGGATCTATCGCGGCATGCTGGGGCGGCGGGACACGATTCCGGTGCTTCTGTGGCGGGCCCAGAACTGGGGGGTGCATTTCCAGAAATGGGCGGACCGCGGCATGAAGATGCCGGTCGCGCACGTCTACGGGTTCGAGCCGTGCCTGCCCTTCTGCGCGTCGGCTCCGATCCCCACGGGGGTCTCCGAATACGAGGTCATGGGCGCGATTCGCGGGCGGCCCATGGAGCTCGTGAAATGCGAGACCAGCGACCTGATGGTTCCGGCCGACTGCGAGATGGTGATCGAAGGCTACATCGATCCCGATCCCGCGACCTTCGAGATGGAGGGGCCGTTCGGCGAATACACCGGGTATTTCGGCGGCGACCAGGGGCCGAAGCACGTCACCAAGGTCACCTGCGTGACCTACCGCGACGGTTCGATCCACCGCGGGACGCTGGAGGGCACGCTGCCCAAGATGCTGAACGAGAACTCGATCACCAGTTCGGTCCAGCGCGCCGGCGTCGCCTGGAACGTGCTCGAGCGCGCGGGCGTGCCGGGAATCACCGACGTGCACTGTCCGCCCGCGAACAACGGCACGACGCTGATGATCCAGATGCGCCAGACCTACCGCGGACAGGCCAAGCAGGCGGCGGCGGCGATCTGGGGGTCGAATTCCGCGCATCTGCGCTACAAGAACGTATGGGTCGTCGACGAGGACATCGACATTCACGACTACGGTGCGCTCGACTGGGCGTTCGCCTACCGCGTCAACGCCGCCGAGGACGACATCGTGTTCTTTCCCGCCACCTTCGGTTCGCTGCTCGACCCGTCGACCCGGCTGCCTCAGCGCGACCCGCTCAAGTACGGAACCGGCAAGTGGACGCGCGTTCTGATCGACGCGACGGTCAATCTCGATTTCGACGCGGAGGAGCAGTACGGCGGCGACCGCTACCCGCTCTCGGTCCATCCCCACGAGGAGGACGTGAAGCTGGTGACCTCCCGCTGGAAGGAGTACGGGTTCGAGGACTGACGCGCGCCTCAGCGGCGCGCCCGGAAGAAGCTCCGCAGCAGGCGCGCGGCGGCGGCCTCGCCGATGCCGCCGTATATCTCGGGGCGGACAGCCGCGCCGTCGAATATGCGGGGACCGTTTTCGACGCCGCCGCCTTTCGGGTCCGCGGCTCCGTAGTAGAGGCGCCGCAGCCTCGCGAACGAAATCGCCTGCGCGCACATGGGGCACGGCTCCAGCGTCACGTAGAGGTCGCACCCGGGCAGGCGCGGCGCGCCGCGCCGCGCCGCGGCTCTCCGGATGGCCAGGATCTCCGCATGCGCGGTCGGGTCGTTGCGCGCTTCGGTTTCGTTGCCGGCGCGGGCGAGCACTTCCCCGGTCCCGCCGTCGACGAGAACGGCGCCTACGGGCACTTCTCCCCGCGCCGCGGCCGCCTCCGCCTCTTCGAGCGCCAGCGCCATGTAGCGCGACATGAACGCGTTCTTCGTCATCGCGGCCATACAGCGCCGCGAACGCGGGCCAAGTCAAGAAACGGCTCGCAGGGTATATTCCGGGCGGAGACGACCGCGGAGGCGGCCAATGAAGCGCCCGATGATCGGAATCACGCTCGATTCCAATGAAGGCGGAAGCTATTCCAGGTTTCCGTGGTACGCCATCCGGCGCAACTACGGCGAGGCGGTGACGGCCGCCGGCGGCGCGCCGGTCATGCTGCCGCACGAGCCGGAGCACGTCGGCTCCTATCTCGACCGGATATCGGGGCTGGTCGTCACGGGCGGCGCGTTCGACGTCGATCCCGCGCTCTTCGGCGAGGCGTCGCGGCATCCGTCGGTGACGCTCAAGCCGCGCCGAACGGAATTCGAATGGGCGGCGACCGAGGAGGCCCTGGCCCGCGACATGCCGGTGCTCGGCATCTGCGGCGGGCAGCAGCTTCTGAACGTGGTGCTGGGGGGGACTCTGATCCAGCACGTGCCCGACGAAACCGACGGCTCGATCGCCCACGAGCAGCCCAACCCGCGGGACGAGCCGGGCCACGACGTGACCGTGGTCGAGGGAACGCTGCTTCACCGAATCGTGGACGCGACCACCCTCTCGGTGAACTCCGCGCATCATCAGGCGGTCAGGGACGCAGCCGACGACGCCGTCGTCAACGCGACGGCGCCCGACGGCGTCGTCGAAGGGATCGAGGCGCCGGCGTACCGGTTCTGCCTCGGCGTCCAGTGGCACCCCGAGTTCTTCATCGATTCCGCGGACGAGAAAATCTTCCGCGCTTTCGTCGCGCAAGCGGCGGGATGACCTCCGCGCCCGCGGGAGAGCGGATCGCCAAGCGCCTCTCGAGGGCGGGGATATGCTCGCGGCGCGAGGCCGAACGCCGCATCGCCGCGGGCCGCGTCCAGGTCGACGGCGAAACGGTCACGGAACCCGGCACGCTGGTTACGGACGAATCCGACGTACGGGTGGACGGCAACCCGGTCGCGGCGCCGGAGCCCACCCGGCTGTGGCGTTACCACAAGCCGGCCGGGCTGATCTGCGCCAACGGCGATCCGAAGAACCGCCCCACGATATTCGACCGGCTGCCCAAGGGCATGCCCCGAATCATGACGGTCGGACGGCTGGACATGGCCTCAGAGGGACTGCTGCTGCTGACGAACGACGGGACGGCGGCGCGGCGCATGGAGCTTCCCGCCACGGGCTGGACGCGAAGGTACCGCGTGCGCCTGCGCGGCAGGCCGACGGAGGCGGAGATAGCCGAACTCGGGCGCGGCGTCTCGATCGACGGCTGGGACTACGGCCCGATCGAGGCGACCGTCGACGGCGAAAACGGCACCAACGCCTGGCTGACGGTGCGGCTGCGGGAAGGAAGGAACCGCGAGATCCGGCGCGTGTTCGAGCATTTTCGCTACCCCGTGAACCGCTTGATCCGCGTCGCCTACGGCCCCTTCCAGCTTGGACGGCTCCCGCGCGGCGCGGTGGAGGAAACGCCGCAGCGGGTGGTGAAGGACCAGCTGCCGGATGCGCATCGTTTCCGGCAGGCATAGGGGGAGGAAGCTTTCCGCTCCGTCCGGCGGCCGCGTCCGGCCGACCGCCGAACGGGTGCGCGAGGCGCTTTTCAACGTTCTCCAGCACCGGGACTGGAACGCGCCGATCCGGGACGCGCGGGTACTGGACGCGTTCTGCGGCACCGGCGCGCTCGGGTTGGAAGCGCTGAGCCGGGGCGCGGCGCACGCCACGTTCATGGACAACGATTCGGACGCGGTCGCCTTCTGCCGCCGCAACATCGACGCGCTCGGAGAGGAGGCGCGGTCCGACCTTCTGTTCGGCAATTGCCTGCGCCCGGTTCGTCCGGCCAGATCCTGCACGCTGCTGTTCGCCGACCCTCCGTACCGCAAGGAGCTCGCGATTCCGGCGCTCGCGGCCCTCGACGCCGCCGGCTGGGTCGCGCCCGGCGCGGTTTGCGTTCTGGAGACGGGGATTCGCGAAGCCGCGGAGCCGCCCCCGGCGTTCCGGACGCTGGACGAACGGCGCTACGGGGCGGCGCAGCTGCTTTTCCTGCAGCGCGGGGCGTGACGCCGACAAGTCGCCGCGAAGGAACGCGCGCCGCTCTGGCCCGCCCGGTCCGGGATCGCGTATGATCGCGCGTCCCGTCAGAAGAGTTCCGTCCATGGTTCGCAAGCCCCTCACCCGAGAAGAGCTCGACCGCGCCGACGAGAAGTCGCGAAAGCGAAAGCAGGCGCGGGACCGCATGCTCGCCGGAAAGACGGTCGAGAAGGGCCTGCTGATCGTCCATACCGGCAAGGGGAAGGGCAAGTCCACGGCGGCGTTCGGACTCGCGGCGCGGGCCGTCGGCAACGGAATGAACGTGGGCATCGTGCAGTACGTCAAGGGCAAGTGGGAAACCGGCGAACGCGCCGTGCTGGAACGTTTCCCCGATCAGGTCACCATCCGCACGATGGGGGAGGGCTTCACTTGGGAAACCCAGGACCGGGCGCGGGACATCGCCGCGGCCGAAAAGGCTTGGGCGGTTTCCCGGGAGATGATTGCGGATCCTGCTTACGACCTGATCGTTCTCGACGAACTCAACATCGTGCTGCGCTACGACCACCTCGACCTCGGCGAGGTGCTCGACACGCTGCGCGGCCGCCGCGAGACGCTGCACGTGGTGATCACCGGGCGCAACGCGAAGCCGGCCCTGATCGAGGCGGCGGATCTGGTGACCGAGATGACCCAGATCAAGCATCCGTTCCGCGAACAAAACGTCCGGGCCCAGAAGGGGATCGAATTCTAACCCGGATATCTCGGTGCGCCGCGGAAAGGCGCACCAAGGATCGTGATCTACTGCGGGCCGAAATTCTCGGAAGCGGACATCGACCGCGCAACGGGATCCACCTCTCAAACGCCCCCCTGTCGCGCGCGAATGCCTCGACTGGCGCAAGCCCAACGGCGACGTCAAAGACATGAACGCCCGCGTCGCCTCGTTGCGGACGCGGCAGCCTCTGCCGCCGTCGCAGCGCCTGCCGACTCGCGTGGCGCCTGCTCCCTGCGGCGTCCCCGACAGTTTCGTTTCCGACAGGTATCCTTCGAGTTGAAACGCGCCCGCGGCGCGTTCCGAACGCGGGACGAGCTGCGGTCAGCCCGTTCCACGCGCAGCGCGGCCCACTCCCCGGCCCGGCCGTCAGCGACGCCCGAACAGACGCTCGATGTCGGCCAGATCCAGAGACACGTAGGTAGGCCGGCCGTGGTTGCACTGGCCCGAATGAGGCGTCGCCTCCATGTCTCGCAGAAGCGCGTTCATCTCCTCGGGCGTCAGGCGGCGCCCCGATCTCACGCTGCCGTGACAGGCGAGGGTCGAGCACACCTCCTCCAAGCGCTCCTTCAGAGCGAAGCCCTCCCCGTGCTCCGCGAGATCGTCCGCCAGATCCCGCACGAGAGCGCCGGCGTCCACGGAGCCGAGAAGCGCCGGAACCTCCCGGACGACCACGGCGCCGGGGCCGAACCTCTCGACGACGAGTCCAAGTTCCCGGAATTCCTCCGCGCGGCCGCAGACCAGGTCGACGGCGGCGTCCTCCAACTCCACGACCGCCGGAACGAGGAGCCCCTGCCGTTCCACGCCGCCGTCCGCGAGCCGCGCCTTCATGCGCTCGTAGACCAGCCGCTCGTGCGCCGCGTGCTGGTCGACGATCACGATTCCGGATTCCGTCTGGGCGACGATGTAGTTTTCGTGGAGCTGGGCGCGCGCGACGCCCAGCGGCCCGCCTCGCGGCGGCGCCTCCTCGACGGGGGCGGCGCGGGCGGACGGGCGGTCGAAGCCCGGCAGCGTCCCGGCGAACGGCGCCGGAGATTCGCGGACGGGAGGGCTTTCCGGCCTCCGGCCGCCGCCCGGCCGGAAAGCGTCGAACGCGGCCGTCGCCACGGTCGTCGACGCCCGGTGCCCGGCCGTCTCGAGCGCGCGCCTGAGCCCGCCCACGATCAGCCCGCGCACCAGCGAAACGTCCCGGAACCGCACTTCCGTCTTGGCGGGATGCACGTTCACGTCGACGGCCTCCGGCGGCGCGTCGAGGAACAGCGCGACCATGGGGTGCCTGTCGCGCGCGAGAAAATCCTGATACGCGCCGCGAACCGCGCCGATCAGCATGCGGTCCTGGACGGGCCGGCCGTTCACGAACAGGAACTGCGCCCGGCCGTTGCCGCGGTTCAGCGTCGGCAGGCCGGCGTAACCCGAAAGCTGCGCGCCGCCCCGGTCGGCCTCGACCGGCACGGCGTTGTCCGCGAACTCCCGCCCCATCGCCGCCGACAGGCGGTCGAGGCGCGCGCCGCCGCCGTCCGCCCGCGGGTACCGAAAACGCTCGCGGGCGCCGTCCGACAGGGAAAACGCGATGCCGGGATGGGCCATCGCGAGCCGCCGCAGGGCGTCGGCCGCGTAGTCGAACTCGGTCCGCGCCGACTTGAGGAACTTCAGCCGCGCCGGCGTGGCGTAGAACAGGTCGCGCACCTCGATGCGCGTGCCGGCCCGCAGCGCCGCCGGAGCCGGCCGGCCCTTGCGGCCCGCCTCGACGTCGATGGCGAAAGCGTCCGGCGCGCCTTCGGCGCGGCTCGCGATGCGCAGACGCGCGACCGCCCCGATCGAAGGCAGCGCCTCGCCGCGGAAACCGAGCGTGCGGATGTTCACGAGGTCTTCGTCCGGCAGCTTCGACGTCGCATGGCGCTCGACCGCCAGAAGCAGCTCGTCCGCGGTCATTCCCCGCCCGTCGTCGACCACCGATATCCGCACGCGTCCGCCGTCCTCGAGCGCGACCTCGACGTGGCGCGCCCCGGCGTCGACCGCGTTTTCGGCGAGCTCCTTCACGACCGCCGCCGGCCGCTCGATCACCTCGCCGGCGGCGATGCGGTTGACGAGCGTTTCGGGCAGAAGGCGGATCACGGCTTCGCTCCCGAAAGATAGGCGCGCGCGAGAACCTTGCCCTCCTCGACGGCCGGCTGGTCGAACGGGTCCACGCCCAGCAGGCGCGCGGCGACGACGGTCTCCAGCATGAAATGCATCATCAGCGCGCCGAGAGCGCGCTCGTCGACGGCCGGGAGGCGGAACGTCCGCACCGGGCGCCCCCTGTTCGCCAGCGCGGCGGCGGTGGCGCGCGCCTCCGCGTCGAACAGGTCTCCCATGGCGCGTCCCCGCATGTAGGGCACGTCCCCGGCGAGGTCGTCGGCGACCCGCGGGCCGCCGCCGGCGCTGTCCGGCAGGATCAGCGTGAACATCTTGTCCGCGGGGCCGTCGAGGTAGAGTTGAAGCTGGCTGTGCTGGTCCACGGTTCCCGCGGCGGCGACCGGCGTCGCGCCGAGGCCGTCCTTTCCGAGGCTCTCCGCCCGGAGCTGGCAGTACCAGCGCGCGAACGGCGCCAGCCGGTCGCAGTAGGGCATCAGGACGGACACGCCGCGGCCGAGGCCCGCCTCCGCCGCCGCGCCGCAGGCGGGCGGCGGCGCCTCGTCTCCCCGGAGAACGCCGTCGAGCGCGAACGCGGCGCCCTCCCGCGCGGCGACCGGATCGAGGCCCGCGATCGCCGCCGGGAGCAATCCCGTCACCGACAGCGCGGAGAAGCGCCCGCCGACGCCGGGATCGTGGTCGAGGCGCCGCATGCCGAACCTGTCCGCGAGCGCCGCGAGCGGGCTGTCGCCCGGCTGCGTGACGGCGACCATCCGGTCCCCCGGCGCGCCGAGGGCCTTCCGCATCGCGTCGACGACGAGCGCGGCCTGGGTCATCGTCTCCGCCGTGGATCCGGATTTGGAGACGGCGACGACGCCGGCGCGGTCGAGCGCGACGGAGTCGAGCAGGGCGGCGAACGCGTGGGGGTCGACGTTCTCCATGAAATGAATCCGCGGACGCTCGCCGGCAGGCTCCGCGAGGGCGCACAGCGTCTTGCCGCCGAGCGACGAGCCGCCGGTGCCGAGAACGATCACGTCGTCGAATCTCTCGCGGAACTCCGCCGCCGCTTCGGCGATGGCCGGGAGGTCGTCGCGCCGTTCCGGCAGACGCAACATCGGCAGAGAGCCGTCCGCGTGGGCAGCGCGAATCCCGTCGAGAGCCGCGGCGGCCTCTTCCAGGCGCTCCCGGTAGACCGGTCGCGCAAGCCCGCCCTCGCCGATGGATTCGGCGAAGCAGTCCGTCAGGTTCTGGTCGTAAGGCGCCGTCACGTCATGCCCCCGCGAGAGATCGACGAAGTAATGTAGGGCGCGGAATCGAATCGGAAAGGGCGTCAGGGGCTCGCTGCGACGCCTTCCGGATCGCCGACGACGACGACGGCGAGGTCTTCGGCGCGGAAAATCCTGCGCGCCACGCGATTGGCCTGCTCAAGCGTGACGGAATCGATCAGGCGGCGGCGCTCGTCCACGTAGTCGATTCCGAGCCGGGCGAGCTGGATGCCGACCAGCGTGTCGGCGATCCGCCTGCCGGAATCGAAGCGCAGCGGGAAGGAGCCGTTCAGATAGGTCTTCGCGTCGCGAAGCTCTTTCCCGTCGACTCCGTCCCTGGCGATCCGCCGCCACTCCCCGCGAATCGTTTCCAGCGCCTCGCTGGCGCGCGCGTTGCGGGTGGCGACGCCCCCGGCCACCAGGGCCGCGCGATCCATGGGATGCAGGTAGGCGTAAACGGAATAGGCGAGGCCGCGCTTGTTGCGCACGGCCTCGTTAAGCCGGGAATTGAGGCCGCCCCCGCCGAGGATTTCCGTCACCAGCAGCGCGGCGTACCAGTCGGGATCGTCGCGCGCGATGCCCGCATGGCCGAACACCATGGAGCTCTGCGGAACCTGCTTGCGGACGATCAGCGTCTTCCCGGCGGCCGCGGGAACGGTCCGGGGAATCTCCGGGCGAGGAGCTGACGCCGGCAGATCGCCGAAGACTTCGTCCAGGCGCTCCCTGAGTTCGTCCCCCGCGACGTCCCCGACGACGCCGACGACGAGGCGGTCGCGGCCGAAACGGTCGCGCGCGTAGCTCCTGAGATCTTCCGGGGAGATCGCCGAAACCGATTCCTCCGTGCCGGTTCCCGGCCGGCCGTAGACGTGCCCGGGAAAGACGGCGGCGCGCCACTGCCTGCCGCCGATCTTCCGCGGATCCTCGGCCGCGGCGCGCAGCGACGCGACGATCTGTCCGCGTATCCGTTCGACGGGTTCGGAATCGAAGCGCGGCGCGGTCAGCGCGAGCCGCAAAAGGCCGAAGGCGCGGTCCCGCTCCGACGCGAGCGTCTGGAGCCGCCCCGAGAAATCGTCCGCGTCGGCGTCGAACGACAGTCTGGCGGCGGTTTCCTCGAGCGCCCGCTGGAACGACTGGGAATCGACGTCGCCCGCGCCCTCGTCGAGCAGCGCGGAAGCCATGTCGGCCAGCCCTTCCTTGCCGTCGGGGTCGGAGGACCAGCCGGCGCCCCTGAACGCGAAACTCACCGCGATCAACGGCACGGACCGGTCGCGCACGAACCAGGCCGAGACGCCCTTGCCGGAGACGACCTGCTGGATGTCGACGGACGCCGCCGGAAGCGGCAGCGCCGCGACGAGGAGCAGGACCGCCAGCCGGAGCTTCACGGCTTCCCCGGCAGCAGAACGCCGGTCACCGACCGGCGAAGGTCGAGCGCCTTCCGGGCGGCCGACATGATTTCCGGTCCGGTCACCGCGGCGATCCGGTCGGGCCAGGATTCCACGTCCTCGATCGTCCGGCCGACCGCGAAGGCCCGTCCGATGGCCATGGGTCCGGCGCGAAGGCCGTCGCGAGCGTAGACCGCGGCGCTCGCCATCAGGCGCTTGGCGCGCCGGACGTCCCGCGCCTCGAAGCCTTCCTCGAGGGCGGCCTCCAGCTCCTCCTCCAAGGCGGCTTCGAGCGCTTCGACGTATCCGCCGGGCCTGGGAGTGGCGTACAGCCCGAACTCGGCGTAATCGCGGGAATCGCCGGAAAACCATGCGCCGGCGCCGGCCGCCAGTCCGCGCTCGACCACGAGCCTGCGATAGAGGCGGCTCGTGGACCCGCCGCCCAGCAGTTCCGCGAAAACCTCCAGCGCGTGCAGCCGGTCCTCGAAGTCCGGGACCAGATACATCCTGGACCACGACGGCTGGCGGACGCGGTCGCTGGTCAGGGTCACGCGGCGCGGCGCCAGGTGCGGCGGCTCCTTCCCCCGCTCGCGCGCCGGCGCGGCGCGGGAGGAAATCGGGCCGTAGTGCTTGCGGGCCAGTTCCTTCACCCGGTCCGGCGTCACGTCGCCCGCGACGATGAGCATGGCGTTTCCGGGCGCGTAGTGCCGCCGGTAGAAGGCCATGGCCTTGTCCGTCGTCAGCCGCCTTATCTCGCTCTCCCAGCCGATCACGGGCCTGCCGTAGGGATGATTGAGATAGAGGAGCCGCCGCATCCGTTCGCGCAGCTGCGCCGCCGGCCGGTTGTCGGTGCGGGAGCGCCGCTCCTCGAGAACGACCTCGCGTTCGGGCAGAACGACGACGTCGGTCAACGCGAGATTCCGCATCCGGTCGGCCTCGATCCGCATGACCGTTTCGAGCTCGTGCGCCGCCACGCGCTGGAAATAGGCCGAATAGTCGTAGCTGGTGAAGGCGTTGTCCCGGCCGCCGACGCGGGCGACGATCCGCGAGAACTCCCCGGGCTCGAGGTTCTTCGTGCCCCTGAACATCAGGTGTTCGACGAGATGCGCGAGGCCGATCTCGCCGGGCCGTTCGTCGGCCGCGCCGACCCGGTACCACACCATCTGCATGACGATGGGCGCCCGGTCGTTTTCCAGCACGACGACCTCGAGGCCGTTGTCCAGCTTGAAGCCGACCGGGTTGAACACGCCCGCCGCGGCGGGCGGCGGCGCGGCGAGGCAGACGGCGAGCGCGAGCGACCCGAGCGCCGCCGGGAAGGGCAGCCGGCCCGCGCCGCGCCGCGCGGTCAGTTGAAGATCCTCTCGATCCAGCCTCTGGACCTGCGCTCGATCCGCGGCGTCTCGCCCTCGGTCGGCGGCTTGCCCCGTTCGGCGTTCTCCCGAAGCCGTTCGGCTTCCCGTTTCGCGTCGACCACGTCTTCCGACCCCGCGTCGTCGCCCCGGGAAAGGATGCGGTCCACGAAACCCCGGTCCTCCGCCTTCAGGACCGAAGCGTCGCGATCGAGCTTGCGGCGAATGCCGGGTTCGGCGTCCGCCGCGCGCGAGGCTTCCAGCAGTTCCGCTTCTCCCGACGAGGCGGACGCTTCGTCCTGCGAATCCGGAGCCAGCAGATCCTGCGCCTCGGTCGCGACCTCCGGCTCCTGGGGCCGCGCCGCGCCCGGCCGGGGCGGCCGCAGCCCGTAATCGGGCGGCAGGCTCAGAGGCGCCCGCGTGACGACCGCGAACTCGTCGGGCGATTGTTTTTCGAGCCCGGAAACCTGCCGCACCTGGTCGCATGCCGACAGAGCCAGCAGCGCCGCCACGCAGCCGAGAACCTTCGCTTTCATGGATGCCTCTCCCTGTCGTCGGCCCGTTTCAATTTAGGGTCGCGGCGGCCTCCGATCAAGCCGTCCACGACGATGGCGGCGACGCCGACCGAAATCGCCGCGTCGGCGGCGTTGAACGCCGGCCAATGATACCCGAAGGCGTGAAAATCGAGGAAGTCGGCGACGGCGCCGTGCACCAGGCGGTCGACGACGTTGCCGGCCGCGCCGCCGATGACGAGGCCGAGCGCGGCGGCGAGCGGCCGCGAGCCGACGCGCGCGAGCCAGACGGCCAGTCCGGCGCAGATCGCCGCGGCGACGGCGACGAGCAGATATCGCCCCCAGGCCGGCGCCGATCCGAACAGGCCGAAGCTCGCGCCCGCGTTCCACACCATGACCAAGTTGAAGAACGGCGCGACCTCGATGACCCGGGGCGGGTTCATCACGCCGTAGACGATCCAGGCCTTCGACGCCTGGTCGAGCGCGGCGGTCGCGGCGGCCACCGACAGTCCGTAGCGAAGCAAGGCGCCTTCGCCTATCCGGCCGGAGGCGCGCCGCCTTCGAGCGCGGCGCGGGCAGCGGCGCAGTCGCGGGCGATCTGCTCCCGCAGGCTCTCGACGCCGTCGAACTTCCGTTCGGAACGGATGTAGGCGGCGAAGGCGACCCGCAGCAGCCGGCCGTAGAGGTCGCCGGCGAAATCGAAAACGTGGGCCTCGACGTTCACGTCTTCCCCGCCGAAAGTGGGGCGGCGGCCGACGTTCGCGCAGCCCGCGCGCCAGACGGTCGCGCCGTCCTCCTCGACGCCGGCCCATACGGCGTAGACGCCGAGGGCAGGCTCGATGTATTCGCCGATCGGGAGGTTCGCGGTCGGAAATCCGATCTGCCGGCCGCGCCTGTTTCCTTCGGCGACGACGCCCTCCACCTCCCAGAGGCGGCCGAGCAGGGAGGCGGCGCCGACGGGGTCGCCGCCTGCCAGGAAGGCGCGAATGCTGGTCGACGAGCAGGCCGCGCCGCCCGCGTCCTTGACCGGTTCGACGACGGACAACCCGAAGCCGTCCTCCGCGGCCCGGTCCCGCAGGTAGCCGGCGTCGCCCTTGCGGCCGGCGCCGAACATGAAGTCGTAGCCGACGGCGACGTGCCTGGCGGCGAAGCCGCCGCGGACGAAGACGTCGACGAACCGGCCGTGGCCGATTCGTGCGGTTTCGCGGTCGAAGCCGACGACGAGGAGGTGGTCCACGCCGAGCGCCCGGAGGCGCCGCGCCTTTCCGTCGAGGGGCGTGAGCTGGAAGGACGGCTCGTCCGGCCGGAAGAAGCGCCGGGGATGCGGTTCGAACGTGATCACGGCCAGCGGCGCGCCGCGCGCCGCCGCCTCGGAGATCACGGCCTGGTGGCCGAGGTGCACGCCGTCGAAATTGCCGATGGCGACCGCGGATCCGCGGGCGGCGTCCGGCAGGTCGGCCACGTTTCTGGAAATCCGCATGGCGGCGGTCTAGTAGTCGGCGGGGCGGCCCGTGTCAAACCGCCCGCCGGGAATCAGGGTTTTCGGCGGCTCGGCACCCAGAGGGTCGCCACGCCGTCGATGACGACCTTTTCGCCGATGGAGCAGACGACCTCGCAGGTCGCCCTGTTCGCTTCCGGTTCGACCAGCTTGACCGTCACGCGGGTCTGGACCGTATCCCCGATGCGCACCGGCGCCCGGAAGTTGAGGTTCTGATTGAGGTAGGCGCAGCCGGGTCCGGGCAGCTGGGTGCCGAGCACGGCGGAGATGTAGCCGCAGGTCAGCATGCCGTGGGCGATGCGGCCCTTGAACACGGTTCTGCGGGCGAACTCGTCGTTCACGTGAAGCGGGTTGTCGTCCCCCGAGATCTGCGAGTACTGGACGATGTCGGTCTCGGTCACCGTCCGCACGTAGACCTTCGTCATTCCGGCTTCGAGTTCGTCGATGTAGAAGCCGCGCAATTCGTCGAAGCTGGCGACGACCGCCGCCGGGAGGGTTTGCTGATCCATCGGTCCTTCCAGAAATGTCCGGCGGGCAGCCTGCACGTTTCGGTTTTGCATTGCAACATGAAATTTGATGCGGCGCACATGGGGCGTCCAGGCGCGACCGGCGATTCCGCGAAGCCGCCGGTTCCGGAGGCAGCGCTGGGGGGCGGTACGGAAGCCGTTCGGCCGCAACTCCCCGCAGTCGCCCGCTTCCGCAGGTCAGCAGCCCCTTCCCCCGGACCGCGTTTCCGCCGCGATTCGCCTCGTCCGTCGGAATCGCGCGACTCGCCCGCGAAACGGATTCGCGCCGCACGCCTCTTCCGAACACGTCCTTCGGTTCCGTAGCCGCGCTACGCGCCTTCGCGCCGCACCCGACAGCGCCTCCACACGCCGGACGACCTCGCTGCGGTCAAGCGGCAAAAAGCCGGCACAGGAGTAGCGGAACCGGACAGCGTAAGGCGCGTACTCGACCATTTCGTCGAATAGGGAAGCGCTTTCGTCGCGCCTCCTTAACCGCTCCAGCAAGCGCACGAGACTGCGGATTGTCGGGTACGTCTCGCCCAGCAACGCGAGCCATGCCTTAAACAACTTTTCGACCGCCTGTTGCGCATGGAAGCCAAATATCTGCGAAAGTGTCTGCATCTCCCATGCCGCGCAGGGCGGACAGATCCCTTTCGGCGGCTTCCAGAAGTTCGCGCGCTTGCTTATGGTCGCTCATAGAGCGTCCTTCCTTCCCGCAGCGCGCGAGCGGCGACATGGTTGAGGGAGTCGCGCCAGTACGCCATCTCGTCTTTGCTGTAAACAAGAACGTCGACATCGATATCGAACCCCGCCAACGCCCGGTAGAGGCGCACGGCTTCAGCGCGGCGACACCGGCCGGCACCGAAGGGTTCGGCCTCCACGACGAGCAAATCGACATCGGACTCCGCCGTCGCGCCGCCCCGCGCCCGCGAGCCGAACAGGATGACCTGCTCCGGATCCGCCTCGTCCACGATAACGCGCACCATCCGGTCGAGCAGCGCGGCGCCCGCCTGCGTCACGGCGCCGTTTCCTCGAAAAGCATCGAGACGCTTACATGGCTCGTCCGCGCCGGTACCGAAAATCCCTCGAAAGGTCTGGCGGGAAGCCAGTTCCGATCAGGGCGCTCGATGCCGACCGCTGCGGTTACCCCAAACGAAGGTTCGGCATCGTCCGCGCCGAACGAGACCGTCCGGCCAACCGTATCGTCTCCGAAGTCTCCAGCAGCCATGTCGATCGCGATCCCGTTTCCCATTTTATGGACGCGCCGGTCCCAATGTTCGAGTTCGACCGCTTCCGGTCCGGGTGCGCAGGAAGCCAACGCGCCCGCCGGGACAAGCCCTTCCCGCACCCGCCCGGCGGGATCGCTGATCGTCGCCATGACGCGCGTCGTTCCCCTCGACTCACGGCGGCGGCGTTCATCGTGCGCCGCCGCGCCCATCGACATGTTAACCCGGATAAATCGCCAGTTCCAAAGCCGCCGGGCAACGCCCGAAACTACGCATCGGAGGGGATAGTCCTCCCTCCGGCCCGGTTCTTCGGCCATGACCTTGAAGGCCTGGCAGCCTATGGCGCACTCCTTATTCACGGTCGGTCGCGCCCCTCGCACATTGTCCAGGCAAGAGCGTTCGGGCGCAGGGCGAATTCAAGAATGGCGCGATCATTGCCAAGCGCCGCCCTTGAGGAGGCGGCCGCGGCGTGAGATTCGCGTCGGCGAGACGATGGCGGCGCGAGATCCGCGTCGGCGAGACGATGGCGGCGTGAAGAGACGGCAGCGGTGCTGACAGCGGTGGTGCGAGAGGCGAGGCTACTGGCGGACGTCAGAAGACCTCCGTGGACAGCTCTCGAACGGCCTGGCGCAGGTCGTAGTGCCGGTGAGCCTGCGGCAGGTAATCGTCCGCGCAACCGAACGATGGAGATCGCGGCGTTGCGAATCGAAGCCAGTGCACGGGCACTGCCCCCGACGTGGTTGCGGCGGCGGTCCTCGTCGTAAGTCATGTCGCGAACATGATGCACCCGGTTCTCGATTTCCCAGTGACGGCGAGCAATATCGAGAATCTCGGCAGGTCCTCCGTGCGATGGCGGGACGGAAGTTACTCCGTAAATGATTTCCGAAGTTGTCCCGACGATCTTTCCCTTTCTGAGTTTCTGGCGTATACGTTCGATGCGGAACGCTTGCCGTCGCCCGGGCAGTTCAACGTACCCGTCCCAAGTTTTGTCGAGTTCGACGACCAGACAACTACGAGTGTCGATTCGACCGTGCGTTTTTTCGACCGTCTCGCTTTTACCGACCTCCTGATCGTTCCAGTCAATCGCTTTCGTCGAGTATCGTCTTCTGATTGCCCTTGACGACCATAAGATAATCGGCTCCCCTGTCCAAGATCAACTGGGTGGTTTCGACCTGAGTGTGCATGGCGTCAGCGGTCACAATACGTCCAGACAACTGCATGCTCCGTAACAACTTTCGCGCAGCTGGAATCTCGTTTGACTTGTCTGCGACTTTCACCTGACCGCAAATTAGTCCGGTTTCGTGCTCGACGGCGCCGACCAGATGGCATCCGTCCCCCCGCCGCGACGCTCCGCGCACGGATTTCCCGTCAAGGATTCCGTTGGGATCCTGGTATTGCGCGGTCCATTCTCGCAAAGCCTTGTCAAGAGCTTCCGGGTCGACATTTGAAAGCACGCGATGGAAGGTAGCTCGGCGCCGTGCGGTTTCCATTATCGCTCTGAGCGCACCTCCGCCAGCTGCGGTTGCTTCAACTTTCTGGAGAAGTCCGCTATGGCGGTCACGCTGAACAAACCGCACAGTTGCGCCGCTATCGCGAGAACCGTTGCCAAAGCGCTGACCGCGACGACTTCGGAAGTCCGGCACCGTACTCAAATACTCGTACAGACTCCCCATTCTGTGATCCGGTATCTCGTCTACGTTCAATGTCTTGCAGTTCCAGCTCTTGTCGTCGGAAAGCATGCGAAGTTGCTTGCGGGCATCCTTTTCCAGCTCGAACATCTTTCTGGACGTTCCGTGTTCGCGGTAACCGCCGCATGCGCTCGTATCCTTTTGTGAACCCAATGGCTTGCCAGTTTGCCGCTTGGTAACACGTTCCCTCGAAACGGTCCGGATCCACAAAAGTCTCCGCCATCAGGACTGGATGACCGTATGCCGCCTGAAAGTCGTCCGACAGGCGCTGGGTGCTGAGGGACAAAATATGGGACGCCAGATTGTGTCGCCGCCAAGGCGGAAGAATCAGTAAGCGTGCGTTGTTCGCTACAAGATGCAACCGGCGGCCACGCTGCTCGGGCGTCCAGCCACCGGTCTCGCGCCCGCAGCCGCCAGGCCCCGGCTTTCCAACCCAGCAACGCTACCCATTCCCCGTTCGGGGCCACGGCGACATGCCGCACCGCCTCGCCGACCATGCCGCGAAACTCAAGGTAGTGATGCTTCCGCATCGTCTCGTCCCACCGGTCGCGTTCGGCCCGGTCGAGCACCGGCCGAACGGCAATGTCGTTCGGCCCCCAAATGTTTTTCAGCATCATGGCCGGCACATTGGCGGCAAAAACCGGAAATGTCTAGAAAAAAATTACCCGCCGGTATTTCCGATCATTCGCCCCCTTCTTGAACGGCCTTTACCTTGCATTATCATTAGGTTAGGCTGAAAGATAAATTCGCCCTGGTTCGGGCGACTGCGCAGCGCCTTTCCGAACCCATGGCGGACCACGAAAGAAAGAACGTTCGCGGCGTTGGCCCTTGCCTGCCCGCTTGTTTCGCACCTCCGCCGAGCGGCGGAACGGCAGGACGTTCGTGCTCGCCTCATAGCGCGGCCTTTCACGCCGCAACGACAGCCTGGCCGAGGCACTCCGCGTTCCGGCGGCGGCGGTCACCGCTTCGGACGACGGCGCGCCCGGAACGACGGGCGGGCGTCGGTCGGAAATTCCGACCGGAGAACGTCCTGGTGGAACAAACCCGGCATCCGGCTATAATCGGCGAACGACGCCTCGCGTTGCCGACTTCGCCGATGCCCATCTCCGCCACTGGGAGGATGCAAAATCGCTCTTCGCCCTTGACCGATGGGCGAATGCGGATCACCTCTACGGCCTCAGCGCGGAATGCGGCCTGAAGGCGGTGATGCAGGCGCTTGGCATGCAGGTAGACGACGAGGGCAAGCCCACGGAGAAAGAACACCGCGAGCACGTAGACAAGCTATGGCCCGCATACATAGACTTTGTTAAGCATCGCAACGGTGAGCGATACCTTCTTGATGGCGAACCATTTGATGACTGGTCGATCCACGACCGCTATGCGAATCGGAGCCACTTCACGCGACCGAACGTAGCGCCGCATCGCGCTGCAGCTTGCCGGATACGCGATGTAGTCGAACTTGCGACCACTGAAGGCCTGCTATGATCGACAATCCCGTCTTTTTCGACGACATGCGTCCCCGCGTCGTGGAAGCACTCCGCGAAGCGGAGATACCGGACATCGACATCTATCTGGTGCGCAACCTGTATGGAATGCTGCGCATATCGGTATCTGAAGAATTTGAAGACAACCAGGCATGCTTGAAAGCCGTGAACCGCCTTGCAGACAAACTGAGCGTCGCTTTAGGGACGCACGGCCATCCTCCAGGTCGCCGCTCCCTCTTCGTGAGCGATCACCTGCTGAAAGACCTCGCAAAGACCGCGCAGCCGGTCGAAGGCTTCGGCAACGTATTCTGGGAGGATCGCCTGATCACCGGCGAAGACTGGTGGACAATAAACGAGCCTTGCGCGAATGGGCGCGCAAAGCGTTGGACGCTATACTCGATCAAAGGCGGCGTCGGGCGCAGCACCACCACCGCAGTCCTCGCCCGGCATCTGGCTGGCAAGGGCCATCGAGTTCTAGTCGTCGATCTGGACCTGGAATCGCCAGGACTGTCATCAGCGATGCTCGACCCTTCCGCGCAGCCCAAATACGGCATAGCCGACTGGTTCGTGGAAGAATTGGTCGGGCAAGGCGACCTTCTGATCGACGAGTTGACTGCCGAGCCAACCTGGGCGCAAGAACTCGCGGGGGCGGTGGCTGTCGCGCCCGCCCACGGCCGCGAGCCCGGCGAGTATCTGGCCAAGCTGGGACGCGTCTACATGCAGAGGGCCGACGCCCCCTGGATCGTTCGCCTCGAACGTCTGCTGACGGGTCTGGAGGCTCGTTTCGACCCTGATTTCGTCCTTATCGAAAGCCGTAGCGGACTGCACGACGTCGCAGCGGCATCCGTCACCGACCTCGGCGCCGACGTTATGCTATTCGCCACCGACTCGGAGAGCTGTTGGACCGATTACGGAATCCTCTTCGACCATTGGCGAGACCGAAATCTGGCGGCGAAAATCAGGGAACGCCTGTCGATCGTGTCCGCCCTGACGCCCGAACTCGAAACGGAACGATATTTGCAAGGCTTCAAGCAACGAGCGTGGGGCCTTTTCCGGGATCGGCTTTACGACGGCGTAGCCAACGCCTTCCTGCACGTACCTGACGCTTCCGACGGGAATTTTTCGTTCGGCCTGAACGACGAAAGCGCGCCGCACAACCCGATCGCCGTTCACTGGACGCGCGGACTGGCGGCCGGCACCTCGCTGCGCGACCTGGAGCGGACCGCGGTGCAGCAGGCGCATGCGGAATTTCTACGCCGGTTCGATCGACTCGCCGACTTCGACGACCGTGGATTCGACCGATGAGCCAGGTCCCTGACGCTTCCGACGGGAATTTTTCGTTCGGCCTGAACGACGAAGGCGCGCCGCACGACCCGATCGCCGTTCACTGGACGCGCGGACTGGCGGCCGGCACCTCGCTGCGCGACCTGGAGCGGACCGCGATGCGGCAGGCGCATGCGAAATTTCTACGCCGGTTCGATCGACTCGCCGACTCCGACGACCGTGGATTCGACCGATGAGCCAGGTCAGCGTCGAGAAGGCCCGCAAGGCGCTCACCGCCCTACCGGAGGGAACGACGCGCGGGGAAATCCCTTCGCTCAAACAAGTGTATCTGCCGCAGTCCCACATAAAGGCGATCGACCCGGACGTTCCGCTCGTGGTCGGGATGCGCGGGGCCGGCAAGACCTTCTGGTGGAGCGCGCTCCAGAATCCCGCTGTGCGCCAACTAGCGAGGCTGTCCGCGAGACGGTCCGGTTTGGCCGAAGACACCGAAGTGCGAACCGGGTTCGGCATCGGCCTCGCCCCGAACGAGCGCCCGGACAAGGACACGTTGCGGCTGCTGATGGAAAATGACGAACCGAGATCGATTTGGCGAACCGTGCAGGCTCGACACCTCGCGCCGGACAACCATCCGCTTCGAAAACAGAATACATGGGCGGAGCGCGCAAGATACGTCCGCGACAATCCGGAAGAGATCTCCCAACTGTTCCATCGGCGCGATGCCGAGTGCAGCGAGAAGAACGTATATTTCATCATTCTTTTCGACGCATTGGACCAGTGCGCGGACGATTGGACAAACATGTACAGGGCCATTCGCGGCCTGCTGCAAACCGCTTTGGAGATGCGTTCGTACCGACGGCTTCGGACGAAGGTATTTCTGCGATCCGATCAAATTGACGAAACGAAAATCGGCGACTTTCCGGACGCGCGGACGATCCTGTCCTCGTCCGTGACATTGAGCTGGCCCCGCAACGAGTTATATGGTTTGTTGTGGCATTCTCTCGCGAACGGAAAAAACGGTTCCGCGCTCAGAAATTTTCTCTCGAACGGAGATTGGAAAGAATTGCTTCTCGACGGAAATCATTTGTTCGTCGTACCGAGAGACTTGGCGTTCGACGAAGAGACTCAACGCGAAAAATTCCGCGAACTGGCCGGTCAGCGCATGGGAGAAAGCCGCAGGCTCGGCATCCCTTATTCCTGGATCACGGATCACCTGGCGGACGCAGATGGTCGGATAGGTCCCCGCTCGTTCATGGAAGCGTTGCGAAAGGCCGCCGAACACACCACCGAACGACATCCGAAACATCGCCATGCATTGCATTACGAAAGCATCAGGCATGGGGCGCTTGCGGCCTCCGCGATACGGATCAACGAACTTCGGGAAGACTATCCGTGGATAGACCAGGTCCTCGCCCCCCTTGCAGGCATGTCCGTTCCCTTCGAATTCAGAGACGTCGCGCAACGGTGGCGGGAAGAACATCTTCCCGAACGCCTCAAAGCCGCCGACGGGGAGGCGAAACTGCCGCCCCGCCGCGTCGACGAAGGCGCGAACGGCATTCGCGAGGATCTGGAGCAGCTCGGCATCTTCCAACGCCTGGACGACGATTGGGTCAACGTCACCGAGGTGTTCAGGGCAGGCTACAGGCTCGGCCGGAAGGGCGGGGTGAAACCAGTTCAATGACCTCGGGAAGGATTCTCCGGCTCACAAACGCACCCGAGAACTTGATCGACGATCGCCAACCAAGCCGACAAGGATCGCGCCGTCCGCAGGGCTGTATCGTAAATCCGAAAACCGACGCAAGCTCGGTCAGAATTTCCCTGCCTCTCCGAGCCATTCCTATCCATTCCGTGAGCGTACAAATTTAATTGCGCCATAATCTCCCGTCAACCCATCTTCAGCACTTTTCACTGACGCCATCCCGTAACACATTGAAAATAAATCAACCAAATTTTTCATCGGTGCTGTATGGCACTACATTTTGTTGCGCTGCCTGTGCGGGCTGGTCCGAACGCCCAAGGCATGCACGATAGCGCAGGCGTGGGCATCTAGACGGGCATCTTGGCGGATCACGATTTGGTCCCCATGCCGGGATTGTAGTGCGCCACGCGACTCGAATTATGGCACTACAAAGAAGGTTTCAGGCTCGACATTCAATAATATCATTAGGTTATGGCAGACAAATTGGCCGAAAAGGCCCTAATTCAACCGGAAAGTGCTGAAGATGGGTCAAGTTCGAGGCGCAAAGAATCCCGGATGATCCCACGTTAATTTTGCGTTGCATTTCCGGGTTTCTTCGTTGGTTCCCTCCGGCTTTCGCGAGCCGCTTCGGTTATTCCCGAGCCATGGCTTCGAACGGGCACTTGGGCATGGAGGCTTCTTCCGCTGCGGGAGTCCGCCTCGCTCGACCGGACGAGCGGAACGCTCCCGTTCGACGGAACCATTGCCTGGAGTTCGGGCGTTTCGCCGCTTGCGGCGCATGTCGTCGCTCGCGTCGTCCGGCGCCTGCAGGCCCGGCGCGCGCCACGCGCCGAAAGTTCGGGACGCAAGCCCGGACGCCCCACAGGATTTTCGCGGAGCAACAGGCCCGCTCGCCCCCGCGCCGAGGCAAAGAGGGAGGCGGTTGAGGGAAACGTTCATCGCCAAGCGCTGTCCGCGAGGAGGAGCGGCAGCGGCCTTTCGCGGAAGCGGCTGTCGAAATGTCCGAACGGGACGTCGAACTCGCCCGGCTTCAGGCGGCCTCGCAATCGAAGCCGACGACGTTGCGCTCCTCGCGGCTGAACTCCACCCCGATCAGGTGGACCGAACGACCGAGATGGCGGTACTTGTCCGCATAGCCCTTCTCCCGCAGTTGCGCGAGCGCGGTTCCCTCCCGTCCGCGCTCCACCACCTTGAACTCGAACAGGTAGACGCGCCCGCCGGCGCGGACCGCCATGTCGGCGCGCCCCCGGCTGCCGCTGTCCTCGGCCACCGGCTCGAGGCCCTCCATCAGGAAGCAACTGGACGCTCGCGTAGTGGGCCTCGTACTTCGCGACGGGGCTGGTCGCGTACCATTGGTGCGGGATGGCGGCGAAGACGCCGCGGAACAGGGTCTCGATGCGCTCGAAGTCGTTCGCCTCCAGCAATTCGCCCAGCCGCAAGTTATCCGCCTTCTCGCGGGCATGACGCGGGAGCAGCTCTTCCAACAGGGCTTCGCCCAGGCTCCGGCGCACCTCGAGGTTCGGGTAGCCCAGCCTGTAGCGCCCGTCCTCCTCGCCCGCGATGGTGAGGTAGCCGGTTTGGAACAGAAGCGCCTCCACCGAGATCCTGTCCACGTCGACGGACGAAAGCAGGCTTTCGCTGCCGGTCATGCCGTCCAAGTCGGGAGTGGGCAGGTCGCGGCGCGCCAGCGTCTCGACCAGAAAGGTCGGCGTGCCGCTCTGGAACCAGTACGGGCGGAACTCGCGCCGTCGAAACAGCAGCAGGAGGCCGAACGGGTTGTAGACCCTCTCCGGCCCGCGCCAGTTGTAGCCGTTGTACCAGCGCCGGATCTCGTCCCGGTCCAAGCCCTCGAGTTCAGGGGCGAAGACCGCGTCCAGCTCGTCGTCCGTGCAGCCGCAGATGTCCGAGAACTCAGGCTCCAGCGTGATGTCGATCAGGTTGTTCAGGCCAGAGAACAGGCCCGCATGCGAGAACTTGCTCACCCCCGTCAGGAAAACGAAACGGAGATGCCTGTCGCTGTCCTTGATCATCGCGTAGAAGCCGCGCAGGAAGTCGCGGTTGGCCGCCGCCAGCTCCCGGTCGCCGAGCGCGTCCAGAATCGGCTTGTTCGTCCACCAGCACGACCGCCCGCTGCCCGGCGCGCTCGTGCAGCGCCCTTATCAGGCGCCGGAAACGGACCGCCGCCTCGGCGGGGCCCGGTTCGAGGCCGGCCAGCCGTTCCGTCTCCTCCAGCTGGTCTTCCACGTTTCTCCGAACGAGGTCCGGGGAGTCGAAATTGCCCCCGCCGAAGCTGATCCGCACGACGGCGCGTCGACCAGTCCCACTTGCCGTGCACGGCGAGGCCCCGGAACAGCTCCTCGCTTCCCTCGAACAACTCCTGCAGCGTGTCCACCAGCAAGGTCTTGCCGAACCGGCGCGGACGCGACAGGAAATAGTAATCGCCCCCTTCGACGAGGCGGCGCACATGGTCCGTCTTGTCGACGTAGTAGCAGTCCCTCGTCCGGATTTTCCGGAGGGAGGTCATGCCGGTCGGCAGCATGCGCTTCGTCATCCAAAAAGAGTAGGCAGCCGCGCCGGAGCCGTCAAGGAGGCGGCGGTCGCAAGCAGGGCGAATCCAGGAACGGGGCGGTCGTTGCCAAGCGCTGCCCGCGAGGCGGCAGCAGTGCGGGAAGCGGCAGCAGTGCGGGAAGCGGCAGCAGTGCGGAAAGCGGCAGCAGTGCGGAAAGCGGCAGCAGTGCGGAAAGCGGCAGCGTCGGGAGGCCAAGTGCGAGCAGTCACGATAACCGGCAGTTTCAGGCGCAAAGCCGCGCCTGAAAGGAAGGCGTTTCCGTTTCCTCTCACGCCTGAGAGTGATCGGGCCGGAAAATGCCGTTTGCGGTCAAGACGGCCTCAGGCACCAAGATCGTATCCGTTTGCGGATCTCCGACTTCGGCAACCGGCATCTCGGATGCGCGGCGATCGCTCGGAGGCCCGCGCAGAGCTTGTCTCCGTCCTCCTCGCCATCCTCGAACATCCGGTCTATCAGCCACAGAACGCCGTGGCATGCGACCTTTTGCTCCGCAGCCAATTTACGCAACTCACCGTCGCCGGACAACAACGTCCAGGATCTGGTTTTTGCGAGGGCAAGAGCGAAGCTGTCCGGCAACGAAAGTGCCCGTCGTCTCCGTCGGTAGTCCAGCGCAAGCGCAACCTCGCCGCCGTCCAGCTCTTCCACACGGAGCCCGAGTTTGGTCAGGGTAGAATCGCCACGGTCCTTGAGTTCCCGTCGATACAGCAAATCCGGCACGGCGAATTCGAACGGAAGGCGGAAAGCGGTCTCCAGCAGCGATCCGCGTTCGAGATCGATTAAAACCGAAGTGTCGGAAACCAGCATCGTCACGATGTTCCTACCCGGCCGAGGATAGATTTCTACCGGGGAGGTTCCTGCATCCGGCGGCTCAACTCGTGAACCGAACTTCCCAGGAGTTCGGCCGCCTTGGCCTCCGAGATCGCGCCTTCCGCGAGAGCGCGGAAGCACAGGCGCTCGAAACGCTTGGGCTTCTCGCCCTTCATGGCGTGGGGCTCCCGATACGGCGGACTGCGCCAGCCACGACGCGAGAACTCGTCGAACAACTGCCGGAACAACGTTTCACTGAAAATGCCAAGCTCCCTGCAACGATAGGCGAGAGCTTGCACGCTCACGCCGAAAATTCGTTTCAAGTCGAAGAGTTCATCCCAGACCACGGACTTGCGACGTCTACCGATCTCCGCTCGAAGCGTCTCCGCCGGCATGAGGAACGCCCCGGCAAATCGGTGCGCTGCCTTCTCGGCGTCGACCTTCGGGGCAACATCCATGATCATGTGGCCGAGCTCATGCGCAATCGTAAAGCGCTGCCGCTCGCCCCAGTGCTCTTGCTCTTGGTTCACGACAATGACGGATGCTGCGCTTCCGTCTTCACGGCGGACCCTGGCCGTCAGGCCGTCGACACCGGTGAGGTCCACAGAGATGACCTTGATGCCGCGCACTTCCGACAAGTCGACCAGATTGGCTATCGGATTGAGACCTACCCTCCAGTGAACGCGAAGCCCTTGGGCGGCGAGCTCCGCCTCGGCCGGATCGCGCAGTACAGGCCAGGGCGCCTCTCGCGGCCGATCCCAAGCGACGCTGGGCAGACGGAGAAGTTCCTCGACCGTAAGATACCGTTCCAGCAGGTGCAGCACTCTGGCCTCGATTCGGGCTTCCTCGCGTTTGCTCGTAGGCTTCTTCCTACGGAACTCGACAGCCTCCAAAACTATGTCCTGATCGCCGACCAGATAGTCCACGGTCACGTCGAGCGCGTCGGCAAGCGCGATAAGAACCCCGGAACTCGGCATTGCCTCGTCGCGCTCGTACTTGCTGATCGCCTGCGCCGTCACGCGGTTGTCGATTCTGGCCTCCAGATCCCTCAACGACAATCCTGCGGCTGATCTCAAGACATTAAGCCGTTGACCTATCATTGTTTTTATCCTCCATTAGACAGTTGATAAAATATGCATTGAAATCTAATTTGTCAAACAAGATCTGAAACTGAGCCGTTTGCGCTGTGCCATTTTTTTGTCGGCGGCCGGCCGGCACCCCGCGGACCGCGCCGCCTTCAGAACAAAAGCGAATATCCGGTTGCCGCGGGCCGCGCCGCAAACCCGGGGCGAGCCGGGCGGCCTGAACGCAGGCGGCCGGATCGGGGGGCAGCGGTCGGACGACCGCAGCGGTCATCCCGTGTCGCGCACCTGACCGATCAGCTACCGCCCCGACGTTCCACCCGCAAACGCCCGAGCACGACCGCCGTCACGAGACCGAGTCGCGGACGCATTTACGCCGCGGACATAGTGCTTCTTCATAAGCGTTGTCGAACCGGCTGTAGCTTCGCGGCGGAGCGGCGGTTCGCGCTTCCAAGAGGGGTTGCCCCTGAAGACTGGCGTGAAGATCCGCCCGTCATGCTTTTCCGGGTCGACGCGGGCGACCGTACTCGCCGGCTTGGCACCCGGCGGCCCGGCGGCATTCCTACCCGTAGCGAACCCGCCAGGTTTTTTTGCGCGGCGCGGCCGTTTGCCGCAGGGGGCGGCGTCCGGCCGGTCCTTGGGGTGGAATCTGCGAAAATCGCGGCATCAGCGCGGAAAATTCGCAGTTTTCCGCGCCCGAGGAAAAATTCCGCGCCCCTGAAAGCTGTCCGCATTTCAAGACGTTACGAACAGCGCACGCGACTCATCCGCCGCGACCCGCAGGTAGTTGCACACGCCAAAGGTCAGAAGACGAACACACATCAGGCGCATACTTCCCTGAAGCTACGGAGTTTCAGGCGGAACCGGTGATGGGATGACCAATCATCCTTGATGCTATCCGCCTCCGCAATATCGAGTAACCCTTCTTTGATCATGGAAGCCATGAGATCCTGTGTTGTAAGGAGACGGAGTGCTTGATCGGTACGCCGTGCTTGCGCCATGGCTTGGCGATCATCAATAGCCAATACATACTGCCGATGTACGGCCACGGCGATGGCAGAGCATTCACCGGCTCCCAGGCGGCCGGACGCTGACAAAGATCCGAAGAGAGACATCTCCCCGGGATTGGCAATGCTTACTTGCGAAACGGCGCTCTCGTCGATTGTCTCGGAGAACCGTTTCTGCTGCTCTGGATATTGATCGGATATTTCGGCGGCGACATGATCCGTAGCGACGAAATCGTGAGAGTGGCGAGCAACGAGATCCATCCGGTCAATGCGGAGGAAATTCACCAAGACTGACGTATCTGCCACGATAATTGCGGGTTTGCCTTCTACCACAACACAGATTATTCCCCACGAGCAATTTTGGCTAAATCAAGCAGAGTGCGGCCGCGCATATTCAGCGTCTTGTTCAATTCGAGAACGCGGCCGCGAGAAATCTCCTTGCGGCGATAGGCCTCGATGGCGAGATGAGCTATCTCTCTTCGGAGTTCGCGGTCCCAACGATGGCGCCGCTCAGGTTTCCCCACTTCGCCGAACATGTCGAGAGCCTTCAGATACTTGCGCCCGGCGTTTTCCTGTTCCCTGAGCTCCTGGCATTCTGGATGGGAGATGCACCGAAGGCTTTTCGACCGGTACAAGGCCGCTTGGTAGCTCACGCCGAAATGGTGCGCCAGCATGGCGATATCCTTGTAGGCGATGCGTTGAGAATGCGCCGGCGAGCGAAGCTCGGTTTCAATACGGCCACCGGTGGCGACATCGAAGACGGTCTGCCCCTGACGGCTCGCACGGCCTTTGTCCAAGCTCTGCAACGCTTCGTAGACCCCATTTCTCGGCATGAGGAAAGCGGCGGCAAACGCGTTCGCGCGCCGCTCTACCATTTCGGATGCGTTGTCGGCGCTGGAAACCGCAATGTTACGATTCCGATCGAGCAGGGTATGAGCATATTCATGGGCATAGGAGAAACGCTTGCGGCCCCTCGGATGAAGCGAATTGACGAGGATCGCCAGTCCAAGGCTCGAATGCCGCAGGAACAGACCCGACATCCAGTCCGGAAGTTCGACACCCGATGCCCAGATGTCTTGGGACGCAATCAGTTTGCAGATATCGGCAATCGGTGCGTTGCCGACGCCGAGTCGGCGCCGCTCCTGTTCCGCGGTCCGCTCGCCTTGGGCCACGGCTTCTCCTATGGTGCGCGGCATCCGCGTCTCGTAGCTTGGCGGACCGGGGCGAGGTTCGGCGCCGAGCAGACGCTTCAGCCTCACGCCTTCACGGCAAAGGCCGATACAGCGAGCGACCTGTTCGCGCGTCAATGAATTCCGTTCCAGCCTGGGCGCAGCGCGGCACAGCGCCACCAGCATGTCCTCGTCCTCGTTCTGAGCGCCTTCCTGCAGGAACTTAGCGACCGGGTGGAGGTAGAGCTCGGCAAGCCTCGTCAGTTCAAGCGTCGACACCGAGCGATTGCCCGCCTCCAACTGAGTGATCGCGGTTCGCGGCAGGCTCAGCGCATCGGCCACCGCCTGTTGACTGAGGCCCCTCGCCTCGCGTTTCGTGCGCAATCTGCGTCCGAGCTCCTCCGCCTCCATCGTCTGATCTCTCCTCTGCTGCATCGCTCATGACGGCAACAGGTCAAATTTTGCAATGTCGAACATAAAATGTCAAGATAATCTATTGACAGGTCGAAAATCGAACATATATCTCGGGATCAGGCAGCTCCTGACGTGCTGCGCCTCATGCGGTCGATGATACTGGCATGC
This sequence comes from Alphaproteobacteria bacterium, assembly GCA_965243135.1. GTDB lineage: Bacteria > Pseudomonadota > Alphaproteobacteria > MPNO01 > UBA830 > JAJEBT01. Next base: position 3,544,395 of record OZ251539.1, read on the forward strand.
AGCAGGCGTGACGATACGCGTGTTGCAACCCGTAAGCAGGCGGAATTCGGCGAGAGGTGAGGCGACAGGGCATCGCGCCCGGGTGACCCAGCCGCAACCGGCGGTTCACGCTCCGCCGGTGACGGTCCACGCCAGTATCGTCGAACAGGCTTATGTCGTCGGCGATGAACCGATGACGCGGCGTGGACACGGCGGTCCGGAGGCGCGCCATGGCTTCCCCGACGCTCAAGGCGTACCGGGGTTGGAAGAGGATGCGAACGCTTCTGCGTCAGGGGACAGGATGCCCGCGCTTCGCGAGTCAGTCCGACGCCGCCGCGTGATAGACATGGATCTCGTCAAGCAGCGCAATCAGGACGTTGACGCCGAGCAACGCCCTCGCGAGTCAGGCTCTCGCCTCCTCGCGAAGCTCGTTGACCAGTTCGTCGGTGACGACGGCTCCCCCCGCAGGAATGGGATCGAAGCCATGTGCATGCAAAACGTGTCGCGGTCTGTCGGCGGACACGGGAAGCGAACGCAGCTGCAAAGCTTCACGCATCACGTCCGAGACGAACTTCCCGGTCGTCGTCCGTTTCCGCCTGGCGAGTTCCTTCGCCGCCGCAAGGATGTCGTCGTCAATGTTGAGCGTGGTGCGCATGGGCGTTTCCCGAGGATGCTTCAAACTATCTTGTGCACGGGCATGATAAGGAAACATTCGAAGAACTCGATCAAAAGGCTTTTGGCAGCAGCCGAGTTCACTGGTTGCCTTCAGGGCCACGCCATGGCGCTGCGGGCTGTGTTGAAAGAAAACGGCGTTTCCCGACCCCATCACTCTCAGGCGTGCGAGGAAACGGAAACGCCTTCCTTCCAAGCGCGGAGCGGACATCCTCGTCTATTTTGCACCTGAAACTGCCGATTATCGTGACTGCTCGCACGCGGGTAGTGTGTTGCGGGCTCCCGGCCGTCCGTCTACGGCTACCGTCCTGATTCCGTTCCAGAGCGTGGGCTCTGCGTCGTACGCATCCGCGACTCCAGTTCCTGCTCCAGTCTGCGTCGCTCCTCCGCTGCATCCGCTTCCGTCACGATCCCTGCCCCTACATATGCCCGTACCGCTTCGGCCACGGACTCAACCTTCACGACACGCCTCAGGTTGCCGTCCCGCCCGCCAGTGAACCTCCACCCCGATGTCGGTCACCAATTACAGCTCTGGCTTGCCAAGTGGATCTTCCTCCTTCAGCGTCGCCAGCAGCACGAGGGCTCCTCGCCATACCTCCATGAACCGGGCGCGCTCCGCCCTGCCCGGCAACTTACCACGTGGCTCGCGCTGTATTTCAGCATGCGCTCGATTCCCCGGCACAGGTCCGTCCGTGACACTCCGAAGCCTGTTCCCTTCGGCATCCGTCAGTCTGCGGATGTCTCCCGCCTTGGCCTTGATCGTGCCCCGCGTTCCTCGCCGGCCTGCGATTCCACCCTGCGCATCTCCGGTCTACCGATGCCCCGCCTTCCTCCTCGGTCCACTGGAGTTTCCTGCGGGGAAACGCGGCCTGGGAAGGCGCACCGCCGACAGTCTCTTGCCCTCCAAGGGTAATCTACGTTCCAGCTCTTCGTCGTTCTCGACGATCCCAGGCGATCCGTGCGTTCGTTCCTCCTCCGGAAACTTCTCCCCGCGCCTCGCCAACCCTTATATCCCCTCGCGCGCCTCGTCCAACCATGACATGACCCGGCTGAGTTCTTCTCCGCCGTATCTCCGGAAGTATCCTTCTCTGCTCTCCTCGCTCAGGGTACGGCTGACGTAGTACCCGACGCTGCCATCCTCCTCCGTGCCGATCTCGACCCTGCCGTACCCGCTGCGCCAGACGATGCAGATCTCCCATGCCTCGTCGGCGTAGACCTCGTCGGGTCGCTTCCACTCCTCGCGCAGCCCGAGCAACGCCGCGATCCGGTCCCTGTTTTCTGCGATCCGCTGGCTCGTCGCGCCCTTGACTTGGGCTGCCCGCAAGGTGTCGGCGTCGATCGTGTCCAAGATCTCCCGGGTCGTCTTCGTCTCCCGGCCGCTTCCACTCGTGTCGATCATCCACCCAAGACCTCTCTCATCTGCCTGCCATACGGTTCCGCTCCCGCATAGCATCTGCCGCTCCGCAGCGTCCCCTCCTCCTCCTCCTGCCTCGGCGCTTCGATGGACTGCAGCGTCCGGCTCGATCCTCGCCTCGGCGCCATCCATGGAACCGCAGGTGCCCGGGCCCGCTCCGCGCTTGCCGTCAAGCTCATGTCAACTCTCCTGGTTGAATGAGTCCGGCCGACCATATCCTCCGTGATCAGACCCCCGAACAGCGCATGGGTTCGCCCGTGCAGTCCTTCGGCTCGACCGTCGTTGTCCTTCCCGTCGACGGGCTGGAGGTTCCCGAACGCTCTGTCGAGCTTCAGGCGAACGCTTGTCTATCCGAATCCCCAGGTCGTCACCACTGACTGGGCGTATCCGGTTTCCTTCCCGGCGCAGCTCCGCCTCGACGACGCGGAGATTCGATCATTTCAGGCGTCGGCAAAATCAGCAGCGGACGTTCCGCCATCGGCCTTCACCTGATGCTTCACGGTTCCGGCGCGCGCGGTCCAGATCGCAAGTTGATCCGACACGATCGACTTCAGCGGCTTGCCGCCCATGGCAAGGGCATGGCAGCGTGCGATGTCGAGACAGAATTGCTCGACTTCGGCATAGCTTATCCTGCCGAGCTTTCTCGCAAGAACCATAGCCGAATGGCCCAGCGAGTCGTCGAACCGTTCCGCAAACGCCTCGATATAGTCCGCGACCGCCTTTTGCGTCGGCATAGGCAGCGACAGGCGAAGCTGGAAGCGGCGCCATGACGCCCGGTCCAGAAGTTCCGGATGGTTCGTCGCGCCGATAATGATCGTATAGCTCGGCAGATCGTCGAACTGCATGAGAAGCGAAGTGACGACGCGCTTGATTTCGCCGGTCTCGTGGCGGTCGCCCCGCTCCTTTCCGATCGCGTCGAACTCGTCGAAGAACAGAACGCAGGGCGTGGTGCGCGCATAGTCGAACACCCGCTTCAGACGCGCGGCTGTCTCTCCAAGATAGCTCCCGATCATCGCCTCGTAGCGCACTACGAGCAGCGGAACGGCGATCGCCTCGGCGATTGCTTCGGCCAAGCTGGTCTTTCCCGTTCCCGGCGGCCCCGCGAGGAGAACGCGATGCCGCGGCTCCAGGCCGTACGCCCGCAACACGTCGGCCCGAATTTGTTCCTGAATTAATTGCGCGACAGCATTGTTCAGGGAGCCGGGCAGGATCAGGTCGTCGAGTCGGCGCCTCGGAACGACCTCGGATACGAAATCGCGGCTTCCGGTGCGGGAGGCAGCGGCGGCCGGGGAGAGGTTGCCCCCGTTCAATCGCAGCACCCGGGTCAAACGCTCAGCCAGCACGTTATGTTGTTTCGTGCGTTCTTCCGCGATGATCGCTTCCGCAGCGGCGCGCGCAGCGGCCTTGTCTCCCGACGTTCCGGCCTTCACCAAGGCTATCAACAGATCGCTACGGGCCATGGCATCGCGCCGGAAATTCAGCCTGCCGGGCAGAGCGCCTTACATGGGCATCCGCCAAGACAGCGTCGGCAAGAGGTTCCCCAACCTCCGCAGTACCGGTCTTTCCCGAACCGATGCCGGAAAACCGGCGTCCGATCAGTCGGCCGGAAACGGCGGGGCGAATAAGCGACATGCCTCCTCTCCCTGCGGATGCAGGCGGTCAACTGAACCGAATCCAGAAGTTTCGATACCAGCGCAGATTGCACGACGCAAACCGACACCGCGAATAATCCGCCGCATGTTCGAACGGCCGGCTGCTCGAACAGCGTAAACTCCGTCGTCACCATGTTGCGGATGAGGATGGCTACCCGAAGCTCACCATGGTGGTCCAAAGACTCATTGACCCGCGCGTTCCATACCGTCAGCACGGCCCGACCGGTGTTTGCTGGTCGGACGCGCGGGTCGGAAATGCCGAGCGACAGGCTACAGGAAGACCAGCCTCAATGTCTGAGCGAGCTGCTTCTCCCCGCTGACACCCAAATTATGACCTTGCCTCCCGGCGCCGTGCGCATGCCGGCTATTCGGGTTATGATCGCACGTAGCGAAAGCCGTTCGACCATGCGCTTCTTCAACACGGCCGGCCCGATCAGGCCCGAAAAGCACTATTGCATCCCGGCGCTGGAACGCCTGGACATGGACGAGGTGCTGCGGCTCGTTCGGGACGACAAGTATTTTGTGCTGCATGCCCCGAGGCAGACGGGCAAGACTTCCATATTGATCGCCCTGCAGGGTCTGCTGAACCGGCAAGGCTACCATTGCCTGTACGCCACCGTCGAGGGGGCGAGCACCGCTGGCCAAGACTTGGAGAGAGCAATAGGGACGGTGCTCGCCAATCTGGCATTCGAGGCGCGGGACGAGCTCGGCGATCCGTTCCTGGACGAAGTCTGGCCCGGCGTTCTTGCCGGGTCCCGATCATGCGTTGATGGAGGCGCTGGCGCGCTGGTCGCGGGCGTCGCCGAAGCCGCTCGTGCTGCTGATCGACGAGATCGACGCCTTGCAGGGCGGATCGCTGCTCTCGGTGCTCCGGCAGTTGCGCGCGGGTTACCGCAAGCGTCCGGGAGGCTTTCCGCAAAGCGTGGTGCTGTGCGGGATGCGGGACATGCGCGACTACCGCATGGACTCGACGGGCAGTCCCTTCAACATCGTCGCGAAGTCGCTGCGTCTGGGGGACTTCAGCCGGGAGGAAACGCTGGCGTTGCTCGGCCAGCATACCGCCGAGACGGGGCAGGCGTTCACGGCGGAGGCGCAGGAGACGGTTTGGGAGCAGACCCTTGGCCAGCCGTGGCTGGTGAACGCGCTGGCGCAGGAGGCCTGCTTCGAGAGCGCGGCCGGGCGCGACCGCTCGCGCGCCGTGACGGGCGGCGACATCGCCGACGCGCGGGAGCGGCTCATCCTGAGCCGGGTGACCCATCTGGACCAGTTGGCGCACAGGCTCAGGGAGGATCGCGTGCGGCGGGTGATCGAGCCGCTGTTGAGCGGCAGCGACCGCCGCCGCGCCACCAACCTCGACACCGAATACGTGCGGGATCTCGGCCTGATCGCGAAAGATGCGCCGCCGCGCATCGCCAACCCGATCTATGCCGAGGTGATCCCGCGCGAACTGACCTTCGAAGCCCAGGACGAGATCGAGGAAGACTCGGCCTGGTACGTCGGCGTCGGCGGCGGCCTCGACACGGCGAAGGGCGGCGTTCCAGACGTTCTTCCGCGAGAACTCGGAGCACTGGAAGGACCGCTTCGCGTACCCGAAGGCCTGGCCGCAGCTTCTGCTGCAGGCGTTTCTGCAGCGGGTGCTCAACGGCGGCGGGCGGATCGAACGAGAGTTCGGGCTGGGTCGGAGGCGCGTCGACTTGCTGATCGTCTGGCCGAAGGGCGGCGGCGAGCAGAAGTTCGTGGTCGAGTGCAAGGTGCTGCGCGGGAGCCTGGAGGCGACGGTCGCCGCGGGACTGGAGCAGGTTGCGGGCTACATGGACCGCTGCGCGGCGGAGACGGGCCACCTGGTGATCTTCGACCGCGACGAGAAGAAGCCCTGGAGCGAGAAGATCTTCCATCGCTCGGAATCGAACGTCGAGATCTGGGGGATGTAGCTGGCAATTTTCCCTCGGACAGCCAAGATTCGCGTGCGGAGGTCAGCCGGGCGGCGGCTCTCGTCCACACGCCACGGGAACCGGACATTGCCTTGGCAACCACCCTCGTGGACATGTCCGACCGGGCGCGAGAACTTAACCGGACAAGCGGACGAGGCCGCCGGAAACGAACGAGAAGCCGCGTGGCCATGACGACGTCAAAGGACGCGCACATGATCGCGCAGTTCACCGATTTCGGCGCGGCGGGCGTCGGCCAGAGCCGCCCTCCTCCGGGAAGCGCCTGAAGTGCCCGTGATCGACCTGCAGCACGATGCGCCGCCGTTCCGGGCGCAAGCATCCGCCTACCTGCTTGCGGCAACCAAGCCGTACGTTGCGTGGGCGAATGCCGAAAACACGCTGCCCAGCTGCGGTCGGGCGAGACAGGTTGCCGGTCGGGGCGTGGATCGAGAACTTGCCCGAGCTTTCGCTTCTCTCGCGAAACTCGGCCCGTCATTCTTGTTCGAGCGCCTGTCAACATGATCGACGCACCGGAGGCAAACCCGAGATGCCGACAGCGATCGTTCGGCTCACATGCAGATGTCTCCTTCGCCGACGCCGCTCTCAAGATGCCAAAGCGAACGCATCTGAGTTTCGGCGCGTGGCCTCCCCTCGAGGCATCCTGAGCGCCTCCCGGCGGCGCGCGCCTGTCCGAAAACCGAAAGCCCGCACCTGCACGCGTCTACGGTTGCTTCTCTAGCGACAGCAAACGCTCCACGGCGGACATGGTTACCTGACCATTCTCCATAAACACGTCGGGGATTCCGCCGCCGTAGAAATAGACGTTCTCCTTTCCAAAAATTTCGCGGGCGTCCCTCAATGTGTCCCCTTCTCGGCTCCCTAAATCCGATAGCCGGACTTCCGAGAACGGTCGCCATCCGCGATAATCAGCATGCTGTCCGACAACAACGCTGCACTTCACTTGCCGCGGCGGTTCCTTACGTTGGCAACGCGCGGCGAAAAATGCGCGATACTCTGCGTCATCCCGCGGCAGCGAATATCCCATGAATACGATATGGTCGGCCTGTTGGACCAAGACTCGTAAATCTCTCTCGATTTCCTCTATGAACGGCGGCGGCGACTTCTTAAAGTTACTCTGCATTACGAGTTGGGCGTCATGCGCCGAGGTCAACGTTCCGCAGTGAACGCAAGCGCGCGCATCCACTCGGCCTTCGCCCCAAGCTTCGTCTTCCTCCGAATTCGGGCGGCGAAACGTATCCGGCGGCACAAACGCTTTGAGCGGCGGCGGAGGAATGAGCGTAGGAGAATGCACCTCCCACTCATCGCCCATGTGCGACGACGGTTTGCCGCAATCGGGACACTCCCGCCACCACAAGCATCCATGCGGAAAAAGAAACTTCGTAATTCGGATCCTGTCCGTCGCGCCGTGACCCGCGTCATTGAGACGTTGAGCGACCGACTCGTTCATCGGGTAGAAAGGTCGCTGTCCTTCTTCTTCTCTTGCGATACGATGGCCGCCGACGAAATGTCCCAGGTCATGGAACAACTGGAGCCTCGACGCCGGACAGCCGACATGGGGCACGGTTGCCATTTTGTTGAGTTCCCGATTGGCAAGGAACTGCATCCACAGCGCGATCGGGTCGTAGTTCATGCTCGCAAATGCGACATCGCCCAAATAGAATCCGCGATCATCGAAAGCCACTTTTTGATCGACAAGTTCTCGTCCCTGTCGCTGCATACGCTTTCCGAGCATCTTCGCGAACTCGTAATGACGTTGCAGATCGTCCGTCTTTTCGCGTCGGCAATGCTGCCAACTCACGTAAAACATCGCCTGCAAGATGAGCTTCAGCGCGTCACGCGCTCCACGCACTCGATTCGGGGTCAAAAACTCCTCGGACAGGTTTTTCGCTCTGACGCGAAAACCGTGACCGCTCCGGTCGTGCAAATCCAGAATATTGAAAAGATCGGGCAGATCGACAATGCCTTTTTCGTTTTTCGGGCAAACGGCGATTACGGCCTTCAACGCCGGCCAGTCGTATAAACTCCGGAGGCGATACGTCCGGGACCTGAGCTCGTCATTCGGCGCGTCCGTGGAATTACGACGCATAGCGTCCATCTGCTCCGAAGTGATGGCATCGGGCGGCACGCCCTCCGCGTCGCTGTCGCCCAAAACGATCAACAAATCGCAAAATGCCGAAACCCACGTTTCGTCGTCGATGTCTCCTAGCGCCTGACGGACCCGGTTTCGCAGCGTCGCCTCCGACGAATTCCCCTCCATACCCGCGAATTTGCAAACGAGCTCGGCCTGCTGATCCGTCGTTCGCATTCCCAAGCTTGCGGTCGCGCCGGATCCCCAAAAAATGACGGTTTTCCCCGCTTGATTCATCCGACTGATTTAGAGGTTTTGGCTGGTACTTTGATGCCGACAAGCTCGATTTCTTTTATGTCTATATCGTCTCCATTTAGCTTTATTTTTGCCGTTAATTTTGTTGCATTGACGGCAGGTGCAGACAGACCTGATTTTAGGTCTGGGTTCTTTACTTGTAATTCAACATGATCCTCATTCATTTTTAACAGTATGGAATGATAGAAATAACAATTTTCCGATTCATCGTTTCCATTGGCGTTTTTTCTGTCAGTCCGAAATTTGGCGTAATTTTTGCAGCCAATTTTCACGATATGCTCTGCATCGGGCACGAAATATACTTTCACGTCCAGACCATAATTTGAAAATTCAGGACCAATTTTGTAACTAATTGTGCCGTTAGACCTGAGTGTCTTTTTCTTGATGAATTCTAGGGATTGGTCTTCTTTTCCCGACCTGCCGTTGCTTGCCATAATACATAACCTCCAAAACGTCGTTGGATTGGCCGAATGCCGCTCAATAAGCACCGTTGCCGTTGCCTGTCAACCAAATAGCATCGTCTTGGTGCAAACGCGCCACCCAGTTGACAGGCTACAGGAAGGCCAGTCCCAATGTCTGAGCGAGGCGCCTCTCCCCGCTGACGCCTAACCGTGCCTCCCGGCGCCGTGCGCGTGCCGGCTTTTCGGGTTATGATCGTCCGGCAGCGTAGCGAAAGCCGTTCGACCATGCGCTTCTTCAACACGCCGGCCCGAACCGGCCCGAATTGCACTATTGCATCCCGGCGCTGGAACGTCTGGATGTGGACGAGACGCTCCGGCTCGTTCGCGACGAGAAGTATTTCACGCTGCACGCCCCGAGGCAGACGGGCAAGACATCCGTTCTGCTCGCCCTGCAGGGTCTGCTGATCCGGCAGGGCTACCATTGCCTGTACGCCACCGTCGAGGAGGCGGGTAGCGGCCTCGAAGACGTGGAACGGACGGTGCGGACTGTGCTCGACAATCTGGCTTACGAGGCGCAGGAGGCGCTCGACGATTCCTTTCTGACGGAAGTCTGGCCCACCATCCTTGCCGAATCCGGCCCCGACCTGGCTTTGGGAATGGCGCTGCAGAGATGAGCGAAGGCATCGCCGAAGCCGCTGGTGCTGCTGATCGACGAGATCGACGCCTTGCAGGGCGGATCGCTGCTTTCCGTGCTCCGGCAGTTGCGCGCGGGTTACCGCAAGCGTCCGGGAGGCTTTCCGCAAAGCGTGGTGCTGTGCGGGATGCGGGACGTGCGCGACTACCTCATCGACTCGACCGGCAGCCCCTTCAACATCGTCGCGAAGTCGCTGCGTCTGGGCGACTTCAGCCGGGAGGAGGCGCTGGCGCTGCTCGGCCAGCATACCGCCGAGACGGGGCAGGCGTTCACGGCGGGGGCGCAGGAGACGGTGTGGGAGCAGACCCTGGGCCAGCCGTGGCTGGTGAACGCGCTGGCGCAGGAAGCCTGCTTCGAGAGCGCGTCCGGGCGCGACCGCTCGCGCGCCGTGACGGGCGGCGACATCGCCGACGCACGGGAGCGGCTCATCCTGAGCCGGGTGACGCATCTGGACTATTTGGCGTACAGGCTCGGGGAGGACCGCGTGCGGCAGGTGATCGAGCCGCTGTTGAGCGGCGGCGACCGCCGCCGCGCCGCCAACCTCGACACCGAATACGTGCGGGATCTCGGCCTGATCGCGAAAGACGCGCCGCCGCGCATCGCCAACCCGATCTATGCGGAGGTGATCCTGCGCGAACTGACCTTCGAAGCCCAAGACGAGGAAGACTCGGCTTGATAGGTCGGCGCCGACAGCGGCGGGCGGGCGGGAGTTCGGGCTGTGCCGGGGGCGCGTCGACCTGCTGATCGTCTGGCCGAAGGGCGACGGCGAGCAGAAGTTCGTGGTCGAGTGCAAGGTGCTGCGCGGGAGCCTGGAGACGACGGTCGCCGCGGGGCTGGAGCAGATCGCGGGTTACCGCTGCGCGGCTGAGACGGGCCGCCTTGTGCTCTTCAACCGCGACGAGAAGAAGCTCTGGAGCGAGAAGATCTTCCGTCGCTCGGAATCGAACGTCGAGATCTGGGGCATGTAGTGGACGGCTTCCCCGCAGATCGCCAGAATTTACATGCGGCAATCGGCCGGGCAGCGGCTCTCGTCTACATGCCGCGGGAACCGGACACTGCCTTGGCAACTACCTTCGTGGACATGTCCGACCGGGCGCGAGAACTTAACCGGACAAGCGGACGAGGTCGCCGGAAACGAACGGGAAACCGCGTGGCCACAACGACATCAAAGGGCATACTGCGCGCATGATCGCGTTGTTCACCGATTTCGGCGCGGCGGGACCCTATGTCGGCCACATCAGAGCTGTCCTCCTCCGGGAAGCGCCTGAAGTGCCCGTGATCGACCTGCAGCACGATGCGCCGCCGTTCCAAGCGCAAGCGTCCGCCTACCTGCTTGCGGCGCTGACCGGCGCCTTTCCGGACGACGCGGTTTTCCTCTGCGTCGTCGACCCGGGCGTCGGCGGCGACCGGGTGCCTGCGATAGTCGAAGCCGACGGACGCCGCTTCGTGGGCCCCGACAACGGGCTGTTCGAAATCGTCATGCGCCGCGCCTCGAGAGCGTCCTTCAGACGAATCGTCTGGCGGCCGGACAATCTGTCGGCGAGCTTTCACGGCCGCGACCTGTTCGCTCCGGCGGCCGCCCGTATTGCGCTCGGAAAAGAGGTGGAAACCGAGGAACGCCCCGTCGACGAGGCGCGCCGCCGACACTGGCCGGACGACCTGCAGGAAGTGATCTATCTCGATGTCTACGGCAACGCCATGACCGGCGTCCGCGCGAATCGGATTCCCTCGTCCGCCGTTATCGACGTCGCCGGCCGTGAACTCGCGCGGGCGAGAACGTTTTCGGACCTGCCCGAGGGCGCGGCGTTCTGGTACGAGAATTCCTCCGGCCTCGTCGAGTTCGCCGTCAACCGCGGAAATGCCGCCGCGACCCTGGGCCTCCGGGTCGGCGCGACCTTCTCGATAAACGCGGCGTAGAACGTGAAAATCCGCCGAAGGACGGCCTCTCCCCGGTCGCAGTCATGGACCGCCTGATCGGCGACCCGGTCTTCGCCGCCGTCTCGGTCGGCGCCGTGCTCCTCGCCGGACTGTCGAAAGGCGGCTTCGGAGGCGGAATCGGTTTCGTCGGCGTACTGGCGCTCGCGCAGGTATCGTCGCCTGCCCAAGCGGTCGCCATAATGCTGCCCATCCTTTGCATCATGGACCTTATCGGCGTTCACGCCTATCGCAGGCATTGGGACGGACCGAGCCTGAAGGTGCTGGGAATCGGAAGCATGATCGGCATCGTCCTCGGCATGGTGGTCTTCCGATGGGTCGACGAGCAGTTCGTGCGGCTGATGGTCGGCGCGATCGCGGTCGCCTTCTTCGTCGATTTCTTCCGTTCCGGCGGCGAAAAAGCCGCCGCGCGCATCTTTCCGAAACCGATAGGCTACGGCCTCGGAGCCGTGGCGGGCTTCACCAGTTTCCTCATTCACGCCGGACTGCCGCCGGTCGCGATGTACCTGCTGCCGCAACGGCTGGACAAGCGGGTGCACGTCGGCACGCTGGTCATCCTCTTCTTCGTCATCAACTACGCCAAGATCGTCCCCTACTGGTGGCTCGGCCTGCTCACGACGGACAATATGGCGGCCTCGTTGATGCTGGCGCCGCTCGCTCCGGTGGGCATGCTGATCGGCATCAAGGTCAATCACATGATTTCGCAGAAATGGTTCACCCGCGCGAGCTACGTCATTCTGTTCGCGCTCGGTCTGCGGATGGTCTACGAGGGACTCGCGTAGGCGCGACGCCGTCAGCCGCCGCGGCGGATCAGCAGCGCCTTGATTTCTTCCAGTTCGCGCCGGAGTTCCCGGTATTCGGCCGAACGCAGGCTGTGCTCCTCGTGAACCACGTCGCTGACTTCCTCGACCGCTTCCTTTTTCTCGTCCGCATGAATGGTCTGCATGGAGTCGATGATGATCGCGATGAAGAGGTTGAGAACGGTGAAACTGGAAAGCGTTATGAACGTGACGAAGACGGCCCAGGCCCAAGGATAAACCTCCATCACCGGGCGAACGATGCCCATCGACCAGCTTTCCAGCGTCATGATCTGGAACAGGCTGTACATGGAGTCGCCGACGGTTCCGAACCATGCGGGGAACTCGCTGGCGAACAGCTTGGTCGTGATCACGGAGAAGACGTAGAAGACGAGCAGCAAGAGGGCGCCGATGGAAACGACGCCGGGCACGGCGTGTAGAAGCGCGCCGACCACGCGGCGCAGCCGGGGAACCGCCGAAACCAGACGAAGCACCCGCAGAACGCGCAGAGCGCGCAGCACCGAGAGTCCGCCGCTCGACGGAATCAGGGTGATCGCCACCACGAGGAAGTCGAAGACGCTCCATGGATCGCGGAAGAACCTCGGACCGTGCGCGAACAGCCGCAGGACGATCTCCACGCAGAAGATCGCGATCACGGCCTGATCGAACATGACCAGTTCCGGTCCGATCAGGGCCATCGCAGTCTGCGAGGTCTCCAGACCGAGGGTTACGGCGTTCACCGCGATCAGGGCCATGATGGCGGTTTGAAATCTGCGGTTTTCGACCAGCAGGCGAACGCGCCTCCTGATGCCCATTGTCGGCTCCCCTTGTTTGAAGCGGGTTTCTATCCAAGATCGCCGCCGATGGCCACACGAACAGGGCTGCGGAAAAGCCTCTTCGCGGCATCTTTCGCCCCGGCGACGCCGCGCACGCCGCGGCGCCGGGCAAGCGAACGGCCGGGCGCGTCCGCTGCATTGCCGTACCCCAGGATGCGCAGCGGGCGGCGGCGCCCGCACGCCGATCCCAAACGGCGAGGCAACGACCGCCTTCGCGCGGCGGCTTCCGCGCCACGCGCCACGATCAGAATTGCGCCGTGCCGGACGGCAAGCCGAGGGCGACGCGCCCGTACAGCGTGGAGCACATGTCGCGGTTCAAGCTGATGTGCTTCGACGCCGCGTGCAGGTCGCGCCAGTAGCGCTGAATCAGGCCGTCGCCGGAGAGCCCGGCGCCGCCGACGCTCTCGAACAGCAGATCGACCGCGCGCCGCGCGAGACCGACCGCAAAAGCGAGATCGCCCTTGTTGCGGGCGCGCTCTAATTCCGTCAGAGGCCGCCCCTCCGCCATCACCCGGAGGATGTCGCGGCAGTCGCGGCGCACCAGCAGTCTGGCGGCGTCCACCGTCGCCGCGGCTTCCGCGACGCGAGCCTGGATGGTCGGAAATTCAGCCATTCCGACCGCGCGGCTCAGCGCCGCGCCGCGCGTCTTGCGCGTTCCGACTTCCTCAAGATAGGTCTCCAGCGCTCCCTGAGCCATTCCGATCGCCGGCGCGCAAAGACAGATCGTAATGGCGGCGAAGAAAGGCACCTTCCACAGATCGCCGCGGTTGACGGAAGCGCCCGGCGGTTCGCCCGACAGGGCGTCCTCGAGAGACAACATGCGGTGGGCCGGCACGAACGCGTCGTCGACCAGAACGTCGCTGCTGCCGGTGCCGACAAGGCCGATCACGTCCCAATTGTCTTCGACGGCGAAGTCGGCTTTCGGAACGAGAACGTAGCCCTGTCCGTCAGGTTCGGACCGTCCGTCCGCGGCCACGCGCACGCCGAGAATGATCCACTCGGCGTTGAGGACCCCGGAACAGTAGAGCCACCTGCCGCTCAGCCGATAACCTCGGCCGGTCGCGACCGCGACGCCCGCGGGCGAATAGGACGACGCCGAGATTGCCCCGGGATCGGCGCCCCATACGTCCTGTTGGGCGCGGTCGTCGAACATGCCGATCTGCCATTGATGCGCCGCCGCCGTCGAATAGACCCATGCGGTCGAACCGCATCCGGCCCCGATCTCGGCGGCGCAGCGCACGAACGACCACAGGTCCAGTTCGAATCCGCCGTAACGAGCGGGTTGAAGAACCTTGTACAATTCGGCTTTTCGGAGATCGGCGACGCTTTCGTCGGGGACGCGGCGCGCGCGTTCGGTTTCGCGCTGGCGCGCCCGAAGCGCCGGTTTCAGGGCGGCGGCGCGGCCTACGAGTTCATTTGCGGAAGTCATCTCCGTGGATACTGAAACAGCCGCTGCGCCCTGTCCAGAAGCCGACCGCCTATTCGAGGACGCGGTCCTCGCTCAGCTTCCCGGCGCGGGCGCGCTGAGCCGCATCGAGAACCGTCTCCAGCTGCGCGCGCGCGTCGGACGCGCCCTCGACGCCGCGGGATTCGGCCGCCCGGAACCAGGCCCATGCTTCGGCGAGATCCTTCTCCGCGCCTTCTCCGCGCGCGTAGAGCCACCCGAGGTTCAGTTGCGCCGGCCCGTATCCCCGGCGCGCCGCCTCGACGTACCAGCCGCCCGCTTCGGACCGCTCGTCTCCATTCCCGTTCTCCAGCATGTGCGCGAGATTGAACGCCGCCTCGACGATTCCCTGGCGCGCCGCGCGCCGGTACCAGATCAACGCGCCGTCTCTGTCGACGGCCGTTCCCGAGCCGAACTGAAAGGCTGTCCCCACCTTGTACTGCGCCTCCGGATGGCCCTGCCGGGCCGCCTGGAAAAACCATCGGAAGGCCTTTTCCGGATCCCGGTCCCGGGATCCCTCGCCTCGCTCGTAGAGAAGTCCGAGAAGGAAACTCGCCGAGGGCGATCCCGATTCGGCTTCGCGCTCGTACCAGCGCATGGCTCCGCCGTAGGACTCGGCAGGCTGGGCGATCGCTTGCGCAGACGCGCACGAAACGGCCACTGCAACCGCTAAAGCGTAGAATCGGAACATGCGGGGTCAATTCTCGATACGGGAGGCAAGCTGGCGACGAACGGGGCTATCGTCCCGTCACTATCACGAAACCGTCGTCCATCCAACCTCGCAGGAGCTTCATGCGGCAAGCGACGCGAAAGCGCCGGACGTCGGGCCGCCGCGGGAACGAAGCGGCGCTTTTCCGAAGCCGGAGGCCGAGTCGGCGCCGGAGGGCGAACCGGCCCGCGAGCGCCGCGCCGAATCGTCGCGGTCGCGTCGCCGAGAGCGGGCCGCCGGACCGGGAAAAACCGTCGGTCCCGCGGAGCGCCGACGAAACCGTCCGAGGATTTTTCCGGCGGCCGGCCGCCGAGGCCGCTCATTCGGGACGGCGCCTGACGTCGACGACGATCCGGCCACGGACATCGCCGTCAAGAATGCGCCGCCCGAGCCCGATCACGTCCTCGAGGCCGACCACGCTCGTCAGTCCCGACAGGGATTCGGCCGGCAAGTCGCGCGCGAGCCGCCGCCACGCCGTCCGGCGGCGCTCGTAGGGGCACATCACGGAATCGATGCCCAAGAGTTTCACGCCGCGCAGCAGAAACGGGATCACGGTGGTTCGAAGTTCGCTGCCGCCGGCGAGTCCGCAGGACGCAACCGCTCCCTCGCGGGCGATCTGCGGCAGAATCGCCGCCAGCGTCGTTCCGCCCACCGCGTCGACGCAGCCGGCCCACCGTTCGGAAAGGAGGGGACGCGAGGGAGCCTCGGCCAGCTCGGCGCGGTCGACGACTCCGGCCGCGCCGAGGGATTTCAGGCCTTCGGCGAGTTCCATGCGTCCGGTCGACGCGGTCACGCGGTATCCCAACCTGGAGAGCAGGGCGACGGCGACGCCGCCGAGACCGCCGTTGGCGCCCGTCACCAGCACCTCGCCGCCGACGGGCGACAGGCCGGCCTCTTCCAGGGCCATGACGGCCAGCATGGCGGTGAAGCCGGCGGTGCCGACGGCCATCGCCTGTTCGTTGGAGAGTTCGTCCGGACATTTCACGAGCCAGCCGGCTTCGACCCGCGCCCGTTCCGCGTAGCCGCCCCAACGGGATTCGCCGACGCGCCAGCCGGTCAGGATCACCCGGTCGCCTTTCCGGTAGCGTTCGGACGACGACCGCGCGACCGTGCCGGCGAAGTCGATTCCCGGGACGTGCGGGTAGTCGCGCACCAGTCGGCCCAGGCCGTTCAGGACGAGCCCGTCCTTGTAGTTGAGGGTCGAATGGCTGACGTCGACGGTGACGTCGCCGTCGGGAAGATCCTCGTCGGCCACCGTCGAGACCGCGGCCGTCACCTTGCTTTCCGCCTCTTCAAGGACGACGGCGCGAAATCGATCGCTCATCTGCCATTCCCCGCGAAATCGCCGCTCCCGCTCTTCCGGTCACGCATGCAGGCTTCATATAGCGAAAGACCGGAGACGGCAAACCGCTTCGTCCAACCGGCGGATGGGCGAACGACCTACCGAACGAAACGATGCGTCGGCAAGCGGAACGCGGAATCGACGATTGCATCGGGTTTCGCCGATCGGAATGCAGCGCAGCGAATGGCGGGCTCGCCCGTACGCTACGCGCAAGGTCATTCGGCGACATTTGTCCCAAGAATCGAGGCCATGCTTTCGCAACCGCTTTCGCTTTATCGTCGCTGTGCGTTCGTGCCGCGAAGACGGTGCCGAGGTCAGCGGCAATTCGGCTTCTTCACCTTGACGAGCATGTTGGGCCCGAATCAGTGCTATGGCATTTCGATTGTAGTTGCGCATGCGATCACGGATAATATTCTCATCCGGATCATGATCTCCGTCGGTCCATCTTCAAGACCGACTTGTCCAGACTTCGAAAACATTGGTTTCAGTAACGAGGTCGCCTGCCATATTGTCGACTTCACGCTCCGCAACGGGCCGGGAGCCGCCGAAAACGTCGGCTCCCTGAGATGGTATTCGTAACTTTAAGATTTTGCTTGGTTTTTCTCAAGATGTCGCGAATTCCGAGCGTATTACTTTTTGGAGAGGCACATGTTCCTGTCTCGCCTCGCCATCCTGCCCGAAAACGCGGTCGGCGCCGGCCTGAGACCGGCATTCGAAGGACTTCATCTGGCAAATTGAATTTACGCGATCTTCAGAGGTTTGAACTTCGTTCCGATCGCGCCGGACGCTGAGCTGTCGCCGAAAGCGCCAAGCCGTTCCCCACCGCGACCTCGCCGCCGGACGAATCTTTCGAACAACAGGTTCGTTTCACCCCCTCGCAGCACCGACGCGGACGCCCTGTCGCGTGCAGACCGCAAGACGCAAGTTTACATGGACCTTGCCACGGCTCGATGTCGGCTCCGGCGTTCCTGTCCGGCCCGGAGCGCAAACGGCACGGCTCGCCATGAAAAACGAACGGCCCGTTCGCCGGCAGCCTGCGGCGATATCGAAATGAACCGCAGACAGCCCGAAGCTAACTGCGCGGAACGGGCCGTCGGCGTCCCGGATCGCAGCGGCTTGTGCCTTGCGCATCGGCGCTCAAGGAGAAAAGGAGGGTTTTTCTCGGCGGCGGGGGCGTTTGCTGCAGCACCTTGACTCACCGGGCAGCACGTCCTGAAACGGCATTCGCGGCAGAGATTGCCGACCGACCGCGTTGCGCTTCGGAATTGACGCGTTGCGCTTCGGAATTGATAGGGGGGATAATAAAAGCGACATCAATTACCGTGAACGCTCATATGTAGGTTCAAACGACGGCACGATACGCCCACTTGGCGCGGGACTCAGTGAAGGCGTCCGCTGCCAAGATCGCCGATAGCATCGGTGCGGATATTCTGACCGGAAGGATGGGATCGGATGTGACTTGAGCCGCTATTGAGGAACGCGAAGGGTGCACCATCCCGTTTGTGCATCGTCACCGCTGTCGTTATCATAGCAAAGGTGCTATGAGGGAGCGGTGGTGGATTGGAGCGTCGGAACCCTGAACGCGACGGTGGACAGGGAGCTTGGAGCGCTGTCCGTCGACATGCGGGCGCGGTTTGCGAGAATCTGCCAATTGATTACTGCGGTCGGGTTGGAGCGCGTGGGGGCGCCTCACGTCAGGCACCTGACCGGACCACTTTGGGAAATGCGTATGAGCGGTCGGGACGGGATATCGCGGGCGCTCTACGTTACGGCCGGGGAGAGGCGGGTCGTGGTAGTGCGGGTGTTCCTCAAGAAGACCCCGAAGACACCCCGCCGGGAGATTGATTTGGCGCTGCGACGCGCCAAGGAGGTAACAGGATGAGCAAAGTGACCGATCTACATGAGGAATGGAGCCGTGATCCGGATTATCGTGAGGCTTATGACCGGCTTGGCCCGGAGTTCGAACTCTCTCGCTCTCTCATCGAGGCCCGCACACGCGCCAAGCTCACGCAAGCCGAGCTCGCGGAACGGATGAAGACGACGCAATCGGTCGTGGCCCGGCTTGAGAGCGGCCGCACCTATCCTTCGGCCAGAACCCTCGAAAAGATCGCGCGCGCCACCGGTACCCGTCTTCGGATCAGTTTCGATCCAGCATGATGGCAGTCTCCGGGAACGGGTACCGACTCGTCGTTCGTTTCGGCTATGTGCGCCGGGTCTGGCTTATACCCTTCGTGGGTGCATGAAGACGCAGACCTTTGATCTCGTACTGACACGCTATGTAATCGAACGGCTGCCGCCACACGCTTATCGATTCGTTCTCAAGGGCACCATGCTGCTGATGGCTTGGTTCGACGGGCCGTTCCGTAGTTCGCGTGATCTTGATCTCTTGGGCCATGGCGACCCGGCGCCTTGACTCACCGGCCGACTCCATCCCCATACTTTCCTCGCGACAGGGATTGCCGACCGCCGGTACTGCACTTCGTGTATGGACGCCCCCGTTGATGCAAGCATTTTGGAAAGCTCGGTGCATGCGGTCAAGTACATTCGTGTGTCTGGATGCGACTTCAGTGGCCGCGGACGGCGATACGCGGACCGGGTCCAAGTGCGTGCTCGAAGCACACAAGAAGTGCAGCTGGTTTGCCCGCTCTATGACCATTTGCCCTTACTCTCCCTCCGTCCTTGCCCCCGACGTTATCCTACAGCGCTAGCGCTGTCGGATCCCGGGAAACCCTCAGTCGGCAGCCGGCGCGATTGCCGGCACCTGGTAGAACTCCTTCTTCGTCAGCAGCGCCCAAGCGGTACGCGCCATCTTGTTGGCCAGAGCCACCGCCACCAGCTTCGGAGGCTTGGTCGCAAGCATCTTGGCCAGCCACGAGCCCTTCGGAGCATCGCGTCGTTTCGCCAACCGAACGACCGACATTGCGCCGATGCTCTCCGGATGTCACGCTGACCCGTGGCCGAGCCTCACTTTGCCGCCCGTGCTGTCCTCTCTCGGCGTCAGACCCAGCCAAGCCGCGAAGTCGCGCCCCGACCGGAAGTTCTCCCGGCGCGAAGGCTGCCGAAGCGGTCAAGGGACCGACCCCGGGAATGCTCCGCTTCGAGTCCTCCTTCGCAAGCGCCGCGATCCTTTTGTCGATCTCGTCGATCTTCTTTTTCAGACTGCCGCTCCAACAGATCGGCTGCGGTGTACCAGGTCGGGCAGGCGATGCCAGCAACGCATCTTCGAGCTTCCTGACGTTGGCAGTGCCTTGGGGAACCACGAGACCGAACTCCGCAAGATGACCGCGAAGTGCGTTAATCGTCTGGGTCCGCTGCCGCACGAACAGGCTGCGCGCATGCCACATCATTCCCTGCTGTTCCTCGGTCTTCACAGCGACGAATCGCATCGTCGGTGCGGCTTCGGCGATCGCCTCCGCCCGTGTCGTTCTTCTGACGCTTGACGAACGGCTTGACGGGTGGCAACAACCTGACCTCGCGGCCAAGCTTCTCCCGGCCCCAGTAGTGCGAACTGCCGCAAGCCTCCACGATGCACTTCGGCTGTCGCTTCAGGAAGTCCAGAACCTTCGGGCGGCCGAGGGTCCGGCGAAACGCAACGGATCCGTCCGTTCGAGCACCGTGAAGCGAGAAACTCCGCTTCGCCAAGTCGATGCCGATTATGCTAACCTGTTCCATGGATGTCCTCTCTCCATATGTTGTGGTTCGACAGCACTATGGCACAATGCGATGCCGCCGGGGAGGGGGCGTCCATCCCATCGGAGTCGATAGGGGGCACTTGGTACGAACGGAGGTGGGGCGAATTCTTATGCGTCCTCAAGACCGGAGCCCGGGGATCGCAACTTCGACGAGGTCGATGACCTCAAGCGTTGCCTCGCTTTCGACGCCATCACCGCATGGAGGGTCCTCGACCGCCTGGCGCGGGAAAAGCCCGGCACTCCCGGAAAACGGGAAACTCTGGAACAGGTACGTCAAGTTGAAGCAATCATCTGTCGTGTATCGCGCCGCCAGAAATGCAGAGTTGAATGTGGGAGGATGACAGAAGGCGAATTGAGCCACGGACGAAGACGAAGGAAGGACCCTGCGCCGAGCAGGTGGAGTTCGTCAACCTTCAACCCGCACGCCACCGACGCTGGCCTGTGCGCCTCGCCTGCACGAGAATGCCAGTCATGCGGAGACGCCAATCGACCAGCTTCGTGCTGACGCCAAACACCCGGCTGATGGCTTCCGATGACGGCATGCGCCGATACACACTGAGCAATCCATCACGGGGCAGCAGGAGGGTACCAGCAAGCCAGTCAGCCTCATCTTCTTGTTCGGCATCATAGCGGTCTCTGAACAGGAACCCTTCCTCGGACACGCTGGCCGTCGCTGGACGGTGGTCCAGAAGGATGTGTGCGAGTTCGTGGGCCAAGCTACTGTGCTGCCGATTCTTGGCTGGGGGCTGTCGGGTTCGCGGCCTCGGCACGCCGCTGTCGCGACCGCCGGCTGGAACGACGACCGACGGCGCACTTGCCTGCACCGGGTCTTGTGCCTGTCGCGCTTCCGCCCCGGCGTGCCGCACCTCGCATGTGTTGAGACGGGTGGCGGGCATGGCAGGGGACGATTTCGGGGCGCGCTACGGCTACCGCCCTGCTGGAGACCTTTGATGGACAGCATACGGGAGCGAGTTTCCGGGCCGCGAACTGGCGATGGGTGGGGAAGACCAGCGGTCGCGGTCGCTTGGGGGGCGCGGCGAAGACACCGAAAGCGGTGTACATGTACGGCGCGGGATGGCGGGAGCACCTGCGGGGGCCCGAACCGCATTTTGCGCCGCTGGAGGCCGGGGCCGGCCTGGACCGGAAGAGCTGGGCGGAACAGGAGTTCGGCGGCGCGCCGCTGGGAGACGCACGCCTGAGCGCACGGCTGGTGACTTGCGCCCGGATCCAGGCGGACGCGCCGGCGTTCACGGGCGCCGCGAGGGGGGAAAGGCTTACTACCGTCTGCAAGCCGGACAACGAGGCGGTGGAGAACATCCTGCAACCGCACCGGCGCTGCAACGGATGCAGGGGGAGAAGACGGTGTTGTGCGTGCAGGACGGCAGCACGCTGAACTTCGCAAAGCGTGGCAATGGGTTGGGAATCAGGAACCAGACCGCCGCCGCTGCCCGAGGCCTGCACCTGCACGCCACGGTGAACACGGACGGGTTGCCGCTGGGGGTTCTGCGAGCCGCGTTCGACGCCCCGCAGCCGGGCGCGGAGAAGAACAAACCTCGCGAGGAGAAGAAGTCGTATCGCCGAGGGTCTTCGCGACAGCGCCGAGGCCGCCGCGGCTGGCGTGCAAGTGGTCGGCGTCCCGGGAGGCGCAGTTCGTCGACCTGTTCGTCGAGCGGCGCGAGCGGACGCCGGGAGTGGAACTCTTGGTGCGGGCGAAGACCAACCGCGTTCTCGAAGAGGACGACAAGCTGTTCGACAAGGTGCGGAAGAGCCCGGCGCAGAGCAAGATGACGATCAAGCGTCTGAGCGCACGCGTCAAGGCCAGCAAGCAGGCCGCGAAGGCCACCTCACCGTCAGGCCACCGTCAAGCTGCGTTATCTCAAGGTGAAGTTGCCGGCGAAGGGCAAGGATCCCGTGACGATCCTGCATGTCCGCGAGGAAAACCCGCCAACCGAAGCTGCCCGGCGGTTCCTGTTGACGACGCTGCCGGTCGAGGGTGCCGCAGACGCTGAGCGCCGTGGTACGGTTTGCGCTGGAGAATCGAAGATTATTTCCGCGTCTTGAAGTCCGGCTGCCGAGGAACTTGAGAACCAAACGGCCGAGCGACTGCAACGCGCCGCTGCCATGGTCATCGCCTGGCGCATCCATGGCCCGCCTCGGACGGGAACTGCCCGACCTGCCGCCCGAGCCTCTGTTCTCGGACGTCGAGCTCTGGGTACTGGCGCTGTTCGCCGCACCGCAAGGATGCGCCGAAAAGCCTCGCGGAAGCGGTTGCTTTGGTCGCAAACCTCGGCGGCTATTTCAAACGCAAGCGGGATCCGCCAGGCGCGGAAGTGATGTGGTACGGCTACGCCCAACTCGCCGCAATGGCTCTTTTTCGGGAACTTGAGGATGAATATCAATAATGTCCAAACGCCATTTATGGGGCACAGGCAGGCCTAGCCAACGGCGACCTCGATGCGGGTCACATAGACTTCGCTACGCAGGCGCCTATCGACTTCCTCTGCCGGAGCGGTCTCGAAGAACAGAGTCAATGCCTCCTCAAGGTTGACGCGAGCTTCGGCTACGGTGCTTCCTTGGCTGGCGACGTCGACCTCCGGGCATAGGGCAACATAACCGTCTCCTTCGCGTTCCACAATCGCCGTCAACTGTCTGTTCATGCCGTACCTCCTTCCTTAAAGACGACTCATTCACCATCCGTTCATAGTGGCCGCAGTCGCTGTCCAGATCAAGAACTTTTCTTTAGCAGTGAATTAAGGGAATCGAACATTTTCTGGAAACGACAAAGCGTATCTTCGCATATCTCCAGTTCCTGCGCCGTTTTGCTTGACGGGGTTTCGCTTCGCCCGGACGGAGACGAAGAAGCGTGCTGGCGCGAGGCGTCCTGCGGGACGGTCAGTTTCCAGGACGCGGAGGGCAATCGCTTGAAAACGCTCAGTTTCGGAGCCGGAGGCCGGCAAGGCGACGCTGAAGGCGCAACTCGCCGAAGAGGTCGCCCACCAAGGTACGGCCCGACCTGAAGGTGGTCGCCGTTGCCGACGCCGCGCCCGACAACTGGACGTTTCTCGACGAGCTACGGCCCGACGAGCGGGCGGTCGATTTTTGCGTGCGAACATCTCAACGAGGTCTCCGACCGTCGCAAGCAACTGGTACGAAAAGTACCGTGCCGTCCTGCGCGACGACGCCGACAGCGTCGACAAGGTTATCCGGGCGATCTCCGCGACAAGGCGACGACGGAAACGGCGCTCAAGGTTCTCGGGCGCGAGCTTTTCCGCAAGCACAGGCACCGCATGCGCTACGCGAGCCTCAAGGCCGACGGTTACGCGGTCGGGCGTCGTGGAGGCCGCCAACAAGGTGCTGGTCAACCAGCGCATGAAGCGGGCGCGCTGGAGCGTCGAAGGCGGTCAGAACGTCCTCACCCTCAGAGCGTTGGTCGGGTCGCTTCGAGTCGGCGTGGCGGGCAATGATCGGGGCTGCGAACGACAATCAGGCGCTGAACGCTATCGCGGCCTGACGGCGGAAATCCCGATTCCGTAAATAAAAACAAGGAGTTTGGCAAAAATAGATCTGCACCCTTCGGGGAATTCGCGGCCTTCCTCAAGGCGGGGTCCGAGGGGGAGGGTCCCGAGGCGTTCGCCGATTTCGAGCTTGGGTTAGGTAAGCAGGTCGCTGCGCTGTGCCGGACGGTGATTTGCAAATACATCGAGGACCGGGACGAGAGGGGAGGCCCGATTCACAAGGACGACAAAGTCTTCTATCGGGCTGCGCGGACGCAGAAGACCGTCCACACGCTGTTCGGTCCGGTCCGGTATTTCCGGACGCGATATCGCTCGGAAGATGGGTCGTTCTCGCCGGTCGACAACGACCTGGGCCTGCGGCTATCTCACGAACCCGGCCGCTTATCGCGCTCTTCTGCTCCTGGACCACTGCACGCCGCAGGAAACGGCCAAACTCTTCGAGGAGTTGGGGGGCATGAACCCGTCGTCGAGCCACGCGTCTGTTGGAGACGACGGGCAGTCTCTGGAAGGAAAAGGGGCGGGAAGCCATGGAAAGCATCCGCGAGGCGGAAACGGTGCCGGAGGAGGCGGTTTCCTGCGCCGTTTCGCTTGATGGTGTGATGGTTTCGCTTCGCCCGGACGGGGACGAAGAAGCGTGCTGGCGCGAGGCGTCCTGCGGAACGGTCAGTTTCCAGGACGCGGAAGGCAATCGCTTGAAAACGCTCAGTTTTGGGCGAATGCCGGAGGCCGGCAAGGCGACGCTGAAGGCGCAACTCGCCGAAGAGGTCGCCCACATCCGTAAGGTGCGGCCCGACCTGAAGGTGGTCGCCGTTGCCGACGCCGCGCCCGACAACTGGACGTTTCTCGACGAGCTCCAGCCCGACGAGCGGGCGGTCGATTTTTTCCATGCGTGCGAACATCTCAACGAAGTCTCCGACCATGCGGTCGCAAGCAGCTGGTACGAAAAGTACCGCGCCGTCCTGCGCGACGACGCCGACGGCGTCGACAAGGTCGGCGATCCGCTATCTCCGCGACAAGGCGACGACGGAAACGGCGATCAAGGTTCTCGGGCGCGAGCTCAGGTTTTTCCGCAAGCACAGGCGCCGCATGCGCTACGCGAGCCTCAGGGCCGGCGGCTACGCAATTGGGTCGGGCGTCGTGGAAGCCGCCAACAAGGTGCTGGTCAACCAGCGCATGAAGCGGGCCGGCATGCGCTGGAGCATCGAAGGCGGTCAGAACGTCCTCACCCTCAGAGCGCTGATAAGGTCGGGTCGCTTCGAGTCGGCGTGGCGGGCGATGACTGGGGCTGCGAACGACAATCAGGCGTTGCACGTCATCGCGGCCTGACGGCGGAAATCCCGATTCCGTAAATAAAAACAAAGAGTTTGGCAAAAATAGATCTGCACCCCCTCAGAGCGTTGGTCGGGTCGCTTCGAGTCGGCATGGCGGACAATGACTGGGGCTGCGAACGACAATCAGGCGTTCAACGTCGCCTGACGGCGAAAATCCCGATTCCGTAAATAAAAACAAGGAGTTTGGCAAAAATAGAGCTGCACCCTTTCGGCTCGCCCCTTCGAGGTCAGAAACGAAACGGCCAAGGGCAGGACACGCCGCAGGGAGCAGAGGAGCGGGGTCGCCGCGCCCGCCCGGGACGGGGCGATTTCCGTCCGTCTGCAGAGGCCGCATCCGGCGGGATTCCCCGATGCAGGCCGTTACCAATCCAGATGTTTCGCGAGCTTTTCGACATCGGCTACGCGTCTGAGTTTGACATGGTATTCCATCCCTTGGTTGGGCGTTCCATTGAAGTCATTTCCGAAATCTCTGGTCAGATTCGCTCCGAGTTTCTTTCGGTCGATCCGGGTCAAAGCGTATTTCCGAAAATAGAACGTCAGCGAACTCCGGTTGACGATAAAGGCGTAAGGCATATTCCTGTCATCATCGTAAAAGTTGCACGATCTTTTGTTACTGGGGTTCCCACCCCATCGGCATTCGCATTTCAGTTTTGAGTTATCCACGAGTTCCAGCAGGCGATGATACGCCTTCCGGGTTTCCGGTGCCTTGATATGGTCAGCGAACTGCGAACGCATGTCTTTCCTCCTGAGTGAAGTTCATTCCGGCACCCGGTGCCATGGCGTGCTGCGGCGGACGCCCGATGTTGCGGCAGCATCGGTGCTGCCTCGCGCAGGATCCCTCTGCCGGACCGAGGTTCATTGTAAAATCTGATTTGCAGACATGCGAGCATTTTCGTCTCCGCGCCGCCGATTTCTCGCCGCATTCCTCGGGGCAGGCTCTTCCGGTCAGTTATGGAGGGGAAGCCGATCAGGTGCCAGGCGATGACCATGGCGACAGCGCAGCGCTCGGCCGTTCGGTTCTCAAGTTCCTTGCAGCTGGATTTCAGGATCCAATCCTGGCTGCTCCCAGCGCAGATCTTACCGTGTCAGAACGCGTTCGACATCGTCGGCGCTCGGCAGCGTCGTCAGCAGGAACCAACCGTTCGGGCACCTGGCGGGGGAGCATTCTCGCGGACGACCATCGTCTCGACGGGTTCTTTGCTCTTCGCCGGCAACTCGACCGGACAAACCTTGATGCTCCATTCGCCATCTTTACGCACGAGAACAAACAGCAGGATACCCACCCTTTTCAGGCTGAAACATAAATCGGTTGCAGGTCTAACCCGTTCAATCTCGACGCTTCACGCTATGGATAGAAGATAGCGTTTCCACATTTTGTAATTTTTTTCGCTTCTTAAGAAAATGACTTTCATGCGATATTGCATGACGACACCAGTGAGAGTAAGAGACAGCTACCGCCGCCATGAACCCGTAACTTCCTTCCCTCCAGAAACCACGCACAACGTATCTGATGAAAAAATATACCGGCAGTCCGAAATATACTTTTAGTGCGGACGGCAAGAAGCGCCGAGATTTCAAAAAAGGAGATTTCTGGATATTCGCCTTGGCCATCTTCAGCGCCAACTGCCCCATGCCACTGAAGGAGTAGTGAAGCAACGCTCCTTGCAAGCGACCAACCGTTAGATCGTCAGGAATCCTAAACTGATCCCAAACGCCATGGGCCGGTGCACGAATTTTACGTTTATCGTAGAGCTTTGCGCGACGAACGACCGGGCACTTCGTCCACACATGACCGCCGGGATCTACGGTAATCAGGGGGATTTCGTAGATGTCCGAATCGGGACCGTCATAGTCTCCAGAGAAAAGAGCGCGAATTTCTTGAGCGAGATCGTCGGTAACAACTTCGTCTGCATCTATATCCAAAACCCAATTGTGACAACATGCCTCTTCGCCAACTCGCTTTTGGTGACCGTTTCCTAACCACGTTTGCTTGATCACGCGCGCTCCCTCTGCAGTAGCCAAATGCACTGTCGAATCGGTAGAACCAGAATCAACGACAACGACTTCATCTGAAACTTGTTTCGCCGCACGAACTGTTTCTGCAATATTTTGTTCTTCGTTTAGGGTACGAATATAACATGAAATTTTCGTTGTATTATTCATCGGAATGTTGGATGGTGGCGGTGCCATTGCTGGGTCTCCCGAAAACAGGTTCGCTATTATTCCACGGCGTTATACGCCTTCGGCATGTCGGTCGGCCCGAAACAACGCCCGGAGAGCGAACCGGGCTTCTCTGTCCGAACGAAAGCCAGCTTCAGCGAACGGAATCGCCACAGGCTCCGCCTCCGACAAGTAAACATGCGCAAAGCCGAACATACTCGAGCAAGAAATATGTCTACGGCATGTCAGCAAGCGTTTTTCCCCAACGCCTGTGGAACCACAACCACTGTTCAGGACGAGCACGCACCCACTCCTCAATGCGTTCATTCACCCAACCCATTGTCGCTCGAATATCGGCGATGCGATCACCCGTATCGACAGGTCGACGCGGCGCTTCGACAACAACTCTAAAGTTTGCCGGTCCCGTGCGCTCGGTCCGTACCGGCACCAACAACGCACCATAACGAAGTGCGAGGCTGGCTGGCGCGGACGGAGTCATCGCCTCCAACCCCATAAACGGCACTGCCACACCGTTGTTCATTCGCACGTCCGCCAACATGAGGATATTCCCGCCCGATTTCAAGATTTCAGTGAGCCTGCGTGCGCCGGGACGCCCCTTGATTACCATCTCGACATTGCTTCGCGATTGCAATCGCCGCAACGCCGTATCCATCAACGGGTTATTGAATATGCGGTTGACCACAACGAGCTCCACGCCATGTCTGTGCGCAGCCCACGGTATTGTTTCCCAGTTACCCATGTGGGCGGAAAACAATATCCCGGGCGCGTCCCGTAGCTTATCGAAGTGTTCGCCGCCAACAACCTCGACCCTGTGCCTCTGTTCGGATCTGATCCTGTCGAGATGAAGGTAGTCATTCCCGACCCGGGCAAAGGATTCCCAAACACTGCGAAGAATTTTTTCCCTCTCGGCTTCCGGCAGATCCGGCCATACGAGCCCAAGGTTGCTACGAACGCGCCTGCTGAGGCCCAAGTACGGCCCAATCATTCGAGCCAGCGCTGCAAGAGCACTCGAAGATATATCGACCGGCAACAAGCCAAACGGAACAACGCATAGACGGGCGAGGCCGTATTCAAGCACATGCAGAAGCGTCGGACGTGATGATTTACGCATAGATCTCCAAGCCGATCCAGTGATTCAAGAGTTTGCAGCAGACGTCCGAGTAGAGTATGTCGAGAACTATAATCCACGCCCCTTCAAGTTGTTGTGCAACTAACCCCGGGCAGTAGGCTACAAGAAACCGTTCCGCGAATCGAGGATTTTTTCGCGGCGACGCTCGCTGTTCGAGAGTTCGGGCGTGTGACGCTGAGGGCCGCCCCATCTGTCTTCACGCCGCAACCCCCGAACGCAGAACGGTTATGTCGGCGCATGATAGCGGCGCGAGGCCGGGAGAACCATATCTAAAGTTACATGCTACGGGATGAGCAGGCGCCGGTCGGGAGAGTCAGAAGGGATGGATGCCCCTCCCCAGCGGCATCGCGCTGCGCCATAGTGCCGTCAGACCACAACACCACCGGAAGGTAAGCGTTCGCTACCCGGGGGACGAAAAAAATTTGTCCCGGGGACTGGAAACGATTCGGTGATCCCTGCGCCTTCATGGAGTTGGCGACACCAGATTTAGCTTCGAAGCGACCGACCGACAGTGGGCCTTGCTGCTGGCACTGACCCTCCGGCAGCGCGACGAGGCGATTCGGCAGCGCGACGAGGCGTGCCAGGAAGCGGAAGCGTCGCGCTGGAAGGAGGTAAGCGCTCGTCAGCAGGCGACGTTCTGGAAAACGCAGCACCGCCGGGCGCGGGGCCGAGGCGGCGCGCAACGAGCTGAAACGCCTGAAGTCTGCCTCTTCGGCGAACGGGCTTAAGCGGGAAGCGGGCCGCCTTCGGCACGAGCTTGCGAAGACGAAGAGGCGACTCGACGAGACCGAACGCGAGAACGCCCGCCTGAAAGCGCGCAACCGCAAGCTTGACAAGTTCGGTCGCAAGAGCGACCGCGCCCGCCGCTCGCGGAAGGGCGGCACGGAACGAGAGGCCCGGCGGCGTCGGGGACGACAGCCCGGGTCGCTGTCGCATGGACGCACGCCGCGCTTGCCGGTGGAGGTGGAGATCATTGGACCTGGGGAATGCCGCTGCCCGAACTGCGGCAAGCCCTACGCGAGAAACGGAGAAAAGGTCACCGAGTTCGTCGAAGTCGAGGTTCGCGCCTACAAGCGGCGTTGTCGCCGGCCCCGGTACCGTTCGACATGCTCGTGCGCACCGAAGCAGGAGGTGATCGCTCCGCCGGTGCCGCGGCTGTTCGCGAACACGCCGTACGGCCTGAGCGTCTGGAACTGGTTTCTGACCGAGACCTACGCCCTTCACCGTCCGTTGCGGTCGTTGCCGCGACAGTTGTCGATGTTCGACTTCGAAGTCTCGCCGGGTACGCTGGGGGGCAGCGTCAAGCGCTTCGTGCCCTTGTTCGCGCGCCGATGCGATTATCGAACGTCAGGCAACGGCTAGCCCACGGCGACGAGACGAGCTGGAGGGTTCACATCCGCGGCGAGGAAGGCGAAAATCCCCGTAGTCTGGGTTTGCCAGACTGCCGTGAGGATGGCCCTTCCCGCAGCGCAGCGGCGGCGCAGAAGTTGTTCGGAGGCCTCGGCGTCGACGAGCCTGTATACCGCGACCGGTACTCCGCTTACAAGAAACTGGCGAAGGATTTGCCGGACCAGTTCGTGCTCGTTTACTGCTGGGGTGCGCCGCGACTTCATGGACGCGGTCGCCCCAGCATGAAGTCTTTCGGCGATGAGTGGGTAGTCAAGGTCTGTATGGTTGGAATGCCGAGCGGTCGCGGCACTGGATCTCCGGGGCGAGCGAACAAACCGCTGCTTTCGACGAGGCGCAACGGGAGCTTGAGAGCAGCACATTCTTCGACGATGTGCGGCGGCAACTCCACGACCTGCGATGCGCCGCAGCGCAAGCCGTTGCAGTCCTTGCTGCGTCAAGGCTTGAATATCTTCGTCGACAGCCGTGCCGATGGACAACAGCCGAGCGCACCCTGCGCGGCCCCGCGGTCGGACGTAAACTGTCGTTCGGCTCGTTCAGCGAGGCGGGAGCGCAACTGGCCGGGCTGCTCTTCTCCATGTACGCTTGAACTGGCTGGCTTCTCGCCGCGCCACTGGCTCCGCGATTATCTGCAAACCTGCGCCGAGCGTGGCGGACGAGCGCCCGAAGAGGCGCATGCCTGGCTTCCTTGGGGCGCCGACCCGGAGCGCGTCCGCACCTGGCGTGTCGCGGCTCCGCAGGGGCCATGAGTTCTGCGGGCGGGCCGAGGACGAACTCGACCTGATTCGCGACCGCGCAACGGAACCCGCCTCTCAAACGCACGCCCCTGTCGCGCGTGCGAACGCCTCGCCTGGCGCAAGCCCAACGGCGGCTTGAAAGACATGAGCGCCCGCGTCGCCCTGCTGGAACGCGACGGCCTCTGCCGCCGTCGCAGGTCCGCCCGCGTTCGCCGCTCCGCCGTCTCCCGAAACCGAACCGCCCCCGTTCCCAACTCCCGAACGTCAGGTCCGTCCGCTGCGCACCCGTCCGCAACGCCAACGAGGGTCGGCTCTGGAACGCCTTGATCGACCGCTACCTCGGCTTTACGCCCATGCCCGGTGCGCAGCACTTCGTCCGCTCCGCAGAGGGCGAACCACTGGCCGTGCTCGGCTTCGGCGCCGCCGCGTGGAAGACCGCACCGCGGGACAAGTTCATCGGTTGGGAGCGCCGCCAGCGCACCTTTCGTCGTCAACAACGCAAGATTACTGCCCTGGGTCAGAATCAAACATCTTGCATCCCCTCGCACAGGTCGAGAGGCGTTTGCTCGACGACTGGGACCGTCGCTACGCGTTGCGTCCCGCACTGCTTGAGAGCTTCTGCGAAAACCCCCGATTCGCGGGCACTTGCTACCGTGCAGCCAACTGGGTCCGGGTCGGCAAAACGCAGGGCCGCGGCAAGCTCGACATGAAAAACGAATATGCGCTGCCGGTCAAGGATGCTGAAGCCCCTGCGGCGGGGCTGGAAGAAGATCCTTAATCGCAGACCATCACCCGGGTAGCGAACGCTTACACCGGAAGAGCCGCGTGCGCTGTTCGTAACGTCTTGAAATGCGGACAGCTTTCCGGGGTGCGGAATTTTTTTACCCCGATTCGGGTACGGAAAACTGCGAATTCTCCGCGCCGGGACTGCGATTTTCGCAGATTCCACCCCACGGCCGGGTGCCGCCCCTGGCCGCCTGCGTTCAGGCCACGGCCCGGCTTCCACCGGGTTTGCGGCGCGGCAACCGGATACTCGCCTTTTGTTCTGTGGACTGAGCGCCCGCGAGGCCCTTGCGGGCCGCCGGCGGGCGGGCGGAGCGGCTCGCGGGGTGCCGACCGGGCGGCAGGCCGACAAAAATGGCACAGCGCAAACGGCTCCGGAAGGAGCGTCCATGCTTCGGAGCTGATAGGGGGTTGTATGGTGTAGCGCAACAAGATACAATTCTTGGCTTCTATTGTTCTCGAAGGACTGTCCCATGCTGCTACAATCAGAGATTCCCTCGCATCCTGGTATCTTTCTCAGGAAACATGTGATTCCCTCGGGCATGTCGGTGACAGATGCCGCGAAGAGGCTGGAGGTGGGTCGCCCGGCCCTTTCGAACCTGCTGAACGGCAAATCGTCGCTGTCTCCCAGGATGGCTACCCGGCTGGAAAAAGCGTTTGGGGCCAATAGCCGGAAACTGCTCGATCTGCAGGCGGCGTTCGACCGCCACAGTTGGCGGAAGGACGAGACTGCTGTCGCTGCGTATGTCCCGCCTTTCCTGACCATCACAGCCCGGCAAATCCACGGGTGGGCGGACAGCAATATCGAAGCCCGCCGCCTGTTGCCGGTGCTGTTGCGCAAGCTGATCCATTCGACCGTGCACGACCTTCACCATGTTGACTTTCCCGGGTACGACAACGCAGAGCGCAGGGGGTGGGACGGTCTGGTCGAGGCTGGCGCAGCGACGTCTTGGGTTCCCGAAGGCAAGTCCGGCTGGGAATTCAGCGCCAACAAGGATCCGCGCAGAAAGGCTGAGAGAGACTACGAGGCCCGAGTCCGCTCCATTCCCCCGGCCGAAAGGATGGATTGCACCTTTGTCTTCGTTACGCTGCAGAACTGGCCCGGCAAGACCAATTGGATCAAGAACAAACGGTCGGCAGATCATTGGAAGGACGTAAGGGCGCTCGACGCAAGTGATTTGGAGCAGTGGCTGGAACAGTCCATTCCCGCCCGTATGTGGCTCGCCGAGCAATTTGGCGAGCCGGGCACCGGTTTCGAGACGCTCGATAGATGTTGGCGGCGTTGGGCGGAAGCGAGCAACCCGGCATTGACGCCTGCGATATTCGGCCCCTCGCTCACCGCCTACCGAAACACCTTCAATGAATGGCTCGGGAAACCGAGCGAACGTACATTCACGGTCGCCGCAGATTCCAAGGACGAGGCGCTAGCGTTCCTCTCATGTCTGTTTCAGGAAGACGACATCGCTGGGCGACGGCAGGATCTTGCAGCGGTGTTCGACTCGGTAGAGACGTTGCGGAAGTTGGCGATGTCGAATGCGCCGTTCCTCCCGGTCGTCCACACCGATGCGGTCGAACGCGAACTAGCCTCCATCTATCGTGCACGGCATTGCATCGTTGTCCGCCCCCGTAATGCCGTCGATTCGAAACCCGATATCGCTGTCGGCCCTCTTGACCACGATGCGTTCAAGAAAGCGCTTACCAGTATGGGCCTTGACTCCGACGAGGCGGACCGGCTGACGAGAGAGTCGGGGCGTTCGCCGACAATCCTGCGACGGCGGCTTTCCAAGATCGACGCCATCAGAAGGCCAGCATGGTCCGAGGATGCGGACATCGCGAGAGGGTTGATCCCGATGGCTCTGGTCGGAGCGTGGTGCGAGAGCGCGAACGCTGACCAAGAGATTCTGTCCATCTGGAGAGACGGAGGCTATGAGCAAATAGAAGAAAACATCACGCATTTGCTGCGCCTCGACGATAGCCCTGTCTGGTCGGTCGGGCAGTATCGCGGTATCGCCTCGAAGATCGACGCCTTGTTCGCTATCCGCGGGTACGTGACTAAAAAAAACCTCGACGATTTCTTCTGTATCGCCGAGTATGTTCTGTCCGAAACCGACCCAGCGCTTGAGCTACCGGAAAGCGAGAGATGGGCCGCTGGACTTCACGGCAAGGTGCGCAACCATTCTACGGCGTTGCGCAACGGCATTTGCGAAACCCTCGTTCTACTCTCCGTCCACGGTAAAAATTTATTTCAGGATAGGCTCAGTATAGACGCCGAGGCGCATGTTGCGGCGCTGATCCACAAGCTACTTACACCATTAACTCTCGACACTTTGCTCTCGCACAGCAAGGAGCTTCCTTACTATGCGGAAGCCGCGCCGGAGCAATTCCTGAACCTGGTCGAGATGGATCTTCAACAACCCGCTCCGGTTGTGCACGGTTTGTTGAAGCCCGCCGACAGCGGCCCATTCGCTGGCGGATGTCCGAGAACCGGGCTTCTGTGGGCCTTGGAATGCCTTGCTTGGAAACACCTTTGGCGTGTGAGCGTGATACTCGCACGGCTGTCGAAAACTGCAATCCATGACAATTGGATCAACAAGCCGATCACCAGTCTTCAGGCGATCTATCGTTTCTGGCGGCCGCAAACAGCCGCTTCACTCGATGATCGGAATCAGGCATTGGAAACGCTGACGAAGCGGTTTCCTGAAATCGGCTGGGATGTCTGCATCACACAGCTGAACACCGGTCCGCAAGTGGCATTGCCTTTTCAGCGGCCGCGCTGGCGTGGCGATGCTTTGGGTGCCGGTCATATGCCTCTGCCGCAAGAAATCCGCGACTTCATGCAAAAGACGCTCAATCTCGTGCTCGCGTGGCCAGAGCATGATTGGAAGACACTCGGCGACCTCGTCGAACGGGTCGAGGAAATGCCTTGCATGGCTCAAAACAAGGTTTGGAGCTTGATCAGTGGATGGGCGGAGTTGGAAACCGACGACCGGGCTAAGGCCAAGCTTCGGAACCGGATTCGCCGGTTCGCGTTGACGCGCTACGGACAGAGAAACCTGAATAACGAAATCAAAAATCGAGCGCGCTTGACATATGCAAAGCTAGAGCCGAGCGATCTCGTCATTCGACATTCTTGGCTCTTCGCTAATCATCGGGTCAATTTTTATGACGACGAGGACGAAGATATTGATTACGATGAACACGCAGAGAAAATTCGGCAGCTCCGCGTCTCGGCGATCAATGAGATATGGATGGAGCGCGCATTCGAAGGTGTTACAACACTCCTATCCGATAATTGTGCGGCTAGCGTAGTAGGAAAGTCCTTGGCGTCGACCCTTGTGAACACGAGGGCGCGTGTCGATTTTCTGCGGCAATGTATCTCTGCCGCCACCATCATCGAGAAGCAGCTGGATGACTGTGTTCGGGATTTCCTATTATCCATCGGCGACGAAGAGTGTGAAGCGGTGCTCTTGGCTGCTATCGAAGAAGCGGGTACCGAGGGAACCGTACGGTTGTTGCGATGCGCACCCTTCGCACAGCGCACATGGCTTCTTCTTGATCGATACGGAGAGCACATACGCGCTCGATATTGGCGGGAAGTCACCCCAAGATGGAACTGTCACGGCAACGCAGAACTGTGCGAGCTCGTCGACCGCTTGCTTGAAGCGAAACGTCCCCGCGCCGCTTTCAATACGGTATACTTGGACTGGTCACGGATAGAAACATCGCGGTTGAAACGTCTCCTTTTCGACGTTGGCACCGTCTATTCCGAGCCTAATGATCGTTATGTGCTTGAACCTTACCAGATTTCGGAAGCGTTAAGCGCGCTTGACGGTCGTCCCGGAGTGACACCGGATGAAATGGTGCAACTCGAATTTATGTTTATCGAGGCTCTCCGTTGGAGCAAGCACCGCATCCCGAATCTTGAGCGCCATATCGCCGAATCACCTCTTTTTTTCGTTCAGGTGTTGGCTCTCATGACCAAACGGGACGATGACGGAGAAGATCCGCCCGAATGGCGGACCTGGGATCCGGAACGTGGCACGGCGCGGACCTCCCCCTACAGTCTTCTAGATCGAATTAACCATCTCCCGGGAACATCAGGAGATGGAAAGATTGACATCCAAACATTGGCTGATTGGGTAACGGAGGCGCGGCGACTTTGCGCTGACCACGGCCGCGCCAAGATCGGTGATCATTACATCGGTCAGCTTCTTTCTAGAGCTTCCGCCGAGGAGGACGGCTCTTGGCCATGCCTGCCGGTTTGTGAGGCGATGGAAAGGAATGCCTCTTCCGCGATGGGCCAAGGTTTTAGAACTGGTGTCATGAATGCACGCGGCGTAACCATGCGAGAGCTAGGAGAGGGAGGCGCAAAGGAACGCGAACTCGCTGAGAAGTATCGGGACTGGGCAAGTCGACGCGCTATCGATTGTCCCTACATAAGCAACATTCTCGAAGGAATCGCGGCCTTTTACGACTGGAACGCGAAGCGAGAGGATGACGAGGCGAAAATCGAAGAGCGGTTGGGGTATTGATCCCAGCGGTCGTCCCGCACGGCCGCTGGTACCTCAGCAAGTAGGATGCCGGCGCTATTGACAGCGCCTAGAGCGGGCGGGAATCGCCGACGGCCCGGACGAAGTAGCGCTAGTGTCCTGATTCCGAAGTTCATATATTTTTGACTTGGTTTTGGGCAGTTTCCAGCGTTCGCAGGCAAAACCGCTGAATCGAGGCCAGAATTTCGTCCGCCGATTTGGTCCAGCGGAACGGTTTCGGATCGTCGTTGACGGTGTCGATATAGGCGTGGATGGCCTGCTCGAGGTCGGCGGTCGACCGGTGTACGCCCCGCCTCAGTTGCTTTTCCGTCAACAGGCCGAAGAAGCGTTCGACCTGGTTGATCCACGAAGCGGATGTCGGGGTGAAGTGGACATGCCAACGCGGGCGCTTGGCGAACCAGTTGCGGATGGCATCCGTCTTGTGGGTCGCGTAGTTGTCCATGTGGATGTCGAGGTCGGGCGGCACGTTGTCTTCTATGTAGTTGAGGAACTTGCGGAATTCTTCGCTGCGATGGCGGCGGAAGCACTTGCCGATCACCTTGCCGGTGGCGACATCCAAGGCGGCGAACAGAGAGGTCGTGCCGTTGCGCTTGTAGTCGTGGGTCCGCCGTTCCGCTTGCCCGGGCCGCATCGGCAACAGCGGTTGCGTGCGGTCGAGGGCTTGCACCTGGCTTTTCTCGTCGACGCTCAACACCAGCGCCCGCTCCGGCGGGTCGAGATACAAGCCCACGATGTCCCGCACCTTCTCGACGAACAGCGGGTCCTTCGACAGCTTGAAGGTCTCGCCGCGATGGGGTTTCAGGCAGAAGGCACGCCAGATGCGATGGATGGTCGAGGGGGCGTAGCCCACCGCCCCGGACATGGAGCGCAGGCTCCAGTGGGTGGCGCCCGGCGGCGTTTCCTCCAGTGTCCGGCGAACCACATCGGCGATGTCGTCGTCGCCGATGCGGCGCGGCGCGCCAGGGCGCGGCTCGTCGTAGAGGCCGTCGAGGCGACGCTCCGCGAAACGGCGCCGCCACTTGCCCACCGTTGCCTGGGTCATCTTCAGTTTGGCCGCGATCTCCTTGTTGGCCAACCCTTCCGCCGCCGCAAGCACGATGCGGGCGCGCCGCGCCAGCGCCTGCGCAGTCCTGTGGCTCCGCCCGAGGCTTTCAAGCTCCTTGCGTTCCTCGTCCGTCAACTCGACTTTCACTGCTCTGTTCGCCATCATGCGGTCTCCTAGGCTGAGGTCGCAACTATTATTGCACGAATTTCTCGATCAGGACACTAGCGAGCGGCGAACTCATGCAAGAAGCGGCCCTCGTCCGCGTTCCGGCTCCACGGGTTGAGCGTTGGCAGGCCGTTCGGGAGCCGAGGGCCCCTGTCGCAGGAACGGACACGGGCAGGTGGGGGAGCGTGTCGTGGCGGTGGCCAGGCCCTTGTTGAAAGAACCTATCGGGTCGGATATAATCAGAAGCTCTCTCGTCGAGACAGAATGTTCTTCGGCGGAACAGAATTAGGAAAACCTTGGAGAATGAGAAATGCCCAAAATGATCCCTTGGGATAGCCCAAAGCGTAACCACGGTGCGGCAACATCGGATTTCGCGAAGATCGCTGCCGACGTACAGTCGCGTGGTCTGCCAAAACCAGTAAGTAGCGGTAACTTCCAGATCACGATCCGGAATCCTTCCAAATCAAGTGACCCGCGCACGGTGTACCTCGGAAAGCGCAGAAGGGAACGGGATCACCAACCCGGCAAGCCTTGGTACATCGAGTGGGAAACGTCAGGACCTGCTCCGAGAGATGAGCGCATGAAAAAATACTGTTTTGCCAATCCGCGCGAAGTGATCAAGTGGCTCCAAACTTTCGGCTTCTGATCGTTCGTTCCGATCGCCGATGACGCTCCCTGCTGTTTCTTTCCGCAAATCACGCCCGATACTTTAATTCAGAGAAAATTGACTGTGAATTTGGTCCGCTATGGCAATAAATACTCCAATATATGTAATCAACCTTGATCAAGATACGGATCGATTAGCGTCGATAACGGAACGTCTGAATCATCTAAAGCTCCCTTTTAAGCGTTTTTCCGCCTACCGAGGGAAAAATATACCAGATCACCTAAAATCAGAATTTTTTCTTGATCGGTCTTGTTCCCTTCAAGATGGCGAAGTTGGCTGCTATGCGAGTCATCTTGATTGTATGAAGCGTTTCATTGATACTGGTCTCCCATCAGCGATAATATTGGAAGACGATGTGGATTTTCATCCGGATTTTTCTCGGCTGATTTCGGAATTTTGCAAGCTGCCTCCTGATCTGGACATTCTTCGCCTGAGCAGCGTACCCAAGTATTCTTATGTACCTGTCGGCACTATAGAACCCTGTTTCGAATTGGTCAAATACTCAAAAATTCCCCATAGCACAGGCGGTTACTATATTACGCATTGTGGCGCGCAAAAATTTGTTCGATTTCAAAAACCGAGAACTAACCCGCTAGATATCGATATGCGACATGCATGGACTCGTAACCTGATCACTTACGGAATCAGCCCACAAGTGGTTTCGCACGTAACCGGATTCTCATCGTCTATTGAAAAAGTGAATTCTAAATTAGATCCTAAAAAGCGACGCAGATCGGTTTTTTCCTTTTCAGAATCATTTACCAAACGAATTTGTTTCAATATTCGTTTTTTGTCATTCCGTTTTTGGTTTTTTTGTCTCTTGAGGAATTTCTATATCCAAATTTATCGTCGTTTAAGAAAAAATGTTCCTAACTCAATCAAGCGGATTAAACCAGATATTCACTAGGAATGGAGATGGATGATGACAACGACGCACAGTAGCTGGATCGCGCTATCTGATCGTGGAGTTGTTGCATTGACTGGCGAAGAGGTTCGCCCGTTCTTGCAGGCATTGATTACCAATGACGTTAACAGGGTAAGTTCTTCTCGATCAATTTACAGTGCGCTATTAACTCCTCAGGGGAAGCTGCTTTACGATTTCTTTGTTGTCGAGAATGATGACACCTTGCTTCTCGACTGTGCCTTCGATCTTCTGGTTGGTCTAATTCGACATCTTGGTTTATATAAACTTCGAGCGGATGTGAAGATCGAGGACCGTAGCAACGACTGGTTAGTACTCGCATCGCTGCACAATTCGGATGACGCAAAAAATATTGAGTTGCCGTCGGAAGGAATTGCGTTCGTCGATTCTCGATGTTCGAAAATGGGATACCGAGCGCTCGTCCCCGCCAAATCTTCGGAGGTCAAGCTTGGAAAATTCGATGTGGAAAAGACGGATCATGATGTTTACGAAACGATGCGCATATCTTTAGGAATTCCCGATTGTGAAAATGACCATGTTTCGGGAAAATTTTTTGCTTTGGAATGTTCTCTCGATGACTTGGACGGTATTTCCTTCGAGAAAGGCTGTTTTATCGGCCAAGAAGTCACCACCCGCATGAAACACCGTAATTTAGTAAGAAAAAAACTCTTGCCGATTTCCTTTGACGGTCCTTCGTTACCCCCCGGAACCATTATCACAAACGGAAACGTCAAAGTGGGAGAAATATGTTCTTCTGTCAACGGCAACGCGATTGCAATGCTCAAACTCGATCACGCCAAGTCAGAAAGGCTAATGGCTGGCAACCTTTCGGTCCATGTAAAAGAACTCTAATCGATTCAAAATAGGCGTTTTGGCAAAAGCGCCTATGCTTCCGCCTTCAATGCCGCTTGCGCGGCGGCGAGACGGGCGATCGGCACTCGGTACGGCGAACAGGAAACGTAGTCCAAACCGACCTCGGCGCAAAAGCGAATCGACGCGGGATCGCCGCCGTGCTCGCCGCAGATGCCGAGCTTGAGGCCGGGCCGCGCCGCGCGGCCCCGCTCGACCCCGATTCGCACGAGCTCGCCCACTCCGTCCGCATCGAGCGTCGCGAACGGGTCGGCCTCCAGAAGCCCGCGCCGGGCGTAATCCTTCAGAAGCCCCGCCGTGTCGTCCCGCGAAAGGCCGAACGTCGTCTGCGTGAGGTCGTTCGTGCCGAAGGAGAAAAACTCCGCGCCCGCGGCGATCTCCCCCGCCCGCAACGCCGCGCGCGGCAACTCGATCATCGTCCCCACCAGATAGGGAACCTCGACGCCCCGCTCGCGGCATGCCTCCGCCGCGACGGCGTCGATCCGCTCCCGCAACAGGTCGAACTCCCGCCGGTCCGAAACCAGCGGAACCATGATCTCCGGCGCGACCGGCGTCTCCGGCAAGACCTCCGCCGCCGCCTCGAAGATCGCCCGGACCTGCATCTCCGTGATCTCCGGATAGGAGATCCCCAGGCGGCAGCCGCGAAGCCCGAGCATGGGATTGACCTCGGCGAGATCGTCGGCGCGCCGGCGCAGCGCCTCGATCTCGATGCCGGCGGCCTCGGCGACCTCGCGCATCTCCTCGTCCGTGCGCGGCAGGAACTCGTGAAGCGGCGGGTCGAGCAGGCGAATCGTCACCGGCCGCCCTTCCATGATGCGGAACAGCTCCGCGAAATCCCGCCGCTGCATCGGCAGCAGCTTCCCGAGCGCCGCACGCCGCCCGTCCCCGTCGGCGGCGAGAATCATCTCCCTGACCGCCACGAGGCCCTCGGCGTCGAAGAACATGTGCTCGGTGCGGCACAACCCGATGCCCTCCGCGCCGAACCCGACTGCCGTCCGCGCGTCTTCCGGAGTCTCCGCGTTGGCGCGGACGCCCAGACGCCGGATCTCGTCGGCCCATCCCATGACCGTCGCGAAATCCCCCGACAGCTCCGGCTGCAGCGTCGGCGCCTCTCCGATCATCACCTCGCCCGACGCTCCGTCGATGGTGATCTTTTCGCCGGCGAAAACGCTGTGCCCGTGCGCGGCGAGGCTTCGCGCCTGGTAATCGATCCGGAGGTCTCCCGCGCCGACCACGCAGGGACGCCCCATGCCGCGGGCGACGACCGCGGCATGGCTGGTCATCCCGCCGCGGCTGGTGAGAATGCCTTGGGCCGCGTGCATGCCGTGTATGTCGTCCGGGCTGGTCTCGATCCGCACCAGGATGACCTTCTCGCCGTTCGCCGCGGCCGCTTCGGCCTCCCCGGCGGTGAACGCCGCCCTGCCGGACGCGGCGCCGGGCGACGCCGGCAGACCGCGGACCAGAACGCGGCGTTCCGCGTCCGGATCCAGAACCGGATGCAGAAGCTGGTCCAGGGACTCGGGCTCGAGACGCGACACCGCCTCGGCCTTCGAAACCAGACCCTCGGCCGCCATGTCGCAGGCGATCTTCAGCGCGGCCCGCGCCGTCCGCTTGCCCGAACGGGTCTGCAGCATCCACAGCCTGCCGCGCTGCACCGTGAATTCGATGTCCTGCATGTCCCGAAAATGCCGCTCCAGGCTGTCCCTGGCGGCGCGCAGCCGCTCGAACGCCTCCGGCATGACCTCTTCCAGCGAAGGCCCTTCGCCGCCCGCCGCGAGGGGCAGCGGCGTGCGGATTCCGGCGACGACGTCCTCTCCCTGGGCGTTGAGCAGATACTCGCCGTAGAAGACGTTCTCGCCGGTGGAGGGATCGCGGGTGAACGCGACCCCCGTCGCGCAATCGTCGCCCATGTTTCCGAACGCCATCGCCTGCACGGTCACCGCCGTGCCCGGGCTGTCCGGGATTCCGTGCAGCGCGCGGTAGGTCTCGGCGCGCTCGTTGCGCCAGCTCCCGAATACGGCGTCGATGGCGCCCCAGAGCTGGTCGCGGGGATTCTGGGGAAAGGCCTGCCCGGTTTCCGCTTCGATCAGTTCCTTGAACCCCTCCGCGAGCTCCCTCCAGTCTTCTGCGCCGAGGTCGGAATCGTGCGCGGCGTCCGCCTTCCGGGCGTCGATCATCTCCTCGAAACGGCCGTGATCGACCCCGAGGACGACGCTGCCGTACATCTGAACGAAACGCCGGTAGCTGTCCCACGCGAAGCGCGAATCCCCGCTCTTCGCGGCCAACCCCGGAACCGTCTCGTCGTTCAGCCCCAGGTTCAGCACCGTGTCGAGCATGCCCGGCATCGATACCGGCGCGCCCGAACGGACCGAAACCAGAAGCGGGTCGTCCGCGGCGCCGAACGCGGCGCCCGTCGCCCGCTCGACGTGCGCGAGCGCCTCGTCGACCTGTCCGGCGAGATCGTCCGGATACCCTCCGCGGTTCCAGGCGGCGCAGACCTCGGTCGTGATCGTGAATCCGGGCGGCACCGGGAGGCCGAGCGACGACATCTCGGCGAGATTGGCGCCCTTGCCGCCGAGCAAGTCCTCCATCCCCGCCCGGCCCTCGGCGTTCCCGTCGCCGAACAGATAGACCCGCTTCGTCATGACCCCTCGATCAGCGAGAAGTCGGCGATCCCGCCGAGCGTGGAACGGAACCTCGAAAGCAGGCGAAGGCGGTTGGCGCGAACGTCCGCGTCCTCCGCATTGACCGTCACGCGATCGAAGAACCGGTCGACGGGACCGCGAAGCGCGGCCATCGACTTCATCGCCTCGACGTAGTTCTCCTCCGCGATCGCCGACTTCGCGGACGCGGAAGCGCCGTCGAGCGCGGCTTCGAGAAAACGCTCCTCCTCGAGCGACAGGCGGTCCCGATCGATGTCGCCGTGGTAAGAGGCGCCGTCCTTCTTCTCTTCCATCGTCACGATGCTGTTCGCCCTCCGGTACGCCGAGAGAAGGTCGCCGCCCTCGTCGGTGTCGAGGAAACCGGACAGCGCGTGAACGCGCGAAAGCAGGCGGACGAGATCGTCCTCCCCGTCCAGCGCGGCGGCGATGTGGTCGTGGCGAACCCCCTGGTCCCTCAGGTGAACCTTCAGCCTGTCGGCGAAGAATTCCCGAAGCTCCGTCTGCGCGCTCCGGCTGTCGTCCCGCCCCCCGGAGATCGATTCGGGATAGCCGTCCAGCGCCGTTTGGAACGCCTCCTGCAGCGGCACGCGCAACCCGTTCTCCAGTATCAGGCGGATGACGCCGAGCGCGGCGCGGCGCAACGCATAGGGATCGCGGGAACCGGTCGGCGTCTCGCCGATCGCGAAGAACCCCGCCAGCGTGTCGAGCTTGTCCGCGAGAGCCACGGCCGCCGAAACCGGCGCGTCCGGACAATTGTCCGAC
Source organism: Alphaproteobacteria bacterium (assembly GCA_965243135.1). GTDB lineage: Bacteria > Pseudomonadota > Alphaproteobacteria > MPNO01 > UBA830 > JAJEBT01. The sequence continues at coordinate 3,587,021 of OZ251539.1, forward strand.
GGTCCGGCGGGAGAGTAATGATCGGCGATCGCGAGGGCGACGGCCGCGTTCTCCCCGTGAGCGAGCGCGTACTGCCGTCCCATCGCGCCCTGCAGTTCGGGAAACTCGCCGACCATTTCGGTGACGAGGTCCGCCTTGGCGAGCCGGCCCGCCCGCATGGCTTCGTCCGGTTTGCAGCCGGGCACGAAAGAGGCGAGCGCGCCCGACAGGGCCGACAGGCGCTCCGCTTTCTGCGCCATCGAACCGAGCTTCGCGTGAAACGCGCTGTCGGCGAGGCGGTCGAGGCGGCTCTCCAGCGGCGCCTTGCGGTCCTGGTCCCAGAAGAACGCGGCGTCGGAGAGCCGGGCCCGCAGCACGCGCTCGTTGCCGGCGACGATCGCCGCGCCGCCGTCCGAGGCTTCGGTATTGGCGATGACCACGAAACGCGGCGCCAGAGAGCCGCCCGGCTTCGACAGCGAGAAGTATTTCTGATGCGCGCGCATCGACGTGACCAGCACCTCTTCCGGCAGCTTCATGAACGCGGAGTCGAACTTCCCGCACAGGGCGACGGGCCATTCGACGAGTCCCGCCACCTCTTCGAGAAGGCCGGGATCCTCGCGCAGGACGAGCCCCTCGGCCTTCGCCGCCTCGGCCGCCTTCCGGGAAATGATCGCCTTCCGCTCCTCCCGGTCGAGAACGACGAAAGCCTCGCGAAGCTTCCTCTCGTAATCGGCGAAGCCGGATACCCTGAAGGGATCCGGCGCGAGAAACCGGTGTCCCCGCGTCTCGTTCCCGGCCGGCGCGCCGAGGTCGGCAAGGCGTATCCCTTCGCCGCCGAACGCGCACAACGCGCTTTCCAGCGGCCGCACCCACCGCATGTCGCCCGATCCCCAACGCATGGATTTGGGCCACGCTATTTTCCGGATCGCGCCGGGCAGCAGTTCCGGCAGCACGGATGCCGTGTCTCGGCCTTCCGTCTCGACGACGGCGAACAGAAACCGGCCCTTTGCGGTCTCGCGCTCCTCGCATTGTTCCCGCGTCGCGCCCGCGGACCGAAGAAACCCGGCGACAGCCTTTTCCGGCGCGTCGACGCGGGGGCCGCGGCGCTCCTCCCGCAGGTCCGGTTGCCGCTCGGGAACGTCTTCGACCGCCAGCGCCAGCCGCCGGGGCGTGACGCATGCGCGCGCCGCGCCGTGCTCCAGTCCGGCCTCGCGCAATGCGGCCGTGACCGCTCGCTTCAGCTCTTCGGCCGCGCGCGCCTGCATGCGCGCCGGGATTTCTTCCGAAAGAAGCTCGACCAGGAGTTCCGGCATTTCTAGGCCCCGCTAGCCAGCCAGGTCTCGCAGCAACCCTTGGCGAGGGCGCGCACCCGGCCGATATAGGACGCGCGTTCGGTCACGCTGATGGCGTTGCGGGCGTCGAGCAGGTTGAAGACGTGGCTCGCCTTGATGCACTGGTCGTAGGCCGGCAACGCCAGCTTTCTCTTCAGAAGCCTTCCGCATTCCTTTTCGGCGAAGGAGAATTGCCGAAGCAGCGTCTCGACGTCCGCGATCTCGAAATTGTACTCCGAATGCTCCTTCTCGGCGCGTAGGAAGACGTCGCCATAGGTGACTCCCGCTCCGTTGAAGTCGAGGTCGTAGACGTTCTCGACGCCCTGGACGTACATCGCCAACCGCTCGAGACCGTAGGTCAACTCCACCGGCACCGGGTCGCACTCGATGCCGCCCACCTGCTGAAAATACGTGAACTGCGTGACCTCCATCCCGTCGCACCACACTTCCCACCCCAGGCCCGTCGCGCCGAGCGTCGGGCTTTCCCAATCGTCCTCGACGAATCGGATGTCGTGCCGGTCGGGATCGATTCCGAGCATGCGGAGGCTGCGGAGATAGAGCTCCTGGCTGTCCGCCGGCGACGGCTTGAGAATGACCTGATACTGGTAATAGTGCTGCAGGCGGTTCGGGTTGTCGCCGTAACGGCCGTCGGCCGGGCGCCGCGAGGGCTGCACGTAGGCGGCCCTCCAGCTGTCGGGGCCGAGCGCCCGCAACGTCGTGGCCGGATGGAAGGTGCCGGCGCCCATCTCGATGTCGTAGGGCTGGAGAATCACGCAGCCCTGCGCCGCCCAGTAAGCGTGCAGCTTCAGGATCAGCGCCTGAAACGAGATGTCCTGCCCGTCCGTCATGTTGCAGCGCACAATACGACAGGGACCCCGGAAGGGTCAATGCGGCGGAAAACGCCGCGTCAGCCGGAATAGGGGCATCCGTCCCGGCCGCAGTCGTCCTGCTCCGCCGGAACGTAGGCGTCGCAGACCGAACAGGGGCGCATGTCCTTGATTCCGTCGCGCCGCCGGCGGCCGGCCTCCACCTGGCGCGCCTTGTTGCGGCGGGTGATCGCCGCGAAGCCGTACCAGACTCCGATCACGATCAGGGCGAGGACGAGCCATTTCAGAATCATCTTCCGGTCCTCACGGTCGAAATCGCTGCCGCAGAGCCCATTCGTCCAGCGCCGCGACGAATTCGCCGGGATCGAAGGCCACGCCCCTGCGGAAGCGCGTCACAAAGCTCTGCCTGACGGCGAACCGCCGGAATCTGACCTTTTCGCCGAACCGCCGGCGCATTTCCGACCGCAGTTCGCCGAGGCCGTCGATCAGGCCGAGTTCGGCCGCCCTCCTGCCGGTCCAGACGTCGGCCGTCAGAAGCGTCTCGTCGTCGACGAGCAGCCTGTCGCCCCGCCGTTCCCGGACATGCAGGCGGAAGTTCTCGAGGATTTCCGCATGAAGCTCCCCGAGACGCTCGACGTCCGCCTCCTTCTCGTCGCGGAACGGGTCGAGCATGCTCTTTCGTTCGCCGGTAACGTGAACCCGCCTCTCGACGCCGATCCGTTCGAGCAGGTTCGCGAATCCGAAACCGGCGAATATCACGCCGACGGAGCCGACGATCGAACTGGCGTCGGCGAAAATCTCCTCGCCGGCGCAAGCGATCCAGTATCCTCCCGAAACCGCGAGATCCTCGCAGAACGCGACGACGGGAACTTCCTTTTCCTCGGCCAGGTCGCGAATGCGCCGGGCGATCAGGGCGCTTTGAACCGGAGATCCTCCGGGCGAGTTCACGACGACCGCGGCGGCCTTGAGATTCTTCGTCTCGAACAGCTTCCTGATCGGGGCCTCGTAAGCGGCGAGGGTGAGACCGGAGCGTCCGGGCCGACCTCCCCCGATGACTCCCTCGAGCCGCAATACGCCGACGACCGGATGCGGACTCCGCCACGGCCCTTTCAGCAGGCTCGCGGCCCGCTTGCCCAAATCCTCCAGGTTCATGCCGGATTTATATCACGCCGCCGGGCGGAATGCAGGCGACGGCGAGAGCGCCGCCGCGAAGAACCGCGTCCGCTTCGGGCGTGAAGCCCCCGTCGTCTTCGTGAACGATCATCCCCGCCGCCACGACCGTCGGGGCGCGGCTTCCCTTGCGGGCGCGCACCACGACTCGTTTGGCGGCGCGCCCGCGTTTGGGCCAAAGAGGAAAGACGACGATGCCGCCCGCCCTCCGGCAAAGCAGGTGCAGAATCTCGTCCAGCCGGTCGGCGCGGTGAAGAAGCGTCAATGTCCCGCCGGGCTTCGCCATCCGCAGCATGAAGTCGATCCATTCCCCGAGGCCGAGGTTTCCTTCCACATGCGAGAAAGCCTTCGCGCCGTCGGGCGGAGGATCGCTGCGCGCGGCGTCGAGATGAGGGGGATTCGCCATCACGTGGTCGAAGCCGCCGGGGGCGACCCGCGGCGGCGGCCGACCCAGATCGCCGACCATCACGTCGACCTGCGCCGCCAAACCGTTCAGCCGCGCATTGTCGTTGGCCAGCCTCGCCAGCGCGGGCTGCAATTCGATTCCCGCGACGCGGCAGCCCGGCACGCGCCGGGCGAGGCAGATGGCGGCGGTTCCGTGACCCGCCCCCGCCTCGAAAACCCATTGGTCAGGACGGGCGTCGACTGCCGCGGCGAGCATCACCGGGTCGACGGCGGCGCGATACCCGGATGCCGGTTGACGCAGCCGGACGCTTCCGCCGAGGAACAGATCCTCCGTGCAGGCTGGGAGCGCGTCAGGCAATCCCCGCCTCCTCCATCAGGGCCGCCGCGCGCTTGTGGTCCTCGTCCGCGACCATCAGGCGCCGGGGAATGGCGCCGGCGCTGCCCTCGAGCACGCTCATGTGTCCGTCGAGGACGAAAGTCTCGATTCGCTCGGCTCTGAGCAGCGCCTCGGTCCAGGACAAAAGCACCGCGTCGTTCGTTCTCAACAATTCCCTCACGGCACCTTGACCGGAAAATTCCCGCCCTTATGTTGTGCTTCCCTGCGGCGATCGTCAAGGATCGGGGAATACGTGAACGCTGTCATCGAGCTGGAGCCGATCCGCCAACCCTCCCTGGACGCGCTGACGGAACTGACCGCGGACGACATCCGGCGCGTCAACCAGACCATCCTCCACCGCATGGAAAGCCCGGTGATCCTGATTCCCCAGGTCGCGGGCCACCTCATCGCGGCCGGCGGCAAGCGGCTGCGCCCGATGCTGACGCTCGCCGGCGCCCGGCTGTGCGGCTACGAAGGAGACGGGCACATCGCTCTGGCGGCCTGCGTGGAATTCATCCATACGGCGACCCTGTTGCACGACGACGTCGTCGACGAGAGCCATCTTCGCCGCGGATCGGCCACGGCCAATTCCGTCTGGGACAACAAATCGAGCGTTCTCGTCGGGGATTTCCTGTTCAGCCGCGCCTTCGAACTGATGGTCGAAGACGGCAATCTCGACGTATTGGGAATCCTGTCGCGAGCCTGCTCCGTGATGGCCGAAGGCGAGGTGCTCCAGCTGGCCACGGCGAACGATACCGAGACCTCGGAGACGGATTACCTGCAGGTCATCGAGTCGAAGACCGCCAGACTGTTTTCCGCCGCGGCGGAAGTCGGCGCGGTCGCAGCCGGGCGCCACGGGGAAGAACGGCGGTCGCTCGCGGAATTCGGGCGCAATCTCGGGATGGCGTTCCAGCTCGTCGACGACGTGCTCGACTACTCGGCGCGGCAGACGACGCTCGGCAAGTCGGTCGGGGACGATTTCCGGGAAGGCAAGATCACGTTGCCGATCGTCCTGGCCTTCCGGGACGGCGACGACGAGGAAAAGGCGTTCTGGCGCCGCACTCTGGAGGATCTCGAGCAGAAGAAGGGGGATTTCCGGCGCGCGGTCGCCATGCTGGAGCGTGCGGGCGCGCTCGCGGCGACCGTCGCGCGCGCGCGAGACTACGCCGCGAAAGCGCGCGCGGCCCTCGACGTGTTCCCTGATGGAGAGATTCGAGCGGCGCTGACCGAAGCGGTGGCGTTCGCGGTCGACCGGTCCTATTGAACCCTACCCGGCCAGCCTCCGTTCCGGGCCTTTAGGCAGGCGGCGGTTCCCGGAAGCCGGCGTCGTCGACATGCAGCCGCAAAGCGGGCCATGGCGCGCCGAAGGCGAACGTCCCGCCGGCGCGGCGATTCGCCGACACGCACCAATACAGCCTTCGCGGCAGAGATTGCCGGCTGCCTGCGCTTCGGCAGGATTTCCCAAAAAAATAGACCGCCGCCCCGCAACGGAACGCCTGCTCGAAGAAAGGGGATTCTCGGAAGTGGAGTCGAAATCCGGGGAGGGCATAGCCGCAGCATCTGATTACAAAGGGTCGGAAAATATACAACACGTTCGCGCCCTGTCTCCAAACCGAAAAATGGCGGATTTCTTTGTTCAGCGGCGCCAAACGTGGTACAGTGGCGCGTGTTTTGGGGGAACCAGGGTGTCCCATGCAGCCATCGAACACTATGTCGCAACGTACGTCGAGAAAGTAGCGAGCCGTGAATAATCGCAAAGACGCTCTTGAAAATTCCGGAGGCGTTGCCATACGATCGCCCGGCAACAACAAGGATGAAGCACCTGCCTCTACCCATGATTTGGATTGGAGCGCACGAATCGCACGCGCGAAAGAAGCCAGAATAGAAGGAAAAAAGGCGCGCGAAGGCAAACCTCTAACTTTCCGCATGACACGTAAATTGACAATCAAATGACCTAGGACAATAAAGTTACTTCGTCCAATCGAAGCCCGTTATACGAAGCTCTAAATGCATCGCGTTATGATCGTCAAGATATCATTCGAAGCTATCAGAACGACTATTCTTGCCGTTTAATTACGATGATCGACGTGATTTTCCCTGATAGCGTCACACTGCTCGAAGAAACTTTGCATAACGCCGATCCTTCACAGGATCTCCATATTATGCTGTCGACTCCGGGCGGAGACAGAGAAACGGCGATCCGGCTTATCCAGCAAGTGCAGTCACGTTGCAAAAAGCTTACGGTTATCGTACCCGACCAAGCCAAGAGCGCCGGGACCCTTTTCGCACTTGGTGCACATCACATGGGGCCGACAAGCGATCTTGGTCCGGTCGACCCGCAATTCCAGCTTGCTGATGGCTCGTTAGCTGCGGGAAGAGCGATAATCGCCGCCGTCGAAGATGCCGAACGACGAATTCAGGCCAACCCTTAAACCTATACTCTTCATGCCTCGCTTTTGGCCGACATCTCGGCGCTTATGGTGCAGCAAGCGAGAGACGCACTCACTCGAGCTTCCGATCAACTGAAAGAAGCCTTGGCATGCGTCCCGGAACGCACGGAGGACGATGTCGACAACCTTGCAGAACAGCTACATAGGCATTTAATAGACGATACCCCCAGTCACGCCGCTACAATTCCAGCCGCCCAAGCGGCCAAATTCGGGTTGCCCGTCAAACAGCTAAATTCCAACGACCCTCAATGGAAAACAATTTGGCGTTTATGGACAAAATACAAGGCATTGGGCGAAAACCGGATATATGAAGGCGAAATAGCATCAGTCGTCATTTAACTTAATGCCGCCTCGGAAGTCCTCGCGAATCGTTGTTTCTGGTATCAAGCGCATCGGATTACCGGCATCTCTTCAGGCCGTCGGCATCCTCGCGACTCGCTTTTCATGGCGGAACAGGCCGTTCGCGCTCCGGGCAGGGTGCCGGAGCCGGAATCAAGCGACGGAGATGCGAACGTCTGGATCTGTGCGCTCCAAGCCTCCGCGAGCGTTGCGAAGCAGTGAAGCCAACTCCAGACCTCCTGACATGGTGCCCAGAGCTTGAGGATTATACTTAGTTTTTTCTCAATGCGCCGTAAATTGGAATTTACTATCCTTGGGTGCCTCGTCCGAACGACGGATGCCCTCGCCCACCGATTCCAGTCCGTGTCCCGGGCGCGTAATGCGCCGCGTAAACTCTGTGCAACGACCACTCTCGAATGATGATAAACGCCATCGCAGCTTGACAATGGAAATTTTGCTTTTGAAAATAAATCCAGAGTTTGGCAATATGGGACCAACACATTATGGAATGCGCCAACACCGGATACTCGGAGGAGCCGTAAGGTGAACTCACGCGGTATGACGGAAATCAGCTTCCGGCGTCCCGACCAAGCTAACCTTCGCCGCACGTTCAGCGCCGCGTATTACGCCGTATTTCATTGCCTGGCAGGCACCGCCGCGAACCTGCTCGTCGGCAGGAGCCGCAGCTATGCCTGGCGCCGGCGCGCCCTCGAACACGGAAAAGCGAAAAACGCCTGCGGACGCGAGAAAGCTATTGAGCGGTTCCAACCGGGGATCCAGTGCTTCGCCGAAACGTTCGTCATCTTGCAGGACGCACGGCGCGGACTACGCACTTGAAGGGCGCTACTACAAACCGGACGTACTGACGGACATCGACCAAGCCGAAAACGCCATTGTTCAGTTCGAGCGGACCGACCTCCCAAATCGACGCGATTTCGCCGCCCATGTGCTGTTCAGGGTGCGACCGTCATAGGAGCTCTCGGCGTTTTCTATTCGGAAGAAGGAAAGTTGGACATGAACAAGGAGAACATCCGCGAGATTGCCGAGGCAGCATTCAAGGCGCGCTTCGGCGACGTCAAGGTCGTCAGGATCAACGTAAAGCCCCGCTTCGACAACGACCCCGTGGTGGACGTGAACATCATCGAAAATCCCGGCGTGGAGAATTCGCAGTTTTCCGTACCTGAGGAAAGAAATTTCGCGCCCCCGAAAGCTGTCCGTATTTCAAGACATCAGGAAAACCGCAAGAGTCCCTGCAAGGTTTTCGGAAGACTTTCCACCGCTCGGAACCGAACGTCGAGATCCGAGGCATGTAGCCGGAGGCGGCGGACAGCGAGGAGTCGCCATCAACAGTCAGGACGGTTTCCGGCAGAGGAAGCCAGACAGGATGCCTCGGCGAAAACGCCGCCGGCCGTCGGGCAGACCTGAACGATGGCTCGCCCTGTCGGGCGCTCGTCGACCAACAGCCGCGACTGCGTTAACCGCCCTGACCTCGGCTCAGCCTCGGAAAACGAAATTTGCCCGGACCCGAGTGAGCCATGCCGGAAGCCGCTTGCGCCTCTGAGACCGGATCAGGAGCGCTTGTCATTATCGCAGGCATCGGGCAGCCGGGACTTCAACTTTTCCGCCAGACTGCGCGCACGTTCGGCAATCTCCGGCGGCACTCTCTTCGAGGCGCTTATGGCGATCAAGGCCTGCTCAGCCCGACCAACCCTGATGACGCCCGTCGCGAATGCTGTGCGCAACTTGCACGTGGTGTATTTTGGCTCCCTCCATCTCAACTCTTCGGCCACTTCGTCGCGGGACAAGGACAAATTGGCGAACAGATCGAAATGCGTCACGAAGCACGCCTTGCCAATCGATCTCAAATCGCTTTCCAGCTTATCGCCGGTCATTGAAGAATTCTTCGCCATTTCGTTTCTCCATTTGACGGGGTGCATGCCAGACGGAAGAAAAATAAAGTCCGCTTGGCGAAGTTCAAGGGATGGATACCCCAAGACGATCCCGCGCGAATTTTGCGTTGCATTCCCGGAGTTCTTCACTGGTTTCCTCCAGATTTCGCGAACCGATCCGGTTACTCCCGGGCCATGGCTTCGAGCGAGACTTGGGACATGGAGGATTTTTCGGCGGCGAAAGTCCGCCTCGCTCGACCGGACGAGCGGGACGCTCTCGTTCGACGAAACCGTTACCTGGAGTTCAGGTGTTTCGCCGCTTGCGACACATGTCGTCATGTGCGCCGTCCGCTGGACCCTCCAGAAGTAGGCCCGCACGCACCGGAAGGATTTCCAGCACCGGACCAACTACAGGTACTTGATGGCACCGACAATGAAACCTGTCACGACAATCGTCGTCATCCTGGTTTCGAGGCGAGCGACCTCGGCTTTCCTTGGCGAGGGCGTCGACCTTGCCGTTGAGGCTCGCGAATCCGGTGTTGACCTCGTTGTCGACGCGCAAGATGTCGCCTTTGGTGGCGGTGCCTTCCATCACCGCATGGCGTTCGTTTCCGTCTGCTTCGGGTCGGCGACCTCCGGGTCGCGCATTGCGTTGAGCTTGTCGAACGTGCTTGCAACCATGGTCGCCTCCTGCTTTGCGAGCGGAGCAGGGCAGGATTGTCGCGGAGCGACAGGTACGCTCGCCCCGTGCTCTTCCCCGCCGCCCGTCCGCCGTCACGGAAACCGCCGACTGCCTGTCGCGTTGAGAAACGCAGCGGCCTGCAAGCGCTCTTCGGCATGCGACACACATCCCGACTGCCCCAGGCCCAACCGCCACAACGAAACGGTCTCCAGTCAATTCGAAATGCCCCCCTATCAACTCCCGGGGCACTGGCCAAATCCTCCGGAAGGCGGAGGAATTTCGCTTGGCGATGGAGAGCGCGTTCGGCGAAGCGGCAAGGAGCATTCCGTCGGGCGATGGCCTTGGTCCCGAAGAAACGTACGGACAGCGAGGCGGCGCATTTGCGCCGGGCGCTGGAGACGGCCGCGAGCGTCGGAGAGAAGCCCCGTGGCCGCAGGTTGGCCGGGACACGTTCGGGCGGAGCAGCGAGCGCCAACCCCCGGTGCCGGACGGCCCGCCGCGACGGGGCGGCACCGGGGTACGCCGGCCGAACGCCACGCCACACCCTGACTTGCCTGTTGTCGAGGAGGGTCAGCCCCAGATCCCTGCGTATCTCAAAGCTGCGGCAAACCATGGGCCTCGAACGGAGGGAAAGAGACGAATCTCGTCGAGGCACAGGTTCGCGCCTATGTTCGGAGAGCGGAAACGGTTGCGTCCAGCCTGTGATTGCCGGCCGGGAAAGGAAGTCGACTGCCTGGCGGGCGCCGCCGCTATCCTGCTCGTCGGCAGGAGCCGCGAAATAGGCAATAGCGCGCCACCGGGCATGACCTGCGTCCCGAGGAAATCAAGACTGTTTCGCCGAAGGTCGGAGCGATACCCGATTCTCCGCAACAGGCTATTCACCTCGTAATGCGACCGAGCGGAACTGTCCTTGCACAAGCCTCACGAAATGCACAGAATGGACCCTAAGGCCGCCTATTATGTACTCTAATGCCATTTCGTGGTATAGTTTGCCGTCAATGTCGCTTAATGGAGAGAAATCGTATGCTGTTGCAGATCGGTGCCGCCAACCATCGCTCTATCCGCGATTACCAAGAACTGCTTCTGAGCACGTCCAAGCGTATCAAGGACGAAAGGCTGACCACTCCCGTACCGACGCTGAACGAGACAGTGGTGCCCGTCGCCGCCATCTACGGTTCTAATGCGGCGGGAAAATCCAATCTCATCGACGCCATCGACGACATGCGCGATGCGATTGTTGGGTCTCACGCCTCCCTGGGGCCATCAGACCGCATCCCGCGACAGCCGTTTTTGCTCGACGATTCGAGCGAGACGGCTCCAACGCTGTTCGAATGCAGCTTCACCTTGCCTGATCAACTGGTGGACGAACGGAAGCCGGATGAAAGCGTGTACGAATACGGCTTCGAGTTCACCAATACGGAGTTTTGCAAGGAGTGGCTCCGCCGGACAGTACGCAAGGAAAGACAGAGTACCCGGACGCTGTTCGAGCGGGAAACACGGAATGATCAGGTTCATGTCCATTTTGGAACTGAATTGCGGGGTGAAAATAGGACGATCGCCAACGTCACCCGCCGGAACAGCCTCTTCCTTTCGGCCGCGGCACAAAATAACCATCCTCAGCTCACTCGCCTGTATAAGTATTTTGAGGAAAATTGGGAAATCATTCTGGAGATAGACGCCGCCGATCCTTTCATCGCAGATTATCTTTCCGACTATAATCATATGAATCAGCTTGTTGAATTAATCAATCAATCTGACCTCGGAATAAAGAATGTCAAGATAGAAAGCGAAAAAATCAAGGATGAAAATTTGGAGTTCTATCGTGATCTAACAGAGACAATTTCGAGACATTATCAACGTATTGGAAAATCTCTACCAACCGAATCTTTGCTCCAAAAGATGCGTGATAGCAAAAAAATGAAATTCATCCACGCAGCGACTGAAGGCTCAGTTCGCGATTTTGACTACAGTTTGGAGAGTAAGGGAACCCGAACATTGATTTCACTCCTCATTCCGGCTCTAGAAGCACTGTCGGATGGATCTCTTTTCGTGATCGACGAGTTGGACACTAGCTTGCACCCGGATTTGACCCGGGCTTTCGTATCACTCTTCAGCAAGAGAGAGTCCAACCCGAATGGCGCGCAACTCATTTTTTCAACCCACGACGTGGCCCTTCTTGGAACCGAGTTGATTAGGCAGGACGAAATCTGGATAACCGACAAAGATCATGAAGGCGCGTCTACGTTTACCCCGCTGACGGATTTCAAGCTGCGCTCACGGGTAGATTTCGAGAAAGCGTACAGAAACGGGCGTTTCGGAGGAGTGCCTTCTACCAATGAATTCCTTTCCTTCGCGGATCAAACGGCGCGACGTACCGAGCGCAATACATCATGAGCCGTCTAAGGCGTCGATACGCCACTCGCACTCCGGTCGCGCGTATCGTAGTTGTAACCGAAGGAATTTCCACCGAGCCCGGGTACCTCAAAGCATTCTACAGAATTTACGGAAATCGTTCTTCCGCAAAGATAGTACCAATTGGCGTAGCAGGCGATCCGCTGTCAGTCGTGAAACGTGCAATCAAAGAAACAACAAAAGTTCGGCACGACCATCTTGGCATGCGGGATTCTGTTTGGGCTATGTTCGATCAAGACGACCATCCTCATTTTGAAGAAGCGAAAAAGGTGGCGTTGAAATATAAAATTCAGTTCGTCGTCTCGAACCCTTGTTTCGAGCTTTGGGGTATACTTCATTATCGTTATCATGATGCTCCGGATGACTGCGATAAATGTCAGAGAATTCTGGAGGGGATATGTCAATCTTATGATCGGAGCAGAGGAAAACTGTTTGCTGACGAGCAGGCGATCAGAGATGGATATTTTAAGGCCGTTAAAAGAGCCAAGAAATTGCTCGGGCGTCGAATTATGCAAAGATGTCCTGGAGGGAATCCTTCCACGACCATACATGAGTTAACGGAGCATATACGACTCTTCCCGGAAAATTAAACCGCTGATTTGAGTTTGTAGAACAACACGCCGAGTGCGGTCTCTAAGCAGCCACGTTGAAATGTTGCAAAGAAGTCAGGTAAAGTAGATAATGTCCGGGCAATCGTCCCGTGTCCACACGCCACTACGACTCGACCGAACATTGCCGACATGGACGGTCGCGACATGGCACGCCGTAAGCGCGGACGATAGCGCGTAAGCGTTCGCTCGTCAAGTGACGGTTTTTTTGAGGAGCCGGCTTCGGTTCCGGGTTCGGCCTGACTTCCTTGACCGGGTACGGCGGCGTCGCGCCACGTCTGACAGGTAGCCCGGCAACAGGTTGTGGCGCAGCGTCTCGCGGGCGGAGCGGCCTGTCCAGCCGGGCAAAATTTTTAGCTGGAAACCGGATTTTAGTTCTTGTATACGAACACCATGGTGTTCGAATCTGCAGGCGCACTTCTCGGAACCGAGCTGTCGGGCGACGGCCAGACTCCACTTGCGTCGTTGCTCCGGGAGAACGTGGCCCTCCTTCGGGAGAACGCGGCCCTCCTCCGGGAGATTGCAGGGCGCGACCGGGAGAACGCGGCCCTCCTCCGGCAGATTGGAGAGCGCGACCGGGAGAACGCGGCCCTCCTCCGGCAGATTGGAGAGCGCGACCGGGAGAACGCGGCCCTCCTCCGGGAGAACGCGGTTCTCGCCCGGGAGATTGGAGAGCGCGACCGGGCGCTGACCAAGGGAACGTCGCTGGCGAGGCCGGAAGCTGCGGAGAGCGGCGTAGAGAACGTGAAAGCCCGCAACCGCAGGCTCGCCCGGGATCTGTACGGGCGCAGCAGCGAGCGGCCGCCTGTGGCCTCCGGCGGATGCCGGGGGCGCCGTTCGGGAACGCCGTCGCACGGCCGCACGCCGTTTCCGGACCTGCCCGTCCGCGAGGAGGATTCGGTCCCGGACGATCGCAAGTGCAATGACTGCGGCAAGGCCTGGGTCTCGAACGGCTACAACGAGACGTACGTCCTCGAGTACAGGATCGTCCCCTATGTTCGGCATGTTCGGCGACATCGGCTGCGCCCGGCCTGCGCCTGCGGGCAGGAAAAGGAGGTCGTTGGTCCGGCCCCGGAGCGGGTGTTTCCGAATACCCGATACGGAGTGTCCGTCTGGGCGTTCGTTCTGGCGGAGAGGTTCGGGCAGCACCGTCCGCTGCGTTCGATCTGCCGTGCGTTGCGCCAGCACGGGCTTCCGGTCGCGCCCGGCACGCTGGCGGATGCGCAGCGACGCCTGCTGCCGCTGTTCGAGCGGCTCGACGAAGAGATCTCCCGGCATCTGTGGGAAGCTCCGGTCGTCAACGGCGACGAAACGGGGTGGCGAATACGGGAGTTGGGCGAGAAAGACGGTGGCAGCGCCCGCGCCTGGGTGTGGATCGCCCGGTCCCACGACGCGACGCGCACCGTCACCGTCGCGCAGCGCGGAAGCCGCCCGCGAACTGTTCGGAGGCCTCGGCTCGCCCGAGCAAGCGGCTTACCTGGTCTGCGACCGTTACTCCGCTTACCGGAAACTGGCACGCGCCATGGACGGCGACATCGTTCTTTCATATTGCTGGGTCCATGCCAGGCGAGACTTCGTCAACCTCGAGACCGGCTACCCGAACCTCGCGCCGTTCGCCCGGAAGTGGGTCGGCCACATCGCGAAACTGTACAGGTTCAACTCCGAGCGTCTGGCGGACCCGAACGACGCGACCGCCCAACGGCGGCTTGCAAGGTTCGTCAAAGCGTTCTTTGCGGCAGCGAAAAAGGCGCGGGACGCGCTCCCGGAGAGCGCGGCGCAACGCGGCCCTCTGGACTCCCTGATGCGCCACCGCGACGGTCTGACCGTGTTCGTGGACAACGCGTCCGTTCCCATGGACAACAACGCCGCCGAGCGCGGCCTGCGCGGCATTGCGGTCGGCCGCAAGCTCTCGTTCGGGTCGCACAGCGTGGACGGAGCGCGGCTGGCCGGCATGCTTTATTCCATCTTCGGCACGCTCGAGATGAACGGCGTCTCGCCTTACCCTTGGCTGTCCGCCTACCTCGCCGCCTGCGCCCGGCACGGCGGTCCGCCGCCGGAAGGCCCGGCCGCCTGGCTGCCGTGGGGCGCCGACGGAGAGCGCCTCCGTTCCTGGAGGACCGCTCTCCCCCAGGGACCGTGAACGTCAGCCCCCGCCGCTACTGCGGGCGCGACTTCTCCGAGGACGAGCTTGGCACGATCCGCGCCTTGATCGAAAGGGGCGGCCTCACCCGCCGAGCGCTGTCGCAGGAGGTCTGCCGGCTTCTCGACTGGCGCAAGCCCAACGGCGGCCTCAAGGACATGAGCGCGCGCGTCGCCATGCTGCGCATGCATCGCGACGGCCTGATCGTCCTGCCGCCGCCAAGGCAAACGCCGTCCGTCCGCCGTCCGCCCGTGCCCGGCCCCGCAACCGACCAGCCTCCGGTCCCGACTCCCGAACGTCTCGCCGACGTCCAACCCGTCGTTGTCGATCCCTGCCGGAACGCGAGCGAAGGCCGCCTCTGGAACGAGTTCGTCGCTCGCTATCATTACCTCGGCCACTCGACGCTGCCCGGCGCGCAGATGCGCTACTTCGTCCGGACCGCCGACGGCGAAGCCCTCGCCGTCCTCGGCTTCGGTGCCGCAGCCTGGAAGATCGCGCCGCGGGACAAGTGCGTGGGATGGGATCCCGAGACCCGCCGCCGCAATCTGCCGCTGGTGGTCAACAACGCCAGATTCCTGATCTTGCCATGGGTCCGGATCAGGAACCTCGCGTCCCATGTCCTCACCCTGGTCGAACGGCGGCTGCCCGACGACTGGGAGCACCGCTACGCATTGCGTCCGGTCCTGCTCGAAACCTTCTGCGAAACGCCGCGATTCGCAGGAACCTGCTACCGGGCGGCCAACTGGATCAAGGTCGGCGCAACCCAAGGCCGCGGCAAGCTCGACATCCGGCGCGAACGCGCTCTCCCGGTCAAGGATATCTGGCTGAAGCCCCTGCGGCGGGACTGGAAGCGAATCCTCAAAAAATAGACCGTCACTCCACGACCGAACGCTTACGATAGCGCTTCGTCGACGCCTCAAGCGGACATCCCGAAACTCGCCGAAGCTTTACCGTTATTGCGTTTCGGACAAGCGCCGACTCGGTACGGTCTTCTTGGGATCAACGAACGGTATTGCGGCGGTTCGGCCTTTAACTCGGCCGGAGGCCGTGCCGATTTCCAACGCATTGCCGGGGGCCGCCAGCTCGATCGGAACCCAGACGTAGCCGATGTTCTTTTCCAGGCGCGGCGACCAGACGATCGAAGTGACCTTCCCGACCTCTTCGCCGTCGCGATACGCAGGGGCGGCGGCCGGCGCCTCCCCGACCTGAGCATCGTTTTCGAGTTCGATACCGACAAGTTTGCGGCTCACTCCCTCAGCCTTGATGCGCATCAGCGCTTCCTTGCCGATATAGTCCGCGTTCTGCTCCTCTACGAGACGCTCAAGCCCCGCGATCTCGTACGGATTGTTTTCGATATCGAAGTCGGCGCCGTAACGGAATATCCCGGCCTCGATACGGCGGATCTGCGAGGGAGCTATCGGCCGGATGCGGTAGGGTTCGCCCGCTTCCATGATCCGGTTCCACAATTCATCGCCCCGGCTGGCGTCGCGAAGATAGATCTCGTATCCCAATTCGGCGCTCCAGCCGGTCCGGCTGATGACGACCGGAATGCCGTCGAGGTCCGTCTCCATGATCCAGTAGTAACGAATGCCGAGGACCGCATCGCCGAATAGCTGCGACATCACCTCTTTCGATTTCGGCCCCTGCACTTGAACCGGATAGACTTCCGGTTCGCGAACCTTGACGTTCAGCCCGCAGCCCACCGCATAGCCGCGTGCCCACAGCCCGGCATCGGAATCGGAAAGCGCGAGCCACCACTGGTTTTCGCCAAGACGCAGAAGGACCGGCTCGTTGACGATGCCGCCGTCCTCGGCGGTGATCAGCACGTACTTTCCCTGACCGATCGCGCATTTGGTCAGATCGCGAGGCGTCAACCTGTTGGTGAACTCCGACGCGTCCGGTCCCGTGATCTCGACGATTCGCTCGACGCTAACGTCCCACAGCGTCACGTCGTTGGTCAGACTGCGGTATTCCTCGACCGGATCGTCGTAGTAGTCGGGAATGTACATGTGGTTGTAGATCCCCCAGGCTCTGCAGCCGGCGCGGCGCGTGGCCTCGAAGAAAGGGGATTTTCGATAGCGGGGGCGGAAGTAGAATTCGGCCTTCGTCTCGCTCATTGTCAGACGCTCCCATTCGCTGTGAACGCGCCACCAAAACGAATTACGCCGCCGGGAAGTGGGACGGCCGCCAACGCGAGTCTATCGGAGCGGCTTAAAAAATTTATGCGTGATGTCGATTCCTGTGGATAACGCTGGCGAGGGCCATGCCGTCCCGGAGAGCGGGTGGAGGCCGCCTTCAGGGACAGCTGTTGCGAACGTACCTTATCGCGGAGCTATGGAAGGCGGGTTAGTCCTGCCTGCGCTTCCTGGACCCGTAAGCGTTCGCTACCTTGGGGACGAAAAAATTTCGTCTGGGGACTGGGCATGCGGTCCTGCTTGAGCTCTTTTGCGAAAGCCCCTTCACGGGTGCGCGCTGCCGCCCACCCGTCACCAGAACCAGCTTCATGCCCTCGACCGTGCCACCTGCGTCCAGAACGTCGTGCACCGGGGCGCAGCGGCGTTTGACATCCGCCGTGCCTTAGCGGCTACATATGGCGAGAGGCGTACCAAACTCTCATGATTGGAGCCTGTTCACCCCGTAGCATGTAACTTCGGGTATCGCTGTTCGGGCGTCGCGGCGTGAAGACAGGACGACACGGGGCAGCCCTCAGCGTCACGCTCCCGAACTCTCGAACGGCGAGCGCCGCCGCGAAAAAATCTTCGATTCGCGGAACGGTTTCGTGCAGCCAGCGGCTCGGGATTAGTTCCACAACAAGGAGGCAGGAGCGGTCGAGGGTCTGGATTTGGCACCATGCATCGCTTGGTCACGATGCTGGATGAGGAGCATCCACCGACATCGAGCTGCAGGTTCCGAGCACCCGATGCCTGGCCTCGGAAAGCTACGCTCGGTGCATCCCAGAAAGGAGATCAGCCGTATGACCGACTTCGCGTTGGGGCAATCCACCCGCAAGGTTGGCGAGATCTTGTTGGCCTGCCGCCTTCGCACCTTGACTCACCGGCCAACCCGTCCTGATATTGCCCCCGTGATGGAGATTGCCGACCGCCCGCACCGCGCGTCAAAGTTGATAGGGATTGGAAAATTGACGGACAAAAAATACCGAGTGATACGTCAATTTATAAAACTTCTTGGAAAAGATTCAGATTTTGAGAAATCGATTTCTTGTTCTACCGATATTTCAGCAAGAGTAAGGAAGCAATTCAAGATGATCGACGAACTGATATAAGGTTGCCTGTGATGCTTCAGAAAATTGGGATGAAAAACTTCAAGTGCTTCGAAGTCCAGGATCTGTCTTGTGCACCTCTAACCGTCCTATGTGGCTTGAACGGTACGGGAAAAAGCAGTGTTATTCAGGCGCTCCTTGTGTTGCGCCAGTCAGCTGTTTCCAATGGTCTCAGCAAAGGACATTTAACTCTCGAAGGGGATTTAATCAATATCGGTACCGGACGCGATGTCCTGTTCGAAGAGGCAAAATCGGATATCATTGGATTCGAACTATGTGATTCAAATATTCAAGAGACTTGCATGTTACATTTTTCCTACTCTAGAAATTTTGATCGGCTGAGCAGAATTGATCACGAACCTGCGATGGAATGGATGAAAATTCCGCCTATGGGCGGCAATCTTGCGTATGTCAGCGCGGAACGTATTGGTCCATACAAGACGTACATCCAACCCGAAATTCGTATCAGCAAGCTCGGAATTGACGACCATTACACTATCGATCATCTTCGCGACCGGCAAGATCAGGTTTTTCATTCAGGCGATTCACGCAACGCTGGCCTGCCGCACTTGAGGCTGTCCGATGTAATGGACTACTGGCTACAGGAGGTCGCGCCTAGCGCGCATCTTGCACTTGAAACATCTCCCGATTCAGACGCGATCATTGCCGGTTTTTCATTTGATCTCCCAAGCGACGTGAAAACCAGACGGTATCGGACCACTAACTTCGGCTTCGGCCTATCCTACGTGCTTCCGGTTTTAGATGCGTTGTTGTCGCCCGCCGGTACGTTGTGTTTGATCGAAAATCCGGAGGCCCATCTTCATCCCAGAGGACAAACCAGATTAGCCGAACTGGCCGTTCGTGCATCCCGAGCAGGCGTACAGGTCATCGTCGAAACTCACAGCGACTATTTCGTGGACGGCATCCGCATCGCCGTCCGAAACGGCTTGATTCCGCCCGATACTACCGCATTTCATTATTTCGAACGCAACGCTGGAAAGATTGTTGTTTCTTCACCGCAGCTGGATACGGACGGCCGTTTGTCTTCGCATCCGACGGGCTTTTTGGATCAACACGAGGAGAATATGGCCAAGCTTATTGCGCCGATATCTTGACATGAGAGGACTAAATCTCGATCATCCTAGTGTCTATGAGACCGAATCCAATAATCCTGAAATTCTCGATTCGTTCTAGAACGTTATGAGAGGCATAACCTCTATCATAGATTATGGAATCGTAGAAAAATATCTGCGGGCGAAAACAGGTCTAACTTTCCTTGATACTTACGGACGAACGCGTCATGATCTGGCTCTCGAACCTCAACGAGGTGGTTACTGGAACGAATCCAGTTCTCGTTGGATTGACACCCAAAATTCCGCTGTCGAACGAATTAAGAGACACCGCTTCAAGTTTGAAGTGCAACATGCGTGATGGCCGACCGACCGTTTGCAGCAAGATGTTGCGGAGAGGTCAGGCGATGCGGATAGTAAGTCCAAAACGGAGATTGGACCAACAGCTATCATCGCCTGACCCGCAACGAACGTTGGCAGATGATTAAGGAAAGCGGCGAGGCCGCGAACTGATCCGCAACGCAAGCCAGCGCGACCAGGCCGGCCGGGCGCCACAGCGCGGCTTCGGCGCAGCCTCGGAACCCCGGAGCGTTGGGGGAAGTCGACGAGAGGCTGGCTCCGCGGTGGAGTCCGGACTCGGGATCCCGTGTGCACGGACATGATAATCGATGGAAACATTTGGAGAACCCGATCGAAATACGATAGGGTCCTGCCAGCGGCCACGAGTTCACTGGTTGCCTTCAGGGCCAAACCATGGTGCTGCGGGACCATGCTGAAAAAACAGTATTCCCGGCCCGATCACCCTCAGGCGTGAGAGGAAACGGAAACGCCCTCCTTCCAGGCGTGGCATCCTCGATTATTTTGCACCTGAAACTGCCGATTATCGTGACTGCTCACAGGTCGAGCGGTCGGCCACGAGTGGCAAGCGCGTGTGGAACGGGCTGGCGGAACACTGCGTCTGCGGCGGTGCGGCAAGAAGCGGAACTCGCGCGCCAAAGGGCAGGCGGGCCGCGGCCGGGTGGACATACGCCCGAAGATCGTCGAGGAGAAGTCGCGGGTCGGGGACTGGAGGGGGACACGGGTTCGCGCCACCGGGGTGCCGTACCGTCGCTGGTGGACCGCCCTTCCATGTTCACGTTTCTGGCCCTGCTCGGCGGCAGGACGGCCAAGGAAGCGGGCCACGCATGTGTCCCGTACAAGGGGTTCGTGCGCACGACTACAACGGCAAGGAGTTTGCAGCCCACAGGGCGGTTGCCAAGGCTCTGGAAGCGTTGTTCTTCTTCGCGCAGCCGCGCGGGAGCGCGGCCTGAACGAGCACGGGCTGGTCCGCCAGCACAAGGCGACCGACTTTCGCACCCCTCCGCCTTGACATCTTGACTTACGCCGGCCCGGCCCGATAATGCCCTCACGAGAGGGATTGTCGACCGTCGGCGTCGCGCTTCGGAGTTGATAGGCGGCGGCGATACCGATCTGGAACGCTTTGGAGAGAGAAATGGGAAAAATTGTCCCTTGGGACAGCCCAAGGCGTAACCACGGTGCGGCAACATCGGATTTCGCGAAGATCGCCGCCGACGTGCAGTCGCGTGGTCTGCCCAAACCAGGGAGTAGCGGCAACTTCCAGATCACGATCCGGAATCCTTCCTAATCAAGTCGCCCGTGCACGGTGTACCTCGGAAAGCGCAGAAGGGAACGGGATCACCAACCCGGCGAACCTTGGTACATCGAGTGGGAAACGCCGGGATCTCTTCCAAGAGCTCAGCGCATGAGAAAATATTGTTTTGCCAATCCGATCGATGTGATCAAGTGGCTCCGAACTTCCAACTTCTGATTGTCATTCCGATTGCCGATGACGCTCCCTGCTGTTTCTTTCCGCAAATCACGTCCGATGCTTTATTGAGAGAAAATTGACCGTGAATTTGGTCCGTTATGGCAATGAATACTCCAATATATGTAATCAACCTTGATACGGATGGCGTCGATAACGAAACGTCTAAATCATCTAAAACTCCTTTTTAAGCGTTTTCCGCCTACCGAGGGAAAAATATACCAGACCGTCCACAATCGGACTTTCCCAATCGGCCTTGTTCCCTTCAGGATGGAGAAGTCGGCTGCTATGCGAGTTATCTTGATTGATTGAAGCGTTTCATTGATACCGGACCGCCCAGAGATAATACTGGAAGTCGAAATACATCGGACCGCATCTACCCCCTCCGATCATGTGCCGACAATCGCTAGTCCGTCATGTTCTACGCTCGTGGTTTGCGGCAGCTTTGTTTCGGTCCCGCTACGCGGGCTTGACTTGGATTGTGGTTCATGTGGCTGTATTCTGCCGTGAATGACGAATGGTTCTAGAACCACGTCATTCAGGATCTGCAATGCCTGCATCGCTCGGGCTGCCGGCGAACGAACCGTTCGTTTTTCATGGCGGGGCATGCCGTTCGCGCTTCGGGCTGTATAGGGTCGCCGAAAGCGAACTCAAGCCGTAGCGAGGTCAACGCGCTTCTCGCGGTTTGTGCTCGACAGAGATGTCAGCGGGCGCTGCGATAGCCAACCTGCTCCCGCTGTCTCGTCCAGCGGGCGGCGGAGTATGGTTTGGTAGCCATGGCGGCGGCTCAGTGTCCGGCACGATGAAGTTCTCGGCAAATTCCGGCTCCGTTTCGGAGCGTCTATGACATGCGGGCGACAGCCCGCCGATCACGATCTCAGCCGCAGATTCTTGGGATCGTAAAGCGCCTCGCCGAGCACCTTCGCTGCGCGCCGATCGCCAAGTATCGTCACTTCGAGTTCGGTGCCCGGCTCCGCGAAACCCGGTTCGACGTATGCGAAGGCGATGCTCCGGCGCACGGCATGGCCGTAGGCGCCGCTCGTGGTGAGGCCGACGACGCGGCCGCCGGCGTACACCGGTTCGTTGCCGTGAGCGTCCGCGTCCGCGGCGTCGACGGCAAGGTAAGCCAGACGGGTATCGCCCCCGTTGCGGGCGCGCTCGGCGAACGCCTCCTTGCCGATGAACGGGCTTGCCGGATCGACGAACCGCTCCAGCCCGCTCTCGACCGGCGTGATCTCGGTCGTGAGCTCCAGCCCCCATTCCTTGTACGCCTTCTCCATCCGAAGCGAATTGACGGCGTACAACCCGAAATCCCGAACGTCGTACGCGGCTCCGGCCTCCATCACCGCATCGTAGAGCTCCGGCATGCGGGCCGCCGGATGATGAAGTTCCCAGCCGAGCTCGCCCACGTAGGAAACCCTCAGCGCCCGCGTCGGAATCCCGGCGACTTCGATCTCTCGCGCAGACAGCCAGGGGAACGCTTCGTTTCCGAGGTCCGCGCCGGTCAGGCTGGCCAACAGTTCCCGGGACCGCGGACCGGCCACCGCGAGGACGCAGTAATCGTCGGTCACGTCGTCGATCGCCGCGTCCTCGCCAGCGCGGCGGTGAAGCGCCAGCCAGTCGCGGTCGTGGAGACGCGCCGCGGAAGCCGATAGCAGATAGAACCGGTCCCCGCCGAGCCGCGTGATCGTGAACTCGCTTTCGATGCCGCCGAGTTCGGTGAGCGCATGGGCGAGAACGATGCGGCCGTCGCGCGGCGGCCGGTTGGCGACGACCCGGTCGAGAAAGGCGGCCGCATCGCGCCCCGAGACCTCGAACTTCGCGAAGCTGGACAGATCGAGCGCGCCTGCGCGCTCGCGCACCGCTCTGCATTCCTCCGCCACCGGTTCGAACCAGTTCATGCGGCGAAAGCCGTAGCGCTCCCCGGCGCCTTCCTTGTCGAACCACTTCGCCCGTTCCCAGCCGAAGGTCTCGGCGAACGCGGCGCCCCGCGCCGCCAGCCTGTCGTGGATCGGCGCGGTCCTGACCGGACGCCCGGCTTCCCGGTGCTCGCCCGGATAATGCACCTGATACATCTGGTGGTACTCGTCGATCGCCTTCGCCACGCCGTAATCGCCGACCGCCCAGTCGCCGAAACGCCTGGCCTCCATTTCGCGCACGTTGATCTCGGTCTGGCCGTGAACCATCCACTGAGCCAGATACTTCCCGGCGCCGGGGCCCTGCGTGATCCCGATGCCGGCGCCGCAGCACATCCAGAAGTTCGGCAAGGCCGGACCGATGAGAAACCCGCTGTCGGGCGTATGGGTGATCGGTCCGCTGACGACCCGGCGGATGCCGGCGTTCGCGAACGCGGGGATCCGTTCGGCCGCGAGCTCGAGCCACGGAAATAGCCGGTCGATGTCGGGCGGCAGCAGTTCGGTGTCGAACGACCAGTCTATCCCGTCGAGCGCCCACGCCTGCGCGCCCTCCGTCTCGTAGGGACCGACGATCAGGCCGTCCTGCTCCTGGCGATAGTAGCAGGAAGCGCGAGGATCCCGGACGACCGGCGGCTCCCGTTCGAGAGCCGCCACGGAGTCGAGGTTTTCCGTGACCAGATACTGATGGACCATGTTCACGATCGGCACCTTGAGGCCGACCATCGCGCCGATCCGGGGCGCGAACCCTCCGGCGGCGTTGACCACGTGCTCGGCGGCAATGGTTCCGTGCTCGGTCGCGACGTCCCATGTCCCGTCGGAACGCCGGCCGATGTCGAGGACCCGGTTGCGGAGATGGATCTCCGCTCCGCCCGCGCGGGCGCCCGCGGCCATCGCCATCGTGCTGCTGGCGGGATCGGTGTGGCCGTCGCCCGGAGTGTAGGCGCCCAGCAGCACGCCCTCCGTATCGAGCAGAGGGTGCAGTTCGGCGATCTCGGCGGGGCCGACGAGGTGGCACTCCGCTCCGACGCAGCGCAGAACGCCCTGAACGTAGCGAAACCAGTCGGCCTCGTCCTGGTTGGTCGCGAGCCGGATCGAGCCGCATCCGTGCCAGCCGGTCGCCTGACCGGTCTCCTCCTCCAGCCTCTTATAGAGCTGGGAGGCGTAATGGTGGACCTTGGCCATGTTGAGGCTGCCGATGAAATGCGGCGTCAGTCCGGCGGCGTGCCAGGTGGACCCCGAGGTGAGTTCGCCCTTTTCCACCAGGACGAGGTCCGACCACCCCTCCCTGGCCAGATGATAAAGGGCGGAGACTCCCATGACGCCGCCGCCGATGACGACGACGCGCGCATGCGACTTCATCGACGGAGCCCCTGCGCTTGGCGCCGTTCTTCGGCGCCTTCGGGAGTCATTTCGCCGGCCCCTCCGTTCCCGCGCCTCAGAAACTGACCTTGCTGTAGATGTGCTTCTCCAGCGCGGCGGCGTATGCCCCCTCGTCGGCCCCGACCTTGTCGACGATGCCTTCCCACTTCCTGAGCATCGCGAGGTGTCGCTCGATCAGCCGCTCGGGATCCTTTACGCCGCGTTTTCGCATGTCCGCCGCAACGGCGTCCTTCTCGGAATCGCGGTACTTCCGCAACGCGTCGACAATGTCCGTTCCGGGCTTGCGAAACCGAATGCCCTCGTTCTTCAACGTCGCGGTGATCTCCGCGCCGCGCGTCTGGTAGGCATTGGTGTAGCGCGCCGACCATACGGGCAGCATTTTCTTGAGCTCGGCCTTCTGCGCCGCGTTCATCTTCGCCAGCGAATCGCGGTTGACCACGAACCATCCGAGTCCGTGGAAAACCCCAAGGTCGTGGTCCATGACCGTCTTGGCGATGTCTTTCAACCTGAGCGTCGTCATCCAGTCGATCGGACCGAAGGTGCAGTCGATCTGTCCCTTTTGCATCGCCTGGTTGATCGCGGGCGGGTTCATGTTGACGCCGATGCCGCCCAGCGCGGCGATCATCCGGGTCGCCATGCCGCCGGTCACCCGCGACCGGCGGCCCTTGAGGTCGGCCAGGCTCTCGATCGGCTTCCGGCAGATGAGCTTCCACGGAGTCGCTCCGAAACCGGCCAGCCAGACCGCGTTGTAGCGCGCGAGATCGGCGCGGCATTCGGGGCAATCGAGAAGGATGGTCTCGTCCGTCGCGGCCTGAGCCGAACGCCCGTCCCGGGCGAACGGCAGCAGATCGGGCAGCATCGCGAGATGAGGTATCTCGCTCGCATTGATCGAGGGCACGATGAAGCCTGCATCGACCACGCCGTCGCGGATTCCGCCGAGCGTCGCCCGCGCCCCGAGAAGCTGCCCGCCGGAATACACCTTCATCTTGACGGCGCCCGCCGTGCGTTTCTCCAGATCCTGCGCGAACTTGGGAAGAATCTGCCCTTCCATCGATTTCGGCGGCATCCAGTTGTTGTATTTGAAGTCGACGGCCAGCGCCGGAACGGCGGCCCACGACAAGAGAGCAAGCAGCAGCAGTCGTTTCATGTCCGGTTTCCTCCCTCGGTACGCCCCTATCCTATGGCATAAGACTGGGCAGATACAGCGAAATGCCGGGAAAGGCGATCAACGCCGCGACGATCGCGGCCTCGCACCCGAGAAACCAGAGCACCCCCCTGAATATCGTCTCCAGCGGCACCTCGTCGCCCACGATCGTCTTGACGGCATAGACGTTGAGTCCGACCGGCGGCGTCATCAGGCCTATCTCGACGTACTTGACGATCAGTATTCCGATCCATACCGGGTGCAGCGCGAGCGCGTCGAACAGCGGCAACATGATCGGGAGCGTGAGCAGCATCAGGCCGATCGGATCCAGAAACATGCCGAGGACGAGATAGATCAGCGAGGCGCCGACGACCAGCAGAATCGGATCGACCGCCCAATCGCCCATCAAGCCGGCCAGGTACCCCGGCATTCCGCTCAGCGCCATGAACCGCGTCAGCAGAATCGCGCCGACGGCGACGAAGAAGATCGTGGCCGTGCTTTCGATCGCCTCGAGCACGCTCCGGCGCAGGACGCGCCAAGACATGCGGCCCTGCAGCGAAGCGACGACGAAAGCCAGAAAGGCGCCGAACGCGCCCGCTTCGGTTGGCGAAACCACGCCGCCATAAATCCCGCCGATGACCGCGACGACCAGCACGGGAAGCGGCCATATGGTGCCCAGCACCGCAAGCTTTTCGCGCATGTCCGCCCGTTCGCCAGTGCGCGGCGCAAGGCGCGGCGCAAGGCGGCAGCGCCCAACGATCATGACCGCGTAGACTCCGGCGGTGAGCAGCCCCGGCAAAATGCCAGCAATGAAGAGCTGCGCGACGGATTGCTCGGAGAAGACCGCGTAGAGGATCATCAGCACGCTCGGCGGGATCATCGAGCCGAGATTGCCGGCCGACGCCACGACGCCCGTCGCAAGGCCTTTGTCGTAGCCGTAGCGCAGCATCTCGGGAATCGCGATCCTGCCCATCGCCACCGTAGTCGCCAGACTCGAGCCGGAGGCGGCGGCGAAGCCGGCGCAGGCGAAATTGCTGGCGACCGCGAGTCCGCCGGGAAGAAAGCCGAGCCACAACCGCGCCGCGCGATAGAGCGTGGCCGTCATGCCGGAATGGTGGGCGATGGTCCCCATCAGAAGGAACATCGGAATCGCCGACAGTTCCCACCGCGCCGAAAATTCGAACGGCAGCACGCCCAGCAAGCCGAACGCGGGCCCGGTTCCGAGGAATCCGATCAAGCCCGCGAGGGCGACGAGCCCGAGCGCCAACCCCACCGGAACGCGAAAGGCGATCAGAACCAGGATCGCCGCGACGCCGGCGAAGCCGGCCGCTACGTCGGACACGTTCAGCGTCGGCCGGCGGCGGGGAACGCCAAACGAACCGCCTGCAGGAACGCATAGCAGCCCATTGCCCCGACGCCGACGGGAACGAACCAACGGGCAGGAAAGATGTACACGAAGTAGCCTGACGTCTGGACCGATTCCACGATGTCCAGGCTTCTCAGCGCGTCGATGGAGGAACGCCAGACCAGCAAACCGGCGAAACCGGCCATCGCAAGATAAGTCAGCGCGCCGGTTATCCGGAGCGTCGCCGGAGACAAGAAGCGAACGAGCAGTTCCGCCGCTATATGCCCGTCGGCGCGCTGCACATGGGCGAGCGGAAAGAAGATCAGTCCGACCATGTAGTAGTGCGCGACGATCTCCAACGTTCCCGCGACCGGAAAATTGAACAGGAACTTGGCGATTACGTCGACGACCACGTGCAAAGCCATCAACACGCCGACGACGATGCCGAGGTCGACCAGGCGATCCGCTACGGCATCGAGCGCCCGCTGGAGGGTCATCGAGATCTCCCGGATCATGCCGGACGCGGCGCGTCTACCGCATGCGGAATTCAATACGAAAAACCGACGGGACGCCAGCCGAATCCGCGGCGCCGGTTTCACGAGCGAAACCGGCGCCGCGCGTCGTCCTGCGCAATGACGCTTGCCGGACATCCCAGCCGCCGGACTCGCAGTGCGGCGGCGCAAGCTCCAGAGCCGCCTACCCAACCCCGCCCGGCGCATGTCGTTCCCTGGCGACCCCGGCATCGCCGGGCGCCGCCGGAACGCCCGGCGACCGTCAGAGGGCCGGGCGCGCGGAGAACCCGACGATTTGCTCGACCCTTTCCGCGACAGCGAGCAATTTCCCGTCCGAACCCGCCGGACCGTCGAGTTCCATGCCCACGGGCAACCCGCCCGGCGTCAGGCCGACGGGAAGGCTGACGCCGGGAATTCCCGCATTGCTGCCGGGATCGGTGTTGCGGATGTACGTTTCGAAAGTCGGCGCCCGCCTCCCGTTGAGTTCGACCGTCTCGTCGTCGCCGATCGGCCGCGCCGATATCGGAGACGTGGGGAAAATCATGGCGTCGACCTCCTCGAAGCAACCGTGGTAGGCCATCTGCAGCCTCGGCCGCGCGACGTTGAGGGCGTGCAAGTACGCCTCTTCGGGAACACCGCCCTTGCCGATCTGCGCTCCGAAAATCGCCTTGACGTCCGCGCTGCCGATGCCGTTCAGCACGTCCCGCATCGACAGCCCGATGCCGCTCTCGGCGAAATAACGCGGCAGGTCGCGCGCGAACTCGAACAGCGCGACTGGAAAGCCCACCTCGGCGTTGAGGTCCGCGAGGGCGGGCACGCGAAGCTCCACGAGCCGAATTCCGGAGTTCGCGAGCAGGTCCAGCACCCGCTCCGCTTCATCCGACACCGCAGGCTCCAGATCGCCGTAGAATTGCTCTCTGGGGACGCCGAGACTGATCCGCCGGGGCGCCCGTCGGTCACGCGCCCTGCCCGCCATCGCCGAGTCCAGCAGGCGGACATCGGCGACGCTGCGCGCCATCGGGCCGGCGGTATCCCGCGTATGCGAAATTGGAACGATTCCGGCGCCCGAATAGCGGCCGACCGTAGGTCGGAACCCGACGATGCCGCAGAGGGCCGCCGGCAGGCGAACGGAGGCGCCGGTGTCCGTCCCGATTCCGCCGGGCATCATGCGCGCGGCCACGGCGACCGCCACCCCGCCGCTCGAACCCCCGGGGATCATCGATGGATCGTAAGGATTGCGCGCCGCGCCGGTCACGGCGTTGTTGTTCGTAACTCCGAACGCGAGTTCGTGCATGTTGCCCTTGCCGCCGAGCAGCGCGCCGGCATTGAACAACGCCGCAGCGACGGGCGCGTTTCCGGACGCGACGAAATTCTTCAGCGCGCCGGTCGCGGCGCCGGTCGGAAGCGCCGCCGTATTGATGTTGTCCTTGAAAACCAGGGGGATCCCTCCGAGCGGCAGCCCGGCGTCCGCTTCTTCGGCCGCCTCCATCAGGGCGTCCCAGTCGCAGGAAACCAAGGCGTTGAGCCCAACCTGCGCATCGCATCGTTCGATCAGCGCTTCCGCATATTCGCGGGCGGAAACCTTGTCGCCTCTCAGCGCCGCCAACGCTTCCAGGATGGTCAGTTCGGTCAGGTCCGGCATCCGCTTCTCCCGCCATTTTTCGGTCATCATGGCCGTTCGGCTCGAACGTCGTCAATCCGAATCCCGCGAATCGCCGTTCTCGCCGCGTCGCCGGGATCTCGCCATCGCTCCGCCAACGCGGCTGCGGGCCCGCTCGTGGGCGGCCCGAAGGCGCGGGATCCGGAGTTCGCTGCAGATCCGGCTTCCCCTCGACTTCGGGTCGCCGTCCGGAAAAACATTGCGAAGCCGAGCTCTCGCGCGCGGAGCGGCCGCGCGCCATTCGCCGCTTTGCTTCGGCATGTATTTTTAGCGGCGTTGGTCGCCCGTTCGGGCACGCCCATCTTGCCGCCCGACCCCGCCGCAACGGCCTGAGCGGGCGGTCGCCCGACTCGCGCACCCTGCATTCAAACTTGAAAGGATCCCAGGCAAAGCCGCAACGGAGGTCGGACGGCTCCTGCGGCGATGCGCGGGGCAGGTGCCGACGGCCTCGTCCGGTTCGCGGACTGCCGGGCCCGCCGCGCCGTCAGGGACGCCGCGCGGAGTCGAAAGGCGCGTTCAAGCGCCTCCCGGCCCGCGTCACTGGACGGTTTCGCTCGCGCCTTCGCGGAACAGGCCGAGCTTCTCCTGAACCGGCTGGTCGGTGAAACTGAACAGAAACGCGTCGTCGTCCGCCTCGTGGCGATGCGGATACCAGGCCGGCACGACGAAGGTGTCCTTCTCCTTCCAGGAGATGGTCTGGTCGCCGATACGCGTGCGCCCGGCGCCTTCGACCACGGAATAGACCCAAGCTGCCGTCGTTTGGTAGATGTCTCCGGAAAAGCCCGCCGGAAGCCGCTGCATGTAGGTTGCGATCGTCGGCATGACCGGACCGCCGGTCGCCGGGTTGATGTAGGCGAGCTTGATTCCGTGACGCGGATCGACCTCGCCGCTCTCCGCCAGCCGCTCCAGAGCGGCCCGCGTCTTCGCGTAGGGGTAGTGGAAGACGGGCGAATTTCCGGTGTCGAACGTCGCGCCGACCGGCAGCATGTTGACGCCGTAACGCGAGATGTTGTCTCCGACCGGCCGCCCCGCCGGAAACTCCGTTTCCGGATACGGTTCCGCGAACACCGGGCCGAGATGGCGGACCAGCGGGATGTCGAGCCCGTCCAGCCAGACGACGGGCGCTTCGCCGTCATGGCCGTGATCGTGCCATACCCAGGACGGGGTGAGGATCAGGTCGCCCACTTCCATGTACGCCTTCTCGCCGTTGATCGCGGTGTAGGCTCCGGAACCTTCGACGATGAACCGCAGCGCGGCGGGAGAATGCCGGTGCGCCGGCGCGACTTCGCCGGGCATGATCAACTGCAACCCTGCATAAAGGGCTTCGGTTATGCAGGAGCGGCCCTCGAGCGTCGGATTCTCGAGCACCATGACGCGCCGCTCCGCTTCTTCGGCGGAGATGACGTCGGCCGCCTCCATGATGAAGGGACGGCACTCGGCGTAGTCCCACTTGTGCGGCGTGGCTGCGGTTACCGGTTCGACCGCGAGAAGATCTTGCAGCACCTCCCATAACGGAGTCATGTTTTTCGCCGCCATCCGCGCGTAGAAGTCGGCCCGCGTGTTCGTCATCCGGGGCTTTTCATGCAGAGCCCTGTTCATGGCGTGTCTCCCTGTTCGACCGGCCGGCATTCTAACCCGCATCGTCCGCCGGCTCCACACCGGACGGCGGGATGCGTCCGGGCGACAGGTCCATGCACCGGATGGCCCGTCCGGTTTGTCCGGTTTTTTTTGAGCGCCTCCAAACCACGGAGGCGCGGCGGACGGAACGGCTGCAGGAGCCGAGAAGTTCGAAGGGACGTCGCACCCGCGCGTCCAGTCAAGGCGAATCGGGGCAGGCGTTTCGGAGCGCATGTTCCTTCCCGGCGTTCCTTTCCAGCGTCGACGTTTTCTCGCGGGGCGTCCCTCTCGCCGGGGTCTTGCCCGGCGCGTCCGTTCGCCGCAGGGACGGCGGCGGACTGTCCGGCCTCCGCGGAAACGGCGGTCTTGAAAATTCGCGGTTTTCCGCGCCCGACGCGGGGAGATTCTCCGTCCTTCGAAGGCCGTCGGAATTTCAGGACGCCAGGAACGGCGGCCGCCCTCGACAAGGCGCAGGCCGAACCCGCGGCGCGAGCGGCGGCCTTTCGCGGAGGCGGCCGTCGGAAAGCCGTTCAGGCGGCTTCGCAATCGAACCCGACGACGTTGCGTTCTTGGCGGCTGAACTCCACCCCGATCAGGTGGACCGAACGCCCGAGACGGCGGTACTTGTCCGCGTAGCCCTTCTCCCGCAGCTGCGCGAGCGCGGTCCCCTCCCGCCCGCGCTCCACCACCTTGAACTCGAACAGGTAGACGCGCCCGCCGGCGCGGATCGCCATGTCGGCGCGCCCCAGGCTGCCGCTGTCCTCGGCCACCGGCTCGAAGCCCTCCATCAGGAAGCAGCTGTGGATGACGCTCGCGTAGTGGGCCTCGTACTTCGCGACGGGGCTGTTCATGTACCATTGGTGCGGGATGGCGGCGAAGACGCCGCGGAACAGGGTCCCGAGGCGCTCGAAGTCGTTCGCCTCCAGCAGTTCGCCCAGCCGCAGGCGCGCCGTCTTCTTGCGCGCCTCGACCGGGAGCAGTTCTTCCAGCAGGGCCTCGCCCAGGCTCTGGCGCACCTCGAGGTTCGGATAGTCCAGCCGGTAGCGCCCGTCCTCCTCGCCCGCGATGGGTAGAGTCGAGGACTGGCGCGTTAGCTTTAGGGTCCGGTGGATGTTCCGTCGCTTTCGCTCCGGGCCTCAGTCCGGCTCCCGTGGCCACGTTTCCAGTCCCCGCTCTCCGAACCGGACGTGCGGATTTCCCGCGCCTCCAGCAGGATCATGCGTCTCGCCCACGGATGGATTGTCAGCGTTCCCAAAAAACGGCCGGTTTTCCGGACCCGGGAGTTGCACCGTCTCCCATATTTTCCGCCTGTTCTCGCTTTCCAACCCGTCGCCGAGCCTGTTTACGCCTCGACGACCCCGGCCTCTCGACCGGGTTCCTTCGCTTGTGACGCTTCCGGGATCTCTGGCATGTAGTCGGTTGTTAGGCATAGCCAATCTCCGAGCCCTTCTCCCTTGCGGCGCCCTTCCTCGCCTGAGGCCCCTTTCCTCCGCCGGCGTTACCCGGCTTCTCCGGTACTACGGGCCTCTCCGCCACCCTGCCGGCCCGGCCTGCCCCTCGCGGGGTTCCGGTTGACTCGTGCGCGTCACCGACAGGGCTTCCCGTGTTGCTGCTTCCTTCATCTTCCATGCGTGCCGACATCACTACCCCGGCGGAAACGGTCGGTGCTTTTGTCGTTCTCTTCCCGACCGTCGGCGGCTTTCCCCTAACCTCAGGAGGGTCAGCTTCCGCATTGACCGTTTCGAGGCCTGCTCAATGTTCACTACTCGTTTCGGCCCGCGTGTTCGCTGAGCGGCCTTCGCCGCCCTTTCCCAGAGTGCTTCAGCCTACATCGTTACCTCCGTAAACCGCCCTGGCCGCTACCAACCGGAACGACAGTTGTTGGGTGGGATTCGCACCCACCAGAAGAAAGCGCCTTTCCACGGCGCACTGAGGTAGCCGGTCTGGAACAGAAGCGCCTCGACATTGTCCACGTCGAAGGCCGAGAGCAGGCTCTCGCTGCCGATCATGCCGTCCAGGTCGGGCGTGGGCAGGTCGCGGCGCGTCAGCGTCTCGACCAGGAAGGTCGGCGTGCCGCTCAGGAACCAGTAGTTGCCGAACTTGCGTTTGTCGAACAGCAGCAGGATGTCGAACGGGTTGTAGATCTTTTCCGGTCCGAGCCAGTTGTAGCCGTTGTACCAGCGCCGGACCTCGTCCCGGTCCAGGCCCTCGAGTTCCGGGGCGAAGACCGCGTCCAGTTCGTCGTCCGTGTAGCCGCAGATATCGCCGTAGCGCTCGTCCAGCGTGATGTCGTTCAGGTTGTTCAGGCCAGAGAACAGGCCCGCTTTCGAGAATTTGCTCACCCCCGTCAGGAAAACGAAGCGGAGCTGCCTGTCGCAAGCCACCCCGTACAAGCTGCGCAGGAAATTGCGGTTGGCCAGCGCCAGTTCCCGGTCGCCGAGCGCGTCCAGAATCGGCTTGTCGTATTCGTCCACCAGAACGACCACCTTCTGCCCTGTGCGCTCGTGCAGCGTCCTTATCAGGCGCCGGAAACGGACCGCTGCCCCGGCGGGGCCCGGTTCGAGGCCGGCCTGCATCTCCGCCTCTTCCAGCTGCGCTTCCACGGTTTCCCGAACCCCGTCCGGAGTGTCGAAATCGCCCACGCCGCTGAAATCCAGCCGCACGACCGGGTGGCGCGCCGACCAGTCCCACTTGCCGTGCACGGCGAGGCCCCGGAACAACTCCTCGCTTCCCTCGAACAGCTCCTGCAGCGTGTCCACCAGCAGGCTCTTGCCGAACCGGCGCGGACGCGACAGGAAGTAATACTTGCCCCTCTCGACGAGGCGGCGCACATGGTCCGTCTTGTCGACGTAGTAGCAATCCATCCCCCGGATCTCCCGGAGGGAGGTCATGCCGATCGGAAGCATGCGTCTCGTCATCCGAAGAGAGTAGGCCGCAGTGCCGGAACCGTCAAGGAAGAGACGGCCGCGAGCGTGATTGCGTTCGGGCCGCGGCGGGAATTCTCGCCTCCTTTCCAGCCGCCGCGACCGAGCGCGCTACGACAGGCTTTTCCTGAGCGACAGGGTAGTCAAGGCAACGACTGCGCCAAGCCGAAGCGGGGAAGCGTGTCGCGGCGGCCAGCCCCTTCGGTAACGATGCTGCCTCGATGCATCTTCCGCGCGGGGCGGACGCCTCAGCGGGAATCGCTGCGGAGCTTTATCAAATAACGGAAGAGATCCAGGTAGCGTTGTATGATGGCCTGTCTTGAGAACTCGGTTTCGAAACGCCGACGTCCCGATGTCGCCAAATTTCGACGGAGCTCCGGGTTTTCGATTAAACGAAAAATCGACTTCGCCAGCGCTTCCGTGTCGTCGATCGGAGTTAGCAAACCATCCAACCCGTCCCTGATCAGCCACGCCGGTCCTTTCGAAGCGCACGCCACGATCGGCGTTCGGGACGCCCATGATTCGACGATAACGATGCCGAAAGACTCATGCCTCGAAGGGTGAACAACAATATCGGCGCTCGCAATCAGATTCGAAATATCTTCGCGCCAACCGAGGAAACGAATCCTCGAACCTATCCCGATATCCCGCGCCTGTTTCACAAGGCGCGCTCGTTCATCTCCCTCTCCGGCAAGCAAGAGAAAAACGCCTTCAAGGAGTTTCATCGCATGTAGAAGGACATCGAACCTTTTTGCCGGAGCCAACCTGCCGGCGGCCAACAGCAAAGGGGCGTCCTCAGGAATATCGAGAGAGTCACGGGGGAGGGGGCTTTCATTTCCAGGTTCATTGATCGGAAAATTGGGAATAAAACTTATCCTTTCTCTAGGCCAGCCATTGTCGACCGCGAATTGAAGAATATCCGGAGTTACCGCAATCAAATGATCGGAATTATTGATTTGCCTCCTGACATTGTAGTACCCGTCGAGCCGCCCAACCCTCACGGCGGAATGTTCGGCAAATCTGGATGCATGACCATTCATCACTGCAGCTCTTGTCTTCCATGAAAGTATGATATCCGGTCGGAATCTATCGATCTCCTTCGCAATATATGGAATGGATTTGAAATCGAACCACCGTCCCAACGGAAGGGTGACCGTTTCCACCTCAGCCGCTTGGAGCCGCGTAGTGAACGACGCGTGATCGCGAACGAACGTACGCTGCGTTATCCCTTGTTTCTGGAAGCTTTCGGCGCATTTGACGAATAATTCTTGCACGCCGCCGAATGGATCTCCTGTCAGCGTTTGCAACAACCTCATTTGGACGAACCCTGCATTTTATTATTCAAAATTACCTCGCTATAGAAGATAAAGTATCGGACAACCACCTGCGATATCGTTTGGCGTCGTTAACGGACGACCGGTCCACATACCCCGTCCGGATTTAGAACGCTCCCAGACCAAGGAGGCGGCAGCGTCCGGGCGGATTGCCCGAGACGGTTTCCGCGGAAACGGCGGTCTCGAAAATTCGCGGTTTTCCGCTCTCGAAGCGGGGAAATTCTCCCTCCCTTGAAGGCCGTCGCCATTTCAGGACGCCAGGAACGGCGGCCGCCCTCGGCGAGGCGCTGGCCGCCCCGAACATGCGACAGCCTTTCGCGGAGGCGGCTGCCGAAATGTCCGAACGGGACACTCGCCCGGCTTCAGGCGGCCTCGCAATCGAACCCGACGACGTTGCGCTCCTCGCGGCTGAACTCCACCCCGATCAGGTGCACCGAACGACCGAGATGGCGGTACTTGTCCGCGTAACCCTTCTCCCGCAGCTGCGCGAGCGCGACCCCCTCCCGCCCGTGCTCCACCACCTTGAACTCGAACAGGTAGACGCGCCCGTCGGCGCGGATCGCCATGTCGGCGCGCCCCCGGCTGCCGCTGTCCTCCGCGACCGGCTCGAGGCCCTCCATCAGGAAGCAACTGTGGATGACGCTCGCGTAGTGGGCCTCGTACTTCGCGACCGGGCTGTTCATGTACCACTGGTGCGGAATGGCGGCGAAGACGCCGCGGAACAGGGTCCCGAGGCGCTCGAAGTCGTTCGCTTTCAGCAGTTCGCCCAGCCGCAGGTTCTCCGTTTCCTCGCGGGCCTCGTTCGGGAGCAACTCTCCCAGCAGGGCTTCGCCCAGGCTTTGGCGCACCTCGAGGTTCGGGTAGTCCAGCCTGTAACGTCTCCCGCCGTCCTCCTCGCCGGCGATGGTCAGGTAGCCGGTCTGGAACAGAAGCGCCTCGACCGAGATCCTGTCCACGTCGAAGGTCGAGAGCAGGCTCTCGCTGCCGATCATGCCGTCCAGGCGGGGAGTGGGCAGGTTGCGGCGCGTCAGCGTCTCGACCAGGAAGGTCGGCGTGCCGCTCAGGAACCAGTGGTTGCCGAACTCGCCCGTTTCGAAGAGAAGGAGGATGTCGAACGGGTTGTAGAGCTTGTCCGCGCCGCGCCAGTTGTAGCCGTTGTACCAGCGGCGGATCTCGTCCCGGTCCAGGCCCTCGAGTTCGGGGGCGAAGACCGCGTCCAGCTCCGAGTCCGTGTAGCCGCAGATGGAGCCGAAACGGGGGTCGAGGGTGACGTCGCGCAGGTTGTTCAGGCCCGAGAACAGGCCCGCCTGCGAGAACTTGCTCACCCCCGTCAGGAAAACGAAACGGAGATGCCTGTCGCAGGCCTTGATCACCCCGTACAGGCTGCGCAGGAAGTCGCGGTTGGCCAGCGCCAGCTCCCGGTCGCCGAGCGCGTCCAGAATCGGCTTGTCGTATTCGTCCACCAGAACGACCGCCTGCCGCCCGGTGCGCTCGTGCAGCGTCCTTATCAGGCGCCGGAAACGGATCGCCGCCCCGGCGGGGCCCGGTTCGAGGCCGGCTTGCATCTCCGTCTCTTCCAGCTGCGCTTCCACGGTTTCCCGAGCCCCGTCCGGGCCGTCGAAACGGCCCACGCCGCTGAAATCCAGCCGCACGACCGGATGGCGCGCCGACCAGTCCCACCCGTCGTGCACGGCGAGGCCCCGGAACAACTCCTCGCTTCCTTCGAACAGCTCCTGCAGCGTGTCCACCAGCAGGCTCTTGCCGAACCGGCGCGGACGCGACAGGAAATTGTACTTGCCCCTCTCGACGAGACGGCGCGCATGGTCCGTCTTGTCGACGTAGTAGCAGTCCATTTTCCGGATCTCCCGGAGGGAGGTCATGCCGGTCGGAAGCATGCGTTTCGTCATTCGAAGAGGATAGGCCGCCGCGCCGGAACCGTCAAGGCGGCGGCCGCGAGCGTAATTTCCAGTTCATTTTTCCGGTTTTGCGATTCGATAACCGCCCCCGCCTCAAGGACCGGAAAACGCCCTGTCGCATGATTGCGTTCGGGCAACGGCGGGAATTCTCGCCTCCTGTCCAGCCGCCGCGACCGAGAATGCTACGACAGGCTTTCCCCGAGCGACAGGGTAGCCAAGGCAACGACTGCGCCAAACCGAAACCGGGAAGCGTGTCGCGGCGGCCAGTCCCACGGAAACGATGCCGCCTCGACGCATCTCTCGCGCAGGGCGGCCGCCTCAGCGGGAATTGCTTCGGAGCTTCATCAAATCACGGAAGAGATCCAGGTAGCGTTGTATAATGGCCGACCTTGAGAACTCGGCTTCGAAACGCCGACGTCCCGATGCCGCCAAATTTCGACGGAGCTCCGGGTTTTCGATTAAACGAAAAATCGACTTCGCCAGCGCTTCCGCGTCGTCGATCGGAGTTAGCAAACCATCCAATCCGTCCCTGATCAGCCACGCCGGTCCTTTCGAAGCGCACGCCACGATCGGCGTTCGAGACGCCCATGATTCGACGATAACGATGCCGAAAGGCTCATGCCTCGAAGGGTGAACAACAATATCCGCGCTCGCAATCAGATTCGAAATATCTCCGCGCCAACCGAGGAAACGAACCCTCGAACCTATCCCGATATCCCGCGCCTGTTTCACAAGACGCGCTCGTTCATCTCCCTCTCCGGCAAGCAAGAGAAAAACGCCTTCAAGGAGTTTCATCGCATGTAGAAGAACATCGAACCCTTTTGCCGGAGCCAACCTGCCGACGGCCAACAGCAAAGGGGCGTCCTCAGGAATATCGAGAGAGTCACGGGGGAGGAGGATTTCATTTCCAGGTTCATTGATCGGAAAATTGGGAATAAAACTTATCCTTTCTGTAGGCCAGACATTGTCGACCGCGAATTGAAGAATATCCGGAGTTACCGCAATCAAATGATCGGAATTATTGATTTGCCTCCTGACATTGTAGTATCCGTCGAGCCGCCCAACCCTCACGGCGGAATGTTCGGCAAATCTGGATGCATGACCATTCATCACCGCAGCTCTTGTTTTCCATGAAAGTATGATATCCGGTCGGAATCTATCGATCTCCTTCGCAATGTATGGAATGGATTTGAAATCGAACCACCGTCCCAACGGAAGGGTGACCGTTTCCACCCCAGCCGCTTGGAGCCGCGTAGTGAACGACGCGTGATCGCGAACGAACGTACGCTGCGTTATCCTTTGTTTCTGGAAGATTTCGGCGCATTTGACGAATAATTCTTGCACGCCTCCGAATGGATCTCCTGTCAGCGTTTGCAACAACCTCATTTGGACAAACCCTGCATTTTATTTTTCAAAATTACCTCGCTATAGAAGATAAAGTATCGGACAACGACCTGCGATATCGTTTGGCGTCGTTAACGGACGACCGGTCCACATGCCCCGTCCGGATTTAGAACGCTCCCAGACCAAGGAGGCGGACGGAGCGGCTGCAGGGACCGAGGAAGTTCGAAGCGGCGTCGCGCCCGTCACCGGGTCAAGGCGAATCGGGGCAGGCGTTTCGAAGCGCATGTTCCTTCCCGGCCTCCCTTTTCAGCGTCGACGTTTTCTCGCGGAGCGTCCCTCTCGCCGGAGTCTTGCCCGGCGCGTCCGTTCGCCGCAGGAGCGGCGTCCGGGCGGATTGCCCGAGACGGTTTCTGCGGAAACGGCGGTCTCGAAAATTCACGGTTTTCCGAGCCCAAAGCAGGGAAATTCTCCCTCCCTTGAAGGCCGTCGCCATTTCAGGACGCCAGGAACGGCGGCCGCCCTCGGCGAGGCGCTGGCCGCCCCGAACATGCGACGGCCTTTCGCGGAGGCGGCTGCCGAAATGTCCGAACGGAACATCGAACTCGTCCGGCTTCAGGCGGCCTCGCAATCGAACCCGACGACATTGCGCTCTTCGCGGCTGAACTCCACCCCGATCAGGTGGACCGAACGCCCGAGGTGGCGGTACTTGTCCGCGTAGCCCTTCTCCCGCAGCTGCGCGAGCGCGGTCCCTTCCCGCCCGCGCTCCACCACCTTGAACTCGAACAGGTAGACGCGCCCGCCGGCGCGGATCGCCATGTCGGCGCGCCCCCGGCTGCCGCTGTCCTCGGCCACCGGCTCGAAGCCCTCCATCAGGAAGCAACTGTGGATGACGCTCGCGTAGTGGGCCTCGTACTTCGCGACCGGGCTGTTCATGTACCACTGGTGCGGGATGGCGGCGAAGACGCCGCGGAACAGGGTTTCGAGGCGCTTGAAGTCGTTCGCCTCCAGCAATTCGCCCAGCCGCAGGTTCTCCGTCTCCTCGCGGGCCTCGACCGGGAGCAGTTCTTCCAGCAGGGCCTCGCCCAGGCTCTGGCGCACCTCGAGGTTCGGGTAGCCCAGCCGGTAGCGCCCGTCCTCCTCGCCGACGATGGTGAGGTAGCCGGTCTGGAACAGAAGCGCCTCGACCGAGATTCTGTCCACGTCGAAGGTCGAGAGCAGGCTCTCGCTGCCGATCATGCCGTCCAGGCGGGGAGTGGGCAGGTTGCGGCGCACCAGCGTCTCGACCAGAAAGGTCGGCGTGCCGCTCTCGAACCAGTAGTTGCCGAACCTGCGCTCGGCGAACAGCAGCAGGAGGCCGAATGGATTGTAGAGCTTCTCCGGCCCGCGCCAGTTGTAGCCGTTGTACCAGCGGCGGACCTCGTCCCGGTCCAGGCCCTCCAGTTCCGGGGCGAAGACCGCGTCCAGCTCGTCGTCGGTGCAGCCGCAGATGTCCGAGAACTCCGGCACCAGCGTGATGTCGCGCAGGTTGTTCAGGCCAGAGAACAGGCCCGCCTTCGAGAATTTGCTCACCCCCGTCAGGAAAACGAAACGGAGCTGCCTGTCGCAGGCCTTGATCACCCCGTACAGGCTGCGCAGGAAGTCGCGGTTGGCCAGCGCCAGCTCCCGGTCGCCGAGCGCGTCCAGGATCGGCTTGTCGTATTCGTCCACCAGGACGACCGTTCGCTGCCCGGTGCGCTCGTGCAGCGTCCTTATCAGGCGCCGGAAACGAACCGCCGCCCCGGCGGGACCCGGTTCGAGGCCGGCCTGCATCTCCGTCTCTTCCAGCTGCGCTTCCACGGTTTCCCGAACTCCGTCCGGGCCGTCGAAACGGCCCACGCCGCTGAAATCCAGCCGCACGACCGGGTGGCGCGCCGACCAGTCCCACCTGCCGTGCACGGCGAGGCCCCGGAACAACTCCTCGCTTCCTTCGAACAGCTCCTGCAGCGTGTCCACCAGCAGGGTCTTGCCGAACCGGCGCGGACGCGACAGGAAATAGTACTTGCCCATCTCGACCAGGCGGCGCGCATGGTCCGTCTTGTCGACGTAGTAGCAGTCCATCCCCCGAATCTCCCGGAGGGAGGAAAAGCCGATCGGAAGCATGCGTTTCGTCATTCGAAGAGGGTAGGCCGCCGCGCCGGAGACGTCAAGGAGGAGGCGGTCGCAAGCGTGATTAACCGACGATATGACCGGTCCATATGGCCTGTCCGGTTTTGGAACGCCTCAGGGAAGCGGCGGCGGGAAAGCGCATCTTCGTCCGGCGGAACGTCGCGCGACGGAAGCCCTCGCGCTGGAAAGCAGGGTCTGCGTCGGCTTCACGCGCCGTGATAGGCGCGGTACCACTCGACGAATTTCGGGATCCCGTCCTCGATCGGGGTCGTCGGCGCGTAGCCGAGATCCCTCTCGGTCGCGCCGATGTCGGCCCAGGTTTCCTGCACGTCGCCGGGCTGCATCGGCTCCAGGATCCTTTCGGCGCGCCTGCCGAGCGCCTTCTCAAGGAGTTCGATCATCCGCGTCAGCGACTCGGACCGTCCGGCGCCGACGTTGTAGAGCCGGTGCGGCGCCTCGGCGGGTGGCGGATTGTCCAGCGCCGCGACGACGCCGGTCACGACGTCGTCGACGAAAGTGAAATCCCGCTTCATGTCGCCGCGATTGAAGACGCGGATCGGACGGCCTTCGAGGATCGCCTCCGTGAAGAGGTAGAGCGCCATGTCCGGCCGTCCCCACGGCCCGTACGCGGTGAAGAAGCGCAACCCGGTCTGCGGCAGGCCGTAGAGGTGGCCGTAGCAATGGCTCATGTGCTCGTCGGCCAGCTTGGTCGCCGCGTAGAGCGAAACCGGCCTGTCGACCCGGTCCTCGACGGAGAAGGGAAGGCTGTCGTTGCCTCCGTAGACCGAACTGGAACTCGCGTAGACCAGATGTTCGAAGGACGGCGAGCGGCGGCACAGCTCCAGGACGGCCAGATGGCCCGTCAGATTCGATCCGACATAGGCGAACGGGCGATCGATCGAATGACGGACGCCCGCCTGGGCCGCGAGGTGAACGACGCGCCCGGCGCCGCCGAGAGCCGCCAGCGCCGCCGGGTCGGCCAGATCGATCCGGTGGAATTCGAAGTCCTTCCGGCTCGTCAACAGCGCCAGCCGCGCCTTCTTGAGCGCGACGCTGTAGTAGTCGTTCAGGTTGTCCAGCCCGACGACCCGCTCGCCGCGCTCCAGAAGGCGGAGGGCGGCATGGTATCCGATGAACCCTGCGACGCCGGTTACGAGAACCGTCACGCGGCGTCTCCCGGCGCCTCGACCGCGGCGGCGGACCGCCGGGCGGCGGCCACTAGGCGGAAGATCCGGCGAACGCCGGAATGACCTTTTCCCCGAACAGCTTCACCGAGCGCTCCGCGTCCTCGTAAGCCATGTCGTTGAAATTGACCTGGAGCGAAGCGTCGTCGAACCCTCCGACCTGCCTGTCGTAGTCGCGGATCTGCTCGATCAGGGCCTCGGGAGTCCCGACCCATGCGGCGCCCTTTTCGACCTGGCTCTCGAAGGTCTCGCGGTCGAGGGCGGCGATCATCTTGTCGTATCCCTTGTAGGCGTCCGATCGCGTGCCGCCGACCCAGTCGCTCGCCGCGTCGACGAGGGACTTGAGGTACCGGTTGAGCGGATCGCGAGCCGCCCGCACCGCCTCGTCCTTGGTCTCGGCGCAGTACATGTGGAACGCCAGCATGACGCGGCCGTCGCCTTCGTGACCCGCGGACTTCCACGCTTCGCGGTAAATGCCGATCAGTTCGGCCATGTGCGACCCGCCGATCGGAATCGCCATGATCCGGTTGCCCACGCGCCCCGCTTTCTCGAACGACTCCGGCGTGGTGAACGCGGCGGTCCAGAACGGCGGGCGCGGCTTGCTGGTGGGCCTGGGCAGGGAGGTGACGTTTCTGAAGCTGTGGAACCGCCCTTCGTGGGTCGCGTTCTCCCGGGTCAGCAGAAGGTCGACCTGCTCCATGCCCTCGTCGAACCGCGCCACGCTCTCGTCGAGCTCGATGCCGAAGCGGTCGTATTCGTGCGGCAGGAAGGCCCTCGCGAAACCGATCTCGGCGCGCCCGCCGGTGATCGCGTCGAGCATGCCGATCTCGCCCGCCAGCTTGAGCGGATTGTTGAATACGGGCAGCACCGCGCCGGTGACGATGCGCGCCTGCCGGGCCCGCTGCGACAACGCCGTCAGGAAGACCACCGGATTTGGGCTGTACCCGCCGTAGGGATGGAAATAGTGCTCGACCGTCCGAAGATGCGTGTAGCCCAAGGCGTCGGCGTATTCCGCCAGCCGCAAGCATTCGTCGAAATACTGCGCTCCCGATTTCTGGTCCGGCCCCACGTCCGGGAAAAACTGAATTCCGAATTCCATCGCCGTCTCCCGCTTTCCCGCGCCTCGTCCCGCCCGGACTTTACGACGCAAATTGATCCGTGTACAGATCAATTTGCCGGAGGACGGGCAGCGGACATGGACGAGGCGGTCGGGAACCTGAGGCGGCGGGTCGCGAGCTACCCGCTGGGCGAAGCGCCGGGCCACCTGATCCGGCGATGCCAGCAGCGCGCCATCGACCTCTTCGTCGAGGAGGTCGGGGACGGCGGCCCGACGCCGCGGCAGTTCGCCGTGCTGCTGACCGTGTACCAGAAGCCCGGGATGATGCAGGCCGATCTGGTCCGCGTCACCGGCATCGACCGCAGCACCCTCGCCGAAATCATCCGCAGGTTGACGGACCGCGGCCAGCTCGCGCGCGTCCGAACGGCGGCGGACCGCCGCGCCAACGCGCTGACTCTGACCCC
This sequence comes from Alphaproteobacteria bacterium, assembly GCA_965243135.1. Classification (GTDB taxonomy): domain Bacteria; phylum Pseudomonadota; class Alphaproteobacteria; order MPNO01; family UBA830; genus JAJEBT01. Next base: position 3,629,746 of record OZ251539.1, read on the forward strand.
CGCGGGAGAAGCCGCGCTGCTGGCCGCGTTCGAGGCCGCCGAGCGGGCGCAACGCCGCATCCTCGAACCCGTCGCGCCGGACCGCCGGGGCGATGCGATGGCCGTGCTCGCGCTGCTGGCCGGGCTGCCGCCGCATGCCTGAATCGGAGGCCGGACGGCCCGCCCTGATTCCGGGCAGCGAGGTTACGATGGTCGGAACCGTCAAGAGCCCGCGGCGCCATTCCTCCCGGAACGGCCCCTTCGCAACGGCGACCCTGCTCGCCGACGACGGACGCGAGGTCCGCGCCGTCTGGTGGGACGCGGAAACGGCGCCGGCCGCCGATTGGCGCGTGGCGGTGCGCGGCGAGGTCAAGCTGCGCGACAGCGCTCCCCAGATCCAGGCGCGCAGAACCGAGCGGCTCGAACCGACGCGCCATCCCCTCGCCTCCGTCGCCCGCTTCTATCTCGGCTGCGTCGAAGCCGAAGCGGCCGACGAATTGCGCCTGCGGACCGGCGAGCCGTCCCACGTCCTTCTCGCCCACGGCGCCAGTCCGCTGTACGGTCCGAGAGTTCTTCCCGATTCCGCAGATTCCTGGTGCCGCAACCGCCAAGAGGCGATCGGCGAGACGATCGTCGCAGGCTGGCCGCTGGCGGCGGGAGTGGACGTCAAGGGCTTCGCCTTGTCGCCCCTTCTCGTGTCCGATGCGGAGATCGAACGCCGGGACGACGGTTGGATCTGTCGGTGCAGATCCGTCAGCCTCAACCCCTACGCCCTCGACCTTCTGGGCGTCGAGCGCGAGGAGCGCGACGATCTGGTCCGTCGGACCGCAGGCGATCCGGCCGTCGAAGAAGCCGCGTCGCCGGGGCGGCGGGCGGCGGCCATTCTCGAAACGCTCCGCGCCTTCGGCGTCGAGGCCCTGGGGGATCCCCAAGCTCTTTCGCCGCCGGGCGACGAACCCGGCATCCATAACGCCGCGGCGCTCGCGACGTCCACCGGAGCGGCCACGGCCAGCTGGATGCTGATTCAGGATCTCCTGGCTCTGGCGAACGATCCCCGGCTCATGGAGAAAGGGCCGGCCGCGGTCTTCGCGGGGATTTCGCCGGTCCCGCCGACGCCGACGCCGGACTCCCATCCGTCTCTCCTGCCGTCGACGCTGGCTCAGGATCGAGCGGTGCACGCCGCGATGAAAAACGTGCTCACCGTCGTGACCGGTCCGCCGGGCACGGGAAAATCGCAAATGATCGTGAACGCCGTGGCGGCGGCCGTCGTCCGCGGCGAAAGCGTCCTCCTGGCGTCCAAGAACAACCACGCCGTGGACGTCGTGATCGAGCGGCTTCGGAAAATCTCTCCGGCCGCCGCCGTCGCGCGGGCGGGATCCGCGAGCCGGCAGGAGGAACTCGCGAAAACGGTTCGCGAGGCGGCGAACGCCATGCGCCGGTCGAGCGGCGTTTGGGAGCCGTCCGAGAAATGGCTCGAAGCGAAAAAGCGCGTCGAGGAGGTGCATCGTCTCCTGGGCAACCGGATCCAGGCCGAACGCGAACTGGACGAAGCCCGGCGGGCGCTGGACTCCGCCCTTCCGGAACTGCCGGCGGGCGCGCCCCTCGACGTCGATTGCGACGCGCTCTCGGCCGCTGTCGCCGACGCCGCGAGGGCGCTCGGCCGTTTCGGCGACCGCCCCGGCATTTTCCGGAGACGCCGCCGTCACGCGGAACGGCTCGCCCGGGCCCGCGACGCCCTCGATCGGGTGTCCGCCCTGATGGGCGGCATCGCGACGGAGGACTGCCTCTCCTCGGTCGCCGACCGTCCGATCCGAACCGCGCAGCCGCGGCGCGATTTCCGTTCGATCGAAGATCTCGCCGGGCGGCTTCGCGACGTTTCCGCCGTCGGGCGCGCGGCGAAAGCCGCCGCCTCCCGGCTTGCGAAGTTGCCGCTTCCTCACCAGTTGGAGGACCGGCTGCGCGACCTGGCCGACGACCGGGTCGCCGCGGGCCGGGCCGTTTTCGACGCGCACTGGAAACGGATCGTCCGAGAGAGGTCCGTCGATGCCGCCGACAAACTGGCCGCCGCGCTGGACGATTCGCAGAAATCGGGCGCGCGCCGGGCGCGGGCGCTGATCGCCGAATCGCTCCCCGCGATCCCGATATGGGGCGTCACCAACCTGTCGGCGCGGACCAACCTGCCGCTGCGGCAGGGACTGTTCGACCTGGTCGTCGTGGACGAAGCTTCCCAGTGCGACATCGCGTCCGCGCTGCCGCTGCTCGTCCGCGGGAAACGCGCGCTGATCATCGGGGACCGGCGGCAGCTCGTTCACATCTGCTCTCTCGGCCGCGCCCGCGAACGAATCATCGGAGAGCGCTGCGGACTTACGGCCGATCAGCTGGCGGAGTTCAGCTATCGCGACCGCAGCTGCTTCGATCTCGCGGCCGGACGCGCCGGCCGGTCGTCGATCTTTCTCGACCGGCATTTCCGTTCGCATCCGGCGATTTCCGGTTTCGCCAACGAGCGTTTCTACGATCGCCGCATGCAATTGTGCGCCGAGGCGCGGCCGCCCGAAGGGCTTTCGGCGATCCAGTGGATCCGGCATCCCGGAGACAGCCGTCCGGGTCCGCGAGGGAGAAGCAGAATGAATCCGGAAGAGGCCGCCGCCGTCGAGAGCGAGGTCGCGCGGGACCTGCCTTTTCTGGACGAAATCGGCCTCTCCGTCGGGGTGGTCACGCCGTACCGCGCTCAGGTGGACAAGATTGCCGGGCTCCTGTCGAAGCGGGGCGTCGGACCCGATCGGGTCAACGTCGCGACCGCCCACGGGTTCCAGGGCGACGAACGGGACGTCATCTATTTTTCTCCCGTCGTCGGGCCGTCGATGACGGAACGCCAGACCGCCTTCGCCGCGGATCCGAATCTCGTGAACGTCGCATTGACGCGCGCTCGCAGACGGCTGGTGATCGTCGGCAACTTCGACGCCTGCGCGGCCTACGACAACCCGCTCCGCGATCTCGCGCGCTACGCGGATCACCTCGAAAGCAAAATGGAAGACAATCCGCTGCGCCTGGCGCTCGGCGAGGCGCTTCTGCAGCGCGGCATCCTCGCGGCGGCGGGACGGAGCGTCGGGAGCGACCCCGTGGATCTGGCGATAATCGGCGACCGCGTCCGCATCGACGTCGAGTGCGCGCCGTTTCCGCCCGGCGGCGATTCCGCGCGGGACAGGCGCGTCGAGGCCGCGGGCTGGAAGGTCCTGCGTTTCGACGGCCGGCGGCTCGGCCACGATCTCGACGGCTGCGTCGAGACGATACTGAACGCCCTCGGCGCCTGAGGCGGCCTGCGCGCAACGCCGACGTCCGCCGGTCGCTCGCGCCGACGAACGAAGAGCGGTTTCCGTTTCGCTATGCGTTTCTGCTATTCTGAAGGCGGCAAAAGTCAGATAAGGGAGAAATCGGCCATGAAGTCCGTCCTGCACGCAGTCCTCGCGGCTGCCCTCGCAGTAAGCATTCCCGCGACCGCGGGCGCGCAGGTGAAGCGCATCACGATCGGCACCAATCCCCAAGGGTCGACCTATTTTCTGCTCGGCAGCGGCTTTGCGAAGCTCTTTCAGGAAAAGCTCGAGATCCGCTCGACCGCGCAGCCCCACGCCGGTTCGTCGGTCTACCTTCCGCTGATGGAAGCCGGCGAAATAACCCTCGGCATGAACTCGTCCCTCGATTCCGGCCTCGCGTACGGCGGCAAGGATCCGTACAAGAACGCGACCCGGAAGGTGCGGGCGATCGCCCGCGTCTGGATCCTGCCGTACGCGTACATGGTCAAGGAGAGCTCCGGCATCAAGAGCCTCACCGATCTGAAGGGCAAGCGGGTGGTCGTCAAGTTCAAGACCAACGTGTCGCTCGCCCAGGCCAACCGGACGATACTGAGCTCGGCCGGCCTCGCGATGGACGACATTACCGCGGTCGAATCGGGCGGCGTCGTCGCCAGCATCGGCATGGTCGTCCAGGGCCGCGTCGACGCGGCGCCCATTGCCACCGGGATGCCGGCGCTGCGCAAGGCGCATGCGACGGTGCCGGGCGGCCTTCGCATCCTGGCGGTCGGCCCCAAGGGCACCGACGAGTTTCTCGAGGCGGGAATGGCGGGCCTCTACACGGTCACCGAGAAGCCCAACAACCGCAAGCCGTTCGTGCGCGGCGAAACGAAGATCGCGGCGTTCGATTCCTACCTCAACGCGGGCACGCAGGTTTCGAACGAAGACGCCTACCGCATGGCGAAGGCGATCTACGAAAACTGGAAACAGATGCAGAAGGACTATCCGCCTCTCCGCGGGACCCGGCAAGCGGGGCTCGCGCCCGCGAACAATCCGCTTCCGTATCACCCCGGCGCCGCCAAATACTACAAGGAAGCGGGCATCTACGCCGACGCCAACGCGAAGCGGGACGCGATGTTGATGAAGTAGGGGCGCGGCATGGAGAGACTCGCAGGAGCGCTCCTGCGAGTCTGCCTCGCGGCCGTTCCGCTCGCCGGGATCGGCTGGATCCTCGCGATAACCGATTACTTCGGGTTCGCCCTGACCTTTCAGCAGGCTCTCGGCGTCATTCTCGGGTTCGCCTGCGCTTGCGCGTTTCTCAGATATCCGTATCGCGAGAGAGCGGGCGCTCTCGAGCTGGCGCTGTCCCTGACCGCCTTTCTGTGCTGGTTCTGGATGGCGTACAACTTCGAGGACTGGATCGTGACCGCGCACGAGCGCACGCCTGACAAGTGGGTGCCCGGCGCGCTCGCCCTCGTCCTGATGATGGAGGGCTTGCGCAAGGCGGCCGGCAAGGTCATCGCCGGCCTCGTCTGGGTCTTGATCCTTTACGCCTTTCTGGGGAACCACCTGCCGGGCGTACTGGAGGCGGAAGTCTTCCCGCCGACGAAGACGGTCACCTACTACTACGCGGACAACAACGGGGTGCCGGGACTCGTCCTGCAGGTCGTGGTCAACCTCGTGCTCGCGTTCATCATCTTCGGAAAGCTGATGGAGGTGAGCGGCGGCACCGCGTTCCTGAACGACATCGCCATGGGATGGATGGGGCACAGGCGGGGCGGCCCCGCGAAAGTGGCGGTGCTCGCGTCGAGCGCCTTCGGCACCATCTCCGGCTCGACCGTGGCGAACATCATGTCGACCGGCATCGTCACCATTCCGCTGATGAAACGAACGGGCTTCCGCCGGGAGTACGCCGGCGCGATCGAGGCCGTCGCCTCGAACGGAGGGCAGATCGCGCCGCCGGTGATGGGCGCGACAGCCTTCATCATCGCCGAGTTCCTCGAGATTCCCTACCAGGACGTCGTCGTCGCGGCCGCGATCCCGGCCGCCATCTATTTCCTCGTCCTTTTCCTGCAGGTCGACGCCGTGGCCCGCCGCTTCGACATAAAGGGGCTGCCCCGCTCGGAACTGCCCAACGTGCGGCGCGTTCTCAAAACCGGATGGATCTTCATCCTGCCGATCGTCGTTCTGCTTTATTTCCTGTTCTGGCTCGGATACAACCCGGGCCTTTCGGCGCTCTATTCGGCGGCGAGCCTGATCGTGCTGATGACCGTGCGCGACCGGCGGCCGCCGACCGCGGAGCACTGGAAGAACTTCGTGCTCGGCTCCGGAGAAATCCTGGTTCCGCTCATCCTGATCGGCGGCGCGGCGGGCATCATTCTCGGCGTGCTCAACTCCACCGGCCTCGCTTTTCAGCTCAGTCTGATCCTGGCCGCGATCGGCGAAAGCAACGGCGTTCTCGTCATGCTGATGCTCACCTCGCTGATCTGCATCGTGCTCGGAATGGGGATGCCCACGGCGACGGTCTATATCGTGCTCGTCTCCGTCATCGGCCCGGCCCTGATCAAGATGGGACTCGTGCCCATCGGCGCGCATCTCTTCCTGTTCTATTTCGGCCTGATCAGCATGCTCACGCCGCCGGTGGCGATCGCGTCGATGGTCGCCGCCGAGATGGCGGGCGCCAACATGTGGCGGACCGGCTTCATCGGCGTGCAGCTCGCGGCGACGGCCTATCTCCTGCCCTATCTCTGGGCGTTCAACCCCGCCCTGCTGTTCGAAGGCGGCCTCTTCGCCATCGTCTGCGCCGTGACGACCGCGGCGACGGCCGGCCTGCTGCTCGCGCATTCCCTGACGGTATTCGGGAACGGCGGCGTTATCGGCTGGACGTCGTCCGCCGCGATGTACGCCGCCTGCATCGTCGTCGGATCCTCCACCGTCTGGCTGGGAGCCGACTCTCCGTTCACGCTAGCCGTGGCCGCCGCCGGTTGCGTCGTCGTCCATCTCGTGTTGCGGCGCGCGCGGTCGGCGCCTTCCTGAGCGGCCGGCGCGCGGAAAACGGACGCGCCGCCCCGGCGCGTCCGTCAGCTTCCGGGCATCAGGTCGGCGACGTCGACTCCTTCGCCCACGCGGTGAAGCGGCCGGCCGGAATCGGCGACGGCGACAATCACGACGATTTCGTCCGACCGCGGCGCGTCGGGCAGCGAGACTTCCATCGCGTCGAAGTGCGAGAACGTCCACATTTCCGCCTTGTGGTGCAGCGGACAGTCGATCGCGGCGCCGGGACCCGCGACCTTCGCGGCGGACGGGATGATGGAAGGAGCCGGGCCCATGACGGCGCGCAACGGCTTCCCCAGCGTCGGATGCAGAACGGCGGCCGCATGCTCCCTTTCGCCGCTCTCGCCGACGATGGCGGCCTTGCCGAAGCTTTCGACCCGGCCGGCTTCGACGCCGAGCGCCTCCATCGCCTTGCGTCCGAGCAGGTCGCCGAGCTCCGCTCCCGCCGCCTCGAGTTCTTCGAGATCCCTGGAGTACCGGCCGGCATAGGGGTTTCGCATCACCGCGACAGCGGCGCACTGCCGTGTCGGCGGATCGACCGCCTCGCCCTGTTCCGTTCGCACTTCCTCCACCACGGTGACGATTTTCCTGATTTCCGGCATGGGAACCTCCCTTCTCGATCGCCCTCCGTGCGGAGCGCGTTCACGCAGTATCGCACCGTCGTCCGGGGGCGACGAGTCGGACTCGACCGGAGCCCGCCTCGCGTCGTTCGACAAGGCCCGGACGAAACGGCCGTCGGCCCAGCGAGCTGCCGTATGCCCGCGCATTTCGGCTATCGCTTCAGAAAACGCAACGGATCCGTCCGTTTGGGTATGAACTCCGCATTGCCAAGTCGCTTCCGATAATGCTAACTTTAAGTGTTCTCTCTCCAAATGTTGTGGGGTGACCGTACCAACACGATGCTGCCGGGGAGGAACACGCCGGAGCTGATGGAAGATTGCATTGGCGCCTGCGAGAATATGCTCCAAGTGACTTTGATGAATTCTGGGGACCGTGACAAGGAATGGCGATGAAGAAGCCTGCCGACACCGCGCCGGAATCTTCGGCACACAGGTCACACAGGTCACACAGGTCACACAGGTCACACCCAGACGTTCGCATCGACGTCGAGAATTTCGGCCCCATCGAAAAGGGGCAAATAGACCTTCGCCCCCTGACGGTATTCATCGGTCCCAGCAACACCGGCAAAACATATTTCGCCGTTCTCATATACGCCTTGCACCGAGTTCTCCAAGGGTTTCACAGATTCCCCATCCAAGGCAACTATCCATTTCTTCTAGAAGACGATTTCGACATTTCAAACGATGAATTTTTGCGCATTGTGCTCAAGCTTATGAACGATGGACAATCATTTCATTTTTCCGACCTTCCGAAAAGTCTTGCGAACAGCATAAGTTCCGCATCCGGCAATCCTGATCTTTTGCAAAAAGAACTAATAAATGAGTTATGTAGGTGTTTCAATGCCGATTCATTTAACGCTCTTTCAAGAGTCGGGCGATCACCCGTAGAAACAAAGATTTCCCTGATCGTCAAGGAAAAAGAAAAGAGTCTTTGGCAGTTTTCCATGAGAAAATTCAAAGACGAATGCAGATCGAGCGGGAAAATCGAAAATATCGATATTTTCTCGAATTCACAAGATATAGGTGGTGAAAATCAGGAAGAAATAATGCGCCTTTTTTTCCGGATTCTGATCAACGGAAGGCCGAGCGATACAGCAAAAGAATCATATAATCGCATCAAGACAATCGTGGGGCTTCTATCCAGCTCGACGCCTCCGAGAATCCAAAAACAGTATTATCTTCCCGCATCCAGAAGCGGCATCATGCTATGCCACAGAAATATCGCAACTACCTTGCTGTCGCGGTCCTCCGAAGCGGGTCTCTTTCCCGAATTTCCCGGCATAGTTGCCGATTTTCTGCAACATCTAATCCTTCAGGAGGACGATCCAACTCCTCGAACGGGCGTTCCGGACCAGGAAATACAGGAAAAACCCGCTGAAGATCTCGCCGATTACCTGGAACGGGAGATGTTGGGCGGGCGAATAGAAGTCATTCGCTCGCGCCCGCACGAATTTCCGCATTTCGCTTACCGATTTCATGACACGGATCACGGCATCCGCTTGAACATGGCGTCATCTATGGTTTCGGAACTGGCGCCGATCGTTCTTTTTCTTCGCCGTTGCGTCGTAAAAGGCGACATGCTCGTTATCGAGGAGCCGGAAGCTCATCTGCATCCGGCAGCCCAAGCTGACTTGGCAACGCTTCTGGTTCGGCTCATTCACCGCGGAATTAGGGTGTTGATTACGACGCACAGCGAGTGGTTGCTGCAAGCCCTTGGAAACCTTATGTTCGAAGGAAAAATAAAGGAAAAATCGGAAGAAAGAGGAGCGGGATTTTCTAATTCTCTAACTCCGAAAGACATTGGAATATGGCTTTTCGACAAAGAGGATGGAGATCAGGGAACGGTGGTGAAAGAAGTGAATCTGGATCCATACCGAGGAATTGAAACGCCGGATTACGAAAAAGTATCGGATGCGCTATACGGCCGTACCGCGGCGCTTCAAAATCTTCTGGAGTTCCTTGATGACGATTTCGAAAAGGAATAGTAGGCATATTTTGGATGACGTTCGATCGTCGATCGGCAGGGAAAACTTGGCATCGTCATGCAGCCGGGATGGATGCCGCGTGCATTTGGACAAGATCGCCGGCGATCGGGTGATCGCGGATATGGACCTTGCCTTTGATGCGCATCAAATGAACGGTCAGCGATGCGATTTTGTTTTCTATACCGTCGGTTTGAACGGATATCTTCTTGCGCTTCCTATGGAACTCAAGAGCGGAGATGTCAGAGCTTCGGACGTTCTTATGCAACTCCAAGGAGGTGTAGATTTCGTGAAATCCGTTACGCCGCAGGCCGTTTGTCATCCTGTTTTGTTTCACGGAGGATCCCTGAGAAAGCCAGAACACGTTGCTCTTCGGAAACGGAAGTTTCCCGTCAATGAACATCGTATTTCCGTTACTGTGGCCCGATGCGATCACGGTGGAAATTTGGCGCAGTGCCTGAAGATCATTGAGGGCCGGGTTTCAAAATTTTTGAACTAACCTGTTCTATGGATATCGTCCCTCCAGATGTTGCGGTCCGTGATACTATGTCACAACCTCTCCGGGGAGGAGGCGTCCACGGAGTTGACAGGGGAAAATTTTTCGATAGCGTCACTAATGGCTGGATCGATTATTCGCAAAATCGTGTCTTGGTGGAGCTGTTTTTTTTGCGCTCTCGTTTCATCCAATATTGGTCGCAGAGCTGTACTGAAGAAGACCAAGACATCGACCTTCTGAAACGACGTGCGGAAATCTCGCGATGACGACTTTGCCGCTATTTGAAGACATCGTGAATGCGCTGCCGACGGAAGGGATAAAGTACGCCGGTTCGAAACTCAAGCTTCTGCCCTGCATTCTCGATCTGGCGCGACAAACGCACGCGAGAAGCGTCCTCGACGGGTTTTCCGGGTCGACCCGGGTTTCTCAAGCGTTCGCCAAATCGGGTTATCGAGTCGTCAGCAACGATATTGCTGTCTGGTCGGAAGTTCTCGGGACTTGCTATCTTGGGAACCGCGAACCGGGAGATCGCTATTCGAGACTGATTCATGGCTTGAATGACGTGCCGCCGAAAGACGGCTGGTTTACGGAACATTACGGCGGAGAGCCGAATGGCGGCGTGGCCGTCGACGATGACGGCTTCAAGAAACCCTGGCAGATTCACAACGCTCGTAAACTGGACGGGATCCGCGAGGAAATCGACAACCTTTCCTTGTCTCCCGTCGAAAAAGCGGTTGCTTTGACGAGCTTGATATTGGGCTTGGACCGCGTGGACAGCACACTTGGCCATCATGTTTCGTACCTTAGATGCTGGTCTCCTCGATCGTATAACGAATTGCGCCTCGAAGTGCCGAAGTTGTTTATTTCCAACTCGGGAAACGAGGTCGTTCGAGGAAACGTGTTCGACATTGTCGATCGCAAGGTCGACCTTGCGTATTTCGATCCGCCGTACGGATCGAACAACGAAAAAATGCCGCCGTCGCGAGTTCGATACGCGTCGTACTATCATCTGTGGACCACCGTTTGTCTGAACGATAAGCCGGAATTGTTCGGCAAATCGATGCGCAGGAAGGATACGTCGGATACCGTCGCGGCATCCGAGTTTGAAGAATTCAAGAGGAATCCTCGCTCGGGCCGGTTCCTGGCGGTCGAAGCGGTGGAGCGGTTGATCCGGTCTGCGGCGGCGCGTTGGGTGATTCTATCGTACAGTTCCGGCGGTCGCGCCACCGCGGACGAACTGGACGGCATTCTGTCCGCGAACGGCAAGATCGTCGAAATTCTCGAGATTGACTACAAGCGCAACGTCATGGCGGGAATGAAATGGACCGATGAATGGGTGCGCGACGCGGAAATTCCCAATAGGGAATTCCTGTTCCTGATTGACAGGGGATGAGCGCGGCGCGCCGGCCGGTTGGCGGACGCGGTCGGGTTTCGGGCGGGCGGCGTTCCGCGCCGCTTTTTCTTTGCCGGCCGCGGATCCCTAACGGCCCCACCAATAGATGCAGCAGAACAGGAATAGCCACACCACGTCCACGAAATGCCAGTACCAGGCCGCCGCCTCGAACCCGAAATGATGGTCGGGCCGGAAATGCCCCGCGCGGGCGCGGAAGAAGCAGACGATCAGGAAGATCGTGCCGACCAGCACGTGAAACCCGTGGAAGCCGGTCGCCATGAAGAAGGTCGACGGATAAATTCCTTCGCGGAATCCGAACGCCGCGTGGGTGTACTCGTAAACCTGAACGCCGGTGAAGCAGATGCCCAGGAAGATCGTGAGGCCCAGCCCCTGCAGCATGTGCTTGCGGTCGCCTTCGCGCAACGCGTGGTGCGCCCAGGTGACGGTCACGCCCGACATCAGAAGGATGAGCGTGTTGAGAAAGGGCAGATCCCAGGTGTCGAAGGTCTGCACGCCGGGCGGCGGCCACTGCCCCTCGATCTGCGCCGGAGGAAACAGCGCCGCGTTGAAATAGGCCCAGAACCACGCCACGAAGAACATGACCTCGGAGGCGATGAAAAGCGCCATGCCGTAACGCAATCCGATCTGAACCACCGGATTGTGGTAGCCTTCGTATTCGGCTTCCCGGATGACGTCCCAGAACCAGCCGGCCATCGTTCCGAGGATCCCGGCGAAGCCCAGAATGAGGACCCAGGACACGCCCTCGTGCATGTAGAGCACGGCGCCCACCGTAAGAACGAGCGCCGAAACCGCGCCGATCGCCGGCCAGGGGCTGGGGTCGACCAGATGATAGGGGTGCTTGTGGCCGTGAAAGTCGGCGGCGCTGGTGCCGGAATCCGCTGGCGGTGCCATCTGCTGACGCTCCGTTGTTTAACTGTCGGCGGAAGCCTGCGCCGCGGACGGGCCGGCCTCCTCCTCGCTGCGAAAGAACGTGTAGGAAAGCGTGATCGTCGTCACGTCGTCCAGGCCCGGGTCCTCGGCGATGGCCGGATCGATGAAAAAGGCGACCGGCATGTCCGCTGACGCTCCCGCTTCGAGCCGCTGCTCGGTAAAGCAGAAGCATTCGATCTTGTTGAAGTACAGCCCCGCTTTCAGCGGCGTGACGTTGAACGTGGCGGTGCCCGCGACGACGGACTTGGAGATGTTGCGCGCCCGGTAGAACGCAAGCGCCTGCTCGCCGACGCGGATGTCGACGTCGCCCTGGGACGGCGCGAAGCTCCACGGCAGGTCCGGAGCCACGTCGGCGTTGAACCGGACCGTGATCCGGCGATCCAGAATTCGCGCGGGCGCCGCGTCCGCGACCTGCGTGGTTCCGCCGTATCCCGTGACCTGGCAGAATATCCTGTACAGCGGCGCGGCGGCGAAGGCCGCGGCCGTCATGCACCCGGCCGCGGCGAGGGCGACGAGGAAGGTGCGGCGGTTGCGGGTCGCGGCCGCCATGTCAGCTCCCCGCGCCCATGCGGACGACGGACATCACGTAGAACAGGGCCGCAAGCGCGAAGATGACCGCGGCCAGGGCGATATTGCGGCCGCGCCGCCTGCGATGCATCTCCGAACGAGCCATCACCCCCGCCCGACCGCGCTGTCGACGATAAGGCCGGCGAACAGCAGGAAAAGGTAAAGGATGGAAAAGCCGAACATGCGGCGCGCCGCGCGCTCCGACTCGTCCCGCCGCAGGCCGATCGCCAGCCGCAGGAAGACGATGCCGAGCGCCAGGGCGAGCAGCCCCCACGCGCCGCTCGCCGTCCCGACCCACCACGGAACGAGGGACACCGGGAGCAGCAGCGCCGTATAGAGGAGGATCTGGCGGCGCGTCTCGCGGTCGCCCGCCACCACCGGCAGCATCGGCACGCCGGCCCGCGCGTATTCGTCGCGCCTGTAGAGCGACAGCGCCCAGAAATGCGGCGGCGTCCACATGAAGATCAGCGCGAACAGCGCGACCGCGCCCGCCCCGACCTCGCCGGTGACCGCCGCCCAGCCGATCATCGGCGGAAACGCTCCGGCCGCGCCGCCGATCACGATGTTCCACGCGGTGCGCCGCTTGAGCCAGATCGTGTAGACGAACACGTAGAAGCCGATGGCGAGCGCCAGAAGGGCGGCGGCGGTCCAGTTGACGCCGAGCGCCATCACCATGACGGACGCGCCGGCGAGAATCACGCCGAACGGCAGCGCGGCTTCGGGCCGCATGCGGCCGGCGGGCAGAGGCCGGTTGCGGGTGCGCTCCATCCTCGCGTCGATGTCGCGTTCGAACCACATGTTGATCGCGCCCGACGCGCCCGCGGCCACCGCGATGGCCAGCACCGCGACGGCCGCGATCACCGGATGGATCCCGCCCGGCGCCGCGACGACGCCGGCGGCGCCCGTGAACGCGACGAGGGACATCACCCGCGGTTTGAGCAGGGCGAAGAAATCCGCCACCGCGGCTTCCTGCCGCAGGACGGCCCCCGTTCCGCCGACTCCGGTCATCTCCGCCGCCGCTCCGTCAGTGCGCGCTCTCGTCGCGAATTTCCGGCAACTCGTCGTACGAGTGGAAGGCCGGCGGCGACGGAAGCGTCCATTCGAGCGTCGTCGCGCCTTCGCCCCACGGGTTCTCGCCGGCTTCCTCGCCGGCCGCGAAGCCGCGCCAGATCGCGTACAGGAACACCAGCACGCCGACCGCGCTGATGTACGAGCCGTAGGTCGAGATCGCGTTCCATCCGGCGAAGGCGTCCGGATAGTCCGGAATGCGCCGCGGCATCCCGGCGAGCCCGGTGAAATGCATCGGGAAGAACGTCAGGTTCACGCCGACGAACGTGATCCAGAAATGCAGCTTGCCGAGCCGCTCGCTGATGCAGCGCCCCGTCATCTTCGGGAACCAGTAGTAGAATCCGCCGAAGATCGCGAAGACCGCGCCGAGCGAAAGCACGTAATGGAAATGCGCGACCACGTAATAGGTGTCGTGCAGCGAGTGATCCACGCCCGCGTTGGCCAGCACCACCCCGGTCACGCCGCCGACGGTGAACAGGAAAATGAACCCCATGGCCCACAGCATCGGCGTGTCGAACCGTATGGAGCCGCCCCACATGGTCGCGATCCAGCTGAATATCTTGATGCCCGTCGGCACCGCGATCACCATCGTCGCCGCCGTGAAATAAGCCTTGGTGTCGACGTCCATGCCGACGGTGAACATGTGGTGCGCCCAGACGATGAAGCCGACCACGCCGATCGCGACCATCGCGTAGGCCATTCCCAGGTAGCCGAACACCGGCTTGCGCGAGAAGGTGGACACGATGTGGCTGACGATGCCGAAGCCCGGCAGTATCAGGATGTAAACCTCGGGGTGTCCGAAGAACCAGAACAGGTGCTGGAACAGGATCGGGTCGCCGCCGCCCGCGGCGTCGAAGAAGGCGGTGCCGAAGTTGCGGTCCGTCAGCAGCATCGTGATCGCGCCGGCCAGCACCGGAAGCGACAGAAGCAGCAGGAACGCGGTGACGAGGATCGACCAGACGAACAGCGGCATCCTGTGCAGCGTCATGCCCGGCGCCCTCATGTTGAAGATCGTGGTGATGAAATTGGCCGCGCCGAGAATCGACGACGCGCCCGCGAGATGAAGGCTGAAGATCGCGAGATCGACCGCGGGTCCCGGCTGGCCGGTCGTCGAACTCAGGGGCGGATAGATCGTCCAGCCGCCTCCCACGCCGTCGCCGCCGGCGGGGCCGGCCACGAAAGGCGACGCGAGCAACAGGAGAAACGACGGAATCAACAGCCAGAAGCTGATGTTGTTCATGCGCGGAAACGCCATGTCCGGCGCTCCGATCATCAACGGCACGATCCAGTTGCCGAAGCCGCCGATCATCGCCGGCATGACCATGAAGAAGATCATGATCAGGCCATGGGCCGTGACCAGGACGTTGAACATGTGATGGTCGCCGCCGAGGATTCCGTCTCCCGGCGCGCCGAGTTCGGCCCGGAAGAGAATCGACATCCCGCCCCCGATGATCCCCGCCACGACGGCGAAGATCAAGTACATCGTGCCGATGTCCTTGTGGTTCGTCGAATAGACGAACCGCCGCCAGCCGACGGGGTGGGCGTCGTGCCCGCCGTGCGCGTGAGCTTCGGTCATGGTCTGCTACTCCCGGTTGGTTGCCACCGGGCGAGGCCGAGCGGCGTCCCGGCAAACTCTCTGCGCGCCTTCGCGACCCAGCGCTCGAAATCGGCCTTCGAGACCGCCTCGACGGCGATCGGCATGAAGCCGTGCTTGGCGCCGCAGAGCTCGGAGCATTGTCCGTAATACACGCCCTCCTTCGCGACCGGTCCGAACCAGGTCTCGTTGAGCCGCCCGGGCACGGCGTCGATCTTGACCCCGAAGGCGGGCATCGCCCAGGCATGCAACACGTCCGACGCCGTCACTTGAAGTCGGACGACCGAATCGACCGGGACCACGATCCTGTTGTCGACCTCCAGCAGCCGCGGCTGCCCGTCCTTGAGTTCCCCGTCGGCGACGATGTTGCTGTCGAACTCGAACCCGCCGTGGTCGGGATACTCGTAGGTCCAGTACCACTGGTTGCCGGTCGCCTTGATGGTCATGTCGGCCTCGGGAACGACGTCGGAATAATAAAGGAGCTTGAACGACGGCACGGCGATGGCGACGAGAATCAACGCGGGGATGACGGTCCAGAGCACTTCCAGAGTCGTGTTGTGCGTGACGCGGCTCGGTTGCGGATTCGCTTTCGCGTTGAAGCGGAAAATCACGTAGCCGAGCAGGGCGAGAACGAACGCGCTGATCAGCGTGATGATCACGAGCAGCAGGTCGTGGAAGCTGTCGATTCGCTCCATCAGCGGCGTCGCCGCGGCCTGGAACCCCATCTGCCACGGCTGCGGCTGCGCCGCGGCCGCCGCGCCGGGCGCGGCCGCCGCGCACAGGGCCGCTAGAAGTCTCGTGATTGAATTCGGCATCGTGTCTGATCCTGATTCGTCTGCGCCGCCGCTGTCGTCCGACCCGTCGAACCAGCGTGCCGGAAATCGAACTCCAAAAACGAAAATAACCTATTTCGATGCCCGTATACAAGACGGACGCGTCGCCGCGGGGCGGACGGCGAACCCGGCCCCGCCGCCGCGGCGCGCGGCGCGGCGAAGCGGGACCGCCGCGATCGACGCCGGACCGGCCCGCGCCCCGAAAATCGCGCGGCCGGCCGGCGGCCTCGGACAATTGACATTCGCGGCGCGAGGCGTCATTTTACCCGCAACGGACGCCCAGGTGGCGGAATTGGTAGACGCGCAGGTTTCAGGTACCTGTGGCCGCAAGGTCGTGGAAGTTCGAGTCTTCTCCTGGGCACCAGGCTCCGGCGGTTTTTTCCGGCGCCCCGCCGGTCGTCTTTTCGGCGAGCGTCCGGACCGCGCCTCCGACGGGAGAGCGGACAGCCGGCGCCGTTCGGCGCGTTCCCGCGGAACCTCCCGCTTTGCCGGCGGCGGAAGGCGGCTCGGCGTCGTCCGTCGGATTTCAGGGGCCAGGGTCTGCGGAGCCCGCCATGGGGAACGAGATTGCGAACACGGCGGATGCGCTCGCCTCCGCGCGGCGCGTCCTCGAAACGGAAATCGCCGGCCTCCGGGCGCTGTCCCGCGGGCTGGACGCGGGGTTCGCGCGCGCCATCGACACGCTCGAGCGGGCGACCGGGCGCATCGTGGTCACCGGCATCGGCAAGAGCGGCCACGTCGCGCGCAAGATCGCCGCGACGCTCGCGTCCACCGGCACTCCGGCCCAGTACGTCCATCCGGCCGAAGCCAGCCACGGCGACCTTGGAATGATCACCGCCGACGACGCGGTCGTCGCGCTTTCCAATTCCGGCGAGACCGCGGAACTCGCCGCCATCGTCGATTACGCCAAGTTCATGAGCATCGCCCTGGTCTCGATCACCGCCCGCGCCGACAGCACCATGGCCAGGGCCGCCGACGTGCCGCTGATCATTCCGGACGGCCCCGAAGCCTGCCCGATGAAGCTTGCGCCCACGACGTCGACCACGGTCATGCTGGCGCTCGGAGACGCCATCGCCGTATCGCTCTTCGAGCGCCGCGGGTTCTCGCCGGAAGACTTCCGCGCGCTGCATCCGGGAGGCCAGCTGGGCCTCCGCCTGATCCCGGTGCGCGACATCATGCATTCGGGCGAGGATCTGCCGCTCGTCCCGCTGGAAGCGGGAATGACCGAAGCGGTCATCGAGATGAGCGGCAAGCGCTTCGGTTGCGTCGGCGTCGTCGATTCGAAACGCCTCGTCGGCATCATCACCGACGGCGATTTGCGCCGCCACATCAGAAAAGATATCTTCGCCATGACGGCCGCGGACGTCATGACGGAAAATCCGAAGACCGCCGACGAGGATGCTCTTGCCGCCCAAGTGTTCGGGATGATGAACGACAACAAGATCACGAACGCTTTCGTCGTCCGGAACGGCGCTCCGGTCGGAATCGTCCATATTCACGACATCCTTCGAGCCGGAATTTCCTGAGCGATGACGGAGAGCCGTACGGAGCGAACCCTGAACGCCGGCGCCTCGCTGCCGCGCGACAGGGCGAACTACGGCAGGGTGGTCCGCGCCGCGAAATTTTCGCTGCTCGCAGCCGCGACGGCGGTCGTTCTGCTCGTCGTCGTCTGGTCGGGAATCGAAACCCGGCCGCAGCGAGCCGCGCCGAAGCTCGCCGACGTCTGGACCTCCGGCGGCCAGGGCGCCGCCAACGCGCGCTTCTTCGGCGTCGACCGGCGGCAACGTCCTTTCTCCGTCTCGGCCGCAAGGGTCGTGCAGACGGGCAAGACCGACGAGGGACCGGTCGATCTCGACGGCGTGAAGGCGGAGATCGCTCCCCGCGACGGCCCCCCCGTGGTGTTGACGTCGTCGAAAGGCAGGTATCGACGCGACGCGGAGTTGCTGGATCTCTCGCAGAAAGTCCGTTTGTCCCGCGACCGCGAATACGAACTCCGGACCGAGCGCGCGCGGATAGAGTTTCGCAAAGGCACGGCGTCGGGGAACGCCGAGGTGCGGGGCGAAGGCGCGTTCGGTTCCGTCGTCGCGGACGGCTTCAGGATCGCGGAGAACGGCGCCAAGATCGTGTTTTCGGGTCGTTCCCGCCTGCTTCTGCCGCCGTCGGGATCGTTCCGTTGAGCGCGGCTGCGCGCGTTCTCGCCGCGGCCGCCGCGGCCGCGCTCGCCCTGCCGGCCTTCGGGCAGGCGCTGCCGCGCGCTTCCGGCGGCGAGGCCGTCGAGATCGCCGCCCGGCAAGGCATAGAGTGGCACAGGGACGGCAGAAAATACGTCGCGCGCGGCGACGTGAGGGCTTCCCAGGGAGACGTGGTGGTCTACGCCGACGTCCTTACGGCGCATTATTACGAAGCCGAGGACGGCAGCACGTCGATCTGGCGAATCGAGGCGGACAAGAACGTCAGGATAGAAACGCTTGCGCAGAAAGCGTCGGGCGACAGGGGGGTCTACGACGTGGATGGCGGAACCCTCGTGCTGACCGGCGACGTGAGTCTCGACACCGAGACCGACCGGATCACGGCGAACGAAAGCCTCGAATACCGGGAAAGGGAGAGCCTCGCCATCGCCCGCGGAAACGCCGTCGCCCGGCGCGGCGAGAACCAGCTGCAGGCCGACGTCCTGACCGCGCGCATCGTGAACGGCGACGACGGCAAGGCCGTCGTCAAGGAGGTCGACGCCGTCGAGAACGTCGTTCTGACCACTCCGCAAAACGTGGTCCGCTCGCGGCGCGGCAACTACGATCTCGAATCGGGCATCGTCCGGCTCACGGGCGCGGTCAGAATCACGCAGGGCCGGAACCAGTTGAACGGCGACGAGGCCGAGATCGATCTGAACAACGGAGTCAGCAGGCTCCTGAGCAGCGGCCGGCAAGGCGTCAGCGGCGTCTTCATACCCGATTCGGAATCCCTGCCGCGGGCGCGGCGCGGAAATCAGGGGACGCCTTGACCGGCGAACGCGATTCGCCGCCCCTCCGGAAGACCGGTCTGCACGTGCGCGGAGTGGGCAAGCGCTATCGCAAGCGAACGGTGCTTCGCGACGTCAGCATCGCGCTGGAGCGGGGAGAAGTGGTCGGACTGCTCGGGCCGAACGGCGCCGGAAAGACGACATGCTTCTACATCGTCATGGGCATGGTGTCTCCGGACTACGGAAAGATCGCGCTCGACGGTTACGACGTGACGGACGTTCCGATGTACCGCCGCGCCCGGATCGGGATCGGCTACCTCCCGCAGGAATCGTCGATCTTTCGCGGCCTCAGCGTCGAAGACAACATCCGCGCCATCCTCGAGACGGTCGACAGGGATCCCGCGAAGAGGAAGGCGACGCTGGAAGAACTCCTCGCGGAGTTCTCGCTGACGCATCTGAGGCGCAGCCCCGCGCTCGCGCTATCCGGGGGCGAGCGCCGGCGCGTGGAAATCGCCCGCGCCCTCGCCTCCCGGCCGAACTACATTCTTCTCGACGAGCCCTTCACGGGCATCGATCCCCTCGCGGTCGACGACCTTCGCGCTCTCGTCGCCCACCTCAAGTCCCGCGACATCGGCGTGCTGATCACCGACCACAACGTGCGGGAAACGCTCGACATCGTTGATCGAACCTATATCCTCTACGATGGCGCCGTCCTGATGGAAGGCGCGCCGGCGGAGGTCATCGAGCATCCGGAGGTGCGCCGCCTTTACCTGGGCGACAGGTTCAACCTTTAGGCCGTCCGGCGCAGGCTCGTGACCGCAGATCTCCCGTCGCCGAAGTTCCGCGCAGCCTCGAGATTCCGGCGGGCGGACGCGCCGGAATCACGGATCCCCGGATGATGCCCGGACTGCGACCGGCGCTGCGCCCGGCCCGGTCGATGACGCGGCATTTGCTGCAGGCGATCGAGCTGCTGCAGATGTCGAGCGCGGAGCTTTCCGCCTACGTGGAGCGGGAGCTCGAGCGCAACCCCTTTCTGGACCGCGAGGAAGGGCCTGCGTTCGACGGCGGGGACGCCGCCGGGCGTTCCGCCGGGCCCGCGTCCGGCGGCGAACTCGTCGCGGCGGACGAAGCTACGCTGCGCGATCACCTCGCCAGCCAGATTCGCCTCGAATTCCGGGGATCCCGGGAGCGGCGGATCGCGTTCCGGCTCGTCGAACTGCTCGACGAGAACGGCTGGCTCACCGAAGATCTCGAGGCGGTCGCCGCCGCGCTCAAGTGCGAAATCGGCGACGTGGAACGGGCGCTGGCCCGATGCCAGGCTCTGGATCCTCCGGGGATATTCGGCCGCTCACTCGCCGAATGCCTCGCGCTGCAACTGCGCGAGAAGGGCCGCCTCGACCCGCCGATGAGAGCGCTGCTTGACAACCTTCATCTTCTCGCGCGCCGCGATTTCGCCCGATTGCGCCGCCTTTGCGCCGTGGACGACGAGACCCTGTCCCGGCTCGTGCGGGAGATACGGGCGCTCGACCCGCGCCCGGCCGCGCGGTTCGAGCGCGAAGCGGCGCAATTCGCGATCCCCGACGCGTTCGTTCGCCGCAGGAACGGCGTCTGGCGCGTCGAGCTCAACGGCGACGCGTTGCCGCGGGTTCTCCTGAACCGCCCGTATTACGCGGAGATGCGCGGGCAGGCGCGTTCCGAACGGGAGCGCGAGTATTTCAGCGACCGGCTCCGGTCGGCGAACTGGCTGGTTCGCAGCCTGCGCCAGCGGGCCGACACGATTCTCAGGGTGGCGTCCGAACTGGTCGCCCGGCAGGAAGAGTTCTTCGATCACGGCGCCGCTCGCCTGCGGCCGATGACGCGGCGCGATCTGGCCGTCGCCGTCGGCCTGCACGAAAGCACGGTCGGCCGGGCGGTCGCGAACAGGTATCTCGGCACGGAGCGCGGCGTCTTCGAAATGAAACGCTTCTTCACGAGCGCGGTCGGCGGCCCGGCGCGGTCCTCCGAAGCGGTGCGGTTCCGCATCAGAACGTTGATCGACGAGGAGAAGCCGGAAGCCGTTCTTTCAGACCACGGGATCGCGGGGATCCTGGGCCAGGAAGGAATCGACGTCGCCCGCCGGACCGTGGCGAAATACCGCGGCGCGATGCGCATTCCGTCGTCCGCGCAACGCCGGCGCGAGAAGGTTTCCGGAGCGGCCCGGCCGCGCGGGCCGCCGTGAATCGACGAACGCCGGTCTCGCGGGCGGGCGGAGCCGAAAAAAACGGCGCGGCGCAAGCGCCTGCTTTTGACAATTCCGCCGCGGCGGCCTACTCTCTTCGAATGACGAAGCGCATGCTGCCGACCGGCATGACGTCCCTCCGGAAAATCCGGACGAGAGGCTGCTACTACGTCGACAAGACGGACCATCTGCGCCGCCTCGTCGAAGGGGGCGACTACTATTTCCTGTCGCGTCCGCGCCGGTTCGGCAAGACCCTGCTGGTGGACACGCTCCAGAAGCTGTTCGAGGGAAGCGAGGAACTGTTCCGGGGCCTCGCCATACACGGCAAGTGGGACTGGTCGGCGCGCCGTCGTGCGGCTGGATTTCAGCGGCGTGGGCCGTTTCGATACCCCGGACGGGGTCCGGGGAACCGTGGAAAGGCAACTGGCGGCGACGGAGAGGCGCGCCGGCCTCGAACCGGGTCCCGCCGGGGCGGCGGTCCGTTTCCACGAGTTGATCGAGGCCCTGCACGAGCGCACCGGGCGGCGGGCGGTCGTGCTGGTCGACGAATACGACAAGCCGATCCTGGACGCGCTCGGCGACCGGGAACTGGCGCTGGCCAACCGCGACTTTCTGCGCAGCCTGTACGGGGTGATCAAGGCTTCCGACGAGCAACTCCGTTTCGTTTTCCTGACGGGGGTGAGCAAGTTCTCGCAGGCGGGCCTGTTCTCGGGCCTGAACAACCTGATCGACGTCACGCTGGAGCCGGAGTTCTCGGACATCTGCGGCTACACGGACGACGAGCTGGACACGGTCTTCGCCCCGGAACTCGAGGGCCTGGACCGGGACGAGGTCCGCCGCTGGTACAACGGCTATAACTGGCGCGGGCCGGAGAGGGTCTACAACCCGTTCGGCCTGCTGCTGCTGTTTCGGCGGCGCGAGTTCCGCCCGTACTGGTTCCAGAGCGGCACGCCGACCTTCCTGGTCGAGACGCTGGCGCGCCGCGACCTGCCCACCCCGGACCTGGACGGCATGACCGGCAGCGAGAGCCTGCTGTCGTCCGTCGACGTGGACAATATCTCGATCGAGGCGCTTCTGTTCCAGACCGGCTACCTGACCATCGCCGGCGAGGAGGACGGGCGCTACAGGCTGGGCTACCCGAACCTCGAGGTGCGCCGGAGCCTGGGCGAGGCTTTGCTGGAAGAACTGCTCCCGGCCGAGGCCCGCGAGGAGACGGAGAACCTGCGGCTGGGCGAACTGCTAGAAGCGAACGACTTCGAGCGCCTCGGGACCCTGTTCCGCGGCATCTTCGCCGCCATCCCGCACCAGTGGTACGCGACCAGCCCGGTCGCGAAATACGAGGCCCACTACGCGAGCGTCATCCACAGCTGCTTCCTGATGGAGGGCGTCGAGCCGGTCGCGGAGGACAGCGGCAGCCGGGGGCGCGCCGACATGGCGATCCGCGTCGGCGGGCGCGTCTACCTGTTCGAGTTCAAGGTGGTGGAGCGCGGACGGGAGGGAACCGCGATCGCGCAGTTGCGGGAGAAGGGCTATGCGGACAAGTACCGCCATCTCGGGCATTCGGTCCACCTGATCGGTGTGGAGTTCAGCCGGGCGGAGCGCAACGTCGTCGGGTTCGATTACGAAACCGCCTGAAGCCGGACGAGTTCGACGTCCCGTTCGGACATTTCGACAGCCGCCTCCACGAAAGAACGCCGTCCGCGACGCGGGTTCGGCTTGCGCTTTGTCGAAGGCGGCAGCCGCTTCCAGCGGTTCGTCGCCTTGCGCGCCAGCAACTTGACGGGCCGCGGCGCCGCCAAGCTGCACTGAGCCGCGCCTTGCCCCCCGGAGCTTGCGGCGCGGTCGCGTCCGGCCCGCTCCGGCACCCTCCCGGTTGAACATGCCCGCGTTCGGACAGCCGGAAAGCGGGCCCGGAAGCAAGCGCGAAAAAGGGCGCGGCGCAAACGCCTCAACTGCTTGACTTGCTTGCGGGCGGTGCTAGTTTCGCTCCCCTTGGCTCGGCAGGACGACAGTTGCCGCGCCGGATTCCGTGAACATTTTGGCCGGACGACAGTCGGCCGCCGGGGCATGCAGGTAACCGTCTCAGGAAAACAGATCGAAATCGGCGCAGCCTTTCAGGGATACGCGGAAGGCCATCTCGAAGCCGTCGTCGGCAAATACTTCGACCGCGGCATCGACGCGGCGGTGACCGTTTCCCGTGCAGGCCAAGGCATGCGCGTGGACATCAAGGTGCACGCCGGCCGCGGTTTCGTCATCCAGTCCCACGGCGAGGCCGAGCAGACGCAGCAAGCTTTCGACGTCGCCCTGGAGCGCGCCGGAAAGCGCTTGCGGCGCTACAAGCGGAGACTCAAGGGGCACCATCGGAAGGAACGCGCGCAGGCGAAGCTCGCGCCTCTGAACGCCCAGCGCTACGTCATCGCGCCGCCGGACGAGGACGAGGACGAGAGCGCGAATCAGGACGCCGGAGCCGCGGTGATCGCCGAGGTCACCAGGGAAATCGAAACCCTCTCGGTGGGCGACGCGGTGATGCGTCTCGACCTCGCGGACCGGGCGGCGCTCATGTTCAGAAACGCAGCGAACGGACAGCTCAACGTCGTCTATCGCCGCCGGGACGGCAACATCGGCTGGATCGATCCGCAACCGACCTGACGGGGGAGAAGATGGAAATCGCGAACTTCCTGGAAAGGAACTGCGTCGTTCTGTCGATGAGGGTCAAGAGCAAAAAGCAGGCGCTCGAGGAATTGGCCGACCATGCCGCCGAAGCGACCGGCCTTTCCGAACGGCGGATATTCGACGTTCTTCTCGAGCGGGAGCGGCTCGGCACGACCGGCGTCGGCGGCGGCATCGCCATACCCCACGGCAAGCTATCGGAACTGGACCGGCTCTTCGCGTGTTTCGCGCGGCTCGACGAATCCGTCGATTTCGACGCGGTCGACGACAAGCCCGTCGATCTAATCTTCCTTTTGCTGGCGCCGGAATCCGCGGGTGCCGACCATCTCAAGGCGCTTGCGCGAATATCGCGAGTGCTGCGCGACGATTGCGTTTGCGAGAAACTCCGGACCGCCGTGACCCCGGACCGCGCTTACGGCGTCCTGACCGGACACGTCGAAAGTCGCGCCGCCTGAAGGGAGCGCGGACGGCTTGCCATCGCTCCCGACCCGCGCTATTCTTCCTTGGCATCTTGGCTTCGTTAGAGGAGTTACGGACATGAAAAAGCTTTTCGCAGTGGCGGCCGTCGGCGTGCTCGCATTCTCCGCGCCCGCATGGGCCGATGGCGGATACGGAGCTTGCGCCGGGCTTCACACGGTTCAGACCGAAGTGCCGAAGCAGAGCACGCAGACGGCCCAAACCCCGCAGAGGCCGCGGCAGACGGCCGGCGTGCCCGGCAAGGCGTCGCAGCCGGGCGGATGAGGTTCTCCGCCGCCTGAATTCGCCCGTCCGGAGATCTTCCGGCCTGCGGCGCGAACGGACGCGGCGCGTCGGAAGTTTCGGACGATGGGATACAAGGTGGCTGTTGCCGGGGCGACCGGCAATGTCGGGCGCGAGCTTCTGCAGATCCTCGCGGAGCGCGATTTCCCGGCGGACGAGGTGTACGCGCTGGCGTCCCCGAAATCCGTCGGACGCGAGGTGTCGTTCGGAGAAGACCGCGTCCTCAGGGTGCAGGATCTCTCGACGTTCGATTTCGAGGGCGTCGACTTCGGCCTTTTCTCGCCGGGCGCCAAGGTTTCGGCCGAACATGCGCCGCGGGCCGCCGCCGCCGGCTGCGTGGTGATCGACAACACGTCCCGGTTCAGAATGGAGCCGGACGTTCCGCTCGTGGTGCCGGAGGTCAATCCTTCTGCGCTCGACCGGCATGCGAAGCGCAATATCGTCGCCAACCCCAACTGTTCGACGATTCAGATGGTGGTCGCGCTGAAGCCGCTCCGGGATCTCGCCAAGATCAAGCGGGTGGTCGTCGCGACCTATCAGTCCGTCTCGGGCGGCGGCAAGGCGGCGATGGACGAATTGTTCAACCAGACTCGCGGAATTTACGTGAACGACCCCGTCGTGCGGGAGATGTTCACCAAGCAGATCGCGTTCAACGCCATTCCCCATATCGACGTCTTCATGAACGACGGTTCCACCAAGGAGGAATGGAAAATGGCGGTGGAGACCCGGAAGATACTCGATCCCGATATCGCGGTGCATGCGACCTGCGTGCGCGTTCCCGTCTTTATCGGTCATGCCGAGGCGATCAACGTCGAGTTCGGGAGCCCGGTCGGGGAAAGAGAGGCGCGCGCCGCTCTCCGGGAATCGCCGGGCGTCGTCGTGGTCGACCACCGTGCCGACGAAGGATACGTGACGCCGGTCGAATGCGCGGGCGACGATGCGGTTTACGTGAGCCGGATCCGCAAGGATCCCACGGTCGAAAACGGACTGTCCATGTGGGTGGTTTCGGACAACTTGCGAAAAGGCGCGGCGCTCAACGCGGTACAGATCGCCGAGACGCTGGCGCGCAAGCGGCAAGCGGCTTAGACCGCTGCGGCGGGCTCGGACGGACCGAACGGCCATTGCGCCCGCCGTCGGTCCGATTCATAATTCCGCGATGGAAAACGGCTATATCGTGGCGCCGGATCCGGGCGATGCGCGTCTGACGGAGCGCGTGTCCGGCGTGGACCATGCGGGCGCTCCCGTCGAGACCGCGGTCACGGTCGAACGGCCTCTCACGCTGTTTCTCAACAGCCGCGAAATCGTCACCCTCATGACGATCGGCGACTATCCCGAATGCCTCGCCGTCGGCTATCTGGTCAATCAGAACATGCTGCGGCGGGACGACGAACTTACCGGCGTCGAGTACGACGAGGAGGCGGAGGCCGTGGTGGTCAGGACGCGGCGCGAAACCGATTTCGAGGAGAAACTCGCCCGGCAGACCCGCACGTCGGGCTGCGCGCTGGGCACCGTCTTCGGCGACATCATGGAAACCTTCGGGGACGTCGCGCTCGATCCGGACGCGGTCCTGCGGACCTCCTGGCTCTACGCACTCACCAAAAGGATCGCCCTCACGCCCAGCCTGTATCTCGAAGCCGGAGCCATCCACGGCTGCGTGCTGTGCGAACGCGACCGTCCGTTGATCTATATGGAGGACGTGGGGCGTCACAACGCCGTCGACAAGATCGCCGGCTACATGTACCTCAACGAGCTTTCTCCTGCGGGCAAGATCTTTTACACGACGGGCCGCCTGACAAGCGAGATGGTGATCAAGACGGTGCAGATGGAAATTCCCATCCTGGTTTCGCGATCCGGCTTCACGGCATGGGGCGTCGAGCTTGCGCGTCAGGCCAATCTGACGCTGATCGGCCGCGCGCGCGGGCGTCGCTTCATGGCTCTCGCGGGCGTCGAACGGATCGTGCGCGACGCGAACGTTGCCGGACAGGCGGAATCGGCTTGACCGGCGGCGCGACGTCGGCGGGGGCGAGGCTCCGCGTTCGATTACTCGCGACGGCCTTCGGGAATCCGGCGTCCGAGGACTGCAGCGGACGCGGGATCGCCCGCCGGCCCGCGCGGAAATTCCCTCCTTCGGGGCGGCGGTGACGCCGGAAACGCAAACGGCATGCGGCTTGTTGCTTGCCGGCGGACGTTCGAGACGCATGGGCGGCGGCGACAAGTGTCTCGCGTCCGTCGCCGGGCGAACGTTGCTGCGCCGCATTGCCGACATCGCCGCGCCCCAGGTCGGGCCGATGCTGCTCAACACGAACAGCGATCCCGCCCTGTTCGAGGATTACGGATTTCCAGTGGCGGCGGACGTGGTGGAAGGGTTCGCAGGGCCGCTTGCCGGAGTATTGACTGGCCTCGAATGGGCGCGGGAAAACGCGCCCGGCTGCGCGTGGGTCGCCAGCTTCGCCTGCGATGCGCCGTTGATTCCCTCCGACCTCGTGGCGCGGCTCGCCGCAGCGGTCGCGGAACGCCGGGCGGACATGGCGTGCGCGAGCTCCGGCGGACGCGATCATCCCGTTTTCGCGCTCTGGCCGGTCCGGCTCGCGGAGGATCTGCGCCGCGCGGTCGTCGATCAGGACGTCCGCAAGGTGGATGTCTGGACCGGACGATACCATCTGGCGCGCGCCGAATTCCCCGTCGAACCGTTCGATCCGTTCTTCAACGTGAACCGTCCGGAGGATCTGGAGGCCGTCGCCGCGCTTCTTGTGGGCTGACGGCGGCGCGGGCGGTCCGGGCCCTTCGCGCGCGGACGGCGGCGACCGTTTCGCGGCGGCGCGTCAGGCCAAATGGCCGCCGAGGATTCCCGCGAGGAGCAGCCATCCGAACAGTCGGTTCGACTTGAACTTTGCGAGGCAGTCCCTGGGCGCGTCGAGATCGACGCGCGCCGCCTGCCATGCCAACTGCGAAAAGCCCGCCGCGATCCCGATCCAGAAGAGCCATTCCAACCCGGCCAGATGCCCCGCCGCGCCGAACAAGATCGTCGCGCAGGCGTAAAAGAACAGCAACCACGGCTTGGAGGCCGGCACCCCGAGAGCGCGCGCCGAAGAGCCGACTCGCGCCGCCGGATCGTCCCGCCGATCCTGGTGCGCGTAGATCGTGTCGTATCCGAGCGTCCAGAAAACGCCGCCCGCGTACAGCGCGAAGGCCGGGGCGGCCAGATCTCCGCGAGCGGCGGCCCATCCGAGCAGCGCGCCCCAATTGAAGGCGAGGCCAAGCACGAATTGCGGCCAGAACGTTACGCGCTTGGCGAGAGGATACAGAGCGACGAGAGGCAAGGACGCGACTCCGACCCATATCGCGTAGCTGTCGAGAGAAAGCAGAATCGCCGCGCCGATCGCGAGCTGCGCCAGAAACCAGACGAACGCCTGAAGCACGGTCACTTCGCCGGCGGGCAGCGGACGGTCGCGGGTGCGCGCGACGCGAGCGTCGAGCTTGCGGTCGAGAATGTCGTTCCACGTGCAACCGGCGCCCCGCATCGCCAAGGCGCCGGCGCCGAACAGGACGTAGAGATGCAGACTGTTGGGAGACGCCAGCGCGATGCTCCACCAGCACGGAAACAACAGCAGCCAGGAGCCGATCGGCCGGTCGAGGCGCGAGAGCCGAACATAGGGCCGGATCCCTGCCGGCATCCATCGGTCGACCCAGCCGCCGCGCGGTATGTCGCTGGCGCGGCCGCGCGCGGTTTCGTTCATTCTCCGGCTTTCGGCCGGCGGTCGCGCCGGACATTTTCGCGCCGACGGACGGGCCGGAGACATCCACGCGCCGCCGCAGCCTGACGCGACAGCGGCCGCGCCGTTTCCGGGTCGGCGGCTCCGGGCCGGGCATTCTTCATGAGACTCCCGCCGCCATCTCGAGAGAGCGCCGTTTGGCCGCCAAGCATGGCGCGCCTACGAAATCGCAGAACATGCCGAGCGTCCGGCATCCTCCCGAGGCGCGAAACCGGCTTGTCGCGGCGGCATGCCGAAAGCGGGAAAACCCGTGTTATGCGGAGGAATTGCGGAAGACGACGTCGTCGGCGCAGCGGCGGCGCTGCAACCCTGTCGGCTCCGGAACGGAGCGGGGGATTATTTCGCAACAGGAGAGCCATCCCCGTAAAATATCGCATTTACCGATGCGCGAGCGAGAAGCCTACCGTACACGCAACCGGTCCACATGCGACGAGAAATCAAACGAACGGACAATCGGGAAGACGGCGACTGCCGTCCTTTCCCGGACGCTACTCCACCCACGCCTGCGACTACAACCGTCAAGAAACGGTCGCGTCGGAAGCCGGGCGCAGCGCTTTGGAGGGCCGGCCCGGACGCGAGACACCCTCCTGCGATCGAACTTCGGCCGGACAGACGCGCACGGAAACGCAGACCTTTCCGACGGCCTTCCTGTTCGAGTGCGCGTTCGCGCCAAAGCGCGGGCTGAACCTGACCGCTCATCGGCAAGGCGGCCGACGACATGCTTCCCGGAGTCCGCGTAGCGCGTTCTTTCAAGTTCGCATCGCGACATGCCTGAGCGCCCGCTAACGTCGAGGAGCAAGGTCAGGCGACGCGGACCGCAAGACACGGGACTGTTTATTCCGCAGGGGTTCGCGACCGCGCATTTCTTCCGGCAGAGGCCCGAGCGCTTTTCGACGCGGGCCGCGGAGATCCGCTCACCGTGGTCACCGTAGACACCTTGCACTATCGGCCATGCGGGGAAGGCCGCGAGCCGACTCTTTCGCGATAAGCGGAAGGCCGGTATAGTCGGCGCACAAGGCGCTCGGGGCGATGCGGTCTGAACAGTCCTGCGCGGCGCGTCAGGGAAATTGGGCGATGACCGGCTACCTGTTTCGTGATCGTTGGCCTGCCACGGATCTCGCACGCTCCATTGCTTCGCTGCGTTCGGATGGGTTGTTCGACGAATACGAAAACTTGCGAGATGATCCACCGCGCCGCTCGCAACCATATCTTGTCGAACATCATGACGGGACAACCGAGGAGAGGTCGCGCAACGACCGCGGCATTCAGTACGAACCGCGCTACGCGATAGCGCTCTGGAATCTTGGAAAATCCGCATGGCCGCGGTCCGACGGCGATCGGCAGCGTTTTATCGACTATCAGATGCCACTCAAAGCCGTTCGGACGGACAAAATTGGCGAGGTCGATCTGCTCGGCATTACGGATCAAGGCCGCCTGATAGTCGTGGAATTGAAGTTTCCGCGCAGGAGCCGGGGCGACTCGCCGATGTTCGCTCTGATGGAGGGGCTACGCTACGCCGCCGTCGTTGAAGGTCGCTCCGAACGCATCGCAAAGGAGATCGAGGATCGCATTCGTTGCGAGGTCGACCGCGAGACTCCGCCGATCGTGCAGCTATTGGCGCCATGCTCGTGGTGGCGGGCGTGGTTGGACCCGAAGCTAAAACGAGCGGCCGGCGACTGGAATCGGGAATTCGATAATCTCGCTTCGAAGATCGAGAAATCAATCGGCGTGACGGTCGAGTGCCTGGCAACGGATACCAGCATCCCGGAAGTGGAGACCGGTTTGCGCAAACAGCGGCCGACGCTCGACCGCGCGCCAAACTTTTTTGCGGTTCGTCTCGCCTCGTCCGAGTTCGTTCCTCTGCGTTGATCGAATCTTGTGCGTGAGGCGGCGGTACGGTTGGCACCCCGCTCCGCTGCCAGATCCGCAAGGATCGTGCAGACGTCCGGAACAAAAGGAGTGCTTCGGTTTCCGCTCCGTAAATCGCCCTAGCTGCGCCGGAACGACATTTGCTGGATGGGGCTTGCGCCCACCTGAAGGAAGCGCCTTTCCACGACGCACTGAGATATGCGGGCTAAGCTCGTGAAGGAACTGTTCAAGGTGACGGTCGAAGTCACAGACGGCCTGCCGACCCTTCGTTACCGGTTCGACTGGCGCGGGCAGTGACTGCAGCGTACATTGCCCGGCAAGGCCCTCGTCATTACTGACAACGCCGACTGGAGCGACGTGGAAATTGTACAGGGCGCAGTGTCGAGAGCGCGTTCCAAAAGAACGCTCACGGCCTGAAGCCGTCGCTCGAAAGATCGGGGTGCATTTCTTCCGCTGCGTCATCGACTTGTTGCCGAGCGGTATCCTGAAGCGTGAAACGCGCAGCAGCAGCCTGAGGAGTTCAGCGCTGCTTGATCAGCTCGGCCCGGGAATTCGGTGTCGCGCATCCCGGCAGGAAGCCCGTTGCAACGTTGTCGCGGATGATCGGCGGCCAGCGCGCCCTTTACGAAGCTCTCGACCTACGATGGCCGCTGCCCCTTGCCCGATCTGTTAGGTCATACTGCGGTACCCTGATAATATTGGTAAATCAACTGCATGCGGAATCTCGCGGTAAACTCGAGCCAAGAGCGGTGGCCGTTCTCGACGGGGCACTCGTCGATTCGAATCTGCCACAGCCTTTCGCGAGGGCAGCTGCCGAAATCAGGTGGACCGCCCGCCCGAGATGACGTTACCTCGCCGTATAGCCCTTCTCCCGCAGCCGCGCGATTTCCTCCCGCCCGCGCTCGACCGCCTTGAACTCGAACAGGTAGACGTATCGTCATGTTGACGCGCCCCGGCTGCCGCCGGTCTCGGAGGCTGGCGCGATTGAGACAGCTCTTGACGGCCTGTGTCGAAAGCGCTACGGAATTTTTCATATATCAAGTGTGGAGAGGTACAATGTCGTCCGCATATGAAGAGACTGTATCCGACGTCACCGAAAATACCGATAACGTGGACGACGATTCCGAGGAGGATGAGCAAAGGAAGATCACCTATAGCATATCGAGCTATGGTGCGGATTATACGGCCGATAGTATCGTAAAACGACTTGATAATGAAGCATTTTACTTTCCTGAATTTCAGAGATCCTATGTCTGGACTCGCCCTCAAGCATCTCGTTTTATCGAATCTCTCCTCCTCGGACTTCCTGTTCCGGGAGTATTTCTTGCGAAAGAGGAAGAAACACACAAGCATTTGATCATAGATGGACAACAAAGGCTTAAATCTCTTCAGTTCTTTTATCAAGGACGTTTTCGAGATAATAAGAAGTTCGGTCTTCAGAAAGTCGATGAAAGATGGAACGGGAAATCAATAGATGATTTGCGCGAAGAGGACCGTCGGCGTCTCGATGACTCGATCATTCATTGTACAATATTCAAACAAAACAGACCAGAAGAAGACGATACCAGCTTTCATGACGTTTTTGATCGACTTAATACCGGCGGAGTGAAACTATATCCTCAGGAGATTCGAAACTGCGTAGATCACGGTAATCTTACGAAGCTTCTGAACGCCTGCAATGAAATAGAGGTTTGGAGACGTATTTTTGGAAAAGAAAGCGTTAGATTGAAAGATCAAGAGCTGATATTGAGATTTTTTGCGTTTTATATGAACGAAAACTACCAGAGACCCATGAAAGAATTTCTTGATCGGTTTTCCCATAAAAATCGAAAATTAAGCGATGAACGATACGAAACGATGCTTTGCCTGTTCGAAAATACAATAAACACCGTAGGAAACGCTGTCGGAGAAAAAAAAGCATTTCGACCTAGTAAAAATCTCAATGCCGCGGTATTCGAGGCGGTTATGGTTGGCGTGGCCCGCCGAATGGAAGCGAAAGAAGCGAGCGATCTTACCAAGGATGCGGTGAAGAAAGCTTATCTTGAGCTCGTCAAAAATGGGGAGTTTCTTGACGCCTGCAGTCAGCATTCATCCGACGAGAAAAATGTCAGAAAACGGCAAAGATTAGCGAGACGTGCGTTCGCCAGTGCATAAAGGTGGGGATTTGAAGTTCGAAGATGATCAACTTAGGGTTAAACTCGTTTCCGAAGCGCTGGAAGATCTTCCAGACAACGAGGAGATACGAAGCCATTGGACTCGATATCTGTGCGTCCTGACGGCGGGCCTTCTTGAAACCGGTCTGCGTGAAATAATAATGGAATATGTTCGAAGAAATTCAGATCAACGGATTCAAAAAAAGCTTAGCGGCAGACAACTATCGCCGCCGAATCCAAAAAGCGGCGTAATTATCTCTACATTGTCCGGTTTCGACAAAAAATGGGGAGAGGAGATAAAAAAATACATCACGGACGAAAAAGGGGACAAGATCGACAGCGTAATGAATAATCGGAATAGAATAGCGCATGGTCAAGATGTTTCGGTTACTTCTAGAGCGCTAAATTCGCAATATCAAGAGGTCGTTGAAGTTGTCAAATTCGTAAATGATCTTGTATTGACGCAGTCGGACGTGGCGGAATGAATCCGAAGGCATTCTTGTTTGATGCATTGCAAGACGGAAGGTAGGCGTGAAACGTAGCCCATCGATGAAACAGCGTGTTCCTCGCTTTGAATGAAAACGGGGAATTGATGATTGCGCGGCGGCTTGGCGTTCGTCGTCCCACAGCTGTGGAGGGCGTTTTTCGGGACCTGTCGGAAAACCCGTTCGAGATCGAGGTGCTTTCAAGGTATCGCGAACGGATCGACTGGCAACGATTTGAATCCGGTTCCCTCCCCGCCCAGCACTGCCGTGCGACGCTTCCGCTTCCCAACGCACCTCGTCCCGCCGCCGGGGGCGGCGTCGCCGACGGCAAAGCCCCCTCGTCCGTCGGTCGCTTCGAAGCAAAAATTCGGTATGAGGGCACAAGGATCCCATGTCCGGTTCCCGGGACAAATTTTCTTCGTCTCCCGGGTAGCAAACGCTTACCCCACAAAGAGACTCCTACGCTGTTCCGAACGTCTTCGCCGAGTCGCCGGATGTCCTCTCCTCTCAGGATGAGCTGGCCAGCATCGGCGCGGCGTCGGATTGACTCGAGCCGGCCGACAGCGTATACGGCGAGCGTTCCGTTCGTGCGCCGACGTTCGGGATTCCATCAGCCGCAGGATGCCGTTCATGGCGAAGCGTCCCTTGTCTCCGCATCTTCAGATCTACAGGCCCCAGCTCACTTCGGTGCTGTCCATTCTGCACCGCCTGACCGGCATTGCGTTGGCGGTTGGCACGCTGCTCCTGGTGTGGTGGCTGGCTGCGGCCGCATCCGGCGAAAGCGCTTTCGCCGACGTCCAGGCGGTGATCGGCTCCTGGATCGGCAGGTTGCTGCTGCTGGGCTGGTCGTTCGCGCTCTTCTTCCATCTTTGCAACGGCATTCGCCATCTGTTTTGGGACGCGGGCAAGGGATTCGCGCTCGGCGCCGTCTACGCCAGCGGGCGAGCGGCGGTGGCGGCCGCCGTCGCGCTCACCGCCGCCGCGTGGATCTGGGGGTACGCGACCATGGGCGCCTTCTGATGACGAGACAATCGCCGCTGGCCCGAGTCCGGGGACTCGGAACGGCCAGGGAGGGGGTTGCGCACTGGTGGGCGCAACGCCTGACCGCAGTGGCGCTCGTTCCTTTGCTGATCTGGTTCGTGGCGTCGCTCTGCGCCATGACGGGCGCCGATTACGGCGAGGTTCGAACGTGGATCTCGCAGCCGATGGTGTCGATCCTGCTCGTGCTGCTGGCCGTCGCCGCGTTCCACCATGCGCAGCTCGGTCTCCAGGTCGTCCTCGAGGACTACGTTCGGACCGAATGGCTGAAGCTTTCGAGCATCGTTCTCGTCAGGTTCGCAGCGGTCGCGCTCGCCGTGGCCGCCATCCTGTCCGTCGCCAGGATCGCCCTCGGAAAATGAGCTCCAAGTCTTACGAAATCGTCGACCATACCTACGACGTCGTGGTGCTCGGCGCCGGCGGCGCCGGCCTTCGCGCCACTTTCGGCATGGCGCTGAAGAACCTCCGCACGGCCTGCATCACCAAGGTGTTCCCGACCCGAAGCCACACCGTCGCCGCGCAGGGAGGGATTTCCGCGGCGCTCGGAAACATGAGCGAGGACGACTGGCGCTGGCATTTCTACGACACGGTGAAGGGGGCCGACTGGCTCGGCGACCAGGACGCGATCGAGTACATGTGCCGCGAGGCCATTCCCGCGGTTCTGGAACTCGAGCATTACGGCGTGCCGTTTTCGCGGACCGAAAAGGGCGAGATCTATCAGCGTCCTTTCGGCGGCATGACCACCAGATACGGCGACGGTCCGCCGGCGCAACGCACGGCCGCCGCCGCCGACCGGACGGGACACGCCATTCTCCACACCCTGTACCAACAATCCCTGAAGCACCGCGCCGAGTTCTTCGTGGAATACTTCGGGCTCGACCTCCTCATGGACGACGATGGGGTTTGCCGCGGCGTGATGGCGTGGAACCTCGACGACGGAACCATCCACCGTTTCAGGGCCGGCCTGGTCGTGGTCGCGACCGGCGGCTACGGGCGCTGCTACTTCTCGTGCACCGGCGCCCACACCCAGACCGGGGACGGCAACGCGATGGCGCTGCGCGCCGGCCTGCCGTGCGAAGACATGGAGTTCATCCAGTTCCACCCCACGGGAATCTACGGGGCGGGCTGCCTCATCACTGAAGGCGTGCGGGGCGAAGGAGGATACCTGACCAATTCGGAAGGCGAGCGCTTCATGGAACGCTACGCGCCGAGCGTGAAGGACCTCGCCTCGCGCGACGTCGTGAGCCGCGCGATGACCATGGAAATCCGCGAGGGCCGCGGCGTCGGCGCCGACAGCGACCACATCCACCTTCACATCGAGCATCTCGACCCGGATGTCATCGGCGAGCGGCTGCCGGGAATTTCCGAGACCGCCCGCATCTTTGCGGGCGTCGACGTCACCAGGGAGCCGATTCCCGTGCTCCCCACCGTGCATTACAACATGGGGGGCATCCCCACCACCTACCGTGGCGAAATGGTGAAGCCGGCGGACGGAAACCCGGAGGAGATCCAGCCCGGCCTCATGGCGATCGGCGAGGCGGCTTGCGTTTCGGTTCACGGCGCCAACCGCCTGGGATCGAATTCGCTGCTCGACCTCGTCGTTTTCGGCCGCGCCGCCGCCGAGCGGGCCGCGGAGATGGTCGATCCCGGCGGAAAACAGCCCGAACTTCCGAGGGACGCCGGCGAAGCGGCGCTGGATCGCTTCGACGCGCGCCGCCACGCTTCCGGCTCCGTTCCCACGGCGGAACTGCGGCTCGGGATGCAGCGCGCCATGCAATCGCACTGCGCCGTGTTCCGAACCGAGGAACTGATGGTGGAAGGCCGGCGCAAGCTTTCGGAACTCTGGTCGAAGAACGACGACGTGAAGGTCGCGGACAAGTCGTTGATCTGGAATTCCGATTTGGCGGAGACTCTGGAATACGACAATCTGCTGGCGCAGGCGATCGTCAGCCTCGATTCCGCGATCAACCGCAAGGAGAGCCGCGGCGGGCACGCGCGCGAAGATTTTCCCGACCGCGACGACGACAACTGGATGAAGCACACCTACGTGTGGCTCAACGAGGACGGAACCACCCGCATCGAGTACCGCCCGGTCCATGGCGAGACGATGAGCGGCGACGTGGAAGCGGTTCCGCCGAAGGAACGGGTGTACTGAGATGGCGCAATTCACGCTCCCCGCGAATTCGCGGATCCGCAAGGGCAGGACCTGGCCGGCGCCGGAAGGCGGCAAGAAGCCGAAGACCTTCCGAATCTATCGATGGGATCCGGATTCCGGCGAAACTCCGCGGGTCGACGCCTATACGATCGATCTCGAAGATTGCGGACCGATGGTCCTGGACGCGGTCATCAAGATCAAGAACGAGGTGGATTCGACCCTGACTTTCCGGCGCTCCTGCCGCGAGGGCGTGTGCGGTTCGTGCGCCATGAACATCGACGGCGGCAATACGCTCGCCTGCACCAAGTACGTCGACGACGTCAAGGGCGACATCAGGATCTACCCGCTGCCCCACTTGCCCGTCGTCAAGGATCTCGTGCCCGACCTGAAGCAGGTTTACGCCCAGTACCTGTCGATCGAGCCGTGGCTCAAATCCGATACGCCGGCGCCCCCGGGGAAGGAGCGATTGCAGTCGCCGGAGGAGCGTCGCAAGCTCGACGGCCTTTGGGAATGCATCCTGTGCTTCTGCTGCTCGACCAGTTGTCCGAGCTATTGGTGGAACGGCGACCGCTATCTCGGGCCGGCCGCGCTGCTGCAGGCGAATCGCTGGATCCAGGATTCGCGCGACGAAGCGGCCGGCGAGCGCCTCGACGAACTTGAAGACCCGTTCCGGTTGTATCGCTGCCATACCATCATGAACTGCACCAACGCCTGTCCGAAGGCTCTCAATCCCGCCAAGGCGATCGCGGAAATCAAGCAGGCGATGGTCTCGCGGCGCTAGCCGCTCTCGCGAAGGAAGGGCGGCGGGCGCGTCCGCCGCCCGGCGGCGTCTTGACCGAAGGCCCTCTCCCGGCATACCGCGCCCGGCAGCGCGAAGGCGGACTGAAGCACGATCCCGCCCAGGAGCGCGCAGCGGAGCGACTGCAATCACTGTGGCAAGCGCTTCGCGAACCCGTGAGCTGGCGCGCGCGGTTCGGGCTGGCGCGTCGTCCTGCCGCGCCGCGCGGCCTGTACATCTGCGGCAGGGTCGGTCGCGGCAAATCCATGCTGATGGATCTTTTCTTCGCCGCGGTCGAAGACGGGCGCAAGCGTCGCGTTCACTTCAACGAATTCATGCTCGAAACGCACGACGCCCTGCATCGCTGGCGGCAGCGGGAAGGCTCGCTTCGGGATCCGCTGCCGCGGCTAGCCCGGACCATCGCGGCGGAAGCGCGGTTGCTGTGCTTCGACGAGTTTCGGGTCGAGAACATCGCGGACGCGATGATCCTGGGGCGACTCTTCCAGGGGCTGTTCGACGAGGGCGTGGCGATCGTGGCGACCAGCAACGCGCATCCGGACGATCTATATCGCGACGGATTGCAACGCGAACGCTTCCTGCCGTTCATCGAGCTCCTCAAACGCCGCGCCGACATCCTGCAACTCGATGCGCAGCGCGACTACCGGCGCGACGGGTTGGCGGGCAGGCCCGTCTACTACGCTCCGGTCACGGCCGAAACGGACGCGGCGCTCGACGAAGTATTCTCCGCGTTGACCGGCGGCGCCCCGGCGAAACCCTCCCGGCTAGAGGTAATGGGGAGAATCCTGGTCGTCCCGGCGGCTGCGGAAGGAGTCGCCCGTTTCCCTTTCGAAGCGCTGTGCGGCCGTCCGCTCGGCGCGCCGGACTACCTCGCCCTAGCCAAGGCGTACCATACCGTGATCCTGTCCGACGTGCCGCTGTTGCCGCGGACGAAGAGAAGCGAGGCTCGCCGGATGGTAACTCTTGTCGACATTCTCTACGACAACGGCATAAATCTGGTCGTGTCCGCCGCCGCCGAACCCGATGCGCTTTGCGTCGAAGGAGACGTCGCGGTCGCGTTTCAACGCACCGCTTCCCGGTTGATCGAGATGCGGAGCGTCAGCTACATCGAAAACCCGCCCGCGGGCCGTATCTGAAGAATCGCCCTCGGGCATGCCGGAGTCGCGCCGCAGCCGGTTCGCGAAGGCGGCCTGCCGGCGACTCGCGGGCCGGCCGCCGTCCTTGCCGCGCGAGACGGATCACCTGCCGCAAGGAAAGGGGCGGTATTCGGGAACCAGGCGGCGCAACGCCTCCATCGCCGCCGTTCGGTCGGAGATCGGGATCGCCTTGGTAAGGGCCTCGATGCCGCGATCGATTTCCGCGTCGTCTCCGGTTCGGGGCGACACCAGAAGAATGTCGGGATACTCGGTGGCGGCCGGCTCTTCGTTCTCGTAAAACGGCTCTTCGAAGAGCTTTTCGCCGGTTCGCGCGCCCTTGAACACGATGTCGACATCCGCCCCGGGCCGAAGTCCGGCGAGGTGGATCATCTGTTTCGCGAGGTCCACGATTTTGACCGGCTGGCCCATGTTCAGGACGAATATCCCGCCGCGGCGGCGAAGTCCGAGCATGGAGGCCTGAAGCACAAGCGTGACGGCTTCGCCGACGGTCATGAAATACCTTTGCATTTCGGGGTCGGTCACCGTCACCGGCCCGCCGTCGGCGATCTGCCGCTCGAAGAGCGGAACCACCGAACCGGACGACCCCAGGACGTTTCCGAAACGGACCGAGAGGAACCGGGTGCCCGTCTCTTCGCGAGCCGATCTCGAGACGCAGCAAAGCTCCGCCAGCCGTTTGGTCGCGCCCATTACGCTGGCGGGATTCACGGCCTTGTCGGTGGAGATCAGCACCATGGTGCCGGCTCCGGCTTCGGCGCATGCGTCCATGACGTTCAGGGTGCCGAGCACGTTGGTCGCGATGCCTTCCAGCGGATTCGTTTCCACGATGGCGACATGCTTCAGGGCCGCGGCGTGAAACACCAGCTCGGGCCGGGCGTCCAAGAACAGGCGCAGGATGCGGTCGCGGTCGCGGACATCGGCGAGCACCGGCGACAGCGCCAGCGCGGGATGTTTTTCTCGCGACTCCAGTTCGATCTCGTACAGGTTGGCTTCCGAAGAGTCGACGAGCGTCAACTCGGCAGGGCCGAGCGCCGCGATCTGACGCACGAGCTCGCTGCCGATGCTCCCGCCGGCGCCGGTAATCAGCACGCGCCGGCGCCGCACCATGGTTTGGGCGGCTTCGCGATCGAACGGAACTTGCGGACGGCCCAGCAAATCCGCGACCGACAGTTGCCGCACCGTCGTCGCGTCGACATTCCGGAATTCCGTAAGCCGCGGCAGGCGCGCCAAAGTCATGCCCAGTTGCGTCGCGTCGTCGAGAAGTCTTCGAACCGCCGTTCCGCCTTCGGATTCCCCGGCCAGAATCAGTTTTTGCGGGCGGTCCTTGCGGGCGAGCCGCGAGCAGACCGCGACCAGGTCGTCGGGCGCGCCGAGTACGGGAGTGCCGTGAATCCGATGGCCTGACCTTTTCCGGTTCGCGGAGAGGATGCCGACGACCCTGAAGGGGCGCTGCGGTTCGCGTTGCAGCGCGCGAATGAACAGTTCCGCGCCGGCGCTGGCGCCCACGAGGAGCACCGGCACCTCGCCAACGCGATTCTTCCGGTGCAGATCGAGCCGCCGATCCTTGAGAAGACGATAGAACACCCGCGGGCTCGCCAGCAAAAACACCAGAGTCAGCCAGCTGATTACCGGCACCGACCGCGGCACCTCCTCCAGGCGCGTCCAAAGGAACATGACGGCCGTGAAGACAAGAACCGTGATCGTCGCCGATCTGACGATAGCCAGCATGTCGTCGATCGACGCGTACCTCCACATGCCCCGATTGAGCCGGTTGATCAGGAACGCGACCGCCGCGACGCCGGTAAACGCCGCCACGGCCGTAATCAGCATGATTGGCGGCAAATGCGTCAACCATTCGTCGCCGAGTCGAAGGTAAAGCGCCAGCAGCAACGCCGCGGCAGCCATTATGCAATCATGGACGAACCCGAGCCGCGCTCGCGCGGAGAGACCCAAGAATCTGAACAGCATGCGGCCTTCCGGCGAAGTGAGGCCGCGACCGCGCTGCAAGCGTCACCGCGAGACCGAACGTCCAGACGTTCTTCCCAGAGTCCAGTTTCGCTCGCGAAAGGCCGCGAATATCGTTGGATCTATATCTTAACTCACCGCGATTCTTCAACGCCGCCCGAACGGGGGCGCTTGCGCCGCGCCGTTTTCATGTCGATCGCCCGTCGACAGCCTTTCTCGGAGGCGGTTGCCGAAACGCGCGGACGGGGCCTCGTCCGGCTCCCGGCTTCAGACGGTCTCGAACTCGAACCCGACGATGTTGCGTTCTTCCCGGCCGAACTCCACCCCGATCAGGTGGACCGGCACGTCCGAACGCCGGTACTTGTCCGCGTAGCCGCGCTCCCGAATCTGCGCCAGCGCCCGCCCCTTCCCGTCCGCGACCTTGAATTCGAACAGGTAGACGTTGCCGTTGTACAGGACCGCGAGGTCCGAGCGGCCGCGCGCCGTGCTCTCCTCCGCGCGGACGTCCATCCCCGCGGCCACGAAGTGCGAATAGAACACGCTCGCGTAGTGCGCCCCCGCCATGCCCGTGTTCGCGTACCACTCGTTCGGGATGCTCGCCAGGAACGCCCGGAACAGATTCTCAAGGCCCGCGAAGTCGTTCGCCCGCATCAGGCGGCGCAACTCCCGGCTCTCCGCCGCGACCGCGACGTCGGGCGCCATCGCCCTCAGCAGAAGCGCGTTCAGGCTGCGCTTCACCTCCTGGTTCGGGTAGTCCAGCTGGTAGAAGCGCGTGTCCTCGTCCTGCTCCTCGCCGACGATGGTCAGGTAACCGGTCTGGAACAGCAGCGTCTCGACGGGAATGCTGTCGACGTCGATGGCCGACAGCAGCGCGTCGTCCGCAACCAAGCTCTCCAGGGCCGGCGGCGCGAACCGGCGCCGCGACAGAAGGTCGACGAGAAAGGTCGGCGTGCCGGTCTCGAACCAGTGCGCCTCGAACTGGCGACGCCGGAAAAGCAGCAGAATGTCGTGCGGGTTGTAGACCTTGTCCGCGCCGCGCCAGTTGTAGCCGTTGTACCAGCGCTGAACTTCCTTCCGGTCCAGGCCCTCGAGTTCCGGGGCGAAGACCGCGTCCAGTTCCGCGTCCGTGTAGCCGCAAATGGCCGAGAACTCCGGCTCCAGCGTGATGTCGATCAGGTTGTTCAGGCCCGAGAACAGACCCGCCTGCGAGAACTTGCTAACTCCCGTCAGAAAAACGAGACGGAGATGCCTGTCGCAGTCCTTGATCGCCCCGTACAGGCTGCGCAGGAAGTCGCGGTTGGCCCGCGCCAATTCCCGGTCGCCGAGCGCGTCCAGGACCGGCTTGTCGTATTCGTCCACCAGTACGACCGCCCGCTGCCCGGTGCGCTCGTGCAGGGCCTCGATCAATTCCCCGAAACGGTTCGACGCCTCGACGGGATCCGGTTCGAGGCCGGCGCGCCTCTCCGCCGCCGCCAGCTGCCTTTCCACGGTTATCCGAACCCCGTCCGGGACGACGAAATTGCCCCTGCTGAAACTGATCCGCACGACCGGACGGCGCGCCGACCAGTCCCACCCGCCGTGCACGGCGAGGCCCCGGAACAGCTCCTCGCTGCCCTCGAACAGTTCCTGCAGCGTGTCCACCAGAAGGGTCTTGCCGAACCGGCGCGGACGCGACAGGAAATAGTACTTGCCCCTCTCGACGAGGCGGCGCACATGGTCCGTCTTGTCGACGTAGTAGCAGTCCATCCCCCGGATCTCCCGGAGGGAGGAAAAGCCGATCGGAAGCATGCGTTTCGCCATCCGAAGAGAGTAGGCCGCCGCGCCGGAGCCGTCAAGGAGGAGGCGTTTGCGCTGCGCCGTTTTTGGCCGGTTGTCGTCCGTTCGACGCCCCGCGAGGCCGCCCGTCGGCAGGTCGGCACGCGCAGGCGGGCGGCGGCGAAGCAGGACCGTTGCTCCGGCGCCGCACGGCAAACTCGGGGCGAACCAGGCCATGCGGTCGCGGCGCGGGCTGGGGCGGAATCTGCGAAAACGGCGTTCTCGGCGTGGAAAATTCGCAGTTTTCCACGCCCGAAGCGAGGCAATTCTCCGCCATGCTGTCGGCGTTTCAGGACGTCGGGAACGGCGCGGGAGAGCCTGCAGGCGGACGCCGCTGCCGGGCCGGGTTCCCGCCCGCCCCCTTGGCGGCGCGTGCAGTCAAGCCGCCGGCGCGCAAGGCGGCGACCCGGCCGCCGTCTTCGACGAAGCGCAAACCGAACTTGCGTCGCGGGCGGCGTTCTTTCGCGGAGGCGGCCGTGTCGGGAAGCCGTTCAGGCGGCCTCGCAATCGAAGCCGACGACGTTGCGCTCCTCGCGGCTGAACTCCACCCCGATCAGGTGGACCGAATGTCCGAGACGGCGATACTTGTCCGCGTAGCCCTTCTCACGCAACTGCGCGATCGCGGTCCCCTCCCGCCCGCGCTCCACCACCTTGAACTCGAACAGGTAGACGCGCCCGCCGGCGCGGATCGCCATGTCGGCGCGCCCCAGGCTGCCGCTGTCCTCGGCAATCGGCTCGAGGCCCTCCATCAGGAAGCAACTGTGGATGACGCTCGCGTAGTGGGCCTCGTACTTCGCGACAGGGCTGTTCATGTACCACTGGTGCGGGATGGCGGCGAAGACGCCGCGGAACAGGGTCCCGAGGCGCTCGAAGTCGTTCGCCTCCAGCAGTTCGCCCAGCCGCAGGCGCTTCGTCTTCTTGCGCGCCTCGACCGGGAGCAGTTCTCCCAGCAGGGCCTCGCCCAGGCTCCGGCGCACCTCGAGGTTCGGATAGTCCAACCGGTAGTGCCCGTCCTCCTCGCCGACGATGGTGAGGTAGCCGGTCTGGAACAGAAGCGCTTCGATCGAGATATCGTCCACGTCGAAGGTCGAGAGCAGGCTCTCGCTGCCGATCATGCCGTCCAGGTCGGGAGTGGGCAGGTCGCGGCGCGTCAGCGTCTCGACCAGGAAGGTCGGCGTGCCGCTCTGGAACCAGTAGTTGCCGAACCTGCGCTCGGCGAGCAGCAGCAGAATGCCGAACGGGTTGTAGAGCTTCTCCGGCCCGCGCCAGTTGTAGCCGTTGTACCAGCGGCGGATCTCGTCCCGGTCCAGGCCCTCGAGTTCCGGGGCGAAGACCGCGTCCAGCTCGTCGTCCGTGTAGCCGCAGATGTCCGAGAACTGCGGCGCCAGCGTGATGTCGCGGAGGTTGTTCAGGCCCGAGAACAGGCCCGCCTGCGAAAACTTGCTCACCCCCGTCAGGAAAACGAAACGGAGATGCCTGTCGCAGGCCTTGATCACTCCGTACAGGCTGCGCAGGAAGCTGCGGTTGGCCAGCGCCAGATCCCGGTCGCCGAGCGCGTCCAGGATCGGCTTGTCGTATTCGTCCACCAGCACGACCGTCCGCTGTCCGGTGCGCTCGTGCAGCGTCCTTATCAGGCGCCGGAAACGGACCGCCGCCCCGGCGGGACCCGGTTCGAGGCCGGCCTGCATCTCCGTCTCTTCCAGCTGCGCTTCTACGGTTTCCCGAACCCCGTCCGGAGTGTCGAAATCGCCCACGCCGCTGAAATCCAGCCGCACGACTGGATGGCGCGCCGACCAGTCCCACTTGCCGTGCACGGCGAGGCCTCGGAACAGCTCCTCGCTTCCCTCGAACAGCTCCTGCAGCGTGTCCACCAGCAGGGTCTTGCCGAACCGGCGCGGCCGCGACAGGAAGTAGTAATCTCCTCCTTCGACGAGGCGGCGCAGATGGTCCGTCTTGTCGACGTAGTAGCAGTCTCTCGTCCGGATTTTCCGGAGGGAGGTCAAGCCGATCGGAAGCATGCGTTTCGCCATCGTAAGAGAGTAGGCCGCCGAGCCGGAGCCGTCAAGGAAGGGGCGCTTGGAGGCGTTTGCGCTGCACCGTTTTTTGCCGGCTGCCGTCCGTTCGACGCCTCGCGAGGCCGCCTGTCGGCAGGTCGGCACGCGCAGGCGGGCGTCGGCGGAGCAGGACCGTTGCTCCGGCGCCGTGCGGCAAACTCGGGGCGAACCAGGCCATGCGGTCGCAGAGCGGGCTGGGATCTGCGAAAACGGCGTTCTCGGCGTAGAAAATTCGCAGTTTCCCACGCCCGAGCATGAAAATTCCGCGCCCCTGAAAGCTGTCCGCATTCCAAGACGTTACGAACAGCGCACGCGGCTTTATTTCAAGACCTCGAGAGCAGCG
Source organism: Alphaproteobacteria bacterium (assembly GCA_965243135.1). GTDB lineage: Bacteria > Pseudomonadota > Alphaproteobacteria > MPNO01 > UBA830 > JAJEBT01. The sequence continues at coordinate 3,673,773 of OZ251539.1, forward strand.
CAAGAAGCTCGAACGGACATTCGATCAGGCCCCCCGGGAAAGACCGGCACCGACGAATTCCGGGGAACGAATCCGATGTCGCAATTTCCGGAGATGGGTTACAATGCGTCATGGACCGCCTCGATTTACCTGCATCGCGTCGCGCCCGCGCCGCCTGGTGTTTTTTCGACTGGGCGAACTCGGCGTTTCCGACGGTGATCATCACCTTCGTGTTCTCGGTGTATTTCGTCGGCGCGATCGCGCAGGACAAGATCTCGGGAACCGCCCAGTGGGGTTACGCGATTGCGTTTTCGGGCATCGCGATCGCGCTGCTAAGTCCGGTTCTGGGCTCCGTCGCCGACCGCGCCGGGCGGCGAAAACCGTGGCTCGCGGCGTGTTCGGCCCTAACCATCGTCTGTTCGGTCCTCCTGTGGTTCGCCTACCCGGATCCCGGATACGCGCTGTTCGCCCTGGTGGTTCTGGCGATCGCGAACGTGGGGTTCGAAGTCGGCCAGGTCTTCTACAACGCAATGCTTCCCGGCCTCGTTCCGCGGGAGGCGATCGGGCGCTTATCCGGATGGGGCTGGGGACTCGGGTATGCCGGCGGTCTCTGCAGTCTGGCGGTCCTGCTCGTCTTCTTCATCCAGGCGGATCCGCCGCCCTTCGGGCTGTCTCCCGAGGCGCACGAGCATATCCGCGTCATCGGTCCGTTCGTGGCCCTGTGGTTCGCGCTATTTTGCATTCCGCTGTTCGCGCTGGTTCCCGATGCGCCCTCCAGGCAGTCGGGCGCGCGGCAAGCGGTGCGGGAAGGACTGGCGACGCTCGTTTCCACGATTCGGAGCGTGCGCCGTTACCGCGACATCGCGTGGTTCCTCTGCGCGCGGTTGTTCTACGTCGACGGCATGAACACCATGTTCGCCTTCGGCGCGGTGTATGCGACCCAGACGTTCGGCATGAGCACAGAGGAAGTGATCCAGTTCGCGATCGTCATGAACGTCGCGGCGGGACTTGGCGCCGCCGCGTTCGGATGGATCGACGACCTGCTGGGTTCGAAGCGGACGATCACGCTCGCGCTGCTGGGGTTGATCGGGTTCGGCGTTCCGCTCCTGATTGTCGAGACGAAGCTCTGGTTCTGGATAATCGCCGTTCCGATGGGTCTGTTCATGGGGCCGGCCCAAGCGGCGAGCCGGTCGTTCATGGCGCATCTGGCTCCGCCCGAATACCGCAACGAAATGTTCGGGTTGTTCGCGTTTTCGGGCCGGGCGACGGCCTACGTCGGTCCGTTCGTTCTCGCCACGGTGACCCTGATGGCCGAATCACAGCGCGCAGGCATGGCGACCATCGTCGTCTTTCTCGCGGTCGGCCTTGCGATCCTCGTTCTGAAGGTGCGCCGCTGACCGCGATTCAATGCCGGAAGTGCCGCATCCCGGTGAAGACCATCGCGAGGTTGCGCTCGTCCGCGGCGGCGATCACTTCGGCGTCCCGGATCGAGCCACCTGGCTGAATCACCGCCGTGACGCCGGTCGCCGCCGCCGCAATCAGCCCGTCGGCGAAAGGAAAGAACGCGTCCGACGCGACGACCGTTCCCGGCGCGCTTTCCGCACGCTTTTCCGCGGCGATGCGCGCCGCGTCGACGCGGCTAGGCTGTCCGGCTCCGATCCCGACGGTCGCGCCGTCTCTCGCGAGGACGACAGCGTTGGATTTGACATGCTTCGTGACCGCGAACGCGAACAGCAGATCTGCGGTTTCGGCTTCGGTCGGCACCCGCGCCGTCACGGTCCGGAGGTCGCCAGCGGCGACGCGGCCGGCATCGCGGCTCTGGAGCAGGATTCCGCCGGACAGGGTTTTCGCAGTCATTCCCGACGCGCGCGGATCCGGCATGCCGCCGGTCTCCAGGACGCGCAGCCTGCTCTTCGCGGCGAGGATTTCCCGCGCGGCGTTCTCGACTTCCGGCGCGACGACAGCCTCCAGGAAGATTTCGATCAGCGCCCGCGCGAGCGCCGCGTCGAGCGTCCGGTTGACGGCGACGACCCCCCCGAAGGCGCTAACCGGATCGCACGCGAGCGCCCTGGTCCAGGCTTCCTCGAGAGTCGCGGCGCAGGCGACGCCGCAGGGATTGGCATGCTTCACGATGACCGCGGCGGGCCGTTCGAACTCCGCGGCGAGTTCGAACGCGGCGTCGGCGTCGTTCAGATTGTTGTACGAGAGTTCTCCGCCCTGGATCGCGGTTGCGACGGCGACGCCCGGCCGGGAATCGCCGGTCGCGTAGAATGCCGATTTCTGATGCGGGTTTTCGCCGTAGCGAAGGATTCGTCGGCGCGTCGCGGGCAGAGAGAAACGGCGCGGAAAAACGTCGTCGCCGCGTTCCGAGAAATACCGGGCGATCGCCGCGTCGTAGGCGGCGGTTCGGGCGAACGCGACGCCCGCGAGGCGCCGTCGGAGTTCAGGCCCGATTCCGCCGCCGTTCAGGGCATCGGCGACCGCGCCGTAGTCTTCCGGATCCGTCAGGACGGCGACGCTTTCGTGGTTCTTCGCCGCGGCTCGGAGCATGGCGGGTCCGCCGATGTCGACGTTTTCGATGCACTCGTCGAAACCGCCGCCCGCCGCGACGGTCGCCTCGAAGGGATAGAGGTTCACCACCACCAGATCGATGGGAAGGATGCCGTTGTCCCGCATAGCGCGAAGATGGGCCTCGTCGTCCCGGCGCGCGAGAATCCCGCCGTGTATTGCCGGGTGCAGGGTCTTGACGCGGCCGTCCATGATTTCCGGAAAGCCGGTGCGGTCGCCGACCTCGGTCACGGCGATTCCGGCGTCGCGCAAGGCTCTTGCGGTGCCGCCGGTGGAGAGGATTTCGACGTTGCGGTCGGCCAAGCAGCGGGCGAGGCCGATCAGGCCGGTCTTGTCCGACACCGAAATCAGGGCGCGGGCGGGGATCAGGGCGGTCACGGGGCGTTCTCCGAATCTGTCGGCCAGCGGATTCCAAGCCGTCGCCCAACAACCCGGATATCGGGATTAGTCGCCGAAATCGCTCGATCGGGATACGAGCATCGACATGCGAGCAATCGGTTCCGGGCACCTGCGAGGGACGCTCGGGGCGATGCGCCGGTCGATTCGGCTCTGTCGGGCATTCGTCAGGTCCGCCGAGACCGGCGCATGGAAACTGATGCCGCCTTCAACCCGAACCGAATCAGCGTGGCAATGGCGACGGGGAGGAACCATGGGCCGAAAAAATGCCTCCGGAAATAGCGCAGAAAACCTCGCGTCTTGCACCATTCCACCCATACCGGATTGGCGCTGCTAGTGCCTCCATGGTGAATGGCCGTCACATGCGGCGTGAAATAGACCGGGATTCCAACCCGATGCAACCGCAGGCAAAAATCCAGATCGTCCACATGCAGAAAATAACCTTCGTCCATCCCGCTCACAGATCGATAGGTGCTTGTCGGCAACATCATGCACGCTCCGCTGATGACAGGCACGCGAGTGGTCCGTTCGGGAAGCGGTTCCCGGTGAAGATTGAGAGGACGGAACGGCGCGAATCTATCCAACCGCAACGCTTCCACAAGGGCGGTGCGAGGCGTCAGAAAAGCGCGCCGCGTTGCGCGTTGCTCGCGCCCGGCCGCATCGGTCAAGCGGCACCCGAGTAGCCAGTCGTCGCCAAGCGTCGACGCTTCGGTCAGTAGCGAGGGAACTGCCGACGGCGCAAGGCGACAGTCAGGATTCAGCAACAAGAGATAGCGACTTTTGCTCTCTGCAGCACCGATATTGCAGCCGCGTGCGAACCCGACGTTGCCCTGACCGGAAACAATCTTCAGCCTTGGTTCTACGGCTGACATCCGTGTCAACGCAGCGGCCACCGAATCCGGATTGCCATTGTTAACTAGAATGACCTCGTCCACGCCCCGTTGATTGGCGGCGAGCACGGCTTCAATGGACTCGAACAACACCGGCCCCGTCTGGTACGAGACCATGACGACGCCTACTCCCTCCGCCTGCGCACGGTGCGCACTTGTCGGCTCGCTTGGCAGCATTACTGCAACAGGTTACATGTCGGCAACGGTGTCTCCCCGACACGTCTGCCGCAAATGTCGGCCGCTTGGCAGAAATAGCGGCCGAACCCATGCCATAGCTGCGTACTCTCTCGTAAGGGCACTCGCCAAAATAGACCCTTTATTTTGGCGAAAAACGATAATCCCACTCTTTCGGCCAGTTGCGCGCCTGCTTCGCGAGCCGGACGACAATTTACACCGCGAGACCGCACAGGGCCCGTTCGGCAAGATTGTTGTCCATCGGCACGGCTGTTTCATATACTTCCAAACCTTCGCAGCGACGCGACAGGGACTACAGCGGCCTGCGCTGCAGCGCATCGCAGGGCGGGGATTTGTTGCCGTGCCTGCCGAAGAATGTTTTAATATCGTTCTCAAGATTCTGTTGCACCTCGTCCCTTTCCAATTTTATTATTACCGCATTTTAGAAAATCGGTCTACATCCCTATCGAATTCATGATATCGTTCACGCTCTGCGGCTGCAATGCCCATCGGTAAGCCGGATGAATCTCCCAATCGTAACCAAAATCATACACCTCATTTGCCAAAAATCTATTTTGGTCGAAATACTTTCTATCGATCCTCGAATCTAATTTTTTCGAGCAGTAATAAAATCAATCTTGTACAGAAACTGGATTAAGGACCTTGGTTCTACTTGCGTTCGATTCGTAAAATGGAGGCTGGAATGATCTATAATCTCTCTCATTTTCTTTACCAGTTCGTCAGTGGAGAATAGAAAACTGCTCGATGTCCTTCTTTCTCTTTTTGTCGGAGCCATACCAAGTAAAAGACTTCTAATTTGTGGGAGTTCACTGGAAAATTCATTAATCGTATCTTGAAGCCTCTCTAAGGAATATGGTTCAAACGATTTTTCGAAATCTATAGTTTCTATAGATTCATGATTGTTATATGCATTACGAGCAGCGCTGTGTAAAAGCTTAACTAAATCTCTCGGTCTCCGCCTAGTTAATGATAATAACACATGATGTATCGAACGATTTCCCCAATGCCCTTTCCCTCTGAACTTAGAAACCATAATACTTGAAAGTATCTCTCTTGATATTCGGTTTTGGTCTAAATTGAGTATACGGTTTTGATCGTAATCCTCTAAAAAACGTGCGTTCCCAAAATAAGTTACAATCCGTTTCGCGATCACCGCAAGAATTTCGTGATTTGTCCATGACAACCAAATCACGTGTCTTTCAATTTTGTCAGTGGACTCGTCAGACGTTCGGACGAGAAAATAAACATCGGTTCTTAGTCCAATTCGAAATTTGAGACGTTGGTCACTTCCAGATAGGTCTCGAATTGCATTCAGCATCGCGGAAATATTTCTTATGCTCTGATAAGATGCGTCCCAGCCTCTATCGATATCGTCTATATACACGGTTATCATTTCACTATCCAAAAAATTTTCAACAATATTACGATTTAATTCATCGGCAAAGAACCGCTGTTTTTCCCGCAACGTGGACTTGAACGTATCAATTAATAACCGTGCACTACCTCTTATCACATTAGTCATCTTGTTGATGTCACTATTTTGACCTATACGAGTAAAAAATTTTTCTATTATAGCGTTAATTAATCCAGTTTTCCAATTTTCTATTAATCGATTGAAATCTGATCTATCGGTGTTTTCAACATGAGAGATCAGATCATTAGGTCTAACCCACACAGACAGTTTTGAGTTTTCTTCGTCGTCTAGATACGCTCGCCGCAGCAAAGCGCTCTTTCCTATGCCTTTATGACCGACCAAAATGCGAATCGACATGTCAGCGATTAGGTTTTCATAAGTGCGATTTGAGAAAAAATATTCCTTAAACCTTTCTGTATCTTCGTATTCTGCGTCCTCTGCGCCAAACAAGCGCTCATTTGTAACGTCGTTAAAGGTAATCATACCCTATCCCTTTCCCTACATCGAATAGTTGCTGCAAAAGGCACCTATTGAACAGAGTATACCTCCTCACTAATTCTATGTCAACACGATGTCAGTAACAGTGTCAGTAACAGATGATATGTCCGGTCCATGTACCAAATGATCTCTTAGAAGGCTTCCAGACCAAAGGAGGTGGCGGCGGACGGAACAACGACAGGGACTGAGGAAGTTCGAAGAGGTGTCGCACCGGGGGTGCTGAGCCAGAGCGAGGCGGCGGAGGGCGTTTCGGAGCGCACCTTCCGGCGCTGGCGCTACGAGGCGGAGGGCGCGGAAGGGTTGTACGACCGCCGCCTGGGCCGGGTCTCGGCGCGCCGGGCCGGCGCGGACGAGGTGGCGCAGGTTCTGGAATTGTTCGACACCCGGTACTGGGACTTCAACGCCAGACACTTTCACGAGAAGCTGGTCGCCTGCCATGGCGTCCGGCGCAGCTACGTCCGGCTGACCTTGCAGGCCCATGGCCGCGTGCGAGCCGCGCCGCGCCGCGGCGCCCACCGGCGCAAGCGCCCGCGGCGGGCGCTGCCCGGCGCTGCACCAGGACGGCTCGCGCCACGAGTGGGTGTCCGGTCGGCAGTGGGCGTCACCATGGACGACCCCGCCCGAGGGGGTCGGCCTTCGTGCCCTTCGCCGGCACCCTGGACGACATCCTCTGCGTCCACGAGGAGCGTCTCGAACGACACGCGGTACAAGGGACGCACCCTGCAGATCCCGGCCGACCGCCACCACTACGTCAAGGCCAGGGTCCGGGTCCACGAGTACCCCGACCACACCCTTGCCGTCTTCCACGGCCCCGGACGCCTCGCTCTCTACCGGGCCGACGGGGCTCCGACCGCAACCCGGAAGGCCGCGTGACCCGCTTCGACGCGATCCTCCGGAGGCCTGAAGTGGACAGCCGCTTCGCGCCTGACCACTTCCCCACAGGCCCAACCACCACAACGGAAGCGGTCAATTAATTTGGTACTTACCAGTTCAAAATGTTCTTGACACACGATATTAGGATGAATGCACGGCCGGTCTTTCCTACGCGACGACGTCAAGGGCGTCGACAAGGTCGTCCAGGCGATCCGCCATCCCCGCAACAAGGCGACCGACGCTCAAGATTCTTGGCCGCGAGCTTGCTTCCGCAAGAACAGGGGCGCGCTACGCAAGCCTCAAAACCAAGGGCTACCCGGTCGGGCCGGGCGTCGTGGAGGCCGCCCACAAGGTACTGGTCAACCAGCGCATGAAACGGGCCGGTCAGCGTTGGAGTATGCGGTCAGAACGTCCTTACCTTCGCGGTATCGGGCCGCTTCGACGCCGCATGGCGGGCGATGACCGGAACGCATGCCGCAAACGAAAACCGGGTGCCGAATGCCGTCGCTGCCTGACCGAGGGAATCCTTTTTGTGGAACAAAACAGGATTTTACAATCTGCACCCGTGCGCAGTCTAAAGATCAATCAATTGTTTTATCCTTATATCAACTCCCTTCTTTCCATACTCCCGCCCATGATAAGAAGGATGTGCCAATTTTACAATAACAACTTTTTTTGATATATTAGGTATCGTTACACGCTCAGCGTAATACAAATCTATTCGTTTTCCTCGATGACACGTTTTGATCGATTTGCTAATCTTTTTACTGTCAACTACATTCATTGTACGTTTGAATTCTGTCAAAATACTCCCTTCTAAAATTACTAGTTTTGGCTGTACAATTTCACCAATTTTTCTAATAAAAGGCGCTGCCTCTTTATACCCCTCATTGAGGGTCATTTGATTAATTTTCTTAAATAAATCTGTGTTAGGAGAACGACGAAAGGCCAAATTTGTTTTCACCACTTTCCTTCTAATTTTTTTCCTGTCTCCCAGAATTTTTGCGAGAAGATCGACGATTTCGTTTTCAGGCCAGCAGCAATCTAGCATACTGTGTTCGCCTTTCTCATAATAACCTGCAGATGCTGCACCTCGCGTCTTTGGATCATTTTTCAGTCGTACTCCATCTGGATAATAATTTGAGGGACAACCACCCGGATTTATCCCTAAAATAAGAATCGGTGCGGGCCATATACGTGTATAATACATCGCATAATCCGAACGATCTTTAAGACAGGATTGCTCACGATACTGCATTTCCATTTCTTCCATCATCTTGGTATAATTCATGGTGATACTCTCCTAATCATGACCACCATTCGTGCAACACAGCTAAAACTAGCGTTATGTCCCTTAAATGGATACCTGCTATCAACTCCGAAATGCAATACCGGTGGTCGGCAATCCCTGTCGCCAAGGCAGTATGGGGATGGGTTGGCCGGTGAGTCAAGGCACTGGGGCGGCAGGGGCGAACGCCCCCGTCGCAGCAAAAAAATCCCTCCCTGCCCCGTGGCCGGGCCGACGCGCAGAGCGCGGGCCGCTGCAGCCCGGCGACAGCCTTACCGGCTGCGCCCACGAAGCCGATCCCTTTTCGCGGCCGGTTGTTGAGCAGGGTCTCGACACGCTTGAGTTCGGCGGGGTTCAGCTTGCGAAAGTCGGTCGGCTTCGGGAAGTACTAGCGGACTAGCTCGTTCGTGTGCTCGTTTAAGCTGCGCTCCTAGGAATGGTACGGCTGCGCGAAGAAGAACAATGCTTCCCCTGGCAACCACCCTGTGGGCCGCAAACTTCTTGCCATTATCGGTCGTGTGCACGAACTCCTTGTACATGCCACTTGTGCGGCCCGTTTCCTTGGCCGTCCTACCGCCGAGCAGGCCAGCAACGTGAACTTGGAGGCGCGGTCCACCAGCGACAGCACAGCGCCTCGGTGGCGCAAACCCGTGTCGCCCTCCCAGTCCCCGACCCGCGACTTCTCCTCGACGATCTCCGGGCGTATGTCCACCCGACCGGGAATCCAGCCGCGGCCCGCCTGCCCTTTGGCGCGCGAGTTCCTCTTCTTGCCGCGCCGCTGGTCGGAACAACGTTCCGCCAGCCTCCCGATCCTTCCACACATGTTTGCCACTCGTGGCGCTCGACCCTCAGGGCGCAGGCGTCCCAAGATTTGTTCCGGACTCCACTGCAGGGCCAGCTTCTCGTCGACTTCGCCCCACCGCTCCGGGGTCCCGAAGCCGCGCTGCGGCGCTCGGCCACCAGCCGGTCGGCCTGCTCGAAGCCTTAGTCACGCTGGCCCGCGTCGCGGGTCAGTTCGCGGCTGGAGGGGTCGCGGCCGAACCGCCTCGCTATCGCGGCCCCGATTCGCCGCATTCCTTCGTCATCTGGCGACGTTCGTCGCGGGTCAGGTAATGGTAGGCGTTGGCTCGGAATAAATCTTGACATTGCCTACCTACAGGAGCATGTTTCTAATTGGCGCTCCGCGCTATGTCGATATTTAGCAGGATACACGGCTATGAAAAAACGCTGTTCGGGCAGGAAAAAAAGGGTCATTCGCCGCTCTGCCATCACAGGGCGATTCGTGTCCAAGCGAACGACAAGGCGGTACCCGAGAACCACCATCACAGAACGGCGGTAACGTTCGTCTGCAAGATGGCCGGCGAGTTTCCTCGGCCTTCGCTGATCTGATTCACAGCGAGTAACACTTCAATTTTGCCGCCACTCCTCCTCGCGCCGCTGTCGGCGCTCGTGGACGACGACGAGAGCGACGACACCTCCACGGTTTCGACTCCATAGCCGCCCGTGAGCGCACGCCACGAACCGACCCGGTAGGACTCCAGGATGACGTTCGTGTCCACGAACACAGGGCCACGGTGTCGCGCCACTTCACAGATCGACTGGAAGCGCGACGCCATGCGCCGCGAACAAATCCGCCAAGTCCTCGACGGTCAGATCGAGCAGGCCGGCGACGCGGCGGAGCGAGACATGGCCCCCGCCGATGGCGAGAACGAGAACCTCGACGAAAGGCTTGGAGAACAAGGCGGGCAACGCGTCCTCCATGACATCGTGTCCGTTGTTGCGCAGGGCTGCCTCGGGCAATGAACGCGCCGTGGCTGGCTTCATCTCGCCGAGCGCGACCAGCCGCCACCGCAATGCCGAAGACGTCACGTGGAGCTCGTCCGCCGCAGCGTTCAGCCGCGCGATCAACTCTTTTTCTGTGAGGTCCGACCAATCGCCGAACCGCTCCAGCGCGCTGGCTGGCATGAGCGCCGCCGCCGCGAAATTGTTGGCGAGCTGCTCCACACGGTTGCCTCCGGTCTCCCTTGCCTCCTCGGAGTGCTCGGGCGGCATCGCGTCCCAAGTCAGGAGGTGGAACAACTCGTGGGCAAGGTCGAAATGGCGGCGACCGATGATCTCGCGGCGCGCGATCAACACCGCGTCCAATTCAGGCAAGCGGCAAGCCGCGCCCGAGATACCGTCATGGGCATCGACCATGAGAACCAGGATGCCGAGCTCCCGCTCCATGACCTCCGCCAGACCGATCGCCGGCGTTTCGCCAAGGCCGAACTCGGCGACGAACCGCTCCCCGGCCAGCATGGCGTCCTCGAAACGGGAATGCCGGGCAAGACCCAGCGCCCGGCGCATGAGCGGAGTCTCGCGCCCGACCCGCGGCGCCAAAGCGCGGAACGCGGCGATCCAGCGTCCGGCATCGCGTTCGTATTCACGGAGCCGGTCTGCTCCGACGCCTGTCTGCCGCCACGAAAAGCGGCCTTCGCCGACGAGCCGGAACGGATCAGTGAAATAGTCCAGCGGCGCGCACAGCTTCTCGACCGCGAGCACCAGTTCATCCGCCGTCACGCGGCGTGCGCCGGTCTCGATCGCGGATATGGTCTGCCGATCCTTGAAACCGAACAACTGAGCGAGATCGTCTTGGGAGAGCTTGCGCTCTTCGCGCAGAGCCTTGATCCGTGCGCCGATAAGCCGCGTCGTCACCGGAACCTCCTCGCTGCATAGGTTATTGCAATCTGGACCATGCAAGTAATTTAAGCAATCTCGTCTCTGCTGGCAACGGAAAATCCGATTTCCGCAGGACGAATCCGAGAACGGGGCGATTGAGGAAGGCGTGCATTGCCAGGAGCCGCCCGCGAGGCGGCGGCTGACCTGCCCGTCCTTCGGCCTGTACTGAATGGACGATACCGTCGGCGAGGTCGGCCAGATGCGGAAGCCGAAAACCCGGAACTTGCAGCGCGCGAGTTGCTTGAGAGCGCTGCTGGAACGGGTCGGAACGCATGCCGACACGTTCGGGGAACGGCGCGCCGAGCGGCGCAGGACGCTCGAAGGCCTGAACATGGCGACGGAGCGCGAGCGTTCGAACGCCGCCGGTTTTGGGCCGCTGGTTGCGTTGTCCGGTGCCGGCCGCGTGCTGCGGAAACCGCGGCGCATCGGCGCCCGGTCGAGCGGGACGGCAGGTCGGCCCGGAGATCCTGTTGTGCGTTCGCTTCGGCTGCGCTCCCCCTGCAGCGAATGCTCCTTGCGGCCCTTCCGCGCCGCTTCGGCATCTTGACTCGTCGGCAGACCCATACTAACTGCGCGCAGAGACCGCCGTGCGCCCGCGTCGCGCTTGGGCGTCGAGAGAGGGCGGCAAAACCGCATGGACCTTGAGTGGGCGCTCCGGGGGTACGAAAACCCTGCGCCGCCTGTTGGCGGTCGCAAACGCTGCGAGCGCGCGGTCTTCGGGCGAATCGTTGAGCGGCGGATCGGCGGAAGCATTGGAAACCGCCTGCGTTCAGCGTGCCACGGCTGGCTCGCGATGTCCGCGCCGGAAGGGTGAAAGCGCCCAACTCGATCGGCGCCGCCGAGGGCGGCGGCGAGACGCGCATCGGCCGAGGCCGCCATACCGCGGCGAGCCCGGGATGCCGCCGACTTGCCTGCGCCGGACCCTTCGCGGCGACGAACGATGCGCGGAAACGCGCAACTGGTTTCTCCGCGACGAATCCGCGGACGGACGACAATTTCCGGGGTTCGTCGCCGCGCCGGCAATGGCGCATTGCGGCCCTTCGCTTTCCGCGGAATCCTGCCCGCGGCGCGCCCTTCGAGCCACTGTCTTGCCGACCGTGCGCTCGCCGGCGGCCGGCCCGCTCGCCGGCGACTCCGTCCGGCGCGGGCGCAGGACGGTTTTCTAGCGTCGTTTTCTTCGCTCGCCTGCGCCCCCGAAACGCCGGAACCGCGCGTGACGGGATCGGTTCCGCCGCGCCGAAAAGCGAACTCGCGAGGGCTCCGGGGGTCGGCGCGCTCTCCTCAGGCAGGTGCGCCTGCCGTTCCGCTCCCGCGTCCCCGGAGCGGACGCCGTGACGGCGGACCGCCGCGCCGGCATGCGGACGCGCACGTACGCGCTTGCGGCGCTGCGCGATATCCTCGACCGGGGCCGGACGCTGGACGGCGTTCTCTCGTCGAACCCGCAGCCCCGGGACGCCCGGGACAGGGCTTTCGCCCGCAACCTCGTGGCGACCGCGCTCCGCCGGCTGGGCCAGATCGACGCGATCCTGAATTCCTGCCTCGAGCGCCCGTTGCCGGATTCGGCCGCCGCGGCGCGCAATGCGCTGCGATTGGGCGTCTGCCAGATCCTGTTCCTCGATACGCCCGCCCATGCCGCGGTGAACACGTCGGTCGCTCTCGCGGCGCGTCACGGACCGGAGCGGTTCGCCAGACTCGTCAACGCCGTCTTGCGGCGCGTCGCGAGCGATGCCGCAGGCCTCCCCGCCCGATACCCGCCCGAACTGAACGCTCCGGATTGGCTGCGGCAGTCCTGGAAGCGCGCTTACGGAGAAAGGACCGCGGAACTGATCGCCGCCGCGCATCTGGTGCCGCCGCCCTTGGACGTCACCGTGAAGAGCGACGCGGCCAAATGGGCCGATCAGTTGGGCGGAGACCGTCTGTACGGCGCCACGGTGCGTCTTCCGGCAGGCGACGTGCCCGCCCTGCCCGGTTACGCGGACGGCGCCTGGTGGGTGCAGGATCTGGCGGCCGCCCTGCCGGCGCGGCTTCTCGTGGCGGCGACCGGCGCGGACGCGCAGGTATGCGACATGTGCGCCGCGCCGGGCGGCAAGACGGCGCAACTGGCCGCCGCAGGCCTGGACGTCGTCGCGCTCGACGCGTCCGGGCGCCGCCTGAAGATGCTTGCCGACAATTTGAGGCGCCTGCGCCTGAAGGCGCGGTTGGTCGAAGCCGACGCGGCGGACTGGAAGCCGTCGCGCGCTTTCGACGGCGTGTTGCTCGATGCGCCGTGCGCCGCCACCGGAACGATAAGGCGCCGCCCGGACGTGCCGTGGCTCAAGACGAGCGGCGACGTCGCGCGCATGGCGGAACTCCAGAAAAAATTGCTCCGGGCCGCGATCGATCTCGCCGCGCCGGGCCGGCCGGTTTTCTACAGCGTCTGCTCGCTCGAACCCGAGGAATGCGCGGACGTCGTCGACGAACTCCTCCGCGACCGCCCGGACGTCGCGCGCGACCCGGTTCGCAGGGAAGAACTGGACGGCTTGCCGGTCGATATCACGGAAAGCGGAGACGTCAGGACGCTTCCCTGTCATCTCGCCGACCGCGTCGGCATGGACGGCTTTTTCGTCTCCCGCCTCCGCAGACACCGTTGACGGCCGGAGCGCCGCCCGCGCGCTTGCCGTCGGGGGCGCAAGCTGATAGGTAACGTCGCCGGCATGCGCCGTCCGCTCGCGTTTCGCCGCCCGGCGCTCGCGGCGGAACGGCCTCCCGGATGACACCCCCGCGGGGACGGGAACAGCCGATGACGCGGCAATCCGCACCAGCCAAAGCTTGGAAACCGGGCGCTTCGTCCGCGCCCCGCGCCCGGACCTGATCGCGGTGCAGCAGGCCGTCAGAATCGCCCCGTCCATCCTGTCCGCCGATTTCGCCGCGCTCGGCGAGGAAGTGCGCGCCGTCACGGAGGCGGGCGCCGATTACATCCATGTCGACGTCATGGACGGGCATTTCGTTCCCAACATCACCGTCGGCCCCGACGTCGTCCGGGCGCTTCGCCGGTTCAGCGAACGGCCCTTCGACGTGCATTTGATGATTTCTCCCGCGGACCCCTATATCGTTCCCTTCGCCGAGGCGGGCGCCGACATCATCACGGTGCACCCGGAAGCCGGCCCGCATCTGCATCGGACCATCCAGCTCGTCAAATCCTGCGGCAAGAAGGCCGGCGTGGCGCTCAACCCGGCGACGCCGGCGTCGGCCGCGCTGGAGGTTCTCGAGGAGATAGACCTCGCGCTGGTGATGAGCGTCAATCCCGGATTCGGGGGACAGGCGTTCCTTCCCGGCGCCGTCGGAAAGCTCCGCGCGCTGCGGCAGGCCATCGACGCGTCGGGCCGCGACATCGACCTCGAGGTCGACGGCGGCATCGACCCCCGCGCCGCGGGTCTGGCGATCGCCGCCGGCGCGGACGTGCTGGTGGCGGGAACGGCGACCTTCGAAGGAGGGGCCGGAAGGTACGCGGACAACATCCGCAGACTCCGCGACGCGCGCGCGGACGTTTGCGAACCGCGATGACCGCCGGCCGCGCTCTGCGCAACGCATGCCACCGGGGCGCGCGGCTCTGGTTTCGCGGCTTCTTCTACCCGAACACGCTTCGTTGCCGACGCCCGGACGGCCTGCTCCTCGCGCCGGACGACAACTGGCCGGGCGACCCCCGGCGAGGGCGGCTCGTGCTCGACGGCCGGTTTCGTTTTCTCGGACGCACGCTGAAGGGGCAGGACGTCCTCTCGGGAGCCGCGAGGCCCGGCGCGGCGTGGACGGCCGATTTCCACAGCTTCGCCTGGCTGCGTGATCTCCGCGCGGTGGGAACGGATTCGGCCCGGACGCGCGGCGCGGCGCTGCTGAGCGCCTGGATCGAACGAAACGCGAGATGGCGGCCTGTCTCCTGGCGCCCGGACGTGTTGTCCGACCGCATCTGCAACTGGCTGACCCACGCCGAGTTCTTCGAGGCGAACGCCGAGGCGGACTTCCTGAACAGTCTGGCGAGGCAGGTCAAGCATCTCTATCGCGTGTCCCGTTTCGTCGATCGGGATCTGGACCGGATGATCGTTCTGAAGGCCCAGATATACGCCGCCCTGTGCCTGCCCGGCGGCGGCGGGCAATTGCCGAAGCTGTTGCGCCGACTGTCGCAGGTCTGCGACCGGCAACTGCTGCCGGACGGCGGACACGTCATGCGGAGTCCCGCCGCGCAGTTGACTGCGCTGCGGCATCTGGTGGACGCGAAGTCGCTCATCGGCGCGGCCCGCGGCGACGAACCGGAGGAACTGCAGGACGCGGTCGAACGCGCGGCGGCGATGGTCAGGTTCTTCCGTCACGGCGACGGAGGCATGGCGCTGTTCAACGGCGCGAACGAAGGCGAAGCCCCGACGACCGACGCCGTGCTGTCGCGCGCCGGGGCGCCGGGCGAGCCGCCCGCTTCCGCCCCGGATACCGGCTTCGAGCGCGTTTCCGCGAACCGCACGCTGTTGATCGTCGATGCCGGGCCGCCCGTTCGGGACGCGCCGGACGCTCACGCCGGAACGCTGAGTTTCGAGATGAGCGTCGGCGAGCAGCGCATCGTCGTCAATTGCGGCGCCTACGACGGCATGGACGACGATTGGCGGCTCGCCCAGCGCGCGACCGCCGCTCATTCGACGGTCACCGTCGACGACCGCAACCTTTCGGTGCTGCGCGAGGACGGAACGCTCGGCCCCGGTCCCGAATCGGTGACCTGCGAGCGCCTCGACTCGGACGACGGCACCTTGCTCGAAATGAGTCACGACGGATACCTGCGAAGCCGCGGGCCGAGCCATCGGCGCCGCATCTTCGTCGACGCCTCGGGAGAGGACGTCCGCGGCGAGGACACGCTGAGCGGCGCCGGTGCGCACAAGTTCGCGATCCGGTTTCACCTCCACCCCGCCGTCAAGGCGTCTCTCGTCAACAGCGGCGCCTCGGTGCTGTTGCGGCTGTCGGACGGCGCGGGATGGTGCCTGCGATGCGGAGGCGGAACCGCCAGCCTGCAGGAAAGCGTTTACCTCGGAAAGGCCGACGAAATCCGCCGGAGCGAGCAAATCGTCATCGACGGCGCGACGCAGCAGGGCGGCGCCCGCGTCAAATGGGCGATCGCAAAGCTGAAAGGCGGCTGATCCGTCAAAGCTGCCAGCGGCGCACCTTGTCGGAAAGAACGACCCGCCGCCACATTCCCTTGACGTCCGCGACCAGCCCGCAGGGCGAAACGAGCGATGCGATTTTCGAGGCGCCGAAAGCCGCATACGCGTCGTGGGCGACGGCGCCGATCACGCAATCGTAGCCGGACGCGGCGTCGAGCGAGGGCAGCAGATCCAGGCCGTACGCCCGCTTCGCCTCCGCCCCGTTCACGAGCGCGTCGTGGACGTCGACCGCGAATCCCCGGCCGCGGAGGGCGCGGACGATATCGATGACCCGCGAATTGCGCAGATCGGGCACGTTTTCCTTGAACGTCAGACCCAGCACGAGAACGCGCGCGTTCGGCTCCGTCAGTTCGGCCGCGATGCATTCGGCGATGTAGTATCCCATCCTGTCGTTGATGCGGCGCCCCGCGAGCGTGATTTCGGGCGTGTGGCCGACCGCCGCCGCCGCATGCGCCAGATAGAACGGATCGATGCCGACGCAGTGGCCGCCGACGAGGCCCGGACGGAAGTCGAGATAGTTCCATTTGGTTTTCGCTGCCTCGAGGACGTCGAGGGTCGATATCCCCATCTTGCCGAATATCGTCGCGATCTCGTTGATGAAGGCGATGTTTATGTCCCGTTGGGCGTTCTCGATGATCTTCGCCGCTTCGGCGGTGCGGATGTCCGGCGCCCGGAATATCGTATCCGAAGTGATCGAACCGTAGAGTTCCGCCAAGGTTTCGGCGGTGGCGGGAGTCTGGCCCGCGATCACTTTGGCGATCTTGTCGACTCTGTGGACCTGATCGCCCGGATTGGTGCGCTCCGGCGAATAGCCGAGAAAGAAGTCCTCGCCGCATTTCAAGCCCGACGCGTCCTCCAGTATCGGGCCGCAGACGTTCTCGGTGACGCCCGGATAGACGGTGCTTTCGTATACGACGATCGCGTTCCTGCCGAGCAACGAACCGACGGTGCGGCTGGCCCGCCGCAGCGGCCCGAGATCCGGGCTGTTGTCGGCGGTGATGGGCGTGGGCACCGTCACGATGTAGACGTCGGCGCCGGCGGCGTCCGACGGATCCGCCGAACAGGCGAGAGAGCTCGACCGCAAGGCTTCGGGAGCGACCTCGCGGGTTTTGTCGACGCCCTCCTTGAGCTCGGCCACGCGATTCGCGTCGGTGTCGAAACCGATGACGCCGAAGACTCTCGCCAGGGCGACGGCCAGCGGCAACCCGACGTAACCGAGGCCGATGACGGCGATACGGGTGTTCTCGTTCAATTCGGTCGTTCCTTTTCGTACCGTCCGGAGGATGTAGTCGGGATTTCCGTTCACGCGCCGGGGGCGCGGCGCCTTTCGCGCGTCCGGTTCGAGAGCGCCGTTGCGCGCATGATTATCGGGAACCGCCGCGCCGCGCCATTGTCCCGGTTCGCAGAGGCAGGGTCAAGCCGCGGCCGCGAACTCGATGTCGCCGACGCGCTTCAAAGGCGCGGCGGTGATGGCGTCGGACAGCGGATATTCGTGGTCGCCGGGATAGAGGATCCACAAGTGTTCGAGTCCGAGGTCTTCGATGACGACGTGCATGGACTTCGTCGTTCTGGGGGCGTCCGTGCATTTGAATTCGAAGCCCCAGCGCCGCCCCCGCCGCAACAGCATGAGATCCAGTTCGGCGCCGCGCCGGGTAGCGTAGAAATAGGCTTCGCGCTCGCCGTGAGCGATGAGGGTCTGCTCCAGGGCGAACCCTTCCCAGCTGGCGCCGTAACGCGGATGGACCGGCAATTCCTCCGGCTCTTCCAGTCCCAACAGGAAATGAAGCATGCCGCTGTCCCTCAGATAGATCTTTGGAGATTTGACGATCCGCTTGCCGAGATTCTCGAACCACGGCGGCAATATCCGGATCATGTAGGTGCCCGCCAGCAGATCGCGATAGTGGTTGACGGCCGTTACGCTCGCGTCCATCGAGCGGCCCAGTTCCGAAGCGTTCCACGTCTGCCCGTGATAATGCGCCAGCATTCTCCAGAAGCGGCGCAGCGACTCGGGCGGCACGCGCGGCCGCAGGCCCGGGACGTCCCGTTCCAGAAACGTGCGGGTGAACGCCTCCATCCAGCGCCTCCATCCGTCCGTCGACGGGGCCAGGTAGGCTCTCGGAAATCCGCCGCGCATCCACAATCGATCCTGATTCTCCGGTCCCGCTTCCGCGAGCGAAAAACCGCCGACTTCCACGAACGAAATCCGGCCGGCCAGAGTTTCCGAGACGCCCCGGATCAGGTCCCAGGAAGCGCTGCCAAGGAGCAGAAAGACCGCTTTCCGGCCCGGATCGTCGCAGATGGGCCGCAACGTCTCGAACAGTCCCGGGAGTCGCTGAACCTCGTCGATGACCACCAGACCTTCCGCCTGGCGGAGCAGCCGCTCGGGAGTTCCAGTCAACGCTTCCCGAACCGCGCCCACTTCCAGATCGAAGACGGTGGACGGCCCGGACCAGACGGACGCCGCTTGCGCGGCCAAGGTTGTTTTTCCTGTCTGGCGCGCGCCGAGCAGCGCGACTGCCGGCGCTTCGGAGAGACCGTTGAGAGCTGCGGCGAGCAGGTCCGGCCGTGCGATTTTTGGTTGCATATCCACTTCTTGAAATAAGATATGCAACGATAATTAAGACGAAAAGAGCGCGCGATCAAGCGTTCCCGCGCATGAAGCGGGCATCCGCGACATCGCCGCCGCGCCGTTCGGCGCGAAACCGCTCGGGTTTCGCGGACGGCTCCCGGCGGCAGCCCGCTGCCGCCGTCCCTCGAACGCCGCGGGCGGCGGCTCCTATCGGTTCCGGCGGTTGCCCACCAAATCCTCGACCACGGCCGGCTCGGCGAGAGTCGTGACGTCGCCAAGTTGGTCGTACTCGTTCGCCGCGATCTTGCGGAGGATGCGCCGCATGATCTTGCCCGAGCGCGTCTTCGGCAGGCCGGGCGCCCACTGGATCAGGTCGGGCGACGCGATGGGGCCGATTTCCTTGCGCACCCACTGCACGAGCTCGCGCCGCAACTCGTCGGAGGAGGCCTCGCCCTCCATCAGGGTGACGTAGGCATAGATGCCCTGACCCTTTATCTCGTGCGGATAGCCCACGACCGCCGACTCCGCCACCTTCGGATGGGCCACCAGAGCGCTCTCGACCTCGGCGGTGCCGATGCGGTGCCCGGAGACGTTGATCACGTCGTCGACCCGGCCGGTGATCCAGTAGTAGCCGTCCTCGTCGCGGCGGCAGCCGTCGCCGGTGAAGTAGCGTCCCGGGTAAGCGGAAAAATACGTTTCCACGAAACGTTCGTGGTCGCCGAACACCGTGCGCGCCTGTCCCGGCCATGAATCCGTCAGCACCAGATTCCCCGACGCCGCGCCTTCGAGAACGTTTCCCTCCGCGTCGACGATCGCGGGCGCGACCCCGAAGAACGGCCGGGTCGCCGAGCCGGGCTTGAGGGCGGTGGCCCCCGGCAGCGGGGTGATCAGAATGCCGCCGGTCTCGGTCTGCCACCAGGTGTCGACGATCGGACAGCGCCCTTCGCCGACGACGTTGTAGTACCAGAGCCACGCTTCCGGGTTGATCGGCTCTCCGACCGTGCCCAGAAGCCGGAGCGATTTCCGGCTCGTCGCCGCCACCGGCCCGTCGCCCTCGCGCATCAGCGCTCGCAGGGCGGTCGGCGCGGTGTAGAAGATGTTGACGCCGTGCTTGTCGCAGACCTGCCAGAACCGCGAGAAATTCGGGTAGTTCGGCACGCCCTCGAAGATGAGCGTCGTCGCGCCGTTGGCCAGCGGGCCGTAGACGATGTAGGAGTGTCCGGTGATCCATCCCACGTCCGCGGTGCACCAGTAGACGTCGCCGTCGTGGTAGTCGAAAACGTAGCGGTGGGTCATCGCGGCGTAGACCATGTACCCGCCCGTGGTGTGCAGCACGCCCTTCGGTTTTCCCGTCGAACCGGAGGTGTAGAGGATGAACAGCGGATCTTCGGCCGCCATTTCTTCCGGCGGGCAATCGGCGGACGCCGCCGCCATCGCCTCGTGATACCAGACGTCGCGGCCGTCCTTCCAGCCGACGTCGGCGCCGGTGCGCCTGACGACGACGCATTTGCGGATCGTCGGACACTGCTCGAGCGCCGCGTCCACGTTCGCCTTGAGCGGTATTTTCCGGCCGCCGCGGACGCCTTCGTCCGCGGTGACGACGAGCGACGAATCGGAGTCGTGGATCCGGCCCGCGATGGAATCCGGCGAAAACCCGCCGAACACCACCGAATGCACGGCGCCGATCCGCGCGCATGCGAGCACGGCCACGGCGATCTCGGGGATCATCGGCAGATAGATCGTCACCCGGTCTCCCTTGCCCGCGCCGTTCGCCTTCAGGACGTTCGCGAACTTGCAGACCTCTTCATGCAGTTCGCGATACGTGAGCGTTTTGGACTCGGTCGGCTCGTCGCCTTCCCAGACGATGGCCGCCCGCTCTCCGCGATCAGCGAGATGGCGGTCGAGGCAGTTCGCCGAAGCGTTGAGCGCGCCGTCGTGAAACCAGCGGATGCGAACGTCGTCGCGGGCGTAGGAGACGTCCTTCACGGCGGCGTACGGCCTCGTCCAGTCGACGATTTTGCCGTGCTCCGCCCAGAACCCTTCCGGGTCTTCGATCGAGCGGCCGTAAAGGTCCCGGTATTTCGCTTCGTCGACATGCGCGCGCACGGCCCAGTCCGCGGGAACCGGAAAGATCTCGGACATCGCAACTCCCTCCTGCTCGTTCGCCCGGAATTATTCCTGCGTTCGCCCGTCCGGGCAAGGCGGCCCGCCGCCGACGAACACGTCGCCGCCTTCGACGCGCGCTTCGACCCGCGTCAGCGCCCGACCGGCGCAGGGTCCGCGCACGCAAGTCCCGCTCGCGACGTCGAACAGCGCCCCGTGCATCGAGCACAGGATCAGGTCGCGGTCGACGGACAGGAACGCGTGAGGCCGCCAGTCGAGCGGCGCGCCGTAATGCGGACAGACGTTGAGGTACGCGAACGCCTCGCCGCCTCGCCTGACGACGAAGAAGCGCCCGTCCGGGGAGCCGCGGCTGCCGGGGTCTTCGAGATCGTCCAGCCGGCAGAACGGAACGTTCACCGCCCGGGATCCGTTCCGGCCATCTCGCAGATCAACCGCCATTCCTCGGCGCTCACCGGCACCACCGACAGGCGCGACTGCTTCACGAGCGCCAGATCGGCCAATCCCGGCTCCGCCTTGATGTCGGCGAGGGCGACCGGCTTCCGGACCGGTTTCACGGCCGTCACGTCGACCATTCCGAACCGGCCCGAGGCGTCGGTGCCGTCGGGGTAATGCTCCTTCGCGACCTCCACGATGCCGACGATCCTTTTCTCGTTCACCGAGTGGTAGAAGAACCCCAGATCGCCCTTCTTCATCGCCTTCATGTTGTTGTTCGCCTGATGGTTGCGAACGCCGTCCCATTCGGCGGTTCCCGCCTTGACCTGATCGTCCCAGGACCAGGCGCCGGGTTCGGATTTGAACAGCCAGTACCGCATCCTCATCCTCCTCGTTTCGGGTGCGTCGGCGCGTCCCTCGCGCTTTCCGTCCTGAGGGGACGGGAAAGCAGCGCTTCGACGACCCGTTCGATCTCCGCCCCGCGGTTCAGCACCGCGTCGACGGCGTCCGCGATCGGCATGTCGACTCCGAGTTCCGCCGCCAGCGCGCTCGCCGCCGCCGCCGTGTATACGCCTTCCGTCACCGAATTTCTCTCGCCGAGCGCGTCTTCGAGCGATCTGCCGCGCCCCAGCTCCAGGCCCAGGGAATAGTTGCGCGACTGCTCGCTCGTGCAGGTCAGCACCAGATCGCCGAGTCCGGACAAGCCCGCCATGGTCTCGGCCCGCCCGCCCTTGGCGACGCACAGCCGCGTCAGCTCCGCGAGGCCGCGCGTCACGAGCGCGGCGCGAGCGTTGCAGCCGAAACCGAACCCTTCGGAGATCCCGCATGCGATCGCCAGCACGTTTTTGACCGCGCCTCCGATCTGCGCGCCGACGACGTCGTCGCTCGTGTAGGGCCGGAACCGTTCGGAAGCCATGGAGGCGGCGAGCCCGGCCGTCGCCGCCGCGTCGGCGCCGGCAAGCGTCGCGGCGGCGGGAAGCCCCGCGGCGACCTCGCGGGCGAAAGTGGGGCCCGACAGGACGAGAACGGGGTTCGACGGGAATGTTTCCGAGACCGCCTCGCTCATCAGGCGGCGGGTTTCTTGCTCGATCCCCTTGGCGCAGACGACCAGGGGGGTCGAAGCCGGGAGTTCGAGAGGCGCGACCGTGCGCCGCAGATGCTGCGCCGGAACCGCGAGGAGCAGGGTTTCGCAATCCGCCAGATCGCGCAGGTCGCAAGTCGCCCGGATCGCCGGGTTCAGGTCGATGCCGGGCAGATAGGCCCGATTGCGGCGAGCGAGGTTGACGTCGCTCGCGACGTCGCTCCCGCGCGCCCAGAGAGTCACCGCTCGGCCGGCGCGCCGCAGGGCCACCGACAGAGCGGTTCCCCAAGCGCCCGCGCCGACGATCCCGAATCCGGCTATTTCCGCCTCGCCGCGGGCGTCAGATTGACGGAGACGGAAATCCGGGTTCCGTCGCCGCGGTATGGCCTGACAGCGTGCGAAAGCCACGACGGGAACATCAGCAGGAGCCCGGCCTGCGGCGCGATCAGTTCGCTGGCTCCGGCAGCCCCTCCGCCCAGATAGTCGAAGGTCAAATTCGGATTCAGCATGGCCGGCGCGACGCCGCGAGGATCCTGAATCTGGAATTCGCCGCCGAGAGACGGGTCGGCGCCCGCCCCGCCATCGTCGACGTAATACGCGGCCGACCAGAACGCGCCGGGATGCGTGTGGAGCTCGTTGCCGTTCCCGGTCCGGTTCACGTTGGCCCAGGCGTTCGTGAGCCATGCGACATCGACCGGCTTTCCCGCGCGGTCGCGCGTCATCCGGCTCGCGAGGCTTCGGACGGAGCGCAGCAGCCGCCGCGCCGCGTCGCCGCCCCAGCGCTCGAGATCCCAGCTCGATTGCCAGCCGCCAAGATTGCTGTGCTGCACGCTCGGATTTTTTTCTTCGCGGGCGAGGATCGCCTCGCGCAGCGCCTCGTTGTAGGCCGAGGCATCCGGCAGAACGACCTCGACCACCGGCGTCGCGAAGCGGCCGTTCACGGTCACCTTGGTCCCCCGGCCGCCGTTCACCTGTCAGTCCAACCGGTTGCGCCGCAGGAAATCGCCGATCGCCGCGTTGTATTCGTCGACCAGGATATGCGGAACGAAGTGGCCGCCGGTCGGCAAAATCGCCTTTTCCGCGCCGGGCACGGCTTCCGCGATTTCGTCCGACAGGTAGCGCGGGGTGACCATGTCGTCCTCCGCCACGATCACCAGCGTCGGAGCGGCGATGTCCGCGAGACGGTCGCGGCGGTCGAAAGCGCAGATCGCATCGATGCGGCTCGCCATGATTTCCGCGGGCTGGCCGGCGCCGGCGACGAAATTTTCCTGCGCGGCCATCGACTCTTCGTTGCGGGCGACATACCAGGGCGGATGGAGGGAAAGGAGCGAGTGGCGTGCGTATTCCGCCATGCCGAGGGCGTCGAGCACGGCCTTGCGCGCCGCGAAGGCGCGCCTGAAGTACCCGTCCCTTCCCGCCCAAGTGGCGCTGAGCACCAGCGCTCCCAAGCGGTCGGGATAGTCCTGCGCCACGATCTGCCCCATCGCTCCGCCGGTCGAATGTCCCACCCAGTGGGCGCGTTCGATGCCGAGCGCGTCCAGCAAGCGAACGGCGTCCCCGGCCATCTGGTCGACCGAATACTCGATCCTGGACGGCGTGCTGCGGCCGCAGCCGCGATGGTCGTGGCAGATCACGCGGAAGTCGCTTTCCAGCGCCGGGATCTGGGCGTGCCAGAAGTTGCCCGCCCCTCCGAGGCCGGGCACCAGCATCACCGGTTCGCCGGCGCCCGTCTCCTCGCAGAAAATCTCCGCGTCGCCGATGTCGATTTTCGGCACGGTCCCGTCCTATCCGGCGACCGTATCGTTCATGCCGAGCGACCGTTCGACCGCCACGACGTCTTCGGGACGGGCGAAGGGCTCCGGAGCCCGGTCGTCACGGTCGCGCGGGCGTCCGACGGCCGCGAAGAAGTCCTCGAGTCCGGGCGGCGAGATAATCCACAGCATCACGAGGTCTTGGTCGCCGTCGTTCACGATCTCGTGCTTGACGTCGCATCCGAGAAACGCCGCGGATCCCGGAACGATGTCGTGCCGGACGCCGTCGACGTTCACGTGGCCCTTCCCTCGGAAGCATATCTGGATTTCCACCTGTTCCCCGTGGGAATGCTCCCGCACCCGCCCGCCGACGGCGATGGTCTGAAAGCCGGTGGACAGCCCGTCAAACCCGGTATTCGAGGGGAACAGCACCGGATCCGCATGTCCGTTCGCCGGAACCGGTTGCCACCAGCTGGGTCCGTCGCCGGGCTGCATGACCACCGAGCGTCCTCTCGTTGCCTCGTTCATGAGCCTCCTCCCGTGTTCGGCCCCCGACGCGAGCGGCGCTGCCGTAAAACCGTCTTGCGCGGCCGGCGTTCGAGGGGAATGCGTCCAGAATCGCGCCTTTCAGACAAGCCGCTGCGCACGGCGAGTATATCAAGGATGCGGACGGACGGAAACGCGGCCTGACCGTTTTCGGGTCCACCGCCAGCGGATCCTCGCCGACCGCCGCCCGGTCGCGCTGCGCAAGCCGTGCCCGCAACGACGACAGGTTCCGCCTCGCGGACTTGCAAGCAGGCGGCCGCTGCCGGCCGGACCGGCCGCGGCGCTTGCGCCGCGAACAAGTTCGGCGCGTCCGTCAGGAACCTCGGCCGCCTCCTTGAGAGCGGATCGCACTGCGGAGCGCTGCGCGCGTCGTCATGTAAGCGAAACGCGCGTTAACGGTCGCCGCGACTGCGGTCAGCGCCGCTCCCCGACACGCAGGACAGCAACTCGTCGCCGGAGGCGCTGTCGATCAGATGGTCGCCGACCTCGTCGAGCCGGCGCGGGTCGTCGATGCTGGCCAGCAAGGCTTCGAGGCCCGCAGCCGTCCCGGCATCGAACTTCCGCGCCGCCTGACGCAACAACATCGCCCGTTGTCGCTCCAGGAACTCCCCGCGAACTTCCTCGCGGCCCTGCTCCAAGCCCTGCTCCAAGCCCTGCTCCAAGCCCAGCTGTCGACTCTCAAAGAGCGCCGTGTCCAAAAAAGATCCCATTTCCTTCAGATCTCCCTCTTTCGCCAACTCCCCGAACCGCGCTTTCACCTCGGGCGCCACGTCCTTGCTCTGCATCACCTCGTGCCGCAGCAACTCCTTGAACAGATCGGCAAGGCTCGCATCCGTCTCCGGGTCCACCGCCAGCGCTTGCAGATCTTCTCCGACCGTCGCCCAGTCGCGCTGCGCAAACCGGGCCCGCAACGACAACAGGTTCCGCCTCGGCAGATCCTCGACATTCAACCGGTGAATGTCAATCAGAAAAAAACGCTGCCGCGGCTGATACGCTTCCAGAAAGCCGCCTGGCGGCGCCACCAGCAATTCCGTCGCCGCAGTCCAGGGCGGGCGGCCAGTGTAGATCACTATCGGCAGCACCGGCGGCAATGGGGCACCCTTCGGCAACTCTTTGTTCCGACGGAGCTTCCGATGCAACTGCCCGACATACGCATGCATCCGCGACGCCATGTCGCTGTCCACAGTGGACTGGAACTCCAGCACCAGAAGCAGGTAGAGCCATCCCTGCGCTCCGGCGAGGCGGAAACGGACGCGCCAGACCGCATCGCCGAAACTCTGGTCCAGACCGTCGTCGACATACTGGGTCGACAGCTGTTGCATCTCCCCGAAATCGCAGGCTTCGACCACCTCCGTCGGCATGAGGCCGCGCAGCACGTCCACGACCGCGCCGGGGATATCGAACAACTTCTTCATCCAGGCGTCTTCGAAATTTGCGAACATCCCGGTTTCCAGTCGTGCGAAGCAAAATGAGCGCCACCATACCACGGCCGCCCGTTCGATGGTCGTTCCAGTCCTCCCGCAGCCGATCAAAGCGTTTCCAGCTCTCCTGCCAGGCGAGAACTGACGTTTCGTCGCGGTAGCGGAACGCAGATCAGACGTTCTATGGTGATAGCTGAGAACCTCGTGTGATTTAACGTTGCTTCCCCGCGGAACCGGCGTTTGCCATGACGGCGAGGTTCTCGATCCTTTCGGAAACGTGACCGTAGAAGCGCTGTCCATCCGCCGTCTCCCCTGCGGTCATGCGAACCCGCCGGAGTTCGCCGATCGACCGCCCCGGCGAAGCGGTGGTGCGTTCGGACGTCCCTGTCTCCTTTGAGGGGCCGCTCGCATTCGTAGCGGATACAGGTTCGAAGCGGGTCGGAAGCGCCGGCACGGTCTTGAGGTTTCGCCTGCCTTCCGCCCCCGACGCCAACCAGACCGCCTTGCGGCGCAGCTTCTTGAGACCTCGCCGACCAACGCCCTGCGCCTTCGTTCCTCAACGCTACCGGCTTTGGCGGCGACGGTTCGTTCAAGCGCATCCGCCTGCTTCCGAACGGAGGCCTCGGCGCGGGCTTCGGAAATGCCGAAGTTGCGGCGACTCGAATGTGGAGCTTTGGCGCCTGCAAAGGGCGGCGCTTTTTTCGCCTTCGGTTCCCGACGCGACGGGTTGCGCTCCCGGTCGGCTGCGAAACTCCCCGGAAGCCGACGCGACGCCGCTTTCCGGGCGCCCGTACTTTGTTCTCGGCGAGGGCGCGCCGCTCGTCGGCGGGGCGCGCGGCAGCCGACGGGAACGGCGACACGGTCTCGCGGTTTTCGCGCCGGGCCGCCTCTCGCGCCTCGCAGGCTGGACGCCGGCTCATCCGGCGCGGGCGGCGTCGAGCGGCCAGCGAGGCCGCGGCGCGAATTCGAGGCCGTCGACCAGTCCGAGCCGCAGGCGTTCGATGCCGGCCCAGGCGATCATCGCGCCGTTGTCGGTGCAGAGGTTCGCGGGCGGCGACACGAAACGCGCTCCGGCGGCCGAGCAGAACGCCGTCAGTCTTTCGCGCAGCGCCCCATTGGCCGCGACGCCCCCCGCCGCAACCAGCGTCCGCGCCGCGGACGGGCGCGCCCTGAAGGCGTTCGCGCAGCGATCGACCAGGACGTCTCCGACCGCCGCCTGGAAGGACGCGCAGATGTCGGCGACGTCCCGCTCCGTGGGCGCAGGCAGGGCGGCGACTGCGTGACGCACGGCCGTCTTCAGCCCGGAAAAGGAAAAATCGCACCCGGCCCGGCCCTTCATGGGCCGCGGAAACGCGAACCGAGTCGCGTCGCCTTTCTTCGCTTCCCGCTCGACGGCGACGCCGCCCGGAAAGCCCAGTCCAAGGAGCCTCGCCGTCTTGTCGAACGCTTCTCCGACGGCGTCGTCCACCGTGCCGCCCAGCTGCGCGTACCTTCCCGGACCTTCGACCGACAGCAACTGGCAATGGCCGCCCGAGACCAGGAGGAGCAGGTAGGGAAAAGAGATATCGTGCGTGAGCCGCACGGTAAGCGCATGCCCTTCGAGATGGTTGACGGCCAGAAACGGCTTTTTCCATGCGGCCGCGATGGCCTTGGCCATCGTTACGCCGACGATCAGACCGCCGATCAGGCCCGGACCCCCGGAGACGGCGACGGCGTCGAGGTCTTCGGCGTCCGCCGCCGCGTCGGACAGCGCCTGCCGGACGACGCCGTCGAGCTTCTGCAGATGCGCCCGCGCGGCGATCTCGGGCACGACTCCGGCATAGGGGCGGTGTTCTTCGCGTTGCGAATAGACCACGTTGGATCGCACGACGCGGCCGTCGTCGACGACCGCCGCCGCCGTTTCGTCGCAGCTGGTCTCCATTCCGAGAACGATCATCGCTTCGCACCCCCGTTTCCGTGCATCATGGCGTTCCTCCGGGCAAAATCCACCCGTCGGCGGGCGCGGCGCAACTGTCGCGGCCTGACGCGGATTCCGGTAGTGTTCGCGCATGTCTTCGCGCCCGCTCAGAATCGGCACACGCGGAAGTCCGCTCGCCCTGGCGCAGGCCGACGAGGTTCGCCGGGAACTGGCCGGGCTGGACCCCGCCGCGGAAGGCGAGATCGTGGCCATTCGGACCGCGGGCGACCGCCTCTTGGGAAACAGGCCGCCCGACGGCAAGGGCGCGTTCACGAAGGAGATCGAAATCGCGCTGCTCGTCGGCGAAATCGATGTCGCGGTCCACTCGATGAAAGATGTTCCCACCCGGTTGCCGGACGGCCTTCTAATTGACTGCTTCATGCCGCGAGCCGATCCGAGGGACGCGCTGATCGCGCCGCAGGCGCGCAGTCTCGCCGAACTGCCCGCCGGCGCGACGGTGGGGACGTCGTCGCTGCGGCGCAAGGCGTTGATTCTTCATCGCCGGCCGGATCTGGACGTCGTTCCCCTGCGCGGCAACGTGGACACCAGGCTGGGACGAGTGGCCAGCGGCGACATGGACGCGACCCTGCTCGCGGTCGCCGGTCTCGACCGTCTCGGCCGGACGGGAGTCGAAATGGCGCCGCTCGATCCCGCGGACATGTTGCCGGCGGTTTGCCAAGGGATCATCGGGGTCGAGCGCCGGGCGGACGACGAGCGAACCGCAGAGTTGATCGAGCGCCTCGACGACCACGCCGCCGCCGCCGCCGCCGCCGCCGAACGGGCGTTGCTGGCCGGTCTCGACGGTTCGTGCCGGACGCCCGTCGCGGCACTAGCGCAGATCGACGGCGACATGCTGTCGCTTCGGTCGGCGATCGTTCGCCCGGACGGAAGCGAACTGCTGGAAACCGCGCGCGAGGGCCCGTGCGCCGACGCCGCGCGACTCGGCGCCGACGCCGCCGCCGAGTTGCGCAACCGGGCTACGCCGGGGTTTTTCGATGACTGAGCTTCGCCGGGCACTGATCACCCGGCCGCGCGAAGATTCGGCCGCCCTGGCGGAGGCCCTGAAGCGCCGCGGGATCGAACCGGTTTCCGCGCCGATGATGACGGTCGCCTACGTTCCGGCGGAGATCGAAGACGCGTTCGAAGCCTGTCAGGCCGTTCTGTTCACCAGCCGCAACGGAGTCCGGGCGCTCTGCCGACTGACGCAGCGGCGCGACAGAACGGCTTACGCGGTCGGCGACGGAACGGCCGACGCGGCGCGGGAAAACGGCTTCGCATCCGTGCGAAGCGCCGGCGGCGACAGCCGGGACCTCGCCCGCCTGGTCGCCGACACGCTCAAACCGGAGAACGGTCCGCTGCTGCACGCCGCCGGCGCGACGGTGGCGGGCGATCTTTCCGGCGCGCTCGAGAAAGCCGGATTCCGAACGATCCGGCGCGCGACGTACGAGGCCGAACCCGTCGCGGAATTGCCGCCCGGCGCCCTGGCCGCGCTCAGGGACGGGGCAGTCGACTGCGTCCTGTTCTTCTCGCCGAGAACGGCGCGTATATTTCTCGATCTTGTCGCCGCGGCGGGGATCGGCTCGTCCCTCGACGGTCTCGTCGCCCTTTGCCTGTCGGACGCGGTCGCGAAAGAACTCGATCCCGCCGCGTGGCGGGAAATTCGCGTCGCCGCCGCGCCGACTTCCGAGGCCATGGTGAAAATGCTGGAATCGGATTCTACCGCCCGGCCCGCCGCGCCGGAAAGCGCCGTCGTTTCGCGGCGCGCGGCGTCGTGGCGGCGCGCCGCGGCGGCCGTCGGGATCGTCGCGGTCGTCGCGGCGGCGGGATACGCCGCATTCGTTTCCTGGCGGTTTTCCGGGGGGGAAGATTCCGCCCGAATCGCAAGCCAGATCCGCGAGAACGCCGCGAGGGCGGAGAAAGAGAGCGAGAAGCGGAACGCCGTTCTCGCGCGCCGCGTCGAGCAGGCGGAAACTGGACTGGCGGAGGCGGCGGGGCGGCTCGACGAGCTGGCGGCGCGTCTGGCGTCCGTCCCCGACCGCGCGGACGACGAAGCGGCCGAGCGCGCGGCGCTCGCCGAAAAAGTCGCGCGTCTCGAAGAAGCGATAACGGAATTGCGGAACTCGGAAGCCGAGGCGCGGACGAAGGAGCTTCGGCGCGCGGACGAGACGGACCGCCTCTCGTCGTCTCTCGCGGCGCTGGTCGCGCGCGTCGGAGAACTCGAACGCCTCGCGAAGGAACGGCAGTCGGCCGGCGGCGCGCTGGCGCTGGCCGCCGGCCAGCTGCGCAACGCGATGTCCCGTTCCGCGCCCTACGCGGCGGAGCTCGCCGTTCTCGAACGCCTCGCCGCCGGAGATCGACGGGTCGCGACGGCGCTCGCACCGCTCGCGGCCGGCGCGGAAGCCGGGATTCCGTCCCGCGCGGTTCTGTTCGCGAAGCTGCCGGCCGCGGTGGCCGCCGCCGCGGCGAACCGGCCCGAGGCGCAGGGCGGATGGGTCGACCGCATCTCGCGCTGGCTGCGCGGCCTCGTCAAAGCGCGCCGAATCGACGGCAAGGGGGACGGCGACGACGCGCGGCTGGCCCGCGCCGAATTTGCGGCCGGGCGCGGCGATCTTACCGATGCCGCGCAGGAACTTTCCGGTCTTCGCGGGGCAAGCGCGCAAGCGGCGGCTCCCTGGCTCGCCGCGGCGCGGTCGCGGCTCGAGGCCGAAAAAGCCTTAGCCGAACTCGACCGGATCGTTCTCGAAGAGCTTCCGCGATGATCCGGTCGA
Organism: Alphaproteobacteria bacterium; assembly: GCA_965243135.1. Classification (GTDB taxonomy): domain Bacteria; phylum Pseudomonadota; class Alphaproteobacteria; order MPNO01; family UBA830; genus JAJEBT01. The sequence goes on from OZ251539.1 coordinate 3,704,418, forward strand.
CGATCAAGTTTCTCGTCGCGCTCGCCGCGGTGGCCGCCGCCGCGGCATGGCTCGGCGAACGTCCGGGAGACGTTTCCATCCGGTGGCAGGGCTGGCTGATCGAGATGTCGGTCGGCCGGTTCGCCCTGGCTTTCGTCGCGGCGGTCGGCGCCGCCCTGCTTGTCGCGAGCGTCGTTCGCGCCGTCGGAGGCGCGCCCGGGCGGTATCGGGCGGGACGCCGCGCGGCCCGCCGGGAACGCGGTTACCGAGCGCTGACCCATGGCATGGTCGCCGTCGCCGCCGGCGACCCGCGCGAGGCTCTCCGGCAGGCGCGCCGCGCCGACGTGCTCCTCAACGAGCCGCCGCTCACCCTGCTCCTGTCCGCTCAGGCCGCGCAACTCAACGGCGAGGAGACTGCGGCAAGGCGATATTTCACCGGCATGCTGGAGCGTCCCGAGACTGCGTTTCTCGGGCTCAGGGGGCTTCTCGTGCAGGCGCAACGCGACGGCGACCGGCGCGCCGCGCTCGATTACGCCGACCGGGCATACCGGTTGCGGCCGGCGACTCCCTGGGTCGTCGCGACGCTGCTCGACCTTCAGGTCCGGGACGGACGTTGGCGCGCCGCGCTGGAAACCCTCGAGAGGGCGTCGAAAAGAAAGGTGCTGCCCGCCGAGGAATGGCGCGAGCGCCATGCGGCCGTGCTGATGGGCTGCAGCGACGATGCGGGCGACAACGCCGGAGAAGCCATGCGTTTCGCGCGCCGCGCCCGCGCCCTGGCGCCGGACTTCCTGCCTGCATCGTTGCGGATCGCGGACATCCTCGCGCGGGCGAACAAAAAGCGACGCGCCGAGCGCATGATCCGCGAAGCGTGGCGGCGCACGCCGCATCCGGAACTCGCCAGGGTCTACGGAGAGATCGGCGGCGGCGACGCCCTGAGCCTCGTGCGCAGATGCGAGAACCTGCTTTCGTTCAACCCCCGGCACGAGGAAAGCCACGTTCAGCTGGCGCAGGCGGCGCTCGCCGCCGGCCTGTGGGGAAAGGCGCGGGCGCATCTCGGGAATGCGGCGGCGGACGAACCTTCGATGCGGATATGCCGCCTGATGGCGGAACTCGAGGAACGCGAGAGCGGCGACGTCGGAAAAGCGCGAGATTGGCTGTTGCGAGCGTCGACGGCTCCGCCCGATCCCGCATGGGTGTGCAACGATTGCGGCAGCGCTCGGGAGAATTGGCGTCCTTTATGCGGAGCGTGCGGCGCGCTGGGCGAACTTGTCTGGCGCGCTCCGACGCACGGCCGAGAAGACGACGACAGCGAACTGGTTCTGGCCGAAATCGCGCAGGACGACCGGAATGCCGGGCGCGACGAGTCCGTCCGGGACTCCGCGTAGGAGCCAAGGCGCGCGGCCCACCACGGAGACGCGCGCCTCACGCGCCGTTCGTCATCTCTCGAAATGCGCGCCGCCTTCATGGGACGGGAAATTTCCCCGCTTCGGACAACCGCGGATTTTCCGGCGGGGACCACGGTTTCCGGAGACGCCCCCGTCCAGACGCCGCCCCTACGGCAAACGGCCGCGCCGGGCAACATTCCGGCGAAAGCGGGGCATCACGTGCGATCGGGAATACGTCGACGCTGAACCGGGGAGGAGACCCATGTTGCGACGAATCGTCCGCCTGCAACCGCGCCTCCAGCCCGTCGCTTCGTCAAGAATCGCCGCGGCGCAGCGCAACCGCCTTGACGGCTCCGGTGCGGTCACCTACTCTCCTCGGATGATGAGACGCATGCTTCCGACCGGCATGACCTCCCTCCGGGAGATCCGGGAGCTGGACTGCTACTACGTCGACAAGACAGACCATGTGCGCCGCCTCGTCGAGAGAGGCAAATTCTATTTCCTGTCGCGTCCGCGCCGGTTCGGCAAGAGCCTTCTGGTGGACACGATGCAAGAGTTGTTCGAGGGAAGCGAGGAGCTCTTCCGGGGGCTGGACATCCATGGACGATGGGACTGGTCAACCCGCCATCCAGTGCTGCGGATCGACTTTAGCGGGCGGACCTTCACCGAACCCGGCCACTTGGAGAGAAACCTCGCGGCTCAGTTAGGCGCCGCCGAACGGCGGGCGGGAATCGAGGCGCTGCACCCGGACGCCCCGGAGCGCTTTGCGCATCTGATCTCGGCCCTGCACGAGCGCACCGGGCAGCGGACGGTCGTTCTGGTGGACGAATACGACAAGCCGATTCTCGATGCGCTCGGCAAGCCGGAACTGGCGCACGCCAACCGCGATTTCCTGCGCGGACTTTATTCGGCCATCAAGTTCAGCGACAGGCAGCTCCGTTTCGTTTTTCTTACGGGGGTGAGCAAGTTCTCGAAGGCGGGTATTTTCTCGGGCCTGAACAACCTGCGCGACATCACGCTGGCGCCGGAGTTGTCGGACATTTGCGGCTACACGGACGCGGAGCTGGACGCGGTCTTCGCCCAAGAACTCGATGGCCTGGACCGGGACGAAATCCGCCGCTGGTACAACGGCTATAACTGGCGCGGCGCTGAGAAGGTCTACAACCCGTTCGATATTCTCCTGCTCTTCGAAACGCGCGAATTCAAGGCGCACTGGTTCGAGACCGGGACGCCGCGCTTTCTCGTCGATCTTCTGTCGCGGCGCCGGGTCGCGCCTCCGGCCCTGGAGAGCATGGTCGCGGACGATTCGCTGCTGTCGGCCTTCGACGTCGACGACATCTCGATCGAAGCGCTTTTGTTTCAGACCGGCTATCTGACCATCGTCGGGGAAGAAGCCGTCGGCGTCCGGAGCCTGTACCGGCTGGACTATCCGAACTACGAAGTGAAGTTCAGCCTGAACGGGCGGCTGCTGCGCGCGATGTCGCCGGCAACGGGAGGGGAGGCGATGCGGCAGGCGGAACTTGCAAGGCTGACGGCGGAGGACGATCCGGAAAAGGTGAGGACGCTGTTCGAGGCGTTCTTCGCGAGCGTTCCTCACGACTGGCACCGGAAGAACGAGCTCTACGAGGGCTATTGGGCGGCCCTCGTCTACTCGCACTTCGCGGCGGCGGGGCTGGACGTTCGGGTCGAGGAAGCGACCGCCCGCGGGCGCCTGGACATGGCTGTGCTTAGTCCGGGATGCGTGCATCTGTACGAGTTCAAGGTCGTGGGTCCGGGGCAGGAGGGCCAAGCGCTGGCGCAGATGCGGGAGCGCGGCTACGCGGACAAGTACCGGCATCTCGGGGTGCCGATCCGGTTGATCGGCATGGAGTTCGGCCGGGAGGAGCGCAACATCGTCGGGTTCGAGTTCGAAACCGCCTGATGCCGTGATCCGCAGGCGGACCAGTTGTCGGCGGCCGCCTCCGCCAAATGCCGCGAGCAGACCGGGTTTCGGATCCGGTTGGCGTGCGCCCGCCGAGAGCGTCCAGAGCGGGACGCCGAGCGGACGGCAGTCCGAAAAAAACGGCGCAGCGCAAACGCCGCAGCCTCCGCTTGCCGGCAACGATTATCGGTGCTATTCTTGCGCTATGTTGCCGATGTAGCTCAGCTGGTAGAGCAACGCATTCGTAATGCGTGGGTCGGGGGTTCGAGTCCCTCCATCGGCACCATAAGCAATGCGGAAAACTCAGGAACAAATATTGCCGACCGAGATTCCCTCGGAGGCGTGTCGGCTTGCCCCGATTCGTTGTCGACGCCATGCGCGGGAAGATCGTCTCGACGTTCATGTGCGCCGTCAAATCGTTCGATGAAGGATATTCCGAATGCCGGGAGTTACGAAGCCTTGGGACCGTCCAGAGCTCAACCATGGCAAACTCACCCATGATTTCGAGGAGATCGCCGCCGACGTTCAGTCTCGCGGCCTGCCAAAGCCGGGCAGCAGCGCCAACCGGCAGCTCACGATCCAGAATACGTTCAAACCGGACATACCGTGGTCGGTGCGTGTCGGAAGGTACCTGAACAGACGAAATTACCCGATGGGCGAGCCTTGGTACATCGAGTGGATAACGCCGGGCTCCGCACCGATAAACGAGCGGACGACAAGATGCACTTTCTCCACTCGGAACGACGTAATCGACTGGCTTCAAAAGAACGGGTTCTGACCTGAATTTCCGATCAGCCTCAGCGTATTTTTCGCGTAAAATTCCTCTGCCTTCGTCGCGGAACGAGGTTCTCGCGCGGCATGGCGGCGCCGCTCTCGTCACGTTATCGAAACTTGGCCTTGGCGACGAGGATGACGACAAGCTGACGAAATACGGATAAATCCGACCGGGAATCGATTCGATTGACGAAAAAATCACTTCCATTCATTGCTGGTGACGGCACTGACGCCTCGGCATCAGTCGCGTACTGCAGCGTCTTTTTCTAATGTCCCCTCCCAGACGACGATCCTGCCTTCTTTGCTGTGTAACTAACCCCGAGCTGCCGGCCACACGAAGCCGTTCCGCAAATCGAAGATTTTTTTCGCGGCGGCGCTTGCCGTTCGGAGGTCTTGCGGCGCTGAGGGCTGCCTCGTAACGCCCTGTCTTCACACCGCGCTGCCTGGACCCGGAACGGCTATGTCGCGGCGCTCAGGCCGCCTGTCGTGCTCGTGCCCGCCGTGGCCGCCGCACCGCCCGTTGCGGCATGCGCCTTCGTCGTCCTGCGACGTTGTACGTTTCGAGCATGCGGATCCAACGAGGAGCATTGCGCCTCACCGCCTCGTAGTCGGTCTCAGGATCCCGGTAAGGCTTGCCGGTCCGAAGGACGCAGTAGACCACGCAAAGCAGTTTGTGCGCATTGGCGACGATGGCGCGTTCCGCAGCGGGGCACCTTATGGTAGCCTTGGAATTGACAGTTGTCGGTTCGTGCGGCACCGTGCGCACACTCGATCAACACCCTGCGCAGCGTTGCCTTTGCGGCTTCGCCCGCTGCGTCGCTTGCCTGCGCTTTTGTCGTTGCCGGGGCACACGCCGGACTAGGCGGCGCAGCGGACGGCGGAACCGAACACGCCGAGGTCGGGGCCAAGGGCGGAGGCCGACTCCTTGTCGATCCCGGGGATCGTCTGCAAGAGAAGAAGTTGCTTCTCGAAGCCGTCGAGGCCTTCCCGAATGAGTTTGTCGTAGTGCGCGATCTTCTGCTCGCATGGCCGTGGCAGCAGGTCGCCTTGCCGGCTGTACGGGTCGAGGTCGCAGGCGAGGGCTTCGCGTATCGCGCTTGTTGGCGACATGACGGGAAAGAGACGCGACGATTTTCTCCCGCGACTCTCCGTCGATTATACCAAATGTACTATTAAGTGACCTGTATAACAAATGACTGTACTCGTTTATGTGCAACGAGAATGGGCTGCTGCAACCCCCGCAAAAACAAGTCATTTAATTGTGGGATTGGTATTGCTCCGTGAAGAATGCGCATCCCGGTGACGCCGAACACGTCCGAGAGCACTCCGCCGATGCCGCCGCGGTCCAAAATCTTGTGGACACGGTTGCGCAACCGAGCGCAGCCATCCGCCGGGCGGCTCAGCACGCGCAGACGCCGGAACTCGCGCGGCAGGACCAGACTCGGAGCCGCCAGACCGAATTTGCAGGCCAGCCACCTGCTGTCGGCGACTTTTCCGGCCCCTGCTTGACGTGCTGCCCATGCAACAGGTCGACGCCGGCGTCTTTCAGCGCGGAAGTTCCCAGGCCGGTCGCCTCCGCGGCGGTCACGCCATGGCCGAGCAGCCACGCCACGAGATCGCGCATTCGGCTCTCCAGGATGCTGAAAGCCTCGGTCTCGGAATCGCCACCCTCCGGCGAACACAATCGCACCGTCGCAGTGATCTCCATCTTGTGAACGTCCAGACCCGCTGCGCGCGGGTGGACAACGTGCATCTTGTCAGTTAGCATCGACGCTTCCATGTGAGAGTTGGCGGGTGCGGGGGACCTTCGGAACGAAAGTCACGTGCCGGTTCAGCCATTTTGTTGTACGTCCACAGCGCGGAGCCGGGAACAATACGGGGCTTGAGGCCGTTGGCACAGTTTGCTGTGTAACTACCCCGAACTGCCGGCCGCACAGAACCGTTCCGCGAATCGAAGATTTTTTCGCGGCGGCACTGGCCGTTCGAGAGGAGCGTGACGCTGAGGGCAGCCCCGTATAGCCCTGTTTTCGCGCCGCGACGCCCGAACCCGGAACGGTTATGTCGGCGCATGATAGCGGCGCGACGCCAGCAAAACCACCAGTTACATGCTACGGGGCGAGCAGGCGCCGATCATGAGCGTTTGTCTTCGGGAAACCAGCGTTCACCGCAAAAAAATCGTCCACATACCCGCTCAATAGCCCAACCAGCGGGCAGGACGCAGAGCCAGTTACATGCTACGGGGCGAGCAGGCGCCGGCCATGTGCGTTTGTCTTGGCGTTCAGGGAGCGCGCAACTCTTGTGGCCTGCCTGATGGCTACCGGAGCGAGCCGCAGGATGCCGTGTGGACAGCGGCCGTCAAGAATGGCACAGCGCAACCGCCTTCTGGAGAGGGAGGTGCATCTGGACAGTATATGGCCTATATGTTACTTAATGGCATGTAGTATGCTATTCTTCTGCGGAGTACGGTCCATGCTGCGCCGAGGTACGGTATTGAGTGGTATCGGGAAATCATCAGAATTCGGGGAGTACGCTATGCATCGGATTGCCGCACGTTCGCCGGGTAGCCCCGCATCCAGGGTGGTGCGACGGACGCTACTGAGCATGTTTCGTGGGGAACGCGCCTTCCTGCCCGCCGCGCTGAGGACCATAAGCAGCGCCGGCGATTGCTACGCGCCAGCCCGTCCGCTCCGGTACCCGCAGGACGCCAGCCACCGGGACCTGATACGCATCGGCAAGGACATGTACAAGGCGATGGGACAGTATTCGGTAGAAAAGAATGGAGCATAACAAGAAAGAGCAGGGTGAAGAGTCTCCGAGCCCGGCATCCAATCTGCCTCCCAAGGAGATTCTCGACAATCTTCCAGAACATGTTCGTGTCTCGATCGTCGAGGCAGCGTCGTTTTCCGGCCCCCTTCCACCGCCAACGATGTACCGGGAGTACGAGAGCGCGCTGCCTGGAAGCGCGGAACGCATTCTCGCCATGGTAGAAAAGGAGCAGAAGCACCGCATCATGTGGGAAACGACTGCACTGAACGCCTCTGGACAGGAAACAAAGAGAGGACAGTGGCTCGGCTTTGCCATAGCGATGGCTTGCCTCGGTGCGGCGATATTTCTTGCCGTAAGCGGACACGAAGTGGTAGCGTGCATCGCATTGGGTGCCGGTGCCGTAGGTCTCGTTGGTCGTTTCCTAGGGAAGTGAATAGTGGAGTGCACGATGCGAGAATGTTGGCGGTACACCAGCGCGACGGGCATCATGTGAGCCGGAAAGATAACGGATTCGTAATGCGTGGGTCGGGGGTTCGAGTCCTTCCATCGGCACCATAAGCGATGAGGACAAAGTTGATTTGGTGCAGAGCGCTAATCTCACTTTTTTGGAAGCCTGTCAGCTTAGTCTCGATTCTCGGGACGAAATCGATCATCGCCCGATTACAGATTTTAGCGCATATTCGATGAATGGAACCTCAGAAATTGATTTATCGCTGCAGGGAATTGTCGCGAGCGTCGGAGAATAATCATTCATCATACGGATAAAGAAGGAGTGAAATGCGGATGAACCAACCTCAGTATCTTCGACTCCAATACGTCGAAGTCGAAAATCTGTTCGGCGTGTACGATTATCATATCGACTTGAATTTAGACGATAGGGTTACGTTGCTGCACGGACAGAATGGCACAGGAAAAACCACCATATTGAAAATGATAGATTCCCTATTAAGGCGTGATATAGCGCATTTTCGTGAAATTCCTTTCGTGCGATTTATCCTTGGATTTCACGACGAGAGCACTCTTGAATTGAAGACCGCCACTAATTCTAAAACCAACGAAAGTATTTGCATCCTGAAATTGGAACGGCAAAACGGCGAATCGCATTCCGCCGAAGTGAAATTGCAATCAGAAGCGGAAATAGTTGCCGAAAGAGTCGGCCATCTTCGCCCCCGTAGAGATGGAAATCTCAAGTCATGGATTGATGTTCGCGATCATGAAGAACTTACGGAAGAAGACGTACTTTCCAGATATAGCGTATCAGATAGTGAACATAGAATCCAAGAGAACTTGGATTGGTTTGATGCGTTTCTCGAAAGCGCAAATACGCACTTGATTGAGACGCAACGGTTAGTTCGCACCCATCGGAGCGTAAGAGAAAGAGTTGTTCTTTCGCGATCTGCTCGTCATGCGCATTGGTGGCCTCCAAGGGTTGTAGAGTGTAGTCGCGATTTTGGGAACCGACTCAGTGATACGATGGCCGACTATGGCCGGCAAGCGCAAAGACTGGATCAGACTTTTCCGCAGCGCCTGATCTCGGCTACGGAGGAGTTGAATGAAAATGAACTTAAGCAACGCATGTCTAATCTCGACAAAAAGACGGAGGAGCTTAAGGTAATGGGTATTTTGGACGAGACGCCCACGCATCCATTTGATGTAAATAGCTTGAGCAATATGGATCACACCCAAGCCCGAGTCATGACATTGTACGTTCAGGACACCGAAGGTAAATTGCAGGCGTTAAGTGATTTTGCGAGGCGCACGCGCCTTCTTCTGGAAAGTGTTAACGACAAATTTCGTCGTAAGAGAATTCTTCTTGACCGTGAACGGGGGCTGGTTGCCGTGAACGAAGAAGGGCAGCAGCTGGCGCTTGATTCCCTTTCTTCGGGTGAACAGCATGAGCTTGTGTTGCATTACGATCTTTTGTTCAAGGTGCTGCCAAATACGGTGGTGCTGATTGATGAACCGGAACTTTCCCTCCACGTGGCATGGCAGAAAAAATTCCTTCCAGATCTCATGGATATCGTCGAGCTCTCTGGATTCGATGCAATCATGGCCACTCATTCTCCTTATATCGTAGGCGACAGGGATGACTTGATGGTTGGTTTAGGCGATTAGCGTTACTTTATTCGGATTATGAAACAGGAATATAAAACGCCCGGCATTCTGGCAGCCGAGATCAAAATGACGCGCGAATCGCACGAAGGCGCCTTTCTGATCGTTGAAGGCAAAGATGATATCCGGTTTTGGAGGCCAAGGGGTGCAGGTCTAGAATTGCAAAATTGGAAAACATGTAACTATTTGATTCTAAATCATTATCTATAGCTATGGCGATTCAAGACCGAGATTGGTGATTTCGTGCCAAAACACCGTTCCGGACGCGGATTTTGGCACGATTAAGGATCTGCAGGGCGAAAAAAAGGAATGCTCCAAGCCGCAAGATGCGGCAGAATGTTGGCTTGAACCCACAACATCAGGAGCATTCCCATGCCAGTCTCGCAATCTTCGAACGGTTTGTCCCTTTCGGCTCTCTCCCGGCCGACCGCGGAAGCGCTGCGGACATTCGCGACCTTGCTTGAGAAAGGGGGCGAAGCCGCCGAGGCGTTCCAATCTTTGGCAGCCCTCGTGGATGAAGGGGGCGAACGAACGGACCGGGGGCCCCAGGCGTTCGCCGATTTCGAGATCGGATTGCAGAAGCGGCTCGCGGAGTTCGGTCGTGGGGTGCTCCGCAACTTCAGAGCGGGACGAGAACGACGGCCCGATTCGCCGGGACGGTCGGGTTTACTACCGGTCCAAACCGACGGCGAAAACCCACGGTGTTCGGCGCGGTCACGTTCCTGCGTTCGTTGTATCGCTCGCCGGGAAGCCCGGCGTTGGCACCGGTCGACGAAAGCTTGGGCCTATTCGACAAGTATCTCACGAACCCGGCGGCTCGTGGCGCCCTTATGCTCCTGTGCCACTGCACGCCGACGGACGGGGCCGAAATCCTGGAAGGGTTGGGGGGTATGAACCCGTCTTCGAGCCACCTCAAGCGTCTGTTGACGAAGTCGGGCGACCGCTGGAAAGAGAAGGAAAAAGTGGTCGACATCCGCGAAGAGGAAACGATACCGGAGGAAGCAGTTTCCTTCGCTGTCTCGCTCGACGGGGTTCCGCTTCGCCCCGACGAGGATGGAGAGGCCTGCTGGCGCGAGGCGTCCTGCGGGACGGTCAGTTTCCACAGCAATTCCCGCTAAGGCTCGAAACCCTTGGAAAATATGGGGTCCGAAAAAAAATTTTCGTAGACTTTTCGAGGCGATTCGGGGCTATTTGCCTTCGAGCGGAGATTTTTCTCTGGAAAGTGCTCCGAAGGCGAGGCGGGATCGTACCAAAATGGCTAGAATGCCAGGCATGCGCAAGACGCTCAGCGCTCCGGGATTGCTGAAGGCGCTCCGGGAGATTTTTGACGGCATTGAGAATCTGACGGCGAGTCGAGGCCTCGTTCTTTCGGATTGCCTGATGTCGGGGATTGCGGTATTTGGTTTGAAATACAAATCTCTTTTAAAGTTTGATCGCGACGCACGTTTTGATGAAACGGTTCGCAATAATCTTGCGACGTTGTACGGGATAGAGCGAGCGCCTTCCGACAGCAGGTTGCGCGAGCGCCTGGATGAAGTGGACCCCCGTAGTTTACGTCCCGCTTTTACGAAGATGTTCCAATTGCTTCAGCGCGGAAAGGGTCTGGAAGGTTACACCTGTCTAGGCGGGCATTATCTTTTGTCCGTTGACGGAACGGGATATTTTTCATCTCACAAGGTGCACTGTAAAAGCTGCTGTGAAAAGCACCACAGGAACGGAACAATCACGTATTACCACCAGATGCTGGGGGCAGTTCTCGTGCGCCAAAAGGAAGTTTTCCCTCTTGCACCGGAGCCGATTACCAAGAAAGATGGAAAGAAGAAAAACGATTGCGAACGCAACGCAGCGACACGACTGTTGCGCGATGTGCGGCGGGAGCATCCGTTTTTGAAATTGATAGTGGTAGAGGACGGGCTCGCCTCGAATGGCCCGCATATCAAGCATCTCAAGGAGTTGAACCTTCGCTTCATACTGGGTGCCAAGCCGGGAGACCATAAATTTTTGTTTGACTTAGTGAACAGGTCACGATCTGTGAAACGTGCCGAATTTTCCGATGAAGAAGGTATAATTCACGAATTCAGATATCTTAACAAGGCACCACTCAATGATGCGAATTTCGACCTTGAAGTCAACTTTGTTGAATACTGGGAAAAGCGCCCCGACGGCAAAAAGCAACGCTTTTCCTGGGTTACAGACCTGCCAGTAGGAGATCACAACCTGATGGAGATAATGCGTGCCGGGCGTGCACGTTGGCGTATCGAAAACGAGACCTTCAACACCCTGAAGAACCAAGGTTACAACTTCGAACACAACTTCGGTCATGGTTACAAGCATCTGTCGAATGTCTTTGCTAACTTGATGATGCTGGCTTTCCTGCCAGATTCAGCAGAGATGTTGCAATCTGTTTCAAAGAGCACGGAAGAAAGCCGAGCGTTCCATCTACTTGTGGGAGAAGTTGAGAGCTATGTTCTTCAACTTTTCACTACCAGGCTGGGAAGCGCTTTATCGTGCGATAGCGTTCGGACACAAGAAGCCGATTCTGGAACCTTACGATACTTCTTGATATAATAAATTTTCGAAGTGTGTAGCAGGTTCTTCAGGGGGAAACATAACCAACGAAAGCTTCGGTCATTAAGCCGAACGTTAGACGTCTGTCCTGACGGTCGTACCTTCTGCCGAGAAAGTCCTTTACATTTGATACGACCACTACAAGTTAGCGGGAATTTCTGCAGTTTCCATGACGTAGATGGCAATCGCCTGAAAACGTTGAGTTTTGGGCGGATGCCGGAAGCCCGCAAGGAGACGCTGAAGGCGCTGCTCGCTGAAGAGGTCGCTCATATCCGCAAGACGCGGCCCGACCTGAAGTTGGTCGCTGTCGCCGATGCCGCGCCCGACAACTGGACGTTTCTTGAGAAACTCCGGCCTGACGAACGGGCAGTCGACTTCTTTCATGCATGCGAGCATCTCGGCGAAGTGTCAGACCGTCGCGAGCGGTTGGTACGAAAAGTATCGCGCTGTCCTGCGCGACGACGAGAAGGGCGTCGACAAGGTCGGCGACATCTCCGCGACAAGGCGGAGACGAAAACGGCGGTCAAGGTGCTCGAGCGCGAGTTTTTCCGTAAACACAGGCGCGTGCTACGCGAGCCTCAAGGCCAAAGGCTACGTGTTCCGGCGTCGTCGAGGCCGCCAACAAGGTGCTGGTCAACCAACGCATGAAGCGGGCCGGCATGCGCTGGAGTATCGACGGAGGACAGAACGTCCTCACCTTCAGGGCGTTGATGATGTCAGGCCGTTTCGATGCCGCGTGGCGGGCGATAACCGGAATGTGCGCCGCAAACGAAAACCAGATGCTGAACGCTATCGCGGCCTGACAGTGGAAATTCTGATTCCGGAAACAAAAACAAGGTTTTACAAAAATAGATCTGCACCCAGGCCAAGATGCCGCGAGAAATGCGAACTTGTTGACGGGGGAGGAAAACCGAACGTTGTCGGGTGTATTATAAGGCTTGATGAAGAGAAATTTAAGGGTGCATTGGGTATCGTAGACAGCGATTACGATATTTTTGTTGGAGAGAAAATGGGTACCGACAATATCGTAACCACGGACGCCCATGACTTGGAGTGCATTCTCTGCAGGTCTTCAGCTCTCGATACGGTTCTTGCTGAATATGGAGATTCCTCCAAAATCGAAAAATTTCAACAAGAAACGAAAAAAAGCGTTCGCACTGCCCTCCTTGAAAGGGCAATGCCATTCGGTCGTTTGAGACTCGCGGCGTTACGACGACCGGTTATCGAAATGAAGAAAATCAAGGTGCCACAATTTGTAGAAGAGAAGACATGGTCCGTGAAGTGCGACGAACTGATTCGAGAATCCACAAAATCCGGTCTGCCCGAGGAAATTCAGGAATTGCAAAATCGTGTCGAGCGATCAGAAGTGGGAGATCCGTGGTATGTTGTGCAGGGGCACGATTTACTGCAGATTCTTCGAATCGGCCTGCGGCATGTGCTTGGAGACATCAGGCCCGGTATCGGAACGGAGGAGATAGCCAGAATTCTCAGAGCGGCGCTGCCTCTAGAAGACCTGCGGAATACAGGTATGTGGACGGATATTCGTAGTTGGGAAAGTTTGAATCCGCCATACGAGATACTGGCGAATTGATTTGTGTGCCTGGTTTATCTGCGCCTGTCCCGTGCGTGATGACGCGAAGCGGCTCGCACGCCGATCATGAAGCTGATCTGCGTGGCGGCGGTTACCGTCGACACCGAAGATGGGCACGATACTGTTTGGCGGAATTGATTTTGAATGATGGTTGACGAGGCCGGTAATGACCTCGGGATAGAACGACCCTCGCGACGTAATTGTCCTGATTTCAGGGTGCAGGAAACGGGCGACAGCATCGTTTGCCAGTATCCTGGCCGATGATTGCCGCCCGGCTGATCGTGAATTCACAGACTGCGGAAACCGGTTTTCGATATACGGCGAGGCCGAACCAGCTGCATTCGGTGGATGCGCTGCACTCTATATCCCCAACGACACTATTTCTTCTCCAAGCGCGCATTTTGCAATGCGGCCACGGCTCCTGATACCCTGCGGACATGACCCCGCCGATACGGCCTTCCTCTCTGGTCGCGCGGAGCGCGCTCCTGGCGACCGCGGCGATGCTGCTGTTCGGCGTCGTTCCGCCTTCGGTCCGACTGCTGTCCGATACCATGTCGCCGTTTCAGATTGTGTTCATTCGCGGTCTGATCGGCGCCGCCGCGATCGGCGGATATTTCGCCTGGAAGGGTTTCCACAATCTGAAAACCCGCCGCTACAGGTTTCATCTGATGCGCTCGACGGTCAATTTCGTCGGCATGGTCATGTGGTTCTGGGCGCTCAACCATGTGGCGCTCGCCAAGGGCGTCGCCGTTCACTTCGTCATGCCGCTCTTCATCGTTCTTTTCGCCGCCCTTTTCCTGCGGGAGCGCATAGGACTGCGCCGGGTTTGCGCGGTCGTCGCGGGTTTCGCCGGCGTGCTCATCATCCTGCGGCCCGGCGTGATCGCGTTCGGCCTGCCGGAGTTCGCCATTCTCGGATCCGCGGCGCTCTACGCCGCGGCCACCATTTTTCTGAAGGTGATCGTGCGCGAAGAGAGCCCGCTGTCCGTTACCTTCCATACCAACCTGTTGATCGCCCTCTGGTGTCTCGTGCCGACGGTGTTTTTCTGGGAGCCGATCTCCGCGGACGATATCCTGCCGATACTCGGGCTCGGCATTTGCGGCATGATCGCGCCGGCGCTGGTCGCAACCGCGCTCCAAACCGCGGAGGCCAGCCTCATAAGCGCTTTCGATTTTCTGCGCCTGCCCTTCACGGCGCTGTTCGCCTTCCTGCTGTTCCAGGAAGTTCCCGACGCTTTCGTCTGGGTGGGAGCGGCCGTCATTTTCGGGAGCGCTTGGTACATCACCGCCTGGGAAGCGACACGGCATCGCCAGTAAAGCCCGGCTCCCCGGGGGACCGAAGCCGGAAGCGCGGACCGGACCGGCGCTTCGGGTGGTGAATTTCGACGCAGACAGGCTATTCTGGAGCCATGAACCGACAGGATGCCTCTGCGCCATCCAATGCTCACGGCCTGTACAGGGGCATCGCGATCGGCGTCCTGTCGATGGCTCTGTTCGCGTCGGTGCATTCGTCCGTGCGCGAGCTTTCGGACACGATGTCCGCGTTCCAGATCGTTTTCTGGCGCATGTCGATCGGCGTCCTGCTGCTAATGCCGTGGTATGCATGGAAGGGTTTCCACCTGTTGCGGACGAAGCGTCCCGGCATGCACGTACAGCGTGCGGTCGTGAACTTCGTGGGCATGATCCTCTGGTTTCACGCCATCGCCGTCGTGCCTCTGGGCAAGGCGGTCGCGATCCACTTCACCTTGCCGCTCTTCGTGCTGGTGCTTGCGGCCGTAGCCCTCGGCGAGAAGATCGGCCCGCGCCGCATCGCGGCGACCGTCGTCGGCTTCGGCGGCATGCTCGTCATCCTTCGGCCCGGCTCCGCCGAAATCGGATTGCCCGAGGCCATGATCCTCGGGTCGGCGCTGCTTTACGCGGCGACCGTCGTCTATCTGAAAGCCATGGTCGCAACGGAGACGCCGCTCGCGTTGACTTTCTACACCAACAGCCTGATTGGCGCTTTCTGCGTGCCTCCCGCTCTGATTTTCTGGGTGGCCCCGACTTGGGACGACCTCCTGCCGATCCTTGCGCTCGGCTTTCTGGGGACCTCCGGGCCGTTCCTGTACGCCATGGCGCTGCGCACGACGGACGCCAGCGTGCTGGCGCCGCTGGACTTCCTGCGCCTGCCGTTCACGGCCGCGCTGGCCTTCGCCCTGTTCGGAGAGGTTCCGGAAATCTGGGTCTGGGCCGGCGCCGCGATCATCGTTCTCAGCACCTGGTACATCACCATGCGCGAGAGCGCCGCTGCCCGCCGGAGCGGGAAGCGGCGCACCTGACGATGGAAGGTATCCGCCTTCCGTGCGCGTCGCGAACCTCCCGCATGCGCCGCCGATGAGTTCCGCTTTCCGGATGCCGCCCCTTTTCCGCGCGGTGCTGTGGTTCTGCGGCACGATGTGCGGCTTCGCCGGCATGGCGATTTCCGCGCGCGAACTGCAAACGACCCTGTCGGTCTTCGAAATCCTGTTCTTCCGCAGCCTGATCGGCGTGCTGGTCGTGCTGCCCTTCATTCTTCGAAATCGATTCGCCGATCTCCGCACCGCCCGCTTCCGATTTCACGGAATCCGTGCGCTCGTGCAGTTCTCCGCCCAGATATGCTGGATGTACGGCATCGCTCATCTCACGCTTTCCGACCTCACCGCCATCGAATTCTCGGTGCCCGTGTTCACCGCCATCCTTGCGGTCCTGTTTCTGGGCGAGCGAATGTGGAAGCATAAATGGGTCGCGACCGGGCTGGGTTTCGTCGGCGTGCTCATCATCCTCCAGCCCGAGGGATCCGCTTTCAGCGTCGCGGGTTTCGTGATGCTGACGGGATCGGCACTCTACGCGGCCTCCGGCGTCCTCGTGAAATATTTGACCCGAACCGACACCCCCCAAGGCATCATTTTCTACATGAACCTCCAGCAGCTTCCGCTGGGACTGCTCCCGGCGGTGCTGGCGTATGAATGGGTAACACCTTCCCTGGCCGACGCGCCGTGGATCCTCGCCTGGGGCCTTGCGGGACTGCTTGCCCACTACACGATGGCGCGGGCTCTGAGATTGGCCGACATCACCATCGTCTTCCCGCTGGATTTTCTTCGCCTGCCGATGATGGCGCTGCTCGGCTTCCTGATTTACGCCGAGACGTTAAGTCCCTGGACGCTGGCGGGCGGGGCGGCGATCTTCGCGGCCAACTGGTACGCCGTTCGCGAGGAGGCGAAACGAGGCGGCAACGGCGCTGTCCATTAGGATTCCTTGCGCTTCTACGGCCTGCGCTGCCCGAAAAGGATGGCGCGGCTTTCCTCGGTCATGGTTCTGGCCCCGCGGCGATCGGCCAACAATTCCATCCCCGCCTGCACCGCCTTTCGGGCCGCGATTTCCTCGAACCATCTCCGGACGTGCGGAAAGTCTCCCTTGTCGATGCCCTGGCGGCGCGAGGGACGAACCCAAGGCCAGCAAGCGACGTCGGCAATCGAATAAGCTTCGCCGGCGAGATAGGCATTGTCCGACAACCGCGCGTTCATGACGCCGTAGAGCCGCCTCACTTCCTTCGAATAGCGTTCGACGCCGTAGGGAACCTCGACGCCGCCCATTGCCTGCCGGAAATGGTGCGCCTGCCCGGCCATGGGACCCAGCCCGCCCATCTGCCACATCAGCCATTCGGCGGTCGCGGTTCGGCCGCGCAGATCGGTCGGCAGGAAACGGCCGGACTTCTCGGCCAGATAGAGGAGGATCGCGCCGCTTTCGAATACGGAAACCGGCTCGCCCCCGTCGCCAGGATCGTGGTCCACGATCGCCGGAATGCGATTGTTCGGACTGATCGCAAGAAACTCGGGGTCGAACTGCTCGCCCACGTTGATGTCTACGGCGAAAACTCTGTAGGGCAGGGCGCATTCCTCGAGCATTATGGAAACCTTCTGGCCATTGGGCGTCGGCCAGGCGTGGAGATCAATCATTGGTTCGGCCTCGGAGAAACGAATGGCAAGGCCCGCGCCGAATGCCTCTGCAACGCTCAGCCATCGTCCCGCAGGCTCTGGTTGGGCGATACGTCCCGCCGCCGCAGCTGGAACGAGCGTTCGCCGTTGGCGATCCAACCGCCGCGGGCTGCGCGCTCGGCGACGGCTTCCCATTCTTCCGACCAATCGCCGAGATCGTATCCGTGCCAGGGAGGTTCCGGCGTCAGGGGCGGCAGCCCGAGTCGGTCCCACAATTCCCTGGCCCGTTCCATGTATTCGCGTCGGGGCAGCGCGACGGGTGCCATCGGCGTCTTGAGGGTCGCGTCGATGAGCAAGGTGGCGTCCTCCTCTTCGGCGCCCGGACCATGTCCGGTCGGGCGGTGCCGCAGCGTTTCGCAGTCCCGAACCAGATTGGCGCGGTAACTCATCGCCCAGAAGACCGCGTCGAGGCTGTCGGGGTCGATGTCGTCGCTCACGGCGATCAGGTATTTTCCGACCGGAGCCTGAAAGGACGCGGCTCCGTACAACGCCCGCCAGATTTCCGTGCGCGCCGCGGCGCGCGCGAACTGCAGAACCACGACCTTGCGGAGGTTAGTGAGCGGCTCGTGCATCGCGACCCGGACGACGTCGGCGATTCCGAGATGACGGACCAAGTGGTTCAGGAAAAGCGGCTCGTACGCGACCCTCTTGATGACGCTCGATTCCGACGGTGTCACCTGGCTCACGATCGAGGCGAGGACGGCGTCGCGCCGCCGCGTGATCGCGGTTACCCGGAGAATGAAATTGTACTCCTCCAGATTTACGTGGCCGTGGCTTTCGCCGAAGGGGCCTTCCGGCTCGAAACGTCCCGTGTCCACCAATCCCTCGATGACGATCTCGGCTTCCGCGGGCACGTTCAGATCGACGCTGCGACCGCGGGCCACATGGATCGGAACGCCGACGATGCCGCCCGCCACGCCCATCTCGTCCACGTCTTCGGGCAATTTTTGAGGACCGACATAGGCGACCGCCGGCGGGCAACCGACGACCATCGCGATCGGCATCGGCTCGCCGCGCTCGCGGTACTTGCGCCAGTGCGCCATTCCTCCCTGGCCCAGACTGGCGAACATCTTGAGACCGATCCTATCGGGCGCCTTGAGGCCGCCGCGGTAGGTGCCGACGTTCTGGATGCCTGTGTCCGGATCCTTGGTGATGCAGGCGGTCGCCGTCAGATAGGGCGCGGAATCGTAACCCGGCGTCGAGACGGGAACCGGCAACGCGTCGAGGCCGCTTCCCGAAACAAGCGCATCGCCTTCGAACGCTAGTTCCTGGCAGACGGGCGCGGCGACTTCCGTCGGCGGAATCGGGTTTGCAATGGCGGTTCGCCAGCACTCGCCGATTTCGGCGACGGTCTTTCCCATGCCGACGGCGTAGACCGCGGCGTTCGCCGCAAGCGCACCGACCGTTACGGGAATGTCGTAGCGCCGCCCGGTCCCGTCCACGACGTTGGTGAACAGGAACGCCTTGCGCTCGCCTTCCGGCAGGCCTCCGCGAAACTGCCAGCGCACCAGCGGAACCAACTCCGAATCCTTGTCCACCGGCGCCTCCACGACGTGAAGCAGCTCCGCTTTCCTGAGCTCCTCCAGATGATCGTGAAGGTCGCTGTAGCCGCGCTCCATCTTTCCTCCCTGCACCGGTCAGCGAAGTCGCCACCCGGTCGTCTCGATCCGCGTTCCGGGAACGCCGCCTCTCATCGATACATCCAGTCCACGCCGCCGTCCCTACAGCATCGCGTCGTCAAACGGCCCGCAGAGCGGAAAAGCGAGAGGAAGCTCCGAAATTCCCGCAATCCGTGCATTTTTCGAAAGATCGATCATGTCGAGAAATGCACAGCGCCAGACTATCTGCGTCTACAGGAAATGCAATGCGGCGGATCGATTCCGAAAGATCGATCCAGGCAGCGCTCATCGCTCGGATTGATTCAGGAATTCTTCCATGGCACGGGGAAACCAATCGACGAATTCTTTGGCAGAAAGATAAAGAGCTTTTATCTCATCAAATGTCTTTTCCATGAAGAAACTACTGAAGTCCTCATGCAACATGCGATTTCTTTCTCGACCGATTTCCATAAAATCGGTGATCGATTTATTTATATATTCGTTTTCCGATACCATTTTCTGTGCGAAAATCTTGAAATTATCTCCAAAAATGGAAAAAATTTATTGGCATTTAGCATCTTCCAATCGAACCATGTATGATACTGTCGCTCGATTGCCACTCTTCTTATAACGTGCACAACAACGTGTTCTTCCGAAGTAACTCTCTCAGCAAGCTCGATGACCGCATCTGAGAGGCGCTTTTCAAAATAACTTGCTGCTGCAATCAATAGAAGTTTTCTGAAGTTTTCATCGACTAATTGATGAAACTCCTGTCGCGGTTGACCCCGAAGAAATTCAAGGAGATCGGAAACATTCTTATAAATATCGTCAACGGTTGACATAACACAAATTAAACTTTCTTTGACCATAAAATTTGCTTGGCTCTTGCCAATCTTATTCCAACATTTGAGGGATTTGTCGTTCCCTGCTGTGACGCTTCCTGAAACCGCCTATCCTTTCGCAACATTTCGATTCGTCTTTCATCCAACTTATTTCTGACCATTCTCCGTCTACTGTAAGCTCTTCTGCAACTCGATGTAAAGACGGCTTCGTAGAGAGCGATGTTGAAGCGGTTGTTTGATTTGTTGATAAAAATATCCGGCGGCAAATTGGATGTAGCCTGAAGAAAAGATGCAAACAATTCTTCGAGGTATTGATTCGATTCTGGTTCTTGATCCTTGCATTTCCTTGAAAACTGATGAGAAATTTCACCATTGATGGCCTGTAGTTTTCCCCTTCTATCAGCATTGCGAATCCACGCAAAAGTATCTCTATATCCTTCATATGCAGATCCGGAACGGAAGAGGAAACCATTTCCCTCCATCTCGGCAGCAAATTTATCTTCTTGAGCATTTCGTAGAACCCCGATTGGTGCATGCTCATTCTGATTTCCTGGGGATGCAACGTAACGCCCCCTGTGTTGAGGCGATTGAATATTTCGTATACCGCGCTGTCATCGTCGGAAAGAGCGTTCTGTTTGATGAAAAAGCAGCGAACCGGCCTCAGATCGAGACGAGATTTATAGATCTCTCCCATGGTCGAGTAGGTTAATCCTGTCAACCCGTTTTTCTTGCCTGAAGCGCCCTCCGGCAACAGCAATTTGAAACTTCTGAAATATTCTTTGTTTTGAAATACTTCCTCCGGAATATGATTTTTTTCGTCGTAAATTCGTCGAATTTCTTCTCGGCGATCGGCACGAGGAAAACGCTCGTTAAGAAAATAATATATCGACATCAAACGTTGTTGGCCGTCGATCAGAAGGTTGTTGTTCCGTTCGCGTTCGTATAGAAAAATCTGAGGAACGGGTAAACCCAAGATGAGAGATTCGATAAGTTTGGAGGCTCGGGGAAGATCCCAGACGTAATTACGCTGAAATCCAGGAATACGCAACCACTTCCTGTCCACAAGGTCTTTCAGCGTCATCACGTTGAAATCGCTCGGCGCGGCGGTTATCTCATATTCGCTGATCGACGCGTCATCTCTGTTTTCTGCATAATCGTCGTACCTTTTGTCTTCGTTTAGCGTTTCCGCAGTCCGTTCACTCGCTTTCATGCCTGTTCTCCAATTTGAGGACCGTTTGTTCATGACAATGGCCGATGAACTCCAAATTCCGATTCGCCGTAAGGAAACTCATGCGGATTGTTTCTCGCGATCAAGGATGTAAAGCTACTTGATCGCATACCATGGGTACGGACAAATTGTCAAACGGACTATCGTGGTAGTCGTTTGCGTCGTTCAATGGAGGCATATAATGAAAATTTTAATTTGCGTATCGGGACAATTTCTGCGGAAGCGCGCCTGGATCGGCGAAGTCGGCGCATACGTAAAGCGAATTGAGCCTAATGAAAAACGATCCGCGACGGTGCAACGCCGCGTCACTCGCCGCATAAACGCCGAATATGGCGCAACGCCGCGGTCAACATGGCGAGATCGACCGGCGGGCCGCGTCGCATTTCGTCCAAGGTCTGACGCAGTTGCGACGCTGCGTGCCTCCGCGTCGCGTCCTCGAATGCGTCTTTTCCGGCATCCATGGCGAGGTCGGCGAGACGCGTCTGCCGAATCCGGAGTTCGTCGAGGACAGCCGACAGCGCCGTCCTTTCCCAATCGTTCTCCGGGACGGCCGCCGCCGCCGCGCTGCGCAGCCAATCGAAGCCGTAGCGCGCGCCGACCCCGAAATAGCTGCGAGCCGTGTCTTCGACGGCCGCGTCCTTGCGCTGCGCAAGGCGAACGATGTCGCATCCAGCGAACAGAGCGTCGAGCTGCGAGACCCGCCGGGCGAGATTCGCGGGCACCCTCCGTTTCTCGAACTGCGCCGCTCGACGGCCCAGCCGAGCCTTCAGTTCACCCGAAAGGTATTCCTCCAAAGATGCCGAAAGCGTTGCGATGCCGGGCCTGAACGCTTCGATCGCGGAAGAAACGTCGAGCGGGTCTACGGCGAGGAACCAGGTCGTCGCTCTCGGGACCAGATCCATAATCTCGAGATTGAGGTCCGTCTGGACGGCTGCGTCGACCGCGTGGTCCAGCGCTTCGATCTCCTCCCATATCGCGCGAAGGTCGAACACCTGGCGCGCGACGAGATACGCTTGGGCGATTCGGTCCGGACTCGCGCCGGTCTCTTCGGAGAGATCGTTGACGAGAGTCGGTCCGGCCCGGTTAACGAGACTGTTCGCAAGATAGGATGCGCAGATTTCCCGCCGCAGCTTGTGCCGCGACATGAAGGCGGCGAAACGTCCGCGAAGCGCCGCGGGAAAATAGAGGTCGATATCTCCGACCAGCCACGGGTCGTCGGGAAGGTCACTCGTCAGCAGATCGTCGTAAAGCGTCATCTTGGCATAGGCCAAGAGAACGGCGCATTCGGGGCGCGCGAGGCCTTGGCCCCGCGCCTTCCGCTCTTCCAGTTCCTCGTCCTCGGGAAGGAACTCGACCGCACGGTTCAATTTATCCGCGCGCTCGAGTGCGCGGATGAAGCGCGCGGCGTTTCCGACCGTCGCGCCGGCCCGGGCTTCGGCGTGGGTGAGCGCCATGCTCTGGCGATAGTTGTCGACCAGAACGTGCTCCGCGACGTCTTCGGTCATATCCGCGAGCAACGAGTCGCGCTCCGGCATGTCGAGCGCGCCCGCGGCCAGGGCGTCGCCGAGCAGAATCTTGATGTTGACCTCCTGGTCCGAAGATCCGACGCCGGCCGAGTTGTCGATGAAGTCGGAGTTGATGCGACCGCCCTGCAAGGCGTATTCGATGCGGCCGGACTGGGTGAAGCCCATGTTCGCGCCCTCGCCCACCACGCCGCACCTCAGTTCGCAGGCGTCCACGCGAATTTCGTCGTTCGCCCGATCTCCGACTTCGCCGTGGGATTCGCTCGATGCCTTCACGAAGGTGCCGATCCCGCCGAACCAGAGCAGGTCTACCTGCAAGGTCAGCATCGCTCTGATTAGCTGCTTCGGGGTCGCCTGCTCGGGCACGCCGAACAGTTTCCGCATACTGGCGCTTGTCCGTATCGTCTTGGCCGACCGTTCGAAAACGCCGCCGCCTTTCGAGATCAGGGCGCCGTCGTAATCCAGCCAGGAGGAACGCTGCTTGCGGAACAGCCGGCGGCGTTCGTTCCAGCTTGCCTCCGGGTCGGGATCGGGGTCGACGAAGATGTGGGCGTGATTGAACGCGCCGATCAGCTTGACGCGTTTCGATAGCAACATGCCGTTGCCGAACACGTCGCCCGACATGTCCCCGACTCCGACGACGGTGAAGTTCTCGTTCCTGACGTCCAGTCCGGCTTCGCGGAAATGACGCGCTACCGAGACCCATGCTCCCCGCGCGGTTATGCCCATTTTCTTGTGGTCGTAACCAGCGGAACCGCCGGACGCAAAGGCGTCGTGCAGCCAGAATCCGTATTCCTGAGCGATCCGGTTGGCGATGTCCGAGAACGTCGCCGTTCCCTTGTCCGCCGCGACCACGAGGTAAGGATCGTCTTCGTCGCGCCGGACGACGTTGTCCGGGGGAACGATACGGCCGCCCTCGAGGTTGTCGGTGACGTCAAGCAAGCCCCGGATCAGCGTCCGATAACAGGCGACGCCTTCTTCGAGCAGCCGGCCGCGGTCCTCCGGCGGCTTCTTCACGACGAAGCCGCCCTTGGCGCCGACCGGGATGATGACCGCGTTCTTGGTCATCTGGGCCTTCATCAAGCCGAGAATTTCGGCGCGGAAGTCCTCGCGCCGGTCGGACCAGCGAATGCCGCCCCGCGCGACCAGTCCGCCGCGCAGATGGATGCCCTCCATGCGTGGCGAGTAGACGAAGATTTCGCGCGCGGGGCGCGGCAGCGGGAGGTCGGCGATCTTCCCGCTATCGAACTTGAACGACAGATACTGTTTCGGGGCGCCGCGGTCGTCGGCCTGATAGAAATTGGTGCGCAACGTGGCTTCGACGAGGTTGAGGAACCGCCTGATTATCCTGTCTTCGTCCGGGCTTTCCACCTTGTCCAGCGCACCGCCGATCCTGCGGCGCAGCGCGTTGGAGGAAGGGCCTTTGTAATTCGGCGCGAACAGGCTTTCGAACAGAGAGGCGAGGTCGCGCAGAACGCCGCCGTTTCGCAGGAGCGTTTCGGTCATGTAGGCTTCGCCGAACGGAATGCCCGTCTGACGCAGATACCTGCTCAACGCCCGAAGCACGACGATCAGTCTCCATTCGAGGCCGGACGAAATCACCAGACCGTTCAGGCCGTCGTTCTCGACCTCGTTTCGCCACACGCGCTCGAACGTCCGTTCGAACGCGTCCCTGACGGCCTTCAAATCCAGATCCCATCGCGACTCCATCCCGAAATCGTGGAGCCAGACAGTGTCGCCTCCCTCCGTTCGGATTCTGTGTGGAATCTCCTCGATGACCCTCAGGCCCATGTTTTCCAGCATGGGAATGATGTCGGACAGGGGCAGCGCCCGGCCGCGGTGGAACACCTTGAACCGGACCGCGCGGCCGGGCGCGCCTTCGGGCCGGTAGAGTTCCATTCCGAGTTCGCCGGTCTCGATCGCCGATTCGATCGCGGCGATGTCCTCGACGGCAGCCGTTCCCGGAAAGCGGTCCCGGTAGGCTGCGGGAAACGCGCTGCGAAAACGCTCGAACACCGCGCCGCCGGCGCTATGCCCATGCCTCTCCTCCAGCGCCGCCGCGAGGTCCTCCGACCAGTCCCGGCAGGCCTCGACGACAGCCGCTTCCGCGCTCTCGATCTTCTTGCGGGACGGCGGCGCCGGGGTTTTGACCACGAAATGCAATCGGCCGTGCACGGCGTCGGAAAGCTGGGCGTAGAACGCCGTCACCGTTCCGCCGAAACCCGCTTCGAGGATCTTGCTGACGCGGCGGCGCAGCCTCGTGTCGAAACGTTCTCTCGGCACGCAGACGAAGCACGAGACATAGCGGCCCAGAGGATCGCGGCAGACGAACATCGCCACGTTCCGGTGCCGCTGCAGATGAAGGATTCCTGTCGCGATTCCGTGGAGTTCGCGTTCGCCCATCTGAAACATCTCGTCGCGCGGCAGCGTGTGGAGAATGTGGACGAGCGCCCTGCCGTCGTGGCTGCTCGGAGAAACGCGGGATCGCTTCACGACCGCTTCGATCTTGCGCCGGATGACGGGAATGGCGTCGAGCGGCTGATTGTAGACCGAGGAGGTGAACAGGCCGGCGAACAGCTTTGCCGGGCCGCCCGGCGCCGTGCGGACGAGAACGGCGTCCATGACCGTATTGCGGTGCACGGTGGACCGCCTGTCGGTCTTGATGATAGAAAACCGCCGCCCAAGAGATTCCAGAACATCCGAACCGTTTCCGAAACCCTCGAACGCCATCGCGTCGTCGCGCAACAGGCCAAGGCCTGCCGCGGATACGCCATCGCCGTATTCGCGATACCCCAGGAACGTGAAATTGTCTTCGGCCAGCCAGAGCAGGAGGTCCGCCGTTTCGCCGGAGGACGGGTTCAGTTCGCCGACCGCGTCGCCCAGGCGGTCGAGCATCGGTCGCCAGTCCCTGACCGCGCGCCGGACGTCGGCGAGCACGCCGCCAAGCGAAGAAGACAGCTCGCGGCGAGCGGCTCCGTCAGCCCGTTCGGCGATCTGAACGTGCATGACCGCTTCGGAGCGGGAAGCGGGCGCTTCCGCTCCGACGCCGACAAGGTTGCCCGAGAGATCCCGCGCCATCGGCATGACGGGATGAATGAGGACATGGACATCGAGGTTGCGACGTTCGAGTTCGCCGAGGATCGAATCGACCAGAAACGGCATGTCGTCGTTGACGATCTCGACCACGGTGCGATCGACCGTCCAGCCGTCCTTGCGGACGGTCGGGGTGAAGACCCGCACCTTGCTTCTGCCCCGCCTGCGGGTCTGAGCGAAATTCCAGAGCGACGCCGCCGCGCCGCGCCATCCGTCTGGATCGCCGTAGGCCCAGGGCTGCGCGTTCGCGAAGAACTCGCGGACGAATCCGTCCGCCGCGTCCGCCATCTTTCCCTGTCCGCGCCGGACGCTGTCCGCGATGCGGTCCACGAATGCCCGTTTCTCCGCGCCGGAGCGCATTTTTGCTTCTCCGTCCTCGGTTGCGCTCCGGCGCCCGCCCTGCCCGGCGTCGGCGGCCCCGCGAAAGGTTAACCGCCCGCGCCATGGATTCAAGGCTGTCCAAGTGCCTCGGGGCCAGCCGGCTCTTGCGTCCGGAACCGTTGCTGTTCCTTCTCTGGGCGCTTGAGCTCGCGCGTCTCGCTTGGGATTCCGAAACGGCGCGATCCGCGGGCGGCCTCATGATGGCGGCTTACGTCGTATTGTCGATCATGCGCTTGCGGCGAGCTACAATGTGGCTCTGCGCGCCGCTCGCCTTCCTGGCGGCCGCTCTAGCGCAGGCGTTCGGCTCGTGGAGCGAAGTCGTTCGGGGTTTCGAGAGTGCCGCGATCTTCATGGCCTTTTTCGGCTCCATCGTGCTTTTGCGCGGCCTGGCGGATCGGCGTCCCGAGATTTCCCGCACGCGCAGGCTGTTCGCCGGCCTCGGCGAAAAGGAAACTTCGGGCGCGTTTCTCGTCGGCGCGCACGTCATCGGCTCGATTCTGGTGGTGGGCGCGCTGGCGATCTTGGCGTCCATCGCGAAGGGCGGCGCAACGGCGCGGCGGCGCGCCGCCGAGGCGAGTCAACGCGGCCTGTGCCTCGCGCCCCTATGGTCTCCCTTCTGGATCGCGAGCGCATTCGTCGCCCGCCAGATTCCGGGAGTTCCCGCGTGGGAAGTCATGACGCTCGGCCTTGCGCTCGCCGCGACCGGACTGACGGTCGCCCATCTGATCTACGCGCGAAGGACCGGGATGCCGGAGCTGTGGAGAGCGGTGCGAGGATTCGCCCCGCTCCTGCCTCCTGTCGCGCTCTGCGCGGCGATGATCGCGGGGCTGTCGGCGGCCGCCGGGTTCGGCACCCTCGAAGCGTTGATCGCGACGGTGCCGGTTCTGGCGCTCGTCGCGCTCGCGTCGCAGCGAGGCGTTCGTTTCGGGCCTCTCGCGGGAGATCTCTGGCGCGGCGCGGGACAGGTTCGCGACGAGATCGTGATCGTTGCGACGGCTCTCGTCCTCGGACGCGTCCTCGAAAGCGCCTTGTCCGGAATCGACCTCGCGGTCGGCGCGTTGCCGCCGTGGGCCGCGGTCGGCTGCGTCGTCGCTGCGATCACCATCGGAGCTCTGGTGGGAATTCACCAGCTTGTCTCCGTCGTCGTCGCGCTGGTCGTTTTCGCGCCCCTGACAACGAACGTGGCGGACGTCGTCATGACGGAAGCGGCCCTTCTCGGCTGGGCGTTCGCCTCCATGGTGGGCGTAACCGCCGTTTCCACGGCGACGGCGAGCGCGATGTTCTCGGTTCCTCGCATCCAGTTGGTCTACGGCCCCAATTTGATGTTCGTAGCCGCATTCGGGGCGATCTCGGTCGTTCTGCTCGCGATCGTCAACGAGATCCTTTCCGCTCCGTCCTGAGCGCCGCGCGCCGCGATTTCGCCGACTCGCAGCCGTCGATCGAATCTCCATGAAATTCGTCGCAAAAAATCCTTCAGAGGTTGTAAGATAGACAAATCGAGAGCCCAATATTTTTGATTTCCGTATTCGTTGGCGTTTGTTTCAATGCCAAGGGCTTCGCAATAAGCATAAACTCTCGCCTTGGAATTAGGTGAAACGTAATTGTCCCAAGCGCTTTTGAGGCAACCCTCGCAGGAATCAAAGCAATCGTATGTTCTTTCATGTCCAAGAACAGCTATTCTTTCCAAAAGCGTTTCAAGGCATCCAGGGTCGCGGTCATTCGGAAAGAGGAAAAAATGCAAATCGGCAAAGAAAGCTGATGAATTTCATTCTCCAAGGTTATTCGCTCTTCTAATACCAAACCTCCCCCTATCAACTCCGATGGGATGGACGCTCCTCCCCGGCGGCATCACGTTGTGCCATAGTGCTGTCGAACCACAACATATGGAGAGAGGACGGAACAGGTCAGCATAATCGGCCTGGCGAAGCGGAGTTTCTCGCTTCACGGCGCTCGAGCGGACGGCGCGTTTCGCCGGACCCTCGGCCGCCCGAAGGTTCCGGACTTCCTGAAGCGACAGCCGAAGTGCATCGTGGAGGCGCAGCTCGCACTACTGGGGCCGGGAGAAGCTTGGCCACGAGGTCAGGTTGTCGCCGCCCGTCAAGCCGTTCGTCAAGCGTCGGAAGAACGACGCGGGCGGACGCCGAAGCGGCACCGACGTCGTCGCCGTGAAGACCGAGGAACGGCAGTGGGCGGCATGCGCGCAGCCTGGCAGCGGCGGACGGCGCTTCGCGGTCGCGGAGTTCGGCCTCGTGGTTCCCCAAGGCACCGCCAACGTCAGGAAGCTCGAAGATGCGTTGCCGCCTGCCCGACCTGGTACGCCGCACTGTTGGAGCAGCAGTCCGAAAAAGAAGATCGACGAGCGAAAGGGCGCTTGCGAAGGAGGACTCGAAGCGGAGCATCCGGGGTCGGTCCCTTGACCGCTTCGGCAGCCTTCGCGCCGGGAGAACCGGGGCGCGACTTCGCGGCCTGACCGACGCCGGGAGAGGACAGCGCGGGCGGCAAAGTCAGGCTCGGCCACGGGCCAGCGTGACAGAGCATCGGCGCAATGTCGGTCGTTCGGTTGGCGAAACGACGCGGGACGGGCTCGTGGCTGGCGCTTGCGACCAAGCCTCCGAAGCTGGCGGCGGCTGACCAACGGCGCGTACCGCCTGGGCACTGCTGACGAAGAAGGAGTTCTACCAGGCGGCGGCTGCCGACTGAGGGTTTCCCGGGATCCGACGGCGCCAGCGCCGGACGTCGGGGGCAAGGACGGAGGGAGAGTAAGGGCAAATGGTCGCGGGCAAACCAGCTGCACTTCTTGTGCGGCACGCACTTGGACCCGGTCCGCGTATCGCTGTCCGCGGCCACTGAAGCCGCATCCAGATGCACGAATGTACTTGACGCACCGAGCTTTCCAAAATGCTTGCATCAACGGGGGCGTCCATACACGAAGTGCAATACCGGCGGTCGGCAGCGCCAAGGCAGTACGGGTTGGCCGGTGAGTCAAGGTGCCGGGGCTGTGGGGGCGTTCGCCGCAGGGAGGGCGTAGCCCGCCCGGAGGCGAACGCCCCCGCCGCAGCCCTCTCTCGCGGCTGCCGCTCGCCGCGCTTCGGAGACCCAGGGCGCAGTGAAGGCGCCCGGCCCGCCCCGAAGCCGGCGGCTCGAAGCGGGGCGGCGCAGACCTCCGCCTCCGGGCGGACGGCGGCCGACGAAAAAATTGAACGGCGCGAACGCCTGGCGTATGATCGCTGTCCCGAACTCGCCGAGGCAGGGTGAAACTCATGGAACAGTTCTCTCCCGAACTAATCGCCATTCTTGGCGTCGGCGTTGCCGTTCTCAGCCTCGGCGTTGCGGTTATGGGGCTGGTTCTTCATCAGGGCCGTCGGCTCGACCGCCGGATCGACGCCCTCGCCGTGCACATGAACGAACAACACCGGCAGACGAACGAGCAAATCCGGCAGACGAACGAGCAAATCCGGATTTTGAGCGATCGCGTGGCGCGGATCGAGGGCAAACTCGATCTGTTCGAGACTTTCATCACGCACCGGAGCGAACCGCCGACCGTGGCGGCGGAGTAGCGCGCGAAGCCCGGCAAGCCGCACCGCCCGACGCAGCCCTCTCTCGCGGCTGCCGCTCGCCGCGCTTCGGAGACCCAGGGCGCAGTGAAAGCGCCGAGATCCGCCCCGAAGCCGGCGGCGCGAAACGGGGCGGCGCAGACCTTCGCCTCCGGACGGACGGCGGCCGACGAAAAAATTGAACGGCGCGAACGCCTGGCGTATGATCGCTGTCCCGAACTCGCCGAAGCAGGGTGAAACTCATGGAACAGTTCTCTCCCGAACTAATCGCCATTCTTGGCGTCGGCGTTGCGGTTATGGGGCTGGTTCTTCATCAGGGCCGTCGGCTCGACCGCCGGATCGACGCCCTCGCCGTGCACATGAACGAACAACACCGGCAGACGAACGAGCAATTCCGGCAGACGAACGAGCAAATCCGGATTTTGAGCGATCGCGTGGCGCGGATCGAGGGCAAGCTCGATCTGTTCGAGACTTTCATCGCGCACCGGAGCGAACCGCCGACCGTGGCGGCGGAATAGCGCGCGAAGCCCGGCAAGCCGCACCGCCCGACGCAGCCCTCTCTCGCGGCTGCCGCTCGCCGCGCTTCGGAGACCCAGGGCGCAGTGAAAGCGCCCGGCCCGCCCCGAAGCCGGCGGCGCGAAACGGGGCGGCGCAGACCTTCGCCTCCGGACGGACGGCGGCCGACGAAAAAATTGAACGGCGCGAACGCCTCCCGCCGGCCCCGGTCTTTCGACCGGCCCGCAATGGTGCTACCGTGGAACGCTCATTCCGTTCGGAGCGAAGAACATGACCTCTCGAACTTCTCCTCCCTACCGGGCGGACCATGTCGGCAGCCTGCTGCGGCCAGCGGAACTGCTCGCAGCGCGCGACCGGCATGCCGCAGGCGAACTCGACGACGCCGGCCTCCGCGCCGTCGAAGACGCCTGCATCCGCGAGGCGGTCGAACTGCAGGAAAGCATCGGCCTCCAGGGGATTACCGACGGCGAGTTCCGCCGCACTTTCTGGCACCTGGATTTTCTGGAGCAGATCGAAGGCGTGGAAGTGACGCAAGGCGGCTTCGCCGCCCATTTTCGCAAGGACGACGGCACCGAAGTGGGCTTCGTGCCCCCCGTCATGAAGGTGAACGGACAGCTGCGGCACGTCCGCGAAATCCAGGCGCGGGACTTCGAGTTCCTGAAATCGGTCGTCGGCCGGACGCCCAAAGTCTGCATACCCTCGCCGTCCATGCTGCATTTCCGCGGCGGACGCAAGGCGATCGACGAGAAGGCGTATCCGGACATGGACGGCTTCTACGCCGACCTCGCCGACGTCTACAACCGCGAGGTCATGGCGCTGGCCGGCCTCGGCCTGCGCTACCTCCAGCTCGACGACACCAACTTCGCCTATCTCTGCGACGACGGAATTCGCGAGGCGACGCGGGCGCTCGGCGAGGATCCCGACGCGCTGCCCCGCACCTACTGCAGGCTGCTCAACGAATCCATCGCCGGCCGGCCGGAAGGCATGGCGGTCACGATTCACATGTGCCGCGGCAATTTCCGCAGCGCCTGGGTCGCGCAGGGCGGCTACGAGCCCGTCGCCGAAATCCTCTTCAACGAGCTGGACGTGGACGGCTTCTTCATGGAGTACGACGACGACAGGTCGGGCGACTTCGCGCCGTTGCGGTTTCTGCCGCCGGGCAAGATCGTGGTGCTGGGCATCATGACCTCGAAGCGTCCCGAGCTGGAGTCCGCGGACGCGCTCAAGCGCCGAATCGACGAGGCCGCCAAATTCGCGCCGATCGAACAGCTTGCGGTCAGCGCCCAGTGCGGCTTTTCGTCGACGGTCGAAGGCAACGAACTGACCATCGACGACGAGAAGGCCAAGCTGCGCCGGCTCGTCGAGGTGGCCGAGGACGTATGGGGATGACGCGGAGAACAGCCCGCCGGAGCGGAAAGTGGAGCGGGCGATGAGATTCGAACTCACGACTTCAACCTTGGCAAGGTTGCGCTCTACCCCTGAGCTACGCCCGCATCCTCGTCGGCCAATATACGCCTCCCCGGACGGGTTGGCAAGAGGGCGCCGGCCGAGCGAAACCTCGCCGCAATGAACGGGGCGCTTCGCTCGGTGCCGGGCAAGGCGACGCCGGAAGACCTCTTCGCGCGCCTCGAAGCGCTCGGCATCGAGACGACGACGCATGCGCACCGGCCCGTGGTCACGGTTTCCGATAACCGCGAACTGCGGGGCGACCTTCCCGGAGCGCATTGCAAGACCCTGTTCCTGAAGGACGCGAAGGATGCGCTGTGGCTCGTCGTGGTCGAGGAGAGCAAAAGACTCGACATGAAAAGGCTCGCGACCGAGATCGGGTCCGCCCGATTGAGTTTCGCGCGGCCCGAACGGGTGAGGGAGCATCTCGGAGTCGAGCCGGGCGCCGTGACCCCGTTCTCGCTGATCAACGGAGCCCGGGTCGCCGTCGTGCTGGATGCCGAGGTGATGGCGGCGGACGTCGCGAATTTTCACCCGCTCGTGAACGATCGGACGACCGCGATCCGGCCGCCGGATCTGCTGCGTTTCATCGAGGACTGCGGCCGGTCGCCGCGCGTGGTCGATCTCGAACCCGCCGCCGGGCAGGCGCCGGGACTTGCCAGCGGCTGCGCAACGCGCCATCTTCGGACAACGCGTCCGTAACGGGATCTGGATCAATGGAAACGATAGGCAACGCCGACTTGGTAACGGACGTCACCATCGAGAACTTCCAGAAGGAAGTGCTCGAAGCCTCGATGACGACTCCCGTCGTCGTCGACTTCTGGGCCACTTGGTGCGGTCCATGCAAGCAGCTTACGCCGATCCTCGAAAAGGTGGTCCGCGAATCGGGAGGCGCCGTCAGGCTCGCCAAGATCGACATCGATCAAAACCGGACGATCGCGCAGCAGATGGGCATCCAGTCGGTGCCGACGGTTTTCGGTTTCTTCGACGGCCGTCCGGTCGACGGGTTCCAAGGAGCGCTCCCCGAAAGCCAGGTCAGGGATTTCGTCGACCGGCTGGCCGCCGCGGCCGGGACCGCGCAGGACGACCCGATAGCCGATGCCATGGACCAGGCCAGGGAGGCGCTCGAAACCGAGCGATACGACGTGGCCGCCGCCATCTTCGGCCAGGTGATCGGCCACGCGCCGGACAACGACGACGCGGTCGCGGGGTTGGCGCGGGCTCTGGCGGCGCAAGGCGAAACGGACCAGGCGGCGGACATACTCGACGGAATGTCCGAAGAGCAGGCCGCGCACCCGGACGCCGCCGCCGCGCGCTCGGCGGTGGATCTCGCGCGGCAGAGCGCCGCCGTGGGCGACCTCTCCCCGCTCGAGGCGCGCGTGGCCGCCGACCCGAAAGACCTGTCGGCGCGCTTCGATCTCGCCACCGGCCTGTTCGGCGCGGGACGCCGCGGCGAGGCGATCGATCACCTCGTGGAAATCCTCAAAGCGGACCGGAACTGGAACGATCAGGCCGCCCGGACGCAGCTGATCCAGTTCTTCGAGGCGATGGGGCCGACGGACGAGGAGACGGTGGTCGGCCGCCGCAAAATGTCGTCCGTTCTGTTTTCGTGACGAATGCCCGGCGCGCCGCGTTACGAAAACCTGCCGCGGGAAATTCCCCTCTTTCCGCTGACGGGCGTTCTGCTGCTGCCGGGCTCGCGGTTGCCTCTCAACGTCTTCGAACCGCGCTACCTCAACATGACCGACGCGGCTCTCGCCGGACCGCGCCTGATCGGGATGATCCAGCCGAAGGGCGGCGACGGCGGACACCCGGAACTCTACAGCGCCGGCTGCGCGGGCCGCATCGTGTCGTTCAGCGAGACCGAGGACGGCCGATACCTCATTACCCTGACCGGACTGCTGCGGTTCGGGTTCGAAGGGGAATTGCCGCTGCGCGACGGCTATCGCGTGGCGTTGGCGAACTGGGCGCCGTTTCGAGGCGACCTCGACGAGGAATCGGGCGAGGGCGTCGACCGACCGCGCATATTGCACGCCCTGCGGGCCTACTTCACGGTCAACAAGGTGGAGGCCAACTGGCCGGCGATCGAGGAAACCCGCGCCGATCGCTTGGTCAACTCCCTCGCCATGATGATTCCGTTTCAGCCCAACGAGAAGCAGGCGCTGCTGGAGGCGGTCACGCTGGCGGACAGGGCCGACGTGCTCGTGGCGTTGCTGGAAATGGCCCTGGCGGCCAACGAGGACTTCGAACGCCGCAACTGAACGCGGGCGGACCGCGCCGGAGGAACAGTGACCGCGAATCGACAAGGCATCGACCCCAGGCTCCTCGAAATTCTCGTCTGCCCGCTCACCAAGGGACCGCTCGTCTACGACGAGGAAGCGCAGGAACTCGTCAGCGAACGGGCGGGACTCGCCTATCCGATCCGCGACGGCATTCCGATCATGCTGGTCGACGAAGCGCGGCGGATCGACCCGGAGTGACGGTCGGGCCGCCGCGGCGATGAGTCCGGTTCCGCCGCGCCCGGTCCAAATCACGGTCCGGCGCGCGGAGCGGATTCTCCATATCGCGTTCGACGACGGCGCATCCTTCGAGTTGCCGGCCGAATACCTGCGGGTCGAAAGCCCGTCCGCGGAGGTGCAGGGTCACGGACGGAAAACCCTCGTCGCCGGCCGCCGCCATGTCGGCATCGCAGACGTCGAACCGGTCGGCAACTACGCCGTTCGGATCGTTTTCGACGACCTGCACGACACGGGGATCTACTCTTGGGAGTATCTCCGCCTGCTCGGCAGGGAGCGAGAGACGCGCTGGCGGACCTATCTCGCGGAACTGGAGGCGGCGGGGTTGAGCCGCGAGCCGTAGGTTCGGCGGCGACGCCGGCGCGAAGGACAGGGTTGCGGACGCAGGGCGGTCGCCGGCCCCTCGCCGTTACAAGGGCAAGCCTCTCGCCAGGCGCGGAAGGTTGCCGGCGAGGCCCATGGCGTGCCGCATGAACAGGCGCCTGAGAGGGCCGGCCCGGCCTACGGCGGAAAGGCCGAGTCCGCGAAGCAGGCGAACGGGCGGGATGTCGTTGGAAAACAGCCGGTTCAGCGCGTCCGTCATCGACAACATCGCTAGGTTGTCGGCGCGCCGCCAGCGTTCGTAGCGGGCGAGCGCGGCGGCGTCCCCGGGATCGAGGCCGAGTCGCAGCGCATCCGCGACCACTTCGGCGAGCGCCGCGACGTCGCGCAAGCCGATATTGAAGCCCTGCCCCGCGATAGGGTGGATCGCGTGCGCGGAGTCGCCCGCGAGCGCGAGACGCGGCGCGACGTAGCGTCGGGCGTGCACGACCGACAGAGGGTAGGACCAGCGGCGTCCGATCGGCGTCACGCGCCCGAGGAAGCCGCCGAACCTTCGGCCAAGCTCTTCGGCGAACGCGTCCGCGTCGAGCGACAGGTAGGTCGGCGCGCGCTCGGCGCGTTCCGTCCACACGATGGAGGACCGCCGTCCCGTCATGGGCAGGATGGCGAACGGCCCGGCCGGCATGAAGTGCTCGTAGGCGACGCCCCGATGCGGCAGCTCGTGCGCGACGGCGCAGACGATCGCGGCTTGCGGATAGGACCAGCGCAACGTTTCGATCCCGGCGGCGGTTCGCAGCGGAGATTCCCTGCCGTCGGCCGCGATCACCAGCCTGGCCTGGAGCGAAGTCCCGTCGTCGAGCGCCAGGATTCCTTCGCCCTTCGCCGCCGCCCGGACGCCGTCGAATACGAGAGCGTCCGAACGGGAGAGAGAACGGGCCAGCGCGCGGCGGATCGCGGCGTTCTCCACGATCCATCCCAGCGGCCCCTCCTCCATCTCGCCGTGATCGAAATGGAGAAACGCGCCGCCGGCGGCGACTCGTATCTCGCGGATCGGCTGAGCGTCGGGCGCCAGCTGCGCCCACAGTCCGAGGCCCTGCAGCAGACGCTGCGAAGCGGCGGCGATCGCCGATCCCCGTCCGTCGGATTCCGCGAGCCGGGCGATCGGACGGCGCTCGACCAGCGCGACGCGCGCGCCGATTCCGGCGAGACCGACGGCAAGGCAGATGCCCACCATTCCGCCGCCGGCCACGGCGATGTCGACCTTTTCCATTGCGGCAGAATGAAGGGATCGGGTTTTCCTGTCCATGCCCGCTTCTGCGCAAAAATGCGCCATCGATCTTGCACAAGGATGCGCCAGAATTCGGGAGCGCGGGTCCGGCGCCGCGTCGACTCGCGCCGCAGCCGGAACCCGGCGGCGCGCTGCGGATCGGACGGAACCCGGCGGCGCGCTGCGGATCGGACGGAAAATCCGCGCCGACGGCGCGAAACGGCACGAAAATTGCTTCCAATATGGCGGCGGGCGGAACGCGGGAGCGGCCGCCGTTCCGCGAGAGGAACGCAGCGATGGGTTTTCCGACGCCGCAGGGCGCGGCGGCGCGCCGCTATCCCGCGCCGAACCGTCGAAGGGAAGACCGAGACTGCTGGAGGCAGAGATGAAAAAATCGATTGCATGTTTGGCGTCGGCGTTCGTTCTGGCGGCGGGAACCGCGCAAGCCGCGACCGAAACCGCTTATATTCTCAACACCTTTTCGTTCCTGGTGCACGGCTTTCTCGTCATGTTCATGGCGGCGGGCTTCGCCATGCTCGAAGCCGGGTTGGTCAGATCCAGGAACACGGCGGCGATCTGCCTGAAGAACATAGGGCTCTATTCGATCGCCGGCCTGACGTTCTACCTGATCGGGTATTCCCTGATGTATACGGATGTCGGGGCCAGCGGCGGATGGATCGGCGCGCTCGACGTCTTCTACAACCCGTCCGCCGCGGAACTCGCCCTCATCAATGCGGACGAAAAAGCGCAGGCGGCCGCGGCGGCGGCGCTGCTCGAGGATTCGTCCTACGCTTCCATGTCCGACTGGTTCTTCCAGATGGTGTTCGTCGCCACCGCAGCCTCCGTCGTGTCGGGAGCGTTGGCCGAACGGGTCAGGATATGGCCGTTCTTCCTCTTCGTCGCGGCGCTGACGGCCGTCGTCTATCCAATGCAAGGCTCCTGGGCATGGGGCGGAGGCTGGCTCGCCGAGATGGGGTTCTCGGATTTCGCCGGCTCCACCCTGGTGCACTCCACGGGAGGCTGGGCGGCGCTCGCGGGCGCGATCGTGATCGGCGCCCGCCGCGGGAAGTACGGTCCGGCCGGGCGCGTCAATCCGATGCCCGGAGCCAATCTGCCGCTGGCGACGCTGGGCGCCTTCGTATTGTGGTTCGGCTGGTTCGGTTTCAACGGCGGATCGCAGCTCGCGCTCGGTTCGGCGCTCGACGCCTCGGCGATGGCGATCGTCTACGTGAACACCAACCTCGCGGCCGCCGCGGGCGTCGTCGTCGCGATGCTGTTGACCCAAGCCCTGTACAAGAAGATGGATCTCACCCTGTGCCTCAACGGCGCCATCGGCGGACTGGTGGCGATAACGGCCGGTCCCGATCTCCAGCATCACGGCATCGCGATGATCGTCGGCGGCGTCGGTGGCGCTCTGGTCGTGTTCTCGGTGCCGCTGCTCGACAAGTTCCGGATCGACGACGTGGTCGGCGCGATTCCCGCCCATCTGATCTGCGGGATCTGGGGAACCCTCGCGGTCGGCATCTTCGGCGCGGGCGCGTTCCTGGTCCAGCTCGCGGGCGTCGCCGCCGTCGGCGCCTTCGTTTTCGCGGTCAGCCTGATCCTCTGGACCGTTCTCAAGGTCACGATCGGCGTTCGGCCCGGGGAAGAGGCGGAATCGGCCGGCCTCGACCAGACCGAGCTCGGGCTGGAAGCGTATCCGGAGTTCGGCCGCGGATCGCAGCTCGGCTGACGCTTCGCCGCGGCGCCCGCGAACGGCGCCGCGGCCCCTTTCGTTCGTCAAACGTTCGTTTCGAAACCGGAACGAACCGAATCACGCCGCAGATTGTGGAAGGGTAGCGGATTATACCGAAATCGTGTAATCTCGCGTCATGTTCCACGAGTCTGACGTTCGTTTTCCGCGGCGGGTTTTATGATTTGTTCTCATGCCTCGCATGCCGGCGCTCGGGCGGCGCCATGCGGTTGAACGCGCGCCTCGACGCGGTCGGCGATTATCCGTTCGACCGGTTGCGAAGCCTGCTCGGCGACTCGGAGCCGCCGGCCGGAATCGAACCGATCATGTTGTCGCTCGGCGAACCGCGGCACGACCCGCCGCCGGCTCTCGCGCAGGCCGTCGCCGAAGCGGGTTCCGGATGGTCCAGATACCCTCCGATGAGGGGGACGCAGGACGTGCGCGCGGCCGTCGCCGGCTGGCTCGGCCGGCGCTACGGCCTGCCGGACGGCATGATCGACCCGGAGACGATGATCGTCCCGGTTTCGGGGACGCGCGAAGCGTTGTTCATGGTCGCGCTCGCCGCCGTGCACGGGGAAGGCGGCGACCCGCTGGTTCTCATGCCCAATCCCTTCTATCAGGTCTATCTCGGCGCGGCGGTCATGGCGGGCGCGGCCCCCATGTTCGTGCCGGCCGGCCGGGAAGACGGCTTCCTGCCCGATTACCCGGGCCTTCCCGAGGAGACGCTCGCGCGCGCCGCGATGGCCTATTACTGCTCGCCCGCCAACCCGCAGGGCGCCGCGGCTTCGCTCGACGTCCTGAAGGCGCTGGTCGAGCTGGCGCGCGAGCGCGACTTCCTGATCGTGTTCGACGAGTGCTACAGCGAACTCTACTATGGAGATCCGCCCGCGGGCGGCCTCGAAGCGTGCGCGGCGCTCGGCGGCGGCGTGCGCAACGTGATCGTGATGAACTCCCTGTCCAAGCGCTCCAGCGCGCCCGGGCTCCGCTCGGGTTTCGCGGCGGGCGACCCCGACGCGATACGGCGCTTCGTCCGGCTGCGCGACTACGGCGGCGCGCCGCCGCCGCTGCCGTTGCTGGCCGCCGCCGCCGCACTGTGGCGCGACGAAAGCCATGTCGCGGCCAACCGGGCGCTCTACGCGGCCAAGTTCGACGCGGCCGGCGAGATCCTGGGCGACCGCTACGGCTACTATGCGCCCGAGGGCGGCTTCTATCTCTGGCTCGACGTCGGCGACGGCGAAGACGCGGCGCGGCGGCTGTGGCGCGAGGCCGGCGTCCGGGTCGTTCCCGGCGAGTACCTTTCGCGCGAAGCGAACGGACGCAACCCGGGCGCGGGCTACATCCGGCTCGCCCTGGTGCACGACGTCGACGCGACTCGCGAGGCGCTCTCGCGGATGACAGCGGTGCTTTGAAAACGGGAGATCCATCATGCCCGGGCTGAGCAAGGCCTTTTCTTCATGGCAAGAGTCGTCGGCTTTCCTGAAGCGCCGGCTGCGGGAAGCGTGCGGCGTTCTGGCCTTTCTGGCCGGACTCGCGCTCCTCGCGGCCGTTGCGGGCTACGATTCCTCCGACCCGTCGTGGAGCCACGCTGTCGCGGGCGGCGTCGCGAATCCGCTCGGGCGGACGGGCGCCTGGATCGCCGACATCCTCCTGCAGAGCACCGGGGCCGCGGCGGTTCTGCCCGGCGTCGTCCTGATGGTCTGGGGCGGACGCATCGGCGCGCACCGGTCGATGGGCCGGTTGTGGCTCCGCGTCGTCTCGGCGCCGCTGGCCTTGCTGCTCGCGACCGTCGCGCTGGCGGCCCTGCCCGCGCCCGCTTCCTGGCCGGTGCAGACGGGCGGCTTCACCGGGCACGTCATGCTTTCCGCCCTCGAGGCCCTGGCGCAGCGGGCGAACGCGGCGGGGACGACGCCCTTCGTCGCGGCCGCGCTGGCGGCGGCGGCGTTCGTCGCGGCGCTCGGCGTTCCGTGGAGCGAATGGCGGGGGGCCGCGCGCGGCGTCCTGCGACTGGGGACGGGAACGGCGCGGGCGGGAATGGCCGGCGGACGCAAGGGCCTGCGCGCCGTCCGCTGGGCCGGCGGCGCCTTGGAGCGGACGCGCCCGGACGACGACGCGTCCCCGGCCCGGCCCGAGGTTTCCGCATCCGAACGCGCGGCCCCGGACGTCGTTTCCGGGACGGCCGCCGAGGCGATCCCGGAGCCGCCGCCCGAACGGATCGTCGCCGCCCGCCGGCGCAAGCCGGCCGAGGGCAAGCGCGCCGCGGAACTGCGGCAGCCGAATCTCGACCTCGGACCCGACGAGTACTCGCTGCCGCCGCTCGACGCCCTGGATCCGGCGCCCGAGGCCAATCCGGAGAGCCGGCAGAACGAGGAAGCGCTGGCGGAGAACGCGCGCCTTCTGGAATCGGTTCTGGAGGACTTCGGGGTGCGCGGACGCATCGTCAAGGTGCGTCCGGGTCCGGTGGTCACGCTGTACGAACTGGAACCGGCTCCCGGCACCAAGTCCGCCCGCGTGATCGGCCTCGCCGACGACATCGCCCGGTCCATGAGCGCGGTGTCCGTGCGCGTCGCGGTGGTGCCCGGCAAGAACGTGATCGGCATCGAACTGCCCAACGCCGTCCGCGAGCTGGTCGCCCTCCGCGAGCTGATGGGGTCGAAGGAATTCGAGAACCACTCCGGCGCGCTGACGCTGGCTCTCGGCAAGGACATCGGCGGCGCCGCCGTCATGGTCGACCTCGCGAGGATGCCGCATCTGCTGATCGCCGGCACGACCGGCTCGGGCAAGTCCGTCGCCGTCAACACGATGATCGTGTCGCTGCTCTACCGGTTGCCGCCGGACCGCTGCAAGCTGATCATGATCGATCCGAAGATGCTCGAGCTCTCGGTCTACGACGACATCCCCCATTTGCTGGCGCCGGTGGTGACGGATCCCGCGAAGGCGGTCGTGGCGCTGCGCTGGGCGGTGCGCGAAATGGAGGACCGTTACCGCGCGATGTCGACGATGGGGGTGCGCAACATCCTCGGCTACAACCAGCGCATCGCCGACGCCCTCGAAAAGGGCGAGGCCATGACCCGCACCGTGCAGACCGGCTTCGACCCCGAAACCGGCGAGCCGGTCTACGAGGAGCAGGAATGCGGTGACGCTCCGCTCCCGCACATCGTCGTGATCGTCGACGAGATGGCCGACCTGATGCTGGTCGCCGGCAAGGAAGTCGAGGGCGCGGTCCAGCGCCTGGCCCAGATGGCGCGCGCCGCCGGCATTCATCTGATCATGGCGACGCAGCGTCCGTCCGTCGACGTCATCACCGGCACGATCAAAGCGAACTTTCCGACGCGCGTAAGCTTCCAGGTGACGTCCAAGATCGACAGCCGGACGATTCTGGGCGAAGGGGGCGCCGAGCAACTGCTCGGCCAGGGCGACATGCTCTACCTGGCGGGCGGCGGACGCATACGCCGCGTCCACGGGCCGTTCATTTCCGACGAGGCGGTCGAACGGACCGTCGCGTTTTTGCGCAGCCAGGCCGCTCCCGACTATATCGAGGAGGTCACCGAGGGCGAGCACGAATCGCCGTTCATTCCGACCGAGGGAGCCGCGGGCGCCGGAGGCGACAACAGCGGAGACGCGCTCTACGATCAGGCGGTCGCGATCGTCTGCCGCGAGCGCAAGCCGACGACGAGCTTCGTGCAGCGGCAGTTGCAGATCGGCTACAACCGGGCGGCGCGACTCATCGAGCGGATGGAAGCGGAAGGCGTCGTCAGCAAGCCGAATCACGCCGGCAAGAGGGAGGTCCTCGCTCGCGACGCCGACGCCCATGAAGCCTGAAGGCGCGCTCCGCCGCGTTCTCCTGCTCGTCGTCTTCGCGTGTTTCCCCTGGGCGGCGCAGGCGGCCGGCGAGCCGGCGGACCGGGCGGACATAGCGAAGGTCGAGGCCTATCTGAACTCGCTGCGCTCCCTTCGCAGCGAGTTCGTGCAGCGTTCGTCGGGCGGCCGCATCGCGGAAGGGACGATCTACGCCATGCGGCCGGGCCGCCTGCGGCTCGACTACAAGCCTCCCTCGACCATGCAGTTCTACGCCAACGGCGACTGGCTCCTCCACGTGGACACGGGGCTGGAGTCGGTCAACCGGGTTCCGCTGTCCTCGACGCCGGCGCGTTTCCTGACGGCGGACCGGATCAGCCTTTCGCAGGACGCGGCGGTCCGGCGCGTCGACCGCGGCCGCGGCGCGATAACGCTGGAACTGGCGGACCGCGAAGATCCGGACGCCGGCAGCATCGCCTTGCGGTTCTCGACGAAGCCGATGGCGCTCCGCGGGTGGACCGTCGCGGACGCGGAAGGCACGACCACCTCCGTGACGCTCGCGGAGCCGGAATTCAACGTCCCGATCCCGCGCCGGGTGTTCGTCTTCGACGCAAGGACTTTCGAGCGCGACCAGGACTTCGGGGATTGACGCCCGGGCGCCTCAGAAGCGCTGCAGCAAGCGGTTGATGTAGTCCAGCTCGAAGCGCGAACGGTGCCGTTCCCCGGCGCGCCGACGCAGTTCCTCGATGATCTCCTGCGCGCGCTCGACGGCCCCCCGTTCGGGTATGTCGACGCTGCGCGTGTCCACCCCGTCCTCGTTCGGCAATTCGCGGCCCAGCGGATCCCGCATGGTCCTCAACGGATTGAAGCCGTTTTCCAAGCCGCGGCCGAACCGGTTCATCATGTCGCGCATCATGCCGCGCCCGGCCCGCCGCAACGCGTCCAGCGCCTGGCCTTGCGGTCCCACGGCCTCGCCGGGCCGCGAGCGGCCGAGCGCGCGGGCCGCACCCTCCATTTCCCGGCCGGCCCGGTCGAGCGCGGCGTCGGCGGAACCGTTCCCGGGCATCGCCTCGCGCAACGCCTGCCGCAGCCTGCGGAGCATTTCGCGCAGCGCCTTCTGCTCGCGAAGGCCGGGCTGCGTTTGGCGTCCGCCCTCCTGCGACATTCGGAAAGTGCTGTCCAGCAATCGGCTCTGCCTGCGGATCAGGTCCTGCAGCTGGCGGAACGCCCGGTTGCCGCGAAGCGCGTCGGGGTCGGCCCGCATCATGCGCGCGTTGCGCAGGGTCTCGAACATTCGGCTCAGTTGTCCGAGCATCCGGCGGGCGGCGTCGCGGGCGCCGGACCGCATCATCTGCCGGATCCGCTCCATCATCCGCTGCAGGTCGGCGCTCTGCAGGAGGCGCGCGGTCGGGTCGAGACGAGGCGCTTCGCCGGCGTTTTCCGCCATGCGGGCGAGTTCCCGGAGGTACCGGTTCAACGCCGTCTGGAGTTCGCGCATCAGGCGCTCGAGCTCCTCGTCGCCGGCGTCCCGCTCCAGCGCCTTCATGAGCGCCCGTTGCGCGCGCAGGAGTTCGCGTTCGGCGTGGGAAAGCTGGCCGTCCTCGACCCTGAGCGCGGTGTCCCACAACAGATCCCTGACCGGCGGGAGCGCCGCGTCCCCTTTCTCGTGCAGCAGGCGGGACCGCGAGAACGCGAGTCCCATGAACGCCACGGTGTCGTGCCCGAACGTTTCCGGGCGGGAAGCGATGTCGCCGATGTTGTCCATGATTTCGGGGCGGCGCTCGGGTTCGGTGGTCAGGCGCCGCCGCTCGGCGACGATCCTTCTGGCGACGGGATTGTGGAACTCCCGTTCCGGCAGCACCATTTTCATCTCTTCCGACCAGCCGCGCTGTCCGGCGGCGTCGGCGGCCGCGAGGCGGATCGCGACCGGCAGCCCCGCCCACGGATGCGCCGCAATTTCCTGGAGGCTGGTCCCGGCGAATTCCCGCGAGCCGGCCGGCGGCGTCGGCAATTCGAAGCCGAAGACCTCCTTGCCGATCACCGTTCCCCGCTCGTAGGTTCGCCGCATCTCGCCGCGGATTTCCGCGATCCCGTAATCGTCCTCCGCCCGGTAGGCGATTCTCAGGGCGCCGCGCTGGAACGGCTTCGGCGGACCGTCGAAGGAAATCCGCGGCGGCGCGTCGGGAACGCTGCGGATCCGCCACGAACCAAGGGGCTTTTCGTCGAGCAGCACGGTCAGGACGCCGCTCCCGTCGATCGTCCGTTCGAGTTTGCGGTTGACGGGATCGGCGACTTCGAACGGCGTGCGCTCGCCTCCGAACTCCAGCGCCGCTTCGCCCGTTCCTCCCGAAACGATCGCCGTCAGCGCGCTGCCCGCGGGCACGTCGATCCCGGAATCGGCTTCTCCGCCGGCCGCTTCTTCGCCGGTCCGGCGCGCCGGAAAGACCGGCGGCAGACGGGTGTACTCGGGCGGCGCGATCCAAAGTTCGAGGCTGGCCGTCCGCGCGCCGTCCGAAACGCCGAACTGAGGCGCGAGGGACCGCTTCAGCCGGTCGCCGAAGTCGGGGCCGGCGACCGCCGCGCCCACCAGCGCCAGCAACGCAAGGCCGATTCGAAGCGCCCACGGGTCGCGGGCGGGGAGGCCGGGCGCGGGCAATCCGGGTCTGAGCGACCGCAGCTGCCCGGCCGTCCGCTCCTGATGGGTCCGCCACAGCGCGCGCGCCACGGGATCGCTCACGCCGTCCGGCAGGCTGTCCTCCAGCGCCTGCAGCGGCCGATGATCCAGATCGCTCTCGGTCTCCAGACGGCGGAGGGCGTCGCGGCGTCGCGGCCACGAGATCCGCCTCAGGCCGCGGAACAGCAAGGCGGCCGTCAGGCCGACGGTCAGCGCGAGCGCGGCGGCGTGCGCCCAGCCGGGCATCCAGGAGAAGCCGTCGAACAGCGCGAAGGCGGCGAAGGCGGCGATCAGGCCCGTGGCCGGCCACGTCGCGGGCCACAGCGCTTCCCACGCCAGCCCTAGTCTGGCCAGCAGCAAATATCGACCGACAGCCGGTCCGCGTCGCTTCCCGCTCATGCCGTCCCGCCCGCTATCCAGTCCGGAACGCGATCCTGTCCTACCATCGTATCATATTCCGTCCGCGGGCGTATCACGGCGTGCGCGTCTCCGTTCACCATCGCTTCCGGAGCCGGCGGCCGGGCGTTGTAAGCCGACGACATGACGGCGCCGTAGGCGCCGGCCGACCGGACGGCGAGCAAGTCGCCCGCCGCGAGCGGCGGCAATTCGCGCTGGACCGCCAGCGCGTCGCCGCTTTCGCAAACGGGTCCGACGACGTCGACGACCGTCGCGTCCGGACCGGACGGCCGAACCGGATCGATGCCGTGCCAGGCGTCGTAAAGCGCCGGGCGAAGCAGGTCGTTCATGGCTGCGTCCACGATCGCGAACCGGCGGCCTCCGCTTTCCTTCATGTAGATCACCCGGCTGACCAGTATGCCCGCATCCGCCGTCAAGCGGCGGCCCGGCTCCAGGGCGAGCGAAAGATCCAAGCCGCCGAAGATCTCACGGATCAGCCCGGCGTAATCCGCCGCCGAGGGAGGGGACTCGTTCCGGTACGCGACGCCGAGTCCGCCGCCGAGATCCAGCCGGGCGACCGGGCAGCCTTCGCCGCGAAGCCGCCGGACGAGGCCGGCGAGGCGGAGGAAAGCGTCGCGG
This sequence comes from Alphaproteobacteria bacterium, assembly GCA_965243135.1. Taxonomy (GTDB): domain Bacteria; phylum Pseudomonadota; class Alphaproteobacteria; order MPNO01; family UBA830; genus JAJEBT01. The sequence goes on from OZ251539.1 coordinate 3,749,047, forward strand.
AACGGCTCCAGGTCTGTCAGCTGGGAACCGATGTGGACGGCGAGGCCGACGGGATCGACGCCGGGCAGGACGCCGGCGCGGCGGTACGCGTCGGGAACCAGTTCGAGGGCGATGCCGAACTTGTCGCCGGCGCGGCCGGTGGAGATCTTGCGGTGGGTGCGGGCGTCGACGTCGGGATTGACGCGGATCGCGACGGCCGCCCGCCGCCCTGCGCCGGACGCGACTTCGGAAACCGCCTCGAGCTCCGCCGCGGATTCCACGTTCAGCTGGCCGCACCCGGCCTCGAGCGCCGCGGCGATCTCCGAACGCGTCTTGCCGACGCCCGAGAACACGATCCTCGCGGGGTCGACGCCCGCCGCGAGGGCGCGCCGCAGCTCGCCCTCGGAAACCACGTCGGCCCCCGCGCCGAGCGCGGCGAACAGGGAAACGACGGCCTGATTGCCGTTCGCCTTCACGGCGTAGCAGATGTCCGCGCCGAGCCCGTCGACCGCTCCCGCGAATTCCCGGTAGGCGTTGCGCAACCCGGCCGTCGAGTAGCAGTAAAACGGCGTTCCGATCCGCTCCGCGAGATCCGGTATCGCCACGTCCTCGGCGAACAGAACGCCGTCGCGATACGCGAAGCCGCCGGGGTTCATTTGGACGCCGGATAGGTCCGGGGATAGGCGCTTTCGCCTTCGCGCTCGAGCTTCTCCGGCTTCTTGCCGCAGGCGGAGAGCGCCAGGGCGGCGGCGAGAAGCAACAGGGACGTCCAGCGGATCAGCATTCGAGAAACCGCTCCTTCGCGGCCCGGATCTGCGCGCGCACGTTGCCGGGCGCCGTGCCGCCGTAACTCGAGCGGCTCCGCGCCGAGTTCTCCGCGCCGAGCACCTCGAAAACCGCGGACGTGACGCGGCCGTCTATCGCCTGCAGATCAGGCAGCGGCAGTTCCTCGAGGCCGCACCCCCTTTCCTCCGCGAGCGCGACCGCGCGCCCGGCCGCGAAGTGGGCCTCGCGGAACGGCAGGCCGGCCTCGCGCGCGAGCCAGTCGGCGAGATCGGTCGCCGTGGCGTGGTTTTCGCCGGCGGCGGCGGCCAGACGATCCCGGTCGAAGCTCAGGTCGGCGATCATTCCGGCCGCGACCGCCAGGCAGGACATCAGCGTTTCCGCGGCGTCGAACACGGGTTCCTTGTCCTCCTGCATGTCCTTGGAATAGGCGAGAGGCAACCCCTTCATCACGGTCGAAACCGCGACCAGCGCCCCGATCAGGCGTCCGGACTTCCCGCGAATCAGTTCGGCGGCGTCGGGGTTGCGTTTTTGCGGCATCATCGAGCTGCCGGTGGAGAAGGCGTCCGACGGGCGCGCGAATCCGACCGAAGCCCAGAACACCAGTTCTTCTCCGAGACGCGACAGATGTCCGCCGCAGATCGCGGCCGCGGAAAGGAATTCGAGCGCGAAGTCGCGATCGGACACGGCGTCGAGCGAATTGGCGGCGGGCCGGTCGAAGCCGAGCGCGGCCGCGGTCGCCGCCCTGTCGATGGGGAACGACGTGCCGGCCAGGGCTCCGGCGCCGAGAGGCGATTCGTTGAGGCGCGACCGCGCGTCGAAGAAGCGGCCGCGGTCGCGGCCGAACATTTCGACGTACGCGAGAAGGTGGTGTCCGACCGTCACCGGCTGCGCCGCCTGCAGATGGGTGAAGCCCGGCATCACCCAATCGGCGTGCTCCTCCGCCCGCGCGACGAGCTTCGCCTGCAGGGCGGCCAGCGCCGCGTCCGCCGCGTCGGCCGCGTCGCGCACCCAGAGCCGGAAGTCGGTCGCCACCTGGTCGTTGCGCGACCGCGCCGTATGCAGCCGCCCGGCGGCGGGGCCGATCAGTTCCGTCAGCCGCGCTTCGACGTTCATGTGGATGTCCTCGAGTTCCGCGCGGAACGCGAACTCGCCGCGTTCGATCTCTCCGGCGATGCGCTTCAGGCCGTCGTCGATGGCCGCCGCCTCTTCGGGCGTCAGGACGCCGACGCCCGCGAGCATGGCCGCATGGGCGCGCGAGCCCGCGATGTCCTGCGCGTGCAGCGCCTTGTCAAATCCGATCGACGCGTTAAATCCCTGCATGAGCGCGTCGTTTCCGGCGGCGAAGCGTCCGCCCCACATCCGGTTCGGCGCGCCGCGCTCCGCCGCGGGAGGAGGGACTCCGTCGTCGTTCATGGCCATGCACCTCAAGATCCGCGCCATCTTCGCCGCTTGCGCGATAATGGCGATTATCGCCGGGCAATCAAGCGCCGAACGCCCGCCGCTGTCCGGATGGATGGCGGGGTTCGCGCCCGCCGCCGAACCGGCCGCGTTGCCCGGATCCGCCTTCGTCGACGAACGGGGCCGACGGTCGAGCTTCGAAGACTTCCGGGGACGGCTGGTCCTGGCGAACTTCTGGGCGACATGGTGCGGACCCTGCGTGCGCGAAATGCCGTCTCTCGCCCGTCTTCACGCACGGCTCGGGGGCCCGGACCTGGCCGTCGTCGCGCTGTCGGAGGACCGCCTCGGCTGGAAGAAGATGGCGCCCTTCCGCGCCGCGCACGGCCTCGAAGACCTGCCGATGTTTCACGACGCCGCGTCGACGACGATGTTCGCCGCCCGGGTGAGGGGGCTGCCGACGACGATACTCCTAGGGCGCGACGGCAGGGAACTCGGCCGCCTCGTCGGACCGGCGGAGTGGGATTCGCCGGAGGCCGAGGCGCTGATCCGGCATTACATGGACAGGCGGAACTGAGCGCGGCCGCGCCGCGGGCGAAGGTCAGGCGTCGGCCCCGACCGCGTCGGCCACGCAGCCGTATCCGTCGCGCTCGAGGAAGCGCGCGAGATCGGCCTTCAGCTTCGGGATCAGTCCGGGACCGCGGTAGATCAGGGCGGTGTAGAGCTGGATCAGGGACGCTCCGGCGCGAATCATGGCGTAGGCGTCGGCGCCGCTCGCGACGCCCCCGGATCCGATGATGGGCAGGCGTCCCCCGGTGACGCGCCGGAAGTCGCGCACCGCTTCGATCGCCCTCGGGAAAAGCGGCGCGCCGCTGAGTCCGCCCGGCTCGTTCTTCCGGGGGTCGGTCAGCCCGTCGCGGGCGGTCGTCGTGTTGACGACGGTCATCCCGTCGACGCCGGCCTCCATCGCGACCGCGGCGATTTCGGCGCGTTGGGACCGGTCGAGATCGGGCGCGATCTTGATTACGAGCGGCGGCCGCCGGCCGGCGCCGGGCAACGCGCAAGCGCGGGCCTCGACGGAGCGCGAGAGGAGGCGCGCGAGATTCTCGCACTCCTGCATCCTGCGGAGATCGGGGGTGTTGGGAGACGATACGTTGATCACGATGAAGTCGACATGCGGCGCGACCGCCTCGATGCAGGCGGCGTAATCCGCCAACGGGTCGGCCGTGCGCCTGTTCCTGCCGACGTTGGCGCCGAGCGGTCCGGCGTCCCGGTCGCGGCGCGAGACCCGCGCGACGTAGGGCGCGAGCCCCTCGCCATTGAAGCCGAGCCGGTTGATCACCGCGCGGTCGGAAGGCAGACGGAACAGCCGCGGCCTGGGATTGCCGGGCTGCGGCAGCGGGGTGACGGTGCCGGCTTCGACGAATCCGAAGCCCGCCGCCAGCATCCGGTCGGGCACTTCCGCACCCTTGTCGAAGCCGGCGGCGAGGCCGACCGGATTGCGGAAGTCGATTCCCCATACCGACGTCGCGAGGACCGGCGCGTCAGGCTTCCGGTCGCACGGGCCGAGGCCGCGGGCGAGGGCGATCAACGCGGCGCGATGGGCGGTTTCCGGCGGAAGCCGCCGCAGGAGAGGCATGAACAGCGAGTGAATGTCCGTCACCAGCAGGATCCCGGCGTTTCGACGGGCCGAACCGCGTTGATCCCCCGCCCGAACCCGCCTATACCATTCCCATGACGGAAACGATCGAACGGGCGAAGCAGGAAATCGTCGACGAGTTCGCGTTTTTCGACGATTGGGTGCAACGCTACGAATATATCATCGAGATGGGAAGGAATCTTGCGGGATTGCCCGAAGAACTCAAGGACGAGGCGCACAAGGTGCCGGGATGCCAGTCGCAGGTATGGTTCCATGCGCGCCGCGACGGCGGTCGCCTCCATTTCGAAGCGGATTCCGACGCCATGATCGTTCGCGGCCTCATCGCGCTGCTTATGCGGGTCTATTCGGGCAGGACGCCGGAGGACATCCTCCGCACGCCGCCGTCGTTCTTCGAGGTGCTGGAACTCGGGTCGCATCTCAGCGGCAGCCGGGCGAACGGGTTGCACGCCATGGTCGGGCGCATCCACGCCTACGCGGCGGCCTTCAAGGACGGCGCGGAAAGCCCCGCGGCGGCGGCCCGATGAAGACGATCACCTGGAGCGCCGGCGAATGGCTGGAGGGGAATCCGCCGATGCTGGGGCCGATGAGCCACGCCTGGTGGATGGCGTCCACGGTGTTCGACGGCGCGCGGGCGTTCCGCCGGCTGGCGCCCGATCTCGACCGTCACTGCGCCCGGCTCGTCGAGTCCGCGAAGGCGTTTCGCATGACGCCGCCGATGACCGCGGACGAAATGGTCGATCTCGCCTGGGAAGGGATCGAGAAGTTTCCCGAAGACGCCGAACTGTACGTCCGTCCGATGATGTATTTCGAGAGCGGCTTCGTCACGCCGTCCCTGGATTCCAGCAAGTTCGTCCTCACGGTGTTCGCGGCGCCGTTGCCGGAGTGGAAGGGCGTGACCGCGTGCGTTTCGAGCTACCGGCGGCCGACCCCGGAGTCCGCGCCCACCAACGCGAAGGCGTCCTGCCTCTATCCCAATGTCGGGCGCGCGATGACCGAGGCGCAGGAGAAGGGGTACGACACCGCGGTCGTGCTCGACGCGTTCGGCAACGTCGCCGAGTTCGCGACCAACAACCTGTTCATGGTCAAGGACGGGGTCGCGAAGACCCCCGCGCTGAACGGCTGCTTCCTCGCCGGCCTGACGCGCCTTCGCGTGATCGAACTGCTGACCGCCGACGGTCGCGAGGTCGAGGAGACCACGATCACCCTGCGGGATCTTCTCGACGCCGACGAGGTGTTCCTGACCGGCAACTATTCGAAGGTGCTCCCGGTGGTGCGCGTCGCGGACCGGGACTATCAGGCCGGGCCCGTCGCCGTTCGGGCGCGGGATCTGTATTTCGAATTCTCCGAGCGCGAGGGCGGACGCAAGACCTGACGAACGGTCGGACCGCCCGGTTCAGCGCAGCCTGTCGCTCAGCTCACGGGGCAGGTATTCCGGCCGGAACCCGTTCCATCCCCTGTCGGGAGCCGCGCCGGCGTCCCGGATTTCGGCATGGAAGACCACGTCTCCGTCCGGCGAAACTTCCTTGAGCGCGATGGAGCCGACGCCCTGGGGAGGAATTTCCACGCGCGCGCCGTCGGGCGCGTGGCACAATCCGGTGCAGGCGACGAACCGGTTGCCGTTGGGCGTCTCGCAGACGCCGCCGACGTAATGCGAATAGGGAATGTCTCCGTAGCGCCACGTTTCGGTCGCCGTCATCGCCCGCTCGTCGACGGCGTAGGCGAGCGCGAAGCTCCGGCGCTCGGCAATCGGCCGTTCCGGGTCGGGCGGCGCCGCGCCGGCCGTGCCGTTGTCGAAGAGCATCAGGTCGCCGTTCTTCGCGAAGCTCGGATCGTGCTGGTGATAGAACGGCCGTCCGCCCTCGATTTTCAGCAGCTTCGCGGCCTGCGCCCCCCGCCAGCCGTTCGGGTCGCCCAGTATCCAGGCCAGTTCTCCGTTCCGGCGAATCTTGATCACGCAATCCTGATGGCGCAGGGAGACCAGAATGCCGCCGTCGGCCGGGTCGACGATCGCGCAGTTTCCGTGCGTCCAGTCGCGGGTCCCCGGCCAACCCTGGTTGGCCCAATAGGGCGCGTCCGATCCGTAGCCCATTCGCCGCGGATCGAGGATCCCCGCCAGGGAATACTCCCGTTCGATGCGCCCGTCGCGGTCGAACAGGACGACGGTGTCGCCCATGAAGTGGGTCCACTCGCCGTCCGCGCGTTCCAGCGGAAGGCGTTCCACGGAGAGCGACAGAAGCAGTCCGGGTTCCGGTTCGGCGATCGTATGGTGCAGTTTCTCGGTCTCGACAGGGATGCCGTCCAGCCCGCCGGGAAATCTCGGAGCGCAGTACCACTGCCGGAGCAGCGTTCCGTCGAGGCCGATTTCCACGGCCCGGCCGTCGGTTCCCATCACCAGCAGCGTATCGCATGCCGAACGGCGGCAGTCCATGATGCAGAAATCGAACTCGCGCCGCCATACGATCTCGCCTTGGCGATCGATCGCGATGACGGCCTCGAATTCGCTGACCTTGCGAATGGCCCGCGTGGAGCGGCCGACGGCGAGGAGGACGACGCCGTCGTCCCGGCGATCGGCTTTCAGCGCCTTGACGTCGAGTTTCGGCGGCTTCATGCAGGTCGGCGGGCGCGTCAGTCGTTCAGGCTGGCGGTCATCCGCGCGATCCAGTCTTCGGGAGCACCGGTCGATACGAGTTCTTCCCGCGCCTGCGCCCGCGTCTGGAGAACGGATCCGATGACCTGCGGGCTGTCGCCCTCCGCATGCTGGCAGCAGGCTTCGAGCCTGATTCCGTTGGGGTCTAGGAAGTAGATCGAAACCAGTCCGGGCAGGATGTCGACCGGGCCGTCGTACTGGCGGCCAGCGGCGTCGAGACGCCGTCGCAACGCCTCCATCTGGCCGGGGGTCACGGCGAAGGCGCAGTGCTGCATGCCGCCGATGGCGTCCCGGTCGGATCGGGGCTTTTCGCCCTTCGGGATTTCGAAGAACGCCAGCAAGCTGTCGTTTCCCATGTCGAAAAAATAGTGCCTGATCTCTTCGTAGGGAGGATTGCCCCGGTTGCCCGGTCCGGCGCCGATTCCCGGCGGCACCTTCATCGCATGGACCAGCGGCATGCCGACGACGTCGACGTAGAACTCCGTCGTCGTCCGCATGTCTTCGGTCGTCAGCGCCAGATGGTGCACGCCTCGCGCGGGCAGCGTCGTCGCCATGGTCGCGCCTCCCTTCGGGTTCGCCGGTTCGAGTGTACCAGTCCGCGGCGACGCCGCAAGACGGCTGCGCTATTCCGTTTTGTCGGCGGCCGGTCGCGCGGCGCCTGGACAGGCCGAACGCGAGAGTTGCCGACGGCGACCATTCGCGGAGGCGGTTCCGCTGTCCGAACGGGAACTTGTCCGCCTGCTGCTCCCGGCTTCAAGCGGTCTCGAACTCGAAGCCGACGATGTTGCGCTCTTCCCGGCCGAACTCCATGCCGATCAACCGGATCGGCACCCCCAGGTGCCGGTACTTGTCCGCGTAGCCGCGCTCCCGCATCTGCGCCAACGCCCGGCCTTCCTGTCCCCGGTCCACGACCTTGAACTCGTACAGATGCACGCATCCCGGACCCAGCACAGCCATGTCCAGTCGCCCGCGGGCGGTCGCTTCCTCGACCCGAACGTCCAGACCCGCCGCCGCGAAGTGCGAGTAGACGAGGGCCGCCCAATAGCCCTCGTAGAGGTCGTTCTTCCGGTGCCAGTCGTGAGGAACGCTCGCGAAGAACGCCTCGAACAGCGCCCTCACCTTTTCCGGATCGTCCTCCGCCGTCAGCCTGGCCAGTTCCGCCTGCCGCGTCGCCTCCTGCCCCGTCGCCGGCGCCATGGCGCGCAGCAGCCTCTTGTTCAGGCTGAGTTTCACCTCGTAGTTCGGGTAACCCAGCCGATAGAGGCTGCCGCCGTCTGCGGCCTCCTCGCCGACGATGGTCAGGTAGCCGGTCTGGAACAAAAGCGCTTCGGTCGAGATGTCGTCGACGTCGAAGGTCGACAGCAGTTCGTCGTCCGCGACAAGCCCCTCAAGGGCCGGAGGCGCAACCCGGCGCCGCGACAGAAGATCGACGAGAAAGCGCGGCGTCCCGGTCTCGAACCAGTGCGCCTTGAATTCGCGCGTTTCGAAAAGAAGCAGGATGTCGAATGGATTGTAGACCTTGTCCGCGCCGCGCCAGTTGTAGCCGTTGTACCAACGGCGGACCTTCTCCCGATCCAGGCCCTCGAGTTCCGGGGCGAAGACCGCGTCCAGGTCCGCGTCCGTGTAACCGCAAAGAGCGCCGAAACGCGGGTCGAGGGTGATGTCGCGCAGGTTGTTCAGGCCCGAGAAAATGCCCGCCTGCGAAAACTTGCTCACCCCCGTCAGGAAAACGAAACGGAGATGCTCGTCGCAGTCCTTGATCATCGCGTAGAAGCCGCGCAGGAAGTCCCGGTTGGCCATCGCCAGCTCCCGGTCTCCGAGCGCGTCCAGGATCGGCTTGTCGTATTCGTCCACCAGAACGACAGCCCGCCGCCCGGCGCGCTCGTGCAGCGTCCTTATCAGCCGCCGGAAACGGATCGACGCCTCGACAGGGTCCAGTTCGAGGCCGGCCAGCCGTTCCGTCTCCCCCAACTGGTCTTCCACATTTTTCCGAACGAAGTCCGGGGCGCCGAAATCGCCGCCGCCGAAGCTGATCCGCACGACCGGGTGGCGCGCCGACCAGTCCCACTTGCCGTGCACGGCGAGGCCCCGGAACAACTCCTCGCTTCCCTCGAACAGCTTTTGCAGCGTGTCCACCAGAAGGGTCTTGCCGAACCGGCGCGGACGCGACAGGAAATAGTGCTTGCCCCTCTCGACGAGGCGGCGCACATGGTCCGTCTTGTCGACGTAGTAGCAGTCCAGCTCCCGGATCTCCCGGAGGGAAGTCATGCCGGTCGGAAGCATGCGTCTCGTCATCCGAAGAGGGTAGGCCGCCATGCCGGATTCGTCAAGGAAGAAGCGGTTCGAGGCCGTCGCGCCATTGTTCGTCGGCTGCCGTCGGTCCGGGATGGATTTTTCGACAACGGCTGCCTCGTCGCGGCGAATTCGCAGCTTTCCGCAGCCGAGTCGGGGCATGAAAATATCGTCCTCTGAAAAGCTGTTCGCATTTCAAGAGGTTACGAGCGGCGCGCGGGGATCGGATTGGCGGATGACGCAGCAAGCGACTTGGGGTTTAATCGGAGCGCGACCAAGCAAAAGAGGAATCGGCATGATTTACGAAGTCAGAACCTACCGCCTGCAGCCGCGCGGCGTCCCGGAATTCATCGACACGTTCGGCAAGGCCTACGAGAAGCGCAAGAACCTGTCGAGGCTGGCGGCGTTCTTCCATACCGAAATCGGCACGCTCAACGAGGTCATCCATATCTGGCCGTACAAGGACGCCGGCGAGCGCGAGAGAAAACGCGCTCGCTCGGTAGAGGATCGCAAATACGCATGGCCGCCCAAGGTCGGTCATCTTCAGCAACACATGCAATCCGAGGTCTTCGTGCCCGCGCCCTTCACCCCGTCCTTTCCGCGCGGCGAAAAGGGCCCGATCTTCGAATGGCGCGAATACATGGTGATCCCCGGCATGATTCCCGAAGTCTACAAGAGCTGGGAGAAAGCGTTGCCCAAGCGGCTCGAGATGTCGGAACTGGTCATGGCGATGCACACCGACGCGGGCGCTTTGAACAAGTTCGTTCACATCTGGGCGTACGAGAGTCTGGATCATCGCGCCGAGGTGCGCGGCGCGGCGGTCGCCGAAGGCATCTGGCCGCCCAAGAGCCGCGTCGAGACGCTGCAGACGCAGGCCAACAAGATCGTTCTCGCCGCGCCGTTCTCGCCGTTGAAATGACGCCGGCGGCGTCCGGGCGCCGGATCAGGAGGAGGCGGCGCGCTCCGGAACCATTATCGAGCCGCGCATGATCATGCGCGCGGTGCGAACGACGCCGGCGGCCGCGATTTCCGATCCGTCGAGGGACAAGGTCAGGTGAAGCTGGCCCGCGGGATGTTCGATCGAGAACTTGCGTCCCGCCGGCCGCGCCAGCGGATGCGCCACCGTGCCCCCGGAAAGGCAGGCGTACGCAAGCGCGATTCCTCCGGTTATCGCGTGGGTTTCGTGCGTTCTGTCCGGCACGAAATACCGCGACGCCACGGCGCCGCCCTCGCGCGGCGGCGCGGCGGCGATGATTTTGGGCGCCACCTTGCCGGCCACGTCGCCGAGGCCCATCCGCCTTCCCGCCTCCCGGCGCATCGGCTCCACGCGATCGAAGAAGGCGGCGTCGGCGTCGTACTCGGCCGCCGTTTCGTAGCCGGTCTTGCCGAGATCGGACGCGCGCGCGATCATGACCGGCATCGCGGCGTCCACGAGCGTGACCTCGATCCCGTCGATCCGTTCCGTGCGGGCCCCGCTCGGAAACAGCGCGCCGGTGCGCGATCCGACGACCTGCATGAAATTCAGCAAGACAGGCGCGCCGGTTCCGGGCACTCCGTCGATGGCGGCGTCTCCTTCGTATTCCACCCTCTTGCCTGGGGTGCGGACGATCGCCTCGACCAGCCCGCCGGTATTGACCTGGTGGATGCGCACCCGCGTCTCTCCGTCCTGCGCGGGGACCATGCCGGATTCGATCGCGTAAGGCCCGACTCCGGCCAGCATGTTGCCGCAGGTCGGACCGTAATCCACCTGCGGACGGTCGACCGCCACCTGCGCGAAGAAGTAATCCACGTCGCAGTCTTCGCGTTCCGAAGGCGAGACGATCGCCGTCTTGCTCGTTACCGACGTCGTGCCGCCGACGCCGTCGATCTGGCGCGGATCGGGAGAGCCGAAAGCCGCCAGCAGAATGCCGTCCCACGAGGCGCGATCCTCCGGCAGGTCCGCCCGGCTGAAAAAGAGGCCGCGGGAGGTGCCGCCCCGCATGAAGGCGGCCGGAATTGAAGACAGCATGATTATTTCGTCCCCGAGCGCGTTCCGGCATCGATAGCACGAATTGCGTCCGGGGCAACTGTCGCCAATCGTCCCGCGACCTGATAGACATAAAGAGCGCAACGGAACGGGGCAGGCGAATGAGCGCGGAAAGCTGGGACGTGATCGTGGTAGGCGGAGGCAACGCCGCGTTCTGCGCGGCGTTGGCGGCGCGGGAGCGGGGCGCGTCGGTCGTCATGCTCGAGGCCGCGCCGGAAGACGAGGCCGGCGGCAACAGCCGTTTCACGGCCGGCGCGATGCGCGTCGTCTACGACGGCGTCGAAGACATTCTCAAGCTGGTTCCCGACCTCTCGGACGCCGAAATCGAGACCACGGATTTCGGCACGTACACGCGCGATCAGTTTTTCGACGACATGGCGCGCGTGACCCGCTACCGCGCCGACCCCGATCTCGTCGAGACGCTGGTCGCGAAGAGCCTCGACACCCTGATCTGGATGCGCGGCAAGGGCATTCGCTTCGTGCCGATCTACGGTCGCCAGGCGTTCAGGATAGACGGCAAGTTCAAGTTCTGGGGCGGCCTGACCATCGAGACCGTGGGCGGCGGTCCCGGACTCGTCGACATGTGGACCGGCATCGCACGGCGCGAGAATGTCGAGATACGCTACGAGCATCGGGCGGTCGAACTGATCCGCGACGACGGAGGCGTGGCCGGCGTAAGGGTTCGCCGCAACGACGAGACCCGCGACCTCATGGGCAAAGCGGTCGTTCTCGCCTGCGGCGGGTTCGAAGCCAACACGGCGTGGCGCACCCGGTATCTGGGGCCCGGCTGGGATCTCGCGAAGGTGCGCGGAACCCGCTTCAATACCGGCGACGGCATCAGGATGGCGCTCGACATCGGCGCGAGCCCTTGCGGCAACTGGTCGGGCTGCCACGCGGTCGGCTGGGAAATGAACGCTCCGGAGTTCGGAGACCTTGCCGTCGGCGACCAGTTCCAGAAGCATTCATACCCGTTCGCGATCATGGTCAACGCCGCCGGGAAGCGTTTCGTCGACGAGGGCGCGGATTTCCGGAACTACACCTACGCCAGGTACGGACGGGTGATTCTCGAGCAGCCCGGTCAGTTCGCGTGGCAGATATTCGACCGCAAGGTCAAGCATCTGCAGCGGGACGAGTACAACATCCGTCAGATCACCAAGGTGACGGCGAACACGATCGAGGAACTTGCCGGGAAGCTGGAAGGCGTCGATGCGGAGGCTTTCGTGCGGGAGGTCGCCGAGTACAACGCTGCCGTCCGGGCGGACGTTCCGTTCAATCCGAACGTCAAGGACGGCCGCCGCACCGACGGCCTGGCGATCGACAAGACGAACTGGGCCAACGCGATCGACGAGCCTCCTTTCGAGGGGTACGCCGTCACGTGCGGCCTGACGTTCACGTTCGGCGGCCTCAGGATCGACGGAGAGGGCGAGGTGCTCGACACCGATTTCAAGCCGATTCGCGGGCTTTTCGCGGCCGGCGAACTGGTGGGCGGCCTGTTCTACTTCAACTATCCCGGCGGCACCGGACTCACGTCGGGTTCGGTCTTCGGACGGCAGGCCGGCGAATCCGCCGGTCGGCGGGCGGGCGGGGGCTGAGGCGCACGGTCGGCAGGGGCATCATGAAGCGTCTGTACCTGCTTCGGCATGCGAAGTCCTCATGGGACCAGCCGGAACTGGACGATTTCGACCGGCCGCTCGCGCCCAGAGGCCTTCGCGCCGCGCCGCGAATGGGAGAATACATGCGGACCCGGCAGTACCGGCCGGCGATCGCCTTGTGCTCGCCCGCCCTGCGCGCGCGGCAGACGTGGAACTGCGTGCGCGACGCGCTGGATTGCCGGGTGACCGAGCGCATGCGTCCAGAGTTGTACGATGCCGAGCCGAATGCGCTGCTGGAAGCCGTCCGTTCGATCGACGGCGGCTACGACAGCGCCATCGTCGTCGCGCACAATCCGGGCATCCAGGGACTTGCGGCCGGTCTTGCAGGCGAGTGCACGGCTATCGATGCGTATCCTACGGCCGCCCTCGCCGTGTTCGATATCGGAAGCTGGGCGGATATTCTGCCGGGAGAAGGCGTTTTGCTGGAGTTCATCCGGCCGCGCGATCTTCAATAACGCCCGCCGCCCCGCTTCTCGCGTCCGAAGATCTCGCTCCCGGGAATGCCGTGCATCGACAGGCGCAAACGGCGCCGCAAGGCGTTTTGACGGACTTTCGGAAGCGGACATGGTCGCGTTACGAGCATCATTGAAGCGGCGGCGAGGGAAACCGGGGGGCTTCGGAGCGACGGTGCCGCCGCCGCAGTTTGCGCGCTTCGTAGCGATGGCCGGAGATCGGCCGTTGCGTTTAAGCCGCGGCCCACTTCTCGTTTTCAGTCAGCGCGCGGGATTGTCCTGAAATCGAGTCGATAACGTCGTTTCAGGCGACGTACAGGTGCGCTTGTCCTGCGCTGCGCAAGTTTTACAGCGTCCAGACCGTCACCCCGCGCCCGTCCTGCCGGCCCCCGCCCGCCTCGCCGCTCCGGCGCTCCTCCGCGGCGGCCCGGCGGTCGATCACCACCAAATGCCCTTCGTCCGCCCCGCACTTCGCCATGTAGCCCAGCGTCTGCTCAACCCCCCGCTCGACGGTCCGCTCCGGGCTCTTGCGGTCCGAATCCCGCAGCACCTTGCACTCGACCACGAAACGCTCCCACAGGTCCGACGGCTGACCCGCCTCCCGCGGCCACAGCACCAGCAGGTCCGTCCGCCCCCGCCCGAGGCCGTACTCCCGCTCGATCCGCCCGCCGCCGTTCACCACCCGCTGCAGATACGCCTGCAGAATGAGCTGCGGCCCGGCCTCCGGGTACTCGCGGAAGCGCTCCAGCCAGTGCTCCGCGTGCTCGCCGAAGAACGCACGGAACGCCGTCAGCAGCTTCGTCATGTCCAGCCGGCCGGCCCCGCCCACGTACCACGCCAACTGCATGTCCAGGCTGCTTTGCAAGATGTAGCCAAGCTCGCGCGGCACCATCTCCGCATAGATCGGGTTCGCCATGCGCGGCGGCGAGTCCGGCGCGATCAAGCCCAGGTCGCGCGCGTACTCCAGGTCGCGGGCATGGTGCCGCGCCTCCCCGCCGCTCAGGATGGGCTCGACGACCCGCCGCACACGCTCCTCCTCCTCCAGCTTGTGCGACAGCTGGTCCAGATGCGTGCGCCGCGACAGGATCAGCTCCTCCCGCGCCGCGTAGACGTCGTCCAGTTCGATCGTCCGCGAGCGGTCCCGTCCGGCCTTGTCGTCGAAGCACGCCCCCGCGCACAGCGCGTTCACCAGCCACGGCTGCCCCTGCGTCTGCGTCCACACCGCCTCCTGCGCCGCCTCCGAAAAGCGCTGGCCGGTCTCCTCCGTGTGCTGCGCCATCAGCGCGCGCGTCTCCGCCTCGGTGAAGTCGCCCAGGCGAACCGACTTCGCCGCGACGTTGAACGGGCTGCCGCCGGCGACGACCTCGCCGGCGCTCGACCGGATCCGGTAGTCGCGGATGTCGCGCAACCCGCACAGCACGACGCTCTGCGGAAAGCCCTCGGGACGATGTTCGTAGCCGGCGCGGAGCTGGCGCAGCACCGAGAGCAGGGTGTCGCCGACCAGCGAGTCGATCTCGTCCACCAGCAGCACCAGCGGCGTCGGGTTCGCCGCGCACCAGCGGGAGAGCAGCCCCTTCAGCGCGTTGTCCGGCCCCGCCTTCGCCAGAACGTCCGGCCAGACGCCGTCCGGGTAGTCGTCGCCCAGAAGCAGCGCGCTCTCCGCCAGGTTGCTCAGAACGGCGCGGATGCCGCGCGCGGTGTCGTCGCGAGCCACCTGCCCGACCTCGACGTTCACGTTCACGCAGCGGAAGTCGCCGGCCTCGCCGCTGTTGAGCAGGTCCCGCAGGGCGATCAGGGCGGAGGTCTTGCCCGTCTGGCGCGGCGCATGCAACGCGAAGTAGCGCTTGTTCCGGATCAGATCCAGCAGTTCCGCCAGGTCCATCCGCTCCAGCGGATGGATGGCGTAGTGGTCGTCCAGGCGCACCGGCCCCTCTGTATTGAAACGGCGCATGGATCAATTATAGCGTTCGCCGCGTCCTGTCGCACCTGTCAAGGCTCGCCGCGCCAACGCGCCCGGAGAGGCGACCGACCGCGCTGAACCGGACGAACGCGCGAAAGAGCGCCGGCCGACGGCCGGCCGCCAAGCCCTCCGCCTCCCGGATCTCCTTCCAGAGGCAGCCCATTGAGCCTCAAAGGCGCAACTCACTTTCCTGTTTCCGGAACGGGCCGTCACGGAAGCAGCCCGAGCGGCCTCGCTTCTCGCGCTCCGTTTTGCGCGTCGTTTACGGCAATCCGGCGAGTTTTCGGGTCGCTGCACGGACTCCGGTTCGCTGCCGCTTGAGCTACGCGCCGAACGGGCGGGGCAACAAAATTATCGCGATAAAAAGCAAAAAATGATAAGTTACCACGATGAAATTCGAGGATTTAGTGGCCATCGTCGGCGACGAGCCGGTATTCGAGACCGGGTTGCTTTTGGCCGGCCGAAGCGACGCCGCACGCGTTCGGACCCAGCTGTCGCGCTGGACGCGCACCGGCCGCGTTCTGCAACTGCGGCGCGGGCTATACACGCTGGCGCCGCCCTGGCGCAAGCGCGTCCCGCATCCTTTCCTCGTGGCTAACCGGCTTGTGCCCGGGTCGTACGTCAGCGGAGTTTCCGTTCTGGCCTTTGCCCTCGCGATTCCCGAGTACGTCGCGGAAGTCACCAGCGTCACCGGGAGGCGTCCGCACCTTCGCTGGTTGCCCTCCGGGCGGTTCTCGTTCCGCTACCTCAAGCCGGTTTATCGATTTGGCTACCGCCAAGTGGACCTTGGGCACGGTCAGCAGGCATTTGTGGCCGTCCCCGAGAAAGCGCTTCTCGACCTCGTTCATCTGCAACCCGGCGGCGACGACGAAGCCTGGCTTCTGGAACTGCGCCTGAACTTCGGGGCGCTCGACATGGATACCGTGGCCGCATTCGCAGCACGGTGGGGGACGCCGAAGATGGCGCGAACCGCCCGCTACCTCCGGGATCTGGCCGACCGCGATCCGGGGTACGAAACGCTATGAAAGATCACCTTCAAGCGCTGGTTCGGAAATGCGACCCCTTGCAGGGGCGGAACGTCGCTCGCGAGTATTTGCAGGCACGCATTCTGGAAGCGATGCAGCGCGCGGGCGCGATGACGTCGCTGGCGTTTCAGGGCGGAACCTGCTTGCGATTTCTCTTCGCTTTGCCCCGCTACTCGGAAGACCTCGATTTCGCCTTGGAGGGCGAACCGTCGAAATACGAGTTGCGGCGATACCTGCAAGCCATCCGCGGAGCGCTTTCGGCCGAAGCGTACCGGGTCGATCTGCGCGTCCGAGACCGTCATATCGTCCACCGCGCCCTGGTGGGTTTCCCGGGCCTGCTGCATGAGCTGGGCCTGTCGCCGCGCGCCTCGGAATCGCTCGCGATCGGGATCGAAGTCGACACCAACCCTCCGGCGGGCGCGGAGACGGCTATCGCTCTGGTGCGCCGCCATACGACGTTGAGGCTGCACCACCACGGCCAATCTTCCCTTCTGGCGGGCAAGTTGCACGCCGTTCTGCAAAGGCCCTACACCAAAGGACGGGATCTCTACGACCTCATCTGGTATCTCAGCGACCGCGAATGGCCACCGCCCAACTTATCGCTGTTGAAAGCCGCGCTCACGCAAAGCGGTTGGGACGGCGAGGAACCGACCCCGGATTCCTGGCGTCGGACGGTCGGCCTGCGCCTGGAGGCGCTGGACTGGTCGCGCGCCGCGGCAGACGTGGCTCCCTTTCTGGAACGCCGGGAAGACATGGAACTGGTTACGAAGGAAAACGCGCTTGGCTTGCTCGCGCGGAAACAAACCGGCAATGCCCGCCCCGCCTCATCGCCAGTGGAGCGCTCAGGCAAACGGAAGGTTTGAGATCGCTTGGCGCGGGCCGACAGGCTTGGTGGGCGAGTGCGACGATGCGTGAGATCCTGTCGAGATTTCACGGGACGCCGGAGGCGAGCCTCCGGACGACAGAGGGAGCGGTTGCAGTCCGTCCGACCCGAAGAGCCGGAGCATAGAGAAAGAGCCACGAAGCGGCTCGACATGCCGCTCCCAGCGGCCCACCCGGCATCTCACATGCCCTGAACGGGGACAGACAACCCACCACATCTCGACGAGTACAGAGCCTCGGTTAGCGGCGGCATCCGCTCCGACGCGGATTCGCCCGACCGGGCGTCGAACGCTTCGCACCCGAAAACCCCGATCAAGGCAACTGAAGCTTCTTCCTCGGTCCCTGGAGGGCGCTCTGGCTGAGTCGGCGGGCTTGAGGGGAGTTCTTGGGAATATCGACGCGGTCGTTGGCGATCCAGACGAAGCGGATGTCGGCGTCGGCGCGATCGGTCATCCGCTTGAGGCGCCCGGCTCCGGCATTCAACCAGTCCTGCAACCATTGCAGCTTTCTGAGAACTTTGCTGTGTAACTACCCCGAACTGCCGGCCGCACAAAACCGTTCCGCGAATCGAAGATTTTTTCGCGGCGGCGCTCGCCGTTCGAGAGGAGCGTGACGCTGAGGGCAGCCCCGTATAGCCCTGTCTTCGCGCCGCGACGCCCGAACCCGGAACGGTTATGTCGGCGCATGATAGCGGCGCGACGCCAGCAAAACCACCAGTTACATGCTACGGGGCGAGCAAGGGCCGATCATGAGCGTTTGTCCACTTCCTTCGTCGTCGCCGAATGGACCTCGATCCAGACCGCCTGTTCCCGCCTTCCCGTCGCCAGCCGAGACCGTAATCCCAACGTGTGGCATTGGCGTAATCGGGCTGTCTCGCAAGCGCCGAGTCCAGATTGATGCTTCCCGTCAATCGTCGTGGATTCTCGCAGGTCACGAGATCCCTGTGCCTGTTCTCCAGCGCTTGCTTGCCGACACGGTACGCGCCGTCCACCGGGGGCCGTTCGGCCCGCACAGCCCTTTCGAAGCTCATGTCCCCTCGGGCGGCGCCCGGCCGGCGACCTCGGCAACGACATCCCCTACCCTGCCGGAGAACTCCGTCAGGCCGCCCCATCCGCCTTCGGCGTTGTCCTCGGAACCGGGGTCGAGGCCGGATATGTCGCGAACCACGCCGTCGCGTCCGAAGTAGTAGGTTTTGAACACGCTCTTGAGCGCGCAATCGGCCAACTTATTCGTCTTGGGAGAGCCGCTAAGTCCGAGAAGTTTCCGGACGTCTCTCGACGTTCCCTCATGATCCTGGAAGAACCGCAGCGCCCAAACGATGTCGAGGACATGGGGCGAATGGGTGGAGAGGCAAATCCGGTAGCCGCGCAACCGCAGCTCCATGACGAGATTCAACACAGCGCCGATCCCATTCGGATGCAGCCCCATCTCCAACTCCTCGATGACGACCCATTCAAGACTGTCGCGAGTCGGCACTTTCGACGGCGGCAAGAGCCAGTAGAGCCCGAGCAGCAGCGGCACGAACTCACGCTGTCCGGCCGACCAGACCAGATACGGCAAAGCACAGCCGCCGTCTCTATTCAAAACCAGCCGGCCCTGATGTCCGGACGTATCTTTGCGCAAACTGAAATCGCCGAAAATATGTTCTTCCAAAGGTTCTCTCAGGACCTTATCCAACCGTCGCCGGCGCGGAAAAACATCTTTATCGAGACCGATTTCCGTCTGCACGATTCCGTGAATCTTTTCACTGAAATCACGGAGAACGAATGGATCTCCGGCTCTGAAATCGGTAAAAGGGCGAGTCACGCCATCGCGCAAGCTCATGACCCGCTGCGCGGGAATGTAAAACATCTTCTCCAGAGGATCAGTCCGGCCCGAACTCCGGCCCGGACGGGCGTAAGCCGACAGCTCGGTCGATTTTTTTCCTTGACCCAAAAACAGGCGGCTTTCATCGGACCAGATCGACTCCATGCCTTCTCCGAAATACAGATTAAGGAACTTATCGATATATCCATGTTGCACCAAGCCGAAACGCCGCATGGTATTGTGAATCGCGGGTTTGTCCACGAGCAGTTTCAGGAGTTGCAGAATTATGCTCTTTCCGGTGGCCTGAGGCCCCACGAACACCGTCAGATCGCCGAACCTGATGTCGGCTTCCTTCACCGGCCCGATCCCGTTCGCTCTTACTCGTTCGATCATGGCCGCCTCGGCGTTATCCGTTCGACTCTTGGCATCAACCGCGTCACCGCCTCAAAAACTCGACGACATTGACTGCACAGTCGAACGCAGCATTATAGGGCGATTCGTACCACGCCGCAACCGCTTGTGGAAATGGGGAAGCTTACTTACGATACCGGCCTCTGGATCTCCGTTTTTCCGCCCGGGACAAGCAAGTGGAACAAGATACCGAATGTTTCGTCACACACAACTGGCGTGGACGACCGCTGACAAGCCACGAGTTGGTCGTGAACTTCATCGGCCCGACGAAAAGCGGCTTGACCCTCCGGTCCGAGTTGGACGAAAACAGCTCGGGCAATTGGTGACGGAGAAGGCTAGCCTGCCTCTCGAACGTGACAACTTCCATGGAGAGTGGAATTCTCGCCAAAATAAACATTTGGCGAGAATCCTAAGCTGATCGGGCTGTTTCCGATCGGGTGTCGCCGTCGGACATCGTTCTCCGCGAAACGGAACGGGCCCTGGAATCGGGATTGTCCGAATCCGAAATCCCGAAAGTTTCGGGGCGCCTGGGCAGGACTTCGCCTTCGCCAATCGCGCCGTCGCAGTTCGGGCGGCGGCGAGTTACGGCAGCGGCAACGCGGACTTTCGCCTTGGCGGCGGCGACAACGGCGAGCGCGCCTCCCTGATTTTCGCGTTCCGGCCTCCGCGCGCCCTGCGGCCATTACCCCACGCATTTCCGGAACGATGCGGCCATGGCGCGGACGAGGGAGAAATACAGTTCGGGGCCGTCTTCCATCGCCGCTCCGAGGGGATCGAGAACGCCCGTCCGGGTATTCGTCCCCTCGACGACGACGTCGACGAGCGAAGAGGAAAACTGCGGTTCCCGGAAGACGCACGCCGCAGAGGTTTCGCGCGATCTCGCGCGAATCTCGGCGACGCGCTGCGCGCCCGGAAGACGTTCCGGAGCGAGCGCGATCGCCCCGGCGGCGGTCAGGCCGAAGCGTTCTTCGAAGTATTGGTAGGCATCGTGAAACACGATGAACGGTTTGCCTCGAACGGGCGCCAGCGTTTCGCCGACTTCCTTGATCAGCGCGTCCAGGCGGGAAGCGAGTTCCCGTCCGTTCTTCGCGTAGACCGAGGCGTTCGCCGGATCGAGCCAGACATGCAGGTCGTACGCCGCGTGCTGGCGGCGTTCGTCGTGGTGCTCGTCCGCTTCGGCGCGTTTGCCGTGGCCGTGGTTCTCGTCCGCTTCGGCGTGGTGCGCGTGGTCGTGGCGCTCGAAAGCGGCGTTCAGGCGGAGAGATCTCAAAACCATGCCCGGCGCGCGGAACAACGACACCACCCGGGCCTCGCGGCCAAGCGTCCGGATCGGACCGAACAGCGTGGCCTCGAAATCCTCGTCGACCCGGAAAATCACGCGAGCGTTTTCAAGCGCTTCGGCGTCGGAGGGCCGCAGGGCGTAGCCGTGAGGGGAAGCCGCGCCCTTAATCAGAAGATGAGGTTTCGCGACGCCGGCCGTGACGAAACTCACCAGCGAGTGCAGCGGCTTGATCGTGGCGACGATCCCGTCGGCTGCCGCCGGGCTGCAGAAGCCGACGATAGCCAAGGCCAGCAGTTTTCCCGTAGTCTTTGCGTGCATGGTCGTATCCTTCCGGACGTACCGGCGGCGTCCGAAAGGAAGCGCGCATGCCCCTGACCTTCCGCGCCGGATGAATCTCGAAATGTTATATTATATCAACGTTCGTTGGCGCAATATCCCGCCTTCCGGTCTTTCCGCCGCCGAAAGCGGAATGGAGGCGCGTCCCTTCGGCGGGACCGGCCGTAGACGCGCGGCGGGCCGGGCCGTTTCCTCCGGAGATATCCGCCGTCCCGCGCGCCGGCTCGCCGACGATCGGGAAAGCGCGCCGTGAGCGGGCCGCAAGCGCGGCTTCTCGCGCGACGATTGCATTTGCAGCACGGGCCGATCGACCTGATCGTCGAGGCATTCGGCGCGACCGGCGAGGTGCGGGCGGCCTACCGTCAGGCGCAGGCGCGGTTCGCGACGGTGCTCGAAGAACTGGTGGAGGAACTTGAGCTCCTGCGGCGCGCGGTCGGACCGCGACGGTCGCGGCCTTGCGGCTCCGTCGCCGCGCGCATGGAGGCGGCGGTCTGGCCGCATCGGCGAGTCTTCGTGACGCCGATGGCGGCCGTCGCGGGCGCCGTGGCGGACGAAGTGCTCGCGGCAGCCGTGGCGAATCGAAAGCTCGCGAAGGCCTACGTCAACAACTCCGGCGATATAGCGGTTCACTTGCAACCCGGAGAAACGCTGCGCCTCGGAATCGTCGGCGACCTCGACCGGCCGGCGATCGACGGAACCGCCGCGATCGAGCCGGGAATCGGCGGCATCGCCACGAGCGGCTGGCGGGGACGCAGCCTTTCGTTCGGAATCGCCGATGCGGTGACGGCGCTGGCGCGGAACGCCGCGGCGGCCGATGCCGCGGCGACCGTAATCGCCAACGCGGTCGATGCGAACCACCCGTCGATCGCGCGGGTGCCGGCCTCGTCTCTGGACGACCTGACCGATCTGGGCGACAGGCGGGTAACGACGAGCGTGGGTCCGCTCGACGCCGCGACGGTCTCCGCCGCGCTCGACTCCGGTCAGGCATGCGCCGACCGGCTGGCCGCCGCCGGGTTGATATGCGGGGCCGCGTTGATTCTCCGCGGCGAGACCCGCGTCGCGGGATCGGCGGAACGCCTGCGCGCGGCGTCCGGGTGCGCTCAGATCACCTGATCGATGCGAGCTATTCCGAACTCGCAGGAATCGGCGAGAGCCACCCTGAGCATCCCGCCGTTTTCAAGGGCGGTCCGTTCGAGACCGCCGCGCTCCATCACGACCCTCGCCACCCCTCGACTCGAAACGATCAGCGGCCATCGCGGATAGAGCGGCGCCAGCGATCGGAACGCGGCCACCAAGCGGTCGCGA
Organism: Alphaproteobacteria bacterium; assembly: GCA_965243135.1. Classification (GTDB taxonomy): domain Bacteria; phylum Pseudomonadota; class Alphaproteobacteria; order MPNO01; family UBA830; genus JAJEBT01. The sequence goes on from OZ251539.1 coordinate 3,770,943, forward strand.
AAGACGACGGACGGCTCCCCGCCCGGAGGCGTTTCGCCGGCATCGAGCATCGGTCGCGTCGACTCGACGCTTCGCTCGTTCCATGCGCCCAGACGCCGCTCGATCAGCTGCGGTTCGGTGCGGATTTCGAACCCGAGCCCGCCGTTGACGAGGCGCGCGGTCTCCAACGTTCGCTTCAACGGCGCGGCGACGATGAGATCGGGCGTTTCGGCGAGGCGCCGCACCACCGCGTTCAGATCCCGCGCCTGCGCCCGGCCGAGTTCGGTCAACGGCGGATCCCTGTCGCCGCCCGACCGGACGCCGGCGCGGTTGGCCGTCGTCTCGCCGTGACGTATCAGAAAAAAACCGCAGCTACCGGGCTTCATGAAACACTTTCCCTTCCGCGACGGGGCGGTGAACCCGGTCTTCGTCGAAAGGCCGGTCGTCGCCGATCCATTCGACGAGGCGTTCGGTCAGCGCACTGTCGCTCAGCGAAGGCGTATGTCCGGTATCCGACACCCGGATGACGGAGAGGCCGCCGCGCCGGCGCATCCGATCGACGGATTCCTCGGAGGTGGCGTCGCTGAGCATGCCGCGCAAGAGCAGAACGGGACACTTCACCGCCTGCCAGTCGTCCCAGAGATCGAGCGCGCTTCCGGCTTCGTTTCGGTAAGCCAGCAACGCGCGCAGATCGTGCCGGTAAACGCGTCCGTCCTCGTCGTCGGACCAGCGGGTCCGGTGATGGGCCGTGTGAAGCAGGACGGCGTCGGGCACCGGTCCGCCGTTTTTTTCCGCGGCGGCGGAACGGCGCAACATCTCCGCGGGATCGCGGAAAACGTAGTGCCGCGCCACGGCCCGCGCCCGCCGCGCCCGCCGCGCCGCGGGGATATAGGGAGCGCTGTCGTTGAGCACGATCCTGCGCACGCGGCCGGGATTCCGGGCGGCGAGCCTGACGGCCGCGGAGCCGCCGAGAGAAGAGCCGAGAAGGGTGCACGACTCGAGCCCCAGATGATCCATGAGCTGGACGATTTGCTCGACGTAAGAGTCGAGGTGGTAATCGCTTACTTCGGCGAGCCAGCCGCTGCGTCCGCGTCCGGCGTAATCGAGCGCGATTATCCGAAGCGACGGCGCGGCGTCCAGAGCCAGGAAGTCGAAGCGCTGGAGCACGTTGATAATTCCGCCGACCGCGATCACCGGTTCCCCGCTTCCTCCCGGATCGGCGTAGCAAAGCCGCACCGCATAGGGTTTGCCGACCCCCATGTCGGTATCCTGATGGGCGAGCCGGTGCCGGTAGACGAACCGCCGGAGCGGCGGGCGTTCGCCCATCGCCGCGACGACCGCTTCCACCATCGCGCCGTATTCGTCCCAATCCATGGTCTCCAGCGGGGGGCCGCGCCGGACGTACCATTCGCGCAAGGCGGCGCTCGCCCTGCGCGCCGCCGGGACGCCGGACGCGTTCACGTCGAAACCCGCGACCGCCGGCGGCCGCGCCCGGCCTTTTGCGCCTGCCTCATTGCGCCTTTCCGAAAGCGTCACTGACCGCGCTAGCTGGCACCGCCCGTGCCCCGTTTTTCTGGACTCCGCCGACAGTATTCATCCTGAAGTTCCCGAAAGAAAGCCTTGGCGGCGAGCCGGGCGCACCGCATCAGTTGCGAACGCCGCGGATTCCGCCGGCCGCCGAGGCGGCCCCCAGCGAGACGGCCTCCCCAAGGTTTTCCGGAGCGTCCTCGCGCGCGGCGAAGGTCGCCAGCACCCGGAGTTCGGCGTCCGGGGACAGGATCTCGCGCGGCAGGTCGGGCAGTTCCCGTCCAAGACGGGCCATCAGATGAATCCGCCAGGCGACGACCATCTTGATGGCGGCGGCGCGCTGCAGGCGCTCGGCCGTCCAGTTCCCGAGTTCCTCGATCTTGCAGCCGGACTTCAGGATCCGGAAATAATCTTCGACGCGCCAGCGCAGGCCGTACCATGTCAGGATGCGCTCGGCGTCGTCGGCGTTCTCGACCGGCAGCGTCGTCAACAGGAACCATTCCAGCCGCTCTGCTTCGGCCGGCGGGTTTTCCTCGCGGACATGCACGACCGTCGCCTCGACGGGGGCCTTGCCCTTCGCCGGCAAACCGACCTTGAGGTATCGCAGCGCGACCGCGGCCTGCTCGCTTGCGCGCGCGCTCTGGCGCTCGATCTCGAGGATCCGCTTGCCCCGCGCCGGGCTCGTCCGCACCTTGTCGAACAGCCTGTCGGCGTCGCTCTTGCAGGGAACGCGGTCCGTCTTCGCCCGCACCAGGAGTTCCATTCCCGGCGTCCGCTCGCGCCGCTCGACGAACAGGTCGACGAAGTCCGCTTCCCGGTCCATGACGCCGACCGCCTGAACGCTGTCGAGCGCCGCGGCGGCCTCGGCGCTGTCCCGAAGGCCCTGGAGCCAGCGGCACGATTCCTTCTTTTCGCGAGGCTTGTCCTTCTCCGCGCCCGGCTGCGGCGCGTCGAACGCCGCCCGCAGAACCCCCAGCGGCAGCCCTTCCGCGTTCACCGCGATCGTGGCGTGCAGGTTCTGGCTTCGCGCTCCGGCGCCGGTGCCCAATCCCTTCCCCCGCTTCGCGAAGTTCAGCGCGCTGCCGTCCTGCACGAACAGCACCGTCTTCTCCCCCTGCATCCGCCGCAGCGTCTGGCGCCGATGAGGTTGCAGAATGTTCTCTGCCGTCACCGCCTCGTCGTCCGGCGCGCCGATCAGACGGTAGTAAGCCTTGATCAAAGCTCGATTCCCCTTCGCGGCGCCCGTGAACGCCCGCATCGGCGCCTCCGCCTGGCATCGGGCGCAGGTCACCAGGCGGGCGCTCAGACGCGCATCCCCCAACTGCGCGCCGCCGAACTCCTGTTCCGCCCAGTTCTCCCGGTCCAGGCCGGCTCCGATCTCCAGCGGCGCAAGACGCGGTTCGGGAACACGCAGACGTTCCCGCCATCCCGCATCCAGTTCGTACATGTACACCGCTTTCGGCGACTCCGTCGCCGTATGTTCCCGATCCTGCCGCCCCCGGCCGGCGGTCTCGCCGACCCGGAGCCAGCCGGCCGCCCGAAAACTCGCTCCCCCATGCCGGTCTTCCTCGATAAAGGTCTCCAGCAGATAGGGGCGGTAGCCGTAGCGCGTCTCGAAATCGTCCCCCGCCATGCATGCAACTTGCCCCAGAACGCGCGAGGCGAGATTCCGGCATTCGATGCCCGGACGGATCAGAAAACGCGACAGGCACGCGACCCGGTGCAGGCAAGCGCGCCGCCTGTCGTCGTTCCAACCGATCCAGCGGTCGCGGCAGGCCAGCCAACGGGCGGAAGAGGCGAACCCCACGGCTCCCAGCCAGCCGTGCGCCGACCCCGCCAGATAACGTATCTGGCAGCCCACGAAAGGCCCCGCGCCGCGCGGATGCTCGTGCGCCATCAACCCGTCCCAGATCGCGCGCTGCCGCGCGTCCCTCACCAGGACCAGTTCCAAATCCTCGACCGCGCCGACCGCGTCCGGCACGCCGCGCGCCGGCGGCACCGGATCGGCGGCGCATCGCCGGCCCTTGCGAACGGCGCGGCGCGGCGGAAGCGAAATGTGTCCTTCCGCTTCCAGCGCGATCAGCGCTTTCCGGCAAGTCACGCGCTGCCAGCGACCGCGCCCGTCCCGAAATCCGAACGCCGCGCAGACCCTGTCGACCAGCTGGCTGCGGCTGCCCCCGTCCCCGATCAGCCCTTGCAGCCGGGCGAGATCGTTCCGAAGAGTGCGGATGACTTGATTCTGGACCTCCATGTTCCGCACGGTATCGAATCAGGCTCACCGTGTCAATGCCCGATTTGCGGGGCACGGGCAGGCGCGGCCCCGGCGTTCCGCAAGCGCCCTTCCCTGCCCGAACGCCTGCCGCAACGGAGTCAGGACGGCGAGGCCTTCGGCCCGTTGTAGCGCAGAACCACGCAGGTGATGTCGTCGAACTGGGGAGCCTCTCCGGTGAAGTCGTGGACGGCCGAGACGATCTTCTCGACGTCGGCCTCCGGATTCTGTTCCGGCAGTTCGCGGACGACGTCCAGAAGGCGGTCGTCTCCGAACGCTTCGGTTTCGGCGTTGAACGCCTCGGTGACGCCGTCGGTCAACAGAACCAGCCGCGCGCCGACCTCCAGATCGACATGGGCTTCGTCGTAGCTCATCCCGGGAAACATCGCCAGCACGATGCCGCCGGTCAGGTCGAGCGGCCTGGCGCCCTTGCTGTCGAGAACCACCGGCGGAATGTGCCCCCCGTTGGCGTAGGTGAATCGACCGGTGGAATGGTCGAGCACGCCGTAGAAGACGGTCACGAACAGGTCTTCGGCGTTGTTCTGCACGAGGAAGTTGTTGACGTTCTCGAGAACCTGGCCCGGGCTCGCCAGATAACGCACGGTCGACTGCATCACCGTTCGCACCATCACCATGAAGAGGGCGGACGGCACTCCCTTGCCCGACACGTCGGCGACGATCACGCCCGTGCGGTCCCCGTCGAGCGCGAAGAAATCGTAGAAGTCGCCGCCGACCTCCTTCGCCGGCTGCATCATGCCGGTGATTCCGTAGGAAGCGGAAATCGGAACGACGTCCGGCAACAGGGACAGCTGCACGCGGGCCGCGATGTCGAGCTCCTTCTGCAACGCGATGAAGGCGTTCTTCGCGGCCAGGGCGTCGCGCAACCGCGTGTTCTGGTCCTGCACCATGTCGGACATCTTGCGGAACGCTTCCGCCGTTCTCGCGAGGCTGTCCGACTCCTGCCTGAGCGCGGCGGTGGCGCCGTCGGCCGCCGCCGCGATCGAGTCCAGGCCGCCTCCCGACGAGCGGTCGATCACGCGTTCGAGCTCTTCCAGCTCCGCCAGCACGACCTTGCGTTCGGCTTCGTCCAGCGTGTCGGCCAACTGGGTGAGCCGCTTCCGGATGAACCGCTCCTGTCTCCGGCGCTGGCGTTCGCGGGATCGGCGGAAGCTGTAGAACGAGACCAGATTGACTCGGAACAGGTTGACGGCCTCGGAGATGCGGCCGACTTCGTCGCGCCCGCCGGCATGCTCGATCCGCGCGTTGAGGTCTCCGTGCGACAAAGACTTGAGCACGTCGACGCCTTCGGTCAGCGGCACGAAGGAGCGGAACATGTAGAAATTCAGGCCGACGAACACCAGGATCAGGAACGCGACGACCGCCCCGATCGTGATGCGGCTGACGTCCCGCTGGGTGCGGGCGAGTTCGGTCACGTCCTTGATGCTGATCAGCCGCGCCACGAGGCTTCCGAGATCGGCCGTCAGGGACAGAACGACGGCGGAATAGACGCGGTCGTCGACGCCGACCGTCTGCAGCGTATCCACCGCGTCGAGGCCCTCCGCGCCCTTGAGCGTTTCCCACAGATCGCTCGAAGAGCCCGCGATCAGGCGCCCGCGGCGATTGACGATCAGGACCGCCGTCTGCGTCGCCTGCTCGAGCGCGGAGATCGCCTCGCCGATATCGGTGGCGTAGACGCCCATCGCGCCGCTGCCCTTGAGGGGGATGCCCAGGACGACCGCGACGTTCCGCTGCCGGTCGTTGCCGACGCCGCGGATGCGCTTGCCGGCGGCGTCCTTCACCGCCGCCGGCGAAACGATCGGCGATTGCAACAGGGCGGACCGCGACGAATAGGCGAGCGAGCCGTCGCTGCGCACGATATCGAACCGGTCGGCGATCTTCTGTTCGCGGAGAGTCTCCGCGAGGCTTGCGGCCAGCCGCTGAACGTTTTCGTGATCGTCCGACGAAACCGCCGCCGCAAGTTCGGCGTTTTCTCCGACCAGCCAGGCCTTGTCCTCCATGCGCGCGACCAGGTTGCTCCGTATCTGCCGCCACAGGGTGGACCGGTCCACGAGCAGGGAGCCGGAGAATTGCGCCGTGATCAGTTCCTCGCGCTTGAGCGAGGCGAAGGCGAAACCGGCGCACACGATGGCGAAGGCCAGAAGGACCAGAAGGCCCGTCCGCACGCGGAGCGACACGTCCCCTGTCTCCTATCCGCCGGGGCTGTTCTTGAAATCGCCGATGGCGACCATGCCCATCGGCGGGTAGACGCCGAGCTCGTGCACCACGTCCATGTTGATCCACAACTTGTAGCGCGACAGATACGCGACCGGAAGGTCCTCGGCTTTCCGCTTCTCCACCAGGATCCGTTCGGCCTGAAGCCCGGTAAGCTTGCCGATGATGTAGTAGTCGGCGACCAGTCCGAACATGGCGCGGGAGTTTCTGAGCGGCGCCTGGGTGGAGGCGAAGGTGGGCAGGCCGGCCGCTATCGCGGCCGAGGTGTACGCGTCGCCGTGGCGGGTGAGGAACGAGTCCGGTCCCATGTAGAGCAGTTCGGCGCCCATGCGCCGGGCCTCCTCCACGAGTTTCGGAAGCGCCGCCGGATCCGGCTTGCCGTTGGCGCCGAGCGGCACCGGCAGTTCGATCACCTCCATGTCCTTTTTCGGCGCGACCTCCCGCAGCTGGGACACGTTGAGGCGGGAATTGCTCGCCGTCGTATCGTATATGACCGCCATCTTCTTGAACGGCCGGTAAGCCTTGATGGCGTTGATCTGAGCGTCCACCGGCGCGAGGAAGGCGACTCCGGTGACGGGCCGGCCCGTGCTCTCGAAGCTTTCGACGATGCCGGCCGCCTTCGGGTAGGACACGAGGGTGAACACTCCCGGGACGCCGCGCACAAAGGACTCGGGCTTATCGGTTCCGAGCTTGCCGAAAATGCTGGAGGTCGTCCCGGTTCCCCAAGTGTATACGAGGTCGGGACGCGCGCGCTTGATTTCCTCGACGATGGCGGGAGCCTTGCCGCGGTCGAGATCCAGATTGCGCACCGTCAGGTCGAACGGTATGCCGCGCTGGGTCAGGTAGTCGCGGAAGCCGCTTTCGACCTCGGTTTCTCCCCGCCAGACCACGGCGAAGATCTTGAAGGGGTCCTGGGCGAGCGCGGAGGCCCAGGGGACGGCGGCGATCAAGGCGGCGATCAGTATTCTCATGCGAACCTTTTCCCTTGGAGGTGGCGCATCCTTCCCGACATCGCGATCAGATAGAGCACGAGGAAGCCGAGAACGATGAGGCCTATGCCGATGACGGCGCCGCGGTAGCCGAAGCTGGAGGCGAGCGTGGCGGCGACGATCGGTCCGAGCATGATGCCCGTCCGTTCCAGCAGGCGGTAGGCGCCGATGACGGACGCCGGTCCCATCGAGCCGCGGAGCGGGTCGGCCACTTCCAGAACGATCGCCAGTTGCGACGTGAGCGACAGCGCGTGACTGACTCCGAGCGCGACGATCGCCACGACCACGGCACCCGTCGCGCCGCCGAAGAAATCGTCGACGAAGACCGAGAGGCAGCCGAGACCCGCCACCGCGCCTCCCGCCGCGACGAGAAGAGCGTAGCGTCCGGAATTGTCGGCGAAACGCGCCGCCAGCGGCGTGAACGCGATCGTGGCCGCGCCGTACAGCATGATCGACCAGCCGATCGCGGCCTGGTTGTTGCCCAGTTCGGTCATGTAGAGGGGAACGAGGTAGAACAGGAACCCGGAGAGGATGAGCTTGCCGGGCACCGCCGCGAAGACCGCGACGGCGAGAAACCGCCAGTCGCGGAGCAGCATCTTCCATTCGGCGAGGCCCAGCGTCACCCGGGTCGTTTCCGTTCGCTTCCCGGCGTTGTCGAGCACCTGGTAGACGATCAGCCCGGCCACGGCGGCCAGCCCCGCGGAGATCAGGAACGTGCCCGCGAAGCCGATGCGGTCGGCCAGGATGCCGCCTATCGAGGGCCCGCAGACGGTGCCGGCGAAAACCGCCCCGACGAACACCGCCATGCCCTGGGCGCGCTGGCGCTCGTCCGTGTTCTGGGCGACCCACGCCTGGGACGCGATGAAGATGAACCCGTACCCGACCCCCGACAGCGCCCGCCACAAGACCAAGTCGTAATACCCCTGCGCGAAGAAGGTGCCCGCGTAGCCGGCGATGGCCGGCACGAGGCCGATCAGGAACGTTCGCCGGGCGCCCAGCCGGTCGGCCAGTCCGGCCCCGAACGGCGTGACGACCGCCGCCGCCAGCATGAAAAGCGTTATCGGCAAGCCGATCAGCAGTTCGTTGGAGAAGAAGGTGGCTTCGGGACTGAAACGGGCCACGAAAAGCGGCAGGAACGAGCGCGACAGTTCTTCGGAGAATATGAACAGGAACAGGGGAGCGCGTATGTGCATGGCGCTGCGCGGCCGTTCCGCGCTTCCTCCCTCGAATCGGTAATGGATGTCGATGCGCTGGCATTCGTCCTCGATTCGCTTCGTCACCCCTTCGTCGATCTGCGCGTTCTGGATTTCCCGCGCCTCGGCGCGGAAATCCTCGTAACGCTGGAGCAGGTCCCGCGAAATGCGGTTGAAGCACGAGATCGCCCTGCCGATCTCGTCCCGCGTCCGCAGCGCGATGCGGTTGGCGAAGGTTCCGGCCGCTCCCTCGCGGAAGGCGTCCTCGAGCCGCTGCAGCGGTCCGGAAACCCGCACGTTCACGAAGAACACGAAGAACTCCAGCGCCACCAGCCACGATATGCCGATGACGGTGATGATCTCGTAGAGGATGTCGGAAAGCCGGTCGCGGACGTATTCGTTCTTGACGCCGACGTGCAGCGTGCCGGCGGCGATCGAAAAGGCGCTGTCGATGTAGCCGGCCTCCGTCGCGGGCGGACCCGGCGCGATCCCTTCCGGGAGCCCGCGCGCGAACAGCAGTTCGGAGGCCGGCCCCCGCATCGCCAGATAGGCGATGTCCGGATTGGCGGCGAGCACCTTGTCGAAGAACTCCCCGACCTCGACCAGCTCCCGCGGCGGAATGCCGAGCCTGTCGACGGCGAATTCGATCTGTCCGGCGACGGAGTTTCCGACCGTCTGCGCCTTCTGGCCGAGTTGCGGCGCGAGGTCGCGCTCGAAACCCGTGACCGCGAACCACGCGACGACGATCTGGCCGACCAGAAGCGCCGCCAGGGCGAGAACCACGAGCTTTCCGAGCACGCCGCTGCGCCACGCGTTGACGCCCATCGCGACGCGCCTCCCCGGTCGCCGGCTCATGACGCCTCCTCTTCGTCGAGTTCGTCGAGCCGGTGGATTTCCGCGGTCGCGTCGTCGATCGCCTTGTGGGCGGCGATGGCCGCCGCCGCGAACGCGGCGAGATCCGGGGGGCGGCTGCGCGCGTCGGGGTCCAGGCGGCGGTTCCCGACCTCGTCGAGGTCGTCGCTGAGCGCGCCCAGCTCGCGTCGCGGCCCGCGGATCAGGGCCATCGCGCCGAGGATGCACAGGGGCGTCATTCCCAGAACGACGGCGCCGCCGACGATGAGCATCCGCGACGCCTGCGCTTCCGCGCCGGCGTCGAGAAATTCGCGCGTGTAGCGAAGCGCGAGCGATCCCACCGTCTGATCGAGGCTGTTGCGCAGCGGCATTCCGACCACGCCGGCGTCGCGCTCCAGTTCGGACCAGACGCCGCGGCCCTGAACGGCGCGCCAGGCGATCATCCACTCCTCGGAGACCAGATCCCCGACGAAGCTCGGATCCGTGCTGAAGAGCACGGTGCCCGCCTCGTTGAAAATCTCGACGGAAAGGATCTGTTCGTCGTCCTGCAGGTATTGCTGCAGCATCGGCGACACGCCCTGGAGGTCGCTCAGCGGAAGGCCGAGGTCCATCTGGGTTTCGATTCGCTGGCGCGCGTCGTTGACGACGAAGGTGAATCGCGAAGCGAGAAAGTCGGAGAGCGTGCGTTCGAATTTGTGGACGCTCAGCACGGTCGTCATGGCGACGCCGGCCGCCAGGATCGCGGCCACCGCCAGCGCGACCCGCAGCGCGAGACCCGAAATCATGGGAGAGCCCGCCCGCCGGAAGTCACGCCCGCGGCTTCGGGAACGGCGAAGCGGCGCGGCGCTCCTCCCTGCGGAACGCGGGGGCGTCCCGACGCCCGCCCGCCGGAAACGAGCGCGGCGCGGCCGCAGCCAGCAATGCCGAAGCGCCCATGCCGCCGTATCGCGAAAGTTCGAAAGTTCGAGAATTCGTGTTGCATGTCGGCGATATTACACCGCGCTAATGACACGGTCAAGCGCAAGGCGTTTGCGCCGCCATTTTTTTCGGCCCGCCGCCCTGCCGGCGCCTCGCGGCCCGCTCCGCCCGCCCGCCGACAGGGCCGCACGGACGACCGGGCGGCGGGAAAAGGAATTCGCCCCGGCGGCGCGGCGCAACCCCGGGGCGAGCCGGGCCGCGACGCGGGCGACCGGTTGCGGAGAAGGCGGTCGGACGACCGCGGCCGTCGCGAGGCCGAGCCGCAGGCGCGGCATGCACGCCAGGGGGTTTGCGGCAAGCGACGCGACTGCGGCGGCGGAACGACGACCGCGCTTTCAGGGGGGGATCTCTGCGAAACGACCGCGCAGCGACGCCGCCACGGACGCGCGCCCGGAGGGACGGTTAAAAATCGCACCGCGTCCGGAGGTCCGAAATTAGGGTTAACTCCCCCCCCCCCCCGGCTATATTCATCGTCGAAACTTCAAGGAAGGGTATCCGTTATGACAGACGCAGCAATGCCCAGCCCGGACGGCATGCTCAACGCTTACAGGAAGGTAATCCCCTTCGCGCAGGCCTATCGCGAGGACGCGGAGTTCCGCTCCCGGGTGGACGAGGATCCGAAATCCGTCATGGCCGAGCATCACTTCGAGGTGCCGCCCGGCGTGGAAGTGCGCATCATGGAAGACACGGACGACACTTTCCACCTGGTCCTGCCGCCCGACCCGAACGTCGTCCTGTCCGACGAAGCGCTCGGCATGGTCGCCGGCGGCAAGTCGGCGAGCACGATCGGAAGCGCCGGCTCCGCCAGTACGGTCAGCACCGTATGCACCACCGCGAGCTGCGCGGCAAGCGCCGGCTCCCTGGGATCCGCGGGCACCGCGGGATAAGCCGGGAGCCCCGGCGGCCGACCGCTCGACTCGTTGTCCACAATCAAGAGGAGGATCATACCGTGGAATATACCGACATGACGCCCGAGGCAGTGCGGATGTACCAATCCAACTTCGCCTCGTTCAGATCGTTGTCCGATCGCTACTGGGAGGACGAGACCCTGCGCGGGCGGATCGACGCCGGGGACGTGGGAGACTTGCTCCCCGACCTCGGGATCGAGGTCTCTTCCGGCACCGACGTCCGAATCGTGGCCGACAGCGCCGACACGCGCTACATCGTCCTGCCGCCCGACCCGAATGTCCCCCTGTCGGACGAGACGCTCGGCATGGTCGCCGGCGGCGGCAAGACCGGCAGCACCGCCGGGACGGTCGGGTCGGCGAGCACCATGGCTTGCTCGTCCGTGCCGTCTTCGGCCAGTTCCGCCGGCACGGCGGGCTCGGTCGGCACCGCTGGCTGACCAAGGAGGAACTTGATCATGGAAATTCATGCGAGCGACTACTTGACGAAAGGAACCTACCTGAAGGACGTTCTCGATCCGGAATTTCGAGAGCGGATGCAGGCGGCTCCAGACGCGGCCTTGACGTCATGGGGCATAGATCTCCCCCCCGGCATCGATGTCAGCGTTCACGTGAACACGGACGACACTTTCCACCTGGTCCTGCCGCCCGACCCGAACATCCCCCTGTCGGACGAGACGCTCGGCATGGTCGCCGGCGGCAAGACGGCGAGCACGATCGGAAGCGGCGGCTCCGCCAGTACGGCGGCAAGCATACCCAGCACCGCCAGCACCGCGTCAAGCGCGTCGACGGCGGCATCCATCGCCTGCGCGAGTTAGGCGCAGAACCTGCCTCCTCCTTCTTTCTCCAGGCGCCGCTCCGCGGGCGGCGCGGCGCCTGGGCGCTCGGGCGTCGGGAAAAGAGCGCGGCGGTTTGACAGAGGCCGATTGACAATCGCAGCCGACCCGATTATGGGTTGATTCCGTCCGCCGCATCGGGGAGTTTTTGTGATGGAGAGCGCCAAGCCGTCCGGCGCGCCGGGCCTGTTCGACCGGCCCGCGGGCGAGGCCCGGGCCCTGTTCCGGGTCACGGAGGCGGATCGCGGCACGGTGGAGCGGCCGCTGTTGTCGCCGCATCTGGAGGTTCGCCCGCTCGGCGGCGAGGCGGCGCTGCTGGTTTCGGAGACCTTCAACGCGGCGCTCTACGGGCGGCGCTACGTCGATCTTCTGCCGCTGCTCGACGGGACGCGCACGCGCCGCGAGATCGCGGCGGCGCTGTCGGGGACGTACGGTCCGCTGGAGATCCAGACGGCGCTGGTGTCGCTGGCGTCGAAGGGCTACGCGGTTTCGGGCGAATTCGGGCTGGACCGGGACGCGGCGGCGTTCTGGTGTTCGGTGGGCGTGTCGCCGCGGTGGGCGGAGGAGCGGCTGGGTTCGGCGCGGGTGTCGGTTTCGGGGGACGAGGGCGGTCGCCTGGGGTCGGCGCTGGCGGCGATGGGGCTGGCGGTCGTCGCGGACGGCGCGACGTTGAACGTGGTCCGGGCGTCCGACTACCTGGAGCACGAGGAGACCAACCGGCGTCATCTGGCGTCGGGGGTGCCGTGGGTTCTGGTGAAGGCCGACGGGTCGTGGCCGCTGTTCGGTCCGGTGTTCCGCCCCGGCGAGGGGGGGGCGTGCTGGGCGTGCCTGGCGCACCGGATGCGGGGCAACAACGAGGTCGAGAACTATCTGCGCAACGCGGGGGGCGCGGGCGTGGTGCCGCAGGTGACGGTTCCGCCGTTCGCGGACGCGGTGCTCGGCCTGGCGGCGACGGAGATCGCGAGATGGGTGGTTCTGGGGGATGCGGCGGCGCTGCACGAGCATGCGCTGTCGCTGTCGCTGTACGATCTCGCCGGGGAGCGGCATCCGGTCATGCGGCGTCCGCAGTGCGCGGCGTGCGGCGAGGAGGCGCTGCGGCGCGCCGACCGCGCGCCGTCGCCGGTGGCGTTGGGTTCGAGTCCGAAGCCGGTCCGGAACAGCGGCGGCCTGCGTTCGGTTCCGCCGGGGGAGACGGTGCGCAGGTACCGCCACCTGGTGAGTCCGGTCAGCGGCGTGGTGACGCAGTTGATGCGCACCACGGACCCGGGGGATTCTTGGCTGCACGTGTACTGGGCGGGGAGCAATCTGGCGCTCAAGGCGGACAGCCTGCGCCTGCTGCGCAACAGCCTGCGGACCAAGAGTTCGGGCAAGGGCAGCACGCCGGAGCAGGCGGAGGCGAGCGCGCTGTGCGAGGCGGTGGAGCGCTACTCGGGCGTGTATCACGGGGACGAGATCCGGCGCCGGGCGCGGTTCGACGACTTCGCGGAGGGGGAGGCGATCCACCCCAACGACGTGATGCTTTACAGCGACCGGCAGTACGAGCGCGCGGAGGAGATCAACGCCTTCGGGTCCCGGTTCAACTACGTCACGACGCGCTTCGACCCGTCCGTCGAGATGGACTGGACGCCGGCGTGGTCGCTGACGGCGGGGCGCCACCGCTGGCTGCCGACGGCTATGCTCTACTTTTCGACGCCGACCGAGGGGGGCGTCGTCTACTGCGGTCCGGACTCGAACGGCTGCGCGGCGGGGAACACCCTGGAGGAGGCGATCCTTCAGGGCTTCTACGAACTGGCGGAGCGGGACGCGTTCGCGTGCTGGTGGTACAACCGGCTGTCCATGCCGGAGGTGGACATCGACAGCTTCGGCGACGATTATCTGTCGCGGACGCGGGAGTACTACGCCTCCTTCCGCCGCGACGTGTGGCTTCTGGACGTGACCAACGATCTCGGGGTGCCGGTGTTCGTGGCCGTCTCGCGGCGCGTCGACAAGGAGGCCGAGGACATCCTCTTCGCGCCTGGCGCGCATGCCGACCCGCATATCGCGGCGCTGCGGGCGGTGTGCGAGTTGAACCAGTACCTGAGCGCGGTGCGGGACGTGGGCATCGACGGGGGGAACTATCTCCACGACGATCCGGAGACCCTGTGGTGGTGGAAGAACGCGAAATTGGCGGAGCATCCGTATCTGGCGCCGGCGGCGGGCGCGGCGAAGCGCGGGGCGTCGGATTACCCGGTTCCGGAGACGACGGATCTGCGGGAGGACGTGGAGCGTTGCCGGGCGCTGGTGGAAGGCATGGGCCTGGAGTTCCTGGTTCTGGACCAGACGCGGCCGGACATCGGGATGCCGGTGGCGAAGACGATCGTGCCGGGTCTGCGGCATTTCTGGACGCGCTTCGGACCGGGCAGGTTGTACGACGTGCCGGTGAAGATGGGGTGGCTGAAGACGCCCACGCCCGAGGCCGACCTCAATCCCGTCGCGGTGTTCATCTGAGCGGCCTGGCCGTTCGCTTCGCCGCCGGGACCGCGCCATGACCTTCGTCGATCTCACCCGGAATACCGCAATCCATGTCCGTACCCGATGGAAGATCGGAACGTCCGAAGACGGCGCGTCGTTCGCCATCGAGGGCATGGACGGCGGCGTGCTGCCCATCGGTCCCCACGCGCCGGAGTTCGAGTCCGCCAACGCGCGGCTTGCGGTTGGCGCGCCGCTCGGCAGTCTCCGCGACACGGTGATGGCGGCGGCGGGCGCGAACCGCGCCGCCGTCTATATCCTCTGGCTGCAACGTCTGTGCGCTTGGGGAATCATCGAGTTTCCCCTGATGGACGACGCGGGCGAGCGCGCGGTGATTCTGCCGCAGTGGACGTCGTATACGCCCGCCTTGTCCCCGGAGGAGCCGGCGGCGGAAGCGGAGATCCACCGTTTCGCCTGTTTGCGGCGCGACGGCGGCGCCTGGCTTCTGGAATCGCCCTTGGCAGGCGCGCGTTTGCGCCTCGACGATCTCGCGGCGCTCGACGCGCCGGTTGTGCGCCGCGCGCTCGACGCGGCGGGATTCCTGGACACGGCGCCGTGGAACGAACAGCGTCGCACATCGCTCGCGCAGTGGGAGTTCCACGACCTCCTGCTGCATGCGCATCACCGCGGCGGCTGGCACCGAGATCCCATCGGCGCCATGTTCCCGTTCATCGGCGAGATCGACCCGCCGCCGGCAATCCGCCCGCCCTGGCCCGGCGAGCGCATATCCCTCGCCCGCGCTCCGAACGATACCGGACAAGAATCCTTTGCCTCGGTTCTGGAACGGCGCCGCTCGGAACGCTTCTACGACGAGAGCCGCCCCATCTCGCTGCGCGATCTTGGGGCGCTGCTCGACCGCGCGGCGCGGGTCCGATCCTTCGAAAACGTTCAGGTCGGCAATTTCATGGGCCGAACCAGCCCCTTCGAAATAACGCGGCGCCCCTATCCGAACGGCGGCGCGAGCTACGAACTGGAAATCTATCCGATCGTGGACCGTTGCGACGGCCTGGAGCCGGGCTTTTATCACTACGATCCGGCCGAGCACGAACTGGCGCGAATCTCCGGCCGCACCCCCGAGATCGAGCGCTATGTCGCGGACGCGAAAACGTCCACCGCTGCCCTGGCGGATCCGCAGGTCGTACTCGCCATCGCGGCCCGCTTCGACCGGGTGATGTGGAAATACAAAGCTATTTCCTATGGCGTCATCCTGCGAAACGCTGGCGCACTCTATCAGACGCTGTATCTGGCGGCGACGGAACTCGGTCTCTCGCCGTGCGGCATCGGGGGCGCCGATTCCGCATTGTTCGCCCGCATGACGGGGCTCGATCCGGTGGTGGAGGGCACGGTCGGCGATTTCATCCTCGGCGGCCCTCCCCGGCTCTCTTGAACCTCGACGCGATCATCGCCCGCGCTGCCCCGCCCCCGGAGCGAGTCGACGCGGGCGCGTTCGAGCCGGTCGAGACTGACGCGGGGTCTCTGGCGCTGCGGCGAAAGCGGCTCGCGGAAGCCTTCGGGTCGCAGGAGGAGATGGAGACCCACGCCGAGGCCCTTGGACTGAGCCTGGAATCGTGGCTCGACCGCCTGCGCGACGTGCGCCTCGCGGGCCCGGACCCCGACTGGGCGCACGCGTTCCGGGCCATGTTCGAGAGTCTCTCGGACGGACCGCGCCCTTTCGCCGGGTTCCGCCGCTGGATCGAGGGCGAGGCGAAAGCGCGGTGGCCGACGGAACTGCCGCGCGCGCCGGACGCGTTGGAGGGGCCGCTCGACTATCTTGCAGGCGTGCTCGGCAGCGCGCTCGAGGCGACGTACCGGATCGAGCGCACGCTGAATTCCCAGCCGACCTGGGCGACGCGCTTCCGGCGAAGCCCCGCCCTCGCCTACGCGCTCGGCCGGGCCACGGCGGACTGGCTCGCCGACCTCGTCCGGATCGTCGAGCGGGCCGCGGCGGACAGGCCGCTTCTCTCTCGCGTCTTCTTCGGCGGCGAGGACCCCGGAACGTTGGTTCGAATCGAGCCGGGGCTCGGCGACCCCCATGCCGGCGGACGCTCGGTGGCGATTCTGCGTTTCGAACGCGGCGGCGTGGTGTACAAACCGAAGGATCTGCGGGTTGCCGCCGCCGTCGGCGAAATCGCGGGCCGGCTGGACGGCGCCGCGCTCGCCGCGCCGGCCGTGCTGACGCGCGGTAGCTATGCATGGGAACAGGTTTACGAGACCCATCCCATCGCCGGCCGGGAAGAGGCCGACGCCTTCTTCCGCGCGCTCGGCGGCTGGCTCGCGCTTCTGCAGGCCCTGAACGGCAACGACTTCTGGTTCGACAACCTGATCGCCGACGGCGCGACGCCGCGCTTCATCGACTTCGAGACCGCGGTGCAGCCTCCGACGAACTGGTCGGAAGGAAAGTATCGGATGGGCGAGAAAGCGACGGCGCTCGTCGGAACCCTTCCCGTCGGCGCCGGCATTTTGCCGCTGCCGATACCGATCCGCGACGGCGAGGATCCGACCGACATCGGCTGCCTGTCCCGGCCCGGCGAGCATCGAACGCCGTTGCGGAACATCGACGGCGGCGGATTGATCGCTTGGCAGGAAAATCGTTTCGCGCCGCGCTACGAAGACGGTACCCCGGCAGACGTTGCGGATCACTTCGACGCCTTCGAGGACGGCTACCTCCAGGCCGCCCGCGCCCTCGCAGCCTCGACGGCGCGGGAACGCATGATCGAGACGCTGCAGCGGTTCGCCGACGCTCCAATCCGGATCATTCGTATCGACACCTGGACATGTTACCGGATAGTTCGCCAGTCGCTGTTGCCCAGCCATCTTTCCGACGGCGCTTGGCGCGAGATCGCGCTTCACGCCGCGTTGCCTCGCCAGCGCGACACGGTGGGCGAACTTCGCGAGGCCGCGGTGCGCGACCTCCGCCGGCTTGACGTGCCCCTGTTTCAGACCCGTCTCGACTCGCGGGATCTCCTCGGGGTCGAAGGCGAGCGCTTGCCGAACTTCTTCGGACAGGACGCGCTTTCGGGAACCGACGAGCGTCTACGAACTCTCGCCGGGGTCGCGGAAGACGACCGGCGCGCTGCGCTGCGCTCGGGTTTCAGCTTGCGGGCCGGCAACCCGCCGCGACGCTCGTCGACGACGGAACGGATGTCCGCGGCCCGCGCGGACGACATGCTGGCCTGGGCCGACGAGATCGCCTCCGGAGTCGCGCGACGAGCGGTGCGCGACGAGCGGTGCGGACCGACCTGGATCGGCCCGCACCACGATGTCTTCACCGGCCAGCGCATCCTGAGCCGACTCGGCTTCGACGTCCTCTCGGGCCGGGCCGGCTTGGCGAAAGCGCTCTTGGATCTGGCCCGCGGACTGGACCGGCCCGATCTCGCCGCCCTTGCCCGCGAGGCCCTCGCCAGCGCGGCGCAGGATTTCGTCGATCACATCGATGCGCTTCAGCGATTCGGGGCCGGCTACGCGGTCGGCGCCGGGGGGCTCGTCGCGATTCTGGCGCGCGAACGGGAATTGCGCCCGCTCGCGACCGGGGTCTGGCAGGCCGCGGCGGCGCGCGAAATCTGGATGCAGTCGGGAAGCGATTTCGTTTCCGGCCTCGCGGGTTGGCGCGAGGCTGCCTCGGCGCTCGGGGAAACGGCGCCTTCGCGGCACGGGCCGGGACGGCCCTACGCGCCCTCCGCCTTGGCGCGCCTGGCAGTTTGGCTGGACCCGGAGAACGCCGCGCCGCTTTGTCCCGACCGCCGCGCGGCGGCGGGCTTGCGCCGGGACTTCGAGCGTCACGGAAGCTGGTTCCCCGCCCGGTGGCTGGACGACCGGCACAATCTCTCCGGCATCGACGGCCTCCCGGCGTTGGCGGTGCGTTTCCTGCGCCTCGCGCATGGCGAGGCAGGTCCGGAAGGAGAGGAACTTCCGGCGGACGGGCGACGGAAATGATCGCCCACGTTCCGCTGCTAAGCTCGGACGAATGCGCTCGCGCGCTGGAGAGCGTGCAGGCGCACCGGGACGCTTGGACGCAACGGTATCCGGGGCTGCCCGCCTATACGCTGGGGGCGGCCAGCTACCTCGATTCAGGGCCTGAGCGGCGCGACGTCTACCATGCGAAAGCGGCGGCCATGAACCCGCTGTTGGAGCGCGAGTTCGGTTGGCTGTACGAACGGCTGCTGGTGGCGTTAGGCGACCACTTGCGCGCCGGGGTCGCGTTCGAGCCGGGCGCGGCCCGGCCGGGGTTTCACGTCTTTCTGGCGCACGAGGCGTTCAGTCGGCCCCTCGGCAAGATCCATTTCGATCTTCAGTTCATGGACATCGATTGGTCGGACGGCGAGGGAATGGATTTCTCGCGGCCCGTCTCCTACACTCTGGCCATCCGCTTGCCGGAATCAGGCGCGGGGCTTCTCACATGGAACATCGACAAGGCGGAATACGACAGCATGGACTTCGTTTCCCGCAACCGGATCGGCCAAGAGAAAATCCCGGAATACGTCCCCTATCGGGAAGGGGCGATGGTCTGCCACTCGGGAATGCTGCTGCACCAGATCGCCCCGGCCGCCGACGGTCTGCAACCCGACGATTTGCGCGTCACGTTGCAGGGGCACGCGCTTCCGGGGCGGGACGGATACCGGCTGTATTGGTGATCTCCCGCGTTCCGCTCCGCGTTTCCAGTCGGGAGTTCCGGCGGCGAGGAACCGTTTCAAGCTTGAAGCGAAATGCGCCGGGTGTCCGAGCGACCCTTTGCATCGAGACGTGAAGTCAGACGCCCGCCCGATTCGCGCCGACGGTTCCACCCGGCTTCCCTCCGCGAAGCCGACTGCCGCCCCTCGTCAAGGCGCGCCTCCGTCTCCGCGCCTTCGTCGGCGACGGGGCCGCGTCGCTGACCAAGGACGTCTTCGTCCTCCTGTTCGTGGACCGACGCACTACCGTTTCGACCGCCGCGCGACGTAGAATCGCCCCGGCGTCACTCCGTTTGGGGGACGGCGTCGGCGAGATCGAAGATCGTCTCGATCAGCACCCCGTGGCGCCAGAGATCGGCGGCGTCGTTGCGCACGAGGCGGGGATCGATCCCGAAACGGCGGGCGACGCGTCCGACTGCGTCCTCCACCCGGGCGCCCCCGCGAAAGGTCTCGGCAAGGGCAGGCATGTGGGCGAGGTCGCGCCGCGCCGCGAAGAAGACCCGATGGCCGCGGCCCTCGGCGCGCGCCTGGGCGCGGGACGGCGACGTGACCGTCACTCCGCGCTGGAGCGCCAGACGTTCCGGCGGCTCCAGCCGCATATGGTCGGCGATCAGCCGGTCGAGAGCGCCCGCGAACTCGTCGGCATGAGCGAACCGCTCCTCGCCGAAGACCGCGTAGCCGTCCGGCCAGCGGTCGGAACTGGGTTCGGGAGAGATTAGACGGACCCGGCCGGCGACGGGCTCGATGAGAAAGCCGGAGACGCAGCAGATGGTGCGGTGCGACCAGATCTCGTCGTCGTCGGCATGCGAGTTTCCCCTGATCGCGTCGATCTTGCTCCGCTCATGCGCGAGGCGCTCGGGCCAGCGCTTGGCTACGTCGCGGACATGACCGGTCTCGGCGAGAGCGAGCACGGACTCCCGGTTGAGCAAGGCGAAGTCCACATCCGCCAGCTCCTCGGGCGAGAACGCCGCATGGATCTCGTTCAGCCGGCGCAGCGAGACCACGGAGAAACGCAGCACCGGATACGGATAATCCGCGGATCGCGCGAGGGCCATGAGACGCCGGGTGCGGTCCAGGTCGACGGTCGCCGCCGCCGTCGTGGTCGTGGGAAAGCGTCCGAGCACGCGTCGGAAGGCATCCGCATAAGCCTCGTAATCCGGATGGTCCAAGGGGTCCGTCGCCCAGAACAGGAAGCCCCGCGCGGCGCTCTCGCCAAAGATCCCGCGCAGCGCCCGCAGCATCTCTTCCCAAGCGTCGATATCCGTCGGCAGAACCGCCTGCAGGGGCCGTGCGGAGAGCCCGCAAAACCAGCAACCGAGCGAGCAGCCTTGGGTCAGTTCCACGGTGAAGGGCAGGTGCAGGGACAGCGGCGACACGACATAGCCTTCCGCGAAGGCGGTCCGCGCCTTCTGGCGCGTCCGCCAGAACAAGTAGGGATCGGCCGCGCCCTCGTCGGCGGCGGCGAAGTCGATATAGGCCCGCGCCTGGTCCTCGAGGCGCCAGTAGGCGCGGCCGACCGGCGAGTCGCGGCCGACCGGCGGGCCGGAGCGCCAGAGAAAGGCGAGCGGAGACGGATCCATGTCGAACCCGGCGCTTGCGGCGGCGGCCCGAGGATCGTCGCGAACGGCGGTGCGGAAGCGCTCGTCGGCCACCCAGCGCTCGCGGAAGCGCTTCACATGCGCGTAGAGTCGCAAATCGCCGTCCGAACGGGAGTCGCGAGCAGCCCCTCCCGTCTCCGACGCAGCGAATGGAAGCCCCGGTGGGAGGGCGGCGGTCGTCACGGCCGCCGCCTTCGCGCCGGAAACGGCGTCCTAAAGGCTGTCCCTCGCGGTTGCGAAGCTGCTCATGCTTCCGGCCGTACCCACGCAGGAAGGCAGGGTCGAGGTGGTCGCTATCGTGCCCACCGTGCCCATCGTCTTGCCGCCGCCAGCGACCGCTAGCAGCGCCTCGTCCTGGAGCGTCTGGTTCGGGTCGGGAGGCATGGCCAGGTGGAAGGTGTCGCGGGTGTTGAGGACGACCTTCACGTCCACGCCCACCGGCGTGTTGATCCCGTGCTCCCGCAGAACGTCCTGCGGACGCTCCTCGACCTCACGCAGCCGATCCTCGTCGGAACGGCAGGCGTCGGCGAGACCCTGAAGGGCGACGCCGTGCCGACGAATGACGCCATGGATGTCTTCCGGACTGTAGTGCATGATCGTCTCCTATGCGTGATTCGAGTGGATGCTCCATCCCGAGGTTCGAGATGCCGAAACTCATCCCCGAATTTTCGGGATTGTGCATAGCGGGAGGGGCGAGTAAACCCTAATTTCAGACTTCCTGACATGGTATGCGGAACTTGAAGATTTTGCTTGATTTTTCCTCAATTGGTCGTAAACTAAAATGTACCACTTTCTGGAGAGCGCCATGTTCCAGTTCCGCTTCAACAAGGCGCTTCGGGAACTTTGTGCCACTCGCGAAGGCCATGCCTACCCCGGCACCGGGCTGAAACTGGCGTTCGAGGAACCCCTGCTGGCAAATTGAAATTACGCGATGTCAGGAGGTCTGAATTTGCGCCCGCCGGAAAACTCCCGGTTTTGCGCCAAGGGCAGCGCCCTTCCGTTTTTTCTGGACAAACTCGATTCGCCCGTCGGTGCAAACAGAATCGGCGCACGCTGCGCTGCGCGAAAGGGCGGGCGCGGTTGGAGCGGCTTCTCGAGAGCAGCCGCGCGGAGTTGATCCGCCGGGTCTGCAAGGCGTCCGCGACGCCCGCGGACGACTGCAACAGGCGAGTCGCACGACTGCGCTGCGCGAACTCCACGCCGCCGGGGCGGCGGTCGTCCGGGGCGGGCAGGCGGCGCCGTGGGCGGTCCGGGGCGACCGGGTGGCAGGTCTTCGGCTGGGTGAAACGGCGGACCCGCGCCAACTGTGGACCGATGCGCCGACCGGCGCGGCCGAGAAGAACAAGCCGCAAGCGCTGGGCGCGGGGGTTGCGGGACTGCCCGCCGAAGCGATGTTCTTCGACATTGGCGCTCTCCGCGACGGACCTTCCCGAGCCTCTCGACCTCGGCGTCGGCGCGCTGGCCGACGCTTACGTCCGCGACCGCAGGCGTACGTCTACGCGGTCCGCTCGTTCCGCGCGGCGCGGGCGATGTCGACGATGAGGACGAAGCGATGCTCGCCGGTCCTGTTCCAGGCGGTATGCGGATGCGTGTCGTCGAATATGAGCGCCTTTCCGGCTTCCCATCGCCGCGCTTCCCCGTCCACCTCAAGGGCGCAATCGCCCGGCGGAACGATGAGCCCCAGGTGAGCCCTGTACAGGCGCGGGTCGTGCCCGACGTGAGGCGCGATGACGTGCCCGGATTCGAGGCACGAAAAGCCCGCGTTGACGAGGCCGGGCGCCTCCTTGACGATGGCCGCGGTGCGGGGGCAGGCCCGGCATCCGTCCCCCATCGCGGCGCCGTGCAGGTAAAGGCCGAAAAGCTTCCACGACGTTTCGGTTCCGCCGCCGACGCGGGAGCGGCTTCTTTCGATGGTCTGCCTGATCTCGGCGGCGGTCATCCGGGTGAAGGTCGGGGTGTACTCCCGCGTGCCCCATTCCGTCCACACCGAGCGGTCCAGGAGCAGGCGGAGCTCCGCGAGAATGGGATCGAACCCCGCTTCGAGCCTAGCCAGGAACGGAAACCGCGCTGCGTCGAGCCACCCGCTCGTCGGGACGGCGCCTCGCGCGCCGTCCGCGCGTCTCGCCCCCGCGATGTGGTCTCCGCGGGCAGGCCCGCCGAGGCGACCGGCTTCCGCGGCGGCCTCGCGCTCGCGTTCTTCGGTGCCGGCCGTCGGCGCCGCGCTGCCGGAGACGGCTTCGCGGGCGCTGGCGCTCTCGTCGCTGGCCGTCGGCGCCCAGCCCGGCTTTTCCGCCATCGTCACGGGACGCGCGCGCCAGTTCGCGGGCGTATGGTTTCCGACCGCGCGGCAACGCGGCAGCTGCCCCGAGGCGGCGGGAGGGTCGATAGCTGTCGCCAGCGATTTGCAATGATCTGTTTCATCTCCCCCCTCAACTCCGATTGCTTTCAGATCGTCGAGTTCTGGTTGCCCTTGACGACCATAGTAGGCTTCCCCGTCCAAAATCAACGGGTAGTTTCGGCCTGAGCGTGTACGTCCGGACAGCAAGCGTTCGCTCGCGGGGCGAGCCGCCAAGCCACCTTGGGCAGGTCGTTCCATCGCCCCGCGAGCGAACGCTTGCGATGGGGGTATAGACAGCGCTGCGTCTGATCGTTAATCTAATCGTCAAGTGGAGATCTTATGCAAACGCAACTGTTCCGAAAAGCTGCGCTGGATCGCCTCTCCTCGCCGGAGTTGCTGGACCGTGCGCTCACCGTCACCACGTCCAAGGTCTGGCTGGCGCTCGCCACGATCATGGCGCTGGCGGGCGCGGTCGTGCTCTGGTCCGTAAAGGGCGAAGTGCCGACTTTCGTAAAGGCCAGCGGCATCCTGTTGAGTCACGGCGGCGCGATTGTCGACGCGATGCCGTCCGCGGTGGGCACGCTGACCAAGATCGCTCCCGCCGTCGGCGACGCTGTGGAGAAGGACCAGACCGTGGCCGAGGTCATCAACCGGGAGGTGCTGGAGCGTTACCGTAGCGCGGCAACTTTGGTGGAGGAACGCAAGCGAGCGCTCGCAGATTTCAAGAAGGCGGCGGCGGCGGAAGACGCGCTCGTCGAAGAGAACGTTGACCGGCAGCGCCGGCGTCTGGACCGGATCGAGCGCAGCGGGCGACAGCAGGTCGCGACGGCGCGCAAGCGCCTCGAGGACCACCGGAAGCTTTACGAAGACCACATCGTCACCCGGGTGACGGTGGAGCGCAGCCAGCAGGCTTTCGACCGGGCCGAAAGGGATCTGTTCAGCACGTTGCGCGAACGCGACAACCTGGAGTCCCGAGAGTTGCGGCGCCAGAACGAGCGGGAAACCCGCGTGGCCGAGGTGGAAGCGCGCCTTCAGGCGGCGAGGCGCCAGATGAACGAACTCTCTACCCAACTTGATACGCAGCGGGTGCTGGCTCCGGTTTCCGGCCGCGTCACCGAGATCAAGGCCACGGTGGGCAGCGTGCTCCGTCCGGGCCAGCCGGTGCTCAGCATCAAGACGGTCGAAGGCGAACTCGGCACGTTGATCTACGTAAGTCCCACGGAGGGCAAGAAAATCAAGCCGGGAATGGAGGTTTTGATCACGCCGGCGACGGTGCGCCGCGAGGAGCACGGCTCCCTGAAAGGAACTGTGGAGACCGTCTCCGAGTTTCCGGCCAGCCAGGAGGGCATGATCGCCGTGCTCCAGAACCGGCAACTCGTCCAGGCCCTCTCGGAGGACGGCGCGCCCTATACCGGGCGGGTGCTCCTCGAGCGGGATCCGTCGACGTCAAGCGGTTTCGCATGGACGTCTCCCAAAGCCTCGGGAGAGAAACTGACGTCCGGCACCCTCGCCAGCGTCGAAATCAAGACCAAAAGCCAGGCGCCGATCACCTTGGTCGTGCCGCTGATCAAGGAAACGTTCGGATTTTGAGCGTGCCGCGCGATAATGGGCTTCGCCCGGCTGCCGTCTCGGCATCTTGCCTCGCCGACGAGCGCAGCAACCTGTGCTGCCTCCGCTTCCTGTGCGGAAATGCCGCTCGGACGCCATGCACGGCGAGCCATCCGGAGCGAACTCGGAAATGATCGCTGCGCTGCCTATCTACGAAATCGACCGGGGTTGCCGCGCAGTCATTCGCGCAACCGCGGGGCGCGGCCGTCGCGGTCGATTGCCGTGACTTCGCGATTAGGAAATGTTAAAGAAACAACGAGCTTCGCTGGATGATCTTCGTGGGTCAACCAAGAATGCCGTTGCTCCCCCCCCCCCCCGCTAGGTTTTCCGGGTAAACGTTTGCATGGCAGAATCCCAGCCTTCTCTGGCTCCGAATCTCAAGCGTAAGCGCGGCGGACGGCGGAAGACCCCGACCATCCTGCAGATGGAGGCGACGGAGTGCGGCGCCGCTTGTCTGGCGATGATTCTCGGCCATTACGGCAGATGGGTGCCGCTCGAAGAGTTGCGGGTGCGCTGCGGCGTGTCGCGCGACGGCAGCAAGGCGGGCAACATGCTGCGGGCTGCGCGCGAATACGGACTCGTCGCGCAGGGCTTCCGGCGCGATCCGGGCCGCCTGTTCGACCTTCCCTTCCCGATGATCGTTTTCTGGAACTTCAACCATTTCATCGTGCTCGAAGGAATCAAGGGCGACGCCGTCTACATCAACGACCCCGGTCAGGGGCCGCGCCGGCTCACCATGCAGGAGTTCGACGAGGGATTCACGGGGGTGTGCCTGGCTTTCGCTTGCGGTCCGGAGTTTCGGCGCGACGGCAGTCCGCCGAACGTGGCGCGCGGCCTGTTCGCCCGCCTCGGCCATGCGCGGACGCCCCTCTTTTACGTCATGCTGGCGACCCTGATCCTGGTCGTGCCGGGACTGGCCATACCGACGATATCCAAGGTCTTCGTGGACGATGTGCTGATCCCGCGCAACGAAACCCTGCTGCTGCCGCTGCTGATCGGTCTCGCGACCGCCTCTATCCTGCAAGGAGGGCTGACCTGGCTGCAACAGGACTGCCTCGCCCGCCTGGAAACCAAGCTGTCTCTGGTGACGACCTCGCACTTCTTCCAGCATGTCATAACCCTGCCGATGGCCTTTTTCGGCCAACGCTTCGCCGGCGACGTCGCCAGCCGCGTCGCGTCGAACGACAAGGTCGCGGCGTTGATCTCGGGCGAGCTTGCCACCAACGTGGTCAATATGCTGACCATGGCGATCTACGCGGCCGTCATGATCTCCTACGATTTGGCGTTGACCCTGGTCGCGTTCGGCATGGTCTCCATCAACGTGCTGATGCTGCGGCTGGTATCTCGCGCTCGCGAGGACGGGAGCCGCCGCCTGCTCAAGGAACACGGCAAGGTGCTCGGCACGTCCGTCAACGGCGTCCACATGATCGAGACGCTGAAGGCGAACGGCACCGAGAACGTGTTTTTCAGGCGCTGGTCGGGAATGCACGCCAACGCGCTCACCGCGCAGCAGGAGCTCGGGTTGCTCACGAACCTGCTGAATGTCGTCCCGCCCCTGCTCGCCTCGATCACCACCGTCGCCATTCTCGGCGTCGGCGGACTGCGCGTTCTCGACGGCGCGCTCACCATCGGCGGGCTGGTCGCTTTCCAGAGCCTTGCCCGGAGCTTCTCCGGGCCGATCGAGGGGATCGTTCAGTTCGCCTCCAATCTTCAGACGGTCAAGGGCGATATCGCCCGGCTCGACGACGTATTGAACTACGCTCCGGATCCGCGCGTGGTGAAGGGTCGGGATCCCGAACGCTTTATGGAGTTTTCGGAGCCGGCGGCCGGTTTCGTATCTCTCGAAAACATCTCCTTCGGCTACAACGTGAAGGAGCCGCCGCTCATCGAGGATTTCAATCTCAAGATCGGGCCCGGCCAACGCGTTGCCCTGGTCGGCGGTTCGGGCAGCGGCAAATCGACCGTCGGCAAGCTGATCTGCGGTCTGCTGGAGCCATGGTCCGGCACCGTGCGCATCGACGGTCGGTCGGTCGAGGAGATGTCGTCGGCGGATCTGGTCGGCAAGCTCTCTTACGTCGATCAGGAAATCGTGCTGTTCGAGGGAACCGTGCGCGACAATGTCAGCCTGTGGAATCCCCTCGTCGCGGATCGCAGCCTCACCCAAGCTCTGCGCGATGCCGCGGTCCACGACGATGTCATGTCGGTTCCCGGCAAGTACGATGCGGTGGTGGAAGAGAGCGGTCGCAATTTCAGCGGCGGGCAGCGTCAACGCCTGGAAATCGCCCGCGCGCTGTCCTTGGACCCGGCCATTCTGGTGCTCGACGAGGCCACTGCGGCGCTCGATCCGGTGACCGAGATGGAGATCGACGATCGCCTTCGGCAGCGGGGTTGCACCTGCATCATTGTCGCCCACCGCCTCAGCACCATCCGGGACGCGGACGCGATCGTCGTCCTGGATCGCGGGCGCGTGGCCCAGCAGGGCACGCACGAGCAGTTGATGGAGCAGGGCGGTATCTATCGCTCGCTGATCGCGTCGAGTTGAAGCGATGACCGACAACAACGTCGTAGCCGAACGCATCAATGGCGTATCCTTCAGGGCCGGAGCGAACCAGCCCTTTCTCATGGACGATCCCGCCCGCGCTTTCTGGGTCGAGGACGGACATCTGGACATCTTCGCGATCAAGCTCCTCAGCAACGAGGTCGCTACCCGTACGCCCTTCGTCACCCGCGTGCCCGCCGGAAGCATGTGCTTCGGCGCCCAGCGTCTGGCGGGCCGCGGGGGATCGGAGGGTCTGTTCGCCTTCCTCGCCGTGCCTTCCATCGACGCTGTCATCACCGTGGGCGAACGCGCCCGCGTCGCCTCGAAGGAAAATTTCGACCTCGACGCGGTGATCTGGATCGACGAGTGGGTCGCCCGGCTCTCCGAGTTCCCGGTCCGAGGCGGAAGCCCGCCGCCGCGCAACGCGGCGCTGCTCGATGCCGACCCGAACGTGCCGTATCCCGCGGGCACCGCCGTAAGCGCGCATCACTCGGACATCGTCTGGGTTTCCGCCAACCGGCCGATCAGCTTCATCGGGGACGGCGATCTGACCATCGGCGACGGCAGCCAGCTCGTGCCGCTGTCCGAGCGGACCTGGTTCGAGCTGGACGGCGACACCGAAGTCACGGCGCTTCAAACTCCGGCCGTCGTCATCGCGGAGCGGCTTTGGCCGTCCCTGGATCGTTTCAGCGCCCTTATCCTCGAATATGCGGCCATCGCCGAACGACGGAAGATCGATACCTACAGCGACTATTATCAAACCCTGCTGCGGTCTCGCGAGACGACCACGACGAAGATGTTCGGGACCCTCGGCCAGGTTCTGGGCGTAGCGCAGGACCAGGAACAAAAGATCGCCGCCTCGTCCGGCGAGACTCCGCTGCGAACGGCGGTAAGCATCGTCGCCGAAGCCGCCGGGGTCACGCTCGAAATCGCGCGCAACGTGAAGGAACCCGCCGATCCGGAGGAGGCAGTGGAAACGCTGGTTCGTCCGTCCGGCATCCGCTCGCGGAGAATCACGCTCACCGCCGACTGGTGGCGGCGGGACGGGCCTTCCTTGGTCGCGCTCGCAGGCGAGGAAAAACGGCCGATCGCTCTGCTTTCGGACGGGCGCGGCTCCTATCGCGCGGTCGATCCGACCGCCGGCAAGAGCTTCCCCGTTAGCGAAAAGGATGCCGCCGCGATCGGGCGTCACGGCGTGATGCTCTATTCGCCGCTTCCGCTGGATATCAAGGACGGGCTGTCGGCGCTGCGCGCTAGCTTGCGCGGGCGCTCGAGGGATCTCGGCGTCCTGATAACCATGGCCGTTCTCGGCGCTCTGGTCGCCTTGCTTACCCCTGTGGCGACCGGCGAGCTTCTCGCGGAGGTCGTCCCGCGCGTGGATACCTCGATGTGGATCGCCTATCTCGTCGCGTTGGTGTTCGCCGCTTTCGGCACCGCGATGTTCGACGTGGTGCGCGCCCTTGCGTTGTTGCGAATCGAGGGCCGAATCGACGAGCGGCTCCAGGCGGCCGTGTGG
This sequence comes from Alphaproteobacteria bacterium, assembly GCA_965243135.1. GTDB lineage: Bacteria > Pseudomonadota > Alphaproteobacteria > MPNO01 > UBA830 > JAJEBT01. Next base: position 3,799,477 of record OZ251539.1, read on the forward strand.
ATTCGCCTGCTCTCGCTGCCGGCGCCTTTCTTCCGCAGATTCACCGCCGGCGACCTGGCCGACCGGGCGAACGGCATAACCATGATCCGGCAGATGCTGACCGGCGCGACCGCGACCGCGGTGATCGGCGGCGTGTTCTCCGTCTTCAGCTTCGCTTTGCTGTTCTACTACAGCTGGGAGCTCGCGCTGAGCGCGGCCGCCTTGCTGCTCGTTCTCATCGCCGCCACCTGGATATTCGCGCGCGGCGCAATGAAGCACCACCGCGCGGCGTTCACCGCCCAAGGATTGATCGACGGCTTCGTTTTCCAGTTGATCACCGGACTCTCCAAGCTGCGGATGGCGAACGCCGAAGCCGACGCGCTCGTGCATTGGGCGGAGCGCTACGCCGTCCAGAAACGCCGGACGCTTTCGGCGCGCCGCTGGGCCGCGGCCCAGTTTACCTTCAACAGCATGTTTACGCCGCTCGCCTCGCTCACCCTTTTCGCCCTCATCTGGTACATGCTTATCGAGGGCGGACAACAAGCCAGTTTCGGCCTCGCGGACTTCCTGTCCTTCAACGCCGCCTTCGGGCAGTTCGCCGCTTCGATGGTCGGGCTGACCGCCGCATGGACGACCGTGATATCGACCATCCCGCTCTTCGAGCGCGTCCAGCCGATCCTCGAAGAACGGCCCGAGATAGCCGTGGGAGGCGCCGACCCGGGCGATCTAACCGGCGAAATCGAATTTTCGAACGTGTGCTTCCGCTATCTTCCATCGGTTCCGAACGCGGTCGACGGAGTGTCCTTTCAGATCCGACCGGGCGATTTCGTGGCCTTCGTCGGTCCGTCCGGTTCGGGAAAGTCGACGATCTATCGGCTGCTGCTCGGCTTCGAGGTCCCGGATTCAGGCGCGATCTTCCTCGACGGCAATGACCTGTCGAGCCTCGACATGGCGGCGATCCGCTCCCGCATGGGCGTGGTCTTGCAAAACAGCCAGCTTTCCGCCGACAGCATTCTGAAAAACATCACCTGCGGCGCGCCGATGACCATGGACGAAGCTTGGGAGGCCGCCCGGGCGGTCGGTCTCGCAGAGGACATCGAGGCGATGCCGATGGGGATGCACACGGTGCTGCCCGAGGGAGGGGGGGGGTTGTCCGGCGGGCAGAAGCAGCGGCTGCTGATCGCCCGCGCCATGGCCCGGAAACCGCGCATCATGCTGTTCGACGAGGCTACCAGCGCCCTCGACAACCGCACCCAGGCGATCGTCCAGGCATCGCTGAAGCAGCTCAGCATCACCCGCGTGGTGATCGCCCACCGCCTCTCCACGGTGCAGGACGCCGACCAGATCTTCGTCCTGGAGGCGGGTCGAATCGTCGAGTCCGGACGCTACGACGATCTCATGGAACAAGACGGCGTCTTCACCTCTCTGGCGCGGCGGCAGGTCGTCTGATCCGCGTCAAGCGGCCGGCGCCCCGTCGCTTACGCGGCGCGCGTATTCGTGCCATTCCGCCGAATAGACGGCGTCGTGCAGGGTCAGCCGCTTCTCGCGCGGTTCATAGACTCCGCAATGCAGCATGTTGCTCCTGTAGACGACGAGGTCGCCGGGAGCCGCCGCGACATTGACCGCTCCGCAGGATTTCAGCTTTCCGGGCAGCGCGCTCCGCAAGGCGTCGACCGCCTCGAGGTCCAAGGGGCCGATGCGGCAGTCGCGATGGACGGCGCGCGCCCGAACCAGTTGCGATTCGTCTTCGCTGTCGTCCCGCGCATGGGATCCCGGTATTACCCACAGGCTCGAATCCGCGAGCAAAGGGATGTTGATCTGATTGAAGTATCTCAGATCCCCGGTTCGAGCCTTCCATGCGTCGAAATCCAGATCGTCCAGGAAATCTCGATAGTCCCGGTGCAGCCCCGTCGACCACCATCGGTCGAGCGGCTCGATCAGAAGACCCGTGAGATGGGGATCTCGCGACATTTTCGGGGCGGGCAGTATCGTTCCCCGGAACAGCGCGTCGATAGACCTGTCGAGTTGCGGATTGTCGTAGAACGCCGCGATCCAGGCCGAAGCTCCGGGATGAGATTGAAGCGGCTGAACGCGCTGGATGTTGCGGTCGCGGGTCAAGAGCCGCGCCCGTTCCGGCAGGCGCTCGACGAAGCGGATCGCCGAAGCGACTTCTTCGGTCCCGAAGACGCCGCGAATATGGACGAAGCCATCCTTGATATAACGGTCGCGCAGGTCCAAAGCCAAGTACCGCACAGGGTTCAGTCGAGGAACATGAGGCCGGGTTTGAGGTTCCAGCGCGTTCGCTGCGCCTCGCGCTCGAGATCCGGCAGATCCCGGATTCCGAGCTCGCGCGGCGTCAGCGCCCCGATCGCGTCCAGAAGCGAATACGCCTGCACGAGGGCGTCGCGCTCGGCCGTCAGCGCCCTGACCTGGTAAAGCACGAGACTTCGTTCGGCGTCGAGCACTTCTCGCGTCGAGCGCTCGCCGATAGCCGTCTCTCTGCGAATGCCGGCGAGCGCGACCCGCGCCGCCTCCACCGCAGTCGCCAATGCCGCCCGGCGCTGCCGGGCCGCGAGCATGCCGTGCCAAGCGCTCGCAGCCCGCTGCGCCGCATCGCGCTGCGCGGCGGCGCGTTGGTCGCGGCGCTGCGCCAAGGCGTGTCCCGCCTGGCGGACCCGCGTCCCGACCGAGCCGGCCTGGTAGAGCGGGATTCTCAGCTGGACGCCCAAGCTCTGGTCGGTGCTGTTGAGAAAGCCGTCGGTGCCGTGTCCTATGGTTCTTGCGACGGTGGCCCTCAGATCGACGCTAGGTCCTATGTCGCCCTTGGCGGCGCGCACTGCATGGGCGGCGGCCCGTTCCGCGTAAACGGCGGCGCGCACCGAGGGGTGCCGGTTCCGGGCAGCGTCCAGCGCCGCGTCCAGCGTCTCGGGCAGGCCGGCCGGCTCGTTCGCAGGTTCCAACCCGACCGCCGGCAGTCCCACCAGCGTTTCGAACAACGCCTGCTGCACTTCGAGACTGGCCTTGGCCGAGGCCATGTCGGCGGCGGCGATCTCCCGCTCCGCATCGGCCTGGGCGACGTCGGCCCGGGTGCGATCGCCGACCCGGAACTGGGCCCTGGTCTCGCGGGCCTGACGTTGAAAGGAAGAGAGCGCAGCCTCGCGCAACCTGACGGTGCGCTCGGCGCGAAGCACGTCGAGATAGGCCGTGGCCGCGCGCAGCAGCACGGCCTGCTCGGTGTCTTCGACGACGGCGTGGCTCTGCCGCACGCCCTCCTCCGCCTGGCGCAGCCCTGCCGTGTCCCGTCCGCTACGGAAGAGATTGTGGGTGTAGGCGAGCTCCAGCGACTGCCGGTCGCTGCCGTCGCTGCCGGTCTCCAGGCCGGGCAGTGGAAACAGAGCGGCCCTATCGGGGATGAAGCGTTCCGTGGTGGTGTCGATCACCGGAAGGCGCCCAAAAGAAGTAGGAGCGCCCTGTCTGGCGGCGGTGCCGATCCGGGTTCCGCTCGCGCCCGCGGTGAGCTGAATCGTCGGAAACCATGCCGAGAGCGCGAGAGGGACGCTCTCGTGACGGGAACGAGCTGCGGCGCGGGCGGCCTGCACGTTCGGGTTGGATCGCGCCGCTTCGACCAGCGTTTCCTCGATGGTCAGCGCGCGAGCCGGAACGGCAGCCAAAACCGCCGCGAAAACCAGGAGCGCGCAACGCCGGGCCGTTTCAAGGCCGTTCTTGACCGGCAACCCGAGAGGCGCCGCAGCGCGCGGCGGGCTCTTTTGCGCCCTTCGCCGCCGGACAGCAATTCGATCTGCTCGGGATTTCAAGATCCTCGACCTTGAACGCCCAATCCGCGCACGCTTGAAGTTCGGGACGCCGCAGACAAGCCGATCGCACCCAAACCGTTCGAGGAAGAGAACCGAGTACGCCTTGTCGAGATCGAACATGACTTGCGAACCGTTTTTTAGCGAATGGTGTCTTTCAGGTGGATTCAACTCTACATGTTTTCCCGAGCAAGTCCACCAGAGGCGTGCGCCGGAGTTCGCATCGGGGAGTCCCCAGGATTTCCCGCGCCGCATCGGGCAGCTTGGAGGTTCGCTCCACCGACGACCGAAAAGAGGCCGCCGCCGTGCAAGCGCTGCGGTTCCGCGCATTCCACGAAGAGATGGACGCTCGGCCCTGTCGCGCGGGCGAGTCGCCGGGACACGGTTCGACGACGTCCGCGACCACCTACCCGTCCACCGCCTACGGAGGCCGTCGCCTATCGGTTGTTGCGGGAAGATCGGCGTCCGAGCACGACTTGAATCCGCTGACCGACGGACAGTCGCGACGCGGCGGCAACCCGCGGCTCGGGCGCCCCGGCCGGACATGCACCATGTCGGCCGCGGCATTCAGCCAGCGTCGCCTTCGTGGCGCAGCCAATGGGTGGCGAAGCGCCTCCACCGCTCCAGCGGCTCGCAACGGCTTATCTGCAAGCTGTCGTAGGGTCGGAGAGCCCCCGGGTGGTGCACCATCCTCCCGTCGGCCTGCACCACGGCCGCGTGATTGGGCACCTTCGACCGCACACGGAACAAGACCACGTCCCCGATGCCGGAATCCGCCGCGTCGATGGCCCGGAACCCCGCCTTCTCAAACCCCGCCCGGTAGAGATCCAGACCCTCCAACCACCAGTTCCAGTCGCGCGGAAAGTCGGGCAGCAGGACGTTGCGCTCCTGACGGTAGTAGTCGCGAATGAGCGAGTAGCAATCCGTCACCCCGTGCCGGAACGGCCGGTTCAGCAGCGGCAGCATGGGACACTGGTCCCCGAACCAGAAGCGATCGACGCACCGCGACCGGTCGGACACCACGACGCCGAAGGGCACCGCCAAGGCCGCCTGCGCGCGCATCTCCGCCGCGCTCGGAACGAACAGCGACAGGTCGAGGTCGTCGTTTCCGGCCGCGGTCGAGGAGCGCGTGTGCACCGCCGCCAACAAGGCGCCGTGAGTTTCCTCCATCCAGCGCAGCGCCACCTCCTCGACCCGGAAATTGGCGCGCGAGTTGTCCGCGACCTCGGCGACGGAGCGATAGACGGGGTCGGCGCGGCTCCCGAACACGGCCCCCAGCGCCTCCCCGGGAAACGCCTCGAGCGCGTGGGCGTCCATGGCGTCCTGGAGACCCTCGAACAGCCGGGTCTGCGCTATCCAGCGCATTCGAATCCGCTCCGGGGTTCGCGCCTGCGCCGCGGACCGTTCCTCGTTAGGCGAACGGCGGCGAGGCGCGGTCCTGCCGACGGCGCGCTTGTCGCGTCCGCAGGGAGGAGCTGCAGGTTCTGGCGCCGCTTGCGGTGGCGCGCTGGCGCAAGGTTCTGAAATCCGGAGTCGACGCCCGCCGCGCCGCCGAACGGCTCGAACGCGCGGCCACCGTCAACGCCGCTTGGCGCTCGGCGACGCTGCTCGGTCGGGCAACGCCGCGACTTCCCGCCGAGGCGACGTTCTCCGATGTCGAGATCGGCGTTCTCCGCGACTTCGCCACGGACCTCCCCGAGCCTCTCGACCTGAACGCCGCGGTGCTGGCGATGATCGGGGTCGCCGCGACGGACCGCCCGGCTACAAGGCGATCCGGCAAACTCGCGGCTCATGGCGCAGGCCTGCGGAACCGGGTGGCCGCCGACGAGCCGCGCCAGCAACTGCGTCCGCACAAAACTTGTGACTAGGGGAGCGCCTGACCCTCGACGCGCCGGAAAAAGGCGAGCGGAGAAGGACGGAAGGGCGACGGTCGTCACGGCCGCCACCTTCGCGTTGGAAACGGCATCCTAAATTCTGTCCCTCGCGGTTGCGAAGCTGCTCATGCTTCCGGCCGAATTCACGCAGGAAAGAATGCTCCCGACGGTTCTCCCCGAGCTCGCCGCGCCACTCGACTTGCCGTCGGCGCCTCGCCCTGGAGCGCCTGGTTCGGGTCGGGAGGCATGGCCAAGCGGAAGGCGTCGCGGGCGTTGAGGGCAACGTTCACGTCCGTCGATCCCGCGCTCTCGCGGAACGTCCCTCGGACGCTCCTCGACCTCGCGCGACCGATCTTGGCGGCAGGCGTCGGCGAGGCCCTAAAGGACGATGCCTTGCCGAACGCCGCAGATGTCTTCCGGATCGTCTCCCCTGCGCGGTTCGGGCGGATGCTCCACCGGCGCGTACTATATCGCCCCGCTTAATGTAACCTTGTTTGGACTCCACCGCATTGCTGCTGGCGCAGCCCAAGGGACGCGAACGTCAATTTCGCCATCCCGGATGCCTTGTGGTCTCCACCGCATTGCTGCTGGCGCAGCCCAGGGAGCTAACTGAACTCGCGGTGGAAGGAATGCTCCCGACGGTTCCCCCCGAGCTCGCCGTGCCGCTCGTCTTGCCGCCGGCGACCGCCGTCAGCGCCTCGTCCTGGAGCGCCTGGTTCGGATCGGGAGGCATGGCCAGGTGGAAGGTGTCGTGGGTGTTGAGGACGACGTTCACGTCCACGTCCATCGGCACGTCGATCCCGTGCTTCTGCAGAACGTCCTTCGGATGCTCCTCGACCTCGCGCAGCCGATTCTCGTCGGCGTGGCAGGCGTCGGCGAGGTCCTGAAGAATGATGCCCTGCTGGCGAACGTATTGGAAGATGCCTTCCTGGTGAATATTGTCGTGCATGGTCGTCTCCCCTGCGATGTCCAGACTTCAGACGGACGCTCACGGTCCAAGACGCGGAATTCGTCCGCGAATCTTTAAGATCATGCACAGCGGGGGGGGGGGGGGGGTAAACCCTAATTTCACGCAGGCGTGGCGCGACTCGGCGGCGGTCACCCTGTTCCGCAGCTCGTAGGCCTGCGCCTTCGGTCGCGAGTCGCCAGATCGCCTCGCAAAAGCCGGAGAAGAATGCAGCGCAGACCGCAACCGTGGCGTAGGATATCCCTGCTTCGGCAGCATATTAGGGTTGCGACCGTTTATTCTTGCTGCGAAATTGCCGGTTCGGCGATTCTGCCGGGCCGGCGCGACCGGACTTCCAGGCCGTTTCGTCGGCGCCGGACAACGCCCGGTCCGTTCGTCCGACGGGGAAGCGACCGCAGCGGTGGACCCAAACCTTGGAGCGGCATTGAATGTTCGGAATAAAGCAGACCCGGCTGTTCGAAGGACTTCGCGGCGCCATGGAGACGCACGCGCTCCAAGCCTTTCCGGGAGAGGCGTTCGGCGCGGTGTTCGGGAACCCGGATCGTCCCGCCTACCATCCCGTCGATCAGGTCGCGGACAACTCGCGCTTGGGTTTCCGGGTCGACAGGGCCGCGCTGCGCCGGCTGGAGGAGACTCACGGCGCCTTGCTGGCGGCGGTGCACACGCGCTCCGCGACCGGGGACGGGGACGCCGATCGGCTGCTGTTCATCCCGAGCGACGCGGAAATGCGCGCGCAGGCGGCCCTCGCGGTGCCCTTCGGCGTGGTGGTCTGCGACCGGTCGCGCTGCATCGATCGTTTCTGGTTCGGGGATCAATGCCCGCCGCTGCCTCTGCTGAACCGGCCGTTCCGGCACGGGGTGACGGATTGCTATTCGCTCATCCGCGACTATTACCGGCAGGAGCGGAACGTTCTGCTGCCCGACTACCCGCGAGACTGGAACTGGTGGGTGGAAGGTCTCGATCTCTACCGGGCGGGCTTCGAAGAGGCCGGGTTCCGGACCATCGACCCGGCGGACGCCGACGACGCGGACGCGGTCATGTTCCAGATGCGGTCAGACGTGCCGAATCACGCGGCCGTGCTGCTGGACGACGGGTATATGTTGCACCACCCAGCGGCGCTGCGGCCTTACGACCCTCTCCGAATGAGCCATCGCGAGCCGCTGGAGCGATGGAAGCGCCATGTCACGCACTGGGTGCGCTACGAAGGCAGTCAGAACCTGTAGGCGATCCCGCCGAGGAAGGCATGGGCCTTCCCGCCGGTTTGGCCGAAATAGAGCCATTCCCCGCGCATGCGCCATCGTCCGTCCAAGGCAACATCCGCGCCCGCTCCCACGAGCGGCGCGACATCCTCGTCGTCAACAGTGAACTTGCCGCACGGTCCAAGTTGGTCCGTGACCTTCCTCTTCCAGTAGTACGCACCCAGCTTGACGAAGGGCGCCACCCTTCCCGCGTCCAGCGGCACCCGTCCCACGGCCGCGCCATAGACGGTCGACACCGACTCCTCCTTTCGCGGATCGGTCACGGACTGGCCGTTAAAAGGAACGCACGGGAAATCTCCTCTCAGGATTTGTTCGAGCGCCTTATGCCTGATCCATCCCGCTTCGACCGCGAAGTGGCGCGAGAATTCGAAGCCTGCGTATGCAGTGTACATGAGGGCGTCGTCGTCTTGGCTGCATAAACCGCTGTCATTGCAGCTGTCGCTGAGATCTTCGAGGTAGCTGAACAACGCATGACCTGCCGAGACGCCGACATACGCGCCCGTCGGCGAACTCTCGTCGCCACGGGCCGAGTTCGCCAAACCAAGCGCCAACAGCGCTGCCGCAGCGGTTCCGACGAATGCGTTCGCTTTCATTGTATCTCCTTCCCGTGAATACCTACGACCATGGAGTTTGTTTGCAACCGACTGACGCTTCAAACTTGAAGGGGCCCCGAATTCGGACACGGAAAACTGCAGATTTCCCCAAGACCGCCGTTCCCGCTTATTGTACGCAGGCGCTCATTCGCTGTCCATAGCGGCTTCCTTCAGGAAATCCAGCAATAGGACGATCCGGCTCCGCTCGGATCGGTTCCATGCCTCGTGCTCCAAGGTGTCGTCGAAGATCAGACATCTGTTCTCTTCCCATCGTCTGGTTTCGTCGCCGACTCGCAGCTCGCAGACCAGGGGAACAATCAGGCCCAAGTGACACCGGAGCACCTTACTGGTATAGCCGACGTGGGGTTTGATGTGAGCGCTGGGCCCCAAGCGCGAGAATCCTGCGGTGACGAGATTTGGCACCCGCTCGACGATCTCGACCGTTCGAGGGCACATGGCGCAGTTCTCGGAGAGCTTTTCCCCGAACCAGTAGAAACCGAAGACGTCCCACCCCTCGTCGTAGAGCATCTTTTCCGGCCACGGCAGAAAGTGGTCGGAGGTCAACAGCCGGTCGAGCTCCTCCCTGACCGCCCCTGCGCCCCCCTCGAGAACTTCGACGAACGGAAAATCCGCCGGATCAAGAAAGCCGGTCATGCGCTTCCCCTCCGGAACCAGCCTCGCGCCGCGTCGAATTCGGTCTCCGGTACGGCATCGTCCATCCTTCCAGCTTGGCGTCCCTTGCGTAGGATCTGATCGTCATGATCGAGACGTTCCCGCCCGGATATTTCGCTCGCACGCGCCTCTGTATCTCGCGGTACGACAACCCTACGGATCGCGCGCTGGCGGCGTCCGGTTCCACCGGCCGGCGCGTGTCGCGGTCCTCGTAGTGGTCGATATGAACGAGGGCCGTCATGATCGCCGCTTTCAACTCGCCGCGCCGCGGGGTCTTGCGGACCCACGGAAACCGCAACGCCGACAGGGAGAACATGCTGGCCAGCACCGACCGCACGACCGCCGCGCCGCGAGTCTTGCGGATCCACGGAAACTGCAACGCCGACAGGGAGAGCATCCCCGTCAGGATCGACTCTTTGGCGCTGTCGCGCCGAACCTGTCGCGTTTCTTTGGACGGCATGGAGACGCTCCGCAAGTCGGACTGCCGGAAGAAAACCCTTCCACGGTATTCCTAGCAACAAGACGGTGATAGGCTCAACCCCTATTTCGGTTTTCACGGCGGCCCGCGAATGAACGAACCGACAAGCACGCGATGCCCGCCTTCATGGGAGGCTGTCCTCGGCGCCGGGAACGCGGCCGCCGTCGTTTACCCGACGCTGGCGGTCGAAGACCTTTCCGCCCGTCTGCTCGCGTATCTCCGCGACGCGCTCGCCGACAACCGGCTAGGCTACGCGGAACCGCCGTCCCGAATGGAGGGCGGCTCCCAAGCCCAAATCTACCGCTTCGGACTGAGCGGCGCTCCCCCCGATCTCGCCCGAACCTTGGTACTGTGCCTGTATCCGCGGGGCTACGGCACGGGCAGGATCGTCAAGGAAGGCCTCGTTCAGAACGGACTCGCCCGCCGGTCGTATCCCGCCCCCCGGGTTCACGCGGCATGCACCGACATGTCGATCCTCGGCGGCGCGTTCCTGGTCATGGAATTCCGTCCGGGCGACCTCTTGCTGCACGCGCCGCCCGAGACCATACCCGGTATGCTGGCCGAGACCCACGCAGCCCTGCACCGTATCGACCCGCGGCCGGTCGTCGAGTCGTTGCGCGCGCAGGGTTGGATAGCTTCGCAATACCGATTCGAGGGAGAACTGGCGGTGCTCCGCGACCGGACCGGGAGGCATCCCCGCCTGCGCCCGGTCGCCGACTGGCTGTCGGCGAACCGGCCCCCGGAACCCAGGCCGCTTTCGATCTGCCACGGCGATTTTCACCCCCTCAACGTTCTCGTCCGGGACGGCGAGGTCACTGGCGTGCTCGACTGGTTCGACGCTGTCGTCGGCGATCCGGCGCTGGACATCGCTTGCACGACGCTGTTGATCCGGGTCTTCGGCCGCCGCGTCATGTTGCCGTCGGAGGCCGACCATGTAGCAACGAGATATCTTGAAGCCTACAGGCCCCCGAAGCCGTTCGACCCCGAACGCCTCGACTATTATCGGATCAGGCGTTGCCTCATCGGCCTGTTGGACGGAGCGGACGGTCAGGAGATGTGGCGACATCCCTCGGTCGCGCGGGAGCTCGCCAGCGATATCCTCCGAGTTACCGGAGTCGCCGTATAAACGCGCTGCCCTCGCCCGTCGGCAGCGGCCCGCCATGCCCGCTCTCGGCGATGCAAGCATGCGTAACTGCCCGATGGCGCGCCGGTTCGTGAATCAAGGAATTTTTTTGCGGCGAAATCCTTTCCGGGAGTCCCGGATCCCGACGCCGCGCTCCGCCCCGCTGTCTTCACGCCGTGACGCTCGAACCCGGAACGGTTCGGGGGAACGAGGTGCGGAAGCGCCCATGGGTCGCGCTTGCCTCCGTAAAAAACGGTTCCGCTCGCCGTCTTTTCTCGACGCGGTCCGGACTCCCCATTGCCTGACATCTTGACGCTCACTCAGGCATCGCATTCGGTGCGCGTGTCGCACCTCAAACTTCAAGGGGCCGGGAGCTTTCCGGAAGGCGCCGGCTTGCCGTTCGACCCGGTCCGCAAGGTTCCGCTCAGAAGAACACCGCGACGGGATTGAGGTCGGCCTCGGGCGTGGGCGTCTTCCGCCACCCCATCTTCACCGGCACGTCGTACAGCCGCCCCGGTCCGAAGCGCATCCAGAAATGCCGCAGACCCGGCACGATCGTCTTCGCCACCGGCATTCCGATGTCCGGCCGCGTCTGGTCCAGAACCAGGAACTCCAGGCCCATGCCTTCCACCAGCGCCCGGCAACGCTCCACGTCCTCCCGCAGATCCGTCGTCTCCGGAACCGGGTAGTCCACCGCCCCGCGCTTCGCCGCGCCCGCCGCCGGCGCCAGATACGGATGCTCCGCCAATTTCGCGTTCTTCCACCACCAGAGGGTCTCCGGATCGTCCTGGAGATAGCTCCCCCCGTCGATGCCCACGTCCCGCACCGCTTTCATGTCTTGATTCAGTTCGCACACCGCCCGCAGCGCCGCGATATGCGGGTCGGCATGCGCGCCGGCCGCGAGGATGATGTCCTCGGGCTCCTTGTCGACGCGCCGCGAGACAGCCACGAACACCGGCACCCCGAGATCGTTGGTCACGTCCAGAAGCCACACGTCGCGGCGGAAGGAGGCGTAGTACTCCCGCGTCCGCGACAGATAGCCGTCGCCGAAGCTGTCGATGTCCACCTCCGGCATGGACAGCCGGTTGTACCACCAGCACGCGAACGCGTCCCGCTCCGCCAGTTCGTAGAAGCCCTGAAGGATCGCCTCCTCCAGGGTGTTCCCCGCCGCGCAGCCGTTCGAGTCCGGACCGCAGTAGACGACGCCTCCCTCGGTCGGCGTCGAAAAGTAGAGCATAGCCGTCGGCAGCCAGCGGTGGCGCCCCGCCGTCAGCGACCACGCCGGCGTCCAGTCCATCTCGACGGACGGGTCGAAGCGCGTCGTGACGTAGTTGAACAGGGACCCGAAGGCGTTGATCTCCTCCGCGCGCTCGTACTGCCGGTCGCTGTAAAGCATCACGTCGTTGGGGTGGATCGCCTCCCCCTCCGCGAAGTCCTCGAACCGCGCCCGGCGCCGGATCTCGTCCCCGTGATACACGCCCGAGTAGCGTTCCACCGCCTCGCACAGCGCGCTCGCCTCCGCCTGCTCCGGCGTGCTGCCCTTGCCCGAACTCTTGGTCCGCAGGCTGTTGCGCAGCATGTGCAGGCTATCCGCCTTGAGCGCCAGATTGCTCCCCGCCCAGTACACGTGCAGCCAAGAATCCGCCGGGTCCGTGGCGCGCATCAACTGCGTCACCACGCCGCTGACCGGACTCACCAGGTGGCGGTACTTGCGCACCGTCTCCCCCGGCGGAACCGAACGCAGGCCGCCGCTGTTCCGGACCCGCTTCGGACTCGAACCCAACGCCACCGGCGCCGGCGCGCGGTCGGGGCGCCGCAGCGCCTCCTCGCCGCACGCCGCGCACTGCGGACGCCGCATGACCGGATGCCGCTCCCCGGCGAGATCGTACAGCGACAGCGACAGCGCATGCTCGTGCAGCGCCGCCGCCTCCCCCAGAACCACCCATCTCGCGATCTCCGTCGCCGCCAGGCCGAGCACCGCGTCCGCGAACGGCGGAACCGTCACCTGCGGCACCACGCCCGCGCCCCCCGCGTTGCGCAGATAGTTCTCGACCTCGTTGTTGCCCCGCATCCGGTGCGCCAGGCACGCCCAGCACGCTCCCCCCTCGCCGGGGCGGAACACCGGACCGAACAGCGGCCACGACCCGTCGGCCTTCACCAGAACCCACGGCACCCCCGACGCCAGATGGCGCCGGTTGGTCTCCTCATGCTCCAGGTAGTCGGACGCCCGGATCACGTTCAACGTCGCGCCGTCCGCGACGACCGCCAGCCCCATCGCCGCCAGCGCCGACCCCAGGCGACCGCCCTCGTCCCCCGAAACCGACACCCGCGCCGAACCCAGCCGCTCCTCCGCCCACCGCGGCGACACGCCCACCGAACACCAGAACGCCGCCGCGTCCCGGTCCAGCCCGAATTCGCCCGAAACCGCGTAGCCCTTCGACGCCAGCGACACCAGCGCCGTCTGGATCTCCAGCGGACCGTACGTCCCCGACAGCGCCGCCGCGATCTCGCGGCGCGTGCGCGTCCCGTCGAGCAGCGGCAGAAGATCGACGTAACGCCGCCCGTAGAGCGCCGCGTTGAAGGTCTCCGAAACCAGCAGCGCCGCCTCGCCGCCGAGCGGGCGAACCTCCAGATGCGGCGACAACAGCGGCCGCTCCACCGTGCCGCGATCCGCCTCCGTGACCCGGAACAGGGCCCGGGCCTCGCCCGCGGGCCGGTCGAACAGGCCCGGCGCCCCGGACGGCTTGGCGCTCTCCATCAAAAAAACTCCCCGATGCGGCGGCGAACCGTGGATCAAACTCCGGGACCGGAGAATACGATCGCGACATCGCGCGTCAAGCGCCGCGCCAATCTAACGTCATGCAGCGAACTTTAGATGCAAGACCCGCGGCCTGAAGGTCGCGAGGGCCTACAATAGCCGGGGCCGACATTCGCTTGCGACCGAGCGGGCTGGGCGGCCTTGGCCCTTGGGAGGAAGGGCGGGCTTCGCGCCGCGCGAAGCTTCGGTCACGGAAGGCGGCGGTCGCCACGGACGCGGCGCTTGCCCGCGAGTCCGAGACCATCGCCCTGACGCGAGCGGGCCGCGGCGTCCGGCTATCGTCCGGCTGCGGCGTTCCGCCCGAGCCGGCGGCCGGTCAGGCGTTCCCCGACGTAGACATTGAAAGCCGCGTCGTCGACCCGCTCGCCGCCCCAGGGGCCGTCGGGATCGTCGCGACGATCAAGGGCGCCGTCCGGTAGTGGTCCGCCGCGCACCGCCGCTCGACGACCGCCATGGTCAGAAAGCGGGGCGAAGGGCTTCCCGTCCTCGTCGCCGGGTCGCCGAGATCCGCCTGCTCGACCGTCATCCCGCTTGGCATACTGCCTGCCGTCTTGCCGCCGCCGGAGATCATGTCGAGTTGCTCTTCCCCCAGCTGAACGTTCGAGCGGCGAAGTGACGGAATGCAGCGGCCGGATTCTCGACGACGCGGACCTCCAACCAGGGACGAGGCCGAAGTCGGCGAAAACGGCTGCCGGATCCTCTTCCGTCCGAGCGCGGAGGTCGGGATCCTTGCAGCACTTGATCCGCAAACCGCTCGTGGCTCGAGGCAGGAATTGCCGCTTGACCATGAATCGTATATGCTGTACGCAACCTGCCGCAGTAAACGAACAGTCACGAAAGGTTACGGACCATGGTCGAAAGTACGGATAACAATCTCGACAAGGCGCTCGCCGATCTCACCCCCGAGCGGGTCGAACGCAATCAACAGATCTACGCCGACATTGTCGCCAAGTACTACGGCGATCCTGACTTCAAGGCGAAGGTGGATGCGGACCCGACTCGGGTTCTCAAGGACGAGGGCCTTGAGATCCCCGAGGGCGCCAACGTCAAGTTGCTGTTCAACACTGAGAAACTCCTGCATATCGTGTTGCCGGCCCCTCTCAAATAGGAAATTCTCGAAGCGTTTGTCGGCTGCTGTCTCCTCGGCACCGCGCAGATCGCTTCGCCCGCGAGCGGGTTCGCTCCATGGCGGGTCGCGGTCTCGGGAGGGACTGCCGCAAGGGTCGGCGTGAAGCCTGTCATGCTTTTTTCAGGCGGACGGGGTGCTTGCCGGCCTGACGCCCGGCGGCATCCCTTGCGACCGGCGTGGTTGGGGGCTGCCGGGCGAGCAGGGCGCTGCGCCCCGCTGTTCGCCTCGAGGCCTTGGAGCGTCAGGCGCCGGCCCCCGAGTTAGCGGGGAACCTGCAAGTCACGCGCGCTCCGGGATTGGCGCGTTCCGGTTGCGCCTTGTCTTCCTGCCCAACAACGCAGTCCCGTCCGCGATGACGGCCATCTTCGGTCCGGCCGGTCCTGTCCGTCGCTGCGCCGCGCCCAAGGAGTGTCGGACGCCCAGTTAAAATCCAACAATGTCAGGAGATCTGAAATTAGGATTTGAAATTAGGGTTTCCCCCCTCGGTTAGGGTAGTGGATGCGTGCGTGAGTGAGTGTGTCGCCTCGCATGATCGAAACAGCGAATTGAGGACGGAAACATGCCCCCTATCAACTTGACGACCGTGCTTCACATACCGGTGTCGCCCGAAGGACTCCTACAGAGCGTGCGCCAGCTCGCGTCCATCGCGGATGAGTACCGCAAGGATCCGGAGTTTCGCTCGAACCTTAGCTCGGACCCGGTCGCCGCCCTCTCCGAGAACAGCATCGAGGTGGTGCCCGATACGGAAGTGCGCATCGTCGAGGACACCGACGAGGTTTTCCATTTCATCCTTCCCCCCGACTTCAACGCCAGCGTGGGGGACGAGGTGCTCAATGCGGTCGCCGGCGGCGGCAAGACCGCCAGCAGCGCGACCACCGGACCCGGCTATGGGGGGCCCCGAGGACCCTCTTGCGGATGCGGCGCAAGCTGCATCGACGCATGGACCTCACGAGGGGGAAGCGGCTCCATCTGATCGACGCAGCCCGTCGCATGTCGCGGCCGGCCCCGGCCGGTTCGCGGGATTTGGGCTCGAACCCGAATCACCTGAGGAGCGAAATCGCCCGCCGCCGCGGCGTCGTTCGACAACGCGTATTCCTGGACGACAGGAGCGAGCGGCGACGGCGTCATTAACCGTTTGGCCCGGTCGGTCTTCAACGCCGAATTGAGTGCGCGCGAGGGAATGGCGCGGGAGTTGGGGTAGACGCAGCGCCCGGCTTCTTTACCGCCTGGGCGTGCCGTCACGGCGGAGGCCTTCATGTCCGGCATCGCGCGCCGGAGAGACCGCGTCGAGTTCCCGCAACGGCCGCCGCGTATCTACCTGCATCGTCGGCCGCGCGCCTTCACGGGAGGCGACTTGACGCTCTACCGCCCGACTTTGTCCGAATTCGGCCGGCGCACGACGCTCTCGTCGCGTTTCCGCCCGAACGCGAGGTCGAGCCGGTGCGCTGCGACCCCGACGACTGGGGCCGGCCGGTTCAGGGGATTCGTGCTCGAGTCTCCCGCGGCAGCGCCCTCAAGGCGCGCCTCTGAACGGCGCTGCGCCGGACATCGTTACCCCGGACATCTCGTCGACGAATCGTCGGTTGCCGATAGCGGCAAGGCGGTGAGCACCATGCGCCGGAACCCTGCCTTCCTGCGTGAGTTCGGCCGGAAGCATGGGGGTAGCCTCGGAACCGCGAGGGACAGCCTTTGGAGTTCCCCTTGAAACTTGAAAAGAGCCGCTTGAAAAGGGCCGCTTCAAAAAATCCAGTTGCGGGGCAAAGGCAGCGACCAGGGTTTCGAGCAGACCGAACGGACTCGGCGCCCGGACGCGCCGACGCACCCGGGCAGCGGCGTCAGGCGGAAAGCGCGGCGACGGCCTGCGCCCGGTCGGCGTGAACCGGGATGACCTTGTCGAAACCGGCAACCTCGACGATTTCCCGGATGGAATCCGGGAGCGAGCAGAGCGCGAATTTCGCGTCCCGTTTCCACAGATTCTGGGCGGTCAGCAGAATGGTCCGGAGGCCCGCGCTGCTGATGTAGGACAGATGCTCAAGGTCGATGATCACGACGCTTTCGGTTTCGCCGATCGCCGCCGTTATCGCCTCCTCGAATTCCCTGACGTTGATGCCGTCAATGCGTCCCTCCGCGCACGCAATCAGCGCTCCACTCTCCCTTTCCGTCTTTATTTCCATCCGTGGTGTCTCCAGATATGGCTCTTCCCGCGAAGAGCGTATTGACTCTCCGTGTTCACGATAACCTGTGGAGGAGAAAATTGCAATCCTGTTCGCGCCCGCGGGCTGGGGTTTTCGCCGCGCTCGCGCGAGGCGCGAGACAGCCGGGCGGCGCGAGGCTGGCCATCGTCGGAAGTTCCAGCGAACCGAACGGAGATCGAACGCCGGGACGAGGCCGAGAGGGAGTCGACGGCGCTACAACCTGGCCGGCGCCCGGACGGAGCGGTTCGCGGGGCGCATAAGCCTGACGGCGAGCATGGTCATAGAGGGCGCGATTCCGGCCGCTGCCAGCGCCTCGGCCTTGCGGTCCCGCGACTTCAACGTTCTGCGCGCCTTCCGTCCGCGCCATCCGGAAGGAAGGCGCCGTCGCCCTTTCAGGCCCATGACAAGGCGAAGCTGCGCGAAACCTCGAACAACGTGGTCTTGACCGTGTTCGCGCCCGCGGAGCCGATGGTTTCTCCCGAACATCGCCGATTCTCGCACTGAAACTGCTTGGGTTGCTGCGACAGGAGCGGCGGCGGCGAGCGGCGGCGCCCGTGCGCAGAACCGGGGGTTTTCCGGCGGACGCTATCTTGCAGAACGCGAACTCCGCTTGCTGCGGGGGAGTCGCGACGCGCGACCGCTGCTGGTATGTTCGCCGCGCCCGGCCGCCGCGGCCGGAACCGCCCATCGAAAGGAGATGTTCATGCGCAGAATTATCGTGAGCGCCCTCTGCGGCGCGTGCCTGCTGGCTGCAGGATCCGCTTTCGCCAAGTGCGACAAGGGCGAGATGCACATCAAGTTCAGTCACGTCACCAACACCGACAAGCATCCGAAGGGAATCGCGGCGACGCTGCTCGCGCAACGGGTCAACGACGAGATGAACGGCAAGGCGTGCATGACCGTTTATCCGAACTCCAGCCTCTACGACGACAACAAGGTGCTCGAGGCGATGCTGCGGGGCGACGTGCAGCTGGCGGCGCCGTCCCTGTCCAAGTTCGAGAAGTTCACGAAGAAGTTCCGCATTTTCGATCTGCCGTTCATGTTCAAGGACATCGCCGCGGTCGACCGCTTCCAGAATTCCGAATCGGGACAGGCGTTGAAGGATTCCATGAAGCGCCGCGGCCTTCAGGGCCTCGCCTTCTGGCACAACGGCATGAAGCAGCTGTCGGCCAACCGGGCGCTGACGTCGCCCGGCGACGCGAAGGGCCTGAAGTTCCGGGTGCAGGCTTCCGACGTCCTGGTGGCGCAGTTCATGGAGCTCGGCGCGAACCCGCAGAAGATGGCCTTCAAGGAAGTCTACGGCGCGTTGCAGACCAAGGTCGTCGACGGGCAGGAGAACACTTGGTCCAACATTTACGGAAAGAAGTTCTTCGAGGTTCAGGACGGGATCACCGAGACCAATCACGGGATCATCGACTATCTGGTCGTCACGTCCGTCGAATGGTGGGATGGCCTGCCGAAGGACGTCCGTTCGCAGTTCGCGACGATTGTCCGGGAGGTGACCGATGCGCGCAACAAGGCAGCCTACGCCGTCAACCAGGAGAACAGGAAGAAGATCGTCGAGGCCGGCGCGACGATACGGAAGCTGACGGACGTCCAGCGCCAAGCCTGGATCGACGCGATGAAGCCCGTCTGGTCGAAGTTCGAGAAGGATATCGGCGCCGACATCATAGAAGCGGCGCAGGCCGCCAACGTCGGCAGCTGAAATCCGACCGGGCCGGCGGGCGGACGGCGCGCCGGCCCGGAAGGCGGCATTGTGCGAAACTCAGACGGGAAGTTCGGGCGGTTCTCCGACGCGGTCGAGGAAACGCTGACCGCGATGCTCCTCGGGGCGATGACGGCGATCACCTTCGCGAACGTCGTGGCCCGCTACGTATTCAACGACAACATCCTGTGGGCGCTCGAGACGACGGTTTTCCTTTTCGCGTGGATGGTGCTGCTCGGCGCTTGCTACGGCGTAAAGAAGTGCCTGCATCTCGGCGTCGACATCCTCGTCTCGCGCCTGCGGCCGGGCATGCGGCGGATATTCGGCCTGGCCTCCGTCGCCGCCTGCCTGGCCTTCGCCGCGCTTCTGCTCGTCGGCAGTTGGGAGTACTGGTATCCGTTCGCTTCCAAACGGGCGTTCCTGGAAGTGAACGACGTTCCGATGCCGGGGTTTCTACAGTTTCTCGCGGACTGGATGAACGAGGGCGAAGCCTACGAAAAAATGCCGAAATTCATCCCCTACGCGGCATTGCCGATCAGCATGTCGCTGATGACCTGGCGATTCCTCCAGGCGGGGATGCGCGTTCTGCGCGGCGACATCGACATGGTCATCGCCGCCCACGAGGGTGACGATCCGGGCGCGCGGCCGGCGGAAGAGCGATGACCGTCGCGCTCCTGTTCGGCGCGGTGATCGGCCTGATGGCGATCGGGGTTCCGGTCGCGGTGGCGCTCGGCTTGTCGAGCATCGGGTTTCTGCTGATCCATTCCGACGGCTCGCTCGCGTCGATCGCCCAGACCCTGTTCTCCGCCTTCGACGGGCACTACACGCTTCTCGCGATCCCGTTCTTCATCCTGGCGTCCAGCTTCATGTCCACGGGCGGCGTCGCGCGGCGGATCATCCGCTTCGCCATCGCCGTGGTCGGGCATTTCAGGGGCGGACTGGCGATCGCGTCGGTCTTCGCATGCATGATGTTCGCCGCGCTGTCGGGCTCGTCTCCGGCCACCGTGGTCGCCATCGGCTCGATCGTGATCGCCGGAATGCGCGAAGTGGGATACTCCCGGGAATTCGCCGCCGGCGTCATCTGCAATGCCGGCACGCTGGGCATCCTCATCCCGCCGTCCATCGTCATGGTGGTGTACGCGGCGGCAACGGACGTGTCGGTCGGGCGCATGTTCCTCGGCGGAGTGATTCCGGGCCTGATCGCCGGACTGATGCTGATGGCCGGCATATACGCGGCCGCCGTCGTTCGCGGCCTGCCGCGCCAACCCTGGGCCGGATGGCGCGAACTGATCGCGTCCGGCGCGAGCGCGTTCTGGGGGCTGCTGCTGATCTTCATCATCCTGGGCGGAATTTACGGCGGCGTATTCACGCCGACCGAAGCTGCCGCGGTGGCGGCCGTCTACGCCTTTCTCGTCGCGACGTTCGTCTACCGCGACATGGGACCGTTCGCGGAGAAAGGCGCGGGCGGTTTGGCGGTCGTTCCCCGCGCCGTTTCGGCCCTGTGGCATCCCGACACCAGGAAGACGCTCTTCGAAGCCGGCAAGCTGACCGTCGCGCTCATGTTCATCATCGCCAACGCGCTGATCCTGAAGCACGTGCTGACGGAGGAGCGCATCCCGCAAGCGATCGCCGAGACGATGCTCGCCGCCGGCTTCGGACCGGTGATGTTTCTCGTGGCCGTCAACGTCCTTCTGCTGATCGGCGGGCAATTCATGGAGCCCTCCGGGCTTCTGGTCATCGTCGCGCCGCTAGTGTTTCCCATCGCCATGGAACTGGGGATAGATCCCATTCATCTCGGGATCATCATGGTGGTCAACATGGAAATCGGCATGATCACGCCGCCGGTGGGACTGAACCTGTTCGTCACGGCCGGCGTGGCCTCGATGTCGGTGCTCAGGGTGGTCCAGGCCGCGTTGCCGTGGGTGGGCATCATGTTCGTCTTCCTGATTCTGGTGACCTACGTGCCCTGGATATCCACGTGGCTGCCCACCGCTTTCATGGGGCCGGAAATCGTCACCAGATGAGCGCCTCGGCCTCGAGCGACCGGCGGACGCGGCCGACGAACGACGACCGGCGCCGTGCGCGCAAGCCCGCGGGATGATCCACCACATCCTTCCGGGAATGCGCGTCCGCCACCCGCTCCGGCCGGACTGGGGGTTGGGTCAGGTGCAATCCGTCGACGGCGCGCGGATCACGGTAAATTTCGAGGAGGCGGGAAAGCGGTTGATAAACGGCGAGGTGGTCGAGCTTGAGATCGTCTCGGAAAGCTGAGAGCCGGAGCGCTGCGGGCGCCCCGCGAAAAAGCTGCCTCTGGCCGCTCTCCCGTCCCCGGCGGAACGGCGCTTCCCGGCGGCGGTTTCTCGTGCGGAAGAGCAGGGCGCGGCCTGCGCCGGAAGCGGTTGAACGTTCGTAACGTCTTGAATTGCGAACGGCTTTCTGGGTTGCGCCCCGCCAACGGCTCCCACTGCGCCGACGACGAATTGTTCGGCCGAGAGAGCAAACGGCCTTTTCGCAAGCTTCCCGCGTTACCGAAAGAGACGGCTCGCAGAGGCGGAATTGCCCGGGAAGGGCGGAATTCGCCCTTGATGCTCCTGGTGCGGGCGGCCGGACTCGAACCGGCAAGGCCGAAGCCGAGGGATTTTAAGTCCCTTGTGTTTACCTGTTTCACCACGCCCGCATGAAGCGAAGAATATGCGACCTCGCGCGCCCGGAAAAGGCGTCGCCGATGCAGGGACGTACAAACTATGCGTCAGCCGAAAAAGGTTCCCCGCGCGGCGCGTCGAAAATCGCCCCGAACCGTGGCGACATCCTTCGGCTTTTTTCGTCCCTGACTGCGTTGCCCCCTCCTCAGCCTCGCGCTCCGGGTTCGTAACGCTTGACGCCGATGTTGCCGTCGAGCTGCAGCATGACATGACCCTCGTCCCATGCGTAGCAAAGTATCCTTCGACACGCCGAAAGCCTTCTCTATTCTGAACGTCGTTTCCGGCGACAGACTCGCATTCTCGTTCAGGAGGCCGGACGGCGTGGCTCGGCGCACCCCCGACCTCGGCCGCATGGGTAGTCGAGTTCCTCCAGGATTTCGGCGCGAACGAAACTGCCGGGATGCGGCGACCTTCAATCCTTCCCCGTCCATCAGCGACAGCCCTCCAAGTCCGCGACATCTCCGTTCGTCGTTGTGCAGCTAACCCCGGGATGCAGTCCGCAAAGACCCGTTCCGCGAATCGAAGATTTTTCGCGGCGGCGTTCGCCGTTCGAGAGCGTGACGCCGAGGGCTGAACCGCTCTGGCCTCGTGCCGCGACGTCCGAACGCGGAACGGTTATGTCGGCGCGCGTCCAAGAGAACCACACCCAAAGCCGCATGCTACGGGGCGAGCAAACCATGAGAGTTTGGCGCAACGCTGGGCGCGTCTGCGCGTCTGGCGCAGCTGCCCATCGGGAGGGTATTCTGCGGACTGTTTCCGCCGTTCGAAAAGCGCATTGAGGAAAGGATAACGAAGTGACCGGTGCCCAGCCCTACGTCTTCACGGCGGCGCGCCCGCGCCCCGAGCGGCGCAGCAAACCCGACGCCTTCACGGTCGACATACATTGCCATGTGCATGTTCCCGAGGCCGCCGACATCGCGGCGCCGTTTTTCAGGCCGGAACTGGAGCCCGCGCTCCTGTTCGCCGGCGAGCTGTCTCGCGAGGTCAACGCGCGGCAGAACGCCGATCGCATGCCGCACCTCACCACGGTCGATCACCGTCTCGACGACATGGACGAAATGGGCATCGATCTGCAGACGATCATCCCCCCGCCCTTTCAAGCGTATTACTGGCTGGATCCCGATATCGGCATGAAGGCGGCCCGGGCGGTCAACGACGGGCTCGCCGAGATCGTCGACCGCCTCCCCGACCGCTTCGTCGCCTTGGGCACGGTGCCGCTTCAAGACGTGGACATGGCGGTCGCCGAGCTCGAAAGGGGGGCGACTCAACTCGGTCTCAAGGGGTTCCAGATTCTCACCAACGTCAACGGTTCGGAAATCTCGAACGCACGGCTCGACCCGTTCTGGGAAAAGGCGCAGGCGCTCGACACGCTGATATTCATTCATCCCAACGGCTTCACCTCGGCCCAACGCTTCACGGAGCATTACTTCAACAACGTAATCGGCAATCCGCTGGAGACGACCGTCGCGGTGCATCGCCTGATTTTCGACGGCGTGATGGAGCGATACCCGGACCTTCGCATCCTGCTGGCCCATGGAGGCGGTTATCTTCCGGCCTATTCAGGGCGAATCGACCATGTATGGGGAGCGCGAGAAGACGGTCGGGTGAACATACCGCACCCGCCGACATCCTATCTGAAGAAGATGTGGCTCGACACCGTCGTCTTCACGCCGCACCAACTGAAGTACCTGATCGACCAATACGGCGCCGCCAAGGTCGTGATGGGAACGGACTATCCTTACGACATGGGCGATTACGATCCCGTCGGGCTCGTGGAATCGGTCGACGCTTTGGCGAAGGAAGACAAGGAAGCCATCTGGGGGGGCAACGCCAAAGCGCTCCTCAAGCTGTAGACGGTTCGGAGACGTGGGCCGCGACGATGCGCCATCCTTCGGGCCTGCGCGCCCATGTCTGGCTCTGTCGGCCTACGGCGTCGTTGCCGGGGCGAATCCACTCGGCGTTCGCGACGGCGAAGTCGCGGCCGAAGGTCGTGATGCGGATATTTTTCAGGGCACGCCGCCACGGACCTGCGTTGCGATTGCGGCGGAACGCCGAGAGCGCCGCATGCCCCACGAGCGTGCCGTTGGGACCGTAGCGCAGCGTTCTTTCGTCGTTCCAGAAAAGTTCGTCGATCCGGTCGACGTCGTTCGCGAGCAGGGCTTCTTCATACGCCATGAACGCTTCCCTGACCTCTGCGACAACCTCCGGCAGGTCGATTTCCATCTTCGCCTCCTGACTTGCTGCGGCAGGTTATAGCGGAAAGCCGGAGCATCCTCGACGATCGACGGTGCCGCTCGCCCTGCCGCGGACGCGCGAAGACGGAGGGTTTCGACCCGGCAAAGTCCGAATAGCGCGACGCGGTCCTCAGGGGGACGATACGCGCCGGGCGAGTCCATCTTTTCTGTCCGTCCGGCGACCTGCAAAGCGGATGCCGACCCGGGCGGTTCAAAGCATCCGGCCGCGAAAACCGGCTGCGACCCAGGACAGCACGTTCGCGGCATTTCAGCGACCGCCGCGAACGACGGCCTCGCGATTTCCGACGACGGCATGCGGAATGCGCGAATCCCTTCGTTCGGGCAAGCCGGGCATTCTTTTTCGTCACCGTTTGACGACGGAAAGCGAGAGTGCATCTTACGGCGGTGGAAGCGGTTCCGCCGGAAGGCAGGCGCCCACGATCGACGCCGCCGCGTGGGCGCGCCGAAGAAGGGCGTCTTCCGCATCCGCAGGGGAAAACGGACGCTGCGCGAACAGGGCGTCTTCGGAGCGAAAGCGATGAACCAGACAGGCGAAACGA
The DNA here is from genome assembly GCA_965243135.1 of Alphaproteobacteria bacterium. Lineage (GTDB taxonomy): Bacteria > Pseudomonadota > Alphaproteobacteria > MPNO01 > UBA830 > JAJEBT01. The sequence goes on from OZ251539.1 coordinate 3,823,577, forward strand.
GCGCCACCGTCAAGGCGGCCATGACCTACGCGGTCGATACGGGCGAGAAGATCGTCAACGAGACGATGAGCGCCGGCGACATGAGCCGGCGCCGATCAGGGACCGTTTCGCGTCACGAGGTCGTCGTTCGCAACGGACGCTTGCGCGATTTTCATCTGGAAACCAACGGTTTCGAGTTCGTCGATCATCCCACGGCGGTAACGGACTTCTTCGATCAGGACGAACTGAGGGCCGTATACTATCCGGAAGCGGGAGCGCTGGTGAAGGAACGGACCGGCGCGGCTCGCGTCCATGTCTTCGACCACACGCTGCGTTCCGGCGATCAGGAGACGCGGGATCGCAGGCATGTACGCGAGCCGGTGGACCGGGTTCACAACGATTACACCGAATGGTCCGGTCCGAACCGGGTTCGCGAACTTCTTCCGGACGAGGCGGATGCGTTGCTGAAACGGCGGTTCGCCATTGTCCAGGTCTGGCGCGCCATTCGCGACCCCATCGAGTCGGACCCGCTCGCGATATGCGACGCGCGCAGCATCGCCGCGGAAGACTTGCTTGTCTCCGAGCGGCGCTACCCGCATCGGGTGGGGCAAACCTATCAGGTCGCGTGGAACAAGGATCACGAATGGTACTACTTTCCGCGCATGACGCGGGACGAAGCGCTCGTATTCAAGGTTTACGATTCCGCGACGGACGGACGGGCGCGTTTCACCGCACACAGCGCCTTTACGGATCCCGCGGCGCGGCCCGACGGTCCGCCCCGCGAGAGCATCGAGATGCGGACTTTCGCCTTTTTCTGATCTGCCTTCGTCCGCCGCGAGCATCTTTCTTCGCTCCAGGCGCAACGTCTCTCGAGCATCGCCGTTCTTCGAGTCGGAGATAGCGGGCTCCGCGGCAGTCGTCCGTGCTGGCGATCAATTGGAAACGCTGCGGCCACTGCAGCGGACGGTGCAAGCCGCACTCTCCGCCAAGACATGCGCCCGAACTCCGTATCGGGCGGCACCCGTGCCGGAGCCGAACCGGAAACTACCTCTCCCGGCTGGCATGCACAGGCCGGACGCAACCGTTTTCGCCGGATCCTTCGAACGCAAACGCGAACCCGAACCTCGACGAGAGCCGTCTCCCCGTTCGAGATTCTGGGCCTGCCGCAGCTTTGACGCGAGTCTGGAGCGGACTCCTCCTCGACAACAGGCAGGTCAGGACGCGGCGTGCACGACAGCATTCCCCAGCACCCCCTCGGCGCGGATCGGCGCCCACCGCCCGCTACCGCGCCCGAACAACCGCCGGACCAACTTGCGGGCGTGGGATCTTCAGCCCTCTTCGCCATCCCCAGTTCCCGACGCAGGTGCGTCGCCTCGCGTTCCTTCTGCAGAATTCCGACCAGCGCCACCGCCCGGCGGAATCCTCTCCGCCGCCTCCCCGCACGACACTTCTCAACTTCACGGATCGCGCTCTCCAGCACCAAGCGGAGATCCGAGTTCTCCCGGAGTGCCGCAGCCAGAGTCTGGTCCGGCTGCCCGATCTCCCCGGCCTTCAGCTTGGTCCCACATTTGCATCCTTCAGATCAACCGGGACAAGATAAGACCGACGCTAATCATCAAAATTGGAGAAATTTTCCGGTTGATCGGCGTTTGAGCAGTTCGGTACTCATTGGTAACTTGAGATGGATTTGGTAAAATTCTCACACAGTTTTGGTTCGAGAAAACAAACTTGACCAGTCAAGAGTTTCAGAAAGATGAAACGACGAAGCTGCAGTCCCCTTATGTGGTTCGACGATAAAATGAGTAGTTCTATTGCGCGCCGTCATCGATCTTCCTCCATCCTTCGAATTTCCATTGATCGCGAATTGCGATCTGCTTGATGCCAGATCCACTTGGTTCTAGTTGATCTATAATTTCGGTTGCCTCTATTTCGCCAACTGAAACAAACGCTCATGATCGGCACCTGCTCATTCCGTAGCATGTAACTGGCCCTACGTCCTGCCCGCTGGTTGGGCTATTGGGCGGCATGTGGACGACTTTTTGTGGTGAACGCTGGTTTCCCGAAAACAAACTCTCATGATCGGTGCCTGCTCGGCCCGTAGCATGTAACTGGTGGTTTTGCTGGCATCGCGCCGCTATCATGCGCAGACATAACCGTTCCGCGTTCGGGGCGTCGCGGCGTGAAGACAGGGCTATACGGGGCAGCCCTCAGCGTCACGCTCCCGAATTCTCGAACGGCGAGGGCCGCTGCGAAAAAATCTTCGATTCGCGGAACGGATTTTTATGGCCTGCGGCTCGGGGTAGTTACACAACAAACTGTGCCAACGGCCTCAAGCCCCGTATTGTTCCCGGCTCCGCGCTGTGGACGTACAGCAAAATGATCCGCGCCGAACCGGTGCGTGACTTTCGTTCCGAAGGTTACCCGCACCCGCCAACTCTCACATGGAGGCGTCGATGTTAACCGACAAGACGCACGTTGTCCACCCGCGCGCAGTGGGAGATCGATGCGCTGTCAACACTCCAAGCTTGCGGACCGCCCGGCTTCGGATGCGCGCCAAGTCGTGCTATTTTGTATCGGTAGCATGAATGCGTGATATGGAGACCGACATGGGAACCGTCCGCAAGACCATTACACTGACCGATCAGCAGGATCGTTGGGTCAACGTGCGGACCGCCGCCTGCGGCTTTACCGACGACAGCGAATGCATCCGCGACCTGATCCGCCGCGAGCAAGGGCGGAACGCTACATTTCGGGCGCTCGAAACCGCAGTCCGGGAAGGCATCGACAGCGGCGTAAGCGACAAGACCGTGCCGGGGATCATGGAGGAAGTCGAAGCCCGGCTCCGCGCCGATGGCCGCCTATAGGCCGACGCAGCCGAAGACCTCGACAGCATCCATGAGTAGATGATCACGAATTTCGGGTTGGAGCGGGCGCGAGACTACTTGAACGGCCTGCGCCAGCGTTTCGGCGGTCTCGCGGAGCGTCCGACGCTCGGATTCGACGGCCCACGGGCATCGGACGATTTCATGAGCGATTGCGCGCAGCCGCCAATGCAGGAACGCGAAGGCATGTCGGTGTTCCGCTATATGCTCGACACGAACATCTGCGTTTACGTCATCAACGACCGGCCAAGTCAGGCGGATCTTCAACGAGCGTGCGGAGCAATTGTGCATTTCGTCGGTCAGTCTGGCGAAGCTGCATTACGGCGCGGCAAAATCCGAATCGTCGGCACGAAACCTCGGCGTGGTCGGATCTTTCGCCGCGCAGCTGGAGGTCCTTCCGTTCGAAGAAAAGCGGCGGCCGCATTATAGTGAAATCAGGGCCGGATCTTCCAGCGTGCGGTTGCCGTGGTCGATTTCCATAGTAACCCGCACAAGCGATATCGCATGACGTCCACAATCGCAGGGCGGAAGCGTGTATCCTCTCGATCCTCGGCGTGTGTTCTCATGACCATAATGTCGAGATCGGAATTGCGGCCATTCGATCACCGAACGGCACGATACGATCATGATCGTAAAGAACCACGCCCATCGCAAAATTGTCGCCGCAGGCCGCCGCAAGGCGATGCAGGCCCGAGAAATCTTTTCTCGAAACGGTCGCGGAAGCCTTCACTTCGACTCCGACGACTCGTCCGCGCCTGTCTTCGATGACGATGTCGACCTCGTTGCGTTCCTTGTCGCGGAAGTGCGAGAACGCGTGACGGCCGCCGGACCAACTTGAGAGCTTGAGAAGTTCGCCGAGAACGAAGGTTTCCAGTACCGGTCCGAACAGAGTTCTGTCCCGATGCACGCGATCCGGCGAAAGAGCCTTAAGCGCGGCAAGCAGCCCGGCATCGAGGAAGTGCAGCTTAGGAGTCTTCGTCAGCCGTTTCAGAGCATTCGTGTACCAAGGCTGCAGGGTGCAGACAAGAAACAGGCTTTCGAAGACGGCGGCGTATTTCTGGGTGGTGACGTGGTTAAGGCCGATCTCCGCGCCAAGGCCGGAATAGTTGACAAGACGGCCGGAGTGTTCGGCGAATATCCGCAATAGTCTCGGCATTAGCTGTACCTGCTGGATTCCAGCGACAGCGTGCGCATCGCGTTGAATGAGCGCTTCGACATAATTCAGATGCCAGTCCTGTCGACGTTTCCACTTGGAACGGGCAAGGGCTTCCGGATATCCGCCCGCGAGAACGGTCTCCACGAGCATGTCGCCGACGACGATGTTTCGGGGTTTCGGAACGTCGCATGCAAATACGCCTTTCAGGAAGGACGAACGCGCTTCGCGCACTTCCGCTTGGGCGAGCGGCAGCAGACGCACGACCTGCATGCGCCCCGCAAGCGAGTCCGCAATGCGCGGAAGCGTCATCAGGTTGGCGGATCCGGTGAGAAGGAAGCGTCCCGCGCGCTGGTCAGCGTCTACGGCGGTCTTGATCGCCAGCAGAAGATCCGGCGCGCGTTGCACCTCGTCGATGATTGCTTTGTCGAGACCGCGTATGAGGCCCACGGGGTCCGAAAGGGCGGCCTCGAGCGTCGTCGCGTCGTCGAGCGAAACGAAGGGGACGGCGTTGTCCGCTATCCGTTCCGCGAGGGTGGTCTTTCCCGACTGCCTGGGGCCGCACAACAGCACGACTCGCGTGTCCTTCATCGCCTCCCGGATTTGACGTTCGATAAATCGAGGATAATACATGGCTGTTTTCCAACCTCGGTTTGACTGATTGAAATCTTGGGCCGACCAATTGAAGTTTGATTCACGACCAATTGAAAGTCAATATCCGTCCGATTGAAATCCTGATCCGCGGTAGCCGAAAATAGGCGTTCGCTAATACTGTTCAGAAAGCCGACGCTAGGGCGCAGTGCGACATCGGCTTTCGCGGCGAGACCCGACCGCGACAAGCCGCTGCGCAAAGCTCCCGACGCCGGAGGCACGGCGCGAGGCGCCAAACGCGCTTCGATAGGGGGAAGCCTCTTTTCGGGCGGTCGCCTCCGTGGCAGCGTTTCGGCAAGCCATCTCCTGCAGCGGAAACCTGCCAATGAAATCCTGCGTCATGCTCTCGACTGGACGGTCGCGGGCGGCGGCGGCCGGTAGACTTTGTCCCGATTACGGGTGGAAACAGCCCCCTCCGCGGACAACTCTCAAGAACTCGCGGCAGCGAATTCCTTGCGAATGATGCTCAACTTTTCGACAGCTTTTTTCGCGATACAGTCGGTCAGCTCTTTTCTCTTTTTTTCGTCCGCTAAAATCTTGATATCATCCGGCTGAAGACCTGTTCCATCGCGCTGCAAGACGCACCACCAAGGCCAGATATCATGAGGCTTCTCCCCTCTGCCAATTTTACTTTTGAGGTTCTCAAGCCTGTCCCTAATCTCGTCGTATTTTTCCTTGCTTTCGCCTTCATCCCAGCAAACGCCAATATAGAAACCATATCCCTTCGAAGCTTCGACGCCCAGCCAAGCGGGTTTCTGTCCAAATGAATAATACAGGCCGAACCACCCTCGATGTTCTATCGCGTTCACAATTATCTTTTTGGAAATATCTGAATCCTTATGCTGTTTTAGGTCTTTTCGGCCCTCAAACAAATCCTTTTCTAGGACGCTCCTTATTTCCTTCCACATATCATGCATCAGAGAAGCCTTGGCATACGGCAAAGCCTCCGCCAAATGGTGAGCGACAAGAAGGTTGTTGTCACGCAAGCAAAGTTTCTTCAATTCTTCCATGAGTTCGCTCCTTTTATCATTGCCTGTCATCCTCTTTATCAGGCGCGAATACTGTGCAATGGACTCCCGCAGATCGGGTTCGTCGTAGGCTCGTTTCCGGCAACGCTCAAGCCAAGGGAGAATAGCCTCGTAAGAGATCGAAGTATATTCTTTTCCATTGAGACATTTGACGCTATCCTTGGAAGGCTTGCGACCGTCGATCGCCAAATACAATATGTGTATGTCCTCTTTTTTATATCCTTGCTTCACTAAATCTTTATGGTATCTTTTCAGCTGTCCCTCCTGATCTCCAGCGTAGATTTTGTTCTCGATCGCCAGAGCCTGTCCGTGATCGTTCGTGATCAGAATGTCGATGTAGTCGCGTTCCCGCTCGACTTTCGCGCCCTCGGGATCGAAGTTGCGCAGCCGTTCGGGAGCGAATTCTCCCATGAAGTCACGCAGATTCGCCGCCCCTTCCTCGCTCCGATGGCCTAGCAGAGCGGCCAGAAACCGGGAATGAAGGTTGACTTCGTCACTCTCGCTGCGCAGGACGGTAAAGACGTTGAAAGGTTCCGGGCGATCCGGCTTGTACCTCTCGTACAGGATGGCTGCGTCTTTCAGCAGCCACTCCTCCCGCCGCCGCTCGTCGTTCATTCCCGCATTCTCCCGTTTTCCTGCCGAGTAAACGACTGTTCCATGCGTAGCGGGTCCTTGTCAACCCCGGTGCCGGGTTAGGCGCAGAAGCTTGCCCCGCCTGTGCGTTGCGTGGATGGAAGCCCCATGGGCGGCTTGTCGTCCGGAATTTGGGGGTGCGCCATGACCGCCGTCCCGGAACGCCCTCGGCAAACAGCGCAAACGCCGCGCTGGAGCGGCAGCCTTGTCCGCGGAGAGTCGCGGCCCGGCGCTTCCGTTGCGAGCGGCCGACCTTGTTGACGTCTGCGGCGATCTTCCATGTCGTCGAACCGATCTCGGCCATCTGGTTTGCGGCTCCGATCGCAACCGCGAATGACGGCCCTCCGTTCGGTGAACGTCGACCGCCGTTTGAAGACGGCAACGGCAGCGCGGCGCCGAAAGCCTCGGGCGCCAGCGGCGCGGCCGGAGCATCCCTCGCTTCGACCAGGCCCGTCGGCAACGCGATTGCCGGGTCCGGACGCAAGTGCCGCCCCGGTCGCGCGGAACGCCGCTTCGCCCGGCCCCGCGTTCAGCCCCGTCTTACGCACGCCCTGCGCCCGCTGTCGATCCTTTGGAACTCCTGATCGCGAAATTCCGGGACCATGCCGGGGCCGTTCCGCCGGGCCGCCGGACCGGCCGGCCGAAACCGCTTTTCGAACCTCTGGGCGAAGCCCGCTTTCGTGTCGGCGGCGGTCCGGCGGAAGCGCTTTCCGGGGACTGGACCTTTCGCAGGATTTCTGTAAAATCGCTCTTGGTTGCCCTGACGGGGCCGCCAGATCCGAGACACCAGACTGGGAGGTTTACATGAAGATCCTTGCTAACGCGGGACTTGCCGCGGCCGGCGTCGCGGTTGCGCTGGCGGGCGGCGCCGCCACGGCGCAGACGGTGAAGATCGGCGTTCCGACGTTCCTCACCGGCGCGGGCGCGCCGGCCTTCGGCATTCCCGCGAAGAAGGGCGTCGAGCTGATCGTCCGCGGCATCAACAACGGCGAACTGCCGGCGCCCTACGACGCGAAGGGCCTCGCCGGACGCCAGATCGAGCTCTTGGTCTACGACGAGGCGGGCGGCGGCACCAAGCAGGTGACCGAACTGCGCAACAAGGTCCAGAAGGACAAGGTCGACGCGATCATCGGCTTCATCTCCTCGGGCACGTGCGCCGCGACGACCCGGGTTTCCGAGGAACTCAAGATCCTGACGATCCAGACGGTCTGCGGCACGCCGCGGATATTCGAGGAAATCAACAAGAACCCGAAATACGTCTTCCGCACGATGAACCACGCGACCGCGAACAACGTCTCGGCGGCGCGCTACATCGCGGCCACCATGAAGGACAAGGTCAACGGGTATATCGGCCTCAACCAGAACTACGCCTGGGGCCAGGATTCGTGGCGCGACTTCGACCTCGCCATGAAGACGCTGATGCCCAGCGCGAAGGCGTCCGGCAAGCAGCAGTTCCCCAAACTGTTCTCGGGTCAGTACGGCACCGAGATCTCCGTCCTGTCGCGGGCGCCCGAAAGCATCGTCCATTCGAGTTTCTGGGGCGGCGACCTCGAAGCGTTCATCGGGCAGGCGGGCGCGCGCGGCCTGTTCAAGCGCAAGACCTTCATCCTCACGGTCGGCGAGACCGTCGCCTACCGCCTGGGCAAGAAGTTCCCGGAAGGGCAGCTGGCGGGAACCCGCGGCCCCTACGGCATGTACGTGACCGACGATCCGTCGCCGGTGAACCAGTGGTTCCAGAAAGAATACCGCAAGACCTACGGCGAACCTCCCTCGCAGCCGGGCTACCAGTTCGCGCAGGGCTTCCTCGGCGCCAAGTACGCCTTCGACGCGGCGGGCAAGGCCGCCGGCAAGTTCCCGACGACCGACCAGGTCATCGCGGCTCTCGAAGGGGCGACGTTCCCGACCTTCGTCGGCGAAGTCAAGATGGCCCTGTCGAACGGGCATCAGGGAGTCACCGACGACCGCTGGGGCGTGACCGTCTGGGACGACCAGAAAGGCGAGATGGTGGTGAAGGACGTCGCGGTATTTCCTCCCGAATGCGTCAATCCGCCGGACGGCGTCGGCTCGATCGAGTGGCTCAAGGGCGGCATGAAGGGCGCCAAGTGCTGATCTGACCGGCCGGGGACGTCCGTCCCCGGCCCCCTTTTTTCGACGCGGCGCCGCCCCCGCAAACGGAGTTCCGGCAGTGGACCTTCAGCTCTTCGCCGTCATTATTGTCGACGGCCTCGTCTATTCGTCTTACCTGTTCATGGTCGCCGTCGGGCTGACGGTGATTTTCGGGGTCCAGAAGGTCCTGAACGTCACGCACGGCTCGTTCTTCGGCTTCGGCGCCTATCTGGCGGCCTACTTCATCGGCGTCTGGTACAACGCGGAACTGCCCGACTTCGGCGGCTTCGCCATCATATTCCTGTCCGCGGTCTTTCTCGGCGTCGTGTTCGGCGTCCTGATCGAGCGCGGGCTTCTGAAGTTCCTCTACGACCGCGACGAGCATATCGTGGTGCTCGCCACCTTCGCCGCGTTCCTCGTGCTCGAGGACGTGATCATCCTGATCTGGGGCACGGATCCCTACCTGGCCTTCCAGCCGATGGCGCTGCTGGGCAACAGCGAAATCGCCGGCCTGATCTTCGACAACTACAACCTTTCGATGGTCGCGCTGTCCTTCGTCGTCGCATTCCTCATCTGGTACGGGCTCAACCGCACCCGTTACGGCAAGATGCTGCTGGCGGTCATCTTCGACCGCGAGATCAGCATGGCCATGGGGATCAACGTCACGACAGTGTTCCTGACGACGTTCATGCTCGGCACCTTCCTCGGCGCGCTCGGCGGCGCCTATCTCTCTCCGACGATTTCCGTGCAGCCGGGCATCGGGGTCGAGGTGATCGTTCTCGCCTTCGCCGTCGTCGTCATCGGCGGCATGGGCTCGATCCCGGGGGCGTTGATCGGCTCGATCGTCGTCGGCATCGCCCGCGCCACCGCGGTCCACCAGCTGCCCCAGGTGGAGCTGTTCGTGATCTACGCGATCATGGCGATCGTCCTGATCGTTCGACCGGAAGGGTTGTTCGCTCCGATCAAGGCGAGGAAGATATGACCCGCGACAAGACCTTCTGGGGCCTGACCGCAGGCCTCGTCCTCCTCCTGGCGCTCAACTTCGCGCTCGAAGAATGGATGCGGACGATCGGCCTGCAGTCGATGGCGCGCGGCTGCGTCGCGATCGGGCTCCTGATCCTGTGGCGCGCCGGGCTCATTTCCTTCGGCCACGCGCTGTTCTTCGGCTTCGGCGCCTATACCGTCGCCATGCTGCAGATCGGCGGCGTGAACGACGCCTTCCTGCTGCTCGCCGCCGGCACGGCGGTCGCGGGGGCGCTGGCGTTCGCGCTCGGCTTTCTGCTGCGCCAGTACAGGGCGATCTTCTTCGCGCTCCTCAACATGGCTTTCTCGATGATCCTGTACGGCGTTCTCGCCAAGCTGGAATCATTGGGCTCGACCGACGGCATCGGAATCAGGCCGGTGACCTTTCTCGGCTACGCGCCGGAAGGCGACGGCTATCGCGCGACGCTGTTCGTCTTCGGCCTGTTCTTCACCTGGCTCGCGGCGGTCGCCGCGCACTGGTACCTGAAATCGACGCTCGGAACGATGACCATGGCCGTCCGCGAAAACGAAATCCGCGTCGAATATCTCGGATACTCCGCGGAACGCGCGATCCACGTGAAATACGTCATCTCCGGACTGCTGGCCGGAATGGGCGGCGTGATCATGGCCGCCACCGTCGGGCACGTCGATCCGGATTCCATGGTGTACTGGCCGATTTCCGGCGAATTCGTGTTCATCACGATCCTGTCGGGCACCGGCAACGTCAGCGCCACCTTCGTCGGCGCGCTGGTGTACGAACTGCTGCGAACCTACGCTTTCGAGTTCGCGCCGCATGTCTGGCAGCTGATCATGGGCGGCGCGCTGTTGTTGATCATCATGTTCCTGCCCGACGGGCTGTGGTCGCTCGGCGCCGAATGGCGGCGGCGGAAGTCGCTCGGCAAGGCGCAGGCGGCGGAGTAAGGCCATGGCGCGCGTCCTGGAGGTTCGCAATCTGGAGAAGCATTTCGGCGGCGTGGTCGCGGCCCACAACATCAACGTGACCGTCGACGAGGGAGAGACGATCGGAATCATCGGCGCCAACGGCGCGGGAAAGACCACGTTCGTGAACATGGTCACCGGCTATCTGCCGCCGTCCGCCGGCGCCATCGAATTCGCGGGCCGGAGCCTGATCGGCCTGCATCCGCGCGACGTCACGAGGCTCGGCATCTGCCGCTCGTTCCAGGTGCCCCAGGTGTTCCTTTCGGAGACGGCCTTCGACAACATGCTCGTGGCCTACGGCATCGCGGAAGACAGCGGCTGGCGCATGCTGTCCCCGATTCACTCGGAAACCCGCAGGCGCCGCGTCGAGGAGCATCTCCGGCGCTACCGGATCGACGATTACCGCGACGTTGCCGCGTCGGCGCTGCCGCAGGGCGTCCGCAAGCTTCTCGACATCGCGATGGCGACCGTGCGCAAGCCGAAGCTCCTCATGCTCGACGAGCCGACGAGCGGCATCAGCGTGGAAGAGAAATTCGGCCTCATGGACATCATCATGCAGGCGCTGAAAGAGGAAGAAACCACGGTGATGTTCATCGAGCACGACATGGAGATCGTCGAGCGCTACGTCGACCGCGTCTGGGCGTTCTATCAGGGCGAGATAATCTGCGACGCGCCCGTCGCGGATGCGATGAACGACGCCGGAGTCCGCGAATTCGTCATCGGCCAGGAATACCACCCGTCGCACGAGGCGGCCGATGCTTAGGGTCTCGTCGCTCGACGTCAACATCGGCGCGACGCCGATCCTTCGCGGCGTCACGCTGGAGGTGCCTTCGGGCACGATGTGCGGCCTGATCGGACGCAACGGCGCCGGAAAGACGACCTTCATGCGGGCGGTCATGGGCGCGCTCAAGGCGCGCGCCGGCGCGATGGAATTCGACGGCGAAAACCTGCGCGAGACGCCGCCGCATCGGCGGGTGCACGCCGGGATCGGCTTCATGCCCGAAGACCGGCGGCTGGTGCCGCAATTGACCGCCGAGGAGAACATCATGCTGCCGGCCTGGACGACCGGAGCGCCGGACGCGGACGACCGGCTGGAGCGCATATACAAGCTGATGCCGGAAGTTCAGGAGTTCCGACATCGCGGCGCCACCGAGCTTTCGGGCGGCCAGCAGAAGTTCGTCGCTTTTGCGCGGGCGCTCATGGCCGGGACCAAGCTCCTTCTTCTCGACGAGCCGTCGGAGGGAATCGCGCCGGTGTTCGCGCATCGAATGGTCGAGATCATGTCGAACCTCAAGGACGAAGGCGAATCCGTGCTGGTGGCGGAATCGAACGACAAGCACATCGCCGACCTGCTCGACCGCACTTTCGTGATCGAACGCGGCTCGATCATAAAGGGGTAGCGCCGCCGCCGCGCGCCGCTTACCCTTCCCGGAACGGGACGACGGAGGAACGACGATGGCCGGCCGCATGATCGAAATCGCTTCCCGCGACGGGGGCGCCTTCCGGGGATACCTGTCGGCGCCGGAGCGCGGCTCCGGGCCCGGACTGATCCTGGGCCAGGAAATCTTCGGCGTGAATCCGACCATGCGGGCGGTCGCGGACTACTTCGCCGAGGAAGGCTATACGGTGCTCGCGCCCGACATGTTCTGGCGGCTCGAACCCGGCGTCGAGCTGGCCTACACCGAGGCGGACTTCCAGAAAGCGTTCGGCTATTTCGAGCGCTTCGACGTCGATCTGGCGGTCGAGGACATCGCGGCGGCGATGGACGCGCTCCGGAACCTCGACGAATGCGAAGGCGATGTCGGCTACATGGGCTTCTGCCTCGGCGGAAAGCTCGCCTACCTGACGGCGGCGCGTCTGAACCCCGCGGTCGCCGTCTCCTTCTACGGAGTCGGCCTTCCGGAACTGCTGGACGAAGCGAAGAACGTCGACTGCCCGATGGTCTTCCATTGCCCGGATCTCGACGAACTGATGCCGCCGGAGGGCGTCGCCGCCCTGCGCGAGACGTTCGCCGGACGCGACGACGTCGAAATCTACGGATACCCGGGCGCGGATCACGGGTTCTGCAACCGCGACAGGGACGTTTTCGACAAGCCTTCGGCGTCGATGGCGCACACCCGGACCATCGCCGCGCTGCGGCGGGCGCTGGGGCCGCGCTACGATCTGAGCGCGTTGTGGGACAAGCACTGCGAGTACGAGTTCATGACCCGCGACGTGGACGCGACGATGTCGACGATGGTCGACGAGCCCTACGTCAATCACGTTCCGACCCTGACCGGAGGGGTCGGCTACAAGGAACTGCACCGCTTCTACCTGAACCACTTCGTTCACGCCAATCCGGAAGACACCAAGCTGATTCCCGTGTCGCGCACCGTCGGCGCCGACCGGGTGGTGGACGAACTGCTGTTCTGCTTCACGCACACCCGGGAAATCGACTGGATGCTGCCCGGCGTCGAGCCGACCGGGAAGTACGTCGAGATCCCGGTCGTCGCCATCGTCAATTTCCGCGGAGGCAAGCTCTATCACGAGCACATCTACTGGGATCAGGCGTCGGTGCTGACGCAGATCGGATTGCTGGATCCGGAAAACCTGCCCGTCGCCGGCCACGACGTCGCGAAGAAGATGATGGACGCCGCGAGCCTGCCGTCGAACGGCTTGATGGAGCGCTGGGCGGAATCCGCGCCGCAGCCTGGAGATTGAACGCATGGACATCGGGGCCGCAACCGTTCTCGTCACCGGATCGAACCGCGGGCTCGGCCGCGCTCTGGTCTCCGCGCTGGACGCCGCCGGCGCGCGAAAAATCTACGCCGCCGCGCGCGACCCGGCCGCGGCGGCCGATCTCGCCGACGAAGAACGCATCGTCACGCTCGCGCTCGACATCACCGACGAAGCGCAGGTGGCCGCCGCAGCCGGGCGGGCCGACGACGTCGACCTGCTGATCAACAACGCGGGACGCAACTTCAACGTTCCCCTCGTCGCCTCGGACGGCATCGACGCCGCGCGGGAGGAGGTCGAGACCAACTATCTCGGCACCCTCCGCATGTGCCGCGCCTTCGCGCCGATCCTCGCGGCCAACGGGGGCGGAACGATCGTCAACGTGATCTCGATGCTGGCCCGCGTCTCGATCCCCGCCATCGGATCGGTGTGCGGGTCCAAGGCGGCGCTTCTGTTGATGACGGCCGGCGTCCGGGCGGAGCTCGCCCGGCAGGGAACGCATGTGATGGGCGTCCTGCCCGGCCCGATCGATACCGACATGACGCCCGGCGGCGAGTCGAGTCCCGCCGACGTCGCGGACGCGATTCTGCGCGCCGTCGCAGCCGGCGAGGAGGAAATCTGGCCCGGACCGATGGCGGAACGGGTTCGCGAAGGCCTCCTCGCCGATCCGAAGGCAGTAGAGAAGGAATTCGCCGCCTATCTCCCCGAATAGAGATTCTTGCGTTGCTCCTGACCTCTTGAAATACAGGTAGGTTTCAGGAGCGCGGCATTTCCTTTACCCCGGCACGGAATGCTGCGAATTCTCCGCGCCGGGAGAACCGTTTGCGCGGCTTCCACCCCAAATCGCTCCTCGCCCGTGGCCCAGCTCGTCCCGAGTTTGCCGCGCGGCGCCGGGACAACCGGAAATTTTCCGCAGTTGCCCTCCCGCGCGACCCTTGCGAGCCTGCAGACAGGCGGCCGGAGCGCCGGGCGGACAGAAAATGGCACAGCGCAAACGCCTCTTTGCCCGGAACGGCGCAAGAGCGCCTGCAGGCGGACGCAGCCGCCGGGCCGAGTTCCCGGCTGCCTCCTCGGCGGAGCATCCCGTCAAGCTGTCGGCGCACAGGGTGACGAGCCGCCCTCGACGAGGCGCTTGCCGACCTAGACGGCCTTTCGCGGAGGCGGCTGCCGAAGTGTCCGAACGGGACCTCGCCCGGCTTCAAGCGACCTCGCAATCGAACCCGACGACGTTGCGCTCCTTGCGGCTGAACTCCACCCCGATCAGGTGGACCGAACGTCCGAGGTGGCGGTACTTGTCCGCGTAGCCCTTCTCCCGCAACTGCGCGAGCGCAGTCCCCTCCCGCCCGCGCTCCACCACCTTGAACTCGAACAGGTAGACGCGCCCGCCGGCGCGGATCGCCATGTCGGCGCGCCCCCGGCTGCCGCTGTCCTCGGCGACCGGCTCGAAGCCCTCCATCAGGAAGCAGCTGTGGATGACGCTCGCGTAGTGGGCCTCGTACTTCGCGACCGGGCTGGTCGCGTACCATTGGTGCGGGATGGCGGCGAAAATGCCGCGGAACAGGGTCTCGATGCGCTCGAAGTCGTTCGCCTCCAGCAGTTCGCCCAGCCGCAGGCGCGCCGTCTTCTTGCGCGCCGCGTTCGGGAGCAGTTCTCCCAGCAGGGCCTCGCCCAGGCTCTGGCGCACCTCGAGGTTCGGATAGTCCAGCCGGTAGCACCCGTCCTCCTCGCCGGCGATGGTGAGGTAGCCGGTCTGGAACAGAAGCGCCTCGACCGAGATATTGTCCACGTCGAAGGTCGAGAGCAGGCTCTCGCTGCCGGTCATGCCGTCCAGGTCGGGAGTGGGCAGGTCGCGGCGCGCCAGCGTCTCGACCAAAAAGGTCGGCGTGCCGCTATGGAACCAGTAGTTGCCGAACTTGCGTTTGTCGAACAGCAGCAGGAGGCCGAACGGGTTGTAGACCCTCTCCGGTCCGAGCCAGTTGTAGCCGTTGTACCAGCGGCGGACCTTCTCCCGGTCCAGGCCCTCGAGTTCCGGGGCGAAGACTGCGTCCAGCTCCGCTTCGGTGTAACCGCAGATGGTGCCGTAGCGCTCGTCCAGCGTGATGTCGTTCAGGTTGTTCAGGCCAGAGAACAGGCCCGCCTTCGAGAATTTGCTCACCCCCGTCAGAAAAACGAAACGGAGATGCCTGTCGCAGTCCTTGATCACCCCGTACAGGTCGCGCAGGAAGCCGCGGTTGGCCAGCGCCAGTTCCCGGTCGCCGAGCGCGTCCAGGATCGGCTTGTCGTACTCGTCCACCAGAACGACCGCCCGCTGCCCGGTGCGCTCGTGCAGTTCGGAGATCAGATGGTGCAGGCGGTCGGAGGCGTCCGGGTAGCCGCATTGGACGCCGGCGCGCTTTTCGGCGGCGTCGAGCTGCATCATCGCGTTCCTGTGCAGCCGGTCGGGGACGACGAAATTGCGCCCGCCGAAGCTGAGCCGCACGACCGGGTGGCGCGCCGACCAGTCCCACCCGTCGTGCACGGCGAGGCCCCGAAACAACTCCTCGTTTCCCTCGAACAGCTCCTGCAGCGTGTCCACCAGAAGGGTCTTGCCGAACCGGCGCGGACGCGACAGGAAATAGTACTTGCCCCTCTCGACGAGACGGCGCGCATGGTCCGTCTTGTCGACGTAGTAGCAGTCCATCCCCCGGATCTCCCGGAGGGAGGAAAAGCCGATCGGAAGCATGCGTTGCGTCATTCGAAGAGGGTAGGCCGCCGCGCCGGAGCCGTCAAGGAGATGGCGGCCGGGCGGAGGCGGCGAAAACGGCGGTTTGCCGCGCCCGGGGCAATGGCTCAACTCGCGTTGCGCCGGCGACGGGCGGGAGGCCGCCGTTTCGCGGAAATCTTCCCCGCTGAAATGGATTTTCTCGCCCTCTCAAGTTTCGCCTCCCAGGCCGGCTCCGGCAAACCCGCCCGCTCTTCGGCGACAACGTCTGCAGGCGGAGCGCTGCGGTCCCGAAACCGGCGCCGAGCGGGACGTTCCTGCGGCCCGCCGCCGCGGCTACCTCGCCTTTCGTCCTGAAGATTGATCGTCCGCGCGGCCTTGTCGGTGGGCGGCCGGAGCGAATTGCGGGACGCCGGCCGGGCGTCCGGCCGACAAAAAATGGCGCAGCGCAAACGTCAGCAGCCTCAGTCGCGGTCGAGCCAGCCCGGCTCCACCCGCGGCAACGGTATCGCGCCCAGCAATTCGCGGGTGTAGGCGTGCCGCGGCCCGGCGAACAGGTCGGCGCAGTCTCCCTCCTCGACCACCCTGCCATCCCGCGTGACGAGAACCCGGCCGCACAGCGCCCGAACGACAGCGAGGTCGTGGCTGATGAACAGCAACGCGAGTCCCATTTCCTCGCACAGCCCCCGAAGGAGGTCGAGAATCCGGGCCTGAACGGAAACGTCGAGGCCGGAGACGATTTCGTCGGCGACCACGAATTCCAGCTTCGCCGAGGTCGCGCGGGCGATGCCGACGCGCTGACGCATGCCGCCCGACAATTCGTGCGGATATTTCCGCAACGCCTGCTCCGGCTCGCGTATGCGGACGGCTTCCAGAAGCGCCCGCTTCCGCGTCGCGCCCCGGGAAAGGCCGAGATGCTTCCGCAGGACGTCGGTCGTCTGCGTTCCGATGCGGAGCACGGGATTGAGCGCCGCCGTCGGGTCCTGCAGGATCATGGAAATTTCGCGGCCCGGCAGGCCGCCGGGCCGAGTTCCCGGCTGCCGCGGGGCATCCCGTCAAGCTGTCGGCGCGCATGGCGACGAGCCGCCCTCGACGAGGCGCTTGCCGACCCGAACCTGGACGGCCTTTCGCGGAGGCGGCTGCAGAAATGTCCGAACGGGATCTCGTCCGGCTTCAGGCGGCCTCGCAATCGAACCCGACGACGTTGCGCTCCTCGCGGCTGAACTCCACCAGGTGCACCGAACGACCGAAATGGCGGTACTTGTCCGCGTAGCCCTTCTCCCGCAACTGCGCGAGCGCGGTCCCCTCCCGTCCGCGCTCCACCACCTTGAACTCGAACAGGTAGACGCGCCCGCCGGCGCGGATCGCCATGTCGGCGCGCCCCCGGCTGCCGCTGTCCTCGGCGACCGGCTCGAGGCCCTCCATCAGGAAGCAGCTGTGGATGACGCTCGCGTAGTGGGCCTCGTACTTCGCGACCGGGCTGCTCGCGTACCATTGGTGCGGGATGGCGGCGAAAATGCCGCGGAACAGGGTTTCGAGACGCTTGAAGTCGTTCGCCTCCAGCAGTTCGCCCAGCCGCAGGCGCGCCGTCTTCTTGCGCGCCTCGACCGGGAGCAGCTCTCCCAGCAGGGCCTCTCCCAGGCTCCGGCGCACCTCGAGGTTCGGGTAGTCCAGCCTGTAGCACCCGTCCTCCTCGCCCGCGATGGTGAGGTAGCCGGTCTGGAACAGAAGCGCCTCGACCGAGATATTGTCCACGTCGAAGGTCGAGAGCAGGCTCTCGCTGCCGATCATGCCGTCCAGGTCGGGAGTGGGCAGGTCGCGGCGCGTCAGCGTCTCGACCAGGAAGGTCGGCGTGCCGCTCTGGAACCAGTACGGGCGGAACTCGCGCCGCCGAAACAGCAGCAGGACGCCGAACGGGTTGTAGAGCCTCTCCGGCCCGCACCAGTTGTAGCCGTTGTACCAGCACCGGATCTCGTCCCGGTCCAGGCCCTCGAGTTCCGGGGCGAAAACCGCGTCCAGCTCGTCGTCCGTGTAGCCGCAGATGTCCGAGAACTCCGGCTCCAGCGTGACGTCGATCAGGTTGTTCAGGCCCGAGAACAGGCCCGCCTTCGAGAATTTGCTCACCCCCGTCAGGAAAACGAAACGCAGCTGCCTGTCGCAGGCCTTGATCACCCCGTACAGGCTGCGCAGAAAGTCGCGGTTGGCCAGCGCCAGCTCCCGGTCTCCGAGCGCGTCCAGGATCGGCTTGTCGTACTCGTCCACCAGAACGACCGCCCGCTGTCCGGTGCGCTCGTGCAGCGTCCTTATCAGGCGCCGGAAACGGACCGCCGCCCCGGCGGGACCCGGTTCGAGGCCGGCCTGCATCTCCGTCTCTTCCAGCTGCGCTTCCACGGTTTCCCGAACCCCGTCCGGGCCGTCGAAGCGGCCCACGCCGCTGAAATCCAGCCGCACGACCGGATGGTGCGCCGACCAGTCCCACCTGCCGTGCACGGCGAGGCCCCGGAACAGCTCCTCGCTTCCTTCGAACAGCTCCTGCAGCGTGTCCACCAGCAGGCTCTTGCCGAACCGGCGCGGACGCGACAGGAAATAGTACTTGCCCCCTTCGACGAGGCGGCGCACATGGTCCGTCTTGTCGACGTAGTAGCAGTTCATCCCCCGGATCTCCCGGAGGGAGGAAAAGCCGATCGGAAGCATGCGTTTCGTCATCCGAAGAGGGTAGGCCGCCGCGCCGGAACCGTCAAGGATGAGGCGAATTGCGAAGCGCCGCGGCGACTCCTGCCAGGGCAGCGGACCTTCGCGGGAGACCCGGCGCGCCATCGGCGGCGGACGGGGCGTCACGGCGCGTCTCCCGCGGCAACGTTTTCTCGCCAGCCCGTGGCGCGCCCCTTTCGCCCGGCTTTCGCCCGGCGCGTCCGTTCGCCGCAGGGGCGGCGTTCGGGCGGAGGCAGCGAAAACGGCGGTTTGCCGCGCCCGGGGCAATGGCTCAACTCGCGTTGCGCCGACGATGGGCGAGAGGCCGCCTTTCCGCGGAAATCTTCCCCGCTGAAATGGATTTTCTCGCCCTCTTGAGTTTCGCCTCCCAGGCCGGCCCCGGCAATCCCGCCCGCTCTTCGGCGACAACGTCTGCAGGCGGAACGCTGCGGTCCCGAAACCGGCGCCGAGCGGGAAGTTCCTGCGGCCCGCCGCCGCGGCTACCTCGCCTTTCGTCCTGAAGATTGATCGTCCGCGCGGCCCTGTCGGCGGGCGGCCGGAGCGAATTGCGGGGCGCCGGCCGGGCGCCCGGCCGACAAAAAATGGTGCAGCGCAAACGTCTCGAGTAGCCTCAGTCGCGGTCGAGCCAGCCCGGCTCCACCCGCGGCAACGGTATCGCGCCCAGCAATTCGCGGGTGTAGGCGTGCCGCGGCCCGGCGAACAGGTCGGCGCAGGCGCCCTCCTCGACCACCCTGCCCTCACGCATGACGAGAACCCGGCCGCACAGCGCCCGAACGACGGCGAGATCGTGGCTGATGAACAGCAACGCGAGTCCCATTTCCTCGCACAGCCCCCGAAGGAGGTCGAGAATCCGGGCCTGAACGGAAACGTCGAGGCCGGAGACGATTTCGTCGGCGACCACGAATTCCGGCTTCGCCGAAATCGCGCGGGCGATGCCGACGCGCTGACGCTGCCCGCCCGACAACTGGTGCGGGTAACGCGCCGCGCAGTCGGCCGGCAACCCGACGCGTTCCAGCAGTTCGTCCGCGTGCTCGCGGGCTTCGCGCCTCGACGCCGCGAGTCCGAAGGCGAGCGGCGGGTCCGTCAGAATGCGGGCGATCCGATGCCGCGGATTGAGCGCCGAAAGCGGATCCTGAAAGATCATCTGCATGTGGCGGCGCAGCGGCCGGAGTTCCCGTTCGGGAAGGCGGGTGATGTCGCGGCCGCGGAAACGGATCGTTCCGCCGACGGGCGTGCACAGGCGCATGACGGCGCGGCCGAGCGTGGTCTTGCCGGAACCGGATTCCCCGACCACGCCGACCGCCTCGCCGGCCGCCACGTCGAGATCGACGCCGAACAGGACCTGCGTGAGCGGCGGCGGCCCCGCCAGGGGCTTGCGGCCCGGATAGGCGACTTCGATCCCGCGCGCTTCAAGCACCGCGGCGCGCCTCGTCGTAGGCGAAAGCCTCCTGCCACAAGCGCCGCGCGAGTTCGTCCGGCACCGGACGGAGCGCGGCGGCCGGACGGTCGTGGCGCGGCGTCGCGGCGAGCAGGGCGCGGGTGTAGTCGTGGCGGGGAGCGTCGAACAGTTCCGCGACCGGCGCGGTTTCGACGATCCTGCCTGCGTGAATGACGCTGACCTCGTCGCAAATCTTCGCGACGACGCCGAGATCGTGGGTGATGAACAGCACGGCGGCTCCGGTTCGCGACTGCTGTTCCTTGATGAGCCGCAGGATCCTTTTCTGCACGGTCACGTCGAGGGCCGTCGTCGGTTCGTCCGCGATCACCAGCTTGGGATCGCAGGCGAACGCGATCGCGATGATGACGCGCTGACGCATGCCGCCCGACAATTCATGCGGATATTTCCGCAACGCCTGCTCCGGATCGCGTATGCGGACGGCTTCCAGAAGCTCCCGGGCGCGCGTCCGCGCCGCGCCCCGGGAAAGGCCGAGATGCTTCCGCAGGACGTCGGTCGTCTGCGTTCCGATGCGGAGCACGGGATTGAGCGCCGCCGTCGGGTCCTGCAGGATCATGGAAATTTCGCGGCCCGGCAGGCCGCCGGACGGCCTGCCCGAAAAGCGTATCGCGCCTCCGGTGACGGTCGCGGCGGCGGGAAGGATGTCCAGCACCGCTCTGCCCACCAGGGTCTTGCCGCCGCCCGACTCGCCGACCAGGCCGTGGACCGCGCCGCGCGGGATGTCGAGGCTGACGCCCCGCAGGACGGGCCTGCGGCCGCCGCGCTCCCGGATTTCGAGATGCAGATTTTCGATCGACAGGACGGGCGGCGCGCTCATTTTCGCGGATCGAGCGCCTGGCGCAGTCCGTCCCCCAGCGCGTTGAGGCCGACCACCGAGACGACGATGCAGCCGATCGGCAGGGTCATCGCCCACCAGGCCTGGTGGACGTATTCCCGGCCTTCCGCGATCATGCCGCCCCAGGTCGCGATATTGGACGAGGAGAAGCCGACGAAGCTGAGGATCGCTTCCACGACGATGGCGATTCCCATTTCGAGCGCGAAGAGAACGAGCATGAGCGGCGCGACGTTGGGCACGATCTCGTCGAACAGGATGCGGCGGCGGCTCTTGCCGACGGTCACGGCGGCGGCGACGAAATCCTGCTCCCGCAGCACCAGGACTTCGGAACGGACGACGCGGCAGAAGCGCGTCCAGTCGATGACGACGATCGCGAGGATCACGGCGTGGAGCCCGGCTCCGATCACCGCCACGAGGACGATCGCGAGCAGGACGGGCGGAAAGGACATGAAGGTCTCGACCGTCCGCGAAATCAACGCGTCCACCCAGCCGCCGTAAAACCCGGAATACAGGCCGAGGAAGATGCCGATGGCGGCCGAGAACAGGGCGCCGAGCAAGGCGACGGCGACGGCCGGCCGCGCGCCGTGGATGAGGCGCGACAGCACGTCCCGCCCGAGCGAGTCCGTCCCGAAGGCGTGATCGGCGCTGCCGCCGTCCGACCAGGCGGGGGGCAGATACTGCGCCATGAGGTCCTGGTCCAGGGGATCGTGCGGAGCCAGCGCGGGCGCGAGCGCCGCGCAGGCGATCAGCGCCCCGAGAACCGTCAGGCCGAACGCGAGGCGCGGATTACCCATGCCGCACCCTGGGGTTCAGCAGCGCATAGGTCGCGTCGATGACGAAGTTGAGCAGAATGAAGAGGATCGCGAAGGTCAGGGTGATTCCCTGGATCAGCGGCAGGTCGCGGTTTATCACCGCTCTCACCGCCATGTTGCCGATCCCGGGATAGGCGAAGATCAGTTCGATCAGCACGGTGCCGCCGAGGAGAAACATGAACTGGACGCCGCTCAGCGTCACCGCGGGGATGAGGGCGTTGGGAAGCGCGTGGCGCGTCAGGATCCGCGCTTCCCCGAAACCCTTGACGCGGGCGAGCAGGATGTAGTCCTGACCGACCGCTTCGAGCAGGGAGGACTTGAGCACCCGCGAGATGACCGCGGCGAGCGGCAGGCCGAGAGCGAGAACCGGCAGCGTCATGTGCTTCAACAGGACGCCCGCGGCGGCGAAATCGCCGCGGACGACGCTCTCCGCCAGGTAGAACCCGGTGTCGAAATCGACCGCCAGCGTGGGGTCGAGCCGCCCGGAGACCGGCAGAACCGGGATCAGAACGCCGAAGAACAGGATCAGCAAGAGCGCCCAGAGAAAATCGGGCACGGCGATCATCGTTCCGTTGACTCCGTCGACCAACGCCTCCGGCCAGCGGCCGCGCCAGTAGGCGGCGGCGAGCGCCAGCGCGATTCCGAGGGCGACCCCGACGGCCATCGCGACGACGGCGAGCTCGAGGGTCGGCGGCAGGCGCTGCAGAATCAGATCGGCGACGTTCTGCTTGAAACTGATCGACGTGCCGAAATCGCCGGTCGCGACATTGCCGAGATAGATCAGAAACTGCTCGAGAATCGACCTGTCCAGCCCGTAGAATTCCCGCAGGCGCCGAACGTCGTCCGCCGTCGCCTCCGGGCCGATCATCATCGCGACGGGATCGCCCGGCACGATCCGAAGCAGCACGAATACGACCACCATTACGCCGAAAAGCGTCGGCACGGCCGTCCAGAGCCGCTTCAGACTTCCCGACATGCGCTCTCCCCCGCGCCGTCGGGTCCGGCGCGGGAGCGCCGTCTAGTTTCGGCCGATCTTCGCGGGCAATACGTAGTTGGCGACATGCGGCGTGAAGGACAGTCCGGACTTGTAGATCACCGGCTGGTGAAACTGCCATAGCGGCAGGACCAGAGCGTTGTCGGCGATGTACTTGTTGGCGTCGTCGTAGCCCGCGATCCGGCGGTCGTAGTCCCGCTCCTGAAACAGCTTCAGGAGCTTGGCGGACAACTCTTCGCCGTCCCATACCGAGTGCGGGCTGGGGCCGAACATGGCGTGGCCGGTCGAGTTCTCCGGATCGGCGGAGGAATTGCCCCAGCTGTAGTAAGCCGCGGGCGCGAGCTTGTCCTGCGCGCGCAGTTCGAAGTGCTTGGCGATCTCGTACACCTCGATTTCCGCCTGAATGCCGACCCGCCGCCACATGCCGACGATCGCCTGAACGGTCTCGTAGTCCTTGGGCTTGTAACCGCGGGTCGTCTGAATCGTGAACTTCACCGGGTTCTCGCGCGAGTGCCCGCTGGCGGCGAGCAGCTTCGCGGCCATATCCGGATCGTAGGGAGTCTTGATGCCGGGGTTGTAGCCGACGTACTGCTCGGTCAGCAGCGTGTCGATCGGCGTGGCGAGACCGCCCATGAGGCGGTCGACGATGGCCCGCTTGTCGATCGCGTGCACCATCGCCTTGCGCACGTTGGCGTCCTTCATGGGGCCGACGTCGTTGATGAAGATCATCGCGATGTCGCTCACCGGATGCGCGACGCCTTCGAGGCCGGCCTTGTTCTTGAGTCTCGTGAACTCCTCGTGCGGCAGGTCGAGCGTGAGGTCGGACGAGCCGCTTTCGATTTCGGCGACGCGGCTCGACGAGTCGGTGACGAACTTGAACACCACCGTCTCGAAGGCGGGTTTCGGCCCCCAGTAGTTGGGGTTCCGCTTGAGCCGCGCGAACGAGCCGCGGGAATACTGGTCGAGCTGATAGGGTCCCGATCCCATCGGCGCCTTTTCGAAGCCTTCCTTGCCCACCTTCTCGTAGTAGTGCGGCGGGAGGAGATAGGCGCCTAGGAAGCTCAGCCACGTCAGGATCGTCGCCCGGTAAGGCTCGAGATCGGCGGTGACCGTGTCGCCGTCGATCTTGAAATTCTTCAGGCTGGCCCAGACGAACTGGATTGGATTGCCGGTCTTCGGGTCGCCGAGCCGCTTGAGATTCCAGACGATGTCCTCGGCGGTGATCGGTTTGCCGTCCGCCCATCGCCGTCCGGCGCCGAGCTTCAGGCGGACCCCGGTCCCCTTCGCGTCGTAGGACCACTCGGTCAGCACGCCGGGTATCTGCTTCAAATCGGGCGCCTGATCGACGTACTGGTCGAAAACCGATTTGTAGATCGACGCAAGCGCCGGATTGACGGCGGAGGTCCCCGTCGTCGGATCCCAGGAGGGCACCGGCAGGTTGTAAGCGATCGTCAGCGTGTCTCCGGTCGCGGCCCGGGCCGCTCCGAGGATGGGCGAGATAGTGCCGAGCGCCGCGGCGCCGGCCAGGAAGTCCCTTCGATGCAAGCTGCCCATGACCGTTGTCTCCTCCGTTTGTCGACCGGCCGCAGTGTGCATGCGTCGCCGCTTTCTGTCAAAACCGGCCGCGTCCGTTCGGTTCTCCTCGGACGAGCCGAAACGACCTCGCAGAAAAGGCCTTGAAGGCGCCGGAGACGCTCCATGCCCTTGCCGACTCCCGCTGCCGTTTACGCCGCCGTTCCGCCCTCCGTTCGCGGCGTCGTCCTGATGATGACGTCCGCCTTGTGCGTCGTCGGCATGAACGTCTCCGTGCGCCATGTCGCCGAGGATCTCCACCCGTTCGTCATCGGCTTCTTCCGCCACGTCATCGGCGCGGCCCTGCTGGCGCCCTTTTTCCTGAACGGCGCGCCCCTTCGCACGCGGCGATTGCCTCTGCACGCCTTGCGCGCGCTGCTCAACGTGGCCGCGATGCTCGCCTATTTTCTCGCGCTGACGCTGGTGCCGCTCGCCAAGGTCGTCGCCCTGTCGTTCTCCGCGCCGCTGGTGGCGACAGCGGGCGCGATTCTGCTTCTCGGCGAGAAGGTCACGTTGCCGCGCGCCCTCGCGCTCGCGGTCGGTTTTTCCGGCGCCCTGATCATCCTGCGGCCCTGGACCGTCGAGATCGGTCCGGGATTGGCGCTGGTGTTGTTCTCGGCCGTCCTGTGGGGAGCGACCCTGGTCGTCATCAAGCTTCTTTCCCGCACCGAAACGCCGGTGACCATCACGCTTTACGCGTCGCTGCTGCAGGTGCCCTTCGCGCTCGTCGCCGCGTTGTTCCATTGGCAATGGCCGACGCCCGGACAACTGGCGTTCATCGCCGTCGTCGCCCTGTTCGGCGCAGGCACCCAGCTCGCCCTGTCGCAAGCGTTCCGCGAAGCCGACGCGACCGTCGTGCTTCCGGCGGACTTCACCAAGCTCGTCTTCGCGGGCGTCGCCGGCTGGATCTTCTTCGCGGAGTTGCCGGAGCTCTGGGTCTGGATCGGCGGCGCCGTGGTCTTCAGCGGCGTCATGCTCAACGCCTGGCTCGACAGGAGGAACCGTCCCGTTGCGCCGACAGGCAATTCGCCCCACACTCCCGCTTAGGAGAAGGAAGGAGTCCGGCATGAAGGTCTGGCGCGACTACACGCAGGAGGAACTCGACGCCAATTACAATCAGGCGTCGCTGGTTCCCGACGTGGAGGCGTACTCGCAGAGGAACCTCGACCGCAGCGCAGAGGTCCGGGCCGCGACGGAATATGTCGCGGACGTTCCGTACGGCCCGACGCTGGACGAGAGACTCGACATCTTCCCGGCCGAACGGAAAGGGGGCCCGGTCGCGGTGTATTGCCACGGCGGCGCCTGGACGCGGACGCGCAAGGAGCATTACTCGTTTCTGGCGCCGCCGTTCGTCGCCGCGGGCGTGACCTTTCTTGTGCTGGATTTCAGCCTCGCTCCGAAAGCCTCGCTGGACGAGATGGTTCGCCAGTGCCGCGCCGGCCTCGCTTGGGTCTGGCGCAACGCCGACGCGCGCGGCTGGGACCGGGACCGGATCCACGTGCTGGGGCACTCGTCGGGCGGGCATCTTTCGGCCATGACGCTGACGACGGACTGGGAAGGCGAGTACGGGCTGCCCGCCGATCTGATCAAGAGCGGCGCCCCGCTCAGCGGCATGTACGATCTCGAACCCGTCCGACTGAGCCACCGCAACGCCTATCTCGACCTTACCGAGAAATCGGCCCTGCGGAACAGCCCGATCCATCGCATTCCCGAGCGGGCGATCCCGATCGTGAACGCCTGCGGCGACGGCGAACTTGCGGAGTTCCAGCGCCAGAACCGGGAATTCGCGCAAGCCTGGCGGGACGCGGGGCATCCGGTGAACGAGATCGCGATGGAAGGCTTCAATCATTTCGAGGTCTGCATAGAAGTCGCCAATCCGGAAGGCCGGCTCTTGCCTGCGATTCTCGCCAATATCGTCCCCGGATAGTCGCCCTGAGCAGTAACGATGTCCTCCTGGCGTCGTTCTGGCAACCCGTGACGAGAGGTCTTGCCGGAGAGACGACTCGACCAAGCTCCGTTATCGGATTTTGCCTACCGTCAGCGGCAATGCGAGCGCGGTGCTTGCGCATCCGACAACCGAAGCGCCGGAGCAACGTGTCGCTCGGACGGCAAGCCGACACTCACGACATGTTCTTGACCTGCCTACTCGGCACCCGTGCCAACCCGTTTCCGACCGTCGTCTGGCACCGCCCGGAGATCGAGTCAGAAAGAGCAAAGGCGGGGCATTCGATCGTGCGTCCGCTCCGGGCGATGAGCGAGAAAACGACGAAGCGCGTCTACGCACGGGGCGAGGTCCGGCCAACCGGACTCTTGGGGCGCTGACATTCAACTTGACGGAAATTCGGGGTCTGCGCCCGGACAGCTCGGCCCTGCCGGCGCACCAGGCTTTTCCGCGAGATGAAGCGCAAGCGGTTTCTTTCCGATACGCCGACGCCTCGGCAAGATGCGAGATCGAGCCGAATGGCTCGGAGACGCCCTTGGCCGCCGCTCCGTCTGCCTGCCGGCCGCCGACTCCCGGAAATCCAGAGGCCGCGTTGGGAGCGTATCGACCTCGATGGGCTCCGGCTCCCCGACACTAAGACCGTCGCCACCGTCGCGCATTCGGCCGATCCGGCCATCGCGGTGCTGCAACTCTCGATAGGCGGGACGGCAATGCCTCGGTCATCGCCGGGCCAGGATGCCGCCCGACCAGCCAAGCCCTAGCGGCGCATCCGGGATCTACGATATGCGAATCCACCACGCACGCCGCACGCGAAAACTTCGCCAGCGGTGGTCCGACAAGTTGCTCGGCCATACCCGGGATACCCGGGGCACCGCTCGCTGCGGCCATATTGCCGACGATTCCGTCAAGACCGCCGACCTCACCGCCACCGCGAAAATCAACTGGATGGCATCTTGACAAAAGATGACGGCTAGCTTTTTTTGTACGCATGTATACGTCGTTCCATGATCGGTGACGAATTTGTACGGCGAGTCCGAAGGCTTGGCAGGGAGCGGGGCATTGCGGTGCGCTTCGAATCCCGAAAAGGCAAGGGAAGCCATGGTCGCCTTTACTACGGGGACCGTTTCGCCACGGTCAAGGATCGCCGCAAAGAAATTAGCCAAGGTCTCCTCGCGGCCATGATCCGGCAACTCGGGATATCCCGAGAAGACATCTGAGGGAACGAAAGAATCACATGACGATACAATCGATGCGGCTGGCGTATCCTGTCAGACTGAAGGCGGAGGAAGGGGGAACGGTGCTGGCGTCGTTTCCCGACATCCCGGAGGCCTTGACGGAAGGCGCTACGGAGCGGGAGGCGCTAGCGGAAGCTGAGGATTGCCTTGTCGCCGCTCTCAGCGGATACGTTGAGTGCCGCCGCGACATTCCACGGCCGTCGCCGGAGAGAGGGCGCCCACTCGTTTCGTTGCCCGCGCTAGTCGCCGCCAAGGTCGCTCTCTACCGCGCGATGCGCGATTGCGGGATCGGCAATGCTGCGCTGGCCAAGGAATTGGGAACCGTGGAGGGGACGGTCCGGCGCTTGCTCGACCTCGACCACCGGTCGCACATCGGGCAAGTCGAGGCGGCGCTTCATGTCTTGGGACAGCGCTTGGTGGTGGCGACACGGGCTGCATAGTGATCCCGAAGCGTGCGCTTGCCCCGCTTCGGTCATGATCTTTATTAGCAGAGTAGAGTCGAGGACTGGCGCGTTAGCGTTAGGGTCCGGTGGATGTTTCGTCGCTTTCGCTCCGGGCCTCAGTCCGGCTTCCGTGGCCACGTGTCCCCGCTCTCCGAACCAGACGTGCGGATCTCCCGCGCCTCCAGCCATGCGTCTCGCCCACGGATGATTTGGCAGCGTTCCCGGAACGGCCGGTCTTCCGGACCCGGGAGTTGCACCGTCTCCCATTTCCGCCTGTTCCCGCTTTCCGTCGCCGAGCCTGTTTACGCCTCGACGGTCCCGGCCTCTCGACCGGGTTCCTTCGCTTCTGCATGCGGCGCTTCCGGGATCTCCGACATGTGGCCGGTTGTTAGGCATAGCCCCTTCTCCCTTGCGGCACCCTTCCTCGCGCCCCTTTCCTCCGCCGACGTTACCCGGCTTCTCCGGTACTACGGGCCTCTCCGCCACCCGCCGGCCTGCCCCTCGCGGGGTTCCGGTTGACTCGTGCGCGTCACCGACAGGGTTTCCCGTGTTGCTGCTTCCTTCATCTTCCATGCGTGCCGACACCCCGGCGGAAACGGTCGGTGCTTTTGTCGTTCTCTTCCCGACCGTCGGCCGCTTTCCCCTGGTTTCCAGAGAGTCAGCTTCCTCATGGCATGTTTCGAGGCCTGGTTTACTCGCGTTTCGGCCCGCATGTTCGCTGAGCGGCCTTCGCCGCCCTTTTTCCAGAGTGCTTCAGCCTACGCTCCGTAAGCCGCCCCGGCTGACCGGAACGACAGTTGTTGAGTCGCACCCACCAGAAGAAAGCGCCTTTCCACGGCGCACGGAAACAATCAAGCAATGAAGCAGAAACTTACCCCAACATGTATCGATCTTCGTACTCGGCGTGAACGGTCATCGCGAACTTCTCAAGCTGCTTGAAGGTAAGCTAGAAATCGCCGCTCTCCCATTCACGGTATTTTGGGAACTTGCGAACCAGCGAAGCGACAACCGCGCCGACGCGCTCGCATTCCCGACGCAGCAGTTCCTGCTTGACGTCGACGCGAAAAGTTATCGCCGCTCCCATGCCTAGAAATGCTGCAACCTGTCGTGCGGTTGCTCGTCATAGTGCCACCCTTCGTGAAAAGTCTCGAAGAAATGGATGCGCTACCATTCGTCGAGACCGTAGATGCCGGCGACACGGCATCAAGTTCATGGATCATATCTTGCCAACCTATGCCGCCGACGGGTCCATTGGAGAGGTCCATGGATCTAGCCAAAATGGCGGCGCGTTCATCCGGAAAGGTGAAGCGTCCGGCAAGCTCAACGACTCGCCATTCTCCAACTAACCGCAGCGACGACCGTGGCACTCCTTGATGGGACCGTGATTATCTATCTGATACTGCGTACGACCACAGTACACACAGGTTTCGTAGTACATTTGTTCCTCACGCTGTATATTGGTAGATTCCCTTGATCTTTTTTCGAGGAAATTTGGTCTCCAAATACTCACCAAGTCGCCCGGTATCAATCGCCAATCTTCGTCCATCGAGATATTGGACCGTAACGTAACCTTGAACTTGAACGAATCAGTCATTGTATGTTGAGTTTCACTTTTGGAATTCTTTTTTTTTGAGCCCGATTGGACGAATTTATTGTCGTATCTCGCTTCAGAATCCCTACCATTCACATTTGACAAATTCAGACAGAAATCAAGATTGTGTATCTCGGTTTCAACCATTTCTCGCCGACCTTTAGAGATCAACCTTATATGTGCCACATAGTCATGGTCAATTTGGATTTCACATTCTAGGCGTTCCAGAAAAGGACGTGCCTTCGGGTCGACAGGTAAATTAAGAGAGGCAAGCTTTACCCTCTCATCATTTTCCTGTAAAAGTCCGACTTTGCGTGGTTTAGCGAACTCAAACACCGCGGATCCGTCTCGCGGATCAATACAAAAGAAGCGTTTGCTGCAAACAGGAATAATTTCATTCTCCACAGGTAGGATTTGGGTTGTGTCGACCAAGGGCAAACAACTGCCACGTCCGATTCCGTCAGATACCAATACCTCAAGCGGCTTCGCCAAGGTAAGCCTTAATCCGTCGTGGGCAATCCAAGCAGCTCCTTCCGCGATTATCCTGTCACGATTGGAAAGGTCAGGTACGCGAGTACCAAATCGTTCGACCAATCCATTCCAAATTGCCGGCATGTTCACCATCCCACCGGTTGCTATGCAGAGCTCAATATCGCTACGATCAAGAAGCGCTTCCTCAAGAAGCTGATCAATTTTGGAAAGACCTCGTTGGACCAAGTCCTCGGAAAGAAGTTCAAGTTCATTTCTTGTTATGTCCACGGAAAGATTTCGTTCAGGACCACTACTACGGAGATAGTCTTTAGCGATTACCGTAAAGAGGTCTTCGCTCGAAAGAGCTATCTTCGCTTGCTCGCATTGTGTTAACAGTTTGGCCGACGAACCTGGCTGCTCAAGAGCGTTAACGTCCTTAATACCATACGGCTCTGTGTGTTTGTTCCTAATTTGATTACGAAGCCGCTCGTCAAATCGATCCCCGCCTATTTCATTATTCCCTAGATTAGCAATTTGCATAATGGTTCCTCCCAATACCCGGCAAACGGTCAGGTCAAGGGTGCCGCCGCCCCAATCAAAGACAAGAACGACCTTGTTCTCCAGTCTAGAAAGTTCTTGACTGAAGTTTGGTTTCGAACGCACGTAAGCGTACAGTGCTGCCGCGGGTTCTTGGACGAACTGAAGCACACCAATTCCTGCTTTTCTAGCGGCAGCACGCAAGGCGCGACGTTGAGGTCCGGCGAAATCTACCGGGATAGTCATTACGGCACGCGAAATTTCGTATCCATCCGTATCTCGATCAGCCGCATTTCTCCGAATATATGAAAGAACTTCCGCAACAATATCAATCGGGTCAACAGCTTTGCCGAGAATATGTACCGCCCCTTCCCTTCGCAAACTCATTTTTGGGGAGCGGACGAAGCCATGCGCGGCGTCGGTTTCCAACGATTGAAGATGCCCTTTCGCCTCCCGCCCAACAATTATCTCGGCACCCCGGTACCAAACGACTGAAGGATGTGGTTTGTCGTCTTCATCGGTCAGAGTCTGAACCTCATCTCCGATAACGAACGCCGCAAGACTGTTGGTCGTGCCGAAATCCACCCCAAAGGTCAAGTCACTCATTCGGTTTCTCCAATCGAGACCGTACCGCCTTCATGGCCATATTAATACGTTGAACAGCTGCCGTTGCATTGGGCGGTATAAACTCCAGTGCATCTAACGCATCGGAAAGCGGCGGCTTTAATCGATCTTCCAAGAAGCCTCGAAATTGCCCGTTTCGTGTTCTTTCATCGAGCTCCCGCAATTTTTTTTGTTCATCCAATTGTTTTTCAACCTTGCAGAGTTGATCGGAGAGACGGATTCGTTCTCTTTTCGCAATTTCCAAATCGCTAGTGGTCGCGTTCAGTTTCATCTCCATAAGATTCATATCTTCTCCGAGCTTCGATAACTGGGCGAAAGTTTGCCGCGCATCCTTTGTTTTCTCCTCGACAATAGCCTCAAAATAATTGGCAATCAACGCCAGATCATGGAGGTGATTTAATTTAGCAATTTTGACTAGCCGAACTGTGGCAGCATGGACGCCAGTATTCGTTACTGGCGCTTTTTTAGATTTAATTTTTCTCACAGATAAAAGTGCATCATCAGGTTTCAAATTACGCTCATCCACCAGCCAATTCAGAGCGAGACGCAAGAAGTTTTGCGCTTTTGTTCGACGGGCTTTATCTTTATCAGAAAGGTGTTCAGAAAGCGTCTGTACGATCCGGCCGAATAACTCATTAGGAGACATATCCTCGTTCGATGACGCGCCCGGCATATAGTGATCTAGCGAAATCTTTGTTGCTCTCGCAATCCATTTGTTGATTGGATCCGGTCCCTTTCCCACAAGCGACACAGTTCGAACTAATGTTGGATCAGCGACTTCAAGTTCTTGGATAGCTTTCGACATGTCATCCGCATCGAAGATCTTGATCTTCGCTTTCCGCACGCATTTACAGAAGGCCAACGGCTTAATCCGAGGATCGGAGTAGTATAGAGAAATCTGAGGTTCTATGGGGATCTCCCTCTGTTCATCTCCGTTGACGTTTGGTTTCATGGCGTTCATACTCTTTCGACTAAGATCATTCTGCAGCTGGACGTCAGGTTCAGTCTCTTCGGTTGGCATCGTCAAAGCTCCTCTATATCCTCAAGGCAACTGGTTGCCCATTCCCCGAACGGATATGTCGAACTCAATAGCCTTAACGGATCGATAGCATCCGCAGCAACATCCAATCGCAGACTCGTCGACGCCCAAAGTGCATATATTTTCAAGCGATCGCTCATCGTCAGTGTCGTTTCATTGGCGTATTTATTGCACTTTTCCCGTAATGCCGTTTCCCATCTCGTCGAGGAACCGAGTTGCACGAAAAAATCAAGAATATGATCTGTTGCTTCATCAATCGGGCAGATTGGGATTACCCCCTCAACTCCGAAGTGCAACGCAGGCGGGCGGATCAAAATTTTTGATGACTTATCGGGATCTACTTTCGAGGCTTCAGCCTCGTTTCTAAGCAGTGCAGCGAGCATTGAATTACACCAATCAAGCCTCCTAAAACCCGAGCGCGATTCGACAGCGCTAAAATCATTGAAGGTAAACCGCACAACTGCGCTGATCACCATGGCTAACGGCCGCGTAAAATCCTTCAATCCGTCAAGCGCTTTACCATAAAGGCTGTCAGCCTCGGAAGGCGGCAAGGTGACGCCAGTCACCTGATCCTTCACGAGCACAGCTCGGACATACGATCCTAATGCGTCGGCGTAATCTCGAACGACGCCGTGGCAACGGCTATCCTTTAAAAATGCAGCGACCTGTTGCATGCTGGGTTCGTCGTGCGTCAAGTGTTCCTTGAACGCTAGGTCGACTTCGTCCAAAGACGTTTTGTCGGGTATCCGAAGCTCAAAATAATATTGTTGATAAACTGGGCTTGCCACATTATCGAAACGATTGGCAAGTTGAATTTTGATATTTGCATCTGTCTTTTGGGACAGTAGTTTCGGAACATCGTGCGGAGACACTTCTTTCTTCGCCAACCCATTAACTTCGATATACGCTGTTGAACTGTTCTTTATGCCAATCTGCGCAGCTGCCAACGGCTGGGTAAACCTCGAAGATTGATCCGGTTCCCGTCCGCTAACCATTAATATTGGTCGTTCACCCACATGTTTCAAAGATAAATGGTCATTCAGAGAACGCTGGTCATCAAAGCGTTCACCGCAAAACGGACACGGTAGAAGCTGTTTCCCCGGTGTCAAAGGTAACGGTAGCGGCGAAGAACGAAGCATGTCGTCTTCATAGTATGAAGCGAATCCCAAGTGCTTATCACTCCAATCAATCTACGGAATTGGCTAGCTACACAGAGCTTCAGAACAGCGCGGCATGACCAAATCAATAGTTCGTTTTGAATGGCTCAGAAAGTTGCGGTTCACTGAGAGCCCTTGACCGCTCGGAAAGCCGCAACAAGCGGACTGAAGCCCGCTCAGCCGAAGTATATGCACAAAACTTCGCTCGGCGCAAGTCATCAAAGGTGATGGCGAGGTCCTTTGACCGGATTTCTCAGACGCGGTCGTTTGCGGCAGGGGCGGAGTCTGGGCGGATGGACATCGTAACGGCCCTTCCGCGATACGCCGAACTAAATGACTTCAGGTGCGGATTTATCGATAACGTTGCCTCTGTCAGCGGCTCAGACCGCAGTATTGCCGGCCGTCAAGAGAAGTCGTCGGAAAGAAGATAGCCGGCGTCGGCGATGGTCGGGCCTTGCTGGTTTTCGGTTCCGGGGCGTCTGGCACCGGGACGGAGCGCCTGCGGGACCCCTGCCCGACGAGAGGTTTACAGGAAGGCGCACAGCCGAAAAAGAAAAACGCACGGCTTGACGCCAAGCAATACGTGTACTATATACGACACATGACGCACTTCGGCGATACGGCCCGCGAAATCCGCGAACGCCTTCGCGGCGACGATCGGCGCTATTCGCTCCGCCAGGTCGCGGGACGGGTCGGAATCGAACCGGCCTATCTGAGCAAGATCGAGCGCGGCGACGTGGCGCCTCCGTCGGAAGCCACGACAAGGCGACTGGCGGAGGAACTCGATCAGGACCCGGATGTGTTCCTGGCGCTGGCGGGAAAGGTGTCCCGCGATCTGCAGGACATCATTCGCAAGCGGCCGGAACTTTTCGCGGAGCTGATCCGGCAGCTGAAGGACGCGCCGGACAGCGCAATCCTCCGCGTGGTGCGCGAGGTGCGGGACGGCGAATGGTGAAAGGGAGAAATTGCCATGATCACGCTCGAAGCCGACAGGCTGGAATTCCGTTTTCCGGAGGTTCACGAGGACGCGCGTTGCGTCATCGAATTTCAGCGCACGCTGCGCATTCCCGACGACGGCGGAACTTATCCGTTGCCGCCGGGCCTGGGGAGGTTCCCGTTGCGGCATCTGGACGACCATGCGGAGAGGCTGCCGGAGGACTGGCTGCGCCGCGGCGGAGTGATCGCTCCCATGCACCAGGCGGAGGCGCTTTGGATCAACTTCAGCTCTTACGATTACCCGTGCGCGGTGAAGATCGCGACCGGCAAGATATGCGCGGTGACGGGCGACAACTGGATCGATCACCTGAACGGCGATCCCCAGGACTACGTCGTCGTCCCCGAACAGCCGTGGCTTGACGGTTACTGCGTCGAAAAGGGCGTGATCCGGCAGTTCGTCGCCATGCCGCTCGGCGAGGGCTACACGGCGGAAGAGCAATTGACGGGCGCTGCGCGGCACGGCGGATTGCAGCTTCTCGTATGTCCCATGAAGAGGGAACGATACGAGGCGATAACGGAGGACAATGCGGTTTTTAGCGTCAAAGCGCTCTATTGTGCGTCGCCTGCCATGGGACTGGCGCCGGGCGGGCGCATGAAGCAGGAAATTTACGATGACCCTCACGGTCTGGACGCTTGGGATCAGCGCCAGGTCCGTCGCTGCTTCGTCACCATCGCCAATTCCGCTCAGTGGACGGATATCACCGGCGAACGGCCGCCGACCGAACCGCCGACTGCGAAAAGCTACGCGGAGGCGGGGCTGCCGTGGTTCGACTATTACGGCGGCGACCTGAAAGTTCGTCCCGGAGCCGAAAAGCTCGCCGGACTCGCAAGCGTCGCGGAAACCGCGTCGAAAAAGGGCGACCCGCCGCCGGCCGGCAACGAATCGCTCGACGTGACCCTCGACGTGACCAAGGTGCTCCCGATTCGAGCGCCGGGCGCGAACCGCGTGAGGGAACCCGAACCGATCTGAGGCTTCAGCCTCGTTGCCGGCCTGAGCCGGCGCGCGCGGAGAACTGCGCACGCCGGCTCAGGCGGCCTCGCGGCCGTAGCGGTGAAGTTGCGTCCCGTGATCCCGCAGCCATTGACGGGAACCCTCGAACCCGGGGCAAATTTTCCCGACCAGCGCCCAGAAACGGGGTCCGTGATTGAGTTCCCGGAGATGCGCCATCTCGTGGGCGATCACGTAGTCGAGAACGTGCTGGGGCCCGAGCACGAGACGCCAGCTGAGGCTGATGTTGCCCTCTCTCGAACAACTCCCCCAGCGCGAGCTCATATCCCGAAGGGTCACTTGCCGCGGCTTGCGGCCCACCCGGGTCGAGGCGGCGCGGATGCGCGGCTCGATTTCCCGGCACGCCTGATCGACGATCCAGTGGTGAACGCGGTCGGACAGCGTCTCCTCGCGGCCTCCGACGACAAGGATGTTTCCGTCGAGAACGGGCGGGGCGGATCTTCCTTGGTCGCGCCGGATCGTGACGGTTTCGCCGAGCAAGGGAAAGGTTGCGCCGTCCCTGAAAGGCGCCGGCCCGCCGACTTCAGCAAGCCGTCGCGAGATCCAGGCCGTCTGTCCGCGCGCGAACTTCATTCCCTCTTCGAGCGTCATTCCCGGCGGCAGAACGAGTTCGAGCTCGCCGTCATGCGGACTTATGCGAAGCGCCACGCGGCGCGCGCGAGCGCTGCGGCGAGGCCGCACCGGGACGGTCCGTCCGTCGCGCAACGTGATCGACACCGCTGCGACGCCGCCGTTGTCGGGCGGCGCGGTTGCCGAATCGATCTGCCGAGCGATCCATTCCGCTTCGCGCTGCGCGAGGCGCATTCCTTCTTCCAGCGTCGCGCCGGGCGGCAACACGATCACGAGCGCGCCGCTGCGGCGATC
Source organism: Alphaproteobacteria bacterium (assembly GCA_965243135.1). Taxonomy (GTDB): domain Bacteria; phylum Pseudomonadota; class Alphaproteobacteria; order MPNO01; family UBA830; genus JAJEBT01. The sequence continues at coordinate 3,859,676 of OZ251539.1, forward strand.
CACGCGAAGCGAGATGCGCCGCGCCCTTCGACTGCGCCGCGCATGCGCGGGGACGGTTCGTCCGTCGGCCAGCGTAACTGTCTTTTCCCTCAAGTTCTCACTCCCGGTTGGAGTTGGTGCATTCGCATGACGCACAGGCTGCCGGCGAGCGCCATGGCCGCGCAGGCGCCGAAGACCCAGAACAGCGCGCTTCGGACGATCTCCGGTTCCATGCCGGCATCGAGTCCGGTCGCGTTGGCGATCAGCCCGGCCGCCGCGGCGCCGTAGGCAATGCCCACGGACCGCATCGCGGGCGCGGCCGAAGCGGTGATCTGCGCTTCCTCGGGGCCGGCGGCCGCCAACGCCCATGAAATCGCGTGCACGTTGGTCATGCCGACGCCGATTCCCGCGATCGCGGTCAGCGCGGTCAGCGTCCAGAGCGAGACGCTCCCGACGGCGAAGGCGATCGCAAGGCAGGCCGCCGCCGTGATCGCGAGTCCGCTCGCGCAGACGACTCGCGTCCAGCGGTCGCCCCATCCTGCCGTTCCGACCGAACCCAGCGTCCAGCAGAGCGAGAACACCGCGGCGACGTATCCGATCCAGAGCGCGTCGAGGCCGTACAGGAAGCTGAGAGCGAGCGGCAAAAATATGGTGAGCGGCGTATGGCAGGCGGAGAGCAGCAAAAACACCCAGTACGCCGTGCCGATCGGCGCGTACAACGAGAGAACGCGGCTCGGGAACAGTGCGCCGTCGCGTCCCCGGCCGTCCAGTCTCAGGGTCTGCCACAAGCAAAAGACGCCCGCTGCGACCAGCGCGACCCGCAAGGGAAGCGCGTGAAGTTGCCCGGAGACGCCGACCAGGAGAACCGAAAGACCCAGAAGCGCCAGCCGGCGGACCGGCAGTCGATGGCGGTTTCCCGGCCGTTCCTGCGGTACGACGCACGCGGCGGCGACAATGAACAGCGTCGTGAGAACGCATGTGGTCACGAAGGCTCCGCGCCACCAGCCGAAGGCGCCCCAGATGCCTCCGATCAGCGGTCCGGCGATCGACGCGACGCTCCATGTCGTCGTGATCGTCGCAAGAATCCGCGTTCTCAGGCGTCCCGAATACAGATCGGCGACCAGCGTCATGGACTGCGAGATCAGCAGCCCTCCGCCGACTCCTTCGACCGTTCGGAAGGCGAGGAGAAAGGCCATCTCCGGCGCGGCCGCGCATCCGGCCGCGCCGGCGAGAAAGATTGCGCCGCCCGCAACGTAGCCCCCTCGGCGGCCGAGGAGAGAGCGTACGTAACGGCCGCTGGCGGCTCCGACGATGGTGCCCACCATGTACAGCATCGTCGTCCAAGCGTAGAACTCGACGTTGCCGAGGTCTTCCACGACGACCGGCATGATGGTCACGATGACGAAGATGTCGATCGCGTGCACTCCGATGCCGAGGTTGAGCAACAGGGTGTGAACCCCGCGTACGCCCCGGAACAGTTCGGACCAGCTGTCAGGTGCCTCTTCCTTCATGGATCGGTTATAGGAGCGTGGGAAGAGAATCGTTAGCTTTGCGCCGGGCAGGCCTGCCCGGAACTTGAGGAGTGCGAGATGGTGCGGCTCAGCGTTCTCGACCAAAGCCCGATAAGAGCCGGCTGCGCGCCTGCCGACGCTTTGCGGGAAACGCTCGAACTCGCGAACTTTTGCGACCGGATGGGCTATCATCGCTACTGGCTCGCCGAGCACCATTCCACGGGAGGGCTTGCGGGATCGGCCCCCGAAATCATGATCGGGCAAGTCGCGCAGCGGACGCGCAATCTGCGGGTCGGTTCGGGCGGCGTGATGCTGAACCATTATTCGTCGCTCAAGGTGGCCGAAGCGTTCCGCGTGCTCGAAGCCCTATTTCCCGGACGCATCGATTGCGGGATCGGTCGCGCGCCCGGTTCCGACGGCCTGACGGCGAACGCGCTGGCGCACGGTCCGGGAGCGCTGGGCATCGAGCATTTTCCCGCCCAAATCCAGGACCTTCGTGCGTGGCTGACCGGCGAGATGCCGGAAGACCATCCGTTTCGCCAGGTCGAGGCCATGCCGACCGGCGCGACGGCTCCCGAACTCTGGCTGCTCGGCTCGAGCGATCAGTCGGCGGCCTACGCCGCATGGTTCGGCTGCGCGTTTTCGTTCGCCCATTTCATCAACGCGCGCGGCGGCGAGCAGGTGATGGAAGCCTATCGCCAGCATTTCCGCCCGTCTCCCCAATTCGCGCGGCCGACCGGATCGATCGGCGTCTTCGTCATCTGCGCCGATACCGAAGAGGAGGCGATGAACCTCCGCTGGAGCCGCGATCTGTGGCTTCTGCGCCTCTACGCCGGGCGAACGTCGCCGGTGCCGACCGTCGACGAAGCGAAAAACTACCCGTACAGCGAACGCGAGAAGGCGATCGTCCTTCACAACCGCCGGCGCACGGTCGCAGGCGACCCGGAACAGGTGCGGGAAACCATCGTTTCGCTGGGCGAGGCGTACGGCATCGACGAGTTCGTCGTCGTCACGATCTGCGACAGGTTCGAGGCGCGCCTCAGATCGTACGAACTGCTGGCCGACGCCTTCGCCTTGGCGCCTTGAACGCGGCCGTGCGGGCTTTCGTTGCCGCCCGCAAGGGCGTATCTAGTTACCGAAAGGAAGGGTGACATGGAAGAAAACCTTATTTTCGCCGCCGTAATCGGCGTCACCGTCTATCTTTTCGTGCGCCGCATCCGGCTTCTGAAGGAGCAAAGGCGCGGGGGGCCCGTCGAACTGGACGACGCGGCGAGCATGCCCCGGCTGGGCAATCCGGGCACGATTACCCGCGAGCAGATGAGGTTGCTGAAGGAGAACCATTTCCAGCCGTCGCGCCTCTGGAGCCGGGAAGAAGCGCAGCTCGTTCTGGACGCGGTGATCTATCTCAGAGCCGTGATCCACGAAACCACGGGGGACGGGGATCCGCCGACGGAAATCCAGAATGAACTGCTCAAGCTCATCCTTACCGACGAGCATTTGCGCGACTACGTCCTCGAATGGGGACTCAATCGAACGCACGACGACATGGAAGCCGAATGGCCGACGCTCAATCGAGACGCCGCGTTCGCCGCGGTGGAGAAAGCCGTCATGGAACTGTGGGAAGATTGAGAGCGGACGCGGCGCGAACCGACGCCTTCGATTTCCACCTGCCCCGCGACCGGATCGCGGCGCAACCCGCCCGCCCGCGCGACGCCGCGCGCATGCTCGAAGTCGGCGATCGTCTCGTCGACCGCTCGGTGCGCGACCTGCCGGCGCTCCTGCGGCCCGGCGACGTCGTCGTGCTCAACGACACGCGCGTGATTCCCGCGCGATTGCGCGGAACGCGCCGCGGCGCGAAGGTGGAGGTGACTTTGCACCGAGCGGAGGCCGACGGCCGGTGGCGGGCGTTCGCCCGGCCGGCCCGAAGGCTTCGCGAAGGCGACGCCGTGGAATTCGCCGACGGGTTCCGGGGGCGCGTGACGGCGAGGGACGGCGGGGAGGTCACGCTCGCCTTCGACCGGCCGGACAGCCTGTTCGCCGATCTCGAGCGGCACGGCGAATTGCCCTTGCCGCCCTATCTGTCGCGGCCGGCGAACGCTGCCGACGCGGCTGACTACCAGACGGTCTACGCCGTTCGCGACGGCGCCGTGGCGGCGCCTACGGCCGGGCTGCACTTTACCGAAGCGCTGCTGGAAGGCGTGCGCGCCGCCGGCGCGGCCGTCGCGAAGGTTACGCTGCATGTCGGGGCGGGCACGTTTCTGCCGGTAACGGCCGAGCGCGTGGCCGATCACCGGATGCACGGCGAATGGGGCGAGATCGACGCGGCGGCGGCCGAAGCGGTCGCCGCCGCGCGCGCCGACGGCGGCCGCGTGGTGTCCGTCGGCACGACGCCGTTGAGGCTGCTCGAAACCGCGGCCGCCGAGGACGGCGCGGTCCGCCCCTTCCGGGGCGAAACCGACCTGTTCATCACGCCCGGCTATCGGTTCAGAGCGGTCGACAAGCTGATGACGAACTTTCATCTGCCGCGCTCGACGCTGTTCATGCTGGTGGCCGCGTTCGCTGGACTGGAACGGATGAAGGCGGCCTATTCGCACGCGATCGCGGCGGGCTACCGGTTCTATTCCTACGGCGATTCTTCCTTCCTCCATCGATTCGACGCCTCGTGACCGCATTCCGTTTCGAGCTGCTGAAGACGGACGGCGACGCCCGCCGAGGACGGTTGACCACCGCGCACGGCGTCGTCGACACGCCGGTCTTCATGCCGGTGGGCACTGCCGGAACCGTCAAGGGAATGACGTCCGAAGCGTTGGCCCGCACGGGCGCGCGGATCGTGCTCGGCAATACCTACCATCTCATGTTGCGTCCGGGAGCCGAGGTCGTCGCCGCATTGGGAGGGCTGCGCGCCTTCATGGATTGGGATGGTCCGGTGCTCACCGATTCCGGCGGGTTTCAGGTGATGTCGCTGGCCGGCCTGCGCGAGTTGAGCGAAAAAGGCGTTTCCTTCCGTTCGCATCTCGACGGCGCCCGGCATTCGCTGACCCCGGAGCGGTCGGTCGAAATCCAGAGGCTGCTCGACGCGACGGTCACGATGGTTCTCGACGAATGCACGCCCTGCGGCGTCGACGAGAGAACCGCGGCGGAGTCCATGCACCTGTCGATGCGCTGGGCGCGGCGTTGCCGCGACGCTTTCGCCGCCCGCGAGGGCTACGGGCTTTTCGGGATCGCGCAGGGCAGCGTCTATCGGGATCTGCGGCTGGAGTCCGCGGCGGCGCTTTCGGAACTCGGTTTCGACGGCTACGCCGTCGGAGGGCTCGCCGTGGGGGAGGGGCAAACGCGGATGTTCGACGTTCTGGATTGCACCGCGCCGGCCCTGCCGACGAACCGTCCGCGCTATCTGATGGGCGTCGGCGCGCCGGCCGATATCGTGGGCGCAGTGCAACGGGGAATCGACATGTTCGACTGCGTGCTGCCCACCCGGTCCGGGCGGACCGGACGCGCCTTCACGCGCCGCGGCGCGATCAATATCCGCAATTCGCGCCATGCCGCGGATCCGCGGCCGCTGGATCCCGGCAGCGGCTATCCGAACGTCGGCGGAGTCAGCCGGGCTTATCTGCACCACCTTTTCAAGGCGGGCGAGATGCTCGGCCCGATTCTGCTGACCATGCACAACCTGCACTACTACCAGGAACTGATGCGCGGTCTGCGCGAAGCCGTGGAGGCAGGCTCTCTGGCGGCGTTCGCCCGGGAGTTCCATGCGCAACAGGCCGCGGGCGATCTCGAACCTTTATGATCCCGGTCGCGGACAAGTTCGGCCCGGCGTTACCGGAAGCGTTCCGTTCGCGCGAAAGAAAACGAGGGCGCTGCGGCCTCCGGCGTACGGGAACGCCGCGTTCCGTCCAGACGGAGTTTTCCGCGACGCGTGCGGGGTTTTCCTGTTTCCGGGTTCGGAGAACGGCGGGGCATGCCCGGGGGACGAACGGTCGCACGACGCGCGCTTTCTTTCCCGCCCGAGCGGATGAACCTCTTTCGCCCGGCAAGCATTCTGCGGCTTCTTCAAGGCTGTCCAAAAAATGATAAGTTCGGTCGCGCGCTCGGCGCAGAGACGCGAACCCTTCCTTCAGGAAAGCATGGCTGACTATTTTTTCGAGTGGCTGGCGCGCAACGCCCGCGACGTTCCCGACAAGCCGGCGATCCGTTCGCTCGATCAGGGGACGGAGATCACGCACGGAGAGTTGTTTCGCGTTTCCAACCGCATCGGACGCCACTACGCCGCGCTCGGCATCGGACGCAACGACCGCGTGGCCCTTCTCTCGAACAACTCGATCGAGCACATGATCGTCTATCTTTCTTCTCTGGCCTACGGATGCACCATCTGCACCATTCACGTGGAGATGAATGCGGCCTATCTCGGGGAGATGCTCGAGAGCGTCGGGGCGAAGCTCGTCCTGTGCGAGGACGGCCTGCCGGAGCTGGAGGCGGCGGGGGTGTCCGGGCGGCCGCTGGGAAGGTGGGAGATCGTCGGCGGAACCGGGCTGTTCGACGAACTCGACGATCACCCCGACACGCCGGGAGAGCGCCCCGCCATTCGGCGGAGCGACGATGCGTCGATCTTCTACACCTCCGGCACCGCGACCCGACCGAAGGGCGTCGTCTGCAGCCTCGCCGAGCTTTACGACAACACGCTGCCCACCGCGGACGCGTTCGGCATGACGGCCGACGACCGGGTGCTCGATTACCGCTCCATGAACTGGATGTCGGCGCAGGTGCTGTCGGCGCTCTCCCCTGTCGCGAAGGGCGCGACCCTGCTGCTCGCCCGGAAGTTTTCCGCCAGCCGCTTTTTCGATTGGGTAAACGACAACGGGGCGACGATCGCGGCGGGCAATCCCACGATTCTGAACATGTTGGCGAACCGGGAAGCGGCGCGGGGCAGAAACGCGGCGCCGACCTTGCGCTTCATCACGTCGAGCTCCGCGCCGCTGCTGATGTCCGAGTGGCGAAGGTTCGAGGAGACGTTCGGGATCCCGATCTGCCAGGGCTACGGCACCAGCGAAACGGGATGGATCGCGGGCAGCTTCGAAGCGACCCGCAAGCCGGGCTCGGTCGGCAGGCCGCATCCCTACCAGAAACTTCGGATCGTCGATGCCGACGGCAAGCCGCTGCTCGCCGACGAGATCGGCGCCATCCAGGTCAACGGCAATCCGGCCGGCCGCTATCGGTACCTCGACGTCGACGGATCGGTGCGCGTCAACTCGGAAGGCGGGGTCCTCACCGGCGATCTGGGATTCGTCGATTCCGACGGCTTCCTGTTCGTGACCGGACGCGAGAAGGATTTGATCATCCGCGGAGGGGTGAACATTTCGCCGCTCGAGATCGACAACGTCGTCCTTCAGATGCCCGGGGTCGCCGACGTCGCCACCGTCGGCGTTCCCGACGACGTCTACGGCGAGCAGGTCGTCGTCTACGTCGCTCCGCGCGAGGGCGTGCGCGTGGACGCGGATTCGGTGCGGGATCACTGCGCCCGCCATCTTGCGGAGTTCAAGATGCCCGGCGCGATCGTCTTTCGCGACGACCTGCCCAAGACGGCCCGCGGCAAGATGGATCGCAAGGCGCTTGCCGGAGAATGGACCGCCGCGCACGCTGTCGGCTGAAAGCCGGATTGTCGGACGAGCCGTCCGACCTCCTGCGGCGGGTCGCCGTTTGCGCGGCGTGTTGCTCAAGCGCAACAGGTTCTTGTTTTTTTGATATACGCATTATGTCATTTGCCATCTCTCTATCACCATGATAGGCAAATGGTGATGATGAGTTCTCAGGGAGCGGTGTCGCGTCAGGCTGTGCCGGCCCGTGGCCTCCGGGCCGGGCAACGAATACTGTCCGACGGCGAGCGTCCAATGAGGCGTTCAGCATTCATTGGACGAAGCACGCCAAGGGGATTGTGCAAATACAAGATGGAATGCACGACGCCGAACTCGGACAACAAAACTGTAAGGGTTGTGGTCAGACCGCCGCCATCGGCGAACGAAGCGAAGATTGTCTCGGTGGGTAAATCAACCCTCTGGTTGGATAATATTGACAGAATGATGGAGCACCACCATGCAGGGACGAGAGCTGGACGCGTATCGGTACACCGAATGCGGTCTGGACAACGTGTACATTCAAGGGTTCGATCCTGTCGTTGACGATCAGGGGGAAGAAGTTTTCCATATTCCCAACGTGAATGGCCTGCACAAGCTGATCGCGCACGGCATTGTGCATTGCGATGCCGCAATGTCGGGGCGGGAACTGCGCTTCCTTCGGACCGAAATGGGTCTTACCCAAGCCCAATTGGCCAAGCATGTCCATCGCGATACGCAGACGGTTGCGCGATGGGAGAAAGGTCAGACTCCCGTTCTGGAAGCGGCCGAGGTGATCATTCGCGTACTTGCGGTCGAGAAGCTCGGTTTGGAGGTCTACACTTCGATCGAAGACATTGCCGCCAAGTGCGTGCCGAGTGCGATCGTCAATTGCATTCGTATCGACGGCAGCAATGCCGGCGAATACAGATTGGCCGCATAATGCCGCGCCGCTTTCGGCGTTAGGCTGCTTCTGCGTTGCCCGCACGGCAGAATTGCAGGGTGGAGCGCCGAGTGCGAGTTCAGCGAACGTCGACCCTTTGCGCTCAGTGCATGACCATGCCGCCATCCACGACGATAGCCTGCCCCGTCACGAAATCCGAATCGGGCGAGACGAGGTAGATCGGCGCGCCGATCAGGTCGTCGAGCGCCTGTTCACGGCGCATGGAGCGTCCCGTCAGACTCAGGTTAACGTAGAATTCCAGCTTTTCGCGTTGCGCCTCGATCCTGTCGCTCATGGTGAAACCCGGCGCGATCATGTTGACCCGGATGCCGGAGGCACCCAGTTCGCCCGGAGTTCACCGTGCGGCACCGGGGCAGCCGGATAATTCGTTTCCGTACCGAAGTCGCCCGCCTGCACAACCTTGCGGGCTTGTCGACGGGCCCCAGCCGATAAAGAACGGCACGGCGCAAACGTCTTGAGGTCTGAAATTAATTGACCGTTTCCGCTGCAGCGGCCTATTCTAATGGAAAGACGCCTGCTTCCGATCGGCATGTCCTCCCTCCGGGAAATCTGGAAAATGGACTGCTACTACGTTGACAAGACGGACCATGTGCGCCGCCTCGTCGAAGGAGGCAAGCACTATTTCCTGTCGCGTCCGCGCCGGTTCGGCAAAACCCTCCTGGTGGACACGCTGCAGGAGCTGTTCGAAGGAAGCGAGGAGCCGTTCCGGGGCCTCGCCGTGCACGGCAAGTGGGACTGGTCGGCGCGCCGTCGTCCGGCTGGATTTCAGCGGCGTGGGCGATTTCGACACGCCGGACGGGGGAACCTTGTAAGGGCAACCGGCGGCGACGGAGAGGCGCGCCGGCCTCGAACCGGGCCCCGCCGGGGCGGCGGTCCGTTTCCGCGAGTTGATCGAGGCCCTGCACGAGCGCACCGGGCAGCGAGCGGTCGTGCTGGTGGACGAACAAGCCGGTCCTGGACGCGCTCGGCGACCGGGAACTGGCGCTGGCCAACCGCGACTTCCGGCGCAGCCTGTACGGCGTGATCAAGGCCTGCGACGGGCATCTCCGTTTCGTTTTCCTGACGGGGGTGAGCAAGTTGGCGGGCCTGTTCTCGGGTCTGAACAACCTGCGTCACGCTGGAGCCGGAGTTCTCGGACATTTACGGTTGCACGGACGACGATCTGGACGCGGTCTTCGCCCCGGAACTCGAGGGCTTGGACCGGGACGAGGTCCGCCGCTGGTACAACGGCTACAACTGGCGCGGGCCGGAGAGGGTCTACAACCCATTCGGCCTGCTGCTGCTGTTTCGGCGGCGCGAGTTCCGCCCGTACTGGTTCCAGAGCGGCACGCCAACCTTCCTCGTCGACCTTCTGGCGCGGTGCCGGGTCTCGGAGCCGGCCCTGGAAGGCGTGTTCGCGGACGACGACCTGCTGTCGGCCGTCGACCGCATCCTCGTCGAGACGCTGCTGTTCCAGACCGGCTACCTGACCATCGCCGACGAAGAGCAGGACGAGGACGCGCCCCTCTACCGGCTGGACTACCCGAACCAGGAGGTGAAGCGCAGCCTGAACGCGCTCCTGCCGGAGGCGATGGCGCCGGACGTTCCGATCGAGGCGGAGAGTCGGGAGCTGCGCCGCCTGGGCGAACGACTTCGCAGGCCTCGAGAATCTGTTCCGGGCGTTCTTGGCGAGCAACGAGTGGTACGCGAACACGGGCATGGCGGGCTACGAGGCGCACTATGCGAGCGTGTTCTACTCTCACTTCGTGGCGGCGGGTATGGACGTCCGCGCCGAGGAGAGCACGGCGCACGGCCGTTCGGACATGGCGGTCCTGGGCGGCAGCGTCTACCTGTTCGAGTTCAAGGTCGTGGACGGAAAGCCGGAAGGGCGGGCGCTGAAGCAGATCCGGGAGCGCGGCTACGCGCACAAGTACCGGCGTCCGGACGTGACGATACACCTTATCGGGATCGAGTTCGGCCGTGAGGAGCGCAACATCGTCGGATTCGAGTTTGAGACCGTCTGAAACCGGGAGCCGCCGTCCGGCGACGGGAGCATGTCCCCGTGCCGGTTCAAGAGCCTCGGAGGTCTAAATTTCCGACCTCCCGACGTGGGGCTTGGATCGTTCTCATTAAATCTTTGCGCCGTGGCCGCGTTTCGCCTTCCCGCGCGACAGTGCGCCGCATTGTCTCGGAGCCGCGCTGACCGTCGGCAGCGCGAGGGCATTATCGGGAGGAGGACCGATTGACAAAAATGCGGCATTACGCATTTCCGGCGACATCGGAAAATAATTCTATTCTTGCGAAATATCGAATTGATTTTTCACCCTATTCCAAACGGGGACCGAAAGCCTTCTTGCCGTAACTCCCGCTTCGCCGATGTCCGCTACACATAAATTACCGTCTACCGCCGCCGGGTTGCGCCGTGTCATCGTGGATAACCGAGACCTTCACGTCATCGCGGTTTCGCGCCCTTTTGTCGAACAAATGCTGCGCGAACATTCCGCTCAATCCGGTTGGGCTTTACTTCGTATTCAACGAAATCACCAATGCTGTCGTGCCTCATGTGCAATTGACCTTCGCCTATATTCCCACGGTGCTGGCCTGTCGAATAGCGAGGATGCTTTGCTACTTCCCGCGACGAAAGGACCCAATACCGAATAAGGTCGCGCCACACCGCGATCAATACAAAGATGTCGCAGCAGTCGCACTTCACCTGCTGAAAATTCATCCAGAATTCTTTTCCCGAATCCGAGTGCAAAGCCTTGATGTAGAGAGGTTCATCCGAATTCGCATCCACCGCTCTCGACGCTTTGACTTCAATGCGAATGTTATCCAACAATAGGTCGTATTGTCCGGAATATTGCGGATCTTCGCTTTTGGTTGGTTTTTTTAGATTTGGAACCAAGCTTTTTAGATGGCCCTGCGCCCAAGATTCGCCGAAAGAACGAGGTGCGCTAATCTCAAAAATATAAAGGAAAAGATTCCTATTTACGTAGTTATTCCGAAGTTCGTAATAGTCATCTAGAGTTAGTATTTTCATTGCGAGAAGTGTGCAAATAATGTATTCGTACTCATTGAATGGATAAACTGAAACGAGAGACTCAACTCTTTCCCGAATTTCCTTTTCTTCAGGTATGTTTTTCAACAAATTATCGAGTTCTTCCTGAAGACGTTCCATCAGAACAATGTTTCTTGAGTGGACGGCGCTATCGGCTGGACTACCCCGACGTCCGCGAGGTCGTTTTCGAAGGGATGTCCATTTTGCCATCCGGTTCGCCCTGCTGTACGAAATCGTTCAAGACGACGAATGGAGATTTCAGCGTAGACAGGATCAATATCGATCGTGAAGCATTTTCTGTTAAGGATTTCACACGCCAGCAAAGTCGTACCGGAATGGGCAAAAAAATCTACTACCAAATCATCTGGTTTGGAGCTCGCTTGAACAATTCTTTCAATGGATTTCATTGGTTTTTGAGCATAGCAGCCAGAAACATTTTCCTCCATTCTATAAAATATTTGCTGAATATCGACCCAGACATTTCCTGCACGAATTGTATCCGATTTGCTCCTTTCCATATTCTCCATTTTTCTTCCGTTTATTTCTTTATAGTATCCGCGCAGGATTTTAGGAATGTCAGTGTATTCCGCATCGACATTGAAACTCGGATTTCCTTTGGTATAGTAGAGCAGCTCTTGGCGAACCGCCATCCAGTTTTTTGGGGTTCCGTATCCACGCTGGTTTCTCATGGTGATATGGCTTCGCGCACGAAACGGTTGGTCTCTCATCATGATTATGAAGTCCGGGAACGGTTGGAAATCGTTTTTTTGATCCGCGCCTATCCAGACATAAAGAGATGAATCTGGAGTCAAAATACCGTATGTATTAGATATCCATGTTTTGCACCATAGAATAAAATCCGGGATAGAACGGAATTCGAATGCCGCAAGGTTATATGGTGGATCGTGAACAGCGAGTTGTGCACGTTGTCCGTCCATTATTTCTTCGATTTCCTCGAAATTACCCGCATCCAGGCATCCGACGCGGTGACCGTGAAGGCTGTCGGTCCAGATTTGCCCGGGCTCGAGCCGGCAATATGGAAGCAGCTTGCGGCGCAATTCTAGAGAGGTGTCGAGCCTCGGCAGAGGATTGTTTTTCACGGATAGCGCCCCGTATGCTCCGGCGGATAATCAGGCGCTCGAGAGAGACCGCCCAAGTTTTGAGCTGTTAGATCGGAGGAACGCATTGCGTGCGGGCAACCTTGGGGAAGCCTGCAAAATCTGTCTTTCGACGTTGCAACCATTTTACGGGCAGCGTCCTTTCCTGGCTCCAGAGAACGGGAACCTGTCCATGTCGCGAGCAAGGTGCCGTCCGCCCGGCGAGCGCGCTCCGCCCCGCGCTCAGTGCATGACCATGCCGCCGTCCACGACGATGGCCTGCCCCGTCACGAAATCCGAATCGGGCGAGACGAGGTAGATCAGCGCGCCGATCAGGTCGTCGGGCGCCTGTTCCCGGCGCATGGAGCGTCCCGTCAGACTCAGGTTAACGTAGAATTCCAGCTTTTCGCGTTGCGCCTCGATCCTGTCGCTCATGGTGAAACCCGGCGCGATCGTGTTGACCCGGATGCCGGCGGCGCCCAGCTCGCGCGCCAGAGCCCGCGTCATCGCGTCCACCGCGCCCTTGGATGCGACGTAATGCAGCATCAGCGGCACCCCCGAATAAACGGTGCTGGACGAAATATTCACGATCTTGCCGTAACCTCTCTCCCGCATCGTCGGGGTCGCGGCCTTGATGCAGTTGAAGACGCCCCGCGTGTTGACGGCCATGAGCCGATCCCATTCGTCGCCGTCGATTTCCTCGAAGCCGCGCCGTTCGATCTCCGCGAATATGGCGGCGTTCGTCACCAGGATGTCCGCGGATCCGAAGGCCGAGACGGTTTCCGCGACCATTTTCTCGCACGCCGCCATGTCGGTGACGTCGGCCGGCACGCCGATGGCCTCGCCGCCCGCAGCGCGTATGCGGTCGACCGCGCCGCCGGTATCCATGATATCGGACACGCAGACCGCTGCGCCTTCCCGCGCCAGAGCGGCGGCGTAAACGGCCCCGATGCCCTGCGCAGCGCCCGTGACGATCGCGGCCTTTCCATCCAGCCTGCCCATTCTCTTTCCTCCTGTTGCATCCTTACGAAGGCGCGAGCATACATCAGCGGCGCCGGCCGTGCGCGTCGAAGCGGGAGAATGCTATGTCCAACCCTCGCGTTGCCGTAAGGGAAACCTGCATTCTCGGCGAATCTCCGATCTGGTCGGTTGCGGAGCAGGCGCTTTACTGGGTGGACATCCGGAATCCGACGATCCACCGCTTCGAACCTGCGACCGGCTCCCGCAGGAAATGGCGCGTTCAGACAGAGATCGGCTCGATCGGGTTCGCGTCCGGAGGCCGGCTGATCGCCGGCACGAGGATGGGGTTCGCGCTTGTCGATCTCGATGACGGCGCGTTCGAGGAACTTGCGGATCCCGAAGGCGACGGACGGCTCAACCGGGTGCGCATGAACGACGGCAAGGTGGATCGCCGGGGCCGCTTCTGGTGCGGTTCCATGCAGGATCCGGGCAACGCCCGGATCGGATCGCTCTACCGCTTCGATCCGGATCGCGCGGTGCGCCGCATGGCCGGGCCCGTGAGCATTTCGAACGCAATCTGCTGGAGTCCCGACGACGCCGTCATGTACTTCGCGGATTCGCTGCTGCGCACCGTCTGGGCCTACGACTACGACGCCGAGGCGGGGGAGATCGCTAACCGGCGCGTCTTCGTCGAGGTTCCCGAAGCCGAGGGCGTTCCCGACGGCGCGACGACGGATGCCGACGGTTTCGTCTGGATCGCGCATATGCGGCGCGGCGCCGTCAGGCGCTACGATCCCGACGGGAAGATGGAACGGGAATTCGAGTTCCCGGTTTCGCTGACGACCTGTCCCGCCTTCGGCGGTCCGGACCTTTCCACGTTGTACGTCACGACCGCATCGACGAGGTTCGGTCCCGCGGATTTTGGGCGCGAGCCTTATGCCGGGTCCGTGTTCTCGGTGGAAACCGACGCGAAGGGGGTGCCCGAACCGATTTTCGGAGCGTGACGCGCTTGGCGCCATCCGCTACCCGATGGGGCGCGATCGGCCTGATCCTGTTCGCCGGAGCGGTGGGCGCCGCGCAGATCGGGAAGCTTCCGGGCGCGTTGCCCGCCATCCGCGCCGAGCTGGGCATCGGGCTGTTCGTTGCCGGTCTCGTCATTTCCGCCATCGTGGCCGTCGGCGCGGCGGGCGGCATGGCTGCCGGCGCGATCTCCGACAGGTTCGGACATCGCAGAATCGCGCTCGCCGGCACGGCGCTGATGGCGCTGGGCAGCCTCGCCGGCGCTCACGTCGACGATACGAGCGCGCTGATCGCGACCCGTGTCGTCGAGGGCGTGGGCTACATCGCGCTGATCGCGGCCGCCCCGGCCCTTATCGTTCGCGCCGCCCGGGATGCCGACCGCGGCGTCGCTTTCGGTATCTGGTCGTTCTACATGCCGTTCGGCATGGCGGCGATGGTCGCGCTTTCGCCGTTGCTCATGGCGGGCGGATGGCGCGGCCTGTGGACGATAAACGGTTGCCTGGCGGCCGCGGCCTTTCTCCTTCTCCTTCGGGCGCTGCAAGGACAGCGCTTCGAAAAGCGGCAGGCCGCCGCACCCTTCGGCCGGCAGGGGGTCGCGGCGACGCTGTCGCGGCCGGGGCCCCTCGTCCTTGCCTTGTCGTTCGGCGCCTATTCGCTGGTTTACCTGTCCGCGATGTCCTTTCTGCCGACCTTCCTGATCGAATCCAGAGGAATGGCGACCGGCACCGCCGCGGCGCTGGTGGGCCTCGCCATATTCATGAACGCGCCCGGCTGTCTTGCCGGCGGCTGGATGATCAAGAAGAACGTCGCGCCTTGGGCGGCGATCGGAGCGGGCTATGCCGGGATGGCGGTCTGCGCG
The DNA here is from genome assembly GCA_965243135.1 of Alphaproteobacteria bacterium. Classification (GTDB taxonomy): domain Bacteria; phylum Pseudomonadota; class Alphaproteobacteria; order MPNO01; family UBA830; genus JAJEBT01. Next base: position 3,874,712 of record OZ251539.1, read on the forward strand.
TTCGGCCTGTATCTCGAAGACATTCCGTTCGGCCTGCGATACGCCTTGGCGCTGGCGCTTCCTTTTTTCGGCGGTTTCGTCCCGCCTACGGTGCTCGCGCGCGCGGAAGCGCATGCGCCGTCGCCGGCGCTCTACGGGATGACGGTCGGGCTGATTGTCCAGGTAATCAGCATCGGCCAACTGATCGGGCCGCCAGCGCTTGCGGCGCTCGTCGCGCGGTCAGGGAACTGGCAGTCGGGGGCGTGGCTCACCGTAGGAGCCTGCGCGACGGGTTTTCTGACGGCGCTCGCGCTGCGCCGCCTGGACCGGCGAGTGGAAATGGCATAGAAATGACCATGCTTGAACACCGTCCGCGCCGAAGCCTGCTTTTCGTTCCCGGCCTGCGTCCGGATCGCTTCGAAAAGGCGCTCGGCTCGGGCGCCGACATCGTTTGCGTCGATCTCGAAGACGCCGTCCCGCTTGCGCGCAAGGAGGAGGCGCGCAAGCTGACGCTGCCTCTGTTCGCCGGGCCGCCGCATCCGCAAGTGGAAACCATGGCGCGGATCAACCCGCTGTCGACCCCCGAAGGGCTGAAGGACATCCTGGCGCTTCTCGACTGTCCAGCGCCGCCCGTCGCATTGATGCTCGCGAAGCCCGGGTCAGGCGCGGAGATTCGCCTGTACGACGATCTGCTGCGGGGCCGCTGCGCGGAGACGCGCTTTCACGTGATTATCGAATCCACCGACGGTCTCGCCAACGTGATGGAGATCGCCGCCGCGTCGCCGCGCATCGACTCGCTGCTTTTCGGCGCGGTCGACATGTCGGCGGACTTGAGAGCCGACAAGACATGGGAGACGCTTCTCTGGGCCCGGTCGCAGGTCGTTCACGCCGCCGCGCGGCACGACCTCGACCTCCTGGACGTACCCTGGCTCTCGCTGGACGACCGGGACGGTTTGGCGAGGGAAGCGGAACTGGCGCGGGCGCTCGGCTTTACCGGCAAGGCGGCGATTCATCCGAAGCAGATCGCCGACATCAACCGGGTTTTCTCCCCCGCCCCGGAACTCGTGGAACGCGCGCGCCGGATCGTCGCCGAATTCGAAAAGGACAGAACCGGTTTGCTGGTCGTCGACGGGGAACTCGTCGAACGTCCGGTACTCCGCTCTATGTCGCGCGTTCTCGCCGTCGCCGATTATCTCGACCGATAAAGGCGATCTGCCCGTCGATCAGCGCGTCCAGCGGGTGACTGGCCGCTCGGTCTCCTTGCCGTCGACAAGGACCGCGTCCACGTTCTCGGCATAGAAGCAAACGAGATCCTTGATCCCGGGACATTCGGGAACCGGATCCTCGTAGGACCAGGCAATGTCCTTCCAAGTGCGGCCGCCCGCGGAGACGGACCAGTAGCGGGCGCGTCCCTTGTAGGGGCAGCGCGTGGTCGTATCCGTTGCGGCAAGCAATTCCATTCGCACGTCTTCCCTGGGAATGTAGTGGCGAGTGGGAAGTCCGGTCTCGAACAGGAAACGGGCGCGGGCGGTCTCGGCGACGATCTCGCCGCCCAGAAGGATCTTGACCGGTCGCGACGAGACGAGAACGTCGACCCGCTTGTAGGGGTCGCGAGGGTGCACGAAGATTTCCTCGTCTTCCTCGTACCAGTGGTCGACGCGATCCCAGTAGAAAGCGCGGTAATTCTGCAAGCCCAGAGCCGCCATTTCGTCGTATGGCGACCGATAGGCCCAGACCGCGTCGTCCGCCCGCTTGCCTCCCGCCTCGATCGTCCAGTACGAGGCCTCGCCCTTGTACGGGCAGTGAGTGGCATGGTCGGTCGGTCGAAGAAGGTCGTCGCGAACGTCCGCAACCGGGAAGTAGTACACCGGAAGATGACGTGCCTCGAGCATCAGCATCATGTTCGTCGAGTCCGCGACCCATTCGCCCCCGAACCTTACGCGGACGCGCCGCGGCGAAGGCTCCAGCCGGATCTGGTGGTCGGGATTTTTCCGGTACCCCGGCGCCGGATTGGTCATCTGTCGCTCCCTCTCTCGATCATTCCTGAGCGCATCATCGCGCCGGGACGTGCCGCAGGCAATCCGGCGCGACGGCAGATGTCCGCACGGAACCTGCCTGTGCACCGCGCCTCGGACCGTTATCCATGAGAACGACCGGCGAGCGGTTCCCGCTCACGTTGCCGCGTCGCCGGAAACGACGTTGGCGCCCATGCTCGCGCTTCAGGGGGAAACCCGACCGGCGAGAGCCTCGGGCGCGCCCCGTTTTTCCTGGATGCACGCCGGCTCAGCTGCGCTTTCGCTCCGTATTACCGGGCCATTCGGTTCGGCCGGGATTCGAAGTGTCGGTCGTCGCGATTCGTCCAGCCGGCCTCGTCGCCGCGCGATAGGCATCAAGGCCTCGATCCTTTTCTCGCCAGCCGCCGTAGATCTGCATGACCTCGCGAAAGCCTGGACGGGCGAGCGCCGCCTCGAGCATTGCAACGCGTTCCTGTTCGCGACTGGAGACCCCGCGCCCGTCGGCCTCCTTCTTGGTTGGCTTGGTCATCATTTCCTCTCTCCGCGGCCTCGCGAACCGCCGATACTCTCTTGCGGTCTCCGCGCATCGACGCGACGCGAACCGCGACCCTCGCGTCGCATGAAAGCAGGCCGGAAATTCCTGCGCAACCGCCTCGACCCGACCCGAAGGACGTGACGTCCGTGGGTTGTCGGGAGATCATGCATGCTGTCGGAATCGTAGCTGCGTTCTGGTCTTCCTTCTTCGCCGCGGCGGAAGCGCGGCTCCTGCCGTAACTCCGCCGCGTCGCGAAACCTGTCTTCCGCCCGCGCTTGCGGGAGCGCCGTCGCCGCTGCGAGCGTCCGCCGTTCTCGCGAACGGCATCGAGCGGGAACGCGCAGCCGAAAAACGATTTCAAGTCCAGACGGCAAGCGGAAGAATCTGTCCGACCTGCCGGGCGCATCCCGACTCCCGGCGCCAAGTTTCCGCCGCAACGGATTCAGCGCTGACTTGAAGTCGAAGCGCTTCACGGTCCGTCGGCGCAACTGGCGAACCGGCGCTCAGGGCGAAGAGCGCTTTTCCGCCGCGCCCAACGGGCGGACGCCGCGCTCCGGCTTCGCCGCATCGCTGTCGGAATCAAGTCTTTGCGCAACCAGCCAGCGCCGGAGTTGCCTCGAAAGGCTCGTTCGCGTTCGGTTTCTTGCTCTCCGCTCCAGACGCCTTGACGAAGTTGAAGTTCACCGGGATCTCGTACCGGGTCTCGGCGAGCAGCGGAACCACGGCTATTGCCTTTCCTTCGGAAATCGCCCCCTCTTGCGCCGCGCATTGGCCGGCGCCGCCCCTGCGCAGCGCCGCTCAGAGAATCCAGTGCTCTACGGACCGCGAAAGAAACTCTTCGACGGCGATGCCGTCAGCGCCGACAAGCAACGTTCGCGCTGGACGAAAGGCCTCCTCGAAGGCCGCCGTTCCTTGCAGCGACCGGCGCGTTCGCCCGCTCTTGACTTCGATCGCCGTTACCTTGCGGCCGGCCCGCACCACGAAATCCACTTCCCTGTTGCGCTCACGCCAGTAGAACAACTCGCACGCGCCTCCGGCGGCGGCGTTCGCCAGATGCGCGCCCACTGCGGATTCGACCAGCCGCCCCCGGAATTCGCGATCCTTTCGGACTTCGTCCATCGCAAGACCCGAACCCGCTGTCATGAGGGCGGTATTGAGAACCTGCAACTTCGGACTGGAACTTCGCCGCCGCGCCGCATCCGCGGCAAATTTCTGCAGGCCCGTGAGCAGGCCCGCGTCCGACAGCAGATCGAGGTAATGGGCGAGGGTCGTGGTATTGCCTGCATCCTGCAACTGGCCCAGCATCTTGTTATAGGACAAAATCTGACCGGAATAGGCGCAGCCGAGTTCGAACAACCGGCGCAACAGCGCTGGTTTATCGACACGAGCCATCAACAATACGTCGCGCGCGATCATAGGCTCGACGAGCGAATGACGGATATAGTTCGACCAACGAGCGGGCTGGCCTGCCAAAGAGACCGCTCCAGGATAGGCGCCGTAGAAGAGGTAGCGCTCCAGAGACCAGCCGAAGGCCGCCTGCATCTCGGAAAAACTCCAGTGCGGCAAGCGCAGAACCTCGAAACGGCCGGCAAGGCTTTCCGTGAGGCCCTGCGCCAGCAACAAGGGGGCCGATCCCAGCAGCACGACCTTGAGTTGCCGTTCGGCGCGTCCGGCTTCAGGCTACCTCACAATCGAACCCGACGATGTTGCGCTCCGCCCGGCTGAACTCCACCCCGATCAGGTGCACCGAACGACCGAGGCGGCGGTACTTGTCCGCATAGCCCTTCTCCCGCAACTGCGCGAGCGCGATCCCCTCCCGCCCGCGCTCCACCACCTTGAACTCGAACAGGTAGACGCGCCCGCCGGCGCGGATCGCCATGTCGGCGCGCCCCAGGCTGCCGCTGTCCTCGGCCACCGGCTCGAAGCCCTCCATCAGGAAGCAGCTGTGGATGACGCTCGCGTAGTGGGCCTCGTACACCGGGCTGTTCATGTACCACTGGTGCGGGGCGAAGACGCCGCGGAACAGGGTCCCGAGGCGCTCGAAGTCGTTCGCCTCCAGCAATTCGCCCAGCCGCAGGCGCGCCGTCTTCCTGCGCGCCTCGACCGGGAGCAGTTCTCCCAGCAGGGCCTCGCCCAAGCTCTGGCGCACCTCGAGGTTCGGGTAGTCCAGCCGGTAGCGCCCGTCCTCCTCGCCCGCGATGGTGAGGTAGCCGGTCTGGAACAGAAGCGCCTCGACCGAGATATTGTCCACGTCGAAGGTCGAGAGCAGGCTCTCGCTGCCGATCATGCCGTCGAGGTCGGGAGTGGGCAGGTCGCGGCGCGTCAGCGTCTCGATCAGGAAGGTCGGCGTGCCGCTCTCGAACCAGTAGTTGCCGAACCTGCGCTCGGCGAGCAGCAGCAGGATGCCGAACGGATTGTAGAGCCTCTCCGGCCCGCGCCAGTTGTAGCCGTTGTACCAGCGCCGGACCTCGTCCCGGTCCAGGCCCTCGAGTTCCGGGGCGAAGACTGCGCCCAGTTCCGCGTCCGTACAGCCGCAGATGTCCGAGAATTCCGGCGCCAGCGTGATGTCGCGCAGGTTGTTCAGGCCCGAGAACAGGCCCGCCAACTTGCTCACCCCCGTCAGGAAAACGAAACGGAGATGCCTGTCGCAGTCCTTGATTACCCCGTACAGGTCGCGCAGGAAGCCGCGGTTGGCCAGCGCCAGCTCCCGGTCGCCGAGCGCGTCCAGGATCGGCTTGTCGTACTCGTCCACCAGCACGACCACGCGCCGCCCGGCGCGCTCGTGCAGTTCGGAGATCAGATGATGAAGGCGGTCGGAGGCGTCCGGGTAGCCGCATTGGACGCCGGCGCGCTTTTCGGCGGCGTCGAGCTGCATCATCGCGTTCCTGTGCAGCCGGTCGGGGACGACGAAATTGCGCCCGCCGAAGCTGAGCCGCACGACCGGATGGCGCGCCGACCAGTCCCACTTGCCGTGCACGGCGAGGCCCCGGAACAGCTCCTCGCTTCCCTCGAACAGCTCCTGCAGCGTGTCCACCAGCAGGGTCTTGCCGAACCGGCGCGGACGCGACAGGAAATAGTACTTGCCCCTCTCGATGAGGCGGCGCGCATGGTCCGTCTTGTCGACGTAGTAGCAATCCATCCCCCGGATCTCCCGGAGGGAGGAAAAGCCGATCGGAAGCATGCGTTTCGCCATATAAAGAGAGTAGGCCGCCATGGCGGAATTGTCAAAAGCAGGCGCTTGCAAGGCGTTTGCGCCGTTCCGTTCTTTGTCGGCCGCCGTCCGCTCGACGCCCCGCTCCGGCCGCCCGTCCGCAGCTCCGCGAGGGTTGCGCAGACGGGCAACCGCGGAACGAAAAAGCGCGCCCATTCAAGTTTGAATGTACCTCGACCACATGCACCGAGCTTTCCAAAATGCTTGCGTCACCGGGGGCGTCCGTACATGAAGTGCAACATGCGTGGTGGCTGACCGACCGCTTGCGGCAAGATGTTGCGGAAAGTTCAGGCGATAGTGAGTTCAAAAACGGGGGCCAACGCCTACCATCACCTGACCCGCGACGAACGTTGGCAGAAGGAAAGCGGCGAGGCCGCGATAGCGAGGCGGCTCGGCCGGAACCGCTGTCGCCGCCGTTTCTTTCGGGCGGACGAGCCGCGCGGGCCTCACTTGCCTCTGAATACGGGGTTGCGCTTTTCCATGAACGCGGCGCGGCCCTCCGCGTAGTCCTCGCTCGCGAAGCAGGCATCGATCTCGGCCTGCACCCGCGACATGTCGCGGTCCTCCGCGTCGCGGAGCGCCGCACGGATCGACGTCTTCACCGAACGCAGGGTCAACGGCGCATTGGCGGCGATGGTCCGCGCGATTCCGGTCGCCGTGTCCCGGAGTTCCGCGGCCGCCGCGACCCGGTTGACCAACCCCATCGCGAGGGCTTCCTCGGCCGAATACCGGTTTCCGGTGAACAGCATTTCGGCGGCGCGAGCCGGCCCGACGAGATCGATCAGACTGGCGACGGCCGCGTACGAAAACCCGAGCCCGAGCCTCGCGGGCGGCACCCCGAAACGCGCGTTGTCGGCCGCGATCCGGATGTCCGCTCGCATGGCGGTCATGACCCCGGCGCCGAGACAGTATCCGTTGATCATCGCGATCATCGGCTTCGAAAGCGCCGCCATTGCGCGGTCGGCGCGTTCCGACGCCCTGTCGTACTCCTTCCGCGCTTCTTCCGATGACCGCTTCTCGCCGAACTGCGAAATGTCCGAGCCCGAGATGAACGCCCGGTCGCCGGCGCCCGCGAGCATCACCACGCGGATATCGTCGTCGTCTTCGAAATCCGCCAGGATGCCCGGGATCGCAACCCGCATGTCGTAGGTGACCGCGTTGCGCTTCGCCTGGTGGTCGTAGATCATCCAGCCGATCCCGCCTTCCTTGCGGGCCGTCATCTTGCCGGAGGCCTGTTCGGTGGGAGCCGTCATGTCGCGATTTCCTGCGTCAGGGCGTTCGAAGGCTATATTGCGCCATCTTCGCGCAACCCGGCGACCGCCCCGTCATCGTATCCAAGGCCGGCGAGGATGTCTCGCGTGTGCTCTCCGCGCTCGGGAGCCGCGCTGCGAATGCCGCGCGGCGCGCGGCTCATGTTCAACGCCGGGCCGACGACCCGCATGTCTCCGCGGGTCGGCGAGCGCACGGGCGCGGCGAGTCCGAGATGCCTGACTTGCGGGTCGGCGAAGACCCTGTCGATCGCGTGAATCGGCCCGCAAGGCACGCCGGCGTCGTTCAGGAGCTCGACCCACTCGGCGCCGGTCCGCCGCCGGGTGTATTCGGAAATCGCGGCGTTGAGGGCGTCCCGGTTGTCCGACCGCAGCCGCCCCGTCGCGTAGTCGGGATTGGCGGCAAGTTCGTCCGCGCCCAGCGCGCGGCAGAGCCGCTCGAACATATTCTGCCCTCCCGCCGCGATGTTGATGTGCCCGTCGCTGCAAGGATAGACGCCGGTCGGGATCGAGGTCGGGTGATTGTTTCCGGCCTGGGGCGGCACCTCGCCGCCGATCAGCCAGCGCGCCGCCTGGAAATCCAGCATGGAGACGAGCGACTCCAGAAGCGACGTGTGCACCCATTGCCCTTCTCCCGAGACCTCGCGTTCGAGAAGCGCGACGAGAATGCCCACGGCGCAGTAGAGGCCGGCCGAAAGATCTGCCACCGCCGTGCCGGCGCGAACCGGTCCCTGGCCCGGCAGGCCGGTGACCGACATCAGCCCGCCCAGGCCCTGGGCGATCTGGTCGACGCCGGGACGGTCCCGGTAAGGGCCGTCCTGTCCGAACCCGGAAATCGACCCCAGAACGATTCCCGGATTGACGGCCCGGAGCGTTTCGTAATCGATGCCGAGACGGCGTTTCACGTCGGGCCGGTAGTTCTCCACGACCACGTCGGCCTCGCGGACGAGCCGGAGGAAGATTTCGCGGCCCGCGCGCGCCTTCAGATTGAGGGTGAGAGAGCGCTTGTTGCGATGAAGATTCTGGAAATCCGGGCCGTGCCGGTCGCCCGTGACGCCTTCCTTGCCGTCGGCCGGCATCTCGATCATTATGCAGTCCGCGCCCCAGTCGGCCAGTTGCCGTACGCAGGCGGGACCTGCGCGAACCCGCGTCAGATCGAGAACCCTGAAGCGGGCGAGCGGCAATGGCGACACGGAACGAACCTCCGGCGGCGATGTTCGATCAAGGTGAAACGCCGCGGCGCCCGTGTCAATCGGCGCGACCGCTTCGCCTCGAGCCTCGGTCGAAAAGGCCTTGCGGAACGAAGCGAAGCGCGTTATCTTCTCTTCCCGTTCCGGTCGGAGTGTAGCTCAGCCTGGTAGAGCACTGTCTTCGGGAGGCAGGGGCCGGTGGTTCGAATCCACTCACTCCGACCAGCCGTATCCCGCAATTCGCATTTTCCTCGACTCGCGGTCCGCGCCGAGACCCGTTCTCGTCCGCCGCCTCGCGCAACTTCCGCATGCCCGAACGGCCGTCAGCCGCCGACCTCGACGAGCCGAACCTTCCCGCTCTCGCGGGGAAGCGCGCCGGGCGGCAGCCACCGTATCTCCGGCGAAACCCGCAGGGTGCGACGGCAACGGGCGACGATTTCTCCGGCCAGCGCGTCGAGACCGTCCGCGGATTCGCCCTCCCCGAACTCCACGCGCAGGCGAAGCGGCGGCGGCGCCAGCGGTCCCGGACGGTCGAGCGCAATCCGGAAGTGTCCGGTGACGCGCGGACGAAAAGCGGCGACGACGTCCGCGATCGCCGACGGATACACGTTTACGCCTTTCACGATCAACATGTCGTCGACGCGACCGACAATCTTGAACAGCCGTCCCGGCGTCGGGAGGTTCGCCGGCTCGTCCCAGACCTGGATGAGGTCGCCGAGGGCGTAGCGCATGAAGGGCGTCCCTTCCCAGTCCAGGAAGGTGAAGACCATTTCGCCGATCGCGCCGTTCGTCTGCGCGACGGGTTCCCGGCTTTGCGGATCGATCAGTTCGAGCAGGCAATGGTCCTCCGAAACGAACTGCATGCCCGAGCAGCGCTCCGGCGGCTCGTCGGGAGAGATGCCGTGAAAGGCGTGCCCGCCGCCCGTATGGTCGAAGATCCTCGCGCCGAAGCCCTCGGCGAGGGCCTTCCGGACTTCCGGCATGCCGCCGCCGGGCTCGCCGGCGCAGAAGAACGTCCGCAGGCCGAGCGCCGCGGCCGGCTTCCCGGCGCGCTTCGGGCTTTCCTCGATCAGGTAAAGGCCGAAAGACGGCGTCGCGATGATCGCCCGAGGCCGGGTGAGTTCGATGAACCGCAACACGCGCTCGGTTCCCCCCTCGATGCCGACCGGAACGATGCAGGCGCCGAGATGCTGCACGCCCTGGGACACGGGAAGCCCGCCGGTGAACATGCTGAGCGAGACCGCCTGGATCATGACGTGGCCGGGACGAAGCCCGGCGCGCCAATACTTGCGCCCGTTCATCTCGTTTATGACCGCGACGTCGCGGGCGGTATGGGTGTAGAGGGTCGGAACGCCGGTCGTTCCGGAGGTCGAGACGATGCGCACGATCCTCTCGGCCGGCGCGCACGCGAGCAGCGCGTAGGGATTCCCGTACCGTTCGAGCGATTCCTGCTGCGACGCCCTGTGCTCCTCCTTCCCCATCAGCGGCAGCTTCGCGAAATCGTCGAAGTCTCCGATGTCCTCGGGGCGCGCGCCGACCGAGGCGAACTGGCGCCGGTAGAACTCCGAATTGTCGTGGTTGTACGTCAGTTGCCTCAGGAGGCGCCGGAGCTGCAAGGCCCGAATTTCGTCGCGCGACAGGGTCTCGACATCCGGATTCCACAAGAGGCGTTCGGTCGTCATCCGCCGGTCTCCAAGCTCCCCGCGGAAGCGCCCGGCCGCGGGTTCGTCGCCGCCAGGACCGCCTCCGGCCGGAGCGGCAGACTGTAGAGCGGCTCAAGATCGGCGCGCGGCCCGGCAATCCGCGAGACGGCGTTGACGACGGCCGGCGGCGCGGGCATGACGCCGCCTTCTCCCACGCCCCGCACCCCGAGCGGATTGGTCGTCGGCGCCGAGCGTACGTGGTCGAGCCGGACCCGCGGCGCTTCGGCCGCCGTCATCACGAGGTAGTCGGCGAGCGTTCCGGTCAGCAACTGTCCGTTCTCGTCATAGAGGATTTCCGAAAGCGCCGCGCATCCCATGCCTTCGACCGCGCCGCCGACGATCTGGCCCTCGACGATCATCTCGTTCAGCATCCTGCCCGCATCGTGCAAAACGTAGTAGTCGACGATCCTGACGCGGCCCGATTGCCGGTCGACGGCGACCCTTGCGGCGTGCACCGAGAGCGCGAACGTCAGCGCGCCCCGGCTATCGTGCACGAACTCCGCCTCCAGGGCCGCGGCGCCCGCGTGAAGCTGTCCGCCGGGCGAGACGGCGCGGGCAATCTCGGCGAGCGACAGTCCGGTCGTTTCGCCGTCGCGACAGGCTATCGCGCCGCGCCGCATCTCTAGCTCTTCGGGCCGGCGCTGCAGGAGCGCGCCGGCGCATTCGAGAATCTTGGCGCGAAGCCGGCGGGCCGCCCCGGCAACGGCGTTGGCGCCGACGACGGCGCCCCGGCTCGCGAACGTGCCGTGCCCGAACGCAAGGGCGTCGGTGTCGCCCAGCCACACCTGCTCCGGGGCGACGCCGAGTATTTCCGCGACCACGCTCGCGCAGGCCGTCGCCTGCCCCTGGCCCTGGGTCGTCAAACCCGAGCACAGGGCCACATTACCCGCCCCGTCGACCCTTATTCTTGCGGCTTCGAGGCCGACGAACCCCGTCGCCTCGATCCCGCAGGCAAGGCCCCACGCGGCCCGCTCGCCGGAGGGCAACGTTTCGACGCTTTCGTCGTACCCGCTGCGATCCGCCGCGCGGCGCACCATCGCGGGAAAGTCGCCGCTCTCGAAACGCGCTCCCGGACCGGCGTAGGGTATGGAGGGCGCGTAGGGCATGTCGCGGGGCGCCACGATGTTGCGAAGCCGAACCTCGCTCGCGGAGATCCCCAGGTCCGCGGCGACGAGATCGAGCATGCATTCCAACGGGAACGTCGCTTCAGGTTGGCCTGCGCCGCGATAAGTGGCGGCGGGCGTCTTGTTGGTGCCGACGCAAAGCGCGTTCACTTCGACATTCGGAATCCCGTAAGGGCCGGCGCATTGTCCGGCGGCGACCTCGGCCGCAAGAACCCCGCTGGCGGCGACGTAGGCGCCGATATCGACGATCAGTCTCGCGCGCAGCGCATGAATTCGGCCGTCGTCGTCGTAGCCGACTTCGATCCTGGTGTCCGTCGCGCGCGAATGGGTCGTCGCGCGAAGGCTTTCCGCCCTGTCTTCTATCCACTTGACGGGCCGTCCGAGCAACCGGCTCGCGTAACTGACGACGATTTCCTCGGGGTAGGGTCTCGATTTGGCGCCGAACCCGCCGCCAACGTCTTCGGCGACGACGCGCACGGCCTGTTCGGGAAGGTCGAGCAATTCCGCCAGGTTGGCGCGAACGCTGTAATGAGTCTGCGTCGACACCCAAGCCGTCAACCTGCCGCGGCCCGCGTCGAATTCCGCGACGCAGCCGCGAGGTTCGAGAGGCAGGCCCGACTGGCGGCCGAAACGGAAGCGGCGCGAGAGCCGCCTTGGGCACCTGTCCATGACGTCGGCGGCGTCGCCCGCCCGGTTGACGAGTTCGGCCGCCACGTTGTCCGTCCATTCGTCGTGAAGCCCGATCGCTCCCGGCGCCATCGCGGCTTCCGCCGTCGCGAGAACGGGCAAGGGCCGGTAATCGACCTCGACCAGAGGCGCCAGATCCTCGGCCCGGTACCGGTCGTCGGCGACCAGCAAAGCGACGGGCTCGCCCACGTATCGGACCCGGTCGACGGCGAGAAGCGGCGGCTTGCCGCCGCGGATGTTCGGATTCCAGTAACGGGCCGCAAGCCGCCGCTCGATGAAGGGCAGGTCGCGGGCGGCGAGAACCGCCCGCGCGCCGGCGGACAGAGCGCGGGACGCATCGATCGAAACCACCTTCGCGTGCGCCATCGGGCTGCGCAGAAAGACGCCGTGAACCATCCGGTCGAGATGAATGTCGTCGGCGAACCGCGCCCGCGCCCTAAGAAGTCTGGGATCCTCGCGCCGGCCCATCGGCTACGAACGGGCCTGCAGGGCCGGACGGTCCGGCCGAGGGCGAAAGGCGGAAGGCCTGCGGTCCATCGCTCAGAAAAGAGGTCCCTTGTTGACCATGCCGCCGTCCACCGTGACGATCGTGCCGGTCGTGTAGGCTGACAGGTCCGACGCGAGAAAGATCGCCATGTGAGCGATTTCGTCCACCGTCGCGGCGCGGCCGAAGGCGAACGGATCGAGGAATTCCTCGTAACGGCTCTCGTCGTTCCACTTGTCGCGCGCCGCCTTCTTCATCATGCTCACCAGCTTCTCGGTCGCGACGGGACCCGGATTGAGGCCGACCACCCTGACGCCGTCCTTCGGCGAATCTCCGCCCAACGCCCGCGTGAAGGCCATCAACGCCGCGTTGCCGGTGCTGCCGCAGATATAGTCGGAAACCGGTTTCTCGCCGCCGTTGCCGATGACGTTCAGTATCACGCCGCTCCCCCGCGCCTTCATGGCCGCGTAGAAGTGGCGGCAGAGATTGATGGCGCCGAATACTTTGAGGTCCCAGACCTCCCGCCACTGCGTCTCCGCGATTTCGTCGATCTTCCCTTTTGGAATCGCGCCGGCCGAGTTGACGAGAATGTCCGCGTCCGGACAGGCGGCGAACAACGCGCGCTGGTTTTCGCTTTTGCCGAGGTCCAGCGGGCAGCACGTCACCGACACGCCGCGAGCGGCTTCGAGCTCCGCCTTCAGTTCGTCGAGCCGCTCCGCATTGCGCGAGGCCACGAACAGGTTCGCGCCCTGAGCGGCCAGGCCGGAGGCGATGGCGCGCCCGATGCCTTCGGAAGCGCCGGTGACCACGGCGCATCGCCCTTCAAGCCCTGTATCAAGCACCGTTCGCCTCCCTTGCGGACGGACTCTCCGCTTGCCCGCCTCGCTTCGCGACGCCTGCGTCCCCGACCATAGTTCGCCCTTCCAGTCCGGAAGCAAGGACAGTATGGATTTTTCCTCTCGTTCGCGGAAGGTCCAGGCTGCGGCCTGTCGTCCTGCCGATTTGGAAGCGTCCGGCGAACGCGCACGGCCCCGTGCCGCGAAGCCCGCGCGTCCGGAAACGGACTCTCGCCGACACGCCGCGGCGCGACGAGAAGTCGAGGCTGCCGTCTCCGTCAGCCGCAGGTCGGCTTCTCGCGGCGACGGCAACCGTTCTCGCGGATCTTGCGGAAGGTGCCGACGGACGGCTCGCGTCTCGTCGCGCCGCAAGCGCCGCCCGAAAGGACGCGCGGCGTCATGCTCCACGGCGTCGACAGCGAACAACACGAACGAGCTTGCGCTCCGGAACGCCGTCGACGCGCGACATGGCCGGCGAAGCGCCCTATGTTATCGTCGGAGTTCAGTATGGATGAGGCGGCAATTCGTGCTTCGGGAAAGCATTGACGCTCCGTCCGGCAGACAGCCGGCATCGAGAAGACGAGCCGCGGCCGGTCGGCGGCGGCAATGAAAGCATCGCGAACCGGATACCGCCTCGGCGTCGACGTAGGCGGCACGTTCACGGATTTCCTGCTGGTCGACGACGAGGGGAAAAGCCGCGTCTTCAAGACGCCCTCCACGCCGCGCGATCCTGCGGAAGCGGTGCTCGACGGCCTCGCGGAGATCGCCGCCGACCTCGGGCTTCCGGATTTCCTGGAACGGGTGGAGCGGATCGTCCACGGCACCACGGTGGCCACTAACGCGATACTGACCGGCGCGGCGGCGCGAACCGGCCTTCTGACGACCCGCGGTTTCCGGGACGCGCTGCAGATGAGGCGCGGCATTCGCGAAGAACGCTACGACAACAAGTGCACGGCGCCGGAACCCATCGTGCCGCGCTGGCTGCGGCTGCCGGCGCGGGAACGGATCGATCACCGCGGCAAGGAGGTCGCGCCGCTCGCGCTCGAAGACGTGGAAGCCGCCGCCAGGCTGTTCGACGAGGCCGGCGTCGAAGCGGCCGCCATCTGCTTCATGCACGCCAGCAATTCCCGCTAAGGCTCGAAACCCTTGAAAAATATGGGGCCGGAAAAAAGTCTTTCGTGGACTTTTCGAGGTGATTCGGGGCTATTTGCCTTCGAGCGGAGCATTTTTCTCTGGAAAGTGGTCCGAAGGCGAGGCGGGATTGTAACCAAAATGGCCAGAATGCCAGGCATGCGCAAGACGCTCAGCGCTCCGGGATTGCTGAAGGAAGTGCGAGCTTGTTTCGACCGTATCGAAGATCCGATCGCGAGCAGGGGGCTGAACCAGACGGACTGTCTGATGTCGGGTCTAGCGGTGTTCGGTATGAAGTATGCGTCGCTTCTGCAATTCGACGAGGCCGCGCACGCCGACGAAGTGGTTCGGCACAACCTCGCGACCTTATACGGCGTCAAGCGCGTGCCGTCGGACACTGCGATGCGCGAACGGCTTGACGAAGTCTGTCCGCGGCAATTGCGGCGTTGTTTCACGAAGATGTTCCAGGTTTTGCAACGAGGCAAGGGATTGGAAGAATACACTTGTCTGAACGGGCATTACGCTCTTTCGATCGATGGAACGGGATACTTCTCGTCGGACAAGGTGCACTGTAAAAATTGCTGCGAGAAACACCACCGCGACGGTACGATTACCTACTACCACCAGATGTTGGGAGCCGTTCTGGTGCATCCGGAACAAAAGGAGGTTTTTCCGTTTGCACCGGAACCGATCCTGAAGGAAGACGGCGCAAAAAAGAACGATTGCGAACGCAACGCAGCGAAACGGCTTCTGAAAGATGTGCGTCGCGAACACCCGCACCTGAAGCTGGTTGTGTTGGAAGATGGGCTGGCCTCGAACGGACCGCATGCCAATCTTCTCAAGGAGTTAGACATGCGTTTCATACTGGGGGCGAAGCCCGGCGACCACAAGTTCCTGTTCGAGTGGGTCAACAACGCGCCGTCCGTGGAGCGCCGGGAGTTCACGGACGGTGACAACATACGGCACGAATTCCGGTATCTTAACGGAGTGCCTCTGAACGATACGCACTTCGACCTCAAAGTGAACTTTCTCGAATACTGGGAGAAGCTCCCAAACGGCAAGAAACAACGTTTCTCCTGGGTCACGGATCTGCCAATTGACGAAGGGAACCTGATGGAGTTGATGCGCACCGGGCGGGCGCGCTGGAAGATCGAGAACGAAACTTTCAACACCCTGAAGAACCAAGGCTACTGCTTTGAGCACAACTTCGGTCACGGTAACAAGAATCTGTCGACGGTCTTTGCGTTCCTGATGATGCTGGCGTTCCTGATTGACCAGATTCAACAGCGATGTTGCAAACTGTTCCAACAGGCGCAAACGAAGGCCAAGCGGCCCATTTACTTCTGGGAAAAGGCGCGGGGATTGTTTCTCGAATACTTCTTGAAGGACTGGGAAACACTCTACCGAATGATCGCGTTTGGATACCGGAAAGCAGAGGGAATTCCCTACGACACCTCCTGACCTGGCACCGTGACCGAATGTGCTAAAGCAAGTTTTTCAGGGGAAACAGGATGGTCAAGGCTAAGTCGGCACCAAGCCGAAGCGGGGAAGGTGCGTCGCGGCGGCTGGTCCCTCGGTAACGACGCTATCTCGACGCGCCTTTCGCAAAGGGCGGCCACCTTAGCGGGAATTTCTGCATGCACGCCTACGCCAACGATGCCCACGAGCGCGCCGCCGCGAAGCGGCTGCGGGAATTTCTGCCCGAACTCTACGTCTCGATTTCCTCCGAAGTCCTGCCCCAGGTGCGCTTCTACGAACGCGTCAGCACGACGGTTCTGAACGCCGCCGTCGGTCCGATCCTCGAGGCGTACATCGACCGCCTGGCGGCGCGGCTCGGGCAGGCGGGTTTCTCGGGCGCGCTGTGGATCATGCAATCCAACGGCGGCGTGTGCGCGCCGGAAGCGGCGGCGCGCCGGCCGGCGCACGCGCTGCTGTCGGGGCCCGCCGCCGGACCCGTCGCGGGACTCTCCTGCGCCGGGCGCAGAAACGAAAACAGCTTCATAACCATCGACATGGGCGGAACGAGCTTCGAGGCCTGCCTCGTGCGGGACGGCGCGCCGACGATAACGACGGACGCCACCGTCGGACGCTTCGCAATGGCGCTGCCGTCCATGGACATCAAGAGCATCGGCGCGGGCGGCGGCTCCATCGCCTGGATCGACAGCGGCGGCCTTCTTCACATGGGACCGCAAAGCGCCGGCGCCAGGCCCGGCCCCGCTTGCTACGGTCTCGGCGGAAACGAACCGACCTGCAGCGACGCCAACCTCCTGCTGGGATATCTTTCGGCCGGGCGGTTCGCCGGAGGCCGCCTCCCTCTCGACGCGGATCGCGCGCGCGACGCGATCGAGAAACGCATCGCCGTCCCTCTCGGCTGCGACGCGACCGAAGCGGCCGCCGGCATGTACCGGCTCCTGAACACGGCCATGGCGGCCGCGATTCGCGAGATTTCCGTCGAGCGCGGCGTGGACCCGCGCGACTTTCCCATGATCTGCGCGGGAGGAGCCGGCGCGATCCATGCCGCGATGATCGCCCGCGAAGTCGGCATCCGGCAGGTGCTGGTTCCCTGCGACGCTTCGGTCTTCTGCGCCGCGGGCATGATGCATGCGGATCTGCGGCACGATTTCGTGCGATCGTGCGCGGCGCCGCTGGCGAACGGCGCGCTGGACCGCCTGCCCGTCCTGATGGCGGAGATGGAGGACGAAGGGCGTCGCGCGCTCGCGGGCATGACGGAAATGCGGTTCGATCATGCGCTCGACCTCCGCTATGTCGGCCAATACCATGAAGTGCGGGTGGATCGGATTCCCGAAGAGGCGATCGAGGGCCCCGACCCCGAGATCGTCCGGAAGTCGTTCCACGAGGCGCACGAACGGCTCTACGGCTACGCGCTCGAAGACGCGCCTGTGGAACTGATCAACGCCAGGCTCGCCGCGGTGGGGATTACGGAAAAACCCGCGCCGACCGAGCAACCCGAAGCCGGAGACGACCCGGAACCCGCCTTCCGCGAGCGGCGCAGGATCTTTCTGCCCGAGGGCCGGCGTTTTTCGGAAGCGCCGGTCTACGACGGCGACAGGCTTTCTCACGGCAACCGCCTCGCAGGACCGGCCGTCGTCGAAACCGCGGTGACGACCATCCTCGTGCCCGAGGATTTCGCGCTGTTCGTCGATCGCTTCGGAACCGCGGTGCTCACCGACGAATCCCGGAGCGCCGGCCCTTGATCGATCCGGTTCTCGCGTCGGTGATTTCGCGCCGCCTCAAGTCGATCACCGAAGAGATGGGGCTGACGCTCTTGCGCACCACGCGGTCGCCGATCCTGAACGAAGCCCGCGACTTCGTGACGGGGCTGTACGACGCGAACGGCGACATGCTGGAGCAAACCGAATACATCCCGGTGCTCGCGTTCGCCCTGGAACCGGTCTGCAAGGAGATCGTGTCGTTCTTCGGAGACGAAATCCATCCGGGCGACGTGATTCTGCACAACGACGTGTTCAGCGGGGGCAACCAGAACAACGACGTCGCCGTGTTCCGGCCGGTCTTTCACGACGGAACGCTCGTCGGCTGGGCTGCCTGCAAGGGTCATCAGGCCGATATCGGAGGCGCGCAAGCGGGCGGCTACAACCCCGACGCGCGCGAGGTCTGGCAGGAAGCGCTCCGCATTCCGCCGCTCAAGATCCACGAGCGCGGCGAACTGCGCAGGGACGTCTGGCGGATGGTGTTCGCGAACATCCGCTACCCCGTCGTCGAAGAAGACATAAAGGCGCAGATCGGCGGAACCCGGATGGGCGAACGCGGGCTGCTGGATCTCGTCCGGCGATACGGCCTCGAGTCCTTCGCCGCCCACAAGAACCATTTGTTCGACAGCGCCGAAGCGATGGTCGCGCGGGAGATCGAAGCCATCCCCGACGGCATCTACCGCGGCGAAAGCACCGTTTTCTACGACGGCGTGACGGACGGCTCGGAAATGCGGATTCGGCTTGCGGTCACGGTCGAGGGCGGGCGCGTGACCTTCGACTTCACCGGCTCTTCGCCGCCGACCCCCGGCTTCGTCAACGCGCCCGCCGCGGCCACCGCGTCGGCGACGATCCTGACCTTCCTGATGCTGATAGATCCCCGCATCCCGCATAACGCAGGCCTGTTGCGGCGGATCCGGATCGTCAATCCCGAGGGATCGTTCCTCAACGCGCCGTTCCCGTCGGCGACGACTTTCGGCAACTCGATCACGGGGCCGACGTCCGACGCGATCATGAAAGCCTTCGCCGAAGCGGTTCCGGACAGGGTGACCGCGGGCTGGAACCGCTTCCTCGGCTTCGCCGTCACGGGCCGCGACCCCCGCAAGGACCGGCCCTACGCCGACATCCTGTTTCTCGCGCTGAAAGGCGGGTCGGGCGCGACCCGCGGCGCCGACGGCTACGACCACATCGGCCTCATCAATTGCGCCGGCGGCATTCTGGCGCAGGACTACGAGATGTTCGAAATCCAGAACCCCCACTTCCTGACGAAGCACGAATACGCCACCGACTCCGCCGGCGCGGGGCGCTGGCGAGGCGGCCTCGGCGTCGACACGGAGTTTCGCATCGACGGAACCGATGTGACCGCGGTCGCTTTCGGCGACGGAACCGAGGAAGGCGCGCGGGCGTTCGGCCTGTTCGGCGGAAGGAGCGGATCGCGCAACCACGCCGCGCTGCGCAGTCCCGACGGCGCCGAGACCGTCGCGAAATCCAAGCAGATCCTGCGCGGAATCGCGCCCGGCACGATTCACCGGCAGACCGCCGGAGGAGGCGGCGGCTACGGCGACCCGTTCGAGCGGCCGGCAGCCCTGGTCGCCGACGAGGTGCGCGACGGCGTCGTATCGCCGGAAGCTGCGGAACGGGACTACGGCGTCGCCGTCGATCCGACGACCCTGGCGCTCGACCGCGACCGGACGGACCTGCTGCGAAAGGCGCGAAACTAAGTGTCGAACAGATCCGGCTGATCGCCCCGGGGCGGCCTGAAGCGGGCGGTATCGAGGGAGAACCCGGGCAGGACGAGTCCGAACCGCCGGCGCGCCACGAGAAAGCGTTGCCGAATCAGATCGGCGTAGGGCCCGCTGCCCCGCATGCGATCACCGAAACCGGATTCGTACATTCGGCCGCCCCGGGTCTCGCGCACCGCGGCCAGGACATGCTTCGCCCGCAACGGCGCATGCAGTTCCAGCCATTCGCGAAACAGGTCCTTCAGTTCCAGCGGCAATCGCAGCAGAACGTAGCCTGCGCTGCCGGCGCCGGCTTCGCCGGCCGCCTCGAGAATCGCTTCGATCTCGTGATCGTTCAGGGCCGGGATCACCGGCGCGACCATCGCGCCGGTCGGAATCCCCGCCTCGGCGAGCCGCCTGATCGTTTCCAGCCGGCGCGACGGCGACGGCGCGCGCGGCTCCATGTCGCGCGCGAGGCTCCGGTCCAGGGTCGTCACCGAAACGCAAACCTGCACGAGATTCCTTTCGGCCATCGGGGCAAGGATGTCGATGTCGCGGGTGACGAGGCCGGACTTCGTGACGATCCCGACCGGATGATCGCAAGCGGCAAGCACTTCCAGCACCTGCCGCGTGATTCCGAGCTTGCGTTCGACCGGCTGGTAAGGGTCGGTATTCGCGCCCAGCGCGAGAACGTCGCAGACGTAGCCCGGCGCGCCCAGCTCCTTTTCCAGCAACGCTCCGGCATCCGCCTTGAAGAACAGCCGGGTCTCGAAATCAAGCCCTGGAGAAAGGCCGAGAAAGGCGTGGCTCGGCCGCGCGAAGCAGTAGATGCAGCCGTGCTCGCATCCGCGATAGGGATTGATCGAACGGTCGAACGGCACGTCTGGAGAGTCGTTGCGCGCGATGATGCGGCGCGCCGCGTCCGGCGTCAGCGTCGTCCGCGGAGAGGACGGGACCTCGTCGGAATCCCATCCGTCGTCCACCGCCTCGACCCGATAGGCCTCGAAACGGCCCGTCGGGTTGGTGGCCGCGCCGCGGCCCTTGCGCGCAAGAGGAATGGTCATGGCGCCATTATGGACCGCGTTTCGGAACGAAACAAGATTCTCGGAGGCTTGCGCGCCGCTCTCTCGGGGAATGCTTTCGGCCCCTTCTCCGCCGCAGCGAAGAACGCTTCGGCGAACCTTGCGAGCCGCCGTCGGGCGGTCGCCGACTTGCGCCATCGACCGCAGCGGTCGCGCCTTTTCTCCCGCCCCTGACTGGTCGCTGGGGCACGGTCGGGCACGGTCGGGCTCGCTCCGGGTCTGCGGCGTCGCGCCCCGGTAGCCGGAAATTCGCCTCTTGTCTTGAAGAAAGCCGTCCGCGCCGCCCTTGCGGATCTGCCGACGGGCGGCCGGAGCGAGGCGCGGACAGCAGCCGGGGGCAACGCATTCGCCTCTCCACTTGACTGCATCGTGCAATATAGAGTATGGAGGCGCATTATGAACGGAACCACATTCGACGCTCTCGCCGCCGCCCGCAACCTTGAAGCAGCAGGCCTCGGGCGCGAACAGGCCGAAGCCATCGCTGCCGCATGCAGACAGGCGGCCGGCACCGATCATCACACGCTCGCCACCAAGGCCGACGTCGCCGCCGTGAAAGCCGACGTCGCCGCCGTGAAAGCCGACGTCGCCGCCGTGAAATGGGTCCTCGGCTTCGTCGCCGTTTTCGTTGTCGCCATGTCGGCTCGTCTGTTCGGCATAATCTGACGATAGGGTTGGTCGTCAACCGACCCCGAAAGATTTCGCGAAAAACGTTTGCGACCGCTTGACCTCGATCGGCGCATGAACGCCGACGGAACCTGCGGCTAAGGCTTTACGCCGTTGAAAATACAGGGTTCGTCTTCGCGGACATTTCGGGGTGATTCCGAACCCCTGTCAACTCTGAAGCGCAATGGATGCTGTCGGCAATCTCCGCCGGGCAAGCCGAGGTTCCCCGCAACCCCGAGCCGCGCTCTCACGGCTGGCCCGCGCGCTCCTTCGAAGCGTCGAATTCGGCGAGAAAGCGCGCGGCGGGCTCGATCCGCAGACCGGACGGGTAGGACTTGCTTTGCCCGAGCTCGCCGACGACCTGCGTTCTGCCGACCGGTTCGTCCGCGAGGAGCCGCGCGAAATTGCGGCTCGGCGACGCGTCGCGCCATTTTACCTCGAACATCCGCCACGGGCGTCCGTCCCGCGTGACCAGGAAATCGATTTCCCGCCCCTCGCGGTCCCGCACGTAACGCAGATCGACATCGCAGCCTTCGACGTCCTGAGCGCGGTGCAGCTCCTTGAGCAGCGCGCATGCGACAAGATTCTCCAGTCGCGACCCGGGGTCTCCCCGCACCATCGCGTTGTCGAAAAAGTAGTACTTGGGCTCCTTGCTCAGCGCGCGCGCAACGTTCCTGTGGAAGGGCGGCACGCGGAAGATCACGTAGAGGTCCTCCAGCAGGCGCAGCCAATGCTGCACGGTATTGCGCGACTTCTGCAAATCGCGGGCGAGCGAATTCGCGGAAACCGGGCTGCCGACCCGGGAACGAAGCAATTCGATGAGCGTTTCGATGGACTGAATGTCCCTGACTGCGGAGAGAGCGAGCAGATCCTCCTTGAGGATAGCGTCGACATGAGCGCGCTTCCATCGGTTGTACCAGGATCTCGACCCTCGAAGAAACGGCTCGGGAAAGCCCCCGAGCTGCATCAGGCGGTCGAAGATATCGTCCGCGTTCAGATCCGTTCGATTCAGCGCCTCCTTCATGTCGACCGGATGCAGCCGGAAGTGGAAATAGCGGCCCGCGAGGGAATCTCCGGTCTTGCGGAACGCTTCGAGCCTGGCGCTGCCGGTGACGATCAGCGCCGGCGGCAACCCCTCGACGTCGTATATTCCCTTGAGCCAGGCTCTCCAGCCTTCCATCTTGTGAAGTTCGTCGAGAACGATCAGCGCCTTGCGACGATCCCAGCTCTTCTCTCGCAGCAACAATCGATGTTCGGCGAGATCGTGATTAATGCATTGATGGTCCGGATGCAGCATCCGAGCGAGCGTGGTCTTGCCTGATTGCCGCGGCCCCGAGAGCAGCACGATCTTGCAACGGAGGTCTGCGGCGATCGCCGACTGAAGGTATCGTTCCATGGTCGGGCACCAAGATTCTGACTCCGCATTTTTTCACGAAACTGACGAAATGTCGAGTCTTTTCGTCAGTCCGATGACGAAATGTCGGGTCGCGAAACCTCGCCGGACCGGTCTCGCTACACAGGGCGGCGCGCCTTCAGCGCCGTGGTCAGCGTTCCGTCGTCGAGGTAGTCGAGTTCGCCGCCGACCGGCACGCCGTGGGCGAGGCGGGAGATCTTCGGCCTGTCGCCTTGCGGCAAATCCTCGAGGCGGTCGGTGACGTAGTGCGCGGTCGTCTGGCCTTCCACCGTCGCGGACATCGCGAGGATGACCTCCGCGACGCCGCCGCCTGCAACCCGCTCGACCAGTTCCGAAATCCTGAGATCCTCCGGGCCCCGTCCGTCCAACGCCGACAACGTCCCGCCGAGAACGTGATAGGCGCCCCTGAACGACGCGCTGCGTTCGAGCGCCCACAGGTCGGCGACTTCCTCGACCACGCAGATCGTCGTCCGGTCGCGGCCGGCGTCGCAACACAAGACGCACGGATTCTCGGTATCGAGATTGCCGCATACGCGGCAGGCGCGCACCGTCCGCGCCACTTCCTCCATAGTCCGGGAAAGCGGCTCCAGAAGAGTCTCGCGGCGCCTGACGAGATGCAGCGCCGCGCGGCGCGCGGATCGCGGTCCCAGTCCCGGCAACCTCGCAAGCAGCCGGATCAGATCTTCGATTCCGGACGAAGGCACCGGTCCGAAGGCGGCGCGGCGGCTTCCGTCAGAAACGCAGTTCCGGAGGAAAGGTCAGGCCCCCGGTGGCTTTGGACATCTCTTCCTGGCTGCGGTCGTCGGCCTTGGTCTTGGCGTCGCCGTAAGCCGCGACGATCAAGTCCTCGAGGACGCCCACGTCTTCGCTGTTGAACAGGGACGGATCGATTTTGATCCGCAGCATTTCGCATTTGCCATTGAGCGTCACCGACACCATGCCCCCTCCGGACGCGCCGGAAATTTCCATTTTTCCGAGGCGCTCGCTCACCTCCTGAAAACGGACTTGGACGCTCTGGGCCTGCCTCATCAAGTTCCCGAAATTCTTCATGACTATCCCTCGGCTGCGCCGGCGAGCGCCCCGAAGGGCGCGTCGGCAGTTCGGATTTTTATCTTGGCGCCGGGAAAAGCGTCCAGCGCCTTCGCGACCGCCGGATGAGCGAGCGCCGCGGCGCGCCGCTCATCTTCCTCTCTTTTCCGCTGTTGCCGCAAAGTGGGCGATCCTTCTTCGTCGCAGTTCTCGACCGTCCAGCCGGCGCCGGTCCAATCGCTCAGACGCTCGGCGACCCGACTCGGGAGATCGCGCGGCGCTTCCTCGGTCAGTCGAAGCGCGATGTTGCCGGCCTCGAACCGCACCAGATGCGCATTGTTGACGAGATAGGCATGCAACAGCGGCTCGCCGCGAGCTTCGAACAGGTCGACGGCTTCCACGAAGCTGGCGGGCGAGGCCGCAGGCCTTTCTGCGATCGGGGCGGGCGCAGGCGAAGCTGTCGGCTCAGGCCTTTCGACGACCGGCGCAGGCGAAGTTGCCGTCGCAGTCCTTTCGACGCCTGGGGCGGGCGAAGTTCCCGCCGCAGTCGCAGGCGAGGCTGCCGACGTTTCGCCGGACGCCGCCGAGGCCGGGGTTCCCGGCGCTCCGGAGGCAGCGGCAGATTTCCCTCTCAACGCGGCCGCCAGATCCGCCGGAGTGGGCAAGTCGGCGACATAGGCGATGCGAACCAGCACCATCTCCGCGGCCTGCGCCGCCGACGGCGCGTTGCGCGTTTCCTCGATCCCCTTGAGCAGCATTTGCCAGGTTCGCGCCAGCGCCGCCATGGGCAGACGCTCCGCAAGGCCGCGGCCGCGCTCCATGTCGAATGCCGGCGCGATGCCCGCCGCGCCCGGCGCGGCCTTCAGCCGCGTCAGCCAATGGGTCAACTCGGCAAGATCCCTCAGAATCGTTACCGGATCGGCGCCGGCTCCGTACATGGAATCGAACAGTTCCAGCGCCTGGGCGATCTCGCCCTTCATGAGGCGTTCGAAGAGCTCCACGACATGAACGCGCTCCGCGACGCCGAGCATCTCGCGCACGGCTTCCTCGCCGATCTCCGCGCCGGGCCCGCCATGCGCAACCGCTTGGTCGAGCAGCGACAGGCCGTCGCGCACCGAGCCGTCCGCCGCCCGGGCGATCAGGGCGATCGCGCCTTCGGAAACGCTGGCGCCTTCCTTGCGCGCGATCTCGGAGAAATGCCCGGCGAGGACCTCAAGGCCGACGCGGCGCAGGTCGAAGCGCTGGCAACGCGACAGCACCGTGACCGGCACCCGGCGTATTTCCGTCGTCGCGAAGATGAACTTGACGTGCTCCGGGGGCTCCTCGAGAGTCTTGAGCAACGCGTTGAAAGCGTTGCGCGAAAGCATGTGCACCTCGTCGACGATGTATATCTTGAAGCGTCCCGTGACCGGCCGGTAGAGCACCCCGTCGATCAGATCGCGAATGTCGTCGACCCCGGTGCGGCTGGCGGCGTCCATTTCAAGCACGTCGACATGGCGGTCCTCGGAAATCGACGCGCAGTGCTCGCAAGCGCCGCACGGATTCGGCGTGGGGCCTCCCTGCCCGTCGGCGCCCACGCAATTCAGGGCGCGGGCGATGATCCGGGCGGTCGTCGTCTTGCCGACGCCGCGCACGCCGGTGAGGATGAACGCGTGCGCGAGGCGGGCGGACTCGATCGCGTTCGACAGCGTCCGCACCATGGCCTCCTGGCCGATCAGCGTCGAGAAATCGACGGGCCGGTATTTGCGAGCCAGAACGCGATAGGGCTGTGGGGCGTCTGTCATTCGTCCGCGCCGGTGATGAACGGAGACCGGCCTGACGACCCGGAAACATCCCGCTGCGGCTGCTTCCTTCCGGACCTGACCGGGTTCACGGGCGATCCGTCCGCCGCCGGCCTCCTGCGGGCAGTATACCAGACGCCGCGCCTCGACAAAGCCGCCGATTGCGTCCTGCCGGGGTCTGTGCGACTCTTGCCGCATGCACAACCACTATGCCGACGTGACGCTGGATCGGGTTGCGCATCTTCGCGCCGACGAAGCTTGGCTGCGGACGCGGCTGGAGGCGCCCGAAACGATCTTCGTCCCGGTCTGGCGTTCGAAAAACCTGGTCGTCCGGCGGGAAACGCCGCAGGGGGTAATGATGCGCGAGGGCGAGGCCAGAGATCTCGTCGACGCGGCGCGCACAACGGTACTGCTGGGCCTGCGCGGCGAAATCGCGCATTTCGCCGTCGACATATCCCATGTCGAGGAAAAGGATCTCGACTCGCTGCGAGGCGCCGCCGAGTTCGTCGACCTGCGCTCGGTCGGCGCCGTCATGGACCGAGGCGAGGCGTCGATTCTCGCCTACGCCAAGGGCATCATGCACTGGCATGCGCGCCACGGGTTCTGCGGCGCGTGCGGCGCGCCCACCCGGATTCGGGAAGCCGGCCATCTGCGGGAATGCGGGCGCTGCGGCGCGCTTCATTTTCCGCGCACGGATCCCGCCGTCATCATGCTGGTCGCCAGGGGCGACCGCGTTCTCCTCGGGCGCAAGGCGGAATGGATGGACGGCATGTATTCGACGCTGGCCGGCTTCGTGGAGCCGGGAGAAAGCCTCGAACATGCGGTCGCCCGCGAAGTCATGGAGGAAGCGGGGGTCGCGGTTTCGAACATCCGGTACCATTCCTCCCAGCCTTGGCCGTTTCCGGCGTCGCTGATGCTGGGCTTCCACGCCGACGCCGACACCGACGCGTTCACGCGCAACGAAGAGGAACTCGAGGACCTGCGCTGGTTCACGCGGAAAGAACTGGCGGAGGGCGGCGCGGGAATCTCGCGGCGGCCGCGGTCCGACTCGATCGCGAGGCGATTGATCGACGAGTGGATCCGGCGAGGTTAAGCGCCGGCGCCGCGTCCTTTGCCCGGCCGCGTTTTACCGCTTCTGAAGGGATCCGCGGGATAGGTGCCGAGAAGGCGCACCTCGCGGGTGAAGAAATCGAGCTCCTCCAGGGCCAGCCGGACGTCGCGGTCGCGAGGGTCGCCTTCGATGTCGGCGTAGAACTGCGTCGCGAAGAAATCCCCTCCGAGCATGTAGCTTTCCAGCTTGGTCATGTTGACGCCGTTGGTGGCGAAGCCGCCGAGCGCCTTGAACAGCGCCGCCGGCACGTTGCGCACCCGAAAGACGAAGGTCGTGATGACCGGCGTCGCGTCCCGCCGGCGCCTCAACGGGGTGCGCGCCAGGACGAGGAAGCGGGTGGTGTTGTGCTCGGCGTCCTCGATGTTGGCTCCGAGGGAATTCAGGCCGTAGACCTCGCCCGCCAGCTTCGACGCGATCGCGGCTTCGGCGGGGTCGCCGGCGGCCGCGATGTCGGCGGCGGCTCCCGCGGTATCCGCGTGGACGACGGGCTCCAGTTCATGCCGCCGAAGAAAATCGCGGCATTGGCCGAGCGCGTGCACGTGACTGTGCACGCGCTTGATCGTCTTCAGCGTGGCGCCTTCGGGCGCGAGAAGATGATGGTTCACCCGCGCGAAATGCTCGCCGACGATATGCAATCCGGATTCGGGCATCAGCCTGTGGATGTCGGCGACCCGGCCGGCCAGCGAATTCTCGATGGGAATCATGGCGTAGCGCGCGCGCCGGTCGCGCACCGCCGCGAGCGTGTCCTCGAAAGCGCGGGTCGCGAGCGCCCTCAAGTCCGGAAAGTAATCGCGGCAGGCCAAGTGCGAGTAGGCACCCGGCCGGCCCTGAAATGCGATGGATGCGGGCATGCAGTTGCGAGCCGTCAGAAAGAACCGGCCGCGAGCAGCGCCCGCGCCCGGTCGAGATCCGCCGGAGTATCGACGCCGATCGGAACCGTGTCAACGAGCGTCACGTCGATTCGCATCCCGGCCTCGAGCGCGCGCAATTGCTCGAGCCGCTCCGCGATCTCCAGACGGCCGGGAGGCAACGCGACGAAGCGGTCGAGAGCGCCGCGCCGGAAGCCGTAGAGACCGAGGTGGTGATAATGCGGACCGGCGGGCGGCACCGTCGCCCGGCTGAAATAGAGCGCCCGCCCGGTCCGCTCGTTCCCGCAAAACGCGATCACCGCCTTGACGACGTTCGGGTCGGCCCGCTCGCGATCGTCGGAGATTTCGACGGCGAGGGTCGAAATATCGACGGCAGGCTCGGCGAACGGCGTCAGCGCCTCGGCGATCGCGCCGGGATCCACCGTCGGCAGATCGCCCTGCACGTTGACCACGACGTCGTGCCGTCCTTCGGGATCGATGCGGCGCACGGCCTCGCAGACGCGGTCGGATCCGCTCGCGTGACCGGGTTCGGTCATCACCGCCCGCCCGCCGGCGGCCTCCACCGCAGCGGCGATTTCGGGATCGCCGCAGGCGACGACGACCGGGCCGATGCCCGCCGCCGCCGCCCGCCGCCAGACATGGACGATCATCGGCTCTCCCAGAAGATCCGCCAGCGGCTTGCCGGGAAACCGCGTGGCGGCCAGGCGCGCAGGAATGACGAGGACGGGATTCACGGGCGCGGCGTTCTCCGGAAAGGCTGGCGCGACATTATACCCCTTGCGCGGCGCGGCCGGGCAATGGACAGGCGGGCGCGCTGCGGATAGACTCGCTTCCGCTCAGACTAGCGGATAATCTCATGTCGTCACTGGAACTCAACAAGATCGCCGGAGCGATAATTCTCGCGACCCTTATCGTGTTCTCGATCGGCAAGATCGGCGACAATCTCGTGGCCCCCGGCGGCGGGCATGCGCCCGTCGCCGCCGTCAAGGCGACGCCCGAGCCGGCGGTCCGGCCTTCGGCCCCGAAAGCGCCGGAGGTGCCGTTCGCCACCCTCCTCGCCAATGCCGATCCGGCGCGCGGCAAGAAGGTCTTCAACAAGTGCAAGGCCTGCCATACGGTGACCGACGGCGGAAAGGACGGAATCGGCCCCAATCTCTGGAACGTGATCAATGCGGAACCGGCGTCCAATTCGGGGTTCAAATATTCCGCCGCCCTCGAGGGGCTGAAGGAAAAGCCGTGGACCTACGACAACCTCAACGCGTTCCTCACGAAACCGAAGAACTACGCGAAGGGCACCAAGATGACGTTCGTGGGGCTCAAGAAGCCGACCGACCGGGCGAACGTCATCCTCTATCTGCGCAGCCTGAGCGCAACGCCAGCGCCGCTCCCTTAATCAACTCCGAAACGCAACGCAGGCTGTCGGCAATCTCCGTTGCGAGGGCGAGCCAACCGCAATGTTCGAGCGAAGGTTCAGAATTCTGCGTCGTGCAGCGCGCGCCAAGACAGGAGAGTCGCCTCCGAGTGCCGCTGCAACTGATCGCCGCCATAAACTGCGACGATTGGTTGCGCAGCGAACTGCCGCCGGACACGCTGAAGGCCTTTGTACAGGCTCGATGACGGGGTTTGCGCAGCCTTGATCTCGACGAGCGTATCGCCGGACGGGCCGGAGACGACGAGGTCAACCTCGGCTCCGCCGCGGTCACGATAGAAAAACAGGCCGCCCGTTTCTCCTCTGTTGCTCCGTTGCTTTGCGATTTCCGAAACCACCCAGGTTTCGAAAATCGGACCGCGAAGCGGATGCGTGCGCAGCTGATCGGACGTGCGAATGCCCACGAGCCAGCAAACGAGGCCGGTGTCGTAGAAATGCAGCTTGGGCATCTTCACGAGGCGCTTCCGAAAGTTCGCGCGATACGCGGGCAGGCGGAAAACGACGAAGCTGGCCTCGAGCAGGCTGATCCAAGCTTTCGCGGTGGGCTGCGAAATGCCGCAATCGCCAGCCAGCGAGGAGTAGTTCAGCAACTGCGCCGTACGTCCGGCGCACAGTTCCACGAATCGCTGGAAGAGCGCGAGATCTCCGATATTGCTGAGCGCTCGCACGTCGCGCTCGATGTAGGTGGCGACATAGGAGCGGAGCCAGTCGGCCGGATCGAGGCCGCGATCGAATATGGCGGGATAGGCGCCAGTGAACAGAGCTTCTTCGAGACCCTCGGGATACCGGCTGAAACGCTCGGTCTCCCGGCGCGTAAGCGGAAGCAGGCGATGCATTGCGGTTCGGCCGGCGAGAGACTGGGCGACCGATTCCAAAAGAGAAAGATTTTGCGAGCCGGTGAGAATCCATCGCCCGGGTTCCGGCTTGTCGTCGATGACGCCTTGCAAATAGGAAAGCAGTTCCGGCGCGTGCTGCACCTCGTCGATAACGGCCCCGTTCGGGAACCCGTCCAGAAACGCGCGCGGATCCTCCGTCGCGAATGCGCGCGTATCGAGCGCTTCGAGGGTCACGTACGGGCGCCCTGCGAACGCGGTTCGGCAAAGGGTCGTCTTGCCGCTTTGCCGCGGCCCGGTAAGGGTGATGGACGGCCATTTCCGGGCAGCCTTCGTCAATACAGCAGCAAGGTCGCGTTCGATTATCATGTTCCGAAGGATATCCGAAAATTGCGCTAATTCAAATTCCAATTTTGAATTAGCGCAATTTTCCGGCGGCGGAAACGCTGCGCTGGTTGCTTCCTCCTTGCCAATCCCGGCCTTGCCGAGAGACCGCCCGGAAACGTTCACGTCCGGGCAACCTCGGAAACCGGCGCTTCGGGCGCGCGGCACAAGGGTCTTCAACAAGTGCAAGACCTGCCATACGGTGACCGATGGCGGAAAGAACGGAATCGGTCCCAATCTCTGGAACGTGGTCAATGCGGAACCGGCATCCAGACCGGCATTCAAGCATTCCGCGGCTCTTCAAGGGCTGAAGGGAAAACCGTGAACCTACGACAACCTCAACGCGTTCCTCACGAAGCCGAAGAACTACGCGAAGGGCACCCAGATGACTTTCGCGGGGATCAAGAAGCCGGCCGACAGAGTGGGCATTTTTTCTATCGGCGCAGCCTGAGCGCGACGCCAGCCCAAGGCAACCTCCTTCGGGTCATTGCCGTTCGGAGACGTGTCGAGAGCGCTCGGAACATGCCGGAGCGACCGCGAAGCACCCGAGCGCTTACGGCGCGGCGCGGCGGATGGCCCTCCGCAGGGAAACGCATGTAGCGGCGCGCTCGGCGCCTATCCGTTCCACCACCCATTGGACGTGCCAAGGTAAAACGCTCATGCGAGCGCACTGCAGGCTATTGAAGACGGCGTCGGCCAGTCCGTCGCGGCCGAGGACGGCTTCGACGTTCGGGTGCGCCAAAAAATCGATCGTGCATCCGATTACCAATCCTTGAAAGCGCTCAGCGCATATTCGATGGGCCTTGCGTTCGTCGATCAAAGCCGCTCCGGATCGTCCCAACGCAACTGCTATAGTTGCTGCCTCGCCATCGTCGAGAGTTTCCGGCGCGGGGCCATTCACAAGACTTGTGAAATGCTGAAGTTCAATATCCGTAAGCGTCACGATATCGACCGCTCCACTTTCGGAAAGCGCAAAGAGCGCATCGGCGTCGGATCGACCCGACGCTTTGCCTTCTGCAAGCTCCGACGCCACCTTCTCCGTAACTAAAACGGATTGCGGTAACGCGTCCAAGATTGCCCGAACGCAGCCGGTCGCATTCAAATTAATGATGACGCTTGCATCCGCAACGACCGGCACGGAAACGTCATCGAACGATGCGCAGCATACCATTCGTTTCGTCTTTTTCTGCATCCGCATCGTCCAGTATTTCCCGCAACCCTAT
Organism: Alphaproteobacteria bacterium; assembly: GCA_965243135.1. GTDB lineage: Bacteria > Pseudomonadota > Alphaproteobacteria > MPNO01 > UBA830 > JAJEBT01. The sequence goes on from OZ251539.1 coordinate 3,905,641, forward strand.
CCTGTCTACGCGCAAAAGACGGGCAAGTTGCCCCTCGCTGAGCAAATCCTTTCTCCACGCTTCCGCAGCCAGCGAATGCAGTCGGAATTCCGTCACCGGCTTCGCGTCCAAGGCAGCGAAAGCGCGATCACCAAGAGCCTGCCGCGCCTGCTCGTCGGTAATTCCATCGTTAGCCTTGAACCAGTCCCACGCGCCGCGTTTGACGATGCCGATTTCTTCCAGCCGCCGGACCATTGCTTCACGAGAAACGCCGAAGCGGTAAGCCAGCAAGATGACGTGCCGCCTAGTCAAGACATCGGCTCCCGTGGTGATCTCCCGAAATAAATCAGTTACCGTACGCATTGGAGTCAAGAACGCTCTTGCAAAAACATTCGCGTAGCGTTCCTCGCGTGAAACGTCAAATTCCTCCGGCCCGAAGACGTCCGGTTTCCGACGCGACGAAACGAGATGTCCAAGCTCATGTGCAGCGGTGAAAGTGCGTCGCGCCGGTGGATGTTTGACGTTGAAAAGCATGCATCCTCCTACATGGTCGTCATAGGCGAACAAGCCGGATATGCTGGAATCGAGAGGCCTGATATAGACACGAACTCCGAGTTCCAATTCCAGCAAACTTACCAAATCACGAACGGGGGCGCTTCCCAATCCGAGCCTTTGCCTGAGTTCGATCGCGTCGTTTTCCGCCTGAATGCGCACGTCCCCCGACATGAGAGGCCTTTCGGGCGGAAGATTGCGAGTTCTTTCGATGCCTAGAAGGTTCTCCAGTTCAACCTCCGCCCTGACGAGGTCGTTCAAAATCCGCGCAGCTTCCTCAGTCGGCTGTCGCGTTTTTCCGGGAAAGCTTCGGAAACGCGGCAAGAGATCAACATGTACCGCCTCCTCGCGCAGCAATGCATTGGCAGAAGTGCCGTACAAGCGAGCGAGACGCGAAAGTTCCGTCGTCTGTATGCGCCGCTTGCCTTGCTCTATGGCGATCAGCGTCGTGCGCGTGATTCCGATATGATCTGCGGCCTTTGCCTGCGTTATGCCGTGCGCTTCACGGGCTGTACGCAAGCGCGAGCCAACCTCGGCAATTTGGATTCTCTCCGATGCCATGTCACCGGCTCCCCTTGGCCCATTGATTTATGAACGATACAGATCCAAGAGATTCAACAAAACCGTTCCATTCCTCGCCATGCTGTCGGAGCATTCTTAAAAGCCTTCGGCGAGTTTCGACAGTGTCTAGATCGAAAAATTGACTTAGAAAAAACTCTTCATTTTTTAATGAGGGCAACTCCTCAAAGCACTCGGACAGTTCGGCAATATGTTGAAGATGAAGTACGCCCGCAATTGCATATTCGTAAAGTGCGCCTTTAGGCTGTCTTCTTTTAAACGTCGAGGCCGCACCATCCTCGTATCGCGGTGCATTCAGATCCTCCCAAACGTACGCCTCCTTATTCTCCGATTGACCCGCCGCATAAACGCTCATCCGTCGAAGAAGGCACGCCGCACAAATACCGCACTGTCGCCGACGGCCGGAAACCGACACCTGTCTCGAATCTTGCCAGCATGACCGCGTCTTCCTCCATGACGGTTCGTCAACGAATTCGTTCAGATAGGCTCCTAGAGTCTCACCCTTGGTATGCCAAATACGCGGAAAATCATAGTGAATTGGATGATCGAAAAGTGCATTAATAAATTTCTCCATAAAACCCATAAAACGAGGATGACTTCGATAATCAGGATATGCATGTCCTACTGGCACTAATGAACATCCCAATGCGCCCTGTCCGCTTTCCGGGACGATAATTTTATTGGTCTTCGATAAATAGGCCGCGATAGCGCTGAGTAAAGCAAATTTGAATCCTCGAGAACGGCCACTAAATTCCTTACGAGAAATAGGTGCACATGACACTCGGTAAGGAAGCACTGCAAATGGTTCTTTTGATTTATTGAACTTCCCATTATTCAATCCACAGGTTTCCAGTCGAGCTAGAATGATTTTATTTTGAGATCTCCGTTGCATAAGTCTCCACACAACGTATGAATCTAGCCCATTACTGTAAGACATTACGTATTGCAAACGATCCGGTATCGGAAAATTCCATTGCCTAGGTTGGTCCGCCTGCTTCTTTCTTTCGACGAAATCGATCTGCCATACATCACCCGTCAAGAAATTCAAGGCGTCGCGAAGCGTTTTGGAAACGCATCGATCTCTCCACAGGTCTAGGTTGTGGACGGGTACGGTCAAATAAAATCTTCTGCCCCAACCCCTTTTTGGTCTCATCTTTATATAATCGCAAAACTCTATAGCAGCTGAAACAACGAGAGCATCGTATAGTTTCGGTTCCCAATTTGCCAAACAGTATGAGACCAATCCTTTTTCATTAAACATAATATTTCTTCCGATTTCGCATTGCTGATTTTGGGTATTTTCAACAGAAAAACCCTCTTCGGTTACGTTGACGCACAGTTCAGGGAAAGAAACCATCATTCATCCACCCTCAATCATAACCTGATGCCATCGTCTATTCCGGTCATTTTATCAGACGGTCGCGATCTTCTAATCCCGGCTAAATGATTTCTCGCTATCTCGGTTATCGGTAATTTTCCACGCGCCTCTTTTAGTCGATTAATCACGCGGTCACAGCGATATGATTTTCGCAAATAGTGTTCTTCCATTTGGCGAATACTGCTTGCAAAACGGTCATAGAGCGCTTCACAAAGCGCATTTTCCACCTTTCTGTCACCTAATTTATTATCCCATAATCGAATAACATGATCGATAAATGCCGTGGCAAACGGATATCCGGCCGCTATTCCTGACTTTAAGTTTTCAATTTTTTCGATATCCCAGAGATCGAGCTGCTGATCAATCAAAAGAGATTGAATTTGCCGCAAAAGTCGATCCGGAAATTCTTCGCGTAGATCATCTTCAAGCGCATATCCACCCAGCTGGATAAGCTTTTCCATATCAGCCGCCGGGTTGTCGGCATGTTCAGCCAGTCGTTTCCATGCTTGCCTCATCGGCAGGCTTCTGTGCGGCCCGTCGCTCATCGCATACCTCCTATGTCAACAAGTTCAGTTTTTTTTCTGACATTGTCAATACTGTTTTACGAAAAATTCCATTCCACGAAACTTCTCATAACATACTGAATTTAATGGAAAAATATCCTATTGCCGCGCTGCTCGGCAGTTCACGCTGACGGGATGTGTCGAATCTTGAACGCCGAATGTCCCACCGATGTCGTTGCGCCGACGCTGAGGTGCCGAAAGAGACGCCAATCACGTCGCCGGAGCGAGGTTTCGCGCGTCGCGGAGCTATGGCGTGAGAGGCTCCAACGCACGCGTCCGCCGCTTCCGGCATCATTATCCGCGGCCGAACATCGCGCAAGTGAGCGGCGAACCGCCGCTGGACGCGCAGCACGCTTTCGAGAAGAGCGATGACGCGACCCGCGCAACCACGACTTCAACTGAGCATCGACGGATCGGCGCGGAGGGGGATCCTTGAAAGTCTCTAGGGCGAATTTTTCTTTCAGCATAACCCAATGATAATGAAAGGGAAAATCCGTTCAAGAGCCGTTTGCGCTGCGCCGTTTTTTTTGCCGGCTGCCGTCCGGCCGACGCCCCGCGGCTCGCTTCGCCCGCCGCCGTCTCGCCGATCTCGCGCCGCTGACGCCTCCTCGCGGGCAGCGCTTGGCAACGGCCGCGCCATTCTTGAATTCGCCCTGGAAAGTCTCGTGCGGCCTTGCAATGCGACCCTATTCGCGTCAGGTTGAATTATGCGCTTAACGTACTATCCCGCTCTCTGCCCGCCGGAGTTCCTCCGGATCGCGCATTCCCTGGCCGACGCCGCGGGCGAGATCCTCCGGCGCTATTTCCGGACGCCGGTCGCGGTCGACGTCAAGCCCGACGATTCTCCGGTCACCGCGGCGGACCGGGAAGCGGAAGCGGCGATCCGCGAAATTCTTTCCAGCCGCAGGCCCGCCGACGGCGTGGTCGGCGAGGAATTCGGCTCCGAGAACGCGGATGCGGAGTTCGTCTGGGTCATCGACCCGATCGACGGCACGAGATCCTTCATCGCCGGACGCCCGATCTTCGGCACCTTGATCGCGGTGCTTTCCGGCGGCGTCCCCGTTCTCGGCGTCATCGATCAACCGGTCGCCGGCGAGCGTTGGACCGGATGCTTCGGCGGCGGCGCCCTGCTCAACGACGTGCCGATCTCGACGCGGGCTTGCGCGAAGCTGGCGGACGGATTGCTCGCCACGACTTCGCCGCATCTCTTCGCGTCCGGCAAGATGGAGCGTTTCCGCAGGATCGAGAGCCGCGCCCGGCATGCGATCTACGGCGGCGATTGCTACAATTACGGCCTGCTCGCGGCCGGGCATCTCGACGCTGTCGTGGAATCGGGACTGAAACCCTACGACTTCTGCGCGTTGGCGCCGATCGTGCGGGAAGCCGGCGGACGAATCACCGACTGGTCGGGCGAGCCGCTAAGCCTGTCGTCGAACGGCGACGTCGTCGCGGCGGGCGACGCTCGCCTGCACGCCGAAGCGCTGTCCCTCCTCGGAGCGTCGGCGCAAGGCCAAGGAAAGGTCGAACGATGACGAAACGCGTCGCAGCGGCGATTCTTCTGGCGAGCGTCGCGGCTCCGGCCGCGGCCGGCACGGTCAGCCACGGCCTCAGCCTGATCGGAGACCTCAAGTATCCGGCCGGATTCGCGCATCTCGACTACGTCAATCCCGACGCCCCGAAGGGCGGGACGCTGCGCCGCCACGCCATCGGCACGTTCGACACCTTCAATCCCTTCATCATCAAGGGCTCCGCGGCGTCCGGCATCGGCCTGATCCACGAAACGCTGATGACCTCGCCCGCCGACGAAGCCCCCGCCGAATACGGCCTCGTCGCCAAGACCGTCGAGGTGCCCGACGATCTCTCCCATGTCGTCTTCGAGCTGCGCCCGGAGGCGAAGTTCCACGACGGCACGCCGATCACCGCGGACGACGTGATCTGGACGTTCGAGACGCTGAAGGAAAAGGGCGCGCCGATCTACCCCTTCTACTACAAGAACGTCGCCCGCGGCGTGAAGCTCGGCGACCGCCGGGTGAAGTTCGAGTTCGCCGGCCCTCCGAACCGGGAACTTCCCCAGATAACCGGGCAGCTGCCCGTCCTCTCCAAGGCCTGGTGGTCGACTCGCGACTTCTCCAAGACCACCCTCGAACCCCCGATGGGCAGCGGCCCTTACAGGATCTCGTCCTTCGAGGCGGGACGCTTCGTCGAGCTCGAACGGGTCGGCGACTGGTGGGGGAAGGATTTGCCCATCAACGTCGGACAGTACAATTTCGATCGCATCCGGTTCGACTACTACCGGGACGAGACCGTGGCGCTGGAAGCCTTCAAGGCGCGGCGTTACGACCTGCGGCTGGAGAACGCGTCGCTGACCTGGGCGACGGGTTACGATTTTCCCGCGCGGCGGGAGGGCAAGGTCAAGCTGGAGGAGGTGCCGAACGCTCGACCGACCGGCATGCAGGCTTTCGTCTTCAATCTCCGGCGCCCGCAGTTCGGCGATCCGGTCCTGCGCCGCGCGATGGCCTACGCCTTCGACTTCGAGTGGTCGAACAAGCACCTCTTCTACGGCCAGTACGCCCGCACGAAGAGCTTCTTCTCCAATTCCGAGCTCGCCGCGAGGGAATTGCCGTCGAAGGAGGAACTGGCGCTTCTCGAGCCGTGGCGCGGCCGGATCCCCGACGAGGTCTTCGCGAAAATCTACGAACCGCCCTCGACCGACGGTTCCGGCAACCTGCGGAGCAATTTGCGGACGGCGCTGCGGCTGCTCAAGAACGCAGGCTACCGCATCGAGGACCGCAAGCTGATATCGCCCGTCACGAAGGCGCCGGTCGCCTTCGAAATCCTCCTCGTCAGCCCGGCGTTCGAAAGGATCGTCTCGCCCTTCGCCCGCAACCTCGAACGCCTGGGGATCGAGGCCGCGGTGCGGACCGTCGACCAGTCGCAATACGTCAATCGCGTCCGGTCGTTCGATTTCGACATGATCGTGGGCGGCGCGGGCCAGTCCGAATCGCCCGGCAACGAGCAACGCGACTACTGGAGTTCGGCGGCCGCCGACCGGCAAGGCAGCAGAAACGTCGGCGGCATCAAGAATCCCGCGATCGACGCGCTGGTGGAGAAGATCGTCGACGCCCGCAACCGAAAGGAAGTGATCGCCGCCTCCCGGGCGCTCGACCGGGTCCTGTCGTGGAACCATTACGTCATCCCCCATTGGCACATCCGCGCCGACCGCCTCGTCCGCTGGGACAGGTTCGGCGTTCCCCGGCATCCAAAATACGGACCCGACGTCATGAGCTGGTGGGTCGACGCCGCCAAGGACCGCGCGCTTCGGACTCCCTGACGACCGCCCCGCGAACGCCGGGCCCCGCTTCCCGGAGGGAGGCGCCGACGATACCGTTCGCGCCGAAAAGGCGATAGAATGGCGCCGACATGAAACGGTTTGCGATTTTCTCCGCCGCGGCCTGCTTCCTGGCGGCCGCCTCGGCGGTTGCGGCCCCGCGCCACGGGATCAGCGTCTTCGGCGATCTCAAGTATCCCGCCGATTTCCGGCATTTCGAATACGCGAATCCAAACGCGCCCAAGGGCGGCGCCATGAGGGTCTACGCGATCGACACGTTCGAGACGGTCAACCCGTTCATCCTGAAGGGCCGCAAGGAAGAGCTGGCCGAAGCGCTGTTGTTCGACACGCTCATGACCCCGGCGCAGGACGAGCCGGACTCGCTTTACGCGCTCGTCGCCGAGTCCGTCGAAACGGGGGACGGCCTCGTCGCCTTCAACATCGATCCGCGCGCCAGGTTCCACGACGGCTCTCCGGTCCGCGCCGAAGACGTCGCCTTCGCCTTCGACCTGCTGCGGGAAAAGGGACACCCTCAATACGGGACGATCTACCGCGACGTCGAACGCGCCGCGGTCGCGGCGCCGCTGCGCGTGGAGTTCGTCCTCAAGCCCGGAAAGCACCGCGACCTGCCGACGCGCCTCGCGGCGTTGCCCGTCCTGTCGAAGGCGTACTACGCCGACAGGAAATTCGACGAAACGACCTTCGAGGCGCCGCTCGCCAGCGGGCCGTACAGGGTCGCCAGGCTGGATCCCGGCCGGTCGATCGCCTACGCCCGCGCGCCGGACTACTGGGCCAGGGATCTGCCGGTGAACCGCGGGCGGTACAATTTCGACGAGATCGTGGTGGAGTATTTCCGCGACCGCGAGGTCGCGTTCCAGGCGTTCTTCGCGAAGGAGTACGATTTCCGGGAGGAGTTCACGTCGCGCCAGTGGGCGACGCAGTACGACGAACCGCCGGTCCGCAAGGGGCTGATCGTGCGCGAGACCCTTCCGGACGAAACGCCGTCCGGCGTGCAGGCGTTCATCCCCAACCTGCGCCGCGGGAAGTTCGCGGACGTTCGCGTCCGGCATGCGATCGACCTCGCCTTCGATTTCGAATGGACCAACAAGACGCTCTTCTTCAGCTTGTACGAGCGCACCAATTCCATGTTCGAAAACTCGGATCTGGCGGCCCGCCGACCGCCGTCGGCTTCCGAATCGGCCCTGCTCGAACCCTGGCGCGGCAAGGTGCCGGACGAAGTCTTCGGCGCGCCGTTCCGGGCGCCCGTCACGGACGGTTCCGGCCGCGTTCGCAAGAACCTGCGCAAGGCGGCCCGGCTTCTCAAGGAGGCCGGGTGGCGCGTCGAGAACGGCGTTCTGAAGAACGCGGCCGGCGAGCCTCTGACGATCGAGTTCCTGCTCTTCGAAGCGAGCTTCAACCGCATCGTCAACCCGTACATCGCCAATCTGAAGCGGCTGGGAATCGAGGCGTCGGTCCGGATCGTCGACGCGGCCAATTTCAAGCGCCGGACGGATTCCTTCGACTTCGACATCGTCATCCGCCGCATCTCGCAGCCTCTGACCCCCGGGCTGGAGCAGCGCGGCTACTTCGGCTCCGCGGCCGCCGAAGTGCCGGGCTCGTTCAACATCGGCGGCATAAGCGATCCGGCGGTCGACGCCCTGATCGAGGAAGTGGTCGCGGCGTCCTCCCGCGCGGAACTGACGACCGCGGTGCGCGCGCTCGACCGCGTCCTGATGTGGAACCGTTACGTGGTCACCCAGTGGTACAAGGGAGAACACAACATCGCGTACTGGAACAAGTTCGGCCGGCCGGCCGTTTCGCCCAAATTCGGCATGGGCGTGCTCGACACGTGGTGGTACGACCGGGAGAAGGCGGCGGCGATCGCGCAAGGAAACGCGCCGCCCCGGCCGCCGGGCGCCCTTCCGCCGCCTTGAGGCGGCCATGCTGGCCTACGTAATCCGCCGCCTCCTCCTCATGATTCCCACCCTGCTGGGAATCATGATCATCAATTTCGCGATCGTGCAGTTCGCGCCGGGCGGGCCGATCGAGCAGATCATCGCCGAGGTGACGGGCATCGACGCCGGCACGACCGGACGGATCAGCGGATCGGGAAGCGAGGTGTCCGGCGGCAGCGCCGAGGCGGCGGCGCGCGCCCCGACGGCCGACAGCCGCTACCGCGGCGCGCAAGGCCTCGATCCGGAATTCATCGCGGAACTGGAGCGGCAGTTCGGCTTCGACAGGCCCATGCACGAACGGTTCCTGCTGATGATGGGCAACTTCATCAGGTTCGACTTCGGCACGAGCTACTTCCAGGACAGGACCGTGATCGACCTCGTGCTGTCGAAGATGCCGGTCTCGATCTCGCTCGGCCTGTGGACCACGCTGATCGTCTACGTCGTCTGCATCCCGCTCGGCATACGCAAGGCCGTGAAGGACGGCACGCGGTTCGACGTGTGGACCACGACCGCGCTGACCGTCGGGTTCGCGATTCCCTCGTTCGTCCTCGCGATCCTGTTGATCGTCCTGTTCGCGGGCGGCAGCTTTCTCGACTGGTTTCCGCTGCGGGGGCTCACGTCCGAGAACGCCGCGGAGCTCTCGCCGTTCGAGCAGGCCGCCGACTACTTCTGGCATCTGGTGCTGCCCATAATCTCGCTCGTGCTCGGCGGCTTCCTGTCGCTCACCATGCTCACCAAGAATTCCTATCTCGACCAGATCAACATGCTCTACGTGCAGACGGCGCGAGCCAAGGGCCTGACCGAAAAGCGCGTTCTCTACGGCCACGTCTTCCGCAACGCCATGCTGATCGTGATCGCGGGCTTTCCGGCGGCGTTCGTCGGCATCCTGTTCACCGGCGCCATGCTGATCGAGATCATCTTCTCGCTCGACGGACTGGGCTTGCTCGGCTTCGAGGCCGCGATCCGGCGCGACTACCCGATCATGTTCGCGACGGTCTACTTCTTCACGCTGCTCGGCCTGGTGATGAACCTCGTCGGCGACCTGACCTATACGGTCATCGACCCGCGCATCGACTTCGAGGGCCGCCATGTCTAGCGCGCGGCGGCTCGCTCCGTCGCCCCTCAACCGGCGGCGGCTCGAGAACTTCCGGCGCAACCGCAGGGGCTTCTGGTCGCTGTGGATTTTCCTCGCCCTGTTTTTCGTCACCCTGCCGGCCGAGTTCATCGCCAACGACCGTCCTCTCGCGGTCTGGTACGAAGGCGGCCTCTACGCGCCGGTGCTGCGCGCCTACCCGGAGACCGCCTTCGGCGGCGATTTCGAGACCGAGGCGGAGTACCGGGAACCCGAGGTGCAGGAGCTCATCGCCGAAAAGGGCGGCTGGATCGTCTGGCCTCTGATCGAATACAGCTACGATACGGTGAACCTCAACCTTCGCGTGCCGGCGCCGGCGCCGCCTTCCACCGACAACGTGCTCGGAACGGACGACCAGGGCCGCGACGTGCTCTCGCGGATCATCTACGGGTTCCGCCTGTCGGTCCTGTTCGGGCTGATCCTGACCGCCCTCGGATCGGCGATCGGCGTGGTCGCGGGCGCGGTCCAGGGATATTTCGGGGGGCGGATCGACCTCTACTTCCAGCGCTTCATCGAGATCTGGGGCGGGCTGCCGCAGCTCTACATCCTCATCATTCTCTCCAGCGTCATCGTTCCGGGCTTCTGGACCCTGCTGGTCATCCTGCTTCTCTTCGGATGGACGGCGCTGGTCGGCGTGGTCCGGGCCGAGTTCCTCCGCGCCCGCAATTTCGAGTTCGTCCGCGCGGCCCGCGCCCTCGGCGTCGGCAACGCCGCGATCATGTTCCGGCACGTGCTTCCCAACGCGATGGTGGCGACGCTCACGTTTCTGCCGCTGATCCTCACCGGATCGATCACCAGCCTCACGGCGCTCGATTTCCTCGGACTCGGCCTGCCGCCGGGATCGCCTTCGCTCGGCGAGTTGCTGCAGCAGGGTAAGACCAATCTGCAGGCGCCGTGGCTCGGCCTTTCGTCGACGGTCAGCATCTCGCTGACGCTGATCCTCCTGATCTTCGTGGGCGAGGCGGTTCGCGACGCCTTCGATCCGAGAAAGGCCTTCGGTGACTGAACTTCTGCGGATCGCCGACCTCTCGGTCTCGTTCGGCCGCGGCGCGCGCGAGGTCCGGGCGGTGCGGAGCGCCTCGTTCGACATCGGCCGCGGAGAAACGGTCGCTCTCGTCGGCGAATCCGGTTCGGGCAAGTCGGTGACGGCGCTCTCGATCCTTCAGCTTCTGCCCTATCCGACAGCTCGCCATCCGGCAGGTTCGATCATGATCGACGGCGAGGAGCTTCTCGGCGCGCCGTCCGCCCGGATGGAAAAAATCCGCGGCAACCGCGTCGCGATCATATTCCAGGAACCGCTCACGTCGCTGAACCCTCTGCACACGATCGAAAAGCAGATCGGCGAGATTCTCTTCGTCCACAAGAAGATGCAACCGGCGGCGGCGCGCGGACGCATTCTCGACCTGCTTCGCGAAGTCGGCCTTCCGAACGCGGAAGCGCGGCTCCGCGCCTATCCGCATCAGCTGTCGGGCGGACAGCGCCAGCGCGTGATGATCGCGATGGCGCTCGCGAACGATCCCGATCTGCTGATCGCGGACGAACCCACGACGGCGCTCGACGTGACGATCCAGGCGCAGATTCTCGCGCTGCTGCGGCGCATCCAGCTCGGCCGCGGAATGTCGATCCTCCTGATCACCCACGACCTCGGCATCGTCCGCAAGGTGGCGGACCGCATCTGCGTGATGAAGGACGGAGAAATCGTGGAGGCAGGAGAAGCCGGCCGGATCTTCGGACGACCCGCGCACGAATACACCCGGCATCTTCTCGCGGCGGAGCCGTCGGGCAATCCGGCGCCGGCGGACGCAGACGCGCCGCCCGTGGTCGCGGCGGAGAGCCTGCGGGTGTGGTTTCCAGTCCGGAAGGGAATCCTGCGGCGCACTGTCGGACACGTGAAGGCGGTCGACGGGGTGGACGTGCAGGTCCGCGAGGGCCATACGGTCGGCGTCGTCGGCGAATCGGGTTCGGGAAAAACGACCCTGGCCATGGCGCTGCTGCGGCTCGAGCGGGCGCAGGGACCGATCGTCTTTGGAGGAGAGCGGATCGACAGCCTCGACCGGAGACGGTTGCGGGAGCTGAGACGCGAGATGCAGATCGTGTTTCAGGATCCGTTCTCGTCGCTGTCGCCCCGCCTGTCTGTCGGCCAGATCGTCGAGGAGGGGTTGCGCGTTCACGGCCTCGCGGGAGAGACGCGCGAGGAGCGCCGCGACAAGGTCGGCGAAGCCCTGCGCGAAGTCGGGCTCGATCCGGACGCGCAGGACCGTTATCCGCACGAGTTTTCCGGCGGCCAGCGGCAGCGCATCGCGATCGCCCGCGCGATGGTGCTGAAGCCGAAGTTCGTGGCGCTCGACGAACCGACCTCGGCGCTCGACATGTCGGTGCAGGCTCAGATCGTCGGGCTTCTGCGGGATCTGCAGCGGCGCCACCGCCTCGCCTACCTGTTCATCAGCCACGACCTCAAGGTTGTGCGGGCGCTCGCCGACGAGCTGATCGTCCTCAAGGACGGAAAGGTGGTCGAGCAGGGACCGGCGGCCCGGATATTCGAGTCGCCGGAGCAGGCGTACACGAAGGCGCTCATGGCGGCCGCCTTCGATATCGAGGCGATCGAAACCGACGCGGTGGCGACCTGAAACGTCCTACGGCGTTCCGGCCTCGAACGGCGTCCGGCTTTTAAGGGCGCGGCCCGCCCGGGAGATCCTGTCGGCAAAAGCGTCGAGAAAGGCGGCGCCCAGTTCGGTTCGCGCGATGTGCATGCTGCGGCGATCGTACTCGTCGCTCAACCGCCGGGCGTAACCGAGCCCGCACAGGCGATCCAGCGCCCGCGACACGGCAGGCGGGGAAATCGCGAGGGCTTCGGAAAGGTCCCGCACCGTATGCGGCGGCGGCGCGGTATAGACGGTCAACAGGATCGACATCTGACGGGCCGAAAGATCGGGGGCCGAATCGCGCAGGCTCGCGACCAGCGCTTCGCGCCACAGGGCGAGGGCGTCGTCGCGATCGAGAAAAACCGGCATGACGGGCGAGCTTATCCGAATCCCCCTTATCGGGCCAATCTCCCCGGCGGGCAAAACGGCACGAATCGGGAATCTCGTTACGCGCAGCGCATGGTTCCAAGGCCGGACGGTCGGCATCTCGCAGCTAGGAGCGAAGCGAGACGGAAGCGACTCGCAACCCCGCCGGTGCCGACCGCTCGCAGGCAGGAGAGAGGAGCAGCATGAAACTGCAACGAGCGTCGACAGGCGCAACACGCGAACCTGCCACGGGCGACCGGCGGAAAAAGTTTCCATGACCCCCGAACGAATCGCCGCGCTTGTCGCGGGCGGCGGATCCGAAACGCTGGAGTTCAAGAGCACGACCAGAACGCGTCGCGAGGCTGCAAAGACTGCGCGCTTTTTTGAACCGTCGCGGCGGCGATGCGCTTTTCGGCGTTGCGCCCGAGGGATATGTTGTCGGACAACAGGTCGGAGATCGAACAATAGAGAGCTGAGCGATGAAATAGCCGGCCTCCGGCTTTCCCGAGCGTGGAGCGGTTACGGGGCGACTGCAAGATAAACGTCATCGCCGCCCCCCAAGGACCCGTCAAACCGTATCGTTACCGGGACTATGCCTATTGCAGGATTGGAAACGCCGCCCGCGCCATGTCCGCCGACGATTACAACCGCAAGCTCTTCGAGCGCATGCACAGCGAGCAGCGCTGGGAAAACCAGCCCGCCGCCGGATGGTCGATCGAAGATCTCGACGAGACCGAGATCCGGCGGGCGGTCGAGGAAGCGATCCGGCGAGGACGGCTGGCGGATCCGGGGACTCGGGAACCCGCAGAAATGCTGCGCGGTCTGGGGCTGTCCACGGACAATAGCTTGTTGCGGGCGGCGGTCGTTTTGTTCGGTCGTCCCGAACGCATCGAATTCGAAATGCCGCAATGCTTGCTTCGCGTCGCCCGCTTCAAGGGCGTCGACCGTACCGAATTCATGGACAACCGACAGTTTCATGGCAACGCCTTCGCGCTTCTCGCGCATGCGGAGCGTTTTCTTCTGGACACGTTGCCGATAGCCGAACGGGTCGAAGCGGGTCGCTTCGCAAGAATCGACGAACCGTTGTACCCTCTGCCGGCCACTCGCGAAGCTTTGGCGAACGCGTTTTGTCATCGCGATTACTCCATAGGCGGCGGCTCCACGGGGGTAGCCGTTTACGATGACCGTCTGGAAGTAACTTCGTCCGGCATGCTGCACTTCAGGCTGACTCCGGAAAAACCTTTCGCGCCCTACGAGCCGCGGAATCCGCTGATCGCCCGTACCTTCTATCGGCGCGGCATCATCGAGGAATGGAGGCGCGGGACCCTCGAAATAGCCGAAAGTATGGTTTCTTCCGGGCCGCCGCGTCCGAAAATCGAGGAGGGAGGCGGGTGCGTAACGGTATGTTTCCGGCGGCATGTTCGCCAACCGCAGCGCAGAGAAGCGGCGGGACAGGAAATCCTTTCCATTCTGGACAAGGCAGAGCGCCCTCTGGCGTTGCGCGAAATCCGTTCCTTGTTGGGGCCGGCAGCGGACGAGCGGCGATTGCGCCATGACCTCGCCAAGCTGAAATCCCAAGGATTGGCAGCATGCGCGGGACGGGGACGGGGAGCTACCTGGAAACGACCATAAAGCCAGCTTGGCGCATGCGGCGCATCGCGTCATACGGCAGGGAAATTGGCCAATCATGGCGCATCATGGCTCATTGCGGCCAATTACGGCGCATTATGGCTCATTATGGCTCATTGCGTCGCGGCGGGTACGGGGCGGAGTAGCGCATCGCGTCATACGGTACGGAAGGCTGCAGCGGATTGGCCGATCATGGCTCATTGGGGCTAATGACGGCTCATACCGGCCAATTGCGGCGCATTATGGCTCATTGCGTCCCACTGGTATCCGGGGCGGAGTAGCGCATCGCGTTATGGTTTGCTGGCTGTAGCCGAAGCATCGGCGCAGGAAGCCCCAACATGTGCCTGGCCTTCCGGGAACGGCAGCGCTGCGACGCCCATGCGCCTTCCGCTGCAAACGCGATTTGGCTGAAGCCCGTTACAGTCGAAGCATTTTTCTTTCGCCTCGAAGACGGCGCGCGGATCCTGCGCTTCAACGCCGACAGGTCGTGGCGACGCTCCAGACGCGCACTGTCGTTGGCGCGGCGCAAGACGGCACGGACAATAACCAAGTCGAGCGCCGCGCCGGCGGGCGACCGGGAACTCGGAGAAAAGTCGGGTCGCCTTGGCAAGCCGTTCGACTTGGCCGTCGGCGACCCGTCGCGGCTTCTCGCCCGAGCAGGAATACACGAAGGCACTCATGGCGGCCGCCTTCGATATCGAGGCGGCGACGCGGCGGCGACCAAACGCTCTGCGGCGTTCCGGCCTGGAACGGCGTTCGGCCGGTGAGCGCACGGCGCATCCGGGAGATCCTGTCGGCGAAAGCGCCGAGACAAGCGACGCCCAGTTCGGTTCGCGCGATGCGCATGCTGCGTTGGCCGCATTCGTCGCGCAGCCGCCGAGCGTAACCAAGCTCGCAGAGGAGATTCAGCGCCCGCGACACGGCAGGCCGGGAAATCGCGAGGGCTTCCGACAGGTTCCGCACCGCATGCGGCACCGACGCGGCGCGAACGGTCAGCAGAATCGGCATCCGACAGGTCGTCAGGTCGGGAGCCGAGTCGCGCAGGCTCGCAACCAGCGTATCGCGCCACAGAGAGAGGGCGTCGTCGCGAAAAACCGGCGGCCGAACTTATCCTCCTCGTCGGGTCATTCCGCCGACGAGAATTCCCGGAACGAATCGGGAAGCGCGTTACGCGCAGCGCATGGTTCGTTTACGATGGCCGACGGTCGGCATCCTGCGGCGAAAGCGAGGCGAAGGCGTCTCGCAGCCGTCGCGTTCGCCGACGCCAACCGAGGATCGGCATGAAACTACAACGAACGTCGACAGGGACGGCCTGCGAACCCGCGACGGGCGGGCTGCGGAGAAGGTTGCCTTGACCCCCGAACAAATCGCAGCGCTTGCCGCGCAAGGCGAATCCGAAAAACTGGAATTCAAGCGAACGACCCGATATCGCCGCGAAGCGGCCATCGCTCTGTGCGCCTTCCTGAATCGGGAGGGCGGCGGGGTGCTGTTCGGCGTCGCGCCGGACGGAACCGTCGCCGGGCAAAACGTGGGAAAGCGAACCATGGAGGAGCTCGACAGCGAGTTCGGCAGGATCGATCCGCCAGCCTACCCGACGTTCGAGCGAACTCGCGTCGGCGGCGACCGCGAGGCGATCCTCGTCACCGTCGGCCCGGGATCCGCCGGTCCTTACCGGTACGCGGGCACCGCTTATCTCAGGGCCGGAAACGCCAACCGCGTCATGTCCGCGGAAGAATTCAACGGCAAGCTCCTCGAACGCACGAACAACGAGCCTCGATGGGAAATCCTGCCCGCCGCGGGATGGTCGATCGAAGACCTGGACGAGGCCGAGATCCGACGAACCGTCGAGAATGCCGTCCGGCTAGGCCGCCTCCCGGAGCCGGGAACCCGGGACCCGGCGGAAATGCTGCGCTGCCTGGAACTGTCGAGGGACGGCGAATTGCTGCGGGCGGCGGCGGTCTTGTTCGGTCGCCCCGAACGCCTCGAACTCAAGATGCCGCAATGCCGACTGCGCGTCGCTCGTTTCAAGGGCGTAAATCGCGAGCATTTTCCGGACATCTGGCAGTTTCACGAGAACGCCTTCGCGCTTCTCGCCCGCGGCGAGGACTTGCTGGCGAAGACGCTGCGGACCCGCCTGCAGGCCGCCGCGGAGAGCGATCCGACGAACCCGCCGACGATCGGCGAGCGGACCGGCGCGGAACGCGACGACCGGAAAGACGAGCCTTTCCTGCCGGCCATTCGCGAAGCTCTGGCGAATGCTTTCTGCCATCGCGACTACTCGATCGGCGGCGGGTCCACGAGCATAGCGATTTACGACAACCGTCTCGAAGTGACGTCGTCCGGTGCGCTGCATTCCGGGCTAAGTCCGCAAGGGTTGTCGGATCCCCACGACTCTCTTCCACGGAATCCGGCGATCGCTCGAACCTTCTATCGGCGCGGCGTTATCGAGCAGCAGGGAAACGGGACCCTCAAAATGGCGGACGACGCTGCCGACGCCGGTTTGCCGCGTATGGAAATCAAGGAAAAGGGCGGGTGCGTTTCGGTGTGTTTCCGGACCGAGCTACCATCCCCTTACGACCTGCGTGACCCGATCGTGCGGCCGGCCGCCGTGCAGCAAGCGATCCTCAACGTTCTGGAGGAGGCGGGCGGCCCGCTACCGCGGCGCAAGATCCATGTCCGATTGGAAATAGAGGTAGATGACGCGCAATTGGTCTACAGCCTCTCCCAGCTGAGATTCAAGGGATTAGCCATACTCGAAGGACGCGGACGAGGGTCGGTCTGGAGACTTCCATGAAGGCCCGCCCGCGGCGACAGCTGGTTTCGGCGCGACCCTTTCTAGCGCAACGCAGGAGAGCGGCGATCTCGGCCGCGAGGGCGCGACCCTGAACTTCGCGGGAGCCGGAGGTCGTTAACCAGGCCGGATCCCGGTCGCTCAACGGATGGCCCTTGTTCAGTAACCGCCGGCCTCAAGGTCAATCCGGAACTTGACGAAATTCCGCGAAATTCCTTGGATCGTTGCGGAAAATTCCCTGACCTCGACGAAGAACCGGAACGTCCGGAGAGCGTGGCGCACCGCGCTGCCAACGATCTCGGCGCCGCCGAGGTCCAAGCCCGCGGCATGCGTCGCGCTCTCGACGCCGACGGTCGCGGCGAACACGCCGTCGTCGATGCGCGTGCAGGAAGCCCTTGCCGACCAATCCACCAACGATAACAGGCGCCGAGACGCGCCAGGCCGGAAAGGCGGATATGCCGATTTCGCCTCGAACGCGGAGAGGCCGAAAGGAAGAAGCGCTTACTTCGGACGAACCGGCCGCACGGGGCGGCTTCAAGTCCGTCAGCGGTTCCTGGCTGGCTTCGAAAGGGCAAGATCGCCGGACAGCAACGCGCCAAGCGCGGCTATTTCTTTCCGGCCGGACAACTCGATGAACGCGACTGCCCGCCGAGAGGTCTCGACCGAATCGTTCCGCGTTTCGGCGACGGCCACGCGGCGCGGGCGTGGTTGACGACGCCGCGCCCTTCTCCGGACGGGGTCAGACCGCCGGTTCTTTTCAAGAGAGAAGAAAGCGGTCGCGTGGCGGCCGCCGAAGGAAGCGCGCACGGCGATTTCGCTTGAACGCCAAACCCGTCGCGTTCGCGAGCGGGTTCAACGACGGGGCAGCATGCCGTCGCGGCGCAAGCTGCGCCTTCTGGGAACCGCTTGCGCGTGCGTAGCGCACGCCGCGAGATCCCGCATCGGGGCATGGAGGCAAGATCGATCGTGTCGTTGCACTCGACCGAACGATGAAGTTGGTCGATATCCGGCATGATGCCCCATCGCCGCGCCGACAGAGGTAACGCATGACGCCAGCCATTGGGCTGGGCGCGCGGCGGCCACCTGCGGTGAAGCGTCGGAGGCGGAGGGCAGGGGCGTGGCCGCGCCCCTGCCGCAAGGGGGCGCTGCCGCTGGCACACGACAGCGCGGACTATGACGCCCTGAACCGGGTCGCGCGACGCGGCGACGGGCGCGACCCGGAGTTCGGCGAAAGGTCAGGCCGCCTCGGCAAGCCGTTCGGCCTGGCCGCCGGCGATCGGGATCTGCCGCGGCTTCAGGGCTTCGGGGATCTCGCGCTCCAGATCGACGACGAGCAATCCGTCCTGCAGGTCGGCGCCTTTGACCTCCACATGGTCGGCGAGATGGAAGCGCCGCTGGAAGGCGCGCTTCGCGATGCCGCGATGGAGATAGGTCGCCTCGCCCTTGCCCTGCTCCGTCTTTCCGGAGACCACGAGCTGGCCGTCGCGGACCTGGACATCGAGTTCGTCCGGGCCGAAGCCGGCGACCGCCACCGTCACCCGATAGGCGTCGTCGCCCGTCTTCTCGACATTGTAGGGCGGGTATCCGTCGTCGCCGGAGGTCTTCTGGGCGACGTCCAGAACGGACATCAGCCGGTCGAAGCCGACGGCGCTGCGGTAAAGGGGGGAAAAATCGAACGTGCGCATCTCACATATCCTCCTGTCGAGCAACATGTCTGGCGGATCGCTGCGATGGCCGATCCTTGGTCCGTCCGATCCCGTCCGGGCATCGGACGAGCGGTATATGGGGATCGCCGACGCCATTTCAAGACCGGGGAGTCCGCTTGCATCATATTCGCGGCGGGCCGGAATCAGGGGTCCGCTTTCGAGGGTCGCATTCGGCTTCGGGAACCCTTTCCCCAGCAAGTTCCCGACGTTCATGCGCTGTTGACCGTGGCTTTCGTAGCGCTCGGGTTGGATACCGTATTCGCGGGCGACCGCATGGAGGCGTTCCCGTCGCGCCGTTTCATCTGTCCGTCCACACAGCGGTTGAAGGGACCAGCGGCGGCATTCTTCCGCCATGCCTCCCGTTGTTCCTATGCGATCGGCCGGTTGCGGCCCGTGCCTGCCTTGCGATAACGGGAGGCGGTCGAGAGCAAGTTCTCGCGAGTGATCCGGAGACTGGGTCGATCGATCTCGTAGCCGAGAGCCTCCATGACCTGACGGGCCATGTGCCCGATCATCCGCTTGAACCGGCCTTCGCCGATCTCGTATTCCGCGAGCAACCCAGGGGCTGGCGGCTCAACCGCCGCGAGGATCGGCTGGGTTTCAGCCTCCCAAGGCCTGCCTTTCGATGCCTGCCGGGATAAGCGAACGCCGATCACAAGCGTTTGGCCGACAACGAAAAGATATCTCGAATCAACGTTCTAAGAGAGAATTATCGCCAGCCCTGGAAAATTTCCTATCAATCTGTGTAACAAATCCACATTTTATCAACAAATATCTATAAAATGTCTATTTACCATCCGTAAAATAGCGCTTAAATTTCAAATTCTCGCACAGGAGGTCGAAATGCCGGATGACCGTATCAACCCCAGTGAACTGAAGACCGCGCTTTCGCGTCAGAACATGACCCAGCAGCAACTCGCTGACCGGTTGGGTTGCACCAAGGACACTGTGAGCCGATGGATGCGCGGCAAGAACCGCCGCGTGCGGTCCCACCTGCGTCCGCGACTCGAAGAGGCGCTCAAGGTGTCTTTCGAAACGCTCGCCCGGCCGTCCGAGGAAGCATATCCCGGTCGGCATGACGGAATCTCGCCGGAAAGAGCGGAGATGAGGTTCTCGCTACGCTTGGAGACGCGGGCCGCCCTCCGTCTCGTGGCGCTGCGCTACAACCTCCCGGCCGCGGTGGTGATGGATTTCGCTCCGCTGCTATTTCTGCTGGCCGCCGAGCGAAGCCTGCTGACCCGCAAGGCGCGGCTTGAGGAACTTCGGGCGGGAATCAAGGAGCTGGCTCTCCGGGCGGCAAGCACAAAGCACAGCCGGCTGGCCGATCTGGACTGGGGCCATGGCGATGACGGCGCGTTCTTTCTCGACGAGGAAGAGGAATCGATCGCAGCACGGGATGTTTTCGGCCGGAACGTATCTTGGGCCACAGACAGTTACATGTTTGTGGATCCGCTGGTGAATTTTCTGGAAGAGGAAGCGAAGCAGCTTCCCGACGAAGCGGTGACCGACATAGCTCTCGGCTACGAACCGCTCGGCATTCATTACGAAATCGCGGAGGACACCCTGCGGGAATGCACTGGACTTCAGGAAGGCGATCCTGCGCTGCATTACCTGCTGGCTGGCGATATCGACCTCGACGAATGCCTGCGGATCAAACGCACCCGGGACGACGAAGGATACCGCCAGTGGCTTCGGGAGGAACTGGACCGCATTGCTCGGGAGCCGAATCCGTACCGGGAGTCCAAGGAACGCCAGGAGCGGATCAGGCGAGCGTTGGATGCGAAAGAAATGCCAAGGAACAGCGACCTGGAGGATCGATGACGATGAAACAAACACGGCACAGCAACACCCGGCTTCGGCAACGCGGATATCGGAAGGACGACATTGACCTGATCCTTGAGATTGGAACGGAAATTTCACCGGAGAGGATCATGCTGAGGCGACGTGACGCGGAGGAAGAGATCAAGAAACTCAAGAAAGAGATCACGATGATCCAACGGTCAGTGGGCATGCACGTGGTCTCCAGAGGGAGCGCCCGCTCTGCATTGCCATATAGCGGGCGAAGTCGGCCCCGACGAATGTCTGCGGGTCAAACCCGCCCGAGACGAGGAGGGTTACGGCGAGCGGCCTCGGAAAGAACTGGATCTCAGCGATCAGGAGCCGAGTCCGTGCCGGGAGTTCAACGAACGCTAGAAGCGGATCAGGCGGGCATTGGAGGCGAAAGAAATGCCTCGGAACAGCGACTTGGAAGACCGATGGCGATGGAACGCGCACGGCGCGGCGGGATCCGGTCGCGTCAACGCGGCTCCAAAAAGGACGGCGTTGACCCGACCCATGAAACCGAAGCGGAGAATTTGCACAAGAAGATAAACCCGGGGAGACGGAGCGCAGATGAAGAAGTCCGAAAACGCAGGAGGAAGATCGCAGCGCTCGAACGGCTGAAAGACACGATCATCGTGATTGCCGACGGCCGCCTCGTCACCGCCTATCATGCGAACGGAGGAAAGGTTTCGACCGGGGCTTCGACGCCGCGGCGCCGACGCATTCCCTGACGGCGCGCTGACGCGCCGCTACTCGACGCCGTAGCGTTCCGCGCTTCCCTGAATTGCGCGCTCGCGCCAGCGACCCCCCTTTCGCGAGGGGTCGCTGGATCTCGGCGAAGGGCAGCGCTACGAGCCTATGCGCGGCCATGCGAACGGCGGTGGCCAAGCAATTTCTGGCGAATTGCCGAATTTCATACCGTTCATCCCGATGCCGCCCTCACGACAGAAATTGCCAACGCCTGCGTTGCGCATCTGAGTCGGTCATCGATCGCGCAAGCCGGAGAGCGGAACCATGTCGCAACGGTGGAGAGAAGGCGCAATGGCGGCTGCGCAATCCCGAACTGAACGCGGAGAAACGCCGAGCCGCAGGCGGCGGCGCGCCGACTGCTGCGGAACTCGACCAAGGAAACCATGAAAAAGGCGCCGACGATATCAACGGCAATGCGCAAGATGTTCTGTGGCGATTCCGATTGAGCGAGCTCGGAGCGACGGTCAGTACGAAGGACGACTATGTTGCCGCTACTTTTTCTCTGTCCAGGTGCACATGCATTTTTTAAGCTCGGCTCCAGTCTTGATGATGCGCGTTTTTTCCTTGAGTTGAGGGTGTATCCGCTCGGAAGCATAGTCCGTCGGTTCCCCCGTGCCGCCATTCACCACCCATGAAGCCTCCTTGCGTTTCTTTCCGAGGCGGCGTCCTACCGATTGCATAGGGACTCCGATGGCTTCGCTCACGGCCTCGTAGGTGCATCGAACACATTCAGCGTTCAGGTAGGCAAGGATTTCCTCTATCGACCTGCGTCGGCCGAAACATCCGTCTATCATCTCGAAAACGGCGCGCAGGCCCTGCGCCTCGCCGCCGACAGGACGGCCGGGCCGGTCCGATGCGTTCCAGGCCGAGATATCGAAATGCGCCCACGGGGTAGCGTCGTCGACGAATTCCTGAAGATACAGCGCCGCGGTGATGGCCCCGCCCATCCCGCCTTCGGAAACATTGTTGATGTCAGCCACCTTGCTGTCGAGCAGCCGCCGGTAGGGCTTCCACAGGGGAAGCCGCCACATGGGATCGTTCACGGCTTCGCCCGCCTCCAGAAGAGCGTCGGCAAGTTCATCCTTATTGGCGAACAGGGCCGGCAATTCCCCTCCCAGCGCCACACGCGCCGCGCCCGTCAGCGTCGTGAAATCGACGACCAGATCCGGATCCTCCGCATCCGCTTCCGCCAGCGCGTCGCAGAGGATCAGACGGCCCTCGGCGTCGGTATTGCCCACCTCGACGGCGATGCCCTTGCGGGTCTTTATCACGTCGAGCGGACGATAGGCGTTGCCCGCAATGCTGTTCTCGACAGCGGGCACCAAGGCGCGAAGGCGGACCGGGATTTCGAGCGCCATGATCAGCTGAGCGAGACCCAACACATGAGCGCCGCCGCCCATGTCCTTCTTCATGCGCAACATGCCGCTCGCGGGCTTGATGTCGAGGCCGCCGGAATCGAAACAGACCCCCTTGCCGACCAGCGTCACCTTCGGCGTGTCGGCGGATCCCCAGCGCAGGTCGATCAACCGCGGCGGATCGTCACTGGCCCGTCCGACAGCGTGAATCGTCGGATAGTTCCGCTTCAGCAACGCGTCGCCCGAGATCACCTTGACCTGCGCATCGAAACGGCGGCCGAGCTTGCGAGCTTCCGCCGCGAGATGGGACGGCCCCATATCGGCGGCCGGCGTGTTGATCAGATCGCGAACCAGATTTACGGCTTCGGCCGTCGCGAGAACCCGGGCGCGGTCGGCACCGGAAGGCCATACCAGAGACGCAAGCTCGGCACCCTTTTTCGTCTTGTAACGCTCGAACCTGTAGCTACCCAAGGCCCAGCCGAGCGCTGCGGACGTCGCTGCGGACGCGTCCATTTCGGCATCGATCCGGTAACTGCCTGCCGGAAGCCGGGCGGGCAAACCGGCATAATTCCATATGTCGTCGCTGCTGCCGACGCCGACGAGCACCCGGTCGAGCGCGCCGCCGGAGCCGGCGACAAGACTGATTTCGCCCTGCCTCGCCTTAAATCCCGAGGTTCTGACCCATTCCGCGACGCCCCCGGATTCAGCCTTCAGCCATTTTTCCAGATCGTCGATCCCGACAGGGCTCACGCGAACGGTTCGGGCATTCGCCCTCGTCCTGAATGGCGCTCTCACGGATACCTCCCAACGGATTTCGCTGCGGACGCCATGCGGTCGCCTATCCCGCAAGACGCCTCGTTACCCGGCAGGCAAGATGGAATGATTCTGCCTGCCGTCCAGATCAATAGCGAAGAAAAGGCGCATTGAGAACAATCGTCTCGCGTTTCGCGATTTGGCCGCACAGGCGCACGATACCGAGTTCGGTGGACAAAGTTCCCGCATGGACGGAAGCGACGGAATTTACCGCTGCCACGGTTACGCGGAAGGCCAATACATGTCGTATACGGCAACGGGCGCGACGACCGGAGGATTGTTTCTTTTGCGGACGTTACCGCGGCGGAAAAAGCGATCGATTGATTCGGCTTGACCGTAATTGGCCGCGCCGGTTTCTGGACGTTCGGCGCTACGGAATTCGTGGAGAACGCCCCAAAGAACGGTTTCCGCTCGCGTTCTTCAACTTGGTTCAAGTGGAAGGCCAACCAAGACAAGGGCGGGGATCCGCAAGGACTTCGCATACGCTCGTTCGAAAGCAACGCCGTATCGCCCGGTTCCGACGAGAAGTCGTGCGAGGACCGTTTCCGAAGCGCTCCGAACGACGGCTCCTGAGATCATGTACGCACGCAACCACGAAAGAAGAAGGCAGGCCGACCGCAGTTCCTCCTGTCGACATTGCGTCGTGGACTTTTGGCGCGAAAATTCCTCTTGACGCAAGCGCGAACCCCACGCCGCGCCGCGCCGCGAGCGAATCCCGCATATCCTCAAGGAAGCACCGCAGCGCTACCGCCTGCGACGTCGCTGCGGCGACCCGACCGCCAGACTACGCTCAAGCGCGCCAGCGGAGGACACGCAGACCACGAACGGAAGCGGCCTTTCCCGGACACTCGCCAACGGTCTCAAACCTTTCAGTTTTCCGGCGCATCGCTCAACATCCCGGATCTGCGAAGCGAAGCGATCATCGCCGCGTTCAACATCAGCCGATACGCGCGCGCCGGATCGGCGGCGACGGCGCGCATCTCGTCGAGATTGCGACGACGCACCTCCGGATCCCGCTCCTCCATGAGCTTCTTGTTCCGTTCGGTAATTGCGCTGATGGCGTTTATCGCTTCCGGACGGCGCTGCGTCTCGTAACCGTCGAGCTCGTCTTCTTCGGCCTCTCCGCGCCACACGCGCGCAAGCCTGTCGCAAAGGCTGATGGCGTCGTGCAGTCCGCCATTGAGCCCCATGCCGCCGAGCGGATTATTGATATGGGCAGCATCGCCGGCGAGGAAGACGCGCCCCCGGCGATAAGCGCTCGCAACCCGCTGCGACACCCGGTAAATGGCCCGCACGAGTATGGGGTAGTCGTCGGCACGCGGCAGCAAATTCTGCAAGGCGTTCTGGAGATACGTGTCGGTGACGGCATCGTCCGCCTCGACGGAGGCGTCGACCGGAACGACGATCCGCCACATGTCGGGGATTTCGAGGAGGAGATACCATTCGACGGGATCGGCCGTGTAGTTGACCGAGCAGATATCCGGCATATGCGCCCGAAAATCGTACTGCGTGCCCGCGACGAGGAAGTGCTCCGGATGGGTATAGCCGTCGAAGGCAATGCCGAGAGCCCTGCGTATCGTCGACCGGCCGCCGTCGGCGGCGATCAGCCAGTCGCCGGAGATTTCGACGTCTCCGTCCGGCGTCCGACAATCAAGGATCACCCGTTCGCCGGTCTGGTGCACTCCGACCACCCTATGGCGAAACAGCAGTTCCGCGCTGCCGGCGAGCCTGCCATACAACCAATCGACGAGCTTGAACTGCTCGCATTGCAGCCGGTACGGATGCCGGGTGTCGTTCTTGAGCAGATCGAGATCGAATTCGGCGACGCGCCCCTCCTGGCGGTCGCGGAACTGCCACGTGGGGCATTTAAGGCCGCGGTCGAGCAGCGCCCGGGTGATCCCGCTTTCTTCGAGAAGATCGAGCGTCGGAGGGTGAAACGTCGAAGCGCGGTAGTCGATCTGAACGCCTTCTTCCGCTTCGACCAGCGTGACCGGAACGCCTTGCCGGGCCAGGAGCCATGCTGCCGTCGATCCGACCGGGCCGCCTCCCGCGACGAGCACCCGTTTATCCATTCATCCCCCTCCGACGCGACCGATGGCCACGCCGTCGCCGCGGAGCAGTTCCGCGTCCCCTTTCTTTCTCCGGATTGCTCAGATTCGCGCACGGCGGTCGGCCCACGCCTCCCCGGCATGCCCGGTAACCGATCTCCGCGGCACAACCCGTCATGGTCGATCAACCCTGACAGCGCGGCGCCAGCTCAGCAGGCAGCTTCACACGCCTCGGACGCCGGCCCGCGCCAAGCCCACGGTCAACCGCGAGCCAGTCGCTTCGGCGCAGGGTGGCGAACGACGGCGATACCCGACCACCCTCCAGCCGCACGATCATGGACCGGATCGTGCCGGCTCGCCGGGCAACTTTCACCTGCGTCA
Source organism: Alphaproteobacteria bacterium (assembly GCA_965243135.1). Lineage (GTDB taxonomy): Bacteria > Pseudomonadota > Alphaproteobacteria > MPNO01 > UBA830 > JAJEBT01. The sequence goes on from OZ251539.1 coordinate 3,931,409, forward strand.
GCTTCGCCGCCGCACGGGCGCGAACCAGCGCCTCGATCAGCGCGCACTCTTCGCCGACCCGCTTGCATTCCTGACGGAATTCCAAGTTTTTCACAAAACGATACTTCAATGGCTTCAGTTTCATCATGACGTCACCTGTCTTATTCGTTCCCCGGAAGCCGCAAGCGTCCGGCGCAGCGTCGTGCGCCACTTCTTCGCAAAGATGTGCAAAATAACCACTCATCATAACAAAGTTGCCCTCAGCGGGTTCTGAAGCAAACTGCCTTATACGAGGACCGAGTTTGAAGCCCATAGAATAGCGTATCCTCTTCTGCTGATTGCGTAGAACTCAACCGCGAAATTGAGACCTTCTTATCCGTGCTTCCACCTGTTCTATAAGAGCGGAGCGAATAGATTCTAATTCATTAGAAAAATTAAAATACCGGCCGATTATTTCGTCAATAAACAGATGTTCTTCCGTAAAAATCTCTTGATTTATAGGCAACGGATCTCTTTTCGAAAGAGCCTGAAATACTTCCTTTGCCTCTGCTGCGAAATCAAATTCATAAGACATTGGTAACCTCTTCATATCTGTCGCCTCTGCTTTGAGCAACCCTCCACCTAGATTCTTTCGTCCTGTAATTTCTCGAAAAAGATAAACAAAAGATGAATTAAAATACACCCAAATACAATAATGTAAATCAGACCCCCATAAATCATCTGGAAGATAAAATTCTACTGCGCTAAATGATAAGGCTTTACAACTGTTAAATGAGCAATAATATCGATCCCCTACCCCTCTAGGCATTACGAGCGCAGGAGGACGCCTAGTTTTTGGTACATAATCTCGATTTATTTTACCGTCAGGTCGATCAACAACAAACTGAATGGCTTTGAAAATGACCCCCAAGGTTCCTCCGGGTTCATCCAATTTGGATTTCGGCACATTGATACCTTGCCCAAACCGGATTTGATTAGCTTGGTTCGTTATACTCGATTTATGATCTACAGAAACCATGCTCAATATTCGATCAAACACCTCCGGCATGGAGAACTGATGACCCCATTTGACTCCCGCTTTCGTTCTGTACGTTCGTTTTTCTCTGAGAACCATATCGGTATCAGCTGTCGCATGTTCAATGGACAAAATCGCTTTCCTCGTAAACAAAGAAATAATGGCATTAATGTTCGGTCCTTCGGGATCCGAAAAAAATTTCGCCGAGGTATCAATAATTCGGAAAAATGAAAACCTTCCCTCGGTGAAAGATTGGAACTCCAATCCATAGTCTGTATTGAGCCAAGCATTCTGAGTAATGAAACATCCTACCCCACCTTCTTTTTGCAGAAATACTGCGCTTCTAGCATAAAAATAAATGAGAAGATCACTACCACGAGGAAGTGTTCTGCCCCAATCAACCTCCAATTGACTTCCGTAAGCTGTTTTAGCTTGTTCCGACACTAAACTATTTCTCGCCTCAACATAAGGTGGGTTACCAATTACAACATCAAAACCGCCAGAGATTCCAAACATCCATTCGGAATCGAACCAATCTGCATGGGCATTCTGGTCGTAAGGATTCCATTCTGTAACCTTACATGCTTCGTCGAACGTTCGGTCATATTTTGTTTTACGTGCGTCAAATTTCTCAAATTTTATTTTTCGAAATTTTTCACGTGTTTCCGTATTTGGCAATGATTCTGCCATATCTTCAATTTCTTTTTTTTGGGACAGATCCCACTGGCAGCGCTCGATTTCCAATTTCTCTAGTAATTCGTTTCGAACGCGTGTTTCCTCCCTGATGCTATCGATTTTTTTATTCCGACTATCGGCGAGAAAGTAGCGTCCACGCACCGCGGCTAGTTCTTTTCTTTTTAACGTTACTCCATTATCAATGAGCAAAGAATCGGTATCTGCTTTCAGACCAATCAATGTATTCGCAGCGATAAACCGAGTTTCCAGATTGGGAAGCGGACGGATACCCAGATTGGGTGCGTCTGGGTTCGCCTCCTGCTCAATGGCAAGTGAGATGAAAAAACGCAATTTGGCGATTTGGCACGCAATTGGCTGGATGTCCACTCCATAGATACAGTTCTGGATGAGATAGAGTTTGCGCCCGTAATCAGTCTGTCGATACCTATCGAAAGTGTCGCCGATTTCGCGAAGCTCTTGGTCACGCAGTTGCCGATCTTGGTTTTCGAATGCATCACCTGCCCGCTTTATCGCTAGTTCCTTTTGGAGTGTTTCCCAAAGTGCGTTTTCCGGGTCAAGTCGACGTAGAGCTAGTGTGAGTGTTTGTAAAACTCCCATCGGAAAGGCACCAGAGCCTACTGCCGGGTCGAGCACCCTGAGATCGGCGATCGCTGCGATTATCGTTCGTTTCTCTCTTTCAGTGAAATCTTTGACGGTAGCATGGGAATGGTCGAGAAGATCTAGCAGATTCTTACGCCAATACGCTGTGCCGCCGCCCGCAGATCTGCATTTCGCGGACAAAGTCTCCGCTAGCGTCTCCCGGATCATGTAGTTCACTACCGCCCGCGGTGTGTAATATGAACCGGTTGATTTGCGGGCCGTATCGCGAGTTTCTGGGTTGTACGCTGCAAGAAGATTCTCGAAAACGCGGCCCAGCAATTCTGGATCGAGGGCTACCTCCTGATCGAGAGGCGTATTTTCCTCGACGGTAAATTTGTAACTGTGAAACAGGGAAAATAGGCCGTTGTCCTTGTCGAAAAACAGACGCGCCGGGATTTCGATCTCCCATTCCTCTTCGGCGTAATCGTCGATGCGTCTCCCTGGCTTGTCTAAACAATCGAACAGACCGCCGTTGACGAAGGGAATGCTACTCAACATCGCGACGAAGCGCTTCGGTTCGGCCAGTAGATCGCGATACAGGTATCGTTCTCCAGTGGAAATTTCTGGAGAAGCGGACCGAGATTCCTGAAAGCCGCGCTTGCCAATCTCCGCGTTCAAGGTGGCGAAGAATAAATTCTGAAGAACGGCGCGGTAATAATCGGTACTATCCGGCGCATGTTCTCGCAAGATGCTTCGTGCGAAGCTTTCCTCGAACAACTCCGGCGGCACCAAGCCCTTTTCCTTTAGAAACCAGATGAACAGAAAGCGCGTGATCAGGCGAATGACGTACCGCTCTTCGCTTCCAGCCCCTGCGCCATCGTCTGGGAAGGTACATTCGCGAACAGCTCGCTGGAACCATTCGAAGAGCTCTCTGTAGAAGTTACGATTCAACCTTTCGATATCGAGCGCAGTCTCCCACGCGGCATGCAAATCGTCGAAGTTGCGGATATTATTCAGTCTGGTGAGTGCGAGATCGGCAAGAATTTCGACATGTGCACGGTGCGGGCCTTCGAAACGGATATCCTTGACGAGCGTGATCCTTTCCAACACGTCCCGACTAGCGTCCCGCTTATTCGGACGACGGTGCACCACGGCGAGGGTCAAGGTCGAACCGTGGCGAAAAAGAAGAATGACGGGCATCGGGAACCGGCGGTTGACGGTCCGGGTTATGTCGATCAGGCGGGCTCGGGCGTAGGTTTTGCTGTCCATGTCAAATGCGAGGAATAGGAAAGACTCCATGCGTCCGTCATCGAAGCCCGATCTGTCGAACAGGCCGGGCGACGTAGTGATCTCGTCGACAGTGAACTGAAACACGATTTCGACGTTTCGCACGCTGTCGAACAGCGCGCGTTGCTGGTCGGTGAGCTGTTCCCCACCGCTCTCAAGTAGTGCTACGAACTGATCGACGCTTCCAACCTCTGCCATTCTCTCGCTGCAATAGCCGAGCGCACCGAAAAGCTCGACCGCGCAATTCCGCAGCAGCCCTCCGCCGGCAAATCCAGACAACGCTTCGACGAGGGCTTCACGCATTGCGGATTACCAACCAAGTGACCAGTTCAAAGCTGTCGTGCTCCGACTTCCGGGTGAGCCTCGCGCCCCGTTGTTGGCTGACCAATTGTCCCAATTCGGCGTTCCGAAGCGTACCGGCAATGTCTCGCAGAGCAGCATCCAGCAACCTATCGTATTTCTCCATGCGCTGTCCCTGTCCGGTCTCCTCGTCGAAGGCGTCCTCCAGAACCTGCACAGGATTCGAACGTCCTACCGCAATCGTCTGAAACAACGCGAGGCACTGTTGCGCCTGTCGAAAGGTATAGCGCACGCTTCCGTCGTCGTGAACGTAAACGAGGAAATACGGTTGCAAGCGGTTCGGGGTACGCTCGTCCGAATCGGTCTTCTGCTTGAGGCAGAAAATCACTCCGGGATGAACGCCGTCATCAGCTCCGGCGACAGCATAGATGCCGAATGGCGCAGCCTCGAGCTCCTTACGATGAATGTATTGCCGGAGGTCGGCGATGAAGTCGTCGAGCGTAAGGTCGCTCATCGCAACGCCGTCCTCTTCGAAATCGAGAATTTCGTCGCGTAGACGCTTCAACTGCTCGTCGCGAAACGCCAGCTCCATCTGCGCGGACTCGCCTGCGTCCAACAAATCGTCGGCGCCGGTCGCCGCCGCGTCGGCAAGGGCCATTCGCGCCTCGACACGGTTCTTAAGATCAAGGTAGCGGTCGAGATCCTGGGTCGGCCAGAAATTGACCATACCGACTTGCCGGTTGCGGCTACCGAGCCGATCGATCCGTCCGAAACGCTGCATCAATCGCACCGGATTCCAGTGGATGTCGTAGTTCACCACCAGATCGCAGTCCTGAAGGTTCTGCCCTTCCGACAGGCAATCGGTTGCGATCAGAATGTCGATCTCATCGCTGCCCCCCTTTCGTTCCTGCGCCTTTGGCGCGAACTGCTCCAAGATGTCGATGAACTTCGAGGCGCCTGTCGTGCTTCGGTTTTCGCCGCCGCCGCAAACCAGCGCAACGCGAGCGCAACGCCCGAGATCCTTTATATCCTCGTAAAGGTAACGAGCGGTGTCGGCGAAGGTCGTGAACACGAGCACCTTGCGGTTGGCAACTCCGTCCTTGTCCGCAAGCGGGTTATCGACCTTGTTCGCCAGCACCTTCCTGAGTTCCCCCAGCTTCGCGTCGCGCGCGACGGTTACCTGCTGCGCCGCACGGTGAAGGTCGCGGAAATTCTGTAGATCCTCGCGCAAGTCGCGTTGCCAGCAGTCGACATCGAGCTCGTCGAATCGATAGGTGCGCCCCTTGCCGACTTCGAAATCTTCGTCCTCTTCGTCCTCGTCGGGAAGGATTTCTACCTCCTCGGAGACTCTCTTTTCTCGCCAAGCTTCGATGCGCCCGTCGAGCCCTTCCATCTTCTCAATGATGCGTCCCATCGTAAGCGTGAAGGAATGGACCGAGCTTTCCAAGCGTTTTAGAAGATTGACGCGCATCATGCCGACAAGCGAGCGCTCTCGATCGCGCTGGTCGAAGGGAGCTGCCTCCTTTTCCGCATCTAGGCCCGACGCGTCCTTCAGGTAGAGCGAAGGACTGTAGACCGCTAGCCGGAAGTCGCCGATTTGTTCGTACAGGTCGTCGTATGACAACGCGCCCTCGCTGTCGGTGGCCGGATACAGGTTCTCCGGCTTCCTTCTCTCCGGGAAACCGTCGATTTTCTCTGATTGCACTTCTTGCGGGTAGTAGCGTTGGATGTGGACGCGCGAGCGTGCGATGGTGACGGAATCCAGTAGCGCCAGAAAATCGGTGCCGAGAGTTTCGATCAGCGCGTCTTTTTTGCCGGAATCCCTTTCCCATTGCATGAACGCGCGTTCGGCGACGCCGAAGAGGGTCTGGATGTCGCCGATGCCGAGCGTATCTTGGAAAGCGTCGCGGCGCTTTTCCGTCATCAGGTAAATCTGGTTCCGCAAGTCCCGAAGACTGGTATTCACCGGTGTAGCGGACAACATCAGCAATTTGGTCTTGACGCTATCCTTGATCACTTCCTCCAGAAGCCGGTTGTAACGGCTGCGCCCGATCACGTTGCCTTCCTCGTCCGTCCGATCACGGCCTTCGTTGCGGAAATTATGGGACTCGTCAATCACGACCAGATCGAAGGCACCCCAGTTGAAGTTGGCGAGATCAATCGCGCCAGCCAAGCCTTCGTAGCGGCTGAGATCGGTGTGCGCGAGCACCGTGTAGTTCAGCCGGTCGTTCTCGAAGCGATTGTTGCGGTAGGCCGCCCAAGAGGTATAGCGGATCCAGTTTTCCTTCAACCGCTTCGGGCACAGAACCAGAACCCGCTCGTTGCGAAGCTCGAAGAACTTGATGACGGCCAGTGCCGTCCAAGTCTTGCCCAGCCCCACGCTGTCGGCGACGATGCAGCCGTTGTGCTTCAGCAGCCGATTGATGGCGCTAGTGACACCATGTCTCTGGAACTCGTAGAGGGCCTTCCAGATCTCGGTATCGCAGAGATGGATATCCTGAAGGAGACCGTCGCCTCCATCGCCCAGCCGATCCTCGAAGACGTGAAACAGGGTCTTGTAGTAAACGAATTCTGGAGAATACGGTTGGCCCAGCCGCCCAAGAGCCGCCAGAACCTCTTCCTTGGCATCGCGCGTAAGGGTTTCATCGGTCCAAAGCTCGTCGAACCAGAGGAGCAACGCTTCCCGCTCCGCCGAATCTCCGACTTCGAGGTTGAGCTCGATGTTCGGCGTACTGCCGAAACCCAACCCGCGTTGCGTGAGGTTGGAACTTCCGACGAGCGCCGCGCTCTCCTCGCCGGCAAGATGATAGAGTTTGCCATGAAGAAAATTGGCCTGCTTCACCGTGCGAATTTCGACGTGATCCCTGATCCAGTCGGCGCAGTCCCGGGCAAGCGGTTTCTGGGCCAGTACCTGCTTGAGATCGATGCCGCCATCTTCGTTCAACCTGAACGATCTGACCTGGTCCCCGTCGGGATCGACCGAGCCGACGCCCTGCGGCTCGCCATAGAGAAATCGCATGCTCCCCACGTTTTCCAGAACCTCGCGCATAGCCGCATAGGCGTAGATCGTGAAATAGGCCGAAACGATAGACAGATCCGAACCGGGAACGATGCGATCCTTGAGAAATTCTCCGACGCGGCGACTCCGGTTGTCTACAATGCCGGATGTCGGCGGCGTCTCCGAAAGTCGCGCAGACTCCGTCATGCCTTTTCTCGAAACGGGTTGGTCATCGGCGAAATGACAACGAGATCGATGGCCGCCACGAAATCAACCGAGTGTCCGAAAGCTGCGTCGTTTATCGCAGCTTGAGAATGCGATTAGCGAATGCATCGTGCAGGGCGTCGAGATGAAAGGCCAGCCATTCGTGCTGCTTCGGCCAATCTTTCCTGTCCTCCAAATCATTACGTTTGGCGGATACTGAAATTCTGCAATCCTCACCGCTTGGCAGTTCCTCCCAGTCAAGGCTCGATTTACCTGCCCATTCATGAGCTATTGCGCTCTTTTCCTCTTCCAGAAAATGAAAAGCGGATTTTGCCGACTTGATCGTGTCTCTTTCCGGCGGCGTCGTGAGGTAGAGATTAGCCATGATTTCGCTGCGTGGGCGCAATACCGCACTCCAGATAAACCCCGTGCGGCCGCTGCTGTACGACATGAAATTTCTGGCTTGCGGCTTGCGGTTAGGGTTAGCCCACCCTTTCGCTCCCCGTATCTTGAGAAACTTGTGAAAATCGGTCCAGAAGTCCACATAGAGAAATCGCGTGTTCGACATGCTGCCCTCTCCCACGGCAAGATGGTGCATGATACAGGAGGGTCGTTTCGAATGCAACTTCGACAAGGGCTGTTGCGGCTTGCCGTTTGTTGTGACGGAGCACCCGCGCCCGGCCCGCAGCGCGCCCGGTCTCGGCTTTCGGGGTAGACGAAACCAACCGCCTCCCGTTACAGGCGGAAGGGGCGGACCGCACGGCCGTGCGGAGAGCGGGAACCAGACAAGCCCCGCGATGCCTGCAAGCTGACGCCGGAAAGCGAACAGCAATTCCCGTATCGACAATAACGCCGCGGGGCGCGTCGGCACCAACGCCGCGTTAGGGTAGAGGATGCACGCAAATTATCGCAGGGTCGCCGAAGACGCTCGCTTGACGGCGTCTTGACCGTGCGGGGTCGCGAACGACAAGCTCCGGCGAAGCGGAACGGCTGCCGTCAGGCCAGATCTACAAGTCGCCGATAGCATCGGTGCGGACAATCCGGCCGGAGATCCAGGAGCGGACGCTGCGTAATCGCCTGTTTCGGCGCATGAATGCAGTGGGGCTTCGTCAAAAGGAGGCAAAGTCCGGCCGGTGCCTTTACCTCCGAAGGCCCAAGCGATATTTAACCTCTCATTTCAAGGGCTTTTATGTGTGATTCTGTATCATGTCGAAACTCGCCACTCAGCGTGGTCTGGCCCGCGACCTTCTGGAGGAACGGGGAATCGTCCGCCTCCGCGAATTCAAGGAGGCGGGCATCACCGCCGCGACCATCAGCCGAATGCGCAAGGATGGCGAGGTCGCCCGGCTCGCGCGGGGGCTGTATCAGCGACCCGATGCGCCGATCAGCGCCAATCACAGCCTTGCGGAGGCGACCATGCGCCAGCCGAAAGGAGTGATCTGCCTCGTCTCGGCGCTCGCCTTCCACGGTCTCACCGACCGACTGCCTCGCACAGTGTGGATGGCGGTCGGCGTGAAGGATTGGGCGCCCAAGGCGGGCGCCCCACCGATACGGATTGTCAGGTTTACCGAAGCGTTCCTCGCGGATGGGGTCGTCGCCGAGCGCATCGAAGGCGTCACGGTAAACGTCTTCGGCGTGGCGAAAACGGTCGCGGACTGTTTCCGCCACCGTCGAACGATCGGCCAGTCCGTTGCCCTCGTAGGGCTGCGAGAATCGCTCCGGCAACGCAAGGCGACCCCCTCTGAAATCGTCCACTACGCCGAACGTGGCCGGGTATCGACAGTCGTCCGGCCGTATCTCGAAGCCCTGACCGCCAATGACTGAGGGAATTAAGGATGTCGGAGCTTCGGTTCGCGCACGCCTTCTGCGCATCGCACGGCAGAGAGAACAAACTTTCGCCCTCGTACATACACGCTATGCGGCGGCTGCTCTACAGGCTGGTGCAATCGCCGCACGCCCATCGGTTCGTCCTCGAGGGGGCCATGCTGCTGCTAGCTTGGTTCGATGAGCCGTTTCGCGGTTCGCGCGATCTTCTGAGTCGCCGAGATCCGCAGTCCGTCTTTGAGGATTTCAGGGAGATTCTCGGGATGGAACGTCGAGACAGCGTTCGCTTCGATGTCGATCAGTCGCGAATAGACCGTATCCGGGAAGATAGCGAGTACGGAGGCCTTCGCGTCCGGACGACAGCCGGGATGCCCGTATCGCCGTCATGATCAACATCGGTTTTGGGGACGCCACCGAGCCCGGGATCGAGATGCTCGATTATCCTGTCCTGCTCCACATGCCAGCACCGCGTTTGCTTGGATATGGTAAGCGTTCGCTCGTCAAGTGACGGTCTATTTTTCGAGGAGCCGCCTTCGGTCCCGGGTTCGGCCTGACTTCCTTGACCGGGTACGGCGGTGATCCTGGGTCGCGCGACGTCCGGCAGGTATCCCGGCAACAGGTTTTGGCACAGCGTCTCGCGGGCGGAGCGGCCCGTCCAGCCGGACAAAATTTTTTGCTGGAAACCGGATTTTAGTTCTTGTACGCCATGGTGTTCGAATCTGCAGGCGCGCTTCTCGGAACCGAGCTGTCGGGCGACGGTCAGACTCCACCTGCGTCGTTGCTCCGGGAGAACGCGGCTCTCCTCCGGCAGATTGGAGAGCGCGACCGGGAGAACGCGGCTCTCCTCCAGCAGATTGGAGAGCGCGACCGGAAGATTGCAGAACGTGACCAAGCGCTGGAGAGCGCGGTCCAGGAGGCGAGGGAATGGCGAGGACGTTTCCGCCGGACGCAGGCCAGGGACCTGAGGAAGAGACGCAGGGCGTCGCCGGCGAAACCGGAGGCTGCCGCCGTAGAGAGCGTGAAGGCCCGCAACCGCAGGCTCGCTCGAGATCTGTACGGACGCAGCAGCGAGCGTCCGCCCGCGGCTTCCGGCGGACGCCGGGGGCGCCGTTCGGGAACGCCGTCGCACGGCCGCACGCCGTTTCCGGACTTGCCCGTCCGCGAGGAGGATTCGGTCCCGGACGATCGCAAGTGCAAGGACTGCGGCAAGGCCTGGGTCTCGAACGGCTACAACGAGACGTACGTCCTCGAGTACAGGATCGCGTTCGGCGGGTTCGACGACCTGCGCCCGGCTTGCACCTGCGGGCAGGAGAAGGAGGTCCCGGCCCCGGAGCGGGTGTTTCACCCGATACGGAGTGTCCGTCTGGGCGTTCGTCCTGGCGGAGAGGTTCGGGCAGCATCGTCCGCTGCGTTCGGTCTGCCGCGCGTTGCGCCAGCACGGGCTCGCCGCCCGGCACGTTGGCGGACGCCCAGCGACGGTTCCTGCGCCTGACCGCTCGACGAAGAAATCTCCCGGCGCTTGTCGGAGGCGCCGATCGTTCATGGCGACGAGACAGGGTGGACGGGAGTTGGGCGAGGAAGACGGCGGCAACGCTCGCGCCTGGACCGCCCGGGCGGCGGACGCGGTCCGCATCCTCGCCGTCGCGCAGCGCGGAAGCCGCTCTTGAACTGTTCAGGGGGCTCGGCTCGCCCGAACAGGCGGCTCACCTGGTCTGCGACCGCTACTCCGCCTACCGGAAGCTGGCGCGCGTCATGGAAGGGTGCATCGTCCTTTCCTGGGTCCACGCCAGGCGCGACTTCGTCAATCTTGAGACCGGCTACCTCGCGCAGTTCGCCCGGAAGTGGGTCGGCCACAAGTTGTACAGGTTCAACTCCGAGCGTCTGGCAAATCCGGACGACGCGACCGCCCAACGGCGGCTTGCAAGGTTCGCCGAAGCGTTCTTCGCGGCGGCGAAAAAGGCGCGGGACGCGCTCCCGGAGAGCGCGGCGCAACGCGGCCCTCTGGACTCCCTGATGCGCCACCGCGACGGTCTGACCGTGTTCGTGGACAACGCGGCCGTTCCCATGGACAACAACGCCGCCGAGCGCGGCCTGCGCGGCGTCGGCCGCAAGCTCTCGTTCGGGTCGCACAGCGTGGACGGAGCGCGGCTGGCCGGCATGTCCATCTTCGGCACGCTCGAGATGGCCGGCGTCTCGCCTTACCCTTGGCTGTCCGCCTGCCGCCTGCGCCCGGCACGGCGGCCCGCGCGGCCCGGCCGCCTGGCTGCCGTGGGGCGCCGACGGAGAGCGCCTCCGTTCCTGGAGGACCGCTCTTCCCCAGGGACCGTGAACGTCGGCCCCCGCCGCTACTGCGGGCGTGACTTCTCCGAGGACGAACTCGACCCGCACCTTGATCGGAAGGGGCGGCCTCACCCGCCGGGCGTTGTCGCGGGAGGTCTGCCGGCTTCTCGACTGGCGCAAGCCCGACGGCGGCCTCAAGGACATGAGCGCGTGCGTCGCCATGCTGCGCATGCACCGCGACGGCCGTCCTGCCGCCGCCAAGGCAAGCGCCGTCCGTCCGCTGTCCGCCCGTGCCCGGCCCCGCGACCGACCAGCCCCCGACCCCCGAACGTCTCGCCGACGTCCAACCCGTCGTTCCCTGCCGGAACGCGAACGAAGGCCGCCTCTGGAACGAGTTCGTCGCTCGCTACCTCGGCCACTCGACGCTGCCCGGCGCGGCGCTACTTCGTCCGGGCCGCCGACGGCGAAGCCCTCGCCGTCCTCGGCTTCGGCGCCGCAGCCTGGAAGATCGCGCCGCGGGACAAGTGCGTCGGGTGGGATCCCGAAGCCCGCCGCCGCAACCTGCCGCTGGTGGTCAACAACGCCAGGGCCCTGCCCTGGGTCCGGATCAAGAACCTCGCATCCCATGTCCTCACCCTGGTCGAACGGCGCCTGCCCGACGACTGGGAGTCCCGCTACGCGCCGGTCCTGCTCGAGACCTTCTGCGAAACGCCGCGCTTCGAAGGAACCTGCTACCGGGCCGCCAGCAAGGTCGGCAAAACACAGGGCCGCGGCAGCACCCGGCGCGAACGCGCTCTCCCGGTCAAGGACATCTGGCTAAAGCCTCTGCGGCGGGACTGGAGGATGATCCTCAAAAAATAGATCGTCACTTGACGAGCGAACGCTTACTGGATATGCGCCGGAAACCGTCGTCGCCGAGACACTCCAGGCGATCATCGCGTTGGGCCGCGTGAACAGCCGTATGAAAGACTATTTCGATCTGTGGATGCTCCTCCGGTCCTTCGATTTTCAAAGACCCCGGCTTGCAAAAGCAGTCTCGGCGACCTTTACGCGAAGGAGAACGTTCTTTTCGACGATAACTCTCAAGAACTCGCAGAACCGAGTTCAGCGCAAATGGCTTTCAATTTCTTTCAATTTTTTGACAGCGGATTCTGCGATACAGCCGGTCAGCTTTTCCCTCTCTTTTTTGTCCGCTAAAATCTTGATGTCATCCGGCTGAAGACCTGTCCCATCGCGCCGCAAGACGCACCACCAAGGCCAGCCATTATCGGGCTTCTCTTTTTCGCCGAGTTTATTCTCAAGCCTCTTGCGGATTGCGTCATATTTCTCCTCGTTCTCATCCTTCTTGCAATATACGCCAACAACGAAACCATATCCCCTCGCAGCTTCAACGCCTAGCAAAGCATGTTTCTGGCCAAATGAATAATACAGACCGAACCACCCGGTATGCTCTATCGCATCTACAATTCTGTCCTCGGAAATGTCCGAGTAAGGAATACCCTTGTACTCTTTTACTGGACTCGTAAACGAATGCTCTTCCAAGACTTTCCTTATCTTCTCCCACATTTCGTGCATCAGAGAAGCCTTGGCATACGGCAATGCCTCCGCCAAATTGTGAGCGACAAGAAGGTTGTTGTCCAGCAGCAAAATTTTCTTCAATTCTTTCATGAGTTCGCTCCTTCTATCATTGCCTGTCATCCTCTTTATCAGACGCAAATACTGTGCAATGGACTCCCGCAGCTCGGGTTCGCCATGGGCCCGTTTGCGGCAACGCTCAAGCCAGGGGAGAATAGCCCCGTAAGAGATCGAAGTATATGCTTCATCACTGAGACATTTGACGCTATCCTTGGAAGGATTGCGACCGTCGATCGCCAAGTACAGTATGTGTATGGCCTCTTTTTTATATCCTTGCTTAACTAAATTTTTATGGTACCTTTTCAGCTGTCCCTCCTGATCTCCAGCGTAGATTTTATTCTCGATCGCCAGAGCCTGTCCGCAATCGTTCGTGATCAGAATATCGATGTAGTCGCGTTCGCGCTCTACTTTCACGCCCTTGAGCGCGAAGTCGCGCAGCGGTCCGGAAGCGACTTTTTTCACGCATCCCATGAAGTCACGCAGATTCGCCGCCTCTTCCTCGCTCCGATGGCCCAGCAGAGCGGCCAGAAACCTGGAATGAAGGTTGACTTCGTCGCTCTCGCTACGCAGGACGGCAAACACGTTAAAAGGCTCCGGGCGCCCCGCTCCATAGCTCGCGTACAAAATGGCTGCGTCTTTCAACAGCAGTGCTGCCGACCCCAGCTGCGCCCGCTCGTCGTTCATCTTCCTTCTCGCGCCCTCACGTCGAAGCGACAATCGTTTCGAGCGTAGGCGCAGCGGATCCTTGCGTCAACCGCGGCGGGGATGTGAATCTATTTTTGCCAAACTCCTCTTGGGTCGGGTACGCCGAACGTTCTGTCGCGAGAGATTACCGAGATTGTCATCCAGCAGTGCATCCCCGGCCGCGAAGCCAACCTGCGGCAGACGAGACCAAGGTCCCACTCAAACGATCCAGAAAAGACCGGCATGTCAAAATGTCATGAATTGCGGCCGGCACCTAGCGCGCCGCCCCGGCTCCGGCGAACCGATAGGAGATCTTGCCCCGAGGCGCGCCAAAGTGCGAGAAATATCCCAAATCGACCGGACGAGACCTGACTTTCTGAATCGAAAAGCGCCGATCTGAATCGAAAAGCGCCGATCCTCGAAGAATCTGCGCCCGGTTTCGATGGCGTCCCGCTCGGTATCGAAGCACATGATGACTTCGCCGTCGCGCATCAACGCCGTTCGGCCGGCATCGCTCTTGATGAGATTCGGCAGTACTTTCATGAAGGCCTCGTAATTCCGATCGACCTCCTGTTGCTGGCTATCGGCTGTCGTCAACCTCCTGGTTCCCATGCCTCCCCTCCTTGTCTACGATCAAACACCTTTGATTTTAGTCCGCGAACGACGTCGAACGCACGATCATCATTACGTCTGATATTATCGGATCTAAAAATCAATGGTGACAACGCTCCCTGCCCTGCTTCATCCTGCGCCCCTGCCGCGCAGGCGCCGAAGCCGTCTTGCATCCCGCAATCCTCGAGCGCGAGCGTGGTGCAACCGTCCTGTCGTCGGCGCGGCGGGCGGAGCGAGCGCAGGTTAGGGCCAAACGGCGAACCGATCACGGTCAGCGATCCCGCCAGCCTGCCGGGCGCTGATCGCAGACCGTCGGAGTTAGGCGACCTGCCGGCTGCCGTACCGCGCGCACCTACACGGCGACCGCGATATAGCATCTTTCCGGCAATTGCGCGACCAAGCAACGGATCGTGCTATCTTCACGGCATGGACTCCAAGGGTTCCCCACATGGCAAGGCCACCGTCGCCTTTGTGCGACTATGAACGCGGCTCCGGCCGCAGAGCGGAACAGCGACTGGAGTCCTGTCTCGGAAACGCGCATGCCTCGTGTGTCTGAGGCGAATCCTCGCTAGCGGTAACGCTGATTGCAAGCGTCCGCGCGGCTCTGTTAATCTGCTCTCTTGGACGCTATGCTTCAGAAATGCTGGTTGCCGAGGAGCGTTCGATGCGCCGATGCTCGCCCGGAAATCTCCAATCCGCGTCTCCCCCGGTCCCGCGGCTTGCGGCCGCGTCGCGCCCATGAAGCCCGCCGACCGCGCCCCGTATTCCGCCATCGAGGACCGGCCGCCCCTCCGGCTGCCGGACGGCGGACGGATGATCCTCTGGCCGCTCATGTCGCTGGAGGTCTGGGACATCGACCGTCCCATGGCCCGCACCGTTCTGCCGCCGCCGCAGCACCAGCAGATGCTGCCCGACGTCCCGAACTGGTCGTGGCACGAATACGGCATGCGCGTGGGCTTCTGGCGCCTCCGGAAACTTCTCGACGAATTCGGCGTCCGGGCGACCGTCACGATGAACGGAAGAGCGTGCGAAGCCTACCCCCGCGTGCTCGAAGCCTGCCTCGCGTCGGGCTGGGAATTCAACGCCCATGCCTGGGAACAGATCCCGATGCACAAGGTGGACGACCAGCGCGAGAGCATCCGCAGAACCGTCGAGGCGATCGAGGCCTTCGCGGGCTACCGGCCGCGCGGTTGGTTCGGACCCGGACTCACGGAAACCTTCGACACCCTCGACTGCCTCGCCGAAGCCGGATTCGAATACGTCGGCGACTGGGCGTTCGACGACCAGCCCGTCCCGCTCCGGACCGCCCACGGCGACATCGTCGCGCTGCCCTACAATTTCGAGATACACGACATCGTCGTCTCGATGATCCAGACCATGCCGTCCCACGTCTACCGGGACCGCGCGATCGATCATTTCGAGACGATCTACGCCGAGAGCGAGGAGTCCGCGCGGGTGATGTCCTTCGCCGTCCATCCCTATATTTCGGGAGCGGCGCACCGCATCGCCCATATCCGGCAGATGCTCGAGCACATGCTCACGAAACCCGGCGTCGTCGTCCTGACCGGCGACCGCATCCTCGACTGGTACCGGGCGCAGACCGGACCTTCCCAAGGAGAGACGGCATGAAACTTCGCGCGGCGATCGCGGCCGCCCTTCTGGGCTTCGTGCCGGCGGGCGCCGGCGCCGAACCCGGCCCGCCCGTAGGGGCGGAGATCCCCCGCGACTTCTCGGCCCGCGATCAGTACGACCGGTTGCAGGACTTCCGGTCGCTCGCGCGCCGGCGCGGTCTCGTCATCATGTTCACCCGCTCGCTCGACTGGTGAACGCACTGCAAGATCCAGGCGGTCGCCTGGAACCCCCGCGTCAAGGACTTCCACGCCCTCGGCTACAACGTCGTGATGATTACGAACGATCCCGTGCCGGTTCTGACGCGGTTCTCCGAAGCCGAATCGATTGGCTATCCGTTGCTGTCCGACGCCGGCAACGTGGTCATACCGGCCTTCGGCGTGGCGAACGAACGGTTTCCGAAGGGCAGCCCGTGGTACGGCGTCGCGCATCCGGTCATACTGGTCGTGGACGCGAAAGGCGTCGTCCGTCACCGGTTCCACGAGCCGGACTACAGGGAACGCCCCGACGCCGAAACCATCCTCAAGATCCTGAAACGGGAAAACGCTTCCGGCGACCGCGCCAAGAGGCGGCCCGCGAGCGCCGGTCCCTACCGGCCGGTGGTCAGCGCCACGATCTTCGCCGGAGTCACCGGATAGTCGGTAATGCGCGCGCCGAACGGCTCGAGCGCGTCCTCGACGGCGGAAACGACGGCCGCCGCGGCCGGTATCGTCCCGGTTTCGCCGACGCCCTTGACCCCGAGCGGATTCAGCGGAGTCGGCGAACGCTCGTAGAAGAGTTCCGGCGCGACCAGTTCCGGCGCCGTCGGCATCGCGTACTCCCCGAAATTCGTCGTCAGCGGCTGGCCCTCCCGGTCGTAACCCATCCATTCGAACAGCGCGTTGCCGATGCCGTGGACCACGCCGCCTGCGACCTGTCCGTCCACCATCATCGGGTTGACCAGCGTGCCGCAGTCGCTGACCACGACGTAGCGTCGAAGCGTCACCGCGCCGGTGTCGGGATCGACCTCGACCTCCACCGCGTGCGTGCCGCTGGAGTAGGTCAACGCCTCCGGTTTGAAATGCCTGCTCGCTTCGAGGCCGGGATCGATTCCGCCCGGCATCGAATAGCCCGGCGCGCCGGAGCACGCCTCCGCCACCTCCTTCATCGTCACCGACACGTCGGATCCCTTGACCCGCACCCGGCCGCCGGAAATTTCCAGATCCTCGACCGCCGCCTCCAGAAGGTGGGCCGCCATCTTCAGGATTTTGGCCCGAACCTCCTCCGAGGCCAGATGCACCGAGGATCCCGCCGTGACCGTCTGGCGGCTCGCGAAACCGCCGAGACCGAGCGCGATCGCGTCGGTGTCGCCGCACGTCACGTCGATATCCCCGACTTCCGCGCCAAGCTGCGCCGCCGTGACCTGAGCCAGCATGGTCTTGAGCCCCTGCCCCATCGCCAGCGCCCCGGTGAACACCCGCACCTTGCCTGAACGCTCGATGCGCACGGTTCCCGATTCGAAGGGTCCGCGCCCGGTTCCCTTGAGGCTGTTCGCGACGCCGATCCCGAGATACCGCCCTTCCGCTCGCGCGGCCGCCTTGCGGGCTGCAAAACCCCCGTAATCGATGCGCTCGAGCGCGATCCGCTGGCACCGCGGAAAATCCCCGCTGTCGGGCATGACCGGCGTGCCGGCCCGCGTCTTCAGGGGCGATTCGTAGGGCATCCGGTCTCCGGGTATCAGATTGCGGCGGCGTATCTCGGCGCGGTCGATACCGAGACCCCGGGCGGCGAGGTCGAGCAGACGCTCCATCACGTAGTTTCCCTGCGGGTAGCCGGCGCCCCGCACCGGCGCCGCCGCGACGGAGTTGGTCTCGACCACATGCACGTCGAGCCTGTAGGACGGCACGATGTACGGACCCGGCACGCTGGTCGAAGCGTTGTAGGCGAGATTGATCCCCTGCGGCGTATAGGCGCCCTGGTCGTTGAGCATGGTTCCGCGGATGCCGAGCACGCGGCCCTCGGCATCGACCGCGATTTCCACGGTCCAGTCCTGTTCGCGCTCCTGGATCGCCGAGGTGAAGTGCTCGCTTCGATCCTCGATCCACTTCACGGGGGCGTCGAGAAGCTTGGCGGCCAGCGCCACCGCCACCTCTTCGCAATAGGCTATGTACTTGGAACCGAAGCCGCCGCCGACATCGGGCGCGGCGACGCGGATGCGGCCTTCGTCGATTCCCATCACCCGCACGATGGCCGAGCGCACCTCGTGCGACATTTGCGTCGACGACCACAAGGTAAGGCGATCGTCGGGACGGTCGTAGCGGCCGACCGCGCCCCGCCCCTCGATCGGGTGCGCGCCGCCCCGATGCTGGACGAAGCGGTCCCCGAACACGCGGGCCGCCGCGTCGAACGCCGCGTCGATGTCGCCGTAGGACTGATGCAACCGCACCAGCACATTGTCCGCGCGCCCCCGGCGAACCGACGGCGCCCCTTCGGCGAACGCGGACGCGCTGCCGGCCACCGAGGGCAAAGGTTCGTAATCGGCCTCGACAAGCCGCGCTGCGTCCTCGGCCAGATACCGGCTGTCCGCGATCACCATCGCGACCGCTTCCCCGACATGACGGACCTCGCCGTCCGCGAGCAGTCGGGGCGTCACGTCGGAGGGCAGATTCTTCGACGGAAACTGCAGCGGCAGTCTGGTCTCCGCGACGTGCGGCAGGAAGTCGTCCAGGGTATATACGGCCCGAACGCCGGGCAGGACGCGGGCCGCGGCGGCGTCGACCCCGTGGAAGAGGGCATGCGGATGCGGGCTGCGAACGAAGGCGGCGTGCAGCATGCCGGCAAGATGGATGTCGTCGACGAACAGGCCCCGCCCGCGCAGGAGCGGGGGATCTTCCGTCCGCGCGATGCGCTCGCCGATCAGGGCACCGCCCTCCGACCGACGCATGCGTTGCGGAACGCGAGGCGGCGTTCCGTCAAATTCCAGTTGCGGGCGAAAGCGGCGGGCGGACCCGGACTCACCCGCACCCACAGGAATCTGGGCCCCGCCGCTTCTGCGAGAAAGCGCCGTGCGTCGCCGAACGCCGCGGAACTCTCCAGCGTCATGACGGACGGAAACCCGGCGCCTTCGGCCATGACGGCGAGGTTGGTTCGCCGCGCTGTATGGCCCGGCTGCCCGCCCGTTTCGCCGTGCATGCCGTTGTCGATGCAGACGACGGTCAGGTTGCCGGGCATCGCCGAGGCGACGGTCGCCAGCGCGCCGGCGCTCATCAACAGTTCGCCGTCGCCGGTGATCACCGCGACGCTTCTTTCCTGAACCGTCAACGCCACGCCGAGCCCCATGGGCACCGCGGCACCCATCGCGCCGCCGAGCGCGAACAGGTTGTCGCCCTCTTCCGTAAGGGCCGCCGCGTCCCGCGCGGAACCTGCAAGGCCCGCGACGAAAAGATGGGCTTCAGGTTCGGGAAACAGCGCTTCCAGGACTTCGCGGCGATCGAGAAGGGAGGGAGTCATTCTCAGAAAGCCTTCGCGCCGAGAAACTTCTGAGACAACACCAACGCCGCAGCCCGGCCGGCCTTGAAAACGGCGGAAATCGCCGCCGCGACGGCGTCCTCGATCTCGTCGGTGCGCTCCACGCGGACAGGCTGGACGCCCATCGCCCGAAGGACGGGCTCGACCGCCTGTCCCATCGGATACTGCCACGGGTTCTGCTCTCCGTGGTCGCCGCGCATGGTGACGATCATCAGCAACGGAAAGCATCCGGCCAACGACAGCATGTTGACGCAATTCCCGACGCCGGAAGATTGCATCAACAGGACGGCGCGGCCGCCCGCCAGGTCGGCGCCGGCGCACAAGGCGACGCCCTCCTCTTCGCTGGACAGCAGTACCGGCCGCGTCGCGTCGCTCGCCTCCGCCAGTTCGACAAGCGCGGCGTTGCCCGCGTCGGGGACGTAGGCGAACAGCGAAACCCCGGCCTCCGCGAGGAGGTCGAAGACCAGTTCGGACCAGTTTCCGCCCCCGGCTCGCGGAACCGCTCGCTCGGACCGCTCCGGCACCGTCAGGACCGCACGCCCTCGACCACGGCGCGGCATTCGCCGAAACCGATCCGGTAATCGCCTTCGCACCAGGCGCGCATGGTCAGTTCGTCGCCGTCCTCCAGGAACCTCCGTTCTTCGCCCGTGGGAAGCGGCAACGGTTCGGACCCGCGCTTCGTGATTTCGAGGAGGCAGCCGAGGCTGCCGTCCTCCGGTCCGGAAATCGTCCCCGTCCCGATCAGGTCGCCCGGCCGCATGTTGCATCCGTTCGACGCATGGTGCGTCAACATCTGAAAGATCGTCCAGTAGAGATGCCGCATGTTGGTGACCGTCAGGGTCGCCGGCGGCAATCCCTCGTCGCGCATGCGGCGCGACGCGAGCAGGACCTCGACGCGGACGTCGAACGCGCCGTCGTCGGACGGCGGCGACAGGTAGCGCAGGGGACGCGGGTCGCCCGGATCCCTGGGCGCCGGGGAGCATCGGAACGGCGCCAGCGCCTCCAGCGTCACCACCCATGGAGAGACATGCGTGACGAAGCTCTTGGCGAGGAACGGCCCCAGCGGCTGGTATTCCCACGCCTGGACGTCGCGGGCCGACCAGTCGTTCAGAATGCAGAGCCCGAACAGGTGAGCCTCCGCTTCGGCCATCGAGACCGGTTGCCCCATCGGGTTGCCGGGCCCGACGTAGACTCCCATCTCGGTTTCGAAATCCAGCGCCTTCGTCGGTCCGAACGCCGGCTCGCCGTCCCCCTTGCTCTGGCCGACCGGGCGCAGGCAGGGCGCGCCGCTCGCCACGACCGACGACGCGCGCCCGTGATAGGCGACCGGCACGTGCTTGTAGTTGGGCATGAGGGGATTGTCGGGCCGCAGCATTCGCCCGACGTTGGTGGCGTGGTGAAGGGACGCGTAGAAATCCGTGAAGTCGCCGATCCGCGCCGGCAGCAGCATTTCGACGTCGGCCAGCGCGACGAGGATGTCGTCCGCCGCCGCCTGCGCCGCTTCGCCCTCCGCCGTGTCGTTTCGGAGCGCGCGCGACGCGGCCTTCCGCAGCGCCGACCAATGGCCTCCGCCCATCGCCATGAGCGCGTTCAGCGTCTCGCCTTCGCAGGCTCCCGCGGCATCGTCCGCCGCGCCCCCGATCGCGCCGGCGGAACGGGCGCGCGCCACGTCGAGGATCCTGTCGCCGATCGCGATGCCGATCCTGCCGCGGCCCGTCTGGGGATCGGCGTACGCTCCGAACGGCAGGTTCTGGACGGGAAAATCCGTATCGGCCGCGCCCTCCACCCAGCTTTCCAGCGCGGGGGAATGGGTTTCGTTCAGCATCAGCGCCTCCCGTTGAACTTGCTGGCCAGTCCCTGCCAGCATGCTTGATAATCCTCCTGCGCGAGCGGACAGCTCGCGGCCCATTGGGTCAGCCGCACCGGCCAGCGCGTCTCGAACATGAAGGCCATCGTGTCGCCGAGGCGAACGGGCGCGAGTTCGGCCTGCGTCGCCGCGGCGTGCGCGTCGGCGTCGGGGCCGTGCGCGGACATGCAATTGTGAAGGCTGGCGCCCCCCGGCACGAATCCCTCGGGCTTGGCGTCGTACTGGCCGAGGATCAGCCCCATGAACTCGCTCATGACGTTGCGGTGATACCAGGGCGGCCGGAAGGTGTCCTCCATCACGAGCCAACGCGGCGGAAAGATCACGAAATCGACGTTGGCCAGGCCGGGCGGACCGGACGGCGACGTGACGACCGTATAGATCGACGGATCGGGGTGGTCGAAACTGACGCTGCCGATGGTCATGAAGTTCGCGAGATCGTACTTCCACGGCGCAAAATTGCCGTGCCACGCGACGATGTCGAGCGGCGACCGGTCGAGGCTGGCCGCCCACAGGGATCCGCCGAACCTCGCGACAAGCTCGAACTCCCCGGCCTCGTCCTCGAACGACGCCACCGGCGCGAGAAAGTCCCGCGGGTTGGCGAGTCCGTTCGATCCGATCGGTCCCAGATCGGGCAGCCGGAACGCCGCCCCGAAATTCTCGCAGACGTAGCCGCGCGACGGGCCGTCCGGCAGTTCGGCGCGGAACTTGACGCCTCGCGGGACGAGCGCGATCTCGTTCGGGGCGGCCTCGACGACGCCGAATTCGGTAACCAGCCGCAGCCGGCCCCGCTGCGGCACGAACAGCATCTCGCCGTCGGCGTTGTAGAGAACGCGCCGCTCCATCGGCGCGTTCGCGGCGTATACGTGGATGGCGATGCCGGTTTGCGCCGCGCCGCCGCCGTTGCCGCCGAAGGCGTGAAGCCCTTCGATCAGGTCGGTCTTGGCCTCCGGCACGGGAAGCGGGTCCCACCGCATCTGTTGCGGCGTGAGCGGACCGTCGGGGAACTGCGCCCACATACCGCGCCCGATCTCTCGGAAGCGGCCGTGCGCCGCCGAGGGACGCAGGCGATACGTCCAGCTGCGGCGGTTTTCCGAGCGGGGCTGGGTGAAGGCGGTGCCGCTCAACAGTTCGGCGTAGAGGCCGTAGGCCGGCCGCTGCGGCGAATTGCGCCCTTCCGGCAGCGCGCCGGGCAGCGCCTCGGTCGCGAACTCGTTGCCGAAACCGGACTGATAGTCGAGCCGGGCCGTCGTCAGCGTATCCATGTCGCGTCCTTGCGTGGCGGGAAGCTGCCGCAAGGTAACGCCATGTCGGCCCCAGATCCAACCGGCGAACGCAGGGACGGCACGACGAAGCGCGCTTCGACCGGAAACGAAATAAAGATATCTCCACTTCAACGAGTTACGGAAGTTCCTGGCGCATGCGCCGGTCACGCGATCGACGAAACGCCGCCGCGTCGCCGGGAATCCCTCCGTGGGCGCTGTCCGGTCGTCGGCCGCGTCCCGGGCAGCGACGCCGGCAACGAAACCGCGGCGCTTTCCGCCGCCGCCGCAACCATGTATGATTCCGCCCCGACAGGGAGAACGACGCAACGGCCAACCCCGGTTGCAAGACGCGGTTTGATTTTCCGCACGGTCCCGTTCAGAACGCCGATCGGACGGCATTCGGCGACCCGATAACCGGAATGGTCGCCGCGGACTATCGTTACGGTCTCCGATCGGAGCGCGGAAAGACGCCCTCGCTGGATGCTCCAACGGATGAAAAGATCCATATTGCTTTCGCTGAGGCCGCAACATGCGGATCTGTTGTTTAACGGATCCAAAACGGCGGAGTTGCGTCGAACCGTGCCGAAATCGGAAGTAAGCGATGCGTATGTATATGTTTCTTCTCCCGTTCGAATTCTTTCCGGCGGCTTCGCGCTCGGCCGGGTATGGTCCGGAGCGCCGGATGAAATCTGGGAAAAAGTCGAACGCCTGGCCTGCGTCGGAAAAGAAGAATATTTCGCGTATTTTTCAGGCTGCTCCACCGCCCATGCGATAGAGGTCGAGAATGTTTGGAAATTCGAAAACGCCGTCGGCCTGCACGCGCTTAGAAACGAGTTCGCGAAATTCGCAGCGCCTCAATCGTGGCGGTACGTTCGCGCTGAAGAGATGCGATTTTTCGGCAGGATGAAACGAAATTGGGTTGCGCCGAGCGCGTTTCCAAGCAAGCGTTAGGCGGTCGCGCCGCCTGAACGAAGCGTTCGAGGTTTTCGACTCCATGCGCGTCTCCGAGGCTGTCGAACGCGACGTTCTCCTCTTCCGTGCAACGCGCATGTCGGCGCGAGTTGCCGTCAAGGCGGTTCGTGAAGCCTTTCTGTCTCGGATTTTTTGAGCGACATTGCCCGAAGGTCCCTGGCGATCCCGTTGAAACCGCGAGCGTGGCTCGCGTCGTCCTCGGCGAACTTGTCTCGAAGCGCGGAAACGTTGATGGTCCGCGCTGACGTTCCCGCCAGTTCAGCTAGCGCTTCCGCCGCAGGCGCGAGGACGTTGGCTCTCGACGTCGGCGCACCGTTCGACAGGCGCCTCGAAAGACTCGCTGTCGTCAAACGACATGCTGTCCGCCAGCGTTCCGGCATGATCGTCGGCGAGCGCGCTGCGCGTCGACCCAGCAGGAACCAACCGGAGTTCGCCTGTAACCGCGGCCTCGTAATCGATCCAGTGACCGGCAGCATCCCTTTCTCCGAAAAACATGCCCTCGCGACGCGACGCCGCTCGGGCAAGGGCGTCGTCCGCGAATGCTTTATCCGCGACACCGGCGTCTTCGAGCCGGGCGGCCAGCGCCTAAACGGCCGGTCGCCCCGTCCCCGTTGCCGGACGCGGAAGACGCGCATGGACGTAACCTTTTCCCGCAAGGTGCGCTCGGCAAGCATGACCGCCGGGAACGACAGGTCCGGCAGGAAAGCGCCCATGTCGCGCGAGACCGGTCGCGTCTCGCGAGGCTTTCCGGTTGAGCGGGCGCCGAAATCCACCAATACCTCCGGAAGGTGTTCCCGTGGCAAACCGCACGGCCTATTTTGGCCTCGTCATGCCGGATAGTCAGAATTCCCCGCTGGCGGCGCTGCCGGCCGTCGACCGCCTGCTCGACGGCGAGGAAGCGCGGGATCTGGCGGCCGAATTCGGTCGCCCCGAAACCGCGCAGGCCGCGCGCGAAGTCCTCGCCGCGGCGCGCGCCGCGCATCTGCAGTCGGGCGACGCCGTTCCCGGCCCGGACGCCCTGCTGGCGCGCATCTCGGCGCGTCTGAACGAGCGCGCCGCGCCGTCGCTGCGCCGCGTGTTCAACCTGACCGGGGTCGTCCTGCACACCAATCTTGGCCGCGCGCCGCTCGCCGAGGCCGCGGTCGAGGCCGCGGTCGAGGCCGCGCGCGGCGCCGGGAACCTCGAATACCGGATCGCGGAAGGAAAGCGGGGCGACCGCGACGAACACGTCGAAGAACAGCTCTGCCGGCTGACGGGCGCGGAAGCCGCCACCGTCGTCAACAACAACGCCGCCGCCGTGATGCTGGCGCTCAATACCTTCGCGCTCCGGAAGGAAGTGCCCGTGTCGCGAGGCGAGCTGATCGAAATCGGCGGTTCGTTCCGCATGCCGGAAATCATGGCGCGCGCGGGCTGCCGGCTGGTCGAGGTCGGCACCACCAATCGCACCCATCTGCGCGACTTCGCGGAGGCGATAGGGCCGAACACCGGCATGGTCATGAAGGTCCATACCAGCAACTACGTCGTGAAGGGCTTCACCGCCGAAGCGCCGGAACCCGCCCTCGCCTCTCTTTGCAAGGAAAAGCGCATACCTTTCGCGGTCGACCTCGGCAGCGGCGCCCTGGTCGATCTGGAGCGTTTCGGGTTGCCGCGCGAGCCGACCCCGATGGAGGCGCTGCGGCACGGCGCGGATCTCGTCACGTTCTCGGGCGACAAATTGCCGGGAGGCCCGCAGGCCGGCATCGTCGTCGGCGGAAGCGAAGAGATCGCGCGCCTTCGGAAGAACCCGATGAAGCGCGCGCTGCGCTGCGACAAGCTGACGATCGCGGCGTTGTCCGCCACGCTTCGGCTCTACGCGGATCCCGAGCGCCTGCCCGAGCGCCTGCCGGTCCTTCGGATGTTGACGCGCCCCCTCGCGGAAATCGCGGCGGCGGCGCGGCGCCTGGCGCCGGCCGTGGCTGCCGCTGTCGGCGATTCCGCGGCGGTGGCCGTCACGGAATGCGAGAGCAGCGTCGGCTCGGGCGCTCTGCCGACGCGCAGCGTTCCCAGCGCGGGGCTTTCCCTGACCCCGGCGGACGCGAGCGTCGACAGGCTCGCCGCCGCGTTCCGCGCGCTTCCGGTTCCGGTGATCGGCCGCGTCCGCGACGGGGCGCTGCTTCTCGATTGCCGCTGCCTCGAAGACGAAGGCGGCTTCGCCGCGCAACTGAGCGCGCTCGGCCGATGATCGTCGCGACCGCAGGGCACGTCGACCACGGCAAGACGCTGCTCGTCAAGGCGTTGACGGGAGTCGACACCGACCGCCTTCCCGAGGAGAAGAGGCGCAACCTGACCATCGACCTGGGTTTCGCCTACCTGCCGCTCGACGACGCGGAAACCATCGGGTTCGTGGACGTGCCCGGGCACGAGCGGTTCATCCGCAACATGCTCTGCGGCGTCGCGGGAATCGATTTCGCGCTGCTTATCGTCGCCGCCGACGACGGACCGATGCCCCAGACCGAAGAGCATATCGCCATTCTCGACAAGCTCGAAGTGAGGCGCGGAGCCGTGGCGCTCACCAAGATCGACCGCGTCCCGGAAGAGCGCGCCGCGGAAGCCGCGGAAGAAGCCGAGATCGCGCTCGCAGGCGCGACGCTGGAAAACGCCGAGATATTCCCCGTCTCCGCCGTCACGGGTCAGGGAGTGCCGGCTCTGAAGTCCCATTTGGCCGCCGCTGCGCGCGGGCTGCCGCGGCGCCCGGCGGCGGGCAACTTTCGGATGGCCGTCGATCGCAGCTTCGAGGTCGTGGGCGCCGGACTCGTGGTCACGGGCACGGTGTTTTCGGGGACCGTCGCAACGGGCGACAAAGTCCGGGCCGGCGATATCGAGGCGCGGGTTCGCGGAATGCGCGCGCAGAACGCGCAGACCGACGAGGGACGCGCCGGCCAGCGCTGCGCCCTCAATCTCGTCGGCGCAGGCCTCGACAGATCCCGCGTCGGACGGGGCGATTGGGTGCGCGCGGAAGAGGCGCCCGCGCCGGCGCGCAAGATCGACGTCCGTCTCGAAGCGCTCCGAAGCGAACGCCGGCCGCTCGCGCACTGGACGCCCGTGCACGTCCACCTCGGCGCGAGCGAGACCACCGGCCGGGTCGCGATCCTCGGCGGCGAACGGATTCCGCCCGGCGCCGACTCGCTCGCTCAGCTGGTTCTCGACCGCCCCGTTCTCGCCGTTTGCGGAGACAGGTTCATCGTTCGCGACCAGTCGGCCCGTCGCACCGTCGGCGGCGGCCGGGTGATCGATATCTTTCCTCCGGCGCGCGGCCGCGCGCGGCCGGAACGCCTGGCGTTCCTGGACGCCATGGAAGAATCCGACGACGGCGTCGCGCTCTCGCGACTACTGGAACTCGCCGCGGACGGACTGAACCTCGACCGTTTCGCTGCCGCTCGCAACCTTTCGCCGGAAGACGGCGCTTCGCTCCCGACGCTCATGCCGATGAAGACCATCGCCTGCCGATCCGGAACGTTCGGCTTTTCGGAGGAGCGATGGGGCGCGGTCCGCGGCGCCGTCCTCGAAGGTCTCGCTGCATGGCATCGGAAAAGGCCCGACTCGGTGGGGCCCGGCGAAAATCGCCTCCTCGCCGGCACGGGCGTCCGGCTCCCGCCGGACGCCGCGATGGTCGTCGGCGCCGCGCTCGCGCGCGAGGGAGCGGTCGTCAAGGAAGGCCTCGGCGTGCGGCTTCCCGCGCACCGGCCGAGCCTGCACGGAGCCGACGCGGCGAACTGGAAAAAAATCAGACCGTTGCTTGACGAGTTGCGGCCGCCGGCGCTCGGCGAAATCGCGGCGGGCGTCGCGGGCGACGTCCGCAAGGTGGAATCGCTTCTGGTCAGGGCGGGACGGCACGGACTGGTCGTCAGGATCTCCAAGAACCGGTTTTTTCTTCCCGAAACGTTGCTCCGGCTCGGAGAGATCGCGGAGCGGGCAGCCGACGACGACGGCAAGATAACGGCCGCCGCCTTCCGCGACGCTTCGCAGATCGGGCGCAATCTCACGATCGAGGTCCTCGAGTTTTTCGACAAGGTTAAATTCACCCGCCGCGTGGGCGATGGCCATGAGCTGATGCGGCCGGCCGCCGACGCATTTGGCGGCGAGCGGGATTGAGTTATTCTTCCGGCGCGGAAAGGAATCGTCTCCGGTGGGGCGCCCGGTCTTCAAAACCGGCGAGGGGCGTGAGACGTCCCTGGTGGGTTCGACTCCCACTCTTTTCCGCCAGCGGACCTGACGAACGAAACGGGTCGTTTCGGCGTTCCGTCGTTCGGCGCGACAAGATCCGCTTGGCCAGACACGACCCAAACCGAACTCCAGCGCGCTGGACGCGCTCCGTCGATCGAAGAACTCGCGCCTGCCGCGAACCGGACGCAAACCGGCGGCGACCGCCGACATCGCCGGTTGACGCCCGTCGTTCGGGCCGATAACGTTTTCCGCGACATCATGATACGGAGTGCGCCATCATGACCTTCGACTATGCGGATTCGCCTTATCCGGTGCGTTCGGATCTCGTCGAGACGCATCGGCGGGCGTGGAATCGCCTGTCGGGCGCCGGAACGTGGCTCGCCGGCGAGCGGCGCGTCGCGATCATGGCCGAGACCCGCAACGCCCCCGGCTGCGCGTTCTGCGGCGAAATCAAGAACGCGCTTTCGCCCTTCGCCGTCCAGGGATCCCACGACAGCCTCGGCGAACTGCCCGACAACTGGGTCGACATGATCCACCGGATCGTGGCCGATCCCGGGCGCCTGACCCGCAGCTGGTACGATCGGACCCTCGCGAGCGGAATCTCCGACGCCGAATTCGTCGAAATCGTCAGCGTCGTCGCGCACGTGACGGCGGTCGATACCTTCGCGAAAGGGCTGGGCGTTCCGCTCCGTCCGCTGCCGGAATCGCGGGACGGCGCGCCCTCGCGCTACCGTCCGGCGGAAGCGCGCCAGCATCAGGCATGGGCGCCGAACATCGCCTGGAACGAGCACGGCCCGAACGAGGCCGATTATTTCGTCGGCCCGGAAGCCAACATTCGCCGCGCCCTCACGCTGGTTCCCGACGAGGCGCGGGGTTTCTTCGACCTCGCCAGCGCGCAGTATCTGGCCGGTCCGCAGATGCGCGATTTCAGCCGCGAGTTCCGCGCCATCACGCACGCCCAGATCGAGCTGCTGGCGGCGCGGGTTTCGGCGCTCAATCAATGTACCTACTGAACGACCAGCCATGTGGCAGTGCTCCGTGCGAGCGCAAAACATAGCGGACAGGAACTCGATTACAGGGCGGTCACCGGCGGCGCGGACGCGGGAGACACCGGCGTTCCGGCGGGCGATCGGCTGATCGCCTTCGCGGACGCCGTCATCGACGGAGACGCGGCGCAGTTGGACGCGGCGCGGCGCGCGCTCGCGGACGCCGTCGGCGGCGAAGGGCTGGTGGACGCGGCCGGCGTGGCCGGTTTGTTCAACGCGATCGACCGGGTCGCCGACGCCACGGGCGCGCCGCTCGAAGACTGGAAACTCGAAGAGACCGAAGATATCCGCTCGGAGATCGGCATCGGCGAGTTCGCCGCCGCGAAGGCGGCGGTCGAACAGGCAGCCTGACCGCGCGAACCGCCGGCCCGCGGCGCGGGAACCGTTCCGCGCCGAGGTCCGGCGGCCCGGTTACGCCGGCGCCGCGTCGGGCGGCTTTTCGAGCCGCGACGTTCGCAGCACGATCGCCTTTTCGGCCTGCAGGTCGCGGATCGCGCCGGCCACGGTGCCGGCTCCCAGACCCGAACTCCGCCAGCCGCCGAACGGAGTCCAGTCCGCCCGAAACGCCGCGTGATCGTTGACCATCACGGCCGACGCGTCCAATCCAGCCGCGATTTCCATCGCCGCGTCGATATCGCGCGTGAAGACCGCAGCCTGGAATGCTGTCGGCAGTCCGTTGGCCAGCTCCAGCGCGTCCCGAACGCGGAACCAGGGCGCGACGCAGACGACCGGGCCGAACGTTTCTTCGGTCATCAAACGGCAATCCGGAGGCGGATTGAATATGACGGTCGGGGCGTAGAGCGTATCCGTCAGGGCCGCGCCGCCGGTCAGCAACTGCCCGCCGCCGTCGACCGCCTCGCGTACCCGCTCGTGCACGCGAGCCAGCTCGTCCGGACGGATGAGGGGGCCCATGTCGGTCTCCTCCAGCATCGGATCGCCCACCAGCAGGCCGGACGCCTTCATCGCGAGTTGGGTCGCGAAGCGCGTCGCCACGCGCGTATGGGCGAATACCCGCCGGACGGAAACGCCGCTCTGGCCGGCGTGCCGGAAGCAACCGGGCAGAAGCGCTTCGCGCACCTCGTAGATATCGATGTCGCCGGCGACGACGACGGGAGCGGCTCCGCCGTGGCCGAGCGCGCAACGCGCGCCGGGAGCGAGCTTGCTGCGCAGACGCCATCCGGCGTCCGATGGGCCGACGAAGGAAAAAAAGCCCGTGCGGGGATCGGCGGCCAGCGTCCCGGCCGCAGCTTCGTCGTCCGTCACGATGGCTTGGGCCCATCCCGTCGGCAACCCGGCCTCGGCGAGAATGTCGAGGAAAGCGAGGCAGGAAAGCGGCGTCTCGGCGGCGGGCTTCGCGACGACCGGACATCCCGCCGCGACCGCGGGCGCCGCCTGCTCGACAATCAGGCCGAACGGGTCGCTGTATGCGCCGACCGCCGCAACCATTCCCACCGGCTCGCGCCGAGTGAAGGCCATGCGTTCGCCGGTCGGCCGACTCAGGTTCATCGGCAGCACGTCGCCCGCGTCGTTCCGCATCGCGGCGACGCAAGCCTTCGCGATCTCCGCGGCGCGCGAGACCTCGGCCCTCGCGTCGCGCAGCGGCTTGCCGCCTTCCCGGACCACCAGAGTCGCCAGTTCGTTCAGCCGCTCTCCGATGATCCCGGCTGCGCGTTCGAGAACCGAAACCCGCTCGTAGAGAGGCAGCCACCGGTCCCGGTTCCTGAACAGGCCGTACGCGATCGACAGCGTCCGCTCGGCGTCATCGGGTCCATGGACGGCGAGCGTCTCGACCCGCGACAGGTCGTACGGGTTGACCACCTCGAGGGTCGCGCCTGAAAAGGTTGCGTCGGCCGATGGCATGGCGTCGTGAATCCGGATCGGGAATGCCGGTGCCTATCACGCTTCCGGCGAACGCGGAAGCGCGGCGCGGTCGCCGCGCGTCCGGCGTTTTCCCTGCCCGCCAAATCCTCTAGAGTCGCAACGGGGCACAAGGAGCGCAGCATGACCGGAGTCGAACGTGCGAACGGCCACAAGCCGGCGGGCCTTCCGCCTCTCTTTCATCCCGGGCTGGCGAAGGCGCCGCGGCCCGATCCGGCGTCCCTTTCCTACGATCTGAACAAGGCGCTTTCCGCGGTCGTGCCGTTGCAGGCGCGCGCTCCCGAGGACGCGTTTTCGGCCTCGTACCTTGGAACGGAGCGCGAGGGCAACGCCGTCCTGATCACCGACGACGGCCTGCTGTTGACCATCGGCTACCTGATCAACGAATGCGAACTGATCACGGTCGGCACCCGGATCGGCGGGGTCGCGCAAGCGCATGTCGTCGCCTACGACTACGAGACCGGGTTCGGGCTGATCCGCGCCACGAGCGACCTCGGCCTGCCGCATCTCGAACGAGGACGGTCGGCGGACGTGCGGGAAGGCAGCGTGCTTACCGTCGGCGCTCATGGCGGCGCCGCCCAGGCGCTGTCGGCGACGGTTTCCTCCGTGCGCGAGTTCGCGGGTTACTGGGAATACCTGATACCGGACGCGATCTTCACCGAACCGCCGCACCCGATCTGGTCGGGCGCGGCGCTGATCGGCGAGGACGGAAAGTTGGTCGGCGTCGGCTCGCTGTTCGTGCAGGACCCCGAAAAGGACGACAGCGGCAAGCGCCCCGGAAACATGTTCGTTCCCGTCGACCTGCTCGAGCCGATATACGACGCGCTGGTGGGGAAGGGACGGATCGATCGCGCGCCGCGTCCCTGGCTCGGAATTTACACGGTCGAAACCGTGGGCCATCTACTGATCACCGCGGTGTCGGAACGCGGCCCGGCCGCCCGCGCCGGCGTCGAGCCGGGCGACGTCCTGCTCGCCATCAACGGCGAAGACGTCAAGGGCCTCCCGGACTTCTACCGCAAGCTTTGGAGATCGGGAGAAGCGGGAGTTCCGGTCGATCTCGCGCTGCTGCGGGACCGGCAGGTCATCGAGATCTCCGTCATCACCATCGACCGCGACAGGATCATGCGCAGCCCCAGTTCGCACTGACCTTCAATCCGCCATCGCGTCCTCGGGCTCCCATCGCCCCTCGCCCTCCAGCGACATCGCGGCGGGCATGACTTCGCGGGCGAACAGTTCCATCGAACGACGGGTCAAGTCGCTGGGCAACGACGCAATCTGGAACATCCCCAGCAGATAGCCGAGTCCCGCCTCGGCGTGGCACTCCGCGATCTTTCGCCGCACCGTGTCGGGACTCCCGACGATGACGACCTCGCGCTCCATCAGCGATTCGACGGTATGCGTCGACACCAGGCTGGACTTCGTCTTCAGCACCCGCTTGAAGGACGGGATGGACATGTAGCCGGGCGGCAGCAGCATTTCGGGCGTGTACTTGAGAAGCTTGTTGAAGAACATCTCCACGTGCGGACGGGCTTCGTCCACCGCCCGGCGATCGGTCTCGGCGACGTAGATCGGCGCGGCCCATCCGAGCTGGCCGGACGAAGCCGCATAACCGTAGTCGCGCGCCGTCCGTCGGTAGGCGTTATGGAACCGCACCACGTTCCGGAACGGCGAATAGGTCTGCAGATAGGTGTACCGGCGGGCCGGGTGCGCCGCCCATTCGATGGTTTCCCGAGATCCCTGGCTGGGCACCCATATGGGCGGGTGAGGCTGCTGGAACGGCCGCGGCCAGACGTTGACGTATTCGAAATGGTAGTGACGCCCCTCGAACGCGAACGGCCCCTCTTCGGTCCAGGCGCGAACCACCAGATCGTGCGCC
The DNA here is from genome assembly GCA_965243135.1 of Alphaproteobacteria bacterium. Classification (GTDB taxonomy): domain Bacteria; phylum Pseudomonadota; class Alphaproteobacteria; order MPNO01; family UBA830; genus JAJEBT01. Next base: position 3,963,742 of record OZ251539.1, read on the forward strand.
TCGTGAAAGCGCTCGTGGCTGAACGCCGGATTCGCGCCGAGCGAATAGTACTCGCAGCCCAAGCCTCGCACCATGCCGCTAATCAGCCGCCCGCCGGTGATGCAGTCGATCATCGCATGCTCTTCCGCCAACGTCGTCGGATGGTCGCGAATGCCGAAAGCGTTGCCGAGAATGGCGATCCTGACGCGCTCCGTGCGGCGCGCGAGCGCCGACGCCATCACGACCGGCGACGGCATCAGCCCGTAGGCGTTCTGGTGATGCTCGTTGACGCAAACGCCGTCGAAGCCCAGCTCCTCGGCGTATTCGAGCTCGTCCAGATAGCGATTATAGAGCTCGTGGCCCTTCGCCGGGTCGAAATTGGCGTTGGAGTAGGTCACCCAGCACGTATCGTGATCCCGGTCGTAGTCCGGATCCAGATACGCATACGGCATCAGGTGGAAAAGAAAGACCTTCATCGCCGCCTATTCCGCCGCGATGGCCTTCGCCGCGCCGAACTCCCGAACCGCGGGCAGCACCTCGGCGGCGAAGCGCTTCATGCTCGCGACCGTCGTTTCGTGGGCCATGGAGGCCACCTGGAACATGCCCAGGAAGGTGCCGATGCCGGCCTCGCGATGGCAGCGCTCGAGGCGCTTGCGAACCGTGTCCGGACTTCCGACGACCACGATCCCGGTCTCCATTAGCTCCTCCACGGACCGCGCTTTCGAAAGCCCGCTCTTGTGCTTCATCACGTTCTTGTAGGATCGGAGGGTGAGATAGCCCGGCGGCAGCAGCATTTCCGGGGTCATGCGCAGGAACTTGTTGAAAAACGCCTCCATGTGAGGCCCCGCCTCCTCGACCGCCCGCTCGTCGGTTTCGCCGACGTAGATGGGCGCCGCCCAGCCGACCTGCGAATCGGTCGAACGGTAGCCGTACTTTTCGAGCGCCACTTCGCGGTACATGTTCAGATACTTTCGCACGGCGTCGAACGGGCTGTAGGTCTGGAGATAGGTGTACTTGCGGTCGGGATGCGCCGCGAACTCGATCGTCTCGAGCGATCCTTGGGAAGGGCACCAGATCGGAGGATGGGGCTTGCTGTAGGGCCGCGGCCATACGTTGACGTACTCGAAATGATAGTGCTTGCCCTCGAAGGCGAACGGACCCTCCTCGGTCCACGCGCGAACGACGAGGTCGTGCGCCTCGTGGAACCGTCCGTGGCTGAACGCCGGATTCGCGCCCATCGAGTAGTACTCCGCGCCGATGCCGCGCACCATGCCGCTGATCAGCCGCCCGCCGGTGATGCAGTCGATCATCGCGTGCTCCTCCGCCAGCGTCAGCGGATGCGCGCGGATGCCGAAGGCGTTGCCGAGGATGGCGATCCGGGCTTTCGAGGTGCGCCGCGCGAGCGCCGACGCCATCACCACCGGCGACGGCATGAGCCCGTAGGCGTTCTGGTGATGCTCGTTGACGCACAGCCCGTCGAACCCGAGTTCTTCGCCCATTTCCAGTTCGTCGAGGTACGTATTGTAGAGGCGATGCCCGACCTTCGGATCGAAATTGGAATTCGGGTAGATCACCCACGTCGCCTTGTACGTCTTGTCGTAATCCAGATCGAGGCTGGCGTAGGGCATGAGATGGAACAGAAAGCATTGCATGACATTCTTCCTCTCGCGATACCGCGAAACCCTACAAAAGACTGCCAAGGTTGGCAATCGCCGCCGCCCGGACAAAACGGCGCGACGCGCGTCTCCCGGCGCCGGCATTTTCTTGCCAGGCGCCGTCGTTTCGCCAGATTCGCCGGGCGCGACCGTTTACCGCGAGGGCGGCGTCCGGAGGCTGGCCGCGAAAACAGCAGTCTCGGAGTTGAAAAATGCGCCTTTTTTCGCGCCCGAAGCGGGGAATTCCTTGCCCCCTGAAAGCCGTCGGCATACGCCGGAAACGGCGCAAGAGCGCACGCTGGGACATGTCACTGCCGGCCGCGCCTCCCTGCGACGCCGCCCCGTCAAGCCGCCGGCACGCAAGGCGGCGACCCGGCGGAAACGGCAGCCGCCCTCGACGAGGCGGCTCGACCGTTCGAAATGCCCGAACGGGACGTCGACGGTTGCCAGCTTCAGACGGTCTCGAACTCGAACCCGACGATGTTGCGCTCCTCCCGGCCGAACTCGATCCCGATCAGGTGGACCGGCACGCCCGGACGCCGGTACTTGTCCGCGTAGCCGCGCTCCCGAATCTGCGCCAGCGCCCGGCCTTGCGGCTTCCCGTCCGCGACCTTGAACTCGAACAGGTAGACGTCGCCGCCATGCAGGACCGCCAGGTCCGCGCGTCCGCGCGCCGTGCTCTCCTCGGCGCGGACGTCCATGCCCGCCGCCGCGAAATGCGAGTAGAACACGCTCGCGTAGTGGGCCCCCGCCATGCCCGTGTTCGCGTACCACTCGTTCGGAATGCTCGCCAGGAACGCCCGGAACAGATTCTCAAGGCCCGCGAAGTCGTTCGCCCGCATCAGGCGGCGCAACTCCCGGCTCTCCGCCGCGACCGCGACGTCCGGCGCCATCGCCTCCAGCAGGAGCGCGTTCAGGCTGCGCTTCACCTCATGGTTCGGGTAGTCCAGCCGGTAGGGGGGCGCGTCTTCGCCCCGCTTCTCGTCGGCGACGGTCAGGTAGCCGGTCTGGAACAGCAGCGCCTCGACGGGAATGCGGTCGACGTCGATGGCCGACAGCAGGTCGTCGTCCGCGAACATGCCCTCCAGAGCCGGCGCCGAGACCCGGCGCCGCGACAGAAGGTCGACGAGGAAGGTCGGCGTGCCGGTCTGGAACCAGTACGGGCGGAATCTGCGCTTGTCGAACAGCAGCAGGATGTCGTGCGGGTTGTAGACCCTCTCCGGCCCGAGCCAGTTGTAGCCGTTGTACCAGCGGCGGACCTCGTCCCGGTCCAGGCCCTCGAGTTCAGGGGCGAAGACCGCGTCCAGCTCCGCGTCCGTGTAGCCGCAGATGTCGCCGTAGCGCTCGTCCAGCGTGATGTCGTTCAGGTTGTTCAGGCCCGAGAACAGGCCCGCCTGCGAGAACTTGCTCACCCCCGTCAGGAAAACGAAACGGAGCTGCTCGTCGCACTCCTTGATCATCGCGTAGAAGCCGCGCAGGAAGTCGCGGTTGGCCGCCGCCAGTTCCCGGTCGTCGAGCGCGTCCAGGATCGGCTTGTCGTACTCGTCCACCAGCACGACCGCTCGTTGCCCGGTGCGCTCGTGCAGCGTCCTTATCAGGCGCCGGAAACGGATCGACGCCTCGGCAGATCCCGGTTCGACGCCGGCCAGCCGCTCCGTCTCTTCCAACTGGTCTTCCACATCTTTTCGAACGAAGTCCGGGCTGTCGAAATTGCCGCCGCCGAAGCTGATCCGCACGACGGCGCGCCGACCAGTCCCACTCGTCGTGCACGGCGAGGCCCCGGAACAACTCCTCCCTCCCCTCGAACAGCTTCTGCAGCGTGTCCACCAGGAGGGTCTTGCCGAACCGGCGCGGACGCGACAGGAAATAGTACCTGCCTCTCTCGACAAGGCGGCGCACATGGTCCGTCTTGTCGACGTAGTAGCAGTCCAGCTCCCGGATCGTCCGTAGGGAGGAAATGCCGGTCGGAAGCATGCGTTTCGCCATTCGCGCAGAGTAGGCCGCCATGCCGGAGCCGTCAAGGAGGGGCGGAGTCCGCCGGCCGAACGCCGGGTCGGGGTTCCCGCGGCGCGTCCCGCCGACGCCTTTCGCGGAGTCGCCGCCTGCGTCCGAACGGGACGTCGACGGTTCCCGGCTTCAAACGGTCTCGAACTCGAACCCGACGATGTTGCGCTCCTCCCGGCCGAACTCCACCCCGATCAGGTGGACCGGCACGCCCGGACGCCGGTACTTGTCCGCGTAGCCGCGCTCCTGCGCCAGCGCCCGCCCTTCCGGCTTCCCGTCCACGACCTTGAACTCGAACAGGTAGATGTCGCCGCCGTACAGGACCGTCAGGTCCGAGCGTCCGCGCGCCGTGCTCTCCTCCGCGCGGACCTCCATCCCCGCCGCCACGAAGTGCGAGTAGAACACGCTGGCATAGTGGCCCTCGTAGCCGGCCATGCCCGTGTTCGCGTACCACTCGTTCGGGATGCTCGCCAGCAACGCCCGGAACTGCCGCTCGAGGCCCGCGAAGTCGTTCGTCCGCATCAGGCGGCGCAGTTCCCGGCTCTCCGCCGCGACCGCGACGTCCGGCGCCATCGCCTTCAGCAGGAGCGCGTTCAGGCTGCGCTTCACCTCCTGGTTCGGATAGTCCAGCCGGTAGAGAGGCGCGTCCTCGTCCTGCTTCTCGTCGACGATGGTGAGGTAGCCGGTCTGGAACAAGAGCGCCTCGACAGGGATGCGGTCGACATCGATGGCCGACAGCAGCTCGTCGTCCGCGATCATGCCCTCCAAGGCGGGCGCCACGACCCGGCGCCGCGTCAGAAGGTCGGCGAGGAAGGTCGGCGTGCCGCTCTGGAACCAGTACGGGCGGAACCTGCGCTTGTCGAACAGCAGCAGAATGTCGTGCGGGTTGTAGACCCTCTCCGGTCCGAGCCAGTTGTAGCCGTTGTACCAGCGCCGGACCTCGTCCCGGTCCAGGCCCTCGAGTTCCGGGGCGAAGACCGCGTCCAGTTCGTCGTCCGTGTAGCCGCAGATGGCGCCGTAGCGCTCGTCCAGCGTAATGTCGTTCAAGTTGTTCAGGCCCGAGAACAGGCCCGCCTGCGAGAACTTGCTCACCCCCGTCAGGAAAACGAAACGGAGCTGCTCGTCGGAAGCCTTGATCACCCCGTACAGGCTGCGCAGGAAGTCGCGGTTGGCCAGCGCCAGTTCCCGGTCGCCGAGCGCATCCAGAATCGGCTTGTCGTATTCGTCCACCAGAACGACCGCCCGCCGCCCGGTGCGCTCGTGCAGGGCCTCGATCAACTCGTGGAAACGGACCGCCGTCCCGGCGGGGCCCGGTTCGAGGCCGGCGCGCCTCTCCGTCGCCGCCAGTTGCCTTTCCACGGTTCCCCGAACCCCGTCCGGGGTGTCGAAATGGCCCACGCCGCTGAAATCCAGCCGCACGACCGGATGGCGCGCCGACCAGTCCCACTTGCCGTGCACGGCGAGGCCCCGGAACAGCTCCTCGCTTCCCTCGAACAGCTTCTGCAGCGTGTCCACCAGGAGGCTCTTGCCGAACCGGCGCGGACGCGACAGGAAATAGTAATCGCCTCCTTCGACGAGTCTGCGCACATGGTCCGTCTTGTCGACGTAGTAGCAGTCCAGCCCCCGGATTTTCCTGAGGGAGGTCAAGCCGGTCGGAAGCATGCGTTTCGCCATTCGCGCAGAGTAGGCCGCCATGCCGGAGCCGTCAAGGAGGAGGCGGGGTTCGCAGGCCGAACGCCGGGCCGGAGTTCCCGCGCCGCGCGTCAGCGGCGCGTCCCGTCAAGCCGTCGGCGCGCAAGGCGGCGTCCCGGCGAAAACAACGGCCGTCCTCAACGAGGAGCATGGCGGCCTGCCAGCGCCTTTCGCAGAAGCGCCGCCGCCTGCCGAAATGTCCAAACGGGCCGTCGGTGGTTCCCGATTTCAGACGGTCTCGAATTCGAACCCGACGATGTTGCGCTCCTCCCGGCCGAACTCCACCCCGATCAGGTGGACCGGCACGCCCGGACGCCGGTACTTGTCCGCGTAGCCGCGCTCCTGCGCCAGCGCCCGCCCTTCCGGCTTCCCGTCCACGACCTTGAACTCGAACAGGTAGATGTCGCCGCCGTACAGGACCGTCAGGTTCGAGCGTCCGCGCGCCGTGCTCTCCTCCGCGCGGACCTCCATCCCCGCCGCCACGAAGTGCGAGTAGAACACGCTGGCATAGTGGCCCTCGTAGCCGGCCATGCCCGTGTTCGCGTACCACTCGTTCGGAATGCTCGCCAGCAACGCCCGGAACTGCCGCTCGAGGCCCGCGAAGTCGTTCGTCCGCATCAGGCGGCGCAGTTCCCGGCTCTCCGCCGCGACCGCGACGTCCGGCGCCATCGCCTTCAGCAGGAGCGCGTTCAGGCTGCGCTTCACCTCCTGGTTCGGATAGTCCAGCCGGTAGAGAGGCGCGTCCTCGTCCTGCTTCTCGTCGACGATGGTCAGGTAGCCGGTCTGGAACAGCAGCGCCTCGACAGGGATGCGGTCGACATCGATGGCCGACAGCAGCTCGTCGTCCGCGATCATGCCCTCCAAGGCGGGCGCCACGACCCGGCGCCGCGTCAGAAGGTCGGCGAGAAAGGTCGGCGTGCCGCTCTGGAACCAGTACGGGCGGAACCTGCGCTTGTCGAACAGCAGCAGGATGTCGTGCGGGTTGTAGACCCTCTCCGGTCCGAGCCAGTTGTAGCCGTTGTACCAGCGGCGGACCTCGTCCCGGTCCAGGCCCTCGAGTTCCGGGGCGAAGACCGCGTCCAGTTCCGCGTCCGTGTAGCCGCAGATGGCGCCGTAGCGCTCGTCCAGCGTGATGTCGTTCAAGTTGTTCAGGCCCGAGAACAGGCCCGCCTGCGAGAACTTGCTCACCCCCGTCAGGAAAACGAAACGGAGCTGCTCGTTGGAAGCCTTGATCACCCCGTACAGGCTGCGCAGGAAATCGCGGTTGGCCAGCGCCAGTTCCCGGTCGCCGAGCGCATCCAGAATCGGCTTGTCGTATTCGTCGACCAGAACGACCGCCCGCCGCCCGGTGCGCTCGTGCAGGGCCTCGATCAACTCGTGGAAACGGACCGCCGTCCCGGCGGGGCCCGGTTCGAGGCCGGCGCGCCTCTCCGTCGCCGCCAGTTGCCTTTCCACGGTTCCCCGAACCCCGTCCGGGGTGTCGAAACGGCCCACGCCGCTGAAATCCAGCCGCACGACCGGATGGCGCGCCGACCAGTCCCACTTGCCGTGCACGGCGAGGCCCCGGAACAGTTCCTCGCTTCCCTCGAACAGCTTCTGCAGCGTGTCCACCAGCAGGCTCTTGCCGAACCGGCGCGGACGCGACAGGAAATAGTACTTGCCCCTCTCGACGAGGCGGCGCACATGGTCCGTCTTGTCGACGTAGTAGCAGTCCATCCCCCGGATCTCCCGCAGGGAGGAAATGCCGGTCGGAAGCATGCGTCTCGTCATCCGAAGAGGGTAGGCCGCCATGCCGGAGCCGTCAAGGAGGGGGAGGAGTCCGAGCCGCATGCGCTGTTCGTAACGTCTTGAAATGCGGATAGCTTCCCGGGGTGCGGAATTTTTTTCCTCGGGTACGGAAAACTGCGAATTTTCCGCGCCGGGACCGCGATTTTCGCAGATTCCACCCCACGGCCGGCCGGGCGCCGCCTCCCCGATTGACCGCCTGCGTCCAGGCCACGGCCCGGCTTGCACTGGGTTTGCGGCGCGGCAACACTCGCCTTTTATTCTGAAGACCGAGCACCCGCGAGGCCCTTGCGGGGCGGCGGCGGGCGGCGGGCCGACAAAAAATGGCACAGCGCAAACGGCTCGAGTCCGCCGGCCGAACGCCGGGCCGGAGTTCCTGCGCCGCGCCTCGGCGGCACGTCCCGCCAAGCCGTCGGCGCGCAAGGCGGCGTCCCGGCGAAAACAACGGCCGTCCTCAACGAGGAGCATGGCGGCCTGCAGCGCGGCCTACCGGCGCCTTTCGCGGAGGCGCCGCCTGCGTCCGAACGGGACGGCTTCCGGCTTCAGACGGTCTCGAACTCGAACCCGACGATGTTGCGCTCCTCCCGGCTGAACTCGATCAGGTGGACCGGCACGCCCGGACGCCGGTACTTGTCCGCGTAGCCGCGCTCCCGAATCTGCGCCAGCGCCCGCTCTTCCGGCTTCCCGTCCGCGACCTTGAACTCGAACAGGTAGACGCCGACATCGTACAGAACCGCCAGGTCCGAGCGGCCGCGCGCCGTGCTCTCCTCGGCGCGGACGTCCATCCCCGCCGCCACGAAGTGCGAGTAGAACACTCTGGCATAGTGCGCCTCGTAGCCGGCCATGCCCGTGTTCGCGTACCACTCGTTGCTCGCCAGGAACGCCCGGAACAGATTCTCGGGGCCTGCGAAGTCGTTCGCCCAGGCGGCGCAGATCCCGACTCTCCGCCTCGATCGGAACATCCGGCGCCATCGTCTCCAGCAGGAGCTCGTTGAGACTCCGCCTCACCTCCTGGTTCGGGTAGTCCAGCCGGTAGAGGCGCGCGTCCTCGTCTCGCTTCTCGTCGGCAATGGTCAAGTAGCCGGTCTGGAACAGAAGCGCCTCGACGGAAATGCGGTCGACGGCCGGCAGCAGCGAGTTGCCAGCGACCAGACCCTCCAAGGCCGGCGCCGCGACCCGGCGCCGCGCCAGAAGGTCTGCGTGCCGGTTCGGAACCAGTGCGCCTCGAACTCGCGAGTTCTGAAGAGAAGGAGGATGTCGAACGGGTTGTAGACCTTGTCCGCGCCGCGCCAGTTGTAGCCGTTGTACCAGCGCCGGACCTTCTCCCGATCCAGGCCCTCGAGTTCCGGGGCGAAGACCGCGTCCAGCTCCGCGTCGGTGTAGCCGCAGATGGTCGAGAATTCCGGCTCCAGCAGGTTGTTCAGGCCCGAGAACAGGCCCGCCTGCGAGAACTTGCTCACCCCCGTCAGGAAAACGAAACGGAGCTGCTCGTCGCAGTCCTTGATCATCGCGTAGAAGCCGCGCAGGAAGTTCCGGTTGGCCATCGCCAGTTCCCGGTCGCGGAGCGCGTCCAGAATCGGCTTGTTCGTCCACCAGAACGACCGACCGCCGCCCGGTGCGCTCGTGCAGCGCAGCCGCCGGAAACGGATCGACGCCTCGACAGGGTCGAGTTCGAGGCCGGCCAGCCGCTCCGTTTCCCCCAGCTGGTCTTCCACATCTTTCCGAACGAAGTCCGGGGTGTCGAAATTGCCGCCGCCGAAGCTGGTCCGCACGACGGCGCGCCGACCAGTCCCACCCATCGTGCACGGCGAGGCCCCGGAACAACTCCTCGCTCCCCAGCTTCTGCAGCGTGTCCACCAGGAGGGTCTTGCCGAACCGGCGCGGACGCGACAAGAAATAGTACCTGCCTCCTTCGACGAGTCTGCGCACATGGTCCGTCTTGTCGACGTAGTAGCAGTCCAGCTCCCGGATCGTCCGGAGGGAGGTCATGCCGGTCGGAAGCATGCGTTTCGCCATTCGCGCAGAGTAGGCCGCCATGCCCGTCAAGGAAAAGGCGGAGTTCGCCGAACGCCGGGCCTGGGTTCACGCGCCGCGCCTCGGCGGCGCGTCCCGTCAAGCCGTCGGCGCGCAAGGCGGCGGCCCGGCGGAAGCAACGCCCGTCCTCAACGAGAAGCATGGCGGCCTGCGACGCGGTTCGCCGGCGCCTTTCGCGGAGGCACCGCCTGCGTCCGAACGGGAACGGCTCCCAGATTCAGACGGTCTCGAACTCGAACCTGACGATGTTGCGCTCTTCCCGGCCGAACTCCACCCCGATCAGATGGACCTGTACGCCCGGACGCCGGTACTTGTCCGCGTAGCCGCGTTCCCGAATCTGCGCCAGCGCCCGGCCTTCCGGCTTCCCGTCCACGACCTTGAACTCGAACAGGTAGACGCCGACATCGTACAGGACCGCAAGGTCCGAGCGGCCGCGCGCCGTGCTCTCCTCGGCGCGGACATCCATCCCCGCCGCCGCGAAGTGCGAATAGAACACGCTCGCGTAGTGCGCCTCGTAGCCAGCCATGCCCGTGTTCGCGTACCACTCGTTCGGAATGCTCGCCAGGAACGCCCGGAACAGATTCTCGAGGCCCGCGAAGTCGTTCGTCCGCATCAGGCGGCGCAGTTCCCGGCTCCCCGCCGCGACCGCGACGTCCGGCACCATCGCCTCCAGCAGGAGCGCGTTCAGGCTGCGCTTCACCTCATGGTTCGGGTAGTCCAGCCGGTAGAGGGGCGCGTCCTCGTCCTGCTTCTCGTCGACGATGGTCAGGTAGCCGGTCTGGAACAGCAGCGCCTCGACGGGAATGCGGTCGACGTCGATGGCCGACAGCAACGCGTCGTCCGCGAACATGCCCTCCAGGGCCGGCGCCGAGACCCGGCGCCGCGCCAGAAGGTCGACGAGGAAGGTCGGCGTGCCGCTCTGGAACCAGTACGGGCGGAATCTGCGCTTGTCGAACAGCAGCAGGATGTCGTGCGGATTGTAGACCCTCTCCGGTCCGAGCCAGTTGTAGCCGTTGTACCAGCGGCGGATCTCGTCCCGGTCCAGGCCCTCGAGTTCCGGGGCGAAGACCGCGTCCAGCTCCGCGTCCGTGTAGCCGCAGAGGGCGCCGTAGCGCTCGTCCAGCGTGATGTCGTTCAGGTTGTTCAGGCCCGAGAACAGGCCCGCCTGCGAGAACTTGCTCACGCCGGTAAGAAAGGCGAACCGGATATGCGCGTCGCAGTCCTTGACGACGCTGTAGAAGCCGCGCAGGAAGTCGCGGTTGGCCCGCGCCAGTTCCCGGTCGCCGAGCGCGTCCAGGATCGGCTTGTCGTACTCGTCCACCAGCACAACCGCGCGCCGCCCGGTGCGCTCGTGCAGTTCGGAGATCAGATGGTGAAGGCGGTCGGAGGCGTCCGGGTAGCCGCATTGGACGCCGGCGCGCTTTTCGGCGGCGTCGAGCTGCATCATCGCGTTCCTGTGCAGCCGGTCGGGGTCGCCGAGACTGCCGGAACCGAAGCTGATCCGCACGACCGGACAGCGCACCGACCAGTCCCACCCGTCGTGCACGGCGAGGCCCCGGAACAGCTCCTCGCTTCCCTCGAACAACTCCTGCAGCGTGTCCACCAGCAGGCTCTTGCCGAACCGGCGCGGACGCGACAGGAAATAGTACTTGCCCCTCTCGACGAGGCGGCGCACATGGTCCGTCTTGTCGACGTAGTAGCAGTCCATCCCCCGGATCTCCCGTAGGGAGGAAATGCCGGTCGGAAGCATGCGTCTCACCATCCGAAGAGGGTAGGCCGCCATGCCGGAACCGTCAAGGAGGAGCATCATTAATGTCAGTAACAGATGATATGTCCGGACGCTTCCAGACCAAGAAGGCGGCGTCGGACGGAACAGCGACAGGAACCGGGGAAGGAGGTGTCGCGCCCATGCGCCGAGCCAGGGCGAGGCGGCGGAGATACTGGGCGTCGCACCTTCCGGCGCCGGTGTGACGAGGCGGAGGGAAAGGAATTCCTCCTCCCCGAAGAGTCCGGAAATCCCCGTTTCCCGCTTCGCGAGCGACGAATCGGGAGCATCAGTCGACCCTCAGGAAGCGCTTCGTCGTCGCCGGGAAACGCGCGTTCTCGGCTTCGCCGCCAGCTCTCCGGACAATCAGGCATTGGGCCTCGCTTTCATAAGCACGTGAACGGCGAATGCGCGCCGATCCTTGGCGGGCGCTTTGGAGAAACGGGTAATCGCCCTCCGCACACGCTGGATGTCTCACTTCGGACTTGCAAAAAGGGAATTCCGGGTCGTAATCCGCGAGGTGACGCCTGCGCTGCAACCAGATGAACGTTTCGGCGAAGTCCCGTATCGCGACAGGAAACTTTTGCATGACTTGGGCTCCGCACCGACTTTTTGCATGACCGTGCTCAAGGGCGCGGTATACTTGGAGCCATGCCGCTTGACTTCGTTTCGCGCCGGAGCCGCCAGTCAAGGTATTTGCACAAGTCCAAGCCAAGCAATGGAACAAGGCGTAGTACGCGGAGCTCGTGGCGCGACAAAGGTTCGTCCGCCTCGGCCTACCATGGCTTATTTCCACCAGATCGGTGGCGATCTGCAGGAGATCGTTAGGCCGCAAAACGCTAATCCAAGTCTGATCGGTCGACGAACGACAGGACGGGCGAAGCTGCTACCTCCGCTTCCTCGAGCTTGGATCGGACGAAGCGGTTCAACCTGATCGTCGTGTCGGCGTCGAGCGTCCCGGGCGCACCATCGTATACGAGTCGGACCCAGAGAAACTCGTCTCCATCGCCATCCACCTCGGAACCAAGAGCCAGAACGCTCAGCGCGATGTCCGTGTCTCGAAGCGCAGACTCGATCGCGTCGCGCGCCCGCTCGACAACTTGATCCTTCATGGCGTCATTCCTCGCCGCGACGACGATACGCCTCCGTAGGCAGACCGCACGACGGAACGAAAGCATAGCGCACTCTTCGTCGACATGCGAAATCAACTCCTGCTTCTGCGTTGCGGCTCCACGGCACGCTCGTCCGCAAGGCGTGACGCCGGCCCGGCATCCGCACGGGACGAACGCCGCCGCGGCGCTTGCGCAAGATTCCCGGAGTTGCGGCATCCGGCGCATAGGCGGCTGACGAACGCGGCCGGGTCGGGTAAGAAGGGCGCCGCACGAGCCGCCGGGACGGCGGCGCAGGAGAGACGGAGAGATATGGCTGTCAGTCTGGGATACCTCCTCCCGACGCGGGAGCGGATCATGACGGGGACGCACGAAACTCGCGAAATCCTCGATTTGGGAGACCATGCGGAAGCGGTCGGGCTGGATTCCGTCTGGATCGGAGATTCCCTGCTCGCCAAGCCGCGCCACGAACCGCTGGCCCTGATCGCGGCCATTGCCGGACGCACCCGGCGCGTCGGCCTTGGAACGGCCGTGCTGCTGCCCATGCTTCGCAACCCGGTGCTCCTCGCGCATCAGCTCGCCACCATCGACCGGATCGCCGAGGGCCGCTTCGTTCTCGGCGCCGGCATCGCCCGCGACACGCCGGCCATCCGCAACGAGTTCGCGGCGGCCGGGGTGCCGTTCGAAAAACGGATCGGCACGATGCTCGAAGGAATGCGCCTGTGCCGAGCGTTGTGGGCCGGCGGCGCCCCGGTCGACTGGAACGGACGCTGGACCGTCCGCGCCGCCGAACTGGCGCCGGAACCGTTCACTCCGGGCGGACCGAAGATTTGGGGCGGCGGCGGAGTCCCTGCGGCGCTCCGGCGCTGCGGCCGGAACTTCGACGGCTGGTTCCCGTCCGGACCCGGCGACGGCCGAACCTGGACCGAGGGTTGGAAACAGGTGCTGGCCGCGGCCGCCGAGGCGGGGCGCGGCCCGGCGGAGATCGTCGGCGCCGCTTACGTCACCGTCGCGGTAAACGACGATCGGACCGCGGCCGAAGCGGAACTGGACGCTTATCTCTCCGCCTATTACCTCGCTCCGGCCGAGCGAATCCGCCGGGATCAGCATTGTTTCGCCGGACCGCGAACGGCCGTCACCGCATGGCTGCGCCGCTTCGTTGAGGGCGGCGCCTCGCATCTGTGCGTGCGCTTCACCGGCTCCCGCGACCGCGAGCAGATGGAAACCCTCGCCGCCATGCGGAACGAACTCGCCTGATGGGAGGTCCTCTCGACGGCGTCCGCGTCCTCGATCTGACTTCGGTCGTGCTCGGCCCGCTGGCGACCCAGATCATGGGCGACCTCGGCGCCGACGTGATCAAGATCGAAAGTCCCGACGGGGACGCCACGCGGTTCACCGGCCCGAAACGGTCGGCCGAAATGTCGGCGTTGTTCATGGGACTCAACCGCAACAAGCGTTCGATCGTGCTCGATCTGAAGCAGGAGGCCGCCCGCGGCGCGCTCTGGAGGCTGATCGACGGCGCCGACGTCTTCCTCCATTCGATCCGGCCGAATGCCGTCGACCGCCTCGGCTTCGGCCACGAGGCGGTCTGCGCCCGCAACGAACGCATCGTCTACGCGGCGATCCACGGTTTCCGCGCGGACGGTCCCTACGGCGGCGCGCCGGCTTACGACGACGTGATCCAAGGGCTTAGCGGCAGCGTCGATCTGATGGCGCGGCTCGTGGGCGAACCGCGTTACATGCCCACCATCATGGCCGACAAGACCTGCGGCCTCGTCGTCGCCTACGCGGTGACGGCCGCGTTGCTGGAACGCGAGCGGTCGGGATCGGGCCAGCTCGTCGAAATCCCCATGTTCGAGACGATGGTCGCGTTCAACATGGCGGACCACGCGTTCGGCCATGCGTTCGATCCGCCGGAAGGCCCGATCGGCTATACGCGCGTGCTGGCGCCGTCCAGGCGCCCCTATCGCACGCGCGACGGCCACATATGCATGCTCGCCTACACCGACCCGCAGTGGAAACGCTTCTGGGAAGAGGCGGGACGCCCGGAATGCGCCGACGACCCCCGCTTCGGCACGCTCGCGGCCCGCGCGGACAACATCGAGGAAGTGTATCGGACCGCCGCGTCCCTCATCGCCGGACGGACCACGGACGAATGGCTCGCGGCCCTCGCCCGGCTCGAAATACCGTGCGGGCGGGTCGCGCCGCTCGACGCGCTCGCCGACGACCCCCATCTCGCGGAGATCGGCTTTTTCCGCAAGGAGACCCATCCGACGGAGGGCGGAATCACCCTCGCCGACGCCCCGGTCCGCTTCAGCCGCACGCCCGCGGCGATCCGCCGCCTGCAGCCGGGCCTCGGCGAACACGGCGCCGAAATCCTCCGCGAGGCCGGAATGGGCGACGGCGAGATCGCGGCGATGCGGGCCTCGGGCGCAACGCGGTAAGGGAAAAGGAGAAAGCCGATGGAAACGATGGGCGTCGGTCTTTACTGGAACGATCTCGAAGTCGGCCGGAAGTTCCGGACGCTGCGCCGGACCATCACGGAAGCCGACATCGTGAACTTCATCGGCGTCACCGGCATGGTCGAAACCCTGTTCACCGATATGACGTTCGGCGACCACGGCGGCGGCCCGATGGGCGGTCGGGTGGTCCCGGCCGCCTGCACCTACGCCATCGTCGAGGGATTGCTCTGCCAGTCGACCATGCAGACCACCGGCCTCGCGCTTCTCGAAGTGGAGAAGAAGGTGCTCAAACCGGTATTCGCGGGCGACACGGTTCACGCCGAGGTGGAAGTCGCCGCCCTGCGCCCGACGAGCAAGGGCGGCCGCGGCGTCGTCACGACGATGAACGAGGTGCTCAACCAGAGCGGCGAGGCCGTGATCCGCTATCGCGCCGTCCGCCTCATGGCCGGCCGGCCTTCGGCGGAAGGATAGCGCGGAACCGCGACGCCCCGGCCGGCTTCGGCGCCGCGCGGCCGTCCGGGAGCGAGGCGGTCGCCGTCTTCTCCGCGCGCCGCGTCAGGACAGCGGCGCCAGCAGCGCGTCCACGTCCTCCGCGGACAACTGCCCCGTGGCATTGGTTTTCACGACGCCCCCCATCAGCGCCCGCTTGCGATCCTGCAACTCGAGGATTCTCTCCTCCACCGTGCCCATCGTAAGGAGCCTGTAGACGAAAACCGGCTTGTCCTGCCCGATCCGGTGGGCGCGGTCGGTCGCCTGCGCCTCCACCGACGGATTCCACCAGGGATCGTAATGGATCACCGTGTCGGCCGCCGTCAGGTTCAGTCCGGTGCCTCCCGCCTTGAGGCTGATCAGGAACAGGGGAACGCTTCCCGACTGGAATTCCCGCACCACGGAAGCGCGGTCGCGGGTGTTGCCGACCAGCTTGACGAAATCGATCTCCCGCTCCCGCAAGCCGCCTTCGATCAGCTCCAGCATGCTGGTGAACTGCGAGAACAACAGAATGCGCCGCCCTTCCTCGATGAGCTCGGGCAGCATCTCCATCAGGCGCGACAGCTTGGCGGACTGCGCGTTCCTGGCCTCGGGGCGGTTCTTGACGAGCCGCGGGTCGCAGCACACCTGCCGCAGCCGCAGCAACGCCTCGAGGATGATGATGTGGCTGCGCGCCATGCCCTTGTTCGCGATTTCGCGCCGGACCTTCTCGTGCATCGCCAGCCGAATGATTTCGTAGAGATCCCTCTGGGCCCCGCCCATCTCCACGTGCTCGACGATGTCGGTCTTGCTGGGCAGGTCGGCCGCCACGTCCTCCTTGAGGCGCCGCAGCAGGAACGGAGCGACGCGCCGCCCGAGAAACGATCTCCGCCCCGCGTCGCCATGCTTTTCGATCGGCGTGCGAAACGCCTTCCTGAACTGCCTCTCGTCGCCGAGCAGGCCGGGCATCAGGAAGTCGAACTGGGACCACAGATCGCCCAGGTGGTTCTCCATCGGCGTGCCCGTCAGCGTGACGCGGTATCTCGACTTCAGCTGCCTGGCGGTGCGGGCGATCTTGGTCCGGGAATTCTTGATCGCCTGCGCCTCGTCGAGAATCACGAGGTAGTAGGTCGTCGCCAGAAGTTCGGCCTGATCGCGCGGCAACAACGGATAGGTGGTCAGGACGACGTCGTGGCCGGCGATTTCGCCGAACCGGCCCTTGCGGTCGGCGCCGTGAAGGGTCAGGACCTTGAGGCCGGGCGCGAACCGTTCGATCTCGATCCGCCAGTTCGCCATGAGGCTGGTCGGCGCGACGATGAGGCACGGCCCGTCCATGCGGCCGGATTCCTTTTCGACCAGAATGTGGGCGATGGCTTGGATGGTCTTGCCGAGCCCCATGTCGTCGGCGAGGATCCCGCCGAACGCGAACTCCCTGAGAAACTGCAGCCAGTTCAGCCCCGCCTGCTGGTAGGGCCGCAAGGCGCCCCGGAAGGAAGCCGGCACGGGCGCTTCCGCGATGCTCCGCAAAGCGCGCAGTTTGCGCCCGGTCTCGACGAGCGACAACCCGCCGTTCCACCGGAGATCGGTCGACTCGAGTTCGCGCTCGAGATCGGCGATCTCCGCCGCCTGGCGGGCGTGAACGGGAATCCGTCCCTGGTCGTCGAGTCCGTTGACCCGAAAGAGATCGCACAGGGTGGCCAGCATCGGCCGGAGCCGCGCCATGGGAAGGGGAAGCAGCTTGCCGCTGTCCATGCTCATGTAAACGTTGCCGTCCCCCGCCCCCTCGAGGAAGGCTTCGAAGTCTTCGTCAGTCGGGAATTCGTCGAGCAGTTGCATCAGAAACGGCATGAGGTTGACCTTCTCGCCGTCGACGATCACGCCGAGAGAGAAACCGAACCAGTCGATTCCGCTCCCCTCCTCGACTTCGGCGTGCCATTCGTCCTCGACCTGCGCGATCGCCAGCGGATAGTCCTCGCTGACCTCGACGCGCCATCCTTCGGCCTCGAGTTCGGGAAGGCCGTTCTCGAAAAAGTAAAGCAGGGATCTCGTCATGTCGCCGTGGCCGTTCATGACGAGATCGCGGTTCCCGTGGAAACCCGCGCCGGGCGAACGCCGGGGGCTGACGCCCAGGTCGACGTCGCGGAGCCAGGAGCCGAGGGGCACGAAACCGAACTCGGCCAGGCGCCGGTAGGCCTCGTCCTCGAATTTCCGGTCCCGGGAGACCACGATCAGGTCGCCGTCTTCGTGGATCGCCTTCGACAGCGCGTCGTCGCCCGGCTCGAAACGGCAATGGCCGTAATCGAAACCGGCGCGAGCCACCGGCAAGCGGTACAGTTCCAGGTCCCAGCGGTTGGAATACATCTCGATCTCCGTCTGGGCGAGATTCAGGAACGGAACCGGGCGAACGTCCGCTTCCCTGACGGCGGCGAACGTCTTGGGCATCGGGACGATGCCGGCGGGGAACCGCGTCTCGATTTCCCTCCGCGCCGCCGCCGCGGATTCCGGGGAGATGGGCGGCGCGTTCGCCAGTGTCGCGGCCTGCTTCGGCGGCATTCCGAGGTCCACGACGCCGCAGGAGGCGTTCTCCGCGTCGACGTACCGCAGCGGCGCCACCGGCAGGATGCAGGTAGCCGGGGGATCCGAAAGGATGCGCAGATGCTGCGCGCCCGTTTCCACGACCTCCCATTCCAGCGTCCCCTTGCGGGACGGGCCCGGCAACAGCGGCGGGCCCTCGATTTCGCCCCAACAGCATCTGCCGGTCTGCAGGATCAGCGCCAGGATGTCGTGCCCCTCTTCGTCGTGCAGCGGATAGCCGGCGCCCGGCGGATCGTATTTCAACGCGCGGGCGCCGGCTATCCGCGAAATGATCCGGGTGTCGATCGATTTCAGATACTTCGGAACAGGTCCGCGATCGAGCGCGAAGACATCGTAATCGCGGGGCTTTCCGAGACTGTCGTCCTTTCGCAACCGGGCCGTCTTCAGCCACGCGCGAACCTCCGGCTTGCCGCCTGCGTCCGCGTCGAGCCGGAGAACGTAGATCATCCGGTGGCGGACGTTCGCCGCATATTCTTCGTCCGCGCCGCTCTGGACGGCTTCTTCGAGCGCGCCGACCCAGCCCAGGAAACCCGGTTCCAGAACGTCGCCCTTGATGCGCGTCTCGGGACGCGCGAGGCCCTCGATCAAAAGCGCCGCGATATGCGCGCATCCGCTTCCGGCGTGGCAGGTGCACGAACCCGAGATCCTTACGCCCCCGCGCCCGTCGTTCAGAATCCGGATGCTCTGCTCGTAGAGAAGGCCGTGATTTCCCAGCACGTTGCCGGTCAGCCTGCGTCCGTTGTCGTGGAACTCCATGTTGCGCACCTGCCGGTTGCGGTGATGCGCCCATCCCTGATCGAAGGATGCCTCCGGGAACGTCTGTCCGACATCGTTGAGTGTGTAATGCTCCATGGGAAACCCCTATATCTTGCGGCTCCTCCAAAGAATAACCGAATCGCCCCCCACCATAGAATGCTTTGCGGCCTTCGAAATTCCGCTTTCCCCCAGCCGAGCCCACCCTGTCCACAGAAAATTTCCGCCGCGGGCGAAAAATCTGTTGCCCTCAGCGTTTGGCGATATATGGTAGAAATGAATTTGCAATACACCGAATGTAGAAATTCCTGTCGCAAAGCGGTACAAGGCAACGACAAGAGGAGAAAAGACGATGCGATGGAGTCCCGAACGGGTGGAAACGTTGAGTCGCCTTTGGGCGGAGGGATTGACGGCGCGCGCCATCGCCGAGCGTCTGGACAACAGCGTGACGCGGAACGCGGTCATCGGCAAGGCGCACCGGCTCAACCTGCAGCGCGGCAAGATGGTTCCCCGGAAGGACCCGGAGCCGGAGCCCGTCGTCATCGACGCGAAGCTTCTCCCGCGCACTGCCGGCGTCGAACCGTGGATGTGCCGCTGGCCGATCGACGAACCCGGCAAGCACAAACTGCACATTTGCGGCAAGACGGCTCAGCCAGGCCGCCCCTATTGCGCCGAGCACTGCACCGAGGCCTACCTGTCGAGACGGCGCTCGGTGGCCTGAAGCGCCGCGGACGCCCTTCCCGTCGCGAAGGGCGCCGTTCCCCGGCGCGCGGTCAGGCGGACGCCTCTATGTGAACGTGGACCGCTTCCGGCCCGTCGACGATCTCGCGGCCGAGAACGCGAACCGCCTTGTCGGCCTCGTCCACCGGGTAGCGGTGGGTGCACAACTTCCGCAGCGCGTCACCCTTGCGGCGGATCACGTCGATCGCCTTTTCGACCGAAGACCAGCTCGACGACAGCACGCCCAGCATCGAGATTTCCTTGGTGATCAGCTTGTCGGACACGAAGCCGGGAATCGGGTTCGAGGCCTTGAGGCCGGCCACCACGACCGTGCCGCCGGGCCGGACCATTTCGACCGCCTGGACGATCGGTTCGGTCGCAAGCGCGGAAACGTCGACCACGACGTCCGCGAGCCGGCCGCCCGTCGCCTCGACCACGCGCTCCACGGGATCCTCGTCGCCGACGACGACGGTCTCGTCGGCCCCGAGCTCGCGCGCCAGGGACAGCCGGACTTCGTCCCGGGAAGTCCCCGTCACGATGATCTTGCCGGCCCCGGCCTCGCGCGCCGCCACGACGGACAGCAGGCCGCGCTGACCGGGGCCCTCGATCACGATCGTGTCGCCCATTCCCGTTCCGGGCCGCTCCACCGCCCATCGCACTGCGTTCGACATCGGATTGAACAGGCTCATGACGTCGGTCGGCACGTCCGACGGCGCCCGGTGCAGGGTCGCGCGCGGGTGAAGATACATGTGCGTCCCGTACCCGCCCCAGAGATGCGGCGGGTTGTCGAAGCCCACGCGAAGCCCGTAACCCATCCCGTCCTTGCAGAGAACCGGGCGCCCGACCTGGCACTGGAAGCATTGTCCGCAGGGAATCGACGCCTCGACGGTCACGCGGTCGCCTTCCTTCACTCCCCAGCGCTTCGCCGCTTCCCGACCGACCTTCTCGATCCAGCCCAGAATCTCGTGCCCGGGAACCACGGGCCGGACCGACCACGGCGTGTCGTCCAGATGGCCGAGATACTGTTCCCAGTCCGTGCCGCAAAGGCCGGCGGCCTCGACCCGAAGCAGTCCGTCGTCGGAGCCGACGTCGGGAAGTTCGACCTCGCGATAATCGAAAGTGCGCGGTTCGGTGAGAACCGCGACCCTGGCCTTGTCCGTCATCAATCTCTTCCTTTCGCCGTTTTCCGCCCAAGCCTGCCGTTCCGGCGGAGCGGACGCAATCGCGGCCCTGCCGCGCTCGGGCGGAACCGCTTCGCGGAGCGGCGGCCCGGCGCTTTCCTTCGCGCGCGGCGAACCGGCGCGAGTCCGGCCGCCCCGGACGTGCGCGACCAGCGGCGCGCCGCCGCGGCGAAGTCGGCGTTCCGCCGTTGCCGCCCCCTCGCGGCGAACTTATGATGCGCCGCGAAGGGAGATGGCTGGCCATGATCGATCTCACCGGAAAAGTCGCCATCGTCACCGGCGGCGGCGGAGGCATGGGCGGCGCCATGACGTTGGCCCTCGCCGGCGCCGGCGCGGCGGTCTGCGCTGCCGACCTCGACCCGGACGCCGTCGCGGCCGTGGCTTCGAAGGCGTCGGCGGGCCGCGTCCTGCCGGCCGCGTTCGACGTGACCGACTACGACGACTGCGCGCGGGTCGTCGAACTGGCCCGCAAGGAGCTGGGCCCGGTCGGCGTTCTGGTCAACAACGCGGGCGTCGGCATGCAGACGATCGACCCGAACTACATGAACGAACCCGCGAAATTCTGGCGCGCCGACATGGACCGCTGGCAGCGGATGATGGACGTCAACTTCAAAGGCGCGTTCATGATGGCGAAGCTGGCGGCGGAAAGCATGGTCGAACGCGGCTCCGGACGCATCGTCAACGTGACCACCAGTCTCGACACCATGATCCGGCAAAACTATTCTCCCTACGGTCAGTCGAAGGCGGCTCTGGAGGCCGCGACGTCGACCTGGGCCAAGGACCTGGAGGGCACGGGCGTCACCGTCAACGTCCTGGTTCCCGGCGGTCCGACCAATACCGGCTTCATTCCGGAGAGCGCGCCCTTCGACCGTTCGAAGCTCGTGCAGCCGGAAGTCATGGCGGCCCCCGTCGTCTGGCTCGCCTCGGATCGATCCGGCGGCGTCACCAGCTGCCGCTTCGTCGCCAACGACTGGGACTCCTCGCTCGACCCCGACGAGGCGGCGGCGGCCGTCCGCGCGCCGGCCGCATGGCCCGGCGCCGGCGCTCAGGCCGTGTGGCCGGGAGCCGCCTGATTGGCGCTGTCGAAGGACGAACGCCGCGCCTTGCTGCTAGCGGCGACCGCGATCGCGGATCGCGCGGCGGCCCTCGTCATGGAAATCTACGGAACCGAATTCAGCGTCCGGCGCAAGGACGACTCCTCGCCCGTGACCGAGGCGGACGAACGCGCCGAAGACCTGATCCTGCCGGCGCTTCGGGAATTGATCGACGGAGCGGCGGCGATCGGCGAGGAATCCGTCGCCCGGGGCGCGCGCCCTCCGGTCGGGAACGGCCCGTTCTGGCTGGTCGACCCGCTCGACGGAACGAAGGAATTCGTTAGCCGAAACGGCGAATTCACCGTCAACATCGCGCTCGTCGAAAACCGCAGCCCCGTTCTCGGCGTGGTCCTCGCGCCGGCCGCCGGGGTCGGTTTCAGGGCGTGCGGAGCGGGCACCGCGGAGAAGCGCGGAACGGGAGGCGAGTGGACGCCTATCCGCGCCCGCCGGGTCCCCGCGAACGGCGCCGTCGTCGTCTCCAGCCGGTCCCACGGCGACCGCCGGCGGATCTCGGAGATGTTGCGGGGCGCCTTGATCGACCGGCACCGACTCGCAGGGAGTTCCCTCAAATTCTGCCTCGTCGCCGAGGGAACCGCCGACATCTACCCCCGCTACGGCGCGACGTCCGAATGGGACACGGGAGCCGGGCAGGCGGTCCTGAACGCCGCCGGCGGCAGCGTGCGAACGCTGGACGGCGACGAACTCCGATACGGCAAGGCAGGTTGGAGAAATCCGGAATTCGTCGCCCGCGGGCTGGAATGATCCTGCGCGCCGCGCCCGAGGTCGCGATCCGCGCCGGCGCGATGCTTCGCCGCGGCGAACCGGTCGCGTTCCCCACCGAAACCGTGTACGGGCTCGGCGCCGACGCCACGTCCGACGCTGCGGTCGCGCGCATATTCGAGATCAAGAAGCGCCCGTCCTTCAATCCCCTGATCGTTCACGTCGCCGACTTCGAAGCGGCCGCCGCGCTGGCCGATCTGAACGAAGCCGCTCGCATGCTGGCGCGGGAATTCTGGCCGGGACCGCTTTCGCTGGTCGTCCGTCGCCGCGACCGCTGCCCGGTTTCCCTGCTCGTCAGCGCGGGGCTGGACACGATCGCGATCCGCGTTCCCGGACATCCCGCGGCGCTGGCCATTCTGGCGGCGGCCGATCGGCCCGTGGCCGCCCCCAGCGCCAACGCGTCCGGAGAGGTCAGCCCCACCCGCGCGTCCCATGTCGCCGACTCGCTGGGCAAGGCCGTGCCGCTGATCGTGGACGGCGGCCCCTGTCCCGTGGGAATCGAGTCGACGGTCGTCGACTGCAGGGGCGCGGCGCCCGCGATTCTCAGACCCGGCGGAATAACGGCGGAGGAGATCGCCGCCGTGGCGGGGGAGCCCGGACGCGGCGCCGGCGGCGCGGCGGCTTCCCCCGGCTTGCTCGCGAGCCACTACGCGCCGTCTCGCCCGTTGAGGTTGAACGTTCGGTCGGTTCGACGCGGAGAAGCGCTGCTTTCCTTCGGCAGGCACGACCTCGGGAGCGGCGCGCGCGAAGAGAATCTCAGCCCCGAAGGAGATCTGCGGGAAGCGGCGGCCAATCTCTTCGCCATGCTGCGAACGCTCGATCGCCCCGAACATGCCGCCATAGCCGCGATGCCGATACCCGAGACGGGTCTCGGCGTCGCCATCAACGACAGGCTGAGGCGAGCGGCCCGTCCGCCGGACGAGCGTTCCGGCCGCCCCCGGCCGGAATGACGGATTCCCCATTCCGGAGCCAAGCTCGATCTGCTGGTGGCGACCGGCGTTACGGATTCGAGACGAAGCGCCGCGCCTGACGGCCTCCATGCGTTCCGCCCTGGAGAGTCCGGATCTTGACGGGCTGGACGCCGTGCACGCCGGAACGCGCAGATGCGCAATGGCTCCCCGCGTGCGCTCGCTTCCCGTCGACCAACTGGCGGCCACGTTGCGGCCCTTGCGTGGATGAAGCCTGCGCAACCGCCGCGCTTCCCGGCGCGGCGTCCCGTCCTCCTCGGCAGGCGGCTCCCCGAGCGCGAAGCGCGTCTCGTTTCGGCGCGGGTTCCGCCCCGGATTTTCGTCGCCGGACATTGCCCATCGCCGTCGCATGGATTAAGTCTGGCGGCGCGATGACCGCCGCTGCCCACATCGATCCGCGCGTTCTCGAACGCATCAGCGCCGTCGTCGGCGACGCCGGGATCGTCGCGGACGCTTCGGACATGGCTCCCTATCTGACGGACGAGCGCGGGCAATACACGGGCGCGACGCCGATGGTGGTTCGTCCGGCCACGGTCGCCGAGGTGTCCGAGACCGTCCGCATCTGCCACGAGACCTCGACGCCCATCGTGCCGCAAGGCGGCAACACCGGGCTGTGCGGCGCCGCGACGCCTCACGAGCACGGCGGCGAGATCCTGGTCTCCCTGACGCGCCTCGACCGCGTGCGCGAAATCGATCCGCTCAACTACACGATCACCGTCGAGGCGGGCGTGATCCTCGCCGACGTCCAGAAGGCGGCCGAGGAGGCCGACCGTTACTTCCCGCTGAGTCTCGGCGGCGAAGGAACGGCGCGGATCGGCGGCAACCTGTCCACCAACGCGGGCGGCACCGGCGTGCTGCGCTACGGCCCCGCCCGCGACCTGTGCCTGGGCCTCGAAGCGGTGCTGCCGGACGGGCGCGTGTGGAACGGCCTGACGGGGCTCCGAAAGGACAATACGGGATACGACCTCAAGCACCTCTTCATCGGCGCGGAGGGAACGCTCGGCATCATCACCGCCGCGTGCCTGAAGCTGTTTCCCAGGGCGGCAGGCGTCCAGACCGCCTTCCTCGCGGTGCGCGACCCGTCCGCGGCGGTGGAACTTCTGGCGCGGGCGCGGCGCGCGACCGACGACCGGGTGGAAACGTTCGAATACATGGCGCGGCAGGCGCTCGATTTCGTGTTTCGCCACGTCGCCGGCGCCCGCGACCCCTTCTCCCGGCGCTACGGCCATTACCTGATGATCGAATTCGCCGCGGACGACGCGGACGGACTGCGGGAGACGACGGAAACGATGCTGGCGGCCGCTCTCGCCGACGGCATCGTTCTCGACGCCGCCCTCGCCGAAAGCGGCCGCCAGGCCGAAGATTTCCGGAAGATCCGCGAAACCATTCCCGAAGCGCAACGGCAGGAAGGCGCGAGCGTCAAGCACGACGTTTCGGTGCCGGTCTCCAGGGTGCCGGTTCTTCTGGACGAAGTCGCGGCCGAGGTCGAGGCCCTCGTGCCGGGCGTCCGCTGCTGCGCCTTCGGCCACGTCGGCGACGGCAACGTCCACTTCAACTTCAGCCGGCCGACGGACATGACCGACGCCGGATTCCTCGCGCGCGAAGCGGAAGTCCACCGCCTCGTCTACGACCGCGCCGTCGCCATGGGCGGATCGATCAGCGCCGAGCACGGCATCGGCCGCCTTCGCCGCGACGCGCTCCGGACGTACAAGTCGCCGGTCGCGCTCGACGTCATGCGCGCGATAAAATCGGCGCTCGACCCGAAGGGAATCATGAACCCGGGCAAGGTGCTTCCGCCCGCCGCAGGAGTAGATCCGTGACGGAATACAACGCTCCCCTCCGCGAAATGCAGTTCGTCGTCGAGGAACTCAACGGGCTTGCCGAGATCGCCGCCCTGCCCGGCCACGAAGACGCCACCCCGGACGTCGCGCGCGCCATCTTCGAAGAGGCGGGACGGCTGGGCCGCGAAGTGCTCTCGCCGCTCAACCGCGCCGGAGACCTGGAAGGCGCGAAACTCGAAAACGGCGTCGTCCGGACGCCGCCGGGGTTCAGGGAAGCCTATCGGGCCTACGTCGACGGCGGCTGGAACGCGCTGCAGCTCGACCGCGAGATCGGCGGCCAGGGACTGCCCATGCTCGTGGCGACGCCGGTGTTCGAGATGTGGGACGCCGCGAACCTCGCCTTCATGCTGTGCCCCGTGCTGACCATCGCCGGGGCGGAAATGCTGCAGCGCTACGGCTCCGAGGAGCAGAAGGCCGCGTGGATGCCGAAGCTCGTCACCGGCGAATGGACCGGCACCATGGTGCTGACCGAGCCCGGCGCGGGTTCGGACGTGGGCGCCATCAAGACCCGCGCCGTTCCCGACGGCGACGCCTACCGCCTCTCCGGCCAGAAGATCTTCACGACCTGGGGCGATCATGACTTCACCGAGAACATCGTGCACATGGTCCTGGCGCGGACGCCCGGCGCGCCGCCGGGAACGCGCGGCATTTCGCTCTTCATCGTCCCCAAGTTCCTCGTCGGCGACGACGGCGCGCCCGGCCGCCGCAACGACCTGCGGCCGGTCTCGCTCGAGCGCAAGCTCGGAATACACGGAAGCCCGACCTGCGTGATGCAGTTCGGCGAGAACGAGGGCGCGGTCGGCTACCTCGTGGGCGAGGAATGCCGCGGCATGGAGTACATGTTCGCGATGATGAACAACGCCCGCCTCGCGGTCGGCCGGGAGGGCGTCGGCATCGCCGAGCGGGCCTACCAGCAGGCGGCGGCCTACGCCCGGGAAAGAGTCCAGGGCCGCGACGCGGCGAACCCGGGCGCCGGCGACGTCGCGATCGTCCGCCATCCCGACGTGCGGCGGAACCTCATGACCATGCGCGCCCTGACCGAGGCCGGACGCGCCCTGGGCTGCTACGTCGCGGCGCGGCAGGACTTCGCCCGCAGGCATCCGGATCCGGAAGCCCGCGCCCGCGCCCGCGAACGGGTCGAACTCCTCGTCCCGGTCGTCAAGGCCTGGTCGACGGATTGCGGCGTCGAGGCCGCGTCTCTCGGAGTCCAGATCCACGGCGGCGCGGGCTTCATCGAAGAGACGGGCGCCGCTCAGCACTATCGCGACAGCCGCATCACGCCGATCTACGAAGGCACGAACGGCATCCAGGCGATCGACCTGCTGTCGCGCAAGATCATGCGCGACGGGGGCGCGGCGCTCGGCCGGCTGCTGGACGAGATGCGGGCGACCGAAATCTCCGAACCGGACATCGCCGACGGGTTCCGCAAGGCGCTTGCCTCCTTCCGGGCCGCCGCGGACCGGTTGCTCGCGACGGAAGAGTTCGGCGAGACCCTGGCCGGAGCGACGCCCTGCCTCAGGGCTCTGGGCTTCCTGACCGGCGGCTGGCTGATGGCGAGGTCGGCCGAAATCTCCGCCCGGGCGCTCGCGGACGGACCTGGCGACGACGCGCCGTTCTATCGCGCGAAGTCCGCGACCGCGCGTTTCTACGCCAACAATCTTCTGCCCCAGGTCGAAGCCAACGCCAAGGCGGCCGCCTCCGGTTCGGCCGACGTCATGGCGCTGGCGGACGAAGCGTTCTGACGCCTCTTGCGGACGACCGGCGAAGGGGGCATAAGCCTTGCGCCGCCGCGCCTTTCCGGGAGAGCCCGCCAATGAACGAAACCGCCTCCGGCCTGGCTTTCGCCGAGGCGCGCGAGGAGCCGCGCCGCGCCGCGCCGCGGGACTACCTGATCCGGAAGGACGGCCGAACCTACGCGGCGGCGCACGTTCTCGCGGACTTCTGGGGCGCTTCCGGGCTGGACGAAACGGGAGCCGTTGAAGTCCTCCTGCGCGGCGCCGCGGAGGCCGCCGGCGCCACCGTGCTGCAGGTCCATGCGCACGAGTTCGGCGGCGAAGGAGGCGTGTCGGGCGTGGCCATCCTCGCGGAAAGCCATATCAGCGTCCACACCTGGCCGGAAATCGACTACGCCGCGTTCGACGTCTTCATGTGCGGCGATTGCCGGCCCGACCTGGCCGTCGCCTTCCTTGACCGGCGGCTGCGTCCGCGGCGCGTCGACATTCGGGAGCATTGCCGCGGGCTCGTGAAGTGACTCCGGCCGGCTGGTTCTCGGAAACCCTTTACCCGGATTGCCAGCAACGCTTCGCGATGACGCGCGTGCTGCTCGAATCCCGAACCGACATGCAGGACATCCTCATCTTCGAGAATCCGACCTTCGGCCGGGTGCTCGTGCTCGACGGCATCGTCCAGACCACCGACCGCGACGAGTTCTGCTACCACGAGATGCTGGCCCACGTTCCGATCCTCGCGCACGGCGCGGCGAAGAACGTGCTGATCGTCGGCGGCGGCGACGGCGGCGCGCTCCGCGAGGTGCTCAGGCACCGCGCGGTGGAACGCGCGACGATGGTGGAAATCGACGGCGGGGTGATCGACGCCTGCCGCGAGTACCTGCCGGGCCTGAGCGCCGGGGCGTTCGACGACCCTCGCGCCGAGCTCGTCGTCGCGAACGGCCTGCAGTTCGTCAAGGAAACCGACGAACGCTTCGACGTGGTGATCGTCGACTCGACGGATCCCGTCGGCCCCTCGCTGCCCCTGTTCTCCAACGCGTTCTATCGCGATTGCAGCGCGGCGATGACCCCCGACGGCGTCGTCGTCTGCCAGACCGGGGTCAGTTTCGCGCAGGAAAACGAGGCGAAGGACACCTACCGCCGCCTGGGCCGCGCGTTCGAGGACGCCTCGCTGTACATCACCCACGTGCCGACCTACGGCTTCGGCTACATGATGCTGGGCTGGGGCGCGAACAGCGTCCGGCCGCGCGCGACCGGCGCGGAGACGATCCGCCGGCGTTTCGCGGAGTCCGGCATCGAAACCCGCTACTACACCCCCGGCATTCATTCGAGCTGCTTCGAAATGCCCGCCTACATGCAGATTCTCAAGAGCTGACGGCCGGCCGCCCCCTACGAATCGCCCGCCGCTTCCGCGGCGCGCTCCCGCAGCTCGCGGCGATCGATTTTGTTGGTGCCGGACAGCGGCAGGGATTCGACGAAGAAAACGCGCCGCGGATGCGCGTAGGCCGGCCCGTTGTCCAGCGCGTAGCGCTTGACTGCATCCTCGTCGAGTTCCGCGCCGCCGCGCGGCACGATCCAGGCGTAGGGAACGTGGGCCTTCAACCGGTTGGGCGCGGGCACGACCGCCGCCTGCATGACGTCCGCGTGCCGTTCGAGCATCGCCTCGACCTCGCCGGGGTACACGTTCTCTCCGGCGCAAACGAACATGTCGTCGGCGCGCCCCACGAAGTAATGCCATCCGTCGGCGTCGCGGCGGAGGATGTCGCCGGTGTTCAGCCAGCCGTCCTTCCCGAGAACCTTCGCGGTCTCTTCGGGAAGGTTGTGATATCCCTTCATCACGCCCGGGCTCCGGACATGGAGCACTCCCTGGTCGCCGCCGCCCGAGAGCGCGGTCTCGACGCCGTCGATCGGGAAGCCGACCGACGTCCTCGGGCGCGGCAGGCCGTCCGGATGACTCCACGAGAACAGGATGGGGCCGCCCTCGGTGATGCCGTAGTTGAGGTTGAGCCCGGCGTCCGGGAAACGCAGGGCGAGCGAATCGAGCAGGCTGCCGGACGCCGGCGCCGACCCCATGGAGCAGTTGCGCACCGACGAGAGATCGGTCCGGTCCAGAAGCGACTCCTCCTGCAGGGCGAGCGCGTACATGGTGGGCACGCCCGTCAGCATGGTGAGGCGGTAGCGTTCGATCGCCCGGACGTAGGCTTGCGGATCGAACCGCGAGAACAGCACGACCCGGCCCCCCGCCGCCAGCGCGGACTTGACCGCGAGCAGCGCGTTCTTGTGGTAGAGCGGAGCGGCGACGGCCGAGCAGTCGTCGGCGCGGATGTCGCGGCTTTCGACGATCCTGGCGATCATCCACACTTGGCCCGCGTGGTCGAGCAGGACTCCCTTGGGCCGGCCGGTCGACCCCGACGTGTAGGGCTGTTCGGCGATGTCGTCCGCGCCGGGAAAGAAGGACGGGTACGGTTCGCCCGAACGGACCTTGAACCGTTCGAAGGGATCGCCGCCGCCCCCGAATGCGACGGTGCGCACGCCGTCCGGAACCCGCCGCGCCTGATCCGGATCGGCGAACGCGATCTTGATTCCCGCGTCGCGGACGATGTAGGCGACCGTTTCGTCGGGCAGCTTGACGTTGATCATGACCGGCACGCAGCCCGCCCGCATCGCGCCGAACAGAACTTCGAGAAACTCCACGCGGTTGAGGGCGAGAATGCCGACCCGCTCGCCCGGCGCCGTCCCCGCGACCAGCAACCCGTTGGCGACCGCGTCGCAAGCGGCGTCGAAGTCGCGGTAACCGAATTCCCTGGGGCGTTCCGGTTCGCGGAGGTCGACGATCGCGACGCGATCGGAGGCGGCGTGCGGCCGGAAGACGTCCCCGAGGTTTCCGGTGTCCTCCATGGCGGTTCTGTCCTCCGGCGCCGCGTCAGGGCGTGATCACGATCTTCCCGATCACTTCGCGGTCGCGCAGGCGCCGCACGCCCTCCGCGGTCCGCTCAAGCGGCAGCACCGTGTCGATCACCGGGCTCAATTCGCCGCGGGAGATCAACTTCATCAACGTTTCGAGATCTTCGACGGTCCAGGAGTTCGAGCCGAGTATTTTCAGTTCGAAGGTCCAGACGTAGCGCAGGTCCTCGGCGGGGTCGTAGCCGGCCGTCGCGCCGCAGGTCAGGATCTTGCCGCCGCGGCGGGTGGCCTTGAGGGACGGCACCCAGGTGTCGCCGCCCGTGAAATTGATCGTCACGTCGACGCCGCCCTCGAACCGCCGGCGGTGCGGCTTTCCGTAAAGCCCGTAGATCGTCTTCTCGAAATCCTCGTACCCGATCACGTGATCGGCGCCCCACGCCTCGAGAGCCGACAGTTTTTCGGGACTCGAGCCGGCCGCGACCACTTCGCAGCCCATCATCTTGGCGAGCAGCACGCAACAGGAGCCGACTCCGCCCGACGCGCCGAGAACGAGAACCTTTTCGCCCCCCTGCATGCCGCCGTTGGCGACCATCATCCGGTGCGCCGTGCCGTAGGCGACCGGCAACGCCGCCGCCTGCTCGTAAGAGCACCCGTCGGGTATCCGGATCAGGCGGGTCGCGTCGACCGCGCACAATTCGGCCGTGCCGCCGTCGAGCATCTCGCCCATCAGCCCCTTCTCGGGAGCGATCGGGTCGAGCGGATTGACGAGCGCGCGGTCGCCCGGCGCCCAGCCATCGACTCCTTCGCCGATCTCGAGGATCTCGCCCGCGATATCGAGGCCGATGACGATCGGCAACGGCACCTTGATCCCCGGCATGCCTTTGGTGGTGAAGACGTCGTGATAGTTGAGCGAGGTCGCCCTGACGCGCAAGACGACCTGGCCCGCGCCGCGCGCCGGATCCCTGTAATCGGCGTGGTAGACCAGATTGTCGATATCGCCGTGTTCGTGCAGGACGACTGCGCGCACCTCGTTCTCCCTCATGCCGGGGGCGGACCCCCTCCCGCGGGTCAGGGAATAGCGCGCCGCGGCCTGCGCCGTCAAGCCGGGCGCGTGGAACCGGTCCGCCGACGGCGCGGATTTTCCGGGAGCGCCCGGCGACCCTATACTGTCGTCGGCGGTTTGCCGGAATATTGGAAGATCGTTCCGGATGGATGCGACAGACCGGAAAATCCTTCGCCTCCTGCAGGAAGACGCGACGCTTCCGGTGACGGAAATCGCGCTGCGCGTCGGCCTGTCCGCGACGCCTTGCTGGCGGCGCATCCGGAAACTGGAGGAGTCCGGCGTCATTCGCGCGCGGGTGGCGCTTCTCGACGCCGAGAAACTGAACGCCGGCGTCACGGTCTTCGTGTCCATCAGGACCGACAGGCACGACGCGGCCTGGTACGAGCGTTTTTCGGAGGTCGTCACGGAGTTTCCCGAAGTCGTCGAATTCTACCGCATGTCCGGAGACATCGATTACCTGCTCCGCGTCGTCGTGCCGGACATCGCCGCCTATGACCGCTTCTACCGTCGCCTGATCGAAAAGGTCGAGATCTACGACGTGTCTTCCTCCTTCTCGATGGAGCAGATCAAATTCACGACGGCGCTGCCGCTGGACTACGGCTGACGTCCGGCGCGCGCCGTCGCCCCCGCGCCCATCCCGCCGTCCTTTCGCCGCCGCTCGGGAAACCGGCGGTTCCGGCCGGCCCTCACGCCGTTCCGTCGACGATCGCCCCGCCCCGCCGACGGGAGGCGACGCGGCGGGCCAGTTCGCGAACGTGGGGATCGTCTCCGCCCATGTCCCGCAGCGCGCGGGCGAGCTCGACGACGTATTCGACGTTGGTCCCCGAAGGTCCGGCGGACCGGCGTATCTGCGCGGCGATCTCGTCCGCGCCGGCCTCGCCCAGCCAGTTGGGGTTGCCGGGCGTCGCGACGTAGACGAAGCCGTCGACGGATCCGCCGCCGGGAAAGGAAATGCGAACCTCGCGCAAAGCGTAGCCTCCCTTTTCCCGACGGTCGAGCCGGGCGATCGCCTCTTCGCGCTCGACCGTCCGGTAGGCGCGCCCCCAGCAAACGGCGCCGGGCTCGGCGATCAAGGTGACGACGCGGCCCGGCGCGCCCGGAACGCCGCGATGATCGGTCGATCCCTGCCAGAAACGGCGCGTCCAGCCCGAAACGGTCGCCGTCCGCGCTTCCGAATGCGGAAAATCCGGCCTCCAGATAATGGAGCCGTACCCGAATACCCAGACGCCCTCCGTCACGAGGCAGGAAAAGGATCGGCGCCGCCGGCATGCAGAACGAACGCCGCCCCCGCGCCCGCGTCGGGACGGACGACGATCCGGGCCGGCTGGTTCGCGAGCAGGGGAACGCCGCGCCCGGCGAGATAGGAACGGGTAGCGTCGAGATCGGCGCTGCGGATCGAAACCGCCGCGATGAACGGCATGCTCGGCGGGCTGACGCCGGGCAGGATCGCGCGGCACGCTTCCGCGTCGCAGAACCGGAGTTCTCCGCGATCCAGTTCGAGTCGATGGCGCTTCCCGTCGCGGATCGCCGGCCGGCCGGCGAAACGGGCGTACCTCGCCGCCGCCTCGACCGGGTCCGGGCTGCAAATCAACGCCCCCGACAGCATGTCGAGCGCATTGTCCCTGGCGGTCACGGAAGGCTGCCAGACGACGTCCGGCGTGTCCTGGGTGAGCATCTGAACGCGCCCTTCCGGCATCCGGCCGCCGGGCAGGCGTATCACGGAAAACGCCGCGACGGCGTCGCCTCCGCCGTCGAGCGGCATCTTGCGGCGAAGCGCGACCGGCGGCGCGGGATCGAAGCCCGCCTCGCGCAGCCGCCGGACCGCGACGTCCGCGTCGGCGACGGAGAAGGCGATCAGGTGGAGGCCGGCATACCGCGACAGCGCGTCCTCCATCTGGCGAGCGAGCGACGAGTCGACGCCCGGCACGCGGACCAGAACCTCGAGGTAGCCGCGCGCGATCATGGCGCAGCGATTGGCGCTGCCGGAGGGGCCGCGGCTTCCGTCGGGCCGTTCGTTTTCGTGAACGGTCAGCGGCGTCATGGGAAACCCGAGACGCTCGAAATCGGCGGCCGCCGCGTCCATGTCGGGCGCGAACCATCCGACGTGGTCGAGAAAAATCTGGTCGCCGGTCGGCGTCTGGGCTTCAAGGCCCGTCATGACGCGCCGCCGTCGCGGCTCCCTGCCCTTCGGCCGCGCGGCCGCCGGGAAAGGGGCCGCAAGGGCTTCTTTCGGGAAAGCGCGACGGCACGACGCTCGACGAAAATTTTCCGACGGAACCGGTTCGCCGCGAGGCCGCGCCTACGCCCAGACCTCCTCCCAGGTGCCCTGGGTGGCGGCCTTGGAGTATTCGGTGGCCCGGTTTTCGAAGAAGTTGGTGTGCTCCATTCCGTTCAGCATTTCGTCCATCCATGGCAGCGGATTGCCCTCGAGGTGGTACATCGGCTGAAGTCCGAGCTGCGACAGCCGCCGGTCGGCAATGTAACGGATGTATCGCTTGACCTCGTCCGCGCGGAGGCCTTCGACTCCGCCCATCTCGAAGGCGAGATCGATGAACGCGTCCTCGTGCGTGACCATCTCCGAACAGATCATATGGAGCGACCGGCGCAAGTCCTTGGTCCAGATTTCCGGGTTTTCGGAAACGAACGTGCGGAACAGCTTGACGATCGATTCGGTGTGCAGGGATTCGTCGCGCACCGACCAGGAAACGATCTGGCCCATGCCCTTCATCTTGTTGAACCGCGGAAAATTCATGAGGATCGCGAAGCTGGCGAACAGTTGCAGGCCCTCGGTGAACCCGCCGAAGACGGCCAAGGTCCGCGCGATGTTCTCTTTGGTGTCGACGTCGAACTTCTGCAGGTAGTCGAACTTGTCCTTCATTTCCCTGTAATGGAAAAAAGCGCGGTATTCGGTTTCGGGCATGCCGATGGTGTCGAGCAAATGCGAATAGGCCGCGATGTGAACCGTTTCCATGTTCGAGAAGGCGGAAAGCATCATCTGCACTTCGGTGGGCTGGAAGACGCGCGCGTACCGCTTCATGTAGCAGTTGTTCACCTCGATGTCCGACTGCGTAAAGAACCGGAAGATCTGCGTCAGCAGGTTGCGCTCCTCGTTGGTGAGCTTGGCGTGCCAATCCTTCACGTCGTCGGCGAGGGGAACTTCCTGCGGCAGCCAGTGAACCCGCTGTTGCGTCAGCCAGGCGTCGTAGGCCCAAGGGTAGCGGAACGGCTTGTAGACCGGGTTCGCGTCCAATAACGACATCTTCACTCCTTCAATGCTTCGCCGGAGAAAGCCGTCCTATTGACAGCTCAGGCATTCCTCGTAATCGCCGAGAACCATCGGCGAGTCCGCAGGCGGATCCGCGGGCGGGACCTCGGACGCCTCGTCCGGGGTCGCGGCAATGGCGGTCGCGCCCGTGACGGACGCCGATTCATGGCTTTCCGCCCGCGCGATCGAGAGCGACCGGCAGTAATAGAGCGACTTGACGCCCTTTTCCCAGGCGCGCCAGTGGACCTCGTGCAGCGTCTTCTTGTGCACGTCGGGCGGCAGGAACAGGTTCAGCGATTGCGACTGGCAGACATACCTCGCACGGTCCCCGGCGTGGTCGACCAGCCATCGCTGGTCGATCTCGAAGGCGGTCTTGAACACGTCCTTCTCGTCGGAGGAAAGAAAATCCAGATGCTGGACAGATCCGTTGTTGACCGTGATCGACGACCAGACGTCGTCGTCGTTCCGGCCCTTTTCGGCGAGCAGCTTCCCGAGAAGCTTGTTGCGCACGGTGAACGAGCCGGACAGCGTGTTCTGCTTGTACACGTTGGCCGCGTTCGGTTCGATGCCGGGCGACGAGCCGCCGCAGATGATGGAGATCGACGCGGTGGGCGCGATCGCAAGCTTGTTGGAAAAGCGCTCCTTCATCCCGTACTCGGCGGCATCCAGGCAGGCGCCGCGCTCTTCGGCGAGCGTTCGGGAAGCGCGGTCCGCCCGTTCCCTGATGTGACGGAACATCTTCCGGTTCCACACCTTGGCCATCACCGATTCCAAAGGAACGAACTGACTCTGCAGAAACGAATGGAACCCCATCACTCCGAGCCCGACCGACCGTTCCCGCCGGGCGGAATACGTCGCCCGCGCCATGGTTGCGGGCGCGCGTTCGATGAAGTCGTCGAGAACGTTGTCGAGAAAGCGCATCACGTCCTCGACGAAGCGGGGATGATCCTGCCACTCGAGAAAGTACTCGAGGTTGAGCGACGACAGGCAGCAGACCGCCGTGCGCTCCTGGCCGTCCTTGTCGATGCCGGTCGGCAGCGTGATCTCGCTGCAAAGGTTGGACATCTTCACGTCCAACCCGCCGAGCTTGTGATGTTCGGGCCTCGCACGGTTCACGTGATCGATGTAGATGAAGTACGGCTCGCCGGTCTCTATGCGGGCCGACAGCATCCGCGCCCACAGGCCGCGCGCGGCGATCTTGCGGATGACCGAGCCGTCCTTCGGGCTGCGGAGCGCCCATTCCTCGCCGTTCGCCACGGAGCGCATGAAATCGTCGGTGATGACGACGCCGTGGTGCAGGTTGAGCGCCTTGCGGTTGGGGTCGCCGCCCGTGGTGCGGCGGAGCTCGATGAATTCCTCGATCTCGGGATGGTCGACCCGGACGTAGATGGCGGCCGAGCCGCGCCGCAGCGACCCCTGCGAGATGGCGAGCGTCAGCGAGTCCATCACCCGGATGAAGGGGATGATTCCGGAGGTCTTGCCGTTCACGCCGACGCGCTCGCCGATCGAACGAAGGTTCCCCCAGTAGGATCCTATGCCGCCTCCGAGCGCGGCCAGCCAGACGTTTTCGTTCCAGAGATCGACGATGCCGTCGAGGCTGTCGGAAGCCTCGTTGAGGAAACACGAGATCGGCAGGCCGCGGTCGGTGCCGCCGTTCGACAGCACCGGCGTCGAAGGCATGAACCAAAGCTTCGACATGTAGTCGTACAGTCTCTGCGCGTGTTCGGAATCGTCCGCGAAGTGGCATGCGACGCGGGCGAACAGGTCCTGAAACTCCTCGCCGGCCAGCAGGTAGCGATCGGCCAGCGTCGCTTTGCCGAATTCGGTGAGGTTCCTGTCGCGACCGCGATCGATGCGTATCGCGGTTCCCTCCTTCCACTGGAAGAGATCGTGTTCCGTCTGCACCAAATCAAGCATAGTCACCCTCCCGGTAGCGGGCTCGCCCGCATTTCGCCGGTCTCCCGGCCGACCGCCGGAAACCAGCCCGCCCCGCCAGCGAGGCCGCCTCTCGCGCCTCATGAAGCGCTGTAGGAATACTGCAACCAGATGTTGGGTTCGTCAATAGGCATTGCACTAGATAGGGACGGCTCTATCCATCACGCAAATTTCTTGGAAAACTGCCGTTTGGCGTAGGTTCGGCGAGTCCGCCGCGAATTTACCTCGCCGGAAATCGCTAACCGATTCGCCTATTCCGGGCGCTCTCGAAGAAAGCGTTCGAACGCCCCGAGAGTTTCTTCCGAGACGTGGTGCTCGATGCCTTCGGCGTCGGCGCGCGCGGCCGGCTCGCTGACGCCGATCGCCTCCAGAAACGCGACGACGAGTTGATGCCGCCGCCGCGACGCCTCGGCGATGCGCCGCCCCTCTTCGGAAAGGAAGATGGCCCGGTAAGGCTCCGTTTCGATCCAGCCGGCCTCCTTCAGCCGGGCCACCATCCGGGCCACCGTCGGGTTGGTGACGCCCAGCCGCCTGGCGATGTCGACGGATCGCGCCTCGCCCGTGGAATCGATCAAGTCGGCGATCAGCTCGACGTAGTCCTCCATCACCTCCGTTTGCCGCGCTTCGCGAACCTGCCGGTGGTGATCCGCCTGGGTGTGGGGTTCGGGCAGAACCGGAGCGATCGGCGGACGCCGGTCGGCGGGGTTGATCCTGAGCTTTCCCGGCATGCCGCAGGCGGCCCGGCGCCCTACGGCGTCCCGCGCCCGGGAGACAGCGAGCACCGGCCCCTGTCCGGGTTGGGCTCGACCGTTCGACCGAGACGCTCCGCCAGATCGTCGGCGCCGCCGACATAGGAGCCGTCAAGCCAGATCTGGGGAACCGTCACCGGGGTTTTCGAACCGATCAGCGGTTTCACCCGTCCGAGCATCTCGTAGAGCGCCCGCGGCTCCCGAACGACATCGTGATACTTGTAATCGAAACCGGCTTCGTCGAGGTAGCCTTTGGCGCGCACGCAATGGGGGCAGGTCGCCTTTCCGAACAGATGGTCGCCGCGGATGGACGCGCGGCCGACATGCGCTTCGATCACCGCTTCGGTCAACAGGCCGCGGTTGAGCGCGTGACCCTGGCTGACCACCTTGCCCTCGACCATGACGATCGGCGCGTGCCAGCCGCCGGCCCGCAACGGGCGCCACCATTCGGAGAGCCATTCCCGGGTGTCGAGTTCGACCGGGATGCCTTCGAGCTCGCGCGCGAAGGCGTCGTTGAGGACGTCGGTCGTCAGCGAGCACTCGCCGCACGGGATTTTCACGCTGAAGGGCCCCCAACGCCCGGCCCAGCGATAAAGGGTTACCCTGACCGAACCGTCCGGCATGCGTTCCGTGTCTCCTGTCGCGGCGCGTTCCGCTCCAACCTGCGGGCCGCTCGAAGGCTGGAATTCCTCTGGAATACTGCAATTCCGCTCCGAAGCCAACAATATATCCGCGGGACGCCGCGCCGACATCGCCCAAGCCGCCCGAACTCCGGGCCCCGTCGGCGCGCAGGCAGGCCGTCCAGTGCCGAAAGTCCGGCTGGCGGGCTATACTTGCTTCTTCAGCCGCGCGACCGGCCGTTCCATCGATGCCGTCCAAGGAGTTTGGTTTTCCGGGAAACCGGCGACGGCGAAGGCGGCGCGAAGACGGGACGGATTTTGGAAATCTGCGTCATGAGGCCGCCGTACACCATCACGCCGAACATTCTTTCACGCGTCGAGCAAGTCGGCGAAGCGATCGGCAGAGCGGAAGCCGCAGGGATTTCGCAAGACTCGCACACGCGGCGAAGCAATCGAATTCGCGCGATTCGCGGTTCGCTGGCCATCGAAGGCAATATCCTCAGCGAGGAGCAGGTCGCGACGATTCTCGACGGCAAACCCGTCGCCGCTCCGCTCAAAGACATTCAGGGGGTGCAGTTCTATTTTTGTAAAATCCTGTTTCGTTCCGGAAAAAGGATTCCCGCCGTCAGGCCGCGACGGCGGGCCCGGTTTTCGTTTGCGGCATGCGTTCCGGTCATCGCCCGCCACGCGGCGTCGAAGCGGCCCGACACCGCCCTGAAGGTAAGGACGTTCTGACCGCCCTCAAGGCTCCAGCGCTGGCCCGCCCGTTTCATGCGCTGGTTGACCAGCACCTTGTTGGCGGCCTCCACGACGCCCGACCCGACCGGGTAGCCCTTGGCCTTGAGGCTGGCGTAGTGCATGCGGCCCCTGTTCTTGCGGAAGAATGCGAGCTCGCGGTCAAGAATCTTGAGCGCCGGCCGCCCTGCTGCGGAGATCGCCCGGACGACCTTGTCGACGCCCTTTTCGTCGTCGCGCAGGACGGCACGGTATCTGTCGTACCAGTCGGTTGCGACCGCGTGGTCGGCAACCTCAGCGAGGTGTTCGCATGCATGGAAGAAGTCGATCGCCCGTTCGTCGGGCTGAAGCTCCTCAAGAAACGTCCAGTTGTCGGGCGCGGCGTCGGCGACGGCGACCAGCGGCAGGTCGGGCCGCGCTTTCCGGACATGGGCGACCTCGGCGGCGAGCTGCTCCTTCAGCGTCGCCTTGCCGGCTTCCGGCATGCGCGCAAGGCTCACCGTTCTCAGGCGATTGCCGTCCGCATCGTGGAAGCTGACGGTTCCGCAGGACGCCTCGCGCCAGCACGCTTCCCTGTCCCCGTCGGGGCGAAGCGGAACCATGACGCCATCGAGCGAGACGGTGCAGGAAGCCGCTTCCTCCGGCACCGTTTCCGCTTCGCGAATGGCGTCCCTGGCTGTGCTCTCCTTCTCGTTCCAGCGCTCGCCCGCCCTCGTCAACAGACGCGCAACTCAACGACGGGTTCATGCCTCCCAGCTGTTTGAGGATTTTGGCCCCGTCCGCCGGCGTGCAGTGGCACAGGAGCATAAGTGCGCCGTGCGCCGCCCGTGAGGTACTTGTCGAACAGGCCCAGGCTTTCATCGACCGGCGAGAACGACGGGCTTCCCGGCGACCGGTACAGCGGACGCAAGAACTTGACCGGACCGAACAACGTGTGAATGGTTTGTCGCCTCGGTGGACCGGTAGAAGACCCGGCCGTGGACCGGGCCGACGTTCTCGTCCCGGTCCTCGACATGCTTCACCGCGCGACCGAGCCCCCCGCTCGTGCAGCCCGATTTCGAAATCGGCAAACGCCTCGGGACCCTCTCGTTCGGCCCCTTCGCCGAGGAAAGCCGCGAAGGACTGGAACGCTTCGGCGGCCTCGCCCCCTTTCCCGAGGAAGGCCGCGAACGTCTGCAACGCTTCGGCGGCTTCCCGAGAGAAAGTCGAAAGATCTATGGACAAGCCGGTCGAAAGCTGCGATACTGACATGGGAATGCTCCTGATGTTGTGGTTGAGCACCAACATTATGCCGCATCTTGCGGCTTGGAGCATTCTTTTTTCGTCCTCCGGCCCCGTTGTCGTGACAAAATCCGCGCCCGGAACGGCGTTTTGTCACGAAATCGCTGATTTCGGCCTTGAAGCGCCGCGGCCCAAACCCGAATAATTATTGAAAATCAACGCACTGCAGGTTTTTCTATTTTACAATTCTAGACCTGCACCCCATTCAGGAAGTCCGCAACGCGATACGAACCTACGACCGGGAATGGGATCCCGGCAGCGAGGACGACCTTTTGCGCGCCCACCGGATTCTGATGGAAGGATTGCTGGATGCGCCCGAAACGTATCGCCGTACGAACGTCACCGTCGCCGGAGGAGGCACGGTTCACCACATCGGGCCGCCTCCTGGGCGCGTCCCGGAACTCATGGCCAACCTGTTCGCGTGGCTGAACGGCACGGACGAGCATCCGCTGATCGCCAGCTCCGTCTTCCACTACGAGTTCGAGTTCATCCATCCGTTCGAGGACGGCAACGGGAGGATAGGACGACTGTGGCAAACCCTGATTTTGACCCGCTGGAAACGGCTGTTCGCTCATGTTCCCGTGGAAAGCCTGAGTTCATGCCCATCAGAACGAATACTACGAAGCTATCAGGCGGAGTTCCGCAAACGGCGAAAGCGCGCCGTTCATCGCGTTCATGCTGGATATCATTCTG
The DNA here is from genome assembly GCA_965243135.1 of Alphaproteobacteria bacterium. Lineage (GTDB taxonomy): Bacteria > Pseudomonadota > Alphaproteobacteria > MPNO01 > UBA830 > JAJEBT01. Next base: position 4,003,599 of record OZ251539.1, read on the forward strand.
CAGACGCTCCGGATCCCTCCGTCGCAGGCAGGCGACCAAGAAAGCGATCAGGTAGCGCGATTGCTCGCCGTCTTGCGCAAGGGTCCGAAAACGGCGGCGGAACTCATGGCGGCGATGGGATTGTCCCATCGTCCCTCATTTCGCAGAAACTACGTTCGGCCGGCGATATCCGCGGGCCTCGTAAGCATGACACGCCCGGAATCTCCTACCGCGAAGAACCAGCGATATCGAATTACCGAGCGCGGGAAGAAGGAAGAAAGGCGCCGAAAACGAAAAGCGAATTCCGGCCACTGAAGATCGACCCGACTTCACAATCGGAGGAAAACCCCGAAAATTGGCATGGACAACACAGGGGGCTCGACAGGAGCGATTCGCGAACAGCGGCTTCAGGAAGATCCGCGCGATACCGCCCCACGCCGCCCCGCAATCATGCCGTTCCTGCGTAATTCTCTTTCCCTGCGACGGGAATCTGCGGCGGCGCGGAGCGACAATCCCGTCAAGCCGGCGAAGTCGTGCCTCTGGCCGGTCTGAGCGCAACGCTGGAGCGCTTCGAGGCAGGGCAATGACCCGTGAAGCCGCAATGCCCGTCATGGCGGCTTGCCGCCCGGACCTGGTGCGTTCGACCGGACATTCTCCGGCGGGCCCGCATTCACGCCGTGGACAGCCGACCCGAGAAACGGATTTCACGTACGGTCGAGGAACGCGGGATTTCGCTCCGTCATCCGCAAAATATTTTACGCCGCGGACGCCAAGAAACGCGACGTCGCGCCAAGCAGGAGAATATCCGAGCTTTACCGGCTGCCGCCCTTTCCTGCGGATTTCTCCGAAAGCCGCGGCAGCCAGATTAGACTGGAAAGGCCGATATGGGAAACTGCGGAAGCATTCGCTTCAACGAGGGAAAAAACAGGAGGATAACCGATGCCGAACTACCAAGGAGAACTGGACGGGCTGTGCGGCGTGTACGCCATCGTCAATGCATATGAAATCTGCCTTTCCGATCTTGCGAACAATCCTGAAAAGAAACTGGACCGGATATTTCGGACTGCCTGCCGGGCGTTGGAAAGGAAAGCATGGCCGGAAACGCTGTGGCAGGGGACGAGCTTTGGCGAGATGCGGCGGATGATCTCCAAATGCGAAAAACGCATGAAGTATCGGAGTTTCGTCATAACCCCGAAGTATCCATTTCTGAAGAAACCTCCGCGCAACACCAAGGAATACTGGAAAAGGTTTACAAATGAATTCTGCAAGAACGGATTTTGCTGCGCCATCATCGGCGTAGAGAAGCCCGCCGCCCATTGGGTCGTCGTGGAACCCACGATCGGAGGCGACATCCTGTTTTCCGACTCAGGCGGTCCAGACTCGAAGCAAGTATACAGGATGGACGCGCAATCGATACGCGGGGGAAAGGGAGGAGAAATCAAAGTTAACCTTCAGGAAGTCATAATCTTTAGAAGAATCTTTGAATAGTTCGGAGACGTTTCGGGACCGCTCTGAGGCCTGGATCTCGATGTCTTTCAAAAAAACTGTGCGTCTGGTAAAAGGCGCGGCGAACGAGCGGCTAGCGCTTCAATTTTCGCAAACGCCCGATCCATGAGTTAGAAAGGGGAAACGCAAATGAAAAAACCTATCGAGAATTGCTACTGGGTCGTCCCCGGCAAATTGCTTGCCGGGGAATATCCAGGCGCTATAGACGAGGCGGCGGCCAGAGAAAAGGTGGCGAAACTGACCGACGCGGGTGTCGCAGCGTTCATTGATCTGACCGAGGAGTGCGAATTGGCGCCTTACGCAGCCTGGACGGGCCAAGCCGAACATCTGCGCTTTGGCATTCCGGACGTCAGCATCCCGTCGTCGAGCGAGCGAACCGCCGCGACGCTGGACGCCATCGACGAACGCATGAAAGCCGGAAAACTTGTCTATGTCCATTGTTGGGGCGGCGTCGGCCGCACGGGCCTCATTATCGGCTGCTGGCTCGCCCGGCACTGCGGTTCGGGAAGCGAGGCGTTGAAACGGGTCGCCGAATTGTGGAAAACCTGCCCGAAGTCGAAGCGAATTCCGAAATCGCCTGAAACGCCGGATCAGAAGGATTACGTCCGCAACTGGCGAATTTGACGACGCTGCGATGGCTCCTGTCGCGGCCGGACCTCGGCGTGAGCGACGCCATCGCAGCAGCAGTGGCCAATGCAGGCACCCGATCGACGCGCTGTGTGGAACTTCCCGGACCCCTGACCTGACGCGGAGCCCTGACTGCCGTCAGGATGTCATGGCCTCACGCCCCCCAACACAGCGAAGCGCCGGATTGGTTCGATGCGTTGCGATACGCTACGCTGAAGCGCTCGCAAAATCCGGACAAGAGGGATGACGATAGCGCAGCAGGCCCGTTACCGCGGGTGCATGATGGGGCTCGCCGCAGGCGACGCGGTTGGAACGACGGTGGAATTCAAGCCGCCGGGAGCCTTCGAACCCGTCACCGACATGGTGGGCGGAGGGCCGTTCAATCTTGATCCCGGCGAATGGACGGACGACACCTCGATGGCCCTCTGCCTGGCCGAAAGCCTGATCGAATGCGGCGGCTTCAATCCGAGGGATCAGATGGACCGCTATGTCCGCTGGCGGCGGGAAGGCTACCTGAGCAGCAACGGCGTGTGTTTCGATATCGGCAATACCGTCCGCGCAGCTCTCAACCGTTACGAAAATACCGGGGATCCCTTCGCAGGTTCCACCGACCCCGACTCCGCTGGCAACGGCAGCCTCATGCGGCTGGCGCCCGTTCCTCTGTTTTTCGCGCCCGACCCGGAAGAGGCTATCCGCATGAGCGGAGAAAGCTCCCGAACGACGCACGGAGCGCAAACCTGCGTTGACGCCTGCCGTTATTTCGCCGGGCTGATCGTGGGCGCGCTGCAGGGCGCCGACAAAGAGGAATTGCTGTCGGCGCACTATTCGCCCGTCAAGGAAATGTGGAGTACGGATCCGCTATGCCGACAAATCGACGAGGTCGCGAGCGGTTCCTTCCAAAGCAAAGAGCCGCCGGATATCGCCGGAACCGGGTATGTCGTGCAATCGCTGGAGGCAGCTCTCTGGGCGTTTTCCAAGGCGGACAACTTCGAGGAGGGTTGTCTGCTTGCCGTCAATCTGGGCGACGATGCGGACACGACGGGCGCCATCTACGGGCAGATCGCCGGAGCGTATTTCGGGATAGACGGAATTCCGCTGGGCTGGCGCGAACGCATCGTACTTGACGACACCATAGTCCGTTTCGCTGACGCCCTGCTGTCGCGCGGAAAGGTCTAACCTCGCGGAGCCGATTGAGACGGTCCAGACTGCAACGGGAAGCGGATAGCCTGTTACAGCTTGTAATCTCCTGAATGCCTCGTGAACCAGTCACCGATTAAAATCGTGTTTCGCCGCGTCCAGAAATCGCCGCCCGAGGATCGCGTCAACGGCAGGCCGTTCCGCCTTCTTTCCCGCCGGATCCATTGCCTGCGCCGCCAGTAATTCGACGATATTCGGACGACGTTGCGCCGGAAGCGTTTCCGTACCGCAGGAAAGGACCGGTCTCCACTGCGGCGCGGTCCAGCAAAAATGGCGTTCCTGCGGGACTGCGCCGGAGACGCGGATGCCGTCCGGCTCATTTCGATGCAGCGAGAGGCGACGCCGTCGTTTTCGGCGCTTCGGCATCGTGCGAGGTCAGGGTCCTGCCTGTCCTTCGGCAGCGCCGCCAAGCCAAGAACACATCGTCGTCCGAACTGCGTAGTGGCGCGGCGCAGGCTGGAGGCCGACCTGCATCATGCGGCCGATCCGTTCCGTCTCCCGGCGAGCGGTCTCGAAGTCGGAGCCCCCATGTCGCGAGAAACGGCAAGAGCGAACGCCGGGACGGCGGCGTCGCCGAAACCGGCTCCGTCCGCATTCGCCGCACGAACGCCGGATGGAACGCTCCACCCGGCAAAACAGACCTCAGCCGTACCGCTTCTCGAACTCGACGACGTCGCCGAAACCCATCAGGTCATTGAATTCGCTGAACGGGAACAAGCCGATTTCCCCGGCTTCCCCGTCGTTCCGAAGCGAGCCGTAGACGGAGGTCAGGGCCTCGCAGGCGGCGAGGAAGCCGGCCGCCGGGAAAATCGCGATCCGGTAGCCAAGCTCAGCGAGTTCGGCGGCCGTCATCAACGGCGTGGCGCCGCCTTGAACCATGTTCGCCAGAAGCGCCACGTCTCCGCCGAACCGGCGGACGATGTCCCGCATTTCGTCCGCGTCCGCGGGCGCCTCGCAGAACAGAATGTCGGCGCCGGCCTCGACATACAGCTCGGCGCGCCGCATCGCCTCGTCGCGGCCGACCGCGCGGCGCGCATCGGTGCGGGCGATGATCAGCGTGTCGCCCGACAGGCGGCTGTCGAGCGCCACCTTGATCTTGACGACCATGTCCTCCGCCGGAACCAACCGCTGGCCGGACAGATGGCCGCATTTCTTGGGAAAATCCTGGTCCTCGATCTGAATGGCGGCAACGCCCGCCATCTCGTACCCGCGCACGGTCTCCCGCACGTTCACCGGACCGCCGTAGCCGGTGTCGGCGTCGGCGATCAGGGGAGTCGCGGTGCCGCCGGCGATGCGCCCCGCGCGCGCCACCATGTCCGTGTAGGTCGCGATGCCGGCGTCCGGCAATCCGAGATGCGACGCGACCGTGCCGGATCCCGTCATGTAGAGGGCGCGAAACCCCATGCGGTCGGCGATCTTCGCCGAAATCATGTCGAATACCCCGGGCGCCGTGACGAAATCGCTCCCGTTTCTGATCGTGTCGGCGAGAGTGGAACCTGCGGTCAATGTTGCCTCCCGGGCCGTGCGGCCCTCTCCTGCAATACTTGGTGAATGTCCGCCGCGCGGGCGATCAGAGCCGCGTCGTCGCCCTGCCGCGAGACGAGCTGCACGCCGACCGGCATGCCTGCGGGGCCGCGCGACGTCGGCAAGGCGACGGCCGGGCCATGCATCAGAGTCCAGATCCGGTTGAAGGACGATACCGAAACGCTCTCGAGATCGGCGGGGGCCTCGCCGGCGGCGGACGGCGTCAGCAACACCGGAAACCTTTCGTAGATATCGCCCATCGCCGTTCGCGCCGTCGCCGCGACGGCCAGCGCGTCTTCGTATTCGGCCTCCGTCCAGGCCGACTCGCCGATCGCCCGAAGCCAGTGATTCATCGTATCCATGCGCTCCCGGAATTCGCGAGCGAGCGCTCTCTTGCCTTCGTAATTCGAAACGACCCGGAACGCTCTTTCGACCGCGTCGAAAGCGAACGGCAAATCCGCGTCCGCGACCTCGTAGCCCGCCGCGGCAAGCGCCGCGGCGGCGTCCTCGACCGCTTCCTTCGCGCACGGCTCCGCCTCTTCCCAGGCGGCGGTGCGGCAGACGCCGACCCGCGGCCGGGATGCGGAGGCCCGGACGCCCGTAAGGGCGCCGTGAACGAGGGCGATATCGGCAACCGACCGTGCGAAGAAACCCAGCGTGTCGAGAGCGGGCTTCAACGCCCTGATGCCGCCGCGATCGAGCCCGTCGAGACTCGCCTTGTAGCCGACGACGCCGCAGAAGGCCGCGGGAAGTATCACCGAGCCGCCCGTCTGGGTGCCGTTGGCCAACGGCGCCATGAAATCCGCCACCGCCGCGGCGGAACCGCTCGACGAAACGCCCGGGGTTCGGGCGGCGTCGCGCGGGTTGCGAACGCCCGCGGGAACGGGACTGGCGAACTCGGTCGTCGCGGTCTTGCCGAGAACGACGGCGCCCGCCGCCCTCAGCGCGGCGACGCAGGCGGAATCCGCCGCCGGGCGATGATCCCGATAGATGACCGAACCGTATTCGGTCGGCATGTCGAAAGTGTCCAGCACGTCCTTCACGCCGACCGGAACGCCGTGCAGCGGGCCCGCCGGTCCGGACGCGTCTCTGGAGCGCGCCTGCGCGAGCGCCTGGTCCGGATCGACGAAGCGCCAGGCCCCCAATTGCCCGTCGCGCGCTTCGATGCGCGCGAGACAGTCCGAGACCAGCGCCTCCGACGTGATCGCGCCGGAAGCGATCCGCGTCGCCGCTTCCGTCGCCGTGAGGCGATTGAGTCCGTCGCCGTGAAACTCCAAAATCCGGCTCCTCCGCGCCTTCGCTCCGAACCGTCGGCGCCGCCTTGACGGTCCGCCGTCGCCGGGGCCGCGTCTATCCGTCCGACGACGCCCGGAGCTTGAACCGCTGGATCTTTCCGGTCGCCGTCTTGGGCAATTCCTCGACGAAACGAAACCAGCGCGGGTACTTGTACCGTGCAAGCCCCGACTTGCAATGTTCGAGCAGTTCGGCTTCGAGCTCGGCGCTGGCGGTGCCGTGGTCCTTGAGAACGACGTGCGCTTCGGGCTTCACCAAGCCGTCGTCGTCCTCGCGTCCGACGACGCCGGCTTCGAGGACGCCGGGATGATCGATCAGGCGGGACTCGATCTCGATCGGAGAGCACCAGATGCCGCCTACCTTGATCATGTCGTCGGACCGGCCGCAATACACGTAGTATCCGTCCTCGTCCTGCATGTAGGTGTCGCCGGTGTTCAGCCAGTCGTCGCCCAGCATCGTGGACGCGGTGCGCTCGGGTTGGTTCCAGTAGTGCGCGGCGACCGACTCTCCCTGCACCCAGAGGCGGCCGATCCCGCCCGGCGGCGCGTCGGCGCCGGCCTCGTCGACGATGCGCGCCCGGTAGCCGGGTATCACCTTGCCGCTCGTGCCCGGCCGAATGTCCGCCTGCGTGTTGGAGATGAAGATGTGAGTCGCTTCGGTCGAGCCGATTCCGTCGATGAGGGGCAGCCCCACCTTCTCCTTCCACCGATGGAAGATGGGGGCCGGCAACGCTTCCCCCGCCGAAATGCACAGGCGCAGGCTGGAGAGGTCGGGCGTCGATTCCTCCAGCGCCCGGCATTGGGCGGCGTACAGCGTCGGCACCCCGAAATAGATCGTGGGACGGAAGGTTTCGATGATCCGGAACGTCATCTCCGGAGTCGGGCGCTCGTCCGACAGCACGGCGCAGGCGCCGTAGGCCAGAGGAAAGTTCATCGAGTTGGCGAGTCCGTAGGCGAAAAACAGCTTTGCGGCCGAGAACACGACGTCGTCCTCGGTCAGGCCGAGCACGTTTTCGGAATACAGGACGGAGTTGACGAGCAAATCGCGCTGCCGATGCACGGTGCCCTTGGGCCTGCCGGTCGAGCCGGAGGAGTAGAGCCAGAAGCATTCCTCCATGGCCGTCGACGGAAACGGCGACAGCGTCGGCGAAGCCGCCGCAAGGCGTTCCGCGACGCTCCCGGGTCCCTCCGTCCGGGCGACGAAGTCGGGCTTGCGCCGCGCCCCGGCCAGCGCCGCCTCGACCTCCTCCGCGAATTCGGGCGAATAGACCAGGGCCGCGCAGCCGGAATCCTCGATCATGTACCGGTAATCGACGGCGCGCAGCAACGTGTTGACCGGTATCGGCACGATGCCCGCCCTTATGGCGCCGTAGAACAGGTAGACGAATTCAGGGCAGTCCTTGACGATCATGACCATGCGCCCGCGCCGCCGGACGCCGGACGCCAGCAGCGCGTTGCCGCACTTTTTCACTCGCTCGGCGAGCGCGGCATAGGTGATGCGCTCCCCGTCCGCGACGTATGCGAGGCGGCTTCCCCGCCCCTCGTCGAGATGGCGGTCGATCATGTGAACCGACACGTTGAACGAATCCGCGAAGGAGAAGACCGGCGCTTCGCCATCGCGGTCGATCGCGACCGTGTTGGGTACCATCACTCCGCTCCCGAAAAGCCCGCCCGTCCTGTTTAGCGGTCTTCGGAACGTTCGTCCACCGCCCCGGGTTCGCCGGTTCGGCGGAGCGAACGGCGGAGGGTCAGTTGAATTTCACGTATTCGAAATTGAACGGATGGCCATGGATGCCGCGAGCCGGCGGCGCGATCCAGCCGGCGATGCGGCCCGGTTCGTAGCACGGCTTCATCAACGACCTGACGAACTCCTTGTCCCGTTCGGTCGGCAGCCAGTCCGCGACCCGGCGCTTCCACTCGTCCTCGCCGACGGGGTTTCCCTCGGGCGACACCCGGGCATCGGCAAAATGACCGATGGCGCGATGGAAGCCGCGATGCGGCAACCGGAAGCGAAAGTCGCCGCCGTGCTTCTCGATCACCTTGTTCCACCGGTTGAGGCCGCGCTGACAGTCGTCGATGTAGTCCTGGCGCAGCTTTTCGTTGACCGCGAGCAGGGACGGATGTTCGCGCTCCGCGATCTTGCCGTCCTCCAACGCGAGCACGGGATAGGTCGAATCGACCAGCCGGTGGTCGTCGTCGATCTTCTCTTCGTGAAAGCGTCCCTTGAGGCTTTGCGTGAAGTAGTTCGCCGCGTTGGTCGAGAGTTCCTGGCCGAACAGATCCAGCGAAATCGAGAAATGGAAGTTTATCCATCGCTGCATGGTCGGCAGATCGATCGCGCCGGCCGCCCGCACCCGTTCGGGATCGTCGGTTCCGATCTCGTCCATTACCTCGCAGCTGCGCTTGACGATGCGCATGACGCCCGATTCGCCGACGAACATGTGATGCGCCTCTTCGGTCAGCATGAACTTGCAGGTGCGCGCAAGCGGGTCGAACGCCGACTCGGCGAGGGAGGCGAGTTGGTACTTGCCGTCGCGATCGGTGAAGAACGCGAACATGAACATGGTCAGCCAATCGGGCGTCGCCTCGTTGAACGCGCCGAGAATGCGCGGGCGGTCCGCGTCGCCCGAATGGCGCTCGAGCATCGCCTCCGCCTCCTCGCGGCCGTCGCGCCCGAAATGCGCGTGCAGCAGGTACACCATCGCCCACAGGTGGCGGCCTTCCTCGACGTTGATCTGAAACAGGTTTCGCAGGTCGTAGAGCGAAGGCGCGGTGAGGCCCAGAAGCCGTTGCTGCTCCACCGAAGCGGGCTCCGTATCCCCCTGGGTGACGATGAGGCGGCGCAAGCTGGCGCGGTACTCGCCCGGAACCTCCAGCCATACCGGTTCGCCCATGTGGTCGCCGAACGGGATCTTGCGATCGGGAACCGGATCGGCGAGGAAGATCCCCCATCGGTATTCGGGCATCTTCACGTAGTCGAAATGCGCCCAACCGTCGGAGCTGACGTCGACCGCGGTGCGGAGAAAGACGTCGTAGCCCTGCGAACCTTCCGGACCGAGTTCGTCCCACCATGACAGATAGTTCGGAAGCCACGATTCGAGGGCGCGCTGCAACCGCCGGTTCTCGCCGAGATCGACGTTGTTGGGGATGCGCTCGTTGTAGCTGATCGACGACATGTTTCTTTCTCCCTGCCTGCGGGTTTCAGACGCGTTCCCTGTCGAAGCCCGCCTTTTTGCCCGTTCCGTAGACCTTGAGGGCCCCTTCTTCGCCGACGGCGTTGGGCCGCTGGAAAATCCAGTTCTGCCACGCCGAGAGCCGGCCGAATATCTTGGTTTCCAGCGTCTCGGGCCCCGCGAACCGCAGACTCGCCTCCATGCCCGTCAGCGCGTCGGGCGAAAAGCTCGCACGCTCCTCGACGGCGATCCGCACCTCGTCCTCCCAGTCGATGTCGTCGGGAATGAAGGTGACGAGACCCAACTCCTCGGCCGCGGCGGCCTCCAGTTTCTCGCCGATCCTCGGTTCCGCGCGCCCGGCCGCGTCCGGGTCCCCGAAAAACCGGTGCGCCATCCGCGTAAGTCCGTTCGGCATGGTCAGCGGGCCAAAGTTCATGCCCGTCAGGACCACCGTCGCGGCAGGCTGGTTCGACCCCTCGAAGACGCCGTCCAGCATGTAGGACCGGTCGGCGGCGAGCGCGAGTTCGAGAAGGGTGCCGGTAAAGCAGCTGCCAGGCTCGATCAGGGCGATGACGGATCGCGCGGACACGTCGATGCGCTTGAAGACCCGCTTCAGAAAAAGCGTGGTCTCGCGCACCAGCCAGTGGCCGGCGTTCTCCAGCAGCGCCCGGTCGGCGGCCTCGACGGCCGCGGAGTCGCCGACGGTGCGGAAAACCCAGGTTCCGATCCGCCTTTCGTTGGCCCGCAGTTCCAGGATCGCATCGTCGAGTTCGCGGGCGAGAGCCAGAGGCCAGAACCCGGCGCCCTGCGCCTCGATCGCGGCGGCGTCGGCGGGCGGGGCGGCGGCCGGCGCCGCGACCGTGACGACGGCGGTGGCGGTTTTCCTGTCTATTTCTACGGTCATGTGGTCGTACGCGATGCGGTCCGGTTCGATCGTCCGGCGCAGCGGGGTCAGCGCGACGCCTTTCGCGTCTTCGGGCCTGTCGGTCCGCGCGGCGAACTCCGCGGCGCGGGCGGCGACGGTTTCGTCGAACGCGGAACGCTGCACGATTTCGTCGACCAGATTCCAGTCGACCGCTCGCGCTCCGCGCACGCCTTCCGAGGTAGTGCAGAAGAAATCCGCCCGGTCGCGGCGCACCTTCCGCTTGTCGACCAGCCGCGTAAGCCCCCCGGTTCCCGGCAGCACCGCCAGCAAAGGCAGTTCCGGAAGCGACACGGTGGAAGATCCGTCGTCGATCAGCATGATGCGGTCGCACGCGAGCGCCAGTTCGTATCCGCCCCCGGCGCACGCGCCGTTCACGGCGGCGACGAACCTGATCCCGGAGTGTTCGCTGGCGTCCTCGATGCCGTTTCGCGTTTCGTTGGTGAACTTGCAGAAATTGACCTTGTGGGCGTGGGAGGATTGCGAGAGCATGCGGATGTTCGCTCCGGCGCAGAACACCCTCGGCTTGTCCGAGGTGAGGATCACCGCCCCGACGCCGGGATGTTCGAAGCGCAGCCGCTGAAGGGCGTCGTGCAGTTCGATGTCGACGCCGAGATCGTAGGAATTGAGCTTGAGTTCGTAACCGGGCGCGAGCGTCGCCTGTTCGTCGACGTCCAGCGCCAGCCGCGCGACGCGGCCGTCGACGCTCAGCTTCCAGTGACGATACTCGTCCGGCGCAGTCCTGAAATCGATGCGCCCTTCCGTCCGTTCTTGCGCCATCGCGCCCTCCGGAATCCGTCTCTTCCCGCCCCCGTTTAACATACTATGCGGATAGTATGTTAAACGGGGGCGGGTTTCAAGCGGCGTTCGACCGCGGCCGCAAAAAAATTCCGCGCTGCCGCCTGCGGACGCCAGGCGGGCGCGGGTCTCCGGCCGACCTTGCCTGCCGCCGGCAGGCCGCCTACCATGACGCGATCGGCGTCCACCCGCGCGGAGGAGAACTTCATGAAACCACTGCTCGCCGCACTGTCCCTCGCTGCCGTCCTCGCCGCCGCTTCCGCATCGGCAGAGACCAAGCTGCTCTTCAACCGCTTCGTGCCTCTCAAGCATCCTTTCAACGTCGGCATGTTCGAGCCGTGGGCGAAGGACGTGGAGAGCGCCACCAAGGGCCGCGTGAAGGTCGAGTTCAGCACGGCGTCGCTCGCGCCCCCGCCGAAGCAGTGGAACATGGTCTCGAAGGGCCTCGCGGACGTCGCCATGCTCGCCAACATCTTCGAGCGCAACCGCCTCAAACTGCCGCCCATGGCGCAGCTGCCCTTCCTCGGCGAGAAGGCCGAGGCCCGCGGCGTCGCCCTGTGGCGCACCCACGAGAAGCACTTCGCGACCGCCAACGAATACAAGGGCATGAAGCTGCTTGGGCTGTGGGTCCTTTCCGGCGCGAATTTCTATCACGGACGCAAGCCCATCCGCTCTCTGGCGGATCTCAAGAACGAGAAGATGTGGGTCATCGCCGGCATGCCCAACCGCATGATGAGCGACCTCGGCGCGGTGGTCGTCTCGGTGCCCGGCGTCAAGATGTTCAACGTCGTCTCGAAGGGCATCGTAAACGGCACGGTCACCTCGACCTACACGCTGATGGCCTTCAAGACCATGCCCTACATCAAGCATGTAACCCTCGTCCCCGAGGGTCTCCACGCGGTGACCTTCTCGCTGCTGATGAACGAGAAGAAATGGAAAGGCATGCCCCAGGCCGACAAGGACGCGATCATGTCCGTCTCCGGCGAGCGGGTCGCGCGGAACGCGGGCCGCAAGACCGACCAGCTCGACGCCGCGATCCAGAAGGCCGCGATCAACGAGGACATCGCGTTCGAGACGGCGAGCCCCGCCTTCGTCAAGGAGATGAAGTCCGTCGTCGCGCGCTTCACCGACGAGTGGCTCGCCGCGGCAAATTCCCGCGGCGTCGACGGCGAGGCCGCTCTGGCCTACTTCCGGTCGCAGTCGAAATAGGCGGTCCCGCGACCGGCCCGGCCTCCCGGTGACGCGGGGTCTGCGCCGCGCCCTGCCGGCGACGGTCGCGGTCGCCTTCGTCGGCATGGCCGTCCTGACCTTCGCGGACGTGATCGGCCGTTATTTCCTCAATGCGCCGATCCCCGGCGCGTTCGAGATCGTCGGCCTCGTGCTCGGGTTCGCGACGATGGGCGCGCTTCCGCTCGTGACCTTCCGGGAGCGCCACATCACGGTCGATCTGCTCGACGGCGCATTCCGCGGCAAGCTGCGCCGGGCGCGCCGGACGGCGGTGCGGCTCGGGACCGCCGCGGCGACGGCCTTCATGGCGGAGCGGCTGCTCGCCGCCGCCGCGGACGAGTGGGCAAGCGACTTCGTGACCGAGAATCTCGGCATCACCCGTGCGCCGCTCCTCTTCCTCATGGCCGCTCTTTGCGCCGTCACGGCGGCCGGAATGCTGATCGCCGCGGTCCGCGGCAGGCCGCCGGGAGACCCCGACGCGTGCTGACCGCGCTCGCGGGCTTCCTCGGGCTGATGGCCGTCGCCCTTATCGGCTTTCCGCTCGGGCTGTGCATGCTCGCGACCGGGTTCGTCGGCGTCGGCCTGCTGCGCGGCTGGGAGCCGGCCCTCGAGACGGTGAGCCAACAGATCGTCGACGTGACGCTCAACACCAACTTCGCCGTCCTTCCCATGTTCCTGCTGATGGGCGCGTTCGTCTACCGGGCCGCGCTCTCGGACGACCTCTACGAATGCGCCAACGCCTGGCTCGGGCATTTCAAGGGCGGGCTCGCGATGGCCACCGTCGCCGCCTGCGGGGGCTTCTCGGCGGTCTCCGGCTCGTCGGCGGCGACGGCCGCGACCATGGCCAAGGTGGCCGTGCCGTCCATGCGGAAGTTCGCCTACTCGGACAGTCTCGCCGCCGGGACGGTCGCCGCGGGCGGCACCATGGGATTCCTCATTCCGCCCAGCGCGGCGCTGATCGTCTACGGCATCCTCACCGAGGAATCCATCGCCGACCTCTTCATCGCGGGAATCGCGCCGGGCGTCCTTACGGTCCTCGTCTACATCCTCGTGATCGCCATCCTCGCCCGGCTGCGTCCCGGAGACTGCCCGCCCGGCGAGCGGACCAGCTGGGCCGAGCGCTGGCGGACGCTGTACAGGGTCTGGGCGGTGATCGCCCTGTTCCTGCTGATCCTGGGCGGCATTTCCTTCGGCATGTTCACGCCCAACGAGGCGGGCGGCATCGGCGCGATAGGCGCGCTCGCCTTCGCCGTCGGCCGCGGACGCATGTCGTGGCGGATCATGTACGAGGCGATCCTCGAGGCCGCGCATACGACGGCGATGATCTTCGTCATCATCATCGGCGCGCTCGTGCTCAACAACTTCGTGATCCTGTCTGGACTGTCCGCCGGCGTCGTCGCCTGGGTCGAAACGCTCGCCCTGCCTCCCGCCGCCGTCATCCTGATCATCCTCGGCTTCTACATCGTCCTCGGCACGGTCATCGAGGGGCTCGCGATGATCTTCCTGACGGTTCCCGTCTTCGTGCCGGTGGTCGAAGGGCTCGGCTTCGACCTCGTCTGGTTCGGCATCGTGATGGTGATGGTGGTGGAGATCAGCCTGATCACGCCGCCGATCGGACTCAACGTATTCGTGCTGAAATCCATGCTTCCCGACGTCCCGCTGTCGCGGATATTCCGGGGCATCGTTCCCTTCTTCGCGGCCGACGTCGCGCGGCTGCTGTTGGTCGTCTTCGTCCCCGGCATCGCCCTGTTCCTCCCGTCGGTCCTGTAGCGCCGCGGACGGACGCTTCCTCCTGCGCCGGAAGCCCCGCGCGAATCGTTCTTCCCCGGCGACGGAAGCGCCGGAAAGCAACCCGCCCGGTCACGAGCGCGACGACTTCGCCGGCGCTCCCGCAACGTCGCTACGCCGCCAAGAGCGGGCCTCTTCGCCACGTTCCGCCAGCCGCCGACGCTTCGCTCCGAAGGGCGTTGTCGAGGTCGCCGGCGCGACAGCGCGGCTCGCGAACGGGCATTCGCGACCGGCCGTCCGAGAAAACCGCGCGGGTTTCGCCCGGCCCGCGCGAACCGACACAGGCCCGCCGCGCCCGGGGCGAGAGGAGAACGGAGGCGGCGGTTTTCCGGGGACGGGCGGCGGCCCGGCGCCGCGCTTCAGAATTGGCGGACGAGACGCAATTCGGCGCGATTGCGGTCGTAGTGATAAAGCTGCGCGTTGGATTTTCGGACCTCGTTCGCCAGAACGAGCTGCGGGCTGAAGCCCCATACGGTAAACGCCCGGTTGAAGGCCGAGACGCTCAAGACGCCGACCCGATCTCTTCGGGACGCCCCGTCCGGAGTGAACGGCCACCAGCGGCCCCGGTATTCCGTCCTCCGCAATTCGGCGTTCCCGCCGAACGTGAAGCCGAACGGAACCGCGACGGCGACGCCGGCCCGCGCCCAACGCGAAGAATTGCGCCATACCGGCGAAGCCGGACGCTCGCGGGCGTAGCCCTGCCCTGTGAACACAAACAAGGCTCTGGACAGAGACAATCGATTCGCGTATTCACCAAGACGCCATGGATACGCAGAATCTTGTCAAGCAACGCCTGAGCACGCCTGAGGCATTGCAGCGGGTCGGCGGATTACTGTCTGCCGAACCGCAACTTTCGCGAGCCGAACTCAGCCGCAGGGTTTGTCACGAGTTCGGCTTTTTCGATGCCCGCGGGCGTCCGCAGATCAGTAGTTGCAACGCGGCTCTTGGCGTTCTCGCGACGGACGGACGGATTGCTCTGCCGCCACCGCGAGGAAGCGGAGGCCGCCGGGTGCGCCGCAACCCGGAACCGGTGCCGCCCGCGGTAGACGTTCCCGAACGGGTGGATCTCATCGAGGAGCTACAGTTGGTCCCGGTGCAGAACCCTGCACAGAGCGCAATCTGGAACGAATTGATGATCACGGAACACCCCCTCGGCAAGGCGGTGCTGGTTGGTTATCAGTGCCGTTATCTCGTGGGTTCGTCCCATGGCTGGCTCGGCGCGGTGGGTTTTGCCGCCTCGGCGCGGCGCCTGGCGGCGCGCGACAACTGGATCGGCTGGGACGACAAGACGCGGGAGCGGCGCCTTCACCGCATCGTCGGGCTGAACCGCTTTCTGATCCGGCCCGGCGTCGAGTGCCGCAATCTCGCGTCACAGGTGTTGAGCATGTCGCTGACGACGATGGCGCAGGACTTCGAGGAACGCTACGGCCATCGCCCCTGGTTGGTGGAGACCTTTGTCGACCCGGCGCATCACCTAGGGATCTCGCTCCGCGCGGCGAACTGGACGCATGTGGGCGCAACTCGCGGACGCGGCCGGCAGGACCGGAAAGGACTGGCGGCCGAGTCCATGAAAGAGATATACATGTACGAGCTCGAACCGGGTTGCCGGGCAACGCTGAGCGCCCGGCCGGCCCTCCCGGTGCCGGTCGGCGAAGGGCTGTCGCGCGAGTGCTGGGCCGAGAACGAGTTCGGAGGTGCGCCGTTGGGAGACAAGCGTCTGGCGAAGCGCCTGGTCGACAGTGCCCATGCCCAGGCGGAGGCACCGCACGCTCCCTTCTCGGTAGCGGCGGGCGGAAACATGGCGGCAGTGACGGGGTTTTACCGCCTGCCGTCCGCGAGACGAGCCGGGGGCGGTCACGCCGGAAAACATCCTGACGCCGCACAAGGAGCGCACGCTCGGGCGAATGCAGACACGGGATACGGTTCTGTGCCTTCAGGACGGCACCGACCTGAACTTCGCCACGCGTGCGCAGTGCGACGACCTGGGCGTAATTGGGCACAACCAGACCAGCGCCAAGACCGCCGGACTTCATCTGCACACGACGATGGCGGTGGATGACGCCGGCTTGCCGCTGGGTCTGCTGAAGCTCGAGTTCGACGCGCCTCGGCCGGGCAAGGACAAGCTGCCGGAAGAACGCAAGTCGGCACGGTGGCTTCGAGGGCTGCGCGAATGCGCCGAGGCGGCCCGGCGGCTCGAAGGTACGCAACTGGTCAGCGTGATGGACCGGGAAGCGGACTTCTTCGAAATGTTCGCCGAGCAGCGGCGTCTCGGCAATATCGACATTCTGGTGCGCGCCAAGCACAGCCGGAAGTTGTCGAAAACGGAGAAGCTGTTCGACAGCGTCCGCGCCGCGCCGGTTCAAGGGCACCGGAAACTTACGGTCTCGCGCCTGAGCCAACGGCCCAAGGTCAGCAAACGCAAGGCGACGAACGGGCGCAAGGAACGCGTCGCCGACATGGAGATTCGGACCGTCTCTCTGCCGCCGACGTCGGGCGGAACCGCGCCGCTTCCCGTTCAGGTCGTTCACATCAGCGAGCCGAAGCCGCCGGAAGGGGCCAAACCGGTCGAATGGTTCCTGCTTACCACGGTCGCCGTTTCGTCCGTCGAAGACGCCATGCGGGTCGTGGGTTGGTACGCCCTGAGATGGCGCATCGAAGACTGGCATCGCACGCTGAAGTCCGGGTGCAAGGTCGAAGAAACGGGCCACCGCACCGCAGCGCGCCTCGAACGCGTGATTGCGATCAACGCAGTCATCGCATGGCGCGTCATGCTGATGGCGCTGCTGGCGCGCGAGACGCCGGACGTCCCCGCCGGGCTCATGTTCTCGGACATGGAACTGCTCGTCATCGAAGACTACGCGACGAAACTGCCGAGAACGCCGAAGCCGAGGACGCTCAAAGAAGCGGTGCTGATCGTCGCCATCATGGCCGGCTACCGCAACCGCAAGCACGACCCGCCGCCCGGCCATCAGAAAATCTGGCAGGGTTATTCCTATCTCTCCGGCTATTGTCAGGCATACGAGGATCTGGCGGAAATCAAGAAATCGGGACGATCGCATCCCCTGCTCAGTCCAGAAGGGGATTTGTGATGACAGGGCAGGCGTAGCCGGCCTCCATGTCGATCCGCAAAGTCTGCGTCGCGCGCCAGACGGCGACGAGCGCAGCGTCCATGATCGGCCCGTCGAACCGCCGGTCGTCCCGCCGATGCTCGCGTCGATGCCAGGATGCCTGCGCCCGCACCGTCCATCGCCGGTCGAGGCGGCGCTTGACTTCGAGCCGCGCTCCAAGCGCGCGGCTGTGCGGCGTTCCCGCAAACCAGCGGCGGCCGCTGGCCAAGAGGCTGGCCTCGGTTTCTTCGTCCGCCAACCAGCGCGGACCGAGGTGTCCCGACAGGTAGGTGCGGTCGAACCCGCTCCCTGCGTACTCCCGACGGGCGACGTCCGCGCCGACGCGCAACCGCAGCCGGGAGTTGAGCGGGTGCTGGTATTCTCCGCCGCCCCAGACGACGATTCCCGTCCCGGAACGCTTTTCCTGCGGCGCGTCCAAGCGGAACGGCAGTCCGCCGATGTAGAGGATCCGCGCGCCCGAAACCGCGTTGACGTTGCTGTCCGGCGCCAGCGCGGCCCCGAAATAACCTCGCGCCCGGCGGCGCGCCCTGATCTCGTTGAGGAAACGGCGAACGTTGGCCGCCACCGCGGGCGGCGGCTCTCCGGCCAGAACGCGCTCGAAATGGGTCCGCGAAAGATCGTCATCCCCGAGCAGGAAAAACGCTCGCGCCAGTTCGAGGCGAACGCGCGTCAAGGCCGGTCGATCGACCAGAATGGCGCGCAGGGCAGCGACGGCTTCGCGAAGCAAGGCGGCCCGGTCCGGGGTTCCGGCCCGTTCGGCCGCCCCGATCGCCGCCAGGCCGACGAGGAACAGCACGTCGGTCCTGTCCGGGTGGTTCGGCGCGAGCGGACGAAGGGCGGCGAGCGCTTCGTCGAAGCGGCCGCTTTCGACCATCGCCCTCGCGGCCCTGACCCGGGGATCCGACGACAGATGCGACCGATCAGGCGCGCCGACGGCCGAGGCGTGCGACAGGAAAACGGCAAGAAGAGCGCAGGCCGCTCGCGTCCATGCCTTCGTCGCCACGCGCAACCCTATTGTTCGTCCTGCCGATCCGCGCTGAAGGCGCCGACGAGACTGCCTGTCGCTCCGTCGGCGCCCGTCGCCGCGCCGAACGTGCCGGCGACGGAGGAGGGAGCGCCGGTCCCGCCGCCGAAGAACTGGCCGCCCCATCGGCCGTCATAAGTTCGACCATCGAAACTCATGCTGGTAGAGCCAGTGAAAAATCCGCCTTCCGCACTCCCGATTTCCGTCGAATTCAGAGTCAAGGTTGCGTCGAGACGGCTGGACGACGTAACGACGTTGCTGACCTCTCCGGAAATCGATCCCAAGTCGGTCTCGTCCCCGAAATCCGCCGTCAGAGAGACGTCGGCGCCGAAGGGCCCCGCTTCGCCTCCGCCAGGGTCGTCGGCGTAATACACGCCAAACGCTCGTCCGCCATAGGTCGCGCTATCCGTCAAAGCCGCCAGATTTTCCTGGGGAAAGGGATTGCCGCCGTCCGCAAACGCTCCGAATTCGTAGTCTTCGATCTCCTCGCTGTTCGGGACAAAAGCCCATACGCCGGCGGCCAGCCAATCCGTGGTCCCCTCTGCGGGCTCTCGCGCGAAGGCGACGACGATCCTTTGCCCGCCCGTCTCCTGACTGACCAGTCCGATGCCGCCTTCAGGCACGTCGTTCGATCGCTGGGCGCTGGCGGAAGCGACTGTCCAGCCCGCCGTCCCGTCGGCATCCTGCGTAATCGTAAAATCGTTCTCATTGAACGCGACGCTGACATGATCGACGGTCACATTGTCGCTATCGACATTCGAGGATTGCGTGACGCTGCCAAGCCTCGGAACGCTCCTTGCGGCAACGACGGCCGTCGCCGGCCTGCTGTCGGCAACCACTTGGGTCAGCGAGCGCGACGCCGACGGCGGCTGCGGCATTGTCGATGGCTGCGGCCCCGCCGCAGGCGTCCCGGAGCCGGAGGAACCGCCGCAACCGACAAGCGGCAGCGCGAGCGCCAAGAACGCCAAGCTCGTAGCTCTGAAGACCATGATTCGTACTCCCCTCGTTGAACGGATCGAACATATATAAGGACGTTACCTAAATCGTCAATGTTTTTTCGAGCGACGCTTCGTCCGTTTTCGGCTTCGTCGCCGCAAGGATTGGCGCCCGCGCCGCCGAGCAGGCGCCGTCTCCTGAATCGATAGTCTCGCGAGATAAACGCCCGCCCGGACGCCTGGAGGCTCGCTCGCCAACGCCGCCGTCTCTCCGGCGCGACCCTCGGGAGAGCCGAATTTTGCAGGCGGGCACGGTTCCGCGATCCTGCACCGGCCTTCCCCGGCGGCAAAGAAGCGACCCGGGCTGCCCCGCCACGAGCGCGACGAACTCGGCGTCCGGCCGGGGCAACCTCGCAAGGAGCCGGTTTTCTCGCCACGCTCCGCCGGTCGCTTGCGTTTCGTCCTGCAGGGCATCGTCGAGGTCGCCGACGCGGCGGCGCGCCTCGCGACCGGAAATCCCCGACCGCCGGAAAGCCGAGCGGGTTTCGTCCGGCTCCGGACGACGCCCTCGCCCGACACGCGAACCGACGCAACCGCCGGCCGTGGAGAAACGCCCGCCGGCCGCCCGACACGGCAGTTCACGAAGCCTTCGTCCGGAGCGGAAATCGCCGCAACCGACTTTGCCCTTCTCCTCGACCGGCGGTTCGCTTCCGGAAAATTCGCCGGCAACGGCCGCCTTGAGCGGAGCCGCGACGAACAACAGCCGCCGATAACGCGAGCCGCGCGCGGCCGACAAAGGCCGTCCGCCGGGCCTCAAGGGTGCAACAGCGGCCGCAGGAACGCTCCGCTCGGCACCGGTTTCGGGACCACGGCGCTCCGCCTGCAGACGTTGTCGCCGAAGAGCGGGCGGGTTTGCCGGGACCGGTCCAGGAGGCGAAACTCGAGAGGGCGAGAAAATCCATTTCAGCAGGGAAAATTTCCGCGGAACGGCGGCCTCTCGCCCGTCGTCGGCGCAACGCGAGTTGAGCCATTGCCCCGGGCGCGGCAAACCGCCGTTTTCTCCGCCTCCGCCCGGTCGCCGCCCCTGCGGCGAACGGCCGCGCCGGGCGAAAGCCCGGCGAAGGGGACGCGCCATGGGCCGGAGAGAAAACGTCGACGCCGGAAAAGAACTCCGGGAAGGAAGACGCGCGCCGGACGCCCCGTCCGCCGACGGAAGTTGCCGCCGCGCGGCGCGACCGCCCTCTCCTTGACGGCTCCGGCATGGCTGCCTACCCTCGCCGAATGGTGAAACGCATGCTTCCGACCGGCATGACCTCTCTCCGCAAAATCCGGACGAGGGATTGCTACTATGTCGACAAGACGGACCATGTGCGCCGTCTCGTCGAAGGGGGCGATTACTATTTCCTGTCGCGTCCGCGCCGGTTCGGCAAGACCCTCCTGGTGGACACGCTGCAAGAGCTGTTCGAGGGAAACGAGGAGTTGTTCCGGGGCCTCGCCGTCCACGGCAGGTGGGACTGGTCGGCGCGCCATCCGGTCGTGCGGCTCAGCTTCGGCGGGCGCAATTTCGTCGTCCCGGACCGCGTTCGAAAAGATGTGGAGGACCAGCTGGGCGAGACGGAGCGGCTGGCCGGCCTCGAACCAGGCGCTGGCGAGGCGGCGGTCCGTTTCCGGCGCCTGATAAGGACGCTGCACGAGCGCACCGGGCAGCGGGCGGTCGTGCTGGTGGACGAGTACGACAAGCCGATTCTGGACGCGCTCGGCGACCGGGAACTGGCGCTGGCCAACCGCGGCCTCCTGCGCGATCTGTACGGGGTGCTCAAGGACTGCGACGAGCATCTCCGTTTCGTTTTCCTGACGGGCGTGAGCAAGTTCTCGCATGCGGGCCTGTTCTCGGGCCTGAACAACCTGATCGACATCACGCTGGAACCGGAGTTCTCGGACATCTGCGGCTGCACGGACGCGGAACTGGACGCGGTCTTCGCCCCGGAACTCGAGGGCCTGGACCGGGACGAGGTCCGCCGCTGGTACAACGGCTACAACTGGCGCGGGCCGGAGAGGGTCTACAACCCGTTCGGCCTGCTGCTGCTGTTTCGGCGGCGCGAGTTCCGCCCGTACTGGTTCCAGAGCGGCACGCCGACCTTCCTGGTCGAGACGCTGGCGCGCCGCGACCTGCCCACCCCGGATCTGGACGGCATGACCGGCAGCGAGAGCCTGCTTTCGTCCGTCGACGTGGACAATATCTCGATCGAGGCGCTTCTGTTCCAGACCGGCTACCTCACCATCGCGGGCGAGGAGGACGGGCGCTACAGGCTGGACTACCCGAACCTCGAGGTGCGCCAGAGCCTGGGAGAGGCCCTGCTGGGAGAACTGCTCCCGGCCGAGGCGCGCAAGAAGACGGAGCGCCTACAGCTGAGCGAGCTTCTGGAGGCGAACGACTTCGAGCGCCTCGGGACCCTGTTCCGCGGCGTCTTCGCCGCCATCCCGCACCAGTGGTACGCGAATAGTCCGGTCGCAAAGTACGAGGCCCATTACGCGAGCGTCATCCATAGCTGCTTCCTGATGGAGGGCTTCGAGCCGGTGGCCGAGGACAGCGGCAGCCTGGGGCGCGCCGACATGGCGATCCGCGCCGGCGGGCGCGTCTACCTGTTCGAGTTCAAGGTGGTGGAGCGCGGGCGGGAGGGGATCGCGCTCGCGCAGTTGCGGGAGAAGGGCTACGCGGACAAGTACCGCCATCTCGGGCGTTCGGTGCACCTGATCGGGGTGGAGTTCAGCCGCGAGGAGCGCAACGTCGTCGGGTTCGATTGCGAGGCCGCCTGAAGCCGGGAGAGTTCGACGTTCCGGGTGCAGATCTATTCTGTAAAATCCTGTTTTGTTCCGGAAAAAGGATTCCGGTGCCAGGCGACGTCCGGCGCCCGATTTTCATTTGCAGCCTGCGCTTCGGTCATCGCTTGCCATGCGGCACCGAAGCGGCCCGCCGCGCCAACCTCTTCCGGCGGGCGATACGTCCGCGCGACACGGGTCGGCATGGAAGACTGCCTGCCTCTCCCGTCGCCGCAGAACCGAATCGACCATTCCCGGGCGGCGCAAGGGCGGAACAGCGGCGTCGCGTCGCGAACGACCCGCGCCCCGCATGGCGAGCGAAGGAGCGCAAGCTGCGGCGGGCATAATCTTGTTTGCAGTCCGACAGTTGCCCATATTCACACGAGCAAACAGGAGAAACCCGATGACACAAGACCAACGCGCGCGCCGCGCAACGGCGCGCGTTTCCCTTGCGGCCCTCCTCGTCGCCCTTGCAACGCCGGGATGGGCGCAACTTCGGGAGCTGCCGGCCAGCGCGGCTTACGGCAATTACGCGGTCGGGGCCGCGACCGGCTTCGCCGTCGACCGACGGCAGCGTTTCGATCCCTGGAACACCGCCTACGCCGGCCCCGAATACCGCGCCATGCTGCGTCGCGTGGAAGCGGCGGGCCAGAGGCGCACCGTCGTGTTTCAATTGTGGTACCCGGCGGAACCGAACGCTTCCGCAAGACGCCTCGACGGGCCGCGCTCAACCTACCCGGCGGCGAGCGGCCGGCGCGCCAACTATTTCGACTTCTTCTTCCAGGACGGCTCCATGGCCCCGCAGCTCGGCGCGGCGGCGCAGGTCGTCCTGCCCCAATACGTGCACCTTCGCGGCGGCGGCACCCTCGCCGAGTCCGACGGCTCGGCGTTCGCCGAGATCGGCCAGCGAATCCTCAACGCCCCCCGGGGCGCGTGGCAGGACGCACGGGCCGCCGAAGGCAGGTTTCCGGTCGTTCTCCTCGCGCACGGCCTCGCCGGAAGCCACGCGATGTGGAGTTCGCTCGGCGAATTTCTCGCCTCGCACGGCTACATCGTCGCGGCGCCCACCTTCGTTTCGGACGGCGGACTGCCGCTCGCGTTTCACGACGAGGATTCGGCCTTCGCGAAGCAGGCGACGCCGGAAGAGCTGAAGAAGGCTTACGAGCTGCTTCTCGGCGAAATCAAGGTGGTTCCCTATTTTTATCGGCTGACGTTCGGACAGGAAGGCCGCGGGTTCGCGCCGCCCGAAGGCTTCGACCCCGCGACCGCGAAAGTCGTTCCCGGCGGCGTGGAACGCGCCACGGCCATGATGCGCAATCTGTTCCGCCAGCGCGTATCGGACGCGGCGCTGGTGCTGCACGCCGTCCGCCTGCTCGGCCTCGCCCCCGACGCCTGCAGAACCGCGCTCGTCGCGATAGGATCGACCAGCGCCGCCCGCAATCTTTGCGGCCTGCTGACGGACCGCGTCGACGGAGCGCGCGCAGGCGTCGCCGGGCATTCCCTCGGGTCGATGACGGCGCAGCTCGCCGCGAATCACGTTCCCGGCGTACAAGCGGCCATGGGCCTCAACAACGCGCCGCCCTTCAGCTGGACGCCGGAAGAAATGTTCGGCGCCGGCGAGGCGCGCGACGGCGGCCTGCCCGCAGGCAGCCGCAAGCCCGTGCTGATCATGATCGGGGACGAAGACGACTTCGTGCAGCGGGTGTTCATCAGTCTGTTCCAGTCGGCGGTCGCGGCGGCGGGAGGCTCGCCTGAAACAGCCTTTCCGCTGGCGCCCGAGCGCGCAGCGCCGGACCGGATCGAGAATCCCCAGCCGGTCGCGCTCAGCGCCTGGCGGCGCGCCTTGTCAGACCGGATGCTGGTGATCGTGCGCGATACCGATCACTTCACGATCGCCGAAGACTTCGCGCGTCTGTTTCCCTGGCCGAGGTTCCGGCGCGGCGAACTGCCGTTCGGCCCGAGTCCCGAGCGAACCCGCAAGCCCACCGGACCTCGCGCTTTCGGGCCGCCCGAGCCCGGAGAGCGCTACACCCAGCTCGGATGGACATCCGCAGGCGACGCCGGAGACGTGTATCTGCCCCATGTCGTGCGCGACTGGTACGCGAAGAACTGGTTCGACTGGCACCTGAAGGAAGACCGCGAAGCCCGCGCCCGGTTGCGGGATCCAGACCCGTTCGGCGCCGTCACCGCGGTGCGGCGAGAACTGCGATAGCGCCGAGAACGGCGGCGGGGCGCGCCCCGCCGCCGGCGGCTCAGCCGCCGCGGAAGATGGAAAGAGCCATGCGCCGCGCGTGCGCCGGCAGATGTTCGTCGTAGCCTTTCCGGTCGGAATACTTGGGCAGCTTCGGTTCGCGTTCCCACTTCTTCAGGCTTCCGAACACGTTGTCGGCAAGCTGCTTCACCTTCGGCGCCGCTGCCGTCTCGCCGATCTCGCGCCGCCGCCGCCTCGCGGGCAGCGCTTGGCAATGACCGCGCCATTCTTGAATTCGCCCTGGCGGACACGCCTCCTCCTTGACGGTTCCGACGCGGCTGCCTACTCTCGCCGAATGGCGAAACGCATGCTCGGCTTTTCCTCCCTCCGGGAGATCCGGGGGATGGACTGCTACTACGTCGACAAGACGGACCATGCGCGCCGCCTCGTCGAGAGGGGCAAGTACTATTTCCTGTCGCGTCCGCGCCGGTTCGGCAAGAGCCTGCTGGTGGACACACTGCAGGAGTTGTTCGAAGGAAGCGAGGAGCTGTTCCGGGGCCTCGCCGTGCACGGCGGGTGGGACTGGTCGGCGCGCCATCCGGTCGTGCGGCTGGATTTCAGCAGAGGGGGCGATTTCCGCGCCCCGGACGGGGTTCGCGTCTCCGTGGAAAGGCAACTGGCGGCGGCGGAAAGGCGCGCCGGCCTCGAACCGTGCCTCGTCGAAGCGTCGGTTCGTTTCTGGGAATTGATCGAGGCCCTGCACGAGCGCACCGGGCGGCGCGTGGTCGTGCTGGTCGACGAATACGACAAGCCGATCCTGGACGCGCTCGGCGACCGGGAACTGGCACTGGCCAACCGCGACTTCCTGCGCAGCTTGTACGGGGTGATCAAGGCCTGCGACAGGCAGCTGCGTTTCGTTTTCCTGACGGGGGTGAGCAAATTCTCGCAGGCGGGCCTGTTCTCGGGCCTGAACAACCTGATCGACGTCACGCTGGAGCCGGAGTTCTCGGACATCTGCGGCTACACGGACGCGGAACTGGACGCGGTCTTCGCCCCGGAACTCGAGGGCCTGGATCGGGACGAGATCCGCCGCTGGTACAACGGCTACAACTGGCGAGGCGCGGAGAAACTCTACAACCCGTACGATGTCCTGCTGCTTTTCCGGCGCCGCGAGTTCGAGGAGCACTGGTTCCGGACCGGCACGCCGACCTTCCTCGCCGACCTTCTGTCGCGGCGCGGGGTCGCGGCACCGGACCTGGAGGGCATGATCGCGGACGACGAGCTGCTCTCGACCTTCGACGTCGACGACATCTCGACCGAGGCGCTTTTGTTCCAGACCGGCTATCTGACCATCGTCGGCGAGGAGATGGACGACGACGTGCGCCTCTACCGGCTGGACTACCCGAACCAGGAGGTGAGGCGCAGCCTGAACGCGCTCCTGCTGGAGGCGATGGCGCCGGACGTCGCGACCGCGGCGGAGAGCCAGGAGTTGCGCCGCCTGATGCGCGCGAACGACTTCGCGGGCCTCAAGCGGCAGTTCCGGGCATTGCTGGCGAGCATCCCCAACGAGTGGTACGCGAACACGGGCCTGGCGGGGGCACACTACGCGAGCGTGCTCTATTCGCACTTCGCGGCGGCGGGGATGGACGTCCGCGCGGAGGAGAGCACGGCACGCGGCCGCTCGGACCTGACGGTCCTGTACGGCGGCGGCGTCTACCTGTTCGAGTTCAAGGTCGCGGACGGGAAGCCGCAAGGCCGGGCGCTGGCGCAGATCCGGGAGCGCGGCTACGCGGACAAGTACCGGCGTCCGGGCGTGCCGGTCCATCTGATCGGGGTGGAGTTCGGCCGCGAAGAGCGCAACATCGTCGGGTTCGAGTTCGAGACCGCCTGAAGCCGGGAGCCATCCCGTTCGGACATTTCGGCGAGCGGCGCCCCCGCGAAAGGCGACGGCCGCCACTGTCGCTTTCCGGAGCCGGAACCCCGCGGTTCCGGGCACCGCGGCCGGGCGGCGATGCCAGCCATGCACCGCGTCTGGCGGGTCGCGCGCCTGGACGCCGAAATCGGCCTCCGGCTCGACGCCGCGACCGTGGGCCGTTTGCGGCACCGACAGCCGCTCGCTCACCAACAATCTCCCGCACCGGAGTGCGGGCGGCCGGGGCGCCGCGCAGCGGCTTTCGGCTTGCGCACCCGAAGGCGCGACGTTCGCACTTGCGCACGGCGACCGTGTCGGGCTGGTCGGCGCGAACGGCGGAACCGGCCGCCGCCTTCGACGAAGCGCAAGCCGGGCCCGCGACGCAGGCGGCGGCCTTTCGCGGAGGCGGCTGTCGAAATGTCCGAACGGAAAACCGTTCAGGCGGCCTCGCAACCCGACGACGTTGCGCTCTTCGCGGCTGAACTCCACCAAGTGGACCGAACGACGCCGGTACTTGTCCGCGTAGCCCATCTCCCGCAGCTGCGCGAGCGCGACCCCCTCCCGCCCGCGCTCCACCACCTTGAACTCGAACAGGTAGACGCGCCCGCCGGCGGCAAGGTGGACACAGATCATTTGGTACATGGACCGGACATATCATCCGTTACTGACAGGCCGGCGTCCGGAGCTTGCCGGAAGGCGCGACCGAACCTATACTTCGCGCCCCGTTTGCAGACCCGTTCGGCCCATATGACCCTGACAGTCCCGCCCGATTATCGGCCTTCGGAAGACGAACCGTTCATGAACGAGGCCATGCTGGAATATTTCCGGCGCAAACTGGTCTCCTGGCGGGAGGAACTGTTGCGCGAGACCGACGCGACGCTGCAACAGCTTCAGGGCGAATACGCGAGGGAAGCCGACATTTCGGATCGCGCCTCCGCCGAAACCGGCCGCTCGGTCGAGTTGCGGGCGCGAAACCGCGCCCGCAAGCTGATCGTCAAGATCGACGCGGCGCTGCGGCGCATCGAGGACGGCACCTACGGCTATTGCGAGGAAACCGGAGAGGCGATCGGGGTGCGGCGCCTCGAGGCGCGTCCGGTAGCGATGCTCAGCCTCGAAGCGCAGGAACGTCACGAACGGCTGGAAAAGACGCGGCGCGACGACTGAGCAGGCGGGCCGGAGTTCCGTCGACCATGCCGTCGCGACCGCGCCGGCGCCGCCGAAAAGCATGGCTCCGAGGCCGCGAAGCCGTTCTTCGGACGGCCAACTCCGCGGCGGACGGAACGCAAAACTCAAGAATTGCGGCGATCGTCAATGCAAGCGCACGCAAAGCACCGCAAGCGCCCGCTCGCGACAGCTGGATCATTTCTCAAGATAGATTTCCGACTGCGGCGTCCGTTCCTCCTCAACGGCTCGATCAGGAGAAGCCGACCGCGGCGGGTCGGAAATGCGGCGGCGAACGAACCCTGCGAAATTCGTTCGCGCCGCCGGCTCCCGGAAACGTTTCTGAATCAGGTTGCCGGGGTCGAGTTTCTCCCCGGCCCGCCTCAAGCGCCGCGTTGCCTTTCTCGGGACAGAGCGACGGAACGGTTCCCTCCGGAAATCGTTGCCGCGTTGGGGTTGCCGTTGCAGGGTCGGTGCTTCACTGCTGCAGTCGGCTCGACCGCCGATCCTGACCGTGCGCATGGACGAACAGAACCGGCAGACGGATGACCGGTTCCGACTGATGACCGGCCAGACAGCCACGCATTTCCAGAGTCCGAGCGGCGCGCGTCAAGGGCAAGCTCTCCCTGATATTTTCCCAGGCCGGAGCCAACCGTCGGCCCAGGCGGCGGAATAGCGCGCCCGGCCGGGCCTCGCGAAGCCGCCCCGCTCGCGGGCCGGTCCGTTCCTCACGGCAGAGATTCCCGCTTGCCGC
The DNA here is from genome assembly GCA_965243135.1 of Alphaproteobacteria bacterium. Taxonomy (GTDB): domain Bacteria; phylum Pseudomonadota; class Alphaproteobacteria; order MPNO01; family UBA830; genus JAJEBT01. The sequence goes on from OZ251539.1 coordinate 4,031,557, forward strand.
GCTTCGGAGCCAGGGAGCAAGGCCCCGAGACTCGCTCTGAGTTCACCGCCGTAGCGCAAAGCGGGACGGCACGGACTTCACGCCGTCGCGGCGGAGCGGTCGGCGAAATAATGGCGCAGAACGAACCGTAGGGGTTGCGACACGCGGGACGTTCCAATAGAATTGCCGACGGTCGGGGCCATAGCTCAGTTGGGAGAGCGCTTGAATGGCATTCAAGAGGTCAGGGGTTCGACTCCCCTTGGCTCCACCAGTTTCGCCAAGGGGCCGGCGCGACCCGCGCCGGCCCCGCACGACGCCGAGATCGTGAACGGCGCCTCTCGGGGGCGGCCGAACGGCGATCCCGGGCTTTCGGCCGCGCTGAACGACCTCGTCGCCGCCAACCGGATTCTCGCTCGCGAGGGCGTCGTCGACGGGTTCGGACACGTAAGCGTTCGGCATCCGACGATTCCCGACCGTTACCTCTTGGCGCGCTCCCGCAGTCCGGAACTGGTTACGGCCGAGGACATAATGGAATTCACACTCGACGGCGCGGTCGCCGGAAACGACGACCGCAAGCCCTACGCGGAACGCCACATTCACGGCGCGATACTGGAAGCCCGCCCCGACGTGAATTCGGTCGTTCACAACCATTCGCACGCGGTCCTTCCCTTCGCCGTCACCGGCGTTCCGCTGCGCCCGCTGATGCACGTGGCGGGCGTGATCGGCGAGAGCGCGCCGGTGTGGGACATCGCGGACAAGTTCGGCGAGACCAACCTGCTGGTCACCAACATGGCGCAGGGCAGAGATCTGGCGGCGACGCTGGGCGCCTCTTCGGTCGCGCTAATGCGCGGGCACGGTTGCGCGGTCGCAGGCGGCGGCGTCAGGGAAGCCGTGCTGACGGCGATCTACACCCAGATCAACGCGACGATCCAGTTGCAGGCAATGGCGCTCGGGGAAGTCAGATTTCTCAGTTCGGGGGAAGTCGCGCTCACGCCGGAAACGCTTATCGGACCGCTCGCGATGGAACGGGCCTGGGAATACTACGCACGGCGAGCCGGCGCGTTCTGACGCGCGCGGGGAGACATTCTTTCGGGCGCAACGGCGTTCCCGCCTTGAAATCGCCAACCTCCGGCATCATATCCGCATTGCCGAACGCCGTTCGCGGGTTCGGAGCGTGTTCTCGCTCGACGGAGGGGAATGGCATGACGAGACTCCTCGAAAAACCGTTTTCGCCTGGCGCCCTCGACACAGTCTCGAAATCCGCCGCCGGGTATCCGCCTTACGATATCGAACGCATCGGCGAGCAGAACACGCGCATCACGCTCGCCGTCGCCGGCTTCTCCCGGCGCGATCTCTCGGTCTCGATCGAGAACGGGCAGTTGGTGATCCGCGGACGTCAGGAAGATCGACCGCAACGCAAGTTCCTTCATCGAGGCATCGCATCCCGCCGTTTCCAGCGCTCCTTCGTCCTAGCGGACGGCATCGAAGTCGTCGACGCGAAGTTGGACAACGGCCTTCTCCGCATCGATCTGAGGAGACCCGAAAGGGAAGCCGCGTCGCGTTCGATCAGGATCCAGGCCGCGCACGCGGAAAAAACCTCCTGAACGGAAACCCCGAAGCGGCGAAACTGCAAACCGGAGACAGGACATGCAGGGCAGAGAACCAAGCATATCCAAGCGCGATCTGGCCGTGCTCGGCCTGCATCGGCTCGCCTATGTGAAACCGGTCCGCAGTGAAAACGACATGGTCCAGCTCGCCATTTACGCCGCCGACGGAACCCGGCTCGCGACCATGGACAACCAGCGTGACCTCGCGTTCGCGGCAATTCGGCAGCACGATCTCGAGCCGGTCAGCGTTCATTGAGCGGACGGGGCCGGGGAAGAAAACGGCGACGCGCCGACGGCGGGGAAAAGGCGAAGCGTCATCCGCCAAGCATCGGAATTCGACAGTCGAGCGTCGCGGCAGACCCACGAAATCAATGCGCGCTCTTCCTCCGCTTCCGGTATGTTCGTGTCCGGGAAGCGGGCATTCCGAACCGAACTTCGGAGGAGGCCGCGGCGCAGGCATGGAATGGCCGGATATATCGTCGCGCATAAGGGTCGGGGAGGATCTGCGAACCGAGTTCAGGCGCGATCTCGACCTCGCCGCTGTGGGCGAGGCGATCTGCGCCTTCGCGAATACGGACGGCGGAGCAGTTATTCTTGGGGCCGAAGATTCGGGAAAGATCGTTGGCGTAGACGACAACCCGGAAGCGGTGCAGGAACGGTTGACCGGATTCCTGCAATCGGGTTTCAGCGCTCCGGTCGCGGCGCGCTGCGGGCGGCATCGGCATTCGAACGGCTGGGTGCACTGGATCGCGGTGCCCCGCATTCGCGGCTTCGACCCTCTTCGTTTCCGTGGACGATTTTACGTCCGACGCGCGCGGAGCAGCGTGGAGCCTTCTCCCCATGAACTTCAGGAGTTGTTCAATGTCTTCGGTTTCGTGTTTACCGAGAGGCAAACGATTCCAGCGGCGAGCGTCGAAGACATCGACATTCATGCGTTCCGTTCATTCCTGAGCGGTCGAGGCACGGAAAAAGAACCGCAACCCTGCGACGATTTACGCAATGCGCACGTTCTCCGCGATGCCGACGGAGCGTTGCGCCCCACCCTATACGGGCTTATGGCCTTCGGCAGAGATCCCCAAGCGTACCCGCACACGGGAAACTTCTGGATTCAGTGCACCGCGTATGCGGGCCGCGACAGAGCGTCGGAGGTAATTCTGGCCGGGGAAGGCAAGGGGCGTCTCGACGAGCAGGTGCGCCGAGCCCTCGGCTGGACCAAGAGCCTGGGGCGGACTGAAACCTACGCTGGCGTTCTCCGTGAAGACCGCCCGCTGATTCCCGAATCGGCGCTTCGCGAAGCGCTGGTGAATGCGGTCGTCCATCGCGACTACGCGATCGTCGGATCGCCCGTGATGCTTGAAGCGTTCTGCGACCGGGCTACGGTGACGAGTCCCGGCACGCTTCCCAACCGTATGACGGTCGAGAGCGTGCAGTTCGGCGGCTTGCCCCGCTCTCGCAACGAATGGATGGCGAACGCGATGGTCGTGGCGCGCCTGACGGAGGGCCGAGGTCTCGGATGGCTGCGGATGCGTCGCACGATGGAGGAATTCAACGGCACCGAACCCGAGCTCGTCAACGACGAGGGCGGCAAGTTCGTCCGGGTAACGTTCCGGTTGAAGCCGCGGTCCGCCGAGAGCGAGACGTGACGCCCAGGCGGCGCGGGCCGTTGCCGATTGCAGCGTTCCCTTGCAAGAGCATCGACCGGTTCGCCATCGGCGCCAAAGGCGGCGCAGCGGCCGGAGCGAACCGGATTCTCCATGAAGGCAGAGAGAAACGCAGGGCGGCTCGGCGAGGCGCTTTGCGCCGCCGGGACGATAGGCCGCTCCATTCGCCGGGTGGTTCGTCTGCGGGCGGCGCCTGCCCGCTCGGTGGCGATCTTTCGGCCCGCAGCCTCGTCCTGATCGTCGAGGCAAGCGCGCCATTCAAGGCCGGAATCCGGAATCTCCACGTTACCGGATGACCGGCGAACAGAACGTGAGGCAGTCAACTTGTCCAGGAAAACGCCGACAAACGAAACCCGAGCCGCACCGCCGCGGCGACCAAGCGGCTTCTTGCGATCAGGCTGTTTCTCGTTACGCCGAACCTCCGGGATCCGTCGCGCCAATTCGCCGCGCAACCCCGGACGAAACGGAGGCCGCCGCGAGGACGGAAGCGCAGCAGCTGCGGTCGCCGGGAATCAGGAGAGTCGAGGCATGCATAGCGCGCCCCGGGATAACGAACCGCTGGCGTTTCCTGCGTCGTTGGAAACGCTGCGAACCGGAACATCCCGGAGGCCGAGATGGAGCGAATTTTCGGGGTGAACGCGAAAGCCCTCGCCTGCCGCCGGAAATCTTCGACGACGCATCGGCGATTCTTGGGTCGCAGACGGCGCGTACTCCGTACCCAAGCCGCAACGAGTCTGGACGCCCGCCGTCGGCTCCTTCCCGCCCAAGCGCGGTTCCGGAAGCCGGAGTTTCAGGGAGGCGGAGAGAGTTTCATGCGCGGAAGAGCCGTGCGGCGGGTCGCCAAGCGACGAACCCGCCACTGGCGGAAACCGACCTTCGCGTCAGTCTGCGTTCGTTCCGGCAGCCTCGCTCTGGCCGCGCCGGACGAACGGATTCTTGTCTGCATGACGCGGCGGCGTTCGAACGGGGGCAGCCGCCGCCCCGGAACCCCGTTCACGCGGAAAAAAGAAAGGGGGGCGACTTTCGCCGCCCCCCTTCGGTGCGTTCCGTCCGGTTCGGACTAGAAGGCGACCTTGATGCCCGTGGTGTAGGCAGTGCCGTCCTGGGACTCGCTGCCCGCCTCGTATTCCGCCCACAGGGCGTCGAGCGACCACGTCACGCCCGCCCCGAGGCTGCGCGAATACGACAGCCGGCCCGCCGAGGTTTCCCGCTCCATCTTCTCGAGGTGGATGTAGCCCAAGGAGACGGCGTGCGGCCCCCAGGAGTAGCGTCCGCCGATGTCCCAGCGGTCGAGTTCGTCGCCGCCAGCTTTCGTGACTTCGTTATGCCGCACGTAACCGACGCCGACCTTGACGCCCGAGAAATCGACCCACAGGCCGCCGCCCCAGTTCTGCGGATCGTCATCCATCGTACTCTGAGCATCCGCCGTGACGTAGCCGAAAGCTGCGCCGACCTTGGTGTCGCCGTGTTTCTGGTTATAGTTCACCGCGGCCGCGACGATGTCTTTCGCCCCCATCGCCGTACTGTGCAGTTGTTTGCTGTCCTCGGCACCGGATCGCGAATAGGAGACGCCCATCTGGAAGCCGTTGAAGCGCGGCGTGTAGTAGGCCACGGTATCGCTGTCGCTGCTGATGTTCACGCGACCGCTCGCGGCACCGAGCGCATCGTCCGCCTTGGTATCTGTCGCTGCTCCAAGGTTGTTCGGAATCCAGTCGCCGACGTCGAATTCCAGCGTCTGGTTGCCGGTGCCGGTGGAAACGCTGCCGTGATAGCCGAACGTCATCTCGTAGCCGGCCTCGTCAAGGGCGCCGATCTGGATCTGGCCGAAGTCGCCCGAGACGAAGAACTTGGTCTCGTCGGTGGGGTCGGAGCTACCATCGATGTTGCCTTCGAGCTCGACCACCGTCGAAATGGTGATGCCGTTGTCCAGCGGCGCCTTGCCCTTGAAGTGGACTTCGACGTCCTGCTGCACGCCGATGCCGTCCTGGCCGTCGACATCGTTGTCGCCGACGCCGACATTGGCTTCCCAGTAAGCGCTCATGGACAGCGACGGCTTCATCTTGTCCTGCGCGACGGCCGCGCCCGACAAGGCCAGTGCGCCGACGGCCGCCAGCGCAGTGGATGCGAGGAGATGTTTCTTCATGGATCCCTCCGAAACATGGTCAAACACAAAGAGGGAAACGCCGGATCATTTCGCAGCACCGCCCTCAACCTTGATCGCAGCAGGCACCCTTCCGAAGCAGACGCTTGCCGCGTTCACAAGGATGCTTTTACGCCGAAACGGTCGCCGTCTCAAGAGCCAGCGCATACCGTTGCAAAAAAAGGACACAGACTGTGGCATTTTTGCAACATCCGGAATCCTGAGGAGCGGGCATCCATCCTGCCGCGCCGTACGGCGAAGCGAACATGGGCCGGCGGAGCGGCGATGCGTGCGCACCCGGAGGCGTCCGTCGTCTCCCGAGAGATCCAGGCGTTCCAGCGGCAGCGCCCTGCTTGACGGCAGGCGTCAACCGAACGCGGCCGGTCACCATGGGCGTTCCGGCGCGTCTTTCGAAATCGCCGGGCGGGAAGACGCAGGAGAACCCGTCGGCTGCTTCCCTTCCATGGCGGCGGAGATGGCGGCGCCTACCCGCTCGGCCGCCGCTTCGACCTCGCGGTCGGCGACATGCGCGTACCGCAGCGTCGTCCGGACTTGCCTGTGGCCGAGAAGCCTTGCGACGACCGGCAGCGAAACGCCTCGCAACACCGCCTGACTGGCGAAGGTGTGGCGCAAATCGTGCAGCCGCGCATCTTCGATTCCGGCCTGTCGCCTTACCCTGTACCAGAGCGGGAGATTGTCCGAGCAGGGCCGCGCGGGATTCGAAGGAGAGGGGAAAACGTACGGGCTTTCCGTTCGCGGCTGGCGTTCGAGTATCCGGCGAGCCGCGGCGTTCAGGAGAACCTTGCGCGGTCCCGTCTTGCTGTCCCCGAGATTGAGCATGTCTCCGTCGAAGTCCCGCCAGCGCAGCCCGACGATCTCTCCCTTGCGGCAACCGGTCAACAGCAGAAGGCGGATCATGTCCGCCTGGCGGCTCGTTCTCTCGTTCGCGTAACCGTCCAGAACCCGATGCAGGCGGCGGATTTCCTCTCGCGAAAGGAACCGGGTGAGCTTGCGGCGCGGGTTCGGTTTCACGCACCGGGCCGGGTTTGACTCTATGAAGGCGCAGGCGATCGCGTAGTTCAAAATCTGGCGCAGCGTCTTGAGCGCCTTGTTGGCTCCGTCCGGAGCGGTCAGGCTGTAGGCGTCGAACCACGCTTCGATCCCGATCCGGACGATCCGATGGAGCGGCAGGCTTCCGAAAACCGGCAGCAACTGGGTTTCGAGAATGCAATCGACGCCTTTTTTCGTCGACGGCTTGTACCGGTCATAGCAGGCGGTCTTCCAAAGCCCCGCGACGAACTCCCGGAACGGCGGAGACGAATTCGGGGGAGCGGGCACCTCGGTACCTGCGAGGACGAGGCATTCGCGGCGCGCGGAGCCGACGCTTTTCAACGCCGCCGGACCGAGCGAAAACTTCCTCGCCCGGTCGCCGGACCTGCAGCAGCACACGTAGCTCCGGCTTCCAGCGGGCCGGACCCTGACGCCGAATCCCGCCGCCCGCGCATCCCAGACCGTGTACTCCCTGCTTTCCGGTTTGAGCCGGGCGACGCCGGCGTCCGTCAAACGCATTCTCCTCGCCATCTTTCAGCCTTCCAGAATCTCGCCGACGGCCTCTACGGCCTGGCGGACCGCCGCATCGGCCAAATGAGCGTATTTGAGGGTGCTCGCCGGATCGCGATGTCCGAGCAATCGTCCGATGGTGAGCACCGTCTCGCCTTGCGCGAGGGCCATGCTGGCGTACGTGTGGCGCAAGTCGTGCAGTCGGATGTCGCCCAGACCCGCTTCCTCTCGAATTTTCCGCCAGAAGCGTCCGAGCGACTTCTTATCCACGGTCGCTCCGCGCAAGTGGAAGACCTGCTTCCCCTCTTGATCCAGCCCCGCCAGCAGTTCGCGGGCGGCGGCGGATAGCCAGACGGTTCGCGGTCCTGTCTTTCCATCCGCAAGAAACAGCTTGCCGTCGCGGTAGTCGGTCCATTTCAGGCTCATGATCTCGCTCTTGCGGCACCCCGTCAGAAGCAACAGCCTGATCGCCGCCACATGGAGCGGCTTCGCTCCGTCGTGGCGAGCCAGCGCCGCAGCCAGACGGCCGATTTCGTCCGTCGACATGAAACGTTCCCGGCCTGCGCCGCCGTATCGCTTGATCCCCCTGCACGGATTGCTGTCCTCCGGCCTGTAGCCGTAAAGCTCTGCCTGCCGCATGATGACGGAGAGAATCGGGATGGAACGATCCGCCGCCGCCGGCGTCTCGCGCAGCGAGGCGAACCATTGCCTGACGTCCTCCTTCGCGATCTCGGCAATGCGTTTCCCCTTGAACCACGGCAGGATCTTGCTCCGATAGTTGCTGCAATTCACTGCAAGGGTGCCGGCTTTCCAGCGGCGGCCGTAACGCCGAAACGCTTCCTCTGCGACGGCCTCGAAAAGAGTTTCCCCGGCCGGGGGTTCGTGCCTGATCGCGGACAAGGCCGCGGCTGCGCTCGATCGGGCCTCGTCGGCGCTGACGGTCTCGGCTCCGCCCAGGGATTTCCAGATGCGCCTGCCGTCGCGCTGGCTGTGCAGGAAGTAGCTCTTCTTTCCCGAAGGGCCGACCCGTACGCCGAAACCCCTCAGGTCGGCGTCCCGGACTTCGTAGACGGTTTTGCGCGGCTTGAGAGCGTCGACGCGGCGCTGGGTAAGATGACGCATGCGCTTTTCCCTATGCAATCGGTTGCAGTCGGGGCAAGCGCCGCTTGGGGTCGCAATCGCACCAAAAAGCGCTGCACGGCCTAAGCTCCTCGGCGCGGACTCCCGTCGGCCGGGTTATGACCGCTTCCCGGAGATCCGTTGCAGATGGGGCGAAAAAGCGCCCTGTTTCGAGCTTTCGGCTTATTCGCGCCGAAAAAAAGAAACCCGCATTTCAACGAGTTAGACCGAGGCAGCGTTTCGGACGTTTCCCTCTTTGTGTTTGACCATGTTTCGGAGGGATCCATGAAGAAACATCTCCTTGCATCCACTGCGCTGGCGGCCGTCGGCGCACTGGCCTTGTCGGGCGCGGATGCCGCGCAGGACAAGAAGACGACGGAGCCGTCGCTTACCGTTAGCGGCAACTGGGAAGCCAACGTCGGCGTCGCCGACAACGATGTCGACGGCGAGGACGGCATCGGCGTGCAGCAGGACGTCGAAGTCCACTTCAACGGCGGGGTGGTTCTGGACAACGGCATCACCGTTTCGACGGTGGTCGAGCTCGAAGGCAACACCACAGGCGACACCATCGACGAGACCAGGTTCGTCGTCTCGGGCGACTTCGGACAGATCCAGATCGGCAGCATCGACGAGGCCAGCTACGAGATGACGTTCGGCTATCACGGCTCCACTGGAAACAGAAACACCGGCAACCAGACGCTGGAATTCGACGTCGGCGGGTGGGTTCCGAACAGCATCGACGGTCTCGGAGCCTCGGCCGGTCGCGTGAACCTCACCAACGACGCCGATACCGTCGCCTACTACACGCCGCGCTTCAACGGCTTCCAGATGGGCGTCTCCTATTCGCGGTCGGCTGCTGCGGGGGACAGCGCACACTTGCACACTACGGCGGGTATGATGAAGGACATCGTCGCGGCCGCCATCAACTACAACCAGAGGCACGGCGACACCGGGGTCGGCGCGGCTTTCGGCTACGTCACGGCGAATGAGCCGAATCCGGCGATGGACGATCCCCAGAACTGGGGCGGCGGCCTCTGGGTCGATTTCTCGGGCGTCAGTGTCGGCGTCGGTTACGTGCGGCATAACGAAGTCACGAGAGCTGGCGGCGACGAACTCGACCGCTGGGATATCGGCGGACGCTACTCCTGGGGGCCGAACGCCGTCTCCTTGGGCTACATCCACCTTGAAAGGATGGAAGAGGAAACGGCGGCGGGCAAACTGTCGTATTCGCGCGGCCTCGGGGCGGGCGCGACATGGTCGCTCGACGCCCTGTGGGCGGAATACGAGGTGGGCAGCGAGTCCCAGGACGGCACCGCCTACACCACAGGCATCAGGTGGCGCTTCTAGTCCGGACCGGACGGAAGGAAGCGGCGAAAGCCGCTTCCTTCATTTTGGCTGAGTCGCTTCCGCGGTGCTTTTCAATCAAGCAGAAGGCTTCTTCTTTTTATGAATCCTGCGGCAGTTTAATGAGCGCCAGAGCCGGTACAGGCGTCGTCTCTGGCAGGAAAACGCTCGTACGCCTCTCGCCACGTCGCGAGTTCAAAACGCCGGATGCCGCCATCGCAACACGAAAAACCGCCCGAGCAAAGAGGTATGTCCTGATCCAACTTTGTCGCAAAAAGCTGATCGCGGATTCTTGCCCCCCCCCCCCCCGAAATCTGAAGCTCGTCGCGCTGGGCGGGGCCGCGGCTTTTCTGCTGGCTTTTCCGGCCATGTCCTTTGCGCAGCAGGACTGCGGCAGCGCCGTTCGAGGCAGCTACAATAGCGAAACCGGAGTTTTCTCCGCGGGAACGTCCGCTACGGACGTCGACTACAGGGTGGCTTGCACGGAGGACGACGGAGACTCCGTGATCACGCTGCCGACGGGTCTTTCGCTGCCGAACGCCGTTTCCGACTCGTACGTGGTGATCGAGGTCGCCGGGTCGGGAAGCGTTCGCAATTTTCAGCCCGGCGCCTGGAAATACGTCGTGAAGACTCCCGACGACTTCCGGACGGAAAACACGAACGACGCCCTCGGGCACGGCCTGTACTTCCGTAGCGGGAGCGGCGACGTGCGCGTCGAGCTGCGCGGCGCGGCGACCACCCGCGGAGCGGGCGCGACCGGCATGCGGGTGCGGGTCGACGGCGGCGGCAAGGCGACGGCGGTCAACATGGGAACGATCGCCACCCATGGCGACACGCACACCTCCAGCGCGGTCGGCACGTTCATCCTGCCGGCCTACGGCGTCTACGCGCAAGCGGAGCAGGGCGACGCCGAAGCGGTGAACCGCGGCGAGATCTCGACGGGCGGCGATGGAGCGAGAGGCATCTTCGCGCGGGCCCGCGGGTCGGCGGTGGCGACCAATCACGGGAGGATCACGGTTTCCGGTCCTCCGCATGTCTCCGGCTCGGAATACCGGTCTCCGCACGGCATTTTCGCATGGGGCGGGACGGCGGAGGCCGCCAATTTCGGGACGGTCGAAACGCGGGGCGACCGGGGACGCGGCGTCTACGCGCGCGGGAGCGCCGCGACGGCGACCAATCGCGGCACGATCGTCACCCGCGGCAATCGCGCGGGCGTGGAAGGAAATTTCCTCTCGGCAATGGGAGTGGCCGCCCAATCGGGCGGCGACGCGACGGCCGTGAATGCCGAGGGCGCCGCGGTGGACACCTACGGCACGAATGCCGACGCCCTGTTCGTCCGGTCGGGTACCGGAGACGCGAACGCCGTGAACGCGGGCGCGCTTCGCACGCACAATACGGTATCGGATCCCGCCAACAGGCTCGCGCTCGCCGCCGAAGGCATCTACGCGCGTTCGGACAGCGGCAACGTCACGGTCGTGAACGAGGCGACGGGATCCGTGCGGACGGCGGGCCCGAGGACATGGGGCATCCATGCGAGAACGAACGGCGACGGCGCGGACGCTTCCGCAACGGTGACGGTCACGAACCGGGGCAGCGTGGAGACCCAAGGGTCGAACGCGGACGGCGTCGTGGCGGCAGCGTATCACGGCGGCAGCGAAGCCAACCCCAACGCCGTCACGACGACCAGTGCCGGACTCGTCAGGACGCAGGGCGACATGGCCAGCGGCATCATCGCCGCGGTGGACGTCCGCGACCGCGGAACCTCCTTCGGCTCCGCGCGGGCGGAGAACGCCGGCACGATCTCGACGTCCGGCGGACCCGGCGACGGAACGGACCCGACGCAGACCGCGTCCGGAGTGGTCGCCGCCTTTTTCAGCACGTCGGACGACGCGATCTCCGACGCCGGAGACGCGACCGCGATCAACAGCGGAACGGTGACCGTCGCCGGCGCGGGCGCGGCCGGACTCGTCGCCCGGACCTACGGGTCCGGCGCGGCGACGGTGGAAATGAACGGCGGCGCCGTCGTCGCCTCTTCCGCGGACGACCCCGCGACGACGGCCGACGAGGGCGGCATCGGCATATGGGCCGCCACGGGCGCGTCCGGCAGGGCTTCGGTGACGGTCGGAAACGCGGCTGTCGTCCGGGCGCCGGTTGCGGCCCGGCTCGACGGCGGCTCCACGAGGCTCGACCTTTCTTCCGGCTGGCTCGTCGGCGACGTGCGCTTCGGGAGCGGCGACAACACCCTGAACGTCAGGCGATCAGGCGTCATCGTCGGCGACGTGACCTTCGGCGGCGACAGCGGGAACACAGTGATCCTCGACGCCTCCTCGACGGCAGGGGTCGTCGGCATTCAGGGTTCGATCACCGGGCTTGAAACCATGCTCAAGCGCGGCCCCGGCGTCGCACGCGTGCGCGACGTGACTTTCTCCGGCTCCCGGCTTGCGGTCGAGGACGGCATGTTGTCGGTTCGCGGCCATCTCGACCTGGGCGGCGACGGCGCCGTCACGATCGAAAACGCCGGCAGGCTGCAGGTGGAGGTCGGCGACCTTGCCGGCAATCCCCAAGACCACGGACGGATCACGGCTGGAAACGGGGTCCACTTCGAGGAGGGCGCCGAACGGACTGTCCGGGTGGCGCATGCTCCGGATCGCTCCGCCGCGCAGAGGACCGCTTCCGAACAAGTCCTCCAGACCGCCGGGATCGCAATCCTCGTCGACGGAACCCCTGCCGTCGATGGACGGAATGAACAGTCGATTGGGGATCTGACCTTGACGACAGAAACGCCCGAAGGGACGGTGAACACGGTCGGCAACGTCTCTGTAGACGGTGTAGCCCAGATCAACCCGGGCGCGGAGTTGCCGACCGCCCGGAAGGAGGCCTCTCCACCCGGTGAACAGAAAGCGGACGCGCCTGAGGCTGCCGTGCCCGCCGTGAAGCGCAAAGACCGCAGGGATCGCCGTTTCCTGATCGGGGGAGGAGGGCTGTTCGCCCTGCTGATGTTCGCTTTCGACCCGTTCCACATGGTGGAGGCGGGCGGTTCGAGCGCCGCGGTCCAGCCGGCGGACGGCCGCGAGGGCGTCGAGGCGCGCGCGTTCACCGCGGACGCACGGGTGGCGGGGGGAACGATGCGCGGCGTGACGCTGGGCGTCGCTTCGCGGCTCGGCGGCGATCTCCATCTCGGAGTGTCGGCGACGCCCGCCCTTGCGGCGACGGCCGATTCCGGGGAGGCGCTGGAAGGGGGCCGGTTCGGGCTTCAGGGCCGCTGGCGGTCGGGCATCCTGGATATGGGGGCCAGCCTGTCTCACGGAACCTACGACGCCCGGTCGAAGTCCGCCAACCTCGAAGGGCTGGACAACCCGGAAGGCGTGTACGGACTGCGCCACGACCATGCGCAGATGCGCCTGGGCGCCCGCGTCGCCGCCGCCGGAATCGACGTCGCCCCCTCGCTGTCGCTGTTCGGCGGCCGCCTGGAGCAGACGGCGCACACGGCGCGGTCCGCGGCTCTGCGCGCCGAAGTGCCGGCGCTGACCCGGCGCTACGGCGGCTGGAAGGCGCGGCTCGACCTCGGGCCGCAGGACTGGCTGCAGGCCGGCCCTGTCCGGTGGCGCCCGCGGCTGGGCCTCGCCGCGGCGCGGATCTCCACCGACGCTCCGGACGGGCTCCGGGTGCGCCAGTCCGACGCCGCCGGCGCGTTGAGCTTCACGACGCCGGCGCAGGCGGAAGCGCTGCCGCGGAGGATGCACGCGCTCGCCCTGTCGGCGTCCGTCCGCGGCGAAACCTGGAAACTGGACGGCGGCTACGTGGCGGCGATGGCGGCGGACGACAAGCCGGTCCATGCCGTTGCGGCGCGGCTGAGCATCGACTTCTGACCGTCTCCGCCCGCCTCCTTTCCCCCGCAGGGAGGCGGGCGGCGCGCCGAAAGTGCAGGCGCTTGCGCTGAAAGCGACGGAGCTTGCGGCAGTTGGAGCGCGACGCAACCGGTCAGCCGGGATTGGGCGAACCCGTACCGACCTTTGGGATTTTCCGGTTGCGCGACGCACGCAAGGCTCGCCGCGTCGCAGTTGAAAAAGAACCTGGAAAGCCGAACCTGCGGCCAGCCGCACGGCCTTCGGAAGCGCCCGGCCTATCCCATGCCGGAGGCGTTATGTTGCCATGGTGCCCCCAGCCGGTTCGTCGCGGCAATCGTCCCAAAGGCGCGTGGTTCCGCTGCGGCGCCGAAGCAGGGCGGGACGCCCGGCCTCGCCCGCTATTCCGCCGCCTCGGCCGGCGGCTCCTTCCGGTGCTCGGCGAAAGTCTCGAGCAGGTCGAACTTGCCCTCGACGCGTGCCACTCGCTCGCTCAGCTTCCGGAACTGCTCGCTCATCTCCCGGAACTGCTCGCTCATCTCCCGGAACTGCTCGTTCATCTCCCGGAACCGTTCGTTCATGTGCAGGGCAAGAGCGTCGATCCGGCGGTCGAGCCGACGGCCTTGCTGAAGAACCAGCCCGACAATCGCAATGCCGACGCCAAGCATGGTGATGATTTCGGGGGAAAACTCTTCCATGAACTGCCTCCGTCGAGAAATTGAACGTATGCCAAACGTTCGCGCTGCGCAACCTTCTTGAGCCGTTTGCGCCATGCCATTTTTTATTGGCCCGCCGCCCGGCCGGTACCCCGCGGTCCGCTCCGCCCGCTTGCAAGGGTCGCGCAGGCGGGCGACTGCGAAACAAAATGGACTGTTGATCCGACGCCGTCGGCGCGCTGAGCTTCACGACGCTGGCGCAGGCGGAAGCGCTGCCGTGGACGATGCACGCGCTCGCCCTGTCGGCATCCACCCGTGGCGAAACCTGGAAGCTGGACGGCGGCTACGTGGCGGCGATGGTGGCGGACGACAAGCCGGTCCATGCCGTTGCGGCGCGGCTGCGCATCGACTTCTGACCGTCTCCGCCCGCCTCCATTCCCCCGGAGGGAGGCGGGCGGCGCACCAAAAAATGCAAGCGCCTGCGTTGAAAGCGACGGAGCTTGCGGCCGTTGAACCGCGGCGCAACCGGCTGGTCGGAACTGGACGAACCCGTACCGACCTTTGCGATTTCCGGTTGCGCGACGCGCACAGGGCTCGCCGCGCCGCAGCCGAAAGAAAACTCGGAAAGCCGAACCTGCGGCGAAAACCGGCCGCGCTGCCTCCGGAAGCGCCCGGCCTTTCCCATGCCGGAGGCGCTATGTTGCCGTGGCGCCCCCAGCCGGTCCGTCGCGGCAACCGTCCCCAAGGCGCGTGGTTCCGCTGCGGCGACGAAGCTTGGGGGAAGTCCGGGCAGTTTCCCGAGACCGCGCCCCGGAACTCCGGAGCGCGGCGGGCGGCAGCCGCGAGAGAAGGCTGATCGGCGAACTCTGGCGCCGAAGCGGGGCGGGACGCCCGGCCTCGCCCGCTATTCCGCCGCCTCGGCCGGCGGCTCTTTCCGGTGCTCGACGAAAGCCTCGAGCAGATCGAACTTGCCCTCGACGCGCGCCACGCGCCCGCTCAAATCCCGGAATTGCTCGTTCATCTCCCGGAATTGCTCGTTCATCTCCCGGAACCGTTCGTTCATCTCCCGGAACCGTTCGTTCGTCTGTTCGTTGTGTTGCCGGAATTGCTCGCTAATCTGTTCGGTCAGATGCCGGAACCGTTCGTTCGTTTGGTCAGTCAGATGCCGATATTGCTCGTTGACCTGCTCGAACCGGTCGTCCGTCCGCCGGTCTCGTTCGTCCATTTGCAGGGCAAGAGCGTCGATCCGGCGGTCGAGCCGACGCCCCTGCTGAAGAACCAGCCCGATGATGGCAATGCCGACGCCAAGCATGGTGATGATTTCGGGGGAAAACTCTTCCATGAACTGCCTCCGTCGAGAAACTGAACGTATGCCAAACGTTCGCGCCGCGCAACCTTCTTGAGCCGTTTGCGCCGTGCCATTTTTTATTGGTCCGCCGCCCGGCCGGCGCCCCGCGGTCCGCTCCGCCCGCCTGCCCGCCCGCAAGGGTCGCGCAGGCGGAAGCGCCGCCGCGGAGGTTGCACGCACTCGCCCTGTCGGCGTCCGCCCGCGGCGAAACCTGGAAGCTGGACGGCGGCTACGTGGCGGCGATGGTGGCGGACGACAAGCCGGTCCATGCCGTTGCGGCGCGGCTGTGCATCGACTTCTGATTCTCGCAGCCCGTCCCCTTCCCCCGGAGGTAGGCGGATGGCGCGCCGAAGGCGCTTGCGCTGAAGCGGCGGAGCTTGCGGCCGTTGGACCGCAGCGCAACCGGTCAGCCGGAACCGGGCGAACCCGTACCGACCTTTGGGATTTCCGGTTGCGCAGCGCGCACAGGAGGGCTCGCCGCGTCGCAGCTGAAAGTAGAGTCGAGGACTGGCGCGTTAGTTTTAGGGTCCGGTGGATGTTCCGTCGCTTTCGCTCCGGGCCTCAGTCCGGCTCCCTTGACCACGTTTCCAGTCCCCGCTCGTCAAACCGGACGTGCGGATTTCCCGCGCTTCGGTCGAGATCATGCCTTCGCCCACGGGAAGCTCTTCGTTCGCGGTGTAAGACGCGTAAGACCTATTTCATTCCATAGGTATTCTTTTGGAAAGCGCGCATACTTTCCTTTACGCACCTTGTGCTTGCGACAGAGCCATTGGCGCAGCCGACGGGTTGCGTGTCGATCAACGGCGGCGTAGGCGGGGCTGACCTGTCCTGATACGAAATAGTTTCCCCATCCAGTTATTATCCTGTTGAGGCGTTTTACCATCTCGTCCGGTTCAAGTTGTCCGTTTCTTCTCGCCGTCATTTCACTGTTGGCTTATGCTTTGGACGCTCGCCGAGCTGGGACGCGTTCCAATGTAGGATCGTCCCGTGTCCCGACGATAGTTGCGTCCGATTCGGTACCCAAGGTATTCTAGTGGTTTCTCAGGCACCCGTAAACATTGGGTCTTCTCCGCGTTTATCGGCAGTTTCAGCCTTTCCATGAGTGCTTCGACTGCCGCCAGCATCTTGTTGGCCGGCGCTTTGCCGAGCACCACACTGTCCAGTTGACGATCTTCGCGCAGAAGCTTTGAGCGTAGCCCAATACCTTCCAGCCCAGTATGAACCGGCGCATGTAGATGTTGCTGAGTAGCGGGGAGATCGGCGCTCCTTGCGGAGTGCCTTTCCTTTCCCTGCGTGCCCGGTTCGTGCGGCGTTTGCCGCCTTTGCCGTCGTCCTCTTCCACTGCCATTTCCAGCCATGCTTTGACCCAGCCCAGCATTCGTCCATCGCTTACGCGACGGGCGACGGACTTCATCAGGTCCGCATGCGGGATTTGACCGAAGTAGTCGGACAGGTCCGCGTCCACCACCTCATGGTGGCCTTGTCTCAGTAACTGGTGCACCCGTTTGACCGCATCGAGTGCGCTTCTTTCCGGTCTGTAGGCATATTGCTCCGGTTGCAGGTCGGCTTCGAAGATCGGCGACAATATGAGCATCGCCGCCGTTTGTGCCACCCTGTCCCGTATGCAGGGAATGCCCAGGGGCCGGAATTTTCCGCGCTGTTTCTTCGGGATTAAAACCTGCCGTACCGCGGCCGGCCGGTAGGTTCCTTCTTTTAGGTCCCGCGCCAGTTCCTCAAGCCATTGGCCCACTCCTTGCGCTTCAATATCCGCTATCGTCGTTCCGTCCGTTCCGGCAGTTCCTCCGTTTCGACGGACGTCCTGCCAGGCTGTGAACAGTACTTCGTAGCTCCATACCTTGTCGCATAGCGAGTAGAACCGGAAGCTCGGGGATTCCTTCGCTTTCGCATGTAACGCTATCTGGAGTCTCCGAACTTTCTCCGAGGCTGCTAGGCTTTTGCCAGTCCTCATGTCCTTTCCTCCTTCCAACGCTTCTCTCGACCCAAGGCCCCTTTCCTCCACCGGCATTACCCGGCTTCTCCGGTACTACGGGCCTCTCCGCCACCCTGCCGGCCCGGCCTGCCCCTCGCGGGGTTCCGGTTGACTCTTGCGCGTCACCGACAGGGCTTCCCGTGTTGCTGCTTCCTTCATCTTCCATGCGTGCCGACATCATTACCCCGGCGGAAACGGTCGGTGCGCTTGTCGTTCTCTTCCCGACCGTCGGCGGCTTTCCCCTAGTTTCCGGAGGGTCAGCTTCCGCATTGCATGTTTCGAGGCCTGGTTCACTCGCGTTTCGGCCCGCATGTTCGCTGAGCGGCCTTCGCCGCCCTTTTTCCAGAGTGCTTCAGTCTACATCGTTACCTCCGTAAACCGCCCTGGCTGCTACCAACCGGAACGACAGTTGTTGGGTGGGATTCGCACCCACCAGAAGAAAGCGCCTTTCCACGGCGCACGAAAACCCGGAAAGCCGAACCTGCGGCGAAAACCGGCCGCGCTGCCTCCGGAAGCGCTCAGCCTTTCCCATGCCGGAGGCGCTATGTTGCCGTGGCGCCCCCAGCCGGTCCGTCGCGGCAACCGTCCCCAAGGCGCGTGGTTCCGCTGCGGCGACGAAGCTTGGGGGAAGTCCGGGCAGTTTCCCGAGACCGCGCCCCGGAACTCCGGAGCGTGGCGGGCGGCAGCCGCGAGAGAAGGCTGGGTCGGCGAACTCTGGCGCCGAAGAGGGGCGGGACGCCCGGCCTCGCCCGCTATTCCGCCGCCTCGGCCGGCGGCTCTTTCCGGTGCTCGACGAAAGCCTCGAGCAGATCGAACTTGCCCTCGACTCGCGCCACGCGCTCGCTCAACATCTGGAATTGCTCGTTCATCTGCCGGAATTGCTCGTTCATCTGATCGGTCAATTGCCGGAACCGTTCGTTCGTCTGTTCGTTGTGTTGCCGGAATTGCTCGTTCATCTGATCGGTCAATTGCCGGAACCGTTCATTCGTCTGGTCGGTCAGATGCTCGAACCGGTCATCCGTCCGCCGATCCCGCTCGTCCATGCGCAGGACGAGGGCGTCGATCCGGTGGTCGAGCCGACGGCCCTGCTGAAGAACCAGCCCGATGATGGCAATGCCGACGCCAAGCATGGTGATGATTTCGGGGGAAAACTCTTCCATGAACTGCCTCCGTCGAAAAACTGAACATATGTCAAACGTTCGCGCCGCGCAACCTTCTTGAGCCGTTTGCGCCGTGCCATTATTTAGGATTCTCGCCAAAATAAAGTGGTTGTTTGGTTGTGCGGGTATGTTATATTCCATGTCATGGAACACGCTGTGACGCAAGTGGTGCAGGCCAAGTTCGTTGCACTCAAGCCTTTGCTCGACGAGCGAACGCGCCGCCGCTGGGCTGCGGTGGAGGCGCGCGCGATTGGACGCGGCGGCATCGCGAGGGTCGCGGAGGCGACAGGGATGTCGAGAACGACCATTCAGGCGGGGATCAAGGAACTCGATCGATTGCCGGAGGACGAGCCGGTGCGCAGTCCGGGCGGAGGCAGGAAGCCGCTTACCGCGCATGATCCAGACCTTTTGGCCGCCCTTGAGAGGCAGGTCAATCCGGTCACGCGCGGCGACCCGTCCGGTCCATTGCGCTGGACATGCAGCAGTGCCGCGCATCTGGCGCAAGAGCTTCGGACAGCCGGCCACCAGGTCAGCGAGCGCACGGTGAACCGGATGCTCCATGATGCTGGCTACAGTCTGCAAGCCAACCGCAAAACGCTCGAGGGCAATCAGCACCCGGACCGGGATGCGCAATTCAGGTATATCAACCGGCGTGTGAAGGCTTTTCAAAAATTGGGTCAGCCGGTCGTGTCGGTTGACGCGAAAAAGAAGGAACTTGTTGGAAAATATAAGAATAATGGCAAGGAGTGGAAGCGCAAGGGACAGCCCGAAGCCGTCAACGTTCATGATTTTCCCGACAAGGTGCTCGGGAAAGCACTTCCTTACGGCGTTTACGATTTGACGAACGACACGGGGTGGGTGAGCGTCGGCGTCGACCACGACACGGCGACATTCGCTGTCGAAACGTTGCGCCGGTGGTGGTGCAAGATGGGATGCCATGCCTATCCCGGAGCGCGGCGTTTGCTGATCACAGCCGATGGCGGCGGACGGCAGCCGCAACCGCTTGTGGAAATGGGAGTTGCAGAAGCTTGCCGACGATATCGGTCTCCAAATCTCCGTTTGTCACTTTCCGCCCGGGACGAGCAAGTGGAACAAAATCGAACATCGCATGTTCTGTCACGCACAATTGGCGCGGACGTCCGTTGACAAGCCACGAGGTGGTCGTGAACCTCATTGGCCATACGACAACGAAAAGCGGCTTGACCCTCCGGTCCGAGTTGGACGAAAACAGCTATCCAACAGGGCAACCGGTGACGGACCGGCAGATGGCCAGCCTGTCTCTCAAACGAGACAACTTCCATGGAGAGTGGAATTATAGATTCTCGCCAAAATAAACAGTTTATTTTGGCGAGCTTCCTTAGTGCCCGCCGCCCGGCCGGCGCCCCGCGGTCCGCTCCGCCCGCCTGCAAGGGTCGCGCAGGCGGGCGACTGCGAAACAAAAACGGGCTGTTGCTCCGGCGTCGCGCGGCAAACTCGGGCCGGGCCGTTACGCGGACATGCGGCGGTGGAGCGGCTTGGATCGGAATCTGCGAAAACGGCTTTCTCGGCGTGGCGAATTCGCAGTTTTCCGTACCCGAGGAAAGAAAATTCCGCGTCCCTGAAATACAATTGTATTTCAGGGCGTTATGAACAACGCAAGAGTCTCGGCGACGGCGGTCGCCGCTCCGCTCGCGAGGCCGCAACTCATTGATGACCACGCCCCCGCGCTCGGAAAACGGACGAAAGCCGATTCGCCGCCCGGACTGCCTCGCGCATCGAGGGGCGGCGATCGTCGCGACAGGTCCGACGCAACGGCGCTGGTTTGCTTCGCTCCTCGCGATTTCCTTGACGGCGATGAGCAGATCGTCGTCGATGCTCGCAGTGGTTGCATGATGCAGTCGCCGACGCCCATGACGCAAAGACGTCGCGCCGTCGAATTCCGCCGCGCGTGCGTCGCCGGAAAAGCTGGCGAAGCCGCGAGAAGGAGGCGACCCGAAGCGCGCCGCGACGGATTCGACGATCGTTCCGAAACCCGCGCCGACATCCGGGCCCCGAAGTTGGCCTCGACGTGCAGGCCGACCACCCGCCCGGAGCGCGGGCGGCCGCTCGGTCCGGTCGAACCTGTTCGTCCGCTTCCGAAACCCGTGCGGACAAGGGCGGACGCCGCGGCGGTTCCGAAAGGGCGAGCCAGGTTCGCCTTCTGGAATCGGACCTTCCGTATTCTTTCCGCAAGCGCCGCGCCTCCGAATGCCTGAAGCCGCCCGGCCCCGGGGTTCCGGACGGGCGGACATGTTGTATCATTCCGCCCTAAGCAAGTCGGAGGATCATCTCATGTCCTACGCAGGGCCGGCCATCGATTTGGCCGACCGTATCGACGATCGTGCGGAAACCGAACGCGAATTCCGCGTTCATCGCTCGGTGTTCGAAGACCGCGCGCTGTTCGACGCGGAAATGGAATTCTGCTTCGAGCGCATGTGGAACTTCCTGTGCCACGAAAGCCAGATCCCCGACCCCGGCGATTATTGGGCCACGCATATCGGCACGCAGCCGGTATTCGTCCATCGACAGGAGAACGGCGCGCTCAAGGCTTTCGTCAACGCCTGCTCGCACCGCGGCGCCGTCCTCACGCCGTTCCGCAGCGGCAACGCGAAGACCCTCACCTGCCGCTTCCACGGGTGGAGCTACCGGTGCAGCGGAGAATGCATCGGCATCAAGAACGAGGAAGGCGGTTACGGCGCCGGCTTCGACCGCGCGCGCTACGATCTCACCCCGATCGCGAAAGTCGAAGAATATCGGGGTTTCGTTTTCGGCGCGTTGACGGACGAGGTTCCGGACCTCCGGGATCACCTGGGCGAAGCCAGGTTCTTCATCGACCTCTTCGCCGACCAGTCGCCCGACGGCCTCGAGATCGTGCGCGGATCGCAAACCTACGTTTGCGACCACGACTGGAAGGTGCAGGCGGACAACGTGACCGACGGCTATCACGTCTCCACGGTCCATCGAAACTTCATGAACACCATCCTCGCCCGCGAGGCCCGCGAACGGCCCGAAGGCCTGCTTCGCACCGAAGTCGGACGGATCAAGGGCGGCGTTCGGAACGGGCAATACTATCTGGGCAACGGCCACATGTGCATCTGGGCGGATCGCGCGAGTCCCGAGGGCGCGCCGCTGGCCCCGGCGACCGAATGGATAGAACGGGAGTTCGGCGCGGTCAGGGCGCAGTGGATGCTGCGGCGCGGACGCAATGTCCTCGTGTTTCCGAACCTCGTGCTTAACGATCTCGCCTCGACCCACCTGCGCACGCATCGCCCTCTGGAGCCCGGTCGATGCGAAGTGACCATATGGTGCATCGCCCCGAAGGGAGAACCGGAAGAAGCGCGCTTCGCCCGGCTAAGGAAGTTCGAGGACTTCTTTCTCGTCTCGGGCCTCTCCACGTCGGACGACGTCGTGTCTCTCGACACCGCCCAGGAAGGATTTCGCGGCCCTGAAACCGGCTGGAACAGTTACGATCGGGGACTCGGAACCCTGAAATCGGGTCCTGACGACGAGGCTTCCCGGGCGGGAATCGATCCGGTCTCCCATTGCGGAAGCTGGGATTACGAAGGCTGCTTCGTCGGTTGGTACCGCCATTGGCGCGAGCTGCTGGAGGAAGGTTCGAGGCGGCAGGAAGCAACCCGCCTGCGGGGCGCGTCCAGAAAGCGACCGTCCGAGACGCTGCAGCGGTCGGCCGGCGGAAAGGAACCGGCGATTCCCGTTCGACCGGCCTGACCCTCGCTCCCCGTCAACGCGAAGATGCCCGTTCCTTGCGCGGCGCTGCGGGAGGTCGCCGAACGACCTGCGGTCCCGGCGCGCCGCGGCGGTCTTGCGCGCCGGAACCCGGAACGTCGACATGCCGGAATCCGGCGGAGCGACGGTGCGGCGGAAAGACAGAACGCGGATCTGCCGCCCGGCCCTCTCGGCGGTTCGCCCAAGAGCGAAAAATAGGAGTATCCGTTTTCGTCGCGATGCTGGTTGTGTTGGCCGTCGCGCTCGTCTTCATGGGCGTGAAGACGGTGCCGCCCGGAAGTTCCCGGAGCCAGCTCCGCCGCCGGGACCGCGCGCGACCGCGCCGCAAGTCCCGGGGCAGCGAGGTGTAGTGCAGTGTAGTTCAGCGCCGTTCGGCGGGCCCCATGACGGCGATTCGTCGCCGCTCGCATGATCGCCGGTCTCGGCAAGACGGCCGGAGTCGTCGATAGCCGTCGGCAGCGCTTCGAGGCGTGCCGACGTATCCGCCTTCCGCACGCCTTGAGGCAACAACGTCGCCCGCTGTCGTTTCAGCTTCTGGTCCCGGCTGGACCGGCCATGCCCTCGGCACGGCTCTTGTCGACGTCCAGCCCCCAACAACGATCCCCCGACTCCTCGGTGTCCTTGCCTTCGGTTTCGTTACGCCTCGTCAGCCGCTCGTCCACCGCACCATCTCCGCGGCAAGCGCGTTCATTCTTTGCGGTCAAGTCGGGGGCATGGCGCCAAGTTGCGATTCACGGCAAGCGGAATGGCGCGGCTTCCAGAGTCTGGCCTCCGAAGAGTTGACCGTCATCAGGACCACGCGAGCCGGCCGATCTTGCCCCCATATCCGCAATACGAGATCATCGACGCGGATCCTGGCGGCGAAACTCCAGACCCGCATGCCCGCATAGCCTGCAGGCGGTCAGCCAAAGCCCGCGACGCGGGGACCGAGCCGGCAAGCATTTCCGCCTCCCACGCAGGACAGGCGAGGTCGCTCATGCTCAGCGCCCGGTGTCGCGCTTCGTCCAGGCTATAGGTTCGACCTCGACCTCGTAGGCGCAAAGGGCAAGCGGTCCGTCGGCCCAGCGGCTTTGCCTCGCGTATGGCCGTCCGAGCGAGGTGGCCGGAACGCCACGCCGGTTGAAACGCCCGCCGTGACGGCGCGCCCTCGCCGGAAAGCGGCGTCCAGGACCAGTGCGCGCCCGGTAAACCAGCCCTTGGAACCGCGTCAGGAGAGTGCGGGATCAGGCATAGCCGCCCGCCATGACCCGGTCGAGATAGGCATGGACCTGGTCGGCCTTGCCCTCGCGCAGCAACAGATCCGGCGTGGCGCCGCCGAAACCCGGCAGCGGCTCCGCCCGGAACCAGGCATAGGCGGCGAGCGGCGATCCAGTCTCCGCTTCGACGCGGTTCAGGATTTCCAGCATCTGACGTAGGAGAACCTGGGTCTTGCGCGCCCGGATGCGCGATGCGCGCGAGAACGCGTCACGGCCAAGACCCAGAGTGCCGGCGATTTCGGACTTGGTGGTGCGCAACGCCTCGGCGATGAGCGCGGGGGAGAGTACCTCATCCTCGACGAATTTCTGGAACCGCATGCTCGCTCCTCATGGTTATTGACGTAATATGGGGCAATGAAGGGTGTGATGCGACGCAACCCGTGACGCAAGAGTTCCCGAGTAGCGAATTCTACGGCCTCCATCGACGGGAAGCAGGCGGCGGCGGTCGAAGTTCGCGACCGGTGTCCTCGGCGCGCGGTCGCGCAGGGTTCCGGCAACCCGACTGACGGTCGTCGGCGAAACCGGTCAGCCGGCCGGCAGGATCCAGCCAACCTTGCGGGTGGACTGCGCCGAGGCGAAAAAGGTCCGCGACCTGGCGGCGCCGACAGAACGATCTTTTCGGCACCATGCGCAAGGTGCGAATCCGAACTCTCGAAGACGGACGCGCCGCCTCCGGATTCTGCTCGCGGAACTCGGCGCCGTCGACGGAAACGCAGGCCGTGCGGCCGGAACGTCGTCGGGCGGGTCTTGAGACCAAACGCGATGCCGGACAGCGCCGCGCTCTGCTGAAAACCATCGGAGCCTGCGCGTAGACGGACAGCGGCATCGTTTGTTGAAGCGAACTGAAATTGCGGCGGTCCTTTGCTTTTCAGCGCCAGGAAGCCGTAAGCGCCAGACCTGCCGGTCCCCCACAAAGGTTTTGCTGAACTCCGGCCGACCGATTCGCTACGGTGCCCAGCATGGAGTTCCAGAATCAGGTTCGGCAAAGCCTCCGGGATGATTTTGCACGCTTGCAGGGGTTGCTGGCGAACGAGGTCTTCGCTCGCCGCGGCGAGGCCGCGTGTGCGAAGCATTTCGGAACGGGCTTGGCCGCCTGCAGCGAGCGGGCTGTTTGAAGGCGTTGGCGGAGTTCGAGGCGGCGGGACGGATTTCGCTGCCGTCGCCGACGCGGGGAGGCGTGCGGCGTCCGCGGCGCCTTGCGGAGCCGGTTCCTCCGCCGAAGAGCGTGCCGAAGGATGTCGGTCGAGGGTCTGGAGTTGGTGCCAGTGACGGGCATCGCCGGGTATGGAACACGATGCTGGAGGAGGAGCGCGGCGGCGGGCCGTTGGTCGGTTGTCAGTTGCGTTGTGGGGTCGGCTCATGGCTGGCTGGGGGCTGTCGGGTTCGCGGCGGCGCAAGGGCGCACTGCCCGCTATCAACTCCGACGCGCAGGGCGCGGGCCGCTGCAGCCCGGCGACAGCCTTGCCGGCTGCGCGGGCGAAGCCGAACCCCGGCGAGCAGCCTGCCGTTTGGCTAACGACGATCCCCCAACTCCCCCTCGAACGACTTCAGCTTCTTCAGCGCCTCGTCGGTCACTTCCCCCCAATGCCGTCGCGCAGGAAAGCAAGACGCGACCATTGCGCAAAGACGAAACCAGGCGCCGCGTCGGGAGAACCTCCGAGGCTCTTGAACCGGCACGGGGACGTCCTCCCGGCGCTGGCTGGCGGTTCAGACGGTCTCGAACTCGAACCCGACGATGTTGCGTTCTTCCCGGCCGAACTCGATCCCGATCAGGTGGACCGGCACGCCCGGACGCCGGTACTTGTCCGCGTAGCCGCGCTCCCGAATCTGCGCCAGCGCCCGGCCTTGCGGCTTCCCGTCCGCGACCTTGAACTCGAACAGGTAGACGCCGCCGCCGTACAGGACCGCCAGGTCCGAGCGGCCGCGCGCCGTGCTCTCCTCCGCGCGGACCTCCATCCCCGCCGCCACGAAGTGCGAGTAGAACACGCTCGCGTAGTGCGCTTCGTAGCCCGCCATGCCCGTGTTCGCGTACCACTCGTTCGGGATGCTCGCCAGGAACGCCCGGAACAGCCGCTCGAGGCCCGCGAAGTCGTTCGCCCGCATCAGGCGGCGCAACTCCCGGCTCCCCGCCGCGACCGCGACGTCCGGCGCCATCGCCTCCAGCAGGAGCGCGTTCAGGCTGCGCTTCACCTCATGGTTCGGGTAGTCCAGCCGGTAAAGAAGCGCGTCGTCGTCCAGTTCCTCGTCGGCGATGGTCAGATAGCCGGTCTGGAACAGCAGCGCCTCGACGGGGATGCGGTCGATGTCGATGGCCGACAGCAACGCGTCGTCCGCGATCATGCCCTCCAGGGCCGGCGCCGCGACCCCGCGCCGCGACAGAAGGTCGGCGAGGAAGGTCGGCGTGCCGGTCCGGAACCAGTGCGCCTCGAACTGGCGGCGCCGGAAAAGCAGCAGGACATCGTACGGGTTGTAGAGTTTCTCCGCGCCTCGCCAGTTGTAGCCGTTGTACCAGCGGCGGACCTTGTCCCGGTCAAGGCCCTCGAGTTCCGGGGCGAAGACCGCGTCCAGTTCCACGTCCGTGTAGCCGCAGATGGACGAGAACTCCGGCTCCAGCGTAATGTCGATCAGGTTGTTCAGGCCCGAGAACAGGCCCGCCTGCGAGAACTTGCTCACCCCCGTCAGGAAAACGAAACGGAGCTGCTCGTCGCAGGCCTTGATAACCCCGTACAGGCTGCGCAGGAAGTCGCGGTTGGCCAGCGCCAGTTCCCGGTCGCCGAGCGCGTCCAGGATCGGCTTGTCGTATTCGTCCACCAGAACGACCGCCCGCCGCCCGGTGCGCTCGTGCAGGGCCTCGATCAACTCGTGGAAACGAACCGCCGCCCCGGCGGGGCCCGGTTCGAGGCCGGCGCGCCTCTCCGTCGCCGCCAGTTGCCGCTCCACGGTGCCCCGAACTCCGTCCGGAGTGTCGAAACGGCCCACGCCGCTGAAATCCAGCCGCACGACCGGATGGCGGGCCGACCAGTCCCACTTGCCGTGCACGGCGAGGCCCCGGAACAACTCCTCGCTTCCCTCGAACAGCTTCTGCAGCGTGTCCACCAGCAGGCTCTTGCCGAACCGGCGCGGACGCGACAGGAAATAGTACTTGCCCCTCTCGACGAGGCGGCGCAAAAGGTCCGTCTTGTCGACGTAGTAGCAGTCCATCCTCCGGATCTCCCGGAGGGAAGTCATCCCGGTCGGAAGCATGCGTTTTTCCATCCGGTCAGAATAGGCTGCCGCAACGGAAACGGTCAATTGGTTCGGTGTGGAGGGCCCGGCGGGCAGCGGGGTCGAATGCCCGAACGCGTTCCGCGAGCATCCATGACGCGCGTGAATTCCGTCGGCGGCCGGGTGTCGAGGAAAACGCGCAGAAGAATTGCCGGCGAAGCGGCGTCGCCCCGCCGGTCTTGCCGCCCCAGGGAAAAGCCGTTCGTTCCCGCGGAAATTCGAGGATGCGATCGTACGTTCGGAATGAACTCCGAAACAGTCGGGCCAACGGTCCGACGCGCAAGGCGTTCGGAACGGATTTCGCCCGGGCGGCCCGTGCGCTTTCCGCGAGCTATGTTGATGCGGTGCGGCGAAGATGCGAAACTCGCGGCCTTAACGGCAGGAGATCCCGTTATGGCCAGCGACACGGTCACCATCAAGAAATACGCCAACCGCCGCCTTTACAACACTTCCACAAGCTCTTACGTCACGCTCGAAGATCTCGCCCAAATGGTGAAAGACGATATCGAATTCATCGTGCGCGACGCCAAAACCGGCGAAGACATCACCCGTTCGGTACTCACCCAGATCATCGTCGAACAGGAAGCCAAGGGACACCATCTGCTGCCGACCGGCTTCCTGCGCCAGCTCATCGGCTTCTACGGAGACAATCTGCAGGGACTGCTGCCGCAATATCTCGATATGACCATGCAGTCCTTCGCCCGCAACCAAGAACAGATGCGCGGTTACATGGAGGACGCGCTCGGCGGTTCGTTCTCTTCGCTCGAGGAAATCGGCCGCAAGAACATGGCTATCTTCGAACAGGCGATGAGCATGATGACGCCTTTCGGCGCAAGATCCGCCCCGGCATCTTCCGGAGATTCCTCGGCTGAAGCCCTCGAAGCGCTCAAATCGCAGATGGAATCGATGCAAAAGCAGCTGGATTCGCTTTTCGCGGCGCAAAAGCACTGAAGTGCGATGCATCGATCTGGTTGAATCCTTTGGGTGGAGTTTGAGAAAAGTTTTTCGTAGACTTTTCCGGGTGATTCGGTGCGATTTGTCCTTGGATGAAGGAATTTCCTGATGTCGCCGTGACTTGTCCAGTGGTAACTTCGGCTTCTCGGCGCACCTTCCGGGAGTGTGGGCCGCCTTGGCGGGAATTTCTGCACCGTTGCCGACAGTGTGAGTCGCGTGCGCTGTCCGCAACGCCTTGAAATGCGGACAACTTTCAGGAGTACCGAATTTTTTCCTCGGGTACGGAAAACTGCGAATTTTCCGCGCCGGGACCGCGATTTTCGCAGATTCGACCCCACGGCCGGCCGGGCGCCGCCCCTGGCCGCCTGCGTTCAGGCCACGGCCCGGCTTGCACCGGGTTCGCGGTGCGGCAACACTCGCCTTCGTTGTGTAACTACTCTGAGCCGTAGGCCATAGAAACCCGTTCCGCGAGATTTTTTCGCGGCGGCGCTTGCCGTTCGAGAGGAGCGTGACGCTGAGGGCTGTCCCGTCTGTCTTCGCGCCGTGACGCCCGAACGCGGAACGGTTATGTCGGCGAGCGGCGCGACGCCGGCAAAACCACCAGTTGCACGGGGCGAGCAGGCCATGAGAGTTTATTCTGAAGACTGAGCACCCGCGAGGCCCTTGCGGCCCGTCGGCGGGGTGTTCCAGGGACCGGGCGGCGTCGGCCGGGCGGCGGGCCGACAAAAATGGCGCGGCGCAACCACCTCGTTTCCTCTTGAATATTTCATAAGTGGATTATAAGTTCGTCTTATAGATTGACTGTCGGCATGCGCGCCCCGCCGACCGGAGAGGAGACGGAACGATGAGCGACGACGCCAAGTACAAGTCCCTGTTCAGCCATCCTCGGGTGTGCCGCGACCTGCTGCGCAGCATCGTTTCGAAAGAACTGGCCGACCGGCTCGACTTCGACACCCTGCAGGCGATGCCGACGGAGTTCGTGGACGCCCGGCTGGGGCAGCAGCGCAGCGACATGGTCTGGCGCGTGAACTTCCGCGAGGGAGGAGGCGAACTCTACGTCGTCGTCCTGACGGAGTTCCAGTCGACGGTCGACCAGGACATGCCGCTGCGCATGGTCAAGTACACGTCGCAAATATACACGGAGCTGCGGAAGGAGAAGCGGTCGCCCGGCGAGAAGCTGCCGCCGGTGGTGCCGGTGGTGGTCTACAGCGGGGAGGCGCGGTGGTCGGCACCGCGGGAGGGAGATGGTCGGGCCGGTCGACGAGGAGCTTGAGCCGTACCAACTGCAACGCTACTTTCTGCTTGACCTTCGCCGGCTGGGCGTCGAGGATGCGATGCCGGACAACGTGCTGTACGCGCAGGCGTTGGTCGAACAAGGCCGGTGGGAGGATCTGCGGCCGGCGCTGTCGGCGTTGCAGGAGGCGACCGATCCGGAGGCGGACGTGCAGCTTCGCAGCCTGTTTGCGGCGTTGGTGCGTCAGGCGGCGGAAGGCAGCGGGCAGGTGAGCGGCGAGACGCTGAAGAAGCTGAAGTCGTTCGAGGAGACAGGGGAGTTGGGAGAGATGGGATCGTTGTTGGCCAAACGGATGGATCAGGCTGTCGACGAGAGTCGGGCCGAAGGCAGGGAGCTGGGGCTGACCGAGGGCAGGGAGCAAGGGCTGGAACGACAGCGGGCGATCTTGTTGCGTCTGGCGGCGCGGAAGTTCGATGCGGGCACGGCGACGCGCCTCGAGGCGCTGCTGGCCGCGATCGACGATCCCGACCGTCTTGCCGTGCTCGGCGATCACGTGATCGACAGCGACGACGGCGAGGAGTTGCTGTCGCGCGTGACGGGCGCCCTCAGACTGCACTGAGCCGCGCCTCGCCCCCGGAGCTTGCGGCGCGGTCGCGCCCGGCGGCGGAGCGAAGCTGCCGGTCCCCGCCCCGGCGCTCTTCCGGCTGAACATGCCCGCGGCAGCCGGAGAACGGACCCGGAAGCAGGCGCGAAAAAGGGCGCAGCGCAAACGCCCCGGTGTGGACTTGGGTTCGTGTCGGGCTAAAATGTAGCCTGATCACGAAGGGGCCGGCCATGAGCACTGTCGTTCGCGCACGCATCGATGAAAACCAAGGAAGACGCCGCCGCCGTGCTGAGCGCGATCGGCCTCACGGTGTCCGATGCCTTCCGCCTGATGATGGTGCGGATCGCCGCCGAGAGACGGCTACCATTCGAACCCTTGGCGCCCAACGACGAGACGATCGAAGCCATGAAACCGCCCGGCGCGGTGAATTGGTCGACGTGGGCGGCGTGGACGAGTTGATGGCCGACGTGGACGATTAGGCGGACTGCGGCCTTCAAGCGAGACAACAAACGCGAAATCAGGGGCCGACACGCCAAGACCCTCCCCGAGGAGGCCGTTGTGGCCGGGCCGACCGGGTTCTGTCGCAGCGTCATCACGACCATGCCCTGACCGTGGAAGGATCGCCGCGACTGCCACATTCGGCCCGATATGCTTCTGCCGTAAGCCGGATGCTGACCATCTGGTGCGCTTGGGCTCTCACAGCGAACTTGGTTTTTAACCGGAGTGGAGAACACGCTGCGGCGACCCGGAGCGTGGCTGTGCAAGGATATGCACAGGTTTTCCGTGGATTTTAATCAAAATATTTGAGGATCCTCCTCGGCGAGCATGCCGGACAAGCTCCGAGGGGGATGTGTCTTCCGGTGCCGCCCAAATGGAAGACACGATCAGCGTCCCACGGTTTCCTGTCGCCCCCGCAACTTGGGCTTGTATGGATGTTCTGCAAGCGTTTTTCAGCATGCGACGCACGCGGACTCTTCCGGTCGAGGATGCTGAAGCCTCGCGGCGGGACCGGAAGCGGATCCTGAACAGGTAGGTCGCCACGCGACCGAACGCTTACCTATCGCCGCCTGCCTTTGTCCATTTGCCTTGCCGGCTCGCGAGGCGGCCTTCGCTCCTCGAGCTTCGAATTGGCAACGAACGTGACGACGCCTCTGAACGCGGGCGAACGCCGACCCGGCGTTTTTCCAAGGCGTCTCCGGCCAACTCCTCCGAAGCGCCCCAACCGCAGGCGAAAGCGCTGGAACGCAGGGAGCATGATCGGTTAAACTGCGGCACGGGCACGGACACCATAGGGATCGATCCATGACGGAACGCATCGCGAAGGGAACGCTGCGGATCGCGAAACCGCTCTTCGATTTCGTCAACGACGAAGCGCTTCCCGGCTCCGGGATCGACCCCGAGGGATTCTGGAAATCCTTCGAAGCGATCCTGACCGACCTCGCGCCGAAAAACCGCGCCCTTCTCGCCCGCCGGGACGAACTCCAGGCCAGGATCGACGCATGGCACGGGGAACGGCGCGAACCGGATCCCGAAGCGTACAAGGCGTTCCTCGCCGAAATCGGATACCTGGTGCCGGAAGGCGGCGACTTCGCCATCGAAACCGTCGGCGTCGACCCGGAAATCCGCGCCGTTCCGGGCCCCCAACTCGTCGTGCCCCTCACCAACGCGCGCTACGCGCTCAACGCCGCCAACGCCCGCTGGGGCAGCCTCTACGACGCGCTGTACGGCACCGACGCCATCCCCGAGGACGGCGGCACCGAGCGCGGCGGCGCCTACAACCCGGTTCGCGGAGCGCGCGTCATCGCCTTCGCCCGCCGGTTCCTCGACGAAGCGGCGCCGCTCGCCGCCGGCTCCCACGCCGACGCGACGGCTTACGCGGTCCGCGAGGGCCGGCTCGAGGTCGCCCTGCGCGGCGGCGGCGCGACCAGGCCGGCGGACGCCGCGCGCTTCGCCGGCTTCGCGGGAGACCCGGCGCGCCCGTCGTCGGTGCTCTTCGTCAATCACGGCCTGCATTTCGAGATCCGGATCGACCGCGAGCATCCGGTCGGACGGGACGACGATGCGGGCATCGCAGACATCGTCGTGGAAGCGGCCGTGACGACGATCATAGACTGCGAGGATTCCGTCGCTACGGTCGATGCGGAAGACAAGGTCGCCGCCTATCGCAACTGGCTCGGATTGATGCGCGGCGGCCTGACCGCAAGCTTCGAGAAAGGCGGTCGCGCCGTGCAGCGCCGCCTCGCCACGGACCGGGTTTTCGTCGCGCCCGGCGGCGGCGAACTCCGCCTGCCGGGCCGCAGCCTGATGCTCGTTCGCAACGTCGGCCACCTCATGACCATGGACGCGATCCTCGATGCCGACGGCAACGAGACGCCGGAAGGCATCCTCGACGGCGTCGTGACCTCGCTCGCCGCCCTGCACGACGGCAAGGGACCGTATCGGAACTCCCGCGCGGGGTCGGTGTACATCGTCAAGCCGAAGATGCACGGCCCGGAAGAGGTGGCGTTCGCCTGCGAGCTGTTCGAGCGGATCGAGGACGCGCTCGGCCTCGCCCGGAACGCGGTCAAGATGGGCATCATGGACGAGGAACGGCGGACCACCGTCAATCTCAAGGAATGCATCCGGGCCGCCCGCGAGCGCGTGGTGTTCATCAATACCGGCTTCCTCGACCGCACGGGCGACGAAATGCGCACTTCGATGGAAGCGGGACCCATGATCCGCAAGGGCGACATGAAAACGGCGCCCTGGATCAAGTCCTACGAGGACTGGAACGTCGATGTCGGACTGGCCTGCGGATTCGCCGGCCGCGCGCAGATCGGCAAGGGAATGTGGGCGATGCCGGATCTGATGGCCGACATGCTGGAGCAGAAAATCGGACACCCCGCTGCCGGCGCCAACACGGCCTGGGTGCCGTCCCCGACGGCCGCCACGCTTCATGCCGTTCACTACCACAAGGTCGACGTGTTCGCGCGGCAGGAAGAATTGAAGTCGCGCGAACGGGCGAGCCTCGACGACATCCTGACCCTGCCGGTGGCCGACCGGCCCGACTGGTCGCCGGAAGACGTCCGGCGCGAACTCGACAACAACGCCCAGGGAATCCTCGGCTACGTCGTACGCTGGGTGGAGCAGGGAATCGGCTGCTCCAAGGTGCCCGACATCAACGACGTCGGGCTGATGGAGGACCGGGCGACGCTGCGGATCTCCAGCCAGCACATCGCCAACTGGCTGCATCATGGCGTCTGCACCGAAGAACAGGTCCGCGAAACGCTGGAACGGATGGCGGCCGTGGTCGACCGGCAGAACGCGAACGACCCGGACTATCGCCCCATGTCGCCCGACTTCGCGAACAGCGTCGCGTTCCAGGCGGCCTGCGACCTTGTCTTCCGGGGGCGCGAGCAGCCGAACGGCTATACCGAGCCGGTGCTGCATCGGCGGCGCATCGAGGCCAAGGCGGCGCATGCCCGCTGACGCCGGAGGACCTGTGAAGAACGGCGACATGACCATCCGGCGAATGCTGGAACGCGGCGTGGACGGCGATCCGGCGATCGGCGCTCCGGGCAGGCCGCCGCTCGATTTCGCCGGCCTGCGGGCGCTGGCCGACGCGACGGTCGCCCGGCTGAACGCGCTCGGCGTGGGGCGCGAGGACCGCGTGGCGATCGTTCTTCCCAACGGCCCCGAAATGGCCGCCGCCTTCGTGGCGACCGGCTGCGGCTGCGCCACCGCGCCGCTCAATCCCGCCTACCGCGAGGATGAATTCGATTTCTATCTCGGCGACCTGAACGCCCGTGCGCTGATCGTCGAGCAAGGGACGGAATCCGCCGCCGCGGCCGTCGCGGCGCGGCGCGGCCTGCCCGTGCTTCGCCTCGTCTCGGCGGCCGGCGAACCGGCGGGACGGTTCGTCCTCGAAGGAGAAGGCGCCGGCGCTCCGACCGCCCGCGGCGGAACCGCCGCGGCGGACGATATCGCCCTCGTGCTGCACACGTCGGGAACCACTTCGCGGCCGAAGATCGTCCCTCTGACGCAGCGCAACCTCTCCGCTTCGGCGCGGAACGTCGGCGAAACGCTCGCCCTCGTCCCCGGCGACAGATGCATGAACGTCATGCCGCTCTTCCACATCCACGGCCTCGTCGCCGCTGTTCTTTCGTCGCTGGCCGCCGGAGCCAGCGTTCACTGCGCGCCGGGGTTCAACGCGCTTCGGGTCTTCGGCTGGATGGACGAAATCGCGCCGACCTGGTACACGGCCGTGCCCACGATGCATCAGGCGATTCTCGCGCGCAGCGCCCGCAATCCCGAAAGCGTCGCGCAGGCGCGGCGCAGCCTCCGCCTGATCAGGTCGTCCTCTGCGTCCCTGCCGCCGCAGGTCATGGCGGAACTGGAGGAAGCCTTCGACGCGCCGGTCGTCGAATCGTACGGCATGACGGAAGCGGCGCACCAGATGGCGTCGAATCCGCTGCCGCCCGCCCGGCGCAAGCCGGGTTCGGTCGGGCTGGCGGCGGGTCCCGAGATCGCGATCGCCCGCGAAACCGAAAACGCGCTTCTGGATCCCGCCGAAACCGGCGAAATCGTGATCCGCGGCGCCAACGTGACTCCGGGTTACGAGAACAACCCCGAAGCCAATGCCGCCGCCTTCTTCGACGGATGGTTCCGCACGGGGGATCAGGGCCGTATGGACGAAGACGGCTATCTGGCGATCACCGGACGCCTCAAGGAGATCATCAATCGCGGCGGCGAGAAAATTTCCCCCCGCGAGGTGGACGAGACGCTCATGGATCACCCGGCGGTCGCCCAGGCGGTAACCTTCGCCGTGCCGCACGACAGGCTCGGCGAAGAAGTCGCCGCGGCGATCGTCCTGCGCGAAGGATCGTCCGCGCAGGAAAGCGAACTGCGCGAATTCGCCGCCGGACGCCTTGCGGACTTCAAGGTGCCGCGCACGGTGGTGATCGTCAACGAGATCCCGAAAGGGCCGACCGGCAAGCTGCAGCGCATCGCGCTGGCGGACAAGCTCGGTCTCGCCTGAGCCGGCATGCGAATCTGCATCTACGGAGCCGGCGCCATCGGCGGCTGCCTCGGCGCCGAACTGGCGCTCGACGGAGCCGACGTCACCTTGATCGCCCGCGGTCCCCATCTCGCGGCGATGCGGGAGAAAGGCCTCGTGCTGATCCGGGACGGCGCGCCGCGAACGGCGAAGGTGCGCGCCGTCGAGGACCCCGCGGCGGCGGGGCCGCAGGATTTCGTCGTCGTCACCCTGAAAGCGCACTCCGTGCCGCCCGTGGCCGACCGCTTCGCGGCGCTGTTCCACGACCGGACCGCGGTCGTGTGGGGCGTCAACGGCATCCCCTGGTGGTACTTCCACGGCATGGACGGCGACCGCGAAGGTCGGAGGATCGACTGCCTCGACCCCGGCGGCGTCCTGTGGAACGGAATCGGCCCCGACCGGGCGATCGGCTGCGTCGTCTACCCCGCGGCGGAAGTCGTCGAACCCGGCGTCGTCCGGCACGTCGAAGGCGATCGGTTCTCGCTCGGCGAACCGTCGGGCGAGCGCACCGAACGGGTGCAGAATCTGTCGAGCGCTCTGATTTCGGCGGGTTTCAAGGCGCCGATACGCCCGCAGATCCGCAACGAGATTTGGGTGAAGCTGTGGGGCAACCTCTCCTTCAACCCCGTCAGCGCGCTCACCTGCGCCACCCTCGAGACGATCGGTTCCGACCGCGGCACCCGCGAAGTCGTGCGCCGCATGATGCTCGAAGGCCAGGCCGTCGGCGAAGCGCTCGGAGTCCGCTTCCCGATCGACGTCGACCGGCGCATCGAAGGCGCGGTCCAGGTCGGAGCCCATCGGACGTCCATGCTTCAGGATCTCGAACGCGGACGTCCCATGGAAATCGACGCCCTCGTCGGAGCGGTCCAGGAACTGGGCCGCATGGCGAAGGTCGAAACCCCCTGCATCGACGCCGTTCTCGCCCTGGTCAAGCAGCGCGCGCGCGAAGCGGGCTGCTACGACGGTTAGCGGCGCCGGCCGAACGTGCCTGCCGACCTCGCTCCGGATCTGCCGGACGGCGCCGTTCGAATCGATGTCGGCGGCTGCCGTCTGTTCGGCGCGTGGAGCAGGCCGCCGCTTCCCGGCCGAACGACTCTGGTCTTTCTCCACGACGGCCTCGGCAGCGTGGAGACGCTGCGGCAACTGCCTTCGCGGCTGGCGGACGCGCTGAGCCTGCCCGCGTTCGCCTACGATCGCCCCGGTTACGGCCGTTCGGATCCGGTGGAGCGATTCTCGGCGGACTTCATGAGCGAGGCCGCCGACCAGCTCGAACTCGTGCTCGAAGCGGCCGGAATCGAGGACTGCTGTCTCGTCGGGCACTCCGACGGCGGCACCGTGGCGCTGCTGCACGGCGCGCGTTACCGGGGACGGGTTCGCGCCATCGTCTCCATCGCCGCCCATGTCCGGCGGGATCGGCTGACGCTCGGCCAGGTTCGTCGGCACCTCGAAATGGTCGACGACGTGCCCGACTGGATGACGCGCTTCCACGGCGCGCGGGCGGCGCATCTCCTGCGCATCTGGGCGGAGGCATGGCTGCAATGCGGAGACTGGAACATCTGCGACGAAATCGCCGCCGTCGAAGCGCCGCTGCTCGCCCTGCAGGGCGAGAATGACGCCTACGGGTTGCCGGACCAGCTCGAGGATATCGGGCGCTTCGTCCGTCACGCGGAAACCGAATTGCTGGAAGGCGCGGGACATTTCCCACACCTCGAGGACCCCGAGCGCATCGTGCGGCGCGTGCGCCGTTTTCTCGATCCCTACGCCGGCCGGCCCGCCGTCTCCCCGTAAGGCCTCTGTCCCGGACGCGGCGACGGCCCGGTCGCCGCGAACCGGAGAGAGGGAACGTTTCGGAGAGCCGTCACCTTCGCCTGGCGGCCGCCCGCCGTCGCGGGACCGCGTTGCGGCCCGGAAATCTTCGAGCGGTCCGGCCGCGCTTGAACCGCCGCGGCTCGCTCGCGACGGCGGCGCGGTCGCCCCGGAAAAAGATCGGCGGCGGCCTTTTCTGGCCGAACGGACCGCGACGACGATCCGTCGCCCTGGAGGGAATCGCCGCGGCGCCGACGCCTCGCCCGTAAATCGCGGCGTTGCCGGTCGGCGAAGCCCTCGAATTGAAATTGATCTATCTTGATGACGTTCGCCCCGCGCCATTGCCCGGGTTTGGAGCGGTTGCGAACGACGCGAAGGCCCCGGAGACGCTTCCGGGCATATCCTCCGCCGACAGGGAGGCTGCGATGTTCCGAAGGCTCGGTTCGCGTCAGGCGTTTCTGGTCGGCGCCGTGGTCTCCATGGCGCTCGCCGCCGGCGGCGCATGGCAGTTCGAGCGCTCGCCCCTGGCGCTGCTGAACGCGCTTCTGCCGGTCTGGATAGGAATCGCCGCCGTTTTCTGGGCGCTGTGGCGCATCGTTCTTCGACCGGCCGGAACGAACCTTCCGCCGCGGCCTCTCACCGCGGATTTCGAGCCTTTGCGGCTCGACATGCGCTATGCCGACCTGTCGGCTCTGCCCCTCGAAGCGCTGACATTCGTCGTGGCCGATACGGAGACCACGGGCCTGCGCCCGGACAGCGACCGGATCGTGCAGATCGGGGCCGTCCGCATCGAAAACGGCAAGCTTTTGCAAGGCGATTCGTTCGAACGCCTCGTCAATCCCGGACGGCCGATTCCTGCCGCCTCGATCCGTTTCCACGGCATTACCGACGACATGGTCGCTCAAGCGCCCGCCATCGACGAAATCCTGCAGGAGTTCCTCGAGTATGCGGGAGACGCCGTGCTCGTCGGCCACAACATCGCCTTCGACATCGCTTTCATGAACCGGATCAGGCGGATCGAGAACCCGATGCTGGACACCATGCTGCTTTCGATCGGCGCTTTCCGGAACAAGCAGGACCACACGCTCGACTCCCTGGCCAGGCAGTTCGACGAGGAAGTCCGGGATCGCCATACGGCTCTAGGCGACGCGGAACTGACCGCCCGCGTCTTTCTGCGGATGTGGCCGGACCTCCGGCGCAGCGGAGTGCGGCGGTTCGGCGACGCGCAGGATCTGTGCGCCGATTCCGCCCTGCGCGTCGGCGCCATGCGGCCTTACGCGTAGGAAGGAACGTCAGAAGATGTCGCCGGTGAAGTCCGCGCGCACGCGGTCGCACAGGGTATCGATCGTCCGGAAAGCGACGCGAAGATCCCGCCTCTCGACGCGGCGCAGCTTCGCCGGCGCCACGTAGTTCGTCGCCGGCGTCCCGGCTTCGAAGCTCGCGATCTGCGACCGCAGAAGCAACCGGCAAACGGTGTCGAAAGCGTCGGCGATTTCCGCCCGTTCGTCCGCATCGAGCACGCCCGCTTCCCCGAGCGCCTGAATTCGCGCCAGAGTGGATACGGAGGGAATCCCCGCCTTGAGCGCCAGGAGCCTTATCGCCGCCACCACGGGTTGCGTGCCGCAGCGCTTGAGGTGGATCAGGCCGCGCTCGGCGCGGAACCGGCCGAACAGTCCGAGGGCCGAACGCATCCCTTCGCGCTGCGCGAGCATGTCTCTCAGAAACAGGTGATTCTCGGGCATCGCGGCGGTGACGAGGCTGCGAAGCGGCCGCGCCAGATCGGCATTCCCCGCCACCGGCGCGAAGTCGAAGAAGATGTCGGACAGCAGCACCGCCGCGGCGCTCCGGCGCCGCATCCAGATGCCGATTTGTTCGCGCCACTGCGTCTGGGTCTTGCGCCATAACGGGTTGGTCGCCATCACGTTGCCCTTGCAGAAGGGAAAGCCGACCGCGTTCATTCTCGCCGTCAGACGTTCGGCGAAATCGATGAACCATGCGTCCATTCGCGGATGGTCGGCGTCCGCATAGTCGGCGATGACGAGGCCGTTGTCCTGGTCGGGCGCGAGGAAGTTCTCCTCGCGGCCTCCCGACCCCATGACGATCAACGCGAATTCGGCGGGCGGCTCGCCCGTCGTTTCGCGCAGGATGCCGTCCGCGACGCGGCGGTAAACGTCGTTGTTGACGTGGGTGATCAAGGCGAGGACATCGGCGACGGGCGAACCGTCGGCGAGCAGGTCCGCGGCTATCTCCGCCTCCGCCGCCTTGACCGAGGCGAGCGCGGTTTCGCTTCCGCCTTCCGAAAGCCGGTCGATGCGTTCCATCAGGTCGTCGGACAGGACGGCTGTCGCCCGGTCGAGATGAAGCATGCCCGCGAGTCGGCCGGCGGCATCGACGACCGGAAGGTGGCGGAGGGCCATCCGGCGCATCGTCGCGATGGCGCGGTAGAGATATTCCGTTTCCTCCACGGAGACGACGGGCGACGTCATCGCCGCCGAAACCGGTTCCGTGCCGTCGAGCCTGAAAGCGACGCGGCGCGCGACGTCCGCCTCGGTAAGGATGCCGGCTGGACGGCCGCCGTCGTCGACCAGCACGATGCCCGACTCGCGCGCTTTCGAGAGGCGGCGGACGGCGTCGGAAACCGCGACGTCGCAGGCCGCGGTCGGCGGCGGGCCGACCAGCGTGTCGCGCACGCGGCGGCGGAAAATTTCCGTCTGCGCGCCCATCGGCCAAGCCCCGTCCGTCTTCCGGGCGCCAAGAAAGACCTCTACGGCGAAAAAATCAACGGCCCGTTCCGGGTTCCTTTTTCCGGAAACTTTTGCGCCGCGCCTTTCATTTTTTCGGCCGCCCGTCCGGCGGCGGCGGCCCGGAGCAGCGCGCAGTTCCGCGACCCCCCGTTTCGCGGCGGCGAATTCATGGCAAGAACGGGCAACTTCCTCGCGCCTTGGGGAGGCGCGGCGTCCGGCAATCTTTGCCGCGAGGGACGGCCGGCGGGCGAACCGGAACGCGACGACGCGCAGGCATCGCCTCGACGTTGCGCCCCGCCGGGCCGCCGGGCTATATTCGATCGACGGCCCCGTAGCTCAGCAGGATAGAGCGGCGGATTCCTAATCCGTAGGTCGGGGGTTCGAATCCCTCCGGGGTCGCCACGCGCCGCAGGCTCTCCGAGCGAACCGCAGCCGACAAAATGGCACACGCCTCTACGTCACTGCTTTCCGTCCGCAGAGGAAACGTCACGCAGCGCGACTTCCCGCTCGGCGGCGCACCGTACGCTCGGCGACGTCCAGATCGTAACGGGTCTGAAGGTTGATCCAGAACTCCGGCGTCGTTCCGAAATAGCGCCCCAGGCGCAGCGCGGTGTCGGTCGCGACGGCGCGGCGTCCGAGCGCGACGGCGTTCAATCGCGAACGCGAAAGCCCGATCTCGCGGGCAAGCCGGTACACGCTGAGTTCCATCGGCTTCAGGAATTCGTCACGCAGGATCTCGCCGGGGTGCACCGGCGGCAGCCGCCGCCCCGAAGTCACGTCCGAGAAGTCGACCTTTCGGCGGTCCACGTCTTCGCGTTCGATGGTCATGGCCGCTTCATCTCCTCGATGGCAGTCGACGATCTCCGCCTCCCGCGCGTCGCCAGCGCGCCAGACGAAAACGCCGTTGCTCGTTGACGCGAACGCTACACCGCCCTCGGCGGCCGCGCCGGACCGAAGGCGGCAGCGCGGCCGCGGAACGATGGGCAATGCCGCTCGCGTCTTCCGCCGACGGCACGTTCTCTCGATGACGGAGCATATATCACACTCATATTGAGCTACGAGACTGTCGTGAAGTTTTCCGTCAATCATGCCGCTCGAGGTCTTGGCGGCTTCCGGCAAGATGGCGTCTCGAGATCGCTTCCCCGCCTCCGGACCGCGGCCGTCGCCGACCCGGACGGCGGAGGCCTTGACGGTATCATGGGCGAGGCGAGCGTAGCGGACGGTGGTCTGAACCTGGGCGCGGCCGAGGCAGCTTCATCGGCAGCCCGTCATCCTTCCGCGCTTAACTCTGCATCTCCGACGGCGCGATGCGCAGCGGGTTTCAACTTGACGTTCAGAGTCGTTCGTTTCCATGGAGTGGCCGGCGTTTGGTGGGCCGGAAGCCGACAGGGACATCCGTTCCTGCCTGCGCCGCCTCAAGGCGAAAGGCGCGGCGCGAACTCGCGTTTCCAGTCTTCGGTCGCCCGCATCAATGCGGCGCGGACGCCCGGATCCATCGCCGAATGCCCTCCGTCCGGCACGACGACCATCTCCGAAGCCGGCCATGCGCGGTGCAGTTCGTGCGCCGTCGTCATCGGACAGATCATGTCGTAGCGGCCTTGAACGATCTTGCAGCGCAGATGAACTATCCTGTCCAGATTGTCCATAATCTGGTTGTCGCTCATGAAGTTTCCGTTGACGAAATAATGCGCCTCGATCCGGGCGAGCGCATAGGCCATCTCTTCCTCGCCGAACGCGGCCACCGTTTCCGGGCTCGGCAACAGGGTCGAGCACGCGCCCTCGTAACGGCTCCATGCGCGAGCCGCCGGCATATGCGTCGCGGGATCCGGATCGAGCAACCGGCGATGATAGTTCCGCAGGATGTCGCATCGCTCGCCCTCGCCGAGGCCCGACGCGAAATCGTTCCACGCTTCGGGAAAAACCGTCCGCAAACCGTAGAGATACCAGTCGATCTCTTGCGGCCGTCCGAGAAAAACGCCGCGCAACACCATGCCGAGACAACGCTCCGGATGCGCTTCGGCGAAGGCGAGCGCCAGAGTGCTGCCCCAGGAGCCGCCGAAGAGAAGGAACCGTTCGATGCCGAGAAAGTCGCCGAGCGCGGCGATGTCGCCGACGAGGTCTTCGGTCGTGTTGCCCTCCAGCGCGCCGCGGGGCGTCGACCGGCCGGCGCCGCGCTGATCGAAGATCACGATCCGATAGGCGTCCGGATCGAAAAACCGGCGATGGGTGGCGGTCGCTCCCGCGCCCGGTCCGCCATGCAAAAACAGGACCGGCGCGCCGTCCGGGCGGCCCGATTGCTCCCAGTACATTTCGTGAGGCCGGTCGAGTTCCAGCATCCCGGACGCGTACGGCTCGATCGGCGGATACAGATGTTCGCGCCGCGGACTCACGGCGACCCCTCGGACCGGCGCGGCGCCGCGCATTCGCGCTTTCGGTCGCGGCGACCGCCGCGCGGCGGACGGAGCGGCGCGCAGCGAGTCGGCGACTGGCGGAGAACGCCTGCGCCTTGCATACTTCCGGACGAACCTCCTGCCGCCGCGCCGGACGGCGGGAACGACGGAGCACTCGACGAATGACGCGCGCCCTTCTCGCCGCAATCGTGTTTCTCCCGCTGCTCGGCGGATGCGCGACCGACCCCACCACGGGCGGCGCGATCTTCACGGGCGGGATGTCGCAACAGGAAGAAATCCGCGTCGGTCGCCTGCACCATCCTGCGATCCTGAAGAGGTACGGGGGCGAGTACGGCGCGCCCGAGCTCAATCGGTACGTCGAGAGCCTCGGCCAGTTTCTGGCCAGCACCGCCGAACGGCCCGATCTGAAGTTCAAGTTCACCGTGCTCAACTCGGAGGAGGTGAACGCCTTTGCGACTCCGGGCGGCTACGTCTACGTGACCCGCGGCCTCATGGCGCTGGCCGACGACGAGGCCCAACTCGCGGCCGTGCTGGCCCACGAAATCGGCCACATCGCCGCGCGGCATCATGCGCAGCGCCGCGGGCAAACGCTTGTCGCCAACATCGGCCTCGGCGCTCTGGGCGCTCTCGGAGGCGGGGCCGCGGCGGATCTGGGGCAATTCGCGGCGGTCGGCATCCTGCGAGGCTTTTCTCGAGAGCACGAGCGCGAAGCCGACAGCCTGAGCCTGCGCTACATGACGCGGGCGGGATTCGATCCGGGAGCGATGGCCGAGTTCCTGCGCAAGCTTCGGGCGAACGCGCGCTTGACCAAAACGCTCCGCGGCGAATCGCCGGATTCGGTCGACCGTTTCGATTACTTCGCCACACATCCGGCTCCGGCGGAACGCATGGAACGCGCGGCGGAGATGGCGCGCGCCGCCGCGGTGAGAGACCCGGTAACCGGGCGCGACGTGTATCTCTCGAAGATCTCCGGAATGCTCTACGGCGGAGATCCGGAACAGGGTTTCGTTCGAGGGCGCGATTTTCTGCACCCGAAATTGCGTTTCGCGTTCCGGGTGCCGCCGGGCTTCAGCGTGCTCAATTCCAGAACGGCCGTGGCCGCCTTCGGTCCGGACGGCGCGCGCCTCGTGTTCGATCGCGCGCCGAAACCGTCGGACGGCCCCATGACGTTCTATCTGCGCGAAGTGTGGGGCCGAAACCTGCGACTCGAAAACCTCGAAACGATCGAGGCGAACGGTCTGGAGGCGGCGACCGCGGCAGCGCGGCGGCGCGTCGAAGGAAAGGACTACGACCTGCGGCTCGTCGCCTATCGCGCCGCTCCCGGAACCATATACCGTTTTCTCTTCCTGATTCCGCCGGGCGCTCCGGGGTCGTTGTCCACGGAATTGCGCCGGACCACCTACAGCTTCCGCCTCCTGAGCGCCGCCGAGGCGGCGCGGCTCAGGCCGCACAGACTGCGCGTCGTCACGGTCGCGCCGGGCGAAACCGTCGAAAGCCTCGCGCGCAGCCTGCCCTATGCGGATCATCAGGTGGAACGGTTCGAGATACTGAACGGAGTCAGCCGCGCCGAACGCTTGCGGCCGGGCCGCAGGCTCAAGACGGTAAGCGAATAGAGGACGCCCTTCGCGCTTCAACTTGCGAGAACGAGCTCGATCTTCTCCGCCGCGGAAGGGTGATCCAGCTTTTCGACCAGCGCGAACTCGTTCACGAGGCGCTCCAGGGCGGCTTCGTACATCTGACGCTCGCTGTAGGATTGTTCGGGCTGGTCCGGCGCCCGGTAAAGATCGCGCACAACCTCGGCGACCTTGATCGGATCGCCGCTGTTGATCTTCGCGTCGTATTCCTGAGCCCGTCGGCTCCACATGGTTCGCTTGACGCGGGCGCGCCCCTTGAGCGTGGTCATCACCGATCGCATGGTCTCTCTGGAACTGATCTTGCGCAACCCGGAATCGACCACCTTTTCGACGGGCACCCGAAGGGTCATCTTTTCCGAGGCGAAGACGATCACGAACAGGTGGAGATCGAACCCGGCGACCTTCCGGCGCTCGATCCCCGTCACCTTTCCGACCCCGTGGGTGGGGTAGACGACATAGTCGCCCTTGGCGAACGGCAGCTTCTTCTTGCTGCGGACCAGCGTCTTTTCCGCGGTTCGCGCCTTCCTGGACCGCGCTTTCGCGCGAGCCGGCCGGGACGCCGGTCTGGTGGTGGGTGTAGCCATCGCGTCCTCTTCCTTGCCGGAGCTCGCGCGGTCGCGCCGGCCGTCAGGCGCCCTGGCCCGGTTTCTCGCTGAAGTGTTCCGCGAACTTGTTGGGCACCTCGCGCCAATCGTCCGCGTCGGGCGGGGACTCGCCCTTGCGGGTGATGTTGGGCCAGACTTCGGCGTACTTCCGGTTCAGTTCGACGAACTCCTCGGAGGTATCGTCCGTATCCGGATGAATCGCTTCGACCGGGCATTCCGGCTCGCAGACGCCGCAATCGATGCATTCGTCCGGATGGATCACAAGCATGTTTTCGCCCTCGTAGAAGCAATCCACCGGGCAGACCTCCACGCAGTCCATGAATTTGCACTTGATGCACGACTCGTTGACGATGTACGTCATTCCACTCTCCGTCTCGCACTGTCAGGCGTTG
The DNA here is from genome assembly GCA_965243135.1 of Alphaproteobacteria bacterium. Lineage (GTDB taxonomy): Bacteria > Pseudomonadota > Alphaproteobacteria > MPNO01 > UBA830 > JAJEBT01. The sequence goes on from OZ251539.1 coordinate 4,075,670, forward strand.
TTCCCGAACGCCGGCCGCCGACGACAGGCCGACCTGCTTTCCGGCAAACTAGTCTTTTTTGCGCAAGTGACCAACAGTTTTGTGCATCGAGGCGTTCGAGCCTCGCCGCCTTGCGCCGACCCGCTTCCGTCCGGCGCCCCGCGGTTCGCTCCGCCCGGCTCTCCGACGGCCCGAAGCGAGGCTCGCCGCCGCGCTCTCCGGCCGCGACCGGATCCCGTCGCCCTGCGCTGCCGTTCGCCGCGCCGGCGGCTTCCGGGCGGACGGCGGTTCCGGACCGGAAGATCCCGAGTCTTCCGCGCCGGGCGGGAAGAATATCCCGGGAAACCGTCCGCGCTTCGGAGCGCCGCTCAAGATCCCGCATTCTCGCGGTCGATGCGCGCCCGCACTCGCGACCTCGCGATTCCGCTGTCCCTGTCGTCGACGTAGATGAGGCCGGCGATCCGCCGCATGAGCTGCGCCTCGTGCGCCTCGACCACGCTGTCCGCGTAGACGACCTCCCACAGCATTTCCACGAGGTGCGTGCGCTCCTCGTAGGAAAAACCGTCCTTGATGGTTCGCGTGAAGCGCAGAAGCTGCACGGCCTCGCCGGCTTCGCGCTCGGCCGCCTCGATCAGCGCATGCGCTTCTTCGGCGGCGAGTTCGAAACGGTGCTCGCACAGCCACTCGATGCGGTCGCGCTCCGCGCGGTCGAATTCCCCGTCGACGGACGCGGCGTAGACCAGCAGCACGGCGGCGGCCAGGTGGAATTCGTCCGGCGTATGGCCTTCGTGACCCGCGGCGGCGGGCCGCTTATCCTCGAAGAATGACAGGAACCTGTCGAACATGGCGTGCTCCGCGCCTCCCGTCGGGGCGCCCGCGAGCGGAAGGCGTATGAGCAAAATACCTGAAAACGCGCTTCATTTCCCGGCGACGCGCAGGAACCGGGATCCCATCTCCGCGATTCTCGCCGACGTCCTGCCGGCGTCGGGCCTGGTGCTCGAGATCGCCAGCGGTTCCGGAGAGCACGCCGTTCATTTTTCTCGGCGGTTCCCGGCGCTGACCTGGCAACCCAGCGATCCGGACCCGGACAACCTCGCCAGCATCCGGGCGTGGGCGGAAGCGCAGCGGCCCGCGAACCTGTTGCCGCCGCTTCCGATAGACGCGTCGGACGAACGGCTGCCCCTGGACGGCGCGGACGCCGTGGTCTGCATCAACATGATCCATATCGCCCCGTGGGACGCCACCGCAGGCCTGATGCGAAACGCGGCCAGGCTGCTTCCGGCGCAGGGCCCGCTTTACCTGTACGGCCCCTTCATGCTCGACGGCGCGCACACCGCGCCGTCGAACGAAGCGTTCGACCGGCAACTTCGCCGGCAGGACAGCGCCTGGGGCGTCCGCGACCTCCGGGAGGTGACGGCCGAGGCGCAGCGTAACGGACTGCATCCGGCCGGCGTTTTCGAGATGCCCGCGAACAACCTCTCCGTGGTGTTCCGCAAGGCCGGCGGCCGGCTTCACGAGGCGCCGTCCACGCTTAAATAAAGGGAGCGCGCCTCGACGGAGGGTCCGCGCCGCGTCCCGAGCGATTCCACTCGAACGACCTGCACGGTCCCGGCCGCAGGGATCGTCAGAACGTCGCCGACGCGCACCGGATAGTGGGCTTTCCGAACGATTCGTCCGCCGACCCTGATCTTGCCGGCGTCGCATGTCCTGCTCGCGAGGCTGCGGCTCTTGAAGAAGCGGGCGCGCCAGAGCCATTTGTCGAGTCGAAGGGTCGGGTTTTCGACGGGCGGGTTCACGAAAGCCGGAGTTCCCGAAGCTTCGCGAAGGGCGAATCCGAAGAAGGCTGCCGGTCGCGCCGCCCGCCCGGCCGGCGAACGGCGGCCGGGCGGTCCGCCCGCTTCCACGCCATTCCGTTTTCCGTGTCGCGGGAAGCGTAGCCGAGCGCTTCGAACACGGGCCGCGCCGCGTCCATGGACAGTCCGAGGAGATTGAGTTGCGCCGCGCCGATATCGAGCTTGCCCTCGCGCGACTGCCGCTGCAGATCGACCGCGACCCGATCGAGAACGTCGATCCGAACCGCCCGTTCGCCGATTACCCTGTAGCCGCAGGCTTCGAGGAAGCCGGCGGGCGGGTCCGCCGGCACGGTGACGAGGCCGGCGGCGGGCGGCTCCCGAGGCGTCAGCGCCGCATCGACGGACCAGAGCAGCGCGCGCCACGCGACCGCCGCGGGCTTGACCAGCGACGGGACGAAAACGGTCTCCGCGCCGAACCGGACGCCGCAGGAACGCAGCGCGGCGCGATCCTCCCGGGAAAGTTCCCGGACTTCGCGCGCGACGGATCGCCTCGGGACCGACCCCAGGCCCTCGACGATGCGGTAGGCGATCCCGCGCGCGAGGCCGCGGAGTTCGGCGGCGCGGAGCGCCTCGAGAGGCGCCAGCGCTTCGGAAACGCGCGCGCCTGTCCAATCGGACAGGCGGCGGCGCACCGTCTCCTGCAAGGCCGCGCTCAGGTATTCCCCCGGCAGGAGCCTTATCGTCGGCGACAGAATGTCCGCCCCTTTCGTCAGCCGCGCGACGGCCGCGCCCGACCAGGAAAGGACGCCGTTCGCGGAGACCGCGAAGTCCGAATCCGGAGCCGCCGCGAGAGCGGCCGCGCGGGCCTCGATCTCGCGGCGCAGCGCGCCCGTCGGCGCGCCCGTCCCCGAGTCGTCGGCGACGAACCGGAATCCTTCGACGCGTCCGACGCGCTCGCCGCCCACGGCGACCTCGCCGTCTCCGCCCACCGTCGCTTCTCGCCGCGCGGCGGCGCGGCGGTCGACGAAGCGGCGGGTCAGACTGTCGTGGAGCGCGTCGGACAGTTTGTCCTCGAGGTCCCGCGTCCTGGCCTGCCAGGTCTCGGCGTCCGCAATCCATTCGGAACGGTACGAGATGTAGGTCCATGTCCGGACGTGGGCGATCCGGGCCATCAGCGTGTCGATGTCGCCGTCCGTTCTGTCGAGCGGAGCGATCTGCGCCGCCACCCAGTCGGCGGGAAGGCGGCCGCCGTCGCCGAGGTGGCGGAATATGCGGCCGAGCAAGACTGCATGAACGTCAGGCGTCGTCTTTCGGAAATCCGGAATCCGGCACACGTCCCACAGCAGCCGCACCGTATCGGGCGAAGAGGCGCGTCGGGCGAGCTCGGGATCGCGCGCCAGATGCGCCAGCGCGATCTGGTCGTCCGCCTCGCGGCCGCGCTCCAGTCCGGGCGCGGACGGCGGACGTTCCAGCGACCTGCGGAGCGCCGCCACGGAGCCGAAATCGAGATCGGCGTTGCGCCAGGAAACGCCGGCGATCGGATCGAACCGGTGCTCCTCCACCGCCGCCACGAGTTCGTCCTCGAAGGAGCCGATCTCCGCGATCGGTCCGAACGTGCCGTCGGAGAGGTGCCGGCCGGCCCGGCCGGCGATTTGCGCGATCTCCGCCATCGCGAGGCGGCGGTAGGCGCGGCCGTCGAACTTGCGGATCCCGGCGAAGGCGACGTGATCGATCCTCATGTTGAGGCCCATGCCGATCGCGTCGGTCGCGACCAGAAAATCCACGTCGCCGTTCTGGTACAATTCCACCTGCGCGTTGCGCGTCCGGGGGCTCAGCGCGCCCAGCACGACCGCGGCGCCGCCGCGCCGGCGCATCAGTTCGGCGATGGCGTAAATCTCGTTGACGGAGAACGCGACGACGGCGCTGCGCCGCGGCAGCCGCGTGATCTTGCGCGGGCCGGCGTAGCTCAGCCTGGAAAGCCGCGGACGGCTCACGTGTTCGACGCCGGGCGCCAGCGACCGGATCAGCGGCCCCATGCTCGCGGCGCCGAGGAACATGGTTTCGCGGCGTCCGCGGGCGCGCAGCAGGCGATCCGTGAATACGTGGCCGCGCTCGGGGTCGGCGCACATCTGGATCTCGTCGACCGCGAGGAAATCCACCTCCCGGCCGACGGGCATGGCCTCGACGGTGCAAAGGAAATAGTTCGCGCGGGGCGGAACGATCTTCTCTTCGCCGGTGACGAGCGCGGTCCGCGCCCTTCCCCGGAGAGCGACGACCCGGTCGTAGTTCTCGCGCGCAAGCAGGCGCAGCGGAAAACCGATCATGCCGGAATCGTAATCGAGCATCCGGTCAATCGCGTGATGCGTCTTGCCGGTGTTCGTGGGGCCGAGAACAGCCGTCAGGCGGGGCAGCCGGGCGGACATGCCGATAGAATGGCCGCCGCGGCGGCGGCTGGCAAGCGACCTTTGCGCCGTTCGCGGCGCTTACGGAAAGTTTTTTTGAGCGTCCCGAATTCCCTCGTCCCGATTCGGGCGGGACAACTTTTCCGGTCCGGAAACGCCGTTCCCGCTCCGAGCCGCCTGTCCGACGCCTCCCCTGCGGCGAACGGGCGCGCGGAGCGAAACCTGCCGCCGACCGCGACGCAGGCGACCCTCTCTCGCGAGGGCGGTGCGGACTGGCCGGCGAGCCGCAGTCGGGACAGCTGGAGGCATTCGCTGCGGGAAGGGCGTTCTCGTTCGGCCAACCTTCGCGCCCGGAGCGCCGCCCAATCCCTCGTCGTTTCAGGAGAACCCGCCGATCGACAGCCTCTACGCCGCATCGAACGCCGAAAGCGATCCCAGCGCATTCAGGACCAGATTGGCCGCGGTTTCGATGTCTTCGTCCGTAGTGAAGCGGCCGAAGCTGAACCGAATGGAAGAATCGCATTGCAACGCCGCGAGGCCCAAGGCCCGGAGCACGTGCGACGGTTCGGGAATTCCGGTGGCGCAGGCCGCGCCGGTGGCCGCCGCGAGCCGAGGCTGAAGCGCGCCAAGAATGTCCCGGGCGTCGAAACCGTCGAACCTGACGTTGGCGTTGCCTGGATGTCGGCTTTCGCCGCTCGCGCCGTTGAGGACGGCGGAGGGATGTCCGTTCCGCAGGCGCGCCACGAACGAATCCCTCCGCCGTTCCGTACGGGATCGTTCCTTCGACGCCTCCGGACTTCGCGCGAGGTCGGCCGCCGCCGCCATACCGACGCACAAAGGAACCGGAAGCGTTCCGGAGCGCAATCCCTCCTGTTGCCCGCCTCCGTAGATCAACGGCTCCACGCGATCATGCAAATCGCGCCGAATGCGCAAAGCGCCGATGCCCTGCGGGCCGTACATTTTGTGTCCCGAGAGACTCACGAGGTCGGCGTGACCGGCGAGGCCGCTTACGTCCACCGCGGACGGCGCCTGCGCGGCATCGCAATGAAGAGGAATGCCGCGCTGCGCGAGCAGAGCGGATATCCTCGGCACGTCCTGTATCGTCCCTACTTCGTTGTTGACCGCCATTACGGAAACCACCAGCACGTCGTCATCGAGCATCCGCTCCAGGCAGCCGAGATCCAAAAACCCTTCGCGGTCCACCGGTATCGTTTCGAACGAAAATCCCTCGCGCTCCGAAAGCGAACGGGCGGCCGCAAGCACGCATTTGTGCTCGATCGCCGATGCCAGGATGCGCTTGCGTCCCGCGGGCGCCCGCCGCGCTAGGCCAAGCAGCGCCAGGTTGTTGGATTCCGTGGCCCCGGACGTGAAGACGATCTCGTCGGCGTCGGCGCCGATCAACGCCGCGACCGCTTCCGCCGCTTCCCGCACCGCCTTGTCCGCTTGCCAGCCGACCGCGTGATCGATCGAATGCGGGTTGCCGAACGATTCGCTCCAATACGGCACCATCCTGTCCGCGACGCGCGGGTCGAGAGGCGTGGTTGCCTGATAATCGGCGTATATCGTTACGTTTTCGGCCACGGCAGGGGCGCATTCCGATTGCCGACGGGGTTTTTGACGATACCCTGCCCATGGGCTATTGTCGAACTGGAGGGATCGTCCAGAGCGGGGATGTAGATGCTGAGGGGGCCACTCCATGCCGACGGCTACCGTCCGCAACTTTCCGGCCACGAAACGTTCCCTCTGCGGTACGGATGGCTCAAGAAGGCGGTCGATGCGGCCTCGGCGGATTCGCGCGACAACCGCGACAAGTCGATTTTCCTTTCGGACGACGCGATCGCCCGCCTGGGCGTCGGCAAGAACATGGTCGCGTCAATGCGCCATTGGGCGACGGCGGCGGGCATGATCGAAGAAAGACGCGGCAAGATCGCGACCACGCCCCTCGGAAAGCGGATATTCGGTCCCCGCGGGCTGGATCCGTACATGGAGAATCCCGCCACGTGCTGGCTCGTTCACTGGCGGCTTTGCAGCAACGACCGCAAAACGACCTGGTTCTGGGCGTTCAATCACTATCCTGCGGCATCGTTCGAGCGAGACGCTCTGGTCCAGGGAATAGAAAAACTCTCCAGAGACCGAGGCTGGCGCAGGACGGCGATTTCCACCATCAGAAGCGACGTCGCCTGCTTCGTGCGGACCTACGCGTCCTTGCCGTCTTCCAGGAAGGACAGCTACGAAGAGACTCTGGAGTCGCCGCTGGCCGAGCTCGGGCTCGTTCGGCCGATCGGAAAACGGGACGGATTTCGGTTCGTGCGCGGACGGAAACCGTCTCTTGGAAGCGGAGTCTTTTGCTTCGCACTCACCGAATCCTGGCCCTCGGAGTCGCAGACCCTTGCCTTCGAAACGCTGGCTCACGAGCCCGGCTTCCCCGGGCGGGTGTTCCAACTTGACGAGAACGACCTGGCTGACCGGCTTTCCGATATCGAGGAAACGAGCGGCGGCCGCTACGCTTGGTCGGAAACGGCCGGCCTGAAGCAGGTGCTTCGCAAGCGTCCGGTGAGCGAAGCGGAAGCGCTTCTCTTCCTCGAAGCGGACTATACGTAATGCCACTCGCGGATCGGGTTCAGGTTTCACGGCGCTTCCAGCGGGCGGTTCGGATCGATACCGATTTCGGGGACGCTCTCGAAGGATACGTCTGTCCCCGATCGTCAACCAACGTTCTTGAAAACATGGCGCACCAGGTTTCCGAAAGCGGACAAGGCGCCTTCACCTGGACCGGGCCTTACGGCAGCGGCAAATCGAGTCTCGCGGTCGCCTTCGGCGCCGTCCTCGGCGGCAAAATCCAGCCGGAGCCGATATTCGGCCGGGAAACGTCCGCGATCCTGAAGCATGCCTTTCCCCCCAGACCGGTTCTTCCGGTCGTAGGCCGGAGGGAGCGCCCGGCAACGGTGATCGGCGAGGCGCTCTCGAATCTGACGACCGGCCGGAAGCGGCGAAGCTGGACGGAAAAGCAGGCGCTCGACGCGATCGGAGACATTTCGACGCGCGGCCCCGGCCTTCTCGTGCTCATCGACGAAATGGGCAAATTCCTGGAAGCGGCGGCGCGCGACGGATCGGACATCCATATTTTTCAACAGTTGGCCGAAATCGCGTCGAGAAGCGGCGGACGTTTGATCCTCGTCGGCATTCTGCATCAGGCGTTCGAGGAATACGCGCATCGGCTGTCGAGAGAAATGCGAAGCGAATGGTCGAAAATCCAGGGCCGTTTCATGGACCTCGCCGTCAATGCCGGCGGCGAAGAGCAGATCGACCTGCTCGGGCGCGCGATCGAAAGCGACCGCACGGCGGAACCTGCCGGCGCGCTGGCCGAAGGCGTCGCTCGCCTCTCCCGAAACTCCACGTCTCCGCATCTGGCCAAGACGCTGGAAGACTGCTGGCCGTTGCACCCAATCGTCGCATGCCTGCTCGGCCCCATATCGCGGCGGCGTTTCGGCCAGAACCAGCGCAGCGTATTCGGCTTTCTGAATTCCGCGGAACCCGAGGGATTTCAGGACTTCATTCTCAACGCGGGCGACGACGACCTCTACGGTCCCGATCGTCTGTGGGACTACCTCCGGATCAATCTCGAATCCGCCATACTCGCCTCGCCGGACGGACATCGCTGGGCGTTGGGGGTGGACGCCCTGGGCCGCTGCGAGGCGTTGGGGGGAGAAGCGCTGCATCTTCGTTTGCTCAAAACGGTCGCGATCGCGGATCTGGTCAAGGATCGCTCCAGACTGCCCCCGAGCGAGGAACTGTTGAAATACGCCGCATACGATTGCGAACGGCGGAAAATCGACGGCGCCTTGGAGCAGTTGCAACAATGGTCTCTGATCGTCTTCCGGAAGTTCGCGGACGCTTATTCGCTCTTCGAGGGCAGCGACTTCGATATAGAGCGCGCAGTGGAGCAGGCGTCCGAGAGCGAGGTCGACTTCGAAGCGCTCAATTCGATGGCCCGCCTTCAACCGATCGTGGCCAAGCGGCACTATCACGAGACAGGCGCGCTTCGTTGGTTCGACGTACGCATCGTCTCTTTGGCGCGATCCGAGGAGGAAGCCGTTGGCTATCAGCCGCGCAACGGCGCCATCGGAGCCTTCTTTCTCGCGATCCCGACGCAAGGCGAAGCCGAAGACGAGGCAAATGCGATTTGCCGCCGGATCGCCAAACGCAGCCGGGATATGGCGATCGTCGTCGGACTGTCGCGGCACAGCTGGAGCGTCCCCGCCTCGGCGATCGAATTATTGGCGCTTGAACGGGTGCGCGACGAGTCCGTCGAACTTCAAGGCGACCGCGTAGGTCGGATCGAGGTTCAAGCGCGCATAGCAGGGCTGCAGGCACAGCTCGAAACCGAGCTGGAACGCGCCTTCGACCGCGCCTCCTGGTTCCACGGAGACGCCGGAGCAAGAACGCTCAGGCAGGCGGATCTCAACAGCTTCGCGTCCGATCTCGCCGAAGATATGTTTCCCTGCGCACCGCATCTTCCTAACGAGCTTCTCAACCGGACGAAGCCATCGAGCAGCGCAAGCGCCGCTCGCAACTCTCTACTGAAGAGAATGGTTCAAAAGGAAGGAGAGGAACGTCTGGGCATCGACGGTTATCCTGCCGAGCTCGGGCTTTTTGCATCCCTGCTGGAGGCGACGAAACTGTATCGTCCGGCTGGGGATGCATGGCAATTTACCCCCCCCCCCCCCCCCAGAAAATGACGATTCTCATAACCTAAGCCTCGCGTGGCACGCGGTTGAATCCTATTTGAAATTAGAAACTCGCCGCGCAGTATCCCTAAGCGAGATATATTCAGTTTGGCGGCGTCCGCCTTTCGGAATCAAAGACGGGCTGTTGCCCGTCCTGGCGGTGGCGTTCATTCTGTCTCGGCGAAAAATATTGGCGCTCTATCGCGAAGGGATATTCCAACCCCGCCTATCGGAGCTCGACGTAGACTATATCCTCGGGGATCCGGCCGACATTCAATTGCGCTGGATGACGCTGTCCGAAACGTCGCGTCGTCTTCTGTCCGACATGGCCGAGGTCGTGCGCGAACTCGACAGCGAAAATGCGCTCAACGATCTTGAGCCTATCGACGTCGCCAGAGGTCTGGTGACGATCTACGATCGGCTGCCGCCTTGGGTCGGACGTACCCAGCGCCTTTCGCCCAACGCGAAACACATCAGAACGTTGCTGAAGAAGGCGAACGATCCCAACCGGCTTATCTTCGACGACATTCCAAGCGTATTGAGCGACGGCAAGAACGGTTCCGTCGAACGCGTCGCCAGCCGGGTCGGAGAAGGCCTGACGGAACTGCAAAAAGCATTTCCGGCGATGCTGTCCAGGATGAGAGAAATTTTGCTGGCGGAATTGGAGGTTCCGTACGCTTCGCCGCCGATGCTGGCGGAACTTCGGGCGCGTGCGGAGAACGCGCTCGACCTTGCGGGGGATCATCGATTGCGGGCCTTTATCGTCCGTCTTTCGCGTTTCGAGGGGAAAGACGAAGATATGGAGAGTCTCGCGAGCATGGCCATCAACAAGCCGCCGCGCGACTGGGTCGACCCCGATATCGACCGCGCCCTCATCGCGCTGGCCGAAATGGCCCAACGTTTCGTGCGCCTGGAAGCGTTCGCCCATGTCAATGGGCGCAAGGACAAGAGGCACGCGATGGCCATGGTCGTCGGTCTGGACGGGCGCCCGGCGACGCTGCATGCCGAATTCGACGTCACCGATCTCGACCGGCCCGGCGTCGAGTCGCTGCTCGATCGCATGGCATCGACATTAAAGGACAGCGGCGAGGAACGGCGCAACGTGATCCTGGCGGCGCTGTCCGAATTAAGCGCTCAATACCTGCAAACTTCCGGAAACGCCCATCGGCCGATGGAGCGGACCCTCACATGACGGAATGGCATGTCCTGGGGCTGTCGGGCGGGCGCGACAGCGCCGCTCTCGCCGTCCATATGCGCGAGACGCATCCGGAGATCGACATCGAGTACTTTTTCACGGACACCGGAAAGGAGTTGCCGGAGGTCTACGAGTTCCTGGTGAAGCTGGAAGGCTTTCTGGGCAAACCGATCGTCCGCCTCAATCCCGACCGCGACTTCGATTTCTGGCTGAAGCGCTACAAGAACTTCCTGCCGTCGCCCCAATCCCGATGGTGCACGCGGCAACTGAAGCTTCGGCCTTTCGAGAACTGGATCAGATCGGCTCTGGATAACGGGACGAAGGTTTTCAGTTACGTCGCCATTCGGGCGGACGAAGAATACAGGGAAGGTTACGCCGCGACGCACGCGGGGCTAAGCGTCCGGCTCCCCCTGAAAGAGGCAGGCGTCGATAAGTCCGGGGTATTGGAAATACTGGAAGGGGCCGGTCTGGGCTTGCCGGAGTACTACCGCTGGCGCACTCGCAGCGGGTGCACGTTCTGCTTCTTTCAACAAAAAATCGAGTGGGTTCGACTAATGGAACAGCACCCCGAGTATTTCGAAGAAGCCAAGCGCTACGAGAAAACCGCCGTCGAAAACGGTTCTCCCTTCACCTGGAGTCAGGGGGAATCGCTCAATGACTTGTCTCAACCCCAGCGGATCGCGCAAATCAAAGAAAATCACCAACGCCGGGTCGAAAGAATGCGCGACCGAATTCAGCTGAATCCGCTTCGGCCGGATAGAGAGCCAGTAGATATGGATGAAATCTACGGCAAGGCGAAGGCTTGCTTGGCGTGCCACAAATGATGTCCGCTAGTTCAACACAACCCGGGCTTTCGCCGGAACGGATTTTCGAAGCCCTCGACGATGATCAGGCAACGCGCATTCTGCCCGGTGGCGCGTTCAAACTGATCCGTGAACTCGCCCCGGACCGGATCTCGGGGCAGAGGCGCGCCGAAACGTTGGGGAACATGTTGTCTCTCGAATCGGCCGTGGACGATCCAGATCGAAGGAGCGTTCTTTTGGATGCCGTACCCAACTTCAAGATAGCCGAGCTCGAAGAGAGAACCGAAACAGATATCGTGACGCTGCGGCGAAAACTGGATTTGGAGAAGTCGGTTCGACGGGCGCTTCTGGGTTTCTTCGGCGCTCCCACGTTCGACGAAGTGCCTGCCGACTCCCGCGGCGATGCGATGGCGGTGGAACCGGCGCGGGGCTTGTTCCCCCACCAGAAGCGCGTCGCGAGCGCCGTGGAGAAACATCTGCATTCCGGAGAAGGACGCGCCATGCTGCACCTTCCCACGGGTGTCGGTAAAACGCGGGTCGCCATGAGCATCGTCGCCTCGCACCTTCGGACTCGCCCGGGGCTGGTACTGTGGCTGGCTGCCACTCGGGAACTTCTGGAGCAGGCAGCGGAAGAGTTTCGGGCAATGTGGCAGGTCGTTGGAGACCGCCCGATCGATTGCCTTTGCTTCTGGTCGCACCACGATCCGCCCATCGAAGAAGCAGAGTCCGGTATCGTCATCGCTGGCTTGGCTAAGCTCCACTCTTACGGAAGAGAGAGGAAGCGGCTGTGGAATCTCGGCAATCGAACCTCGATGATGGTGTTCGACGAAGCTCACCAAGCTGTCGCCGAGACCTATCAGGACCTGGTCGAAACGATCGTCACCCGAAATCCTAGAACGCCGCTTCTCGGACTCAGCGCAACGCCGGGTCGCACATGGGACAACCCCGCGATCGACGCGGCTGTCGCAACATTGTTCCAGGAAAACAAGGTTACGATGGATTTCTTGGGGAAAAACCCGATCCGGCACCTCACGGATGAAGGCTACCTCGCCGAAATCGATTTCTCGCTATTGAACGTCAAGCCAGGATTGCGACTTTCGCCCGACGATCTTGCGGAGGTATCAGCCTCGCTGGATATCCCGGCCGGCGTCGCCGTCAGGCTAGGCGAGGACGAGCAGCGAAATCTCCGCATTGTTCAGAGATTGCTGCAACTGTCGGATGCGCATCGGCGCATTCTGGTTTTCGCCGCCTCGGTTGCCAACGCGACGCTTCTAGCAGGTATATGCAAAGGCATTGGGCTTGAAGCCGACGCCGTCACCGGCAAGACAGCCCCGGCATTGCGCGAGCATGTGATTCAGCGGTTCAAGCGGTCGAGCGGTCCTCACAGGGTGTTGATAAATTACGGCGTGCTGACGACAGGGTTCGACGCCCCTGCAGTAAGTGCTGTGCTCATCGCAAGGCCGACAAAGTCTTTAGTTCTATACAGCCAGATGGTGGGACGGGCAATCCGCGGACCATTGGCTGGAGGGACGGAGCGCTGCGAAATCGTAACGGTAATCGATACGAACCTGCCGGGCTTCGGTGACGTGGCCGAGGCATTCACGAATTGGGAAGATGTCTGGAGTTGCTGAAATGGACCAACAACAGGAATTTGATTTTTCGATCGTCTCGGCCAAGCTCACGATCGAGGCCATGCGCGATAGCGGATACAAGGATACGGATCATGCGATTACGGAACTTATCGATAATTCCGTAGAAGCGAAAGCTGACACCATCGAGATCATCGCTGTCGAGACTCCTCCAGAGCACGGCCAATTCTTTGCACGCTCCAAAGTGACTGAAATCGCCGTGGCTGACAATGGTCATGGAATGGATGAAGTTACGCTTAGGCGAGCGTTGAAGTTCGGCGATGGGACGAAACTTGATCGCATGAATCGTGGAATAGGAAGATTCGGTATCGGCCTACCACAATCCTCGATTTCTCAGTGCAAGCGCGTTGACGTCTGGACATGGCAAAATGGGCATGACAATGCCATCCGTTGTTATCTCGATATCGATGAAATCAAAACTCAGAATCGCTCGATCGTGCCGGACGCATTCCCGGATGCAGTTCCTGAACGGTGGCGATCAATCGCGGGGAGCACATCCGAATCTACAGGAACGTTGGTCGTATGGAGTAAACTGGATCGCGTCAAATGGAGTGGCGGACAAAAAACCCTTGAGCGGACCGCAGAGCATTGTGGCCGGGTTTACAGAAAATTTCTGGACGGTCAATCCAATAAAATCTCTATTGATCTTGTGCTTGCCTTCGACGCAGACGGTACATTGGAACAGACTTCATCACAGCAGTGCTATCCTAACGATCCTCTTTATCTTATGAATAATACCTCTACACCTAAGCCTTTCGATAATATCCCCATGTTCGAAAAATTTAATGAACGCAGATGGGAGGTGCCGGCGGCTGGTGTGCAAGGCAATCTTCGTGGCGAAATTAAAGTTGTATGTTCGCTTGCTCGTCTTGACGCAATTAATCAAACTAAATCTACAATCACATGGCCATCTACGCACTATAATCCCGGAAGTTCGCCGTGGGGCAAACACGCGAATCGCAACAAAGGAGTTTCTATCGTCCGTGCCGGTAGGGAGTTGGAAATGAGCCTCGCTTGGGTAAATAACTACGAACCAGAGGAGCGGTGGTGGTCAGTAGAAGTCGAATTCGATCCATTACTCGACGAATTATTTGGGGTAGTAAACAACAAGCAGCACGCTCACGCTTTCGTCAATGGCGCTGGTTTCGATTATACAGCACATATTTTTGATGGTGAAACACAAGGTGCTTTTCTAGAGAGGCTGCAAGAAACTGAAGACGATAGTCGTTATTTAATTCCGGTTTGGCAATGGATAGATAATCAGATTAAAGCGATGCGAAATGAGTACGATAAGAGGAAGGAAGGTACACGAACACGTCACCCACATCCGCAGACGGGTGAAGAAGTCGAAGACGTCGCGACAAAGATCATCAAAGAACAAGCAGAAAAAGGAGAAAAAGGCGACAGCGACAACGCTCCCGAAACGAGCCTTGAAGAAAAGGTTAAAATGATAACCAACTCGGCAAAGCAGAAGCGGGTAGACGAACCAACAGCGGAGGAATGGGCAAGAGAAGTTATCGAAAGCGGGCGACGGGTGTTAATGAAAGCTGTTACATTAGGGCACAAAAATGCATTCTTCACCGTCGAATCTGTGAACGACATTATCGAAGTCTGGCTCAATCACGAACACCCAGTTTATCATAATCTTATAGAAGGATTGTCTAAAGATTTTGAAGGTGCAACGCAGGACGAGCTGGTAAAGCGGCTGAAAAATGCATCGTTTACCCTCAATATGATGTTGATAGCTTGGGCTCGGTACGAAGATAAAACTCCGAACAGACTCGAATGCACTCTTGAGGACATGAGAATGGATTGGGGTAGAGAAGCTCGAAAATTCCTAGAGTCCATCGAATCATGATCCTGCTTGGAGAGCAGGTTTCATCTCTTCTCGAATCTGCGAAGAAAAGCGCATTGATTGTTGCACCGTTCATGCGTTCGGAAGCGCTGTCTAGACTACTGAATCATGTTCCGAACGATGTTGAAACCACGATTGTTACGCGGTGGAGATTGGCGGATTTGCTTTCGGGCGCGTCGGATCTTGGCGTCTACGATCTAGCCGACGCAATGAATGCCGATCTGTTATTGCGGTCCAATTTGCATGCCAAGCTGTTCGCCGCGGATAACAAATGTTTGGCGGGATCGGCCAACGTTACTTTTTCGGCGCTCGGGTGGCTGAAACCAGCCAACCTCGAATTGCTGATTTCTGTGCGTCGAGACGACGCGCTTATAGTCGAGTTTGAACGAGAACTTAAAGCCGGAGCGGTTCGAGCGACCGTGGCGCAAAGGGACCAACTCCAGAATTCTCTCGATCAGCTCCAGAATTCGACCTATGTGATTTCACCGGCGGAGGACGGCACACGAGCAACAGGCTTGCTGAACTCGTACTGGATCCCCCGAATCAAAAACCCGGAAGATCTCTACGCGGTCTACAGTGGCAATGCCGACGCGGGCCAACCGCTCTTGCGAATCATGCGAGATGAACTGGCCGGGATCGGGGCACCGTCGGGACTGGATGAAGAAGGATTCAGGGCGTGGGTGGCTGGAACGATTACCCAAACACCGTTCTTTGCTGCGCTCACGAAGCACTTCGAAGGACACGGCGAGGTGACCGAGGCCGAGGTCGCGAGCATCTTGCAGGAATTTGGTGAGGAGGCGCACAACGCCCGAGAAATGCTGGAAATTGTCGGGCGTTGGTTTACATATTTCTTGCGGGAGCCCCACGAGACAGCGAGAGATACCGTCAAGCTGATCAAGGCTAAACGTTTCGGGTCCGCTTGGGTGCAACGAGGGAATTCGGCTGCATCCGACTGAATGCACTTATCGATCGCTGCCGCACTCCGAGGAATTTGGTGCGCGGGTACCGGAAAAATGGCCGGCAACTGCGTCCGCCGCGTCCGGGACCCTACGGAGCGTTTCGGAAGGTCGCAGTCGCCGCGCGCCCATTCTCAAGGGCGCCATAGCTTGGTTCGACGGGCCGTTCCGCAGTTCGCGCGATCTCTTGGGCCTTGGCGATACGCAATCCGTCGTCGAGGATTTCATCGATATTCTCGGGAGGCTTCCGCGACCGCCAACCGCATTCTCTTCCGGATCGCAAGTTTCCCGACAAGCGCCTTGACACCTTCCAATCCGCTTTACGACAATGAACCGTCGCGGGAGGAGGAGCGGACAGGCATGCAGCCGTCGCGCCGTGCTGCCGCGCCTCCGACGCAAGCGGATTCGGACGAGCGATGATTCCAGGCTGGAGGTCCGAGTGAACGATACCGTCGTCGCGCCAACCGCCGAGACGCGGACAAAACGCCCGCGTCTCTACAAGGTCGTCCTCGAGAACGACGACTACACGCCCCGGGAATTCGTCGTCCTCGTGCTCAAAAAGGTCTTTCGCATGTCGGCGGAAGAAGCCTATCGCGTCATGATGACCGCCCACTCGAAGGGACTTTGCGTCGTCGCGGTCTATACGAAGGAAGTCGCGGAAGCCAAGGCGGCGGAAGCGACCGATCTCGGACGCCGTGCGGGCCATCCGCTCCTCCTGACGATCGAGCCCGAGGAGTAGAGCGACGCTCCGGCGTCGCGGTGCGCCCTGCCTGCCCTGTCTCGTCCCGGCGCAAGCCGGAGGCAGAGTCCGGCCGAAGAACGGCCCGGCTCGCCCTCGTTCCGATTTTCCTTGCCGCCGCGCCGCCGGCCGCATACCATCCTGCGCGGGAGACACGCCGAATTGTTCACCTTGAGCCATACGATGCCGGTCAACGCTTCCGGGGGTCCGGCGCTCGCCCGTCGGCACCTCTGGCAAGGCCTGGTGCTGAAGGCGGAGAACCCGGTGCCCTTCCTGGAGGACATGACCGCCTGCACCGTCGTGGAGCGGAGCGAGAACGGGCTGCTGCGCGACTTCACCCTTCGCGGCGAGAACATGCAGGAACGCGTCGCTTTCGAACCCGAGACGCGCGTCGTCTTCGAACGGACGAAGAGCTCCGCCATGGGCACGATCGTCAACGAGATCGTCGAGACGGAGGAGGACGGGCTGGCGCTGCGTTTCAGGTTTTCGCTGCAGGTCGACGGCATACCGCACGGCAGCGACGAGGAACGGGCCTATGCGGAACGGATGTCGCGGAGCTACTTCAAGGGCGTCGCCTCGACATTGGCCGAGATTCGCCGCCGCTTGACGGCCGGAGAACTGGAAACCACCTGACCAACATGCGGAGGCTACGACCATGACCGAACTGCGCCGGATAGGGGGACTGCATCACTACGCCTACCGCTGCCGCAACGCGGAGGAGACGAGAAGCTTCTACGAGGACCTGCTGGGGTTGCCGCTCGCGCACGTCATCAAGGCGGACACCGTGCCGAGCACGGGCGCGTCGGATCCCTACGTCCATCTGTTCTTCGAGTTCTCGGACGGAAGCTACATCGCGTTCTTCGATCTCGGAGACGAGACCGCATGCGCTCCGGATCCGAACACGCCGTCCTGGGTCAACCATTTCGCGATGCACGTCGGCACCGTCGCGGAAGTGGAGCGATGGAAGGCGCGGCTGGAAGAAGCGGGCGTCGATGTCGTGGGAGTGACGGATCACGGCTTCGTCAAATCCATCTACTTCTTCGATCCGAACGGCATGCGGCTGGAAATCACCTGCGAGGTGACGGGCGAGGAAGCGCGGCGCGAGCATCGCGACCGCGCCCGCGCCGACCTCAAGGCCTGGACCGACGGAAGGCCGCCGCCGCCGACGAACTTCTACGGCTTCGCCCGGCGGGCGGCGAACGCCTGAATTGCCCGCGGCTTCGCTCCGCGACGCCGCCGTTCCGGTTCGCATCCAGGAGGAAGGCGAACCAAATGAAAGAATGCGTCGCGGCTCCCGGAGCGCGACGCGACGCCGACGGCGCATGAACGGGAACCTGTCCCCGCCTCCCGCCTCGGTCGCGCCTTCCATGCTGCCCCGCTGTCGCCGGTCGGCCGCGTTTCGCGACCGATGAAGCCGCCGCCGCCCGTTCGAAGCGTCGCGGGATGGCTGTTCCTTTGCAGCGCCCTCGTATTCGCGATGGTGCTCTTGGGCGGCGCGACGCGCCTCACGGAATCCGGATTGTCGATGGTCACCTGGAGGCCGGTGACGGGATGGCTTCCTCCTCTCGGAGACCGGGATTGGGCTGTCCTGTTCGACGCCTATCGCGAAACCCCGGAGTTCCGACGCCTTAATTTCTGGATGACGGTGGAAGACTTCAAGCGCATATTCTGGCTGGAGTACCTTCACCGGCTGCTGGGCCGCGTCGTCGGCCTCGTCTACGCCTTGCCGCTCTTCTGGTTCGCCGCGCGCTACCGGCTGCCCGGCCGCCTCGCCGCCCGGCTCGTGTTTCTGCTCGCGTTGGGCGCGGCGCAAGGCGCGCTCGGCTGGTACATGGTCAAATCCGGCCTCGTCGACCGGCCGTCCGTCAGCCAGTACCGGCTTGCGGCGCATCTGGGCCTCGCGGTGGCGATATACGGCATGCTGCTGCATACCGCGCTCGGATTGAGGTCCCGCCGCCCCTCCGGGAGCCGGGCCGCGCTGCCCGTCGCCGCCCTGACGTTCGTCACGATGATCTGGGGAGCGTTTCTGGCCGGCCTCGACGGCGGAAGCGTCTACAACACCTTCCCCCTGATGGAGGGCGAACTGATTCCGCCGGAAGCGGCCTCCATGTCGCCGCCCTGGCGCAATCTCTTCGAAAACGTCGCCGCAGTGCAGTTCCTGCACCGCGCATTGGCGGTCCTCGCCGTCCTCGCCGCGCTGGCGGCGTGGTGTAGGATTCGCACCGCCGTTTTCGCCGTTGCGGCGGCGTTCGCGGTCGCCCAGTTCGCGCTCGGCGCCGCGACGATTCTGACGGGCGCGCCGCCGGCGCTGGCATGGATGCATCAAGCGGGCGCCATGTTTCTCTTCTCGGCGGCCGTTTGGGCCTGGCCTCGCGGCCGGCTTGACGGCCTCCGCGCCTCCCGCTAGAAAGGTTTCGTGGCGATTTGCTCCGACCGGCTTGCGGCCACGTTAAAGAAATCCGCTAAAAGGTCGGCGGTTTCCCAGAGATCCCGGCCGGCCGGGGCGCATCGCGGGCGCGCAGCCCGGGGGAACGGCAGCATGACGATCAACAAACCCGTTCAGAGCGGTTGGCGGCCTCAGACTCTCGCCGTGCGCGGCGGGACGAGGCGCAGCGGGTTCGGCGAAACGAGCGAGGCGATCTTCGCGACGTCCGGGTACGTCTACGAGTATGCGGAACAGGCCGAGGACGCCTTCAAGGACCGGATCGACCGGTTCGTCTATTCGCGCTTCTCCAATCCGACGGTCGATATGTTCCAGGAGCGCATGGCGCTGATCGAGGGAGCCGAAGCCGGCAAGGCCGCCGCCACGGGCATGGCGGCGGTCTTCGCCTCGATGGCCTGCATGGTGGAAGCGGGAGACCATGTCGTCGGCAGCCGCGCGCTGTTCGGTTCCTGCCTCCACATCCTGACCCAAATCCTGCCGCGCTTCGGAGTCGAGACGACCATCGTCGACGGCACGGATCTCGACCAGTGGGCGGACGCCCTCAAGCGCCCGACCAGATGCGTGTTCATCGAAACGCCGTCCAACCCGGGACTCGACATCGTCGACATCCGGGCGGTATCCGCCCTCGCCCACGAGGCCGGCGCCAAGGTGATCGTCGACAACGTGTTCGCTTCGCCCCTTCTGCAGAAGCCGCTGAAGCTCGGCGCCGACATCGTCGTCTATTCGGCGACCAAGCACATAGACGGGCAGGGACGGTGCCTCGGAGGCATCGTCCTCGGAGACGCGGACTACTGCGAGAACGCCCTCAAGCCGTTCCTCCGCCATACCGGTCCGGCGCTCAGCCCCTTCAACGCCTGGGTGATGCTGAAGGGACTCGAGACCCTGGACATCCGCATCGAACGGCACTGCCGGAACGCGCGCGGGATCGCGGATTACCTGGCCGGCCGCGGCGACCTCCTGAAAGTGCGCTATCCCGGGCGTCCCGACCATCCGCAGCACGGCCTGGCGGCGGCGCAGATGTCGGAGTTCGGGAACATCGTCTCCTTCTCGCTGGAAGGCGGCAAGCGACGCGCCTTCCGCTTCATGAACGCGCTCGACATGATCGACATTTCCAACAACCTCGGGGACTCCAAGAGCCTGTTGACGCATCCGGCGACCACGACGCACCAGCGGCTGTCCCCGGAAGACCGCGAACGGCTCGGTATCGACGACGGCATGGTTCGGCTTTCCGTAGGCCTCGAGGATCCGGAGGACGTGAAGGACGATCTCGACCGCGCGCTCGCGGCGGCCTGAACGGGCGGCGTGCTTCCCGTCGCCGGCGATTAAAGGCTACACTGCGCGTCCAGCAACAATCGGGTTACGACGATGTACTCAGCCACCACCCGCGACATCCTCGTCGAAGTGCAACCGGTCTTCATCGAAAGCCGGTCGGAACCCGGGCAGTACTTCTGGGCCTACAAAGTCCGCATCGCGAACGGCGGCTCCGAAACGGTCCAGCTGATCTCCCGCTACTGGCACATCACCGACGGAATCGGCCGCGTGCAGGAAGTCCGCGGCGCGGGCGTGGTCGGCGAGCAACCGGTCATCGATCCCGGCGAAGACTACGAGTATGCGAGCGGAACGCCGTTGCCGACGCCTTCGGGGATAATGCGCGGCAACTACCAGATGCGAACCTCGTCCGGCGAAAGCTTCGAAATCGAGATTCCGGCGTTTTCCCTGGACAGTCCGCACGAGGCGCGCAAGCTGAACTGACGTGCTCGACTTCCGGCCGATTCTCTACGTCGCCGGCATTCTGCTGACGACCCTGGCCGCCGCCATGTGCGCGCCGCTCGCGGCGGATCTGCTGGCCGGCAACCGGAACTGGCTGGTGTTCGCCAGCGCCGCTGGCCTGACCGCCTTCGTCGGCGTCACCCTGATTCTGACCATGCGATCGACGTCGAAAAGGCTTTCGATCCGGCAAGCCTTCGTGCTGACCACGGCGACCTGGCTGATCCTCACGTATTTCGCGTCCCTTCCGTTCGCGTTCGCCGATCTCGGACTTTCGTTCACCGACGCGTTCTTCGAATCGATGTCCGGCCTCACCACGACAGGATCGACGGTGATCGACGACCTCGGCAAGGCGTCGAGCGGCATACTGCTTTGGCGCGCGACCTTGCAGTGGCTGGGCGGCATCGGAATCATCGTCATGTCCATTGCGATCCTTCCCATGCTCAGGATCGGCGGCAACCAGCTGTTCCGGACCGAGTCTTCGGACCGCTCCGAGAAAGTGATGCCGCGCATGGCTCAGATCGTGACCGGCGTGGGTCTCGTCTATTTGGGCCTCACCGTCGTTTGCGGCGCGTTGCTGTGGTCGGTCGGCTTCGGAAGCTTCGACGCGACGGCGCACGCCATGACGACCATCGCGACCGGCGGATTCTCGACGCGCAACGGCTCGATCGGCGCCTTCTCCAACCCCGCCGCCGAGGTCATCATCACCGTTTTCATGTTTCTCGGCGCGTTGCCCTTCGCGCTCTACCTCCAGGCCGCGCGCGGCAAGCCGATGACGCTCTGGCGCGACGATCAGGTCCGCTGGTTCTTCTGGGTCGCGCTGGGGTTCATCCTGGCGGTGGCGATCGCCCATTACGCGCGCAACGACATCGGCCTGGCGCGCGCCCTTCGGGAGGCCGCGTTCAACACGCTGTCGATCATGACCGGCACCGGCTACAGTTCCGCCGATTACTCCCATTGGGGAGCGTTCGCGACCGGCGTATTCTTCTTCATCATGTTCATCGGCGGCTGCGCGGGATCCACGACGTGCTCGATCAAGATCTTCCGATTCCACGTGCTCTACGAAACGGCGAAGGCGCAGATGAAGCGGCTCATACGGCCGCACGGCGTGTTCGTCGCCACGTTCAACGGACAGGAGATCACCAGCGAGGTCGCGAGCTCCGTCATGAGCTTCTTCTTCCTCTTCATCACGACCTTCAGCGTCCTTGCGGGAGCCCTGCACTTCATCGGGCTCGACTTCCTGACCGCGCTCTCGGGCGCGGCCACGGCGATCTGCAACGTCGGCCCGGCGCTGGGAGACATGATCGGTCCGAGCGGAAACTTTTCGGAGCTGGAGGACAGCGCCAAGTGGGTCCTGTCGGTCGGCATGCTCCTGGGCCGGCTCGAGCTGTTCACCGTGCTCGTCCTCTTCGCGCCCTGGTTCTGGCGCAACTGACGCCATGCACCCCCTGACCGACGACGCCGCGGCCATTCTGCGGGAGCTGGTCGGTTTCGACACGACCTCGCGGAATTCGAACCTGCCGCTCGTCGAGCGCGTGGCGACCCGCTTGCGCGACAGCGGCATCGAGTCCCGGATCATCGCCTCCGACGACGGCGAGAAGGCGAACCTTTTCGCCACCGCAGGCCCGGATGTCGAGGGCGGCGTCGTTCTTTCGGGACATACCGACGTCGTTCCCGTCGACGGACAGGACTGGTCGAGCGATCCCTTCGAACTGACCGAACGGGACGCGAGGCTGTACGGCCGCGGCGCCGCCGACATGAAGGGCTTCCTCGCCTGCGCTCTCGCCCTTGCGCCGCGGTTTTCGCAAGCGCCCCTGCGCCGCCCTCTGCATCTGGCGTTCTCCTACGACGAGGAGGTGGGGTGCCTGGGGGTCGGACGGATGATCGATTTCATCCTCGACGAAACGCCGGAACCCGGCGCGGTCATCGTCGGCGAACCCTCCGGCATGGGCATCGCCAGCGCGCACAAGGGCATATGCGCCATGACCACCGCGGTTCGGGGACAAGAAGCGCATTCCAGCCGTCCGCAGGACGGCGCCAACGCGATCGCGGCGGCCGCCGCCGTCGCGTCGCACCTGTACCGGTTGTGCGACGAGATGGCGGAAACGGAGCGCGACGAACGGTTCGACCCGCCGTTCACGACCTTCAACGCCGGCCGGATCTCGGGCGGAACCGCGGTCAACATCGTTGCCGGCGAATGCGTTCTCGAGTGGGAATTCCGTCCGATACCGTGCGCCGATCCGGACGCGATCGTCGAGCGGGTCGAAGCGTTCTCCTCCACGCTTCCGCAAGACGTGCGCGTTTCCACGACGCGCAACGTCTACGTGCCGCCGTTCGACGCGCCGAACGGGTCGCCCGCCGAGGAGTTGGCCCGGCGCGCGTCCGGCCGCAACGACAGCGGCACCATCGCCTTCGTCACCGAAGCCAGCCTGTTCTCCCGGGCAGGGTTTCCGGCCGTGATTTGCGGGCCGGGCGACATCGCCCAGGCCCACCAGCCGGACGAGTTCATCGAGATTTCCCAGCTGTCCGCGTGCCTGGAGTTTCTGGACGCGATAGCGGACGAACTGCGGGATTGATTCTCGGCGGAACGCCGAAAGGCCGCCGCGCGGCAGCGACCGTCCGGACGGGCGGACGTCACCTCCGATACTTCACGAATTCCGTCAAACGGCCCACGCGATCATAGAGCCGCCGCGCAGTCGCGTTGCCTTCCTCCGTAAGCCAGTAGACCTGATCGGCTCCTCGCGCGTCCGCCTCCGAATAGACCGCTTCGATCAGGCGACGGCCGATCCCCGTCCGCCGGGCGGCCGGTTCGACGAACAGGTCCTCCAGATAGCAGCGATGCGCGATCGCCCACGTGACGGGATGGAAGAGGTAATGAACGATGCCCACGAGTTTCCCCGCGTCGCCGTCCGCGCACAATCCATGCACCTCGGCGCCGGGATCCAGCAGTCTTCGCCACGTCGCCTCGGTTACTTCGGGTGGAAGTTCGACGCGATAGAATTCCAGGTATCCGTTCCAGAGCGCCTCCCAGCCTGCGCGGTCGGCGACCGTCAACGGACGCACCGCAGTCATGCCGTGCGAACCTCCTGCAGTTCCAGCTCCTCGACCATGCGTTCGCGCATGACGAATTTCTGGACCTTGCCGGTCACCGTCATCGGAAAGGAGTCGACGAACCTGACGTAACGGGGGATCTTGTTGTGGGAGATCCGGCCGCGGCAGAACTCGACGATCTCCTCGGCGTCCGCGGTTTCGCCCTCGGAAAGCCGGATCCAGGCGCACAGCTCCTCGCCGTACTTGTCGTCGGGGACGCCGAACGCCTGGACGTCGGCGATCTTCGGATGCCGGTAGAGGAACTCCTCGATCTCCCGGGGATACAGGTTCTCGCCGCCGCGAATGACCATGTCCTTCATGCGGCCAACGATATTGAAGTATCCGTCGGCGTCCATCGTGGCCAGATCGCCCGTATGCATCCAGCCGCTTTCGTCGACGGCTTCCGCCGTCTTTTCCGGATCGCCCCAGTAACCGCGCATGACCGAATACCCGCGGGTGCAGAATTCGCCGGCGACCCCGACCGGCGCGACGCATCCGTTCTCGTCGACGATCTTGACCTCGAGGTGAGGCTGCACCCGTCCGACCGTGGAAACGCGGCGGTCGAACGCGTCGTCGACGGAAGTCTGGGTCGACACCGGACTGGTCTCGGTCATCCCGTAGGCGATGGTGACATGCCGCATGTGCATTTTTTCGATCACCTGCTTCATCACCTCGACGGGACACGGCGAGCCGGCCATGATGCCCGTGCGCAGGCTGGAAAGATCGAACCGGTCGAATTCCGGGTGCCGGAGCTGGCCGATGAACATCGTCGGCACGCCGTAGAGCGAGGTACAGCGCTCCGCCTCCACCGTCCGCAGAGTTTCCAGAGGATCGAAGGCGCCGGACGGAAACACCATCGCCGCGCCGTGAGTGACGGCCGCCAGATTGGCCATGACCATGCCGAAGCAATGATAGAGCGGTACCGGAATGCAGATGCGGTCTTCTTCCCCGAGCGACTGGGCGGCGCCGACGAAGTAGCCGTTGTTGAGAATGTTGTGATGGGTCAGCGTCGCGCCCTTGGGAGAACCGGTCGTGCCGCTGGTGAACTGGATGTTGACAGGGTCGTCGAACTGGAGTCTCGGCGCCAGCGCGTCGGTCGCCGCCGGGCCGGCCGACGCGCCGCGCGCGAGGACGTCGTCGAAGGAATGCATCCCGGGTGCCGCTTCTTCCCCTATCTGGATCACGCATCGGAGATCAGGCAGCTTCCCGGCGCGCAGCGCTCCCGGTTCGGCATCGTCGATCTCCGGCGCGAGCGTTCGGATCATGCCGACGTAATCGCTGCTTTTGAACGCCGTCGCGGTCACGAGCGCCCTGCAACCGACCTTGCCGAGGGCGTATTCCAGCTCTTCCAGCCGGTAGGCGGGATTGATGTTCACCAAGATCAGGCCGGCTTTCGCGGTCGCGAACTGGGTGATCACCCATTCGGCGCAGTTAGGGGACCAAATGCCGATGCGGCTGCCGGGCTCCAGACCGAGCGCGGCAAGTCCGGCGGCGAAAGCGTCGACCCGCTCCTTCAGTTCCGACCATGTCCAGGAGACATTCTGATGACGCACGACGAGCGCGGCGCGGTTCGCCCATCGTCCGGCGGCGGCGTCGAACCGGGCGCCGATCGTATCGCCGATCAGCGGCCGGTCGGACGCCCCGTGAGCGTAACTCGATTTCGCCATCCTCCCGCTCCTTTCGTAAAAGACGCATGCTGTCCGGCCTGCGCGACGCGCAACCATTCGAGCGAATTATCGCCATCTTGCATTCCGTTTTCCATCTATGGTTCGGAAGCGAACCGGCGCGGGCGGCCGGGCGGCATCCCGCTTGCGAGGCGGAGAAGGGGAAAGTCATGGTCGGGAAAGCGCTGCGACTTGCTCGGCAAGGATCGTTCTCTGGAATGAGCCCGGTCGAAGAGGCGCTCGAAAATCTCGCTTGCGCAGGAGTCGAGAAACGGGGAGCGATCTTCACCCGGCGGGAGGTCGTCGATTTCATTCTCGACCTGCTCGGCTACACTTCGGATCGGACGCTGCATCGATGGCGGATTCTGGAACCGTCCTTCGGGGAGGGCGATTTTCTTCTCGTCGCGGTCGACCGGCTGGCGAAGGCTTGGAGAAACCAATGCCGCGACGCTCGGAACGCCTACGACGATCTTCGAGACAGCGTCAGGGCGGTGGAATTGCACCGGGGCTCGTTCGCGGCGACGCGCCCGAAGGTCGTTTCCGTCTTGGCAAGGCGGGGCATCGCAACCGCGACCGCGGAACGGCTCGCGGACGTCTGGTTGACGCGCGACGACTTCCTGCTGGCTTCGCTTCCGTACGAATTCGACCGCGTCGTCGGCAATCCGCCTTACGTTCGCCAGGAATTGATCCCCGACGCTCTCATCGCCGAATACCGAGCGCGCTACGCCACGATATACGACCGGGCCGATCTCTACGTTCCTTTCATCGAGCGTTCGCTCGGCTTGCTGGCGGAAGGCGGACAGCTCGGTTTCATCTGCGCCGATCGCTGGATGAAAAACCGCTATGGAGGCAGGTTGCGGCAAATGGTGGCGGAATCATTTCGTCTGCGGGTCTATGTCGACATGGTGAATACGCCCGCATTTCGCGACGACGTGATTGCGTATCCCGCCATTACCGTTATCGGCCGGGAGAAGCGCGGAAAGACCCGGATAGCACGCCGACCCGAGATCACGGCGGAAGCGCTGGGGAATCTGGCTCGCGAGCTTCTTGAGGACGAAACCTCCGGCGGGTCGGTGGAAGAACTTGATTGCGTGGCGGCCGGCGCGGAACCGTGGCTGCTGGAAGGCTCGGAGCATCTGGGTCTCGTTCGACGCCTGGAGCGGGATTTCCCGCTCCTGGAAGATGCGGGATGCAGAGTCGGGATCGGCGTCGCGACCGGAGCCGACAAGGCGTTCATCGGTCCTTACGAAGAACTCGACGTGGAGCCGGAGCGCAAGCTTCGGCTCGTCATGGCCGCGGACGTTCAAAGCGGCAAAGTGGAATGGCGAGGTCTCGGCATCGTCAACCCGTTTGCCGAAGGGGGAGGGCTGGTCGATCTTGATCGGTATCCCAGACTTAAACGATATCTGGAGGCGCGCAGGCATGCGATCGCCCGACGCCATGTCGCTCGAAAGGTTCCCGCCAACTGGTACCGCACGGTCGACAGAATCTATCCTTCCCTCGCGACGACCCCTAAATTGCTCGTTCCAGACATAAAGTCGGAAGCCCATATCGTCCACGAAAAAGGCCAATTCTATCCGCATCACAACCTTTATTTCATCACGTCCGAAGATTGGAACTTGAAGGCGCTGCAGGCCGTGCTTCGATCAGGGATCGCCAGATTGTTCGTCTCCGCCTACTCGACGCGAATTCGAGGAGGCTACCTGCGGTTTCAGGCGCAATATCTGCGCCGCATCCGCCTGCCCCATTGGAAAGACGTGCCTGCCGAAATCAGGACGGGGCTGACGGCCGCCATCGAATCCGGGGATGACGCCGTTGGAATGATCGCATCGTTGTACGGGCTGTCGGCGCAGGAACGAACCGCCTTACGAGGAGCCCGCGGCGGTCGTTCTTGAGGATTGCGACCGCAACGCTCGTCGAGCGGTCAAGATATTCTGGAGGAACCGCGAACAGGCCCGGCTTCGACAACGGGCCGTCGGCAGAGTCGATCAAGGGGGACGGCGGTAGAACCGCGGGGCGCCGCGGCGGACCGACTTTCCGGTTCGTCTTCGCTCGAGGAATGCCGAAACGCCTTTCGCGCCCGGAAACGGATCGAAACCCGATGGCGACGCGCGCCGCGCAGGCCGTCCGGCCCTACCGCTCTCGCAACCACGCCTTGAAATGTTCGCGTGCCTGGGCCTCCAGAGACCGGTCCATGTCCGCCATCAACGCTTCCGTCATCGCGAACCACGCTTCCTCGCGACCGTGCGCGGATATGCTCTCCGAAACCGTGCGGGACCTCTTAGCCACGGACTCGACGGTCGCGCGAACCTGTCCGTCCGCGCCGACGATCTCCATCTTCACGTCGAGCACGGCGTCGTATCGCTCCGACTGCTCGATCCTGAAAAGCCCGGCAACTCCGCCGGTCCGCGCCAGAGGCACCTCGACCACGCTGGCTTGCCGCAGGGTGATTCGCGCCTCCCCGCTCCCGCCCGCAGCCCGGAAGCGGCTGCGGCCCCATTCGAGCGCCGCCGCGGCGGGAGAGACGGGAAACCGGTGTTCGACGTTGGGCGCCTCGGCCGGAGAGCGGTAGCCGTTGCGAACCTCCACACTGCCGACTTCCAGCGTTATCGGAGGGAGATGAGCGAACGTGATGCGAGGAAACTCGCGGCTCTGCGGCGGCGGCGTGCAGGCCGCGACGAGCGCCAGCAACGATATTCCCAGCATGCGCACGGTGATCATCGGGCGCGATATACCAGATCGAGCGCGTCGGCGCGATAGCGGTAGCCCCGGCCGCAGAATTCGCAGGTTACGACGACTTCGTCCCCCACCTTCAATTCCTCGATCTCGTCGCGCGGAAAGGAACGCAGCATCGTTTCGACGCGCTCCGGCGAGCAGCGGCAACGCATTTCGAGGGGCGTCGGATCGTAGACCCGCACGCCGTCCTGATGAAACAGGCGGTACAGCAAACCGTGAGGGTGCAGCAGCGGATCCAGGACTTCGCCGTCGCGCGCGCCGCTCATCATGATGACCGCCCGCCGCCACCGCTCCTCGGCGGCGTCGCCGGGAACGCCGGAGTCAGGCAACCTTTGCAACAGGAGGCCTCCGGCGCGCCACGCCCCTTCGGCGTCGCGCCCGGAACACAGCTTGATCGCGCCCTCGAACTGATCGGACTGCCGAAAGTAGGCGTGCGCGCAGTCCGCGAGCGTCGCGCCGTCGAGAGCCACGATGCCCTGATACGGATTCATTCCCGCGCCGCGATCGACCGTGAAAGCGAGACGCCCGCCGCCGAGGAGAGCCGGCACCGGCCGGCTGCGCCAATCTTCGGCCAACTCCGCGACCGCTTCGGCGTCGAACTTCGCCAAACCGCGCAACGCGCCGTCGTTCGTGAGGTCGACGACCGCCATTCCGACCGGCCCGTCGCCCCTGACCTGCAGCGAAAAGACGCCGTCGAACCTGAAGATTCCCGCGACGAGCGCCGCAAGCGCCAACATGTCCGAGAGCAGCGTCGCCACGGGCTCGGGCCGGTTCGCGACGACGGCCTGCGCCGCAGGCCCCAGACGCGCCAGCCGGCCTCGCGCGGCGCCGTTCTCGATCCGGAACGGCTGGACAATGTCGTCGACCGCTGCGCTTTCCATTCACTCAAGGCACCAGGTCAGAATGCCCTTCTGCGAATGCAACCGGTTTTCGGCCTCGTCCCAGGCGATGGATCGAGGACCGTCCAGCACCTCCCCCGCCACCTCCCGGTCCCGACTGGCCGGCAGGCAATGCATGAAGACGGCGTCGGGACGCGCCCGCGACATCAGCCGTTCGTCCACGCGGTAGGGCGCGAGCAAGCGGAGACGCTCCTCTCCGTCGGTGTCGCCCATCGATATCCAGGTGTCGGTCACGACGCAGTGGGCGCCGTCCACCGCTTCCGCGGGATCCCCGGTGACCTGGACCGAAGCGCCCTCGCGGCGCGCCCAGGCGACGCTGTCGCCGGACGGCGCCAATTCAGGCGGGCACGCCAGCCGCAACTCGAAGCCGAACCTAGCCGCCGCCTGGATCCAGGTGCTCGCCATGTTGTTCCCGTCGCCGCACCACGCGATGCGCTTGCCCCGGATGTCCCCTCGATGCTCCTCGAACGTCATCACGTCCGCCATCAGCTGGCATGGATGGGACCGGTCCGTCAGGCCGTTGATCACCGGCACGCCGGCATTCTCGGCGAGTTCCAGAAGCGTCCCGTCCTGCGCCGCGCGGATCATGATGGCGTCGACGTAGCGCGACAGCACGCGAGCGGTATCGGCAACGGTTTCGCCGCGGCCGAGCTGGGTTTCGCCGACCGACAGCACGATGGCGTCCCCGCCCAGCTGCTTCATCGCGACCTCGAACGACACCCGCGTGCGGGTCGACGGCTTCTCGAAGATCATGGCGAGCGTCCGGCCTTCCAGCGGCCTCCCGCCGTCTCCGCGCTTGAAGGCCGCCCCGGCGTCCACGATGCGGCGAAGATCCGCGGCATCGATCAGGGACAAGTCGAGAAAATGCCGCGGCGCGGCGGTCATCCAACCAGCTCTCCGCAGCTGTCGTCGAGAATCGAGACCGCCTCCCGGATATGCGCCTCTTCGGCGATCAACGGCGGCAACAGGCGAAGCACGTTGTCGCCCGCCAGAACCGTCAGAAGCCCGCGGTCGAACGCTTTCGCTCCGAGATCGGCATTGGGGACGACGCACTTCAGACCCCACATCATGCCCGTGCCGCGCGCCTCGGCGACGACCGAAGGGCGGCGGACCGCCAAGGCTTCCAACTCCGTCTTCATGAGTTCGCCTACGGAAACCACATGCTCCAGAAAGCCGTCCTCCAGCATCACGTCGAGCACGGCGTTGGCGACCGCCGTCGCCAGCGGATTGCCTCCGAACGTGCTGCCGTGAGTTCCGGCCGTGATCCCCTTCGCCGCGTCGGCGGTCGCGAGGCACGCGCCGATCGGAAAGCCGCCGCCCAGGCCCTTGGCGGACGCCATGACGTCCGGCTCGATTCCAGACCATTCGTATGCCCAGAGCTTGCCCGTCCTTCCCATGCCGGTCTGCACTTCGTCGAACATCAAGAGCAGGCCCTGCTCGTCGCACAGCGTTCTGAGATCGCGCAGGAATCGCGAGTCGGCCGGGCGGATGCCGCCTTCTCCCTGCACGGCCTCCACCATGACGCCCGCCGTTTCGCCGGTCACGGCCGCGCGAACCTCGTTCATGTTTCCGAAAGCGACGCGGTCGAAACCCTCGACGGGCGGCCCGAACCCCGCGCGATGGGCGTCGCTGCCGCCCGCCGCGATCGTGGCGAGCGTGCGTCCGTGGAAACTCCCTTCGAAGGATATCAGGCGGTAGCGCTCGGGATGCCCGTTCTCGCTGTGATGCTTTCGCACCAGCTTGACGCAGGCCTCGACAGCTTCCGCGCCCGAGTTGCAGAAGAAAACCGTATCCGCGAACGAATTGGCGACCAAACGCGCAGCCAGGCGCTCTTGTTCGGGTATGCGATACAGGTTGGACGTATGCCAGACCCGACCGCTCTGGGCGTTCAGCGCCGCGACAAGGCGGGGATGGTTGTGGCCGAGCGACACGACCGCGACGCCAGCCCCGCAGTCGAGAAACCTGCGACCGTCATCGGCAAGTAGATAGACGCCGTCGCCGCGCTCGAACGCGACGTCCGCACGGCTGTATGACGGCATCACCGCCCGCGCATCGTCCACGATTGATCCTCGATTGCTGCCTGTAATCGACGAGCCGGAGTATGTTGGCCGGCGGGCCGCCTGTCAATCGCGCGCGCGGCGTTGCCCCCGGAATCGACCGTCGCAACGATCGACGACGCGAATTGGCCGCATAGACGGAACGCGGACAACCTCCGCGTTTCGCGTCCGCCATTCGCTGCGCATCCGGATCTCGTGCCGAAGACGGCGAAGCGCGCCGCGGCCCGAGATCTCCGGGTGGATGGTCCGGATCCGCAGCCGCGGCGGCCGAACTCGTCGGCGAGAAACGCCTCGACTGCGCCGGGCGCCTACGCCGCGACCGCAAAAACTCACGAAGGATCCGTCGGGGCTCCGGCCCTTTCGATCGGCGGACGAGACGATCCAGCCGGCCGCGCGATACGGCACGGCCTCCAGTTCCTGGTCCAATGCTCGTCGGTCTGCACATGTCCGGCGCGGACGCTCTTGCAGACGTTGGCCGGGAATTCCTCCGCCGGGAATTCCCGCGCCAGCCTCAACACGACGCCTTCCCGCTCGCCCCCGAGCGCGGACGGCTCGCCATGCGCGAGTTCGATGAACCTGCGCATATCGGCGACCGACCCGAAACGCCCCTTGAAGAGAACCGGGACGACCGGAATCCCCTGCTGGCCTGCATACGCCTCGACCTCGGCGAAGGAGGCGAACGCGCCGTCGCCGCGGCGCAACGCGAATGCGTAGAACGTCTCCTCCTCCGCGACGGCTTCGTACTCGATGCTGTGCACGCCGTAGATGTCCTCGCCATACAGCCAGACATCGGATTCGGTCAGTTTCCAGGCGTGGTGTTTCTTCGCCATCGCCATCCACTTGGCGTCGGAGGGAACCGAAACGCTGCGCGCGTAGACCTTGCCCGCGTGCAGGAGCGTGTTGCCGCCGTCCAGTTTCTCGGTCACCACCACGTCCTCGCCGACAAAGCGGCCCGGATCGGCGTGCATGTCGCGGCTGGGGGACGGCGACCACGGCCAGTATGGCGTGCTCGGGTACTTTACGTTCCAGGGTGGGCGGCTCTCTGCGGTCATCGCTTGCGGAGTCATTGTTTCGAAACCTGTTGCGGACAGGGTTGTGCCACTTCTACGCCCAACTCGTCCATCAGCGCCGTACGCGCGGCCCAATCGCCGCCGGTCGCATTGAAAACGACCGCATTCCGCGACAACTGCAACCGCCAGGAACTTTCGGTCCGAACGGTCGAAGGCATTCTCGAGAAGGTCTTCGAAGCCCCGTCGAGCGTCCCAGGAGGGCGTCACCGTGGACCGGCGCACGCGGTCATCCCGTTTTTCGTGGTTTCCTCATCGGCCTCGAAGCGTAACGCATGCGTTCGGCAATCTCTATCGTGAGGGCAGTATCGCTCCGACCTTGCTGGCGAGTCAAGGTGCTGCGGCGGTTTTCAGGTTGCGGAGACCGTGTTTTCGTGGAACGCAAGGAAGATCAGCGATCCGACGAGGGTGAGAGGGGAAGTAATCGCCAATTCGACACGCACCGCGGGTTATATCGAGATCCACAATCTCCGCGACCGGCGCTACGTCGTACTCGAAGGAGAGGTGAAATGATGCCGCCGGGACGAGACGCTACCCTCGATGCAGTTCATGCGCCAGCAAAAACCGGAGCACCGTCTACCGGGATGGCGATTACCCGGCCTACCCGGCGGCCATCGTCATTATTTAGGAGGGACGCCATGCCCGGCGCAAGCATGAAAGTCGAGATGATCGGCGCGGAGAAAGTCCGCCGCCGCCTCGACGAAATCGTCCGCGACAGCCAAGACGCCACCCCGCTGATGCGCGACATCGGAGAGCATGTGCTCAACGCCACCCACGACCGCTTCGACTCGCAGACCGACCCCGCCGGCAACCCGTGGGAGCCGCTCTCCGACAACACCAAGCGGCGCAAGAAGCGCAACGGGGACAAGATCCTCACCCTCGACGGCGACCTCCGCGGCAACCCTTGCCGACGCACAGACGCCTCAGCGCATGTCGCGCCATGATCGCCTGTCTCGGACGCCGGACGCGCCGCGATCGGCTTCTTGAACATTTCCAAGCCGCGGTTGCGATCGTCCGTGCGGCTCGGTCGGCGATACGCTTTCGGCCGCCCGGCCGCGGCGACGGATTCCGGCTTCTTGCGGTTCAGTCGTCCGCACGCTCGTATGCGACGCCCGCGTCGTCAAGGAGCGCCAAGATGGCTTCGGCATGAACGCCCACCCCGACGTTGAGAAACTGGTGCGCGATCTGCCCCTTCGGCTCTCCCGGCGCGCGCGGCCGGAAACCGAGCGGCAGATGGCGCGTGTGCGACTGGATCGCCCAAACCGCCCCGTCGGAATCGAACACCGGCCCGCCGCTCTGCCCCTGGAAGCCCGGCGAAGAGGTTTCGAGGTACTTTCCCCGTCGAGCGCCTCCGTCCGCGGAAGCTCCGGGCGGCGGCGACAAGAGGAACCGCGTCAGCATTCCTTCGATCGGAAAGAGCGGTATCGGAAGCGCCTCCGGCGGCAGGATGAACGCGCCGCGCGCCTCGTCCCAGGTCGGCACGATCTCGTGAAACGGAAAACCGAGCCGGCACAGGCTGCGGCCCGGCCCGTAATCCGCGCCGGGAGCCTTGAAAGCGGGATAGTGCGCGACGCTCGCCGGGTCGAACGGTTCCAGGCGCCCGAGCGCCAGATCGGACTCGGGCATCAGGCGCACATCCTTCAACGCCGCGCCGTCGGACCCCCACCAGGCCGAGCAGCCGCGTGCCGAGTCCGGGGCCGGTCGCTCCAGATGGCGCAGTTCGCGCTTGCGCGCCGAATCGTGGGACGTCCTCGCGTTTTCCATGTCGCGAACGGCGGAGCGGTAGGCGCGGTAACGGTCCGCTTCTTCCTCCAACCGGCGCAGAAGGCCGAGGATGTGCGCCGCGGTCAGCACCCACCCGTCCCGGTTGACGACCGTGAAGGCGGCCACGACGCCGCGGCAATCTCCGCGCGCGGTGCGGCTCGAAATCACGACCGGCCGCGTGAAGGCGCTCGCCAGGCGGAAAGCTCGAACGAACATCGCGGCGGCTATGGGCGCCGACTGCGCGAAAGTCCGGCCGGCGCGGGCCGGCGTCCGTTACGGAATTCGGTCGTCATGTTCCCGCCCGGCGAAGGAACGCCGGCTCTTCGTGAACGCCGGCGCCTCGCCGTCATCTCAATGCCTCCACCAACCCGTTCGCCCTGGAAATCGGCGCGCCGAACACCGCGCCCGCAAGCCGCGGTTTCCGCTCGTCGCGTCGCGGGGCAGGAGCCTGCGCGCTCGCCTCCCCGACGGAAACGCAGCTTATAGAATAGTGCGCGAGCGCGAAGCAACGCTCCGCGCGTTGTCGACGCGATGAACGCGCCGACGCCCGCGTGCGCCCCTGCGGAGTTGACGGCGTTTCGGCCGCGCTCCGCCGCAGGCTGGCTTGAGCGGACCGGGGCGGCACGAGAAGGGGGACGGAGAGAAAGGGTTGCGACGTTCCGGCGCGGAACGGCGTGCGGCGAGGACGAGTTCGATCCTCGGGCGCGGGCCTGCAGGCGATCCGTGTCCCGCTCCTCGGAGCGGGCCTCGTTGAAGCGCCTTCGGGTGACCGTGTCGCCGTCCAGTTCCCCCGAGGCTCTCGGGGCGCGCCGCCCGGAGAGCGCCGGGGACGCGGCCGGCAGTCGCGCGGCCCGCGAAATGCCGGACGGGCGGCAGTTGACAGGAACGCGGCGCGGCGCGAACGTCTCAGCTGCGACGCGATTTGCAATCCGTCGAGCGATGTCGTATTCTTGGCTTGCGAGGGTTCTCCGCAGGGGCGGACCCGGACAACGGCAAAAGGAAACGATCCCATGAGAAAGTGGTTGGGAGCATTGGCCGCCGCGCCGATGATCGCCGGTTTCGCGACCGGCGCCGGAGCGGCGTGCGGCAAGATTACGATTGCCGAGATGTCCTGGGCATCCGCGGAAGTGGCTGCCCATGTACAGAACGTCATTCTCAGCAAAGGCTACGGATGCCAGTCCGAACTGGTGCCGGGAGACACCGTGCCCACCGTCACCTCGATGACC
Organism: Alphaproteobacteria bacterium; assembly: GCA_965243135.1. Lineage (GTDB taxonomy): Bacteria > Pseudomonadota > Alphaproteobacteria > MPNO01 > UBA830 > JAJEBT01. Next base: position 4,110,481 of record OZ251539.1, read on the forward strand.
GAAAAGGGCGAACCCGACATCGGACCGGAAATCTGGCTGAATTCCGCGCGCGAACCCGTCGAAAAGGCCGTCGCGGACGGCCGGCTCAAGATCGCGACGGAAATCCTGGCGGACGGCGGCGAGGAAGGCTGGTGGGTTCCGGACTACGTGGTCAAGGACCATCCCGAACTGACCACCCTGCAGGCCGTTCTCAAGCAGCCCGGCCTGTTTCCCGACAAGGAAGAACCGGGGAAGGGACGGTTTCACACCTGCCCGGCCGGGTGGGCTTGCGAAATCATCAACGCCAACCTGTACAAGGCCTACGGCTTGGAGAAGGCGGGGTTCACGCTGTTCAATCCCGGTTCCGGCGAGGGACTGGCCGCCGCGATCGCCAAGGCTTACGAGCGGAAGCAGCCGATCTTCGCCTATTATTGGGCGCCGACCTCCGTGCTCGGCAAGTATCCGATGGTCAAGCTCGGCGGCATGACGCACGATCCCGCGTCGTGGCCGTGCGTGATCAAGCAGGACTGCGAAGCGCCCAAGCCCAATCAGTACCCGAAGTCCGTGGTCTACACCGTGGTCACTTCGAGCTTCGCGAAGAACGCGCCGGAAGCGTACGATTTCATCTCCAAGTTCAAGTGGCGGAACTCGCTGGTGAACAAGCTGCTGGCCTGGAAGGACGATCAGCAGGCGACCGGAAGCGAGACGGCGACGTATTTCCTCAAGAACCACGAGGAGGTCTGGAGCAAGTGGGTGACCGCCGACGTGGCGGCCAAGGTGAAAGCCGGCCTCTGAACGGGTCGCGGGGGAAGCCCGAGTCGTCCTGAGAGCGGGGAGGACGGATCGTGTTCGACTGGCTGCGGGAGTTTCCGACTCTCGACGACGGCGCTCTGCGCGCGGTCAAAAAGGCTTTCGACACCGGATACCGCTCGTTTTCCCGGGAATACGGCGACGCGATCGAGAGCGCTTTCGATCCGTTGCTGTATTTCCTGGTCTGGTTCGAGCAGCTCCTTCTGGCCGCGCCGTGGTGGCTGGTGATCGCCGTCGTCGCCGGCCTCTGCTTCGCGGTGAGCAGGAGCAAGCGCCTCACGGCCGGCGTTGCGGCCGCTCTCTTCGTCATCGGCTATCTCGGCATGTGGGACGACACGATGCGCACCCTGGCGATCATCTTCGTCTCCACGCTGATCGCCGTCGCCATCGGCCTCCCGATCGGGATCTGGATGTCGCGTTCGAGCCGGGTGCAGGCGTGCATGATGCCGGTTCTCGACGTCATGCAGACGATGCCGATTTTCGTCTATCTGATTCCCGTGGTGATGCTGTTCGGCCTCGGCAAGATACCGGGCCTCATCGCGGTGGTGATCTACGCCGTGCCGCCGGTCATCCGGCTTACGAATCTCGGCATTCGGCTGGTCGACAAGGAAGTGCTGGAAGCCGCCGACGCCTTCGGCACCGACGGGTGGCGAAGGCTGTTCGGGATTCAGCTTCCGCTCGCCCTTCCCAACATCATGGCCGGAATCAATCAGACCATCATGATGGCGCTGTCGATGGTGGTGATCGCGTCCATGATCGGCGTGAAGGGCTTGGGCCAGCCCGTGCTGCGGGCGGTTACGAACCAGTATTTCGCGCTCGGATTGTTCAACGGCGCCGCCGTCGTCGCGCTGGCCATCGTCTTCGACAGGATCACCCAGAGCTACGGCCGGCGGATCCAGGAAAATAGACGGCTGTGACGTCGAACATCGAAATCGGCTCGCTGTACAAGGTGTTCGGAGACGATCCGGAGTCCGCCATGCGGCGCGTGCACGACGGGATGGAAAAGCAGGAGCTTCTCGAATCCCACGGCCATGTGCTCGGCCTGCGCGCGATCGACCTGGACATCGCGCCGCAAAGCATCCAGGTCATCATGGGGCTGAGCGGTTCGGGAAAATCCACGCTCATCCGCCACATCAACCGTCTGATCGATCCCTCCGAGGGCGAAGTCCGGATCGGCGGCGAAGACGTTTTGGCTCTCGACGAAGCGGCGCTGCGCGACCTCCGCCGGCACAGGGTCAGCATGGTGTTTCAGCGCTTCGCGCTGTTCCCGCACAGGACGGTGCTGGAAAACGTCGGCTACGGCCTGACCGTACAGGGAATCGAACGTTCCGAACGCAAGGCGCGCGCGGGGCAATGGATCGACCGCGTGGGACTCGGCGGCTACGAGGAATCCTATCCGCACCATCTGTCCGGCGGGATGCAGCAGCGCGTCGGACTCGCCCGCGCCCTCGCGACCGACGCCGAGATCCTGCTGATGGACGAAGCGTTCAGCGCGCTCGATCCTCTCATCCGTTCGGACATGCAGACTCTTCTTCTGGAGTTGCAGCAGGAACTGAAGAAAACCATTGTCTTCGTGACCCACGATCTCGAGGAAGCGATCGCGATCGGCGACCGAATCGCGATTCTGCGCGATGGCGAGATCGTGCAGAACGGCGATTCCCAAGAGATCGTCCTCAAGCCGGCCGACGACTACATCGCCGACTTCACCCGCAACATCAACCGCGGCCGCGTCATCCGCGTCGAATCCGTCATGGAGCCTGCCAGGAACGATCTCCAGGGTCCCCCTTCCTGTCCCTCCGGCATGTCGTTGGATGAAGCGCTGCCGCTGGTCATTACCGCGCCCGGCGAAGAAGTGCCGGTCGTGGATCCAGAGGGCAAAAACGTCGGTACGGTGTCCGTCATCGGAATACTCGCCAGCCTCGTCGGCAAGCAACTCCCCGGGTTGCACGACAAGAAATCGTCCGCTTCCTCGCCTCGATGAAGCCGCGAAGCTCCTGAGCCGCGCGCCGGCCTGAAGGGCGGCGGTCCGGCCGACGTTCGTTCGGGAAGGACGGCCCGTCACCCCACGGACAGCGTCACGCGAAGCCCCTGCCCGCCGTCCGACAACTCCACCCGCCCGCCGTGCTGCTGCGCAACCGCCTGGACCAGGCTCAGCCCCAGACCGCTGCCCGGCGTATTGCGGCTGGCCTCGAGACGGTGGAACCGCTTGAACACCGCCTCGCGGCTGCCCTCCGGTATGCCGGGACCGCTATCCCAGACCGCGACCTCCTTCGCGGCCGTCGCAACGCCGACCGAACCGCCGGCCGGCGTGTACTTGATCGCGTTGTCGACAAGATTCGCGACCGCCTGGAACAACAGGTCGCGGTCTCCGTCTATGCGTCCGGTTTCCGCTACGTCCACGCGGAAGGCGAGGTTCTTCTCCTGGGCGAGCGGCTCGTAGAGTTCGGCGACGTCGCGAACGACCGCCGCGAGATCGACCGGCCCGAAGGTCTCGCCGCGGCCGCCGGCCTCGATCTGCGTTATGCGGAGAAGTGCGTTGAACATCGCGATGAGGCCGTCGGCTTCGGCCGCCGCTTCCCTTGCGAGCCGCCCGCGGTCTTCCGGCGGCAACGACTCGTCGTCGAGATCCTCGATCCGTCCCCTCAATCTGGCCAGCGGCGTTCTGAGGTCGTGGGCGATATTGTCCGATACGTGCCGCAGCCCCTCCATCAAGGCCTGAATTCGGTCGAGCATGTCGTTGAGGTTGCCCGCGAGTTGATCGAAATCGTCCCCGCTGCCGCGAACCGGAATGCGGCGCGAAAGGTCGCCGGTCATGATTTCGCGGCTGGTCTGGTTGATCGCCTCGATGCGCCCTGCCGCGCTGCGGCTCATCGCGACCCCGCCCGCCAGGGACAGGACGATCGCGATCCCGGAACCCCAGATCATGGCGTTGCGGATCATTGATCGGGTTCGCTCCAGTTCCCGGACGTCGCGGCCGACCAGCAGCCTCAGCCCGCCTTGCAGGGCGAAGAGCCGCGCCCTGGCCGGATGAAGGCTGCCGTCCGGAGAATCGATCAGTTCGAACGTCATCCAGCCGTCCCGGTCCGGTTCGGAGGCGGGCCACGCGCCGAGATTGCCGACGAGGCGGCGGCCCTGCGGATCGGTGAGCAGATAGACGGTGCGCCCGCCCGGGTCGCGCCTCACCCGCCCGGCGACGATCTCCGCCACGCCCTGGACGCCGCGCCGTTCGTACTGCTCCGCCAGCCCCTTGATGTCCGCGAGTATGATCTCGCTGGTCTGTTCGGTGAGGGCGCCCACCGTCGCATGCCAGAGAAAGCCCAGAAGCGCCGCTCCGGACGCGCCGAACAGGACCATGTAGATCAGCGCCAGCCGAAAGGTCGCGCTCTTAAGCAGGCGGGCCGTCGTCGCGAATGACATATCCGGCTCCGCGGATCGTGTGAATCAGCGGCCTGTCGAAATCCCGGTCCACCTTCCGGCGCAGCCGGCTGATGTGAACGTCGATGACGTTGGTCTGCGGATCGAAATGATAGTCCCAGACGTTTTCCAGCAGCATCGTGCGGGTGACCACGCTGCCCGCGTTGCGCATCAGGCACTCTAGAAGACGGAATTCCCGCGGTTGAAGCTCTATCGGCCGCGTTCCCCGGGTTACGCGGCGCGCAAGTAGATCCAGCTCGAGATCCGAAACGCGCAGCGCCGTTTCCGCGCCGCCGGCGCCCGCCGCCCGGCGCGCCAGCGCCTCCAGCCGCGCCAGAAGTTCGGCGGCCGCGAACGGCTTCACCAGGTAATCGTCTCCTCCGGCCTTGAGACCCTTGACGCGGTCGTCCACCGCCCCCAAGGCGCTGAGAAACAGCACCGGCGTGCGGTCGTCCGAAGCGCGAAGGGTGCGCACGATGGTCAGGCCGTCCGGCCCCGGCAACATGCGGTCCACCACCAACGCGTCGTAATCGGCGGACGCAGCCATGACCAGACCGATCCTGCCGTCGGCCGCATGGTCGCCGACATGCCCGGCCTCGGCCAGCACCTTGAGGACGTAGGCCGCGACTCCGGGGTCATCCTCGACGACCAGTATGCGCATCCCGTCCCCCGGCCTTCCGTCTTGCCTCCGTCAAATCGCCGCCACGGCGGAGATCTCGATCAGGAACTCCGGCCAGGCCAGCGCCGATACCTCGACGATGGCGGAAGCCGGACCGTTTTCGGGAAAGTAACTTTCGCGGATATCGGACACCGACTCGAACGCGCCGATGTCCCGCGCGTAGACCGTGACCTGCACGATGTCCCGCATGGCGCCGCCGTTCGCCTCGACGATAGCCTTGACGTTCTCCAGAACCTGGATCGTCTGGGCGCGGATGTCGCCCTTGCCGACCAGATTGCCGCCGGCGTCGAGCGCCACCTGTCCGGCGACGAAGAGCAGCGGCCCCGCCTCCGCGCGGACGCTGTTGGAATAATGCGGCTTGAGCGGCGGCGCAACGCCGGCCGGGTTCGCGCCTACGGATTTTCGCGTCATCTCCGATCCCCCTGCTGCAATTGTCGTTCCCGTGCGCCGGACGGCTCCGCCTCCCGAAGCGCGCGCCAGACGGTCTCCGCGGTGAAGGGCAACGGCACGTGCCGCACGCCGAGATGCCACAGCGCATCGACCACCGCGTTGCCGACCGCGGCGGGCGACCCGATAGCGCCGCTTTCGCTGCCGCCTTTGACGCCGAGCGGATTCGACGGCGCAGGCGTTTCCCTGAAGACGAGATCGAACGACGGCAGATCGTCGGCGCGCGGCATGCAATAGTCCGCGAAGCTGCCGGTAACGAGCTGTCCGCTCCCGTCGTATACGACGCGCTCCATCATCGCCTGCCCTATTCCCTGCGCAAGTCCTCCGTGCACCTGACCTTCGACGATCATCGGATTGACGACCACGCCGCAATCGTCGGCCGTGAAGTAATTCCGCAGCGTAACCGTGCCGGTCTCCGGGTCGACCAACACCACGGCGAGATGCATGCCCTGCGGATCGTTGGTGTCCGGCGGCTCCCAGAAGACCGTCTCCTCGAGTCCCGGTCGCACGCTTCCGTCGGCCTCGCGAGGCAGCATGGCGCCGTGGCAGGCGTTGCCGGCGACCTCCGCGAAGGTCACGCGCCGGTCCGTGCCGCGGACAGTATAGACCGCGGCGTCGAATTCGAGATCTTCTTCCGCGCTTTCGAGCATGTGCGCCGCGATGCGGCGCGCCTTCGCGGCGACCTTGTCGGCCGCGATCATGACGGCGGAACCGCCCACCGTCAGCGACCGCGACCCCCACGTTCCGTTGCCGAAGGGGATCATGTCGGTGTCGCCCTCGATCAGCGCGATGTCGTCCACCGGGATCCCCAGCCGGTCGGCGGCGATCTGCGAATAGGTGATGTCGTGGCCCTGTCCATGGCTGTGGCTTCCGGAATAAAGCGTGACCTTGCCGTCGGAATGCACGCGGACGACGGCGCTTTCGTAACCTCCGTGCATGCCGCCGCGGGACGCGAGGTTGGCGCTGCTGCCGGTGCCGGACTTGTCGAGAAAACAGGCGGCGCCGATTCCCATGAGGCGGCCCTGCGCCCGCAGCGCCTCCTGCTCGGCGCGCAACGCTTCGTAACCGGCGAGCGCGAGCAGATCCTCCAACAGAGCCGGCGGATCTCCCGAGTCGTAGGTGCGCCCGCCCGGAGCCGGATAGGGGAAATCCTCCGCCCGGATCAGGTTGCGGCGGCGCATGCGGACGACGTCGATGCCGAGTTCCCGAGCGCCGTTCTCGGCCAGCCGTTCGTTGACCCAGGTCGCTTCCGGGCGGCCGGATCCGCGATAGGCGTCGACCGGCACGGTGTTGGTGTAAGCGCCGCGCACCCGCAGATGCGCCGCCGGAGTTCTATAGAGGCCGGTCAGGGTCTGCGGGTAGGAGTTTCCGGGAATGCTGGGCGCGAAGTTCGAAAGATACCCGCCGAGCGCCGCGACCGTATCGACCTGCAGCGCGACGATCCCGCCGTCGGGGCCGAAACCCATGCGCGCGACCGTGTGATGGTCGCGAGCCTGCGCATCCGACACGAGGCACTCGGAGCGCGTCGCCGTCCACTTTACCGGTCGTCTCAGAATGCCGGCGGCCCAGGCGACGGTCGAAGCTTCGACCGCAAAGTGAACCTTCAGGCCAAAGCCGCCTCCCACGTCCGGGGCGATCACCCGGATCCTGTGCTCCGGCACGAAAAGGGCGTAGACCGCGAGCCAGCGCCTGAGGTAGTGGGGCGTCTGGGTGGTGGCGTAGAAAGTGTAGCGTTCGCCGTCGAAATCGCACAGATACGAACGCGGCTCCATAGGGCTTCCGGCGACCCGGTTGGACGGCAGTTCCATCTCGACGACCCGGTGCGCCGCGGCGAGCGCGGCTTCGGTCGCCGCCCGATCCCCCTTCTCGATTTCGAATACGAGATTGCCGCCGAAACATTCGTGAACGACGGGCGCTCCGGCGTCCAGTGCCCGCGAGACTTCGGCGACAGCGGGAAGCGGCGCGTAGTCGACCGAGACCAGATCGGCGGCGTCCCGGGCGAGATCTCCGGTTTCCGCGATTACCGCTGCAACCACGTCTCCGACATGCCGCGCCTTGTCCGAGGCGAAAGCCGGGCGGGGCGCTTCGTTCATGGGCCGTCCGTCGCCGAACGGCATGGGATGCACGACGGTCAGTTCGCCGAGTCCGGCCGCTTTCCAGTCCGAATGGGCAAGAATTCCGAGTACGCCCGGCATCGCCGCGGCAACGCTCGAATCGACACGATCAATGCGCGCATGGGCGTGGGGCGAACGAACGAAAGCGCACCACGCGGTATTCGGAAGCCGGATATCGTCGACGTAACGTCCGCTGCCGCGAAGGAAACGCGCATCTTCCCGCCGCCCGAGCGATCGGCCCATGTAACCCATTAAACGATCCCGCCGGTGGTCCGCCTGGCCATATTAACCTCCCCCTGTCAACTCCGAAGCGCAACACAGCCGGTCGGCAATATCCGTCGCGAGGCGGGCTTCGCGGCGAGTCAAGCGACCGCCCCTCGTCCCCCCCTCCGAAGACCGCCGCACGATGCTCTTCGCAGCGGCAGCGCGTTCCCGGATCTCTACGCTGACCCCGAAAGGCGCACTACGCACGCTTACCGGTCGGGCGGGCGCGAGCGCTGCCGCCGGGCAGCGCAACCGCAAGGTTGGCGAACTTGCGGCGGCGACTCAAGCCGCCGCCGCGGCGCGCCTTTCCGGCACCAGCAGGGCAAAGACCCCGGCGAGCGCGACCCACCAAAGTCCGTCTCGCAGTCAGAGATCCCCGAGCAAGACCCCTGTCGACGCGCCAGAAACGGCGACGCCAGTCCGCGCCTGCGAACGAAGTAGCGGGAAACCGCGGCCGTGACGGGAAGCCGTTCAGGCGGTCTCGCAATCGAAGCCGACGACGTTGCGCTCCTCGCGGCTGAACTCCACCCCGATCAGGTGGACCGAACGTCCGAGACGGCGGTACTTGTCCGCATAGCCCTTCTCCCGCAGCTGCGCGAGCGCGATCCCCTCCCGCCCGCGCTCCACCACCTTGAACTCGAACAGGTAGACGCGCCTGCCGGCGCGGATCGCCATGTCGGCGCGCCCCCGGCTGCCGCTGTCCTCGGCCACCGGCTCGAGGCCCTCCATCAGGAAGCAGCTGGACGCTCGCGTAGTGGGCCTCGTACACCGGGCTGTTCATGTACCACTGGTGCGGGATGGCGGCGAAAATGCCGCGGAACAGGGTTTCGAGACGTTTGAAGTCGTTCGCCTCCAGCAATTCGCCCAGCCGCAAGTTCTCCGTCTCCTCGCGGGCCTCGTCCGGGAGCAGTTCTTCCAGCAGGGCCTCGCCCAGGCTTTGGCGCACCTCGAGGTTCGGGTAGCCCAGCCGGTAGCGCCCGTCCTTCTCGCCGACGATGGGTAGAGTCGAGGACTGGCGCGTTAGCTTTAGGGTCCGGTGGATGTTCCGTCGCTTTCGCTCCGGGCCTCAGTCCGGCTCCCGTGGCCACGTTTCCAGTCCCCGCTCTCCGAACCGGACGTGCGGATTTCCCGCGCCTCCAGCAGGATCATGCGTCTCGCCCACGGATGGATTGTCAGCGTTCCCAAAAAACGGCCGGTTTTCCGGACCCGGGAGTTGCACCGTCTCCCATATTTTCCGCCTGTTCTCGCTTTCCAACCCGTCGCCGAGCCTGTTTACGCCTCGACGACCCCGGCCTCTCGACCGGGTTCCTTCGCTTCTGCATGTGACGCTTCCGGGATCTCTGGCATGTAGTCGGTTGTTAGGCATAGCCAATCTCCGAGCCCTTCTCCCTTGCGGCGCCCTTCCTCGCCTGAGGCCCCTTTCCTCCGCCGGCGTTACCCGGCTTCTCCGGTACTACGGGCCTCTCCGCCACCCTGCCGGCCCGGCCTGCCCCTCGCGGGGTTCCGGTTGACTCGTGCGCGTCACCGACAGGGCTTCCCGTGTTGCTGCTTCCTTCATCTTCCATGCGTGCCGACACCCCGGCGGAAACGGTCGGTGCTTTTGTCGTTCTCTTCCCGACCGTCGGCGGCTTTCCCCTAACCTCAGGAGGGTCAGCTTCCGCATTGACCGTTTCGAGGCCTGCTCAATGTTCACTACTCGTTTCGGCCCGCGTGTTCGCTGAGCGGCCTTCGCCGCCCTTTCCCAGAGTGCTTCAGCCTACATCGTTACCTCCGTAAACCGCCCTGGCCGCTACCAACCGGAACGACAGTTGTTGGGTGGGATTCGCACCCACCAGAAGAAAGCGCCTTTCCACGGCGCACTGAGGTAGCCGGTCTGGAACAGAAGCGCCTGGACCGACATCCTGTCCACGTCGAAGGTCGAGAGCAGGCTCTCGCTGCCGATCATGCCGTCCAGGCGGGGAGTGGGCAGGTTGCGGCGCGCCAGCGTCTCGATCAGGAAGGTCGGCGTGCCGCTCTCGAACCAGTACGGGTGGAACTCGCGCCGCCGAAACAGCAGCAGCAGGCCGAACGGGTTGTGGACCTTTTCCGATCCGAGCCAGTTGTAGCCGTCGTACCAGCGGCGGACCTCGTCCCGGTCCAGGCCCTCGAGTTCAGGAGCGAAGACCGCGTCCAGCTCCGCATCCGTGTAGCCGCAGATGTCCGAGAACTCCGGCTCCAGCGTGATGTCGATCAGGTTGTTCAGGCCCGAGAACAGGCCCGATAACTTGCTCACTCCCGTCAGGAAAACGAAACGGAGCTGCCTGTCGCAGGCCTTGATCACCCCGTACAGGCTGCGCAGGAAGTCGCGGTTGGCCAGCGCCAGTTCCCGGTCGCCGAGCGCGTCCAGGACCGGCTTGTCGTATTCGTCCACCAGCACGACCACGCGCCGCCCGGTGCGCTCGTGCAAAGCCTCGATCAATTCCCAGAAACGAACCGACGCTTCGACGAGGCACGGTTCGAGGCCGGCGTGCCTCTCCGCCACCGCCAGCTGCCTTTCCACGGCGACGCGAACCCCGTCCGGGGCGCGGAAATCGCCCCCTCTGCTGAAATCCAGCCGCACGACAGGATGGCGCGCCGACCAGTCCCACCCGCCGTGCACGGCGAGGCCCCGGAACAACTCCTCGCTCCCCTCGAACAACTCCTGCAGCGTGTCCACCAGCAGGGTCTTGCCGAACCGGCGCGGACGCGACAGGAAATAGTACTTGCCCCCTTCGACGAGGCGGCGCGCATGGTCCGTCTTGTCAACGTAGTAGCAGTCCATCCCCCGGATCTCCCGGAGGGAGGAAAAGCCGATCGGAAGCATGCGTCCTGCCATTCGGCGAGAAGTAGGCCGCCGCGCCGGAACCGTCAAGAAGTCGGCGGCGGCAGGCCTGTCTGCGTCCCCTGGCGCGGCAAGCAGCCGGCAGTTTCCGCGACGCTACGGCTGGGAAAAGCGCGGGGGCGAGCGAACCTGTCGCTCCGCGGGAATCCTGCCCGCTCGCAGGAGGCGAGCGCGTTCGACGCGCTCAACGCGCGGCCAGGAGACATTCAGGCGGAAGCGAACGCCGACGGAAGGCTCCGTCACCAAAGGCGACGCGCGTCGGCAACGATCTCGACACCGGCTTCGCGAGCCTCGACGGCAAGGTCGACGCCCTCGCCGCGGAAACCAGAGCCGACGCAACGCGACGGCAAGCGCCCTCGCCAAGGAAAGCCGCACGCCTCGAAACCAGGACGATTGTCGCGGCAGGCCTCGCCGCGCCTGTGTTGGTTCGGTACCGAAGATCCGCGCACGACGACATGCGCCGCAAGCGGCGAAACGCTTGAACGTCAGGCAACGGTTCCGTCGAACAACGAGAGCGTCGTCCGGTCGAGCGAGCGGACTTCCGCCGTCGAAAACCATGGCCCGTTCGAAGCCATCAACCGAAGCGGCTCGCGAAAGCGAAACCGGAAACGGCGATGGCAGGCGTTGGCCTCCGTTTTTGAACTCACCCGCCTGACCTCTCCGCAACATTAAAACGACCGGTCAGCCACCACGCATGTTGCGCTTCAAACATGAAGGGGCGTCCGGTACCAGGTCTTTCCCGCATTTGGTCTTGCAATGAATCCATAAATGGTCTATTTTATCAAAATAGTTCAAATATGGAGCGAGTTATGCGCCTGCAATCGCCTGCGAAGATTGATCGGACGAGCCTGTCCGGCCCTGCGCTGCGCACGTTCTTTCGTATCGCGGATCTGTGGAGCCTCCCGGTGGATGGGCAGATGAGGTTGTTGGGCGTGACCGCCCGGTCAACTTTCTTCAAGTGGAAAAAGAACCCGAACACGACCTTGCCCAAGGACACGCTCGAGCGCATCTCCTACATCGTGGGCATCTACAAGGCGCTTCAGATACTGCTGCCCGACGAAAAAGCGGCGGACGAGTGGGTGAAGCAGCCGAACTCGGCTCCGCTGTTCGGCGGGCGCTCCGCGCTCGACAGGATGTTATCGGGCCAAGTCGCGGACCTCTTCCTCGTCAGGCAATACCTGGACGCCCAGAGAGGCGGCTGGGCGTGACGCCCCCGGTTGCCCGCATTGAATGGAGGCCGTGCTGGAGAATTATCCCCAGCCGATTTCCGCCGATCGACCTTTTCCAGCGAGTAACGGCTCCCGACGACCTGGAGGCCGTCTTCGCGCTGGACGCCATGACCAATCCGCGATTGCGCAACGACGCGGGCGATATTCAGCTTGTGCCTCCGGAGGAGCGAATCAGCGGCCCCGGCTCCAGTGTCGTTATGGCGGCCTTCACGCATCTGAACGCCGAGGGAAGCCGGTTTACCGACGGAAGCTACGGAGTGTTCTATGCCGCCCGCAATCTCGAAACCGCCATTGCGGAGACGAAGCATCATCGCGAACGCTTCATGCGCGCCACGGCGCAAGCGCGCATGGAGCTCGACATGCGGGTTTACCTCGTCGATCTCGCCGGCGACATGCACGACCTGCGCAGTCTCGAACCAGTCTTTCCGCTTGTCTATTGCAAGGACGACTACACGGCCAGCCGCCATCTCGCGAGTACGTTGCGGAAGGAAGGATCCAGCGGCATCGCCTATGACAGCGTCCGCCGAAAAGGCGGCGAATGCGTGGCTGCGTTCCAGCCTTCGGTTCTGTCGGCCGTTCGTCAAGAACGGCATCTTTGTTACGTCTGGAACGGGCGGCAGATCACGGATATTTACGAGAAAAGGGATCTGAAGCGGTAAACCGTCGCCGACGCGAGCGCGATGCAAACGGCATCTTTCGGGTTGCCTCGCTTCCGCTCGATGCCGACGACGCCGACTTTAAATTCTCCCCTTGCCCTTCCCGCCCCCGGTCGACGCCAACCGCGCCCCGTCCGGAAGTCCTGCGGAGACCCCTTGCAGTCGGTCGCGGTTTCGCCCGCGCAACCGCCGGGTCGAGAGCGGTATGACGCCGGCCCGGCGGCGAGACCGAGACCCGACGCCCCATCACGTTCGGCGTTCCGACCGGCGCGATCGTTCGCGAACGCGCCGATACCGAAAGACGGATGAAGGCGGCGACGCGTCCGGTTTCGGAAAGCGACTCCCGCAAGTTCGATTTGCCGACGCTCGCGACAGGTCGGCACCATGGTGCCCAGCGCGCCGATTCCGAGGGCTTCGGTCGCGGCGAACGGCACGCGCGCCGCCGGGAACCAAAGCGAACGGCGCGCTCTTGGACGGCGAACGGGTCGCCGACCGACAGGCTTCCGGCAGCGTCAGACCCGGCGGAACAGGCAGGCCAGAACGGAACGGCCGACGACGGCGACCTATTAACCCGGACGGTAGCCCATGCGCGGCTTGCTTGCCGTTCCGGTCCCGCTGCCGTAGCTTCGCTTGCGAAAACGACAACGGTCACGGAAAGCCGCCCGATGGTTCAACTGCTCGACGACGACATTCGCAGCCCGGAAATCCGAAGCTGGAAAGGAATCCATCTGTTCCACTTTCACGGTTCGTCCTGCTCGCAGAAGGTCCGGATCTTCATGAACCTGAAGGGTATCGACTGGGAACCGCATCTGATCGACTTGCCGTCGAACGAAAATCTCAGCGAATGGTACCTCGGGATCAATCCGCGCGGCCTCGTGCCCGCCTTGGTCTTCGACGGCGAAGTCCACATCGAAAGCAACGACATCGTCACGCTGATCGAGCGCCGTTTTCCGGAGCCCGCCCTGATCCCGAAGGGACGCGAGGCGGAAGTCGACGATCTGCTGCGGCACGAGGACGACCTGCACCTCGACATCCGCACCCTTTCCTTCCGCTTCGCCCAGCCGCGCGGACGAAAGATGAAGTCCGCCGAAGCGCTGTCCGACTACAAGTCGCGCGGAAGCGGCACCGTTCTCGGCAAGGCCGACGAGAACAAGGCGCGGGAAATCGCTTTCTGGGAATGGGCCGGCCGTGAGGGGATCACCGACGACGCCGTCCGCGCCTCGGCGGCGAAGTTCCGAAGCGCCCTCGATGAGATCGAGCGGCGGTTGGCGTCCGGCCCTTACCTGCTCGGCGAAACCTTGAGCGTCGTCGATGTCGCTTGGTTTATCTACGTCAATCGCCTGGACCGTTGCGGCTATCCCCTGCGCCGCCTGCATCCTGCGGTGGCGGGATGGTTCGAAGCGTTGAGACGGCGGCCGGAATTCGCCGACGAAGTCCGGATGCCGGCCGAGATCGACCGGGCCGTGGAGGAAAACCAGCGTCGGCAGCGCGCCGAGGGAACCGCTCTGGTAGACGTCGCCGGCCTCTGACGCGGTGCCGGCCGCCGCTCGGGCGCTCGACGGCGAACGGGATCAACCGTCCGCTACGGTCGCGTGGATCCGCAGAAGTTCGGGAATCGTCTCGGCCGGCCGCCGTCCGAAACCGCATTCCGTCGCGACGCCGAAGTTCGGGGCATGCCTTTCCGCGGCGGCGATGCGCCTGCGGGTGCCGGTCGCGCCGTCCGTGTAATGCACCAGCCCCAGATACAGTTCCGTTTCCGGGTTGAGAGCGAGATCCCGAAGCGGCGCGAAATAGGCGTCGTCGTCGCGGCTGCGGGGAACCGGCATGTGAATCCAGTGAACCGGACGGGGAGAGCCCGCGCAAATGCCGTTGGCGAACGCGACGCAGGTCGCGAAGTCCTCCGGCTCGACGATATGCTTGTGTCCGGGATCGCCGTAGCAAAGGTGTATCCCCGCCTCGGCGCCCTCGGAGACGAAGCCGAGTTGACGGCAAATGCGCTCCAGGGATCCTTCGAGTATGTCCTCGTAATGCAGCTTCCAGCGGCCTGACCCGCCGTCGCGAGCGATGACTTCGTGGCAGACGTCCCATTGGATGGCCAGCCGGTCGGCCGGAACCGCGGCGGAAATCGCCTCGACGTCGCGCTTCAGTCCGCGCTCCACGGCGGGCTCGATCAGCGGCCGATGGCCGATCTCCATGAAGTTCGTGGACAACGCGACCGCCGTCGGAAGCGACACCTGAAACCGCGTCGCGGCCGGAATGGATCCTTCCGCCCGATGAACTTCGAACCGCTCGTAGGAAGCGATTGCAGCGCCGGCGTAGCCGAGCGTCTCGAATTCGATCTCCGTCACGCCGTCGGCCAGCCGAAACGGCGCGACCCCCAACTGGGCCTGGAAGCCGTCGACTCCTTCGTACTCGCCGACTCTGGCGAGCGACGGATGACGGTCGAACAGATCGAAGACCCACCGGATCCAGTGGTAGCGCGGACCGGTCTCGCCGTCGGGATAGCGCCGCGCACGCGGGCCGATGGTTTCTCCCAACGCCTTGAAGACGGCGTCTTCGTTTTCGAGCCCGAGGCTCCCGGTAAAATGGATTTTCCCGTTCTGCGGCATGGTCTCGCCTCCCCGAGTTCCCTGGACGCCCGGCGTTCCGAAACCCGGGCGCGCGGCCCAGCGCCGGAGCGGACCATATTCTCGTCAATAGCGCAAAGTCATTTCAAGTCGCGCGGCGCATGAAGCCTCGCCTCGGAGTCGCCCGACCGCCGACGCGATATCGTCGATCATCCGCGCCGGCGGGCGCGGTCGCAGCTTGGTCCGCAAGGAACGGATCGGCAGGCCGCAGACGATCTCCATCCTTCTGGTCCATCGGCTCGCTCCAGCGCGTTGACGACCCGCTGCCGGAATCCGAAATGAGATGCAAGAACTATTTTCGAGAACGTCGAAAATCACCGGAACGTTATGGAACTAACGACGCAAACGCGAACGCTCGCCGTATGCCATTGGGCCCCGACCCAGGCTCTTGCGGGAGTTCCGCCACGGCTTCGGGGCGGCGCGTTCACGCCTGCGCGGGCGGCAGCGGTTGCTCCACGGCGGCGGCGGCCGCCGCCTTGGGGTCTTCGCCTTCGTTCACCTTGACCCGCACTTCGCGCCGCGCGAATTGTATGCCGTTGGCCTCGAACTCCTGTTGCACGCGGTTGTAGACCTCCTTGCGGATCATGAATTGCCGGCCCGGCTTCGCCATGTACTTGCCGCGGACGACGATGCCGACGTCGTCGACCTCCATCACGCCCTGGCTCTTGAACGGCTGGATGAAGTCGCCGGCCAGCTCCGGCACCTGCATCAGGTCGGCGCCGATCTTCTTGAAGATGTTCTTCACCTTCTTGAGGTCGGTGTCGAACGGAACCGTGAACTTCAGCTTCATGATCACCCAGTCGCGCGAATAGTTGGTGATCCTGGGAATGTCGCCGAAGGGGATCGTGTGGATCGCGCCCCGGTGATGCCGCAGCCTCAGCGAACGGATGGAAATCCTTTCGACCGTCCCGACCGTGCCGTCGATGTCGAGATACTCGCCGGTCCGGAACGCGTCGTCGACCAGGAAGAAGATGCCCGAGACGACGTCGCTGACCAGTTTCTGCCCGCCGAAGCCGATGGCGAGGCCGATGATGCCGGCGCCGGCCAGCAGCGGCGTGATGTCGATGCCGACGTTCCCGAGAGCGATCAGCACGGTGACGGCGACGATCGCCGACCGCAGCACCCAGCGGACGAGCGGAAGCACCGTGGAAAGGCGGGAGCCGCCGACGCCGCCGCCCTCGCCGCCGCCGGGCTCGTCGGGATCGAAGCCCGCGTCCGTCTGCTCGCCCGCCAGCCGCCGGTCGATCCACAGGGTCGTCAGCTCGAACGCGAGAAAGCCCGCTCCCAGCACCAGCAGCACCTCGATCAGGCGGGCCGCGGCCTGCGCTCCGATCCCCGCGCTGGCCAGGAAGTCGATCTCCCAAATCTCGACCATGAGAAAGACGAAAAGGCAAAACACCAGCAAGCGGCCGATCTGGACGTAGCTGCGCAGCGCGGAACGATACGCCCGTTCGGCGAGTCGCCCCTCGCCGGTCATCGGCGGCACCGCATGCCGGACGACGCCCCTTATCGTCGTGTCCAGCACCGGGACGGCGCCGAGTAGCGCCAGCGTCAGATAATGGCTTCCCCCGACGATGAGATGCAACTGTTCCAGATACGCCAGGCATTCGACCAGCAGCCAGGTAAGGCCGCTGAAGACGATCATGGCGTAGGGATAGGAGGCGATCGCCTTCGCTTCCAGCGGCGAGAGGTCGTCGTCGCCGCCGCGAAGCATCGTGACCAACCCCTCCCGCGTATCCCAGGCGATGAAGGCTATATAGGCGAGCGTCGCCAGAGTTAGCCAGAAGCCGAGCTTCAGATCGTCGACCGGAATGCCGTTGCGCGTACTGAAGTTCAGCATTGCGAATTGGAAGCCGATCAGCAGAGCCAGCAGGATCAGGTGCCGGTAAAGAATGCGCGCCGTGCGGTCGTCGGTTCGCACGAGCCGAAGCTCCGGCCGGCGGGGCGCAATCAGGAACCGCGACAACGCGGCCGCCCCCATGGGCAGAATCGCGAGATACGTCAGGATCAGCCGCCCGAACGGACGGTCCGCCTCGTTCATCGTCGCGTCGAGGATCAGGCCCGAAACGATCGCCAGAAGGATCAGGCCCGAAGCGTCGAGGAGCAGCCGGAGCGTCAGCACCTTGAGCGTCTCCTTCAGCCCGCGGTCGCCCGCGGCCTCGGCGATGCGGTGCCGCCATCTCCCGGCTAGGCGGTAGGTCAGCCATCCGGCCGCCAACCCGCCGAGAAGCGAGAGGGCCGCGAGGCCCAGAAACGCCGCCGTGCCGGACGCGCCGCGCATTTCGTAGAACGCGGCGAACGCCCGGCCCTGCACCGTCAGCAGATCGGGCAGGCTTCCGGCCGCGTCCAGGACGGAGCCGGCGACGCCCGCCGCCAGCCCGGCGATCTCGTCCGTCATGCTGCGCCGCGCCGTGCGCTCCCTCTCTGCGGCGACGGCGTCGAGCCGCTCCAGCAGGAGTTGCCGCACCTGTTGGTCCGACAGCCGGGACACCGCGTCCCTGACCTCGCCGGGAGACATGGCGTCGGGAACGCTCGGCGCCGACGGGGAACCGGTCGCGGTCAGCGCCCCGGTCTGGGCTCGCGCCGAACCGGCGGCGAGCGCGCAACACAGCGCCAGAAGAAAAGCGAAGAGAAATCGCGGCATGATTTCGAACCCGTCCGTTGTCTGCGGATGCCGCCGGCCGGCCATCCGCCGAAAGCTCGCGCCGACGCGCGACGCCCTTCGCCGCCGCCGAGGGCCGCCCGCTCCGTCGCCCAAGGCGCCCGTTCCCCGCGAACCCGGCCCCCTTTGCGCACCGTCGAACCGGGCGTTACATTAAACCCGATCCCGGGACGAATCGAAAGATTCCCGGTACGCGAATCAGAAGGGAAGAATGGCTATGAAACTATACGGAACCGTCGGCGCGCTGGTCGGCCTCGCGCTCGCGGGCGGCGCGGCGTCCGCCGCGGACATGAAAATCGGCTACGCGACGATCAACGATCCGCAGCACGCCATCGCGCTGGAAATCCAGAAGCGCTTCGCCGCCGCCAAGGACGCCGGCATCGAGGTGCGCATCTTCCCCTCGGGCCAGATCGGCAAAATCCCGCGCATGATTGAAGGGTTGCAGTTCGGAACGCTCGAAGCCCTCATCTCGCCGCCCGGCTTCCTGGTCGGCATCAATCCGGCGTTCCAGGTTCCCGACGCGCCCGGCGTGTTCGCGGACGTCTTCCACGCGCACCGGACCCTCAACGATCCGGCCTTCTTCGGACCGTACTCGCAGCTCGCGTCCTCGCGCGGCATCAAGATGGCCTCGCTGTACGTGTACGGCCCCACCTCCTTCGCGAGCAAGGCGCCGCTCCGTTCGCTGGCGGACTTCAAGGGCAAGAAAATCAGGGTGCTCGCCACCAAGATGGAAAGCTCGCTCGTGGGCAAGTTCGGCGCGGCGGGCGTTCCGATACCGTACACGGAAGTGCTGCCGGCCCTGCAGCGCGGCACCATCGACGCGGTGCGCAGCTCGATCATCGTCATGGGCGGATCGAAGTTCTTCACGGTCACCAAGTTCATAACCGTCGTCGAAAGCGGGCAAATCCCCAGCGTCGTGATGCTGAGCGACATCTGGCTCAAGAAGCTCTCCGCCGCGCAGCGCAAGTTCGTCGAGTCCACGCTCGCCGGAATGAGCGAGGGGAACACCGGGATCGCCGCCGAGTACGGCAAGCGCGCCGAGCAGCTGTGGAAGGACAACGGCGCCGAAGTGATCCGCCTTTCGGCCGCCGAACAGAAGACCTTCATGGACACGGTGCGTCCACTGGGCGACGAATTTCTCGGCAAGCACCCGAACGCCAAGGTCCGGGAGATGTACGGGATCCTCAAGGATTCCGCCAAGCGCAACATGTAGGCGCGCGGGCGCCGGGGGCGGCGGCCCTCGGCGCCGGGCGGGGAAGCGGCGAAACCGGTCATGACGGGACGAAGCGCCGAGCGCGGCGGCCGGGCGAAGGCCGAGTGACCGGCGCGGCCCGGATTCCGCCGTGGCGCATCGGCGTCGACGTCGGCGGCACCTTCACCGATCTCGTCGTCGCCGACGCGAACGGCCGGACGGACGTGTTCAAGGTTCCGTCCTTGCCCGTGGATCCGGGAGAAGGCGTAATCGCGGCGCTCGAGGCGGCGGTCGCCGCGTACGGCCTTTCCCTCGAGGGCCTGCTCGGCGATTGCCAGTTCTTCCTGCACGGGTCCACGGTCGCCACCAACACCTTGTTGGAGAGCAAGGGCGCGCGGGTCGGCCTCCTGACCACGAGGGGCTTTCGCGACAGCCTCGAAGCGCGCCGGGGCATGCGGAAGAATCCCTGGGACCACCGAACGCCCTACCCGCCCGTTCTGGTGCCGCGCTATCTGCGCCGGCCGGTCGCCGGCCGCATCGACGCCGCCGGCAAGGAGGTCGAAGCGCTCGACCGCGAAGACGTCCGCGCCGCCTGCCGTGCGTTCCGCGACGAAGGGGTCGAATCCGTCGCCGTCTGCCTGCTCAACAGCTTCGTCAACCCCGCGCACGAACGGGCCGCGGCCGAAATCCTGCGCGAGGAGAACCTGTGCGACGCGATATCCGTGTCCTCGGACATCGTGCCGATCATGGGCGAATACGAGCGCTGCTCGACGACGGTGGTGAACGCCTATGTCATGCCGCGCGTCGGCACCTACCTGCGGGCGCTGCAGAAGCGCCTGACCGGGATGGGACTCCGGACCAAGCTCCTGATGCTGCAGAGCAACGGCGGTGCCGCCTCCCTCGACCAGCTGCTGCAGCGGCCCGTGAACCTGCTGCTGTCCGGTCCTTCGGCCGGCGTCGGCGCCATGCGCCGCCTCGCGGCGCAAATCGGCGAGGACAACCTGGTCAGCATGGAGATCGGCGGGACGAGCTGCGACGTGATGCTGATGCATCGGGGCGAGGTCGCGATCACCGACATGCTGTCCGTCGCCGACTACGATCTCGTAACCCCGTCGGTCGACATCCATACCGTCGGCGCCGGCGGCGGCACCATCGCGGGAGTGGATCCGGCGGGGCTCGTCTACGCCGGCCCCCAGGGCGCGGGCGCGAAGCCCGGCCCCGCGGCCTACGGCCTCGGCGGCGTCCGCCCGACCGTCACCGACGCCCATCTCGTGCTCGGCCGCCTGCGGCCCGGTCCCTACGCGGGCGGCTCCGTGACGCTCGATCTCGCGGCGGCCGAGGAGGCGATCGACAGGGAGATCGCGGAGCCGCTCGGGCTTTCCCGCGCGGACGCGGCCGCCGGCCTGATCCGCATCGTGGAGCAGAACCTGCTGCATGCCGTCGAACGGATCAGCATCCAGCGGGGCTACAACCCCGGACGGTTCATGCTGATCGCCTGCGGCGGCGCGGGTCCGATGCACGGCGCGACCATCGGCCGCCGACTCGGCGCGCGGGCGGTCTACGCGCCGCGGCAGTCCGGCGCGTTCTGCGCCATCGGCATGCAGCACGCCGACGTGCGGCGGGATTTCGTTCGGGTGCTGATGCGCCGGCTGGACGACGGCGCGTCCCGCGAGATACGCCAAGGGTACGCCGACCTCGAAGCGCAGGCGCGGACGGCGCTGCGCGAGGAAGGCTTCGAGCCCGGCAGCATGGCGTTCGGCCGCGAGCTCGACCTGCATTACGAGGGGCAGCAATGGGACGTGCGGGTCGCCCTCGCCTCCGACGCCTCGCCGGACCGGATCCGCGAAGCCTTCGAAGCGGAGTACGATCGCCAGTTCGGACACACCAATCCCGGCGGACGAATCAACGTGGCCAAACTGCGCATCGTCGGAACCGGCAGGCTGCCGCCGCTGGAGGATCCCGCGTTTCCGCGCGTCGACGCGCCGGCCGTTCCCGCCGGGAGCCGCATGGCGTACGCCGAAGCGGCCGGCGGCTTCGTCGAGACGCAGGTCTATCGCGGCGCCGATTTGCATCACGGACAGGGATTCCGGGGTCCCGCGATCGTCGAGGAAGAAACGACGACGGTCCTGGTCGGCCCCGGCGACAGGGTCGCGGTCGACGCGCTCGGAAATTACGTCATCGCCTTCGACGGCGGAGAGCGGACGCCATGACGGCCCTGGATCCCGTCCTTCTCGCGCTCACCCAGAACCGGCTGGACCACATCTCCCACCAGATGGGGTGGGTGATGGTGCGCACGGCGCGCAGCCCGATCTTCAGCCAGGCGCACGATTTTTCCTGCTTCATCGCCGGCCCGGGCGGCGAAGTGGTGAGCCAAGCCGACGGCATTCCCATCCACACCGGCAGCGGCGGCTTCGGGGTGCGGGCGATCCTGCGGGATTTCGAGGGCGACATCGCGGAAGGCGACGTATTCCTTCTCAACGACCCGTGGGCGGCCGGCGGCAACCACCTGCCCGACTGGGTGATCGCCCGCCCGGTCTTCGTCGACGGGACCATGGCCGGACTGACCTGCAACCGCGCGCACCAGTCGGACATCGGCGGCGGCGCGGCGGGCGCCTACAATCCCGGCGCCACCGAGGTGTTCGAGGAAGGAATTCGCCTGCCCGTCCTCAAACTGGCGGAAGCGGGGAAGATCCGCCGCGATCTCTGGAAGCTGCTGCTGCTCAACACGCGGACGCCGCATCTTCTGGACGGCGACCTGCGAGCCATGCTGGGATCGACCCGCATCGGCATGGAACGCGTGGCGGCGCTGGTCGAGGAACTCGGCGCGGACGAGGCCTTCCGGTATTTCGCGGGCGTTCTCGATCATGCCGACCGGTCGGTGCGGGCGGAGATTTCCAGGCTGCCCGACGGCGTCTACGAGGCCGAGGACCGCTCCGACAACGACTGCTTCGAGCTGCGCGACGTAACGGTGCGGGTCAGGCTGACGATCGAGGGCGACCGGGCGACGGTCGACTTCGCGGGTTCGGATCCGCAGATAAGGGGATTCAAGAACTCGTCCCTGGGCAACACCTGCTCGGCCGTCTACACCGCGCTGGCTTCGTTTCTCGATCCGGATCTGCCCCATAACGAAGGCGCGTTCCGTTGCGTCGACGTGGTCGCGCCGGAAGGCACGATCGTCAACGCCGCCGAGGGCGCGTCCACGACCATGTGCACGGTCTTCTTCGCGCACGAAATCATTCATGCCGTCTGGAAGGCGCTGGCGCAGGCCGACCCGCGGCGCGGCTGCGCCGGCTGGGCGAAGAACGTGTTCGGCCTGTCCGTCGGCCGCGAGGAAAGCGGCCTCCCTTACGTCTTCTACCACGGCGCGGCTTCGGCGGGCGCCGGCGCGGTGGAGGGCCGCGACGGCTTCAACCAGATCGGCCACGTCTGCACTTTGGGCGGATTGACGATGCCCAACGTGGAAGCCTACGAGCAGCTCTACCCCGTCCTTTTCCGCCGGCAGGAGTTCCGCGCCGACGCTGCGGGCGCAGGCGAGTGGCGCGGCGGCAGCGGCTGCGAGTACGAGGTCGACATCCGCACGCCCGCCACCCACTCCTTCCGCGGCGAAGGGCTCGGCTACGAGACGGGGTACGGCATCAACGGCGGCCGCGGCGGCGCTCCGGGCGAGATGCATCTCGCGCATCCCGACGGCGCGACGGAAGCCGCGCCGAAATACGGGCTGCTGGCCACCGGACCGGTGCGCTTCGTCACCAGTTCGCCGGGCGGCGGCGGATACGGCGACCCGCTGAAGCGCGATCCCGAGCGCGTGCTTCGCGACCGTCGCGACGAGATCATTTCGGAAGCCGCGATGCGCGAAGTGTACGGAGTCGCGGCCGCGCCCGACGGGCGGACGGTGGACGCGGCGGCCACGGCGGCGCTCCGCAAGCGGCTGGAACGCTGAAGGCGAACCGCCGACGGCGTCTTCACAAGCGTGACCGCAAGTAGCATACTGCCGCGGGCTTGCAGCGGCGAGGAGACGGAAACATGGCCGATCTGAGAACCGAATTCTGCGGCATTCCCTTCAAGAATCCGGTGTTGGTCGCCTCGCTCGAAACGACCAACAGTCCCGACCTCATGAAGCAGGCGTTCGACTACGGCGCGGGCGGGGCCATCATCAAGACGCTGACCGACATCGACGACATGGCCGTTCTGACCATGAACTCGAAGTACTGCATCATGAACGAGCGCGGCGACATCATAAAGGGCAAGGTGCCGCGCGACTTCAAGTTCTACAGCCGCTCCGGCTATTCGAGCACCTACTACAAGGACTGGATTCCCTGCCTGAAGGAAGTGGGCGCCTACGCGCGGGAGCGCGACGCCCATCTGATCGGCAGCGCCGGCGCCAGGGACGTCGACGGTTGGAAGGACATCTGCCGCACGTTCGAGGATTGCGGCGTCCCGCTCGTCGAGCTCAATTTCGGGTGCCCGCATCCGGCCATGATGCCGGGCGTCCACGGCGGCAGCATGATCGGCCAGTCGGCCGAGGTGGCGTTCGAAGTGACGCGCGCGGTCCGCGAAGCGGTGGACATCCCGATCATGGTGAAGCTGACGCCGGACCAGACGCGGCCGGTGGAGATCGCGCGGGCCGTCAAGGAAGCGGGCGCGGCGGCGGTGACGGCCACCAACCGCTACACCGGCTTCGCCGTCGACATCGAGACCGGACGCCCGCGGCTGGAAGGCCCCGCGGGCATCGGCGGCACCTGGACGAAGCCGCTCACCCTGCGTTACGTCCACAACATCTATCGCGAAGTCGGCATCCCCATCGCAGGTTCCAACGGCGTCTTCGATCACCGCGACGTGGTCGAGTTCCTGATGACCGGCGCGGACGTCGTGGAAGTCGGGTCGGTGCTGATGATCAAGGGCATGAAGTGGCTTCCCGGCATCGTGCGCGGCCTCGAGCGCTTCATGGACGAGCGCGGTTATCCCGACGTCGCCGCGATGCGCGGCATCGCGACCGAATCGTCGGTGCAGGACTACGCCGGCCAGTTCGCGCAACCGCGAATCCACGCCGTCGTCGACCGGGAAACCTGCCAAAACCCGACCTGCAACATCTGCGTGCAGATGTGCTTCTACGAAGCGCTGTCGCAGAACCCGGCCGGCCGCATCGACGTGCATCCCGACTCCTGCATCGGCTGCGAGCTCTGCCTCGACGTCTGCCCGTTCGACTCGATCTCCATGGAGCCGACCTCGGAAGCGCAGTTCGCTGAAGGGTATTTCGCGATTCCGGACGGCGTCTACGAAAAGCCCGGCAAGTTCGTCACGCAACGCAACAACATGGAAACCATAACCCGGGACGGCCCGAGGCTGGCGGCGGAATAGCGCCCGCCGGCCGGATCCGGCGGAAAGGCGCGAACGGGAGACCGCGGAGCGACGCATGGCGAAATCGGAATTCAGGCTGGAACTCGAGGCCGCGGTGAACGAACGCCACTGCGCCGACCATCCGATGTGGGACAAGCTCGCCGCCGGCGAACTCGGCCGCCGCGCGTGCATGGGTTGGGCCGTGGAGCACTATCACTGGATCTCCACGATGCTGCGCGAAGCGACGTTCGGCATCTGCGCCAAGGCGCCCGGCGACGTGATCGAGGTCGAGCTGGAGAACTTCCGCGAGGAAGAAGATCCGGACGAGCCCCACATGGAGATCGTCCTGAAATTCGCGAAGGCGAACGGAGCGGATCTCGACGAGGTCAGAAGCGGCGAGGGCCTGCCGACCACCCGCTCGTGGTCGGCGTGGCTCAGGCATGTCGCCAGGGAGGAGCCGTGGTATTGCGGCGTGGCCGCGATCCGCATCGGCACCGAGTCCCAGTCGCCCCGGCTGTACAGCAAGGTTCTGCCGTCCCTGCGCGAGAACTACCGGTACGACGAAGAGGACATCAAGCATTTCTGGCTGCATTCCGAGGTCGACATCGAACATGGCGACCGCGGATTCGAGGTTCTCGAACGCCATTGCTCGACCCGCGAGATGAAGGAGGCGGCGATCCGCTTCGCCCGCGAAAGCGCTCGCATGCGCTGGTTTTATTTCGACGGAATTCACCTGCACTACGAACTGGGCTACGCGCTTCGCTAGCCTCCCGGAAACAAGGAAAGGAAACCGGATCATGCGTTTTGTCGCATTCAAAAAGAACAGGGAAGCCCGGCTGGGCGTCAGGACGGATGCCGGGGTTGTCGATCTCTCCGCCGTCGACGAGTCCCTGCCCACCGACCTGAAACAGTTACTCGCCATGGGCAAGGGAGCCATGCAGCGCGCCGGGCGGGCGGCCCGGAAAGCGCCGGAAGAGGCTATCGTCAAGGGCCGGATCAGCCATCTGCCGCCGATCCAGGAGCCGCAAAAGATGATCTGCGTCGGGCTCAACTACAAGGACCATGCGGCGGAGGCGGGTCTGAAGCCGCCGACCTACCCTGTCCTGTTCGTCCGTTTCCCGACCTCCATGGTCGGCCACGGCCAGCCGCTGATCGCGCCCAAGGCGTCCCGGCGGTTCGACTACGAGGCCGAGCTCGTCGCCGTGATCGGAAGCAAGGCGCGCAACGTCAAGAAATCCGAAGCGCTGAACCACGTCGCAGGGTATTCGATCTTCAACGAGGGGTCGATTCGCGATTATCAGATGAAGGCCAGCCAGTGGACGGTAGGCAAGAACTTCGACGCGACGGGATCCTTCGGTCCGGAATTCGTGACCGCGGACGAACTGCCGACCGGCGGAAAGGGCCTCGGCATCCAGTGCCGGGTCAACGGCAAGGTGCTGCAGGACTCCAACACGAAGGAAATGATCTTCGACGTGAAGACGCTGGTCTACGAGGCGGCGCGCGCGTTCACCCTTCTGCCCGGCGACATCATCATTACCGGAACGCCCGCGGGCGTCGGGTTCGTCCGCAAGCCGCCCATCTTCCTCAAGGAGGGCGATACCTGCGAGATCGAGGTCGAGAAGATCGGCATCCTCTCCAACCCGGTCAAGAAGGAGAAGTAGCGCCCGAAACGGTTTCCGGACTCCGCTGTTCGCGACGCGAGAGTTCGGAAACCGTGGACGTATTTTTGAAGCCATCGCCGGGGAAGAAGTTCGGAAGCGCTTGGCCGATGGCGGGGCGGCATTGGGCGTTTCGGAGCGCGCCTTCCGGCGCTGGCGCGACGGAGGGAGCGGAAAGGTTATACGACCATGGGCTGTCGGCTTGCCTGCCCCGAAACGCGTCGACGAAACTGCTTGGGTTCCGCCCCGGAGCGCAGCGCGCCCCGAACGTTCCCGCCGCTTACGAACGGACGGTTGGAAAACCTGCCGTCCCGTCTGACGTGGTGGGTGGCGGCAGGTTGGGATTTGTCAGCGTCACGTTCCCACCGCATATGCTGTCCTGCGCGTAGCCGTCCAGCACCGTCCCATTCGCACGGTCGCCTTCACGGCGTTCCGGTCGCCAACGGCCATGCTTCCCCGACGGCGGTCCTGAACGGCGTCGCCGGCCGCGGGTCTCATGCTTGCTATGCTTCGAGCGGGCCCCGTTTGAATTCGATGCGGCTTCGACGGTCCAAATCTACAACCACAATATTCGCTGACGAACCGTCCAGGCTCTTCTCGTATCCCCGCAACAGATCCGGTAACCGGTTCGGAACGATCCTTTCCGCCGGATTTGCCCTGCAAATCTTTCGATACGCTTCCCAAATTCTTGTAACCGTGCGTCTTCCATCCATGGTGCGTGCGCCAAGAAGTTTCCCGAGAAGGATGTCAACCGCGATGCGCCCCGCCCTCGACCAATGCTTCGAATTGCATCGCGCCGCCCCTCAATCCAGATAGTCGCTGTACCAGAGGCCGCCAAGCGGCAATCCTTCCTTTACCATAGCCCTGACGATTTTGTCGTCGCTCGCCCTTCGAATGCGGGAAAAACCGTCGCCTTTCTTCTCCAGAATCCAAGTTTCGTCAGGTCCAAGCGCGTCGACGAAATGCGGCTGGTGCGTCGTGACGAAAATCTGCGGCGCGTTCCTCCGCCCGGTCGCATGGCCGCGAAACTCGTCAGCCAAAATTTTCAGGAGCTTGTGATACAGCCCGCTCCCCGGTTCTTCCACGCAAATGAATGGCGGGGGATCCGGATCCTCCAGCATGAGCAGATAGGCAAGCACCTTCAGCGTGCCGTCGGACATCTGTTGCGCATAGAAAGGATCTTCGAAACTCTTGTCGTTGAAGCGCAAAAGCAACCGGCCATCGGGGCTACGCTCGGTATCGATCTTGTCGATACCCGGGACTCTTTCCGCGATCCGATTCAGAATCCTCCCGAATCCGCCTCGATGTTCACGTTCCATGAATTGCACAACGTTTCCGAGATTGTCGCCGTGGATGCTCAGGCGTCTCTGGGGGCCAACCATAGGCAGGCTGCGGGCCGCGTCCGGCGTGAAGCAACTCAAGTACCACCCTTCGACAAACTGGCGAAAAGATGCAATCCTGGGATGCTGCTTCAAAGCACCGAGCGTCGCAATGCTGAGTCTGCTATTGTTCTGAAGTTCAACGCGCTCCGTTTTCTCGCTTTCTCCTCCCTTAGATCCCTCCGAGACTCGGTCCATCAACTTCACCAAGTCGAATCCAGTTTCTTCGTCTCCATCGATCCGCTGACCTTGCGCATCTCCTTTCCAAGCTATGCCTTTGCCTGCAATCATTATGAGGAACCATAAGGGCTGACCGAGCTTTGGCCCTCTTTGCTGTTGTCCTAGGAGCTCATGCGAAACGTAAGGGCGCCCCGTATCGTCCTTGTCGATCGAGAGTACGTAGGTGAAGGGCCGCGTACGCGCTTGCTGTCGATAATGGATCTCGAACTTAATCGGTTTGTCGCTACCTTGGGAACGGATACTGTCGAATCCGCCCCGCCCCCGCACGTCGCATGCTTCCTCCACCCCCAGCTTCAGGCAATCCGCCAGAAATCCGAAGGCGTCGAACAGGGCAGTCTTGCCAACGCCGTTCTTGCCGATCACAGCGGTCATTGGAGTCAACGAGGCAACATTCCGCATTTTCCACAGCTTGCCAAGCGCGACGTTCTTCAGCACCCGGTAGTTGACGATCCTGATTCCTTCGATCTTCGCCACAGCAATGTTTCCTCTCTATCTCGGCGCCGCCAGCAACATGGCGCGGAGCAGGCCGCCCAGCGGTTTCAGCGGGAACGCCGCGTTCCCGGCGCATTCCCTGACGAATCGCGCGATGGTTTCGGGCGCGAGGCTCAGTTCCTGCGCCCACGCCCGGCCCTCGACAAGCGTCTCCAGATCGAGCTTTCGGGAAGCACGCCCTCAAGGACATTACGGTAAATGTCTCGAAACCAGCCTTCGTCCGCATCCTTCAGAAGCCGGTCCTCAAGATCGCCGTCGCCGGCCCGCACGCGCAATAGTCCCGAAGCACCCGTTCCACTGAGCACGGGGAATTTCTCACTGACGCGGCAGCTGATCCACGCGCGATATCGAAAGCCCGAAACAGGGATCGAACTCGTGGGCAATGCCCAGCGACCAAGCTTGCAGGCCGAGGCGCAAGAGCAGGCCGTCACCGTGACAGGAAAGGGCGGAGTCCGCGACAGCAACTTCAGCCAAATCGTCCGCCGTTAGCGCAACTCTGCCAAACTGCTCGGAGAGCGTGCCGACCAGGACCAAGCGTCAGTGCCGCATGCACGCATCGTTTCGTTGAACTGCGGCCCTGTCAGAACCTGTCCTTCGTCCAAGGACGCATCAACGCTCAACAATGACTCCCTGTGCGGCTCACGGTTGACGGTAAAATAGCATATGATCGCCAGTCCGACGAAGACAATCCCCGGCAGAGGCGTTTGCGCTGCGCCATTTTTCGTCGGCTCGGCGCCCGGCCGGCCCCCCTCGGGTCGCTCCGGACGGCCGCCGATAAGTCCGCAAGGGCCGCGCAGACGGCCAGATACGAGAACGAAAAGCGAATATCTGGTTGCCGCGGCAACGCGGCGCAAACGCTCCCCGACAAGGGGTTGAATCGCCGGTTCGCCCGAATCATATTGCGCTCAACGAACAAGATTGGAGATCCGCACCGATGGCGCAAGAAAAACTGAAATTCGAAACGGAGGTCTCGCGCCTCCTCGGAATCGTCGCCAACTCTCTCTACAGCCGCAAGGAAATTTTCCTGCGCGAGCTCATATCGAACGCGTCCGACGCCTGCGATCGCCTGCGTTACGAACTGTTGACTGCGCCGGAACTGGTTGCCGACGCTCCGGAGTTCCGGGTCCGGATCTCCATCGACAAGCGGAAGCGGTTCGTCGAGATCGACGACAACGGCATCGGCATGAACCGCGAGGCGCTGATCTCGGATCTTGGCACGATCGCGCGGTCGGGAACGTCCGCCTACATCGAGGAGCTGGGCGACGATGCGGATCTCAACGCCATCGGGCAGTTCGGCGTCGGTTTCTATTCGGCTTTCATGGTTGCGAGCGAGGTCGAGGTGATCAGCCGACGGGCCGGCGAGGACCAGGCATGGCATTGGGCTTCGGACGGGACGGGCGAATTCACGGTCGGAGAGAGCGAGCGCGGCGTCCACGGCGTGACGGTTCGCCTGAAGCTCAGGAAAGGCGAGGACGAGTTCCTCGACGCGAGCCGCCTGCGCCACGTGGCCCGGACCTATTCGAACCATATCGCGCTGCCGATCGTCCTCGTCGACGAAGACGGGAAGGAAGAGACCGTCAACGAGGCCTCGGCGCTCTGGACGCGGCCGCGCAAGGAAATCACGGAAGATCAGTACCGGGAGTTCTTCCATCACGTGGGCGGCTTCGGCGACCCCTGGATGACGATCCACTGGAAGGCCGAGGGCGCGCTCGAATATTCCAACCTCGTTTTCGTGCCGTCGAACCGGCCCTTCGACCTGTTCGACCCCGGACGCAAGCACGGCATGCGGCTGTTCGTGAAGCGAGTGTTCATCTCGGCGGAGGCCGAGGACCTGGTGCCGCCTTGGCTGCGCTTCCTCCGGGGCGTCGTCGATTCCGAGGATCTGCCGCTGAACGTCAGCCGCGAGATTCTGCAGAACAACCCGATGATCGCCCGCATGCGCAAGGCCATCGTGAAGCGCGTCCTTGGCGATCTGGACAAGAAGGCCAGCAAGAAGCCGGACGAGTTCGAGACGTTCTGGGAGAACTTCGGGGCGGTTCTGAAGGAAGGACTCTACGAGGATCCGGACAACCGGGAGGCGATTCTCAAGGTCGCGCGGTTCCATTCGACCGCCGGCGACGAGCTGACCAGCCTGGCGGACTACGCGTCCCGCATGAAGGAGGGGCAGGAGGCGATCTACTACGTTTCGGGAGAAGATAGGGACAAGGCGCGCCTCAGCCCGCAGCTGGAAGGCTTCGCGGCGAAAGGCGTGGAAGTCCTGCTGGCGACGGATCCGGTGGACGAATTCTGGATTCCGGCAGTCGGGGAATACGAAGGCAAGGCTTTCAAGTCGGTGACCCGCGGCGCCGCCGACCTCGACGGGATCGGGGCCGACGACGAAAAACCCGAAGAAGGCGAACGGGCCGACGACAGCAAGATCAACGCCTTGATCGCCATGTTCCGACTGACCCTGAAGGACGAGGTGAAGGATGTCCGGATCTCGGAGCGGCTCACCGACAGCGCCGTCTGCCTGATATCCGACGAGGGCGACCTCGACATCCGCATCGAACGCATGCTCAAGCATAACAATCAGCTCGGCGAGGTCTCGAAGCGCATTCTCGAAGTCAATCCGCGGCACGCGCTGGTGGTGTCGCTCGCGAATTCGGTCGGCAAGGACAAGGCTGGCCAGAACGTCGAGGATGCCGCATGGCTGCTGCTCGATCAGGCGCACATCATCGAGGGCGAGCAGGTTCCCGATCCGGCCGCCTTTTCGCGGCGGCTCAACGACGCGATGTCGGCCGGGCTCGCCGCTTGAGCCGTCAGCCGTTTTCCCGCAGGGCCGCGCCCGCGAGATATAGGGATCCGCAAACCAGGATCCGGTCGCAGACGGCAGCCTGTTTCAGCGCGTCTTCGAGAGAGCCGGCGATCGCTGCCGCGAGGCCCGAACGGCGCGCGGCGGCGGCCAGGCGTTCCGGCGGCGCGCCTCCTCCGGGCAAATCGACGGCGACGAAGCGCTCCGCGACGTCCGCGAGGGGAGCGATGAATCCCTCCGCGTCCTTGCCGGCCTGCATCGCGCAGACCACGCCAAGGGACTTTCCGCCCGGCAACTGCGCGGCGGCGGCCGCCAGAGCCGCGCCGGCCGCGGGGTTGTGGCCGCCGTCGATCCAGAGTTCCCGGCCTTCCGGCAACGACGCCGGCAGGCGACCGCGGGTAAGCCGCTGAAACCGGGCCGGCCAAACCGCGCCGGCAAGGCCGGCGGCGAGGACGTCCCGCCCGAAGGCGTCGGGACGCCAGCATCTCATGGCGGCCGTCGCGACCCCGGCGTTGATCACCTGGTGCGGGCCGCGCAGCGCCGGCCGCGGGAGGGCGAACTCCGCGCCGGCGTCGCGGAACGTCACGCCGGATTCGGTCGCCTCGACCGACCAGTCTCGGCCGGCCGCAAGCAACGGCGCGTCGATCTCGGCCGCGCGCGCTTCGATCGCCGCGAACGCGTCGGGCGGTTGAGGGGCCGCGACGCAGGGCGCTCCCGGCTTGAGGATCCCGGCCTTCTCGAACGCAATTTTTTCCCGGGTGTCTCCGAGAAAGCCGGCGTGATCGATGGACACCGGCGTGATCACGGCGACGGCGGGGGCGGCGATCGCGTTGGTGGAATCGAGCCGGCCGCCGAGGCCGGTTTCCAGAAGCAGCAGGTCAGCCGGACGCCGCGAGAACGCGAGAAAGGCCGCGGCCGTCGTGATCTCGAAAAACGTGACGGGAGCGCCGCCGTTCGCCGCCTCGCACTCTTCGAGGAGGTCGAGAAGCGTCTCCTCGGAAATTGCGCGGCCGTTGAGCGCGATGCGTTCGTGAAACCTGACGAGATGAGGCGACGTGTAGGCGTGCACGGAAAGCCCCGCCGCTTCGGCGATCGCGCGCATGAACGCGATGGAGGACCCCTTGCCGTTGGTTCCGGCGACGTGGATCGTCGGCGGCAAGCGATCCTGCGGCCGGCCGAGGGCCGCGAGCAGGCGCTCGGTCCTGGTCAGCGACAGATCGATCAGCTTGGGATGCAGCGCCGTCAGCCGGTCGAGGACGGCGTCACTCGCCGGCGCCATCCTCGACCGCGGCGATTTCCGCAGACGGCTCCCTTCGCGCCAGCAGGTCGAGGATGCGCGCCAGCGTATCGCGCAATTCCGACCTCGGCACCACCATGTCGATCATTCCGTGTTCCAGCAGATACTCGGCCCGCTGAAAGCCCTCCGGAAGCTTCTCGCGAATCGTTTCCTCGATGACGCGGGCGCCCGCGAAACCGATCACGGCGCCGGGTTCGGCGATCGCGATATCGCCGAGCATGGCGAGCGACGCCGAGACGCCGCCAGTGGTCGGATCGGCGAGAAGCACGATGTAGGGCAACCCCGCCTCCTTGACCTGATCCACGGCGACCACGGTCCGCGGCATCTGCATGAGCGAAAGAATGCCTTCCTGCATGCGCGCGCCGCCCGACGAGGACACGACCAGAAACGCCGCCTTGCGGCTCGCGGCGAGACGCGCGCCGGCCACGACTCCGTTGCCGACCGCGACTCCCATCGAACCGCCCATGAACTCGAAATCGAACACTGCGGCCACGACCCCCCGGCCGCCGATATCGCCGTGAGCGACGATGATCGCGTCGTTGCGGCCGGTGGCGGAGCGGGAATCCCTCAACCGGTCGCCATAGCGCTTGCGATCCCGGAACTTCAGCGGATCCATGGCGCTGCCGGGCACGTCGACCTCCCGGTAAGCGCCCTTGCCGAACAGGAGATCCATGCGCTGGCGCGCCGGCAGCCGCATGTGATGGCCGCAGTGGCCGCAAACGCACAGGTTCTCGGAGAGGTCGCGGTGAAACAGCATCTGCTCGCAGGACGGGCACTGATGCCAGAGGTTGTCCGGAACGTCGGTCCTGGCGCCGACGAGAGATCTGATTTTGGGACGGACGTAGTTGGTCAGCCAGTTCATGCGGCGGCCCGGCGCACGGCGCGGGCGAGCGCGGCGACGTAAGCCAGCGTGCCGTTCACGGGATCCCCGCCGTTCAGTTCGTTCGCGATCTTTTCGACTATGGCGGTTCCGACCACGGCCGCATCGGCGACGCGCGCGACTTCCGCCGCCTGCTCGGGCGTCCGGATGCCGAAACCGACGGCCACCGGAAGATCGGTCCGTCGGCGGATGCGGCTCACGCCTTCCTCGATTTCGGTCAGGGCGGCGCCGCGCGCGCCGGTGATGCCGCGCACGGAAATGTAATAGACGAAGCCGGACGCGTTCTCCGCCAGCCGGCCCAGCCGCTCGGGAGTCGTGGTCGGCGCGACGAGGCGCACCATGTCCATGCCGGCTTCCCGCGCGGGACCGGCCAGCTCGTCCGCTTCCTCCGGGGGCAGGTCGACGACGATCAGGCCGTCGACGCCCGCGGCGGCGGCGTCCCTCGCGAACCGTTCCGGTCCGTAGGCGTAAACCGGGTTGTAGTAGCCCATCAGGACGACCGGAGTGTCGCCGTCGGTTCCGCGGAACGCGGACACCATCGCGAGCGTCCGCGTCATCGTCTGCCCGGCGGCGAGAGCGCGTCCCCCGGCGCGTTCGATCGCCGGACCGTCGGCCATAGGATCGGTGAAGGGCATGCCGAGCTCGATCACGTCGGCGCCCGCGCCCGGCAGGCCGGCGAGAATGTCCGCCGAACGCGCGGCATCGGGATCGCCGGCGGTGACGAAGGTCACGAGGCCGCCGCGCCCTTCGGCGCGCAGCGCCTCGAAGCGCGGTTGCAGCCGGCTCACAATTCGGCCCCCATCGCGGCGGCCACGGAGAACACGTCCTTGTCGCCGCGTCCGCACATGTTCATGACGATCAGATGGTCCGCCGGCAATTCGGGGGCGATCTTGAGCACGTGAGCGAGAGCGTGCGCCGGCTCGAGCGCGGGTATGATGCCCTCCAGCCGGCAGCACAGGTGAAAGGCCTCCAGCGCCTCTTCGTCGGTCGCGGACGCGTACTCGACGCGCCCGGCGTCCCGCAGCCAGGCGTGTTCCGGGCCGATCCCGGGGTAGTCGAGACCAGCGGAAATCGAATGGGCCTCGAGAATCTGGCCGTCGTCGTCCTGCAGCAGATAGGTCCGGTTGCCGTGGAGGACGCCCGGCCTCCCGGCCCCCAGCGAAGCGGCGTGACGGCCGGTCTCGACGCCCTCGCCGGCCGCCTCGACGCCCCAGATCCGCACGTCGTCGTCGAGAAAGGGATGGAACAGGCCCATGGCGTTCGACCCCCCGCCGATGCAGGCCACCAGGCTGTCGGGGAGGCGCCCTTCCGCCGCCGCCATCTGCTCGCGCGCCTCGTCGCCGATCACCGACTGGAAATCCCGCACCATCGCCGGATAGGGATGAGGCCCGGCAACGGTGCCGATGACGTAGAAAGTGTCGTCGACATGCGCGACCCAGTCGCGCAGCGCGGCGTTCATGGCGTCCTTGAGCGTCGCCGAGCCGGTTGCGACCGGGACGACTTCCGCGCCGAGCAGCTTCATGCGAAAGACGTTCGGCTTCTGGCGCTCGATGTCCGTCTCGCCCATGTAGACCACGCAGGGAATGTCGAACAGGGCGCAAACCGTGGCGGTGGCGACGCCGTGCTGTCCGGCGCCGGTCTCGGCGATGATGCGCGTCTTCCCCATGCGGCGGGCGAGGAGCGTCTGGCCGAGGGTGTTGTTGATCTTGTGCGCGCCCGTGTGATTGAGTTCGTCGCGCTTGAAGTAGATTTTGGCGCCGCCGCAATGGGCGGTGACGCGGGACGCGAAATAGAGCGGGCTCGGCCGTCCCACGTAATTCTTCAGGAGATCGCGAAACTCGCCGCGAAACCCGGCGTCGCCGCGCACCGCCTCGTAGGCCGCCTCGACCTCGGTCAGCAGCGGCATCAGCGTCTCCGCGACGTAGCGTCCGCCGTAGATGCCGAAATGCCCGCGCTCGTCCGGGCCCGCCCTGAATGTGTTTTGAGCACCCGTCATGGCGGCGGAGTTTTAGACCATGGAGCCGCCGTTGCAAAACGGGGGACGCCCGTCATTCAGCCCGGCCGGCGGCGGCGAGAAACGCGCGGATGCGATCCGGGTCCTTAACGCCCGGCGCGGACTCGACGCCCGAGGAAACGTCGACCGCGGACGCTCCGGATATGCGAACCGCGTCGGCCACGTTGTCCGGATCGAGCCCGCCGGAAAGCATCCAGGGCACCGGCCACTCGCGCCCCGCGAGAATGCTCCAATCGAAGGAGACCGCGTTGCCGCCCGGCATCGCCCCCTCCATTCGGGGCGGCGTCTTCGAGTCGAACAGCAGCATGTCGGCGGCGTCGACATAGGCGGCGGCGGCCGCGAGGTCGGCGGGCCGCGAGATCTTGATCGCCTTCAGGACCGGCTTTCCCGTGCGCGCCCGGATCTCGGCGGCCCGATCCGGAGTCTCGCGGCCGTGGAGCTGGAACATTCCGGCGGCCGGATTCATCCGGTCGACGAGATCGTCGTCGGGATCGACGGACAGGACGACGGGAACCACGCCGCCCGGCAGCAGCGACGAAAGCGCGCGGGCGGTCTCGGGGGTCACGTTGCGCGGAGAGCGCGGATAGAAGACGAACCCGACGTATCTCGCTCCGGCCGAGACCGCCGCCTCGACCGCGCCGGGATCGGAAACGCCGCATATCTTGACGTCCGTCATGGGGCGAGCGCCTCCGCGATCTCGCTCGCGATGCGGCGCGCGGCGCCCGCGGGATCGTCGGATCTCGTTATCGGCCTGCCAACGACCAGCCGGTCGGCGCCCGCGGCGACGGCTTCTCCCGGCGTCGCCGCGCGCTTCTGGTCGTCCGCGTCCGCCCGGAGGGGCCGAACGCCGGGCACGACGAGTTCGAATTCCGCGGGCAGCGCGGACCGGAGCATGGCCGCTTCGCGCGGCGAACAAACCACGCCGTCGAGACCGGCCGACTCCGCGAGCCGCGCCAGGCGCATCACCTGATCGGCCGCGGGCGCGCTCTGCCCGACCGCCGCGAGGTCCCGATCATCGAGGCTCGTCAGCACCGTGACGGCGAAGATCCTGGGTGCGCCGGCGGCCGCGTCGACCGCGGCCTTCAGCATCTCGCTGCCGCCCGACGCATGGACGGTGAGCATCCAGCATCCGAGAGCGGCGGCCGACCGCACGGCTCCGGCCACCGTGTTCGGAATGTCGTGGAACTTGAGATCGAGAAAGATCCGGTGACTCCGTTCGGCGACGCGGCCGAGACCGGCCGGACCGTGAGCCGTGAAGAATTCCTTGCCGAGCTTAAGCGCTCCGACCTCGCCGGAAAGGAGCTCGGCCAACAGCAGCGCTTCCTCCAGATCCGAAGTGTCGATCGCGCAGATGATGCGGTCGCTGGCGTTCATCCTTCCGTTCCTCCGCGCGGGGATGCTTTCCGCGCGTTCGGGAGCGCCCGTCGAAACCCCCGCCGCGCCGCCGCCCGCGAAAGAAAGCCGTCGGGCCGGGCGCCCGCGGACGCTTTCCGGCCGTTCGTCCGGATCGGGCCAAGCCGGGCGGCGCCTTCCGGTCTTCTCTCCGTCCCGAAGCCGCGACCGCCGCGCGAACCGTCGGCCCGCGCCGGAGTCGACCGGGGGAGGCCGTCCGAACGGCGGCGCGCGTTCATGCGCGGCCGCGGCGAGACCGAATCCGCCGGCTCGCGGAAAAGCCGGGACCGTTCGCGCCAAGAAAACCCGGGAAAAGGAAGGGCCGGAGGCCGCGGCGGTTCGGACATGAGCTGTCGGCCGTCAACAGCGGGACCAGACCAGTTCGGCCGCGGCGAGATCCTCGAGCGCCATGCCGACGGATTTGAACAGAGTCCTCGCCTCCGACCAGCCGGAACATTCTCCCCGGCACAGTTCCGCGAGGTCGCCGACGATGTCCTCTTCCGAAATCACGCCGGCTTCGATGGGACGGATCAGATCTCCGGCTTCGGCAAGCGCGCCCTCTCGGCTGTCCACGAACAGCCGGCAGGCCGACGCCGCCTCGTCGTCGGCCTCGCGCATGTCGGGCCGGTAGCCGCCGACGAGGTCGAGATGGGCGCCCGGCCCGAGCCACGCGCCCCGCACCAGCGGGCTCGCGGCGAGAGTCGCGCAGGAAACGACGTCCGCCCTGCCGACGGCTTCCTCCAGATCGCCGGCCGCCGACGCGGCCATTCCTTCCGCCGCGAGCGTCTCGGCGACCGCCGCCGCCTTGGCGGGGTTTCGCCCCCAGATCAGCGTTTCGGAAATCGGCCGAACGGCCGCGTGGGCCCGCGCGAGTTCCGGCGCGAGCTGCCCGGTGCCGACCACCAGGTGCGCGGAGGCTTCCGCGCGGGCCAGATGGCGAGCCGCGAGGGCCGACGCCGCCGCGGTTCGGCGATTGGTCAGCGCCTGTCCGTCGATCGCGGCGAGAGGCGCGCCCGTCGCGCCGTCGAACAGAAGAACGCTCGCCTGGACCGCGGGAATTCCCGCCGCCGCGTTGCCCGGAAAGACGTTCGCGACCTTGACGACGACCGGGCCGTTCCTGCGCCATGCCGGCTTGATCAGCATCAAGCCTGCCGGGCCGATCTCGTGGCGATGGCGGAGCGGCGCTTCGCAGCCTTCGCGAAACGCGTCCTGGAGCCGGTCGATCAGAGAAGGATAATCGAGCAACGCCTTCACCTGTCCGGCGTCGACGACGCGCATCAGTCCGCGGGGCCGGGCAATGCCGTCGGGGAGGCGCGCTTTCGCCCCTCCGGCGCCGCGAGCCGGCGGCCGGCCCGCCAGCGCCCGGACGTCCATCCGATCGCCATGCCGGCCAGCAATCCGGCGGCCGCCGATCCGAGCAACCAGATGGCGGCCGGCATTTCGAAAGAGCCGGGCAACGGCCAGAGCGTCAGCGCGACCGGCGCGCTGTTCTCGAAGGCGAATACGCCGACGAGGAGCGCGAGCAGGACGAACAGCGCGATTCCCGCGAGCCGCTTCACGAGCCGGCCGGCTTCCTGCGCGCCGCCCTACCTGCGGTTCAGGCGGTCGCGCATGTCCTTGCCGGCCTTGAAGAAGGGCACGCGTTTCTCCTCGACGTCGACGGCTTCGCCGGTTCGCGGGTTGCGGCCGACACGCGCGCCTCTCGTCTTGACGGAAAAAGCCCCGAACCCCCGCAATTCGACCCGACCGCCGCGCTCGAGCGTCGAGGTGATCTCGCCTAGGACCGCGGCGACGATCCGCTCGACGTCGCGCTGGAAGAGATGCGGATTTTTTTCCGTGAGCCGCAGAACGAGTTCGGACTTGGTCATGCCCCGTGTCTCCCTGCACCGCCGCGCAAGCCGGCGGGTTTCCTCCCGGACGCGAAGCCCGGAGGTCAGCGCAATTCAGGATGCCAGACGGATACCAACCCGTCAAGCGTAAGCCTCTCAGAAAACACCGTTTTTCTCGCCAATCCGACGACGCTGTCGAAAAGGTCGTCCATGTCGCGCCGCGGCCCGACGCGACGCACCGGCAGATCCTCGGGGATCCGGCCTTCCAGCCACGCGAGCGCCGCCTTCTGGCCGCCGATCTCGTCGACGAGCCCGGCCTCGACGGCGCGGCGTCCGGTGAAGACCCGTCCGTCCGCGAACTTTTCGGCGGAAGCCAGGCCGCGCCGTTCGAGAACCATGTCGCGGAACATCGCGTAGATTTCGTCGATCAGGCCCTGGGCGGCGGCGGCGGCCCGCGGAGACACCGGCTCCAGCGGATCGGGCACGGACTTCAGGTCGCCGCTCCGGAACGTTCGCGTCCTGACGCCGATCGTTTCGAGCAGGCGCGAGATTTCCGCCGTCTGGAGAACGACGCCGACGGAGCCAGTGAGGGTGCTTTCGCGGGCGTAAATCCGGTCGGCCGCGATCGCGACCATGTAGGCCGCCGACGTCGCGAGGCCGTCCAGAACCGCGACGACCGGCTTCCTTTCCGAGACCGACCGAAGGGCGCGATGCAGCGATTCGCCGCCGGCCACGGTGCCGCCCGGACTGTCGATATGAACGACGACGGCGCGCGCGTCGTCGTTTTCCGCGAGCGCCTCGACCGCCGCGAGCCGTTCCCCGTCCCGAACGATGACGCCCTCGACGTCGATGCGGGCGATGAAGTCGCCCCCGCCGCCCAGACGGCCCGCGACGACGGCGACCGCGAAAAAGGCGGCGAGAATCGCCAGAGCCCGCCAGAAGGACAGACGCCGCTTCAGGCGTTGCCGGTCGACGAGATAGTCCGAATGCACGGCCGAGGCAACCGCGGACGGGTCACTCCTTCCCGGGATCTTCCGCCGCCGCCTCCTCCGTTTCCCCGGTGCCGCGCTTGCGGTCGAGGGCGGCTCCCAAAATGTCGCCGAGGCTGGCGCCGGAATCGGACGATCCGTAATTCTCCATCGCCTGCTTTTCTTCGGTCATTTCGTACGCCTTGACCGACAGGGTGAGCTTTCGCTCCTTGCGATCGACGTTCGAGACCTGGGCGTCGACCCGGTCGCCGACCGCGAACCGGTCGGACCTCTGCTCGCCGCGGTCGCGCGAAAGATCGGATCGCCGGATGAAACCGGGAACGACGCCCGCCACGGTGACCTCCAGCCCGCCGTCGACAACGGCGGAGACGGTGCACGTGACCGCGTCGCCCTTCTTCAGCCCCTTCAAGGCCGCCGCGACCGGATCGTCCGACAGCTGCTTGATCCCGAGGCCGATCCGCTCTTTCGCCACGTCGATATCGATCACGGAGACGCCGACGACGTCGCCCTTCCGGTAGGAGCCGACCGCTTCGCTTCCGTCTTGCTCCCACGACAGGTCGGAAAGGTGCACCATGCCGTCGATTTCGCCCGGCAGGCCGACGAACAGGCCGAATTCCGTAATATTCCGGACCTCGCCCTCGAGTTCGGATCCAACGGGATAGTCGCGGGCGAACGCCTCCCACGGGTTCTCGTGGCATTGCTTGAGACCGAGGCTTATGCGCCGCTTCTGGGCGTCGACCTCCAGCACCATGACCTCGACTTCCTGGCTGGTCGACACGATCTTGCCGGGATGCACGTTCTTCTTGGTCCAGCTCATCTCGGAGACGTGGACGAGCCCTTCGACGCCCGGCTCGAGTTCGACGAAGGCGCCGTAATCCGTGATGTTGCTGACCCTGCCCGTGAATCTGGCGTCCACGGGGTATTTGAGGACGGCCCCGTCCCAGGGGTCGGCGTCGAGTTGCTTCATGCCGAGCGAGATGCGCTGGGTTTCGGGATTGTAGCGTATGACCTGGACCCTCACGTTCTGGCCCACCGACAACGCCTCGCCGGGGTGCGCGATGCGCCGCCACGCGATGTCGGTCACGTGCAGCAGTCCGTCGACGCCGCCAAGGTCCACGAAGGCGCCGTAGTCGGTGATGTTCTTGACCATTCCGTCGAGCACCTGGCCTTCCTTGAGGCTGGCCAGGAGTTCGGAGCGCTGCTCGGCGCGGGACTCTTCGAGAACCGCGCGCCGGGACACGACGATGTTGCCGCGCCGCCGGTCCATCTTGAGAATCTGGAAAGGCTGGGGAGTGCCCATGAGAGGGCCCACGTCCCGGATCGGGCGCACGTCGACCTGGCTCCCCGGCAGGAACGCGACCGCGCCGGACAGGTCGACGGTGAAGCCGCCCTTCACCCGGCCGAAAATGGTTCCGGTGACGCGCTCGGTGTTCGCGAACGCGGCTTCGAGCTGGGTCCAGGCTTCCTCGCGCCGGGCGCGGTCGCGGCTCAGAACGGCTTCTCCGTTGCGGTCCTCCATGCGCTCCAGATAAACGTCGACGACGTCGCCTTTCTCGATTTCCGGCGGTCGTCCGTGCGTTCCGAATTCCTTCAGCGGCACGCGGCCTTCGGACTTCAATCCGACGTCTATCAGCACGTCGTCGCCGTCGACCGACAGCACGGTTCCCTTGATGACCGTTCCTTCGGCCAGCTTGCCGTCGCCGAAGCTCAGGTCGAGAAGCGCGGCGAAGTCTTCCGCTGCGTTGGCAGCGATCTCGGTTTCGACTGTCATGTTCGCTATCGGTAACTCCCGTTCAGGACCGACCGCCGGAGAGCGGCGGTTTCGGTTCCACCCTGCCCTGCGGCCGGATCAGAGACATCGCCTTGGCGAAGACGGCGTCGGCGCTCAGTTCCGTCGTATCGATGACGAACGCGTCCGCCGCAGGCGCCAACGGCGCAACCGAACGGGTGCGATCCCGCTCGTCGCGAGCCTCCATGTCCTGCAGGACTTGCGCGGTTATACTCTCAATCCCCCTGTCCCGCAACTCCCGGACTCTCCGCCGGACGCGCTCGTCCAGAGCGGCGTGCACGAACAGCTTGACGCCCGCGCCGGGGCAGATCACGGTGCCGATGTCCCGGCCGTCGAGAACCGCTCCGGGAGCTCCGCCCGGCGGCGAAGCGGCGAAGCGGCGCTGAAACCGCAACAGGGCCTTGCGGACGCCGGGATCGGCGGCGACGATTCCGGCGGCGTTTCCCGTTTCCTCGTCGCGCAACGCGGGGTTCGCCATGTCCGCGGCGACGAGCGCTTCCGCCGCCGCGACGGCCGCGCGCGGATCGCCCGGATCGCCGCCCGCCTGCAGAACCGCATGACCGACGGCGCGATAGAGCATGCCGGTATCGAGATGCGCGTAGCCGAGGGCGGCGGCGACGCGGCGGGCCAGCGTTCCCTTGCCGCTCGCGGCGGGTCCGTCGATCGCGACGACCGGCGGCGCCTCAGTCATCGCGCAGCCGCGCGCCGATGCCTGCCATGAGGGCCGCGAAACCGGGGAAGCTCGTGTCGATGGCCGACCCGTCGTCGATGCGGACAGGCGCCGCCGCGGCGGTTCCCATGACCAGGAACGACATCGCGATCCGGTGGTCCAGATTGACCGCGATCCGCCCGCCGCCCGGAGGCGGGCCGCCGCAGCCGTCGATCACGATGTCGTCGCCTTCCGCCCGCGCCGCGACGCCGCAGGCCGTCAGGCCGTCGACGATCGCGCCGAAACGATCGCTTTCCTTGACGCGGAGTTCGGCCAGTCCGCGCAGGCGCGTGCGCCCCTGCGCGAAGGCCGCCGCGACGGCCACGATCGGGTATTCGTCGATCATGGACGGCGCCCTTTCCGCGGGAACGTCGACCCCGCGCAGGGGGCCGTGGCGGAAAACCGCATCCGCCACCGGCTCGCCGCCCGCCTCGCGGCGCCCGGAAAGCTCGAAATCGGCGCCCATTTCGCGCAGCGTCTCGAGGAAGCCGATTCTGGACGGATTCACGCCGACGTTGTCGACGGCGAGTTCCGAACCCGGCGCGAGCAGCGCCGCGACGCCGGGGAACGCCGCCGACGACGGATCGCCGGGAACGTCGACCTCGATCGCGGTCAGCTCCGCGTATCCTTCGACGGAGATTTCGCTCCCGCCGCCGACGGCGGGAGCGGCGCGGACCGCGGCTCCGAACGCGCGCAGCATGTTTTCGGTGTGGTCGCGGGTCGCCCGGCGCTCGACGACGGTGGTGCGCCCCGGAGCGTTGAGCGCGGCGAGCAGGATCGACGACTTGACCTGCGCGGAGGCCACCGGCAGCTCGTATTCGATCGGCAGGGGATTCGCCGCGCCGCGCAGGCGCAGGGGCATGCGCCCGCCGTCGCGGGCCTCGAACGCGGCGCCCATCCGGGACAGCGGGACGATGACGCGGTCCATCGGCCGGCGGCGGAGCGACGCGTCTCCGGTCAGGTGCGCGTCGATCGCCTGCGTCGCCAGCAGCCCCGCCAAGAGCCTCGCCGAGGTGCCCGAATTGCCGAAATCGATCACGTCGTCCGGCGCGGCGAGGCCGCCGACCCCCGCGCCGTTG
This sequence comes from Alphaproteobacteria bacterium, assembly GCA_965243135.1. Lineage (GTDB taxonomy): Bacteria > Pseudomonadota > Alphaproteobacteria > MPNO01 > UBA830 > JAJEBT01. Next base: position 4,153,289 of record OZ251539.1, read on the forward strand.
ACGAACCAGGCGTCCCCTTCCTTGCGGACTCCGGCGCCGAGCGCACGCAGCGCCTCCGCGGTCCGGAGGACGTCGTCGGATTCGAGCAGGCCGCTGACGCGCGTTTCGCCGACGGCGACGGCGCCGATCATGAGCGCCCTGTGCGAAATGGATTTATCGCCGGGCACGGATACCCGGCCCCTCAAGGGGCCGGCGGGTTCGGATCGCAGCGCCGTCACGCGGTTCTCCGCAGTTGCCGCCCAAGTTGCGGAATCTCCTACCACAAAAGGTTCCGCCTGCCATCGCGCGAGGTTTTTTGCCTTTGACAGGCAAGATCGAACATGGCAAAGGCTGCCCCCGGTCAATCGAGGGAGGAGGGCGTTGGCGAAGCCGGAATGGGGATCGAAGCGGGTATGCCAGAGTTGCGGCGGCCGCTTTTACGACTTGTTGCGCGATCCGATCGTATGCCCGCATTGCGGGGCCGAACTCCAAGGGACGGCGCATCAGCGGTCGCGGCGCAACCGGCCGGCGGCCGGCGGGGCGCAACCGGCGACGGCCGCGGCCGCCAGCGGCGAGAGCATCGAAAACGGAGATCCCCTTGCCGAGGTCATCGACGACGAGGCGGATCTGGAGGACGAATCCGACGATAGCGGCGGCAACGACGTGTCGGGCGTGATCTGAGGCGGCCCGCCGTTTCCGAAAACCCCGCCGGCTGCGGACGGAAAGCTCCCGCGACCCCGAACGTTCGCGCGCGGTTCGTGCGCCGAAGCGCCGCCCGTTTCTCCTGCGCCGCCGAAAACACGGGCCGGCGCGGCCGCGGCGACGCCCGGTGGATCGAAGCCCACGGATCCGGTAGGCTCCGCGGGCGGGCTGCCCATCGCGGCGATCGTCAGGTCTTTCTCCGAAAGCTGTCTTGTGGGCGCATCATCCGAGCAAGCGAAAACGTCCGGGCGGCGCGCTCCTGTCGGCGGCGGCATAGGCCTCGATTGTCGGGCGGCTGTCCGCGGAGGAGCGCACTCCGCCGCTGACCTCCCGGCGACGGGTCTGCGCCCCGCTCTTCTTCGGACGCGAGATCTGGCGACAGCGCAGCGCGATCGCCGCGACTTCCGGCTTCTGAACCTGCTCGCGCCGTTGTCGATGAGCTCGTTCAGCGCGACCGGCATACGGCTCGAGCGCCAGCCGACGGGCGACGCCTGCGCATGAAGGACGCCGGCGACGCCTCCCGGACCGCGGCTTTCGTTCTGCTGGCGCTGGTCGCCATGTTCTGGGCGGCGAACACCATCGTCGCGCGCGCGACGGCCGACGAGGTGCCGCCGTTCGCCCTGACGTTCTGGCGCCTGTTCCTGTCGGCGCTCGCTTTCGCTCCCTTCGCGCTTCGCAACGTCTGGCGGCAGCGCCTCGTCCTGCGCCGCGACTTCCGGCTTCTGAACCTGCTCGCGCTGCTGTCGATGAGCTCGTTCAGCGCGCTGGTCTACAGCGGCCTTCAGTTCACCGAAGCGATCAACGGAAACCTGCTGCAGGGAGCGCTGCCCCTCTGCATCCTGTTGTCGGGCGCGCTCTTCGTCGGCCGCGCGGTGACGGCCCGCCAGGCCGTCGGCATGCTGCTCGGACTCGCCGGGCTGGTCGTCATCGTCGTGCGCGGCGATTTGCAAATCCTGCTCGGGTTGCGGATCAACGTCGGCGATCCGCTGGTTTTTCTGGGCGTCTTCGCGTCGGCCACCTACGCCGTCCTGCTGTTCAAGCGGCCGGAAGAACTGGACATGCCCGCCTTCCTGTTTCTGATGATGGCGCTCGGCAGCGTTCAGATCGCGCCGTTCTACGTCGCGGAGCATTTCTGGATCCGTCCCCTGCCGCCGACGGAAACGGCGCTATTCGCCGTCGGCTTCGTCGCGCTGTTTCCGTCGGTGCTGGCGCAATGGTTTTTCGCCGAGGGCGTGCGCCGCGTCGGCGCGGCGATGGCGGGATACATGATCTATCTTACGCCGGTATTCGGCGTCTTCATGGCCGTCGGCGCGCTCGGCGAGGCGTTCCGGGCGTTCCACGCTGCGGGCATCGCGGCGATCGCGGCGGGCATATGGCTGGCGACGGTTCGCCGCGGATGATCCATCCCTACGCCATGTTGACTCTCGCCGCGCTGTTCTGGGCGGGTTCGGCGGTCACGGCGCGCGCCGTCGCCGACGAGGTGCCGCCGATGGCGCTGAACTTCTGGCGCTGGGCGTTCGCGTTTCTCGCCGCGCTGATCTGGACCTGGCCGGAGCTTCTGCGGCATCGCAGGCTGATCGCGGCGCGGTGGAAATACCTCGCCTTTCTCGCCCTGAGCTCCGCCGTCGGCTTCGGCGCCCTGCACATCGTGGCCATGCATTACACCACGGCGATCAACGGCTCCCTCTTCCAGGGCTTGATGTCGATATTCATCCTGATCGCCGCATGGATCGTTCTGGGCGACCGCATCGGTCCGGCGGAAGGCGTCGCCGTCGCGCTGGGGTTCGCCGGCCTCGCGGCGATCGTCACGCGCGGCGACGCCGGGGTCCTGCTCGGGCTCCGGTTCAATCCGGGAGACATCCTCCTGCTCGTCGCGACGGCCTCCTATTCGATCTACGCGGTCTACCTGCGAAGAGCGCCGCCCGAGCTGAGCTCCAGCGGGCTCATGACCCTGATGTTCTTCTTCGCCTGCCTGTGGATGCTGCCGCTCTGGCTGATCGAAGTCTACGCTTTCGACCGTCCCCTGCCGCTCGGCTTCGACTCGGCCTGGTCCATCGCCTACATGAGTCTCTGTCCGTCCCTGCTGGCGCAGATTTTCTGGGCCGCCTCGGTGGCGAAGGTGGGGCCGGGACGCGCCGGATACTTCGTGTACCTCTCGCCGGTGTTCGGCGTGGCGTTGTCGATGGCGCTCCTCGGAGAGGCTTTCCGTTGGTACCACGCCGCCGGAATCGCGCTCATCTTCGCGGCGATCTGGCTCGCGACGCGGAAGCCGCCGCGCGCCGCCCGCCCGGGGGATCGCTAAGCTTGCGGCAGGGCGACGCCGACCATGCAATCCCGCGTCACGATGCCGGCGAGCCGTTCCTCGGACCAGCCTTCGGTGCCTTCGGGACGCCGCGGCAGGACGAGGTAGCGCATGTCGGCGTTGGAATCGTGCACGCGCACGGCGACATCGTCCGGAATTTCCGTACCGAACTCCTTCAGCACGGCCCGAGGCTCGATCACCGCGCGGCTGCGGTAGCTCTTCGACTTGTACCAGTCCGGCGGCAGGCCGAGTATCGTGCGGGGGTAACAGGAGCACAACGTGCAGACGATCACGTTGTGCACGTCGGGCGCGTTCTCGACGACGACCAGTTCCGCGTCGCCCATCGCGAACCCCAATTCCTCCACCGCTTTCGTTCCGTTTTCCAGAAGCCGCTTTCTGAACTCCCGGTCGACCCAGGCGCGAGCCACGATGCGGGCGCCGTCGGCGGGGTCGCGGCTGTCGAGAAACTCAAGGTTGCGGCGGACGTCTTCGGCGTCGACGACTCCCTTCTCGACCAGCAGTTCCTTCATGGCCTCCGCCATCAATTCGTAATGGCCCGTCTCGTCGACGTCCGGCGTCGTGCCGGCGTGCGCGCCGTGATCGTGCATTTTCCTACTCCTCAAGCCGTTCGAGCCAGTGGTCGTAGATTTCGAGATCCAGGGTGTCCCCGGGCGGACCGTCGTACGAGTCCCAAAGCTCGGTCTGCCGTAACCGCACCCGGTAGAGTTCGCGCCTTGGGAGGCCGTCGAAGCCGTAGGCGAGTTCCTCCGGATTGCGGAACGCGCCGCAATATCGTTCGATGACGCCCGTCTTGCCGCGAGCGTAGAACGGCGTGCGCCGGTGTCCGGGCGGGTGGGCGTTCCTGATGCGCACGCGGTCTCCGACTTCGAACAAGGGCATCGTCAGGCCTCCAGCCTCGCGCGGATCGCGCGCATGCGCTCCTCGACTTCCGCGCGGGTCATCAACCCCTTTTCCTCAAGCAGGTTGACCATCGCTTCGGACCAGCGCTCGAAATAGTCCTGCGCGTAGACGTCCGGCGGCAGGTCCTCCAAGGCGCGGCGCAGCTCGTCGATCCGCATGGTGTCGCGCTCGCGCATGGCCGCCGCCAACGCCGTGATCGTCTTCGCCCAGGGTTCCGCCGCATGGCTGCCGATTTCGAGCGGGCCGGCCTCCATGCCGCCCATGTCGTGCTGACGCTGGCTCATGTTCTCTCCTTCACTCGGCAATTCTGCGACTTTCGCCCGGAGAGTTCAACCGCCGCGTTCCCGCGCGGCAGGCCGGCCTGCGCCACTTCGAGCGCGTCCTTTCGCGCCAGCGCGTCGCGCACCGCCCGCGCTCGAAGCACCCCGGCGCGCGGTAGCGCGCCCGGCCGAGGTTTTCCCGCGCCCGCCGCGCGAAGGGATGTCGGTCCCGCGTCGCCCGGCGCCGACCGCAACGCGACGGATGGCCTCGCCCGCGGCTCGCTTTCCGGCCCCGGTGTTCGCCGCCGATGCCGTTCGCTCTTTTCACGGCTCTCTCCCGGCGTTATCTGTAGCGGCCATCGTAATCGAGGAGCTGCCAATGCGCGACCAATCGCTGCGAGGCCACATCGCAAACCTCGAACAGCAAGGCGAAACGATCCGCATCGCGAAGCGGACGAACCCGCGCGAGAACGTCTCCGCCATCGGATGGAAGGCCTACGACCGGCTCGGGAAGTCCACGCTGTTCACCGATCTGGAAGGCTTTCCGGGCTGGCGCGTGGCGAGTCAGATCGTCGCCGACCGGCGCAAGTGGTCGATCGCGCTCGGGCTTGCGGAAGACGAACTGATTTCCGCGCTTGCGGAGCGCATCAAGCGGCGGGTGGCGCCCGTCGGGATCGACCGGCGCTCGGCTCCCGTGAAGGAGACGGTTCTGCGCGGCGCCGACGCCGACCTTACGCGCCTTCCGGCGCTGTGGCATGCGGAAGACGATCCGGGGCCGTACATCGCGTCGGGCATCGCAATCATCAAGGATCCCGAGACCGGCATTCGCAACATGTCCATCCACCGGCAGCAGGTCATGGGGCCGGATTCGACGGGTTTCCTGATCTGTCCCCGACACGCGCTTCGCATCTACCAGAAATACCAGGAGCGGGACGAGGCGATGCCGGTCGCGATGGTGATCGGCGCCCATCCGGCGCTCTACTACGCCGCGGCCTTCACCTCGTCCTACGGTCTCGACGAACTCGAAATCGCCGGCTCCCTGCTCGACGATCCCGTCCGCCTAGTCAAATGCGAAACCATCGACCTCGAGGTGCCGGCGGAAGCGGAGATCGTCCTCGAAGGCGAGGTGCCGCCGCGCAGCAAGGTCGAGGAAGGGCCGTTCGGCGAGGCCACGGGCACCTACGCGATGGAGGGATCCACGGAGGTCTTCCGGGTCAAGGCGATCACGCATCGCCGCGACCCGATATTCTACGCAATGCAATGCGGCGCGCCCATGACGGACACGCAGTCGATCACCGCCACCTGCATCGAGACCGTGATCACCGACCATCTCCGGAACGTGGAAGGCGGCCTCGACCTGCTCGATCTGCGCTGCCTCGGGATCTCGGGCCTTATGGCCGTCGTCCTCAAGTTGCGGCCGCGCGTCGAAGGCCAGGCCAAGACGGCGGCGATGGCCGCCCTGTCGAGTCCGTACCTCCACCCAAAGGTCGCGATCGCGGTGGACGACGACATCGACGCGGCCGATCTGCGTCAGGTGTTCTGGTCCCTGACCACCCGGGTCGACGCCGGCCGCGACGTTATCAAGGTGCCCAATACGCGGATCTGGTCGCTCGACAACGTATCCGACATCGTTCCGGGCATGAGCCCGATGTACCGGATCGGAACCAAGTTGATCATCGACGCCACGAAGCCGGCGGTTACCCAGACGGACGAACGGGCGCGGTTCGACCCGGCGATGCCGTTCGGCCACGACCGGGTGAAGTTCGAAGACTTTCTGTCCTGAAGGCCCGGACGGCGGAGCTGGCGGTCCGCGCGGAACGCGGAGGAAGCGATCACGCCTCGGGCGCGTCGTGCAGGATTTGTTGCCAGACGGCGACCTCGTCGATCAGGATCCATTCGGCGACGATCCTGCCGCCGACCGCATGCGCGTGATTGATTCCGAAGAAGCGCGCCGTCTTTCCCGTCGGTTCGCCGAAAGCGCCGCGGCCGCCGTGGGTCGCCGCGACCGACCAGCGCATCGCGATGCGGACGGGGCGGTCCGCGTCGCGGCGGGCGATCAGGTGATCGACGGCGAATTCCGCATCCGGAAAAGCCGCGAGATAGCCAAGAAAGAAACGGTCCATGCCTGCATGCCCGACGGCCGACTCGCCGCCGGGCAGCGCCAAAGCGGCCGCCTCGTGATAGGTCTCGGCGACGGCCGAAAGCCTTTTTTCGTTCCAGGCATCGCGCCAGCAATTTGCGTAGGCAACCGCGCATTCGTCCGCGCGTTCGCTCGCGCCGCCGCGCCATTGTCCGGGTCCGGCGGTTTGCGGACACGGTCCCAGCCGCGCCGCGAGATCGCGCGGGCGAAGGCCGATCCGGCGCGCCGCCGCGGCGCGGTCACGGACCATCCATTCCATGTGGATCCGGTTTTCGCGCACCGCGCAGTCGGCGATGGTCCTCGCCCTGACCGGCTTGCCGGTCGCGGGGCCGAACAGGCCGTCGCCATCGTGATGCATCGTCGACAATATGCGGTGCGACGAATAGTAGCCTGCATCGTCGCCGCCCGCCCAGACCACGTCTTCGCCGAGCAGGCGGCGGTCCGGAAACTCGTGCATCGTCTCGAGGGTGCTCGCCACTACGGCTTCGGCGCCGCGCATGTCGCCGGCCGGCGTGCGGACGACGCAGTCCGGCGCGTAGTATCGACGGATCAGGTCGGGCCGGCGTCCCTCCCAGATCCGCGCCGTTATTTTGAGGATGTAGTCGGGAAGGTCTTCGAAATCGGGATCGAATCCGCGCATGCCGTTGCCGTTCCTTCCTTCCATGACGCTTGCGCGCCGATCTTCCGCCCGCCGCAGGCGCGAATCGGTTCCGTCAGTATACCCCTTCGGAAAGCCCGGCGCCTCGGAGTTGATAAAGGGCCTTAAATAAAGGCGGCCGGAACAAAAATCAGGAATACGCAAATCGCGCTTCAAGTGCGGAACGGCTCGAATTCGTCAAATCCAGATCTGGACATATGTTGTTCGATCGCGCTGGCGGTACGAAGCGCCCGCCGTTGTTTCAGATCCGCGACCCATATGAATTTTCGACCCTTTACGCTTTTGAAATGCAGTCTGCCGCGTTTCCCGTTTTTGACAGCCAAAACGGTTTTGGTTTCCGGATCCGGTTCAAACTCGAATGACGCGACTTTCGTATAACCCTTGTCTGGAACTCTAAGGCCGATGAAACTTGTTTCGGTCTTGCTGATTCCACATGGCACCACATGTTCCGGCTGTTTCTCTTCCTCCTTGAGCGGCACAAAAAGAAACGCCTGCGCTGTCTCCAAGCGCACCGAATCGCAGCTCGCCTGAAGGCAAAGCCAATGGTTGCGTTTGGGATCCAGAACGATTGTACCGAGACCAAGTTCCGGAGAGAATTTTAGCTGCTTTATCGCATAATCATCCGGATGCGAACGCGTACCCGTCAGCGCTGCAAATTTCTTCATCAACATATTGGCTTCAGCGGAATTTTTGGCAAATAGAGAGGTAAACGACTTCTTGAATCTTTCATTACCTGGCCTTCGAGCGACATTGATTAAATTAGGAACATTCCGATATCCATTTAGTATCATCTCAATGACATCATTGACTTGTATGTCCGTTTCATTGTCGTTTTCGTCAATAAATTTGAGGCTATTACGCTCACCCGCTATCGATTGCACTCGACGTTCCAAAGCGGATTGACCAGCCAGATCCCGCCCGACTTTCCGAAGTCTTGTTGCGCTTGCCAGTTCCGAAAGAACGAGGTTGACCGCATATTCCTCCGCCTCGTCAGGAACCGGGATGCTCGCCCTATGATGAAAGTACGGTCCGTCCATGTCTCCGCTGAAGCTGCCCACGACTTGGTGCGTCACGTCTCTGATTTTTGCGACGGTCCCGAGCGCCACGTTCGACAACAGTCCCTCGGACAGCTTGGAAAACTCCTGCAACAGACGGTCCGGCAGTTCGGACTCGCTTATCTGATCGTTCGCCGAACCCGCTTGAAGCCTGGTACCATGTTTTTTGAACAGGCATACGATTTTCAACCCCACTACGCTCCGTATTTCTCTTTTGTCGGAGACGCTCAATTTCATTCGCGATCGCTCGGCTGGCGTCCAAGATGTTTTGATGTCATTCAGTATCTTTCTCCGTCCGCGTTCCCCGGTATATATCGCGATCAGGCGAAGCCGACCGTTTCGTTCCTGATCGTGTCGGACAATCTCCCTGATCAGCGAACAGGTTGTCGCCCCGCTGTCGCCGTGGATTTCCCAGTCCAGACACACGATGTCCACTCGCGCCGCGGCTTTCAACACTCTCTGCGTGAGTTGATTCTGATTCTCTCCATGACGGTGATGAAGCACGGAGCAGACCAACCCGATATCCATTGCGCCGTCCACGAGGGATTTTGCGTCGAGCACGTGAGTGACGTCTTGCTTTCCGGCAACGACATCGTCATTCTCTGCCGCCCGACGATGGCCGCGTCCCGGTCGAACGACAACGTTCGGCACTGGATCTTCGACGGTCTCCAAGGTGGCTTCGTCATCCACCACGATCATGGTCTGAGCGAAACTTTCGGCAGCCTTCCGTCGATCCTCGCAAAAATCATCCCTCGTCACTGTTTCTCTCCATTCGCGAAATTCTGAACGCCGCTCCCGTGGAAGGCTTCCCGGCTTCAAGCGTCAGGTTCCAACCCTCCTTGTTCAACGCCGCCCTCGATATATGGAGCCCCATTCCCCTGCCTCCCGGTTTTCTCGAAAACCGCAACAGGAAAATGTTGGTGCGATCTCCCGCCCTTACGCCGGGGCCGTTGTCCCGAACCACCAAGGCCCCGTCTTCGGCGTCCAATTCGATCTCGCGCGGGCGATCCTTTATGTCCTTCAACCAGAATATCGAGTTGTCGACTAGGTTGGCGAAGGCCGAATAGAAGGTCGAAGGGTAACTGACGACCGTCGCTTCCCGGAAAGCGTCCGTAGTCGTCAAGGCAACGGAGTGGCGTTCCAGCCGCTGTTCGAACAGATCCCTGATGAACTTGTATATCTCCGTACCGCGAACCTCCACCCGGTTGCCGTAAAGTCGACGGTCGAATGGCGTGAACATGGTCAGATAACCGTCGAGATGATCGAATGCGCCCCTCATGTCTCTGTAGAGATTGTCCATATCAGGATTGGCTCGGGCCCAAGCCCGCAATCTTCTGAAGCCGTCTCTGAGCGCGCCAACCGTCTTCTCGAACTCGTGGCTGACGATGCTCACGGCCATTCCAATCTGGGCCATTTCCAGATCGGTGTCGCGCTGTTCGCGAAGATCCTCCAGTTCTTCTTCCATCGCTACGACCACGTCAATCGAATCGAACTCCCCTTCCGACCACGATTGACCTAATTCGTCGAATTGCTCCTTCAGGCGCTGGAGACGTATGCGCTCGCGTTCGAACGCGCTGTCGATCTTCTGCTCCAGTTCCCTGCGTTTCCCGGCGAGGGCATCGACTCCGACCTGCGCGCGCTTTAGTCTCTCCAGTTCGGAAAGGACTTCGTCTACGGTGGAGTTCACGGTTCTGAAGCTGTTTCTCGTCGTGGACTGCGCGATGGCAGCCACCTTCGAAACCGCTTCGTCCGACTCTTTTCTCAGGCGACGAACCGCTCCTACGGCTGTCTGGCTTCGCGACCGCACCGCCGAGTCGATTCGCACGAATTGATGGAATGGCAGCTTGAAGTTCGCCGCCGAAGTGCCGACATATTCCTCGATCTGCAATTCGGCCGGGCCGAGAACGTCGCTTTCCAGCCGTTCGAACTCGCGCGTATAGTCGAGCCACTGGTTGGACAGCCTTCGGGGCAATCCAACTCTCGGCCTGACGACGATCGATCGTGCGCGGATCTCCTGCAGCTCTCCGCGCCCGTCCCTCTCTATCCTCATGAGCGCCAGCGCTTTCCCTCTAGGATCGCGTTTTGACCGAAGCACCCGATCAGTTCCCCGTTTGACCTTCTCCAGCGTTTCTTCCGTTTCCTTCTCTATAGCGTGCCCGGCAAGTCCGTCAAAAAACAGTTCGAGAGACCGTTCGAAATTCTGCCGTTTGGAACTAGCCTGCCGCGCTCGGCGCTTTCGGCTTTCGTCCGCTTTCTGGAGTTCTTGCCTTTTCCGTTCCCAGTCTTCCGAGCGGTTTCCGTCTTCGCGGAAAAAATCGCCAGCGGACTGAAGAAAAAAATTGATGAGAATCGAGCGGAACTGACGATACGCTAGATTCTCGCTGAAGCCCTCCCTCCCGGCCTTTTCGTTCAAGGCTCCGTTGGCGGCGGCAGTGAGTTCTATCGCGCCGAACATTCGCCGAAACGAATAGAAGTAGTAGCCCGCGCCAAGCGTGCGGCGCCTTTCGATGTCCAGCCAGTCGTAATCCGCTCCTCCGTATGGCTGAACCCGGATACCGTCTCTGTATATGTATATTCCGCCCAGTCTGCCGGTTTTCCGGCTCATGCGCGCAAAATCCTCCGGCGGCACCAGGGATGCGGAGCGTTCGCCCTGCAGGATGGCGACCGACAGATCGAAGGGCCCGCATATCGTCTTGCGGCCGTCTCCCTCGTTCCAGCTCAGCACGTATCTATCCGGTTTCGTCTGATAGACGTGGACATTTCCCTGAAACTGACCGTATTCGTCGAAGCGGCCTTCGATGCGATGATCGACCATCAGGAATTCGTCTGGAGTGAAAAACGCGCTTTCGCCGATAAACTCCCGCGGCGCGCCTTCGTCCGGATAGTCTCGAAAGCGCGCCACGATTGGCGGAGGCTTGCTTCCCGGCGTCATGGTGTTCGTGAAGCCGAGAAGGTGCTTCTCGAAGTTCGTCGCCTTGTCCTGCTCCCTTGTATCCATGTCGTCCTGGACAAGGCGTTCCATCGGTCTGACGAAGAAGTGGGTGCCGGCGCCTTCGCCGGAAAGGGAGGGCGCGCCGAGCTCCGCGTTCAACTTGCGCGGATCGAGGTCGAATTCGTCCAGATCCCGCCTGATCGCCGCGAGGCGGTCGCGGTCGATCCGATCGGCAAGCCTGTCCACGACATTCGAATACTCGGCCGTCATCTCCCTGACCGCCGCTCCGTCCGGCAGTGCGGCCGCCGGAAATTCCCGGACGGGGATTTCAATCTCGTCGAGATCGAGTCCTGGAAGCTCGAAGAGTTTCCAATTCACGAAGGCCGCGACCAGCCCGTCGCCGGGAACGCCGTTCCTTCTGGCGCGGGTAAGGATGAATAGCTGGGGGCCGAGAATCGCGGCCGCGAGACGTCCGATTCCTTTTTCTCCAAGTGTCGGCCGCTTCGGCTGATCCGGATCCCTTGGGGGCGGCGGCAATCCTTGTTTCGTCCCCAGCTTGCTTTCCGTCCCCAAGGTGAGCCAGCGTTTCTCGAAATCGTCGCGCGTCATGCCGAGGCCGTCGTCCCGAAGCACCAGCAAGTCGTCTTCGCGGAAATAGTCGACCTCCACGTTCCGGGCGTAGGCGTCATGGGCGTTCTTGAACAGCTCGCTGATCGCGGTCGGAATGCCGGCGATCTGCTGCCGGCCCAGCATGTCGACGGTACGCGCGCGTACGTGAAACCTGGCCATCTATCCCGCGCAGGTCCGGCAGACTTCCTCATGCCGAAGGACATGCCTGCCGACGGCGCTCGCCAGCCTGACCGGAACCGCGTTCCCGATCTGACGCGCCATTGACCCTATACCTCCGAAAAATTCGAACGAATCGGCGAAAGTCTGAAGTCTCGCCGCTTCCCGTACGCTCAGCGCCCTGTTCTGCTCAGGATGTCCGTAGCGCCCGTTCGAAAGGCTGATGCACCGGGTCGTCAGGGCAGCTGCGGGCCGGTCCTTGCGAAGTCTTCCGTAAACGTCCGTATGGCCCTTGTAATTGTTGTGGCAATCAAGTCTGAGGCGCTCAGGCCAGCTTTCCCGTCCGCAGCCGGGAGGGGTCGCCCGGATTCGCTCCAGATTTATCCGCGACAGGTTCGCCGCGCAATGATTGGCGATTTTCTCGCAGGATTGGCCGGCCTCCAGCGAGGGAAGGTCCTCGATCCATTTCCACACGGACTCCGGTTCAGGATGGTCGGTGCCGGGTCCGTGCGTCGCGTCCGGCACCTCGATCGGGCCGAGCAGGCTGGCCAGCAATACGAAGCGCCGACGGTATTGAGGGACGCCGAAGTCCTGCGCCTTCAGAATCCCCGTGTCGTGTTTGTATCCCAGCCTATCGAGCAGTTCGGTAAACCTGTCCAGCGGCCCCCCCTTTTTGTTGTCGACGTCCTGAAGTCCGGCGACATTCTCGACGAAGACGTAATCAGGTCGAAAGGTTCCGATGAACCGGTGGATTTCGTCGAGCAGGCTGGCGCGGGTGTCCTTGCGGTCCCGGGTCGTCCGTTGCCTGGTGAACGGCTGGCAGGGAGCGCAGGCCGAAAACAGCAACGGGCGCTTCCGGTTTTCCCGGTTCTCCGGAATCACCGATGTCAGATCGCTATGCCGGAGATGCCGGATGTCTTTCAGGAAAAATTTCGCATCCGGAAAATTCCCGGCGAACGTGCGCCCGGCATCGGCATCATTGTCGATCCCCGCAAGGATCCTCATGCCCACCTCCTGCAGCCCGGCACTCGTGCCTCCGCATCCGCAGAAGAAGTCAACCACTTCGATCACAGACAACCCGCCATGCATTCGACCAATCGCGGACAGCCCGAATCCCCGCCATCCCCTGAGCTCTTCATAGCATCGGCAGAGGAAATTTCCAGAAATTTGAGAACTTTGGATATGCGTCGCACCGGCGCGCGTTGACTTCCATTGCGAAACGCTTTAGAACAAAAGATGAATCTCCGGATGACGCCATGCTTGAACGATACTCACGAAGCCGGTCCGCCGGCGACGGTGCGGCGGCCGGCCCCGAGGCCGTCCGGCGGGCCGACGCAAGCGCGCCGGTCGACCCTTCGGACCTCGGGTTTCTGCGCAGCGCCCTGCACGAGGTGTTCGCCGCGGACGCGGGCGCCGCGACGGCTTTCTGCGCTCTGCTGGCCGGCCGGCTGGCCCGCGCCGGAAACTTCGTCCTTTGGTGCGAACAGCCCCGGGCGCTCGACGCCGGCGAGCTTTACGCACCGGCGCTGCGGACTTTCGGCGTCGATCCCGAGCGGATGCTTCTGGTGCGGGCGCGACGCGACGCGGATGCGCTATGGGCGATGGAAGAGGGTTTGCGCAGCCGCAGCCTCGCCGCGGCGGTCGGCGAAGTCGCCGAACTGAGCCTGACCGCCGCCCGCCGCCTGCAACTTGCCGCCGAGGCCGGCGGCGCCGCGGCGATCGTCCTGCGGCCGAATCGCGAGACGCCGTCGCCGGGAGCCGCCGCGACGCGCTGGCGCATCGGCGAACCGCCGGCCCGAACGGTCGACGCGCCGCGGCAGCCGGCTTCCCCGGGCCTCGGCGCAGCGCAATGGCGGGCGAGGCCGTTTCGCTGCCGGGGCGGCGCCTTCCGAATGATCGAGTGGAACCATGAAACGGGTGATTTCTCTGTGGCTGCCCCGGTTCGCGACGGACCGCGCGCGCTGCCGGAACCGGCCGGATAGACCGTTCGGCCTGATCGAATCTCGCGGCGGCCAGTTTCTGCTGCATGCCGTCGACGAGAAGGCGGAACGGGCCGGGATCCGCGTCGGGCAGACATTGGCCGACGCCCGCGCGATTCTGCCCGAGATCGACGCCGCCGAAGTCGACCCGGCGGCGGAAGCGCGCGCCCTGGCCCGTCTCGCGGAATGGTGCGGCAGATACACTCCGTGGACCGCTCCCGGCGGTTTCGGAAACGTCGGCGACGGCTCGGTCTGGCTCGACGTCACCGGTTGCGCCCGCCTGTTCGGCGGCGAGCCCGCCTTGCTCCGCGACCTGGCGCGCAAAGTCGGAGATCTCGGTTTCTCGGCCCGCGTCGCGGCCGCCGACACGCCGGGCGCCGCGTGGGCCGTCGCCCGTTACGGCCGTTCTCGCGTGGAGCGCGTTCTCCGGGGCCAGTCCCGGGACGCGATCGCGCCGCTGCCGGTCGCGGCGCTCCGGCTGACGCAGCCGACCGTCCTGGACTTGCATGCGCTGGGGCTGCGTCGAGTCGACGATCTGCTGGCCATGCCGCGGGCGACGCTGGCCGACCGGTTCGGCCGCGAAATCGTCGATCGGCTGGACCAGGCGCTGGGCGCTCGCCCGGAGCCGATCTCGCCCGTCGCCCCGGCGAGCCGGACGTTCGCGCGAGTCGGATTCTCCGAGCCGGTCGGACGCAGCGAGGATATCGCCGAAGCGCTGGGCAACCTCGCAAGCGAGATCGCGGCCGCCCTCGAGGCCGAAGCACGCGGCGCACGGCGACTGGTCCTCGCCCTCCATCATTCGGACGGCGCGGTCGACCGGCTCGCCGCCGGGACGAGTTGGCCGAGTTGCGACGCCGGGCATCTGGCGCGCCTGTTCGCCGAACGCCGCATCGAGTCGGCGTTCGGCGTCGACGCCATGACGCTGACCGTTGCCGAAAGCGAGCGGCTGCGGCCGCTGCAGGCTGCCTTCGATCGCGGCGGTCAGGAAGCGGACGTCGCCGAGCTTGCCGACCGGCTGAGCGCGCGGCTCGGCGCCGACCGCGTGTTGCGGCCTTCGCCGCGGGAAAGCCGCATTCCGGAACGCGCAGTCGAACTGTCCCCCGTCACGGCCATGCGGCCGCCGCCGAGCGCTTCGTGGCGGGACGGGATCCTTCCTCTACGGCTTTTTTCCCCGCCGGAAGAAATCGAGGCGGCGCCGCCGGGTTTCGACGATCCGCCGACGACGTTTCGCTGGCGCAGGCGAACGTTCCGCGTCGAGCGCGCGGACGGTCCCGAACGGCTGTCGCCGGAATGGTGGAGACCGGACGACCGGGCCGCCTCCCGCGACTACTACCGGGTCGAGGACGATAACGGCCGCCGTTTCTGGATCTACCGGGAAGGCCGCTCCGGGTGGCGCCTCCATGGAATATTCGGAAGAAGCGCCGCGCGGGCGGGACAAAGACCGGGCGCGCCGGAACGCCGGAAGCGCCCGAGCGCTCCGCCTCGCCGGCCCGCCCGCCCGCCGCCCTACGCCGAGCTCGCCGTCACGACCAACTTCTCCTTTCTCCGGGGCGCGTCCCATCCCGAGGAACTCGTGGCCAAGGCCGCCGCGCTCGGACTTTCCGCGGTTGCCGTTGCCGACCGCAACACGCTCGCGGGCGTGGTCCGCGCCCATCAGGCCGCGAAAGAGGCGGGCATCCGGCTGCTCGTCGGCGCGCGGCTCGATTTCGAGGACGCGCCGCCGCTGCTCTGCTTTCCGTCCGACAGGGCGGCCTACGGCCGGCTCTCCAAACTCATCACCCTCGGCCGCCTGCGCGCTCCCAAGGGCGCCTGCGCGCTTCGTCTGGAAGATCTTGCCGCGCATGCCGGAGGACAGTCCCTCGTCGCGATGCCGCCGGACGACCCCGAGGATCCGCAAATCCTCGGCTACCTTGCCCGGCTGCGCGAGATGCCGGGAGCCGGCGTCTGGGCGGCCGCGCGCTTCCGCTACGGCGGCGGCGATGCGGCGCAGCTGCGGAAGATCGCCCGCCTCGCGGCGCGGGCCGGGGTTCCCATGGTCGCGATCAACGACGTCTGCATGCACGTTCGGGAACGCAAGCCGCTGCTCGACGCGCTCGCCTGCATCCGCGAAGGCTGCACGATCCGCGAGGCGGGTTTCAGGTTGGAGCGCAACGCCGAGCGTTGCCTCAAGCCGCCCGAAGAGATGGCGCGGCTGTTCCGGGACTATCCCGACGCGGTACGGCAGACGATGGAAATAGCCGGACGTTGCGCCTTCTCGCTGGACGAGTTGCGCTACGACTATCCCGACGAGGCGCCGTCCGGCGCGACCCCGCAGGCCGAGCTCGAACGCCTGGTTTGGGAGGGCGCCGCCGAACGTTATCCAGACGGCGTGCCGGACGACGTGAAAACGCAGGTCGCCCGCGAGCTCGGGCTGATCGGAGAGCTGGGCTACGCGCCCTATTTCCTTACCGTTCAGGATATCGTCCGCTTCGCCAGATCCAGGAGCATTCTGTGCCAGGGACGCGGGTCGGCGGCCAATTCCGCGGTTTGTTATTGCCTCGGCATCACCGCCGTCGATCCCGTGCGCATGGATCTCCTGTTCGAGCGCTTCGTGTCGGCCGCGCGCCGGGAGCCGCCCGACATCGATGTCGATTTCGAGCACGAGCGCCGCGAAGAGGTCATTCAGTACGTCTACGGCAAATACGGCCGCGAACGCGCCGCGCTGGCGGCGACCGTCATCCACTACCGTGCGCGCATGGCCGTGCGCGAGGTCGGCAAGGCGATGGGACTCAGCGAAGATACCACCGCCGCGATCGCCTCCACGGTCTGGGGATGGAGCGGGAATGGCATAGCCCCCGAACAGGCTGGCGAGGCCGGTCTCGATCCGAACGACCCGCAGCTTTGCGCAACCCTTCGACTCGCCGGCGAGCTGACCGGCTTTCCGCGCCACCTGTCGCAGCATCCCGGCGGCTTCGTCGTCACGCAGGGACCGCTCTCCGAACTCGTCCCCGTCGCCAACGCGGCCATGCCCGACCGCACCACCATCGAATGGGACAAGAACGACCTCGACGCACTCGGCATCCTTAAGGTCGACGTGCTCGGGCTCGGCATGCTGACCTGCATTCGCAAGGGCCTCGACCTGCTGGCGCGGCACTACGGCAGAAAGTTCGACCTTCACCAAATTCCCGCCGACGATCCCGACGTCTACGACATGCTGTGCGCGGCCGATTCCGTCGGCGTGTTCCAAGTCGAAAGCCGGGCTCAGATGACCATGCTGCCACGCCTCAGGCCGCGCAACTTCTACGACCTTGTCATCGAGGTCGCGATCGTCCGGCCCGGACCCATCCAGGGCGACATGGTCCATCCCTATCTGCGCCGCCGCAACGGCGAGGAGACGGTCGACTATCCCTCCCCGGAACTGCGCGCCGTGCTGGAAAAGACCATGGGCGTGCCGTTGTTCCAGGAGCAGGCGATGAGGATCGCCATCGTCGCCGCCGGATTCACCCCGTTGGAGGCCGACAAGCTGCGGCGCGCCATGGCGACCTTCCGCAACGCCGGCACGCTGGACGCCTTCCGGGAAAAGCTGGTCGGCGGCATGGTCGCCAACGGCTACGATCAGGAATTCGCGGAACGCTGCTTCCGCCAGATCGAGGGGTTCGGCGAGTACGGCTTCCCGGAAAGCCACGCGGCGAGCTTCGCGCTGCTGGTCTACGTGTCCGCCTGGCTCAAGAAGCATTACCCGGACGCGTTCGCCGCCGCCATCCTCAACAGCCAGCCCATGGGATTCTACAGGCCGGCCCAGCTCGTTCGCGACGCCCGAGCGCACGGCGTCGAGGTCCGTCCGGTCGACGTCAACCACAGCCTGTGGGACAACGCCCTGGAAAGGAACGGAAATGCCAGCGCCCTGCGTCTGGGGTTGCGACAGGTCAAGGGATTTTCGAAGGAGCATGCAACGACCCTGGCGCAGGAAGCGTCGGTCCGCCCTTTCTCTTCTCCGGCGGACCTCCGACGCCGCACGGGCCTGCCGACGGCGGCGCTGGAGCGGCTGGCGCATGCGGACGCTTTCGGCTCGATGGGGATCGGCAGGCGTCAAGGGCTATGGGCGGCGGCGGCCCCCGCGCCGTTGCCGTTGTTCCAAAGCAATGAAGCGCGCCCGATCCCGAAGTTGCCGTCGATGGCGGCAGGGGAGGCCGTTACCCGCGACTACGCGTTTCTCGGCCTGTCGCTCAAGACGCATCCTCTGGCCTTGCTGCGCGCGGAATTGGGCGCCGCCGTTCCAGCCGAACGGCTTGCGGAGATGAAAGACGGCGCGGCGGTCTCGGTCGCCGGGCTTGCGCTTATGCGGCAGCGGCCCGGCACGGCGAGCGGCGTTATCTTCATGACGATCGAAGACGAGACCGGAGTGGCCAATCTGGTGGTCTGGCCGAAGATCTTCGAAAGGTACCGCCGGGTCGTGATGGGCTCCCGCCTGATTCGGGCGAGCGGGCGGCTTCAACGCGAGGGGATCGTCATCCATGTCATCGCCGACCGGATGGAAGATCTGACCGATCGCCTGCGCGCTCTCGCCGCCGGAAATGCTGCAAGTCCCGGACGAAACCCTGGCGGTTCCGGCCGGCTCGGCAAGCTGTACCCGTCGCGGGACTTTCGTTGATCGCAGGTTTGCGCGGGTTTGCGCAGCGCCGGACGGTTTCCCGCCCGGCGGGCCGCGCGGCGGCTCAGCTCCGCAGGTCCTGGAACCGCGGGGCTTTGACGCTGGCCTCGAAGTCGCGCGCGAGCGTTCCGAGCGGGAGAACGCGGACTTCGGGGCGTATTTCGAACGTTCGCCGAATCGCCTCCGCGGTCCGGTCTGCGACCGCAGTCTCGTCTTTTCCCCGCCCGACCTCGATCAGCAGTCTGAGAACTTCGAGATCCCGCTCCGCGACCAGCTCGACGCGAAAATCCGTCACCGACGGCAGCCGGAACACGAGATCCTCGAACTCGTCATGGTTCACGTTGATGCCGCGAATCTTGAAGAACCCCACCGTGCGCCGGGCGTGGCGCATGACGGGAAAGACGGAAAAGGGGCCTTCGAGCGAGCTTTCATGCCTCATGCTCACGACATCGCCGGAACTCCAGCGCAGAAACGGCGTCGCATTGTTGATGAAGAGGGGCGTAACGACCATGAGCCCCTCTTCGCCTTCGGGGACTTCCCGGCCCGTATCCGGGTCGATCACCTCGAAAACAGCCTGATCCGTCCAGACGTGAAACCCCTCCTGCACAACGCTGTCGCTGCCGAGGATGCCGATTTCGGTCATTCCGAAAAGATCGCGGACCTCCTCGACGCCCCACATCCGCCGCAGCTTTTCGCGCTTCGCGGCCGACAGCGCCTCGGCGCCGACCAGAAGCTTGCGAACGGATCCAGCCGCCAGATCGACGCCCTTCGCCCCGGCAAGGTTGGCGAGGTGCAGCCCGTAGCTCGGCATCCCCATCCACAGCGTGGGTTTCAGGCGGGTCAGAAGGTCGAGCTGGACTTCCGACGGCGTCGTGTTGCCGGCTCCGGCCCAGACGACCCCGATGCCCGAAGGGTTCGCCGTGCGCGACCAGAGCTGGCCTGCGGGGTGGACCCCGAAAGGAAACGACACGTGACAGAGGTCGCCCGGCTCGCCTCCCGCGCAGACCCAGCATCGAACGAGTTGCAGCAGGGCGTAACGCATGTCTTCGAACGTGCGCGGGTAATAGAGAGGCGTACCGGTCGCGCCGCCGGACCGCCAGTATTCCGCGACTTCGCCGCGGTCGCAGATCACGAGTTGGTCTCCGTCGATGCCGCGCAAGATCTCCTTGTCGATGATCGGAATCCTCGACCATTCTTCGGGATCGTCGAGACGATCGGGATCGATGCGATCGAGTTTTCCCGCGTAGAACGGCGCCCGCATGGCGCGTTCGAACGCGATTCGCTTGCGGCGCCTCTGAATGGCCGCGATCTCGTTCCTCGACGCCGGCAGTTGCAAGTCCTCGGGCCGGGGGCCGGGAGGCATGCCGCGACCGGCCGGGTTCTGTGCTGCCGGGCTCATGGTTCGACCGTATGGATCGACGCCCACGAGGTCAAGGTCCGGCCGTCGGGAAAAACCGCTTTCCGGCGTCGCGAGCGATAGACTTCGCCTCGTCGACCGCCGCGGTCGGCCCTGACTGAAGACGACCGCTGCATCCAGTCGGCCCTCCCGCGCCAACCTGACGACATCCAGTCCAAGACGGAGATCGATTCCTTTTTCCTGAGCGATGAGTTTCTTTGCGACCGAGTCGTTCGTTTGGTCGAACGAGCGCAGACGGCATTTCAGCGTTCCGGATTCCACGACTATTCCTGCGCGACGCGTCACAGGAGGCGATTTGGTCCAATAAGCGCGCCAGTGCGCCGAGCGTCGGGTATGCCCGCATCCAGCCCCGAGATTTACACGCCCAATGTCCTTGCGTATCGCGTCGAACGGCTTGATCGGATCATGGATGGCGTCCAAACGCTTCCTTCTCGCGGCGATGCAAATTCTGCCCGTCGAAAAATCCTATTGCGCGTCCGGGGCGTCAATCATGCCGCGTCTTCGAAATTGCAAAGCAAGACTACCGGCCCATTAGGAGAGACCGGGTAGTTTCTGCGCCTGAGCGAGGCTGCAGGTAACCACCGAACGTAGTGTTTTTGGAAGGGGGATGGGAACGTTTTGAACATCTTATATGAAAACATAACCCCTCGGGGGCCGTTCGAAAATTTCCGCTCCGAGGCAAGAACTTCCCGACGGCAAGTCCCGAGGGGGGCAAGTGACGGCCCTTGTGCCTGGCATGACGGTCGATGTCAAGATGCTTTACTGTCGAGCGACGAAAAAAGACAGGCGTGATATTTTTGCAACGCACGAAGCCGCATCCACGAGGCCCTGGTCAAAGTCAGGATTCCGCTTGGAGAGAAGTTCCTCCCCGACGCGTTCGGCATTCAAGTCAGGAGGCGCGCGAACGCCTCGTCGCGTGTCCGGTCAGGCCGGCCAAGGCTTCTTCGTATCGCCACGCTCCTCCTCGTCGAGGTCGTAGTCGGGAAGGAACTTTCAGGCGGTCGAAACGTCGCGCCATCCGCAGGCCACGGCCCGATCCATCGTCGCGTGCAGCCAACGAAGCTTCGCGATATCCGGGTTGCGTTCCGCGTGATCGTGGAGGCGATTGCACGTCTTCGTCATGCCTTCGTCGTTCCCGATCACGAGCGCAGCGTGGAATTCGTAACATTCTTTGCCGACAGCCTCGAGATCGGAACGGGCCTCCCAACCTTCCGAAGGGGGAAAGCTCGAAGCGATCGGATGGGGTGAGGTGAGAGATCGTCACGTAGCCGCAGCGTTCAGCCGTTCCAGTTCGGCAAGAACGTCGCGTACGAAGCCGTCCGGCAGTCCGCGCGCATCGGAATAACGTGCGCGGCGATGCGCGCCGCTCATATTGACCGAGCACAAGGCGCCGCCATCCGAATCGCACAAAAGCAGGATCGAACGCCCAAGCCCGCCCGGAACGTCAATCGCGACCTCCCCATCTGGCGTGGGGTAGACCTCGAAGCGCCGTGGAAACAACCTGTACATGGCATGCAACAACCGCCGTGCATTTTTCAAAGCCACGTCGGAAGGCACGGAGAACTCCTCTTCATGCGCCTCGCCGCGTGCCTCTTCCAGATCGCGCAGAGCATCGTACAGGTCTGGATTTCGGTCGGCAGCCAACATCTTGAACTCCAAAATCTTCGGAGGGAAGGAACTCGTCCTGAAGGCCTGCAACAGCCGGTACGAATTCGGCAACGCCGAATGCGAGGGCGGCACCCCTCCCCTCTTCGCACGTCTCGTCCAGATCGTAAAGGGCTTCGCGCGAATTGAAGCGCAGGTCGCCAGCTAACGCGGCGGGGTTTACCACCGGGAAAGTACTCGAAGCGGCGCTGGTCTGGACATCGTCCGTGCTTCTTGCTGCCAATCCCAGCAAGCAGACCGGCCGGTAGACCCGATCAATCGTCTCGTTTCAACATGCCTCCCCCTATCAACTTCGAAGCGCGCCGCAGGCGGAGTTGATAGGAGGGAGACGCAAGAACGGCGCGGAAGGCTCCGGAGAACCGTTCCTGGACACGGCGGTTCCGCGAGCCGCGCCGTTCTCTCGTGCGAACGGGACTGCGCGCCTTCAGAATGCGCGGGCCGCCCCGAAACCGGCCCCGGACTCCGCGCGCAGCCCTCCCTCGAAACGGTGCGGCGCGTCGGTGATGACGCTTGCAACGCCGCGACCCAGCAATCTTTCGGCGAGGACGGGATCGTTGACGGTATAGGCGCCGACGAACATTCCGGCTTCGACGATCTCTTCGATCAGCGGCGCGCGCAGGCGGTCGTGGCGGGCGACGATTCCCCGGGCGCCCAACTCCGCCGCCGTCTCGCGCCAGTCGGTTCCGACCGCTCGGTACAACAGCGCCACCGGAGCGTTTCCGTCCATGGCGCGGAAATGCCGCAGCGCGTCGCGGTCGAAACTCGAGACGAGAACGCTGTCCGCGCCGCGCAAATGGCGGGCGACGGCGGCGGCGAGAGCGCTGCTTTCGCCGCCGTGAACCTTGAGCTCGAGGTTGGCGCCGAGACCGAGGCGCGCGAAGGCGTCCAGCGCCGTCCGCAGGGTCGGCACCGGTTCGCCGGCGAACTCCGCGGAAAACCACGCGCCCGCGTCCAGCGTTCGCGCGTACTCGAGAGTCCGTTCCGACAACGGGCCCGCGCCGTTCGTGGTTCTCTCGAACCGCGGATCGTGGAAGATCACCGGAGCGCCGTCGCCGAGCAGCGAAACGTCGCATTCGATCCACGAAAGCCCGAGTTCGCGGGCGGCTTCGAATCCGGCGATCGTGTTTTCCGGCGCGATGGCCGCCGCGCCGCGGTGGCCGACGATGGGCGGCAGGCGATTCTTCAAGCGGCCGGACATGTTTCGCGTTCGATGATACATTGCGTCTTTCGGAGCCGGACAGGGGACGCCAAGCGGTTGCGATGATCGAAGCAGAAATCAGGTTCTCTGTCCCGCGGGATCGCAACGCGATCGTCAAGGAGCATTTTCCGGACGCCGCCGAGGTCAATCGCGCGGTTTATTTCGACACGCCGGATCGCCGCCTGTGGAAGAGCGGCGTCGAATGCCGGATCCGGGAAAACGGGAAGGGGCTCCGGCAGACCGTCAAGAAGCGGATACCCGGAAGTTCGGGGTTCGCTCGCGAAGAGCACGAAATCCCGGTCGAGTCGCTGGAGTTGAACGCCTCTCATCTCGAAGCGGTCCTTCCTCCCGACCTTCGCGGCGAGGCGGCGCGCCTCGCCCCCGCGTTCTCGACGGACGTGAAGCGCAGCAAGCGCGTGATCGAAAGGCGCGACGACGTCGTGGAGGCGGTCCACGATCGCGGTCGGATCACGGCGAACGGCAAGTCCCTGGAAATCGACGACGTGGAGCACGAACTGCGGCGCGGCGCTCCGCGCTCGCTCGCCGATGCCTGTCTCGCGTTTCTCGAACTCGCGCCGTGCGGACTCGAGACCCAGGGCAAGGCTGCGCGCGGGTTTCGGCTGCTGACCGGCGAGCCGCCGGGCCCGGTCCTCGCCGAGACCGTGCGCGTTCCTCCGTCCACCGCGATACCCGAGGCCGCCGCCGCCATGATGCGCAGCGCCTTCGCGCAAGTTCTCGCGAACCATGCGGCGCTGGTTCAGACGGCGCACCCGGAGGCCGTCCACCAGATGCGGGTCGGCCTGCGCCGCCTGCGGTCGACGCTGTCCGCGTTCGGCCCCGTTCTCGACGTTTCCGGGGCCGCCGGAATGCTCGCCGCCGCGAAATCCCTGTTCTCGCGCCTCGGAGACGTGCGGGACGCCGACGTCTTCGCGGCCGAAACCGCAGCCTCGTTCCCGAAGGATCTGCTCGACGCGAGGCTCGCAAAGGTTCTGGCGGAGGAGGTCGCGCGGTTTCGCGAGCGGGCGTTCGCCGACGTGATCGCTCTCCTCGCCGGACCCGAATTCGCGCGGCTGACCGTGCGCTGGCACGGATGGATCGAGGACGGCGAATGGCTGCGGGACGAGCGCCCGGTGGACCGCCTGCTGGCCCGGCGGCCGGTGGGCGAGTTCGCCGCGACGCGTCTGGCGAACATGCACCGCAGGCTCGTCAAGCGCGGACGGCGCGCCCTGAAGGGGGACATCGACGACTGGCATCGCGCCCGGATCGCCGCGAAGCGGGCGCGCTACGCCGGCGCCCCTCTGTTGCAGGTGCTGGACGAAGGCGGCAAGGGCGCCCGGCGATACTCGAAACGCCTCGCCAGGCTGCAGGACGATCTCGGAAAATTCAACGACATGTGCAACGTCGCCCCCTTTCTCCAGCGGGTGCGCGAGACCGTTCCGGAGCATGCGAAGGCCGATTTCGTCGAGGCCGCGGCGTTCTGCTCGGGATGGAGCGGCGCGGAAGTCGCGCGCGCGGTGTCCCGTCTGGGCAAAAGCTGGAAAAAGTTCGAGGCTGCGCAGGGCGGCGGCCTGCCATGACGCTTCGCGTATGCGTAATCAACGGCAAGGGCGGCTGCGGCAAGACGACGGTTTCGACCCATCTCGCGGCGGCGTTCGCCTCCTCCGGACTCGAAACGCTGCTGGTCGACCGCGACCGGCATCGCGGCGCCAGCCGCTGGCACGGCCTGCGCCCGAAGGCGGCGGCGCGCGTCCGCCTGACGGACTGGAGGAAGGATTTCGGCAAGGCGCCGCGCGGCGTTCAGCGCGTGGTCATCGATTGTCCGGCCTCGCTCGGCTTCGCCCGGGTTCGGGAGATCGTCGCGGAGGCCGAGATACTCGTGGCGCCGCTTCTGCCGTCGGTCTTCGATCAGTACGGAACCGAGGCGTTTCTCGACCGGATCGCCGGGATCAAGAAGATCCGCAAGGGACGCAAGTCCGTTCTGATCGTCAGCAACCGGTTTCGCGAGCGCTCGCTGGCGTCCCGCCAGCTGGAAGAGTTTCTGGCGTCGATCGGTCGCGAGCCGTTCGCCCGCATCGCGGATTCTTCGGCCTATCCCCGGCTGGCCTCTCAGGGGCTCACGGCGTTCGACGTCGATACGAAACCGATGCGCGACAGGCAGGAAGACTGGATGCCGCTGCTCGAGGAGATCGAGCTTGCGGGAAGGACGACCGGCTGACCGTCCTTCCCGCCGGGTTCGCCGTCAGTTCGCCGCCTGGGCGTGGGCTTCGACCAGCCAGAGGTTCTTGTCGGTGTCGCGGGACACGCCGGTGAACAGATCTTCGGTATCGGCGTCGCCGATCTCGGCCATCTCGTCGATCGCCCGGCGGACCGCCTTGCCGAAGGCCGCGAGGGAAACGCTCGCCGCCTCCACGTGATCGACTCCGCTGTGGATGTCGAGAGGATAGGGCGGCAGCGTGGAATTGGCCGCGGTCGCGGCCGCGGTTCCCTCCGCCGTTCCGCCGAGCGCCGCGATCCGCTCGGCGATGTCGTCGACATGGACCTGGACTTCGCCGTGAATCTTGTCGAAGAGCTCGTGCAGGGCGATGAACCCGGGGCCTTTGACGTTCCAGTGCGCCTGTTTCATATGGGTCGCGAGATCCACCGCGTCCGCGAGCCGGGCGTTGAGGACGCTGACGGCCGCTCCGCGAGCGTTTTCCGCCAGATCGTTTTTCGTTGCATGCAGTTTTCGAGACATGGCACCCTCCATTAGAACGATTCTAATATCGGATCCGTTTTTCGGCATTCAAGGGAGCGGCGGCGTTTTTTCGACCGCGCCCGGCGGAACCGTTCGCGCGGAACCGGGTTCAGACTCCCAGGCCGGGCGCGTCCACCGGCACGAAGTTCTCTTCCGTCACGCCCTCCGACGGCGCGTCGAACGCCAGTTCCACCTGCACTCCGTTGGGATCGTGAAAGAAGACCTGAACGAGGCGTCCGCTTCCCGCCAGCCGTTTGCAGTAGGTCACGTCGTGGGCTTGCAACGTATTCTCGACGCTTTCGAGGCCGCGGGCGGACAATCCGATGTGGTCGAGGCCGCCGCCGCGGCCTTCGGCGACGGTCCGCCTGTCTCCGCCGGGATCGCTGAGGGAGAGATGGACGATGGCGACATCGCCGCAATACAGCCAGTAGCCGTGGGTGTCGAAGAGGGGCCGGTAACCGACCTTGAGTCCCAGGACATCGACGAAGAAGTCCTTGGTTTCCTCCATCAACACGGTGCGGATGTTGATGTGATTGAGTTCGCTGATCGCCATTTCTCGATCCTCCGTTCCGGCGCGCATCTTGCGCGGATGGCGTTTGCAATCTAGCTTTTCGCGGATAGTGACTCTTCGGCGCGAGGGAGGCAAGAAAATGGGCGAGCGAGCGTGGGACGCGTTCCTGACGGAGCGCGACAAGGAAGTGTTCGAGGCGGCCGGCTACGGGGAGTCCGCGGGTTTCGGCGAACGTCCGGCGATCGTCGTCATCGACGTCAACTACAACTTCACCGGCGACAGGTCCGAACCCATTCTCGATTCCATCAGGCGCTGGCCCAATTCGTGCGGCGAGGACGCCTGGGACGCGCTGCCTCACATCCGAAAGCTCCTGGACGCCGCCCGCGCGAAGGGCCTGCCCGTCATCTACACCACCGGCGACATGCGCGAGGACGGATGGGACAGGGGGGCCTGGTCCTGGAAGAACAAGCGCACCAGAGAATGGAGGTCCGGCGGAGCGCGGACCAATCTGGACGGCAACGAGATCAATCACGAGATCGCTCCGGCGCCGCGCGACATCGTCATTAGAAAGTTGAAGCCGAGCGCGTTTCACGGCACCCCGATGAGTTCGTTCCTGACGAATCTCAAGGCGGACTCCGTCATCATGGTCGGAACGACGACGTCCGGATGCGTGCGCGCCACCGTGATCGACGCGTTCAGCGAGAACTACCGGGTGGCGCTGGTCGAGGAAGGCTGCTTCGATCGCTCGCAGGCCAGCCATGCGATCAATCTCTGCGACATGCACGCCAAATACGCGGACGTGGTCGGCGTCGACGCGGTCGTCGAACACATCGAGAGCCTGCCGGACGAATTGTTCGACCTGCCGCCGGGCAAACCGGTCGAATAGTTTTCCGCCGCCGGCCGGGCTCCGCCGCGGCCGCGGCGAGCGCGGCGGATCTACACGAACAGCGTCGCCGTGCCGACGGCCAGCAGGAAGCACAGGGAGACGCGGCGGAACGTCTCTTCGGAAGCGCGGCCGAACAGCCTTTCGCCGATCCACATGCCGGCCATGAGCGGAGGCGCGATCAGCAGGCACAGCCAGAGCACGGTCCGCACCAAAAGACCCTCGATCCAGTACATGGCCAGGGCGGCGATCTGGGTGAAGACGAAATAAAGGATGATCGCGCCCCGGTTCTGCGCCGCCCGGTGGGGACCCGCCAGCAGGAACATGACGACGGGCGGTCCGCCGATCATCGCCGCGCCCGAAATGAATCCGCCCAGCGCGCCGACTCCCGCCGTGACGGCGCGGTTGATCCGCCCGGTATATCTCCATCCGCGCAGCATCAGGACGGCGAAGACGATGATCAGTATCGATATCGCCTGCCGGATCAGTCCGGGATCCTGGGTCACGAGAAGCCATGCGCCGACGGGAACTCCGGCCATGCCGGCCGCCGAGAGCGGCCAGACCCGGCCCCAGTCGGCAGCCCGCAAGGCGCCCGGGGCGAGTTGGGCGCTGGTCGCGAGGTGCACGCAAACGACGGCCGGGACCGCGAGCAGCGGACCGACGGCCGCGGCCGCGACCGGGACGATGGCGAGCGCCGACCCGAAGCCCGAGAAGCCGCGCATGACGCCGGCGGCGAGCGACATGGCCGCGATGATCGCAGCTTGCGCCCAGGTAATGTCCATGTCCCGTCCCGAGGGAGCGCCGCGAAGACGACCGGGCGCGGCGCGCCGACGTTCAGTCCAGTTCGAGTTCCGTGCCGCGTCCCTGCTCGCGGGCCAGTCGGAAAGCCGTCATGGCGATCGCCATTTCCGAGGCTCCGGTGCCGTTGTTGTTCTTGTGATAGGTGATCTGCCCGGCCGACGTCCTGCCGGGATGCCGGCCGGTCGCAAGGTCGCCCAGCTCGAAGACATTCTCGATCCGGAGGAGGCCGGCGCGGATCGGCTCGAAGAGATCCCCCTGTTCCTCGGAGACCATGGACTCCTTGAGATTGGTCACCACGACGTCGGCTCGCGCCGCGGTCGCGTCGTCGATCTCGCGCCGCGGCTTCGACAGGAAGCCGGCCTGCACGAGTTGCTTGTTGCTGCCGATGATGCCCGTCACGTGCTGCCCCGCCGCGAGGCGTTCGCCGTCGAACAGCGCCACGTTGGTGTTGGTGGCGCAGATCACGACGTCGGCGTCGTCGAGCACCGTTTCGGGCGCGTCGACCGGGGCGATGTCGAGGTCGAATTTCGGTCCGTAAAGATCGGCGAAACCACGGCGATTTTGCGGGTCGCGGCTGTAGACCCTGACGGCGCGGATTCCCGGACGTTCGGTTTTGAGCGCCCATAGCTGGTTCGCGGCCTGGCCTCCGGAACCGAACAGGCCGACGGTCGCCGCGTCCTCGGGCACGAGGTAACGGAATCCGATGCCGCTGGTCGCGGCCGTGCGGAACGCCATCAGGCTCGTCGGACCGATGGTCTTCTCGTCGATTTCGCCGAAAAGGACCGCGATCAGGCGTCCGGTCGCGGAATCGTGCAGCACGTGCACCGGACGCTCGCGATGCGCGTAGCGCTGGTTGGCGTCCTCCTGCACGACGAGTTCGGCGCGGACCTGGGCGCCGATGACGCCCAGCTTGTGGACTCCGCCCGGGAAATTCGAGACGCGCACGCCGGCCGGCGAATGGACCCGCCGCCGCGGCGCGTTGATGGCCGGAAATTCGGTGGATTCGCGATACCCCTGTTCGATGGCGTCGATCGCGTCCTTCATCCCGACCAGGCCCTGCAGGTCGCGCGGCTTGAGTATCAGTACGCCCATGTCCCGCATCCTTTTCCGTTCGCCCGAAAATGGCCGCCGCCCGTCAGAGCGTCAATCAGCCGTGCCGAGATCCGCGGCGGCGCCGGGAAAGGAAGCCTGACGACGTTTCGGGCGTCGGCGTTCGCGGAACGCCCGGCCGCCGGCAGCTCGTTCGGCGTCAGCGCCGGATTTTCAAAGCGCGACGTCGGCCCAGACGGGCGCATGATCCGAAGGGCCGTCCCACCCGCGCGCCTCGCGCAGAACTCCGGCATCCGTCACTTTGTCGGCCAGATCGGGACTTACCCAGATGTGATCGAGACGCCGCCCGCGGTCGCTGCCCGGCCACGCGCGGTTGCGGTAGCTCCACCACGAGTAGAGCTTGCGGTCTTCCGGAACGATCGCCCGCACGGCGTCGACCCAGCCATGCGCCTCGCGCCAGCGCCGCAGGCTCTCGACCTCGACCGGGGTGTGGCTGACGACCTTCAGCAACTGCCGGTGGGACCAGACGTCGGACTCAAGCGGCGCTATGTTCAGATCTCCGACCAGAATGCGGCGGCCGCGCTTCGGCAGTCCCGCCGACCATTCGGTCACCTCCGCGACGAAGTCGAGCTTGTGGGCGAATTTCTCGTTGACGTCGGGGTCGGGGATATCGCCGCCCGCCGGCACGTAGAAATTGTGCAGCTCTGTCTTCTCCGCCAACAGGGCCGCCACGTGGCGGGCGTCCTCGCGTGCGCACCAGTCCCGGCTCGCGTTTTCCGTCAGGGGGGACCGCGACAGTATGGCGACGCCGTTGTAGCCTTTCATGCCGCGAACGAGCTGGTGGGGGAAACCGGCGGCGGCGACATCCTCCGAGGGAAAATGCTCGGTCCGAACCTTGATTTCCTGGATGCACAGGCAATCGGGTTCCAGCGCGCCAACGACGCGCTTCAGCGTCTCCAGCCGCAGGCGGATCGAATTGACGTTCCAGGTCGCCACCCGCATTGCCGAGGTCTTTCGGGACGTCGTTATTCGGCGGCGAGCAATCGTCCGAACCGGCGGGCGGCCCGGTCGCGGCAAGCTTCGCCGAAAGCGCGCCAGAGCTCGCGGGTAAGGGCGTGGGTTTCGAACCGCCATTCGGCGTGCCATTGGACGCCCACGCAGAACGTGCTCGTCTTGACGTACCGGATCCCCTCGATGACGCCGTCCGGAGAAACGCATTCCACTTCGCAGCCCGGAGCGACCTGGTCGACGGACTGTCCGTGGAGCGAGTTGACCATGATTTCGCGGCAATTCGAGAGGCGGTGAAAGAACCCGCCTTCGGCCATCACGACCTTGTGGCGCAAGCTGAACTTGTGCTCCATGTCGCCGTCGCGGGGCATTCGATGGTCCTGGAAGCCCGGAACCAAATGCGTGCGATAGTGAAGCGTGCCGCCGAGCGCGACATTGATCTCCTGAATGCCGCGGCAGGAGCCGAATACGGGTATGCCGCGCGCGACGCATTCGCGGATCAATGGCAGCGTGGTGGAATCGCGCGGCGGGTCGCGGATTTCGTCGTCGGGGAAGGGCTGGCCTCCGTAGTGATGCGGCTCGACGTTGGCCCGCCCGCCCGTAAGGAACAGTCCGTCGAGTCGTTCCGCGAGATCGGCGTAGTCGCAGTCGCTGCCGAGAGCGGGCACGATCATCGGAAGCGCGCGGGCTCCCGTCGCCACGGCGCAGACGTTGCGTTCGACCGTGCCGTGCTGGGCCAGCGTGTGCGAGGGCATGAAAAAGCGGCTCGCCGATATCCCGACGAGGGGCAGAGAGTACGACATGCGGAACAGGTATCATGTCGGCCGCGCATCGGCAACCGGCTCCGGGACGCCGGTCGCGCCTCGCGAAAATGCGTTGCGACGGAGAAAAACAGCTTTTTCCCTCCCTCGCTTCAAGGAAGCTGACGAGCGAACGGCCTGCCGCCGGTTGCGCCCGATCAAGCGTCGCTGCGGCCAGGTCGCTTCGGAAGCCGGCGAGAGAAGACAGTCCTTGCGCGGAGCGCCGTTCGCAAAACGCCGCGGGTCGCTCGAAGCGGCCGAAATCCCGGGGCGAGACGCGCTGCGCTTGCCGGAAATCGTCGGCCTTCCCGATCATCGCCGCCAAGCCTTCGGTCATGCTTCCCGGTTCGCGCTTCGGCACAGCCTTGCGATGGCGCGCTCCGCGATCCTGCGGAAACGTGCGCTTTGCGGAAGGAGGCAATCCTCGGGCGTTCCGGTCTTCGACACAGAACCGATCTCCAGCCACGCTGTGCACCCATATTTCGCGTCTGGAGCCCGTCTCTTGACATGATTCGTTTATTCATTTATATTTTATTCTGTCTATCCGCGACATCATAGCTCAGGAGCTAAGTGGGTTTCTTGTCTAAAGGGATTGTGGACAAATGATCTTGAGTGATCGGCAAATCGAAAATGCGGTTGAAAACCGTCGTATTGTCATTGAACCATTCGAAAGGAAACAGGTTCAGCCGGCGAGTTACGATTTAAGAGTGGGCGACCAAGGAGCGACGACTGGTTCCAAACGCATGGTAGATATCAAGACCACCGGTTTCGTGAGCCTAGAGCCGGGGGATTTTGGCGTAATCACCGTTCACGAAAAGATCGAGCTCGATGCACAGCATGCAGCGCGTTTCGGCCTGCGTTCCAAGTATGCGCGGAAAGGTTTGATAGCGACCACAGGTCCGCAGATCGACCCCGGATTTCGCGGGCGCTTGATCATCGGGCTCACCAACCTGACTCCGCGGCCGGTGCCGCTCCCGTATCTAGACGATGTCGTTTCGGTGGAATTCCATCGTCTGGAGGAGCCGGCGGAAACGCCTTATTCCGGTCCCTACCAAGACAGAATGGAACTTGGCGCAGAAGAAATAGAGTTCATTGCCGAAAGCGAGGGCATGGCTCTTTCCGAAATGATCAATACGTTACGGTCGTTGAGCGAAAATGTCGGAATTCTGACCAAGGATGTGTCCCTTCTGACCGGCGAGGTCCGGAGCATCAAGTGGTCCATACCCGTCATTCTCGCAATCGGGCTGGCCGTTATCGGTTACGTTGCGGCCAAGTGAGCCTTTCTGCGAAACGCGGATCGAGGCGACGAACTGCGTTGCCGCTTCCCTCGATGGAAAGAGCGCCAGGATCGCTTGAATTTTCCCGGGCAGGCGATTTCCTACTGTTCGTCCGGCCCAAAGTTCGAGCGTGCGATTTTGCGAATCGGCCATGTCCAACGTGAGTACGGCCGTAGACCGCGAGAAAGGACCTGGACGGGCTCGTCAAAGAGAACATGTTTCACCTTTGGTTGCGCATGGGTTAAGCGTTCGGTCGTGGGGTGGCGGTCTATTTGTTGAGAACCCGCCTCCAGCCCCGGCACAGGGGTTTCAGCGTCCTTGACCGGGAGAGCGCGTTCTTTCCGGGTGCTGCCGCGGCCCTGCGTTTTGCCGACCTTGCTGGCGGCCCGGTAGCAGCTTCCTTCGAAGCGCGGCGCCTCGCAGAAGGTCTCGAGCAGGACCGGAGCGTAGCGGTGCTCCCAGTCGTCCGGCAGCCGTCGTTCGACCAGAGCGAGGGGACGCGAGATTTTTGATCCGAACCCAAGGCAAGGCCCGGGCATTGTTAACCGCCAGCGGTGCGGCGGCGGGTCTCGGGGTTCCACGAGTTCGTCCCTGGGCGCGATCTTCCAGGCTGCGGCGCCGAAGCCGAGGACGGCGAGGGGTTCGCCGCCAGCGGCCCGGACCAAGTATCGCATTTGCGCGCCGGGCAGCGTGGAGTAGCCAAGATAGTGGTAGCGAGCGACGAACTCGTTCCAGAGGCGGCCTTCGCCTGCGTTCCGGACAGGCTCCGCGGCGACAGGTTGGACATCGGCGAGACGTTCGGGGACCGGGAACAAGGGCCTGTCGGTCGCGGGGCCGGGCACGGGCGTACGGTCGGCGTTTGCCTTGGCGGCGGCAGGACGATCACGCCGTGCATGCGCAACATGGCCACCCGCGCGATCCTTTAGGCCGCCGTTGCGCCAGTCGAGGCGCCGGCAGACCTCCCGCGACAGCGCCCTGCGGCTGAGGCTGCCCCTCAGGGAGCGGCTCGTCCTCGGAGAAGTCGCGCCCGCAGTAGCGGCAAGGGCCGCCGCTCACGGTCCTTGGGGGAGAGGCCAGGAGCGGAGGCGCTCCTCGTCGGCGCCCCACGGCAGCCAGTCAGCAGGGCCTTCGGGCGGTGGACGACGGGCGCAAGCATAGCAGCCAGCTGTACGGCGAGATGCCGGCCAGCGTGCCGAAGATGGACATGCCCGCCAACCGCGCTCCGTCCACGCTTTGCGACCCGAACGAAAGCTTCCGGCTGAGACCGCGCAAGCCGCGTTCGGCGGGGTTGTTGTCCATGGGAACGGCCGCGTTGTCCACGAAGGTTGTCAGACCGTCGCGGTGGCGCAGCAGGGAGTCCAGAGGGCCGCGTTGCGCCGCGCTCTCCGGGAGCGCGTCCCGCGCCTTTTTCGCCGCCGAGAAGAACGCTTCGGCGAACCTCGCGAGCCGCCGCTGGGCGGCGGCGTTGCCCGGGCGCGCCAGACGCCTGGCGTTGAGACGGTATAATGCGTGACGAAGCCACTTTTGGGCGAACTGCGCGAGGTTCGGGTAGCCGGTCTCGAGGTTGACGAAGTCGCGTCTGGCATGGACCCAGGAAAGGACGATGCACCCTTCCATGACGCGCGCCAACTTCCGATAGGCGGAGTAGCGGTCGCAGACCAGGTGAGCCGCCTGTCCGGGCGAGCCGAGCCCCCTGAACAACTCAAGGGCGGCTTCCGCGCTGCGTGACGGCGAGGATGCGGACCGCGTCCGCCGCCCGGGCGGCCCAGGCGCGAGCGTTGCCTCCGTCCTCCTCGCCCAACTCCCGTCCACCCCGTTTCGTCGCCGTGAACGACCGGCGCTTCCGACAGGCGCCGGGAGATCTCATCGTCGAGCGGTCAGGCGCAGGAACCGTCGCTGGGCGTCCGCCAACGTGCCTGGCGCAATGGCGAGCCCGTGCTGGCCCAGCGCACGGCAGACCGAACGCAGCGGACGATGCAGGCCATACCTCTCCGCCAGGACGTTCGCCCAGACGGAGACTCCATATCGGGGAAACAGCCTCGCCGGGGCCGGGCCGACGACCTCCTTTTCCGGTCGGCAGGTACAGGCCGGGCGCAGCCGCTTCCGTCGAATCCTCCGGACATAGGTGACGGTCCTGGTCTCGACGGTCTCCGTGTCCTTCCAACCGTTCGAGCCCCATGCCTTGCCGCAGTCCGGGCACATGCGCTCGTCCGGAATCGACTCTTCCTCGCGAACGGGCAGTTCGGGGCGCTGCGTGCGGCCATGCGACGGCGTTCCCTGTCGACGCCCCCGGCGTCGACCGGTTGCCGCAGGCCGCCGCTCGCTGCGGCGCCCGAACAACTCCCGGGCAAACCTGCGGCTGCGGGACTCCAGACTCTCGTTCTCCGGCGTCTCCGCAGTTCGACACGGGGGCGGCACCTCATGTCTCTTTATCTCGGCGTCGCAGCAACACTTCTCCGCTTTCTGGACCGCGGTCTCCAGCTCCCGGCCGAGATCCGCACTCTCCCGGCGCGACGCGGCCAGCTCCCGGCCGAGATCCGCACTCTCCCGGCGCGCCGCGGCCAGCTCCCGGCCGAGATCCGCACTCTCCCGGCGCGACGCGGCCAGCGCCAGACTGAGATCCGCACTCTCCCGGCGCGACGCGGCCAGCTCCTGGTCGCTGCCCGACAACTCGGTCCCCGGAAGTGAATGTTCGCTCGACATGGCGACCGTGGAGCCAAAAACGCGTGTCCAGCCCCCGCCCGAATCATTCGCCAAGCTCAATCGAACGTTTACTCCGCGAGGAGCGCCGGGCCGCCAACCATGGGTGGACAGCCTCAGGCACCCGGAACGAACGCGCTCTCCCGGTCAACGATGTCTGGTTGAACCCTTGCCTGGAGGCGGACTCTCAACACCGTCACCCCACGACCGAACGCTTACGCGCATGGCCGAGGACGATACGCGATGCAAAGACGCATGGGAGTTCAAGTATTCGACGAACATGGTCTGGGTGAAGGCTCCCGGCGGCATGGGCTTCCGGGTGCGCGGGGAACATGAAACGCTCTTGGTCGGCTTGCGCGGCGCGTTCCCGTTGCCTGATCCGAGGGATATGCCGTCGAGCGTCTACCGGAGCGAGCGGAAGGCGCCTCGCCATAGCGCGAAGCCGGAATACTACTACGAGTTGTTCGAGAGGCTGTATCCTGACATCGCCAAGATCGAGCTGTTTTCACGCACGGCGCGGGCCAGCTGGACAGCGTGGGGAAACGCGATTTTCACGCCGAACGAGGGGCTGTGAGGGGTGCCGCATATGCCGCATCTCTCCAACGAGTCCGTATATGGGGGGTAATCGTAGATTCAGGTGATATTACCCCCCATATACGGACTCATAGAAAACATGGGGTAGATGCGGCACATGCGGCACCCCCCCATGCAACGCAACATCCTAAAGACCGACCGTGAAACAGGAGAACGACAATGACCCGATTCATCACTTGCAGGCTGCATGATATGCCGGATCAATCGAACAGCAGAACCGTCACGCTCAACGTCGACGACATCAAACGCTTCTGGCCGGTGGCCGGACCCGTCAAGGGCACGCTCATCGTCACCGGCGACGGCGATCAGCTATTCGTCGACGCCTATGCGGA
Organism: Alphaproteobacteria bacterium; assembly: GCA_965243135.1. Lineage (GTDB taxonomy): Bacteria > Pseudomonadota > Alphaproteobacteria > MPNO01 > UBA830 > JAJEBT01. The sequence goes on from OZ251539.1 coordinate 4,188,603, forward strand.
CGACGTTCGAGCGGCTCTTCTCGACGACTCCTTGGTGGTTCGCGATATTGAAGGCTTGCTGCCGAGTCTCGATCTGTAGGGCCGCGCATAACCGAACGGGACCGCTCGACGAAGTGGACGACGTTCAGGCGCCGATACCTGAAACGCAATCCGCTGTGCGCTCAATGCAAGCGCGAAGGCCGAACCGTTCCGGCTGACGAAATAGATCACATAGTCCCGCTCCATCGCGGCGGCTCAATGTGGGACGAAAGCAATCTCCAGGGATTGTGCAGGAAGCCTTGTCACGCTGCCAAGACGCGGCGCGAACGAATTGAAGATGGCATTGAGACGATCAAGGGCCATGACGACGATGGCATCCCGTGGGCGCGGTACAAGGAGCTTGGCATGACGATCCCGAAGCAGGTGATCGAAGCGTGGGTCAATCGACCGAAACGACCGAAGCCGAAACCGCGCTGGTAACCCTACCCGAAAACCTCAATCGAGGCCGGGCGGGGGAACCGTTCGCAGTCATTGGATTTTTATCGAGCGGCAGGAAATAATATGGGCCGCGACGCATCGCGCCGCCGTTCGGCGCATTGCATGGGAGTGACGCGCATGGAAGCGAAACAGGGCGACCGGGTACGGCCGATAGGGGCGATACCGAGGGCGTTGACGAACCGGGCGGAACGAGCGGCATGGCGCGAGGCCGCGAAGGCATGGCCGCATCTTCGATACGAGCATCGGGCGCTGTTGACCGACTATTGCCGGGAGGAGTTGGCCGCCGACGATCTGCGGAAGCTCAGCGAAGCGGGCGATCTGGAAGATGTCTCCCTGCTGGAGCCGCCGGACGGTTGACTCGCCCCGAACCGGGAGATCTGGAACTGCCCCCGAGACGCCTCCGATGGCAAGATGAAGAAAATGCGGGAGAGAACTCGTGGGCAAACTGATCAGGGATACCTCGACGCCTGAGAGGCGCGAGTGGTGGAAATCCGTGCTGGCAGCGGCGGACCGCGCCCGCAAGATCGACGGACCGGCGGAAGACACGCGCAAGTCTGAGCAGCCCCCCAAGCCCCAGAACTCCGAACCGACCTGAAGGCCTCCCCGCCGGCGACCTCCCCCGGCCCAGTCTTTCACGAACGGTCTTGCGACCAAACCGTTGGCCGGCGACGGCTACCTCGATCCAGTCGATCGACTCCCGCAGACTCGGCACCGCGGAAATTCGTAACCCCTCGTCCTTTTCGCTGACCGACACGGCATTCGGTTTCTCGCGAAGACGCGGCACCGATTTCGTCGCTGCCGGAAGACGCACGGGGACGCCGGGATTGCGCCTCCTGTTTTCGCCGCTTGCCGTGCGGGCGCAATGACGCGGGCATGACAGGGGCGCGGATACGCTCCCTTTTCGATCACGTTGACGGGCGCGGATACCTGCGCGCCGTGGAACGCGCTTCCGGGTGCGACCCCGCCAACCGGAAGCGCCGCTTGCCTGCGTCGCGAAAGCGAAGGGTATCCTCGACAGCATTCCTTCGACGGAAACGGGAGAGCGGGTCGGTCGCCGGGGAAACCGTCGACGCTGACCACCGATCTGCGAGAACCGCCAGGTGCGCCCGGCTCGCCCCGCTTATCTCGTCGACGCGCGGCTTCGCCACGCCCGATTTCTTCGCTACTTGTTCGCGCCGCCCGACGCTTTGCGTGATGCCTTGCGACGAATGTGGACTGCGTTGTCAGGCCCCTTCCGGAGTTCGAAGCCGCCGGATTTCGTGACGAGCGTGCTCAGATTGGGACAACCATAGGTTCGCGGGTCGAAATCCGGGGCAGCGCCCACAATCCGGCTGCCGACGGTTCCCAGATGGGCCCAGCCGTCGGCGTCGCTATCCGCCATCGCCTTGGCGATGATCTTCGCGGCCTTTTTCGGAGCTTCCTTCTTCGTCGACAGCGCCGCGGCGGCAGCGCCTTCCTTCTCCGGCCCCGCTTCGACAAGATTCTCGACGTAGATGAAGCGATGGCACGCGTTGCGGAACGCCTCGGGCGTCTTCCGTTCGCCGAAGCCGTACACCGCGAGCCCATCCTCGCGCAGGCGTTGCGCGAGGCGGGTGAAGTCGCTGTCGGAACTGACGAGGCAAAACCCGTCGAGCTTGCCCTTGTGCATAAGGTCCATGGCATCGATTACAAGCGCAATGTCGGCTGCATTCTTGCCCGTCGTATTGCTGCGTTGCTGATGTTGGATAATCGCGAGCGATTGGATCTCGCCGTCCCAACCAGCGAGACGGTTGCCCGAGAAGTCGCCGTAGATGCGCCGAACGTTGGCCTCACCGAGTTTGACGATTTCCTCGAAAATCGCCTGCGCATAGCGGGCGCTCGTGTTGTCCGCATCGATCAGCACCGCAAGGCTCGACGTTTGCCCCGTCGTAGTCATAAGCATGCTCCAGAGTGGATTTGGAACCTTCGGTCGAGGCCGCGTGGGCACCGCACCGCACCTGAGTCCACCGAAAATATTATCCGAGGTCGCGGCGCTTATAATCCGGCAAAAGCCCTTCCGCGTCCAGGCATCGCCCCGCAGCGCGTCGGCAAGGCCGCCGAGCGCACGCGAGACCCGGCGGCGTCCATTTTCCCGGGCGGGCGACCGGCACTTCCGGCGGCCTGCGACCCGCATGGAGCCCGCCGGGCGTTGTCCGCGCCGCCCCGGCACCTTGACTCACCGGCCAACTCATCCCCATACTGCCTTGGCGACAGCGATTGCCGACCGCCTGCATTGCGCTTCGGAGTTGATAGCGGGCCCACAGTCCGAAACACGATCATGCGGTTGGCAGCGCGACCTATGAACCGTTCCGCTACATGGTCGGCGGGTTCGCTCTTCGACGTCAATAGGGAGAATGACCATGAAGAAAATCAGCATCATCCTGCTGGCCGCTGCGATCCTCGCGTCCTGCGACGATGCCGACGTGGCGAAAGGCAACGTCTCGAAGGCGGCCAAGAATTTCGAGATCGCTCGACGGATCGTGTTCATCAACGGCATTACGGACAACTACCTGCTCGAAATCCGCGGCCGTTGCGCGATCAATGCCGACGTTCATGACGATCAGCTTGAAGTGACCTGCAAGGTTCCGGACGGATACAAGGTTCACTTCCTGGGGCTTTCGGACAACGTCACCTATCTGGTCGAACAGATCGACGCGAAAGCCGTCTCGATCAATCATTATCGCGTCACGTTCAAGCCGCAGACGATCGTGCCGTCGATAGATCTGCGCGGCGGCGGCGATTACGTCGGACCGACGATCAACAGGGGCAAACAATGACCGAGTGGGTTCGCTTCAACCTGCGAATCGGCAAGCCGCTTATGGACCGGGCCGCCGCCGCATGCGTCAAGGTTCCGGAGTTCGCAAGGCACGCGCTCAAGGAAGCCTGCGAACGCGCCGAAACGCACGCAGCGGAAAAGGAGAACGCCAATGGCTGACGAATCGCGCTGGATTTGAGCGTGGTCAGGAACCTCGCCGAAAACGGATCGAAGGTGGCGGCCGTGAGCAACCGGCTGTTTGCGGACAGCAGGGCTTGGTAAGCGGGCGACCTTCCGTACGGGAAATTCATCATTGACGAGGCGAACGCCCCCGCCGCCCCGGCGCCTTGACTCACCGGCCAACCCATCCCCATACTGTCCTTGCACAGCCACACACAGCCACACACACCGACCGCCGGTATTGCGCTTCGGAGTCGATAGCGGGAGTCCTGAGCCTAAACATCGCAGGGAAGACGACCATGCATATTCACCAGGAAGGCATCTACCAATATGTTCGCCAGCAGGGCATCATTCTTCAGGGCCTCGCCGACGCCTGCCATTCCGACGAGGATCGGCTGCGCGAGGTCGAGGAGCGTCCGAAGGACGTTCTGCGGGAACATGGAATCCATGTGTCGATGGATGTGGACGTGAACATCGTCCTCAACACCCACGACACCTTCCATTTGGCCATGCCTCCCGACCCGAACCGGACGCTCCGGGACGAGGCGCTGATGGCGGTCGTCGGCGGCTCGGCCCCAAACACGGCGAGCTCGGCGGCAACCATTGGGAGCTTTCCTTCCACCGCGAGTTCGCTCAGCTCCGTGAGCTCCGCGCGGGTTACTTCGTCTCCGACCATGGAACCCTATAACCCTTGACCGCGAATCCTGCGATGATTGGTCGGCGCGCCGTCGTGCGAATCAGCTTCGGCGGGGGCAATCTCGGAGTTGATAGCGGGTAGGGTTTGAGTTTGCAGACGGACTTCTTGCCGAAATAGCGCGCGCACCGTTTGTCCGTCGTCGCGCTGAACATCAATGCCCTTCCGCTCGTAACCCGGCCCTTCGACCTGGTCCAAAGCGCCTCGCTAGTCTTCTGGAATCCTGAACAGGACGCCGAAAGAGCGTTTGCCGGGAACCTCCCTCAAGGTCGCCTTTCCCGAACCGTCCTTGCTCGGTTTGCTGAAGTCCAGGGCATAGCCGTCCGCGGAGCGTCGGCCGGGCGTCGAACCGACAAAAAATGGTACAGCGCAAGCGGTTCGGTTTTTTGCTCGGTGCGGCCGTTTGGCCGTTTGCCGCAGGGCGGCGGCGGCGTACGGCCGGCCGTGGGGTGGAATCCGCGAAAATCGCGACCTTGGCGCGGAGAATTCGCAGTTTTCCGCACCCGAGGAAAAAAATTCCGCACCCCGGAAAGCTGCCCGCATTTCAAGACGTTACGAACAGCGCACGCGGCTCCAATTCGGACTTCCCCGGAACGCTGCGAAAAGGCTGTTGGCGGAGAGTGAGGGATTCGAACCCTCGGTACGCGTGCGCGTACAACGGTTTTCGAGACCGCCCCGTTCGACCGCTCCGGCAACTCTCCGCCCGAGAGAGTACCTCAGCGCGCCGAACCGCACAACTGGGCCTCGTCGCCCGGAAGAGCGGCACCGGGCGTTGACAATGCCGCCGCGCCTCTTATATTCCGCCACCGCATCCGGATGAACGGCCTGCCGGAATGCGGAGATGAGGAGCCGGAACGGACATGTACGCAGTGGTCAGGACAGGCGGCAAGCAGTACCGCGTCGCCAAAGACGACGTGATCGTCGTGGAAAAGCTCGATGCCGCTCCCGGCGAGGTGATTGAGCTGGGCAGCGTTCTCGCGATGAACGACGGAGTTCGGCTGACCCTCGGCGAACCTCTGGTCGACGGCGCAAGCGTGACCGCGACGGTCCTGGAACAGAAAAGAGACGACAAGATCGTCGTTTTCAAGAAAAAGCGCCGCAAGAACTATCGCCGGACGCGCGGTCACCGCCAGTCCGTTACCGTTCTTCGCATCGGGGAAATCCGTGCGGAATCCGGAATCCCGGCTCCTGAAATCGCGGCCCCGGCGGAAGAGGATCCCGTCGCGGAGCCGGAACGTCCGGAGGCCGCGGCCGAGGTAGAAGAAAATCCCGTCGCGGAGCCGGAACGTCCGGAGGCCGCGGCCGAGGTAGAAGAAAATCCCGTCGCGGAGCCGGAACGTCCGGAGGCCGCGGCCGAGGTAGAAGAAAATCCCGCAGCGGAACCGGAACGTCCGGAGGCCGCGAACGAAACGGATGACGGCGGAGAGGCTTCCGCCGTCCGCCAGGGAGACTGAAGCATGGCTCACAAGAAGGCGGGCGGCAGTTCCCGCAACGGCAGGGATTCCGCCGGACGGCGCCTCGGCGTCAAGAAATTCGGCGGCGAAGCCGTTCTCCCCGGCAACATCATCGTCCGGCAGCGCGGCACCAAATGGCATCCCGGCGACAACGTCGGCATCGGCAGGGACCATACGATCTTCGCCAGAACCGAAGGCCGGGTGGCGTTCCGCCGCCGGACCGGAGGCCGGGTGTACGTTTCGGTCGAACCGGCCGGCTGACCCGCCTCGGGCGACCGGCCGTTCCGGCTGTCGCAGGGCGCATGCCGGTCGTCCGGGCGCCTACGCATGAAATTCGTCGACACCGCGAAAATCTATGTCCGCAGCGGCGACGGCGGCGACGGCTGCGCGAGTTTCCGGCGCGAGAAGTTCGTCGAATTCGGCGGACCCGACGGCGGCGACGGCGGACGCGGCGGCGATGTCGTGGTCGAGGCGGTCGAAGACCTCAATACGCTGGTCGACTTCCGCTTCAGGCAGCACCTCAAGGCGCGGCGGGGCATGCACGGCATGGGGGCCAACCGCACCGGCGCGGCGGGAGCTGACGTCGTGCTCGAAGTGCCCTCCGGCACCCAAATCTTCGACGAAGACGAAACGACGCTGCTCGCCGACCTGAAGGCCGGCGAGCGGATCGTCTTGCTGCACGGCGGGCGCGGCGGGCGCGGAAACGCGCGCTTCAAGACGTCCACCAACCGCGCGCCGCGTCGCGCCGATCCCGGCGAAAAAGGCATGGAACGCTGGATCAGGTTACGCCTGAAGCTCATCGCGGACGCCGGCATCGTGGGCCTGCCGAACGCCGGCAAGTCGACGTTCCTGTCTTCCGTTTCGCGAGCGCGGCCGAAGATCGCGGACTATCCGTTCACGACCCTGGCGCCGGCGCTGGGCGCGGTCCGCATCGACGACGACGAATTCGTCCTCGCCGACATACCCGGCCTGATCGAGGGCGCGCACGAAGGAGTCGGCCTCGGCCACAAGTTTCTGGGCCACGTGGAGCGCTGCAGCGTGCTGCTCCATCTGGTGGACGGCACGCAGGACGATGTCGTCGGAGCGTGGCGAACGGTGCGCGACGAACTGGCGGCCTACGACGGCGGCCTCGCGGGCAAGCCCGAAATTCTTGCGTTGAACAAGGTCGACGCCCTCGCGGCGGAAGAGGTGGCGGACAGATGCGGCGCCCTGGAAATGGCCTCGGGCCGCCGGGCGCTTGCGGTCTCGGCGGTCACGGGCGCGGGAGTGCGAAGCGCGCTGCGCCGCCTGCGCGGACGAATCGTTCCGCAGGATCGGCAATGGACGCCATGAAGGCCGCCGCCACGCTCGCCGCCACCCGAAGACTGATCGTCAAGGTCGGTTCGGCGCTTCTGGTGGACGACCGAACCGGCCGGATTCGCGACGACTGGCTGTCCGGCCTCGGAGCCGACGTCGCTCGCCTCAGGTCGCGGTCGGTCGATGTCGCGATCGTCTCTTCGGGAGCGATCGCCGCCGGCCGCGGCAGTCTCGGCTTGCCGCCGGGAGAACTCGCCCTGGAGCAAAAGCAGGCGGCGGCGGCCGTCGGTCAGATCCAGCTGGCCTATTCCTGGCGCGCGGCGCTGGAACGGCACGGGATCGGCGTCGCGCAGATTCTGCTCACCCTGGGCGACACTGAAGAGCGCCGCCGCCACCTCAACGCCCGCGCGACCGTCGAGACCCTCCTCGGGTTAGGAGCCGTTCCGGTCATCAACGAAAACGATACGGTGGCCACCGAGGAGATCCGTTACGGCGACAACGACCGCCTCGCCGCGCGCGTGGCGCAGATGATCAGCGCCGAAACGCTCGTCCTCCTTTCGGACGTGGACGGGCTGTACACGGCGGATCCGCGAATCGAAAGCGACGCCGAGTTCGTTCCGGTCGTCGACGAGATGACGCCGGAAATCGAGAAAATGGCCGGCGAACCCCCGACGGGCTATTCGTCCGGCGGCATGGCGACCAAGCTCGAGGCCGCGAAAATCGCGATGGCCGCGGGCTGCGCGATGGCGATCGCCGACGGCAGACGGCCCGACGCCCTCGCCCGGCTGGAAGACGGCGGAAAGTGCACGTGGTTTCTGCCCGTGTCGGAACCCCGGACGGCGCGCAAGAAGTGGATTGCAGGTACGATTTCGGCCGCGGGAACCCTCGTGATCGACGGCGGCGCGGCGGCCGCGCTGTCCGCCGGCAAGAGCCTGCTGCCCGCCGGCGTCGCGGCGGTCGAGGGGAAATTCGACCGGGGCGACGCCGTGCTGGTGAAGCGAACGGACGGCACGATCGTCGGGCGCGGCCTTTCGGCCTATTCCGCCGAGGACGCGGCCCGGATCATGGGACGAAAAAGCCGTGATATAGAGGGCGTTCTGGGATACCGTGGCAGGGACGAGATGATCCACAGGGACGATCTGGTGCTCGAAGGAAACCTCAAGAAATGAGCGGAGACGACCTGGCTGCCGCCATGGAGCGGCTCGGACGCGCGGCCCGCGGGGCGGCCGGAGAACTCGGCCGGGCGCCCTCCGACCGGAAGAACGCCGCCTTGCGCGGCGCGGCGGCGGCTTTGCGAACGCGCAAGGACGATCTGCTCGCCGCCAACGAAAAGGATCTGGCGGCGGCGGAGGGCGTCTCGCCGGCGCTGCGCGACCGGCTCCGCCTCGACGAAGGGCGGATCGAAGCCATGGCCAAAGGCCTGGAGGAAATCTCGCGGCTCGACGATCCCGTGGGCGACGTCATGGCGTCCTGGAATCGGCCCAACGGCCTCGCGATCTCCCGGGTCCGGGTTCCGCTCGGCGTCATCGGACTCATCTACGAATCGCGCCCGAACGTCACCGCCGACGCGGGCGGGTTGTGCCTCAAGTCGGGAAACGCGGCGATATTGCGCGGCGGCTCCGAAAGCGGCCATTCGTCGCGGGCCATCTTCGAATGCCTGCAGGCGGGGCTGGCGGAAGCGGAACTTCCCGCGGGCGCGATCCAGATCGTGCCGACCGCGGACCGCGCGGCGGTCGGCCATCTGCTCGCCATGACCGACTACGTGGACATAATCGTGCCGCGCGGCGGAAAATCGCTCATCGAGCGCGTGCAGCGGGAGAGCCGCATTCCGGTGATCGCCCATCTGGAGGGCCTTTGCCATGTCTACGTCGACGGCGCGGCCGATCCGGAAATGGCGCGCAGGATCGTCTTCAACGCGAAGATGCGCCGCACGGGGATCTGCGGCGCGACGGAAACCCTTCTGGTGGATCGCGCGATCGCAAGCGAGGCGTTGCCGTCCATCATCGAAGATCTCGCCGATGCCGGATGCGAACTGCGCGGCGACGAAGCCACGCGGACGCTCGACCGGCGCGTGGGAAAGGCCGCCCCGGAGGACTGGCGGACCGAGTACCTCGACGCCATCCTGTCGATTCGGCAGGTCGAGGGGCTCGACGCCGCGATCGATCACATCAACGCCTACGGCTCTCATCACACGGACGCGATCGTGACCGCCGACGCCTCCCGGGCTCAGGCGTTTTTCGAGCGGGTCGATTCCGCGATCGTCCTGCACAACGCGTCCACCCAGTTCGCGGACGGCGGCGAGTTCGGCATGGGGGCGGAAATCGGCATCTCCACCGGCCGGCTGCATGCGCGAGGTCCGGTCGGCGTCGAGCAGTTGACCACCTTCAAATACGTCGTTCGCGGCGCGGGACAGGTTCGGCCCTGACCGTCCTCGCGAAGAGCCGCCGAGGCCACGCGGCGACCGGGCTTCGCATCGGCATTTTGGGCGGTTCGTTCAACCCCGCCCACGATGGCCATATGCATATCAGCCTGCTGGCGCTGAAGCTGCTTCGCCTCGACGAGGTGTGGTGGATGGTCTCGCCCCAGAACCCGCTGAAGCCGTCGCTGGGAATGGCGTCGTTCGACGAACGGATGGCGGGCGCGACCGCGCTGGCCCGTCATCCCTGCATCCGGGTGACGGACATCGAACGCCGCTTCGGAACGACCTACACCGCCGACACCCTGGTCATTCTCAAACGGTGCTTCCCCAAGACCAGCTTCGTCTGGATCATGGGCGCCGACAATCTCGCGCAGATCTCGAAATGGCAAAACTGGACGCGCGTATTCAATCTTCTGCCCATTGCGGTTTTCGACAGGGCTCCCTATTCTTTCGGAGCGCTCGCGGGGAAGGCGGCGAAGGCGTTCTTCCGGTTCAAGAAGAAGCGGAACGACGCCTGCAGCATCGCCGACATGAAGCCGCCGGCCTGGATGTTCTTCCACACGAGGCTGCATCCCGGGTCGGCGACGGAAATCCGCTCACGCAGACGGGCGCGAAACGGGAAGCACGCGAACTGAACAAGCTAGCGAACGACGGCGGAACGGCGGAAGCCCTGCTCGCCGGGATCAGCGAAACCCTTGAAGCGCACAAGGCTCAGGACGTGGTGGTCATCGACCTCTCCGGAAAATCGGACATCGCCGACTACATGGTCGTCGCCAGCGGCGGATCCCGCCGCCAGGTCACGACGATGGCGGAAAAGCTCGCCGAAACCGTGAAGGCGCACGGCGTCTCGGGCATGCGGCCCGAAGGGCTCGCGCAGGCCGACTGGGTGCTGCTCGACGCCGGCGACGTCATCGTCCATCTGTTCCGTCCGGAGGTCCGCGCCTTCTACAACCTGGAAAAGATGTGGAGTGCCGAATTGCCGGGCGACCGGGATTCGGCGACCGCCTGACCGTGGACATCGCCATCTGCGCGGTGGGCCGCCTCGGACCGGGGCCCGAGCGGGAGCTGATCGAACGGTTCTCGAAACGGCTTCGCTGGAATTTCGAAATCCGCGAGGTGGCCGAGCGCCGGAAACTGCCGCCCCCGGCGCTTCGGGAACGGGAATGCGAACTTCTCCGGGCGGCTTGTCCGCCGGGATCCCTGCGCGTCGCGCTCGATCGAACGGGAAGCGATCTCGACAGCGAGGGACTGGCGGCGCGGCTGGAAGCGTGGCGCGACGCCGGGCGCGGAGTCGCCTTCGTCATCGGCGGCGCGGAAGGGCTGACGGCGAGCCTCCGGGAGAGCGCGGACTTCGTGCTCGGCTTCGGGACGGCCACCTGGCCGCACATGCTGGTCCGGGTCATGCTGACGGAGCAGCTCTACCGGGCTCAGGAAATCCTCGCCGGCAACCCCTATCACCGGGGTTCGCGGCGCAACGAACGAAAGGCGGCGGCATGACCGGCGAACGACCGCGACATCCGGTCGTGCTCTGCGTGCTGGACGGATGGGGGCACCGGGAAGACCGGACGGACAACGCGATCGTCCAAGCCAACGCACCGGATTTCTGGGAGTTGCGTGAAACCTGCCCGCAGGCGCTGATCGAGGCGTCCGGCGTTGACGTCGGGCTTCCGGCGGGCCAGATGGGCAACTCGGAAGTGGGACACCTCAACCTCGGCGCGGGCCGCGTCGTGGACCAGGACATTCGCCGGATAGACGAGGCGATCGAGACCGGCGCCCTGGCCGCGAAGCTCGACGAATTCGCGGCGTCCCTCTCGGCGTCGAAGGGCGTTTGCCACCTGGCCGGGCTGCTGTCTCCCGGCGGCGTGCATTCCCATCAGGACCACATGGCGGAGATCGCCCGGATACTCGACGAGCGGGGCGTGCAGGTTGCGGTGCACGGCTTTCTCGACGGCCGCGATTCTCCGCCCTTGAGCGCCGTCGAATTCGTTCGGACGTTCGAAAGGCGCATCGCGGGCGGGCGGGCGCGGATCGCCACGCTGTGCGGCCGGTTCTACGCGATGGACCGGGACCGGCGCTGGGACCGGGTCGCGCGCGCATACGACTTGCTGGTTTCCGGGGCGGGAGACCGGGCTTCCGGCGCGGTCGCCGCAATTCGCGAAAGCTATGCCCGCGACGTTACCGACGAGTTCATGCTCCCGGCCGTCGTTGGCGACTACGCGGGAATGCGCGACGGCGACGGGCTGTTGATGGCGAACTTCAGGGCCGACCGGGCGCGCGAGATCCTCGGGGCGCTGCTCGACCCCGGGTTCGACGGATTCGAGCGCAAGCGGACCGCGAAGTTCGCCGCGGCGCTGGGACTGACCGGATATTCCGCCGCGCTCGACGCGCTGATGGGATCGATGTTTCCGCCGCTGCCGCTGGACAACATTCTCGGAGGCGTCATCTCGAAAGCGGGCCTGCGGCAGCTGCGCATCGCCGAAACCGAGAAGTACGCCCACGTCACCTTCTTCTTCAACGGCGGCGAAGAGGCGCCGTTCGCGGGAGAGGACCGGGCGCTGATCCCGTCGCCCCGCGTCGCCACGTACGACCAGCGTCCGGAAATGTCGGCCTTCGAAGTGACCGACCGGCTGGTCGCGGAGATCGCGTCCGACCGCTACGGCTTCGTGCTCGTGAACTACGCCAATCCTGACATGGTGGGGCACACGGGAATGCTGGAGCCGGCCGCCGCCGCGATACGCGCCGTCGACGCCTGCCTCGGGCGCGTCGCCGAGGCGGTGCGCCGGGCGGGCGGCGTTTTGTTGATCACTGCGGACCACGGGAACGCGGAATCGATGCGGGACGCCGAGACCGGCGCGCCGCATACGTCCCATACGCTCAACAAGGTCCCGGCGGTTCTCGTTAACGCGCCGGAAGGCTTGGCGCTGCGGGACGGCCGGCTCGCCGACGTCGCGCCGACGGTGCTCGATTTGATGGGAATCGAGGCGCCCGCCGAAATGACCGGCGTCTCGCTTCTGGCGCCGGACGCGGCTGCTTCGGCGGCGCGAAACACGGCCTGAAGATCGCACGTTGCAGGGCGCCGCCGCGAAGCGAGCCGGGCGACGCCCGGCCGACGGCGCAGGGAAGGAGCCCGGCGAAGGATCCTCCGCCCGAAGCCTTCGGAAGAAAGCGCCGGCTCCGTCGACCGTCTCTTCCCGGCTCGCGCTGTCCGTCCCTGCCGCTTCCGATTTTCCGCGGAACGGGATAGACTTCGCCGTGCGGCCGGCCGCGCCGGGTTTTCGCAGCGGCGCGGCCCTCGACGGACGCGCAGGATTGGCGCGCGGGACCGGGAGAGATCCCGCGCCGCCCGACATGGCATGCGAGGTAAGCAAGCAATGATCAATCGGTTGATGGCCATCGGCATCGTGGCGCTTCTGTTGTCGCATCCGGCGTCAGGTCAGCAGAACGGTTCCGAAACCTACCGGCAGCTCGAGCTGCTCGGGGACGTCTTCGAGCGCATCCGCGCGGAGCATGTCCAGGAAGTGTCGGACGAAGACCTCGTGGAAGCTGCCGTCAACGGCATGCTGGCCTCGCTCGATCCGCATTCGAGCTATCTGAGCCCGAAGGACTTCCGCGACATGCAGGTCCACACGCGCGGCGAGTTTGGCGGCCTCGGCATCGAAGTCACGATGGAGAACGGCGTCGTCAAGGTGGTTTCCCCGATCGACGACACTCCGGCGTTCCGCGCGGGATTGAAGCCGGGCGACCTGATCACGCATCTCGACGGCGAGCCGATACAGGGGCTCAGCCTCGCGGAAGCCGTCGAGAAGATGCGCGGTCCGGTCGACACCGATCTCGAACTGACGGTCCGGAGAGCGAACCGCGAACCGTTCAAGGTCAAGATCACGCGGGCGGTCATCAAGATCCGGTCGGTCCGCTCGCGCATGGAAGGCGAGGATATCGGCTACGTCAGGATTACCTCATTCAACGAACAGGCCGGCCCCGATCTCGAGAAGGCGGTCGCGAAATTGAAGGAAGAAACCAAGCTTCGCGGACTGGTCTTGGACCTGCGCAACAATCCCGGCGGCTTGCTCGAGCAATCCGTCGCGGTCGCGGACGCCTTTCTGGAAAGCGGAGAAGTCGTTTCGACCCGCGCGCGCCGCCCCGACGACAGCCAGCGGTTCAACGCGAAGGAAGGAGACATCGCGAAGGGGATTCCGATCGTCGTTCTCGTGAACCGCGGGTCGGCGTCGGCCTCCGAGATCGTCGCGGGCGCGCTGCAGGATCACCAGCGGGCGCTCATCATGGGAACGAGAACCTTCGGCAAGGGATCGGTGCAGACCGTGATCCCGCTCGGTCCGCACGGCGCGATCCGGCTGACGACGGCGCACTACTATACGCCCGCGGGCAGATCGATCCAGGCGAAGGGCATCGATCCCGACATCCCCGTGGAACAGGCCAGACTGCAGACCGTGGAATCTTCCTCGCCGCGGGAGGAAGACCTTCGCGGACGGCTGGACAACCCCGGCGCCGAGGGAGGCACGGACGCGCCCGCCGCTCCCGAACGGCAGGACTACCAGCTGTCGCGAGCGCTCGATCTGCTGCGGGGGATTTCGCTGTTTTCCGGAGCGAACAACTGACCGGGGAGCGCGGCGCGCCGCCCGCCGGCTACCGTCCCTGCGTCGGCGTCATGCTGGTCGACCGGCTCGGGCGCGCGTTCACGGGCGAACGGATCGACACGCCGGGAGCGTGGCAGATGCCACAGGGCGGCCTCGACGAAGGCGAGACCCCCGAGCGGGCGGCGGCGCGGGAGCTGCGGGAAGAGACGGGGATCGTTTCGGTCGAGTTGCTTGCGGTTTCCGGCGAATGGCGCGCCTACGACCTGCCTCCGCGGATCGCGTCCGGCATCTGGGGCGGCCGCTGGCGCGGCCAGGCCCAGATCTGGACGCTGTTTTCGTTCGTCGGCGACGAGGCGGAAATCGACCTCAGGACGAAGCATCCGGAGTTCCGGCGCTGGAAATGGACGCCGCCGGACAGGCTCCTCGACGAAATCGTAGACTTCAAGCGCGGCGTCTACGAAGCGGTGCTGGAGGAATTCGGATCCGTCGCGCAACGGCACCTCGACGCTCGAAGGCGCCGCGTGCCGCCGCAGGCTTAACCGTATTTATGTAACCCCTTATCGATTTCGAAGTGCGACACGTGCGGTCAGCAATCTCGGTCACGGCGCAAGACCCTGTCGTCGCGGCCCCCGTTCGCCGCGAAATGCAACCGGATGGTCGGGTGCGCTTCTGGGGAACGGTTACGCGACCCGGCGAAAACGCTCCGCGCATCCTCCGCGTGGTCACGCTGGCCGACGGAAAAACGGTCCATAACGCTTTCTTCGATCGGGGATTCAGGGAGGACGAACCATGAAGCTCCATTACTATCCCGAAACTGACAGCCTCTACATCGAGCTCGGACCCGCGCCAAGTGTGGAGACGCGCGAGGTTTCCGACGGGTTGAACGTCGATCTCGACGCCGCTGGCGGCGTGGTTGGCTTCGATATCGACCATGCGTCGCGGCGGCTCGATCTCTCCACGCTTGAGGCCGAGGCGCTGCCGCTCCGCTCGATCAGAGCGGGATGAGCGCAATGGCGGGCGAGACGACGGCCGCGGCTAGGCCTGCCTGTGCCCCATAAAGATTTTTCTGGACTCTGGCCAGCCGATTCGCTACGGTGCCCGGCATGGAGTTCCAGAATCAGGTTCGGCAAAGCCTCCGGAACGATTTTGCGCGCTTGCAAGGGGTGCTGGCGAACGGGGTTTTCACTCGCCGCAGCGAGGTCGCGGATCGCGTGTGCGAAGCATTCGGGTTTCGTGATGGGCTTGGCCGCCTGCAGCGAGCGGGCTGTCTGAAGGCGTTGGCGGAGTTTGAGGCGGCGGGACGGATTTCGCTGCCGTCGCCGACGCATTCCGGCGGTGGCGCGTGGCGCCCGCGACGTCTTGCGGAGCCGGTTCCTCCGCCGAAGAGCGTACCGGAGGAAGTCGGTGCGGTCGAGGGCCTGGAGTTGGTGCCGGTGACGGATGACGATCATCGCCTGGTATGGAACACGATGCTGGAGGAGGAGCATCCACGCGGCGCCGGTCCACTGGTGGGCTGTCAGTTACGGTATCTGGTGGGGTCGGCGCATGGCTGGCTGGGGGCTGTCGGGTTCGCGGCGTCGGCGCACAGGCTCGAATGCCGCGACCGTTGGATAGGCTGGAGCGACGCAGGAAGGCGCGCTTGTTTGCACCGGGTCGTGTGCCTGTCGCGTTTTCTGGTCCGGCCCGGCGTCGAGTGCCGTAATCTTGCCTCGCATGTCTTGGGCGGCGTGGTCCGCAGGGTGGGAGACGATTTCGAGGCGCGCTACGGCTACCGCCCGTATTTGCTGGAGACCTTCGTAGACCGGCATGCGGGAACGAGCTTTCAGGCGTCCAACTGGCACCGAATTGGCGAGACAGCCGGCCGGGGGCGACAGGATCGGGAACATGCGGCAACGGAGACGCCGAAGGCTGTATATGTGTACGAATTGGATGCGGACTGGCAGGTGCGCATCCTGGAGCCGCGTGCGCCGCTTGCACCGTTGGAGGTCGGATCCGGTCTGGATCGGGAGAGTTGGGCGGAACAGGAGTTCGGCGGTGCGCCGCTGGGGGATGTGCGTCTGAGCGCGCGCCTGGTGACTTGTGCCCGATATCAGGCGGAAGCGCCGACGCAGGCGTTCACGTGCGCTGCGAGAGGGGGCCTTGATAAAGGCTTACTATCGCTTGATCGACAAGCCGGACAGTGATGCGGTGACGGTGGAGAACATCCTGCAGCCGCATCGGCGGCAGACGCTGCGGCGGATGCAGGGGGAGAAGACGGTGCTGTGCGTGCAGGACGGCAGCACGCTGAACTTCGCGAAGCGGGGGAAGACCGAGGGTTTGGGAATCATCGGTCGGAACCAGACCGGCGCCGGCACCCGAGGCCTGAACCTGCACGCCACGGTCAACACGGAGGGGCTGCCGCTGGGGGTTCTGCGGGCGGCGTTCGATGCGCCGCAGCCGAGCGCGGAGAGGGACAAGCCCCGCGAGAAGAAGAAGTCGTACCGTTGGATTCAGGGCCTTCAGGACAGCGCCGAGGCTGCTTCTGCACTCGATGGCGTGCAGGTGGTCGGCGTCATGGACCGGGAGGCGGACTTCGTCGACCTGTTCGTTGAGCGGCGCGAGCGGGCGCCGGGAGTGGAACTTCTGGTGCGGGCGAAGACGAACCGGGTTCTCGGCAAGGACGACACCGACAAGCTGTTCGACAAGGTGCGGAAAAGCCCGGTGCAGGGCAAGCGCGTCATCGAGGTCAAACGTCTGAGCGCACGCATAAAGGCAAGCAAGCAGGCCGCGAGGGCCGTGCGGCCGGAGCGCCAGGCCACGGTCGAACTGCGCTACCTCAAGGTCGAGTTGCCGGCGAAGGGCAAGAATCCCGTCGAGGCGACGATTGTGCATGTCCGCGAGAAAGCTCCCCCGCCGGACGCCGGACGGCTGGAATGGTTCCTGCTGACGACGCTGCCGGTCGAGAGCGCCGAGGACGCCGAACGCATCCTGACTTGGTATGGCCTGCGCTGGCGTATCGAAGATTATTTCAGGGTCCTGAAGTCCGGCTGCCGAGGACCTTGAGAATCGGACGGCCGAACGTCTTCAGCGTGCCGCCGCCATCAACATCGTCATCGCCTGGCGCATCCACCTGATGACCCGTCTCGGACGGGAACTGCCCGATCTGCCGCCTGAGATCCTGTTCTCGGACGTCGAACTCCGGGTGCTGGCGCTCCTCGCCAAATCTTGGCGCATGGCACCGCCGAAAAGCCTCGGAGACGCTGTCTTCCTGGTCGCCCGCCTCGGAGGGTACTTCAAGCGCAAGCGTGATCCGCCAGGCGCGGAAGTGATGTGGAACGGCTACGCCCAACTCGCCGCCAAGGCGCATTTCCGGGAACTTGAGGATGAACACGGATGTTAGTTCAGCAAAACTTTATGGGGCACAGGCAGGGCTAGGCGGCGGCGCTTGCCGTTCGGAGGTCTCGGGATTGCGGCGCTGAGGGCTGCCCCGTAACGCCCTGTCTTCACACCGCGACGCCCGAACGTGGAACGGTTATGTCGGTGCATGATAGCGGTGCGAGGCCGGGTGAACCATGACCAAAGTTACATGCTACGGGGTGAGCAGGCGCCGATCATGAGCGTTTGTTTCGTTGGCCCTTGACGCGCGCAACGCCGCCGCGCACTTCGCCGGCGAAATGGAGGCGCACGCCGCGCTGCGCCATCTGGACGCCATGCGCGAACTCCTGGCCGCCATCGGCGCTGCTGGCCAGGAGACTGCGCTCGCAGCCCTTTATGACGAGCAATTTGCGGCAGACAGCGGGCCGGGGGCGGGCGCTAGCGACCTTAGGCTTGAGGAACCGCCGCCGGAACGCCCGCGCCCCTGGCGCGAGGTTTGCGAACCGCATCCCGATGTTCTGGCGGCGCGCTTCTCCGACGCCGAGTTCGCGGCCAATCTGGCGTTGGTTGATCGGGGCCAGGGCGAGGAAGAATACGTCGACCCGGCGGTGTTCTTCCGCATCACCCATATGACCGAAGGGCTGCGACTGGTACTGCGGGCAGTCATCAAGCGGCTCGGCGGACGCGGCGGCGAGCCGGTGATCAGGCTTCAGACCAATTTCGGCGGCGGCAAGACCCACACCATGCTGGCGCTCCAGCGCGGTCGAGGCCGGCTACCGACCGAAGACTCTCGAAGGCTTGACTCCGATCTTCGCCGAGGCAGGCGTCGAAACCCTTCCCCGAATCCGGCGCGCGGTGTTCGTCGGCACCGACAAGGGTGCAGCAGAGGCAATGCACGTGGAGGATGGCCGGGAGGTCCGAACTCTGTGGGGGTACATCGCATGGCGGCTCGGTGGCTGGAAGGCAGTCGACAGCATCGCCGCGTCGGAAGACGCGGGGACAAATCCGGGATTGAAAAAGCTGATCCCTATTCTTCGCGAGGCTGTGCCGTGCCTGATCCTGATGGACGAGGTAGTGGCGTTCGCACGCCAGTTGCGAGGCGTGCCTTACGACGCCTTCCACGCCTTCGTCCAGTCGCTGACCCGAGACCGCGGCCGCAGTCGAAGGTGCCGTGGTGGTCGGTTCGCTGCCGGAATCGGGCACCGAGGTCGGTGACGAGCAGGGTGAGACGGCGTTGCGGCGGCTGGAAAAGATTTTCGGGCGCCTGCAGTCGGCTTGGACGCCAGCGACCGATGTCGAGACCTTCGAGATCGTCCGGCGCCGCCTGTTCCAGCCGCTCGACGAAGCGGGCGGGCAAGCGCGCGACGAGACCGTTTGGGCGTTCCGCAAACTCTATCGCGACAACCGTGCGGACTTTCCGCCGAAAGCGCATGAAGAGGTCTACGAAGACCGGATGCGCCGCGCCTATCCACTGCATCCAGAAGTGCTACGGCGGTTTTCCGGCGATTGGTCAGTGCTGGAGAAGTTCCAGCGCACGTGCGGCGCTCTCAAGATCATGGCGGGTGCCGTCTATGCGCTGTGGCAGGGCGAAAGCACCGCGCCCCTGATCACGCCGGCGCTGCTGCCGCTTCGCGATGCGCGCGTGCGGACCGCCCTCTTGGAACCGCTGGATCGCGCCTATGGGCCGATCCTGCAATCGGAAGTGGATGGCGATCAAGCGCTCACGGCGCGGATCGAGGCCCGGCGGCCTCGGATCGGCCGCGCAAAAGCGGCGACGGGCGCGGCGCGGGCGGTGTTTTTCGCCACTGCACCCCACGCAGGCGCCGCAAGCAACGCGCGCGGCGGCTTGACCGGCGCGGATCTGTGGCTCGCCTGCGCTCGTCCCGGCGACCAAATCGCGGTCTTCGGGGAGGCGCTGCAGGAAATCGCGTCAAGCGCGGCCTATCTCTACCGCGATGGCGACCGCTTCTGGTTCTCGCCCCGCCCGACCCTGAACAAACTCGCCGCCGACCGCGCCCGCGACATGGACGCCGAGCGCGTCGACCGGCGCATCGTGGAAGTATTGCGCGAGGAAGCGCGCGACCGCGGCGGGTTCCACCGCGTCCACGCGGCTCCGGACGATCCATCCGACATTGAGGATCGGCGCGACGCTGCAGCGCTTGTGATCCTGCCTCCCTCGGCGGCGCACGACAACGACGGACCACCGCCATCCGCGGCGGAAACGCTTGCGCGAGACATCGTGGAGCGGCGCCGGACCGGACAACGGAGCTATCGCAACGCGCTGGCGTTCGTGGCCGCCGACGCAGCGAACTTGGATGCGGCCCGCGAGAACGTGCGGCGGAAACTCGCTTGGCGGTCGATCTTGGACGATTCCGACCTTGAGAAGAACCTAACTCTCGCGCAGGCGAACGACGCCAAAGGACAGTTCGAGCGCGCGGGCGAGGCGCGCCGCCGCAGCGTCCGTGGTGCTTGGGTGCACCCCCTCTGTCCGGCGCCGGTCGAGGGCGCGAACGGCAAGCCATCTTCTGGTTTCGCCTTGCAGGCCGCACGGCTGGTGAACCGGGATGGTGCCAAAAGCGTGGCGCATGCAGCATGGGACAAGGCGACCGGGGACGGCACAGCGCTCGGCGAGATCGGCCCCGAAAACCTGACCCGCTGTCTCGAACCGCTGTGGCCGGAGAGCCAGCCGCATGCTCTGGTCGAGGACCTCCGCGAGTGGTTCGCTTCCTATGTTTACCTGCTGCGCTTGCGCGACGAGGCGGTTCTCGACGGCGCGCTGCGCCGCCTCGCCGAAGACTTCGCTCGGCCCTTCGCGCTCGCGGCCGGATTCGACGAGGCGACTGGTGTCTATGTCGATGTCGTCGACGGAAAGGCGCTCCCGTTGGGAAACCTAGGCTCCCGTCTTCTGGTGCGTCGGGAGGCCATACCGGCGCCCCCTGAAGACCCTCGTCCGCCGCCGCCCGGCGGCAAGGCGTCGGACGATGCCAAGAGCGGCGGCGACCCCGACAAGCCGCAACCACCGCCCGACACGCCGCGGCCGAAACGGTTTTTCGCATCGCTGAAGCTCGATCCCGAGCGTGCGGGCCGCGATGTAGCGCGGATCATGGACGGCCTGCTGGTCGAATTGACCCGCACGCCGGGGGCCAAAATCGAACTGACGCTGGAGATCGCAGGAACGGCGAGCGAAGTCGGCTACCCGCCGGATGTTGTGGACACCGTCACCGCCAACGCACGCGACCTCAAGTTGGATCAAGGCGACCTGGGGTTCGAGAAGAATTGACGGCGAAGGTTCCGGTGCGTCGCCGCCGCGCCGACAGTGCGGTCGCAAAGGACGGGGTGGGCGCTTTGTCGAGCGCAGCCGGCAAGGCTGTCGCCGGGCTGCAGTGGCCTGCGCTCTGCGCGTCGGCCCGGCCACGCAGGTTCGCGGCCCAGGACAGGACAAACGGCGGTCGTCGGCGCGGCCACGGGGCAGAGGGGGATTTTTTCGCTGCGGCGGGGGCGTTCGCCTCCGCCGCCCCGGCTCCTTGACTCACCGGCCAACCCATCCCCATACTGCCTTGGTGACAGGGATTGCCGACCGTCGGTATTGCACTTCGGAGTTGATAGCGGGAAGGGATTAGAGAATTAGGGGGATTTGCTGCCCTAATTTCCTAGCGATTTCGCTCATCACTCCGCGGGAGCTTCGAGCACGAATCCCGCGATCAAGAACCGGACGGCCCCCGAGTCGTCGGGGCCGAAGCGCACGTAACTTGCAGGTTCCCCGCCAACTCTCACATTGGGGGCTGGCACGCCCAGGCGGTAAAGAAGTCGGTCGCTGCTCTACCCCAACTCCCGCGCCGTCCGCCGAAGCGCTGCGCGAGGGGGCCGCCATTCCCTCTCGCGCGCTCAGTTCGGCGTTGAAGAGCGACCGGACCAAACGGTTAACGACGCCGTCGCCGCTGGCTCCTCTCGTCCAGGAATACGCGTTGTCGAACGACCCCGCGTCAGCGGGCGATTTCGCTCCTCGGGTAATTCGGATTCGATCCCGAAGCCCCCGAACCGGCCGGCCCGGCACCGTCAGGGGCGGGCCGGCCGCGACGGGAGGCGTCGATCAGATGGAGCCGCTTCCCCCTCGTGAGGTCCATACGTCGAGGCAGCTTGCGCCGCATCCGCAAGAAGGTGTCCCACATGCGGCGCTCCCCCCGACGCACTTGCCGCCGCCGGCGACCGCATTGAGCACCTCGTCCCCCACGCTGGCGTTGAAATCGGGGGGAAGGATGAAATGGAAAACCTCGTCAGTGTCCTCGACGATGCGCACTTCCGTATCGGGCACCACCTGGATGCTGTTCTCGGAGAGGGCGGCGACCGGGTCCGAGTTGAGGTTCGAGCGAAAATCCGGATCCTTGCGGTACTCATCCGCGATGGAAGCGAGCTGGCGCACGCTCTCTTGAAGTCCCTCGGGCGACACCGGAATGTGAAGCACCGTCGTCAAGTTGATAGGGGGCATGTTTCCATCCTCAATTCGCTGTTTCGATCACGCAAGGCGACACGCAAATGCTTGCATGCATCCAATACCCTAACCGGGAAGGTTGGGAAAACCCTAATTTCAGTAATTTTCGCCAAGGCGGCCGCATTTCCCGAAGGTACGCCGAAAAGGCGAAGTCGCCAAAAATTTTTCTCGAACGCCATATTTTTCACGGGATTAGAGCCGTAGGGGAAATTGCCGACATATCGCCGAGAACACCTTGGAACCGCTTCTCGAGACTCCGTTGGAATCCGAGGCCGCTTGAGTCCATGTCCGATAGCCTCGAAGAAGCGCTCGCCGAGTTCGCTTCGACGCGCGACTTCAGGGACAAGGAGTTCTCGGCGATTTCGCGACGGACGCGAAACTTTCCGCCACGGCGCCGAGGCGCCTGGAGGCTGTCTCGGCCGCAGGGGCGGCGAATCGCCCGGCTGCACCGGGTCCCGCGACCGAATGTCGCGGCGCAGGCCCGAGAACTGCGGAACCGGGCGGCCCGCCGCCGCGGAGCGCGGACAAGACTTGCGACTCGAGGGAAAGCCGCAGGACCGAGGCCGCGCCCCTTTCGACGGCTGCCGTTCCGCCGGAAAGTCGGCGAAGGCGGGTCGGGCCGCGTCAGGAGTTCTCTTCGGGATAAAGGCTGGCCGCCCGCAGGCCCCCGAAGCACTCCCAGGCGATGAGTTCGTGCGGATGGTCGATATGGACCTCGAACGCGACCTCGCCCGTGCGCTTCATCTCGCGGATTCTGCACCAGAACGGAAAATCGTTCGGATGCCATTCGTCGCGCCGCGCTTCGCTCCACGTCAGATCCTCGACCGCGACCCGGCGATTGAGGCGCTCGCGCCTCGGCAGGCAAAGGGAATCGATCACCAGCATGTTGTCGTTGGCAAGGCGGTGCGCATCCCCCATCGCCCATGAAATCACCCGCTCCGGATCATCGTCGTCCGACGAGGTCCAGATCTCGGAAACCTCCATGGCGTCCGGATCGACGCGGTACTCGATCGCTCGCGCGAAGCACTCCCGCGGCTTCGCCGGCGGATCGAAGGGCATCGCGCGGACGATGCCGTTGTCGTACATGACGAAGCAATTCTCGCCGGTCACGCGCGGGTTGTGGCCGTGGTAGTGCCAGCGGAGATCGTGCGTCGGCCGCAGCAGTTTCCGCCTGAAGCCGTCTCGCCAGCCCTTGTGGTCGCCGAGGAT
Source organism: Alphaproteobacteria bacterium (assembly GCA_965243135.1). Lineage (GTDB taxonomy): Bacteria > Pseudomonadota > Alphaproteobacteria > MPNO01 > UBA830 > JAJEBT01. Next base: position 4,211,543 of record OZ251539.1, read on the forward strand.
CCACTTGATCTCTCCGGAAGCGCGGTCGATCTTGACGATGGCGTCCTGATGGCGCAGCGAGACGAGAACGCTGTCGTCGTGACGGTCGTAGGCGACGCCGTTTCCGTGCGTCCAGTCGAGATGTTCGGGAAAGCCGCGCGTATGCCAGTAGACTTCGGTCAGATGATAGCCGATGCGCCAGATGTCCAGGTGTTCGAACGCGTCCCACCGCCACACGATTTCGCCTTCGGGAGTGAACTCCACGATCCTGTCGCCGACCACCTTGCGGGTCGCTCGGGGCGCGTGCGGATCCGTTTCCGAGGTGTAGTAGTTCTCGATTTCCCGGGCGTTGGCGGTCAACGCCAGGTAGTTGCCGTTCGGCATCTCGTGCGGCTGATGATGCAAGCTCTGCGCGTCTATGGGAATCGCCGCCGGATCGTCGACCGGACCGAAGGGCCGCTTGTCTGCGTAGAAGGAACGCACGACGTTGCCGCACATATCGATCTCGACCGAGCGGAAATCCACGTGGTGGTAAAACAGGTTGCCGTTCCGCAGCCGGTGCACGCCGGCGATTCGGGAATCGGCGCGGTAGTACCAGACCACTTGGCCCTCTTCGTCGAGGGCGACCAGGAGCGACCAATCGCGCATGAAGGCGAACTGGCCCGGCGTCATCCAGATCGCCCGGGTCGCGGGGCTGCGCCGGACGCTGAGGATGGTGCAGCCCGGCTCCATTTCGTCCGGGCGGGACGCGACGCAGGCGAAGCGCGGCATCTCCGTCGCGTCTGCCGGCAGGGGCGGCGTTCGCCATGTCAACGTCGCCGGACCGGCCGTTCCCGCGGTCACGGTGATCCGGTGCTCGGTGTCCGCCCGCATGCCGAGGACGGGCAAGCCGCGCTCCGGGTCGCGGTCCGCGCCGAACGTCACGCGCCGCCGCTTGCGGCCGTCGTCGATCTCGAGCGCGGCGGCGACCGGACGGTCCGTCGCGAAGCGAACGATCGCGACCAGCGGCGCCCGTTCGTTCGGGTTGGCCTCGACGGTCGGCGCGAACATCCGCCGGTCGGCGCTACGCGCGTTGTCCGGCGGGGTCCCGGCCCGTCCGGGCGAACCTCGCGGCGGCGATGCGGGGCATCAGGCGGCTGCGGAACCAAACGAACGCCCTCACGGCGCGAACCGTCAGCCGGCCCGGCGCGCGGTCGGGATCGAAGCCGACGGCGTCGAAGATCATTTCCACGCTCCGCGCGATGTGCCGCGGCCGGTAGAACTTGAGCGCGCTGCGCGCGTAGGCCGCGGCATTGGCGCGGCGATCGTAGGGTTCCCCGTCGGCATTGGCCGCCCAGTAGGCGCTCGCGAGCTCGTCGTCGTCGGTTTCGGCGATGCGTCCGAGCGCGACCCGCAGCCTCTGGAGGCGATTGAGGCCCTCGCGGTCGAGATACCGGCACATGTTCCTGAAGAACAGGTGGTAATGCGCGAACTCGTCCTCGGCGATGCGTCGACAGATCGTTTCGAGGACGGGCTCGTCGGCGGCGTCGGCGAGCGCCGTATAGAAGGAGTTGGTTCCGGTTTCCACCATGCAGCGCGCGACCAGTTCGCCGGTTCGCGAACCGCGAACCGAACGGTCGGCGTCCAGAGGCAGGCGGAAGTTGCGCTTGAACCGTTCGAACCGGCGCTCGAAATCGAACTCGGGATCGGCCAGCGCCGCCCAGCGTCCGAGCGCCCGCCCGTGCTGGACTTCTTCCTCGGCCCAACGGTCGACGGCGGAGCGCATCCTCGGATCGTCCTCGAACACGCCGTTCAGGTAACGGCGGTAATCCTCCGCGTTGTACTCGACCATGCTGGCGGCCTTGACGATCGGAACGAGTTCGGGGTCGATCCTCGACGGATCGAATTCGTTCCAGGGAATGTCGTCCAGAGTCCAGCTTCCCATCACCGGCGCCGTTTCGTCGTGCTCGTCCGCGATGCGGACATCCTGCCGGAATTGTAGCTCAAGGCGAATTGTATTCAATCGGCCGGTCGAGTCGAATTGCGGACTCCGGTTTCGCGGCGTCGGAGGCGTCCCTCGCGGCGGCGAGCCGCCGTCCCGCGGGCAACCGGCGCCGACGCGCTCCGCGCCGTGGATTCGGGCGAACGCGCCGCTGGCGGCCGGTCGCGTTCCTCGACGGGAGTCGCGGCAAGCCGCGGTCGCCTGCTCGGCCGGTCCGGCCGGCGCGGAACGCGCCTCCGCCTTTCCTCCGAGACGCGCCGGAACGGAGGCAGCGACCGTCGACCGCGCAGGAGGCTGCCGCGCCCGGAACGTCAGCCGTGATGCACTCGTTCGCCGTGGGCCGTGATGTCGAGACCCTCGAGTTCCTCTTCCTCGCCGACGCGCAGGCCGACCGTCTTGTCGAGAAGCTTCGCAAGGATCCAGCTGATCGCGACTGACCAGACGAGCGTCGCGGCGAGGCCGAGCAGCTGCGCGCCGAATTGGGCGCCCATGCTCCGGTCGAGACCGAGGCCGCCCAGCGCCGTCGCTCCGAAGAACGAGATCAGCAGAATCCCGAGTGCGCCTCCGACTCCGTGGACCGCGAACACGTCGAGCGAATCGTCTACGCCGATCCTGTTCTTGACGAAGCCCACGGCCACGTAGCAGACGACGCCGGCCGCAAGGCCGAACGCGACGCCGCCGAGCGGACCGATGAAGCCCGATCCCGGCGTTACGGTCGCGAGTCCGGCGACCATGCCGGTCACGATGCCGACCAGGCTCGGCTTGCCGTGCTTGATCCATTCGATGCCCGCCCACGCGAGAGAAGCCGTCGCCGCCGAAAGATGCGTGACGAGCATCGCCATGCCGGCGGCGCCGTCGGCGGCGAGCGCCGAGCCGGCGTTGAACCCGAACCATCCGACCCACAGCATCGACGCGCCGATCATCGTCAGGCCGGGATGATGAGGCGGCGTGATCTCGCGAGGAAAACCGCGCCGCGAACCAAGCGCAGCGGCGATCACGAGCGCCGACGCCCCTGCCGTGACGTGCACGACGAGACCGCCCGCGAAGTCCTTCACGCCCATCTCGGCGAGCCAGCCCCCGCCCCAAATCCAGTGACAGACGGGCGCGTAGACCAGGATCAGCCACAATCCGCTGAACGACAACACCGCGCCGAACCTGATGCGCTCCACGTACGCTCCGACGATCAGGGCCGGGGTGATGACGGCGAACGTCATCTGGAACATGACGAAGACGGTTTCCGGGATGGTTCCGGCCAGCGTCGCGGTCCCGATCCCGGACAGGAACGCCTTGTCGAAGCTTCCGATCCAGGCGTTCGCGCCGCCGCCGTCGCCGAAGGCGAGACCGTAGACGCAGACGAACCAGAGAACCGACATGAGGCAGGCGACCGCGAAGCATTGCATCAGGACCGACAGAAGATTGCGGGCGCGCACGAGCCCGCCGTAGAACAACGCGAGTCCCGGCAGCGTCATGAACAGGACCAGCGCGGTCGAGGTCAGGATCCACGCGGCGTCGGCGCCGTTCAGAGCGTCTTCCGCGAACGCGCGTTCCGGCAGACAGGCCAGAACGGCGGCCGCGCAGGCGATCCTTGACGATCTCATCGTTCTCTCTCCCTCGGCTATCGGCCGGCGGTCGCCGCGAACATCGCTTCGGCGGCCGCCAGTTCCGCCGCGTCATCGGACTCGCGCGCCGCGGCCAGCCTTCGCCCGGCGGTCTCGCGATCGATTTCCTCTACGGGCAGCGCTTCCTCGGCCAGCACGGTGCAGCGATCGCCGACGACTTCGGCGAAACCGCCCGCGACGAAGATGCGCCGGTCGGGGGCTTCGTTTTCCCAGGTCTCGATCACGCCGGGCCGCAGCGCCGAGATCAGGGGCGCGTGTCCCTGCAACACCCCGAAATCCCCCTCCGCGCCGGGCACGACCACCATCGACACCTCGTCGGAAAGCAGAATCTTCTCCGGCGAAATCAGCTCGAAAGAAACGGGCATCGCGATTCCCTCAGGCCGCCGCCGCCATTTCCTTGGCCTTTTCGACGGCGTCCTCCATGCGTCCGACCATGTAGAAGGCCGCTTCGGGCAGATCGTCGTACTCGCCTTCCACCAGCCCCTTGAATCCCGAGATCGTATCCTTGAGGTCGACGAACACGCCGGACATGCCGGTGAACACCTCCGCCACGTGGAAGGGCTGCGACAGGAAGCGCTGGATCTTGCGGGCGCGCGCCACCACGAGCTTGTCTTCCTCCGAGAGCTCCTCCATGCCGAGAATGGCGATGATGTCCTGCAGGGACTTGTAGGTCTGCAGGACCCGCTGGACTTCGCGCGCGATCGCGTAGTGCTCTTCGCCGACGACGCGCGGATCGAGTATCCGCGAGGTCGAATCCAGCGGATCGACCGCCGGGTAGATGCCGAGTTCGGCGATCTGGCGCGACAGCACGGTGGTCGCGTCCAGGTGCGAGAACGAGGTCGCGGGAGCGGGGTCGGTAAGGTCGTCGGCGGGCACGTAGATCGCCTGAACCGAGGTTATCGAGCCCTTGCCGGTGGTGGTGATGCGTTCCTGCAGGTCGCCCATGTCGGTCGCGAGCGTCGGCTGGTAACCGACCGCCGAAGGAATGCGGCCGAGCAGCGCCGACACTTCCGAGCCGGCCTGCGTGAAGCGGAAGATGTTGTCGATGAAGAGCAGAACGTCCTGCCCCTCTTCGTCGCGGAAGTACTCGGCGACCGTCAGGCCGGACAGGCCGACCCGGGCGCGGGCGCCCGGCGGTTCGTTCATCTGTCCGTAGACGAGGGCCGCCTTCGACTCGCCGTCGGGTTGGATCACGCCCGACTCGATCATCTCGTGATAGAGATCGTTGCCCTCGCGGGTGCGTTCGCCGACCCCGGCGAACACCGAATAGCCGCCGTGCGCCTTCGCGACGTTGTTGATCAGTTCCATGATCAGCACCGTCTTGCCGACTCCGGCGCCGCCGAACAGCCCGATCTTGCCGCCGCGGGCGTAGGGCGCGAGCAGGTCGACGACCTTGATGCCGGTCTCGAGGACCTCGGTGTCGGTCGACTGGTCGGTGAAGGTCGGGGCCTCGCGGTGGATCGGAAGCTTCCTCGACGCCTCGACGGGGCCGCGGTCGTCGATGGGTTCGCCGATCACGTTCAGAATGCGACCCAGGGTCTCGGGGCCGACCGGCATTTCGATGGGTCCGCCGGTGTCGACGACGTCCATGCCGCGCACGAGGCCGTCGGTGGTGTCCATGGCGACGGTGCGGACCGTGTTCTCGCCGAGATGCTGCGCGACTTCGAGCACGAGCCGGTTGCCGGCGTTGTCGCACTCGAGCGCCGACAGGATTCGGGGCAGGTCGCTGTCGAACCGGACGTCGACGACCGCGCCCAGAACTTGGGAGATCGTGCCCGTGTTGTTGGTTGCCATTCCTCGCTCCTCGGTTGGCGGCCGGGCTAGAGGGCCTCGGCGCCGGAGATGATTTCGATAAGTTCCCTGGTGATGTGCGCCTGCCGCGTCCTGTTGTAGTTCAGCGTCAGGGTATCGATCATTTCGCCGGCGTTGCGCGTCGCGTTGTCCATCGCCGCCATGCGCGCGCCTTGTTCGCTGGCGTTGTTCTCCAGCAGCGCGCGGTAAATCTGGGTTTCGAGGTTGCGGGGGAGCAGCGCTTCGAGAATCTCGGCCTCGCCCGGTTCGAATTCGCTGACCGCACCGGACGGCGCGCCGTCGTCGTCCGGGGCCGGGCAGGGAACGAGCGCGCGCCGCGTCGGAACGTGCGAGATCGCCGACCTGAACCGGTTGTAGACCACCGTGCAGACGTCGAACTCGCCGGCTTCGAACATGCCGAGGATCCGCCCGGCGACCGCCTGCGCATCCTCGAAGCCGAGGCTTCTGCGCCCGACGTCCTCGATCACGCCGACGATCCGCTCTTCGAAATCGCGGCGAAGCTGGCCCCATCCCTTGCGGCCGACGCACAGAATCCTGATCTGACCGTCCCGCTCCTCGGAGATCAGGCGGCGCGCCTCCCGCACGATCGAGGAGTTGAACGGGCCGCAAAGGCCCCTGTCCGACGTCAGGACGACGACGAGGTGCGCGTCCCGCTTGCCGGTTCCCGCCAGCAGCGGCGGCGCGTTCCCGGAGCGGGAAGCGGCGAGAGTCCCGAGCATGCGCTCCATGCGGTCCGCGTAGGGACGCGCCGCTTCGGCCTGTTCCTGGGCGCGGCGCAGCTTGGCGGCCGCGACCATCTTCATGGCGGAGGTGATTTTCTGGGTCGACTTGACGCTGTCGATCCGCAGGCGGAGATCCTTGAGGCTGGGCACGGCGGTCAGGCGATTTTATAGTCCGCGAGAATCCGCCGGAGCCGTTCCCCGGTTTCGTCGGAAATCTCCTGTTCCTCGCGGATGGCGGCGAGCACGTCGCCGTGGTCCGCGCGCATGCGCGAGAGCAGGCCGTCCTCGAATCGGGAGATGTCGCCGACCGCGACCTCGTCGAGGTAGCCGTTCACGCCCGCGAAGATCGCGACGACCTGCTCCTCGACCGGCATCGGCGCGTATTGCTGCTGCTTGAGCAGTTCCGTGAGCCGCTCGCCCCGGCTCAGAAGCCGCTGCGTCGACGCGTCCAGATCGGACGCGAACTGCGCGAACGCGGCCATTTCGCGATACTGCGCGAGTTCCAGCTTGATCGAGCCCGCGACCTGCTTCATGGCCTTGATCTGCGCCGCGGACCCGACGCGGCTTACCGAGATGCCGACGTTCACCGCCGGGCGGATGCCGGAATAGAAGAGGTCGGTTTCGAGGAAGATCTGGCCGTCGGTGATCGAGATGACGTTGGTCGGGATGTAGGCCGAGACGTCGCCCGCCTGGGTCTCGATCACCGGGAGCGCGGTCAGCGAGCCGGCTCCGTGGTCCTCGTTCATCTTGGCGGCGCGTTCCAGCAGCCGCGAATGCAGATAGAAGACGTCGCCGGGATAGGCTTCGCGGCCGGGCGGGCGGCGGAGCAGCAGCGACATCTGCCGGTAGGCGACGGCCTGCTTCGACAAATCGTCGTAAATGATCAGCGCGTGCATGCCGTTGTCGCGGAAATACTCTCCCATCGTGCAGCCGCAGTAAGGCGCGAGGAACTGCAGGGGCGCAGGTTCGGAGGCGGTCGCGGCGACGACGATCGTATATTCCATCGCGCCCGCTTCCTCGAGCGCCTTGACGATCTGCGCGACCGTCGACCTCTTCTGCCCGACCGCGACGTAGATGCAGAACAACTGCTTCCCTTCGTCGCCGTCGTCGAAGGCTTTCTTCTGGTTGATGATGGTGTCGACGGCGATCGCCGTCTTGCCTGTCTGGCGGTCGCCGATGACGAGTTCGCGCTGGCCGCGCCCGATCGGAATCAGGCTGTCGATCGCCTTGAGGCCGGTCTGCATCGGCTCGTGCACGGAGCGCCGCGGAATGATGCCGGGGGCCTTCACGTCGACGCGGCGGCGTTCCTCCGCTCCGACCGATCCCTTGCCGTCGATGGGCTCTCCGAGCGCGTCGACCACCCGCCCCAGGAGTTCCTTGCCGACAGGAACGTCGACGATGGATCCCGTGCGCTTGACGGTGTCGCCTTCCCTGATTCCCGAGTCGGAGCCGAAGATGACGACGCCGACGTTGTCGGTTTCGAGGTTGAGCGCCATTCCCCGCACGCCGCCGGGCAGTTCGACCAGTTCGCCCGCCTGCACGTTGTCGAGTCCGTAGACGCGGGCGATGCCGTCGCCGACGGACAGGACTTCCCCGACCTCGGCGACTTCCGCCTCGGTTCCGAAGCCTGCGATCTGTTCCTTGAGGATCGAGGAAATTTCCGCGGCGCGGATGTCCATCACGCTGCCCCTTTCAATGAGAGTTCGAGTCTTTGCAGCTTGGTGCGGAGCGACGAGTCCACCATGCGCGATCCGATCTTCACGACCATGCCGCCCAGCAGCGAGGCGTCCACGCGCTCGTCGATCGCGACCCCGGTTCCGGTCATGCCGCGCAGCTGCCGCGCGAGCGCGTCGCGCTGGGCGTCCGTCAACGGCCGCGCGGTCGTGACTTCCGCCGTTCGCTCGCCGCGGCGGGCGGCGAGAAGTTCGCCGAAGGCGGCGCAAATCTCGTCGAGCGCCGCGAGCCGGCGGTTGCGGGCGACGACTCCGGCGAAACTTGCGGTCAGCGCCGAGACGCCCGCCCGCTCCATCACCGCCGCGACGGCCTTGCTCTGGTCCTCGCGGCTGACGACGGGACTCGCCGCGAGGCGGCGAAGGTCGGCGGAAATCCGGAGCAACCGCCGGATGCCGTCCAGATCCTCGGCTACCGCGTCGAGTTCTCCCCGTTCTTCGGACAGTTCGAAAAGCGCGGCCGCATAACGGCCCGCCAAGCCGGAAACGCCTGCTGTCGACACTCGATTGACCTCGAAAATTCCTGTCGGCGGAGAAGCCGCGGGACGGCGATCCCGTCCCCGAATGCGGGGCTTGATAACACGGACGACCGGGCGGCGCAACCCGCTATCGCGGGCGTCCGGCGGCCTTCGAACGGCCGGGCGGCGGCGCGGAGACGCGCACGGCGACTTCCAGCGACTCGCGGCCGCCCCCCGTCCGCACGCCGCGCACCGGAGACGCGGAATCGTAGTCCAGCCCGACGGCGAGCGAGACATGGCGTTCCGTCGCGCAGGTGCAGTTCGAGACGTCGAAGCCGACCCAGCCGAGATCGTCGACCCATGCGGCCGCCCACGCATGGCCGGCCGCGTGGGTCGCGTCTCCGTCGTAAAGATATCCCGACACGTAGCGCGCGGGCACGCCGAGGCGCCGGGCGCAGCCGATGAAGACATGAGCGTGATCCTGACAGACGCCGCGACCCGCGGCGAAGGTTTCGGACGCGGTCGAACGCACGTTCGTGACGCCCGTTCGGTAGGCGACGCGGTCGCGGATCGCGGCCATCATATCGTGAAGGACGTCGAGCCGCTTTCCCCGGAACCCGGACGCGAATTCCGCGAGTTCCCGGTCCGGCCGGGTTCGGGACGTCTGCTGCAGAAACAGTTCCGGAGGGCAGTCGTCCGGCGGCAGGACGCCGTTCGCGCGGGTCGTCGAAACGCGCCCGCGCGCGACGATGTCGATCCGGCGCGGCGGATTTTCCAGCGCCAGCGTGTGGCACTGGTTGCCGAAGCCGTCGCGCCAAGGTTCGGGATCGGCGGCGGCGTCTATGCGCCAGTCCAGGACGTCCTGGCTCGCGTCGGAGCGCGGCGTGAGGCGCAGCAGCTGGGTCGAGCTCGTCGGCGACGCGTCGTAGCGGTAAGTGGTGCGATGGGAGATCTCAAGAAGCATTTCGGGTCGGGGGGCGAAGCGCGGCGGCGATGCAGCGAGCGGAGAACGGGGGGCCGGCGGTCGCGTCGTCAGGCCGAACCGCGTTTCCCGGAAGGCCCGCGCCGCGGAAGCGCCCCGCCGCGGCGCGGGGGCCGCCTTCCGGCACCGTCGTTCGCAGGCGTTCGGTCGGCATGTCCCGGCGGTTCCGAGGCGAAGCGGTCGAAAGAGTATAGCACGACGCCCCCGTCATTGCGGGCAGGCCGCCCGCGCCGAGAGGAGGCCGGCGGCGCGGGACGGGCTCCCTCGCGGGCGGCGCGTCCCGCCGTCACGGGGTCCGAACCGGAGGCGGTCCGGGCGTATCCCGCAAGCGGGCGACCGCGACAGCTTCGCCGAAGAGCGGTCGCATGGCCCGATGGTCAGGACTGCCGCGAACTCCCCGTTTCGTAAACGAACGGGCTCTCGATTTCCTTCAATCTCGGCAGGTTGCGGTCCTTCTCCGAGAGGACGGCCATGTCGAGGCCGAGCGGCCAATCGATGCCCAGATCCGGATCGTTCCACAGAAGCCCCTCGTCGTGGTCCGGAGCGTAGTAGTGGCTGACCTTGTAGATCACCTCGGTGTCGGGTTCGAGAGTCATGAAACCGTGAGCGAAGCCGACCGGCACGAGCAGTTGGTTCCACGCTTCGGCGGACAGGACGGCGCTCGCATGCCGTCCGTAGGAGGGCGATCCCCGGCGCAGGTCGACCGCGACGTCGAATACCGCTCCCCGCGTCACGCGCACCAGCTTGTCCTGCGCGAAGGGCGGAGTCTGGAAATGCAGGCCGCGAACCGTTCCCTTCTCGGCCGACAGGGAATGATTGTCCTGCACGAACTCGATGTGGATTCCGGCCTCGCCGAGCGCGTGCTTGTTGTACACCTCGGAAAAGAAGCCGCGATGGTCGCCGTGCTTCTTCGGCGTCAACTCCCTGACCGCCGCGATGCCCAGTTTCTTGATCGACATGATTTCCTTCCTCGTCCTGCCGACGGGCGCCCGCCGGGGTCCTACGCATTCCGGAAAGCGGAGTCCATCGTTCGCCGGCGGCGGGACTCCTTCGCGCCGGAGAGACGCGCCGGCTCGGCGGAAAGCGTCCCTCGACCCCCGCCCAGGCGCGGCCCTCTACATGAAGCTGTACGGATCGATGTCCACCGCGACGCGCACGCCCCTGCCCGGCCTGATTCCGGCGACCCAGCGCCGCACCGTGTCCTGCAACTTGACGTCCCTGGGGGCCGTCATCAGCAGGCGGCGGCGGTGACGTCCGCGGAGGATCGCCATCGGCGCGGGGGCGGGGCCGAGCACGGAGACGCAGGCCGACCGCGGCGCCGCGCGACCGAGCATGGACGCCGTGGCGTCGACTTCCTCCTCGACCGCTCCCGAGACGATCACCGCGGCGAGACGCCCGTACGGAGGCATGCCGTGCCGCCGCCGCGAGGCCGCTTCCGCTTCCATGAACCGGCGGCCGTCGCCCGACTCCAGCGCCCGCATCACCGCGTGCTCGGGCTGCCAAGTCTGCAGCAGCACCTGTCCCGCAGTCTCGCCGCGTCCCGCGCGGCCGGCAACCTGGTTGAGGAGTTGATGGGTTCGTTCCGCGGCGCGCAGGTCGCCGCCCGACAGGCCGAGGTCGGCGTCGACGACGCCGACGAGCGTGAGCGCCGGAAAGTGAAAACCTTTGGCCATGATCTGGGTGCCGATCAGCAGGTCGATTTCGCGGGCATGCATGCGCCTCACCAGCGCGGCCGCCTCGCCCGGCCGGCGAACGGTGTCGCTCGACATGATCTCGAGCCGCGCCTCGGGAAAGCGGCGGCGCGCTTCCTCCGCCAGCCGCTCGACTCCCGGTCCGCAGGCGGCGAAGCGGTCTTCCGCCTCGCAGGACGGGCAAATCCGGGGAAGCGCCGCCGAGTAGCCGCAATGGTGGCATTGGAGGCGCTCGAGAAGACGGTGCTCCACCAGCCATGCCGTGCAATGCGGGCATTCGAGCCGGTGTCCGCAGGCCCGGCACAGGGTCAACGGCGCGTAGCCGCGACGATTGAGGAACAGCATCGCCTGACATCCCCCGGCCAGCGCGTTCCGGGCGGCCTCGACCAGCGCGGGCGACAGCCAGGTCCGCCTGTCCATGGCCTGGTCCCGCATGTCGACGGAGGAGATTTCCGGGAGCTGGGCGCCTGCGAAGCGTTCCGGGAGGGAAATGCGCTCGTAGCGCCGCCTCCAGACGTTGTCCACGGTCTCAAGCGACGGCGTCGCCGAGGCGAGCACCACGGGGAAGCCGCCGATGCGACCGCGCACGACCGCCATGTCGCGCGCATTGTAGATGACGCCCTCGTCCTGCTTGAAGCCCGGATCGTGCTCCTCGTCCACCACGATCAGGCCAAGATCCGGGAAGGGCAGCATGAGGGCGGACCGCGCTCCCACCGCCAGCCTAGCGGCGCCGGTCAGCACGTCCCGCCAGGCGCGCCGCCGCTGCGCCGGAGCCAGATCCGAGTGCCAGACCGCCGGCGGCGCGCCGAAACGGGTTTCGAAGCGGGCGAGCCAGTCGGCGGTGAGGGCGATTTCCGGCAGCAGCACGGCGACCTGCCGGCCGGCGGCAAGGGCGGCCGCGACCGCTTCGAAATACACTTCGGTCTTGCCGGAGCCCGTCACGCCGTCCAGGACCGTCACCGAGAAACCGCCGTCGGCCACCCGCCGGACCAGATCGTCCGCCGCTGTTCGCTGGGCGGGCGACAGATCGGGACCGGGGCGATGAGGATCCGGCTTCGCGAGGCTGTCGCCGACTTCGGCGCGGCGCAGCGCGCCGGCCTGGGCGAGTCCGCGAATCACGGACGGAGACACGCCGGCCGTCCGCGCCAGCGCGGCGGCCGTCATCGGCGCGCGCTCCGCGAGGGCGCGAATCACTTGCCTGCGCGCCGCGGTCGGACGCAGCCCGCACGGAAGGCGATCGTCCTCGGCGGCGACGCCCGGGGCGAGTTCGAAAGCGGCTGCGGGCTTCGGCGGCTTCAGCGCGCCCGGCGCGCGCATGACCATGCGCAAGACGCTGCCGCGCTTCGAAAGCGTGTAGGCCGCGACCCAATCGACGAATTCCAGCGACGCCTTCGGGAGCGGCGGGATGTCGTGCAGAGATATGATTTCGCGAAGTTTTCCGGATTCCACGTCGCCCTGCGCAGGTCCCCAGACCACTCCGGCGGCGACGCGGCCGCCGAGCGGCACCTCGACGACGGAACCGGGCGCGACCTCCGCGCCGGACGGAACGACGTAGTCATAAGGCGCGTCGAGGGGCAGGGGCAGCAGCACGCCGACCGCTTCGCGCCCGTCCGCCGGAAGACGTGTGGAAAGGCGGGAGGTCATCGGATACACTCTAATTGGCCGTCGGGAACGGTCAATCCGAGGTCAGGCGGGGCAGAGGCATGCAATTTTTTCTGGACTCGGCGGATATTGGCGAGATCCGGGAGCTCGCGGCGACCGGCTTCGTCGACGGCGTCACCACCAACCCGTCCCTGGTCGCCAAGACGGGCCGCGGGTTTTTCGACGTGGTTCGCGAGATTTGCGGTGCGGTCGACGGTCCGGTCAGCGCCGAGGTCGCGGCCGTGGATCACGCGACGATGCTGGCCGAAGGCCGCAAGTTGGCGGTCCTGGCGGACAACGTCGCGGTGAAGGTGCCGCTGACGCCCGACGGCCTGAAGACCTGCAGGGCGCTTTCCGACGAAGGAGTTCGGGTCAACGTCACGCTTTGCTTTTCCGCCGGCCAGGCGATTCTCGCCGCCAAGGCCGGAGCGGCGTTCGTTTCGCCCTTCGTCGGCCGGCTCGACGATATCGGGGCCGACGGCATGGCGCTGATCCGCGATATCCGGCGCATTTTCGACAATTACGACGCGATCGGGACGCAGGTGCTGGTCGCGTCGGTGAGGGGGCCTCTCCATGTAATCGAGGCGGCCAAGGCGGGCGCGGAGATCGCGACGGTGCCTCCCGACGTGCTCCGGCGCCTGTTCCGGCATCCGTTGACGGACGCCGGGCTGGACGCGTTTCTGGCCGACTGGCGCGCGACCGGCCAGTCGATCGTGGAGGCCTGACCATGGGAAGTTCGCCAGCCGAGCCGTCGCTGACGCCCAAGGCGGTCGTGGCGTGGCTGCGGCGCAATCCAGACTTTCTGCGCGACAACCCGGAAGTGCTGCCGGTTCTCACGCCGCCGGAATACCGGCGCGACGACGGCGTCACCGACATGCAGCGCTTCATGCTGGACCGGCTTCGCCGGGAGGTGGCGTCTTTGCATCGCCGCGAGAAGCAACTGCTTTCCACCGTCGAGGGGAACGCCGCCGGCCAGGCCAAGATCCATCGCGCCGTTCTCGCCGTGATCGACGCGCCGGACATGCACGCGCTCAATCTGGTCCTGCGGACGGAACTCCCGAGCGTTCTCGACCTGGAGGCCGTCGCGCTGTGCATCGAGGGCGAAGGCGCGCTGGCGCTCGCGGGAGCGATGGACATCGGACCCGACGGGGTGGCCGGGTTGATGGGACCTCGCCGCCGGTTCCTGCTGTTGGGCGACACCGGGGGCACGCCCGCGGTATTCGGGGACGCCGCGGAAAGGGTCCGGTCGATCGCCTATCTCAGGCTCCGGCGGACTTCGCCGAAGATGCTGCTTGCGATGGGTTCGGGACGCAGCGACGGGTTCGACAGCCGCCAGGGCACGGATCTGATCGCTTTCCTCGCCGACGCGCTCGAAATGCGGATCCGGCATTGCCTTCAGCAGAAGCGGTGACGGCTCCGGTCCTCCAGGCGGCGCTGCTGGACTGGCGGCGCTGGTTGACGGCGGAGCGCCGGATGTCGGCGAACACCGTGGACGGCTACTGCCGCGACGTCGAGGCGTTTCTCGGGTTTCTCGCCGAGCATCGCGGCGAGCCCGCGGATCTCTCCGTCCTGTCCGGACTCGAGGCCGCCGAGTTCCGCGCCTGGCTGGCGCGGCGAACCGCCGACGGGTTGTCGCGGACCTCGATCGCCCGGGCTCTCTCGGCGGTGCGCAACCTGTTCCGGTTTCTCGACCGCGCGGGCATGGCGAGCAACGCGGCGCTGGCGTCGGTCGGCGCGCCCCGTCCGCCGCGTGGCCTTCCGAGGCCGCTGGACGCGGCGGATGCGATCGCCGTCATCCGGCGGGCGGCCGAAATCGCGCCGGTTCCATGGATCGCCGCCCGCGACGTAGCGGTGTTCACGCTCCTCTACGGTTGCGGCCTCCGCATCGACGAGGCGCTTTCGCTCGACCAGCGGGACGCTCCGCAAGGGGACGCGATGACGGTGACGGGAAAGGGCGGGCGTCAGCGGGTCGTACCGGTGCTGCCGATCGTCGCCGACGCGATCCGCGCCTACCGGGAGGCTTGCCCCTATCCGCCGGAGCCCGGCCGGCCGCTGTTCTACGGCACCCGCGGCGGACGCCTGAATCCCGGCGTTGTGCAGCGAAGCATGCGCGCTCTGCGCGCCGATCTGGGCTTGCCCGAATCCGCCACGCCGCACGCGCTGCGGCACAGTTTCGCGACCCACCTGCTTGCCGGCGGCGGCGATCTGAGGACGATCCAGGAACTTCTCGGGCACGCCTCGCTGTCCACGACCCAACGCTACACGGCAGTCGACACGCAGCAACTCGTGGAGGTCTACGACCGGGCGCATCCGCGAGCGTCGGGCAATGCTTCGACGTGAATGCGCAGCCTTGAAGCGGGACGGATCGACCAAGCTTTCGGCACTGACCGCCTATCGCGACGCGCTGCGGCTGGCGCTTTCGAGTTTCGTCCTTCTTCGTATTCGATGTTGGATGCTTGCCGTCGGTTGCGGCGATCTCTATCCGCCTGTCGCCACGTCGACATATTCCCTCACCAAAATAAGGTTTTCCATGGATCCTTCTCGCAGAAGATCCATCGGCGATCGATCGTCAAGCAAGAGATGCGGTTCTCGGAGCCATTCGTTCTCCACGGCCTCGTCACGCAGCCAAGCCGAAAGAGCGCGGCGAATTTCAAAGAGAAAAGCAATCCGATTCTCGATGTCGCGTCCCGTCGGCGGAATGCGGCCGGACATGATGTTTTCGACAAGAGATTCCTCGGCCTCCTCGAATCCGAGCAGCCACGCGGCATCCCGTAACTCAAGGTTCCATGCAGTCAACAGATGCCTGATGAATTTTACGGGGCCAACGACGCGATCCTGCTGTCGAGAAGAAATCTTAAAGGTCGGTTTCATTGCGCTTCTTCGCTCCCGTTCTCCGTTTTCCGGCATCATTTTTCGCCGTTTCCCCAGATAATGACTGCCGATTGGATACGCAACGCGATCTCCGGCAATCGGATTCCAGAAATCAAGGATCTGGAGTTCTAACCCGTTGTTCCCTGAATCCTGCTTTTTATAATCCCGTCTTTTTTTCTTGAATTATTTTTGCCAGCGTCCGCATTGCCGTATATCGCATTCATGCGCAACTTCAATAACCCGACCGATCATTCTCCCGCACGCTTCGAATTCTTGACGCGCCCGGCGTTTCGTTTCCGAGAAAAAATCGCGTCGTTCCGCACTGAGAATGATGTCGAGGTCAGCAGTCCACTGAATTTTTGCAATTAACTCCTCATCAATTGACGTACCAGGTAAGTGATGGCTGCTCCTGCGACTGGAATTGCGACGAATGCGCCGCCTGTCGCGAGCCATGCTCCACGACGATTCAATTGCTTTCACGGCACCCAGCCCAAGTTTTCTTGACATACGTCCAGCGTCAGCGTCCGTCAATTTTGCGACAACGCACCTATGGTCGAAAGTCTCAACAGTGTCAATGGCGACGAACAGGCCCTTGCTTCTCAACCGCACCACTCTCCGTGAATCATCGGTCCAGGAATCCTTCCAACGGGTGCAGGTCTAGAATTGTAAAATAGAAAAACCTGCAGTGCGTTGATTTTCAATAATTATTCGGGTTTGGGCCGCGGCGCTTCAAGGCCGAAATCAGCGATTTCGTGACAAAACGCCGTTCCGGGCGCGGATTTTGTCACGACAACGGGGCCGGAGGACGAAAAAAGAATGCTCCAAGCGCGCGGCATAATGTTGGTGCTCAACCACAACATCAGGAGCATTCCCATGTCAGTATCGCAGCTTTCGACCGGCTTGTCCATAGATCTTTCGACTTTCTCTCGGGAAGCCGCCGAAGCGTTGCAGACGTTCGCGGCCTTCCTCGGGAAAGGGGGCGAGGCCGCCGAAGCGTTCCAGTCCTTCGCGGCTTTCCTCGGCGAAGGGGCCGAACGAGAGGGTCCCGAGGCGTTTGCCGATTTCGAAATCGGGCTGCACGAGCGGCTCATGGGGCTCGGTCGCGCGGTGATCGGCAAGCATGTCGAGGACCGGGACGAGAACGTCGGCCCGGTCCACGGCCGGGTCTTCTACCGGTCCACCGAGGCGACATCGAAAACCATTCACACGTTGTTCGGTCCGGTCAAGTTCTTGCGTCCGCTGTACCGGTCGCCGGGAAGCCCGTCGTTCTCGCCGGTCGATGAAAGCCTGGGCCTGTTCGACAAGTACCTCACGGATCCGGCGGCGCACGGCGCACTTATGCTCCTGTGCCACTGCACGCCGGCGGACGGGGCCAAAATCCTCAAACAGCTGGGAGGCATGAACCCGTCGTTGAGTTGCCTCCAGCGTCTGTTGACGAGGGCGGGCGAGCGCTGGAACGAGAAGGAGAGCACAGCCAGGGACGCCATTCGCGAAGCGGAAACGGTGCCGGAGGAAGCGGCTTCCTGCACCGTCTCGCTCGATGGCGTCATGGTTCCGCTTCGCCCCGACGGGGACAGGGAAGCGTGCTGGCGCGAGGCGTCCTGCGGAACCGTCAGCTTCCATGACGCGGACGGCAATCGCCTGAGAACGGTGAGCCTTGCGCGCATGCCGGAAGCCGGCAAGGCGACGCTGAAGGAGCAGCTCGCCGCCGAGGTCGCCCATGTCCGGAAAGCGCGGCCCGACCTGCCGCTGGTCGCCGTCGCCGACGCCGCGCCCGACAACTGGACGTTTCTTGAGGAGCTTCAGCCCGACGAACGGGCGATCGACTTCTTCCATGCATGCGAACACCTCGCTGAGGTTGCCGACCACGCGGTCGCAACCGACTGGTACGACAGATACCGCGCCGTCCTGCGCGACGACGAAAAGGGCGTCGACAAGGTCGTCCGGGCGATCTCCGCAGCAGGGCGGCAGGATCGGCGCTCAAGATTCTTGACCGCGAGCTCGCATTCTTCCGCAAGAACAGGGGCCGCATGCACTACGCCAGCCTCAAGGCCAAGGGCTACCCGGTCGGGTCGGGCGTCGTGGAGGCCGCCAACAAGGTGCTGGTCAACCAGCGCATGAAACGGGCGGGCCAGCGCTGGAGCCTTGAGGGCGGTCAGAACGTCCTTACCTTCAGGGCGGTGTCGGGCCGCTTCGACGCCGCGTGGCGGGCGATGACCGGAACGCATGCCGCAAACGAAAACCGGGCCCCGAATGCCGTCGCGGCCTGACGGCGGGAATCCTTTTTCCAGAACGAAACAGGATTTTACAAAAATAGAACTGCACCCCTTCCAACTCTGAAAGGATCCCGGATACGGTTTCGCGACCTGTCCCGCAGTTTATGAAGTATCGTTGCCGGATCTCCGTTACAGGCGCTGCCAACCGGGCGACGTAAGCCGCTTTGCACGGCGATTCATTCGTTCCGCCTGCCTGTCCGCAGGCGGAACTGTGACCACGTCGCAAACCGGTCGACATGCCGATACCGCCTCGCCCGGGCATGAAGCTCGCATTCGGAGGTCTCTCATTCTCGAACGTATACGTTCGTTCAGCGTAAAGGGAAATTCGCGGATCACTTGCAGCCCGGCCGGCGCAATTACGAAGCGCTCCGGGCTGGGGTTGCGTCAGCGAACGCGCCGACGCCGGCCGGCCGTCACGCTTCCAGAAAAATCCGCGCGGGCTCCTCGATGCACTGCTTTACGCGCACGAGAAACGTCACGGCCTCGCGACCGTCGACGATCCGGTGATCGTAGCTGAGCGCGACATACATCATCGGCCGTATCTCGACGGCGTCGCCGACCGCGACGGGACGACGGTCGATCCGGTGCATACCCAGGATCCCGGACTGGGGAGGATTCAATATCGGGGTCGAGAGCAGCGAACCGTACACGCCGCCGTTGGTGATGGTGAAGGTGCCGCCGGTCAGTTCCGCCAGCTCGAGGCGGCCCTCCCGCGCGCGCGTTCCAAGATCGGCCACGGCCTTCTCGATCCCGGCAAAGGACAGCGCATCGGCGTCGCGCAGCACCGGCACGACCAGGCCCTGCTCGGTGCCGACGGCGATGCCGATGTCGTAATGGTTCTTGTACACGAGGTCATCGCCATCAATTTCGGCGTTCACGGCGGGCAGTTCCCGGAGCGCGAGGATCGCCGCCTTCACGAAAAAGGACATGAAGCCGAGGCGGCAGCCGTGCCGTTTCTCGAACGCTTCCTGATGCTTCCGCCGGAGTTCCGTCACCGCGGTCATGTCGATCTCGTTGAAGGTCGTCAACATCGCCGCCGTGTTCTGGGCCTCCTTGAGACGCTGGGCGATGCGACGACGAAGCTGCGTCATCCTGACGCGCTCCTCGCGGGGGGCAGCCGGAGCGGCGGGCGGGCGCTGCGCTTCTTCGCGGACGGGAGCCGGAGCGGCGGGCCGCTCCTCCGCCGACGCCTTCAAGTAGGCCAGGACGTCGCCTTTGGTCAGGCGGCCGTCCTTCCCGGTGGCGGGAACGACGGCGGGATCGAGGCCGTGCTTTTCGACCAGTTCCCGCGCGGCGGGAGACAGTTTTTCCGCGGCGCCCGAAGGCGGCGGCGCGTCCGGCGCGTCCGGCGCGGCCGCGTCGCCGATGACGCCGAGCACGGCGCCGACCGAAACGTTCTCGCCTTCCGGCGCGAGGATTTCGCCGAGCGTGCCGGCCGCCGTGGCGTTGACCTCCAACGTGACCTTGTCGGTCTCGATCTCGACGAGGCGCTCGTCGAGTTCGACAGCGTCTCCGACCGCCTTGAACCACTTGGCCACCGTCGCCTCGGTGACGGACTCGCCGAGGGTCGGCACGACGATTTCGGTATGCATATCCAGATTCTCCAGAATCAGCCGGCGAGCGCCTGTTCGACCAGGATCCGCTGTTCCCGCTCGTGCTTGCCGTGCGAACCAGTCGCCGGAGAGGCGGCCTCGGGCCGGCCGGCGTAGATCGGTCGGGAAGCTCGAACGTCGAGCCCTTCCAGGACGGCCTCGATGCGCCTGTCCGCGAAGTTCCACGCGCCCATGTTCCGCGGCTCTTCCTGGCACCAGACGACGTCCGCGTCGGGGTGCTTGCCGAGTTCCTGGGCCAGCGAAACGTCGGGAAACGGATACAGCTGCTCGACGCGGACCAGGGCGACGTTGGAAATTCCCCGTTCTTCGCGGGCGGCGAGCAGGTCGAAATAAACCTTGCCGGCGCACAGGATGACGCGCCGCGCGTTCGTCACTTCGCGGTCGGGCAGAACGCGACTGAAGGCCATGCCCGGGCCGAACTCCTCAAGGTTCGAAACGCACTTCTTGTGACGCAGCAGCGATTTGGGCGTCGCCAGGATCAACGGCTTCCGGAAGCTGCGGTGCACTTGCCTGCGCAGGGCATGGAAGTAGTTGGCCGGCGTGGTGATGACGCAGACTTGCCAGTTGTCCTCGGCGCAGAGCTGCAGATAGCGCTCGACGCGGGCGGACGAATGCTCCGGCCCCTGGCCCTCGTAGCCGTGGGGAAGCAGCATGACCAGTCCCGACATGCGCAGCCATTTCGATTCCGACGAGCAGATGAACTGGTCGAAGATGAACTGCGCTCCGTTGGCGAAGTCGCCGAACTGCGCTTCCCAGAGGACCAGGACGTTCGGATCCGCGAGGGTGAGCCCGTATTCGAAGCCCAGCACCGCCGCCTCGGAAAGCGGACTGTTGCGGGCGATGAACTTTTCCTGGGCGCCGGGACGGATTTGTTCGAGCGGTATGAAGGGCTTTTCCGTCTCCTGGTCGATGACCACGGCGTGCCGCTGGGAGAACGTTCCGCGGGCCACGTCCTGTCCGCTGAGCCGCACCAGAATTCCTTCGGTCAGCAAGGTGCCGAACGCGAGCGCCTCGGCCGTCGCCCAATCGATGCCCGCGCCCGATTCGACGGCGCGGCGGCGCGCATCGAAAAAGCGTTCGAGCTTCGAGTTGAGCTTCACCGTTTCCGGAACGCGCGATATGGCTGCCCCGACTTCGCGCAGGAGTTCGAGAGAGGCGCCGGTCTTGCCCTTTCGCTCCTCGCGGGAGGGGGCGGTCGTGATGCCGGCCCACTTGCCCTCCAGCCAGTCGGCCCTGTTGGGCTTGTAGGATCCCGCCGCTTCGAAATCCTCTTCCAGTCGCCGGCGGACCCGCGTCCGGATTTCCTCGGCCCGCGCTTCGTCGACGAGGCCCTCCTGCAAAAGGCGGGCGGCATAGATCTGGCGCACGTCCGGATGGTCGGCGATCGCCCTGTACATCTTCGGCTGGGTGAACGCCGGTTCGTCGCCTTCGTTATGGCCGAAGCGCCGGTAGCACCACATGTCGATGACGACGTCCTTGCGGAACCGCTGGCGGAACTCGATGGCGATGCGGCACACATGGACGACCGCTTCGACGTCGTCGCCGTTGACGTGGAAGATCGGCGCCTGCGCCATCTTGGCGATCTCGGTCGGGTAGCGGGACGCGCGAGTGGCGCCCGGGTTGGTGGTGAAGCCGATCTGGTTGTTAACCACGAAATGAATCGTCCCGCCGGTGCGGTAACCCTTGATGTCCGAAAGCCCGAACGTTTCGGCCACGATTCCCTGCCCGCCGAAGGCAGCGTCTCCGTGCATCAGCAAGCCGAGCACCTTGCGGCGCTCCTTGTCCTTGTGTTGGCGTTGCTTCGCGCGGACCTTCCCGACCACCACGGGATCGACCGCCTCGAGATGCGACGGGTTGGCGGCGAGCGAGAGGTGGACGAGCTCGCCGTCGAATTCGCGATCGGCGGACGTGCCGAGATGATATTTGACGTCGCCCGATCCCTGCACGTCGTCGGCCGTCGCCGCGGCGTCCTGGAACTCGGAGAAGATCGCCGCGAACGGCTTGTTCATGACGTTCGCGAGCACGTTCAGGCGACCGCGGTGGGGCATGCCGAGCACGACCTCGACAACGCCGAGCTGGCTGCCGCGCTTGAGGATCTGTTCGAGGCCCGGCACGAGCGCTTCAGCGCCGTCGAGCCCGAACCGCTTCGTGCCGGGATATTTGACGTGCAGGAAGTTCTCGAAGGTTTCGGCTTCGGTCAGGCGTTCGAGGATGGTGATCTTGCCGAGGTCGGTGAACCGGGTCCGGTTGTGAATCCCCTCGATCCGCTCCTGGATCCAGACCTTTTCCTCGGCCGAGGTGATGTGCATGTATTCGACGCCGATATGCCCGCAATAGGTGGCGTGGGCCCGTTCCACGATGTCGTTCAGCGTCGCTTTCTCGCCGAGGCCGAGGCGGTCGTGGATGTAGATCTCGCGGGTGCGGTCGGCGTCCGTGAAGCCGTAGGATTCCGGATCCAACTCCGTATGTGCGAGCGGCCGTTCGAGCCCGAGCGGGTCCAGCGCGGCGTGAAGATGGCCGCGGTCGCGATGGGACCGGATAAGCATGAGCGCCTGGATGGAGTCGCGAGTCACCGCGCCGAGCGCGGCTCCCGGAGCGGTCGCCGACGCCGGCGCGCTCCCGTTGGCGGGCGCGCCGATCACCCTGGTGGCGCGCGGCGCCCAACTGGCGCCTTCGATTTCGCGAAGCACGGCGGGCGCGTCTTCCTTCAACTCTTCGAAGAACGCCGCCCACGCCGGTTCCACCGACTCCGGGCGTTCGATATAACGGGCGTGCAATTCCGCGATGAATTCGCCGTTGGCGCTTGCGGGAAAGGGAAAGGTCGTCATGGCTTCCGTGGCGTAGTTCTTCCGACGCTGGAGCAGCGCTGCCGACTTGCGCGCGGGCCGCGACGCTTCCCGCGTCGATGTGGACCGATACCCCTTTCCGCGCCAACCTGCAACCGCGTGAAGGGCGCTTGCGCCGTTTTTTATTGGCTGGCGTCCGCCCGACAGCATGCAGCGGCGTGAGGTTCCGTGCCGTCACGTATCGCGCTGCGGCGCTGAACTCAGGGCGAGGCTCGGAACGGGCAACTTCCTGAGATTTGCGCCTTGGACTTCCGAAGCGCGGCGAACGGCAGATCCTGCCGCAAGGTCCGGCCGGCGAGCCAAAGCCCCGAGGCGCGGCGGCAGGCCGGGCGTCGCGAGCTGTCCCGCCGCCGCGGCCGGAAGTTCGTTTCGGGACGCGACGAATATGTCGAGCCATGCCTGTTCCACGCTGCGTCCCCCAGCGCGACAGGCGGCCGGCGGTTTCCGTGGCGTTACGGATGGCCTGTGGGGAAAAGCGCGGGGGCGGCGGACCGAAAAAATGGGACAGCGCAAACGCCTCTATGTGCCTGATTCAGAAGCGTTCTGAAACCGGACAGACCATTTGGTACATGGACCGGTCATATCGTCTGCTATTGACACGCGAACGCCTCTGCCCTTGTATTGGGCTGATTGGCGTAGTAAGTTTTCGCTGTGATCCGCTCGTGGCACAATGCGGCCAGCCGAAAGGTTTGGGAAGGCGAAACGCCGAACCGGTTCCGTGGCATGGACTTTCCTGCCGCCATCGATTTGCTGCTGGCGCTCAACGCCGCCGATACGCTCCGTGACCTGAGCCCACTCAAGAGCGTCGGGTTGCACAAACTCAAGGGGGTACGCGCAAATCAGTGGGCGATGACGGTGAACGGACCTTGGCGGATTTGCTTCGAATTCCGGGCGGGTGACGCCCACCGCGTCGAGATCGTCGACTACCATAAGGGATGAACGCCATGCTTCCGATCTCACACCCCGGCCGCCTGCTGAAGCGCGAACTCGAGGCGAGGGGCCTGAGCGCCAATCGGCTGGCGCTCGACCTCGGCGTCCCATCGGGTCGCGTGACGGATATTCTTAATGGCCGCCGTTCGATTACCGCCGATACGGCGGTGCGTCTCGGCCTCTATTTTGGAAACGGCGCATCGTTCTGGCTCGGTCTTCAGAGCCAGTACGACATAGCATGGATCGAACGGGAACGCGGAACCGAGATCGCCAAGCGCGTGCGACCGGCGGCGTGATGTCTCCCCTGCCGAAAAGCAAAGGGTCGGAACCACGCCAAGCGCATCGGGTTTTCCAACTACGACCCCATCTCCCTCGCCAAAGAGGTTGCCGGGGTCCGACATTCCCGTACAAGCGGCATGGCGCTGGCGCATTTCACGGATTCGAGAAGCTGCGCACATGATGGCTCCGCGAAACGCGTGATGACAGCGATCATCGTAGCACGCCCACCGCCATCAAGTACCTGTAGTTGGTTCGGCGCCCTAAGACCCGTGCATGCGGCGATCAAGCCGCGAAACGCCTGAACGTCAGGCAACGGTTCCGCCGAACGGGAGCGTCCCGCTCGTCCGGTCGAGCGGGGCGGACTTCCGCTGCCGAAAAGTCCTCCATGTCCAAGGCTCGTTCGAAGCCATGGCCCGAGAGTGACCGAAGCGGCTCGCGAAAGCCGGAGGAAACCAGAAACCCGGAAACGCAACGCAAAATCAACGCGTGATCGCCCCGGCCAAGTCGAGCTTGCCCTCGACGTGCGTTCGCTCGAATGCCGGAAGCTCTCGTCCATGCGAACGGTAAGGGCCGACGGTCGAGACGACGGCGTCGCTGAAAAACCGGACCTGCAACGCCGAAACCGGAAATGGCGACGATTTCGGGAGAGAGCCGTTCCATGAGTTCGGCCCCGGTGAATCCGGAAGGGCGACGAGGCGCGCCGTTTTTATCGGCTGCCGCGGCTCCCCCGGCCGGCCGCAAGCGCGGGAGAAGGCGGGTTCGGCCGTCCGCCGACGCCGCTCCCTGAACTCAGGAAGCCCTCATGGCCGCCGCCATCTCGCTGCCGATGGCGGCGGGCGAATCGCAGACCCGTATGCCGGCGCTCTTCATCGCCTCGATCTTGTCTTCCGCGCCGCCCCGGCCGCCGGCCACGATCGCGCCGGCGTGCCCCATCCGCCGGCCCGGCGGCGCCGACACCCCGGCGATGAAACCGACCACCGGCTTGGACGTTCCGGACCGCTTCACGAACTCCGCCGCTTCTTCCTCGGCCGAGCCGCCGATTTCTCCGATCATGACGATTCCCTCGGTTTCGTCGTCCGCGAGAAACATCTCGAGGCAGTCGACGAAACTCGTCCCGTTGACCGGATCGCCGCCGATGCCGATGCAGGTCGTCTGGCCGAGTCCGGCCGCCGTGGTCTGCGCGACCGCTTCGTAGGTCAGCGTGCCCGATCGCGACACGATGCCGATGCGCCCGCGCATGTGTATGTGTCCCGGCATGATGCCGATCTTGCATTCGCCGGGCGTAATCACGCCGGGGCAGTTCGGGCCGATCAGGCGCGAGCCGGAACCCGCCAGCGCGCGGCGCGCGCGCACCATGTCGAGAACCGGGATGCCCTCCGTGATGCAGACGACGAGGGGAACGCCGGCTTCGGCGGCCTCGAGAATCGCGTCGGCCGCGAAAGGCGGCGGGACGTAGATTGCCGTCGCGTCCGCGCCGGTCCGTTCCACCGCCTCGGCGACCGTGTCGAAAACCGGCAGATCGAGATGAACGGTTCCCCCCTTGCCCGGCGTCACCCCGCCCACCATGCGGGTGCCGTAGGCGATCGCCTGCTCGGAATGGAAGGTTCCCTGAGATCCGGTGAAGCCCTGGCAGATGACCCGCGTATCGCGCCCGACGAGAACCGGCATTACGCAGCCTCCGCCGTTACGCGCACCGCCTTGGCCGCCGCGTCGGACAGATCCCCGGCGGCGATGACCGGCAGCCCCGATTCCTCGAGGATCTTCTTCCCGAGATCGACGTTCGTCCCCGCGAGGCGCACGACCAGCGGCACCTCGAGGCCGACCTCGCGCGCCGCCGCGACCACGCCTTCGGCGATCACGTCGCAGCGCATGATGCCGCCGAAGATGTTGACGAGAATCGAAGCCACCCCCTCATCCGACAGGATGAGCTTGAACGCCGTCGTCACGCGCTCCCGGGTCGCGCCGCCCCCTACGTCGAGAAAATTGGCCGGAGCCCCGCCGTGAAGCCGGATGATGTCCATCGTCGCCATCGCAAGGCCGGCGCCGTTGACCATGCAGCCTATGTTGCCGTCGAGGCGGATATAGTTGAGGTCGTGCTCCGCAGCCGCGCGCTCCATCGGATCCTCCTCGTCCGGATCCCTTAGCGCGGCGACGTCCCGCTGCCGATACAAAGCGTTGTCGTCGAAGTTCATTTTCGCGTCGAGCGCAACCAGCGAGCCCGCGCCGGTCACGACCAGCGGATTGATCTCCAGCACCGAGGCGTCTAGGGCGGTGAACGCGTCGTACAGCCCTTTCGCGAAACCTTCCGGCGCGTCCTTCAGATCCAGGGCGGCGGCGAGGCGCCGGGCATGGAAGGGACGGATTCCGGTGGCGGGGTCGATCGCCTGGATGTGAATCTTTTCCGGCGTGGCGGCCGCGACCTCCTCGATTTCCATCCCCCCTTCGGTAGACGCCATGAGGGTGACGCGCGAGGTGGCGCGATCGATCAAGAGGCCGACGTAAAGTTCCCGCGCGATGTCGCAGCCTTCCTCGACGTAGATCCGCCGAACGACGCGTCCGCCCGGCCCGGTCTGCGGCGTGACCAGCGTCATGCCGGTCATTTCTTCGGCCGCCGTTCGCACTGCGTCGAGCGACTTCGCGACGCGCACGCCGCCGCCCTTGCCCCGGCCGCCTGCGTGAATCTGCGCCTTCACGACCCAGACGGAGCCGCCGAGGCCTCGCGCGACCGAAACCGCTTCGTCGGGGCCGGTCGCGCTATCGCCGCGCGGCACCGGCACGCCGTACTCCGAGAGCAGGCGCTTCGCCTGATATTCGTGGATGTTCATGCGGGTACGAACCTTACTCTTCGTCAAGTTTCCGGACGACAGCGACAAGGTCGCGCACGGCCTGCACCGAGCGGTCGAACTGCGCCCGTTCCCCGGCGTCGAGATCGACTTCGACGATGCGCTCGACGCCGTTCTCTCCGATCACCACCGGAACGCCGACGTAGAGGTCGCGCACGCCGTACTCGCCGTTCAGATGCGCGGCGCACGGCAGGACGCGCCTCTTGTCCTTCAGATAGGATTCCGCCATCTGGATCGCCGCCGAAGCTGGCGCGTAGTAGGCGGAGCCCGTCCCGAGAAGGCCGACGATCTCGCCGCCGCCGTCGCGGGTGCGCTGCACGATCGCGTCGAGCCGTTCGCGGGTGGTCCAGCCCATTTCCACCAGGGCCGGCAGCGGGATTCCCGCCACCGTCGAATAGCGCAGCGAGGGCACCATCGTGTCGCCGTGTCCGCCCAGCACGAACGCCGTCACGTCTTCCACGGAGACCTTGAGTTCTTCCGCGAGGAAATACCGGAACCGGGCCGAATCGAGCACCCCGGCCATGCCGACGACGCGCTGGGAAGGCAGTCCGGAAGATTCCCTCAGCGCCCAGACCATCGCATCGAGGGGATTGGTGATGCAGATTACGAAGGCCGACGGGCAGAACTCGCGGATGCCGGCTCCCACCTGCTTCATGACGCCAGTATTGATGCCGATCAGGTCGTCCCGGCTCATTCCCGGCTTGCGGGGAACGCCGGCCGTGACGATCACCACGTCGGCGCCGCTCAAGTCGGCGTAGGAGCTGGTTCCGGTCATGGCCGCGTCGAATCCTTCGACCGGCGAAGACTCGACCAGATCGAGCGCCTTGCCTTGCGGCACGCCCTCGACGATATCGAACATCACGATGTCGCCCAGTTCCTTGAGGCCCGCGAGATGCGCCAGCGTGCCTCCGATGTTGCCGGCCCCGACGAGGGCAATTTTGGATCGCGCCATTTCCTGAACCGTCGCTGAAACCGGCCGCGGCGGGCCGGAACGTGCGGTTGGTAACGCAGATGAAACTTCGGGGCAAGCGCCGGAGGGAAACGCGCCGGTCGCGCGAACGCCGTCGCCGGTCCGGGTTGCGGGACCGACGGAGGGTTTCGAGAACGCCCCGGTTCTGCTTATATTTGTCCATGACCGAGCCTCGCGCACCTCTGCGCCTTTTCGTCGAGTACGATCTCGTCGACGGCCACGCGGTTCCCGCATCGGCGGGCCAGCATCGCTACCTCCGTTCGGTCATGCGCCGCAGGGACGGAGACCCGGTCGCGCTGTTCAACGGCCGCGACGGGGAATGGCTGGCCCGCCTCTCGTTCGAGACGCGGGCGCGCACCCTGATGATCGTCGAGCGGGAGCTGCGGCCGCAGCGCGCGCCGCTCGACCTGTGGCTGGCGTTTGCGCCGGTGAAGGCCACGGCGATGAACAATGTCGCCCGCATGGCGACCGAGCTCGGCGTCGGCCGATTTTGCCCCGTGCTGACGGACCACACGCGCGTCGACCGCGTCAACTCCGCGAGGTTGCGCGCGAACGCGGTCGAGGCCGCGGAACAAAGCGCGCGCCTCAACGTGCCGGTCGTCGACGAGCCCGTGCAACTGGCGGAACTGATGTCGCGATGGGATCCGGCCCGGCGCATCGTCTTTTGCGCCGACACGGGCGAACCCGCCGAGGCGGCGTTCTCCCGGCTTGGGGCGGGCGGCCCATGGACGGTATTGACGGGCCCCGAAGGAGGGTTCAGCCGGCCGGAGCTTGACGCCCTCGTCAAATTGCCTTTTGTTGCGCCGGTCAGGCTGGGGCCGCGCGTGCTTCGCGCGGACACCGCCGCGCTCGCCGCGCTGGTCTGCTGGCAAATCCATCTCGGCGATTGGATCGAATGACCGATCCGCCGCGTTTGGCCCCGAAAATCCGAGGGAGCGAGTGATGGCCGTGCGACCGCCGGAAGAACCGATTACGGATTACCGACAGCTCGTCGAGCATTTCGAGGCCGGTTGCAAGCCTCGCGAATCCTGGCGAATCGGCACCGAGCACGAGAAGTTCGTCTTCAAGCTCGATACCCTGGAGCCCGTGCCTTACGAAGGGCCTTTCGGAATCCGGAAGTTTCTCGAAGGCTTGACCCGATTCGGCTGGAAGCCCGTTTTCGAAAACGGCAACCCGATCGCCCTGAACGACGGAGATTGCAACATTTCTCTGGAGCCCGGCGGACAGCTGGAGTTGTCCGGCGCGCCGCTCAAGGACCTTCACCGAACCTGCGACGAGGTGCATACCCATCTCGCGCAGGTGAAGGAGGTCGCAGGCGAGCTCGGGGTCGGGCTGCTCGGCATGGGCTTTCTGCCCAAGGCGCGCCGAGAGGACGTGCGGTGGATGCCCAAGGGGCGTTACCGGATCATGCGCGCCTACATGCCGAAGAAGGGCGGTCTCGGCCTGGACATGATGCTGCGTTCCTGCACGGTGCAGGTGAATCTCGATTACGGTTCCGAAGCCGACATGGTCGAGAAATTCCGCGTTTCGCTGGCGTTGCAGCCGGTCGCGACGGCGATTTTCGCCAATTCGCCGTTCGTCGAGGGCCGGCCGAGCGGTTGGCAGTCGTATCGCAGCCATCTCTGGGAGGACACCGATCCCGACCGCTGCGGCATGCTTCCGTTCGCGTTCGAGGACGGAATGGGTTTCGAGCGTTACGTCGACTACGCTCTCGACGTGCCGATGTACTTTCTCTACCGCGCCGGCCGCTACGTCGACGTTTCCGGCCTGTCGTTCCGCGACTTTCTCGACGGCAAGCTCCCCGGGCACGAAGGCGAGCTGCCCACGGCGGAAGACTGGTCCGATCACCTTACGACGATTTTTCCCGAGGTGAGGCTGAAGCGCTTCGTCGAAATGCGCGGCGCCGACGGCGGCCCGTGGCGGCGACTATGCGCGTTGCCGGCGCTGTGGACGGGCCTGCTTTACGACGCCGACTGCCAGCGCGCCGCATGGGATCTGGTGAAGGACTGGAGCGTCGAGGAACTTTCGTCGCTGCGGCGGGACGCGGCCCTCGACGGCCTGAAGGCGCGATTTCGCGGACGTCCGTTGGCCGAGATCGCCGGAGAAACGCTGGCGATCGCCCGAACGGGCCTGAACCGGCGCGCCGTGCCGGGCGTCGTCGACGGGGACGAGAGCGGCTTTCTCGCCGCGGTCCAGGAGATCGTGGACTGCGGCGAGAGTCCGAGCGAGAGTCTCGCGAGGCGGGTCGAGGAGGAATGGAACGGCAGCGTGGACCCGCTTTACTCGGAATACGCTTATTGAAGTTCGCGGCCGCCGTTCCGTCTCCGCGCCTCGCGCCGGACGGGTTATGCGGACGGCCCGCGGTTTCGCCGCCGCCGGTCGGCGCGAAAAGCATCCGGGAAGTCGATTATCCGCCTCGACGACTCGGGCAAGTTCTTCGTCGCGACCCGGGACGCTCTCGGGCGTTCCTCAGAATTCTCGCGACGAGCCGCTCGCGGATGGCGCGGCTCGCGGCGGCCGTCACGCCGCGGCGGTTCCGCCGACGGTGAGATTCTCGATCAGCAACGTCGGCTGCCCGACGCCGACCGGAACGCCCTGGCCGTCCTTGCCGCAGGTGCCGACCCCCGTATCGAGCGCCATGTCGTTACCGATCATTTTCACGCGGGTGAGCGCGTCCGGTCCGTTGCCGATCAACGTCGCTCCCTTGACCGGTGCGCCGATCCGCCCGTTCTCGATCATGTAGGCCTCGGACGCCGAAAAGACGAACTTGCCCGAGGTGATGTCCACCTGGCCGCCGCCGAAATTCACCGCGAAGAGGCCCTTCTTCACCGATCCGACGATCTCTTCCGGGTCGCTGCCGCCGTTCAGCATGAAGGTGTTGGTCATCCGCGGCAGGGGGGTGTGGGCGAAGCTTTCCCTGCGGCCGTTGCCGGTGGGTGCCGCGCCCATCAGCCGCGCGTTCATGCGATCCTGCATGTAGCCGGTCAGGATGCCGTCCTCGATCAGCACGGTTCTCGAGCAGGGCGTTCCTTCGTCGTCGATCGAAAGCGAGCCGCGCCGGTCTTCGAGCGTGCCGTCGTCGACGACGGTCACGCCCGGCGCGGCGACGCGCTGCCCCATCAGCCCGGCGAAGGCGCTCGTCTTCTTGCGATTGAAATCCCCTTCGAGGCCGTGGCCGATCGCTTCGTGGAGCAATATCCCGGGCCAGCCGGGACCGAGGACGACGTCCATTTCTCCGGCGGGCGCCGGAACCGATTCGAGGTTGGTCACTGCCTGCCGCAACGCTTCGTCGATTTGCCTTTTCCAGGCGTCGGGCTCGACGAAGGAAGCGTATCCTTCGCGGCCTCCGGCTCCGTGGCTGCCGGCCTCCATGCGGTCGCCGTCCGCGCAGACGACGGAGACGTTCACGCGCACGAGCGGGCGGACGTCGCGCCGATGCTCTCCGTTCGCCCGCACGATCTGCACCGCCTGCCACTGGCCCGATATCGAGGCGGAGAACTGAACGACGCGGGAGTCGAGCCCGCGGGCGTATTCGTTCATTTCCTCCAGAAGCCGAACCTTTTCGCCGAACGCGATCTCTCCTGCGGGGTTCCGGTCGCCGTAGAGCCGCCTGTTGGTGGCGCGAGGAGCGACGTCGATCTCGCCATCGTGACCGGCCCGCACGGCGCGAACGACCTCGGCG
Source organism: Alphaproteobacteria bacterium (assembly GCA_965243135.1). Classification (GTDB taxonomy): domain Bacteria; phylum Pseudomonadota; class Alphaproteobacteria; order MPNO01; family UBA830; genus JAJEBT01. The sequence continues at coordinate 4,242,468 of OZ251539.1, forward strand.
GCGCGAGCTATCGCATCTTCGGACAGTTCCGAGGCGTGGGCGTAGCCGGTGGTCTCGCCCGCCACGCCTCTGAACCCGCAGCCTTGCATCGTGTCGAAAGACGCGCTTTTCAGCCGTCCGTCGTCGAAGGCGAGGCTCTCCGACTGCCGGTATTCGAGGAACAGTTCGCCATCGTCGGCGCCGTGCAGCGCGTCGGATACGAGATTCTCCACCCGCGCGCGGTCCATTCCGGCGCGCTCGAAAAACAATTCGTCGGTCTTCATCGTCCCGGTTTCCTCGATTGCCGCTCGCCCGGCTTCAATATGGACCCTGGAAGGGCTTTCGTCACCCCTTGCGGCGCGACGGCGCGAAGCGGGGCGGCGCGGAAGTCGCGGACGAAGACGAAATGGCCCGTCGACCGCGGCACGGTCAAGAGCGAGGCGCCGCCGAAAACCTCGACGTTCGAACCTTGGCGGCCCGCGCAGGCCGACCCGCCGGCTTCGTCCTCTCCGAACGCCGGCCGTTGCCCGGAACCGTCAAGACCCGGCAAGGCTGCGGCTGCGCTTGCGTTCGAATCTCCCGGGCGCGCGACCGCGACGACTCGATAACGGCGGGCGAAAGATCAGGTGCGACGCCAGCGCCGAGACCGTCGCCGCGCTCCGCGCCCCTTGACGCTCTCCAGCACCCGGCGGAGATCCGTATCCTCCGGGTTCTCCGCAACCAACGCCGGGAGGATCTCCGGGTGCTCCCGGTCCAACGCGATCAGCGCCCGCGGCTCTCCGCAGTATTCCGATGCTCCGCGGCCGGCGCCCGGCGAAGGTCCGCTGTTTCCCGGCGGAGAGCGGAGATTTCCTCCCACGTCAGCGCGGTCTTCACGATGAACCCCAGATCGTCGTATCGCGGAGACCATTGCAACGCCTCGCGTATCCGCGCGCTGTCCGCGATCAGGGTCGGCGGGTCGCCCGCGCGCCGCGCGCCTGAGCGTATGACGAGCCCTCCGGCTTCGGCCTTTACCGCCTCCAACACCTCGCGAACCGAAAATCCGTGGCCGTAACCGCAATTCAGCGTCTGGCTGGTCCCGCCGTCCTCAAGATGGCGCAGCGCGGCGAGATGCGCGGCGGCGACGTCGGACACGTGGATGTAGTCCCGTATGCAGGTGCCGTCCCGCGTGTCGTAATCCGTCCCGAGCACCGTGACGCCGTCGCGCATGCCGACGGCAGCCTCGCAGGCGACCTTGAGAAGGTGTTCGGAATGGCCGCCGTACAGGCCGGTCCTTCCCTCCGGGTCCGCGCCCGCGACGTTGAAGTACCGCAACGCGACGTAACGGAAGTCGTGAGCGGCCGCCGCGTCCCTGAGCGCCCATTCGGTGACCAGTTTGGAACTGCCGTAGGGGTTGATCGGGACGGTCGGCGCGTTCTCGGCCACCGGCAGCGTCTCCGGGATCCCGTAAACCGCGGCCGTCGACGAGAAAACGAACCGCGTTACGCCGCCAGCGACGCAGGCGCGAAGCAGGCTGGCGCTGACGCCGCTGTTGTTCCGGTAATAGGCGAGCGGATCCTGCACCGACGCCGGAACGCTGGTGCTCGCGGCCATGTGCACCACGGCGGAGATCCCGCGTTCGGCGACGATCCGCCCGACCGTCTCGGCGTCTCCTGCGTCGCCCTCGAAGAAGACGGCGGCGGACGGAACGGCCTCGCGATGCCCGGTCGACAGATTGTCGAGCGCCGAGACCGGATAGCCGGCCTCCAGGCACGCCAATGCGACATGGCTGCCGATATAGCCGGCGGCGCCGGTGATGAGCACGGGTTTTTCTGACGTCATGCCGGTTCCTGCCTCGGCTGCCGAAACGGCGGTTTTCTAATGCATTCGCCGTTCTGCGCAAGCCGGAGATTCGGCGGAGCCCGAGATTCGATTGACCTCGGCGGCGGCGCGCACTATTCAAACTTACGGTGCCCGTGGTTGCGCCGCAACGGGAGACGCAGCTCTCATGGATGTCGTGACCATATTCGGCGCGTCGGGTTTCGTCGGCCGCTACGTCGTCAGGGAGTTCGCGAGAACCGGAGCGCGCATCCGCGCGGCCGTCCGGCGGCCCGAACGCGCCGGCTTCCTGAGACCCATGGGAGACGTAGGCCAGATCGCGCCCGTCGCGGCCAACGTTCGCGACGACGCCTCCGTGGCCGCCGCGGTGAAGAGCGCGGACGCCGTCGTCAATCTGGTCGGCGTGCTGGCGGAGCGCGGACCCCAAACCTTCGCGGCGGTGCATGCGGAGGGAGCGCGGCGCGTGGCCGAGGCGGCGGCGGACGCCGGCGTCCGGACGCTCGTGCACGTTTCGGCGATCGGCGCCGATCCGGGCGCGCAAGCGAACTACGCCGCGACCAAGGGCGAAGGCGAGGAGGCCGCGCGCCGGGCGTTTCCCGCCGCGGCGATCGTCAGGCCGAGCATCGTTTTCGGACCGGAGGACGACTTTTTCAACCGGTTCGCCGCGCTCGCGCGGCTGGCTCCGGCCCTCCCTCTCCTCGGCGGCGGGCGCACGAAGTTTCAGCCCGTCTACGTCGGGGACCTCGCGAAGGCCGTCGCGGCCATCGCCGCGGACCCGCGGCATCAGTCCGGAATCCACGAGTTGGGCGGCCCCGAAATATTCTCCTTTCGCGATCTGATGACCATCCTGCTGCGGCAGATCGGTCGGCGGAGGCTTCTGGTTCCGGTGCCGTTTTCGGTCGCGACCTGCCAGGCGGCGGTGATGGAACGGCTGCCGGTTCCTTTGCTGACCCGCGATCAGGTGAAGATGCTGCGCAGCGACAACGTCGTTTCGGGGAATTTTCCGGGTTTTTCCGAACTCGGCATCGAGCCGACTTCCTGCGCTTCGATTTTGCCGACGTACCTTCGGCGCTACCGCCGCGGCCCGGCGTCTTCCGCGCCCGAGGCGACCGGCTCGTAGAGGTCGAACGGCTCGGGTTTCGCCGCCGCGTTTCCGGCGAACCGTCCGGCAGGCCGCCGGAAGCGGGAATTTCGGCCGGTTGACCGAGCGTCCGTGCGGCCGGGCGAAGCCCCGTTCGCCGCGACCCGGCTCAGCCGTAGGCCCATGCCAGGATCGCCGCGCCGAGGACGAGCCGATAGAGCGCGAACGGCGCGAAGCTCGCCCGGCGAAGCCAGCGCATCATCAGCCGGATCGCCACCAGAGCGGCGGCGAACGCGAAACCCGCCGCGAGAACGGCCTCCGCGAAATCGCCCGCGGCGCCCGAGGCCGCCAGCTTCCACGCTCCGGCGCCGCCGGCCGCCGCGATCACCGGTATCGACATCAGCATGGAGAAACGCGCCGCCGCCGTGCGTTCGAAGCCGAGAGCGCGCGCGGCGGTTATGGTCACGCCGGCGCGGCTTGCGCCGGGGATCAGCGCCAGCGTCTGGACGGCGCCGATCAGCAAGGCGCGTCCCCAAGTCAGTTTTTCCAGTCCGTCGATCGCCGGCGAATGGCGGTCGGCCAGGTAGAGAAGGACTCCGAACAGCAACGTCGCCCATCCGACGACGACGGCGCTGCGAAGCAGATCGCCGGCAAGGACGAATATCAGGCCGCCGACCGCGACGGCGGGGACCGCCGAGGCGACCGTCTGCCCAAGGAGCCTCAGATCCGGGTCGCGTTTTCCGGGATTCAGCAAGCCGCGCAGCATTCGTCCGATGTCGCGCCGAAGGTAGACGATCACGGCGCCCAGGGTTCCGACATGCACGGCGATATCGATGATCAGCCCCTGATCGTCCCACCCGACGACGGCGGGAAGCAGAACGAGGTGTCCCGACGAACTGACCGGCAGAAACTCGGTCAGCCCCTGGACGATCGCGACGACGGCAAGCAGGGTCAACGTCAATCTGTGAATTCCCGGGATCGATGCCCTCGTATACAGCAACCGATTTCGCGGCTCCAGAAAGCCGGGCGGTCGCTTTCTCCGCCGAACGCCTGCGCGATTCCGCGAGACCGCCGGAACGGTCGACCGCGAACGAGCGGTTCCATGACGCCGGAATCCGCCCGGCGGCCCTGGACAGGCCGCCGCCGCGTCGACCGCGGCGCGAAAGGCAAAGAAAAATAGTACCGTATCGAGACTAGTTCGGCCTGGCCGGCCGCGACGGCCGCCGAACCAAGCCTGAACGCGCTCCCGGCATTTTTCAACAAGGTATGAAGTGCTGACCTATATCGGATTTTTCCCTTGACGCTTCGCGACGGGATGGCGTAGACTACTCTCGTACCCCCGCGGAAGGCCATCATGTCAGGCAGCATGCTCAAGTTCGTCGAGGTCGATCAACGGATGCCGGACAAGCGTCCGGCGGCTGATCGCCGAGTCGATTTCGACGAGATCTACAAGCGCTTCGACCCGGACGCCGCGCGCGTCCAGGCCGGCCGCTGCTCGCAGTGCGGCGTGCCCTTCTGCCAGGTCCATTGCCCGGTGCACAACAACATTCCCGACTGGCTGATGCTCACGGCGGAAGGCCGGCTGGAGGAAGCCTACGAGGTTTCCGCCGCCACCAACAACATGCCCGAAATCTGCGGCCGCATCTGCCCGCAGGACCGGCTGTGCGAGGGCAACTGCGTCATCGAACAGGCGGGCCACGGAACGGTCACCATCGGCTCGGTCGAGAAGCACATCACCGACACCGCCTTCGAGCGCGGTTGGGTCAAGCCCGTCTCTCCGCCGAGGGAACGCGGCGAATCGGTGGGCATCGTCGGCGCCGGACCTGCGGGCCTCGCAGCGGCGGAGCAACTGCGCCGCAGGGGGTATCAGGTCGCCGTCTACGACCGCCATGACCGCGTCGGCGGCCTGCTGGTCTACGGCATCCCGAATTTCAAGCTCGAGAAGCACGTCGTGCAGCGCCGCGTCGATTTGCTGGAACAGGGCGGCGTCGTCTTCCGCTCCGAATTCGAGGTCGGGCGGGACGCGTCGCTGAAGGAACTCCGCGACCGTCACGACGCGGTGCTGATCGCGACCGGCGTCTACCGGGCGCGCGACATTCAGGCGCCGGGATCCGGCCTCTCCGACATCGTCGCGGCGCTCGACTATCTCGTCGCGTCCAACCGCGTCGGGCTCGGAGACAGGGTCCCGGCGTTCGAGGACGGCAGCCTCGACGCGAAGGGGAAGAACGTGGTCGTCATCGGCGGCGGCGACACCGCGATGGATTGCGTCCGCACCGCGGTGCGCCAGGGCGCCCGGACGGTCACCTGCCTCTACCGGCGCGACCGCGCGAACATGCCCGGCTCGCGCCGCGAGGTGCAGTACGCCGAGGAGGAGGGAGTCCGGTTCGACTGGCTGGCGGCGCCGGAAGCCTTTCTCGGAAACGGCAAGGTGCGCGCCGTGCGCGCCCACCGCATTCACCTCGGCATGCCCGATTCCAGCGGACGCCAGACGCCCGAGCCGATTTCCGGCTCGAGCTACAGCCAGGACGCGGATCTGGTCGTCAAGGCGCTCGGATTCGATCCGGAGGATCTGCCGACGCTGTTCGGCGCGCCGGAACTCCCGGTGACGAAATGGGGCACGGTCCGCGTCGACCACGCCACCATGATGACCGGGCTGGAGGGCGTGTTCGCCGCCGGCGACATCGTCCGCGGCGCGTCGCTCGTGGTGTGGGCGATCCGCGACGGCCGCGACGCCGCCGACAGCGTGCACGCCTGGATCGAGGGGAGGAAGCGGAAATGAACTTCGCTGAACGTTACCGGCGGAACGCCGCGCTGCTGCGCGGCGCCGCCTGCCTCGACGTCGAAGAGCGCGACTCCTGCGGGGTCGGCCTGGTGGCGGCGATCGACGGACGTCCGGGCCGCAACGTCGTCGACGCCGGGATCGCGGCCCTGCAGGCGCTCTGGCACCGCGGCGCGGTCGACGCCGACGGCATGACCGGCGACGGCGCCGGCATCATGGTCGAAATCCCGCAGGACTTCTTCCGCTCCCACGTCGGCCGCACCGGACACCGGGCGGGCGACGGCCCGATCGCCGTCGGCATGACGTTCCTGCCGCGGACCGACCTCGAGGCGCAGGAACGCTGCCGACGGATCGTCGAAACCGAGATCATGAAAACCGGCTACAACATCTACGGCTGGAGGCAGGTTCCCATCGACCTCTCGGCGCTCGGAGAAAAGGCGACCGCGACCCGCCCAGAGATCGAGCAGATCATGATCGAGGGTCCCGCCGGCGCCGACCGGGAGAAATTCGAGACCGACCTCTACGTCATTCGAAAGAAGATAGAGGGCCAGGCCCTCGAAGCGCATATCCGGGACTTCTACATCTGCTCGCTGAGCTGCCGGTCGCTCATCTACAAGGGCATGTTCCTGGCCGAACAGCTCTCGGCGTTCTACCCCGACCTGCTCGACGAGAGCTTCGTTTCGCGTTTCGCCCTCTATCACCAGCGCTACTCGACCAACACCTTCCCGACGTGGCGGCTCGCGCAACCGTTCCGCATGCTCGCGCACAACGGGGAGATCAACACCCTGTCCGGCAACGTGAACTGGATGCGCAGCCACGAAACCCGCCTCGGCGGCGAACGGTTCGGACCCCGTCTGGAAGACCTGACGCCGGTCGTCGCGCCCGGCAACTCGGACTCGGCTTCCCTCGACAACGTCTTCGAACTGCTGGTCCGCGGCGGACGCTCGGCGCCGATGGCCAAGAGCCTGATGATTCCGGAAGCTTGCGGGGAGAGCGCGGAACTGCGGGACTTCTACAACTACTGCAACTGCGTCATGGAACCGTGGGACGGCCCCGCCGCCGTCGCCGCGACCGACGGCCGCTGGGTTCTCGGCGGCATGGACCGCAACGGCCTGCGCCCGATGCGCTACACGGTCACCGTCGACGGCTTGCTCATCGTCGGCTCCGAATCGGGCATGGTCCCGTTGCGGGAAACCGAAATCGCCGAAAAGGGCCGGCTCGGCCCCGGCCAGATGATCGCGGTTGACCTCGACGAAGGCAAGCTTTACCACGACGCCGAGATCAAGCGATCCTTGGCATCTTCCAAGCCGTTCGGCGAGTGGGCGTCCAACATCACGCCCATCGACGACCTCATTCGGCCGGAGACGACGGCGACGCCCGTCTACGAAAACGACGAACTGCGCCGCCGCCAGGTGGCGGCCGGATACACTCTGGAGGAGATCGAGCTTCTCCTTCAGCCGATGGTGGAGGAAGCCAAGGAAGCGATCGGGTCCATGGGAGACGACACGCCGCTGGCGGTGCTGTCCGGCCAGTATCGCGGGCTCCATCATTTCTTCCGCCAATCCTTCAGCCAGGTCACCAACCCGCCGATAGATTCCCTGCGCGAATACCGGGTCATGAGCCTCAAAACGCGGCTCGGAAATCTCGGCAACATCCTCGACGAGGACGAGAGCCAGACGCGCCTTCTGCAGCTGGACAGCCCGGTCGTTCTGAACGCCGCCTTCCAGGCCATGCGCGACTACATGGGCGAGTCGGCGGTCGAGATCGACTGCACTTTCCGGCCCGAGAGCCACGAATTCTCCCTTCGCCGGGCGATATACAAGATCCAGCGGATCGCCGAGGACGCCGTGCGCGGCGGCGCCGCGCATCTCGTGCTGACCGACGAGAACGTCGGCCGGAACCGGGCCGGGATACCGATGATCCTCGCGACCGGAGCGGTGCACGCGCATCTGATTTCGGAAGGGCTTCGCACCTACGCGTCGATCAACGTGAAAAGCGCCGAATGCATGGACGTTCACTACTTCGCCGTGCTGATCGGCGTCGGCGCGAGCACCGTCAACGCCTATCTCGCCCAGGAAACGATCATCGACCGCCACCGGCGCGGCCTGTTCGGCGGCATGTCCCTGCGGGACAGCGTGCGGCGGTACCGGGAAGCCGTCGATCAGGGACTGCTCAAGGTGATGTCCAAGATGGGCATCTCGATCGTCTCGAGCTACCGCGGGGCGTACAAGTTCGAGGCGGTGGGCCTCAGCCGGTGGCTGGTCAACAGCTACTTTCCCGGAATGACCTCCCGGATTTCGGGGATCGGCCTGACCGGCCTGCAGCGCAAGATCTCGGAACTGCACGCGCGGGCGTTCCGGCAGGATCTCGCCGCGCTGCCGGTCGGCGGAATCTACCGGTTTCGCAAGAGCGGCGAAGCGCACGGCTTCGAAGGCTCGCAGATCCACCTCCTTCAGAACGCGGTCGCGACGGATTCCTTCGCGGCCTACAAGAAATACGCGGAGGCGGTCCGCCGCGCGCCCCCGATTTCCCTGCGCGACCTCATGGATTTCGATCCCAAGCGCGAGCCCGCGTCGATAGACGAGGTGGAGTCGATCACCGAGATCCGCAAGCGGCTGGTCTCTCCGGGGATCTCGCTCGGCGCGCTCAGCCCGGAGGCGCACGAAACGCTATCCATCGCGATGAACCGCATCGGCGCCAAATCGGACTCGGGCGAAGGGGGCGAGGATCCGCTGCGCTACAAGCTGCGCCCCAACGGCGACAACCCCTCGAGCGCGATCAAACAGATCGCGTCGGGAAGATTCGGCGTCACCGCCGAGTACCTCAACAATTGCCGCGAGATCGAGATCAAGATCGCGCAAGGCGCGAAGCCCGGCGAGGGCGGTCAACTTCCGGGAATCAAGGTTTCGGAAATGATCGCCAAGTTGCGCCACTCCACGCCCGGCGTGACGCTGATATCGCCGCCGCCGCATCACGACATCTATTCGATCGAGGATCTCGCCCAGCTGATCTACGATCTGAAGCAGATCAACCCGGACGCCAAGGTCTGCGTGAAGCTCGTCGCCCAGACCGGCATCGGCACGATCGCGGCGGGCGTCGCCAAGGCGCACGCCGACACCATCCTCGTGTCGGGGCACTCCGGCGGCACCGGCGCCAGCCCGCAGTCTTCCATCAAGTATGCCGGGCTGCCGTGGGAAATGGGCCTTTCGGAGGTCCACCAGGTGCTGACTCTCAATCAGTTGCGACACCGCGTGGTGCTGCGGGTCGACGGCGGCTTCCGGACCGGTCGCGACGTCGTCGTCGCGGCGCTTCTCGGCGCCGAGGAGTTCGGGATCGGCACGGCTTCCCTGATCGCGATGGGCTGCATCATGGTGCGCCAGTGCCATTCCAACACCTGTCCCGTCGGAGTCTGCACGCAGGACGGCAGGCTGCGCGAAAAGTTCGTCGGCACGCCGGAAAAGGTGATGAACCTGTTCAGTTTCGTCGCCGAAGAGGTCCGCGAGATCCTGGCCCTCCTCGGCGCCCGGTCGATCAAGGAGATCATCGGCCACACCGAACTCCTCATGCAGGTGGGCCGGGGCAGCGCTCATCTGGACGATCTGGATCTGAATCCGCTCCTCGTCCAGGCGGATCCCGGCGACCATGCGCACTACTGCACGATCGACGGCCGCAACGCGGTGCCGGACACGCTCGACGCGCGGATGATCAAGGACGCCCGCCCGGCGCTGGAAGGCGGAGAAAAAACCCAGTTGCAGTACAACGTGCGCAACGTGCAGCGGGCCATCGGCACGAGGCTTTCGTCGCTGATCACCCACCGCTTCGGCATGCAAGGCCTGCAGCCGGGCCATATCTCGGTGCGGTTGCGCGGCTCGGCCGGCCAGTCGCTGGGCGCTTTTCTCGTCCAGGGACTCAAACTCGAGGTTCTCGGCGACGCGAACGACTACGTGGGCAAAGGCCTTTCCGGCGGAACCATCGTGGTCCGCCCGCCGATCGCCGCGCCCCGCAAGTCGAACGAAAACACCATCGTCGGGAACACCGTCCTGTACGGCGCGACCGGCGGCAAGCTGTTCGCCGCCGGCCAGGCGGGCGAGCGGTTCGCGGTCCGGAACTCGGGCGCGGAGGTCGTGGTCGAGGGCTGCGGCTCGAACGGCTGCGAATACATGACCAATGGCATCGCCGTTATTCTGGGACCGGTCGGCGACAATTTCGCGGCGGGCATGACCGGCGGGATGGCGTTCGCATACGATCCCGACGGCAGTTTCGAGGACAGGGTCAATCGGGACACGGTGATTTACCAGCGGATTCAGACGCCCTACTGGGAAGGCGTGCTCAGGAAGGCGGTCGAGGAGCACCGGCGCGAAACCCAGTCGGCCTTTGCGGAACGGATGCTCAATCACTGGAACACGGAAGTGGGCCGCTTCTGGCAGATCGTGCCCAAGGAAATGGTCGATCGTTACGAGAAGCCCGTTTTCGCTCCCGCGGAAATGCGGGCGTAGCGCCGACGTTTTCCGGTCTCGCCGCCGCGCCTTCATTCTCGCGCCGCCGTCCCGCCGCCGCGGGGAAGCGCTGGATCGAACGACGCGCCGCTCCGCAAGGCGCGCGACCGCCCCGGCTTCCTGATTTCCGCGAGTTTCCCTCCTGCCTCGCGAGGCGGGACCGACCCTGCCGTATTCTTCGATGGCCGGGCGGCGAAACGCGCTTGCGGCGGCCGGCGACTCGAGCCGCTCGCGGACCTCGACGCCCAATGTCTCCGTCGCCTCGCCCCGGTTCGACACGCGAGCGGGGCCGCCTGCCTCTTCGAACCCCTCCGGTTCTTGCGGCCGTTCCGTCCGCCGCTCCTCCAATGCCGGACAAGGCGCGCAGACCGGCCGGCCGTCAACGACCCGCGCTTCAGGCGTCGCTTGACAAGATTCCGCTTACCCGCAACGCTTTAGCGACTGCGCGAATCGGTCGGTTCGGCATTCATGCGCAGGACAGCCTAATCCCGACCAGTCGCCGCCCCCGAGCGCGCGATTCGCGGAGCCGTCATGATCAGGGTGAACGACGAAATTTCGATCCGGGACGACGAGATCTTCGAAAGCTTCATTCGCTCCGATGGACCCGGCGGCCAGAACGTCAACAAGGTCTCGACGGCCGTGCAGCTGCGTTTCGACGCGCGCCGCTCGCCGTCCCTGCCTCCCGACGTCGGGAAACGCCTCGCGCGTCTCGCCGGGTCGAGACTGACCCGGGACGGGGAAATCGTGATTACGGCCAGACGCCACCGCACCCGCGAGGCGAACCGCAGGGACGCCCTCGCCCGCCTCGTCGACCTGATCGCGAGGGCGGCGGTTCCGCCCCGGAAACGCGTGCCGACGCGGCCGAGTCGCGCGACGGTCCGCCGCCGACTCGAGGACAAGGCGAAACGGGCGCAAGTCAAGCGCCTGCGGCAGGCCGATCCGGAAGAATGACCGGCGACCGGCTGCGGGGCGACGTCGCCGCCGAAAACGTTGCGCCACGCCGGGGGCCGACGGCCGGGATTGCCGCCGAACCGGCCTGCCTGAAGCCGACTTGCGAGACGCAAAGGCGAAACCGACGATTCCCGCCGGGTTCCGCGCGACGAGGCGGCGGCGAAGGACGGCTGCGCGAGGCCGGCGTCCCGCCTCCGCGAGTTATTCCGCCGCCGCCACGGCGGGCGTCGAAACGCCGAGATGCCGCACCTTCGGAATCACCTCGGCGGCGAATATGCGCAGATTTTTTTCCGTGAGCTCCGCGGGAAGCGTTCCGAACTGAAGCATCGGGGCGATGTTGCCGAAACCCATTTCCGCCTGGCAGGCCTCCAGTTTCTCGACGACCGTCGACGGACTGCCGCACAGGAACATGCCGTTCTCGATCAGCGCCGCGGCGCTCAGATAGCCTTCCCGCACCTTGTACTTCGCCTCCATGACGGACCGGTAGCTCGAAAGCGAAGAATAGCCCGGCGGCAACTTGTACTGCGCGGGAGACTTGATGAACTTGTTGAACAGGGATTCGATGTGCGGTCCGGCCTCGGCGCGAGCGATGTCGTCCGTTTCCGCCACGTAGGCGGGCATCGCCCAGCCGAGCTGCTCGGGCGGGCAGACGTACCCGTACTCATCGCATTGATCCCGGTACGCTTGAAGATTTCGGCGCACCGAAGCCAACGGACTGAACGTGATGACGTAGGTGTACCTGCGGTCCGGGTGAGCGGCGAACGCGATCGTTTCGGTCGAACCCTGCGACGGAATCCAGATCGGCGGGTGCGGCGCCTGCCAGGGGCGCGGCCACAGATTCACGTACTGGAAATGATAATGCTTGCCGAAAAACTCGAACGGTCCGGGCTCGGTCCAGGCGCGCACGATCAGGTCGTGCGCTTCCCGGAACCGCTCGTGGCTGAATCCGGGGTTGGTCATCGACGCGTGATATTCGCAGCCGATGCCCCGCACGAATCCGGCGATGAAGCGGCCTTCCGCGAGATTGTCGATCATCGCGAATTCTTCGGCGATGCTCAGGGGATTGGCGACGATCGGCAACGCCCGGCCTATGACTCCGATCGACGCCCGCTCCAGCCGCCGCGCCAAGGCGCCCGCCAGGACATTGGGCGCCGGCATCATGCCGTAGGCCGTCTGATGATGCTCGTTCACGCAGACTCCGTCGAATCCGAGCGCGTCCGCGAGTTCGAGTTCGTCGAGATAACGGTGATAAAGTCTGGCACCCTTCCTGGGATCGTAGTACCGGTTCGGAAGGTTGATCCACGCCGATTTGTTGGTGTCGAGAAAATCCGGGTCGATCGCGCCGTACGGCATCAGATGGAAGAAATGAAACTTCATGACGCGCCTCCGTTCGCATGCGAAGCGACGCCGGCAAAGAAGGCGTCGGTCTTTTCCTGCTGAGGCAGGTGTCCGCAGTCCGGGATGATCGTCAGCCGCGATCCCGGAACGAGATCCCGCAGGGCTTCGCCGTAAGCCGGCGGGAAAATCCGGTCCGAATCTCCCCACAAGATCAGAGTCGGGATCCTTATCCTGTGCAGCCATTTGCGGAGTTCGGGATTGTAGAAGCGCGGATGCCAGGCCAGTTTGGCCGTCGCGAAATGGTTCTTGAGCGCGATTTCCTTCTCTTCCTCCGTCGGCTCTTTCGCAAGCCGGGCTTTCGCGAGCGCGGAATCGAAAAACGTGTTGTAGGCCCGCTCTTCTTCGTCCCAGAGGAAGATGTCCCCCTTGGGAACCCCGTCGAGATGGATGCCGGCGGCCGAAACGAGCGTCAGCGTCTCGATGCGGGCGGTCGAACGCACCGCGATTTCCAGCGCCAGCCATCCGCCGAGAGAATTGCCGACCAAATGCACCTTTTCTCCGGCGAGGGACTCAAGGTAATCCAGATAGAAGTAGGCGAGGTCGCCCATTCCGTCGAGCCAGTCGGGCGTCTGCGAACGTCCGAAGCCGGGATGGCTGGGAACGCGCAAGCTGTAACGCTCGGCCAGCCGATCCATGTACGGCATCCAGCCGGCGGCGCCGCCGGCGCCGTGAAGGAAGACAAGCGGCGGGCCGCTGCCGCCCGACAGAACCTCGATCTCGCAACCTGCAATCGCTACCCGTTCCGATCTGTGCGCGACCATGCCGCTCTCCAAGTCAAGCCGCTTGCCTTATGCCCGACGGGTCATCGCGGCGCAAGGTTCGCCCGCCGTCGCCCGCCGGCGGAATCCGGGAGGCAGGCCCGCTAATTCTCCGCAACCCGGCGGCCGATCGCGCTTACCGCCGCGTGCGCCCCCAGCACGGCGCCTTCCTGCCAGCCGGGCAAGGCGGTAACCTGGTCGCCGGCGAAATAGATCGCTCCGTCGGGCTTGCGAAGTTCCTCCGGCACTTTTCCGCTTTCAGGCCAAGCGCCCTTCTGGAAGGGCACTTTGGTCCACGCCCGGCTGATGCCGTTCTCGATCTCCGCCGCATAGCCGGAATGGATGCGCTCGCCCTGTTCGATGGCGGCTTTCAGGCGTTCGGGCGGCGCCATGCCGGCGAAGCGAAGCGCGGCATCGTCGTTCCAGATATAGGCGCCGACGACGACCCCCTTGTCGCGATGGTATCCGTACGGCGGATACCAGATCTGCAAGATGTCCTGATCCGTCCACGACATGCCGCCGTAGATGGCGTGATCTGCCTCCCAGAAACGCCGCCGCGTCTGAAACGCGATCTTCACGGCCGGACCGAACTTGACCGAAGCGATCGCAGCCCGGGTCTCCGGCGAAAAATCGTTGGGAATGTCCTTCAGAACGGTCGCGGGAATTCCGCAGACAGCAAAATCCGCTTCGACGGAGGTCGCGGAATCGCGTCCCGCCTGCCTGTAGACGACGCGAACGCCACGGGGAGTCTTGCGGATTTCCTCGACGACGCTGCGATACCGGATAAGCGGACCGACGCGCTTCTCGAAAGCCTTCGCGATGGCGTCCATCCCGCCGACAGGCTGGAACAGAGTCGGATTCTGGTCGAGGGAATGCGCATCATGCAGCTTGTACTGCCAGAAATCCGAACGGAGCAGTTCCCCGAAATCCAGCGGGTCGTTCGTTTGTCCGGCTTCAAGGCCCGCGTTCACCCGCTCGCCGCGATAACCGCCCCGTGACGAACCCTTGTAGAGCCTGTCCGGGTCCAGGCTGCCGAACTGGACCAACATGTCGAGAACGCGTTCCTTGTCCTCGGCCGTCAGTTCGCTGTCGAGAGCGCCGCGGTCGACCGCCTTGGCCAGCAATTCGGCGATGTATCCGCGTTGATCGGTGACGGCCCGCCGAGCCACCACGGGTTCGCCGCCGAAGCGTTCCAGGTTGTGGAAAAAGGCCGCGCGGTTGTCGTTCGTGAAGACTTCGAGCTCGACGCCGAACTCCTTGCAGTAGCCGAGAAGCGCGGTGTGATGGTGGGGGATTCGGGCCGGGCCGAGATTCGCGTAGAGGTGGTCGCCGTCGTCGAAGTCGACCCGTTGCCGGTTGTCCAGTTCGTGAAGCACGTCGCCGCTCCGCGCCGTCAGGTTGCGCCCGCCGGCGCGGCCCGTCGCTTCGAGAACGGTGCAGCGGTAGCCCGCTTTAGACAGCTCGTAGGCCGCCGTCATTCCGGAAATGCCCGCCCCCAGGACGACGACGCTCTTGCCTTCGCCCGACGGGAGTTCGAGCGAAGCCGCGCGGGCCGTTCCGAAAAGGTCCAGCACTTCCATCGCGCGATACACGGCTCCCGCGCCGGCGGCAGCCCCGATCGACTGCAGAAGCCTTCGCTTGGTCATGTTGGTCATCGCGGTCTCCGCTGTTTTTGGGAAACGACGCGCTCACGTCGCCCGGCGCCGAAAAACCGGACGCAGTATGTCTTTGCGGGCTGCGGCGATCGCCCGGACGCTCGATCCGTCTTGCCGACGCAAACCGCTTTCGCTGCCGTCGAATTCCGCGCCGGAAATATAGCCGGCTTGCGAAACGCGGCAATGCCGAACCGGCCGAATTTTCCCGAAAAGCGGAGCCCGGTCGAAGTCGATTTTCGCCCCAGCGACTTCGTCGAGCGGCGGATGCAAGTCCCTCGTCATTCCGCGGCAAGCGCTTCGCCGGATTTCTTCCGCATGCTCAGACGCACCGCATCGGCCGTTTCGCAGACGTCTTCCGTTATGCCGAGCAGAGATGCATCGCGACCGTCGTAAGCTCTGAGCGACCCCGCCGCATCCCTTATCGCGTCTCTGGCGCGAATAAGCGAGGCGACAAACCTTCTTTCCACCGGCTCCGTCGCCGCATGCGCCGCGTCGAGATCCGACTTCTCCATTAGAATGTTTAGCCCTTCAGCATTCGCAAGCACCTCGCCAAGACGTTTTATGTCCGGGTTCTGCGCCCGGACGACCGGCGACGCATCGTCCGGTTTCCACCCGTAAATCCACCGAAGCAACTGTTTGAGTTCGCGATGCTTGTCCGCGCTTACCGGATTCGGCGTCGGATTGTATCCCGCCCAGTTCGTTTCAAGGCCCAAATAAGCCGTGTACTGGAAGCGTCCGAGCGCCGTATAGAGATGCGAGAAAGCAAATCTCGGTGTATAACGGTTCTCGATGCTGAACAAATTGTTTTCCCTTGCCTGATCCAGAACGTAAATGGCCGACACCATCCGCTTGATCGTATCGTGCCGGTCTCCGATGGCTCTCGCTATTTCTTCCAGATTTCCGCTTTGCCTGTACCATTCGGCTGCGAAGCGCGCCTTGGCGTAGGCGTCCCATGTTGCCGGTCCGTTGATGTGCTTGAAACCGATAAAGGAGCGCGCCTCCTCGCGGCAACTCACGCAGTATACCGATATTTCTTCCAAGGTTTGCCTTTTCGCTTCGTCCATCTTCGGAATCCGGACGCCAAGCTCAAGCAAGGCGCGGTTCTGCAAGACAAGATCGGGATCGCGCAACAAAAGCAATGCCGCGACACGCCGGTTCCCCTCAAGAACGATCATCTTGCCGTCCACGGGCATGGCGACCAGCGGTTCGATATCGAGATAGCCGTTGGCGGAAATCGATTGCAACAACTCGTCGAGGTCCGCGCGGCGGTATAAACGGGCGATGATCGTCGCGTCGGACGCGTCTTCGTCCCGCTCGATCAGCCGGGGATTTCTGCGATCCAGTCGAAGTTCCGCAACCGGAATTTTTTCGACGGCGTTCGGTTCCATGATCTTCAAATCCTGCGTCGCCTCGCTTCGAAGCATACATCGACCCGCTCGCCGATCAATTGCACCGACCGCCCATGATCGTACGGACATCTATCGTGCCGACGTTTGGGCAGGCGCAGTCAAGGACTCCTTCCGCGAGTTGCTGGCCTCACTCTCGCATGGAGTCCCGGACGGCCGCTTCCATCGCCTCGACCTCCGCATCGTCCAACTCGGAAAAACCGCGGCGCTTGCCCGTCGAAAGCCGTCCCCCATTCTGCATGCAGAGGCGCACGAACAAGGATGCCCGGCGATCCGGCATGTCGACGATCTCGCGCACCGCCTCGAACGCCCGGTCGAAAACCGCGATGAAGCCGAGCTCTTCCTTGAGATCCCGGCGAACGGCTTCGGTCACGCGGTCGTACAGGTATTCGGCGAACGCGGTCGCGTCGAAATAGCGATAGAGATCGGAGGTCTCGTTCTCGACGACGATCTCCTTGTCGGCGGTCCAGCGCCAACGGATGAACTCGAAAAGCGGCCGCGAAAAGCTTTCGAGCGCCGCATCGTAGCTGCGTCGGTCGCGCAGAATGGCCGCCGACACCGGAAAGATCACGCCGGGCGGGCCGTAGCCGCGCTTGGCGAGCACATGGTGCATCAGGTATCGGTGGATACGGCCATTCCCGTCCTCGAACGGGTGGACGAAAACGAAGGCGAAGGCGGAGACCGCCGCCGCCGCGACGGGATCGACGCCGCCTTCGACGACGCGCCGCGTCAAGGCCATCCAGGCACCCATGAGATCCGGCACGTCCTCGGGCCGCGGGCAGATAAATTGCACTTCTTCGCGGTATCCGCTGACGGTCGCGCCCACGAAGTTCTGGATGCCGCGCCAGTCGGATGCCGCGTAGCGGCGATCGACGATATCGCCCTGCAGGCGGATCAGCGCGGCCTTGTCGGACGGATCGAGTTCCGGCGCCGCCCTCAGCGCAGCAATGAACCGCTGGATGCGCGAGGCATTCGGGGTCTCGCCCTCGATGGCGAACGAGGAGCGCGTTTCCTTCGTGTAGAGATAGCTGACGGCGCGGGCAAGGATGGCGGGATCGTAGCTTGCGGTTAGCCTGCGCGCGTCTTCGTCCACGCGCAGGCGCATCGCTTCCTTCAGGCGGGGCGTGCGCCGGATCGTCGGACACAGTCCGGGACCGCCGAGCAGGTTGTCGGCGACGCGGTGGCGCTGCGAATTGCGGCGCTCGGCAACGATGTGCCTGTTCGGATCCAGAGCCTCGACGTAATTGCCGACTCTCGCGTCTTCCAGATCCAACGTCCGGCCGGTGACCATCTCATGAAAGAACCACGCCCGTCTGCTAAAGGCTCCAGTGGGTTCCGCCCGCACCCATGCCTCGATATCGGCGGGTTCGATCATTTTGAGCGCGGCCGCCATCACCCCGAGATCGACAGGCTCGTGGCGCAACGCGAATCGCAGATGCGACGCCACCGATCCATCCGTGGCATATTGCCGGGGATAGAGTTCCACGATCCGGGGACCGCGGGTTTCGGTCCGCCGGGCGCCGGTTACGACGTAGCTTTCCACCGCGGGCGGCGGAACCGCCAAGCCCAGTTCGCGCCTGAGCCAGACATGACCGATCGGTTGTCGTTTATTGTCGGCTGAATTCATGTGGAAACGATTATTTTCGTGTAACCGGGATTATAGTAGGTCGGATTCATTTAAAATCGATTACAGGCGTTTGCGGGGCGGTTGTTTTTGTCGACTACCGGCCGTGCGGCGCACCGCTCCGCCCGCCCGCGAGGGTCACGCAGCACCTTCGACCCGGCCCGCAGTCGGCTCAACGGTCGCACGGAACGACATGCATGAGCAAATGCGCCGACAGCTCGGTCTCGCGACGCCCGCCGCGACGCCGCGAACCCATTCAGGAGCTGGACGCGCCGTAGTACAGCATCGCCGCATGCCTGGCTTCCGCGAAAAACAGCCAACGCTCGATCAGCGTGCCGGCGGAGGCCGACGCCGCGGCCAGAAGCGTTCCCGGAACGGCGATCCAGTCCGAGGCTTCGGCGGTCAGCCCGGTCAGAACCAGAGGAACCAGAAAGAAGGCGCAGAAACCGATGCGGCGCAGTTTCAGGGCGTGCTTGCGCGCGATCCGGTAGCCCATTTCCCGCTGCACGAAATTCTCCCCCGTATTCGGCGGGTCGAGAAGCCGGACAGGGCCCGCCAGACCGGTCGAGCTCTCCGGCGTCGCCGGCCCCCGGGTCGCGTCGATCGAGCGCCAGTAAGCCCTCTTGACGTACCACGCCAGAAACAGCGCCGCGACGGCCGCCAGCGCGATCTCCGGAGACCGGACGCCGAACAGCGCGGCCAGGGCATGAAACCAGAGCGCGCCCGTAAGCAGGGCGAACGTCAAGTATCCTGGGACCGTCATGCGGTTGTGCCAGGCGTGAACGGTGCGAAGCGTCGCGTAGATCATGCCCGTGGCGTGCACCGTCAGAACGCAGAACGCGACGAGAATCGCCGCGAACAGGCCGAACGGGCCGGAGAGGGTTCCTTCGACGAACCAGCCCCACGCGGCGAGGCCGAGCGGCAGGTAGGTCGCCGCGGCGAGCACCCCTTCTCGCGAAAGCCACGACGTCCGCCATTGGGAGAACGCCCGCCAGGCGCGTTCCGGACGCCCGAGATGGAAGGTCGACGACAAAAGGCCGCCGGTGATGAGCGCGGCGCCGAGACCCAGCGCCGCCGCGCCGAACGCCGGATCGACGGGAACGCCCCCCAGCGCGCCGTAGGCCGCCGTCAACGCGACCAGCCCGTAACCGGCGCCGGACGCCGCGGTGAAGAAAATGACGGAGTAAGCGGGATGCATGAACCGGCGGGCTACCCGTTCCGGAGCGGGGCCGAACTCCCGCCGGTCGCGGAGCCCTCGATCATCGCGACAGCGCCCGGTCGACCCAGCGAAGGAAACGCCCGGCTCCTTCCGCCAACGGCGCCGGATCCAGCGCCGCGCCCCCGGCGGCCTTCGTCGCCGGGCGCGGCGGCAGGTAGCGGTTGACCGGCCGGTAGCCGAGTTCCGGCATCAGTTCGCGGCCGCCCCGCGCCGCGCTCAGGCGCGACGCCTCCGAATCCGGGTCGCCCAGATCCCCGAAATGCCGGGCGTTCGCCGGACACGTCGCCACGCAGGCCGGCACGCGCTCTTCTTCCGGCAGGTTCTCGTTGTAGATGCGGTCGATGCAGAGCGTGCACTTTTTCATCACGCCCGCGTCTTCGTCGTATTCGCGCGCTCCGTAAGGGCATGCCCAGGAACACAGCTTGCAACCGATGCAGGCGTCCGCGTTGACGAGAACGATCCCGTCCTCGGCGCGCTTGTAGGACGCGCCCGTGGGGCACACGGTCACGCAGGCGGCATCCTCGCAATGCAGGCACGAACGCGGGAAATGCACGGTTCGGCTAGAGGCGCCCTCTCCCGCCTCGAAGCTGTGCACGCGGTTGAACCAGACGCCGGTCGGATCCGCGCCGTAGGGATCGTGATCGGGCAGCGGGCCGGGATGGCCGCCGGTGTTCCATTCCTTGCAGTTGACGGCGCAGGCGTGGCATCCGACGCAGGTGTCCAGATCGATGACGAGACCGAGCTTCCTCTCGCCCGGCGGCGGCAGCGCGGTCATGCGCGGCGCGCCCCGTAGCGCAAGACGTCCGGCGCGGCGGCGCCGGCCGGCAGCGGCGGGAACTGCGGCCACGTCGTCGCCGCCGCTTCCGCCTTTTCGAGCCGGACCTGCAAATCGTACCACGCGGCCTGCCCCGTGACCGGATCGGCGTTGGCGTAGCGGCAGCCGTCCTCCCGCGGCGGCAACAGGTCCGATATCACGTGGTTCAGCAGGAATCCCCGTGTCGTCTCCGGAGCTTCGGGAGACAGGTTCCAGGCCCCCGCCCGCTTGCCGATCGCGTTCCAGGTCCAGACCGTGTCGCGCTGCGTTCCCTCCATCAGGCGAATCTGCGCCCTGATCCGCCCGTGCCGGCTGACCACCCATACCCAGTCGTCGTCCTCGAGCCCCTCGAGCTCCGCCCGGGTCCGGTTGACGTAAAGCCGGTTGCCGCCGTGGATCTGGCGCAGCCAGGCGTTCTGCGATCCCCAGGAATGGTACATCGCCATCGGCCGCTGCGTGACCGCGTGAAACGGATACGCTTCCTGGCCGCCGTCCTGGGACTCGAAGGGCCGGTACCAGATCGGCAGCGGATCGAAATACCCCTCGACCCGCGACCTGTGCCGTTCCGGCGGCGCGACGGGTCCGTGGCCGCGCGCCGCGAGCCGGAACCGCTGCAGCGGCTCGCTGTATAGCTGCATCACGATCTGCTCGTTCGACCCGATCCATTTCATGCGGGCCGCGTACTCGAGATAATCGCCGTTCGCGTGCCGGTAGTAGCGCATGTTTTCCGGCAACTCTTCGCGCCAGAAACAGCCGTTCTCGACGTAGCGCTTCAACTGGTCCGGATTGACCGCGCCGACGCCGTGCCGGTCGCCGTTTTCGCCGCGCCATCCCGCCAGGGGCCCGACGCCCGGCGCGCGTTCGTGATTGACGATGTAGTCTTCGTAACCCCCCGGGTACCGGGGAGAGCCGTCCGCCTCGACCATGCCCGGAAGCCCGAGCCGCGCGCCGAGATCGAGTAGAACCGTCTGAAAGCAGCGGACGTCGCGGTCGGGTTCCAGAACCGGCTGGCGGATCGAGTCCGCGGGCGCGTCGGCGTCGCAGATCGGACGGTCGAGCAGGGATATGCAGTCCCATCGTTCCAGATAGGTCGTATCGGGCAGCACGATGTCGGCGTACGCCGCCATCTCCGAGCGGTACGCGTCGGAATAGACGATGAACGGAATCCTGTAGGAATCGCCGTCCTTCGCCGTCAGCATTTCCATGACGCCGACGGTGTCCATCGAGGAGTTCCAGGCCATGTTGGCCATGTACATGAACAGCGCGTCGATCCGGTATGGATCGCCCCGGCAGGCGTTTCCGATGACCGCATGCATCATGCCGTGGGCCGCCAGGGGCGCCTCCCACGAGAACGCCTTGTCGATTCTGAGGGCTTCGCCCGCGGAATCGACGAGAAGGTCTTCCGGGCCGGTCGGGAAGCCGAGCGGCGGCCCGGGCAGCGGCGTTTCGGGCCGCGTCTCGCCCTCCCGGCCCGCCGGCTTCTGGGGCGGCGGGCAGGGCCGCGGGAAAGGAGGCTTGTAACGGAAGCCGCCCGGAACGTCGATCGTTCCGAGCAGCAGCTGCAGAAGATGAATGGCGCGGCACGTCTGGAAACCGTTCGAATGCGCGGAAATCCCCCGCATCGCGTGCATGGCGACGGGGCGGCCGATCATGCGGTCGTGCCGTCGTCCCGCCCAGTCCGTCCACGCGACGTCGAGCGAGATTTCCTTCTCGAACGCCGCATGGGCCAGTTCCGCAGCGATGCGCCGGATATGGTCGGCCGGCACGCCGGTGCGGAGCGCCGCCGCCTCCGGACCGTAGATCGGATCGAGATAGCGTTCGGCCATCAGCTGGAACGCCGGCACGGCCGCGCGGCCGTCGTCCAGCGCGAACTCGCCGACGACCGCCGGCGCGACGTCCGGCAGAAGGGCGTCCGCGAGCCGCTCCGCGTTCCTGTCGAAGCAGAGCGGCCGCCCGTCGGCGTCCCGCGCGAAAAGCCCGTCGTCGCGCGAGTCCGGATCGCGGATCACGAGCCACGGCGCGTTGGTGTACCGCGCGAGATAGTCGAGATCGATCCTGTCGGCGTGCAGCAGCTCGTGGACGAGAGCCAGCACGAAGGCGCCGTCGCTCCCCGGCCGGATGCCGATCCATTCGTCGGCGATCGCTGAGTAGCCCGTCTTGACCGGATTGATCGACACGAACTTCGCGCCGCGCGCCTTGAGCCGCGAAAGCCCGGCCTTGATCGGATTCGACGCGTGATCCTCCGCCACGCCGAACATCATGAAATATTCGGTTTTCTCCCAGTCGGGCTCGCCGAATTCCCAGAAGGATCCGCCGATCGTGTAGAGCCCCGCCGCCGCCATGTTCACCGAGCAAAAGCCGCCGTGCGCCGCGTGGTTCGGCGTCCCGAACTGCGTCGCCCACCAGCCCGTGAGCGACTGGCTCTGGTCGCGTCCGGTGAAGAAAGCGAGCTTCGCGGGATCTTCCGACCTGATCCGACGCAGGCGTTCCGCGACGGTCTCGAGCGCCTCTTCCCACTCGATCTCCTCGAACTCGCCCGACCCCCGCGGTCCGGCGCGCCGCAGCGGCTTCGACAGGCGCGCCGGAGAATATTGCTGCATGATGCCGGCCGAACCCTTCGCGCAAAGCACGCCCCGGTTGACCGGATGATCGGGATTGCCTTCAATGTAGCGGATCCGGCCGTCCTGCAGATGCACCCTTATGCCGCACCGGCACGCGCACATGTAGCAGGTGGTCGTTTCGGTCTTGTCGGCGACGCCCGGCGAGAGGTCGATGCGCTCTGCGGGAGTGGAATCGGCCATATCGTTCGCTGTCGAGTCTGCGCGGATACCGGCAGCAATAGGCGACGGCGGGCGGACGGTCAAACCCGCGCGCGGCCGAACCGGGAGACGCCGCGGCGGCGAGAGAAAGGAAGACGGATGACGCCCGACGTGGTCTGCATGTTCGACGAGGCGACAAACACGGCGTCCTACGTCGTCTCCGCCGGCGGCGAGGCGGCGATCATCGATCCGGTTCTCGACTTCGACCCGGTTTCGGGGCGCACGCGGACGGAATCGGCCGGGCGGCTGCTGGACCGTGTCCGGGAAGCCGGGCTCCAGATTTCCTGGATCCTCGAGACGCACGTGCATGCCGACCACATGACCGCGGCCGCGGTCCTGAAGGAGAAGACCGGAGCGAAAACGGCCATCTGCTCGGGCGTGACCCGGGTTCAGGAGATCCTCGCCGAATTGTTCGACGACGGGGACATGGCGGTCGACGGCTCGCAGTTCGACGCGCTGTTCGACGACGGCGCGACGTTCCCGCTGGGACCGATCGAATGCCGGGTCATGGCGACTCCGGGCCACACCCCCGCCTGCGCGACCCTCGTCGTCGGAGACGCCTGCTTCGTCGGCGATACCCTGTTCATGCCGGATTCCGGGACGGCGCGATGCGATTTTCCGGGCGGCGACGCGAGCCTGCTCTACGAATCGATCGGGCGGATATTCGAGCTTCCCGGCGAAACGCGGATGTTCGTCGGCCACGATTACGGGGCCGGCGGCGCCCGCGGCTTCGCGTGGGAGACCACCGTCGCGGCGCAGCGCGACCGCAATGTCCACGTCGGCGGCGGCGCGCTGGAGCACGATTACGTTCAGATGCGGCGCGCGCGCGACGCCTCGCTGCCGCTGCCGCGTCTCTTTTTTCCGTCCGTGCAAGTGAACGCGCGGGCCGGCGCGTTTCCGCCCCCCGGAAAGAACGGGGTGTCTTACGTCAGGATCCCCCTGAACCGGACGATCAACGGAGAGGCCGCCGAATGACCACTTTCGTCTACACGCATCCGAGCTCGCTCGATCACGACACCGGCGCCGGGCATCCGGAACGGACGGCGCGGATCGAAACCGTCTACGCGGCGCTGGCCGGCGATTCCTACGCGAGCCTCGAACGCAGGGAAGCGCGCCGGGCTTCGCTCGACGACCTCGCCCGCGTTCACGAGAGCGGCTACGTCCGGCGCAGCCTCGACGGGATGCCCGCTTCCGGACGCGCGCGGGTGGACCCGGACACCATCGTTTCTCCGGGGTCGGGCGAAGCGGCGCTGCGCGCCGCGGGCGCGGTCATCGACGCCGTCGACGAGGTGGCGTCCGGAAACGCCGGAAACGCCTTCTGCGCGGTCCGCCCGCCCGGCCATCACGCCGAGGCCGGACGCGGCATGGGATTCTGCCTGTTCAACAACGTCGCCGTCGGCGCGATGCATGCGCGGGCGGCGCACGGGTTGCGGAAGGTCGCGATCGTCGATTTCGACGTGCATCACGGCAACGGAACGCAGGCCATGTTCGCCGACGACCCCGGCACGCTGTTCGCCTCGACCCACCAGTATCCCCATTATCCGGGCACCGGCGCGGCGGACGAGACCGGCGTCGGCAACGTCTTCAACGCGCCGCTGGGGGCCGGTTCGGGCGGCGCCGAATTCAGGGCGGCGATGGACGACCGGATCCTGCCGGCGTTGCGCGCCTTCGCGCCGCAAATGCTCCTCGTCTCCGCGGGGTTCGACGCCCATGCGCGCGACCCCCTGGCGTCGCTCAACCTCGAAGAGAGGGATTTCGAGTGGGCGACGCGAAAGCTTCTCGACGTCGCGGAGGAATTCGCGGACGGACGCCTGGTTTCGACGCTGGAGGGCGGTTACGACCTGCAGGCTCTCGGCGACAGCGTCCAGGCCCACGTCGGAGCGCTGATGTCGCGTTGACGGCCTTTCCGCGGATCCCGCCGCGCGCCGCTTGTCCCGAAACCGCGAAACCCCTAATCTGCGCGCCGCATGCGAAGGGGGAGCCGATGGTCAAGGAAAATGGCGGCATCGAAGCGATGTCTTTCGAAGATGCGCTGGCGGAACTGGAGGAAATCGTCAGAACGCTCGAAAGCGGAAAAGGCAGGCTCGAAGAGTCCATAACCTCCTACGAGCGCGGTGCGCTCCTGAAGGCGCACTGCGAGGCGAAGCTCAAGGAAGCGCAGGTCAGGGTGGAAAAGATCGCGCTCGGCGCCGACGGCGTCGCCGTCGCGGAACCCGTGGATGCCGATTAGAAACGTCCAGCGGGCCGAACGGGCGATTTCCGCGTTCGCGGAACGGATGGAAGGCGCGTTGCGCGGCTGGCTGCCGCGGTCGGACGAGCCGGAAGGCCGGCTGTGCGAGGCGATGCGCTACGCCGCGCTGGGCGGCGGGAAATATCTCCGGCCCTATCTCGTCGAAGAGTCGGCCGCCATGTTCGGCGTTTCTCCGACCTCCCGGATGCGCGTCGGCGCGGCCGTGGAAATGGTCCACGTCTACTCGCTGATCCACGACGACCTCCCGGCGATGGACGACGACGATCTACGCCGGGGCAAGGCCTCGTGCCATATCGCGTTCGGAGAAGCGACGGCGATCCTCGCCGGAGACGCGCTGCTGTCCCTGGCGTTCGAGACGCTCGCGTTTTCCGACACGCATCCCGACGGCGGCGTTCGCAGCGAGCTCGTTCTGGAGCTCGCCCGCGCTTCGGGCGCGCGCGGAATGACCGGCGGCCAGATGATCGACCTCGAGAGCGAAGGCGCGCCCGCCGACGACGACGAGGTTTTCCGAATGGCCCGGCTCAAGACCGGCGCGCTGTTCGCGTTCTCCGCCGCCGCCGGCGCAATTCTGGGCCAGGCGGCTCCCGGCGAACGCGCCGCGCTGAACGCATTCGGATCGGAACTCGGACTCGCTTTTCAGATCGTCGACGATCTTCTTGACGTGGAAGGCGACGAAAAGGATCTTGGCAAGAAGGTCGGAAAGGATGCGGAGGCTGGCAAGGCGACGTTCGTTTCCGTATTCGGAGCGAAGGACGCTCGCGCGGAAGCGCGGCGCGCCGCGGATCGGGCCTGCGCGCGGCTCGACGCCTTCCAGGCGCGGGCGGACGGGCTGAGAGCGCTGGCCGAGTTCGCAGTGAATCGTGACAGATAGCCAGGCAAAACCTCGTCCGGCGGGCGAGGCGCGAACGGAGAAAGCGATGACGCCGCTCTTGGACCGGGTCCGATTCCCTCGCGACCTGAAGCAGTTCAAGCCGGAACAGCTCCGGCAGGTCGCTGACGAGTTGCGGACCGAAACGATCGACGCGGTCTCGGTCACCGGAGGGCATCTGGGCGCCGGCCTCGGGGTGGTCGAGCTTACGGTGGCACTCCACTATCTTTTCGACGCGCCCGACGACAGGATCATCTGGGACGTCGGCCATCAGGCCTACCCGCACAAGATCCTGACGGGGAGGCGGGACCGCATCCGCACCCTGCGCCAGGGAAACGGACTGTCGGGCTTCACCAAACGTTCCGAGAGCGAATACGACCCGTTCGGCGCGGCGCACGCGTCCACGTCGATTTCGGCGGCGCTCGGCTTCTCGGTGGCGCGCGATCTTCAGGGAAGGAAGAACAAGGTCATCGCGGTCATCGGCGACGGCGCGATGACGGGAGGGATGGCCTTCGAGGCGCTGAACAACGCCGGCGCCATGGCCAACAAGCTGATCGTCATCCTGAACGACAACGACATGTCGATCGCGCCGCCGGTCGGCGCGCTGTCCGCCTATCTGTCGCGCCTGATCTCGTCGAAATCCTACCGGTCGCTGCGGGACATCGGCCTCCACATGTCGGAGAAATTTCCGCGATCGATGAAGAAGGCGGCGCAGCGCGCCGAGGAGTACGCTCGCGGGATCCTGACCGGCGGCACGCTGTTCGAGGAATTCGGCTTCTATTACGTCGGGCCGATCGACGGCCACAACCTCGACCATCTGGTGCCCGTGCTGCGCAACGTGCGGGACGACGGCGCGGAAGGCCCCGTTCTCGTCCATGCCGTCACGCAGAAGGGCAAGGGCTACGCGCCGGCCGAGCGGTCGGAAGACAAGTATCACGGGGTGGGCAAGTTCAACGTCGTGACGGGCGCGCCCGCCGGAGGGAAGTCCAACGTCCCGACCTACACCAAGGTGTTCGCCCAAAGCCTGGTCCGCGAGGCGCAAGCGGACGACAAGATCGTCGCGATAACCGCGGCGATGCCGTCGGGGACCGGAATCGACCTGTTCGAACGGGAGTTTCCCGAGCGCGCCTTCGACGTCGGCCTCGCGGAGCAGCATGCCGTCACGTTCGCGGCGGGCCTTGCCGCCGAGGGCATGAAGCCGTTCGCGACGATCTATTCGACGTTTCTGCAGCGCGCGTTCGACCAGATCGTCCACGACGTGGCGATTCAGAACCTTCCGGTCCGGTTCGCCATGGACAGGGCCGGCTACGTCGGAGCCGACGGGCAGACCCATTGCGGCGCTTTCGACATCGCCTACATGAGTTGCCTGCCCAACATGGTCGTGATGGCTCCGTCGGACGAGGCCGAGCTGGTTCACATGGTGGCGACGGCCGTCGCCGTCGACGACCGGCCTTGCGCGTTCCGTTACCCCCGCGGCGAGGGAGTCGGCGTCGAATTGCCCGAACGAGGAGAGATATTGCCGATCGGCCGGGGCCGCGTAATTCGCGAAGGCGCGAAGATCGCGCTGCTGTCCTACGGCGCCCGGCTGAAGGACTGCCTCGAAGCGGCGAACAATCTCGACGCGCGCGGACTGTCGACGACGGTGGCCGACGCCCGCTTCGCGAAGCCTCTCGACCGCGCGCTCCTGATGCGTCTTGCGGCGGAACACGAGGTGCTCGTGACGGTCGAAGAAGGCTCCATCGGCGGATTCGCCTCGCAGGCGATGCATGCGCTGGCCGAAGGCGGCGCCTTCGACGCCGGCCTGAAGTTCCGTCCGTTGGCGATGCCCGACTCTTTCCTCGACCACGACGCGCCGCGCCTCCAGGTGGAACGCGCAGGCTTGAGCGCGTCGCGTATCGTCGAGGCCGCGCTGCGCGCGCTGGGAAGCGCCGACGCGAGAGAGAGGGCCTGACGACGCCCCGCAAGCGGCCCGACGTTCTGCTGGTCGAAGCCGGATTGGCGGAAACGGAAGCCTTGGCCCGGGCCCTGATCCTTTCCGGCAAGGTCTACTGCGGAGAGCGCCGCGTCGAGAAGCCCGGCATGGCGATCTCCGCCGACGCGCAGTTGGAAATTCGCGGCGCCGACCACCCATGGGTGTCGCGCGGCGGCGTCAAGCTCGACTTCGCGCTGAGCGCGTTCGGCATCGACGCCGGCGACGCCGTAGCGCTGGACGTCGGCGCCTCCACCGGCGGCTTCACCGACGTTTTGCTCAGCCGAGGCGCGCGGCGGGTCTATGCGGTGGACGTAGGTTACGGCCTGCTGCACTGGAAGCTGCGGACGGACGCGCGCGTCGTCGTCCTCGAACGGACCAATGCGCGCCGCCTGACACGAGACCAGGTTCCTGAACCCGCGGACATCCTCGCGTGCGACGCCAGTTTCATCGGCCTCGAAACGATTCTGCCGACGCCGATGGAGCTCGCCGCGCCCGGCGCAAGATTGTGCGCCCTTATCAAGCCGCAATTCGAGGTGGACCGATCGGACGTCGGCGTCGGCGGGATCGTGCGCGACGGCGCGTTGCACGACGCGGTTTGCGCCCGCATCGAACGCTGGATCGCCGGTCGGCCGGGCTGGCGGATGGAGGGCGTCGTTCGAAGCCCGATCCGGGGGGCCAACGGGAACGCGGAATTTTTCGCAGGGGCGTCGAAGGCTTTCTGAGGTCGAATGCCGCTACGGAGACCGCCTGCGTTGCGTTGATGGGGGCTCGATTTTTCCATGATCTTGTGATGGTCGCGGGGACAGGATTCGAACCTGCGACCTTCAGGTTATGAGTTCGCCGATATACTGGTTCGCTAATCACCGCCCCGTTTGCGCCAGCGAGCGCGAAGGGAAACGCCAAGTCTTCGGCGAGGCGGCGCAGCGCGCCGTCGAGAACCGCCTCGTCGCGCAAGCGCGGCAGGTAGACAAGCGAACCACTCGCGGAGCTCCTCGATCGGAACGTGCGGCCGGTCCTCCGGCCACGGCGGTTCGAAACAGCGGGTCAGATTTTCGGGACCGGTCTCGCCGAGCGCCGCGCCGTCGCCGTTCGCGTCCCCGACCGGCGCCGGACAGAGAAGATGCACCCATGCGCCGCGCACGCGCGCCCGAACTCGCCTTCCGCGTCGTTCGCCTGCGCCTGCGTCGCGTTCTTCTGAAGATCGGCATCTTTCAGGATCGACCGTCAAGCAATTTCCCGCCGGACGTTCTCGCGCACCGCGTCCAGGTTCGCCGCGGCGGCGGCCACGAAGGCCAGCGCGTTGCGATAGCTCCGCTGTCCGCTTCCGCACGGCTCTACGGTGTCGCGCGCAGCGGGTTCCGCCGCGTCCGCGCCGCCGCCGTCATGCGCCGCCGAGGGAGGCAGGATCACGAGCGCCGCCGCGTCGCGCCGGTTCTCTATGCCGGAGGGATCGTCCGGCGCCGCGCGCGCGGGCCTCGACGACGTGCGCATCCACGATCTCCGTCACAGCTTCGCCTCCCGCGCCTTGGCGCTTGGCGAAGGGCTACCGATGATCGGGAAACTGCTCGGCCACACCCAGCTTAAGACCACGGCCCGCTACGCTCGCCTCGCCCGCGATACCGTCAAGGCCTCCCGCCGCACGCATCGGCGACAGCATCGAATGCGATCTGGAGGCGGGAGAGTGATCTCGGAGCACCATTTTGCCGGAAGCTGCCAAGACCTTGGGTGGCATGATTGGCAAAAAACTTCGCAAAAATCCTATATCTCAGTATGAGTGTGATATATTCCATGTCATTGAGAGAATATGTCTTCGGCGGAAGATGTGACCATGAGCGACGTCGCCCATCGTTCCGAGGTCGCGCCGTGCCGCCGCCTTCGGTCCACGGAATCCGGCCAGCCAGGCAAGCATGTAGATGCTGAAGAACGACGCTACGGAATGTTTCCGCCCTTGCGCCCATGGATGTTCTTCAGAAGCTCCTCGATGCTGTCCCCCTGAGTCGCACGCCCGGGAATGGACAGCACTTCCGCCCAATAGCCGCCTGGTGGACTGCGACACGCAGCTTCATTGTTCGCCTCCTCGCCTCTCGTCGGCGAGTCGTCGATGAATATGAACGGCGTAGCGCGAGCCTTCATCGCGCTGTCCCATGCGCCCTTCCCCGAGCGCGTCAGCGCCTGATCGTACCGGAGCAGAAGTTTCAGATCCTCCTGAAGGACGGTTTCCGAGATTTTTCGGCGGCCGAGACGATGGTGGCATAGTCCTGCTCTTGGTGAGCCCTAAAGAAACTGGCGCGCCTGGCCTCCGAGCGGAAGAGCTCGAGGCGCCTGGATTGGCGGCATTCCTTCGCCTCGCGCGCGCTGGCGCTGGGTGAGAGCCTGACCATGATCGGCAAGCTGCTCGGCCGCACCCAAGTAGCCCCCGTCCGCTACGCCCATCTCGCCCGCGACTCCATCCGGACCGCCGCCGGCATCACCGGAAGCATCAGCGGGAATCTCTCGGGCGACGACATCGCTAATCCACAGTCGCAAAGGCCGGCTTCGGATAGTCAAAAATCGGAATCCACTTTATCATTGACGGACTAACACCCATTTCATATATGGTTATGGTGGATTTTTGAGAACTATCGACAAATGCCTCGGCACGTATCTGCGCCCTTCTTCAGTGCACATCCGGTTTTCCGACGCGCCGAATACGCCGCCGCCGTCGGTCGCAGACCCGGCGACAAGGTCGTCACTGCGATGCTCACCCAGCACCTTCGAGCGGGCAATATCCGGCGCATCTCGCGGGGTGTCTTCGCGTCCGTACCCAAACATGCCGACGCCCGGTCATGGTCCGTCGACCGTTTTCTGGCTGCATCCCGCCTGCGTCCCGGCGGCGTGATCGCTTATCACTCGGCTCTCGAATTACATGGCTACGCCTACACCGAAGGGTATGACGTGCAGGTTATCGCGTCCGGCGAGCCTGGTTTGTTCAAGGCGGCCGGGTTCACCTGCCGGTTCGTCCGTCCACCGTGCGGCTTCACCGAACGGAGCAAGTCATCGGCGGATGGCGTCACGGCCGTTGATCGTCTGGGCTTGGAGGTCGACGTGACGACTGTCGAGGGAACCATCGCGGATCTGTTCGACCGCCATGATCTGGCCGGTGGGGTGGAGGAGCTCTTCGACTCACTGGATCTGGTGGCGCGCGTCGATGCCGAAGCACTGGTCCGTTACGCGCGCACGCGCGGCAATGCCACGGCCGTCGGCGCGCTCGGCTTCTGGCTGGAGTGCGAGCGGACGCGGCTGAGCGTGCCGGATCGTGCGTTGGAGAACCTCCGCGCGCTGGTGCCCCATCAAGCACGCTATGCCCTCGGCGCCAAGCCGGGCGCGGGACGGATGGCGAAGAGCTGGAACGTCATTCTCCCCATTGGCGTCGCCGAACGTCGCTTCGAGGGGCTGTGAATGGCACCGCCCTCCGCCCAGACGCTGCAGCGCCTCGCGAACAAGACCGGGTATCAGCCGGGCACGCTCGAGAAGGTGTTGCGGCTTCTGGACCTGCTGCGCGAGATCGCCGGAGACCCGATCCTTTCCGAGCGGCTCGTCCTCAAGGGCGGAACGGCGCTCAACGTCTTCCATCTCGGTCTCGACCGGCTATCCGTCGATATCGACCTCAACTATATCGGCGCGCTCGACCGGGCGGAAATGGAACTCGAACGCCCTGCGGTCGAAAACACGATCGATCGTCTCCTGGCTTCTCAGGGCTACGGCGTCCGCCGTCGACCGAGCGAACATGCCGGCGGCAAATGGCTGTCGCGCTACGCGTCGGCGCTCGGCGGCAACGCCACTTTGGAGCTGGACATGAACTACATGATGCGCCAACCCCTGTTCGGCGCGGCGCGGATGGCATCCCGTCCCCTCGGCAACGTTCAGGCGGACGGCGTTCTCGTCCTCGACCTCCACGAGATCGTCGCCGGGAAGATTATCGCGCTCGTCGACCGGCGCGCCGCGCGCGATCTATTCGACGCACGCCGCATCCTGTCGATCGAGAGCCTTGACTGGAGCTGGATCAAAGCCGCCGTGCTGGCCATGGGCGCCGGTGGGCGGCGCGATTGGAGAACCATGTCAGTCGACGCCATCGACGGCGACTCGCGCGAGTTCCGTCAAAAGCTCGCCATATGCCTGCCGCGCGACCGCTTTGCCGGTACGGGAGAAGTCGATGCGTGGGTCGAGGAGACTGTCGCGCTCTGTCGGGAGAAGCTCGCCTTCCTGTTCGACCTGTCGGCGAACGAACGGGCGTTTCTCGACAGCGTTCTTGACCGTGGCGAGATCAACGCTGACCTGCTTGATGTCGAACCCGAAATACAAGCACGAATCGAGGCCATGCCAATACTGGCGTGGAAGTCACTGAGCGTTCGCAAGCATCACAGGCAAGGTGTCTGACAGTCCGTTTGAGAAATCGGGTTACGTTAGCCCACATTTCTCATCCTGCTTGTCCGCAAGCTTCATCCGGCGATGGAGGCGCCGCAGGGTTCGTTCGCGCTCCTCCCCCTGACAGGGGGGAGGTCCGGCATAAGCGTTAACTTGTTCTCGCGGATCCTGCTCCGAGATGCTCCGACCCGGAAATGGACGACAATGGGACGGATGAGCCAACAATTCGGACATTTTCCTACCTCCCCATCAGGCGTTTTGGCTGACGGCGCGGGCTTCAGCGATAACCACCCCAGTTTGCCAAGCAAGTTGACGCTTATGGGGAGGTCGAGAGGGGGAGGCGGGGCCTTACCTGATCCGGAGGTCGATGAGATAGGCACCCGGCTTTCCGCCAGCGACGATTCGGAGATTATCCGGGTCACGGGCGGACGGCGAACATCCAATTAAGCACTGGGGCGCCGCCCCCACAAGGAATCGGCGCACTCATACCGCTTCACGGACCCGAGTCGACTCGGTGTTGACTCGACGATTGAAAACAACGTTACAGGAATCGAAAGCCCCCGGAAACGTCCATGTCTCCACTGGCTTGGAACGGTTGCGGGGCGGGATTCGAACCTGCGACCTTCAGGTTACGAGTTAGAAAGAAGCACCGTCGCGACAACGGCTTTTTCGCTCTGCGATATTTCCGGCGTCTGCGTCTTCAGCATCCAGACCGCGTCGCGCGCCTCTTGAAAACGGGAGCCGTCAGCCGCACTGCGCGCGATGGCGCAGCAAATGATCCGCCAGAACGCACGCCATCATGGCTTCGCCGACCGGCACGCCGCGAATCCCGACGCACGGATCGTGGCGTCCCCCGGTGGCTACCTCGGCGTCCTCGCCATGCACGGTGACCGTGCGGCGGGAAACCGGAATGGAACTCGTCGGCTTGACGGCGAAGCGCACGACGATGTCCTGACCCGTGGAAATCCCGCCGAGAATGCCCCCCGCATGGTTGGAAAGGAACGTCTCCCTGCCGTCCTTCATCCGCATCTCGTCGGAATTTTCTTCGCCGGTCAGCGACGCCGCGCCGAATCCCGCGCCGATCTCCACGCCCTTGACCGCGTTGATGCTCATCATCGCCGCCGCCAGTTCGGCGTCCAGCTTTCCGTACACCGGCGCGCCGAGTCCCGGCGGGATCCCCGACGCGACGATCTCGATCACCGCGCCGACGGACGATCCTCGCTTGCGGACATCGTCGAGATAGGAAGCCCATTCGGCGGCGGCGGCGGCGTCGGGACACCAGAACGGATTGCGCTCCACCTCCGGCCAGCGCCATCTTGACCGATCGGCAACCCGGTCGCCCATCTGCACCATGGCCCCCCGGATCTGCATCTCGGGACCCAGGATCCGCCGCGCGATTCCAGCGGCGGCGACCCGGCAGGCGGTCTCGCGAGCGGACGCGCGGCCGCCGCCCCTGTAATCGCGATGGCCGTATTTCCTCCAGTAGGCGTAATCGGCGTGGCCGGGGCGAAACCTGTCGCGGATCGCCAGATAGTCCCTGGACCGCGCATCCCGATTGCGGATCAGGAGGCTGACGGGCGTTCCGGTCGTCCGGCCCTCGAAAACGCCGGAAAGTATTTCAACCTCGTCGGTTTCGCGGCGCTGGGAGACGAAGCGCGATCCCCCGGGCCTGCGCCTGTCGAGCCAGATCTGGATATGGGATTCGGCCAGTTCGATGCCTGGCGGCACGCCGTCCACCACGCAGCCGATCGCGGGACCGTGGCTCTCGCCCCACGTCGTCACGCGAAACGAACGGCCGAAGCTGTTGAAGGACATCAGTCGTCCTTGACGACGGAAATGTCGGGCGCGTCGACCGCTTTCATGCCGACGACATGATAGCCGCAATCGACGTGATGCACTTCTCCCGTGACGCCGGCGGAAAGGTCGGAGAGCAGATACAGGGCCGAGCCTCCGACGTCGTCGATGTTGACGTTGCGTTTCAGCGGAGCGTTGTACGCGTTCCATTTCAGGATGTAGCGGAAATCGCCGATGCCCGAAGCCGCCAGCGTCCTGATCGGTCCGGCCGAAATCGCGTTCACGCGAATGCCGCTTCCTCCCAGATCGACCGCCAGATACCTGACGCTCGCTTCGAGCGCCGCCTTGGCGACCCCCATCACGTTGTAATGCGGCATTACCCGCTCGGCGCCGGCATAGGTCAGCGTGAGCAGGCCGCCGCCGTTCTCCATCAGCGGCTCCGCCCTGCGGCACACGGCCGTGAAGGAGTAACAGGAGACGTTCAGGGTCCGCGCGAAATTTTCCGGGCTCGTGTCCAGATAGCGGCCCTTCAACTCCTCCCTGTCGGAGAAGGCGACGGCGTGAACCACGAAATCGAGCCGGCCCCATTCGCCGGCGAGCCGCTCGAAGACGGCGTCGACGCTCGCCTCGTCGGTCACGTCGCAAGGCAGGACGAGTTCCGATCCCAGCGACTCCGCCAGCGGGCGAACGCGCTTTTCCAGCGCCTCGCCCTGGTGCGTGAAAGCGAGGGCCGCGCCCTGTCCGGCCAAAGCCTTGCTGATCCCCCAGGCGAGCGAACGGTCGTTCGCGACGCCCATGACGAGGCCGCGCTTTCCGTGCATCAGGGCGTCCGTCATTGCCGCCTCGTCTTTGCGGAGCCGCCGCCGCCCGGCCCGCAAACCCTGCGGGCCGGGAACCGGTCGTTCGCGCCGGCGAACCGCCGCCGCGCTATCCGACGATCTTCCAGGTGCCGTCCGGCTGTCTGCAGGCGGTGCCGTAGGCCTGCTCGGTCTTGCCGCCCACGGTTATGGTCTGCTGGTATTCGCGGCAATACTGCCCGGACGCCCGCTGGAAGGTCTTCCGCGGGGTAACCGTGCCGCTGTTGCCGCTGTCCGGATTCTTCCAGCTGGAAGTCTGCCCCGTTTCGGCCTTTTCCAGAGCCTTCTGCGTCGTCCGACTCATCGCCAGCCTGTCGGCCCTGTCCAGCGACTTGCCCACCTCGCTGCCCAGCCAAGCGCCGGCAAGCGTTCCGAGCGCCGTGGCGACCAGCTTGCCCCGGCCCTTGCCGGCCTGGGCGCCCAGCACGCCGCCGGCCGCCGCTCCGATAAGCGTGCCTCCGAGTTGCTTCGGTCCCTGACCCTGGCAGCCCGCCACCGCGATCGAAGCGACCGCCAGCAGCGGAATGAGTATTTTCCCGTGTTTCATGTCAAGCCCTTTCGACCGCGAGCCCTTGCAGATTCCACTTGCAATCGTTGCTCGCCACGCCGTTCCGTCTATCATGTCGACGGAAGGATGTCATCATCCGTATCGCAGCGGCCGTTCGGGCGGGATATGGCGGAAAAGAGCGCGGACGATCCGATCGGGAAGTTCCGATCCTGGCTCGAAGAAGCGGGCCGGTCCGAACTTGGCGACGCCACGGCGATGACCCTCGCCACCGCGGACGAGACGGGACGTCCGTCGGCGCGCATGGTGCTGCTCAAGGAAGCGGACGTCGACGGCTTCGTATTCTACACCAACGCCGAAAGCCGAAAGGCGCGGGAACTCGACGCGAATCCCCGCGCGTCGCTCGTGTTCCACTGGAAATCGCTGCGGCGGCAGATCCTGATCGACGGCCGGGTGCGCAAGGTGCCGAACGCGGAAGCGGACGCCTATTTCGCCACGCGGCCGCGCGGCAGCCAGATCGGCGCCTGGGCGTCCGATCAGTCCCGCCCTCTCGAAGGCCGCTTCGAACTCGAAAAACGGGTGGCGAAATTCGCCGCGAGGTTCGGCGTCGGCGACGTGCCGCGGCCGCCGTATTGGACAGGTTACCGGCTTGCGCCCGACCGCATCGAATTCTGGCGCGACAAGCCGTTCCGGCTTCACGAAAGAATCGTCTACACCCGCGCCGGCGCCGGCGGATGGGAAATCGGACGCCTGTACCCGTGAGCCGCCGCGCTTGAAGCGCCGTCGTAAAGGCTCCATGATTCCGGCCCGCGGAATCGTCGCGCGGCATGACCGGGAGACAGGAAATGAGCTTCAAGACGATACTTGTCCCGCTGAGCGCGCCCGAGTCCAGCCGGCCGGTGCTTCAGACCGCGCTGCTGGTCGCCCGCCGCTCGAACGCGCATATCGAAGCGATGCACGTCCGGCCCGACCCTCGCGGCCTCGTGCCCTACACCGGAGAAGGCATGGACGGTTCCATGATCGAGGAGATCATGGACGTGACCGAACGCGAAGGCGCGCAGCGAGCCGCCCAGACTCGCGAGGCGTTCGACGATTTCTGCCGCGAGCATTCCCTCGTCGTTTCGGGCGAGCCGACGCCGGATGCCGGCGTCACGATTTCGTGGCGCGCGGAAACCGGCCGCGAGGACGAAGCGGTCGGCTTGCGCGGGCGGCTCCACGACTTGATCGTCGTCGGACGGCCGGTCGCCGATTCTCCCGTGCCGTCGCCGATCACGCTCGAGGCGGCCCTGCACGACACGGGCCGTCCGATTCTCGTCGCGCCTCCCGACGCGCCGGAAAGACTCGGCGAACGCATCGCCATCGCCTGGGAAGCGAGCCCGGAGGCGGCGCGCACCATAGCGGTCTCGATACAGGCTCTCGCGCAAGCCGAGGCGGTGACGGTTCTGTCGGCGAATATTTCGCCGCCGCTGCCGCTCCGGGCCGACGAGCTGGTGGACCGGCTGAAATGGCACGGCGTGGACGCAAGAGTGCACGTTTTCGATGCGGCGCTGACCGATCTCGGACGCGCTTTTCTTGCCCAGACCGCGGCGGTCGGAGCCGACATGCTGGTGAAGGGGGCTTATTCGCAGAGCCGTCTGCGGCAGATGGTGCTGGGGGGCCGCACCCGGCACATCCTGAACCACGCGACGATTCCGGTCTTGCTCGCGAAATAGGCTGGAGAACGCCCGGCCGGAACGGCGGGAGGGCGCTTCCCCGAGGCGTACCGCCCGTCAGGCCGCCGCCCTGATGGAAAGGCGCCGCCAGATGTCCTGCAAGGCCTCCACGAGACGCGCGATATCGTCGTCGCCGTGCAGCGGCGTCGGCGTCAGGCGCAGCCGCTCGGTCCCGCGCGGCACCGTCGGGTAGTTGATCGGCTGGACGTAAATGCGGTGCCGCTCCATCAGCTCGTCCGTAACCCGCTTGCAGACGACCGGATCGCCGACGGGCACCGGAACGATATGCGACTCGGACGGCATGACCGGCAGGCCGGCCTCGCGCAGTTTGCGCTTCAACGTCGCGGCCCGTTCCCGGTGACGGTCCCGCAGGCCGTCGTCCGTCTTGAGATGGCGGATGGCCGCCAGCGCGCCGGCGGCCACGGCCGGCGGCAGCGCCGTCGTGAAGATGAAGCCCGGCGCGCTGGATCGCACGAAGTCGATCAGAGAAGCCGATCCCGCGATATAGCCGCCGATCACGCCGAACGCCTTGGCGAGAGTTCCCTGAATCACCGTCACGCGATCCGCGACGCCGTCGCGCGCCGCGACGCCCGCTCCCCGCGGCCCGTACATTCCGACCGCATGCACCTCGTCGAGATAGGTCATCGCGCCATGCTCGTCCGCGAGGTCGCAGATCGCCGCGATCGGAGCCATGTCGCCGTCCATCGAATAGATCGATTCGAACGCGACCACCTTGGGACGGTCCGGGCCGACCGACGCCAGCTTGCGCTCCAGATCGTCAAGGTCGTTATGGGCGAAGATCACCTTTTGCGTCATGCTGTTGCGAATGCCGGCGATCATCGACGCATGGTTGTCGGCGTCGGAGATGAGAACGCAGCCGGGCAGCTGCGAGCCGAGCGTCGACAAAACGGCCTCGTTCGCCACGTAGCCGGACGTGAAGAGCAGGGCCGCCTGCGTGCCGTGAAGATCGGCGAGCTCCGCTTCCAGCAAGACGTGATAGTGCGACGTGCCGGAAATGTTGCGCGTTCCTCCGGCACCGGCGCCGACCTTGTCGATCGCGTCCTTCATCGCCGCCCTGACGGCCGCATGCTGCCCCATGCCGAGATAGTCGTTGGAGCACCATACCGTGACGTCGCCGCCGCCGGTTTCCGAACGGTTGACCGCGCGCGGATAGGCGCCGACCGTTCGCTCGAGGTCGGCGAAAATCCGGTACCGGCCTTCCGACTTGAGACCGGCGATGCGCTCGGAGAAAAAACGTTCGTAGTCCATTCCGCAGAATCCCGTGGTCGACGCGCCACGAGTCGGCCAAGCGCAAGAATAATGCAACTTCGCCGGATTTGAAACAGGCTCGTTCGGCGGCAGGGGCCGCCGGGTTCAGCCTCCGGTGACGCTCATGTGCCGGGAGACCGAAGGGGACGTCCGGCGCCGGTCGATCACGAAGTCGTGCCCTTTCGGCTTGCGCCCGACGGCTTCGTCGATCGCCCTGTCCAGGTCGCCCGGCCCGCCGGTCCGCAGAACCGTCCTCAGATCGGCGGCGTCCTCCTGGCCGAGGCACATGTACAGCGTCCCGGTGCAGGTCAGCCGCACGCGATTGCACGCTTCGCAGAAGTTGTGGGTGAGGGGCGTGATGAAGCCGACCCGGCCGCCGGTTTCCGCAATCCGGAAATAGCGCGCCGGACCGCCGGTCGAATAACCTGTTTCCTCCAGCGTCCACCGCTTCTTCAGTTCGGCGCGCACCATGGAGACCGGCCAGTACTGGTCGAGCCGCGCCTCGCCGCCGATCTCGCCGAGCGGCATCACCTCGATGAACGTGAGGTCGAACCCCCGCTCGCCGCACCACGCGACGAGATCGTGCGCCTCGTCGTCGTTGACGCCCCTGAGCGCCACCGCGTTGATCTTGACGCCAAGCCCCGCCGCCGCCGCCGCGTCCATCCCGCGGAGAACGCGGTCCAGCCTCCCCCACCGCGTGATGCGCGCGAACTTGCCGGCGTCCAGCGTGTCCAGCGAAACGTTGACCCGGCGCACGCCGGCGTCGAACAACTCCCCGGCGTAGCGGTCGAGCTGGCTGCCGTTGGTCGTCAACGTCAGTTCGTCCAGAGAGCCGTCGCCGAGATGGCGGCCCAGGCGCCGGAACAGCCGCATGATGTCGCGGCGCACCAGCGGCTCGCCGCCGGTCAGGCGGAGCTTGCGCACGCCGCGCGCGACGAAGGCGCCGCACAGGCGGTCGAGCTCCTCGAGGCTGAGCACGTCGGCCTTCGGGAGAAACGTCATGTTCTCCGACATGCAGTACGCGCAACGAAAGTCGCAGCGATCCGTCACCGACACCCGGAGGTAGGTGATGCGCCGGTCGTACGGATCGACGAGAGGTTGCGCGACAGTTCGTTCTTCCATCGATTTTTCCGGGCGGCTCCACCTTGACTATAGCGCGCCGCGGAACGTTCGAGAAAGAAGCCCGAAACGACGCGTCGTCGATCCCTGAACACGCCGAACGACGCTCCGCGGCGTCGCGACCCGCGCGGAAAGGCTTCGACAAACTGCTTCGCCCCGGGCGCCCGCGCACGATCCCCATGAAGGAACGCTCCGGCCGGCGCGCGGCGCGTCGACGCCAAGACCGGAGACCGGAAGGTTCTCGGCTTCGCCGTTTCCGGCCGCGTTCCCCTCCCGGAATCCGGTCACAAGCCGCGCACGTAGTCGACAATCAGGCGGTTGAACGCTTCCGGGTGCTCCCGGTAGCTGAAATGCCCCGCCTGATTGAACACATGCATTTCGGTTCGCGGTTCCCGATGCGCGACGATTTCGTACAGGGCGAGGCCCTGGTCGATCGTCGCCGTCGGATCGTCGAGGCCCCAGACGAGCAGATTGGGACGCTGCGTGCCGCGCGCGGACAGCAGATCGAAGGTATCGGCTTTCTGGCGCGCGAGTTCCGGCTGAAACAGCTTTTCGTCGAGACCCTGCCCGAGCATCTTCGCGACCGACTCGCGATACTTGGGCAGCGCCGCGATCCGCGTCAGTTCGTCGAGCCAGTCGTCCGTGACGACCTTCGGGTTGTAGGAGTATTTCTCCATCACCCAGCGCTGGCTATCGCGGCTGAGATAGGGTTGCGGCGTATCCGCGAAAACGATGTGGTTGCGCCCCTGCCCCGGTCCGAGCGTCGCGGTATCGACCATGACGTTGGATTTGATGCGCGACGGGTCTTCGAGAGTCATGCGGCAAGTCAGGAAAGCGCCGCGGGAATGGCCGACGACGTGGCAGTCCTGCAGATCCAGAACCTCAAGGAAACGCAGGGCGTGCGCCACCACGCGCGCCATCGTGTAATCGTCGTCGGTCTCGGGATTGTCCGTCCGGCCCTGGCCGATCTTGTCGACGGCGACGACCCGGCATTCCTCCGCGAGACCGTCGAAGTTCAGGTTCCAGTCGGCGGCGCAGTCCGCGCCGTGATGCGATCCGAAATTGCCGCCATGGAACAGCACCACGACCTCGCCCGATCCCTTGTCGAAATAACGCGTTCCGATGCCGTCGACATCGACGAACTTCGCCTGTGAAAAATCCATCTTTCCGCTCCCGTCGCTCGCCGCCGCCGGTCACGGCGACCGGATAAAGCTTTTCAGAACTTCGTTGAACCGTTCGGGGCGTTCGCGGAAGCCGAAGTGGCCCGCCCGGCTCAGGATATGCCATCGCGCCCGCCGCTCTTTCCCGGCGAGGATGCGGAAGAGTTGCATCGCCTGGTCCAGAGACACGACCGGATCGCGGTCGCCCCAGATTTGCATCACGGGTCGCTGGATGCCGCGGGTCTCCAGAATTCGGAACGTTTCCTCCTTCCGCGTTTGAAGACCGGGCA
Organism: Alphaproteobacteria bacterium; assembly: GCA_965243135.1. Taxonomy (GTDB): domain Bacteria; phylum Pseudomonadota; class Alphaproteobacteria; order MPNO01; family UBA830; genus JAJEBT01. The sequence goes on from OZ251539.1 coordinate 4,283,466, forward strand.
GAAACCTCGTCCATTGGTAGCCGTCCACGGTCATCTTGCGGACAGCCTCGCGATAATCGGGCCGTTCGGCGACCGCGACAAGCGCGTCGATCCACTCCCCGGTCACGCAGCCGGGATCGCAGGATTGCTTCTCCAGAACCCAGCGCTGGCTTTCCGCGCTCAGCGCAGGCGCCGGCATGTTCGCGAGCACGAATTCGTCGCGTCCGACGCCGGGCGCGCAGGCGCCGCCATCGACGATCGTGCAAGTCTTCGCCAGTTCTGGGCGCTCGACGGTCAGACGGCAGGCCAGATAGCCCCCGCCGGAATGGCCGACCAGGTGCGCACCCGCGATTCCGAGCGCATGCAGCGCGGCGGCGGCGTGCCGGACGACCGCGTCCATCGTGTAGTCGTCGTTCGCTGGATTGCCGGTATGTCCCTGCCCCAGCCTGTCGACGGCGAAGACCCGAAACCATCGCGCGAGGCCGTCGAAGTTCAGATCCCAGTCGTCGGCGGAGTTCGCGCTGGCCGTAGAGCCGAAATAGCCGCCGTGGAACAGCACGACGATCTCGCCCGATCCCTTCTCGAAATAGCGGGTGCGGATGCCGTCGACGTCGACGAATTTTTCGCCCGTCATTCCCATGCTGCCTTCCTCCTCTCGTTCGGGTTTCCCGACCATCGGCCAATGCCCGGCGCGCCTTCGCCGGGAATCGAGGACGTTGCGCCGCGTCGCCGGACAGTTCCAGGCCGAGAACGGTCATGAATACGCAAGCCCGGGAAAGAGCGCGAGCCATCGCGACACGGCGTTCGCGCCTGTCGGCAAGCGCGCTGCCCCCGGGTCAGGATCTCGGGCGGCCTGTCGCGGCCAAGGAAGCTTAGGCTCGATCCGAAACCGACGTCAATCGTCCCCGAGATCGGAACAACCGTTGCCGCGACAGCCGGCGAGATCCGCGCGCTGAAGGCGATGCCGCTCGGAATTTCCCGCCCAACATGGTTTGCGCCGAAAAGAATTTTCCCGAGAAGCAGCCGGGCGGCACGGCACCGCGACCAGATCCTGCTCGCTGGAGTCGCAGGGGCCGGTGCGAAGACGCCGGCGACGATCAGCGTCAGGACAATCGCCCCGCCGGCCGGAGATTGAGCCACCGGCGGCAGCGCTTTCCGCGGCCATTGCGGAAACAGCGCTTGCCCCGAGGTGGTTGCCTGCCTGCGCGACAGCGATCTACTGACCTGAATCTGGTACAGGCCCTCCGGCGGACAGCCCAAGGCCACCAACGCCCCGCGGGTTCGGGAAGCGCGGCGACAAATCCCGTCCCGCTTTCCAGAACGAATTTGTCCGTCATCTTCATGTACGAGAACGAACGGCAGGAGCGCCTCTTTTCCCGGCTTGCACATGATTTGAAACATCACCGCGCCGTCCGAAGCCCTGGAATTCCAGATGATCCAAAATATGCTCAGCCATCTTGAGGTCTCCTTTCGGTGATTACATAATCTTGCGAAGCAGTTATCCTTGGGTTGAGGCCTCTCCGCGATCGTTTCGGCCAGTGTGTCGACGGGAGCGGCGATGTCCGGAGAAAGCTGGCCGCCGCGCGAACGAAGGGACAGGATATGGGAGCAACGCACGTCACGGCACTGATCCGCAATCCGGCAGAGCCGGACAGATGCTGGGAAGGGCTTTTCCTGGTCGATACAGGCGCAACGGATTCTCTCGTGCCCAAGCCGCATCTGGAAGCCATCGGGCTCGAACCCAGGGGCCGTCGGGTTTACGAACTGGCCGACGGCAGCGAGATCGCGATGGACATCACGGTGGGGGAAATCGAGTTCATGGGAGAGACGGTCGGCGGGACGATCCTGTTCGGCGCGGACGATGCCGAGCCCTTGCTGGGAGTAACGGCGCTGGAATCCGTGGGCATCGACCCGCTCAGCCAGAGATTGAAGCGGCGGCCCGCCGTGCGGCTCAAAGCAGAAATTCCCGCTAAGGTGGCCGCCCTTTGCGAAAGGCGCGTCGAGATAGCGTCGTTACCGAGGGACCAGCCGCCGCGACGCACCTTCCCCGCTTCGGCTTGGTGCCGACTTAGCCTTGACCATCCTGTTTCCCCTGAAAAACTTGCTTTAGCACATTCGGTCACGGTGCCAGGTCAGGAGGTGTCGTAGGGAATTCCCTCTGCTTTCCGGTATCCAAACGCGATCATTCGGTAGAGTGTTTCCCAGTCCTTCAAGAAGTATTCGAGAAACAATCCCCGCGCCTTTTCCCAGAAGTAAATGGGCCGCTTGGCCTTCGTTTGCGCCTGTTGGAACAGTTTGCAACATCGCTGTTGAATCTGGTCAATCAGGAACGCCAGCATCATCAGGAACGCAAAGACCGTCGACAGATTCTTGTTACCGTGACCGAAGTTGTGCTCAAAGCAGTAGCCTTGGTTCTTCAGGGTGTTGAAAGTTTCGTTCTCGATCTTCCAGCGCGCCCGCCCGGTGCGCATCAACTCCATCAGGTTCCCTTCGTCAATTGGCAGATCCGTGACCCAGGAGAAACGTTGTTTCTTGCCGTTTGGGAGCTTCTCCCAGTATTCGAGAAAGTTCACTTTGAGGTCGAAGTGCGTATCGTTCAGAGGCACTCCGTTAAGATACCGGAATTCGTGCCGTATGTTGTCACCGTCCGTGAACTCCCGGCGCTCCACGGACGGCGCGTTGTTGACCCACTCGAACAGGAACTTGTGGTCGCCGGGCTTCGCCCCCAGTATGAAACGCATGTCTAACTCCTTGAGAAGATTGGCATGCGGTCCGTTCGAGGCCAGCCCATCTTCCAACACAACCAGCTTCAGGTGCGGGTGTTCGCGACGCACATCTTTCAGAAGCCGTTTCGCTGCGTTGCGTTCGCAATCGTTCTTTTTTGCGCCGTCTTCCTTCAGGATCGGTTCCGGTGCAAACGGAAAAACCTCCTTTTGTTCCGGATGCACCAGAACGGCTCCCAACATCTGGTGGTAGTAGGTAATCGTACCGTCGCGGTGGTGTTTCTCGCAGCAATTTTTACAGTGCACCTTGTCCGACGAGAAGTATCCCGTTCCATCGATCGAAAGAGCGTAATGCCCGTTCAGACAAGTGTATTCTTCCAATCCCTTGCCTCGTTGCAAAACCTGGAACATCTTCGTGAAACAACGCCGCAATTGCCGCGGACAGACTTCGTCAAGCCGTTCGCGCATCGCAGTGTCCGACGGCACGCGCTTGACGCCGTATAAGGTCGCGAGGTTGTGCCGAACCACTTCGTCGGCGTGCGCGGCCTCGTCGAATTGCAGAAGCGACGCATACTTCATACCGAACACCGCTAGACCCGACATCAGACAGTCCGTCTGGTTCAGCCCCCTGCTCGCGATCGGATCTTCGATACGGTCGAAACAAGCTCGCACTTCCTTCAGCAATCCCGGAGCGCTGAGCGTCTTGCGCATGCCTGGCATTCTGGCCATTTTGGTTACAATCCCGCCTCGCCTTCGGACCACTTTCCAGAGAAAAATGCTCCGCTCGAAGGCAAATAGCCCCGAATCACCTCGAAAAGTCCACGAAAGACTTTTTTCCGGCCCCATATTTTTCAAGGGTTTCGAGCCTTAGCGGGAATTGCTGGGCTCAAAGGGCTTTCGGCAGCGCGATGAGCAAGCCGCGAAGGAAAGAACGCGGCGACGCCCTTCGAGGGGGACCGTGCCGTCGCGCAGGCGAACGCCGCGCCGGTGGACCGGATGAAGCGCGTCGTCGCGCAGAAGGCGAGGATCCCTCAGCGCCCGCACCATTGCCGACGATCTCAAGACTCTCGGGCCGAAGCGTGGTGCGCCGCCGTTAACGGGCGGCGAGCGCGGCACGGCAGCGACGCGCACGCTCCGGCACCTTTCAACGCCGCCGCATAGAGCGTTGCGAGCTCCGCGGCGACACTCTCGTCGAGCTGTCGCGACTCGACGATTGGCATTTTTTCGCCAAGAACGGAAACCGAATCGAGACATTCTGCTTGGCGAGAGGATGCCGGTCTTCGGCCGGAAACAAATGCGTCACTGACTGCGCGAGGAATAAGCGTTGCGCGTCTCGGAAGGACCGGCGGCGCCGGCTTGCTTCATCGCGCCGGACGGGATGCCGGAATGGGGCGCGTCGAGACTTGGAAGCGCCGGGATTCACAGCCGTATCCTGTCCAGAGACCACGACTGGTCCAATGAACGGCGAACTCCACGGCTCGTGGCTTTCATCCACAAAGTGACCGTACTTGCTGGCCGAGGAGTTTTGCTCGATCATGGCACGGGAGAGGCACGCTCGATCAGGTGACCCCACAAGGTCGACGGCACCTGTGCAATTTTAGAACCCCGTTACCTTTGCCTCATGCGTCTTGAAGGTTTCTGTCGCGATATCTTGCACGACACAGTCTTCACGGTAGGCCGGATCTGGCTCAAGGTCGTCGAAGGAAGGTTTTTCGACTGAGCGCGCCTCAAAAAACCGTCGCTGGACGAGCGAACGCTTACCGTTGCTGTCCGAACCTGTCACACCAATAGTCGTCGTTGCGAAATCGATCAATATCTTGAGACTTGCTCTCGAAAGTAAATTCGAGCAAATCGTTCGCCATCCAATCCTTGGGAAGGACGCGCCAAATTGTTAACAGGCACCTGTAGAAGTACCATTCACGCTCAGTCTTCTTCTTGGTGATCCAATTGACATCTACGCACTTCCCATCATTTCGATTTCCGGTTATGGTGCCGATGGCGTTGATTTTCATTACGGCGACAAAATTGCCTTGATTGTCGAAAGGTAGATCACGTTTGCGATTGCATGTTGACTTGATCGCGATACGGTCGCCGGGATGCATGGAACGGACATCATCCAAATACTTATCTTCATATCTGTTTTCCCAGATTCCTTCACTCAGAAAGCGGTCGATCTGATCTTCGCCGCCACGATGCATCGCTCCGACGAACCAATTCGGCCTCGGAGCTTTTTCGCCGCCTGTCATCACTTTGCCCTCTTGTTTCCGGTTCCGTAACCAAGCACTTGAAGCCATAGGTATAGTGAAGGCGGAGTGGCGTCAACTTCGTCGTACGTTGACGCATGTCCTTCCTGTGGGGTCATCATGGCTATATCGGGAATCGAAGATGAGACGGTTCCGGGCGAAGCCCCGATATCCAGTTGCGCCTTCCCTTGCTTCCACAGTCCTGTTCAGAGTTCAGCAATTCCCGCTAAGGCTCTAATCCTTGGAAAATATGGGGTTTCAGAAAAATTTTCCGTAGATTTTTCTGGGTATTTCGGTGCAATTTGCCTTCGAATGAGGGATTTTCTTATGTCGCGGCGGCTTGTCCATTGGTAATTTCGCCTTCTCGGCGTACCTTTTGGACATGCGCCCGCCTTAGCGGGAATTGCTGTTCAGAGTTTGCCGTCACGAGGAACTCGCCGACACGCTCTCGCTTTCCGTGCAGGTAAACTCCGCGGCGCGGTCAGTCCGGCTGCACCACCCCGACATAAGGCAGGCTCCTGTACATGTGAGCCATGTCGATGCCATATCCTACGACGAACGCGTTCCCCGCCGGAAAGCCGGCGAAATCCGCCTTGATGCTGACCTCCCGCTTTTCCTCCTTGTCCAGAAGGACGCAGCTGTGGACGACCCGCGCGCCGCGCTCCTTCATCAACTTCGCGGCGAAGGCTAGCGTTCGACCGGTATCGAGGATGTCGTCGACGATGAGAACGGACCGGTCGCGGACGTCCTCCGAAATATCGCGCGTCAACCTGACGTTGCCCGAACTCCTCGTGGCCTCGCCGTAGCTCGATAGCGTGATGAAATCGACGCGCGGCCGCATTCCCGCGCGGTCAAGAGCGCGCAGCAGATCGGCCGCGAACACGAAGCTCCCCTTGAGGACCACGATGATCAGCACGTCGGCCGGCAGCCGGCTGGCGATCTCCTGCGCGAGTTCGTCGATCCGGGTCGCTATCGTCGCGGCATCGAAAAGTACGTCGATCTTCTCCGTCACTGGTTCCGCCTCCTGATCGCGTTTTCCGGATCGAGCGCGACATCGATGCTCCGGGTTCCCGGAGGTTCCGCGGACCGCGTCGAATACCTGACCGTTTCTCCCGGAAGCATGCGCCGTTTCGGCGGGGGAAAATGCCACATTCCGATCACGTCGCCCGAACCGTCGAGGAAGAACGCCGTCAGCCAGGGCGCGTCCATGGACGTTCGGGCGTTGTTCGTCACTTCGCCTCGCAGCGACACTGCGCCCGCCCTCCGGTAATGCTCGAAATCGCGCAACTCGAAACGCTTGCGCCAGGGTTCCCGATCCCACCGGACGAATTCGTACAATCGCTGCGCGCCCGGAACGGCCATGATCGATTCCCGAAATCCGACCGCAAGGACGAATGCCGTCGCCGCGGCCAGAAACAGGAGCGCCCAGTTCTGCAACGCTGGCCGGCGGCGGGGCTTGACGACAGCCAAGGCCCCGGTTTTCTCCTGGACTGTCGTGGACAGCGCCCCGTGCGACGCCTCGCCGGCCGGGGAAGCGTCCGGTTCCGGCGACCTGTCGGACGCCGGGCGAAACTGCTTCCAGACATGCTCGCACCCGGCGCATTTCACCCTGCGGCCGTTCGGGCCGATCTCTTGCGGATCGACGACGTAGCGGGTCGCGCACGACGGACAGGAAACGATCATGGCATCCCCATACTCCCAGACGGCCGGCCTTACAAGCCGCCCCGCCCGCCGCCGACCGCAGCGCGCTCGTTCCGCCCGCGCTCGAACGCCGCGCCGGAACTCTGGACGTAACGGGCCGGTCTGTGCGATTCTGCGGCCGTGTCTTACTTGCGGCCATCGTTCGATTCAGCGGCGGCGAAACCCGCGCCGGACGCCGCGCCGTTCCCGGCCGGCCGGGCAGCGATTCCGCGCGCGGCTCGTTCTCGGCGAGGAAGGCGGCCGAACCGCGCCGCGCCGCGTCCGGGGCGATGAGATACGGCAAGCGCCGGCGGCGCACGAAAACCGCGCTCCTTTGCCTCGCGCTGATCCTTCTTTGCTGGGGGGCCGGCTTTTACTGGTTCACGAGATTGATACCGACGCCCGGGCCCGTGTCGGAAGAAGCGACTGACGCCATCGTCGTCCTCACGGGCGGCGCCGGGCGCGTTCGGGAAGGCCTCAGGCTCCTCGAAAACGGCCTTGCGGGAAAACTCTTCGTTTCCGGGGTGTATCGCGGCGTCGACGTGCAGGCGCTGTTGCGCCACGCCCGGCAGGAGCCGGGGAACCTCGAATGCTGCATCGTGCTCGGCTACGTCGCGGACAATACCCGCGGCAACGCGCGCGAAACGGCCACGTGGATCGAACGGGAGCGCCACGGATCGCTGAGGCTGGTCACGGCCAGCTACCACATGCCGCGCAGCCTGCTGGAATTCAGGCGCGTTCTCCCCTCCGAGTTCGACCTTGTCGCCCATCCTGTCCACCCGGAACATTTTCAGGCTTGGTGGCGCAGCCGCAACTCACTCCGCCTTGCGCTCTCGGAGTATCACAAATACCTGTTCGCCCTCGCCGTCGGATTCCTGTGAGGCCCCGTGACCCTGCTTCGCTCAGCCGCTTTCAACGTTCTCATGTTCGTATGGACGATCCTTCTGTACCTCGCGTACGTGCCCGTTCTGGCGCTTCCTTCGCCCGCCATTATCGCCTGCGTGCGCTTCTGGGCGTTCTCGCTGTTCGCGCTTCACAGAGCGATCCTCGGCCTTTCCTTCGAGTTCAGGGGCGACCTGCCCGAGGGCGGCTTCATCGCCGCGTCGGCGCATCAGTCGGCCTGGGACGTGTTCGGCTTCCACGCGGCGTTCCGCGCTCCGGTCTACGTGCTGAAGAAGGAACTGACCCGAATACCGCTGTTTTCCGTGTTCGTGCGCAGGCTGGGCATGATCGCCATAGACAGGTCGGGCAGCCCGGCCTCGACCCGCGCGATGCTGCGCGCCGCGCCGGCCGCGTTGGCCGCGGGCCGGCCCGTCGTCGTTTTTCCCGGCGGCACGCGGTCGGCACCCGGCGTCGAACCCGAACCTCTCGCCGGCATCGGAGCGCTTTACCGGTTTTGCGGGGTGCCGGTCGTTCCGGTTTCCCTGAATACCGGCGTCTACTGGGGACGCCGGAGCTTCGTCAAGAAACCCGGCGTCATGATCGTCGAATTCGGCGAACCCATTCCTCCCGGCCTGAAACGGGAGGAGTTCATGGCCTTGTTGGCGGAACGCATCGCGTCCGGAAACGCGCGCCTGCTGGCCGCCGCCCGCCAAGATTCGGACGCGCCGGGCGAACGCGCGTAGCGTCCCCAGGAATCCGAACGGAGCCGCTCAGGACAGGAACGCGTCGAACTCGCGCCAGAAGAGAGTGCGCCGCTCGTCCCTCTCCATGAGGATTTCGTGCCGCGAGTCTGGAATTTCGACCCATTCGCAGCGCGGCAACGCGCCGCAGACCGCCTTTTGCGCCGCGATCGAAACTACCCTTTCGTCCGTCGGGATGCACACGAGTATCGGGCAGGTTTCGGGTCCGGCGGCGGTAACCGCGCGCAACCGGTCAATGCTCCGAAGCGCCGCGCCGAGCCAGCCGAACGTCGGCCCGCCCAGCGCCACGGCCGGGTTGGCGGCGATGGCGGCGCGCGTCCGGTCGAAGCGAACGCGGTCGCCGGTCAGCGGATTCCCTTCAAATGCCGCGCGCTCCGCGGCGTGGGGCCCTGTCCCGGGCAAGTACCATTCGCCCATGCCGAAACCCGCCGCGAAAGCCGTCAGCCACCGGACGGAAGCGGCCGCGCACCGGGAAAGAGGCAGATCGATCATCGGCGCCAGGAGAATCATGCAATCGGGCGCGATTTTCGCTTCGAGAACGGCTCGCAACGCGATGTGGCCTCCCATGGAATGCGCGAGCACGCAGGTCGTCGCGGCGCGGCGGGGAGCCACGAAGGTTTCCGCGAACCAGGCGAGATCGCGGAGATAGGCGTCGAAGTCGTCGATGTATCCCTTGCGGCGGTCGGCGAGCGCGCGGTCCGAAAGCCCTTGGCCGCGCCAGTCCATGGCCCACACGCAGAAGCCGCGCTCGCGCAGTTCGCCGATGGTTTCCTCGTATTTCTCGAGGAATTCCGACCGGCCCGGCAACAGCACGACCTGTCCGCGTTCGCCCTCGGCGGGCCAGAACCCGACGCGCAGCCGCGCGCCGTCGGGAGCGGTTTCGCGGCGCGTGAAGCCCGCTTTCACGGCCGGATCCGGCGTTGGGCGGCGGCAAGAAGCGTCGCCTCGCCGGAGCCGCGAAAAATCGGGTTTTTCCGGCAAACGTCCCTTATTCCGGCGGGACCACGTCCGCGCGGATGGCGCCGACGCGCCCGATCTCGATTTCCAGCTCGTCGCCGGGCTTGAGCCATCTGGGAGGATCGAAACTCGCCGCCACGCCGTGCGGAGAGCCGGTCGTGATCATGTCGCCCGGCGCGAGCGTAACGAACGTCGAAACGTAGCTCACGAGATACGCGACGGAAAAAACGAGATCGCCGGTATGCCCTCGCTGCCGCTCCTCCCCGTTCACGCGCGTCACGAGCGTCATGTCGGACGGATCTCCCGCTTCGTCCGCCGTCGCGATCCACGGTCCGAGAAGTCCCGACCGCTCCCAGTTCTTTCCGGGCGCGACCTGCGGACCGCGCTTTTGCCAGTCGCGCACGCTGCCGTCGTTGCAGATCGTGTAGCCGGCGACGCAATCCAGCGCATCCTCCTCCTTCACGCGGCGCGCGGTTCGCCCGATCACCGCCGTCAGTTCGCCCTCGTAGTCGAACTGCGCGGAATGCGACGGCATGACCATATGCCCCAGATGCGGCGCGAAAGTGCGGGGAAACCGAGAAAAGACGCTTGGCCATTCCGGCATCGCGTAACCCATTTCCGCGATGTGCGCGGCGTAGTTCTGGCCGACGCAAAAGATCTTCTCCGGGTTCGGAACGGGCAGGCGCCATTCCACCTCTCCGAGGCCGAAATCCGCCTCCGCTCCGGACGCGGCGCGCGCCGCCTCGTCCAGCGCGCCGTTCTCCAGCACCTGGCGCATGTCCCGCTCCGGCAACCTGTCGGTCAGGTCGACGATTCCGTCCTCCCTGACAGCGCCGAACCGTTCGCGTCCGCCCTGCGCGTAGCTCGCCAGCCGCATTCCGTCCTCCGCAGGCTATTCCGGCGCCACCCCGTTGGTCAGGACGCCGATCGGCTCGATGGCGACGCTGACGGTCTGACCGGATCTCAGCCATTTCGGCGGATCGCTTTCGACGGCCGAGCCGCCCGGCGAACCGGTGGCGATCATGTCGCCGGGTTCGAGCCAAGTGAATCTGGAAATGTGCGATATGAGGAACGGGATCTTGAAGACCATCATGTCGCTGCCGCCGTCCTGCCGGACCTCGCCGTCGACCAGGGTCTTGATGCGCAGGCGGCCCGGATCGTCGATCTCGTCGCGGGTGGCCATCCAGGGGCCGATGCCGCCCGACCGGAAGAAATTCTTTCCGGGGCAGTTCTGCGTCCCTTTCGACTGCCAGTCCCGAACGCTGCCTTCGTTGACTATCGTATATCCCGCCACGTAGTCGAGCGCCCTTTCCTCCGGGATATGGCGGCCCGCCTTCCCCATTATCACGGCGATCTCGCCCTCGTAGTCCAGCTGCTCCGACGCCTTGGGCAGCAGGATCGCTTCCTCGTGCGCCGCGAAGCTCGAGGCGAAACGGGGAAAGACGCTCGGCCATTCGGGATCGCCGTCCTCGCGCACTTCATGATAGGCGCGGTAGTTGCGGCCGACGCAGAGTATTTTCCCGGGCGTCGTGATCGGGAACATGTACTCGATCTCGCCGAGCGACACGTCGGGCGTCGTTCCGGCCGCGAGCCGCTCCATCTCGCCGACCGAAAGCCCGGCGACGGCGGATTTGAGGTCGCGGTGATCGAGGCGGACGCTCATGTCCACGATTCCGCCGTCCGCGACGACTCCGAAGGCTTCGCGGCCGCCGTGCCTGTAGCTGACGAGTTTCATGGCCCTTCCCGCGCGTCTCCCTCCGCCGTCGGCGTTTTATCGCGTTTTTCCGCGGAACGAAACCTCCGCGGCTTCGAACTCCAGCGCGCGGCGCAGCAACGGACGCAGATCGCCGGGGTCGATCCCCATGCGCTCCAGCTGCGCGACCGTGCCCGCCAGATAATCGATATTGGGGCCGCGGCGGCCCGCCGCGGCCGCGATCCTCCGGGCGGTCTCGTCGAAGCTCAATCCGCCCGCGAAGATTCTGCCGCCGCGATCGACGACCAGCGTGTAGCCCGCGACCCGGCGGCCCGGAAGATGCAGGATCGCGCGGCGGCAGACATAGATGGGATCGTCCTCCATCTCGCGTCGCGAGATCGCGGCGATCGCTTCTTCGCGATTCCCGGCGGCAACGCGCATGGCGAGTCCGGCGCAGGAACCGCCTTTCTCGAGCCCCAAGGAAAGCCCCGGTTTCTCCGGCGTGCCGCGATAGGTTTCCGAACTGACGCAAAAGGAGCGCCGCCAGCCGAAAATCCGCGCGGGAATCGCTTCCGCCGGCTCGAACGGCGCGTCCCACATCAGCGAACCGTAGGCGAAGAACCAGAAACCGCCGGGATCGGGAATAGTCAGCCCGCGCGGCGGGCGGTCACCGCCCTCTCCGCACCGCAAGAGCGACCCCTCCCGTGGCGAGCGCCATCCCCGCGAGGGCAAGCCACGACATGACCTCGCCGAACATCGCCCATCCCATCAGCGCCGTGGTCGGCGGGCTGAGGTAGATCAGGCTGGTGATCCGCGCGGCCGCGCCGCGCTGTATCATCCAGTAGTAAAGGCATATCGCGACGACCGACAGACCCACCGCCGACCACAGAACGGCCAGCGCGAAGGCGCCGGTCCATTCCACTTCCATCGTTTCGAAAACCGCCGCGAATCCGAACATGACGGCGCACGACATCACGTTCTGCATGGCGACGCCGGTCCGCACGTCGAAGACGCCGCAGAAGCGCTTCTGGTAGAGCGTGCCCGCCGTTATGGCGAGGAGTCCGAGAACCGGCATCGCGAGTCCCCACCAGGCGTCGGCCGGCGACGCCACCCGATCCCAAACGACGAGAGTCAACCCTGCGAAACCGAGCGCCAGGCCCGCCCAGTTTCCGCGGGTGATCCGTTCGCCGAGCGCGAAACCCGCAAGAACTCCGGTCAGGAGCGGCTGAAGGCCGACGATCAGCGCCGTCACGCCGGTGGAAACGCCGAACCAGATGCCGTAATAGACCCCGACGAGATACAGCGTCTGAACCCCGAAGCCCGCGACGAGAATGTGGAAGGCTTCCCGGAGGCTGCTTGGCCAGACGGCCTTCAGCAGGAAGCATGCCGGAACCAGGATGAGCGATCCCACGACGAAGCGAGCGGCCATCAGCGTAAAGGGCTCGGCGTACGGCAACCCGTATTTCGCGGCGACGAATCCGCTGGCCCACAGAAATATGAAGGACGTCGCCGCAAGAGCGAACGGACCCGGAGGAAGTTGATTGGTCATTCGTGCAGTCTTGCGTCCCTGCGTGCCCGCCCGTCGCCGTTCGCGGGGAACTTCCGGCGGCGCCTTCGCCAGCGAGGCAGTATAGGGATGGGGCATCGTGCGGTCATACCGGCGCTCGTCGTCGCGGCGGCGCTGGGCTACGCGTTCTACTGGCACCTTCTTTCGGAACGCGTCCTCGACAGAATCGCGGAATGGGCCGTCGAACGGCGCGGCGCGGGATGGGCGGTCGAATTCGGCGAACTCGAACGCGCCGGATTTCCGTTCCGCGTATCGATCCGAATCCGCGGGGCGCGGATGGCCGCTCCGGGCGAAAGTCTGGAATGGCGCCTGCCGGACGCGACGTTGACGATGCGCGCGTGGGAGCCCGGACGGGTCATGATCGACGCGCCGGGAACGCATCGCGCCGCGCTCGGCGGAAGCGAGGCCGTCGTCGAAGCGGCGGAAGCCGAAATCGTTTTCGGCAGGCGGCGCGCGACGACGCTGCGCCTCGCCGCCCCGTCGGTCCGGCTGTCGGGAGGCGCGACGCTGGACATCCGAAACCTCGGCGCCCGCATCGAGAAGCAGGCCGGAAGCCCGGCCCGGTTCGCGCTGCGCGCCCAGTCGCTTTCCGCGCCGCGGCTGCCGCGGCCGGACCGGGCGATCACGGAAATCCGGCTGGAAGGCGTGGTCGAGGGATTCGCGGAGCCCGCCGGGTCGCTCGGAGTCTGGGCGGAGCGATGGCGGGACGCAGGCGGAAGGGTCGCGCTGCGCGAGTTCGCCTTGTCATGGGGATCCCTGAACGTCCGGGGCGACGGCGCTTTCCGTCTGGACGGCGACCTGCAGCCGGAAGGCGGACTGAACGTCGGGATCGCGGATATCGACCGAGCGGCCGAGGCGCTGGCCGCCGCCGGAATCGCGCCCTCCGTGGCCATGCTCGCCCTCAAGCTCATGCGCAACGCGGACGGTTCCGTCCGCGTGCCCGTCAAGCTTCAGCGCCGTCGCCTCTATCTCGGCCCCGTCCGGGTGCTCGAGCTTCGTCCGGTTCGCTGGACTCCCTGACGACGGCTTGCCTTCCGGCGCGCGACGCGGCGCCGGAAACTCCGCCCGCCGACCGGGGGGATCTCCCGTCTCGCGCGGGCGCGACGGAAAGCGGAAAGTTCCGGCCGCCGACGCGCCAACGGGATTGCAGTATGCTCCCGCAGGGGTTATTTTCGACAGGGAGAGTCGGAACGCTCTTCCCGAAAGGGTCATGTCTGGAGACGGTACGGATGGAAATAAAGACGGAAAGGGAAAGCGGCGCGCTGATTGCGTGCGCGGAGGGGCGCATCGACGGCGTCAACGCGAGGGACTTCGAGGATGCGATAACGGCAGCGATCGGCGATACCGAACGCGTCGTGATTATCGACCTCGAATATCTGTCCTACATCAGCAGCGCAGGCCTCCGGGCCATTCTGCTGACCGCCAAGAATCTATGGAAACGGAACGCGAAATTCGCGCTCTGCTCGCTCCCGGATCCCATCAGGGAAATCGTCGAGGTCGCCGGTTTCGACAAGATCATTCCGGTTCACCCCGACCGGGCGCAGGCCGTCGCCGCGCTTTCCGCCTGATTCCCTCGGCCGCCGAGCGCGGCACCCTCCCGGCGCCGCGGGCGTCGAATCCGTTTGGCGCGCTCGTCGCGGCCGCGCCGGCCCGCGTGGCTGGCCAACCTCGAAGGTTGCTTGCTGTCCGCCGCCTGATCCGGCGGCGTGCGTAGCGCGCCTCGAACTTGACGGGGCGCTTGAGCCGGGCACGGCGTCTTTCCTATAGTGGCCGACGCCGCCGGGTAGGCCGGGTAATAGGGGAAACCCGAATCGCTCGTGTTCCCGGTAGATGGTTTGTCGGCTTCGTCCGGCCAGCGTACTGGATCGAGGGTGGCGTCTCGTCCCGGCGGCATTGTTCCACCTTTCCTTCGAGAACCTTGTACCGATCCTGTATGAAGTTGTGACGCTCCACATAACCCGCAGTGACGATGGAGTTCGTAGCCCTTCGCGGCTTGTTTCCTGCTTTGTCGCGCTGCGTCTCCTTGTAGCGTACGACGATCTTGCCCTTTTTGAGCGGTCCGCACGCCGGGATTGAAAACGTAGAGCAGCGCCTTGCCTCCGTTCCCGCCCTGCCCTCGGTGCCGAGCAGCACCGCCTCGGGGTTCGCCTCGGGCAGGCAGTCGAAGTCCGCGGCAGTCAGTTTCGTGCCTTTCTCCATCGAGCGTACGGCGAGATGCACCTCGGTTTACCGCAGTTTCCGCTAACTCCTGCGCCGAGAGTTGACAACGGTGGAATCGAACGGCCTTTCAAGCGGGGGGCGTTGCGTCGAAGAACCGCCGGAACGCGGTCCCTGCGCGAACGGGGCGTCGGCCCGGTTCGCCTGCGAGCGTGCCTGACGGCGGCTTGCGCTACGGCGTCGCGCGGGAGACCGTTTTTCCGACCTTCCTCGCCCGGACATCCATTTTCCACGCTGGCGGCGTTTTTTCGCCCGAACCGCCCTCGCGCCGCCCGTCCCCTGTCGCCTTCGGGGAAGAAAAAAGCGGCGCCCAAGGGGCGCCGCTTCAGAGATCGATGCTCGCAAACCAGTCTACATGGCGAGCGTGGTGAGACTGACGGCGGACGAGCGGGTCTTCTTGCGCTCGGAGTCGCCAAGCGGAATCAGTCCCTTGTCGGCGAGATAGCCCTCCGGTCCCCAAGCCTTGTCGGCCGTGAACTCGGAGACGTACTCCTTGATGCCGGGAACGACGCCGACATGCGCGTTCTTGACGTAGAAATACATCGACCTCGACACCGGATACTTGCCCGACGCGATGGTTTCGAACTCGGGCGCCGTGCCGTCGATCACGCTGCCCTGAATCCTGTCGGCGTTCGAATCGAGAAAGGAAAAGCCGAACACGCCGAAGGCGTTCGGATTGGCGACGAGCTTCTGGATGATCAGAACGTCGTTTTCGCCCGCCTCGACGAAGGCGCCGTCCTCGCGAATGCCGTGGCAGACCGCCTTGTACTTCTTCTTGTCGGCTTTCTTCATGGACTTGATCGCCGCGAATTGCTTGCAGCCGCCTTCCATGGCGAGTTCGACGAAAGCGTCGCGCGTACCGGAGGTCGGAGGCGGACCGAGCACCTCGATCTTCTTGTCGGGCAGAGAAGCGTCGATGTCGCTCCACTTCTTGTAGGGGTTGGCCTCGAGCGCGGAACCGTCCGCGTTCGCGGGAACGTCCTTGGCCAGCGCGAGGAAGAGCTGCTCGAGCGTCAGCGTCATCTGCGCCGAAGCCTTGGAATTGGCGACGACGATGCCGTCGTAGCCGATCTTGACTTCCGTGATCTTCGCCACCCCGTTCTTGGCGCAACGCTCGACTTCGGACATCTTGATGCGGCGCGACGCGTTCGTGACGTCGGGATGCTGCACCCCGACGCCGGCGCAGAACAGCTTCAGCCCGCCGCCGGAGCCGGTGCTCTCGACGACAGGAGTCTTGAACTTCGTCGTCTTGCCGAACTGCTCGGCGACCGCGGTCGAAAAAGGAAACACGGTGGACGAACCGACGATGCGGATCTGGTCGCGGGCCTGCGCCGACGCCGCCATCGCAAGCGATGCGACGGCGGCGACCGCAAGAACTCTCGTGGTGGTCATTTTGCCTCCGGATTGGTCATGTCGCGGAAAACGCGAGACAAGACGCGACATGCCGTCCCGCCTCCGGCCGACGATCGCCGCCGACAGGCACGCAACATACAACCGCAGACAATACGGAAACGTTACGATTCCGTGAACTTTTTGTTGCGATCGCCCCCTTGCGACGACGCTTGCCCGGACGTCCCGCCTCCCGCTAATTCTTCCAGACGCCTGCCTCCCGGTAGTATTTCACGACGCCCGGATGGAACTCCATGTTGCCTTTCTGGGTGGCGTATTCGAGGGTGACCGCGTCCATGTAGGGAGCGCTCTTCCGGATGGCGTCGAGATTCGACCAGAACAGCTTCGCCATCCTGTACATCGTTTCGTCGTCCATGCTGGCGCGCGCGGTCACGCCGAGAATGGCGTTGTTGACCCAGACGTCGGCCTCGTTGGTCTGATTTTCGCCGTAGGCGTCCTTACTGATCGCGCCCTTCGTCCTGCCGAGCGGCTTGAAGAAATTTTTCAACGCTTCCGAACCGTCGAGGGCGGCTTCGTTGGGCAGGCCGAGAAACCGGATTTTGGAGGTCGCGGCCACCTGCTGCAGCTGGGCGCAGGGATCGAGGCAACCGATGGTGTAGACGTCGATCTGGCGATCCTGGAAAGCCTGCAGGGCCGACGCGAAGTTCAGATTGACGCTCTTGAAGTCCTTCGGCGTGAGTCCGGTGACCGCCTTCACGAAAGCGAGTCCGGTGATCAGCTGGCCGCCCGAGGGCGGCCCGATGAAGGCGCGCTTGCCCTTGATGTCGGCGAGCGTCTCGATTCCGGAATCGGCGTACACGGTGTAGTGGTAGCCGCCGAGCGGAAACCAGAACACGGTCCGCAGCTTCTTGGCGAGTTCCTTGACGCCCTTCAGCTTCTTGTAGACCCGGGTGCCGTTCTTCATCCAGTGATAGGGAACCGGCGCCGTCATCGACATGTCGATCGACTCCCTCGCGACGTCGACCATGTGCTTGGTCGCGGTTCCGGTGGCGTCGACGGTGATTTCGAAGTCGTTCTGGTTCTGGTTGACCAGATTGGCGAAGGTCGTCATCACAAGGTACATCGACGAGCCGGGGGCGATCGTCGACATCTTGATCTGACGCTTCTGCGCCTGCGCGGAAACCGCGACGAAGGCCGCAACCAGGCAGGAAACGGCGATAAGTCCGATGCGTCGAAACATGTTTTTCTCCATTGCTCGTTCGAGTGAATCACGCGCGGGCGAACCGGCGCTCCGCCAGAAACAGCCCGGCGACGGCCGCGGCGCTCGCTCCCGCGATCCAGGGGTCGGGAACCAGCACCGCGATGCCGGCGACGAAGCGCGCGGCGCGCTGGCCCGGGCCGAGCCGCCCCAGCGAATGCGCGCCGAACGCCGTGGCGAGGGCCGCGGTCGATACGAGGAAAACGGCCACGCCCCAGAACAGCCCGACATAGCTGAAGCCTTGCTCAACCAGCACCACGCTGGGATGGTAGACGAAAATGAAGGGAATGAGAAAACCCGCGACCGCGAGCCTCACCGCGACGAGGCCGGTTTCTATGGGCTTCGACCCGGCGATGGGCGCGGCCGCGAAAGCCGCGATCGCCACCGGCGGCGTGACGGCCGACAGCACCGCGTAGTAGATGACGAACAGGTGGGTCAGAAGCAGCGAAAGCCCGAGCTTGCCCAGAGCCGGCCCGATGATCAGCACGATGATCAGATAGGCCGCGCCGACCGGCACCCCCATGCCGAGCAGAAGGCACCCGGCGGCCATCACCACCAGCGAGAGGAACAGGCTGTCGCCGGCGATCGAAAGAATCATCGCGGCGAACTTGATGCCGAGTCCCGACATGTTGACCATGCCGACCACGAAACCGATCGCCGCGACGACGATCATAATCGTCGCGCAGGTGCGCCCGCCGCGGATCAGGGCTCCGAGGATCTTCCGGAACGACCGGAATTCCGGATAGAGGATCAGCGAGAGGACGAACGCGGCGATCAACCCGAAAAAGCCCGCGTTCTGGGCCGTGCGGCCCGTCATGAGGACCCAGACGATGACGCCGAGCGGCACGAAAAACGAAATCGAGCGCACCCAGTCGGTCGCGTCGAGCCGAACCCGCTCGGCCCGCGGCGTCGGCTGAAGCCCCTGTTTCCGCGCTTCGAGCCAGACGACGGAGAACAGGCTGAAATAATACATCAGCGCCGGAATGGCCGCGGCGGCGATGATCGTCAGATAGGAAATTCCGGTGATGTCGGCCATCAGGAACGCCACCGCGCCCATGACCGGAGGCATGATCTGACCGCCGGTCGACGCCGTCGCTTCGACCGCCGCGGCGAACTTGGGGCGGAACCCGGTTCGCTTGATCATGGGAATGGTGAAGACGCCGGTCGTCACCACGTTGGCGACCGCTGCGCCGTTCATGGTGCCGAAGCTCGCGCTTCCGATGATGGCGGCGTGGGCCGGACCGCCGCGCAGCGGACCCGTGACGGAGAAGGCGAACTTCAGAAGCGTGGCGCCCGCGCCCGAGGCTTCCAGCACCGCGCCGAACAGGATGAAGACGAGGACGATCTGGCCGACGACGGCCACGGGGCGCCCGAAGACGCCGTCGGTGCTGTACCACAGCTTTTCCGAAATCAGGAACCATTCGACCTTGGGAATGTTCAGCGCGCCGGGAATCAGGCTGCCGAAGAAAAGGATCGCGATCGACAACAGGCAAACGAGGAACAGCGGCAAGCCGAAATGCCTGTACGTCAGATAGAACACGACGGCGACGCCGGCGAAGCCGACGAGGTAGTCGACGCGCGTGAAGTCGACGAAGAAGTTCAACTGCTCGGCCATCAGGGCGATCCAGAACTGGTAGATCGCCGCCACGGCCGCGACGAGGCCGGCGTTGAGGCCGATCAATCCCCAGGAGACGTCCTTGCGCTTGACGTCCATGTTTTCGGTCGAGAAATACGTCAGCGAGATCAGTATCGGCAGCCCGGTCGTGGCGGCGCGCACCCAGATTTCGTCGAACACGCCGAAGCCGGCCACGTAGATGGCGAAGCCGGCGAGGGCGAGCGACAATGCGTCCGCCGCGAACCGGCTCGACGACAGTACGCGCTCCTTCATCTACGCGCTCCGCCGGATCCGCGCATCGCCGGGCGCGGCTCCCTTCCGGAACGCCGGAGCCTTAGGCCGGACAAGCTTCGGCGCTCGTCATGGCGGGCCGGTCGTCCCGGCCGGGCGCGGGTTTCGCCGTCCGCGGCACGCGCCGCGTTTCGCGGAAACCGCGCGCATCAGCCGTCCGCCGGCGAAGCGGGGGCGGGCGGTATGTGTTGACCGGCCTCGATCACGCCGCGCCGGATGTCCCGGGTTCGCCTGAACACCGTTTCGAGCGCCTCCCCGTCGCCGATGCGGATAGCCCGTTGCATGGCCGCGAGATCTTCCCACAAGCGGCCGATCATCTCAAGCACCGCCTCGCGGTTGGCGAGGAAGATGTCCCGCCACATGACGGGGTCGGATCCCGCGATGCGCGTGAAATCGCGGAACCCGGACGCCGAATACTTCACGACCTCGGCTCTGACGTGCTCCTCGAGATCGACCGCGGTTCCGACGATGGTGTACGCGATCAGATGAGGCAGATGGGACGTGATCGCCAGAACCTGATCGTGATGCGCGGGGTCCAGAAAGTCTATCTGGCTGCCCGCTCTCCGCCACAATTCCGCCACCCTGTCGATGGCCGCCCGATCGGTCCCGGGCAGCGGCGTGATCAGGAACCAGCGCCCTTCGAACAGCGTGTCGAAACCGGCTTCCGGTCCCGAATGCTCGGTTCCCGCGAGCGGGTGGCCGGGGACGAAATGAACGTCGGGCGGAAGATGGGGAACGACATCTCCGACGATCGCGGCCTTGACCGAACCGACGTCGGTCACGATGGCCCCCGGCTTCAGGGCCGGCGCGATCGCCGACGCGACGGCGGCGTAGGTGGACACCGGCGTGCAGATCATCACCAGGTCCGCGTCGAGCGCCGCTTCCGCCGGGTCCGTCGTGACCTCGTCCGCGATGCCGAGGGACCGCGCCGCCGCAAGGGTCTTCTCGGTGCGCGCGCAGGCGACGATCGTGCGCGCCAGCGCGTCGCGCCGGATCACGCGCGCGATCGACGATCCGATCAGCCCTATTCCGATCAGGGCGACCCGGTCGAACAACGCGCTCATCCAGCGCCCATGAATTCCGCGACCGCGTCCGCCGTCGCCCGCATTTCGTCCTCAAGGCCGACCGTGATCCGGACGCCATCGGGAATCCCGGCGCCCGCGGCGCTGCGCGCGATTATTCCGCGCGCGCTCAAGAACGCCATCGCGTCCGCAGCCGTCCGCCCCGGCGTCGCCGGGAAACGGGCGAGCGCGAAGTTTCCCGCGCTTGGAACGACGTCGAGCCCGGTTTCCGACAGCCGATCCGACAGCCAGGGCAACCACGCCGTATTGTGATCGCGCGACCGCGTCAGGAATTCGACGTCGTCGACCGCCGCGAGGCCGGCCGCCTGCGCCGCGCTGCAGACGTTGAACGGCGAGCGGATGCGGTCGAGCACGTCCACGATCCCCTCCGGGCAATAGACCCAGCCGAGCCTCAACCCGCCCAAGGCATAGATCTTGGAGAACGTCCGGGTCATCGCCACGTTCTCGCCCGCGTCCACCAGATCCACGCCCGGCGAGTAGTCGTTGCGAAGCACGTATTCCGCGTAGGCGGCGTCGATCACCAGCAACACGTCGTCGGGCAGTTCCGCCCGCAGCCGCGCCATTTCGCCGGCGTCGATCATGGTGCCCGTCGGGTTGTTGGGATTGGCGGCAAGGACGATTCTCGTCCGTTCGGTCACCTTCGCCAGAAGGGCGTCGACGGACAGCGTGAAGTCCTTCTCCGGCGCCTTCACCGGCGTCGCTCCCGCCGACATCGCGAGCAGCGGGTACATGACGAAGGCGTGCTCTCCGAACAGCACCTCGTCTCCGGGCCCGGAATAGGCGCGCACCAGCAGGTTCAGGAGGTCGTCGGAGCCGGCGCCGCACACGATTTTCTCCGGCCTCAGCCCGTGCCGCACCCCGATCGCGCGCCGCAGTTCCCCGGAATCGCCGTCCGGATAGCGGTGCAGGTCCGCCGCCGCGGCGCGATACGCTTCGATCGCCCTGGGGCTGGGTCCCAGAGCCCCTTCGTTCGAGGAGAGCTTGACGAGGCGCGCATCGTTCGGAGCGCGCGAGTCGCCCGGAACGTAAGGCGCGATGTCCATGATTCCCGGCTTGGGAACAAGTCCGCTCATCGGTCGACTCCCGTTCTGACCGGCGCAGGGTACGCGCCGAGGCGGACGGCGCCCGCCGC
This sequence comes from Alphaproteobacteria bacterium, assembly GCA_965243135.1. Taxonomy (GTDB): domain Bacteria; phylum Pseudomonadota; class Alphaproteobacteria; order MPNO01; family UBA830; genus JAJEBT01. The sequence continues at coordinate 4,304,896 of OZ251539.1, forward strand.
GCGTTCGACGAAGCGAGAGAGAGAAGCGTCTCCGACGAAGCCTTCGAGCTCGGCGAGAAGGAATCCGCCGGAGCGGGGACGGATCATACGCCGCAACCCGGTTCCGGCCTTCGCGGCCGCGGCGTCCAGCTCTTCCTCTCCCAGATCCGCGGGGACCGCGACCAGAGTGCGGTCGTCGCCGCTCTCCTCCGGAGCCAGGGAGGCGACGCACAGCGCCGCGCCTCCGGGAGAAGCGAACGGCAGCGCCGCGCAGACGGCGGGGCGGTCTTTCCGCATATTCGCGAGAACGGTCCACCAGGGGGAAGCCTCGCCGTCTTCCGGCGCCGGAAGCACGCCGACCGCGGCGGCCGCGTCCCGGACCGCGGCCAGCACGGTCCGCGGCGATTCGTGAAGCGACAGCGCCGCGTCCGCGCCGAACCATTCCCGCGCCGCGTCCCGGCAGACCGGATGGCCGTCCGGCACCGCCACCTTGAAGTCTCCCTGCAAGCGCACCATCGCCGACATGATCTCGCGCCAGATCCTCGCGACGGCCGATCCGGGAAACGGTCCCTCGTGCCGGCTCAGCAGCCGCCGGAGCACCTGCGCTTCGCGCGCCGGGCGCCAAGCCGGTCCGGCGCCTTTCGCGCGCCGGATTTCGGCGGCGGTCGCGGCGCGACGCATCAGCAGGTCGTGGATCGCGTCGTCGATCTCGTCGATCCGCCGCCGCGCCCCGGCAAGCGACGCTTCGTCTCCGGTCATGCTTCCTCCCGCCGCGCGGCGGCCGGCATATCCGTGCCGCAAGGCGTTCCCTTGTAATCGGCCGGCCGCGGGAAGGCAATGTTGACAGGGCGAAAGGGCCTCCCTAGCTATTCCGCCATGCCTATCCCTATTCTCGCATGGCGGCCGTGAACGGAGAGGGCGCGTCGGGGAACCGCGTCGAGCTGGCGTGTGCCGCGCCGATGCGCCTGGATTCCGGAGAAGGGATCGGTCCGTTCACGATAGCCTACACGTCGGCCGGACAGCTGAACGCCGACCGGTCCAACGCGATCATGGTGTGCCACGCCCTGACCGGCGACCAGTATGTGTGCAACGCCCATCCGATCACCGGCAAGCCAGGCTGGTGGGAACGGATGGTCGGCCCCGGCAAGCCGCTCGACACCTCCCGTTATTTCGTCCTCTGCGCCAACGTGCTTGGCGGCTGCATGGGCTCCACCGGGCCGCGCGACGTCAATCCGGCGACCGGCCGGCGATGGGATCTCGACTTTCCCGTGATCACCATCGGCGACATGGTGCGCGCCCACACCTTGCTGCTCGACAGTCTCGGCATCGAGCAGCTCTTCTGCGTCGTCGGCGGCTCGATGGGAGCGATGCAGGCGCTCGAATGGGCCGCGCGGCATCCGGAACGCGTCTTCTCGGCGATCGTGATCGCGGGCGCGGCGCGCCATTCCGCTCAGAACATCGCCTTCCACGAGGTGGGCAGGCAGGCGATCATGGCGGATCCGGAATGGCGCAAGGGCGCCTATCTCGGCTACGACACGAAACCCAAGGGCGGCCTCGCGGTGGCGCGGATGGCGGCCCACATAACCTATCTTTCGGAAGCCGCGCTCCAGCGCAAGTTCGGCCGCGCGCTGCAGAGCGGCGACGCGCTCAGCTTCGGCTTCGACGCCGAGTTCCGGGTGGAAAGCTACCTTCGACATCAGGGCAGCAGCTTCGTGGAGCGTTTCGACGCCAACTCCTATCTCTACATCACGCGGGCGATGGATTATTTCGATCTCGCCGCCGGCCCCGAGCACGACGGCAAGCTCGCGTCCGTGTTCGAGGGCACCAGGGTCCGGTTCTGCGTGATCTCGTTCACGAGCGACTGGTTGTTTCCGACCCCGGAAAGCCGGGAGATCGTTCGCGCGTTGAACGCGGTCGCGGCCAACGTCAGTTTCGTCGAGATAGAGACGGACAAGGGGCACGACGCCTTCCTGCTCGACGAGCCCGAATTCAGCGACACCGTGCGCGGCTTCGCGGAAGGCGCCGCCGAGCATCGCGGGCTGCCCCCCGGATGAACGCCGGGATGCGGCGCGATCTCGAGATCATCGCCGGCATGATCGACCACGGCAGCCGCGTTCTCGACGTCGGCTGCGGAGACGGCGCGCTGCTCGACCATCTCGTCCACCGGAAGAACGTGGACGGGCGCGGCATGGAACTGAGCCAGGCCGGGGTCAACGCCTGCGTCGCGCACGGGCTGTCCGTCATCCAGGGCGACGCGGACACCGATCTCGCGCACTATCCCGACGACGCGTTCGACTACGCGATTCTGTCCCAGACCCTTCAGGCGACCCGCAATCCGCTGGACGTGGTTTCGCACCTGGTCCGCATCGGGCGGCGCGCGGTCGTTTCGTTCACGAATTTCGGACACTGGCGTTTCAGGCTGAGCCTGCTTCTGAAGGGCCGCATGCCGCAAGTCTGCGACAAGGGTTACGACTGGTTCGACACGCCGAACATCCATCTCTGCACCATCCGGGACTTTGCGGACATGTGCGAGGAGCTCGGCCTCGAGGTGAACCGGGCGCTCTCGCTTTCGCGCTCGGGAACCTCGCGAGACCTCAGCAAGATCGGCTGCGGCGCCAATCTGCGAAGCGAGGAAGCCATTTTTCTACTTGCGCGAAGATAGGTCCCGTCCGGCGGGCTACGCTCCCGCCGGACCGAACGCGCGCACGGCGGCGCGAGCGCCGGCCGGAGCGCCCGCATAGATCTGCTTTCCGGCTTCGATGAACAGAAGCCCGGCGATCGTCCGGAAACACCGCGCGCCGGCCTTTTCGATCGCCGGCGCCGCGCCCAAAACCATGCGCGACCGGGTGGGCGGGACGAACAGGCCGGCCAGGGGCCGGCCGGGGACGAACAGGTTGTCGCGCAGCAGGCGGGAAAGTTGCCGCGGCGTATAGGGATGACCATGTCCGAACGGCGTGTGATCGAGCCGCGCCCAGATGCCACGGCGATTCGGCACGACGATCAGAACCCGCCCGCCGTCGGCGAGGACGCGCCACGCTTCGCGCAGAAGCTTGCGCAGCCGTTCCGAGCATTCCACGGCATGAACCAGCAACACGCGATCCATGGACACGTCCGGCAAGGGTAGTTCGCCCTCGGAAACCAACGCCGCCGCGTTGCCATTCTCGCCCAGCCACCGGGTTACGCCTTGCTGGGCCGGCATGAGAGCGACGACCCTTTCTGCCTCCTCCACGAAAGGACGCAGATACGGGACCGGATAGCCGATTCCCGCGACATTCATGCCGCGCAGGTCCGGCCAGACGGCGCGGACGTATTGCCGCACGATGCGCCGCGCCACGCGCCCGGTAGGCGAGGCGTAGAAATCGCGGAGGTCGATCACGTCATTGTACATGCCGCGAATATGAACTCCGGCGGCGGCCGCGAAAAGCGTTTCTGCGCGCCCGGACATTTTCGGCAAGTCGCCGCCGCGCTGACGCGACGCGCCTGCAAGCGCCGACAGCCCGTCTTGCGCTTCGCACAGGGGATCGTTCGCGCCGACCAGCGCCCGCGTCCGGCGTGGATTCAAGACTCGTTCGGCAGCCGTCTCGTCAAGGCCGAAGGCGGCGTCACGATCACCGAAACGGAGATTATGTCGACAACCTCGGATTGACGCCAATGCGCGAGAAGCGTCAATATTCAACAATAGCGCTGTCCGACGAGCGCCACTGGAGCCGTGCGAGAGGTCGAAGAGGATGGGAGCGACACATGTGACGGTAACGATCCGCAATCCGGCTGAACCGAACAGATTTTGGGAAGGACTTTTCCTGGTCGATACAGGCGCAACGGATTCACTCGTGCCGGCGCCGCATCTCGAAGCCATCGGGCTCAAGTCCAAAGGCCGGCGAGTCTATGAACTGGCCGCCGGAAAAGAGATCGCGGTGGACATCACAACGGCGGACATCGAATTCATGGGCGAAACGGTCGGCGGAACGATCCTGTTCGGCGCGGCGAACGCGGAGCCTTTGCTTGGAGTAACCGCTCTCGAGTCGGTCGGCATCGAGGTCGATCCGCTCGATCAGAGATTGAAGCGCCTTCCCGCCGCACGGCTCAAGGGAATCCCGCCGAAGGCGCTATGACGCGTACGCCTCGCGTGAGAGAGCGTCGGAGACGCTCATACGACGCAGAACGCTGCACCGCTGACGATACGACATCCGGAAAGGCTCAATTCGCATAAAGCATGTTTGACCCTGGACAGGGTTGCTCGACCGCGCCGAGGAACGATGAGGTTCCGAGAACGAAATTCGAGAAATCAGCGTTGTTTCGGAAAGTTACGGGAAGTTTTTGCAGGGTCGCGCTCGCTCGTCGTCAAGTGCCCGTCCATAACGCGAATTGAGCCTGCGGAAAAGATCATCCTGATCGGCGGATGCAGATCCGACTTCGCCAAACCGGCAAATCCATAAAACGTTGATTTTCAAGAAAGCCGCGTGCTGTCCGCGCCCCTTCACCGCCGATTTCGACCGCTCGCCCGGCACGGTGGGCGAAGAACGGCCGCGCCGGTCCTGTTCTTCGGTCGCCTTCTCGAAAGCCGGTTTCGGGGTAACCGCCAGGAGCGCGCCTCCCCTCGGCTGGCCCGATCTTCGCCGGCGCGCCGGTTGGCCGCGCCGGGAGCTTTTGTTAGTTTGCGCGGCATCAAGTTCGCGAGGCTGGAGGCCGCCCGTCATGTCGACCCTCGAAATTCACCAGATACCGACCCGTTCCGACAACTACGTCTACCTCTTGCGCGAAAGTTCGTCGGGCAACGCAGCGGTCGTCGATCCTTCGGACGCGGCGCCGGTGCTCGAGACCCTGGACATGTTCGGCTGGAACCTTACCCACATCCTCGCGACCCACCACCATGACGACCACATCGGCGGCGTCCCCGAAATAAAGGCCGCGACGAATTGCACGGTCGTCGGACCGCGAGCGGATCGCGAGCGGATCCCGCAGATCGACGTCGAGGTCGGCGACGGGGACGCCTACATGCTCTACGAGGCGGAAGCGAAGGTCTGGGACGTTCCCGGCCATACTCGCGGGCACATCGCCTACTGGTTTGCCGAAAGCCGCGCCCTGTTCTGCGGCGACACCCTCTTCGCGCTCGGTTGCGGCCGGGTGTTCGAAGGAACGCATGCGCAGATGTACGCTTCGATCTCCAAATTCAGGGAAGTGCCGGACGACACATGGGTCTACTGCGCGCACGAGTATACGTCTGCCAACGCCAGATTCGCGCTGCACGTCGATCCCGGCAACGCCGCGCTCGCCGCTTACGCCAGACAGATCGAGCGGCGGCGCGAAGCGGGCGTCTCGACCGTCCCGTCGCTGATGGGGGTCGAGCGGCGAACCAACCCGTTCCTGCGCGCCGACGACCCGGCGTTCGCGAAAACGCTCGGCATGGAAGGCCGCGACGGAATCGACGTTTTCTCCGAGGTGCGAACCAGAAAGGACACGTTCTGAACGCCGGGACTGCGTTCGACCCTGCTTCCATAACGAAAGTCGTCGCGGCGCCTGCGGCGGCGCAACGACCGCAAGACCGCGCAGCCGGGAGATTCCGGGGCGGACCGCCCGAAGATCAGTACATGTGCTGGCCGCCGTTGATCGAGAGCGTCGAGCCGGTGATGAAATCCGCTTCGTCCGCCACCAGGAAAAGCACGCCCCGCGCAACGTCTTCGCCGCGCCCCAGCCGTCCCATGGGGATGCGCCGGATTATCTTCTCCAGAATGTCCGCCGGCACCGCCCTCACCATCTCGGTGTCGACGTATCCCGGCGCGATCGCGTTGACCGTGATGCCGTGAACGGCGCCTTCCTGGGCAAGCGCCTTGGTGAAGCCGTGTATGCCCGACTTGGCCGCCGCGTAGTTGACCTGTCCGTACTGGCCCGCCTGACCGTTGATCGATCCGATATTGACGATGCGCCCGAATTTCCGTTTCCGCATGCCTTCGATCACGCACCGCGACATGTTGAAGCACGACCCCAGATTGGTGTCGATCACCGCCTGCCAACTCTCGTGATCCATGCGATGCAGCGTGCCGTCCCGCGTGATGCCGGCATTGTTGACGAGTATGTCGACCGGACCGATATCGCTTTCGATGGAGGCGACGCCTTCCTTGCAGGATTCGAAGTCGGAAACGTCGATCTTGTAAACCGGGATCCCGGTGTCCCGATTGAATTCCCCGGCAGCCGCATCGTTTCCGCCGTAGACGGCCGCGACCGAGTAACCCTTTTCGCTCATCTGCCGGGACACGATCCGGCCGATGCCTCGCGTACCACCCGTGACGATTGCGTTTCTCGGCATGGCCCTTCTCCCAGGTTTCGTCGAGAACGGTCGCCCCGTTATCGCCTCTCCACGCACATGGCGATGCCCATCCCGCCGCCGATGCACAGCGTGGCGAGGCCCCTTCGGGCGTCCCGTTTCTGCATCTCGTGAAGCAACGTAACGAGAACCCGGGCGCCGGAGGCTCCGATCGGATGCCCCAGCGCGATCGCGCCTCCGTTGACGTTCACCTTGTCGATGTCCCAACCGAGATCCTTGTTGACGGCGCAGGCCTGCGCGGCGAACGCTTCGTTGGCTTCGACCAGATCGAGATCGTCCACCGACCAGCCGGCCTTCTCGAGCGCCTTGCGGCTTGCCGGAATCGGCCCCGACCCCATGATCGCCGGATCGACGCCGACCTGCGCCCATGACACGATGCGGGCCATGGGCGCGATTCCGCGCGCGTCCGCCTCTTCGGCCGTCATGAGTACCAGCGCCGCGGCGCCGTCGTTGATGCCGGAAGCGTTGCCCGCCGTAACCGTGCCTTCGCGGTCGAACGCCGGACGAAGCTTGGCGAGGTTCTCGATCGTCGTCCCGTGCTTGGGGTATTCGTCCCGGTCCACGGTGACGTCTCCCTTTCGGGTTGAGTAAGTGACCGCCGCGATTTCGTCGTCGAACCGGCCGGCCTTCTGCGCGGCTTCCGCCTTGCCTTGGGATCCCAGAGCGAACTCGTCCTGCTGTTCGCGGGTGATCTGCCATTTCTGGGCGACGTTCTCGGCGGTGTCGCCCATGTGATAACCGTTGAAAGCGTCCCAGAGGCCGTCGCGAATCATGGTGTCGACGAAAGCCACGTCTCCCATTTTCGCGCCGTCCCGCAGATGCGCCGCATGAGGAGCCCGGCTCATGGATTCCTGGCCGCCCGCGACGACGATGCCGGAATCGCCGTTGAGAATCGCCTGCAGCCCCATGGCCACGGATTTCAGGCCCGACCCGCAAAGCTGGTTCACGCCGTAGGCGGGAACTTCGACGGGAAGCCCGGCCGAAATCGAAGCCTGGCGCGCCGGGTTCTGGCCCTGCGCCGCGGTGAGAATCTGGCCCATGATGACCTCGGAAACGTCTTCCGGCGCCACCCCGGCGCGTTCGAGCGCGGCGCCGATGGCGACCTTGCCGAGCTCGGAGGCCGTCAAGGCGCTCAGCGCGCCATTGAACGAACCGACAGGCGTCCTGGCGGCGCCTGCAATAACAACTTCCGTCATGAACACCTCCGGTTTCAAGTCGCGGCCCCGTCCTGCAAATGGAGCGGACGGGAACGCGCCGCCCCGGCAGTATAGGCGGGCGGGCGGCGGCGTTCAAAGACGCCGCCGGCTTCAGGGCTTTCCCGCCGCATATTGGAGCCAGTCCGCCAGGGATGACCACAGCCCGGCTTCCGCCCGCCCCCCGACCACCATTCCGATGTGACCGGCGCGCGGCGCCAACGTCCGGACGGCAGGCAGCGCGCGAGCGAGGGCCGCCGCGGATTCCGGCGGCACGATGCGGTCTTGCGACGGGAGAACCGCCAGCGCCGGAACGTGGATCCCGGCCGGATCCACGACGGCGCCGGCGATCTTCCACCTGCCGGCCGCCGGCTCGTTCTCGACGTACCAACCGAACAAGCATTCGCGGGCGACCGGACCGGCGAGCGGAACGCCGTCGTTCAACCAGTCTTCGAGGGCGACGAAGATCTCGGCCTCTTCGCCGTTCGGATCCATTTCGGCGAACCGCCGGAACTTGATCCAGCTCTGCGTCGGATCGAGGGCCAGAAACAACGCCTGCAACGCGTCGACGGGCAGGCAGCCCCGAGAGGAAACGATCCGTTCGAGAACGGCGGCGCATGCCGCGACCGCCGGCGGCGGACCGCCGCCGTCCGCGTGAAAGTCCCACGGCGCCGCCAGCAAGGCCAGGGCGGACACCATGTCTCCCGTCAGCGACGCCAGCGCCGTCGCGAGCGTTCCCCCCATGCAGTACCCGATTACCGGCACGCCGCCTCCGGCCAGAGCGTTCGCGACGCGCAACGCCTCGACGAGATCGCCGGCGACGTAGTCGTCGAGAGAGCGGTCGAGTTCGCCGCCGCCGGGCGCGCCCCAATCGACCAGAAGAGGGCGAAAACCCCGCGACGCGAGATATCGAAGCAGGCTGCGCCGCGCGGTCAGGTCGAGGACATGGCTGCGATTGACGAGAGAAGGAACGACGAAGACGGGCGAACCGCCCGTCCCGTAGTCGTACAATCTCGTGGAGCCGGACTCCCAGAGCGCCGGAGGCGGCGCGACCGTCCGCCGGTACGGATGCGAACGGTAGGTTTCGACGCCCTTCAGAAACGCGGCGTGCCGGGACGCGAGTTCCCATCGCAGCGAGGCGCCGAACGCTTCAGGGTTCGCGTTCGCCAGATCCTTCCGCAGCGTCTCGCCGATTTCCGCCAGTTCGCCCTTCCACGGCCGCCAGCCGCCGCTCAAGAGCGGCCACGCGGCGAGCGAGCTCGCGGAGATCGTCGCGACCGTCATCAGGTGAAGCGGCAGAGGGCGCGGGCCGGTTCGCATCAGCGAGCGGCTCCGCCGCGCCGAACCACCGAACGAAATCCATCATCCGTTCGGCGGCGAAATCCGGATCGTTCGCGGTTTGCGCGAGATGTTGCTGCCACAGGTCGAGATAGCGGCGGACGAGCGCGCTTACATCCGGTAACTCGTTCATGCGGCCCAATATACCGGTTCGCGCCCGAGATTTCACGGAGTCGCGCCATGCGCCGATGAGGAAGCGGCCGCTCCCTGGGGCGAACGCCCGACCGCGGAAAAGGAGCGCCGCGGATTGCGGCGAACCGGCCGTCGCGAAGGCGGCCGACTGGCCGGACCGAGGGGACAGGCCGCCGCGACGGAAGCGGAGACGGCGCGCGGCGCGCGAATGGAGCGCGCGCTTCGGTCCCAAGCGACGCGCCCGTTTCCCTATGGCCCGCCGACGAAAGATTGAAAGGCGACGGCCCGCGGCCGAAGCCGCCCGTCACGGATCGGGAGGTCCGAAACCCGGATGCGGAGGCACGGTCTCGTTCGCGGTCAACGCCCGGCGGCCGCCGAACCGCTCCTTCCAGAGATCGATCGCCTCGGGATTGAAAACGTTGTTCGGCACGTCGCCGCTCAGCGCCTGCAGCACGGCGTTGGTCGCCCACCGGTAGCCGGGCCCGAGCCCGCTTCCGTCGTTCGCCGAAACCATGTGCGGCGACAACGTCACCTTGTCGCCGAGCCGGAGAAGCGGAGAATCGGCGGGCACGGGCTCGTCGCGGAAGGCGTCGATCGCGGCTCCGGCGATGGCGCCGCTCTCCAGGGCTTCCGCCAGAGCGTCCTCGTCGACGTTCGCGCCCCGGGACGTGTTGATGAAGATCGCGTCCGGCTTCATTCGGGCGAACTGCTCGGCGCCCATCAGGCGGGCGGTCTCGGCGGTGTGCGCGCAATGCAACGTAACGATGTCGGCGTGCTCCAGAAGGTATTCCAGCTCGACCCTTTCCGCGCCCTTGCTCGCGAAACGCTCTTCCTCGATATGGGGATCGCAGGCGACGATGCGCATGCCCCATGGCGCGAAGAGCCGGGCGACCCGGCCGCCGATGCGGCCGAGCCCGATGATGCCGAGCGTAAGGCCGGGATAGCCGTCGCTCGCGCGGGCGCCGAGATACCTGCCGGTCAGTTCCCCGTCGCGCCATCTCCCGGCCTTGACCGCGGCGTCCCTCTGCGCCGTCTTCTTGAGCTGAGCCAGGATCATGGCGACGGTCCCCTCCGCGACCCCCCAACAGTTCGACTCGGTCGGCCCGTGGCAGACGAGGATGCCGAGCTCGGTCGCCGCGTCGACGTCGACGTCGTCGGTGCCCACCGTGCACTTCGCGACGACGCGCAGATCCGGACTGGCTTCGAGAATCCGGCGCGTCAGCCGGCTCGAACGGATCGACGTGCCCAGCAACGCCTCCGCGCCCGCCGCGTAACGCGCCACCTCGTCCTCGCTGTTCCTCTCCGGCGCATGCCATGCGGCTTCGCCGAAAACGAGGTCGCACCCGAACCTCTCGAGCTCCGCGTGGCAGGCGTCCATTCCTGCGACGGGCGCGAATACGAGAACTCTCGTCATGTCTCTCCCTCCGTGACGCGGTTGATGAAATAACGTCCCGGACGGACGCCCGGCGGCAGCGGCAGCGGCGTCCAGCCGCCGGCCCGGTATTCCTGGTCGCTGATCACGACGCCGCCGGGCGCCATCAGCGTCGAGAGAGCCGGCGCGACGACCGCCGCCAGCCGCGCGTTCGCGCTCCTGTCGCCGGTTCCCATGTCGCAGTGGGCGAGCGCCGCCCGCGCGCCGATGCGCGCAAGGGCGCCGGACAACGTTTCGGCGATGTCGCCGAGCACCATGTGGCGGTCGTCGGGGACGCAGTCGGGGTGCGCGGCCACGCGGCGGTCGAACACGAAAATCTCCCGGTCGGGAAACAGCTCGCGCAGATGGTCGTAGGTCCGCCCGTTGCCGAGGCCCAACTCGAGCACGGGGCCCGGAACGCCGGCGACCAGCTCGACGGCCGCGTTCAGGCAGTCGCGCTGCGCGGCGACGCGGCGAATGAAGGAGTCGAGCCTGCTCACCCCCGGCTCTTCGCCTCGCGCAGTTGCGCGGTCGTCGCCTCCAGACGCTGGGCAAGTTCGCGCATAACCCCGACCGCCATGTCGGGGAACTCGCCGATCAGCCTGAAGAATAGCTCCTTGGTGATCGCGAGGGTGACCAGCTCCGACTCGGCGCGCACGGTCGCGGTGCGCGGAACGTCGATCAGAATCGCGATTTCGCCGACGAAATCGTTCTTCCCCAGCTTCGCCACCGAAAGCTCTCCCCCGGGCGTGTCGACCACCACGTCGGCCCGGCCCTCGAGAATGATGTAGGCCGTGTTGCCCGGGTCGCCCTGACGGAACAGCTCCTGTCCGTCGGGGAACGTCAGGCGCTCGCTGGTGAAGGCGAGAAGCTTGAGTATCGACGGCTCGATCTTCGCGAACAGCGGAACGCTGCGCAGGGCCTCGACTTCCTCGTTCAGACTCACCGGATTCCTCCACCGCTATTCCGCGTCGATCAGTTCGCGAAGCGCCGTGCCCGGGCGGTCGAGCTCCTCGAACGATCCCTGTTCTACCACGCGGCCGGATTTCATGACGATGACCTTGTCGAACGCCCTCGCCATGGACGCCCTGTGCACCGCCCAGATCAGGCCGCGGCCGGCCATTTCCTTCTTGAGTCCTTCCAGAATTTCGGCTTGCGCCGCGCCGTCGAGGGCGGCCGTCGCCTCGTTCAGGATCAGAATGTCGGGCCGCTTCAGCGCGGCCCGCGCGATGCCGAGCTTCTGCCGTTGCGCGCCGGACAGGCGGCCGCCGCCGGTGCCGACGTGGAAGTCGAGCCCCACGCCCATGACGGCCGACCGCAGGTCGAGCGACCGGATGACGTCGGCGATGATCTCGCCGATCCTCTCGGCGCCGCCGGCGTGGCCGTAGGCGAGCTTCCCGAACAGGATGTTGTCCTGCAGCGACGCGGAAGCGTTGAAGCGCTCCGCATCGAAAAACTCCACGCCGCCGCGGCGCGGCAGCCCCGCCCGGAACGCTTTTCGCGCCTTCAGGATGCGGGCGCGGATATCGTCGTTGACGATGCCGAGCCGATGCCGGGCCGGGCAAAGCTTGAACGGCAGCGACAACAGCATCGTGCGCTCTTCGGGCCGCAAGGCGTCGAACCCGTGGCGGCCGCTGCGGACGAGAACCGACTGGAACTCCGGAAGGTCGTCGGAGGAAATGAAGCTGAACTGCTCGAAGAACGGATGGCCGCGAGGCAGGTCGGCGAAGATCTCCACCATCGTCGACGCGACCTGCTGGCCGGCGTCGAGGAAAATTTCGACCAGGTCCTCGGATTCCAGCAACGCGAGGACGTACGGGTTCTCCGCGAGGCGGTCCATGCCGAACGCGGGATCGACCGGCGTGCCGAAGAGAAGGTTCTCGCCGAGAGTCGCGTTGTCGTTGTAGCGGTCGGAATCGAACGTCTCGACCAGCGCCGCGATTTTCGGATCGTCGAGGCGCGCGCGAAACGCCGCGCGCGCCTCCATGAAGCGCGCCGCGAGGTCGCCGTCCGGATCTGTCGACCCGCGCAGGCCGAGCTCGTAGATGTCGCGATCGAGTCCCACCAGGGACAGGACCTCGAACGCCCGGTCGACGAGCGCGTCGCCCGTGGCGGCGTAATCGGTCCAGTCGGCGTCCGGATCGTCGGTCGAATTGCCGGTCGCCCGCGCCTCCGCGAGCCGGCGGGCCTCGCGAGCGGCCTCCTCGGGACCGCGCTCGGACGCGCGCAGCGGCGCGTGCCGCACGCCGTAGAGCAGATTGTCGCGCACCGTGGTCGAGAACATGAATGCGGCCGGTCCGACGTAGGCGAGGCGGCGGCCCGTCACCGCCTCCGGCAGCTCGTCGGCGAGCGCGCCGCCGATCCGGAGCGCGCCGGAATCGGGATTCAGCAGCCGCGCCAGCATCTGCGCCGTCTCGTCCTTGCCGGATCCGCCTATTCCCGCCAGCGCCACGTGATCCGTCGCGGCGAAGGCGAACGAGGCGTCGTCCACCAGCCTGGCCTCGGTGTCGTCGGTCAGCCCGATGCCCGCCGCGGCGATCTCGCCGCCGAGCGGCTCGACCGTCTCGGGTTCGTCGAGCTGCTGCCCAGAATCCATCATGCCGGGCGCCGCGAACTGCTCGACGACCTGCTCGAACTTGATCCGGGCGTCCTGCTGCCGCTGGTAGAAATTGAGCAGCTCCTTCCAGGGCGCGGCCAGATCCTTGTGCGCCGCGATCGCCGCCATCAGCGTGCCGATGTCCAGTTCGCCTTCGATGACCAGCCAGCCGCCGATCGCGTAGAAGCAGAACGGGCCGAGCTGATTGATCGAATTGTTGAGGAACTTGATGACGAATTTCCAGACGTAGATCCGGAGCCGCACCTCGTAGATCGCACCGAGCTGCCGGGAAAACGCCGCCAGCTCGCGCCGCGCCGCGTTGTTCGCATGCACCTCCTGAACGCCCGCCACCGTCTCGCCGATCCGGTCGGACAGCCGCCGCACGAGACGGACCCGCTCCTTGGCGAGCTGGTTCACGCGGCGCTGCAGCTTCGGAATGACGTAGAGCTGAAGCGGATACAGCGCGACCGCCGCCAGCGCCACCAGCCAGTTCTGGATGAACAGGAACGCCAGAATGACGACGAGATAGCCGCCCTGGAAAACGGGAAGCTTGAAGGCGTCTCCGATGAACCCGCCGAGCGGCTCGACCTCGGAGGCGATCATCGTGATCAACTCTCCCTGCGAGGTCTTCCGGAACCGCGGAAGCGGGAAACGAAGGATGCGCCCGTAGAGGTCGTAGCGCAGGCGCCGCAGCATGCGTTCCCCGGTGACGCCGCTGTAGACGTTGATGACGTATTTGAACCCCTGATTGACGGCGACCAGCAGCAGGAAGACTCCGGACAGCGCGAGCAGGTAGGAGATCTGGTCCAGCTGGAATCCCTGGACGGCCACCGGAAAGTCGACGCCCTTCGCCTCGATCGCGTCGTTGATGATCAGCTTCGGCAGCTCGTAGAACGCGTAGAGAAAGGGAAACGAGGCGATCGCCATGACGGTCAGGACGATCTGGCGGCCGAGCGAGTGCTCGAATATGTATCTGTAGACGTTCTTGTCCACGAGGGGCATCCGGATTCCGGCAGCGACGCGGCCGTTTTTACGACAGGGCCGCGCCCGGCCGCAACGCGCCCGTCGCGGACGCGGAGGCGGACCCGCCGCGGCGCGGTGTTTACATGCATGGGATCCGCGCTATTTACATGCCGAAACGCGGGGAGTTCGCGATGCGCCAGAAGCGGGTCCTGATATACAGCCACGACAGTTTCGGCCTGGGGCACCTGCGCCGCTGCCGGGCGATCGCGCACGCCCTCGCGAACGACGATCCCGAGGTTTCCGTCCTGATCCTGTCCGGATCGCCGATCATCGGCAATTTCGACTTCCGCCGCCGGGTGGACTTCATCCGCGTGCCCGGCGTGATCAAGCTCCGCAACGGCGAGTACACGTCGCTGAGCCTGGGACTCGACGTCGAGCAGACCCTCGCCGTGCGCGCCTCGATCATCCGGCACACGGCCGACATCTTCGATCCGGACATCTTCATCGTCGACAAGGAGCCGCTCGGGCTGCGCGGCGAGGTCGGCGAGACGCTCCGGCTGCTGGCCGAGCGGGGCACGCCGCTGGTGCTCGGACTGCGCGACGTGATGGACGAGCCTGCGCTCCTCGCTCCCGAATGGGAGCGGAAAAACGTCGCTCCGGCGCTGACCGGCCTCTACGACGAGATATGGGTTTACGGCCTTCCCCAGATTTGCGACCCGCTGGCCGAGATCGACCTGCCGCCGGCGGTGCGGCGAAAGACGGTGTTCACCGGCTACCTCAGGCGCGAAGCCGCGCACGCCGAACGCGCGCCGCGACCGGCTTTCGACCGGCCCTACCTGCTGGTGACCCCGGGCGGCGGCGGCGACGGGGAGGCGCTGATCGACTGGGTGCTGCGCGCCTACGAACGGGACCGCCGCGCGCCGCATCCCGCGCTGCTCGTGTTCGGTCCGTTCATGCAGCAGGACAGGCAGGCGGAGTTCGCGCGGCGCGCGGCGCAACTGCCGAAGGTGAAGGCCATCACGTTCGAGGCGAACATCGAACCGCTGATCGCCGCCGCCGCCGGGGTCGTGGCGATGGGCGGCTACAACACGTTCTGCGAAATCCTCACCTTCGACAAGCCCGCCCTGGTCGTGCCGCGAACCGTGCCGCGAAAGGAGCAGTTCATCCGCGCGACCCGCGCGCAAGAGCTCGGCCTGCTGAGCATGCTGCCGGACGACGGCGAAAGAAGCGCCTCGGCGATGGCGACGGCCCTCCGCCACCTGCCGCAACAGACGCGTCCGTCGGACGTGGTGGTGCCCGGCCTGCTCGACGGACTGCCCAACGTCAACCGCCTCGCGTCCCGGCTCTTCGCCGGCCGGGGACGTCCGCGGGTGGCGATCGCCGAATGACGCGCCCGGAAACCGTCGCCGTCGTGGTCAAGGGGTATCCGCGGCTTTCGGAGACCTTCATCGCCCATGAACTGCGCGGCCTCGAGGAGCGGGGCGCCGCGCTCCGCATCTATTCGCTCCGCCGCCCCGCGGACCGCCGCCTGCATCCCGTGCACCGCGAGATCCGGGCTCCGGTCGCCTACCTGCCGGAGTACCTCCACCGGGAGATCGCGCGCGTCGTTCGCGCATGGCGCTCCGTCCGCCGGCGGCCCGGCTACGCCGCGGCGCGGCGCGCGTGGCTCCGCGACCTGCGGCGCGACCCCACGCCCAACAGGGCGCGGCGTTTCGGGCAAGCGCTGGTCCTGGCGCGCGAGCTGCCGGGCGACGTCCGGCACCTCCACGCCCACTTTCTGCATACGCCGGCCTCGGTCGCGCGCTACGCCGCCCTGCTCGCCGGCCTGCCGTGGAGCGTCTCCGCGCACGCCAAGGACATCTGGACCTCGCCCGAATGGGAGAAGCGGGAAAAGCTCGCCGCCTGCTCCTGGGCGGTCGCCTGTTCGGCCGCCGCCCGCGACCATCTGGCGGCGCTCGCGCCGTCCGACGGCGCGGTGGAACTGGTCTATCACGGCCTCGACCGCCGCCGCTTTCCGCCGCCGCCCGCCCGCCCGCCGCGCGACGGCAGCGGCGAACCGATCCGCATCCTCTGCGTCGGGCGCGCCGTCGAAAAGAAGGGCCACGACGTCCTGCTCGACGCCCTCGCCCGCCTGCCGGACGGGATCGAATGGCAGCTGCATCTCGTCGGCGGCGGACCTCTGAGCGGAGCGTTGCGCCGCCGCGCCGCCCGCCTGGGCATCGGCGACCGGGTGTTCCGGCACGGCCCGCTGCCGCAGGAGGACGTCATCGCGCACTACCGCGCCGCCGACCTCTTCGTTCTGGCGAGCCGCATCGGCCGGAACGGCGACCGCGACGGCTTGCCGAACGTTCTGATGGAGGCGCAGAGCCAGGGACTCGCCTGCATCGCGACGCGGGTCTCGGCCATTCCGGAACTCGTCGAGCACGGCAGGACGGGCCTGCTGGTCGCCGCCGGGAACCCGGACGCGCTCGCCGCCGCGATCGCGGATCTCGCCGCCGATCCCGACCGCCGCCGGCGCCTGGGCCGCGCCGCCGAGACCGTCGTCCGGAACCGGTTTTCGTTCGACGCCGGCGTCGACCGCCTGGCCGCAAGGCTGGGCGCGCCGCCTCCCGCCGCGCGCGCCGCGTGAACCGGCGCCCGTCGTGCGGATCGCCTTCTACGCGCCGATGAAGCCTTTCGATTCGCCCGTTCCGTCGGGCGACAGGCAAATGGCGCGCAACCTCGTCCGCGCCCTCGAAGCCGCCGGGCACGACGTGTTCGTGCCGAGCCGGTTCGTCAGCCGCGATCCGTCCGGCGACGCCGCGCGCCAGAAGCGAATCGCGGCGCTGGGCGCGAAACTGGCCGACCGGTTAACCCGGCGGTGGCGCGGCGCCTCCGCCGCGCCGGACGCCTGGTTCACCTACCACGTCTACCACAAGTCGCCGGACTGGCTGGGACCGCGGATTCGGCGGAAGACCGGGATTCCCTACTTCATCGCCGAAGCCTCGCACGCGCCCAAGCAGTCCGGCGGACGATGGGACGAGGGCTATCGCGGCGCGGAGGCCGCCATTCGGGCGGCCGACGGAATCGTCGGCCTGTCCTCTCTCGACGCGCATTGCGTGCTGCCGCTGCTCGAAGACGCCGGCCGCTATCACCGCCTCGCCCCCTTCACCGACACGGGACCGTTCCTTGCGGCGGCGCGCCGCAGGGTCCGGCCGCCGGAAGCTCCGCGGCTGCTCGCCGTCGGCATGATGCGTCGCGGCGACAAGCTCGCGAGCTACCGTCTGCTCGCCTGCGCCCTGCGCCGCGCGGCCGACCGGCCGTGGTCGCTGACCATCGCCGGAGACGGGCCGGCGCGGAACGACGTGGCGGCCGCGTTCGCGTCTTGCCCGCGAAGCCGGATACGCTGGACCGGCGCGGTCGCCCCGAACCGCCTGCCGGAGATCTACGCCGCCGCCGACGTCCTGGCGTGGCCGGCGATCAACGAAGCCTACGGCATGGCGCTGCTCGAAGCCCAGGCGACCGGACTTCCGGTCGTGGCGGGCCGTTCCGGCGGCGTCCCGGACATCGTGCGCGACGGCGAGACCGGCCTGCTGACGGAACCCGGCGACGCGGCGGCGTTCGCCGCCGCGTTGCGGACCCTCCTGGCGGATCCGGAAAGGCGGCGGAAGATGGCGCGGGCGGCGCTGCGCGGAGCCCGGGAACGACACGACCTGAAGGCGGCCGCCGCTCGGCTCGACGGCATCCTGCGCACGGCATGACGCTCGTCGCCCTCATACGCCACGGACCCACCGGATGGAACGAGGAACGGCGCCTGCAGGGCCGCGCCGACAGGCCTCTCTCGGCGGCCGGACGCGCGCGGGTCGCCGGCTGGCGCGTGCCCGGCGAATACCGGGACTTCAAATGGGTCTCGAGCCCGCTGAAGCGCGCGCGCCAGACGGCGGAGATCCTGGAACTCCCGATCTCCCGCCTCGAACCCGCGATCGTCGAAATGGACTGGGGCGACTGGGAAGGGCGCACCCGCCCGGAACTCGACGAAAAATACGGCGGCGAAGTCGCCGAGCGAACGGCGATGGGACTCGACCTCCGGCCGCACAACGGAGAGACTCCCCGGGAGGTGCGCGCGCGCGTCGCGGGCTGGATGGAATCCGTCGCGACCGCCGGCCGGCCCGTCGGCGCGGTCTGCCACCAGGGCATCGTCCGCGCCGCCCTGTCGCTCGCCACCGGCTGGACCATGATCGGAAAGCCGCCGGTGCGGATGGATTGGGACAGCCTCCACCTGTTCCGGGCGAACGCCGGCGAAGCCCTCGAAATCGTCGAAATGAACGTCGGGTTGCGCGAGCCGTGACGCGCCGGATTTTCTTCTGGGTGCAGCACCTCCTCGGCGTCGGCCACCTGAAGCGGGCCGCGACGCTGACGCGCGCCTTCCGCCGCGCCGGAATGGACGTGACCCTGGTTTCCGGCGGAGACGAGGTCGCCGGCCTGGATCTCGCCGGCGCCCGGTTCGTCCAGCTGCCTCCCGTGCGCGCCTCCGGCCGGTCCTTCCGGATCCTGCTCGACCGCGACGGGCGCGAAATCGACAGCGCGTATCGCGCCGCGCGCCGCGACCTGCTGATGCGCGCCTGGCGCGACTGCTCGCCGCACGCGATCGTGACGGAACTGTTCCCGTTCGGCCGCCGCCAGTTGCGGCACGAGCTGCTGCCGCTGCTCGAAGCGGCGAGGGCGGAACTCGACCGCCCCCTGATCGTGTCGTCGGTTCGCGACATCCTCGTCGAGCCTCCCCGGCCGGAGCGCGCCGCGGAAATGCTGGAGCGCGCGAAAACGCTGTACGACCGGGTGCTGGTTCACGGCGACCCCGCCCTCGTCGCCTTCGACCGGACCTTCGCGCACGCCTCGCGAATCGCCGACCGCATCTTCCATACCGGCTACGTCGTCGACCCTCCCGCGCCCTCGCCGGGAGGGCCGGGCGAAGGCGAAGTCGTCGTTTCGGCGGGCGGCGGCGCCGTAGGCGAAACGCTGTTCCGCGCCGCGGTCGCGGCGCGGCCGCGGACCCGCCTCGCCGGCCGGACATGGCGGATTTTGGCGGGGCCGGGGCTGGCCGACGACAGGTTTTCGGCGCTCGCCGGCGAGGCCCCGGACGGCGTGGTCGTCGAGCGGTCGCGCGCGGATTTCGGAACGCTGATCGCCAACTGCGCGCTGTCGATCAGCCAGGGCGGATACAACACGGTGATGGAGCTCCTCGCGGCGGGAACGCGCAGCGTGATCGTTCCCTACGCCGGCGGCCTGGAAACCGAGCAGACCCTGCGGTCCCGGCTCCTGGAGAACCGGAACGGCATCCGCGCGATCGCGGAGGACGGCCTCGACGCCGCCGGCCTCGCGGCCGCGGTCGACGCCGCTCTCGACGCGCCGCCGCCGGACGCGGCGGGGATCGACATGAACGGGGCCGAGGCCAGCGCCCGCCTGATCGGCGAGTGGCTGTCGTGAGCTGGCGGGCGCTGAACGCCGAACTCGACGCCTGGTCGGCGGCCGGAGCCGCGGCCGAGTTCTGGTGGCGCGACGACGACGCCGCCGACGCCGGTCCCGCGCTGCGCCGCCTTCTCGCGTTGCGGCGAAAGGCGGACGTGCCGCTCGCCCTCGCAGCGATACCGCGCGCCGTCACGCCCGCGCTCGTCCGGGCGTTGGAGCGGGAAGCCGAGGTCGCCCTCCTGCAGCACGGCTGGGCGCATGCCGACCGCGCCCCCGCGGGCGCGAAGAAGGCCGAATTCGGGGAAGGCCGCGACCTGCTGGAAGCCGTCCGCGAAATCGCCGAAGGCCGGTCCCGCCTTCGGCGCCTGTTCGGGAAACGGCCCGAGGCGCTGGTCCCCCCCTGGAACCGCATCGGCGGCTCCGTCGCCGCGCTGCTGCCCGGTCTCGGGATTTTCGGCATCAGCGGGTTCGGCCCCCGCCGGGAGCCGGCTTCTCCGGCCCTGACCGCGGTGAACGCCCATATCGACATAATCGACTGGAAGGGAACGCACGGCTTCGCGGGAGAGGAGGCGGCGATTTCCGCCGCCGTGGCCCATCTCGCCGACCGGCGGCGGGGAGCCGCGGACCCGGCGGAGCCCACCGGCTTGCTGACCCACCATCTGGTTCACGACGAGGATTCGTGGAATTTCCTCGCCCGGTTCCTGAGCGAAACGGCGGCGCATCCGGCGGTTCGCTGGCGCCGGGCCGGCGAACTCTTCGAACTCCGCGCGTGAGCGTCCACCGGCACGGCCTGCGGTCGCTCGCGGCGGACTACGCCCGCTGCGGCGCGGGCCTGGCCGCGACGGTCGCGCCGCTGATCGCCGTGCCGCTGCTGCCCGCTCTCGCCTGGGCGTTCGCGGCGGCCGCCGTGCTCTTCGCGCTGCACGGAACGAGGACGGCCCTGCGCCACCTCAGCGTCGTCGAGTGCGGCGAGGAAGGCATCCGCCTGCGCGGGCCGATCCCGAAATCGATCCGGTGGTCGGAGCTGCGCGGCTTTCGCCTGCGCTATTTCAGCGCCCGCCGCGACCGCGAGCGCGGCTGGATGCAACTCGTCCTCGAGGGTTCGAAGTCGACGCTGCGCGTCGAATCGACTCTGGCGGGCTTTGGGGATATCGTCGCGCGCGCGGCCGAAGCGGCGGCAGCCGCCGGCCTCGACCTTTCGCCGGCGACGCTCGGCAACCTCGAGCGGTTGCGGCGCGACTGAGAGCGGATCTCCATGCCGGATCTCCTGAACGTGAGCGGCCTCGAGGTCGAATTCCGCGTCGCCGAGGGGACGATTCGCGCCGTTGACGGCGTCGACTTCAGAGTCCCGGCCGGCAGGACCGTCGCGCTGGTCGGCGAATCGGGGTCCGGCAAATCCGTCGTCTCCCAGGCGATCACGGGCATCCTGCCGAAGAGCGCGCGCGCAACGGGAGGCGAAATCGTATTCCGCGACCCGCGAGGCGGAGCCCCGGTCGACCTCCTCCGGCTCGACGAGCCCGCGATGCGCCGCATCCGGGGGGGGCGCATTTCGATAATCTTCCAGGAGCCGATGACCTCGCTGTCGCCGTTGCACACCGTCGGCGACCAGGTTTCCGAAGCGCTGTTCATCCACCGCGACCTCTCCCGGGCCGAGGGGCTGAAGGCGACGGCGGAAATGCTGCGCCTCGTCGGTTTCCCCGATCCCCGAAAGGCGCTCGACACCTATCCGTTCGAGCTTTCGGGCGGGCTCCGCCAGCGCGCGATGATCGCGATGGCGCTGGTCTGCCGGCCGGCGCTGCTGATCGCCGACGAGCCGACGACGGCGCTCGACGTGACGATCCAGGCGCAGATCCTCAAGCTGATCGGCGACCTTCGGGAAGAGCTTCGCATGGCCGTGCTCATGATCACGCACGATCTCGGAGTCGTGGCGAACGTCGCCGACGAGATCGTGGTCATGTATCGCGGCCGCGTGCTGGAGCGCGGCGCTCTGGAGGACATCTTCGAGGACCCGCGGCACGACTACCTCAAGGCGCTGCTGCGCGCCGTGCCGCGCTTCCACATGAAGCCGGGCGAACGCCTGACGCCGCTGCGCGAGATCGCGCACCGCACCGGCCATCTGCTGGCGAGGCGCGACGACGCGCCGGTCGCGCCGGAAGGGCCGCTTCTGGAGGTCAGGGGGCTGACGAAGACCTACCGCCTGCGCAAGGGCGGCCTTTTCGAGGGCGGCGAGACGCTGAACGTGACGGCGGTCGACGACGTCGGCTTCGCCGTCGGCCAGGGAGAATGCCTCGGCCTCGTCGGCGAGTCGGGATGCGGCAAGACCACGCTGTCGAAGATGATCATGTGCGCGCTGCGGCCCGACTCGGGCGAAGTGATCTTCGACGACGGAGCCTCGAAGATCGACCTGACGCGGCTCGGCGAGCGCGAGCTTCTGCCTTATCGCCGCAGAATCCAGTTCGTCTTCCAGGATCCGTTCTCGTCGCTCAACCCCCGCATGACGGTGTTCGACATCGTTTCGGAGCCGCTGGTCATCCACGATATCGGCGATCGCGCCTACCGCGCCGAGATGGTCCAGGAACTGATGGCGCTGGTCGGCCTCGATCCGCGTTTCCTGAACCGCTATCCGCATTCCTTTTCGGGCGGCCAGAGGCAGCGCATCGGCATCGCCCGCGCTCTCGCCCTCAAGCCCGAACTTCTTCTGTGCGACGAGCCGGTGTCGGCGCTCGACGTCTCGGTGCAGGCGCAGATCCTGAACCTCCTGAAGGATCTGCAGCAGGAGCTGGGACTGACCTATCTGTTCGTCTCGCACAATCTCGCGGTCGTCGACTACGTTTCCGACCGCATCGCGGTGATGTGCGCCGGCCGGATCGTCGAGACCGCGCCTCGCGAAGTCCTCTTCCGGAGGCCGGTCCACCCCTACACCAGGGCCTTGCTGTCGGCCGTTCCCGAGCCGGATCCCCGCTACCGGCTGGATCTCGAAGCGCTGATGGAAGGCCGGGCTTCCGTTCCCGCCGAGTGGCCGGCGCCCTTCGGCGGCGATCTGCCGCTTTCCATGATCGATCTCGGCGGCGGCCACAGCGTGCGCGCCAGCGAAAACGCCGACGTTCGGGAATTGGCGCCGTGAAACGGCCGTTCGCGTGCCTCGCGGCGGCCGGCCTCGCCGCGCAAGCCGCCGCCGCGGGCGAACCGCCCCTGCTCGAAGCGCGCGTGGCGAAGGGCGAACTGCCGCCCCTCGCCGCCCGCCTCCCGGAATCGCCGCGGATCGTCGCGACGACGGCGCCGGGCATCCACGGCGGCGCTCTCCGCATGATCTTCGGACGCTCCAAGGACACGCGCATCCTCGTGGTCTACGGCTACGCCCGCCTCGTGACTTACGACCGTCGGTTCCGCATCCGGCCCGACATTCTCCAGGACGTGGAGGTCGAGGACGGGCGAAGGTTCACCTTCCGCCTTCGCAAGGGCCACCGCTGGTCCGACGGCCATCCGTTCACCGCGGAGGACTTCCGCTATTGGTGGGAGGACGTCGCCAACAACCCGTCGCTGGCGCCGCTGGGACCGCCGCAGTTGATGAAGGTCGACGGAAAGCCGCCGGTCTTCGAGATCGTCGACGAACACGCGGTCCGATACACCTGGAACGCGCCCAACCCCCATTTCCTTCCGGCGCTCGCCGCCGCGACCCCGCTCTACGTCTATCGCCCCGCACACTACCTGCGGCGCTTCCATGCCGCCTACGCCCGGCCCGGCGACCTGGCCGCGATGGTCGAGAAATCCGGGCGCAGGAACTGGGCCGAACTGCACAACCGGAAGGACAACCAGTACAAGAACGACAATCCGAATCTGCCGACGCTGCAGCCGTGGGCGCTTCGCACGAAGCCGCCCGCCCAGCAGTTCCTGTTCCTCCGCAATCCCTACTTCCACCGCGTCGACCGGAACGGACTCCAGCTGCCCTACGCCGACCGGGTGATCATGAAGGTGGCGTCGCCCGGCGTGATACCGCTCAAGACGGGCGCCGGCGAATCCGACCTCCAGTCGCGCGGCATCGCCTTCAGCAACTACACGTTCCTCAAGGAAGCCGAGAAACGCGAGAACTTCGAGGTCCGGCTCTGGCGGACGGCGAAAGGCGCGCATCTCGCCCTGTTCCCCAACCTCAACGTCAACGACCCGGCGTGGCGCAGGCTCGTGCGCGACGCGGATTTCAGGCGGGCGCTGTCGATGGCGATAGACCGGCACGAAATCAACCAGGTCATCTATTACGGCCTCGCCGTCGAGGGCCAGAATACGGTGCTGCCGGACAGCCCGCTGCACAGGCCGGAATACCGGGAGGCGTGGGCGGCGTTCGATCTGGAGGCGGCCAACCGGCTGCTCGACCGCCTGGGACTCGACCGGCGGGATTCGCGGGGCGTCCGGCTGCTGCCCGACGGGCGGCCGATGGAAGTGATCGTGGAAACCGCCGGCGAAGACACGGAGCAGGCCGACGTTCTCGAGCTGATTCACGATTCGTGGCTCAAGGCCGGAATAAAGCTGTTCACCCGCCCGTCCCAGCGAGAAGTGTTCCGGAACCGGATCTTCGCCGGCGAAACGCTGGTTTCCATCTGGTCCGGTTACGAGAACGGGCTCCCGAACGCGGACACGCTTCCGGACGAGCTGGCGCCGACGAGCCAGGTTCATCTGCAATGGCCGAAATGGGGCCAGCACCATCAGTCCGGCGGACGGGCCGGCGAGAAGCCCGACGACCCGGCGGCGGTCGAGTTGCTCCGCCTGAACCGGGAATGGGCTTTCGCCGGCACGCGCGCCCGGCGCGAGGAGATCTGGCGCCGCATGCTCGAGATCCACGCGGACCAAGTTTTCGCCATCGGCCTCGTCGCCGCCGTGCCGCAGCCGGTGGTCGTGAACCGGCATCTGCGCAACGTGCCCGCCCGCGGCGTCTACAACTGGAATCCCGGCGCCCAGTTCGGCGTCTACATGCCGGACACCTTCTGGTTCGCCGACGCCGCCCGACGGCGCGCGCAGTGGTGAGCGAACCGTGCTGAAGTACCTTGTTCAGCGCCTTCTGGTGATGATTCCGACGATGCTCGCGATCAGCCTGATCGTCTTCGTCATCATCCAGTTGCCCCCCGGCGATTATCTGAGCAGCTACATCAACGAGCTGCAGAGCCAGGGCGAGGCGGTCGACGAGGCCAAGATCGCCTTCCTTCGCGCGCAATACGGACTCGACCTCCCCTGGTGGCGGCAATACCTGGTCTGGCTGGGCGGAATGCTGCAGGGGGATTTCGGGTTTTCCTTCGAGCACAACCAGCCGGTGACCGAGGTCGTCGGCGACCGGTTGTGGCTGAGCTTCCTCGTATCGTTCAGCACCATCCTGTTCACGTGGGCCGTCGCCTTCCCGATCGGCGTCTACTCGGCGACGCACCAGTACAGCTGGGGCGATTACGGCCTGTCCTTCGTGGGCTTTCTCGGTCTCGCCACGCCGAATTTCCTGCTCGCCCTGGTGTTGCTCTACGCCGCCAACCGCTGGTTCGGCACTTCGGTGGGCGGGCTGATGGACGACCAGTTCATCGGGCAGCCGTGGAACTGGCCCAAGCTCCTCTCCGTCCTGGAGCACCTCTGGGTGCCCGTCGTCGTCATCGGCACGTCGGGCACGGCCGGCATGATCCGGCGGCTGCGGGCCAACCTGCTCGACGAATTGCAGCGCCAGTACGTCACGACCGGACGCGCCAAGGGCCTGCGCTCCGGGCGCCTGCTGGTCAAGTATCCGCTGAGAATGGCGCTCAATCCCTTCATCGCCGATATCGGCAACCTGCTGCCGCAGGTGATTTCCGGCGCGGTGATCGTTTCGGTCGTGCTCTCGCTGCCGACGACCGGACCGATGCTGCTTCGCGCGCTGCAAAGCCAGGATATGTATCTCGCGGGATCGTTCCTGATGTTCCTTTCGCTCCTGACCGTGGCGGGAGTGTTCGTGTCCGACGTGCTGCTCGCCCTTCTCGATCCGCGGATCCGCCTCGGCGGAGGAACCACGCGATGACGCCGCCCGACGGACGGCTCGAGCACTGGGCGTCCGACGCCGCCTTCGATCCGCACGTCGCGGAAACGCTGACGCCGGAACAGGAACGCATCTACATGGCGTCGCAATGGCGGATGATGTGGATTCGCTTCAAGCGGCACCGGCTCGCGGTGTGGTCCGGCTTGCTGCTCGGCGCGGTCTATTTCTCGGTTCTCGTCAGCGAGTTCATCGCGCCCTACAACATGCATTCGCGGCATACGGACCATATCTACGCGCCGCCGCAGCAGGTGCGCCTCTTCCACGAAGGCGCGCTCGTCGGGCCGTTCACGTACGGTCTCGACTACCGGCTCAACATGGAAAACCTGAAGCGCGAATACGCCGACAACCCCACCCGCCCGGACCGTCTGCGCTTCTTCTGCCTCGGCGACGGCTACCGGTTCTGGGGCCTGATCGAGATGCGCTTTCACTTCGTCTGCCCGCCGAAGGACGGAACGTTCTTCCTGCTGGGCACCGATCGGCTGGGCCGCGACGTGTTCTCCCGCATCGTGATGGGCACGCGTATCTCCCTGACGGTCGGGCTGGTCGGCATCACCATCAGCTTCTTTCTCGGCATGCTGTTCGGAGGCCTCGCCGGATACTACGGCGGCTGGGTGGACAACCTCACCCAGCGCGGCATCGAGGTGATTCGATCGTTTCCGGAGCTGCCGCTCTGGATGGCCCTGTCCGCCGCATTGCCGGTGAACTGGAGCCCGATCCTGATCTATTTCGGGATCACGGTCATCCTCGGCCTGCTGGACTGGACGGGCCTCGCGCGGGCGGTCCGCTCGAAGCTGCTCGCCGTCAGGGAGGAGGACTTCGTCTCCGCCGCACGGCTGATGGGCGCGCGGCCCGGACGCATCATCTGGCGGCACATGATGCCGAGCTTCATGAGCCACCTGATCGCCTCCGCGACTCTCTCCGTGCCCTCGATGATTCTCGGGGAGACCGCGCTCTCCTTTCTGGGGCTCGGACTCCGCCCGCCGATCACCAGCTGGGGCGTTCTGCTGGCCGAGGCGCAGAACATCAACGTCGTGGCTCTCTACCCGTGGCTGATGCTGCCGGTGGTTCCCGTCATCGTCGTGATTCTGGCGTTCAATTTCTTCGGCGACGGCCTGCGCGACGCCGCGGATCCGTACAAGTAGCTTCCGCGGCGAAACGCCGGGGCGCTATTTCGCCAGAACGACGAGATCGAGCGGCCGCTCCAAGCCTTCCACGTCGCAGCGCGGCCTCCGTTCCGCGGGGGCCGGCGGCGAATAGCCCTGCGCGAGTCCGGTCTCCCACGCGGCGGCGTCGGCGAGAGCGCGGCATTTCTGGCGTTTCGTCGCTTTCTCGAGCTTGGCGGCCAGATTGACCGCGTCTCCGATGACCGTGTACTCGAGGCGGCTGTCGTCGCCGACGGCGCCGAAGATGATCCGCCCCGCCGACACCCCGGCGCAGATGCGGAGTTCGGGCTCGCCGGCCTCGGCGCGGGCCGCGTTCCAATTCGCGGCGACCGTGATTATCCTGTCCACCGCCCTGAACGCGTCCGCGACGCAAGTGTCCGACTCGGACGCGGCGCCGAACGTCGCCATGATCCCGTCGCCCAGGAATTTGTCGATGGTGCCGCCGTTGTTCTGGATGACGGGCACGATCCGGCGCTGATAGTCCGCCAGCATCGCGACCACCTCGTTCGGCGGATGGGTGCGCGAGAAAACGGTGAAGCCTCTTATGTCGCAGAACAGAATGGCGGCGTTGCGGGCTTGGCCGGAACCGGCGGACGCCATTTCCTCGGAGGCGGTGATCTGGGCCGCGATTTCCGGGGAGAAGAAGCGGGAAAGATCCTGGGCCGCGTGGCCTTCCGCCACGGACCGGACGAGCAGGCCGCGCGCCCGGCTTATGGCGACGGCGAGGATCGCCGTCACCACGAGGATGGAGACGATCTTGTCGAACTCGGCGCCGATCAGGATCGCGTCGCTCGTCATGTAATGAACGTAGTCGCGCGTGACGCGGCCGCCCGCATGAACGGCGTAAAGCGCGAGCGCGAGCCAGCTCGCCGCCGCCACGAGTCCCGCGGCGACCACGTAGCGCGCTTCGAAGCGCAAAGCCCGCAACGCGATGAAGATGAAGACGTAGAGCAGCGTCGGCGCCTTGAGATAGAACGACGGCTGCTGCTCGTACTGCAGGTGGAAACTCCAGATCAGCCCGACTAACAGGAACATGTCGAGCACCACCGAAGCGTAGAGCGCCGGCGGAGTCATTCGCCCGCGATGGGCGAGCCAAAGCCGCGCCAGCGTGATGCACAGGTAGATTCCGAGCGCCCAGGGAACCGGAGCGAAGGCGGTCGTGGCGCTTTTCGGGGATCCGGCGTAGAGAACGCCGAAGGCGACGACGACGGCGAGCTGAAACCACCCGATCAGGCGTTCGCTGGCGTCCTGCTGGTCGCGGATCGTCCGCTGCACCCGCAGCGGCAGGTCATCCGTTCTGCGCGTCATCGGACGAAGGCTCCCCGCCCGGTTTTTTCGACCCAAAGACTGGTCTCGACGGCATCCGCCATCAGCGGCAGGCCGCTCGCGACGCTCCGCCCGACGGCCTCCGGCATTCGGGTGACGACGTAACGGCTCGAAAACAAAATCTCCGCCGCGTCCGCGGACAGCAACGCCGCGACGCCGAGCTGCTCGTTGTAGCCCCGCCACGTCCAGGACTCGGGGTAGCCGTCGGGCAGGAGGACGTCGTGAAAATGAACCAGCACTCCGGCCGGGAGGATCGGCCATATTCGGTTCAGCAAGAGGTCGACGTCGCTGCCGGGCATGAGGACGTGACTGGAATCGACGAACAGGACGTCGCCGGCGCGCAACGCCTCGAACGGCGCGAGGCCGGCGTCGTGGACCGTCACGGATAGATGCTCGACTTCGAGGGCCGCGATGTCGGCGCGCGGTTCCGGATCGATGGTCACGATGCGGGTGTCGAGGCCGCCGTCCGCGGCCGCCCGGGCGAGGAATCTCGTGGAATGGCCCGCCCCCACTTCGACGACGAGCGACGGCCGCCGCGCGCGCATCGTCGCGTAGGCGGCGGCCGCGTCGAGCCGCGGGAACCAACCCTGATTCCACCGGGGCTGCGGCGGGTCGCCGCCGCCGATTTCCGAAAGCGCCGCGTCGAGCGAGTCGATCGCGGCGAGCGTTTCGGCGAAGCGCGGCTCCGCCGCCGCGAACAGCGTTTCGAGCTCGGGATACGTTTCCGCCCGCGAAAAAGAGGACGCATGCCGGCACGGAACGAACCATCCGCGTCGCGAGACCCCGGTGACGGTGGCCAAGCCCATTCCCAGAGCGCGGAGACGGGCGCGCGTCCGCATCGCCGCCTCAGAGCTCCAACGCCATGCCCTCGAAGGCGACGACCGCGCCGGGCGCGGCTCGGGCCGCCTCCTCGGCGATGCGATCGAGCTCGTCGTCCGAGCGCTCCGGTCGATGATGGAAAATCACCAGGATCGGCACCCGCGCCGCCTTGCAGAGCCTTGCGCCCTCCTCCCAGGTCGAGTGGCCCCAACCGGCGAAGCGGGGGTATTCGGCATCGGTGAACATCGCGTCGTAGATCACGACGTCGGCGCCTTCGATCAGCGAGAGGACGTTTTCGTCGGGGCCGGACGCGCGATGTTCGGTGTCCGTGACGTAACAGGCCGATCGTCCGCCGTATTCGACGCGATAACCGGTCGCGTTTTGCGGATGGTTCAGGGTCGCCGTGCGAAGCGCGATTCCCGGCTTCGGCGCGAGCGGCTCCCCGGCCCTGAAGTCGCGGTAGCCGACGTCGGCGGCGAACGCGTCCGGGGTGATCGGAAAGATCGGCGGGCTCATGTACCGGCGAAGAACGCTTTCGGTCGTTTCGCCGTTCTCGAGGTGGCCGGACCAGACCGTGAGCCTGTTTCCGGATTGAAAGGCGTGGCAGAAAAACGGAAATCCCACGATGTGATCGATATGGGTGTGCGACAGAAAGAGATCGGCTTCGGTGACGCCCTCCGTCGCAAGGAGCCTTCCCAGGCCGGGAAGCCCCGATCCGGCGTCGAAGATGAGAACGTGCGGGCCGCAGCGCATTTCGACGCAGGACGTATTGCCGCCGTAGCCCGCGGTGTCCTTGCCGGGGGAAGGTATCGACCCGCGGACGCCCCAGAAACGGACGAGGAAATCGCTATCCACGCGCCGAATCCATTGCGGACAGATGATGGAGCATGGTTCTCTCCGGTCGGCGTGCCGTCCGGCCGCGGCGACCGCCGGAACGTTGACGGGAGATAGGCCGAACGAGTCGAAAATTCAAGGGCGGTGGCGGCTGGCAATGACTGCGTGCCGGCAGGAAAAGGGTGGGTGCTCCCTGCCGCTTGTTCCCATGCAGGAAGATGGCGAACAGGATGCGAGAGGCTTTGTCCTGGAATGCGGGGCGGGTTCGCCGCCAGGGCCGTGCGGAAGCGTCGCCAGATCCGCTGCACCTCAGCATGGAAAGAGTATGGCCGATCTGAAGCGCCTTGTCGAACTTGCGTGCGAAGACCATTTATGAGTATTGAGTTTTGCAGGACGATACCTATATGCTCGTAAGCTGACGTAACCTACGAACACAGCGGCGATTTGGATAACTCCGTCAATGGTGCGTTCATCGAGTGGCGGACCAGCGATTCGAAGTTGATCAGATGGCAACGACGCAGACTAAAAAAATCGACGTGGCGCGGAGCTTCACGCCGTATCCGGTCGGTCGGACCCGCTCCGACGGAAGGTATTCGGGCGAAGCCTTTCGCGACGACCACTTGGTCCCAACCTTGAGGGCGGGAGCCGTAACGGTCGTCATGGACGGCGCGAAGGGATACGGTTCGTCGTTTCTTGAGGAAGCTTTTGGTGGTTTGGTGCGGTGTTGCGGCTTTGAACTGAGCCAACTCAGGGAGAGGCTGCTCATAGAGACGGAGGACTCTCTGCTCAGGACCGAGATATGGAGCTATATTGAGGAGGCTGACTGATTCAGGACGACATCCGTATCGAATGCCTGATGAAGCGTCGGGCGCGCCTTGGTGGGTTATCGGATCTTGGCTGATCACTATTGTCGGCTGGATCGTTGTTGATCGACGGAGCAACCGGCACGCCTTCGCATCGGAGACCTTCCAAATGGTCCAAGACGCCAAGAACCTTCCCGACCAGTTCCGGTCCGACGTCATCGCCGCCTTGGTATTGGCTGGCACAGACGCCCAAGCCCAAAACCTGCGCAGAGCCGCTATCCGCGATACGCAGAAAATACAGCTCGCGCTTCGGCTGCCTGGTCAACGCGATAAGCGTTTCGATGTCGAAACGGAGTATCTGAAATTGAAGAAGACAGCCTCGGGGAAAAACTTCGAGTCGCCCGACAGGGATGCGTTGCCCATCGATGATCAACGTATTCGCCAGGTCGACGAAACTACCGACAATCTCATCGCAAACATCCATCAAGCGTACAACGAGATATACCGCCGTTCCTGATCGCAGATCGGGCCACGCCGGCCCTCTTACCCGAACCATTTGGGCGATACTCGCCAACTCCATGCGCACTGTGCCGTACGCGTTGGGGGGCGAGGGTCAACACCGCCTGCCCCATTCTCCAGACCACGATGCAGAACGCCCACGGCACGTGACAATCTCGACCTTGAGAAGCGCGGCATGGTCAAGCGCGGTCCGAAGATCTCGACATCGTCGCCCGCGACATGCTTTGCCCTTTCTCCAGTCGCTGTTCGCAGAGATCCGGCGCGGCCGCGGAGAAACCTGCCTTTACGCCTTCGTTTACACCGCGCTGAACGACGATATGTTCAGAGACTTCGGGAGAACCATGGCTGGGCATCGACCGCCGGTCGGACGCAGCCAAAAGATCCCGGACATCTCCCCAGAAGGAAGGATCGCACATGGACATGGGACTCAGGGACAAAGCCGCATGGATAACCGGAGCCACCGGGGCCATCGGTCGCGAAATCGCGCTGGCTTTTGCGCGCGAGGGAGCGCGCGTCGCCGTCTCGGCCCGCACGAACGCCGCGCTGGACGCTCTGACGGAGGAAATCGGCAGGGACAAGGCCCTTGCCGTGCCTCTCGACGTTACGGATGCGGCCGCCGTTCGGGTTGCCGCGCGGAAGGTCGCCGTCGATCTGGGAAGCCTCGACGTTCTCGCAACGAGCGTCGCGGTGCCGGCGTTCGGACCGTTCCTCGAAATCGACGAGAACGTTTTTCGCGCGGCGCTGGAAGTCAAATATCTCGGATACGTGAACTGCTTCCAGGCGGCCTTGCCGCATATGACGACGGGCGCGATCGTCGCCGTCACCGGCACCGGCGGCAAGTTGCCGATCGGCATTCACCTGCCCGGCGGCAGCGTCAACGCGGCGCTGAATCTCGTGATCAAGGGGCTTGCGAACGAGTACGGCTCCAGGGGGATACGGGCGAACGCGGTATCGCCCGGCCCCATCATGTCGGAACGCCAGAAGCAGATGACCGAGGCGGGCATGGGCGATCCGGCGGCGGGAATTCCTCTCGGACGGCTCGGAGAGGCGGCGGAAGTGGCGGACGCCGCCGTTTTTCTCGCAAGCGACCGCGCCGCGTATATAACCGGCCAGATACTGTCGCTCGACGGCGGCGGGATCAAGGCGCTGTAACGAGCGGACGCATCACGGCACCAGGCGGTATCCGCCGGGCTCGGTGATCAGTATTTCGGCGTTGGAGGGGTCGCGCTCGATCTTCTGGCGCAGCCGGTACACATGGGTCTCGAGCGTGTGCGTCGTGACCCCGGAATTGTAGCCCCACACCTCGTTGAGGAGCGTCTGGCGGCCGGTCACGCCGGAAACCCTCTTCAGGAGATATTTCAGGATCGCCACCTCCTTCGCCGTCAACCGGATCTTGCCGTCTTCCGGGTAAGTCAGCACTTTGGCGGCGGGATGAAATCTGTAGGGACCGATGCTGAAAACCGCATCCTCGCTCCGTTCGTGCTGGCGAAGCTGAGCGCGTATCCTTGCGAGCAGGATGCTGAACCTGAACGGCTTCGTGACGTAGTCGTTGGCGCCCGCGTCGAGGCCTTGCACCGTATCCGTCTCGGCGCCGGCGCCGGTGAGCATGATGATCGGACAATTGACGTTCGCGTCGCGCAGCGCGCGGCATACTTCGCGACCATCCATGTCGGGCAGGCCGATGTCGAGAATGACGATGTCGGGGTGGGGGTCGCGGCAGGCGGCGAGCGCCCCCGCCCCGTTTGCGGCTTCCTCGACGACGAATTCTTCTCGGAACTGGCCTCGCAAGGTTTCCCGCAGCATGTCGTCGTCGTCCACCAGCAGGATCTTCTTGGGGTTGGCCATGTCAGCGCGCTCCGGCTCGGTTCCGCGGGATTATGCCGCGTCGGTCAACGATGAGAAAGCTCTTTCGAACCACTTTTCCGGAATGCGTCATCCTTCTATGATCCGATCCACTATTGTCCGGTTAACTGGCAGATGCTTCCTAATTTATAAAAATTTATCAATGTGTTAAGGTAAAAATCACCTGGTGTCGATTTTGGGTCGGCTATCTGCTGTCGGCGATGAGGTCAGATTTGCAAGCTGCCGCTCCATACTCGAAGGATGTCTCCGGCCGTTTGGGATCAAGCGTTTCTTCGGACGCTCCGAAAATGCAGTGAAAACACGAATCCGGATCGCAGTCTCAGTTTATGTTCCGATCATGCGAAAAAGGCTGAAAATCGATACCAACCTCTGCGCAATTCTTCAGATCTTGTTGGTGATTCCTTTCGAGAAAATTCAATTAAAACAGCCTCTTAGATCGGGCGCCGACAGCCCCGGCCACTACCAAACCAATTGAATTTGTTTGGTGATTAACCGGACAGCAGTGGATCCGATCATTAGTCGGACATTCGCCATGTCTGCCCCATCCCGCCTCTCCCGCGTCAGAATGCGTCGATTACTGTCGTTCGAGGAGGCATGACCCGACTGGAGTCGCCCGGGCGAGGTTCTGAAGCGCGGCTTCATGGAGCCCTTCGGCTTGTCCGGCGCACCGCAGTCTCCGCCGTCAGCAGGGTCCTGCGTCCGAGCGTACAGGCGTTGTTGGCGGACGCCCCCGCGAACGCATTCGAAATCGTGCTGCCGGAGGCGCTCGACCGGATGAACCGGGATCAAGCGGGTGCGGCGCCGCTATTCAAATCACCCGCGCTTCGCCGGGGCGACGGCCGTCACGTTGGCGGAAGGCAGGAACGCGGAGCTTCGCGCCGGTCTGAAGGGGACGATGAACGCCCTGCGAACCTCGCAGCCAAGACCTGGCGCGGCCTTCGGGGTCGGGCGGAGCAGGGCAAATCCGAGGGCGGTTTGCGCTACGGCTACGATATGGCAATGATCGCGGCCGCGCCGCGCTCATCTCCGGCGCGAAACGGAGCCGGATGAAAGCGAAGCTGCGCGGCGGTCTCGGCGCCGTCCTCGAATGGACGGCGAAGGGCGCCAAAGGAAACGAGAGCGGCACGCCGGCGCCCGGAATGCCGATCACGGTGGTTGCGGGGGCAGGAGTCCAACCTGCGACACCCGGATCATGAGTCTGATCGTCTCGGTCGACGGAACGGCCGTCTGGAGAAACGCCTCCTGCAGATGCGCGGTCGGCCGCGGCGGCGTCCGGGCGAATAAGCGGGAAGGCGACGGCGCCACGCCGGAAGGGAGCTTTCCGTTGCTCGAAGTTCTTTACCGGAAGGATCGCCTCGACCTCCCCAACACGCGGCTTCGCGCGGCGGCGCTGGCGCCGGAGGACGGCTGGTGCGACGATCCCCGGCACCCTGCCTACAACACGAAGGTGAAGCTGCCGCACCCGGCCGGTTGCGAGGCGCTGTGGCGCGACGACGGGCTCTACGATCTGATGGCGATCACCGGCCACAACGCGGATCCGGTCGTTCCCGGCGCAGGCAGCGCCATCTTCGTTCACGTCGCCGGAGCCGGCTATCCGCCCACGGAGGGATGCGTGGCGTTCGCCCTGCCGGACCTGCAGCGCATCCTCTCGGACTGGCTGCCGGC
This sequence comes from Alphaproteobacteria bacterium, assembly GCA_965243135.1. Taxonomy (GTDB): domain Bacteria; phylum Pseudomonadota; class Alphaproteobacteria; order MPNO01; family UBA830; genus JAJEBT01. The sequence goes on from OZ251539.1 coordinate 4,339,307, forward strand.
CGACAGGTTGGTGGTGCAGGCGTCGCGCTGACGGAGCCGCCGGCCGAAATCAGGGTCGGCGCGGCCCGAAAATCGCCGTGCCGACGCGCACTTCGGTCGCCCCCAAGCCGACCGCCGTCTCGAAATCCGCCGACATGCCCATGCTGAGGCGGGCGACGCCGTTGCGTTCGGCGAGCGCCGCCAGCCGTCCGAAGTGAAGCGCCGGGTCCTCCCGCGCGGGCGGGATGCACATCAGCCCGGCTATCTCGAAGCCGAACTCCGTCCGGCATCGCGCGACGAACGCATCCGCCGCGGCCGGAAGGACGCCCGATTTTTGCGGCTCTTCTCCCGTGTTCACTTGCACGAAGAGCGCGCAGCGCCGGTCCTGCCGTTCGAATTCCCGGGCGAGCGCCCGGGCGAGGCGCTCCCGATCCAGTGTCTGAATCGCGTCGAACAGCGCGACGGCCTCGGCGGCCTTGTTGGTTTGCAGGGAGCCGATCAAATGGAGCTCCGCATCGGGGAATTCCGCCCGGAGGGCGGGCCATTTGGCGGCGGCTTCCTGCACGCGGTTCTCTCCGAACGTCCGGTGTCCGGCCGCGAGCGCGGCCCGTGCCGACGCAGCGCCATGCGCTTTGGAGACCGCCACGAGCGACACGGTTTCGGGGTTCCGCCCGGCAGCCCGCGCGGCGTCCGCGATCCGCCGCCTTACGGCCGCCAGATTGGCCGCGGCCACGTCCGGCGTCAGGTTCGCGCCGCTTCCCGGAACGTCTCTCATGACGCGACGATAGGGCGCGGCCGCCCGCCGATCAAACGGCCGCCGCCGGGGCGAGCGAAGCGTTCGCCGACGACTGCCGGCCGGCGAACCCGAGCGGTCGCAGCCGTCAATAGACTCCGGGAGCCGGAGGCTTCGGCGTCGCCCGAAGCCGCTTCACCAGATCGTCGAGCTGTTCCAGCGACTCGTAAGCCAGAGTGACGGTGCCGCCGTTGCCGTCGAACGAGATTTTCGTCTTGAGCCCGAGCGCATTGCTGAGCGACCTCTCGAGGGCGAGCGTATCCGCGTTCTCGACCGCGGGACGCCGGGACCGGCCCTTGCCCGGCTTTCGGAGGCGCTCCGCGGCGCGCACCGACAGTCCTTCCGCCTCGATGCGTCGCGCCAGCGCGACGGCATCGGGCGCGCCGACGAGGGCGCGCGCGTGTCCAGCCGTAAGCTTGCCCTCGGCAAGCATCGTCTGCACTTCGTCGGGAAGCTCGAGAAGCCTCGTCGTATTGGCGACGTGGCTTCGGCTCTTGCCCACGACGACCGCGACCTCGTTCTGGGTCTTGCCGAACTCCTGCGCCAGCCGCGAATAAGCCTGCGCCTCCTCGATGGCCGAAAGGTCATCGCGCTGGATATTTTCGATCAGCGCGACCGCCAGCGCTTCCTCGTCGGAAAGATCGCGCACCACGACGGCGATTTCGTGAACCTGCGCCCGCTGCGCCGCTCGCCACCTGCGTTCGCCGGCGACGATTTCGAAATCGCCGGACGCGCCTGGACGAACGATCAGCGGCTGCAGGACGCCTTTCTCCCGAATCGAGCGCGCCAGTTCCTCCAGCGCGCTTTCGTCGAAACGGCGTCGCGGCTGGAGAGGACAAGGCGTCAGCATGGCCGTCGGCACGGTGCGGACGCCGACGGACGCGTCCCCGGCGCGGTCTTCGCCGAAGAGCGCCTTGAGGCCGCGTCCGAGCGGTTGGCTTCCGTTCATGTTGCGTTCTCCGTCGCGCCTTCGCGACGCAGGAATTCCCCAGCGAGCCGGATATAGGCCAACGCTCCGGCGCAGTTCACATCGTACAGCAGAACCGGCTTGCCGTGCGACGGCGCTTCGGAGATCCGGACGTTCCTGGGAATCACGGTCTCGAAGACTCGGTCGCCGAAAAACTCCCGGACGTCATCGGAGACCAGCGAACTCAGCCTGTTGCGGCTGTCGAACATCGTCAGAACGATGCCCGCCAGCCGCAGGCTCGGATTGAACCCGGACTGCACTGCTTCGATCGTGCGCATGAGTTGTCGAATTCCTTCGAGCGCGAGAAACTCGCATTGCAGCGGCACGAGAACCGAATCGGCAGCCACGAGGGCGTTCAGCGTCAGCAGTCCGAGCGCGGGCGGACAGTCGACGAGAACGTAGTCGAAGGACGGCGCGACCGGCCGCAGAACCGAGCGCAGGCGCCGTTCCCGTTCCCGAAGGTCGACGAGTTCCAGTTCCGCCGCCGACAGATCGATGGTGGACGGCATGATCGCGAGACGGGGAACGTCCGTTTCGATCACGGCGTCCTCGAAGGGGACGCCGCCGAGCAACAGGCCATAGGTTCCCCTCCCCCTGCGGGCCGGCTCGACGCCGAGTCCCGTCGACGCGTTTCCCTGGGGATCGAGGTCGACCGCCAGAACCCGCTTGCCGACCGCGGCAAGGGCGGTCGCCAGATTGATCGCAGTAGTCGTCTTGCCGACGCCGCCTTTCTGGTTCGCGATCGCCATGACCGGCGCCGCGACGGCCGCCGACGCGCCTCCGTTCATCGCGACGCGGCCGCCGGACTCGCCGGTTCCACGTTCGAGAGGCGGAGGATTCGTCCGTCGCGGGAGGTCGCGCTGTCGAACGCTTCGACCCGCATTTTCCACCGCTTTCGGGCCTCGGCCAGTTCGGCGCGCCATTTTCGGCCCTTGGGAAACAGGCAGGACGCCGGGCGCAGCGCGGCGGCGAACCCGCAAAGCGCCGATAGAGGCGCCAGCGCGCGCGCCGTAAGGACGTCGGCTCGCGGCGGGCGCGGTCGCAGCGCTTCGATCCTCGCGTTCAGGATGGAGACCGGAGCGTCCGTCCGCCTCGCGACCTCCCCGAGAAACGCGCATTTGCGCGCATCGGCCTCGACCAACGCCACCGGATGGCCGGTCGCGATGGCGAGCACCAAGCCGGGGAACCCGGCCCCGCTTCCGAGATCCGTAATGGCCCGCGTTTCCCGGGGAAGCAGCGCCGCGAGCTGAAAAGAATCGAGAATGTGGCGATGCCAAAGGTTCGGAAGCGTGGAGGCCGCGACCAGATTGAGCGAGGCGCGCCACGAGACCAGCAGGTCCGCGTACACGCGAAGGCGGTCCAGCGTTTCACGTGAAACATTCGCGACTGCGGCGAATTCGCGCGGTCCCATGCATTCTCCGGGCGGATTCACCGCGCCGGCCTGCGGAGCGACCGCGCCCGAAGCGCGACGCGGGCGACCGGCATGCCGGCGTCGCGGCGGTTTCGCCGGGTTCCCGGCGGCGCGAACGGCTCCGGCGCTTCCTTTGGCCGGCCGCGGCTGCCCCGAAAGCTTCTAGGCGGCGTCACGGCGCCCGGTTCCGCGGCGAACGTGGCGCAGCAACGCCGAGAGAGCCGCAGGCGTCACCCCGGGGATGCGGCCAGCCGCGCCGAGAGTCTCGGGACGGACGCTGTCCAGTTTCTCGCGCATCTCGCGCGACAATCCGTCGATGCGCTCGAATTCGAGATCGACCGGCAGCGCGAGCGACTCGTCCCGGCGAAAGAGGTCGATGTCCGCCTGCTGGCGTCCGAGATACCCGGAATAACGCGAATCGTTCGCGATCTGCTTCAACGCGGATTGCGGAATATCCGCGACTGCGGGCCACAGGCGAGCCAGCACGGCGGCGTCGACGCCCGGGCGGGCGAGCAGGTCGAGAGCGGTTCGCGCCACGCCGTTGTCCGCCGCGGGAATTCCGAGGTCGCGAAGGGTTCGCGGCGTGGCGGACAATTCCGCGAGCTGCCGCCGCGCGATCCCGATTTGCTCCGTCTTGCGCCCGAATGCGCGGGCGCGAACGCCGGACACGCAGCCGACCTTCATTCCGGCCGGCGTCAGCCGTTGGTCGGCGTTGTCGGCGCGCAGCGAAAGGCGGTATTCGGCGCGCGACGTGAACATCCGATAGGGCTCGGAGGCGCCGCGCGTGATCAGATCGTCGATCATGACGCCGATATAGGCTTCCGCGCGGTCGAGCGCGAAATGCGCGCCGCCGGCGTTGATCCCCGCGACCACGCCCTGCGCAGCCGCTTCCTCGTAACCCGTCGTGCCGTTGATCTGGCCGGCGAAATACAATCCCTTCACCCGCCGCGTTTCCAGGGTGGGGCGCAATTCGCGGGGATCCACGAAGTCGTACTCGATGGCGTAACCGGGCCGAATCATCCGCGCCCGCTCGAGTCCGGGGATCAGCGCCAGCATCGCACGCTGCACGCTCTCCGGGAGGGACGTCGATATTCCGTTGGGGTAGACCGTGTCGTCGTCGAGTCCTTCGGGCTCGAGAAAGATCTGATGACGGTCGCGGTCGGCGAAACGCACGATCTTGTCCTCGATGGACGGACAGTACCGCGGCCCGGTCGATCGGATGCGCCCCGAGTACATCGCCGACAGATGCAGACTTTCCCGGATCAGATCGTGCGCCTCGCGGTTGGTGTACGTGATATGGCAGTTCGTCTGCGGCACGCGAATGCGCGTCGTCAGCGCGGAGAACGGCTCCGGCGGATCGTCGCCGGGCTGCGCCTCCAACGACGCCCAATCGACGGTGCGGCCGTCGATGCGGGGCGGCGTTCCCGTCTTCAGCCGCCCGAGACGGAATCCCAGCGCCTTGAGCGTGCGGGACAAGCCGAGCGACGGCGCTTCCCCGACCCGTCCGGCCGGGATCGTCCGGCTTCCGACATGGATCAGCCCGTCGAGAAACGTTCCCGTCGTCAGAACCACGCGCGGGGCGCTCGCCGTCGTCCCGTCGGCGAGGACGACTCCGGCGACGGCCGCGCGCTCGACCGCGAGATCCTCCACGCCGCCGTCCATTATGTCGAGGTTTTCCTGGCGCCGGAGAAGATTCTGCACCGCGCGCCGGTAAAGGCGGCGGTCCGCCTGCGCGCGCGGGCCCTGCACGGCCGGACCCTTCCGCCGGTTGAGAATCCGGAACTGGATCCCGGACCGGTCGATCGCCCGGCCCATGATGCCGTCGAGCGCGTCGATCTCGCGGACCAGATGCCCCTTGCCGAGGCCGCCGATCGCCGGATTGCACGACATTTCGCCGATCGTGGACCGCTTGTGCGTCACGAGCAGTACGCGCGCGCCCATGCGCGCGGCGGCGGCGGCGGCCTCGCAACCCGCATGCCCTCCGCCGACAACGATCACTTCGTAGGAACGATCAGACATGCAGGGCAAACTAGGCAACCTTCGCTGCGCTGTAAAGACGAACCGGGCGTTTCACGTGAAACAATCGCCGTACGGCGCCGGCTTCACTTTCCAATGCAAAAATCTCGAAAGACGACGTCGAGCAACTCCTCGACGTCCACCCGGCCGGTGACCCGGCCGAGGGAGCGCGCCGCGATCCTGAGATCCTCGGCGATCAGCTCCACCTCTCCGGCCGCTGCCGCCCGGGCCAGCGAATCGGCGCACTCCCCGATCGCGATCCGATGACGCAGCCGGGTGAGATGGGTTCCCTCCTTCCGCGGCATGAGGCCAGCCATTCGCGTCAGAATGCGCTGCAGCAAATCCTGCAGCCCGTCGCCGGTCTTCGCCGAAACGGCGACCGTTTCCGCGCCGCCGATTTCGGCGGGCGGGACGAAGCCCAGATCGATCTTGTTGACGACCGCGAGGGCGCCGCGATCGAGAAGGGCGAGGCTCGCGGCGTCGGGGGGGACCGCGCCGTCGAACACGACCAGGACGAGATCGGCGGTTTTCGCCCGGTCGAGAGCGCGGCGGACGCCCTCTTTCTCGACCGGGCCCGGCGCGTCGCGAAGGCCGGCCGTATCGGCCGCGACGACGGGCCAGCCGCCGAGATCCAGATGGACTTCGATCACGTCCCGGGTGGTTCCTTCGGTCTCCGACACGATCGCCGCGTCGCGCGCGGCCAGCGCGTTGAGCAGCGAGGATTTTCCGGCATTCGGCGCGCCGGCGATCGCGACGTGCATGCCGTCGCGCAGGCGTTCTCCGCGACGGCTGTCGTCGAGGAAACTCCGCAGAGACGCCTCCAGATCCACGATTCCGGCCGTCGCTGCGGCCGCGGTTTCCTCGGGCAGGTCCTCGTCGGGGAAATCTATCCACGCCTCCAGATGGGCCAGCGTTTCGATCAGGGAGGCGCGCCAGACGTCGAGCCGGCGCGAAAGCCCGCCGCCCAGCTGATGCAGCGCCTGGCGGCGCTGCGCGTCGGTTTCCGCCGCGACGAGATCGGCCAGGCCCTCCGCCTCGGCGAGGTCGATCTTGCCCGCCAAAAACGCGCGCCTCGAGAATTCTCCCGGTTCGGCGAGCCGAACGCCGTCCCGGCGGGCCAGAACGGCGGAAACGGCCTCGACGGTCGCGCGGCCGCCGTGAACGTGAAACTCCGCGACGTCCTCGCCGGTGAAGCTGGCCGGCGAGGGAAACCAGAGCAGCAAACCGTCGTCAAGCGGCGCGCCGTCGGCGGGATCCCGCAGCCGGCAACGCACCGCCTTGCGCGGCGGCAATTCCCCGAGACGCGCCAGTTCCCGCGCCGCGACGCCGGCGGCCGGTCCGGAAAGCCGGATTACCGCGACGCCGGCGCGTCCGGGCGCGCTCGCCAGCGCAAAGATCGTATCGCCGGGCGTCAACGGCCCCTCAGTTTCCGTCCTTCTTCGCGGCGAACGTTTCGAAAAACCGCTTCTGCAATTCTTCGAAACCCTGAACGCCGGCCGACGTCCATTGGGCCATCAATTTTTCGGCGTCCATCGTCCGCGCCGTCTCCGCCGCCCGCTTCGCGAGCTCCTCGACGATCGCATCGTTTACAGGCGCCACGTCCGGCAGGCCGAGGAAGCGGCGCGCTTCCTCGGGCGTGCAGTCGAACGATATCTTCATTCCTCCGCTCCTCCGTCGCAGCCCTCGCGCGTTCCCGAGTTTGTCTCGGTCGCGTTCCCGTAGCATGTTAACTTCCGCCTCAACTTTCGGATACCCCCTCATGTCGCGAAACCGCCTCTCCGAGGAAACCAGCCCCTATCTTCTCCAGCACGCCGACAATCCCGTCCACTGGTACGGCTGGGGGCCCGAAGCGCTGGCCGCCGCCGCGGCGGCGGACAAGCCGATCCTGTTGTCGGTCGGCTACGCCGCCTGCCACTGGTGCCACGTCATGGCGCACGAGTGCTTCGAAAACGCCGAGGTCGCGGGGCTGATGAACCGCAACTTCGTCAACGTCAAGGTCGATCGGGAAGAGCGGCCCGACATCGACACCATCTACCAGCACGCGCTGCAGCTGCTCGGCCAGCAAGGCGGCTGGCCCCTCACCATGTTTCTAACTCCGTCGGGCGAACCGTTCTGGGGCGGGACGTACTTTCCTCCCGGTCCGCGCTACGGCCGGCCGGGCTTCCCGCAAGTTCTCGACGCGCTCGCCGATTACTGGAACGGCAAGCGCGACAAGGCCCTCGAGAGCGCCGCCGCGCTGAACGCCGGGCTGCGACGGGTCTGGGCGGCGGAAACCGGGAGCGGCGACGGCATTCCGCTCGCGATGAACGACCGCGCCGCCGAACGCCTCGCTCGCGAATTCGACATGACCCACGGCGGCTTCGGACAGGCCCCGAAGTTCCCGAACCCGTCGATTCACGAACTGATCTGGCGCAGCTACCTGCGCGGCGGCGGCTCGAACCTCCGCGACGCGGTGCTCCTGTCGCTCACCCGGATGTCCCAAGGGGGGATATACGACCATCTCGGCGGCGGTTTCGCACGCTATTCGACCGACGCCGCATGGCTCGTCCCGCATTTCGAGAAGATGCTTTACGACAACGCCCAGCTCGTCGACCTTCTGACGTGGGCATGGCAGGAGACCCGGGATCCGCTTTACCTGCAGCGGACGGAGGAGACGGTCGAATGGGCGCTGCGCGAGATGGTGGCGCCCGGAGGCGCCGCGTTCGCGGCCAGCTACGACGCGGATTCGGAAGGCGAGGAGGGCAAGTTCTACACCTGGACGGCATCCGAGATCAGCGACACGCTCGGCGACGGCGCAGACGCCGTCCTGTTCCGGACCGTCTACGACGTCGCGTCCGGCGGCAACTGGGAAGGCGTCAACATACTCAATCGGACCGCCCATTCGGAACCGCTCGACGACGATCAGGAAGCGTCCCTTGCAGCCTGCCGCGCCAAACTCTTCGCCGTCCGCGAAAAACGCGAATGGCCCGGTTGGGACGACAAGGTGCTGGCGGACTGGAACGGGCTGATGATCGCCGCCCTGGCCCACGCCGCCTGCGCATTCGGCCGGCCGCGCTGGCTGGCCGCCGCCGCGGCGGCGTTCGACTTCGTCCGCGAGCGGATGACGGATGACGGACGGCTGAAGCATTCGTACCGCGACGGCAAGCTGAAGCATGCCGCGACGCTCGACGATTACGCCAACATGGCGCGCGCGGCCCTGGCGCTCTACGAGGCGACCGGCAAAGACGTCTACCAGGCAACCGCCCGGGAACTGGTCGAAATCGCCGACGCGCATTACTGGGACGTGGAGAACGGCGGCTACTTCTTCACGGCGGACGACGCGGAAGCGCTGATCATTCGCACCCGGACCGCCGCCGACAACGCGACGCCCGCGGGCAACGGCACGATGGCGCAGGTGCTGGCGCGTCTGCACTACATGACCGGCGACGACGCCTACCGGGAGCGCGCGGACGCCGTCATCGCCGCATTCACCGGCGATCTGGCGAAGAACCTCCTGCCTTACGCAAGCCTGCTCTGCGCCAACGAATTCCTCCAATGCTGCACGCAGATCGTGATCGTCGGTGCCTCCGGCGATGCGGACGGCCTGGCCGAAGCGGCCTGGCGGACGCCCAACATGAACAAGCTGGTCTTGCGGACCGATGCGCAGCTTCCACGGAACCACCCTGCGGCCGGCAAGGGCGCCATCGACGGCAGGGCGGCGGCGTACGTCTGCTCCGGCGGCACATGTTCCCTTCCGCTGACCAGCGCAGCCGACCTCGAAGCCGCGCTGCGGGGGAAATGAAATCGCGAACTTCGTGCAGCTCGCAGATTCCAGACCGCGGCAGCCGCGCTTGCGCTTCTCGACACAGCATGCACGACAGTCGCCAAGCGTTCGCGGAGAACCTGGCAGCCGATCCGCAATGTACCGGCGCTCGCAGGCCCGGCGGCTGCGCGTCGGGACATGCTTCGAAACGGCACGCGCCTGGACGCAACGTTCGCGTCGAAGAACGCGCTTTGCCTTCCGAGCTTCCTGTTCGTCCATGTTCCCTTCAGTCCGCTTCCGAAGCCCGCACGTCAGCGGCGCTGTAGCGCCTCCGGCGCAACAGAACAGCAGTTTCAGGCGGGGACAGCGTTTTGGCCAAGCGGCCAAGCCCAATACTTGAGCCGGTGCCTCACTATTTCCTTGTATAGCATCAAGAGAAAATGTGACTTTCGTATATAATTCCTTAACTTTCTATCAACCGAGCCATCCACGGCCGAAAGCGAACACAGTCGAGAACATCCGGGGAAGACGATGATGCGAGACTTGGAAATGCTGCGCGGAACGGACTTGGCGACGCTGTTGAAGCGACGCGAGAACAGCCTACGGAAGGCAACGGGGAAAAGGACATTGTCACGAACCTTGATGCCGCCCGAGGAATATGTGGCGGTCGACGCAGCTCAAACTGAGCGAGCGCATACCAGATCCAAACCGGCAGAATCCGACGCAACCCACGAGGACGACGGAAGTTCCGAGTCCGCCTGAACCGATCAATTATCAACTCAAAATGCAAGACGGGCGATTAGCGATCTCTGTCGTGATGACAATACCAGAACAGGCCGGGCTGTGAGTCACGATATCCGGGCGGTGGGAGCGTTCGCCATAGGGATACTTTTCCCGCCAGAGGACGTGAGCCGTTCGACAACACCCGCACGGTTCCGAAATTCGCAGACAGCGCGTGCGGCGCTGGCGGATCGGCGCAAAAGAGACGGAGATCCGTCTTGCGACGCGGTTTCGACTCCTTGACATATGAATTCCCCCGCGAGGACTTGCGGCGGCCGACGCCCGCGGGCAACGCATCGCCGTCGGCTGCCGGGTTGCCGGGGCGCGGCCATGGCTGCGCGGCTCCGTTCGCGCAAGGACGACAGACAGCGCACCGTGAACGACGATCGTTCGCGGACGCGCCGCGAATGCAGAACCGAACGTCCGCGTTCCCCGGACGAAATGCGGGCCGCCGAAACCGAAGCCCCGGCATGGCGAACATGCCTCGCCTTCCGGGGCGAGTTCCCCGCGCTTCCGGCAAACCCGACCGGACGCTTGCCCGGATCTGGCGACGGAGCGGAATCGTGACCGCCAACCGGGAAAGAGGCGCCGCCTGCGCCTTGGAGAACGAGGCGCCGCGCCATCCGGCCGTGCGTTCCGCGGTTTGAACGAGATACTGCAAGGTCTGATCGAGGCCGCGCACCTGATCGTGACGTTCGACGGCGACCTGTACGAGATCGCCGCTCGCTCCCTGGAGGTCACGGTAACGGCGGTGATCATCGCCTCCGCCATCGGCCTGCCCGTGGGCGCCTGGATCGCGGTCAACCGTTTCCGCTGGCGGCGCCACGCGATCGCCGTTCTCAACGCCCTGATGGGCCTGCCGCCAGTGGTGGTGGGCCTCGTCGTATATCTGTTGCTCAGCCGCTCCGGGCCGTTCGGCGTCCTGGATCTTCTCTTCACGCCGGCGGCCATGATCGCCGCCCAAGTCATCATCGTCACGCCGCTCGTCGCCTCGGTTGCCCATCAGGCGATCCGCGACCTCTGGGCCGAATACCGCGACCTGTTGATCTCGATCCATACGACCAAACCGCAACGCATCCGCGCGCTTCTGTGGGACGCGCGGCGCGCGCTCCTGACCGCCGCGCTAGCGGGTTTCGGGCGCGCGATCGGCGAAGTGGGCGCGATCATGATCGTAGGCGGCAACATCGACCACGCGACCCGGGTCCTGACCACCGCCATTGCGCTCGAAACCAGCAAGGGAAACTTCGCCCTCGCCCTCGGCCTGGGTTTCGTGCTGATCGCGCTGGCGATCGCCGTCAACGTCCTCATCCATACGCTTTCGCGCACCGAGCGGGCCAGCCAGTGGTAGCTTCTTCGCCGCGGGCCGCGTTTGATCATGGGCACCGGCTTTTTTGACGGGTGACGCCAGACAACCGCAATTCTTGACATTCCCGCGCCGTTCAATGACGATTCCCGATCATGGCTTCTCCCGTTCCGCTGTTCTCGAATCCCCCCGGAGTTTCGCGGGGACCGGACGCATCCCCGCGAACGCGCACTTGGCCGACCGGCTCCTGACCTCCTCGATCCTCCCGCTCCGCTTGGAAGGTGCCGAACTGCGGCGGCGCGGCGTCCGGCTCTTCGGCCCGGTCGAACTCGAAATCGGGCGCGAGGGGGCGACCGTCGTGATCGGTCCGAACGGATCCGGCAAGACCTCGCTGCTGCGGCTAATGCACGGGCTCGAACGCGCGACGCGGGGCCGGGTGACCTGGGCAGCGCCGGCGAACGAGGCGCGAACCCGCCAAGCCTACGTATTCCAGACCCCGATCGCGATGCGCCGACGCGTCGTCGACAACATCGCCTACCCGTTGCTCGTCCACGGCTTCGGCCGCGCCGAAGCTCGCAGGCGGGCGGCGGAATGGGCGGCGAAAGTCGGCCTCGGCGACATGCTGGAACGGCCGGCGCCGGTTCTCTCGGGCGGCGAGAAACAGAAGCTGGCCCTTGCGCGGGCGCTGATCCGCGACCCGGAAATCCTGTTCCTCGACGAACCCTGCGCCAATCTCGACGGACGCGCGACCCGGGAGATAGAGACGATCCTCGCGGCGGCGCGCGCCGCCGGCGCCCGCATCGTGATGGCGACGCACGACATGGGCCAGGCGCGGCGCATCGCCACCGAAGTCCTGTTCCTGCTTCACGGCCGGTTGCACGAGGCGGCGCGCGGCTCCGATCCGCTCGACCGGCTCGCGACCCCCGAAGCGCAGGCGTTCCTCAAGGGAGACATCGTCGAATGATCCGGATCCTCGCCGTCGCCGCGGCGCTCTTCGCCGCCGCGGACCTCCGCGCCGAGACGATGCGGATGGCGGTCACGACGTCGTTCCACAATTCCGGATTGTCCCGCGTCCTGCTGCCGGAGATAAGGCGCGACCTGGGAATCCAGGTGCAGCTTCTCGTCGTCGGAACCGGGCAGGCGCTGCGTCTCGGACAGGCCGGCGACGTCGACGCGGTCCTCGTCCACTCGCCCGCCGCCGAAGAGGACTTCGTGGCCGCGGGGTTCGCCGTCCGTCGCCGGGAAATCATGTACAACGACTTCGTGGTGATCGGGCCGTCCGGCGACCCGGCCGGAGTCGCGGCCGCCGCCGGCGCCGCCGCGGCGCTCGCCAGGATCGCCCGCGCCCGGGCCGCGTTCGTGAGCCGCGGCGACGACAGCGGCACCCACAAGAAGGAACTCGCGCTGTGGCGATCGGCGAAGTTGAAGCCCGGCGGAAACTGGTACCGTTCGGTCGGCGCCGGCATGGGCGCGGCGCTCAACGCAGCCGCGGCGATGGAGGCGTACCTGATTTCGGACCGCGCCAGCTGGCTCGCTTTCGGAAGGAAGAAAAAACTGAAACTGCTCTACGCCGACGATCCGGCCCTTTTCAATCAATACGCCTACCTGCCCGTAAACCCGGCGCGGCACCCGCACGTCAAGCGGGAGGCCGCGGCGCGGCTGGAGGCCTGGCTGGCCGGACCTCGCGCCAGGGACCTCATCGACGGCTACCGGCTGGGCGGCGAACGCCTTTTCACGCACAACGCCCGGGATCAATGAGGCACGTCGGGATCCCCGTGAAGGGCGAACTGCTCGAGCCCGGCGTCCTGCGCATCGATGGTGCGGAAACTTTCTTTCACGCCGGCGTCCGTCAGTTCCCGGGAAACCGTCAGCAGCGTGTTCGGCGCCAGCCCGTCGCATAGCGCCGCCATCTGCTCCATCTCCTCGCGCGCGACGCCCGAAGCCGCCGCGGTCGACGGCGCGCCGTAGATCTCCACGAAATGCCCCGCAAGGCGCTCCGCCAGGACGTCGAACTCCTGCGGTTCAATTCGGGTCACCGCGACGAAAGTGACGCGCCCGAAGGTTTCGACGCCCAGCCAGCCGTTGGCGAATGCCTGGCGCGCCTTGCCGGCGAGGTCGGCCTCCGTCCAGTTGGAGAACTCGAACCCGCCCGAAATGCACCATTCGCCGGTGCGCGCCGGACTATAGAAGACGTTCAGGTCGCTTTCGTCGAAATGAATCGCGCGCGCCAGGTTCACGGCCAGATCTCCCGGTCCAGCAATTCGGTCAGCGGCAGCAGCCGCGTGGTTCCGCCGTGCCGCAACAGCATGCCGAAACGTTCGTCGATCCCGACGAACGTGCCGGAGAGCGGCGGCCGGCGCCGGTCGAGCGAAACGTCCTCCCCCATGCGGTGCGCCAGTCCGCGCCACTCCGCGTGCAGCGGCTCCGGCCCCTCGTCCAGCCAGCGGTTGACCCACGACAGGGTGTGGCGCGACCAGCTTTCCAACAGGCGAAGCGGCGCGACCTCGGCGCAACCCTCCTCGTAAAGCGACGTTCGATCCGGCGCGGCGCCCGGCGCCTCGGGATCCTCCGGCAGCAGCGGCACCTCGATTCCGACCACGAGCCAACCGGGATCCGACGCGGCGGCGCGCAGCCGCCCGCAACTCGCTCCGTTGACCAGGACGCCGCCGTCCCAGGTCAGGTGCACGGCGACCTCGGGCGGCGCCAGCGCCCCGAGCGCGTTCTGGAATCCGACGCCGCAGGCGGGCAACATCGCGACCGCGTCCTCGAGCGGCACCTCGGGCGCGAATACGACGGCGGCCGCCAGCCGGTCGGCGCCGACGTTGTGGACGATCAGCCCGGAGTCGCACCCCAGCGCCGCCTCGGCGCAGGCCTTGTCGAAAGGATCCGTCCTGCCCTCGACGGCCTGTCCGTGGAACAGGGGCGGGAAGACCGGAGCGCTCATGCGTGCCCGTTCTCGATCAGAGAGCGCGCGACCCGCCGGAACGTTTCGGCCGGCGGCGAGGACGGCTTCGAAACGACGATCGGGGCGCCGCCGTCGGCGCCGAGGCGGATGTCCGCGTGGATGGGGATTTCGGCGAGCAGCGGAACGCCCAGCTTCGCCGCCTCGGCGGCGACGCCGCCATGGCCGAACACGTGCTCCTCGTGGCCGCAGTTCGAGCAGACGTGAGTCGACATGTTCTCGATCATGCCGAGGATCGGCGTCGACATCCGCCGGAACATGTCGATGCTCTTGCGCGTGTCGAGAAGCGCCACGTCCTGGGGCGTCGAGACCACGACCGCCCCGGTCACCTCGGCCTTCTGCGTCAGGGTCATCTGCACGTCGCCCGTGCCCGGCGGCAGGTCCGCCACCAGCACGTCCAGCGCGCCCCACTGCACCTGCTCGAGCATCTGCTGGAGCGCGCCCATCAGCATCGGCCCGCGCCAGACCACCGCCTCGTCCTCGCGCGTCATCAGGCCGATCGACATCATGGTCACGCCGTGGTTGCGCATCGGCAGGATGGTCTTGCCGTCGGGCGAGGCCGGACGGCCCGAGACGCCGAGCATCCGCGGCTGGGAGGGACCGTAGACGTCGGCGTCGAGCAAGCCGGTGCGGCGGCCTTCGGCGGCGAAAGCCACCGCGAGATTGGAGGCGACCGTGGACTTGCCGACTCCGCCCTTGCCCGACGCGACGGCGAGGATGCGGTCGATGCCCGGAATCTTCTGCGGTCCCTGCGGCTCGGCCCGGCGGCCGAGATCGAGCGGCGGCGGCGCCGCCCGGTGCGCCGACATGACGACCGAAACCGATTCGACCCCGGGAACCGCCCGGACGGCGTCCTCGGCCGCCGCGCGTACCGGCTCCATGGCTTCGGCGCGCTTGGGGTCGATCTCGATTACGAGTCGGACCGCGCCGTTCTCCACCGCAAGTGCGCGTCCCAGGCCGGCCGACACGAAATCCTGGCCGCTGACGGGATCGGCGACCGTCCGAAGCGCCGCCAGCACGGTCTCGCGCGTCGCGGTCATTCGGCCTTTCCGCCGATCCGCCCCTCCACCGTGTGCGTGAGATCGAGCTCGTCGATCGTCAGGACCACCCGCGCGGCGAAGGTCCTGCCGTCCGTCTTCTCCGGCCCGGCCTCGCGCACGGCTTTCTCTATCGCCTGCTGCGAGGTCACGCCGACCTGCTTCAGGAACCTGCGCATCGTCATGTTGAGTTCGTCGTTCATGGCGCTCCCTTTCTTCCGCTTCCCGTCCGCGGGACGGTTTGTTAGGCTGCTCCGGCAAATCGGGAGGATCGCCCATGCGGTTGAAGCACGGGCTGGCCGCAATCTGCGTCGCGCTGTCGGTCGACGCGGCCGTCGCGCAGGACCGCCGCGTCACGCTCGCCGCCCCCGCCGAGCTGGCGGCGGACGGCTTTCTCAAATACGTCTTGCCGCGATTTTCGCTGAAGACCGGCATCCGCGTGGCCCCGGTCGGTTTCGACGAAGGCGGCGACGTCCTCCTCGGACCCGCGGTCGCGGACGGCCGGCCCGCCTTCGAGCGGGCGGGCGTCCTTTATCGCGTCGCCGCGCCGAACGGCGAATTCGCCCGGCGCTTCGCGGATTGGCTGGTTTCGGACGTCGGCCGGCGCACCGTCGAGGCGTTCGCGGCCGAAGGCGCGCCGCGCTACAGGGCGACGACCGCCGAGGACGCGGCGCGCGGCGAGACCGGGATCGCCGGCGACGCCGCGGTCGGCATGCGGCTCTCCTACGCGCGCTGCGGGCGCTGCCACGTGGTGGGACCGAAGAACCGCATGAAAGGTCTGGGATCGACCCCGTCCTTCGCCGTGCTGCGGACCCTGGAGGATTGGGAGGACAGATTCCATGCGTTCTACGCCCTCAATCCGCACCCCTCGTTCACGCAGGTCGAGGACGTGACCGAGCCGTTCGACGAAGCCCGGCCCCCGCCCATCGTGCCGCTCCGCCTCACCCTCGCCGACCTCGAGGCGATCGTGGCCTACGTGGCGACCGTGCGTCCGGCCGAACTGGCGGCGCCGCTCGTGCAGCCGCGCGCGCATCAGCAATCGTCGCCCAGGTAGTCGGCGGTCCTGATCCGGGGGCGCTGGCCCTGCGCGAACGGGCTGTTCTGCGCGTGATGCTGCGTCCTGACGCGGCAGTCGTCGCACATCCGGATGAGGCGCGACGCGTCCTCGCCCGCGAACATCGGGTGGCGGCCGGCGAGCTGCGCGGCGATCTTCTCGATGGCGGATTTCACCCCGAACGGCTTGCCGCATTCGATGCACTCGAACGGCTCTTCCTCGTTCAGCACCCTCTGCTCGAAGGCCGCGTCGGACAGGTCGAGCCGCGGCTCGAGCGCGACCGCGTTCTCGGGACAGACCTGGCGGCAAAGGCCGCACTGCAGGCAGGCGTCCTCCTGAAATCGCAGCTGCGGCCTGTCCGGATTGTCCGCGAGCGCGCCGGAAGGGCACAGCGAGGCGCAGGCGAGGCAAAGCGTGCAGGCCTCGGCGTCCACGCGCACCGCCCCGTAGGGCGCCGACGCGGGCAGCGGCAGAATCTCGTCGCTTCCCGGGTGCAGCGCCTTCGCCGCGAGCCGCGCCGCCTGGCGGCGCGAGCCCATCGGCAGCACCGGATCGCCGACGGGCGGCGCGGCGGACCGGCCGTAGAGCGCCTCGCACAGCGCGTCGGGATCGCCGACGTCCAGCAACCGCAGGCGCCCGGCTCCGCCGAGCGCCTCGGCCAGCTCCAGTTCCGAGTCGAGCGCCCCGCGCTCGGTTCGCGGCGAGACCAGAACGTCGACGGCCGCGAAGCCGCAGGCCAGGGCCGCCAGCATTTCGGCGTGGCCGAATCCGGAAACCTCGCCGAGTTCGATCGGAACGACGTCGGCCGGCAGGCCGCGCCCGAACCGCGCCGACAGCGACACCATCTCGGCGCCGAAGCCGCCGTCGACGACCAGAAGGCGGGGCGACGCCCCCCCTGCCCGACGATAGGCGGACGCCAGCGTTTCGATTCGGCGAAAGAGGGCGGCCGGCGCCGGCGCGTCGTAGGAAACAGCGCCGGACGGACACAGCGCCGAGCACGCGCCGCATCCGGCGCAGACCATCGGATCGATCGCCACGTGGTCGCCGGCGGGCGCGATCGCTCCCGCCGGACAGGCGTCCACGCATTTGGCGCAGCCCGTCTGCCCGGCACGGGAATGCGCGCACAACGTTTCGTCGAGACGCACGTAGAGAGGCTTTTCGAAGGTGCCCACCGTCTGGCCGGCTTCGAAGACCGCGTCGGCGACCGCGTTGCGGTCGCCCGGGTCCGCGCGCAGATAGCCCTCTCGCGTTTCGTGCGCGGGAAAGAGCGGCGTCCCGCCGGACAGATCGAGTATGACGTCGCATTCCGTCGCCGCGCCGTCTCGCGGCTCGGAGAACGCGAACTCGCCGCGCCCTCCCGGCTCCACGCGGCGCAGGCCGTCGATGCCCAGGCTGAATCCCCCGAGCGCCCCGTTCGCTCGCGTCAGACGGCCGACGACCGTATCGAAACGGCGGTCGAGCGGCGGATCTTCGGGCGGCTTCGGCAGCAGCGCGGTCACCGACAGCGCGTCGGCCAGCCGCGCCGCGGACGCCAGCGCGACTTCGGGATCGCCGAGGATCAGGCAACGCCCCTCGGACTCCACGTCGACGGTCCGGATTTCCTGCGGCGGCAGCAGGGCCTCCGCGACCAGCGCCGCCTGCTTCGGGCCGGCCTCGCCCGCCTCGTCCGACCAGCCCGCGCGGTCGCGGATGTCGATCAGCAAGGGCGGCGGCGCGCCGGCGTCGGCGGCGATCTCCTCGAAAAGGGCGGCCTCCTGCCGGCAGGCGATGGCGGCGCCCTCGGCGATGGCCGCCGCCGCCGCGTCCGCCTCGGCGGTGCAAAGGGCGCTGTGAATCCGCGAACAGGTCGCGCCCGCGCCAGCCTCGATGCTGCCGCGATCGACGCGCTGGCTGTTCAGACAATCGCAGACGACCAGCATGGCGCCCAAAATTCCCTCCCCGGAACCCCGAATTATCGTTTCGAAGGATGCCGGTTTCGAGTATACTGCAAGTCGTTCGCGCTGGCTATCGCGCCGGCGCCGGCCCGAGGAGGGAGCATCGCCGGCCATGCAACCGACCGTCATTTCCCTTGGCGTGGTGATCCGGAGGTCGCCGGGCGCCACTCGCTGGGCGCGCTGGGCGTGGAAGGTCGTCGCCGTGCTACCGGGGGCGGGACCGGCCGACTGGAAGGAGCTGCGGCGCGACGGGGACACGGTCGAGTACCACGCCGCGACGGTCCCGCTCGAGCTCTGGGCGTCCGACGTCGAAGCCTATCTGGCCGGCCTCGAAACCCGGGCTCCGGCCGTCTACGTGGTGTTGCGGGAGGCGGAGGAGGGTTCGCGCCAAATCGAGGTGACCCTCGCCACCGCGTCGCCTTTCGAGGCGCAGGACTACATGGACAGCGGCGAGGAAGTCGTCGAACAGGTGGCGATGCCCCGGCAGCTGGCGGAGGCGGTCCGCGAGTTCGTCCGGGCGCATCATCGGGAAGAGCCCTTCGTCAAGCGCCGGCGCGACAAGAAGCGGATCGACCTGGTCGAGGACGGCAAGGGCGACCCGCGCATCCGGCAGGAGTCCGACGTCTATCGCGCGCCGCGGCGCGGGGAGCGCGTCCATTGAGCGGGCGGCAGGATTTGGCCCGGCGGCAGGATTTCTGGTCGCGCCGCAAGGCGGCGGCGGCGGCCGAGGCGCTCGCGGAAACGCAGGCCGCGGAGGACGCGCGGACGGAAGAGCTGCGGCGGGAGATCGAGGAGAAAACGGATTCCGAGGCGCTGGCGGAACTGAACCTGCCCGATCCCGACACGATGCGGCGCGGCGACGACTTCTCGGCGTTCATGGCGAAGGCGGTGCCGGAACGGCTGCGCCGCCGGGCGCTGCGGCGGCTGTGGACGTCCAATCCGGTGCTGGCGAATCTCGACGAATTGCTGGAGTACGGAGAGGATTACACCGACGCCGCCACCGTGGTCGAGAACATGCAGACCGTCTACAAGCTGGGCAAGGGCATGCTGGCGCAGGAGCCGTCCGAAGAAGACGCCGCGCCGCCGGACCCCGCGGAGGCCGAATCGGCCGTCGTCGCCGAGAACGACGGCGAGGACGCCGAAGACGGGGACGAGGACGCGCTGGGCCGCCCGGAAGAATCGGCGGCGGACGGAACGCCGGCGGAAGGATCGGACGAACCGGTCGACGCCGACCCGCGGCCGCGGCGGCGCATGCGATTCGCGTTCGCCGACGACGCGGCCCGCAGGGAGGGCTCATGACGGACCTGGCGCCGGAGGACCGGATGCGCGCCGACCTCTACGATTTTCTCGGCGCGCTGCTCGCGGCCCCGCCCGACGCGGCGCTGCTGAAGAAGTCCGCCGCCCTGACGGGCGACGAGAGCGAGATGGGCCGCGCGGTCCACGCGCTCAGCCGGGTCGCGGCTGCCGCTTCCCCCGCGACGGTGGAAAGCGAATACAACACGCTCTTCATCGGCGTCGGGCGCGGAGAGCTCCTGCCCTACGGCAGCTATTACCTCACGGGCTTCCTGAACGAAAAGCCGCTGGCGGCGCTGCGCGACGACATGAAGGCGCTGGCGATCGACCGCGCGCCCGGCGTGTCCGAATCGGAAGACCACATCGCGAGCCTGTTCGAGATGATGGCCGGCATGATCACGGGACGGTTCGGCCGCCCCGTTCCACTGGACCGGTCGCGGGACTTTTTCAACAGGCACATCGGCAATTGGGCAAATTATTTTTTTTCGGACTTGAAAGGAGCCAGAAATTCGGTATTCTATGCGCCGGTAGGCTCTGTCGGCCATGCGTTCATGGACATCGAAAAGGAAGCTTTTCGAATGATTGCGGGCTAGCCCGCACCACGGCCCGCCGCAGGGCGGGACGCAAGAAGAGGAGGAAAAGTCGATGGAAACCAAAGGCGAGAATCGCCGCGACTTCCTGAAGCTCGCGTCGGTTTCCGTTCCCGCGGCCGCCGCAGCGGCGTTGGCGGGGACGACGGCCGGGGCTGCGGTTCCCGACCGGAAGGGCGAGGGCATGCAGAACACCGCGCATACCCGCGCCTATTACGAAAGCGCCCGTTTCTGACGGGCGTTCGATGCGGCCAACGGTTGCGAGACGCCCGGCGGCCGTCGTGAAACCGGCGGACCGGCCCCGGCCGGGACGCTTATCGGAGAAACATGATGCTTAGGAAAAAAACCAATGGGGTTGCGGGACGCCCCCATCGGGCTTCGCACCGCGTTTCGGAGAAATCCGTCGACCGGCGGACCTTCCTCCGCGGCTCGGGCCTCGCCATCGGCGGGCTGGCCGCGGTCGGCGCCACCGGCGGCATGGTGACCCAGGCGAAGGCGGCGAAGGCCGTTCAGGGCGCGGTGAAGACCGTCAAGTCGGTCTGCACCCACTGCTCGGTCGGCTGCTCCGTGATCGCCGAAGTCAGCAACGGCGTCTGGGTCGGGCAGGAGCCCGGCTGGGACAGCCCCTTCAACCTCGGCGCCCATTGCGCCAAGGGCGCGGCCGTGCGCGAGCACGCCCACGGCGAACGCCGCCTCAAGTACCCGATGAAGAAGGAAGGCGGCGAGTGGAAGCGGATCAGCTGGGATCAGGCGATCGACGAGATCGGCGACGGCATGATGAAGATCCGCAAGGAGAGCGGCCCCGACAGCGTCTACTGGCTCGGCTCCGCCAAGTACAGCAACGAGCAGGCCTACCTGTTCCGCAAGTTCGCCGCCTACTGGGGCACGAACAACGTGGACCATCAGGCGCGCATCTGCCACTCGACCACCGTTGCGGGCGTCGCGAACACATGGGGCTACGGCGCCATGACCAACTCGTACAACGACATCCACAACTCCCGCGCGATCTTCCTCATCGGCGGCAACCCCGCCGAGGCGCATCCGGTCTCGCTTCTGCACGTGCTGAAGGCGAAGGAGCAGAACAACGCGCCGCTGATCGTCTGCGACCCGCGCTTCACGCGGACCGCCGCGCACGCCGACGAGTACGTGCGGTTCCGTCCGGGCTCGGACGTGGCGCTGATCTGGGGAATTCTCTGGCACATCTTCGAGAACGGGTGGGAGGACAAGGAGTTCATCCGCACCCGCGTCTGGGGGATGGACCAGATCCGCACCGAGGTGGCCAAGTGGACTCCCGACGAGGTGGAGCGGGTGACCGGCACTCCCGGCTCGCAGCTTCGCCGCGTGGCGCGCACCCTCGCGAACAACCGTCCCGGCACCGTGATCTGGTGCATGGGCGGCACCCAGCACACCAACGGCAACAACAACACGCGGGCCTACTGCGTGCTGCAGCTGGCGCTGGGCAACATGGGCACGTCGGGCGGCGGCACCAACATCTTCCGCGGCCACGACAACGTCCAGGGCGCGACCGACCTCGGCGTCCTGTCGCACACCCTGCCGGGCTATTACGGCCTCTCGGGCGGCGCCTGGGCCCATTGGGCGCGGGTGTGGGGCGAGGACCTGGGCTGGCTCAAGGGACAGTTCGCCAAGCTCAAGACCGGCGACGGCAAGGAAAAGGCCCTGATGAATCTGAGGGGCATTCCGGTGTCCCGCTGGATCGACGGCGTCCTCGAGAACAAGGACAACATGGACCAGCCGGACAACCTGCGGGCCATGGTTCTGTGGGGGCACGCGCC
Source organism: Alphaproteobacteria bacterium (assembly GCA_965243135.1). Classification (GTDB taxonomy): domain Bacteria; phylum Pseudomonadota; class Alphaproteobacteria; order MPNO01; family UBA830; genus JAJEBT01. The sequence goes on from OZ251539.1 coordinate 4,360,961, forward strand.
GAACTCGCAGACGCGCCTCAAGGAAATGAAGACCGCGATGGAGAAGCTGGACATGCTGGTCGTGATCGACCCGTATCCCACCGTCTCCGCCGTGCTTCACGACCGGACCGACGGCGTCTACCTGCTGCCGGCCTCGACCCAGTTCGAGACTTACGGCTCGGTCACCGCGTCGAACCGCTCGATCCAGTGGCGCGACAGGGTCGTCGAACCGTTGTTCGAGAGCCTGCCGGACCAGGTCATCATGGCCAAGTTCGCCAAAAAGTTCGGATGGGCCGACCGCTTCTTCCGCAACATCAAGATGGAAGCGCCCGACACGCCGAACGTGGAAGACATCACCCGCGAGATCAACGCGGGCATGTGGACCATCGGCTACACCGGCCAGTCTCCGGAGCGGATCAAGCTGCACATGGCCAACCAGCACACGTTCGACAAGACGACGCTGCAGGCGGTGGGCGGCCCGGCCGACGGCGACTATTACGGGATGCCCTGGCCTTCGTGGGGTCCGCCGGAAATGGGTCACCCCGGCACGCCGAACCTCTACGACATGTCCAAGCCCGTGGCGGAGGGCGGCCTGACCTTCCGCGCCAGATTCGGCGTGGAGCGCGACGGCCAGAACCTGCTGGCGGAAGGCGTCTACTCGGCCGGCTCGGAAATCCAGGACGGATATCCCGAGTTCACCATGCAGATGCTGATGGACCTCGGCTGGGACAAGGACCTGACGGACAAGGAACGGGCGGCGATCGACGCCGTGGCCGGACCCAAGACCAACTGGAAGACCGACCTCTCGGGCGGCATCCAGCGGGTCGCGATCAAGCACGGCTGCGCGCCCTTCGGCAACGCCAAGGCGCGGGCGGTGGTGTGGACGTTCCCGGATCCGGTGCCGCTGCACCGCGAGCCGCTCTACGCGCCCAATCGCGATCTGGTCAAGGACTATCCGACCTATTCGGACCGGAAGCTCTACCGTCTGCCCACTCTCTACGCCTCGATCCAGAAGAAGGACTTCTCGAAGGATTATCCGATGATCCTGACGTCCGGACGCCTGGTCGAGTACGAGGGCGGCGGGGACGAATCCCGCTCGAACCCGTGGCTCGCCGAACTTCAGCAAGACATGTTCGTCGAGATCAATCCGCGCGACGCCAACGATCTCGGCGTCCGCAACGGTTCGCAGGTCTGGGTCGAAGGCGCGGAGGGCGCCAAGGTCAAGGTCATGGCCATGGTCACCGAACGCGTCGGCGCCGGAGTCGCTTTCATGCCCTTCCATTTCGGCGGGCATTTCGAGGGCAAGGACCTGAGGGACAAGTACCCCGAGGGAGCCGATCCCTACGTGTTGGGCGAGAGTTCCAATACCGCCCAGACTTACGGCTACGACTCGGTCACCCTGATGCAGGAGACGAAGACGACTCTCTGCAAGATCTACACGGCCTAGGGAGGAAACGGAGATGGCGAGAGCTAAGTTTCTCTGCGACGCCGAGCGCTGCATCGAGTGCAACGCCTGCGTCACCGCCTGCAAGAACGAGCACGAAGTGCCGTGGGGCATCAACCGGCGGAGGGTCGTGACGATCAACGACGGCTCGCCCGGCGAGCGCTCGATCTCGGTCGCGTGCATGCACTGTTCGGACGCGCCCTGCATGGCCGTCTGCCCGGTGGACTGCTTCTACCAGACCGACGACGGCGTGGTCCTGCACTCCAAGGACCTCTGCATCGGCTGCGGCTATTGCTTCTACGCGTGCCCCTTCGGCGCGCCGCAATTCCCGCAGGCGGGCAACTTCGGATCGCGCGGCAAGATGGACAAGTGCACCTTCTGCGCCGGCGGCCCGGAGGAGACGCACTCCACCGCCGAGTTCGCCAAGTACGGGCGCAACCGGATCGCGGAAGGCAAGCTGCCGATCTGCGCCGAGATGTGCTCGACGAAGGCGCTGCTGGCGGGCGACGGCGACGTCGTCGCGGGCATCTATCGCGAGCGCGTCGTGGCCCGCGGCTTCGGTTCGGGAGCCTGGGGCTGGGGCACGGCCTACGACCAGAAGGGCGGTTGAGCCTTTCGGGCAGGGGGAAACGTCCCCCTGCCCTTTTTTCCCGCGATGCCGGTCGATCCCGAGAGGACTTCCGATGAAGATCTTGCGTGCGCTTCTGATTCTGGCGCTGTCCTTGTCGTGGCCCGGTTTCGCCGCGGCGCAGGAGAGCGGCGAACGCGCCGCGACGGGCGGCGCGCAAACTCTCGAAGACATCCTCGCCCGCCAGCGCGGCGAGCAAATCGACGACGCCTTTCGCCGGAACGCCACCGGCGACCCCGATTCCGCCGCCGGAATCGCGGCGCAGCTCGGCACGCTGGGCGGCGCCTCTGACGCCGACGTATTCCGCGCGCTGCGCTACGGCAGCGCGGACGTCGCGGTCTCGGCGCGAGGCCCGGCCGCCTCGGTCGTGATCCAGGACGGCGGCATGCGCTGGCTGAAGTGGCGGGACGGACCGCTTCGCGACTACGGCGGATACCTCCTGCTGGCGACGATCGCGGCGCTGGCGCTGTTTTTCGGACTGCGCGGACGCATCCGCGTCGAAGGCCAAAAGACGGGCCAGACCATCCTGCGCTTCAACGCGCTCGAACGCTTCGGCCACTGGCTGCTGGCCGGCTCCTTCATCCTGCTCGGGATCACCGGGCTGATCACCCTGTTCGGAAGGGTCGCGCTGATCCCGCTGTTCGGCAAGGACGGCTTCGCGGTCGTGGCGCTGGCCTCCAAATGGGTGCACAACAACGTCGCATGGGCCTTCATGCTGGCGCTGGTCTGGGTTTTCGCGACATGGATCGCGCACAACTTCCCGACCCGCGCCGATCTGGTCTGGCTCGCCCGCGGCGGCGGGCTGTTTTCCAGGCACAGCCATCCTCCCGCGCGGAAATTCAACGCGGGGCAGAAGATCGTCTTCTGGGCCGTCATTCTGCTCGGGATCTCGATCTCCGCTTCGGGGCTGTCGCTGCTGTTCCCGTTCGAACTGCCGATGTTCGCGAAGACCTTCGAAATTCTGAACGCGCTCGGCCTGCCGCAGGCATTCGGCTTCGGCGAACTGCGCACGGCGCTGCAGCCTCACGAAGAAATGCAGTACGCCCAGCTTTGGCATTCCATCGTCGCCTTCGTCTTCATGGCGATCATCCTCGCTCACATCTACATCGGCTCGGTCGGAATGGAGGGCTCGTTCGACGCGATGGAATCGGGCGAGGTCGAAAAGCAGTGGGCGAAGGAGCACCACTCGATCTGGTACGAAGAGGCGACCGGAGAAGCGCCGGCCGATCACGCCCCGCGCGCGCCGGCGGAGTGAGATGACGCGGCGCCTGGCGTCCGTCGCGGCCCTGCTTCTGTTCCCCTCTCTCGCCGCCGCGGACGGTTTCTTCACGCTCGAGGGCCATGGCGGCCCGGTTCGGGGAATCGACGTTTCCGGCGACCGCATTCTGACGGCGAGTTTCGACAACTCGGCCGGGCTCTGGCGAAACGGAGCGCCGGTCTGGCTCGAAGCGCATCGAGCCGCGGTCAACGCCGTTCGCTTCGTGGACGACGACCGCGCGGTCACCGGGGGAGACGATTTCGACATCCATCTCTGGAATCTTTCCGACGGAACGGCGCGGCGCCTCGGAAGCCATCAGAACCGCGTGGTCGCGCTCGCCGTCTCGCCCGACGGGCGGACGGTCGCGTCGGCGGGATGGGACGGCGCGATCGGGTTGTGGACTCTCGACGGCCGCCCGGGCCGGCTGCTGAGAGGGCACGGCTCGAGCGTGAACGACGTCGCCTTTTCCTCGGACGGCAGCCGCCTCTATTCCGCGTCGGCTGACGGGACGATCCGGTTTTGGGATCCATCCAGCGGCGCGGAAACGCGCGTCCTCGTGAAAGGAGGATTGGGGATCAACGCGATCGTCCCGAACGACGAGGGAGGCTGGCTGGCTTACGGATCCACCGACGGCGCCGTTCGCGTCGTGGCGCTTTCGAGCGGCCGGAGAATCGCGGGTTTCGCCCCCTCGCGGCGGCCCGTTCTCGCTCTGGCGGCCGACGCCGGGTTCGGCGCTCTGGCGGCGGGGGACGGCGACGGCTTCGTCAAGATCATCGACTGCGCGAACTGGTCGGTCATCCGCAGTTTCCGGGCGGCGGCGCGTGGACCGGTCTGGGCGCTGCGGTTTTCCGCGGACGGAAAGAACATCCACGCCGGCGGGCTGGACGACGCCATGTACAGCTGGCCGACGGCGACTCTCGGCGAGCACCGGCGGATGACCGTGGCCACGCGGTCGTTTCTGCGCGACCCCGCGAGCATGAGCAACGGCGAGCGGCAGTTTCAGCGCAAGTGTTCCGTCTGCCACGAGCTGAGCGCCGACGGGCGCCGGCGGGCGGGCCCGACCCTGCTCGGGCTTTTCGGCCGGCCGGCCGGCAGTCTGGCGGACTACCGCTATTCCCGGACGCTCCGCGATTCCTCCATCGTCTGGAACGACGACACCATCAACGCGCTGTTCGATCTCGGTCCCGACCGCTATATTCCCGGCTCCAAGATGCCGATGCAGCGGATCGTGGATCCCGCGGACAGGGACGACCTGATTTCGTTCCTGAGGCGCGCAACGACAGGAGATGACCGATGAAGACCATGCTGCTCGCCTTCCTCGCCATGTTCGTGATCGCCGTGGTCGCCGACGTCGCATTCGACCTGATCGGCTTCTCGACTCAGGACGCAACGTCGGGAGCGGCGGTGCGGACTCGCTGACGAACGGCGCGACGGTTTCTCTTGCGCGCGCCCTGTCGCCTGAACGAACGTGGACAGCAGACAAGATTTGCGCTTGTCGCGAGCGGCCAATGGCAACGTGAGCCAAGGCCAGACACCTCGAAAATTTCGGCTTGCGGACGATCGGGGGCGGAAGACGGCGAGAAGCGTCGCGATCCCGCAAAACCCGGCTGCCGAAGCCTGAGGCAACGTGAAATGCAGCGGGACACGAAACGATGACTGGACTGAAGAAGAAAATTGCCGCCTACGAAACCATGCGCAGCGACCTCGAGGCAGAGCACCTTGGCGAATGGGCTGTCGTACACGACGAAAAACTTGTCGGAACCTATGAATCTCTCCAGTCAGCGGCGGAAACAGCCGTGGAACGGTTTGGCAGGGGGCCATACCTGATCAGACGCATCGGCGCGGCTCCGCTGACGTTGCCGCCCTCCGTTCCGTATCGACCGTCGGTCGATGTTTGATTGCGGGTTCGCCGACAAGCCGGAGGCTCCTGGCAGGTATACTTCACTCGCAACCTGCAGGAAGAAGCATGAAGACTCCAAAGCTCCTGAGCCCCGCACCGGTGACCGAGGTGCACTTGCCCCGGGCACCCCTTGCCCGGGTCATCGCCGAGGTACGGTTTCCTCCTATCCATGCAATCCGCAGCCCGGACGGAGCGGACAGATTCCAGAAAGCGCTTCGCGATCCCTATCTGAACCAGATTTCGCGGACCGAACTCGAGGCGGAGCAAACCCCGAACAGTCGCGAGGAGCGCGTCTGGCGCCTTGCCGATCAGGAACGCGCCTCTCCGTGGCGGGTCTCTCTGGGGGTGGAGTTCGTCGCCCTTGAAACCTCCAGCTACGAAAACCACCAGCATTTTCTCGATCGCCTGCATGCCGTTGTCGGTGCGGTCGAAGAGAGTTTCGGACCGGCGAATGTCCAGCGTCTTGGGCTGAGATACGTCGCCCGGATGACCGGTGACGCAGTGGAGCGTATCCACGATCTGCTTCAACCCGAGGTTCTCGGCATAGCGCACGCTGGAGAGACTAGCGGAAACGGAGCTTCCGGTCTCGGAAATTCAGCGCATCATCTGATGACCGAAGCTCGATTCCTCGTAGAGAACGGACATCGCGTTCTGGGGCGCTGGGGCCGGCTGCGCGATAATGCGACCTACGACCCCGAGGTGCTTGAACCCCTCGAAATTCCAAGCTGGGTGCTCGACCTGAGCATGTTCACATCCGAGGCGTTTCCCTTTTCTGGCGCGCACACGTCGACGAAAGCGCGCGAATTCGCCGATTCTCTCTATTGGCTTTTTCGCCAGATGGTTACGGATGAATTCCTGAAATTCTACGGAGGGAACCCATGACCGCGCAGATTATGTACGACAATCTGCAGACTTCCGCGTACGGCCCCATGCACAGTGCCGAAGCCGATCTCAAGGTCGCCCCTCTCCGGTTGGTGTCGGAGACGAGCAGCGGTTACGAAATTTCGCGAGCGGTGGAACGAACAAGCGCCGATCCGGTCGAACAGATCGAAATCACGGCCCCCATTTCGCAAATCGTTCTGGAGATCAGACGCCGCTCCGGACTGACGTGGGACGAGCTCGGCGGTCTGTTCGGCGTCTCCCGCCGGAGCGTCCATTATTGGGCGAACGGCAAGCCTGTATCCGCCGACCGCGAGCTGATGCTTCACCGATGCCTTGCCGTCGTCCGGCATCTCGACCCCGGCGAACAAAACATCACGCGTTCCCGATTATTCGCTGTAGAGAGCGCTGCAACCTCTTCGATTTTCGATCTGTTGAAAAACGGTTTTTTCGCGGAAGCAACGACGCGCGCGGAGGACGCTTCGCTATCTGAACGTCGCCCTCTCTCGAAACCACGGCGACCTCCCGCTCCGCGATTCCTCCTTGAGGCCGAACAGGAACGACCGGACTTTCCGTCGAAAGGCCGTATCGCGCGGGCGATCCGGATCTCCGAAACGGCAGAGCCCTTGATCGACGTCGAAGGCCGACAGCAGCGCATCGTCCGCGACCATGCGCGCCAGGGTCGCGACAGAAAGTCGACGAGGAAGGTCGGCGTCCCGGTCTCGAACCAGTAGTTGTCGAACAGCAACAGGATGTCGAACGGACCCTCTCCGGACCGAACCAGCCGTAGCCGTCAGCGCCGGATCTCCTCGCGGTCCAAGCCCTTGAGTTCCGGGGCGAAGACCTTTCCAAGTCATTGTCCGCGTAGCCGCAGACGTCGCCATAGCGCTCGTCCGGCGCGATGCAGCGCAGGTTGTTCCGGCCCGAGAAGAGGTCAACCTTCGAGAACCTGCTCTCCCCTGTCAGGAAAACGAAACGGAGATGTCTGTCGCAGTCCGTCTGGAACAGCGTCGGCTGATCCCAAGCGCTCCCGAAAGTTCGGCACCCTCGATCGATCTCGCATCAGGGGGGGCCATCCCAGTTTTTTTGCCGGACGGCGGCGTGACCGGCGCGGAGAGGCGGGCGGTGACGTCCGTTGGTTAACGCGCTTCGCGAAACCGGTGGACGCCGCCACGCTTGGCTCAACCTGTCGGCACTAAAACTGCCGCGAGCCGGAGAGACCTGCGCGCGTCGCCCGCCGAGACGCACCGCAGACGCCGAAACGGCGGGAAATGCGAGGAGCCTTCCAGACGGTCGCGGCGCGACGGGACCGTCCCGCTTCCCGACCGGAAAATCTTGACTTCCGGCTTGGACAGTTGTTTGAATCGGTCGATAAATTCAAGGCTTGGGAGAAAATCATGCCGGTTCACGGATTCAAGGTGTTCGACGGAGACGGACACGTCCTCGAAAACGACGGAGAGCTCGCCGAATACTACGAAGGTCGATACAAGGGACTTCGCCTCTTCGAAACCTTCGGCATATGGCCGAGCCTGGACGGCTGGGCGAGGGGATTCGTCATGGCCTCCGAGGATCGGGGCCGCAAATACACCCACACCGACGCCGCGGTCTGGGGCGAAATGCTGGAACTGATCGGCGCCGAAGGCACCGTCCTCTATCCGACCGCCGGCCTCGCCTGCGGCCTGATTTCCGATGTCGAATGGGCCGGCGCCACGGCGACCGCCTACAACAACTGGCTGGAAGACCGCTATACCAAGAAGGACGAACGTCTGTACGGCGTGGGCCTGCTGGCGGTTCAGAACCCCGAGGCGGCGGTAAGGGAAGTCGAACGCTGCGCGACCGAGCGGGTGCGCTTTCCGGCCCTGCTGATGCCGACCCAGACCTACACCGGCAAGACCTACGGCGACGAGTTCTTCTGGCCGATTTACGAAGCGGCGGAAAAGCATAACCTGCCCATCGCCCTGCACGGTGCCCCGAGTCGCGGCCTGGGCTTCGACCACTTCGCCGAATTCGCGAAGGTGCACGCGCTCGAACACCCGTTCCCGCTGATGATCCAGCTTACCGACATCATTTTTTCGGGCGTGTTCGACCGCTTCCCAGGTCTCCGCATCGCGTTCCTCGAAGGCGGCTGCGGCTGGGTGCCGTTCATGATGGATCGGCTCGACTACGAGTACGATTCCATTTTCGGAGCCGCCGCCCGCAAGCGCCTCAAGAAGCGGCCGTCGGATTACATTCGCGAAGGCGACAATTTCTGGGTCGCGATGGAGCTCGGCGAGAGCGCGCTCAAATACGCGATCGACGCGATGGGCCCCGATCGCATTCTCTACGCGTCGGACTACCCGCACGAGCCTACCGAGGAAGATCTGACGACCGAACTGCCGGAATTCCTCGAAAGCAACGAGTATTCGGACGAAATCAAGCGCAAGCTGGTCCACGACAACATGATCAGCTTCTACAACCTCAACTGAACGAAGCGCCGCGCCCGCCGGTTACGGCCGGCGCGGCGCCGTTCCCCCTGCTCCGCCCGCGAGCGGCCCCGCGCTTGACGGAGCCTTTTCCCGAACCCTAGAATCCATGCGCTGCCCCGCCGCCCGACAAGGAGACCGCCATGAACCCCAAATTCATCGACCGGACGGGTTACGAAGCTCCCCAAAAGCTGGACTTGTGGGAACCGATTGTCATCACCCGAGAAGAAATCGACGAGGAGGCGGAACGGCTGGCCTCGCTGCCGAGACCGGGCAACGGACGCCGCCAGTCCCTGATCGTGCACCCCAGATGGCGCGACCTCGGGGTCGGGCCCGGGCTCAACCCGGGCGTGCGCGTGACGCTGGAAGTTCTCAAACCCGGCGAACAGACGGCGCCGGTCCGCCACAACTCCACCCAGGTCAATTTCTGCATCCGCGGCGAGGGCCACTCCATCGTCAACGGCAAGAAGATCGGGTTCGCCGAATACGACGTCTACAACTTCCCGTCGATGGGCACCTACTGGCACGTCAACAACTCGAAGGATCTTCATGTCCGCCTGACCTATTCGAACGCGCCGCTGCTGGAGAAGATGAACGTTCACATCGTCGACGAGAATCCGCCGCCGGCGATGGAGCTGGTGGAGCAGGCGGAACGCGCCCGGACCGCGGAATCCGAACCCGACCCAGCCGGCAAGAGTCCCTACGGCACGTTCCAGCTCAACGACGACGGCGCATGGCTCATGCCCTACGAAACGCTGATCAACCCGGAATCGGTCGAATCGAAGGCGCTGCACTGGCCGTGGAAGGACGTGAAGCAGGAACTCGACAAGTTGACGGCGCTCGGCCCCAAATACCGCGGCCGCCGCCTCTACCTGCTGTTCAACCCGATGACCACGCGCTTCAACGGCACGACCCCGAGTTTCTTCGCGACCATGACCGTGCGTCCGCCGAAGATCGTGGACCGGCCGCACCGGCACGTATCCTCGGCGATCAACTACTACTTCCACGGCAGCGGACGGTCGACGGTCGAAGGCAAGGTCTACGAGTGGAAGGCCGGCGACCTGATGCTGTCGGCGCCGGGCTGGGGCGTGCACAACCACGCCTCCTACGACGAAGCCGTCTACGAGCTGACCATTCAGGACCAGCCTCTCAACATCTTCATGGAAAGCCTGCTCTGGCAGGAGGACCTCAAGCACCCCTGGTCGGTTCTCGGCGCCGATTCCGGCTTCGAGACCAACGCTGAAGAACTTCGCCAGGCGGGCGAGTAGACCGCCTCCGCCCAACGACTCCGGGAGACGGCCGACATGATGAAACTGCCGAAAGATTTCCTGCGCGGATCCGTCCCGCCGCTGATCACCCCCCTCCGCAACGGAAAGATCGATTACGATGCCTATGCCGGGATGGTGGAGTTCCAGGTTCGAAACGGCTCGCACGGCATTCTCGTCAACGGCACCACTTCGGAGCCCGCGACTCTGACGCTCGAGGAACGCAACCGCATCGTCGATGTCGCGGTCGAAGCCTGCACAGGCAAGCTGCCCGTCGTCGCGGCCACCGGCTCGCAATCGCTCGCCGAGACCCAGGCACTGACGGCGCATGCCGAAAAGGCGGGAGCCGACGCGCTTCTGATCGTAACTCCGTATTACACGCGCCCGCCGCAGCGCGGCCTGGTCGAATACTACAAAACGCTCGGCCGGGAGACCTCCCTGCCGTGGCTGATCTATCACATTCCCGGCCGGGCGGCCGTGTCGGTGACCCTCGATACGCTGCGGCGGATTTCCGAGGCGTGCCCTAATTTCGTGGGAATGAAGCATGCCGTGGACGATCTCGGCTACGCGTCGACCTGCCTCGACGCCTTCGGCATGGAGTTCCGCATCTTCGTCGGCCTCGAGGATCTCAGCTATCCGATGATGGCGGTCGGCGCCTGCGGGTTAATGAACGCGGTGGGGAACCTGCAGCCCAAGAAGCTGGCGCGCATGTGCGAGGCGGTGTGGTCGGGCGACCTCAAGAAGGCGCGGAAGCTGCATTACGAACTGTTCGAGATCAATCAGGCGGTGTTCTTCGACACCAACCCCGTCCCCATCAAATACATGATGAAGAAGCTGGGAATCATCCCCAGAAACGAACATCGCCTGCCCATGTCCCCGGCGACGCGGGAGCTGGCGAAACGCCTTGACGGCGTGCTCGAACGCGCGGGCCTTGCCGGAGGCGGCAAGACGAGGAAAGCTGCCTGACCGGCCCGACAAAAACGGCGCAGCGCAAACGGCTCGATTTCATTGCGGCTTCGCGAAGGAAACAGGATGGATGTCCTTGTCGCCGATGAAGTTTGGATCGCTACCGCGCTGCTCCACCGCCGCTATCCGGAGAGGGAAGACTTCGCCGTTTCCAAGATCATCCGGCAGGCGGAAGCGGAAAGCGTCACCGGTCGCCACTCCCTGCGCCCCAGTTTTCGGGACTACGCCTATCTTCACTGCGTCGCCAACAAGGAGCCTGGAACCGTAAGGCATCGGATGCTTCTGGAGACGGCGAAGGGACGCCGACGCTTGTTCAAGCCAAGGGATCCGTGCCATCGCCGCCGCCTTTCGGGCAAGGACGCTCTGCACGTCGACGACGTCCCGGCAGCCTATCGGAAGTTCATCGAGTGGTACCGCAAAGAATACGCGGGCGCGAGCGGCGAGACGGATCCAATCCTGTCCCTGCGCGGGCTCGGCAAGAAGATCCGGACGGATGAAAACGCCGACGCCTATGTCGAGCGGCTTAGGGGGACATAGAGGTAAGCAAGATCTTCCAGAACACGAACCTTTTCGTGTATCTGGTGGAAGGCGGCGCAGAGGCGGACAGGGTCGCAACGCTGCGCCGCCGGATGCTCAAGCGCGGCGACGAATTGTTGACGTCGGCGCTCACGCTCGGCGAACTTCTCGTCAAACTCGCGGAAGAGGGAGATACGACCCTGGTGCGCCGCTACGAACAGGCCATCAGCCGCAACGGTTTTGCCATTCGATCTCCGCGCCGCTCCACGGTTCTCGGAGATCCGGCGGGCAATTCGGGCACCGGACGCCATCCAACTCGCCTGCGCTGCGGTGGCCGGCACGGACATGTTCGTGACCAACGACCAGCGCCTGAGCAGGAAGATCGTCGCCGGAATCCATTTCATCCAGTCTCTTGAGCAAGCGACGCTGTGAGGAGAGCGGGCTCGTGCGGCTTGCACTTTGAGATTCGTCGCCAGTCCCGTCCGGACGGACCGGCTTTTGCAACGAAGAAACCTCGGACGCGCCGGCCTCGGTTACGGCAAGTCCGCTCGTAAAGGGCGCGAACCGGGCGAAAATTTTTGGAAGGCGGCGCGGCCCGCGGCCGCCCCGCGTCTGCTTCCGCCCTGTTCCTTTGGCATGCCGAAATCAATCCGCAGTCGCGCAACGGTCGCGCGAGGCGAGCGTCCGGCGAACCAGATCCGGCGCGACAGGCAGGCAAGCGACCGCGCCGGGCAATCCGATCGCGTCGTCGACCGCAGCGGCGATCGCAGCGCCGGCCGCATTGATGCCGCCCTCGCCCGCCCCCTTCACGCCGAGAGGGTTGAGCGGACTCGGCGCGTCTTCGGTCACGAACGCCTCGATCTTGGGGATCTCGCCGACCGTCGGGATCAGGTAGTCCATGAAAGTGGCCGCCAGCGGCTGGCCTGAGGAATCGTAAACGAACCGTTCGTAGAGCGCGCCGCCGATGCCCTGGGCGGCGCCTCCGACCAATTGTCCTTCGACGAGCATCGGGTTGACCGCCTTACCGACGTCGTAACCGACGAAAAACCGTTCGACGTCGATGCCGGCGGTTTCCGGATCGACGCGGACGACCGCGACATGGACCCCGTATGGGTAAGCCATATGATCCGCCTCGAACGTCCCTTCGACCGAAAGCGGCTGGTCGCAGGTCGCGTAGTGGTGACGCGCCACCTCGGCCAGATTCGCGGAAGGTCCCGCGTTGGTCCCTGACATGCGAACGACGCCGTCCTGGATATCGAGGGCTTCCGCCCGCAGTTGCAAAAGGCCGGCGGCGATCCGGAGGAGCTTTTCCTTCATTTTCGCCGCGGCGACATGAACGGCGGAACCGGTCATTACCGTGACGCGGGACGCGAACGCCCCCAGCCCGCGATCGATCCGGTCGGTGCGGCCGTGCACAACGCGAACCTTGGACAGATCCGTGCCCAGCGTGTCCGCGCATACCTGCGCCAAGGCGGTTTCTACGCCCTGACCGACGGACGCCGCTCCGGTGACGATTTCGAGAACGCCCGACGCGTCCATCTCCAGCCGGGCGGTATCGGAAGGACCGAGCCCGCTTTTCTCCACGAAAAAAGCCGCGCCGGCACCGACCAGTTCGCCCGTCGCGCGGCGCTCGGAGAGCTGCTTCCTGATCGCGTCGTAATCGATCGCGTCGAGCGTCTTGTCGAGAAGACGGGCATAGTCGCCGGAATCGTACTCGACCTCGGTTCCGATGGCGTCGAGACCGCGCGCGAAGGGCATCCTGTCGACCGGCACGAAATTGAGGCGGCGCACTTCCAGGGGATCCATGCTCAGCCTGTGCGCCACGGCATCCATCAGCCGTTCCCTGACGAAGGTGCTTTCGTAGCGGCCGGGCGCGCGGTAAGTGCCGGCCGGCGTCTTGTTGGTCAGCCTGATATGCCCCCGCGCGCGATAGGCGGGATAGAGGTAAGGCCCGGGCAGGAACGCGGCAGTGAGATCGGACACGGTAGCGGCATGGGTGCGGACGTAAGCGCCCTGATCCACCCAGAACTCGCAGTCGACCGCCGTCACGAAGCCGGTTTCGTCGACGGCGGCGCGAACGCTGTGCACCTGATCCCTTGAATGATTGGCGGCGATCAAATGCTCCAGACGGTCTTCGATCCACTTGATCGGCCGCTCCAGGCGACGCGCCGCCAGGCACAGCAACACGTCCTCGGGATAGAGTTCGCCGCGCACCCCGAAACCGCCGCCGACATGACTCTCGTAAAGATGAAGGTTCTCCGGTTTCAGATCGAGTAGCGCGATCAGCGCCAGACGGTTCAGATGGGGAATCTTGGATGCGCCGTAGACCTCCAGAAGATCCTTTTCCGCATCCCAGGTCGCCACCCCGCCTCGCGTCTCGAGCGGCACGCCCGTGTGGCGACCGACTTCGAGTTCGAGCGAAACGATTTGCGCGGCGCGGTCGAACGCGCCGTCGACATCGCCGCAGCCTTTTTCGATCACCGCGGCTTCGGTGGTCAGCCCGGGCCCGAAAGTCCCCGGCGGATCCGTCGACCGGACGGTCGGCGGAAGCTCCTCGATCCGAGCGGTCACCAGCTCCGCCGCGTCCTCCGCCAGATAGGCGTCCTCGGCGAAAACCGCGGCGATCGGCTCGCCCACATAGCGCACGTCTTGCTCCGCCAGTATCGGTTGCCGGTAGGGTTCCAGACCCTCGACCCTGACCTGCCGGAAGTCGATCGGAGGTATTCCGGCGGTGTCGGCAGCCGTCCAGACAGCCGCAACGCCCGGCATCCGCGCCGCCTCGTCCGTATCGATTCCAAGGACGCGTCCTCGAGCCACGGGCGCGCGCACCACGCGCATGTGGAGTTGGTCGGGAAAGGAGATGTCGCCCGCGAACTTCGCGGTTCCTCGAAGAAGCGGCAGGTCTTCCAGACGCTTTTCCGGCCTGCCGATCCGGTTCAATGCCTCATTGCTCCATCACGGCGCGCACTGCCTTGAAAATATTCTGGTAACCCGTGCAGCGGCATAAATTGGACGAAAGGGCCCGGCGCAGGCCCGCATCGTCCAGACGTTCATTCTTCTCGAAAAGGGCGACCGCCAGCATGAGGAAACCCGGAGTGCAGAAACCGCATTGCAAAGCATGATGATCCCGGAACGCCTGCTGCAGCGGATGCAGTTCGTCCCCGTCGGCCAACCCTTCGACCGTGCGAATTGCGCGTCCGCCTGCTTGGACGGCGAACATCAGGCAAGACCTCACCGGTTCTCCATCTAGCAGCACCGTGCATGCGCCGCAGACGCCATGCTCGCAGCCCAGATGCGTGCCGGTCAACCCGCAATCGTCGCGCAGCGCATCGGCCAGCGTACGGCGCGGCTCGACGCTTATCGGGCGGGTCTCGCCGTTAACCGTCAGCGTTATGTCGATCTTTTCCGCCATGGCCGCTCGCCGCGCTGTTTCTGATCAGTTTCCGAATCCGCTGCGGAGTCGCAGGCATCTCGAACAATCTTGCGCCGAACGGAGCCAAAGCGTCGTTGATCGCGTTGATCACGGCCGCGGGCGCCCCGATCAGCCCGCCTTCGCCCAAACCCTTTGCGCCGCTCACGGAAGCGTCCGTGACCGTTTCGAGATGATGTATTTCGAGTTCGGGTATTTCCGCCATCGTGGGAGGAAGAAAATCCGCAAGCGTCGTCGTCAGAATTTCCCCCGCGTCGTCGTAAACGATCTCCTCGAACAGGGCAGCGGCGATTCCCTGAGCGACCCCGCCGTGGATCTGACCCTCGGCGATCGTCGGGTTGATCAGCCGGCCGGCATCCTCCACGACCACGAAACGTTCGAGCTCGACGCCCCCTGTTTCCGGATCGACCTCGACGACGGCCGCATGGCAGGCGTTCGAGAAAGTCCCGGCGGGATCGTACGTCGCGGCGGCGGCCAGTCCGGCGGCCGCGTCTTCCCCGAACTGGTGCGACTGGTGATGCGCCTGACGGGCGATTTCGGAGATCGTCACGGTCGCCCCCGAGCCCGCGGCGCGCGCCCGCCCGCTCTCAAGAACGACATCGCCGGGATCCGTCTGCAGGAGCTTTGCGCCGAACCGCTTCAGCCTTTCCCCAAGCCGCGCGGCCGCCAGCTTGCAGGCACCTCCGGAAATGACGATCGAGCGGCTGGCGAACGTGCCCCAACCGTAAGGCGTCCTGTCGGTATCGCCATGGACGATACGCACGTCTTCGATATCCATCCCCAGTTCGTCCGCGACGATCTGGGAAAGCGCGGTCCGGAGTCCCTGGCCGTGAGGCGACGCGCCGATCCGCGCCTCTACGAAACCGGAGGGGTCCATGACGATATCCACGCGCTCGTACCCCGGCGTGATCTCCATGGAACGCGCGGCGAAAGCGGGCGTGCCGTAACCGGTTCGTTCGGAAAACACCGAAAAGCCGATCCCCCTGTAGCGGCCGGCGGCGCGCGCCGCTTCCTGTTCGCGACGGAACGCTTCCAGATCGATCGACCGCTCCGCCAGTTCGAGCGACTCGCGATAGGAACCTTCGTCGTAAACCAGCCCTGTCGCGGAGCGATACGGAAAGGTCGAAATCAGGTTGCGGCGCCTGATCTCGGGCTTTTCGATTCCGAAGCGGCTCGCCGCTTCGTCCATCAATCTTTCCATGGCCAGAGTGAGCACCGGCCGCGAGACGCCGCGATACGGCGCCATGGGACAGGTATGAGTGGCGACGCCGCGCGCCCTCACCTTGTACTCCCTGAAATCGTAGGGACCGGGCAGTTCCGCCATCGCCATCAGGGGTTCGACCCCGCAAGTGACCGGATAACAGGAATAGGCTCCCACATTGCAGCGCAGATCCGCGTCCACGGCGAGCAACCGCGCCTCCGCGTCGAAGGCGCCGCGGATCAGATAGTGCTGATCGCGCGAGTGAAACGACGCCATCAGGTTCTCGTGGCGATCCTCGATCCACGAGAAAGCGTCCTTGAACCGCAACGCGGCCCACACCGTTAAGACATGTTCCGGCGCCAGCGACATTTTCTGTCCGAACGCGCCTCCGACGTCCGGCGCGACGACGCGCAGATCGGCCTCGGGAATGCCAAGCGAATCGGCGATACCGGTCCGCAGCATGTGCGGCATCTGGTGGGAAGCGTGCAGAGTCACCCGGCGGGCGGACGGATCCCAGGCCGCAACGGCGGCGCGCGCTTCGAGCGGCAACGCCGCCTGCCGACGGGAGCGAACGTCGATGTCGACGATTTCCGCCGCCTGCCCGAAAGCGGCACCAACGCCGTCGGTTTCGATGCGGCCGTCGACGAGCACGTTTTCCGGCGCCTGCGCATGCACTGTCGGCGCATCCCGTTCGAGAGCGCGGTCGACATCGACGACGGCTTCCGCCGACTCGATGTCGACGAACACTTCGTCGGCGACGTCCTCGGCCTGTTCGGGCGTGTCCGCGATCACTGCGGCGACAGGTTCGCCGACGTACCTGACCCGCTCGCCGGCGAGGATCGGTTGGCGGACCGGGACGTAGTCACGCCGGTGCAGCACCGGGCAGATCGGATCGACTCCGTCAAGATCGGCCGCCGTCACGACGGTCGCGCCCCGAGGCGTTCCAATCTTCTTGATGCGGCCGCAGGCCACCGGGCTGCGGACGAACCGAATCGTTTTGGCCGAATG
Organism: Alphaproteobacteria bacterium; assembly: GCA_965243135.1. Lineage (GTDB taxonomy): Bacteria > Pseudomonadota > Alphaproteobacteria > MPNO01 > UBA830 > JAJEBT01. The sequence goes on from OZ251539.1 coordinate 4,377,897, forward strand.
CGCGACGTCGGCGACAAACGCGCCTTCGCCGCGAACCAGCACGGGATCCTCGAGCCTCGGGATCGGGCGTCCGATCCAGCTCATTGCGCGAACGCCGACATCAATGCCCGCCGGGTCATGGCGGCGGCGAGATCGCGACGATATTCGGCCGAACCGTGAATGTCCTCGGTCGGCTCGATGCTTTCGGATACCATCCCTGCCGCGATGCGGGCAGTCTCGGGGCCGGCTTCCATTCCCTCGAGGCTTCCTTCGACCTCGCGCATCCGGCAGGGTTTTTCGGTTGCGCCGCCGATGCCGAGGCGAACCTCGGAGATGCGCCGCCCGTCGATACCGACCGTCGCGCAGGCCATGGCGAGCGCGAAATCTCCGGAACGGCGCGAGAATTCCGCAAAGCCTCCCCGGATGCCCGGGGCAAGCGCCGGGAGCCGGACTTCCGAGACGAACTCGTCGGGCTGCAGGTCCGTGGTCAGCGGCCCCGTGAAGAAACCGGAAGCGGGAACGATCCGTTCTCCGCCGACGCTGCGGGCCACGATGTCCGCATCCACGGTGACCGCGAGAAGGCACCACTCCGATGCCGGATCGGCGTGGGCGACGCTGCCGCAGAAGGTTCCGCGCACCCGGATCGGAAGATGAGCGATATGGGCCGCGATCTCCGGCAGAAGAGTCTCGAAGAGTCCGGACGCGACCGGTTTCTCGAATGCCGCGTGACGAGCGAGCGCGCCGATAGCGAGGGCACCGTCCCGTTCCCTGACGTAGTCGAGTTCGGCAACTCCATTGATATCGATCAGGTGAGCCGGCCGAGCGAGACGGAAGTTCATCGCGGGAACCAACGTCTGGCCGCCTGCAAGAATTCTGGCTTCGTCGCCGCGTTCGGCCAACAACGCAACGATCTCCGGCACGGAGCCGGGCGCATGATATATGAAGGGTGGCGGCTTCATCCCGATCCCAAGCCTACACGAACCTGCATGCGCCGCAAGCCGAACGATCCTCCACCGCCGGTTTTCGGATTTTCGCGCGTCCGCGCTCGATCCGGACGTCACCCGCTCCCCTGTCCAGCCACGGCAGACGGCCCATTTCCAGCAAACCCAAAGGGCGCGTCGAACTTCCGGAGAAAACGCATCTGACGGCCGACATCCGGCTAAAATTTCCCGCCAGGAAATCCAAGACAGCGACCCTGCTTTTGCGCGCAGATTTCGGGGCGACAGGACGTTCCGAGACGCCTTGCAGCTACGGCTTCATAATGTCCCTCGCAATAAAAACTCGCCTTCGTCAGAAAAGATCCGCTTGATCAGCGCCGCTGCCGCCAAACTTTCCAGTTTCCCTTCGTCGTTCAATATTGGAATTTCTTTCCCAGAATATGCCGTCTTCATAGCCCTGTATCTTCGGATCCTCTCGGGCAGCAGCTACTCGCTTGAGAGCCCAACACAAATACTCCTCGTCGATCTCCACCCCAGACCATCGCCTGCCTAATTTTTCGGCAACGACAACAGTGGTTCCGCTCCCAAGAAAAGGGTCGAATACGAAGCCTTCTCTTTCGGAACTGGCGAGAATAAGTTTCGCAATTAGCTTTTCCGGTTTTTGAGTGGGATGATCCGTATTCTCCGGCATGGACCAAAATGGAATCGTTAAATCCGTCCAGATGTTCGACGGATACGTCAGACGATAATTGCCCGTCTCCTCTTGATCCCAGTCCTTCGGTTGCCCCATGATTCGATACGGGGCAAGAACGCGGCGTTTCAGCTTGACTGCATCCACGTCAAAATGATACCTCTCGGACTTCGTGCAAAACCACACGTCTTCCGTATTGTTTTTCCAATTCGACTTCGCGCCGCGGCCTTTCTCGCGTTCCCATGTGATTCTGTTTCTAACGAAGAATTTATCTTCTAGTATCGGTTGGATTATTGCAGAAGTCATCCAATCCGAACATGCATAAATCGTGGCATCGGGTTTAAGCATATGGTCCAAAGATTTCAGCAGGTCGGCGAACCAGCGTCGATACTCTTCATTTTCCTTTCTTCTGAACGCCTTTCCGTTGAACTTCTTCGACAAATTATACGGAGGATCCAGTATCAGCAGATCGACGAAGGATTTCGGAAAGTATTTGGCGACTTTGAACATATCCCCCGCCATGACCCGGCTTTCTATGTCTTTGCGGGAAACCGGGGAATTGACTTTGAGGATTTCGCACGACAACCGCGCGATTTCTTCCTCGGTGCACGACAGGGTTCGATTCCTGGAAGCGCGGTCCGGCATATGAATTCCTGCGTCGTGAAAAACCGGCGGCGATTGTCGGAGGCGGCTAAACCAGTATAACTCGCCCGGTCACGGATTTCTACGGATCTACCGCTCCGGGCGGCGCCAGCCTGCCGGGTCGAGAGTCGGCGAAGCTGTCCGCTCCCGAACGGGCCGCGATTCGTTCTCGAAACGGGTGTCGCGCTCCTGAAGGAGCAACGTCGGCCTGGAGCTTTCAGCGCCGCCTGGACGGCTGGCGTATCGAACCCGAATCCTGCATCGTCGCGCCGGTCAGCTGACGAGACGCGACTTGCGGAGATTGACGAGTCGAAGGGGCATGCAATGGCTATCAATTTGGGCGACTTGGCGATCGTAGACAGCAGCGCGGACGGCACGATCAGGCATAGTGACGGCTCCAACAGCGGCACGTTCTACGATGTACGTCTGACGGGAGCGGGCGGGAACTTTCCTGCCGCTCGCGTACGATCAGGCATAGTGACGGCTCCAACAGCGGCGATGTACGTCTGACGGGAGCGGGCGTCCGGGCGGAAACGGACGCAAGCTATCCGCACGGCCATTGCGGCGAAGATGGGTGCTGCCGACCGCGCCCGTGGCGGTAGGGCCGCCCCATTAGGGTAAACTCATGGATGACATGCGGCCGTTTCGTCCACGAGAACGCTCGGCGCTGCCGGGGGCTTTTCGGGGCGATTTCCAGAGATGAACCAAACGGAAGGTCCCGGCAAATGAAAATCGTCGATCTCTCCCACAAGATGAACATCCATACCCCCGGCTGGGTCGGCTACGCCGGAAACAAGATGTACTACGAGCAGAACCTCCAGACGAAGAGCATCGTCGCCCAGAGAATCGAAACCGCCCTCCACGTCGGCACTCACATCGATGCGGCTCTTCACGCCACGGACGGACGCGAGGACATCGCCTCCTACGCGATGTCGTTTCTGGTCAACCACGGCGCGGTGGTCGACATCTCCGGCAAGGTGAGCGACTGGGACGTCATCACCCCCGACATGCTCGAGGCCGCCCCCGTCGAGATCAGGGACGGCGACATCCTGATCCTGCATACGGGCTGGCACCGCTACTACGAAGGCCAGCCGCAACAGGATCTCGTGCGTTATTTCTGCATGCACCCGGGCGGCAAGGTCGAACTCCTGGAATGGATGATGGACCGGAAGATCAAGTGGTTCGGCATCGACGCCGGCTCGGGCGACCACCCCATGAACACGACCATCCGCTACATGCGGCCCGACCTCGCGAAACGCTTCGAAAAGAAGGTCGGCATGAGCTGCAAGGAATTCTTTCCAGACTACACTTACGAGCACAAGCTGTCGGGCCGGCTCGTCGAAAACAACCTCTTTCCGCTCCACAACTACGCCTTTCAGGAAGGGCTGATCCATGCGGAAAACGTCGGAGGCGACATCGGAATGGTGCTCGACCGGCGCGGCATCATCGGCGCGTTTCCCTGGAAATACGAAGGTCTGGAGGCGTGTCCCTGCCGGATCCTCTTCATCACCGAAGCGGGAGACGGAGATATAGAGGCTCTCGGCAGCGCCGCGCCGGGACCCGACGGACGGCTGGTCTCCGAGCGATAGGCTCGTCGCCGGTCGGGATATCGTCCCGCTCTCCGGAGCCTCGACCGCCCGCGGCGCCCGGACACGCTGTACGCCGCGGCCGTGGCTCTTACCGGTCAGGACCGCCAGGCGATTCCCTCCGGTCGCGCCCGCGTAGAGCTGATTCCTTTTCGGCGCGCCGCTGCGTCGGAACGACGACCGCAGGACGTCCCCGGCTCCGGCGACTGCGCAGGCCGACATATCCGCCAAAACGATGGACGGCCCCGCGCACTCCGCCGTCGCCTCGCCGAATTCGGCGAGGCAGCCGATATCGCCGTTGCGGGCACCCCTGTCGTTCTCGGTCCGCAGGACCTTGTCGCCGGACGCGAACGTTCACCTGAAACGCTCCGTCTTGGAGTCGCCGGCAGGGGCGGCCTGCAGCTCGACGTCGAGCGAGCGGACTCGCCGCGGTTCCCGGGACGCAGGACCCGAGATCTCGCGCACGGGGTCGAAAACGCCGCGATTGCGGACGAGGACCCTCGACTCCGCAGCGTCCGGATTTTCCGCCGACGCGAAAGAAAGGCCGCTCGCCCGACGGCCCGGCTGATCGTTCCAAACCGCGCCAACCCGGCGGGCGCGTTCCAACCGTCCGCCGCCCGACCCGCGCGGCATCCGGAATTTTTGACAACGGACGGCCACTCCTGCAATCATCGGCGATCCGCCGCGACCTGGCGGGAGCGGCGGCTCTGTCAGGGAGGGAAATCATGAAACGCCTGTTTGCAATCGCGCTGGCGGTCGGCCTCGCGGCCGGCGCGCCGCCGTTTTCCGCCGCGGCCGACGATCTTTCGGCCGCCTTCATCTATGTCGGACCGGTCGGCGATGCCGGATGGACCTATCGTCATGACCAGGGGCGTCAATGCCTGGAGAAGAAGACCGGCATCAAGACGTCCTTCGTGGAATCGGTGCCGCAGGCAGCCGATGTCGCCAACGTCGAGAAGGACTTCCTGGCCCAGGGATACGACTTGATCTTCGCGACGGCCTTCGGCTACCAACCGTTCACCCAGCAGGTCGCACAGCAGAATCCCGACAAGCATTTCTTCGGGATCACGCCGACGATCGCGCCTGCGGACAACATCCTGAACTATTACGGCAAGCTCTGGGACGGTCGTTACCTCACGGGCATCGTGGCCGGGCGGATGACCAAGTCGAACGTCGTCGGCTTCGTGGCCGCCGTCCCGATTCCCACCGTCATCGCGGGAATCAACGCGTTCGCTCTTGGCGTCCGTTCGGTCAACCCGAAAGCCACGGTGCGCGTCGTCTGGACCCTTTCGTGGTACGACCCGCCCGCGGAAAAACAGGCCGCCGTAGCCCTCGTCGAAGGCGGTGCCGACGTGGTGGCACAGCATCAGGACACGCCGTCTCCCGTTCAGGGCGCGGCGGAGAAAGGCGCCTGGGCGATCGGTTCCGAATCCGACATGACGCGGTTCGCGCCCGGCAAGTACCTTACCGGCACGGTCTGGAACTGGTGTCCGTTCTATCTGAAAGCCCTCGAAATGGTGAAGGCGGGGACTTTCAAGCCCGGCGAGTTCTACGGAGGACTGAACGACGGCACGGTATCGCTTGCGCCAATGAACGAGGCCGTTCCCGAAGAAGTCGTAAAGCTCGTGGAAAGCAGGAAGCAGGGCTTGATGGACGGAAGCTTCGATTACTGGAAAGGACCGATCAAGGACAACAAGGGCAATATCGCGGTCGCCAAGGGCAAGACCCTCGGGATTTCCGACATCAACGGCATGAAGTGGCTGGCGGAGGGAGTCGTCGGAAGCCTTCCGAAGTGAATGGCCGCTGCGGCGGAACGCCGTGACGCCCTCGTCGAGATACGGGGCGTCACCAAGCGTTTCGGACGACTGCTCGCCAACGACGACGTATCGATCACGCTGCCTGCCGGCCGCGTGATCGGACTTGTCGGAGAGAACGGCGCCGGCAAGTCCACGATCATGAACGTACTGGCAGGCATCTATCTGCCCGATGTCGGCGCCGTCGCCGTGGCGGGCCGCGCGCTGCCGCCGGGCCGGCCAAAAGCCTCGATTCATGCCGGCATCGGAATGGTGCACCAGCAATTCAAACTGGTGCCCACCCTGACCGGCCTCGAAAACATCCGGCTTGCCCTGCGGGGAGCCGATGCGCGCGGACTGCCCGAGCGCATCGGCCGCGACATGTCGGAACTCGGCTTCGATGTCGATCTCGCGCGCCCGATCTGGCAGCTGACGCTCGCGAACCGGCAACAACTGGAAATCCTGCGGACGCTGGCGACGGGCGCGACCGTGCTCATTCTCGACGAGCCCACGTCCGTGCTGTCTCCGCCGGAAACCGTGCGGCTGATGGGCATCGTCCGGCGCGTCGCGGAGGCCGGCCGATGCGTCGTCCTGATAAGCCACAAGCTCAGGGAAGTGTTCGGCGTCGCGGACGACGTGATCGTAATGCGCGCCGGCCGCGTGGTTCACGAAAGCGCCGTGGCGCGGACGGATCCCGAGACCCTGGCGCGGCATATCGTCGGCGACCGGAAAATGCCCGGCCGGCACCGGCCGCCGGACGCAGCCGGCGAAAGAGCGTTGCAGGTGGATAATCTGTCGGTCGACGGCGACCATGGAGCGCCCGCGGTGCGCAACGTTTCGTTTTCGGTTCGAAAAGGGGAGATCGTGTCGATCGCCGGCGTTACGGGCAACGGTCAGAGCGAACTGATGGAAACCTTGGGCGGCCTGCGTCCGCATCGTTCCGGCAGCATCGCCGGACCGGGCAGCGGCTACGCCTATATTCCGGCCCAGCATCTCGGCACGGCCCTGGCGCCAAGCCTTTCCGTCGCGGACAACGCGCTTCTGGGCCATCACCGCGGGCCGCCCTTCGGCCGGTGGATGAAGCCCCGCCGGGTGCGAGACCACGCGAGGCGGGTGATCGAGGCCTACGACGTATCCGCCGATCTCGACTCGGTCGTCCGAAGACTGTCAGGCGGCAACCTGCAACGAGTCGTGCTGGGCCGCGAACTGCTGAACGATCCCGATCTGATCGTCGCCGATTATCCAACGCGCGGACTCGACATTGCCTCCGCCGCGCAAATCCGGTCCGCCCTCGTGGCGCGCGCCGCCGCCGGCGCCGCGGTCCTCGTGTCGAGCGAAGAAATCGAGGAGTCGCTGGAAATCGCCAACCGCATCCTGGTGTTCCACGGAGGCGGCATCGTCGCCGAACGCGACGCCGGCGAACTGAGCGCCGAAGAACTCGGCCAATTGATGACGATCGGCGCATGAAGATCCCCCGCCTGCGTCTCGAGCCCCGGTTCGACGAAATGGAGTCGCTCGAGCGGGCGCTGCGTACGGCGGTCGGCATATTGCTGGCCCTCGCCGCGGGCGCCCTGTTGCTGTGGGTTTCCGGATACGATCCGGCAGTCGCCTACCAGGCTCTGTTCCGGGGATCGTTCGGTTCGCTCCGGGCGGCGTCCGCGACCCTGAACAAGTCCGTGCCGATCGCGCTTTGCGCCTACGGCATCGCGCTGGCCTATCGCGCCAACCTGTGGAACGTGGGAGCCGAGGGGCAATTGTATTTCGGGGCGTTCGCCGCAGCGGGAGTCGGTCTGCACCTTCCGGGCGACACGCCCTCCCATATCGCCATGCCGCTCTACTTCGCAGCCGCCATGGCGGGCGGAGGCGTCTGGGCGGGAATCGCAGGCATGCTTCGCGCGCATCTCGGCATGAACGAGATCCTGTCGACGCTGATGCTGACCTACGTCGCCATTCTCTGGGTCGACTATCTCGTCATAGGCCCCTGGGTGGATCCGCTCGCCTTCTCGTTTCCTTTCTCTCCTCCGGTCATCGAGGGCGTCCGGTTGGGAACTCTCTGGAACGCCGTGCATTACGGCCTCCTGTTCTCGTTGTCGGGCGCGGTTCTTCTCCATCTCGTCGACCGCGGTTCCCGGTGGGGCTACGAGCTGCGAGTGACCGGCAGCAGCCGCCGTGCGGCGCGGTACGGCGGCATTCGCGAAACGCGGATCACCGTCGCCGCCTTGGTCGCGGCGGGCATGGCCGCCGGCCTGGCCGGAGCCGTGGAGGTGTCCGCATCCACCTCGCGGCTGCAATCGGGCCTGTCGCCCGGCTACGGCTTCATGGCCATTCTGGTCGCCTGGCTGGCGAACGGCAGGGCGTTCGGAATTCTGATCGCCTCGGTGTTCTACGCCGGCCTTCTCAACGGCGGCTTCGCGTTGCAGGTGTCGAAGATCCCGCCGGCGATCGGCACCATCCTGCAGGCGGGCCTGCTCATCGCCGTCCTGAGCGTGGTCGGGCTGGCCAGCTACCGGCTGCGCCCCGTGCGGGAAGGCGCTCCATGAGCGTCGAACTGCTCCTCGCGGCGGCGCTGGTGTCGGCGACGCCCGTACTGTTCGCCGCCCTGGGCGAACTCCTGACCGAGCGGGCCGGCGTTCTCAACCTGGGACTCGAAGGAACCATGTTGGTAGGCGCGGTCTCCGGGTTCGCCGTCGCGACGGTCACGGCGTCGGCGGCGCTCGGAGCGCTCGGCGCGATGGCCGCCGGAGCTGCGTTCGGACTGCTTTTCGCCGTGCTGGCGATCACCCTGCGCCTCAATCAGGTGGTCACGGGACTTTCCCTCACGATCCTCGGAACCGGCCTGTCCGCCTTCGCAGGAAAACCTTTCATCGGAGTCCCGCCGAAGGCGACGGTGCAGAAACTGGACCTCGGCATCCTCTCCGATCTTCCCTTCGTCGGCCCCATCCTGTTCGCGCAGGATCCGCTGGTCTATCTCGCCATCGCGTTGACGGCCGCGATCGCCGTTTTCCTGAACAGGACCCGAGCGGGACTCGTTCTCAGAACGCTCGGCGAGAGCCCCGACGTGGCGGACGCGCTGGGCCATCCCGTCGCCGCGTTGCGCTATCTCTACGTCATGGCCGGCACGGCGCTGGCGGGGCTTGGCGGCGCCTATCTGTCCCTTGCCTTTACGCCGTCATGGATCGAGATGATGACGGCGGGGCGCGGCTGGATCGCGATCGCCCTCGTCGTCTTCGCCGTATGGCGGCCGTGGTGGGTTTTCGCGGGCGCTCTTTGCTTCGGCGCAGTGGACGCGTTGCGCTTCCGCGCCCAAGTCAGCGACGAATTGTTCCTCGACGTCCATTTCTTGAGCATGCTACCCTATCTTGCGACGATCGCGGTGCTGGCGTTCGTCAGCCGGGGAAGCGTGCGCCGCCGGCTCGGCGTGCCGTCGGCCTTGGGAATCGCGTTCGATCGCGAACGGCGCTAGGAGGCGTCATGCGGGCATACGTTTACGGAGAGCCCAGAGAGCTTCCCGGCGGATTCGAGGAGTTCGTCGATCCGTCGCGTTCCGTCGTCGTGTCCATCGACATGCATCAGGGGCACCTCGCTGACACCCCCGATTGCCCCTGCCCCGCGCCCCGGGCGCGGGCGATCGTTGCTCCCATCGACCGGTTTCACGCCGCCGCGCGCCAGCTGGGCGTTCCCGTAATTCATGTCAGGTCGGTGCTCCGCAAGGGAGGAGTCGACGACATCAACGGCGTGAAATCGGCATGGCGGATGGTCTTTCCGTTGTTCGTCGGAGATATCCCGAATTCCGACGAGCACGCCATCGAGGGTACGCGCTGGACGGAATTCGCGACCGAGGTGAAAGAAGACGACCTCGTCGTCCAGACCAAGAAACGGCTTACGGCCTTCTACCCGTCGGATCTCGATTTTCTGCTGCGCAACATGGGCGCGCGCACGATCGCGATCAACGGCGGCATGACCGATTGCTGCGTGCTCAACACGGCCTTCGACGGCAGCAATCTCGGCTACCGGGTCGTGGCCCTGCGGGATCTCGTTCGCGGAACGAACGAGGAGATGGAGGAAGCGGCGCTGAAAATGCTGTCCATTCACCTGGGTCTGGTAATGGAGAGCGAGGATCTGCTGTCGGAATGGCGCGCCGGGAGAGGCGGACTTTCGGCCCGAGGAGACCGTGAACCGTCAGCGCGAATCTCCGGCTCCGCCCGGCAACGGAAAGGCGCGATTCGCGGCGAAGCCTGAAACCTCGCTCGCGGTCGCAAGCGCGACCGAACTTCTTGGAGGCCGAGCGAGCTGTCCGAACGGCGATGCGTCGGCGCGATTCCCGACTAAAACCGCGGACACCCGGCAACGACATTGACGTTGCTTAGCAACGTGGTTGTCGATGCAGCGTCCTGAAGGCGAACGCGCAACCACCGCAATGTCCAAGCGCCGAGGGAACGATTTCAAGCGTCGCATCGTCAGCGGGAACGGGCATGAATTCGGACGTCGCGAATCAATCGAGCGCGGAGACGACTTGCCGACTTCGTCGCTGACGCTCGACGAACTTCTCGTCAAGCCCGCGGAAGCGGGTCTATGGAGGGGAAACGCTGAATAAAAGGAGCTCGATATGCTTCCGGTCAACAGTCTGGATCAGGCGATCGAGAACATTTCCCGCTACCAAACCGAAATCCGGGAGTCGCCAGCACTCGCCGGACGGATGAGATTCGTGCGGGCATGGTACGCCATCGGAGACGGAACGTGGCTCTTCGCGCCGTCGAAATTCATCGGGTACACGAAGAACACCGCCGATGCCTATCTGTTGAAAGCCCGCAGCGATATGGACGGCCGGGATACCGAGCGCGTTCTTCAGGAATGGTTTGCGCCGGCCGATCGCACAGCCGAGCTCGACGAGGCGCTGCAGAAGTTTCTCCAAAGCCGCGGACATTCCGCTCCGAACGCAAAGGCGCGAATTTGCGTTCTCAAGGAGAGCGGCAGGGAACGGCCGATCGACGCTTCCATCGACCCGGAGCTCAGGAAACGCATTCATTCGGACGCCGCGATCTGCGGCGGACGTCCGCTTATCCGGGGCACCCGGATCCGGGTTTGCGACATTCTCGGCATGCTGGCCAATGGAGTGTCCGCGTCCGAGATGCTTGCCGACTATCCCTATCTGACCGAAGCGGATTTGAAAGCGGCTCTGGCCTTCGGCGCGGCGGCGACCGAGCGCCCCGCCGTCATCGCCTCCTGAACGAGGCTGGGCCCATGAGACGGAGCCGGGACGGTCCGGTAGTTCTCCAATATTCCGGGGGCAAGACCATATATGGACTGCGACGACCGACTCCCGCGAGCACCTGCGCTTCCTGATGGATGCGCAACTGTCGCCAAGCTTGTCCCGGTGGCTCGCCCGGAAAGGTTATCCGTCGGAGCGCGTTAACCGTCTGGGTCTCGCGCGGCCATCGTCAACGCGACAGCAACGCCGCCAGCTCCCGGTCGATCGCCGCGGCGAAAACGTACGCCTGCCTCGATTTGAGCGCGGCGGGCGAATCCGGACCGCCCGCCGCGCAGGCGTCGCAGGCGTTGAAACTGCTGAACGGCACCGGCGCGACCTTCGTGGTCTCCTCCAGGCGCCGTTTTTCCTCTTCGGTCTCGGGTGCGATTTTTTCTCCGGAGCCGAGCAGTCGCGCGGCGGCCTCCTCGTCGCCGCCCGCCCTGCTCCGCGCCATGTCCATCCAGACGCGCTGATGCGCCGCCGCAGCGCGGTAATAGCCGCGCACGCAGCATTCGGGATAGCCGAGCAGCCGCGCCTCCTGCTCGACGCTGACGGCCCCGTTCTCGGGAATGCCCGCGACTTCCGCGGCCACGGCGCGGGCGCGGCAGACGTAGTAGGCGCGAAGCCCGGCAAGGGACTGGCGGGCGTGCGCCAGATACCAGTCGGGCAGGCCGGCGTCGGCGCCCGCGTCCCAGTACGGACCCTGCACGACGTGCAGGCCGGCTTCGCCGGCGATCCCCAGAAGGCCCTCCAGCCATTCCGCGGAGCCGTAGCCGCGGCCCAGCAGCGTGACCGGCTTGATCCCGGCCATCGTGGACAGCAGATCCAGCGCCTCCTGGGCCGCGGCGACGGGATCGGGCGCCGGTATGCGGCGCATCTTTTTCAGCGCGTTGCGTAGTTTCGCCTTGTTTGGAACGGCCATGTCCGCCTACCCGCCGGCCCCGGCCTCGCCGTCCCGAGACAGTAGAAGCACCATCGGGACGGCGGCCAGAGCGCCGATCGTTATCAGGTGAAAATCGTTGACGAAGCCGATGGCCATCGCCTGCCGCGATATCTCGCGTTGCAGGGCGGCCAGCCCCTCGACGGTCGAAAGATCCCAGGCGCCGGGCAACCACGGCGCGAGTTCGCCGTAGGGAACCGCGCGTTCCGACAGGTGCGCCTGCACGTTGGACTGGGTGCGCGACAACACGGCGATCACGACGGAGACCCCGATCCCGCTGCCGTAGTTGCGCATCAAACTGGTCAGGGTCGATGCCTCCGTGCGGAGGCGCACGGGCAGCGTCCAGAACGAGACCGCCGTCAACGGCACGAAAATCAGGCCGATGCCGATGCCGTTGAAGAACGCCGCGAAGACGAGCGGCCATATTCCGACCTCGGTCGTGAAAGTCGAAAAGAGCCAGGCCGAATAGGCGGTCGAGCCGAAACCGAGCGCGATCTGGATGCGCGGATCGACGATGCCGGACAGGCGGCCGGCGAGAACGAGCCCGAACAGCGTGCCCACGCCTCTCGGCATCATCACGATCGCCGCGGTGAGCACCGGCATGCCTCGCAGGTTCTGGAGGAACAGGGGCATGATCACGTTGAGCGACAGAACCAGCACGCCGAGCAGAAACATGAACGCGAGGCCCACGACGTAGTTGCGGTCGGCGAGGATGCCGCGGCTGATGAACGGGTTTTCCGTGGTCGCGCTGTGCGCGACGAAGAGATAGAACGACAAGGCGGCGACGGCGGCGGTCGCGACGATCAGCCCGGAATCGAACCATCCCTCGATCTCGCCCCGATCCAGCAGAAACTGGATCGAGGCCAGCGCGAGGCCGATGGCGGCGAAGCCGAACCAGTCGAAGCGCCGCTCGAGATCGCGCGGCGCCTCGCGGATGAAGAGCATGACGCCCGCTATGGCCGCCATTGCGAACGGAGTCGAAACGTAGAACACCCAGCGCCAGCTGTACTCGTCGGTCAGCCAGCCGCCGATCACGGGGCCCATGACCGGCGCGAAGGTCACGCCGGCTCCCCAGAGCGCAAGCGCCCGGCCGTGCAGTCGGCGCGGATAGGCGTCGAGCATCACCGCCTGGCTGACGGGAACCACGGGCGCGGAGAACATGCCCTGAAGCGCGCGGTAGACGAGGATCTCCTCGATCGAGGACGCGTTGCCCGAGAGAACCGAACACGCCGCGAAACCGAACAGCGAAATCACGAACAGGCGCTTGCGGCCGATGCGGCCGGCAAGAAATCCGGTCGCCGACATCGTCACGGCCTGCATCATGAAATACGTCGTCATCACCCAGGAAATCTGGTCCTGATTGGCGCTCAGCCCGCCTTGCATATGAGGCAGGGCGATGGTGGCGATGGTCATGTCCATGATCACGACCGTCGTCGCCACCATCACCGACACCGTGATCATCGCGCGGTTGCCGTCCCGGGTCGGCGAGAGTCCGTTCACCGGCGCTCTCCGCCGGCAAGTCTCGCGAACGCCGCGTTCACCAGACGAACAGGGAGCGTTCGCGACCGGTATCGATCCTGACGCTCACCGTCATGCCGGCCCGGAGCCGCAGATCCGGGTGAAGATCCTCGAAGACCAGGCGCACGGGTACGCGCTGAACCACCTTTACCCAATTGCCGGTCGCGTTCTGGGGCGGCAGCACGGAAAGCTCGGCCCCGGTGGACGGGCTGATCGATGCGACCCGCGCCGTCCAGCGGCGATCGGGATAGGCGTCGACAACCACGCGGGCGGGCTGGCCCGGCGAGACGTGGGCGAGCTGCGTCTCCTTGAGATTCGCCTCGATCCAGACGTCGTCGGTGCGGACGATGGGGATCACCGCCCTGCCCTTCGTGACGTATTCGCCCGCCTGCAGCGAGACCTTGCCGACGATGCCGCTGGCCGGCGCCGAGATCTTCGTTCGGCGCAGATCGAGCGCGGCGCGGGCGCGGCGGGCCATGGCCCGCCGGTAAAGCGGGTGATCTTCGACCTTCGTGTCGTGGCGGCCGCCGAGGCGCGCGACCGCGCTGGACATCTTCCCCCTGAGAGCGCGGGCCGCGATCCGCGCACGAGCCAGTTCGCCGGATCTCGCCTGCGAGACGGCGTCGAGCGCGGAAAGGAGACGCCGCCGCTCGAAGGCGTCCTCGAGGCGAGCGATTTTCCGCTCGGTCTCCGTCAGTTCGGCCCGCGCCGTTTGATATTCGACGCGCAACGCGGCCAGGCGGCTGCGGACGTTCGCCAGTTCCGCGTCCGCCCTGGCGATCTCGATGCGATGCGGTTCGGGATCGAGCTCGAACAGCAGATCGCCGCGGGAAACCCTGTCGTTTTCCCCGACCGGCACGCGGACGGCGCGGCCGTCGATGTCGGCGCTGACCGCGACGTGCTGCGCCTTCACGTAAGCGTTCTCCGTGCTCACGTAGCGGGTGCCCTTGATCCAGTAATGTCCGCCGGCGAGAAGCGCGCAGGCCGGCGCCGCGACCAGCAGCGCGATACGGACGAGCGCGCGCCGCATCGTCACGCCTCCGCCGGCCCCGCCATCGACGCGAGGTTGCCCTTTATGCGGCTGAGCAGCGCGTGCAGGCGATCCGCGTCCTCTCCCGAGAGGCCGTCGAGCATGCCTTCCAGCACGTCGCCGGCATGACCGTACATGCGGTCGAGAATCGGCTTCGCCCGGCCGGTCAGGAACAGGCGCCGGGTTCGCGCGTCGCCGGGATCCGTCCGGCGTTCCACCCAACCCTTGGCTTCCAGCCGCTCGACGAGCTTGCCGAGGGTCGGCTTGCGGATTTCGAGTTCGGACGCGAGTTCGGTCTGGGTGCAGCCCTCGCGGCGGCTGAGCCGGATCATCACCCGCCACTGCGAACGCGTCATTCCGAGCGGCTCGACGCGCCGGTCGTAGACGACGCGGATCATCCGCGAGAGATCGCCGATCAGGTATCCCAGATTGTCGGGCGGTACGGGTCTTGTCGCCATGCGCTTTCCCGGACGGATAGTAAGCCGGCTTATCGTCATCTATACCGCAGCTCCCTCCGCATGTATAATCGGAGCCCGGCTGTCAGACGGATGCCATGATGGAAGTCGTACCGCTGTCCGAGGCGCTGGGCGCCGAAATCCGGGGCGTCGACCTGCGCGATCCCCTGGACGACGAAACCCGCCGGTCGCTCGTCGACGCCTGGCGCAAGCATATCGTCCTGCTTTTCCGCGGCCAGGAGCTCGACATCGGCCGCCAGACCGCGTTCGCCGCCCTTTTCGGCGAGGTCGGGCGTCATTTCCGGCCGAAGGAGATCAGGAACGAGGCGGAAGAACTCGGCCCCAACGTCATGCTGGTCTCGAACGTCCGCAAGAACGGCAAGCCGATCGGCTCGATACCCGACGGCGAAATGATGTTTCATTCCGACACGCCCTATGTCGAGCGCCCCCACAAGGCGACCGTGCTGTACGCTGTCGAGATCCCCTCGACGGGAGGGAACACGCTTGTCGCCAACAGCTACGCGGCCGCCGAAACCCTGCCCGCGGACGTCAAGCGGCGCCTCGCCGGACGCAAGGCGGTCCATGCGTTCGAGTACGGCGCGACCCTGAAGTCCGGCAGGTTCGATCGCAGCGCTGCGCCGCACCATGCGCACCCGGTGTTCCGCAAGCATCCGGCGACCGGACGGTCGGCGCTCTTCGTCAGCGAGTTGATGACGGAGGAAATCGTCGGCCTGCCGGAGGAGGAAAGCCGCGATCTTCTCGATCTGCTGTTCGCCCACCAGCGCCGGCCTGAATTCGTCCACGAGCACGTCTGGCGCCCCGGCGACCTGCTGATCTGGGACAACCGTTGCAGCATTCACGCCCGCACGGATTTCCCGCGCGAGGAGCGCCGCCTGCTGCGCCGCCTGACGGTGCTCGACGAGCATCCGGTCCTCATGGGCGAACCGCCCGGACTGCCGGCATGACCTTCGAGACCGTTCCGCTCTCGGACGCGCTCGGCGCCGAGATAAAAGGGCTCGACCTGTCGCGACCGATCGACGAAGCGACCGCCGCGGCGATCGAAAACGCCTGGGCCGAGCATATCGTGCTTCTGTTCCGCGATCAGCGCCTCGACGAGGACCGCCAGCTCGCGTTCGCCGCGCGCTTCGGCGAACTCGGCGCGCGCGCCCGTCCGCCGGAGCGCCGTCCCGAAGGGGCGGACTACAACGACGCCGTCATGCTGGTCTCGAACGTCAAGAGGAACGGCGCCTACATCGGCTCGCTCCAGGACGGCGAGATGTGGTTCCACCACGACATGTGCTACGACCCCGCGCCCTACAAGGGAACCTTTCTCTACGCGATCGAGCTTCCGTCGACGGGAGGCAACACGCTGTTCGCCAACATGTACAAGGCCTACGAACGGCTCCCGGCGGCGACGCGAGAACGCATCCGCGGGCGGCGCGCCTTGCAGGTCTACGATTTCGCGATGCGCGAGCGAGTCGACATCTCGGAAGACATCCGGAAGTACAAGCACTGCGTGCAACCGGTGTCGATCTCGCATCCGGTCACCGGGCGGCGGGCGCTATACGTCAACCCGCTGATCACCGCGCGCATCGAGGGCCTTCCCGAGCGCGAGAGCGACGAACTGCTCGAAGAGCTCTTCGCGTTCACGCAGGACCGGGAGATCATCTACGAGCACGAATGGCGGATCGGAGACCTGACGATGTGGGACAATTGGAGTTCGTGTCACGCGCGGACGGATTTTCCCGCCGCCGAGCGGCGGATGCTGCGGCGTTGCATCATCAAGGGACAGCCGCTTTACGAGGAGGCGACATGACGTTCGACATCGCCAAGCTGGCGCCCGCCATCGGGGCCGAGATCCGCGGCATCGACCTCAACAGGGACCAGTCCCCGGAGACGGTCGCGGCGATCAACCGGATCTGGCTGGAGCACGTCATCCTGCTGTTCCGCGGCCAGAACCTGACGCCGGAACGTCAGGTCCACGTCACCCGCTGGTTCGGCGAGCTCGGGTATCTGGCGCGTCCCAAGGAATTCCGCACCAGCGGACACGACGAACTGCCGGACGGCGTGATGCTGATCTCCAACATCCGCGAGAACGGCGAGCCGATCGGGGCCTTGCCCGACGGCGAGATGATGTTCCATCACGACATGATGCACGCGGAAGTCCCGCACAAGGCGACCATGCTGTATGCGGTCGAGATTCCGTCGACCGGCGGGAATACGCTGTTCGCCAACGGATACGCCGCCTACGACACGCTGCCGGACGAAATCCGCCGACCGCTGGAAGGGCGACGCGCCTTTCACCATTACAATTACGGCTCGGTGAAGAAGGGCGACGGCAAGGGAACGCCCGCGTTCGCGCAGTCCGATCATCCGGTCTTCCGCACCCATGACCAGACCGGAAAGAAGGCGATCTACGTCAACCGCCTGATGACCGAAGGCATCCTCGACATGGATCAGGAGGAAGCCGACGGGCTGCTCGCCGTGGTGTTCGATCATTCGGAAAGGCGGGAGTTCGTCTACGAGCACGAATGGCGGGTGGGAGATCTGCTGTTGTGGGACAACCGGTGCTCCATGCACGCGCGCACGGATTTCCCGGAGAACGAACGCCGGCTGCTCTGGAGAACCACGGTGTCCGGCGACGGCCCGCCGGCATAGGCGTATGGGCAAGCTTCTCACGGACGAACAGGTTGCCGCGTACCGAGAGGACGGCTGCGTTTTTCCCTTTCGCGCCGACGGGCCGGAAGAGGCCGCGGCGAATTACCGACGTTACGCCGCGCTGGAAGCCGCGACCGGCGCGGAGCCGCAATCCCGATACAAGATCAAGGCGCATCTGCCTTTCCCGTGGATGTGGAACATCGTGCGCAACCGCAACATCCTCGACGCGGTGGAGGATTTGATCGGTTCGGACATCCTGTGCTGGGGCTCGTCGTTCTTCACGAAGAAGGCCGGAGACCGCCGCTTCGTTTCGTGGCATCAGGACTCGACCTATTACGGACTTTCCGAGCCCGAAACCGTCACCGTCTGGTACGCCTTCACGAAGTCCGACGCGGAGGCGGGCTGCATGAGATTCATCCCGGGATCGCACCGGGACGGCATCCTCGAGCACGACGAGACCTGGGCGAAGGACAATCTCCTCATGCGCGGCCAGACCGTCCGCGGCATCGACGAGGCGGCGGCGGTCGACGTGCAGCTCGAACCGGGCGAGTTCTCGATCCATCATGAATCCGTGGTGCACGGATCGGGGCCCAACGACGCCGGTCACGAGCGCATCGGCCTTTCCATCCATTACGTCGCGCCCCGAATTCGCCAGACCCGCCTCGGCCACGCCGCCGCGACCCTGGTGCGGGGCGCCGACACGCACGGTCACTGGCTCGAAGATCCGGAACCGGCCGGGGATTTCGACCCGGCCTGCCTCGCGGCCCTCGACGCCACCTACGGCGAGTACCGATCGGGCGTAGGCAAGCGGAACTGATGCCGAAGGTTCCGACCGGGGAGCAGCCGAACCGCGGCGCCGCGACGGCGGCCGGTCGGCCTGCCGTCCGCAAGCGGAGACGCCGCTGGAATCGGGGCGGGCGTCGTTCCGCGAGACCATGCGCTCGTCCGACGACGCTTTGCTATCCATCTCGCGCCCGCCGCGCGGACGCATTTCGAGAACGCGGCGGCGTCCGTGCGGCCAAGACCGACGCGGCCGCCGGATCGAAGAGCCGGATTGCGAAATGCCGCCGGAGAGCCTGCGCGCGGCCGACGAGCGCCTGCGCCGCTGCGAGACCGCGACGCCGATACCCAACAGCCCGGGAGCGCGACATGACAGAAACGAAAACCGCGGGCTTCGATCCGCTGCAGTTGCCCGCCACGATCCGAAATCCCTACCCGCCGCCCTACGACGACGTCCTGTCCGGACGCCGCCGCCGGGGGATCGGCGACCCGCACGGACTCACGGCGTTTGGGGTCAATCTCACGGACCTCGATCCGGGCGGCGTTTCCGCGCTGCGCCACTGGCACACGAAGGAGGACGAGTTCGTCTACGTCGTGGAGGGAACGCCGACGCTGGTCACCGACTCCGGGGAGCAGCTTCTGGAACCGGGCATGTGCGCCTGTTTCCCTGCGAATTCCGGCGACGGGCACCGGCTCGAAAACCGCACCGACGGCGTCGTCCGCTATCTCGAAATCGGCAACCGGTCGAACGGCGAGGAAGTTCATTACCCGGATTCGGACATGATCCTAGAGAAATCGGAAGACGGCGAGCGGCGTTTCCGGCGCATGGACGGCACTCCCTATTGATCCGGCGCGGCCTCGAGGCGATCGCCGACAGGGCCGCGCCGCTCATGGCCGGCGCGTTGATCGCCGGCTTCGCGATACCGGCGGTCTCGGATTTTTTCCGTTCCGTCATCCTGCACGCCATCGTCGTCGTTCTCACGGTGGCGATGATCCGTCTGGACGTGAACCGCTTCCGGGCCTACGCCCGGCGGCCCGCGACGCTCGCCGCGATCGCGGCCGTCAACATGGTCGCGGCGCCGTTGTTCGTCTGGGCCGCGCTGCGCCAGTTCCAGGCGCCGTCAGCCCTCGAACAGGGGCTGATCCTGATGGCGGCGGCTCCCATGATCAGCTCGGCGATCGCGCTGGCGGCCATTCTCGAACTCGACACGGCGCTCGCCGTCGCGGTCATGGTCGCGACCTATGCCGTGGCGCCGCTGACGCTGCCGGTCCTTTCCCTGTGGCTGATCGATCTCGACATCGACGCGGGCGAAATTTTCGTTCGTCTTTTCGGGCTGGTCGCCGGTCCGGCGCTCGCGGCCTTCCTTTTGCGGCGATGGCGGCCGGCGCGGAGCGCGCGCTACGCCCGCGCGATCGACGGGATCGGCGTTCTCGCGGTGGTCGCGTTCTGCCTCGGGATCATGTCGGGCCTCCAGGAATTCGCGCTGGATAATCCCGGCTACGTCGGGCTGACGCTGGCGGCCGCCTTCGCGGCCAATATCGGCCTTCAGGCGTTCGGCACGGCGCTCTTTCTGCGCATAGGGCGGCGCGAGGCTTTGACGGTCGGGCTCGTGACCGGCAACACCAATCTCGGCTTGGTCATGGTGACGCTGGCCGACAGGGCCTCGCCGGAACTAGTGGCTTATTTCGTGCTCGGGCAGGTGCCGATGTATTTCCTGCCGGTCTTCGCGCTTCCCGTCTACCGCCGATTGATGCGCGAATGATCGCGCTGCGCGCGCTCGACCTGATCGGCGTTCGGGCGACCTGGATGCTGGCGGGCGGCGTTTTCCTCGGCATCGCGTGGCAACCGCTGGCGGACGCGCTCGCGCCCTGGCTGGAGGCGATGATCGTCCTCAACCTGTCGCTGTCGATGATGCGGATCGAGCCCTCGAGGTTCGTTTCCCATCTGAAGCGCCCCGGCCCGGCCGCGGCCGCGTTCGGATTCTCGATGATCGGCGCGCCGTTGCTGGTCTGGGGCCTGGCGGAGTCGACGGGAACGGGCGGCGCGCTCGGCGCCGGCATCGTTTTTCATGCGTTGACGACGCCGATCATGTCGGCGCCGGCGCTCTGCCTTCTGTTCGGCCTCGACGCGGCGCTGGCGCTGGCGGTCACCGTTCTTTCCTACGCGCTGGTGCCGTTCACCCTTCCGCCCATGGCGCTGTGGCTGCTGGGAATCGAGCTCGACCTGACGGCGCTCGAACTGGCATGGCGCCTCGGCCGCATCGTCGGGATCAGCTTCGCGATCGCGCTGATCGCCCGGCGCTTCGCCGCGACCCGCGGGCTGATCGAAACGCACGCTTCGCGCATCGACGGGGTTCTGGTGATCGTCATGGTCGGCGTCGCGGTGTCGCTGATGTCGGGATTGCCGGAATACGCGGCGGCGAGGCCCGGCTACACGGCGGTCGCGACGGCCATGGCGTTCGCGACGAACGTCGCGCTGCAGGCGGCCGGCGCGGCGGCGTTCTGGCGGCTCGGGCGCCGCGCCGCCGTCACCGTCGGACTGATCACCGGCAACACCAATGTCGCGCTCGTTCTGGCGGCGGTCTCGGAAAGCGCGTCCTACGACCTGCTGGTTTATTTCGTGGTCGGGCAGTTTCCGATCTATACGCTGCCGCTGGTCGCGGTGCCGATCTACCGGAAGATCGCGCGATAGCCGCGACCGGCGGACATCGCCGCGCCCTTGGCCGGGACGCTTCCAAGCCGCGGCCGCTCCGGGGCCGAAGCCGGCCGAAACGAACCGGGAGCGCGAATTCGTTCCGCGCCGCGATCTCTCCCTGGAGCCGTCGAACGCAGGCGACCGCATTCCCGTATTTCGCCGAGCCTTGGCAGCCCTCTTCGCCTTTGCCCATCGCCGCGTTCCGGTCGGCACGGCGCCGTCGCGAGGCGGTCATGGAAGCCCTTGCGAAGGGTCCGGGACGAACGAAACGCCCGCCTTTCTTTCTTCGATCAGCCGATCGACTTCGGCTGCGACGGCCATGATTTCGGCCGGCGCGCGCACGGGCTCGCCGACACGGCGGCGCAGAGCAACCAGCAGTGGCGCAAGCCTGGCGGATCCGTCCTCGTCCGCGGCGAGCGCCTCCGCCAGACCGCGCTCCGGCGCGCCGCATGCGACTAGTTCGATCGCGAGCACGAGAAACTCCCGCAACTCTGCCGCATTGTCGGCGTCGTACATGGCCCAAGCGGCCCGGAAAGCGTCGAGCACCGACGCGTACTCTTTCCGAACGGCCAGCGCCATCATTCGCGGCCATGCCGCGCGGCGGCGCCACTGTTCGTTTTCCTTCAGCTCGTTCAGCTTGAGATCGAGTTCGTCGCACGTGCGCAAGGCGGCGTCCGCACGTCCGATCCCAGCCTCTACCCAAGCCTTCTGCCACAACGCTCCGACGACCCACGGCCGGAAGTCATGGTGGTCATTGGCGTCAAACCGCCGCACGAGCCTGTCCCAAGTCGCGATCGCGTCCTCCGATCGGCCGGCCAGTGCTTGCGCCGCCGCTTTGGCGGCCAACGCAGTAGCGATGTGCGGCTGAACACTTCCTTCGCGTTCCGCTCCGAATCGCCCGTCGATCTCTTCGGCAACCGCGATGGCTTCCGGAGCCCGCCCCAGCTGCACCAACGCGGACGCCCTAGTCGCCAGCGCCATCGCAACGGCGTCGCGCAAAACCGGATCGTTCGAAACTCCGAATCGCCCGTCGATCTCGACGCAGAGATCAATCGCGTCCGAGCTCCGCTCAAGCTGCACCAGCTCGCACGCCTTCGCCGCCAACGCTCGAGCAACCGCTTCGCGGAAAATCGGCTCGCTCGCGGATTCGAAACGCCTCGCGATCTCGTCGCAAGCCGAAATCGCAGCCTCATGATTCTCGCGCCACACCAGCCATTCGACCACGGACGACAGCGCCGCGCACACGATTTCCCGAAGCTCCGAACTTTCGTCGCCTCCAAATTCGTCGACCAGCGCGTCGCAGGTTGCAATGGCGGCATCAATGTCGCCGATCCCGTTCTGAAGGATGCCCTTGCTGTAAAGCGTCCGTGCAACGACCTCGCGACGCTCGGCATCTTCGTCCGCTCCGAGACAGCGGTCGACCTCGTTCCAGGCAGCAATCGCCGCTTCGGCATCGCCGATTTGGTCCAGCATAACCCCCTTGTTGTACAAGGCTTTGGCAGCCGTCAGCCGAAGCGGTGGCGCGGCATCGTCGCCGCAATATCCGATTGCCTCATCAAAGGTTGCTATCGCCGCCGCCGAATCTCCAAGCATGTGTTCCGAAGCGCCCTTGGCGAGGCAGGCCATAGCGACCTGTTCCCGCAGCGCAACGCGCCCGGCGAAACGTTCGATCGCATCGGCGCAGACGGCAATGGCGGCCGGGTGATCGTCCAGTGCCGCGTGTGCTCTTCCCTTCATCACCATCGCCCGCACGACATCCGTCCCGGTTCCCGGGCGCTCGTCCCGGAGGACACGGTTGGCCAGTTCCACGACGCGCTCGTAATCCTCGCCTTCGAACGCGGCCGCGACCCGCGCAAAAAGATCCGCGCGTTCGTCCGTTCCGGCTCGACGGTCCGAAGCGGCGTGCGCTTCGTGAAAGATCAAACCGGCGAGTCGGGGTTCCATGGCCACGGCCAAGCGGACGCCTTCCTGAACCGCCGCGGAGGCTCCCGCCTGCGAAGCGGCGAGAATCCGCCGCAGATCCGTGTCGGCGAAACAGGCCGACATGAACAGAACGAGACTCCGCACGACGAACGCCTGTCCATGTTCTCGGCGGAGCTTGTAGTAGAAGCAATAAAGGCCCTCGGCGGCCGAATAGAGCCGCTTCCTGCGGGAGCCTTCCGTCAGAACGGCGCCCCGGTCGACAAGCCTGCCGAGCATGGTCGAAACCGTTCGGACGTCCAGCGAGGCGCGAGCCGCTATCTCCCCCGCGGTCGACGGTTGCCAGAGATCGACCAGAGCCAGAAAGACGCGGCGCTCGATCCTGGGCATTCCATCCAGGTAACTTCGGAAATACTCGGTGTGAACGTCGATCAGGGTCGCCAGCTCTTCCATCAGGCGGTCCAGGGAAAGATGGCGGGCGAAACGGGCGACGATGACCAGCAACCTGGGGCTGCCGCCGGTGAGGATTCGGATGGGTTCGATTTCGCGCTCGGACCTCTCGTCCCCTCCGACGGCCCGCCACAGGCGCTGGCAGGATCCGGCATCGAGAGGTTTCAGACACAGCGTGCGGAAGAGTTCGAAGAAGGCGTGCCCGGCATCGTCGAGCGCCTCGAAGCGGCTCGTAGCGGTGGCGATCAGGGTTAGGCGCGGTTCGGTTTGCAACGCCTGGCGCAACCCCCACCCGAAGTCGTCGTCGACGGCATCGGAAAGGGCGTGCAGGTTTTCCACCATGAGGACGAGATGCCGATCAAGCGACTCGCCCGCGCCCATAACGGCCGCGCGCGCCCTATCGGCGAGTTCGCGCTCGCGCCAGCGGGACTTCAGATCCGCATGCGATGCGCGGAGTTCGCGAGACAGTTCGGGTTCGACCGCGGCGAGTTCGTTCGCAAGATAGAACAGCGCTTCGAGCCAGAAATCGGCGAGGGAGAAGACCTCATGACTCTCCTCCATGAACCTCACCGGCAGGAAGCGCCGGGAGCGTTCCTCGTCGACCCGGAGTTCGGCTGCGAGACGCGCCAGCAACATGGTCTTGCCGCGGCCGCGAGGCGCGACAACCAGGACGTGCTGGCACGATGGCGAGTCGAGGTTTTCCTGCACGATCCGGAGCACGGTCTCCAGTTCGACGTTCCGGACCGCGTACTGCGCGATCACTTCGTTGTCGGACTGAAAGAGTCCGGGGTTGAATTCGCGGACCGTCGGCGGCTGCGGTTCGTTCATCAGGAGGCTTTCCGAACGGCGTTGCGCTTCGCCAAGGGCGCATGGTGGCCGCGGAAGCGGCCCGCCCACCAATCCCGAAGCAAGCGGAAGGAGAAACGGTAGCCGCCAAGGCTCGGCTCGAGATAGCCGTCATGTTCGAGCACGCCGAGCGCCTCCCTGACGCGCTCGGGCGCGTCGTCGACGGCGTATTTCCGCTCGAGCTCGCGCTGCGCATCGGGCGAGAAAACTTTCCAAACGGCAGCTTCGGCGAGGATCTCCATGGCGATGCAGTAGGTGTCGTCGTCGAGCGCCTCGCGCAGGCGCGTCTCGTAGTGCATGAGGTTGCCATGTCCCGGAGGACCGAGAAGTCCGGTGCGATAGGTTTCCTCGACGTCGGCCACGAATACGGCGGAGCCGTCCCGCATTCTGGAAAGGTCCCACAGGTGAGCGAAATGCCGCTGCACGAAGTGGGGGATGCCAAGGCCGAGCGCGTCGTAGACGGCGCAGGCGACATCTTCCCCGGCTTCCAGTCCATTGCTTTCCGCAAGTCGGCGAAAGCAGGCGACGCTGGTGTCGCGATCCCACGGTTCGAGTCGAAACGGAGCCAGATGGTTGATGCGGTCGGACATGCCGAGCCGGTCGACAAGAGGAGCGAGTCCGATGCTGCCCGAAAGAATCGCCACGAGGGAACCGGCCTCAAGCGTCTGAAACGCATGGCGCATCCAGCTCAGAAATTCGTCGACCCGCCGCTCTCCTTCGGGGTCTCGCAGCAAGCGCGACAGGAAGACCGGCAGTTCGTCGACGACGAGGAAGACCGGCCGCTCGTGGCCGGCGCAGGTTGCAAACAGTCCGTCACCGACGCGGCGCCAATTGCCGGCGTTCAGTTCGGCGCGGAATTTCACGCGGAAGTCGGCGGCGGAAATTTCCTCGACGTTCCGCAGTATCGAGCTCATGCCATCGGCAAGGCGTTTCACGATGGAACGCGCGAGATGGGCGGCCCGCGCCAGTTCGGCGATGGCGTCCTCGGGGCACGCGGCGTGCTCGACATCGGCGAACAAGGACACCCAGCCATCGGCCTCCAGTCTTCGTCCGATCTCGCGGGCGATGCTGGTCTTGCCCATGCGGCGTTGCCCGGACAGCAGGACATGATTGCCGTTGCAGATCCGATTTTCAAGGATCTTGAGTTCGGCTTCGCGTCCGTGGAAGTCATCCCCGACCACCCACCGACCGGTAGCGGATTTCATGGCGCATCCTTTCTTCAACCTTTCGGATGCATATTGGGATACAACAAACAAGTTGTCAACTATTTTGTTGACTACAATCCGGTGGATTTAATTGGAAGGCTGCCCGGTCTTCGCGTACCTGTCCCGTCCGGCCGCGGTTCGGAACGCCTCGACGCGCGGCCGGGAGCTTTCCGAGCGACGAGCGCGCAGCAGCTGTGGCCGGCGCCAGAGAAAGGAATGCAAGCAGTTCGCCTGGCAGAAACTCCGCTGCGCGCCTGCACCGCGAGCGTCAAGCGGCCGGCAGTTGCGTATCGAGTATCAGCCGGCCTCGCGAATTCCGCCCCGCTTCCAGAATGCGGTGAGCGTCGGCGGCCTGACCGAGCGGCAGCACCCGGCTCACGAGCGGCCTGACATGTCCAGCATTCGCCAACGCGACGACGGCTTTCAGGATCTGCGGACTGTCCTCGATCACCGCTTGCCGCACGTCGATATCCCGCTCGGTCGCATCGTCTTCGAACGGAAGGGCGATCAGCCAGACCAGCACGCCGCCGGGACGAAGAACGGCGCGGGAACGCACGTGGACGTCGCCGCCGACGAGGTCCACGACCGCATCCTGGTCCGACACGACCTCGCCGAAGTCCGTCCTGTCGTACGCGATTATCCGGTCCGCGCCGAGCGAACGCACGTGGTCGGCGTTGCGCGCGCTGCAGGTTCCCGTCACTTCGGCTCCCAGATGCTTGCAGATCTGGACGGCCATGCCGCCGATGGCGCCCGCCGCCGCATGCACCAGCACCCTGTCGCCGGACTTCACGGCCGCCGTTTCGACGACCGCGATGTAGGCGCAAACTCCCGCATGCATGATCGCGGCAGCTTCAACGAAATCGAGGCCATCAGGCATATCGACGACGTCACGTTCGGGTCGGCAGGCCAGCTGGGCGTAAGAACCCTGGTCGACGTGCCGGCACGTAAAGCAGACCCGGTCGCCGGGCGAGAAATCGGCGACGTCCGCGCCGACGGCCTTGACGATTCCAGCGCCGTCGCGGCCCGGCACTTTCGGCGGCGCAACCGGGAAGTAGCCGGTCAAAAGCCCCTGCCGAAGCTTGCAGTCGCCGGGCACCACGCTGACGGCGCGAACCTCGATCAATACCTCTCCAAGCCCCGGCGCTGGGTCGGGCAGATCGACCAACCGCAGTTCCTCCGGCCCGCCGAACTTGTCGAAGCGAACTGCCTTCATAGCATCCCCGTCCTGCCGCCGATGCGCGATTTCCCGAACCTGCAGATTGCGCCGAAGCGCGGCAGGAGGTCAACGACCCGCCGTTTCGGCTCGAGGCGTTGCGCCATTTTTTGCCATCTGTCTGTCGGGCGCCTCGCGGTTCGTTCCGGCCCTCCGCCGGCAGGGTCGCGAGGATCTCACAGCGGTAGGCCGCAGGAAGACGGCCGTTGACGAAGCAAGCCTGCAGATTCTGCCGCCCCCGAAAAAGGAGAAGACCCCGCCAGCGGCAGAGCCTTCGTTCGTCCGGACGGAGCCCGGTCAGAGGACAGCGATGGCGACAGCGACGGCGAAGAGGGCAGCAACGACCACCGCAGACACGACCAACGCCTGAAGCGCGAACGCAGCAACGATCAACAGCGGAGCGAACACGACCGCCAGCAGAACGAACACGACCGACAGCACGCCGACGCCCAGATCGCCCCACGTCGCCTCCTTCGGGTCGGGCGCGCCGCAGTGGGGGCACGCCTTCGCCGACCGGGCGACCCGGCCGGAGCACTCGCGGCAATCGACCAGCGTCATTTCCCCTTTCCCCGCCCGTCCGCGTCCAGAATCGCGAGCATGACCGAATCCGCGACAATGCTCGCGGCCGCGGCCAAGTCGGCTGCGCACTCGTTGCGGTAGACCGGGATCTGGCGGCTGGTAACGCGGGCCGTGACCCTCCAGCCGTCCGACCCTCGCTCGGAGGTTGATCGCGTAGTCGGGCATTCCATGCTCCGCGATGCGTACATGCAACGTATATGTGCGC
The DNA here is from genome assembly GCA_965243135.1 of Alphaproteobacteria bacterium. Taxonomy (GTDB): domain Bacteria; phylum Pseudomonadota; class Alphaproteobacteria; order MPNO01; family UBA830; genus JAJEBT01. The sequence goes on from OZ251539.1 coordinate 4,405,268, forward strand.
GGCATGCGCGCGGCGCAACAGAGTCGAGAAAATTTTCTCGCCCCCACCTCGCCGATGGTCCGCGTCTCCAGGCAGCCCGGCTGCGGGTGGCCGCGGTCGCGAGGGCTCAGGCGCCCGAAGTCGGGAACGAAAGAAGAGGTTGCCGCGGCGCAGCGCCGTGCCGTCCTTCGACCGCCGGCCTTGCAAACGGAAATAACGCAGCCGCAAATGATGGCGCGACTGACGGCGCGGTATGTCAGCGACGAGGCAGCCGCGCGTTCAACCGCAGGGCGGCCGCCTACGACCGGTCCGCCGAAGCCGAGCATGGAAACATTCTCCGGACTGCGCTGGCGGAGGAGGATTTCGCAGCAAGAGCCGAAGCGTCGCGGCAGCGGAGCGGCATCTCCGGCGAGGACGCGGCGACAGCGGCGGATGCGCTGCGGCGCCGCGCCCCCTTCTCCATGCTCTAGCTTCCCCCTGCCGCACGATGGGCGGGGTAACCGCCGGCAAAATAGCGCGGCAGTGCAGACGCCTGCTTGCAATCATCCGCATTGAGATTATATACACTCCAAATCTGGAGAGCGCCTTTCGTGCACGCCTATCATCCTGCGACGCGCTACGAGGTCGCGCCCCTTATCGATCTTTCCGACCGCAGGGAACGCGAGCGGCTCAGCCCGGACGCAGCGCGCACTTTCTTCAATATCATGGCTCGGTGGAAGATCCGTGACGCCGATGGCCGCCAGCTGCTCGGAGGAATTTCGAACGGCGCCTACTACGCCCTGAAGAAAGGATCCGACCGCACGCTCGACGAGGACAAGCTTCGCCGGATTTCGTATCTCGTCGGCATCTTCAAGGCCCTGAACCTGCTCTACAGCGAGGATCTGGCGGATCGCTGGATGCAGCTGCCGAATAAAAACAGGATCTTCCGCGGAACGACGCCGCGCGCCTATCTCATGCAGGGCGGTCTGCCGGCGTTCGCCACGGTGCGAAAGCTCCTGGATGCGCGACGGGGCGGCCATTGAACGACCCCGCCGTCGCGCGCATCCGGCGACTCGACACGCATCGGCTCATTCCCTCGAACGAAGGCGCAGACAGCGTGCTCGTCAGAATCGCCGACGACGACGAACACCTTCGCGGCATCTTCGATCTGGATCACGCGACCAACGATCGCCTGCTTGCGGAGAACGACCTGTCGCCGGGCATCGGCACCGACGAACTCGTGTTCAACATTCCTCATTGCCGCATCGTCAATGCGGCCTTCACGCACGCCCATCCCCTCGGCGCCCGGTTCAGCGGGCCGGACCGCGGCGCCTGGTACGCCGCGTTCGAACTGGAAACCTCGCAGACCGAGGTCGCTTGGCACAAGTCCGTCGAGCTCGCCGAAATAGACTGGCCGGAGGAAAGCATCACCTATGACGACTATCTCGCGGATTTCGGCGGGGATTATCACGACCTCCGGGGAGACGCGGGTTTCCGGCCATGCCTCGCCCCCGACAGTTACGTCGAAGCGCAGTCGCTCGCGGAGAACCTTCTCGCAAAACGGTCGCCGGGAATCGTCTACCCAAGCGTACGCCGCAACGACGGCACCTGCCTTGCGTGCTTCCAACCATCGCTTGTCGGCAACGTTCGCAAGAACGCACGCTATCGCTTTACTTGGTCGGAACCATTCAGCCCGGAAATCGAGCTTGAAGTGCTCTACGCGTGAGGATCCCGCAACGGTCCCGCTGGCGCGGACTTTCGCTTCGCTCAAGCTCCCCATTCTTTCGGAGGCTGCGAGGCCGCAAGCCACGCGATCAAACAGAGCCGGCGCCGCCGGCGCCATGGCCTCGAGCGACGCCTCGCCGCATCGTCTGCCTCGATCTGGGAGACGGCGCGCTCTTTGATCGAATTGCTGACGGTCGGAACGCGCATTCAGTCTTCAAGTTCTACGACACGACCCATGTCGGCCCGTCGCGCCGCATAAATTTCTTCGATCATCGCATCCACTTCATGATCTTCAAGCGGACTCCAGGCGCCCTGAAGTTCGGCAAGTCTCCCGCGAGCAAGCCATCCTTCCGTCAGGGGACGGATCGCGCCGACCAGCGCCTCCATGTCCGTCACATGGCCCTCCTCATCGAGGTATTCGTCCTTGGCCAAAGGCAGAATGTCGACAGGCTTGGTCACGCCCTCGAGGCGACAGAGAAATTTCCGGAGCGCGGGCGCTTGGTCGGGATATCTGGTCCACAATAGGAGCAGGTACGGACCGGAGGGCTTTATCTGATTCTCGATCAGATTCCCGATGACCGAAAAATCCCGGGCATGGTCGCCCGGCGGTCCATCAAGAAAGTCGGCGAAAATCAGCCTGACGCGCGGACATTCCGGCAAATGCGCCCGTTCTCCGGTGAAGTGAAACGTCAGGAAGGGATCCTCGAAACGTTCGAGCGCCTTGGACAAGCCGTCGAGATGGTCCCGCTCGCGGTCGATGACGATGATGGATGGAATCGATGATTGCGTCATTGCGCCTCCTTCTCGAAATCGCGGGAGAGGCCGATGTACAGCATTCGTTCGGGCGCGTCATCCGCAGCCAGTAGACGGCATTGTCCGAAAGGTTTCCCAAAGCCCCCCGGCGCACGATCGAACGCAAACCGGCCGTCGCCGTCGTCCAACGGTCAGACAAGTCGGATCCGTTGGAAACGCAGACGCGCGGCACCGGAGCGCGGCCATGCTTTTTCCGCGAAGCTTGAATTCCCGAAGACGCGATAGCCGGCCGACGGCATTTCGCGAGCGTCTTGCGGCGAACGTTCGACGTTGCGTCCGGCCGGAGCTTGGACACGCGGGACCGAAGATCGCAGACTGGCGCCTGCAAGATGGCGCGCCCCGCATCGAGCGATGGTTCCGAGCCGGCAACGGGATGATGCGACGCCGCCCTCCACCGGCAACAGGAGAACGCCATGGCGGAGACGGACAGCATGATTGTCACCCGCGACGACGGCATGGTTCGCTGGCTGACGTTCAACCGCCCCGAAAAGCGCAACGCGCTGTCGCTGGATATGCTCGAACGGGCGCTCGAAGAAGTCCGTCGCTTCGGCGACGACGACGCCTCGCGCGTCCTGATCTTGACCGGCGGCGGCGACCGAGCGTTCGTTTCCGGCGCCGACATTTCCGAGTTCGGTCGCGGATCCGGCTCCGAGCGGCGCTATTTGGACCTCGGCGCCCGCCTGTTCCACGAAATTCACCGCCTGCCGAAACCTACGATCGCCATGATCCGGGGATACTGCTTCGGCGGCGGCGTCGCCCTAGCGACGGCGTGCGACCTGCGCTACGCCTCCGACGACGCCCTGTTCTCCATACCGGCCGCCAGGCTGGGAATCGCCTACGACCTCGACCTCGCCAAAAGGCTGCTCGATCTCGCCGGTCCCGCCGCGGCGAAGGAAATGCTCTTTGCCGGACGCCGCTACGACGCGGCGCAAGCCGAGCGGATGGGTCTCGTCAACCGGATCTGCGCCGGCGACGGCCTCGCGCGGGAAACCGCCGGCCTTGCCGCGGAAATCGCGCGGAACGCTCCCCTTTCCGTCCGCAGCGCCAAGTTCGCGATAGCCCATCTTTTGGCCGAACCGTCCGGCCGCGACCGCAGCGAATGCGAGCGAATGATCGCGGCCTGCGCCGAAAGCGAGGATTTCGCCGAGGGGCGCGCCGCCTTCGCCGAAAAGCGAAAACCCGCGTTCCGGGGTCGATGACCTGCGCTGTCGCCCGGCCGGGCATTCAACTCCGAAACGCTTTCGTCGAGCGCGACCGTCTCCCGTTCGACGCCGCGGCACGATAAAGGTCGCCTACGCGGCGGCAAACATCCCTGCAGTCGACGAGCGGCCCGTGCCATCCGCAGCGAGGAAGCCGCCCGGCAACTACGGTCGCGCGCTCGGGATTTGACTTGCTTTGGTTATCCAGAAGAGAACTTCATGAGCGAAGATGCAGAATGCAACGAAGCCTTGGAAGCATGCTGCCCCCTCGCTTCCAGCGTACAGTTTGAGGACTTTGCGAAGCCTCCGAGACGATTACGCGCCGGTCCATCCCTTCCATGGCGCGCCGGGCAGACGAGCGATGAGCCGGGAGGAAACGGTTCGAGCCGCCCCTTCCATGTCCCACCGGTAGTTGTGCGCGAGCAACGGGCCGATATCGGCGCTAAACTGCCGGTCGTGCAGCTTGGCCGCCAAGTTTCGTTCGAAGTCGCGGCGGCGGAAACGCCGAGCGCGGATCGCATGTCCGCCGTGCTGAAGTGGTATCGGCCGTCGGCGGCAAACTCGGCGATGACATTGCTGGCTCTGAGCGTTTTCATATGCGCAAAGTATCAATATTCGATACATTCGGAAAGAGATTTCGTGCACTGTGCGTTGTCGTCGGCCAGACTGTCCAGAACTCTCCACAACGCTTTCCGAAGAAAAGGGCGCGCTCTGAATTCCAGCCGCGATCAGCCGCCCGGCATCGGATCCGCCGGGAATTTCGGCCGTCGCAACCCGGGTCCGTTTCGGCTCCGCAGCGATTTCCGGCCTTCTCCCGTGCGGGCGGTCTCTCTCTGCCTCCGTATCGACCTCTTCGAGCGCCCGCTCGTCGCCGACGGTTCGCTTCGCTTGCGCCGCCAGGCCATCTTCGCCGAACTCGATGCAGCCCATGCAGCGGCACGGCCCGCCAAGGATAACGGCGGCGGCGTCCTAAAATTTTCCGGAGTTCGGCGCCGAACTTCAATGTCGCGGCAATGCGCCTACAATGAGAAAATTGCGTCGGCGGCACAGAGCAAGCGTCCTGCTTGCCGTCGCCGTCAACGCGTCGCGCCGATGAATTTCCTCACGTGCAGCCGAACAAGACAAAACGCCATTGAGATTATGGACGACAGATTCCCAACGACAGCGACGATCGGCACGATCGGCGAGCCGCGATTGCGCGCGGAAGATCTGCCCTTGCTTCGAGGCGAAGCCCGGTTCGTCGAAGATATCGCATTGCCCGGCGAACTCCGGGCCGTGTTTCTGCGTTCGCCTCATGCCCATGCCCGCATCCTCGCCGTCAGGACCGGCGCCGCGGAAAGATCCTCCGCCGTCCGCCTCGTGGCGACCGGCTCCGATATCCAGGACCTCGGCGGCATTCCTTGGGAAGTGAGACCTCCGGCGGACGCCGCGGAAGACGAGCTGCCGCCTGTCGGCTCGCCCGACGTGGCCGCGCCGCAACCTCTCATGGCCGCTCCCGTCGCGCGCTTCGCAGGCGAGATCGTCGCCATGGTCGTCGCCGACGGCGAGAACGAGGCGCGCGATGCGGCCGAGTTGATCGATGCCGACTTCGAGGCTCTCGACGCGTCCGCGAACCCGCGCGAAGCCGGCGCTCAGGCGTCCTTGTGGCCGCAAGCGCCCGGCAATCTCGCATTCGCCATCCGGATGGGAGACGCGGAAGCGGTCGAGGAAGCCTTTGCCCGCGCGGCGCATGTCGTGAGCGTCGACTGCGCCAGCAACCGCGTCGCCGGCGTTCCCCTCGAAACCCGAGGCTGCATCGGCGAACCTTCCGGCGACCGCATGATCCTGCACGCTCCCATCGGCAAGCCCCACGGCGTTCGCAGGACGATGGCGGAGCATGTATTCCGCGTTGCGCCGGAGCGGATCGCCGTGAAGGTGCCGGACATCGGCGGCGGCTTCGGCATCAAGAACGTCCTGTATCCGGAGCATTGCCTGACGCTGTGGGCGGCGCGACGGCTCGGCCGTCCCGTAAAGTGGATCGGCCGCCGCGACGAGTGCTTTCTTAGCGACGTCGGATGCCGGGAACAATCCGGTCGCGGCGAACTGGCTCTCGACCGCGACGGCAATATCCTGGCGGTCCGGGTGCGCTCGCAGGGCAATCTCGGCGCCTATCTGGCTCCCCGCGGCGTCGTCTCGCTGCGCAACTCCGGTTACGTGGCTTCGAACGTCTATGCCGTTCCGCATATCGATTTCGAGATGCGCGCCTTCCATTCCAACACGGCTCCGACGTGCAATTTCAGGGGCGCAGGCGAGCCGGAAGGCGTCAACGTCGCCGAACGGCTGGCGGCGCGCGCCGCCCGATCCCTGAAAATCGATCCGGTTGCGTTCCGGCGGCGCAATCTGCTGGCGGCGTCGGCGTTGCCAAGGACCAATCCCGCCGGGCTCGTTCAGGATGCCGGCGACTACGAAGCGGTTCTGGACCGCACGATGGAAGCGGCGGACCGCGACGGCTTCGCGGCGCGGCGGCAACTGTCGGAAACCAACGGCAGGCTGCGCGGTTGGGGCATGGCCATGCATCTCTACATGTCCGGCTTCAATTTCACCGAAACGACGACGCTCGCAGTCCGGCCGGACGGCCGCGTCGACCTCTTCATCGGCGCGCAGTCGAGCGGTCAGGGGCACGCTACCGTTTTTGCGCAGATCGCCAGCGCGCGGCTCGGAATCGATCCCGGCGCGATCCGCGTCGTTCAGGGCGACACCGATCTCATTCCCGCAGGATCCGGCACCGGCGCCAGCCGGTCGTTGACCATCGGCGGTTCCTCGGCGGCCCTGGCGGCGGACGCCCTCGTGGAAACCGGCCGCAGACTCGCCGCGCAGGCGCTCGAAGCCGCCCCCGAAGACATCAGCTACCGGTTCGGCCGGTTCGGCGTCGCAGGCACGGATCGCGGACTCGACCTTGGCCGCCTGGCCGAACACGCGGAACGGAACGACCCGGACGGACGATTTTCCGCCTCCGCGAGCTACCGCCCCCGGAACGGCACCTCGGCGGCCGGATGCCAGATCTGCGAGGCGGAAGTCGACCCGGAAACCGGCGCGGTCGATATCGACCGGTTCGCGATCGTTCAGGATGCGGGGCGCGCGATCAATCCCTTGATCGTGGAAGGCCAGATTCACGGCGGCGTCGCCACCGGCCTCGGTCAATCGCTGTGCGAACACGCGATCTACGAGCGCGGCACCGCGCAACTCCTCACCGGAAGCTTCATGGACTACGGCTTTCCGCGCGCCGACCAGACGCCGTCCATCGAAGTTCACCTGCAGGAAGTTCCGTCGGTCGCCAATCCGCTGGGAGCGAAGGGGATCGGCGAAGCCGGCGGGGTCGGCGCCATGCCGGCTATCGTCGAGGCGATCCTCGACGCCCTGTCGCCCTTGGGCGTGGAGGCGATCGACACCCCCGCCACGCCGCAGCGAGTCTGGCAAGCTATCGGAAGGGCGCGGCCGGATCGGGAGAAAGCGCGTGTATGAAGGCATGATTCAGGACTGGCCCAAGCGGGTCCGCTACGGGCCGGGAAGCGTGCAACATCTTCCGGCGCTAATGTCCGAACTTGATCGAAGCCGCGCGTTCATCGTCTGCGGGCGCACCGTGGCGTCCGGCCCCATTTTGCAATCGGTGCGCAACGCCCTCGAAGACCGGATCGTCGGGGCGTTCGACCGGATCACGGCGCATGCGCCGAGCGGCGAGGTCTCGGAAGCCGCCGAACTGTTCGACGCAAGCGGCGCGGACGCGATCGTGAGCGTCGGCGGCGGCAGCGCCATCGACTGCGGGAAGGGAATCGCATTGCTGAAGGCGACGGGCGGCGCTTTCGATCCCTACGAGATCGACTTCGCCGCGAAAGGCATGCAACGAGCGGCGATGCCGCCGCCGGGCGTCGGCCATATCGCCGTCCCGACCACGGCGGGATCCTCCAGCGACGTAATGCCGACCGCCGGACTGCGCGATCCCGTCCGTCGGAGGAAGATGTTGTTCTGGGACCGGCACATGGTTCCCGACGCGACCGTCCTGGATCCGGAGCTGGCGATACACGCGGCCCCGGAACTGACTGCGGCCACCGGCATGACCGCAATGGCGCGCTGCATCGAATCCTTTTACGCGCGAACCCGGCAGCCCGTCACGACCGGGCTCGCCCTGCACGGCGCAAGACTGCTTCGGTCGGCGCTGCCGCGCGCGGTCGCGGCGCCCGACGATCTGCAGGCCCGGGCGGATTGCCAGATGGCCTGCTTGATGTCCGGAGTCGCCGGCATCAACACCATGGTCTGCGTCGTCCACGCGCTTGGGCACGTCTTCGGCGGGCGGTACGGCCTGAGGCACGGAATCGCCCATTCCATCCTCCTCGCTCCGGCGATGCGGCGGCTGTTGCCTGCGCTGGGCGACAGCCAGCGCTGGATCGCGGAAGCCATGGGCGTCGGCGCTCGCGGCCTCACGCCGGACGAGGCAGGGAACCGCGCGGCCGGCGCGGTCGCGCGGATGGTCGCATCGCTGCCCCTGCCCCGGCGGCTCGCGGATACCGGTCTGACCGAGGCCAACATTCCCGCCGTCGCCGCCGAGGCAATGGGCGATTACATGATGCCCCACGCGCCGCGCCCGATAACGGTCGAGGAAATCGAGGATCTCCTCCGCGAGGCGTTGTGACGGTCCCGGCGGCGAAACGGCTGGCGGGCTGGGCCGCCGGACTCGCCTGGGCGGACGTGCCGCAGGAACAGCGTCCTCTGACGGGCTTGCGCGTTCTCGATACGCTCGGCCTCGTTCTCGCCGGTTCGAGCACCCCTGCGGCCGACGCCGCCATGGCGATCGCGGAAAGCCACGGCAAGACCATGGACGCCGGCGCACTGCCTGCGGGCGGAACGCCGGCGGCGTGGGCGGCGTTCGCGCACGCGGTGATGGCGCATTGCCGGGACTTCGACGACACGTTCCCGGACTCGGTCGTGCATCCCGGATCGGTCGTAGTGCCGACGGCGATCGCGGTCGGGACGGAGACCGGAGCGGAAAACGAAGATATCGCCGCCGCCGTGACGGCCGGCTACGAAGTCGCGGCTCGGCTGGGCGGCGTCGCCGAAAGGCGGTTTCACCGGCGTGGCTTCCACGCGACGGGCATCGCCGGTCCTTTCGCCGCCGCCGCGGCGGCAGGCCGAACGATGCGGCTGAACGGCGAGGCGATGGCGAACGCCTTCGGCCTGGCGGGCAGCATGGCCGGCGGCCTGATGGCGTTCCTCGACGACGGTTCCTGGTCGAAATGGCTGCATGCCGGCTGGGCGGCGCACGGCGGCATCGTCGCGGCGCAACTGGCCGGGCGCGGGTTTCGGGGACCGGCGGGCGTACTGGACGGCCGGCACAATCTGTACGACGCGTTCCTTTCGGGCGAAACGGTCGACAGGGACGCGCTCACGGCAGGGCTGGGCCGCGCGTGGCGCGGCGCGGAGGCGCATTTCAAGTACTACCCCTGCGCCCACGTCATCCAGCCCTATCTGGAAGCGGCCATCGACATCGCGGAAACGGAGGGACTGGACGCAGGCCGGATCGCCGGAGCGGAATGCAGGATCGCTCCATGGGCGGCGCAGATCGTGGCCGTCCCGAGAGAGATCAAGATCCGGCCGGCAAGCGAAATGGACGCCATCGCCAGCCTTCCCTATCTGCTGGCGGTCGCGCTGCGGGATCGCCGCGTCACGCTCGACGCCCTCGACCGGAAGACGCGCGAAGAGTCGACGTTGCTCGACCTCGCGGCCCGTATCGTACATGCCGAGGATCCGGCGCTTGGAAAAGGATTCGACGGTGCGCTGCGCCTGGATCTCGACGACGGACGGCGCATCGAGCGGTCGGTATCCTCGACGCCGCCCAACCGGGAAAGGGTGGTCGCGAAATTCCGCGACAACGCGCGCCGCGCGATCACGGAGGGGCAGGCGGAAGCTCTCGAGCGCGCAGTCCTGAACGGAAGCATTCCGGAATTCGGAGAGATTCTGAAGTTCCAGCCGCCCGCTTCGCCGCCCAAACCTTGACGTCTGCACGACGCCCCGAAGGAAACAAGGTCAGGAACGAAACGCAGATTTTCCGTAGCCCAACCGGCATCCCGACAGTCCCGACGCCTTGACGCACAAGCTAATTCCACTACTTCTACCAACCATATGTTACTTGATGGGAAACATGACAAAAAACGCGGCCGCGCAATTCAAAATTTTCTTGCGAATGGCATACCTTCTGGACTATCTATCGTCGCAATCCATGGCTGGACCGGTCTAATCGCCCGTAATGCAACGCCATAAACGCTTTGCCGTCGTAATGAAGAAAAGCGCACCGGCATATGCATTCTTGACGACAAATCTGGTAGAGGCTACGAACATTCAAAAGCGGCTTACCGAATAGCGCTGAGGAACGTGATTTTTGGGAGTTAGCAGGCGTCGTTACTACAAGCGATGAAAGTCCAAATAAAGCTCATGTACTTGAAAGCACGACTAATTCAAATTGTTGACGGAACAGGGCGCGTAGTTTTGGAAAACAAAACTAAACCCTACACGAACGAGCATTTGCCGGAAGTCGACTTGGCCAGAGGCGTCCTCCAAAACGCATCGTTGATTCTTCCCGTTGTTGTTGCATAACCTACCCCGAGCTGCCGGCCGCAAAAAACCGTTCCGCGAATAGAAGAATTTTTCGCGGCGGCGCTCGCCGTTCGAGAGTTCAGAAGTGCGGCGCCGAGGGCCGCCCGCCTGTCTTCACGACGCAACGCCCGAACTCGGAACGGTTATGTCGAAGAGCGACGCGACGCCGGGAAAACCATACCCAAAGTTACACGGGCGAGCAGGCCATGAGACTTTGATCTTACGAATCTGCATCAGCAAGAAATAGTGCACAATAGGAAGGCACCTCAGCTTATGACGTTCAACAAAAAGCGGCCGTTCACCATGCGCACCTTCGCCTCGCGATCCGCCTTTGAATGTTCGCACTCATCCTCCAGGACGGCGAGCACCCACTGCGGCCGCGGGGACCGCTCGACGGAGGCGCTGCGCATCAGGCCTCCTCCCGCCGGTAGGCGCGGGCCAGGTGCGCCTCGCAGTACGGCGCCCGCGCACCGCGGACGGACGGCGCGCCGCAGAAACTCCAGTCGCCGCTCAGCGGATCGCCGTCGATCCACTGGCACGTTCTGGGCGGCGGCCCTATCGGCACGTCGCGGATCGGCAGACCCCGCAGCCGACACGGGGCGAGGTCCGGGTCGCCGCGGTCGGGTTCCGGGGCCGGAGGCGCTGCCGTTCGCGGGCAGGCCTTCGTCCGCGGCGGCAGGCCGAGCTGCGCGCGGCGCGACAGCACGGTCCCGGCCGAAATGCCCAGTCGGCGGCCGATCTCGCGCGCGGTCGCGCCCTCGTTCCACAGCCGGCGCAGCTCGTCGTCGCGCTCTTCGGACACCGAACGCTTCCCGCGGGCCGGCAGGCCCAGCGCCCGCCGCCGCTGGCCGACCCCCGTCCGCGACATGCCCAGCGCCGCCATGGCCTCGCGGGTCGACGCGCCCTCGCTCCAGAGTTTCGCCAACTTGGCGTCGAGCGCCGCGGACTCGCCGGGCGGCCGCCACGTCCCGCGCGGACGCGAGGCCAAGCCGAGCGCCTTCCGCCGCTCGATCACGGCGTCCCGGGTGCGCCCGGTCGCGGCGGCGATCTCGTCGACCGGACGCCCCTCGGTCCACCGCCGCCGCAGGACGGCGTCCTCGGCGGCGGTCCAGCGGGAGCCCTTCATGCGGCGTTTCGCTCGGGCGATGTCGTCGGGCGGACGATCTCGTTGGGTCACGGCAGATATTTCGGCCACTGCCTCGACAGCCAGTCGAACGCCCTCGCGGCTCGGCGCGCGGCGAGGTCGCCGCCACCGGTGCTTGGCCGCGATACGGTCGAGACCTGCCGCTGCGTCGCTTCGGCATAGATCTCCGTCAACCGCCTGAAATCGCAAGTGATCCGTGTCTCTGTGTTATTCATAATACAGATCGTGTCATTGAAAACACAGTGCGTCAAGCGCGAATTTGCGCCTGCGCAAAAAAAAATCTAGCGTGCCATGCGTGACACGAGCTCTGCAGAATCTGCGCGACGAAGTGCGCCTCCTGATAGCCGAGGAAGGCCTTCGCCCGCTTGCCGCGCGCACAGGCTTGCCGGTCGGCGTACTGCGGAGCATTAGCAGCGGCCGCGACCCGTCGGGCCGGAGTATCGAATCGGTCTGCGCCGCGCTCGATCTAAACTTTTTTATCGGAACGAAGTTTCCCAGTACGGCGATAGTGACTCAACACGTTCCGATTCGGATTTCCGACGAAGAACTGGCCGATATGGTGGTGTGCCTGGTCAACGAGTGGAACGAGACGCGGCGACGAAACAGGTGGAAACTGAAAGTGCGTTTCGCGCAGGCCTTTCCGGAGGCGCTCAATAGACAGGCGGCGCGCAAGCCGACCTTCGACGACTGAGCCCCTTGCGCCGCGCGCATTCGCGTAGGCAAGCGGGAGAAGGGAATGCTCGACTGCGCGATCAACATCCGGGCGAGGGAACCGGGCGGCTGGCGGGTCACGGCCCGCGTCACCGACCGCCGGAACCCGGTCTACCGTAACGACCGCTTGGCCGACCTGCCCGCCGCCGCGGGCGTCGTCGCGGATCCGGTGATGCCCGCGCCTCCGGAGGCGGACAGGCAGGGAGAAGGGAAACGACGCTGGTCGACTGCCGCGAGTGCCCCGGACAGGTCTCCCGGTCGGCGAAGGCGCGCTGCAGCGCGCCCGACCCGGAAAAGTCGGAGGCGGCGACGCGGCTCGGCTCCGGCGCTCTGTCGATCGTCGCCGCGCTCGCGTTTCCGCCGCCGGTCGCGCTCGCGGCGGCCGTCCTCGCCGCCTGACCGGGATCCGTCCAAACGAATGAACGCCCCGCCGACGGCGAGATCCCTCTTGCAACGCAACCGGTAATGGAGATTTAAAAAAGATAGGACAAAAACTTACCTCCAATGGCAGAAAAACCTCTTCGGAAGTTGCAGGTGTGAATCTCACATGACTAAATGAATAATCTGCTTTGAATTCAAGATTCAAGGACAGTTATTTCCGTCGCGCGCAGTACGAACTGCGACCACAATGGTCGGAGTTGCATCACAATTGGCGAACAGGCACGCCTAGTATTTTCCGATAGCCTTGAAATCCAGTTCCACGACCAAATCGTCGACCTCGCCGTGTTTGCCGAACTTTATGAAGTGCATTGCCGATAGCCGTTCAAGTTCCCGCGAGAAGGTCCTGGTCGTGACGTTTCTGTACGCTTCCCTGATGTACGGGGACTCCAGAAGCTCGGAAAACTTTATCCGCCGCGACGGATTGTCGGAGAACGGATCGCCCGGCTCCGTCTGTTCGATCAAAAAACTCAACAGGTTGCGCTCCCTTGCATTGACCGTGCGCCGCCTTTTTCCCGTTCTCTTGTTGTACGCGCGAACGAGCATGTCTCTGTACACCAATCTGTTCATTTTGGCCTTTATGAAGTTGCTTATGCCCGTCAGCTCCTCGACGAAACCCTGCAACCCGAAACGGACGAACGGATCGACATCGAAAGGTTGGCAACTCCTGCATTCTTGCAACGTCGTTTTGTAGGCAATCTCGTTCCTGTAAAAATAATTGGAAAGCCCGTAGAATCCGTGAACGTTATAGCCGCCCCGGAACAGGATTCCGGCCTCGACCAGCCTTGAGACGCGGCCGTTTCCGTCCCCGAACGGATGGATCGTCACCAGGAAGAAATGCGCCAGAAGCGCGCTTATGACCGGATGCTGTTCCCGCATGCGGCGCGAGTCGACGAAATGGACGTACTCTTCCATCAAGCGCGGCACGTCTGCGTGCGGAGCGCCTCGATAGACGCCGCCCAGTTGGGGTGAACCGACGGTAACGGCGAACGTCCTGAAGCTCCCGGGAGAGTTGTTCCGAACGTCCGATTCTTCGGTAATCATTCGGTGCATCTTCAGGATATCCGAAACGGACAGCGGTTCGGAACCGGCGGCGAAGCGCTCTCTCGTCCATTTTTGGGTGAGGTCGGCGTTTCTGATCTGCCGCTGTTCTCTGGTCGCCGCGAGCGCGGGCGTTTCGGGATCCCGCTCGGCCACGTCCATCTGATGCGAGATTTCGGCCTCCGAAAGAGGATTTCCTTCGAGCGCCGTGGTTCCGTGGACGGCGCGTATCCGGTTGAGCCGGTCCAGGCGATCGTGCCAGTGGGGCGGCAGGATCAGGTTCAGCGCCGTCTGCTTGTGCGCATCGACCGCCACGAGATCCGGCACGAGACCGGTCGCATCGAGGTTCCAATCGAAGGCAAACGAGTCCCATTCCATGGCAGACATCTCTCTTTGCGGTTTTTCGACACGTTGTCTGACACTTTATTTGACAGCGTAACCTTATACATTATATCATTTTATCGTGTTTTCAAGGAAATATCTGACAAATTTTTCGACGTCGTACTCGACAATGGAGATCGATCGCGCCGATGAATGCGGCAAGGGTCGTCTGCATGCGGCGCTTCGGACATCTGCGCCGAACGCTGCGCGCATGGCCATGCCGTAACTGCTTCCCGCTTCGGGTCGGCGATCATCCGCACGAACGGGCGGCGCGCTTTCCGTCGCCAGCGAGACCATTCCTTATGCCGACGGCCTGCAGTGGGTCGGTTTCGCGCCGCGAAAAAGCCCGACCGGCACCTTGCGGCTGGTTCCAGACATTCCCAGTCTCGCCGACGACCTCGGGCCTTCAGACAGTCGCCGGACGCCGCTCCGTCCAGCTATCGTTCCGCATAATCCCGTTCCCACATCTTCTTCAGAACGGATCGATCGGTCTTGCCGCGGGCGTTCTTCGGAAGTTCGTCGACCAGGATCACCCGTTTCGGCGTTTTGAAGTCGGGCAGCAGTTCCGCGCATCGGGCGGCGATCTCCTCCTCCGTCGCCTGTTCTTCCGGCCGCGGCGCGACGAAAGCCACGATCTCCTCGCCATAGACGGCATCGGGCGCTCCGATCGCCGCCGCCTCCGCCACCTCGGGCAGAGAGACCAGCGCGTTGTCGATCTCCAGCGGAGAAATGTTGACCCCGCCCCGAATGATGACGTCCCGGGTTCGACCGGTGACGGTCAGGAATCCGTCTTCGTCGAAGCGGCCGAGGTCGCCGGTCTTAAGCCGCCTCCCCCGGATTTTCTCCATCGTTCCGCCCGCGTGAAGATATCCCCATCCCGTCTGCGCGCCGCCGATCTCTATTTCGCCCGTCTCGCCGATCGGCAACGCTTCGCCGTCGGGACCGACGATACGCAGATTCTGATAAAGGCCGGGACGCCCGACGCTGCCGATGCGCCGTTGCCCGACATGGTTGCTCGCGACGATGCCGCCCTCGCTCATCCCGTAGAGCTGGACGAGTTCCACGCCGTAGGTTTCCTCGAAGCGGCGATGCCGCTCCAGAAGAAGCGGCGCCGTGGAAGACGACATGAAGCGCAGGCTCCTCATGGCCGCGCGGTCCTCCGCTGTCGCGACGCGTTCGAGCAGCATGTTGATCACCGCCGGAACGCCGATCGCCATGGTCGGCCGCCAGGTCCGGATCCAGTCGAAAAAGCGGGATTGCGAAAACCGCTTGGCGAAAACGAGCGTGGCGCCGCAGACCAGCGCCGGCTGCAGCGACAACATGTGCGACGACGCCCAGCCGAAGGAACGGTATTCGAGCATCCGGTCGGAATCCGTCAGCCGCCACATGTCGATGGCTTGGTCGGCGATCCAGAAATAGTTGTCGAAGGTATGGAGAACTCCTTTCGGTTCGGCCGCCGTTCCGGAAGTGAAACTCACCACGCACAGGTCGTCGGGCGCACCGTCGGCAACCGGCGGATCGTCCGCATCGTCGTAGGCCGCGAATTCCGGCAAGATTCCCGCGCCGGAGGCCGCTCCGGACGGTTCCCCGAACCGAATCCAGCCCGGCTCGCCGCCGCCGAAACTCTCATGGCACAGCACGAGGTCGGGCTCGATCCGCTGCAGCATCTCGCGAATGTGATGCGCGTTCACCTCGATGTCGATCGTGCAGAACGCCGCGCCGCAGCGCTGAATCGCATAGTAGAGCGCCAGCGTTTCGAGCCGGTTGTCCGACAGCACGGCGATGCGGCCGCCCGGACCGACGCCGCGGTCGGCGAGAAAGCGCGCGATCCGGTTCGAAAACCGCCAGAGTTCGCTGAAAGTCAGCTGGAGGCCGTCCTGATCGATCGAAATCAGAAACGGCTTGTCCGGCCGGATACGGGCGTGGCGCCGCAGAAGGTCAGCGACCGTCCTGTAGCGTGTTCGGTCCGGCTCGGAAGGAATATTCAAGTTCCGGATCCTCAGCGTGGATGGCAGCCGACAGTGTAGCGAAGTTCGAAATGCTTGGCCTTCGGTCTGGTTTTCGCTCTCCCGCCGCTTCCGGACCGTCTTGCGACCGGCCGCGCACCGTCGCCCGGGAGCGGACCGCCCATCGCCACGCCGCGCAAGGCATGGGATCGACTTCGGGCCGGCTCCTTCCCAAAATCCTGGCGACGTCTCCGGTAACTCGACAAACCGGTGAACGCTGGCCTGCGCTCGCCATCGCATGACGACCTTCGTTCCGTGCAAAGATCCGCACGCTACCGAAAACCAGGCGTCCGGCGTCGTCTCCCGGCGAATAGTCGGCAACAACGCCCCGGCTCCGCTCCAGCATCCCGGCACGCAGAATGATCAAGAGATAATTTGGCAGCCCTCCGGCCGGGTCCGAAAGACCGCGCCGATCGCCGACGACGGATCCAAAAAGCCGTCTATCATGCGCTCAAGGAAAAGAGTTTACCCCGCGTCGCATCGGCGACCGGAGATCTCAAGACGCCTTACGCCGCCTCGCCTTCCATGGCGGCGCACCCGTCTTCGATTCGCAACCTTGATTCGCCATCGGACATAAAGTATGCTACTCGCGGATTCTTTCTAAGGACGCCAATCATGGAAATCGTGTTCGGTGAGAATTCACGCGATCTGGAGGTAACGACCCTCCGCGAGATCCTGAAAAACATGAATATATCCGGAACGCTCTACTTGGGGTATCCGGTTCTGTCCACAGCCGACGCTAAGGTGTTTATCGACGCCCTTCTGATCAGCGATTCGCACGGCTTGGTCGCGTTCGATTTATCGTTTCAACAGAACATGCAAACCGTAGAAGACGAAATAATGAAACTAGAGGAGCGGCAAGATCAAATATACGCTGTCCTATACAACAAACTCAACACGCGCAAAGACCTTCGCAAGGGTCGTTCCGTCGCCATAAAAATCAATGTCGTCAGCTGTCATCCGGAACTAGCCAACATCGGTCGACGGGAAAACGTCATCGCTTGCGCGCCTGCCGAACTCCCCGACGTCATGAACGATTTTGAAGGCGTACCTGAAGAGTTTCTTCGCCCTCTTCAGGCCGCCATTCAGAGCGTTTCTACGCTACGGCCTCCAAACCGCAGAGAAGGCGTAAAAAAGACTGGATCTCGAGGCGCCATACTGAAGATTGTCGAGAACGAAATCGCAAACCTCGACCAATGGCAGAAGAAAGCCGCTATAGAATCCGTCAACGGACCGCAAAGAATTCGGGGGTTGGCCGGTTCCGGAAAAACCGTCGTGCTGGCGCTGAAGGCCGCGTACTTGCATGTGCGACACCCAGAATGGAAGATCGTCGTCACCTTTCAAACACGGTCTCTTTACCAGCAATTTCGGGATTTGATCAGGCGTTTCACTTTTGAGCATGAACAAAATGAACCGGATTGGAACAACCTTAGAATTATGCACGCTTGGGGAAGTCAAAGCAATTACGGCGTCTACTCCACAATCTGCGAACATTACGGAATCAGCCCACAAAATTGGAAAACGGCAAATAACAAATATTGGGAGTTGCGCTTTTGAGGGAGTTTGTAAAGAAATTAAATCAGCAATCGACAAACACGGCCATAAATCCATTTTCGACGTCATATTGGTAGATGAAGCTCAAGATTTTCCATCAGAATTTTTTCAACTGATATACCACGTTGTCGCACCTCCTCATCGTATAATTTGGGCCTATGACGATCTGCAAAATCTCGGCGATTACGTAATGCGCGGCGACCGCGAGCTTTTCGGATCTGACGGCAACGGACAACCTTTGGTTGCGTTGGAAAATCGCGCCGACAACCCCAGAGAGGATATCGTTCTTCCTGTATGCTACCGCAATACGCCCTGGACATTGACCATGGCCCACGCGCTGGGTTTCGGCATTTACCGCAGAGAGGGGTTGGTCCAGATGTTCGAGGAACCGTCTACCTGGACGCGAATCGGGTATGAAAGACACCGAGGAACTTTGGCGCTTGGACAAAACGTGAGCCTCCGCCGTGCGGCCCACTCATTTCCCAAATACTTCGAAGAATTGCTCGACCGGGAAGATGCGATCATTTGCAAGACGTTTTCAAGCAATTCACAACAATATGAAGCGCTCGCCGAATCGGTGAAAACGAACATGGTGCAAGACGAACTGGATCCGACCGACATCCTGATCGTGTTGCCGGACGCTTACGCTTTCCGAAAAATTGGCGGGGCGATTCTGCAAACGCTGTTCGCGAAAGACATTAGTGCGCATCTCGTGGGCGTGACCAGCAGCACGGACGAGGTATTTCAATCAGGATCCGTTGCGATAACTCATATATTTAGAGCCAAGGGAAACGAAGCGCCAATGGTTTACATATTGCATTCGGAGTATTGTCAAACTGGTTTCGAACTTCGTCGAAAAAGAAACATGCTTTTCACGGCGATTACTAGGTCGAAATGTTGGGTACGACTATTCGGGGTTGGCGATAGCATGGACAGCCTTCGTTCGGAGATAGAGGAATTACGTCGCAAAAATTTCGAAATCGAGTTCGATTACCCGAGCGAAGATCTCATCGAGCACCTTGCAAAGGTTCATCGGGACGTGACGGATGATGACCTCAAGTCTTGGGATCAAAAAATCCACAACGTCGATGAAGTCCTTACCGCGCTAATTGAAGGTGATCTGCCGCGGGAGGCGCTTTCTCCTAAATTGCTCAAGAAACTGACCGAACTTAACGGCCGCCAATGAGCGTAGGCAGGCTGTGTCGCGACATCACGAATTTCGGTTTCAATATGATCGAGGCGGAATTCGCTTGGGACGCCAACGTCCACAAGGTTGACCAGATTTCCGCAAATAAAGAAGCGCTTATATGGGTACAAAATCAAGATTTACATGCGATGATAGAGATTCCGTCACGAGTTAATGACTATTGTTCCCTTATTGCCTCCAAAGATTATTCCTACCTTATGAACGACGGCGGAATCATACAAACCGCTTACATGTACGATAATGATCGGATCTCCAAGCATAGGCTTCTTTACTTCCCTTGTCCTTTTCGGATCGACGATTACGAAGTCGGCGAGATCACGGGAGAATTGGTGCCTTTGCTTGATCGGATCGTCGAAACCGAAGATTTTCCGGATAATTTTCTTTTGCGGTCTCCCATCCGTTTCGATTACGCGCCCCACGATGCCTCCGAATTCCACCCGGCGTCCCATATGATCCTAAATGATCCGGATTGTCGGATACCCGTGAAATCCCCGCTTCGCGTCCATACCTTTATCCAGTTCGTTTTCGAGAATTTCTACTTGACCGCGTGGAAACATCCCGGCGTCCAGGAATCCTTCGCTCGACTGCGAGAGGAGGGACGGGAGGGAGAATGTCTTTCCGCCCATGACAGAGAGCTCGCGTTTCTCGACTGGAATTAAGCGCCACCGGCCCGGCCGCCTTCCGAGGCGCCGCCCTCGCTTGTCCCCGACGAGCGGAGCAAAGGCGTTCTCCTGCGCGCCAGGCGCTTGCTCGCAGATGGCGCGGCGCGACCGCCCGAACGGCAACCCGGGGCAAGACTTCGGTTACCCGATCAAGTTTCCGGGACGGGGGCGACCCTCTCGGGCAGGTCGCGGCACGTCGGACGAAAATGGATATCGCGTCGGAAGTAGGCTACGCTTGCCGGCGGCGGCGCTCGATGCCGCAACGAGAACAAGGGAGGAAACGATGAAGAGAACCCTGATCGCGGCCGCGGCGTTCGTCGGCATCGCGAGCGCGGCTTCGGCCGAAACGACCATGCGCGCGATCGCCTTCATTCCGCACAAGCATCCGGTCATGAAGTCGTCGCACGACTGGGTGGGCCGCGTGAACGCCGCCCTGAAGGGCAAGCTCGCGATCAACTACATCGGCGGCCCCGAAGTCATCGGTCGCCGCGAGCAGTGGGACGCGGCCAAGAACGGCGTCATCGACGTCATCTTCGCCGTGTTCGCAGACATCCAGGATCTCGCGCCCGCGACCGCGTCGAGCTGGCTCTCCAAATGCAGCATCCCGGACGAGCGCAAGACCGGCAATTTCGCGCATCTCGACGCGGAGATGGCGAAGCTCAACCTCAAGCTCCTGGCGCGGGTGCAGTACGGAAACTTCTATCTCTGGGTCAACCGCCATCCGAAAACCCTGGCCGACCTGAAGGGCCTGAAGATGCGGACCGGCTCGCTGTACGACAAGATGATGCGCAAGCTGGGCATGGTGCCCGTCACCATGAACTCGCCCGAAACCTATACCGCCCTCGAGCGCGGCGTCGTCGACGGCTTCGGCTGGCCGAACATCGGCCCCAGAACCCGCGGCTGGGTCAAGAAGGTCAAATGGGTGATCGACCTGCCCTTCTTCGGCAACTCGAACATGGGCGCGATCATGAATCTCGACAAGTGGAAGGGCCTGCCGGCCGACGTGCAAAAGACGATCGCCGACGTATCGGTGAAGTACGAGCCCGACATGCTGGCCTACTATCAGGGCGCCGAAGCCAAGGAATGGGAGGCGCTGCAGGGAATGGTGACCCGCGTCAAGTTCTCCGAGGCGGAGAACAAGACCTATATCGACGCGGCCTACGAAACCGAGTGGGAGCGCCTGAGCGAAAAGATCGGCGCCGCGAAGGTCGCCGAACTCAAGAAGATCAGCTGCAACTGAACCGCCGAGGCGGGGGCGCTCGCTCCCGCCTCCCGGAGCTCGCCGATGCGTCGCATCTTGCGCGTCCTCGACCGCATCGAGGAACTGATGGCCGGCGGCGCGATTCTGCTGCTCGCCGGCATCACGATCGCGGTCTGCATGGAAGTCTTCATGCGCTACGCGCTCAAGGATCCGATCGTCTGGGTCGTCGAGTTGGCGGAATACGCCCTTCTTTACATCTGCTTCCTGGGAACCGCCTGGGCGCTGGCCAGGGGCCAGCACATCCGCATCGACATCTTTCTCGGCGCCTTTCCGCCGCGCTGGCGGAAACGTTTCGGGGTCGTCTCGTCGATCCTCGGACTTTGCGTCGCGCTGATCCTGACGATCTGGGGCGGCCTGGCGACATGGGAAAAATTCGTCTCCGGCGCCTACAAGCCGACGGTCATCGAATTCCCGTCGTGGATCGTGCTGCTCTGCATCCCCGTCGGGTCGCTTTTTCTCTGCCTGCGTTTCCTGCGCAACGCGATCGGATACGCCAAGGGAGAGATCGCCGATCGAACCGACTACCGGCTGGAATGAGAGATGCCCGAATGGTGGATCGTACTGCTTCTCATCTTCGGCGCCCTTGTGGTCCTGCTGGCGATGGGCGTGCCGGTCGCCTTCGCCTTTCTCGGCATCAACGTCGTCGGCGTCTTCCTGTTCTGGAACGGCTTCGCCGGCTTCAACCAGCTGGTGCTTTCGGTCAGCACCTCCGTCGCGCATTTTTCCATTCTTCCGGTCCCTCTGTTCATCCTCATGGGAGAGGTGATGTTCAGATCCGGAATTGCCTCGAAGCAGATGGAGGTGCTCGATTCCTGGTTCGGCCGCGTGCCCGGCCGGCTGAGCATGATGGCGGTGGGCGGCGGCACGATGTTCGCCACGCTGACCGGATCCGGCATGGCGGGCACGGCCATGCTCGGCAAGCTCCTCGTTCCCGACATGGAGAAGCGCGGCTACGCGAAGCCGATGACGCTCGGCCCCATCCTCGGATCCGGCGGACTCGCGATCATGATCCCGCCCTCGGCGCTGGGCGTTCTGCTGGCGGCGATCGGCGATTTCTCGGTCGGCGATTTCCTGATCGCGATCATCGTGCCCGGCTTGCTCATGGGCGTCCTGTACGCTTTGTACATATTGATTCGCTGTTCGCTCCAACCCCATCTGGCGCCGCCGTACGACATTCCGCCCCAACCGCTCCTCCCGAAAATCGGCAACACGCTGCTTTACGTGTTTCCGCTCGCCGCGATCGTCTTTCTGGTCATCGGCCTGATTTTTCTGGGCGTGGCGACTCCCACCGAGTCGGCGGCGCTGGGCGCGGCCGGCACCTTCGTTCTCGCGGCGTTGTACCGAGGCCTGAAATGGAAGGTCGTGACCGAATCCCTGAAGTCGACGCTCGGAACGACGGTCATGATGTTCATGATCCTGACGGGTTCCACGGCGTTCGGACAGATCCTCGCCTTCACCGGCGCGTCCCGCGGACTGGTCGAACTCGCGACGGCCGTCGAGGTCGCGCCCTTCGTGATCGTCGTGCTCATGATGCTCGTCCTCATGCTCATGGGCACGTTCATGGAACCGCTCTCGATCATGTTCCTGACCCTTCCCATCTACCTTCCGATCATCGAGGCCCTCGCGCCGGGCCTGAACCTGACCCCGGAACAGGCGACGATCTGGTTCGGGGCCATCATGCTGCTGAACATGCAGATGGCGAGCACGTCGCCGCCGTTCGGACTTCAGTTGTTCGTGATGAAGGGCGTGGCGCCCGCAGGCACCCGCATGATGGACATCTACAAGTCGGCGCTGCCCTTCCTCGGCTGCGATTCCGTCGTCATGCTGTCGATGATCGTCTTCCCGCCGATCGTCCTGTGGCTCCCGGGCATGTCGTGAACCGGAGAATGCCGGGATCCTTGCCGGCGCGGACGGTCGGCATGACGAACGAGACGATGATCGCGTGGGGGAAGCGGGATCGCGCGAAACGGAAGCGGGGCGGCAAGAGCCGGAACGTCGGTCGTCTTTCGGCAACGCCCGCTTTCGCTTCTTTTCGAATGAAGGAGCGCCTCGTTCGCCGACGCATTGCGGAAAACGGTGACGGCGAAGCGAAATTCCGGTTGCCGGCAAGGGTCGCCCGACGCGCGGGCTACAGCCGAAGGCAGGAACCGAGGCGGGCCGACGTCCGTCCGGAATGCTTCCCGGGGTCGCGAAGCCGTGG
The DNA here is from genome assembly GCA_965243135.1 of Alphaproteobacteria bacterium. Lineage (GTDB taxonomy): Bacteria > Pseudomonadota > Alphaproteobacteria > MPNO01 > UBA830 > JAJEBT01. The sequence goes on from OZ251539.1 coordinate 4,428,192, forward strand.
CCGGCCGTGGACGACAGCGGCGGTTTTTGAGACAAGCGGGCGCCGCCGCTTGCGGCAGTCCGGCGTCTCCGCGGAATCTCGACATGGCATGCGCCGATAAAATCGTCGAAATGAAGGAATCGCGAGCCGGATACCGTATCGGCGTGGACGTGGGCGGCACGTTCACCGACGTGGTCGTCGCGGGAGGGCCTGGATTGAAGGCGATCAAGGTTCCGACGACGCCGGGCGACCTCGCGAACGGCGTCATGGACGGCGTTCGGTCCGCAGCCGCCGCGGCAGGCATCGGCCTCCCGGAACTCCGGGAGATCGTTCACGGTTCGACCACCGGAACCAATGCGCTGATCGAACGGTCGGGAGCCAGAGTGGGGTTCCTGACCACCGCGGGTTTTCGCGACATCCTCGAAATCGGCCGGGTGCAGCGTCCAATGGCCGGCCTTTACGACTTCACCGTCGATCGGCCGCCGCCGCTGGTTCCCCGACGCCTTTGCCTCGAAGCCGGCGAGCGCATCGACGCCGCCGGCGCCGTCGTCCGGCCGCTGGACGAAGACAGCGTTCGCGCCGCCGCCGACGAGTTCGCGCGGCGCGGCGCGGAGGCCGTCGCGATCTGTTTCCTCTTCGCCCACCTCAACCCGATCCACGAAGAGCGCGCCGCCGCCATCGTCGCCGCGCGGCTCCCGGAGGTGCCGGTCACGGTTTCCAGCCGCGCGAGCCCGGAGTACCGGGAATACGAACGGGCCTCGACGGCGGTGATAAACGCCTACCTCGCGCCGGTCGTCGACGGCTATCTCGAAAATCTGGAGCGACGGATCGGCAAGGAGGCGAAGAGCGCCATGCTGTCGATCATTCAGGCGAACGGAGGATCCGCCTCGGTCGAGCGCGCCCGGCGCGCGCCGGTCTCGACCGTGAACTCGGGACCGTGCGGAGGCGTCGTGGCCGCGGCGCTTTACGGCCGCCGGCATGGACGAAACCGCGTCGTGTCGGTCGACATGGGCGGCACCTCTTTCGACATCGGCTTGATCGAGGACGGCCGCTCGCGGATCACGACCGAGGGGGAGTTTCAGGGCCTCCCCGTGAAGATCCCGATCGTCGACCTGCACATCATCGGCGCCGGCGGCGGCTCCATCGCGTGGATCGATCCCGGCGGCGCGCTGAACGTCGGTCCCAATTCCGCCGGCGCGGCGCCGGGACCGGCCTGCTACGGCAGGGGCGGGACGGAGCCGACCGTGACCGACGCCAACCTCGCGCTGGGACGTCTCGACCCCGGCAAATTCAACGCCGGACGGACCGCGCTCGACCCTGACGCGGCGAGACGCGCCGTCGGCGCGCTCGCCGCGAAAATGAATGCCGGCCTCGAAGAGGCGGCGATGGGCATCGTCAAGGTCGTCAACGCCAACATGACCCGCGGCATCGCGACCGTGACGATCCAGCGCGGAATCGATCCGAGGGATTTCTCTCTCCTCTCGTTCGGAGGTGCCGGCGGCGCGCACGCCTTCGACCTGGCGCGCGACCTGTCGATGGCCGAAGCGATCGTTCCGCCGTTCCCGGGGACTTTCTCCGCCGTCGGCCTGCTCGCCACCGAAATGCGCCGCGACTACGTCGCGGCGACCGGCGGCGTCGCGGCCGGGGAGGCGGATCCCGCGGCGTTCGAATCCCTTTTCCGGTCCATGGAGGAAGAAGGCCGCGAGGAACTATCGGCCCGGGGGTTCGAAGCTTCGGAAATCCGCCTGACGAGGTTCGCGGATCTCAAGGTCGCCGGCCAGACTTACGAACTGTTGTTGCCCCTGCCCGACCAGGGTCCGGTCTCGCGGCAGGGCATCGACGCGCTTGTCGAAGCCTTCGGCAACCTTTATCGCGAGCGGTACGCGTTCTTCTACGAGGGGGAGTCGGTGGCGCTCGTCAATCTCCGGGTGAGCGCGGAAGGCCTGAACCCGCGCATCGCCTTCCCGGAAAGCCGGCGCGGCGGGCCGCAACCCGACGCGGCGCGCGACGGTCGCAGGCAAGTTTATTTCGAAGGCGGGGGATGGACGGACACCCCGATTTATTCCCGCGATCGCCTCGTTCACGGCATGATCGTCGACGGACCGGCGGTGATCGAGGAAGAAACTTCCGCCACGCTGGCGCCGCCCGGCGCGCGGGTCGAGGTCATGCCGGATCTGGGGCTGACCCTTCGCGGAACGACGAGCTGACGGCATGAACGATCTCGTCACGATGCAGGTGATCCGCTACGCGTCCGAACAGATAGCCGACGAGATGGGCTATACGCTGGTGCGCACCGGCCGCTCGACGATCATCACGGAGATCAAGGACATTTCCTGCGTCGTCACGGACGCGAAGGGGCAGACGGTGGCCCAGGCGCATCATACGCCCAGCTTGCTGGCCGGCTTCGAGATCACGATGCGGGAGCTGGTCGGGGAATTCCGTCCGGAGGATCTCGCGCCGGGAGACGTGATCGTCACCAACGATCCTTACCGGGGCGGCCAGCACATCATGGACCTCTACGCTATCGCGCCGGCCTTCCATCGCGGCGAACTGATCGGCTTCGTCGGCAACATCGCCCATCATTCCGATCTCGGCGGCGTCGCCGCCGGCGGAGTGGCGGGCGGCATCCGGGAAATCTACCTCGAAGGGCTGCGCCTGCCGATGGTGAAGATCATGAAGGCCGGCATCGAAGACCGGGAAATCGTCGGCATCATCGCCAACCAGATCCGGGTGCCCGACAAGACCCTCGGCGACATCCGCGCCCAAATCAGCTCGCTGATGGTCGGCACCGACCGCCTGGCCCGCCTGTTCGACCGGTACGGCAAACCGGCGGTGAAACGGGCGTGGGCGGATCTGCTGGACTATTCGGAGCGGCGCATGCGCCAGGGGCTGGCCGCTCTTCCCGACGGCATCTACGAGGCGGAAGACCATATCGACGACGACGGCGTGAACGACGAACCGATCCGCGTAACCGTCCAGGTCGCGATCAAAGGAGACCGGGCCGTCGTCGATCTCCGGGGTTGCGATCCGCAAGCCGAGGGCAACACCAATTCGACCATCGCCAATACCCACGCCGCGATCTACTACGCGATGATCGCGGTGGTCGATCCGCATGCGCCCCCCAATTCCGGTTGCTATCGCCCGATCAAGGTGGTGACGAAGAAAGGAACGATCGCCGACCCGTTGCCGCCGGGCGCCGTCGCCGCGCGAACCAACGCGTCCCAGAAGATCGCCGAAAGCATGTTCTTCGCGCTGTCGAAGGCCGCGCCCGACAGGGTCACCGCGGGCAGCCACGGGCAGATCACGACATGCGGCTTCGGGGGCAAGGATCCGAAGACGGGCGAGCCGTTCATCTTCACCGACATCCAGGGGGGAGGCAACGGAGGACGTCCACGGCAAGACGGCGCCGACGGGCAGGACAGTCATCTGCCACGCTTCATGAACACCCCGGTCGAGGCGGTCGAACAGAGTTTCCCGGTGCGGATCGAGCGTTACGAATTTTTGCCGGACAGCGGCGGCGCCGGAAAATACCGGGGCAGTCTCGCGCTGCGGCGCGACATCCGCCTGCTGACGGGACCGGTCAGCTTCGCCCGCTACGCCGACCGTCACAAGTTCCGGCCGCGAGGTCTTTTCGGCGGCAAGCCCGGCGACGCGGGCGCCATCGTTCGCAATCCCGATACGCCGAGCGAAGAACGCATGCGGTCCAAGGCGCTGGACGTTCTCGCGGAGGGAGACGTCGTAAGCCTTCGGCTGCCGGGCGCGGGCGGATACGGCGATCCTCGCGAACGCGGCCTCGAAGCCATCGACCGCGACCTGCAGGACGGCAAGGTGACGCCGGACGGCGCCGAGCGAGACTACGACGTGGTCGTCGACCGCGACGCGCTCGCGGTCGACGCCGATGCGACCGCCCGGCTCCGCAAGGGCGAAAAATCCGGAAACCGGGAGAACGACCGGTGATCGAACCGCCGGAAGACCTCCGCGCTATCCGAGAAACCTTCTCGCGCTTTTCCGACGAACGGATCGCGCCGCAGGCCGAAGAGCTCGACGAAGCGCATGCCTTCCCCCGCGCCTTGTTTCGCGAGATCGGAGATCTCGGTTTCTTTCGCATGCGCTATCCGGAGAGGATCGGCGGCCTGGAGCTCGGCATGCTTCCCTTCTGCATCGCTTGCGAGGAACTGTCGCGCGGTTCGATGGCGGTCGCGGCCTGCTGCTCGATGCAAGCGCTGATGGGAACGCATTTTCTCAACGAGCTGGGCGACGAGGATATCGTCGAACGCCTGCTGGTTCCCGCTCTCGACGGCGAGAAGGTGGGCAGCATCTGCATGACCGAGCCCGACGCCGGGTCGGACCTGAGGGGCATGACGACGCGCGCCAGGAAGGTCGAGGGCGGCTGGCTGCTCAACGGCCGAAAGACCTGGGTGACCTCCGCTCCCGTCGCCGACTTCTTCACGGTCTTCGCCAAGGCCGGCGAAGAGGACGGGATCACCATATTCCTTGCGGAGCGCGGCTTCGAGGGGCTGCGGGTCGGCCGCGCGATCGAAAAGCTCGGCGTCCGCGCCATGCCGACCTCGGAACTGGCGTTCGACGACTGCTTCGTCCCCGACAGCCACCGGCTCTGCGCCGTCGGCGAGGGAGAACGGCATTTACGCGCGATCCTCGACCGCATCCGCATCATGACCGGCGCGCTAGGAGTCGGCATCGCAAGAGCCGCCGTCGACTCGGCCGTGGCCTACGCTGGCGAGCGAAAACAGTTCGGCAAGGCGATCGACCGGTTTCAGGCGATCCAGATGCGGATCGCCGACATGGGCACGGAGCTGGAAGCCGCGCGGCATCTCGTCGTTCGCGCAGCCGAGCTCTGCGACGCCGGCGGGCCGCACCGCAAGGAGGCGGCGATGGCCAAGCTGTTCGCGTCCGAGGCGGCGGCCCGGATCTGCGAGCACGCGTCGCGCATTTACGCCTCCTACGGGTTCGCCATGGAATACCCTGCCCAACGCTATTTGCGCGATGTCCGTTTCCTGTTGATCGGCGGCGGAACGAGCGAAATTCTCAAGCTGGTCATCGCGAAGGAAGTCGCGGCGGGCTGAGCCGCGAGCGGAGGCGCGAGGCATGGCCGACGGACCGACGGAGACAGCGATTCCCAACCCAGCATTCGACGGTCGCGACGGCGGCGCGAAGACCGCGCGCCTCGCCGGACCGACGCGGCGACCGGCGAAATGACCCAAGCGCCGGTCGAAATCCGCGAACGTTGCCGGAAACCGAACACGACGCCGGGAGAAACGCCTTGAAACCACGCACCGTGATTTCCATGGAGCAGGCGCTCGCCCTGCCGTACGCCACGATGCGCTTCGCGCATCTGGGATGGCGGGTAATCCGCGTCGAAGCGGCCGACGGCCGCGATCACCCGGGCGACGCCAACCGCTATATCGGCGGCGAAGTGCCCGGGATCGAGCCCCGTTCGTATTTCCTCGCCCAGAACGTCGGCAAGGAAGCGGTCGCCCTCAATCTCAAGACGGAAGCCGGGCGCGAAGCGCTGCACCGAATGATCCGGGAGCTGAACGCCGAGGTTTTCTGTTGCAACACCATACCGAGCCGTTACCGGTCGCTCGGCATCGACTACGAAACGTTGAGCGGCGTCAGGCCGGAGCTGATCTGGGCGGGCATTTCGGCGATGGGACCGCACTACCCGACCGTCGCCGGCTACGATCCGGTGATACAGGCCATGTCCGGGTATATGGAGGTGACCGGTTTCGCGGACGGGCCGCCGACGTTGATCGGGGTGCCTCTGGTCGATCTCAAGGCCGGCGACGAAGTCTATTCCAACGTGCTGCTGGCGCTTGCGGAACAGGCCGAGGGCAGCGGCGGCAGACGGATCGACGTTTCCATGCTTCAGGCCGCCGCGTCCTGGCTGATCACGCTGCTGCCGCTCATCGATCTCGATTGCGGTCCGGAGGAAATCGCGCGCTGGGGAAACGCCCACCGAAAGTTCATCCCGACGAACGTGTATCCGACGCGCGACGGCTACATCTACATTGCGATCGGCAGCAACGCGCAGTGGCGACGCCTGATCGCGATCGAACGCTTCGCCGCTGTCGGCAAGGACGGCGCGAGAGATACGCCGGAAGCGAGATACGACGACCGGGAAGCGATCTATCGGGAAATCGGCGATTTGACCGGCGGCGCCACGATCGCGGAGGTATCGAAGGAACTGTCGCAGGCGCAAATTCCCAATACGCCGATCAACGACGTCCGGCAGGTTCACGAAATGGAAGCGGTTCGGTCGAGGATGACCCGGACGACCCTGCCGACGGGCCGAGAGCTCAGGCTGCAACCGATGGCCGTCGACTTGCCCGGCCAGCCAGCCGAGTTTTCCGTTCCGCCGGCCTACGGTCAGGACACTCGCACGGTTCTCCAAGAGATCGGCTATCCGGACCCGGAAATCGACGCGCTCGCGGCAGCGGGGCATATATCCCTCGGCGCAAGCTGAACCCCCTCGTCACCGGAGTCGGCAAAGCGCTGCAAACCGATTACAGAAGGCGTCTGAGCTTCGCTTCACGGTTTAGAACGGAGCGTGAAATCAGAAACTCCCGCACCATCAAGGTAACAATTCATCTAATCGTTCGCTTGAACCGATATAGCCTATGGCGTATTTCGTTATCATTTTTTGCAAGTCCTCCGCGAATATAAACTCTATGTTGTTGTCTTTTCCTTTCTGCCTAATTTTTTCATTATCCTCCTTATTTGATCTAGTAACTACGATGACTTTTGAAATCAATTTCAAGTCTTTTTCTATTGGATCTGCGTTCCAGTATTCCGCTTTTTCTATCTGTTCAATCGCGTGATCGTCGACTTGTCCCTCATAATCCTTAACTTGAACGGCTATCACATACTGCTTCCCTGGAGAAATCCCGGGAATTTTAATTCGTATATCCGTGCCATGCTTTATCTCTTCACGCCCACCAACCTTCTCAATAACAGCATCTGGATAATGCATCTGCAAGATTTTCGCAACGATCCCTTCCCACTCCTTTCCATTAATTTCTCTATTGAGCGTTTCGAAAACTTCATTTCCAAAATCTTTCACTTTACCAAAGGCGCTTCCAGTAATTATATTTTTCAGTCTATCGAATTCGGTTATCCCGCCGCGAAGTTTCTCCGAATCCGCATCAATTATTTTCTCAATATCATCACAATAATGATCAATGTTCCAAAATCGACTTTGGTTTTTCAACGTCGCGCGGATATTGCCTGTCACCGGCTCGCCATCTCTGCGGAATTGCTTGAGGTGTCGCGCCGGAAAAATATGTCCATGGTCTTCGTCCAAGATAGAGAAATCGTAGCCTCTATTCCAATCGTCTGTCGCCTCGACGACAGAGACCTCGGTCCAATCCGGCAGTCTGGGCACGAGGAGGATATGTCCCTTTTTGACTTCTTTGAACATCCTCATGTTTCTGGAAGCGCCCTCGTCGACCGTCAAACGTCGAAGATCTTGTCCCTCGTCCCATCCCCATCCTTGGCGCAAGCGCCCCTCCTGCAACTCTTTCCACAGGAGGCCAATGTTGCTGGTATCGATCCGGCAACCCCAGTATCGGCGTTCCTCGATCATGGTTGACATTCTCCTTGTACGCCTCGCGCAAAAAAACCTTCGGCATCAAGCTTATCTGGCGAGTTCCTTCATAGGAATACCCCCCCCTGTCAACTCCGAAGTGCAACGCCGGCGGGCGCAGTTGATAGAAGGCTTCGGACCTCATGAATGAGGCTCTCGGACCGGCACTGGAACGTTCTCCCGGTGCCGGACAGCGGCTCCCGGCCTCAAACGGTCTCGAACTCGAACCCGACGATGTTGCGCTCCTCCCGGCCGAACTCCACCCCGATCAGGTGGACCTGCACGCCCGGACGCCGGTACTTGTCCGCGTAGCCGCGTTCCCGAATCTGCGCCAGAGCCCGGCCTTGCGGCTTCCCGTCCGCGACCTTGAACTCGAACAGGTAGACGCCGCCGCCATACAGGACCGTCAGGTCCGAACGGCCGCGCGCCGTGCTCTCCTCCGCGCGGACGTCCATCCCCGCCGCCACGAAGTGCGAGTAGAACACGCTCGCGTAGTGCGCCTCGTAGCCCGCCATGCCCGTGTTCGCGTACCACTCGTTCGGAATGCTCGCCAGGAACGCCCGGAACCGCCGCTCGAGGCCCGCGAAGTCGTTCGTCCGCATCAGGCGGCGCAACTCCCGGCTCTCCGCCGCGACCGCGACGTCCGGCGCCATCGCCTTCAGCAGGAGCGCGTTCAGGCTGCGCTTCACCTCCTGGTTCGGGTAGTCCAGCCGGTAGAAACGAACGCCCTCGTCCTGCTCTTCGCCGACGATGGTCAGGTAGCCGGTCTGGAACAGCAGCGCCTCGACGGGAATGCGGTCGATATCGATGGCCGACAGCAGATCGTCGTCCGCAACCAGGTCCTCCAGGGCCGGCGGCGCGAACCGGCGCCGCGACAGAAGGTCGGCGAGGAAGGTCGGCGTGCCGGTCCGGAACCAGTGCGCCTCGAACTCGCGCGTTTCGAAGAGAAGGAGAATGTCGAACGGGTTGTAGACCTTGTCCGCGCCGCGCCAGTTGTAGCCGTTGTACCAGCGCTGGACTTCCTTCCGGTCCAGGCCCTCGAGTTCCGGGGCGAAGACCGCGTCCAGTTCCGCGTCCGTGTAGCCGCAGATGGCGCCGAAACGCGGATCGAGGGTGATGTCGCGCAGGTTGTTCAGGCCCGAGAACAGGCCCGCCTGCGAGAACTTGCTCACCCCCGTCAGGAAAACGAAACGGAGCTGCTCGTCGCACTCCTTGATCATCGCATAGAAGCCGCGCAGGAAGTCGCGGTTTGCCGCCGCCAGTTCCCGGTCGCCGAGCGCGTCCAGAATCGGCTTGTCGTATTCGTCCACCAGAACGACCGCCCGCCGCCCGGTGCGCTCGTGCAGCGTCCTTATCAGGCGCCGGAAACGGATCGACGCCTCGGCAGGTTCCGGTTCGAGGCCGGCCAGCCGCTCCGTCTCCTCCAACTGGTCTTCCACGTCTTTCCGAACGAAGTTCGAGGTGTCGAAATTGCCCCCGCCGAAGCTGATCCGCACGACCGGATGGCGCGCCGACCAGTCCCACTTGCCGTGCACGGCGAGGCCCCGAAACAACTCCTCGCTTCCCTCGAACAGCTTCTGCAGCGTGTCCACCAGCAAGGTCTTGCCGAACCGGCGCGGACGCGACAGGAAATAGTACCTGCCTCTCTCGACGAGGCGGCGTACATGGTCCGTCTTGTCGACGTAGTAGCAGTCCAGTTCCCGAATCGTCCGGAGGGAGGACATGCCAGTCGGCAGCATGCGTCTCGTCATCTGGAGAGAGTAGGCCGCCGAACCGGAGCCGTCAAGGAGGAGGCGTTTGCACCGTTCCGTTTTTGTCGGCTGCCGTCCGCTCGGTGCCCGCGGATTGCCGGTCGCCCGTCAGCAGACCCGCAAGGGTCGCGCAGGCGGGCGAATTCGGAGCAAAAACGAAATATCCGGTCGCTCGGTGCCGTCCGTCAAGCTCGGGACGGGCCGCGAAGCGGGCGGATGCGAAGCGGCTTGGGGCGGAATCCGCGAAAACGGCGTTTTCGGCGTGGAAAATTCGCAGTTTTCCATACCCGAATCCGGATAATCGGCCCCCTTGAAACCTGCCTGCATTTCAAGATGTTGGGAACAACGCAAGAATCTCAAAGAGCGACCTCCGTGTCCTGTTCGGTCGCCACCCGGACCGGTTCTGCAGACATGATTATTTGGCGAGTTCTCTCATGGCAATACTGTCCCTCGACATGGTCCTGTCAGCTATTTCCATGGATCTCTCGAACTCTTCCTAATCAAGGTTTTCGATAAAGTTTTCGACTTTTTTCCATGCATCGCCTGTTATGTCCGGACTGACCGGACCTGGATCTTTCGTCACGCCTGGAACTTGCCACGCCGTCTGCGGCAAATGCCAGAAGCGATATCGTTTGGCGACGACAAGTCGCTTCCCGGATTTTGCGAGCGGGAGCATGCATTCCAGCAACCAGTCTCTTGTAAACTTCACGGATCGAAGACGTTTCAGAGTTTTCTGGTTATCGGCCTCCTGGCTGATCCTCGGACTTCTATAGGCGCAGGCGTTTACCAGAGCGGCACGACCGTCGAACAGGTATCTCCCGTAATTCACCTTATGATAATATGGAGACACCGAGTTCCAGTCCGCAGTCGATGGCGATACGATCCGTTCCAGATAGTCGGATATGGCCGTTTCGCCTGCGAACTCCTGCGGCGTCATTGCCGGATTATATCCTCCGTTCGCAGCGAGAATAATGACCGGAGCGCGAAGAATGTCGCCGACGAACGCGCCAGCGGGAAAATCGAGATTGAAGGAATGCGGCGAATTGAGCAGTACGTCGGCATCTTCCGGGTGAACCCATTTGCCCTTTATGGGTTTCGTCTGCTTTTTCCAGAAATCGATGATCGCCTCGATTTTCATTGCTCGTCTCCACCGTTCTGACAAGGACTTTCCGGAGAGGCCGCCCGAAAAGGCGGCTCTCTCGGATATTCTTCCGCCGCCGACGCGTTAGCGGGAGGCAGGACGGCGCGGGTTCCGCCGTCCTGCGTGAGAGGCTACTCGGCGGCGATCGCCAGCCCCGGCTCCGCCGCGACCTTCCGGTCGATCATCGCGCGAGCGGCGATCGAACCCGCGTCCTGGATCGTGTCCACTGTCGGACGCTCGTCCCAGTTCTCCTGCTGCTTGTTGAACACCTCCCAATCCTGGTGAAACGCCGTGAAGATCTGCTGGTATTGCAACTCCGTCATCTCCGGCGTCACCGCCTTCCCCGGAATGTTGTAGGCGTTCGACCAGAAATAATGCGTCGTCGTCGCCGTCTCCGGCGTCACGAAGTTCAGGTTGTGGAAGCCGAAACCTCCCTCCGGAACGTCCCGCTCGATGTCCGTGAAGCCGAACTCCCGGCCTTCCGCAGCCCCCGGAGCCGCCCCCGTGAACAGGCGCACCGCCCCCGGCATCCGGAACTCGATGATCTGCCAGCGGTCCACGATCGCGTCCGCGCTCCAGCCGCCCATCTTCTGATACGTCGGAGCCGGATTCTGCCCCACCGTCCAACGCGCGACCGTCACCGAATCCTCGTCCTTCAGCGTCCGCACCCGCGCCGCCTCCGCGACCGCCGCGTTGCCGATCGTCGAACGGTGCACGAAACCAAGATGCGACAAGTCCAGAAGATTGTCGACGATCAGACGGTAGTCGCACTTCACGTAGAAATACGTCCCCTTGTCGCCCCAATCCGACGACGTCTTCCACGGATACGGTACGATCCTCCCCTCGTCCGCGAGCGCCGGATCCCCCATCCAGATCCACACCCAGTTGTACTTCTCCACGACCGGAAACGTCCGCACCCGCGCTCCCGGCGGTATCGTCGCCTGGCCCGGAACATGGACGCACGCCCCGTCGCCGTCGAACTGCAGACCGTGATAGTAGCACTCCATCCGGTCGCCGATCAGCTTCCCCTTCGACAACGGCATCCGGCGATGGCAGCAACGGTCCTCGAACGCCACCGGCGTCCCGTCCTCGCGACGCCAGAAAACGACCTTCTCGTCGCAGATCGTCCGCGACATCGGCGTCCGACCGACCTCCCCCGGCTCGGCGCAGACGTACCACGTGTTTTTCAGAAACATGCCTCGACCCTCCTCTTTCTCCCCCGCAGTCTAATCACCGATCAACGCGCCTTCAAATCGAAGCGGCCGCGGATTGCCCGCGAAGAAGCTCCGACCGCAAACGAGCCGAAACGGCTCCGTGACGGCCTTCAGAAGCGATCCGGCTCGCGGCGCGCCAACATCGTTGGGTCGGCCCGGAAATTGTCGCTCCGAGATCCTTGGCCTCAGAACGCGGAGCGAATTGCGCCGTCGAGGGCGCGCCCGCCCTTCTTGCCCGGCGTGTCCCGCTTGCGGCGCCGCTCCCGTCTTTCTATAGAAGGGGTCGGATGATTGTCCGAGATGACCCGCTTCAGGAGGCACCGATGGAAAACCGTGCGTTCTATCCCGAAATCATGCAGCCGCCGCTCGGCAAATACGCTCACGGGGTGGAAGTCCCCGAGAACGCCAAGCTGACCTTCGTCGCGGGCCAGGTAGGAATCGATTTCGAAGGCGATCTGCCCGAGGATTTCGCCGCCCAGGCGCACAACGCCTGGAAGAACTGCCTCGCCGTGCTCGAGCATAACCGGCTCAGGATCAGCGACGTCGTCAAGATCACCCACTTCATCACCGATCCCGCGAACCTGCCCGCGTACAACGAAGTCCGCGCCGCCTATCTCGGCGAAAGCCGGCCGACCTCGACCCTTCTTGTCGTCGCCGGTCTCGCCGACCCGAAATTCCTCGTCGAAGTAGAAATGATCGCCGCTACGACCAGGAGATAGAGAGCGCAAACGACGACGCCCGAACGCCATGCGACCGGCGCGGCAGTCGTCCGCAAGCTGAAACAAGGACGCCATCGCAACCATGTCCCGCCTCTGGATCGTCGCCGCCGCGATCCTCTTTCTCCTTGTCTGGTTCTTCTTCATCAGGATCGTGACGGTGCTGGTGATCGTGCTGGCGGTAGGGGGCGGCGCATGGATCTGGTGGGAAATCCGCCAGCTCAGGAAGGCCGTGGGACGGTAGCGGCCCTTTCGGCGATCTGCCGCACGCGTTCAGGCGACGCGCCGATACCTTCCTTGATCAGAATATAGAGCGCCACAGCGCTCACCCTCTCCGTGCCGAGCGGGTTGCAAACGATTTCGCCGTCCGGTGCGTCGGCATAGGCGATAGGAGTGCCTACGCCTTCCCGGATCAGTTCCGCGGCGAGTTCGCCCCAAAGCGTCGCTTGGATTTCGATCTCGTAACGCACGCACTCGTCGCCATGCGCGGTAAACAGGTTTTCGATGATGAATTCCGAACCCGGCGCAACCATGGCGCGAACCACCATTTCCGGATATCCGCGCATTGGCCGCATGACCGCGGAAGCGCCGGCTTCGCGCAGCCGCGCGCGATTCCGGTCATCGACGCACTCGGCAAGAATCGATCCGGGCGCCCCGCGCAGCCGGTGAACGATATCGAAAGTCACGCTGTCGGTAGCGGGAGTCCGGTCTCCGGCGAGCACGACGACCGCCGCCGCCCGCGCCGCGTCCGCCGCCTCGATCCCGTCTTCGGTCTCGCCCTTGCCGTGAACGTGCGCCACGCCCAGTTCCCTGAGACTCGCGGGCAATCCTTCGGGCCACGCCTCGGTCAGAATCAGCACAGGCCGGTCCCGGCCCCATTCCGTCTCGCGGAACTGCCGGATCAGCGTCGCGAAATACTGTTCGGCGCCTGACTGCGGCGCATTGATCAAGAGCGCATGATTTTTCAAGTTCCACCTCCACTGGCCCTTGGCCATCCGTTGCCGCCGCGCCGTACGGTAATCGAAATAGTCCCCAGCGCCCTTTGCCAGCAAGAAGATCCCGCCCGCATAGACCAAAGCGACAGTGGCGACGCGCCCGGCCGCGCTGGAAGCGGACAGGTCGCCGTAACCGACCGTGGTGATCGTCGTCGCGGTCAGCCAGGCCGCATCGCCGGGCGACAGTCCCTCGAAAAGCATCATCGCAGCCGCGTGCAGGAAAAATATGCCCGCGAGGTAGAGCGACAACAGCAAGACAGCGCGCCCCGGATTCACCTCTCCGGGCACCGTGAGCCGACGGCGGCGGCGCCAATACATCAACATTGCCGTGCAGCCTTCTGCCGTTCAGGCGTCCTCGACATTCGCCGACCGGACAAGAAAAATCCGCGCAATCTTCGCAGAGCCGCCCGCGAGCCGCCGACCAGCGGACTGCACGAACGCAAGGACGAGCGCGGCATGGATCTACGCTTCACTCGACAATACCCGTCCTCGGTAGCGCACCCCTGGAAGCGCGTCTGTCCATGAAGCCGGACATCCCGACCCAAGATTCCCGATCCTTTCGTTCCGGCGCGGCGAACATCGGTTGCGACACTCCAGATCCAGCGTTCCTGAAACGACGCCCCGCGGCGCATCCTGCAACCGACCTGCGTAGCGATCGAGCATTCCGTTCTCGGCCGCCCACGCGACCCTGGTTTTGCGCCGACGGGCCCGGCAAGGCTTCGCGTTCGTCGGTGGTCGGCGCAAGTCCTGATACCGATGTTCGACAGCGAGGCCCTCGTTCTGCAGGAATGCCTGCACGAACTCGGGTCGTTCGGCTTGACGATGACGCGACCGACCGACCCGCCTGCACAGTATATCCACTGACGGCTTGCGCGAAACCCGCAACTCGAAGGCAGCACATTACGGAACCGCACGCCGCGTCCCTCGCGGCCGGTACCCGGCGGAAGACGGGCGCAGCGCACGCGGAGTTGGCGCTTGCCGGAAAAGGTGCCTGACATGCGCTTCGAGATCGCTCGCGAAACAGGCCGGAACCCGGCTTCCACTATGGCGCCTCCAAACGAGACGGGAAATTTCCCGCAAACGCTTGCGAGATCCCCGGCCGCAGCCAAGGCACCATCGTGCGGGACGAATGACGGCGCGCCGCCAGAAAAAATAGTAGGCGTTCGCAGCCCTACGATCCCGCAGCGTTTGCCTGCGACAGTTTCCGCCTCAATTCCGAAAGTTCGCGCTGGATGTCTTGGGCGACTTCCGCAACCTCTCGGGCCACGCGAGGTTCCTGTCCGAGTTCGCGTCGCAAAGCAGTGATGAAGGGCAACAGAAGCCTCGCGGACGGAGACGCCTCGGCGAGGTCGATTACCGTCGCCGTATCGCCGCGCAGGCTCAGATATCCCAACACGCCGATACAGTCCATCGGCAGCGGGACGATTGTCGGCAGAAGCGCCAGCATGTCCGCCACATCGCTCGTCCACGAGGCCCGATCGCCGATTTCGCGACGGGCAATGGCCCGAATGCCGTATCCCTTGATCCGGACAGAGGAATTCGCGTTTTCCAACGCCCCCGTCGCCAAGCTGGCAGCTGCCTCGTAGCGTCTGTTCTTCATCTGAAATTCGGCGCCTTCGAGAATCAGAGACGGAATCCGTTCGCGCATTACTCGCAAAAAATGGTACTGCGAATGCGTTTCTTCGCACTCGTCGATTATTTGTACAGCCTGTCGAAAAGCGTTTTGCGCCTCTTTCGATCGATACAGCCCGATCAGCGTGGAGCCCTTCGTCACCAGCGCCCACGCGATCAGTAGCCCCGCATCGGGGATTTCCCGCGTCTTGAGCGAGGCAACGGTTTCGTCAAGAATTGTCAGTGCGTCTTCCGGCCGGCCGGCCATTGTCAGCGCATAACTCTTCGCGACGGACACAAATGCCAAGGTTTCGAACGATTCTTCGGCAGTCTTCGCCCGGTCAAGGGTGCTCAGCCCTTCTTCCGTTCGGTCCGCCGCCGCCTGCGCAAACCCTTTCGCCGCAAGCGCCAACGCAAGGAGGAAAGCGTTCTCGGATTCGCCGCTCAACCGGTCGACGGCCTCTTCCGAAGTCTTGAGCGCCTCTTCCGTCCGTTCCATGGTCATCAACGCAAACGACTTCATCGTCAATGCCTCGACGGCAATCGGCTCACGTATATTTCCCGCCCGCCTAATGGCCTCGTCGAAGTCCTTCAGAGCCTCTTCCCGCCGGTTCATCGTAAAATGCACGAAGCCCCTCGTCGTGAACGCTTGCGCCACAGCGAGAGCAACCGGAGGGTCATCGTTCGTCCTGAATTGTTTTACGATATCGTCCAGCATTGCCAATGCGGTTTCCGGCTTCATGGTTATCGCAGCCAAACTTTTCATTGTCAGCGCCTGTGCGATGGCCGGAGCGACCCTCGGCTCCTTGCTGGCACCGAACATCCGTATGGTTTCGTTAAAAGCGTTCAACGCTTCTTCCGGTCGATTCAGATCATCGAGCGCGACGCCCCGGCTTGCCAGAGCCTGCGCTACCGCCTGAACGGCGAACGGGTTTTCGATTCCGTCGAACCGCTCTACGGTTTCGTCAAGAACGCTCAGCGCTTCCTCGGGACGACCCGCCGCAATCAGCGCGGCACCCTTGTTCATAAAGGCGATTGCGACCGCCGGGTAATCGGTTTGCCCAAATCTCCTTATTGTTTCGTCAAGAACGTTCAGCGCTTCCTCGGGGCGATCCATCACAGTCAGCGCGAACCCCTTGTTCACAAGAGCCCGCGCAATCTGTGGCGCGATTTCCGGTGCGTCAGTCTCGCCGAATTCTTCAATTAGGCCATCATATATCTTCATCGCGTCTGGAATTTCTCCTGATTCCAAGAAAGCATTTCCCTTGTCTATGGAGTCGGAAATCCGGGATGCAACAACGGCCATGTTTTCGCCGTCTCCTGATAAAATTCCGCCCGCCATTTCGTCAACTTTGTTGAGGAATCTGCCGTGAAATCCAATCATCATTGGCGCTACATGCTTTTGCGCAGCGCCGTGAAGCAAGCTTCCGCCGGCTCCTTCCTCCGCAATTCGCGCCACTATGTCCCTTAGTTGGGGCGACGAATAGAAGGACGCCATGAAACGGATGAGCGATTCGACCATGCTGTCCAAACCTCCGCGCCCTCTCCGGAGAAGATAATAGATGTTGTACAGTCGTTCGGTGACACAATACTGTTTGCGACGCGCCGAACCTCCAGCGGTCTGCACAACGCCCCTCTCGGAAAGACGTTGAAGCTGGGCGCTGCATTTGCTTGTGTCGAGCCGCGCCCTATCGGCGATTTCCCTTGCGGTCGCAGGCTTCCAGAGTTCTGCAAGAGCAAGGTAAACTCGCCGTTCCTGAGCCGGGAGCGCGTCGAGATGGCCCTTGAAGTACTCCGTGTGATCGTCGATCAAACTCAGCAGATTGTCCATGAGTTCGCCTAACGACGGCTTCGCGCTAAAACGCGCCACGATCATGACCAACCTGGGATTGCCGCCGGTCAGTATCTCGATTGATCGGGCGGCTTCCGGAGCGGGAGGTTGGCCGGATACCGTCTCCCAGAGAGCCGCGCACTCGCCCGTGCGAAGGGGGTGCAACGCAACGACCCGAAAAAAACCGTAGAACGCTTCGCTCGGCTCGTCGATCTGCATGAACCGGCCGGTAGCGCTGGCGAGCAAGACGATGCGAGGTTCCGTTTGGAAAATCTGACGAAGCCGCCATGCATCGTGGGACTCGGCCATGCTAGCCAAAATCATGTTCATGTTCTCGACGAGAATCACCAGCCGCTTGCCTTCGCGATCCGCGAAATCGAGCAGCGCACTCAGGCAAAGCGCGGAAAGCGCATAATCGTCCCGCTCGTTTCTCAGATCGTCCCGACTTAGGAGCAGATCGGGATCGCCATCCCGCCGCGGCGCCTGTTCGGCCAGATGAGACAGGCATTCCAGCCAGAATTCCCCGCAGGTGCCTATCTCGTAACTTTCCTCGGGAAAAACGACGGGAAACAAGCGGGACGAAAGCTCGCTATCGCGCCGGATTTCGATCGCGGCCCGCAGAAGCAGGGTCGTCTTGCCGCTTCCGCGCGGACCGATCACCATCATGTGCGGATTGGAAGCACCTGTGCATTCGCGCAGGGTTTCGACGACCGATTCGAATTCCCTCCTGCGTACGCAGAACGACTCCGCGAGCTGATCGTCGGTCAGGAATCCCGGGTTGTATTTCACGGCGGCGACGGACATCGGCCTTTTCCCTAACTCAACGCTTATACGCCGGAACGAAATTGCCGCCATGCCGTGCCCGCCACCAATCCTCCAGCAAACCGGACACAAATCGATAGTTACCGTCTGATTCTTTGGCAAGGTAGCCGTCGTGCACAAGAACATCCAAGACATCGGAAGTCGGAGTCGAACTCCCGTTCGGTAACGACGAAAAATAGTCGCGATGGCCCTGTATAGCTTCGTCAGAAATCATGCCACCGCTCATCGCAGCATCGGTCAGCAATTCAAGAGCCATACGATAACTGTTATCACCAAGAGTCTCCCTCAGTCGCTGTTCGTAGTGATCCAAGTCGATCTGGCCAACGCTCCCGAGCATATCGTGGAGATAAACATGCTCAACGTCGTCTAGCGTGGCCTCGCTCCGTTTGTGTCGACCGAGATATTCATGAAGCGCGTCGAAAAACTGTTGCACATGATGAGGGACACAGCAGCGTAAACGGCAGCATATTTCACGGGCCACGTCTTCCGCAAGATCGATCTCGTAGTTCTCCGCTAACGCCATAAGACAGGCCGCAGCTGTTTCTTCCAACCATGGTTTCAGTTCATAGGAGGAAAAAATATTTGCATGAGCGCTCAATCCTGCCTGCCGCAGGATCGGTTGAAGCCCCATACTTCCAGAGACGATTATGCAAACATTCCCCCTATGGGCTTGTCCGTTCTTGCGCAGAAAACTCAAAAAAAGGTCCGCAGCCTCCTTGCGTTCGATCGTGATCCTGTAATCGTCTCCCTTGAGCAGCCGGTTGACGAGTATAGGCAGTTCGTCGACCGCCAGCACCACGGGCCGGCCGCAATCGGCAAATGCCTTGAATATCCGATCACCCTCGTGTTGCCAGTTCCCAGGGTCAATACTAGCACGCATCTTGACCCGAAACGAACCGATTCTTGCTTCGTCGAGATGTTCCACAATGGTCCGCCAACCAGCCGCCAACCGTCCCCGCTTGCCATTCGTTGACCGGAGGGCGGTATCAAGTTCAGCGATGGCCTCCGCAGCGTTTCGGGTGCCCTCCAAATCTACAAAAACGGTCTCAAAACGCCCTGTCTCTGCAAGTCGACGCAGCAATTCGCGAACCAGGCTTGTCTTCCCCATCCGCCGCTGTGCTGTCAGCAACGTGTGGGTTCCGTTTTCGACGCGCTCCGTAAGAGCCGAGAGCTCAACCTCCCGGTTGAAAAAGCGCTCGCCAGACACCCAGTTTCCACCAGCTTTCTTCATCGCCCTATTTCCCAACGAATTTGATTGCAACAATGTCGTTGGGAAATGGGAAGAGGTCAAGTGGGAAAATGCCGATATCCAGAAAAAATCCCAAACCCGAGTTGGTGTAGAACGTCATGCCTATTGTTCCAATTCCTGCCCGAATTGGCGGAGCCGTTCCCGAAGTCTCTGGAAACGCTGGTCATCGATCAGTTCGGCGTCCACCACCTGAATCTGCTCCAGACACTCCCTCACTCCCCACGCCGATTTATAGTCAACTATCAACTCCAGAAAATCGAGCGCATACTCGGGAAACTTTTCGCAAAGCTTGGACTCCTTTAGTCGATACATCAGTCGGCCCGGATGTTGCGGCGGCAGTAACCAATGCCGAAGCTCGTCTAGCGCTTCTGGAAATGCGTCCCGTGCGGCGATACACACTTTAGCGAGGCTTTCCGAAACTGCGGGAGTCCTCAGATCAAGCGACCTCGGCCAGATCGACCGCAAATACGGCAGAGCACGGTTGCGCCAATATTCTGCTCGTTGCTCTCCTGAACTATCCAGTGCGCGAGACAGCGCGTTGGCAGCGATCTGTAATCCTTTCGGCGGCAATGCCTTGATGGCGGTCCGGAGTTCTTTCATGGTGAAAGTGTCGCCTCGGTCGAGCGCGGCAGAAGTCAGCAGAGCAGGATAGTGTTCTCGGTGCGGACCGAGCTTCTCGTAATGTTGCGCAGTATCAAGGAAGGGCCTCTTGATGCATTCCATCAAGGGATAGTAGAGACGACTCGACCAAAGAAGGCCTTCCCAAGCGGCGCACGCTTCGGCTTCGCAACTCCAGTCAAACAACGGTAACAGATGCCGCTCAGTCCATTCACGGTCCACGTTAAACAACGAAACGGCATGCGTGACGAGCAAAATGCGGCTATGACGGAATTTACCGATCCTCACATCGCAAAGGTCCGTGAATATAACGCGAAGTTCGTTGGGCAACGCTTGTTTATCCTCAGGCGAACTTCGATACCACCAATTCAACAATGCCTCGGTTACTTGGCCTGTCGGATGGCTGATGGCGCGGCTAAAGAGATCGTTCGTGTCTTGGTTCGCATCCTCTCCATCATCAAGCGCCAATATCCTGCGGCAAAGATCGAGAAACAGCGCCTCATGGCCATCGAACGTGTTGGAAAGGCTTTCCAGCCAGAAGCCGACGCCGTGTACGAGCTGACGCAGTACATCATCGGGCGCGATGGCCAAGACCGGTGCCATATACCGCCATGATTGCTTGATCAGTTTTTCATCAAACCAAGCCTCCAACGCCTCGTGCCAACGATCAATTGGCCAATTGTCGTCTCTCGCAAGGGCGTACAATGCGCAGGCGGTAGTGGGAAAGTCCGCAAGACAACGCCGATCCCAATCGTCTTCGTTCGGCCATTGAGGTGTTTCGGGATGTTCGCGGATCCAGTGCACCAAATCGCGGCGGCGATGCGGCATAGCGACATGCCTTCGTAATTCGCTTCCATCTCCTATCCAAAAGGAAAACTCTTCGCGATTTTCTTCCTGGAGCCGCCAATCCGGATGACGCACGGTCAAGTTGTCGAATTTCGCCTTCGCGTCTTCTCCCAAGGCCGTACCCGCCTCGTTCATCTTGGCAAGCCGCAACCAAACCTCCCTCTCGACGATCCGTATCCACCGTTCATCCTCAAGATCGTTCTCGTACATCGCGCGAGGTGGGCCAACGAGAACGGCATGTTCCAGATCCGCCAACAAATCATCATCAAGCTTGGGCGACATCGTCGTCAGAAGCCGCATTACTTCGCGCCGGCACTGCGGCGACCAAAGCCACCAGTGATCGTCTGCCAGAAGCCAGTCGAGCCCCTGCCGCAACGGTATAACGTCATCATGCATGGCCGAGAAGAAAGCCAATCGTCGAAACACCGGGTATTTCACCCGTTGCCATGCTTCGGCGATGAATCTCGCCTGCTCCCGCGCGACCGCCGCAGTTGCGAGCCACGCGTCGCGAGCAAGCTCGATCAATGCCGTCCAATCGCGGAAATTTCTGTTCTGAGAATGCTCTTGGACCGAAGGTCGATGTACATAGGATCGATCTCTCCAGTCATCGGCCTCACCGAGTTCCCGCATCAAATCCATCGCATCCCGCAGCAACGCGCCGAAGTCATCCAGCAGATCCGGCAGTGCCTCAGACCAGCACGGGCTACTGCGCAGGTCGCGCAAGTCGGAATGGGGACGATCCGAGGACAATACGACTTCGCATTCCACATGGATCCGCTCCGGCTCGTCCGGGATTTTACCATCTCCGTCCCAGCGGAATGGTGGACGCAGGGCAACGCGCGGAGTTAGCAGATCGCGTAGTTCGAAGCGCAAAGCCGTTGTAAGGCCATCGCGCTCGAAACGTTCCCGCCATTGGAAAATGTCGGCGGTTGACAACAACGATTTCATCCGCCCGACGAGCAGCAACCGCCAGAGCGTCCGCATGAACGGTCTAGGAATGGCCCGGGGTGCACTGTCGCGTATACGGTCCAATTCGTCCGTATTGCCGTCGGTTTCGAGTTGGCCGAGTTCCTCCAAGCGCCATTCAATGCGCCTAATGAGCTCAGGGTGAAGCCGACCCCCACGCTTCGTCAGCCACAACAGAAGCTTCGGGTCGTCAAGATGTCGCAGCAGCCAGTGCGCCAGATTGGACATGACATCGTCCCACTCTCTGCCGGTGCCCCCCTCGTCCACCAGCGACATCCAAGGCGCACGGGTATGGGGACAGGGCCTGAGGATCAGGCCGTATGTCAACTTGTCGTTTCCGTCCGCGTGAGGCGTTACACCGAAACGGCTCAGGTCGATGTGCCTGTAGCGCTTCTCACTAAGAGGCTCAAGCCAGTCCAGGGACGGGACCGGATCGTGGTCGGCAAAGCGTTTGGCGGGCAAGCCACTAGGATCGCTCAAAGCCCACAATACGCGGCCAACGAAATCGTCCTGGCTCGCGCTCGCCAGAGGGATCGAACTTGCGTACCGGGTAACGATCTGTTCCTTGCCGAACACCCCATCGCGGTAGATTTTCGCCCACTCGCGCAATGTCCTGTGCAGATATTGGTGATGACGGAATTCACGGTACAGGATGGGCGTTACGTTCCTCGCCTTCCACTTGTTGGTTTGTTCTTTTTCCTTACTCTTCGAACAACTGCCGAAGGCGAACATTTCCAAAGGCGCTTCGCCTAACAGGCGGTCAGCGGCCAGAGCGTCCGTCATGTAACGCAGCACCGGATCGTCGATGCTGTACCCGACGAAACAGACGGTGTAGTTTTGGAACAGTTCACCGACGAATCGCGCTGCCCAACGTTCGATCAGGTAGGCAAGCCCGAAATCGCCGCTAGAGACGACCAAGCGATCCAGCTCCTGAGCGGAAGGCTCCGCCGATAGCAAGCCGTGCAGATAGACGAGGCCGTCCCACCGGCTTTTTGGCACCGGCAACATCGGCGCCCGAAAACGCTCGACCTCAAGGTTCGTTTCGTCGATCGCTTTCTCGAACAGCCGGTCGAAGTTTGTGGTGACGAGCCGTGTCCGACCCTCGCGAGTCTGGCTCAACGTCAGCAATGCCTTGTGGGTGGCGTTCACCCCGATCGTATCCAAGTTCGGGGCTAGGATTCTCGCCAGTTCCGTCCGCACTACTTCGCGCCCGCCAACCACTCCGTTTTCCAGCAAGCTAATGGCCGTATCGAAGCGCTTGGTCTTGATCGCAGCCTGCTGCTCAGCGTCAGGAGCGATGTTCAGATTGCCGTAAAGTTGGTCGACCAGTCTGGCAAAGCTTGGAAGGCCAGCCGGATAGGAGATACCCGCGCCGCAGAACAACACTACATGGCCGTCCTCATGCGCCTGAAGCAGACGCTCTGGAATATCGGGGCCGTTTCTTACGAATCGCATTTGACCTCACCCACGAAACATCGTCGTCACCTTAATTCTCCACCATTGATCCCAACGGAGTTGCGTGCGTTTGTGGAGCCGAACCAAATATCCATTCCTGAGAATTTTATCTCCTCGGCACCACTTGGAAGCGCGAGCAAATCGAAAACCCCGCTATGACATTCAATCCACACCGCCGTTTCCGGCGACATCCACCTGATCGCATCCAGAATGCGTTCGTGATCCTTGGCTAAATCTCGCGAGAAGATCGGTTCGTGATGAGCAATCCGGTTTCGCAAGGTTCTCAGATCGTTCAGTGGGCCGTGAGCCTGTTTTCGCGTCAGTTTCTCGCGATACGGAAACGCTTGGCGAAGCGCCGGCCGCCAAAGCGTCCTCTGGTAATTCGCCTTGCGTCCTGCGGGCATTCGCCCGCTAGGCCCGATGAGCGAAACCCAGAACCCGAACAACAGCTTAGCCACGAACGGACCGTTCCCGTCGCCGGAGTGCGCCAGTTTCGACCTCGCGTCCTCGATCCGATCAAGTGCGCCCTTGTCGAGGCCTGCGCTCGGATTGTTGTACCACGCCGGGCCGTATCGTTCGGCGAGTCGTCCGTGCATGGCGTTTCGCAAGGTTATTTCCAACGTCTGTAGTGGCCC
This sequence comes from Alphaproteobacteria bacterium, assembly GCA_965243135.1. Classification (GTDB taxonomy): domain Bacteria; phylum Pseudomonadota; class Alphaproteobacteria; order MPNO01; family UBA830; genus JAJEBT01. Next base: position 4,451,624 of record OZ251539.1, read on the forward strand.
GTAAAATGCGGCACTGATGTCGGTATTCCAGACATAGAGCCGTATCGCCTTTTCTGGATCGCCCCGAGTCGCGATGAGATAGGTATTCAGGCGCTCACGCGAGAGCGACACCTCAAGCTCGTGGAGACTATCTTGCGTATAGGAGAAGCCCTTGACATGCGCCCCGCTACCCATCATGTTGCCCTCGTACACCCCGGACCCGCCTCTGCCTCTCGGTATGCGCCCGGGGTCTTGCTTTACGAACTCCCCCGGTTTTCACCTTTGCTGGCCGATTGCGCCTGGGTTGGGAGACCATCCGGCGGGCCGCTCTCCTCATCACCTTGCGAAACTCCGGCTCAAGATTCCGCAGGCGTTTCACCAAACCGCCGAGGATATCTTGCCGTTGTGACTGACCTGTTGCTGCTGCGTATGTTCGACCAACCGGACGGTTTCGAGTTCCTCGGCTGGACATGACGCAGGCTCGCCCCCACGCCGGAGACGACCTTGCAAAGCCTCCGTTCACGCCGGGAATCGCAAAGTCGCTTGCGAGCGGCGTCCATGCGATCCCCGGCCGCCGCTGCGCCCGCCGCGCGGCGCTGAGGCCAGGCGCACTGACGCCGGACGCCCGGTTTCCACTTGCTTCGTTCAACATCTCCTTCTCCAACAAGGTTGTTGGCAACAATATCGTTGGAAAATGACGGATGTCAAGCGGCAAATTCCGGTTTCCCGAAAAAATTCCAAGCCGCCGCACGGCGAACACGGCCCGGACACGGACGATGGCCTCGCGAAACGGCGGAAACGCTGCGATTTCGCCAAGCGAAAACAGAGGGTGCCGCTCCAAGCCATCAAAAAAAGAGGATTATTCGCGAAAGCGGCCGCGGGCCGCTCCCGACCCGGATCCCGCCGGAATATTCTGCTGGCCGCCTTGCCCCGGCGCGAGTTGGACTTCACGCCATCGCCTATCGCTTGCGGCGTGGCCTGCATCGACCGGAGTTGGCCGCCGCGATCCCCAAGGCTTCCCGACGGCGTCCATTTCGGAACCCGCCCGTCCTCCCCGTATCTCCATGCGCCGCACGCCGACTCGCGCGCGGAAAAGCGGAAGGCTCCAACGCCCCTCCCCCGGCGAACCGGAGACCGCGCGGATTCGGCGGCAGCGCAGAGTTCGCGGATGCCAGTCGAAGCTTTCCGGACGAAAGGCCGAAAACGCGGCGGCACCGCCGCGCCTTTCGTCAAATAATAGTTGATTCCATGAATCGGTGACGCTACTTTCGGCGTATGCAAGTTGGACTTCACCGTTTCCATGCGGACAGTATCGAGTGGTTCCGAGCGGCAGTCGCCGAGGGTGGTCGCACCCGGCGTCAGTTGGCCCACGGGCTGTGCGAGCGCGAGAACTGGCGCAATGAGAAGGGCGAACTTTGCCTCGCCTCGGCGCGACGGATCCTGCCGAAGCTCGCCGGGAAACTCGGGATCGCCTTGCCGCCGCCGCAGGAGCGCCTGCCGCAGAAGGCGCCGGCCCGGAATTTTCCGAACCTGTCGCTTCGCTGCAGTCTGGCGGAGGTCGGAGAAGTCGCGCTGGAACCGGTTTCTGGGAGCGCCGACAAGGAGCGGTGGGCGATGGCAACCCCGCAGCGATGGATGCGTCCGCCGGGCGCGCAAAGGTGTTACTGGATCGTGTCGTCCCGTCATGGCCGACTGGGCGGCATCGCTTTCTGCGCCGCCAGTTGGCACCAGAAAGCGCGCGATGAGTTCATCGGCTGGTCGGCGGACGCACGGGTCGCCAACCTGCAAGGTCAACAATAACCGGTTTCTGCTGTTGCCGGGGGTGCGCGTGCGCGGGCTTGCGTCGCACGTTCTCGACCTCGCGGCGACGCGACTGCCCGGCGATTGGGAAGCCGCCTACGGCGTGCGTCCGGCCTACACTTACGTCTCTCCCGACCAGCGCTTGCTATCGCGCGGCAGGATGGGAGCGTTGCGGCAGGCCGACGTCGGGGTTGCCGCCAGGCGCCATGGAGAGGGGCGTCGCACGGTCGGTCGAAGCCGCTGGCCGCCGACTGGAAAGAGCGGCTGCGCCGGGAACCGGAACGGATGCTCGGCCTCGCCCCGGAGGCACCTCCGTCCGACGATTGGGCGGAATGGGACGCGGAACGCACCCGGACGGACGCATTCGCGGTGGTACGAATGGGGCGCGCATGGGAGGCACGGCCCGGCGAACCGGTACCGGTGCCCGGACAAGGAAGATCAGAAAGCAGCCTACCGGCTGCTGTCGAATCCGAGGGTGAGCATGGAGCACGTTCTCGAGTCGCACAAGGAATGCATGGTCGAGCGCTGCCGCAAGGAGCGCGTGGTTCTAGCGGTCCAGGACACGACGATGCTGAATTACAACGGCCTGCAAGCCACCTGGTGCCGCTCGGCGGCGGCGGGTCGGGAACCAAAGGCATTGCCGCCCACTTCGGACTTGCGACCTCAAGACGCCCGCTCGGGGTCTTCGAGATCGACGCCACCATGCGCGACGACAAGGACGAAAGCGAGAGCGTCCGCTGGCCACTTCGACAAGGCGCAGGAAATCGCGCGCGCCTGCCCCGACACGCAGGTCATCACCGTGTGCGACCGGGAAGGGGATGGAACTGCTGTCGAGGGCGGTCGCGGCGGGTGCCGGCCTGGTGGTGCGCGCCTGCCGCTCGAAGCGGCGGCGCGTGCTGTGCGAAGATGGCAGCAAAAAAGGGCTTTGGAACCACATGGCGGAACAGCCGGTGCTGACCCGGAGGTCGCTGAACCTCGCCGCCTGCGGCGGCAAGCGGGCGCGCAAGAAACGCGAGGTGACGCTTGACATCCGCGCCGCCCGCGTCCGGCTCGTGCCGCCCGGCGACAGGACCGGCGACGCGCCTCTCTCCATGCTCGCCGTGTCGGTCGCAGGACCGCAAGGCCTCGACTGGCTGTTGCTCACGACGGAGGGCAAACCCGAGAAAGACGACGCGGTGCGCGTCGTAAAGTGGTACGAACGGCGCTGGACGGAATACTTCAAGGCCCTCAAGTCCGGCATGGGCATCGAAGACCGGCGGTTCGACGATGCCGACGACCTCCGAAAGTGCCTTGCTTTCGACGCCATTACCGCATGCCGGGTCTTCGACTTCCAGCGCATGGCGCGGGACAGGCCGGACGCCCCCGCCGCCGAAGTCGCGGACGAAGATGAAATTGCGGTGCTTTACCTTGCCGAACGAGGCATGGTCAAGAGCAGGCCGCCGCCCGAAAACCTCGACGTCCGGACCTTCGTGGTCGACGTGGGACGGCTCGCGGGCTTCATCCCAACGCCAGCCCTTGCCCGGGACCATCTGGCAGGGCTACGGCTACCTCAAGGCCTACGTTCAAATATACAAGGCGCTACGGAACAACGACATGCTCAAGGACTCGACAATGGGGGGATGAAAGCCGCCGCGCGGCCCGACCGCTATGCCGCCCAGATTTCCTCGACGATCGACTCCGAGGCGAGCGCCACCAGCGCCACGTCCGTGCGGCCGCCGTCGAATACGGCGACTTCGACGGCGAACCGGCGACGGTCGCCGACCAGCCGGTAGTGATCGAAGCCCTCCCCTCCCGGCAAATCCGTCGCGGAACCCGGGTCGCCCTCGTGGCGGTAGCCTTGATGAGCCGCTTCCTGACGGTAGACCGGCGCGGTCCAACCCTCCAGTTCCGGCAGTTCCCGGCGCCGCTTCAAGGTCAGATTGGGCGGTTCGTCGGGGTCGAACAGTCGAGCGAACTTGTCCAGATCGAACAGGCGTTTCACCGTCGGCCGCTGAATCCGGAGCGCCACCGCCAGCGTGTCGCGCTCGTCCCGCCAGAGCTCGCGCCCGCCGTCGAACCCCAGCACGCGCCGAATCTTGCCCGCGCCGCCGAGGTCGAGAGCGTGCACCGAGGCGACCTGCAACTCGGCCTGCGACAACCCGTGGGGAGCGACGAAGCCGAACTTCACGAAATCGCCGGACCGGAGATCCCAGGCATGGGCTGCCTGGCGCGGCGGCGGTTCCTCCTTCCGGCCGAACAGGCGGCGCAACATCACCCGCCGCGTTTGGCCTTGATCCGCGCCAGGACGTCGCTTGCGCCGCCGCCGCCCGACACGATTCCGGCTTCCTTCAGCCTGCGCTCGAGATCCCCGCCCTCGGCCTCGTTGGCGAGCTGCGCCGCGGCCTCCATGCGGTCGGCGCGTTCCTGCTGCCGCTTCTTGATCCTTTCGAGCGACTCGGCGGCGGAGGTCATGGAGGTGGCCGTGCCGGAAAACCGTGCGTTCGCCGCTGCGCTGGCTTTCTGCACCCGCTCGGTCGCCTTGACCATGCTCACCTGACGCTTCATCGCGGCGATGTTGCGCTCGGTCGCCTTGATGCTGCGCTTGAGCTGGTTGACCCCGGAGTCGTACTGCGCATAGGCCTGCTCCTGAAGCTTCAGCTCGTCCTCGAACTGCGCGATGCGCTCCGCGACCTCAGTCGCGAGGGCCTCGTCGCCCTTGTCCAGAGCCTTCGCCGCATAGTCCTCGTGCTCGGCGATCGCCGACCTGAGCCGCGCCGTTTCGCGCTCCACGCTCTTGCGCTGCGCCATGACCTCGGTCAGCTGCGACTTGGCCGCGTTCAGTTCCTTTTCGGCGTCGCGCATCTCCTGATCCAGTATCCTGAGCGCCTGATGATCGACGATCGCCTGACCGGTTTCGGTGGCGCCGCCCTTCAGGGCCGTGAACATCTTCGCGAGAATTGCCATGTCTCTGTCTCCTTCGTCAGTTGAGGTAAGGCGCGGCGGCTTCGAGCGCCTCGAGCGAGTTGTCGCTGAGCGTTTCGAGCTCCGTGACGACGTCGTCGATCGTCGATTCCGCGGAGAGAGCCCCGAACACCACGTACCGGTCGCCGATCTTGCCGAAGGACGACAGCGGCAGCGGAACGTTCATCTCCAGCAGCGTCTCCAGCAGCTCGGTCCGCCGCGCCGGCTTGACCTGCTGTTCGCTCCACAGATAGGTGATGCAGAGGATCTGCTCCTCGTCGGCGGATACGAGGACAGGAAACTCCTCGCGATCTTCGACGACGACCTCGAAACCGTTTTCGTCGTCCGAATCCCGGGTGGAGAACGCGAATCCGTTCGGAGACGTAAAGTTGTCGAGGGTCTTGCGCAACAAACTGATATCCATGGCTTCCTTCCCGATTGAAAGTTCATTGGGCGACGGCGCGACGCCGCGGCGCAGCAACTGCTCGATCCGACGCAGATACCGGCGATGCGCCGCCGGAATCCAGACCTCGACCGGCGTCAGGCCCGCTCGCTGGAGCCGTTCGCGCTGGCGCCGCTTGCGTTCGGCGACGCTCAGGGGGCGCTTCTCCCGCAGCGCGTCGTTCATTGATCGAGGCCCCGCCGCTTCCGTGACATGTCACGATATGGGGGCCGCGCCGCGGATTGTCAAGGGACGCCTTGCTCCCGCTCCCAGCTTCTCTGGTAGTAGCGGTAGGCCGCGGCGTTGCCCAACCGGTTGATCTCGATTTCGTCGAGGCCGTCGAAGACCCCCTTGGGAAACGCGAACGCGCCGAGCAGGACCTCCCGCGTCGTCCAGCCGTCGTCGACGGGAAGCGTTTCGAGGGAGGCCAGGCGCTCGCTCGCCGGCGCCCCGTGCCGGGTGGCGATGGTCCATCCCCATTCGCCGAAACTCGGAACGTTCTGGCGATACTGCTCGACGTTCCCGAAGCCGGCGGCGGAAACGGTCCTTCCGATGCTCAGGAACGTCTCCCGCGCATGGTAAGGCGAAGTGGACTGGATCGCGATCGCGCCGTCTCCGGCCAGCAGATGCCGAAGCTTGGCGTAGAACCGCACGCTGTAGAGGCGCCCGAGATCGGGATGGCTGGGATCCGGAAGGTCGACGACGATCGCGTCGAACCGGCGGCCCTCGCGCAGCAAGCCGTCGACGGTCAGGAAGGCGTCCCCGAAAACCGTCCGAACGCGGGGATCCCGGAACGCGAACTCGTTGAGTTCGAGCAGCGGCGCGTTGATCGCCCGCCCGCCGCGAAGGATCGGCCGGGAAAACAGCCTGACCAGCTCGGAATCGAGATCGAGCACCACGACTTCCTTTGGCCGCCACCTGAGAATGTCGCGCACGCCGAGCCCGTCGCCGCCGCCGACCACGAGGACGCGCTCGCGACGCGCCGACGCGGCGAGCGCCGGATAGGTGAGCATCGCGTGGTAGATGTGCTCGTCGTCGCTGGCGAACTGCGTGCGGCCGTTGATGAAGAACGTGTAGACGGCGGGTCCGTCGGGATCGTTGAACCGCTCGGTGATCGTCAGCCGCTGATGTCCGGTGTCCGCGCTGTAGACGATCCGGTCCCGAAACAGCAGCTGCTCCATCGCTTCGGCCCAGTCGCCGCCGCGAAAGCCCGCGACGAGCAACAGGGCGCCGACCGCGGCATGCAGCGCGAGGACCAGTCCGAATCGCCCGATCCGCTGACGGTACAACAAGATGAACAGGACGCCCATCGCCAGATTGGCGGCGGCGGTCAACGCGGCGGCGAGCGCCGGCTCCATCGCCAGCATGAACGCGACCCAGAGCGCCGCGCCGATCCCGGCGCCGATGTAGTCCGCGCCGTAGATCGTGCCGGTGTTGTGCTCCAGGCGATGCCGATGGAATTCCTGGCGCACCCGGGCCAGCAGCGGAATCTCCATGCCCACCAGCACGCCGACGGCGGCGCCGAGAACGTACGGCGCGGCGTCGGCCGCCGCGCTGAGAGCGGCGAACAATCCGCCGCGCGGCACCAGATCGGGCGGCATGCCGTAGGTCTCGGCCAACGTGCGCGGCAACACCGCCGCGAGCGCGGCGATTCCGCCAAGGATCAGCACCGACACGCCGCCGAAACCGGCGAGCGTCGCTTCGAGCCAAGCGAAGCCGGCGAACGGCCTAGCGATCACTCGGGCAAGGAACGATCCGACGCCCATCGACACGATCATGACGCCGATCATGCTGAAGATGACCGCCTCGACGGCGCCCAGCATCCGGCCGGCGGTATGGGCCAGAAGGTATTCGTACACCAGGCCGCAACCGGCGAGTACGCCGGTCACCAGCATAATCGCGACATCGTCGAAGGTGAGCGCCTTCCTCCGGCTGTCGGACGGCATCACCCGAAGTGCGAAAGCAGCAGCAACCCGATCCCGAGATAGACGGCGACTTCGGTAAGGGCGACGCCGACGTTGCGCTGCCGGTCGACCTCCGCGGACAGATCGATCCCGGCCAGAACGCAAAACTCGGCGACCAGGCTGAGGATCACGAGCAATGCCGCGGTGCCGATCGAGAACGCGCCCCAGACAACGGCCTGCAGCACCGGATCGCCGCCAGGAACGTATGGCGCGAGGCCCGAGGCGGCGGTCACCGCCAGCGCCACGCCGCACTGGAACCCGACGAAACGAAGCGCGAGAGCGACGTTTCCGCCTTGGACGGTCTCGTGAAACCGTCCTTCCTTGTTGCGCCGCCCGAAAAGCCATATCCGGTAATACGCGGTCAGCGTAAGGATGATCTGCGTGACCACGTAACCCACGACGACCGCGATCAAGCCGGCGACCAGCGCGTCGTCGGACCACGCGATCACCGCCCGCAACATGATCGCGGTAGCGATCATGTTGCCCGCATCGACCACGGCGACCGGAACGTTGCCGCCCGCTATCTCGTCCTTGACCGACAGGTTCGGCAGCGCGATGCGATCGAAGATCAGGCGGGTCGCCCACATGAGAACGAGGCCGACGGCTCCGTAAGCGGCCACGAGGCCGGCTTCCGCGCCGTAGCTCCGCGCGAAGCCGCCCGAAAGCACGCCGGTGAGCATGATCGCCACGCCCGCCGTCGCGCCGGCGAGAGAGATGCCTATGGCGAAGTTGTCGTTGTCCGCCAGTTCCCGCGTGGCGTTCACGCCGCTCGCGAGTCCGTACATGAAGCGCACCAGCAAGAGCACGGCGAAGACGATCGCCAGATCCATCGCCAGCAGGCCGATCGTGTCGCCAGTCACAAGCGTCGGGTCCATGTTTTCTCCGTTCACTTTCCGCGGAAGCCGGACGCGCGCGACGTTCCGCGCGCCGAACTGCCGTAATTGCGGCTGTAGGTCGAGGCTCGGCGAGTGGCGGCGCCCGCGCTTCGGCTGGCCGACCGTCCATAGGTGCTCAGCCGCCGCTCGCTGCGCAACGGACCGTAAGACTTTTTCGGCGAAGAAGGTTGCGTCCGGCTCGCCCGGTCCCAGCGCCGGGAATCGGCGCGCGTACCGTAGTAATGCCGACCGACGTCGCCGTAATACGACCAGCCCCGGTTCGGATACCAGTCGCGATGGTAGTAGGTCGACGGCCCGAAGAACAGATCGCGCATCAAGGCGTATTGTCCGTAGAACTGCCAGAAGCTGCCGCCGCTGCCTTGGCGCCATTCGCCGTAGCGCGGATTGCCGACGAGATGGCTGCCGGGGCCGGCGTCCGGGCGCGGTTCGGAGCGCGGGATCTGCAGCCTGGACAACTTGCCGTCGGACAGGTCGGCAAGCACGTTGACGACGTCGATCAGACTGTCGTTGAACACCACGGCATCGGAAGCGGCCTCGATCCGCAAGAGCTCCTCCATGCTTTCGTCGGCCTCTTTCTGATCAGCGGGAGAAAGGTTGATCCGGTCCAGCCGGCCGGCGAGAGACGCATACGCAAGCCCTCGGGTCGTGGCCTCCTTGGACAGCTCGTCCGCGAGCGCCGCCACGTCGGGACGGTCGCGGCGCACGATCCGCGCATATTGCTTGACGATGTTGGCGTTGCGGATCCGGCCGCCGTCAAGGGCGGCGCCGAGGTTTCGCACCGTCTCGACGATCTGGACATGCTGCCGGCGCACGAGGTCCGAATGGCTCTCGCCGCAGCCGGCCAGCACCAGCGCGACCGCCAGAGCGGCAACCGCTCCCGAGAAAAGCCTCAGCCGCCTGCCTGCGACCACATCCATGGTTCCCGTTCCGCGCCGGAGAAGACTCCCGGCCGGCAAGAACCTAGCATTCTTGCCCCGATGCTGTGAAGACGGTCGGCCGCCGCCGTTCGAACGGCGGGCGGGCGCCTGGAACTTGCCCCACGGAACGCTTCGACGCTCGGGAAGGCCGGTTCGTCCGAAGCGCCGGCCGACGCGGGCCCCACGGGAGCGCGCCGCCTGCCGGCCCGACTCGTCCGAACCGGAAAGAAGAGCGGCGGCCGCAGGGAAACCGCAGCTTTCCGGAACCGCCCCCGCTTCGCCGCCTCGCCCGAGCGGCGGCGTTCTTTCGGGGACCGGACGACACGGCCCCGCAACGAAGAAGGGAAGGCCGTCGACAGCGCGGCTTCCGTCTTCTCCGGGCGCGAAGCCGCGGACGCGCTCATTCCATGTCCGCCGGGCAGGACGGCGCGGGTTCCGCCGTCCTGCGTGAGAGGCTACTCGGCGGCGATCGCCAGACCCGGCTCCGCCGCGACCTTCCGGTCGATCATCGCCCGCGCAGCGATCGAACCCGCGTCCTGGATCGTGTCCACCGTCGGACGCTCGTCCCAGTTCTCCTGCTGCTTGTTGAACACCTCCCAATCCTGGTGAAACGCCGTGAAGATCTGCTGGTACTGCAACTCCGTCATCTCCGGCGTCACCGCCTTCCCCGGAATGTTGTAGGCGTTCGACCAGAAATAATGCGTCGTCGTCGCCGTCTCCGGCGTCACGAAGTTCAGGTTGTGGAAGCCGAAACCTCCCTCCGGAACGTCCCGCTCGATGTCCGTGAAGCCGAACTCCCGGCCTTCCGCAGCCCCCGGAGCCGCCCCCGTGAACAGGCGCACCGCTCCCGGCATCCGGAACTCGATGATCTGCCAGCGGTCCACGATCGCGTCCGCGCTCCAGCCGCCCATCTTCTGATACGTCGGAGCCGGATTCTGCCCCACCGTCCAACGCGCGACCGTCACCGAATCCTCGTCCTTCAGCGTCCGCACCCGCGCCGCCTCCGCGACCGCCGCGTTGCCGATCGTCGAACGGTGCACGAAACCCAGATGCGACAGGTCCAGAAGATTGTCCACGATCAGGCGGTAGTCGCACTTCACGTAGAAATACGTCCCCTTGTCGCCCCAATCCGACGACGTCTTCCACGGATACGGTACGATCCTTCCCTCGTCCGCGAGCGCCGGATCCCCCATCCAGATCCACACCCAGTTGTACTTCTCCACGACCGGAAACGTCCGCACCCGCGCTCCCGGCGGTATCGTCGCCTGACCCGGAACGTGCACGCACGCCCCGTCGCCGTCGAACTGCAAACCGTGATAGTAGCACTCCATCCGGTCGCCGATCAGCTTCCCCTTCGACAACGGCATCCGGCGATGGCAGCAACGGTCCTCGAACGCCACAGGCGTCCCGTCCTCGCGACGCCAGAAAACGACCTTCTCGTCGCAGATCGTCCGCGACATCGGCGTCCGGCCGACCTCCCCAGGCTCGGCGCAGACGTACCACGTGTTCTTCAGAAACATGCCTCGACCCTCCTCGTTTCTCCCCCGCAGTCTAATCATCGCGATCTCGCCGATCAACCGGCTTCGACGCAAGGCGACGTCAGGATCGAATGGCCGGGCGGACCGCTCCTCGCGGCGATGCACGGAAAGGGGCTAACCCGCATATCTCACCAGATCGAATCAGAGGGTCGGGTCCGGGATCGCCGGGTCCGGTAACGGAAATCGCAAAACCGCCGCTACGCCTGGCCGGTGCAGCGGCGGCGCGACTTGCGCAACCGCCTGCCGACGCGCTCCGCCAAGCGGGCTTGCGGGCCTGACCGAACAGGTAGTCGACGTCGTTGTCGTCGCACCACGTCATGATGTCGTCGCGGCAGAATCCGCTATCGCCGCGAACGACGATTTTGGTTTTCGGCCAACGTCGGCGAATGCGCATCGACGATGCCCGCCAGTTCCTCCACCGGGTTGACCAAGGACGAGTTCGCTAGGGGAGCCGTCCACGGAATCGACGGATCTCCAGCGCTTAGTTATGCTCGATTTCCAGATCCTCTCCAGAATAACCAAATAGTTTTAACAAATTTTCGCAACGTCTCACAATTTCATGTGCAGAAGCATGAGTTTCAATCCAGTAACGGGAATTCCCGATCTGATAGGGCGATTTCATCCCTGAGTTGCCGACATTGACATAAATTTTCAGTCCAGATGTATCCCTTACTTTCCATTCAAACTGTTCTGGATGCCGTAAATACAGAGCTTCGGCTACTCCTCTCAATATATCTTTCCAGTATTTAACACTGTACTGTTCCTTCCACAGCCTGTAGCCTGTAGGCGAAGGTTGTCCACTTCGTTTATTTTTTTGATGTGGTATACTATTAGTAGGTTGTAGGTGAGCTGGTTCCGATATATTTCGGATCTGTTCACTCAAGAAACCGCTTATTTCCTCTTTATATAGTGGAAGGCCTTCTGACTCAATTCGCCGATTGATGAGTTTCATAAGCTCTTCTGGGGGTTCTTTAAGCATTGCGTTCCATATCCTTGGAAGCTCTTTGGCCAATTGTTCACGTTTCAACTTCTCGTCAAGAGCGTTTTTGGCATGTGTCAGTGCTTTCCCTGAAATTAACGCATCATAAGATAAATACTTCTCAAACTCGCTAGTTAGCCGATCAAGCGGATCGGTTTTGATGTCCATTTTTGCAAATATGCGTTGTTCCACTGTAGTGCCTGGTTTCATCTGAAAAAGCAGAAACCATTTGAACCCAGTTGTATATATAACTATCGGAACGGTTTTGTGAAACGCATATTCGATGACTTGTCTAAATTCAGTCTCATGAACTATGCCTTTAGGAGGACCAATACGGGTATCCGCTTTTTTTGCTTCCACTATAGCTACAGGACTTCCTTCTGATCCAAACAGCACATAATCGGCCCTTCCCTTTCCAACCGGGTATTCGGCCTCCAATTTATTGGGATCTGCGGAGTCCCAGCCCAAACAATGAAGGATCGGTAATATCGCTTGTAGTTTTGTGCTTTCTTCACTATTCGGTTGTCGTAAATTTCGAATTTTTTCGAGTACGGGAAGAAGTTCCATCGCCTATTCTCCTGTAGATATTGTTTCGTCAATCGAACGACAACTTGTGAAATACGCCGCTGGCATGTTTCGTCGTTCCGCTCCCTGCGCCGTTCTCTGACAATTTTCGGCCTCGATCAGGGCATCCAACATGCTGACTGCCGGGAGACCGCCGCCATCGTGCCCGAATCGACGTTTTCCTGCTGCAGGCCGATGGATCCATCCAGAGGTCTTCGAGAAAGGCTTCGTGAACATTCTGCCTTGGCCTGCACAGCTTGCGTCACAGCGTGTTTCATGATATAGAATATAGCATATTCGCATGACCATAACAACCACTTTAAATTAGCGAGAAGCCTAACCTCTGCCGCCGCACGCCGCCGTTCGCTTGCCTGAGGTCTTCGAGGCGCGGGTCGACGGCCGGAGGCGTCCGGGACCGCAGGCGGTCTCTCGACAGACCGCCGCCTGCAAGGATGCGGAGCCGGCGGGAACGACAACGGCGGACGACCGGGCGGAGAGCGAGCGATTACTCCTTGAAGGACGTTCTCGCGAACCTGAGTATCCATTCTCTCGAGTGGGTCCGGTACGAATGGGCGCAGACGCGCGGCGACGAACCGGGCGAGCGGGAAGCGACGGTTCCGCGCATTGTCGGCCGTCCCGTCGGCATCGTGCGCGGCGGCGGCCCCTTCACGCTTCCGCAAGTACCGAGTCGGCGATTTTTTCGGCCATCATGATGGTCGGAACATTGGTATTCGCGCGCGGCACGCAGGGCATGATGGAGGCGTCGCAGACGCGCAATCCCGCAATGCCGTAAACCCGTCCCGATGAATCGGTCACGGCTTCTCTGTCGTTCGCCGCCCCCATGCGGCAGGTGCACGAGGCATGCCAGTGGCCCGTCACTGTCTTGCGCACCCAATCCGCGATGGCTTCGCCATCCGCGAGCAATTCGTCAAGGGTCGGCCCTTCGATGACGAATCGCCGAATGAACGCCCTGCGCAGCGGGCCGCCCAGGTCGGTCGCCCGGGCGGCGAGCGCGGTCCTGACGCGGTTCGCTCGGGTAGGCTCGGCTACCCGGCGCACCCGCTCGGAATAGGCCGCGGGAAAAACCTCGTGAACCGCCGCGGCCAGCGACGGATGGGCATGCAGGCGAGCGAGCAACCGCGTGGCTCCGACAAGCCGGATCAGATCCCGCTCGTCGGAGCACAAGTTGAAATCGACGCGCGGTTCCACCGAAGGCTCGGCGGAAACCAGCGTCACTGCGCCCGTCGAATAGGACTTGTTGACCCAGACCATCGCTGCGCCGATGCGGTCTCCCAGCGCATGCCACGCGAACTTGTTGGTGGGGACCAGGAACATGTCGCCTGCGCCGCAGCCCTCGACCCCCGACGAGAACCGCAGCGCCGCGATCATCTGGCGCCGCATGCCTGCAGGCAGCCGCGCGGCGCGCTGCATCCATGACGCCATCGATATCCCGGGATGCTCCATCAAGTGCCGCCCGACTCCGGGGCGGTCGGCGGCGACGCGGATGCCGAGATGCGAGAGCGGCGCGGCGGGACCGATGCCCGAGCGCATCAGTATGGCGGGCGAATGAATCGCGCCGGCGCAAAGGATCACCTCGCGAGCGCGGATATCGCGGTCCACGCCGTCGCGCCGCACCGTCAGGCCGGTCGCGCGCGCGCCTTCGAGAGTCAGGGTCCGCGCTTCCGAGAGATCGAGAATTTCGAGATTGCGGCGGGCGCGAACTTCGGCGGTCAGGTAGGCGACGTTCGCCGACACCCGCCGGTCGTCGATGTTGGAGATCGAAACGGGGGAATAGCCGTCCCCGAAATCCGCGTTCATGTCTTCGATATAACGGTGCCCCTCGGCGCGGACCGCCTCCATGACGGCCCGCGTGTAGCCCGGCCAGACGTCGGGAAACAACCGGCGAATGCCGATGGGACCGTCGGCGCCGTGAAGGGGACCGCGGAAGTCCCGATCCGATTCGAGCTTCCTGAAATAAGGCAGCACGTCGTCCCAGCCCCAGCCAGCGGCGCCGCGTTCCACCCATTCGTCATAGTCGAGCGGACTGCCGCGATTCGCCATCATGCCGTTGATCGAGGATCCGCCGCCGATGACGCGGCCTTGCTGGTAGAGCCGGTCCGGCCTGAGGTCCGGAGCGTTGCCGGGATGCGGCTGGACGACGGCGCGCAGCCGTTCCCAGATGAAACGCCGATCATTGTAGGCGACGGCTGCGAAGCCGTCTTCGAGACTGGCGGGGATCCGGCCGGGCGGATAATCCGGTCCGGCCTCGACCAGCAGCACGCGTCGCCGCGCGCTCAGCCGGGCCGCCAGAACGCAGCCGGCGGAACCGCCGCCCACGATGGCGTAGTCGTAAACGGCGTCGTTCATCGCTCCTCCCGCACGCAGAGGCGACGTTTCCGGGAAAGCGCTGCCGCGGACGAACCAAGCCTACGGAATTCCGGTTCCGATGGCGAACGCGCCGCGACGCGGAAGGGAGGCGCCGGTCCTGAGCATTACGCGGCCGGCGCGGTCGTGCTATTGATCGCTTCATCCGTACCGAAGGGGAGAAAAGGAGCATGGGACGACTTGACGAACGGGCCGCGGTCGTGACCGGCGCCGGCCGGGGCATCGGAGCCGAATACGCAAAGGCGCTGGCCGCCGAGGGCGCCAGAGTCATGGTGACGGACATCGTCGACACCGAAAACACGGTCAACATCATCAAGCAGGCCGGCGGCGAGGCGATCGGCAAGCATTGCGACGTCACCCGCCCGGCGGACGTGAAGGCGATGGTCGACGAGACGGTTCGCGCCTTCGGAAAGCTCGACATCATGGTGACCAACGCCGCGCTGTTCGCCGATCTCGACCAGAAGCCGTTCCTGGAGATCGACGAAGCGGAATGGGATCGGGTGATGCAGGTGAACACGAGGGGGGTTTTCACCTGCGTGAAGGCCGCCGTGCCCGAAATGAAGAAGAACGGCTACGGCAAGATCGTAAACGTCGCTTCCGGCACCGTCTTCAAGGGAACGCCGATGCTCCTGCACTACGTGAGTTCGAAGGGAGCGATGGTCGCGTTCACGCGGGCGCTCGCCCGCGAGGTCGGGGACGACGGAATCACCGTGAACTGCATCGCTCCCGGACTGACCATGAGCGAAAAGGTCCTCGGCGCGGCGCAGTGGGACGCCATCAAGGACGGCAATACCGCGTCGCGCGCGATCAAGCGCGAAGAGGTGCCTGAAGACTTGCTGGGAACCGTCGTGTTCTTTTCGTCGTCCGAATCGGACTTCATCACCGGCCAGACCCTGGTCGTCGACGGCGGCTCGGCGATGCACTGAGAGAGCGCGGAGGCCGGTTCCCCGGGAGAGGAGACGGGCACCGCGCCCGGGCGGAGCCGTGCGCGGCGGCTCCGCCCGGGCCTTTCCGCCCAAGCGGCCGCCTGCGGCAAGGACCTTCGGTCCCGGAGGCCGGCGACAGCGCGAAGCCGGACGAGGCCGGGCGTCCATGGGCGCGTGAAGGCAGCGAGCACGACTCGCCGAAAGTACGCGCGGCCGGGATCAGCTTGGGCCGGGCCGCCTGCGGCGCAGCAGCGGGTAGAAGAGTATGCCGGCGAAAAATCCCCCGGCGTGGGCTTCCCAACTGATGTTGCCGCCGCTGAGCAAAGCGTAGCCCACATTCATGATCATCATGAGAAGCATGTACTGCGCGTAGTCGCGAAGACTCGGACGGGAAACACCGTCGTGTCCACGCAGAAGAACGTGGGCGCCCGCGCCGAGAAAGCCGAACACGACGCCCGACGAGCCTATCAACAGCTGGCTCTGGCCCCAGTTGAGAATCGCATGGGCGAGCGCGCCCGCTGCGGCGGTAACGAGGAAGAAGGCAAAGTAGCGCGCGCCGTAGAGATGCGGGCGAAGCTGCGCGGACATCACCACGAGCCAGAAAGCGTTCGCCCCGAGATGCGCCCAACCGCCGTGCACGAACGCCGACGTCGCCGCGCCGTACAGCCAGATCGTTTCGAACGCGCCGCGCCTGAACGCGTCGAACCCCATGAAATAAAGGACGTACGCATCGAATTCCAGCGGGAGAACGCTGCGGATCGCCTGGACGGCCGCGAGGACGACGAGGATTTTCACGGCCGCCGACGGCAAGAGAAGGCGGGCGGCGCTCATTTACGCGGGCAGTTTACGTTGCGCTTCCGGATGCGCGCGGCCGGACCGCCGAACGATGCGCCGGTCTTCGCCGACGGAGCGCGGAGGCCCGCGCGGACGATCGCGGACAGCGCGGCGGCCGCCGGCCGGCCGATCCTCCGGAGGCCCGTCACAGCACCACCAGCATGAGCAACGGCAACGTCGCAAGCGAAATCACGGTGGAAATCAGGATCATGCCGGCGGTATCGGCGGGACTGCGGTCGAAGCGCTGGGCGAACAGAAAGTTATGCACGGCGACGGGCATGGAGCAGGCGATAATCAGAACGCCGCGTTCGGCGCCCTCCAGTTCGAGGAGAACGGACAGCGCATAGCCAACCACGAAGCCGATCGCCAGCCGGATAGCGGACACGCCGGCGTTCAACGCGATGCTCGGAACGCGGATTCCGGCGATGGCGACGCCGAGGGAAATGAGCATCAGCGGTATCGCCATACCGCCGACGAGGCGCGTGGCGTTGGCCAGCCATTCGGGAGGCTGGATGCCCGCGAGCATGAAGAAGAGCGCGGCGGCAACGGCGTAGATGAGCGGATTGTTGTAGAGAAGGTCGGCGGCCAGACGGCCGGCGTAGATGCTCCACCCGACAACGAAACTGACCAGCGAGGACAGGACGAACACGCCGATCGCCAGCGCGAGTCCCTCGGGTCCGAACGCGAAGAGGCAGAGCGGGAGTCCCATGTTGCCGGTATTCGCGGAGGTGAACGCGGGCAGATAGGTGTGAACGGGCAGTTTCAGAAGCGCGATCACGGCGAAACCGGCCGCGATGAAGCTACAGAGCGCCAGACCGTAGGCTCCCGCGATCTTCGCCAGCGCCTCGGGACTGATCCGAAGTTCGGTCAGCGTCGAGAAGGCAAGGCACGGTATGCCGAGATAGAGCGCAAGCGCGCTCACCATCCGGGTATCGAAGGGGCGGCCGGTGCGGGCCCAGACGAAGCCTATCGCAGCGCATGCGAAAACCGGGGCCACGACCGCGAATATCTTGGAAATCAAGGAAACGCCGCCCCGTTTCGGTCGCGAGGCCAACCGCGGGACGGAAGCCGGCGCCGCAAAGGCGGCGGAACCGGCCGCGCAGCGGTCCGGGCGTTGCGGCGCGGACGGCGAGGTCCAATCACCCTACTCCTCCGTCAACGCCGCGAGATCGCTCATGTCCTCGATCATGCGGCGCCAGCGATCTTCGCCGAAAGCCGCGACGAGCCGGTCCTGCGCTTCCCTCCACACCGGCGTCGCGCGTTCGATGGCGACCTCGCCTGCCCCGGTGATCGACGCGACGCGTTCCCGGCGGTCGCTGCCGGGCGAGATCCGGACCAGCCCCCGGTCGGCGAGCACCTTGAGGTTTCGGGTCAGGGTCGTGCGGTCGAGCGCCAGATGCTCCGCGAGCCGGGTCGCCGACGCCGGCCCCATCATGGCCACCGCCCCGAGCATGGTGAACTGCGTCGCCTTTATTCCGCTGTCCGCCATGATGTCGTCGTAGAACTGGGTTATCGCACGCGAGGCGCGGCGAACGTTGAAACACGTGCAGTGCCACGCAACGCGAACCTGGGTCGGGTTGGCAAGCGGATCGTTTTCGCTCATATGCGTGCATTAACACGCATATGAGCGACTCGTCCATCACTTTTTGGGCGAACGACACGCCGCGGCCTTCGCGCGGCGGCGGCGGAACGTCCCGACCGGCAGGCGCGGCCGCGGGAACCGCGCTTCGACATCCCGGACCCGCCGGGATAGGCTGGCGACGCGACGGTTCGGGAGACGGCGCGATGGTGAGGCTGGACAAAATATACACCGGCGGCGGCGACGCCGGCCAAACCTCGCTCGGCGACGGCGCCCGGGTTTCGAAAGCGGCGGCGCGCGTCTGCGCCCAGGGCGACATCGACGAAACCAACGCCGCGATCGGGCTCGCGCGCCGTCATGCGGCACCGGTTTCGGCGGACGAAATCCTCGCCCGCGCGCAGAACGACCTGTTCGATCTTGGCGCGGACATCGCGCGGCCCGGGCGCGACGACGCCGACGGCCGCCTTCGCGTCAAGCCGGACCAGGTCGCCCGCCTCGAACGCGAAATCGACGCGATCAACGAGGACCTCTCGCCGCTCGCCTCCTTCGTGCTGCGCGGCGGAAACGATTTCGCGGCCTCGCTCCACTACGCCTGCACGGTATGCCGGCGCGCCGAACGCGCCGCCTGCGCCCTCGCCGCCGAAGAGGAGGTCAACCCGCAAGCCCTCGCGTACCTCAACAGGTTGTCGGACCTCCTTTTCGTCATGGCGCGCGCCGCCAACGACAGCGGCAAAGCCGACGTGCTCTGGAAACCGGGCGCAACCACGAGATGAAGCCCTTTCGGCGAAATTCCGGACGATCAGGCGAACGTCCTGCCGCGGCTTTCCGTTGTTGCAGTTCTCTTCCGGTCGACCGCGTCCCCGGCAGCTGCGGTCTCAGGGTTGTCCGACCGCTTGCGCCCATCGTCGGACGGTCGATTTCGAGCAAGGTTTTCTCTCCTGAAACGTTGATGAGTTTTCCGCCGACGCCCGCTCGGGACAAGCCCGTTTCCTGCCAGCTTGCGCAGACGGCGGCTTTCGTCAATTCCTCCCCCTCCCCCCATGTCCCGCCATGACTCCCGCTCGCAGCTTGCCCTTGATTCGCGAGGCAGCGGCACTTGCGGTTGCGGGGGTTAGGGTTCGGGACGGAGATCGCCTTGGGACAAAGTTTCCGCAAGAGACTTTCTCGCCACTCGACGAAGGCCTCGCGCCCAGCCGATATGGCGGACGTCTCCGCCGAGAAAGTCGGCCACTGCAGCTCGGTTCTCGATCTTTCCGTGACAGGTCCTTCTTTCTGCTGTATGGTATGTTCGCTCGCGTTGCTTGTTCGGCGTTTCGCCATATATTGTTCTTATACTGCAGGAACGCCGACAGGCTAGCGGCAGTACGGCCGCAGCCAGCGAGATTGGAGACGGAAACAACATGAACAAAGACTTGGAATATTTCGTCGACGGCAAGCCGTTTTCAATTGCGAAACCGGAACCGACCGTCGCGGAAATACTGGCCCGCGCGGAGGTATCCATCCAACAGTTTTACCTTGTGTCGGCGGATGGAACGGAATACCGCGAGCCGGACAAGACGATCAAATTACGTTCGAGCGACCGGTTCGAGACGAAAAAGCGAACGGATACGAGGCCGGTTTCTAATACCTACACCGTCAATGGAGAAATCCAGACCACGGAACGCCACTCGCTAGCCGTGGAAACGATTCTGAAAACTGCCGGCAAGGCGGCCAGCATCGACGTTACGCAAATCAACAGTTATTTTCTTGAAAACCTCGCCGACGGCCGTAAATACGAGAAGCTTTCCGATCAGGTGGCAATCCAAGACGGCGACAAATTTCTGGCCGTTCACATTGGAAGAACGCCGGTAGCATGATTCCACTCAGAGAAATCTCCTCGGAATTACGCGCTCTCGGATACCAGTCCGAGATCGTGGCAAACAGCGAGTTCGGAGGATGCAGCGCCGTCTTGTTCGATTATCCAGTCGCCACAGGCAGACACAAAAACCATACGTTCAGACTCGGCATCGGTTTCCAGGAGGAGGGATATCCGGAATATCCGCCCCATTTCGTGTATGTTGCCGACCTTCCCAACCCGCAACTCCCGATACATACCTCTTTCCGTTACGATGATGCGGAATGGTCAGCGTTCAGCGTACCGCCCAGCGACTTCTGGGACGGCCTCCCGTTCCAAGACAAAAACATGAAGACCTACGTTTATCGGCACCTTGCAAGATTCTGGAGTCAGGTTTGAGGTACGATGCCGTTCTGACCGAACAAGTCCATGAAAAGGCGTGCGCGCTCCTTCTCAAGCATGCGCGGGAAGGTCAGGCGCAAGAGGAACTGTCTTTTGCCCTGTGGCGGCCGAGTACGGGGGCGACCCGGAAATCGGCCCTTATATTCGACATCATTCCACCCGCTGAAGGCGAACGTCATCTCCACGGAAACGCCAGCTTCGAGCCCGGCTACCTGACGCGCGCCATCAGACTTGCCTGCGTTGAAAAATCCGGCCTAGCGTTCATGCACAACCACCTCGCCAACGGCTGGCAGGAAATGAGTCCCGAGGACGAAATCGCAGAAAGGGACCGCATCTCGCCGCCAGCGCGCGCATGCGGATTTCCATTGGTTGGTTTGACGTTAGGAACGGACGGTGGATGGAGCGCTCGTTTCTGGACATGGGACGGTCGCCGCTTCAAACTATCCTGGTGCGATAAAGTCCGGGTTACCGGACGAAAACAGCGCATTACCTTCAACGACCATAACGCGCCTCCACCTCGCCGACGCGCTATGCTGCGTAGAACCATCGACACATGGGGCGAAGCGCGACAGCACGACCTCGCCCGCCTTCGAGTCGGCGTGGTCGGCGTCGGGAGCGTAGGGTCCATGGTGGCCGAGACATTAGCAAGAATCGGTATAGAGAAGATTGTGCTCATCGACCCGGATCGGGTGGAAACGCACAATATCGACCGGTTGCTTCACGCCAGGAGGAAGGACATCGGAAAACACAAGGTGGAACTTACCGCACGATGCCTGAAGGCCGGCGCGACGGCAGAGAACTTCGACGTATCCGTGCACAGAGAGTTCATTCAGCGAAAGAGCGCCTACCTTGCGGCTCTCGATTGCGACATCCTGTTTTCTGCGGTGGATCGTCCTCTACCGAAGGACTTGCTGAACCGCATCGCTTACGCTCACTGCATACCGGTGATTTTCGGCGGCGTTTTCGTTGACAATAAACCCGATGGATCGTTGGGACAGGCAGCGTGGAGCGTGGTGACGGCGGGCCCCGACAGGCGCTGTCTTCGATGCGACGGCCAATATAATACTTCGGAGGTCGCGATGGAGCGGGACGGCTCTCTGGACAAGGCTAGCTACGTTCGACAAGCGGCGGCAGCGGATGGTATGCTGCCCAATCAGAACGTGTTTCCATTTAGCGCAAATCTAGCGAGCTTCATGATAATTGAAATGGTGCGCCTCGTGGCGTCGGACGATTGGTGGCCGGACATGGGCGGTAAGCTGCACTACAGCATGATACCTAGCCGTTTGCGCACCGAGCAGGGACAATGTTCGGTCAGTTGTTCCGTCAGCAGCAGTTTGACTCTCGGGGATCTGTACCGGTATCCTTTCCTCTCCGCCGACAAGTCGATCAACCGGACATCGAGAACCTTTCTCCGGCCTCTTAGAGAGCTGATATCGAGGTTTCCGATCAGGAGACAGCGCTGATGGGAAAAATCATCGAATTTCGATTGCGGGACGTACGATGCTTTGACGGTGAACAGTCCGCCAAACTGGGCCGAATCACCTTGCTTGTAGGCGAAAACAGTGCGGGAAAATCAACCTTCATGGGTTGTTACCAAGCCTTTGCAAAACTAGCCAATCTGCTCGATCTCGGCGAGGAAAACCATTTCAACGCTCCCCCATTCCGGATGGGTTCCTTCGGTACGGTCGTTCGAGCGGGGAAAACCGATTTCACCATCGGGGGCATCTTTGAAAATCATTGTCATACTGACGCCGCATTTACGTTCGTCGCGGGGGACGGGGACAAACCCGTTGAGCAGGAAGTTCGTTTCCGCTTCAATGACAAACAAGGCGGAAATCATGAAATCGGTATCATCCACAAGTCGCCCAAACGCGATATCTTGACATTCGAAGGGCCGAATTTCCACTTTGATCTGGACAGAAGCGAGATCTCATATATTCCTATATCGACGTGGTTGTCACGCTATGTTCGGTTTGGCTATTTACCTTTCCGCGGCGAACCAGCCGATTTCAGGGCGCGCAACGACGTTTCGGAAAAAGACGAAATCGAGTTCGCCAAATTCATAGGCTTCTTCCGATCAAGTTTCGACTTTCCCGGTCCCCCGCCGTTCACGGTTAACGCTCTCGATCCCCATTTCCCGGCCCGCGAACGTGTTTATTCCGCATTGCCTTCCTATCTAGAAGACCTCGAATCCGGTTTGCGATCCGAATTCGCAGCAATCGGGTCGATAATGAAACTGTGGAACGACATTACGACCGAGGCCGCCCCAGACGGCTCGCAAGTATTGGTTGACGTTGCGGGCGGCTTACGCAATCTGGTCGATGTCGGCTATGGCGTTCACAGCCTATTGCCGCTGATCAATGCCATCTTGGGATCGAAATCGGTACTGTTGCTTCAGCAGCCGGAGATTCATGTCCATCCGATGGCGCAAGCCCGTTTGGCGCAGTTTATGGCTGAAAATGATCGAGACTTTATCATCGAAACGCATAGCGAACACTTTGTGGACCGCTTCAGGATATGCGTCATGGACGGCATTCTGCGGCCGGAGGATCTGTCCATCGTTTACTTTGAACCTCATGCGGACGGAACGAAGTGTCGAATTCACAGCATTTCCGTGGATGCTGAAGCTAATTTGTTGGACGTGCCAAAGAGTTATAGATCATTCTTCGTTGAGGAGACCGAGCGGTTGTTGGGTCTAGAAAGGTGAGAATTTATGTGCATGAAGATCATCATAGATGCATGTGCATTTGGCAGTGTCTTGGATAGCGACAGAGATTCCATCTTGCGCAAATGGATCGACAATCGAAATTGTATCGTCGTATACACGGAATCAGGAACCTATGGGGAGGAATTACGCGGAAGCCGCAGGATGCTGCGACTGTTTGGGGAATATCGCCGCAACGGCTCTGCGGAACTTGTGGATAATAACAGATTGCGGGCTGTAGCAGGGGCGTTGCAAAATAAGGTTGTTCGCTCGAACGACGAACACATATTGCATCTGGCCTTGGCCAGCAAAGCGCTGATGCTACGAACGGAAGAACGCGCAAATTTACGGGCAGATTTTGTCGATAAAGATTTGTTGCCGAAAATCGGCAGGAAAAAGCGCGCCGTATACCCGGAAAGCGGATCTCCGAGGGTCAAGCGACAGTTTCTTGATCGAAGAAGATGCCCCAGCACATGAAGCTGAATGGCTGCCGGTTGGAAAATTGTCGCCTGCTACCTACATGTTCGTGTATCCGTGGGCGGCCGTTTATCCGAAACGTTCGACTGGTCGAGAAGGAGGTCGCGTTGGAGGCGGACATTGTTCCGTTCTCTTTTCCGCGCATTTCTCCGAGAACGACCGCGCCATCGTCGAGATTTGTCCGATTCCGTCTTTCGGTTGCGCTTTCAACCCGACAGGAAGCGTTGAATTCGTTCGGGAAGAAATGGTAAGTGAAACCAGACCGCGGCGCGGGACGACAAGGCGATCAAGGAGGGCATGGAATGACAACGACGTTTCTCGGACTCAGGACCACGATCTACAAGGTCGGCGACCTTGATCGCGCCAAGGAATGGTATGCCGAAGCGTTCGGCGTCGAACCGTATTTCGACCAGCCGTCCTATGTCGGCTTCAGCGTCAGGGGATACGAGCTCGGCCTGATGCCCGACGACGGAACGCCTGCGGACAAGCCCGACAACGTGCTTAGCTACTGGGGCGTGGAGAATATCCGCGAAGAGACCGGCAGGCTGATCGCGCTTGGAGCGACCGAGCACGAAAAACCGGTCAACGTGGGCGGAGAAATCATGGTGGCGTCCGTCCGGGATCCCTGGGGCAACGTGATCGGCCTGATCCGCAATCCCGAGTTCAAGGCCGAATGACCGGCCCGGCGCCCCTGCCTCCGACCGCCTCGGCGGTCATGCCGACGGCGCCGGCGCGATCCGTTGCCCAGAGAGCGATGCGCGCGCCGTCCGGCCTGCCCCACAGCGTGAAATCCCCATCGTCGTATATCGGATGTCCGGAACGAAACGAAAATCCGGCGATCCTGAATTCGGGCCTCTTGCGCCGAACCAGTTCCAGCATGAGCCTCGCGATCAGCGCGCCCTGCACCAGAAGGCCCGGATAGCCTCGCGCGCGGGCGAAATCCCGGTCGTAGTGAACGCGGTGGCTGTTGAAAGTCACCGCCGAATGCCGAAACATCAGAACCGGATCGGGAGCGACGGTTTCCGACCAGACGGCGGCGGCGGGCGGTTCGCCGGCAGGCCGGCTCCTCGACCCGCGCGGCGCTCCCGACGGCCGGAAAATGACGTCGTTCTCCTCCGTCACGGCGAGTCCCGCCGGGCCGTAAATGCGATGACGCACCAGTCCGACGACGAACGCGCCCCCTCTCCCCTGCTTCAGATCGAACGACGCCATTTCCGACTCCTTGCGGATGCGGTCTCCGATCCGGAGCGCCCGATCGAACCGGTAGCGCGCGCCGCCGAACAGCCTGACCGGATACTCGGGCGCGGCCGGAAGCAGTTCCTCGTCTCTGGCGAGTCCGTCGGGGCCGAGTCTGGACGGCGGCAGGCTGGCCGAGCAAAACAGCCCGTGCCAGAGCGGCGGAAGGGGATCTCCCTCGACCGGGGCCGGCTCTTCGCGGCCGAACGCCGCCATCAGCCGAACGACCGGCGCAATCGTCACCGTATCTTCCGCCTCGACGAGACGGCCGCGCGCCGCGCTCAGCGATGCCGGAATCATGGTCGTTCTCCTCCGCGGGCATCCGCCTTCCATCCCGGACGACGATCAGGTCCGCCGCGCCCTCGACACTTCCGTTGGCCGGCCTCGACGCCGCGCCGAAAAACGGCAATGCTCATGCTTCCGGACGTCAAGACGGGGTCTGCGGACGGGCCGGGTTGCGCCGAGTCGCGCGTTCGCCGCGCCCCCAACGAGCGCGACGGATCCATCCGTTCTCTGGCGCGCCTCCGCTCAAGCGCTCCGACCTCTTCAAACCCGTTCGATCACCGTCGCTATTCCTTGTCCGACGCCGATGCACATGGTGCAAAGCGCCCGCTTCCCGCCGTTGCGCTCGAGTTCGTAGAGCGCGGCGGCGATCAGCCTGGCTCCCGACATGCCGAGAGGGTGGCCGAGCGCGATGGCGCCGCCGTTGGGATTGATTCGCGGATCGTCGTCGGCAAGGCCGAGTTCGCGAGTGCAGGCGAGAGCCTGGGCGGCGAAAGCCTCGTTGAATTCCATAACGTCCATGTCGTCGAGCGCGAGGCCCGCGCGCTCCAGCGCGCGGCGAGTGGCGGGCACGGGACCGATGCCCATGATGCGCGGCGGCACCCCGGCGGTCGCGGCGGCGACGACGCGAGCGCGCGGCGTCAGGCCGTGCTTCCGCGCCGCCTCTTCGTCGGCAAGAACGAGCGCGGCGGCACCGTCGTTGACGCCCGACGAGTTGCCAGCCGTAACGGTGCCGCCTTTCCTGAAGGCAGGGCGCAGTTTCTTGAGGTCTTCCATGGCGGTGCCGTGACGCGGATGTTCGTCGGTATCGACCGTCACGGGGTCGCCGCGGCGGCGCGGCACCGCGACCGGCACGATCTCCGCCGAGAGGCGCCCTTCCTTCTGAGCGGCTTCGGCCTTGCGCTGGCTCCAGTGCGCGAACCGATCCTGGTCCTCGCGCGTGATCTGGCGCTCTTCGGCGAGATTCTCGGCGGTCTCTCCCATGGCGTCGATGCCGTACATCTCTTCCATCTTGGGATTCACGAAGCGCCAGCCGATGGTCGTATCGTGGATCTCGGCCTTGCGGGAAAACGCTGTATCCGATTTGGCCATCACGAAGGGGGCGCGCGACATGCTCTCGACGCCGCCGGCGACGACGAGGCCGGCCTCCCCGGTCCGGATCGCCCGCGCGCCCTGAGCCGTCGCTTCCATTCCGGATCCGCAGAGGCGGTTCACGGTGGCGCCGCCGACTTCGAGCGGCAGACCTGCAAGCAGGCTGGACATCCGCGCGACATTGCGGTTGTCCTCGCCTGCTTGGTTCGCGTTTCCGAAATAGACGTCGTCGGCCGCTTCCCAGTCGACCCCTTCGTTGCGGTCCATCAGGGCGCGAATGGGGACCGCGCCGAGATCGTCGGTGCGAACGGCGCTGAGCGCGCCGCCGTAGCGGCCGATGGGAGTGCGAACTGCGTCGCAGACGAAAGCTTCCGGCATGACAGAATCCCGACAGTTGCAGCGGAGCGCATTCTTGTCGATGCGCCGTCGTGCGGCAAGGCCGTTTCGCGCGGAACGGAGGCGCATCGCCGGAAAGGGGGCGCTCGCGCTCGCGCGCGGAGATCCGCATTCCGGAATCTCCATAGATTCTCGTAGTGCCGGCGCTCGCGCTCGCGCGCGGAGATCCGGACGGGCGCAAGGTTGCGTCGCGGCCCAAATAACGGGAAGATGGCTTGCGTGCCGATGCTGTCGATCCAGGCGCGGAAATCGAAGGCAGCCTCGCAGTCGCCGACCGCCGAAAGAGAGCAGCATGAACGACGTTTACGCCGGATACGACCGGCTCAAATTCGATACCCCCTCCGAACGAGTGCTCCGGATCACCATGGACGCGCCGGGGCGCCTCAACGCCGCCGACGACAAGATGCACGACGAGCTCGGGCGCGTCTGGAAGGATGTCGAAGCCGATCCGGCGACGTCGGCGGCGATCCTCCGCGGCGCCGGCGACGCGTTCTCGGCCGGCGGCGATTTCGAGATGATCGAAGGCATCATCGACGACTTCGAAACGCGCGCGAGAACATGGAAGGAAGCGCGCGATCTCGTCTACAACGTGATCAACTGCTCCAAGCCCATCGTCAGCGCCATGCAGGGACCGGCCGTAGGCGCCGGCCTGGTCGCAGGGCTGCTCGCCGACATCTCCATCGCCGCCAGAACCGCCCGCATCATCGACGGACACACGCGGCTCGGCGTCGCGGCGGGCGATCACGCGGCCATCGTCTGGCCTCTTCTCTGCGGCATGGCGAAGGCGAAGTACTTTCTGCTGCTTTGCGAACCGATATCGGGCGAAGAAGCGGAACGCATCGGACTCGTCTCCATGTGCGTCGAAGACGACGAGTTGCAGGACGCCGCCGTGAAGGTCGCCGAAAAGCTGGCCCGCGGCGCCCCGTCGGCGATCCGCTTCACCAAATACGCGCTCAACAACTGGCTGCGCATGATGGGACCGACTTTCGACGCCTCGCTCGCGCTCGAATTCCTCGGCTTCACGGGGCCCGAAGCGCGGGAGGGACTGGCGAGCCTGAAGGAGAAGCGCCGTCCGGAATTCGATCCGAATTCCGTTCTCTGACGGAGACGATGCAATGCCGATCTATCGCGACTTCGACCAGGAAACGCTGAACCGGGAATACAGCGCGCGCGACACCGTGCCCGACATCGAACCGTACATTTCGGAATACGGGCGGCTCAGCGCCGAGGCGCGGGAGACCCTCGACTGCCGCCTCGACGTGGCCTACGGCCAACATCCGGACGAGGTGGTGGACGTGTTCCCTTCGTCCGGCGGCGCGCCGATCTTCGTTTACATTCACGGCGGTTACTGGCGCATGCTGAGTTACAAGGAATCCTCCTTCATGGCGCCCTGCTTCGCGGCGGCAGGCGCCGCGACGGTGGCGGTCAACTACTCCCTCGCGCCCGCCGCGCCGCTCGACCGGATCGTGGGCCAGTGCCGCGCGGCGGTCGCCTGGACGTGGCGCAACGCGCGGGAGTTCGGGGGCGACCCCGACCGCATATTCGTCTGCGGATCGTCCGCGGGAGGGCACCTCGTCGGCATGATGGTCGCAGGCGGCTGGCGCAGCGAAGCCGGCCTCCCGGAAGACGCGATAAAGGGCGCGGTTCCGCTGAACGGGCTCCACGACCTGGAACCGGTCAGGCTTTCCAACGTCAACGATTGGGCCGGGCTCGACGAAGACGCGGCGCGGCGAAACAGCCCGATCCATCATCTGCCCGACAACGGCTGTCCGCTGATCGTCTCCTGGGGCGGCTCCGAGACCTCCGAATTCAAGCGCCAGAGTCGGCTGTACGCCGAAGCCTGTAAAGCGAAGGGATGGCAGGTCGACGCCTTCGAGCACGAGAAACGCAACCATTTCGATATCGTGTTCGATCTGTGCGACGGCGGAAGCCTGCTCGGCCGGAAGGTTTTCGAGATGATGGGGCTTCCCGCGGAGAGCTGAGACGATGGGACCGATACGCACCACGATCGCCGGCAGCCTTCCCAAACCCGAATGGCTCGCGGCGCCGATGAAACTCCGCGCGCCGTGGAGGCTGGAGGGCGACGCTCTCGCCGAAGGATGCGACGACGCGGTCAGCCTGTGGCTCGCCGCGCAGGAAGAGGCGGGCCTCGACATCGTCACCGACGGCGAGCAGCGGCGGCGTCATTACATCTGGGGATTCGTCGAGCATCTCGGTCGGATCGATTTCGACTCTCCCGGATTCAAGAAGAGCCGCGGACAGCGTTACATGTCCGAAACTCCGGCGCCGCGAACGCTCGAAGACTGGAGTTGGCCCGGCCCCGTGCTGCTGGACGCCCTGCGCTTCGCGCGTTCGCGCACCGGCAAGCCGATCAAGGTGACCCTGCCCGGCCCGATGACGGTTGCCGACAGCGTGTTCGACGAGGCCGGCCAACGGGAGGACGCGGAATTCGCGGCCCACTACGCGGCCATTCTCAACAAGGAAGCGCGCGCGCTGTCGGAAGCCGGAGCCGACGTGATCCAGATCGACGAGCCCTGCTTCAACATCTACACGGATGCGGTAAGGGATTGGGGCCTCGAATTGCTCGAACGCGCGTTCGAAGGGGTGACCGCGACGCGCGCGGTGCACATCTGCTACGGATACGGCACGGAAGTCGTCCTGAAGTGGAAAAACTCCAACCGGGACTGGTCCCACTACGACGCCACGCTGCCGCTGCTCGCGAACAGTTCGGTCGATCAGATTTCCGTGGAGTGCGCCGCCTCGGGAGTCGATCTCCGGACGCTCGAATGCCTCCAAGGCAAGGACGTCATGGTCGGCGTGATCGACGTCGGCACCGAAGAAGTGGAGAGCGGGGCGCTGGTGGCGGAACGCATCCGGAAGGCGTTGGACCACGTGCCCGCGGAACATCTCATCGCCTGCACCGATTGCGGCATGGTGCCGCGCAGTCGCCGCGCGGCCGCTGGCAAGATCGCCGCCCTGGTTGCGGGCGCGGCGCTGGTAAATCGGGAGCAGGGCGCCTGAAAATCGCCCTTGAGGCCGCTCCAAGAAGGCCGCGCGCCGGTTTCGCTTTTCGAACTCGATAGAGCGCAGTCGCGCCATCCATCAGGTTCGCAACCTGAAGGCCGCAGGTTCGAATCCCGCTCCCGCAACCGTATTGCTAGTTAACCCATCTTCAGCACTTTCCGGTTGAATTAGAGCCTTTTCGGCCAATTTGTCTGCCATAACCTAATGATATTATTGAATGTCGAGCCTGAAACCTTCTTTGTAGTGCCATAATTTCAGAGATTTCGACATTTTTTCTTGAACGAGTCGCGTGGCGCACTACAATCCTGGCATGGGGCCAAATCGTGATCCGCCAAGATGCCCGTCTGGATGCTCACGCCTGCGCTATCGTGCATGCCTTGGGCGTTCGGACCAGCCCGCACAGGCAGCGCAACAAAATGTAGTGCCATACAGCACCGATGAAAAATTTTGTTGATTTATTTTCAATGTGTTACGGGATGGCGTCAGTGAAAAGTGCTGAAGATGGGTTAAAACATTGACGCTTTCGGGAGATTCCGATTCCCGCTCCGTGGCCATCCGCGTGAAGCCGCAAGCATGCCGTATCGAGCCAATTCCGGCGTGTCCCGGCTCGCTTCCGACAGCGGCGCAAACTCCGCGCCAAGGCCCCGCAGCTGCGGCCCCTTCCCCGCGTCCTCGCCAGCCAGTCGGCCGGGCGACGAACATTCGGCGCCCGGCCAATCCGGATCGTCGACTTCGCCACATCGCCGCCGGCCGCAAGGGATCGACGGGAAGCATTCGCGGTTGACGGACCAGACCAGCGCGACCCCGCGCCCGAAGCGCGCGGAACCCGGCCGTGCCGCCATCGTCCACTCGCATCGAGACAGCAGACCGTCCCGGCGCTTCGTTCAGCCGGCCGATCTCGCCGACGATACGCGTCGCCATCAAATCGCACGAGCGGGGGCTCTCCGTACCGAAGCCGGGAAAGGTTACGCCTCGTGGAGCGTCAGGCGTATCCTGATGCGATAATAACGCTCGGGGCTCACGTCGACGACCTCGGCCGTCACCGACCTGCCCGCATCCATCAACCGAGCGAACGGTTCGTTGTCCGCGCGCGGAACGTAGCCAAGCTTCGGTCCCGCGGCCGTGAACACCTCGATCGCCAGGTCGTCGTATGCGTTATCCGGCTCCCGGCGCAGGACCAGAGCGTCGCCCGGGCGCAAATCGCCGCAGACGCGGCAAGCCTCGTAATAGGCCGTGCCGGCCACATAGGTTTCCAGCAGAACCAGGGACCGTCCCTGCTTCGTCGGCGTCGGCTCCCGCGCCCGGACGCTCGTCGCCGCCAAGGCTCCGGACAGCGCCGCAAGCAGCGTCCGGCGGGTGAGCGCGAGCGGCGATCGGACCGCCATCCTTCCATCCTCCATGCCATCGCCGCCGGAAACGTCGCATTCCCCGCAGCCTCCCGGTTATCGTTTTTTCCAGGATAATCGTCAAGGCTCGATTCAGGGCGAATCCGGGAACGGGCCGGTTGAGGGAGGCGTTCATTGCCGGGTGCCGCCCGCGAGGAGAAGGAGGCGGTGCAGGAAGCGAAGCCACCGACCGACCGCACGCAGCTGCCAAGTTTCCGCTTTCCAACCCGGCAACGCCGCTCATTCCCTGTTCGGGGCTACGGCGGCATGCCGCATCGCCGACCATGCCTCGGAACTCAAGGTAGACGATTTCGCCCGGCCGAACCTTTCGTCGGGCACGGCTCGGCTCCCTGCCGGCGTGCTCTGTAACGTCGCCAGCATCCAGGACGAGCGGTCATTCTTCCTTCGGGGAAGAATTGTTGATGCGGCCTCCAAGAGTCACTGTCCGCCAGTCTCCGCCCGCACTTCGTTGATTCTCATCCATCAACGCCACGCGTTCCGATGCGCTCGCGGAAGTTTTCCGGAATCTCGTCCCAGACGAACAGGTCCACCCGGAAAGGCAGATCGCTTTCCTCGAACGCCTCCCGCAGGTCGCCGACCCGGCGGCATTGCTTGGGCGTGTACAACCAGACCCAGGTCGGACGTCGGGCGCGACTTCCGCTTGACGCGAGAACCGCAGGCTCAGGCCCTCGTTCCCGGCCGGCGCCGTTCGAGCAACGACAGGATCGTCTCGCGCTGCTCGGCCTTGACGTCGGGCGTCATTCCCATGCCTCGCCGCTCATGGTTTGGTAAAGGCCTATGGCGTCTTCGATGAAGTCGGCCATGACATTGAGGCAAGCCTCGGCCTTCTCGCCATTGCAGTCATGCGAAACGGCGTTGCGCCTGTCGGCGTACAACAGCCATCGCTCCACCGGCGCGCGCAACAGATGGTTCTGGTGCGCTATTCTCAAGACCGGCTTCGGACTGTTGGGCGGGTCCACGACGCCAAGGACCTCGAGGAGATATCTCCTCAGCACCTTCCACAGGCAGTCGTAGCAGGTCTTGAAGCGCCGGATCGCCGATTCGGCAATGGCCTCCCGCGTTAGAACGGGAAGATCGGGGTGGGGTTTCCGGTAATTCTCGTGCTGTTCCTGGAGCCGTCCGAGCGACGTCCGGAACTTGTCGTAGTCGATCCGCATCCGGACCTCCTCGTCAATTGAGCGCTCGGCGGAAGGCCAGAGCCTTGGCGGTCTCGGCGCTCATCCATGGGTTGAAGGCGCCAAGCGCCGAACCGAGTCGTCGCGAAACAGCGTTCTGGCCCCGCCGCTCCGTTTCGCCGTGGCGTCTTCGGATGGAAGGGGAGTCCAGCCGACCTCCGCCGCGCGTGCCGCCACGGGGCACTGGACCGAGGCGGCTTCGCTGACGCGGGGCATGCTCACCGCTCCGCCTCGCCGGACGGCGCGGCGTTGGCGTTTCTGGCCGCTGGCACCCCGCTCCGCGTCTTACCGTTCAGCGTTATTTTCATCATTTGACACCGCCTCGTCAACGCTTGATATATGGAACGTCGGGTGCCCTTGATGGGCTCGATATGGTTCGCCCAGCCTGACATCACTCGCCCTCCACCAGGAGGGTTTTCCGTTTGTATGCGTTCCATGCGTCCCGTGCCGCTCCGACCAGCGGAGAAGGGTCCGGCCACACCTTCAACCCGTTGAGAGTTTCGCCATCGATAGAAGTTCGGCAGCGCTTTCTCGAAATACGGGTAGCCGAAATCTTCGAGCTTGAAAGCGCGATAGACGTTGTAGGCCAGCAAATCGGCAAGCTGGACGCCGTTCGACAATTCGCTACGGGTAAAGAACGGATATTCGACGATCGCCGGAAAGGTCATATTCCGGTTGCCCGTCCGCTGAAACGAGGCGTGCTTCATCGCGACGACACGGTTGAGTTGCCTGCTCGTATCGTCCATCAGCGCACGATGCTTCGGGTGATATTCCCTCATGTAGTGCTGTATCCTTTCCAACAGAAATTCGTATGCCTTCATGTAAAGAGTTTCGTGGGTAACGCGGAGAAACCGCTTGTCGATCACGTCGCACATGATGACCGTGTTACGCTCGGTAATCTGACGGAAATAAGCGTCGGCGAGATCACCTCTCTCGCGAAACTGCCCAAACTACGGCCGATTTCCGCAAACTCCGCCTGCGAACCCCATGCCCGCCTCGCCGACAAAGCCCACATGGTAGAACCGCGCTCCGAACCGTCAGAATGGTGCGAGAGGCATGACTCGCACAGCGGACAAGGCGGGAAGCGTTTGGTCCGCGCGCCGATGCCGTGTAGACAGGTGGAGGGAAGCGCAAGCTCAGCGCAGGTCATGAGGACTGACTGAAGATGACGCCATCGAGTAACTGTTTCGCAATGACCGCAACCGAGCCGGCCGATTCCTCACGAGATCGAAGGCGAACGGGGCGGCCCGCCACCAAGAAGACCGTCGCTCGGCCATGGAACCGCCTGCGTAGCCCTCTTCGCCGGCCAAGGCCCTACGGCCGTTCCGGTTTAAACACGGCACGATCCGTTCGGGCCGTCCGGTTCCACGCCAGACGGCGCTTCAGGCTGGCTGACATGGTTCGCGCTCCCGATGATCGACGTTCTCCCTTGGTGGAGCGGGCGGACGAGGCGGGCCTGCACTTCGACGCGGTCGTGGACCGCGAGGAAGAGTTCTCGGTTACGACAATGCCTGAAACCGCGTTCCGCCGGGAATGCGATCTCCGGGCGCCATGCCGGGCGGAGGGCGTCATCGGCGAATCGGAGGCGCTGGCTGCATGACCCCTGCCGACCTCGCAATCCTCATCCAGCAGGGCGAGGGCACCACGCTGGAGTTCAAGGAGAGCCTGTCCTCGTCGTTCGCGCGGGAGCTCGTCGCCCTGGCCAATACCATCGGCGGGAAGATCCTCCTCGGCGTGCGCGACGGCGGCAGCGTGGTCGGGATCAAAGACACCAACGGCCTGCGCGCCCACGTTCAGAACGTTGCCCGCAATTGCGATCCGGCGGTGAAGGTGCTGGTCGAGCCGGTGGACGGGGTGCTCGCGGTCCATGTCCGGGAAAGCAACGCCAAGCCGGTGCAGTGCAGCGAGGGCTTCTTCTGGCGTCAGGGCGCGGTGACCCAGAAGATGAACCGTGACGAGATCCACGACTTTTTCCGCGCCGAGGGCGCGATCCGGTTCGACCTCTCGCCCTGCTCCCGCTTCAGCTACCCGGAGGATTTCGACCGCGAGAAGTTCGACGGCTGGCTCGCCCTGTCCGGCATCACCGGAAATCCGCCGGTCGAGGACGTGCTGGTCAACATCGAGGTCGCCGAGCGGGCCGGCGACAAGTTGCTCTTCCGCAACGCGGGAGTACTCTTCTTCGCCAAGAACGCGCGTCGTTTCTTCCCGGAGGCGTACATCACCTGCCTGTTGGCAAGGGGTACGGACAAGGTGCATATCCTGGACCGCAAGGATTTCGACGGCGGCATCGTGGCCGACGTCGAGGACGCCATGCGCTTCATCGAGCGCAACACCCGCACCGCCTACCGCATCGAGGGCTTGAGGCGGCAGAACATCCCGGAGTACCCGATGGAGGCCGTGCGCGAAGCGATCACCAACGCGGTCATGCACCGGGACTGGTTCTTCGACGGCGCCAACGTTTTCGTCGAGGTCTACACGGACCGGATCGAGGTTATCAGCCCCGGCAGCCTGCCCAAGGGCCTGACCCTGTCCGATCTCGGGCACATGAGCATCCGCCGGAACCCGCTCGTCGCCGACCTGCTCCACCGCATCGACTTCATCGAGAAGGCGGGCACGGGGATCCGCCGCATCCGGGACGGCGCGAAAGCCGTGGATTGCCCGGAGCCGGAGTTCGAAGCCAACAATTTCGTCACTGTCACTTTTCGTCCGAACCCGGAAGTGCGGGAGGTGTCGGGGGGTGATCGGGTCGCCGATCAAGTCACCGGGGAAGTCACCGGGGAAGTCACCGGGGAAGTCACCGGGGAAGTTCGACTGCTACAGGCGATGTCGGGCGAAATGACCAGGCAAGACCTCCAAGAAGCCGTTGGCCTGAAACACGAGGACCATTTCCGCAAAGTCTATCTGACACCAGCTCTTGAGGCCGGCCTGATCGAAACGACCATCCCGGACAAGCCGCGCAGCAGCAAACAGCGATACCGCCTGACGCCCGAGGGAAGCGAGTACCTGAAACGAAACCCGGAAGTGCGGGAGGTGTCGGGGGGTGATCGGGTCGCCGATCAAGTTACCGATCAAATCACCGGGGAAGTCGCCGGGGAAGTCGCCGGGGAAGTCGCCGGGGAAGTCGCCGGGGAAGTCGCCGGGGAAGTCGCCGGGGAAGTCGCCGGGGAAGTCGCCGGGGAAGTCGCCGGGGAGGTTCGACTGCTACAGGCGATGTCGGGCGAAATGACCAGGCAAGACATCCAAGAAACCGTTGGCCTGAAACACGAGGACCATTTCCGCAAAGTCTATCTGACGCCAGCTCTTGAGGCCGGCCTGATCGAAATGACCATCCCGGACAAGCCGCGCAGCAGCAAACAGCGATACCGCCTGACGCCCGCGGGAAGCGAGTGCCTGAAACGAATCGGAGAAGCCCGGTAATGGCGAAGATCAACGTCACGAAGACCGAACTGGTCTGGCCCGGCAAATATAACGATGACGGGTCACTTAAGGAAGTTCCGCGGGTTAATCTGCCGTTCCAGATCATCGAGACCGTCAACGAGAGCCGTGCCACCCGCGAGGCGAAGAGGGGCGGCGTGCAGACATCGCTGTTCGACGTCTACGAGGGTAACGAGGGCGACACCTTCGAGGAAGGATGGAAGAACAAGCTCATCTGGGGCGACAACCTGCTGGTGATGGGATCGCTCTTGGAGAAGTTCGCAGGGAAAGTCGATCTGATCTACATTGATCCGCCATTCGCTACGGGGGCAGATTTTTCGTTTACTGCGGAGATTGGTGAATCTGGCCTCAATCTGGAAAAGGAACAGACGCTAATCGAGGAAAAAGTATATCGGGACACTTGGGGATCAGGTACAGCATCATATCTCAATATGGTGCAGATGAGACTTAATTTACTCAGAGATATATTGAGCCCTACAGGCAGTATTATCCTCCATTGTGATTTTCGACTCTCCCATCTGCTCGGTGTAGTCCTTGATGAAATATTCGGACTTGGGGATCGGGGGTCTCGCGCAGATGAACCAGGTTTCCGAAACGAGGTAGTGTGGTTATACGGTCTTGGCGGATCGAGTCCAAAGTGTTATCCAAAGAAACATGACTGCCTACTTTGGTATTCAAAATCCACTCAATGGTTTTTTGATCCTCCAAAGATTCCGGCAACATCTCAGCGAATGAAGGGGCAGGATAAGAAGTGTCCTGACTATTGGGATATTCCCAATATTAATAATATGGCTGACGAGCGTACAGGTTATCCCACACAAAAACCAGAAGCATTGCTGGAGAGAGTTGTCTCTGCGCACTCACGCCCAGGAGAACTTGTTGCCGATTTTTTCTGCGGCTCCGGTACGACTCTTGCTGTCGCCGAGAAACTCGGACGCCGTTGGATCGGCTGCGACCTAGGACGATGGGGCATCCACGTTACCCGAAAGCGGCTGCTCGGTATCCAGAACTGCAAGCCCTTCGATTTGCTGAATCTAGGCAAATACGAACGCCAATACTGGCAAGGCGTAACCTTCGGAGAACAAAAAAGCAAGCCCGTTGCCGAGCGAGCACTTTTCGAATATCTTTCCTTTATCCTCAAGCTTTACGGTGCCCAGCCAGTGGCGGGCAATGACCATCTGCATGGCAAGAAGTACAAGGCCATGGTCCATATCGGTGCTGTGGATGCGCCAGTAACCATCGGCGAAATCGCATTCACGGTAGAAGAATGCGTCAAGCTGAAGCAGAAGGAATTGCACGTTCTCGGTTGGGAATGGGAAATGGGCGTTCAGGATCTCGTGGTTCAAGAAGCGAGGCGCAAGGGCGTCAAACTACTGCTGTTACAGATCCCTCGCGAGGTCATGGAACAACAGGCCGCCGACAAGGGTGACGTTCGCTTTTTCGAGTTGGCATACTTGGACGCTGTGATCAAGAAGCCGAAGAAACTCGTCGCGCAAGTGGCGCTCAAGGATTTTGTGATCCCCAACGCCGAGCTCGTCCCGGACGAGGTGCGGAGCAAGATCACGAAGTGGTCGGACTACATCGACTATTGGGCGGTGGATTGGGATTTCCGAAACGACACCTTCATACAGGGATGGGTGGCCTACCGCACCCGTAAGGACCGGACACTGTCCCTCGTGTCCGGCGCGCACGCCTATGAGAAGACGGGTCAGTATCAGGTGCTGGTCAAGGTCATCGACATCTTTGGCAACGATACGTCGCAAGCATACGAGGTCAATGTATAGCGCAATGCTGATGCTTCACCCCGAAGAACAAACTTGGCTGGACGAATATCGAAAGGCACTCGGCGAACGGTACCCAGGTGCGGTCTTGCGCATGGTCATATACGGATCAAAGGCGCGAGGCGATGCGCGAGAGAACAGCGACCTGGATGTACTCATCATTGTCAGAAACGAAGCGACCGCTCTCAAGATCCCTCTCCGGTGTATCGGCTACGATCTGGCTACGGAGTCATACGCCGTACCCTCCATTATGGCGTATACGCAGGCCGAATGGGATCGCCTAGAGGCCTTACGCTCGGCTTACCGGGAATCGGTCGAACGCGACGGGATAACGGTGCTGTGAACCGGGAAATGACGGCGGCAGAGCGGCGCGCAGTGAAGTCTCTGGGCACCGCCAAAATCCTGATGCGCTCCGGCTACCCGGAGGATGCAGTGTCCCGGTGCTACTATGCGGTTCTGCATGCCGCCAAATCGGCGCTGTTCGTGCACGATGTCGACACTGCGAGTCATGCCGCGGTGCGCAGGATGTTCGGCCTCCATCTTGTGCGTTGGGGCGAAGTCGAACAGCAATGGGCGAGTGCGCTCGCTCGGACGATGGACGGCCGACTGATGGCCGACTACAGCGCAGATGCGCGCTTATGAGGAAACCCGAGGCTGCGCAGGTCGAACCAAGGCGTTCATCAAACGGTAGTATCTGTTGGCCAAGGACTTGACCGATCAGCAGCTAGAACTGGAGCATGGCAATGACTGAAACTATCATCGCCGGGGAGGCGAAGTAGCCATGGCAAACGCCGTCATTCGCTACGACAGGGAGCTGCCGGAGATTCGAGGCCGCCGACCGTGGGAGCCGCCCGTTTCCCATCTGGTCAAGGACGACGACGGCTGGCACGAAGACGACTCCGGCCGCCGGCCGAGTAGGCTGTTGCTGGCGCCGAAGATTCGCGATGCGGTGAACGCTTGGCGCGACGGCGGGTATCAGGGCGCCTCCGAAGTCACCCGACGTCTGTTGGAATACTGGTTCGAGGAAGATCACGAGGTCGACGACTTCGACGTGCCGTTCCGATACCACTTCTGCCAGCGCGAGGCGATAGAGACGTTGATCTGGCTGGTGGAAATCAATGGCCAGCGCGACGCGAAAGCGTTGATCGAGGCCCACGGAACGATCGTTCAGAGGGATCTGGCTTCGAAGAACCTCGAGTTCCAGACGACGATGGAAGGGAAGCGCCAGCTTCGCCGCTACATCCCGGAACGGGAAGCGGAAGGCGTGCAGGATCTGCCGCCCGAGAACCTGCGCCGGTTCGCCTTCAAGATGGCCACCGGCTCGGGCAAGACTTGGGCAATGGTGATGGCCATCGTCTGGTCCCGCCTCCACAAGCAGCACGTTTCCGGTTCGGACATGTCGACGAATTTCCTCGTCGTCGCGCCCAACGTCATCGTGTATCAACGGTTGGAGAAGGACTTCGCGAACAATCGGATATTCCGTCGGCTTCCGCTCGTTCCGCCGGAATGGCGGGGCGGTTTCTCACAGAAAGTGATTCTTCGAGGGGAGGCCACCGAACCAGATCCGTCAGGAAATCTTTTTCTTACCAACATTCACCAACTCTACGAGTCGCGCGACCACGATTGGACACCGGGGAACGCCGTCGAGGCGCTTCTAGGCATGAAGCCGTCGCAAGACCTCGCGTCGTCCGCTCAGCGCTCAATGTTGGAACGGATTATGTCGCTCAAGGACCTCGTCGTGTTGAACGACGAAGCGCATCATGTCCACGACGATGCCCTTTGGAACAAATCGCTTCTCGCCGTTCACGAAGCGCTGCCGCACGGCCTTGGTGCTTGGCTCGATTTCTCGGCCACGCCGAAGGACCAGAACGGCATGTATTTCCCCTGGACGGTCGTGGATTACCCGCTAGCGCAAGCCGTAGAAGATCGAATCGTCAAAGCCCCCATCATCGTCACAAAGGAGGCCGACCAGAATCAGCCGACCGAAGATCCCCACGTGAAGGACATTAACAGGCACAACGTGGCGGAGAAGTACGGCTACTGGCTACAGGCCGCGGTTCGGCGCTGGAAGGAGCACCAAAAGGCGTACAAGAAGCTGGGCATCAGGCCAGTGCTCTTCATCATGGCGGAGAAGAACGTCTACGCCGACGTCTTGGGCGAGCATCTATGGAACACCAAGGAGTTCGGCTTCAAACAGTCCGAGGTGCTCGTCATCCATACCAACAATGAAGGTGAGATCAACAACGAGCGTGATCTCGAAAAGGCCCGGCAAGCGGCCCGAGACATCGACGACGCCGACAGCAGGATCAAGGCCATCGTCAGCGTGATGATGCTGCGCGAGGGATGGGACGTGCGCAACGTGACTGTCGTGCTGGGCCTGCGGCCGTTCACCGCCACAGCCGAAATCCTCCCAGAGCAGGTGATCGGGCGCGGGTTGCGCCTGATGACGCAGGTAAGTCCGGACCGGACGCAGACCCTGGAAGTGCTCGGCACGCGCAATCTGCTCAACGTCCTCCGCGAGCAACTGGAGGCGGAAGGCGTCGGTGTGGCGAGCACGCCGACCAATCCGCCATCGCCGATCGTCATCGAACCGGTGAAGGAACGACTGGAGTACGACATTGCCGTTCCCATCACCAAACCCAGCCTGAAGCACGACCACCGCAAGCTATCGAATCTGGACGTGCAGTCCCTCAAGCCGGTATTCGATCAGAAAGAGCTCGACGAGCGGTTCCGGATCACGCTGAAACTGGAATTCGCCACGACCGAAACCGAAGTGCATCACGAAGACATCCCCGGCGGCGGGCGGCCCGTCGAGGAAATCCTGGCCGACGTGACCAACTTGGTGGCTGGCAAGGCAGGGCTGACCAATCGTTTCGCGGAGTTGTACCCTAAGATACGCGAGTACGTCGGGAGTCGGTGTTTCGGCCGGGAGGTCGACATGGACGACGACGCCCTCCGCTCCCATCTGGCCCGACTGGAAATAAGGGAAGGCATCGCCGATTACCTTGTCCGCAAGATCGCCGATCTCACCGTCGAACGCCGAGAGATCGAATTCGACAAGGAGGGCTTCCGCCTGTCCGAAACCAGACCCTTCAGCTGGCGGCGAAACCTTCCGCCTCTGGAAGCGCGGAAAACGGTGTTCAATTTCGTCGCCACCTACAACGATTTCGAGCGCGGCTTTGCGGAATTCATGGACGGAGCGGAGGACATCCTGCGCTTCGCTGCGTTGGGCACGACGGAACAGGGGGCCTCCGGCACGTCGTTCCGCGTCGATTACCTGAAGCCGAGCGGCACCATCGGGTTCTACTACCCGGACTGGGTGGCCGTTCAGCGCGACGCAGAAGGCGGGATAGTCAACTGGATCGTCGAGACCAAGGGCCGCGTCTGGGAAGGCACCGACGAGAAAGATGCCGCTATGCAGGAATGGTGCCGACGCGTTACCGAGGCAACGGGCGATGCCTGGAAGTACATCCGCGTGAACCAGATCGATTTCCGCCCGGACTTCGCCACTTTTCGAGCGCTCGTATTCGCCTTGGTCGGCAAGGTCATGACTCGAAAGCGCGACGCGAGCGGAGCCATCATGTCGCGCGAGGAGTTTCTTCAATGGCGGGATGAGGGTCGTCGCGAATGGCCATTGTGATCGATGCTTCCATCGCCATCGCTTGGCGCCTGCGGGATCGTGAAGGAATGCCTTATGCCGATTCCGCGATCGAACGGGGTGGGCTGGAGAGCGTCGTCGTGCCGGATTTGTTCTGGCACGAAGTGCGCGACGTCCTGCTGGTCGCGGAGCGCAAAGGGCGCGTTGACGCCGACACTGCGGAAGATCATCTGAAAGACCTGCGCCAACTATCTTTCCAATCCGACGGCGATCAAAGTGACGATCTGATCGCCGAGCTGGTCCGTCGCCACGGCCTCAGCGGCTACGACGCAGCGTACCTGGAGACTGCGATACGCCGCGGGGCTAAACTCGCCACCCTCGACAAGAGCCTCGCGGATGCCGCTGCCAAAGAGGGCGTTTTCATGGAGGGCGACTGATCTCGCATCAGGCGAATTGTTCTTGGAAGGGCTGTTCGCCCGCCTGCGAGTCCACGTTTTCCCAAGGGTCTGATCCGCCGGGCGAGCGCGCCCGAGGCACACCGCATGTGAATGGAAATGACGGGAAACTTCGACGTTGCTGATCGCCATCGCGCAAATCGTCGTCAGCAAGTCGCCATCGTCGCCTACGGCATCCGGCGAACAATAGACGAGCGGCATACGCGCGAGCAAGACCGGAGACACATTGGAAGCCATGCGCGCGCTGGAAACGCTGGCGCGCCGGAAGAGCTTCCTGAGCGCCCCGCACGGTGCCGCTTCCCTCCTTGAAAAATGGTCGGGCCCCCGAATGTCGGCGCCGCGGGCGCGCCGTTCGACGCCGGGCCGAAAACCGGCACTGGCATCTCAGGCTTCCCGAAGCATCTTGAGGGCATGGCGAAAAGGCTGGCGGCCGTGCGCTGGACGCATGCGCCATCGTGCAGGAGAATACCGTAGGTGAAGCGGTCGCTCGCAGCCTCCTTCAAGTGCGCCAGCCCGCGGAAGTCTTTCGGCTGCTCTGTCGCGCCCACCATGACCCTGACGGTCCCGTCCGGGGAGCGCTCCGGAACCAGATGCAACCCGTCGACGAGGTCGGCACGTTCGGAAACGTCCAGACGGTTCCAAGCTGCGGCGCACCCGGCAGCCCCCACCCGCTCGCGGTGCCCGTAGAACTATTCGCTTGTCCGTCGCGAGAGCGCAAAGGGCTGGTCTGCGAATGTCCGCGGGGGAAGCCGAACTCGCGGCAACCTTCTGCGGCTGGCGCGCGAAAGGTGCGGCCCGGCGGACAACGGCCCGCTGCTGCGCCCAGACACGCTCGGGCTCTGCTTGACAAGATTCTGTCTATTCGTAGCGCTTTAGCGAATGCGCGAATCGGTCGTCTCTGAGCGGATTTGCGCTCGCAGGGCAGCGCCAGCATCTTGATTCCCGCATCTTCTTGCGGGAGAGTTTCGGAAAAACGATCCTCCGAGTAGTTTCGAGACGATGAGCCGCAAGAAACGACGAAGGCTGCCCGGCAAGCCGACAAAGCGGCCCGCCCCGCCGCCGGCGCACTTGCCGGCCTCGGCAGCGACGATCACTGGAGATTGGTTCGCGCAGCCGCTTGCCGCCCCGGTTCTCGCTCTTTTGGTGACCGTCAGCTACGGCCCTGCGTTCTTTGCCGGCTTCGTATGGGACGACGCGGTATTCACGGAAGCTGGAGCGATCCAGGATTGGTCCGGCTTGTTTCGCATCTGGCTCTCTCCCCGCGCCTTGGAGAACGAGGGACACTACTGGCCGCTGGTCTATACGACCTTCTGGCTTGAGCACAAGCTCTGGGGGTTCGCTCCGGCCGGCTACCACATCGTCAACGTTCTCCTGCACATCGCCAACACCCTGCTTCTCTGGCGCCTGGCCGAACGGCTGGCCGTACCCGGCGCGTGGGCGATCGCCGCCGTCTTCGCCGTCCATCCCCTGCACGTCGAGTCCGTCGCTTGGGTCATCGAACGCAAGGACCTGCTCTCGGGCCTGTTCTACCTCGCCGCCTTCCTGACCTGGATCCGCTTCGTCGAGCGGCCGCGGCCCGGGCGTTACCTCCTGGTGCTGGCGCTGTTCGCGCTGGGAATGCTCTGCAAATCCATCGTGGTGACGCTGCCCGCGGCGCTGGCGATCTGGCACTGGTGGAAGCAGGGCCGGATCTCGGGAACCGACCTTCTCCGGCTGGCGCCTCTCGCCGCCGCGGGCGCGGCGATCGCGGCGCTGGACGTGTCGTTCTACAACGAGAGGGAGCCGGTTTCCCTGGGCTACACGGCGGTCGAGCGGATGCTGATCGCGGCGCAGGCGCTGTGGTTCTACGTCGGCAAGCTGCTGTGGCCGGGCGGGCTGGCGGTGATCTATCCGCATTGGGAAGTGAGCGCCGGAAACCCGGCGGGGTGGGCCTGCCTCGCGGCGGCGGCAGCGGCTGTCGCGGTCCTGTGGCTCCTCCGTCATCGGCTCGGCCGGGGGGCCCTGGCGGGCGTTCTCTTCTTTGTGGTGACGCTGTCGCCGGTTCTGGGGTTCGTGGACTACGGCTACATGCAGTTCTCGTTCGTGGCCGACCGCCACCAGTATCTGGCGGGGATCGGGCTGATCGCGGTGCTCGTGGGCGCGGCGGCGCGCGGCGCGAGCCGCCTGCCGACGTGGCGCAAGGGCGCGGCCGGCGCCGCGGCCGTCGTGCTGGTCGTCCTCGGGGTGCTGACGTGGCGGCACGCGGAAATCTATCGCGACGAAGTGACCTTCTTCGCTCATGTCGTCGCGCACAACCCGACGGCGCGCGGCGCGCAACAAAATCTCGGCAAAGCCCTGCTGGCCGCGCAACGCCCGGAGGAAGCGCTGGCCGCTTCCCGCGCAGCGGTGGAACACGCGCCGGACGACGTCAAGGCCCACGCGAACGCAGGCGCCGCGCTCATACGGATGGGCCGGCTCGACGAGGCGGAAGAGCAACTGCGCCGCGCCCTGGAGATCGATCCGAGTCATCCGATCGTTCTCCAAAATCTGGCGGAGTCCTTGCGGAAACTGGGAAGATTCGAGGAAGCGCTCCAGTTCTACCGCGCCGCGATAAAGGCGAACGTCGGAAACGCCCTCCCGCACGCGGGCCTGGGCCACGCGCTGGTTGGCCTCGAACGGTACGAGGAGGCCGTCAAAAGCCTCGATCGGGCGCTGGAGCTGGCGCCGGATCTCGATTCGGTCCGCGCCATGCGCGAAACGGCGATGTCGCGTCTTCGGAAGGCGGGAGATCGTTGAAGGCAAGCCTGTCTCGAAACGAGCCGGCCGTTTTCGGGGCCGCGGTCGCGAAAAGCCCGGAAGCGCGACACGGAGATCCCCCCGGCTCGAACTTTCGGACGGAGACGTCTCGCCGCGCTTTTCGCACAAGCCGTCGACGGCGCCGTGCTCGGACGGGCCGTGTCGGCATTCTCCCGGCCGGATTTGGAATCCGGGCGAAAAACGCCCTGCCGACGGGACGTTCTTGGGGAAGGCCGCTCAACCCTGCTTGCGTTCAGGAAACGGGCCGGCGGCGAGTTCCTCGGAAACGACATGCCCGCCGGGCGGGTCCTGGCGGCAAGCCGACTTGCCCCGGTTCCAGCCGCCGAGACGAAGGCAGGACGGCCGCGCCGCCGACGCGGCAGCGCGTCCATCAGCCGAAGCCGGCGGCATAGCCGGAATCCGCCGTCGGCATCCCTTCGGACGAGCGAAGCCCGCCGCCGGCATTTTGCAACCGAACGACGCCTGTGGCATGGTCCGGTCGGACGCTCAGCGAAGGGTGACGGCAATGAGCCGCAGGAAGCGAGGACGAAGGCCGCCCGGCAAGCCGGCGAAGCGGCCCGCCCCGCCGCCAGCCCGCTCGCCGGCTCCGGCTGCGCCGACCATTGGAGACTGGTTCGCTCAACCGCTTGCCGTCCCGGCC
Organism: Alphaproteobacteria bacterium; assembly: GCA_965243135.1. Taxonomy (GTDB): domain Bacteria; phylum Pseudomonadota; class Alphaproteobacteria; order MPNO01; family UBA830; genus JAJEBT01. The sequence continues at coordinate 4,496,100 of OZ251539.1, forward strand.
CTCGTCCTGCTGGTGGCCGTCAGCTACGGTCCAGCGTATTTCGCCGGCTTCGTATGGGACGATCGGGTCTTCGCCCAAGCCCTCGCCGTTCGGGACGTGGACGGTCTCGGACGCCTCTGGTTCTCGCCTTCGGAGCTCAGGGACGAGGGGCATTACTGGCCGCTGGTCTATACGACCTTCTGGCTTGAGCACAAGCTCTGGGGGTTCGCTCCGGCCGGCTACCACATCGTCAACGTTCTCCTGCACATCGCCAACACCCTGCTTCTCTGGCGTCTGGCCGAACGGCTGGCCGTGCCCGGCGCGTGGGCAATCGCCGCCGTCTTCGCCGTCCATCCCCTGCACGTCGAGTCCGTCGCCTGGGTCATCGAACGCAAGGACCTGCTCTCGGGCCTGTTCTACCTCGCCGCCTTCCTGACCTGGATCCGCTTCGTCGAGCGGCCGCGGCCCGGAAGTTACCTCCTGGTGCTGGCGCTGTTCGCGCTGGGAATGCTCTGCAAGTCCATCGTGGTGACGCTGCCCGCGGCGCTGGCGATCTGGCACTGGTGGAAGCAGGGCCGGATCTCGGGAACCGACCTCCTCCGGCTGGCGCCTCTCGCCGCCGCGGGCGCGGCGATCGCGGCGCTGGACGTGTCGTTCTACAACGAGAGGGAGCCGGTTTCCCTGGGCTACACGGCGGTCGAGCGGCTGCTGATCGCGGCGCAGGCGCTGTGGTTCTACGTCGGCAAGCTGCTGTGGCCGGGCGGGCTGGCGGTGATCTATCCGCATTGGGAAGTGAGCGCCGGAAACCCGGCGGGGTGGGCCTGCCTCGCGGCGGCGGCCGCGGCGGTCGCGGGCCTGTGGCTCCTCCGTCATCGGCTCGGCCGGGGACCCCTCGCGGGCGTTCTGTTCTTCGCGGTGACGCTGTCGCCGGTGCTGGGGTTCGTGGACTACGGCTACATGCAGTTCTCGTTCGTGGCCGACCGCCACCAGTATCTGGCGGGGATCGGGCTGATCGCGGTGCTCGTGGGCGCGGCGGCGCGCGGCGCGAGCCGCCTGCCGGCGTGGCGCAAGGGCGCGGCCGGCGCCGCGGCCGTCGTGCTGGTCGTCCTCGGGGCGCTGACGTGGCGGCACGCGGAAATCTACCGAGACGGAATCACTCTCTTCAACCACGTCATTGCGCACAATCCCACGGCGCGGTTCGCTCATCGCAATCTTGGCGAAGCCCTGACCAAGTTGGGAAAATGGGAGGAAGCTCTCGCCGCCTTTCGCGTCGCCGTGGCGCAGACCCCGGACGACGCCCGCGACCATTCCAACGTGGGAGCCGCGCTGATCATGCTGGATCGGCACGACGAGGCCGAGGAACCGTTTCGCCGCGCCTTGGCGCTGGATCCGAAATCCACCTACGCCCTGCAGAACTTCGCCTCGCTCAGGACCAGGCAGCAACGCTATCGCGAAGCTCTCGATCTCTTTCGCCGCCTCGTCCGGGTCGATCCCCGCAATCCGAGCGCCCACCATGGGATGGGCACCGTGCTTTATTTTCTCGAAAGACCCGAAGAGGCGCTCGCTTCCCTGGAGCGGGCGCTGGCCCTGGATCCCCTGCGCGACGACATACGCACCAATCGCGACCAGGTGCTGACGTTCCTGCGGCGGCGCGAGCGATGACCCGACGCGGACGAAACGCGGAACGCGCGGGCCGGAAGAGGCGGCGGCCGATCGGCAAGCGGCGGCAGTCGGCCGACAGGCCGGCGCGGCGGAGGCCGGCCGGCAAGCTGGCGGCATGGCTGCAGTCTCTGCCGTCGCTCCCGGATCTTCACGATCTCAAGCCCCGGACGGACGCCGTCGGCCTCGCGCTGCTGTTCGCCGGCGCATTCGCGCTGTACGCCGTTTCCGCGCCGCGCGGCGTCGTTCTGGAGGACGACGGCCTCTTCATCACCACCGCAACGTTCGCCGGGGTCGCGCATCCGCCGGGATATCCCCTGTACATCCTTCTCGGCTGGCTCGCCACGCTGGTTCCGCTCGGCGAGGTCGCCTGGCGCGTCCACGCGCTCAGCGGCCTGATGGGCGCACTTGCCTGCGCCTGCGTCGCGTGGGTCGTGCTGCGCCGCACCGGCAATCGGCCCGCCGCCTTGCTGGCCGGCGCAGCTCTCGCGGTCTCCGAGCATTTTTGGTCCCAGGCGATCATCGCCGACGTCTACACGACCAATGCCGCCGCAGTGTTCCTGACGATGGCCCTTGCGCAGGAGGCGGCGGCGGCGCGGAGCGCGCGCTTGTGGGTCGCGGCGGCCGCCGTCTGCGGGCTCGGCCTCGCCAACCACTACCCGCTTCTGATTCTGGCGAGTCCCCTGTTCCTCGCTTACGCCGTCGGGGCGGGGAGGGATTTCTGGCGCAGGCTCCCCTATCTGATCCCGGTCGCCGCGCTCGCCGTGGCCGCTCTCTACGGCTGGATGGTGTGGCGATCCCACCAGCCGCTTCCGGTCAATTTTCTGGGTCCGATCCAATCCTGGAGCGAGTTCCTCTCTTTCGTCGACCGCAGCATTTACTCGCACATCGACCAGAATCCCAACGCCGGCCTCGTCGACAAGTTCTATTTCGCCGGGCACTTCACGATGCAGGCGCTGCTGCAGTTCGGCGTGATCGGCACCCTCGCCGCGCTCTGGGGCGCGGTCGCTTCGTGGCGGCGCGGCTGGCGGCTCGGAATCTCCTGCGAGGCGCTCGCGTTCGCGGCCAGCAGCTTTCTGCTGGTCGCCATGCTCGGTTTCAACTACGAGCCCCTCAGGATTTCCACCTTCCGCCCGTATCCGCTGGTCGCCTACGGCGTTCTCGCGCTCTGGCTGGGCCTCGGCGCGCACGCGTTGACGCTATGGGCGCGAGGCCGGCGCAGGCCGTTGCTTCCGGCCGTCTATGCGGCGTGCGCGCTCCTCGTGGCGGCCCTCGGCGGCCGGAACTTCGAGATCAACGACAGATCCCGTGAACGGTTCGCCGAGGAGCAGGCGCGGGCGTTGCTCGACGTCCTCAAGAAAGACAGCGCCTTCGTCCTGTACGCGGATCCGTTCGTCGGCCCGATATCCTATCTCCACTGGGTGAAAGGGCTGCGTCCGGATTTGCGGCTGCTGGAGTATCACGGCGTGTACTTCGACGATCGGGTCGTGCGTCCGTTGTGGACCACGAAACGGAAGACCGCCGGCTGGGCCGAGTTTCTCCGGAACGCGGACCGGCCGGTGTATTCCCTCTGGTACGGCCCGGCCTTTTCGAAAGCGGGTCTGGCGCACGTGGGCTTCTTCGTGCAAGTTCACAGGGAAGTCGGGCCGGGCCGGATCGAAATCCGGCCCAACGACAAGGCGAAGGAATACTTCAGGAAACTGATGACGATGCCGACGCCCAGGGATCTGGCCAGCGCCGTCCACCGGAACGAAATGCTCAGGGCCTACGGCGAATACATGGGTCTGGCGCAGGTGAACGCAAAAACCGCGATGAACGAATACGTCGCGGACATCGTGCCTCTGGCGGCCGAAAACTACTGGTCGCTGATGGGGATGTCGAAGGCGCTCGTGAGTCAACCGGGCGACCGGCCGCTGCGGCTGGCGGAAACCTACCTGCGAAAGGCGAGGCGCGTCGCGGACGACGACCTCGGCAAGGAAGCCAGGGCGACGGCGATCTTCGTGGAAGCTCAAATCGAGCGGCGAAAGGGCAATCTCGACAAGGCGAAGGCCTTGTTCCGCGAGTCCCTGCGGATCGACCGGGGTCCGGACAACCCGTCCCGCGAGGCGCTCGCGAGGATGGGACCCGCCGCGCGGAAGTGATTGCCGAACGTCGGGCCGGGACATGCGAGCGAAGCGAAGGAAGGGTCAGGCGCGGCGACGCGCGACGACGCGCCGGGAAGAGCGGCGCTGGACGGCGCGCGCGACCCTCGCCGCCGCGCCGGAGGTTCTGCTGCATCCGCGCCAGCCCGGGGAACCAGCATGGAAATATTTCTGGCCCGTGCTCGCGCTGGCTTTCGCGGCGCGCGGCTTCGTCGCCCTTTCCGGCGACTTCGCCGCGCACCCGGACGAGATCATGCAGTACCTGGAACAGGCGCACCGCCTGGTCTTCGGCAACGGCATCCTCCATTGGGAGCAATTCTACGGCGCGCGTTCTTGGCTGGTGCCCGGCCTGATCGCAGGGGTCCTGGCAGCGTTCGACTTCGTCGGCCTCGGCCGGCCTGCCTGGTACGTCGACGGGGTCAAGTTGGTTTTCTGCGCCATTTCCCTCGCGATTCCTGCGGGAATGTACTTCTTCGCGCGGCGGCACTTCAGCGAAAGCGCGGCGCGGGTCGCGCTGCTGGCCGGAGCGTTCTGGTACGAGTTGGTCGGCTTCGCGCACAAGCCGATGACCGAGTTCGTGGCCACCGCTCTCGTTGCGGCGCTGCTCGTCCTTTGCGCGCGCCCCGCCCCGCTCGGGGCCGGGACCGTCTGGTCGGCGGCCTTTCTCGCGGTGCTGGCCGCGGCGGTGCGGATGCAATACGCCCCGGTCGCGGTCGCGTTGCTCTTTCTGCTCTTTCTTCGCGCCGGCGGACCGGGAGCGGCGTGGTGGCGCGGCGGGCGGGCGCAAATCGCGTTCGCCGCCGTCCTGTTCCTTCTTGCCGTCGGCGCGTTCGACGCGGCGACGTGGGACGCCGAATTGTTCCGCTCCTATCTCGCCAACCTGCGGTTCAATCTGGCGCTGGAGGAAGCGCGCGCCGGCACGAGTCCGCCTTGGCAGTACCTGTGGTGGTCCCTGCTGACCGCGGCGGGATTGAGCGCCGTCTGTCTGGCGCTGGCGCTGCGCGACCTGCGCCGTTACGGACTCCTCCTCGCGCTGATCGCTCTCGTCCTGATCATCCATTCCGCGGAGTCGCACAAGGAGTACCGCTTCGTCTTCGTCCTGATCCCGCTCTGGCTGCTGATCGGCGCGGACGGCGCGGCGCGGCTCGCGGCGCGCAAGCCGGCGTGGGTCTACGGCGCCGCCGGCTCCCTGTTCGCGGCGATCTCGCTTGCGGGGATCCTGAACGCCCTGCCTCGCCAGGACGACGCCTACAGGCTGATCTTCGCGCCCGCGGAGACTCCCGTGCGGTTCGTCCGCGACCAGGATCCCTCGTTCGCCGCCTATCGCTACCTCGCCAAGGCGCCCGGCGTCGAGGCCGTCTGGCACATCGGCCGCTACTACCACAGCCTTCCCGGCTACTATTATCTGCACCGCTCGATTCCGCTTTACGACTCCGTGACCGGCGTCCGCCTCATCGGCACGCAGATGCCGAAAATCCTGGCCTCGGTCACCCACATCCTGACCGCGGACCGCGGCTTGACAGCGCCCGGCTACGCCCTTGACAGGGAGTTCGGGGACATCCGAATTCTGCGCCGCCAGGAGAACGAGGTCCCCGTCCGCCAATGGCGGACGTTCACGCCTACGGTGACCGAGAGCTCGGCCGACCGCATCATGACCCGGCTCTACCCCGACGGCCCGCGGCCGCCGGCGGATTTCGGAATCAGCTTCGCGGAGCCGGAATGACGGCCGGCGCGCGGATGCCCGCGATTCTGCCGGTGGTTCTGGCGGGCGGCTCGGGCACGCGCCTGTGGCCGCTGTCCCGAGCGCTCCATCCGAAGCAGTTTCTCGCCCTGACCGGCGGCCGCACGATGATGCAGGAGACGCTGCTTCGTCTGGCCGAAGCGGAAGGCGCGCTGGATCCCTGCATCGTATGCAACGAGGAACATCGGTTCCTGGCGGCCGAGCAGTGCCGCGAGATCGGGAGCTCGTGGAGCGTCATCATGCTGGAAGGGGCGCCCCGCGGCACGGCGCCCGCCGCCGCCCTCGCCGCCTGCCGAGCCCTCGCGGCCGGGGAAGATCCGGCGTTGCTCGTCGCGCCCTCCGACGGTTACGTCGAGAGCGCCGAGCGTTTCCGGCAGGCGGTCGCCGACGGCCTCCCCGCGGCCGCCGACGGGCATCTCGTGACGTTCGGCGTGCCCCCGGCGGCGGCGGAAACCGGCTACGGGTACATTCGCGCCGGGGAAGCGCTCGGGGGCGGCGCGCGGCGCGTCGACGAATTCGTCGAGAAACCCGACCGCGAGGCCGCCGAACGGTATGTCGAGTCGGGGGCTTTCCTCTGGAACAGCGGCATCTTCCTTTTCAAGGCGAGCGCCTGGGCGGAGGCGCTTTCGCGGCACGCGCCGGAGATCCTCGCGAGCTGCCGGGCGGCGATCGAGAAGGGAAAGGCGGATCTGGATTTTTTCCGGCCGGGTCCGGAGTTCGCGAACGCGCCCGCGGCCTCGATCGATCGCGCCGTCATGGAACGGACGAACGACGCGGCCGTCGTGCCGCTGGAAACCGGCTGGAGCGATCTGGGCTCCTGGCCGGCGCTTCATTCGGCGAGCCCCGGAGACGGCGACGGGAACGCGATTTCCGGAGACGTGGTCGCGGTCGGGACCACCAACTCGCTGGTGCGAGCCGAAAGCCGGCTGGTGGCGACGGTGGGGATCGACCGGTTGATCGTCGTCGAAACCGCGGACGCGGTGCTGGTGTCGTCGTGGGAAGCGAGCCAGCGGGTGAGGGAAGCCGTCGCGCGCCTCGAAGCGCGCGAGGAACACCGCGCCCACCGGCGCGTCCATCGTCCGTGGGGGTCGTTCGAGACCGTGGAGGACGGACCCGGATACCGGGTGAAGCGGCTCGCGATCAAGCCCGGCGCGCGGATCTCCCTGCAATCGCACCGGCACCGGTCGGAGCACTGGGTCGTCGTGCGCGGGACGGCGCAGGTGACGCGCGACGACGCCAAGCTGATCCTTTCCGAGAACCAGTCGACCTACATTCCGCGCGGCAGCCGCCACCGGCTGGGCAATGCCGGCGAAGAGCCGCTCGAAATAATCGAGGTGCAGGTCGGCACCCTGATCGACGAGGATGACATCGTAAGGTTCGATGACGACTTCGGCAGAGATTCCGGCGAGCGCGGGGAATGACCGCGCGCCCGGCTACGGCGTCGGCTTCTCGCGAAACGTCCAGTAGGAATTGACGAAATAATTGAGCGCCGCGGCCGGCAGGATGGCGCAAGCCTGGAGCCACACGGGCGGGACCTCGGGAAAGGGCATCGACAGGCCGACGAAGGTGGCGTAGCTCAGCGCCAGGGTCGCCAGCGCGACGACGTTGAATTTCAGACCCCGGATGCGCTTGCGGCCGATCATGACCCGTTCGGCGAAGGTCCAGTAGTTGTTCATCAGGAAATTCGAGACGATCGACAGCTCGATCGCGACGGGCGACGCCAGAAACTTGTGCAGGCCGAGTTCGAGAAGGATCTGGAACGCCCCGAGGTTGACCAGGGCGCCGACGAGCCCCGTAAGGCCGTATCTGACGAGAACGCGGTAGCTCACCAGACGCAGCCACCAGATGCTGTAGAAGAACTCAAGGATGCTCGCGGCACCGAGCTTGGTCACTCCAAGCTCTCGGTCGCGGAAATGGATCGGCTCCTCGACGACCCGGGCGCCGGAATGGAGAAGGCGGTGCAACAGCACCACCTGGAACGTATGGCCGCGCACGCCGATGTCCTCCACCCGCGCGGCCCTGAGCGCCGCGGTCCGGATCGCCTTGAAGCCCGCCGTGCAGTCGCGCACTCCCTTCAGACCGGCGATCGAGCGGGCGAAGCGGTTGCCCCAGCGGGACAGCAACCGCCGACGCATGTGCCACAGCGGGTCGATCGTGCCGCCGGCGACGTAGCGGCTGCCGATCGCCACGTCCGCGCCGTCCGCAAGCCGGTCCAGAAGGCGTTGCGCATCCGCGGGATCGTGGGAGAAGTCGGCGTCGATCTGCACGACCGCGTCGGCGCCGAGGACATCCATGGCGTGTATCATGCCCTGCACATAGGCCTGTCCGAACCCCCGCCTCGGGCCTTCGAGAAGATGGACGCGGCCGTCCGACTCGGCGAACTCCCGGACCAGGCGTCCGGTGCCGTCCGGACTCTCGTCGTCGACGACCAGAAACGCCGTATCGGCATCCCGGTGCAGCTCGGTCAGGCGCCGCAGCAACGGCACGATGTTCGGCGCTTCGTTATAGGTGGGAACGACGAAGCATACGCCGACCCCGGGAGTTTCCCGCTCCATGGCCCCCTTTTCTCTAAAAGAACGGCCTCGCGGCCCGACCGGAATTTAAACGAATTCCGGCGCTTCGCCACCGCCCGCGTTCGGGCGGCGGGGCCAACTCGCTCCGGGTCCGCGGCGGAGAGCCGCCGTTTTCGTTCGAACGATCCGGCGGCCGCGCCGCCGCTTGCGAACCTGTCGGCGGGCGGCAAAAAAATTTCGCGGAGCGAACGCGCGCCTAAAAAAGGTATTGACATCTCTCTGAAGTTCGCTTTATGTATGAGAAAAAGCTGCGACGACGCTCGCCGGAAACCGACAGGAGCCGACATGGTTCACGACATCTACGATGCCGCCATGAAAACGCTTTTCGACAATCCGCGGTCCGTCGAGGATTTGGCTTGCGGCTTCCTCCGGGTGGACCTTGGCGGAGAGTTGGACTTCCGCACCCTGGAACAGGCTCCGTCGCAGTTCGTCGACGGCGACCTGCAGCAGAGCCGCGCCGACATGGTCTGGCGCATCCGCCTGCGCATGGAAGACAGCGAGGTCGATGTGCTTCTGCTGCTGGAGTTCCAGTCGCGCGTCGACCGGGAGATGGTCTTGCGCATCAACTCTTACACGTCGGAGTTGTACAGGAAACTCATCCGCGGCGGCGCGAAGACGATGCCGGCGATGCTGCCGATCGTCGTTTACGACGGCGAGCCGCCCTGGTCGGCCGCGCTCGGAACGGAGGAGATCGTTCCGACGGTCAGGGCCGACATGCCGGACTTCCAGTTGCGGCAGTACTATTTTCTCGTTGACGTGCACCGGCTGAAGGTAGAGGATCTGCCCGAGGACAACGTGTTTTCCTTCCGGGTGCGGGTCGCCCGGGGCGCGTGGCCCGAGATCCGGGCGGATCTGCGGAGATGGAAGGACGACCCGGCGTTCGCGGCCGACCGCGGCCTCAGGAAGGCGGTGGCGGCGCTGGTGGCGCGCGAGTTCAACCGGAGCGAGCGAGCGCCACCCGACATGGAACCGGAGTTGGAACGGTTCGTGGAAAGAGGAGATCTCGGTGCGATGGAAGCTTTGTTTGACACGGTTTTCGCCGACGGCATAAAACGGGGCTTGGCCGACGGAATGGAACGGGGTCTGGCCGACGGAATGGAACGGCAACGGACGATGCTTGTGCGCCAGGCAGCGCGGAAGTTCGGTCCGGGGGCCGCGAACCGCCTCGATGCGTTCCTGGCGGGCGTCGACGACCCGGAACGGCTTGTCGAGATCGGCGGCCTGCTGATCGACCGCGCCGACGGCGAGGAGTTCCTTTCCCGCGCGACGAGCTCTGCCCAACGGCGCTGACGCGACAGGCGAAAGCGCCGCCGCCGACGTTCGCGCCGCCGCGCCCGAACCGCGCTGCGAATCGCTCGGCGGCAGGCCCGGACAAGGACGGCCTCCGCCGGAAAATGGCGCGAACGCCCCTTTCAAGAGCGTTCCTTCACGCGTTTGAGGATTTCGCAAGCCATGTCGACCGCTTGCGCCGCTTCCGATCCTGACATCGCGCCGCCGCGCCGTTCCATCAGGCAGATCAGAAGGCGGCCTGCGAGATCGGACACGAACCGGGTGCGTTCGTCGATGCCTTCGCTCTCCATGGCCTCAAGCCGCGCCTCGGCTCGTTCGAGAAGATAGGCGAGGCCGTCGCCAAGGGAGGAAAGTTGGTCGCCGATATCCTTGCCGTTGCCGTGATCCTTGGCGGCGTCAGCAACTTGCCGCCGGAGGCGAACAATTTCGTTCAGAATGTCCTCGGCCATTTCCGCTTCCTCTGCTGTCGGTCACGAGCGAGGGTCTATAGACCCTTGCGCTCTCCAGCGGAACCATTGGCAGTCGATCGGCCGTTTCTTCCGCGCTGTCGCTAGGCGAGGCCGCGCTTGTCACCCGGCACCCCTGAACGATGCCATAAGTCGGCTCCGTCCGCCAAGAACCTACGTTCGCGTTCTTCGGCGACATGTGTTTATTGTGAACGGCGGAGGATCGCATGCCTTGGGAAGCGCCATCTTCCTCAAGGACCGGACTGAACTGCGCGCCCGATTGGCCGACAACGCGAACCTGTTCCCGTGCTTCGACCAACGACCTTGCAAGCTGCGTTCGCAGCGGCCGCGCGAACCCTGCAGCCGGTCGGCGCCTTCTCGAACGGGATCCGCCTCGCCCGGCCGACCGTCGCCATCGACGCAGAAACCCTCGTCGCGTTCTCAACCGCGAAGAGTATTGCTGGGTGCGGTCCCGGAAACTGCCGCCCGAGATTCGCGAAGCTGCGTTCCTGCCAACCTGAGGCGGTATGCGAGCGAAAAACGGGAGAAGGCGCTGCGGCCGGCGAACCGAATAGAACCGGTTTCCCGAACGGTCAGCCCGTCGTCCGAAACCCCTCCGGGTCTGCAAGGGCGGGGAATTCGTCCCGGGAAACGGGAAGCGACGGATGGAATTCGGCGCGAGGCTCGTACCGGCATCGAGTTGGGGAGCGCAGGAAAAACGCTGTCGCGAAAACGGGATGTCGACGGCGCGCAACCGCTCCCGAACCAACCGATGGCGTCGCTCGCGCAGCGGCGAAGAGCGGAACATGATTCTCGGATCCGCTTGGCAATCCCCCAGTCTGCCGGATCCTAGGGAATTTTCTTTCTTCCCTTGTCCTCAAGCCAGTAATTTCCTTTTTCGTCTTTGTGCAATTTTCCACCGATGAGTAAATCTCTTCTGTTAAACTCACGGATACTTCTCGGTTTCGAGTTCACGTTGACCGGCTCGCATAAAATACCAAATGCAGCCGCACCCTGAGTTATCAATTTAACGTGTTCCAGCCTTTCGTTATATCCGGGCTTACCTTGAGTATTTCCGTGATCCGTCAATCGCACGAACTGTTTTCCATCGAACTTCTCGACCTGATCCGTCCAGACCCTCAGATAGACGTCGCCATTTTTGGAAACCCCGCCCCAAGACCACCGCCAGTTCTTCAACTTCACACCGAGATATGAGAACGCTTTGGTAATCTTTACACGTTCCGGGATCGACATGTTGCCCTCCTTCGTTGCGCCGGATTCCGGGAACCCATCGGTTTTGGAGAACCTCAAGGAGCGGTATTGTCGCAACCAGATTCATTCCATAGGTCGCGTTCATACTCCGATCGGCGCGCGGCCTGCGGGCTTGCCGGAAACCGTCGCCGACGGGCGCGTTCATGCGCGGTTAGACGACCGCGATGCAAGCCGCCATCATCGCCCCGCCTCCGCCGCGAGGGGGGCCGTCACCATGCTGCCGGTCGAGCGAACCGTTTCGGCCGGCGCGCGTTCGCTCCGCTGCAAGGTTTCATCGGACATCCGCGCCCCGAAGGCGCATCAAAGAACCGTGACGTTGTCCGGTTCGCAGCCGAGCCAGCGACGGCAGGCGGCGCGCCCTCCGGTTTCGGCGCTTTCGAGCGAGTCGTACGGGCCGTCCATGCGCTCGCGTTCGCCGTCCCGCCAGATCGACCACAACCATTCCTCCGGTCCGTCGCGCCGGGACCACCGTTCGATCATCATCTCGATCATTCTTCCCGCCTCCCGCGCCGCTTATGGGCAGCGTCCGCATCGATGTCAATCGGACGCGCGTCGATAAGGTGGACGAAGGACCCCATCACGTTGTCCCGGCGGAGGCCGCCGCGGCCGAGCGGCGCGCCGACTGCGTCGCGCACCCTGAACAAAGGATCCGCGCAGCCCTCCCGAATGACGCTCGCGTAGTGGAACTCATGCGCGCCGAACGTTCCGCCTTCAGGGCCCAACGGTCCGGCAGCCGCCAGTTCCGCCTGGCGGTAACCCAGATGGAGGCTTCGTTCGGCCATGGAGGAATCGAGCGGCAACAGGCCCGCCATGCGGTGCGCCGCGCCGTCGGCATCCGCCAAGATTTCTCCCAGCGCCATGTAGCCGCCGCATTCGCCGTAGACGATCGCGCCGCGGGTTCCGGCCCGGCGCAGGCCGTCGAGGAAAGCGCCGTTCGCCGCCAGCCGACCGGCGTGCAGTTCGGGGTAGCCGCCCGGCAGGTATACGGCGTCCGCCGCGGCGTCCGGCGGTTCGTCGGCGAGCGGCGAGAACGGGACGATTTCCGCGCCGGCGCGCCGCCATCCGTCCAGGACATGGGGATAGGAAAAGCGGAACGCGTCGTCCGACGCGACCGCGACGCGCTGTCCGAGCGGCGGCAACGGCGGCGCCGACGTTCCGCCGGGAAGAACGTCGACGGCGCGAAGCAGCGCGCGGAACGCCTCCAGGTCGAGACGGGCGGCGACCAGATCCGCGGCCGCTTCGATAAAGGTCTCGAGGGCCGGCGTTTCGCTCGCCTGCACGAGGCCCAGATGGCGGCTCGGAAGGGCGATGCCGGCGGCGCGAGGCAGGCAACCGACAACCGGCGCGTCGAGCGGCTCCATGGCCGCGCGCAACATCGCGGCATGACGGTCGCCGCCGACGCGGTTGAAGACGACGCCGGCCACGCGAACGTCCGCGCGCCAGCTCGCGAACCCGTGAACGACCGCCGCCGCGGATTGCGCCTGCGCCGCCGCGTCGACGACAAGCAAGACCGGAAGGCCGAGCGTCGCGGCGAGGTCGGCCGTCGACCCTCCCGGCGGACCGTCGAACAATCCCATCACGCCTTCGCCGATCACGACTCCGGCGTCCTCCGCAGCTTCGCTGAACAGCGCCGCCAGCGTTTCGGGGCGCATGGCCCAACCGTCGAGATTGAGACAGGCGCGCCCCGCGGCGGCCGCGTGAAAGGCGGGATCGATGTAATCCGGTCCCGCCTTGAAGGAGGACACGCGCGCGCCGCTTCGCCTCAGGCAGCGCAGCAAACCGAGGGTCACCGTGGTCTTGCCGCTGCCGGAGGAAGGCGCGGCGATCACGACCCCGTCCGGCATCAGCGGCGCGTCGCGGCGAGCGGATCGGAGGAGAGCGCGCGGCCCTCGATGGCTCCGGCCCAGTCGAGTCCGGACCTCAGGCGCACGACTTCGCCGACGACCACGATGGCGGGCGGCTCCAGCGCCGCCGCGTCCTCGACGCAGGCGCCGAGAGTGGTCTCGACGATCTCCTCGTCCGGCCGCGTCGCCTTGGAGACGACCGCGGCCGGTTCCCGGGCCGACCGCCCCGCGGCCAGCAACCTGTCCCGGATGGCGGCGAGATGGCGAAGCGCCATGTAGAGCACCAGCACCGGCGACGAGGCCGCGACCGCGGGCCAATCGATTCCGTCCGGGACGTCGCCCGACGCTCCGTGCCCGGTAAGGAAAGTGACGATCGAGTTCGTGTCCCGATGGGTCAGCGGTATGCCTGCGCTGGCGAGTCCGCCGATCCCGGCCGATATGCCCGGAATCACGCGGAACGGAACCCCGGCGGCGACCAGCGCCAGCGCCTCTTCGGTCCCCCTGCCGAACACGAACGGATCGCCGCCCTTGAGGCGCAGCACCCGCTTGCCGGCGCGGGCCAGCGAAACCAGCCGCGCCGAGATGTCCGGCTGCCTCGGGGAAGGGCGGCCGCCCCGCTTCCCGGCATGGACGAACTCGCAGGACGGACTCGCGAGCGAGAGAACGTCTTCGCTGACCAGGGAATCGTGGACGATCACGCCCGCCTGACGGATGCCGTTGAGCGCGTGCAGGGTGAGGAGGCCGGGATCGCCCGGCCCGGCTCCGGCCAGCCAGACCCAGCCGGGATCGAGATCGGGCAGCGGGATGGTCAGCCGTTCCATGGGCAACGCTTAGCACATATAAGGTTCGCGCAGCAGGCAACGGATGGCGCGATGTCGAGAAAACCGGCCGGCGAGCTGAGACGGGGCTGGACCACCGGCGCCTGCGCGACCGCGGCGACGAAAGCGGCCTACGCCGCCCTCCTGACCGGCGCGTTTCCCGATCCCGTCGGCATCGCCCTGCCTCGCGGACGCCGGCCCTTCTTCGCCTTGGCGGAAAGAAGCCTGGGCGAAGAAAGCGCGTCGGCCGCCGTAATCAAGGACGCGGGCGACGATCCGGACGTGACCCACGGCGCGCTGATCGCCGCCGAAGTCCGCGCCGGCGACCCCGGCTCCGGCGTCGTCTTCCGCGCGGGTCCCGGCGTGGGGACCGTCACCCGTCCGGGACTGCCGCTCGAGGTCGGCGAACCCGCGGTCAACCCGGCGCCGCGCGCCATGATGCGCGCCGCCGTCGCGGAGGTCGCGGCGCTGCACGGCGCGCCCGGCGACGCGGAGGTGAGGCTTTCCGTGCCGGGAGGCGAAGCGCTCGCGGAGCGGACCTGGAACCCGCGCCTCGGGATCGTCGGGGGGATTTCGATCCTCGGCACCACGGGCGTGGTCGTGCCCTATTCCTGTTCGGCCTGGATCGAGTCGATCCGGCGCGGCATCGACGTGGCGCGGGCGGCCGGCGAGCCCGTGGTCGCCGGCTGCGCCGGAGCCGTCTCCGAGGAGAGAACGCGGGAACTCCTGTCGCTGCCCGGGCACGCCATGATCGACATGGGGGATTTCGCGGGAGGCATGCTGAAATACCTTCGCGCCCGCCCGGTTCCGCTCGTCTACGTGGCCGGCGGCTTCGCCAAGATGGCCAAGCTCGCGCAGGGCGCGCTGGATCTCCATTCGTCCCGCAGCCAGGTGGATTTCGGGAGGCTTGCGGCGCTCGCGTCCGGCGCGGGCGCGAGCGCGGGGGTCTGCGAGCGGATTCGGCGCGCCGGCAGCGCCGCCGAGGCCCTCGCCCTGGCGCGCCCGCTGGGCCAGGAGGTCGCTCGGGAAGCGCGCAGGGTCGCCCGCGAGGCGGCGGAAAGCGACGGCGTAGGCGTTCTGGTCTTCGATCGCGCCGGGAACCTGGTGGGCCGCGCCGATGCCTGACCGGCCGCGCGTCCTGATCCTCGGCGGCACCGCCGAGGCGCTGGAGCTGACGCGGGCGATCGCCGATCTCTATGCCGCGACCTACTCGCTTGCCGGGCGCACCCGGTCGCCGGCGCTGCCGGAAGGCGCGGCGCCGCGAAGCGGCGGTTTCGGCGGGGTCGACTCGCTGGCCGAATGGCTGCGGAGCAACGCGATCGACGCCCTGGTCGACGCCGCCCACCCGTTCGCGGCGCGGATCGCCGCGAACGCGGCGGAGGCCGCGGCGCGCGCCGGCGTGCCGCGGCTGAAACTGCTTCGCCCGGCGTGGACCGAACGGCCGGGCGATCGGTGGCGGCATGCCGGGGATGCGGCGGCGGCCGCGGCGGCGTTGACGGGAGGGACCGCGTTTCTGTCGATAGGGCGTCAAGGGCTCAAGGCGTTCAGCGGATTGAACGGCGTCCGGTTCGTGGTTCGCACCGTCGAGCCGCTCGAGCGCTGCCCGTTTCCGAACGCGATCGCCGATCGCGGACCGTTCACCGTCGAGGGGGAGATCGAGCTGATGAAGCGATACGGCGTCGACACGCTGGTCAGCAAGAACGCGGGGGGGAACGCGACCTACGCCAAGATACTGGCGGCGCGAAAGCTGCGCCTGCCCGTCGTCATGATCGACCGTCCCGATTGTCCGCCGGGCGACGTCGTCGAAAGCGCCGCCGCCGCGGCCGGCTGGCTCCGGCGCCGCCTGAAAAAACGCTCCCCCGAAACCCGGCGGTCGACCGGCCCCCGCGCGTCCGGGCCTACGCCATGAGCCTCTCGGATATCGTCCCGTCGGCCTCGAGACGGACGGCGGCCAACGCGCCGCCCCGACCGCAACCGGCGTCGATGCTCACCGAATGCGGCGTTTCCACCACGCCCCGGCGCTCGGGATCGTAACCCCGCACCACGCGCTTCGCGTCGAAAAACGGCCCGTCGAGCCTGTCGAACGAAGCCGCGTCCCACCACAGCGTGTCGCCCTGGGCGTCGAGCGGCCGCCCCTTGTCGACGCCGGCGTGGACGAACACCATGCCCGCGTCGGCGGTGTACGCCGCGTGCTTCAGCGAACTCAGGAACTCCCGGTGGCCGGACGACCCGTCGACGGCCGCGCGCAGGCTCGACGTCCACTTGGCCAGCGCGAGAGGGCCCTCGTTGGCCGCGATCTCGCCGTCCGTGATCGCGCCGCCGTAGGCCGCGATGGTCGCCATCACTCCCTGTTTCGCCATCCAGCGCAAGACGTCGCCCGGGTTCGCCGCGAACTGGATCTCCTGCAGCTTGGTCCACATTTCTTCCTGGCTTCCGCGCAGAACGGCGTAATCGCAGGTGCAGTTGTTGGCGAACGCGAGAAAGGCGCGACGGAACCGCAAGAGTTCGTCGACCGTCTCCCGCACCGCGGCGCCCCACCCGATGACGCTGCCGAGGTAGATCAGTTTGTCGCCCGGCTCGAGGCGCGGCCCGAGCTCGGCATGCAAGTCCGCGAGGCGCGCCGCTTCGCCGCGCACCGAACCGACCGCCCAGACCCTGCAGGGCGAGACGAACCGGGCGATGGGACAAGGCGTTTCCATGACGCGAACATAATCCAAATCTCGCGAATCGACGTATCCGCAGAGCGGGCGCCCTCGGCCGCTTGACGCGCGCGCCGGAACGGCATAGGTTCCGCTTCGTTCACGGTCACTCGTTGCCTTCGGCGCCCGAGGGTGCCCGCCGGTCCGCGCGGATGCGCGCGCCGACGCGATAGGCGCTGGACCGACCGCAAGGAGCGCGCATGTTCGATAACCTGACCGGACGCTTGGGCGACATCCTCGGCCGGCTGACCGGACGCGGCTCCCTGACGGAAGCCGACGTCGCGGCCGCGATGCGCGAAATCCGCGTGGCGCTGCTCGAAGCGGACGTCGCCCTGCCCGTGGTCAAGGACTTCGTCGACCGCGTCGGCCGGCTGGCCGTCGGCGAAGAGGTCGCGCGCTCGGTCGCGCCGGGCCAGCAGGTCGTCAAGATCGTTCACGACGAACTGGTCGAGATGCTCGGCCCCGAAAGCGGCGATCTCGAGGTCCGCGCCGCGCCGCCCGCGGCCGTGATGTTGGTCGGCCTCCAGGGTTCCGGCAAAACCACGACCTCCGCCAAGATCGGCATGCGCCTCCGGGATCGGCAGGGCAAGAAGGTGCTGCTCGCCTCGCTGGACGTGCGCCGCCCGGCCGCGCAGAAGCAACTCGCCGTCCTGGGCGAGCAGGCGGGGATCGACAGCCTTCCGGTCGTCCCGTTTCAGACGCCGCGCATGATCGCCGTCCGGGCCATGGATGCCGGGCGCAAGGGCGGATACGACATCGTCGTTCTCGACACTGCCGGCCGGCTGCACGTCGACGACGACCTGATGAACGAGGCGGTCCAGGTCCGGGACGCCGCCGGTCCGGCGGAAATCCTCCTGGCGGCCGACGCCATGACCGGCCAGGACGCGGTCGCCGTGGCCAAGGCGTTCAACGAAACGCTGAAGCTTACCGGCATCGTCCTGACGCGAACCGACGGCGACGCCCGGGGCGGCGCCGCGCTCTCCATGAGAGCGGCCGCCGGCGTCCCCATCCGCCTCCTCGGAACGGGCGAGAAGCTCGACGCGCTGGAGGCGTTCCACCCCGACCGCGTCGCGTCCCGCATTCTCGGCATGGGCGACGTCGTCAGCCTCGTCGAAAGGGCTCAGGAGCAGGTCGAAGAGGAAGAGGCCGAAGCGCTCGCCCGCAAGATCGACGCTGGGAATTTCGACCTCGACGATCTCGCCAAGCAACTGCGCCAGTTGCGGAAGCTGGGCGGTCTGGACGGGTTGATGGGCATGCTGCCCGGCGCGAGGAAGGCGCGGGCGCAGATGGAAAAAGCCAGCCTGGACGACCGGTCGATCGTCCGCCAGGAAGCGATGATTTCCTCGATGACGCCTGCGGAACGCCGCAAGCCCGCGCTCATCAAGGCGTCGCGCAAGCGGCGCATCGCGGCGGGGTCCGGCGCTACGGTGCAGGACGTGAACCGGCTTCTCAAGAGCTACAAGGACATGACCCGCATGATGAAGACGATCAAGAAAATGGACAAGAGAGGGATGACGCCGGAAGCGCTGGCCGGCATGACGCAGCCCGGCGCGCCGCCGTTCGACCCCCGCTTCCGCTGATCCGCCTGAACAGGAGAACCGCATGTCGCTGAGAATGAGACTGTCCCGGAGCGGCGCGAAGAAGCGCCCCTATTACCGCATCGTCATCGCGGATTCGCGCATGCCGCGCGACGGCCGCTTCATCGAGCGCGTCGGCACGTACAATCCGATGTTGCCGCAGGACGATCCGAAACGCGTCACCTTCAAGGAAGACCGCGTCCGCCACTGGCTCGACTGCGGCGCCAAGCCTTCCGACCGGGTCGCGCGCTTTCTGGGACAGGCGGAAATAATCCCGATGCCGCAATGGCGGGAAACGCCGAAGAAAAGCGCGCCCGGAGCGAAGGCGCTCGAACGCTTGAACAAGGCGGAAGAGGCCGCCGGCTAGGCGGCGAACCGAAAAGGAGATCGAGACACGAACAAGGAGTCCCGCGGCCCGTCCGGGCGGATCTGCGTCGGAGCCGTCGCCGGCCCTCACGGAGTGCGCGGCCTGGTGCGGATCAAGAGTTTCACGGAAGAACCCGCGAACGTCGCCGCCTACGGCCCGGTCGCGGACGAAACCGGACGGAAGCGCTTCGAACTCCGGATCCGCGAGACGCGCAAGAACGTGGTGATCGCGCGAATTCCCGGGATCGGAGGACGGGAAGAGGCGGCGGCGCTGAAGGGGATGCGGCTCTACGTTCCGCGGGAGGCCCTGCCGGCGCCGGAGGAGGGCGAGTTCTACCATGCGGATCTCCTGGGGCTCGCCGCCGAGCTGAGGGACGGGACCCCCGCCGGAACGGTCGAGGCGGTCCTGGAAGCGGGCGAAACGGCGGTTCTCGAAGTGGCCGCGGGCCGCGAAACGGTGCTGGTGCCGTTCACCAGCGAAGCGGTGCCGGTGGTGGATCTGGAGGCTGGGCGCCTCGTGATCGATCCGCCGGACGAAGAAGGGAGCGGAGCATGAGCCGCGCCTGGACGGCCAGGGTGCTGACGCTGTTCCCGGACATGTTTCCGGGACCGCTCGCGCTGTCGCTTGCGGGCAAGGCCCTTCGCGACGGGCTTTGGGCGCTGGAGACGGCGGACATCCGCGATTACGCGGGCGACAGGCACGGAACGGTGGACGACGCCCCCTTCGGGGGCGGGCCCGGCATGGTGCTGCGCGCCGACGTGGTCGACGCCGCGGTCGCGGCCTGCGCGCTGCCGGGCGCGCCTCTGGTTCACCTGACCCCCCGCGGCGCGCCGCTCGGCCAGGGCCGGGTGGAAGCGCTCGCCGGCGGGCCGGGCGTCACGCTGATCTGCGGACGCTACGAGGGAATCGACCAGCGCGTGTTCGAGGCGCGCGAGATCGAGGAAATCAGCATCGGCGACTTCGTGCTTTCGGGCGGCGAGCCCGCGGCGGTCGCGCTGATCGACGCCTGCGTCCGGCTGCTGCCCGGCGTGGCGGGCGACGTCGCGTCGCTGGAAGACGAAAGCTTCAGCCGGGGGCTGCTCGAGTATCCCCATTACACGCGGCCCGCCGATTGGCGCGGCCGAAAGGTGCCGGACGTGCTGCTCTCCGGGCACCACGGACGCATCGAAGCCTGGCGCCTGGCGCAGGCGGAAACCGCCACGCGGCAGCGCCGGCCCGACCTGTGGGACCGGTACCTGCAGGCAAAGGAAGGAACGACGCCATGAACCTGATCGACCAGATCGAAAAAGCGGAAATCGAGCGCCTCACGGCCGACCGCTCGGTGCCCGAATTCTCCCCTGGCGACACCGTCCGGGTGCATTTCCGCGTGGTCGAAGGAACCCGCGAACGCATTCAGGTTTACGAAGGCGTGGTGATCGCCCGGTCGAGCCGCAACCTCAACTCGTCGTTCACCGTGCGCAAGATCTCGTACGGCGAGGGGGTGGAGCGCGTCTTCCCGCTCTACAGTCCGCGCATCGAGAAGATCGAGGTCGTGCGCCGCGGCGCCGTGCGCCGCGCCAAGCTGTATTACCTCCGCGGCCGCCGCGGCAAGAAGGCGCGGATCGCCGAGAAGATCGACCGGCGGCAGGCCCGCGCCGAAACCGCGGCGGCGGAGTCTGCGGAACCGCCGGAGAACACGGACGTTCCCGCCGCGGAGAACCCGGACGTTCCCGCCGCGGAGAGCGCCGAAAGCCCGGAGCGCTGAGCGCCGCCTGACCGGAGAAAATCGAATGCCGAAGACCCTTTACGACAAGATCTGGGACGACCACCTCGTCGAGGAAAAGGAGGACGGCACCTGCATCCTCTACATCGACCGCCACATCATTCACGAGATCACCAGCGCGCAGGCCTTCGACGGGCTCCGCGAGGCGGGCCGCCGCGTGCGCGCGCCCGACGCCCAACTGCTGGTCGCCGACCACAACGTGCCCACGGCCGGTCGCGCCGACGGCATCGCGAACGAGGAATCCCGCATCCAGATCGAACTCCTGAAAAAAAACGCCGAGGAGTTCGGCCTGCCGTTCATCGACTTCCTCGACGTGCGCCAAGGCATCGTTCACGTCATCGGTCCGGAACAGGGCTTCACGCAACCGGGCCTCACCCTGGTCTGCGGCGACTCGCACACCGCGACCCACGGGGCGCTCGGGGCGCTCGCCTTCGGCATCGGCACCTCCGAGGTCGAGCACGTCCTCGCGACCCAGACCCTGCTGCAGAAGCGCAGCCGGAACATGCGGATCACGGTGGACGGCGAGCCGCGAGCCGGCGTGGCCGCGAAAGACATCATCCTCGCCATCATCGGCGAGATCGGAACCGCCGGCGGCACCGGCTGCGTCATCGAATATGCCGGCCGGGCGATCGAGGATCTTTCGGTCGAGGGCCGCATGACGATCTGCAACATGTCGATCGAAGCGGGCGCGCGCGCCGGCCTCGTCGCGCCCGACCGGAAGGTCTTCGAATTCCTCGAAGGCCGTCCCATGTCGCCGAAGGGCGCGGCCTGGGAGCAGGCCGTCGCCTTCTGGAAGACGCTCAAGTCCGACGAGGGCGCGACCTACGACGTCGAAGTCTCGCTCGACGCCGCCGCGATCGAGCCGCAGGTGTCTTGGGGCACGAGCCCGGAAATGGTCGCGCCGATCGGCGCCGCAGTGCCCGACCCGGCGGAGATCGAGGACGAGGCGAAACGGAAGACCGCCGAAAGCGCGCTCGAATACATGGACCTCGAACCCGGCCTGCGCCTGACCGACATCCAGATCGACAAGGTGTTCATCGGCTCCTGCACCAATTCGCGCATCGAGGATCTGCGCGCGGCCGCCGCCATCGCCAAAGGACGGCAAGTCGCCGACAGCGTGTACGCCATGGTGGTTCCGGGATCGGGCCTGATCAAGGAACAGGCGGAATCGGAAGGGCTCGACCGGATCTTCACCGAGGCCGGCTTCGACTGGCGCGAACCGGGCTGCTCGATGTGCCTCGGCATGAACGGCGACATGCTGCAACCGGGCGAACGCTCGGCATCGACCTCGAACCGCAACTTCCAGGGCCGGCAGGGACCGGGCGGACGGACTCATCTCGTCAGCCCGGCCATGGCCGCCGCCGCCGCCGTGACCGGCCGCCTCGCCGACGTGCGCGATCTCGCCGAACGGCCGCCCGCATAGAAGGAAAGCGCAACCATGGAAAAATTCGCGAGTTTCAGCGGCGTCGCCGCTCCCATGCCGGACCACAACGTCGATACCGACCGCATCATTCCCGCGCGCTTTCTGAAGACCGTGAAGCGGACCGGTCTCGGCGTCAGCCTGTTCAACGACGTCCGCTATCGCGAGGACGGCTCCGAAGTCCCGGAATTCGTGCTCAACCGTCCGGCCTACCGCGACGCGGAGATCCTGGTCGCGGGCGACAACTTCGGATGCGGCTCGTCCCGCGAACACGCGCCGTGGGCGCTGAAGGATTTCGGGATCCGCTGCGTCATCTCGACCTCCTTCGCAGACATCTTCTTCAACAATTCGTTCAAGAACGGGCTTCTGCTGATCGCCGTCGCGCCCGAACAGCGGGACAAGCTGCTCGCCGACGCCGACAAGGGCGGCAACGCGCGCGTCACGATCGATCTCGAAAACCAGAAGATCGTCCGGCCCGACGGAGAGGAAATCGGCTTCGAGGTCGATCCGTTCCGCAAGTACTGCCTGCTCGAGGGCCTCGACGACATCGGCATCACGCTCCAGTCCGAAGACCGGATCTCGGCCTTCGAGGAAAAGCGCAGGCAGCGCATGCCCTGGCTCAAGGGCGCCAGAGTCTAGAACGGCGCGCGACGGAGAACGGCCGGATGCCCGCCAACAAGAAGCTGCTGATGCTGCCCGGCGACGGGATCGGCCCCGAAGTGATGGGCGAAGTGCGGAGGCTGATCGACTGGATGGACGCGCGCCGCCACGTCTCGTTCGACGTGACCGAGGATCTGGTGGGCGGCGCGGCCTACGAAGCCCGCGGCGTCGCGATCGCCGACGAAACCATGGAAACGGCTCTCTCCGCCGACGCCGTCCTGTTCGGCGCAGTCGGAGGCCCCGCCTGGGACAACGTGGCCTACGACGTCCGGCCCGAAGCGGGGCTGTTGCGGCTGCGCAAGGATCTCGACCTGTTCGCCAACCTCAGGCCGGCCATCTGCTTCGATGCGCTTGCGGAGGCTTCGAGCCTGAAGCCGGACCTGGTTTCCGGGCTCGACATCCTGATCGTCCGCGAACTGACGGGCGGGGTGTATTTCGGAGAGCCGCGCGGAATCGAGACCCTGCCCGACGGCCAGCGCCGCGGCGTCAACACCCAAGTCTACACCACCGGCGAGATACGCCGGGTCTGCCGGGTCGCTTTCGATCTGGCGGCCAAGCGGAGCAACCGGGTGTGCTCGACCGAAAAGAGCAACGTCATGGAATCCGGACTGCTCTGGCGCGAAGAAGCGCAATGGGTGCGCGACAACGAGTTTCCCGAGGCGGAACTGGTCCACTTGCTCGCCGACAACTGCGGCATGCAGCTCGTGCGCAATCCCAAGCAGTTCGACGTGATCGTCACCGACAACCTGTTCGGCGACATGCTCTCGGACGTCGCCTCGATGCTGACGGGGTCGCTCGGCATGCTGCCTTCGGCGTCGCTCGGCCCGGCCGACAACGCCGGCCGGCGGCGCGCGCTGTACGAGCCGGTTCACGGCTCCGCCCCGGATATCGCCGGGCAGGGCAAGGCCAATCCGCTGGCGATGATCCAGTCCTACGCCATGATGCTGCGCTATTCCTTCGACATGGGCGAAGACGCCGACCTCGTGGAGCAGGCCGTCCGAAACGCCCTCGCCGCCGGCCTGCGCACCTCCGACATCATGCAGGCCGGCATGACGGCCGTCTCCTGCGAGCGGATGGGCGAAGCGATAACGCTCGAACTCGACAAGTTAGCAACATGACTATCGCGCATTTCACTCTAATGTTTTTGTTATTGTTCGTCCTATACTCGCACCCATATACCTTGTCTTTACTATGGCACTGATCCCTCCCCCTATCACGCGGTTACCCAGACATGACCATCAAAGAAGCCGTTGACTTTATTTCCAACGCCTTGAAGGACGAACGCCCTCTGGTTTTGTTTGCCGGTCAACAATTCGATCCTGCCAGCAATACAATACTTGAAGGTTTTTTCCGTCACCTGAATTACAAGAATCTTGGTCATGGATGGAACGATATTTTTCAGGAAGATTTAACAGCGGATGACTTAGCATGGTTGTCTGAACGTTTTGACAGGAACGTACCCTCCGACGCTCTCCAAACTATATTTGATATCCCTTGGAGTGCTGTTTTTACTTCTTCGATCGATCCTAGGTTTTCCCAGCGTTTTGAAACACGGGGACGGCAACCTGAGCAGATTCTATCTGCTGATGTTTTTCCCAGAGTACCACGTAGCAGATCACGACCGCCTGTTCATTACCTTTTTGGAAAATCAAACGAGACGGTCGACTATGCAAGAGCTCCTAGAAAACAGAGTGAGTTAACGATTCGCGTAAATTTGCATTCCACAGCACTCTTACGGCGAATTCCCGAAGCAGCCACTGCCCGTGGGTATGTGATTATGGATGGCTATTGCCCGTTGCAGGATTGGTTGCCGTTAGATTCGTTATTGTCACCACTGTATAATCAGGTCGGAATTAAAATATTTTGTTTTGGGATCAAGAAGCGATGGAATTCTCCCCTTGCTGACGAACTGACACGAAGAAATACTCTCGTCTTTATTGAACCGAGTTTAGAAGAAATTATTGACCACATGAAAAATATACAAATTCCGGAAATATTGGGTTCCGCTGCTCCCGATGAACCCGGTATAGTAACCATCAGTAACAATACTATACTGGACATTACTCCAGCCTTACGATTACGAGTCGAAGCCTCTGCCGCAATTGTCGACGATGAATGGACAAAAACACCTGAGGCTCTTCTGTCTTCGGAAGATTTACGAGACGCTTTCTATCGCTTCCACGGGGCATTAGGAAATTTTCGATTGCTCGTAGAAGGTATAATTCAAGATTTTGCAATTGAACGAGAATTTGAACAGACCCTTTGGAAAGTCGTAAATAGCCGACTGAAGCGTCTTGGACAGGCAAATTTCGACGATATCGTAATTTTGCATGGTCAGTCTGGAACCGGAAAAACTGTTGCACTAGCGCGCCTGACATTTAAAATTCGTACTCTATTAGGTCTACCTGTAATTGTTGCAACGAATCGGTTTCCTAATCACGCTGATGTCGAGGCATTTTGTTTTGAGTCCGAACGACTAGGGGCTACCGCCACTGTCTTAATTTGCGATAATTTGCAAGCGCCCCGACGTTATGATGATCTCGCGTCTGCATTACGAAGTTTAGGTCGCAGACTACTTATAGTTGGGGTATGTTACAGAATGGAAAATTACGACAAGAATTTGCCCAACCATAGATTTGTCGAGGCGTCTTCTGCTGTATCGAAATCAGAGCTAAATAATTTTAAGGACCTATTGGCAAAATTTGACCATGATCCTTCTTTAACCGACGCGGAGAACTCTCCTGAACGTGGTCCCATCTTCGCTATGTTATATAGGAGGTTACCAGCTTCTCGGGAACGACTAGCCGCCGGGGTAGCATTAGAAGCGAGGGCACAAGAAGGAACCTTGCGGACCCGCGCCCGTCAGGTACCGCGTTCAAATAAAGGCCTATCTTCCATCGCCGAGCAATTGATCAACCTCGGCATTGCCAACCCAAATTTGGCTATATTTGATGACGATGAAAAACTAGCTGCACTCGGCTTAGACGGGGCTGGAAGGTTAATTGATCAGGTCATGGTCGCAGGCAGATTGAATTGTCCGGTCCCAGTAAATTTGATCTTCCGCTCCTTATCCGAGACAAACAGTTTAGATTTAGATCAAATTATTCATTTGTTCTCGGATATTGATCTCTTTCGATGGAGAAAAAATGAGGAAGGCTCCGACTTATCTATTTCGCCAAGAATACGATTGGAAGCCGAACTGATTTGCGCTCGACGGCTTAGCCTTGATCAAGAAATCGAGCGGCTTATTGAACTTATTGGTAGCGTGAGGTTTGAACTGGACAGTGGAGCGGAACGCACTTTCTTGTTGGATCTTTTAGCGAAAATTGGTCGTACAGGACTTCGTGGTCAGGCGTATTCAAGCGGCTATCTTCGATTTGCCGATGCTCTACAAAGATTGCGAGAAACACATAATATTTTTGAGCCTGCGCTCGTGCTTCGAGAGTGTGTATTTAGACGCCAAGCCGTCTTTCTTTTGCAAAAGAATTCTATAGAATATGACTCTAGCGATGAACGGCTCGTGATTCTCGATCAGGCTAGGCATACAGTAGAAGAAACCTTATACAAGATCGACAATGAGAGCATACGGGTACCAAGGAGAACTAAACAGAGTCTCGTAGCGGAACGCTCAGCAATCTATGGCTATCTTGCTGTGCAGCACGCCAAATCAGAAATTGGAGAAGAGTTCTGGTCAGATTATTTGGCGGCTCGAACCGCTAGCGAAAAAGCGATGGGTTTTGGAGGAAATTATCATCCCGTAGAAATTGCCCTTTGGACAGCCCGTGATGTACTCGAAATAAAGAGGCATCAGTTGTCGAAAGAACAACAAGCTGAGTTGTTGGCTGATCTCTATGCGACGGTTGATATAGCGGATGATATTTTCGGCGTTCAATTAGCGTTACGACGATTTGGCAAAAATTATAGTCGAGAAACGTCGTTCGATGATAAGGACCACGACGAAGGGATGGCTACTATAGACCAAAAAGCAAGATATTTGGAGCGTCGCAGTCGTATCGCTATTGCCATCGGAAATTCCAAGATGGAGGATGAGACGCTAGCAGAACTCGAATCCATATCCTCTAGTGCGGTAACGTTTTTGGTCGCGAAACGTAAAGCCGAACGGATTTACTTTGCCGAACCGCCGTTCAATAACCAAAATCGTCAAATTGCCAAGGATGCCGCGGATTATATTACTAACCGGGCGGACAGCGGGGTAATTTTAGATGACAGATGCCAGAGACTTTTGCTTAAATTGAGGTGGGCTCAAGTGACTGGCGAGCGGCTGATGTTCAGACAAAGAGGTCGAACACCTAGTGAATTGGATCAAATTCTCGAGCTTCGAATGATTGTGAATACACTCAATGAGCAAGCCGGCGTCTATGCCGGCAACCGAGAACGATATCTTGAGGCGGTGTTGTGTTGGCTCGCTAATGATACCAATAGAGCTCTTGAGATTTGGAGGTCATTATCTCGTGATACTGAATATGAGGACAAATCTCGCGTCGTGCGATGGCTTGTTACGACTAATTCCAACGGTTCGCCAATAGAATTTCGTGGTCGTGTTGAAAAGAAAAGAGATAACGATTGGCGGCTGCGGGTGGATAACATCGACAAACCGATAGCTATGCTGGTCAGGGACTTTTCTAACGAAGATCTTTCTCATGGAAGAGAGCTAAGAGGATTCGGTATAGCTTTTAACTACATTGGACCAATTGCAGATCCGTTGTCTCGCTCGGTTCGCACATGATGAGCCCAATTGAGCTAAATAACTTGTATATGCAGTTCCGTGCTCGTATTACGATCTACCTTCCAGATGGATGCAAAGAAGTTTCCTTAGCGCTTCCGGTTAATTTTTGTGACGAGCTCGCATTCGTTAAGCTTACGCATTGGTCGTATGCGTTATTTATGGAGGCGGCGCCTCGATCGCTCAAATTTCTCGTAAATCTTCCACCTTTACGGGCTGATACAACAATCTGGAACGAAATTAATTGTTTGCGGACATATGCCGCACATAATTTGAACTTAAAACTTCCGAAAGATCGAAAAACTATTGCTTTTGTTCATCGATGGTTCAAAGAGGCGTGTGGACACGGAACCCCAACGAACTCTGGACATTATGGCACTTGTTGTGTGCAATTAGCCGTTAAAATTGAATCAGTTCTCGATGGTGCAATTCAAGCCTGTGATCTGCTTGACGATCCAGTGGATGGTGAACGACTTCTCGCGAACTTGAAAGATCGGCTTGGACGCTGAAATTCGACCCTGGCGGACGGTAATTTCTTTTAAACTTGCTTCCCCTCCCTCCGATCATGCGACAACTGCAGCATCATCGGGAGGACTGCGATTCTGGATACAGATTCGTTTTGTCGAATAGTCCATGCAGTTGGTTTACTACACTAACTCATTTTCTAAACAAACGCTCATGATCGGGGCCTGTCCCCGTAGCATGTAACTTTGGGCTTTGGGAGTGGTTCTCCCGGCCTCGCGCCATGCGCCGACATAACCGTTCCGCGTTCGGGCGTCGCAGCGTGAAGACAGGGCGATACGGAGCGGCCCTCAGCGTCACGCTCCCGAATTCTCGAACGGCGAGCGCCGCCGCAAAAAATCTCCGATTCGCGCAACGGTTTCGTGTGGCCGGTAGATCGGGGGTAGTTACACAACAAACCATTGACATGGAAGGCTATACTTTTTGTCGAGTGTCTTGAGCTATAGAAAGGTACTCCCATGTATCTATCCCGAAACCAATCCGTCGGCTGAAAGGGAGCAGTGAGAGGGTTAGCCGCGCCCCGGCTGAAGACGGACACCGACGGGCCGATATAGACAGACCGGAAGATCGCGGAGGCGGTCTTGTGTCGGACGTAAACGGTCGAGAACGTTCGCCGTAATTTTGTCGAGGGCAGTTTCGAGCGAGCGCTGGAACGGAAGAAAGAAAAGACGCGGCCGGTACCGAAGATTCTCGACGGCGAAGCGAAAGCCAAGGTCATCGCCTTGTATCAAGGATAGCCTCCAGAGGGTATACAACAACTGGTCGTTGCAGTTGTTGGCCAATACTGGGGATCGTGGACTCCATAAGCCACGAAACAGTGAGGATGACGTTTAAAAACGGCTTCTCCTGCAAGAGGAAAGTCCGGTACTGAGTGGCCCGAAGGCGATGTGGAGTTTGCCCCACGCCAAGTGATCGAAATCTATGAAAACCTTGCGCCCCCAAGCGTCCGGTAGTTTGCATGGACGAGCAACCCGTGCAGATCATCAAGGAAACTTGGATACCGATTTCCGCTACCGAAAATTATCCGCGACGCGTCGACTACGAACTGGCGGGTACCGCCTTCATGTTCTACAAGGCCTTGTCCTCTTGGCACCGGACGACGGCACGCAAACGCAGGACCTCGCGACCTGACGCCGGCTTCAGGCCGGCGGGCTGGCGCACGCCCGTTCGTAGGCGTAGCGCTCCTTCACGGCGCCCGCGTGCTCGAAGACATCGAGGACGGTTTCGAACGCCTGCCGCGTGATTTCCACATGCGGCGTCCAGCAGCCGAGCCGCTGGTAGGTTCCGACGCAATCGGCCAGCACGTCCTCGCCGATGCCGGGAAAATACGGCGTCAGGGTCTTCGCGATACCGGACGCCGGCGTCTCGTTCATGTAGACGCGGGTCTTGCGGTAGGCCCGCATGAACGCCGCCGCCATGTCGGTTTCGAGCCAGTCGCGGCGGGCGGCGAGGCTCGAAAAGCCGCAGGGACCGATCGGAACGCCCTCCTGCGCGACGATATGCCCGACTCCGTCGGCCTCGAGCTGCTGCGGAAAAGGCCCCTGCTGCTGGATGTACTGTCCGGTTCCGGCCCGAAAGGCGGCGTCCATGTCGGCCGCGTTCCCGGGATGAATCAGCCGGATCTTCGCGACGTCGACTCCCGCCTTGTGGCAAGCGTACCTGAACATGATCAGCGGTTGCCCTCCCCCGAAGGCGACCACCTCGGCGCCTTCGAGCTTGCGCCACTCGAAGCCGGGATCGGGTTCGCGGCCGGAGATGAAAAAGCCGTCCATCTCGTTTATCTGCGCGAAATGCACGGCGACGGGCGTCTCGCCCCTCGCCAGCGGACCGAACGCCTGACTCAACGCCGACTGAACCACGTGGGCGGAGCCGTCCTCGACCGCCGCGATCGCGGAAACGCCGGGCGGCGACAAGGACCAGTCGGCTTCCAGTCCTTCGTCCTTCAGGAATCCGGCCGCGAAGGTCGCGATCAGCGGCGAATAGAAGGCGGAAAAGAGAGTGAACTGTATGTTGATCCGGGTCACGGCGCGGCCTCTCGTTGATTTACCGCCATGGTAGGGGCATTCTTCCCGAAACGGAAATGGAGCCGCCAGCAGTGAACCAGCGGAATTACGCCCGCGAACTCGTCGAACTCGCGACGCCGTTCTGGGAGACCGAAGCGGAGCTG
The DNA here is from genome assembly GCA_965243135.1 of Alphaproteobacteria bacterium. Classification (GTDB taxonomy): domain Bacteria; phylum Pseudomonadota; class Alphaproteobacteria; order MPNO01; family UBA830; genus JAJEBT01. The sequence goes on from OZ251539.1 coordinate 4,525,781, forward strand.
ACCCGGCGCTTTTTCGCGTCGCGGCCGTCGAAGGAGACATGGATCCGCTACCTGAAAGCCGCCGTCTACAAGGAACTCAATCCGGTGATCGGCTACGGCCCGACCGACGGCTACGCCTGCGGCCTGCACATGGAGTTCCGGAAGCTGGCGGACAAGTTCGGGGAAGACGGCCTCGACCGGCGCGCGTTCCACGCCCGCCTCGAACAGATGACCGAGGAGTTCATGCACTACATCGTTCTCGCCGAGGTTCTGGAGGACCTGCTGGAACGCCGGCTGGAAGCCGGAGACGCCGAACAGCTTCCCGAAGACGACCGGCTCAACCGGATGCGCCGCGCCTACGTGAATTCCGACAATCCGGCCGCGCGCGCGGCGATGGAGCTCACGGAGGGCGGCGGAACCGCGACGTTCCGCGAAGGAGCGAAGCTTTCCGGCGGCGAATTCGAACGCAAGCTCGCCGCCGCCTTCAAAGTCATCGCCGACGACGAGGACGGCCATGTCGAACATGCGGCGAAGGATTTGGAGAGCGCCATCCGGTCGCAGGAGGATTTCGAAGCGGCGAAGCGGGCGCTTCTGGAGGTCTCCATGCAGCGGCTACACATGAGAAACGAAATGTTCTCGCATCCGATGTCGCGCGCTCAGCTCGACGCCTATCTGGAATCGCGCGGCGGCGGGCCGCTCTGATGCCCGCGCCCGCCAAACCCGTCTACCGACCGCCGGACGCGCAGCTCGCCCTCTTCCCGGAGGTTTCGGGAAACGAGATCAACGGTCACGGAGAAACCCGCCCGCGGCGTCCGTCGCCGGTCTACTGGCATTACCACGGCGACCTGCCTCACAAAGCGTTGCAGGATTACTATCTGCGCCAGTTCGACGACAAACCCGAACTGCAAGACTTCCACCTCAAATACGGCGGTCGAGGCGCGAAGGCGCCGCCGACGAAACCGGAGGCGCCGACGCAGGACAGCGCGGAGAACTGGACGCGCCGGGTCAAGGCGCATGCGCTCGAGAACGAGGCCGATCTGGTCGGCGTCGCCGCCATCGACCAGGAATGGGTGTTCGATGGTTACGAGGTGCGGGAGCCTTGGGTGATCGTCGTCGGCGTCGCCATGGATCACGCGGAACTCGCCAAAGCACCCGCGATCGAGTCTCCAACCGAGGTGATGCGGCAGTACAACCGGGGAACCCGGGCGGCGCGGTCGATCGCGAATTTCATTCAGGGACACGGCCACGCGGCGCGGCCTCACGGCGGGCCGATGGCGGGGCCGATGCTGCTGATTCCGCCCGCCGTTCTGTGCGGAATGGGCGAACTCGGGAAGCACGGCTCGCTGATCAACCGGCGTTACGGATCGTCCTTCCGGCTCGCGGGCGTCCTGACGGATCTGCCGCTGATCGCCGACGCGCCGGACATTTTCGGCGCCGACGATTTCTGCGCCAGTTGCCGGATCTGCGCGGACGCCTGCCCGCCGGACGCGATCCATCCCGAGAAGCAGATGGTGCGCGGAACGCGGAAATGGTACGTCGACTTCGATAAATGCATCCCTTATTTCAACGACACGCAGGGATGCGGAATCTGCATCGCGGCGTGTCCATGGTCGACGCCCGGACGCGCGCCGCGTCTGGCGGAAAAGATGACGGCGCGGCGCGCCCGCAAGGCGCTTGACGAAGCGCGAAAGGAGTGAGGGACTCGCCATGGAGAGCATCATCTATCTGAACGGCGCGTTCCTGCCGGAAGCGCAAGCGGTCGTCCCGGTAACGTCGCGCGGATTCTTCGGCGGCGACGGAGTCTACGAGGTCACCCGCACGTTCCGCCGCAAGCTGTTCCGGGCCGACGAGCACATCGGGCGCCTTTACCGTTCCCTCGCCTATGCGCGGATCGATCCCGGGCTGTCGCCGGAAGAAATGAAGGCGGCAACGGAAGAGACTCTCGCCCGCAATCTGGCGCGGGACAAGGAGGATTTCGCGGTATGGCACGTCGTCGCTCGCGGCGACCGGGCGGACGATGTCGGGACGCAACCGCCGATCGTCGCCGTGTTCTGCGCCGACATGGATTTCGATCGCTACGCGGAGGCTTATCTCGAAGGCGTCCGGCTGGTGACGCCGGGCGTGCGCCGGACGCCGCCGCAGAGCATCGATCCCCGCGGCAAGGTCACGAGCCGCATGAACCAGATCCAGGCCGTGCTCGAAGTCGGGCGCGTCGATCCGGGAGCGACGCCGTTGCTGCTGGATATCGACGGCAACGTCGCCGAGACGAATACCGGAAATTTCTTCTTTTTTTCCGAAGGGCAGCTGTGCACGTCGAGAGGGCGCAACGTCCTGGCCGGAGTGACCCGAAGCGTGGTCTTCGAACTCGCCGCGAAGCTCGGCATGGAGGTCGTCGAGGGCGACTTCACCGCCTACGACGTCTACACGGCGGAAGAGGCCTTCGTCTCCGGCACCTCGCCCACCATCGTGCCGGTGCGCAGCCTCAACGGCGCCGCGATCGGCGGCGATTTGCCGGGGCCGAATACGTTGCGCCTCATTCGCGCCTTCTCCGATCTCGCTGGCGTCGACTATGTCGAACAGGCAATCCAAAGTCTGGGAGACAACCGGGCACCGGACTTGACGGAGAGATGGCGGGCGCGGAAAAGCGCCGCGTGAATGATCCGCCATACAGGCAGACAATGCCCCTGCAGCTGGGCGCCTTCACCATTCTTGCCTGCGGTTCTTGGATCTCTCATGGAGCATGGCGACCATCGCGATCCGGCGAGGCTTGCCGCAACGACGCAGCAAGCTGCTCGCTCGACAGACCATCGTTGATTATCCCGTATATCTCCGCTATGCTATAAAGGTTATGTGCGTACGTTTGGACCTATTTGTCGATCAAAGGAATCGCGATCATGCTCGATGAAGCGCCGAAAGACCGACTTCATCTTCCTGATTTGTCGATTACAGATTTTCGCGGTCTAAAGGATCTGATCATTCCGAAGCTTGGCCGCGTGACCTTGATTGCCGGGAAAAATGGCGTCGGCAAGACAACCGTGCTCGACGCGGTACGCGTCTATGCCGCCCGCGGCGATTATTCAGCCCTTCTGAAAGTGTTGCAAGACCGGGATGAAATTTCGCTCCGAGCGGACGCAGATGACGACGACGTTTTCGAACCGGACTGGAACTCGCTTTTCTTCGGAAGGAACGGATCGGATAATGCTTGCATCTTGATCGGACCAAACGAGGAAGAAAGAAAACTGCGGATTAGAATCGGATCTGCCAGAGAGCAAACCCAAGAAAAATTATTCGGTATTTCGCAGGGCGAAAAAATTCGAACAATTAAGGTTAAGTTTGAAGGCGAAGAACAAGAATTTCCAATGATTTATTCGAAGAAAAATTTGTCTCTCTATAGAGACCTTCTTGGCCAGGTTAGTTTTGAGCAAAAAACCAATCGGTCGTCTGAAATGACATGTAATTCTTTAGGACTAGGACCTTCGAATAATAGAGATCTCGCACGATTTTGGGATAACGTTGCGCTTACGCCCAACGAAGATAGAGTAGTAAAATCATTGAAACTAATACTTAACGAAGATATAGAGCGAATTGCAATACGAGCCGGGTGCAGATCTATTTTTGCCAAACTCTTTGTTTTTATTTACGGAATCGGGATTTCCGCCGTCAGGCCGCGATGACGTGCAACGCCTGATTGTCGTTCGCAGCCCCAGTCATCGCCCGCCACGCCGACTCGAAGCGACCCGACCTTATCAGCGCTCTGAGGGTGAGGACGTTCTGACCGCCTTCGATGCTCCAGCGCATGCCGGCCCGCTTCATGCGCTGGTTGACCAGCACCTTGTTGGCGGCTTCCACGACGCCCGACCCAATTGCGTAGCCGCCGGCCCTGAGGCTCGCGTAGCGCATGCGGCGCCTGTGCTTGCGGAAAAACCTGAGCTCGCGCCCGAGAACCTTGATCGCCGTTTCCGTCGTCGCCTTGTCGCGGAGATAGCGGATCGCCGACCTTGTCGACGCCGTCGGCGTCGTCGCGCAGGACGGCGCGGTACTTTTCGTACCAGCTGCTTGCGACCGCATGGTCGGAGACTTCGTTGAGATGTTCGCACGCATGGAAAAAATCGACCGCCCGCTCGTCGGGCTGGAGCTCGTCGAGAAACGTCCAGTTGTCGGGCGCGGCGTCGGCAACGGCGACCACCTTCAGGTCGGGCCGCACCTTACGGATGTGGGCGACCTCTTCGGCGAGTTGCGCCTTCAGCGTCGCCTTGCCGGCCTCCGGCATTCGCCCAAAACTGAGCGTTTTCAAGCGATTGCCTTCCGCGTCCTGGAAACTGACCGTTCCGCAGGACGCCTCGCGCCAGCACGCTTCTTCGTCCCCGTCCGGGCGAAGCGAAACCATCACACCATCAAGCGAAACGGCGCAGGAAACCGCCTCCTCCGGCACCGTTTCCGCCTCGCGGATGCTTTCCATGGCTTCCCGCCCCTTTTCCTTCCAGAGACTGCCCGTCGTCTCCAACAGACGCGTGGCTCGACGACGGGTTCATGCCCCCCAACTCCTCGAAGAGTTTGGCCGTTTCCTGCGGCGTGCAGTGGTCCAGGAGCAGAAGAGCGCGATAAGCGGCCGGGTTCGTGAGATAGCCGCAGGCCCAGGTCGTTGTCGACCGGCGAGAACGACCCATCTTCCGAGCGATATCGCGTCCGGAAATACCGGACCGGACCGAACAGCGTGTGGACGGTCTTCTGCGTCCGCGCAGCCCGATAGAAGACTTTGTCGTCCTTGTGAATCGGGCCTCCCCTCTCGTCCCGGTCCTCGATGTATTTGCAAATCACCGTCCGGCACAGCGCAGCGACCTGCTTACCTAACCCAAGCTCGAAATCGGCGAACGCCTCGGGACCCTCCCCCTCGGACCCCGCCTTGAGGAAGGCTCCCCGAATGCCTTGGCGGTCGCGGCTCCTTTCTCGACGATGGACGCGAAAGACCGCACCGCCTCGGCCGCCGCCGGGGAGAGCCTGGAAAGATCGATGGACAAACCGTTCGAAGACTGCGAGACTGACATGGGAATGCTCCTGATGTTGTGGGGTCAAGCCAACATTCTGCCGCATTTAGCGGTCAGGAGCATTCTTTTTTTCCTCCTCCGGCCCCGCTGTCGTGACAAAATCCGCGTCTGGAACGGTGATTTGTCACGAAATCGTTGATTTCGTCCTTGAAGCGTCGCAACTAGTACTCAAATAATTGTTGAAAATCAACATGTTGCGGATTTCCCGTTTGGCAATATCAGACCTGCACCCATACGAGCCGAAGAAAGAAGATCGAGGGAACGAACTGGCAATAGAATTATGGTGAAGGCGGCCGGCTACGATAGGCCTATACCCTTAAAAAGCTTGGGAGACGGAGTGGCTCGCGTGTTCGGCATTGCTCTGGCTTTGGTGTGCAGTCGCGATGGTTTCGTGCTTATCGATGAAGTGGAAAATGGCATCCATCATGCGGCGGAGTATGAATTCTGGCGTATGGTTCTGACTACGGCAAAGCAAAACAACGTGCAAGTTTTCGCCACGACGCACGGATGGGATTGCGTGGTCAGATTCGCGCAAGCCGCCAAAGAGATCGACGATGTTGAAGGGTCATTGATTCGTTTAGATGAGAAAAATGGCGGTGTTCGAGCGGTCCACTATTCGACAACCGATCTTGAAACGGCGTCTAGTTTGGGTATAGAAGTGAGGTAAGCGTTCGCTCGTCAAGTGATGGTCTTTTTTTGAGGAGCCGCCTTCGGTCCCGGGTTCGGCCTGACTTCCTTGACCGGGTACGGCGGCGGCGCGCCACGTCCGGCAGGTAGCCCGGCAACAGGTTTTGGCGCAGCGTCTCGCGGGCGGCGTGGCCTGTCCAGCCGGACAATATTTTTTGCTGGAAACCGGACTTTAGTTCTTGTGCGCCATGGCGTTCGAATCTGCAGGCGCACTTCCCGGAACCGGGCTGTCGGGCGACGGTCAGACTCCACCTGCGTCGTTGCTCCGGGCGAACGCGGCTCTCGTCCGGGAGAACGCGGCTCTCGTCCGGGCGAACGCGGCTCTCCTTCGGAAGATTGTAGAGCGCGACCGGGCACTGGAGAGAGCGATGCAGGAGGCGAGGGAATGGCGGGACCGTTTCCGCCGGACGCAGGCCAGGGACCTGAGGAAGAGACGCAGGGCGTCGCCGGCAAAACCGGGAGCTGCCGTCGTAGAGAGCGTGAAGGCCCGCAACCGCAGGCTCGCTCGGGATCTGTACGGGCGCAGCAGCGAGCGGCCGCCCGCGGCCTCCGGCGGACGCCGGGGTCGCCGTTCGGGAACGCCGTCGCACGGCCGCACGCCGTTTCCGGACCTGCCCGTCCGCGAGGAGGATTCGGTCCCGGACGATCGCAAGTGCAAGGACTGCGGCAAGTCCTGGGTCTCGAACGGCTACAACGAGACGTACGTCCTCGAGTACAAGATCGTCCCCTACGTTCGGCATGTTCGGCGACCTGCGCCCGGCCTGCGCCTGCAGGCGGGAAAAGGAGATCGTCGGTCCGGCCCCGGAGCGGGTGTTTCACCCGATACGGAGTGTCCGTCTGGGCGTTCATCCTGGCGGAGAGGTTCGGGCAGCATCGTCCGTTGCGTTCGGTCTGCCGCGCGTTGCGCCAGCACGGGCTTCCGATCGCGCCCGGCACGCTGGCGGATGCGCAGCGACGCCTGCTGCCGCTGTTCGAGCAGCTCGACGAAGAGAGCTCCCGGCATCTGTGGGAAGCTCCGGTCGTCAACGGCGATGAAACGGGGTGGCGGATACGAGAGCTGGGCGAGAAAGACGGCGGCAGCGCCCGCGCCTGGGTGTGGATCGCCCGGTCCCACGACGCGACGCGCACCGTCATTCTGCCGTCGCGCAGCGCGGAAGCCGCCCGCGAACTGTTCGGGGGCCTCGGCTCGCCCGAGCAGGCGGCCTACCTGGTCTGCGACCGTTACTCCGCCTACCGGAAACTGGCGCGCGACATGGATGGCGACATCGTCCTTTCCTGGGCCCATGCCAGACGAGACTTCGTCAACCTCGAGACCGGCTACCCGAACCTCGCGCCGTTCGCCCGGAAGTGGGTCGGTCACATCGCGAAGTTGTACCGGTTCAACTCCGAGCGTCTGGCGAACGACGCGACCGCCCAGCGACGGCTTGCAAGGTTCGCCGAAGCGTTCTTCGCGGCAGCGAAAAAGGCGCGGGACGCGCTCCCGGAGAGCGCGGCGCAACGCGGCCCTCTGGACTCCCTGGTGCGCCACCGCGACGGTCTGACCGTGTTCGTGGACAACGCGTCCGTTCCCATGGACAACAACGCCGCCGAGCGCGGCATTGCGGTCGGCCGCAAGCTCTCGTTCGGGTCGCACAGCGTGGACGGAGCGCGGCTGGCCGGCATGCTGTATTCCATCTTCGGCACGCTCGAGATGAACGGCGTCTCGCCTTACCCTTGGCTGTTCGCCTGCTGCCTGCGCCCGGCACGGCGGCCCGCCGCCGGAAGGTCCGGCCGCCTGGCTGCCGTGGGGCGCGGACGAAGAGCGCCTCCGTTCCTGGAGGACCGCTCTCCCCCAGGGACCGTGAACGTCGGCCCCCGCCGCTACTGCGGGCGCGACTTCTCCGAGGACGAGCTTGGCGCGATCCGCGCCTTGATCGAAAGGGGCGGTCTCACCCGCCGGGCGTTGTCGCGGGAGGTCTGCCGGCTTCTCGACTGGCGCAAGCCCGACGGCGGTCTCAAGGACATGAGCGCGCGCGTCGCCATGCTGCGCATGCACGGCCTGATCGTCTTGCCGCCGCCAAGGCAAGCGCCGTCCGTCCGCCGTCCGCCCGTGCCCGGTCCCGCGACCGACCAGCCCCTGGTCCCGACCCCCGAACGTCTCGCCGACGTCCAACCCGTCGTTGTCGATCCCTGCCGGAACGCGAACGAAGGCCGCCTCTGGAACGAGTTCGTCGCTCGCTATCATTACCTCGGCCACTCGACGCTGCCCGGCGCGCAGATGCGCTACTTCGTCCGGGCCGCCGACGGCGAAGCCCTCGCCGTCCTCGGCTTCGGCGCCGCAGCCTGGAAGATCGCGCCGCGGGACAAGTGCGTGGGGTGGGACCCCGAAGCCCGCCGCCGCAACCTGCCGCTGGTGGTCAACAACGCCAGATTCCTGATCCTGCCTTGGGTTCGAATCAAGAACCTCGCGTCCCATGTCCTCACCCTGGTCGAACGGCGGCTGCCCGACGACTGGGAGTCCCGCTATGCATTGCGTCCGGTCCTGCTCGAGACCTTCTGCGAAACGCCGCGATTCGCAGGAACCTGCTACCGGGCCACCAACTGGATCAAGGTCGGCGCGACCCAGGGCCGCGGCAAACTCGATACCCGGCGCGAATGCGCTCTCCCGGTCAAGGACATCTGGCTGAAGCCCCTGCGGCGGGACTGGAGGCGGATCCTCAAAAAATAGACCGTCACTTGACGAGCGAACGCTTACGAAGTGAGGTAATATGATTGCCAGTCCAAATAGAAGTGAAAAAATTCTTCTTGTCGAAGGAAAAGACGACGAACACGTCATCAGACATGTGGTCTTCAAGCTCGGTTTGGAAACTTCGTTTGAGATAATAGACACGGAAGGGGAAGGGATATTTGATGCAATTAGCGTTGGATTAAGGAGACCCGATCTAGAGACTATTGGCATCGTGGCGGACGCCGATAACAATTTGCCCGGAAGATGGCAAGCCATAGTGAACAGAATACAGGAAACCAAACGTAATCCCGAAATTCCGGAAGGACCTCGCGAGGAGGGCGTAATTGTCAACTCGGAACCGCGCATAGGGATCTGGTTGATGCCTGACAATAGTAGACCGGGAGAAATCGAAGATTTCGTTGCCAGCATGATCCCGGAAAACGATCCTGTATGGCCGAGAGCGGAGCGATATATTCGAGACATTCCGTCAAAGTACCTAAAAAGCAAAATCTCCAAGGCCAAGCTTTATGCGTGGTTAGCCACGCGAGAAACTCTAGGACGAATGGGGACCGCTATCGGGGCGGGAGCGCTTCGCACGGATGGAGAAAGGACTCAAATTTTCGGACAGTGGCTTCGAGAGCTGTTCAATCTATCGGATCTCTAATCCTCAGATTGATCCATACGTCGAATACAATAGACGTTTTGCTGAAAGACGTTGATATCACCGCGACTTGAAACGCGTCCCGCACCGAACCGCGTATTGGGCCGCTTTCGAAACAGCCGGCAATAGATGCAAGTCTAGACACCTCGAAAGGGCCTATCACGTTGAGCCAACTGGCGACGGAATGTCCTTCCTAGAGGCGTTGAATACCGTGGTCGAGTGGACTGGTTTGGTCGTCGAAGACCGCACCAATCATTTGCATAACGAGCCCATGTAGATGTGATCTTTTGCGCAATGACGCGCTTCGCTAGTTGCATCTTGAGATAGTCGTGCCCGGCACGGAGTGCCTGTAACAGGATCGTCACTCGGCACGAAGCACACAAGCGCGTTCCTGAGCTTTGCAGATGTACTGTATGCCTGTGCCACCCTGCCACCGGCTTGCTTAGATATTCCTTTATACGATCATCCTTGCGCTCAAAAGGTATCGATTTCACGTTGCCGTGCGAACCGATCAAAATCCCTGACGAAGCAACGGGTCATCGGCACCATGAGCACGGATTACGGTACAGGGTTGTCGTGGCGGAAGAAGCATGATACCTTCGATCCAGCCTATAGTAGGGGAGCGTAAACGTTCCGGCAAAGGCGGTCGACGCACTCCAATATCGTATAACAAAACTTCGGAAATTACCGGCGCTATCTTTGAGATATGAACTCTAGAAATTTCCCACATGGCAAAGGCTACTTACGCCTTCGTGCGACTATGAACGCGGCTTTAACCACAGAGCGGAACAGCGACTGGAGTCCTGTCTCGGGGCGTACATACCTCGTAGATCTAAGGCGAAGCCTCGCTAGAATCGAAAAAAAGCGCTTACCTTCAAAATCCACGGATCCGGCCACACATATCTGATAACTAATTGAGTTTCATTTGACCGCTAACCGGGCGGCAGTGATGCTGCACAAGTTTAACAAATACCGAGCGTTGGCGCTTCAGAAACTACGCGTTTATGCGAACCCGATCTCCTTCATGAAGGCGCAAACCAATTCCACGCACGCTTCAGGCTGTTCGATCTGCAGGAAATGACCCGATCCCCGCACGCATTCGTACGTCCATCCGCACTCGTCCCGAAGCGCCAAGGCCGCCCGTCCCGGCGGGGAATCGCCCTCCGGATCGCTTGCGACGATCATCACTGGACCGGGAAAGGCGTCGGCCTGAGGCCACATGCGCAGCGCGGCGTTTTGCTTGTAGATGTCCGCCTCGAGCGAACCTGGACACGACAGCGTCCAGGCGCTTCCGTCCCGCCGGAGCACGGCACGCGCCATCAGGTCGTAGGCTCCGTCCACCCAGCCCGACAACATGCGCGAGCCGGAGAAATGCTCTGCCAGTTCCGACGGATCGTCGAACCGTGAGGGTCGCTCTTCGGCCCAGAGCCACAGCAGACGTTCAAGCGCGATCATGTCGTCGTGCAGCGCATGGCCCTCCGGCGGCACCATGGGAGGGTCGAACACGACCAGCCCGTCGAGCCGCCAGTCCACCTCCAGCGCGTATCTGAGGTTCGTGCGCGCCGACATGGAATGGAACGCGCCAAGCTGGGGCTTCGGACCGAATTCCCGATCTATCGCGTCGTACACCGCCGTCATGTCCAGCAGAAACCGGTCGAAGTCGTGCGCGCCGTCATGCGGCGGGTTCCGGCCGTAATGGCGGAAGTCGAACGCGACGACCTCGAAATCCCGGAGCAGCGAACGCCAGAACGGAAAATAGCCGTCAACGGCGCAGCCGTTGCCATGACTCAGAATCACGCGCGGCGCGTTCGCGTTTCCGTGCCTGCGGAGACGGATCACCGCCCCGTCGTCCATCGCGGCATCGTACGCTCCCGTCGGTTCCGGAACTATGAAGCGCAAACCGCCGCCCGCCGTTCAATTAGGTGAAGGCGCGAAACAGACCAGATTGCCCGAAGGCTGTCAAAACGCCGACGCGGGCGACGGAACCGAAAGCCCGGAAAAGCCGTTCCGGCCGCATGTCGTTTGATTCTATGCGCCGCCCCCGGAAGCCGTTAGGGTTGACCGATGGATATGCAGAGCTTCATCGTGCGCACCGGGATCCGGTTCTCGTACGAATTGGCGAAAGGAAACCCGGGCGTTCGCCACCGCAACGCAACGGAAAGTCACGACCACTTTCTGTGCTCGTTGCGCGGGCGAATGCACGAAATGACTTTCCACTTCTCGGTGCCGAGCGACAGCGGTCCGCCGCAAGCGGAGGATGCGCTGCGTTACCTCGGAGCGCTCGCGGCCGAATACGAAGACTGCGAGGATATCGAAGAGTGGGCCAAGGAGCACGATCTGCACCCGAGCGACGCGGAGACCCGCGACGCTTACGAGGCCGTCGCCCGCCTCGCGCGAGATCTCTGGCAGCTGGTCGGCGCCGACCTTTACGCCGAACTCCTGAAGGAGATCGAGATCGAACAGGCCGTCGACATGACGCTGGCCGGAATCGTCTGAACGCATTGTTGCAACCGCTGCGCCGCGTTCCGCAGCGAAACGCCTGTCCGGGAATGTCTGCCGCTTCCGGCATCCGCGGCCGGTCAACGGCTTGTCTCGCTTCCGCACAGCGGGGCCTGCGCGCGGCCGGAGCTTTCGGATTCCACGCCGGACGCACGCAGAGCTCTCGCCGAAGCGCCTATCGGACGAAACCGTTACGGGAAAGTTTTTTCGCCGCGTCGCGAGCGCAGCGGCGAACCCGCCCGCAACGCGCTTGCGCGTTGCCGGGAGCCGGTGGACGCAAAATCCGATCCCCGCGCCGAGCGGACGCCCGGAAAGCGGCGTCGAACCCTCGTCGACGCGGCCAGCGTCCAACGCCTCGGGAAGCGGCGACGCCCGCGTCAGAGCGTCTTTCCCCGTTCCGGGGCGGATCGGCCGCCCTTCATGCGGAAGGCCGCGACGACTCGCCGGACAGAATTCGTTTGGCCATGCGCAGCATGGCGTCCATGTGAAACGCCTGTTGCTCCGGCGCATAGCGATATTTTCTGCCGACCGGACAGGCGCGGCGGGCCATGCAACCGCGATTCCGGCAGTTGCCGCCTTCCGGACCGGCCATGTGCGACACGCAGGCCGGCATGTCGAACCGATCGGGCAGAAACGCATCGACGGGGCAAACGTCGAGGCAAGGTTTGCGCTCGCAGGCGTCGCAGGGATTGGCGAAACGCTGGCGGCGCGGCAGCGCCAGCCGGTCCTCGAACGTCAACGCCGCCCGATACACGTGCCAAAGGCCGAACTCCGGGTGAATCATGATGCCGGTCGGCGACCGGTAGACGGACTCGGCCCGCGCGGCCCAGTCCTGCACCGGGGGATAAGGAGGACCGTCCGCGGGAAATACGACTGCAGCGCCCGTCTCCGCCGCGACTCCTTCGATTATCGGTCGCAACCAGTTGTCGAGCGGATTCGGTCCCGAGGCGCCTGAAGCGATGAACGCATCCCACATGGCGGTTCCAGCGTTGCCGATCAGCACCACGGTCTCCGGGCGCTTTCCGTTCGGCAGGTCGGGAACGCCATCCGCCCCGGCGGGGTGGAAACCGCCGCGCACGAAGAGACCTTTCGGGGCCAGCAATTCGTCCAGTCTATCGAACATTCCGTATCCGCTGGTGGGAGCGGCCCTGATCCTATAGGCAGACTGACGAAAATGTTACTGGATAAACTGGCGCCGAACGACCATCTTTCCGATGTCAATCGAATTGGAGGATCCGCCGATGGCTCGCCCGTCAGTCGCTTCGTTCGTTCTTGCGCTCGGCCTGCTGGCGATGGCGGCTCTGCAGCCTGCCGCAGCCGGCAATATCTGGTTTACCGGCGGCGAGGCGGCGGTCCGCGGCTACGATACCGTCGCGTATTTCTCCGAGGGCCGGCCCGTCGAGGGAAAGCGGGAATTCACCCATCGCTGGATGGATACGGAGTGGCGCTTCGCCAGCGCCGTCAACCGCGATCTGTTCGCCGCCGAGCCGGAGAAATACGCTCCTCGATACGGAGGCTGGTGCGCGTGGGCGGTCGCCAACGGCTACACCGCGCCGACCGATCCGCGCGCCTGGAAGATTGTCGACGGCAGGCTCTATCTGAATTATTCGAAAAGCGTCCAGCGCCAGTGGGACGGCGACATTCCCGGCCACATCGCCCGCGGGGACCGCAACTGGCCCGGAATCAGGAAGAACCTCGAGGCGAAGTGACGGATGGCGCCGACGGCGCCGAAAAGCTAACTTCCGCCTCATGTTGACGCGAACGATTCCTTCCTCGGGGGAGCGCGTCGCCGCGGTCGGCGTCGGCACGTGGCGGGGCTTCGACGTCGGGAGCGGAACGGCGGCGCGCGCACCGTTGCGCCGCGTCCTCGAAACGCTGACGGACCGCGGCGCCCAAGTCGTCGACTCGTCGCCGATGTACGGCGCGGCCGAAGGAGTCGCGGGCGACCTCTTGGCCGAACTCGATCGACCGGCCTTCGTCGCGACCAAGGTATGGACGCGGGGACGGCGCGCGGGGATTCGGCAGATGGAAACTTCCTTCTCTCTGTTCCGCCGGGAAACGATCGACCTGATGCAGATCCACAACCTGGTGGACTGGAAGACCCATCTCCGAACCATGCGCGAATGGCGGCGAGAGGGCCGTATCCGCTATGTCGGCTACACGCATTACCGGCCGCATGCTTTTCCGGAACTCATGGATACGATGCGGAAGGAGCCGGTGGACTTCGCGCAGTTCTGTTATTCCATCGAAGAACGCGACGCCGAAACCGACATCCTGCCGTTCTGCGCGGCGAACGGCGTCGCAACCCTGATCAACCTTCCGTTCGGCGGCGGCGGGCTCCTCTCGCGCCTGCGTTCCAGGCCGCTGCCGGATCTCGCCGCCGAACTGGAATGCGCGACCTGGGCGCAGTTCTGCCTCAAATACGTCATCTCGCATCCGGCGGTGACGTGCGCCATTCCCGGTACCGGTAATCCGGACCATATGGCCGAACTCGTCGCCGCTGCGACCGGACCGATTCCCGACGAAAGAACCCGGCAGGCGATGGCTGCGCTGATGTCCTGACGATAGCCCCTGAGTTCGACGGCGCCGGGAACCGACCGCTACGCCCTCTTGCGGATGCCGGGCCGGCGTCACGGCCCCAGCGCCGCGATCGGTATGACCGCCACCCCGTCGTCCCGTAGGTAACCATAACCGGACCCCACGATGACTCCGAGGATTCGTGGCGGCCCAGCCCCCTCGGGGTTCACGCGATCGCGAAACTTCAGCAGGGCCTTCGCGGCAGTGTCGATCTGCCTGCCGCCGAGCTTGACTTCGAAACCGCACCACTCGCCTTGCCGGTTTTCCACGATCGCGTCCACTTCGAGCCCCGTGTTGTCCCTGTAGTGATAGACGGCCGCGTCGCAAGCGCGGGCGTAAACCGAGAGATCGCGATGAACCAGGGATTCGAACAGCGGTCCCGTGAATTCAAGATCCGCCAGAAGCCACGCCGGGGACGCGCCGAGGGCGGCGACCGCCAGGGACGGGTCGACGAAATGCCGTTTCGGAGCGCGGCGCGGAAAGGACCGCGACCGGAGCCGGGGCGACCACGCCGGCTGCTCCTCGCAGACCATCAACCGACGCAGAGAATCCAGATAGCTACGCACCGCGTCGCCATCCAGAGGACCGTCGTCTCCTCCGGCATCCGCCGCGATCGCTCTGGCGCTGACCGGCGTCGCCACGCTCCGCGCCAGCGAACGAAGCACCCTGCCGACGTTTTCCGGCGCGCGGCGAACGCTGTCCGGACGGGAAATGTCGACGCGGCGAATTTCCTCCAAGTAATCGACGCAAGCGGTCAGACAAGCTTCGTCGGACAGATCCAGATGGCCGGGCCAGCCTCCCCTGCAGATTTGCACGGCGAGATCCTGCAACGGCAAACCGGGATCAGGACAGCCGTCGAATCGGCTTTGCATCAGCTCCCGCAATGAAATTTCCCCGGTGGAAATCCGGGTCTCCGCCAAGGTCATGGTGCGCAACCGCAGACGGGAAATTCGGCCCGCCCCGGTATGGCGCGCGATATCGTCGGCCGGCACCGCCGAGCCGGTCAGGATGAATCGCCCGCGGCGTCCGGACCGATCGACTGCGCGGCGGACATGATTCCACAGCGCCGGTTCGATCTGCCATTCGTCGATCAGTCGCGGCGTTTCCCCCGTCAATACCAATGCCGGGTCTACCTCCGCCGCCCGCCGCGCGTTCTCGTCGACATCCAGCAGCACCTCGCTCGACGCCGCCTGTCGAGCCATCGCCGTTTTTCCGCAGGCTCGCGGTCCCTCTATGAGCACCGCGCCGGCTGATTGCAGCCTGCGGACGAGTTCGGCGTCGCCGATTCGCGAACGGTACGCGTCCATATCTCCCGAGCGTCAACGCGACAATCAATCGTTCAGGGCCGTTATCTGCAACGCCGTGAACCAGCCAAATATAACCAATCCAACCTGGCATTTGCAACGCAATTAACCGACCAAATGGAACGAATATAACCGGGCATTCGCAAAGCGCCGCCATTCGAGAAACCGCCGGGGAGACCGATTCCATCGCCGCCGCGCGTGCCCGCTTTCCAGCTGGCGGCCGAACGTGGAAGCCGGACGCAAAAAATGCGCCGACGATCCGACGCCGACACGTCCCGCCGCGCGCGCCGCTTTACCTACGGCCCCGAATTTGTGATTGTGCGCGGCCGCAACGATGCCGCTTGGGAGACCGACATGTCCGACACCGTCAAATTCGTCCTCGAAGAAAAGGATCTCCCGCGCCACTGGTACAACGTCATGGCGGATCTTCCGCAGCCGCCGGCGCCGCCGCTCCATCCCGGGACGGGACAGCCCGTGGGCCCGGACGACCTCGCGCCCCTGTTCCCGATGGCGTTGATCATGCAGGAGGTCTCGGCCGAACGCGAAATCGAAATCCCCGACGAGGTCCGCGACATCTACAAGCAATGGCGCCCGTCGCCGCTGTTCCGCGCCCGCCGGCTCGAAGCGGCGCTCGATACCCCGGCGAAGATCTACTACAAGTACGAGGGAGTGAGCCCGGCCGGCAGCCACAAGCCCAACACCGCGGTCGCGCAAGCGTACTACAACAAGCAGGAAGGCGTCGCCCGGCTCGCGACCGAAACCGGCGCGGGACAGTGGGGCTCGGCGCTCGCCTTCGCCGGCGCGCTTTTCGGCCTGGAAGTCGACGTCTACATGGTGAAGGTTTCGTTCCAGCAGAAGCCTTACCGCAAGGCGTTGATGGAATCATACGGCGCGCGCTGCGTCGCGAGCCCCTCGGACGAAACCGCGGCGGGGCGCGCGATCCTCGAGCGGAGTCCGGATTCGACCGGCAGCCTCGGCATCGCGATCTCGGAAGCCGTCGAGGTCGCGGCCACGCGGGACGACACGAAATATGCGCTCGGCAGCGTTCTCAATCACGTGCTGCTGCACCAGACCGTCGTCGGACAGGAAGCCCTCGCGCAGCTCGAAATGGCCGGAGACTACCCGGACGTGATCGTCGGCTGCACCGGCGGCGGGTCCAACTTCAGCGGCATCTCCTTTCCGTTCATCGGCGAGAAGCTGCGCGGCGGAAAGGATGTCCGCGTCGTCGCGGTCGAGCCCGCGGCGTGCCCCTCGCTGACGCGCGGCAGGTTCGCCTACGACTTCGGCGACACCGGCCACCTGACGCCGCTCGTGAAGATGCACACCTTGGGCTCGACCTTCATCCCGCCCGGCTTCCACGCCGGCGGGCTGCGCTATCACGGCATGGCACCGCTGGTCAGCCACGTCCAGGAAATCGGCCTCATCTCGTCGAAAGCCTACCGGCAGACCGAGTGCTTCGCGGCCGGCGTGCAGTTCGCCCGGGCCGAAGGCGTCCTGCCGGCCCCCGAAGCCAATCACGCGGTCAAGGGAGCCATCGACGAAGCGCTGCGCTGCAAGGAGGAAGGCCGGCCGGAGACGATCCTGTTCAACCTGTGCGGCCACGGCCATTTCGACATGCAGGCCTATACCGACTATTTCTCGGGCAATCTCGTCGATCAAGATTACGACGAAAACGAGCTGGCGATGGCGCTCGCCGGACTGCCGGCCGTCGCGTAAGGACGGCCTCAGCCGCGGCGTTCCTCGAGCACGGCGAGAATCGCGTCGACGATCCCGACGTATCCGGTGCAGCGGCACAGATTGCCGGCAAGTTCCAGCCGCACCCGCGCCTCGTCGGCACCGGGCAACCGGAGAACGATGTCGCGCGCAGCGACCAGCATGCCGGGCGTGCAATAGCCGCATTGGAGCGCGTGATGTTCGTGGAACGCCTTCCTGAGCTGCGCCATGGACTCGTCGTCGTCGAAGCCTTCGATGGTGGTGATTTCGGCGCCGTCGGCGGCCACCGCGAAGGTTATGCAGGAGCGCATCGGCTCGCCGTTCATCAGCACCGTGCAGGCGCCGCACACGCCGTGCTCGCAGCCGAGATGAGTTCCCGTCAGCCGGCGGTGGTCGCGGATGAAATCCGCCAGCGAAAGGCGGGGCTCGACCTCGGCGGCAACGGGCTCGCCGTTGATGGTGAGCGACAGCGCGTTCATGCGAAGGCCCTCCCGACGGCGCGGCTGAGCGCCACCGCGTGAATCTGGAGTTCGTAGTCGTCGAAGCCGGGGTCCAGCGCGTCGATCATGTCTCGCGCTTCGGCGATGGAGATTTCCGTCGCTCCGGCGGCAAGTTTTCCTTCGACCGCCGACACCCGGAACGGCGCGGAACCAGTCGCGCCGCAGATCGCGCGCGGCTCCGCGCCGACCGTCGCCGCGCCGATCGCGTCGGCAAACTCGCCGGGCTTGCGGCAAACCTTGTAGTAGCCCCAAGGGACGCCGCCGCCGAGCTGCGGCAGTTCGACCGCCGCGAGCACCTCGTCGTGACCGAGAGCCGTCGCGAAGGGGCCGATCTGGAACCCGTCAAGCGGAATCCGCCGCTCTCCGTCGGCGCCGACGGCCACGACCTCGCCGCCCAACGCCAGAAGCGCCGCCGGCCAGTCGGCGGCGGGGTCGGCATGCGCGAGCGAACCGCCGATCGTTCCCCGGTTGCGGACCGACCGGTAGGAAATGCCGGACGCGACCTGCTGCATGAAGGCTCCGCTGCGGCCGGGAACGGCGCCGTCCTCTATTCGGGCGTGGGTTACGCGCGCGCCGACCGTCACGACGCCGTCCGCCTCCCGGATTCCGTCCAGCCCTTCGACGCGCGCAAGATCGACCAGCAGATCGGGTTGCGCCAGGCGCAGGTTCATCATAGGTCCCAGGGACTGGCTGCCGCCGAGCACGCGCGCTTCCCCGTCCGCGTCGCGAAGGGCGCGCAACGCTTCGTCGAGCGTCGCGGGGCGCTCGTATTCGAACCTTGCGGGCTTCATGCCGCGTACCCCCGGGCCGCCACGATGGCGGCGCGCACCCGGCGGGGCGTGAACGGCGTGCGGCGGACTTCGGCGCCGATACCTTTCAGCGCGTCGTTGATGGCGTTGCCTATCGCAGCGGGCGTCGGAATGGTGCCGCCCTCGCCCATGCCCTTGATGCCGAATTCGGTGAACGGCGACGGGGTCTCCATGTGCCTGATGCGGAAATGCGGCGCGTCCGTCGCGCCCGGCATCACGTAGTCGGCGAATGTGGACGCCGTCGGCTGGCCCGAGCCGTCGTAACCGGATTCTTCCAGCAAGGCCGTGCCGATCCCCTGAGTCGCCCCGCCGAAGGTCTGAGCCTCGACGATCATCGGGTTCACCATGGTGCCGCAATCTTCGACGATGGCGTAATCCAGCACTTCGACCTCGCCGGTCTCCGGGTCCACGGCGACCGTGCAGGCATGGGTGGCGTAGGCGAACGCTCCCGAGTCGGGCTCGGGCCGGTAACCCATGGTCACCTCGACGCCTCCCCGGTCGACGTCCTCCGGCAGTTCGTCCGGATTGAGGTACCAGACCCTGCCGATCTCGGCGAAGGAAACCTCGCCCTTGCCGCTCGTCACCTTGCCGCCGCGCACCGCCGCCTCGCTGCGGTCGCACTGCAACAGATGAGCGCCGATGATCTCCATGCGCTCGGCGAGCGCCCGGCAGGCGCGCGCGGTCGCGCCGCCCGCCATCACCATGCTGCGGGACGCATAGGTCCCGGTCGAGTAGGGCGTAAGGCCGGTGTCGCCGTGCGTGACGGACACGTTGGCGGGATCGATGCCGAGAATCTCGTGCGCCATCTGCGCCATCGTCGTCTCCATCCCCTGGCCGTGGCTTTGAACGCCGATGCGCAGCTCAAGGCCGCCGTCCGGCGTGAGCCGCACGGTCGCCTGTTCGTAGCCAGGCACCATGGAGACGCCCCACCCCGCGAACACCGAGGTGCCATGCGCCGTTTGCTCGACGTAGGATCCCATCCCGACGCCGATCAGTCTCCCGTCGGGTTCCGGCGACGCCTGACGCCGGCGAACCGAGTCCAGGGAAATCAGGTCGGCCGCCTTCCGGACGCCCGCGGCGTAATCGCCGCTGTCGAAGTGCTTCCTGGCGATCGACATGAAGGGCATGGCGTCCGCCTTGACCATGTTGAGGGCGCGGACTTCCGCGGGTTCGCGGCCGATCCTGCGCGCCAACGCGTCGAGCGTCATTTCCACCGCGTAGCACACGCCCGGGCGAGCCACGCCGCGGTAGGGCATCAACGGCGGCTTGTTGGTCGTCACGGTGCGCGTGCGGCAGCGATAGACCTCGAGATCGTAAGGTCCCGGCAGATTGCCGTGCGCCATCGCCCCTTCCAGACCGTTGGTGAACGGGTAGACCGAATAGGCGCCCGCATCCACCGTCACGTCGCAGTCGAGGCCGAGAACGCGGCCTTCGGGCGTCGCATGGACGGTCACGCGGTAGTGATGCTCGCGGCAGTTCGCGCCCGCCACCAGATGCTCCCGGCGATCCTCCACCCATCGCACCGGCCTTCCGAGGCGCATGGCGAGCCAGCCGGCGACCAGCTCCTCCGGCTGCAGCAGGGCCTTGTAGCCGAAACCGCCCCCGACGTCGGGAGCGATTACGCGCACCTGGCGCTGTTCGAGGTCGAGGAATTCGGCCAGGCCGTTGCGGATCAGATGCGGCACTTGCGTGGAAGTCCACATCATCAACTGGTCCGTCCTGTCGTCCCATTCCGCGAAGACGGCCTTGCATTCCATCGGATTCATCGCCTGACGGGACAAGCTGCACTCGCGTTCGACCACGACGGTCGCGCGGTCGGAAATCCGCCCGAAATCGTCGTCGGTGAACGTCTCCATCACCACGTTGTCGCCCCAGTCGTCGTGGATCAGGGGCGCCTCCGCCGCGCCGGCCGCCAGCATATCGACCACGGGCGGCAAGTCTTCGTACTCGACCTCGACCGCTTGAGCGATATCCTCCGCCGCCGCCCGGGTATCCGCCACGCAAACCGCGACGGGCTCGCCCGCGAAGCGCACCTTGCCGATCGCAAGCGCCGGATAATCCGCCGACTTGTAGCCCGGCAACCTGGACGGGGCGCGCATGGGCCGCATGCCGGTTGCATCCGACGCGGTAAACACCGCCTCCTCGCAACCGGCCGGCTTGACGATCGATGCAAGCCGGGCGTGGCTGCGCGCGCTGCGAACGAACGCCAGTTCCAGTTGTCCGGGCCGCCTGATGTCTCCGGTGAACTTTCCGCGGCCGGCGAGGTGTCTCGCATCTTCCTTGCGGAGAACCCGCGCGCCGATTCCCTTGTCTGCGTCCTTCATCATGCCTCCCGGGTTCGAGTGAAGGTCATAAGCGCCCGAAACGGGACGAGCATCGCCAGCGCGACGGCGAGCTTCACCGCGTAATCGCCGATTCCCAGCGTGATCCACGGCACCGCGGTTCCGGCAAAGGCGATGGAGAAAAAGAGGGCCGTGTCGAGAGCGGACGCGATCGACGAGGAAACCAGAGGCGGCAGCCACCAGGTTCCGGTCCGCCTGAGACGGTCGAATATCCGGACATCGAGAAGTTGCGCCGCCAGGAACGCCGCGCCCGATGCAAGCGCAATGCGCGGCGTCGCCAGCCAGATCGACAAGAGAACCGCCAGCGCGAACCCGACGCAGACCACCCTCCGCGCCTTCGCCGGGCCGAACGCTCGGTTGGTCAGGTCAGTGATCAGAAACGCGACCGGATAGGTAAAGGCTCCCCAAGTCAGCCAGTCGCCGATCGGAAACTGCACCAGCACGTTGGAAACGGCCACGACAGCGACCATGGCGGCGATCCCGAACAGAACACCCCGCGGCATCCTTCCCGTCTCCTCAGAGTATTTCCAGAACGTTTTCCGGCGGCCTGCCGAGCGCGTACTTGCCGGCGTTCTCGACGACGGGACGTTCGATTAGGACCGGGTTTTCCAGCATCGCGTCAATCAGCGCGGCGCGGCCGAGGCTATCGTCGGCGAGACCGAGCGCAGCCGCCTCTTTCCGGCGCATCAGATCGCGAGGCTCCATGCCGAGGCCATTCAGGATCCGGACAAGCTCCGCCTTGTCCGGCGGCGTCTTGAGATACTCGACCACCTCCGCCTCGACGCCTTTTTCCCGAAGCAACTTCAACGTCGCGCGCGATTTGGAGCAACGCGGGTTGTGATATATCGTGACCGTCATCGTCCGAACCGTCGCTTTCGCAAAACCTCAGCCATCTTACAGCCGGGGGTTCTCGTCGGCAATCGACGCTCGTACGGAAGAGGGGCCTCGCGTCATCCTCCGGACCGTTCGTGACGCGGGCGCCGCGCAGGGGCATGACCCGGCGGCGACCGGACAAGCCCGGAGCGGCGGATCGCCAAGCGGCGCGGAAAGCGCGTCCCGGTCCGCCCCTGCTCCTTCTTGCCGCCCGGGAATCCGACGACGGAACGCCGCTTCGACCGACAGGAAAATGGGGCGCCCTTCGCGCAGCGCGAACCATCCTCCGCCGACAGCCGCGGCATCCGGTTTCGGCGGCGACCTTTCAACCGCGAACCAGCGCCGCCGCCGCTCGCACGACCTTCGCGTCGGCGCCCGGAAGATGGGCGTTCTCGCTGATATGGCGCCGCCATGACCGGGCGCCGCGCAGGCCGTTGAACAGGCCGAGCGCATGACGCGCCATCGCATAAAGCGGCGCATCCTCCTCCCTTTCCATGTAGTCGACATAGCGTTCGAGCGCGGCATGGCGCGACGCGGGGGCGGCGCCGCCGAATACGGCGGTTTCTATTTCGGCGAGAAACCACGGATTTTCGTAGGCGGCGCGTCCGATCATCACGCCGTCGACGCAGTCCAGGTGGCGCAGGATTTCCCCGAGCTGCGCAATCCCGCCGTTTACGATCACCGTCAGTTCGGGGAACTCGGCCTTGAGGCGGTGGACGACCTCGTAGCGGAGCGGCGGAATTTCCCGGTTCTGCTTGGGACTCAGTCCCTTCAACCACGCCTTGCGGGCGTGGACGACGAAGACGCGGCAGCCGCCTTCGGCGACGATCTCCACGAAGCTGCGGAAATCGTCCCAAGAGTCCCTCTCGTCGACTCCGATCCGAGATTTCACGGTGACCGGAACGTCAACGGCGCCGCGCATCGCGCGGACGCAGGCGGCGACCGTTCGCGGCTCCTTCATCAGGCAGGCTCCGAACCGCGCGTTGCGCACCCGGTCGCTGGGACAGCCGACGTTCAGGTTCACCTCGTCGTAACCCCGCGACGCCGCCATCTCCGCGCAACGGGCGAGCTCGCCGGGATCCGCGCCGCCGAGCTGCAGCGCCAGCGGCCGCTCGGCCTGGTCGAATCTCAGAAATCGTTCCCTGTCGCCGCGCAAGAGGGCGCCCGTCGTCGTCATCTCCGTATAGAGGAGCGCCGACGGCGAGATCTGCCGGAGGAAATATCTGTCGTGCCGATCCGTTCGATCCATCATGGGAGCGACCGAAACGCGGCGGTCGAGCGTGGACATGGCCTGCATCGCGAAACCGGGAAGCGGAATCACCGCAAGATAGGATTTTTCGGCCAGTATGCAACGGAACGCTCGCCCGCTCCGCCAAAAGGGGGTTCAGCCGGGTTCCGGGGCCTGCGGCGACGCGCCGGCATCCCATTCGGCGCGGATCTCGCGGTCCGTTTCCGCGCCTGCGAAACGGCGGCGCAGCTCGGAAAAGGCATCCGGAGCCAGCAGCCGGGAGAGCGCCCAGACCGCCATCGCGCGCACCAGCGGCGAGCGATCGGCGAGCCGCCGCCGCGCCGCGGAGGCGAGGGAGGGATCGCCGCTGTTGCCGATCGCGATCAACACGTTGCGAAGAAAGCGGTCGCGGCCCAACCGCTTCACGGCCGACCCCGAAAACAACTTTCGAAAAGCCGCGTCGTCGAGACCGGCGAGCTCTTCGAGGCGAAACGGAGGCGTCCGCGCCCGCAATTCCGGATGCGGCGTGGCGCGCGCGAATTTGTTCCACGGACAGACGGCGAGGCAATCGTCGCAACCGTATATCCGGCTGCCCATCGGCTTGCGGAACTCGCGGGGGATATGACCCTTGTGCTCGATGGTCAGGTAGGAAAGGCAACGCCTCGAGTCCAGCCGGTACGGCGCGGGGAAGGCGTCCGTCGGGCACGCGTCGAGGCATCGGGCGCAAACGCCGCAGCGGTCGCCCTCCGGGGAATCGGGAGGGATCGCGAGGGTCGTGAAAATTTCGCCGAGAAACAACCACGACCCGAATTCCCGCGACACCAGGTTCGTGTGCTTGCCTTGCCAGCCGACGCCCGCGCGCTGCGCCACGGGTTTCTCCATGACGGGCGCCGTATCCACGAACAGCTTGACCTCGCAGCCGCGGCTTTCCGCAATCCATCGAGCCAGCGCACGCAGCCGCTTCTTCATGACGTCGTGATAGTCGCGCCCGCGCGCATAGACGGAGACGGCCGCCTCTCGCGCCGCCAGCGGATCCTCTTCGGGACCGTAGTTCATGCCGACGGCGACGATGCTCCTGACGGCCGGCCACAGGGCGGCAGGCCACCGCCGCCGCTGCCGGGTCGCCTCCATCCACCCCATGTCCCCGTGGTAGCCTTTGGCGAGATACGCCGCGAGGCTCTCGCCCGCGGTCCCGGTGTCCGGGCCGGCAAACCCGATCACGTCGAACCCCAGCATGAGCGCTCGGTCGCGGATCGCGGCGCGGGGATCGTCGGGGGAATCCATGAATCCGTTACTGCGAATCATGCCTCAGGCGGAAGCGGCAAGACCCGGAATCTCCAGCCGCCGTTCCGTGCCGCTCCTCGCGTCACGTTCGGCTGCAACGGCACCCAAGCGCGCAAATTCCCAGCATTTTTTCCTGGAGCGAAGCAACCGCACAGCCTCAAGCGCATCACCGTCGGAGTCTCCGCCCGAGGAGACGCCACATCCCGCGGAACCTCTTTCTCGCCGCATTTTCCTGTCGACGGCCCAAGCTCCAAATCGCTGGCGGAGCGCCGTTTCGACCGCATTGCGGATCCGCGAAGAAGCGCCGTTCCCTGCCTTCTTCCGCTCGCCGACGATCGCGAAGTGAACGACCCGGCCGCCCGCGTCCGGCTTCCGTCGATCCCGGTGGACGTTCGACAGGTCTTTTCGACGGTTCCGGCGCTGTCGGCAAGAACGAAAGCCGTCTTCTTTCGGAGTTGCGGTTTCCGTTTCATGATCGTCGGCGGCTGGAAGCGCCCGTAACGAAAACGTTCCGTTCGCGCCGCCGTGGCCGCAGGCGGCTTTTTTAACTCTTCGCGGTCCGCGGGTCGTCGACATTGCGCTCACAGCGGCGTCGGAGTGGGCGAAGCGAACATCCGGGTGCGGACCCGAACGGTGCGCGCCGAGAAACGCCATGCATCGCCGTCCCGCGCCAAGGCGTCGTCGTAACTGCCGACAGCGTAGACCGAAGTGACCCCTTCGAGCGTCGTCCGGTATACGGCGAAAGTCGAACGCGCGGACGCTTCTCCGCCATCGAGCGAAATGTCGTCGACCGTCACCATGTGCATCCTGTCCGAAAGATCGTGCACGTGTTGCGACGATTCCGAAAGCAGCGTTGCAAGTTCGTCCCGGTCGACCTTCAGCCAGATCATCCGGGCGCCGAGTTCCGGACCATTCGCCTCCAGCGTATAGGTCGCTCCGGACGCGAAAAGCTCGACGAACGCCGAAAATTCGCGAGCGTCCAGAAACCGGGCGGAATCCGAAATCAGTTTCCGGACAGCTTCCCGCTCCTCGGCCGCAGAGCTCATTCCGTGACGGCGACCGACAGCGCCGGGCCGTCGCGGAAAGAGCTGTCGGCGTCGTGAGGCGCACGCCCGACGCGGCGGCCCCACTCCTGGTAGAACGCCCGCAGATTGGCGTCGTCCTGTGGCCGCAGCTCTTCTTCGCGCGCGAGGATCGACCAGCGATGCGCGCCCGAGGCCATGTTGCGCCATTGCGATTCCACCGCCTCGATATCCTCGGGAAGGTTGCGGCCGGCCGGTCCCCAGACCTGATTGTGGTGCCGCACGCGCTCGGCGCGAACCTCTTCGGTATCCGCCTTGAGGCCGAGGCCCCGCCATTCGACGAGCGTGCGGCCCGGCTCCAGCGGGGCGATCGTGTCGATGCGCATGACCGTAGCTCGCACATTGATCATCACGTCAGGAAACAGCAGCATCACGATCATGCCGTCGGGTTTCATCCCGGGCATCAAGTTTCGAGTGCGGGGCCCCAGCTGCATGCCGTCATAGGAGATCGTGCCCTGGCTGATGACGTTGTGGCTGTTGGGATAAAGGCGCCATCGCCGCTCGTGGTAGGACGGATGGGCCATGCCGGTCTTGCGGTTCAGGATATGCAGGTATTCGTGATACTGCTCCGAATTGTTGTCGACCCACAGTTTCCAGTTGGTGCGTATCTCGGCGCGATGGTAATGGAACACTTCAAG
This sequence comes from Alphaproteobacteria bacterium, assembly GCA_965243135.1. GTDB lineage: Bacteria > Pseudomonadota > Alphaproteobacteria > MPNO01 > UBA830 > JAJEBT01. The sequence continues at coordinate 4,551,709 of OZ251539.1, forward strand.
TTCCGCGCCTTCGAGATGCGCGCGCATATGGTCCGCCATCGGCCCGAGAAATCTCGCGAGCGGTTCGACGCCGTCGTTGAGCGAAACAAAGACAAGGCCGCAGAAAACCTCGACGCGAACCGGCCTCAGACAAACGTCGTCCTTGCCAAGTCCTGCCGCCTCGTAGCCGGTCGGCCGCGTGATGCCGGTGCAGTTGCCCGCAAGATCGAAGCTCCAGAGGTGGTAGAAACACTGGATGCGGTTCTTCAGCGTGCCGCGTTCCTCCCGCAGCAGCGTCGCACCGCGATGCGGGCACGCGTTGTAGAAGGCGCGGATGTCGTCGTCCCGCAGCACGACGATCCCGACGCCGGCGACCGTCGCCGTGCGAAACGACCCGCGCTCAGGAAGTTCCGATGCATGGCACACAAGCTTCCAGCCGCCCGCGAAAATGCGTTCCCGTTCCTCGGCGAATATTTCCGGGTCGGTATGGATGCGGTTGTCGATGTAATGCGTCGTCGGCAAGCCGGGCGGCGTGGTCCAGCCCTTGATATCGTGCCGCATGATTTACCTCCGCTTATATCGCAGCGAACATCGGCGGAACGTCGCGCCGCGTCCCCGGGGTAAGCGTTCGGTCGTGGGGTGGCGACGTTGAGGCCTGCCTCCAGGCAGGGGCTTCAACCAGACGTCCTTGACCGGGAGGGCGCGTTCGTTTCGGGTACTGCCGCGGCCTACGCCGCCCCTCTGGTTGGCACCCGGCAACAGGTTTCTCGCGAAGTCCCGGAGAGTAAGCGTTCGGTTGCGAAGCGGGCTGTCGAGCCAGGCGAATCGCCCAGGCCTGGACACTCTTCTTTTGTTCTTGTATACGGCTGCCATGGCGGTCGAATCTGCACGCACGCTTTCCGGGACCGAGCTGTCGGGCGACGGCCAAGCTCTGGCTGCGGCATGCCGAGCGAATGCGGCTCTCTGCCAGGCGCTGGAAAGCGCACTCGATAAAGCGGAGAAGTTTCGCCGCGACGCCGAGAGGTGGCAGGGAGCTTTCCACCGGGCGATGGCGCTGATTAGAATCCTGAAAAAGAGACGCGAGGCGCCGCCCCGAGAGACGGCAGAGAACGAGAGTCTGAAGTCCCGCAGCCGCAGGTTTGCCCGGGAGTTGTTCGGGCGCCGCAGCGAGCGGCAGCCTACGGCAACCGGTCGACGCCGGGGGCGCAGTCAGGGAACGCCGTCGCACGGCCGCACGCCGCACCCCGAGCTGCCCGTTCGCGAGGAGGAGTCGCTTCCGGACGAGCGCACGTGTCCGGACTGCGGCAAGGCCTGGGTCTCGAACGGTTGGAAGGACACGGATCTCATCGAGACCAGGACCGTCACCTATGTCCGGAGGATTCGACGGAAGCGGCTGCGCCCGACCTGTACCTGCCGACCGGAAAAGGAGGCCGTCGGCCCGGCTCCGGCGCGGCTGTTTCCGAACACTCGGTACGGAGTTTCCGTCTGGGCGTACGTCCTGGCGGAGAGGTACGGCCTGCACCGTCCGTTGCGCTCGGTCTGCCGCGCGCTGGGTCAGCACGGGCTTGCCATTGCGCCCGGCACGTTGGCGGACGCTCAGCGGGGATTCCTGCGACTGTTCGAGCCGCTCGACGATGAGATCTCCCGGCGCCTGTCGGAGGCGCCGGTCGTTCACGGCGACGAAACAGGGTGGTGGATACGGGAGTTGGGCGAAGAAGACGGCGGCAACGCTCGCGCCTGGGCATGGATCGCCCGGTCGGCGGACGCGGTTCGCATCGTTATTCTGCCGTCGCGCAGCGCGGAAGCCGCCCTTGAACTGTTCAGGGGGCTCGGCTCGCCCGAACAGGCGGCTCACCTGGTCTGCGACCGCTACTCCGCCTACCGGAAGCTGGCGCGCGTCATGGAAGGGTGCATCGTCCTTTCATATTGTTGGGTCCATGCCAGACGGGACTTCATCAACCTTGAGACCGGCTACCCGAACCTCGCGAAGTTCGCCCAAAAATGGCTTCGTCACATTGCGGCATTGTACCGACTCAACGCCAGGCGTCTGGCGTGTCCGGGCAACGCCGCCGCCCAGCGGCGGCTCGCGAGATTCGCCGGAGCGTTCTTCGCGGCGGCGAAAAAGGCACGGGACGCGCTTCCGGAGAGCGCGGCGCAACGCGGCCCTCTGGACTCCCTGCTACGCCACCGCGACGGCCTGACAGTGTTCGTCGACAACGCAGACGTTCCCATGGACAACAACCCCGCCGAACGCGGCCTGCGCGGCCTCGCGATCGGCCGGAAGCTCTCGTTCGGGTCGCATAGCGTGGACGGAGCGCAGTTGGCGGGCATGCTCTATTCCATCTTCGGCACGCTCGAGATGGCCGGCGTCTCGCCGTACCGCTGGCTACTCGGTTATCTCGATGCCTGCGCCCGGCATCGCGGTCCGCCGCCCGAAGGCCCTGCTGCCTGGCTGCCGTGGGGCGCAGGCGAGGAGCGTCTCCGCTCCTGGCGTCCCGCTCTCCCCCAAGGACCGTGAGCGGCAGCCCCCGCCGCTACTGCGGGCGCGACTTCTCCGAGGACGAGGTCGACATGATCCGCGGCCTGATCGCGAGGGGCGGCCTCCACCGCCGGGCGCTGTCGCGGGAGGTCTGCCGCCGCCTCGACTGGCGCAAGCCCGACGGCGGCCTAAAGGATATGAGCGCGCGCGTCGCCATGTTGCGCATGCATCGCGACGGCGTGATCGTCTTGCCGCCGCCAAGGCGCGCGCCGGTCGTCCGCCGTCCGCTCGTGCCCGGTCCCGCGACCGACAGGCCCCCGTTCCCGACCCCCGAGCGTCTCGCCGATATCCAACCCGTCGCCGTTGAGCCCGTCCGGAACGCGGGCGAAGGCCGCCTCTGGAACGAGTTCGTCGCTCGCTACCACTATCTCGGCTATTCGACGCTGCCCGGCGCGCAGATGCGATACTTCGTTCGGGCCGCCGGAGGCGAACCCCTCGCCGTCCTCGGCTTCGGCGCCGCGGCCTGGAAGATCGCGCCGCGGGACAAGCTTGTCGGGTGGGATCCCGAGACCCGCCGCCGCAACCTGCCTCTCGTGGTCAACAATGCAAGGTTCCTGATCTTGCCGTGGGTCCGGATCAAAAACCTCGCGTCCTGCATCCTTGCCATGGTTGAATGTCGCCTGCCCGACGATTGGGAAGGCCGCTACGCGTTGCGCCCGGCCCTGATGGAGACCTTCTGCGAGAGCACGCGCTTCGAAGGAACCTGCTACCGGGCCGCCAACTGGACCAAGGTCGGCAAAACGCAGGGCCGCGGCAAGCTCGATACCCGGAAAGAACGCGCTCTCCCGGTCAAGGACATCTGGCTGAAACCCCTGCGCCGGGACTGGAGGCGGCTCCTCAATGAATAGGCCATCACCCCACGACCGAACGCTTACTCCCCGGGGACTCCGTTGTCCGTCGAGAACTACGAAACCCGGTCTTGCGGCCGCCCGCTCGCCGCCAGCTTTCCCGGCGGTCACCCGCGGCGTTTGCTGGCCCGCCCGTCAGTCCGGCCCGGCGTCGACTCAACGCCCTCTTCCAGCAAATGGCGAATCCCCTTCACGGCCTGCCTGGCATCCTTGACGGCTTGCCGCCTGATCTCCTCTTCGCGTTCAGCTTCAGTCCGGGCCGGACGGCGAGGCGGTATCCATGCTTTGTCCTTCCGTGTCTTCTCCAGCTTGTAAATCATCATTTTCCCTCCCCTTTGGTCGGCACCGTGGTCTGCAAATATAGTCTGGCTTCGACCTCTCGTCAAAGCACGGCTTCCTTTTTGTCCGCGCAAATCCATCTCCCTTGGAGATAACGGCGATATCGATCAGGCCTCCTACCGTTCCCTGCTCAAGGGATGCCATTCGCTTAACGGACATGAGATTTACGAGGGCCTCCACCATATTCGCGAGCTCATCCTTTGGCAAGCATGCGACAATATCCATTATCGGATCTATAAAACGACCTTGCCCGAAGTATTCCGCCGCAGGCTCAAACTGTTTTTCAACCATCCTCTTGGCGGCTTTTCGAACACGTCTTCGGTTTATGAGAGTTGAAGGTTTATGGAAATCGAGAAGTTCCGTTCCGAATTAACAAAGAAATTCTATAGTCGTCGAACTTATGCAATCGAGATATTCTGGATCAACTCCTTTCATGAACCTGCGAACCATCTCTGCTTGAGCAAAGGGCAGCAGCAAAGGTTCCATCCAGATTTATTTCCGTGCCTTTACGAATGTCGTACATCTCCGTGACAAGGCGACAGGATCGACGATACCGCGAGCTTGCACTCTTCCGCAAGAACAGGGGCGCGCTACGCAAGCCTCAAGGCCAAGGGTTATCCGGTCGGGCGTCGTGGAGGCCGCCAAACAAGGCGCTGGTCAACCAGCGCATGAAACGGGCGGGCGAGCGCTGGCGCGTCGAAGGATGTCAGGACCTCCTCACCCTCAGAGCACTGGTCGGACCGTCTGGCATGGCGACTGGGGCTGCGAACCAGATGTCGAACGTCGCCTGACGGCGGAAATCCCGATTCCACAAATAAAAACAAGGAGTTCGGCAAAAATAAATTCGCGCTCCCGGCCGGTAAGCGTTCGGTCGCGGGGTGACCTGCCTGTTCCGCCTCCAGACGGGCCCACGCTGGTTGCATGTTTCCTCAGGCTTTCCGCCCATGGCCGAACCCTGGAGGTTCGACGGGTCCGCCTCGCTCGACCGGACGACGCTCCCGTTCGACGGAACCGCAGCCTGGAGTTCAGGCGTTTCGCCGCTTGCGGGTCTTCCTGCGGGCCGCCCCTGCTGCCGCCCCGAGGACGGGCGATGAACGCCACCGCCCCGTTCCCGCCCTGGCGCAAGCGTCTCTCTCTTGACGTTCGCATCGGCGCCGCGGATACTGTCTCCCTTCTCTGGAAAGGACGCTCATGAGTGCCTTCGCGATCGCTAACCTCGCCGTCGCTTCCGTCAACGCGCTCGCGGCCGCCGTCGCGGCCGTCGGCATCTGGTACGGCATCCGCGCGATGGTCCGCGCCAGCGACGAACGCGGGCAACAACAGCGCGCGGCTACGCAGCAGCAGAGCGAAGCCGAAGAACGCCGCCACGAGGAGAGCATGACGGCGCTCAAGGCGCTGATAGCCGGCCGACGGACGACGGGGCGGGAACGAAGGGCGCCTGACGCCCTTCCCCGCCGGCGAGACCTCGAAGTCGAGCGACTGTCGCGGTCGCGCGGGGCGCAAGTACCGGCGCCGTCGGTCGCAGCAAAAATCGAGAGGCGAAGGATCCCGTTTCCGGTCCCTGGACGAAATTTTTTCGTCCCCCGGGTAGCGAACGCTTACCCCGGCCGGAGTTGACGCAAGGATTCGCTGCGCCTACGTTCGAAATGACTGTCGCTTCGACATGAGGACGCGAGGAGGAAGATGAGCGACGAGCGGGCGCGGCTGGCGGAATTGCTGTTGAAAGACGCGGCCATTCTGTACGAGAGGCATGGAGCGGGCCGCCCGGAGCCTTTCAACGTGTTTACCGTCCTGCGCAGAGAGAGTGACGAAGTCAACCTTCATTCCCGGTTTCTCCACGCTCTGCTCAACCATCGGAAGCCCGGCGGCGAGGAAGGGGCGGCGAATCTGCGTGATTTCAGGGAACAATTCGCTCCCGAACCTCTGCGCGACTTTGCGCTCGATGGCGCGAAAGTCGAGCGCGAACGCGACTACATCGACATTCTGATCACGAACGATCGCGGACAGGCTCTGGCGATCGAGAATAAAATCTACGCTGGAGATCAGGATCGACAGCTGAAAGGGTACCGTGAAAAATTGGTGAAGCAAGGATATAAAAAAGAGGACATACACTTATTGTACTTGGCGATCGACGGTCGCAACCCTTCCGAAGCCAGCGTCGATGGTCTTAGTGAAGAAGAATATACTTCGATCTCTTACGAGGCTATTCTCCCTTGGCTTGAGCGTTGCCGAAAACGAGCCTATGATGAACCCGAACTGCGGGAGTCCATTGCACAGTATTCGCGCTTGATAAGGAGGATGACAGGTAATGACGGAAGGAGCGAACTTATGAAGGATTTGAAGGAACTTTGCTTGCGGGACGACAACCTTCTTGTCGCTCACCATTTGGCGGAAGCCCTGATTCATGCCAAGGCTTCTCTGATGCACGATATGTGGGAGAGGATAAAGAGCATCCTCGAAGAGAATTCTTTTGATAATCCTGTGGATTTTGCCGGTAACAAGAAAAAAAGACCGTCGGATATTTCCGAAAGCAGAATCATTAACGTCTTAAACCCAAAACCCACAGAGCTTGCGGCATTTGGCCTGTATTATTCGTTTGGCCAAGAACTTGCCCGTCTGGGCGTCCAAGCTGATCTTGTCGACGGTTTCGTTGTTGGCGTCCTCTGCGATAAAAACGGAAGCGAGGAAAAATATAATATGATCGAAAGAAGGCTTAAGAGCCTTGAGAGTAAAATCGGCAAAGGAAAAACGTCAGATGTCTGGCCTTGGTGGTGCGTTTTGAAACCCGATGGAACAGGTTTTCAACCGGGTGACATAGAGATTCTAGCGGACGAGAATAAAAGAAACAAGTTGGCCGACTCCATCGCGAACTCCGCCGTCAAGAAGTTGAGCGCCATTCGCGACGAATTCGCTACCGCGGATTCTTGAGAGTCGTCCACGGAGGGAGCTGTTTCCGCCCGTACGGAGTCTACCGGCCAACGCTGTCGGCGACCTGCTTACTGGCAGCCGCCGCAGTCCGGAATGGCATCAGGTGCACCGCGCGATCGAGCATGGGAAGGCTTGGAGCACGTGTCGGCAGCAAGGGCCTGCACGGGCGTTTCCAATGGAAGTTCGCGGCTTCGCCGACACGTTCATCGACTTGCAGAAAGCACGCCAGCAGGCCGACTATCCGCTTGAAGGCGAGTATTCCAACCGGCCCCGTGTCAAAATCCGTGCCCGGAACGGCGTTTTGCTGTGTAACTACCCCCGAGCTGCCGGCCACACAAAACCGTTCCACGAGATTTTTTCGCGGCGGCGCTCGCCGCTCGAGAGGAGCGTGACGCTGAGGGCTGCCCCGTATAGCCCTGTCTTCGCGCCGCGACGCCCGGACGCGGAACGGTTATGTCGGCGAGCGGCGCGAGGCCGGGAGAACCACCCCCAAAGTTACATGCTACGGGGCGAGCGGGCGCCGATCATGAGCGTTTGTCACGATATCGCTGATTTCGTCCTTGAAACGTCGCAGTCCGTACAACTGTCGAAATCAATAGTTGTTTCTGGCTTGGGAATATCAAGCCTGCGCCCATCTGAAGCGACTCTTTATGTTCCGTCTATATTTTTGAATTCCGAACATAATTGAGAAAATCCTTTAGGCAATCTCTGACCATTGGTTTCGATTTTTTACCGATAGAGGGTCTGTATTTCTTGATGATCGTCTCCTATGGTACTCCCATGAATTCTCCATTGTCGTAAATCATGATGCCGACAGGTTGATGTCTACCAAGCTCGAACAGCTTGTTTGTTGTGTAATTAGCCCCGAGCTGCCGGCCGCATAAATCCGTTCCGCGAATCGAAGATTTTTTCGCGGCGGCGCTTGCCCTCGTCGGCGCAACCGCATAACGCAAGGGAGGCGGAGTCTATGCGGATTTCCCGCTCATGATCTCCCGCTGCAATCTCGCGCGGCGCGAGGGATATTTTTCGGCGGCTCGGCATTGTTGACATCTTCGTCCTTCATAGTCGGCGCGACTATCATGGATCCTCTGTCGATCCGGCGGGAACCGGGCCGTCCCCAACGTTCCGCAAGGATGAACCGCGATCCGGTTTCCTGTAGAATGCGCAAAACGCTGTTTGAGGGATCTGCCCTGCCATGCTGAACGTGCACATGCGCTGCGGTCGCCTCGCTTCCGCAACGCGCAGCGGCCAAGGGGTCTGCAATCCGTGACCGCGCCTCGCGGGCGCATGAAGGCGGTCTCTCCCCGCGGACGACTGGCCGAACCGGCCGCCCTCGACCGCGTTCGCGGCCTGCTGGCCGGAATGCCGCGGAAGCGCGACATGCTGATCGAGGCGCTGCATGTCGTGCAGGATGAATGCCGCTGCCTGTCGCCCGATCATCTCGCGGCGATCGCCCAGGAATTCCGGCTGTCGCTGGTCGAAGTTTACGAAACCGCCACCTTCTATCACCACTTCGACGTCCTCGCCGACGGCGACGCGCCGCCGCCGGAGATCACGGTTCGCGTCTGCGATTCGATCGCCTGCGAATTGGCGGGGGCAACCGCGCTTCTTGAAAATCTCCGCGCCCGCTGCGGAAGCGGCGTTCGCGTTCTGCCGGCGCCCTGCATGGGCGCCTGCGACCGGGCCCCGGCGGTCGCCGTGGGCCGCAACCGGCTCGCGCCTGCCGACGCGACAAGCGTCGCCGACGCCGTCGACGGCAAACGGACGGCCGCCGCCGTTCCGCGATACGTCGACTACGACGACTATCTCCGCGGCGGCGGCTACCGGATCCTGAAGGAATGCCGAAGCGGCGCGCGAACGCCCGAAGACGTGGCGGACGCGCTCGAAAAAGCCGGGCTGCGCGGGCTTGGAGGCGCCGGCTTCCCGACCGGACGCAAGTGGAAAATCGTCGCCGGCCAGCCGGGACCGCGCCTGATGGCGGTCAACGCCGATGAAGGCGAACCGGGAACGTTCAAGGATCGCCACTTCATGGAGGCCGACCCCCACAGGTTTCTGGAAGGGGTTCTGATCGGCATGTGGGCCGTGGACGCGGCGGCGTGCTACGTGTATCTGCGCGACGAGTACCCCGCCGTCCGCGAAATCCTCGGCCGCGAGATCGCGAAACTCGAAGAGGCCCGCCTCCTGGATTCCGGAAAACTTCACCTTCGCCGGGGTGCCGGCGCCTATATCTGCGGAGAAGAGTCGGCGATGCTCGAAAGCATCGAAGGCAAGCGGGGCCTCCCCCGCCACAGGCCCCCCTTCGCGGCGGAAGTGGGCCTGTTCGGACGGCCGACGCTCGTCAACAACGTGGAAACCCTCCACTGGGTGCGCGACATCCTTGAACGGGGAGCGGCCTGGTTCGCCGGGCACGGTCGGCGGGGCCGCAAGGGCATCCGCACGTTCTCCGTTTCGGGGCGAGTGCGGAGTCCCGGCGTCAAGATCGCGGAAGCGGGAATCACGGCCCGCGAACTGATCGAAGAATATTGCGGCGGCATGGCGGAGGGGCACCGCTTCAAGGGATACCTGCCGGGCGGAGCGTCGGGCGGCATCCTGCCCGCCTCCAAGGCCGACATCCCGCTGGATTTCGGAACGCTGGAGGAGCACGGCTGCCTGATCGGCTCGGCTGCGGTGGTCGTGCTGTCGGATCGCGACAGCGCCGCCGCGACCGCGTTGAACCTGATGCGGTTCTTCGAAGACGAGTCGTGCGGCCAATGCACGCCTTGCAGGGCGGGTTGCGAAAAAGCCGTCAAGCTGATGGAACGGCCCGCATGGGACAGGCCGCTGTTGGAGGAGCTCTCGCGCGCGATGGCCGACGCGTCCATATGCGGGCTCGGACAGGCGGCGCCGAACGGCCTGCTGTCCGTATTTCGGGATTTTCCGCAGGAGGCGGAGCAATGACGGCAAGCGACGGAATTCGCTTCTCCCTCGACGGACGCCCGGCGGTGGCGCGGCCGGACGAAACCATATGGCAGGTCGCGCGGCGAATGGGGACCGAGATCCCTCATCTCTGCCATGCGCCGGAACCGGGATATCGCGCCGACGGCAACTGCCGCGCCTGCATGGTCGATATCGAGGGCGAACGCGCGCTCGCGGCTTCCTGCATCCGCCGCCCCTCGGAGGGCATGACGGTCCGCACCGCAAGCGAGCGAGCGGCGGCGGCGCGGCGCATGGTGTTCGAATTGCTCGCGGCGGACCAGCCGGCGACGGACCGCGACACCGCGTACAAGCGCTGGGCCGACCGCCTCGGCGTCTCGGGCAGCCGCTTTCCGGCGAGGCCGCCTCCCGCCCCCGACCTTTCCCATCCAGCCATGGCCGTTAACCTGGACGCCTGCATCAACTGCACGTTGTGCGTCCGCGCTTGCCGCGAGGTTCAGGTGAACGACGTGATCGGCATGGCCGCCCGCGGAGCGGACGCGCGGATCGTATTCGACTTCGACGACCCCATGGGCGACAGCACCTGCGTCGCATGCGGCGAGTGCGTGCAGGCTTGTCCGACCGGCGCCCTGCTGCCGGCCGCCATCGCCTCCGAAGACGCGAGCGTCGACCGAACGGTCGATTCCATCTGCCCGTATTGCGGCGTCGGCTGTCAACTCGCGTACCACGTCAAGGACGACAAACTGTTGTTCGTCGAGGGACGGGACGGCCCCGCCAACCACAAACGGCTCTGCGTCAAAGGCCGGTTCGGCTTCGACTACGTCCATCATCCCCACCGCCTGACGGTTCCGCTGGTCCGGCGAAGCGGCGCGCCGAAGAGTGCGGATCTGGCTCTGGATCCCGCGGACCCTTCGACCTGCTTCCGCGAAGCGAGTTGGGACGAGGCGCTGGACGCGGCCACCGCCGGACTGAAGAAGGTCATCGACCGGCATGGCGGGCAGGCGCTGGCGGGCTTCGGCTCCGCGAAGGGGTCCAACGAGGAAGCCTATCTGTTCCAGAAACTTGTCCGCGCCGGTTTCGGAACCAACAACGTCGATCACTGCACCCGGTTGTGTCACGCATCGTCGGTCGCGGCCCTGATGGAGACCGTGAATTCGGGAGCGGTCTCGGCGCCGTTCTCGGAATGCGCCAATTCCGACGTGATCGTCGTCATCGGCGCCAACCCGACCGTCAACCATCCGGTGGCCGCCACGTTCTTCAAGAACGCGGCGAAGAACGGCGCGAAACTGATCGTCATGGATCCGCGCGGACAGGCGCTGGCGCGGCACGCGACGCACATGGTGAAGTTCCGGCCGGGCGCCGACGTGGCGTTGCTCAACGCGATGATGCACGCGATCGTCGAAGAAGGCCTGACCGACCGGCAATTCATCGACGGGTACACCGAGGGGTTCGCCGAAATGGAGGCGCACCTCGCAAAATTCGCGCCGGAGAAAATGACCGCCCACGTCGACGTCGACGCGGACGAGATCCGGCATCTCGCGCGGCTCTACGCCAAGGCGGAAAACGCCATCATCTTCTGGGGCATGGGCATTTCCCAGCACGTGCACGGCACCGACAACGCCCGTTGCCTGATAGCGCTTTCGCTGATGACCGGCCAGATCGGCCGGCCGGGCACCGGACTCCATCCCCTGCGGGGTCAGAACAACGTTCAGGGCGCTTCCGACGTCGGCCTTATCCCGATGATGTATCCCTCCTACCGGTCGGTCGCGGATCCCGACGCGCGGGCGGACTTCGAGAAACTCTGGAAAACGCCCCTCGATCCGGCCCCCGGCCTTACGGTCGTCGAGATCATGAACGCGATCCGCGCCGGGAAAATTCGCGCGATGTACATCATGGGCGAAAACCCGGCCATGTCCGACCCCGACGCGCAGCATGCGCGGGAGGCGCTCGCGGCGCTCGACCACCTCGTCGTCCAGGACCTCTTCCTGACGGAAACCGCGTTCCATGCCGACGTCGTCCTGCCGGCCAGCGCGTTTCCCGAGAAGGACGGGACCTTCACCAACACCAACCGGCAGGTTCAGATGGGACGCAAGGCGCTGCCGCTGCCCGGGGACGCCCGCCAGGATCTCTGGATCATTCAGGAGATCGCGCGCCGCATCGGCCTCGACTGGCGGTACGACGGTCCCGCCGACGTCTTTGCGGAAATCCGCGAATGCATCGCGCCGATGCGCGGAATCACTTGGGACCGCCTGATGCGGGAGCACTCGGTAACCTATCCGGTCGATCGCGAGGACGAACCCGGCCGCGACGTCATCTTCGAGGACGGATTCCCCACCGCGTCGGGCCGCGGCAAGTTCGTGCCCGCGGAACTGGAGCCGCCCGACGAACCGCCCGACGACGACTACCCGCTGGTGCTCACGACGGGACGCCTTCTCGAGCATTGGCACACCGGCGCCATGACGCGCCGCTCGATAGTTCTCGACGAGATAGAACCCGAAGCGTCGGCGGCGCTCGCGCCGACCGAATTGCGCGAACGCGGAATCGCGCCGGGCGACAGGATCCGCGTGGAAACCCGCCGCGGCGCGATCGAACTAAGGGCGCGCGCCGACCGCGACGTGCCGGAAGGGATGGTCTTCATCCCGTTCTGCTACGCGGAAGCCGCCGCCAACGTCTTGACCAATCCGGCGCTCGACCCGGTCGGCAAGATTCCGGAGTTCAAGCTGTGCGCCGCGCGCATCGCCGCCGCATGAACCTCACGAATTCGGCAATATCGTCGTCCGATCGAAATTGAGCGGAATCGCGTCCGCCGAAAAGGAAGCCGTGCGCGCGCGCCGCAGATCCGCATCGTCCATATGTTCCCGGATGAACGCGTCCAGATCGGCGCCGGGAGCGAGCCGGTCGCGGGCCAGGGAAAGAATTTCGGTCTGGGACCTGGCCGGCAGAACCCTGCCTTCGGCCGAAATCTCGGCGAGAGCCACCGGCGCGGCCCCTGAGTTAACGCAGCCGACGGTCGCGCTGTAGGACCAAGCGGTGCGCAGAACTTCTCCGGTTTCCGGTATTTCGACCCGGATTCCGTCGAGGCGGTCGAAGCTGTAGCTGCGCTCCGTCTCGTGCATGCGCTCGAGTTGCGCATCGTCGAGCCACAGCACATGGGCCGCGACGACGGCGCCGGGCGACGCGTAATAGGTCGCCGGGATCGAGCCGTAATGCGCGAAGTGGGCGGCATAGACCGTGTCGAAATCGTGAAGGACCGCTTTCTGCACCGGTATCACGGCGGAAACGTTCGCGTATTTGCGGGCGATCTGCTCGAAGGATTGGTTGGATCCGGCCGCGAGCACCGGGAGGCGTTCGCTTCGGTCGAAGCCGTCCAGCGGATCCGGAGATCCATCTCGAAAAAGATAGGATCGTCCGAGAACCGGAAACGGGTAGGATTTCGCGTGCGCAACGGGGTCGTAGGTCAAGACGGTCGCCTCTCGACGGCAAGAATGAAGGAGTATTGGCGCACGGCTTGGCGCTCACCGCCCCGGAGTCCGCCTCATCGTGCCCGGAATGAATGAATCCCGACAATTGCCCGGCCTCCGGCCATTTTACGGAGGCCGGACGTGGACTTCATCCAGAGACATCGCGTTTCCGCGGGGCGCTGTCAAACCGGGGCAACCTTGAACGGCCTGCGCTGTTTTTGACCGGCGGCCGCCTTTCACGCCGCTCCCGGCGGCGCGCTCACTTTTCCGCGGTCCGCAACGTCGCCGCGCTGCGCGCCTGACGGCCGAGCTTTTCGAAACGCTTGCGTCGCCGGGGGCGCGTCAAGCGCAACGCGGGCGGTCCCTGCCGCGAGGGCAGCACGGGTTGGCCGGCAAGTTAACGCGCCGGGCGGCGACTTCGAACTCCGGCTCGCTTGACCGGTACCGGCATCCTCGTGCACAAACGCCGGGCCATGGCCTACGCCAACCTGCGAGAGTTCGTCGACCGGCTCGAACGCGAGAAACGGCTCGTCCGCGTGACCTCGCCCGTCTCCACCGTGCTGGAAATGACCGAGATCCAGACCCGCCTGCTGGCGGAAGAAGGTCCCGCGGTGCTGTTCGAAAACCCGACGGACGCGAACGGCGCGCCGCATGCGATGCCGGTGCTCGCGAACCTCTTCGGCACCGTCGAACGGGTCGCATGGGGCATGGGCCGGACGCCCGAACGGCTGCGCGAACTCGGAGAAACCCTCGCCTTCCTGCGCCAGCCCGAACCGCCGGGCGGCTGGCGGGACGCCGTCGAAATGCTCCCCCTGCTGAAGTCCGCCATGGCCATGACGCCGCGCGCCGCGTCGCGGGCGCCCTGCCAGGAAATCGTCCTCGAAGGAGACGACGTCGATCTCGGGCGCCTGCCGGTCCAGACATGCTGGCCGGGGGAACCGGCGCCGCTGATCACCTGGCCCCTCGTCGTGACCGAAGGCGCGGAGGGAAAGGCGAACGTCGGCATCTACCGGATGCAGGTGACGGGCCGCGACACGGCGCTGATGCGCTGGCTCGCCCATCGCGGCGGCGCGCGGCACGCGGGGGAGGCCGCGCGGGCGGGCAGAACCGGCATTCCCGTGGCCGCGGTGATCGGCGCCGACCCCGCCACCGTCATCGCCGCCGTCGCGCCCGTCCCGGAAACCATGTCCGAATTCCAGTTCGCCGGACTCCTGCGCAATTCGAAGGTGACGCTCGCCGATTGCAAAACCGTGCCGCTCAAGGTTCCGGCGGAAGCGGAAATCGTTCTCGAAGGCCATGTGCGCCTCGACGAAAGCGGTCTCGAAGGCCCCTACGGCGACCATACGGGCTACTACAACGCCGCCGAACGGTTCCCCGTCTTCCGGATTTCGGCGATCACGATGCGCAGGGATCCGATCTACCTCACGACCTTCACCGGACGACCGCCCGACGAGCCGTCCGTGCTCGGCCGGGCGCTCAACGACGTCTTCGCGCCGCTCCTGATTCGGCAGTTTCCCGAAATCGTCGATTTCTGGCTGCCTCCGGAAGCCTGCTCCTACCGTCTAGCCGTGGTTTCCATCAAAAAGGAATACCCGGGCCACGCAAGGCGGATCATGATGGGGCTGTGGTCTTGCCTCAGGCAATTCATGTATACCAAGTTCGTGATCGTCGTGGATCACGATGTCGATCCGCGCCGCTGGGACGACGTGATCTGGGCGATCGCCACCAATGTCGACGCAGCCCGCGACATCGCCGTAATCGAGGGGACGCCGATCGACTACCTCGATTTCGCGTCGCCGGCGGCCGGGCTGGGCGCCAAGATGGGGATCGACGCGACCGCCAAGATCCCGCCCGAAACCGAGCGGGAATGGGGGCGGCGCATCCGCATGACCGACGACGTGATCGAGGAGGTCACGCGAAAGTGGCGCGAATACGGCCTGCCGGGAAACGGCAGGCCGATCTGGAAAGCCGAGCCCGGCGCGCCGCCGGGAAGAGAGGGCGCATGCAGCTGACGCTTCTGTCCGACCTGATCGAAGCCGCCCGCAAGGCCGGAGCGGACGCGGCGGATGCCGCGGCGTTCAACGCGGCTTCCGTATCCGTGGCCTGGCGTCTCGGCAAGCTGGAGAAGCTGGAACGCTCGGAAAGCTGCGATCTCGGGCTTCGCGTTTTCGTCGGCAAGCGGCAGGCGACGGTGTCGTCGACGGATTTCAAGCCGGAGACGCTTAAGGAGGTCGTGGACCGCGCCGTGGCGATGGCCAAGGCGGCGCCGGAAGATCCCTATTGCGGCCTCGCCGAACCGGAGCAGATCGCCGTCGAGCCGCCCGCGATCGACATCTGCGACGGTCTGGAACCCGACACGCAAGCTTTGATCGACGATGTCCGCGAGGCCGAGGACGCCGCGCGTTCGGTTCCCGGAGTGACGAATTCGGAGGGATCGGAAGCCGGCTGGAGCCGGGCCGAGATCGCAATGGCCGCGACCAACGGATTCGCCCGAACCTACGCCACGTCCAGCCACAGCCTGGCCGCATCCGTGCTAGCGGGCGAGGGCCTGGAAATGGAACGGGACTACGATTTCACGACAGCGGTTTACCGTTCGGATCTGGAAGCGCCGGCCGCGATCGGACGCAACGCCGGCGAACGGGCCGTGAAGCGCCTGAACGCGGCCAAGGTCGAAACGCAACAGGTTCCCGTAGTGTACGACCCGCGGGTCTCGGGCGGCCTCGTCCGCCACGCGGCAAGCGGCATCAACGGCGCGGCGATCGCGCGCGGCACGTCCTTTCTGAAGGATTCGATGGGCGAAAGGATCTTTCCGGAAGGCGTCGCCGTCGTCGACGACCCGCACCGCGTCCGCGGCCTGCGCTCCAAGCCCTTCGACGGCGAAGGACTCCCGAACGCCCGCCGGGTTCTCTTCGAAAACGGCTCGCTCAAGACCTGGATCCTCGACCTTGCCTCGGCGAGGCAGCTCGGCCTTCAATCCACCGGCCATGCCGCGCGCGGCACCGCCACGCCGCCCTCTCCCGCGGCCACCAACCTATACATGGAAGCGGGATCGCAAACGCCGGAAGAACTTCTCGGCGACATCAAGAACGGATTCTACGTGACCGAACTCATCGGCATGGGCGTGAACGTGGTGACCGGAGATTACAGCCGGGGCGCGAGCGGCTTCTGGATCGAGAACGGAGAGATAACGCGCCCCGTCAGCGAAATGACCATCGCGGGCAACCTGAAGAACATGTTCGCCGCGCTCACGCCGGCGAACGATCTCGCCTTCCGGTTCGGCGTCGACGCGCCCACGATCCGCGTCGACGGAATGACCGTCGCCGGAGTTTAGCCGCGATTTTCTGGAAACACGGGGTTGCCGGCTCGTGCTATTCTGAAGCGCCGACGGCCGCACGGAACGAATCTTGCCGAACGACTCGCGCCATTCCGGTCAGGAACTGAAGGATACCGGCCACGCCTCTTCGCGGGCGCTGGTCGAGCGCCTGGCCCGCGAACAGCTCGTCCCGCAACGACTGCGGATCGCGGCGGCCGCCGCCTGCATGATCCTCGTCGCCGCGGCGACGGCCGGCATGGTCTACCTGACGGGGCCCGTCATCGACGACGTGCTGATAGCCAGGGACCGGCAGATGCTTTACCTGGTGCCCGCCGTCGTCGTCGCGCTCGCCTTGCTCGGAGGAACGGCCGGATACGCGGAAGCCGTCCTGATGGACCTCATCGGCCACCGCATGACGGCGAACCTCCAGGCGTCGATGTACGGCAGGACGATCCGCGCGGATCTCAGATTCTTTCACGACAACGCGGTTGGCCGGCTGGTCTCGCGGTTCATCAACGACGCGAACATGCTGCGCCATTCCGTGGCGAGGGCTCTGACCGGCCTCGTCAAGGATTCGCTGACCGTTGCCGGCCTGCTCGCCGTTCTGTTCGTTAACAATTGGTTCCTCGCTTTTCTGACCGTGATCGTCTTCCCCGCATCGCTTTATCCGATCGTGCGCATCGGCCGGCGGCTGCGGAAGATTTCCCGGAACACCCAGATCGAAACCGGCGAACTGACGACGCTGCTCGACGAAACCTTCCAGGGCGCCCGCCACGTGAAGGCGTACACGATGGAGGCGCACGAGACCTCCCGCGCGGCACGGGCGATCGAGACGGTCTACGACCTCTCGCGCAAGGCGGCGCGGGTGCAGGCCATCAGCCGGCCCCTGATGGAAACCCTGGGCGGCGTCGCGTTGGCTCTGGCGGTCTTCTACGGCGGCTTTCTGGTCATCGAAGGCACGATGACCGCCGGATCCCTAGGCACGTTCATGGTCGCCCTGATCGCCGCCTACAAGCCGATGAAGAGCATCGCCAGCCTGAACGCAACGCTGCAGACGGGACTCGCCGCGGCGCAGCGGGTCTTCGACCTCCTCGACCGCAAGCCGTCGATCAACGACCGGGCCGGCGCGGAGCCGATCGGGACGGTCCGCGGCGAGATACGTTTCGAGGGCGTCTCCTTCAGCTACACGCCCGAAAGCGCCGCCCTCGACGGCATCGACCTCGACATCCCCGCCGGCGCCACGATCGCGCTGGTCGGCCCGTCCGGCGCGGGCAAGTCGACTGTCCTGAACCTCATACCGAGATTCTTCGACGCGGACCGCGGCGCGGTTCTGATAGACGGCCGCGACGTGCGCGACGTCACGCTCGGCAGCCTGCGCCGCAGCATCGCGCTGGTCAGCCAGGAGATATCCCTGTTCGACGAGACCGTTCGCGCCAACATCGCGTACGGCCGGCCCGCGGCGAGCGAAGCCGAGATCGCGGCGGCGGCCCGGAACGCCGGAGCGCACGAATTCATCATGGCGCTGCCGGACGGCTACGAAACCCGCGTCGGCGGGCGCGGAGTCAGGCTTTCGGGCGGCCAGCGGCAACGGATCGCCATCGCCCGCGCCATGATAAAGAACGCGCCGATCCTGCTGCTCGACGAAGCCACGTCGGCCCTCGACGCCGAAGCGGAACGAGTCGTCCAGGCGGCGCTGGCCCGCCTCAAGAAGGGCCGCACGACCGTGGTGATCGCCCACCGGCTGTCGACCATCGCCGACGCCGACGGCATCGTCGTCATGCAGAACGGCCGGATCGTCGAAACCGGCACTCATGCGGAACTGGTGACCAGCGGCGGCGCCTTCGCCCGCATGTTGCAGTTCGGCGGGGAAACCCCCGCGCGGGCGAGCGCCTGACATGGCCGCGGCGAAACGCCTGCTCCGCCGTCCCGCCGTCAACGCGGCGGCGGGCTGGCTCGCCGCCAAATATCTCCTGCTTGTCAAGGCGAGCAGCCGTTTCCGCATCGAGAACGGCGAGACGGTGACCGATTGCATCGATTCCGGCCGGCCGTTCATCATTTGCTTCTGGCACGGCCGGATGCTGTCGATTCCGGTCGCCGACATGTGCGGCGCGCCGATCAACGCTCTGGTCTCCTTCCACAGGGACGGGCTTTTTCTTTCGGGGGTGCTGCGGCGCCTGGGCATCAACACGATCTCTGGTTCGAGTTCGCGCGGCGGCGCGAACGCGTTGAAGGGCGTGATCCGGGCGCTTCGGCGGGGCGAGCCGGTCGCGATCACGCCGGACGGGCCGCGCGGCCCCCGCATGCGGGCATCGCCGGGCGCGGTGCTTGCCGCGAAGCTTTCGGGCGCGCCGCTTCTCCCGGTGTCGGGCGGCTTGACGCGGCGCCGCGTCTTCCGCTCGTGGGACCGCTTCATGCTGCCGCATCCCTTCACGCGCGCGCTCGTTCGCTTCGGCCGTCCGATGGAGGTGTCGGCGACCGCCGACGAACGGGAACTCGACGAGGCGCGACGACGCCTGGAACGCGAACTCAATCGCCTCTCCCGCGAAATCGACGCCGAACTCGGCGTCGAAACGGTCGAACCGGCGGAGGAGGCCGTTCCGGCATGAGCGTTTCGGCCTACCGCGCCGCCACCCGGCTGGGCGCTCCGCTGATCCGCCGCTACCTTGATCGGCGCCGCGCCGCCGGACGCGAAGACGCCGCGCGCTTTCCGGAACGGATGGGCATCCCATCCCAAGCGCGAACCGACGGCCCGCTGGTCTGGCTCCACGCGGCCAGCCTCGGCGAATCGCTTTCCCTCCTCAGCGTGATCGAACGCCTCCGCCGAGAGAGGCCCGAGATCGCCTTGCTGATGACCTCGGGCACCGTCTCCTCCGCAAACGTTCTCGCCGACCGGCTGCCCGTCGGCGTCGTCCATCAGTACGCGCCGGTGGATCGGGTCCCTTGGGTACGCCGTTTTCTGGACCACTGGCGCCCCGATATGGCGCTCTGGGTCGAATCGGAATTCTGGCCGGCGATTTTGTCGGAGATCCGCTCGAGGCGCATACCGACCGTCCTGATGAACGCCCGCCTTTCGGACCGCTCCTGGCGGTTGTGGCGGCGTGCGCCGTGGATGATCCGCCCTCTGCTCCGCACGTTCGAACTCTGCATGGCGCAGTCCGAGCTCGACGCCGACAGGCTGCGCGGCCTGGGCGCGCGGCGCGTGTCCTGCCCCGGCAACCTGAAATTCGCCGCGCCGCCGCTGCCCGCCCGGGAGGAGGCGCTCCGGGAGTTGTCCGCCGCCGTCTCGGCGCGGCCCCGATGGCTCGCCTTCAGCACGCATCCGGGCGAAGAGGAAATTCTGGCGCGCGCCCACCGTCTGCTCGCGCAGCGCGCGCCGGGCGTTCTCACGATGATCGCGCCGCGGCATCCGGCGCGCGGTCCGGCGATCGAGAACGCACTCCGGGCCGCCGGCCTGAACGCGGCGGTTTGGAGCCGACGGGAGACCGTCGAGGAAAGCACCGACGTCTTTCTGGCCGACACGATCGGCGAACTGGGACTGTTCTTCCGGACGACGGACATCGCGCTGGTCGGAGGCTCCCTGGTGCCCCACGGCGGCCAGAACCCGATCGAACCCGCGCTGCTCGATTGCGCTCTCCTTCACGGCCCGCACATGGAAAATTTCCTGGCGATCGAAGGCGAATTGCGAGCGGCCGGCGCCGCGGTCGCGGTGTCGACGCCGCAGGAGATCGCGCGCGAGGTCGGCCTTCTGACGTCGAATGCCGGGTACCGGCGCCGGCGCATGGTTGCGGCGAAGCAGGTCGCCGCAGGGAAACAGGCCATTCTCGACGCAGTGTTTTCCCATCTCGACGGCATCCTTAATCGCGTCTCTCCCGCTCGGCCGGTTCCGCTTTCCCGCAATGCGGGCGCCTGAGTTCTGGCGGCGGGACGGAGTCGTCCCGCGGCTGTTGACGCCCGCGTCGGCCGTTTGGCGCGCGGGCACCGCCGTCAAGCGGCGCTTCTCGGCGACGGCCCGGGTCGGCGCGCCGACGATCTGCGTCGGCAACGCCGTCGCCGGCGGAGCCGGCAAGACCCCGGTCGCGATCGCGATCGCGAAGGCGCTGGCCGCCCGCGGCGCGGCTCCTCATTTCCTGAGCCGGGGATACGGCGGTTCCGAACGCGGCCCCCTCCGGGTGAATCCCTCCGTTCACGACGCCGGACGGGTCGGCGACGAGGCGTTGCTGCTGGCGGCCGCGGCGCCTGCCTGGATCGCCCGCAACCGCGCCGCAGGCGCTCGCGCCGCAGCGGCAGGCGGCGCCGGAATCGTCGTCATGGACGACGGACTGCAGAACTTCGGCGTCGCCAAGGACTATGCGCTGCTCGTCATAGACGGCGGATTCGGGTTCGGAAACGGGCGCGTCATGCCTGCGGGACCGCTGCGCGAGCCGATTCGCGACGTTATGCAGCGCGTCGACGCGGTCGTAATCGTCGGCGAGGACAGGCGCAACCTCGGGAAGGATCTGCAACCGCCGGTTCTTGCCGCCCGCTTCGTGCCGCTGCCCGGTTCCGAGTCGATCTCAGGGCGGCCAGTGGTCGCTTTCGCAGGCATCGGCCGCCCCGAGAAATTCTTCGAGACACTCGCGGGCATGGATTGCGATCTGGTCTCGGTCCGCCGCTTCCCGGACCATCACGCCTATACGGCGGACGACGTGATGCGATGCGTCGAAGCGGCCGCGGCTGCCGGCGCCGTCGCGGTGACGACGGAAAAGGACGCCGTCCGGCTTCCGCCGGAGGCCCGCAACATGGTCGAAGTGCTGCGGGTCGGGCTTGAGTGGCGGAGCCCGGCGGCGTTCGACAGGATCGTCGAGCGAATGCCCGGCGAATCCGCTCCGCGCGGGCAGGCTCCGGCGTAACTGCCGTCCCGACGAATCAGATCGCCGCGATCGCCTGCACTTCGATCAGAAACGGTTCGCGAACAAGGCGGTCCACCATCAACAGCGTATTCGGCGGATACCGGCCGTCCGGAAACATCGCCGGAAAATTCTCAAGCCGGTAGTCCATGAACCTCGGGATCCACTGCGATCCCAACAGATACGTGGTGAACTGGACGATGTTCGGCCACCCTGCGTCGGCGGACTCCAGAACCTTCTCGATGTTCCCGAAAACCTGACGGCATTGCGCCACGAAATCGAGATCGGCGCCGACGATGTTGCCGTCCTTGTCCGCCGACAGGGAACCGGCGATGAAGAGGAACTCGTTCGCCTTCACGCGGGCCACATGGGAATACTGTCCCATGGGCGCGCCCAGCGAATCCGGGTTGTAAACGTTTATCTCGGCGGTCATTCTCGCCTCCCTGTTGGTTCGCCTCGCCCGGCCCGGCACCCGCAACGCATGGCGGCGTTCAGAACAGCGATCCCTGTTCGGAGGTATCCTCCGCCGCGCGCGGCCGGGATCGGCCGGAAATCATCGCCCCGGCTGCGCCGTCCGCAAACCGGATGGACACGTTCTGGCCTTCGCGCGTGGCGGTCACGGAGGTTACCGGTTCCCCGTCCGCGTCTTGCACGAGGGCGAATCCGCGATCGAGCACCCGTTCGTAGGAAACGCTGTCCAACAACTTGCCGGCCGCTGCAAGGCGCGCCTCGGAGGCCGCGATCGCGTTTTCCATCCCGGCGGTCAGGCGCGAGGCGAGCGCCAGCCCCTCGAACCGGCTGGCGCGGGCGTTCACCGCGACATGGAGGCTGCCGATCAAGCGGCCGTCGAGTTGCGCGACCTCGCGCGCCGCCTGGCCGAGAACCTCGCGGGGATGCCGCAGCGCGGCGGCGACCGCGGCGAGCCGCGCGGCGGCGCGCTCCCGGCCGCGCGACAGCGCGGCCGACAAGAGTTCGGTTTGATGGTCGAGGGACTGCATCGCGCCTTCCAGAAGCTCGACGGGACGCGGCAATCCGCGCGCCAGACCCTCGACGCGCATGCGCCGTTCCTCCATCAGGCGCGCAGCTGCCGCGCGCAACCTGCGTTCGTCGTCGATCACCAAAGCGTGCAGTTCCGCCCTCACCGGCACCGCGATTTCGGCGGCGGCGGTCGGCGTCGGCGCCCGCCGGTCCGCGGCGAAGTCGATCAGCGTGGTGTCGGTTTCGTGGCCTACGGCCGAAATAAGCGGAATGGCGGACTCGGCCGCGGCGCGCACGACCGCCTCCTCGTTGAACTGCCAAAGATCCTCCAGGCTTCCGCCGCCGCGCGCCACGATCAGCAGATCGGGACGCGGCACCGCGCCGTCCGCGGAAAGCGCGTTGAACCCCCTGATGGCGGCCGCGATCTTTTCGGCGGCGCCGTCGCCCTGCACCGGCGTGGGCCAGATCAGGACGCGGCGCGGGAACCGTTCCGCCAGACGATGAAGAATGTCGCGGATAACCGCACCGGTCGGCGAGGTGATCACGCCGATCGCCTCCGGCAAAAAAGGCAGTTCCCGTTTCCGATCTTCGTCGAACAAGCCTTCGGAAGCGAGTTTCCTGCGGCGATCCTCCAGCAGCTTGAGAAGCGCGCCCTCGCCCGCCAGCTCGACCGCTTCGACGACGATCTGATAACGCGAATTCTTCGGATAGGAGGAGATGCGCCCGGTGCAGATCACCTCCATGCCCTCTTCGAGCCGCAGGGTCAGCCGGTTGACGGTCGTGCGCCACGCAACGCCGTCCATCGCCGCGTCGGCGTCCTTGAGCACGAAATAGAGATGGCCCGAACCGTGATAGTTGGGCCGGCTTATCTCGCCCCTGACGCGAACCCGGTCGAATGCGCCTTCGAGGGTGCGCTTGACCGCCTGGGAAATCTCGCCGACCGTGAACTCGGCGACGTTGCTTCCCTGGCGCGAGAATTGATCGTCCATGGCGAATTGTATAGCACCCGCTTGCGGGTTCGCACAGCATCGGGGGCGCGCGGCATGAAAGTTCTGGTTGTAGGCGGCGGCGGGCGCGAACACGCCTTGTGCTGGGCGATCGCATCGTCGCCGCTGGTCGACGCGCTGTGGTGCGCGCCCGGCAACGCGGGCATCGCGCGCGAAGCGGAATGCGTCCCGGTCGCGGCGGACGACCTCTCCGGCCTCCTTGAATTCGCTCGCGGAAACGCCGTCGATCTCGCGGTCATCGGACCGGAGGCGCCCCTTGTCGCCGGGCTTGCGGACCAGCTGAGGGCTTCCGGCATCCGCGCGTTCGGCCCCGGCGCCGACGCGGCTCTTCTCGAAGGCTCCAAGGGCTTCATGAAGGATCTGTGCGCCCGTCACGGAATTCCTACCGCTTCTTACGGGCGGTTCGCCGACGCAGCGGCCGCCAAGTCGTTCGTCGCGGAAAACGGCGCGCCGATCGTCGTCAAGGCCGACGGAGCGGCCGCCGGCAAGGGGGTCGTCGTGTGCGAAACCGCGGAACAGGCATACGCCTCGATCGACGACATGCTGACGCGAGGCGTCTTCGGGGCGGCCGGAGCCGAAATCGTGATCGAGGAGTTCCTGGAGGGCGAGGAGGCAAGCTTCTTCGCGCTGGTCGACGGCGAACACGTCCTGCCGCTGGCGACGGCGCAGGACTACAAACGCGTCGGCGACGGCGACGCGGGACCGAATACCGGGGGCATGGGCGCACTGTCGCCGGCGCCGGCCGTCACCGAAGAGATTTTCGAAACGGTAATGAACACGATCGTCGCGCCCACGGTCGAAGCCATGAACGCCGAAGGCCGTCCGTACTACGGCGCGCTGTACGCAGGGCTGATGCTCACTTCGGACGGCCCGAAACTGCTGGAATACAATGCGAGGTTCGGCGATCCGGAATGCCAAGTGCTGATGGCGCGGCTGATGTCGGACATCGTCCCCGCATTGGCGGCGACCTGCGACGGGGAGCTGGGAGAGTTCGACCTGCGCTGGCGCGACGAGACGGCGCTGACCGTGGTGATGGCGGCCAGAGGCTATCCGGGCCCCTACGGCAAGGGCTCCACCATTCGCGGTCTCGAAGCCGCGGCCGGGATGGACGGCATCACCGTGTTCCACGCCGGAACCGGCGAGGGCGAAGGCGGCGAAACGGTTTCCGCCGGCGGGCGGGTTCTCAACGTCACCGCGACGGGAGAAACGATTTCCGAGGCGCGAGAACGCGCTTACCGGGCCGTCGATCTGATCGACTGGCCCGAGGGGTTCTGCCGCCGCGACATCGGGGCCGGATTCGTTTGAAGATCCCGCGTCCATCCCGGCCTTCGGCACGGAGCCGTCCCGCCGGAATCGCGTCGACGAAATGAATTCGGGCCGGCCGCGGGTTGCCCGGAACCGGCGCGCCTTCTATGTTTCCGTCCGTCCATGACCTTGTAAGCCTCCGCCGCCGACAACGGAAACAACCGCAACGCCAA
Source organism: Alphaproteobacteria bacterium (assembly GCA_965243135.1). Classification (GTDB taxonomy): domain Bacteria; phylum Pseudomonadota; class Alphaproteobacteria; order MPNO01; family UBA830; genus JAJEBT01. The sequence goes on from OZ251539.1 coordinate 4,576,378, forward strand.
GCCAATGGACACGATCACGTTAAAGAACTTCCGCTGTTTCCGTGACGAGCAAACCGTTCGTCTGGCTCCCCTGAGCCTCTTGGTTGGCGACAACAGCACCGGAAAGACGTCGTTCCTGGCGATGATTCGCGCATTGTGGGACGTCGCGTCTTTGCAACGCCCTCCCGATTTCAAGGAGGAGCCATACGATCTCGGAAGCTTTGATGAGATTGCGCATTATCGCGGGAGGAGAGGAGGCCGCCCGTCCGGCTTCGAGATTGGATTTTCTATCAATAGAAAGGACAATCCGTTTATTTTCAATACGCTGTTCGAGAAAATGGGAGTTGTTCCCGTTCCGACAAAAAGACGGATTGCCGATAGCGAATACTGGCTGGAATCCAGTCTGGGAGACGATAAAATATGGCAAGTAAATTTTGGAACGCCAAAGGGGCAGTGGTCTACGATAGCGCCCGACGAAAGCGCAAATCTAGCGAGCGAAGATCATAATTTCATTCCGTTTCATTTCCTGTTGAGGATTATCCGGAGAAATAGATCCAAAATCAAATCGCTAAATGGACCCAATTTTCCGTCTCCGGGAGACTGGAAGAAACTTGAAAACATTTGCAACCGGCAACACCTCTATTTTCGCGGCAAAAGTCCATACGCTAGCGCGCCGATTCGATCAATGCCTTACAGAACTTATGACCCCGCTCGTCCGTTGCGAGATCCCGAGGGGAATAACACGCCAATGTACCTCGCGGATATCTTTTTTCAAGACGAAACATTATGGGGCAACCTTAAGAATGCGCTTGAGGATTTCGGAAAAGCTGCCGGCTTGTTCGACGAGATTTCCGTGCGGACTCTCGGCAGGGCGGCAAGCGATCCGTTTCAAATACAGGTCAGAAAATTTGGGGGGAAACTCAAGGGGCCTCAGAGAAACCTGATCGACGTAGGTTATGGGGTCAGCCAGATTCTGCCCGTGATAACGGAGCTTCTGAGGGATGACGCTCCTCCGATTTTCCTGCTTCAACAGCCGGAAATTCATCTCCATCCGAGCGCCCAAGCGGCGCTCGGAAGCCTCTTTTGCCGGATCGCCAATTCCGAACGCCAATTGGTCGTCGAAACGCACAGCGACCACCTTCTCGACAGAATTCGCGTGGACATCCGCGATGGCGTGACCGCGCTGAAACCCGAAGACGTCTCCATTCTGTTTTTTGAACGCCAAGGGATAGACGTTCGCATCCACTCCTTGACTCTGGATGAACTGGGCAACGTCAATGGCGCCCCGCCCGGTTACCGGCAGTTCTTCATGGATGAAACGCGAAGATCCCTGAAACTTTAAGATGTGCGCGATTCTCGACACCAGCGTCGTTCACAAGGTTTTCGGAGAGAATCGACCGGAAGCCGGAGAGGCCTTCTTTAACTGGATAAATTCGGAAAAGGGAAGTCTTGTGGCCGGCGGGAAGCTTCTTGAGGAGCTGGACGGAACGATCGCCTTTCGGGACTGGCGATCGCAAGCGATCCGGGCAGGACGCATCAGGCTTGTCGAAGATAAGGATGTCGAAGATAAGACGGAGATCTTGACAAGAGAGGAAGCGTGCAGATCCAACGATCAACACGTCATCGCATTGGCGCAGGTCAGCGGAGCGCGCCTTCTGTACTCGGACGACGGGAATTTGCATGCGGATTTCAAGAATGATCGCCTGATCGGCCATCCTCGGGGCGTAGTCTATTCTACGAAAAGCAGCGGCAACTTTACCCGTGCACATCGGCGTTTGCTTGGCAGAACGGGCATTTGTCAGAACCGAACGTAGGATTTGTCGATTTTCACGGCTTTCCGGATTCTACCTCCCCCCTCCGCGCACGGGATTCGAACCGCACCAGCAGGGTGGACGCCGCGACGATCAACGCGGCCCCGGCCCAAACCCACACGCCGGGAAACTCGGCGAACAACGCCCAGCCGACGAGGGCCGCCCAGATCAGCCGGGCGAACACCACCGGCTCGACCGCCGAGATGTCCGCGATCCTGTAGGCGGTCGTCAGCAATAGATGGCCGCAGCTCGCGAGGCATCCTATCAGCACCAGGATCGCAAGTTGTTCGAGGCTCGGCGTCCGCCAGACGAAGATCGCGGCGACTCCCGACGGCGCCATCATCGTCAGCGACAGCCAAGCGACGATCGTCGCCGCCTCGTCGGTGCGCGCCAGCGCCTTCGCGATCAGTTTCGAACATGTGACGAATACCATCGAAACCAGCACCAGAACGACGCCGAGATCGACTTCCTGAAAACCCGGGCGGACGATGATCAGCGCGCCCCCGAAGCCGATGGCGATGGCGAGCCAGCGCACGGGATGCGCCTTCTCGCCGAGAAAGAAAATGGCGCCCAACGCGACGAACAGCGGCCCGGTGAGCGAAAGCGCCGTCGCGTCTCCCAGCGGCACGAGGCTGAGCGCCGTGAACCAGCACAACAGCGAAGCGCCGTTGAAGACCCCGCGCAGGAGGTGGAGCGGAAGCCGTCTGGAGCGCAAAACCGACAACCGCGACCGAAGCAGCAGCGGCGCGAAGAACAGAAACCCGAACAACGCCCGGAAAAAGGCGATCTCGAAGGCGTCCAGATCCCGAGACAGAAACCTGACGGATCCGTGCATGGAAGCGAAGAACGCGCCCGACGACAAGGCGAGAAGGATCCCGCGGGTCGCGAGAGATACCCGCTCCATCTCCACGACGGCGCGGAGAGGGTTGGTCATTCGCATCAGGATGCACCCGGACAGGCCGGTCCCCCGTTCGGTCCGAGAATCCGGTCCGCCCCGTGGACATGCGGCCGCGACAGCCCACCGAATTTATGGCCCGAACCGCCGCCTTCTTCAAGGCATGCGGCGGTTCCCGCGCAGGGCGCGGCCGGAGCCCTTCTTCGCGGCGCGGCGGCCGGCCTCCCTGTCGTCGAGTCGGCCGCCGGGACTATGGACAATCGTCGGACGATCGGAAAACATCGCGGCCGCGCCATTTTTTGGCGGCCGGCAAGCCCGGCCGCGGCGCCGCTGGACATGGAGGAAATCGTGCGGCCGAACAAGATCAGATCCGCATGGGACGAAGGGCGGGCCGCCGTGAACGTCTTCCTCGGCATCCCCGACTCGTTCGCGGCCGAAATCGTCGCGTCGCTTCCGTGGGACGGCGTCACCGTCGACATGCAGCACGGGGTGGTTGGCTACGACGCCGCCCTTCGGATGATGCAGGGCATTTCGCGGTACGAGCCCGCGCCCATGGTCCGGGTTCCCTGGAACGATCCCGCCATCGTCATGAAGTCGCTCGACGCGGGCGCCTACGGCGTGATCTGCCCGATGGTCAATACCCGGGAAGAGGCCGAACGCTTCGTCGGAGCCTGCCGCTACGCGCCGGCCGGCTACCGTTCCACCGGACCGGTGCGTGCGGCGTTCTACGCCGGCGCCGATTACCACAAGCACGCCGACCGGACGATACTCGCCTTCGCGATGATCGAAACCCAGCAGGCAGTCGACAATCTCGACGAAATCTGCGCGGTGCCGGGACTCGACGCGCTCTATGTCGGCCCCTCCGACCTGTCGGTTTCGATCGGAGGGCCGCCCGGCGGCGATCAGCGGGCCCCCGCCGTCATGGAGCGAATCGACGCCATTCTGTCGGCCGCGAAGCGTCACGGAATCCGCGCGGGAATTCACGCCCTCTCCGCGGAATACGCCGGCGAAATGATCGAAAAGGGCTTCGATCTCGTTACGCTGTCGGCCGATTACCGCCACATGATGGCGGCCGCCTCGCGGATGCTCGACGACCTGCGCGAGCGGAACGGAGCGCTCGCGGGAACGTCAAACCACGGAATTCCGGTGACGCCATGAACTACGACCGCGCCCTCGAAGATATCGGCAATGTCGTTGCGCTCGAGCACGTCAACGTCCAGATCCCGGATCAGCGGCTCTCGACGTTGTTCTACGTCACCGGACTCGGACTGACCCGGGATCCCTATCTCGTGACGGGCGTGACCAACATGTGGGTCAACGCCGGACGCAGCCAGTTCCACCTGCCGACCGGAGAGCCGCAGGTGCTCCGCGGACGGATCGGGCTCGTGACGCCCGATCGCGAAGGGTTGCGCCGACGGCTCGAAGCGGTGCGCCGGCCGCTCGAAGGCACGTCGTTCGATTTCGCCGAATCCGACGGTCGCATCGACGTCACCTGCCCATGGGGCAACCGTTTCCGTTGCCACGAACCGGCCGAGCGTTTCGGGCGAATGACGCTCGGCATCGCGTACGTGGAGTTCGGGGTGCCGGAGAACGCCGCCGAAGGAATCGGCAGATTCTACGACGAGATCATGGAGGCGCCTTCGACGCTCGAGGAAACGACGGTCCGGATCCAGGTCGGAAACGGACAGAGCCTCGTATTCCGCGAGACGTCCGGGGAAATCCCGGAATACGACGGCCATCACGTGCAGGTCTACGTCGCCGATTTCTCGGGACCGTACGACCGCCTGTCCGAACGCGGCCTGATTTCCGAAGAGAGCAACCGGTACCAGTACCGGTTCCGGGACATTGCGGATCCCGCCTCCGGCGAGATCCTGTTCGTTCTGGATCACGAGATCCGTTCGATGACCCATCCGCTGTTCGCCCGGCCCTTGGTCAATCGCAATCCCGACCAGACGAACCGGGCGTTCGGGCCGGAACACGAAACCATGCCCTGGACGTCTCCCGAGCGCTTCTGACCGAGAGCCGACCGGCGGCGTCAGTTCGCCGTCCGCGCGCCGCGCAGCGTTCGCCAGACTTTCTCGGGCGTCGCCGGCATCTCGATCGGCGGAGCCCCGTTGCGGCTCAACGCGTCGTTCACGGCGTTCATGACGGCCGGCAGCGCACCCACCGTGCCGGCCTCGCCCACGCCTTTCACGCCCAGCGGATTCCGCGCCGTAGGCACCTCGTTGGCCGCGATGTCGAAGCGGCAGAAATCGTCCGCCCGCGGCATGCAGTAATCCATGAAGGTGCCGGTCGCCGGCTGACCCGAATCGCGATCGTAATGGACGTCCTCCATCAAGATCTGGGCGGCTCCCTGAACGATCCCGCCATGGACCTGGCCGTCGAACAGCATCGGATTCAGAATGGTTCCCGCGTCGTCGACCGCGGTGTAGCGGACGAGCTCGATCGCGCCGGTCTCGGCGTCGATCTCGACTTCCGCCATGTGCGCGCCGTTGGGAAAGGTGGGATCGTCGCCGCGTCCCATGCCGAATTCGCCGTGCTCGTACAACCCCGGTTCGACGCCGGGCGGCAGGGCCGTTTTCTGGAACGCGGCGCGGGCGACCTCGTCGAGAGAGACCGACCGGTCGGTCCCGGAAACCGTGAAGCGGCCGTCGGCGCATTCGACGTCCGCGTCCGCCGCTTCCAGCATATGGGCGGCGATGCGCCGACCCTTTTCGACGATCTTGTCCGCCGCGATCGCGACCGCCGACCCGGCGAATACCGCGCTCCTGGCGTTGAAGGTCCCGACGCCGGTCGCCACCCTGTCCGAATCCCCGAAGACGTATCTGATTTTCCGGTCGTCGATGCCCAGCCGGCCGGCGAGAATCCGCTTGAATGTCGTGGCGTGCCCCTGCCCGTGATCCATCGCGCCGCAAAGCAGCGTGATGCCGCCCGATGCGTCGAACCGGACTTCGACGTGTTCGAAGTTCGTGCTCGCGACGCCGGTCACCGTATTCGACGTCCCGACGCCGAGCAGTTTGCCCCGGCGCGCCGCGTCCGCGCGGCGCCGTTCCGCGGACGAATGCCCGCCCCGTTCGAGGCAGTCCTCGAAATTGCCCGCGAAGTCGCCGCAGTCGTACACGTCGCCCAGACAGGTCCTGAAAGGCAGGGCGTCCCGGGCGATGGTATTACGGCGCCGGAGTTCGAGGGCGTCCGTTCCCAGCTGCCGCGCCGCGGCGTCGATCATCGTTTCGACGACGTAGACGGGCTCCGGTTTGGCGCCGCCGCGATACTGGGCGTTGCCCGCTATGTTGGCGAACGCGCCCGTGACCTTGGCATGGATCGCGGGAATCCCGTAGACGCCGGCCAATCCGCCGAGCCCGCTGGTCGCGCAGCGCAGGTTCCGGTCGGTGGTGAAGTAAGCCCCGATGGGAACCTTGGTATGCGCGCGAAGACCGAGAAAGCGATAGTCGCCGTCGAGCGCCAGTTCGGCGTCGACCAGGCCGCCGCGAGCCTGATCGTCCGTGAGCAGGCATTCGGCCCGCTCCGCTATCCACTTCACCGGACGGCCCGTGATCTCCGACGCCCAAAGCGAAAGGCTGTATTCTGGATAACAGCCTCCCCTGGTGCCGAAGCCGCCGCCCATGTTGTCGCAGACCACGCGCAGACGGGTCTGCGGCATTCCGAAAATCCGTTCCGAGATCAGCTGACGAATGCCGTGCACGGACTGCACGGTTGCCCGCAGCGTGTAACGGTCCTCGAAGGGATCGTACTCGCCGATGCAGCCGCGGGGCTCCATCGTGTTGCCGGCGACGCGATTCACGCAGACCCGATGGCGAACGACGTGCGCCGCCCGCGCGAACGCTGCGTCGACCGCGGCGAGGTCTCCGCGCGCGAACGTGAACGCCTCGTTTCCGGGATTGGCTTTCCAGATCGCCGGAGCGTCCGGCGCCAGCGCGTCGTCCACGGACACGACGGCCGGAAGCGCCTCGAACTCGATTTCGATCAGCTCCGCGGCGTCCTTGGCCTGGTCCACCGTTTCAGCGACGACGAACGCGACCGGCTCGCCGACGAACCTGACCCGCTCCCGCGCCAGCAGGGGCTGCGGGCAGACGAAGCCCGGCGAACCGTCGCTGCGCTTGGTCGCGATCTCGGGCGCGAGGCTGCCGAGTCCCCTTTTCTCCGCGTCCTCGTCCGCAAGCGCCGCAAGCACCCCCGGCGCGCGCCGCGCCGCCCGGAGATCGATCGAAGCGATCCGCGCATGCGCGACGGGCGATCGGAAAACGACGGCATGCGCCTGTCCGCGCACGGTCACGTCGTCCGCGTAACGTCCCCTGCCGCTGAGAAACCGAAAATCCTCTTCTCTCATGCCGCTTTCCATTCCGCCGTCGACAGCGCGCCAGAATATCACGGCGCGCCGCGACGCCCTCCCGGGGGGAGTCCGCGAGAAAGCGTTCCGGCGCTTCCGTCCATGCGGACGGCGCTTCGCCGAGCGAATCCCGGCCGCCCGCGGGCGGCCGGGACTGCGTTTTCCGGCTCGGCCTTCAACGCCGGCCGCGCCGTTCGACGAGCCTGTCGATGGCCGCCTTCTGGTCCTCGCTGAGGGTTCCGTAGAAGCGCTCGAACGCCGGACGCACTTCCCGAACCACTTCGAGACCGGCGGTCATCGCCGTTTCGAGCACGGCGAGCTTTCCGGGAGCCGTGGACGGCCTCTCGTCGAGCGCCGCGCAATGCCGGCCGATCGCGTCGCTGCCCTTGCGGAGCGCCGCGGCGAGGGCGTCCCACGCGGGCTTTTGCTGGTCGTTGAAACTGAAGAATGCCTCGACGAAATCGATGCCTCCCTCAAGCCTCTGCGACCGCGAGTCGCCGCAAATCCGATGCAGGCCGCGTCCCCGGCGGTGGCCCCAATGGCCGCCTTGAGACGCCGCGGCCGCCGAAATCATTTCGAGCTTGGCGGTGTTGAGCGCCTGCGAGCCCGCGCCGGTGAAGGCGAAGGCGACTCCGCCGATGCCGATCGCTGCGACGGCTCCGAGCGCAATTTTCCATTTGCGTGTCATGACGATTTTCCCTGTTGTTATGCCGCGACATGCGGCGACATCCGCAATATGGCGCACGAGCGCGCCGCCCGTATTTCGCCGGAGGGGCTTTTCGGTAACGTTCCTTTGCCAGCTGTCGTTCCGTAACGTTTCGTTACCATTTTTCGGGGAACGCCGCCGCGCCGGTCGTATACTGACCCCATGAACGAGCCGAGTCCGCACATCCTTATCGTCGACGACGACCGCGAGATCCGCGACCTCACGGCCCGCTTCCTGAGGAAACACGGTTTCCGCGCGTCGATGGCCGCGAACGGTCGGGAAATGGATTCGCAGCTTGCCGGCGGGCGCTTCGATCTCATCGTGCTGGACCTGATGATGCCCGGCGAGGACGGACTGTCCATCTGCCGCCGCCTGCGCTCGCGCGGCGCCACTCCGATCGTCATGTTGACGGCGCTCGGAGAGGAGACCGACCGCATCGTCGGTCTGGAGATGGGAGCCGACGATTACCTGCCGAAGCCGTTCAACCCGCGCGAGTTGCTGGCCCGCATCAAGGCGGTATTGCGCCGAAGCGAAGCCCCCGCCCCGGAAACGCCGGCCGGCCGGAGGCTCGCTTTCTCCGGCTTCGTCCTCGATTTGGCCGCTCGGGAGTTGCGCGACCGGGAGGGTTCGCCGGTCGCGTTGACGGCCGGCGAGTTCGACCTGCTGGCGGCGTTCGCGGAACGGCCCGGGCGCGTTCTCAACCGCGACCAGTTGCTCGATCTCACGCGCGGCCGGGAGGCGGGTCCGTTCGACCGGTCGGTCGACGTGCAGCTCAGCAGGTTGCGCCGCAAGATCGAGGCGGATCCAAGCGCTCCGACCCTGATAAAGACGGTGCGCGGCGGCGGCTACGTCTTCGCCGCCGAGATTTCGGCCGCGCCGCCGTGACCGAGCGCCGCCGCTTCTGGCCGGCGGGCATCGCGGGGCGCATCGCCCTGCTGTTCGCCGCGCTGCTGATCGCGTCTCTGTGGGCGAGCGCCGCCTTCTACGCGCGAGACCGCGGACAGACGACGATCCGCCTGTTCTCGGAATCGGTGGCGGAGCGCATCGGCGCCGTCGTGCCGCTGCTCGAACGGACGCCCCCCCGCGAGCGGGCGGCGCTGATCCCCGCGCTCAGCAGTCCGACGCTCTGGATCGGACTGGCGGACCGGCGGCGGATCCCCGGCGGCTGGCGCCGCGACATCGAACGCGAGAGAGAGATCGCCGCTTTCCTCCCCGATCTCGGCCGCCGCGTCGAAATCCGCGTCCACCACCGCTGGCAACGCCGCCGCGGCCCCATGCTTCCCCACCGGTTTCCCCAGCCGCCCGACCTGTTGAACAGCCGAGTCAAGGTTCTCATTTCCGTCGCTCTCGAAGGAGGAGGCTGGGCGCATTTCGTGGCGTCCACCGACACCACCTCCTTGCGGTGGGCGCTGCGCACGGCGTTCTGGACGACCGTCGCTTCGCTGGCGATCTTCGCCGTCGCCTTCTGGGCGGCGCGCCGGATGACGCGGCCGCTCCGCCGCTTCGCGGACGCGGCCGAGCGCATCGGCCTGGACGTCCGGTCCCCTCCGCTGCCGGAACAGGGATCGCGCGAACTGCGCAACGCGACCCGCGCCTTCAACCGGATGCAGGATCGGCTGCGGCGGCTGGTCGACGACCGGACGATGACGCTCGCGGCGATCAGCCACGATCTCCGCACCATGCTGACGCGGCTCAAGCTGCGGACCGAGTTCATCGACGACGGAGAGCAACGGCGCAAGGCCGTCGCGGATCTCAACGAGATGCAATCGATGCTCGATTCGACCCTGGCTTTCGCGCGCGACGATGCCGTCGACGAGCCGCGAACGGAGATCGACGTCGCGGCGCTCCTGCGCGATCTTTGCGCGGATTTGGGGGGCGTCGCCTGCGACGGCCCGGAACGCCTGCCCTACGCGTGCTCGCCGAAGGCGATAAAGCGGGCGCTCCAGAACGTTCTCGACAACGCGATCAAGTACGGCGGGGAAGCGGAGGCGGCGATCGAGGAGGGCGGGGACGGCGTCTCGATCGCCGTCGCGGACCGCGGCCCGGGCGTTCCGCCCGATCACCGGGAGGACGTCTTCCGGCCCTTCTACCGCCTCGAATCCTCGCGCAGCCGGGAAACCGGCGGATCGGGGCTCGGCCTCGCGGTCGCCCGGTCGATCGTGCGGCGGCATGGCGGCGATATCGTTCTGTCCGATCGCCCGGGCGGCGGATTGATCGCGCGCGTCTTTCTGCCGCGTCCGTGAACGCGCTCCGCGAAACGAAGCACGCTCCTCCGTCCGGCCTGCCGGCGGCGTCGCGCGGTCGGCCGGCGCGACCGGCCCCGACGCCTGCGCTCGCCGGCTTGCCATGAATATCCGCGAACGGTATTCAATCCCCGACGCAAGGATAGGCATCGAATGACGAAATTCGGCATCGGCCAGGGCATCCCGCGCTGGGAAGATCCCCGCCTTTTGCGCGGCGGCGGACGGTATTCCGACGATCTCGACAGGCCCGGACAGGCCTACGGTCACGTATTGCGCTCTCCGCACGCGCACGCCGCGATCAATTCCATCGACGCGTCCGCCGCCGCGCGGACGCCGGGCGTCCTCGGCGTCTGGACCGGAGAAGATTACGCCGCCTCCGGCCTCGGGAACGTCCCCTGCGTCGTCCCGCGCCGAAGAGCGGACGGTTCGCCCATGTTCGTCCCTCCCAACGGCGGCCTGCGGCGCGGGGCCGTCAAGATGGTCGGCGACCCGGTCGCATGGATCGTCGCGGAGACGGCGGCGCAGGCGCGCGACGCGTCCGAACTGATCGAAGTCGACTACGCGCCTCTGGCATCGGTCACGTCGACGGCCGAGGCCGCGGCGCCCGGCAGCGCGACGGTCTGGGAGGAAGCGCCGGACAACGTGTGCTTCGTCCACGAACTCGGCGACAAGGAGAAAGTCGAGGCGGCGTTCGCGCAAGCCCATCACGTCGCGAAGATCGACTTGGATATCTCGCGCGTTTCCGTCGCCCCCATGGAGCCGCGCGCCTGCATCGGCGAATACGACAAGCACGAGGGCCGCTACACGCTCTATACGGGCACCCAGGGCCCTCACGGCGTCCGGCAGGCGATCGCCGGACCCGTTCTCCGCGTTCCGCAGAACAGGCTGCGAGTGGTTTCCAAAGACATGGGCGGCGCGTTCGGCATGCGTTCGGGGCCCTATCCGGAAAATATCCTGTGCCTGTGGACGGCGAAACTGCTCGACCGGCCCGTCAAGTGGACCGGCGACCGCACGGAGGCGTTCCAGTCGGACGACCAGGCCCGCGACAACCTGTCGACCGTCGAACTCGCGCTCGACGCCGACGGCCTGTTCCTCGGCCTGAGAGTCGTCACGGTCGCCAATCTCGGCGCCTATCTTTCGCTGCTCGGCCCCCACTCTTCGACGAACAATCTCGGTTCCCTTTCGAACACGTACAGGACGCCGGCCGTCTTCACGCGCGTGACGGGCGTCTTCACCCACACCACCCCGACCGGCCCTTACCGCGGCGCCGGCCGCCCGGAGGCGGTCTACTGCGTCGAGCGGGCGGTCGACGCCGGCGCGCGCGACCTCGGCGTCGATCCCGCCGAAATCCGCCGCCGGAACATGATCCCCGAGATCTCGGAGCCCTGGAACACGGGGTTCCTGTTCACCTACGACTCCGGCGAGTTCGGAAAGAACATGGAGAGCGTCCTCGGCATGATCGATTACGCCGGCTTCGAGGACCGCCGCAGGGAAGCGTCCGCTCGCGGCATGCTGCGGGGCGTCGGCGTCGCGAACAGCATCGAACAGGCGGCCGGCGGGCCGCCCGAATGGGCGCAGATCCGCATCGATTCCTCGGGCGCCGCCACGCTCATCATGGGCACCCACAACCACGGCCAGGGCCACGAAACGATATTCCGGCAGATGCTGTCCGACATGTTGGGACTGGAATTCGAACAGGTGCGCATAGCGCAGGGCGATTCCGACGTCGCGACGATGGGCACCGGCACTTTCGGATCGCGTTCGTCGGGCGTGGGCGGCGCGTCGATCCGGCTCGCGGCCGACAGGATCGTCGAGAAATGCCGGATCGTGGTCGCCCACAGCCTCGAGGCGGCGCCGGAGGACATCGAATTCGCCGACGGAACGTTCGTCGTCGCCGGCACGGACAAATCCATGAGCCTGACGGACGCGGCGCGGATCGCGCACGATTTCATGACGGCGCCGCCGGGCTTCGAACTCGGCCTCGACGCCTGGGCGGCATGGTCGCCGCCCGCCCCGACCTTCCCCAACGGCGCGCATGCCTGCGAAGTGGAAATCGACCCGGAGACGGGAGCCGCGGAGATCGTTCGCTACTGCGTGGTCGACGACGTCGGCACGGTGATCAACCCGCTGTTGCTGGCGGGCCAGATCCAGGGCGGCGTCGTCCAGGGCATCGGGCAGATCATGACCGAACGCGTGTCGTGGGACCGGGATTCCGGCCAGATGGTCTCCGGCTCCTTCATGGATTACGCCATGCCGCGCGCCGACGACTGCCCCGCCTTCGAGATGGACGAGAACGAAGTCCCGAGTCCCACCAACCCGATGGGGATCAAGGGCGCCGGCGAAGCCGGATGCGTCGGCGCGATGCCGGCGGCGATGAACGCCGTCTGCAACGCTCTCGCTCCGCTCGGCGTCCGCGGCCTCGACATGCCGGCCACCCCGGCCCGCGTGTGGCGGGCGATCCGCTCCGCCGGGTCCGCCGTCGACTGAAGGAACGCGAAATGGAGTTCGAAAACAGCTTCGAGGTGCCGCTGCCGCCCGACAGGGCATGGGCCGCCCTGATGGACATCGAAAGGATCGCGCCCTGCATGCCGGGAGCGGAGCTGACCGAAATCGTCGACGACCGCGCGTTCAAGGGGAAGGTTTCGGTGCGCCTGGGCCCCGTCGCGCTGACGTTTCAAGGGCAGGCGTCGTTCGAGGAAATCGACGAGGCGGCGCGGCGCGCGGAGGTCAAGGCGCAGGGGAACGACGCCAAGGGCCGCGGCGGCGCCCAGGCCAGGATCGCTTTCGCGCTGGCTCCGTCGGAGACCGGATCGACCGTGAACATACGCACCGACCTGCAGCTCTCCGGCTCGGTGGCGCAATACGGCCGGGGCGTCGGGATGATCAAGGATCTCGCGAGCCGGATCATCGGCGAGTTCGCCGACAATCTGGAGAAACGGATCGAAGCGGAAGAGAGCGCGGCGGACGACGGCGCGGCGGAGCCTGAATCCGCGGCGCCGGCCCGGGTAGGCGGCATGGCGCTGCGGATCTTGTGGGACCGCGTCCTGCAAGCGCTCGGAAGCCTGTTCGGAAAACGCGGCTCCTGACGTCGGCGAACGGACGGCCTACAGCTTCATGTGCCGTGCGCGAACGCCGCGCTGGATAGCCGCGACGGCAAGCAGGTCGAGCTTCAGCTCGTCCGCCAGCACCTCCAGAAACCGGAGCTCTTCCTGGTTCGCGTGACGATCCGCGGCGACGATTTCGCAGGCGAACGCATACGCCGTCTCGTGCAGTCCCGGGGGAAGCGCTTCGCGGATGTTGCGCATGACCGCTTCGATTCCGTCGTCGCCCGCAAGGAGTTCGGCGCAGGCTTCCGCATCCGCGACGAGGTCGTCGGGATCGTACTCGTCGAAGGCCGGCATCCTTTCTACCAACTGCCCGATGCGAACGAGTTCGGAGTCGGTCATCTCGGCATCGATCGCGGAGGCGATCACCATCGTGAAGATCAAGGCGCGGTGCGGGGTTATCCTGTCCATGGCGACTCCGCGGGGTTTTCCGGTTCAAAACGCGACCGGCAGATAAACGCCGGACCGTCGCCCGTCAAGCGGCAGCCCGTCGCTTTCCCGAAGCGACGCATCCGGAAGGCGCGGTCGACCGCGGCGGACGAACCGTTCCGCTTCGCGGCGAAACCAGGGCGAACGGGGCCGAAATCGCCGTCCGCCGGAGCCGCGTCTTCTTTTTGGCCGACCGTCTTTCCGGGAAGTTCGCGACGAGGCACGATAGCGGCAATGCAGGGGCGAACGCTCGCGCGGAACCGGCGCACCGCCGCTCGCCTTGGCCAAACTGCGGCGGCGAGGCGGGTTCGAAGGGGCCCGAGCAAGCGATGGAGGAGCAACCAATGGCACTGCGTGAAGTAACGACAGAAGGCGTCGAACTCGCGATTCGGGAATTCGATCGGATCGGCCCGGACGCAATGCTGCGGAAGTATTCCGGGGGCAAGTCGACGAAATGGTACATCGAACGTCATGGAAAGCCGTACGATCAGAAACTGGTTTTGCGAGCGGCCCATGAACTGCAGGGGCTGGGACCCTTGCCCGCCGGACGCGGAACATTCACCGCGAGCGACGCGCAACGGCACTTGCGGAAACTCGGTTATCTGGTCGACAAGACCGCCGCCGCGCCCGGCCGTGCCGACGGACGGAACGCCGACAAGAAACCGCCCAAATAATCCAGGGATGACGTTGACGAGAGCGCGAACCGGAGGCCTCGACCCTTCGGCGGAGTCGCTCGCCCGGAGCGGTCCGCGCGACGTATTTTGAACGGAGCGCCGCTCCGAAGACGGCTCTTCCGACCGGCCACCGGGCGCGCAAGACCGCTCGACTACCGGCGGTCGGACTCGGCGGCCTCCCGGCGCATGCCGACAAGTATGTCGCCGCACTGCCTCCGGTGCAGGAATCGTCGCTTTCCCGCGTCGCATTTCCGGGTTCGCTTCCGCTGAGAAAGATCGCCTGCTGCGGACGTTCTCCGCCATGCGGAAGAAGACAATCTCGCGACGGTCGCGGCCGACTGGCGTTGGCAGGATTCCGGACGGCGGTCCGCGAGCGATCGACGCCTTGCGAAGCGATCGATTTTGTCCGGCCGCCGTTTCAACGTCCGGTTCTCAGGTCGACGACGCCTTGCGACCGCCCGGTTCGCGCGTCGATGACGATCAGCCGCGACCGGCCGTCCGGCAATTTCGCCCGAACGACGATCCGATCGCCGTCGATTACGATATCGTCCACCGCCGCGCCTTGCGGCAGACTGATCGAACCGGCGTAGGGCGGAGCGTCGTCCCGGCTGTTGACGGCGAGAGCCGCCACGATCAGCATCACGGTCATGGCGACGATCAGACCGCCCATGACGAGTGCGAGAATCTTGATGGTGCGCACCGAACCGGCCCCTGCTGCGCGATGAAGGACGAATCTGACTCCGGCGAGACGGTTGAAGCCGTCGTTCCGCCCGATGCGGCGGGCGAGCGCGTCGATCGCCTGCTTGCGGCCCTTCTGGCGGATCGCTCCCGTTCGGCGCTGAAACGCCTGATCGAGGAAGGATGCCTGACCAGCGGAGGCGAAACGATAGCGGAGCCCTCGCGCCGCGTCAAGCCGGGAGAAGCCCTGACGCTCCGCATACCGCCCGCCGCGGACCCCGAGCCCGCAGGCGAACGGATACCGTTGACGGTCGTTTTCGAAGACGAACATCTGATCGTGATCGAAAAGCCCGCCGGGCTGGTCGTCCATCCGGCGCCGGGAAACGAACGGGGCACGCTGGTCAACGCCCTGATCGCCCATTGCGGCGACAGTCTCAAGGGCATCGGCGGCGTCCGGCGGCCCGGCGTCGTCCACCGGCTGGACAAGGACACGAGTGGACTGATGGTCGCCGCCAAGACCGGACCGGCGCACGAAAGCCTGACCGCGCAGTTTTCGCGGCGCAGCATCGAGCGCCGGTACGCCGCATTCGTCTGGGGAGCGCCTCGTCCGCCGGAAGGCGAGATCGAGGGCAACATCGGACGCAGCGACCGCGACCGGAAGAAAATGGCCGTGCACCCGGCGCGAGGACGGCCGGCCCTCACGCGCTATCGGACGCTCGCCGTATTCGGCGGCGGCGCGGTCTCCCGCCTTGAATGCCGTCTCGCGACGGGCCGGACGCACCAAATCCGGGTGCATCTGGCGCACAAGGGGCATCCCGTTGTCGGAGATCCGGCGTACGGCGGCGGCGCGACCCGCGCGCGCAAGTCCGCGCTGCAACCCGAAGCGCTCGCGGCGGCGCTCGATCTTGGACGCCAGGCGCTTCACGCGGCGCGGCTCGGCTTCGTCCACCCGGCGACCGGCGAGAAACTCGCGTTCGAGAGCGGCCTTCCGGCGGAAATCCGAAAATTCGAGGACGCCCTGACTGGAAATTTCGCTCGACGGTGATTATATCCGCTTCATCGCCTGCAGGCGGAAACTCGCCCCGGACGGAGCGAAAGCACAAGGGCATGGAGTCATGAACGCCAACCTCCAGCCGATTCCGGCACTCGATCCTGACAGCAACCTGTCGCGCTATCTGAGGGACATCAGGAAATTTCCGGTCTTGGAACCGGAAGAAGAGTACACGCTCGCCAAGCGCTGGAAGGAGCGCGAGGACGCGGACGCCGCCAAGGCGCTCGTGACCAGCCATCTCCGCCTGGTCGCCAAGATCGCGATGGGATATCGCGGCTACGGACTGCCTCTCGGCGAAATCATCTCCGAGGGAAACCTCGGCCTGATGCGGGCGGTTAAGCGCTTCGAGCCCGAGAAGGGATTCCGGCTGGCGACCTACGCGATGTGGTGGATCCGGGCGTCGATCCAGGAATACATCCTGCGTTCCTGGTCGCTGGTGAAGATCGGCACGACGGCGGCCCAGAAAAAGCTCTTCTTCAACATTCGGCGGTTGAAAGGAGAGATCCAGGCCCTCGAGGAAGGCGATCTCAGCCCGGAGAACGTCGAGAAGATCGCGGCCCGGCTCGACGTCGGCGAGGACGACGTGATCAGCATGAACCGCCGGATGACGGCGCCCGACTCTTCGCTCAACGCGCCGCTCCGCGTCGATTCGGAGGGAGAGTGGCAAGACTGGTTGGTCGACGAGACGGAAAATCAGGAAACCGCGCTCGCCGAGCGCGAGGAAGCGGAAGAACGCCATCGCCTGCTGACGGAGGCGATGGAGGTGCTGAGCGACAGGGAGCGCAAGATCCTGATCGCGCGGCGGCTGCAGGAAGAAGCATCGACGCTCGAAATTCTCAGCAAGGAGCACGGAGTGTCGCGGGAACGAATTCGTCAGATAGAAATGCGCGCCTTCCAGAAACTGCAGAAGGCGATCCGGTCGGCCTCCGTCAACGAACGCACCGCCGCCTGACGACCGCGCGTCACGGTCCTCCCTGGCGCTCGAAGCGCCGCGCTCTCGGACTCTCTCGCCGGCGCTGCCGGCGGCGTCACGCCGAGTACGGATCGCGGACGACGATGGTGTCTTCGCGTTCCGGGCTGGTGGACAACAACGCCACCGGCGTCTCTATCAACTCCTCGATTCGCCGTACGTACTTGATCGCCGTCGCGGGAAGGTCAGCCCAGCTGCGGGCGCCGCGGGTGCTCGCTTGCCAACCCTCGAGGCTTTCGTAAACCGGTTCGACCTCCGCCTGGATCTCGGAGTTCGCCGGCAGGTAGTCGTAGGCCCGTCCGCGATGACGATAGCCGGTGCAGACCTGGAGTTCCTTCAACCCGTCCAGAACGTCGAGTTTCGTCAGCGCGATGCCCCGAATCCCGCCGACCCGAACGGCTTGACGCACCAGCACCGCGTCGAACCAGCCGCAACGCCTGGGCCGCCCGGTCACCGTGCCGAACTCCTTCCCCCTGTCGCCGAGAAGCGCCCCCACCTCGTTGTCCTGCTCGGTGGGAAAGGGGCCGGCGCCGACTCTCGTCGTGTAGGCCTTGGTGATGCCGAGAACGTAGCCGGCGCGCGCCGCGCCGCTGCCCGCGGCCGCATGGCCCGCCACGGTGTTCGAAGAGGTCACGAACGGATACGTCCCGTGGTCGACGTCAAGCATGAAGCCCTGCGCGCCCTCGAAGAGAATCCGGGCGCCGTTGCGATGCGCGTCGTCAAGCTCCTTCCACACGGGAGCCGCAAATTCCGTTATGCGCGGCGCGACAGCGCGAAGCGCGTAGGCCAGTTCCCCGGCGTCCACCCTTTCGAGACCGTACCCGGCGCGCAAAGCGTCGTGGTGCGACAGAAGATTGGCGACCCGCGCCTCCAGCGAATCCGGCGAAGCGAGATCGCAGACCCGTATCGCCCGCCGCGCCACCTTGTCCTCGTAGGCAGGTCCGATTCCGCGCCCCGTGGTTCCGATCCTGTCGGAGCCGCGAGCCGCTTCTCGGGCCTGATCGAGCGCGCGGTGGAGCGGGAGTATCAGGGTCGCGTTTTCCGCTATCCTGAGAATGTCGGGCGAAATCTCGATGCCGCGCGCTCCGACATCGGCGATCTCTTCGAGCAGGGCCCATGGATCGATCACCACTCCGTTGCCGATGATCGACGGCTTCCCGCGCACCACTCCGGAGGGCAGCAGGCTCAGCTTGTAGATTTCGCCGTCGATGACCAGCGTGTGGCCGGCGTTGTGCCCGCCCTGGAACCGGACGACGACATCGGCCCGTTCCGACAGCCAGTCGACGATCTTGCCTTTTCCCTCGTCCCCCCACTGGGATCCTACGACCGCGACGTGCGTCATGTGCAGGTTTCCGCCCCGACCTCGACCACCTCGCCGTCCCGCCAGAAATGGCCGCATCCCAGCCGGCGGGCCTCGGCCTCGGGATCCGCGGCGCCGTCGAGATCGGCAATGGTCACCCACCCGCGCCGCCGCAGGTCGGCCGCCGCCTCGGAACCGGCCGCGCCCGGAACGAACACTCTCCGAGAAAGCCTCGGAGTCGGCAAAACCCTCAGCATCGTGTCCACGTAAAGCGTGAAGCCGGTGGCGGGCTCTCCTCCTTCGGCGCCGTCGAGGGATGCGGCGTAACGCCCTCCGCTGCCGAGCTCGCCGCGTTCGCCGCGGGAAAAGAAAGTGAAGCTGACGCCCGTGTGATACTCGAAACCGCGATTTTCCACCGGGTCGATCGTGACGTCGAGATCGGAGAGGCGATTCCGGAGACCCTCGAGAACGTTGCGCAGGCGATCGAGCTCCGACGCGGCCTCCGCCGGCAGGGTGAGCCCCTTCAACGCCGCGATGGCCTCCGCGCCGGGCCCCGTTCCGTCCATCAGGCGGCATAGCGTATCGGCGATGGAGCCGCCGTGCTGCCGGACCGCGGCCATGTCCTTCCTGTCCAGCGCCGCCCGAAGCGCGGTCCGCCTTTCGTCGGGCAATCCGGCGCGCCGCAGCAACGCCGGCACGAGCGGCGGGATCGTGAGATCGACGGAAAGGCGCGGAATGCCGATCTTTCGCAAGGATTCAACGGCTATCTCGATGATTTCGATATCCGCCGCGACGCCGCCGGCGCCGATCAGTTCGGCCCCGACCTGCGCGAACTGGCGCTCCGGACGGAGCTGCGTCCCGCGCACCCGAAGCACCTCGCCGGTATAGCTAAGCCGCAGCGGCCGGGGAACGTCGCCGAGACGGGCGAGCGCTATCCGCGCGACCTGCGTCGTCATGTCGGCCCTTACGCCCATCATCCTGCGGGACACGGGATCCATCAGGCGGAACGTGTCGCCGGCGACAGCGGCGCCGACGCCGCCCGTCAATCCGTCCTCGAATTCCACGAGCGGCGGCTTGACGCGGTCGTAGCCCCACGCGGCGAAGGCGGCGGCCAGCGCCTCGCGAATGCCGGCTTCGAAAGCGGCCTCCGGCGGCAGAATGTCCCTCAGCCCCGCGGGCAACAGGGCCCTTTGCTGGAGTGCCGTCATCGGACGCTCCCGAGCGGTTTTCCTAGCGGCGACCGTGCGGCCCGGCGATCAGAACGCAAGCGTCCGGGCCTGAACGACGCCGGGAATCCTGCGGAGCTCCTCGAGGATCCCGTCCGGCCACGCTCCGTCGATCTCGACCAGAGCCAAGGCGTCGCCGCCCGGCTCCGTCCGTCCGAGCTGGAACGTGGCTATGTTAACTCCCGCCTCGCCGAGCGTCATGCCGAAACGCCCGATGAAGCCGGGCTTGTCCTTGTTGACGACGTAGAGCATGTTCCGTCCGAGTTCCGCTTCGACCAGGATCCGGTTGATCTCGACGATCCGGGGCTTGCCGCCCCCGAACAGCGTGCCCGCTATCCGGTGCGACCGGTCCTCGGTTTCGACCGCGAGACGAATCAGGGACTGGTACTCCTCGCTGCGCTCGTGCCGTATCTCGGCGACGTCGATTCCGCGCTCGCGAGCGACGATCGGAGCATTGACCATATTGACGCCCGCCATGAGCGGCGACAGCAGCCCCTCGAGAAGGCAGCTCGTCGCCGGCCGGGTGTTTATCTCCGCGGCATGGCCCTCGTACTCGACGGTCACCGACCGCAGCCCGCTCTCGATTATCTGGCCGGCGAAACTGCCGATCTGGTTCGCGAGCGCCATATAGGGCCTGACGGCCGGCGCGTCCTCGGCCGAAACCGAAGGCATGTTCAGCGCGTTGATCACGGCGCCCGTGTCGAGGTAGTCCGACATCTGCTCCGCGATCTGCAGGGCGACCTTTTCCTGGGCTTCGGTCGTCGCGGCGCCGAGATGCGGGGTCGCCACGACCTGGGGCATTCCGAACAGGCTGTAGTTCTCCGGAGGCTCTTCCGGATAAACGTCGACCGCGAAGCCGCCGACCTTGCCGCTCTCCAGCGCCGCCTTGACGTCGGCTTCGACCACCAGTTCTCCGCGCGCGCAATTCACGATCAGAACGCCGTCGCGCATTCGCGCGAAACTCTCCGCATTGAGGATTCCGGCGGTTTGTTCCGTAAGCGGCGTATGGAGCGTGATGACGTCGGCGCGCTCGAACAGCGACTCCGGCGTCACCTTTTCGACTCCCATCGCAGCCGCGCGTTCGGGAGTGAGGTAGGGATCGGACGCGATAACCTTCATCTTCAGGCCGAGCGCGCGGTCCGCCACGATCGATCCGATGTTTCCGCAACCGACGATGCCAAGGGTTTTGCCGGTCAACTCCACGCCCATGAAGCGCGACTTTTCCCAGCGGCCGGCGTGGGTGGACTGGTCGGCCCGCGGAATTCGGCGCGCCAGGGAAAACATCATGGCGATCGCATGTTCGGCCGTCGTGATCGAATTCCCGAACGGGGCGTTCATGACGACGACGCCGCGCTCGGAGGCCGCGGCGACATCGATGTTGTCGACGCCGATGCCGGCCCGCCCGACGACCCGCAGCTTCTTCGCGGCGTCCAGCACGGCGGCCGTCACCCGGGTAGCGGAACGCACGGCAAGGCCGTCATATTCGCCGATTCGGGCGACCAGTTCTTCCGGAGCCATGCCGGTTGCGACATCCGCTTCGACTCCGCGCTCGCGGAAGATCTCGACCGCGCGCGGGCTCAGCTTGTCCGCGATCAGCACTCTAGCCATGATTTGCTCCCTGCGACGCCTTCGTTCATGCGGCTTCTGCGAAGTGCCGGAAGATCATCCGGCCTCGGCTTTCGCGACGGAATAGGCCCAGTCCAGCCACGGGAACAGCGCCTCCAGATCGGACGTTTCGACCGTCGCGCCGGCCCATACCCGAAGTCCGGGCGGAGCGTCGCGGTAGGCGTTGACGTCGTATGCCGCTCCTTCCGCCGCGAGCAGCGCGTCGATTCTGGCGGGCACCTTCCGCTGCGCGTCCGGATCCAGCGTCGCGAACCAGGGGTCCGCGATTTTCAGGCACACCGAAGTGGACGATCGCCAGGACGGCTCGGCCGCCAGAAAATCCGCCCATCCCCCCGCCCAGGAAGCGATCGCCGCGAGATTCCTCTCGGCGCGCTCGACGAGCGCCGGCAGGCCGCCGATACGCTCGGCCCACTTCAAGCCGTCCAGCGCGTCCTCGACGCAGATCATCGAAGGCGTGTTGATCGTTTCGCCCCGAAAAATCCCCTCGATCAGCCGCCCCGACGAGGTCAGCCGGAAAATCTTGGGCAACGGCCACGGCGGCGCGTAGCTTTCGAGACGCTCGACCGCCCTCGGAGACAGGGCCAGCATTCCGTGCGCCGCTTCCCCGCCCAGAACCTTTTGCCACGACCACGTCACGACGTCGAGCTTGTCCCACGGCAGATTCATGGCGAAGGCCGCCGACGTCGCGTCGCAGATGGAAAGTCCCTCTCGTTCGGCGGGGATCCAGTCGCCGTCCGGAACGCGCACGCCCGACGTGGTGCCGTTCCAGGTGAACACGGCGTCGCGGGACGGGTCCCATTGACGGAAATCCGGCAGCTCTCCGTAAGGCGCCTCGAAGACGCGCGAATCTTCGAGTCGCAATTGCCGAACCGCATCGCCGACCCAGGTCGCGCCGAAGCTTTCCCACGCGAACAGGTCGACGCCGCGAGCGCCGAGCAACGACCAGAGAGCCATTTCGACCGCGCCCGTATCGGAAGCCGGCACGATTCCCAGCCGGTAGTCGTCAGGCAGGCCCAGCAGGCTGCGGGACCGATCGATCACCTCGGCGAGTTTGGCCTTCCCGGGAGGCGAACGATGAGACCTCCCGGTGAACGCGCCGACGAGCGCGTCAGGAGACCAACCAGGACGTTTGGCGCAAGGACCGGAAGAAAAATGAGGAACGGCGGGGCGCCGCCCCGGCTTCGCTTTCACAATGAACGCCTCCCCCTTTCAGAAGAGCTGCGATCCGTTGGGAGATCGTGGCCCGCCCGGAATCTTAGGGGGCGGAACGAAGAAAACAATATGCCGCGAACGTTTTTCGAGGCGCCGTCCGAACCGGAAAAATCGCCCGGCGCGTCCCGTGCGGGCGGACGCGACGACCTGCGCCGCAAAACCGCGGCTTCGCGACGGCCTCCCGAACCGCTTGCATGACACGGGACCGCGCGTTCACAATGAAGCGCTTGTCTTCAGGCGTTCCGCGGCCGCTCGCCGCGAACGGACCACGGAGGGGCGCGACGGCGGAATGGACGATCGACCGCATATCCTCGTGGTGGACGACGATTCCCGCCTGTGCGGATTGCTCGACCGCTATCTCGGAGAAAACGGCTTCCGGGTGACCACCGCCAACGACGCGGCCGAGGCCCGCGCCCGGATGCGCGGCATCGAATTCGACCTGCTCGTTCTGGACGTGATGATGCCGGGCGAGGACGGATTGTCCCTGACTCAGTCCCTGCGCGCCAGCTCGCAGCTTCCGATCCTGCTTCTCACCGCCATGGCGGAACCGGAAGAGCGCATACGCGGCCTCGAACGCGGCGCGGACGACTACCTGACGAAACCCTTCGAACCCAGAGAGCTCGTCCTCCGCATTCTGTCGATCCTGCGCCGAGTAGGGTCGGCGGAGGATTCGGTCAGATTCGGCGACTGCGTCTACGATGCGGCGCGGCGGCGGCTGACGCGCGACGACGCGATCGTCCAGCTGACCACCATCGAGACGACCCTGCTGTCCGTGCTCGCGCGCAGTCCCGGCGCCACGCTGTCCCGCGAGGAACTGGTGCGGCGATGCGGGATCGACGGGACGGACCGCACCGTCGACGTGCAGGTGACGCGCCTGCGGCGCAAGATCGAACCGAATCCGCGCGCGCCGCGGTATCTGCAGACCGTTAGAGGCGAAGGCTATGTCCTGCACCCCGACTGACGCGATGGCGAGGGACCGCGAATGAAGGCCGTTCGCGCGGGCGCCAAGCGCTACTTGCCGAAATCGCTGCTCGGGCGCTCGATCATGATCATCATCGCGCCTCTGATCGTGCTGCAGATCGTCTCGACGTGGATCTTCTACGACCGGCACTGGGACACCATCACCCGCCGGCTGGCCGGCGCCGTCGCCGGGGAAATCGGGCTGGTCGTCGACGCCCACGCCAGGCTCGAAGATCCCGCCACCGCCCGATGGATGACCGAATCGATCCGGAAACTCGGAATCGCCGTCGGTTTCCGCGCCGGAGACGCGCTGCCCGAAGCGCCTCAGGCCGTCGGCAGCGGCATCCTCGACGCCCGGTTGACGAAAGCGATGCGCAGCGCCGTGGGGCGTCCGTTCCGGATCGACACGTGGAAGCACGAAGGGCAGGTTCGGATACAGGTGCAGATGCCCGAGGGCGTCATGGAATTCACGGTTCCGCGCAAGCGCCTGTTCAGTTCGACCACCTACATATTCGTCATGTGGATGGTCGGGACCTCGCTGCTTCTGTTCGCGGTCGCGACGGTCTTCATGCGCAACCAGGTGCGGCCGATCCAGCGGCTGGCGGCGGCCGTCGACAGCTTCGGGAAGCGGCGCGAGGCGCCCGACTTCAAGCCCGAGGGCGCCACCGAAATCCGGCTGGCCGCGCAGGCGTTCGAACGCATGCGAAACCGCATACAGAACGCGATGGCGCAGCGCACGGAAATGCTCGCGGGCATCTCGCACGACCTGAGAACGCCGTTGACCCGAATGAAGATCCAGCTCGAGATGCTCGGGGATTCGGCGGCCGCGGACGCGCTCAGGACCGATCTGCACGAAATGGAGATCATGGTCGAGGAATTCCTGGATTTCGCCCGCGGCGAGGGAACGGAGGAAGTGGTCGATACGGACGCCGGCGAGATCGTAAGGTCGGTGGCCGCGCAGGCGGACCGGGTCGAGGCCGAAACGGTCGGCGACCTCAGGGTGTCCGTCAGGCCCAACGCGCTGCGGCGCTGCCTGACCAACCTGGTGACCAACGCGCTCACCCACGCGCAATCGGTCCGCATATCGGCGCGGCGCCTGCCCGCCCGGATCGAGTTTTTCGTCGACGACGACGGACCCGGCATTCCCGAAGCGGAGCGCGAATCGGTCTTCAAGCCCTTCTACCGGTTGGACGCGTCGCGCAACCCGAATACCGGAGGCACCGGGCTGGGGCTTTCGATAGCCCGCGACGTGGCGCGGGGGCACGGCGGCGACGTGATTCTCGAGACCTCGCCGCTCGGCGGGGTGAGAGCGACCGTCAGGCTGCCCGTTTGAAGGGCGTCCCGGCGGGCCGGGCGGGCTTCAAAACAATCTTGCGCCGTCGGCGACCTTCCGGTCGACGCTCGCGAGAACCACCTCGCCGTCCTCGTCGGGAAAACCCAGCACGAGCACTTCGGACATGAACTTTCCGATCTGTTTCGGCGCGAAATTGACGACGGCCGCGACCTGGCGGCCGGGCAGGGATTCGGGCGAATAGTGACGGACGATCTGGGCGGACGTCTTTTTCTCGCCGATCTCCGGCCCGAAATCGATCCACAGCTTGACGGCCGGCTTGCGCGCCTCGGGAAACGCTTCGGCGCGCGTCACCGTTCCGGCCCGGATATCGACCTTGAGAAAATCGGCGAAGTCTATCGTCATCTTGCGGAGACCGCCCGGGCGCCGACGGGAGGAAAGGACGGCGCCCGGGCGGCGGGCTACGCCTTGGTGGCGGTCTTGCCGCCGCCGCCGGCGTAGGAAGCGATTTCGCCGAGTCCTTCGGACCACCGCTTGGAAACGATTTCGACGGCTTCGGAGGTCGCCTTCGACACCGTCGCCTGCGCTTCCCGCGCGCTCGACAGCCCGTCCGCGAAGACGGCCTTGGCGAATGCCGCCTGCTTCCCGAACTTCGCCGCGGGCTCCTGTTCGGTCATGACGTCCTGGACCATCGCGCCGGTCTTCTCGGCCGTTGCCTGCCAGAGCGAGACCTGCTTCTCGGCGACCGCCTGCCATCCTTCGATCGCGGTCTTGTTGGCGCGGTTGAACGCCTGGATATTCTTCTGCTGCGCCGCGATCACGGCGTCGGCGTCGGGAACCTTGAAGTCCGACCAGATCTTGGCGAACTGGGGAAACGGCGCACTCTCCGTTTTCTGGGTGGCGGCCATGGAAATTCTCCTGCGATTATGTTGCGGCGCAATATATCATGCGTGCAGCGCAGCATGTCAACCGTTTTTTTTTGTTGCGGCGCAAAAAATTTTCGCGGATCGCGTCCGCCCGGACACGAGGCGTTTCGAAAACCTGCAAAGACCGCTGCGGCGCGCATGCCGCGGCGTTCCGCGGCCGCGACAGGCGGCGCCCTACGCGTTCCCGCGGCGGTCCAGCAGACGGAGCAGGGACTCCGCCCGCCTGAGGTTCCTGTCGAGGCTGGCCGCGGTCGACGACAGATCCTCCGTTTCGTCGCGGAGCCACACCTGGAAGGACGACGCGAATATCGCCGCCAACCCCTTCACGCGCAGCATCCCGGCAGGTCCGGACGCGCCGACCCCGGCAGCTTCGAGCGACCAGGCCATCGCGTTGCCGAAAGACGGCGCCATGCACAGCACCGTCGCCGGATCGCGAACGAACGAACGTATGGCCTCCCTGTGCTTGCGGAGCGCATCGAACCGCCGGAGCATCACGTCGAGCAGCCGCTCCCGGACCGGCTCGCCGGAATCGGCGGGATCGTGCCCTTTCAGCACCTCGCGGTCCACGCGCCGGACCAAGGCCCGCAGGAAAGCGGTTTTGGCAGGGTACAGGTCGTAGACCCTGTCGAGGGTCGCGCCGGCGCGCGACGCGATCATCTCCATCGTCACTTCGCGCCAAGGCATTTCACCGGCGAGCGCGAGAGCCGCATCCAGAATCCGGTCGGCCCCCGGCGCGCGCCTGACAGGTTGTGCGGACATCGCGCCACTCCGTATCGTCTGCTATTATATACGCTTGCGGCGGCCGCGAAAACCTTGCACGATATTTTTCGAACCGCGTTGCGGGAGCCAGACGATGCGAGCGATCCTGCCTGCGAGCCTTGCCGAAGCGTTGAGGCGAACTCCGCTTCTGTCGGCGGCGGAGGAAAGGGAATTGTTCCGGCGCTTGCGGCGCGGCGACCGCCGGGCGCGCGAACGGCTCCTTCTCAGCCAGCTTCGATACGTCATCGGAATCGCGCGCCGGTACCGGCACCACGGCTGCCCTCTCTCCGACCTGATTCAGGAGGGCGTGGTCGGCCTTCTGGAGGCGATCAAGCGCTTCAACCCCGACAAGGGGGTGCGGTTGTCGACATTCGCCATGTGGTGGGTGCGCGCCGCGATCCAGGACTACGTCATCCGGTCGCGCTCGATCGTGCGCAAGGCGACCACCCCGCGCCACCGGTCGATGTTCTTCAACCGCGCTCTAGCGGACGTCGACGCGTCCGACGTCGCCCGCCGGCTGGCGAAACGCTTCAACACGACGGTCGACGACGTGCGCTCCTTCTCCGTCAGAATGCGCCATCACGACCGGTCGCTCGACGAAGTCGCGTCCGGCGGCGCGCCGTTCGGCGCGTCGCTGCCGGATCCGACGCCGGATCCGGAAACGCAACTCGCGACCAAGCGCGAACGCACGGCGCTCCTCGAACGGCTACGAGCCGCGCTTCCCTCGCTGACGCGGCGCGAGCGCCATATACTGCGCCGCCGCCTGCTGTCGGACAAACGCGACAGTTTCGCCAAGATCGCGCGCGACCTCGGGCTGTCCAAGGAACGGGTTCGGCAGCTGGAGAACAAGGCGTTGCGCAAGTTGCGCGCCGCCTGCGCCTGAGGCGTCGCCCGCAGCCGGGGGCCACGGCGGTTCAGCCGGCGAGCTCCCGCGACCGCCGCGTCGCCGCCTCCACCGCGCGGGCCATGAGCGGCGCGAGTCCGTCGCTGGCCATCAGGCATTCGAGCGCGGCCGCTGTGGTGCCGCCCGGACTGGTCACGTTTTGCCGCAGCGCACCCGCTTCCTCCTGCGATCGCCGCGCCAGTTCCCCGGCCCCCGCGACGGTGGCGCGCGCGAGGCGCGAGGCGACCTGCGGAGGCAATCCCTGCTCCTCGCCAGCGCGCGCAAGGCATTCGATCAGGAGAAACACGTACGCCGGCCCGCTCCCGGAGACGGCGGTAACCGGATCGATCAACGCTTCGTCGTCGATCCAGACGACCTCCCCGACCGCCTCGAGCAGGCGCTCGCAGGCCGAACGCTGGGCCGTTGTCACGCAGGCGTTCGGACAAGCCGCCGTGATGCCCCGACCAACGGCGGCAGGCGTATTGGGCATCGCCCGCACCACGGCCGCGTCCGCGCCGAGATGGGCCCCGAAGAACGCGATGGGTCGACCGGCCGCGATCGACAGCGCGACCGCGCCGGCCTTCGACGCCTCGCGGTAGCGAGGCACGATCGCGTCCATGCCTTGAGGCTTCACGGCGAAGACGACGACGTCGGGCGCGAAATCGGACGGCACGTCCCCGGAATCCTTCACCACCGGCGCGCCTAGCGACGCGAGCTCCGGCGCCGGAGCGGGCTCCACCACGACGATGTTCGCGGGCGTCCCGGCCAGCCATCCGCGCAGCAGCGCGCCGCCCATCTTGCCGCAACCGACGAGCAGAACGTTCATGGATCAGGCTTCCCCGACGGTTTCGAACATCGCCGACGCGATCGCTTCTTCCGGCTTCTTGCCGCCCCAAATGACCAGCTGAAACGCAGGGTAATACCGTTCGCATTCGGCGACGGCGATCTCGACGATGTCCTCGACCTGCTCGAGGCTGACGGCGGACGCGCCGCGCAGCAGCAACGCATGGCGGAACACCGGCTGACCGTCGGCCGACCACAGATCGAAATGCCCGACCAGCAGGCGCTGGTTGATTATGGCGAGCAGCGGATGGACCGACGCCGACTTTCCGCCGGGAACCTTCATGTCGAAAGCGAAGGCGAATAGAAGCGCCGCCTGGTCCGGGTGAGACGAAACGAACATCTGGTAGTCGCACCAGCGGCCGACGACATGAACGGAGATGTCCTCGTCGCCGGACCGGTCGTATTGCCAGTCGCGATGCATGGCGACCTGCTCGACGAGATCGAGCGGGCTGCCCCGCGATAATTCTCCAGCGAGCGTCGCCATCCTGCGGCCTTTGCCGTTCGCTTCTCCGACAACCATGTGCCGAAGTCCGATTGACCACTATATGTAGCGCAATCGCCGACTCACCGCAAGCCCGAATCCGTTGCTCGCCGAAACCGAATACAAAATATGGTGGGAAACTCCGCGCCGCCCCGGCGGTCAGTCCTTCGGCGGAGCGGCTTTTTCCTTTTTCGCGCCCGCCTCGAGTTCCGCGACGCGCGCTTCCAGGCGATCCTGCACGGCGCGCGCCGTGACCGCCATCTCCTTCACCGCCTCGAACTCGTCGCGCGTCACGAGGTCCATGCGGGCCAGCGCCCGGTCGAGCCGATGGCGAACGAGACCTTCCACTTCCCGGCGCAGGGCTGCCAGCGTTCCCAGCGCGCCTCCGGCGACGCGGGCGGCATCGTCGAACGCTTTGTTACGCATTTGCGCACTCCCAGCTTCTTCTCCCAAAGCATAAAGCCTGTTTCGCGATCCGGACAACCTGAAAGCGAACCGAGCCTCGAATTTCGACGGGCGCCTCGGAGGCGCAACGAGCCGTTCCTCGAGACGCCGATTCGCCAAGGCTGCGCTCGTACGGTTCAGACCGCGCCGCCAGGATGTCGGCGACCAGATTCGCGAAATCTTCGTCATTCGGCGGCCTCTCCCCAGGAGAGGCTTCGCCCCGCTTCAAAGGCGAAGCGGTCGCCAAACGCGCCGGGATTTTCGCATCGGTCTCTCGTCGACAGCTTCTCGCTCGGCAAGCCCGCAAGTCGCCGGCCCAACCGTCGCGGCGCGCCTGAGACGTTTCCGGGGCTTCGCCGCCGCCTCGAAGGGACAAACGCGGGTCGCCGCGCGTCCCCACCGACGATCCTCCGGCGAACCGACGGCCTTCTTGCCGTCGGCCCCCTCACCGGAGATACTGTTTTCTCCCAGAATGGAAAGGCTGTCGTGAACGGCATGTCACGTAGACGCGGTTTCCGCAGGAATCTATCCGGCGGCGCGGTCCCTCTCGGCCGTCCGTCCGGCGAACCGCCGACAGATCGCGCAACGGGGAACCTTCGGCATTCGCCGAAACGGTCGCGGCAACCCGTCAGGACGGCCGCCCCGTCCGCGCGCGTCGCCGCCGGCCGGAAAGCCCGCCGCGCCCGCGAAGACGGTCGCAAGCGCCCGGGCTCGCAAGGCCTCGCCTTCGCCCGGGACGCCTTGTCTTGCTGACCCTCGCCTACCCCGCCATCGACCCCGTTCTCGTCCAGATCGGGCCGCTCGCGATTCGATGGTACGCGCTAGCCTACATTGCGGGCATCCTTCTTGCTTGGCGCTACATGATCCTGCTCGCCCCAAGAACCGCGATCGACCGGCGGGACGTGGACGACTTCATGGTTTGGGGAACGCTCGGCGTAATCGCGGGCGGACGTCTTGGCTACGTCCTTTTCTACAAGCCGGGCCACTATCTCGACCATCCGCTCGACGCGCTGGCGCTGTGGCAGGGAGGCATGTCCTTTCACGGCGGCCTGCTGGGCGTGGTCTTCGCCGTCTGGTTGTTCGCCCGGCGGCGCGGCTATCACTGGGTCGCCCTGGGCGACCTTGTTTGCTGCGTCACGCCCATCGGACTGTTTCTCGGGCGGCTCGCGAATTTCATCAACGGCGAGCTCTACGGCAGGACGACCGACTCGCCGCTCGGCATGGTGTTTCCCGGCGCCGGCCCGCTGCCGCGCCACCCGAGCCAGCTCTACGAAGCCTTTCTCGAAGGGCTTCTGCTTCTGGCCGCGCTGTTCTGGCTCTCGCGCCGCGAGGGCGCGTTCTCGCGGCGGGGATTCCTGTCCGGCGCATTCTTCGCCGGTTACGGGATCGCCCGAACGATCGCGGAGGCCTTCCGGGAACCCGACGCGCATATCGGCTTTCTCGCCTTCGGCACGACGATGGGGCAGTGGCTTTCGCTGCCCGTTCTTGCGGCGGGAATATGGCTGATCGCAACGGCCCGCAGGCATGACTCCGCTTGATCGCCTGATTCGGCGAAAGATCGCCGCGTCCGGCCCCATCTCCGTCGCGGACTTCATGAGCCTCGCCCTGACCCATCCGGAACACGGATATTACGGGGCGCGAGACCCGCTCGGCCGCGCGGGAGATTTCGTGACCTCGCCGGAAATCAGCCAGATATTCGGCGAGCTCGTCGGCCTCTGGGCAGCCGCGACCTGGTTGCAGATGGGCAATCCTCCGCATCTTCTCCTGGTCGAATGCGGACCGGGGCGCGGCACGCTGATGCGCGACGCCCTCCGCGCCGGGCGACTTGTCGAAGGTTTCGCGCAGTGCGTCGACCTCCGCCTCGTCGAGACCGCCGCGGGCCTGCGAAGAAAGCAGGAGGCGGCGCTTTCCGAAGCCCGGCCTCGCTGGCACCGTTCTCTCGACGCGCTGCCACCCGGTCCCATGATCCTGATCGCAAACGAGTTTTTCGACGCGCTGCCGGTCCGGCAACTCGTGCGAACCGAAGGCGGCTGGGCGGAGCGGCTGGTCGCGCATCGCGAAGGACGCCTGGAGTTCGTCGTCGGAGAGGATCTTCCCGACGGCAGCGCCCTGGTTCCGCCGAACGTCGGCCGCGCGGAACGGGGCGACATCTTCGAGGCGTCGCCGACGGCCCGCGCGGTGGCGGCCCGCATCGGCAAGCGCATCGTCCGCGACGGAGGAGCCGCGCTGCTCATCGATTACGGGCACGACCGGTCCGCGCCGGGAGAAACGCTCCAGGCCGTGCGCGCCCACCGCCCCGCGGACCCGCTTTCCCGCGCCGGGGAAACGGACCTGACGGCGCACGTGGATTTCGAAGCCGTCGCCCGCAGCCTGCGCCGCGAAGGCGCCTGCGTGCACGGCCCGATCACGCAGCGGCGATTTCTGCGGGCGCTAGGGGCGGAAGAGCGCACCGAGCGGCTGGCCGCCGCCGCGCCTCCTGCGAAAGCGCGGGAGATCCGGATCGCGACGGATCGCCTGACCGGATCCATGGGCGCGCTGTTCAAGGCGCTGGCTGCCACCGCGCCCGGCATGGCGGTTCCCGCCGGCTTCGAAGAGCCATGCTGACCTCTCCGGCGTTCGGGAGCGGCGTGCGCCACGCGTTTTTCACGCGGGAAGGCGGAGTGAGCGACGGCGTCTACGCTTCCCTCAACTGCGGTCTCGGCTCCGGAGACGACCGCGCCAACGTGCGCGAGAACAGGCGGCGGGCCGCTGCGCGACTGGACTTGCCCGAAGACTCGCTCGTCACGCTCCGTCAGGTGCATAGCGGCCAGGCCGTCCCGATCCCGGGCAACGAACGGGCGCGGGCGGACGGCATGGCGACGAACCGGCCGGGCGTCCTGCTTGGAGTTCTCGCCGCCGACTGCGCGCCGGTGCTGCTGGCCGACGAGGAAAACGGCGTGATCGGCGCGGCGCATGCCGGGTGGCGGGGCGCCTTGGCCGGAATCGTCGAGAGCACCGTGGCCGAAATGGAGAAGATGGGCGCCCGCCGCAGGGCGATAGCGGCCGCGGTCGGCCCCTGCATCGCGCAGGACAGCTATCAGGTGGACGCCGCCTTCCGGGACCGCTTCGTCGCGAACGGAGAAGGCGACGAAGCCCTCTTCCGACCCGATATCCCGGACGGAAAATATCTGTTCGATCTGCGGCGGTACGTCCGCGGACGGCTGGAACGGGCGCGAATCGGCCGAATCGACCTGGCGGCGAACGACACCTTTTCGGAGACCGGGCTCTTCTTCAGCTACCGCCGGAGCCGGCGCCTGGACGAGGACGACTGCGGGCGGGGCCTGTCGGCCATCGCGCTGGACGAATGCCGTACCTGATCATTTTCGCGATCGCGCTGTTTCTGGGTCTCGTCGCGACCTGCGCGATGCCGTCCGAATCGTCGGCGGCGCCTTCCCGCGGACCCCTCCTCTCTCCGGCGCCGGAACCGGCGTTTACAGGTTCGGAAGCCGCTGCTAGTTTGCCGGACGCGGAAGGATCGCCGCCCGGACGCGGCGAAGGGGCCGAAACGGCAGGTACATGAAAATCATCGCGTGCAACAGCAACCGCCCGCTGTCGGAGGCGATCGCCGCCTACCTTTCCCTGCCGCTCACGGACGCGAGCGTCCGGCGTTTCTCCGACATGGAATGCTTCGTCGAAATCCGGGAAAACGTTCGCGGCGAGGACGTGTTCGTCGTCCAGTCCACCTCTTATCCCGCCAACGACAATCTGATGGAGCTTCTGGTCGCCCTGGACGCCGCCCGGCGGGGCTCCGCGAGCCGGATCACGGCGGTGATCCCTTATTTCGGCTACGCAAGACAGGATCGCAAGTCGGGGCCGCGCACCCCGATCTCGGCCAAGCTGGTCGCCAACCTGATCACCGTCGCGGGCGCCGACCGCGTCCTCACCATGGATCTGCACGCCGGGCAGATACAGGGCTTCTTCGACATCCCTCTCGACAACCTGTTCGCCGCGCCGGTGTTCACTCCCGACATCGAGCGGAATTTCGGCGGCGAGGACCGCATCATCGTGTCGCCCGACGTCGGCGGCGTGGTGCGCGCCCGCGCGTACGCGAAACGCCTCGACGCGGGACTCGCCATAATCGACAAGCGCCGCGAGCGGGCCGGCGCGTCGGAAGTCATGCACATCATCGGCGACGTGCGGGACCGCACCTGCATCCTCGTGGACGACATCGTGGATTCCGGGGGGACGGTGTGCAACGCGGCCGAAGCCCTGATGAACAACGGCGCGAAGGCGGTCCATGCGTACATCACGCACGGCGTTCTGTCGGGCGGCGCGGTCAGCCGCGTTTCCGCGGCCCCTCTGGCCAGCATGGTCATCACCGATTCCATCCTGGGCACCGAGGCGGTGCGCGTCGCGGAAAACGTGAAGCAGATCTCCATCGCGCCGCTCATGGGCGAGGCGATCGACCGCATCAGCGGATCGCGATCCGTTTCGAGCCTGTTTGACTAGCGCTCGTCAAGTCGCTAAACACCGCTGTCCCGGTTGGCGGCGCGACCGAGCGCCGGACGGGAGTCGCCGCGCAGGCGCGAAGGCGGCCGGCGCGTTTACGGGAGACGTTTCATGGTCGAGACAATCTCCGCCTTGCCGCGGGAAGCCCGAGGCAAGGGCGGCGCGCGGCGCATCCGCCGGGAGGGCAGGATCCCCGCCGTCATCTACGGCAACAAGCAGGAGCCGGTCACGCTGTCGCTGGAAAGCCGCCGCCTCGCGCAAGCGCTCGGCAACCCGCAATTCTTCATCCAGCTCGTCGACGTCGAACTCGAAGGACAGAAGCACCGGGTGCTCCCGCGCGAGATCCAGTATCATCCGGTTTCCGACGCGCCGCTGCACGTGGACTTCCTGCGCTTCGATCCGAACCGCAGGATCGCCGTCGCGGTGCCGGTGCGCTTCGAGGGCGAGAAGGACAGCCCCGGCATCAAGCGCGGGGGCATCCTCAACATCGTCCGCCACGAAGTCGAGGTGAACTGCACGGCGGACAACATCCCTCCGGAAATCGTCCTGGACCTCTCGGGGCTGGAAATCGGCGACTCCCTCCACGCGAGCGCCGTCACCTTGCCGGAGGAGGTCGAATTCGTCATCTCCGACCGCGACTTCACGATCGCCACCATAGCTTCGCCGGCCGTCCTCGTAGAGGAGACGGAAGAAGAGGCGGAAGGCGAGGAAGAGGCCGGGCAGGCCGACGAAGAGTCGGCCGAGGACGGCGCCGGCGACTGAACGCCGTGCTGATCATTGCCGGGCTCGGAAACCCAGGTCCGGAACATGCGCGCCACCGCCACAACATCGGCTTCATGGCGGCGGACGAAATAATCCGCCGCTACGGCCTGTCCCTTCGCAAGTCCCGTCACCACGCCTACGTCGCCGACGGACAGGTCGACGGCCGGAAGATCCTGCTTCTCAAGCCCAAAACGTTCATGAACGATTCGGGCAGGGCCGTCGGAGCCGCCGCGAGGTATCACAAGCTCAAGGCGCGCGACGTCGTGGCGATCTACGACGAACTCGACCTCAAGCCGGGCAAGGTGCGGGTCCGGACGGGCGGAGGGCATGCAGGACATAACGGAATCCGCAGCCTGATCTCCCACATCGGCCCCGATTTCAGGCGGGTCCGGATCGGCATCGGCCACCCGGGCGACAAGCGGAAAGTTTACCGCTACGTGCTGTCGGACCTGTCCGCGGCGGACCGGGAATGGGCCGAACCCGTGCTCGAAGCCGTCGCCGACAGCCTGCCGCTGCTCGTCGCGGGCGACGACCCCGGTTTCATGACGCGGGTCGCCCGGCTGTCGCCGCCGCCGAACGAAGGCGAGGATTGATGGGCTTCAAGTGCGGCATCGTCGGCCTCCCCAACGTCGGCAAGTCGACCCTGTTCAACGCGCTGACGGCGACGGCGGCGGCCGAGGCGGCGAATTACCCGTTCTGCACCGTGGAACCCAATTCCGGACGGGTGACGGTGCGAGACGACCGGCTGGACGAAATCGCCGACCTCGCGAACTCCGCGGCCGTCGTTCCCGCGCAAATCGAGTTCGTCGACATCGCCGGCCTGGTGTCTGGAGCGAGCCGGGGAGAGGGGTTGGGCAACCGGTTCCTGGGACACATCAGGGAAGTCGACGCGATCGCCCATGTCCTGCGCTGCTTCGAGGACGGCGCGATCACCCACGTGTCGGGCCGCGTCGATCCTCTGGCCGACGCGGAAATCGTCGACACCGAGCTTCTCCTCGCCGATCTCGAGAGTCTCGAACGGCGGCGGGAGCCGCTGATCAAGAAGGCGCGAGGCGGCGACGGACACGCCCGGGCGACGCTGGCTCTGGTCGAACGAACGGCGGCGGCGCTCGGCGACGGTCAGCCCGCGCGCGCTCTCGCCGTTTCCGAAGAGGAGGCGCCCCTGTTTCGGCAGATGCAGCTTCTGACGGCGCGGCCCGTCATGTTCGTCTGCAATGTCGACGAAGCGGCGGCGGCTTCGGGCAACGCGCTGTCCGACGGAGTCGCCCGGTTCGCCTCCCGGCGAAACGCGGCTTGCGTCGCGATCTCGGCGGCGATCGAGGCCGAACTGGCGCAGCTCGAAGACCCCGAGGAACGGCGCGAATTCATGGACGGCCTCGGTTTCGAGAAAACCGGTCTGGAACGGGTCGTACGGGCCGGATACGGGCTGCTCGGCCTGATTACCTTTTTTACGGCCGGTCCCCGCGAGGCGCGCGCCTGGACGATTCCCGAGGGCGCCACGGCCGTCGAAGCGGCGGCCCTCATTCATACCGACTTCGCCCGCGGCTTCATTTGCGCGGAGACCGTTTCCTGCGACGATTACCTGGCTCACGGCGGCGAGAGGCCCGCGCGGGAAGCGGGCCGAATGCGCCAGGAAGGCCGCGACTACAAGATCCGCGACGGCGACACGATCCTTTTCCGCTTCAACGTCTGACGCTAGATTGCCGGTCCGGGCCGGGGACGAGGCCCTCGGCGCCAAACACCAAGAAAGGAAAGCATATGGGACAGACGATTTCGCTCACCGCGGCCGACGGCCACGCGCTCGACGCCTACAAGGCATCGCCCTCGGGCGCTCCCAAGGGAGGACTGGTCGTGATCCAGGAGATCTTCGGCATCAACGGCCAGATCCGCAGGACGGTCGATCACTTCGCCGGCGAGGGCTACGCGGCGGTCGCGCCGGCGCTGTTCGACCGCGTCGAAAAGGGCGTCGAGCTGGGATACAACGAGGACGACTTCGCGAAGGGCCGCGAGACGCGCGGAAAGATCACCGACGCCTGGATCGCGGCCGACGTCGGCGCCGCGGCTCGGGAAGTCTCGTCCGCCGGCAAGGTCGGCGTCATCGGCTTCTGCTTCGGCGGCTACGCCGCCTACGTCGCCGCCTGCACCGTGGACGGCGTGTCGGCGGCGATGCCGTTCTACGGCGGCGGCATCGCGGCCAAGGTCGGCGAAATGAAGCCCAAATGCCCGACGCAGTTCCACTTCGGCGACAAGGACGCGGCGATCCCCCTGGACGACCTCCAGAAAATCAGGGACGCCCTGCAGGACTGCCCGCTCTACGTCTACGACGACTCCGGCCACGGCTTCACCTGCGACGACCGGGACGCGTTCAATCCCGGCGCGACCGAACGCGCCTATGCGCGCGCCCTCGACTGGATGAGCCGGCACGCGACATGAAC
Organism: Alphaproteobacteria bacterium; assembly: GCA_965243135.1. Lineage (GTDB taxonomy): Bacteria > Pseudomonadota > Alphaproteobacteria > MPNO01 > UBA830 > JAJEBT01. The sequence goes on from OZ251539.1 coordinate 4,612,902, forward strand.
GCGGCCGCCTGAGTTTACGGCCCCCTCCCGCGGAGGGGGCCGCCCCGCGCTATCGCGGCGCGGCGGCAATGTTGCCGCCGTCGACGGTCATGACCGCGCCCGTCGTCTTTTTCGCCATGGCGAGGCCGACGAAAGCCTGCGCAACGTCTTCCGCAGTCACTTCCGTTCCCAACAGATTCCCCGACATGTACTCGGCTTCGCTCACGCCCCGCGCCGCCGCTCTCGACACGATCATGCCGTCGGTCAGCAGCCCCGATCTGATGCGGTCCGCGTTGACGGCATTGGAGCGGATGCCGTCGGCGCCGTGATCGAGCGCGTATTGCCGCGAGAGAAACAGCGTCGAAGCCTTGGGCAGTCCGTAAGGCCCGAAATCGCGGCCGGGGGAAACGGCCTGCTTGGACGCATTGAACAGCAGCGCGCCGCCGGTGCCCTGCGCTTTCATGATCGCGACAGCGGCCTGCGCGCAGCGTTGATGGCCCCAGAAGTTCAGCTCGAAACTCCGGCGCAGGATTTTCTCGTCGACATCGCCGATGCGTCCCTGCCACGCGGCTCCGGCATTGGAAACCAGAACGTCGATCCCGCCGTAGGCGCGGCAGACGGCGGCGAACGCGGATTTTACGGACGGCCCCCGCGTCACGTCGCAATGCACGGCGAGACCGTCGACTTCCCCGGCGGCCGCTTTCGCCGCTTCGCGGTCGTTATCCAGAACCGCCACTTCGGCTCCGGCGCGGGCGAACGCGGCCACGGTCGCTCGGCCGATGCCGGATCCTCCGCCGGTCACCGCGACGACATGCCGCGCAAGCGGTTTTTCCGCCGCTTTGCCGAGCTTCGCCTGCTCCAGCGACCAATACTCGACATCGAAGATGTCGCGCTCGGAAATGCTTTCGTACCGGCCCACCCGCTCGGCATCGACGGTCACGCGGGCCGTGGTTTCCGCGAGATCGGCGGCGATCCGCGCCTCCCGCGCCGACTTTCCGAGTCCGAAGAGGCCGAGGCCGGGCGCCAGAACGACCCGCGGCATCGGGTCGAGCGGACGCTTGTCCTTGCGCCGGTCGTTGCGCCTGAAATACTTTTGGTAGTCGCGAGCGTAGTCAGCGACCGCTCCGCGGATCGCGGCGAGGTTCGGCGGCAGGATCAGGGGTTTCGGCTTGGTCCGGATCACGTGATCGGGAGTCGCCGGACCGGCCGCGGCGTACCGCCCTAAATCGCTTCCATCGACGTATTCGCGAACGGACTTCGAGTCGCGAAATTCGAGGATCAGGCGACGCCAGTCGCCGTCCATGCGTTCCGCGACGGCCCCCCTGAGGACGGGAGCGAGATCTTCGACCGGCGCCGCCGACCGGCGCGGGCGCGCGGGCGGCATGGCTTTCGGAGCTCGCGCGACGCGGCGTTCCGCGACCGCCACCAGATCGATCATGCGTTCGTACGACTCGCGGGCGGTTTCGCCGAAGGAGAATATTCCGTGCTTGACGAGAATCAGGCCTTCGACGTCCGGCCGCTCTTCCAGAACGCGCGCGCATTCCAGGGCCAGCGCAAAGCCCGGCATGACGTAGGGGACCGGAGCGGCCAGCGGCCCGAAGAGATCCCTGCAGCGCGCTTCGGCCTCCGGCTGGTCGGTTACGGCGAGAATCGCATCCGCATGCGTATGGTCGACGAACTTGTGCGGCAGAAAGGCATGCAACAGGGTTTCGATGGAGGGGTTCGGCGCGGACGAATCCAGCAACGCGCCGCGTTGAACGTTGATCATGTCCTCGTCCGACAACGCCTTCAGTCGGCGCAGCCTGAGCAGCGCGTCCATCCGCACCGCAGGAAGCCCGGCGGGTTCGATTTCGGCCAGATCCCAGCCGGAGCCCTTGACGCAGAGAACGTCCGTTTCCTCGCCGGCGGCGTCCGTCATGCGGGTCTTTACCGAGGTATTGCCGCCGCCGTGCAGCACGAGGCGTCCGTCGCGCCCCAGCAACCGCGAGGAATACACTCGCATCGCGACGTCTCCAGCCACGCCCCTGGCGGCATAGTCGCGCGTCAGAGCGTCCGCATCCCTTTCCGACCACCTGCTTTTCATAAACTTCAAAGCCTCGCTTCTCCGCCTGCGCCGCCAATCGGCTCCTTTCCCGTTACGGATCGAGAAAACCGCCGTACTCTACAAGCTTCCAAGCTCTTCTGCGCCGATTTCACGCAGTATTTCCACATTTCCTCATCGCGCCGATCGTTCTCCAGCCTTGCGAGCCGCTTTGATCGCTCGCTGTCCATGGTTTCGAACGAGCCTCATGTCACGGACTTGGAAGATCTTTCGCTCCAAGAGGGCCGCGCAGCGGTCCGACCGTCGGCAATCAGCCGGGAACTTTCCGGGAACGTCCACGGTTGACAGGCGGGTTCCCGGAGATGGGCGAGCCTCATCGCCTTGAAATCTTCGCGCAGTTCTCGGAGAAATTCAGGTTGTGGTATATATTGAGCACGCACAAGCTAGCCCTGCCTGTGCCCCATAAAGATTTTTCTGGACTCTGGCCAGCCGATTCGCTACGGTGCCCGGCATGGAGTTCCAGAATCAGGTTCGGCAAAGCCTCCGGAACGATTTTGCGCGCTTGCAAGGGGTGCTGGCGAACGGGGTTTTCACTCGCCGCAGCGAGGTCGCGGATCGCGTGTGCGAAGCATTCGGGTTTCGTGATGGGCTTGGCCGCCTGCAGCGAGCGGGCTGTCTGAAGGCGTTGGCGGAGTTTGAGGCGGCGGGACGGATTTCGCTGCCGTCGCCGACGCATTCCGGCGGTGGCGCGTGGCGCCCGCGACGTCTTGCGGAGCCGGTTCCTCCGCCGAAGAGCGTACCGGAGGAAGTCGGTGCGGTCGAGGGCCTGGAGTTGGTGCCGGTGACGGATGACGATCATCGCCTGGTATGGAACACGATGCTGGAGGAGGAGCATCCACGCGGCGCCGGTCCACTGGTGGGCTGTCAGTTACGGTATCTGGTGGGGTCGGCGCATGGCTGGCTGGGGGCTGTCGGGTTCGCGGCGTCGGCGCACAGGCTCGAATGCCGCGACCGTTGGATAGGCTGGAGCGACGCAGGAAGGCGCGCTTGTTTGCACCGGGTCGTGTGCCTGTCGCGTTTTCTGGTCCGGCCCGGCGTCGAGTGCCGTAATCTTGCCTCGCATGTCTTGGGCGGCGTGGTCCGCAGGGTGGGAGACGATTTCGAGGCGCGCTACGGCTACCGCCCGTATTTGCTGGAGACCTTCGTAGACCGGCATGCGGGAACGAGCTTTCAGGCGTCCAACTGGCACCGAATTGGCGAGACAGCCGGCCGGGGGCGACAGGATCGGGAACATGCGGCAACGGAGACGCCGAAGGCTGTATATGTGTACGAATTGGATGCGGACTGGCAGGTGCGCATCCTGGAGCCGCGTGCGCCGCTTGCACCGTTGGAGGTCGGATCCGGTCTGGATCGGGAGAGTTGGGCGGAACAGGAGTTCGGCGGTGCGCCGCTGGGGGATGTGCGTCTGAGCGCGCGCCTGGTGACTTGTGCCCGATATCAGGCGGAAGCGCCGACGCAGGCGTTCACGTGCGCTGCGAGAGGGGGCCTTGATAAAGGCTTACTATCGCTTGATCGACAAGCCGGACAGTGATGCGGTGACGGTGGAGAACATCCTGCAGCCGCATCGGCGGCAGACGCTGCGGCGGATGCAGGGGGAGAAGACGGTGCTGTGCGTGCAGGACGGCAGCACGCTGAACTTCGCGAAGCGGGGGAAGACCGAGGGTTTGGGAATCATCGGTCGGAACCAGACCGGCGCCGGCACCCGAGGCCTGAACCTGCACGCCACGGTCAACACGGAGGGGCTGCCGCTGGGGGTTCTGCGGGCGGCGTTCGATGCGCCGCAGCCGAGCGCGGAGAGGGACAAGCCCCGCGAGAAGAAGAAGTCGTACCGTTGGATTCAGGGCCTTCAGGACAGCGCCGAGGCTGCTTCTGCACTCGATGGCGTGCAGGTGGTCGGCGTCATGGACCGGGAGGCGGACTTCGTCGACCTGTTCGTTGAGCGGCGCGAGCGGGCGCCGGGAGTGGAACTTCTGGTGCGGGCGAAGACGAACCGGGTTCTCGGCAAGGACGACACCGACAAGCTGTTCGACAAGGTGCGGAAAAGCCCGGTGCAGGGCAAGCGCGTCATCGAGGTCAAACGTCTGAGCGCACGCATAAAGGCAAGCAAGCAGGCCGCGAGGGCCGTGCGGCCGGAGCGCCAGGCCACGGTCGAACTGCGCTACCTCAAGGTCGAGTTGCCGGCGAAGGGCAAGAATCCCGTCGAGGCGACGATTGTGCATGTCCGCGAGAAAGCTCCCCCGCCGGACGCCGGACGGCTGGAATGGTTCCTGCTGACGACGCTGCCGGTCGAGAGCGCCGAGGACGCCGAACGCATCCTGACTTGGTATGGCCTGCGCTGGCGTATCGAAGATTATTTCAGGGTCCTGAAGTCCGGCTGCCGAGGACCTTGAGAATCGGACGGCCGAACGTCTTCAGCGTGCCGCCGCCATCAACATCGTCATCGCCTGGCGCATCCACCTGATGACCCGTCTCGGACGGGAACTGCCCGATCTGCCGCCTGAGATCCTGTTCTCGGACGTCGAACTCCGGGTGCTGGCGCTCCTCGCCAAATCTTGGCGCATGGCACCGCCGAAAAGCCTCGGAGACGCTGTCTTCCTGGTCGCCCGCCTCGGAGGGTACTTCAAGCGCAAGCGTGATCCGCCAGGCGCGGAAGTGATGTGGAACGGCTACGCCCAACTCGCCGCCAAGGCGCATTTCCGGGAACTTGAGGATGAACACGGATGTTAGTCCAGCAAAACTTTATGGGGCACAGGCAGAGCTAGCCGTAACTCGAAAATCCTGCGATACGGATGTTCCGAATTCGTTCGATGTCGCTCGCATACATCCATCAACTTGAGCATGAGCCAATGCCCCGCCCCGCTATGTCGAGCAGGACAGAATGTTCGAGCGGGATCCCGTCAAGGCGGAAAGCAATCTGCGAAAACACAGCATCAAGTTCGACTGGCCGCAACGGTGTTCGAGGATCCGCTCTCGACGTCAATACGCGATGAGGACCGCGGCGGAATCGAGGAACAGTGGATAACGATGGGAGAGGCTCGGAACTGTCAGCTACTGCTGGTGATCCATACCGACCGTCCAACGCTTGGCGGCGAACTTTCCGTGCGGATCATTTCGGCCCGCCGGGCCACCCGCAAAGAGCGGCGTCAATACGAGTCGGGCGAATGAAACGAGAATACGACTTTTCAGGAGGCGAACGCGGCCGGTACTGCGGCGAGGCCGCTGGCCTCCCCGCTTCCGACGAGAAACCGGACTGGGCGGGTCCCGAGGGCCCGCTTGGCGCGTTCATCGAGGATGAGGCGAAGAAGACCCTTGATGCCTACAGGGCGCAGCCGAGCCTCGTCATCGAGCACGCCAACTTCGAACACGCCCATGGCGGGCATCGGCAACTGTTCGAACTCGTTCAAAACAGTGCGGACGCTTTGCTTGGCGCGCGGAAAGGGAAGAGCATCCTGATCCGCCTGACGAAAGGCTTCCTCTACTGCGCCGACGACGGAACGCCTATCGATGAAGACGGTGTCGTCGGAATCATGTTCGCTCACACGTCGAGCAAGCGGAACGCTGGTGCGATCGGCCGGTTCGGAATCGGTTTCAAATCCGTCCTGGGAGTGACCGATTCTCCCGAGTTCTATAGTCGACGGTGTTCTTTCCGTTTCGATAGGACGCGCGCAGAGGAACGGATAGCAACGGTCGCGCCTGCCGAGCGTTATCCCGTGCTGCGATTGCCGGAGCCCATCGATCACCGCCGGGAGATGGACACAGACGAAGAATTGCGCGAATTGATGAGTTGGGCGACGAATGTTGTCCGCCTCCCGCTCAAAACAGGGGCGCATAGCGATCTCGCTAAACAGATTCGAGACTTCCCGCCCGAGTTTCTGCTTTTCGTCGATCACGTTCGCTACTTGACCCTTGAGGATGGAGAGTTTTCCCAAGATCTTATCTTGCATCGCCAAGAGGGCGAACTGCTGCTCGACACGGGGGCAGATCTATTTTTGTAAAACCTTGTTTTTGTTCCGAAAAGCGATTTCGTGACAAAATCCCGTTCTGGGCGCGGATTCTGGCCAGCGAGCTGGGGAGACAAAAAGGGATGCTCTGGACCGCGCGGCAGAATGTTGGCCCCCAACATCATCCTCATGTCAGTCTCGCAGCTCCGTTTGTCCCTTTCGGGGTTCCAGGGGCCGCCGAGGCGCCTTCGCGGCCCTCGTCGACGAAGGACCCGGACGAGGGGATCCCGAGGCGTTCGCTGCCGTCGGGCTGCACCAGAAACTCCTCGGTCGCACGGTGCTCGGTAAGTGCGCCGAAGGACGAGAACGACGATCCGACGGTCGGGTTTTCTACCGGTCCACCAGAGCGACTTCGAAAACCCGCACTGCCGGTCACGTTCTCCCGTTCGTTGCGCCGCTCGCCGGGAAGCCCGTCGTTCTCGCCGGTCGACGAAAGCCTGGGCCTGTTCGACAATATCCGTTCAAGACGCCGAACCAGCGACCGGTTGGCGCTACGTCGCGACGCCCAAAAACCAACTATCTCAGGCTGACGGTTGCTCGACCACCGGTCAGGCGCAGCGTTCACGCACCCGCGCCCCGGCGCCAGAAAATCGCCCGCGTCGCCGCCGCCGCGACAGCGAAGCAGATCACCAGGACCGGCCCTGCCGGCAGGTCGGCGGCGGTCGAGACGACGATTCCCACCACGACAGCCGCCGCCCCGTTCACCAGCGCCCGCCTCAGCGCGTAATCCCCGCCGGAGCGCGCCGCGAGCGCCGGCAGGATCAGGCTCGCGAACACCACGTACACCCCCACCAGCTGGACCGACGCCGTGACGACGAGCGCGAACGGGACGAAGAATCCCATTCCGCTTCGCGCGCCCGAAACGGCGAGGCGCAGGAGGATCGCAGCGGCGTAGATCGGCGCGAACATGGCGATGTCGCGCCACGACACGAACAGAATCTGCCCCGAAAGAACGCTCCGCATCTCTTCGCCGCCATGCGGGTCGTCCGTCAGCGCCAGAAGGACCAAGGAGGCGGCAACGACGAAAGCGCCGCCGATCACCGCCTCCTGTTCGGCCGACGTGGCGCGTTCGATCCAGCGGAAGAACAGCGCCGCCACGACCCCGGCGCCGAACGCCGCCGCTTGCCGTGCCATCCACGACGGCTCCTCCAGCCACAGGCCGAGCAGAATGAGCGCAAGTCCCACGATCTGCGCCATCGCCAGATCGATGAACACGATCCCGCGCCGCAGGACCTCGATCCCGAACGGCGCGTGGACCGCGGCGACGATCAGCCCCGCGGCCAGCGCGGGCGCCACGATGTCGAGGACGTCAGCCAGCCCCGATCTCCTCCAACGACGCGAGCAGGGCGTCAAACAGATCGAACAGGTCGTCAACGCCCTCGCGCCCGCCGACCGTGAACGGCGGCGCCACCACCGGAAGCCCGGTCCGTTCCGCCAGCCAGTCCGCCGCGTCCGCGGGGTCGTACGGCGCCCGGAGGATCGCCTTGGCGCCTGTCTCCTCCACCCGTTCGAGAACCCGCGCCAAATGGCTCGCGGTCGGCGGCGCGCCGGGAACCGGCTCCAACGCCGCCGCGCGCTTCAGACCTGCCCAGCGCAGGAAGTGCGCCCAAGACTCGTGATGGACGACGATCGGCATGCCGGCGAGGCGGTCGGCCCGCGCTTGCCATTCCGTCATCGCCCGGCGCCAGCGCGCCGCGAAGGAGTCGCGCCGGCCGCCATAGGCGGCGGCGTTCTCCGGGTCGATGAGCGCCAGCCGCTCCGCCAGCACGTCGGCGAGCACGAGCGCGTTGCGCGGGTCGAGGTGGAAATGCGGGTTCCCGCCCGGATGCAAATCGCCTTGGGCGCGGTCGAGCGTTTCGGGGCGGTCCACCGCCTCGAGATGGTCGGCCGCCATGACATGCCCCGGCTGCCCGCGCTGAACTGTCTGCGGCGCCCCGCGCTCCAACAGGACGGGAAGCCAGCCGGCTTCCAGGTCGGCGCCCGAGCAGACCAGCAGGTCGGCGCGGCGCATCCAGGCGATCAGGCTCGGCCGAGCCCGGATATGATGCGGATCCTGATGGGCGGTCGTCGCAGACCGGACGGCGACAGCCTCGCCGCCGACCTCCCGGGCGAGCGACGCCCATTCGGGCTCGCACGCGAAGACGCGGACTTCCGCCGTGGCGGGGGCGGCCAGCGTCGCCACCGCCACGACGCTCGCGACGGCGGCGAGGGCCGAACGCTTGCTTTTCATCGCGTGTCCTCCTCAGAACGCGTGCGCGGCGTGCGCGCCGAGACTCATGACGTATTGCAGAATGAATTGGTTGTCATGATCGCCGTCGGCGAACACCTCGCGGTTGTATTGCGCGCGGATGCGCCCGAACTCGCTGTTCGTCCAGTCGCCCATGACCCCGATGGCGTAAGGGGAGTGGGCGCTCTCCGCCGAGTCCGGCGGCTCGAGCCGGGCGTAGCGCGCGCCCACGCGCCAGCGCGGCAGGAACTTGTAAACCGCTTGCACGTACCAACCCGAGCTGGAGCCGTCGAGCTGTGCGCTGTCGCCCTCCAGAGTGTAAAGCCCCTCCTCCTCAAGCAGGAAATACTCCCCCTGGAGGATGAGCTCGCTTTCACGCGGGTTGCCCGTGGGTGCCCACGTGTAGCGGATGTCGGCGCCCCAAAGCCGCCCGTCGCCGGTGAACGCGCCGCCGGTCAGGAAGTCCGCATGTGCGAATTCCTCATGTTCGTCTTCGCCGTGCTCGTCGTCCTCATGCTCCCCGGCGTGTTCGTCTTCGCCGCCGTGGCCGTGGCCGCCGCCGGCGCGGTTGTGCGACGTGCCGTCGAGCACGTAGGCGCCGATGCGCCACGCCGAATTCGCGCCGGTCTCGCCGCCGATACGGGCCCAGCCCGAGATTGCGTCGACGCCGTCTTCCGACCCGCCGAACGGCAGATCGCCGCCGCGAAAGATTCCGCCACCGGCCTCGGCGTATAAGTCCGTGGGCAGGACCCACGAAAACTCCACGCCATCGTCGTTCCAGTGGTTGTCCAAATAGACCCGGTAAGGCAGCGGTCGGTCGGCGAAATCGTCGCCATGCGCGTGCTGTTCGTTCAGGTAGCCCAGAGTCCACAACGCGCGCCCGGCCTTGATCCGCAGCCCGTCGGGCAATCCGGCGCCGGGCAGGGTGCGAATATAAGCCTCCTCCAGATCGAGTTCGGTCGTCCCGCCATGCGCGCCGATCCCGAGCGTGAGCGCGCCGTGGAACTTGTCGTCGGCGTTGCTCGACAGGGTCACTTCGGTGTGCCCTAGGCTCAGGCCTTCGTCGCTGCGCTCTCCGTGATGGCCGAGCCGGAAGCCGGGGATATCCGATTCGTCGGCAGAAAACGCCGCGACCCGTCCGTCGAGGACGACGCCGACCGCCGGGTTGAAGGCGTTGTCGGTCGTTGCGGCACGGCGCTGCGCTGGCGCCGCCGGGGGCGCGGTGGATTGCGCCCGGATCTTGGCAAGCTGCTTTTCAAGCGCGCGGATGCGCTCTTCGTATTCGCTTCGCAGCGCCTGGATTTCGTTCGCCAGCTGGGCCGCCGTTTCGGCCTGCGCCCGCGCCGGCGGCGCGACAAGCAGAACCGCACCGCCGACGGCGAGCAGCGCGCATATGGCAATGGCTCTCATTCCTGTCCTCCTCATGTGATTTTTGTAATGATATATCATTACATATCGGCTCGTCAACCCCTTCCTGGCGGAACCGGGCGACGCCAGAGACCGCCGGAAACGGGGGGACCGCTCCCGGCGGGGATGCGCAGAACTATTTTTGCAAAAACCGTATTTCATGCTCCTGTTTTGCTCGCGGAATTCCACCGTTAGGCGGCGTTCAGCGCTGTCGTTCGCGCCGCCCGTTCCGGTCGCCGCGCGGCGTCGAAGCGGCCCGACATCGCCCTGAAGGCGAGAACGTTCCGGCCTCCGTCGACGCTCCAGCGCACCCGCTTCATGCGTTGGTTGACCAGCGCCTTGTTGGCGGACGACGCCCGTAGCCCTTGGCCATGACGCTCGCGTAGCGCATGCGGCGCCTGTGCCTGCGGAAGAACCTCGCGCTCAAGAATCGCCGTTTTCGTCGTCGCCTTGTCGCGGAGATAGCGTATCGCCGGTCTTGTCGACGCCGTGCGTCGCGCAGGATGGCGCGGTCGTGCCAGTGGTCGCGACGGTCGGCATCTCCGCCGAGACGTTCGCAAGCATGAAAGAAGTCGACTGCCTGCTCGTCGGGCGGGAACCTCCAGAGAAACGTCCAGTTGTCGGGCGCGGCGTCGGCGACCAGCTTCAGGGCGGGCCGCACTTTCCGGGCGACCTCGGCGGCGAGCGGCGCTGGCGTCTTTTCGGTTTCGGCCCAAAGCTCAACGTTTTCAAGCGAGCGCCGTCCGCGCCATGGAAACTGACCGTTCCGCTGGACGCCCGGCACGCCTCCTCGTCCCTGTCGGGGCGAAGCGGAACCCCGTCGAGCGAGACGGCGCAGTGCGAGCAGTCGCGATAATCGGCAGTTTCAGGCGCAAAACGGTCGAGGGTGCCGCGCCCGAAAGGAAGGCGTTTCCTCTCGCGCCTGAGAGTGCCGTGCGGATTGCCTGCTCCGGCCGGATTCCCGATCGCGGTCGTCGAGGCGAAGGCGAAACGCAAGCAGGTCGGCAAGGGCCTCCAGCAAGTCAGGGAATGCGCGGAGTTCCCGGGGCTGACGTTCGCCTACGCGACCAACGGCGCCGTCGAAGTCGACTGCGCCACCGGCATCGAGCGCGAGGTTGCGGGCTTCCCGGCCGCGGTTTTTCAGGCCTCCGGCCCGACGACGCCTTCCTTCGTTTCCGCCACGACCAAGTCGACCACGGACCGCAGCGCCTCGTCCTCGGTGTCTCCCTCCATGCGGCGCAGATTGTAGTGATCGATCTGCCGATCGGCCGCGGTGCCGTCGCGAATGATGGAAAGCGCGCGGCGCATCTCGTCCTCGCAGCCGATCTCCCGGGCGTCGGACGCGAATTCCTCGACCACCCGGCGCGCGAAATCGTCGATATCCATGCGCCCGCCCACCTGCATGTTCCCGAAGAAAGACAGAACGCCGTACCGTTGCGCGAGCCACCTGTTCTCGGTGATCATCTCCGTCAACGGCTCGTCCGGCAGCGCCCCCTCCCGGTCGAGCCGCAGCAGCCCCCGAACGAGCGAGGCGTAAAGCGCCGTGATGCACATCGAGTCTTCCAGGCGCGGACAGATGTCGCAGATGCGCATCTCGATCGTCGGGTAGGCGTGGGAAGGCCGGATGTCCCACCACAGCTCGCTGCCGTCGTTGATGAATTCCATTCGCCGGTAATTGGCGAGCAACCGGTCGTAATCCGCCCGCGAATGCAGCGGGCCGGGAAGGCTGGTTCGCGGCAGATTGCCGATGAGATTGAGCCTGTAGGACTTGAACCCCGTCGAGCGGCCGCCGCTGAACGGCGACGACGTGGACAGCGCGTGGAGAAGGGGGAGATAGCGGCGGATCGCCGTCATGACCCGGATGCGCGAATCGGGATCGCCGAACCCGGCATGAACGTGCATGCCCGCGACCAGAAACTGCCGCACGCTGTCCTGGAGCTTGATCTCGAATTTCTTGTAGCGTTCTTTCGGCGTGATCATCTGGTCCCGCCACGTCGCGAAGGGATGGGTCGACCCCGCCATCACGGCGGCGCCGTGGCGCGCCGCCGCTTCTATGACCAGCCGCCGCGTTTCCCTGAGCGCCTGGCGCACCTCCTCGACCGACCCGCAGACCCGCGTGTTGGTCTCGATCTGGGCGCGAAGAAGTTCGTGCACGACCTTGTGCGGACCGGCGAGTCTTTCGCATTCCTCGAATATGGCGGGATCGGGGTCGACGGCGAGATCGCGGGTTTCGGGATCGACGAGGAAGAACTCCTCCTCGACCCCGAGCGTCAGGGCGTCTCCGGTCATGAAGCGCCTCCGACCGGCTGCGCCGGTTCCGCGGACATTTCGGGATAAAGCCCGCGCAGCCCCTCCTTCGAAGCGGCGCAAATCCCCCGCTCCGAGATCAGTCCGGTAACCAGGCGCGCCGGGGTTACGTCGAACGCGTAGTTCGCGACCGGACTGTCCTCCGGAATGATTTCGACCGTCGCGACCCTGCCGTCCGCGGTCAGTCCGGTCATCGCGGAAATTTCCTCCGCGCCGCGTTGCTCTATTGGCATCTCGGTAACTCCGTCGTTCATCGTCCAGTCTATCGTGGGTCCGGGCACGGCGACATGGAACGGCACGCCGTTGTCCCGCGCCGCGAGCGCCTTCAGATACGTGCCGATCTTGTTGCAAACGTCGCCCGCCGCGGTCACGCGGTCGGCGCCGGTCACGCAAAGATCGACCATCCCGTTCTGCATGAGATGGCCGCCGGCGTTGTCGACGACGACCGTGTGGGGAACGCCGCGGCGGGCGAGTTCCCATGCGGTCAGGCGCCCGCCCTGATTGCGCGGTCGCGTTTCGTCCACCCACACGTGCACGGGAATGCCGGCTTCGTGCGCCTTGTAGACCGGCGCCAGCGCGGTGCCCCACTCCACGGTCGCCAACCGCCCCGCGTTGCAATGCGTCAGAACATTGACGCGCCGGCCTTCCGCTTCCCACGCGCCGCGAATCAGCGGCAGCCCGTGATCGCCGATCGCCGAGCAGAGCTCCGCGTCCTCCTCGCATATCGCCGCGGCGCGCTTCCACGCCGCCGCCGCCCGCTCGTTCGGCGGCAGCGGTCGCAGCGACGCCCGCATCCCGTCCACGGCCCAGCGCAGATTAACCGCCGTGGGCCGCGTCGTCGCCAGCGACTTCGCGGCGGCGGCAAGATTTCCGTCGGACGGGTCGTCGCGCATCGCGAACGCCATGCCGAACGCGGCCGTCGCGCCGATCAGCGGCGCGCCGCGCACCTGCATGTCGCGGATCGCCGCCGCCGCGTCGGCGACGGTGCGGAGACGCCGGACGACGAACCGGAACGGAAGCTGCGTTTGGTCAATGATCTCGACGGAGCCGCCGTCTTCCGCGGGCCGGATGGAGCGACCCGCCTCGCCGCCGTCAGAGCACCCGGCCAGCGACCGCATCGAGCTTCGACGTCAGATCGGGGTCCCGCGCATCCGGCGCAGTAATGATCGCGTATTCAAGCGCCGTATGACAGCCTGCGCCGCAGCGCGCGGCGCGGGAGGAGAGGCGCGGCGCGAGACGGCGCACCAAGTCGCGCGCTTTCCCGGCGTTCTCCTGCAGGATCCGGATTACGCTCTCCACGGAAACGTCCTCATGATCCTCGCGCCAACAATCGTAATCCGTGACCATGGCTATGGCAGCGTAGCACATTTCGGCCTCGCGGGCCAGCTTCGCCTCGGGCATGTTGGTCATGCCGATCACGTCGCATCCCCACGACCTGTAGAGCGCGCTTTCCGCGCGACTCGAGAACTGCGGCCCCTCCATCACGAGATAGACGCCGCCGGCGCCGTGGGGAACGCCGAGCTCCGACAGGGTCTCCGCGACGAGGCGGCCGAGCCGCGCGCAGGTGGGGTCGGCCATCGAGACGTGGGCCGCGCATCCTTCGCCGAAGAAGCTTTTCTCGCGCGCGAAGGTGCGGTCGATGAACTGGTCGATCACCACGAACTTGCCCGGCGCGTGGTCCTCCTTCAGCGACCCGACCGCGCTGATCGAAAGGATATCCGTAACGCCGGCCCGTTTGAGCGCATCGATGTTGGCTCGGAAATTGAGCTTGCTCGGCGGAATCCGATGGCCGCGTCCGTGCCGCGGCAAAAACGCCACCTTCTGACCGGCGATCTCGCCGCACAGCAACGCGTCGGACGGCTCCCCGAACGGCGTCTCGACCGGCCGCCACTCGGCGCCGGCCAAGCCGTCGATCTCGTAGACGCCGCTCCCGCCGATCACGCCGATTACCGGCGGTGTTCCGGGCTCCATCGCTTTCTCCCCGCTTGCGGCGAACCGCTATTCCGGCTCGTGACAAGCCGCCTGCAGCTTGTTGCCGTCGAGATCTCGCGCGTAGGCTCCGTAATAGTGCTCGTGATAGTGCGGCCGCAGTCCGGGAGCCCCCTCGTCGACTCCGCCCGCCGCAAGCGCGGCCGCATGGAAGGCGTCGACATGGCTGCGGGAAGGGGCGAGGAACGCGACATGGGTCCCGTTGCCCGCGGACGCGGCCCCGCCGTCGTAGGGACGGACGACGAAGAAGTGCTCGGGCGCGTCGCCCTGGTAGGCGATCACGGCGCCGTGCGCGAACCGGCGGACGATCCCCAACGTCGCGAGCACGGAATCGTAAAACGCTCCGGCGCGCTCCAGATCGTCCGTCCCGACGGTGACATGGCTGTACATGAGCGCTTCCCCCGCGTCAGTGCAGGTCCGCCCATACGCGCCGCTTGGCCACGTAGAGGAGGCCCGTCAGCAGCAAAAGGAAAAGGACCACCTTGACGCCCATGCGCTTGCGTTCTTCGAGTTCCGGCTCCGCGGCCCACGCGAGGAACGTCGTCACGTCGCGCGCCTGCTGCGCGACCGTCGCGCTGGTGCCGTCCGCGTACTCCACGCCATCGTCCGTCAACGGCGGCGGCATGGCGATCTGCTTGCCGGAGAAATAGGCGTTGTAACTCATGCCGTCCGGCAGCTGCATACCGGGCGGCGGTTCGGCATATCCCGTCAGCAGCGCGCTGAGGTAGTCCGCGCCGCCCAATCGCGCCTTGACGATCAGGGACAGGTCGGGAGGGAGCGCGCCGTTGTTGGCGGCGCGCGCCGCGTTGTCGTTCGGGAACGGCGACTGGAAGCGGTCCGACGGCTTGCCGGGCCGGTCGAACATTTCGCCCTCGTCGTCTGGGCCGTCCTGAACCTCGACTTCCGACGCGATCGCCTTGACCTCGTCTTCGGAGAATCCGATGTCCGTCAGGTTGCGGTAGGACACGAGCCTGAGGCCATGGCAGGCCGCGCAGACTTCCTTGTACACCGTGAAGCCCCGCCGAAGCGCACCCCGGTCGAAGGCGCCGAACAACCCGGAAAACGACCAGTGCTGCGCCGGCGCGGCGTCCCCCGCCGCCCGCGCGGGCGAGGCCGCGCAAAGCCCGATCGCGACGAGAACGATCCCGACGGTTTTCATCATGCCTTCTCCGCCTCGTCGAGCACCGGCTTGGAGATGCTTTCCGGCACGGGCTTCGGCCTCTCGAAAATCCCCAGCAGCGGGACGATCGCCAGAAAATGGAGGAAGTAGTAGGCGGTCGCAATCCTGCCGATCAACACGAAATGACCCTCCGCGGGATTCGCGCCGACCCAGCCGAGCACGATGCAATCGAGCAGGAACACCCAGAAGAACTGGCGGTAGAGCGGACGGAAACGCGACGACCTGACCGGCGAACGGTCCAGCCACGGAACCGCGAACAACACCGCTATCGCCCCGAACATCGCCAGGACGCCCGCCAGCTTGGCTTCGAAGACGACGAATCCCATCCAGTCCGTCACCCATGCGCCGACGAAGTTGTCGGGAACCGCGCGCAGAATCGCGTAGAACGGCAGGAAATACCATTCGGGCACGATATGCGGCGGCGTCGACAGCGGATTGGCGGGAATGTAGTTGTCGGGTTCGCCGAAGAAATTGGGCGCGAAAAAAAGAAATCCCGCAAACAGGATCAGGAACACGCCCAAGCCGAACATGTCCTTGATCGTGTAGTAGGGATGGAACGGGATGACGTCCTGGCCGCCCTTGGTGTCGATGCCGACCGGGTTGTTGGAACCGTGCACGTGCAACGCCCAGATATGCAGGACCACGACGCCGACGATCGCGAAAGGCAGCAGATAGTGCAAGCTGTAGAACCGGTTGAGCGTCGGATTGTCGACGGAGAAGCCGCCCCAGAGCAGGGTGACGATCCAGTCGCCGATCCCCCACGGGATGGCCGAGAACAGATTGGTGATCACCGTCGCGCCCCAGAAGCTCATCTGGCCCCAGGGGAGCACGTACCCCATGAAGGCGGTCGCCATCATCAGAAGCAGGATGACGACGCCGAGAATCCACAGCAATTCTCGCGGCGCCTTGTACGATCCGAAATACAGCCCGCGGAAAATGTGAATGTAGACCACGATGAAGAAAGCCGACGCGCCGTTCATGTGGATGTAGCGGATCAGCCAGCCGTAGTTGACGTCGCGCATGATGCGCTCGACCGAATCGAACGCGTGGTCCGTGTGCGGCGTGTAGTGCATGGCCAAGGCGATGCCGCTGACGATCATGACCACGAGCACGATGCCCGCGAGCGATCCGAAGTTCCACCAGTAGTTGAGATTCCTCGGCGTCGGATACTCGTAGAGCTCGTGGCTCATGAACGTGAAGACCGGCAGCCGGTGGTCGATCCATTTGACGAGGCCGCTGTCCAGCCACGCCGGTTTCCGGAACTCCGCCATGGCCGTCAACCAATCTTGACGACGTTGTCGTCGAGAAACGTGTACGCCGGAACTTCGAGGTTGCGCGGCGCCGGGCCCTTGCGAATGCGGCCCGAGACGTCGTAGTGCGACCCGTGGCAAGGGCAGAACCAGCCGTTGAACTCGCCGCGCGCTTCGCCCTGCGACGTTCCGAGCGGGATGCAGCCGAGATGGGTGCAGACCCCGACGAGAATGAGCCACTCGGGCCGCTGCGCGCGCTCCTCGTCCGTCTCGGGATCGATCAGGTCGTCCCGGTCGGCGGCTTTCGCCTCCTCGACCTCCGCCTTGGTCCGATGCCGGATGAACACGGGCTTGCCGCGCCATTTCACCTTGATCGCCTGGCCTTCCTCGATTCCCGAGATGTCGACCTCGATCGAGGCGAGGGCGAGCGTGTCCGCGGCCGGATTCATCTGGTGGATGAACGGCCAGGCGACCGCTCCGACGCCGATCGCTCCGATCGCGCCGGTCGTAAGCTGCAAGAAATCGCGCCGGGTTTCGCCGTCGCCGGCCGTCGCGGATTCAGCCATGCTCCATACCTTTTCTCCGGTGCCGCGGCTTCGAAGGCACCTCTTTCGCAGATTGGTAACATGCGGCGGCGCACAGTGCATGCGGCGTATCGCCGCGGGCGCGCCAAGACGAGTCCACCAGCCTGACGGCGTAGCGGTATAGTCCATATTCCGGCGTCTGCAAAGCCTCGGCGGCCGGCGGAAATTTGCGCCGGCCGCAGGCGCGCTGTAATCCTCGCTCCATGCGCCGTTCGTTTGCCATGCCGCAGGGAGTCTTCCCGCGCCGCGCAATCCGCGAGCCGAACGCTCCCGGAGGACGCCAATGACCGCGGCGGAAGAGCGGAAGCGGGCGGCCGAGAACTGGTTCCGCAGCCTCCGCGACGAGCTGTGCGCGGCTTTCGAGAAACTGGAGGACGACGCGGCTCCGGACGGCGCGCCGGGCCGCTTCGTCCGCACCGCCTGGGAGCGGCCCGGCGGCGGCGGGGGCGCGATGTCGATCATGCGTGGCGGCGTGTTCGAGAAGGTCGGAGTCAACGTCTCGACCGTGCACGGCGCGTTTTCCGAAGAGTTCAGAAAGCAGATTCCCGGCGCGGAGGAGGATCCGCGCTTTTGGGCCTCGGGCGTTTCCGTGGTCGCGCACATGCGCTCGCCGTTCGTGCCCGCGGCGCACATGAACACCCGTTTCATCGTCACGACGAAGTCGTGGTTCGGCGGCGGCGCGGACCTTACCCCCGCCTATCCCGAGCCGGACGACGCGGCGGCGTTCCACGGAGCGCTCAAGGCCGCGTGCGACAAGCGCGACCCCGCCTATTACCCGCGCTTCAGCGAGTGGTGCGACGAGTACTTCGACCTGCCGCACCGCGGCGAGAAGCGCGGGGTCGGCGGCATCTTCTACGACAATCTCGACACCGGAGACTGGGAAGCGGACTTCGCGTTCACCCGCGACGTCGGCAGCGCCTTCCTCGAAGCCTATCCCGGAATCGTGGCGCGGCGGATGCACGCTCCGTGGACCGCCGAACAACGCGAGCACCTCCTCGTCCGCCGCGGCCGTTACGTCGAGTTCAACCTTCTCTACGACCGCGGCACGGCCTTCGGACTCAGGACCGGCGGAAATCCCGAGGCGATCCTGATGTCGCTGCCGCCCGAGGCGAAATGGCCGTAAACCGGGCCCGCCGTCAGGAAGCCTCGATCGCGAACCAACCTTCGCCTCCATCGCGCGCGGCGACGGCCGTTTCCCGGAGTTCGCGGCGCAACACCTTGTTCGCCGCGTTGCGCGGAAACTTTTCGACGAAGGCGTAGGCTTTCGGCCGCTTGAATCGGGCGAGCGCCGAGGCCCGGCAATGGGCGTCGATCCGCCGCGCAAGCTCGCGGTCCGGCGACGCGCCTTCGGCCGGAATCACGCAGGCGGCGACCATGCTTCCCCACCGCGCGTCCGGCATTCCGATAGCGCAGGCACCGGCGACCTCCGCGCAGCCGTCGAGAACGGCCTCGACCTCTTCCGGATGGACGCTTTCGCCGCCCGTGCGAATCATGTCGTCCACCCGCCCGACCAGGGTGACGTCGCCGTCCGCTCCCTGCACGAACACATCGCCCGTGAAGTACCAACCGCCGCGCAGTTTCTCCGCCGTCGCGTCGGGACGGCCCAGATATTCCGTGAACGCGGTGTCCACGGTCGCATCCACGATCAGTTCGCCTTCCTCCCCGATTTCCGCGAGGTCGCCGGGCCCGTCCCCTCCGAGCCGCGCGAGGCGGGTGCGCGAGTAATAGCCCGGTCGCAACGCGGCGTGCCGACCGACCGGATCCGGATGGTATAGCGAACACATCGTTTCGGTCGTGCCGTAGATGTGACGGACGACCCCGCCCCATTCCCGGTCGATGCGCTCGAGCAGGCCGGGATCGATCGCCGCGCCGCCGTAGAGCGTCAGCTCCATGGAAGCCATTTTCTCCGGAGCGTAGCCCGCGGACGACATCATCGCCTGAAACATCGTCGGTATGCAGAACGCATAGGTCAGCCGGTCGCGCGCGACCAGATCGACGGCGGCGGAAGGGTCGAACGCCGGCATGACGAAGTACGTTCCGTTGAACGCGAGCGTCACCAGGAAGAGGGCGTAGAACCCGATGGCGTGGCTGAGCGGCATGCAGCCGAGGGTCCGGTTGTGCCCGCCGTGACGCAGTCCGACCTGGGCGGCGAGCCAGAGCAATCGCGGTTCGGTGGTCCGGTGAGCGAGAACCACGCCCTTGGGCAGGCCGGTCGTGCCCGAAGTGTGGAACACGAACGCGACGTCTTCCGCGCCGGGCCGCCGATACGGGCCGAGCGCTGCGCGGTCGCCGCGGCACTCCGCGAAATCCGTCGCCTGCTCCGTCGCGCCGCCAGCGGACCACACGGGCGCGGCTTCCGGGAAAACGGCGGCGAGGCGCCCGGAAAGGCTCGGGTCCGGCAGGACGACGGCCGCCTCGACTTCCGCGGCGGCGCACAGCGCGCCGATTTCTTCCGGCTTCATGCGGAAATTGATCAGCACCGGCGCCGCGTTCAGCCGCATGAGGGCGAGCAGCGCGATGCAATGCTCCCGCGACCCCGGCAGGGCGGTCGCGACGCGGCTGCCGGGTCCGACGCCGCGGGCGGCGAAACCGGCCGCGACCGTCTCGATCTCGTCCGCCAGCTCGCCGTAGGAAAGCTCGCGGCCCGCGCCGCGGTCGACGATCGCCGGACGGTTCGGCGTGCGCTCGGCCGCGAGCCGGAAGATTTCGAAACCGGAATGCATGCCGCCCTCCCCTGGCATTCATGATTTGGCGGACAGGCGAACCGCGCCGCCGCCGCAAGCGGTCGTCGGTGCGCGATCATATGTTCTTGACGGCGAGAGACAACCGAACCTCGGCGCCGTCGGCCCGAGGCCGGAAATTCCCGGCGGCGGGCGCCGTCCGCGCCGCGGACGAGAGCGGACGCGGCGACGCGAAATCCGGCGGCGAAACCTGTGCGGAGCGCCGCGCTTCCGGTCGCCGCCGGTAGAGGGTAGTCTGCCGCCCGGGAGGAACCGCCATGACGCAATCGGAGACCGGCCTGCGGTCGTGGATTGCGGCGCTCGAAGCGGCCGGCGAATTGCGGCGGGTGAAGGCGCGCGTGGACTGGGACGGAGAAATCGGCGCCGTGACGCGCGCCAATCTGGCTCTGGCCGGACCGGCGTTGCTGTTCGAGAACATCCGCGACCACGGCGACACGCTGTGCACCCGCCTGATGACCTGCGGCCTGTCGACCCGGAAACGCGTCGCCATGATGGCGGGCCTTCCGCCGGACGCGTCCGACAAGGATCTGGTTCGGCACTTCAGGAACCGGTATCGGTCGCCGACGGCCCCTGTCGTGGTCGACGACGGGCCCGTGAAGGCGCATACGCTGCGCGACAACCAGATCGACCTCGGCCAGTTCCCGGCGCCGCGATGGCACGGCTCCGACGGCGGGCGCTACATCGATACGTTCTGCGGCGTCGTCACCCGCGACCCCGAGACCGGGCGCGAAAACGTCGGCCTCTACCGCGGCATGGTGGCGGGGCGCAACCGGATCGCCAAGCTGATGGCGCCGACGCAGGGCTGGGGCGGGCATTTCGGAAAGCACCGCGACGCCGGCGAGAGGATGCCGGTCGCGGTGGTGCACGGCTGGCACGACGCGCTGCCGTTCTGCGCCGGCAGCCCCTTTCCCCGCCGCGTCTGCGAGTGGGACATGATGGGAGCGATTCTCGGAAAGCCCGTCGAGCTGGTGAAGTGCGAAACCGTCGATCTGCACGTCCCGGCGAGCGCCGAGTTCGTGATCGAGGGGCATATCGATCCGGAGACTTCGGCGATGGAAGGCCCGTTCGCCGACTACCCGGGCCATCAGGGAGGCAAGCCGGCGCCCAGGCCGGTCCTGGAAATCGACTGCGTCACCCATCGTGACGACCCGATCCTGCGGGGCGCGCTCGAGGGCGCGCGTCCGGGCCTTCCCAGCGAAGATTCGACCCTCTGCGCCTATTCGTGGTCGGCGATCGCCTGGAACATGCTCGACGACGCCGGCGTGGACGGCGTCGTCGACGTCTGGATGCCGCCGGTCGTCACGGGCATGAGCGTCGTCGTCCAGGTTCGCAAGCGCTATCACGGGCATGCGCAGCAGGTCGCCTCCGCGTTGTGGGGATCGGCGGCCGGCCAGTGGTTTTTCAAGAACGTGACGGTCGTGGAGGAGGACATCGACCTCCGCGACCGCGAGGCGCTCGAATGGGCGATGGCGTTCCGGGTCAATGCCGGCGAGGGAGGAATCCAGACCTTCGGCCCGACCTTCGGATCCGTTCTCGACCCTTCGGTCAGAGTCGAGCACGCCGACATCGCCAAGTACGGAACGGGGCGCTGGACCCGCCTCCTGATTGACGCGACCCGCAACTGGACTTTCGAGCGCAACCCGGATTGGGCCGGCCGGCGCATGGCGCCTATCGCGGCGATGGATCCGGCGCTCGAGAGCAAGATCGCGAAACGCTGGAAAGAATACGGCATCGGCGTCGACTATCTCGACGAGGACATGCGCGAGCGCCTCACCCTCGAGAAGCTGCGGATGCGCCTGCCCGAGGCTTGACGCGCCGCGGCGGCGTCAGGCCGCCGAGCCGCCGCCTTCGCTTTGCCGGTTGAACGCCGCGGACGGCAAACGATATGATCAAGCGTCATTCGCAGGAGGGGCAGCTGCGTCATGCACACTTTCGCTATCGCCTTGAACGAGGCGAACCCGGACATCGTCGAACGCATCGAGGGGAAATACCCGGATCACTACCGGATCACCGACACGTTGTTCTTGGTCGCCGACGACGCCATAGCCGAAAAGGTGGCGACAACGGTCGGAATCAAGGGCGACGACCGCATCGAGAACGCGCGAGGCGTCGTGTTCAAGCTGAATGGCGCCTATTCGGGCCATTCGTCGCGTTCTCTCTGGGTCTGGCTCACAGCCGCCGGAAAAAGGACCGCGACCTGGGAAGCGGGCAGCGATTTTCTGCCCAGACCCGACGCCTCGGCAAATTCCTGCGGGGATAGGGGGGGGGGGCAACGAGACTCGGCTGGCAAGACTGGAGACCCGCACAGAATACCTTGCGACAAAGGAAGACGTCCAAAAGATCAAGGTTTGGGTTTTGATGGGCGCGCTCGCCGCCGCGGCGATCTGCGCTACCCTTGCGGTCGGGATCTTGAAACTA
Source organism: Alphaproteobacteria bacterium (assembly GCA_965243135.1). Classification (GTDB taxonomy): domain Bacteria; phylum Pseudomonadota; class Alphaproteobacteria; order MPNO01; family UBA830; genus JAJEBT01. The sequence goes on from OZ251539.1 coordinate 4,635,086, forward strand.
TTGGGGTAGCGGCGGCGCCCGCGCTCTTCCGTTCGACGATCTCGCGGAGCCGGCCGAGGCAGGCCTCGCGATCGGGACCGAAAGCCCGCGCGATCCACCAGTCCTCGACGGCTTCGAGAAACGCGCCCACGGCAGGCCCTTCGGAAACGCCCGCCTTCATCACGTCGCCGCCGAAGAGCGGAAACCGCGGCGGCGGATCGGCAGCCATGTCCGTCAGTTCCCGCCGGTCGCAGTCCGGCTCGGCGGCTCGTTCGAGCAACGCCACGTGGCGAAAGACCTCGGCGCCGAGCCGGTAAAGCAAACGCCGGGCGGACGCCGAAGGCATGCCGGGAAAAAGGACTCCCCGATGGGCGGCCAACGCATCGAGCAGATCCGCCTCGGCGCGCGACATGCGCATCCGCCTCGCGACCCATCGCGCGTCGCGCCGCGACAGCGGCGCCAGCGCCATAAGACGACGCACCGGTTCGGTTTCGAGGGACGCCGCGCGCTCGATCCGGGCAAGGTCGACGACCGTCCCCAAGCTGCGCGGACCCGGCAAAAGCCTGCCCAGCACGCCGGCCTCCTCCATAAGGTAGAGCGCCTGCCCGGGCGAAGGCGCCGCCAGGATCCGCCGCATCTCGTACCACGCGCGTTCGCCCGACAGCGCGTCGAGGCGATCGGCCGCCGCCGCGCACGCGGCGATCGCTCTCTCTTCCGGCGGGCCGCGACCGAACCGCCCGTAAAACCGGAAATACCTCAGGATCCTGAGACAATCCTCCGCAATGCGGTCGGCCGGGTCGCCGACGAAACGCACCCGCCCTTTCTTGAGGTCCTCGACTCCCCCGAAGTAGTCGTAAACGCGGCCGGCGCGATCGGCCGACAGCGCGTTGATGGTCAGATCGCGGCGCGCCGCATCTTCCTCCCAGTCCGCGGTGAAGCTCACCACCGCCCTGCGGCCGTCGGTCGCGACGTCTCGGCGCAGCGTCGTGATCTGAACGGCTTGCCCAAAACCCGGCGCCGCCGTGACGGTGCCGTGTTCGATGCCGGTCGGGATCGCCCTTATGCCCGCCTTCTTCAACAGGCCGAGAACGCGCGAAGGAACTGCGTTCGTGGCCAAATCGTAATCTTCGATCCGGCGGCCCGCTATGGCGTCGCGGACGCAGCCGCCGACGAGGCGCACCGCTGCGCCCTCCGCTTCCAGCGCATCGAATACCCGATGGACATCGCCGTCGAACGTCCATTTCACCGGCTCCGCGGCTAGTTCCGCCACTCGTGCGTCTCTACGTCGATCGGGCGATAGGGATCTTCCTTGAACATGTCGTGCACGAGCAGGAACGTTCCGATCACCGCCATCATGAGAAGAACGGCCGCAAGCAGCAGGCGGCCTTTCGGCGCTTCGTCGAAATCCGGCGGCAACTGGTCGCCCGTCGCGGGATCGATCCTGGGCGGCGCGACGAATATCCGCCAGAGATACCATGCCGCGTAGGGCGCGATCAGCGGCAAGACCACCAGGAGCAGCAGCCTGATCACGGCGGATCCAGCGCGTCGCACAGCGCGACGAGAAGCCGCGCCGTCAGGCCCCAGATATAGAAATCCCCGTAGGGCATCGCATGAAATCTCCTTTCGACGCCTTCCCGAAGCCGAACTTCGGTTCTGTGGTTGCCGCGATCGAGCACGAAGGCGAGGGGCACTTCGAACACGGCGTCCACCTCCCCGGCGGCCGGCCGCAGCTCGAACGGCGGCCGCGCCAGCCCGACGACCGGCGTGACCCGGAATCCGGTGCCGGTGACTCGCCGGGCGAGACGGCCAAGGATCTCGATCCGTTCGCGGGCCAGGCCGACCTCCTCCTCGGTCTCGCGCAGCGCGGCGGCCTCTGGAGAGCCGTCGCCCCGCTCGATCTTGCCGCCCGGAAACGAGATCTGGCCGGCATGCTTTTCCAGATTCCGGGTCCGGCGAGTCAGCAGAATCGTCGCGCCTTCCGGTCGCGGCACGAGCGGCACGAGCACCGCAGCTTCGACAACCGGCGCGAGACCCGCCTCCGGCGTCTCGTCGAGAGCGACGTCCGCGCAGCGCAGCGCGGACGCGATCCGCTCGCGAAAGACGCAGCCGTCAGGCATCGTCGAGCGCTCCGATCTCGAAGAACGCGCCGCCGCTCCAAACGCCCAGCGTCCGGCCGGACGATCCGGCCCGCTCCGCGCCGATCTCCACCAGATCGTAGAAGACCGAACGCGAGATCAGCGCTTCGAGGCCGTCCCGGACATGGACGTAGGGCGACGGCTCTCCCGTCGCCGCGTCGGTTTCCACGCGAATCGGATGGTCGCGGCCCGCCGCGACTTCCTCGTCCAGATTAGTCAGAAAAGCGACGATCTGGTCCCGGCCGCTCCCCTTGACGGTCATGCCGACGGCCGTGAACGGCGCGTCCTCGACCCGTATCCGGCACATCTCGGCCGGCGTGATCAACCAGAATTCGCCGGATTCGTCGCGCCGCAGCACGGACGCGAACAGACGGACGAGAGATTTTCGACCGATGGGCGATCCCATGTAGTACCATGTCCCGTCGCGGGCGATCCGCATGTCGATGTCGCCGCACATCTGCGGACCGCCGGACCGCGGCCTGCGTTGTCCAAGCGAACGTTCGAGTTTATCAAGAGAGCCGACCTGCATGAGATCAAGTTACTACCCCTGCACGGAGGTTTGAAGTGACCGAAATCCCGAGCGCGGCAACGGACGCGGAACGACCGGTCGCCGAGATCGAGGCCCTCGGTCGAAGGATGGACGCCGTCCGGCAGAACATCGGGCGCGTCATTTTCGGCCAGCGCGAGGCGGTCGACCAGACGCTCATCACCATCCTCGCGGGCGGGCACGCGCTGTTCGTGGGCTATCCGGGGCTCGGCAAGACGCGGCTCGTGGAAACGCTGGGCGCAGTGCTGGGCCTCCAGTCGCGCCGCATCCAGTTCACCCCCGACCTGATGCCGCCGGATATCCTGGGATCCGAAGTTCTGGAAGAGGACGATTCCGGCCGCCGCTCGTTTCGTTTCATACGCGGCCCCGTGTTCAGCCAGCTTCTGATGGCCGACGAAATCAACCGCGCGAGCCCGCGCACCCAGTCGGCGCTCCTTCAGGCGATGCAGGAATACCGCGTATCCGTCGCCGGACAGGACCACGTTCTCGACCCGCCGTTCCACGTGCTTGCAACCCAGAACCCCATCGAGCTCGAGGGAACCTATCCGCTGCCCGAGGCGCAGCTCGACCGTTTCCTGCTGCAGGTCGACATCGGCTATCCGGACGAGTCGGCGGAAAAGCAGATGTTGATCGCCACGACCGGCGTCGAACAGGCGAGCGCCGACCAGGTTCTGTCCGCGGCGGATCTCGTCGCGGCCCAGCGCCTCGTCCGCATGGTTCCGGTCGGCGATTCCGTGGTGACGGCGATCCTCAAGCTGGTCCGCGCAGGGCGCCCCGACGAGTCCGACGACCCGACGATTCGCGACAGCCTGTCCTGGGGTCCCGGACCGCGCGCAAGCCAGGCGTTGATGCTGGCGATCCGGGCGCGGGCGCTTCTGGACGGGAGATTCGCGCCCTCCGTCGACGACGTGATCGCCCTTGCCCCGTCCGTCCTGCGGCACCGCATGGCGTTGACGTTCTCGGCGCGCGCCGACGGAATCACCATCGACCAAATCATCTCGCGCCTTTGCGGGCTGCTCGCGTGAAAACGCCCAGGCCCGCCGTCAACCCGACGTTGGCGCCGGCCAGGATCCGCCGCCGCGCCGAAGAAGCCGCATCTCATCTTCCGCCTCTGCTGGTCAAGGCGGAACGCGTCGCGACGATCGTCGCCCAAGGAGTCCACGGTCGCCGCCGGGCGGGAGTCGGCGACGCCTTCTGGCAATACCGCCGCTATCAGCCGGGGGATCCGGTGCAGAGCATCGACTGGCGCCAGTCGGCCAAGGCGCAGGTGGCCTATGTCCGCGAAAACGAGTGGGAAGCCGCCCAGAACGTCTATCTTTGGGTCGACCGGTCGCGGTCCATGAGCTGGCATTCCCACCCCGACCTGCCGACCAAAGCGGCGCGCGCGGCGGTGCTGACGCTGGCGCTCGCGTCGCTGCTGGTCCGGGGCGGAGAACGGATCGCCTTGCTCGGCGGGGGACGGCCCGCCACCGGCCGCGCCGTGCTTTCGCGCCTGGCGGTCGAGTTGTCCCGGGAGACCGGCGGGCAGCCCGGCCTGCCGTCCGTCGAAGGCCTGCGCCGTCACGGCCGGCTTGTCCTGGTCGGCGACATGCTGCATCCGGTGGAGGAAATAGAACCGGTCATTCGACGCTTTTCCGCGGACGGACACTGCGGCCACGTCGTTGAGATCCGCGATCCCGCGGAGGAAGCGCTCCCTTTCTCCGGACGCACGAGATTCGAAGGGCTCGAAGGGGAAGGAGCGGCGCTTCTCGGCCGCGTCGAATCCGTCCGCGGCGAATATGCCGGCCTCGTGGCGGCGAATCGCCGCGCGCTGGCCGACGCCTGCAGAGCGAACGGCTGGTCGTTTTCGCTCAACCGGACGGACCAGCCCGTCGAACCCTCGCTGCTCGCGCTGCACATGACGCTGTCGGAGATGGAGCGCATGTAGATGCTGGAACTCGGCGGACTCGCCTTCTCCTCTCCATGGATGCTCGCGGCGCTGGCCGGGCTGCCGATCCTGTGGTGGCTGCTCCGCGTCACCCCGCCCTCGCCCCGTCTCGTCAGCTTCCCTCCCCTGCGCTTTCTCCTGGCGCTTCGTCCCGAAGAGGAAACGCCGGCGGCGACCCCGTGGTGGCTCATTCTCCTCCGCATCCTCATCGCCGCGCTCGTCATCCTCGCGCTTTCCCATCCGCTGCTGAATCCCGGCGTCCGGCTTTACGGATCCGGACCGGTCATCCTCGTCGTCGACAACGGCTGGCCGGCCGCGGCGGACTGGCCCGCGCGCCAGCGCAAGATCGACGAGCTCCTGGACCGGGCGGAACGCCAGAACAGGCCGGTTCATTTGATGGCGACGGCGGCCGAAGCGCCCGACGCGCCCATCGGCCCCAGCCGCCTGATGCGCGCCGCCGAGGCGAAGGCGCTAGCCGCGAACCTGTCGCCGAAGCCCTGGCCGACGGACCGGACCCAGGCGCTGACCGCGGCGCGCTCGATCCGCGCGGACGGCCCTGCCCATGCGTTCTGGATCGCGGACGGCCTCGGCGGCGGCGAGTCGACGGAGAGGCTGGCGGAAGCGTTGCAATCCCTCGGCAACCTGACGGTGATCGAGCAACCCGCCGCGGCACGGGCGCGGCTGATCGGAACGCCGGTCGCGGAGGGCCAGGCGCTTTCCGTTCCCGTCTCGCGGGTGCCGTCGCCGGCCGAATCCCGGATCCGGTTGCGGGCCGTGTCGGAAGACGGACGGCTGATCGCCAGCGAAGACGCCCGGTTCGCCGAAAACGCCGGAACCGCGATCGTCCGGATGGCGTTGCCCGCAGAGCTTCGCAACGAGATCGGACGACTCGAAATCGAAGGCGGCCGCAATGCGGGCGAAGTGTTCCTGATGGACGAACGATGGCGCCGCAGGCCGGTCGGCATCGTGTCCGGCGACGCGTCGGAAGCGGAGCAGCCTTTGCTGTCCTCGATCTATTACCTGGAGCGCGCGCTCGGCCCGTTCGCCGAAACGCGCCTTGGGAGCGTCTCGAAGCTGCTCGAGCGGGAGATCTCCATGATCGTGCTCGCCGACATCGGCAAGGTTCTGGAAACCGACGCGCGGTCCCTGGAGGATTGGATGTCGAACGGCGGCGTGACGCTTCGCTTCGCCGGCCCCAGACTCGCCAGCGGCGGCGACGATCTGATCCCGGTCCGGCTGCGCCGCGGCGGACGCGTTCTCGGCGGCGCCATGTCCTGGGCGGAACCGGCCCGGCTGCTTCCGTTCGAGGAAGCCAGCCCCTTCGCCGGACTGCCGACGCCACGAGACGTCCGCATCCGCCGTCAAGTTCTCGCCGAACCGGGGATCGACCTCAACCGCAAGACCTGGGCGCGGCTGGCGGACGGGACGCCGCTGGTGACCGCGGAAGAGCGAGGAAGCGGCTGGCTCGTCCTCGTCCACACCACCGCGAACACTGATTGGTCGAACCTGCCGATCTCGGGCTTGTTCGTCGAGGTTCTGCGCCGCATCGTCGGCCTGAGCGCTGGCGTCGGCGGCGAAGACGGCGACGCCCTCCTGCCTCCTCTAATGACCCTGGACGGCTACGGGCGTCCCGGACCGCCTTCCGCCGACGCGATCAGCATTCCGGCGCGCGCGTTCGAGGATGCCCGGCCCTCGCCGGCCACGCCGCCGGGATACTACGGCCGCGACAACGGCCGGCGGGCGCTCAACCTGGGGTCCAGCGCGGCGGACCTGGCGCCGATCGGAGAGCTTCCTTCCGGCGTGGAGCGCCGCGGCTTCTCCTCCAAGCCGTCGGTGGATTTCAAGCCGTGGCTGTTGCTCGCCGCTTTCGTTCTGGCGATGGCGGATCTCGTCGTCGGCCTCGCCCTTCGCGGATTGCTTCGCTTCGGAGCGGCCGGACTGGCGCTGCTCGCCGTCCTGCCGGAGCCCGCGCAGGCGGATCCTTCGGACGCGCGGGCGCTGGAGGCGACGCTGACGACGCGGCTCGCCTACGTGCGAACCGGAGACGCCCAGCTCGACCGCATGACGGTCGCCGGCCTCCGCGGGCTGTCGCGCGTCCTGGAGCGCCGGACTTCGGTCGAGCCGGGGGCGCCTCTGGCGGTCGACATCGAAACCGACGAGCTCGCCTTCTTCCCGTCGCTCTACTGGGCCGTCTCGCCGCGCCAGGCCGGACTGTCCGAGAACGCGCGCGACAAGTTGAACCAGTACCTCAAAGCCGGCGGTTCCGTTTTCTTCGACACCGGAGAGCAGGGCGGATTCCTGTCCGACGTTTCGGGAGGGGTCGGCTCGGCGGGGCTTCGTCTCCGGCAACTGCTGCAGGGACTCGACATACCGCCGCTAATCCGCGTGCCGCCGGACCACGTGCTGACCCGGGCCTTCTATCTTCTCGACGACTTTCCGGGGCGATGGGCCGGAGGCGCGGTCTGGGTCGAGCGGCGGGGCGGCCGCCACAACGACGGCGTTTCGTCGATTCTCGTCGGCTCCAACGACTGGGCCGGGGCGTGGGCGGCGGACGAGGCGGGACGCCCCCTCGCGGCCGCGGTCCCGGGGGGCGAGCGCCAGCGGGAGTTCGCGTACCGCTTCGGCGTGAACTGGATCATGTACGTGCTGACCGGAAACTACAAGACCGATCAGGTGCACGTGCCCGCCATCGTCGAGAGATTGGGGCAATAGGGTGCTGAGCGTCGCCTTCGCGCCGATGTTCCCCTGGCCGGCGATCGGCGTCCTGGCCGCCGTCGCCGCGCTGCTCTTCGGGCTCCGCCCGCGAGCGCGGGGCGCCGGATGGCGGCTGGCGGCGGCGGCTGTGCTGCTGGCCGCGCTCGCCAACCCTTCCCTCGTCGAAGAAGAGCGCGTCGAAAACCCCGACGTGGTCGCCGTCGTCGTCGACGCGAGCGCGTCGCAGCGCGTCGGCTCGCGCCGGGAACAAACCGACGCCGCGCTGGCCGCGCTTGCGGAACGGCTTCGCGGCATGCGCGGGGTCGAGACGCGGATCGTCCGCGCCGGCAGCGGCCGGGACGGCACGAAGCTGTTCGACGCCGTGCAACGAACTTTCGCGAACGTGCCCCGGGACCGGATCGGCGGCACGTTCCTGATCACGGACGGCCAGGTGCACGACGCCGGCGACCCGCCGGTCCCGGGACCGGTCCACGCCCTGCTCAGCGGCTCGCCCGGCGAAATCGACCGCCGGCTGGAAATCGAGAACGCGCCGCGTTTCGGCCTCGTCGGCAAGTCGGTCGAAATCGACGTCCTGATCCGCGGCGGCGCCGGCGCGGCGCGAATCGCATTGACCCAGGACGGAAAGCCGAAACGGACGGTTACCGCGCCTGTCGGACGCAGCCATCGGATTTCGCTCGATCTCGACCACGCAGGCGCGAACGTCCTTCAGCTGGAGGCCGAGCCCCTCGAGGGAGAGATCGCCCGCGTCAACAACCGCGCGGTGGTGCAGGTCAACGGCGTTCGCGAACGGCTTCGCGTTCTTCTCGTTTCCGGCGAACCTCACGCCGGAGAACGCGTGTGGCGCAACTTCCTGAAGGCGGACCCGTCGGTCGACCTCATCCACTTCACCATCCTCCGCCCGCCCAGGAAGCAGGATTCCACGCCGGTGCGCGAGCTGTCGCTGATCGCGTTTCCCACCCGGGAACTGTTCGACGAAAAGATCGCGGAGTTCGACCTTATCATCTTCGACCGCTACCGCCGCCGCGGCGTGCTGCCCGATCTCTATCTGGAGAACATCGTCCGTTACGTGGAGAACGGCGGCGCGTTCCTGACCGCGGTCGGACCGTCGTTCGCGACCGAACTCAGCCTTTTCGAAACGCCGCTCGGAAACATCCTGCCCGGCCGTCCCACGGGCCGGATTCTCAAGCGAGGCCTGCGGCCGCGCCTGTCGGACTACGGCTTCCGCCACCCCGTCACCGCGGATCTGGCGGACGAAACGCGATGGGGCCGGTGGTTCCGTCAGATAGAAGCCGACGCTGGCCGCGGACGCGTGCTGATGAACGGCCCCGGCGACCGGCCCTTGCTGATCCTGGACCGGGTCGGCGACGGGAGGGTGGCCCAGCTGCTCAGCGACCACATCTGGCTCTGGGCCCGCGGCTTCGAGAACGGCGGCCCGCATTCGGAAATTCTGCGCCGCCTTGCGCACTGGCTCATGAAGGAGCCCGACCTGGAGGAAGAAGCCATCGGCGGCAAGGCCGAGGGCGGAGAACTCGTCATCGTCCGGCGAAGCGCGGCCGGCGAGTTCTCGGAGGTCACCGTCACGACGCCCTCCGGCGCGGTGCGGAAGGTGACTCTGAAAGCGGACGGACGGGGCCGGGCGCAGGCGTCGATTCCCGCGGAAGAGACCGGGCTCTACAGGCTGGAAGACGAAAGCAGCAGCGCCGTCACCGCCGTCGGCAATCCCAACCCGCGGGAATTTTCCGACATGCGGGCCACCGCCGAACCGCTCGCCGCCACGACCGCCGCCTCCGGCGGCGGCCTGCATTGGTTGAAGGACGGCTTTCCGGATTTGAGAAGGGTCCGCCCGGGCGCGACGGCGTCCGGCGAGCGCTGGATGGGCGTGGTGGCGAATCGCGACTACAGGGTCGCGAACATCCGGGAGATCCCGCTCCTGCCCGCGATCGCGGTGCTGATCCTCGGCCTCGGCGCGCTGCTCTGGGCCTGGCGCCGCGAAGGCGATTGAACGCCGTCGGCGCCGGAGACTTATTGGATGCCGAGACCGGCGCAGATGGACAGCACGAAGGACTGAACCAGGTAGACGTCGGCCACCGCGGGGACGGCGAGCGCGCCGATCAGTAGCAAAGCTCCGATCAGCAGGTATTCCGGCCGCACGGTCGGCCTTTTGTCGTTTTCGGACATGACGCGAGATTAGCGCGTTCGGCAAAGAATTCAATGACGGAATTCCGTCCGAGAACGACAGGAAACGGACGGCGGTGTTGCTATCGGCCGAAATACGGAATACAGTCCAGACAACGGTCGGCACACTGATTTTTCCATGGATTCTGGAACGCAGATCACGGGGGACCCGGCGGCTCGTCCCGCGACGAAGAGAGAGCGGCGAGCGGCCAGCATCGATGCGCTCCTGACGGCCGCGTTGCGCCTGTTCATCACGCAGGGCTACCACGCCACCACGGTCGAGGAAATCGCGCAATCGGCCGGGCTGACGAAGGGCGCCGTGTATTTCTATTTCAGAAGCAAGGCGAACGTGCTTCGCGCGCTGCTCGACCGGACGGAGACGCTGACCGTCGCGCCGACCGTCGCCGCCATGGAGGCCGTCGGAAAGGAGCCGCGAGCGCGCCTCAACGCCTTCATCCGCACGCAGTCGGCGATCGGCGCCGAGAAAACGGAATACATGCTGCTCGCGATCCTGATGAGCGCCGAGTTCAACGGCTCGGGCGACGAAACCGAAACGAGGCTGCGGGAACTCATGGCGCGGATGGAGGACGCCCTGCGCGACACCGTGACGGCGGGACAGAAAAGTGGCATCTTCCGGCGCGGGATCGGAGCCGGCGAACTCGCCAGCGTCATCATGGCGACCAACAAGGGTTGCTACGTGGAATGGTACATGCGCCGCGGCGATCTCGACGGTCACGACTTCGCGCGCGCCTTTCGGGATTTCGTGGTGAACGGCATCGTGGCGGAACGTTAGAGAAGATGGAGCGAACATGACGATTCAACGGGAAGATCCGCGCGAACGCGCGCTGCAGGAACGCATCGCGGCCGGGCACGTGCTCGAAGACGCCGAGGAGATGACGCCGCGCTATCGGGACGTGCTGGTCAACACGATCCACATCGCGGCCGACCTCGAGGTCGTCACGCTGCCCACTTACTCGCCCGCGATTCGCACGTCTCCCACCCTGGAAGACAAGATCGCCATCGCCGCCGCGTGCCAGGACGAACTCGGCCACGCCCAGATGATGTATCGGATTCTGGAGGATTTCGGCTACGACACGCACAACTTCCTGTTCGAGCGCGACCCCGAGGAGTGGCGCACGTTTCAGATGCTCGAATTTCCGCACGAGGACTACATCGAATCGGTCGTGTCCATGTGCTACGGCGACCGCGCCGGCTACATAACGACCGTCGACCTCGAAGAGAACTGCTCCTACGCGCCGTTTTCGCGGTCGTTGCGCAAGGTGAACTACGAGGAGACGTTCCACGTCGGTCACGGCGAACGCTGGGTCCGCTTCTTCTGGAACCATTCGGAGGACGCGCGGCGGCGCGTCCAGGAAGCGGTCGATTTCTACTTTCCCCTGTGCGCCGCCTGGTTCGGACTGCCCGACGACCTCAAGACGCGCACCGACCAGATCAGATACCGCATCCGCGGCGCCTCGAACGACGAAATGCGCCAGAAATGGCTGTCGCGGATCGTGCCGTTCTCCGAGGGCGTCGGGATCAAGGTGCCCGCGCATTTCGACGAGGACCGGGGCAAGTACGTGCTGGACTACGAGCCGCCGATCGCGCTGGACGAGGAATCCCGGAAATGGGACTACGGAAAGCGGATATCCTGGGAGGAGCAGCTCCGGATATGGAAGAAGGGATCGAAGCACAAGGTGCCGTCGATCAACCGCGTGCTTTCCGAAGTCTGGGGCGACGAACTCTGGTGAGCCTCCGCCGCGTCAGCCGGCCGGCATTCCGGAAAGGCTTTCGAGGAAACGCCTGACGGCGACGACCGACGCCGGTCCGTCTCCGGACAGGATGCGCATCGCGTCGGGCGGCAGTTCCTCCGGCGCCTTCAACGTCAGGTACTCCGCCGCCGCGTCTGCGTCGTCGGGTTCCGCGTCGCCGCGCAAGGCCGCCAGCGCGGCGGTCGCGAGCCGGGCCGCCTCGACGATCGGAGCCCGCGCCTCCTCGGCGAAGCCTCCGCCTTCGAGAAGCGCGGCGGCCTTCAGCTTGCGCTCCGCGCTTTCGGCAAGCGTTTTCATCCGGAGGTCGCGTCCGTTGGGAGCTTCCGCCCCGCCGGCGCCCGGATAGATTTCCCGGAGGTTTTCGGCCGGCATCGACACCAGTCCCGACTCCGCCAGCCGGAGCATCGTTTCATGCGTGTCCGGATCGATCACGCTCACCCGCAGGCCCGTCGCCTCCGAAAGCCGGCGTTCTTCCGCGGCGCGGCGCGAAGGCGGCAGCGCGATCACGACGAGCACCGTATCCTCCCGCGCGAGAATGCGGCGCAACGCCGCGCCGTGCCCCGCCGCAAGATCGTCCCGAAGCTTGTCCAGGGGCGACGGCTCCACGACCGCCTTGTCCTTCTCCTCGCCGAGCACCGCTTCCAGGCGCTCCATGAAAGCCGTCCGGCTGCTCGGCAAACGGATCTCCGAAAGGTCGCCGCGACGGTCGAGCACGCCTTCCGCCAGCGCCCGCTTGGCGTCCAGCAAGGTGAGCATGCGGGATTCGATGCTGTTCTCGGTCACCAGGTTAATGACGTTGACGGCGCGAGTCTGGTGCTTGCGCCAGGCGCGAGCCACCCGCTGCTCGAGCCGGGCCGGGTTCCAGGGCTGGTCCATGTTGACCACGGTGTCGGCCACCTGGAGGTTCAGGCCGACCCCCCCGGATTCGGAGGAGAGAAACAACCGGCAGTCGGGATCCTCGCGGAATCTGTGGATTTCGGCGCGGCGCCGTTGCTGCGGGACCGACCCGGTGTGCCAGGCGAAATCGAAGCCGTTCTCCACCGCGTAGCTCCGCACCAGTTCCAGCATTCGCACCCACTCGGAGAAAACGATGATCTTCCGCTGCGGATCCTCCAGAAGATCGGGAAACAGGCGCTCGATCTCCTCCAGCTTGGGACAATCGACGTTCTCGTCCCCAAGGATGTACGTCGTGTCGCAGATCATGCGCATGCAGGCGAGATACCGTTGCAGCCTTTCGAATTCTTCCTTCGCCAGCGGCCGCTTCCGCGCCTGCGCCGCAAGTTTTCTCACGCGATATTCGTAGTCCTCGTAGAGATCCGTCTGGGCTTTGGTCATGTGAACGAAGAAGGTCTTCGTGGCCCGGCCGGGAAGCTGGCCTTCGACGTCCTCCTTGCGCCGCCGCAGCATCACCGAAGAGATGCGGTTCGCCAGTTCGTCGAGATTTTGAAACCCTTCCGGCCTCCCCTTTTCGTCCAGGCTGTAGAACTCGCGGTTGAAGCGGAACAGGGGGCCAAGAAGTTCCGGATCCAGGAACTGGACGATCGAGTAGACTTCGTCGATCCGGTTCTCGAGCGGCGTTCCCGTAAGGACGAACGCGTACTTGCTGCGCAGCTTCTTCACCGCGTTCGCGGTTTTGGTCTGCCAGTTCTTGATGCGCTGGGCCTCGTCGAGAATCACGATGTCGGGCCGCAGCGTGTCGAGAAGATCCTCGCCGTCGACCACTATCTGCTCGTAGTTGGCGAGCGTGAAAAACGCGGGATCGGCGTAGATCCTTCGCCGCGCCAGACGGTTGCCGTACACGATCTTCGAGGACAGGTCCGAAAATTTGGCGATCTGCTCTTCCCACTCGGCCTTGAGCGACGCCGGCGAAATCACGAGCACGCGCGATATGCCGCGCGCCTGACGCAACAACGCGCAGGCAGCGATCGCCTGCACCGTCTTGCCGAGACCCATGTCGTCGGCGAGCAGCGCACGCTCCCCGAAGGCGAGATGGAGCGCGCCCTCGACCTGATACGGCAGCAACGGCATCTTGAGGAAATCGAGCGAGCGGCGTCCGCTCTCCAGGTCCGCCGCGAAACGCGCGCGCTCCCGATGCCTGCGATTCGCGGCTTCGCGAGAGGCGACCCACCCGTTCAGCCGCCGGGATACCCGCAAACCGTCGACATTGGCCTGCGCCAGTTCGCGGAGTTCGCGAAGGGCTTTCGGCGATCCGCGGCCCACATGAGAGAACAGGCGCTCGACCTCCTGCAGCAGGTCCGAACCCGCGAACGCTTCCGGGGCCGTCATCTTCGGGAGCCGCTCGTCCGCCTCGTCGAGAAAGATCTCGATGCGGTCGTTCGCCTCCGCCGGCCGCGCGTTGCGGTTCCGAAGCCGGTGAAGCACGCCTTCGACATGCTTGCAGGTTCCGAGCCGATTGGTGCGGTAGTCCTGGCAATCGCAGGAGTTGACGCGCTCCCGGAGCGAGCGGATTTCCACCGTATAGCCGCCGCCGCTCGAAGACACGACCCGGTAATCCCCGAAAAGCCGGGAATCGAGCGCTTGCACCTCCTCGATTTCAGTGCGGCCCCGCCATTCCCGCCGCTTGATCTCGTCCTCGTCCGTGGATATCCAGCCCCGGAAAACGGGCGGACGTTCTTTGGCCTTCTTTTCTTTCTCGGTCACGTTGGAATCTCCATGCCAGCCGGTCGACAACCCGATCCGCGTCAAACTATCACAATGTCGAGAATCGCCGAGCCGGCCGGACGCGCCGAAGATGCCTTGACGACGGCGGAAGATGCGGCCACAATCGCCTCTTGAAGATTGGCGTCACGCTTCCGGGCGAGCGCGGAAAGGACTTCTGAAAGATGCGGCACTCGCGGCGTCCCCTCCGGACGCGGGCAATTCTTGCGCTACGGCATGAGCGGCGGACCTCCGACGCGCGATGACGTCGCCGCTGCGCTCGAAGCGGTCAACGATCCCCATGTGCCCGCCAGCCTCCGGAGGATGGGGATGCTCCGCGAAATCGAGGTTTCCGGCGACGGCGTCGTCGTCGTTCGCCTTTGCATTCCTTGCATGGGCTGCCCCGGCACGGGCCTTCTGCGCGACGCCGTGCGCGACGCCGTCATGTCCCTCGACGGCGTCGCCGACGTGATCGTGGAGGAAGGGTGGCATCTCCCGTGGTCGCGGGAAATGGTGGATCCCGAGGTCCGGAGCATGATGCGCGCCAACGGCATACAGGTTTGAAATGACGATCAGAAAGACGATAGACCAGAAACGCGAGCGCGGCGGGGAGACGCCGAAATATTACGAGGTCTTCGCGCGCAGGAATTCCGGATCCGACCTTTCCCATGTCGGATCGGTGGAGGCGCCGAACGACGATCTCGCGAAAGTTCGCGCCTGGTACATCTACGATCAGCACCAGTGGCGCGAGATGTGCATCGTGCCGCTCGACGCGATCGTTACCGTCACCGAAGAAGGCAAATCCGCCAAAATCAAGATGGGATGAGCGGGGAAGCGGGAGAATGACTTACATACCGGGCGATCCGGGCAGCAGGCTCAACGCGCGTTTCGAGAACGATCTGCTGGCGATCGCCGACACCAAGCTGGTGCTCGGCAACTGGTACGCCGAATGCGTGATGAACGGTCGCTCGCTGCCCGACTTCGCGGCGATTCTGGGCATGTGCACCGCCAACTACGGACATACCCGCGCGATCTATCAGTATCTCGCCGCCCACGGCCGCGACTACGTTCACCTCGAACGCGGGCGCGGGCCCGACGACATTCGTTCCATGAACCTTCTCGACGAAGCGCCCGCGAACTGGGAAGATTTCATCGTCAGCACATGGCTGGCCGAACTCGCGACCTGGATGTTGACGTCCGGGTTTCTCAAACAGCGAGACCGCGTCGTCGCCGGCTTCGCCAAGAAGATCGGCGAGGAAACCTACTTCCACCTCAAGTACGCGCATGGATGGTTTCGCGTCATCGGCGAAGGCGAGAAGGAAACCCGGCGATTTCAGGATTCCTACGCTCGCCGCTTTCCTTTGGCGCTGGAGTGGTTCGGCCCGGAGGAAGAGGATCCGGCGGCGGAGATGCGCGACGCGCCCATCTCCGAACTCCGGCAGGCGTTCGTCAAGCAGGCCGCCGAGGCCGGCGATCTGCTCGGAGCTTCCCTCGAACGGAACGCGGCCGTCCGGATTCCCGAGAGCTGGCGGACCGACGCCCGCCGGACCGGGCCGATGCCGGATCGGTTGTTCGAAGTCGTAAGGTTCAAGGATTCCGCGCTTGCCCATTGAGGGCGTTTCCCGGCGCGGCGCGGCGCGGCGGCACCGGGAACTTCATTCGGACGATCCGGACTTCGGAAACGTAACCTGCCCGGATTGCGGCGGCGGCGATCTGGAAGTGATTTCCCTGTTCGGCGGCGCGGCGTCCGAGGTCATGTTCCGCTGCAATGCGTGCCGTTCCGCCTTCAACTGGATCAAGTGGGACGGACGGCTTCCGCCGACCGTCGGAGACTGAGCGCCGCAGCGCGTCCGCCGCTCCCGGAAGCGCCCGCTCCCGGGCATGTTCTAGCCGAACCTATTCCGCATGCGCTTCCTCGCGACGCAGCCACAACGGATTCTTCAATGTCGCAACGAACGCTTCATGGGCGGCCAACTCATCATCCGTAGGGGCGTGCGGGCGCGGCGGTCGGGCGATCGTCGCCTCCGGTTCGGCTTTCGCGGCTTCCGCCTTCGCAGAGCCCAGATCGAAACCGGGCTGGCGGCCTCCCCGCAACTCAAGATAAACGCTGGCCAGCAATTCCGCGTCAAGCAAGGCTCCATGCCTCTCGCGGACCGAAATGTCTATTCCGAAACGGCGGCATAAGGCGTCGAGGTTCGCAGGTGCTCCGGGAAACCGCCTTCTCGCCATCGACACCGTATCGGTCGCCCGGTCCGACGGGATCGGAGGCCGTCCGATTCTGTACAGTTCCTCGTTGAGAAAGCCGAGATCGAACGCAGCGTTGTGAATGACCAGCCGGGCGTCGCCGATAAACGAAAAGAAATCTTCGACGACGCCGTCGAAGGTCGGAAAGCCGGAAAGGAACTCAGCGCTCAGACCATGCACCTCGAACGCTTCGCGCGGAACGTCGCGTTGCGGATTTACGTACCGATGCCAAGTGTTTCCAGTCGCCACGTGATTGAATAGCTCGACGCAGCCGATTTCGACGAGGCGATGGCCGTCCTTCGGGTCAAGGCCGGTGGTTTCCGTGTCGAGGACGATTTCGCGCATTTCGGACGGCGCCTTCCGCATGGACGTTCGGCGGCCAGCGGCCTGCCGGGAGAGCTCGCGCAAACCTGACGACTCGGACGAGTCGACGCAAGGCATTTCGCTTGCCCGCGCCGCTCGGCACCACGAAATCCGCGCGGCGGCGTTTTTCGGCGTCGGAAAGCTGCCGCGCCAGAATTCCCCTGAATTTTTCGCCGGTCATGCCCGGCCGTCCCAGAACCCTGGCGGCCTGAACGAACGGAGGCGCGGACACCACGACCGTAACGTCGCAGCGGGCATCGAGTCCGATCTCGAACAGAAGCGGCACGTCCAGCGCCGCGACGGGAACGCGCCGCGCGGCGCAACGTTTTAGAAATCCGTCCTGAATCCCGCGCACCAAGGGGTGAACGATCGCCTCCAGCCGGGCAAGCGCTTCGTCGTCGCGGAACACGCGTTTGCCGAGCAGATTCCGATCGACGGCTCCGGCCGCGACGACCCCGGGAAACGCCGCGGCAATCGCGGGAACTGCCGCTCCTCCCTTTCCCAGAACGCGATGAACTGCCGCATCGGAATCGTAGACGGGAACGCCTTCGCGAAGAAGCATGGCCGCCGCCGTCGACTTGCCCATGCCGACGGAACCGGTCAGGCCCAATACGATCATCGGTCCCGCAGATCCGCCAGGACGTGATTTCTCAGCGCCTGGTCGACCGCGGGATCCCGGCCGAACCAGGATCGGAATCCCGGCCTCGCCTGGTGCAGCAGCATGCCAAGTCCGTCGATCGTCGCGTTGCCGCGCGACCGGGCAGCTTTCAGCAGAGGCGTTTCCAAGGGCGCGTATACGATGTCGTAAACGATCGCGGCGGCGGAAAGCGAGGAGAGGTCCATCTCCAAAGCGGCGGCGCCCCGCATCCCGAGCGACGTAGCGTTAACAAGCAGTGCGGCGTCGTCCAGAATCTCCGTCCGGCTTCGCCACTGCGCGGCGCGAACCGGCTCCCCGAGTTCTCTTTCCAACGCCTCCGCGCGCTCGCGGGTCCGATTTATCACCCGAATGTCGAGCGCGCCGGCATCCTGAAGGCTCGCGACGATCGCCCGCGCAGCCCCGCCGGCGCCGATGACGACGGCAGGACCGCTCTCGGCGCGCCATTCCGGACAGCTCTCGGCAAGCGCTTCCATGAAGCCGAATCCGTCCGTATTTTCGCCATAGAGGGATCCATCGTCGCGCACGGTCACCGTATTGACGGCCTGCATTCGTTCCGCCCGGGAATCGACGGCGTTCATGGACGCGAACGCCGCCTGCTTGTGAGGAACGGTAACGTTCACCCCTGCCATTCCCATGGCAGGCAACGCTCGCAATGCGTCGCCGATCCGATCGGGCGGTATGGATAGCGGAACGTAGACCCCGTCGATTTCGTACTTTTCGAGCCAGAAGTTATGGATTCGCGGCGAACGCGAATGCTTTACCGGCCAACCCGCGACCCCGGCAACGACGGCGGCTCCCGTAAAGTTCATGCTGCGAGGATTCCGATCTGGCGCAGATATTCCAGCAACGGCAGCATAGGAAGCCCCATAACGGTAAAATGACTTCCTTCGATCCGGCTGAAAAGCTGGACGCCGATTCCCTCTATTCTGTAGGCGCCCGGCCCGTTCAGAAAATCGTCCCCGATGGCGTCGAGATAGGATTCCAGAAAATCGTCGCTGACGCGGCGCATTTCGAGTTGCGCGCGATCCACCGCATGCCAAGTCCGCAGGCCATCCTTCACCGCGACCGCGCAGCTGACGAGTTCGTGGCGCAGACCGCGAAGCGCCTTCAGTTGCGAAAGGGCATCCACCCTGTCGACCGGTTTGTCGTAGCGCCGGTCGCCGCACTGGAGAACCTGATCCGCGCCTACGACCGTCAGACCCGGCCTCCGCCGCGATACTCCGACGGCCTTCGCTTCGGCAAGCACTTCGGCGATTCGGGCCGCGGACGCGCCTTCCTCCTCCAGACCAAGCTTGAATTCGCGCTCGTCGACCCTCGGCGCTTCGACGACGAACGACACGCCGCTCGCTCGCAACAAGCGCTGCCGCGTCGAGCTCGTCGATGCGAGAACGATTTCTTCGCTACCCGCCGGACTCATCGCCGCGTCCTGCCTGCAACTTCGTGTAAAGCTGGAATATCGCCGCGGCCGTTTCCTCGATCGAGCGCCTCGTCACGTCGATCACCGGCCACGCGTTCCTCAGGAACACCCTTCTAGCATCCCTGATCTCGTTCTTCACGTTGCCCATGTCGACATACGCCGTCTTGGGATCCTGGCCAAGCATCAGAAGACGATTGCGCCGAATCTGGACGAGCCGATCCACCGAGGCCGTCAACCCGACTACCAGCGCGCCCCCGGAATCGAACAGCTCGTCCGGCAGGGGCGAACCGGGAACGAACGGTATGTTCGCCGTCTTCAGCCCGTAATGGTTGGCGAGATAGATGGAGGTCGGAGTTTTCGACGTTCGGGATACCCCGACGAGAACGAGATCGGCCTCCGAAAGGCTGTCGGCCGCCTGACCGTCATCATGCGCCATGACGTAATGAAGCGCATCGATCCGATCGAAATAGTCGGAGTTCAGAATGTACTGGCCGCCAGGACGGTTGACGGTTTTCCGGTTGAAGTGTCCGGCGAAGACGTCGATGACCGGATCGAGCACCGACACGCAAGGAATGTTCAAACGCTGGCATTCCTCGCGAAGCTCGCGGCTCGTCAGAGCGCTGATCAACGTGAATATGACGATTCCCGGATTTTCGCGAATGCCCTCGATCACGGGCTCGAGCTGGCCGGTGGAAAGAATCATCGGCCAAAGGTGCTCAATCGCGGCAACGCCTTCGAACTGGGCCAAGCAGGCGCGCACGACGCCCTGAGTCGTTTCGCCCGTGGCGTCCGAAACCAAATGTATATGGAAAACCTCGCTCAAACCGATTCGCCCACAATTCCGCCGATTCGCTCCCGCAGCGGGGATAACCCCGTTCTCCCGCCGAAGCAGCCGAAATCCCTCCCGTTCATTCAATGGATGCTCAGAGGTTATCATGGATTTCCAAGCAAGGCCACATGTAGCTGAAAAAAGGCGCCATGCACGGAATTCACAATTCCGCGGCTCCCTCTAAATTCAAACCCATAAACGATTTTTCCGCGTTATGCACATGAACTTCCGCCCGTATCGCTCCTGAATTGTTTCGTGGATTATCTGTGAACGGAATTTTATCCTCATATTTCATGCATCAATCTAGATCGAACGAATCTATAAATTATAATTATTTAAATCAAATATATTGTTATTGAATGGAATTCTGCCATACTAGGCTCATGGACGTTCGCAAACCAACGATTGCCGCCTTGCTGGGACGGCGGGTGGATCCGCCTCCTGTCTGGTTGATGAGGCAGGCCGGCCGATACCTTCCGGAATATCTTCAGGTACGAAAACAAGTTCCGGAGTTCCTCGATCTTTGTTTCGATCCTTTCAAAGCCGCGCAAGTGACGCTACAACCGATCGAAAGATTTAATTTCGATGCAGCCATTCTTTTTTCCGATATTTTGGTCGTTCCGTACGTTCTTGGACAAAAGGTGGAGTTTGCGGAAGGCCCCTGTCTCGATCCCGTGCGCGATGCCGCTGCGCTTGCGGCTCTGTCCGTCGATCTGACTCAAGACAGGTTTTCCCCGATCTACGAGACGATCGACAGGGTCAAGGAAAAATTATCGAGCGGCGTCGCTCTGGTCGGTTTCGCGGGCGCGCCATGGACGGTGGCTACCTATATGGTCGAAGGAGGCGGCAGCCGGGATTACGTGAACGTGAAGCGGTGGGCTCTGGGCGACCCCTCCGGATTTCAGTCCTTGGTCGATCTTCTGGTCGACGTTACGGCGGATTACCTCAAGGGGCAGATCGCCGCCGGCGCGGATGCCGTCCAGCTATTCGACACTTGGGCGGGAGTCTTGCCGAAGTCGGCGTTCGACAGATTCTGCGCCGCTCCCGTCCTCGATATTGCGCGGCAGGTGAAATCCGGGCATCCGGATACGCCGGTGGTGGTCTTTCTTCGCGGATCGGCCGTGAATTTGCCGGAGTTGGCGTCGGCTCCCGAGATTGACGCGATCGGAATCGACCATGCGGTCGATCCCGTTTGGGCGGCGAAGGAAATCCAGCCGCGAGCGGCGGTCCAGGGAAACCTCGATCCGGTTTTGCTGCTAGCCGGAGGTCCCGAACTGGAGCGCGGGGCGCGAGAGATCGTTGATTCGTTGTCCGGAGGAGCTCATGTCTTCAATCTGGGACATGGCATTCTGCCCCAGACGCCGGTGGAGCACGTCAAATTCTTGGTCGACCTGATCCGATCATGACCAGAATCGCGGTGGTCGTGTTCAACCTCGGAGGCCCGGACTCGCTCGGAGCGGTTCGTCCATTTCTTAAAAATTTGTTTTCGGATCCGATGATCTTGCGCGTGCCCGGCGTTTTGCGCAAGGCGCTGGCAGCTCTGATTTCCCGGCGCCGCGCGCCCGTGGCTCGCGCAAATTACGAAAAAATCGGCGGTCGTTCGCCCATTCTTTCGGAAACTCGTAAGCAAGCCGTCGCGCTGCAGAACGCCTTGTCGGAAGAAAAGGAAACGTATCGCGTTTTCGTTTCCATGCGTTATTGGCATCCTTTTGCGGAAGAAACGGTCGCGGAAGTCGCTCGGTGGAAACCCGACCGCGTTTTGCTGCTTCCGCTCTATCCGCAGTTTTCCACCACGACGACGGAATCTTTCCTTCGCGTATGGAAGCGGGCTGAGCAAGGAAACGACTTCGATACGCATTTTGTCTGTTGCTGGCCCGATCTCGATGGCTTCGTCCGTTCCGTCGCGAGCGGCGTCGCAAGCGCCATCGAACGGCTTCCTGCCGGAATTCGGTTTCGAGTGTTGTTCTCCGCGCACGGATTGCCGCAGAAATTCGTCGATGGCGGAGATCCTTACGAAGCGCAGATTCGCAGAAGCGTGGACGCGGTGGCGAGGAGATTGTCCCTTTGCGGTTCGGATTACGCGATCTGCTATCAGAGCCGGGTGGGAAGGATGGAGTGGTTGCGACCCTACGCGGAAGACGAGATTCGGCGCGCGGGGGCGGAAGGCGTTGCCCTGGTCGTCGTTCCCATAGCCTTCGTCAGCGAACATTCGGAAACGCTCGTCGAACTCGATATGGATTATGCCGAACTGGCCGCCTCTTCCGGCGTGCCCAGTTACGAGAGGGTAAGAACCGTCGGCGACGATCCGAGCTTCATAACGGATCTGGCGGAACTGGTTCGAAGAACCGAATCCAGCGGCCCGGGCGGAAAGGCGTGCGACCCCGCTCTGTCCGAATGCCCCTGCCGGGGAAAAGCCGGTTGACCGATCTGTATTTTTGGCTGAAGGCCTGTCACGTCGTCAGCGTGATCGCTTGGATGGCGGCCCTTCTCTATCTGCCGAGGCTTTACGCGTACCACGCAGACGCGGAGCCGGGGTCCGCCACGTCGGAAACGTTCAAGACCATGGAGCGCCGATTGCAGAAAGCGATCATGACGCCGGCCATGCTTGCGAGCGTCGCGTTCGGGGCGGCCTTGGCAGCGCTGCCGGGGGTAGTCGACTGGACCGCCGGATGGGTCTGGCTCAAGGTCGCCGCGCTTGCGGCCCTTTTTGCGTATCACGGTCTTCTGATGCGCTGGCGCGGGGATTTCGAGAAGGATGCCAATCCGCGCTCCTCGCGGTTTTACCGGATCGTCAACGAGGTTCCTGCGGCGCTGATGATCGTGATCGTGGTTTCGGCGGTCGCGAAGCCGTTCTGAAAATCTGTGTACCGTCGCGAAATTCTTGCTTGACATGGCATCCGAAGATCTCCATATTGCGGAGACTAGCCGTCCGGCGAAATCCGCGTAAAGCCGACTTTTCCGCATGTCCGCAGCGCGGACGCGCAGTCTTTGCGTCACCCGCAACATTCCAGTCGACGCCATGAATCTTCAAGAACTGAAAAAGAAGACGCCTGCCGACTTGATCGCGTATGCCGAGGAACTCGAAATCGAGAACGCCTCGAACCTGCGCAAGCAGGACATCATGTTCGCGATCCTCAAGCAGCTTGCCGAAAACGACGTGTCTATCTTCGGCGACGGCGTTCTCGAAATTCTGCAGGACGGTTTCGGTTTCCTGCGTTCTCCGGAAGCGAACTACCTTCCCGGGCCGGACGACATCTACGTGTCGCCGAATCAGATTCGCCGTTTCGGCCTCCGCACCGGCGATACGGTCGAAGGCGAAATAAGGGCGCCCCGAGACGGAGAGCGGTACTTCGCTCTTCTCAAGGTCGGTCAAATCAATTTCGACGGACCCGACAAGGTTCGCCATCGGATAAACTTCGACAACCTGACGCCTCTCTATCCCGACGAGAAGCTGGGACTCGAGTCGATGAACCCGGCGTCGAAGGACATGACGTCGCGCATCGTCGATCTGATCGCGCCGCTCGGCAAGGGCCAGCGAGCGCTGATCGTCGCGCCTCCGCGCACCGGCAAGACGATGATGCTGCAGGCCATCGCGGCCGCGATCACCTCGAACCACCCCGAAGTCTATCTGATCGTGCTGCTGATCGACGAACGTCCGGAGGAAGTCACCGACATGCAGCGTTCGGTCGACGGCGAAGTGGTCAGTTCGACGTTCGACGAGCCCGCGCTGCGTCACGTGCAGGTTTCCGACATGGTGATCGAGAAGGCGAAGCGCCTCGTGGAGCACAAGCACGACGTCGTCATCCTGCTCGATTCGATCACGCGCCTGGCGCGCGCTTACAACACGGTGGTGCCGTCGTCCGGCAAGGTGTTGACCGGCGGCGTCGACGCGAACGCCCTTCAGCGCCCGAAACGTTTCTTCGGAGCGGCGCGCAATATCGAAGAGGGAGGATCGCTGACCATCATCGGCACCGCGTTGATCGATACGGGCTCGCGCATGGACGAGGTCATATTCGAAGAGTTCAAGGGCACGGGCAATTCGGAGCTCGTGCTCGACAGGAAGCTGGCCGACAAGCGCACTTTTCCGGCGATGGACATCACGAAATCGGGCACCCGCAAAGAAGAGCTTCTGGTCGACAAGGGAGTGCTCGCCAAGATGTGGGTTCTGCGGCGGATCCTCACTCCGATGGGCGTCGTCGATTCGATGGAATTTCTGCTCGACAAGCTCAAGGGCACGAAGTCGAACACGGACTTCTTCGAAGCGATGAATCAGTAGGTTCCGCGCCGGCGGCGCGAAATTCGGTCCGCTTACGGCTCCAGCACGATGGATCCCATGGTTTTGCGGTTGGCGAGGTCGCGATGGGCGCGCGACGCCTCCCGAAGCGAATATTTGTGATTCACCTGGACTTTCACGACGCCCGCCTTGATGACCTTCATGACGTCGCCGGCCATTCTCTTTAGATCTTCGGGCGTTTTCGCGAAGTCGAAGAGCGTCGGCCGGGTCATCATCAACGATCCCTTTTGCGACAGGATGGCCGGCTCCATCGGAGGAATGGGTCCGGACGCATTGCCAAACGTCACGAAGAGGCCCCGCGGCCGCAGACAGTCGAGGGAAGCCGGCCAGGTCGCCTTGCCTATGGAGTCGTACACCACGGGAAGCATCTCGCCCTTGGTGATTTTTCTTATCCGGTCGACGAAATTCTCGCGGGTGTAGATGATCGGGTAGTCGCAGCCGTGCGCTTTCGCGAGGCGCGCTTTCGCCGGCGAACTGACGGTGCCGATCACCGTAGCGCCGAGATGTTTGGCCCATTGGCAAAGGATCAGTCCGACTCCGCCGGCGGCGGCGTGGATCAAGATCGTGTCGCCCTTGCCGACCTTGTAGACTTGCCGGATCAGATACTGGACGGTCATGCCTTGCAGCATCATCGACGCCGCGACGTCGTCGGAGATTTCGCGCGGAACCTTGACCAGTTTGGCGGCCGGCATGTTCAGCACCTCCGCGTAACATCCCTTGCCGGCGGTGCCGGTCGCGACCCGGTCGCCGATGCGGAAGCCGGTAACGCCGGATCCGATCGCTTCGATTTCGCCGCACATCTCTCCGCCGGGCGTGAAGGGAGTCGGCATCGGATAGAGCCCCGAGCGCTGGTAGATGTCGATAAAGTTGACGCCTATGGCGCGGGTGCGCACCGTAACTTCGTCGTTTTTGGGTCGTCCGATCTCGATTTCCCGCCATTTCATGGCGGAGGGAGGCCCTGGCTGTTCGACGAGAATTGATTTCGGCATGAGAAGTACCCTTTCTGGACTTGATCTTCAGGCAAGACGCGTGCGGAAAAGTTCCGAGGTGCGCGCATTGGCTTTCGCCGCCGCCGCTTCGTCGTAGTTCGCGCCGCCGGTTCTGGCGAACGCGTGATCGACGTCCGGGTAGGAATAAACCGTCACGAGTTCGTTCTTTCCGAGCTCCCGGCCGATCTTTTCCTGCGCTTCGGGCGGGCAGAAGTGGTCCTTTTCGGCGATATGCAGGATCAGGGGGTTGCGAATGCCCGAGGCGGCATCGAGCGAATTCTCGATCTGAACCGGGTAATAGCCGGACGCGGCATCCACGTCCGTATGGCAAGCCGAAGCGTAGGCGAGACTGCCGCCGAGGCAGTATCCGACCGCGCCGACCTTGCCGGCGCAGCTTTGATGGGAGCGAACGGCCGAGACCGTCGCCTGGATATCGGCGACTCCTTGTTCGAACATAGGCAAAAAGGCGTTCATCAGTTCGAACGCCCGATCCCACTCCGCTTGCGTGCCGTCGGTCAGTTCGACCCCCGGTTCGATGCGCCAGAAAAGATCGGGACACGCGGCGACGTAGCCTTCGGCGGCCAAGCCGTCGCAGACTTCGCGCATGAAGCCGTTGACGCCGAAGATTTCCTGAAGGACTACGACGCCGGGGCCGGATCCGGATTCCGGCACTGCGCAGTAGGCGGAAAATTCGCCGCTGCCGTCCGTCGCGGGAATGGTCAGCTTGGACATGTCGTTTTCCTTTCTGTCTTCGACTCCGTTTCGCCAGCGGAGGGATGCGGAAGAAAAGGTCGACCGCTCGCCTCGATGCCACCGTCGGCGAACAACCACCGCGTCACGATAGCGGCTAGGTTGAAAAACGTCAAGAACGGTGCGCAAGGGGCCCCACGACGTTTCGCTTTCCGGGGCCGCCGAGCGCCATTGCCGCGAATTGAGAATTTTTCGTGGCGAGGCACTCTCCGGCAGTCAGGGAGCAAGAGGCCGAGGGCCTCCTCTCCTCAGAGATGACGAGACGGGTCAGGCGCACCGCTCGGATCCGCGCCAGCTCGGCAAGACAGCGGACCACGAGGCCCGTTGCGCGAGCGCCATCACCGCTCCTTTCTGATGCGCGGCGCCGGTCGAGAGGGACAGCGGCAGCCTCGCCGTGGCGCTTGGAGGCGCCGGGCAGGCCGCCTCCGAAAGCCAACCCCGGAGCGCGACCGCGAACCGCGGCCGGAAGAGCGTCTGAATCCCGGCATTGGTTCCGTCGAACGAGAACGTTCCGCTTGATGCGCTCGCCCGGTTCGAACGAAGCGGCCTCCCGCCTCTTCGGAGAACGATTCTCGGGGCGGAAATTTCCTCCGAAGCCGTGGCCAACGATTTGCCGAATCGGCTCGCGAAGGCGAAATTCGGCGCAAAAAATACGGAAAGTCGCCGTCAAGGGCGGCGTTGGACAGCCTTGACGCGGGAGCCTTCCAAGCCAAGCAGAAAGGACTTGGTGGAGAGGCCTCCCTTTCCCGAGTACCCGCCGCCCTTGCCGTCGGCGCCCACCACCCTGTGGCAGGGCACGATGATCGGAAGCGGATTCGCGCGGCAGGCGCCGCCGACAGGACGCGCCGCCGTCTCCAGGCGCCGCGCAAGCGATCCATAGGTCGCCGTTTCGCCGTAGGGGATTTCCGCCATGGCTGCCCAGACCCGTTTCCGGAACGGACTGCCGACCGGATCGAGCGGCAAACCGAACTCGGTCAGCGCGCCGTTGAAATAAGCTTCGAGCTGGCGCGCCGCTTCGCGAAGGAGCGGGGTCGCCGCGCCGCGGGACGCGCAATCCCATCCGATGCGGACGATAGCGCCGTCCCGTTCCTCGACGGTCAACGCTCCGACAGGCGATGCAAGCGCAAGGCAAGGCATGCCGCATTGTAATGCGCCGCCGGTTCGGCCGCACGATCCTGCGGCGACCGTTGCGCCGTTGGTTCCGATGGTGCAGGATCGCCGGGCTCGGGGGAGGCGCCGATGGGAATCCGCGTGACGGAAGAGGAAACTCGCAAGTTTCATGAGGAAGGCGTCGTGCGGCTGCAGGGCGTCGTCGACGGCGAATGGCTCGACGTTCTGGCTGCAGGCTTCGAGGAAGCGGTCGCGTCGCCGAGCCCCCACGCCAAGAACTATTCGCCCGAAGGCGCTCCCCGCTATTTTACCGATCACCGGCTGTTCAACAGGTTCGGCGCGTTCCGGGAGTTTCTGTTCGAGGGACCTCTGGCGGAGATCGCCGCCGAAATCCTCGGGGCGTCGCGCATAGATCTCTACGACGAGCATCTCCTGATCAAGGAACCCGGGTCGCCGACGCCCACCTACTGGCATCACGACATGCCGTATTTTTCCATAGACGGTTACGATCTGGCGAGCGTCTGGTTTTCGCTGGATCCGGTCACCGAGGAGACGGGCGCCCTGCGTTTCGCTCTGGGTTCTCACAAGTGGGGAAAACTCTACCGGCCGGTGAAGATCGGCCTCAACGAACCTGTCGAGACTTTCGACAGGGACGATCTGGTGGAGGAGGTGCCCGACATCGACGGCAATCCCGGCGAGTATCCGACGGCGCTGATGGAAACCGACCCGGGCGACATCGTCGTTTTTCACGGATGCGCGCTGCACGCTTCGGGACCCAACGCGCGCCCCGACGTGAGCCGGCGGGCGCTTTCCTATCGTTTTGCGGGAGACGATATTCGTTGGAGGAACCGGTCGGACAAGCCGCTGATATTCGACAGTTGTCTCGAGGATGGCGATCCGCTCAGCCTGATCGCGGATCAATGCCCGCGCGTATGGCCGAGAGCCTGAAACGCCCGCTGCGCGAAATCCGCGGAGAAACGCCCGCGAATCCCCGTCCCGGGAAATTCGAGCTGCCGTCGGAAGGAGAGGCGAAGACGGCTCGGAATTTCGCCGATTTCCGTCGGGAGCGAGACGAGGTCCTGCGGCGACGTTGCGATAAAAGCGTGCGGCCTGGAACCTCCCGAACCCCCGGACGGGCGTCGATTCTCGCTCGCCGGGCGATGGAACGACGCCACGGGATCCTGCGGGCCTTCGGGAAATTTTCGGGCCGGCGGGCAAGGGGAGTTCTTCTGGCCGCCGCGTTGTCCCTGGGAGTTTCCGGAAGCGTTGGTTGGGCTGCGGAAGGCAAGACCGGAAGAGGGTTCGGCGAGGGCGGGGGAACGGCTTCCGATTCGCGCGCGGCATCGTCCGAGGGACCGGCGGAACGCTACCTCGAAGCCGTATCGGCGTATCTGACGCAATTTTCAGGCCGGGTGTTGGGCGGCCTTTCCATGACCGGTTCGGTCACGGCCGCGAATCTCGGAGACGCGGTGGAAATCCTTTTCCCGGGCGTCGCGGTCGGCGGCGGTCGAATCCGGCTGGGCGACGTCGCGGCTCGCCCGAGGCCGTTGGAGGAACCTCTGTACGATGTCGATTTTTCATGGGACGGACGAGCGGGGATTTACGCGAACGGCGTCAGAACCGGTGCCATCGGCGTTGCCGATCCCCGGCTGAAGGGACGGTGGGATTCCGAGCTGAAGGCCCTCGTCCGGTTCGATGTCGAAACCGGACCGATCGTCTGGACGAAGGGAGCCGAAAGAGTCCTTTCGGCCAAGGCGTCGAGCGCGAACCGCAGGCTTCTCCCGAACGGGAAGGGAGGATGGGAAGAAGATTCGATCTTGCGCGTGACCGGCCTGGACCTGGGCGGACGGGAAGGAAACGGATACGCGAGAATAGGAGACGGAAGGATCGAACTCCGTCGAACGAGTTTCGATCCCGCGGCATGGTTGTTCTTTCCGGATGTCTTCGGGGTCTCGCGCGCGAGCGGCAAGACGAACGAAGCCGTCGCGGCGCTGGCCAGGGAACCGGAAACGGCCGGAGAAAGCCATGGCGAGATGCGGTTCGCCGACATCGAGATCGCGAACGACGACGGGATGCGGCTCGCGCTCGGGGAGTTGGCGCTCCGCGTGGATTACAAGGAAAATACGGGAAGCTTTTTCGTCGATATCGGCGCCCCGCGCGTGCCGGGAACGCCGTTTCGTTTCCTGCCGGAACGCGTTGCCGCGGAGGTCGAAGTCCTCGGATTTCCGTTGAAAAGGCTCTTCGCGGAGATGGGCGACGAGCGGTTTTGGAGAGCCCATGGCGAGGATGCGCTTGTCGAAGCGGGACGCCGGTTTTGGTCCCGCGCGGGACGGGATTCGGAATTCCGCATTTCCGGATTCAAGGTTGGACTTCCGCCCGCGGAAGCGAACGCGCATGGAACGTTGCGGCCGGACGGCGCGGGCTGGGTCGTCGGCGAGCTCCGCGTCCGAATAACCGGCCTGGACGAATACCTCGGAGCGCTGCCGAAGTCCGAGTCGCCTGCGGCCATGATGGTTGTCGCGCCCCTCAAGGGTCTGGGCCGGCCGGTCGCCGGGAAAGATGGACGCATCGCTTATGCGTACGATATCGACTTTTCTCCCGGCGGACTGATCTCCGTCAACGGAATGCCGCTGGCTCCTCTGGCCGAATAGTCGCTTTCGGAACCTGCGACCGTCGGCGCGCTTCCGCGGCCTTCGCGCCGGCAGTGGCGAACTTGCGCGGCGGCGGAAAAATCCCGCTTGATCTCCATCGTCGGGCGTTCTATTCTTCCCTCGTAAGCGTCCCCTTCGTCTAGCGGCCTAGGACATCGGCCTCTCACGCCGAAAACAGGGGTTCGAGTCCCCTAGGGGACGCCAATCCGGCGTTCGAACGATTCGACGGCCCGCCGGGGCAGGGGGCCCCCTGCGGACTCTCAGTAGCTGATGGCCGGATTGTCGCCGGGGCAGATGGCGCCGACGACGAGCATGCCGTCCTCGCCGAACGCCTCGAGGGAATGGGATTGCTTGCGCGGCAGGAAGATCGCGTCGCCCGCCGCGACGGGCGCCCTCAGATTCTCGGTCCACATGCGCCCCCGTCCGCTCAGGACGATCAGCGATTCCTCGTAGAGGTGCCGGTGCGGCTCCGCCCTGGATCGCGGGATGTGGCCGATGAACTGCGCGACTGTCTCCGAACCCGCCGCCTTGTCGACGAGCATCTGGAAGTAACGGTTCGCCATGCCGTGCCGCTGCGACGGATCGAGAGGCACGACGCGTTCGCGATACGCTTCGTCGAAGCCGGCCGGCATGGCGTCGGCGAATTCCGGAGCCGCCGTTCTTGGGCAGACCGTGACCTGGAACCTGACCTCGCGGCCGTCGGCGTTCGAGACGCGGAAAGCCTCTCCCGCCCTGACGCAAACGCCCGAATGGCGCGCCGCGAGGAAGCGTCGGCCCGAGATCTCGATGTCGAGTTCTCCCTCGAAGACGAACAGCACGGCGGCCCTGTCGCCAAAGGAAACCACCGGGGAAACGCCCTCCGCCGCCTCGAAATCGAACAGCGATTGATGGATCGAACCGTATTCCGGCCCGATCAGGGCGCGGTAATTCAGGGATCCCGCCGAGGTTTTCGGCGCCGCGCCGGGCGAAACGACGTAGCACCCTCCGTTCAGGATCGTTCGTCCGTCTCCTTGGGGAAACGCGTCCTCGGCTTCGCGATCTTCCGCGCCGCCGGCCTCCGGCAATCCATTGTGCGAGCCGTCGCAGAACGGCGGGGTTTCCGTGCGCTTGCAACCGCAGAAGACGACCTCCTCTTCTTTGGCGCCGGCCCCGTAGCGAACCGGGCGAAACCCGGTGCCGGCGTGAGAGCCGTCGCAGAACGGCTGGACGCCGCTGCGTCCGCAACTGCACCATGCGTAGACGCGGCCTCGTTCGAGTTCGGCGTAGTAGCCCTTGCCGCGGGCGATCCGCGGAGGTTCGACGGCGTTCGGCATTCTCTCCTTCCTATATCGAGACGTTCCTGTATTCGGGCGCGCGCCAGCGTTCCGAAGCCAGAACGCTCTTGACGGTCTGCACGGCGTGCCAGACGTCTTCGTGGCTGTGATAGAGCGGACTCATGCCGAAACGGATGGAATCCGGACGGCGAAACGACGAAACCAGTCCGCAATCCGCCAGCGCTTCGCACACCGAGCCGCCGCCGGGATGGCTGAAAGACACGTGGCCGCCGCGTTCCGCGTAATCGCGGGGAGAGGTCACGGCGACGCCGAGCGCGCCGCAGTCGGCGTCGAGCAGCGCGATGAGCGTTTCGGTGAGGGATTGGTGCTTGGCGGCGACGGTCCGGCGATCGGCGTCGCGCCAGATGTCCGCGGCCGCCGAGAACACCTCGTTGGCGACGACCTGGGGCGTGCCGGTGAGATGGCCGGCGATTCCGGCGGCCGGCTCGAATTCCGGGAGGAAGGCGTCCCGCTTCGCATGCCCCATCCATCCCGCGATGGCGGGCCACGCGGCGCCCTGATGCGCCGGGTTGACGAACAGGAAGGCGGGACCGCCCGGGCCGCCGCAGAGATACTTGTAGCCGCACCCCACCGCGAAATCCGCCCCCGACAGGTCGATGTCCAGAGCGCCCGCCGAATGGGAAAGATCCCAGACGGTCAGCGCGTCGACCGCCCTGGCGCAGGCGTTGACCTCCTGGATGTTCCAGCGTTCGCTCGATCGGTAATCGGTCTGGGTGAGGTAGAGGATCGCCACGTCGCGATCCAGCATGTCGAGAAGCTGCGAGCGGTTCTCCGCCGTTCGGACGGCGCCCTCGGCGCCGAGATCCCGGAGCAGGCGCAAGAACCCCTGCGCGACGTGCAGGTCGGTCGGGAAATTGTGCGTTTCCGTGAGGATCGCGTTGCCGCTGCCGCGTCGTTTCCAGGCGTAGCTGATGGCCTTGAACAGGTTGACCGTCGTGTTGTCGCAGACGATGACGTCGTCCGGGTCGGCGCCCAGCATGTGGGCGATGTTCGCGCCGAGGATGCGCGGCTTCTCCATCCAGTCCTCGGTCGCCCAGCAACGCCGTCCCTTGTTCCGCCAGCAATCCGTGAGGAGACGCGTCGTCCGGTCCGGCGCGTCCGCCGGCATGGCGCCCATGGAATTGGCGTCGAAGTGGATGTTTCCGGATTCGGGGAGCGCGAATTTCTCGCGAAGGCCGGCCAGAGGATCGCGGCGGTCCAGTTCGCGGCAGCCTTCGAGGGTGAGCGGAACGTCCACGAGTCCGCCTCGCTTGATGTCGACGCCGCGAATTTTCCATATCTGCAACTTTCTTGCAACGCGCCGCGGTCGCTTCGTATGATGCGGCTCCGTCACCGGAGAAACGGGACCATGGACCGGGAAGCGAGACTGGCCGCCGACATCGGCGGGACCTTCACGGACGTCGTTCTCGACGCGCCGGCGGGACGTTTCGCGACCAAGGTGCTGACGACGCCGGGCGCGCCGGAACGCGGCGTCGTCGAGGGCGTCGAACGGGTTCTGCGGGAAAGCGGCGTCGCGGCGCGGGACGCGCGCATCTTCGTTCATGGAACGACGCTGGCGACCAATGCCCTGATCGAGCGCAAGGGAGCGAAAACGGCGTTCCTGACGACGGAAGGATTCCGGGACGTCCTCGAGACCGGTTTCGAGAAGCGGTTCGAACAGTACGACGTCTTCATGGACAAGCCGCCTCCGCTGGTGCCCCGCCCGCTGCGGCTTCCGGTCAGGGAGCGCGTCTCGGCGCGCGGGCGCGTCCTCGTGCCGCTGGACCGCGCTCAGGTGCGCGGCGTCGCCGCCGACCTCAGGGAGCGGGGCGTCGAGGCCGTAGCGGTCGGGCTGCTTCATGCCTACGCGTTCCCCGCCCACGAAAACCGCGTTCGAGAAATCCTTTCCGAAGAGCTTCCGGACGCGACGGTCTGCCTGTCGAGCGAGGTGTGTCCCGAAATCCGCGAGTACGAGCGGTTTTCCACGACTTGCGCGAACGCCTACGTGCGCCCTCTCGTGTCCGGCTATCTGATCCGGTTGCGCGACATGCTGCGGGAACGCGGGATCGCCTGTCCGTTTTTCGCCATGGTGTCGGAGGGCGGCCTCACGACGCTCGAGAACGCGGCGCGGTTTCCGGTGCGCCTGGTCGAATCGGGCCCGGCCGGGGGAGCGATCATGGCCGGCCGCGTCGCGGAGGAATGCGGACTGGACGAGGCGCTCTCCTTCGATATGGGCGGAACGACGGCGAAGATCTGCTTCGTCGAAAACGGTCGTCCGCACCGCTCGCGATCCCTCGAGGTCGCGCGGGCGTATCGCGGCCTGAAGGGGAGCGGCCTGCCGCTTCGCGTGCCGACGGTCGAACTGACGGAGATCGGCGCTGGCGGCGGGTCGATCGCCGGCGTGGACGGGACCGGCCGGATCCGCGTCGGACCCGAGAGCTCCGGCTCCGATCCGGGCCCGGCCTGCTACGGCCGCGGAGGCCGGCGGGCGACCGTAACCGACGCCAATCTGGTTTTGGGGAAGCTCGATCCGGATCGTTTCGCGGACGGAGCGATCGCGCTGAAGACGGACCTGGCGCGGGCCGCTCTGTCGCGCGACGTCGGCGAGCGCCTCGGACTCGAAGAGCTCTGGCCGGCCGCCGGGGTCGTCGAGATCGTGGAAGAGAACATGGCCAACGCCGCGCGCATCCACGCGATCGAACGGGGCAGGATCGTCGGACGCCACGCGATGGTGGCGTTCGGCGGCGCCGCGCCGCTTCATGCGGGACGGCTTGCCGAGAAACTGGGAATCGCGCGCGTCGTCGTCCCGAAAGGAGCGGGCGTCGGATCGGCCATCGGATTCCTTCTGGCGCCGGTTTCCTACGAAGTCGCGCGCTCCCTTTCCGTCGACCTGTCCCGGTTCGAGGCCGACCGCGTCAATGCGATGCTCGACGACATGCGAAGCGAAGCGGCGGCCGTCGTGGCCGGAGGCGCCGCGCCGGGAACCCGCTTTCTGACGGCCCGAAGCGTCGACCTGCGATACGCCGGGCAGGGGCACGAACTTGCGGTCGCGCTGGAGGACGGGCCGCTGGACGAACGGGAAGTCCGGACGCTCAGGAACAGGTTCGAAACCCTCTACGCCGAGCTTTACGGACAGGCCATCCCGGACATGGACGTCAGGAGCGTGTCGTGGTCGGTCACCGTGTCTACGGAGGCTCCGCTCGCGCCGGAGGCCGGAACGGAGACGGAAGTTCCGGCGGCGCCGAACGGCGTCCGCCGCGACCTCTACGACGCCGCGCAGGGAGAGATCGTCTCCTGCCGGGTTTACCCGAGGTCGAAACTGCCGGCCGGCGTCCGGATCGACGGTCCCGCGATCATTGCCGAAGAGCAGACCTCGACGGTCGTTCCGGCGAACTTCCACGCTTTCGTCAACGCGCCGGGCCACATCGTGATGGAAAGCAAGCGGTGACGGCCCTCGACGCCATTCGCCGGCAGGTGATGTGGAACCGGCTCGTCGCCGTGGTCGAGGAGCAGGCGCAGACCATTCTGCATACCGCCTTCGGCGCGGTGGTGCGCGAGGCGGGAGACCTCTCGGCCGGCATCTACGATCGGCGCGGCCGCATGATCGCGCAAGCGGTTACCGGAACGCCCGGGCACGTCAACACGATGGCGCGGGCCGTGGGGCATTTTCTCGAGCGCTTCCCGCTCCCGGAAATGGAGCCCGGCGACGCGTTCGTCACCAACGATCCATGGCTCGGAACCGGGCATCTGTTCGACTTCGTCGTCGTCTCGCCGGCATTCCATCAGGGGCGCGCCGTCGCCCTGTTCGCTTCGACCTGCCATGTCGTCGACGTGGGCGGCCGCGGCTTCACCGCCGAAGCGAGGTCGGTCTACGAAGAAGGGATCGCCGTCCCGCATATGAAGCTGCGGGATCGCGGCCGCCTCAACGAAGATCTGATGGCGATCCTGTCGGCGAACAGCCGGAATCCCGTCGAGGTCAGGGGCGACGTCCTGTCGCTGGTCGCCTGCAACGACAAGGGCCAGGAGCGGCTCCGCGACATGATGTCGGAGTTCGGGCTGACGGGGATCGACGCGCTCGCCGACCATATCGTCGACAGTTCGCGGGAGGCGATGATCGAAGCGATCCGCGCCGTTCCCAACGGCCGGTATCGGACGGAGATGGAGCTCGACGGCTACGAAGAACCGCTGTTCGTCAAGGCGGAAATGACGGTTTCGGACGCGGAAATCGCGGTCGACTACGCCGGCACTTCCAGGGCGTCCCGCTTCGGGATCAATTCTCCGTTCTGCTACACGGAGGCGTATACCTGTTTCGGCATCAAATGCATCGTCGCTCCCGCCGTTCCGAACAACCACGGTTCGTTGAGCGCGTTGAGCGCGGTCGCGGAGGAAGGTTCGGCCGTCAATCCCGTCCGCCCGAGTCCCGTCACCGCCCGCCACGTCATCGGCCAGATGCTGCCGGACGTGGCGTTCGGCTGCCTTTCCCAGGCGCTGCCGGACGGGGTGCCGGCGGAGAGCGCGGGCAGCATATGGGTCCTGCCCTTCGCGGACGCAGGCGAAGGTCCGCGGTTCAACGTCATGAACGTCGGCATGGGCGGCGTCGGCGCCCGGCCCGGCAAGGACGGATTGTCGGTGACGGCGTTTCCGAGCGGCGTCGGCGCGATACCGATCGAGGTGACGGAAGACGAGTCCCCTCTCGTCTTCAGGCGCAAGGAGCTTCTTCCGGATTCCGGAGGCCCCGGCAAGCATCGCGGAGGCCTGGGGCAAATCATCGAGATCGCGAACGCCGAGGGCTTTCCCTTCACCGTTTCGGCCGCCACGTTCGACCGCATGCGGAATCCGGCGCGCGGCCGCGACGGCGGCCGTCCGGGCGCGCGGGGAACCGCGCGCCTGGCGTCGGGGCGGGAATTCGCCGACAAGGCGGTTCATGCCGTTCCGCGAGGGGACAGCCTCGTCGTCACGTTGCCGGGCGGCGGCGGTTTGGGGGACCCTTGGGAAAGATCGGAGGACCTTGTGGCCTCGGATCTGCGCTCCGGCTACGTTTCGGCGGAAGGAGCGGAAAGGGATTACGGGCAACTTCAACGGGGAGAAAAACGATGAAGACCGGATTGGTTACCGCGGTCGCCGCTGCCGCGGCCATAGCGGCGGGCGTTTCGGCCGGCGCGCAGGCGCAGAGTCTCAAGGCCGGACTCATGCTCAAGAAGGGCTTTCCCGGCGCGGAGCCGGTGAACGGCATGTACGAATTCTTCGAAGCCGAGGTGGAAAAGGGCTCCGGCGGCAAGATCGGCATGGAGATCGTCTACGGCGGGGCCTTGGGGAAGCCCAACGAACGCCTGAACCAGGTCCGGCGCGGCATCATTCAGATGTCCGACGCTTCGGACGGGAATTACGCCTCCATCTACAAGGACATCCAGGTTCTCTCGATGCCCTATCTGTTTCCCGACGAGCGGACCGCATGGAATCTTCTGGACGGCTCCATCGGGAGCCGCATCGCCGAAGATCTGCGCAAGAAGACCGGCATTCGCGTTCTCGGATGGTGGGAGTCGGGCGGCTTCAAGCACTACAGCGCGAACCGCGCCATTCGGAAGCCCGACGACATGAAGGGATTGAAGATGCGGGTGATGGCGCCGATCTTCGGCATCCCCGTCCTGACGCTGGGCGGGTCGGCGACGCCGATCGCGTTTCCCGAGCTGTACACCTCTTTGAGGACGGGCGTGGTCGACGGTCAGGACAATGCGGTCTGGGTCTTCAACCTGATCAAGCTGCACGAGGTTCAAAAGTTTCTGATGCTGGACGGCCACATTTATTCCTTCGGCCCTCTCGGCATCAACGATCGCTGGTTCAGCGGCCTGTCCGCCGACCTTCAGGCCGTCGTTCTCGACGCCGGGAAAAAGGCCGTGGCGTACAACCGCAGGGAGTCGCGGGCGGCCGAAGCCAGGAACGTCGCGCTGGCGAAGGAGAAAGGCGTGACGGTCATTCCCTTCACGGCGGAGATGAAGAAGGAGTTCGCCGACCGCGTCAGGCCCGCGGCGGTGAAGTGGCTGAAGGAAAACGTCGATACCCCTGCGCTCGTCGACGAGGTGATCGCGGAAGTCGCGAAGCTCTCGCGGCAATAGCCGCGGGCGCGTCGCCCGGCCATGACGGGCCGTCTGGAACGCGGCCTGCGCGCGGTCTGCGCGGCGGCGCTTCTCGCGCTGTTCGCGCTCGTCGTCGCGCAGGTCGCGCTCCGATACGGTTTCGGCTACACGCCGTTCTTCACGGAAGAGGTGGCCCGCTACATGCTCGTCTGGTCGGTGCTGGCGGGCGCCGCGGCGTCGGTCGACGCCCATATCCGGGTTCCGTTCGTGCCGGATCTTCTGAGGCCCGCCGCGCGGCGGGCCTGGATGCTGGCGCTGGACGTCGCGACGCTCCTGCTGCTGGCCGTGTTGACCTTCGCCGCGGTTCGGTCGTTCGAGTTCGCCGCCGGCCAGACCAGCGACGGGCTCCAGATCCCGCTTCAGTACCCTTACGCGGTTCTCCCGCTCGCTTTCGGGGCGGCGCTGCTTCTTCTCGCCGTCCGCCTCAAACGCGGATTCAGGAAGGAGCGGGAGTGAGCCTCGC
Source organism: Alphaproteobacteria bacterium (assembly GCA_965243135.1). Classification (GTDB taxonomy): domain Bacteria; phylum Pseudomonadota; class Alphaproteobacteria; order MPNO01; family UBA830; genus JAJEBT01. The sequence continues at coordinate 4,672,209 of OZ251539.1, forward strand.
TCTCTTCGTCGCGTCTTTTCTGTTTCTCCTGTTCGCGGGCCTGCCGGTCGCGTGGACCATGGTCGCCTCCTCCGTCGTATGGCTGGCCGCGAGCGGGCAGATGGCGTTTCTCGCGGTTCTGCCGGAGCGCATCTTCCAGGGAATCGACGTATTCGTCCTGATGGCGATCCCGCTGTTCGTGCTGGCGGGCGAACTCGTCAACGAGGGCCGCATCACGGACAGGCTGGTCGCGTTCGCGAACGTGCTGTTCGGCTGGATGCCGGGCGGACTGGCGCAAGTGAACATCGGCACGTCCATCCTGTTTTCCGGCATCACGGGCGTCGCGCTGGGCGATATCGCGGCGCTCGGCAAGGTGTTCATTCCGTCGATGGCGAAAAACGGCTATTCGCCGGCCTACGCCGCGGCCGTGACGGCTTCCTCGTCGATAATCGGACCCATGGTCCCGCCGTCGCTGATCGTCGTGATCTACGGCTCGATAACGGGCGTGTCCATCGGCGCGCTGTTCGCCGCCTGCGTGGTTCCGGGCCTCCTGATCGGGTTCTGTCAGATGGCGCTCGTCTGGTTTCAGGCGCGAAGGCGAGGCTTCGTCGGCGTGGAGGTCGACCGTTCCCTGCCCGCGGTCGCGACGTCGGCCCGGCGGGCGCTGCCTCCCCTGCTGGTCCCGGTCATCGTATTGGCCGGCATTCTGGGCGGCGTCATGACTCCGACCGAAGCGGGCGGGCTCGCCGCCTTTTACGCCTTGGCGATCGCGGTCCTTCTTTATCGCTCGATAGGCTTGCGGCAGTTCCTGTCGGCGCTCGAGCGGTCCGCCGTCTTCTCGTCCCAGCTGCTGATCATCGTCGGATGCGGCGCCGTTTTCACCTGGGTGATGGGCATGGAAAACGTGCCGTCGCTGGTCGAGCGGACGGTGAAGGAATTCGACGTCCATCCCGTTCTGCTGCTGTTGACGCTGAATCTCGTCATGCTCGTCCTCGGAATGTTCGTCGATCCGACTGCCGCCATCATCCTGTTCGTGCCGATTCTGGGGGCGATGGCGCAAGCCGCGGGCGTCGACCCGGTTCATTTCGGCGCCATCGCCATCCTGAATCTCAATATCGGCCTCCTGACGCCGCCGCTGGGCGTCTGCCTTTTCGCGGCTGAGCGCATCGCCGGCTGCGGCCTCGCGGCGCTGCTGCGCGAGACCTGGCCTTTTTTGACCGTCAGCCTGGTCGCGTTGGTCCTCGTGACCTGCCTGCCGCAGCTCAGCCTGTGGCTGCCGCGCGCGATCGGGCTGTGAGCGGCGGAATGCGGAAGCGCGCGGATCTCGCCGGCGAAGCGAAGGGCCTGCGCATCGGCGAACGCCTGTCGCAGATCAGGAAAGCCAAGGGGCTTACCCTCGCCCGGCTGAGCGAGACGACGGCGATTTCGGAAGCCACGCTGTCGCGCGCCGAAAACGGCATCTCGCCCCTCAACGCGCACAACTTGTACATCCTCGCCAGGGTGCTGGACGTCGACGTGGTGTCTTTCTTCCGGTCGGACGCCGAGACTTTCGCGAGAGGGAAGCGCGCGATAACGAAAGCCGGCGAAGGGGAGCGCGGGTCGACGCAGCGCTACGACCTCGAACTGCTGTGCGCCGAATTGTCGGCGAAGAGGATGGTGCCCAGCCGGAACCGGATCACCGCCCGCTCCCTGGAGGAAGCCGGCGGCCTGCGCGCTCACGAGGGGGAGGAATTCCTGTACGTTCTGTCGGGCGAGGTGGCGATCTACACGGATCTGTACGCGCCCGCGATCATGGAAACGGGGGACAGCATGTATTTCGACGGAAACACGGCGCACGCTTACGTAGCGACGGGCGACGGCCCGGCCGAGATACTCGTGGTCACGACGGTCGATCATGGATGACGGGTACGCCCACGTCTGCTCGATACGGATCGCCCGTCCCGCGGAGACCGTTCTGGCGTTTCTGAGCGCGCCCGAGCTGTTGTCGAGCTGGGCGGCGGGCATGGGGCGCGCAAAGATCCACGACGATGGGCTTGTCGAGGGCGCGTTTCCGGATACGGGCGAACCGATCTGGGCGCGGATCGACGCGGATCCGAAGCGCAATGCGATTCATTACCATCTCGGCCCGGAACCCTCGTCTCTGGCGCCGCGAATCGAGATACGAATCGTTCCCGGACCGGTCCTGGAGTCCGATGCCGACTCCTGCGTCGTCTCGATGATCGCGTGGCGGCAGAACGGCATGGACGACGTTCGTTGGCGAAGCCTCAAATCCGGCCACGAAGCCGAAATCCTCGAAATCAAGAGGCTGATCGAAAGCCAAAAATACCGGGTACAAAAAGGGTGCTTCTGCTAGTGGAGCTGCTAGAAATAAAAGTACCCCATCCATGGGAACAAACGATCTATTGCTCACCTGACCATGCTTCTTGACAGTACCATCGAGACCGTGCTATGAACATTCAAGTAATCCATTTTGAGGAAATTCTGACTGAATTTTCGCACGACAAATTTGGATGTTATGGTATCCTGAATGGATTAGGGATGAGGATCAAGAAATCATGAAGGATCAAACATATCAATTGTTGCATAATTTTTCCAACTTTGTCGCAGTTGGCGATTGTTGGGATGCTGCGCGAGAATTAATGGCTACGCATCAGATAATTGAGGTTTCTGAGACCGAAGAATTTATTTTAGGAATCAAGAAATTATCAGAAATTGCGAGAAAAGGTGATGACATTGATCGTCTCATTGCAATCGATCTAATCGTTCGCATTTCTAAATTTGTAAAAAAATTGCGCCCGAAATCGGAGGAAGCGCTTCGTCAAATTCTAACGGATAATATACCGCCTTCTTCATTGTTATCAAACACAAAAAAAATCCCAGAGGGAGCGAAGCCAGCAGAACTACGCGAGAATTTGGCAATAGCGCTGAGCTATGCATCAGGAAATTGGGTCGTTCCATATGTTGTGCGTTCCTTGTTGGAGGAAGATCGTTCACAAAGATGTCGTATGGAATTAGCTCGCCAACTAGCCACACGAGAAAAATCTATTGACAAATGGTTGCTTTCAGTAATTAATTTTCTTATGAAAGGCGTAAACGAAAAGGAAAGAAATGTCGAAATCGCCGTGACAAGACTGCGCGATACTACAACAGCGCTTCTTGGTGCCGCGAGAGAAAACCGGAATAATCTCGGGATATCGGGAAACTCCGGCGTTAATTTTTCTAAGATGTGTTCCCTTTTCACGCCAAATTCGTCGTTTGCTAAACGCCCAAAATCTCTAGAGTCTTGTTCAATTGAAGTAGCGCGCTTTCTGGATGAAATATTTGCTAATAAACTCATGCTTATCGTGGAACCAGAAGCGTACTCTGTGTTGGATATAATTCAAAAATGGTGGCAACCACTTTCTTATCCACAACGATTGCGAAATGCATTAGATCCAATAAAGGATAAAATACTTACTGGTATCACATTAAGAGCCCGCTGGGGGCAGAAATCTGATAAGCTTCGATCTCGTCTCGGACAGGCATATGGCGATCAACGGTTAGCATTTAATCGTCTTGAACAAATTGCAACGGAGGAAACAGGTCTTCCTTCAGATATTGATGATTGGTTGAGGGGGCGTCGTCGAAAGACGAGCGGCGTAGAAAATGCGACTCTCGCTCTTCAATCAGTGGAAGAAGATAGTTTAATTGATGCTTTTGCACCGCTGCTTCTTGAAGCGGAAGTCGTACTGAAATCTAGACTCGATCCTTCGTTGTCTAATGAAAATCGAACCAGTCTTCGACTCGCAGAAAATGTAAGATCTTTGGCGATAAGACATGGATTAGAAGTTGTTGGAGAACGAGATGAAATAGTGGAATATCTGCCAGTATGTCATCAGACTTCTTCGGGTGAAATACCACCGGATCCGTCTGTTAAAATCGTTCGTCCCATGGTGGTGCGCAAGCGATACGATGGAAGTGAAGACGTTGTTGTTAAGGCAATTGTAACCGCGGTATCATGATGCCAACGCGCTAACCGAAAAAGGGGGTGTCCATGGAAAATATGATCGGGTTGGATAGGCCAGCGCTTCTTTCAAGTGTACTAGATGAACGGTCAAGAAACCCCTTAGGTTGCGGCGTGATCAGGTAGTGTCTTTTTTCGAGTCGTTGCCGTATGTGGCGATGGAGACCTGCGTCAGCGCTCATCACTGGGGTCGGCGTCTGAGAGATACGAGGTAGAACTTTTCCGGCCCAGATCCTTACCTCAAATAGAACAAGAACGACGCACTGACAGCGAGGCGGTACAACGCCCGCAATTGCCGTCCCGAGGAGCAAGGACGTACACGGCGTGCTGTCGTTTCACAGGACGCCGAAAATGTTGGCTAAGTAGGGTGCCTAGAACTCCGACGAGTGCGCGGAGTTCGGCGTGGTCGCATTCCAGAACTGTGCCGATGTGAACCAGCCGGTTCATCCGGGACGACAGCCTGCTGCCTGAAGAAGCTCGCTTGGCGACGTCGGTCAACCTTTTCGATCAGATCTGGAAGACCGCCGAGATGCAGGAGGCTCCGCGGAGTTGCACAGCGAGTTAGGCGACAATTCGAAAAAACTCCAGACGTCAGCGTGGCCACCGCGCTGACGGCATCGCTCGGGCTAGTGCCGCGGCAGAACGGTCCCGGTTCACCGTATCTGAAGGTGCTCATGGAAACAGTGAACTAGGTCGCCGTGGCGATTGCCAACCGAAACGTACGAATCGCTCGGGTGATGGTCCACAGCGTCCAATCTTATAGACCAAGGATTGCCGAGTCTCCAACCATACAGGCGCAGGCCGAAGTTCACCCGTAAGTTGCATCCGAAAAATGCTTGCAACCCGTGGACGTCCATGCAAGTATGTGATGCATCCATTGAATCAGCAGAGGCGATAACCATGCCGGATATTAATCGCGCGGCTTTTGATATTCTGGGACCAAACGAGGACGAATTAAGAATTTGTTTGGATTTTGGTACTGCCATGTCGAAAGCATGGGCATCAAGATATTCTGATGACAGTACCATACCCCTTGTATTGGGAAGGGCGGCCGGCGAGGGTAATGAGTTGGCGGTCCCTTCGTCTATATTTATTTCTCAATCTGGAAAGATTTTCTTTGGAAGGCAAGCGGAAATTCAACATAGAAAGGAAATAGGAAATCGGCGCCGAAGATTTGATAACTTGAAATCAGTTCTTTGCGAATCAAAAGTTGATCGAGAACTTGACGAGATAGGAGTATCGCGAGAAATTGATCCAACGGGTTCTCTTACAATAGGTGGTTTGTTAACTCTATATATTGCTTGGTTAACTGATCTTTCTCTTGTAGAATTGGAACGGCAGATACATGCAGCAAATGAACCCAACTCTAGCGGACAAAATCCGAACAATCTTCGCTATGTTCGTAGGAGATTTGCTATCCCATGCTTTGAAAATTCTTATGACGAATCTGTTGGTGGGGATCGACGGGCTCGATGGGCAAGAAAAATAATGAGGAAAGCATTGCTTCGGGCTCAAATTATCGCCGATACATTGAATGGGCATTGGGACGATCTAACAGTATACGATGCTTTGAGATTATTTGAAACCGTCCGGGGCATGGAAATTTCTAGGTGTGATCGATTGCTAGCAAGGGACGCCTCAGTTCGGGAGCCAGTTGCTGCAGGAGCATCGCGATTTGAAGAAATGATTACCGAAGGTAAGGCTAGGAGGATGCTGCTAGTAATCGATGCGGGCGCAGGGACCACGGATTTTGCTATTTTTCAGGTTTTTTCTGATCAAGAAACGCGGTACGCATTAATTTCATCCGGGGTTTCTATGTGTCTAATTGCAGGAAATAGAGTCGATCAGGTTTTAATGGAAGTCATTCTTGATGAATGTGGCGTTGATTTAGCTCAAAATAACAAGGAGGATAGAGAATCTTTCAAATGGGAACTGGAATCAAATCTCCGAAACATAAAGCAAATCCTGTTTCAGGAAAAGCGAGCAAGAATAGATTTTTTGTCAGATGTCACGGGGGAATTGCATATTGACACTCTTCTCGAAGATCATAGATATATGAAATTAGGAGAGGAATTGTGCACAATCCGCGATAGGCTAATTGATGACCTTTTTCGAAAAAATCCTAAAGAATTGGATGATCTAAAAAAGCATATGCAAATGCTAAGTAAACCGTTTCCTATACATGTATTGCTGACGGGAGGTAGTGGTGAGCAGCCAATAATAAAAGATTTAGCCAAAGGTCATATTGTAGTTGACGGATTAAATATTGAATTTAAGGAGGTTCGGGCTCTGCCAAATTGGATCAATGATCTACAGCGTGATCAGGCGGAATTAGTTGCTAGGGCATATCCGCAATGTGCGGTCTCTATAGGTGGTTCGGCTCGCGAAGTTCCCCAAGAACGAAACGATTTAGTTTCCATGGTGAATCCCGCAGCGCCAGGAGAGAGACGACTTGAAGGCAATTACATGAAGGGCGTATAAAGTATTAGTCAGGGAACAAGGCTGTTGGCCGGACTGCTTCACTCGGGATGGGCGGGAGAGCTTGTTGTTGCAATGACTTCCAATCGCGAGACCTTGGAACAAAGTCAGTCCGCAGCGTCGGCGAGACCGACGAGCGTTTCAGCGAGTACCCGTGCCCCGTCCGCGAGATCTTCCGGCGCGGCATTTTCCGCTTCGTTGTGACTGATGCCTTTCTCGCAGGGGACGAATATCATCCCGGTCGGGCACACGAAATGCAGTTGGCGCGCATCGTGCCCCGCTCCGGAGAACATTCGCATGGCCGGGAGGCCGAGACGGTCGGCGGCGGCCTCGACGGCGTCCACCACCAGCGGTTCGAACTCGATGGAATCCGCCTCGGCGATGCGCCATGCCTCGACGTCGCACGCAACCGACCGGTCGCGGCAGATCCCGTCGACTTCCGAGGCGAGCCGTTCGAGCAGCGCCGAATCGGGGTGGCGAATGTCGATCGAAAACACGGCGCCGCTCGCCACCACGGAGGGCACGTTGGGCTCGGGCAGCATCATGCCTACGGTGAACCGCACGTCTTCGTCGGCATGAAGCTGGTCGTGCAGGGCGGACACCATGCGGGCGGCCTCCCAGAGAGCGTCCTTGCGCGCCGCGCGCGGGGTCGTTCCTGCGTGCGCTTCCTCTCCCGTCACCCTGACGCGCATTCGCCTTACGCCTTGAATGCCGGTCACGATGCCGATGGTCTTTCCCAGCCTTTCGAGTTCCGGCCCCTGCTCGATATGGGCTTCGACGAACGCGGCGACAGGGCGGCCGAGCGGAAGTTCCCCGGCATCCGGCGTTGCGGCTAGCGCCGCCGGCAGCGCGTCGCGGACGGGCGTGCCGTCCCGATCCCTTACCGTGAGGATCTCCTCCATGCCGCGCAACCCGGCGAAGGCTTCGGAGCCCATCATGCCCGGCGCGAAACGCGACCCTTCCTCGTTCATCCAGGCGGCGACCTCGATGGACCGCCGGGTCGCGACGCCCGCGTCGTTCAGGGCTTCGACCGCTTCGATCCCGGCGAGCACGCCGTATGCGCCGTCGAACTTGCCGCCGGTCGGCTGGCTGTCGATATGCGACCCGGTCATGACGGGCGGCAAGCCGGGGTCGCTGCCGTCCCGCCGCAGGAACAGGTTGCCTGCCGCGTCGACGAAAACGCCGAGGCCGAGTTCCGCGGCCCAGGAGGCCAGTCGGCCTCGCGCCTCGATTTCTTCCGTGGAAAGCGCCTGCCGGTTGACGCCGCCCTTTCCGGTCGCGCCGAACTGCGCGAGCTCCATATGACGCCGCCACAGACGGGCCTCGTCGACGAAGCCGGAGACGATGCGCGGGCTTTCCGGCACGTCAGTCTTTCAAGCCGGACAACAGAGCGGACGCGCCCGCGTAAGGTTTCTTTTCGGTCCAGCGGCCCGCTTCGACCGTCGCGAAGAACTCGGAGAGAACGGCGTTGAACATGCCGGGTTCTTCGAGATTGATCGTATGGCCGGTCCTGGGAACGACCCAAAGCCCGGCCGCCGGAATGGTCCGCTTCAGAAAGAGGCCAGGTTCGAGGCACCAGTCGTCTTCGTCGCCGTTCACGATCAGCGTCGGGACCTTCATTTCCCTGAGCCGGTCTTCGAGGTCGTAAAGCGAAGGACGCAGTTTCTGCACGCCCCGCATGGTGAGCGCCGCGCCTCTGGCGGAATGCTTCGCGAGCGTGTCGCGGAATTCCGCCCATCCCCGGGGATCCTTCTCCCTGAACTGCAGGCGATACGCGCCGCCTGCGTACATCTGCGCCATGGCTTCCGCGCCCGCCTTGTCGTATTCCGCCGCCAGCGTCTCCGAATCCGCCGCGTATCGTTCGCGCTGGTCGCGGGCGGCGCCGTAACCGCAGGCGGCGACCGTCAGCGACCGCGCCATCGCGGCGTATCGAAGCCCGAAATGAAGCGCGGCGAAGCCGCCCATGGACATACCCACGACATGGGCGCGGTCGACATCCGCCGCCCGAAGCACGGCCGCGATGTCGTCGGTCGCGTGATCCTGGGAATAGAGAGCCTGATCTTCAGGCACGTCCGACGGCGGATAGCCGCGCGCATTGAAGGCGATGCAACGGTAGCGGCGCGAGAAATACCGGATCTGGGGTTCCCAGCTCAGAAGATCGTCGGCGAATTCGTGGACGAAGATAATCGGAATCCCGGCGCCGGCGTCTTCGTAATACAGGCGGACGCCGCCGCTGTCGGCGTACGGCATCCTAAAGCGCCTTTACCTGTCCGCCGTCGATATCGAACATCGCGCCGGTCGCGTAGCTTGCCCGCGCAGAAGCCAGAAAGACTACGAAAGAAGCCAGCTCCCGGGGCTGGCCGTAGCGCTTCAGAACCGTTTCGCCGGCAAGAACGGCCGTTGCTTCCTCCACCGATACGCCGTCTTCCTTCGCTTTCTCCTCCGCGAGATAGACCATTCGTTGCGTCGCGAAAGGGCCGGGATTGACGACGTTGGACAGAATTCCGTGCGGCCCGCCCTCTTCCGCGAGCGCCTTGCTGACGTTCTGGAGCGCCGCGTTGCAGAAGCCGGCCGTGATCGCGTGCGCATGCGGCTGCCGGCCGTGGGTGCCCGCGATGAACAGGATTCGTCCGCCGTTCCCGCGCTTCGCCATTCCCAAGAAGACCTCACGGGCGAGGCGGATCTGGGCGAGAATCTTCACTTCGACCGCGTCCCGCCACTGCCGGTCCGTCATTTCCGCGAAGGGAGCCGTCGCCGCGCCGCCCGAATTGGCCACCACGATGTCGATGCCGCCGAACCGAGTTTCCGCTTCGCGGACCATTCGAACGACAGCGTCGGCGTCGGTCATGTCGGCGACGATGCCGTGGACCTCGCCGCCGGTCGCCGACCTCAAGCGCTCGACGGCGCCGGCTAGACGGTCGGCGTTTCGGGCGGAGACGACAACCCGCGCGCCCTCGGCCGCGAATTCCTCGGCGACGAAGACGCCGAGGCCGCCGCTGGCCGCCGATACCAAGGCCGTCTTGCCCTTCAGTTCCAAGTCCATGGCCTTCCGCTCCGCATCTTCGATACAGGCATTTTTCACTTTCCCCCGGAAGCCGTCCGAAAGCAACAGCGGGAAGAGGGAACCTTGCAGGGCCGCCCGGGCCGGCTTTCCGTCCCGCGCGACGTTCGGGCGCGGTTGGAACGGCCGGTAGTATTTTGCGACGATGGTGGCGGCCGAGCGGGAAAAAGCCGTATTGTGAACAAGGCCGTAACACTCGGAACCGTGAGGGATCGAACCGCAGTTTGGCGGTTATCTGCGGGCGATAGGGCAGTATTGTTGCCGTGCGGGTCGTCGGCACCGTCCTGCCGGGACCGAATGAGCACGCGGAGGAGAAACGGATGATCGAACTGGCTCGTCGCATTCGACTGGGCGAGGATTCGATGCTCAAGTTGAAGAGCGTTCGCTCGATGGCGGGCCGCGATACCGGTCCGCAACGTAGTGAATTCGCGGACGAGCTGGCCGCCATGGCCAACGGCCGGGGCGGCACTCTGGTCCTCGGCGTGGACGACGACACTCGTCGGATCGAAGGCATTCCGCTTGCCGAGCTTGACGCGGTCGAAGGCTGGGTCCGCGAAATTTGCGACGACTTCGTGAAACCCGCGCTCGATGTCGACATTTTGAAACAGGAACTGAAAGACGGCAGCGGAGAACTCGTCCCGATTATTGTCGTGGAGACCCCTCGGAGCCTGTTCGTGCACGAGAGTCCCGGCGGATACTTCCGCAGGATCGGCGGCTCGAAGCGCAAGATGGAGCCGGAGGCTCTCGCCCGTCTGTTTCAGGAGCGGAGCCAGACCCGGCAGATCCGCTTCGACGAATTGATCGTGCCCGGCACCGGTCCGTCCGACTTGCAGTATTCGCTGACGCACCGGTTCATGCGATCAAACGAAGGACTTCCCGCCAATTCCCGCTTCTCCGGCGAAGTTCTCGATACATTGCGGAAGCTTTGCATCGTGGCCGACGAGGATGGACAAGCGCGGCTTACGCTCTCGGGCGCGCTTCTTTGCACAGCGGAACCGCAGCGGTGGCTGCGCCACGCGTACATTCAGGCCGTCAACTACGCAGGCGACCGGATCGACACCAAGTACCAAACCGACGCAAGGGATATCGGCGGACCTCTGGACGAGCAGGTGGCCGGAACACTGGACTTCGTGCGGCGCAACATGCTGGTGCGCGCCGCCAAGACAAACGCGCGGATGGACCGCCCGCAGTTCAGCGAGCGCGCCGTGTTCGAGGCGCTTGTGAACGCGGTCGCGCATCGCGACTACTCGCTGGCGGGCGCTCGGATTCGCCTCCACATGTTCGGCGACCGGCTTGAGCTCTACGTTCCCGGCGGGTTGGCCAGCACGCTTGCCCCGGACAGCCTCCATCTGCGGCAGTCGAACCGGAACAACGTTATCGTGTCCCTGCTTGCCCGATGCGCCGCGCCATCCGGGATCGGGCGCATGCGTCTGATGGACGTACGCGGCGACGGAGTGCCGATCATTCGCGCAGAGTGCGAAAAATTGTCGGGGAGATTGCCGGAGTACAGACTGATCGACGAAAACGAGCTGCGACTCGTAATTCCGGCCGCTGGATAGTCCGTTCACCGGCGGCCGTCTGGAAGCAAATCGTCTGCCTCGCGAACTCCCGAAAGCGGTCGGGTCGTTACGTTGCGGGCCGCGAATGGTCGGAGACGGACGGCGCGGGGGCATGGGTCCGACCCGTCAGCAAGCGGGACGGCCAGGAAGTATCGGAACACGAGCAGCGGTACGAGGACGGTGCCGACCCGCGGTTGCTCGACATTATCGGCTTGCCTCTTCTGAAAGCCTGCCCTGAAGATTGGCAGACCGAAAACTGGTTGCTCGATCCGGAACGGTACTGGCAGAAGAACGGAAAATACTCGCGCTTCGATCTGGCGAAGCTCGCCGACGCGCTTGAACCGCTCTGGATCGACGGGTACGGCACCTAATAACGGCCAAAACGACAAGGTTCCGCTCGGGCTGATCTCGTCGATTTCCGATTCGCTGCGGCTGATCAGGGTCGAGCGGCTTGAACTGGCCGTGTTCAGCTCGGGCGAGGCGTTCGGCAACGCCAAGCGGCGCGTGCAGGGGCGCTTCGAATTTTCGGGCCAGGAGTACGCGTTATGGGTGACGGATCCTGCCTGCGAAAAGAAGTACTTTGCTAAGCTGGACGGCACCTATGCGACAGGCGGGAGCTATCTGACGATCAGCCTTGGAGAGGGGTATAAGGGCGCTTGCTACAAGCTCGTTGCCGCCGTCATCGGGGTGGATGAATAAAGATATGGAAAACAGCGTTCTTACTATCGGCCACTCCAATCATTCTTGGGAAGCCTTCGCGGCTCTCCTCGAACTGCACGGCATCGGGGCCGTGGCGGATGTGCGCTCGGCACCGTACAGCCGCTTCAACCCGCAGTTTGATCGCGAAACCTTCGCGGCCGCTCTCAAGGGGCGAGGCATAGCTTACGTCTATCTCGGGAGCGAACTCGGCGGCCGCTCCGAAGATCCTGGATGTTACGAGGGCGGCCGCATCCGTTATGACCGCATCGCGCTGACGGATCGTTTCCGGGACGGTATCGAACGCGTGGTTCGAGGGGCCGGAAAACACCGCATCGCTCTCATGTGCGCAGAGAAAGAGCCTCTCGATTGCCACCGAACCCTTCTCGTCGCGCCCGCTCTTGAACGGGAGGGTATAGACGTCATGCATGTTCACGCGGACGGCGTTCTTGAACCGAATGCCGAAGCGATGGACGGGTTGCTGGATAAATTCGACCTCCGCCCGGACGGCGATCTGTTCCAGCGGTCCCGCGAGGAGTTGGTCGCGGAAGCGATAGCGCTGCAAGCCAGGCGCGTCGCCCATGCTGACGACAGACCTGCGGGAGGGCGGGAGCGAAGCCGATGAGAGTGCTGACCATAGGATTCACGAAGAAGCCGGCGCAGCGGTTTTTCGGGCTGCTGCGCGAGTCCGGCGCCAGAAGAGTTGTCGACGTGAGGCTCAACACCGGATCGCAACTCGCCGGGTTCGCGAAAAAGCGGGATCTCGCGTGGTTCCTCGAAGAAATTTGCGGGATCGAATACGTCCATGCGCCGGATCTGGCGCCTTCGAAGGAACTGCAGGACGACTACCGGAAGAAGAGGATCGACTGGAGCGCTTACGAAGACCGGTTTGTGGATCTGATGCGCGAACGGCGGATCGAGGATACGGTTTCGAAGGAGATGGTGGACAGCGGCTGCCTGCTGTGCAGCGAGGATCAGCCCCATCATTGTCACCGGCGGCTGGTTGCCGAATATCTGACGACTTGTTGGGGCAATATCGAGGTCGAGCATTTGGGAATGTCGGGACCCGACGCGCGGTGGCCGCAGCCCGGGAAACCTCTTTCGGAGTAGCGGGTCGTCCGGAAAGGAAGCGTTTCCTGCCGAGCTTCTCCGCAAATTATCTGTGTCGGCCTCAAATCGCGTGTGGTTTCTTCGTGACCGGGCGGGCTGGTTGAGCGGTATTTCGGCTGAAGCTTGCCGGATGCGGGGCGGAGACGCGGTTGCCGCATTCCGCCGAGATCTGCGGCAAGCTGTTTGCTCCTGCGAAACGCGACTATAATGCAGGCGTGCGGAAAGGCGCGGCGGCGGACCTCGCGCCTCGGCATGATCAAGCACTGCTAAGGGTGCCAAACGGGTATCTGACATGGATTCGTCCACTCGTCCGCTTTTTGCACTGTATGTGATTTGGCACCCTACATTTGCGTTTGGTCGAGAGATCGCGGATCGGCTCCGGTCGCATTTTGTCCGCAATCTCTACAAGACCGTTGGCGGAGATAATGGGGTGAGCGTTCTTGAGCGCAGCGAACCTTTGCCGGGTAAGCGCACGCCTTTGCCGATCGACTGGGACGAAGCGGAGATGACGGCAGCCGTTGTGATCGCGGAGTCCGGGCTCGTCGATGATCGCGATTGGACCGACTACATCCGCAGCGTCTCCCGAAGCGCGAGGACGAGAGGGGATTCCGCCGGTTTCTTTCCCGTCACGGTGGATTCCCGCGGAACCGAGTTCGGGTTCGAGGAACAGGCGCTGCGCTGGGACCGCTGGGGCGAACCCGACGCTGAGCGATGTCGACGCATGACCATCGACCTGACCCACGAGTTTTGCCGTATGCTGCGACACCAGCTCGGGCGACCAGACAGCGGGCAGATGCCGCTCGAACAGCGTCTGGAGAAGATCCAGATTTTCATCAGCCACACCAAGCATGACGACGATGGCGAAATCGTGGCTCGCGGCATCCGCGACTGGATCCATGAACGCAGTCCGCTTTCGAGCTTCTTTGATGTCCACGATATTCCGCCTGGGCAGTCGGTCGAGGAGGTCTTGCTGCATCAGCTTGGCAAAGGAGCGGTCATGGTGGTGCACTCCGATTCCTATTCGTCGCGCGAATGGTGTCGTCGCGAGGTAATTGAGGCAAAGCGTCGCTTGGTGCCGATGGTCGTTGTCGATTGCGTGCGCGATATCGATTTCCGCGGAATGCCGTATCTCGGCAACGTACCGATCATCCGCATGGATCCGGACCGGAGAGATCGGATAGAGACCGTTGCAGGTTGCCTCCTCGACGAAGTCTTCCGCACTTGGTTGTGGCTTTATCGCATTGAGCGTTATCGGGCAGAGGCTTCCGGCGTATTGTTTACGGCTCGACCGCCCGAATTGATTGTCTTGGCGGCGATGTCTTTTCGTCGCGGAGAAGTCGACCCAGTGATCGTCTATCCTGATCCCCTGTTGAGCGCCGAGGAAGGACATTTGTTCTCGAAGGTTGCTCCAAACGTGCGCGTTCAAACTTTGACGGAATGGCTGGAGGAACGACAATGACTCCAAGCAATGCACCATCCGCCATCGGAATTTCGATTTCAGAGAGTCCCGACATGCAGGCGCTCGGGTTAAGCGATGGCCACTTGCGCGACGCCATGGCCGAGGTCGCGCTGCACTTGCTTGCCTCGGGAAGGAGCCTAGCCTATGGCGGAGATTTACGGCGCCATGGATTCACCGAGCTTTTGTTCGAGCTGGTCGGACGCTATCGAAACCATCCGCGACATCGCGGCACGATATCCGTAACCGATTATCTGGCTTGGCCCGTTCATATTAAAATGACCTCGAACGAGCTCGCTGCGTTCGCCGCCGAACACGATGCGGCTGTTTCTCTCGTTTTCCTTGCGCGAGACGGCGTGCGCCTCGAACGGGAACAGCGAATGAGGCTTTCTGAACGCGAACCGGATGACGACGAGTGGACGGAAGGACTAACGTCCATGCGGACCGCCATGCGCCGAGAAATTCAGGCTCGAGTAGTGTTGGGCGGCAGGGTCGAGGGCTACAAGGGAACCATGCCGGGGATCGCCGAAGAGGCCTATCTTTCTCTCGAAGCCAGTCAGCCGATCTTCCTGCTTGGCGGTTTCGGCGGGTGCGCCCGCGACATTGCCGAGACAATCGGGCTTGTCGACCGTTGGGCCGGCTCTAGGGGCGATTGGGACGGTCGCGGTCGCTTTCGTTCGTATTCCCCGAACGAACTCCGCAACGGCTTGTCCCGGGAGGAGAACGTCGTTCTCGCACGGACGCCGCACATCCAGGAGGCGGTCGCCTTGGTATTGCGAGGCCTCCGCCGGATCCTCAGCTGGAGAGATAGCGATGCACAAGGTATTCATTAGTTATCACCATGAGAGGGATCAGGGGTACAAGGATTCCTTGATCGAGTTTGGCGTGAAGAATTCCGTATTCGTGGACAGGTCTGTCGATCCTGGCGACATTTCGGAGGAATTGAGCGACGAGCGGATCCGTCACATAATCAGAGACAAGTATCTTAGGGATTCCACGGTTACCATTGTGTTGGTTGGAAAAGAGACGAAACACCGGAAACACGTCGACTGGGAGATTCACACCAGCATGTACGACGGGACCGCGAGCAGAAGATCGGGAATAGTGGTCATCAACCTGCCGGGAACCTCCGATTACTTTGGCGCTCCTTATGGAGAGGCCGAGAAAAAACTCTTGTATCCAGACGTTACGAACTGGATGAGTATAGATTCACGAGCGGAGTACGAACGCAGATATCCCTACATGCCTGATCGCATCGTGGACAATCTCGTGAAATCCGACGTAAAAATTTCGGTCGTTCCTTGGGGCAGGCTAAATGCGGAAAGACTCGAATTTCTGATAGAAGCGGCCTTTAGCAATCGTTTTGAGTGCGGATACGATCTGAGCAGACGAATGAGGCGGGCAAACTCGTAATACAGGGTTGCGTCGAAGCCGGAGGCCTGCGCCGACGCTCATCAATGGGGCGGGCCTTGCACGGCCGCAAAGCGAAGCTCGCGGACGAAACCGTTCGTCGACAAGAACGACCTTGCCGGTGCCGGTGCGATCTGCGAGGCGGCGGCCGTCGCGAGGCCGGTCGAAGAGGCTACTCCGCGTCCGTGAACGACTGCAGGAAATTCTGCATCCCGACCTGATCGATCAGCGCGATCTGCGTTTCGAGCCAGTCGATGTGCTCCTCTTCGCTTTCCATGATTTCGACGAACAGCTCGCGAGATACGTAATCGTTGACGCGCTCGCAATCGGCGACCGCGGCGATCAGATCCTTGCGCGACTCCATTTCGAGCAGCAGGTCGCATTCCAGCGCTTCCTTGACGTTCTCGCCGATCCTTAGACGGCCCAGATCCTGAAGGTTGGGAAGGCCCTCCAGATAGAGGATCCGGTTTATCAGCCGGTCCGCATGCTTCATCTCGTCGACCGATTCCCGGTATTCCATCTCGTCGAGCTTCCCGAAGCCCCAGTTCTTGAACATCCGGGCATGCAGGAAATACTGGTTGATCGCCGTCAGCTCGTTCTTGAGCACCAGGTTCAGGTGCCGGATGACGTCCTTGTCGCCTTTCATGTCCTTATCTCCTTCGCCCGCGCAGGGCTTGCCTCGACCGAGGGTCCGATGTTACTCGAATTCGTCCGGCTTGTGGAGCGTTGCGGGCGGCGTCCGGGGAAGCGGCAAGTCCGGATCCGGGCGAGCCGCCGCAGCCTGCGCCGGTCTGCGCTTCGGAGAAACCGCCATGTTTCCAATACAGCGCGTTCCCGGCAACGTGCCGACGAGAAGCTGGGGATCCGCCTATCGCGACTTGGTCTGGGCGCTCGGGATGTCCGACGATTTCACGCTCGATTTCGAAGGGCAGGCGGCCAGGGCGTTCGCCAATCTCGACGCGGTGCTCGACGCCGCGGGAGCCGACCGCACCTGCCTTCTGTCGGTGCAGGTCTATCTCCACGACGTGAACGCCTGCAAGCCGGCGTTCGACGAGATGTGGGCCGCGTGGATCGGCGGCGATCCGCAAAACTGGCCCATGCGCTCCTGCGTGCAAGTCGCGTTCGCCGGCGGAAACAAGATCGAACTCATCGTCGTCGCGGCGCGGCGGGAGGCGGCCGCTCCGACCGCCTGATGCGCGTTTTTCCGGCTCCGAGCTCTGCGGTCAATCCCGTTTGCGGCGGATCATGGGGCCGAGCGGTTCGCCGGCGAGGATGTGGGTATGGAGATGGGGCACCTCCTGGTGGGCGTCGTTTCCGTGGTTGGCGATCAGGCGGTAGCCGGTTTCGTGGACTCCCAGAATGCGGGCGGTCTCGCCGATCGCCGCGGCGTAGCCGGCTTGCGCTTCGGGCGGCGCTCCGGCCGAAAAGTCGTCCCACGAAACGTAAGAACCTTTCGGAACGACGAGAACGTGCACCGGCGCCTGCGGGTTGATGTCCCTGAAGGCGAGCGCGTGCTCGGTCTCGTGCACCTTGTCGCAAGGGATCTCGCCCCGCAGGATCTTCGCGAACAGGTTTCCGTCGTCGTAAGTCATCCGTCATCTCCCCGCGCCGCCTTTTCCTTGAGGCCGGAAACGCCGCTTCGGCGCGCCAGCTCGGCGGCGATCTCCCTCGGCGCGATCTCCGCGTCGACCCATGCCGCCAGCAGGTGGCAGAGGAGGCCGTCGCTTTCCGCGACCAGCGCTCCCCTGTTCCTGGCGGCTGCCGCGATAACGACCTCGAGCGCCTCTTCTCCCAGTTTCAGGGCAATCTTTTCGGTTCCGCGCTCGAACAGTTGCGCTATTTTTGGCGCGGCAGCCGCGTTTCCTCTGCCGGATTCGATCTCGGCATAAAGCCGTTCGACGACGTTTCCGAAGCCGTTCGTCGTGCCGGTTCGCCCGGAGGCCGTGTGGCGGCGGCGGCTCTGGCGCGCCAGCCCGGAGGAGACCTCCGCTAGAGCGATTTCCGCATCGGCCCACGCCACCAGCAGATGGTAGAGAAGGTCGGCGCTCTCCGCGACCAGCGCCTCCCTGTCTTTCATGACCGCCGCGATCACGGCTTCCACTGCTTCTTCGCCGAGTTTCTGCGCAATCTTCGCGGTTCCGCGTTCGAACAACTGCGCTGTGTACGACGCCGCGGGATCGCCGCCCCTGCGGGATTCGATCACGGCGTGAAGCCGTTCGACGGCTTCTCCGAAGCCGTTCGTCACGGTGCTTCCCCGGACGGCCGCACCGCGACGCCGGAGGCGGCCATGCGCCTCTTGGCTTCGGCGATCGTGTATTCGCCGAAGTGAAAGATCGACGCCGCGAGCACGGCGGAAGCGCGGCCCTCGAGAATCCCCTCGGCAAGGTGGTCGAGAGTGCCCGCGCCGCCCGACGCGATCACGGGCACCGTAACCGCGTCCGCGATCGTCCGCGTTAGCTCGATGTCGAATCCCCGCCGCGTGCCGTCCCGATCCATTGAGGTCAGCAGAATTTCGCCCGCCCCGAGCGCGGCCATGCGGGCAGCCCAGGCGACGGCGTCGATGCCCGTCGCCTTGCGCCCGCCGTGGGTGAAGATTTCCCATCCGCCGCCGGCCCTCGCCCTGGCGTCGATCGCGACGACGATGCACTGGGTTCCGAACTTTTCCGCCGCCTTGGCGACGAACTCGGGCTCGCGCACGGCCGCGGTGTTGATCGACGCCTTGTCGGCGCCCGCCAGCAGCAGCCTGCGGATGTCGTCGATCCGGCGGACGCCGCCGCCGACGGTGAGGGGCATGAAGCATTCCTCGGCCGTTCGCCGGACGACGTCGTAGATCGTGTCGCGGTTTTCGTGGCTCGCCGTGATGTCGAGGAAGCATAGCTCGTCGGCTCCCTCGGCATCGTAGACGCGGGCCTGTTCGACCGGATCGCCGGCATCGACCAGATCCACGAAGTTGACGCCCTTGACGGTGCGCCCGTCCTTCACGTCGAGGCAGGGAATGACGCGCGCCTTGAGCATGGATCACGAATCCCGCAGCAGCGCCAGCGCCTCGGCGGAGTCGATCCTGCCGTCGTAGATCGCTCGGCCCGAAATTACGCCCTCGATTCCGGCGCTTTCCTTTTCCTTGAGTTCCGCCAGATCGGAAAGCCCGCGCACGCCGCCCGACGCGATCACCGGCGTGGTCAGGGCGAAGGCGAGATCCACGGTCGCGTCGATGTTCAGGCCCTGCATCGCGCCGTCGCGGTCGATGTCCGTGTAGACGATCGCGGCGGCGCCCGCGTCCTCGAAGCGAAGCGCGAGGTCCAGCGCGCGCACTCCGGAGGTTTCGGCCCAGCCCTCGACGGCGACGCGGCCGTCCCGGGCGTCGATGCCGATCACGATCCGCCCGGGAAACCGGGCGCACGCGTCGTTCACCAGCGACGGGTTCTTGACGGCGGCGGTGCCGAGGATCACCCGCCGCGCGCCGATCTCGAGCCATTTCTCGATCGTCGCGAGATCGCGGATCCCGCCGCCGAGCTGAACCGGCAGATCGACCGCGGCTACGATCGCGGCGACGGCTCCGCCGTTCATCGGACGGCCCTCGACGGCTCCGTCGAGATCGACGATGTGCAGCCATTCGAAGCCCGTTTTCTCGAAATCCCGCGCCTGGGCGACCGGGTCGTCGTTGAATCTGGTCGCCGCCGCCATGTCTCCGCGCACCAGCCGGACGCAGGCGCCCTCCTTCAGGTCGATGGCGGGAAAGAGGATCATTTTTTCTTGCGCGCCTGTTTCCGCCGGGGAAACTCCCGGAGCCGCTTCGTGTAGTAATGGCCCGTCACCAGCTTGCCGTCGACCAGCGCGTAATCGGGATTCGTGCCCCAGCGCTGGAAACCGAGCTGTTCGTATAGATGGATGGCGGCGTGCTGCGTTTCCCGGATGTCGAGCTGCAGCATGAGATATCCCAGCTTGTTCGCCGCGTTTTCCACGGTACGGACGAGATCGGGCGAGATGCCGAGACCGCGGGCCCATGGCGCGACGAACAGCGCCGTGAGCGTGGCCGCGTGCGCCTGCGCTTCGTTGTTCCGCGCCGGTTCCTGCAGCTGCGCCGACGCGACGATGCGGCCGTCCAGCCGCCCGACGAAAAGATGGCGCTCCGGAACCAGAACGACCCCGCGGAAATACCGGCCGAGAACGGCGCGCGGCGGCGGCGTCAACCAGCCGAAGCCGCCGCCGTCGTGAATCGCCGCCTCGGCGGCGTTGCACAGATCCTCGAGTTCCTCGTCCGAGATTTCTTCGAGCGGCTCGACGCTGGTTTTCGTCACTTCGACGCCCCTACGCGTTCCAGGCGAGGAAGTCGCCCAGCAGCCTGAGGCCGGTTCGCTGGCTCTTCTCCGGATGGAACTGGGTTCCGATCATGTTGTCGCGCCCCACGACCGCGGCGAAGCGGCCGCCGTGGTCGGCGGTGGCCAGCACGTCGTCCTCCCGTTCGCAACGCATCGCGTAGCTGTGCACGAAATACGCATGGTCGCCGTCGGCGAGGTTTCCGGCGACGCCGTGCCGCCGCCCGGCGTCCGAAGGGGCGACGACGTTCCAGCCCATGTGGGGAATCTTGAGCGCTTCGCCGTTCGGCGCCAGCGGGCCGACCTCGCCCGGGATCCACCCGAGTCCTTCGTGCGTTCCGTGCTCAATGCCGCGGCGCGCCATCAGCTGCATGCCGACGCATATGCCGAGAAACGCTTTCCCGGACTCGCGGACGTTGCGCTCCAGCGCGTCGATCATTCCCGGCAGCCTGCGCAGGCCGGCGGCGCAATCGCCGAAGGCCCCGACCCCCGGCAGGACGATCCGGTCGGCGCCGTCCAGCGCGGCGGCGCTGTCGGAGACGGCGATGCGGGCGTCGATTTCGCGCTCGCGCGCGGCGCGTTCCAGCGCCTTGGCGGCGGACCGGAGATTGCCCGAGCCGTAGTCGATCACCACCACTTCCATCGTCGCGCCCCTCAGCGGTCGGCCGGCGGATTCAGGTCGAAATACCGTTGCATCGCGCCGTCGCGGTCGGGCGCGACCGCCAGCCCCGCCATCCGCCATCCGCGCAGTTCGGCGGCCGCTCGGCGCCAGTCGTTGCCGCCGAACCCCGCGAGCAGGACGACGGCCGCGGCCGCGGCGGCGAGAACGACGCCGTCGGATCGCAGGAACCAGTCGGCGGCCAGCAGCGCGGCGAGCGTCGCGCACAGAGCGGCGAACGGCGCCCAAAGCCGGTGCCGCAGCGCCCACAAGGGACCGAAGGCGAAGGCCGGCCAGCAGAAGCCTTCCCGAATCACGAGGATCTCGGGATCCCCGGCCTCCCGCCTGAGGTGTATCGTGTAGACGTTCATCCGCCGAGCGTCCCCTTGGTGGAAGGCACCGCTTCGCCCGCGCGGGCGTCCGTTTCGACGGCGGCCCTGAGCGCGCGCGCCAGCGCCTTGAAGCAGGATTCGACGATGTGATGGTTGTTGGCGCCGTAGACGTTCTCCACGTGCAGGGTCAGGCGGGCGTTTTGCGCGAAGGCCTGGAACCACTCCCGGAAGAGCTCGGTGTCCATCTCGCCGAGCTTGTGCCTCGTGAAATCGACCTTCCAGATCAGGTAGGGGCGGTCCGAAACGTCGATCGCGACGCGGCTGAGGGTTTCGTCCATCGGGATCGTCGCCGACGCGAAGCGGACGATGCCCTTGCGGTCGCCGAGCGCCTGGTGCACCGCCTGGCCGATCGCGATGCCGGTGTCTTCCGTGGTGTGGTGGAAGTCGATATGAAGATCGCCCGCCGCCCGGACCGCGAGGTCGATCAGGCTGTGCCGCGACAGTTGCTCCAGCATGTGGTCGAGAAAGCCGATCCCGGTGCTCACGTCGTATTCGCCGCTGCCGTCGAGGTTCAGGTTGACCTCGATCTCGGTTTCCCGGGTCTTTCTGACTACGGTGGCAAGGCGCATTCCGCCGCTCCGTTCGGCTGGTTTCCGCGTTGCGGAACGGCGTTCCTTGTATCAGGATCGCGGACGGCAGTGAAGGCGGCCGGCGCCGCGTCTCCCCGCGGCACTTGACGACGCCCGGCGAACGGGCGATTTAGGAAGCGAACCAGTCTGGCCGGCGTTCCTTCTGCGCCGGGAATGCGGAGCGAGATGACCAAGCCGGAAACTTGGCACGGGACCACCGTTCTTTCGGTGCGCAAGGGCGACAAGGTCGTGGTGGCCGGTGACGGACAGGTCACCTTCGGGAACACGGTGATGAAGTCGAACGCGCGGAAGGTGCGCCGTCTCGGCGGCGAGTCCGTCGTCGCCGGGTTCGCGGGCGCCACGGCCGACGCGTTCACGCTTTTCGAACGCCTCGAAGGGAAGCTGGAGCAGCACCCCGGCCAGTTGACCCGCGCCTGCGTCGAGCTCGCCAAGGACTGGCGGACCGACCGTTACCTGCGCCGCTTGGAAGCGATGATGGCGGTCGCCGACAGGGACGTGTCGCTGGTTCTGACGGGAACCGGCGACGTCCTCGAACCCGAGGACGGCCTGATCGGCATCGGTTCCGGGGGCGGCTACGCGCTGGCCGCCGCGCGCGCGCTCGTGGACCAGGACGGACTCGAGGCCGAGGAAATCGCGCGCCGGGCGATGACGATCGCCGCCGATATCTGTATCTACACCAACCGGAACATCTTGATCGAAAGCCTGTAGCCCGTGACGAACTTTTCCCCCCGAGAAATCGTTTCCGAACTCGACCGCTTCATCGTCGGCCAGAACGACGCCAAGCGCGCGGTGGCGATCGCGCTGCGCAACCGCTGGCGCCGCCAGCAGCTCGACGAGGAGCTGCGCGAGGAGGTCCTGCCGAAGAACATCCTGATGATCGGCCCCACCGGCGTCGGCAAGACGGAAATCGCCCGCCGCCTCGCCCGCCTCGCCCAGGCGCCGTTCCTCAAGGTGGAGGCGACGAAGTTCACGGAGGTCGGCTACGTCGGCCGGGACGTCGAATCGATCATTCGGGATCTCGTCGAGATCGCGATCCACATGGTCCGCGACCAGATGCGGAAGGAAGTCGCCACCAAGGCGGAACTCGCCGCCGAGGAGCGGGTCCTGAACGCGCTGGTCGGCGACAACGCGAGCCGGGAAACCCGCCAGAAGTTCCGCGCCATGCTGCGCGACGGGAAACTGGACGACAAGGAAATCGAAGTCGAGGTCCAGGACGCCGGGAGCGGGCCGCTGCCGACGTTCGACATTCCCGGCATGCCCGGCGCCCAGATGGGAATGATCAATCTGAGCGAGATGCTGGGCAAGGCGTTCGGAGGCAACACCCGAACCCGTCGCCTGACGGTCGAGGAGAGTCACGAGGTGCTGGTGGCCGAGGAATCCGACAAGCTTCTCGACGACGACACGGTGGTCCGGTCGGCGATCGAGGCGGTGGAGCAGAACGGCATCGTCTTCATCGACGAAATCGACAAGATCTGCGCCCGGTCCGACGGGCGGGTGGGCGCCGACGTGAGCCGCGAAGGCGTGCAGCGCGACCTGCTACCGCTGATCGAGGGAACCACGGTGGCGACGAAGCACGGGACGGTGAAGACGGACCACGTTCTCTTCGTCGCCTCCGGCGCCTTCCATATCGCCAAACCGGCCGACCTGTTGCCCGAACTGCAGGGCCGGCTGCCGATCCGGGTCGAGCTGAAGGCGCTGACGGAGGAGGATTTCCGGCGCATCCTCACCGAGCCCGAGGCCAACCTGATCCGGCAGTACACGGCGTTGATGGGTACCGAGCAAGTCACGCTGGAGTTCTCGGACGGCGCGATCGACGCCCTCGCCTCGCTCGCGGCCGAGATCAATCGAACGGTCGAGAACATCGGCGCCCGCCGGCTGCAAACGGTCATGGAGCGCCTTCTGGAGGACATCTCGTTCACGGCGTCCGACCGCACCGGCGAGACCTTCTCCATCGACGAGGGCTACGTCCGCGAGAACGTCGCCGACCTGGCCAAGGACGCGGATCTGTCGAAGTTCATCCTGTAGGCCGTTCCCGAAAGGCGCTCTCCGCTTCCGGGCGGGCCCTCGCGCCGCGCCTCCGGAAAGAGCGTTTCCGCGAAAGCCCGGTTACGCTTTCATGCCGGGCCGCTCGAAGTTTTTGTCGAGATGCCCCTTGCCTTCCAGATCCCCCTGTTCGAACAGCCAGCTGTATCCGCCGGGAGGGTTGGTCAGGATTTCCCAGCAATTGTCGTCCATGTCCCAGAAGAAGAAACTGTACGTGCCGTGCTGGAGCTTGGGCTTCGAAATCTTGCGCAGTCCCCATTCCGCGGCCCGTTCGACGACCGTTTCGTAGGCGGCGTCGACCTCTTCCTGCGTTTCGACGTCCAGCCCGTTGTGATTGAGGAGCGGCATTTCTCCATTTCGTTTCGGCTGCTCGACGACGGCGATCGTGTTCGCGCCGCCGAGGCGGACGAGAAGGGAAATCGGGCTGGTGCGGACGACCTCGAGGCCGAGAAACTCGGTGTAGAAATTGCGCGCTCTCTCCAGGTCCCGGGATTCGAGCGTTCCGTGAGACAGGAAATTGAGCTTGAGAGCGGGACTCGCGGCGGTTTGCGGCGCGTTCATCGATTCCTCCTGATTCTCCGAACTCTTTCGGCGAATCTACAGGGAGAGCCGCCGCCTCTCAAGCGTCCGCCGAGAAATCGCGCGCCGGCGGTCGCTCGTTTTCGGGAACGCCCCGCCGCGAGGGCCGTCAGGGCGGGCGCTTGACGACGTTCGCCGTCGGTTCGCCGCGCGCCGCCGCAGTTGTCCACAGATTTTTCGGTTTCGAGCGAATTCGATGTGCCGCGCCGCCGTCATTTGTTGTAAACTAACGGAAGGAGTTCGTATTTCCTTGGCGATGCGCGTTCCGATCGTCGGGATTTGAACTTGGGGGGGATGTCTACGATGAACGATTGGAAAGAGGACGTGCGGGAATTCGAGACCTTCGAGTTTCCGCCGGACCCTGCCGACGACTTCAGCGCCGCGC
Organism: Alphaproteobacteria bacterium; assembly: GCA_965243135.1. Classification (GTDB taxonomy): domain Bacteria; phylum Pseudomonadota; class Alphaproteobacteria; order MPNO01; family UBA830; genus JAJEBT01. The sequence goes on from OZ251539.1 coordinate 4,696,924, forward strand.
CCGCGACGCCCGAGGTCGCCGGAAATCTCGCCGAGCCGCCGCTGGAGAACTGGCGGAGGCCGGGCGCCAACCGCCGGGAATTTCTGCGCGGCGCGGTCTGTTCCGGCGTCGCCGTGTCGGCGGCCGCCTACATGTTCTCGGGCGGCGCCCGGGAAGCGCGCGCCGCGGTGCGGGGGGTCGAGCGGCTGATCTCGCTCAGCGTCAACGGCAAGACCCGGCGCGTCGACGTCGCGCCGAGCGAGACGCTGGCCCAGACCATCCGTTACAAGCTGGGGCTGATCGGCACCAAGATCGGCTGCAACCGCGCCGAGTGCGGCGCCTGCACCGTGCTGGCTGACGACGTCCCGATATACTCTTGCTCGACGCTGACCCATCAGGTCCGCGGCAAGAAGATAACGACCGTCGAAGGCGTCGCCGCGCCCGACGGGACGCTGCATCCCGTCCAGCAGGCGTTCATCGACGAGCTGGGGCCGCAGTGCGGCTTCTGCACGCCGGGCCAGGTGGTCGCGGCGGTCGGCCTGCTGAAGAAGAACCCCAAACCGACGATCGACGAGGCGCGTCGCGCCATGTCCGGCAACTTGTGCCGGTGCGGCGCCTACGATCATTACCTCAAGGGCGTCATGCGCGCGGCAGGGAGGGCCTGAGACCATGGCATACGCACTGTTAGGCAAGGACTTCACCCCGCCGGATCTCCACGCGAAGGTCACCGGCGCGGCCAGATACGCCGAGGACTTCCGCGCCGACGGCATGGTGTTCCTCAAGATTTTCTCGTCGCCCATGCCGCACGCCAGGGTCAAGTCGATCGACGCGAGCAAGGCGATGGAGATGCCAGGCGTCGTCGGCGTCATGCTTCCGAGCGAAATCAAGCAGCCGAAGGACGCGGGGCACGCCATTCTCACCGACTACCCGGTCTTCGTCGGGCAGCCGATCATGGCGCTCGCCGCGACGACGGAACAACAGGCCGAGGACGCGATCGAGGCGGTCAAGGTCGATCTCGAGCCCCTGCCGTTCTGCATCGATCCTCTCGACAGCCTGAAACCCGACGGCCCCAACGCCCATGTCGGCGGCAACGTCGCCAACCGGCGCGGCATCAAGCTGCAGACCGTCAAATGGACGGGCAAGGACTTCGCGCTGGCGGGCGACGACAAGTTGCCGATGGGCAAGGCCGTGACCGAATGGGCCTACGGCGACCTCGAAGCCGGCTTCGCGAAGGCGAAGGCGATCGTCGAGGAATCCTTCGTCAGCGCCGCGAACGCGCACCACGCGATGGAGCCCCGGTCGGCCGCCGCCTACTGGGAAAACGGCAAGTGCCACGTGTGGGGATCGACCCAGTCGTCTTCGTTCGCGATACCCAGCCTCGCGAAATACATCGGCATCAAGCCGCCGCAACTCAACCTCGTGAGCGAGTTCTGCGGCGGCGGCTTCGGGGGCAAGGCCTATTCCTACCCGTTGATGGCGCTCCCGGCCCTGATGTCGAAGAAGCTGAACGGCCGCCCCGTCATGCTGCGGACCAGCCGTTCCGAGGAATTCTATAACGGCTCCGCGCGGGCCGGTTTCCAGGGTTGGGTCAAGATCGGCTTCGCGGCCGACGGGCGCGTGGTCGCGCTGGACAGCTACGTCGTGCAGGACAACGGCTCGACCGGCGGGTTCTGGGACTTCCAGAACTTCGGAATGGCCTCTTCGGTCATTCTGCAGCCGGAGGCCATGCGTTTCCGCGGCGTGCCGGTCCTGACCAATACGCCGCCCAAGGGCGCCCAGCGCGGTCCGGGAGAAAACCAGACCGCCAACATCATCGAACCGTTGCTCGACAAGGGCGCGCGCGAACTCGGCATCGACCGTCTGGCCGTGCGCCTGGCCAATGCGCCGGGCGGCGGCCAGGGCGGAAAGATCGGTCCGAAGCAGGGGCCGCTCACGAGCGCCTACCTTCGCGAAGGACTGGAACAGGCGGCGGCCAAGTTCGGTTACGCCGAGCGGGCCGCCAAGGCGGGCCGGCAGGCCGGGGGCAAGATCAGAGCCGTCGGCATCGGCCAAGCCTATCACGCCGCCGGCTACAACGGCTGGGACGGGATGGTTCGCATCACGCCGGACGGCAAGCTTCACGTCCACACCGGCGTCGGCAATCTGGGAACCTTTTCCTACGCGGCGACGTCGCGCGTGGCGGCCGAGGTTCTCGGATACGACTGGAACAACGTCGTCATCGAACGCGGCGGGTCGCTCAAGGCGATGCCCTTCAATATCGGCCAGTTCGGATCGAACACGAGCTTCACCATGACGCGGACCAACTACGCCGCGGCGATGGACGCGAAGCAAAAGCTGCTCGAAATCGCCGCCGCGACGATGGGCGGCGAGGCCGCCGCCTACAAGCTTGAGAACGAGCGCGTGGTCGGCCCGAACGGCGGCATGTCGTTCGCCGACGCCGCGAAGAAGGCCATCGAGCTCGGCGGAAAATACGCCGGCCACGAGGTCGATCCCGACCTCAAGGGGCTGACCAAGCTCTCCGCCAAGATGATCGCGGGAACCGGCCTGATCGGCGTGGCGAAGGACAAGCTGCCCAAGAACGGCACGGTTCCGGCCCTCGCGGCGGCGTTCATCGAGATCGAACTGGATCCCGAAACGGGGAAGGTCGAGGTGCTGGACTATCTCGGCGTGGCGGACGTCGGCCAGGTGCTGCATCCCCAGGGGCTCGACGCCCAGGTCCGCGGCGGCGCCGTCATGGGCTTCGGCCTCGCAGCCACCGAGCGGTACGTCTACGACCCCGCCTACGGAAGCACCAGCGCGAGGGGGCTGTACCAGGCCAAGCCGCCGACCTATCTGGACGTGCCCGTGCAGCTGGCGTCGCTGGCGGTCGAGGGCGCGACGGATCCGCAGAATCCGGTGGGCGCCAAGGGCATCGGCGAACCCATCCAGGGGTCCGCTTCGTCGGCGTACCTGAGCGCCGTTTCGGACGCGCTGGGCGGACACCTGTTCAACCGCGTGCCGGTCGTCGCCGACATGATCATCAACGAGCTGGCCGGGCAGCCGCAGTCGCACAAGCCGCTGCAGACGAATTGCCAGTGATTGGCGGAGAGGAGACGGACCGATGACTGACTTCATGCACTCGTTCGACCTGTTCGCGCCCGCCAGCGTCGAGGAAGCGGCCCAGCTGCTCGACAGGCACGGCAAGGACGCCTGGATCGTCGCCGGCGGAAAGGACAGCTTCGACTGGTTCAAGGACCGGCACAAAAGGCCGCAAGCGGTCGTCGACATCTCGGGACTGGCGGAACTCCGCGGGATCCGGGATCGCGGCGACCACGTCTCGATCGGCGCGGCGACCACCCTGACGGAAATCGAGGAAAGCAAGGCGCTGCAGGACAAGTTCCCGCTTCTGACGGCCGCCGCGGCCAAGGTCGCGAGTCCGCAGATCCGGAACGCCGGAACGATCGGCGGCAACGTCGCGCAGGACACCCGTTGCGCCTATTACCGCGACGGATTTCCCTGCTACCGCGCCGGAGGCAACACCTGCTACGCCAACACGCCGACGGCGATGAACCGGGAGCACGCCCTTTACGAAGCCGTGCGCTGCGTCGCCGTCACGCCTTCCGACACGGCGCCCGCGCTCGTCGCCCTGGAAGCGGAGATGGTCGTCTCTCGCGACGGCAAGACGCGCGCGATTCCCGCCGAGAAGTTCTTCGTCGGACCGGCCGTCGACATCACGCGCATGACGGCGCTGGAGACGGGAGACATTCTGACGGAAATCCGCATTCCGGCGAAATGGGCGGGCGCGAGGCACTATTTCGAGAAAGTGGCCGACCGGGAGACGTGGGATTTCGCGCTCGTCAGCATCGCCATGGCGGCGAAGACCGACGGAGGCAAGGTTTCCGACGTTCGCGTCGCCTGCGGCGGAGTCCAGTGCACGCCGCGGCGGCTTACCGACGTCGAAGACCTGATGAAAGGCGAGGCGGCGAACGCGGAGATGGAGACGCTGGCCAGACGGGTCGCCGCCCGCGGCGCCAAGGCGCTGAACTACAACCACTTCAAGATTCCCCTCATGGGCAATCTGGCCGCAAGGGCCGTCAGGTCGCTGGCCTGATGGAGTTCTTCCGCGTGTCCAGGAACGTCTGGGGGCAGGAGATGCTGGTGGGCATGTCGTGGGACCTGCTGTGGCTGCCGGTCGCCGCCGCGGGCGCGGCGATCGCGGCGCACCAGCTCTTTCGGCGCCTGCGGTCCTGACGGAAGAAAGGTGGCGTCGGAAGAGGTCCGGCATCAATGGCCGGATCGCCTGTTTCACTGGCTGATGGCCGCGGTCGTGCTCGTTCTGCTGGGCACGGCGTTTCTCCCCATTCTGGGAGTCGCGTTCAACTGGGTGCCGATTCACTGGATGGCGGGGGTTCTCCTCATCCTCGCCGTCCTTTTTCATCTGTATCGCGCGCTTTTCGTCCACGGCGTCTCCGCCATGGCGCCCGCGCGCGGCGACCTGCGGGCGGCGCTGGGCCGGGAAGCCTCGGACGCGAAATACGACCTCGGCCAGAAACTCTATCACTGGTCTGTCGCCTTCGTCGTGATCGTCCTGGCGGCGACGGGCGCGGTCATGCTGGCCAAGATCGATACGCCGTTCTGGAGCCGGGATCCGTCGATCCTTTCCGACCAGGCCTGGGGGCTGGTCTACAGCCTGCACGGCGCGACCTCGATGCTGCTGATTTTCTTTTTCATCCTCCACGTTTACTTCGCTTTTCTGCCGGAGCATCGCCGGTTGCTGATCGCCATGGCGTTCGGCGGTAGCGGGCGCGAGCCGTGAACGAGGAAATCAGAAGGCGGATCGAGGAGATCGAGGAAGCCTACGAATTCATGCTCGCGTACGCGGCGCAGGGACGCGCCGAGGAAGGCGCGGACGGCACCCAGATCAGGAACTTTCTGACGCGGTTCGGAAAGGCCGTGGACGCGATTCCGGACATGCTGGAAACGACGGCCGCCGCGGCGGGCTTCCTCGCCCGTTTCCGGGAGGACTCGAAGACGATGGCGTCGGTCATCGAAATCATGCTCGCGCGCGGCAACATATCGTCCGAGGTCGTCGACAACGCGAACGGGCTGATCGCCGTCCGGTCCTACCTGACCTCGCTGTTCTTCCTCGACAAGGCCGTTCTTCCCTGACGCTCAGGCGGGGCGGCGGCGCTTCAGCAGCACGTAGAACGCGCCTTCGCCGCCGTCCGTCTGCCGGGCCTGCGCGAAACAAGCGACGCGCGGCCGAACGTCGGGCGCGTTGAGCCAGAGGGACAGGTCCCGGCGGATGGGGCCTTCGCCGCGGGCGCCCTTGCCGGTGATGATCAGGACGCAGCGGCGGCGGTCCGACTGCGCCGCGGCGACGAACCTCGAAACCGCCCGGCGCGCTTCCTCCAGGGTCTTCCCGTGGAGGTCGAGGCGGGCTTCGGGGCGAAACAGGCCTCTGCGCAGCCGGGTCATCGTGCGCCCGTCGACGCCGTTCGCCGCTCCCGGTTTCAGCGTGACGGGCGCCGCGGGCGGGGTCGTCGCGGACCGCCGGGGCGGGGGCTTTTCCGGTTCGGGCGGCGGTTCGGGGTTCCGGCGTTCCGAGCGGCCGCGCAGCGGAACGACGTCGGACATGGCTTCGTCGAACAGCTTCGATTCGCCGGAATCCGCGCGCCGCCCGCCCTCACGAAAGCGCGTCATTTTCCTCGTCCGTCAGAACGATGTGCAGCCGCAGCGGGCCGTGAACGCCGATGGTGACCGTCCGCTCGATGTCGGACGATCGCGAGGGCCCCGTGATCAGCGTCACCGTTCGGGGAAGGGGTCTGCCGATCCGGCGCCAGGCGTCCTCGTAGGCGCCGACGATATCGACGGTCTTCAGGACCGCGACATGGTTGTCGGGCAGGAAATTGAGCGCGTAAGGAGTCGCCGGACCGGACGCGACCATGAGCGAGCCGGTTTCGGCGACTCCGGCGACCGCGGGGCCGACCCCCGTCGGGTCGCCGTCGCGGGCGCGGTCGAAGCGAATCGCAAGGCCGGGAACGGAATCCCACGGACAGGCGTTCATGGCGGGCGCGGCCACGATCCGGCGGGGCAGCTGGTTGCGTTCGAGCCAGGCGTCGACCGCGGCGGGCACGTCGGCGGAACCGTCGACCGTCTCCAGCGTGGCGCCGGCCTCGGCGGCCATCGCCGAGAACCTCTTCAGGAGTTCGGGCCGGTCGCCGCGTCCGCGAGCCGGAACGATCGCGGCCCCCGGCGGGGGAACGGCCGATCCGCCCGCTTTTCGCACTCTTTCCAGAATAGCCGCGCGCGCGTTCATGCGCCCCTCTCCTCGCGCCAGCGGTCGATGAAGGAGCGGCCTTCGGGCGCCGGCAGATCGCGCGTCGCCGTCCATCCCCTCGCGAGCGGCAGGCGGCCGATTCGCCGGCCGCCGATCGCTTTCAACGCGCGCGCGGCGAGGCGGGCGCCGACCCTGTAGAGGCGCGGCCGCCGCGCCGTCCATGCCCATGCGGCGAGCGCGGCGCGGCCCTTGCCGAGCCGGCGTTCGCGGGCGACGTTGCGCCACCGGCGCATCAGCGCGGGAAGCGGAATCCGGACGGGGCACACCGCCTCGCAACTGCCGCAGAAGGAGGACGCTTCCGGCAGGGGCCACGCGCTTTCGATCCCGTTCAGCGCCGGCGTCAGGACGGCGCCGATCGGCCCCGCGTAAACGCCTTCGTAGGCGTGTCCGCCCACCGCCCCGTAGACCGGGCAGGCCGACTGGCAGGCTCCGCATCGGATGCAGCGCAGGACGTCGCGGAATTCGCTTCCGAGCAATCGCGAACGGCCGTTGTCCAGCAGGACGAGATGAAACTCCTCCGGCCCGTCGAGATCGCCGGGTCGCCGGGGCCCGGTCGCGAAGGTGGTGTAGCAGGTGATTTCCTGTCCCGTGGCCGACCGGGCGAGGAGACGGACGATCGTCAACGCGTCTTCGATGGTGGGCACGACCTTTTCTATGGTCGCGACGACGACGTGCACCCGCGGCAGGGTCTGGACCAAGTCGCCGTTGCCCTCGTTGGTGACGATGACGACCGATCCCGTTTCCGCGACCAGCATGTTGGCGCCGGTGATCCCGACGTCGGCCGCCAGGAATTTCCCGCGCAGCGTCCGTCGCGCTTCCGCGGTCATCGCGGCGGGCTCGTCGAGGTTTCGATCGGGATCCAGTTCCGCGTGACGCTCGCGAAAGGTTTCCGCGACCTGTTCCTTCCTCAGGTGAATGGCCGGCATGACGAGGTGGCTGGGCGTTTCTTCGCGGAGCTGCAGGATGTATTCGCCGAGATCGGTTTCGATCACGTCGAGGCCGGCCGCGGCGAGATGGGCGTTGAGTTCGATTTCTTCCGACACCATCGACTTGCCCTTCGCGACCGTCGCGGCGTTCGCCGAACGGCAGATGTCGAGGATCGCTTCGCATGCCGCGTCCGCGTCCTCGCACCAGTGCACGACGCCGCCGGCGGCGCGAAGGTTCGTCTCGAACCGTTCGAGGTAACTATCGAGACGAGCGAGCGCGTGATTTCTTACGTCGACCGCCCGGTCGCGCAGCCTGTCGAATTCCGGCAGCCGTTCCACGACCGAGGCGCGCCCGGCGCGGGCGTCCCGCTGCAGCTTGGCGAGGGCGGCCTGGAGATTCGCGTCGGCCTGCGCGCGGGCGGCGTTGTCGGAGAACCGCAGACTCATTTCCCGCTCCCGATCGCGGGAACGTCGGCCATTCCGGCCAGCACTTCGGCGACGTGGCGGGCCTCGACGGCGACGTTCCGCCGGGACATTCGCCCGGCGACGTTCAACAGGCAGCCGAGGTCGCCCGAGAGCACGGTCGTCGCGCCCGCGGCGGCGATGGAGTCCACCTTGCGGTCGACCATGGCGGTGGATATCTCCGGATGCTTGACGCAGAACGTGCCTCCGAAACCGCAGCAGGCGTCGGAAGCGTCGTGCTCCACGAGCTCGAGTCCGCCGACTTGCGCCAGCAGGCGGCGGGGCTGCTCGGAAATCCCGAGCTCCCGCAAGCCGGAGCACGCGTCGTGGTAGGTGGCCGCGCCGCGCCATTCGGCAGCCGTCGGGCGGAATCCGACCTCGTCGGCGAGAAAGGAGGTCAGTTCGCTGGTCTTTTCCGCGAGCTTTCGGGCGCGCTTCGCGTAGCCCGGATCTTCGGCCAGCAGTTCCGGGTAATGGCATCGCAGCATGGCCGCGCACGAACCGGACGGCGCGACAACGCGGTCATGGCGCTCGAACAGATCGATCGTCTGCCGCGCGACCCTTCGCGCGTTCAATGCGTCGCCGGAATTGTAGGCCGGTTGTCCGCAGCACACCTGGCGCAGCGGCACGTCGACGCGGCAGCCGGCGCGCTCAAGAAGCGCGACGGCCGCGAATCCCGTCGTCGGGCGGAAGAAATCCACCAGACAGGTTACGAACAGGCCGACGTGGCGCGTCATCGCCGCAGACCTCCCGCGGCCGAGAATGGCGGGCGCGCCGGGGATCCGCAAGGCTCGAGGCGGACGGGCCGCGCGGGGTCCGGAAACGGACGGAAGGCCGCCGCGAGCCTTGCGCTCGCCCTCTCGTCCTCGCGCGGGCCGGCGCGGGTCAATGCTCGAGAATCTCCGCGACGCGGCCGGCCGCGTCCACCGGCCGCATGCGGTCGGCGTCGTCCTCCGTAAAGTGGCGCGCGACGCCAGCCTCGAAACTGGGACGCGCTCGAACGCGGTCGTACCAGTCCATGACGCGCGGACACGAGGCCGACCAGACGCCGCGAATGCCGAGCATCTCGAGACGATTGACATAGGGGGTCGCGGCGGCGTCGGCGAGCGAGTACGCGCTTCCGCCAAGAAAAGGTCCGTCGGCGAGCGCTTCCTCCATTTCGCGCAGGAAAGAATCGAAATCGCGCGCGGCGTCCGCGACGAAGGGCGAAGAGAGGCCCATGGCCAACACGGAACGTTGGCGCTCGCGCCGCCGGGGATCCGGTATGCGGGCCATGCGCGCTTCTATTTTTTCCGGATCCGGAAAATCCTTGCGGAAGGAAATGCCTTGGGTGAGCACGCCGCAGGCCGGGTGAATCGGATCGTCGACGGTCTTCATAAAACGTCGCACGCGGTAACGCGCCAAAGGTTCGTCCGGCATCAACGGCGGCGAGGGGCAGACGTCGTCGAGATAATGCTGAATGACGGAGCTTTCGGTGAGCACGTTGCCGTCGTGCACGAGCGTCGGCACCACCGCTCCCGGATTGAGGCGGAGATAGGCCGGGTCGAATTGCCCGCCGCGCCGTAGGTCGACGAAGCGTCCCTCGTAGTCGAGTCCCTTCTCCAGCATCGTCAGCCGAACCTTGATTACGCATACGGAAGTCGAATGTTCGTAGAGAATGAATGGCATCGTCCTTTTTCCGGCCCGGCCTCTGGAGGACGCGAGGCCCTTCTATCCGGGGAGCGTCTCGCCGCGGGCTTCGAACCGTCTCTCGATCGCGTCCCAGATCCGCTTCTCTATCTCGACGCCGTCGAGACGGTTGATCTCCTGAATTCCCGTGGGCGAGGTCACGTTGATCTCGGTCAGGTGGTTTCCGATCACGTCGATGCCGGCGAACACCAGTCCGCGTTCCCGGAGCGCCGGACCGATCTGCGCGCATATTTCGCGCTCGCGCGCGGTCAGGCCGGTCTTGCGCGCCCGGCCTCCGGCATGGAAATTGGCCCGCGCGTCCCCCTCGGCCGGCATGCGCGCGACCGCGCCGGCGGGTTCGCCGTCGACGAGGATGATGCGCTTGTCGCCGCGGCGTATTTCGGGAAGGTAGCGCTGGACAATGATGGGTTCCCGGTATTTCGCGGCGAACATTTCGAGGAGCGCGTTGAGGTTCTCGTCGCCGGGCGCGACATGGAACACGTCGGCGCCCCCGTTGCCGAACAGGGGCTTGACGATGATGTCTTCGTGGCGTTTCCGGAAGGCCTCGATCTCGGCGCGGTCCGACGTGATCAAGGTTTCCGGCAACACGCCCTCGAAACGGGTGACGAACAGCTTTTCCGGCGCGTTGCGCACTTCGCGCGGGTCGTTGACGACCAGCGTGCCGGGATGGATGCGCTCGAGCAGGTGGGTCGCGGTGACGTAGGCCATGTCGAACGGGGGATCCTGGCGCATCAACACGATGTCGACGGTCGACAGATCCAGCTTTTGGGCCTCGCCCAGCGCGAAATGGTTTTTCTTTTCGCGCCGCACCTGCAGAGGTTGGACCCGCGCGTAGAGGCGCCCGTCGCGGAAGGCGAGGTCTCGCGGCTCGTAGTGAAACAGCGCATGGCCGCGAGCCTGCGCTTCAAGCGCCAGCGCGAAAGTCGAGTCGGCATCGATGTCGATGCCGGAGACATGATCCATCTGGATGGCGACGGCGAGGCTCATGGGCGCTTCCCGAGAAAGAAGGTGCGTCCTGTTTAATTCCGTCTCCGGCCTGCGTCCAGTTCCGGGGCCCGAGGGACGGTTCAGTTGAGGCGGGCCTTCAGTTTCTGGATCGCGGCCGCCGCCTCGTAACGCGCCTCGTCGCTCCGGGAGCGGACGGCGACGGTCTCGAACGCCTTGACCGCGGCGCTCAGGTTGCCGAGCTGCACGTGGCGGAGACCCGCCTCGCGCCAGAGAGGCATCGAGTCGGGAGCGAACAGCAGCATGCGGGAAAGCGTATCGAGCGCCTGTTGCCACCGGCCCGCCAAGTGGTGGCGAACCTTGATGTTGTTCTGAAGGCGGATCAGGATATCGCGGTTGCCCACGGGCGTGCAGTGGTCGGGTTCGAGTTCGGCGTCGGGGCCCGTCAAGGCTTTCAGCAATTCGCGCAGATCCGGCGGCTTGCGCTCGTTTCCGCTGTCGAACGGGTCGATGATCGCGCGACGGCCGGCGGCTTCGACGCGAATGAGGAAATGGCCGGGGAAATTCAGTCCCTGCGCCTCTTCGCCGCAGGCGCGGAGCGCGTGCAGATGAAGAATTCCCAACGCGACCGGCAGCCCTTTCTTGCGGTCGATCACCCGCATCAGATTCGCGTTCTGGAGGTCGTCGTAGGTCAGTTCGTCGCCCCGGTAGCCGTTGCGTTCGTGAATGATCTCCGCCGCGGCCGCCGCCGGGCCGCAACCGCTCGCGAGCAGATCCCGCAGATCTCGCGTCAGTTCCGCGATGTGGTCGCGATAGCGCTGAAGACCGACCCGCGGACGGTCGAGCGCCGCCAGGGACAACGCCGCTTCCGCCAGATCGATCCGTTCGTCCGGCAGAGTCCCGGCTTCTCTCAGCAGGTCTTCGGGACTCTCGGTCACGACGACCCGGCAATCCTGACGTGGCTGACGACGTTCCTCACGTAATCGAGATTTCGGGCGTGATTGGCCACGCGGTCCAGTTCTTCCTGGCTTCGCGAGACCCCGAGCAGATAAACGGTGCCGCCGACGGTTTCGATGGAGTAGTTGACGGACGCCACCTCGCGATCCAGCAGCAGCTTCGCCTTCAACTGCCCGGAAATCCAGGTGTCGTGCGCGAAGCCGGCGATGCCGCCGCTCCTGTCGATCCGTATTTCGTTGATGACTTCCTTGACGCCTTTCGCCTCCCAGGCGAGCCTGACCGCTTCGTCGCGCATTTCGGGGGCGTCGACGACGCCGGTGAGCAGGACGCGGGCTTCGTGTATCTGAAGGCCGATCTTGTGCCACAGCCGTTCGCTCTTCGACAACAAGAGCGCATTGATGCGCACCCTGATTTCCGTGTCGCTGATCGCGCCGCCGAGGCCTCGTTCCTCCATCGCGGCGCTTCCGGCCATGGCGCCCGCTCCGACGAAGGCCTGGTCGCAGCCTTGCAGCGACAGGCAAAGGGAAACGGCCGGAATGGCGAGGAGGGCGGGATATGTCCTTTTCATGGGAGGCGGCGTTCTGGCGAGGCGAAAAGCGGATTCGTTGCGGCGGGTTGTCGGCAGGGGGGATTATGCTTGACGGTTCGGGCGGGCGCAAGAAGATGCCGCGCGCGTCGCGACCAGTCGAGAACACGCTGCGCGCCCGGCGGTTCAGGCAGCCCGGGCCAACCCCTCGAGGCGCGCCAGCCAAGCGCGAAATCGCGGGCATTCCGTCGTCTCCAGACCCGCTTCCCGTGCGACCTGCGGGCCGTGCAGGCGTTTTTGGTATCCCGATACTGCTTGTTTGATTCGCTTGCTCGGCGCACCGTTCGGATCGTCGTTGATGTCTTCGGGAGTCGCGAACTGCCGACGGACTGCCGCAAGAATCTCGACGCTGCGGTCCGCGATGTCCAAGATCGTCCCGAACGCCGCCGTATCGGAAAACAGCAAGCCTTCGAACTCGTGTTTCTGAACATAGGGAAACACCCGTCTTCCGTCTGGATTATGCGCGTAGATCTTTTGCTTCAGGCATTCTTCCAGCGTCTCGACCGTCCGATCTCCCTTGTCGCTAAAGCCGTAGAAGCGGACCAGCGACGTCACGGCGTCGAAAGACCGTTGGAGACGGCGCATCACGAGTCGTTCGATGCTGACATTTCCGCCGCCGGCCCCGCCGCTCCGGGCGCGGCCGAGCAGGAGTTGGCTCGACCTCGAACGGCCGCGGACGGTCGGCGAGAACGCGCTTGACGAACTCCCCTTCGGTCTGGCCCTCCACGGATATTGCGAGGCGGATCACGGACGGCCTCCCAGCAGGTTCTTCTGCCAAAGCTCGCCTGTCGTATACTCCTTCAGCCAATCCCGATAATCTTTCTCATCGCATCGGCGAATGGTCGTCCGCCCATCGTCCCGTGGTTCCAGAACGAGGATCTCGTCGAGACCGAACGCATCGACGAGCAGCGGGGACTGCGTCGCCACGATGACCTGCCGCCGGTCAGCCAGCGCTTTGATCATGTCGCCGATCAGACTGGCAGCGGCCGGATGCAACCCGAGTTCCGGCTCGTCCAGCAGCAGCACGTCGGGAAGCATCTCGGACGGGAGGTTCAATAGCGTCACAAGGGCGAAGAAGCGAAGCGAGCCGTCGGACGTCAGATGGGCGCCGATGGTCTTGTCCATCCCCCGGATCTTCCACCGCAGCATGGCCTTTCCGCTGCTCTTCTCGATCTCGAACCGGTCGAAAACCGGCAGCGCGCGCTGGATATGGCTGCAAATCGACTTGAACCGCCGCCCGTCCTCGCGCTCCAAGCGGTATAGAATTGCCGCCAAATTTCCACCGTGCGCACGAAGATAGGCATTGTCTTCCGCGTCGCAATTCTTCTTGAGATTCGAGTCGCGGGAAGTGTCGTGAAACTGGTAAACGGCGCAGCGCCTCAACAAACCAGTGAGCGCATTGGCGACTTTAGCGCTGCCTCCTGACGGCTCGGCCGATTGCGCGGCTTCGACGATCTTCGCCTCGGAGTGGCCGCTTCCCAGATACTGCCACGATGCCTTCGTTTCCCGCCTGTCCGAGCAGAATCGAAACGCTTCGTCCGTGAAGATGAACCGATCCGGATGGGCGAAAGAAAGCATGAACATATAATCGTTTCGTCCGCTTTCCGCTCTCATGGACAATTCGGCTTCCATCCGCGAGCTGACCTTGCTTCCGCCGAAAAGCTGGTCGTCGGCGCCGCCTTGAAGCTGAACGAACTCGGCCAGCCGGTGGAAGCCGATCATCCAATTCATCAATTCGAAAAACCGGACGAAGCTGGATTTTCCCGATCCGTTGGCGCCGACCAGAACGGTTGCCATCTGCAGGTTTTTGATTTCGACATCCGCAAGGGATCGAAAGCCTTTGATGCGGACGGATTCAATTTGATTTGGCACAGGGTTCTCTCGCGCGCCGATCACGGACTCGCCGTTTCGCCGCAGTTTCCTAACTCACGCGCCAAACGTTCTCGACGATTACATGCGAAAGCGGAAGCCGATACGATGTCCAAGCCCGCCTGAGACCGCAAGTCATGCCGAGCCGCACCGAAGCGTCCAAGACCAAAGCGGCAGGCCAAGTGTAGCCGGTCCCGCCCTTCGGGTCACGGTTTTTCGACCCCGAGCGGGGGGCGACCGGCGCCTTTCCGAGGTTTTCGGGCGGACGGCATGGGTGTCATCGCCAACAGCCGAAAGTTCGACCATTGCCGGGGCGGGTGCCCGACCAAGCGGCGCAACGGTAGGCGGAACCGACGATGTCGGGTCCGAGACAGGATGGCGCGTGACCGTTGACGGTCAGGCCCGGACGTCTCCAGGCAGGCGGCGACATCACCGACTGCGCGAATGTCCCTGTCGCCAACGCCAGCCGTCGTTTCCGCCAGCGTGACTACAAGCCACAGTCGGTAAAACGCCTGACCTCGTGGTTCCGCCGAACCGGCTCGTCCCGTGCGCTTGTTCGGCTGCGCAAGGAGCGCACTCGTCGCGAAAGCCCCTTCGGAACGACGGTCCAAGGCAAGCGGAAAAGACGGTTCTCCGAGAAAATTACGAAATCGCCCTGTACTGGAGCGGCGGACGAACGCGCCTGGGCGGACATGCGGGACCTCGCTTTCGGGAACGCCGGCAAATCAGGGCTTCTGTCTGCGAAGCGCGCACGCATAGATTTCCTTGCGCCGCTGTCCGGTCTCCGCAGCCACCGTTGCCACCGCGTCGCGCACGCTCATCGACTGCAGCGCGTTGTCGAGCAGCGTCTACGTATCGGCGGGGGGAGTCTCGGGAGGCGGCCCGGTCAGGATTACGACTTCGCCCTTCGGCGCCGGGCTGCCGCCAGCTCCGCCAGGCCGCCCCGAAGAACGTCTTCATGCAGTTTCGTGAGCTCCCGCGCCACGGCGGCCGGGCGGTCTCCCAGAATTTCTTCCATGACTTCAAGCGATGCGGCCAGCCGGCGCGGGGATTCGAGAAAGATCAGGCTGGCGCGGACGCTCGCCAATTCCTCGATCGCCTTGCGGGGGGCGCGCCGCGGAGCGGAAATTCCCCTCGTTGTCCAGGCGGATAGTGAAAGGCGGCCATGCGAGAGTTCCGGGAAGCCGCTTCCTCCTCGTGGTCCAATGCCGGTTGGATCGGGTCCGTTGCCGACGGATCGGCGAACGGCAGAGATGGGATCCGATGGAGAGACCAGCCCCTTGCTTTCCTGTAACCGAACCGGCACGAACGGACCGACGACAAGCGCCTATCCGCAACGAACGTAGCCGAACGGAACAACCGAACTACGCCATCTGCCATCGTTCCAGTTCTGCGAAAAACTCCTTTCTCAGATCGGCTCTTTCCTCTTCCGGGAGCCATTTCGTCATATTGGGGAAGACAATCCGCCAACTGCGCAGCTCGGCTTCGCTCCATGGAAAGGTGTCGGCGCCGCGCAACACCTTCAGGATATTGTGCAAGCGGACACGGATTTGATCCGGATCCGGCTCTTGAGGCAAGGAGTTTTCCGCTTGGTAATTCTCGAACAGATCGCCTTGATTCATATCCTTTCTCCTCAGCTACTGCGTGGGTGCTGGTCAGCGCGGCTCCGGCGGCCGCATCGAGCAGTCTGTCCGCCGCGTCGAACAAATGCATGAGCTCTTCGATTCGCGCAATTATGTCGAGAAGCTCGCGCTGGAGGTGCCGATCCAGCGTTTCTCCTTTCCGTGCGTCGAGCCAGCGGCGGAGGACGGGGTATCCGCTGACAGCACCCCCCCCCATGTGCGATTTGACACTCCAGTGATGCGGAGCGATCGGTCGCCGAGAAGGAAGACTGCACCTTCCTCGAATGCGCGCCGCGGCGGCGGAACGTCAAGTAGCGGACTAGATGCACGTCCTTCCAGTCGCGCTTGCCGGAAGCGCTCGTCGGGTTCTGCGTCGAATGCCTGAAGTTTTCGGATGCGGGTGCCTAACGCCGCCGCGTCTTGGAATGCGTCGGGGTTTGCGGGAAAGGGAACATGCGGAAAGGCATCCTCAAGATCGTGTGCGAAGCGAATTGTGTAGGTTGCCGCAGAAAGCAAGGCGAGAATCGCGCCGAATATCTCCTGTGACGCAATTTGCGCACCATGACCGAGAACATGTTTGGAACCAACCCAGGATGGAGTAAAGACCCTGTGCCCTCGCCGGTATGGTTATCGTAGACGGTGTTCACGTCCACGACAGGGGAGTCGTCCTCAAGGTCAAACCCTGGGTGCGCATCGATTCTAAAGCTCTCGACATCGCTGAACTGGCGCTTGAAGGCGGACTCGGCAATCTCGCGCCTCTGCCGCTCGTTCATCTCGAACTTCCTACGGTTGGCGACGCTCCAACAACGCGCGAACGGCGAAGCCGCGCTAATGCTAAGCGTCGGCGCGCTCGAACCGGTCGATTGCGCCTCCAGGTTCGCGGTCTCTTTTTCGGGTGCGTCGGCAAAATCAGTTTTTCTGTCTGCGAAGCGCGCGCGCATAGATTTCCTTACGTCGCTGTCCGGTCTCCGCAGCCACCGTTGCCACCGCGTCGCGCACGCTCATCGACTGCAGCGCGTTGTCGAGCAGCGTCTCCGCATCGGCGGGGGGAGTCTCGGGAGGCGGCCCGGTCAGGATTACGACTTCGCCCTTCGGCGTCGGGCCGCCGCCGAAAGCTGCCGCCAGCTCCGCCAAGCCGCCCCGAAGAACGTCTTCATGCAGTTTCGTGAGCTCCCGCGCCACGGCGGCCGGGCGGTCTCCCAGAATCTCTTCCATGACTTCAAGCGAGGCGGCCAGCCGGCGCGGGGATTCGAGAAAGATCAGGCTGGCGCGGACGCTCGCCAATTCCTCGATCGCCTTGCGGCGGGCCTGGTCGTTGGCCGGCAGATAGCCGGCGAAGAGAAAACGGTCCGTCGGCAGGCCCGAAACGACGAGGGCGGCGAGCGGCGCCGACGGTCCGGGGGCGCAGGTGACCGGGAGGTTCCGTTCGAGGGCGTCGCGAACCAGCTTGTAACCGGGGTCGGAAATCAGCGGCGTGCCGGCGTCGGACACCAGAGCAACAAGTTTCCCTTCTCCGAGATGTTCGATCAGCCGCGCACGTTTTTCGGGAGAACTGTGGTCGTGATACGACAACAACTTGCTTTTGATCCCGGCCGCGGCGAGCAGGCGGCCGGTGCGACGCGTGTCTTCGCACGCGACAATGTCGGCCGCCGCCAACACGTCGAACGCTCGCGCCGTCATGTCGCGCAGATTGCCGATCGGAGTCGCTACGATCCAGAGCCCGGCGTCCGGCCGTTTACTCGGAACGGCGGCGGCGATAGGGTGATCTGGAATTCGCGAATTCGGAGCCGTCAATGCGAGCCTCGTCAACTGTTGGAGTGCGCTCCCTGATGGCGGCCGCTGCAGCGGTCGTGCTCGCCGCCTGCGAGCATACGCCCTCCCCTGCCGCGGGCAAGGCGGAGGTTCGTCCGGCGACGGTTGCACCGACGTTGCGCGCCGCGCCTCCGGCGGAGGTTGTCCGCGAGACGCCCGAAGCCGCCATCGCGCCGGAAGCGCCGCAGTCCGTCGCCGTTCGGCGGAACCGGGTCGCGCTGCTGCTGCCGTTGAGCGGTCCGCACGCCGCCCTTGGGCAGGCGCTCCTGGACGCGGCGCTTCTCGCGCAGTTCGACGCGGCAGCGGACGACTTCGTTCTGATGCCGTTCGATACCGCCCCTGGAGGGCGAGCGGCGGCGGCCCGCGCAGTGGAGGCGGGCGCCGGGCTGGTCGTCGGCCCCGTGTTCTCGGAAGCGGTGTCGCAGGCCGCCGGGATCACGCGCGAGGCGGGCCTGGACATGCTGGCGTTCTCGAACGACAGCACGGTAGCGGGACCGGGAGTGTTTCTTTCCGGCCTGTCGCCGGAGGCCCAGATTTCCCGGATCGCCGGTTACGCGGTCGGCAAGGGGTTTCGGCGGTTTGCGGCGTTGCTTCCGTCAGGTCCGCTCGGCGTTCGCGCTCGCGCCGCACTTCAAACGGCGCTTGCGCCGCTGGGCGGGGCCGAAATTCGTTATTTCGGCCAAGGCGCGGGAAGCATCGGAGCGGCGGTTCGTGCCGTGGCTAGATATTTCCGGCCGAACGGGACCGGCGCGAAAGGGGAGAATGCGCTTCTTCTCGCCGCAAGCGGCAGCGAGCTTACCGATGTCGCGGCCCAACTGGCTGCATTCAATATCGGCGGCTCCCGCGTTCAAATTCTCGGGTTGGCGAGCTGGCGCGCGCCCGGCATCGGCCGGGAGCCGGCGCTCGCGGGCGCGTGGTTCGCTTCCATGCCCGAGGATCGCGCCGCCGAGTTCAGACGCGCGTTCGGCGACGTCTACGGCGCGCCGCCCCATGCGCTCGGAACCGTGGTCTACGATATGGTTGCGCTGGCGGCGGTTCTGGCGTCTTCCGGGAGCGGACCCACGCGCGCCGCCTTGACCGCGGAAAGCGGGTTTTCGGGCGTCGGCGGGATTTTTCGTTTTTTGCCGAACGGCTTGTCGAAACGCGTTCTCGAAGTGCGGGAAGTTCGGCCCGGAGGCACGAAACTTCTTGAAGGAAGCCCGGGAAGCCTTCTCAACTGACTTCGGGAAGCGGCGTCAGGGCGGCGATCAGGGCGTTCAGCCGGAGCCGGCCGGCCCTGCGCGCCCTCAAACCCCGGCCGTCGAGGCGAAGCAGGCCCTCGCGCGCGAGGGCGGAAACCTTGTCCATGTCGAGGAGTTCCTCGGGTTCCCGTCCGCCGGCCCGGCGAAACGCCTCGCGATCGATGCCGGAAACCAGCCTGAGTCCGGTAATCAGAAGTTCCTCGACCCGTTCCGTCCTGTTCAGGGGAACGGCGTTGCGGGTGCCGTGGCCGTTTCGCCGCACGGCGTCGAGCCACGCCGACGGCTCCGGAATCTGATCCGTCGCGCAGCGGCGTCCTGCGATGCGCACCCGGCCATGGGCGCCCGGTCCGATGCCGATGTAGTCTTCTCCCCTCCAGCAGGCGAGATTGTGCCGGCACTCGCCTCCAGGACCTGCGTGATTGGAAATCTCGTAGGCCGGGTATCCGGCCTTGCGGGTTTCCGAGTCGGCGATCTCCAATAGTTCGACTGCGAGGTCGTCGTCCGGAAGCGAAAACGTTCCGCGACGGCGGGCCGCGAAGAACGGCGTGCCCTTTTCGACGGTCAGTTGATAGAGCGACAGATGGTCGCCGGCGAGAGCCAAGGCGTCCTGCAATTGCCGGCGCCATTCCGTCGGTCGGTGGCCGGGAAGGGCGTAGATCATGTCGAAGGAATAGCGGTCGAACTCTTTCGCCGCGAGTTCGACGGCGCGTCTGGCGTCCGCGCCGTCATGCATCCGGCCGAGAAACCGGAGCGCATCGTCGTCGAAGGATTGCGCGCCGACCGACACGCGGTTGATTCCGGCGGTACGGAAGCCGCCGAACTTTCCGGCTTCCGCTGACGACGGGTTGGCTTCCAGCGTCGCCTCGAGATCGGGGGACAGCGACCAGTTGCGCGCGGCCGCGTCCAGGATCGCGCCGGCGGTTTGCGGCGGCATCAGCGACGGCGTGCCGCCTCCGAAGAACACGGTGTTCAGAGCGCGGTATTCGGTCGCCGCCGCGTAGTGGTCGAGTTCGGAAATCAGCGCGTCGCGCCATGCCCGTTCGTCGATGCGGTCGGCGACATGGCTGTTGAAATCGCAGTAGGGGCATTTCGAGACGCAGAACGGCCAGTGGACGTAGAGACCGGCTCGGTCGGCGGTCGCGGCCTCCGTCACGGCCGCGGCGGCAGGCAGGCCGCGACCAGTTTGCGAAACGCGCGCGCGCGGTGGCTCTTCGCGTGTTTCTCGGCGGGATCGATTTCGCCGAACGTCAGCGCGTCGCCGTCGGCGACGAACATGGGATCGTAGCCGAAGCCGCAGTTGCCGCGCGGCGGCCAGATCAGGGCGCCGGAAACGCAGCCTTCGAACGTCTCGGCGTGTCCGTCCGGCCATGTCAGAGCCAGGGCGCAGACGAAGCGCGCTCGCCGGTCCGGGGACGTTCCGAGAGCGTCGTTCACGCGGGCCATGGCGGCGGCGAAATCGCGTTCCGGTCCGGCCCACCGGGCGGATCGGATGCCGGGTTCCCCGCCGAGGGCCGCAACCTCGAGGCCGGAATCGTCGGCCAAGGCCGGAAGCTTCGCGGCGCTGGTTGCCGCATGGGCTTTCAGAAGCGCATTCGCGACGAAAGTCTCGCCGGTTTCTTCGGGTTCCGGCAGCTGGAGCGCGGTTGCCGAAACCGCCGTCAACGACCAGGGGGAAAGCAGCGTTCCGATTTCCCGCACCTTGCCGGGGTTGTGGCTGGCGACCGCCAGGCGTTCGTCGGCGAGGCGCCTCGCCATCAGAGGTCGGCGAGAGCCATGCGCTGGAGCGTGGTCAGTTCGCCAGCCCCTTTCTTGGCGAGCTCCAGGAGCCGGAGGAACGCTTCCTCGCTGAACGGGCTTTTCTCGGCGGTTCCCTGAATCTCCACCAGATCGCCGTCGCCGGTAAGCACGAAGTTCGCGTCCGCCTGGGCATCCGAGTCCTCTGCGTAGTCGAGATCGAGAACCGCCTCGCCCTCGAAGATTCCGCAGGAAACGGCGGCGACGGACCCCCGGATCGGATTGATTTCGCGGCGAAGGGTCGCGACGGCGATCTTGAGCGCCACCCAGGCGCCGGTGATCGCCGCGGTCCGCGTGCCTCCGTCCGCCTGGATCACGTCGCAGTCCAGCCGAATCTGCCGTTCGCCGAGAGCCTTGAGATCCGTAACCGCCCGGAGAGACCGGCCGATCAGGCGTTGTATTTCCTGCGTCCGGCCCGACTGTCGACCGCGCGCGGCTTCACGGTCGGTGCGCTGGTGAGTGGACCTCGGCAGCATGCCGTATTCGGCGGTGATCCATCCGGCGCCGGTGTTGCGAAGAAACGGCGGGACGCGATCCTCGACGGTCGCGTTGCACAGTACTTGGGTATTGCCGAAACGCACGTAGCACGATCCTTCGGCGTAGGGCGAAAAGCCGGTCTCGAGCTTGACGCTTCGCATCTGATCGGGCGCGCGGCCGGACGGGCGCATGTAAAATTCTCCCTTGTCCGTTTCCCGGGCAGGCTATCGGAGACGGAGGCACCGGTAAAGACGCCGGACCAGCCCGTTTCGAGCCGCGTGCGCTGTTCGTAACGTCTTGAAATGCAGACAGCTTTCCGGGGTGCGGAATTTTTTCCTCGGGTACGGAAAACTGCGAATTCTCCGCGCCGAGATTTTCGCGGATTCCACCCCACGGCCGGCCGGACGCCGCCGCCCTGCGGCAAACGGCCGCACCGGGCAAAAAAATCTGGCCAAAGGGGTTCGCCACGGGTAGTGTTGTCAGCATCTCAACCCACAACACTGTGAGGTACCCGTGGCGACAGAACATTCTTTTCCTGGACCGATGTCGACAGGCTGCCCGACCTCCGGCGTCTGGCGCTGGTCCTCGAAGCGCTGCCGGACGGGCCGCTGCTGGCGCGGCTCAAGGAGCAGCGCGGGCGCGGGCGCGACGACTATCCGGTTCGCGTGGCGCGCGACGGTCGCGGGCATCGTGCTTCAGCACGAGTCCATCGAGTCGCTGATTCGAGAACTCAACCGCAACCCGGCGCTTCTGACGCTGTGCGGCTTCAACCCGCTCGACTACCAGGGCAAGCCGAAGGTCAAGGCCGACGACGACGGCAAGCCGCGGACGACGTCTCCGAAACCTCGCAGCGCGGTTCCCGGGAGCCACAACTTCTCCCGGTTCCTGAGCGCCCTCATCAAGCTTGAGAGCAAGGATCCCTGGGTCGGCGGCATGGTCCAAGAGTTGCGGGAGCAGCTGACGGCGGAGTTGCCGGACTTCGGCGAGCACCTCGGCTACGACGGCAAGGCAGTGGACAGCCACTCGACGGGGCAGGTCAGCCGCAAGACCGGCAAGACTTCCGACCCGGACGCCAACTGGGGGAAGCACGAGACCGTCGGCATAGACGGGAGGACCGGCAACCTCTGGACGAAGGTGAAGTCGTGGTTCGGGTTCGGGCTGCACGCCGACACCAAGTACGAGATCCCGGTGGCTTTCAGCGTTACCCAGGCATCGAGGGCCGAGACCAGGGAACTGGACGCGATGTTGGACAGGCTGTTCGGGGAAACGCCGCTGCTGGCCGGGCGCTGCAAGGACTTCAGCGCGGACCGGGGGCTCGACAGCGGACCGCTCAAGGCGAAGCTGTGGGACGAGTTCGGCCCCGTTGACGCGCCTGTTGTGGCGGGAAGAGAAGAAAGACCCCGACTACGACCCCGACAAGCCCCCGTCCGCTCTTCGACGACAACATCTACCATACCGAGAGGGGCGAGGTGCTGTGCAAATGTCCCGAAACCAACGTCCAGCGGCACATGGCGTTCCAGGGCTTCGAGGCCAACCGCGGGGCGTGCGGCACCCTCAAGTACCGTTGCCCGGCGGCGGCCTTCGGCTTCGAATGTGCAGGTCGCAAGGAATGCCACCGGGCCGCCGAGTGCCAGGCCGGCGAGTACGGTCGCATCGTCCGCGTCGACCTGGAGAAGCATGACAGGCGGATGTTCACGCCGGTCCCCTGGGGCAGCCCCTCCTGGAAGCGCGGACCGCCGCTCCGCCATGGAGCGAATCTACAGCCGGGTCGACAATGCTTACCGCATGGAGAAGCACTATGTCCGCGGCCTGCGGCAAATGCGCCTGCGGCTCGGCCTCGTGACAGTGGTCATGATGGCGACAGCGCTCGGGCACCTGCGGGCGGAACGCCAGGAGCGCATGCGGTCGCTGGTCGCTCCGGTCGGGCTGCGCGACACGGGATGACCGCCGCGGTCGTCTGACCGCCCCCCCGGCCCCGCAACTGACCGCCTGCGTTCAGGCCACGGCCCGGCTCGCCCCGGGTTTGCGGCGCGGCGGCGCGGCAACCTGGTATTCGCTTTTTGTTCTGGAGTCTGAGCGTCCGCGAGGCCCTTGCGGGCCGCCGGCGGGCGGGCGGAGCGGCTCGCGGGGCGTCGGCCGGGCGGCGGACCGACAAAAAAATGGCACAGCGCAAGCGGCTCGTTTCCAGGTTCCCGATATCGCGAGTGCATGCTATCTTTATGGATGAAAACAGGAAGAATTACTATGAAATACTTTGAAACAGAAAGATTTATTTGAGAATCATCGTAAAATCGAAAATAAATCGTCCGTGGAACCTTGATTTGGTTTGTGCTAACGTAAACGATAGAATTGCTGTCACGGATGCGGAGAAGGCGATATGGATGCCGCATATCCGGCGACCGTCAACGACGCCCAGTGCGTCCATTCTCGCCGGCATGCTTCAACGGTGGTCGACACGGTGCTGCTCAAGGTTGCGAGCCGGTGCAATCTCGATTGCAGTTATTGCTACGTCTATCGCATGGGCGACGACGCTTGGCGCAGCCAGCCCAAACGCATGTCGGAGGCCGTTCAACATGCGGCCGTTCGACAGCTGGCGAGTTTGTATTCCCGACAGCAACATCCGCTCAGCGTTGTGCTGCATGGCGGCGAGCCGCTGCTCATTGGAGCAAGTCGTCTTCGGGACCTTTGCGGGCAACTCCGCTCCGCCCTTCCCGCTCCGTGCGGAATTCATGTCCAAACGAATGGAATTCTTCTTGCGGACGACGTGATCGATATCTTCGTTGAATACGGCGTCGGAGTATCGATCAGCATCGACGGCCCATCGGAGGTCCACGACCGATTTCGCCTTGATCACCAAGGAGGCGGATCACATGAACGCGTCCGGCGCGGAATTTCCCGGCTGACTGCGCGAACGGACGCGCGTCCCTTGTTTGCCGGAGTTCTGGCGGTGATCGACCCCGCGAGCTGTCCCGACTCCGTTTATCGCTCGCTCAAGGCGACTGGCGCTCCGAGCATCGATTTTCTGGTTCGCGACGGAAATCATGCGTGCCTGCCGCCCGGGAAGGAACGCGTCGATTCGACGGAGTTCGGGCGCTGGATGGCCAGCCTGCTCGATATCTACCTGAGCGATCCAAACCCGCCGCGAGTACGCATCCTTGACGATATGCTTCGCCTGATTCTCGGAGGAAAGTCGCAGAAGGAGGGCGTAGGCGTTGCCGATTACGGCATTCTCGTGATCGATACCGACGGCCGGATCAACAAGAACGATACGTTAAAAGCGGCCGGCAGAGCCGCCGACCGTTTTGAACGGGAGCCATGGTCGATACTGTCCGACAGTCTGCTCGACATCGTTCGCCATCCGGTCTATGCAGACTACTATCGCCAGCAGCGGCCGATGGCCCCTGCCTGTCTCGCGTGTCCCGAACTCGGCGTTTGCGGCGGCGGAATGGTCGCGCATCGATGGAGCGGGGAGCGGGGCTTCGACAACCCGACGGTGTTCTGCGCCGATCAATTGCTGCTGATCGGGCGCATGCGGGAGCGGGTCGCGCAATTTCTGGGCCCGTTCAAGCGGCGGGAAGCCGCATGAACAACGAAAAGGAGCATCCAATGGCTGACAAGCGCGAGGAGGTTCGACCGGATCTGGACATCGAACCAACGAGCATCGACAGCGCCGCTTTGGCTCGACTTGTCGAGGAGGTGCGGAACAAGGGCGAAACCGTCTCGTCGGTCGCCTATAACCGCACGTACCATCGTCATAACAGGTGACTTGCGCGCTCTTGCGCGAAGACGCGGAAGTGGAGTTCCACGCCACTCCTTTCCGCTACTTCCTCGCGCGGCATTGCTTCTCGCCGGACCTTGAACCGACGCTTCTCGAATGGTTCGAATCCAGTGCGCCGTGGCGACTGGTGGAAACCGATTTCTACGAGCAGTACGAGTTCAGCATGTTCGACGCCGCTCTTCCGGAGAACGTTTCCCGGTTGACGGCACCGGAAGGTCTTGCGGCGTTTCGCTCCGCAATGGGCGCGCTTTTCGACGTCGAATTGGATGATCGGGTCGATCTGGTGGCGCACAGGCTGATGCCCGGACAGCGAATCGCGCTCCATAACGATTATCTGACCGGACAGGAAACGCATCGTCTCACCGTTCAGCTGAACCGGGGCCTGCGCGACGAGGACGGCGGTTTTTTCATGTTGTTCAACAGCGCGGATCCTAACGACGTTGATCGGATCGTCCGTCCGGTCAGCGGAAGCGCGATCGGTTTCGAGATCGGCGAGAATTCCAACCATGCCGTTTCCCTCCTGCACGGCGGAGAACGCTATACGTTGGTCTACTCGTTCCGTTCCAGGCCCGTTGGTAAGCGAACCTAGGCAAGCGCTTATGGAGGCGCTGGCTCGTCCGACCGAGCCGTGGTTCCCGGGGTTGGCTCGTCCGCTAACCGAAGCTGCTTGGCGAGAATGCAAGCATCGCGGCTTCGATTCCGCAAACTACGGAACGCATCGCTGGCTGTGCAACGATCCAAAAGCCATGCGCATGGAGGCAGCTGCGCTCAATATTGCTTTCGAGTGCAGGATCGAAAAATTGCCCGCGTCGACCCGCGCTAGGTACGAAGACTGCGGCTTGACCTTCTCGGAATCTACGTCGGCGGCCGATGTCGCTGCCGTTCGATCTGCGTTGTCTTTCATCGCTCTGCTTCCGAGCTTGCGGGAGACGATCTCGGCGTATTTGCGGGCTCTGCATA
Organism: Alphaproteobacteria bacterium; assembly: GCA_965243135.1. GTDB lineage: Bacteria > Pseudomonadota > Alphaproteobacteria > MPNO01 > UBA830 > JAJEBT01. The sequence goes on from OZ251539.1 coordinate 4,722,340, forward strand.
TTCTCAAAGCGCCCGGTTCGGATTTCGACGTCAGTCACAGCGATCCGGAGGCGCCATTTTCGGTTTTCGTGTCGATTCCCCCTTCGTGTCCTGAGGCAGAACTGCGCCTTGCCGAATCCATAGTTCATGAATGTATGCATCTCCAGCTGACGATGATCGAAGCCGTCACACCGCTTGTTCGAGACTGCTATATCCAAGCTTATTCTCCATGGACCCAAACGACACGGCCACTTGGCGGGATATTGCACGGACTGTATGTGGTATCCGTGATATACTTCTGGTTCCTGTCCGGTCATGAAAATATAACATCGACTAAGAAAAAATTTGTTCATCAGCGCATGCGCACCATAGAGCGAGAAATGAGAGAAACTTCATGGCTCGCCATATCGGAAGGATTAACCGACGCTGGGAAAGCCTTGGTTAGACAGGTTTTGCAACATCAAAAATATTTCATTAACTTTATAGATAGTCAATAGTCATAGCACTAAATTCCGCTGTTTGTTCTCTGTATGAAACTAGTTTGTTAACAGCTTTCTCTCGATCTTCTATGTCGTTTGGATCCGTGCTTCCGTCGAGCGCAAGAGCAATTATCTGTAACGTTTCCAAGATATCCAAATGCTTCAAACGTTGGTCTTTCAGAGCGGGCCGATTAAGATCTACAACATCGATTGTCTTTCTTCCAATTTCCGTAACTCCAACAGCGACATTTTCAAAATATACGATGTGATTTCGTGGATCCTCAATACCACCAGGGTCGAGAAGCAATGGTTGTTCAATATCCACAGGGTCAATGTGTGAACAGGCCCTTTGAGCGTGATTTTTCAACGGAAATAGCTCTCTTTTTGAACTTCTGTTGCAATGTTCGCAAGAATAATATAAATTTTTCCAGCAGTATGCTAGCCAGTAATATCCCGGGTAGATTCGTGATCCCGTCTCGCTTTGTTTTACCGCCCCTTTGGGCCGATAATGCTCAATGTCGCCAGACGAAAAAGCTTCAAACTTTCCCTCACAATAGCAACATTTTCCGTGTTGATCTTTTCGTAGGGTTCGTTTTACAGTATTATGAGAATATATTCCTCTATCGAAGTCAAAGGTTTTTTCACCAGTTAAATAGATCTCTCGATTTTCCTCAAATAGTCGGCAAAGTTCCATACGGCGTTCCATTCCGGACGTCGTGAGAATTATAGGAGAAGGCGATTTATTGACCCGGATCATCGGAGGCGTCTTTCAACCCAAGGCGTTTGGCTACGCTACGGATGATCTCCATCGCGCTTTCATCTTCTTGAGAATCGGCAGTCGGTAATTTTCGTTCGCGCTGCCGTAATTCGTTAAGTTCTTTTTTTTCTTTCTCCGACAAATCAGATCTCTGAATAAGACTATTATATCTTTCCCTCCACTTTTCCACTTCATGTGAACGTGATGAAGGCAAATCAAACAGTTCACTAGTGATAAGTTGATCCAGTCTCCAGCCTTGAACAATAGCGGGGTCATTGACGATTTCCGTGTGGTCTTCTGATCGGCGAAGAACGGCCACGTTGGCATCCAAAGAGTTCAGAGCCATCAGCGGACTATGCGCAGTTGCGATAAACTGAATATTGGGAAAGTATTCTGTCAGACGGTCGCGGATTTTCCGCTGCCAGCTCGGATGTAGATGCAGGTCGATTTCATCGACTATCACGATGGCTGGTTCGCGAAGAGGATCAGAGCTGTTTTCGTAGTGGCCGAGCAGTCTCGAAGCGATATCGGTGATCCACGCAAACATAGTCTGATAGCCGAGGCTTAGTTGATGAAATGACACGTTTCCGTAAGGAGTATCTACGCGAATTCCTGACTTTTCAGGAGAAATTCCAGGGCCTGGGGGCGCGAAGATCTCGATTGAATCAGGGTTGGAAATATCTTCAATAATCTTGGACAGTATCATTCTGATACCATCCAATTTTTTTTGCGCCATGAGATCTCCTTTCATGGACGCATGGTCGAGGCGATAGAGAAAATCTTCTGCGTCGCAAAGCGAAGATTCTACCTTGAACAACGATACGGTCGGATCAGTTTCAGGTGTGATATCTACATTCGCCACCCTAGGATGTCGTCCGGCACCATAAGCCAAAACAAGAGGTTCTTCCGCATTGACTTCTTCGGGTTCTCCACTAGAGCTGACGTCCGCAATTTGTCCATCCTTCCGTTTTATTTCATGGAGCGTTGAAATGGATTTTGAACCTACTTGATGTTTGTCGGATAATTTGCACAAGGAAAGGTGGGTTTCCAACCTTGCGGGGGAGTCGGTGCCATGACGAGCCAATCTCTTAAGAACTTCGTTCTCGGGTTCTCGCGCCAACTCAGGTTCTACAGGATTGGGCAATGTGCCTTTATTGTCGTCGGGAGGACGATTGAACATAGGGCGCATTCGCACGAGACACTGGAGCAATGTGGTTTTTCCAACTCCGTTGTCGCCGACAATAAGAGTCCACGGGGCAGGGCACCCCGCGTCGTTGGTAAGGTCCAACTCTTGGCGATCAGCGAATGATCGGATATTCTCTATATTCAACTTCGTAAAGTAAATAGCATTCGACATTAGTGGCTCCGATCACGAGCGCTGAAGTCGGCAGGCTACTATAGCAAGGCAAACTCTTGACCTCGGACAAATAGTCAGACGGTCAAGCGATGTCAAGCTGCACCTCATACGGAGCTGACAGCGCGTTTGGATGTGGAAAGGGTGCCGATGCCAGCGGGTCGTGAAACCTGTCGCAGGCAGTGGCAATGGATACCGGGAGCGAGCCGAGGCCCGCTTGCCCCGCGCCGCTTGGCGGTGCGGGGGCGGCTGGCGCAAGGAAGGCGGTTCCTTGCCGCGAGCGCGGAGAAGAACGGGAACCCCGAATCCGTCCGCGCTGCGCGAAGATCGTGCGACCGGGAGGCGCTGCGGAAGAGCGCTCTCGAGACGGCCTGCGGCGGCACCGTGGCGTCAAATCAGGAACGGGCGTACCAGACGGAAGGAACGGAAGAAATTTGCCGCCTCTTCCCCGGCGGGCCTCGGAGGATTGCGCCGAGACTTGAAAGCCCCGCGGGAAGAATTTCAGACCTCCTGACATGGTATGCGGAACTTGAAGATTTTGCTTGACTTTTCTCCAGGGCGTCGTAAATTAGAATGTACCACTTTCTGGAGAATACCATGTTCCAGTCCCGCCTCGCCGTCCTGCCCGAAAATGCGACCGTGATCAGCGACAGACTGGCCTGTGTCCGCGACGATGGACATCTTGAGTTTTTCAATCCGGGCGGCCCGATTTATCGCTGCGCGGAAGACGACAAGGCGGGCCTGCGTCTGGCGCAGGGTTTGCTCGGCGACCTCGGGCTGGCGACGGTGGCGGCGCTGTCGCGCGTCTTCGGCGTTTCCCGCCTCACCATCCGTCGCAACCGGGACGCCTACCGGTCCCGCAACGTGGCGGCCTTCGCCAAAGAGCGCGGACCGCGCGGAGGGTACAAGCTGACGGAGCTGGCACTGCAACGGGCACAGGAGGCACTCGACGAAGGGCGGTCGCAAGTTGCGGCGGCGAAGGCCGCGGGCGTGACCGAGGGGACGATCCGCCATGCCCTGCGGCAGGGGACCCTGCGCGCGGACCGGCGGCAGGGTCCGGGAACGCAGCCATCGGTGCGGTCCGCGACGGACGGGCGCTGCGAAGGCGGCGTCGCGGTCAAGCGGGTCGAGGAACGGGTGCTTGCGAGCGTGGGAGAACTCGCCGAGGCCTCGACGCGTTTCGAGGCGGCGGAATCGGTGCCCGGCGCGGGTGTCTTGCTGGCGTTGCCGGCGCTGCTGCACGAGGGGCTGGTCGAGGTTACGGAGGAGGTTTACGGACAGCTTGAGAAGGGGTTCTTCGGCTTGCGCAGCATATTGTTGACGCTGGCCTTCATGGCCTTGCTGCGCATCAGGAACGCGGAACAACTGAAGGGCCATGCCCCGGGAGAGCTGGGCCTGCTGCTCGGTCTCGACCGGGCTCCGGAGATGAAGACGCTGCGCCGCAAGCTGAAGGAGGTCGGTCGGCGCGGTCTGGCGCGGCGACTGGCCGAAGCGTTTACCCGACGGTGGGCGGAGGCCGAGCCGGAAGCACTCGGCTTCCTGTACGTCGACGGACATGTGCGACCCTACCACGGACGCAAGCACCGCCTTCCCGAAACGTTCGTGCCGCGTCGGCGCCTGTGCATGCCGGCGACGACCGACACCTGGGTCAACGACGCTCGGGCGCAGCCGTGGTTCTTCGTTTCCATGGAGGCCAATGACGGCCTGCTGCAGGCGCTGGACAGGGATGTCCTGCCGCGGATACGAAAGGAGGGGCGCGTGACCGTCGTTTTCGATCGCGAGGGCTGGAGCCCGGAAACGTTCCGGCGCTGGGCGGCGGAAGGCGTCGATGTCATGACCTACCGGAAGGGCCATTATTCCCCTTGGCCGGAGGAAGGCTTCACGACGGTGGAGGACCCCGCGTCCGGCGTCCGTTACCGGCTGGCCGAACGGGAGACGGGTCTCGGCGAGAAAAGGTTCAAGATGCGCGAGGTGCGGCGGCTGTGCGACAACGGCCATCAGACCGTGACGACCCGCCGGGACCTGCCGACCGTCGAGGTCGCCTCGCGAATGTTCGCCCGCTGGAACCAGGAGAATTACTTTCGCTACATGCGGCACGAGTTCGCGCTCGACCATCTTTGCACCTACGAGACCGAGCCGGCCGACCCCGAACGGATAATCCCCAACCCGCCGTACAAGGAATGCAAGGCGCGGATCGAAAGCCTCGAAGCGAAGATCGGGCGCATCCGGAAACAGCAGTGGAAGGACGAAAAGAAAGGCAGAACCGCGAGGAGCGGCAAGGCATCCCCGGAAGAACGCATCAAGGAACTCGAAGTCCTGATCGAGGAATGCGAGGCGCGCCTGGAAACCCTGCCGGAAAGAGTGCCTGTCAAGGAAACCATGGACGAGGAGGAGATCGTCAGACTCGAACCCGAGCGGAAGATCTTCACCGACCTCGTCAGGATGGCGGCTTACCGGGCGGAAAGCGCGATGCTCGCTCCCCTCGGTCCGCTGCTGAACCGGAGCGAGGACGAAGGCCGCGCCTTTCTCCAAACCCTGTTTCGAACCCCGGCCGACCTCGTCCCGGGTGACGGATGCCTCACCGTGCGCTTCCATTCCATGTCGCAGCCCCGCTTCAACAAGGCGCTTCGGGAACTCTGTGCCATGACCACTCGCGAAGGCCATGCCTACCCCGGCACCGGGCTGAAACTGGCGTTCGAGGGACCCCTGCTGGAAAATTGAATTTACGCGATGTCAGGAGGTCTGAATTTGGAGGCTCCGTTTCGCGACTCCCGCCGAGGCAGAATTCGGAGCGTTGACAAGAAGCGGGTCAGGATTAAATTCCCCAGCCGGTGGACATGATGAGCAAGTCGCCTCCCGGCCTTATCGGCGAACTGAACGAGCGCTCCCGCGAGATATTCCGCGAGATCGTCGAAAGCTACTTCGCGGACGGCGAGCCCGTCGGGTCGCGAACCCTGTCGCGGCGGCTCGATACGCCGTTGTCGCCGGCCACCATCCGCAACGTCATGGCCGATCTCGAGGACATAGGCCTGCTCTACGCGCCGCACACGTCGGCCGGCCGACTTCCGACCGACAAGGGGCTGCGCCTGTTCATCGACGGCCTGCTGGAAATCGGCGATCTCAGCGCCGAAGATCGCCGGAGCATCGAGGTCCAATGCAACAACCACGGAACCAGCCTCGCCGAGGCGCTCGGCGAGGCGACTTCCGTGCTTTCGGGACTGGCCGGGTGCGCCGGGCTGGTCGCGGTTCCCAAAACCGCGCGGCCGCTCAAGCATATGGAGTTCGTGAACCTGGGAGACGGGCGGGCCCTCGCGGTGTTGGTCACGGACGACGGCTTCGTCGAGAACCGGCTGATCGACTTGCCGCCGGGCACGCCCCTGTCGACGCTGGTCCGGGCCGGCAACTTCCTGAACGCGCGTTTCGCGGGATCGACCATCGACGAAGCCCACCGCGCGGTGAATGACGCGATCAAGCAGCGCCGCGCCGAAATCGACGAGATCACGGCGCGACTCGTGGAGGCCGGCCTGGCGGCATGGGCGGGAGGCGAGCGGCATGCCAGCGCCCTGATCGTCAAAGGGCAGGCGCGCCTGCTCGACGAGATTTCGGCCATGCAGGACCTCGAGCGCGTGCGCGGCCTGTTCGACGTTCTGGAAACGGAAGAATTGCTTGTCAGGCTTCTCGAAATGACCGACAAAGCGGATGGCGTGCAGATCTTCATCGGAGCCGAGAACGTCCTGTTCGACCAGGCTGGCTGCGCCATGGTGGTCGCGCCCTTCAAGGGAGAGCAGCAGACCATCGTCGGAGCCATCGGCGTTATCGGTCCGATGCGTCTGAATTACGCCCGGATCATCCCTATGGTCGACTATACGGCCAAGGTCATCGACCGCCTGATCGGTCGGCAAACGGAAAGAGAGACGTGAACGAACAGGATAAATTGCGCGACGAGCCCTCGGCGGAGGAAACCGGAACCGGGACGGAAGAGCCCGAACCTCGGGAGGACGCCGGGAACCCCGACGAGACGCCTTCGCCCGAAGCGAGAGCGGAGGACGAACGGGCCGAAGAGGAACCCTCCGAAGAGGCGGAGCCCGACGAGGTCGCCGAATTGAAGGACAAGCTTCTCCGTTCCCTCGCCGACATGGAGAATTTGCGCAGGCGATCGCAGAAGGACCGCGACGACGCGTCGAAGTACGGCATCTCCAACTTCGCGCGCGACATGCTTTCGGTCGCCGACAACCTGCGGCGCGCGATCGACTCGCTGCCTCCCGACGAAGAGTCGGGCGCGATGGCCGGATTCGTCGAAGGCGTGGCGTTGACGGAGAAGGAAATGCTGTCGGCCTTCGAGCGCCACGGCATCGGCCGAATCGATCCTGCCGGCGAGAAATTCGATCCGCGCTTCCACGAAGCGATGTTCGAACTGCCGACGGCGGAAGCCGATCCGGGAACGGTCGTGCAGGTCCTCGAGGTGGGTTATCGGATTCACGACCGCTTGCTGAGGCCGGCCAAGGTGGCCGTCGCGAAGGAGCCCGCCGAACCCCCGGCCGAAAGCGCGTCCGACCCGGGCGAAGCGTCCGCTGCGGAAGAGCCGGACGGCGCGGAGACCACCCCGCCCCGGTCCTGAAGCAGCAGCCCGCGCAGCCGCGCGGCGGCGCGGTCGTGGTCCGATACGGCGTAGCAATACACGCAGCCGTGGGCGCAGGTGTCGTAGGCGCCTATGTCGCGGCTTTCGGCGCAAAGGCATCCCGCCCGGTTTCCTTTCTGCCGGGCCGCGATGTCGCGCCCGGCGACGTCGGACAGCCGGCCGGCGTCTATGCAGCGCGCCGGCGTCGCGGGTGCGCAGGTCGTTTCCGGCTGGCTGCAAACCGTGAGCCGCATTCCGAAATCGCTCGCGTCGGCGGCCAGTCCGCGGCAGATTTCGCGTCTTTCGCCTTCCTCCGGGTCGCGCCAGGTGAATTCGCGCAGTTGCGCCGCGCGGTCGAGACGGCGGCGCGTCTTGCGGTAGACGTGCGCGAAGGAGATCGTGCATTCGTCCACAGCCCCGGCGAGGCGCGCCGCCAGCGCCGCGAAGTTCCGGGCGTGCCAGGCAGGCGGAGTGGCGGAGGTGACGATCACCGGATCGTAGCGCCAGACCACGGCGCGGCGTCCGTATTTTCGCGAGAGCGCGGCGATCTGCTCCGCGGCGTCGTCCGCCCGCGGCGTGCGCGCGTCGAGGAGGCGCGGATAGCCGGTGACGGTGAATTGCACGACGAAAGGCAGGTTTAGCGCCGTCACGTCCTGCAACGCGTCCGCGAAGGGCGCGGCGTTTCGGGTCCAGAACACGAACCCGTCGGCGCCGCGGGGCGAGAGGTCGACGCGATAGGGCCGACCGCCGTAAGGATTGCCGACGACGCAAAAGCCCTCCGCGAGGCGCGCGCGGAACCAGTCCGCCCGAAAGGCCGGTATGTCGGTGCGGTAGCTTGCGGAAACGATCATGCGGCGCCGACTCTACCTCATTCGCCGTCGCCCGCCTCGCGTTCGGAAACGCCGCGGGCCACTTGTAAGTCAAGGATCACTTCCTATATATCCGCCTAGCATATGCCATCGAGTTCAGGAAATCTTTTGGGGATAGTCCGGGGCGCCGGGACGGGTCGCGGGCATTTGCCGGATTGCGAGGTTAGAAATGGGCAAGGCGATCGGTATCGATCTCGGTACCACGAATTCGTGCGTCGCAATAATGGAAGGTGCCGACGCGCGCGTCATCGAGAACAGCGAAGGCGTTCGCACCACGCCTTCCATGACGGCGTTCGCGGACGGCGGCGAACGGCTGGTTGGGCAGGCCGCCAAGCGCCAGGCCGTCACCAATCCCGAAAATACGCTGTTCGCCATCAAGCGTTTGATCGGCCGTCCGTACGACGACCCGACCACCCGCAAGGACCAGGACCTCGTTCCGTACAGGATCGTCAAGGCCGACAACGGCGACGCCTGGGTCGAGGTCGAGGGCGACAAGTACTCGCCGAGCCAGATTTCCGCTTTCATCCTTCAGAAGATGAAGGAGACCGCCGAGGCCCATCTCGGCGAGGACGTGACCGAAGCGGTCATCACCGTTCCGGCCTATTTCAACGATTCGCAGCGCCAGGCCACGAAGGACGCCGGCAAGATCGCCGGCCTCGACGTGCTTCGCATCATCAACGAACCGACCGCGGCCGCGCTCGCCTACGGGCTCGAAAAGAGCGAAAGCGGCACCATCGCCGTCTACGACCTGGGCGGCGGCACGTTCGACGTCTCCATTCTCGAGATCGGCGACGGCGTGTTCGAGGTCAAGTCGACCAACGGCGACACGTTTCTCGGCGGAGAGGATTTCGACGCGCGGATCATCGAATACCTCGCCGAAGAATTCCGGAAGGAGAACGCGATCGACCTGCGCAACGACAAGCTCGCCTTGCAGCGTCTCAAGGAAGCCGCCGAGAAGGCCAAGATCGAGCTTTCGTCGTCCGGTCAAACCGAGGTCAACCTGCCGTTCATCACGGCCGATCAGAACGGTCCCAAGCATTTGAACATCAAGCTGACGCGCGCCAAGCTCGAGGCGCTGGTGGACGATCTCGTCGAACGCACCATCGAGCCGTGCCGCGCGGCGCTCAAGGACGCCGGCCTTTCCGCCGGCGAAATCGGCGAGGTGATCCTGGTGGGCGGCATGACCCGCATGCCCAGGGTGATCGAGACGGTCAAGAACTTCTTCGGACGGGAACCGCACCGCGGCGTCAATCCGGACGAGGTGGTCGCCATCGGCGCCGCCATTCAGGCCGGCGTTCTCAAGGGCGACGTCAAGGACGTGCTGCTGCTCGACGTGACTCCGTTGTCGCTCGGCATCGAAACGCTCGGCGGGGTGTTCACGCGCCTGATCGATCGGAACACGACGATCCCGACCAAGAAAAGCCAGACGTTCTCCACCGCCGACGACAATCAGAACGCGGTGACGATCCGCGTCTTCCAGGGCGAGCGGGAAATGGCCGCGGACAACAAGCTGCTCGGCCAGTTCGATCTGGTGGGCATTCCGCCGGCGCTCCGCGGCGTGCCGCAGATCGAGGTCACGTTCGACATCGACGCGAACGGCATCGTCAACGTGTCCGCCAAGGACAAGGCCACCAACAAGCAGCAGAACATCCGCATTCAGGCGTCCGGCGGCTTGTCGAACGACGACATCGAAAAAATGGTCTCGGAAGCGGAGAAATTCGCCGAGGAGGATCAGAAGCGCCGCGAGCGGGTGGATGCCCGAAACCAGGCGGACAGCCTGATCTACAGCACCGAGAAGAGTCTGTCCGAGCACGGCGATTCCCTGTCCGGCGAAGACAAGGCGGCGATCGAAAGCGCCGTCGTGGACCTCAAGACGGCGATCGAGGGCGACGACGCGGACGCGATCCAGTCGAAGACGCAAGCGCTGGCGCTGGCTTCGCAGAAGCTCGGCGAAGCGCTCTACAAGGCGCAGCAGGAGCAGGCGAGCGCCGCCGCCGCGCCGGCGGACGGAACGGACGGAGAGGATGCCACCGTCGTCGACGCCGATTTCGAAGAAGTCGACGACCCCAAGGACAAATCGCCCTGATCGGCCCGAACGAAGCCGTGCGCGGAGCGCTCCGCGGTTCCGCGGGCCGGACGGGGTGGTGAGCGATGGCGAAGCAGGACTATTACGAGACCCTAGGGATCGGTCGCGACGCCGATGACGCGGCGCTGAAGAGCGCCTACCGCAAGCTCGCGATGAAATACCATCCGGACCGCAATCCGGGCGACGCGGCGGCGGAAGCGAAGTTCAAGGAAGTCAACGAAGCCTACGACGTTCTCAAGGATCAGGAGAAGCGGTCGGCCTACGACCAGTTCGGCCATGCGGCCTTCGAGGGCGGCGCGGGCGGCGGCTTCGACGTCCGTTCGGGATTCGCCGATATCTTCGACGAGATGTTCGGCGACTTCATGGGCGGGTCCCGGGGACAGCGCCGCTCCGGGCGCGGCGGCGACCTTCGTTACAACCTGCAAATCAGCCTGGAACAGGCCTTCGCCGGAAAGGAGGCCCAGATCCGGATTCCGGCGATGGTCGCCTGCGACGACTGCGACGGATCGGGCGCGGCGCCGGGCTCGCGTCCTTCCACGTGCGGGACTTGCGGCGGACGGGGCAACGTGCGGGCGCAACAAGGCTTTTTCGCGATCGAGCGCACGTGTCCGGCCTGCAACGGCGCCGGGCGCGTCATTGACAACCCTTGCCGGAGCTGCCGCGGCACCGGGCGCACCCGCAGGGAAAGAACCCTGAAAGTAAACGTTCCGGCGGGCGTCGAAGACGGCACCCGCATCCGCCTCGCCGGGGAGGGAGAAGCCGGCTCCCAGGGAGGGGCGGCGGGCGATCTCTACATTTTCGTGGCCATTGCGCGCCACCGTTTGTTCCAGCGCGACGGCGCCGACCTCCATGTCAAGGTTCCGATCCCGATGACGACGGCGGCGCTGGGCGGCTCGATCGAGGTGCCCTCGATCGAGGGCAAGCGCGCCAGGGTCACGGTTCCGAAAGGCGCCCAGACAGGGCACCAGTTCCGGTTGCGCGGCAAGGGAATGTCCGTGTTGCGGAGCCACGCCCGCGGCGACATGTACGTCGATATCATGGTCGAAACTCCGGTCAACCTGTCGAAACGGCAGGAGGAACTGCTTCGCAGCTTCGCGGAGGAAAAGCCGGACGGCGACACAACCAATCCGGAGTCCGAGGGCTTCTTCTCGCGCATGAAGGAGTTGTGGGACGATCTGACGGACTGACGCGGCAACGCCGGCCCGCGCTCCGCGGCAACGCGAGGAAACATCATGAAGATCGGAATCATCGGAGCCGGCGGCCGCATGGGCCAGGCCTGCATCAGGCAGATAACGGAGACGCCGGGCTGCGCGGTTTCCGCGGCCTGCGACTCGCCGGAGGCGCCGGCGGTCGGACGCGACGCCGGCGAGGCGGCCGGCGTCGGGGCGCTCGGGCTGGAAGTCGGCGGAGACGCGGCCGCCGTCTTCGCCGCGTCGGAGGCGGTGATCGAGTTCACGCTCCCCGGGCCGACGGTCGCGCATGCCGCGCTCGCCGCGGAGACCGGCGTGCCCCATATCGTCGGAACGACCGGGCTGGACGCGGCGCAGGAAGAAATGCTGCGCGCGGCGGGCGAGAGCACGGTGGTGATGCACGCGCCCAACATGAGCCTCGCCGTCAATCTTCTGTTCGCCCTCACGCGCCAGGTCGCGGCCAAGCTCGACGATTCCTTCGATATCGAGATCGTGGAGATGCACCACAGGCACAAGGTCGATGCGCCGTCCGGCACGGCGGTCGGGCTGGGCCGCGCCGCGGCGGCAGGCCGTTGCGTCCGCCTGGAAGACGTCGCGCAATGGACGCGCCGCGGCCACACGGGCGAGCGGCGGCGCGGCGACATCGGTTTCGCAGCGCTTCGCGGCGGCAACGTGGTCGGCGAACACTCGGCGATCTTCGCGGTGGACGACGAACGGCTGGAATTGACCCACAAGGCGCAGTCGCGGCAAATATTCGCGCGGGGGGCCGTGCACGCGGCGCTCTGGTCGAAGGAGCGGCCGCCCGGCTTCTATACGATGTTCGACGTGCTCGATATCGACTGAGGCGCGAGCGCGCTTTCGCGCGCCTGTTCCCATCCGATCATGGCGAGTTTGCGAGCCGCGCCCCAGCGGTAGTTCGTCCTGAACGGAACTTCCGCGCGGATGACCCGATGGCACGGTATCAGCGCCGCGACGGGATTGGCTCCGACGGCCGCGCCGACGGCGCGAGCGGCCGTCGGCGCGCCGATCCCGCGGGCGATGTCGCCGTAGGTGACCAGCGCGCCCGGCGGGACGGACAAAAGAGCCGCCCAGACCCTGATCTGAAAGTTCGTGCCCTTGCACCACAGCCGCAACGTCCGGTCCGGCTCGCAGCGGCCTGGCTCGATTATGGATCGGCACAGCTCGCCGGTTGCGTCCTGCGCGGCCTCGAACCGCGCGGCGGGAAAGTCGCCGCGAATCCGCGCCAGCGGCGCTTCCGGTCCCTCGGGACCGAAGAACTGCAATCCGCAAATGCCGCGGTCGGTCGCGGCGACGACGAATTCGCCGAACAGTCCCGCGTGCACGCCGTAGCGCACCTGAAGTCCTTCTCCCATCGCCCTGTATTCTCCCGGCGTGACGCCTTCGAAGTTGACGAACAGGTCGTGCAGGCGCGACGGGCCGGACAGTCCGGCGTCGCAGGAAGCCTCGAACGCGCTTCCGGCGCGGTCGAGGACCGTCTTGGCGTGCGAGAGCGTCAGATAACCGAGAAACTGTTTGGGACTCACTCCGGCCCACCGCGTGAACAGGCGCTGGAAGTGATAAGGACTCAAGGCCGCCGCGTCCGCGGCCTGGTCCAGCGACGGTTGTTGGCGGAAGTTTTCGCGGAGGTAGCCGAGGGCGCGTTCGACCCGCGCATAATCCAACGCCAGCTGCGTTCCGGTCTTTTTCGGCATTTTCGACGTCCCTGAATTTTTTCGCGCGGCCGCAGGAACGGCGAGAATAGGCTCCGGTTTCCCTGCGCCTATCCGAAACTTGCTCGATTTCGGGATTCCGGGGCTTAGCGAAGATGGACGGGCAGGCGGCACCGCGCGAGCGCTTCCTTGAGCGCCCGGGCGAGGTCGGTTCTCTCGTCGGGCGTCAGGAAGGCGCCGATCGTCAGGCTGCGCCCGTGGCTGGACAGCACGAGGCTGCCGTCGTTCGGCGCGTCGATCCGCAGCCAGCCGGGCTGGAACCGCCAGCGCTCGACCTTTCCGGCGGGGTCGACGCGCTCGACCACCAGCGCGTCTTCCGTCAATCGCAAGGTTTCGCGCGTGCGCGCCCATCGGTAATTGGCGCGAAACGCGACGTATATCAGCGCGGCGTCGAGGCCGAAGAAACCCGTGACGGGCCAGGCGCCGGCGACCAGGAATACGGCGCCGCCGACGAAGCACACGGCGCAGACCGCGGACATGAGCAACAGGAAGCCTTGCCGGCCGAGGCTCGTATGAGGCTGCAGGACGGCGTCGAAGAGACAGGCGGCGCTTCGCGGCGCGGCGTCGCTTGCCGATGAGCGGCTCTCTTGCATGCGTCGAATCATAGAAATCCGTCCAGGGAAGTCAAAGCTTCGGGAGCCGTTCGGCCGGGGACCCTCCGGCGAGACGGGAGAACCGGAGACGGACCGCCGCCGCGAACGATGCGGCGCCGCGCCGCCCGGCCGAGGCTTCCCTCGCGGCGCCGGCGCCGCTACAAGTTGCGCATGCGAGCGACCATGCCTTCCCGCGACGTGGACGAGTTCTTCCGCCGTCTGTCGGCCCGAAACCCGAACCCGGCGGGCGAACTGAACCACGTCAACGAATTCACGTTGCTGGTCGCCGTCGTCCTGTCGGCGCAGGCTACGGATGCCGGCGTCAACAAGGCGACGGGGCCGTTGTTCAGGGTCGCCGACACGCCCGAGAAAATGCTGGCGCTGGGCGAAGCGAAGCTGCGCGACCACATCAAGACGATCGGCCTTTACCGCAACAAGGCGAAGAACGTCATTGCGCTTTCGGAGATGCTGCTGTCGCGTTTCGGAGGCGCGGTGCCGCGCGCCCGCGAAGAGCTGATGACGCTGCCGGGCGTTGGGCGCAAGACGGCGAACGTCGTGTTGAACGTCGCGTTCGGCGAACCGACCATGGCGGTCGACACCCATATATTCCGCCTCGGCAATCGCACCGGCATGGCGCCCGGCAAGACCCCCGAAGAAGTGGAGGAAGGACTCGTGCGGCGCATACCGTCGACATGGATGAGGCATGCGCATCACTGGCTGATCCTGCACGGCCGGTACGTCTGCAAAGCGCGCAAGCCCGACTGCCCGTCGTGCGAAGTCCGCGACCTGTGCAGGCACAAGGCGAAGACCGAAGGTTGACGCCGCCGCGCGATGATTCTGCTTCGGCACGGCCAGACGATGTTCAACGTCGTATTCGGGGAAACCCGCCGCGATCCGGGCATCCACGATCCGCCGCTGACGGAGCTCGGGCGCTCCCAGGCGCAGGATTCCGCGGAGGCGATTGCGGGCGAAGAAGTCACCCGAATCGTTTCGAGCCCTTACACTCGCGCCTTGCAGACCGCTTGGATCGTCGCCGGGCGGTTGGGCGTTCCCGTCTTCGTCGAACCGGACGTCCGGGAACGCACGGCCTTCGCGTGCGATGTCGGAACGCGCGCCAGCGAGTTGGCGGCCGGCTGGCCGACGCTCGATTTCTCGGGCGTGGACGAAATATGGTGGAACCGGCCGCACGAAACCGTGGAGGATTTTCACTTTCGCTGCGCGTCCTTTCGCCGCGCGGCGGCGGAAGCCGACGACTGGGGGTCGACCGCCGTCGTCACGCATTGGGGCGTGATCCGGTCGTTGACCGGTCGGAGGGTCGGCAACGGCGCGACCGTCCGGTGCGATCCGACGGCGCCGCATCCGCCCTTCGACGCGGCGTGGCCGTGAGCGCTTTCCGCGTCGGCGTTCCGTTGAATCTTGCGAAAAAGGAGCCGTAGGCAGCTCCCTCGACCCTGCCCGAGCTTGCTCGACGGCCGCGCGGAAAGACATGCATGGGCCGACGGCTTGGCGACGCCCTCCAGGCAGTCGGACGCTCGCGTAGAGGGCCTCGTACCTCGGGCGATTCGAGCGCCGCCGGCGCGGGACCGTCGGGACGACGAACCGCGCGAAGCGGATTCCGCGGCGGTCGATTCGTCGAGGTCCACGGGAGTCCGGAGCCGCAGGGACGCGGCGACTTCTCCCGCGAGGGACTCCGGACCTTCGGGCGTTCAGCGCGGCGGTAACGGGAGCGGTGCGTCTTTCGACGACCGTCCGTCCTCGCGGCCGGCAATCCGCCGCGAGACGTTTGCGCCCGAGCGGCGTTGTTCGGATGCGGCAACCGTGATAACCACCCTCGAAACGGGACAGGAGAACCAGATGGCCGACCAACCGCCGAAGGGCAACGGTGCCAACGGCTCGGGGGCGGAGGAGGCTTCGGAGGGCGTCACTTTCGCGATCGGCGCACAGTACATTCAGGATCTGTCCTTCGAAAATCCGCGCGGCGCCGAGACCCTGGCTGCGCTCGAAGAGAGCCCGAACGTCAATATCGACGTCCGCACCAGCGCCACGGAAATGAATCCCGGCATGTACGAGGTTTCCCTGTTCATCCGTGCGGAGGCGAAGGCCGGGGACAGCACGATGTTCATCGTCGAGCTGACCTATGGCGGGCTGGTTCAGGTCGGCGGCGCTTCCGAGGAAGAAGCGAAGCCCATCGTGATGATCGAAGGCCCGCGCCATCTATTCCCGTTCGCGCGGGCGATCGTTTCGAACACCGTGCGGGACGGCGGATTCCCGCCGTTGATGGTCAATCCGATCGATTTCGCGGCGCTTTACGTGGAGCAACACGCCGACGCCGCGTAGGCCGGCGCGCCGGTCTGCGCGGCGTCGGTCCGAGATTCCTGCCGGGAAACGTTTCCCGGCAGGAACGTCGTCGCTACATCGTTTTTTGCGCCGCCGCTTTCAGCAGCTTGTACATCGGCGCGATCACGGGATCCTTTTCGAAAATCTCCTCGCCAAGCGGCCGCAGCTTGTCGAGGGCCGCGCGGCGCTCGGCCTCGTCGAGCCGGATCACCGTGCCGCCTTCGCCGGTCCATTTCTCCTCCCATTTGACGGTGTCGTCCCGCGACCAGTCGTTGGCGATCGGCGTCACCTCGCGGCCCACTTCCTTCAGCACGGCGCGTTCCTTGTCGGAAAGCTTCGCGAGCCATTTGGCGCTGGTCCACATCGAGGTCGGGATATAGGTGAAATGCGTGGGCGTGAGGTACTTCGCCGCGGTATAGAACTTCGACGGCCCCATCACGACGACCGCCGAACTGGCGCCGTCGAGCACGCGGCGCTGGATCGCCGGCAGAACTTCCGAATAGGCCATCGGCGTTCCGGCCGCGCCGAGCTGCTTCATGATCGCCACCTCCATCGGCGACGCGAGCACGCGGATCTTCTTGCCCTGCACGTCGGAAAGCTTGCGCACCGGATCCCGCATCGCCAGCGCCGAAGCTCCGGCCGACACGATATACATGCCGGTCACGCCCTTGGCGGTAGCGAGATTGAGGAACTTGTCGCGGACGGTCGGATGATTGAGAGTCTTGGTCTGGTGGCCGAAACTGTCGAAAAGTCCCGGCGCGTCGGGCGCCATGAACGCCTTGTTCAGCCCGACGAAAAAGCCCGGCGGCGATATGAACGCTTCCTGCGTTCCGAGCAGAACGCCTTCGATCTGGCGCGGTATCTTGCCCAGCTGCGCCGCCGGAAAGACCTTCACCGTGATCGAGCCGCCGGTTCGTTTTTCCACTTCCTTGGCGATCCAGTTGGCGGATTTGTGCTGGCCGTCGTTGATCGTCACGAAGCCGATCTTCATGACGGTTGCGGCGGAAGCGGATCCCAACGCCAGACTCGCTGCGAACGCCGCCGCGGTAATTGTCCCGAGCTTCATCGTTTCCCCCTTCAAAGGTTAGGGACGCATACTATCCCCCGAAACGCCGCCCGCGCAAATCGGTCCGTCGTCACGGCGCGGGCGGGAGGACCGTCCGCGCGATGGGCGCGGGCAACGACGCCAGGAATCTCGTTCGCGAAACCAGCATGCGCGCGTGCGTGCCTCGGGCGATTTCGCGCATGCCGGCGCGCGCGAACACGTTGAAGGCGACGCGGCGGCCGGCGACCTCCGTGATCGTAGCCTCGGCGTGAAGCGCTTCTCCGGGCCGAGCGTCTCCCCAGAACCAGATGTCGTTATGAAGTCCGACGCTCGAGTCGTCCGGGCCGAAGCCGGGCGCGAGGACATTGTGCGCCGCCATCTCGCAAAGGAGATGCAGCGTCGCGGTCGACAGGCTCCCGCCGGACATGTCGGCGTCGTCCAGCACCCTGATTTCCCATGCGGCGAGGCCGGGGCCGACGATCATGCGGCGCGCATCCGCCAGATTCGGCCGGATACGATTTCGCGCCGGGAGTCGCTGCCCGATACCGAGAAGATCAGGCGGTCGTCGCGGATCTCGATCAGTTCGGCCCGGATTTCCACCATGTCGCCCGCCGGGGTGGCGGCGAGATGCCGGAGATCCGCGCGGACGCGCCGCGTGGCGCCGTCGCAGGCCTCGCGCGCCGCCCGCTCGCAGAACTCCGCCAGGCGCGGCGTGGCGAGCACATGTATTCCCGGATTCCCGAGAGCGTGCGCGGTGTCGGCCTCGGTTACCTCGGCTCTCCAGCAGCCGGTTCGTCCGACGTGCATCACCCCGCCGTTCGGTAGCGATAGAGGCCGTCCGCGTCCTTGCGCCGCTCGAGCGCGCCGCCGGCGGCCAGGTAATTCAGGTGGGCCAGAGTTTCGCCGATCGCGAAGCCGTATTCGCGCGGGCCTATTTCACGGCTGAACAGGACGGGGACCACCTCGGCGGCGGACCGCGGCGCAGCGCAGGCCTTCCGGGCCGCCTCGAGACGCTCCTCGTGATGCGCGCGCAGGTCTTCGAGCCTGCCGTGAACGCCGCGGAAGGGATAGTCGTGCGACGGCAGCGCCAGCACCTGACGAGGCAAGTGGCGGTATTTCTCGAAACTCTCGAAATACTCGCCCAACGGATCTCCGTCGGGTTCGGTGTACCAGAGGCTGATATTCGAAGTGATGCGGGGCAAAATCTGATCCCCTGAGATCAACACGTTCAGTTCCGGGCACCACAGCGAGGCGTGCTCGTGCGTATGGCCGCCGCCGGTGATCACATGCCATGCGCGGCCGCCGATCGGGATTTCCTCGCCGTCCCGGATGCGTCGAACCGTCTTCGGGAGCCGGTACCAGGGTTCGCTCAGTTCGTCGCGGAACTTCCTGAAGCCGTTCGTCATTTCGGCGGGCGCGCCGTTCTCGAGGAAGAAGTCGTCCCAGAGGTCGAAGTCGTGGGTTATCGACCGGGAGTCCGCGACGTGGGCCTGAAGCCATTCCGTGTAGGTCATCCACAAGGGGGCCGCGAATTCCTCGGCGAACCAGCCGGCAAGCCCCAGGTGGTCGGGGTGGTAGTGCGTGCAGATCACGCGCGTCGGCGTCGCTCCCAGGTCCGAGAGCGCCTTCCGCCAGATGTCGCGCGACCGGACGTCGTTGTAGCCGGTGTCGACCGCGGTCCAGCCGTCGCCGTCTTCCAGCAGCCACAGATTGACGTGGTCGAGCGCGAAGGGCAGCGGCATGCGGATCCAGCGAATGCCGGGAGCGACTTCGAGATGTTGTCCGTGGTCGAGTTTCGGAAACGGGTAATCGGGTTCGTAGGCCATGACGCGCAGCAAGCGAATGATGGGGGGTTATACCAGAAAATCCGCTTGGCGGGCGCACCGTGACGATTTGGCTCGCCCTGCTGGATTGTTCCGCTCTCTCGTAATTCTTGAAAGGCGTCCGGAAAGGGCGCCGAGAACGCCGGTTTTTCCGCTCCGTTCGCGCCGATCGCGAGGTGGACGCCGGGCCGGAGCATGAATTCGGGCGCTCTCCAAGGCCCGAAAGTTACGGAGTTCGGGTCAACGCGCGCCGGATCGAAGTCGGACGCCTGACCGGGTTGACGGCGCTGCGCCGGGCGGACGGCAGCCGAAAAAATAGCGCAGCGCAACCGTGTCGTCCGCCGGGGCGGAGTTCGGCCGGGAAGAGCGCAACATCGTGGACTTCAAGTTCGAGACCGTCTGAAACCGGGCGCCGCAATCGGAACTCAAGACCAGCGACGGCGGACACCGGGGCCCCCGCGGGAGGAAGCCTCGGTTCGACAACGGCCGCGCCGCAGGTTAAGCTTGCGGCGCGATGAAACGCGCACTGCCCATCGGCATCCAGACTTTCCGCGAGATCCGGGAGGAAGGTCATTACTACGTCGACAAGACAGCTTACGCTTGGCGATTGACGGAAAGAGACAAGCACTACTTCCTGTCGCGACCGCGGCGTTTCGGCAAGAGCCTGTTCGTGGACACGCTGAAGGAGCTATTCGAGGGTGCCGAGCCGCTGTTCCGGGGGCTGGATATCCATGGGCGCTGGGACTGGTCGATCCGCCATCCGGTGCTGCGGATCAGTTTCGGTTCCGGCCAGCTCGGCAACCCCGACCGGCTGCACAGGAACGCGATGATGCAGCTCGACATCGCCGAGAAGCGCGCCGGCGTCCAATGCGGCGACCCCGACGCGTCCGACCGCCTTCATCGTCTGATCGCCGAACTGCACGAGCGCGCGGGGCGGCGCGTGGTCGTGCTCGTGGACGAATACGACAAGCCGATCCTGGACGCGCTCGGCGACCGGGAACTGGCGCGGGCCACCCGCGACTTCCTGCGCGGCTTCTACAGCGTCGTCAAGGACTGCGACTCGCATATCCGGTTCACCTTCCTTACCGGCGTGAGCAAGTTGGCTGGCCTGTTCTCGGGCCTGAACAATCTGACCGACATCACGCTGGAGCCGGAGTTTTCGGCCATCTGCGGCTACACGGACGCGGAGCTGGACGCGGTCTTCGCCCCGGAACTCGAGGGCCTGGACCGGGACGAGATCCGCCGCTGGTACAACGGCTACAGCTGGCGGGGCGCGGAGAAACTCTACAACCCGTACGATGTCCTGCTGCTTTTCCGGCGTCGCCAGTTCGAGGCGCACTGGTTCCGGAGCGGCACGCCGACCTTCCTCGTCGACCTTTTGTCGCGGCGACGGATCGAGGCGCCGACATTGGAAGGACTTGTCGCGGATGACGATCTGCTGTCAGCCTTCGACGTCGACGACATCTCGACCGAAGCGCTTTTGTTCCAGACCGGCTACCTGACCATCGTCGGCGAGGAGGCCGCCGCTGGCGGACGCCTGTACCGGTTGGATTACCCGAACCGCGGGGTGAAGCTCAGCCTGAACAAGCGGTTGCTGCGCGCGGCGGCGCCGGTAACTGGACAAGAGGCGACAAGGCAGGCGGAACTGGCCAGGCTGACGGCGGAGGACAATCCGGAGAAGGTGAAGGCGCTGTTCGAGGCGTTCTTCGCGAGCGTTCCTCACGACTGGCACCGGAAGAACGACCTCTACGAGGGCTATTGGGCGGCCCTCGTCTACTCGCACTTCGCGGCGGCGGGTCTGGACGTTCGGGTCGAGGAAGCGACTGTCCGCGGACGTCTGGACATGGCGGTGCTGACTCCGGGGTGCGTGCATCTGTACGAGTTCAAGGTCGTGGACCGGGGGCCGGAAGGCCGGGCGCTGGCACGGGAGCGCGGCTACGCGGACAAGTACCGGCATCTTGGGGTGCCGATCCGGTTGATCGGCATGGAGTTCGGCCGGGAGGAGCGCAACATCGTTGGATTCGAGCATGAAGCCGCTTGAAGTTGCCAGCGGACGAGTTCGACGTCCCACATTTCGACGAGCGGTGGCATAATGGGACAAACGGAGGGCTTAGACATGGCGATCGCGACATTCGGTGCGGGGTGCTTCTGGGGCGTCGAGGCGGCATTCCGCAAGCTTGATGGAGTCACCGCAACTTCGGTCGGTTACATGGGCGGAGACGTGCCGAACGTCACCTACACCATGGTTTGCACCGGCACGACAGGCCATGCCGAAGTCGTGCAGGTGGAATACGACGCCGAGCGGATATCTTACGAAGAGCTTCTGCAGGCGTTCTGGTCATGCCACGACCCATCCCAAGTGAACCGCCAGGGTCCTGACTTCGGCACGCAATATCGAACGGTGATCTTCCACCACGACGAGGCGCAAAGGGCCGTTGCGGAGGCATCGAAGCGGGCGTTGGCCGAAGCCGGGCGCAAAATCGCCACCCGGATAGAGCCTGCGGCGGATTACTGGATCGCGGAAGACTATCACCAGCAGTATTTCGAGAAGCGGCGCCGCCTGTTCGGGTAGGGGTCGTCAGCCCGATTTCCGCAGCGCCTGTCTTTCCGCCAGCTCCGCCGTCGACTTGGCCGTCTGGCCGTAGAGCAGTTCGCGCTGCCGTTCGGTCGGCGGCGCGTTGCGGCGCAGATCCTTGCCGAGGTCGACGGCCCGCCGCACGGCCGGGCGTTCCTTGATCGCCTGGCGCCACCGGGTCACGTTGGGAAATTCGTCGAGCGGCTGTCCCATCGCCTTCGCGATCAGCACCCAGGGCCAGCTCGCCATGTCGGCAATCGAATACGTCTCTCCGGCGAGATACTCCCGGCCCTCCAACCGGCGCTCCAAAACGCCGATGCAACGGTTGTATTCGTTTGCGTAACGGGTCTTGGAATAGGCCTCGTCGCCCGGCGCGTAATTGACGAAGTGGCTGAACTGTCCCGCCATGGGCCCCAGATTGCCCACCTGCCAGAAGAGCCACTCGAGAACTTCCTTTCGGTCCGGCGGGCGGTCCGGCATGAAACGTCCGCTGCTCTCCGCCAGATGCAACAGAATGGCGCCCGATTCGAAAACCGACGTCGGTCCCTTCCCGTACTTCGCCGGGGGGTCGCGATCGACGATGGCCGGCATCCGGTTGTTCGGACTGATCGCGAGAAACTCCGGCGCGAACTGTTCGCCTTTCCCGATATCGACCGGAATCATGCGGTATTCGATGCCGCATTCCTCCAGCATGATCGCGACCTTCCACCCGTTGGGCGTGGGCCAGTAGTAGAAGTCGATCACGCTTCCGCGCTCCGTTCGCGCGTTCCGGCGGCGACGCCCTCGCCGAACAGATCGGAGATTTCCGATGCGCTGAAGCCCGCCTCGGCCAGGATTTCCCCGGTATGCTCGCCGAGCGAGGGACCGCCGCGGCGCAGCGCGGTCGGGGTTTCGGAGAATCGCGCCGCGGGCCTGGCCTGGCGCGTGCGTCCGGCTGCGGGGTGGTCGAATTCGACGACGATGCCGTTGGCGGCGGTTTGCGGATGAAGCATAGCTTGCGACCGCGTCAGCACCGGAGCGCAGGGAACGTCCTCCGCTTCGAGCCGGGCGAGCCAGTCGGCGGAACCGCGCCGGCGCAGCGCGTCCTGCGTCAGGTCGAGGCGGTCGTCGATATTCCGCTGGCGCAGGGCGGGCGTGCGGAAGCGCGGATCTTCGAGCCATTCCGGCTTTTCGAGGGCTCTCGTCAACGCGGTCCACTCCTTGTCGGTTTGCACCGCGACGCTGATGTATCCGTCGGCGGTCTCGTAGATCAGATCGATGAAGCTTGCCGCCCGCTGCTGGGGAATAGGCTCGTCCACGAAGGTCTGGCTTCCCATGTCGGACCCCCACAGAAAGGCCATGATCGCGTCCAGCATCGACAGGCGGACATGCTGGCCGCGTCCGGTGCGCTCGCGAGACAGCAGGGCGGCGGTGATCGCCTGCGCCGCCACCGTGCCAGTCAGCTTGTCCGGGAGGATCGTGCGCACCAGTTTCGGCCGTTCGCCGTCCGATCCCGCCTGAACGCTGGCCAGTCCCGACAACGCCTGGATCAGGGGGTCGTAGACAGGTTTCGCGGCGTAAGGACCGGTTTCTCCGAAGCCGCAGATCGAGACGTAAACGATCCGCTTCGCCGCCTCGCGAATCGCCGCCTCGCCGATTCCCATGCGTTCAGCCACGCCCGGGCGGAAATTCTGGACGAACACGTCGGCGCCGGCGGCGAGGCGGATCAGCGCTTCCTTCCCCTCGGGGCGCTTCAGGTTCAGCGCCACCGACCGCTTGTTGCGGTTGTTGTTGAGAAAGGCCGCCGCGACGCCATTTCGCGCATTGGCTCCCGCTCGCGTGTAGTCGCCGCCCGCGGGATTTTCCACCTTGATCACGTCCGCGCCCTGGTCGGCGAGCAGCATGGTCGCAGACGGTCCCGAAACCATCGAGGTCACGTCGACAATCCGGATACCGTCCAAAGGGCCGTTCATCATTGCCTACATATATTGCGTCGCGGGCCGCCATCCAAGGAAAATTTGTCCGGCGGGTCCCCGTTCGCTGCCGGGCCGGCCGCGCCTACGCTCGGCCGACAAGCCGATTGCAGCCATGCCCGCATATTTCCGGCGGATCTGCGGTCATCGCCGACGAGGCCCGCGACTGCCGCCTTTCGGCATGTCGTCGAAGCCAAGCGAGCCGAAACAAGCGGCGCTCGCCGGGACTTGGACTCCGGCTGCGAATGCAACATTGCGGAGCGTTTCTTCCGCAAGATCGATGAATGAAGCGTCGGTGGGCGTTCGATTTCGCAATGAATGCAACTGATTGGCTTTGCGAAGAACCGACTCGAGAATCGAGTCCGGATACCGGTCTTCAGTCTCCTGCACGGAGATGAACAGGCCTTCTCCGGTCTTCCAAAGACGACTCGTTTTCATGAGAGTTCTTGCAGGCTCAAGCCCGTCGCGCTCAAGTTCGGACCAAAATTCCTTTTCCGATTACGCAGTGAACTGCGTAGCCGCGCTCCCGGTCGGCACCGTCAACCATGGATAGTCATGGGCATCGCGCGCTTCGCGGTAGGCTCCCTCAATCACCTCGACCTCGACACCGAATTGCGCCTTGTACAGAGCCTTGATGGTGATCGGCACATCCTCAAATACGGCCGAGACGTCCGGATTAGCCACGTAAAGCCCCGGCAAGTCGGAACTCCTCGCCTCATACCAGCCATTGCGATCGCGTCGAACGGCGACTCGGACGACCTCTACGGGGCTCGTCGGAGCGACGTTGTCCTTGATCATGCTTTCACCCCCATGCTGCATTCTTCGGCTTTCCGACGGTCCGGGAACGCTGTGCGCGATTCCAGTCTCCGAAGGCGACATCGGTTGACTACCCTCGTGGCGGGCCCTCTCGCCGGTTGTAGGCAGCCGGTAGCCCGACCAATCGTGTTGGCTCGCCGCTTCTGACCGTATGGTTAAGGTAGCACCGGCGAATTCCGATTTCAATCGGCGATCGCTCGCAATCGAACGACGCAAAGTCAATATTTGGAAACGAATTCGACGATTTATAGGGCGCGTACGTCAAATTTGTTGCGCTATCCGCCGTTCCCAAAAAAAAACCCTCGAAGCGCCCATTGAGCATGGAACATCGACGTCCGCACCCCGAACGGTCCACCGTTTCCGTTTCAACTGGCTGCCGACAGTTGCAACCGGCCTCGGCGACGCCGGAGGACAAACGGTGCGCACGGAACTTTGCGTATGCGCCCGCGTGCGCATGGCAGCGGGGGAAAACGAGGTTTCCCAGCTCCCGGCCCCGCGGGCGAATCCCGGTGTTGCAGGCGTTGCAGCGGTAGTACGCCCGGTCGAGCTTCGCCCAACGCCGTTGCGAAGGTTTTCGGGTGCCGGCCCGTGGACTTCTCCTCCATGTGACGCGCGATTGAAGGTCCAACGCGGTCGGAACGGTTGGACCGATTGGCAACGGCGCGGGCGACGGTCTCCGTCCGCGTCGCCGCGGTTTCGACAGCCTTCCCGTCATCCCGTCTCCGACCAAGCGGTTTATCGACGCTTCCGCCGCGGCCTCGAAAGTCTTTTCACTTCGTCGCCGCGAGCCAATCGCGCATCGCATATCCGATCGCTTACCTCGATCAATTGCTGGACCAGTTCGCGAAGCCGCTTGTACTCCTCAATCTGCACACGGGTCTGAGCTTCCGCGGTAGCGGGAATGGATCTGCATCGCGTCTTGCCGTTCACCTTTCGAGTCAGTTGAAGGTACGGCCCATGTCCCGGCCCCTTCGCGCAATGGCAACCGGGTTTGCCGCATTTGCGGAATTGGGCGGTCAGGGAACCTTGGCGAAGGTCTCCGATTTCGGACAACTGACGGAGAACGTCGGCGCGATGTTGCAGAAGGATTTCCAAGTCTTGGGGCGTGGGCATGGCGCATCCTGTATGCGGCATACAGAAAACGTAGGCTCTCTCTAGCGTCAATTCAAATCTCAAGAAATTGACGTACGCCCAATGTACTGCGTTCATTTGAACTAATACGCAAAATACGGCGCACTGAAGGATAGAGCGCTGTATGCTGCAAGCGGTTTCCGCCATGCGTAGAGACTTCGCACCCTTCGCACCCCGCAAGGAGGCCGGATTTTTTTTGGCGGCGGCGCTCGACCAGCTGGCGCTGGACAGGCCCGCTTGGTCGCCTCGAAGCAGAACCATGGAGCCGTGAAATTCCGACCGAGCGTCTCGGCGCTGGCCGAAGACCTTTGCCATTCGCTCGAAACCGCGCGGGATTCCGTTCTCCCGAAATCCCGTATATTTAGGGTTCGGCCTTTCGGCGATTCGCCGAACAACGGTCGGTTCTGCGCGTCCGGGATTTTCCGCCTCGTTACCGAGGCGGTCTTCTCGGAGCGCCCGTCCGGAGTCGAACGGAAACGGTGCGGAACCTCCCGGCCAGCGCGCCGTAGCGCGGGGCCGCAATCATTGCCGCCGCCTGAAGCGCGCCCGCGACGACCGCAATCATCCCGGCCGCGCTCAACGAGCTTTCGCTTTGCCAGAGCCGGGGGCCGAACGCCGCCGCCGCGTAGCCGACCGTCCCGGCCAGGACCGCCGCTGCGACGCTGAGCAGGACTTGGCGCGACAGTCTGTCGGTCAGCATCCGCGCGGTCGCTGCGGGACAAACGAACATGGCCACGACAAGAAGCGAGCCGACCGCTTCGAACGCCGCCACGGCCGCAAGCGCCGTCGCGACGGTCAGCCCCGCGGAAATCGCGCGCGCCGGCAGGCCGAGCGCGGCGGCCAATTCCGGATCGAAGGCGGTCAGTTTCAGTTCCTTGAAGAACGCGGCGGCCATGAGCGCCATCGCGAGGGCGACCGCAGCCAAAGCGACCAAGGGACGCGGGAGCCGAGCCAGCGCCTCGGCGCTCGTCGCGTCGTCCCATGTCGCGACGCCCAACCACAGCGTGGATTCGAGGTTGCCGTAGAGCGCGTGATCGGCATCCAGATGCACGTCCGCCGCGTCCGCCTGTTCGAGGAGAAGGATGCCGGCCGCGAACATGACGGTGAAGACCACGCCCATTGCCGCGCCCGCTTCCATTCTTCCCGCTCTCCGTATCGCTTCGGACAGCGCGGCCGCGAACGCCGCGGCTCCCATCGCGCCGAGCATCAACGGCAACGTCGCGAGGGCGCCTGCCGCCAGGAACCCGACGACGATGCCGGGCAGCACCGCATGGGAGACGGCGTCCCCGAGCAGCGCTTGCCGGCGCAGGACCAGGAAATTACCCGGAAGCGCGCAGCAAACCGCCGCCAGAACCGCCGTCAGCGCCGCCGGGAGATCGACCGTCAGAAAATCCTCGACGGTCATCGCGTTTCGCGTTTCGCCGGTTCGGGCGACGGCGAACCGCCGGCTGCCGCGGTCCGCAAACGGCGGACGTTGCGAGGGACGACGCCGCGCGGCGCGAACAGCAGACTGACGGCGAATATCGCGCCGGCGGCGAGAACGATCACGGAGCCGGTCGGCACGTTCGGAAAGGCTGCCGAAAGGATCCCTCCGACGCCTCCCGCGAATCCGCCGAAGAAGCCGGATATCGCGATCATGCGCCCGAGCCGGTCGGTCCAGAAACGCGCAGCCGCCGGCGGTATGACGACGAGGGCCACGATCAGCACCAGTCCGGCCGTCTTCAGCCCGATGGCGACGACTGCGAGCAGCAGGCCCAGCATGATCCGGTCGATCATGGCCACGTTCCAGCCCAACGAGGCTGCGAAATCCTCGTCGAACGCGACCGCGCCGAACTCCTTGAGAAGAAGGACCGAAGCGGTTGCAACGGCGACCGATGCGCCGCCGATCAGCAACGCCTCGCCGGACGACAGCGCCGCCGCCGAACCGAGAAGAAAACTGCCGAGACCGGCGCGTCCGCTCGCTTCCAGCGTCTGGATATGGGTCAGCAGCACCACGCCCAGTCCGAAGGAGACGCCGAGCACGGAAGCGATCGCCGTATCTTCCGGAAGCCGCGTGTTGTCCCGGATCCATTGCACGGCGAGAAGGCCGGTCGCGCCGGCTACGGCCGCGCCGAGCGTCAGCGCGCCGAGGTCGCGCCCCGTGCCGCCGAGCCAGAAGGCGACCAGAAACCCGAGCGCGATCCCGGGGAGGGTCGCATGGCCGATGGCTTCGGAGATCAGGGCCCGGTTGCGGAGATACGGGAAGACGCCGACGACTCCGGCGCCGGCCCCGAGCGAAACGACGCCCATCAGTACGACCGCGGTGTTGTACCCCGCGAACGACATGTTCAGGCGCCGTCGGTCCGGAACGTCGGCAGGCGGCCGCCATAGGCGGCCTGAAGCGCGCGTTCGGTCATCGCGTCGCGAACGGTGCCGACCGCGTAAGGACGCACGTTCAGAACGAGCGCATGGTCGAAGTACTCCGCGACGGTGCGCAGGTCGTGATGCACGCAGACGATCGCCGCGCCCGCGTCGCGCATCCCGCGCATGAGATCGACGATCGTTCGTTCGGTTGCCGCATCGACGCCGGCGAAAGGCTCGTCCATCAGGTAGAGGCGCGCCTCCTGAGCGAGCGCGCGCGCAAAGAAGACGCGCTGCTGCTGGCCGCCCGAGAGCTGGCCGATCTGCCGGTCGGCGAAGGCGGCCATGCCTACGCGGTCAAGAAGGGTTCTCGCGGCGTCGCGATGCCGCCGCCGCACCGGCCGGCACCAACCGATCTTGCGGTACAGGCCCATAGCGACGACATCCAGCGCCGACGCGGGAAAATCCCAATCCACGCTGTTCCGTTGCGGGACGTAGGCGACGACGCTTCCGGATTCGCGCGGCGTTCGGCCGAAGATGCGGGTTTCGCCCGCAAGTCGCGGCACGAGTCCGAGCGCCGCCTTGAGCAGGGTCGACTTGCCCGCGCCGTTGGGTCCGACGATTGCGCTCAGCGAGCCCGCCGGCACGTCGTAGTCGACGTCGCGGATCGCGGTCCGGTCGCGATAGGCGACGGCCAGGCCGCGAACCGAGAGGGCGGCGGCCGTCACGTTCAGCGCCGGATCGACGCGTATTGTCCCGCCGCGCCGCCGAGCGCGCGCACGATCGTGCCGACGTTATGGTCGAACATGCCCAGATAGGTCGCCGCGCGTCCGTCGCCGAGCGCGTCCGAATACAATGCGCCGCCGACGCGAACCGCGTGCCCCCGGGCGGCGGCCCCCTCGATCAAGGCCGTCGCGCCGCGATCCGATACGCTGGTTTCGACGAAGATCGCGCCGATTCGCCGTTCCGCCAGCGCGTCGACGAGTTCTTCGATCTTGCGGATCCCGGCTTCGCTTTCGGTGCTGACGCCCTGGATGGCCAGCACGTCGATGCCGTAGGCCCTTCCGAAGTACCCGAAGGCGTCGTGCATGGTCACCAGCGCCCGGGCGCGCGCCGGTATCGATGCGACGGCCGCGCGCGACCGCGCGTCCAGATCCTTCATTTTCGCGAAATACGCGGACGCGTTCCTCCGATAGATCGGCGCGTTGTCCGGATCGACGTCTTCCAGCGCGCCGACCGCCGCGTCGAGAGCGCGCATCCACAGCATCGGGTCCATCCAGACATGCGGGTCGAGCGTTCTGCCGCTCCGCCGCAGCAACCCTGTCCCGGTCAGCGACTCCGCGACGGCGACGACCGGTTTGCGGCGCGAGAAGCGCGCCATCATGTCCTGCATCTGGGCTTCGAGATGCAGGCCGTTGTAGAGGATCAGGTCGGCGCGGGTCAGGCGGAGGACGTCGGCGCGGGTCAGGCGGTAGAGATGAGGGTCGACTCCCTTGCCCATCAGGGTCTGCACGCGCGCTTTGCCGTCGGCGATGACGCGCAGCGGCTCGCCGATCTGCGCAATGGTGACGACGACGCTCTTCATGGCCGCCGCGCCCGGCGCGACGGCGAGAAACGCTGCGAATGCCAGCAAAACGGCCCGTTTCATGGATTTATCCGAACAGTGATCTTCCGCAAAGGTAATCTAGGATTCATCTGAAACTTTGCAAGGGCTAAATTTATAAAGTCCGGCTAATTTAGTTAGCAGCAGCTAACTTTTTGCCGGAAAGGACGACGTCCTCCGGGGCCGCGCGCCGGTCCGGCTGTCGCTGCCGCGCTTCGGGTCGAAGAAGGGCCGGACAATGGCGAAGCGCGGGCCGTTTCAACCGGAAGGGGTTCGCGCGAACCAGTCAACCGGACGCCCGCAGCTGGCTTCCGCACCGCGAGCGCCGGGCGAGAACGGCGGGTTGCTTCTTCTGCGCCCGGAGCGCGTTTCGAGCGGAGACGGAAAACGCGGACGCCGCGTTCGAAGCGAAGGCGACGGAATCGCCGCCGCTCCGGTTCTCGATTTCGCGCGGCGGCCTCGAGAGCCGGACGACCGCGGCCGGCGGCCGCGCGCTGGAGGGGATCGTTCGGCGGAAACGCTCGCGGTCCGGCAGCCGGGGCCGAACCTACAATTTTTCGACCAGTTTGCGGGCCTGATCGGCAACGTCGGGCGGCACCCGCCAAGAATTGATTATCGTGATCAAGGCATCCTTTTCCCGACCGGCCTTGAAAATGGCCTTCGCGCAGCTTGCGCGCAATTTGCGCGACGCTTCGGCATAGCCGGGTTCCCTAGATTCCAGCAACTCCGCGGTTTCGTCGACCGACCGGGCCGACGGGAAAGATTCCTTGAACAATTCGAAATGCTTCACGAAGAAAACCTTGCCGATTTGCCTCAAGTGCCTGTCGATCTGCTTGTCTTCCATTGAAGAGGTCTCCCGCGCAAATTTTCCGCGATTCCGCCGGGACGAGTCCGGTCGTCCGACGATCGATGGTCCGCGGATTCATACAATATCCTCGCCCGTCCCGGAAATCGGGCGAACCGGGAAATGACAGGCGCCGCCGGGCGGCGGCGAACGCGCGCTCTCGGACGCTCTTCGGGAGTCGCAAGGCGGAGCTGTCCGCGGCGGACGGTTCGGCGTCGCCGTCCGCCGAGAAGCCTTCCGGCGCTTCGGGGCGATGGGCGGCTTCCCGCGGCCCGGCCCGTTCGCGGCGGGGCGCGCCGCCTCCCGACGCCGTCGCGCCGGCCGCGAAATCACGCGAGTTTACGGTATCTCGGATTGTCTTCGGCGAGCCGCGCCAGAACGTCGTTGCGCAGTAGCGCCGCCGCGCGGGGATCGTCGTCCAGCGCTCCGGAGCGCAAGTCGGCCGCGAAGCGCCGGTTCAGACGGTCGAGCGCGTCCTCGTCGCTCTCTTCTTCCCGCGCGCCGTACAGCTCCTCCAACGCCCGCCGTTCGCCGGGCCACGGAGTCGGGCCTCCTTCCGTTTCCCGCCGGGCGATGCCGACGGCGGAGGCGACCAGCGCGACATTGTAGCGCTGGCGAACGGACAGGTCGGCGGCGATCTCCTCGGCGAGGGTCTTGCCGACGATGTCCAGCAGTTCGGCTGCGCGGGGCCGGTCGCGCATCACGCCGCGCCCGTCAGCCTGAGGCATTCGTATTCGAGCTCGGCAAGCTTGCGGCCGATCAGCGCCAACTCGAGGTTCGGCTCGGCGCCCGACCGGTGGCGCATCGCCTGATGAAGCGCGATGATCGCCCAGCGGACATGCGCGATAGTTTCCCACCACCGGATCGTTTCCGCGTCCGTGGCGCGGCCCGACGCGCTTTCGTAGGCGCGGTAGAACTCGTCCCTGTCGGCGATGCCGCCCGCTTCGCGCTCGGGCGCCGAAAACCGCCAGCACCGCGCGCAGAACCAGGCGAGATCCTCGTGCGGATCGCCCCATCCCGCGAACTCCCAATCGAGGACGCCGGTCACGCGGTCGCCGTCGGCCATGTAGTTGCCGGTACGGAAGTCGCGGTGGCACAGGACGATTTCGCGCGCCGCCGGAGCCCTCGCTTCCAGTCGCCGAAGGGTCCATTCGAGGGCGGGGTGCGGTTCCGAAGCCTCGTCCAGGTATCTCCGGTACTTCGCGACCGCCTCCAGCGCCGGAGAGGAGGGGGCGGGACCGAGGAAGCCGAGCGCATCGTTCGGCGGCGCGATCGCGTGAATCCGCGCGAGCTCTTCCCCGAGCCGGACGGCGAGGCCGGGCCGCGGTCCGCCGCGGGTGATCCGCGTCGCCATCGATTCGCCGAATACCCGGCGCATCACGTAGAAGGGCTTGCCGTTCACCGCCGGATCGGCGCAATGCCACAACGGCTCGGGCACGGTGACTCCCGCCGCCGCCGCCGTCTCGAGAAGCGCGAACTGCTGGCCGAGCGGGCGGCTTTCCGGCACCGCCGCCGCAGGCTCCGAACGCAGCACGAATCGCTGCCGGCCCGCGAACGGCCCGCCTTCGAAGACCGCCGTCAGCGCCCGGTTTTCCTGTATCGCGCCGCCGACGAGCCGTTCCTCTTCCTCGACGACGACGCGGTCGGCGCGCGCCGCCTCGCGCAGGAACGCCGCCAGCGGCACGGTCAGCCCCAGCTCCAGAAGTCGCGCGCCTCGTCCAGCAGGTAGCGCGCCAGCACCATCTTGTGGGTTTCGGAAGAACCGTCCACGAGGCGGGCCTGGCGCGCGTAGCGGTAGATCCATTCGAGCGGCGTGTCCCTGGAGTACCCCTGTGCGCCGCGCAGCTGGATCGCCGTGTCGACCGCCTTGTGGAGCGTCTCCGACACCGCGATCTTGGCCATCGAGACCTCCTTGCGCGCGAAGTGGCCCGCGTCCAGGCGGGCGGCGGCGCGCATGGTGAGCAGGCGGCCGACGTCGATCTGCATCGCGGCTTCGCCCAGCAGCCACTGCACGCCCTCGTGCGACGCCAGCGCGTCGCCGAACGCGCGGCGCTCCCGGACGTAGTCGAAGCACTCCTCGAGCGCGCGGCGGGCCAGCCCGGTCCAGCGCATGCAGTGGGTCAGCCGGGCGGTGCCCAGCCGGATCTGGGTCACCTTGAGACCGTCTCCGACTTCCATCAGCCTGTTCTCGTCGGGGATCTCGAGGCCGTCGAACTCGATTTCGCAATGTCCGCCGTGCTCTTCCGGCCCCATGATGGGAATCCGCCGGACGATCTTCCAGCCGGGCTGCTCCGCGTCGAACAGAAACGCCGTGAGGCCTCTGCGCTCGTCGACCGAGGTGCGGGCGACGAGAATGAAATGCTTCGCCTCGCCGGCGCCCGTGATGAACCATTTGCGTCCGCGAACCGTCCAAACGCCGCCCTTCTTCTCGGCCGTGGTGCGCATCATCGAGGGATCGGAACCGGACCCCGGCGCCGGTTCGGTCATCGCGAACGCGGAACGCGCCTCGCCGTCGACGATCGGTTGCAGCCACCGGTCCTTCTGGGCTTCGGTCCCGATCCGTTCGAGGACGATCATGTTGCCGTCGTCGGGCGCCGCCGAATTGAAGCAGACCGGGCCAAAGATCGACCGGTTCATTTCCTCGTAGCAGGCCGCGAGCCCGATCGCGGGCAGTCCGCCGCCGCCGCGGGCGACCGGCATCTGCAAGGCCCACAGCCCGGCCTCCTTCACCCTCTCCCGGACGCGCTCGAGAACGTCTTTCGCGATGTTCTCGTGCTCGTCGTAATTGGCCCTATCTTTTTCGAGAGGAATGACGTGGTCGTCCACGAACGCGCGCACGCGTTCGCGAACGGCGTCGATCTCCGGCGGCAGCGCAAAGTCCATGTCCGCGATTCCCTATAGTCCGCTCAGGCCGAGGCCGCCGTCGACGGTGACGACCGCGCCGGTCATGTAGCCGCCCGCGGAGGAAGCGAGCAGCAGCAGCGCGCCCTCGAGATCGTCCGTCGCGCCGAAGCGGCGCTGCGGCACGCGCCGCCTGAGTCGCTCGCCGGCCTCGCCGGCGAGAAAGTCGCGGTTGAGGTCGGTCTCGACGTAACCCGGCGCGATCGCGTTGACCGAAATCCCGTGGCGGGCGAGTTCCAGCGCCATAGTCCGGGTGAGCTGGTCGATCCCGGCCTTCGACGCGGCGTAGGCGTGCACCCGCCCGGCGGCGGTCCTTCCCAGGATCGACGAGACGTTCACGATCCGCCCGCCGATTCCGTGCGCGATCAGGCGACGGGCGACGGCTTGCGCCGTCAGCCAGCAGCCGGTCAGATTGGTCTCGATCACCCGCGACCAGTCTTCGGTCCCGGTATCGACGAGCGGCTTGTCGACGACCAGTCCGGCGTTGTTGACGAGAATCGCGACCGGCCCGAATTCGCGCTCCGCGGCGTCCAGCGCCGCTTCGATGCTGTCGGGTTCGGTCACGTCGAGCGCGACGGCGCGGGCGCCGTCGCCGATCCCGGCCGCCGCCTCTTCGCAGTTCGCGACGCGGCGCGCTCCCAGAACGACCGACGCGCCGGCCGCCGCCAGCATGCCGGCGAAAGCCCGCCCGAGGCCCGACGAAGCGCCGGTCACCAGCGCGGTCCGTCCGCCGAGCGAAAAATCCGCCGTCATCGTCTCCGCTGCCGGGCCGCCCGCGGCCTCACAGCGCCGCCAGCCAGTTCGCCAGTCCCGTGCCGATTTCCTCGGGAGAGTCTTCCTGAACGAAATGGATTCCCGGCACCGTGATTTCCGTTTGGTTGGGCCAGGCGCGGCAGAACTCCCGCTGCGCGCCGACAAGGATCGCGCCGGGCTCGGCGTTGACGAACAGCTTGGGCACCGGCGAGACGCTCAGCCAGTCGGCGTAGGATTGGACGATTTCCGTGACGTCCGCAGGCTCGCCCTCGATCGGAATCTGCCGCGGCCACGTCAGCGTCGGCCGGCGGCCTTCGCCGGGCGCGGCGAACGGTTCGCGATACGCGTTCATCTCGTCGTCGGTCAGCTTCCGCAGGATCGAGCCGGGCAGGATCCGCTCGACGAAGACGTTGCGCTCGAGCGCGAGCTTCTCCCCCGCAGGCGAGCGCAGGCCGGCGAACACCGATCGCGACGCTTCGGGCCATTCGTCCCAGGACAACGGACGGACGATCGCCTCCATGTACGCGATGCCGCGAACGGCGTCCCGGTGGCGGTTCGCCCAGTCGAACCCGAGCGCCGACCCCCAATCGTGAACGACGAGGACGACGCGATCCTTCACGCCGATTTCCTCCAGAAGCGAATCGAGATAATCGCGATGCTCGACGAAACGGTAGCTGTCCGGTCCCGACGGATCGAGCTTGTCCGAGGCCCCCATGCCGATCAGGTCCGGGGCGATGCAGCGGCCCATGCCGCTCGCATGGGGAATGACGTTGCGCCACAGGAACGAGGAGGCGGGATTGCCGTGCAGGAACACGATGGGGTCACCGCTTCCGGTTTCCGTCCAGGCCATCCGGAGGCCGCCGCCGACGGCGTGCTTTCTGGCCGTCATGTCACTTCCCCTGAAACGTCGGCTTGCGTTTGCCGAGGAACGCCGCGATTCCCTCCTTCGCGTCGTCGGTTTTCGAAACGTCGGCGATCATGCGCGTTTCGCGTTCCATCTGGGTTTCGAGTCCTCCCGACCAGCTTTCCTGGAGCAGCCGCTTGACGCCGCCGTAGGCCCGCGTCGGCCCTGCGGCGAACGCCGTCGCGCGCGCCGTCGCTTCGTCGGCGAGCGCGTCGTCGTCAACGACGAGATCGATCAGATCCATCCGCAGCGCTTCCTCGGCGGACAGCATTCGGTTGGTCAGCATCAGTTCGCGGGCGCGCCGCATCCCGACGAGCCGGGGCAGAAACCATGTCGAACTGCCGTCCGGCGAAAGTCCCGCCGCAGTGTAGGCCAGCGTGAACCGCGCCGACCGGGCGGCGATCGTGAAATCGCAAGCTGCGGCGAGGCTGACGCCGGCCCCGGCCGCCATGCCGTTCACGGCGCACACCACGGGAGCGTCCATGTGCGCCATCCTCGAGATCGCGGCGTGCAGATGACCCGTCATCCGCTTCAGGTCCACGCCTAGCGCTTCTCCCCTGGAAGCGAAATGCCGGAGGTCGCCGCCAGCCGAGAACATGTCGCCGGCTCCGGTCAGCAACACCGCGCGCACGTCCTCGCGTTCGTCGCACTGGACGAACGCCTCGAAAAGCTCGCGGCAGAGGCCGGGGGTGAGGGCGTTCGCGGCATCCGGCCGATCGAGGGTAAGCCGCGCGACGCCGCCGCTGACTTCGAATAGGGATTCCGGCATATCCTTCCTGCTGCGTTGTCTTGCGCCGCCGCCGCCGATAGGCTGGATTTACACCCGAATTCCACATGGCGCAAAGGAGGCTTGGTCATGCGCGGGCTCATGATGGACAAACCGCTGCTGATTTCCTCCATTCTCGAATATGCGGCCAGGTATCACGGGACGACCGAGATCGTCTCGCAGACGATCGAAGGGCCGGTTCACCGCTACGGCTACGCCGAGGCGCAGGCGCGGGCGAAAAAGCTGGCGCGGGCGCTCGCCGCCCTCGGGATCGGAGAGGGCGATCGCGTGGGAACCCTGGCCTGGAACGGTTTTCGTCACTACGAGCTCTATTACGGCGTCTCCGGCATGGGCGCCGTATGCCACATGATCAATCCGCGCCTGTTTCCCGGCCAGATCGCCTACATCGTCGATCATGCCGGCGACTCGCTGATCTTCGCCGACGCGACGTTCGTTCCGCTGCTGGAAAAAATCGGGACGGCGGGGGACGTCGTCGTGATGACGGACGAGGACCACATGCCGGACGCCTCGTTGCCGCGCGTCCATTGCTACGAGGCGCTGCTGGCCTCTCAGGACGACGACTACGAATGGCCGCGCCTCGACGAGAACGCCGCCTCTTCGATGTGCTACAGTTCCGGCACGACCGGCAATCCCAAGGGCGTTCTTTACTCCCACCGGTCGACGGTGCTGCATGCTTGGGCGTCGGCCACGCCGGACATGCTGGGCCTGTCGGCGAGGGATTCGGTGATGCCGGCGGTTCCGATGTTCCACGTCAACGCATGGGGCCTTCCCTACGCGGCCACGATGGTCGGCGCGAAACTGGTGCTGCCCGGCGTAAGGATGGACGGCGAAAGCCTGCATCGGTTGATCGAGAACGAGCGCGTGACCCTGTCGGCGGGGGTGCCGACGGTGTGGCTCGGCCTCCTCGACTACATGGAGCGCGAGGACAAGACCGTCGAGTCCCTGGAGCGCTGCGTCATCGGCGGCTCCGCCACGCCGCGGGCCATGAGCGTCGAGATGGAGGAGAAGCACGGCGTTCGCGTGCTGCATGCCTGGGGCATGACGGAAATGTCGCCGCTCGGCACGGTCAATACCGCGAAACACGGCATGGAGGACGAAACCTCCGAGCAGCGCTACGACCGGCAGGCGAAGCAGGGACGGCCGTGCTACGGCGTCGACATGGAGATCGTCGACGACGAAGGCCGGACGTTGCCTTGGGACGGCCAAGCGTTCGGCGAACTCAAGGTGCGCGGGTATTGGGTGTGCGAAGGATACTACAGGGGCGAAGGCGACAGCCACGACGACGAGGGGTGGTTTTCCACCGGCGACGTTTCGACCATCGATGCCGGCGGCTACATGCAGGTTACCGACCGGTCGAAGGACGTCATCAAGTCCGGCGGCGAATGGATCAGTTCGATCGAACTCGAGAACATCGCGGTGGGGCATCCCGGCGTGTTCGAGGCGGCGGTCATCGGCGTCCGTCATCCGAAATGGGACGAGCGGCCGCTGCTTGTCGTCGTCCGCAACGAAGGAAGCGAGGCGACGGCGGAAGAGCTGCTCGCGTGCTATGAAGGCAAGGTCGCGAAATGGTGGATTCCCGACGACGTGGCGTTCGTCGACGAATTGCCCCACACGGCCACCGGAAAGCTCCTGAAAATGGAGCTCAGGGATAAATTCGCGGACTACGAACTGCCTTCGTGAATCGCGTCACGCCTTGCCGGCCTCCACGTCCGCAAGAAAGCTCTCGAGGACGCCGTTGAACAGGGCCGGCTCCTCGAGATTGAGCACATGTCCGGTGTCCGGCATGACGAACAGCCGCGCCCGCGCGATCAGGTTCTTCAGGAACAGGCCCGGGACGAGGCAACGCGCATCGTCGTCGCCGGTCACGATCATCGCGGGCGTCGGGATCGCGCGGATCCGTTCCTCCAGATCCCACAGGCCCGGCCGCGCCGCCTGAACGCCGCGCTGCGTCAAGGCGGATCCAGCGTCGGAATGTTCGGCGAGGCGGTCGACGAAGGCCCGCCATCCGCGCGGATCCTTCCTTTTGAAGTTGCCGCGGCCGGGGGCCGATCCGTACTCTTCGGCGTAGTCGGCGGCGCCGCGCGTCTCGAAGGCGTCGGCGACCGCGAGCGACAGGGCGCGGAACTCGTCGCGCGTCTCGGGTTCCGCGCCGTAGCCGCAACCGCACACGACGAGCGACAGGGCGCGGTCGGGATAGGCCATCCCGAAATGCAGCGCCGCGAAGCCGCCCATCGACAGGCCGACGATATGCGCCTTGTCGACGCCGAGGCAGTCGAGCACGGCGAGCGCGTCGTCGCGCGCGATGTCCTGGGAATAGCTGGCGGGATCCGTCGGGACGTCGGATCCCGGGTAACCGCGCGCCGAATAGACGATGCAGCGCCGCCGCCGGCCGAAATGGGCCACCTGCGGTTCCCATGCCCGATAGTCGCCGGCGAATTCGTGAACGAACAGGATCGGCGCGCCGTCGCCGGTTTCCTCGAAATAAAGCCTGACGCCGTCGCTTGCCGTCGCGTATCCCATGGCCGCACCTCCCATCGCTCCATTATCGCGCATCTTCCCGCGCTTTCGCCAGCGCCCGGCGTCGGCGCGCCGCAGGGTCCGCTTGCGTCCGGCGGGGGCGGATGGATAATGCCGCGCCATGGGCCGGTACCTGCATATTGGCGCGGTCGGCGGCGCGGCGGCGTGACCGCCGCCCGGTCGACCCTGGTGATCGGCGGCGCGGCATCGGGCAAAAGCGTCCACGCCGAGGCCCTCGTGGCCGGGACCGGCCTGCCGCCGGTTTACGTCGCGACGGCCGAGGCTCTCGACGACGAAATGGCGGCGCGGATATCGGCGCATCGCGCGCGCCGCGGCTTCGAATGGACGACGATAGAGGCTCCGCTCGATCCGGCCGCCGCCCTTCTCGAGGCGGACGGCAAGGCCGTTCTGGTCGATTGCCTCACCATGTGGCTCTCGAACCTGCTGTCCGCCGGCCGCGACACCGCCGCGGAAACGGAAAGATTTCTGACGGCGCTCGCGTCCGCGTCCGGCCCGGTGGTGCTGGTCGCGAACGAAATCGGTCTCGGCATCGTTCCGGAAACCGCGACGACGCGGGAATTCCGCGACCGGCACGGGGCCCTCAACCAGGCCGTCGCCGCCGCCGCCGACCGCGTGGTCTTCGTCGCCGCCGGACTGCCGCTTTCGCTGAAGGGCGCGTGACCGCGATCGACCATGGCGGCGACCTTGCCGTCGCGACGAAGAGGTTCGGCCGCCCCCCGGCAGAGTGGATCGATCTTAGCACGGGCGTCAATCCGTGGCCGTGGCCCGTCGAGCCGGAAGCGGTCGCGGCTCTTCGCCGCCTGCCCGATTCCGGTCAGCTCGGGCGGTTGCGGCGGGCGGCGTCGACGGCCTACGGCGTGCCGGAGGGGATGCGGCTCGCCGCGGCGCCCGGCACCCAGAGCCTGATCCGCTGGCTGCCCCGCCTGCGCCCCCCCGGCCGCGTCGCCGTTCTTTCGCCGACCTACGGAGAGCATGCGCCGGCCTGGTCGGCAGCGGGTCACGAGGTCGCGCAACCCGGCCGCCTCCGCGAAGCGCGGGGGGCAGACGTGGTCGTGCTGACCCGTCCCAACAATCCCGACGGGAAGATCGCGAACCGCGAAGCGGCGCTTTCGCTCGCCCGCGAGCTCGCCGGACGGGGAGGCTGGCTGGTCGTCGACGAGGCCTATGCGGACGCCGATCCGGCCGTCTCGTTGCTGAGCGCGGCGCCGCCGGGAACGATCGTTCTTCGGTCGTTCGGCAAGTTCTTCGGGTTGCCGGGGCTGCGGTTGGGGTTCGCCGTCGCGGATCCGGCGACTGCGGGCGTTCTGACCGAGGCTCTGGGACCTTGGCCGGTTTCCTCCCTCGCTGCGGAAATCGGCGCGCGGGCGCTCGCCGACGCCGCATGGCAGGCGGAGACGAGGGCGAAGCTGGCCGAAGCGGCGCGGCGCCTGAACGCGCTTCTGGCCGCGGCCGGATTCGAGCTGATCGGCGGCACGAGCCTGTTCAGGCTCGGCAGGCATGCGGACGCTCCGGCGGCCTACGAACGACTCGGCCGGGCCGGCGTCCACGTTCGCCGGTTCTCCGAGAACCCGCGCCTTCTGCGATTCGGCCTGCCGGGTCCCGAGCCGCACTGGCAGCGCCTCGAAAAGGCGCTCGCCGCATGAGCGTCACGGAATGGTGGCTGGTCCGGCACGCGCCGACCGTGAATCCCGGCGGCATCGTGTACGGCGCCATGGATCTCGACATAGAGGCGCCGCCGCCGGGACGGTTCGCGGCCCTGTCGGACATGTTGCCGCGGGAGCCGGCGTGGATGGTCTCCAACCTGTCCCGGACCAGGCGCACGCTCGACGGCATCCTGCGGGCCCGCGGCGTAGCCGACGCCGAGATAATCGAAGAGCCCGCGTTCGCCGAGCAGGATTTCGGAAGCTGGGAAGGCCGGCCCCGCGCCGAGGTCTGGGCGGAAATCAGCGCCGCGGGCGTGAACTGGCCGGGAGACATCCGGCCGCCGGGCGGAGAGAGCTTTTCCGAGGTCGCGGCGCGCGTCGCGGAAGCCGCCGAGCTATGGTCGGACCGGCTCCGCGGACGTCCCGTCGTCGCGGTGATTCACGCGGGCAGCGTCAGGGGCTTTCTGGCGGCCGCGATGGGAGGGGCCGCGGGGGCCGCGTTGCGTTTCGCCGTCGATACGCTGTCCGTGACCCGTTGCGACCGCGGCGAGGCGTGGCGGGTGGCGTTCGTCAACCGGCCAGCGCCGCCGCGATGAAGGCGAGGGAGAGGAATTCGGCGGCTTGCTGGGCCGCGCCGAGAACGTCGCCGGTGTGGCCGCCCAGCATCCGGCGCGCCGCCCAGCCCGTTGCGGCCGCGCCGGCCGCCGCTCCCGCGAGGCAGCCGGCCCATCCCCCCGGCGCCGCCAGGACGACGACGGCGACGGCGGCGGCGAGTCCCGAGATCCAGACCGGCGCCGCGGGGCGGCCCGCTTCGGCGGCGAGGCCGTCGCTTTTAGCGGGTTCGGTGGCGGCCATGAGGACCGGCATCGCGGCGCGGCTGGCCGCCGCGGCCGCGACGAGGGCGCCGAGCGCCGCGGCCGCGTCGCCGATCGCGGCGACGGAAGCGGCCCGCCCGCCGACCGAGACGATCAGCGCCGCCGCCCCGAACGCGCCGATCCGGCTGTCGGCCATGATCGCCAGCCGGTTCTCGCGGGCGCCGCCGGCGCCGTCGGCGAAATCCGCCAGTCCGTCCTCGTGCAGTCCGCCCGTCGCGAGAACCAAAGCTGCGACCGCCGCCAGGGCCGCGACGGCCGGCGGACAGCCGAAGGCGGCGAGAGCCGCGTAGCAGGCGCCGGCGATCGTCGCGACGAGAACGCCGGCGATCGGAAACGCCCACATGGCCGCCGCGAGCGGACGGTCGCGGCGCCATTCCGGAGCGGGCAGCCGGGTCAGGAAGACGACGCTCGCGTGGATGTCTTCGAGAGCGAACAGGTCGCCGAACTTCGTGGCTGCCATGGTTTCCCCGAAATGCTATGCCTTCCGCCCGGAGGAGCGCGTTGCCGGACGATATAGCAAAGCTGTTCGAAGATCTGCCCGGACCCGACGGCGCCGCCGCCGCCGCCGCGCGCGCGCGGGAAGCCGATCTCGTCAAGCCGTCCGGCGCACTCGGCCGGCTCGAGTCGCTGGCCGAGTGGTGCGCGGCCTGGCAGGCGCGTCATCCGCCGGCTCTCGACGACGTTCGGATCGTCGTGTTCGCCGGCAATCACGGCGTCGCGCGGCGCGGCGTTTCCGCCTATCCGGCGGAAGTCACCGCGCAGATGGTCGCCGGCTTCGAGGCCGGGACCGCCGCCATCAACCAGCTCGCCGCCCTGCACGCCGCCGCGCTGCGGGTCGTCGGATTGGAGCTCGATCGTCCGACCCGCGACTTCACCGAAGCGCCGGCGATGGACGAAGCGGAGTGCGCCGCCGCTTTCCTCGCCGGTTTCGAGGCCGCGCCCGGCGAGGCCGACATGCTGGTCGTCGGCGAAATGGGAATCGGCAACACCACCGCGGCGGCGGCGCTGGCCTGCGCCCTGTTCGGCGGCGGCGCGTCGGACTGGACGGGTCCGGGGACCGGCCTCGACGCGGCGGGCGTCGCCGTCAAGACGCGGGCGGTGGCGGCCGCGATGGAATTGCACGGCGGCGACATCGACCATCCGCTCGAAGCGTTGCGGCGCGTCGGCGGCCGCGAGATCGCGGCGGCGGCCGGGGCGGTGCTGGCCGCCCGGCGAAACCGCGTTCCGGTCATTCTGGACGGGTTCGTCGCGACCGCCGCCGCGGCGGTGCTGGAAAAAACCGCGCCGGGCGCGTTAGGCCATTGCGTCGCGGGACATCTGTCCGCCGAACCGGGACACCGCCGGCTGCTGGCGGCGCTCGGCATGGATCCGCTGCTCGATCTCGGAATGCGGCTCGGGGAAGGGTCCGGGGCGGCGGTCGCGCTGGGCATCGTCAGGGCGGCGCTGGCGGCGCATAACGGCATGGCCACCTTCGAGGAGGCTTCGGTCGACCGCAAGCGGGGATCTGCGCAGTAACTTTCCGCCGCGAAGGAGGGCGGAAAGCGATCGCCGTTTCAGGAATTGCGACAGCAATTCCCGCTAAGGCCGCCGCATGTCCGGAAGGTGCGCCGAGAAGGCGAAATTACCAATGGACAAGCCGCCGCGACAAATCCCTCAGGCAAATCGCACTACCCAGAAAAATCTACGAAAAATTTTTCTGAAACCCATATTTTCCAAGAATTAGAGCTTTAACAGGAATTGCTGGCTATCCGACAGGGCAGCCGGTGCGGCAGAGCCTGTTTCTCAAGCGAGACAACTTCCATGAAGATATGGAGTATCGCCAAAATAAGCACTTGGCGAGACTCCCATGCTCGATTACGAGCCACAGGTAGCGCTAGACGGCGCTGCAAGGGCCATTGTCAGTGCGGCAATGGACGGCGCTGTGTCCAGCGTCGCCGTCACTGAGCGGCGGCGGCTAACAACAGTATCACCAAGAAAGACACGCCGATGTATCCGAACGACCAGATCACGGCGCGGGTCCGACGCTGCCAGAACGCGATGACCGCGAACAGCAGGGCGATTACCCAAGTGATTACAGCCAATGCCAACATGACCGAATGATCGCATATCAGCGGGAAATTGCAAGCGCGAAATCTTCTTTATCGTTCCGCC
Organism: Alphaproteobacteria bacterium; assembly: GCA_965243135.1. Taxonomy (GTDB): domain Bacteria; phylum Pseudomonadota; class Alphaproteobacteria; order MPNO01; family UBA830; genus JAJEBT01. The sequence goes on from OZ251539.1 coordinate 4,765,013, forward strand.
GCCTTCCGGGTCATTCCCGGTCGAAAGAGGGGGATTTACGGGAGGAGGAGGCAAAATTGCGAGAGCTGCTTTATCAAGCCCGCTATCAACTCCGAAGCGCAATACCGGAGGTCGGCAATCCCTGTCGCCAAGGCAGTATGGGGATGGGTTGGCCGGCGGAAGGGACGAGATCTTGAGGATTTCCGCGTCGTCGAGTCAGCGGGCCGCTCGATTGGATCAAGCTCGCTGTCGCGGGACGACACTTGGGTCGAGACGGCGAGCGACTTGCGCTCGGCACCAAGCGGGAGCGCCGATGCGGGCGTTCACGGAGGCTGCGAAAGGGCACCTTGATAAAGGCCTACTGCCGCCCTGAGCGCGGAAGCTGCGGAACGTCATGGCAAGGGCAGTCCTCCGACCCGTCAAGCGCCCTACGCCGTTTTGTTCCTCCTGGAAATCTCGATGATATGACAACCATATTCCCAAGTTTTGTGGTCGTTTTTTCTCGACGATTTCTTTATTTTTCTGTACGCGGACCAGTTCAAGTAAGTATTCATGGTGTCGCGAAGGTCTTCCTCTATAGCGTCAAATCTATTGTTCAGGTGATTATTCGGCTGGAGAGGCGCTTCATAATATACAACAAAAAATCCGCGTTGCATGGCTCCGCCATTCTTGGGGCCATATTTTTCAACAATTTGCTGAATTTCTTGTAAATCTTTAACGCAACTATCTCTAGTCCACTTGCGCTTTACCTCTACGACGCTTATGGGTTTTCCCTTACCATTCAGCATTGCGATATCGACTCGATTTCTTGGATTCAACGCCTTGCGCGCAGAACGGCGTTTAACGTCGCTCGCTTGATGAATATTCTCGATCGAAAACTCCAGTTTGAGACTCTCTTTTTCTTGTTTCTTCTGCAACTCGTCCGCGATTTTCACAACGAGAAGGCTTTCAACGCCTGCTTCTCCGATCCAGTCTCCTGACCACTTCAAATAATCCTTATGCGCCTGAAAAACGCCATTGAATATAGCCATTCTGGCCTTTTCTTTTGTTAACGCCATCGGTGTCCTCCACAACGAATTTCTGGATGGCAGAAGATCCCTCTAACAATTTCGAAGCGCAGGCTATCCTCTGTCATAAGGGCAGTATAGCGGTGGTTGGACCGGCGAGTCAAGGTGCCGGGCGACGGCGTTTGCCGCAGGAAGTCGGAAGTCCGCCTCGCTCGACCGGACGAGTGGGCCAAGTGGGAGGTCTCGTTCGAAAGAATTGCTACTTGGGGTTCATACGTTTCGCTAGCTGCGGGTTTGCGGTACGTGGTCGCATGGCGTGGTCTGGCGCTTGTAGGTGGCACCTTCAAGCGCCGGCCGCGGAATCGTCGGCTGAAAGCCCGAGCAACGGTTCTAGCGCCTGTGCCAACACGTGCTTCGCGTTGCTGACGAAGCGCTGCTGGTCCCGCAGCGTCGTTGTCGCGGATGCTGCGCTGCCTCAGCGACGACCGGCACGCGCATCGTGTCGACGGCAACCCGGTCCATATTCTCCTTCTTGAAGTGTCTCCGAACCATAAACTTGTCGAGCTCGTCGGCGTTGCAATCAACCCGGATTATGTCCCCGCGATTATGCGAAGCTCGTGATACAGGAACCAGCCGTACTCGTCGCCCGTGAGCACCTCGCTGTGAACGGCGTCGATTCTCACGATGCGATCGGAACTGACGATGATCCGCTCGGTCGTTCCCGGCTTGCAGAAGCTGATGAACTTTATTCTTCTCCCTCCAGCGTGGCGCCCATGCCCTTGAGATGCGCGACCATCAGCAATTCCCGCTAAGGATCCGTGGAAAATGTGGGGTTTCAGAAAAATTTTTCGTGGACTTTTCTGGGTAGTGCGATTTGCCTGAGGGATTTGTCGCGGCGGCTTGTCCATTGGTAATTTCGCCTTCTCGGCGCACCTTCCGGACATGCGGCCGCCTTAGCGGGAATTGCTGGAACTGCGATACCTGCCGCAAGGCGCTGCGACAGCTGGAAGCCGAAGGGTTTCACGACCTGCGCAGCGACGGCCTGGCCGGAGGCGATTTCGCGAAATGGGCGCTCGGCCGGAGGAAGCCGCTCAATCGCCGCAGTGCCGCTTGGACGCGGCCTCGCCGACAAGACCGGGTTGGACGCCGCAAGGGCGGCAACGCTTACGTTGGCCAACCCCGCAAAGCGCCCGGCATTCGACGCGGGCGAATTGGTCGGGTTCGGCGACGCTCAGCGGCAAGCGTTGAGCGGCGGATTTTTCGTCCGTTCGAGCTTGACGCCGGACAAGCGGGCATTCGCTCCGAGGCCTGCGGCAGGCGGTCTCTCTTGCGGGGCATTGGCCGGCGAGCGCCCCGGCCTTGGGCAGCGGCTATGCGAATCTCTTCCAGAGCGCGCCGGACAGCCAACCAAGCCCGCACCAGAAGATCGCCGCGGTAACCAAGGAGGCGGCGGCGAATTGCGCCGCGAGTTCCGGAGGGACGGCGCCTCCCATCCGCTCCGGCTGCGGCGCGCCGATCAGGTGCGGCGCGGCGAGCAGGGCGATGCCGAGCGCGATCCAGACGGTGCCGCCGCGAAGCGCCATCGCCCAAAGCCCGGCGGCGGTGGCCGCGGCGCAGAGAAGCCACCATCCCTGCCGCGCCGTAAGTTCCGCCGCGAGGGTTCCCGGCACCTCCGGCGGCAGGCCGAGAGCCGGAGCGAGGTTAACGGTCGCGAACCCCGCGATTCCCCAGAGAACGCCGGTGCGTCCGTCCACCGGGCGGCCGGCCAGCGCGAAGCACGCCGCGAGAAGCAGCGCGAACCCGACGCCGGCAAGGACATTGGCCAGCGTCGTATAGAGCGCCCGTTCCAAGCCGCCGGTCGGGGCACCGGCCGGCGCGTCGCCGTGCGCGAACGCCCGGCCTGCGAACCGGACGCCGGAATCAAGCGCGCTGTGTCCGCTCTTCTCGAAGGTCTCGGCGTGAAGGATGAGCGGCGTGGTCGTCAGTTCCTGAACGGCCGAGATGCCGAGACCGCACAGCACCCCCGCGATCAGCGCGGTCGCGAAAACACTCCGGAACATCGGCTCTGCCTAATGGCAAGGAAATGCGAAAGCGTGGCGGCTGTCATGCGCCGCGTTGTGGATCGCGTCCGAATGCGCGAAGCCCGTACCGAGCACAAGGAAAGCGCCGAGAAGGAAGGCGAGCAACGCCGGCGCGACCGCGATGGACCTTGTCGCATCCCGTTCGATTGTCCGTGGGGTTTGTGGTGTCATGGCGAATCTCCTGCGTCCGCCGATTATGCCCCGGGCGAGACGGGCATACAAGTCCGGCCTCGGAGAATGGCGGGCAACGAAGAACGCAATTCGTTCCGGGTAAGCCTTTCCGCGCCGACGGAGCGCGTTTGCCGGGAGCGCCCGCCTGCCGTTCACGGTCGTCCGCCGCCGGGGACCGTCCGCGAGACGGGCCTCCGTCCGTCTATTCGCAAACGGTCTTTCTCAGAACGACTTCGTAGCGTTCGATCAGCGCCGCGTACTTGCCGCCGGAGCACAGACCGGCAAGGCCGAGGTTGAACGCATCGCGCGTCGCCGCGTCCCTGAAACCGACCTTGGCCGCGGTCGAGGGCGGAAAGATCGAGTGGGGCACGACATCGTCAGTCGACCGGTTCAGCTTGCCGCTGAAATGCTCGAAGATGTTGCGGTCGATCACCGCAACCGCTCTCTTGCGCGCCCAGAAGGCGTCGACTTGGTCTTTCTGATCGACGAATTCCTCAAGGTCCGCGCGCCGCGGCCCGCCAGGCCGAAACAACGCCTCGAACTCGGGGCCGAGTTCGCGCCACGCGCCCTGCCAGGTCAGGACCGGTTTTCCGGCGAGATCGCCGACCGAGCGAATGGAGAGTCCGTCGGATTTCTTGCTGAACGTGGAATCCATGAACGTAATGAAGTCATTCGAATAGAAGATGTCTTTCAAGCCGGGTTGCACGAACGCCGCCGCGTCGGCCTTGCCGTTCCCGATCGTCGTCTCGACCTCCCCGTAGGGCACTTGCACGAACCGCAGCATGCGGTTCGGCAGTGCGGCGCGGAGGATCGCCACGGCCAGCCCTTCATTCGCCCGCTGCATAACGTAGGGCGGCATGTCCGTCGAAATCCCGACTGTGAGCGGTCGCTTGCCGGTCGCGGACGCCGGTCCGGCGAGCGCGCATATCAGGAGGACGATCAACGGTCGCATTTGAAGATCTCCCGGCTGTCGTTGGGGCGGGCGGATTGTACCGCATCGAGAGGTCCCTGAACGAATTGACGAAGATCGCTTCGGCTGACTGTTGAAGCGCGGCCGGGCGGCCGCTCGACTCAACGTCCCGCTGGGTGCCGTCTGGAGTTTCGGTCGACGATCCGGTTCGCTTCGCCCGGAATTCAGAAACGCCGCCCGTCGCTTGCGTTCGGCAGCGCGACCCGGCGCGAGCGGACGTATCGCGCCGGGTTGTCCGGTCATGCGGGCAACGTTGCGACTCCGCTGCGTCGCGCCGCTCGAATCAGCTCCTTGTCCAGAGTCGCCAATTCCGTTCCTCGACGCATTGCGAGATCCAGGTAGGCTGCGTCGTAAGTCGTCAGCTCCTCCGCTCGAGCGAGGGCCAGCGTTCGTTCCAGCATCCGGTGGTCCATTTCCTCATCGACAATGATCGGCAATCGTTCCACAAGACGCAGGAACGTCGCGACCTGCGCCGGGACGATACGTTTCCTTCGTTCCGCTTGTACAAGTACGTTACCGATCTCCAGACGCCAGATTCCCGGAACCAGCCCCTTGTCCACTTCCAGCCGACGCAGCAGCGCATCGGTTTCCGGCGTCGCCTCGTCTTCGAACAGCCAACTGGCGGTGATCGAGCAATCGAGAACGAACGCATTCATCGCCGTCCCGCATCCCTCAGATCCTTCCAGTTCAGGCCCGACAGCGTCACTTTCTTGCGAAAGGCGAGCAACTTCCCGATCGCTTTTCCGGTTTCAATCCGTTCCGCCTCCACGGCTGGCACAAGCCGCGCCACAGGCGTATTTCGCCGGGTGATAAGCACTTCCTCTCCTTGGGCAACTTTGTCCAGAAGCGCCGACAGGTGCGTCTTCGCCTCGAATGTTCCGACCACGATCATGGTTTCAGCGATCCTTTCAAACTAGTTTATATAGCTAGTTTATATGGGTGAAACGCCTTCGGCAAGAACGGCGGTGCGGTCGTTGCGGCGTGCGCCGGTCTCGGCTACCGTTCCCACCCGCCGGAACGAAAGGCTCCGGCGGCGGATGTTTCCTGTCGGCAGACCGGGCGAATGGAGAAAACATGGGCCGCAAAATTTCGGCAACCATCGTCACGGGCTTTCTCGGCGCCGGGAAGACGACACTCATCCGCGGGCTGATCGAACGCGCCCGGGGACGAAAACTCGCGCTCGTCATCAACGAATTCGGCGATCTGGCGGTGGACGGCGACTTGCTCAGGGGCTGCGGGAATCCCCGCTGCACGGACGAGGACATCTTCGAACTCGCCAACGGTTGCATCTGCTGCACGGTGGCGGACGATTTCCTGCCGACCGTCCGGGCCATTCTCGACCGCCCGGAGCCGCCCGACCACATCGTCATCGAAACGTCCGGCCTGGCGCTGCCGGGGCCTTTGGTTCAGGCCTTCGACTGGCCCGAGGTCCGGACGCGGGTCGCGGTCGACGGCGTGGTTGCCGTGATCGACGGCCCGGCCGTTGCGGAAGGCCGGTTCGCCGACAATCCCGAGCGGGCGCTGCGTGCGGCGGATCCAGCCATGGAGCACGAGAATCCCCTGCAGGAGCTCTACGAGGATCAACTCGCCTGCGCCGACCTCGCGCTGCTCAACAAGGCGGATCTGATGACGGCGGATGCGCTGAAAAGCGTATCCGAACAGGTGCGGGGCAACCTCAGGGAAGGCGCGCGCATGATCCCCGCCACGAACGGGGCGATCGACGCCGAGATCCTGCTCGGCCTCGCGGCGGCGGACGGTCGCGCGGAGCCCGCGCCGCACGACGAACACGATCACGACGAATTCGAGAGCTTCCATCTCCTCCTGCCTGAAATAGCCGCGCCCGAGGAACTCGGACGCCGCCTGCGTTCCGTCCTGGCGGAGCATGACGTTCTTCGGGTCAAGGGGTTCGCCAGCGTGGTCGGCAAGGAAATGCGGCTGGTCGTTCAGGGCGTCGGCGCCCGCGTACGGCACTACTACGATCGTCCATGGAACGCCGGGGAGCCTCGCGAAACGCGGCTCGTGATAATCGGCATGGCGGAATTGGACAGGAACGCTATCGCCGCGACGCTCGGGAGCTGACATGCATCTTCTGGCGGCGAAGCCGGGCATCGTCGCCGACGAACCCGTCGACCTCGGCCAGACGCGGGGCGATATCGCGGTGCTGTCCGCCGCCGATACGGAGCTCGCGGCGCTTGCGGCGGCGCAGGCGCGCCGGGGAGCCGGCGCTCCGTCGCTGCGCTTGGCCAACCTCCTGCAACTCCGCCACCCGATGTCGGTCGACCTCTACATCGACGCGGTCGTGGAGCATGCGCGGCTGGTGGCAGTCCGCCTGCTGGGCGGCGTCGCATACTGGCCCTACGGGATCGAACGGGTCGCAACCGCGTGCCGCGACCGCGGCATACCTTTCGCGGCGCTGCCCGGAGACGATCAGCCGGATCCCGAACTTGCCCGTCATTCGACCGTCGGCGCCGACCGCGCCCACCGCCTCTGGCAATATCTCGTTCACGGGGGGCCGGCGAACGCCGACAATTTTCTCGCCTATGCGGCTTATTTGCTCGGCGGCGAGGCGGACTGGGCCGAACCGGTGCCGCTTCTGACGGCGGGGCTTTACTGGCCGGGCGTCGGAACCTCGGACCTGCCGGGCGTTCAGGCTTCGTGGACCATGGGCGCGCCCGTCGCCGCATTCGTGTTTTACTGGGCGTTGCTGCAGGCTGGCAATCTCGAGCCGGTCGACGCCATGGTCTCGGCCTTGCGGCAACGCCGGATCAATCCCCTGCCGCTCTACGTCAGGAGTCTGAAGGATTCCGTTTCCGCGGCCATCGTCGCCGAAGCGTTCGACGCCGCGCCGCCCGACGTGATTCTGAACGCGACCGGCTTCGCCGTCTCGCTTCCGGGCGGCGACAAGTCGGCAACGCCGTTCTCGGCGGCCGATTGCCCGGTGCTTCAGACCGTATTCGCCGCGACCACCGAAGCGGCCTGGCGAGACGGCGACAACGGCCTGATCGCCCGCGATATCGCCATGAACGTGGCGTTGCCGGAGGTCGACGGGCGGGTGCTCGTTCGCGCCGTCGCCTTCAAGTCGGAGGCGCGCTTCGACGACGCCACCCAGACGCCCGTGGTCGAGCATCGGGCGGCGGCGGACCGAATGGCCTTCGCCGCCGATCTTGCCGCCGCCTGGACGCGCCTTCGGCGCTGCCCGCCGGCGAGCCGGCGCATCGCGGTGGTGCTCGCCAACTATCCCAACCGCGACGGACGAATCGGCAATGGCGTCGGCCTCGACACTCCGGCGGGAACGGCGGCGTTTCTGGCAGCGTTGAGTAAGGCCGGCTATGTCGTCCGGAATCCTCCGGTCGACGGCCGCGCGCTCATCGACCGTCTTCTGGCCGGCCCGACGAATGCGGGCGTTGAAGGCCGGGCGGTCGAAGAGACATTGCCGGTCGCGGACTACGAGCGGTTTTTCGTGAGGCTTCCGGAGGCCGTCCGTTCGGCGGTGACGGCGCGCTGGGGCGCTCCCGAGGACGATCCCTTTTTTATGGCGGACGAAGGCGCCTTCGCGATTCCGGCGTTTCGCTGCGGCAACGTAGCTGTCGCCCTGCAGCCGGCCCGAGGCTACAACATCGATCCGCAGAAGAGTTATCACGATCCGGCGCTGCCGCCGCCGCACGGCTATCTTGCGTTTCATGCCTGGGCGCGTTTCGGGTTCCGCGCCGACGCCATCGTCCAGATGGGAAAGCACGGCAATGTCGAATGGCTTCCGGGAAAGTCGCTCGCGCTGTCGGCGGAGTGCTTGCCGGAGGCGGCATTGGGTCCGACGCCTCACGTCTACCCGTTCATCGTCAACGACCCCGGCGAGGGAACGCAGGCCAAGCGCCGGACGTCCGCCGTCGTCGTCGACCATCTGACGCCGCCGCTCGCCCGCGCCGGGACGTATGGCCCGCTCGCCGAACTGGAACGTCTCGTGGACGAATACTACGAGGCCTCGGGGGTGGATCCGCGGCGCCTCGCGTTGCTGCGCGACGAGATCCTGATGGCTGCCCAGGAAAACGGCCTGGACGCCGATTGCGGAATCAGGGACGAGGACGCGCCCGACGATGCGCTCGCAAGGATCGACAACTACCTTTGCGAGTTGAAGGAAATGCAGATCCGGGACGGATTGCACGTCTTCGGCGCGAGCCCCTCCGGCCCGCTTCGGGATTCGTTGCTAGTGGCACTGGCGCGATCGCCGCGCGGCGAAGGAGAGAGCGCGGACGCGTCGCTGATCCGTGCGTTGGCGGCGGATTTGGGTCTCGAATTCGATCCCCTCGACTGCGCGATGGGAGACCCTTGGACCGGAGCCAGACCGGAAGCTCTCGCCGGCGAAGACGTCTGGCGCACCGCCGGCGATACCGTGGAGCGTCTGGAAGCGCTGGCTCTCGATCTCGTCGCAGGCCGGAAGGAGGCGCCGCCGGGCTGGACCGCGACCCGCGCCGTGCTCGACGAGGTTACGGGCGAGCTCGCCCGTCGGGTCGACGCCTGCGGCGCGGCGGAGATCGCCGGCGCGCTGGCGGCTCTCGATGGCGGCTTCGTCGCCCCGGGTCCCTCGGGCGCGCCGACCCGCGGCAGGCCCGAAGTCCTGCCGACCGGACGCAACTTCTACTCCGTCGACACCCGAAGCGTACCGACGCCCGCCGCCTGGACTTTGGGCTGGAAGTCGGCGTCGCTGCTGATCGAGCGGCATGCGCAGGAACATGGGGAATGGCCGCTTCGCATGGCGCTTTCGGCATGGGGCACGTCGAACATGCGAACCGGCGGCGACGACATCGCGCAGGCTCTCGCGCTGATGGGCGCGAGACCGCGATGGGACCGCGGGTCAGGGCGCGTCGCCGGTTTCGAGATCATGCCGCTCGACGTGTTGGACAGGCCTCGCGTGGACGTGACGCTGCGGTTGTCGGGATTTTTTCGCGACGCGTTTCCCGATCAGATCGAGCTGTTCGATTCCGCCGCACGAGCCGTAGCGGCTCTGGACGAGCCGCCTTCGCGCAATCCTTTGGCGGCGCGCGTCGCCGAGGACGCCGCGGCGCTCATCGCCGAAGGCGTCGATCCCGAGACGGCGCGCCGCCGGGCCGGGCATCGGACGTTCGGCTCGCGGCCCGGCGCCTACGGGGCCGGACTGCAGGCGCTGATCGACGAGCGCGGTTGGGAAACGGAAGCGGATCTCGCTCGCGCCTACGTCGCTTGGGGCGGCTACGCCTACGGCGGCGGCGCGGCGGGAGCCGCCGAGCACCGGCTGTTCGAGCGGCGGCTGCAACAGGTCCAGGCCGTGGTTCACAACCAGGACAACCGCGAGCACGACCTCCTCGATTCGGACGACTACTACCAATTCGAGGGCGGGCTGACGGCGGCGGTGCGGCACCTTTCGGGACGGCAGCCGGCGGTGTGGCACAACGACCATTCGCGCCCCGAATCGCCGAGAATCCGGACGCTGGAAGACGAGATCGGCCGTGTTGTCCGATCCCGCGTCGTCAACCCCAAATGGATCGCGGGAGTCATGCGCCACGGCTACAAGGGGGCGTTCGAGATGGCGGCGACGGTCGATTACCTGTTCGCCTTCGCCGCCGCCGCGCGCTGCGTGCGGGATCGCCACTTCGATCTCGTGTTTGACGCCTATCTCGGGGACGAAAATGTGCGGGGATTTCTCGAAGACTCGAATCCCGCTGCATTGCGCGAAATGGCCGAACGCCTGCTGGAAGCCTGCGAACGCGGGCTGTGGAAACCCCGCTCGAACGTCGCCTACAACCTCCTCGCCGCGCTGAGAAGCGCCTGAATATTCGAGCGGCGCGGCCCTGCGACCGGCGGGTTTCAGGCAAGGGCTGCTATGGTCTCGTCGATCGAGCGGCAGCCGAGAAGTCCGTGCGTCGCGCGCGCCAGGTTTCGGCGCCGCACAGGCGGCTGCGAAAGATCTTCTCGCGCCAGCCCTTCTTCTCGTTGCGGCGGAAGATCGCGAGACGACGGGTTCACGCCGCGCAACGGGCCGCCGCGATCCGCTCCATGTTTTCGGCGTTCCCGGATCTTGCATTCGACCGCAAACCGCCGTTCGCGGCGGTTCCGCAGCCAGAGGATCGGCAGGCCGGCTCGCCCACGGAGTCGACGGGGGACCCGTTCCGGCGTTTCGTCGCGGCGGAGCCGCACGGCTCCTCCGGCCCCGTCGCCTCGATGGCCGGAAGTCCGGGCGGCTCCGCTCCAAGGAGATCGGGCGGGCGCACCTCTCCGGGCTTCAACAAAAATCCTGAATGGCGAGCGCCGCGCGCCCGGTTACCGCCCCGTTTTCGATGCGGGCGTGCAGGGCTTCCGCGCCTTCCATGGCGACGACTTCGGTGACGAGCGGCCGAATCTCCCCGCGGGCGCATAGTTCCAGCGAGTCGATCACTTCCTGTCGCGTCGCGTAGCGACTGCCCATCAGCACGAGCTCCTTTTCAAGCATGGCGGCGGCGCTCGCTTCGAACGCATGGCCTGCTCCGCCGAGCGTCACGAGTCGCCCGCCGCGTCCGAGCGCAGACATGCCAGCCTCCAGCGTTTCCCTCGACGAGACGAAATCGATCACGACGTCGACTCCGCCCGTGTCCAGCAACGCCTCGACAACGCCGGTCTTGCGGGGATTGACGCAGCGTTCGGCGCCCGCCGCCATGCATGCGTCGAACTTCTCGCCCGCGACATCGACGGCGACGACGCGGGCATGCGCCCAATGCGCGACCATGACCATGTGAACGCCGAGCCCGCCGCCGGCGCCAAAGACCGCCACTCTCTCGCCGGGCACCACCTTCGCGCGGCGGATCACCTTGACAGGCGTCGCTACGGCGTCGGCGATTACGCCGACCTCCGCCGGACGGTCCTTCCAGTCGAGGCCCTCCGGCAGCCGAAGGAAATTCCTGGCCGGCAACCGAATCAACTCCGCGTATCCGCCGTCGCAGGCCCGGCCGACATACCCGCCGAAATTGGAGCAAAGGGTTTCCCGGCCGATGAAGCACCATTTGCAGCGGCCGCAGGTCAGGTAGAAATACGCGGTGACCGGATCGCCGACGGCAAGCTCGTCGACGCTGCTCCCGACGGCGTCGATCACCGCCGTGATTTCGTGACCGATTATGCGCGGATAGTCGACCTGCGCGCGCCTCGCCTTGACGTGCTGGATCGTGAGCCCGGCACCGCAGGAGAGGACTCTCGCAACCGCCTCGCCGGGGCCGGGAACCGGATCCGGAACTTCTTCGAGAGAGAAGGCCGCTTCCCGGTCGTGAAGGACGAGCGCCCTCATCGGAAAAGCTCTTGCGCGCGTTCCGAATCGTCCGGCGAACGCGTTCTGGCTTTCTTCGACATATTCCGCTCCCGCCTTCCGTTGCGCGGCCCACAGAACAGAGCGCCTACCCAAGCATGACGCCCCTTGAAACCGGGGTCGACAACATCTTCTGCGTCCCGTTCCGCACGGCAACCGCCATGAAGATACCATCTCCTTGTCGGCACCGTGCCCGGAATTTTGCGCCAACCCGCGAGGAGACCGCGGTTTCGCCTCGGCCGGCTACCCCGCGGGGTCGATGGGGCGTAAAGATTGCGGACGCAAGCGCGAGGCGGAATTGGTCCGCCGTTGCATGCGTCGCGGAAAACCGGCGTTCGGGAACCATCGGCGATGCCCGGACAAAAACGAATCAAACGCGATCTTGGGCAAGACGACGCGGTCGCCGCACAATGCGTTTGAGTCGCGTTCGTCATTGGCATCTGTAAGACAAGGCTTGACAAATCTGCGGTGCCCCGCAATCCTGCATGCGTGATCGGGAGCATTCGGTACAAGGCGCTCTGGAACTGTTGGACCGAAGGCCAAGCGAGGGACCTAAATGCAAAATGGATATGGAAGCTGCGGCGCATCCTCGCCGCCCTCGAAGCTGCCGATGAACCGGAAGGGATGAGTTGCCCCGGTTCCATCCCTTGGAGGGTGATCGAACAGGCCGCTATTCCGTACGCCTCAAAGCCAACGTCCGCGTCACCTTTGGATGGGACGAGGACAGCGCTGCCGAGGTAGACATAGAGGACTACCATTGATGATCGACAGGCATCCCTCCATAGATCCTGTGCATCCGGGGGAAATCCTCCGGGAGGAAATTCTGCCAGCCATCGCCGTTAGCAAGACGGCTATTGCCGCCGCTCTGCAAATATCTTGGCAGACGTTGTACGGCATCTTAAACGAAAAACAGCCAGTCACCGCGGAAATGGCGGTTCGCTTCGGAAAGCTGTTCGGTAACGGAGCCAACTTCTGGGTAAATTTGCAACGTGGGTACGATATGGTGGTCGCGAAACGTGTCGTGGACGTTTAATCGGCGCCTGCTCGCCCGTAGCACGTGAAAGCCAGAAAAAAATGCAGCGCAATGAAAAAAATGGAATCGCACTGCAACCCCGGTGCGGGATCGCCCAAGGCATCCCTTGTTCCATGGATATCCTCTCTCCATATGTTGTGGTTCGACAGCGCTTCGGCACAACGCGATGCGTCGGGGAGGAGCGTTTATCCCATCGGAATCGATCAGGGGAACGTTTGTCAGGCTAGACGGATTCTGATACCGTAGCGGCGTGCTGGCGATCAGCCATCGTGAAACCGCACATTGAGAAGGCTGTTAGCGGGATGTCCATGCTACAAAGCATACTCGGCTCCGGGCGAAACGGAAGAAATCTTGGACCAAGCGGGTCATCTGTTTTCCCAAATATTAATGTTAACGGTATCGCCACCCAATTACGTGTCGATCAGAGGGGAGCACAGCGGGGCGTGAAGAACCAGCCCTCATCCCAAGATACCAGCTTTGATAAGGTCGAACATGAGATAGTCAATCAGGTCAAATCCATCAGAGATCAGGGGCTTAAAAATTGTGATGACCATGCCCGAGTGTATGATAAACGTATCACAGATGGCGTGGGAATGGAAATACAAATACGAAAGGTATGCGACACTACGCTAACTGATTTTCAAGCAGTGGTTGCAAAACATCAAGACGATCTCGATAAGGCGCACGAAGCGGAGCGACAAGCGGATGTCGCGCTTCAACAATTCCGTGATTATAATCGGATAAATGATCCACCTTACGATGAAAATGGATTCCCTAAATGGTTTGCTATCTCTCTCGTTATCATAGCGGCAGAATCCGTATTGAATGGCGTTTTCTTCGCTAAAGCTCATGAGATGGGTCTGGCTGGGGGTATCGGAAACGCTTTAGCGATCTCGGTTGTCAACGTCGGGTTGGCAAGCCTTGCAGGCTTGGTGACCCGGAACTTCAATCATGTTGAACCGTGGCGGAAAGTGATCGGTACGCTTTCGTTTTTGGGGGCAGCGGGTCTGGCGCTGCTGTTCAACTTCGTCGTTGCGCATTTCCGCGACGCCATGACGGCTGCGGCTTGGGACCAAGCCGCAGGGCGTGCGGTGGAGCGTGCAATCGCCGTTCATTTTCCCGAAAGTATTGACGCTTGGCTTCTTGCGTTACTGGGTTTGCTGGCGGCGGCTCTTGCCGGCTGGAAGACCTATGGTGCTGACCATCCTTATCCGGGTTATGGACGGATATCCAGAAAGAGGAAGGAAGCCTACGAAACCTACTACGATAAGCGGGAGACTGCGATCACCATCGTAACAGAAAAGAGAGATGAATTCAACAACAAGCTCTCCGCCGCAAACGCAACAATTAACTCTGCCGCGCGGGCAAGAAGCGAGTACAAGTTGCTGCATAAGGAGCGAAGTTCATTTCTACAACAGTGCGATCAGGCAGTGAACGGATTGCTGACCCGTTATCGGAGCGCAAACCAATCGCAGCGCAGCCAGCGTCCACCGGAACATTTCAAAGAAGAGTATTACTTTCCGAAAATTCCGCCTCTGGACGACTTGTCGTCGGCAATGCATTTGCCGGGTACCGGGCTTGAGGCAGTAGTCGGCGATTCGCTCCAAAAAATCCACTCAGCATGTGAGGATGCCATCAATGCCTTTCAAAAAGTTGACAAACGGGACAACCCGATGCCATGAGACGGGTTGGAAGGCGGCGTGAAAAGCGGCAGGCCGGTTGGTGGGCGCTTATCGTCGCCACGCTCGTCGGACTTGCCATAGTTGTCGTGCTCATTCGGGAGTTCCAGCCTCCCTCTATTGACAAGACGACCCTGTGCCCGAAAGAAACAGGACCTGTAGCGGGCGTCGTGATCCTGCTTGATCTCACTGACCCGCTCAGCCCGACCCAGCATGCCCGACTGCGCGGGATTCTCGAAGCGGCCCTTGCCGAGGCGGAGGCAAATACGCTCTTCGCGGTGGGTGCGGTCAGGACCGATCCCACACGGCGTGGCGCGGAATTCAAGCTCTGCAAGCCGTTAGAAGGGAAAGAGGCGAACGAACTTTACCAGAATTCGCGTCTTGTCCAAGATCGTTACCGGAAAGAATTCAAACGTCCGCTGGACTCCGTGCTTGAGGAAATGCTGGCCGCCGAGGCCGCGAACCGCTCGCCGATCATGGAATCGTTGCAGGCTTTACTCGCGTCCACGCCCGGATTCCTCGATGCTGAATATCCTCGACGCGTCCTGATCGTTTCGGATCTGCTGCAACACAGCGCCGCGTTCAGTTTCTATCGTGGCGGAAGCTGGAGAACCTTCATACGGTCCTCGGAATCCCGGAGACAGGCAAGAAACATGACCGGAATTGACGTAGAGATTTATCGGATGCCGCGTTCGAATACGAAGATTGATATCGCTGATGTAGAAGACTTCTGGGTTAACTATTTTGATCGGGCGAATGTACAGAGCTTGTCCACTCGACCGCTTGGCGACCTGTGAGCACTTTCTTCCATAAATCGATTCTTGCCGTGTCCTTCTTCATCGGCACCGCCGGGATCGGCGTGTTCAGGATGGGTGGAGGATCAGGGACCGAATTGCAATGGTACGGTGCAATCTGTTCGGTTACTGTTATCCTTGTCTATTGTTTGGTAGCATGGATCCCTTCTTTGAGTAGAAATCTTTCCGACAAATTCGAGATAAGCACTGATCCGGAGATCGTCGGAGATAATTGTTACTATCTCGGCTTCGTCTTCACGCTTGTAAGTCTCGCAATCACACTTTACCGACTGCTTCCATCCGGTTCAGAAACCGTGACAAGCGACATGCTTGGAGACGTGATCTCTGGCTTCGGCATCGCGCTGGTTTCAACCATCTTCGGCATCGTACTACGCGTCCTGCACATTCGTGTCCGTCCCGATATTGATGTCCTATCGGAGGATTCTCGCCGGGAGATAGAGGTTGCAGTCCACGATTTCCGACGAAACCTATCCGCGAGCGTTCTCGCCCTGAATGACTTCGCTATCGAAACACAGCAGGTTTTGTCTGAAAAGCGCGAGGACATGAGGGAGAAGGCCGCGGAGGATGCGAAGGCGCAGCGTCAGGCGTTAGCAAAAAGCTTTGAAACTCAAGTCCTTGCGCTGGGCGACGCGCTCCGTCCGGCGACAAGAAAGGCAGTTGCAACTCTCACGGACTCCGTAGCTGAAGCAGCGGCTGCAGGGCATGAGGAACTCGTCGCACGCGTTGCGGGGATGCGTGCGTCTGTTTCTGATCTTGCACGCCGGGAAACCGAAGCTATCGAAGCTCTCATTAAGGATGCAGAACGTACCAGGAACGAGCTTTCCCAATTTGGAACCACCATTTCGTTACTCGCTCGGAATTTTGATTCTGCTGCTACAGATGTTTTCAGCCATATCGATCCGGCCATTGGCGCGTTTCGCGACAAAATTTCTGGAGCGACGGAAGCGTTGGCCGTGTCGGATTCGGCGCTTTTGGAACTAGCAGGAAAACTTAAAGTTATCAGCGCAAATATTTCGGGCCAGTTCGATCCAGCTGTTGAAACGCTTCAAGACAGAGTTTCAACGATAACGGAAACACTTGCAAAATCGAACACCGCGCTCTCGCAGTTGGCCGATCACCTTGATACTGCGGGTACTGATATTCCCGAGAATCTTCAACCCGCCGCAGAGACGTTCCACGGGAAGCTCGCTCGGGCGGCTGAAGCACTGGCCGACATCGATCACGCGGTGTCCCGACTTGCCGAACGTTTCGAGGCTGTCAGCGCGGATATGTCCCAGCGTCTCGATCCGGCCGCCAGCGCGTTTCGATCAGGGATCGTGGATGCGACGGAGGCGCTCGCCAAGACCGGCGAGGCGCTTGATGGGATAGCAACAAGACTCGCTCAGTTAGTGGGTGACGCTGAAACAAGAGTTGCGAGCACAGTTCAGCCTCGTCGTCGGTGGCGGCGATGGTGGCGATTTGGCCGAAGACGCAGCAATTGACGGCTGAGTTACGCAATGGCGCTGCCCTCTGGTACAGATTTTCCTAAGGAAACCCATTATCGACGCGGTGTGGTCATGGGATTGACTGTCGCGGAAGCGTTCATGCTCGTAGCCTTTATATTGATGATGACGCTTCTCTTCTGGCGCTTGGCGATCGAGGAAGAAACCAAAGGTCATGTTCGAGCAAAACAAATTTCTCTAGAGACTATCAATATACTGATCGAAAATCCAAAAATTGAACAACTTGTTCCGGCCATCGAGCATTTGCGGGAGGACACTCGACGCAAACTCGGCGATCTTGTTCGGCGTCCATATGCGAACGAGGCGGTAGCGGTTGCGCAAGGTTTATCGGAAGCCGACCTTGGTGCGTTGCGGCGTGGGGCGAAGCTTGTCGATCCGCAACGTTTTAAGGAGCTCAAGGACGCCGAGGAACTGGCGAAACGCTTCAAGGCGACGAGCCTCATGATCGAAAAGATCGAGGATCTTAAGGATGCACTGCGGCAGCGAAGCGTCGGGGAAATTGAGGACGCACTTGCAGTTATGAAGGGATTGTCTGAGGCTGACCGTCGTGAGTTGCGGCGCGGGGCAAAGCTTGTCGATCCACAACGTTTTAAGGAGCTCAAGGACGCCGAGGAACTGGCGAAACGCTTCAAGGCGACGAACCTTATGATCGAAAAGATCGAGGGTCTTAAGGATGCGCTGCGGCAACGAAGCGTCGGGGAAATTGAGGATGCACTTGCAATTACTAGGGGATTGTCTGAGGCCGACCTTCGTGAGTTACGGCGTGGGGCGAAGCTTGTCAATCCGCAACGTCTTAAGGAGCTAGAGGACGCCGAGGAACTAGCGCAACGTTTGCACAGCCGACTTACGGAGCTTCTTAACGAAGAAGATCGGGCGCGCAAGGATTTGGTCGACGAGCTCAAGCGGGATCTTGGGACCGAGATCCGGGTTGTCGGCGGGCGCATCGACGAGTTCGACGGCACGATCACGTTTCCGGAAAACGCGCTTTTTTCATTGGGACGAGACGATATTCTGCCTCGTTTTTCCGATATATTGGACAAGATGTGCCCGATCTGGTTGAAAAAATTGAGGAAGTTTACGGATCGACGGGAAATCGAGGAAATTCTGATAGAAGGACATTCGTCTTCGGAATGGAATAACGCCCCGACGAAACGGGACGCTTGGGTTCTGAATCTCGACCTCTCGCAACGCCGTGCACAGGCGGTTCTAGTGCATTGCCTGAAGCTGGTCGAAGGAACGCTGTCCGGGGAATGGTCTCGTGCAAAGTTGGCTGCAATCGGTTATTCTTCTTCGCGGCCGGTGTTGGAAAACGGCCGGGAAAGCCTGCGAAAGTCGCGGCGCGCTGTGTTCGGGATGCGGTTGAGCCGTGAGCAACTTCGGCAAGAAATCCTGAAAGAACTCCAGAAGGAAAACCGCGGTGACGTTGCCCGATAGCCATGAAGGCTGGAGCACGAGCGTCTCGCCCGCGTCAAGGACGCGAATATGATCAAAGTACAGAGGTCCAGAAGTCGCTAGGACCGACGGTTTCAATGGACGAACTTCGCGCATCCACGGGACATCAGACCTTCGCCATGTCCATTCGCTCTGCTGCTCGTGCGCTCATGTTACAGGGAACCGGTTCCGACGTTGGTAAATCGGTACTAGCGGCGGGATTGTGCCGTGCCTATTCGCGACGCGGTCTCGCAGTGCGCCCGTTCAAGCCCCAGAACATGTCGAACAACGCCGCGGTCACGGTCGACGGCGGCGAGATCGGCCGCGCCCAGGCTCTGCAGGCGCGGGCCTGCGGCGTGGCCGCGCATACCGACATGAATCCGGTGCTTCTCAAGCCCCAGGCCGAAACAGGCGCACAGGTCGTGGTGCAGGGCAGGATCGCGGGAAACGCCGGCGCCCGGGCCTACCAGAAGATGAAACCCGATCTGCTGCCGACGGTATTGCGAAGCTTCGTCAGGCTTTCCGGGCAGGCGGACCTCGTTCTGGTCGAGGGCGCCGGGAGCGCGGCCGAAGTGAATCTGCGGCGATCCGACATCGCCAACATGGGTTTCGCCTGCGCCGCCGGCGTTCCGGTCGCGCTGATCGGCGACATTGATCGGGGCGGCGTCATCGCCCAGCTCGTCGGCACGTGGAGCTTGTTGGACGAGGCCGAGCGCGCCTTGGTCAGGGGCTTCGTCGTCAACAAGTTTCGGGGCGACCTCTCGCTGTTCGACGACGGGGTCGCTCTCGTCCGCGAACGCACGGGCATGGCCCCGTTCGGAGTCGTGCCCTGGTTCGCGGACGCCGCGGCCCTGCCTGCGGAGGATGCTTTCGGGCTAGCCGCCGTCCCCGAAGACGAAACCGGCGGCGTCAGGATTGCCGTGCCGGTCTGTCCGCGCATCTCCAATTTCGACGATCTCGACCCTTTGCGCGCGGAACCGCGCGTCGAGGTCGTCATGGTGACGGCGGGACAGGCGCTTCCCGGAAACGCCGACCTCGTTTTGCTGCCCGGCTCCAAGGCGACCCTCGCCGATCTCGCGTTTCTGCGCGGCCAGGGATGGGACATCGACATCGCCGCCCATGCACGGCGAGGCGGCGTCGTGCTCGGGATCTGCGGCGGCTATCAGATGCTCGGGCGGCGCGTTTCCGATCCCCATGGCGTGGAGGGGGAACCGGCGGAAGCGCCGGGGCTGGGACTGCTGGACGTGACGACGGTGCTGACTCGCGACAAGGCGCTTCGGCAGGTCTCGGGCGCGGCCGTGCCGACCGGGCAGGCGGTGAAGGGATACGAGATGCATGTCGGCGAGACGGCCGGCCCGGACGCCGCGCGGCCGATGCTTGCGCTCGCCAGCGGTCCCGACGGCGCGATTTCCGTCGATCGCAGGACGATGGGGTGCCATGTGCACGGGCTCTTCGCGTCCGACGGCTTTCGCTCCGCCTTTCTCGAAGAGTTGAGGCCGGGCGCTCGCTCGCTTCTGAACTACGAGGCGGGCGTCGAGGACGCTCTCGACGCGCTGGCCCGTCATCTCGAGGCCCATCTCGACCTCGATGCGATGCTTCAGGCCAGCGCCATGATCGCCAGCAACGCCGCCGCAAGCGCCCCGGCGGCCCGCCGATAAAGACGCAGGGCGCGGCGAATGTCTTCCGATCCCGCTTCCGCGCGCCCCTCCCCGTGCATCCATGCGTCGTCGACCGTTTCGCCGCGATACCGGCGCGGTCCGGCCAACGCCAGGCCCAGCGCTCCGGCCATCGCCGCTTCGGGCCAGCCCGCGTTCGCCGACCTGTGCCGTCGCGCGTCGCGCGTCGTCGCGATCCACGCGCCGCGCGTTCCCTTTCCTGCGACCGCCGCGATCAGGAGGGCGGCGAACCGCGCAGGGATCGCGTTGACGGCGTCGTCCAGCCGGGCGGCGAACTTGCCGAATCGCTCGTGCCGGGCGTCGCGGTGACCGATCATGCTGTCCAGGGTGTTGATCGCCTTGCAGGCGCAGAGGCCCGGCAGGCCGAAGACCGCGAACCACAGGACCGGCGCGACCACGCCGTCGGAAAAGTTCTCCGCCGTGGACTCGATCGCGGCGCGCGCGACTCCGTTCTCGTCGAGCGATTCGGGATCGCGCCCGACGATGTGGGCGATCGCCGACCGCCCGGCTCCGAGCGACCGGTCGAGACCTTCGGCGACCTCGCGCACGTGATCGAACAGGCCGCGGTAGGAGATCAGCGTGCTGGCCAGAACCGCGCCGACCACCCAGCCGAGGCGGTGCTCCGCAAGCGCCGCCTGGAGGGCGTATCCGAACGCGGCCGCGAGAGCGGTCAACGACAGGCTCGTCGCCGCGCCGCGAAGCAGGCGCGCCCGGCCGCGATTGAACCGGGCCTCGCAGAATCCGGCCAGACGGCCGAACAGAACGACCGGATGCGGCACGCGTTGGTAGAATTTCGGCGGATCGCCGACCGCCGCGTCGACGGCGAGCGCCAGCATCGCGACAAGCAACGGGTGGACGGAAGCATCGCCGCCGGAGTACCAATGGAAAAGCATGCGGCCACAATCGCGCCGCCGCGGCGGCAAATCAATCGGTCGCCGCCGAACGGAGGAGAAAGGCGCTGACCAAGGGCATCATGATCTGCGGCCACGGCAGCCGCGACGGAGCCGCCGTTGCCGAGTTCGAACGTCTTGCGGCGCTGCTTCGCGCGCGGTTGGAAGGCGCGCCGGTCGAACACGGGTTTCTCGAGTTCGCGACGCCGGTGATTGCGGAC
Source organism: Alphaproteobacteria bacterium (assembly GCA_965243135.1). Lineage (GTDB taxonomy): Bacteria > Pseudomonadota > Alphaproteobacteria > MPNO01 > UBA830 > JAJEBT01. Next base: position 4,785,771 of record OZ251539.1, read on the forward strand.
GGGCTGAACGCGCTGGCCCGCCGGGGCGTTTCCGAAATCCTTGCGGTTCCCGGAATGCTGTTCGCCGCCGGGCACGCGAAGAACGACATTCCGTCCGTGCTGAACGCCTGGGCCGCGGGAGCGAACGGGATCGAAGTCCGCTACGGGCGCGACCTCGCCGTAGACGCCCGGATGCTGCACGCGGCTTCCGAACGCATCGGCGAGGCGCTCGACGCCGCCGGCCGGGACGTGCCGCTCGCCGAAACCATGCTCGTCGTGGTCGGGCGCGGCGCCTCGGACCCCGACGCGAACGCGAACGTCGCCAAGGTCATGCGCATGCTTTGGGAGGGATCGGGATTCGGCTGGGGCGAGACGGCCTATTCCGGCGTGACGTTTCCGCTGGTGGAGCCGGCGCTGGAGCGCGCGGCCCGGCTCGGCTTCCGGCGCATCGTCGTATTTCCCTACTTCCTGTTCACCGGCGTGCTGGTGCGGCGCATCTACGACCATACGGACAGGGTCGCCGCGCGCCGTCCGGAGACGGAATTCGTCAAGGCGCCCTATCTGGGCGACCATCCGCAGGTCGTCGAGACCTTTCTCGAACGGATCGCGGAGATCGGGCGGGGCGAGAACAACATGAACTGCCAGCTCTGCAAGTACCGGGAACGGGTGCCGGGCTTCGAGGAGGAGGTCGGACTTCCCCAGCGCGGCCACCACCACCACGTGGAAGGCGGCGGCCACGCGCACCGCCACGCGCATGATCACGGCGACCGCCCGCCCTATCCCCACGCGGACCACCCGCTGGGACCGGCGACGCTCGCCGGCGACTGAACATGGACTATCTCCGCGACCCGGCGGAAATCATGGAGCGTTCGTTCCGGATCGCGCGCGCGGAAACCGACCTTTCGTCCCTGCCGCCCGACATGGCCGAAGTGGCGGTGCGGTTGGTCCACGCCTGCGGCATGCCGGACATCGTCGCCGATTTGCGCTGGTCGGACGGGGCCGCGGCCAAGGCGCGGTCGGCGCTGGCGGCCGGCGTGTCCGTCATCTGCGACTCCCGGATGGTCGCGGCGGGAATCGCCCGGGCGCGCGGCGACGTTCTCTGCATGCTGGGGCTGCCGAACGTCGGCGCGATGGCTGCCGACATGGGCACGACCCGATCGGCCGCCCAGGTCGAACTATGGAAGCCTTTCCTGCCCGGCAGCGTCGTCGCCATTGGCAATGCGCCGACCGCGCTGTTCAGGCTGCTCGAGGTGATCGACGAGGATCCGGGCCGCGAGCCGGCGGCGGTCCTGGCGTTCCCTGTCGGCTTCGTCGGGGCTGCGGAATCCAAGCAGGCGCTGGTGGAGCGAGGCGTTTCCTGCGTCACGGTTCTCGGCAGGCGCGGCGGCAGCGCGATGGCCGCCGCCGCCGTCAATGCGCTGGCCGGATGAAAGCCCGCTGGCTCGCCGTAGTCGGAATCGGCGAAGACGGAGAGCTGACGGCCCGCGCCCGCGCGCTGATCGACGGAGCGGAGGCGTTGGTGGGCGGCGAGCGGCATCTGGACATGATCCCGGACGACGGGCGACCGCGCCTGACATGGCCGCGCCCGCTCTCCGGCCTCGTCCCGCGCATCGCCGAACGCCGCGGCCGGCCGGTCTGCGTCCTTGCGACCGGAGATCCGATGTTCTTCGGCGTCGGCGTGACGCTCGCGCGGCATTTTCCGATCGAAGAAATGGAAATCGTCCCGTCGCCGTCGGCGTTCTCCCTGGCGGCGGCCCGCATGGGCTGGCCGCTCGCAGAGGTCGAGACGTTGACGCTGCACGGGAGGCCTTCGGCCCTGATCGTGCCCTTTATTTTTCCGGGCGCCCGGCTGCTGGTGCTGGCCGACGGCTCCGGCACTCCGGCCGAAGTCGCGCGGCTGCTGGTCGAACGGGGATACGGCGGCAGCGCGCTGATCGTTCTTGAGCACATGGGCGGCGATCGGGAGCGCGGGTTGACCGGCCGGGCGGACTCCTGGAGCCGCGACGACGTGGCGCCTTTCCACACGCTCGCGGTCGAATGCGTCGCCGGCCCCGGCGCCGTCGTCCTGCCGCGCATGGCCGGGCTGCCCGACGAGACGTTCGCCAGCGACGGCAACGTCACGAGGCGGGAGGTGCGCGCGGCGACCCTGGCCGCGCTGGCGCCGTTGCCGGGCCAGCGCCTTTGGGACGTCGGCGCGGGTTGCGGTTCGGTCGCCGTCGAGTGGATGCGCGCGCATGCCGGCAACCGGGCGATCGCCGTCGAAAGGAAACCGGCCCGCGCCGCGCTGATCGGGCGCAACGCGACCGCGCTCGGCGCGCCCCGCCTCGAAATCGTCCAGGGCGAGGCGCCGGCGGCGCTGGCGGCGCTGGATCCGCCCGACGCGGTGTTCGTCGGCGGAGGCGCCGCCGTTCCCGGCCTGCTCGATCGATGCTGGGCCGCGCTGCCGATCGACGGCCGCCTGGTCGCCAATGCGGTGACGCTGGAAGGCGAGACGGCGCTCGCGCGGTTTCGCGCGGAGCGCGGCGGCGCGTTGTGCAGGATCTCCGTGTCCCGCGCCGAGCCGGTCGGGTCCTTCACCGGCTGGCGGCCGGCCATGACCGTCACGCAATACGCCGCGGTCAAGACCTGATGGCCCGCGCCCCCGGCACGTTGTTCGGCGTCGGGGTCGGACCCGGAGACCCTGAACTGGTGACCTTGAAGGCGCTCCGCATCCTTCGCGCCGTTCCCGTCGTCGCATGGCCGGCGCCCGAAAGCGGCCCGAGCCTGGCGCGCCGGATCGCCGCGCCGCATCTCCCCGGCGCGCAGCGCGAAATTCCGATCCGCATGCCGCTGACGCCGGAACGCTTTCCGTCCGGGGGCGTCTACGACAGGGCGGCCGGCGAAATCGCGGCGGCGCTCGACGCCGGAGAGGACGTCGCCGCGATCTGCGAAGGCGACCCGTTTCTCTACGGCTCCTTCATTTATCTGTTCGGTCGCCTGTCGGAAACCTACCGAACCGAGATCGTCCCCGGGGTTTCGTCGCTGACGGCGTGCGCGGCGGCGTTGGGGGCGCCGCTGGCGGCGCGCAACGACTCGTTGGCGGTGATCCCCGGACCGTTGCCGGAAACGGCGATGGCGGAGCGGCTCGCCGCGGCGGACGCGGCTGCGTTCGTGAAGGTGGGACGGCACGCCGGGAAGATCCGCGCCTTGCTGGAGAAGTCGGGGCTTGCCGGCTCGGCGCGCTACGTCGAACATGCGACGATGCCCGACCAGCGAATTCTTCCTCTTTCCGAAGCGAGCGCGAAAGGCGCGCCCTATTTTTCGATGATCCTGGTGCACCGCCGCGGCTCGGCATGGCTGTGAACGAGGGAACGGCCGGCCGGCCGGCCGTCGTCGCGCTCGGACGGGAAGGCGCGCGGACCGCCCGCAGGATCGCCCGGCTTCTGCCGGGAGCCGAGGTCCACGGGCTGGCGCGGCGGATTCCCGACGCGGACGTCGCGTTCGAGGACGCCGGCGCCCACCTGCGCGCGCTCTTCGCGGCGGGCCGGCCGGTCGTCGGCGTTTGCGCCGCGGGCATCCTGATCCGGGCGATCGCGCCTGCGCTTTCGGACAAGCGCGGCGAACCTCCCGTCGTCGCGGTGGCCGGCGACGGGTCCGCCGTCGCGCCGTTGCTCGGCGGCCATCGCGGCGCGAACGACCTCGCGCGGCGCATCGCCGGACTGTTCGGAGTCGCGCCCGCGGTCACGACCGCCGGCGACGCGCGTTTCGGGGCGGCGTTCGACGATCCGCCTCCCGGATGGACCCTGGCCAATCGCGGCGACGCGAAGGAGTTCGCGGCGGCGCTGCTGAACGGAGCGGCGGTGCGGTTTCCCGCCGGCGCGCCGTCCTTTCTCGAATGCGCGGCCGTTCCGCGGGACGACCGCGGATCGCTGCGGATCACGGCCACGGAACGCGCGGTTTCCGGCGGCCCCCGCCATCTGGTCTACCATCCCGCCTGCCTCGCCGTCGGCGTCGGCTGCGAAAGGGGCGCGGCGCCCGGCGAACTGACGGCGCTCGTCGGACGTGCGCTCGCGGAAGCTGGCCTCGCGGAAGCCGCGGTCGCCGGCGTGTTTTCCCTGGATCTGAAATCCGACGAGCCCGCGGTGCACGCGTCGGCGGCGGCGCTGGGCGTGGAGGCCCGGTTCTTCGACGCCGCGGCACTGGAAGCCGAGGCGCCGCGCCTCGCGTCCCCGTCCGAAGCGGTGTTCCGGGCGGTCGGTTGCCACGGCGTCGCGGAGGGCGCCGCTCTGGCCGCCTCCGGCGCCTCCGGCGAGTTGATCGTTCCCAAGCGCAAGTCCGGCCGGACGACGTGCGCCGTCGCGATGTCGCCGGAGCCGATCGATCCGTTCCGCGCCGGTCGGCCGCGCGGCCGGCTGCTGATCGCCGGCATCGGTCCGGGAGGCGACGGCTGGATGACCGCGGAATGCCGGGAGGCGGTGGCGGCCGCGACCGATCTCGTGGGATACGGCCGCTATCTCGATCTGCTCGGCGACCGGACGCGGGGGAAGGCGCTGCACGAATTCCGGCTGGGCGAGGAGGCGGCGCGCGCGCGGCTGGCCCTCGACCTCGCGGCGCGCGGCAGGACCGTCGCGCTGGTTTCGTCCGGCGATCCCGGGATCTACGCCATGGCGTCGCTCGTCTTCGAACTGATCGATACGGAGGAACGCGCCGAATGGCGGCAGCCGGAAATCGCGGTCTGTCCGGGCGTGTCCGCGCTCCAGGCCGCGGCCGCCCGCGCCGGAGCGCCGCTCGGAAACGATTTCTGCGCCGTGTCGCTATCCGACCTCCTGACGCCGTGGGCGGCGATCGAGCGCCGCGTGCGCGCCGCCGCCGCGGGAGACTTCGTGGTCGCCTTCTACAATCCCGTTTCCCGGCGCCGGGACTGGCAACTTGCGGAGGCCTGCAGAATCCTGCTCGAAGTTCGCCCGCCCGCGACGCCGGCCGTGGTCGCCCGCAATCTCGGCCGCCCGGAAGAAACCGTGCGGATCTCCACTCTGGGCGAACTCCGGGCGTCGGAAGTCGACATGCTGACGGTGATCATCGTCGGCTCCTCGGAAACCCGGGCGGCGGGGGACCGCTGGGTCTACACGCCGCGCGGCTACGCCGCGGCCGGCGGATGACGGTCTGGTTCGTCGGCGCCGGGCCGGGCGCTCCCGACTTGCTGACCATTCGCGGACGCGAGGTCATCGCGCGATGTCCGGTTTGCCTCTACGCCGGATCGCTGGTGCCACCGGCGGTGATCGCGCACGCGCCGGCGGGTGCGAGGGTCGTGGACACCGCGCCGATGACGCTCGACGAGATCGTCGCGGAGATCGAGGCGGCCCACGCCGAAGGCCGGGACGTCGCGCGCGTGCATTCGGGCGACCCGTCGCTCTACGGCGCGATCGGCGAACAGATGCGCCGCCTCGACGCCCTGGGCATCGGATACGAGATCGTTCCCGGCGTTCCCGCCTACGCGGCGGCGGCGGCCGTTCTGAAGCGGGAGCTGACGCTGCCGGGCGTCGCGCAGACGGTGATCCTGACGCGGACCGCGATGAAGTCTTCGCCGATGCCGAACGACGAGGATCTCGAGACGCTCGGCATGTCGGGCGGAACCCTTGCGATCCATCTGTCGGTCCGCAATCTGAAGCGGATCTGCGAGGATCTGACCCCGCGCTACGGGCCGGACTGTCCGGTCGCGGTCGTGCATCGCGCGAGCTGGCCCGACGAGCGCGTGGTCCGCGGCACGCTCGCCGACATTCGCGGCAAGGTGCGCGCCGCGAAAATCACCCGCACGGCCCTTGTGATCGTCGGCCGCGCGCTCGACGCTCCCGGCTTCCGGGATTCGGCGCTCTACGATCCCGGGCACGCGCATGTGTTGCGTCCCCGGCGAAAAGGAGCGCCGTAAGGCACCGGAACGGCGAGGCCGGTCCGGTTCGACCGGCCACGGCCTACTTCGCAAGCTCCGAACGTCGGAAGCGAATTCTCCGCACGCCGAAGGGCGAGCGGACCGGCGAGGTTACGCGGCTCCGTCGCCGGAGCGATTTTCGGTCAAGGCGGGAACGACTTGCTTGGCCGCAGGACCCGATATCGCATCTTCGCCTGCGCCTTGGTAGGAAAAGGCAACTTTTTTCGTTGCGCGAGGTTCGCCATGCCCTTGGTCACCGTGAAACCGAAGTTCCAGGTCACCATCCCGGCCAGGCTGCATAGAGGGCTGCGCGAGGGCGATCTCCTGGAGGCCACCGTTGTCGGAGACGGCATCCTCCTGCGTCCCAGGGAGGCGGTGGACCGAAACGCGGCCGCCGACCGAATTGCGTCCATTCTCGCGCGGGTCGATCCCTTGCTCGAAGATGCCGACCGTTCCGAGGACGAAATCATGGAAGACGTCATCGCCGACATCGCCCGAGCTCGCAGCGAGCGCCGCGCCCGCGAAACGTGAGGATTGACTGCAACGTTCCCGTTTCGGCGGCGAGAGGAACCTGCGCCAAGGTCGTCCGCGACGTCGTGCTCTCCGAGCCCATTGTCGATGAGCACGAGGGGAACGACGCGCGCCGCGAAAATCACCCGCACGGCCCTTGCGATCGCCGGCCGCGCGCTCGACGCTTCCGGGATTCGGCGCTCTGCGATCCCGGGCGCGCGCTGCGTCCTCGGCGAACGCAGGAAGGCTTTCGAACGGGAGCGGAGACCAGCCCCGCTCGACCTGTGAAGACCTCGCCGGAGAAGCGGCAAAAGGACGGAACGCCCTGCCGTCCCGGCGGCCGGCGACGAGCGGCCTGCGCCGCGCTACCAGGCCGTCCAGCCGCCGTCGATCACGATCGAAGCGCCGGTTATCAGCGCCGAGGCGGGGGACGCGAGGAAGACCACGGCTCCCATGATGTCGGCGAGCTCGCCGAGCCGTCCCATCGGTATGCGCGCGAGCGTGTCGGCCTTGAAGGCTTCGTTCTCGAAAAAGGGGCGGGTCATCGGCGTCAGAATGAAAGTCGGACCGATGGAGTTGACGCGGACGCCGGAGGGCGCGAGTTCGACCCCCATCGCCTTGGTCAGCCCCTCCACGGCATGCTTCGAGGCGCAGTAAACGGTGCGCGTCGGACCGCCTACATGCCCCATCTGGGACGACATGTGGATGATCGAGCCGCCCTCGCCCACCGCGATCATCCTGCGCGCCGCGGTCTGGGAAACGAAGAACAACGCCTTGACGTTGAGATCCATAATGCGGTCGTAATTGTTCTCCGACACGTCGACCAGCGGCTGCGGAACGTTGGTGCCGGCGTTGTTGACGAGAATGTCGATCCTGTCGAGGCCGCCGATCCGTTCCTCGATCTGCGCGCGGTCGGTAACGTCGCAGACGAGCGGGCGCGCGGCGCCGCCTTCCGCCGCGATCTCGCCGGCCAGTTCCTGCAAATCGCTTTCGGTGCGGCTTACGAGCACCACCTCCGCGCCAGCCTGCGCGAGCGCCCGCGAGGCGGCGCGCCCGAGGCCGCGCCCGGCGCCCGTCACGACGGCCGTCTTTCCGTCCACCCTCATTTCCGGCGTGCGCAAGGCTTCCTGCATTCCGTCCTCCCGCTTGACATCGCGACGCTCGTCCAACCTAATGTCCGTCGTACGGGACGACAAACAAGCAGGATGCGCCGCGATGGTCCATAAGCATTCGGACGGCAAGCTAGACATGAACATCCTTCGCGAAACGGCGGAGCGATGCAAGAACTGGGGCAAATGGGGACCCGACGACGAAGCGGGCACGCTCAACTACGTCCGTCCGGAAGACGTGATCGCCGCCGCCGGGCTGATCAGGAAGGGCAAGGTTTTCTCGCTCGGCCTCAACTTCGACAGAAACGGCCCGCAGGTCGGCCTGTGGGGCAGCCGGTTCAACCCGATTCACACGATGCTCGCGACCGGCACCGACGCGGTCGCCGGCAATCAGGACGAGGGCGGAATCCGCTACGCCGACGACATGGTTTCGTTGCCGCTGCAATGCGGCACCCAGTGGGACGCGCTCGGCCACATCTTCTACGACGACAAGATGTGGAACGGTTACGACGCCGCCCTGGTCGATTCGGACGGCGCCAAGAGGAACGGCATCGAGAAGGTGAAGGACCGCATGGTCGGCCGCGGAGTGCTGCTCGACATGGCCCGCCATCTCGGCGTCGAGGCGCTGCAGGAGGGCGACGCCGTATCGAGGACCGATCTCGACGCCTGCGCCGCCGCGCAGGGCGTCGAGGTCCGCAGGGGCGATTTCCTGCTGGTCCGCACCGGCATGATGGAGGAGCGGCTGCGCGACGGATGGGGAGGCTACGCCGGCGGCGACGCGCCGGGGCTGTCCTTCGACACCGCCGAGTGGCTGCACGAGAAGGAGGTCGCCGCCATCTGCTGCGACACCTGGGGATGCGAGGTGCGGCCCAACGAAACGACCGAGGCGCAGCAGCCTTGGCATTGGGTGGTCATTCCGATGATCGGCATCACGATGGGCGAAATCTTCGTCATGGGAGAACTGGCCGAAGACTGCGTCGGCGACGGGGTCTGGGATTTCTTCTTCTGCGCGCCGCCGCTGCCGATCACCGGCGGCGTGGGATCGCCCATCAATCCCATCGCGATCAAGTAGAAGCCGGCGGAATTTCTGGAGGCGTCGTGGCCGAATATCTGAAGAAGCGGGTCGGGGAGGCCGAGACGAAGGAGGCCGATGCGCGAGTGCGGCGCACGGTCGAGGAAATCCTCGCCGACATCGAGAGCCGCGGCGACGCCGCGATCCGCGATCTGTCCCGCAAGTTCGACGACTGGTCGCCCGAGAGCTTCCGCCTCGACGAGGAGGAGATCGCCGGCCTCGTGGCGTCCGTTCCCGCGGAAACGATCGCCGACATCGAATTCGCCCAGGCGCAGGTGCGCAATTTCGCGCGGATCCAGCGCGAGGCGATCAGGGACGTCGAGGTCGAGACCTTGCCCGGCGTCCGGCTCGGCCATCGCAACATTCCGGTCAACTCCGTCGGCTGCTACGTGCCGGGCGGACGCTATCCGATGGTGGCGTCCGCGCACATGAGCGTGGTGACCGCGAAGGTCGCGGGCGTGAAGCGCATCGTCGCCTGCACGCCGCCGACCCAGGGCAAGCCGCATCCGGAGACCATCGCCGCCATGCATCTCGGCGGCGCCGACGAAATCCATCTTCTTGGCGGCGTCCAGGCGATCGGCGCGATGGCGCTGGGCGCGGGATCCATCGACGCCGTCGACATGCTGGTGGGGCCGGGCAACGCCTACGTCGCCGAGGCCAAGCGCCAGCTTTACGGCCGCGTGGGCATCGACCTGTTCGCGGGGCCTACGGAAATTCTCGTCGTCGCCGACGAGACGGCGGACGCGGAAATGGTCGCGACCGACCTCCTCGGGCAGGCCGAGCACGGTCCGACCTCGCCCGCGACCCTCGTCACGACGTCGCCGCGGCTGGCCGGCGAACTGACGGCCGAGATCGAGCGCCAGCTCGCGCGCCTGCCGACCGCCGATGTCGCCGGCGCGGCATGGCGGGATTTCGGCGAGATCATCCTCGTCGCCGACTTCGACGAGGCCGTCGCCGAAGCCGATCGCATCGCCGCCGAGCACGTGGAGGTGCTTACCGCCGAACCGCGCCGTTTTCTCGAAAGCATGACGAATTACGGCTCTCTTTTCCTGGGTCCCGAAACCAACGTTTCCTACGGCGACAAGGTGATCGGCACCAACCACACGCTGCCCACGAAGGGCGCGGCCCGTTACACGGGCGGTCTCTGGGTGGGCAAGTTCCTCAAGACGTGCACCTGGCAGGAGTGCACCGAGGAGGCGAGCGTCGTGATCGGCGACTACTGCTCGCGGTTGTGCGCGATCGAGAAGTTCTGGGGCCACAAGGAACAGGCCGATCTGCGGCTGCGCCGTTACGGCGGCCGCAATACCGGACTTGAAGCGGCCGGACAGGAGTGAAGCGATGACAGGCGAAATGAACGAGCGAGTCGCGCGGTTCGAGGAGCTGCGGCCTTCGAAGCAGGCGTTCGTCGACACCCGCATCCCGGAGCATGCGCGCGACATCTACAACGTGATCGGCCGGGGGGTGACGGAAGATCCGGAACTCCGGCCCGCCATCGCCGCGGCGGAGGGATTCAACGTCACCTACGTGGGGGCCGAACCCGGCAAGGGCGCTGCGCTGCACGCGCATCCCACCGTGGAGGTGTTCATCCCGATGAGCGGCAGGTGGGCCGTCTTCTGGGGCGACGAAGGGGAAAACGAGGTCGAGCTCGACGCGTTCGACTGCATTTCCGTGCCCGTGGGAATCATGCGCGGTTTCCGCAACGTCGGCGACGGGCACGCCTATCTGATGGCCATTCTCGGCGGAACCGACGCGGGCCGGGTCGACTGGGCCGAGTCCGTATTGAAGAGGGCCAAGGAAACCGGTCTCGGTCTCGACGCCGAAGGAAACGTCGTCGCGGCGGCGGAATAACGCGCGACATCCGCCGACAATCTTGAGCGAACGCCCGCTGCCGCCGTCGCGGCGGAGCGGAACGTTCGCGCGTCGAGGGGAGCGGACGGGAAGCTTGCGGCCGGTCCGACAGGCCGGTCGCGTCGCTGCCGCTCTCTCCGCTTCCGCCGCAGGTCAGGCCGCAGCCCTGATCCCTTCGCTCTCGACGGCGTGCTCGAGCAGATCCCGCACGAACTCCGGCGCGCTCGTGTCCGCCTTTCCTTCCCACTCCCGGACAAGCAGGCGAAGAAGCCGGGACGCCGGAGCGGGGATCTCCGCCTTTTCGGCTTCCCAGCGGCGAACCTGCTGATCCGAATAACCGAGCAGATCCGCAAGGCCTTTCTGGGACAGTTCCATGCGTTTTCGCAAGAACCTTATCTCGGGCCCGCTCCAATAGCTTTTCCGGGCAACGATCCAGTTCGCGATCGCGGCGTCGAGCCCATCCAAGTCTCTGATCGAGATTCCGGGACCATAAGACGTTTCATGATGTTCCACGCCGTTTTCGAGCCACACGTTGTCGAGGCCGGATTCGGTATAGTGGTGCCAATTCTTGCGCTCTGCCTCTTCGGGGTTGGTCAACGGCTGTACGATCCATTCGTTCATTGCGTGTCTCCCTGGGGATCGCCTCTGGAGGGGGTGGAATACTTCGAGAACCTGCGATGTTTCAGGTCGCACGAGGAACTTGCGAGGCTCTCTGCCGTATCCTCCTAGAGGTCGTTCGAACGAATTCATTTTTCTCCTTTCAGTTCCCACGCAGTGATGACTACAAGCTTTTTTTCCGCGGGCGCGGCAACCGCAACGCAGAGTCCGCGTCCTCCGAGCGTCGACGAGATATTCCCTCGCCATTCGCCCGGGTCGTGACCGCGGTCGGGTTCGTCCGCGCATCGTCCATGACGCAGCACTCGGATCGCCTCATCCAGCGTGATTGAGCGTTGGTTCAGCCTTTCGCGAGCGTGGTCCGTGAAAATCACGTTCTCGGTATCCACGGCCCGCCCGTGGACCGTTGGCTCGAACCATGCGGCCGAGTGCAAAACGCTGACATTGGAGTTGTTCATGCTCGACAACATATCAATTTGATAGCTTCCGCGCAAGAGCAATCTCCATAAATTTTTCGGCGGCGCTCGCTCGGGCGCACGCCGAAGAAGACGGCCCTCCCGGAGACTCTTGCGTTGCTCATAACGCCTTGAAATACATGGATATTTCTGGGGAGAGGATTTTTCTTTGCCCCGATTCGAGCACGGAAAACTGCGGATTTTCCACACTCGGAACGCCGTTTTCGCAGATTCCGCCCCAAGCCGCTCCGCGACCGCGCGTCCGTGCGCAGCCCGAGATTGCCGCACGACGCCAGCCGAACGCGGACGGCGCGGGCGTCACCTCGCATTTCTTGCACGCCCGCTGCCCGGAGCGTCGCCGTCGTAGCTCGGCAATCAGCCCCGCGCCGGCGCGACGCCTCGCCCCTCTCCCGAAAATCTCCGCGCGAACGGCCCCCCGTCATCCGGCAGTCGACGCGCGAGGAACGAGCGGCTCCGTTCACGAGCCATCGCCCTCCCGCAGGAGCGGCAGGCCGAACCCGCGTCGCGTTCTTTCGCGGAGGCGGCCGTCGAAACGTCCGGACGGGAAGCCGTTCAGGCGGTCTCGCAATCGAACCCGACGACGTTGCGCTCCTCGCGGCTGAACTCCACCCCGATCAGGTGGACCGAACGTCCGAGACGGCGGTACTTGTCCGCATAGCCCTTCTCCCGCAACTGCGCGAGCGCGGTCCCCTCCCGTCCGCGCTCCACCACCTTGAACTCGAACAGGTAGACGCGCCCGTCGGCGCGGACCGCCATGTCGGCGCGCCCCCGGCTGCCGCTGTCCTCCGCGACCGGCTCGACCCCCTCCATCAGGAAGCAGTTGTGGATGACGCTCGCGTAGCGGGCCTCGTACACCGGGCTGTTCATGTACCACTGGTGCGGGATGGCAGCGAAAATGCCGCGGAACAGGGTTTCGAGACGCTTGAAGTCGTTCGCCGCCAGCAGCTCGCCCAGCCGCAGGTTCTCCGTCTCCTCGCGGGCCTCGCGGGAGCAGTTCTTCCAGCAGGGCCTCGCCCAGGCTTTGGCGCACCTCGAGGTTCGGGTAGTCCAGCCTGTAGCGCCCCTCCTCCTCGCCGGCGATGGTGAGGTAGCCGGTCTGGAACAGAAGCGCCTCGACCGAGACCCTGTCCACGTCGAAGGTCGAGAGCAGGCTCTCGCTGCCGATCATGCCGTCCAGGCGGGGAGTGGGCAGGTTGCGGCGCGCCAGCGTCTCGACCAGGAAGGTCGGCGTGCCGCTCTCGAACCAGTACGGGCGGAACTCGCGCCGCCGAAACAGCAGCAGGAGGCCGAACGGATTGTAGAGTTTCTCCGGCCCGCGCCAGTTGTAGCCGTTGTACCAGCGCCGGATCTCGTCCCGGTCCAGGCCCTCCAGTTCCGGGGCGAAGACCGCGTCCAGCTCCGCGTCCGTGCAGCCGCAGATGTCCGAGAACTCCGGCTCCAGCGTGACGCAGGTTGTTCAGGCCCGAGAACAGGCCCGATAACTTGCTCACCCCCGTCAGGAAAACGAAACGGAGATGCCTGTCGCGCTCCTTGATCGCCCCGTACAGGCTGCGCAGAAAGTTGCGGTTGGCCAGCGCCAGCTCCCGGTCGCCGAGCGCGTCCAGGATCGGCTTGTCGTACTCGTCCACCAGAACGACCGTCCGCTGCCCGGTGCGCTCGTGCAGCGTCCTTATCAGGCGCCGGAAACGGACCGCCGCCCCGGCGGGACCCGGTTCGAGACCGGCCTGCATCTCCGTCTCTTCCAGCTGCGCTTCCACGGTTTCCCGAACCCCGTCCGGACCGTCGAAGCGGCCCACGCCGCTGAAATCCAGCCGCACGACCGGGTGGCGCGCCGACCAGTCCCACCTGCCGTGCACGGCGAGGCCCCGGAACAACTCCTCGCTTCCTTCGAACAGCTCCTGCAGCGTGTCCACCAGCAGGGTCTTGCCGAACCGGCGCGGACGCGACAGAAAATAATATTGACCACCCTCGACAAGGCGGCGGACATGGTCCGTCTTGTCGACGTAGTAGCAGTCCATCTCTCCCCGGATTTTCCGGAGGGAGGTCAAGCCGATCGGAAGCATGCGTTTCGCCATTCGAAGAGGGTAGGCCGCCGCGCCGGAGCCGTCAAGAAGTCGGCGGCGGCGGGCCCGTCAAGCCGCGCGACGAACCGGCGGAACCGGCTGCCGCCGCAGGCCGAACCGCGGGCGGCGTTCTTTCGCGGCGGCGGCCGTGTCAGGAAGCCGTTCAGGCGGCCTCGCAATCGAACCCGACGACGTTGCGCTCCTCGCGGCTGAACTCCACCCCGATCAGGTGGACCGAACGTCCGAGACGGCGGTACTTGTCCGCGTAGCCCTTCTCCCGCAACTGCGCGAGCGCGGTCCCCTCCCGCCCGCGCTCCACCACCTTGAACTCGAACAGGTAGACGCGCCCGTCGGCGCGTATCGCCATGTCGGCGCGCCCCCGGCTGCCGCTGTCCTCGGCCACCGGCTCGAGGCCCTCCATCAAGAAGCAGCTGTGGATGACGCTCGCGTAGTGGGCCTCGTACTTCGCGACCGGGCTGTTCATGTACCACTGGTGCGGGATGGCGGCGAAAATGCCGCGGAACAGGGTTTCGAGACGCTTGAAGTCGTTCGCCGCCAGCAATTCGCCCAGCCGCAGGTTCTCCGTCTCCTCGCGGGCCTCGGCCGGGAGCAGTTCTTCCAGCAGGGCCTCGCCCAGGCTCTGGCGCACCTCGAGGTTCGGGTAGTCCAGCCGGTAGCGCCCGTCCTCCTCGCCGGCGATGGTGAGGTAGCCGGTCTGGAACAGAAGCGCCTCGACCGAGATCCTGTCCACGTCGAAGGCCGAGAGCAGGCTCTCGCTGCCGATCATGCCGTCCAGGCGGGGAGTGGGCAGGTCGCGGCGCGCCAGCGTCTCGACCAAGAAGGTCGGCGTGCCGCTCTCGAACCAATACGGGCGGAACTCGCGCCGTCGAAACAGCAGCAGGAGGCCGAACGGATTGTAGACCCTCTCCGGCCCGCGCCAGTTGTAGCCGTTGTACCAGCGGCGGACCTCGTCCCGGTCCAGGCCCTCGAGTTCCGGGGCGAAGACCGCGTCCAGCTCCGCGTCCGTGCAGCCGCAGATGTCCGAGAACTCCGGTTCCAGCGTGACGTCGATCAGGTTGTTCAGGCCCGAGAACAGGCCCGCCTTCGAGAACTTGCTCACCCCCGTCAGGAAAACGAAACGGAGATGCCTGTCGCACTTCTTGAGCGCCCCGTACAGGCTGCGCAGGAAGTCGCGGTTGGCCAGCGCCAGCTCCCGGTCGCCGAGCGCGTCCAGGATCGGCTTGTCGTATTCGTCCACCAGAACCACCGCCCGCTGCCCGGTGCGTTCGTGCAGGGCAGCGATCAGTTCCCGGAAGCGGACCGAAACTCTGGCGCTGCCCGGTTCGATGCCGGCCAGCCTCTCCGCCGCCTTCAGTTGCGATTCCGTTTCTTCCCGAACTCCGTCCGGGTCGCCGAAATCGCCCCCGCCGAAATCCAGCCGCACGACAGGATGACGTATCGACCAGTCCCACTTGCCGTGCACGGCGAGGCCCCGGAACAGCTCCTCGCTTCCCTCGAACAACTCCTGCAGCGTGTCCACCAGCAGGGTCTTGCCGAACCGGCGCGGACGCGACAGAAAATAATATTGACCACCCTCGACGAGGCGGCGCACATGGTCCGTCTTGTCGACGTAGTAGCAGCCCAACTCTCCCCGGATTTTCCGGAGGGAGGTCAAGCCGATCGGAAGCATGCGTTTCGCCATTCGAAGAGGGTAGGCCGCCGCGCCGGAGCCGTCAAGAAGTCGGCGGCTGCAGGCCTGTCTGCGTTGCGCGGCGAGCAGCCGGCAGTTTCCGCGGCGGCACGGGCGGCCGGCGGGAAAAGCGCGGAGGCGAGCGCGTTCGACGCACGGCCTGGAGGCCGCGGGCGGAAGCGAACGCCGACGGAATGCGCCGCCGCCGAACCTCCAGGGTTCGCTCGAAACCGCGGCTTGGGAGGCTCGCGGACAGCCTGAGGAAACAGGAAACCCGGAAATGCAACGCAAAGTCAGCGGGGGCCTGCGGAGGCGAAACAGGCAAGTCACCTCGCGGCCGAACGCTTACCCCTCCCGGAGACTCTTGCGTTGCTCGTGACGGCTTGAAAATACGTGAATATTTCAGGGGCGAGGATTTTTTCCATGCCCCGATTCGGGCACGGAAAACCGTGGATTTTCCGCGCTCGGAACGCCGTTTTCGCAGATTCCACCCCAAGCCGCTCCGCGACCGCGCGTCCGTGCGGCCCGGCTCACCCCTCTCCCGAAAATCTCCGTGCGAACGGCCCACCGTCGTCCGGCGGTCGACGCGCAACGAGCGGCTCCGTTCACGAACCGTCGCCCTCCCGCAGGCGCGGCATCAGTTCGACGAAATTGCAAGGCTTGTGGCGAATGTCCAGTTGATGGACCAGAATGCCGTCCCAGGCGTCCCGGCACGCCCCGGTGGAACCGGGCAACGCGAACAGGTAAGTGCCGTCCGCCACGCCCGCGGTCGCCCGCGACTGAATCGTCGACGATCCGATCGTTTCGTAGGACAGCATGCGAAACAGCTCTCCGAAACCCGGGATCTCCTTCTCCCAGACGTCGCGAAACGCTTCGGGCGTGACGTCGCGCCCCGTGACGCCCGTGCCTCCGGTGGAGATCACCGCATCGATATCGGGGCGCGCGATCCATTGCCGCAACCGGTCGGCGATGTCCCGCCGGTCGTCCTTGACGATGGCGCGGTCCGCGACCGAATGCCCCGCGGCCCTTATCCGTTCGGCAAGCGTATCGCCGGACCGGTCGTCTTGGACGGTCCGGGTATCGGACACCGTCAGCACCGCGACGTTGATCGGGGCGAAGGGGATGCGCTCGTCAATGCCGGACATTTGCGGCGGCGCCCTCGACGGCGCGATACAGGGGATGCAGGTTCGCGGCGAGCGCGTCCAGAGACGGCGCGGGCTCGCCGAAACGCTCGCGATACATCCACAGATTGGACAGAACGCGCTCGACGAAGATGCGCGTCTCGCGCGCCGGCATGCTTTCGATGAACATGAGCGGATCCTCGTACCGCGCCTTTTTCTTCCACTTTCTGAGATTTCCCGGGCCGCCGTTGTAGGCGGCGGCCATCAGCAGCAGATCGCCGCCGATGTGCTCGTCTTCCAGGAGGTATCTGACGTATTTCTGCCCCACGGAAAGATTGAGCACGGGATCGTACAGCAGATCTTGCGCCGGTCCGCGGAAGCGCCGCTTTTCGACGTAGCTGGCGGTGCCCGGCATCAACTGCATCAGCCCGCGGGCTCCGGCCCTGCTGCGCGCCCGCGCGTGGAAGGCCGATTCCTGGCGCATAAGGGCGTAGATGAGGGCGCGGTCCACGCTGAAGCCGTCCCGCGGACGCCAGGACGGCACCGGATAGAGAGCGCGGGCGCGCATCCGGTCCGGGAGCAACGCCATGGCGGCCCTGAGAGACGCCATCGGAAGCCGCGCGATTTCCGCGACCGACGCGACCGCTTCGGTGATTTCGGAATCGTTTCCGTCGATCATGAAGCGGAGCTCGCGATCCGCCCTCGCGAACCGTCCGACCTGAAGCAGCGCGAGGGCGCGCAGGCCGCCCTTCCGTCCGGTCACGAGCTCCAGCTCTTCCCGGCGCAACGCCTCGTCCCTCCAGTCGAACGGCGTGTCCCCGCCGAGCCAGCGGCGCGCGAGGGCGCCGTAGAACGTTCGCGGCTCCCGGGCGGCGCTTTCGAGAAGGGAAGAGACGCTCTCGGGCTTGCCGCCCAGAAGGCCGGCGCGCGCCGCCCAGAAAGCTCCGGCCGCGCGATCCTCGCCGCCGACTTCCGCCGAATCCGCGACCGCCGCGAAATGGCGCGACGCGGCGTCGTAACGTTCGAGACGAAACGCGGAAAGGCCGGCGATCCAGTGCGCGTAGGGCAGCTTTGCGCCGGACCTTTTCGCAGCCGCTCGCGCCATGTCGAACGCCTTCCCGGCGTCGCCGTAGAAGAACCAGCCTGCGGCGATGCGGGTGCGGGCGCGATCGTATCCGAGCGCGCCGAGGGTTTTCCCGTTCCTCGCGACGTAGCGCGTCGCGAGCGTCAGCCGGTCGAGGCGCACCAGACTGCGCACCTCCCTGAGTATCCGATTCGCCGCCCCGCCCGCCGGCCGATGCCCGGCGCGGTCGATGGTCTCGGCCGGCGCCGCGGAGTGGTGAAGGCGCGCCGCCGGCTTCCGCGGGGCCTTCGCGCCCTTGGGCTGCCGTCTTTTCGCCAGACGGTATATTCGCCTGGCGTCCGGGAGATCGGCATAGGCCTCCATCCAGCGGGCGAGTTCCTCGAACTTCGACCGGTATTCGGACGAATCCGGATACAGATAGCGCTGGGCGAGGACGTGTCCCAGCAGGATCTCGTCTTCGAGCGCGCCGATGAGCCGATCGGCGGCGCGCCAGTCGGCTTCGTCCTGAAGCGCGAAGATTTCCGCGTAACGCCGCTCGTCCGCCGACGAGAGAACGTCGGGCAAAGTCGAAGCGCCGGCCGGCATAACGAGAAACGCCGCCAGCGCCGCAGCCGCAAGAGTCCGCAATCCACACCTCCCGTCGCTCGGACGGAATTAAACAAATCCGGGAAGCCCCGCAAGAACCGTCCGGCGTTCAGTTCGCGTCCAGCCGGTCCCTGATTTCGAGCAGGTCGCTCCACGTCAACCGCTTCTGCGCCGGTTGACGGAGGAGGTAGGCGGGATGCAGAAGCGCCCGCGCGGTCATCGGCTCTCCCTCGGGAGGGCGGTATTTGAGCCATCGCCCGCGGAGGCGCAGGATCCCTTCTTTGGAGCGCAGCAACGATTTCGCCGAGACGCCTCCGACCAGGACGAGGATTTGCGGAGCGGCCAATTCGATGTGCCGTTCGACGAAGGGCAGGCAGGCCGCGATTTCGGAATCGGTGGGGTTTCGATTCCCCGGCGGCCTCCATGGAACGATGTTGGAAATGTAGGCCTCCTCGCGCGCGATTCCGATCGCCTCGAGCATCCTGTCGAGCAGACGGCCGGCAGGGCCGACGAACGGCAGGCCCTGGCGGTCCTCGTCCGCTCCCGGCGCCTCTCCGACCAGCATCAGCGGCGCCCCGGGCCTGCCGTCGGCGAAGACGAAATTCGTGGCGGTCGCCTTCAGCGGACATTCGTCGAAGGCTTCGAAGGCGGCGCGCAGTTCCGCCAGCGTGGCGGCGGCGGCCGCGGTCTCCCTCGCGGTTTGCACGTTCGCCTCCCGCGAGCGGAGCGCGGGCGCCGGGGAGGGCGGCTGCGGCGCCGCCGCCGGGGGCTGTCGCGGCGAAGGGGCCGGCTGCCGCGGCGCGCGGGACGTGGAAGCCGGAGGTTTCCGGGGCGCGGGACGCAGCGCGAACCTGTCGACGGGCGCGTCGCCGATGGCCTCGTCCGCGCCGGCCGCGACGTACAATTCCAGCAGCGCCGCCTCGGCGCCTGAAAACTCCTCGTTCATGGACGAACGATAGCACAGTCGCAGTTCTTTGACCGCGCCGCGTCGTCGCCCGGCGAATCGAAAGGCCTGCGGCGGCGGGGCCGTTCCTGCGGTCCGACGGGCCGCTTCGCCCGTGTCGGTCCGAACGCCGCCTTTCGCTTCGGCAGGAATGGCCGCGCCCTGCGCGTCCAGCCGCGGACGCAAGGCGCGAAGCCCCGGCTCGGCGACGCCTCGGCGCGCTGCGGCCGGACTCGCGCCAAAAACCTTCCGGCGACGGTTCCACCGACGCGGCGCAAGGCATATATTAGCCCGCATATCTCACCAGAGCGAATCAGGGGGCTGGATTCGGGTTGCGGGCGCGGTTTTCGGGACGACCGGCGAGCCGGGGAAACAGGGCGCAGTCAGCAAGCAGGGCTTTCTCACGAACGAAACACGAACTTGCGCGGCTGCGGGCGACTCCGACGCCATGGAATCCAATGCCCGAACATACCCGTCCCGTGGCCGGCGTTCCGGCTTTCGAAAAAGGGTTGTCGGGGCCGCGAGCGGCGTCAGGTCGGGGCCGGCGGCGCAGCCGCCTGCAAGTTCGCCAGGACCCGGGCGAACAGATCCTTCCACGGCCAGACCGACGAAAACGAGAGCAGAACCCTCCGAACGGAGATGCGGATGCAGACGGCGACCTTGAGGAGCTTCGTCCGAATCGTTCCGGCCTGCGCCCTGTCCTCCCCGGTGCCGGCCAGGCCGACCCTCCGAATCGCCGCCACCAGGTGGCTGGCGAACGTCGCAAAGTCGAGGCGCAACTGGTTCGCCCGCATGGTCGCGGTCGAGGTCCGGTCGGCGAACAGGTCGAGCTGCTGTTCCTTGATGCGGTTCTCCATTTCGCCGCGCGCGCAGTACAGATCCTCGTAGAGAGCCTGCGCTCCCGCCCGCTTGCAGCCCAGCGAAGTCACGACGAAGCGGGCGTTGAGGCCGCGAGGACCCGGCAGCCACTCCGCCTTCGCGACCACCCGCCGCGTCCGGCTCCACGACCTCCGGGTTCGGTACCGGAAGTCGCAGAACCGCCGCGACGCCTTGCCGGTCGAGAGGCAGCGGCGGCGCGACTTGCGCAACTGCCTGGCGATGCGCCCCGCCAGGCGGGGGTTGCGGGACAGGCCGAACAGGTAGTCGACCCCGTTGTCTTCGCACCACGTCATGAGTTCGTCGCGGCAAAAGCCGCCGTCGCCGCGAACGACGATCCCGGTCTCCGGCCAGCGCTTGCGAATGCGCTCCACAATCCGTGCCAACTCCTCCGCCGTGCCCGCCGCCGGGTCGACGTTCGCAGGCCGCAACCGCGAACACAAAATCAGATCGTCCCACACGATGTAGAGCGGAAGGTAGCAGTATGAGTCGTAGTAGCCGTGGAAGTGACGCCCCTCCTGGTTGCCGTGCACCAGGTCGTCGGTGGAGTCGACGTCCAGCCAGATCTCTTTCGGCGGCGACGGACAGGCGTCGAGGGACAAGTCGATCTTGAGATCGTCCAGCGCTCCCGGAATGGCCGTGATCTTCTTGTACCGGTGCGTCTCGGCCTCGCCGGGAACGCCCAGCTCGAACCGGTTCACGGTGCTCGAACCGGCCAGTGGAATGCCGCGGTCGCGCTCCCGAACCCGCTCCTCCCCGGTCAGGTCGGTGCACCCGACAGCCAGCGCCAGCACGCTGTCGGCCCGAATCTGGTCGTGATCGTTCACGTCCTCGTAACCCAGCAAAAGGCCGAACAGCCGCTGTGAAACCAACCGCCGCACCGGGTGCTCGAGGCGTTCCTGACATCGGTGATCCTCGAAGCAAGCCGCCATTCGCGGCGTCAGGTCGAGCAGCGTGTCGGCCTGGCGCAACAGCGTCGCGCCGCCGTCGGTGCTGAGCCGGCCGCCTTCGAAATCGCCGACCACCTTGCGGCTTCCGAGGCCTTGAAACTCAAGCTGCAACGGTTTACAGTCTGTTGGCATGGGGTTTTCCTTCGCAGGTCGTGTAGTGGCTTGATTCTTCTATATGTACTGCGAATCGAAGACCCCATGCAACCAGTTGTGGTGAGATATCCGGGTTAGGATGCGATAGCCTTCCTCCGGCTCGCGTCGACGGTCGGAGGAACGTGCCGAAAGGATGACGAAACATGCGCGGAATGCGCGTCGCGATACCGGTTGCGATCATCGCCGCCTTCGGCTGCGCGCCCGACCGGCAAACGGTGGCTTCGCGGGTGGCGGACGCTTCCGGCGGTTCGAGGGTTCAGTCGACGGGACAGGTCGGGTCTTCGAAGGCCGGAAGCTTTCTGGCCGGCAACCACGCCCGGAAACTGAACGACTTTTCTTCGGAAGCCGACTTTCTGGCGCGCGCGCTGGCGGCCGACCCGGAAAACCGGCGCCTGAGGCGTCGGGCGTTCCTTGCCGCGCTCGCTGCGGGCCGCGTCGACGAAGCCGTCGAACTGGCGCCGGCGGCCGGCCGGACAATGCTGGCCAGGCTCGCCCTGGCCGTCGAGGCGGTGAGAAAGAAGGATTTTCCCCAAGCGGAAAAAATACTGGTCGAACTGCCCGAGCGCGGCGCCGGCGCAGTCGTCAAGCCGCTTCTTCTCGCATGGGTCAAGGCGGAAACCTCCCCCGACGAAGCGCTGGAGGCCCTGGAGCCGATCAAGGAAGTGCGGGGACTCGCGTTGTTCGACCTCCATGCGGCGCGCATATTGGAAGTGACGGGCAAAGCGGAGGCGGCGTCGGAGCGCTACGAGAAAGCGAGAGAGAACTTCGAAGCCTTGCCGCTGCGGCTGGCCCGGAACCTGGGACGCCATTACGAGCGAACCGGGCGCACCGACGACGCGAGAACGCTCTACGAGGACTACCTGGAGGAAGAACCGGACGCGGATATCGTGCGGTCCGAGCTGCAGCGGCTCGAAAGCGGCGAACGACCGGAACCGCTGATCGCGGATGCGTCGGCCGGCGTATCCGAAGCGTTGTTCGACCTCGCCGGCAGGATGGCGCGGCAGGCGCAGTTCGCCCTCGCGTGCGGACGCCTGTCCCTCCGGCTGCGCCCCGGCTTCGATTCGGCGCGCCTGCTGGTGGCGGGAATTCTCGAATCCATGGACCGGTACGAGGAAGCGATCGCCGCCTTCCGGCAAATCGTCGAGGATTCTCCTATGGCATGGTCCGCGCGGCTGAGCGTCGCGCGCAACCTGGAGCAACTGGAGCGCGACGCCGACGCCGTCGCGCTGCTCGTCGAGCTTTCCCGCGAAGGTCCCGCACGTTACGCCGCCTTCGTCGGTCTCGGCGATCTGTATCGCGCCAACGAACAGTACGAGAAGGCCATCGAAGCCTACGACAGCGCGGTCGACGCGGCGGGCGCGATCGGCAAAGGTCACTGGACGCTGCTGTATTCGCGGGGAATCGCGCTGGAGCGAGCGAAGGAATGGGACCGCGCCGAAAAGGACTTCGAGCGCGCGCTCAGGCTCAACCCGGACCAGCCTTACGTCCTCAATTACCTCGCCTATTCGTGGGTGGATCAGGGCGTCAATCTCCAGCGCGCCCGCAAGATGATCGAGCGCGCGGTCGAGCAGCGTCCCGACGACGGCTACATCGTCGACAGTCTGGGATGGGCCCTTTACCGCCTGGAGAACTTCAAGGAGGCGGTGGTTCATCTTGAGCGCGCCGTCGAGCTGCGGCCTCGGGACCCGACGATAAACGACCATCTGGGAGACGCGTACTGGCGGGCCGACCGGCGCCGCGAAGCGCGTTTCCAGTGGAAACGCGCGCTGACGCTGGATCCGGAACCCGAGATGGTCTCCGCGATAGAGGACAAGGTCCGCAACGGCCTCGAGGACGATCCCCCGAAGAACGAACAGGACGGCTGATTTTGGGCTCCTCCGGCGAGGGGATGCGGGTCGCGGCGCCGGCCAAGATCAATCTCTTTCTGAACGTGACCGGCCGTCGAGAGGACGGATTCCATCTGTTGCAGAGCCTCGTCGCCTTCGCGGACACAGGCGACGGACTGGCCGTCCGGCGCGACGCGGAGTTGAGGCTTTCCATCGACGGACCGTTCGCGGCGGATCTGGACGCGAACGACAACATCGTCCTTCGCGCCGCAAGGGCGCTGCGGCCCGCCGCCGGCGCGCGCCTGCGGCTCACCAAAAACCTGCCCGTCGCCTCCGGACTCGGCGGCGGTTCGTCCGACGCCGCCGCCGCGTTGCGCCTGCTCTCGCGGCTCTGGGAAATCCATTCCCCGGATCTGCCCGCGCTCGGGCTGGAACTGGGCGCCGACGTGCCGGCCTGCCTGGCCGCGCGAACGTCCCTGGTATCGGGAATCGGCGAGATCGTCGAACCCGTGGCTCCGCTGCCGGATTGCGGCGTGGTCTTGGCGAACGCCGGCGCGCCGGTATCGACCGCCGCGGTCTTCGCGGCGAGGAGAGGCGAATTCTCGGAGCCGACGGCCTGGCGTCCGCCTCGCGACCTCGACGAGCTCGTCGCCCGGCTCGCGATCTCGGAAAACGACCTCTTCGACGCGGCGGTATCGATAGCGCCGGCAATCGCCGACGTACTGGATTCGCTCGAGCGAGCTCCATCGTGCCTGCTTGCGCGCATGTCCGGGAGCGGCGGCGCCTGTTTCGCGCTGTTTCCCGACCTGACGGCGGCGACCGAGGCGGCGCGCGCCCTGAAAGCCGATCATCCGCCATGGTGGGTGGCCGCCTCGCGGTTTCGCAGCCATCCGCCGGGGATCCAGGCTCTCCGAAGGCCGTTCCCGTCTTGATTCCAACGGATTCCGGCGCGACAGCGCGTTGGCGCGAAATCGCGGCAGGCCTGTCCCACGCGGCGTCGCTCTCCCGACCAACCGGCCGCAAACGGCGGTCCGACACGCGAGGAATTTTTTGCGGCGAGGCCTCTCCAGACGTTCAGGAGCCAGCGGCCGAGGGCCGTCCGGCCCTGTCTTCGCGCCTCGACGCCTGCATCGCGGTGCGGGCCCTGGGGAAGCATGCGCGCTTCGTGGATCCGTCTGCTGGCAGCCGGGGCGAGCCGCGGGGCGTCGGCTGGGCGACCGGCCAAAAAATGGTGAGTTCCCGGAGTTTTTTCGGCCCGAGGAATCTGGTGCCTATGAACAGGTAGCCGGCCGTCGGCGTATGACCCTCTCTTTTCAGAACGCAGGCACCTTGCATGGACTCGCCTTTGTACACGTCGTAGTGAACGTAATCGCCCTCGGTGTCCTCGCGGATACGGACGAGGATGTCCGTAATCATCGTCCCGTCTTCCATCATCATCGTCATTCTCCCTTGCATCCTTTGTCGTAAGCGGCTTTCGTTCCTCTCAGGTCGTAGTCGAAGTACACATAGCCTTTCCGGAAGTAGTACACGGCAAGAAATAGCCGATCATGGTCTCCGCTAACGATCTGGCGGTAAACTGGATCGTCGAAAGTAAACATCGTCAGCATCTGCAGGCCGGGACCCAGAAGAACATCGCCTTGATCGCCTGTTCTCGGTCGATTCTCAGCTGCTACATGGATTCTTTACGGCCGTAGAGATCGAAGCAAGCATTGCCGACATTCAGATAGTCGAAATAGAAGAGAGGACTCATCTATCCGCACTTAAGCACCAGGCGCGACGAGATGGACTTGCTGGTCGTCTCTGGCGACATGACCAACACCGTCTCTTTGTCGGTCATCCGGTGTCGGTAACGATCAATGTCCCACTCATCCGCCTTCGTCGATGTCGTCAACAGGACGCCAACGGCCAGCAAAATCTTCAGTTTCTGTGCGCCGTGGAAAGGCGCTTTCTTCTGGTGGGTGCGAATCCCACCCAACAACTGTCGTTCCGGTTGGTAGCAGCCAGGGCGGTTTACGGAGGTAACGATGTAGGCTGAAGCACTCTGGAAATGGGCGGCGAAGGCCGCTCAGCGAACATGCGGGCCGAAACGCGAGTGAACCAGGCCTCGAAACATGTAATGCGGAAGCTGACCCTCCGGAAACTAGGGGAAAGCCGCCGACGGTCGGGAAGAGAACGACAAGAGCACCGACCGTTTCCGCCGGGGTAATGATGTCGGCACGCATGAAAGATGAAGGAAGCAGCAACACGGGAAGCCCTGTCGGTGACGCGCATGAGTCAACCGGAACCCCGCGAGGGGCAGGCCGGGCCGGCAGGGTGGCGGAGAGGCCCGTAGTACCGGAGAAGCCGGGTAATGCCGGTGGAGGAAAGGGGCCTTGGGTCGAGAGAAGCGTTGGAAGGAAGAAAGGACCTGGCAAAAGCCTAGCAGCCTCGGAGAAAGTTCGGAGACTCCAGACAACGTTACAAGCGAAGGAATCCCCGAGCCTTCGGTTCTACTCGCTATGCGACAAGGTATGGAGCTACGAAGTGCTGTTCACTGCCTGGCAGGACGTCCGTCGAAACAGAGGGACCGCCGGGACGGACGGAACGACGATAGCGAATATCGAAGCGCAAGGAGTGGACCAATGGCTTGAGGAACTGGCACGGGACTTGAAAGAAGGAACCTACCGACCGACCGCGGTACGGCAAGTTCTGATCCCAAAGAAACAGCGCGGAAAATTCCGGCCCCTGGGCATCCCCTGCATACGGGACAGGGTGGCGCAAACGGCGGCGATGCTCGTCGCCGATCTTCGAAGCCGACCTGCAACCGGAGCAGTATGCCTACAGACCGGAAAGAGGCGCACTCGACGCGGTCAATCGGGTGCACCAGTTGCTGAGACAAGGCCACCACGAGGTGGTGGACGCGGACCTGTCCGACTACTTCGGCCCCTCATGCGGAACTGATGAAGTCCGTCGCCCGTCGCGTAAGCGATGGACGAATGCTGGGCATGGCTGGAAATGGCGGTGGAAGAGGACGACGGCAAAGGCGGCAAACGCCGCACGAACCGGGCGCGTAGGGAAAGGAAAGGCACTCCGCAAGGAGCACCGATCTCCCCTTTACTCAGCAACATCTACATGCGTCGTTTCATTCTGGGCTGGAAGGTATTGGGCTACGCTCGAAACTTCTGCGCGAAGATCGTCAACTGGACAGCGTAGTGCTCGGCAAAGCGCCGGCCAGCAAGATGCTGGCGGCAGTCGAAGCACTCATGAAAAGGTTGAAACTGCCGATAAACGCGGAGAAGGCTTACAGGTACCCGAGAAACCACTGGAATACCTTGGGTACCGAATTGGACGCAACTACCGACGGAACACGGGACGATCCTATATTGGAACGCGCCCAAACCCGGCAAGCGTCCAGAGCATAAGCCAACGGATCAGTGAAATGACGGCACGAAAGAACGGACAGCTCGAACCGGACGAGATAGTAAAACGCCTCAACAGGGTAATAACTGGATGGGGAAACTATTTCGTACTGGGACAAGTTAGCCCCGCCTATGCCGCCGTCGATCGACACGCAACCCGTCGGCTGCGCCAATGGCTCTGTCGCAAGCACAAGGTGCGTAAAGGAAAGTATGCGCGCTTTCCAGACAAATACCTATACGAAATAGGTCTTACGCGCCTTACACCGCGAACGAAGAGCTTTCCGTGGGCGAAGGCATGATCTCGACCGAAGCGCGGGAAATCCGCACGTCCGGTTTGACGAGCGGGGACTGGAAACGTGGCCATGGGAGCCGGACTGAGGCCCGAAGCGAAAGCGACGGAACATCCACCGGACCCTAAAGCTAACGCGCCAGTCCTCGACTCTACTCATCGTCTTTCTTCCTTGGTTGGTTACGGGGCCGGGAGTTGGACCCGATTTTCTGGCTTATGAGACCAGCGACTTACCGTCTGTCTCCCCTGCGTCGCGACAATTTGCTATGTATCCATTTCGTCAAATCCGGAAACGTATCTCTTCTATCAAGCATGTTAAACACGGACCTAGGTTCCGGTTCATACTGATAGAGACAACCGGATTTGTCAGATGCTTTCACAAGCCCGATCTCATAACCTATCCACGCTGTATTGAGATCAGCGTGTCCCTTCACGACCTGCACATCGCATCGAGAGATCACATCGGCAATGTACTTCGCTAATGTCCGTTCGTCCTGCTCTGCGGTCATAATATGCTGAGACGGCAGGCTGTATTTCGATTTCATCCATTCTCGATATGCCTGCGCCGAGGAGCCGACGATCTTGTTTGTCTTCGGATCCCAAATAGCGCTGTAGACCTTGAAACCCTCATCTCTCATTTTCGAGACAAGGATTGGCGCATCTCCATCTTGGGTACGGTGCGTCAGAAAAACATTGTAGCGTTCCATCTCGGTCTCCTCCCTTTCTCTGGTACATCCCCGCGGGTGCGGGGAACGCTCGCGGAAACGCGCCCTGTTGCATCATTTCGGAGCTACATCCCCGCGGGTGCGGGGAACGCTGGTATCCCGACAGCGCGACGGCGGCTTTCGACGCTACGTCCCCGCGGGTGCGGGGAATGCGCCCGATCGTCGCCGCGCACGAACGGCCCGTCGGGTACATCCCCGCGGGGAAAGCTGACGAATCACGCGTCAGCGGTCGTCGTCGCCGAACTTCACGTCCGACGCTTCGGCGTAGAACACCGAACGTTCCGCGCCGGGCGCGTGGTGTACGGCGCAAATGCCCCGAAAATGCGTTATACTGCATCGCGCTTATCTAAAAGGCCTCTCCTTCGCCGAGGGGAAGGGGGGCAAAGGGGGGCATGGCGATGGCTTTGAAACATTTGCGCGCCGCGGTTGTCTGCGCGGCGTTTCCGCTCTTCCTTCCCGCGCCGGACGAGGCGCGGGCACAGGCGGCTTACGAATGCCAGGCTTCGGGGCAGCCCAACAACGCAGGGGCGATCTCCTGCGCGGACCAGGCGTGGACGAGCGGCATCGCGCACGCTATCAGCTCCTCCGCCGCGTCTCTCTCGCTCACCGTCGGAGGCGGCGCAGCGACCACGGTCACGGCAGCTAACGCTAACGCAGGCATCGGGCTGGGGACTGGATCCTCGACCTCCGCCGTCGGCGACCTGACCCTCACGGTCGGCAGCGCGGGCGAGGTCGCGGTTGTGGAGGACAGCCTCGCGAGCCACGGCATCCATATGCTTCAGCGAGGCGGCGGCGCGACCACGGCGGACGTCAGGAGCGGCGTCACGATCGGAACCGCGACCACTCCGCTGAGGAATCGCGGCATCTCTCTCGAGCTGAACAGGGACGCCGCCAACAGAGGCGGCGGCGCAGCGAGCCTGACGAGCGGGGCCGCGATCCATGCCGCCCACCAAGGGCTTTACGTCTGGAGGTCGTCCACTGCCCAGACCGGCGCGGCGACGACCATCGTCAACACGGGCGCCATCAGCTCGGGCGTCGGCAACGCTGCCAGCACCCAAACGGGCAACCTTCGGCCGCACGGCATCGTTCTCAGCGTCGAGACGCCCGACGACGGCAGCAGCGACGGCGACGCCAAGATCACCAATTCGGGCGGCATTACGGTCTCGGGCGGCTATGACGGCATCCGCATGAACTACGACGCCTTCGGCGACGCCGAGGTGGACAACCGGGTCGGCGGAGACATCACGGCGACGGCGGCGGGCGGAAGGGGCATCGCGCTCCTGTACAGCCAGAGTTCCGGCACCGCAAGGATCAAGAACGCCGCCACCATCAACGCGGCCGGCGACGCCGCCGAGGACGACGACGATAGCGGCGCCATCTACCTGAAAAATAGCGGCGCCAGCGCCAGCGCCGTATTCATCGAGAACAGCGGCGACGTCACGGCGACGGCCGCCAGCGCCATCTATACGTATGCGCAAAACGGGGCCGTCAGCGTGACCAACAGCGGGGATCTTTCGGCGTCGGGGGAGGGGGGTCGCGGGATCCACGTGTGGAACGAGGGCGACGGTGCCGTGACGGTCACGAGCAGCGGCGGCGAGATCGAGTCGGCGGCTGCGGAAGGCCTCTATGTTCTAAGCGAAGACACGGGCAACGGTCAGGTGAAGATCACCCAAGCCGGGGCGATTCGGGGCCGCACGGGCGTTTACGCCCAAGTGGCGCACAGCACCACCGCCGCGACGGTCGCGCAGCGGGCGGCGACGGACCAACCGCTGATCGACATCGCCTGGACGGGCGCGTCCGGGAAGACCGCCGCGACCGCTTCCGACGACACTGGTCGTTTCGCTGCGACCGCCCTTGAC
Source organism: Alphaproteobacteria bacterium (assembly GCA_965243135.1). Classification (GTDB taxonomy): domain Bacteria; phylum Pseudomonadota; class Alphaproteobacteria; order MPNO01; family UBA830; genus JAJEBT01. Next base: position 4,814,847 of record OZ251539.1, read on the forward strand.
CGGGCGGCCGTCGACGTCCATCGAGGAGCCGTGGTCGAGAAGGTTACGCGCTACGGTCAGGCGGCGGGAATCGAGGCGCGGATCATGAGCATCGGCGATGTGGCGACCTTCGTGGCGAATGGCGACGACCCGTTGGAACTAATGAGCCAGGACGCCCAGACCGCCCTTCTGACCGGCATGAGTCCGGGCGACGTGACAGCCAGTCCGGGAACCGAGGCGCGCAAGGCAGCGATCGTGAAGCAGTTCCGGAAACTGGTCGAAGCTGAGGATTTCGTATCGATTACCGACCGGGACGACATCGACAACAATCCGAAGGACGGAACTTACGAGGACGAAGAGATCCTGAACTGGTTGGGATTTAACAGCCCCGAACGCCGGACTTTCTTGCGCGATCTCCTTCGGCAAGGACTTTCCGAGGGCGTAGACGAGAACGTAGACGAGGGCGAAAAAAAGATTCTCGAGGAGCTGACGACGGGAGGCAACCTGGGCCCGTTGTTTGACCTCCTGCCCACCTTCCAAGGTGTCTCCTGGTACAGCGATGCTTGGAAAGAGGGTGTGCGGGCGTTTCTGCGCCGGTACAATGTCGGGAATATCCGCATCTCGGTGAACGCTGGCGACATCTCCTCTCGGGGCGACGGAATCCGCGCCTACTACGCGACGCCCCACCCGAACAACGGGGCCATCTCCATCACCGTCGCCGCTGGCGCGAGCGTGACCGGCGGCAAAGCGGGCATCTGGGTCGCCAACGCCGGCAGCTACGACGAGAACGACGGCCTCAACGCCGGATTGCACAAGCAGCACGTCACGGTGCATGGCACGGTGAGGGGCGGAACTGACGCGGCCGTGCATCTGGTGGGCGGCGGCTTCCTCACCGTCGGAGAAACAGGCGAGATCCGTGCCGGCCAGTCCGGGAAGGCGATCCTAGTCAACGATCCGGGACCGGCGCGGATCGTCATCAACGGCTTGGTGCGCGGCGGTGTCGGCGCTGGTGCCAACGCGGTACCCGCGGTGAATCTGACCGGTGCCGGTCACAGTCTGACGATCGGCCTGACGGGAAGAGTGGTGCTCAATGAAGGGGCCGAACTTGCGATCCGCGGCGACGGCACGGACGTGATTATCTACGTCCTTCGCGATCCCAGAGAAGTGCAAGATTGGATCTCGCGGCAGAGCGCCGAAAAAGCCGTGAGGCGGGGGCTGGGGGTGACGGGCCTCATCATCGGTGATGGAACCACGAGCACCACCTTCACCGAGTGGGAAGAGGGGGTGAATGGACCGATGAGAACAGGCTTCAGAGAGCCCGTTCCTTTGGTGAAGGGCAGACCGGATACGTTGGAGTTGGATCCCTGGAGGCTCCGCGATAACGGCGGCGGAGACGGAGGCGACGGAAACCAAGGCGGCGGAGACGGAGGCGACGGAAACCAAGGCGGCGGAGACGGAGGCCGCGACCGGCCGCGTCCGTTCAGCTGCTACCAGGTTGAACGATGCAGGCTATACGAGGCGCTGCCTTCGATCCTCTTGGCGATGAACGCGCCGGCGACCCGGGACGAACGTCTGGCGGCGGCGCGCAGCGGCAACGGCGTATGGACTCGGATCCACCTCTCCGACGGCAGGTCGAAGGTCGAATCCTCGACGCGGCCGGACGTCGCCTACGACAAGCAGCGGAACGGCGTGCGCGCAGGGATCGAAACCGCGATCGCGGACAGCTTGCGAGTCGGCGGGTCGATTCACGGCTTTCGCGGCGTGGCGACGCTGTCCGGGGGAAACGAGGCGAAACTGTCGAGCGCCGGAGCGGGAGCTTATCTCACGGCGCTGGCGGGCGGTTTCCACTGGGACATGCAGGCGACGGCGACGCGGTACGAGGCGGACCTGAAGTCGCCGCTCCTCCGTCGCCAACCGCTGGCAAGCGACGTGTCGGGAACGGGTTACGCCATGACCGTGGAAGTGGGGCGGCGCATGACGACGGCGCCGGACGTTTCCGTCACGCCGCGCGTCGGGCTCGTCTGGTCGCGGGTTTCCCTTGACGACTTCACGGACTCGGTCCGCAGTACCGCTGTATCGGTGGAGTCGGCGGAGAGCATGTCGGGCCGCGCCGGCGCGGCGATGGAGGCGTCGCTCGGCGAAACCGTAAACGGCCGGATGTTCGCCACGTTCGACGTGCAGCATGCGTTCTCGACCGAAATGGAGACCGTGGTGGAGGAAGAGGTGCTGAAGACGACGACGACCGAGCGGACGTCGGTGCGCTTCGGGCTTGGCGGCTCGTTCGACCTCGACGACGCCACGTCGCTTCGGGTCTCGGCCGATTACATGCGAGCGGGCGGCGGCAACCGCGAACTCGGCGGCAGCGTGAACCTGACCTTCCAATTCTGACGGGGCTGCTAGCGGCGAATGCGCGGCGCTTTTCCGCTGTCCGGCCCGCGCCCGGAACGCGTCCCGCGGCGCATCCGGCGCTGCAGGTTCCGCCGCGAAAAGCTTGGTTTGAGGCGTTGCGGGGTCGGCCTCCCGGACGGGACCGGCAGGAAAATGCGGCCCTCGTTTGGCGGACTTTCGCGGACAAGCGCGTTCGAACTCGACGAAGCGCCTGATTCGGAAAACGGAACTCACGCGCGAACATGCTCGATCTTGACGAGAAACGTTCGCCTGCGGAGTTCGCCGAAAGGAAGATGACATGCGCGGAGCGACAAAAGGGATAGCAAGATGAAGACGTGCAACTTGTTTATCAGCCACTCGTGGACATACGGGAACGCATATCGGAGACTTGTGCTCGATTCCAGAAGTTATTTTCGTTACAGGAATTATTCCGTGCCGAAGGACGATCCCGTACATAATGCGGGAACGGACAGGATGTTTGCGATCCGGAAGAAAATTTCGCCGTGCAGCGCAGTATTGATGCTTGCAGGCGTCTACTCCACTTAATGGATAAACAAGGAAATCGCGCAAGAAAGAGTTCCTTAATCCGAAACCAATAATCGCGATAGAGCCTTGGGGAAGCAAAAAGACGTCTCGGGTTGTCAAGGACAACGCGGACAGGATAGTGAAGTGGAATAAAGACAGTGTCGTGCGCGCCATAAGGGAATTGCGCTGACGGAGGGCGGAAGAATGGACGACGACAAGGATGCGGGAGGCGGCGAGCGCGAATTGCTCGAGATATACAAGCTTCACGTCGAGATGACGGATCGGGTAAGCCAGAGGAGAGAAGGGGCCAACAGGCTGTTCGTGACGTTGTTGAGCGCCATAGTGATTTTGGTGGCCGCCGTCATGAGATTCGGGCAAGGAACCATGCCGACGAATCTTGCGGTGGTTGTCGTCGCGGCGACGGGTTTTCTTCTGGCGGCGGCATGGTACGTCACGATCAGATCCTACCGGCAGCTGAATACCGGAAAATTCGCGGTGATCCACGAGATGGAGGATCGGCTCCCGTTTTCGTTCTACAAGCGGGAATGGGAATTATTGGAGGAAGGAAAGAACAAGGGAAAATACTGGAAACTTACCGTTGTGGAAACGTTCGGCCCGATAATTTTTGCGATATTGTTTGCCGCAATCGGCATATTGTCGCTCTGCGGGCATTGAGAGGCTGGCTGCCGCGACATGCGCCGTGAAATTTTTCGCTTTGCGCTTGCGCGGAAGGTTCGCCGGAAATGCCGGCCAACGGCCGCCTTCGCCGGGGATGCCCGTCCCTGCAGCGAACGCGGCGAAAGAGGAGTGCGACGGTCCTGACCGGCTGCCGTCCAGGGCGCTTCCGACGGCAACGGAACCGCCTCGCGCTTCCCGCGTCGAAGATTGCCAAGCCGGACGCTGTCGCCGGCCTCCCTGTCCAGCGACGTTATGCGTCCGCCGGGAAAGGAGGCGCTCCCTGTGGTCGGGCAAGCGCCGCGAAAGGAGCGCGCCTGCGACGGAACCTGCGAGACGCCTTCCGCGAAGGCAACCGACGGGCTGGACTGAGGCTACCGCGCTCCGCGCCGCCGAGCGTTGGCGAAAATCGCCGAAGTGGCAGTGGTTCGGCAACGCCGCTGTCGCCGCAACGGCGCCAGCGCCGAGCGAGCTCGGCGACATCGTGAAGGTCCCGCGTCCCGCCGGCGCCGCCCGGCCTCGGAGAACTGCGCATGCCGCGCTCCGGAGCGTGCGGCCGGTTTCGCGTCGGGGCGCGAGGTCGGCGATCCCCGCTCTGTCCGTACGGCCGGTTTCGCCGGCTGCCGCGCCGACTCGCCGGGACTCCGGACGAAGCGGTCGAGGCCTGCCGGTCAACGACGAGAAGCCTCGACGGCGCGCCGTTCAGCCGCAAGACCGGCGCGGACGGCGTTTGCGCTTTCTCCGAGCGGCGGTTTCCGGCAACGCCGAGACGCCGCGCGGCCGCTCCGCGATTCGTCGCCCGTGCATCCATTGTTCCGCTCCGTCCCGCGAGACGGTCGAGTTCATCCCCCTCCGTCGCGGTCGGGGAGAAGGACCGCGGCGTTCTGGAGTTCTTTGGGCGGCTTCCGGCGTTCGCGGACGAAACCGCCGACCTGAAGCCGGAGTTTCGTCCCTGGTTCCGCGGAACGGTTTCGCGGCGATTCCCGCTGAAGTTCTCGAAAGACTTCGAGAAAAATTTTCTCCGCGAAAGCCTGCCGCCTTGGCGGGAATCGCTGCGCCATATCCGGCGATGTTGCCGAACGCGGCCTGCGGCCTTATCTTTCCCGCTCGCCTGCTGGGGCGTAGCCAAGCGGTAAGGCAACGGGTTTTGATCCCGTGATCCCAGGTTCGAATCCTGGCGCCCCAGCCACCTGCTCGCGAAGCGGAAGATGCCCGAAACCGTCCTCGACGCGACCGGCCTCAGATGCCCGCTCCCGGTCCTGCGCGCGCGCAAGACGCTGCGCGGCGTGGCCCCCGGCGGCGCGCTCGAGATCCGCGCCACCGACCCGTCCGCGCCGGCGGATTTCGAGGCGTTCTGCCGCGAAGCCGGGCATACGCTGCTCGGAATCGAGAAGACCGGCGAAGTCTACGCCATCCGGTTGAGAAAACGCGCTACATCCGGCGGTCGCGCGAGAACAGCGCCAACCCCGCCGCCAGCAGGGTGAAGGCGCCCGACAGGTAGAGGACGGAGGAGAACCGGCCGCCGTCCAGCAAAATCCCGTAGAGCAGCGGCGACAGCCCTTGGCCGATGCTGAAGCCGGTGCTGACGACCGCGAACGCCGTTCCCAGCGCTCCGGGCGGTGCCGCTTCCCGAACCATTATGTCGCGGGCCGGGTTCACCACCCCGCGGACCAGTCCGCTCGCCGCGAAAACGACGGCGATCAGCATCGCCGGAAGCGCCGCGGTTCCGACGGCGAACATGAGAACCGAGTAGGCCAGGAACGCGACCAGAAGCACGAGGTCGTGCCTCTTCGTGCGGTCGGCCAGCGGCCCGCCGAGCAGCGTGCCGGCCGCGGTGCCGATCAGCAGGATGGACAGCGCGAAGTTCGAAGCCTCCACGGAAACGCCGTAAAGCGCCGGCAGGAAGACCGCCGCGAACGCCGTTACGCCGATGCTGGAAGCCGCGGTGAACGCGAAAAACAGGAAAAGGAGGAACACTTCGCGGTTGGCGACGCCGCGCCAAGGCGTTCGTTCCCGCGATTTCGTCTTCGCGTCCTCCTTCAGCGTTTCGCCGGAGAACACGAAGGCGAACGACAGGAGGACTCCCGCGATCCCGGCGATCGTCAGCGCGGCGCGCCAGTCGGACCAGGCCGCGAGCGCAGCCATCGTGGCCGGAGCGGCCGCGAAGCCGATCGTGCCCCCGAAAGCGTGAATCGAATAGGCCTTGCCCTGACGGCCGCTGTCCACCGAAGCCGTGAGAATCACGTAGTCCGCCGGATGGAAGACGCTGTTGCCCGCTCCCGCCACGAGAAACAATGCCAGCAACTGCCAGTACGACGTCGTGAAGCCGGCGAGCGCTATCGCGGCGGCGTTCAAAAACAGGCCGCCGATCAGGACGCGCCGGGCGCCGACGCGATCGACCAGAACCCCCATCGGCGTCTGCAAAACGGCGGTGGCCACGTTGTAGGCCGTCAGGACGACGCCGAGTTCGACGAACGTGACCCCAAGGTCGTCCCGCACGCGGAGAAACAACGGCGGCAGGCACAACATGTAGAAATGACTGAGGAAATGCGCGAAGCCGATCAGGCCGATGGCGCGGGTTTCGCGAGAAATGACCGCCGCTGTCATTCGGACGCCGCCGCCGGAGCTTCGCGGGCGAAAGCGCGACGGGCTGTCCTTCGGGACGATCCGCCAGGCAACGGCGTCAGGGCCGCGAAAACCGGACGGTCGCCGCGCCGCGCAACGCCCTGAGTTGCGGCCGTTCGAACGCGCCCGGAACGCGGGCGTCGAACGCGTTCTCGGCGGATGCCGTTCGGCGACCGCGCTTCCCGGCCCTCCCGTCTTGCCGGAAGCTCGTTCGACCTCACGGACTCCCCGGCGGTTCGGCAGGAGGCCGCGCGGTCTCGCTCCCGGTGGCGCTCCATGCTTTTCATCGATCCGTCCTGGTTCTGCCCGGCGGCCTTCGCCGACCAATGACCATCTTCGCCCTGCCGCGGCCCCTGACAACGCGCCCGCCGACGCTTCCGGTCCGGCGCCGGGCGCGCGTGAGGCCGCTGCGGCTTCGCTGCCGGATTCCGCCCGCCGCGGGTTCGACGGATATTTCGTCGACGCTTCGCCGCCGGCGCGAAACTGCTGTATGTTGCGGCTTCTGGCAAATCGCTCGCCGCCGTCGCCTCGTGGCCGCAAGGCGGCCGGCGAAACGGACGGGACGGTTCCCGCTCCAGGCGCGGATCGCCGTGTCGGCGACGGCGAACTCCAGGGGACCCGGCCGGCTCGCCTCGGCGCGTGTTCCGGTCGCCGCGCGAAAGGCGCAGGGTAGCCCGCGCGGACCGTCCGGCCTGCCCGCCGGAGTTCGCCGGGCGCGAACCTGCCGGCGGCGGAACGCGACGGCCGCGCCGACGGAATCTCCGGGCGTCGCGCCGGAACGAAAACGAAGGGAGCGCCGCGATGGAAGCCGATGCCAAGATGACGCCCCGGTCGCCATGACCGCGAGCTTTCGCGGCTTGATCGACGAGTTGCGCCGGGCCGGCGAACTTGTCGAGATCCGGAAGCCCGTGGACATCCGCCACATCGCCGCGCTGGTCGACCAGTCGGACAAGGCCCTGATGTTCGCCAGCGTGAACGGCTACGACACTCCGGTCGTCTCGGGCGTGACCAACAGCCGCAAGCGGCTGGCGATCGCCGCCGGATGCGATTTCTCGGAGATCGAGGCGCGGCTGCGCGACGGGCTCGACCGGCCGATCGAGCCCGAATACGTCAACGCCGGACCGGCGAGGGAAATCTGTCTCGAAGACGGCGAGGTCGACCTTCACGCCCTCCCGATTCCGTTGTTCTCGGTTCTGGACGGCGGTCCCATGATCACGGCCGGCGTGACGCTGTCGCGCGACCCCGACGACCCCGACGCGCCGCTGAACGCCGGCGTGTACAGATTCCTGGTCAAGGAAAGGAATCTGACCGGAATCGACATCGTCACGCCCAACAACCTGCACCGATACGCCGCCAAGGCGTACGCCAAGGGGGAACCGCTGCCGATCTCGATCAACGTCGGCACGCATCCGTTCGAACTCATTTGCGCGACCTACAAGGCGCGGGACGGCGTCAGCGAACTCGGCATCGCGGGCGGCATGCGCGGCGAGGGAGTCAGGCTGACCCGCTGCCGGACGATCGACCTGCCCTGCATCGCCGACGCCGAAATCGTCCTCGAGGCGGAAATCCTTCCGACCGGATGGACGCGGCCGGAGGGCCGGTTCGGCGAGTTCACCCGCCTGATGGGCGGTCTCCACTGGAATCCCCTGGTCCGCGTCAAGGCGATATCCATGCGCCGGAATCCGATCTACTACGCGCTCCACATGCCGTGGGAGAACATCTGGCCCTCGGGACCGATCTACGAGGCGGCGGTGCGGCGCGTCTTGGCGGAAGCCGGAGTCACGGTCGCCGCGGTCAACATCACTCCGGGCGGCTGCTGCCACTGGCACGCCGTGATCGCGATCAGGCCGCTGCCCGGCGACGGCAAGAACGCGATCGCCGCCGCGCTTTCGGTCGCGGACATGAAGCACGTCACCGTGGTGGACGACGACATCGACGTCTTCGATCCGGTGGACGTCGAGTGGGCGGTGGCGACCCGGGTGCAGGCCGACCGCGACGTCCTGATCGTGTCGGGCGCCCGCTCCAAGCCTCTCGATCCCAGCCTGCCTCCGCCCGGTCCCTATTCGCGCGTCCCGACGACCGCGAAGATGGGGATCGACGCGACGATCCCCGACAACGTTCCGCGCGAACGATTTCACCGCATCGCCTACGCCTATGCGGGAGAGGTCAGGCTCGAGGACTTCACCGGAACGGACGATGGCGCCGCCCCGGAAATCCGCGAGAACGACCCGATCGCCCTCGCCGCCGACATCGAGAAGTCGATCGCCGCGGAACCGCGTTATTTCGCGGAATTGTGCGAGCGCTTTTCCGCCTTCGGCTACCAGGCCGTCGCCCGCGCTCTCGGACATCTGCACGAAACGGGCGCGCTCTGGCAGGATCGTGAAGGCCGCCTCTGCCTCAAGGATTCCGAGTTCGCGGCCGTTCCTCCGGACCGTTGACGGACTCCGGATCGCGGCGGACGCGCCGGCGTTGACGCGGCCGGCCGCGGCGTGCATGATTGGGCGAGTCGCGTTTCCGGCGGGTTCGGCGACGCGGCCGATGCGGCGCAAGGCACCGTAGAGTTTGCGCTCGCCGCGAAGACAGCAAGGGAGATAATTCGTCATGAAGAAGTTCGTCTACACCCTTTCCGTCGGCCTTCTGGCGATCGGCGGAAGCGTTGCCGTCGACAGCGCGGCGACGGCTCAGCAGCAGTTCATCTCGATCGGCACCGGCGGCGTCACGGGCGTCTACTATCCGACCGGCGGCGCGATCTGCCGCCTGGTGAATCGCGGACGCAAGGAGCACGGCATTCGGTGCTCCGTCGAATCGACCGGCGGCTCGGTTTACAACATCAACACGATCCGCGACGGCGAACTCGACTTCGGCGTCGCCCAGTCGGACTGGCAGTATCACGCCTATAACGGCACCTCGAAGTTCAAGGACAAGGGGCCGTTCAAGGCGCTGCGCGCCGTGTTTTCCGTCCATCCCGAACCGTTCACGGTGGTCGCCAGGGCCGATTCCGGCATCAAGAACTTCGACGACCTCAAGGGCAAGCGCGTCAATATCGGCAATCCTGGCTCGGGCCAGCGGGGCACCATGGAAGTCGTGATGGAAGCGATGGGCTGGAAAATGGGCGCGTTCAAGCTCGCGTCCGAGCTCAAGTCGGCGGAGCAGAGCCAGGCGCTTTGCGACAACAAGATCGACGCCATGGTCTTCACGGTCGGCCATCCTTCGGGATCGATCAAGGAGGCCACGACCTCCTGCAAATCGGTTCTGGTCAACGTCATGGGTCCGGCGATCGACAAGCTGGTCAAGGAAAACGACTATTACCGGTCGGCCACGATCCCCGGCGGCATGTACTCGGGCTCGCCCAAAGACGTGACGACGTTCGGCGTCGGCGCCACCTTCGTCTCTTCGACCAGAGTGCCGGACAAGGTCGCCTACGTGGTCGTCAAGGCGGTCTTCGAAAACTTCGACCGCTTCAAGAAGCTGCACCCGGCCTTCAGGAATCTGAAGGAAAAGGAAATGATCAGCGACGGCCTCTCGGCTCCGCTGCATCCGGGCGCCGCGAAGTACTACAAGGAGAAGGGCTGGATGTAATCAGCCTGGGGGAGGCGTCCGCGCCTCCCCTCGCCCGGCCGGCGTCCCGGGCCGGCGTTCAAGGCAGGGATGACGCATGAACCAGACCGAACGGGCAGCCGCGGACGATATCGTCGCTTCGGTCGACACCGGCGCCCGCAAGCCGCGCGGGAGTGTCGGTCGCCTTCTCGCGGGCACCGCGATCGCATGGTCGGTGTTCCAGTTGTGGATCTCGTCTCCGTTGCCGTTCATGGTCGCGAACGTGATTCCGGTGCTGAACAGCTCGGAAACCCGCTCGATCCATCTGGCCTTCTCCGTCTTCCTCGCCTTCATGGCGTTTCCGGCGCTGAAGCGCTCGCCGCGCGACCGCGTGCCGTTGCTCGACTGGATATTCGCGGTCGCCGGCTCGTTTTCGGCCGCGTATCTCTTCCTGTTCTACGAATCCCTCTCCGACAGGCCCGGCGCTCCGATCGAAGCGGATCTGTGGATCGCCGGCATCGGACTCGTCACTCTGCTCGAAGCCACGCGCCGCGCCCTGGGTCCGCCCCTGACGGTCGTGGCCGCGGTCTTCCTCGCCTACGTCTTCTTCGGCGACAGTTCGATATTCCCCGACGCGCTGCGCTGGAAAGGCGCCAGCTTCGCCAAGGCCATGAGCCACCAGTGGCTCAGCACGGAGGGCGTCTTCGGCGTGGCGCTGGGCGTCTCGACGAGCTTCGTCTTCCTGTTCGTCCTCTTCGGGGCGCTCCTCGAAAGGGCCGGCGCGGGCGGCTACTTCATCCGCGTCGCGTTTTCGCTGCTGGGGCACCTGCGCGGCGGGCCCGCCAAGGCCGCCGTCGTGTCTTCGGGCATGACCGGCCTCATCTCCGGTTCGTCGATCGCGAACGTCGTAACGACGGGCACGTTCACGATCCCGCTCATGAAGCGGGTGGGCTTCCCGCCCGAGAAGGCCGGCGCGGTGGAAGTGGCGTCGTCCACCAACGGTCAGCTCACTCCGCCGATCATGGGCGCCGCCGCGTTCCTGATGATCGAATATGTCGGCGTTTCCTACATCGAGGTCATCAAGCACGCGTTCCTTCCGGCGTTGATCTCTTACATCGCGCTCGTTTACATCGTGCATCTCGAAGCGATGAAGGCCGACATGAAGGGCCTGCCGCGTCGCCGGCCCTCGAGCCTCGTTCGCTCGCTCATCACCTTCCTCAGCATAGTCATCGGCCTGGCCGTCCTCGGAACCGCGGTCTATTACGGGCTGGGCTGGATCAAGACCGCGACCGGCGAGGCGTCGCCCTACGTCGCGTCCGCCCTTCTCGTCGCCGCCTACGTCCTCCTCGTCCGCTACGCGGCGAAATTTCCCGAACCCGAAAACCCGTTCGGCGACATGACCGAACTTCCCGAACCGGGTCCCACGGTCAAGTCCGGCCTGCATTACATCCTTCCCGTGGTGGTGCTCGTCTGGTGCCTCGGCGTCGAGAAGTTTTCTCCCGGGCTGTCGGCGTTCTGGGCGACCGTCTTTCTCGTCGTCATCGTCGTGACCCAACGCCCGCTGCTCGCCCTGTTCCGGAACGAAGGCGCCGCCGGCCGCGCCTGGCGCGCCGGCTGGCGCGACCTTGTCGACAGCCTCGAAACCGGCGCGCGCAACATGATCGGCATCGGGGTGGCGACCGCGACGGCGGGCGTCGTCGTCGGGACGGTGTCGCTGACCGGCGTGCAATGGGTGCTGGCCGATTTCGTCGAGTACATTTCCGGGGGAAGCCTGATCCTCGTGCTCCTGTTCACGGCGGTGATCTGCCTCATTCTCGGCATGGGACTGCCGACGACCGCCAACTACATCGTCGTCGCCAGCATGATGGTCCCGGTGATCCAGACCCTCGCCCCGCAGTCGGGCCTCGTGATACCGCTGATCGCGATGCACATGTTCGTGTTCTACTTCGGCATTCTCGCCGACGACACGCCGCCGGTGGGTCTCGCCGCCTACGCGGCTTCCGCGATCTCGGCCGGCGATCCGATCAAAACCGGCCTGCAGGGCTTCGCCTACGACATACGCACCGCGATCCTGCCGTTCATGTTCGTCTTCAACACGGATCTGCTTCTGATCGACATCGGATGGGGCCAGGCGGTCTTCGTCTTCGCCGTCTCGACCCTCGCGATGCTCACCTTCGCGGCCGCGACGCAGGGGTACTTTCTGGCGAGAAACAGGATCTGGGAAACGGCCGTCCTGCTGTTGGTCACCTTCACCCTGTTCCGCCCCGGTTTCTGGCTCGACCTCGCGGATCCGCCCTTCGCGGAGGGCGATCCCGTCCGGGTCGTGGAAATCGCCGGAAAGGCGGCGCCGGGCGCGGACATCCGGCTGCGAGTGAGCGGCGAGACCGTCGACGGCAAGACCGTGTCGACGACCGCCGTTCTGCCGCTCGGGAAAGCCGGCGACGGGGCCGAACGGCTGGCGAGCGCCGGATTGGAAGTGCGCGTGGAAGGCGGCAAGGCGCTGATCGAAAACGTCGAGGCCGGCAGTCCCGCGGAAGGGGCCAGACTGGACTTCGACTGGGAAATCTCGTCGGTGGAGATGCCGAAGGAAAGGATCGCCAAGGAGGCGTTCATGGTTCCGGCGCTGCTTGCGCTGGCCGGCGTCTGGTGGCTGCAGCGGCGGCGCAGGGGGGCGTAGATGTACAAGAACATCCTGTTGCCGATCGATCTCGGCAACGAGAGTTCGTGGATCAAGGCGCTGCCGACCGCCGTCGAATACTGCGCGGCGTTCGAAGCCGACCTCCACGTGCTGACGGTGGTGCCCGAATTCGGGCTTCCGATGGTCTCGCAGTATTTCCCCGAGGACCATGAGGAAAGGATGCGGGAAAACGCGCGGAACCTCTTGCGGAGGATCGTCGCCGACCGGGTGCCGGAGTCGGTGAACGTGCGCCACGTCGTCGGAGAAGGCACGATCTACAAGACGATCATCGAGACCGCCGAGCGGATCGGCGCGGATCTCATCGTCATGGGCGCCAATCGGCCGGAACTGCAGGACTATCTGCTCGGCCCCAACGCCGCCCGCGTCGTGCGTCACTCGCTCCGTTCGGTTCTTGTCGTGCGGTAACGCCGGCTGTCCTCCGGCCGGACGCCGCGTCCGTTACGGTCCCGCCGCCGAAAGCCGGCGGCGATCTCCGGCATGTCCGGCGAAGGGCGCCCTCCCTGCGTCGATCTGCGCGAACTCGGTCTTTCGCGGTCCCCTCCGGCCGCCGACATCGATTCCGCGCGCGACAATTCGTCGCCAACCTGCCGCGCCGCTCGGCGGCTTTCTTCGCTTGCGGTCGCGGGCCGGACGCGCAGCTGCGAAGAGGCGGGACCGACGCGAATCGCCGGAAGAGGCCCGCTTCGGCCGAACCGGTCCGCGAGAACCTGGCGCGCCGGGCGCGGGGTTTTTCTGCGTTCCCCGGAAGATCGCGCGTCCCGGCGCGCGTCCCTACTGGCTGGCGAGGTTGCGGACAAGATTGTAGGTGAACCAGCCGTCTCCCGTCACGAAGGACTGCGGACGGGCGGTCTGCGCGTCGCGCTGGACTCCGATCCCGTCGCTGTAGGGTTCGAAGGCAACGATCTTGTCGTACCGGATTCTGAATCGCTTCGAAGGCCCGGCGAAATACAGGTGCTTGTCGGTCAGTCCCAGGAGCCCGGTGTCGGCATGAACCGTCTCCGCGGTCTGCACGCGCTCGCCCTTGAAACCGCCGACGCGGTAGTAGACTCCCCGGGCGACCCTGACGCTGACCCCTCGCGAGCCGCCTTCGTAGCTGGTGCGGACCCTCTCCTCGAAATAATCCACGTCATCGAACACGTAGACGAGCCTCTCGGTCTTCTGAAGGTTGAAGGGATGGTGTCCCCTCAGCTCGGGAAACTCTCCTTCCAGAACCGTCCGCAGGATCGCGCCCCTTTCCACGCGGTCCTGCGCGCCGTTGCGGTTGAGTTCGCCCGGCGACAGGGAAAATTTCCGGGCCAGCCCGGTCAGCGCCGTCTCCTCGCTTCGCGACAGCACGCCGTCTTCGAAGGCGCGCTCCACGGCGAGTTCCCAACCCGATACCAACGCTTCTCGAAGCGCGCCCCCGTCCATGCCGCCCTTGCGGGCGATCTCCCGTATCTCGGATTCCGCCGCGGCGGATTCGTCCGCGCCCGAAGCGGCGTCCCTGACGAGGGCGCGGATCCGCCGATCGGCCTCGTCATGGCGATCGCGGCATTCGCGGTGAGACGACCTCATAAAGCCGGCCTGTTCGCCGCAATATTTGCATTTGCCCATATTGTCTCCACTCGAAGAATTGGCGACGGGCAGCCATCTGGACCGCCGCTCGTCCGTTTCCACGCTCGCCGGAAGATATAGCTCCGGCGGCGGCGGTACAACGAAGACGGCGGCGTTCGGCGGAGCGATCCTTCGAAGGCATGATGCCGTTCGCGCGTTGCCTGAAAATGTCGACCTGCCGGACCCGCTGCCCTTCACGCGACCAGAGTCGAATCATCGTTGAAACGCGCCGACTATCTCCTGTCGGGGCAACTCGCTTGAGACAACGCGAGTCGGAATCTCCGAGGATGCCGGTTTCGTCCATGGACGCCGGCTGCGTGTCCCCCCGAGCCGACTATCCTCATGTCAGACGGATGCTCCGGGTTGCCCGCGGACGGGAGAGAACGACGCGAAACCTGCCGAGTACGCCATCGCCCGCTTGGCCGAGGCGGACGCCAAGCTCGCTCTCAACCGTGGACGTCGGAGCGTCGAGAGCAGGAGCCATCGCGCCCGCAACGTAAACTTCCGGGAAGACGATTCGCAGTTCGGCTTCTGCCCCGCAAACAACCGACGTCGCCTTGCATTTTAACGGTGTCGCGCAAACTGCGCGCTCGCTCGAACGTCGCGAAGGACTGGAGGTCCTGCCTCGACGCTTCGCCGACGCGGGACGAGAATCGAAATCTCTTCCTCTGCGCCATGCTCTCCCGAGTCGGCGCCAAAACCGCTCCGAACCCGGCCAGGCTCGCAGCCGGCACGCTCCGGACGTGGCCCGCCGTCGGGCTCCAACAAGCGTTGCACGACAAATTCAGAACTCCTGACATGCTACCCGATAATCGGTTGTTTTTGTTTATTCTTTGTGCAATCGCCATTAAATATTTTATTGAACACGCGTCAGGGCGGCATGGTCGCGCCTTGTCTTCTTGCCCGACAACGCAGTCTCGTTCGCGGCTACCTTCGGCTTTTCGAGCGGTCCATCACCGCGCCTTTCCCAAGAAGTGTCGAACGTCCAGTAAAAATCTAACAATGTCAGGAGTTCTGAAATTGCAGGACCTGTTCCGTGGCACCGTGCGCGTTCCTGCTTTTCGGGTTATCCTTGCCCGGCAGCGTAGCGAAAGCCGCCCGACCATGCGCTTCTTCAATACCGAGGGGCCGATCAAGCCCGAATGGCACTATTGCATCCCGTCGCTGGAACGCCTGGATATGGACGAGGTGCTGCGGCTCGTTCGGAACGGGAGGTATTTCGTGCTGCACGCTCCGAGGCAGACGGGCAAGACTTCCGTACTGATCGCCCTGCAGGGTCTGCTGAACGAACAAGGCTACCATTGCCTGTACGCCACCGTCGAAGAGGCGGCCAGCGGCCTCGAAGACGTGGAACGGACGGTGCGGACGGTGCTCGACAATCTGGCTTACGAGGCGCAGGAGGCGCTCGACGATTCCTTTCTGGCGGAAGTCTGGTCCACGATACTCGCCGAATCCGGCCCCGACCGGGCTTTGGGAATAGCGCTGCAGAGATGGGCGGAGGCATCGCCGAAGCCGCTGGTGCTGCTGATCGACGAGATCGACGCCTTGCAGGGCGGATCGCTGCTTTCGGTGCTCCGGCAGTTGCGCGCGGGTTACCGCAGGCGTCCGGGAGGCTTTCCGCAAAGCGTGGTGCTGTGCGGGATGCGGGACATGCGCGACTACCGCATCGACTCGACGGGCAACCCCTTCAACGTCGCCGCGAAGTCGCTGCGTCTGGGCGACTTCAGCCGGGAGGAGGCGCTGGCGCTGCTCGGCCAGCATACCGCCGAGACGGGGCAGGCGTTCACGGCGGAGGCGCAGGAGACGGTGTGGGAGCAGACCCTTGGCCAGCCGTGGTTGGTGAACGCGCTGGCGCAGGAAGCCTGCTTCGAGAACGCGGCCGGGCGCGACCGCTCGCGCGCCGTGACGGGCTGCGACATCGCCGACGCGCGGGAGCGGCTCATCCTGAGCCGGGTGACGCATCTGGACTATTTGGCGTACAGGCTGGAAGAAGACCGCCTTCGGCAGGTGATCGAGCCGATCCTCGCCGGCGAAGACGAGAGCGCCATCGCCGACCGGGACGTTAAATACCTGCGGGATCTGGGCCTGCTCGCGAAGGACGGGCCGCTCCGCATCGCCAATCCGGTCTATGCCGAGGTGATCCGCGCGAACTGACTTGGAAGGCGCAAGCGGCGCTCAGGCAGGGCCTGGTGCGTCGGCGGCGGCCTCGACACGGCGAAGGGCGGCGTTCCAGACGTTCTTCCGCGAGAATCACTGGAAGGACCGCTTCGCGTACCCGGAGGCCTGGCTGCAGCTTCTGTTGCAGGCGTTTCTGCAACGGGTGCTCAACGGCGGCGGGCGGGCGGGAATTCGGGCTGGGCCGGAGGCGCGTCGACCTGCTGATCGTCTGGCCGAAGGGCGCCGGCGAGCAGAAGTTCGTGGTCGAGTGCAAGATGCTGCGCGGGAGCCTGGAGGCGACGGTCGCCGCGGGGCTGGAGCAGGTTGCGGGCTACATGGACCGCTGCGCGGCGGAGACGGGCCACCTGGTGATCTTCGACCGCGACGAGAAGAAGCCTTGGAGCGAGAAGGTCTTCCGCCGCACGGAGTCGAACGTGGAGATCTGGGGCATGTAGCCGATGGCGCTGCCAAGGGGCAGCCGGGAGTCGCAAGCTGCTTGCTTGCGATTCGTAGGTTGTGTCCGGCTGAGTATCCGTGGCATAAGGCTCTGTGTGACAATGAAAGACAAGTACGCGAAGCGTTCGAGGATTCTCGGGCCAAGATCCTGCCGCTACTTTGCCGCCGACCTCACAGCCCTTCAAGCGGCGGCCGTGAGCGGCCTGAACCGCAACACCGCCACGGAAAGCGGCGGCATGGCGCTGGAAGCGCGGACTCTGGACGGTTCAAGAAAGAGCTCCTCAGCCGCACCGGAGACGGCAACTCATCCCTGATCCGTATAGTGTCACTTTGCGCTTGACATCCGGTCAAAGAAATACCATCATTTACAACAACGGTATCTGCAAGCGATTACGGACGCCGGCATAACTACAGCAAGGAAATCGATGAATGAGAATTCTGGACGTGAGACACAAAGGCCTCGAACGCTTGATGGAGGATGATGACCGTTCCGGTCTTCCCGCGCAGTATATAGACAAGATCAAGAATATATTGTTCTTTCTGCAGGAGATGACAGTTGAAGACGAACTGCGAACCATCTCTTCGTGGCGGCCGCATATGCTTGGCGGGAACCGGAAGGGGACATGGAGCCTTGTCGTCACTCGGAACCGGCGCATTACCTTTCGGGTCGAGGATGGCGACATCGTCGACCTCGACTTCATCGACTACCATTAACGGAGAGGGGAAGCGACAAGAGACGATGAACGATATCTGCGCTACCATGCTATAAAATGCCAGGGGAGAACAAGCATGTCAGAAGGTTACCGGTTGAAGAATCCACCCCATCCCGGCGGGTTCGTCCGGACCGAAATCATCGAACCGTTGAAACTTTCCGTGACCGCCGCGGCGAAGGTGCTCGGTATCACCCGAGCCGCCCTGTCGGCTTTCCTGAACGAGCGTTCGGCGCTTTCGCCGGAGATGGCCTTGCGCATCGAGAAGGCATTTGGCGTAAGCATGGAGACGCTTATGAGGATGCAGGGCAGCTACGATATCGCCCGGACGCGCCGAATAGAGAGCAAGATCGATGTCGCGCGTTACACGGGCAGTTTGGAGCCGGCCTGATACCGAAATTCGGCTCCGGTGCCGCCGCCTCGACAGCCCGGTCACCTGCTTCATGGGGAACTGGCGTCGAGGCGGTGTCGGGTCTTCGATGCCGCGAACCGAATCCGGGCATCTATCTCTTCGAAAAATTCGATGCTGGCGGCGCTTCTCCTGCAAGGCGGAAGAAATCCGCCGAGCGCCGACGGATTCCTGCAGATGATTGAGCGGGACCACTCGCGCAGCCTCGTCGTCGTGGCGACAAACCGTCCAGATACCGCACTCTTCCGGCGCAGCGACGGCACTCTCCATTGCGATCTGGTCATCGCCATGGGATCCAAGAACCTGCGCCTTCGCCTTTCCTTCGCATACCACCGGGTCACGGAGGAACGGCCGGACGATGTTTGTTCGCTGTCGTTTCGGTCATGCGCAATCGCCCCGGCATCTTGACTCGCCGGCTAACCCATACTGGTCTCATGATAGAGATTGCCGACCGCCTGCGCTTCACTTGATAGGGGAAGACTACGATGTCTGCGAGGATCGCGTCCGCCGTCGACGTGACGATCCGGCAATCCGAAGAGGTTCTACAGCGTCACTTCGTCGCCTCTATGAGAAACGCGATCAAATCGTCGCGGTCCCTTTCCTTCTTGAGGCCGACGAAGGTCATCTTGGTTCCCCTGATGTAAGTGCGCGGCTTGGCGAGATACTCCTTCATGATCTCGGGCGTCCAGATCAACCCCTCGACGCCGGCCTTTTTCATCGCCTTGGAATACCTGTATTTCGGCATCGTTCCCGCCGCCTTGCCGAAAATGCCGACCAGGCTGGGCCCGATCCGGTGCTTGTCGGCGACCAGGGTGTGACAGGCCTTGCACTTGTTGAATACCCTTTTGCCTCTCTTGACGTCGGCGGCGTCCGCCGTCGACGCCAGCGCTCCGAACATCGCCGCAACGACCGCCAGCCTGCCGCTTGTCATTCCCCTCGCCGTATCGCTGCCGTCGGGCCGTTCAGGTAGCTCCGTATCGTCGTCGCGTCAAATCACGTTCGCGACGCCGAACGCGCGGTCCCTTCGCGTCGGCGCGGCGCGGCATCGAACGCTCTTCCTCTGCCGATGACGTCGGCGCCGAAGCGTTCGCGGATGCTGTCCACGGCGTCTTCGACCCTCTTGCGGCGGCCCGCATCGGCGAGATCGGGAAGATCGCAAACGTCCGCAGGCTCGAAACCCGACAGTCCGATGCCGAGCAAGCGGAACCGCCGACCGTCGGCTTCGCGATCAAGAAGCGCGGCGCCGGCCTCGTAGATGACCCCGGCGAGCTGCGTGGGCTCCGCCAGCGTTCGCGACCGCGTCATGATCGAGAAATCCGCAGTCTTGAGTTTCAGCGTGACGGTTCTGCCGCCGATTTTCTCCTTCTTCAGCCCGGCCGACACCTTCTCGGACAAGCGCCAGAGCACCCGTTTCAGTTCGGCGGCATCGGAGATATCCGACGCGAAAGTGGTCTCGCTGGAAAGGCTCTTGCGTTCCGACCCCGGTTCGACGCTCCTTTCGTCGAGGCCGCGCGACAGCTGCGCAAGACGCAGGCCGAGCTTGCCGTAACGGCGGCGGAGATCCTCCGCCGGAAATTCCTGCAACTGGCCGATCGAGGCGACGCCATCTCGCGCAAGACGCCGCTGCGTCGCTTCGCCGACGCCCCACACCCGCGAAACCGGAAGATCGCGAAGCACGGTCGCAGCCTCTTCGCGGCCGATGACCCGGAAGCCGCGCGGCTTGTCGAGTCCGGACGCCAGCTTGGCGAGAAACTTGTTGCAGCTCAGTCCGATCGAAACCGCGATTCCATGCTTTTCCTCGATTCCGGCCGCCAGCCGCGACAGGGTTCGAGCGGCGCTGCCGCCGTGAAGCCTCTCGGTTCCTCCGAGATCCATGAACGCCTCGTCGATCGAGATCGGTTCGACAAGCGGAGTCGTGTCCCGCATCATCGTGCGGATCTCCAGTCCGACGCGCCTGTATTTCGCCATGTCCGGCTTGATTACGACCGCATCGGGGCAGGCTCGCAACGCCTTGAACATCGGCATGGCCGAATGAACGCCGTAGCGGCGGGCGACGTAGCAGGCAGCCATGACGACGCCGCGCCTCTGCCCGCCCACCAGCACCGGTTTGTCCGTCAATTCGGGATTGTCGCGCTTCTCGACGCTCGCGTAGAACGAATCGCAGCCCAGGTGCGCGACGGACAGCGCGTCGAGTTCAGGGTGCGACACGACGCGCCGGGATCCGCAGACGGAACAGGCGCCCTCGGCGGCGGACGCATCGCAACAGTCGCGGCATACGGTCGGCATGGTCCGACTCTGGTGCCGACCAGCGGAAAGTCAATTCGCAAGAACGGCCCGGCCCGCCGTTCATGTCCGTCGGAGGACGCCGCTACCGGTCGTCCGGCGGCCCGGAAACCCCTCGTCGCGAGCCGGAACCGCTCTCGGAGCTTGTCCGCGCCGCCCGAACATTGTAGTTCCATGGCCGTCGGACGGAACGGCCGGAAGCGGCATGATAGACAAGACTTCGGACAACCTGCGCGACGCGGTTTCGACCGTGCGGGACGGAATGACGGTGCTTATCAGCGGCTTCGGCGAATCCGGCAACCCGACCGAACTCGTGCACGCGCTCATCGACCACGGCGCGCGCCACCTTACGGTCGTCAACAACAACGCCGGCAACGGTCACGTGGGACTCGCGGCGCTGCTCGAGGCGGGGCAGGTCAGCAAGATGATCTGCTCCTTTCCGCGGTCGTCGCATTCGGTGGCGTTCGACGAGTTGTACCGCTCCGGCGGGATCGAACTCGAAGTCGTTCCGCAGGGAACGCTCGCGGAGCGCCTGCGCGCGGCCGGCGCCGGAATCGCCGGCTTCTACACGCGGACGACGATCGGGACGCCGCTCGCGGAGGGCAAGGAACGCCGCGACTTCGACGGCGTCGAGTGCGTGCTGGAAACCCCGCTTCGCGGCGACGTCGCTCTGGTCAAGGCGGAACTGGCCGACCGCTGGGGCAACCTCACGTATCGTCTGGCGGCGCGGAATTTCGGGCCGATCATGTGCATGGCGGCGGATACGACGATCGTCCAGGCCCGCCACATCGTTCCGCTCGGCGACGTGCCGCCCGAAAACGTCGTCACTCCCGGGATTTTCGTCGACCGCGTGATCGAAGTTTCCGATCCCGCCAGCGAGCGGGCGATGATCGAGCAGGGAATGCGCTACGGACCCGGGGGTTCGGCGTGACTGCGCGCCTGTCCCGCCGCCAGATCGCTTGGCGGGTCGCCCAGGACATCGGCGACGGCAGTTACGTCAACCTCGGCATCGGCATGCCGGAACTGGTCGCGAACTCCATCCCCGAAAACCGCGAAATCGTCTTCCACAGCGAAAACGGCATTCTCGGCATGGGTCCCGAACCCGGCGCGAACGCGGCCGACTACGACCTGATCAACGCCGGCAAAAAGCCGGTCACTCTCCTGCCCGGCGGCGCGTTTTTCCATCACGCCGACTCGTTCGCGATGATCAGAGGCGGTCATATCGACATTTGCGTGCTCGGCGCGTTCCAGGTTTCGGCGCGGGGGGATCTGGCGAACTGGTCCACGGGAGGGAAGGATTCGGTACCCGCCGTGGGCGGCGCGATGGATCTCGCTGTCGGCGCGCGCAGGGTCTTCGTGATGACCGAGCACAACACCCGCAAAGGAGAGTTCAAGCTTGTCGAGAAATGCACGCTGCCGCTGACCGGCCCCGCGGTCGTGGACGCGATCTACACGGACATTGCCGTTATCGACGTGACCCCCGAGGGATTCAGCGTGCGGGAAAAGATCCCCGACATCGACTTCGACGAACTCCAGCGACGGACCGGCGCCCGGCTCCGCGGCGCCGATTCCTGCGGGGATCTGCAGGCGCCTGATTGCGCCGGGACCTGAACGTCCGTCGTTGCCGGCGACCGCGGGAAGAACCGTGGTCGCCGAACGCAGACTGTAAGGCCCAGACCGTGTGGTAGTCTTGCAGCGGCCGCCGCTTGGCGGAGAGCCCGCCGTCAGGCACTGCGAGGCACGGTCGCGAAGTCGACCCGCGTGGGCACTCGCAGCCAAGGCGTGGGGCGCAAGGCTTCTCTCTACCCCGAATTCCGACGGGCCGCTCGCCCGAGGACCAGTGCCGGGAATCTCGACGATGGCGACATAACCTCTCGCTCCGAACGACGTTCGATTTTTCGCTCTAAAGGAACGAGAACCGCGGAGCGGTCACCGGCTCCGGACGGCGTGACGCCGTTCGGAGAAGCGCCCGCCCGCCTCGACCAGCGCGGAATCGCTGGCGTCGGGGTTTTTCGACGCCCTCTCGCCTTGGCTCGCGCGACCCTGCGCCTTTCCGAACGCTTGCGAGACGACCGATTTACGGAATTTATGATTGCAAATCGGGAATTGATCTCCATAATTGCATTCATGAGAGCTATCCTGCGGCTTCTTGACCAGCGCGTCAAGGAATGCCTGCTGCTGTTTCCCGTCGTCGCCCTTCTCGGGCCGCGCCAGGTCGGCAAGACAACGCTGGCGCGCGCTATCGCGGACGCCGGTCGCGACGGGCAAAAACCCGGTCTGTATCTCGATTTGGAGAATCCGGTCGATCAGGAAAAGTTGGCGGATTCCCGCGGATATCTCGGCGCGAAGCGAAACCAGTTGGTGGTGTTGGACGAAATCCATCGGGCGCCGCAGCTGTTTCCGGCGTTGCGCGGCATTGTTGACGAACGTATCCGGGACGGAGAAACGGCAGAGCAGTTTCTCATTCTCGGCTCGGCCTCGATGGGCTTGTTGAAGCAGTCGGGAGAAAGCCTGGCCGGGCGAATCGCCTATCTGGAACTTGCTCCGCTCGATATCCGCGAACTTGGCGACCGCGAACTCACGCCCCTGTGGATTCGGGGCGGGTTCCCGCGCGCGTTTCTCGCTTCCACCGACGCCGACAGCGCGCGCTGGCGCGAGAATTTCATTCGCGCGTACCTGGAGCGCGACATCCCCGCGCTCGGCCCGCGCGTTCCCGCTCAGACGTTGCGCCGTTTCTGGACCATGCTCGCGCATGCCCAAGGAGGACTCTGGAACGCCGCTACGTTCGCAAGGAGCCTGGCCGTGGACGGCAAGACCGTAGCGCGTTACGTGGATCTTCTTGTCGATCTTCTTCTCGCGCGCCGACTGCCTCCGTTTCGCGCCAACGTGCGCAAGAGGCTCGTCAAGTCGCCCAAAATCTACGTGCGCGACAGCGGGATCGTTCATTCCCTGCTGCGCCTTCCTGACGTCGACGGCGTACTGGGCCATCCGGTCGCGGGCGCGAGTTGGGAAGGGTTCGTTATCGAGACGCTGCTTCGGGCCGCGCCGGAACGCACGCAAGCCAGTTTCTACCGCACGGCCGCCGGAGCCGAAATCGACCTCGTTCTGGAATTGCCGGGCGACAGGGCCTGGGCGGTGAAAATCAAGCGCGGCCTCGCGCCTTCCGTCGGCAAGGGTTTCCGCGCGGCGCTCGACGACGTGAGGCCGGACAAGGCGTTCCTCGTTCATGGAGGCGGCGATCGTTACCCCAAAGGCGGCGGCGTCGAAGCGGTCGGGCTGATGGCGCTTGCCCGGGAACTGGAAGCCTGCGCGGTCTGAATTGGTTGTCCCGCCGCGCGCGGTTTGCCGGGACGAAGTTCCTGCCGGTCGATTCCCCGGACGCCGCCGTGGTCCGTAACGACGCGGCGAGCCTGCGCTCGCTTGGCGGGTCGTCGGTCACTCCCGCCGTCGCGCAGGAAAGCAAGACGCGACCATTGCCCAAAGACGAAACCAGGTGCCGCGTCGGCAGAACCTCCGAGGCTCTCGAACCGGCACGGGGACATCGGTGCCGGACAACTGTTCAGACGGTCTCGAACTCGAACCCGACGATGTTGCGTTCTTCCCGGCCGAACTCGATGCCGATCAGGTGGACCGGCACGCCCGAACGCCGGTACTTGTCCGCGTAGCCGCGCTCCCGAATCTGCGTCAGCGCCCGCCCTTCCGGCTTCCCGTCCACGACCTTGAACTCGAACAGATAGACGTTGCCGCCGTAGAGAACCGTCAGGTCCGAGCGGCCGCGCGCCGTGCTCTCCTCCGCGCGGATGTCCATCCCCGCCGCCACGAAGTGCGAGTAGAACACGCTCGCATAGTGCGCCTCGTAGCCAGCCATGCCCGTGTTCGCGTACCACTCGTTCGGGATGCTCGCCAAGAATGCTCGGAACAGCCGCTCGAGGCCCGCGAAGTCGTTCTCGCGCATCAGGCGGCGCAGCTCCCGGCTCCCCGCCGCGATCGCGACGTCCGGCGCCATCGTCTCCAGCAGGAGCGCGTTCATGCTGCGCCTCACCTCCTGGTTCGGGTAGTCCAGCCGGTAAAGAAGCGCGTCGTCGTCCAGTTCCTCGCCTACGACGGTCAGGTAGCCGGTCTGGAACAGCAGCGCCTCGACGGGGATGCGGTCGACGTCGATGGTCGACAGCAACGCGTCGTCCGCGATCATGCCCTCCAGGGTCGGCGCCGCGACCCCGCGCCGCGACAGAAGGTCGGCGAGGAAGGTCGGCGTGCCGGTCCGGAACCAGTGCGCCTCGAACTGACGGCGCCGGAAAAGCAGCAGGACATCGTACGGGTTGTAGAGTTTCTCCGCGCCTCGCCAGTTGTAGCCGTTGTACCAGCGGCGGACCTCGTCCCGGTTCAGGCCCTTGAGTTCCGGGGCGAAGACCGCGTCCAGCTCCGCGTCCGTATAGCCGCAGATGGACGAGAACTCCGGCTCCAGCGTGATGTCGATCAAATTGTTCAGGCCTGAGAACAGGCCCGCATGCGAGAACTTGCTCACTCCCGTCAGGAAAACGACAGAAATTCCCGCTAAGGTGGCCGCCCTTTGCGAAAGGCGCGTCGAGATAGCGTCGTTACCGAGGGATCAGCCGCCGCGACGCACCTTCCCCGCTTCGGCTTGGTGCCGACTTAGCCTTGACCATCCTGTTTCCCCTGAAAAACTTGCTTTAGCACATTCGGTCACGGTGCCAGGTCAGGAGGTGTCGTAGGGAATTCCCTCTGCTTTCCGGTATCCAAACGCGATCATTCGGTAGAGTGTTTCCCAGTCCTTCAAGAAGTATTCGAGAAACAATCCCCGCGCCTTTTCCCAGAAGTAAATGGGCCGCTTGGCCTTCGTTTGTGCCTGTTGGAACAGTTTGCAACATCGCTGTTGAATCTGGTCAATCAGGAACGCCAGCATCATCAGGAACGCAAAGACCGTCGACAGATTCTTGTTACCGTGACCGAAGTTGTGCTCAAAGCAGTAGCCTTGGTTCTTCAGGGTGTTGAAAGTTTCGTTCTCGATCTTCCAGCGCGCCCGCCCGGTGCGCATCAACTCCATCAGGTTCCCTTCGTCAATTGGCAGATCCGTGACCCAGGAGAAACGTTGTTTCTTACCGTTTGGGAGCTTCTCCCAGTATTCGAGAAAGTTCACTTTGAGGTCGAAGTGCGTATCGTTCAGAGGCACTCCGTTGAGATACCGGAATTCGTGCCGTATGTTGTCACCGTCCGTGAACTCCCGGCGCTCCACGGACGGCGCGTTGTTGACCCACTCGAACAGGAATTTGTGGTCGCCGGGCTTCGCCCCCAGTATGAAACGCATGTCTAACTCCTTGAGAAGATTGACATGTGGTCCGTTCGAGGCCAGCCCATCTTCCAACACAACTAGCTTCAGGTGCGGGTGTTCACGACGCACATCTTCCAGAAGCCGTTTCGCTGCGTTGCGTTCGCAATCGTTCTTTTTTGCGCCGTCTTCCTTCAGGATCGGTTCCGGTGCAAACGGAAAAACCTCCTTTTGTTCCGGATGCACCAGAACGGCCCCCAACATCTGGTGGTAGTAGGTAATCGTACCGTCGCGGTGGTGTTTCTCGCAGCAATTTTTACAGTGCACCTTGTTCGACGAGAAGTATCCCGTTCCATCGATCGAAAGAGCGTAATGCCCGTTCAGACAAGTGTATTGTTCCAACCCCTTGCCTCGTTGCAAAACCTGGAACATCTTCGTGAAACAACGCCGCAATTGCCGCGGACAGACTTCGTCAAGCCGTTCGCGCATCGCAGTGTCCGACGGCACGCGCTTGACGCCGTATAAGGTCGCGAGGTTGTGCCGAACCGCTTCGTCGGCGTGCGCGGCTTCGTCGAATTGCAGAAGCGACGCATACTTCATACCGAACACCGCTAGACCCGACATCAGACAGTCCGTCTGGTTCAGCCCCCGGCTCGCGATCGGATCTTCAATACGGTCGAAACAAGCTCGCACTTCCTTCAGCAATCCCGGAGCGCTGAGCGTCTTGCGCATGCCTGGCATTCTGGCCATTTTGGTACAATCCCGCCTCGCCTTCGGACCACTTTCCAGAGAAAAATGCTCCGCTCGAAGGCAAATAGCCCCGAATCACCTCGAAAAGTCCACGAAAGACTTTTTTCCGGCCCCATATTTTTCAAGGGTTTCGAGCCTTAGCGGGAATTGCTGGGAAAACGAAACGGATCTGCCTGTCGCAGGCCTTGATCACCCCGTACAGGCTGCGCAGAAAGTCGCGGTTGGCCAGCGCCAGCTCCCGGTCGCCGAGCGCATCGAGAATCGGCTTGTCGTATTCGTCCACC
The DNA here is from genome assembly GCA_965243135.1 of Alphaproteobacteria bacterium. Lineage (GTDB taxonomy): Bacteria > Pseudomonadota > Alphaproteobacteria > MPNO01 > UBA830 > JAJEBT01. The sequence goes on from OZ251539.1 coordinate 4,841,203, forward strand.
AAAACGACCGTCTGCTGCCCGGTGCGCTCGTGCAGCGTCCTTATCAGGCGCCGGAAACGGACCGCCGCCCCGGCGGGACCCGGTTCGAGGCCGGCCTGCATCTCCGTCTCTTCCAGCTGCGCTTCCACGGTGCCCCGAACCCCGTCCGGGCCGTCGAAGCGGCCCACGCCGCTGAAATCCAGCCGCACGACCGGGTGGCGCGCCGACCAGTCCCACCTGCCGTGCACGGCGAGGCCCCGGAACAACTCCTCGCTTCCTTCGAACAGCTCCTGCAGCGTGTCCACCAGCAGGCTCTTGCCGAACCGGCGCGGACGCGACAGGAAATAGTACTTGCCCCTCTCGACGAGGCGGCGCACATGGTCCGTCTTGTCGACGTAGTAGCAGTCCATCCTCCGGACCTCCCGGAGGGAGGTCATCCCGGTCGGAAGCATGCGTTTTTCCATCCGGTTAGAATAGGCTGCCGCAACGGAAGCGGTCAATTAATTTGGTACGCACCTGTTCAAAATGTTCTTGACAATCACTGGTTACAGCAGCCAGCCCTGTCGTGCTTACTGACGCCTGTCCCGCCACGGCTCTCGCCCGGGCGCTCCGGTGCCGGTCAAGTAATGGATGGCGGCATCAACCGCCCCCATGACGCCGCCGCGCTTCCGCCAGAACCCCGGCCTCCATCTCTGTCAGGGACTTGGGCGCACCGTCGCGGGCGAGGAGCCCGAATACCTCCTCGGGCCGGGTTTCGGCGAACACGGGCGCGGGTTTCAGCAGCACGCCCTGGGGCGCGCTTTCCACGACCAACCGCGTTCCTGCCTCCCAGCGCAGCATCCGGCGGATCGCTTTAGGCAGAATGATCTGGCCCCTCGTCGAGACTGTGGCGGTGAGCTTTTCCGGAACCGGCATCGCGAAACCTCCGGCGAATTAGAGCAAGGAAAACGTAAGATACATAGAGCTGCGTTCCGAACCAAAAATGTCGCCCCGGCCTGTGCGGGTAGAGATGATGGAAAAGCGAAAGGCCGGGTCGCCGATGCGGCTTCGCGGCAAGTTTCTTGCGGGCGAACTTCCGGAATACCGCTCCCGGACATGCCGCCGCGGCGTCAATCTGCCCTTCGCTGGGTCGCGCGGTCGCCGACAACGAATTCCGCCGAAACCCCCAAGAATCCGTCGGGACGGATGCGCTGCGCAATTTTCGTTTGCTGCTGTTCGCTCGGCGTCCGGAGGACCGGGTCGGCCCTCCGAGAACGGTTCCGCGTGGAACGCGCAGACCGAGCCGCTTTCCGGCGTTCGTCCTGCCGCTTGCCTTCGGAGAAATGTTCGGGTATCGTTCTGTAGAAGGTCAGGTGCCGATAACCTTTGGGTCGATCCCGCGGCGCACTTGCGGAATTGCCTCGAGTGCCTGGCCTCGCGGCAACGTGCGAACGGTCGTTCAGCCGCCAGCTTCCTGCGCTTCAAGGTTGAACGGACGGACAAGAGCCGCTGAAGCGGGTGTCTTTCCGACGGGTCTGTGCACGGCATGCAGCGGAGACGTCAGGACGCCAAGCTGGGATTTCTCCCGGAAGGCGCGCCGGAGGAAACGCCTCTGATGACCGGCTTCGCTCGACATGCGGCCGAAGCGAGACACGCTTGCGCTGCATCGTTTTTTTGCCGCTGCGGCGGCGTCCGGGCGGGCGGAGCCGCAGGCCCCCCGCATCGTCCGCGCCCGGAAATCAGATTCCGTCGTAACGATGCCGATTCCCCTTGAAATCCGTCAGAACCCAACCATCGGCGCTCGCCGACGCTCTTTCCTCGGCAACGGGCGCCTTGCCGTGACCGCCCGGAATGTCGACCACGTAGGTCGGCTGGCACAGCCCCGACAGCCTGCCGCGCAGCGCATCGACGAGCCGCCGGCCGTCGGCGAGGGGGAGACGAAACCGGGCGGTCCCTCGCGCCCTGTCGGGATGATGCAGATAGTAGGGCTTGATCTTCAACGCGACGAACCTGCGCATGAGTTCGCCCAGAACGTCCACGTCATCGTTGACGCCCCTGAGAAGAACCGACTGCGACAGCAGGGGTATTCCCGCTTCCGTCAAACGCCCGCACGCTGCCGCGACATCCGCCGACAACTCCCGGGCGTGGTTGCAATGAAGAACCATCCATACCGGCTTGGACGCGCGGAGGGCGTCGAGCAACGCCTCGGTCACGCGGGCGGGCGCGGCGACCGGCGCTCTAGTGTGGATGCGGATGTTCAGAAGATGCGGAATCTCGTCCAGCCGCCTCACTATTCGCGCAAGGCGCGCGTCGGACAGGGAAAGCGGGTCGCCCCCGGTAAGTATCGCCTCCGCGATCCGCGGCCGCTCTTCAATATACGCGAAGGCCGCTTCGAGATCCTCGTCGCCAGGCGCCTCCGCCGCCCGCCCGACGCGGTCCCGGCGGAAACAGTAGCGGCAATAGACCTGGCAGGACATGGTCGGCATCAGGAGGACGCGATCCGGATACCGGTGAACGAGCCCCTTGACCGGCGATCGCGCCTCGTCGCCGATCGGATCGTCGAGCTCGTCCGGCGTCGTTTCGAGCTCGGCGGAGTCGGGCACGAACTGGCGGGCGATGGGATCGTCCGGATCGTTCCGGTCGATCAGCGCCGCCAGCGCGGGGGGGATTGCGATGGCGTAGCGCGCCGCGACCGCATCGATTTTGGCTGCCTGTTCCGGCCGGACCAATCCGGCGGAGGCGAGTTCGCTGCCGCTGCGCAGCGAAGAACCAGAATTCACGATGGCGTTCCTCCCGGAGATCCGAACGCGAACTAAAAGTCCGTTGCCGCCGGGCGCGGCGCTGAGGTCCGCCGACGGCCGGCGCATGATGCAATTTCGGCCGCTCAGCCTATAGTGCGCGAACATACCGCAATCCGGGAGACCGTTCATGACGCGTATCACACCGCTCCGGCGCGAACAGGCGACCGATCTTGAGGATGTTTTCGAACGCGCGGAGCAGGCGCTCGGCTTCGTGCCCAACAGCTTCTTCACCATGGGTCGGGCGCCCGGAATTCTGCGCGCCTTCGCGCGGCTCGCGCGCGAGGTTATCGGAGTTCCCGGAAAGCTGCCCATGCCGCTGAAACGAATGGTCGCCTACATGGCGAGCAGGTCGGCGGGATGTCAGTATTGTTCGGCGCATACCGCCCAGTCCGCCGTGGCAGTCGACGGCGTTTCGCCGGAGAAGATCGCCGCCATCTGGAACTACGAGAAAAGCGCGATGTTCGACGATGCGGAACGCGCAGCGCTCCGGATGGCGCAGGGCGCCGGCGCGGCGCCCAATGCGGTCGACGACGAGGACTTCGAGGATCTGAAGCGTCACTTCGACGAGGATCAAATCGTCGAGCTGGTCGCCGTCGTGTGCCTGTTCGGCTGGCTCAACCGGTGGAACGACACTATGGCGACCACGCTCGAGTCCCGACCTCTGGAATTCGGCTTGTCCGTTCTCGCGGACAGCGGCTGGACGCCCGGCAAACACGCGGCCCGTGGCTGAAGCCCGGCCGAGAAGCGCACCGTCCGGAGGACTCCAGGGACCGTCCGCCTATCCTTCCCTGGCAGGGCGGTCCGTCATCGTAACCGGCGGCGGTCAGGGAATCGGCCGGTGCATGGCGCTCGCGCTGGCGGAGCGCGGCGCCAACGTGTTGATCACCGCGGCCCGCGACGCCGTTTCCCTGGACGAGACGACAGCGGCCGCCGAAGGCCTTGCCGGCGACATGACGTCGCTGCAAGCCGATATCCGGGATCCGGACGCTTGCGCCCGCACGGTCGAGCTCGCGCTCGCCCGCTTCGGGGCGCTGCACGCGCTCGTCAACAACGCGGCGCGCGGCATCCACTACGTGCGCGAAGCCACCGGCGGCGAGGCCGTCGAATTCTGGAAGACGGACCGGTCGCGATGGGCCGAGGCCGTCGAAACCAACGTCACAGGAACCTTCCGGATGACCGCGGCGGCCGTGCCGCACATGATCGCGCGACGCTTCGGGCGGATCGTGAACGTTTCGACGAGCGACCGGTCGATGGTCCGTTCCATGAACACTCCTTACGGCCCGTCGAAAGCCGCTCTGGAAGCCATGAGCGTCGCCTGGGCGCAGGAATTGTCGGGGCACGGCGTTACGGTGAACGTATTGCTGCCGGGCGGCGCGACGCGAACCCGCATGGCGACCGGAGTGACGAGGAAACCGCTCCATCCGCCCGAGATCATGAACCCCGCGATTCTCTGGCTGTGCTCGGACGATTCGTCGGGCTGCACGGGCGGACGCTATATCGCGGAGGACTGGGATGCCGACGCCGCGCCGGAAGCGGCCGCGGCGGGGGCGCGAGGAACCCGGCACGCGCTGCCAGTCATCATGTAGCAAGGGATTTTATCCACATCCCACAGAATTTCAGCGCGTTACGACGCCAACCCAAGCCCGTTACGACTCAGGTTGGTCCCGGCGCACATGCCGCACTGGCAGCATTTCAGCTACGCGAGCAGGTCGAACGCGCCGAGCGTCGAAGCGAGGTAGAAGTCACTGTCTTCGATCGGCGCCACATGCAAATGCTTACCGACCTGCGGCGTGGCGGACCACGTCGGGATCGAAGCCCATGACTCAGTTGGGGCTGCCCGCGATGATGAAGAGGTCCGACCCACCCTAAAGGTGCCGCCTTCGGCACCGCCCACCAGTTGGTCGTCGCCATCGCCGTGTCCGAGCGGCGCACCCGTAAGGCCGACGCCGAACATGGCACCCAAGTCCGGTGCCGCCGAAGCTCCGATCATCGACGAGACCTCTTGGTCTCGTTTCCTTTCACCCTCTCTCCCAGTTCCCGGTTCTTCCTTCCCGGATTCTCGCTACCCTTTTTCTCTTTCTTGCCCTTCTTCTTCCGGTCGTCCTGGCTCGGCGCTCCCCGTCGTTGCCTTCGGCTGTCTGGCCCCGAACCAGAAACCGGTGATCGATCCAGCCATGCTCCCTACCGCCCCGAGCACTGCGATGGCCATGTCGTACTTCTTTTCCCATAGCAGCCACACTACGGTTGCCGCAGAAAGACCCAGATAAGTTCCTACCGCCGCGTAAGTTACCAGTCGCCGAACCGCGCTCCGCTTTTGCTCCGTTTCCTGTGCTGTCGCTGGGTTGTCGCTCATTGTCGTTCGAACTCCTCGATTCGCTTCGGTTTCCGACCAGTCCGCAGCTTGGCGATCGGTCCCTCCGTCGCCATGTAAATTTGGCTCAAATAGAATGTATTCGGTTCTTTCAGGGTGTCTAGGGCAACCCGTCCTCAGTGCAGTTGATGCTTAGCCGGTCACGTCGCTGATTATCCGCCTGATTTCAGTCCGCTACCCTCCGAGCTTTTCTTCCCTTGCCCGTCCGTCCTGGTGTTCCCGAAGCCCTGAGATCCCCGAGATCTCGCATGTGGATCCGTCGGGGCACATGAGGTTGAACCGCACGCCCCGCAATGCTGCTGGACGGTACTCCGCAACCAAGTCGAACCGGGCCTTTACCGAATGATGCACCAGCGGCCGACATTTTCCGTCGTCGACCGGGCGATCATTGTCGCGGACACAGACCTTCCGCACCTCCTTTGGGTAGACCTTCCCGAGTCCTGTCGTGTGCCGGTGCACCATGCCGGTGACATCGGGATGGACCAGGATGTCGTCCACGTCGAGAAGACTGAGAATTTCCCCCTGTTCCTCGAGGAGTCTCTCGATTTCTTTCTTCGATGGTTCCGCTATGTTGATCCTTGTTCCCAAAGCTTCCCTGCACTTTTGGATCATGAAGTTCAGGCTGACATCCGCGAGTCCGTCGTGCCAGTATCCGCCGCCGATGTCGCTGTGTACGCCCGGGAACCACACTTCGGTGATCCGGTCTTGATTCACTTCGTCGCGATTAATTAGCGTCGGCTCGAATGCCACCCGGTCCTCGTCCAGGGAGACGAGGTGGACAGCTCGATCTATCCTTGAGTGCAGCGTTCCGTGCTCGAATACGACATCGCTGCTGATCGTCTCGCCCTTTGTGTGGATCCCGTCCATGGCCGCCACGGTATCGAAGACCCCCAAGAAGCTGACCCGCAAGTCGGAGTTGGCCTTGAGTATTCTGCTCGCGAATTTCCGCGCGAGCGCTGCGCCGCGGCTGAATCCGAACACGACGATGCGATCGTCTGGAGTTGGCTCCCATTCCTCCAAGTCGTTCTCTGCCTGCTTCAGGATCCTCCGTGCGTCTCCCCAGCTCGGTGCGAGTGCGCTGTTGATTTCTCTTTTCGCCCACCCGATGAGCTTGCCCACGAGGGGTATGGTCTCTCCATCCTCCCGCGTTCCGATTCCATTGTAGTAGCGGGTCTCCTGACGCTCGCCTCCCTTGGTGAGAGTTTCACTCCTGTCTTCATCCAGTCCGCCGCCCATGAGTACGTGCAGCTTCAGGACATTGCTCACGCTCTCGTCGTGCTTGAAACCGGTCGCGTCCTGCGGCTCGTTCCCGGTGCCGTCGAAGCTGAATACCAACGTGCGTGCTGCCGATGCATTCATTTTCTGCGCCTCCCTGCCTTTTTGTCGCGGTGCAGTCGGGTTGGTTTAAAGGAGGCGGGGCTGCCTCTTCCCCTCCATTTTCTTGTCGTCCAGCACCACTGATGGAGGCATTATTTCTTCCCGTGCTTGGTCGGATCTACCAAGTCGTAGGTCATATCCGGCTTGGGTGTGGGCGGCAGAGGTTCACCCCTCGTGACGGTGCGCTCGGCACCCTTTCCGCCTCTCGGACCCATCTGTTGATACTGTCCCGACCGAGGTGCACGTTGACCTGGTTTCAGACCGCTTCTCTTGCTTGGCATTGGTAAGTTCCCCAACGGAGCGTTTCGCAGCACGATTACTGCTGACCCCGATATGTGGGGGTAGTTGAGCCTGAATCCAACCCCTACGGGTGGTGTTCTTTCTGGCCCGCATTCGCACGGCGTTCATTCGCGGACAACCCGTCCCCGTCGCGCATGAACCGGCAAGCCGGGCGCTCCCGGCGCGATGCAGGTCGGCTTGCGCGGGCTCCGTTGCCGGCGCCCGGCCATCACCGCCGCCAGCTCCTACCGGGCGATTTCGGTCAGGATTTTCTTGCATGCAAAGATACGCAACGCCTCGGAACGATACAACGCATGAGATGCAGAAGAACCGCTATGAATACAGGATGGGCGGACCGGAATGGTGCGAAACTGCACGTAAGGCTGGTTGGCTGCAAGGCCGGGGACCGTCTCTTATCGTCGTTCCCGATGCCAGACGTAGAGACCGCTTCCAATCACGATCGCCGCGCCGGCGATGGAAAAGCGGTCCGGAAACTCGCCGAAAAGAAAAACGCTGAAGACCACGGCCCAAACGAGTTGCGTGTAGAGAAACGGCGACAACGTCGAGACCTGCGCGATCTCGAAAGCGCGGATAAGGAGATAATGGCCGAGGCCGAACAGGCAGCCTGTCGCGATCATCAAGCCCCAACCCCGGATATCCGGCGAGCTCCAGACGAAGGGAACCACGAAGGACATGACGACGACGCCAACCGCCGAAGTCCAGAACAGGCTCGTCTTGGTGTCTTCCGTCCGTCCCGCGATACGCGTCATGATCTGATAACCAGCGTAACATACCGCGGTCATCAGGGGCAGGACGGCGGCCCAGTGCACGATCCCGAAGCCGGGGCGGATGATGACGAGCACTCCGGCGAAGCCGACCACGATGGCTGTCCAGCGGCGGATTCCGACCTGCTCGCCGAGAAAAGGTATCGACAGCGCGGTCACCAACAGCGGAGCGACGAAGTTGATCGACACCGCTTCGGCAAGCGGGAGAAACTTCAGGGCGGTGAAGAAGGTGACCGTTCCCGCGAGGAGCGTGACGGATCGGGCCAGATGCAGAAACGGCCGCCTCGTCGCCATCTGGCTCCAAATCCCGCCGCGAGAGAACACGACGAGGAAAACGAGGGCGTGGAAGACATAGCGCGCCCAGACGATCTGCATGACGTCGTAGTCGCGAGCCAGCGTCTTCACGCACGCTTCGCCGGTGCCGAACAGGGCGACCCCGGCGCACATGAGAAGAATTCCGAGCGACGGCTTTTGCGCCCGCCCGTCTGCGTTATTCATTCATGCACTCTCAAAGCGGCGCAATTTCGTCGTCCCGGGAGCACCGGAAGCACCCGCCCAAACATCGAGGGTCCCGCGACCCCGCCCAACATCGGCCAAGCACCGCGCATTGCGTCAAGAGATTGCCTTTCTGCCTGAGGCGCGCACGAGAAAGACAGGCGGGCCGCCTTCTCGAAAATGCTCGTCGACTGTCCGGTTTGTCCGAAGAGTTCGTCCGCAGTTTCCCGGTCGATTCGGTTTCAAGCGCTCGCGGCACGTTGCGCACGCTTGGACGAACGCCTTGCGGCGAACGGCCCGGCTGCGCCGCAGGGACTGGCGCGACGGATGATCGCTCGAACCGTAAGATATTTCATCGGCTCCGATCGTCAAGCCGCGCATTCACGGCGCCTCGTTGCCGCGACGGCGCCGCCTCACCATCCGATCGCCTGTCCAAGAAACACGGCCTCGGGCGACCATCGGCGTCCCTTTCCGGGCGAACGCGCGCTCTCTTCTTGCGCCTGCCTCCGCACCGCGACGAGTCGCGTATCCGGCCGCCTTCCGGTTATGATCGACGCCACTCAACGGCCCGCCGGCCGCCCGGCGGCTGAGCAACCTGTTCCACGTTCGGTAAATCGGAGGCGACGCCAATGCCGGACATGGCTCTGGAAAACGAATACGAGGGCCCCGTGGCGGGCGTCGACGAAGCCGGAAGAGGACCGTGGGCCGGCCCCGTCATGGCCGCGGCGGTGATACTGCCGACCTCGCTGCCGGAGAGTCTCGAAAAGGGGCTCGACGATTCCAAGAAGCTCTCCGCGCGCCGCCGAGAGACTCTTTTTGGTATCCTGAAAGGCTGCGCGGAAATCGGCGTCGGGGCCGCGAGCGTCTTGGAAATCGACCGCCTCAACATCCTCGTGGCGACTCATCTCGCGATGCGCCGCGCGGAGCGGCGTCTGCGCAGCGAACCGGCTTTCGCGCTGATCGACGGAAACAGTTCGCCGGCCGGCCTCCGCTGCCCGGCTCGCGCCGTGGTCAAGGGGGATAGCTTGAGCCTGTCCATCGCGGCGGCGTCGATCGTCGCGAAGGTAACGCGCGACCGGATCATGGGGACGCTGGCATGCAGATACCCTTGGTATGGCTGGGATCGCAACGCGGGATACGGCACTCGCCAGCACAGGGAGGGCCTTTTGGCGGCAGGCGTGACGAGCCATCACCGTCGCACGTTCGCGCCGGTAGCGGAGATGCTGGAGCGCTCGCGCCGGTAAATCCACTCTCTCGCACCATAGCGAAATGCGCTTTTCTCTTTAATTTTAACTCAATAGGCATTAGCTTGACCGTGCACGGCGTTGCCCGACCATGCCAAGGGACAATGCGATTCCGAGAACCAAATTCGATAAAATCAGAGTTATTCATGGAGTTACGGGAAATTTCCGCGGAAGCGCGCCTGTTTGCCGACGCTGGCGCGGACGTAACGCGAATTGAGCCTTAAATTTTTGACTTTTACATGGATACTTTCTTGAACAAACGCTATGCATCATGCGCATAGCTGTAGAATACTATTGGTTTCCATGTAGCGATAACCATCTCCTATGTTGCAAGTATCGCAAGAAGCGCTACCGTCATCGTCAACAGGCAACTGTAAAATAAACAGACAGACCATGACATCGCCACTTTCCAGACGGAATCGACCGATGAAATTTGAGAGTGGTAGTTGAGATCGAACGGTTTGACAGATAATCCTTCCGCGACGGCTTCGTAGAGCTTTACATAGCATCTCTCAAGATGAAGGTACTTGGCGTCCATTCCCCAGAAGGCGATGACTGGAATGCAGGCGCCAAGTCCGATCAACCAGTGCGGATCGCTCGATAGACCCGAAAATACGAATGCGGCCGTGACCAGCGAAACAGCACATGTTTTCATATGCGCACTGTTGGCGGCCATGCGGCTAACGACGCTCTGCACCATCTTGAGATGCTCCACCGTCGATGCGAGTTCGTCTGCCATGGCAAGATGTCGCCTCAAGCGTATCCTGCAGGCAGGATAGGACAAGACGTCAAGTCATTTCAAGCTGGAAATGCGGCTCTCCAACCAGCCTGCGGTCGCGGCATAGACTTCCGCCCGCCGCCGTAGCATTTCCGTCGTCCAATTCCCCTCCGCCCCGTCGCAAAATCGCTTCAATGGGCGAGCACCGACAGCGTGAAGCTGACCGGAGCGCAGTTCATGCCGTGCAACGTTCGGTACGCCGCTTCCGCGCTATCCTTCGCAACCTGGCTCCTGCATTCCAGGCCTTCGTCGGGGCCGTGTCGGCGAAAAACGTTCCAGAAGATCCGCTGCGCGTCAGCCAGCGCATCGCAGAGCGTCTCTCGTCTACGGAAAGCCGCTGAAGTTCCTACCGCATCGACACGTTCGGCGTGACTTCGGCATTCAACAACATGCTATGGCAGTGCGCTTTGAAGCGCTAGGCAGCGGCGCGAATGGCCATCAACCACGAAGGCGTAACGAAACGACTCCGTATCGTGGAACTGTTCGTGTATCGACAGTTCGTTGGCGGGCAAATTCAACTCCATCCGGCGAAGCAGTCCATGTCCTTGTCGAATTGGTCGAAAAAGCCCTCCGGCCAAGCGTCGATGTTGCCGGCACCGTTCAGCAAAGGGCTTTGAACTTGCGCAAAGCCGTCCGATTCCTCTTCCTGCCTAACGCGGAAAAAGTGAATGGCTGCGTCTTCCGGAGAAAGGGTATCGCGCTTCACGGCTCGACGAATAGCGTTCAATACATGGTCGCTATGGGTCTCGAGAATAACCTGCACCCCGGCAGCTGCGACTTCGGCCAGGAAATCGCCCATAGCAGCCTGCCCGGCCGGATGGAGGTGCACCTCCGGATTTTCGATCAGCAGTAGATCGTCCTTATTCGCTGACAGGGCCGCGACCACGATTGGAAGTATCTGCGTCAACCCGAAACCGGCATGAATCGGCCGGTGGAAATCCGTGCCTTTCGAAGTTCGAAGCCCCAGCGTCACCGCGTTGGCTTGCGGAACTTTTTCGACCGTCAGCTCGCAGCCCGGAAAAAACCGGTTCATACGGGCTTCGACCTGGCGCAATCGAGTCGGCGGGGTGTCCTCGACGGCCAGTTCATCGAGAACATGTTCATCGCCGCCGTAGTAGAGGATGCCGACAGCGTGTTCTCCTCTCGGGCCTACGACGGGCGCATGCCGGGGCTCATCCAAAGGATAGGTTTTCCGTGGTCCCATCCGTTCGGCGGTCAAGTATGTGAGGCCGCAAAGACGAGCCTGCAACGAGTCAGCCCGCACGTCTTCGCCCCACGGCAGCAGATGGCGCAGCATCTTGGGGGCATCTTCGCCGACATCGCCAAGCGCACTGCGGATCCGTTTCACCTCCATGGACATCTCTGCGCGTTCGCCCATGAATTCCCACTGAAACTCCCGTTCCTCATCCAGCAACGCTATCTCTACCGAGCGACTCCCTTGCATCTGGTCGATGACGTCGGCTACGGTACCGAGGCGAACGGCGGCGCCGTTCAACATCAGACGCGACGACCACTCATGCTCCCGCATCGTCTGGTGCAGGAGAACCAGCGCCTGCAACACGGAAGACTTTCCCGACGCATTCGCGCCGGAAAGCAAGGTCAGCGGGCAAAGCGGCAACTTCACCGCAGTGAAACATTTGAAGTACCGAAGATCGATCCGTCTAAGCACCGAGGATCTCCGCGATTTTATAGTGAGCCATATGGGATCTCCGCTTTACTTTTCTCGCGTCATTCGGGCGATACGTGATCGCAATGTTGAAATTCTTGTCGGCAAGAAGATGCCGGAATCCTCGACGGAGATCCTCAGCGCGTTCATCGATGGGATAGTCACCCCATGATCAGGAGGCGTCTTCGTAACCTTCCAGTTCTTCATCCTGCGGAACGGAATGGTTTTCCATTTATCCGCACTCCCTGTCGACTCCGAGCGCGGACATCCGATCGGCGCTCTCGAAAGCCGCCAACTGCGGCGGTTCGGTCAGCAGAAATCGGAGGATCGAGGTCGCCCGGCGCTTGAACAGCTCCTGGTTGCGGTTCCGCAATCCAGCGGTGCGCACAGCCGACCTAGCACGCAATGTCGCCGCCGAGGGCATTTTCCAAATCCTTTCATCGCTTCGCCTGCGGCCGCTTGCCGGAAATTAGCGGTACGGCGTCGGCTCCGACTTCTCCACCAAGGCCATTCGCCCGTTTCGCGACACGGTTTCTTGCCTGCTGAGTTTTCAGCTTCGCCTCGTTTCGACAGTCTTGTACCAGCCTGCCATGAACTCGAAAAGCGCTTTTTCGGGCGCGAAGCGAACGCCGAGTTCGCACGCAACGAAGATACTCTCGGCCCGCGCCACCGGATCACGCCAAGGCAGTCGAGGCGCGCACCCCACGGCTTCACGGGAATGGAAACGGGTTCCGGGAGCTCCTCCGTTCAGGCGCGGTCGCGAGGTTTCTCCCGGCGGCCCCCGGTTCAGCCGTCGTCAAGACGGAGTTCGTCGCTGACGCCTTTCAGGAGCTCGTTGACGGCTTCGACAGTTTCCGGCGCGACTTCCGAACCGTCTCCCAGCGTGATGTGCACGTCGAAGCGCAACGGCACGCCAGCAGCGGCCTTGATGACGTCAGGCACCGTTTCCACAAAATCCTGCAAAACTCCGGGATCCAACCTCGCCGAGGACTTATAGGCGCCTGCAGGCCCCGGTTCCGGCGCACGCGACGATCCCGTTCCCACCGGCCTAGTGTCGGGTTGCATCAACACAACCGCTTCCGCCCCGGCAGAATCGCACGGCCACGACGCGCTGTCAGGCGCCAACTGGAGCCACTTGGAATTTATCGCATTGTCGATCGTGCGGCGCACCACCATCCATGGAAGCGTTTCTTCTTCGCACGCCGACAGAGCCACGGTAAGAGCCAAGGCAGTGGTCCGCCCATCCTTCCAGGCATCGGGCAACGCTTCCGTCGTCAGTTGATCGACAGTCGGCGCCTTAATCGAAGGACGTAACCGGGCCGCCGGAGTAAACACCCCGGACGGGAGCGGTTCCCCCTGAATGCTCACCGGACCGTTCAAGAACCAGAGAAGACCGCCTTCAACGGCTTTCGAAACCGCCGTCTCTATCGCATGAGATGCGCAGCCCGGGATTGCGACGGTCTCCTCGTAGCCATCGCGCTGAACCGTCACGGTCCGGTTACCCGAAAAATACGCCTCAACGTCGGCAACGGTCGCGGCCCCGCAGTCCCAGAGGCCGGGCAAAACCTCAGGCTCCAAGACGCCGGGGGCGAGTTCCGAGAGCGTGGCCTTACCGGGCAAAAACAGTTCGAGCGCCGGCTCCTTGAGAGCCGCATCGTCAATCCGCGTACGCCACCACGTCCTCACCGACTTGTCGGGCCGGGCGAGCGAAGCGACGAAATCGCCGTCTTCAACGCCCTGGTTGATCGTGTCGAGAACCTCCTTGCGCCGCAACATTTTCGGCAAGCGGGGATTGGTGGCGAAGGCGCCCACCAAGTCCTTGACCCGCCGCGAGGACTCGTTGTCGCGCCAAAGATCGTATGGACCGCCCGGCAACAACGCCTGCGCGTTGATCGCGGAATCCTGGATCCGTGAGCGCCTGTCCGCCTTGACCGCGGCAAACAACGGCTCCGAACCGACCGTGATCTTGAATGCGTGAACGTCGTTCCGCTCGTTCACGCTGACAATGATCGACCATGCTTGACGAATGGCGTCCGGGATTCGTTTGCGGGCCTGTTCGATCCAACCTGCCAGCATCGACTCCCGCGCGGCGTCCTGCGACTGATCCTTGAGTTGTTCGCGTACGTCTTCCCACCCGAGATACTCGCGAATCCGGGTTCGAGCGGCGTCAAGACCGTCGCGCGAGGGGACGGCCAAGACAATCGCGTTGCGGCATGTGCGAGGACGATCCGATCCTGTCGTTTCGTCGATGAAACGCTGCGCGTTCAGGCTCGGCTTTCCCGACTCTGACACCGCGTTCGGGCCCAGAACGGCGAAACGGAACTCGCCATCGTCTCCGATGTCGCTTGGTTTCGCCGACAGGTTGTGAACACGGGCTCCTGCGGCAGCGGCCCCCTGGGTCAGGGATTTCGCCTGTTGAACATCCGCCAACAACCTGGCCTCGATCGCTTCGGACGAGACCCGGTTGTTGCAGGCATCGTGGTGCATCTGCTTCAGGTTGGGACGATTGCCGAGGCGCCATGCTTTCGGTAAAGCCGCGGTCTGTCCAGCGGTCGGCGAAAACTCCGTCTCGTCCAGGAACCACGACGACTCGGTCCAGCGTTGCAGGCCCTTCTCGAATTCGATGCGGTCCGGGCGCGTGGCGCCTGCCAGAACGGCGAGATCCGACGTGGACGCTTTCTGGCCGACCGGTTGCGAGCTCAGGAACACTCCGCAAACCACTTGCTCCAGCTCCCGGAATCCGAGCCCGGGTTGGTCCGTCTGGATTTCGCGAGCCTTCTCGATCTCGCCTTCGAGGATCGCGCTCCACTCGTTGCCCGATCCTTCGCTAACTTCGCGCGTGGCGATTCCGGTCAACTCGCGGGCCGCTTCCGAAATTCCCGTCCGGCCGGGCGCCGGCAGGAAGACGTTCGGACCGACAAGCGGTGCGCCGTCCCATTTTTCCGCGTCCCGCAAGGCCAAGGCGAATGTCCGGAGGATCCCGCGAGTGCGTTGAAATCCGTCCAGCTGCGTCCAGCGCATATAGAAGATATCGGTCAGAAGGGGGTGAAACGGATAGCTGTCGAGGAAGCGCTTTTCCGTGTTCTTTCTGTCCTTGCGGACCGTTTCTTCAAGCGAGGCTATATTCGCCACCGCCGCCGTGACGTGAGGCCGGAACGCTTGGGGATCGGAGATCGAAACGGTTTCGAAGAATCGACGACGCAGAACCTCCGCCACGTCGTCCTTCTGAACCGGCTGCACGCCTTCTTCCTTCTGTCGGCCAAAGATCTCGAATATCGCCGCGATCAGCTCCTTGCCGGTCGTGTCGCTCTTCTCCGGATCCGAGGCGAGCAGCGACGCCACTAGAGCGCAACGGTCGACCTTGGCGACCGCTTGGCAGAGGTACTGGAAGAAGTCGATCAAGCGGCCGCGCCATACTTCGTCCATCCCCACCTTTTCGCGGGCGTACATCAGGACCTCGTCGACCAGGATCAGCGTGGAGAGCCCTTCCGCTTGCGGCCGCGACAATAGTTCGGCGAGCAACGGTTCCGCGGGCGGCGTCTCGCGTTCCTCGTCCTTGTCGTCGGCGTGGAGCGCGCGCAGACCGCTCTCGCCGGCGATCTGAAACGCAAGAACGCTCCAGGGGTTCTTCAGCCAGCGTTCCTCGCCGTTCGGGCCGCGCACTTCCATGCCCTTTTCGACATCGAGCTTGTCGAAGGAAAGCGCGACGACCCGGGCTCCGGGCAGCGGAACGGCGATGTGCGACCTGAACTGATCCACCGACGGCAACGTCGGCAGCGAATCGGGTTGGTGAACGAGGTGGCGCAGGGTCACCAGCGTATGCGTCTTGCCGCCTCCGTAAGTCAGCTCGAGATGCCGGATCGCCTTGGCGTTACGGCCGGCAAGCCGTTCGACGACGTCTTTCGCAAGCTCTCGAAGAGAGTAGGTTGGATACGTCAGCGCGAAAAATCGCGCCGGATCCTCGTAAATCGGGCGAATTCCCCTCTGCATCGCCACGTCGTGCAAGTCGGCTGCGAAATCGGCGAGCGAAAGCTCGCCCGTTCGCACGTCGTCGCGCAGTCGCACGACCTCGTGCCATGGAGTCCAGGAAACTTTTCCGGGCATATCGTCCTCGCTCATTGATCCAAAGCCTGCAAACGACGCGGCAGGTCGTCGAAGTCTTCGGGACACTTCTGGCGGATTGCGTCAATGCGCCGAGCCGCTTCTCTGCCGAGTGCTCCGCGGCCTCCGCCGGGCCCGTCCGCCGTTCCCCGCGCTCCGGCCAACCGGTCGAAATACCGCTCTTTCATGTGAACATCCGCACGAACGTCGTTCCAACGCCATTCCGATCCGCGCGGAGAACGAAGATATCCGTCATTCCGCCGTGCCGACGGACTATCTCCGCAATGCGTCGGGATTTCAGCGCTTCGTTCACGCCGCGCAACAGGGGATCCCGGCAGACGCCGACGTTCGCCCGCGGGTCTGCAGATCGTCGCGAACAACCGAGACAACAACGGTTTCAGAATAAACTGGTCCTTCCGGAAATCTTCCGCGACGACAAGAACGTTCACCCGTCCGATCTCCCCGTTCCATCGTCCGTGAATGCGATCGTAGTCTCCATCCAACCGTTCCCGAGAAGCCGCCCAAGCCCTTGAGTTTTCCTCAGTTCCGCAGCGTTCGGCAGCTCGGATACGGGGCGGATAACGGAGTCGGAGGTGCCGGGTCGACGGCAAACGACGGCAGCGTTTTCGAACGTGCTGTCGCTCATCATGGCGAGCGTCTCCGGAGAATGAGTGGTCGTCACCACCTGCATTCCCCTCTTTTCCGTCTGGCGTTCGATCAATTCGACCAGAAGCCAGAGCCGCGCAGGATGAATGCCGCTTTCGATCTCCTCGAAAAAACACAGTTGGGCAGGATCGGATTCCAGCAAAACGGCCAGCATGGCGAGAAAGCGCAGCGCGCCGTCGGACGCGCTGTCAGCCGAGACCGTCGCGCCGTTCGTCTCCCTGATCGCCAAATGGATTTTTCCGGTCGGATCGGCGTCGAATGCGAAGTCTTCTACATCCATTGGCGTCAATTCGCTTATCCATTCCCTCAGAACCGCCCTGCGTCCGTCATCGGAGCAGATTTCCTTCAGTACGGTCGGAAGGTTTTCGCCGCTGTCGCCAAGAGCCGTAAGGCCGGGACAAGACGGTTGCTTCAAGATATCCGGAGAGAAACGAAAAAAGCGTATATCGTCGAATGCGGCGATAACCGGTTGAATGCGTTTCCGCAGATTATCTCCGCCAGAGGTCATCGCGCGAAGCTGCGTCAATGCGGGCTTATGCCGTTCAATGTCGGTCCGGCAGCCGTCGCTCAGGACGACACGCCCGTCTTCGTCTCTGGTCTTGTGAAAAACAACCTCATCCTGAATTTTGAGAGATTCCTCCACTAGCCTGAAGCCAGCGGGTTTCGGATCCTCCCGAGCGATTTCCAGGAAATAGACGGCCTTCTCTTTCTGCAAATTCAACTCGACTTCGATGCCGAACGAAGATGCGCCACGACGGGTTATCGCGTCGGGGCCGCCCCGGATCCATTCTTTTTGATCGCTGCCGCCGAATTTTCCGCCAATGATTTCCGCAAACGCGTATCCGCGGCCAACGCCGTGAAGAAATCGAAAGGCGTCGCGAACGTTGCTCTTGCCGCTCGCGTTCGCGCCCACGACTATCGTGAACGAACCGATGCCGAGTCTTTCATCCACGAAATTTTTGAAGTCATTTAACCGAAGAGAGGCGATCACGGCACAATCTCCGGCGATGTCGGCAAGTCATGCAGAGCGCTAAAACGGGTATCGCAATGCAGTCGCCGGCCGGTCGTCGGCCGTGGAAGTCCCAAGGCGAGACATAGGCCATAACGAACATGATACTCTCCTGCGGATGCATGGAATTGGCCCGTATTCCGGCGAACCGCAATCGACGCCGCTCCCGACATGCCGGCCGCCTGCAGGAATGCGCCCGCCAGGTGCCCGGCGGCCGTTCTTCGCTTTCGTGACGCCCGCGCCGGGATCACGGAACCGACCTGAATTGCAAATCCGTCTGGCGCGGCGCAGAGCGTCCGCCGAGAACGGCTATGTGGTTCGACAAGGATTCAAGAACGGAACGCTCTTCCGAAGCGGCCGGGGCCAGTTCGATCAGAGCTTGCAGCAGTTGCGCGAACAACGCGTCGCGAGTCAGCCCGCCCCCGTCCAGATAATCGTTGACCCTGATTTCGTTTCCGGCGCGCCAGAGATGCATCAGCCGGTGCACCCTGTCGATCAGCGGAATCGGCCGTCCACCCTGCCCCTCATGCCCGAGCCATTTCGCCGTTCGGCGGTCCCACCCCTTCAGCCGGACTTTGTTGCCCGAGCCGACGGAATCGTCAGCATCGCCGTCCCCGGCTTCGCCATCGTCCGGCCCGGCTTTGTTGGAACGGACAAGGATGTCGAGCCGGTCGGAAAGATCGCGATCGGAGAGATTGCACGAAATCGCATAGAGAATGCATGCGCCGACCGGAGCCTCGTCGAGACCGAAATCGCCCCGATGCAGCAGATAATAGGTGGTGACGTCGTCAAGGCCGCTTACGGTCTCCGCATCGCCTCCGTCCGTCAACGCGCGGCCGACGACAAAATCGACGACCATCCGGCGCACTTCGCGCAGGAATTCGGAAACCGTCATCTGCGCGCCGGGCTGGTCAGCCTTCTTGACGACCGGGAATTTGGAGAAGGCCTCGAGGGCCGGGCCGGTGGCCGCCCACACGAAATCGGGCCCGCGGATGCCGGCGTCCCAGAATTCGCGCAGCTTGCGGACGACGTTGTCCCGCATTTCGGCGAGGACAATGTTGTCCCATCCTTGGGGGGGGGGGGGGGCGGAAACCGAGCGTTTACGGCAGACCAACCAGACGGAGGAAGCGAGCGCTGCCGAGGTCAGCGAACGTTGCCGATTCTGCATTTCCGTCTGGATCGGCCACGAACCGTCGACGACGAAACCCGCCCGAATCAGGGCGGCCACCAGCGTTTCCCAAGCGTCGGGCGACTTGTTGGCGAAGACGACGACCAGCCGCCCGTCCGATTTCAACGCTTCATGGCATGCTCGAAAGGCGCGCGCCATGCCGCCTTCGTAATTTTGCTTCGACAATGTCCGGTTGCCGTCGAACCGGCTGGCGTCGTCGATCAACTCGCCGTCGTTCTCTTCCTGGTTCCACTTGGGTCCCAAGGGTTGGGCGAATGCTGCGTCCGTCGCCTCCGAGAGCCCGTGCAAGGTGCGCCGCAGCCATACATAGAAGAAGTCCATCAGGTCGGAATAAGGGATGGCGTCGTAATATGGCGGGTCGGTAATGATTGCGTCGAATTCGCCGCTTCCTTCTTCTATCGCTGACTGACGCAGCGCCCGCGGCTCTGGCGATCCAATCGCCGCTTCCTGCAAGTGTTCGACGACGCGGGCCACCCACTGGACGGCCTGGATGAAGCCGCCGGTCGTATCCGACAGCGGACTGAATTCGGCAAAGTCCCACACCATCGGCAACGCGAAGCGGGCGAAAGTGCTACGAATTACCTCGCGATCATTGGTCCAAGTTGCAAGACTGCTGCCGCGGTCAGCCAAACGGCTAATCGAGGGTGCAAGGCATGCCGAAATAGCGTCGCGCCATTCCTCCGATACATCGTTGCGCGTCGTTTCCGCACAACGGAGCATCTCGCGCACGAATGTCCCCAGCGTCAGAAGTTGCCGATTTGTGAACAACTTTGACCATTGATCAAAGCCGTACAAAGATACGCGATTGCCGAGAGCGCCTTGGTTGGGCATTGCCTCCTCCGGCAAACCCAACGGAATATCCGAATAAAGTTTATCCGATTCTTCCCGGGATACGCAAGCGCTCTTGAGTTCCTCAGACTCCGGCAGCCGATACGCCTTGCCACTTGGTCCGTCTACGACCACAGCAGTCATAGTCGCGCCAAGGCGGTCGGCGCGCCCCTCAAGGCGAATATCCTCCATGGTCATTATCGTGGGGCAGCAGGGACACCGTGCGCCGGAACGGCTCATCGTACCCGCGCCGAGTCGTTTTTCTTGCTCCCGACGCTGCGCTGCGCTGCTTCCCAGAGATGAAATACCCGTCTCGATGCCGAAAACGACCCCGGTCCCGTCCGCGTTCGGAGCTACGGTCAAAACGACGCGTTTGTTATCCGTCTTGGCAAGCCAGCAGGTTTTGAGAAGCGGAATGGTCGCCCGGCAACCCTTGCATCGCACGGTCCGCGCCCACAGATAGGCTACCGTCGGTTTCTTTATCCAGCGCGGGTTGCGCGAATCCTTGAGATAAGCGGCGTCGAATTCCGCGTTCAGCGGCGCGACGTCGGTTTCTCCGCTTGCGTTGGGCGTCAGCAACTTCAGGGGTTTGCTCTCGAACGGCTTGCCGCCGGGAGCAAGCGCCTGAAACTCGGCATAGGTCGGGTAGCGGCGGGCGAGCTTTCTGCGCGCTTCGGCCAGCACCCGGCGCCCCCAGGCGCGCACCTGCCAGGCAAGATCGGCCTGAAGGGCGGGTTCGCGTTCGATCAATGCCGGCTCGCCGTCGTCCTCGCCGTGGCCAAGCGCAGCGAGTTCGCGCGCAAGCGATTTGCCCTTCAGCCCCGTGGCTTTCAGGAAGCCCGTCATGAAATCGCGGTCGCGGCGGGCGAACTCCGGCAACGGGAGGGTCTTGCCGGCGAGTCGGCGTGGATAGTCCAGCGTGCATTTGAGGATGAACCACGCGACCGGGTTGATGTCGACGGCAGTCGCTTCGCAGCCGAGGCGCATGGCCTCCAGCGGGATCGCTCCGCCGCCCGCGAAAGGATCCAGAACCTTGGGCGCGCGGCCGCCATGCGCCTTGCGAATTTCCTCGCGAAACCAGTCGAGATCGGGACCGCTCTCGCGTCCCCAGTGGAGTATGCCGCCTCTGGTTTCCCGCTTGCGCCGCTCGACCGTCCTCCCGTCTCGCCGCTCCGTCTTGACGGTTTCGACGATTTCTCCCGCGAGACGCCGGTAGATCTCCTTGCGCTCCTCAGTATTGCCCGGATCGGGAAGAAGCGTCGCGACCAGCGCCCCGCGGCACGCCGCCAACGGACGCCGCGCCGGCCAAATGTGCAGGGTCGAGATATGCCCGTGACGGACGTTCTTCTCGTGCACGGAGTCGAGAGACACTTGCTCCAGCGGAAAATCGACCTCGATGAGACGGCGATCCGTCATCTCCGCTGCCATCCCCTCAATATTCCGCGAAACTCTTCGACGAAGCGGCCGAACGAACCGTCCGCCTGCGCCGCCCGGGCTAGATCCATTTCGCGCACGATGTCTTCGGCGAACTCCACGCCGCCAAGGTTTGGTATCGCGCCAGCCTCGTAAACGGCCTTGATCAGGAGTTGCTTGTATCGGTCGCGAAGACACTTCTGGTCCGGCGCCTGACAACCTCGCCCGAGCGCAGTCCTGAATGCGGCGCCGTCCAGCAAAAGCCAGCGCTCGATGTGCGGGTCGGGAATCGCGAGAAGCAATGGAGCGGGCGGCTGGATGCCCCGGAATTCTCTTGTACGCCCGTTCAATCCCTTGCAATTCGCGTCGGTCGCAACCACGATCAGATCGGGTTGATTGCCTCCCTGCCGCTCGAGGTCGCGCAGGTAACGGTCGAATTCCCGCACGACCGCGCCGTGACCGCCCACCGCGTTGCGCCAGTCGAACTCGACAGCGACGCCGCGTTCATACGCGAGGCGTTTCGCCAACGCGCCGACGACCTGTCGATGGGCGTAGTCCTCGACGAACAATGCGATCTCACGCATCGAAATCTCCCCGCAGAATGCGCTGGGATACAGGGAGGCTATCCTGCGGATCGCCGAGGGCTTGGTCGATTTCCACCTTGCGTCCCAACGGACCCCAAGCGGAAAGCGGATCGATCCAAGTCCGCTGTCCGCTGCGGCGCACAGTAAACAGGGAATCGTCGGGCAAAAGATCAGGAAGAACGGGAGAATGCGTGGTCACGATGTACTGAGTCCCTCCGAGGCTCGTACGCGTCTTGAGCAGCTCTGCGATCAATTGCACGCGGCGCGGATGAACGCCGTTTTCCGGCTCTTCGAAACCCACCAGCGAAGGCGCTTCGCCCACTCCCGTCAGCGCCAGGAGGCCGAGCATTCGAAGCGTGCCCTCGGACAGCACGCGCGCCGGCATTTCGACGCCGTCTTCCCTCAGACGCAGCTCGACCTCGCCGAGATCGTTCACGTCCACTTCGATGCCGTCGATGTTCGGCATCACCATGCGCAACGACTTCTCGATGCCCTCGAACCGTTTTCGGTCGAGCGTCTGAAGCGTTCTGAGGAAGGCGGCGAGATCTTCGCCCATCAATCCGATATGTCGGGTTTCCCTTACGGGATTGGGCACGCGCATTCGTTCGCGAGGCTCGAAATAGAAGAACAGCCAGCTCTCCAATTCGCGCCGCGCCGCCGCGAGGTGGGGATAATGCGGGGAATAATGAGGCATCGAAAGGATCGTGTGATCGAGATAACGATCGAAATATGTGGGATGGGCCTGACCCTCCCGCCGGAGATGAATCTTCTCTCCCTGTCTTTCGATGAACGGCTTGCGTTTGCCGGTCGGCGCCCCGGCCGCGTTCAATGCCGCCAGATATTCGTCGGTCACGCGCAAAACTCCGGACCCAGGCAGCATCTCGACCTCGATCCGGTAGCGCAGATCGCGTTCGCGCACTCTGGCCGGCGTCTGGCGGTCTCCCGCGCCGCTCGGGCGGCGCATCTCCTGTATTTCGCGATTGACGGCGTCGACGACCGCTTCCGACAACTGCAGGTCGGCTTCGATCGAAAAAGACAGTCGATCCCGCTTGATCAGGTTCTTGAGTCCGCCGGCTCCGAACGTGAAGGATTCGAGCGGTTTGCCGCGGTACGGGGGATCGAATGCTTCCTTGAGGGTCCGACTCGTTCCGAGTTCGGAAAGAAGCTGCAGGGCGTCGAGGACGTTGCTTTTGCCGGCCGCGTTCGGTCCGAACAGAACGGCCAGCGGCGACAGCCGAACTTCGACGTCTTCAAGGGATTTGTAACCCTTGATATGTGCGCGCTTCAACATGTCGCGTCCCCGGTAGCCGCAAGGGTGGACCTCCTGTCGCGGCCTGCATGCCGCGGCCGTCTCGGCAGTCGCAGGCCGCAAGGCGCTCGCTGGCGTCGAAGATACGGCGCCCGGTCTCGGCCGTCGCGACGAAACTTCATCAATCCGACTCCGCGGACGAAGCGATCTCGGAAGCGGCAATCATTACGCCGCCCTTCGTTTTCGCGAGCAGCTTGCCGAACGGATCGCGGACCTTCAGCAGGCAAGGACGGGGCGACGCGCAGTCGAACGCGACGTACAGCCAGTACCGCTCGCGCAGGTTGCACGCTTTCGCCCATTCGTTCTCGCTGACCTCCACCCATCCTCTGCCCGCGCGGCCCTTCACTTCGATGGCGCGTTCCTCGTCCGGACCGTCGGCGTTCGCCGGACGCGATGAACGCAGATCGAAACCCGGCCAGTCCCCGAGACCGGCCCGCCGCGACAGTTCCGGGCGCGACACGTCGCAGACCTCGGCTCCTGCCGCTTCTTCGTGCGCGCGGGCAAGCTGCATGGCGACCGCCTCGACCTCGGCATCGTGACGCAACCGTTCTTCCCGGTCTTCCGTCGGCACGACGAGCGCATGCGCGAGGATCGCGGCCTCTCCGGGGACGATCAGGGACGGTTCCGTCTCGAGGAGCGACAATCGCTCTTCCTTTTCGGCGGCGATATGGCGCTGCTCCTTCCGGACCCGGGCGAGCAGCGCCTCGGCCTCGGGTTCGCCTCTCCCGGCTTTCTCGCTCAGATGACGTCGCCTCGCCATCAACTCGGCGATCCTGTAATCGTAACCGCGGGCGAGCCAATTGCGACGCTCCGGCAACTCGCTTTCGATGCGGGCGCGGCATTCCTCCGCCATGCGAACCAGCGTCTCTCCCGTCAGCCATTCCTTCGCGCCCTCCAGGAGACTCCGCGCCAAACGCGCCAACGGCACGTTTCCGGGCGCGACGTCGCCCGCTCCGCGCAGCAACAGCAAGTGCTCCAGCGGGCAAGGCGCGATAGCGCCCTCGGCTTCCTGCCGCAGGCCGATTAGCCGGCTTTCGACCGTTCGCTCCCGGCCGCCGTCCGGCGCGCCGAAGAAACCGGTCCGCTCCCGGCGCATCACCGACGCTCTCGCGAGATGAAAAAGATAGGGCGTTTCCGCATGAGGATCGACGAAGATGGCGCCGCGCAAGGCGTCGTCGCCGCGGCGCTCGATCAGTAGGGCGCGAAGACGATCGAACACCGGCTCGCCGGGGTGCAACCAGATGGCCGCGGCGCGTTCTTCGGGACGGCGGACCGTCAGGCGGCCTCTCGCCTCCGCCGGATAGGCTTCGGTCGCATCGAGAATGGAATCGTCGGCGAGCGGTCGTACCGGCGCGAGACCGAATATCCCGTCGGGGTCGCCTTCGATACGGAGGTCGAGCAGGGGAGCCGCAGTCTCGACGAAACGGCGGATATATCCGGGCAGCAAACGCCGGTATTGCTCCCGTTCCAGCGCTTCGTTGAGGTCGGGCAGGCGCTTGGCGACGTCGCCGCCCCCGAACAGGCTGCGCTCGCGAACGTCGAGCGCGCGTACCTGATCCTCGGTCAGGCTGCCTTCGATCTCGTCCATGGCTTCGCGGGCGCCGTCCTCCGTCACGGCCTTCTCCAGATAGGCTCTCATGGACACGTTCTCGAACAGGCGTCCGATCACGTCGAACACCTTTTCCGACTTGAGCTGCTTGCGGATCAGTTCGAGCTTGTCGAGAAGTGTTTTGAGAACCCTCCCCTCGCGCGTCTCGCTGGCGATCAGATTGACGATCACTACCGGGTCGCGCTTCTGGCCGTAGCGGTGTATGCGGCCCATCCGCTGCTCGAGGCGCGCGGGATTCCAGGGCACGTCGTAATTCACCATCAGCCAGCAAAACTGAAGATTGATGCCTTCGCCGGCCGCATCCGTAGCGATCAGGCAATTGGCTCCGCTTTCCGCAGCCGGGCGGCGGAACGACTCGACCTGCGCCTCCCGTTCGCGGTAGTCGAAGCCGCCGTGGATCAGGGCGATTTCTCCGGTGAAGCCGAGCCCTTCCAGACGCCGCACCAGAAACTCCGCGGTGTCGCGGTGCTCGGTGAATACGATGAATTTCTCGTGGGCGAACGCAGGATCGCGCATGACGTCGCGAAGTTTTTCGAACTTCGAATCTTCTCCGGCGTCGGCAAGAACGCGGGCCTGCGCGAGCAGGCTCTCCACTATGCCGCGCTCTTCGCGAAGCTCCGCCAGCGCGCATGCGGCGAAGCCTCCGAGGGCGGTCGTTTCGAACGTTTCGGACCGCTCCCGGTCGCCGACGTCCCGGCCGTCCTCGTCGGCCGTCCGGGTCTCGAAGAAATCCGGCGTTTTCCCGATGCGCTGCTGACGCCGCTCCAGCTCGTCGGCGCGGCCCGCGGCGACGAGTTCGATCGCCTCGTCCAGCCGCTCCAGGCGGCGCTCGAAAGAGCGCGTCAGCGCATAGGTCGAACTGGCGAGCCGGCGCTGGAATACGCTCATGGCGAGGCGGGCCGCGGACCGATTCAGAACGCGCGCCCTGTTGTAGGTCTCGAAGATGTACTCGGTCGTCGCGTCGTAAAGCTCCCGCTCCTCCGGACTCAGATCGTAGCCGAGCGTGTCGCAGCGCCGCTGCGGATACAGGGGCCGGCCGTCGAAATGGAGCATTTCCTCCTTGGTTCGACGGATGAAATGACTGCGGCGACGCTTTTCCGGGAAGGCTTCGAACGCGTCGAAGGTGGAAAGCGCATCGGGCAAGAGCAGCCGCCAAAGGCAGTAATAGGGAAAATCCTTTCCCATATGCGGCGTCGCGGTCAGAAGCAGGAGGTTCGCCGCGGACCAGCCGAGATCCCAGCGGGCATCGTCCGCGGGCAGGCCGGCCATCGCTTCGGCGAGACGATACCGGCCGGTCTTGCGAACGTAGAGGTCCTGGTCGCGGTCGGCCGCCAGCTTGTGGGCTTCGTCGAACACGACGATGTCGTAGGGCCGCGCGGATCCCGAGGCGACGGCTTCGCGCATCCGCGCGAACATCCGCTCGGTGGCGAGCGTGTCGATGCTGACGATGAGGCGATCGCTTTCCGGCCCGGCGAACGGGTTTCCGCTGCGGGCGTCGGAGCCGCGCGCGATCCCGAACTGAAGGCGGAACAACGTGCGCATCTCGCGTTCCCAGTTGCCCACCAGCCCGGCCGGGCATGCCACGAGGATCCGGGCGAGATGACCGCGCGCGATCATTTCCCGGAGATACAGTCCCGTCATGATCGTTTTTCCGGCGCCGGCGTCGTCCGCCAGCAAGAAGCGTAACGGCGACTGTCTCAGCATGTGCTCGTAGACCGCGATTCGTTGATGCGGAAGCGGGTCGACCGAGGAAATCTCCGTAGCGAACGCAGGATTGAAAAGATGCCCGCGCGCGAGGCGATGGGCCTCGACCACGGCGGCGACGGCGCCCGGATCGGCGCCGAAGTCCAGCTTCGGCGGAGCGGCGGCCTGCGCGGCAAGCCGGTCCGGCCCTTCGGCTTCCAGATCGCCGATCCGCCGCCAGGCCAGGCGCGCCGGCTTCGACTGCCCGTTCTCCCACCGGTTCACGGTAGCGAACGACACGCCGATGCGCTCGGCGAGCTGGGTCTGCGTCAGAGAAAGCCGCAAGCGCAGTTCCTTGACGCGAACCGGGTAGTCCTCTGGAATCTCGTCGTGTCTCATCGCGACCGCCGGTTGCCGCCGAACGCTCGAATATATAACAGATGTTATATCGGCCTGTCAAGCCGCTTTTCTTCGTCCGCATGTCTCGCCCCGGCCCGCGAACGGAGGCGGAGGATTCCTTCGCGGGATCCAACCCGACCCGCTTCCGGCCGACGGTCTCTCCCGAAGGATGCGCGGCAAGCGAACGGCGGGACGGAGCTGCGCGGACCGACTGTTGAGCCTTGCGCAAAACGAGCTGATGCGAGCGGAAGTGAGCTCCACGTTCAGGAGATCCGGTTCGCCAAGTCCCTGCGGCCCGGCCGGTCACCCGACCGCTCGCCGAGGCGTTGGCGGCGGCGGTGCCGGACGACGCGGACGATGGGATGCCGTCCGCCGCCGCGACCGAGGTGGCGATGGGCGAGCATTCCGAAGCTTGGCTCAAGCTGCTCGGACGCGCCTGCGGCCGGGATCTGGAATAGCTGGGGCGCCTGTCTGACGCCGATGGCGCCGCGCTCTCCATGGCGACGTGGGAGGCGAACGGCCCTTTTTTCGTCCGTCTCGCGACGGAGGCGCTCCAAGGCCGGGCGGCGGCAGAAAGGCTGTTCCGCTCGCTCGCGTCCTCGACGAGCTCGTCCGCGCTGGACACGGAACCGGACACGCCGACCCCGCCAGCCGCCTGATCTGGCGTCAGATCGAGCTGTTCCGGAAGGTCAGGAGAGCAGAAGGATGATGCCGACCAAGACGCCGCCCGCCGCGACGCCCCAGAGCGCCGCGCCGAACGCGAGCCCCGCGAAGACGCCTTGGAAAAGACCGGTCATGACTTCCCTGAACATGGGCGCATTCTAGCATGGCCGGAGAGGACATCATCCTCGTCCTGCGCGTCCGGGCCCAGTTCGACGACGCCATCCGCCAGCTCGACCGGCTAGAGAAGGAGACGTGGGACGCCGGCGGTGCCGCCTCCGGTCCGGACGCTTGCCTTCCCGCCGTCTCTGCGTGACCTCCGACAACGGCGCCCACGGCGCGCCGTCCGGCGATGTCTGCCGCTCGAAGGACTCGGCGACGCTATCGGCGAGGTGGCTGGCGGCATGGCGGGTTCGAGGTCGCGTCCGGAGCGGAGCAGCCGGTCGAGTTCCTTCCGCAGGGCGCTGTCGTCGCACTTGACTTCGGGTCATGCTACCTTCCCCTTGAAGCGCCGCCGGGGGCGCGGAAAGCGCGGCTTCGACCGCGCCGGTGGGCAAGCGCACACGGCCCGTTCCGTGAGTCCGCGCACCCGGATCGATGCAGGCTCTGGTCCTGTGCTGGCGGCGCTATCGCCCCCCTTCTCCGCGTTGATAGAGCAGGTGGCCTTCCCGAAGCCGGCTCGGGTCGTCCCTCGGAAGCATCGTCCAGGACAGCTGGCCGTACAGGTCCTCCTGGACGATGACGGCCGTGGTCATCTCTGGCCGGCGATGCGACGAAGCGCCGCCGGTAGAAGGCGTCGCCGGTGCGCCTGTCCGTCCTCGCCTGCAGCCAGACCTCGCCGGGAGCGTCGGGAGGACGAATTCCGCGAACCGTTCCCGCCGGTCCGCGTCGACGACCGACGTAACCTGACGGTCAGCATGTCGTCCACGGGCGTCCGGACCCGGGCAACGTCCCCGGCGACCCCGCGCCGCCAAAGTCTCGTGGCGGCCGGAATCTCTCGCAAGCTCTATCGGACCGTCCTCTCGAGCTGCCGCGCCCGGTTCCGAACGCGCTCCGCGAAACCGGCGAGCGCATCCATCCCCGGAACGGCCAATTCTTCCGCGGCGTCTCCGGCCCGTTCGATCGCGAGGCCGGCGAGTTCCCTGACGCGCCGCTTCGCGAAGGGCGCGCTGACCCCGGCGCTGTTCGCGAAACGACTCCAGTCGTCCGTCCGGATCTCCGGCAGAGTGCCGCGCCCCGCGATTTTCATGGCGAACCCGGAAGACAGTTCGGGATAAGCGACGGTCGAGAGAAGATCGTAAAGGGGGGCGAGCTCGATCGCCTCTTCGTTATGCAGAAGGCTGTAGTTCTGGGCGTCTGCGTTCCCGATCAATGCCTGAAAGATGGCCGCGTCGAGCAGCTTGAGCACCCCGACGGCGGGTCTGGAGCAAACGCGCCGGACGAGTTCGAAGCATTGCGGGAAGCCCGGTCCTCCGTCGGACGCGTATTTGCGTTCGGAGGAAATTCCGAGCGCCTGACAGAAGTCTTCCTGATGAAGCCGGCGCGCGATGCCGTCCGCTCGGCGGTCGTACCTTTCGACCAGCAAGCAGGCCTGCTCTGGGGCGACGGCAAGGATTTCGACGCGCGCCGCCGCAAGGCCGATGCGGGCGGCAAGGACCTTGGCGGCGCGGACTCCGGAGAGCCGTAAGGCTCGCGTCTCGCCCAGCTCCGCATTTCGGCAGAATAGCGCTTTTTCGCGAGCGCAAATCCGGCGAAGGAATATTATCCGTCGGCGCAGGTGGAACGGAGAGGCGGGGAACTTTCGTCGAAAGGCGAAGCTCCTGACGGGCGGTTCCTGCCAACCCCGGCGCGACCGCTCGGCAGCGTTCTGCAGACATTCCCAAACTCCATAAAATTCCCCGAATCGATTTCTTAAACCGCCTTTTTTCCCTATTCTGGCGCACGAGAAGCCGTTAACGCCGGAAACTTCCACGATGTTGATCGACGATATGCCCGAAGCGTTCGTGTCCGACGCGACGACGAGCCGCGCGGTTTCGCGGGCCCTGAAGGCCGGCAAGATTCGCAAGCTCGCCTCCCGGCTCTATACCGGCAACCTCGCCGACCCTCCCGAGGAGGTGGTGAAACGCAACCTCTGGAACATTGTCGCCGGCTATTTCCCGGGAGCGCTCGTCGCCGACCGAACGGGATTGGAGGGCGTTCCCGCTGGCGACGGATCGGTCTGCTTGGTGTCCGGGACGGGTCGCGACGTCGAACTGCCTGGACACGTTCTGCGGCCGCGGCGCGGCGTCGCGCCCTTGCCGTCGGACAGGCCCTTCGTCTCCGGGCTGTTCCTGAGTTCGCCGGCGCGCGCCTATCTGGAAAACATGCGCCCGTCGCGCGCCCGGGGAGGGCGGGTCGCGCGCGCGCTTTCCCGAAGCGAGATCGAGGAACGACTCGACACGCTGATCCGCCGTTCCGGGGAGGAAGCGGCGACGCGTCTGCGCGACGAAATCCGCGCTGTCGCGGCCGCTCTCGACATGAAAGGAGAAGCGGCGGAACTCGACGCCCTGATCGGCGCATTGCTCGGCACGAAAAAAGCGGATCCGAGCGCGGCGCCTGCCGTCGCGCGAAGTCTCGGGCGACCTTACGACCCGGAGAGGCTCACGCTGTTCCAGACGCTGCACAAGGCGCTGCGGGACCACCCGCCGTTCCCGCGACCCGCGCCCGCAGCAAGCCCTACGCTCGCCTTCTACGAAGCCTATTTCTCCAACTTCGTCGAAGGCACCGAGTTCGCCGTGGAGGAAGCCGTCGATATCGTGTTTCGAGGCGTCATTCCCGAAGAGCGTCCGCAGGACTCCCAAGACGTGCTCGGCACTTGGCGCCTCGTTTCCGACGACCGCGAAATGAGCCGAATCCCGGGGGACTTCTCCGCGTTCGAGGATCGTCTCAGGTCGCGGCACGCGGCGATCATGGCAGGGCGTCCGGACATGCGGCCCGGCGCGTTCAAACGCTCCGCCAACCGGGCGGGATCGACCGTTTTCGTCGCCCCCGATCTCGTGGAAGGCACGCTCGAGCAAGGCTTCGCCTTGCGGCAAAGCCTGGACGCGCCTTTCCAGCGCGCCGCGTTCGTCATGTTTCTGGTCGCCGAAGTCCACCCCTTCGTCGATGGCAACGGACGCACGGCGCGAGTGACGATGAACGCCGAACTCGTCGCCGCCGGCGAGCAACGCATCGTCATTCCGACGATATTCCACGTCAATTACGTCGCTGCACTGAAGGCCCTTTCGCAAGGCGGACATCCCACGCCGCTGATCGACGTGCTCGATTACGCCCAGCGCTGGACCGCAGCCGTCTCTTGGCGTTCGATCGAAGCGACGAGACGCGAACTCGACGCCTGCAACGCTTTTCTCGACTCCTTGGCCGCCGAACAGGCGGGCCGAAGGCTCAGGATGCCGTGAGCCGCGGTCGATTGCGGCGCGGCGGCCGCGAAGGGGGCGGCGCGAACGCCGCCGACCGGTTTCTCCGGCAGGCGTTCAGTCGCCGAGAAACCTCGCGCGGCCCTGCAACTCCGTTTCGATCGGAATGTCCAGGGCCTCGTGTATGGAGTTGTACATCTTCCAGAACCCGACGACGCAGGCGAGCTCCACGACTTGGGGAGGCGTCATGCATTCCGCGAGTTCGCCGAGCAATTCCTGCGGCACGTCCGTGGGATCCTCCGTCGCCGCCCGAGCGTACCGGATCGCCACCTTCTCGGCGGGATCGTCGGGCGCGTAAGAAGGATCGAGAAGCTTCATCACGTCGTCGTCGGAAAAATCCCATCCTTCGCTGTCGCCGTCCGCGCCCGTCATCAGCGTGTTCGTATTGTGCGCGACGCAATAGGCGCTCTTGTTGAGAAACGAGCAGATGGCGGAGAGTCGGCGCTTGAGTCCCGAGTCGAGGCTGCTCGAGGGATCGCGCATCACCGCGTTGTTGAGCTGAATCAGGAGCGTAAGAATCTCCGGGCGATGCATGTAGAGCTTGAGCGCGTTGGGCATGAAGCCCATGCGCCGTTCGTAGTCCGCAAGCGGCGCCTTGAGGGCTTCCGGCAGCGCGTCTCGGTTCGCGTAGGGAATGAAGGGGGATTTCTCGCTCATCGCTCGTCTCCTGCTCTGTTTCCTGCGGAAGAACGGAGCCGGCTCCGCGTCTTCCTCCGGTCAGCCGCAACGCTCACAGATAGTCTTCCAGCTTTACCTTGCCCCAGTTCAACGGGAAAGCCTCCTGAAAGTCGGTCTCGCCGCGATGCGGCTTCGCGGTGGCGTCGATCCCGATCTTGCCGACGAGTCGGAAGGGTTCGTGACCGGGAATGATCGCTCCTGAAGGTTCGTACAGCGATCCCCGCGTCGCGGGGACGACGAAGATGTCGCGGGCCGGATCCACCCGCGTCGCCATCGCGCGGTAAACCGCTCCAGGATCGTCGATGTCGGTGTCGGGGCTGACGGCGACGACCATCTTGGTGTTCAGCCAAGGCGCTCCCATGGCCTGCATCAGCGCGTCGTTGACGAACCCCGGCCGGGGATATTCGACCTGGATTACGCAGCTGACCGCCGCGCCCCACGGCGGAAATCGCACGTCGTGGACGGTCAGTCCGATCTCGCTGATCCGGTTGTAGAGCACCGCCTCGTGACAAAGGCGCGGCAACGGCTGGTGATCGGTGTCCGGCACCGTCTGGTGATTGCGGTAGATCGGCCGGTCCGAACGCTTCGTTATCGCCGTTACGTTGAGGCGGGGAATCTTCTGCTTCTTGGGAAGGAAATAGCCGGTCGGCGCGTTGACGCCGCCCGCATCGTGCGTTTCCGAGAGATCGACCAAGGCCTCGACCACGATTTCCGCATGGGCCGGCACCCGGAGATCGATCGTCTCGCAGGGAACCATTTCGACGTCCCGGTCCATGACGGTGCCGACCATCTCCATCTCGCCCCAGAGATCCATGTGCAGGCCCGAGAAGTTCGCCGTGATCTCGTAGGCCGGGTGGACGCCGAAAACGAGGGCGATCGGCATCTCGTTCAAGCCCATGTCGCGGTATTTCCGCATGATGAGGTGGGTATGCGGCGTGGCGAAGCTTATGAAGCCGTGGCGGGGTCCGACCGGCGTGGTTCCGGCATGCGACGAATTGTAGAAACCCGTTTCAGGATCCTTCACGATATTCATCGCCGAGATGTAGCGCTCTCCTTCCTCGGCGGAATGAACGGGAACCGGCAGCTTGAGCCAGTCGACGTCCTTGCCGGTGAGGATCACCTCCTTGACCGGTCCCGTCGCGACGTCGACGAGACCGCGCGGCGGCTTGCGCAATCGCTGCGCGAGGGTCGGCAGGTAATCCTCCCGTGCCACGCCGAGAGCGCGGCATTGGGACCACCGATGCTTGACGAGGATGTCGCACAGCCGGAAATCCGGGTATTCGACGATGTTCTCGAACAGGATCGGTCCTTCCGACTGGGCCGACAACGCCCCGATGTCGTCGATCGAAACCGGTTTTTCGACCACTGTCAGGATATCCGAGTTCGTGTCGAGATATCCTCTCAGGTCCGCGTCGATAGGACGATTGCGCCCTGCCGCGGCCTCGCGGGCGGATCCGTCGGCGGCCATTGACGCTCTCCTCTCCGAATTCGGCGAGCGCAGAGGCTACCATACCGCGCCGGGGAATGCGCTAAGCGTTTTCGGTGCGCCATTTTTTGCCAGCTGCCCGTCCGTTCGGCGCCGTGCGGTTCGCTCCGGCCGTTCGATGACGGATCTGCGTGCGTCACGCGGATGCTCGACTTTCAGAACAAACGCGGAAATTGCTGCGACGCCGCACGGCGAATCCAGGTCAGCCGGACCGTGGCCTGAGCGAGCGCGACGGTTCGCCCCTCATGCCTGGATCAACCATGGCGTCGTCTCCAGCGACGGGTGCAGCTCGAACGGCTGGCGCAGGAACGCCGCCGTCGGCCGTAATCGGCAAGCGGCGCGCCCCTGAAAGGCCTTCACCCGCCGATGCTTGAATTGCGCGTCCCGGCGCTGGCTGCCATCCAGCGGTTTGGCCTGCAGGCTGCAGCCCGCATGGTGAAGCGTTCACCGTCCGCTCGCTGACGCCCGGCCGCCCGAAACTCCTCCGCCAACGCGCTGCTGCATGTCCAGCGCAACGGCCCCGACGGGTCGCCGTGCGTCGCTGGGTCCACCACTTCTCGAGAGCGGCCGGCAGGCCCGGTCATGTTCGGCGAGCGACTTCCGGCCGCCGTCCGGACCACATGTCCGGCTGATCGAGTTCCCCCGGCCTTGGTTCTCGGCATTCCAATCGCTTCGGCGATCCGTGCCCCGCCGTCCCGGCACTTCGACTCACCGGCCAAACATCCCTTACTGCCCCGAGGCAGAGATTGCCGAACGCCAAGGTTGCATTTCGGGGGGGGGGGGGGGGGTACGGTTGTCGTGCACGGTCAGGAGAGGAATGACATGACGCATTGTACAGCTAAAGCTTGTTTGGTGATCATCTGCGGTGCCGTGCTGGCGCTCGGGGCCTGCACGTCGAATCAGGCAAAGGACACGCTCAGGGCCGAACGCGATGCGGCGCGGGCCGAACTGATGGTCGCGCGGGACATGTTGGCCCAACTGCAGGACGCCCAGAAAAGGGTGATCGACAATCCGAACGACGAGCAGGCGCAGGCGGCGCTGCGGGAGACGCTCACCGACGCCGAGGACGCCTTGAAGACGGCGGAGACAGGGGTCGAGGCGCTGCCCGCCACGGCCGGCACGGCCGCGGTACGGAAGGCGCTGGCATCGACCCGGACGGCGCTCATCCAGGTGAGGAGGCTCTATACCTCAACCTCGTCCGAGCGGATCTCGTTGGCCCAGGCGCAAGCCGCCCAGATGGACGATTTGCTGAGCATGGCGCGGGCCGCGGTGGCCCAGGCGCAGACCGATCTGGCCGCCGCGCAGGGGGCGCTGGAGGAGATGCCGAACGACGCGGCGCGGATGTTCCTGGCGACGGCGCAAAATGCGCTCGCCGTCACCCAGCTCTCGCTGTTGCCCCAGCTCGCCAGAGCGCTGGATCAGTCGACGCCGCGGCCGCCGGAACCACCGGCGCCGACCGCGGAGGAGCAGGCGTTGCGTTCGGCGCAAACCGGTTTGACGGATGCGCAGACCGCGACCGGGCAGGCCAGGACGGCGCTGGCGGCGGCCCAGGCGGATCTGGAGAAGGTGGAGGCGGATTTCCAGGCGACCGCCGATGCCTGGGACGCCGACACCACGGACGAGCAGAAAACGGCGGATCGCGAGGCCGCCCAGATGCGGAGACAGGCGGCGCAAACGGCGCTGGCGGCCGCGCAGACGGCCTTCGTGAATGCGCGCGAGGCGGAGAGGATGGCCGCGGCGACGCTCGCAACGGCCGCGGCCGCGGCCCTGGCCGAGGCGGCCACGGACGACCAGCGGACGGAGGCCAACGCAGGTGCGGCGGCGGCCGCGGCGGCCGAAACCGCAACGCGCGCCTGGGCCGCCACCCGCATCGCCGCCGACGCCGGGTTGGCGGCGCCTCCCCTCATCCTGAACCAGGTCCCCCCCGGATCGACGGGGGGCGCACCCTTCACCGCGCGGGTCACGCTCACGCCCAGGGAGGCGGCGTTTGCTGACTGCACCGTGAACATGCCCTGCCCGAACCCGAACGGGCTGGACATCGCGACGGAGGCGGTCGCCTGGGCCGCCGGCAAGACGGTGCTCTCGCCCGGCGCGACGGGCGAGAGCGATCACTTCCCGCTGCGGGCGGTCTCCATGCGCGGCGACATAAGGCCCAGCCCCGAAGGCGCCACCGACGACGAGGGCGGCACCACGCCGAAGATCCCGGTCGTCCAGGGGGCGACGACCGACACCGACGGCAACGCCATCACCCCGTCGGGCAGCTACCAACGCCATTACCTGAATCCGGTGACCAGCTCGATCCGCTTCACGCCCGACGGCATGGTCTTCAGGACCGGCGGGGAAGGCACCGTCATGAGCCTCTTCAAGCACGATCTCGACAGGTCGTCGAGCCGGGGCCGGGACGGGATCAACTCGCCGGGAAATTGGGGGACGCAGGACTCCGGGAACAACGTGATGTCGGACGATTGCAGCGGGGCCTATCCGGCATATTGCTACGACTTCAACCGCAGCGACGCGGAGATCTCCTGGGGCGCGCCCTACGCCGACCCCGACGGCGAGCCCAACTACTACTGGGCCTCGCGCTACGGGTTGAGCGGAAACCAGCCCCAGCCCGATCCCGAAGACAGCGACGGCCGTCGGCTCGCGGCCCATGGCGCGCTGGGCGACCTTCGGGTCTGGCTGTCGAACCATGGCGGCCTCGACGCGGGCGCGCTTGCGGACGATGCGGGCGACGACGCCGACCGCTACCTGTCCTATGCGGCCTACGGCCTGTTCGTGTTCACCGACTATATCGACGAGTATCCTCGGCCGGGCCTCTTGCAGGGCTTCCACTTCGGTTACGACGCCTTCCGGGACGCGGACAACATGAGGACGACCGACCGTGCGGCCTCGATCGAGGCCACGTTCCGGGGCAGGACTATGGGGATGATCCTGCATCCCAGGAGCAATTCGGTGGGCAGCGAAAGTGCGCCCCATGTCCTCCACTTCACCCGCTTGCGGGGCGACGTGACCCTCAACGCCTGCATCGGCGCCGGCGCCTGCACGGGCACAGGCATTCCCACCGGCTCCAACAAGATCATGGGCAACATCGCCAACCTGCAATCGCTCGAAAACGGCATCTGGCAGAAGAACCAATTCCTCAGAAATGGGGGGGACGGCCATTCCCATGAAGGGTTCGCGATCCTGTTGGCGGAGGGCGACATCGCAGTCGACGGCAGCTACAAGGGCCATGCGGATCCGTGGGATACTTCGTGGAACAAGGGCGAGTACAGCGGTGTCCTCTACGGCCCCGCGGACAAGCTCGAAACCGCCGGCTGGTGGCGCATCGAGACGGACTCCACCCACCAGAACCGGCGTGTGGCCGCGTTCGGCAGCTTCGGGGCCTGCCAGCCGGATGATTGCCGCGTGACGGCGCCGTAGAACCGAACCGCCCGCTCGGGCGAAGCGGGCCCGCCGCGTTCCTCGGAGCGCGGCGGGCCTTTTCGCAAGGCGACTCGGCTCCGCGCATGGTGCGCATGCAGGATGCGCCCGGCGTCGCGCATATCGCGACTCCGACGTGAAGACCCGCGCTCGCCCGCTTCCGCTATTACGAGACGCCGCCGCCGCCGCTCTCGGGCCGGCGGGGAATGGTCCTCCAAAGCGCAAGGTGGCGCCACTCGGGTTACTGCGGGTCGCGGCCCTGGAATCGGCCGGTATCGAGGCAGACTCCGTGAACCAGCGCTTGAAGCGTCTGCCGACATTGCGGCTGAAGCGTCTGGACGGCCGATCCGAGCGCACGCGATAGGGAACGCCCGCGAGCGGGCTTCGGCTCCCGAATGCGCCTGGAACCAGCATCCGTCGTCGATCTCAGCGGGAGCGGCGCGGTAGCGAACGCGCGTCCGATCAAAAGATCTCCGAAAAGAAATCCCGCATCATCCGGTACGACTGGTTCTTGAGTTTCTCGTCATAGCGCAGCGCGTCGCTGTCCTGATCCTTGTCGCAGAAGGAGTGGACCGCATGGCCGAACGTCATGACCTGCCAATCGACCCCGGCTTCCGTGAGTTCTTCCTGGAGGGCGTCCATCTGGTCTTTGGGAGTCACCGGATCGGCGGAACCGTGGAGGGCGAGCACGCGGCCCTTGATGTCGATCTTCGCGTCCGGGTCGACCGGATTGGGAAGCGTGACGTGAAACACGACCGTGCCCTGAAAATCCGCGCCGGCCCGCGCCTGTTCGAGCGCGAATCCGCCGCCGATGCAGTAACCGATGGCGCCTTTCCTGGATCCGTCGACAAGGCCGAGCTCGCTCGCCCTGACGGTAAGCGCTGCGTCGGCGGCCGCGCCGCAGCCCAGCAGGAACGGCAGATCGGCCCGCACCTGACGCGATACCTTCATCAGTTCGTCATGGGTTTTTTCGCGTTCGCCGTACCCCGCGCCCCACATGTCCGCCATCATCACCACATAGTCTCCTGCCGCGACCTCGTGGGCCATCTCGATGGAATGACGGCAGACGCCGAGCCAGTCCGGATGCATCAGGACCGCCGGCCGCTTCGCCGCCGCGCTTTCGTCGAAGACCAGCATGCCGACGAAATCCCTGCCGTCGTATCGATAGGTCACCTCTATCTCGGCCATTGCGTTCCTCCCGTCCGTCGTTCGCCTCAGTCGAATATAGCGCGACTACGTGCGCTGCGATTTCCTGCGCCGCGCCCGTTCGGCGGAGAGGCTATCCTTTCGCCGCTTCGCGCGGCCCGCTCTCGGACGGCCTTTTCGCTGTCGTCGAGAATCGGCGGCAAGACGCTCCCCCGTTACCTCCGAAGGGCGGCAAGGGCGGCCGTTCCGCAACGACATGCCTGCGTTCGAGGGTTGTCGGCTCACCGTCAACGCTGCCTTCGCGTGCAGCCCTTCCGCCTTGGAAAATCCTTGGCCAAAAGAATTGTCCAAGGATCCGGCTCCATATATCGCGCTTCGCCGTTTTTCGGACGCAACCGATGTGTCTCATGTAATTGACACAAAAGCGTTTGTGTAAAGCAATTCCGCGATATACGTTACACAATCTGTTTTGCGTCAAATAGACGAGACACAAATGCAACCGTTCAGGCCGCAAGAGCTCCCGATCAGGGATATCGAATGGGAACCTCTTATCCCGCTGATAGGGCGAGCCAACCGTTCGCTCGCCCTCTATGACGGGATTCTGCATAGCGTGCCCAACCCCGAAGTCCTGTTGTCTCCGCTCGCGACCCGGGAAGCGGTGCTTTCGTCGCGCATAGAAGGTACGCAGGCAACGCTCTCCGAGGTCCTGAAATCCGAAGCTGGCGAAGAACCCGAGCACGAAATGCGACGCCAGGACATCGTGGAGATCGTCAACTACCGCCGTGCGCTTCTCCACGGCGAAAAAGCGCTTGTCGGAAAGCCGTTCAACCTCAACCTGCTGCTGGAGCTTCACTCGATACTCCTCGAAAGCGCGCGCGGCCGAAACATGGGGCGAGGCCGGTTCCGCAATGTCCAAAACTGGATCGGCGAATTCGATTCCCCGATCGAGCGAGCCGAGTTCGTCCCGCCGGCCCCGGAGGCTCTGATGCCCGCGCTGGACGCGTGGGAGAAGCACTACCACGCGGAATCCCCCGACGGCCTCGTCCAAATTGCCGTGATCCACGCCCAGTTCGAAATCATCCACCCCTTCCTCGACGGCAACGGGCGCATCGGACGCATCGTGATACCGCTGTTCCTCGCGGAAAAAGGGCTCCTTTCGCGTCCGATGTTCTATCTGTCGTCGTATTTCGAACGGCACAGGGACGAATACATAGCAAGGCTGCGCGAGATCAGCCGACGGAGCGACGGCTGGAACCGCTGGATAGGATTCTTTCTGCGCGCAGTCGAAAAGGAAGCGCGAGCGAACGCCGACAAGGCGAAAGCGATCATCGACCTCTACGCGGATCTGAAGGAGAGGGTGCTGGTTCTCACGCACTCGCAATACGCCATTCCGCTTCTCGACCAGATGTTCGAGCGCCCGCTGTTCGGAAGCAGGATGATTCGGTTTCCCGACGGCATCGCGCCGAGTCGGCAAGCCGTATCCGGTCTGCTTCGCCAGTTGCGCGACAACGGCATACTGGAAGTCGTGCGGGACGCCCGGGGAAGACGCTCGCAAATCCTGGCCTTGGCCGAGCTCATCGACATCTGCGAACGTGAAGAGGCCGTTTAGCGGCAATCCCCAGCGACCGGGCCGCCACGAAGAGGTCCGAGCGTTCTTCGTCGGCCAAAGCTTGTCGATGGCGCCCATAACTCCCCGACGCCGCAACGCCCGCGCATTCGTAGAGAGGCGCCCTTTCGACGAGCGCATCCTTCCTGCGGGCGCCGAACTTCGCGGCGTCCCATCGCCAGCCAAGTCCGCTCGCCGGAGAACTCCGGCCGAGGGCGGCTCCGGAATTCCCCGTTCCCGTCAACCTGCTCGAAGCCGTCGACGTGGGGATAGGCGGACCGGAACCCGGCTCGGCGACCGAACCGGAGTTTCTGATTTGAACGAAAACGAACGTTCGCGATTGCGGCAGAATTCGACGCGGAGGAGCGGCAAGCGCCGCCGTCCTGTGGACGGCGCTCCGGTCATCGACAGGCGCGGTCGCAGCCGCCCGCAGGTTCGCCGGGCCCCGGGCGGGCTGTCCTGCGGGGAACGGGTCGAAAAAACGAGAGCGGATTCCGTGTCCGCATCGACAGGTTGGACAAGACGACGTCTCTGACGGGGCCGCTCCACGCCGAATCCTGCGCCCCGAAAGAATTTCGGAACGTTCCGCTGCGCTCGAGGCAATGCTTTCCAAAACTCCAGTA
The DNA here is from genome assembly GCA_965243135.1 of Alphaproteobacteria bacterium. Lineage (GTDB taxonomy): Bacteria > Pseudomonadota > Alphaproteobacteria > MPNO01 > UBA830 > JAJEBT01. The sequence continues at coordinate 4,880,821 of OZ251539.1, forward strand.
TAGCCGCAATGCCGTCGCCTTACGGCAATTGCAGGCCCGTTTTTCGTCCTACCGTAGGACAAAGGCCATAAAGCAACGGTCTCGGGCATAATCGAGCGGCCATGCCGCTGCCCGCTTCAGCGGCGCTTGTCGAAATACGCGAAGAGTTCCTCGGCGGTCCGGCTGGTTCTGACGTGGCCCCTCGCTTCTTGGAAGTCCTCGAGGTCGACGATGCCGTCGAGCATGGCCTTCAAGCGTTTTCCTGTTTCGTCGTCGAACCTTTCGGCCGCGAGATCGGCCAAGAGTTCGCGGCTCGCGGCCCTGAACCCTTCGGCCCGCGCGTCGGAGGCAAGGGCCCTTTCCACGGCTGCGTCGTAATGTTGAGCGAATCCGGTCATCGATCCTCCAAGTGCGGTCTCGGGGGAGACCAACTCTGCAGCCGGGCGTTTTCGCAGTCCCGCGGTGTCGGCCGGAAAGACGCTCGCTTCATCGGCGCTTGTCGAAATACGCGAAAAGCTCCTGGGCGGTCCGGCTGGTTCTGACGTGGCCCCTCGCTTCTTGGAAGTCCTCGAGGTCGACGATGCCGTCGAGCATGGCCTTCAAGCGTTCTCCCGCTTCGGCGTCGAATCTTTCGGCCGCGAGATCGGCCAGGAGTTCGCGGCTCAAGGCCCTGAACCCTTCGGCCCGCGCGTCGGATGCCGCCGCCCGCGCGTCAGATGCCTTTGCTCGCGCGTCGGAGGCTTCGGCCCGTGCGTCGGACGCCTTGGCCCGCGCGTCGGAGGCAAGGGCCCTTTCCACGGCTGCGTCGTAATGTTGAGCGAATCCGGTCATCGATCCTTCAAGTGCGGTCTCGGGGGAGGCCAACTCTGCAGCCGGGCGTTTTCGCAGTCCCGCGGTGCCGGCCGGAAAGATGCTTGTTCAGTGGCGCTTGTCAAAATATGCGAAAAGCTCCTGGGCGGTCCGGCTGGTCCTGACGTGGGCCGTCGCCTCCTGAAATTGTTCGGGGTCGACGATGCTGTCGAGCATGGCCTTCAAGCGTTCTCCCGCTTCGGCGTCGAACCTTTCGGCTGCGAGATCGGCCAAGAGTTCGCGGCTTGAGGCCCTGAACCCCTCGGCCCGTGCGTCGGACGCCTCGGCCCGTGCGTCGGAGGCTTCGGCCCGTGCGTCGGACGCCTTGGCCCTTGCGTCGAAGGCGTCGGCCCGCGCGTCGGATGCCGCCGCCCGTGCGTCGGAGGCGTTGGCCCTTTCCACGGCCGCATCGTAATGTTGAGCGAATCCGGTCATAAAAGGCACTCCTTTCAGCGCGGCTTCGGGAAAATGTCTGGCTCCCAGTGCCGCTGTCGTCATGAGAAGATGGCGTAACGGGCGATACTTGTCCAACGGAAGCAGCCTGTCCAGTTCCTCGGCGGCCCGGAGCGTGTCGGCGCGATCGCCCCGGCACAACCGGAAATAAGCCGCCGCAGGGTTGTCCCTGTAACGGGAATAATCCGTCCGGTGGACATCCTGGACAGCGTACCGCACGTGCGGCCTGTGGTGGAAATCCAGCTCGGGCTCCTCCGGCGGATCCGCGAGGTCGTCCGCATCCCCCGTGGCGTTCCATGGCTGCGTTCCGGTATGGACGACCGTCGTAACGATGGAGGGGATCCGTCCGGTTGGGCCGACGAGCTCCGCATGGTTCTTGCGGATGGTCTGCCACAGCTCGCTGCGGTAGCAGCCCATGCGTTCCGCCATCCTGTGGTCGACGCCGGACTGGAATTCGACGACGACTACGACGGGCCGGCGGTCCCGCCGCTCCAGAACGAGAATCATGTCGCTGCGGAGGGTTCGGCTGAGCGCGTGGGAGACGAGTTCGCCGTCGATCCTGCGGATGACCGCATCGTCCGGCACCATGTGAGCAGGCAGGATCGTCCGCAGCAGGCCTCTCGCCATGACGGGATAACCGAAAGTGAACCGGGCGATCGCGTCGTGAGGATAGCGCCCCGGCATGCTCAGCAACTGCAAGGGCGTCCGCCCGCGTCCGTCCGGCAGGCCCGGGTTCGCGCCGCGTTCGACGAGAGCGGTGAAGTCCGCGTAGTTCTCGTCGCCGGCGGCGTAGTGAAGCGGCGAGAACCCCTCGTTGTCCGCGACGTCGAGATCGGCGCCGGCCGCGGCCAGAGCTTCGATGGCGGCCGTGTACCCGCAATCGACGGCGTGGTGAAGGAGCCTTCGACCGTCCGGTTCGACCGGATCGTTCAGCCGGTGGAACAGCTCCACGATGCTTTCCGGCGAACCTGTCCTGACGGCGTCGGCGAGCGTTCGTTCGTTCATTTCGTCGTCTCCTTGCGTTGTCTTTCCGACCCGGCCCCTGCCGTCTCCGGCGTCGCCCGCCCGCCGCCACCCCGTTTTGGCAAGCCGACTGCGTTCCCCTTTATACCATCGTTCTCCGTTTTACCATAGCGTGGATTGCCGCGTCCAGCTGAAATCGACGGACGCGCGAATTTCTGCTTCCGCGAGCGCGCGTCTTCCCCCGCCAATCTCGCGACCTTCTTCATCACCGTCGGCAACGCGTGATCCTCCAGCCTGCGGCACCAGACGCCTTCTATGCCGTCCGTCCGAGGCACGTGCGCCGCCAATACGGAAAGCTCCAGCCGGAAATGGGTGAAAGCGTGGCGCACGATTCCGTCGACCGGGCGCCAGTCCGCTTCGACCGGCGCTTCCTTCTCGGCGGCGGCGCGGGACCACCCCTCCTCGCGCCACGCGGTGGATGGAACCTCCATCAACCCGCCCAACAGGCCGTTTTCGGGCCGGCGGCGAAGAAGCACGTCTCCATCCGGCGACGTGATCCAGAACGCGACCCCTCGCCGCGTCGGGAGTTCCGGTTTGGGGGGCCTGCGCGGCAGCGCCGCGGCGTCGCCCCGGGCATGCGCGGCGCACGCTTCCTTCAGGGGGCAGACGGAGCAGGCAGGCGTTCCCGGCGCGCAAACCGTCGCCCCGAGATCCATGACGGCCTGCGCGTAGTCCCCGCAGCGGCTTTCCGGCGTCAGCGACGCCGCCATGTCGCGCAGAATCCTCTTCGCCGCCGGCAACGGCGCGTCGACCGCGAACAGCCGGGCCATGACGCGCTCCACGTTGCCGTCGACCGGCGTCGACCGGCGTTCGAACGCGATGGCCGCGATCGCGGCGGCGGTGTAGGGACCGATGCCCGGCAACGCTCGCAGATCTTCCTCGCGATCGGGAAACGCGCCGAGATCGACGACCGACATCGCGCATTTGTGGAGGTTCCGCGCCCGCGCGTAGTATCCGAGCCCCGCCCAGGCGTGCAGAACCTCGTCGAGGCTCGCGGCGGCGAGATCTCGGACGGTGGGCCACCGCCGAATGAACGTCTCGTAATAGCGCGCCACGGCGGCGGCCGTCGTCTGCTGCAGCATCACTTCGCTGAGCCATACCGCGTAGGGATCGGGCCGAATGCCCGGCGGAGCACGCCAGGGAAGGACGCGGCGCTTCCGGTCATACCAGGCGAGCAGCGCCCGCGCGCAATCTTCCGTTGCCCGGGGCGAGCCCGTCTCGCGCGTAAGTTGCTGATTCACGATCCCGAGAATAACATGCCGGCATGGCCGGAAAACGACATGACGACCAGCGGCGCAGGGCGAGCGGCCTGTTGGGCATCTCCGTCAGCCTGCCCGCGATCGCCTCGGTCGCCTTGCGGAAGCGCGGGTTCGTCCAGGCCCGTCTCGCGACCGACTGGCCCGCGATCGTCGGCGAGGAAATCGCGGAAAAAGCGATCCCGCAAAAACTCGTCGCGCCTCCGAAGGGCGGCGCGAGGCTCCACGTTCGCGTGGAATCCGCGTTCGCGGTCGAACTCAAGCACATCGAGCCGCAGGTTCTCGAACGAATCAACGCCTTCTTCGGATACCGCGCCGTCGAGAAGTTGTTCCTGGAGCACGGGGCCGTGCCGCCCCGGAAGAAACCCCGGCCGAAGATCCTCCAGGCCGAACCGGCGGCGAACCCGCTTCTGGAACGAATCGAGGATGCCGGCCTCCGCGAATCGCTCCGGCGGCTCGGACGGGCGGTGGGCGCCGGGCGCGGCCCGCAACTCTGAGTTCTCCCTGTCGGCGGGCGCCCGGAAGCGGCGCGGACGCGCATCCGGGAAACCGTCGATCATGCGGTAGACGATTCAATCTCTGCCATATATGGTGTGAAACGAGCTGAAGAGGAGTTACCGGACATGTGGAAAACGCTGTTCGCTGCAACGGTCGCCCTCGCGGTGTCGGCCGGGGCGCCGCAGGCGCAAGAGCCGCCGGCGCCGTCCGGCGAGGTCCCCGATCTCAGGATCGACGATTCGGACTATGCGCTGGGTCCGGCCGACGCGAAAGTCGTGGTGGTGGAGTATGCGTCGCTCACCTGCCCGCATTGCGCCGACTTCCACAAGAACGTGCTGCCCGGCATCAAGAAGGGCTTCATCGACGCCGGCAAGGTCCGTTACGTCTATCGCGATTTCCCGCTCGACCGCGTCGCGCTCGCCGCCGCCTCTGTCGCGCGCTGCGCCGGCCGTCCGAACTTCTTCGGCTTCATCGAAACCTTCTACGCGACGCAGGATCGATGGGCGCGCGCGTCCGACCCGATCGCCGCCCTGGAGAAGCTCGCCCGCCTCGGCGGCATGTCGAAAGAGAAATTCGACGGCTGCTTCGGAGACGCCGCCGTCGGCGACGAAATCCTGAAGCGGCGGCTGGAAGCGTCCGAGGATTTCAAGGTGACGGGCACGCCGACCCTGTTCGTGAACGGGAAACGGTACGGCGCCATGTCGCTCGACCAGTTCGAAACGCTTCTCGGCCGCTTGCTGTCGGAATAGCGGACCGACGGAAGGGAGATCCTGAAAGTTGCAGTTCGACCGCATGCGAATCGCCGGATTCAAGTCCTTCGTCGAGCCGACCGAACTCCTCTTCGAGGAAGGCTTGACCGGCGTCGTGGGACCGAACGGCTGCGGTAAATCGAACCTCGTCGAAGCTTTGCGCTGGGCCATGGGCGAAACCTCCGCAAGGCAGGTGCGCGGCAGCGAGATGGACGACGTCATCTTCTCCGGCGCGGCCAACAGGCCTCCGCGCAACCTTGCCGAGGTGATTCTCACGCTCGACAATTCCGATCGACGCCTGCCCGCGCAGTTCAACGACTCCGACCAGATCGAAGTGGCCCGGCGCATCGAACGCGGTCACGGGTCGGCATACAGGGTTAACGGAGTCGACGTCAGGGCCCGCGACGTCCAGACGCTGTTCGCCGACGCGGCGAGCGGCGCGCGCTCGATGGCGCTGGTCAGCCAGGGCCGCGTCGGCGCGATCATCGCCGCGAAGCCGACCGAGCGCCGCGCCTTGCTGGAGGAAGCGGCGGGCATCTCCGGGCTGCATGCCCGGCGCCACGAAGCGGAACTCCGGCTCCGCGCCGCCGAAGCGAATCTGGAGCGGCTGGAAGACGTCATCGGCGCGCTCGAAGAGCAGCACCGGCAGTTGAAACGGCAGGCGCGGCAGGCCACGCGCTACCGCAATCTGTCCGACCACATTCGCAGGCACGAAGCGATTCTTCTCCACCTGCGCTGGACCGCGGCCGGCGCGGAGAAAGAGCGCGCCGCCGAAGAATTCGCGGCCGTCGAGGCGCAGGTCGCCGAGCGGACGCGATCGGTCGCCGCGGCCGCGACCGCCCAGGCGAACGCGTCGACCGCCCTGCCCGGCCTGCGGAACGACGAAGCGGAGGCGGCCGCGGCGCTGCAGCGCCTGACGGCGGCGCGCAACGCGCTCGATGCCGAGGAACGGCGCATCGACGCCGCGCGAAACGAAACCGCGACGCGCATCGCCCAGATAGACGGCGACGCCGAACGCGAGCGCGGCATCGGCGCCGAGGCGAAAAAAACGGCCGCCGAACTCGAGACGGAGGCCGAAGGGATCGAAACGGCGCGGCGGCGCGAAGCCGGAGAGATCGAGGAATCGGGAAAACGGCTGGCGAACGCGGAACAAGGAGTCGGCGAAAGCGAGCGAACGCTTGCCGAGCTCATGCGCTCGGTGGTTGCGGACGAGACTCGCGAAGCGGCGCTGAAGCGGCAACTCGCGGAATTTGGGGACCGCCGCAAACGGCTTGACGAGCGCCTCGGCGGAATCGCGGCGGAACGCCGCGCGGCCGAGGCGGAAGCGGACGACGACGGCGCGCTCGACGAGGCGCGCCGGGCCGTGTCGGAAGCGCGGCGCGTTCTGGAGGCGCGCCGGGCCGTGTCGGAAGCGGAGGAAACGCGCGCGGCGGAAGCCCGCGCCGCCGACAACGACGCGCGCGAGGCGCATCAGGCCGCCGAAACGGCGGCAGCCAAGCTGCGCGCGGAAAAGGAGGCGCTTACGGAACTTCTGGAAGTCGCGGACCCGCAGCTATGGCCGCCCATGATCGACGCGGTCGCGGTGCAGCCCGGATACGAAGTGGCGCTCGGAGCGGCGCTCGGCGACGATCTCGTCGCGTCGTCCGACGAGGCGTCGCCGGTTCACTGGCGCAACCTGCCCGCCCTGTCCGACGCGCCCGAATTACCCGAAGGGGTCGAAGTTCTCGGCGACAATGTCGCAGGACCGCCCGGTCTCGCCCGCCGACTTTCGCAGATCGGTGTCGTCGGCGACGACGAACAGGGATGGGCGCTGTTCGGGCGTCTCGCGCAGGGACAGCGGCTGGTTTCGAAGAACGGAGCCCTCTGGCGCTGGGACGGCTTCACGGCGACCGCCGGCGCGCCGACCGCGGCCGCGACGCGCCTCGCGCAGCGTAACCGCCTGGAGGCGATGCGCGGCGATTTCGCCGCCGCCGAACGCTGCGAGGAGGAAACGAGCGCGCGGCGCGAAGAAACCGGCCTCGCCGCGCAAGCCGCGTCGGAACGCGAGCGCGCGGCGCGGACGGCGGCGCGGGAAGCCGACGAGGCGTTCCAGAAGGCCCGCGACGCCGCATCGTCCCTGGCGGAAAAGACGGCCGAGGCGCGCTCCCGCGTCAACGGCCTGATCGAAGCCGGCGAACGGATCGGAACCGACCTGACCGAACTGGCCGACCAGGAAAAAACCGCAAGGGAACAGCTCGAGACCCTCTCCGACGTCGGCGAGCGGCGATCCATGGTCGAACGCCGGCAGCGAGAGCTCGCCGAGCGCCGCGCGCGGCTCACGGAAGCCCGCAGCGCCCACGACCGCTTGAGCCGGGAAGCCGCGAGCCGCGCCCAACGTCTCAAGATGATCGCGAACGAGCTCCAGTCATGGCGCAACCGTTCGGAAAACGCGGCGCAGCAGCTTGACCGCCTGGCGGAACGACGGGCGCTGGAAGTCGCGGAACTGGACAAGCTTCGGGCGCGGCCGAGGGAAATCGCCGAAGAGCGGACCGCCCTGCTCGACCGCAGCGAGGCGGCGGAAAAACGGCGCAACGAGGCCGCCGACGCCCTTGCCGTCGCCGAAACGCAGCTCGACGAGCTTACCCGCGACTTGCGCCGCAGCGAAGCGCGCCTCGCCGAAACGCGGGAAGAACGGATCAGAAAGGAAGCCGCGATCGGACAGGTCGAGCAGAAGCTCGCCGCGATAGCGGAACGCGTCGCGGAACGTCTGGAATGCTCGCCGGAAAACGCGCTGGCCTCGGTCGGCCTTTCCTCAGACGAGGAACTGCCGCCGCAGGACGCGGCCGAAACCAAGCTGGAACGGCTGCAGCGGGAACGGGACAACATGGGACCGGTCAATTTGCGCGCCGAGCCGGAAGCGGCGGAGCTCGACGGCAAGATCCGGAGCATGGAGGCCGAGCGCGGCGACCTCACCGCCGCGATTTCCAAGCTGCGTCACGGAATCTCGGGCCTCAACCGCGAAGGCAGGGAGCGGCTGCTCGCCGCCTTCAGCGAGGTCGACGAACATTTTCGGGAACTGTTCGGCAGGCTGTTCGGCGGCGGGCGGGCTCACCTGCAGCTCACGGAAGCGGCGGATCCATTGGAAGCCGGCCTCGAAGTCTACGTGAGTCCTCCCGGAAAGCGGCTGCAAAGCATGACGCTGCTGTCGGGCGGGGAACAGGCGCTCACGGCGCTCGCTCTGCTGTTCGCGGTCTTCCTCACCAACCCCGCGCCGGTCTGCGTCCTCGACGAGGTGGACGCGCCGCTGGACGACAGCAACGTCGATCGCTTTTGCGCGCTGCTGGACGAAATGACGCGCCAGTTGCGGACGCGCTACCTGCTGGTGACCCACCACCGCCTGACGATGGCGCGCATGGACCGGCTGTACGGCGTGACGATGGCGGAACCCGGCGTGTCGCAAATCGTTTCCGTCGACCTGCAGACTGCCGAACGACTCCGTCAATCCGCCTGACCTCGGCAAGACGCTGCCGCCGGCCTCGCGGAGATGCGGACAGCGGGCGAGGAACCGCCCGGAAGCGCAAGCCTTGGCGCCCCGGGCTTGGCCTTCTGCAGGCGGCCGAGCGTATGCGCGACCGGTTGCCGGACAGGCGCGCGGCTTGAAGCGGCGCCGCGATCATTGGCTTAGAATGGCGGTTCGGCAGTTTTGACGAGCTCCGTCAAAGCGAGCCTCGACTCGCCGTCGGTCGATTTCCGAAGGTCGCGAGAATATTCCGGCTCGGCACCGACGCCCGGACCGTTCGACTTGCTTCGGCTGAAAATTCCGGCTGCGCTGCCCGATGTCATGGACGGTCGGCACGTGGACGATTCGTTGAAGCGGGATAAGCGAGACCATGAACGGCCGTTTCCGTCCCCAGTCTCGCGTCCCGGCGGACACGCCGTAACGGAACTCGAAAAAGGGGCACTTTCGTCTGTGGACGATCAACCGAGGAACGGAAAATGACCACGCGCAAAATCACTATCGACATTCCGGAAAGCGCGCTGACGGCCGCAAAGACGGACGAGCGCGCTTTCGCTCGCGAACTCCCCGTGCTGGCCGCGATCAAGCTTTACGAGCTTGGGCGTCTTTCATCCGGACAGGCTGCGGAACTCGCCGGAATGGCCCGTGCCGAATTCCTGTTTGCGCTTGATCGTCACAAGGTCTTTCCATTCGAGACGGAGTTGAGCGACCTGGAGGATGGTCGGCGGCGGGGGCCGCGCCGGATATCCGAAGGTTGACTGGGCTGCGTGTGCGTCCCGGGCTGCGGATGGCGGAGCCTGCTCGTCCGTGAAAGGGCTTGCGCCGCGCCGTAGCGGCGACATGGTTCTCGTTGTGGGCGGCGTGGTGAAGCGGCGAGTGCTCCCGGTTGTCCGCGGCGTCGAGATCGGCGGCCGGGGAGGCGACGATCGGCGCGCCCCTTTCCGGACCTCGGCGGCGTAGAGGGCACGACCCTTTCGGTCTTTCGGGTCGTTCGGCGCGGCACGCAGGTTTCGTCTCTTCCGAAAGCCGACCGTTGCCCGGCGTGGCTGCCTCGAAACCTGCGTTCGCGCCGCGGAACGACGGCGCGCTCGAGGAGAGCTCGCCGACAGAGCCGGAAGCTGCGCCCCGACCGGCGACTCCGCCGACAGGCGGTTCCCCTCGAAGCGCAGCCGCGCCTCGCGAAACTTCCCGCATTCCCGCTGTCCGGGTCGTCTCCGTTCTTCTTTCGGAGACGCTCGGCGGGACGACTCGTGGACTGCCTGAACCGGAAAGATCGTCCGGCGCGCGGACCGTCGTCCGTTAACGACGTGCAGTCGCGTCAGGGTGTCAAGAACATTTTGAACTGACCGGATTATGTACCAAATTAATTGACCGCTTCCGTTGTAGTGGTTGGGCCTGTGGGGAAGTGGTCAGGCGCGAAGCGGCTGTCCACTTCAGGCCTCCGGAGAATCGCGTCGAAGCGGGTCACGCGGCCTTCCGGGTTGCGGTTTCGAACGGAGCCCCGTCGGCCCGGTAGAGAGCGAGGCGTCTGGGGCCGTGGAAGACGGCAAGGGTGTGGTCGGGGTACTCGTGGACCCGGACCCTGGCCTTGACGTAGTGGTGACGGTCGGCCGGGATCTGCAGAGTGCGTCCCTTGTACCGCACCGTGTTGTCGTTCGAGCCGCTCCTCGTGGACACAGAGGATGTCGTCCAAGGTGCCGGCGAAGGGCACGAAGGCCGCCCCCTCGACCTCGGGCGGGGTAGCGAAGCGCCGGTTGTGGTCCGGCAGGTAGACCTGCTTGAGGAAGCGGTTGGCCTCGGCCATGTCGGAGATGCCGGCGAGCCTGAGTTCCTGGGGCAGGCGCTTCTGCAGGGTGCCGAACCTCCGAGCGCCCCCGAGCCTCGGGCGAGTAGGCGGCGACGTGCTCGATGCCGAGCTGGCGAAGGGCGCGCCCGACCTGGGTCGGGTTGTCCTTGTCGACCTTGCCGCCGGCCTCGGGCGTGTGGAAGTAGTGGCTGCCGCGGTCGGTGTAGAACGAGCAGAACAGCCCGCGCTCGCCGACCACCTCGCGAAGCGCCTGGAAAGTCGACATGGTGCCTTCCTCGGCGACGAAGAAGGCCGAGTAGACCTCGCTGGTGGCGTCGTCCATGGTGACGCCCACTGCCGACCCGACACCCACTCGTGGCGCGAGCCGTCCTGGTGCAGCGCCGGGCAGCGCCCGCCGCGGGCGCTTGCGCCGGTGGGCGCCGCGCCGCGGAGCGGCTCGCACGCGGCCATGGGCCTGCAAAGTCAGCCGGACCCAGTTGTAGCTGCGCTGGACGCCATGGCAGGCGACCAGCTTCTCGTGAAAGTGCTTGGCGTTGAAGTCCCAGTACCGGGTGTCGAACAATTCCAGAACCTGCGCCACCTCGTCCACGTCGGCCCGGCGCGCCGAGACCCGGCCCAGGCGGCGGTCGTACAACCCTTCCGCGCCCTCCGCCTCGTAGCGATCGCGCCAGCGCCGGAAGGTGCGTTCCGAAACGCCCTCCGCCGCCTCGCCTTGGCTCAGCACCACGGGTGCGACCGTATACCTCTTCGAACTTCATCAATCTCAGTCCCTGTCGTTGTTCCGTCCGCCGCCACCTCCTTTGGTCTGGAAGCCTTCTAAGAGATCATTTGGTACATGGACCGGACATATCATCTGTTACTGACAGTGCAGTCGCGTCAGGGTTGACAGCGTCCTGATCGCCCCGTATTTTGCGCGGGTTTTCGCAGGCGCGGAATCGCAGCGGGATCTTGCGCAATTTTCAATGGCGGAGCGTGATTCACCGGAGCCCGGCGGTGGTCTGGACGAACGGTTGCGCCGATTTCGGGAGGATCGGGCGCCCGTCGAAACGCCCAGGCCGCAGGGGCTGGGCTTCGCGATGCGCATCGGCACGGAGCTGGTGGCGGCGTTGATCGTCGGAACCGGTCTCGGTTACCTGCTCGACGCCTGGATGGAAACCCTGCCGCTGATGTCGCTGCTGGGCTTCTTCTTCGGCGCGGCGGCGGGAATGTTGAACGTCTACCGGATCGCCACGGGCCGCAGCGGGGCCGTGGGATGGCGGTCGGGGCCTGGAAGCAAGGAGGGCTGACTGTTGGCAGCCAGGGAAGGAGACGGGCACAGCCCGCTGGCGCAGTTCGAAATCCGGGAACTGATCCCGCTCGATGTCGCCGGCCACGACATCTCGTTCACCAATTCCGCGCTGACGATGGTGGTCGCGGTCGCGCTCGTGATCGTGGTCGTCGGCTGCGGCCGGCGAGCGCTGGTGCCCGGGCGCTGGCAGGCGCTGGCCGAAATCTGCTACGAATTCTGCGCCAACCTGCTCCGCGATACGGTGGGCAACGACGGCCGCAAGTACTTCCCCTTCATCTTCACGCTCTTCATGTTCATCCTGTTCGGAAACATGCTAGGCATGATTCCGTACAGCTTCACCTTCACCAGCCACATCATCGTGACTTTCGTCATGGCGATCGTCGTGTTCGCGGGCGTCACGGTGCTCGGATTCGTGAAGCACGGCGTCCGCTTCTTCGGGTTCTTCGTCCCGCCGGGCGTCTCGCTCGTGATGTGGCCGCTGATGATCCCGATCGAAATCATTTCCTACCTGTCGCGCCCCATCAGCCTCGCCGTCCGCCTGTTCGCCAACATGACGGCCGGGCATACGATGCTGAAGGTGTTCGCGGGTTTCGTGCCGGCGCTCGGCGCCGCGGGAATTTTCCCGCTGGCGTTCGCGACCGCGCTGACCGGGCTGGAGCTGCTCATCGCTTTCCTGCAGGCTTACGTTTTCACCGTGCTGACTTGCCTGTACATCTCCGACGCCCTGCATCTTCACTGAACGACCGAACGAAAGGATGGAACATGGACGCAGCAGCAGCCAAACTGATCGGCGCGGGACTCGCGGCGATCGGAGTGATCGGGGCCGGCATCGGCATCGGCAGCATTTTCTCTTCATTCATCTCCGCGGTGGGACGGAACCCCGCCGCGGCGCCGAACGTCACGCAGATGACCTGGATCGGCTTCGCGTTGGTCGAAGCCATCGCGCTGTACGCTCTGGTCATCGCTTTCCTGATCCTCTTCGTCTTCTAGTGCCGTGCCGCAGATAGAACAGGCCGATACCTTCCTCAGCCAGGCTTTCTGGCTGATCGTGACCTTCGGCTTTCTATACGTCGTCCTCTGGAAGGCGGTGCTGCCCCGGTTGTCCTCCGTCCTCGTCGAACGTCAGGAACGGATCGACGAGGACGTCCGCATGGCCGAAACGTTCAAAAGGGAAGCGGACGAGGCGATGGCCGCCTATGATCGCATGATCGCCGAGGCCCGGGACGAGTCCCAGGCGATCATGCGCAAGGCGAACCAGGAACTCGCCGATGCGGCGGCAGCGCGGCAGGCGGCGTTGACCGCCAAAATCAAGGAGAACGCCGACGCTGCCGAGGCGCGGATCGAGACCGCTCGCGCCGAAGCCGTCGCGCACGTCAAGATCGTCGCCGCCGAGGTCGCGCAGGCCGCCACCGCCCGGCTGAGCGGCATGGAAGTCTCCGCGGAAGACGCCGAAGCGGCCGTCGCCGACGCAATGCGGGAAGGAAACTGATGGACCTTCACGATCCCAATCTCTGGGTCGCGGTCGGCTTCGTCATTCTCGTCGCCGGCGTCTGCCGGCCCGCCGGCAGAGCGTTCGCCGCCATGCTCGACCGCCGAACCGAAGGGATACGGAAATCCCTGGACGAAGCCGCCGGCCTTCGCGAGGACGCGCAGCGCCTCCGAACCGAGTGCCAGCGCAAGCAGCGCGACGCGGCGAAGGAAACGGCGGCGATGATCGAAAGGGCTCGGGCGGATGCCGAGCGGCTCTCGAAGGAGGGCATGGCGAAGATCGACGAGTCCTTGAAACGGCGCGAACGGGCGGCGCTGGACAAGATCGCCCGGGCCGAAGACGAAGCGTTGCGCGAGGTCCGCGCAGCTTCGGTCGAGATCGCGCTGGCTGCCACCCGCAACCTGATCGCTTCGCGCATGGACGAGTCGATGTCCGAAGCCATGATCGACGAAGCGATCGCCCGCTTGCGCTGAAGGCCGCTACGCCTCCTCCGGCGTCCAGCGCAACGTCGGACGGCGCGCCGCGGCGGTTTCGTCGAGGCGGCGGCGCGGCGCGCGGAAAGGCGCGGCCCGAAACGCCGCGGCGCCCTCCCGTCTGGCGCGCGCCGCGAGACGGGCTACGGCGTCCGCGAACCTGTCGAGGCTTTCGCGGCTTTCGGTTTCCGTCGGCTCGATCAACAGCGCGCCCCGAACCACGAGCGGAAAGTACATGGTCATCGGGTGGAAGCCCTCGTCGATCAGCGCCTTCGCGAAATCCAGCGTGGTCACGCCGGTGCCGTCCAGGAAGCGGTCGTCGAACAGCGCCTCGTGCATGCACGGTCCCTCGAAAGACGGGCTCAACGCGCCGGACAGCCGCGCCATAAGGTAGTTGGCGTTGAGCACGGCGTCCTCCGAGACGCGGCGCAGCCCGTCCGAGCCGTGGCTCATCATGTAGGCGAGCGCGCGAACGAACATGCCCGTCTGGCCGTGAAACGCCTTCATGCGCGGCGCCTGTTCCCCGGCGCCGGCGCGTTCGGCCAGCCGGAAACCGTTTTCGTCGCGCACCACCCATGGAAGCGGCGCGAAGGGCGCAAGCTCCGCCGACAGCGCCACCGGCCCGCTGCCCGGCCCGCCGCCGCCATGCGGCGTCGAGAACGTCTTGTGCAGATTCAGATGCATGCAATCGACGCCGAAATCGCCGGGACGCACCCGCCCGACGATGGCGTTGAAGTTCGCGCCGTCGCAGTAGAAGAACGCGCCGGCGTCGCGCACCGCCGCGGCCTGTTCGAGAACCTCGTCCTCGAACAGGCCGCAAGTGTTCGGATTGGTCAGCATGAACGCGGCGACGTCGCCGTCCAGCGCGGCGCGCAGGGCCGAAAGGTCCACGCGTCCGCGGTCGTTGAGCGGAATCGCTTCGACCTCGTATCCGCAGGCGGCGGCGGTGGCGGGATTGGTGCCGTGCGCCGAATCCGGAACCAGAACGCGGCGGCGGGCGTCTCCGCGAGCCTCCAGCGCCGCCCGCACCGTCATCAGGCCGCAGAGTTCGCCGTGGGCGCCGGCCGCGGGCGACATGGCGACCGCCGGCATGCCGGTCAGCGTCGAGATCCAATGCGCGAGCGTGTCGATCAGCCGCAGCGCTCCCTGAACCGTGGAAACCGGTTGCAAGGGATGAACGTCGGCGAAGCCCGGCAATCGGGCCAGCTTTTCGTTAAGCCGCGGATTGTGCTTCATGGTGCACGACCCCAGCGGATAAAGTCCGGCGTCGATCGCGTAGTTGTTCCGGCTCAGCCGCGTGTAATGGCGGACGACCTGCGGCTCGGACAGACCCGGAAGGCCGATGGAGCCGGTTCTTTCCAATCCTCCCAACCGGCGATCGGCTTCCGGCGGAGGCGGTAAATCCACGCCGGCGCGGCCTGCGGCGCCCTGCTCGAAAATCAGCGGCTCCTCGACCCGCAAGGCGTCGCCGGTTCTCTCGTCCGTCATCGCAATGCCTCCGTAAGCGCCGCGCACAGCTTGTCGACGTCGTCGTCGGTGACCGTCTCCGTGGCGGCGACCAGCAGCAGCCTCCGGGCTTCCGGATGCCCGGGCAGCAGCCGCGACGCGGGAACGCCCGCAAGAACGCCCCGTTCGGCGAGCGCATCGACGACTTCCGCCGCGTCCGCCGGCAACTGGACGGTGACCTCGTTGAAGAACGCTTCGTTCAGAACCCGGACGCCCGGCAGTTGCGAAATGCGGTCGACGAGGCGAACCGTCTTCGCGTGGTTGATCGCGGCCAGCCTGCGGAAGCCGTCCTCCCCGAGCAGGGACAGGTGAATCGAGAACGCGAGCGCGCACAGCCCGGAATTCGTGCAGATGTTGCTGGTCGCCTTTTCGCGCCTGATGTGCTGCTCCCGCGTCGACAACGTCAGGACCCAGCCGCGCCGCCCCTGGACGTCCGCGGTCTGGCCCGCGAGGCGCCCCGGCATCCGGCGGACGAAATTCGCGCGCGTGGCGAACAGGCCTACGCACGGTCCCCCGAAATTGAGCGGATTGCCGAGAGAGCGTCCCTCCGCGGCGACGACGTCCGCGCCCATCTGGCCGGGCGCGCGAAGCGCGCCGAGGGCGACGATCTCGGTGACGACCGCCACCAGCAACGCCCCCGCTTCGCGGCACGCTTCGGCAAGCGGCCGCAGGTCGCGTATTCGCCCGAACACGTCCGGATACTGAACGACGACGCAGGCGGTCTCGGGGCCGACGGAGACGCTCTCCGTCCCGTCGATGTCGGGCGGCAGCGTCTCGACCGATCCGTCGAGGTAGCGAAGCAGGGTGTCCGTCGTCTCGGCGTAATGCGGATGCAGCCCGCCGGACAGGAGAACGTCCGGCCGCCCGGTGATCCGCCGAGCCATCGCGGCCGCCTCCGCGCAGGCGGTCGCGCCGTCGTACATGGAGGCGTTGGCGACGTCCGCGCCGGCGATCATCGCCACCTGGGTCTGGAATTCGAAGAGATATTGCAGGGTGCCCTGCGAGATCTCCGGCTGATACGGCGTGTAGGAAGTCAGGAATTCCCCCCGCTGGATCAGGTGATCGACGGCCGCGGGGACGTGATGGCGATACGCGCCGGCGCCCAGGAAAAACGGCCCGCTGCCGGCATGGACGTTTTCGGCGGCCATGGCGGCGAGCGCCCGTTCCACCTCCAGCTCGCCTTGGCACGGGGGCAGCTCGACCGGCGAGTCGAGCCGAACGCTTTCCGGGACGTCGCGAAACAACCGGTCGACGGAAGGCTCGCCGACCGCCGCGAGCATGTCGCGGCGGTCGGCGTCGGTGAGCGGCAGATAGCGCATCAACCGGCGACGAAGGCGCCGTAGGCCGCCTCGTCCATCAGTTCGTCCAACTCAGGGGGATTGCTCACGCGAATCTTCATGAACCAACCCTTGTCCACCGGCGACCGGTTGACCAGGGCCGGGTCGTCTTCGAGCGCGCCGTTCACTTCGACCACCTCGCCCGATACCGGCGCGTAGACCTCGCTCGCGGCCTTCACCGACTCCACCACCGCCGCTTCCTCGTCGCGAACCACCGCCGCGCCGACTGCGGGAAGTTCGACGAACACCACGTCGCCAAGTTGGTCCTGGGCGAAGTCGCTGATGCCGACCGTGGCGATGTCGCCGTCGACCCGCACCCATTCGTGCTCCTTCGAGTATCTCAGCTCGCTCATTTCGTCCTCCCGGCGCGATGGTATCGGTGCGGCACGAAGGGCATCTGCCCCACCTTCGCAGGCCTCGGTTTCCCGCGAATCAGAAGCCGAACCGGCGTGCCCGGCGCCGCCGCTTCGGCATCGACGTACCCCATGGCGATCGGGCCGCCGACGGACGGCCCGAAGCCCCCGGACGTGACCCTGCCGATCGGGCGATCCTTCGAGTCGACGATCTCCGTGCCTTCGCGGGCCGGCGCCCTGCCGTCGGGAACGAGGCCGACCCGCCGCCGCGACGGGCCGTCGCGGAGCTGCCCGAGGATGGCGTCGGCGCCGCGGAACCCGCCCTCCTCCCGGCGCCTGCGCGAGACGGTCCATGCAAGGCCCGCCTCGACCGGAGTGGTCGATTCGTCGATGTCGCGGCCATGCAGGCAGAGTCCGGCTTCCAGCCGCAGCGAATCCCGGGCGCCGAGTCCGGCGGGTTCGACTTCCTCCTCGGCAAGCAGCGCCTCCGCGATCCTGACGGCGTCTTCGGACGGAACGGAGATTTCGTACCCGTCTTCGCCGGTATAGCCGGACCGCATGATCGCAAGCCGGCTGCCGTCGATCTCGGCCGGCAGCGCGCTCATGAACGGCATCGACGCGGCCTGAGGCGCGAAGCGCGCCATGACGCCCGGCGACGCGGGCCCCTGAAGCGCGATCAGGGATCTGTCTTCGAGCGGTTCCACCTGAACGCCGCCGACAGCGCGAAGGAGAGCGATATCCGCTTCCTTGCGCGCGGCGTTGACGACGGCGAAAAGATACTTGCCCACGTTGACGACGATCAGGTCGTCGAGAATTCCGCCTTCCTCGCCGGTCAACATCGTATAGCGCATGCGGCCCGGCGCCAGATCTCGAATGTCTCCGGGAACGAGAGCCTCCAGCGCTGCCGCGGGGTCGCTTCCGCGAAGCGCCACTTGGCCCATGTGAGAAACGTCGAACAGGGAAGCGGCGGCGCGGGTATGAAGGTGTTCGGCAAGAATGCCCGCGGGAAACCGGACCGGCAGCGCGTATCCGGCGAACGGAACCATCGCGCCGCCGCGTTCGACGTGCGCGCCGTGCAGCGCGGTTCGCTTCAGTGACTGGCTTCCGGAAATGGCACGCCCTCCCCACGGGTAAGAGGCCTCACGCGATACCGCCTGAGACTGTCGTGCCCCCTCTGTCCGGAGACCTGAGAGATTCACCCTTTCGGGCTTACTCCTTCGGTGAGGCGCTGCCTGCTTTCCAGAGTCGCATCCCCCTGCGGTCCGTTCGCCTGAGAGTTTCCGGGGCGGTTGCTCCTTCGGCGGCGGCTTGCCCGCCTCTCCCGCAGGGTTCGTCTGCGCGGCCGCATTCCCGCGGCAGCGGGAACCTACCTGTTTGTTCGCATGTTACAGCAGACATCCGTCCGATCAAGTCGGTTGGCCGTCCCTGCGCCGTCATCTCCGGTTGAACGCGACCTCTTCGGGCGTAAGCTGCAACCCCAGCAGGATCAGCGTCGCGGGGCCGTCGTCGGGCTCGGCGAGCGGGACGAATACCGCGACGTTGTCGCGGAAGGTCGCGGCGCCGTTTTCGAATCGCCCCTTCACCGGCAATATGCGCTTGCCGCCGGGCCGGGAGAGATGCGCGGGAACGGCGACGAAATACTCGAACGCCGCCTCGAGGTCCTCGTTTTCGGGGCCTCGCTCCACCGCGATCTCGACCAGCATCTCGACTTCGACGCCGTTATCGTCGTAGTCGCAGGAGCCGCGGAAATCCGCGATCCTCGCCTCGAAGGCGACGTTCTCGCGGCCGGAGCCCTCGGCAAATCGAACGAGCCTGCCCGCATCTCCGAGTATGAGCACTTCGGGGCAGGGAAGCTTCCGCTGCTCTCCGACCAGTTCGCACCCTGCGAGCGCCAACCCCGCGATCAGAACGGCCGCGCCTGCTTTCGGGCGCATGGCGTCAGACGTTCTTGTGGGAGCCGTCGCAAAGCGGCGCGGAACCGGTGCGCTTGCATCCGCAAAACCAGACCGTTTCCGCTTCGGCAGCGGCGTACTGCGCCGGACTTATGCCCGTTCCCTTGTGGGAACCGTCGCAAAACGGCTGGCTCCCGCTGCGCCCGCACGCGCACCACCAGTAGTCCTTGCCCGCTTCGACCTCGACGCCGAACGGAGATTTTTGCGCAACAACCGGTTCCGACATGTGGTCCTTCCCTTTCGATGCCGCGCCCTCGGGCGCACGGTTGCGCGAATGTATTCAAGGCGGCGCGTTCGGGCAAGCGGCGCTATCGTCAAGGGATCCGGCGGCGGGCGGACGAAAGGCCGGTTCTCGCCGGGGCCGCCGCTTCCCGCCCGACGCCCGCCGTGCGCCCGCCAAGGTTCTCCCGTCGGTCGACGGAAGCCCGGCCTCCGCAGGGAGTTCCGAATCCTGCGCCGCCGGTCTCCTTTCCCAAAGAATTCGGCCGGCGAAAGAGTCCGGGCGCCGTTCCGCGCGCGCCGAAGAATGCGATCGGTCGTTGTCGCCGTCGGACGATCCTCCTAAAATCGGGCGGCGATCGTCCGAACGAGGATGCAATGACGGAACGACAGGAGCGGCCGGTTGCCGTCGGCGGAAGCGACGACCCTCATCTGGCCTTCCGGCGGCAACTCGCGGAAATTCTGGATCGGGCGGATCTCACCGAAGAGCAGCGCCAGAGGTTCCTGATCGCCGCCTCATGTCCGTGTTGCGGCGCCGGCGGGCTGTCGTTCAGTTTGCCGCTCAAATCCCGCGCCGGGCCGGGATTCTAGCCTTCGGAAGCGCGAGAGTCGCCGCTCCCTTTCGAGAATGGTTTCGGCAACGGCGGCCCAAGCGACGAGATCGGCGCCGCAGTCTTCGGTGGCGGTTCAACGGTCGGCGGACGTTTGCGAACCATGCCGGCCGGTACCCGCGACGAACCTGCGCTCGACATCTCCGGAAGCGCCGGTCGGCGTGAAGCGGAGGCCGTACTCCGCGCGGACGACTTTCCGTTCCCCCTTCCGAAGCGCTATCCAGGCGATCCTCCGTCGTGGAGGCAGGGGCGGGTTGTCCGGCGAGTCGAGGCGCCGAACGTCGCGGGCCGGACGCTGGCGGCTGGGGCCCGGTCTCCGCACCGCGTTTCTCGCGCGCCCTCCCGCCGACGCCGGGGTTCCGAATGTCCGCTCCGAACTCCGCCGCCGGGCCAGCCTCCGCACCGCTCAGCCGGGCATCTTTCGAGCCGCTCCGAGGCTGCGCCTCGTTCCGCGCCTGCCGGGCGACGGTGGCCGCCAGTCGGCGGTCCATGCTATAGTGCGCGTCCTTCGCAGGCCGCCCGTGTCGGGAACGCTCCATGATCGCCCCTCCGATGAAAATCCTGCTGGCCGGACCGCGCAGCTTCTGCGCCGGCGTCGACCGAGCCATCAGGATCGTGGAACTCGCGCTCGAAAAGCACGGCGCTCCCATCTACGTCAGGCACGAGATCGTCCACAACCCGCATGTCGTGAAGGATCTCGAAGGCAAGGGCGCGGTGTTCGTCGATGAACTCGACGAGGCGCCGCCCGGCGTTCCGGTGGTCTTTTCCGCGCACGGCGTGCCCAAATCCGTCGTTGCGGACGCCGAACGACGCGGAATGCCTTATCTTGACGCGACCTGTCCCTTGGTCACCAAGGTGCATGTCGAAGCGGCGCGTCGCCGCAAGGAGGGCCGAAACGTCATCCTGATCGGACATGCGGGGCATCCGGAGGTCGTCGGCACGATGGGACAGTTCGGCGAGGGCGAAACGATCCTCGTGGAGGACGCCGCGCAGGCCGAGACGGTCCAGGTTCCCGACCCCGGAAAGCTCGCGTACGTCACCCAAACCACGCTCTCGGTCGACGACACGGCGGAGATCGTCGCGGTTCTCCGGCGCCGTTTCCCGACGATCGCCGCCCCGCGCAAGGACGACATCTGCTACGCGACCACCAACCGGCAAGCCGCCGTCAAGGCGCTGGTCGGCGATTGCGACGCCATGGTCGTCCTCGGCGCCCGGAACTCGTCCAACTCCAACAGGCTGGTGGAGGTCGCGCGCTCGGCCGGCTGTCCGAAGGCGATCCTCGTTCGGGACGCCGCCGAAATCGAGGATGCATGGTTCGAGGGCGTCGGAACGCTCGGCGTCACCGCGGGAGCGTCCGCGCCGGAAAGTCTCGTCCAGGATCTGATCGCGTCGCTGCGCGACCGCTACGACGTGACCGTCGAGGAACGGCGGGTCGCGGAAGAGGACATCGAATTCAGCCTGCCGCGGTCGCTCTGAGACAACGGTGGCGGTCTATACCGAAATCGACCGCGCGGCGCTCGACGAGTTCCTCGAGGGCTTTTCGATCGGCGCCGCCGTCCGCAGCTCCGGCATCGACGAAGGGATCGAGAACACCAACTACCTCCTGGAGACCGCTTCCGGCAAGTTCATCCTCACCCTGTTCGAGGCGCGCACGAAACGCCGCGACCTGCCTTACTTTCTGGCGCTGATGGAGCATTTGGCCGGACGCGGCGTTCCCTGTCCCTTGCCGGTGCCCGACCGGGCGGGCGAGACGCTCCACGCGCTGTGCGGACGGCCCGCCGCCGTTACGACCTTCCTCGACGGCGCCTGGCCGCGAAATCCCGCCGGCCGCCACTGCCGCGCCGCGGGCCGGGCGCTCGCGAATCTGCACCTCGCCGCAAGGGATTTCGGGATGCGCCGGGCCAACGACCTGTCCGTGACCGCGTGGCGGAGCATGTTCGGCCGGCTGGCGGACGCCGCCGACGAGCTGAAGCCCGGGCTGTCGGATTGGCTCTCGGACGAGATCGGCGCGCTGGAGAACGAATGGCCTTCCGGCCTGCCGTCGGGCGTCATTCACGGCGACCTCTTTCCGGACAACGTCTTCTTCGCCGGCGGCGAACTCTCCGGCCTGATCGATTTTTACTTCGCCTGCGAAGACTTTCTCGCCTACGATCTGGCGATTTGCCTCGACGCTTGGTGCTTCGACCGGCGCGGCGGATTCGACGCGGAAGCGGCGAACGCCCTGATCGAAGGCTACCGCGCCGGCCGCGAGCCGGAGCCGGGCGAGCTCGAAGCCCTGCCGACGCTCGCGCGCGGCGCCGCTGTCCGGTTCCTTCTGACGCGCCTCGACGATTGGCGCCGCGACGGCGCCTGCCGCAAGGATCCCCTCGACTTCGTGCCGGTCGTCGAATTTCTCCGAAGCGCGCCGCGATTGACGCCGTGAGCGGAAAAAGACGCCGGGCGGGCGGGTCTTCCGGGACCGTCGTCAGGATATTCACCGACGGCGCCTGCCGCGGAAACCCCGGCCCCGGAGGCTGGGGCGCTCTTCTGCAATGGAAGGAGGCCGAACGCGAACTGACCGGCGGCGAACCGATGACCACCAACAACCGGATGGAACTGATGGCCGCCATCGCCGCGCTCGAAGCCCTCAAGCGGGGCGTCGAGGCGGAAATCTACACCGACAGCCAGTACGTCAAGAACGGCATCACGCAATGGATCGGCAACTGGAAGAAACGCGGATGGGTGAGCGCCGACAGGAAGCCGGTGAAGAACCAGGATCTTTGGCGGCGGCTCGACGACGCTCTGAAGCCGCACGCCGTCACCTGGCACTGGGTGAAGGGACACGCCGGCCACCCGGAAAACGAACGCGCCGACGGGCTCGCCCGCAAGGGACTCGAGAACGCGCAAGCCGCCGGCGAAGAAAAGGTCAGAGCTGGCCGAGGATCGTCCCTGCGTCGCTGACCTCGAACGCGCCGCCTTCTTCGAGATTGATCCGGGTCACGGCGCCGTCGTCCACGATCATCGAATACCGCGACGACCGCACGCCGAGGCCGCGTTCGGTCAGATCGAGAACCGTTCCGAGCGCTTTGGTGAGCTCGGCGCTGCCGTCGGCCAGCATCTCGACCTTGCCGGCAGCGTTCTGATCCTTGCCCCAAGCGTCCATCACGAACACGTCGTTGACCGAAAGGCACGCGACGGTGTCCGCGCCCTTCCCTTTGATCTCGTCGGCCTTCTCGACGAAGCCGGGAAGGTGCTTGGCGGAACAGGTCGGCGTGAACGCGCCCGGCACGGCGAAAAGAACCACCTTCTTGCCGCCGAAAAGCTCCTCCGTCGTAACCTGCTCGGGACCGTCAGCGCCCATTCTCGTCAACTTGCCCGATGGAATCTTGTCTCCAACGCCGATCGCCATGATGTTCTCCAAGTCTTGATGGGCCGCAGCCCGCGAAGCCGATCAAATAAACTACTCGCCCCCGTTTGTCACCCCGAACCGTCCGGCGCGGACGGCATGCGCGCGGTTCCGCCGGCGCCGGCTCCGCCCGCTTCGTCGACCGCCTTCAGCACGGCGGATTCCGAAAGGATTTCGGGCAGGACGACGCCGCCGGGAGCCGCCGGACCGTAGACGACGTTGAAGGGAATCCCGAAACGGCCGAAGCTTTCGAGATAGGCGGCGATCCGGTCGTCGGGACTGGTCCAGTCGGCGCGCATCGCGACCACGCCGCCGCCGCCGAGCAACTCGGCGACCCGTCCTCGTTCGAGCACCAGGGACTTGTTGATCTGGCAGGTCAGGCACCAGTCGGCGGTGACGTCCACGAGAACGCTCCTTCCGGCGGCGACCTCGGTCCCGATCCGGGCTGCGTCGAACGGCCGCCACGGCGGCGCGTTCTTCGCGACCGAAGGCCCGTCGACCGGGAAGGCGCCCGCGCCGGCCATGGAAACCGCCGCGAGAAACGCCGCGGTCCCGCCCGCGGCCAACCGGGCCCTGCCGCCGAGCTCCCTGCATTGCCTGGTCGCGAAGGCCATGGCCCCCAACAGAAGCGCGACCATGACGGCGCCCGGTCCGCCGATCTGGAACCACAGGACGCTGAGCAGCCAGGCCGCAGTGCCGATCAACGCGAACGACAAAACGCGTTTCACCGTCGCCATCCACGAACCCGGCTTCGGCAGATGCCTCACCAAGACCGGGAACGCCGCCACGAGGAGCCACGGCAAGGCGAGGCCGAAGCCGACCGCGAGGAATACGGCGTAGATCTCGAATACGCCGCGCGCCAGCGCGAACCCCACCGCGGTGCCGAGAAACGGGGCGGTGCAGGGCGTCGCCAGCAGCGTCGCGAAAGCGCCCGTCAGGAAGTGTCCCCGCAGGCTTCGTCCCGTATCCCCGGACGCCGCGTCGGCCACGGCTCCGGGCAGGCGGATCTCGAAGAAGCCCCACATGTTGCAGGCGAACAGGACGATCACCGCAGCCATGAAGGTCACGAACACGGGTTGCTGGAACTGTATCCCCCAACCGGCCGCCAGACCGGCGGCCTTGAGGCCGGCGGCGACGGTCCCCAGAATCGCGAAGCACGCGAGGATGCCGGCCGCCGAAGCGACGAACCCGGCGCGAATGCGGCCCCGCGACTCGCCGCCGTGATCGATCACGGTCATGAGCTTGAGGGAAAGAACGGGGAGCACGCAAGGCATGAGATTGAGAATCAGGCCGCCCAGCACGGCGAGGCCGAGAATCGCGAGCAAAAATCCCGGAGCTTGCGGCGACGCTCTCGGAAGCGTGACGCGGCGTTCGATCGCCCGGTCGCCGTCGACGAGAGTCAGGATGGCTTCCCGGCCTTCGAGGCGGGCGTTCCCGGGCGGCTGAACGTCCATCCGCATCGTCGCCGTCGCGCCGGTCGAATCGATCTCGGGCCGCCCGAAGCGAAATCCCGGCGGCCCTTCCACGAAGAGGTCCGGCTTCCCGAAGCCCCCTTCGGCGGACGCGACGACCGCGAAAGTCCGTCCCGCGATCTCTATCCGGTCTATGGAAAGCGGGCCGCCGTCCCCCGAACGCGGAACGCGGGCGCGCCACCGGTCGATCAGCGCCGCCTCCCGCGCGTCCGCGCCGGACGGCAGAGCGAGCGCCAGATCGGCTTCGTAAGGAACGCAGATGTCGTCGCAGGTGAGAAAGCGCACGCGGGCGCGCAGCGCCATCTCCTTGCCGGGTTCGAACGGCGAGGCGGCTATCGGCAGAACGACCTCGTTCCTGTAGCCGAGCGTCTCGAGCCCCAGCACGGAGAACCGTTCGGGCGCCGGCCAGGCCATTTCGGCGCCGGCGAGATTGACGGAGCCGGCCCAGTTCGCCTGCGGCGGGAACCCGGCGTCGCCGGGCGACCTCCAATAGATTTTCCATCCCGGCTTCATGCGAAACTGAAGTCCGAGATCGACCTCGTCGCCTCCCGCCGCGCCGCCGACCAGGCGCACCGCGCCGTGTTCGTGGACGAACCAGGGGGACGCCGCGGCGAACGCGGAAGGCGCGCAGGTCGCGGCCAGCGCGAGGCACGCCAGACCCGAGAGAAACCGTTCGACGGAGGACATCGACATTCCGACTGCAATTCGGCATATAATATAGAGCTTGGAATCGGCCGGTACAGGCTGCCGGCCGTCGCGGCGAGCTCCGGACGCGAGGAACGGGACAGATGAGCGACGAAAAGAGTGCCGGCGGCTATCTGACGGGACAGCTCCTTGTGGCCATGCCCCAAATGCTGGACCCCCGGTTCGCCAGATCGGTGATCTACATGTGCGCCCACACCGAGGACGGCGCGATGGGCCTGGTCGTCAACAAGCTGATGGACAAGATCAGTTTTCCCGACCTTCTGGAGCAGCTCGGCCTTGAGGCGGCGTCCAGGGACAACGACCTCCGGGTCCATTTCGGCGGACCGGTCGATAGCGGCAGGGGTTTCGTGCTGCATACGGCGGATTACGTCCAGGATGCGACGATGGTCATCGACGAACGGGTCGCGCTGACCGCGACCACCGACATCCTGAAGGACATTGCCGACGGCCAGGGACCTCGCAACAGCCTTTTCGCGCTGGGTTACGCCGGCTGGGGGCCGGGGCAGCTCGACGGCGAAATCCAGGCCAACGGCTGGCTGTCCGTCGTCGCCGACGACGGACTGGTGTTCGCCAGCGACCCGGAAGCGGCATGGGACGCGGCGCTCGCCAAGATCGGCGTCACTCCCTCCATGCTGTCGGGAGATGCGGGGCACGCCTGACTGCCGCCGCGCCGCCGCGGGTCACGGCTCCAAGCGCCCCCTTACGGCTTCGTAGTCGTCCAGACCCTGCACGGGTCCGAGCGCCGCCAGCGTAGGCGGCGAGGCGAGGAGTCGGCGCGCGACCCGGCGTACGTCTTCGGCCGAAACGGCTTCGATGAGTTCCACCGTCTCCGCGACCGGCACGATCCGGCCGCGGATCTGCACCTGCCGCGCAAGACGTTCCGCGCGCGCGGTCGTGTTTTCCAGCGTCATAAGGATGCCCGCCTGCATCATGGTGCGGGCGCGGACAAGTTCCGGCTCGGACATCGGGTCGCTCGCGACCTTCGCGAGCTCGCCGCACACGACGGCGGCGAGCTCGCTTATCTCGGCCTGCCCCGTTCCCGCATAGATCCCGAAGACGCCGCCGTCGGCGTAATGCGACGCGAAAGGGTAGATCGAATAGACGAGGCCGCGCTTCTCGCGCGCTTCCTGGAACAGGCGCGACGACGCGCCGCCGCCGAGCGCCGTCGAGAGGACGGAAAGCGGGTAGTAATCAGGGTCGGAGAACCCGACTCCATCGAAACCCAGCGCCAGATGAGCCTGTTCGAGATCGCGAACCTCCCGCCGGTCGCCGCCGGCATAGGAGGCCGGCTCCGGATCGCTGTCGCCAGCTTCGGCGACGCTCCCGAACGCGTCCTCGGCGAGGCGTAAAATCCGGTCGTGGTCGAGATTCCCCGCCGCGGCCAGAATCATGCGATCGCTCCCGTAATGGGAGGCCATGTAGTCGATCAGCGTCCGGCTGGACATTCGACCGACGACGTCGGCGGTCCCCATGACGGGACGCCCGAGCGGCTGGTCCGGATAGGCCGCCTCCTGAAACCAGTCGAAGACGACGTCTTCCGGCATATCCGCCGCCTGGCCGATCTCCTGGAGCACGACGCCGCGTTCCCGGTCGAGTTCGGCCTCGTCGAAGGCGGAGTTCAGCAGGATGTCGGCAATGATGTCGATCGCCAGCGGAACGTGCCGCTTGAGGACCGACGCATGATAGACCGTCGCCTCGGCGGACGTGTGGGCGTTGAGGTAACCGCCGACGTCCTCGATTTCGCAAGCGATGTCGAAGGCCGACCTCCTTCGGGTTCCCTTGAAGGCCATATGCTCCAGGAGGTGGGAAACTCCGTTCGCTTCCGCCGGCTCGTTCCGCGTGCCGACATCGACCCAGATGCCGAGCGAAACGGATTCGACCGATTCCATGCGGTCGGTGACGACTCGCAAGCCGTTCGGCAAATTCGCGGTCGTTATGCTCACCGGTTCCGCCGTCGCTGGACGAGATCCCGAACGGCGTCCGACCGGTTGGGGACGACCTCGAACCGTTCCTCGCGCTCGAACAGATCCGCCATGGCCTCAGGGAGCGGCGGACGGACGCCTGTCGCCGCCTCGACGGCGTCGGGAAATTTCGCCGGATGCGCGGTCGCGAGGCAAACCATGGGCCTCGCGGGATCGCCGCGCTCGCGCCGCGCCGCGTCCACTCCGATCGCGCTGTGCGGGTCGAGCAGTTCGCCCGCGCTCTCGAAAACTTCCCGCATGACGCGCGTCGTTCCTTCGTCGTCGAGCCGCGCGGCGGCGAACGCCGCCCGCGCCTTCGAAAGGCGGGCGTCGTCGAGCGCCATGCGCCCGCGGCCGCGGAACTCGTCCATCCAGCGCGCGACCGCCGGGCCGTCGCCGTCGAACAGATCGAACAAGATGCGTTCGAAATTGCTGGAAACCTGGATGTCCATGCTGGGAGAGAGCGTAGGCCGGACCTCCGAGATCGCCATGTCGCCGGTTTCGAAGAACCGGTACAGAATGTCGTTGCGATTGACGCCGACGATCAGCTTCTCGACCGGGATCCCCATCTTCCCGGCCGCCCATCCGGCGAGGGCGTTGCCGAAATTGCCGGTGGGAACCGAGAACCGGACGGCCCGTCCGGGCGCGCCGAGCCGCGCGGCGGCGAACGCGTAATAGACGATCTGGGCCATTACCCGCGCCCAGTTGATGGAGTTCGCGGCGGAAAGGCCGTGCGCCCTGGAAAACTGCGCATCGGCGAACAGGGCCTTAACGATGTCCTGGCAATCGTCGAACGTGCCCTGGACGGCGATCGCATGAACGTTGTCCGCGCAAGCGGTCGTCATCTGCCGCCGCTGCACCGGCGACACCCGGCCTTCCGGAAAGAGAACGAACACGTCGACGTTGTCGCGCCCCCGGCACGCCTCGATCGCCGCCGACCCCGTGTCCCCCGACGTCGCGCCGACGATCGTTATCCGTCCGCCCCGGCGAGACAGCGCGTGATCGAACATGCGTCCGACGAGCTGAAGCGCGTAGTCCTTGAACGCCCATGTGGGCCCGTGAAAAAGCTCCATCAGCCAATCGTTGGACGCGATTTGCCGGAGCGGCGCGACCGCCGGATGGCGAAAGTCAGCGTAAGCTTCCCCGATCATGCGTTCCAGATCGGAGTCCGGGATTGCGCCGTCCACGAACGGCCGCAATATCCGAAACGCGACGTCGGCATAGGACAACGCCGCCATCTCCGCGATCTCGCCTTCCTGCAGCCGCGGCCATTGCGAGGGCATATAGAGTCCGCCATCGGCGGCGAGTCCCGTCAGCAATACGTCGTCGAACGCGAGAACGGGCGCGTTGCCGCGCGTGGAAACGTATTTCACAAGCGGAATCTCCTGGATGCGCGGAATGTAGAGGGGGAGCGGCGCGTGTCAAACGGCCTCGTGCCGCTCGGTAATTATTGCGAGTCAGGGAAAAAGGGAACCGAATTCCCCGGCGGTTGGACGACAGCGACGCATAAGGCGTCGTTCCGGCAAGGCCCGCGGTTCGTCGCCGAACTTCGCGGAATCGGCGCGACGTCCGCCCCTGCTTGCGCTCGGCAAGGGTCTTGCGGCGGAAGCGCGCGAGCGGTTGTCGAGATTGCCGCGGAGATGCTTGACCGCTTCGGGCGCCGGTCGTTCCGGCGACCGGCGAAGCGTCCGGCGGCTCCGCGGTTGTTGATTCGCCGCATGGAGCGCTCGTTTCCTCAGCCGACGCGTTACCCGCCGCTCAGAGATAACGCGCCTCCAGATGCGCCTTGAAGGCCGCCGTGCCAAGGTGCGCGCCGGTGGTTTCCTCAAGAAGCTCGCCGGTCGAGCGGGAGGAGGCCTTGGCATGCAAATGCACGCGCATCCATTCGAGCAGCGGCGCGAATTCTCCCTTCGCCAGCGCCTGCGGCAGCCCGGGATTGGCCGCCTTCGCGGCGGCGTAGAGTTGCGCGGCGGCGAGCGCGCCCAGCGTGTAGGTGGGGAAGTACCCCCATGCGCCGTCGTACCAGTGAATGTCCTGCAGGCAGCCCAGCCGGTCGTTCGGCGGGCGTATGCCGAGAAGCCGCTCCGACGCGTCGTTCCAGGCGCCGGGCAAATCGGAAACCGCCAGATCCCCTTCGATCATCGCGCGCTCCAGGCGGTACCGCAGAACGACATGCGCGGGATAGGTGATCTCGTCCGCGTCGACCCGGATGAAACCCGGTTCGACGCGCGTATACAGGCGGTGGAAGTTGTCGGCGTCCCAGCCCTCGCCGGCGCTGTCGAACGCTTCGCGCATCTCGGGAACCGCGTACTCGAGGAAATCCCGGCCGCGACAGACCTGCATCTCGACGAGCAGCGACTGGCTTTCGTGCAGAACCATGCCGCGCGCCCCGCCCACGGGCTGGTACCGCCAGTCCTCCGGCAGGTTGGTCTCGTAGAGCGCGTGACCGGTTTCGTGCAGGACGCCCATCAGGCTTTCCGTGAAATCCTCCTCGCTGTAGCGCGTGGTCACCCGCACGTCTCCGGGAACGCCGCCGCAAAACGGGTGCAAGCTGACGTCCAGCCGTCCGCGGTCGAAGTCGAACCCGAAAGCGCGCATCAGGCGTTCCGCCAACGCCCGTTGCCGATCGATCGGAAAAGGCCCTTCCGGCAGCTTTCCCCGCCCGTTTTCCGCCTGGACGGACAGCGCCCGGTCGAGAACGTCCGGCAAGAACGCTTCGAGGTCGGAAAACAACGCCTCGATGCGGTCCGCCCGGCCGCCCGGTTCGTACTGATCGAGAAGCGCGTCGTAGGGAGAGCAGCCGAGCAGTGCCGCCTTCGCCGCGGCGGTCTCGCGCGCGAGCGTCAGCACTTCGCCGAGCAAAGGCGCGACGCTCGCGAAGTCGCCGGCCGGCCGCGCGTCCCGCCAGGCCAGTTCGCAGGATGCGCAGGCGCGGGTCGTCATCTCGACAAGCCGGGCGTCGACCGCATTCGCGTGAATCCAGCTGCGGCGCATCTCGCGAAGATTGGCCTTTCGCCAAGGATCGTCGATCTCCGCCCGTTCGGCGTCGTCGAGCAGTTCTGCCAGGCGCGGGTCCGTCTTCATCTCGTGAACGACAAGGCGCAGGGCGGAGAGTTGCTCGGTGCGCGCCTGCCCGCCGCCCGGCGGCATCAGCACCGACCTGTCCCAATGCAGCACGGCCGCGGCCTGGCCAAGCGCTCCCATTTGCCGGAAGCGCTTCTCGAGTTCCGAATACGCGGACAAGGTCCCTCTCTTACCGCCGAAGGTGATAAACTACGTAGACGACCGCGAGGACGAGGGCCAGGCCGAACCAGGTCAGCGCGTATCCCAGATGCCTGTTGGGGATCTCGCCGAGCGCGGGGGCCGCTACGGGGTAGCCTTCGCGGCCGTCCCGCATCAGAACGGCGTAAAGCGGACGTGCGTCGGCAAGACCGGCATGCGCGGCCATGCGGGCGACATCGACGAAGAACCACTGGCCGGAGCCGGGATCGTTGTCCGGCACCCAGCGATTCGGCCGCCCGCCGCGGCGCAGCACGCCGACCGTTTCCACGAGTCCCTTCGGACGCGAAACCGGCGTCCGATCAAGCGGCGCCCAACCCCGGTCGACGAGAATGCCGCCGCCCGCCTCCAGCCGCATCGGCGTCAGCAGCCCGTGTCCCGCCATGCCCCGAAGGGTGCGGTTGAGAACCGGCAATTCCCGATCATGAAGATACCGGCCGCGCAGGATCACGCGTCTGCCCTCGTCGCCGCTTGCGGCGGTCTCGGCCCGCACAGGGGGCTCGGCAAGGCGCGCTGCGCGTTCGGCGATCAGTTTTTCCTTCCAGTCCAGGCGCTCGACCTGCCAGACTCCGAGACCCGCCAGCACCGCCATCGCCGGTATGGCGCAGGCGGTCAGCCGGAGGTCGATGCGACGCCCGGCCGTCATGCCCTGACGTTCCTGCAATGCGGCGCCGCCGGAACGCCCATGAAGGAGCGGAGCGGGACGATGGAGAGAAACACGGGGACTGCCGGCCGGACCGGAGGCGCAGAGGCGGTTTTGAAGCCCAAGGCAAGACCGGCGGCGCCGGCCAGGAAGACGGCGAAAACGGCGGAACCTTCGCTGGCATCCGGCGGACTGCACGCTTCGCAGTCTTCCCGAATTTCAAGGAGTTCTTTCAGAAGCTTTCTGCGCCCTGCCCGACCGGGTTTCGCTCCAAAACAGGTTATCGTCTTCGAGGCCGGAGGACAGGTGGCGAATTCGCGAGAGCCGTCGCCGGGATGCTCGGTCCGGCGCGGTGCCGGAGTACGGCGCCAAGCGCCTGTCGCGGAGCTGGCCGGAACTTCGTCGGCGACCTCGCGCGTTACCGGCAAGGGAAGGCCTCGGGCAGGTACTCCAGCAGCGCCGTCGTCCCGATCATCTCGATGAAACGCACGGACATGTCGGTTCCTCCGACGTCCGTCAGTCGCAACGGCTGTTTCAGCTTGAAATGGACAGGCTGCTGTTTGCCCTCGTCGATCGCCACGTTATTGGCGTATAGATGCATGCGGTCGAGATTGTCGAGGACAGGATCCAGTCTCCCCTGCAGGCGGGGCAACCGGCCGCCTTCTTCAGTGAACACGGCCGAGCCTCCCGAAGGCAGCTCGCGGAGTTCGATCGCAAGCGCTTCCGGCGGCAACCAGCGGCGCTCGACATGCGCGGCATACCCGGGCGTCGCGCAAAAAACGGTTATCGGAAGCTGCGAGTGAAACTCGAAATGGACGCGGCCGAACGTATCGGTGTCCCGCTGTATCCGGGTCTTGTTCGGATAAAGCGCAACGACCGTCACCCCAGGTAGCGGCCGGCGGCCGCAGAACACGGTCAACTCGCCCGCGATACCTTCCGTCGGCGGGCGAGCGGAGGGAAGCGTCAAGCGAAGTTCCGCGCCTCCCAACAGTTCGTAGAACGGGTCGTTTCCCGCAAGGGCCCAAGTTCGTTCATAAATGATCGGCACTCCTTCCCCGCGCTGCTCAAGGAAGTACTGCCGGTTTCCCGCTCCATCGACGTCTCCGGCCGGGAGTCGACGAAACACCGAAGCCAGAACCTCGTTCCTCGTAGCCTGACGGTCGCGCATATCTTCGATTCGCAACGCGTTGGGCAGAGCGCCGGGCGAGTACAACTCCATCCGGTCATCGAAGATGAAGAGCCGCGTTCTCGCATTTTCCATCGAATAGTCACGATGAACCACGGCGTTGACGATCGCTTCGAACACAGCTCCTGGATCGAATTGCGGCGTTTCCATACGCCCGGGCGCTTTCCGCGCCGCGACATGCGTGTTGAACCTGACGAATCTGACGGCGTCCCGGATCTGCTGATCCAGCGGACCGACGATGGTTGCGGCATCAAGCTGACCCGCCGCACCGAGGACCGTGCCGTCATAGCGCACTGCCTCGATTACGGCCCCGCCTATGTATCTGTCCGGACGTTCGGCGCAGAGCAGCACTCCAGCGACAGTCGCGCCCGTTGCGCCATTGTCTGCTTCGCGCAACAAACCCAGCTTCAGGAGCTGCGCGTCAACGGCCTCCGTCACGCGCGAACTCGTCAACCTGTCGACAAGCGCCGCCTCGAGGGTGTTACGGCCCGTGCCGACGACGACCGCTTCGTCCGGTCCCAGCCGCCCGGAACGCCCGCGCTTCTGAAACAGACGGTCCAGCGCGACGGACGACAGTTGTCGCTTCTCGCTGCCATGCCTGTGCATGTAGCCGCCGGGACTCCTGTGAACGCTCGTGCTCTGCTGGACTTCCACGACAAGTACCGACCGGTTGTCCGGCAGGGCCACCCGCTGGTTTATTATCGACAGTTCCGGCTTGATGCTGTCCCGACAAATTTCCCTTATCCCATCTTCACCATTTTTCACAGGATCTATCCTATAATACATTGAATATAAAAACAGAAAAAATTTTGGTGACGCTGTATGTCACTACATTTTGTTGCGTTGCCCGTGCCGGTCGGTTCCGACGCCGACAGTACGCACATGCAATCCGCCAGCCCGTTTCGGATTTACCCCGACTTTCGTGATACCGTGAGCCGCTAAACATGTTCCGCATATGCGAATGTCACATGTCGGAATTTTAGCGGACTGCGCAGCTTATTTCAAGGTGAATTTTGGCAAAATCTGAAATTATGGCACTACAACGAAGAATCCAGAATTGGTTTTCAGCTATATCAACAGGTTATACATGTAGGATTGGCCGAAAACGCCCGATTCAGCCAGAAAGTGGCGAAGATGGGTTATGAACTTTTCCAGTTCATCCATCTGCTCCCTGCTCATCGGGCGAACCTCGCCGGCTACGCTGAAAATCAACGTACCCCCGACAGTGTTTCCCAAAGCGGCCAATTCGTCGGCAACGTCCCGACGCTCTGGAGCGTTGACGCGGTTGGTTCCGAAAAAAACTTCTTTGAACTCCACCCGGCTGTCTTCGCCGAGTTCGAACTGCTTCAGCACGCGCGCTTCCGTCCAAGGCATCGCAACCAACCCAGCGTTGTGTACGGTCAAAACGGCATCGACCAACGGCCCGGTTACGCTGCCGCGCTCGTTCGGTTCCCGGGCTGGCGCGGAGCCGAGGTCCGCGTGCTCGGCAAGCGGACAAGACAATACCGCCTGTCGCGCTCATTGCGAAACCGCTCTGCCGGTCCGTCCCCGGCGCGCCGGCCGCGGACGAGCCGCAAACGCGGCCGGCTCGGGAAAGCGGAGTCGCTTACGGCGCCGAAACTCGCGGCTTCGCGCGTCCCAAACGCCGACCCTTCATCGGCTCGGCCGAAGGGCCGCCTACGATTCAGTGTTGTCGGGATCGTCGAGATAGTCTTCCATCTTCGAGGTCAGCTTCTCGGAATCGCCAGCTGTCAGCATGTAACTCCAACCCTTTACTCTCGCGTTGATTTCGTCGACGGCCTTCTTCGCTGTCTTTCTGGCTTCTGGATCGGTCACGCTGTCGTCCACCGCCGCCGAGAAACGGCCCCAGTGGTCATCCCCGAACTTCGCGACATCGATCCGCACGGTAAACCCGTTCCAGACGGTATAATGCGCGGTCCAGATCTCGGAGGGCCATTCTTGGTTTTCGGCCGCTTTCACGTCGTCCAGCATCATGCGCCACATCACGCCGCCGAGGGGATTCGCCTCGTCGTCGTTCTTCATCTTGCGGCCTTCGGGAATGTCCAGCAGCCTGAAGTTCTTGTCTTCCTCCTTGTCCTTGGCGACGATGAACCGGTCGCCGTCGGGTTGCAGGATCGAAACGCGGCGGACATGCTCCTGGCCGTAGTCGACGATCTGCCGTTCCATCCAGTCGATCGGCTCCGCGCCGATCCGGATCTCGCCGCGGACCAGCCACGTTTCCTTCTCGTCCGCGCGCCGGATATAGGTGCCGGCGCCGCCGGCGCCGAACAAGTCGGCGTTGAGCTTGCCGACCACGACGTCCGCGAGGACGTCGCCGGTTCCGGTTGCGAAGACAAGCTTTCTCGATTTAGCCTCGGGTCCGGTCGGCGGCTCGAGCTCCAGACGGACATAACGCTCCGGATCGGCGGTTTTGCGTTCGATCAGCTTGAAGTTGGCCACCCCGACGATCGCGGACTTGACCTTTTCGAACGCCGCGGGATAGCCGTCCTTCTGGTCGACTCCCCAACCGTCGCCGTCCCGCGTCAGCGTGAACTGGCCCTTGGCGGTCCGCACCTCGATCCTGGCCGCGTCGTTGACCTTCCCGGCCAGATCGGGAAACGCGGCCTCCGTTCCCGCCGTGAGCGACGTCGTTTGCAGCTTGCCGGAAACGGCGACGGCTGCGGCCGCGACGGCGGCGGCCGTGAGGCCGGCGAAAACGTAAAAAGTTGCGGGTTTCATCTGCCCCTCCGTTCTACGCGCGCTCGCGCTTCCGGTTGCGCCGAGCGAGCAGGACGACGACGGCGAATACGGCGACCGCCGCCGGCATCGCGGCGATATTGACGAGTTTGAGACCGGCTTCGAGACGGTCGATGTCGCGGCGCAGGTCGAGCTGCACCTGGCGCAGTTCCTGCCTGATCTCGCGCATCCGCTTCCGGAACTTGCCGATTTCCTCCTGCTGTTCCTGCGACAGAACTGCGGCGCCTCCGGCGCGTTCCTTCGTTTCGAGGTCGTTCACCTTTTTCTGGACGTCATCGAGCTCCCTGGCGAGCTCGCGTTCCTGCGCGCGGTACTTGTCTTCGGCCTCGCTCTGCATGCGCTCGACGACGTCGAAAGGACGCGCGGACAACCCGCGGCCGCGCAGGCTGATCAACGCCGTCGAACCAGCCAGATTGTCGGCCGCGTTCACCACGAAGTCCCCGTTGTGCGCGGTCGGCACGACGACCTGCTGGCCGAACAGATCCTGGGTCTGCACCCAGAACGCGTCGGCGATGACGTCGGTGTCGGCGACGACGATCAGGTTCACGGGATCGGCGGACTCGGCGAGATGCGGACGCTCCTCTTCCTTCTCGGCGCTTTCCTTCTTGTCGGCGTCTTCGTCGTCGGACTTCGGAGGACCGTCGGGAAAGGCGCTCTTCACCTTGCCGGTCACCCGCGCCGCCAGAATGTACGTCCTGTTCTGGGGCTTGAACTCCTTCAGGATTTCCGCGGGTTGCGGGTTGCGCCGCACCATGTTGGCGTCGAACGGGCCGGACGAATCGGTGGACCAGATCAGCGGCTCGATTTCGACGTCCGCTCCTTCCGCCTTCTCGAAGAATCCGGGAGTCGCGAAATTCACGACCCGCAACCGGGAGGCGACGACGTCGCCGGTGGCGATGTTCTCGGGACCGTAGGTCGTCCACGCGACGTATCGGGTGATGATCGGCCGGCCGAAGGAATCGACCGAAGCCTGAACCCGCTGCCCGGCCTTGAGGTCTCCCAGAACCTTGTCCTTGTCGTAGGCGAGTCCCCACGCCTCGAAGAGTTCGGGAAGGTCGGAGCCCACGCCCGGCGGCAGCCTCAGCTGGGCATTGCTGCGCGCGCCCTCTTCCGCGTGCGGATCGACGAACACGATCGCCTTGCCGCCGCCCACCACGTACTGGTCGATCAGGTAGCGCGATTCTTCGCTAAGGCCGAAGGGATGCACGATCATGAGCAGGTCGACATCGTCGTCGAGCTTGGGCGTAAGGCCCTGCGCCCTCACATCGAAGAACTGCTTGAGTTGCTCGATCAGTTCCCAGGGCCGGTATCTCTTGAGCGGATCCGAATCCACCGGAAGCCCGGACACCAAAGCGATCACCTTCTTTTTGGGATTCCCGAGATTGTGGATCATTCGGGTCAGATCGTACTCGAGGAACCGCTCGCGCTGCGGCGTGAGGAAGGCGATCACGTCGGCGTCGTCGGTGGAATTGGTCGCGGCCAGACCGAAATATCCGAGATCGCCGGCTTCGGTGATGGGAACGCCGCTCAGACCGAAGCCGACCGCCCGGTCCTCTTCGGGAGAAAAAGGCTCGGGATCGACCAGTTCGAGGCTGATCTTGCCGCCGGAAAGCGCGACGTAGCGCTCGAGAAGCTCCTGCACCCGGGCGCCGTAGCCGACGAGGCCCGGCGTCGTGTCGAGCAGCTTGCGGGTGGAAAAGAAGCGCAGCGCGATGGGCTCCTCGAGCGCGGCGAGCGTCCGCTTCGTGCCTTCGGAAAGCGTGAAGAGTTGTCTATCGGTCAGGTCGGCCTGAACGCCCCGGATGGCCGATTCGGAAAAGACGTTCACCGCGAGAAAGAGAATCGCCGCGAGAACGAGCGCGCCGACGCCCAGCGCGCGGCTGTCGCCGGCCGGGGAGTGTTTCCTTGCCATGCCTCACGATCCCTTCTTGAGGTCGACGATGACGACGTTCGCGAACAGAAAGACGCAGATCACGGACGCCAGATAGATGAAGTCCCTGAGATCGAAGATTCCCTGGGTGATCGCGTCGAAATGCGTCAGAAAGCTGAGCGACGCCACGAGATCGGTCACGAACGCCGAGGTCCAGCCGCGAAACGCCGACTGGACCGGCTCGAGTCCGCTCATCATGAACAGAAAACAGGCGGCCGCGGAGACGACGAACGCGATCACCTGATTGCGGGTCAGCGCGGAGACGAAGCTGCCGACGGCGAGAAACGCGCCCGCCATCAGGAAGCTGCCGACATAGCCCGCGAAGACCACGCCGTTGTCGGGAGCGCCGAGATAGTTGACCGTTATCCAAACGGGAAACGTGAGCGCAAGCGCGATTCCCGTGAAGATCCAGGCGGCGAGGAACTTCCCGAGCACCGCCTGCGCCGTGGACACCGGCAGGGTCATCAGCAGTTCGATCGTGCCCGACTTCCGCTCCTCCGCCCACAGCCGCATCCCCACGGCCGGGATCAGGAACAGGTAAAGCCAGGGATGAAAAGAGAAAAACGATTGCAGGTCGGCCTGGCCGCGCTGGAAAAAGCCGCCGAAGTAGAACGTCGTCGCCCCGGCGAGCGCGAGGAAGATGACGATGAAGACGTAAGCCAGCGGGGTCGAGAAATAGGCCGCGAGCTCCCGCTTCAGGATGACGAGAACCGTGTTCACTGCGCGGCCTCCCCTATGGTGATCTCCCGGAACACGTCCTCGAGCCGGCCGCGCTCCACGTAGAGCTGGTCGACGGACAGCCCGGTCTTCGCGACGCGCTCGTTCACGATGTCGAGGATGGCCGCGCCGTCGCGCGGAATCACGACCGCATGGGCGCGGTCGCCGCGGTCGTCGCCGCTTTCGACGTCGGCGATTTCGTCGACGCCCGCAAGGGCGCTCCGCAGCGCCGGAACGCTGTCCCGGGAAAGCCGCACCGACACGGCGTTGCGGTAGCGGGACCGGCGTTCGAGGTCGGCGGGAGTTCCGTCCGCCACCATGCGGCCGCGCGCGATGACGATGGCGCGCGTGCACACGGCGTCCACTTCTTCCAGGATGTGGGTCGAAATGATGACCGCCTTGTCCGCCGACATCCGGCGGATCAGCTGGCGCACCTGGTGCTTCTGATTCGGATCGAGTCCGTCGGTCGGCTCGTCGAGAATGAGCACGTCGGGATCGTGAAGGATGGCCTGGGCGAGGCCCACCCGCCGCTTGAAGCCCTTCGACAGCGTCCCGACCTGCTGGTGGTACACCTCGTCGAGCTGGAGCCTGTCCACCGCCTCGTCGACCGCCCGCCGACGGGCGGCGCCGTTCAGCCCGCGGACCCCGGCGGCGAAGGACAGCAACCCTCCCGCCGTCATGTCCTCGTAGAGGGGCGCGCCCTCCGGCAGGTAACCGATCC
This sequence comes from Alphaproteobacteria bacterium, assembly GCA_965243135.1. Classification (GTDB taxonomy): domain Bacteria; phylum Pseudomonadota; class Alphaproteobacteria; order MPNO01; family UBA830; genus JAJEBT01. Next base: position 4,918,915 of record OZ251539.1, read on the forward strand.
GCCTCTTCACGGCGATGGGATCGCTGTTGACGTCGCTGCCGCACACGACCGCGGTGCCGGACGTCGGGGGAAGGAAACCCGTCACCATCTTCATGGTCGTGGACTTGCCGGCGCCGTTGGGCCCGAGAAAACCCAGCACCTCGCCGCCGTCCAGCGAAAAGCTCACGTCGTCGACGGCGGTAAAGCGGCCGAAACGCTTCGTAAGGCCGCGAATGTCGAGCATCATGCCGTACCAAACCTCCCGAATTCTTGCGCCATTCTCGCCTCCGAGCGGCAAGGGACGGTCCCTTGCCGGCGACCTCGCGGCATGCGGAAACCGGGCCCGCGGGCCCGGTTTCCCTCCGTCGCCGTCAGGCCGCCTCGGCGGACCGGTCGTCGATGACCTTGCCGGCGCCGCGAATGGCGATCCGGCGCGGTTTCAGGGCTTCGGGGATCTCCCGCTCCAGATCGACGACGAGCAATCCGTCGTTCAGGTCGGCGCCCTTCACCTCCACGTGGTCGGCGAGCTGGAAGCGCCGCTCGAAGGCGCGCCGCGCGATCCCGCGATGGAGATAGGCGGCGTCGCCGTCCGCCTTCTCGATCTTGCCCGCGATGACGAGCTGGCCGTCGCGGACCTGGACATCGAGATCGTTCGGGCCGAAGCCGGCGACGGCCACCGTCACCTGATAGGCGTCCTCTCCCGTCTTCTCGATGTTGTAGGGCGGGTATCCGTCGTCGCCGGAGGTCTTCTGGGCCGCGTCCAGAACGGACATCAGCCGGTCGAAGCCGACGGCGCTGCGGTAAAGGGGGGAAAAATCGAACGTGCGCATCTCACATATCCTCCTGTCGAGCAACATGTCTGGCGGATCGCCGCGATGGCCGATCCTCGGTCCGCCCGGTCCCGTTCGGGCACCGGACAGCCGATATGTAAGGGCGGAAAACGATATTTCAAGACCCGGCGGCGGGCGGCCTTCTCCGGCGCGAATCGGGCGGCCGGCATCGGCTTTCCGGCGGCGCGCCGAAGAGGGAAGCCGGAAACGAGGCGTTGCGGACCGGAGTCCGGGATCCCGAGGACTGCGCGACTTCCGCGATTGCCCGTCGATCCGCCCCGTCAGACGAGCATCGGACCGAACGGGCAGTCGGTCCGTCGTCGTCGCACCATTTCATGAGGTCGTCGCGGCAGAAGCCGTTGTCGCCGCGAACCCCGGTTTCCGGCCAACGTCGGCGCTCGACGATCGGCACCATCTCTTCCGTCGAACCCGCCGCAGGATGGAGTTCGGGTGCTGCGAAAGCGAGTTCGCCACCAAGTCGCAGCGGACGAGCGGCAGGCAGCGGTAGCCGTGGAAGCGACGCTCCTCCTTGCCCCCGTGCAGCGGCTCGTCCGTGTTGTCGAGGTCCGGAACGATCTCCTTCGGCGGCGACGGCCAAGCATCGAGGAACAGGTTGATCTTGAGATCGGCCATCGCCTGAGGGACGGCGACGGGCCGCACCGGGCGTCCCGGCTCGAACCGGTCGACGGCCTCAGCGCCTGGCGCATCACGCGCACCCTGTTCGGCGTCGAGCGCACCGTGCTGGTCACACGAGAAACTCTTCGCCGCGCAGTCCCAAACCCTGCTGCGTGAAATCGCGAAGCGGCGACAGCGGCTGCGGGAACTCCAGAACCAGTTGCGGCGCTGGCGCACCGGGCGCGTTCGCAACGGCAAGCCGCCGACCGCGGAGGGGACCGCCAAGAAGGTGGCCGGCTGGCTCGAGGCCCGTGAAGGAACCGTTCAAGGTGACGGTCGAAGCCGACGGCGGCCGGCCGGCCCTTCGTTACCGTTTCGACCGGCGCGCATGGCAGCGGTTGCAACGCACGTTGCTCGGCAAGACCCTCGTCTTCACCGACAACGCCGACTGGAGCGACGTGGAAATTGTCCGCGGCTACCGGGCTCAGCATCACGTCGAGAGCGCGTTCCGCTCCATGAAGAACACCTGCCACCCTGAGGCCACAGTATCACTGGACGGACCAGAAGATCGCAGTGCACGTCTTCTGCTGCGTCCTCGCCCTGTTGCTGTGCAATCTTTTGGAGCGCACCGCCGCGGCTCAACGAAGTCGGCGCTGCTCGACCAACTCGGTCGAATCCGGGAAATCGGCGTCGTTTATCCCGGCAAGAAGCCCTTTGTGACGTTGTCGCAGATGACCGACGGCCAGCGCGCCCTTTACGAGGCCCTCGACCTGAAGCGATACCTGTCCGACCTCGCCTGACCGTTAGGCTATACGAAAATCGTGTGATTAAGTGAATCGACTATAAATCTCGCGGTAAACTCGGGCTAGACGCTGATGTCCTGAGCCGCATTTCCCGCACCGGCAGGGATCGAGGATCGCGCCAGGAGGAAGAGCGCGGAACGGCCCCTGCGGTGCCTCCGTCGACGCGTCCGCCCCTCGCTCGGGAGGCGTGAAATTAGGGTTTACCCCCCCCCCCCGCGCTACGTACGATGCCGAAGACTCGATGACGGGTTCCGGCGTCTCGAACCACGGGATGGAGCATCCGTCCGAACCTTGCAGAGGAGACGATCATGCGCGACGACGTTTACGGGGGTATCCACGATGGCATGCGCCAGCAAGGCGTCATCCTTCAGGATCTCGCCAATGCCTGCCATTCCGACGAGGATCTGCTGCGCGCGCTTGAGGAGCGTCCGGAGGAAATTCTGCGGGATCGCGGGATCGACGTGCCGATGGATGAGGGCATGGACGTGAAGGTCGTCCTCAACACCCGCGACACCTTCCACCTGGCCATGATTCCCGACCCGAACCAGGAGCTCCAGGACGAGGCGCTGATGGCGGTCGCCGGCGGCAAGACCAATGGCTGTGCGAGCTCGGGGGGAACCGTCGGGAGCATTCCTTCCACCGCGAGTTCGATCAGCTCCCTGGGCTGCGCCAGCAGCCAGTCGGGCTGCGCCAGCAGCGTGTCGGACGCGTCGAGGACGAGGCAGTAGTCCGCATTTTCTCGTGCCGGCAGGGATCGAGGGTTGCGGGGCGGCGATCCCAACCCGACCCTCCCCTTGCAGGGGGAGGGTCGAGTGGAGGGCGCCAGGAGGGGGAGGAGCGCGTCAGTCACGAATGGATCCGCCAGCGTCCGGAACCGCGCAATGAGTTTGCGCGCACGACCGAAAGCGGCAAGGAAGTCGCTGCCCACGGGATAGGTGTCAAGGCCTGCGTTCTTCTTCGCCGCACCGGGAACGCGGCCTGAACGTGCGCACCTGTCCACCAGTACTTCGCGAAAGCGACCGACAGGTGGATCCTGCCGAACTGGCATGCGTCGAGGACCTGCTCAATAATGGGTCGCCAAGGCGCTGGGCGATCAAATTTTCTGCGGAAGCGTTCCACCGGGAGACGAGCCGGGCGGAGTGACCGGTTCGGGGCTTCGAGCGTGACCTGCCCGGACGGCGCCCGGCTGCTCGTCGAGGGCCGGCCTGCAGGTGAAGCTGGCGTCCGGGGTCCGACTCGGCGGGCTGAAATCGACCGGACAGCTGCGCCTAGGAGCGCACTCTGCGCGTCGGCATTCGGGAAAGCAAGGGACTGCGCCGCCGGGGGGCGGTCGGACCGTGTCGGTTCGCGTTTCCGGGCAGCAGCATCCCGACAGGGCGAACGGCCTCAGGATAGAAGATGAGGAATTTTCGTGGCGGTGGAACGTTCGCCGCGAGGAGGGCGTAGCCCTGACCGCCGCGCGCACTGCGGCTCAGCCCCGTCGACCGCCGCTCGGAACGGCCAACAACGTCGACGGAAACGGTTCGGTCAAGTCAGGACGCTCTCGACGCAACCCAATCCGCAATGGCGAGAGCGGAAGTCATGCCGGGAGATTCGATTCCGTACATGTTGACGAGGCCGGGAACGCCGTGATCATCGACCGTCTGGATCAGGAAATCGCGCGCCGCCTCGCCCGGCGCCTGCAGCTTGGGGCGGATGCCGGCGTAACCCGGCTCGATCGTCCCGTCGGCAAGCTCCGGATAGTACTTCCGCACGGCCCCGTAGAACTTGCCGGCGCGGGCCGGATCGACGTCGTAATCGATCCCGTCGACCCACTCGACGTCCGGTCCGAACCTCACGCGCCCGGCGAGATCGACCGTGACGTGCACGCCGAGGCCCGCCTTTTCGGGAACCGGATAGACCGGACGCGTGAAGGGAGGCTTGCCGGACAGCGTATAGTAGTTGCCCTTGCAGTAGTGAAGCGGCGGAACCGTCCCGGAAGGCAAGCCGGAGATCGAGGCGGCGACATCCTGCGCCCACAGCCCGGCGCTGTTGATCACGACATCCGCGGTCACCGACATGGGCGAAGCGCCGCCGCAATCGAGGCGAATGCCGTCGTTCGCCACCTGCCCGCCCGTTACCGGCGTCAGAAGGGCGACGACCGCGCCGGCGGACTCGGCGTCGCCCTGCAACGCAAGCATCATGGCGTGGCTGTCGACGATTCCCGTGGACGGCGACCAGAGCGCGCCCACGCAGCGAACCGAAGGCTCCATGTCCGAGGCCTGCGACGGCGTCATTCGCTCCAGGTCCGTCACCCCGTTCGCCGCGGCATTGGCCTGAAGCCGATCGAGTTCGGATAGCTGATCCTCGCTCGTCGCAACGATGATCTTGCCGCAACGGCGATATTCGACCCCGCGCGAGTCGCAAAAATCATACAGCTTGCGCTTGCCCTCGACGCAGAATTTCGCCTTCAGGCTGCCTGGAGGATAGTAGATTCCGGCATGTATTACTTCGCTGTGCCGCGAACTGGTCTCCGATCCGATGAGATCCGCCCGTTCGAGCACGATGACTTCCCGGCCGGAAATCGCCAGCGCCCGCGCGACCGCCAGCCCGACGACTCCGGCGCCGATAACGACGCACTCCACGCGCTCGGTCACGCTCCGGTTCCCGACCGCCAGTCGCAAGGCGCCGACCGGACCGCCTCGTCCGGCAGGTTCCCGTTTCCCGGCTCGGGGGCGCGGCGGCGCCTGGAAAGCCGGCGAGAAAACCGGCGCTTCGCCGGAGCGTTCGGTTCGACGGCGGAACGGTCCGTTTCGCCATGCGCGCGCGCCGTGCGGGCGGGGAACGTGGCTTGACGCTCCGGTTTCCCGCCTTTCGGTCCTGCGAGCGACCCGCGCCAGCCCCCTCGCTTCGAAGCGCGCCGCACCGCGGCGTCCCGTTCGCCGGATTCCCGGTCTCGCTCCCCGTGCCTCTCCAACTCCGGCATCCTCCGTCCGCTCACCTCCGCAATCCGCCGCGAATATAACCGCCGACGACGATCATCCGGCAGATTGCCGGAAGGAAGAGCGCGATCGCCGACGACAGGGTCTCGCGCATCGCGTCGTCCGGACCGGCTCCGTCGCCGGAAGGCAGAACGGCCGCTGCGGCGATTTCTCCCGCTAACGCCTCCACCCGGTCGCCCGCCGCTGCGAAACCGTCGGAAACGTCCTCCAGAATCTCCAAAAACGCGCGCAGCAAGTCCGGCCAGTCCGTGAAATGCCGGAATATCGAAGGGACGATCGTTCCGCCCACCGTCAACCTGGCCAGATCGTGGAGGAGTTCGAGCGTCGATGCCGGAAGCCCGTCGAGCGGCGCCATCGGAAGCAGGACGTCCAGCCGGCGCGCGGCCGCCGACGGAGGCCGGAACCGCGGCGCCCCGCGCGCGTCCCGGACGGCCCGCCCCAGCGCTTGCAGGCAGATGGCGTTGATCGGATTGGCGCGGTTGTAGGCATCGACGGTGCGCAGCGCGCCTTCGGCTTCGGCCCGCCGCAGCCCGAGCTCGGAAAGGGATCGACCGGCGCCGGCGGCATGCTGCGCAAGCGGCGCGACGAGACGTTGCGCATCCTGCGCGAAGGTTCCCGTTCGAAGGCCGGACTCCAGGATCGACCATGACCACTCGAGACAGCCCGGCTTCGTCGCGAGATGCCTGAAAACAAGGTTCACCAGCCTTACGCCGAGAGCGTCCGCGATCGCGTCGTAGACCAGACGGACGTCGCCGGTCGCGTCGGCCAGAGGGATTTCGGCGGGGGAAGAAGTCATGCAGTGTCCAAGAATGCCTCCCCGGCTTGTAATGCCGTCCCGCGCCGCTGCCAAATGCGCGGAACGCCGGCGACGGCCCCTGGCGCAGGAAAGGCGGCGCACTGCGTGGCGAAAGAAGGCGACGCGCCGATCATGGCGCCCGCCGCGAAACGCAAGACCGCAGCCAGTGCGACGCTGCGCGCCGCCGACGTTTCGCAACCAGCGGCGGGTTCGGCGTTCAGTCCGTCGGTTCGCCGGATCCTCCGCGATTGGCGGCGCGGGCGCCGGGACTCGCCGCTTGCGCAGCGGCGCCCGGGGCTCCAACGCAGGCGCGTTCCGCGCCGGCTGCCGGCTTTCGCCCGGGACGAGGATTTTCTGGCCGCGAGCGAAATCAGTTGCTGCGCCGCGAGCGGGAACGCCTGCGGGCGGACTTGCCGACCCGGCATCGACCGCCTCAGATGCCCGGGACGCCGTCGAGAAGCGCCGCGGTCGCCGCCGCGATCACGGCCTCCTCGTCGGTCGCGATCACGTGCGCAGATCGGTTCGACAGGGTGATCGTCGGCGCGTGCGCCGCGTTGGCCGCCGGGTCGAGTTCGAATCCAAGCCAGGCGAGAGCCTGGATCGTCCGCTCGCGGATCGGGGCCGCGTTCTCGCCGATGCCGCCGGTAAAAACCAGGGCGTCGAAGCCTCCCAGAGCCGCCGCGGCCGCCGCGACCTCCTGCGCGAGGCGATCTACGAACATGGTCACCGCGAGGCTGGCGGACGCATCGTCGCTCGCCAGCAGGTCGCGCATGTCCGACGAGACGCCCGAAACGCCCAGCAGGCCCGATTGCCGATTGAGCAGGGCGTCGACCTTATCGACGTCGCCGCCGTGCCTGCTCACCAGCCAGAGCACGGCGCCGGGATCCAGCCGGCCCGGCCGGCGGCCCATGACGAGGCCGTCCAGAGGCGTGAACCCCATCGACGTATAGGCCGATTTTCCGTCGGCGACTCCCGCGAGGCTGCAGCCGTTGCCCAGATGGCAGATCACGATCCTTCCGCTCGCCCGCGCGCCGAGGACCTCCGGCAGGCGCGAAACGACGCGCTCGTAGGACAACCCGTGGAATCCGAACCGGCGGAGCCCCTCGCGCGCGTACGTCTGCGGCAACGGCATGAGTTGCCGGTGCTCGGGAATCGCGCGGTGAAACGCGGTGTCGAAGCAAGCGACCTGCGGCAGGCCGGGCAAGGCGGCGTCGACGGCGTCGATGCCAGCCAGATTGTGAGGTTGATGCGACGGGGCCAGCGGCGCCAGGTTTTCGATCTGCTTGCGAACTTCCCGATCGATCCGCACCGGTCCGGCGAACCGGGTGCCGCCGTGCACGACCCGATGCCCCACCGCGGCGATCCTTCCCGCCCGCGGCGCGATGCGGTCGCGGATCAGATGGGCGACGATGGCGTCGTGGCGCTCGATGCCGGCCGGCAGGCCGCTTCCGTCGTCGAAACGCGGTTCGAGCCCGCTGCCGATATTCTCCACGTAGCCGCGATGCAGCGGCGCGCGCCGAAGGTCGAATAAGGCGAACTTGACCGAGGACGAACCGCAATTGATCGCCAGCAGGGTTTCGGTCATCCGAACTTCTCCCGAACGGGCCGACGCGCCATCCAATCAGCCGAACCGCCGGTCCGCAAGGCCGACGGCGGGCCCGGTCGGCAGCGTCGCCTCGCGGCGGCCGCGAATTCGCGCTATTTTGGAGATATCGGGTCCGCAGCAGGGAGTGTCGCCATGGCGAGCAGCGAGGGTCTGCGCGAAGTCGGGTTCTTCGACTGCGCTGGAGGAGGGCAGGTGCGCGTCGACGGCGCCACCGCCTATATCGGACACATGGCCAATCCGTTCGGCACCAGCATCGTCGACGTCTCCGATCCGGCCAACCCCGCGCTTCTTTCCCATGTCGGCATGCCGGCCGGAACGCATGCGCACAAGGTGCACGGGCGCGGCGACATCATGGTTCGCAACCACGAACTGATCGGTCCCGGCAAGCCGGACGATTTCGCGACCGGCATCGGAATCTACGACGTATCGGACAAGCGCAATCCAAGGCCGATAACGACCTGGGACACGGTCGGCCGCGGCGTGCATCGCTTCGATTTCGACGGCCGGTACGTCTACTTCTCGTCGACCGTCGAGGGCTTCAGGGGTCCGATCATGGTGGTGCTGGATCTGCAGGATCCGGCGAACCCGGAAGAGGTCTGCAAATGGTGGATTCCGGGCCAGTGGGAAGCGGGCGGCGAGGAATACGCGTGGGCGAACGGTCCCGAGCCGCGCTGCCATCACCCGCTGCGGATGGGCGACCGCCTGTACGTCAGCTACTGGCATCACGGCTTCTTCATCCTCGATATCGCCGATCTGGCCAATCCGCGCCTTGTGTCGGGCTTCAACACCGGCCCGACCTTTCCGCACCCGACGCACACCGCGCTGCCGATTCCTTTCGAGGTCAAGGGCCACAGGATCCTCGTCGTCGCCGACGAGGACGTCGCCAAGTTGCGTCCGCATGCCCCTGCGTTCGCCTGGATCGTCGACGTCACCGACGAATCCAACCCGATCCCGATCTCCACCTTTCAGGTCGCAGGGCTCGACCCCGACGGCGCGCCGCAGCAGCCCTATACCGGCTGCCATCAACCCTGCGAAATCGTGACCGGAGAGGTCATTCCCTTCGCCTGGTTCGCGAAGGGTCTCAGGATGATCGACATCTCGGAGCCGCATGCGCCCCGCGAAACGGGTCATTTCGAGCCGGATCCGCAGCCGGGCTGCGACCGCCTCTGCGCGAACGACGTCACCGTCGACGACCGCGGATTGATCTACGTGATCGACAGGCTGCGGGGCATGCACATCGTCGAGCCCGCGTAGAGGAGGCCGGCGTCCCGTCGGCGGGCGACGCCCGCCCGTCCATCCATCTTCCCCATTGCCGGGCGTCGTGAGGAAAAATCTCCGCGTATTGGCGCAGTCACGAAAAATTATTTCTAAAATCGATGAAGCACTCAGAAAATTAGAATTTATTTTCAATAGTACCGTTTTTTGCGGTTGAATTTTGCGATTGCCGTTCTTAACTTCGCGGCACGGGCGAAAATCGAGCGGCGGCGAATGCGGCATCTTCCTGTCTTCTTCGACATTGCGGAACGAACCTGCCTCGTCGTCGGCGACGGGGAAGCCGCCGCAAGGAAAATCGTCCTTCTGCGGCGAGCCGGCGGTCGCGTCCGCGTCTCTTCTCCCCAGCGCGCGCTCGCTTCGGCCCGCGGCGCGGCCGCCGATCGCCTTCCCGACGTTTTCGACGGCTGCGCGCTCGTCGTCTCGGCGACCGGCGACCGAGCGGTCGACGCCGTCGTTTCGCGCGAGGCGAAACGACGGGGCATTCCGGTCAACGTGGTGGACGCCCCCGCGCTCTGCACCTTTCAGATACCGGCGATCGTCGACCGCGATCCAGTTCTGGTGGCGATCTCGACCGGCGGCGCGGCGCCGGTTCTCGCGCGCTGGATCCGCCGCCGGATCGAGCGGGCGTTGCCCGCCGCGCTCGATCGCCTGGGCCGGTTCGCCGCGCGATGGCGAAGCGCGCTGCAGCGAGCCGGCGCATCGAGGCAAGTCTGGGAAGACGCCTTCGACGGCCCCGCCGCGGAACTCGCGCTGCAAGGCCGCGACGACGAAGCCGACCGCGCGATGCGGGCGCTGCTCGCCGCCGACAGGCCGGCGACCGGCGTCGTCCATCTCGTGGGGGCCGGGCCGGGCGATCCGGAACTGCTGACGCTCAAGGCCCACCGCCTGCTGCAGAGCGCGGACGCCATCGTCTACGACCGGCTGATCCCGGAGGCCGTGCTGAACCTCGCCCGCCGCGACGCGGATCTCGTCTACGCCGGAAAAGCGCCCGGCGCGCACGCCATGCCGCAGAACGAGATCAACGACCTGCTGGTGGCTCTCGGCAGCGAGGGGAAGCGGGTGGTCAGGCTGAAGGGAGGCGACCCCTTCGTCTTCGGGCGCGGCGGCGAGGAAATGCTGGCCGTGGAAGCGGCCGGAATCCCCTGTCACGTCGTTCCCGGAATTACCGCGGCGACGGGCTGCGCGGCGGCAGCGGGCGTTCCGCTCACCCATCGCGGCGTCGCCCGCAGCTGCGCTTTCGTCACGGGGCATGGCGGCGCGGAAGACTGGGCGGCGCTCGCCCGCGGCGACCGGACGATCGTCGTGCATATGGGCAGATCCGCGCTGCCGGACGTCGCCGGCCGATTGCTGCGGCGCGGCCTGCCCGCCGGAACGCCGGTCGCGGTGATCGAGAACGGAACCGCCGAGGACCAGCGCGTCGTCACGGGCACGCTGGCGACGATCGCCGGGAAGGCCCGGCGCCTGACCGGCCCGGCGCTCGCCATCATCGGAGAGACGGCGGCGTTCGCGCGCTCGCCCGCCCGTCCCGAACGCCTTGCCGCCTGAGGAGATCGACAGTGAGAATTCTGACCGCGAACAGGCTCGCCGACGGGCGCGTCGTCTATCTGGGGGCCGGCGGATGGAGCCGGGATCCCTCCGCGGCCCGCCGCGCGCGCGACGACCGGGAAGCCGCGCTGCTCGACGCCGAAGGCCGAAGGGCGGCGGCGGAGAACCGCGTAACCGATCCGTATCTGATCGAACTCGCGGACGGCGTCCCGGCGCGCCGCCGGGAGAGAATCCGGGCGCTCGGACCGACCGTGCGCGCCGACCTCGCCCGCCGGACCGGAAAAGGAGAAGGATAGACATGTACCGCTACGACGAATTCGACCGGACTCTCGTCGCCGAGCGCGTCGCGCAGTTCCGCGACCAGACGGCGCGCCGGCTGTCGGGAGAGCTGACGGAAGAGCAGTTCAAGCCGCTCCGGCTGATGAACGGCCTGTATCTGCAGTTGCACGGCTACATGCTGCGCGTCGCCGTCCCCTACGGGACCCTGTCGTCCGTGCAGATGAGACGCCTCGCGCGCGTCGCGCGGGTCTACGATCGCGGCTACGGCCACTTCACGACGCGGCAAAACGTCCAGTTCAACTGGCCGCGCCTCGTCGACGCGCCGGACATTCTGGAAGAACTCGCCGAAGTCGGGATGCACGCGATGCAGACTTCGGGCAACTGCATCCGAAACGTGACGTCGGATCCCTACGCGGGCGCCGCCCGGGACGAGATCGAGGATCCGCGCGTCTACGCGGAAATCGTCCGCCAGTGGTCCACCCTGCACCCCGAGTTCTCCTTCCTCCCTCGCAAGTTCAAGATCGCGGTCACCGGCGCTCCCGCCGACCGGACGGCGGCGAAACTGCACGACATTGGCCTCGCGATGGTGCGAAACGGCGACGGGGAGGCCGGTTTTCGCGTCGACGTGGGCGGCGGGCAGGGGCGGACCCCGGCGATCGCGGAGACCATCCGGGGATTCTTGCCGAAGCGCGACCTGCTGCCCTATCTGGAGGCGATCCTGCGCGTCTACAACCTGCTGGGGCGGCGGGACAACCTCTACAAGGCGCGCGTCAAGATCCTGGTCCGGTCCGAAGGCGTCGACCGGTTCGCGGCGCGCGTCGAGGAGGAATTCGGCCGTCTGCGGGGCGGCGCCCTGACGCTGCCGCCGGAAGAAATCGCGCGCATTGAAGCCCGCTTCGCGGCGCCGTCCTACGAGGCGGCGGAAGAGCGGTCCGTTCCTGCGGGCGGCGGCGCGGAGTTCGCCGACTGGCTGCGCGCGAATGTCGCGCCGCACAAGCGCCCCGGCTACGCGATCGTCAACATTTCGCTCAAGCCGCCGGGCGGCATTCCGGGCGACGCGTCGGCAGGTCAGATGGAAGCGGTCGCCGACCTCGCGGAACGTCACTCCATGTCCGACATCCGCGTCACCCACGAACAGAATCTCGTCCTCCCGCACGTGCGGCAGGACCGGCTCCTCGATCTCTGGCTGGCGCTCGGGATCCATGGCCTCGCGACGGCCAATATCGGCCGCGCCGGCGACATCATAGCCTGTCCCGGCCTCGACTACTGCAACCTGGCGAGCGCGCGGTCGATTCCGGTCGCGCAACGGATCGGAGAACGCCTCGAGGGCCGGCAACGCGGCATCGGCCCGCTCACGATCAACATTTCGGGCTGCGTCAACGCGTGCGGCCACCACCACGTGGGCAATATCGGCCTTCTCGGCGTCGAGAAGAACGGCGAGGAGTTCTATCAGGTCACGCTCGGCGGGCGCGCCGACGAAGACGCCGCGATCGGCAGGATCGTCGGTCCCGCGTTTTCCCGCGACGAGGCGCCGGCCGCCGTCGAAACCATCGTGGATACCTATCTGGAGCAACGCGAGGACGAGAGCGAAAGCTTCGTCGACGCCTATATCCGGCTCGGAGAAGCCCCGTTCAGGGAGGCGTTGAATGCCGCTCGTTAAGAATCGGAAAATCGTCGAGGACGGCTGGATCCATGTCGCCGACGGCGACGAGGTTCCGGCGTCCGGCGCCGTCATCGTCGGCGCCGGACGCTGGATCGCCGAACGCGAATCGCTGACGCGGCGCAACGCTCCCGTCGGCGTCCTGCTTCGCAACGACCAGGATCCGGCGGAAGTGGCGGCGGATCTTGATCGTTTCGGCGTCGTCGCGCTCGAGTTTCCATCGTTCAGGGACGGCCGCGCCTATACCCAGGCGCGCCTGCTGCGGGAGCGGTACGGGTTTCGCGGCGAACTGCGCGCCACCGGAGAGGTGCTGCGCGACCAGGCGCCCTTCATGCGGAGATGCGGCATCGACGCGTTCGAAACAGGCAGCGGCGCCGACGCCGGAGCGTTCGCAAGGGCGATCTCCGAAATAAGCGTTTTCTATCAGCCCGACGCCGACGGAAGCGGCCCGGCGGCGGCGCGCCGCGGGGCGACGGCCAGCTGGGCTTACTGACTCCCGACTCCGCTCCGTCTTCAAGATGCTATGCTGGCGGCCGTACGCAACCTGCGAGCGAGGGAGGCATGACGGCAAGCAACCGCGACGCTCGGCTCGCGGCGCTCTACGACCGGCTCGAACGGCTCGACATGGCGCCCTACTGGGCGGTTCGCAACGACGCGAACGACCACGACGAGGACGGGCAGGTTCTGAAGGGACGCCATGCGACGCCGTTCGCATGGAAATACGCCGATATCGAACCGCTGCTCCGCGACGCGGCGGAACTGATCACGATGGACGATTCCGAACGCCGCTCCATCGTCCTGGTCAATCCGGGCCTGGCGCCGGTTTGCGCCACGGTGTCCACCCTCTATACGGCCTATCGCCTGAACGATCCCCGCGAAGTCATGCCCCCGCATCGCCATTCGATCAACGCCGTGAGAGTCGGCCTGACGGGCAGCCGGAATTTCACGGGCGTCGAGGGCGAACCGATCACCTTCGGTCCGGGCGACGTGGTGCTCACCCCGGCGGACGCCTGGCACAACCACGGCAATCACGGGGACGAATTCGCCGTCAACGTGAGCGTCCTCGATCTGCCGCTTTCGGAAGTGCTCAACGCAGCCAGCTTCGAGCACGGATATTCCGAAGGGGAAGGCGGCGAGAAGATCTCGCGGCGCGAACAGTCCGTCCGTTTTCGCGACGACCACTCGCACCGAACCTACGGCCACGGCGGGTTGAGGCCGCGCTTCGTCGACCACGCGCGCGGCACCGGGCGGCATTCGCCGATGTACGTGTACAGGTGGCAACGAACGCGGGAACTGCTCGACGCCTTTCGCGACCACGACGGCAATCCCTGGGACGCGATCATGGTCGAGTATACGGATCCCGTTTCCGGCCGGACCGTTTATCCGACGATGACGTTCTTCGGCCAGCTTCTGAGGCCCGGAGAGCGCACCCGCCCGCAGCGGCAGAACGCGAGTCTGGTTTGCATCCCGTTCCACGGCAGGGGATACAGCGAGATCGGCGGACGGAGGTTCGATTGGGAACCGTTCGACGCGGTCGCCGTGCCGGGCGGCCATTGGTACGAACACGCCAACGGCTCCGATTCGGAAGACGCAATCCTGTTCGTTGCAAGCGACGAGCCGACGCTGAAAGCTCTCGGCTTTTACAGGCGCCACGGACGGACGGACGACGGCGCGGTCGTCGAGCTGGATTAACGGCGCTTGCCGGAAGTTCATGTCGGCCGTTTTCGCGGGCCGCCGGCTCGCCGGCCGAGCGAACGCGACGGCCCTCCCGGAACCTTCTTCCCGCCGCCGGCCGTGACGAGACCCCCGCGGCGGAAACGGCTCTCGCCGCGACGCCCGCCTACGGCCTGCGCGACTTCGCCAGAACGACCGTCGCGTATATCGTCTGAAACAACAGGAACGGCAGAAACGCCAGCCAGCCGTCTTCAGGCGGCAGCCGGATCAGAACGAGCGCGCCGAGGCCCTGCGCGACGGCGACGCCGAAATGAAACAGGCTGACTTGCGCATGGGTAAGGCCCGTGCCGGTCATCAATTGATAGAGGTGCTCGCGGTGCGCCTGGGTGATGTTTTCCCCTCGCAACGCCCGCCGGCAGAACGTGAAGACCGTGTCGAAAATGAAATTGAAGAACAGAAGAGGGACGACCAGGAGCGATGCGGACGCCGGATCGGCGGCGGCGACCGCGAGGGCGGCGAGGGCGAACCCGACGAACAGGCTCCCGACATCGCCCATGAACAGCCGCGCCCGGGGAAAGTTGAAGACCAGAAATCCGGCCACGCTCGCCGCCAGGGCGACGCAGAGAACGGGAACGAACGGCGGATCGCCCGAAAGCGTCGCCGCGGCGAGAAAAGCGGCGGCGATCACGGCCGTGCCTCCGGCAAGGCCGTCGATGCCGTCCATGAAATTGAAGATGTTGGTCATTGCGACGAGCCATGCGAGCGTCACGGCGAAACCGGCCCAACCGAGGCCGACCGCGCCGACGCCGGGCACCGGAAAATGCGTGAACGCAATGCCCGACGCCGGCACCGCAGCCGCCGCGGCGATCTGGACGGCGAGCTTGACCCTGAACGTCGCGAAGCGCCCGAGATCGTCGAGAAGGCCGATCAGCGCCATGCCCGCCGCCGCCGCGGCGATCGCCGCCGCTCCGCAGGCGAGTCCGTCTTCCGTCGCCCAGACGAAAGCGAGACCGACCGCGAACGCGGCGAAGATCCCTATTCCCCCGGTGGAAGGCGTCGGCCGCTCGTGACTCGATCGGGCGTTGGGCACGTCGAGGACGCCGAGGCGCATGACCAGCATGCAGACGCAGACGGAAACGAAGAAGAGGACTATTGCAAGCAGAAAATACGACGCAGGCATGCTCCTCTCCCGGCGCGAACCGGGCCGTCCTCCGTGCCTCGCGAACGGTCGCCCCCCGGCGAACGTGCCGCCGTCCGTCCGGTTGCGCGGACCATCTCGAAAGATATCATGGGAAAGGCGCAACCTCAACGGATCGCGACGGGAGGCGAATCATGATCGAGCTTGTCGACCTGCGCTACGTGCATCTGGGCGCGGCGAACCCCGACTCCGCCGCAAGATGGGCGCGCGAGATCTACGGCCTCGAGGAAGTGGGGCGGGAGAACGGCCGGATCTATCTTCGGGGCGACGATCGCGACCACAACATCTGTTATTTCGACGGCGATCCGACGGACCATACGGTCGGCGTGGAGGTGGCGGATCACGAGGCGCTGGACGCGGCGGCGCGCCGTCTCGAAGCGAACGGCGTAGAAATCTCGTGGGGCGACGACGAGGGCGCGCTCGCGCGCCGCTGCAGGAAATACCTGACCTTCCGGGATCCGACGGGCAACCGGTTCGATCTCGTGGTTCGGCCGTTCCATTCCGGCCGCCGTTTCTTTCCGAGCCGGGACGCCGGCATCTACTGGTTCAACCATATCGGCCTCAAGACGACCGACGCGCCTCGGGACGAGAAATTCTGGTGCAGCCTGTTCAATTTCCGGGCCAACGACTGGATCGGGGACGCGGCGTTGATGTCGTTCGACAACGTGCATCACCGGTTCGCGCTGTTTCCCACCGACCGCGCCGGCGTTCAGCACATCAATTTCCAGGTGCGGGAGACCGACGACATCATGCGGTCGTCCTACTTCCTGCAGGAACGCCAAGAGCGCATCGTCTTCGGCCCCGGCCGCCACGCGACCTCGGGCGCGCGCTTTCTCTATTTCGAGGGGCCGGACGGCATGGTCTACGAATACTCCTGCGGCGTCCGCATGATCGAACCGGAAGACGGCTGGCGGCCGCGCCAGTTTCCGTTCGTCCCCGAGTCGTTCTGCGTCTGGGGATCCAAGCCGGACGTTCCGGAATTCCGGGAATGACGGACGGGGCGTTCGAACCGACGCAGCGCCGGGTCCGCGCGGCGGCCCGCGCGCTCGGTCGCAACGGCCTCGGACACGCCTACGGCCACGTCAGCGCCCGGCTCGACCCCGACCGCTTCCTTGTCTGCGCGCCGAAACCGATGGGACTGATCGCCCCCGGGGAGCCGGGCGCGGTCGTTCCGATCGACGGCCCGTTGCCCGAAGGCGTGCTCGGCGAGGTGCGGTGCCATCAGCAGATCTACAGGCGACGGCCGGACGTGAACGGCATCGCGCGCACCTTTCTGCGCGACGTCATGACTCTGTCCACTTTTCGCCGAACCCCCAAAGCGCGGATCGGGTTCGGGAGCTACTTCGCCCCGATGCCGCCTTTGTGGGACGACCCGGCGCTGTTGCGCGACGACGCGGCCGCCGCAGCGCTGGCGGAAACGCTTGGCGGCGCGCGAGCCGTCGTGATGCGCGGCAACGGTTGCATCCTTACCGGCGCGACGGTCGAGGAAGCGATCGTCATGGCGTTCTATCTGGAAGAGGCGGCGAAGACGGAACTCGCCGTCATGGCGACGGGCAAAGAGGACGAGTCTCAGGTGCTCTCGGATCGGGAGGCCCGAAGCCGTGCCGTAGCGTCGGGCCGCATATTCGAGCGCATGTGGGAATATCTGTCGGCCGGAGATCCGGAACTCTGACGGTTCCCGCGAGAAGCCGCGCTTCGTCGGAGTGACGACGGCCGACCGCGGCGGAAGAGCTGGCGCTTCGGGCCGAGGGAGTGGCGGTCATGAAATTCCCGACCGCCCGTTCGATGACCGCGGCCAACGGACGCCAATCCGGTATCCGGCCCGACGCGGCTGCGATATAGTGGTTGCCGCAAGTCGCAAAAATGGGGACCAAGCATGCCGGATCGTCCGAACTTCCTCTTCATCATTACCGACCAGCAGCGCGCCGATCATCTCGGCAGTTCGGGCCACCCGGTTCTGAAGACGCCTCACATCGATTCCATCGCCGCGCGCGGAACGCGCTTCGACCGCTTTTACGTCGCCACCCCCGTCTGCCAGCCCAACCGCTCGACGCTGATGACCGGCCGGATGCCGTCGCTGCACGGCGTGCGCTCCAACGGAACCTCGCTCGACATGCGCGCCAGCACCTTCGTCGAAGCGATGCGGCTTACCGGATACGCGACCGCTCTGGTGGGCAAGAGCCATATTCAGAACATGACCGCATTCCCGCCCATGCGCGAGCGGCCGGCGCCGAAGGACGGATACGCGTCGCTGCGCGACGTGATGCCGGAAGCCTTCGCGGCGGATTCCGAAGGAGACTATCTGCAGGAGCATCCGGAGAGGTGGCGGCCGGGCAAACCCTACGACCTGACGCTGCCTTTCTACGGCTTCGAGCGCGTGGACCTGTGCACGGAGCATTCGGACCATGTCGGCGGGCATTACTACGTTTGGTTCAAGGAGCGGCGGAGCGACGCGGACAGCCTGCGCGACCGCGACAATCAGTTGCCGCACGACTACGTTTGTCCGCAAGCCTACCGCACTGCGATCCCGGAAGAGCATTATCCGACGAGCTACGTCAAGCTTAAGACGATGGAGTTCATCGACCGGCACGCCGCGAGCGGCGCCGACAAGCCGTTCTTCCTGATGGCGTCCTTCCCGGATCCGCATCATCCATTCACCCCTCCCGGCCGTTATTGGGACATGTACAGCCCGGAGGACATGGAAGTTCCGGCGAGCTACGACTACGGCAATCGACAGCCGCCGCCGCACGTTAAATGGGCTCGCGAATCCAGGGCGGCGGGAAAAGCGGTGGTGACTTCCCAGAACGCTTTCGCCGTCGACGAGCGCGAGGTGCGCGAGGCGCGCGCGCTGACTTGCGGCATGATCGCGATGATCGACGATGCGGTGGGAGAAATTCTCGGCAGACTCGAAGCGGCGGGACTCGCCGACGATACGATCGTCGTCTTCACCTCCGACCACGGCGACTTTCTCGGCGACCACGGATTGATGCTGAAAGGGCCGGCGCATTTCGAGGGGTTGACGCGAGTGCCGTTCATATGGGCGGAACCGGGCGCGGCGGCGCGAACCACCGACAGCCTCGCCGGCACGATCGATATCGCGCAGACCGTCCTCGATCGCGCCCGGATCGAACCGTACAACGGCATCCAGGGCCGAAGTCTGCTCGCCGCGGCCGCAGGCGCCGACGATCCGGACGAAGTGGACTCCGTTGTCGTCGAAGACGACCAGCAACGGGTGTATTTCGGCTACGACAGCCCGCCGCGCATTCGCACGATCGTTACGCGCACCCATCGCATGACCGTGTCCCGAGAGGCCGAGTGGGGAGAGCTATACGATCTCGCGAACGATCCCGACGAAATGGAAAATCTTTTCCACGATCCGGCGCACGCCGCGCTGCGCGGCGAGTTGTTCGAGCGTCTGGCCTACCGTCAGATGGAACTCGTCGACACCAGCCCGATGCCGACCATGCGGGCGTGAACGAAGCGACCCTGCCGCTCCCTGGCCCGGCGCCGGTCGTTTCTTTTCGGCGGAGGCTCTCTTTCGCGAACCGGCGCTCGCGCGCCGCCTGCGTTCTCCGACAACCGAACGCTCGTCTTCAGGCGTCGCGCCATGTCGGCGCCGTTTTGCCCGGCGAGCGAACGCAGAGAAAACAACAGGCGAGCGCTCCGTTCCACTAGGAGCAGTGCCGCTCTCCGTCGGAGAGTTCCAGCCCTTTGTACGCAGGATGATCTTCGTAACGTCCGACAAGTTCGTGGAGGATCATGCTGCGGGCCGCTTCCCAGCCATCCTGTCAAGATAATCCGCGACCTCCTTGCGAGTGATCTTGCTTTTGCTGCTCAGCGTTCCCATGATGAAGGAGATCTTTTGGGCCCGCACTTGCTCCTCCGTCATGTTTTGCCCAGCCTTTTTTAACTCCTCCAGCACCTCGTCTATGTTCGGCCGACTGTTCACTTCTGGAATCCCCTTTCAACTTCCCAGAGTCTGAATCTATCGCGAAACGGGAAAGAAGTCGATACCCACTTCGCTTCAAGAGTCGCACAAAATCATAGCCAGCCGGGAAAAGGAGCGCTCCATGCGGTTAACGACCGCCGAGGAAGGAAGCGCCCTGCAGACTGCGACGATCAAAAACCGGCAGGTCGCGAAGGCGACCGAATCGCTGCGAGCGCCACCGCCGGCGGGCTTCGGCGGGGATTCGAAGGGGCGTAGGACGCGCCTCTTCGGATGCGCAATCCCGCCCGATCTTCGGAAAGCGAGCGGAGCTACCCGAGCAGCAAGGCGACGTTTCCGGACAGCATGCGTTCGCCCTCGGGTCCGATCGCGCGGATGTCGTCAACGAACTTTTTCACGACCCCCGGATCCCTGATTTCCTGGGGATAGTCGCTGCCGAACACGATCCGGTCGGCGGGCAGTTCAATAATGGCGGATCGCACCGATCGCGCATCGCCGCAGAATCCCGCGGTGTCGAACGCAAGCCGTTCGCGAACGTAGTGATCGAAGCTCTTTTCCGGCAGGCGGCCGTGACGCGGGTCTCCGTCCGTGCCCCAGAACCGCTTATCCTGATAGCCGCGAATGCGACCGAGTAAGGACGCGATGCCGCCGCCGAGATGCGCGATATGGACGACCAGATCGGGAAAGCGGTCGAGCGCGCCGCCGTTGACCAGCCGAATGACCGCCTGGACCAGGGAAAACTCCCGCCCCACGGACCGCGCCAGATCGTATGCGTCGAACTGTTCGGGGTAGGTCAGCCGCAACGCCGGGTGAATGAAGACGAACATTCCGAGCTTCTGGCATTCCGCCCAGAACGGGTCGAGCACCGGGTCGTCGATCGTGACGCCGTCGAACTCCGTTGTGATCACCGCGCCGCGAAATCCAAGCTCGTGGCGGCACCTCGCCAGTTCGGCGAACGCCTCGGCACCGCCCAACGGGTGCGCATGGGCGAATCCGGCGAACCGCCCGGGATAATTCTTCTCGGCCTCGCGCGCGCGGTCGTTTATGAGCCGGCTGCGCTCGAGTTCGGCGCACATGCCGCCGGCGCAGGAAAGCATGGCGAGATCGATTCCGGCCTCATCCATCATTTCGACATGCGCGTCCAGATCGAACAGCAGCGAATGGAAACTGTAGGACGGAACGCCGTTGGGATCGAAGAACGTCCTGGATTCTCCGCCGAAGCCTTCCGGAAACAGTTCCAGCGGCGTGAAATGGTGCTGAAAATCGACGATCATTCCCCTTCCCTCCGTCTGCGGCGCAACCGCGGCCCGCTCATACGTGCCGCTCGATCCAGTCGAAGACGAGCGGACCGTGGTGGACCCAGCAATCGTGCGAGCAATGCACCATGCCGCCCTCCGCGGGATCTTCGAATACGACCAGCCGCTTGTCCGCGGAGCCGATCTCGGAGAACAGTCGCCTGGCACCTTCGACGTTCATCAGCCGGTCGCCGACGCCGTGGGTCATCAGGGTCGGCGCGGCGATCTTCGACGCGAGCCCTTCCATCGAGAACGCCCTGAGCCGCTCGCGCGCCTCCGCGTCGGAAACGCCGCCGAGCAGGCGCCGGACGGTGGGCTGCAGGTGTTCGTAGAAGAGGTAGAGATCGTCGAGGATCGAGTAGCAGCCGCACCAGGAAACGAGCGCGCAGATGCGATCCTCGAAGGCGGCGACCCGCGGCGCGTAGTATCCGCCCATGGAGATTCCCATCAAGCCCACGCGGGCGGGATCGATTTCCGGACGGGCGAAGAGCCAATCCAGACAGGCCTTGCCAGGCACTTCGTAGTCGGGTCGGGTCGGTATGCCCTTCAGGTACATGGACGATCCGCGACCGGGCGTATCGACGAGCAGCAGCGCGTAGCCGCGCTCGACCAGCTCGCGGCCCGAGAAATAGATCTCTTCGGCGAAGGCGTCCGCGCCGCCGATAAAGAAAATGGCCGGCCATTTGCCGGGCTTCGGATTGCGCGGATGGCAGAAATAACCATCGTACTCCTCGTCGCCGCACCGTACCGTAATCGTCTCGATCGGGGGATCGTGCAGCTTCGCCGCCTCCCGGAAACAGGTTTGGGAATGCGCGAAGCAGGACGCCTTGTCGTCGTTGCGCTCAATGGTGAGAAAGACGTCGGCCATGCGCCAGTACTGATTGGCGGCGAAGAAATACCGCATTGCGGTGCGTTCGCTTCCGGCGGCGAGCGCGTTTCGGGCGCGGGCCTCCGTGTCCCCGGCCTTGGCGGTCCATGCGCTTTCCCAGCCCGCCTTGTCGCCCGGCTCGATGCCGCGGCACACGCGCGCGATCTCGAAGACGTCGCCGCCGCCCTCCCCGGCCTCCGCCACAAGCCTCAACGTCTGGGAGCCGAAAGGCTCCGTCGGAAAAAAGAAATCGAACATCCCCGCGCTCTCCCCGTTCGCCAAGCAACAGTTATACCCGAACCGGCCGGCCGCCGGGACGCAGCGCGGCCGACGCGGCGTCGGAGTCCACCGATTTTCCGCGGTGCCGGAAGTCCGTGTCTCATGGCCTCCCCGGAGGAAATCGGAGCAGGCGGCGATACCCCACCCGAACGGTGGAGCGCAGCTCTCCCGGCCGCAAGCCCGGTGCCCTCCCTTGCGGCCGCGCCGCCGATGGCCAACGATTCCGCAGCTGGCGACGGTTAATTTGGCGAAAACAACCGCCGTTTCGAACGATTGCCCTAAAGGTCCTGATAATGCGTGAAGTTGAATGCGCTGCCATCTTCCTTTTTCGATGCAGAGATAAAGAGATCAAGGTCGACCGTGAGCAACGGCCTTTTTTTCGAAACGACGTCGAGAAGAACGGCATCGGTGAGACCGAGCCTGCTGAATGACCGGCTTTGCATTGCGGTGGCGCTGGCAACGACAATTTCTTCGCTGCTCTGAACTACTTTTTTGAGCATATTGAGATATCGCTGATCGCTCCTGGATTCGAGAAGATTGGAAGCTTCAGTCAATATATTTGGCGTAACGAAAACCGACTTCAAGGGTTCGATTATTCTCAGCAAGCGATCATAATCCGCCGAGGTGAACATCTTTGTCCGACGATGCTTTCCGACCTGATTTCGGTCAACGGATCCGACAACGAGAAGCACGAGTAGATTTGTGTCGATAAACGCTTCGGCGGTGCGCATCGGTCGGACTTCAAATCGTCGGCGGGCGATTTGTCATGGATATAACCTTGCCGGTTCGGTCGTCGATCTGAACGATCTTGTACGATCGCCTTCTCCACTCGGGAATTTGCCCCTCCGACGCCGCGGACAATGCGTCCGCCAAATTTTTTATCTGATCCCACGGCCGGTTAAAGCCGACCGTCATCTTCCAGACAACAGCTTCGCCATCATATACAACCTCTTCAAGGCCTAAGTTTTCTATGCTTTCTCCCTCGAAAATTTCTACGACGTATTTTTTTGCTGTCTCTACGGCTTCCTTGACGTCCATTCCGTTCCCCCCAATCAACCCTGAATCGCAACGTCGGCAATCTCTGTCGCGAGGGCAATATCGACCCGGGCTGGTCGGCGAGTCAAGGAGCTAGAGCGGTGAGCGCGTTCGCTGCAAGGAGGCACAGCCCCACCGCAGCGAAAAGGTCCTTTCCCGTCTGGACCGATGCCTGATCTCTGCGGGGAGGGGAGTCAGCGCATCCAAGATGAATAGGCGGCGGAACGCCATTGAACGAGCCGCCAGCTACGTGGTCCCGAACGAGGTCACCGGCGCGGATTCGCGGCATGAGCGCGTCGCGCGCGCGTTTTCGCGGCGAACCTCGCCAACCGGCTCGATCCCTCGCCTCGCCGCCGGCCCGTACTGTCCTCGCGACGGAGATTCCCGCTCGCCTGCATCACGCTTAGGGGAGCGCCGAATCAAACCTCGATATGCGACAGGAGTCGATCGCGACCGATATCCGGCGCGCTGCCCCGAAGAACCGGTCTGCCCTGATCCATGACTAGAAACTCGTCGGCGATCGCCTCGGCGAGACGCAAGTGCTGCTCCACGACCACGACGCTGCCGCCATTCGCCTTTCGCTCTAGAATGAAGCGTTTCATGCGCTCGATGTTTTCGGACTGCACCCCTTCGGACGGTTCGTCCAGCAGCGTCGCCGCGCCCTCCTCGGTCATCGCGCGCGCGAAGGACAGGATCTTGCGTTCGCCGCCGCTCAGCGTTCCGGCGATCTGCGGCAATCGCCTTTCCAGAACGGGAAACGCCTCGAAGTAAGGTTCGCAGCGCTCCAGCGACGACGGCGCCCGCATCAGCGTCAGGTTGTCGCGCACGGAAAGGCTGTCGAACACCGGACGTTCCTGCATCGCATAGCTCAGGCCCAGCCGCCGCCTGCGGTCCGGCGAAAGGTCGTTGAGAACGACTCCGTCGAGGAATATCTCGCCCGAACGGCACCTCAGATGTCCGGACAGGATCTTCATAAGCGTGCTCTTGCCGACGCCGTTGCGTCCCAATACGCAGAGGCAACGGCCGTTCGGAACCTCTCCCGAAATCTCGCGCACGATCGTCATTCCGCCGTATCCGCCGGACACGTTCGCGAACCGCATCCCGGCGCTCACGCGGCCTCGCCGGAGTAAACGGACCGGACGGCGGCGTCGCGCCGTATCTCGGCGACGGTCCCCTCGGCCAGCAGCCGCCCGTTGTGCAGCACGAACACGCGGTCGGCGAGCGTCTGCACGAGGGTCATGTCGTGCTCGATGATGAGGGCGGTCGCGCCGAGCGCGCCGGTCGCCCAGCGTATGGCGTCGATGACCTGCCGGGTTTCGGAAAGCGACAGCCCGGCGCAGGGTTCGTCGAGAAGGATCAACCGCGGTTCGGTGCAGAGCACCATGGCGAGATCCAGCACCTGGCGCTGTCCGTGCGAGAGGTCGCGAACCGAACGGTCCCGTTCGGCAAGGAACGGGAAGTTCCGCTCGAGCTCCTGCAGAACCGGGCTGGTCCAGTTCAGCGGCGTCAGCCTGACGAGATCGCTCCAGCCGGTCCTGCCGGTCCAGAGCGCGAGCGCGACGTTCTCGCCGATCGTCAGTTCGTCGAAGACGTTCGGAATCTGGAACTTGCGCCCGAGGCCGGCCCGCGTCAGGTCGCGCGCGTTCCGGACCGGCATGCCCAGCGTTCGCACGCTCCCGGACTGCGGTTTGGCCTCGCCGGTGACGGCGTCGAACGCGGTGGTCTTTCCGGCGCCGTTCGGACCGATCAGGCAATAGATGCCGGGCGCGTCGATTCCCAGGCTGAGATCGTCGAGGATCTCGACCGAACCGATTCGCAGGCGGAGCCCCTCGACCTTCAGCAGTCCCGTCGGCGGCGGCGTCCTGCGCTCCGGCGCGGGCGCGAGCTTCCGGCTGCGGCGTTCGAACCGGCGCCGCAATCCCGGTTCGAACGCGCCGAGCGCACCCTTCCTGAAATAAAGCACGGACGCGATGAACAGCGCGGCGAGAACCGCCTCCCAGTAGGTTACGGCCTCGCGCAGGCTCGCGGTCAGCAAGCCCAGCGAGACCGCGCCCAGAACGGGTCCGTAGAGGGTGGCGCGCCCTCCGACCGCGACCCAAACGACGAAGTTCGTCGACAGCAGGAAACCGAACAGGTCCGGGGTGACCAGATTGTTTTCGGGCGCGTAGAGCATGCCGGCGAGCCCGCCGAGCAAACCGCTGAATCCGAACGCGACGGACTTCAGGCGATTGTGATCGAACCCGAGAAACGCCACGCGGCGCTCGTCCTGAGCGAGCGCCCTCCAGAGAACGCCGAGCGGCGACGCGATCATCCAGCCCGCGAAAAGCATCGAGGCCGCGAGGGCGACCGCGGACAGCGCATAGGCGTCTTCGAAACCGTCCATCCCCGGAATGCCGGGGATGCCTCTCAGGCCGTTGTATCCGCCGGTCACGGAATTCCAGGACGTGGCGACCTGCGAGCCGAGCAGGACCAGCGCCAGGGTGATCAGCGCGAAGTAAGCGCCGTTCCGGGTGCGGCCGTGGAAGATCATCCTGCCGATTCCGTAGGCGAGCGCGCCCGGAACGACGGCGCTGGCGAACAGCAGCGGATAGATCAGAATGCTGTCGGAAAAGCCGATGAGGGAGAGTCCGGACAGATAGGCGCCGACGCCGACGAAGAAACCCTGCCCCAGCGAAAGAAGGCCCGCCTGCCCCCAGGAGATCCCGATTCCCAGGCAGGCGATCGCGTACAGGAAATAAAGGGCCGTCGCGTAGGCCCAGAAATCCCCGATGACGAACGGCAGGCCGACGAGGACCGCGCCGACGAAAACGCCGTTAGCGCCTAACCAGGCCACTGGGCTTCAGGCACAGGAACAGGAGCGCGGTAAGCAGGACGAACGTGTAGCCGGCGGTTCGGTCGATGGTCGCGGACACGATCGCTTCCGCGCCGCCGACGACGCCCGATCCCAGGACCAGTCCGAGCATGTTGCCCAGGCCGCCGACGACGAGAACGAAAAACGCCTTGAGCACGTAGTCGATCCCCATTCCCGGGTGAACGGCGACGATCGGAGCCAGCAAGACGCCCGCGATGCCGCCGAGGCACAGCCCGGCGACGAACGTGTTCCGGGCGAGCCTGTCCGCCCGGATGCCGACCGACCTCGCCAGATCGGGGTTATCGACCAGCGCCCGGATTCTGCGTCCGGCGGCGCTCTTCATGAACCACAGCGCCAGTGCGCCGACGAGCGACGCGGCGGCCAGCATGACGATTAGTTGATACAGCGGGTAATCGGCTCCGAAAACGTCGACCGTGCCGGAGAGGGGTTGCCGCACGCTGCGGAACCCCCGGCCGTAAAAGGCCTCCACGATCTCCCGCAGCAGGAGGCTCACTCCCCATGTCGCGAGGATCGTGTCGAAGGGGCGCGCGTAGAGCGGCCTGATCGCCCGTTCCACCGGCCCGCCGACGGCCGCGCAGGCCAGGACGGCGACCGGGAACGCGGCCAGGTACGGCCATCCCTGCTCCTGAACGAAAAAGGCGGAGAAAGCGCCGATCATGACGAACTCGCCGTGGGCCAGGTTCAGGACGCCGAGGAGGCCCAAGGTTATCGCCAACCCCAAGGTCACCAGCGCCAGGGTGACGACCTCGAACGAAACGTTCAACCCGTTGGCGACGAGAACCGCGTCCATTCCGCCAGTTCACGCGGAGCAGGTTTCTCCGTGCCCGACGTCGTCGAACGTCCGGACGATGCGGAACTGCGCGCCCTCGCACTCCGCGAGATACATGCTCTTCGCGACGTGCCGGTTGATCATGGTGCCGACGCCGGTGGCCGTCTTGTACTGCAGGCCCTCCGAGGCCTTCATCACGGCCGCGGCGGCGTTGCTTCCCGCCTTGTTGAGCAGCGCGGCGGCGCAGTGAGTGCCCGAGTAGGCGTCGACGCCGATCATCGAAAGCGGCGGCGCCTCGCTTCCCATCTTCTGCGCGTAGCGCTTCTTGAACGCCGCGTTCTCCGGCGAATCGACGACGGCGAAATACGACATGCAACTGTAGATCCCGGCGCTGTGCTCGGCACCGATGCCCTGCAGGGTCAGTTCCTCGCAGAGCAGCGAAAGCCGCCTCGTCGACTTGTCCAGCCCGAAACCCGCGAAGGTCCGGTTGAAATTGACGTTGTCGCCGCCCACGAGCGTGATCAGCACGAGGTCGGGCGCGGCGGCCTTGATCCTGGTGACGGCGTCGTCGAACTTGTTGCCGGCGCCGAGCGGAGCGTATTCCTCGCCCACCACCTCGCCCCCGAGAGCCGAGATGTACTCCTTGGCGCGCGCGTTGCTCCGCCGGGGCCATACGTAGTCGTTGCCGATGAGATAGAACTTCCGCAGGCCGAACGTTCCGGCGAGGGCGTTGAGCGACGGCTTGATCTGCTGCTGCGGCGTGTCGGCGGTGACGTAGGTGTTGTACGCGCATTCGCCGCCTTCGTAGAGAGGCGTGTAGACGTAGGGAACCTTCCCTTTCAGCGCTCCCACGATGGCCTGCCGCACCGCGCTGTCGTGAGAGCCGACGATCAGGTCGACCTTGTCTTTCAGGAGCATCCGCACCGCCGACTTGGCCGCTTCGGCGGGCGGCGCGCCGCCGTCGCCGGATACGATTTCGACCTTTCGGCCGAATATGCCGCCCGCGGCGTTGACTTCGTCGACGGCGAGGGCGTTGCAGGCCGTCTGCGTCGGGCCGAACAGAGAGGCCGGGCCCGACAGGGAGAAAAACGTTCCCATTCGGACCGGTTCCGCAGCTCCGGCGGTTCCGCCGGGGAGGGCCAACATCGATGCGCTGCCTGCGAGGCCCGCAAGGATCTCTCTGCGCGTGGCGTTTCCGGTTCTCCTGCGCGTGGCGTTTCCGGTTCTCCTGCTCATGGCGTCCTCCTCGGCGCGCGTTCGACGCTTCCCGCGTCCATAGTCGAATTCTTCGGCGCCGAGCGATCGCCTGTCAAGACCGGGCGGCGCAGGAGACGTCCGCCCGGTCAATGGCTCCGCCGCCGACCGCGGCCGGCTTGATTCTCAAGTCGCCCCGGCCTACGATCCGCAGCCATCGGTTTTCCGCCGCGCATTTTTGCGTTCGCGCGGGCGTCGTCGGCACGATCCGTTGCAGCGCGGTTTCCAGAAAGGAAAAATGGGCAAACGCAAAAAGGGCGGCATCGCCGTGCGCGCGTCTCGTTCCGGCAAGAAAACGCCCCTCCGGCGCCCCCTGTCGCTTCGATCCATCGGAGAAGCTCCATGGTTCGCTCCGGCGCTGACCGTGGCCTATGCCCTGGTGCTGGCCTTCACCATGCATCATCACGAGATGTGGAGGGACGAGGTCCAGGCATGGATGCTCGCGCGCGACAGCGCCGATCCGCTGGATCTGATCCGCAACATGGAATACGAGGCGAGTCCCATGCTGTGGCATCTGTTGCTGATGCCGATCACGCGGCTCACCTCTTCGCCGGTCGGGATGCAGGTCTTCCATCTGGCGATCGCTTCGGCCACCATCTTCGTGGTCGCGAGGCACGCGCCGTTCGGCCCGCTGCAAAAGGTTCTGTTCGCCTTCGGCTATTTCCCTCTGTACGAATACGGCGTGATGTCGCGCAACTACGCCCTCGGCCTGCTGTTGATCGTCGCGATGTGCGCGCTTCTGCGGCACCGTTACCGAAGGCCGCTGTGGTTGGCGCTGGTGCTGGCGCTGATGAGCCACACCAGCGCGCATGCCTGCATCGTCGCGATCGGAACGCTGTTCGTTCTGACGGTCGATTACGCGCTCAACCGCCGAACCCTGGCGAACGGCGACGCGGCGGACGCCAGAAGACTCTGCGCGGGCTTCGCGATCGCAACCGCCGGGATCCTGCTCGCGGCGCTGCAGATGGTCCCGCCTTCCGACGTGACCAAGTCCGCGGGATCCGTGACATGGATTTTTTCGCCGTACCTGGAGTTGAACCTGTCGTCGATCGGGAGAGTTCTGGAACTGATTCCGTTCGCTGTCTTCTTCCCCGCCGATCCGAGATTCGTGCCGGTGGTGGGACTGGTCCCGGAGCGGCCGGAAGCGGTCTATGGGGCGTTGACGGCGGCGGCGCTCGCGGCGGCCGTCGTCGCGTTCCACTGGCGGCGGCCCGTCGCGCTGACGCTGTTCCTGTGCCTGACGACGGGACTGCTGGTTTTCTTCTACGCGCTGCATTACGGCTCCTTCCGTCACCATGGCTTTCTCCTGATCGCGTTGCTGGTGCTGGTCTGGAGCGGAAGGTTCCTGACCGGCGGCCCCGTCGGCGGCAGCCGCGCGGTCAACGCGGCGGGAAGCGTTCTCTTGACGGGCCTTTTGGCGCTGCACGCGGTGGGCGGAGCGAGGGCCGTCGCCATCGAAGTCGAACAACCTTTTTCCCAAGCGAAGCGCACGGCCGAATACATTCGCGCCAACGGTCTGGAGGACTTGCCGATGATCGGCTTCCCGGACTGGAGCGCCAGCGCAGTGCTCGGCCATCTGTCGCCGCAGAAGCGGATTCATTACCTTCAGGGGAACCGGGAAGGTTCCTTCGTCGTCTACGACAGGGCGCGGATAGGCCCCGGGCCGCGAGGCGCCTACCCTGCGTGGGTCTTGATTTCGCAAGCGCAGGCCCTGGCCGCCCGGAACGACGGAAAGGTGTTGTTCGTCCTTGCGGGCGAGTTGCAGCTTCCGTACGGCGAACGCCGCATCCGGCGACTCGCATCGTTCACGGGAGCGATGGTTCTGGACGAGGTTTTCCATCTGTATCTCTACGAAACGCCCGCGGGCCGGAAGCGTGCGCGCTGAGACCCGAACGAACGTCGCGGTTCTCGTTCCCTGCTACAACGAGGCCGATACCGTCGCCCGGGTCGTCGGGGACTTTCGCGAGGCCCTGCCGGAAGCGCGGATCGTCGTTTGCGACAACAACTCCGAGGACGATACCGCCGCCGCCGCCCGCGCCGCCGGCGCGGAAGTGCGCCGCGAGACGCTGCAGGGGAAGGGACACGCGGTGCGGCGCATGTTCGCCGACCTCGACGCCGACGTATACGTGCTGGTGGACGGCGACGCGACCTACCATGCGCCCAGCGCCCCGGCGATGGTCGAGATGCTGCTCGATCGGGATCTGGACATGGTCGTGGCCCGCCGCCGCGCGGCCGTCGGGGAGGCGTACCGTCCCGGACACCGCTTCGGCAACCGACTGCTGTCCGGCGCCGTTCGCCGCCTGTTCGGCGTCGCCGTTCGCGACGTGCTGTCCGGCTACCGGGTGTTTTCGCGGCGTTTCGTCAAATCGTTCCCGGGACAGGCCGAAGAGTTCGAGATCGAGGCCGAGCTGACGATTCACGCGCTGGGGCTTCGCCTCCCCGTCGGCGAGATGGACACGCCGTACCATCCGCGCCCGGGCGGGTCGCAAAGCAAGCTCAACACCTGGCGCGACGGCTTCCTGATATCGTTCGCCGTCGTCCGGCTGTTCGCCGTGGAGCGGCCGTTCCGTCTTTTCATGAGTCTCGCGCTGGCGTTCTTCGCGGCGGCCACCGTCCTGTTCGTTCCGGTGCTCGGCGAGTACCTGCGGACCGGGCTGGTGCCGAAACTGCCCTCTCTGGTGGTGTCGGTCGGGGGCTACGCGCTGGCCTTCGCCTGCGCCATCGTCGGCGTGGTTCTGCAGGCGGTCTCGATCGGCCGGCGCGAGGCGAAGCGGCTGGCCTGGCTGGCCCAGACGTCCAGCCGGGCGGTCGAAAGATAACTCCGCCGACTCGTCTCTTGCGCCGCGCCGCTTTCGTCAGTTGCCCGCGCGGGCCTCAGGCGGCGGCCGCGCTCGAACCGTTGCCGCGAACGCGCGGCCGTCGCTTCGGAACGGCGCTTCGCGCGACGTGACGAAGCCGGCTTGCGGCCTCCCGCTCCATCCCGCGCGCGTCCGGACGCGTGCAAGTTTCAGGACGGACGCCTCTCGAGACCCGCCTGCGCTTCGAAGCGCGACCCGGACGCCCGGCGGATTCCGCCGGGAGAGTCGCCGGCGAGACGGCGGTCGCGACGATGCGGACGCCTGCGCGTCGATCGACCGCAGGCGATTTCGAGAAGCTGATCGGGTATAAGCGGCCGGCCTCGAAAAC
Source organism: Alphaproteobacteria bacterium (assembly GCA_965243135.1). GTDB lineage: Bacteria > Pseudomonadota > Alphaproteobacteria > MPNO01 > UBA830 > JAJEBT01. Next base: position 4,949,660 of record OZ251539.1, read on the forward strand.
GGCCGCGGAACGCTGCGGCGGCCGGCAGGAAAGGAAAACCGATGGCCCGACCGCCGCCCTTTCGCGCCGAACATGTCGGCAGCTTCCTCAGACCGGAATCGCTCATGGCCGTCGTTCGCGCGTACCGCGCCGGCGAAACCGGCGCGAACGACCTCCGCGACGCCCAGGACGCGGCGATACGCGAGGTCGTCGCGCTGCAGGAGTCGATGGGACTGAAATCCGCCACCGACGGCGAATTCCGCCGCCGCGGCTGGTCGGCCGGATTCATCGACGCGGTCGACGGCTTCGGCCTGCGGGAAGGCGCCATCGGCTTCCGCGACGGGCGCGAGTCGAAGGCGGCCGAACTTTCTCCCTACGCCCGCGAAAAGCTCCGGCGAACGCGTCCCGTCGTCCGCGACGAGTTCGCGTTCCTGAAGAGCGCCGTGCGCGCCGCGCTTCCCAAGGCGACCATGCCGTCGCCGCCGGTCATGCACTATTTCCTCGGCCCGCGCGCCGCGGACGAAACCGTTTACCCCGACCTCGAGGAGTATTTCGAGGATCTGATCGCGATCTACCGGCAGGAGATCGCGGCGCTCGCCGACGCCGGATGCGCCTATCTCCAGCTCGACGACACGGCGCTGCCGTGCAACTGCGACGTCCGGTTCCGGGAGGACGTGAGAAACCGCGGAGAGGATCCGGACGCCCTGACCCGGCGGTACGCGGCGATGATCAACGACGCCGTGGCCGGCCGGCCGGCCGGCATGCGCGTCGCCGTCCACATGTGCCGCGGCAATCTGAAGGGAACGTGGATGGCCGAAGGGGGCTACGACGCGATCGCGGAAACGCTGTTCGGCGAAGCGCGGGTCGACGCCTGGTTCATGGAGTACGACACGGACCGGGCGGGGGACTTCGCGCCGCTGCGCTTCATGCCGCCGGACCGCGTTGTCGTGCTCGGGCTGGTGTCGACCAAGACGCCGGTCCTGGAGGCGAAGGACGATCTCAAGCGGCGCATCGAGGACGCCTCGCGCTACGTGCCTCTCGAGCGCCTTTGCCTCAGCCCGCAATGCGGATTCTCCTCCGCGCCCGGCGGCGGGCAGGTCATCGACGAAGACGACCAGAAGCGCAAGCTGGCGCTGATCGTCGAGACCGCGCGCGAGGTCTGGGGAGAGGCGTAGGGCGGGCCGGGAAATCGCGGCGACGCGAACGCCTCGCCTTTGTTTCCGGCGGCGTCCCGCGCGGGAACCGGAGGCTCCGCGCTTCGGCGCGAAGCGCCGCTCGAATTTTTCTCGCAAGGCGGCGCGACAACGGTTAGATTCCGCTCGTCAAGCAAAGGGAGATAGTTCGATGAAGGCACTCAAACCGCTCGCGGCGGTCGCCGCCGCGCTTGGCTTCGCCGCCGCCGCCGACGCCCAGACGGTGTTGCGGATCAGTTCGTGGGCGCCGCCGACCCATTTCGTCAACTCCAAGATCTGGCCGGAATGGGGGGCGATGGTCTCCAAGGCGACCGAAGGGCGCGTCAAGACCAAGGTCGAATACAAGCTCGCCTCGCCGCCGAAGCAGTTCGGCGTCGTGCGCGACGGCATCGCGGACGCCGCCTGGATCTTCCACGGGTACAACACCCGTTACGTGGCGACCCAGATCGTCGAAATGCCCGGCCTCGGCACGAGCGCCGAGGCGGCGGCGGTCGCCTACTGGCAGGTCCACCAGAAATATCTCGCGAAGGCCGACGAACACCGGGGCGTCGAGTTGATCGGCCTGCATTCCCACGGCCCGGCCGTCATCCACACCAAGCGCCCCCTCGAGAGTCTCGAGGGTCTCAAGGGCATGAAGGTGCGCGTGCCCGGCGGCGTCGGCAGCCTGGTCGGGCGCACCCTGGGCGTCACCGCCGTGAAGCTTCCTGCGCCGAAGGTCTACGAAGCGCTGTCCTCCGGCGTCGCGGACGGCATCTTCATGCCGATAGAAACCCAGAAGAGCTTCCGGCTCAAGGAAGTGGTGCCGTTCGTGACGATCATGCCGGGCGGCCTCTATTACGGCAGCTTCGCCTTCCTGGTCAGTCCGGCGTTCCTCAAGAAGCTCTCGGACAAGGACAGAGCCGCGATCATGAGCGTTTCCGGCCTCGAGTTCTCGAAACTGGGCAGGCACTGGGACGAGGCGGACGTCGCGGGCCGCGACGACGCCCTGAAAGCGGGAACCAAGATCGCCGCCGCTTCCGACGCCATGCGCGACGCCTACTACGCGCGCATGAAGCCGGTGGAGGACGCCTGGGCCGCGAAAGTCGCCAAATGGTTCGACGGCGGAACGGCCCTGGCCGAACTGCGCGAACTGGCTCGGGCGTACGACAAGAAGTAACCGTGGAAGACGTTCCGTCCCGTCGGTCGCGCCTCCCGGGCAGATTGTTCGGAGCGGCGACCGACGGGACCTCGTCGGCGACTTTGTTCGCCCTGATGGCGATGACGTGCGTCGACGTTGCCGGGCGGGAGATTTTCGGGGCGCCGCTCGACGGAGCGACGGAACTGACGCAGATCATGATGGGAATCATCGTGTTCGCGGTCCTTCCGCTCGTCAGTCTCCACGAACGGCACATCACCGTCGACCTGCTCGACCGCTGGTTTCCGCAGCGGCTCACCGGCCTTCGCCGCAGGATCCTCAATCTCGCCGCGGGCGTCATCATGGCCGCCGTCTGCTGGCGGGTCTGGGTTATCGGGGCGTACCAGTCCGAATACGGCGACGCGACGGAGTTTCTGGCGATTCCGCTGGGGCCGGTCAGCTATTTCATCTCCGCGATGAGCGGCGTCGCGGCGGTCGCCCTCCTGGCGAACGCGCTTCGCCGCGGAAAACCGGCCGGCCCGTCCGCGCCGGCGTAAGCGCGCGCTCGATGACGGAAGCGCTGATCGGCTTCGCCGTTCTCCTGATCCTCGTGTTCCTGCGAATGCCGATCGCGTTCGCGATGGGCCTCGTGGGCTTCGTCGGGTTCGGCGCGTTGTCGGGATGGCAGCCGTCCCTCGCCATGGTCGGCACCCTGGTTTCCGACACGGCGCTGAGCTACGGGCTTTCGGTCGTCCCCATGTTCATCCTGATGGGGAATTTCGTCGCGCGCGCGGGCCTGTCTTCGGAACTGTACGACGCGTCGCACGCCTTTCTCGGCCACCGCCGCGGCGGGTTGTCGATGGCGACGGTCGTCGCCTGCGGCGGCTTCAGCGCCATTTGCGGCTCCTCGCTCGCGACCGCGGCGACCATGTCGAAGGTCGCGCTGCCGCCGATGCGCCGCTACGGCTACGCGGACACCCTCGCCACGGCGTCGATCGCCGCCGGCGGCACGCTCGGGATCCTCATCCCGCCGAGCGTCATCCTCGTGATCTACGGCCTGATGACCGAAACCTCGATCCGCGAACTGTTCGCGGCCGGCTTCCTGCCCGGCGTGCTCGGGATCTTCCTGTACATGGCGGCGGTCAGATACGTGGTGTGGCGGGATCCCGGGGCCGGCCCGGCGGCGCCGCGGCGCGGATGGCGGGAACGCATGCAGGCGTTGCGCGGCGTCTGGGGCACGCTGCTGCTCTTCGCGGTGGTCATGGGCGGCATCTACGGCGGCGCGTTCACGCCGACCGAAGCTGCGGGGGTGGGCGCCGGCGGGGCGTTCCTGATCGCCCTGTCGCGCCGCGCGCTGACTTGGCGAATCCTTTACGAAGTGCTGGCCGAGAGCGCGCGGACGACGGCGGTTCTCTTCACGGTGCTGATCGGCGCGCTGATATTTTCGAATTTCGTGAACCGGGCGGGCCTGCCCGACGGGCTGCTCGCGCTGGTGACGGGCCACGACTTCTCGCCGCTCGCGGTGATCGCCATCATCCTCGCGATCTACGTCGTGCTCGGCTGCGTTTTCGAAAGCCTGTCGATGCTGCTGTTGACGATACCGATCTTTTTCCCGGTCGTCAGGGAACTCGGATACGCCGGCCTCGGCGGCGAACAGATTCTCGTCTGGTTCGGGATCGTCGCCGTGGTCGTCACCGAGATCAGCCTCATCACGCCGCCGGTCGGCCTCAACGTGTTCGTGCTGTCGGGCGTGGTCAGGGACGTGGGAACGGCCACCGTTTTCAAGGGAGTTACGCCCTTCTGGTGCGCCGATATCGTCAGGCTGTCGATCCTGGTCGCGGCGCCCGCGATTTCGCTGTTCCTGCCGCGCCTGTTCTACGGCTGAATCCGCGCCCGCTTCCTTTCGAGTCGCTCCCGCTGGCGATCGCGATCGATGACGAAGCGGACGTGACGGGCCTTTCCGACCAGATCGACGCCGTCGTGGACCTCGGCCTCGAGCGTCACGCGGCGTCCGTCGACTTCCGCGACCCTGACGGACACCGCGACCGTCATGCCGAGCAGCGTCGCGCCGAGATGGTCGACGGAAACGTGCGCGCCGACGGACTCCTCGCCGTCGTCGAGATGCGCGCCGACCAGCAGGCGCGAGGTCTCTTCAACGTCCCGCACCATCCAGGGCGTGGCGTAGACGCGCAGGTCGTCGCCCATGAAGCCGATGGTGCGTTCCGCGTCCACCTTCCAGTCACGGGCGTCTTCGAGTCCCGGTTGGAGCGTATCCTTCATCGTTTCTCCGATCCGTAGATTTTCCTGAGTTCCGTCTTGAGGATCTTGCCCATCGCGCTCTTGGGCAATTCCTCGACGAACGCCATGCGGCGGGGAATCTTGTAGCCGCCGATCCTTCCGCGGCAATGCTCGACGATTTCGTCCTCGCTCGGCGACGCGCCGGGAGCGGGCACGACGACCGCGAACAGCGCCTCGCCGTATTTTTCGTCGGGCACGCCGACGACCGCGCATTCGTGAACGTCCGGGTGCCGGTAGAGGACGGCTTCGACCTCCGAGGAATACACGTTCTCTCCGCCGGTGATGATCACGTCCTTCTTGCGGTCGAGCAGGAACAGGTACCCGTTCCCGTCCATCCTTCCGATGTCGCCGGTAAGGAACCAGCCGCCGGAGAAAGCGCGTTCGTTCTCTTCCGGCCGGTTGAGATAGCCCCGGGTCACGTTGGCTCCGCGCACGGCCACCTCTCCGACTTCGCCGGGCGGAAGCGGAGCGCCGCCGTCGTCGACGATGCGCATGTCGACGCCTGCGACCGGCCGGCCGACGGATCGGAGAATCTCGTATTCGCCGGTCTCCATCGCCTTCGCGTGGACGTCCTCGTCGAGGGTCGTGAGTATGGGCGAGGTTTCGGTCAGGCCGTAACCCTGCTGCACGGCGGCGCCCGGGAACGCTTCCATCGTCCGCCGGGTCCATTCCACCGCCATCGGCGACGACCCGTAGAACACCCGGCCCAACGAAGCCAGATCGTAATCGTCAAAGCCCGGATCCTGCAGGGTCAGGATGACCATCGTCGGCGCCATCATCGCCGACGTGACGCCGTAGTCCTGCACCGCGCGCAGCAGGTTGGCCGGCGCGAAGACGGGAAGGTAGGCGTGAGCGGCGCCGACCAACGTGTATCCCGTTCCGAGGAGGTCGGCGGAGTGGAACATCGGCGCGACGTGGAGGTAGACGTCGTCCGCGCTCATTTTCAGCGCGACGGCGCACTGCATGCCGTTGGCGAAGACGTTGCGATGCGAGAGCCTGACGCCCTTGGAGCGCCCGGTGGTGCCGCCGGTGTACAGCAGGATCGCGTCATCGTCCTCTTCGGCTTCCTCGCCTTCGCACGGTTGGGCGGCGGCGATCATGTCCTCCGCGCGCGGCGCGACGCCTCCCCCGTCTCCGCCGGGAACGCCCACCGCCCGCGTCTTCCACGGCGCCAGGGCGACGTCGTCCAGAAACCTCGCGAACGCGTCTTCGACGAACAGCGTTTCGACGCCGGCGTCGCCGAGAATGAACGCGATCTCGGGCGGGGCGAGCCTGTAGTTCACCGGCACCGGGACGGAGCCGTTCCAGTAGGCGGCGTGAAGCAGTTCGCAATGGCGCCAGGTGTTGCGGCAAAGGATGCCGAAGCGGTCGCCCCGGCCGATCCCGAACTGCCGCAGAACGGCGGCCAGGCGCATCGCGCGGTCCATGTGCTCCGACCAGGTGAAACGCCCCTCCGCATCGACGATCGCCGTGTTGGCGCCGTACAGCCGAAGCGCCCGCTCGAGCGCCGAACGCATGGTCATCATGGCCGCGAGGCCTCTTCTTCCTCTCCGCTCCGCATACTCTATCGCGTTCGGTCGGAAACGGAAACGCGCCCGTCAAGAACGCCGACCGCTTCTATCTCGACCAGCATGGCGGGATGCGCGAGTTTCGATACCTCCACCAGCGTGGAGACCGGGAAATCGCCCGCGAAATATTCCCGGCGCGCACGCCAGACCCCCTCGCGATCGCCGATGTCGGTCACGAAGACGTTCACCTTGACGATATCCGCCATCGCGCCGCCGGCGGCCTCGACGAGCGCCTTGATCTTGTCGAAGATGACCTTCGACTGTTCGTAGGCGTCGGCGCCGAGGATCGCGTCGAACGTCCCGTCGCGCGACGTCATGCCCGCGACGTAAACGTGATTTCCGGCGACGAGGCAGTTCGACCATGTGCCTTCGGGAGGTTCGGCGACTCCCTCGGCGCGTATCCGTTTCATGTCGTCACCTCCTTTTCAAAACGGTCGTCAGATAGATGCCGGCGGCGATCAGGCCGATGCCGATCGCGTGAAACCGGAACAGTTCCTCTCCGAGGAAGCCCATCGCCAAGAGCACGGTATAAACGGGGATGAGGTGCACGAAGAGGCCCGCCCTTCCGGGTCCCAGGTTCTCGACAGCGTGATTCCACCAGAACATCGCGAGGATCGACGAAAAAACGGCGTTGAACGCCGTCGCCCAAGCCGCCTCCCAGACCAGCGGCATCGGCGCGAAGAAGACGGTTTCGAGGATCCAGAAGGGAAACACCGCGACGGCTCCCGCGGCGAGGATGCCGAACACGAGAACGAGGCGATCGAGTTCCCTCGGCACGCGGCGCAGGAGCACGGCATAGAACGCCCACGAAACGACCGAGACGAGAATGAAGACGTCGCCGACGTTCAATCGCAGCGACAGCAGAGCCGCCGGCTCGCCGCGAGCGACGAGGTAAACGACCCCGATCAGCGACAGCAGAACGCCGAGCCACTGCACGGCCGTCAGGCGGTCGCGGAACATCGCCCATGCGCAGGCCACGATCACCACCGGCTCGGCGGAGTTGATCAGAGCGCCGTTTATCGCGGTGGTGAACTGCAGGCCGACGAACAGCATGCCGTTTCCGCCGATGAAGAGCAGAGCCCCGAGGGAGGCGACGATCTTCCAGTTCGCGCGCATCAGCGGCATCTGGGCGCGCAACGCGAACCTGCACATCGGATACAGGAGGGCGAGCGCGAGCACGCAACGCCAGAAGGACAGGCCGGCCGGCGGCACGACGCCCGCGACGTCCCTCACCACGACGATGCTCCCCGCCCAGCAGAGCATTGCAAGAGGGCCGGCCAGCAGCGGCGGCGGCGCGTGCCGGGCGATGACGTTATCGGCCGGCAAGGGATTCACCCAGTTCCTCGTTCACGCACGGCAGCGCCTCGCGCGCCTCCATCGACCGCCCGGCAAGCGCGGCACAGTCGCGCTCCGTGCAACGCGCGGAAATCCTCCACCTCTTCGCGAGTCGTTGGCGAGCCGGTATGGCGGCGCGCCTGCCTAAATGCCGAGGATCATGGCCTGCATCGTCTTGGCGTTGCGGCCGATATCCAGGTTGCCCAGCCTCTCGGCGTTCGAAAGAAGTCCGCCGGGACCGATGCCGAAGATGAAGCGACCTTCGGTCAGACGATCGATCATCGCCACATGGGCCGCGACCATGGCGGGACGGCAGCGTCACGGCCGCGCTGCCGAAAGCGATTCGCTTCGCGTCGCTCGAGAGAGACGCAACGAGCATCAGGCAGGAAGCGACGGGTTCGGCGTGGTCGGCGAACAGGATCGCCTCGCGATCCTCCCGCAGAACCCGGCGGTGGTCCCTCGCCGACGGATGCACGGGCTGAATGAAGAAGCCGAGGCGCATGCCGCCGACTATAGCAAAACGCCCGGCGGCGCGACAGAAAAACGGGCGGAAACGCAGGCCTATCCCCCGCTGTTTTTTTATATGCCAGCACGTCAGGTCAGGGTGCTGGCTAGATCCCAACCGGTGAACCGGGCGGCCCGGAACATGCAGCATGCCGGGTTCGGAACGGCGACACTTCGGGGGAAGGGGGGTATAGAGGTACGGAGGAGGAGAGTTTGCTTCCGGCACTGCGCGCCGACGAGGCGTCAAGGCAGGAGAACGGCCTCCATTCCCTTGCGACGGTCGAACGAACGCGTAGCCTGCGCCACGCTGTCCATATTCTTACGAAGAATTATCGCGCAGGCGATGCTTCCGATAGTCGCATTGCTTGCGGAGCCGAAGCCGGTGCTGAACCGCGAGTGGTCTTCCCGGAAGTTGACGTCGCGGAGGTCCTTGTTCTCGACGCTCCAGTGTCCGCGGCTGAAGGCCAGCAATTCCCCGGCTCCAGCCTCGGCCAGGGAGGTGATGCCGTAAGCGTGCTCGATGGTTTTCGCGCCGGTCTTCACAACCTCCCGTTCGCGGGTAACGCGGAAGATCTGCGCGACGTGAGGGTAGTTGATCGCGCCCGGGAGGAGTCTGACGACATGCCGTTGGTCGATGCGTCCGTGGGCGAGGTCGGCTTCTTCGGAGAAACCGGCGTCCGCCTCCCACTCTATCGTCTCCAGAAGTTCGCACGTCTCGGGCGAGTTGCCCTTGATCGAGAGGAGGTAGTCGGCGCGATGCGTTTCGACGATGAGCCGGGCCGTGTCCCTGGTCGTGTGAAGGGCATCGAGAGTGATGACACGGCCCGACACGTCGACAGTTTCAAGCAGTGCGCGGACGGCGGCGATCTCTCCGCCTTCAAAGCCGATGCCGACAAGCGGGATACCCGTGTTGTGCTCGACCAAGGTTGCGATTTCGGCATGAACGGCGCCGGTGCGGTTGGCCCGGCGGACGCGCTTGCCGTCGGCCGCGATCGCGCGCCCAATCTCAAGGCGTGGCACGGCGTGGCGGACAAGCGCCTTCTTGATCTCGATCAGGTCAATGTTCGAGACGACGCGGTGGATGGTGGATTTCGAGACGGCCTCGTGAAGTTCCGTCTTCTTGTTCTTCCATGCGCCGAGCGCTTCGAGTTCCTCCTGGGTCAGCGACTTTGCATACTCGGCCGCCGCCACTGGTCCACGGAACCCGGCCAGCCAGGCAAGCGCGTAGATGCTGAAGACCGACGCCGCGGAATGTTTCCGCCCTTGCGCCCGGCGAAAGTCGACGATTTCCGCGAATTCGTCGCGGAGCGCGCGGAGTTCGCCGGGCTTTTTCCCCGAAGCGGCCCCTGTCCGCTCCCACTTCTCGGGTAGTTTCCTTGCGCGCAGAAGGCGCTGCGCATCGCGCCGAAGCGGATGGACGTAAAGCCGTTTGGGCGCGCCGTGCGGTTCCGTGTACCGGCCATTCGACCTGGAATACCCCTTCGAATCTCCGACATGAATCCAGCCGCCCGCCTTGTAGATGGTGCCCTCGAAACGGGACGGGTCGACAAAGGTTTCGGCCAACAGCAGCCGATGCCCCCAATGCGCCTGCCAGTCGTCGCTGAGACGGCTCAGCATCCGCGCCATCGCAAAAGACGCCAAGTTGCGGCACATGCTCTGCTTCGCCAGCGACACGAAGCGGGTGTTGTTGGCTATCAGGTGCAGACGGCGAAACTGGCTGGCGGGATCCCAGCCGATCCACCGATCCCGCGGCCGGCACTTGAACGCGCCGGTTTGCCAGCCCGCAAGCGCCAGCCAGCGGTCCCGCCATGCAACCACGTACCGCAAGCCGCGCCCAGCGAAACGCTTGAACTCCAGGTAATGGTTCTCGCGAACGAGAGCGTCCCACCTGACCCGTTCGTCCGGTCGAGCGAGGCGAACCTCCACCTCCTCGAGCGAAAAATCTTCCAAGTCGAGAATCTCAGCCATGACCTGTGAGTAACCGAATCGGTTGACGAAAGCCAGAGAAACATGCAGCGCAGCGAAAATAAGCGCGGAATCACGCCGCAACCGTAGCGTGGGATCGCCCTAGCGGAAAAGCCGGCCCCGTCAAGCGTAAAGCTCGGCTTCGCCAAGCGGCGCCGATCCGCTCTCGAAACGGCGGAAAAGCCGCCGGAATCATCCGCTGAATCGTTGCCGCGCGCCCGGTTCACCGATCCCGCAGCAAACCATCCGCCGTCCCCGCCTCATTCGGCGCGTTCGACCGCCGCCTGCAGCCGATCCGGAGATTCTTTCGCAGCCGCGGCGACAAGCCTCCGCATTTCCTCCACGTCCTCGGCGTATTCCTTAAGACGCCGCTCGAAGCTCGCCCGGTTCTTGGTGCATTTCAGCTTGTAGGGACGGCCCTGCTCTTCCTCCTCGTAGTCGATGTCGAGGCGGTTTTCGTCGATTTGCGCCATCAGGTGCCCCCGCAAATCCCCCCGAACCGAAAAACGGTGCACCATGGCGACGGGATCCCCGCAGAAAGCCTTGAGTTCCTTGCAATGTTCGCACTTGCAGCTGACATCGCCGGAAATCGTCCAGTCCGAAGGAGACGTCGGCGGCGTTTCGCTTCGCGCAAGCAGAAAGTCGGCCGCGCGCCGCCACAGGGTTTCATATGCGCCGCCCCCTCCGCGCACCTTTTTCAACCGTTCCAGCGCCTGCGGCAACTCCCGGTCCGGAGACACTCCCTCGGAGCGGGCGGCGATCAGCTCGGCCGCTTCATCGGCCAGGCTCTCGAGACCGAAACGCCACGCGAGACGAAAGAGATCCCGGACGCCCTCGACGCCGAGCCGCGGTCTGTCGGGAACGGACCACGCCGAGCGATCAGGCTTCTCCCGGGTCAGGGCGAGAGGCAGGCTTTCGCAGGCCGCGCGCGCGGTCGCGCGGAAAATCCCGTCCCACGGTTCGTCGCCCGCCAGACGCTCGCACAACCGCCACGTCAAATCGAGGATCCCGGCGCTGCTCTGCCCGAAACGCTCGCTGGCGAGTCCCGGCAGGAATTCGCGCATGCTCTCCGGGTCGAGGCCAGTCGAAGCGGCGACCAACGCATCGTTGACTCCGGGATCGTAGTCAGGAAGCAGAACCTCTCGAAGAAAACGCGACAGCAAAACCGTATCGCCGATCGAATGCAGAAGCTCGATCCCGCGGCTGCAGTTCGCATGCCATTGGCGATCCCCCCATTTTTTCTGCGGCCAGAGGTCGACCAGCCGAACTGCAAGCGCGCGCGCGGGACCGCTCCCGCCAGCCTCGCCCGCGACGAATTCTATCGCCCCCGCAATGCCGCCCTGAACAAGAACATCCAGGGTCTCCGCCCGCGGCCAAACCACGAGAGCCGCGTGGAGATAAGAGCGCTCGTAGCTTGCTCCGCCGTTACCCGTCGCCTCGTGAAGCCTCTGCTGGTCCGGCTCCGCGTCGTCGAGTCCCCCCATCGGCATCAGCTCGCCATCGAGCACGGGCACGTTGCCGTAATCCGGGCGTCCGCCGCCGGGCGCCGCCCAACCGTCCAGCCAGTTCGCCACCTCGACCACTTCGACCACCTCGAAGTCCGCGTCGTCTTCGGACTCGGAATCCCAAGGATCGTAGCCGTAAGACTCGGCGGATCCCGTTTCCTCGGTATGGACCAGCGCGGCATACGTTGCGCAGCCGGCGCGTTCCGCGGCCTCCCCGAGTACGCGGGCAACCGCCGCATCCATGTTCTTGAGCGTTTCGAAGGACAGTCCGGCAGCGCTATAATCGTGCTCCAGAAGCCACACGATCTTCTTCGATCTCTCGGGGTCGCGGCTCCAGTCCGACAGCACAGAGGCGAGGGCGGCTACCTGGGGCTCGTAATCGGGCGCGCCGAATGACTCGCTCTCCGTCAGGACCAGATTGTAGACGAGACATATGCGGTAGCCTTCCGTCACCGGCAGGATCTCGTGCTCGCAATCGGCGTAGAAGGCCGCATAGGCGAGTTCCGACGGTTCGGAGAGGTTCATGTCGACAACGGTTTCCCGTCCCTGATGCCGGATGACGAGGTCGCCTCCCGATCCGGCCGCCGGAAACGCGACGACCAGCGTGGCGACCATGCCGTCTTCCTTCTCCGTGTCGCGGTGGCTGACGAAGAAACCGCCGGGTTCGTAGACCAGCAACTTGTACAGCTCCGCCCTGAGCCCCGGGCAGCCGAGTCCTTCCGTTGCAAGCTCGAGGATTCGGCCGAACGTTTCGGCCCATGTCCGGCCGCCGGGATGCACCCGTTTCGGGTCGATCTGCCAGCAATTGCGAACCCCGGAGTCCACGAGCGTCCGCGCGCCCTTGCCGTAGGGCGCGCGCTCCGCCGTCGCGACCAGGGCTTCGGCCTGTACCGCCGGAACCGGAAACGAAATCGTGCCGACGCCTTCGATCTGCAGAAGCGGCATCGGCACGCAAAGGCTGCCGTGCGTGCAATAATCTCCCGGACGGTCTATCTCGCGCAGCAATTCTTCGAGCGGCTTCAAGCCTTCGTTGTATTCGATCAACTCCATTTTCAAGTCTCCTCGTTACGGCGCACAGGAGCGACAAGACCGACGGACATTGCGGCGCAATGACCCGACACGGCGGCGCTGCCGCGCCCGGCAATGTATGGCACATCCCGGCGGAATCAGGCATGGCCCTGCCTCCAAGGTCCGAACGCGAGCGGCAGCGGAAAGGCGGTTGGCACAACCATCGAAACCGGGCACAAACGGGCGGACGCCGCCAAAATCATCGGAAGATGCCATGCCCGACCTCCCTGCGACAATGCACGAAATCGTCATCGCCGCGCGCAACAACGTCGGCCGGGCGGTCTGGAACTACGTCACGGGCGCCGCGGAAACCGAAACCACGATGCGCCGCAATCGTCATTCCCTCGACCGTCTCGCCCTGCGCCCCCGCATTTTGCGGGACGTTCGCGAGATCGACGTGTCCGCCGCCTTCATGGGTCACCATCTGCGCATCCCGTGCCTGCTCGCTCCCATCGGCTCGCTGCAGAGCATCACTCCGGAGGGCGGGGTCGCAGTCGCCAGGGCGGCGGCGGAGTTCGGCGTGATCAATCTCGTCAGCACCGTCACCGAACCTTCCCTGGAGGAAATCGCCGCCGCGACGGACCATCCGAAAATCTTCCAGATTTACATTCGCGGCGACGAGACCTGGACCGACGAACTGATCGACCGCGCCCGCAACGCCGGATACGCGGCGCTCGCGCTGACGGTTGACTCCGCCTATTACGGGCGGCGCGAACGTCAGCTGATCACGGGCTGGCGCCCGCCCAGCATCCGGCGCTACGGCGAAGAACGCAGGATGCACCAGGCCGGCCTGACATGGGAGTGGATGGACCGCATGCGCGAACGCGGCGGCTTGCCTTTCATTCTTAAGGGCGTGCAAACGGCCGAGGACGCGAAAATCGCGATCGATCACGGCGTCGACGTAATCTACGTCTCGAATCACGGCGGACGGCAACTCGATCACGGCGACGGCACGATCGAAATCCTCGGAGAAGTGACGGCGGTCGCCGGAAATCGCGCGGAGATCGTCGTCGACGGCGGATTCCTGCGCGGAACCGACGTGCTGAAAGCGCTCGCCCTGGGCGCGGACGCCGTCGCCCTCGGTCGTTTCCAGGCGTGGGCTCTGGCGGCCGGCGGCGAACGGATGCTGGTGCGCGCGCTCGAGATCATGGAGGCCGAGATGCGAAACGCCATGGGCCTCATCGGCGTGACGTCCCTGAACGAACTTGACGAGGGCTTCGTCAAGGAGGCCCGCGCCGTCGACCGCGCGCACGAACTCTCCGCATTTCCCTTCCTTCCCGATGAAATCCGCGGTCCCCGGTAGCCTTGCCGGCGGCATGCCGAGACCGGTTCGCACCGGAACGACAGGGGTTGGATTCGGCCGGCCGCTCCCGGGCCGGAAGCGGCGGGATTTTCCGGGGCTGCCCGGGGGCCGGAACGCCGAGCCTGCCGTCCGAAACCCTGGACGCCGAACTTCGAGCGCCATGCGGCCCGCAAAAAACTTCGGAGACGCGACGTTCGCCCGACTCGAAAAATTCGGAACGGCCACGCGCCGCCGCGAGAGCTTCAGGACGGATGGGAATCCGCCGCGATTTGCGGGTCGGCGGCAGTGGCCGTCAGATCGTACGGCACTTGGTTGGGTCCCGGAAACCTGCGCTTTCCGCCCTCGTAGCGGAACTGCTCGAAAGTCCCGGATTTTCGGCTGCGCACGATAACGGCGACGGTCTTTTCGTCGCCTGCGTATTCGGAATGAATTTCCCACGGACGAACGACATCGACGTCTCCGGGACCGCAGTGCGCCGCGTAACTTTCCTCGTAGCCGAGCCTGCCGCCTTTCTCGACCTCCCTGTAGCGGACGATCCGTTCGTTTCCCCGCAGAAGCCCGTAAACGGTCCAAGTCTCGCCGTGATCGTGAATCATGGCCCGGCCGCCCGGGTTCTTGATCAGGCCGTTGATGACAAACTTGTGGTCCCGATCCTCGTAGAACAGCAGATTGTCGACCTTCTCGCCATCGAAACCTCCCACCGGCCAGCCCTCGGCATGACGGCGCAGCGCCTCGTCCTCGAGGAGTTCTCCGAGCAACTCACGACACCGGTTCCAGCGCGCTTCGCCGTCGAGAGCCTCGCAGGCTTCCCGCATGCGGGCGACAAATTCCTGTACCGCAGGCAACATCGCATCTCCCTCCATAATCCAGAATCATCATAGGCTGCGGCGCAGCGCCGGTCCAAGCGACCTGAACGGACGGCTTCGCGCGGATCCTCGGAATTTCCAGAGCGCGACCGCTCTTGCGGCAGCGAGCGCCGCGCAGTTCCATTATTGCGAACTCCGGTTTTCGTTCCCGGAATCAGAATCTCCGCTGTCAGGCCGCGATGCCGTTTAGCGTCGCGTCGCGACCCGACATCGCCCTGAAGGCAAGGACGTTCCTGCCTCCTGGGCCTGCCGGCCTGCGCGTTGGTTGACCTTGGCTGGCGGCGACGCCCGGCCCGGCAGCCTTTGAGGCTCGCGCAGCGCGCGATGCTTGCGCTCGCGAAGAAACTCGCGCTCGAGAACCTCCAGCGTTCGTCGCAGCCTTGTCGCGGAAACGGCGGAGACGATCCTTGCGGGACCAACGTTCCGGCGCGCGGCTTGGAGCATTGTTCATCCTCAACCCTCCGCGCCGAAATCCGCGCCCGGGACGGCGTTTTGGCGCGAAATCGCCGATTTCGCTCTTGAACCGCCGCAGCCCGGACTCCGACAATCATCGAAAATCGGCGGATTTTTCCGGTTTGACGGTTTCAGACCTGCAGACCTGCGCACCCTCCGCATGCCGTACTTCGACCGGCCTCAAAAGGAGCATTGTTGAAAGATAAAGTCTCTTCGTTACCCGGGCTCGTCCCTTGATCGAGCGCGGTTCTACCAGTGCATGCGGAGCTTGAGGCTGATGCTGTGTTCGAATGCGTTCGTTTCGCTTTCGCTACGGCTCGCTTCCGCTTCGACGAGCAGGTTGCGGGCCGGCGCGAAGCGGCAGCCCAAGCCGTAGCCGCGACCGCCTCCCCGGCTGTCCCGTTTGACGGTCAGGGTCATCGCGCGCGACTCGTCGAAGCGGTAACCCGCTTCCAGGCGCAGCCGGCCTCCGGCCGAGCCGCCATCGTCCGGCGGCGCGCCCTCCCACAGGGACTGCGCCCCGCTGTCCGTCGCGCCCCACTGCGGCGACATCCCGATCCACGGTCCCAGGCCGTCGCCCCCCGGATCGAAATGGATCGCGAAGCTCGCGCCCCATTCCTCGAACCCCGACGAGCGATGCGCCAACAGGTACCGCCCCCGCGCCTCGGCCTCCAGCCCGAGCCGCATGTCCGCGTAGGTCGCGCCGCCTCCCATCTCCTGGCCGAACCCCTCGTCCAGGCGGCCGCCGTCCCATCGCCCCCCAAGTTCCAACCGCGGACGCAAACGGGCGTGCTCCGTCAGGCCCCAGTCGGCGGAACCCTCCACCATAAGGCGCAGACGCCGCGTTCCCGCATCGGTCGCAGACAGCCCCCGCGCGGCGTCCGACATCATCCGCACGGCGACGCCGTCTCCCTTGAGCGCCCAGTCCACGCCGCCGGAGGCTCCCAGCTCCTTGCGCCCGCCCAACGCCGCCATTCGCATCTCGATATCCGTACGCGCCGCCCCCGCTTCGTCCGCCACCTTCGCGGCACCCTGTCCGGCCCCCATTATCGCCCACAGGTTCACCATGGGGACCGGCGTCCAGTGGGCATAAGGAAACACGCTCGTCAGCGTCGCGTCCACGTCGCCCCGCCCTTCTCCCAGGACGTAGCTCATTTCGCCCCGGCTGCGCGCGACCGCGACCCCGAGCAGGAAATCGGGGCGCGGCCGGGCGTCGGTCCCCACGAAACCGGTGAACACCTCGCCCTCCGTCTCCAGGTCGTCGTCAGGCCGGCCGGAGAACCGGGACGCCCCCGCGCGGCCCCACAGCGCCGGTCCCCCGCCGGCCGCAGCGTCGTCCCGTCCCAAGGACAGCGCGAACGAACTTCGCGCCGCCAGTTCGCGCATGCCGCTCCCGGCGCCGTCGTCCGAACGCCGGGGCGCGCCGCCGACGCCGACCCCCGAAAGCCCGTCCTCGTCCGCCGGCGTCGCCTCCGCTGCGCCCAGCGGCACCGCGTGCCCGCCCAGCGTCACCCGGTTCCCGGGCGCCGCCTCCGTGAACCGCTCCCCGAGCACGTCGATCGCCTCCGCCGCCACCGTGCGGCCGAACGCCGCGAGAACCGCCTCGAACGCCCGCGTCCGTCCTTGGTGATCGTTGTCCACGATCGTTCCCGTCGCCGCCGCACGAGCACCCATCGGATGCACCGATACGGCGTCCAAGGTGAACGTCTCGTGGGGCTCGTCCGTCTCGTCGTTGATCGTCCGCACCGCCACCCGCACCGAGGTCTGGCCAGCTGCGATCCTGAATTCGTGACCGGTCGCGTACGCGACGGCGCCGCCTCCGCTCGTGGACGCCAAGGACAACGGGCTCCGCGCCGCGGCTGTCGTGTAGTCTTCGCCGACCGTCGCCGTGCCCGGCACCGCGACGAGCCGCGCCGTCATGTCCCGCGGCGGCGGCGGCGACAGCTTCAGAAAAAACACGACCTCGTCGCCTTCCTCCGCTTTCGCGTCCTCCAGCGAAAAGGCAATCCGCGGCCAGACTTCGATGGCGAAGGTCAACGTCGCCTCGTCGCCATCGGCGTCGGTGGCCGTCCAGGCGTATTCGGTTCGCTGCATGGGCTCGGCCGGCGCGCCGGAGATCTCGTGCGTCGCCGCGTCCCGCGCCACCCCGGCCGGCGGCAGCCGCGACAGCGTGTAGGTCAGTTCGCCATTGCCGTCCGTGGCCGTCGGCAGCGCGAACGTCTCGATTCGAAGACCCGCAACCCAAAGCTTGTCCGTTATCGTCTCGTCGCCGAAGCTCGGAACCGTGTCCTCGAACACCGTGACGTTGAAGGTGAGCGTCGCCTCGTCGCCATCGGCGTCGGTGGCCGTCCAGGCGTATTCGGTTCGCTGCATGGGCTCGGCCGGCGCGCCGGAAACCGCGCGCGTCGCCGCGTCGCGCGCCACGCCGTCCGGCGGCGTCGGCGACAGCGCGTAGGTCAGCGAGCCGTCGCCGCCCGTGGCCGTCGGCAGAACGAAGGGAGCGATCGCCGCGTTCTGGACCCAGGACTGGTCCGGAACCGCAGCGTCGCCGAAGGTCGGGACCGAATCCGGCGTCGGGGCCGAATCCGGCGTCGCGACCGCCGCGCCGGAGCGGTCCGTCACCGTGATGTCCACCGTGTCGCTCACGCTCGCGCCGCCCGCCGTCACCGTCAGCCGGAACGTCAGCACCGTCACTCCCGATACTTGCGGCGCCGTGAACGACGGGCCGGCCGTCGCCGCGCCCGTCAGCGCCACCGTCGGCGTCCCGCCCGTCTGCTCCCAGGCCCAGGTCGGCGCCCCGGCCGCCGGGTCCCACCCGTGCGCGCGGCCGCTCAGCGTCACCGCGGCCCCTTCGTCCACGATTTTGTCCTCTCCCGCGTCGGCCGCCAGCGCGGACGGCGGCGATACGCTTTCGTCGTCATCCGTGATCGTCAGCGTCACGGCCGCCGGGTCCGTCTTGCCGTGGCCGTTCGCCGCCGTCCCCGAAACCGTCACCGACTTATCCGGCTCGTCCTTCGCGTTGTCCACCGCCGTGATCGTCACCGCGCCGACGCTCGCCGTCGCGCCCGCCGCGACGGTCAGCGTCGTTCCCGACAGCGTGAAGCCCGTCCCCGGAGACGCCGACACCGTGACCGTCGTCGGCTGGCTCGACGGACGGTCCAGCGTCGCCGTCACCGTCGACACGCCGCCATTCTCCGAAATCGACGACGACGACAACGCCAGCGTCACGCGCGGCGCCGCGTCGTCGTCCGCGATGGTCAGGATCACGTCGTGCGGGTCGTTCGCAAGACCCAGACCGTCGGACGCCGCGCCCGAAACGGTCACCGACTTGTTCGGCGCGTCGGTGTCGTCGTCCACCCCCGTCACCGTCACCACGCCCGCGCTCGTCGTGGCGTTCGCCGCGAAGGTCAACGTGTTCGCGCTCGAAAGCGTGAACCCGGCGCCGCCGGCCGACACCGTCACCGTTACAGCCACGCCCGACTTGCCGGAAAGCATCGCCGTCACCGTCGCAACGCCGCCCGCCTCCGCAATTGACGCGGAAGACAGAACCAGCGTCGTCTGCGGCGTATCGTCGTCGGTCAGCGTCAGCGTCAGCGGTGACGGATCGGCCACGCCGTTGCCGCCCGCAGCCGTCCCCGAAACCGTGATCCGCTCGCTCCCCTCCGCCACGCCGTCGTCGGCGCCCCTCACCGTCACCGTGCCCGTGCTGGTCGTGGACTCCGCCGCGATGGTCAGCGTCGTCCCCGTCTGCGTGAAGTCCGTCCCCGGTCCCGGCGACGCCCCCACCGTCACCGTCACCGCCGCGCTCGACTTGCCGGAAAGCCGCGCCGCCACCGTCGCAACGCCGCCGTTCTCCGAAATCGACGACGACGACAGAACCAGCGAAACTGTCGGAAGCGTCTCGTCGTCCGCGATGGCGAGCGTCACGGCGGACGGGTTCGCCACGCCGCCGCCCGCCGCCGTGGCCGACACCGCCACCGACTTGTCCGGCGAGTCCACGTCGTTGCCGTTCGCCGTCACCGTCACCGCGCCCGCGCTCGAAGTCGATCCCGCCGCTATCGTCAGCGTCATCGCGCCCGAAAGCGTGAAGTCGCCCGAAACCGCGCCCGTTCCCGGCGACGCCGATACCGTCAGCGTCACCGCTTCGCTCGACTTGCCGGAGAGCGTCGCGCTCACCGTCGATACGCCGCCGCTCTCCGGGATCGTCGCAGGCGACAGCTTCAGCGTCGCTGTCGGCGCGCTCTCGTCGTCCGTCAGCGTGAGGCTCGCGCCGGTCACGGCCACGGTTTCCGACTCGGCGGCGGCCTGGCCGTTGGACGCCGTTCCCGTCACCGTCGCCGCGCGGTCGCCCACGTTGTCGATGGCGTCGTCCACCGCCGTGATCGTCGCCGTGTCCGTAGCGTTCGCCGTCTCACCCGCCGCAATCACGATCGTCGCGTCCGAGCCCGCCGCGTAGAAGCCCGACACCCCCGTCACCGTCACCGTCGTCGCCGCGCTCGACGGGTGCGAGAGCGTCGCTCTCACCGTCGTCGCGCCCCCGTTTTCCGGGATCGAAGAGGACGCCAACCCCAGCGTCGCATCCGGAGCCGCGTCGTCGTCCGCGATGGTCAGCGTCTTGCTCGCCGGGTTCGCCACGCCGCCGCCGGACGCCGCGGCCGAGACCGTCACCGACTTGTCCGGCGAGTCCGTCGCATCGGCGACCGCCGTCACCGTCACCGCGCCCGCGCTCGCCGTCGATCCCGCCCCGATGGTCAGCGTCTTCGCGCTCGACAGCGCGAACCCGGCACCGCCGGCCGACACCGTCAGCGTCACCGCTTCGCTCGACGCGCGGTTCAGCGTCGCCGTCACCGTCGATATGCCGCCGCTCTCCGAAATCGACGACTGCGACAGCTTCAGCGTCGCCGTCGGCGCACCCTCGTCGTCGGTCAGCGTGAGGCTCGCCCCGGTCACGTTGCCCGCGCCTTGGTCGTTGGCCACCGTTCCCGTCACCGTCGCCGCGCGGTCGCCCACGTTGTCGATGGCGTCGTCCACCGCCGTAATCGTCGCCGTGTCCGTGGTGTTCGTCGTACTCCCAGCCGCAATCACGATCATCGCGTCCGAGCCTGCCGCGTAGAAGCCCGACACCCCCGTCACCGTCACCGTCGTCGCCGCGCTCGACGGGTGCGAGAGCGTCGCTCTCACCGTCGTCGCGCCCCCGTTTTCCGGGATCGAAGAGGACGCCAACCCCAGCGTTACGCCCGGCGCCGCGTCGTCGTCCGCGATGGTCAGCGTCACGGCGGACGGGTTCGCCACGCTGTCGCCTGAGGCAGTGGCCGAGACCGTCACCGACTTGTCCGGCGAGTCCGTCGCATCGGCGACCGCCGTCACCGTCACCGCGCCCGCGCTCGTCGTCGATCCCGCCCCGATGGTCAGCGTCTTCGCGCTCGACAGCGTGAACCCGGTGCCGCCGGCCGACACCGTTAGCGTCACCGCTTCGCTCGACTTGCCGGAGAGCGTCGCCGTCACCGTCGCCGCGCCGCCGTTCTCCGGGATCGTCGCAGGCGACAGCTTCAGCGTCGCCGTCGGCGCGCCCTCGTCGTCCGTCAGCGTCAGACTCGCCCCGGTCACGTTGCCCGCGCCCTGGTCGTTGGCCACCGTTCCCGTCACCGTCGCCGTGCGGTTACCCACGTTGTCGATGGCGTCGTTCACCGCCGTAATCGCTGCCGTGTCCGTGGCGTTCGCCGTGCTCCCCGCCGCAATCACGATCGTTGCGTCCGAACCCACGGTGTAGAAGCCCGTCACCCCCGTCACCGTCACCGTCGTCGCTGCGCTCGACGGGTGCGAGAGCGTCGCGCTCACCGTCGTCGCGCCGCCGTTCTCCGGGATCGAAGAATCCGCCACCGCCAGAGCCACCGAAGGCGCCGCGTCGTCGTCCGCGATGGTCAGCGTCACGGCGGACGGGTTCGCCACGCCGCCGCCGGACGCCGCGGCCGAGACCGTCACCGATTTGTCCGGCGAGTCCGTCGCGTCGGCGACCGCCGTCACCGTCACCGCGCCCGCGCTCGTCGTCGATCCCGCCGCTATGGTCAGCGTCTTCGCGCTCGAAAGCTTGAAGTCGCCCGAAACCGCGCCCGTTCCCGGCGACGCCCCCACCGTCAGCGTCACCGCTTCGCTCGACGCGCGGTTCAGCGTCGCCGTCACCGTCGATACGCCGCCGCTCTCCAGGATCGACGACTGCGACAGCTTCAGCGTCGCCGTCGGCGTCGTCTCGTCGTCCGTCAGCGTGAGGCTCGCGCCGGTCACGGCCACGGTTTCCGACTCGGCGGCGGCCTGGCCGTTGGACGCCGTTCCCGTCACCGTCACCGCGCGGTCGCCCACGTTGTCCACGTCGTCGTTCACGGCGTTGATCGTCGCCGTGTCCGAGGCGTTCGCCGTACTCCCCGCCGCAATCACGATCGTCGCGTCCGAGCCCGCCGCGTAGAAGCCCGTCACCCCCGTCACCGTCACCGTCGTCGCCGCGCTCGACGGGTGCGAGAGCGTCGCTCTCACCGCTGTCGCGCCCCTGTTTTCCGGGATCGAAGAGGACGCCAACGCCAGCGTCGCATCCGGAGCCGCGTCGTCGTCCGCGATGGTCAGCGTCACGGCGGACGGGTTCGCCACGCCGCCGCCCGACGCCGCGGCCGAGACCGTCACCGACTTGTCCGGCGAGTCCGTTGCGTCGGCGATCGCCGTCACCGTCACCGCGCCCGCGCTCGCCGTCGATCCCGCCGCTATCGTCAGCGTCTTCGCGCTCGACAGCGCGAACCCGGCACCGCCGGCCGATACCGTCAGCGTCACCGCTTCGCTCGACTTGCCAGAGAGCGTCGCCGTCACCGTCGATACGCCGCCGCTCTCCGGGATCGACGCCTGCGACAACTTCAGCGTCGCCATCGGCGTCGTCTCGTCGTCCGTCAGCGTGAGGCTCGCGCCGGTCACGGCCACGGTCTCCGACTCGGCGGCGGCCTGGCCGTTGGACGCGGTCGCCGTCACCGTCACCGTGCGGTCGCCCACGTTGTCCACGTCGTCGTTCACGGCGTTGATCGTGGCCGCGTCCGAGGCGTTCGTCGTGCTCCCCGCCGCAATCACGATCGTCGCGTCCGCCGGATCCACGGAGTAGGCGCCTTCAAGCGCCGTCACGGTGATCGTGGTTGCCGCGCTCGACGGATGGCTCAGCGTCGCGCTCACCGCCGTCGCGCCGCCATCCCCCGGGATCGACGACGACGCCAACCTCAGCGTCACGCCCGGCGCAGCGTCATCATCGGCGATGATCAGCGTCACGGCGGACGGGTTCGCCACCCCGCCGCCCGCCGCCGCGGCCGTGACCGTCACCGGCTTGTCCGGCGCGTCCGTCGCATCGGCGACCGCCGCCACCGTCACCGCGCCCGCGCTCGCCGTCGATCCCGCCGCTATCGTCAGCGTCTTCGCGCTCGACAGCGCGAACCCGGCGCCGCCGGCCGATACCGTCAGCGTCACCGCTTCGCTCGACTTGCCGGAGAGCGTTGCCGTCACCGTCGATACGCCGCCGCTCTCCGAAATCGACGCCGGAGACAACTTCAGCGCCGCCGTCGGCGTCGTCTCGTCGTCGGTCAGCGTAAGGCTCGCGCCGGTCACGGCCACGGTCTCCGACTCGGCGGCGGCCTGGCCGTTGGACGCGGTCGCCGTCACCGTGACGCTCCGCTCGCCCACGTTGTCCACGTCGTCGTTCACGGCGTTGATCGTCGCCGTGTCCGAGGCGTTCGCCGTGCTCCCCGCCGCGATCACGACCGTCGCGTCCGAACCCGCCGCGTAGAAGCCCGACACCCCGGTCACCGTCACCGTCGTCGCCGCACTCGACGGGTGCGAGAGCGTCGCGCTCACCGTCGTCGCGCCGCCATCCTCCGGGATCGAAGAGGACGCCAGCGCCAGCGTCACCGAAGGCGCCGCATCGTCGTCCTCGATCGTCCCCGTTCCCGTCCGGCCGCTCACCGGAACCTGCGCGTTCACCGGACCGCTCAACGCCAACTCCACCGTCTCGTCCGGCTCGTCCACACCGTCGCCCGTCACCGTCACGTCCACCGTCTTGCTCGTCTCTCCCGCCGCGAAGGTCAGCGTTCCCGTCGCGAGAGCCGCGTAGTCCGCACCCGACGACGCCGTACCCGTCCCCGCGTCCGCGTAACCTGCCGACACCTCCTCCGTGCTCGCCGCGCTCAACGCCACCGTGTAGCTCAGCGTCGCCGTCGAACCCGACGCCCCCTCCGCCACCCGCGGCGACGAAATCGACAGCGACGGCAGGTTGCCCGTGTTCACCACGATCCCCGGCGGGTTCACCAGCCGCGGCGGGTCGCCCGGGGCGATCACCGCGACGAGGAACGGGAGCGTCGCCGCGTCGCCGTCTTCGTCCGTGGCCGTCCAGACGTATTCCTTCTGATTCGTCGGAGCGTCCGGCGTCGTCCCCGTCACGAAGAAGCCGTTCCGCGACAACCACGGCGGCAAGGCCGGCGACAGCGCGTAGGTCAGCGTCCCGTCGCCGCCCGTCGCCCGCGGCAGCGCGAGGCGCGGGACCACGGTCGAGACCGGCCACAGACGGCTTGCAATCCGCTGGTCGCCGAACGTCGGCTTCAGGTCCACGTCGTCGTCCTCGATGGTCAGCGTCACCGGCGACGGGTTCCCCGCAATCCCCTGACCGTTGCCCGCCGTTGCCGATACCGTCACCGTCTTGTCGTGCGCCGCGTCCTCCGCGTCGTTCACCGCCGTCACCGTCACGACGCCCGCGCTGGCCGTCGCGCCCGCCGCCACCGTCAGCGTCGCGCCCGTCTGCGTGAAGTCCGACGCCGCCGTGTGCGAACCCGCCGACGCCGTCACCGTCACCGTCGTCGGCTGGCTCGACTTGCCGGAAAGCCGCGCCGTCACCGTCGCCTCGCCGCCGTTCTCCGAAACCGACGACGAAGACAACGCCAGAGTTACCGAAGGCGCATCGTCGTCGTCGGTCAGCGTCAGCGTCGCGCTCGGCGGCGCCGCCACCCCGTTGCCGCCCGCCGCGGCGGCGGAGACCGTCACCTGCTTGTCGGGCGAATCCACGTCGTTGCCGTTGGCCGTCACCGTCACGCCGCCGACGCTGGCGGTGGCGCCGACCGCAATCGTCAGCGTCTTCACAGTGGAGAGGTCGAAGTCCGCGGCCGCCGCCCCCGTCCCGGCCGCCGCCGCCACCGTCAGCGTCACCGCCTGGCTGGATGCGCCCGACAGCGTCGCCGTCACCGTCGAGACCCCATCCGTCTCCGAGATCGAGGATGCCGACAGCGACAGAGCCAGGGTCGGGGGTACCTCGTCGTTCGTCAGCGTCAGCGTCACCGCCGCCGGATCGGACACTCCGCTGTCGCCGCTCACCGCGCCCGAGACCGTCACCGATTTATCCGGCGAGTCCACGTCGTTGTCGTTGGCCGTCACCGTCACCGCGCCCGCGCTGGCGGTCGAACCCGCCGCGATCGTCAGCGTCTTCCTGGCGCTGAGCGTAAAATCGGCCGCAACCGCGCCGGTCCCGGGCGCCGCCGCCACCGTCACCGTCACCGCTTCGCTCGACTTGCCGGAGAGCGCCGCCCTCACGGTCGCCGCGCCCCCGTTCTCCGGGATCGACGAAGACGACAGCTCCAATGTCGCGGTGGGCGTATTTTCGTCGTCCGCCAGCGTCAGGCTCGCCCCGGTTACGGCCACGATCTCCGACTCGGCGGCGGCCTGATCGTTGGACGCCGTTCCCGTCACCGTGACATTCCGGTCGCCCACGTTGTCGATGGCGTCGTTCACGGCGTTGATCGTCGCCGTGTCCGAGGCGTTCGCCGTGCTCCCCGCCGCGATCACGACCGTCGCGTCTGTCGAATCCACCGTATAGGCGCCGTCCTGCGCCGTGACGGTGATCGTGGTATCTGCGTTCGATGCGTGCGAGAGCGTCGCGCTCACCGCCGTCACGCCCCCATTCTCCGAAATCGACGACGGCGACAACGCCAACGTCACGGTCGGCGTATCGTCATCGTCGGCGATGGTCAGCGTCGCCGCGGCCGGGTTCGACACCCCACTGGCGCCCGACACCGCGGCCGTGACCGTCACCGACTTGTCCGGCCCGTCCGTCGCGTCGTCGTTGGCCGTCACCGTCACCAAGCCCGCGCTCGCCGTCGATCCCGCCGCTATCGTCAGCGTCTTCGCGCCCGACAGAGTGAAGTCCGTAGCCGCCGCGTTCGTTCCCGCCGATGCCGACACCGTCAGCGTCACCGCTTCGCTCGAGGCCCGGTTCAGCGCCGCCGTCACCGTGCTCGCGTTGTCCGCCCCGTTCTCCGCGATGGTGTCCGGCTTCGACGGATCCGGCTCCGACAGCGACAGCGTAACGTTTGGAGTCGCCTCATCGTCCGTCAGCGTCAGCGACGCGCCGGTCACGGCCACGGCCTGCGACTCAGCGGCAGCCTGGTCGTTGGAAGCGGTCGCCGTCACCGTGACGCTCCGGTCGCCCACGTTGTCGATGGCGTCGTTCACGGCGTTGATCGTCGCCGTGTCCGTGGCGCTCGACGTGCTCCCCGCCGCGATCACGATCGTCGCGTCCGAACCCGCCGCGTAGAAGCCCGTCGCGCCCGTCACCGTCACCGTCGTCGCCGCACTCGACGGGTGCGAGAGCGTCGCGCTCACCGTCGTCGCGCCGCCATCCTCCGGGATCGAAGAGGACGCCAGCGCCAGCGTCACCGAAGGCGCCGCATCGTCGTCCTCGATCATTCCCGTTCCCGTCCGGCCGCTCACCGGAACCTGCGCGTTCACCGGACCGCTCAACGCCAACTCCACCGTCTCGTCCGGCTCGTCCACACCGTCGCCCGTCACCGTCACGTCCACCGTCTTGCTCGTCTCTCCCGCCGCGAAGGTCAGCGTTCCCGTCGCGAGAGCCGCGTAGTCCGCACCCGACGACGCCGTACCCGTCCCCGCGTCCGCGTAACCTGCCGACACCTCCTCCGTGCTCGCCGCGCTCAACGCCACCGTGTAGCTCAGCGTCGCCGTCGAACCCGACGCCCCCTCCGCCACCCGCGGCGACGAAATCGACAGCGACGGCAGGTTGCCCGTGTTCACCACGATCCCCGGCGGGTTCACCAGCCGCGGCGGGTCGCCCGGGGCGATCACCGCGACGAGGAACGGGAGCGTCGCCGCGTCGCCGTCTTCGTCCGTGGCCGTCCAGACGTATTCCTTCTGATTCGTCGGAGCGTCCGGCGTCGTCCCCGTCACGAAGAAGCCGTTCCGCGACAACCATGGCGGCAAGGCCGGCGACAGCGCGTAGGTCAGCGTCCCGTCGCCGCCCGTCGCCCGCGGCAGCGCGAGGCGCGGGACCACGGTCGAGACCGGCCACAGACGGCTTGCAATCCGCTGGTCGCCGAACGTCGGCTTCAGGTCCACGTCGTCGTCCTCGATGGTCAGCGTCACCGGCGACGGGTTCCCCGCAATCCCCTGACCGTTGCCCGCCGTCGCCGATACCGTCACCGTCTTGTCGTGCGCCGCGTCCTCTGCGTCGTTCACCGCCGCGACCGTCACCGCCCCCGCGCTCGCCGTCGCGCCCGCCGCCACCGTCAGCGTTCTGCTCGCGCTCAAGCTGAAGTCCGACGCCGCCGTGTGCGAACCCGCCGATGCCGACACCGTCACCGTCGTCGCCGCGCTCGACGGATGCGAAAGGCGCACCGTCACCGTCGCCTCGCCGCCGTTCTCCGATATCGACGACGAAGACAACGCCAGAGTTACCGAAGGCGCATCGTCGTCGTCGGTCAGCGTCAGCGTCGCGCTCGGCGGCGCCGCCACCCCGTTGCCGCCCGCCGCGGCGGCGGAGACCGTCACCTGCTTGTCGGGCGAATCCACGTCGTTGCCGTTGGCCGTCACCGTCACGCCGCCGACGCTGGCGGTGGCGCCGACCGCAATCGTCAGCGTCTTCTCCGTGGAAAGGTCGAAGTCCGCGGCCGCCGCCCCCGTCCCGGCCGCCGCCGCCACCGTCAGCGTCACCGCCTGGCTGGATGCGCCCGACAGCGTCGCCGTCACCGTCGAGACCCCATCCGTCTCCGAGATCGAGGATGCCGACAGCGACAGGGCCAGGGTCGGGGGTACCTCGTCGTTCGTCAGCGTCAGCGTCACCGCCGCCGGATCGGACACTCCGCTGTCGCCGCTCACCGCGCCCGAGACCGTCACCGATTTGTCCGGCGAGTCCACGTCGTTGTCGTTGGCCGTCACCGTCACCGCGCCCGCGCTGGCGGTCGAACCCGCCGCGATCGTCAGCGTCTTCCTGGCGCTGAGCGTAAAATCGGCCGCAACCGCGCCGGTCCCGGGCGCCGCCGCCACCGTCACCGTCACCGCTTCGCTCGACTTGCCGGAGAGCGCCGCCCTCACGGTCGCCGCGCCCCCGTTCTCCGGGATCGACGAAGACGACAGCTTCAGCGTCGCCGTCGGCGTCGTCTCGTCGTCCGTCAGCGTGAGGCTCGCGCCGGTCACGGCCACGGTCTCCGACTCGGCGGCGGCCTGGCCGTTGGACGCGGTCGCCGTCACCGTAACGCTCCGCTCGCCCACGTTGTCCACGTCGTCGTTCACGGCGTTGATCGTGGCCGCGTCCGAGGCGTTCGCCGTGCTCCCCGCCGCAATCACGATCGTCGCGTCCGCCGGATCCACGGAGTAGGCGCCTTCAAGCGCCGTCACGGTGATCGTGGTTGCCGCGCTCGACGGATGGCTCAGCGTCGCGCTCACCGCCGTCGCGCCGCCATCCTCCGGGATCGACGACGACGCCAACCTCAGCGTCACGCCCGGCGCAGCGTCATCATCGGCGATGATCAGCGTCACGGCGGACGGGTTCGCCACCCCGCCGCCCGCCGCCGCGGCCGTGACCGTCACCGGCTTGTCCGGCGCGTCCGTCGCATCGGCGACCGCCGCCACCGTCACCAAGCCCGCGCTCGCCGTCGATCCCGCCGCTATCGTCAGCGTCTTCGCGCTCGACAGCGCGAACCCGGCGCCGCCGGCCGATACCGTCAGCGTCACCGCTTCGCTCGACTTGCCGGAGAGCGTTGCCGTCACCGTCGATACGCCGCCGCTCTCCGAAATCGACGCCGGAGACAACTTCAGCGTCGCCGTCGGCGTCGCCTCATCGTCCGTCAGCGTCAGCGACGCGCCGGTCACGGCCACGGCCTGCGACTCAGCGGCAGCCTGGTCGTTGGAAGCGGTCGCCGTCACCGTGACGCTCCGGTCGCCCACGTTGTCGATGGCGTCGTTCACGGCGTTGATCGTCGCCGTGTCCGTGGCGCTCGACGTGCTCCCCGCCGCGATCACGATCGTCGCGTCCGAACCCGCCGCGTAGAAGCCCGTCGCGCCCGTCACCGTCACCGTCGTCGCCGCACTCGATAGGTGCGAGAGCGTCGCGCTCACCGTCGTCGCGCCGCCATCCTCCGGGATCGAAGAGGACGCCAGCGCCAGCGTCACCGAAGGCGCCGCATCGTCGTCCTCGATCGTCCCCGTTCCCGTCCGGCCGCTCACCGGAACCTGCGCGTTCACCGGACCGCTCAACGCCAACTCCACCGTCTCGTCCGGCTCGTCCACACCGTCGCCCGTCACCGTCACGTCCACCGTCTTGCTCGTCTCTCCCGCCGCGAAGGTCAGCGTTCCCGTCGCGAGAGCCGCGTAGTCCGCACCCGACGACGCCGTACCCGTCCCCGCGTCCGCGTAACCTGCCGACACCTCCTCCGTGCTCGCCGCGCTCAACGCCACCGTGTAGCTCAGCGTCGCCGTCGAACCCGACGCCCCCTCCGCCACCCGCGGCGACGAAATCGACAGCGACGGCAGGTTGCCCGTGTTCACCACGATCCCCGGCGGGTTCACCAGCCGCGGCGGGTCGCCCGGGGCGATCACCGCGACGAGGAACGGGAGCGTCGCCGCGTCGCCGTCTTCGTCCGTGGCCGTCCAGACGTATTCCTTCTGATTCGTCGGAGCGTCCGGCGTCGTCCCCGTCACGAAGAAGCCGTTCCGCGACAACCATGGCGGCAAGGCCGGCGACAGCGCGTAGGTCAGCGTCCCGTCGCCGCCCGTCGCCCGCGGCAGCGCGAGGCGCGGGACCACGGTCGAGACCGGCCACAGACGGCTTGCAATCCGCTGGTCGCCGAACGTCGGCTTCAGGTCCACGTCGTCGTCCTCGATGGTCAGCGTCACCGGCGACGGGTTCCCCGCAATCCCCTGACCGTTGCCCGCCGTTGCCGATACCGTCACCGTCTTGTCGTGCGCCGCGTCCTCCGCGTCGTTCACCGCCGTCACCGTCACGACGCCCGCGCTGGCCGTCGCGCCCGCCGCCACCGTCAGCGTCGCGCCCGTCTGCGTGAAGTCCGACGCCGCCGTGTGCGAACCCGCCGACGCCGTCACCGTCACCGTCGTCGGCTGGCTCGACTTGCCGGAAAGCCGCGCCGTCACCGTCGCCTCGCCGCCGTTCTCCGAAACCGACGACGAAGACAACGCCAGAGTTACCGAAGGCGCATCGTCGTCGTCGGTCAGCGTCAGCGTCGCGCTCGGCGGCGCCGCCACCCCGTTGCCGCCCGCCGCGGCGGCGGAGACCGTCACCTGCTTGTCGGGCGAATCCACGTCGTTGCCGTTGGCCGTCACCGTCACGCCGCCGACGCTGGCGGTGGCGCCGACCGCAATCGTCAGCGTCTTCTCCGTGGAAAGGTCGAAGTCCGCGGCCGCCGCCCCCGTCCCGGCCGCCGCCGCCACCGTCAGCGTCACCGCCTGGCTGGATGCGCCCGACAGCGTCGCCGTCACCGTCGAGACCCCATCCGTCTCCGAGATCGAGGATGCCGACAGCGACAGGGCCAGGGTCGGGGGTACCTCGTCGTTCGTCAGCGTCAGCGTCACCGCCGCCGGATCGGACACTCCGCTGTCGCCGCTCACCGCGCCCGAGACCGTCACCGATTTGTCCGGCGAGTCCACGTCGTTGTCGTTGGCCGTCACCGTCACCGCGCCCGCGCTGGCGGTCGAACCCGCCGCGATCGTCAGCGTCTTCCTGGCGCTGAGCGTAAAATCGGCCGCAACCGCGCCGGTCCCGGGCGCCGCCGCCACCGTCACCGTCACCGCTTCGCCGGATACGCCCGACAATGTCGCCGTCACCGTCGATACGCCGCCGCTCTCCGAAATCGACGACTGCGACAGCTTCAGCGTCGCCGTCGGCGCGCCCTCGTCGTCCGTCAGCGTCAGTTCCGCCCCGGTCACGGACCCCGCGCCCTGGTCGTTGGAGGCCGTGGCTGTCACCGTGACGATCCGGTTGCTCACGTTGTCCACGTCGTCGTTCACGGCGTTGATCGTCGCTGTATCCGCAGCATTCGCCGTGCTCCCCGCCGCAATCACGATCGTCGCGTCCGATCCCGCCGCGTAGAAGCCCGACACGCCCCTCACCGTCACCGTCGTCGCCGCGCTCGACCGATGCGATAGGGTGGCGCTCACCGTCGTCGCGCCGCCATCCTCCGGGATCGACGACGACGCCAACGCCAGCGTCACGCCCGGCGCAGCGTCGTCGTCCTCGATCATCAGCGTCTTGTTCGCCGGGTCCGCCACGCCGCCGCCCGCCGCCGCGGCCGTGATCGTCACCGACTTGTCCGGCGCGTCCGTCGCATCGGCGACCGCCGTCACCGTCACCGCGCCCGCGCTCGCCGTCGATCCCGCCGCGATCGTCAGCGTTTTCGCGCTCGAAAGCGTGAACCCGGCGCCGCCGGCCGACACCGTCAGCGTCACCGCTTCGCTCGAGGCCCGGTTCAGCGCCGCCGTCACCGTCGATACGCCGCCGCTCTCCGAAATCGACGACTGCGACAGCTTCAGCGTCGCCGTTGGCGTCGCCTCGTCGTCCGTCAGCGTGAGGCTCGCGCCGGTCACGGCCACGGTCTCCGACTCGGCGGCGGCCTGGCCGTTGGACGCCGTTCCCGTCACCGTCACCGCACGGTCGCCCACGTTGTCCATGTCGTCGTTCACGGCGTTGATCGTCGCCGTGTCCGAGGGGTTCGCCGTCTCACCCGCCGCAATCATGATCGTCGCGTCCGCCGAATCCACGGCGTAGGCGCCTTCAAGCGCCGTCACGGTGATCGTGGTCGCCGCGCTCGACGGATGGCTCAGCGTCGCGCTCACCGTCGTCGCGCCGCCATCCTCCGGGATCGAAGAGGACGCCAACGCCAGCGTCGCATCCGGAGCCGCGTCGTCGTCCGCGATGGTCAGCGTCACGGCGGACGGGTTCGCCACGCCGCCGCCGGACGCCGCGGCCGATACCGTCACCGGCCTGTCCGGCGCGTCCGTCGCATCGGCGACCGCCGCCACCGTCACCAAGCCCGCGCTCGCCGTCGATCCCGCCGCTATCGTCAGCGTCTTCGCGCTCGACAGCGCGAACCCGCCGCCGCCGGCCGATACCGTCAGCGTCACCGCTTCGCTCGACTTTCCGGAGAGCCTCGCCGTCACCGTCGATACGCCGCCGTTCTCCGGGATCGACGCCTGCGACAGCTTCAGCGTCGCCGTCGGCGTCGCCTCGTCGTCCGTCAGCGTGAGGCTCGCGCCGGTCACGGCCACGGTCTCCGACTCGGCGGCGGCCTGGCCGTTGGACGCCGTTCCCGTCACCGTCACCGCGCGGTCGCCCACGTTGTCCACGTCGTCGTTCACGGCGTTGATCGTCGCCGTGTCCGAGGGGTTCGCCGTCTCACCCGCCGCAATCACGATCGTCGCGTCCGCCGAATCCACGGCGTAGGCGCCTTCAAGCGCCGTCACGGTGATCGTGGTCGCCGCGCTCGACGGATGGCTCAACGTCGCGCTCACCGTCGTCGCGCCGCCATCCTCCGGGATCGAAGAGGACGCCAACGCCAGCGCCACACCAGGCGCAGCGTCGTCGTCCGTGATGGTCAGCGTCTCGCTCGCCGGGTTCGCCACCCCGCCGCCCGCCGCCATGGCCGTGACCGTCACCGATTTATCCGGCGAGTCCACGTCGTTGTCGTTGGCCGTCACCGTCACCGCGCCCGCGCTCGCCGTCGATCCCGCTCCGATGGTCAGCGTCTTCGCGCTCGAAAGCGTGAACCCGGCACCGCCGGCCGACACCGTCAGCGTCACCGCTTCGCTCGACTTGCCGGAGAGCGTCGCCGTCACCGTCGATACGCCGCCGCTCTCCGAAATCGACGACTGCGACAGCTTCAGCGTCGCCGTCGGCGCGCCCTCGTCGTCCGTCAGCGTCAATTCCGCCCCGGTCACGGAGCCCGCGCCCTGGTCGTTGGAGGCCGTGGCGGTCACCGTAACGCTGCGGTTGCTCACGTTGTCCACGTTGTCGTTCACCGCGTTGATCGTCGCCGTGTCCAAGGGGTTCGCCGTGCTCCCCGCCGCGATCACGATCGTCGCGTCCGAACCCGCCGCGTAGAAGCCCGTCACGCCCGTCACCGTCACCGTCGTCGCCGCGCTCGACGGGTGCGAGAGCGTCGCTCTCACCGCCGTCGCGCCCCCGTTTTCCAGGATCGAAGAGGACGCCAACGCCAGCGTCGCATCCGGAGCCGCGTCGTCGTCCGCGATGGTCAGCGTCACGGTGGACGGGTTCGCCACGCCGCCGCCGGACGCCGCGGCCGAGACCGTCACCGACTTGTCCGGCGAGTCCGTCGCATCTGCAACCGCCGTCACCGTCACCGCGCCCGCGCTCGTCGTATTCCCTGCCGCTATCGTCAGCGTCTTCGCGCTCGAAAGCGTGAACCCGGCGCCGCCGGCCGACACCGTCAGCGTCACCGCTTCGCTCGACTTGCCGGAGAGCGTCGCCGTCACCGTCGATGCGCCGCCGTTCTCCGGGATCGACGACTGCGACAGCTTCAGCGTCGCCGTCGGCGCGCCCTCGTCGTCCGTCAGCGTCAGTTCCGCCCCGGTCACGGAGCCCGCGCCCTGGTCGTTGGAGGCCGTGGCGGTCACCGTAACGCTGCGGTTGCTCACGTTGTCCACGTCGTCGTTCACGGCGTTGATCGTCGCCGTGTCCGAAGCGTTCGCCGTGCTCCCCGCCGCGATCACGATCGTCGCGTCCGAGCCCGCCGCGTAGAAGCCCGACACCCCCGTCACCGTCACCGTCGTCGCCGCGCTCGACGGGTGCGAGAGCGTCGCGCTCACCGTGGTCGTACCGCTGTCCTCCGGGATCGAAGAGGACGCCAACGCCAGCGTCGCATCCGGAGCCGCGTCGTCGTCCGCGATGGTCAGCGTCACGGCGGACGGGTTCCCCACGCCGCCGCCCGCCGCCGTGGCCGTGACCGTCACCGACTTGTCCGGCGCGTCCGTCGCATCGGCGACCGCCGTCACCGTCACCGCGCCCGCGCTCGTCGTCGATCCCGCCGCTATGGTCAGCGTCTTCCTGGCGCTGAGCGTAAAATCGGCCGAAACCGCGCCCGTTCTCGGCGACGCCCCTACCGTCAGCGTCACCGCTTCGCTCGACGCGCGGTTCAGCGTCGCCGTCACCGTCGATACGCCGCCGTTCTCCGGAACCGACGAAGACGACAGATTCAACGTCGCCGTCGGCGTCGCCTCGTCGTCGGTCAGCGTGAGGCTCGCGCCGGTCACGGCCACGGTCTCCGACTCGGCGGCGGCCTGGCCGTTGGACGCCGTTCCCGTCACCGTCACCGCGCGGTCGCCCACGTTGTCCACGTCGTCGTTCACGGCGTTGATCGTTGCCGCGTCCGAGGCGTTCGCCGTCTCACCTGCCGCAATCACGATCGTCGCGTCCGGACCCGCCGCGTAGAAGCCCGTCACCCCCGTCACCGTCACCGTCGTCGCCGCGCTCGACGGGTGCGAGAGCGTCGCTCTCACCGTCGCCGCGCCGCCGTTCTCCGGGATCGAAGAGGTCGCCAACGCCAGCGTCGCATCCGGAGCCGCGTCGTCGTCCGCGATGGTCAGCGTCACGGCGGACGGGTTCGCCACGCCGCCGCCCGACGCCGCGGCCGAGACCGTCACCGACTTGTCCGGCGAGTCCGTCGCATCGGCGACCGCCGTCACCGTCACCGCGCCCGCGCTCGCCGTCGATCCCGCCGCTATCGTCAACGTCTTCGCGCTCGACAGCGTGAACCCGCCGCCGCCGGCCGACACCGACACCGACACCGCTTCGCTCGACTGACCGGAGAGCGTCGCCGTCACCGTCGCCACGCCGCCGTTCTCCGAAATCGACGGCTGCGACAGCTTCAGCGTCGCCGTCGGCGCGCCCTCGTCGTCCGTCAGCGTGAGGCTCGCGCCGGTCACGGCCACGGTCTCCGACTGGGCGGCGGCCTGGCCGTTGGACGCCGTTCCCGTCACCGTCACCGTGCGGTCGCCCACGTTGTCCACGTCGTCGTTCACGGCGTTGACCGTCGCCGTGTCCGAGGCGTTCGCCGTGCTCCCCGCGGCGATCACGATCGTCGCGTCAGCCGAATCCACGGTGTAGGCACC
Source organism: Alphaproteobacteria bacterium (assembly GCA_965243135.1). Lineage (GTDB taxonomy): Bacteria > Pseudomonadota > Alphaproteobacteria > MPNO01 > UBA830 > JAJEBT01. The sequence continues at coordinate 4,984,245 of OZ251539.1, forward strand.
TTCAAGCGCCGTCACGGTGATCGTGGTAGCGGCGCTCGACGGATGGCTCAGCGTCGCCCTCACTGTCGTCGCGCCCCCGTTTTCCGGGAGCGAAGAGGACGCCAACGCCAGCGTCGCATCCGGAGCCGCGTCGTCGTCCTCGATGGTCAGCGTCACGGCGGACGGGTTCGCCACCCCGCCGCCCGCCGCCGCGGCCGAGACCGTCACCGACTTGTCCGGCGAGTCCGTCGCATCGGCGACCGCCGTCACCGTCACCGCGCCCGCGCTCGCCGTCGATCCCGCCGCTATCGTCAACGTCTTCGCGCTCGACAGCGTGAAGTCGCCCGAAACCGCACCTGTTCCCGCCGCCGCCGACACCGTCAGCGTCACCGCTTCGCTCGACGCGCGGTTCAGCGTCGCCGTCACCGTCGATACGCCGCCGTTCTCCGAAATCGATGACTGCGACAGCCTCAGCGTCGCCGTCGGCGCTCCCTCGTCGTCCGTCAGCGTGAGGCTCGCGCCGGTCACGGCCACGGTCTCCGATTTGGCGGCGGCCTGGTCGTTGGACGCCGTTCCCGTCACCGTGGCGCTCCGGTCGCCCACGTTGTCGATGGCGTCGTCCACCGCCGTAATCGACGCCGTGTCCAAGGCGTTCGCCGTGCTCCCCGCCGCAATCACGATCGTCGCGTCCGCCGAATCCACGGTGTAGGCGCCTTCAAGCGCCGTCACGGTGATCGTGGTAGCGGCGCTCGACGGATGGCTCAGCGTCGCGCTCACCGTCGTCGTGCCGCCGTCCTCGGCGATGGCGGCGTCCGCCAGCTCCAGAGTCACCGTCGGCGCGTCTTCGTCGTCCGCAATGGTCAGGGTCACGGCGGCCGGGTCCGACACGCCGCTGGCGCCCGATACCGCGGCCGAGACCGTCACCGTTTTGTCCGGCGAATCCGCATCATCGTCGTTCGCCGTCACCGTCACGACGCCCGCGCTTGCCGTCTCTCCCGCCGCGACGGTCAGCGTCGCCGGGCTCGACAGCGCGAAGTCCCCGTCCGCCGCGTTCGTCACCGCCGACACCGTCAGCGTCACCGTTTCGCTCGACTTGCCGCTCAGCGCCGCCGTCACCGTCGAAACCCCGCCGTTCTCGCCAATCGTGTCCGGCTTCGACGGATCCGGCTCCGACAACGCCAGCGTCGCCGTCGGCGTCGCCTCGTCGTCCGTCAGCGTGAGACTCGCCCCGGTCACGGCCATGGTCCGAGACTCCCCCGGCAGACCGGGACGCGGCCGAAGTCGGCGGTCGAGGCTCGCCCCGGTCACGGCCACGGCCTCGCCGACGGCCTGGTCGTTCGCCGCGGTTCCCGACACCGTGACCGCCCTGTCGCCTACGTTGTCCACGTCGTCGTCCACCGCCTCGATCGTCGCCGTGTCCGAAGCGTTCGCCGTCTCTCCCGCCGCGATCACGATCGTCGCATCCGGACCCGCCGCGTAGAAGCCCGCGACCGCCGTCACCGTCACCGTCGTCGCCGCGCTCGACGGGTGGCTCAGCGTCGCGCTCACCGCGGTCGCGCCGCCGTTCTCGGAGATGGCGGCATCCGCCACCGCCAGCGCCACCACGGGAGGATTGTCGTCGTCCGCAATGGTCAGGGTCACGGCGGTCGGATCCGATACCCCGCTGTCGCCCGATACCGCGGCCGAAACCGTCACGGACCTGTCCGGCTCGTCCTTCGCGTTGTCCTCTGCCGTCACCGTCACGACGCCCGCGCTCGCCGTCTCCCCCGCCGCGACGGTCAGCGTCGCCGGGATCGACAGCGCGAAGTCCCCGTCCGCCGCGTTCGTGCCGGCCGCCGCCGACACCGTCAGCGTCACCGCTTCGCTCGACGCCCGGTTCAGGGTCGCCGTCACCGCGCTCGCGTTGCCTTCGCCGCTCTCCGCGATCGTGTCCGGCTTCGACGGATCCGGCTCGGACAACGCCAGCGTCGCCGTCGGCGTGTCTTCGTCGTCGGTCAGCGTCAGCGCCGCCCCGGTCACCGACCCCGCGCCCTGGTCGTTGGACGCCGTCGCCGTCACCGTGACGCTTCGGTCGCCCACGTTGTCAATGTCGTCGTCCACCGCCTCGATCGTCGCCGTGTCCGAAGCGCTCGTCGTCTCCCCCGCCGCGATCACGATCGCCGCGTCCGGACCCGCCGCGTAGAAACCCGCAACCGCCGTCACCGTGATCGTGGTTTCCGCGCTCGATGCATGGCTCAGCGTCGCCGTCACCGTCGTAGCGCCGCCGTTCTCGTCGATGGCGGCGTTCGCCAGCGCCAGCGTCACCGTCGGCGGATCGTCGTCGTCCGCGATGGTCAGGGTCACGGCGGCCGGATCCAACACGCCGCTGGCGCCCGATACCGCAGCCGAAACGGTCACGGATTTGTCCGGCGAGTCCGCATCATCGTCGTTCGCCGTTACCGTAACCACGCCCGCGCTCGCCGTCTCTCCCGCCGCGACGGTCAGCGTCGCCGGGCTCGACAGCGCGAGGTCCCCGTCCGCCGCGTTCGTCCCCGCCGACACCGTCAGCGTCACCGCTTCGCTCGACTTGCCGCTCAGCGCCGCCGTCACCGTCGAAACTCCGCCGTTCTCGCCAATCGTGTCCGGCTTCGACGGATCCGCCTGCGACAGCTTCAGCGTCGCCGTCGGCGTCGCCTCGTCGTCCGTCAGCGTGAGACTCGCCCCGGTCACGGCCATGGTCCGAGACTCTCCCGGCAGACCAGGACGCGGCCGACGCTGGCGGTCGAGGCCCGCCCCGGTCACGGCCACGGCCTCGCCGACGGCCTGGTCGTTCGCCGCGGTTCCCGACACCGTGACCGCCCTGTCGCCCACGTTGTCCACGTCGTCGTCCACCGCCTCGATCGTCGCCGTGTCCGAAGCGCTCGCCGTCTCCCCCGCCGCGATCACGATCGTCGCGTCCGGACTCGCCGCGTAGAAGCCCGGCATCCCGGTCACCGTCACCGTCGTCGCCGCGCTCGACGGGTGGCTCAGCGTCGCGCTCACCGCGGTCGCGCCGCCGTTCTCGTCGATGGCGGCATCCGCCAGCGCCAGCGTCACCGTCGGCGCGTTTTCGTCGTCCTCGATGGTCAGGGTCAGGGCGGTCGGGTTCGACACCCCGCTGGCGCCAGATACCGTGGCCGAGATCGTCACGAACCTGTCCGGCTCGTCCTTCGCGTTGTCCGCTGCCGTCACCGTCACGACGCCCGCGCTCGCCGTCTCTCCCGCCGCGACGGTCAGCGTCGCCGGGCTCGACAGCGCGAAGTCCCCGTCCGCCGCGTTCGTGCCGGCCGTCGCCGCCACCGTCAGCGTTACCGCTTCGCTCGACGCCCGGTCCAGGGTCGCCGTCACCGCGCTCGCGTTGCCTTCGCCGCTCTCCGCGATCGTGTCCGGCTGCGACGGATCCGGCTCCGACAACGCCAGCGTCGCCGTCGGCGTCGCCTCGTCGTCCGTCAGCGTGAGACTCGCCCCGGTTACGGACACCGCGCCTTGGTCGTTGGACGCCGTCGCCGTCACCGTGACGCTTCGGTCGCCCACGTTGTCCACGTCGTCGTCCACCGCTTCGATCGTCGCCGTGTCCGAAGCGTGCGCCGTCTCCCCCGCCGCGATCACGATCGTTGCGTCCGGACCCGCTGCGTAGAACCCCGCAACCGCCGTCACCGTGATCGTGGTCTCCGCGCTCGACGCATGGCTCAGCGTCGCCGTCACCGTCGTAGCGCCGCCGTTCTCGTCGATGGCGGCATCCGCCAGCGCCAGCGTCACCGTCGGCGCGTCGTCGTCGTCCGCGATGGTCAGCGTCAGGTCGGCCGGGCCGGTCACCAGAACGTCGTTGGCCGCGCTCCCGGACACGATGACGGTCTTGTCGTCTTCGTCTTTCGCGTTGTCCACCGCGGTGATCGTCACCGTTCCGATGCTTGCCGTCTCCCCCGCCGCGATGGTCAGCGTCGCCGGGATCGACAGCGCGAAGTCTCCGTCCGCCGCGTTCGTTCCCGCAGCTGCCGCTACCGTCAGCGTCGTGTCCGCGCTCGAGGCCTTGTCCAGCGCCGCCGTCACAGTCGCCGAGCCGGGGTTCGTCCCGTCGTGCTCGTCGATGGTCGAGGCCGAGAGGACCAGCGTCGCCGCCGGAGGCTCGACCACGGCCGCGAAGAAACTCAGCGACGCTTCGTCGCCGTCCGCGTCGGTGGCCGTCCAGGTGTATTCAGTCCGCGTCCGCGCCGCGGTGGGCGTGCCGGAAACCTCGCGCGTCGCCGCGTCGCGGACCACGCCGTCCGGAAGGCCCGTATGCGGCGCGGCCGCCGACAACGCATAGATCACCCTGCCGTCGCCGCCCGTCGCCTCGGGCAGGGTGAAAGACTCTATCTCCTTGCCCTTCGTCCACGTCGCGTCGGCGACGGTCTCGTCGCCGAAAGTGGGGATGCCGTCCACCGCCATGGTGAAGGTCAGCTCCGCCTTGTCGCCGTCCGCGTCGGTCGCCGTCCAGGTGTACGTGGCCGCGGCCCGCGCCGCGGTGGGCGTTCCTGAAACCTCGCGCGTCGCCGCGTCGCGGCTCAGGCCCGGGGGCAGGGCCGGCGCCAGCGCGTAGGTCAGGTCGCCGTCGCCGCCGACAGCCTCCGGCAGGTTGAAGGCCGCGATTTCCTGGCGCTGCGTCCACGCCCGGTCATCGATGGTCGTGTCGCCGAAGCTCGGCAGCAGGTCCTCGTACACCTCCAGGTCGAAGGTGAGCTCCGCCTTGTCGCCGTCCCGGTCTACCGCCCGCCAAGTGTATTCGAGCGCCTCCCGGACCTCGGCCGGCGTGCCTTTCAGCACGCGCCCGTCGAGCTCGATGTCGGGGGGCAGATCCTCGGGCGAGATCTGGTGGATCAACGGGCCGTTGCCGCCGGTGGCCTCGGGCAGGGTGACCTCGGCGACAAGCGCGCCCTGGAGCCAGGACAGGTCGTCGATGGTCTGGTCGCCGAAGCTCGGCGCGGTATCCTCGGCCACCGCGGCGTGGAAGGTAAGCGAGGCCTGATCGCCGTCGGCGTCCGTCGCTGTCCACGTGTATTGCGTCCGCGCCGCGTCCGCTTCCGGCGTGCCGCTCACCCGGCGGTCAGCCCGCGACAGCCCGTCCGGCAGCGCCGGCGAAAGCGTGTAGGTCAACGTCCCGTTGCCGCCGGTCGCCGCAGGCAGGTCGAAGGCGTCGATCTCGTCGTTCTCGATCCACTCCAGGTCGTCGACCGTCGCCTCGAAGCGCGGCGTCAGGTCGGGCGCGACCTGGATGGTGAAGTCGAGCGTCGCCGTGTCGTCGTCGGCGTCCGTCGCGGTAAGCCGGTAGCTGGCCGGGTTCGCGCTGACCGTCGGCGTGCCGCTGATCCTGCCGCCGCCGAACGCGCCGGTCGAAGAGGCGGAGTAGCTCAACCCGCGCGGCAGGCTCAAGGCGGTTGCCGACGTGCCCGGCCCGGTCAGCGCGTAGGCGAGCGTCCCGTCGCCGTCGGTCGCCGGCGGCAGCGTGAAGTCGACCGGCGCGCCCACCGTCCAGACCCGCGCCGGCACCACCGCCGCGCCGAAGGTCGGCGTCGGCAGCGCGGCGCCGCCGATCTTGAAACGGGCATCGTTCACGATGGCGTTGGAAAAGGCGAGCCGCGCCGGTTTGCCGCCCGGCCCCGTGATGCTGCCGCCTTCGAGGCGCAGCGCGGCGGCCCCGATGCTGACGCCGTCCGGGTCCCGGTCGCTGTGCCGCACCGTGTAATAGAAGTTCAGAGCCCTGCCCCTGTAGGAACTCAGAGGCCTGCCACCGTTATCGGACAGCGGCAGGCGGCGCGTGACGCTGCCGACCTGCAGCGCGATCGTCGGCGTGCCCGTCACCGTCACCGTCTTGTCGTAGTTGACGGAGATCTTGAACCGCTCGCCCGTGAGGAAGGTATCGTGGCGGGCCGATCCCGAGAGCTTCACTTCACCTGCCGCCGCCGGGTTGGAACTGCCGTCCACCTTGAAGCGCGCGTCGTTCGTCATCGCGTGGCTGCCCAGGCCCAGCGCCGCCGCCCCCCCCAACCGGCTGCGCAGGGTTGCGCCGCTGGGGAGCGTCAAGGCGCCGGCGGCGATGGAGATGCCGTCGGCGTCCCGGTCGGACGGCCCCACCGTGTGAACGAACTCCAAAGCGGAGGTTGGGGCTAGCAGCCGGCCGTTCAGCCGGTGCGTGGCGTTGCCGATGGCGAGCGCCAGCTGCGGAGACCCGCCGCTCGCGACGATCGGGACGTCGAACTTGACCCGCACGCGTATCTCTTCCCCAAGGGTGAACGTCTGGTTGCTCCGCGGGACGAAGATCACGCTGACTCTGGTCACGCGCGGCGTCACGATGGCGCCGGTCACCTTGTGCGTGCCCTGGGCGTCCAGCGCGTGGCTGCCCAGGGCGAAATTCACCGGGTTGCCTTCCCGCCGCCGCAGGTTGCCGGTCAGCGCGTCCGCCGCGATGGAGATGCCGTCCGCGTCCCGGTCCGTGCTCTGGACCGTATATTCGTAATAGAGGCTGCGGGAGTGCTGGGGACCGAGCGAGATTTCGAGCGTGGCGTGGCGCGTGTTGTCGCCGATGGTCAGCGCCAGGCGGGAAGACCCCGACCGATTGTTGACGAGCTCGCTGAACGTCACCTGCGCCCTGATCTTCTCGCCCGCGCCGTAGCCGGCGCTGTTCGCCGGCGTTGAGTTGATGGTGACGCCGGTCACCGTGGCGGCGCGTCCGTCCACCTTGTGCGACGCTTGGGCGCCCAGCGCGTGGCTGCCGAGATCGATCCTGCCGTTGAGGACCTGGTTGAAGCCGCCGCCGATGCCGTAGGTGATCGCGCTATGGGAGTTCAGCGCCCTCGCGCCGATGGAAATTCCGTCGGGATCGTGGTCGGGATCCTGCACGGTGTAGCGGAAGTCCACGCTGCGGCCGCTCGAGGCGTGGTAGGATGCCGTCCGCGCCGTGCCGCCGATGGCGAGCGTCAGTTCCGGCCAGAAGTCCCTGCCCTGGAAGGTCGCCTTGCTGACCTGCACCGCCTTGCTGAACGTAACCCGCACGTCGATGGTCTGGCCGTGGTCGTACCAGCCGTCGCTCTGGAACGACCGGATGGAGACGCCCGTCACCGTCGGCGCCGCGGCGTTGGCGCCGTTCACCTTGTGCGCCGCTTGGGCGCCCAGCGCGTGGCTGCCGAGGCCGAGGCCCGCGTTGGTGCCGCCGACGTTGCGGATCGTCCCGCCGTTCAGGGTCAGCGCGCCGGCGGCGACGGACAGGCCATCGGGGTCGCTGTCCGCCGCCGCCACCACGTGACGGAAGATCTGCGTCGTCGGACTCGTTCCGGCGCGGTTCCAGGCCGCCTGCGCGGTCCCCGCGCCCAGGGCGAGCGCCAGGTTGGGCGTTCCCGAAACGCCCACCGCCTGATCGAAGCGCACCTCCACCTCGATGGTCTCGCCGTAGGAGTAGGTGTCGCCGCTTGCGGGCGTCGAGATCACCCGGATTCCGGCCACCGCCGGGGCGCGCCCGACGCTGCCGTTCACCTTGTGCGCCGCTTGTGCGCCCAGCGCGTGGCTCCCCAGCCCCAGGATCGCGTTGTTCCCCGCCGCGTCGCGGATCAGCCCGCCGTTGAGGTCCAGCGCGTCCGCGGCGACCGCAACGCCGTCCGTATCCCGATCCTCCGCCTGCACGGTGTAGCGGAAGCGCAGCGTCCCGCCGGAAACGGAGAGGAACGACGCCTGACGCGTCGTCCCGCCGACGTCGAGCGCCAGCCGAGGGGCGCCCCGCACCGTCATTGCGCCCGTGCCCGCGCGCTCGAAGGCCACGTCCACCAGGATTTCCTCGCTGGCCCCGTAGGTATCACCCGAGAGCGGCGCGGAGGCGACGGCGACCCCGCTCGCCACCGGACGATTGCCTGCGACCTTAATGGTGAAGGCAAGCGTTTCGGCGTCGCCGTTGGAATCGGTCGCCGTCAGCGCGTAACCGGTTCGCGGACTCTCGACGCCGGGCGTGCCGGAGAGAACGCCGGTGGAGGCGTTCACGCCCAGCCCTGCAGGCAGCGCCGGCGAGACGGCGTAGCGCACCGGCGCATCGCCGCCCGTCGCGGTGGGCAGCGGTTGGGTCGCCGCCGTTCCGACGGTCAGGTCGAGATCGGGGCCGGCCGCAGTGCCGAAGTCCGGCCAGAGGCCGGTCCTGCTCCCGTCCACCTTGGCGTTGGCGAAGGCCGTCCGCGCGTGGCTCCCCAGGTCGAGCGCCGCGTTCTGGCCGTCGGCGTCGCGGATGGTCCCTCCGCCGAGCGTCAGCGCCCCGGCTGCGACGCCGAGCCCGTCGCTGTCCGAATCCCCCGCCGCCACCGTATAGGAGAAACGGACATAGGCGTTGCCCGCGCTCGCCGCCGTTCTGGCTTGGCGGATCCGGTCGCCGACGGCGAGCGCGAGCTGCGGAGCGCCCGTCACCGTCACAGTCTGATCGAAATCGACCTGGACGGTGACCGTCGCGCCCCTGGTGTAGGCACCGGCCTGCTGCGGCGTGGTATGGACGCTTACGCCGGTGACGCGCGGCGGGCTGCCTACCTGGTGGCCGGCGTCGTCGTCGATGGCGTGGGACCCCAACCCGAGCGCCGCCCGGATCGAGTCGTCGGCCGCGTCGAAGATGCCGCCGCTGGCGGGGGGAGCGAGAGCGCCGGAGCCGACGCTCACGCCGTCGGCGTCGTAATCGGCCTGCTGCACGGCGTACGAGAACACCAGATAGCCGTTTCGCGCGGCGGCGTAGCCCGCCTTCCGCGTCGCGCCGCCGATGTCGAGGGCGAGGGTCGGGGCGCCGGTCACGGTCACCCCCTTGTCGAACTTGATCCCGACCTCGATGACGCTGCCGGGCGCGTACATTCGGTGCGCGGCCGGAGCGGAGAGGAACTTGACCTCCGAGACCTTCGGCGCATCGGCCGCGGCAACGGTGAGGGGAAAAGCCAGCGCCGTCGAATCGCCGTCGCCGTCGGTCGCCGTCCAGGTATGGGACGAACGCGCCGCCGCCGCCGGGGGCGTACCGGACAGCACGCGCGTCGCGCTGTCGAACGCCATCCAGGACGGGCGCTCCGTCGGCGCGAGCGCGTGGGAGACGGAGCCGTCTCCGGTCGCCGCCGGCAGGGTGAGCGAGGCCGCGGTCCCGGCCACCCAGTGCTGCGGCTGGATCGCGGCCGTTCCGAAGGAGGGCGCGGTGTCGCGCACCCGGTGGTTCGGGTCGTCGGCGATGGCGTGAGTTCCGAGGCCGAGCAGGGCGGTTTCGCCCTCCCTGTCGCGCAAGGTCGCGCCGGGGGCCAGGGTCAGCGCGCCGGCGGCGACGGAGATGCCGTCGCCGTCGAAGTCGGAAGGCTGCAGGGTGTACTGGAACCCGAGCACCGAGGAGGCGTCCCTGCCGAAGGCCCGCGCCATCTGCCGGCTCACGTAGGCGTCGTAGGCCGCCTGCCGGATCCGGCCGCCGATGGCGAGCGCGAGGCTCGGCCGGCCGCTGCCGTCGAAGACGACCGCCTGGTCGAACGCCACCGCCGCGGTCACGACGGCGGGCGCGAAGCGGTTGGTCGCAGTCTGCCGCGGGTCCGCCCAGCCGGCCGGGCGCCGGTTCCAGCAGCACGCCTGGTCGCTCGCGCCGAGCTTCGCCTCCACGACGCGGGGCGGCGTCGACACCTTGTGGCCGGCGGCGCCGACGACGGCGTGGGCGCCAAGGCCGAGCCGCGCGTCCTCGCCCTTGGCATTGCGAATGGAGCCGCCGTTCAGGGCGAGCGCGTTGGCGGCGATGGAAATGCCGTCGGCGTCCCGATCGCTCGTCGCCACGGTATAGCTGAACGTGATCTTGCTCTGTCCCGAAACGTGGCTCCCCGCCGCCTGCCGGACTTCGCCGCCGATGGTGAGCGCGAGGTTCGGCGCGCCCGCCACCGCGATCGTCTGGTCGAAGGTCGCGTCCACCGTGATCGTCTCGCCGGCCTTGTAGGCGTCGCCGGAGGCCGGGCTGGACGTGATGGCGACGCCGCTCACCACCGGGTCGGTCACCACCGAGAGAGCGAAGGTCTGCGTCGCCGCGTCGCCGTCGCCATCGGTAGCGGTGAGAGTGTAGGAGGCTGCGGCCGCGGCCGCGGCGGGCGCGCCGGAGAGCGTGCGAGCGGAGGCGTTCCACGAGAGGCCGTCGGGGAGCGAAAGCGTCTCGGCCGAACCCGGCCCGGTGAGTTTGTAGGACAGCGTCCCGTCGCCGCCGGTCGCCGCCGGCAGCCGGTCGCTCGCCCGCAGGTTCACGAGGTAGCGCCGGGCCGCGATCGTCCCCAGACTCGGTTTCGCGTCCCGCACCGTGCGTCCGAGACTGCGGAGGGCGAGGCCGCCAAGGCCGAGCGACGCGGCGACCGAGGCGTCGGCGGCGTCGACGATGCTGCCGCCGTTCAGCGTCAGCGCTCCCGAGCCGATGTCCAGCCCGTCGCCGTCGAAGTCCGACGGCGTCACGGCGTATTGGAACGTAAGGCTGTTCGGAGAGCTAAGGCCGCGCGCATAGGCCGCCTGGCGGACGGCGCCGCCGATGTCGAGCGCGAGCCGCGGCGCGCCGGTTACGACGACGTTTTTCTCGAACGAAACCGTTGCCCGGATGACCTCGCCCGCCGCGTAGTCGCCGTCGAATCCCGGCGTCTCGGTCAGTTCCAGCCTCGTCGGCGCCGGCGCGTTGGCCGCGGCCACCGTGATGTCGAACGAAAGCCGCGCCGCGTCGCCGTCGCCGTCGGTCGCCGCCCAGCTGTAGGAGGCCGCTGCCGCGGCAGCGCCGGGCTTGCCCGAGATCGTGCGCGTGTCGGCATTCCAGGAGAGGCCCTGGGGGAGGCTTAGCGTCGTCGCCGCGCCCGGACCGGTCAGCGCGTAGTTTACCGTGGCGTCGCCGCCGCCGGCCGCCGGCAGCTGGAAGCTGACGACCGTGCCGGCGATCCAGTGCTGGTTCTCCACCTTCGCCGTTCCGAAGGAGGGACGGGAATCGTTCACCGAGTGATCGGCGCTGTTCGCGATCGCATGGCTGCCGAGGTCGATTGCGACGTTCGACGCCTTGATGCTGCCGCCGTTCAGCGTCAGCGCGTCCGCGGGGATGGAGATGCCGTCGCGGTCGACGTCCGCTGCGGTCACCTTGTAGCGGAAGGTCGCCGTCGATCCGCTGTGCGTCCGGTAGACCGCCTGCCGCGTGGCGTCGCCGATGCCGAGCGCGATCCGCGGCGCGCCCGTCACCGTCACCGGGTAGTTGAACGTGACCTCCACATCGATGTTCTCGCCCGGCGCGTAGCTGGAGCCGCTGGCCGGAGACGAGACGATGGAAACTCCGCTCACCGCCGGAACCGCCCCGGCGACCGCGACGGTGAACGGCAGCGCGTCCGAAAGCCCCGTGACCGTCCCGCCTTTGCCGCCGCCGTAGCCGACGTTGAGCGCGTAGGTCGTCTTCGCCATTCCCACCTTCGGCGCGCCGTGGAGGACACGGGTTGCCGGATCGAAGGAGAGGCCGCCGGGCAGCGCTGGCGTCGCCGCCAGCGCGTAGGACGCGAGAGCGGCGGACGCGCCCTCGCCGCCCGCCGCCGGCAGCGCGAAGCTGCCGCGCGCGCCGCGCGTGAAGGCGTAGGCAGGCTGCGCCACGCCGTCGAAGGTCGGCCCGCCGCCATCCACTCGATGGTTGGACTGGTCGCCCAGCGCGTGGCTGCCGAGGCCGAGGGCGGCGTTCACGCTCCCCGCCTTGATGGCGCCCCCGTTGAGCGTCAGCGCGTCCGCGGCGATGGAAACGCCGTCGGCGTCCCGGTCGCCCGCCAGGATCGCGTAACGGAAGTTAACGTCGGACCCCGACGCCGACCAGAAGGCCGCCTGGCGGGCGCGGGAGCCGACGGTCAGCGCCAGACGCGGCTCGCCGGTGACCGTGACGGCTCGACTGAAGGTGACCGTCACGTCGACGTGATCGCCCTGAGCGTAGGGCCGGATCTCTTGCTTTCTCTCCACGCTCGGACGCGGCGCAATCGAGACGCCGGTCACCGAAGGCGCGCCGCTCTGCGCCGCGTCGGCCAGCGGCGCGCACAGCGTCGCCAGGAGCGGGGCCATACGGGCGAGGCGGAAAATCATGCCGCGCCGTGCCCGCCCGTCGCGCGCGACGCGATGGGCGGGGCTTGAAAACGACGAGAATTCCGCTCGCGCCCCCGGGCGGCAATTTCCTGATCCGTCGGAACCGATGCCATCGCCATCTCGCTGATTCCGCGCCTGCCGGACGTGCCGGCATCGTCAACCAATCATTTGTTTAAGCGAATTTTTTTCGAGCGGTGGTCACATTTTCGTGACCGGGCCGGCGGAGTTCCGGGCGGTTCGCGGCCCCGCGTTTCGCGCGCCGGGCATGGCCCGCGGGGCCGGTTCCGCCCGACCGGGAAGGAAACCGGTTCGAACGAAAACGGAATCCGGATCTCACCCTGCGCCTCGCGCCGCCGCTTCGCCGACCGACGAGCGGAACGATAGGCAAAAAGCGTTACGGAACGGCGAAGCCGGCGTTAAAGGTCGGTGACGCCTGCAAGCGTCGACGTCGAGGGAGAGGCGTCGTCCTCAAGGACAAAGCACGCGCGTTCGCAACGTCTCGAGCGGCGCGTTCCGCCGTTGCCGCCCGGCCGCGGATACCCGGCGCGGGGTTGACGGGACGTCCCCGGCGCGCGACGCCCGGTCCGCTTGCGCCCGGGCCGGCGGCGAGGTCGCCCGAGGTCGTGCGCCGCCCTCCAATTCGGTGAGGATGACGATCTCGCCGCCCGCCGGCAGGCCGACGTAAACGGCACGGCGCAACCGGCGACGGCCGGCCCCCGATTGTCTCGCGCGCCCTGCTCGTCTACGCTCGCGGGCGCCGCAGAAAGAGATTCATGGCCGCACTTGGGATCCCCGCCGCCGGTTCGGAAGAACCGAAGCGCCGTCAACCGGTTCGAACGCGCGGCCGACCGTTGCGGCTTGACGGCTTCTTACGCACGAACGCGCAAACGATTTCGGGCCCAGGATTCGTGCCGAAGGCGGCGAGAATGCCGCTTTACGCCCGCGCCGGAGAAGACCGCAACTTCTCCGGCGCGGCGCCGGGTTCGACGGGCGAACGGAAAGGCTTCCCGAGACCGGGCCGGACGTCCTCCCGCCCACGGAAACCTCCACCGGTTCGCCGCGGTCTCCGGGTAACCGGCGGCGATCCCGCGCGGGGCGGCTCCTGTCGAGACGACCGCGGTCCGATGACGAACGAATGACGGGAGCGCAATCATGACCACGCTGATCACGGGTGCCGGGCTTGTCGGCACCGCCTATGCGATCGAGGCGGCGAAACGCGGCGAAAAGGTCGTTTTCCTCGATCCGATTCCTCGCGACGACTATCTCGCCATGCGCCTCGGCGACGCCGAATACGAGATCGTCGCGGACGACGTGCGCAGCCTGCCCGGACTGTTGAGCGCGATCGACGAATACGCCCCCGAAACCATCCTCCACACGGCGGGGCTGATCGGAAAGCGGGTCGCGAATCCCATTCACTTCGGCTACGACCTCAACGTTGGCGGCGCCATGACGGTGGCCGAGGCGATGCGCCTGACCGGCGTCAAGCGGCTTCTGCATCTGTCGACGTTCGGCGTCTACGACTGGCGGCGGAGCGACGGCGCGGACAGGATCGACGAAACCTTCGCCCTCGGCAGCGGCGCCGCGTATTCGAATTCCAAGGCGGCGCAGGAACTGATCCTCGAGGCCTACCAGATCCATTGCGGCTTCGAAATGGTCACCATGAGGCCGGGCAACGTGTTCGGCATGGGACATTTCTGGGGCGGATCCGGCGGCGGCGAGAAGGTGCACGCCCTGATCGAAGCCGGCGTTCGGGGCCGGCCCGCGGTCATCCCGGAAGAGCAGACCATGGCTTTCGAGTACGTCTACGCCAACGACATGGGCCGCGCGCTCGATCTGGCGGCGACGAAGGCGACTTTGCCGTCCCCCGCCGTCTACAATATCTCATGGGGAGAGGCGATCACCTTCGACCGCCTGGTCGAGGCGGCCAGAGTCTCGCTGCCGAATCTGGAAATCAGGATCGAACCCGGCACGCCGCCGGATTCCCGCATGACGCCGCTCGACATCGGCCGCGCGCGAGAAGAACTCGGATGGGAGCCCTCGTACGCGTTGGAGGAAGCGCTCGCCGACTACGCCGAGGAATTCCGTAAGCGAAACGCCTGAACGAACGGGGTGCGCCGTCGCCGCTCGCGCAGGATTGTTCAAACCGGAGACTATCAAGATGAAACGCTTCGCAACTGTTCTCTTGCTAACGCTGTCGCCCTTCGCTGCGTTGTCCGCCGAGAAGAGGGTCGCGCCCGAGGTCTTCGTTCCCGAAGACCGCAAGATCTACGACACGATAAAATATTCGCCGGCGGTGCGCGTCGGCGACACGTTGTATCTTTCAGGCGTGACGGGAACGCAGGTGGCCAGGGATGCCGACGAAGAGACTCTGAGAGCGAATTTCGTAAGCATCTTCGAACGGATCGCGACCACTCTCGCGAAGGCCGGCGCCAGTTGGGACAACGTGGTGATGATGCGCTCCTACCATCTGGACTACGTGAAGAACTTCTTCATCTTCAACGAAGTGAAGAACCGGTACATGAAGGAACCCTACCCTGCGTGGTCCGCCTTGGGCGTAGCGGAACTGACGCCTGGCAGCGTGGCTGAGGTGGAAGTGATCGCCTGGCTGGGCGGCGTCCGCACGGAAGCCGAATAACCGCGAGGTTTCGCGCCGGCGATCGTCCCGGCAACCGCGCCCGTTCCGCCTCCCGCGGGGGGAAGGTCAGCGTGCGGAACAGCCGTTCTCGATACGAAAGAGTCTGGCGGCGTTGCCGCCAAGGATCGCCTTGGTGTCGATCTCCGCAAGTTTCGCTTCATGGACGATGCGGCAGGGCGTCATGTCGCCGATGGGAAAGGGATAATCCGAACCCAGCACTACCCGTTCGGCGCCGAAGAGCTCGCACAGAAAACGCAATGTCCGCGCGTCGAACAGCACGGTATCGTACCAGAGCCTGCCCATCTGGGCGACGGGATCGGCGTATCCGTCGTCCCGGTGCATCTCGTAGTTGCGGTTCATGCGGCCGAGTATATAGGGCAGCGCCCCGCCGCCATGGGACAACACCATCTTCATGCCGCCGTATCTGGTGAAGTGCCCGGCAAAAACCATGCGCGCCACTGCCGTCGTCGTGTCCACGCCGCGTCCGACCGCATTGATCATGTCGTAGTCGAGCAGCCGGTCGTCGCCGCAGCCGAACATCGGGTGCATGTAGATCGTCGCGCCGAGTTCGGACGCCGCCTCCCAGAAAGGGTCCAGGTCCGGATCGTCGAGATTGCCATGGCCGCCGCGGGGCTGGGTGCCGATCATCGCGCCCGCAAAGCCGGCGGCTGTCGCCTCGCGCAGAACGTCGGCGGCGAGCCGTCCGTTCTGAAGCGGGACGGTCGCGAGCGGTTCCATCCAGGGCTTGTTCCGCATCGCTTCGAGAAGATGCTCGTTCATGAAGCGGCTCCACGCGGCGCCCTCGTCGGCCGGGATCTCGTAGGCGAAGCTGTCGAGCCATCCCCCGGAAACCTGCACGTCGATGCCGTTCTCCCCAAGCCAGCGCTCGCGCGTCTCGAGTTCGCGAAGCCGGGGCATGACGGGCCGCGTCGGCGCGCCGCCCATGAACGCTAGCCTGAACGCGTCGCCTTCTTTCAGCACCTCGACGCTGGCGAACTTCTCCTTGCCCGCGACAACGGCGTCGAGCATGGACTGGGGCACGAAATGGGCATGGGTGTCTATGATCATCGGTTCGCTTTCCCGGTTGTTGCGGCGTGGACGGCAGCCTCGATATCGCAAGGCCGGATCGGCAATTCGTCGATCCTGACGCCGAGAGGCGCAAGCGCGTCGTTTACGGCCGACGCCACCGCGGCCGGCGCGCCGAGATAACCGCCCTCGCCCGAGCCCTTCTGGCCGAGCGAGGTCATGGGCGACGGCGTGCAGTGCGCGATTTCGTCGACGGGCGGGATCTCGCGCGCGGAAGGCAGGAGGTAATCGACGAACGTCCCGGCCAGAAGCTGGCCGTTCCCGTCGTATTCGAATTTCTCGTAAAGCGCCGCCCCGATGCCGTGCGCGACTCCCCCGATCATCATTCCCCGCACGATGTCGGGGTTGATCGGCGTGCCGCAGTCGTGCGCGACGAAATAGGCGCGGAGCGTCACCTTGCCGGTGTCGGGGTCGATTTCGACCAGCGGCACGTGGGCCTGGAACGAGAAGCACGGATACAGCGCCACCTCGTTGTTCTCGTCGGGCAACCGGCCGCCGCCGGGAACCTGCTGCACCGCCATCGCCTGCAGACCGAGTTCCTGGCCGGGCGGCATCCGGTGGAACTGCTTGTGCGCGATATGCGCGACCTCTTCCCAGGAGAGGGACCTCGAGGGCTCGCCCCGCACCGAAAACGTTCCGTCCGCATACTCGATCCCGTTCTCTCCCGCGCCGAGATCGTGCGCCGCGATCGCGATCATCTTCTCCCGGATCTCGC
This sequence comes from Alphaproteobacteria bacterium, assembly GCA_965243135.1. Classification (GTDB taxonomy): domain Bacteria; phylum Pseudomonadota; class Alphaproteobacteria; order MPNO01; family UBA830; genus JAJEBT01. Next base: position 5,000,756 of record OZ251539.1, read on the forward strand.
GCGCCGCCGTCGAGGTGGCGGTGCCCAGCACGATCGCCATGCGGCTCGCGACCGGACTCCGGGTGGGCAGCGCTTCCAGAGAATTGCCGTGAACCACGCGAATCGCGTCGGGGTCGCGTTCCAGCTCCTCTCCGGCGATCGTGGAAACGAGGGTTTCGTGCCCCTGTCCCGACGTGGTGGTGCACATCGCGGCGGTAATCGCGCCTGTCGGTTCGACCTTGAGCAGCACGGATTCGACGAACGTCGTGATCCGGAGTTTCGGGTTGAACATGTACTCGAAGATGTTGTTGCCGCCGCCCGGCTCCAGACAGGTCGCGACGCCGACGCCCGCGAGCTTTCCGTCGGCGCGAAGCGCGTCGCGGCGCGCGACGAGCGCAGGCCAGTCCGCGATTCGAAGCGCCTCGTCGAGCACCTCGTGGTAATCTCCGGAATCGTAGATCGAACCGGTCGGCATCTTCCACGGAAATTCGTCCTTGCGAACGAGGTTGCGTCGCCGAACCTCCAGCCGGTCGATGCCGAGATGCGCCGCCACGTGCTCCATGCCGGTTTCGACGGCGAAATTGGTCGGCGACTGCCCGAAACCGCGCACCGGCACCTGGCCGGTCTTGTTGGAAACGACCGAAATCGCCTCGTACCCGATCGAGTTCATGCGGTACGGGCCGCACAGGGCGGTTATGGGCTTGCCGAGCTGCAACGGCGCGCGTCCGGGGTAGGCGCCGACGTCGTCCAGCGCCCGAATCTTCATGGACTTCACGACGCCCTCGGCGTCGAAAGCCATGGTCACGTCGAAGATCCTGTCCGGTCCGTGAGCGTCGCCGCCCGACATGTTGTCAAGGCGATCCTCGATGAAGCGCACGGGCGCGCCCAGCTTTCTCGCGAGATAGCCGGCGAGCACGGTATGCTTGATGCCGCGTTTGACGCCGTACGAGCCGCCCACGTCCACATCGTTGTGAACGCGCACGCCGTTCATCGGGAGACGCAGGGCGGCGGCGATCTGGTCCTGGTACTGCGGCATCTGGATCGACGCCCAGACGTCGAGGATTTCCGAGACGTCGTCCCATTGCGCGACGACGCCGAACGTCTCGATCGGCACGGTCGACGAGCGTCCCCAGCGCGCCCGGTAGGACACCTTGTGGGGCGCCCCGGCAAAATCCTCCTCCACCGGCCCCCACGCGAAAGCGCCGCGAAACAGGACGTTGCTGCCGTGCTCGGGATGCACCAGCGGCTGGTCCGGCTCGACCATTTTTTCGGAGTCCGCGGCAGCCGGCAGCGCTTCGTACTCGACCGCGACCAGTTCCGCCGCATCCTCGGCCACGTGACGGGACTCGGCGACGACGGCCGCGACCCACTCCCCGGCGTACCGGGTCATTCCGACCGCGAGCGGAAACCATTTGACGTTCGGTATATCGAGACCGTGATAAAGGGAAGCCGTGCCAGCGGCGATCTCGTCTCCGGTGAGCACGTAACGGACGCCCGGAACCGTCAAGGCCGCGGCGGCGTCGATATTCAGGATGTTCGCGCGAGGGTGGGGGCTCGGCAACATCGCGACATGAAGCATGCCCGGCAGATGGACATCGGCCACGAACTTGCCGCGCCCCGAGACGAACCGGCGGTCTTCCTTCGTGCGCCGCTTCCGCGAAACGTAACGGTAGTTCGGAAGGCGCGTCTCAGCCATCGGCGCCGCCTTCGCGCCGACGGCGCGCGGCCAGCCGCACCGCCTCGACGATCTGCTGATAGCCGGTGCAACGGCAAAGATTGCCGCCTATGGCGTCCCGAATGGCGTCGTCGTCCGGGTCCGGGTTTTCCTCGAGAAGGGCATGGCTCGCGATCAACATGCCCGGCGTACAGTAGCCGCACTGCAAGGCGTGGCATTCCCAGAACGCATCCTGCAGATCGCCGAGCCCTCCGCCGTCGGCCGCCAGTCCCTCCACCGTCGTCACCTCGTGGCCCTCGGCCTGGACCGCGAACATCAGGCAGGAACGCACCGGTACGCCGTCGAGCAGAACCGAACAGGCCCCGCAGATTCCGTGCTCGCAGCCGACATGCGTGCCGGTCATCCGCAGGACGTCCCGGAGGCAGTCGACGAGCGTCATGCGCGGCGGCACGACCGCGGTGCGATCGCCGCCGTTGACGCGAAGCCGGATCGCGTCGGTCACGCTCGGGCCACCGCCGCGGCGATGGCCCGAGCCGCAAGGCGCCGAGCGACGCGGCGACGGTAATCGGCGGTGGCATGGACGTCGGTCTCGGGCGAGATCGCGTTCTCCAACCCGTTCAACGACGCTTCGACGGCGAGATCGTCCGGCGTCCGGCCGACAAGCGCAGATTCCGTTTCTCGCAGCCGCACCGGCGCCGGCGCGACTCCGCCGACGGCGACGGCGGCGCGTTCGACGGCGCCGTCTTCGTCCAGCGCGATCTGGGCGGCGGCGGCGACGATCGCGAAATCGCCCTCGCGGCTCGCCATTTCCCGGAAGGAGCTGCCGACGCGGCGGGTTCGCCAGACCGGGAAGCGGATTTCCGTGAGGATCTGATCCGCTTCGATGCCGGTGACCATGGCCGTCTCGAAGAAGCCGTCGATGGAAAGGTTCGCCTCGCCGTCCGCGTCGCGAACCGTCAGCTCCGCGTCCAGCGCGAGAGCGACGAGCGGAATCTCCGCCGACGGATCGCCGTGGACGATGCTGCCGCCGACGGTGCCGCGGTTGCGGGTCTGCTGATGGCCGACATGCCGGATCGCCTCGGCGAGCAGCGGCAACTTTTGCGCAACCAGATCCGATCGCTCCACGTCGCGTTGCCGCGTGAGCGCGCCCACGGCGACCGTCTCTTCCCAATCGCGGATTCCGTTGAGTTCGTGCAGATCGTTGATGTCGACCAGCATGTCGGGACGCGCGAGGCGCATCGCCATCAGCGGCACCAGCGTTTGCCCCCCGGCAATGATCTTGCGCTCGCCGGAACCGGCCAGCAAGCGGCATGCCTCGTCCAGCGATCCCGCGCGGACGTACTCGAACGCAGCAGCCTTCATGTCCGGTGGCCCCGGATCGTTTCACCGGGGCGGTGTATATCTCAATCGCCGAACCTGCGATAGCCGGGGCGCAGGCATCCAAAACGACTGCGAGCCGGCCCCTCGCGACGGTCGGTCAGGATCTCGCTCCTGCGGCAGCCAGTCAGCGACAGCAGGCGGACGGTCGCGGCCCGCCAGAACCGCTCCGAGACAACGGATCTCCAACCGTCGAAAGCCCGCCTTGTTTCTCGCCATGGAACGCTGGAGCACACTCACTGCCCCTTTCCGGCGTCGATCAATTCCCAAATTTTCCTCGGAGTGACCGGCATGCGGATGTCCCGGACGCCGAAAGGGCGCAACGCGTCCACGAAAGCGTTGACCAGCACCGCCAGCGCGGGAGTCGTTCCTCCCTCGCCCCCGGCCTTGACGCCGAGCGGATTGGTCGGCGACGGCACCTCGTTTCGCGCCGTGACGAAAAACGGATACTCGTCGGCGCGCGGCATTTGATAATCAATGAACGACCCGGCAAGGGGCTGCCCCGAGTCCTCGTCCAACGCGCACAACTCGCCGAGCGCCTCGCCCGCGCCCTGAACGATTCCGCCATGGGTCTGCCCGTCCACGATCATCGGGTTGATAGCGCGACCGACATCGTCGACCGCCGTATAGCGCGCTACCCGGTAAGCGCCCGTTTCAGGATCGACTTCGACCTCGCAGACATGGCAGCCGTTGGGAAACACAGGCGTTTCCATGACGTTGTCCTCGACGACCGAAAGGCCGCCGGCACGACGGGACCGGCTGTCGACGTCGCGCGCAAGTTCGAACAACCCGATATCGCGGTCCGTGCCCGCGATCCGAAACCTGCCGCCGACGAACTCGACGTCGGCGTCCGCGGCCTCCATCGCGACCGCCGCCAGCCTCTTGCCCTTCCGGATCAGCGATTCCGAAGCCTTGACGATCACGGCGCCCGCCATGCGCATGGAACGGCCCGAATGGGAACCGCCGCCCACCTTCACGATGTCGGTGTCGCCCACGATTACGTTGACCTGGTCCACCGCTACGCCCAGCCATTCGGCGGCCACCTGGGCGAAACTGGTTTCATGTCCCTGCCCGCTCGGTTGCGTGCCGATGACGAGATCGATCCGCCCCTCCGGGCGCACGCGGATTTCCGCCTGCTCCCGCGGCGTGCCGATCGAGGATTCGACGTAGTTGGCGATTCCCCGGCCGAGCAGCAGTCCACGCGCCTCGGCGGCGGCGCGGCGCGCCGGGAACCCCGGCCAGTCGGCGCGCCGCATCGCCATTTCCATGCTTTTCGCATAATCGCCGCTGTCGTAGGTCATGCCGACGGCGTTCGGATAGGGCATGCGTTCCCGCGGCACGAGGTTTCTGCGCCGCAGATCGATGGGATCGAAGCCCAGGTCGCGCGCCGCCGTTTCCACCAGCCTTTCGATCGCGAAGGTGACTTCGGGACGTCCCGAACTGCGATAGGCGTTGGTGGGAGGCGTATTGCTGAACGTCGCGCGGGCGCGCAGATGCGCCGCCGGAATGAGGTAGGAGCCCGTGATCAGGCCTGACCCCTTGCTGAGCGGCGACAGGGAAACCATGTGCGCACCGACGTTGCTGAGATTGTCGGCGCGCAGCGCGAGAAAGCGGCCCGTCCGGTCGAGCGCGAGGGCGACCCTTGTGACGAGGTCGCGGCCCTGGTAGTCGCTGACGAAGGAATCGCTTCTCCGGCAGATGAACTTGACCGGCCGTCCCAACTTGCGGGACGCCCAGGCGACGAGGGGGAACTCCACGTAAAGCCGGTTGCGCGTCCCGAAATTGCCGCCGACGTCCCTGGAGATCACGCGCACGTCCTCGGGGGCGGCGCCAAGCACCGACGCTATTTCGCGTTTCTGGCGAACGGATCCGCCGGAGCCCGCATAAATCGTGTAGCGTCCCGTTTCCGGGTCGAAATCTCCGAGCGCCGCCCGCGGCTCCATGGGAACGCCGGTGACCCTGTCGACATGAAACTGCAGCAATTCCCGCTAAGGCTCGAAACCCTTGAAAAATATGGGGCCGGAAAAAAGTCTTTCGTGGACTTTTCGAGGTGATTCGGGGCTATTTGCCTTCGAGCGGAGCATTTTTCTCTGGAAAGTGGTCCGAAGGCGAGGCGGGATTGTAACCAAAATGGCCAGAATGCCAGGCATGCGCAAGACGCTCAGCGCTCCGGGATTGCTGAAGGAAGTGCGAGCTTGTTTCGACCGTATCGAAGATCCGATCGCGAGCAGGGGGCTGAACCAGACGGACTGTCTGATGTCGGGTCTAGCGGTGTTCGGTATGAAGTATGCGTCGCTTCTGCAATTCGACGAGGCCGCGCACGCCGACGAAGTGGTTCGGCACAACCTCGCGACCTTATACGGCGTCAAGCGCGTGCCGTCGGACACTGCGATGCGCGAACGGCTTGACGAAGTCTGTCCGCGGCAATTGCGGCGTTGTTTCACGAAGATGTTCCAGGTTTTGCAACGAGGCAAGGGATTGGAAGAATACACTTGTCTGAACGGGCATTACGCTCTTTCGATCGATGGAACGGGATACTTCTCGTCGGACAAGGTGCACTGTAAAAATTGCTGCGAGAAACACCACCGCGACGGTACGATTACCTACTACCACCAGATGTTGGGAGCCGTTCTGGTGCATCCGGAACAAAAGGAGGTTTTTCCGTTTGCACCGGAACCGATCCTGAAGGAAGACGGCGCAAAAAAGAACGATTGCGAACGCAACGCAGCGAAACGGCTTCTGAAAGATGTGCGTCGCGAACACCCGCACCTGAAGCTGGTTGTGTTGGAAGATGGGCTGGCCTCGAACGGACCGCATGCCAATCTTCTCAAGGAGTTAGACATGCGTTTCATACTGGGGGCGAAGCCCGGCGACCACAAGTTCCTGTTCGAGTGGGTCAACAACGCGCCGTCCGTGGAGCGCCGGGAGTTCACGGACGGTGACAACATACGGCACGAATTCCGGTATCTTAACGGAGTGCCTCTGAACGATACGCACTTCGACCTCAAAGTGAACTTTCTCGAATACTGGGAGAAGCTCCCAAACGGCAAGAAACAACGTTTCTCCTGGGTCACGGATCTGCCAATTGACGAAGGGAACCTGATGGAGTTGATGCGCACCGGGCGGGCGCGCTGGAAGATCGAGAACGAAACTTTCAACACCCTGAAGAACCAAGGCTACTGCTTTGAGCACAACTTCGGTCACGGTAACAAGAATCTGTCGACGGTCTTTGCGTTCCTGATGATGCTGGCGTTCCTGATTGACCAGATTCAACAGCGATGTTGCAAACTGTTCCAACAGGCGCAAACGAAGGCCAAGCGGCCCATTTACTTCTGGGAAAAGGCGCGGGGATTGTTTCTCGAATACTTCTTGAAGGACTGGGAAACACTCTACCGAATGATCGCGTTTGGATACCGGAAAGCAGAGGGAATTCCCTACGACACCTCCTGACCTGGCACCGTGACCGAATGTGCTAAAGCAAGTTTTTCAGGGGAAACAGGATGGTCAAGGCTAAGTCGGCACCAAGCCGAAGCGGGGAAGGTGCGTCGCGGCGGCTGGTCCCTCGGTAACGACGCTATCTCGACGCGCCTTTCGCAAAGGGCGGCCACCTTAGCGGGAATTTCTGATGAAACTGCATCTCGACGACATGGTCCGCCGCGGCGAACGCCGCATTCGTGGCCTCGCGGTCGCCGAAGAAGGTTTCGACGCAGATATTGCCCGGCGCAGCGTCCCACACTTCCGCCGCGCCGGGCGCGGCTGCAAGGTCCGTTCGCGACACGGGCGGCAGCGGCTCGTAGACGATGTTCACCGCCTCGACGGCGTCTTCGGCCTGCGCCAGGCTCTCGGCGACGACGATGGCCAGCGCTTCTCCTACGTAGCGGGCCTTGTCGGACGGCAGCGGCATGTGATCGCCGTAAAACACTTCGCCGCCGCCCGGTCCGTGAAGCTTCATGTCGTGTTTCGTCGACGGCGACGGGTTGTGGGGAATCGGCGAGAGGCCGTCGCAATCCGCGCCCGCGAAGACTCCCAGAACGCCGGGCAGCGCGTCGGCGTCCGACGTGTCGACGGATTTCAGAAGCGCATGCGCGTGGGGGGAACGGACAACCGCCATCCAGGCTTGCCCGGCGCGATTCCAGTCGTCGCTGAAGTGCCCCTTTCCGGTGAGAAGCCGTTCGTCCTCTAGTCTTCTGAAAGATTCACCGATCTTCTGATAGCCCATCGCCGCTTTTCGCATTATCCGACTTGATACGGCCGTGTTTCTGCACAACCGCGGAACGTTCCGCAAGCGAGAGCCCAGCCCCGCTACATATTGATCGGAATGGATCTTGGTGAACTAAATGGCAGGACATGCACCGCACCGTTTCGCATTCTCGGCAAGGAATGCGCCACTGCTGAGACCACAGGAAACCCCCATTTTCACAGCTGTCGCACGATCTGTCAGACTACCTTGCTTGACGAACGGGCCATATGGTTATTATGTTGGAACTATCACGAAGGAGACAACAGGCGATGAAAAGCATGGACAATAGCGCCGAGAGCCTTAGGATTCTGGTCTTCCAAGAGGAAGGTATCTGGGTCGGTCAATGCGTGGAGTATGATATTGGTGCGCAGGGTCGCTCGATTTCCGAAATGGCGAAACGCCTTGTCGCTGCCGTCGAAGCGGAAGAGCACTTCAGCAGAGAACGCCACGGCGAAGCGTTCCATGGAATTCCTGCCGCACCCGCCCATGTCGCCGATTTGTGGGCCAATGCAGATGGAAATTTGGAGGGAATCAGGCAAACTAGCGCTGCCTGTGCCCCATAAAGTTTTGCTGGACTAACATCCGTGTTCATCCTCAAGTTCCCGGAAATGCGCCTTGGCGGCGAGTTGGGCGTAGCCGTTCCACATCACTTCCGCGCCTGGCGGATCACGCTTGCGCTTGAAGTACCCTCCGAGGCGGGCGACCAGGAAGACAGCGTCTCCGAGGCTTTTCGGCGGTGCCATGCGCCAAGATTTGGCGAGGAGCGCCAGCACCCGGAGTTCGACGTCCGAGAACAGGATCTCAGGCGGCAGATCGGGCAGTTCCCGTCCGAGACGGGTCATCAGGTGGATGCGCCAGGCGATGACGATGTTGATGGCGGCGGCACGCTGAAGACGTTCGGCCGTCCGATTCTCAAGGTCCTCGGCAGCCGGACTTCAGGACCCTGAAATAATCTTCGATACGCCAGCGCAGGCCATACCAAGTCAGGATGCGTTCGGCGTCCTCGGCGCTCTCGACCGGCAGCGTCGTCAGCAGGAACCATTCCAGCCGTCCGGCGTCCGGCGGGGGAGCTTTCTCGCGGACATGCACAATCGTCGCCTCGACGGGATTCTTGCCCTTCGCCGGCAACTCGACCTTGAGGTAGCGCAGTTCGACCGTGGCCTGGCGCTCCGGCCGCACGGCCCTCGCGGCCTGCTTGCTTGCCTTTATGCGTGCGCTCAGACGTTTGACCTCGATGACGCGCTTGCCCTGCACCGGGCTTTTCCGCACCTTGTCGAACAGCTTGTCGGTGTCGTCCTTGCCGAGAACCCGGTTCGTCTTCGCCCGCACCAGAAGTTCCACTCCCGGCGCCCGCTCGCGCCGCTCAACGAACAGGTCGACGAAGTCCGCCTCCCGGTCCATGACGCCGACCACCTGCACGCCATCGAGTGCAGAAGCAGCCTCGGCGCTGTCCTGAAGGCCCTGAATCCAACGGTACGACTTCTTCTTCTCGCGGGGCTTGTCCCTCTCCGCGCTCGGCTGCGGCGCATCGAACGCCGCCCGCAGAACCCCCAGCGGCAGCCCCTCCGTGTTGACCGTGGCGTGCAGGTTCAGGCCTCGGGTGCCGGCGCCGGTCTGGTTCCGACCGATGATTCCCAAACCCTCGGTCTTCCCCCGCTTCGCGAAGTTCAGCGTGCTGCCGTCCTGCACGCACAGCACCGTCTTCTCCCCCTGCATCCGCCGCAGCGTCTGCCGCCGATGCGGCTGCAGGATGTTCTCCACCGTCACCGCATCACTGTCCGGCTTGTCGATCAAGCGATAGTAAGCCTTTATCAAGGCCCCCTCTCGCAGCGCACGTGAACGCCTGCGTCGGCGCTTCCGCCTGATATCGGGCACAAGTCACCAGGCGCGCGCTCAGACGCACATCCCCCAGCGGCGCACCGCCGAACTCCTGTTCCGCCCAACTCTCCCGATCCAGACCGGATCCGACCTCCAACGGTGCAAGCGGCGCACGCGGCTCCAGGATGCGCACCTGCCAGTCCGCATCCAATTCGTACACATATACAGCCTTCGGCGTCTCCGTTGCCGCATGTTCCCGATCCTGTCGCCCCCGGCCGGCTGTCTCGCCAATTCGGTGCCAGTTGGACGCCTGAAAGCTCGTTCCCGCATGCCGGTCTACGAAGGTCTCCAGCAAATACGGGCGGTAGCCGTAGCGCGCCTCGAAATCGTCTCCCACCCTGCGGACCACGCCGCCCAAGACATGCGAGGCAAGATTACGGCACTCGACGCCGGGCCGGACCAGAAAACGCGACAGGCACACGACCCGGTGCAAACAAGCGCGCCTTCCTGCGTCGCTCCAGCCTATCCAACGGTCGCGGCATTCGAGCCTGTGCGCCGACGCCGCGAACCCGACAGCCCCCAGCCAGCCATGCGCCGACCCCACCAGATACCGTAACTGACAGCCCACCAGTGGACCGGCGCCGCGTGGATGCTCCTCCTCCAGCATCGTGTTCCATACCAGGCGATGATCGTCATCCGTCACCGGCACCAACTCCAGGCCCTCGACCGCACCGACTTCCTCCGGTACGCTCTTCGGCGGAGGAACCGGCTCCGCAAGACGTCGCGGGCGCCACGCGCCACCGCCGGAATGCGTCGGCGACGGCAGCGAAATCCGTCCCGCCGCCTCAAACTCCGCCAACGCCTTCAGACAGCCCGCTCGCTGCAGGCGGCCAAGCCCATCACGAAACCCGAATGCTTCGCACACGCGATCCGCGACCTCGCTGCGGCGAGTGAAAACCCCGTTCGCCAGCACCCCTTGCAAGCGCGCAAAATCGTTCCGGAGGCTTTGCCGAACCTGATTCTGGAACTCCATGCCGGGCACCGTAGCGAATCGGCTGGCCAGAGTCCAGAAAAATCTTTATGGGGCACAGGCAGAACTAGCGGCGATGCAGACCGTTACAAATGGGCCATCGCAGCTTGAGGAATTTCCGATATGCCTTTCCCTTTCGGAGGCCATCCTACCTTAAGTGACTATATTAGGTATGCCGGGCAGCAAGGATGTACGATACAGTACGGCTACGATGGACAGTATGTGGTCGACATAATCGTCATAACCAATCCTGCGAACGACAAGCATGTGATTGTTTCCGGCGTTCAACAGAGTGAACACTTGGCTCCAAGCGAAGTTTCACGGCTTGATCGAAGGCTTGGCCTCAACTCTCCATTTGCAAAACAACCTTGACGGGATGGCGTGTCGGTTAACTGCTGGAGGCACGAGCGACGATGACGTTGCCGAAACGGTCGACGCGTCCGGCAAGCCTGGGATCGATGAAAGTCGTGGCGTCCCCCTGCTCGAGAATCGCAGGCCCGAAGATTTCCACGCCGACCGGCAACTGAAGGCGATCGAATACCCGCGCCGATCGCCATCCGCCATCGACGTACAGCTCGCGACCTTCCCGCTCGGCTTCCAGTAACGACACGCTTTCCCCGGGCGCGAGAATCGACAGGTCGACCTCCGACCTCGCGCCGATCGCCGATACGCGCAGGTTGACGACGCGCGCGGGAAGCTCGCCGAGCGTGCGGCCGTACTCCCGCCGGTAGCTCTCCGTGAAGGCCGATCGGATCGCGTCGACGCTCCTGACGGAGGACGGAACGGGCACGGAGACGGTGTGGGTCTGGCCTACATACAGCATGTCGAGTTCCACGACGGTCTCGATCCGCTTCAACGAAACGCCTGCCCCCTCGATTCGCCGCCGCCCCTCGTCCGCCAGACGAACGGCCTGCGCGAACAGGGCGTCCGTATCGAGCGCGTCGAGCGGTCGGTTGACCGTCTGCACGAAGTCGTGGCGCATGTCCGCGATGACGCAGCCCAGAGCGCTAGTCACGCCGGGGAAACGCGGGACGATCGCGCCGCCGAGCCCGACTTCGCCGATCAGCGCGCCGGCATGAAGCGCGCCGCCGCCGCCGAACGGCATCGCATGGAACTTGCGGGGGTCGTGCCCGCGCTCGATGGAAACGAGGCGGATGGCGCCGGCCATCCGCGAATTCGCGACGCGGATAATCGCTTCGGCCGCCTCCATGTCTCCGAGACCCAGCGGCTTTCCGACATGCGCGCGGATCGCAGCCCGCGCCGCCTCGACGTCGAGAAGGCCGCCTCCGATGGGGCGCTCCGCGTTGATGCGCCCCGTCGCCACGTTGGCGTCGGTGACCGTGGGCCGGTCATTGCCGTTGCCGTAACAGGCCGGACCGGGGTCGGCGCCCGCGCTCTCGGGGCCGACCTGGAGGATGCCGGCGCGATCGACCCGGGCGATCGAGCCGCCGCCCGCTCCGATCGTCGTGATCTGCACCATGGGCGTCCGCACCACCAGCCCGAAATCGATCGACGTCTGCGCGGCCAGCGCGCTTTCCCCGCCGGCGACCAGCGCCACGTCGAAACTGGTTCCGCCCATGTCGCAGGTCACGACATTGGGAAAGCCTGCCGCGGTGGCGACATGGGCGCCCGCTATGACTCCGGCCGCGGGGCCGGAAAGAGCGGTTCTGACCGGCATCTCGCGCGCAGCCTCCACGCCCATAACTCCGCCGTTCGACTGGACGATCAGAACGTTCCCGCCGAAGCCCTCGTCGGCGAGCGCCGCGTGGAGACGGCCCAGATAGTCTCCCAGCACCGGTCGCAGGACGGCGTTGAGCGCGGTCGTCGACGCCCGCTCGAACTCCCGAAGTTCGGGCAAAATGCGGCTGGAGATCGTAACGTGGTCGTTTGGCCAGACGGCGTGCGCGGCCTCCAGCGCCGCTTCCTCGTTGGCGGCGTTGGCGTAGGAGTTCACGAACATGATCGCAAGCGATTCGGCGCCCGAGTTACGCAACGAAACGGCCGCCGCCCTGACGGCATCGGCATCCACTGGCGTACGGATCGTGCCGTCGGCGAGCGTTCGCTCCTCGACCTCCAGACGCAGGACGCGCGGTATGACCGGCGCGTAGGATCCGCGCAGACCCCAGATCTCGGGCCGGTCGCGGCGGCGCATTTCGAGCACGTCGCGGAATCCCGCAGTCGTGATCAACCCGGTCCTGGCGCCCTTTCGCTGAAGCAGCGCGTTGGTGCCTACCGTGGTGCCATGAACGACGGTCGCAAGCGCCGCGACGCCTCCGTCCGCCGCGCCGGCGCGCACTCCCTCGATAAAGCCGCGCGACTGATCGTCAGGCGTGGAAGGAACCTTGGCGACGCGGCACGCGCCGCTCGCTTCGTCCATCCAGAAAACGTCGGTGAACGTGCCGCCCACATCCACGCCGATACGATACCTTGCCTGGGTCATGAGTTTCCCTCATGAAATTCAAGGCGGAGGCGCCCTGCCGGACTCCCGGCCGCCGCACCGGGTTATTCCGCCGCGAACGTTCCGGTCAGGAGAAGCCGCCCGGCTCCGGTAAACCGCGCGCGGCCATCCGTCGTTCGGAACTCTTCCGTAGCCTGCGGGCCAGAGCGTCGGAAAATTATCGGAACGGCCATAAAGCTTGGCCGCAGCCAACATAGCGATCCTCCATGGACGGTTCAACGCGGCGAACCGCTGTCGCGGAAGATGCGGCGCGCTACCAGAGGCGACGAACGCCGTATCGAGGGGCTCGTTCGAAACAAGAACGAGACCGCGCCTTGTCGCCTGCGCGATCAACATTCTGTCGAAAGGATCCCGGTGAGGTCCGGGAAGCCCCCCGGCGCGAAGGCCGTCCTCGACGGTAACTTCCAGACCTTCGAACCCTTGATCGGCTGCCAGAAAAATCGAGCGCCAGCGCCGCCGCTTCGGGCAATCTCCCCAGACGATGCTTGGTGGCGATCTCCCAAGCCGTAGCCGCGCTGATTCCGTTCCGATCGTCCGCAACTGCGCGACGGGCGGAATCCGAGAGCTTTCGCTAATTGCCAGCCACCGGAGAAGCGCATGCGTGTCGATGCACGCCGAGCTTCAACTCCCCCAAGCAGACAGCTCGTCCTCTGGAAGCGGATCGAAGAAACTGTCGTCGATCGAAATTCGTCCTTTCAGGGCATCCGGTCGCCGGTCGCCGCGGCGCTTGTGGCGACGAGCTGCGCTACCGGTTTGCCGCCGCGGGCGATCACAACCTTCTCGCCCGCTTCGACTTGAGCGAGCAGGCGCGACAAATGCGTTTTCGCGTAACGAACGTTCACTGTCGACATGACATGCTCGCTTGGTTGACCATTTGGATAGCTAATCTTGGAATCCCGTCAAGTTGCCGGGCCCGAACGGATAGCCGAAGCATCGGCGCGGTCGGGGAAAGGCGCAGCGCGACGAAACCCGGCTCTCCGGAAAACCTGCTATGCCGCCGCCGTCATCTCCTCGCGTCGTCTCTCGGTGGCGGAACCGTTCACCGAACCGTCCGCGTCAACGACGACGCCGTACAGGCGTTCCGCGTTATCCGCGCTCACGAAGCCTTGGCGCACGTCTTCCGCGACTTTCTCCGCATCGCGCTCCCACGGCGCTCCGAAACCGCCGCCGCCCGGCGATTCGATCCGGATGCGCTGCCCCGCCTTGAGGCGAATGCCGACCGCCTTCGACGTCATGGCCGGCGCGTGTACGCCGTCGTCCTGCGTGTAGGTGATCACGTCCATCGCGCCGTCGCCGCCGCCCGCGATTCCGCGGGGCGGAAACCGGCCGCGCTCGCCGAACACGAACCCGGTCGCGCGGTCGGCGAGCAATTCCATCTCGTAGACCGCGCCCAAACCGCCGCGGTGCTTCCCGGGTCCCGCGGAGTCGGGACGGACGGCCCATTCGGTGAACATGACGGGCAGGACCGCTTCGAGAATCTCGGCCGGCGGGATCGTCGCCATGGAGATCGACCCGTTGCCGTGCGTTAGCCCGTCGCCGTCCGAATGCGCGCCGAGTCCGCCGCCGAAGAAGGAAAAGAACACCCAGGGCCGCGTCTCGCCGGGCCGTCGGCCGTTGATGGACACGGCATTGATGGTCCCGTAGCCGTTGGCCGGCGCGATTCCGGGATCGGCCTGGGCGAAGGCGGCGAACACGACGTCGATCAGGCGCAGGATGGTTTCGGTGTAGCCTCCTACCGGCCGCGGCGACGTGGCCGAGAGCAGCTTGCCCTCTGGAATGACGAACGCGATGGGGTCGAGAACGCCGCCGTTGGCGGGCACCTCCCGAAACACGTGCTTCAACGCGACATAGGTCGCGGCGACCGTCGTCGTCTCCGAGATGTTGACCGGCCCCGCGCACGCTTCGGCGGAACGCGAAAAATCGAAGGTCAGGGCGTCGCCTTCGATAACAAGATCCAGCGCGACCCGAAGCGGACGATCCTCGATGCCGTCATTGTCGAGAAAGTCCTCGGCCGAATACGTCCCGTCCGGCAATTCGCCGACGAGGCTGCGCATCTGGCGGGCCGACCTTTCCCGCAGCTCGGCGAACACGGCGCGGACGGTTTCCTTTCCGTACTCGTCGAGGAGATCGTTCAGCCGCCGGGCGCCGAGGTCGAGGGAATTGAGCTGGCCCATCAGGTCGCCGTAGGAACTGCCGGGAAGACGGCTGTTCGCGGTCAGGATGGAGACGACGTCCTCGCGCAGCGCGCCCTCGTCCATCAGCTTGACCGGCGGCAGCACGAAGCCTTCCTGGAAGCAATCGGTCGCCGAAGGATTGTAGTTGCCGGGCACGCCGCCGCCGACATCGTGCCAGTGGCCGACCGAAGCGAGCCAGCAGAACAGTTCGCTGTCCCTGAAATAAGGCCGCACGATCTTGAAGTCGGACAAATGAGTGCCGCCGGCATAAGGATCGTTGAAGATCCAGAGATCGCCGTCCCGCGCGTCGTCTCCGGCCTTGGCGATCGCCGCTTTGACGGCGAAAGACATGACGCCGACGAATATGGGGAGTCCCTCCTTCCCCTGAATGAGGGTATCGCCGGTGACGGCCTCGTAAATTCCGTGCGACGCGTCGCGCGCCTCCGCGATCACCGGGCTGAAGGCGGCGCGGAACAACGCCGCATCCATCTCGTCCGAGATCTGCTCGAGCCTGCCCTTGACGACCGACAACGTGACCGGATCGACGCTCATTCTCCGCTCCTGAACCGTTTCTCGAGATGCGGCACCAAACCGCCGTCCGCCAGCATGGCGAGCATATGCTCCGGCATCGGCGCGCAGGGATAGTCGGCCGCGGCGTCGAGATCGCGAACGGCGCCCGCGGCGGCGTCGAGGGAAACGCGATGACCGGCGGGAATTCGGAAAGCTTCCCCGCACACGAGCGCCGGCAGCCCATGGTTGATGGCGTTGCGATAGAAGATGGTGCCGAAGGACGACGCGAGCACTGCGGCAACGCCGAGGAACACCAGAACCTGGACGGCCTGCTCGCGCGACGACCCGGCGCCGAATCCGGCTCCTGCGCAGATCACGTCCCCAGCCCGCACGCTTTCGGCGAAGCCGGGATCGACGGATTCGAGACAGTGCCGGGCCAGTTCATCAAGCGGATCCTTCATATGGATCCCGGGGGCCAGAGCGTCCGTATCGACGTAGTCGCCGAACGTCCAGACGCGCGCCTCGGCGACAAAGCCCGGTCGGCTCACGGCGCCGTCCCGGCGAGGAACTCGCGAGGGTCGCGAATCTCGCCGGCGACTGCGGCGGCTGCGACGGTATACGGGCTGCCGAGATACACGCTGGACTCCCGCGATCCCATGCGGCCCCTGAAGTTCCGGGCCGTCGATGCGATGCAGACCTCGCCGTCCGCAAGTACGCCTGCGCCGTATCCCGCGCACGCGCCGCAACCCGACGGCATCATCAGCGCTCCCGCCGAAGCGAGAACGGCGAGCGTGCCGTCCACGGCGGCCGCCGCGGTATCCCGCTGCGAAGCCGGCGCCACAAGCAGCCGCGTGGCGACCTTGCGCCCTCGAAGCACGCGAGCGGCCATTTGCAGGTCGGCGAGTTTGGCGCCGGTACAGGCGCCGATGTAAGCCTGATCGACGCGCGTGCCGCAGGTTTCCGCGACGGGAGCCGCGTTGGCCGGGCTGTGAGGCGCGGCGACCTGCGGGCCCAGCGCCGCCACGTCGACGACATGGGTCTCGCGAACCTCCGCGCCCTCGTCGGCGCGCCAGCGATCCCCGGGCGCCCCGCCGGCGTTGCGGACGAATTCGTCGGTGACGTCGTCGCCTGCAATTATCGCGGTGAGCGCTCCGAGTTCGGCCGCCATGTTGCACAGCGTCATGCGCTCCGGCATCGGCAACGCGGTCACCGCGTCGCCGACATACTCGATCGCCTGTCCGCCGCCGCCGCCCATGCCAAGGCGCGCGCAGAGCGCCAGCATGACGTCCTTGGCGCAGACCCCGTCGCGCAGTCCGCCCGTCAATTCGATGCGGATGGTCTCCGGCACGACCGTCCAGGTCTCGCCGGTGGCCAGCACGCCCGCCATGTCGGTCGCGCCCACCCCGAACATGAAGCAGCCGAAGGCGCCGCCGGTCGGCGAATGGCTGTCGCCGCCGACTACGAACATGCCGGGCCTGAGGTGTCCGCGCTCCGGCAGAACGACATGGCAGATGCCCTGCATGTCGTAGAAGTGGCGCAGGCCGTGCCTGGCCGCGAACCGGCGGGTGAGATCCAGGATTCGCGCGCTTTCCGTGTCGACCGCAGGAACGTAATGATCGGAAATCAGCACGACCTTGTCCGGGTCCCACACGCCGCAGCCAAGGCGTTCCAGAATCGGAACGACGCGGCGCGGACCGCCGGAATCGTGAATCATCGCGAGATCGACCGCGCAGGTCACGATCTCCCCGGGCGCCACGGCGTCTCGGCCGGCCGCGCGCGCGATGATCTTCTGCGAAATCGTTTGCGCCATGCCGCCTGTCTATCCCGGAACGCCGTTCCTGTCACGGCGCCTGAGCGGCGCCGCGCCGTCCGTCAACCCGCAGCCGCCGCGCGCGCCGCCGCATGCATCGCGATCCGGTAGCCGAACACCACCGCGGGCCCCAGCGTGATGCCCGGTCCGGGATAGGTTCCGGCCATGACGGACGCCATGTCGTTTCCGCAGGCGTAGAGTCCGTCGATGGCCGCGCCGTCGGCGTCCAGCACTTCGCCGTCCGCCGTCGTCGCGAGCCCGACGCTGCAGCCGATCTCCGCGGGCCAGACGGCGACGGCGACGAAAGGCGGGGTTTCGATGGGCGCGAGGCACGGGTTGGGCTCGTTGCGCGGATCGCCGTTGAAGCGGTTGAAGGCATCGTCCCCCTTTCCGAAATCAGGATCGGAACCCTCCGCCGCGAAACGGTTGTGACGCGCCACGGTATCCGCGAGCCCCGCGCGGTCCACCCCGATCAGGCGGGCGAGTTCCTCGACCGTTCCGGCGGCGGTGACGTAATCCGCGAAGCGCCGCAGACGCCGCGTGCCCGGATGGATGGCGCCGAGTCCGTACTTGCGGACGAACGCGCCGTCGCAGACCAGCCAAGCGGGCATCGTGTTCGTCACTTCATGGGACCGATACATGCCCTCCACGAAATCGTGGTAGGACGCGGCTTCGTTGACGAAGCGCCGGCCCGCCGAGTTGACCGCGATCAATCCGGGTTTGGCGCGATCGAGCGAAAGATGCGGGAACAACCCTTCGCCGCCGTCGCGCCGCCTCGTGACCGAAACCGGCGACCAAAAGGCGCTCGAGCGGTAGCCTCGCTTCCTGATGTCCGCCCCCGCCCGCGTCGCCATTTCCAGCCCGTCTCCGGCGTTGGCGGCCGCGGCCATCGAGCGGGGCGGCGCGGACGCGGGCATGAACTCGGCCCGGAACGCGGGGTTATGAGCGAATCCGCCGGTCGCGAGCACTACCCCCCGTCGCGCCCGGATACGGCGCCCGTCCTCGCCGACAGCCGCGCCGACGACGCGGCCGCCGTCGCGAATCAACTCGACGACCGGCGCGCCGAACAAGACAGGGACGCCGCGCTTGCGAAGACCGTAAAACAGGCGCGCGACCAGAGCGTTTCCCATCGTCAGCCGCGTGCCGCGACGGTAGCGCAACCTGTCGGCCGCGTAACGCAGCACGAGACGCGCCGCATGAACCAGATTGCGCGGCGAAGCGTAGCGCCCGATCAGCGGACCGATATCTTCCTTCGACACCATCATGCCGCCGAACAGCATGAATTCGTCTATCGGCGGACGAACGCGGTCGAAATCCTCTCCGAGGAGGCGGCCGTCGAAAATCTCGGGCACGATGGCGCGGCCGCCGATGGCCGCGCCGGGCTGGTTGTTGCGATAATCGGGATGCTCGCCGCAGGGCACGAACCGCAGACCGGCGCGGGAAACGAGATAATCGATGGCGTCCGGTCCGTCGCTCAGAAACACGGCGCGAAGTTCCGCGCCGTCCGCGGCGCCGACGAGTCCGTCGAGATACCGCGCCGCGTCGTCGGGCGAATCCGCATAGCCGGTGTCGCGGCTTTGCCGGTTGCCGGGTATCCAGAGCGTTCCCGCCGACGTCGCCCCGGTGCCGCCGACCTGCTCCGTTTTCTCGCAGACGACGACCTCCAGACCCTCCGTCGCCGCCACAAGGGCGGCCGCCATCCCGGCCGGTCCGGCGCCCGCCACGAGCAAATCGGTCTCCCGATCCCATGCCATAATCGTCCTCTCCCGCACCGCCAAAGCCAACAGACAATAAGGGATTCCTGCGAAACGAGACATGGCGTTTTTCCCTGCGGCGCCTTTCGCCTTGCCGCAGCCCGGCAGGCGCGACGTCCGCCGCGCGCGCCGACGCCGCGCTCTTCCGAAATCGCCGAGGGGACCGCGCGCGCCGGTTCCGCTGCATGGGCAGAACTCCTCCGCCTCCATGGCCGGGCCGTTTCAGTCAAGCAACGGTCAAACAAACTATCGGTTTATTTTCAGCGCGTTGCGGCGGAAACGCGCGTCGCGGACCATTGCCAGTCCAACAACCGTCAGGCATAGGCGAAGGGGTTTTCTCTCTCGGCATCCCCGGGGCCGCCGCACGACGGAACTTCCAAGGGGCTGCCCGGCACCTGCGCCCTGCTTCGCGTGGAGTTAGAACAGATCGATGTCCGAGGCGACGAGCGCTTCCGAAGCACGGTTCCAGTCAAGCAACGGTCAAGCAAATATTCGGTTCATTTTCAGCGCGTTGCGGCGAAAACCCGCGTCGCGGATCATTGCCAGTCAAACAACCGTCAGGCAAAGGCGAGAGCCTTTAGCCCCCGACATCGCCCGGACCCGCCCGCGAGCAGGCTTACGGACAGCTGTCAGGCGGTCACGCCCTGGCCCGCATGGAGCCAGTACGGATCGACGCCCAAGGCCACGAGCGTTTTCAGCGGACAGTTCCAGTCAAGCAACGGTCAAGCAAACTATCGGTTTATTTTCAGCACGTTGCGGCGGAAACGCGCGTCGCGGACCATTGCCAGTCAAACAACCGTCAGGCAAAGGCGAAGGAATTTTCTTTCTCGGCATCCCCGGGATCGCCGCACGACGGAACTTCCAAAGGGCTGCCCGGCACCTGCACTCCGTTCCGCGTGGAGTTAGAACAGATCGACGTCCAAGGCGACGGACGTTTCCGGCGGCCAGTCTCAGTCAAGCAACGGTCAAGCAAATATTCGGTTCATTTTCAGCGCGTTGCGGCGGAAACCCGCGTCGCGGATCATTGCCAGTCAAACAACCGTCAGGCAAAGGCGAAGGGATTTTCTCTCTCGGCATCCCCGGGATTGCCCACAAGCGAGGCTTGGCCGCCCGGCGACCGTGTCCTGCCTCGCGTGGGGCCAGAATAGATCCTCTTGGCGTCCGAGGCGACGAACGCTTCCGGCGGACAGTTCCAGTCAAGCAGCAGTCAAGCAAACTATCGGTTTATTTTCAGCGCGTTGCGGCGAAAACCCGCGTCGCGGACCATTGCCAGTCAAACAACCGTCAGGCAAGGACGAAGGAATTTTCTTTCTCGGCATCCCCGGGATCGCCGCACGACGGAACTTCCAAAGGGCTGCCCGGCACCTGCGCTCCGTTCCGCGTGGAGTTAGAACAGATCGACGTCCAAGGCGACGAACGTTTCCGGCGACCAGTCCCAGTCAAGCAACGGTCAAGCAAATATTCGGTTCATTTTCAGCGCGTTGCGGCGAAAACCCGCGTCGCGGATCATTGCCGGTCAAACAACCGTCAGGCAAAGGCGAGAGCCTTTAGCCCCCGACATCGTCCGGACCCGCCCGCGAGCAGGCTTACGGACAGCTGTCAGGCGGTTACGCTGGCCCGCATGGAGCCAGTACGGATCGACGCCCAAGGCCACGAGCGTTTTCAGCGGACAGTTCCAGTCAAGCAACGGTCAAGCAAACTATCGGTTTATTTTCAGCGTGTTGCGGCGAAAACGCGCGTCGCGGACCATTGCCAGTCAAACAACCGTCAGGCAAAGGCGAAGGGATTTTCTCTCTCGGCATCCCCGGGATTGCCCACAAGCGAGGCTTGGCCGCCCGGCGACCGTGTTCTGCCTCGCGTGGGGCCAGAATAGATCCTCTTGGCGTCCGAGGCGACGAACGCTTCCGGCGGACAGTTCCAGTCAAGCAGCAGTCAAGCAAACTATCGGTTTATTTTCAGTGCGTTGCGGCGGAAACCCGCGCCGCGGATCATTGCCGGTCAAACAACCGCTAGGCAAAAGCGAAGACGCTTCTTTCGATATACGCGATCAAGCAGGGCTGGACGTAGATGCCTGCGAATTCGGTCGGAAGCCGATGTTCCGTGCACATTAGCGAAAACGCCATGCGTGCCTCTCTCGGCAGCGGCTGCCTCACGATGTTTCCAGACCGACCTCGAGAGCCAACGGTTACGGCGCAAAAGCCATCCGTTAGCATAACCGGAGATCCGGTTTGTCAATGACCTCCGAAGCTTGGGAGGCTCAAGGGCCCTGCCCTCACAGACACATGGACAGGAGCACCTTGGGTCTACGCCTCAAGAGACCGAATATCGTATAATCACTGACGTGCCGAAAGGTACCAAGTCCTGCTACATTACTTTCGTAAACTCGCTCGGCTGGCCCTATGACCTACATCAAACCCCAAGAGGTAAGGAGTCCCAAGAAACGCTGGCGCCTGATTCGCGTATTGCATGATGGCGGCATTGGCGAATGGTCTGTAGCGGAGGGGCAATGGTCCCGGGGTGGTCGGTGGCGCGATGTCCTAGCTATCCGCTGGAACGGCGATAGTTCCCGTAGGGGAATAGGCAGCCCGCAGGCACACGGCCGACCGACCTGGTTCATCGTTCCCGACGAAATGGAAGCGGCGATGCGCTCGGTCATTGCATCTGTCGCTGAACCAATGGCGTGCACTTTCTCCTTCTTCGTCTCCGCTAATTGGAGCAAGAAGGAAAGGGAGCGTTCCGTCCATGTTGCCGATCTGCACGGTCGGCGCATTCGCCACGAGGGGACCTGCTGGACACTGAAGACCCTGCTCGATCTGGCGCGGGATCAAGACGGGGCGGTATTGGTAGGGGTGGATGCTGCGTTGGGAGTGCCGGACAGCTTTTGGCGAAAAGTGCCGAAGACCGGTGGCCGCCCCGTCTCGTTCATCGATTGGCTACGCGGACTCGATCCAGACTCCGATTTCTTCGCGAAAACCGTGCGCAACGCTGCAGAATGGCGAGTTTATCATCCTTTCTTCCACATTACGGGCGGCGATGGGTCGATGACGGCATTCAACGACTTGTTGCCGGGCGGCTTCCTCCGCAAGATCGACCGTCGCACCCACGCCAAGCCGATATTTGCCGCGAGCGGCATTTCGGGGATTGCGGGATCCGGGACCCGCGCTCTGTGGCGGGAACTGGTGCCGCTTCTTCGCGAGGACCGCGATTTCGCGGTCTGGCCCTTCGAGGGGGATTTGTCGGATCTTGCCTCCCGCAAGAAGATCGTTCTCGCCGAAATCCATCCCGGGATTGCCCATGGGACAACGCTTGCCAACCCGACTGGCCCCGTCAAGGTGACCAGGAACAAGCTCGAAAAAAGAAACGAGGCGTGCGATCTCCTGGAGAATGTCGAGTGGGCTCGCGATGTTGATTTGGGCGATCTGCGTTTCGCCCGTGAAGACAAGAACGCGTTCGATTCGCTTTTCATGGCAGCAGCTGTACTGCGTTGCACCATTGAGGGGAAAGCTCTTTTTTCCTCGCCCTGGATTGACCGGCAGGTAGAAGGAGGAACGCTGCTTGTCGGCCCTCCGGTGACGGGGCAGGCGGGAAAATATCAATCCGAGGGGCTTCCGGGGGCGTCGAACGACGCCGCCGATTTCCCTCCCCCGCAGGGAGGCATGGCTGTCCCTTTGGAGGCGCCCGCTGACCGGCGCGAGCGGTTTGAGGTGCCGGAAAAACTCGCGGCGTTTATCCGGTCGAAAGATCTAGACACGATAGGGGCTTCCGAAGCCGCCGAGCGTCTGAAGGTTTCGCGTACGACGGTTTATCACTGGGCGACGAGGAAAAGACTTCTTGCCTGGACCTCGGACAAGCGTGGCGTGACAATTCCTGCGGAGCAGATTCTCGGTCCGGGCTGTGTCGTACCGGGCCTCCCCAAGGTCTTGGACGTTATCGACGACCCAGAATTGGCATGGGCGTTCTTAACTCAGAACTGGCCGTTCTCCGACGTGGTAGCCCGTCCTCTCGACAAACTTGCATGCGGTCAGATCGATGAAGTCGTCGACGCAGCTCCCGGCTTCGGTACGATCTTCACATGAACGAATCCGCTTATCCGCGGATCATGGCCATTCTCTCTCAAGTCGAACTTCCGGCCAAGACCCTATCGTATTTTGATCGAGTTCTCCAAATATTTCCATCGATTATCGTGTCCGTGCACAAAAGCAAGGGTGGCAACCTTCAAGAAACTTCATCAAGATTGGCCCAAAAGGGAAAATAGTGTCGGTCCCTCGTACCTGCTTCCGGATTTGCAACAACAATGAGACCAGCTTTTACTGCATCGCCGAATATCCGAGAAACCATCGACGCGTTTTTTCTGGAGATTCCGAAGCGGTTACGTAGAGAATAATTAGTCATTCTCCGACGATTTACATATTGCAAACAGGCATGCAAATAGCATGCACGAACTCCGTCATTTTGATCCATACCCGCCAAAGATTTTTGCGCAAACAGGGTGATGCGCGTAAAGTCACCTGGAGTTTCAAACAATGGCGCGGGCATCTGATGAATTTCGGTTTGAGAAATGACCTTGTCGATACCGCTTCCTCGTTCTTCACATATCCCGAAACGTCGCATGAGCGACGCAAGCGTTTCGTTTCGGGAATTCGGCGGACTGTCAAGAAATCTTTGAGTATCGATCAGCGGCTTTCCAGGATTGGTAACCTCAATGCGGTTCTTGAATATTTCAACCATAGGCCCTGCGCCTGTTACTGAAAAATCTTGATGAATCAGGGCATTGACAACCAATTCACGCACCGCTAGTTCCGGGAATTCCGGCACCGACCGACGAATCGCCTGTTCGACGATTTCGCGAATAGGTAGCTGCGCGTTGATGAGGTTGACAAATTCCTCGAATCCAGAGGCATAGCCTTTTGTTCCTTGTTTTTCTCCGAACGCGTCAAGACGATCATCTCCCTGATATCTGACAATGCGCAGAGATTTCCGGATCAATCCCGGGAAATCTCCAATTTCCTTCGCGAATAGAATTGCGCCCAAATTCGTAATATCGAAACCGCCTGCGGCATTGGACTTAATCAATCTATCTCGTGCAAGCGCGTCAAGTATTGAAGCTCGGCTGTCAGGTAGTGGCCTATCGAGAAGATTGAAATATTGTGGATAATCGAGCTTGCAAAGAATGTCTTCATCATTCAACCGCTCGGAAGCGATTCCGTCTTCAAATCTGACTTGATCGAATATGCGCCATAGAGCCCTTTCTTTTTCGGGATAATCCTTCAGTTTTCTTGTGGAAGCGCCGACTCGCATATACTCGACGCCATCGAACGAGACAGGACGCTGTGCAGTCCGGTCGATTTCCAGAAGCACCAGAAATTCCCGCTAAGGTGGCCGCCCTTTGCGAAAGGCGCGTCGAGATAGCGTCGTTACCGAGGGATCAGCCGCCGCGACGCACCTTCCCCGCTTCGGCTTGGTGCCGACTTAGCCTTGACCATCCTGTTTCCCCTGAAAAACTTGCTTTAGCACATTCGGTCACGGTGCCAGGTCAGGAGGTGTCGTAGGGAATTCCCTCTGCTTTCCGGTATCCAAACGCGATCATTCGGTAGAGTGTTTCCCAGTCCTTCAAGAAGTATTCGAGAAACAATCCCCGCGCCTTTTCCCAGAAGTAAATGGGCCGCTTGGCCTTCGTTTGTGCCTGTTGGAACAGTTTGCAACATCGCTGTTGAATCTGGTCAATCAGGAACGCCAGCATCATCAGGAACGCAAAGACCGTCGACAGATTCTTGTTACCGTGACCGAAGTTGTGCTCAAAGCAGTAGCCTTGGTTCTTCAGGGTGTTGAAAGTTTCGTTCTCGATCTTCCAGCGCGCCCGCCCGGTGCGCATCAACTCCATCAGGTTCCCTTCGTCAATTGGCAGATCCGTGACCCAGGAGAAACGTTGTTTCTTACCGTTTGGGAGCTTCTCCCAGTATTCGAGAAAGTTCACTTTGAGGTCGAAGTGCGTATCGTTCAGAGGCACTCCGTTGAGATACCGGAATTCGTGCCGTATGTTGTCACCGTCCGTGAACTCCCGGCGCTCCACGGACGGCGCGTTGTTGACCCACTCGAACAGGAATTTGTGGTCGCCGGGCTTCGCCCCCAGTATGAAACGCATGTCTAACTCCTTGAGAAGATTGACATGTGGTCCGTTCGAGGCCAGCCCATCTTCCAACACAACCAGCTTCAGGTGCGGGTGTTCACGACGCACATCTTCCAGAAGCCGTTTCGCTGCGTTGCGTTCGCAATCGTTCTTTTTTGCGCCGTCTTCCTTCAGGATCGGTTCCGGTGCAAACGGAAAAACCTCCTTTTGTTCCGGATGCACCAGAACGGCCCCCAACATCTGGTGGTAGTAGGTAATCGTACCGTCGCGGTGGTGTTTCTCGCAGCAATTTTTACAGTGCACCTTGTTCGACGAGAAGTATCCCGTTCCATCGATCGAAAGAGCGTAATGCCCGTTCAGACAAGTGTATTGTTCCAACCCCTTGCCTCGTTGCAAAACCTGGAACATCTTCGTGAAACAACGCCGCAATTGCCGCGGACAGACTTCGTCAAGCCGTTCGCGCATCGCAGTGTCCGACGGCACGCGCTTGACGCCGTATAAGGTCGCGAGGTTGTGCCGAACCGCTTCGTCGGCGTGCGCGGCTTCGTCGAATTGCAGAAGCGACGCATACTTCATACCGAACACCGCTAGACCCGACATCAGACAGTCCGTCTGGTTCAGCCCCCGGCTCGCGATCGGATCTTCAATACGGTCGAAACAAGCTCGCACTTCCTTCAGCAATCCCGGAGCGCTGAGCGTCTTGCGCATGCCTGGCATTCTGGCCATTTTGGTACAATCCCGCCTCGCCTTCGGACCACTTTCCAGAGAAAAATGCTCCGCTCGAAGGCAAATAGCCCCGAATCACCTCGAAAAGTCCACGAAAGACTTTTTTCCGGCCCCATATTTTTCAAGGGTTTCGAGCCTTAGCGGGAATTGCTGCAGAAGCACTACTCTTTTCTCGTCGATGATGCATTCGTCAAAACGGAAATCGATCCGAGGATTCAACAGCCGCAACAGCCACGTTTCCAGAGGTTCGTTGCCCTTTTTGGAATCCGGAGGCGAAAAGACTGTCCCGACGACTTCATGCGTTTTATCCTCTATCCCCCAGAGCATATAGGCATGGGGCCTGCCCTGCAGCGCCGCAGCATTTGCCAACGCCGATATATACTCTCCGATCACATGCGGTTCACGTTGGCCGACCTTGAATTCAACCCACTCCGTCTCGTGCGGCAAGCTGCGCAATTCGTGAACCCAGTCACGGATGTAGTCCTGATTCCGATCACCGTTCATGGCGCGTGACGACCAAGCGGAGAGCCTGCAGGATGCGGTCGTCGTAGTTGATTGAACAAATACGCCTATCCTCTGAAGCTAGTGATTCGAGCGCAAACAAACTTATCAAGGTTATCCAGCTGTGGGCATATGGTCAAGTGTCCAGAACGACGGTGCCACGCCTACGCTGTCGACGTGTCGCTTCCCCGGCCTGCCAACCTGCAAGCGCCAACCAGCGGCCCCGCCATGCCGAGCCGGCGAAACGCTTGAACTCCAGGTAGCGGTTCTATCGAACGAATGCGACCCGCTTGACCCGCTCGTCCGGTCGAGCGAAGCGGATTTTCGCCTCCTCGAGGGGAATCCTTAAGGCAAGGGTCTCGTTCGAAGCCGCAGCTCGTGGATGACCGAATCGACTTGCGAAAACCGGAGGAAATTCATTTCAACGGCAAAAATTGCGGAAATTCAACGTAAAATCAGCACGGGATCGCCCTGACTTCGCCCAACCTATCGTTGCATGTCTACGCTGCCCGGCGGGGTGTTGCTGGTTCTTCATCGAAAACGAAGTGAAGATCCAAACTGCCGTGCAACCTGTCGGCAGCCCCTGAATCTACCGGCGGTAGGGCGCTCTTTCGGCGTCATGGCAAACCGCAGCGAAGTGCGTCCGTTCCGGGAACTCCGTGCTTCGCCGCTTCTCGTCGGTTTCCGACAGTCCGTTGAAAAAACCGCAAACCGGAAGATTCGCTTACACCCCCGCCGAAGCGGCGGCGAGCGTATCCGTTTCCATGTCCTCGTCTCGAACGGCTCCGATCAGATCCGAAACGCGTTCGATCCCGCGGTCGTCGCACCAGGCTTCGAGATCGTCGATGATCATGGTGAGCGCGGTCGGATTTCTGAACCCGGCATATCCGATTCCCACCGCCGACGCGCCTGCCAGCATGTACTCGACGACGTCCTCGGCCTTGGTGACGCCGCCGATGCCGATGATCGGGACGGAAACCTCCTTCGCCACCTGATAGACCATGCGAAGCACGATCGGCTTCAACGCGGGCGACACGAGCCCGCCGAACTTGTTGCCCAGCGCCGGACGAAAATTGTCGGTGCGTATCTTGAGGGACAGGAAAGTATTGGCGATGACCAGCGCGTCCGCGCCCGCCTCTTCCGCAGCCAACGCGATGGAAACGATGTCGCCCGCATTGGGCGAGAGCTTGGCCCAGACGGGCTTTTCGGTCGCCGCCCGGATCGCTCCCATCACCTTCTTCGTGTGATCTTCTTGCAGCGCGAAGTTGCCCCCGGTCGTGTTCCGCGTCGGACAGGAGATGTTGCATTCGATCACGTCCACGTCGGGCACGCTCAACTCGGCGGCCAATGCGGCGAAATCCTCGATCGACTCCGACGAAACGCTGACCACCAGCGGCGGCGCGAACTTCGCGTACTCGGGAACGATGCGATCCAGGAAATAGTCGATGCCCTTGCCTGGAAGTCCGATGGACTGAATGATCCCGGCCTCGGTCTCCGCCATTCGCGGCGTCGGATTGCCCACCCGCGGCTCGCGGCAGATGGTCTTCGCCACAAGCGCGCCTAGACGGTTAAGGTCGATCACGTCGGCGTATTCCCAGGAAAACGCCCCCGACGCGGGCTGGATCGGATTGGCTAACGTCAGATCGCCGATCCTGACGGAAAGATCTACCATCCCACGGCCTCCTGAAGATCGAATACCGGACCCTCGCGGCAAACCCGCCGGAGAACGCGCTGGCCGCCGACCTCGAAAGTACGGACGCAGACGTAGCATGCGCCGAAGCCGCAGACCATGATTTGCTCCATCGCCACCTGACCGGGCACGCCGTGTTTTCTGCCGAGGCGTTGCATCAGCTTGAGCAGGCGGTTGGACCCGCAGGTAAAGAATGCGTCGGCCTTCCCGTTCGCTACCAGCTCCTCAAGAATCCGCTCCACGTTGGCGACATCGCTGCTGCCGTCCGTGTCGACCACCGTCACGACTTCGGCGCCCAACTCTGCGAACAGTTCCTTGGACATGACGACCTCGGAATTGCGCGCGCTGAGGATTGCGGTCACGCCGAGGTCGTGCTCCGCCGCCAGTTGCGACAGAGGAGCCAATGTCGCAAGGCCGACGCCGCGCCCGAGAACCACGAGGTTCCGCCAGCCGGGTTCGAGCCGGAAGCCGACCCCCAGCGGCCCGGTGATGTTGAATTCGTCGCCGGGTTCCAGCAAGCCCATGCCGCGCGTGCCGCGTCCCTCGCATTTGTAAAGGAATTCGAGCCTGCGATCGTCGCGGTCGACGCGATAGACGCTCATGGGACGGCGCATCCATACCTCGGCGCCGTCGGGCGTCGGGCACAGAAGGTGGAAGAACTGGCCCGCCCGCGCGTTCATCGCCCGCTCGTGCACGTCGACGACGATATGCCTGTACTCTTCGTTGACCTGATCGTTGGAGACGACCACCGACACGAATTCGGCCACCGGCCGAGCGGGATGAGGGTCGGCAGCTCCGATGCGGAGCGCGGCGTCCGTATAGTTGAGGTTGGGATCGGGGATCGTCATCGCCCGCAGCCGTATACTGAAGTTCATGTGAATACTACAGGCGTTCCGCTGCAAACTCTACATTCCGCCGAATAGCATGGTGACGTTGATCCGAAGGTTCTCGTATCCGACCGCGAACTCCGGCGCGTCCGAACCGTGACGCAGGCGGGATCTGAACAACGCCGCCCGGTTCTGACGGTACGGAACGACGATCCCGTTCTCCGTCTCGCATCCGCTTTCTTGCCCGTGGATCACCATGCCGCCGCGTCCGGGGTTGCGGTTGGCCGCGTCCGGCGTCAACCAGAAATTCAGACTCACCTCCGCGTCGTCGGCATGAAGCTCGATCGGGAGATCCGGCGCGAGTCCCTTGAAGGCCCAGGCCTGCGAAAGCGGATGGTCTCCGACGATGCCCGGAAACGCCTCGCGAATCTCGTCCGCGATCTGAAGGAGAAGGGGGCTGGCGAGGCCGTCTTCCAGATAGGCGGCCAAGAATCCGTCTATATGCGCAAAATCGAACCAGATCGCGCTTTCCAGCAGATGCTTCCGCAGGCGCGCCAACGCCGATGGCGTCAGCAGGCCGTCGAACCACGCCGCGCCGCGCCGCGCGAAGGCCGCCGTAACGCTCCCCTTGTCGATGCCGGGATCGACGGCCGGTCCGGACGTTTCGGGCGCGTCGACCATATGGTGAGGCGTATTGTAGGTTCCCGACAGCGCTTCAAGTTGCCCGGCGTCGAGCTCGACCACCCCGTCGCCCAACGTTTCCGCGACCGCGTCGTAGGCGCGGGCCAAACGTTCGAACGGCCGGCGCGAATTCTCGGCGATATAGCGCAACTGCGCCGCGTCGTGCGCGAGCTTGCCGCGCGTCGCGCGCCTCAAGGATCGAGCCGCAATGCCGGCCCGGTCTTCTCCCCGGCGCAGTTCAAGGGTGCGCGCGAAATGATCGAGCGCGCGGCCGCGGCGCCCGGCGGCCTGCCAGAGGAATCCGAGCCTGCGGTGCGCTTCGTACGAATCGGGTTCAAGGGCCACGACCCGCATATAGGCGTCGCGCGCCTCGTCCGTCCGCCGAAGCGCGAAAAGCGCGTTCGCGCGATTGAAGTGGGCCGTCGCATAGCCGGGTTCGCGGGCGAGCACGCGGTCGAAGCAGGCGATCGCGTCCGAAGGATCGCCCGCCTCGGCGCGAAGAACGCCAAGGTTGTGCCATATGCGCGGGTCGTCCGGCCTGGAGCGGAGGATCGACCGGTAGGCGGTTTCCGCCTCGTCGAGGCGGCCTTCCCTGTGCAAGGCGACCGCGGCGCGGATCATTTCGCCAGGATCTTCGAAGCCCATCGCCGCCGTCCGCTTGCAGACGCTGCCACTCCGACCGACGGGCCGGGTTGCGCGATACCCGTCGTCCGTTCCGGCCGGTCTTCGGGAGCCGCGCCCATGCGGCCCGATCGCCGCGCTGCCGTTCGCGGCCTCCCCAAGCCGTAACCGGGCGACCGTACGAGGAAAGAAACGCGGAACGCGCCCGCCTGCACTCCATGAGCGTCGCGCCCGCGTCGTTTCCGCGCCAACTTCCAAACCGAGCGTTCGACGCCCGGGATCTTCCGGAGGGTCGAATTCTCATGCATTCCGGGCGCGCCGGACTTGAAACATCGAGCTGTCATCGTCCGCGAACTGACCTCTTCATGACGTGACGGCGCAACCTCGATATCGCCCTTACGAGAGGAGGCTCCGGCGACAAAGCGCGACGAAGGATAAATCGTTGCCTTGAATTCGGTTCTGCATTCGCTTCTTTTGAAAGATAACATCCCATAAAAGCCGTCAAGACCGCGACGGTATAAATGGAGATCCAATCACCCAATCCGTCGGACCCGGCCCAGCTAAGGGAAATTATCAGGAAAGGAAAATGGGCGCGCTCCAGCGCATCGAGCTTGGGACGGGAAGAATCGATAAACGGATACAGAAAATAGAACGCGAGAGCTATTATAGAGACGACGACGGAAGTCTCGATCTGCATGATTCCCTCTCTCAACGCCTCGTACGGGAACGCGCTGACATCGTCGAATCAACCATCGCTACGGAAAACCACGCGATCGACAACGCTACCGCCGATAATATGACCAAGATTATAGTGCGTGAAACTCACGAATCCTCCACAGACAGGTTCAGATTAAGTTGAAAATTCCGAGTTGGCCATTCATATGCCTGCGTACGAATGACGGTTGAACTCTTCGTCCATGAGCACCTCACCGGCATTCGCGGTCTCGTAATTCAGGGCGCCTCTCAAGTTCCACGGGCCATCAACTCGTAGGTAATTCACAGCCGCCGATATCCTCGAAGTAGACCAGTGCCGGCAGGTTGCGGCGTTGATGGACGAGTCGCAGGATCACCGGCTCGCTAGCGGCGGCGGTTATCCGCGCAAAGAATATGACGTGCCGTTTGTAGTTCACCGAGCGCAGACCCGCCGCGAATAAGCTTCGATCACGTCCGCCGATCGGCCGCGATTCCCTCGAAAGCTCGCACCAAACCCCAGTCAACCACTGATCACCGCCCCAAGTCTCGACAGTATAGCGCCGGATTTCGTCCAGGTCCCGACGCGCCAGACGGGAGAGTCCGAGCGTCACGGCGGAGACCGGATTACCGCAGGCCCGCGTCCGGCTCATAGTCGCCGGGATCGAATTTGGCGAAGCGCCCGGCCTCCGCCTCGCGCACCGCCTCTTCCAGATCCGCTTTCAGCCTGCAGAACTGACGCGCCCCGTCCCGCTCCATCAGCAACCGGATCCCCGCACGCACCACTTCGCTCAAATTGGCGTAGGCGCCGGATTCGATCCGGCCTTGAACATAAGATTCCATCGATTCGGTCAGGCGTACGTTCGGCATCCGAGCTACCCCCATATCCTCAATGGCGTCAGATACTGACCGGCGACGCCATATCGGTCAATTCTCGAACTTTTGCGGACTGCCCTTCGCCGGATTGCTTTCGTCCGGCGGTTCATCGGCAAGGCGACATCGAGGCGGCCACAGCAAGAGCGGCTTGCGATTCCGTAACTTTCCGGGCGAAGCCTTGCGAGCGCCGCAACGGCAAGGCCGTGCAGATCCTCAAGGTCCGCCTTGCGGAAGTCGGGCGTCTTCGGAAAGCACTGGCGGCCCGGCCCGTTCGCGTGCTCGTTTAGCCCGCGTTGTCGGCGCGGTCGAGCGAAGAAAAACGACGCCTTCAGAGCTTCCGCGGGCCGCGAACTCCTTGACCGGACGCCGGCATGCGCCCGTTTCCTCGGCCGGCCTTCAGGCACGGCCAGCAACGTAAACTTGGAGGCGGGGTTCGCCAGCGACAGCACGGCGCGCCCGTGTCGCCGTCCCAGTTCCCGATCCGGGACTTCTCGGCCTTCGGACGCATGTCCACCCGACGCGGTCGCGGCGCTTCCCGCCGCTTCGCCAGGAGCGCCGCCGACTTCCTGTCGTCCCGTGTGTGCCTGTAGATCCGTTAACCGTGAACCCGCCGCGCAGGCGTCCCGGCTCCGGCCTCCACCGCTGCGCCAGCTTGCCGGCCGCTTCGTCCCACCGGGTCACCTTCCGCGAAACGCTGCGCTTCGCAGGAACCTGCTACCGGGCAGCCATCAAGGTCGGCGCGACCCAGGGCCACGGCAGCGCCCGGCGCGAACGCGCTCTCCCGGTCAAGGATGCTGAAATTCCTGCGGCGGGACTGGAAGCGGAAAAATAGACAGTCACTTAACGAGCGAACGCTTGCCGCAATCTTGCAGGATCGTCGACAAAAGAATCGGAGGTCGTAACCCTGTCAGCCGTTCTTCGTCATTTCGTTCCGACTACGCAACATCGCGCAAAACGCACCTTCATTTCCATAGTTCCACGGTGCCGCTCGGTGTTGGTACACGCGGTGATTCTGGTTCAACCATACCGGCACCTTCCGGCGCAGAATACCGGTGCCCTTTTGGGGCGACCCTTTGCCTGTGATGATCAATACGCAGCGGCGGGAATCTGAAGATTGCGATTTCGCAAGAAAGTCGTTTACCGCCGGTTCCGCTTCGTCCACGGTTTTCCCGTGGAGGTCCATGCTCCCTTGCGGTGAGTTACAGCATGGGATCGATGGATCGCCGGGCTGGACGGTAAGTTCATCGTGGCTTTTGGAAGGCCCAACCGGTACGCGGTCGCTTTCTGGTATTGGTTGGATTCCCTTATCCTCCGCATATTCGAAAAACTCCCGTTCTTCGGCATTAGTGACTTTATTCATCCGCCGTTCTCCCATCGTCCAGCGGATGGATAGCAAATCTCCACCGCTAGCGCACCGCGGAAAAATATGATTGTGAACTCATTAGCGAGCTGTTTGCGCAGCGCCATTTTTTGTCGGCCGCCGCCCGGCCGGCACCCCGCGGACCGCTCCGCCCGCCCGCCGGCAGGGCCGCACGGACATTCAATCCGCAGGTGTCCGAGCGCCCCGCCGTCACAAGGCCGAGCCGCAGGCGCCCGCAGGCCGCGGACATAGTGCTTCTCCATGCGGTAACGTTGTCGACCCGGCTGTAGATTTGCTCCATGGCGGAGCGGCGGTCCGCGCTTCCAGGAGTGGCCGCCCCAGGGGATCGGCGTGAAGCCTGTCATGCTTTTCCAGCGCGGACGATGCGGCTGTACTTGCCAGCCTGGGCTCGGCAGCATTCCTTGCGACCTGCGCAGCCGAAGGCCGCCGCCGGGCAACGGTACTTGAGGGTACCGCACGCCCCGGGGTTCGCCTCGAAGTCCGGGAACGCCATGCGCCGATGGACAGGAGATCCTGGACCTCCGCGGGACGGAAGAGGCGCGAGGATCCAGGACGCGCAGGGCGCCCCGGGGGATGAATCGCCCGAACCGGCAGCCGGCTCGGACGAACCTTCCTGCGACGGCCCGAGCCGGAATCCACCTTCGCGAACGGATCGGATATAAGACCTTCATCCTGACTCGGACGAGATTGCGACTTCCGTTGACCACCAACCAGCCCTATACGCCGGATCTGCGCGGCTTCATCGAGTTCCTCGAAACCGAGCACCCTGGCCAGGTTCTCCGCATCTCCAGGGAGGTCGACCCGGATTTCGGCGTGTCCGGCATCCTGCACCGCCTGGAAAAGGACGGGCATTTCAAGCTGGTCGTCTTCGAAAACGTGAAGGGATCCGGCATCCCGCTGGTGTCCAACATGCACGCCAGCTTCGCCCGCCTGCGCCTCGCGCTCGGCATGGAGGACGGCGACGAAAGGGCCTTTCTCGCGGAATACGCGGCGCGGGAGGAAAACCCGGTCGCGCCCGTGTTCGTCGACGACGCGCCCGTGCAGGAGGTCGTTCGCGCCGGCGAGGACGTCGATCTCGGCCGCTTTCCGATCTGCACCTATCACGAACTCGACGCCGGCAAATACGTCACGGCGGGGCTCGGCCTGATGCGCGACCCGGAAACCGGGATCGACAACGTCGGGATCTACCGGCACATGGTGCACGGGCGCAACGAACTCGGCATCCAGCTCTCGGAAACCGCTCACGGCAACGTCATCTGGAAGAAATACGAGGCGCGGGGCGAACCCTGCCCCATCGCCGTCGTCGTCGGCCATCACCCGGCGTTCTTCCTGGGGGCCCTGAGCTTCGCGCCGATGGACGCGAACGAGCTGCACGTCGCCGGCGGCGTCCTCCAGCGCCCGGTCCGGCTCGTCCCTTGCAAGACCATACCGCTGGACGTTCCGGCCGACGCCGAGATCGTTTTCGAGTGCATGATCCGGCCCGGGGAGCGCAGGGCCGAGGCGCCGTTCGGCGAATATCCCGGAACCTACGGCCCCCGGCGCATGAATCCGGTGCTTGAAGTCCGGGCGATCACCCACCGCCGGGACCCGCTCTACCAGGACGCTTTCGTCGGCCATGCGGAACACCTGCTGCTCACGGGCATCGTCCGCGCCTCGTCCATCGAGAAGACGGTGAGGATCGCCTGCGGCACGGTGACCCGGGTTCGGGTTTCGCGCGCGGGATCCTACCGCTTCGTCTGCTACGTCGCGATCGACCGCAAGATCGAGGGCGAAGCGAAGCAGGCGGCCATGGCCGCCTTCGTCGCGGATCCGTTCCTCAAGTTCGTGGTCGTCGTCGACAAGGACGTCGACGTCTCGAGCGACACCGAGGTCATGCACGCCATAGGGACGCGGGTGCGCGGCGACCGCGACATCTTCATGGTCCCTTACGCCAAGGGATCGCCGCTCGATCCGGCCTCGTTCGACCCGGAGGGCGGCTCGCATCTGGTCACCAAGGTCGGCATCGACGCCACGCGCAAGGACGACTATCCGGCCGAGATCTCCGTGCCCGGGGCCGACGGCATAGACCTCTCCGAGTTCATAGACGGCTACGAGCCGGGAGGCGCCGCATGACGCACCGCATCGACGTCCATCATCACATCCTGCCCCCGGACTACGTCGACATCGTCGGCGACGCGCGCATCGGCCCGCTCATCCTGGCCGGCAAGACGCCCGAATGGACGCCGCAGATGTCGGTCGAGGCGATGGACCGCAACGGCATCGGCACGGCGGTCACTTCGATTTCCGCGCCCGGCCTGTGGTTCGGAGACACGCGGGAGACGGTCGACCTCTGCCGGACGTGCAACGAATACGCGGCGCGCATCCGCAGCGATCATCCCGGCCGTTTCGGCGTCTTCGCCAGCCTGCCGCTGCCGGACGTCGACGCCAGCCTCGCGGAAATCGCCTTCGCCATGGACGAGCTCGGCGCCGACGGAATTGGCTTGCTGACGAGCTACGGCGACCGATACCCCGGAGATCCGGCCTTCGCGCCGGTATTCGACGAACTGAACCGGCGCCGGGCCGTGGCGTACTTCCACCCGACCAACGCCCCCTGCAGCCAGTGCCTGCCGGAAATCCCGGCCGCGACCCTCGATTTTCCCTTCGACACGACCCGCGCGGTGGTCAGCCTGCTGTTCGGCGGCACCTTCGCGCGCTGCCGCGACATCCGCTTCATCTTTTCCCATGCGGGCGGAACGATCCCGTTCCTCGCGGAACGAATCGGCCGCCTCGCGGGAAGGCCGGGTTTCCGGGAAAGCGTTCCCGACGGCGTGGTTCCGGAGCTCGAAAGGCTTTATTACGACACCGCGCTTTCGACCAACCGCTTCGCGTTCGCCAGCCTGCTGGAGCTGGTCGATCCCCGACGCGTGCTGTTCGGCAGCGACTATCCCTTCGCGCCGGAGGCGACGATGACCGGATCCGTGAAGGCGCTCGCGGAGATGGATCTCGCGCCCGGCGTGCTGCAGGGAATCGAGCGGGACAACGCGCTGGCGATCCTTCCGAATCTGGAGACGGTCCGATAGAAGAACTGACGCTGCGGATCAACGGCGAGACCCGGACGGTCGCTTGCGACCCGTCGACGCCGCTGATCTTCGTCCTGCGCAACGGGCTCGGCCTTACCGGCGCGAGATTCGGTTGCGGCCTCGAACAGTGCGGCGCGTGCGCCGTGCTGGTGGACGGAAAGAGCACGCTGAGCTGCGCCAGACCTGCGGCGGAATTCGCCGGACGGGAAATCGAGACGGCGGAAGCGCTCGAACGCGACCCGACGGGCGCTCGCGTCCAGAGGGCGTTCGTCGCCGAAGGCGCCGCGCAGTGCGGTTACTGCACGACCGGCATGGTGGTTGCCGCGACCGCGCTGCTCCGGGAGGATCCCGCGCCCGGCGACGCCGCGGTGCGCGAGGCGCTGCACGGCCACCTCTGCCGCTGCGGCTCGCAGGCGCGCGTCCTCGCGGCCGTCGAACGCGCTTGCCGCGAGGCCCCCGGTGCCGTCTAGCAGCCTCGCCCGCCATCCCCGTCTGGACGAATGGCTGGAGATCGGAACGGACGGGCGCGTCCTCGTCCGCACCGGAAAGGTCGACATCGGCCAGCGCATCTCGACCGCGCTGGCGATGATCGCGGCCGAAGAGCTCGACGTTCATCCCGACCGGATCGACGTGTCGCGAACCGCGACCGGCGTCGATCCCGACGAGGGCGTCACGGCGGGCAGCGCCTCGATGGAACAGTCGGGCAACGCGATCCGCGCCGCGGCGGCCACGGCGCGGCGCCGCATGCTGGCGCAGGCAGCCGAAACGCTGGGCGTCGACGCCAAGAGCCTGGAGGTCGAGGACGGACTCGTCCATTCGCGCCGGACCAACCGCAGCGTCACCTACGCCGAACTGCAGGGGGGAAAGCCGTTCGGCATCGCGGTCGACCCCGACGCTCCGACGGCGACGCTGCGGCGAATCGTCGGAAGCGCGGCGACGCCGCGCTTCATGGACGACATCGTCTCGGGTCGATATCGCTTCGTTCACGACCTCGCTCTGCCGGGCATGCTGCACGCCCGCGTCGTGCGGCCGCCGCATTACGACGCGGCGCTGGTCGAACTCGACGACGAAGCGGTCGCGGGTCTCGGCGAAACCCGTCTGGTTCGCGACGGCAGTTTTCTCGCCGTGGCGGACGCGGACGAATACAGGGCCATACGCGCCGCCGAGCGGATCGCAGGCGCATCGGTCTGGAAGCCCGAACGCGGGATCGAGCCGCAGGACGTCTACGAGCGGCTGACAGAGAACGAACGCGCGAGCCTGCCGGTGATCGACGGCTCCCCGGTCGACGCGCCGCCGCCGGATCTCGGAGATCCGCCGGCGGAGGCGGCCGCGACGCTGGAGGCGCGCTACGAAAAGCCCTACCTGATGCACGGTTCCATCGGCCCGTCGGCGGCCATGGCGCTGTTCCGGGACGGCCGGCTGGAAATCCGGTCGCACAGCCAGAGCGTCTACTTCCTGCGCGACAGCATCTCCGAGGCGCTGGAACTGAGGCCCGAAAACGTGCAGGTGATCCACATGCCGGGGGCAGGATGCTACGGCCACAACGGCGCGGACGACGCCGCCCTCGACGCCGCGTTGATCGCCTGCGCCTTGCCCGGCGTCCCCGTCCTCCTCAAGTGGACCCGGGAACAGGAACACGCCTGGGAGCCTTACGGCACCTGCATGGCGATGAAGCTGCGGGCGAGCCTCGACGACCGCGGAACCGTGATCGCCTGGTCCCACGAAAGCTACGGCGACACCTTCAACATGCGCCCGCGCGCGGGCCCCGGAGGAGCGGGACCTGCGCGCCTGCTGGCGAGCCGGCACCGGGCGCAACCCGCGCCGCGCTTCGTTCCCCGGCCGGCGATGGACCGCCACATGGGCATCCACCGCAATCTCGATCCGATATACGAATTCGCGGATCGGCGCCTGATCAAGAACCTCGTGCGCGGCCTGCCGCTGCGCACCTCGGCGCTGCGGACGCTCGGCGCCTTCGCCAACGTATTCGCGATCGAATGCTTCATGGACGAACTCGCGGAAGCGGCGAACGCCGATCCCGTGCAGTTTCGGCTCCGTCACCTGCGGGATCCGCGAGCGCGCGAGACGTTGAAGGCGGCCGCCGATCTCCTCGCCTCCCGGCCGATGCCGCCGGACAGAGGGCGCGGCCTCGGTTTCGCGCGTTACAAGAACGCGCAGGCGTATGCGGCCGTGGGAGTCGAGGTCGAAGTCACCGACGCGGCCGAGATCGCGCTGCACAGAATGGCGATCGCTGCGGACGCCGGCGAGGTCGTGGATCGCGCGGGGCTCGTCGCGCAGATGGAAGGCGGCGCCCTGCAGGCAGCGAGCTGGACGCTGTACGAGGAGGTGACCTTCGACAGCGGCGGGGTGACCAGCCGGGATTGGGAAACCTATCCCATTCTCCGTTTCGACAACGTGCCCGAGATCGAAACCGTCCTTCTGGATCGGCCGGGCGCGCCGTTTCTCGGCGCGGGCGAAGCCTCTTCCGGTCCGGCCGGCGCCGCGATCGGAAACGCGGTCCGCGACGCCGCCGGCCTGCGCCTGCGGCGCATGCCGTTCACGCCCGACGCGATCCGGGCGGCCGCCATGGCGGACGACTGACGGATCCCGAAATTTGCGCTACGCTCGCGCAATGCTGGACGTCAAACCGCTTTCGACCGCGCTCGGCGCCGAGGTCTTCGGCCTGGATCTCGCGGCTCCTCTCGACTCCGCGACGGTCGCCGCGTTGCGCGCGGCGTGGCTGGACAACCTTGTCCTGGTCTTCAGAGGCCAGACGATGGAAGAAGGGGATCAGGTCCGTTTCGCGTCGCGCTTCGGAAAGCCGGTCGGCTCCAGATCGGCGCCGCGGCGCGACGACGGCGACCCCCGCGCAATGCTCATCGGCAACGTGCGCGAGAACGGCGAACCGATCGGCGCGTTGCCGGACGGCGAACTGATGTTCCACGCGGATTCGACGTTCCTCGAACGGCCGCTGAAGGGAGCTACGCTCTACGGATGTGAGATCCCGTCCACCGGCGGCGACACGCTGTTCGCCAATATGTACCTCGCCTACGAGTCCCTGCCGGACGACGTCCGGACCCGGATCGAGCCGCTTCGCGCCCTCCATTGCTACGATTACTCCACGCAGGTCCGAACCGGCGCTTTCGACCGGAAGACCATGCCCCACGCGACGCACCCCGCCGTCCGCGCGCATCCCGAAACCGGTCGCCGTGCGCTGTACGTCAACCGCCTGATGACGGAAGAGTTGGTCGGCCTGCCTCCCCAGGAAAGCGCCGCGCTGCTCGATGTCTGCTTCGCCCACGCCGAACGGCCGGAAGGCGTATACCGGCATGTCTGGCGCGAGGGCGATCTCGTTTTGTGGGACAATCGCTGCACGCAGCATGCGCGCACCGATTTTCCGGCGCGCGAGCGTCGGCTTCTGCGCCGCGTCGGGATCGACTGTCCGGTCTGAAACGCCGCTGGTCCGTGCACAGCGAATCGCCCGGGATCCGTCCCGAAGTCTCGTACGAAAGGACACGAGTCGGCCGTTTCGGGCCTTGCGGGCCGCTCCGCGACGCGAGCCGACGGCGCCTGACGGCCGCTTCGCGGCCGAACCGGCCCTGCCCCGGGCGACGAAATTCTTGCGGAACGCAGTCCTCATCGCGCATAGTCCGGCCTGTCAGACCGCCTTCCATCTTTCCGGATCCGATGCCGCGCGCAACAGACCGATGAACGGCAACCAGCCCGCACCCGCCAAGAAGCCCGGTCGCCGCGCCGGGATTTCGCTGACTCTCGCGATGACCGCCAGCGTCGGACTGCTGCTGGCCTTGACCGTGGCCGCCGTTACGGCGTTCGGTCTGTGGAACGCCCGGCAGTCGACCGTCGTCCTTCTGAGGGAGCAGGCCCGGCTCGCCGTTTCGACCTCGGTGGCGCGGATCGAACAGCACCTCCGGCCCGCGACCGATCAGGTCGCCTTCATCGGCGATCTTCTGGAGTCCGGCGCGCTCGACCCCGCGGATGAAGCGCGGTTCTCCGCCATTCTCACGGGGGCGCTCGCGACCGCGCCGCAGATAACGACGCTGGTCTTCATCGACCCCGCTCACCGCCTGTTCCGCGTTCAGCGCGTCGAAAGCGCGTTCCGGACATATAAGGCGGACGGGAACAGGGTTACGCGGCGAGCGATCGCCGCCGTCCAGCGGCCGGGACCGGCCGTCTGGGGGCCGCCGGTCTGGCGCGAAGCGCAGCGGACGACGCTTCTCAACCTGCGCCGTCCCATCCACCGCGGCGAACGGCTGGTCGGCCTTCTCGTCGCAACGATATCGATCGGAGAACTGTCGGAATATCTGGCGGATCTCGACGGCGAACTCGGCGACAACGCCTTCATCCTCTACGACCGGAGGCACGTGCTGGCGCACGCGCTGCTGGCGGACCGGTTCCCGGGCCTTTCGGAAACGAAGCCGCTGCCGGACGTCGCGAACTTCAGCGATCCCGTGCTGGCGGAAATCTGGCGCGCGCCCCGCGCGCTCGTACAGGGCGACCTGCCCGAAGGAATCGAGAGCTTCTCGATCGACGCGTTCAACGATCGGTACATGTTTCTTTATCGGAACGTGACCGGTTTCGGCGACCGGCCATGGCAGGTCGGCGCGTACTTCCGGACCGAGGACCTGGACGAGTATTTCGACAGGATCAGATGGACTGCGATGGCCGGCGGCAGCGCCTTGATCGTCGCTCTCGCCGCCGCCCTGGTTCTGTCGCGCAGCATCGCCCGGCCGATCGTCCGGCTCGCGAGAGCGGCGAACAGGGTCGGCCGGCTCGAACTTGCCGACCTGTCCGAGTTGCCGCCGAGCCGGTTCCGCGAACTCAACGATCAGGCGAGCGCGTTCAACGCCATGCTGAGCGGGCTGCGCTGGTTCGAAGTCTACGTTCCGAAAGCCCTGGTTCGGCGCTTGATGGAACGCGACGGCGACCGGCAACTGGCATCGGCGGAACGCGAGGTCACGGTGATGTTCACCGATATCGCCGGTTTCACGAGCATCGCGGAAGGGACGGACGCCGAAACGCTCGCCGGATTTCTCAACGATCATTTCGCGGTGATCGCCGGCGCCGTCGAGGCTGCGGGCGGGACGGTCGACAAGTTCATCGGCGACGCCGTCATGGCGTTCTGGGGAGCGCCCGAAGACCAGCCCGACCACGCCGAGCGGGCGTGCCGCGCCGCGCTGGCGATCCGGAACGCTATCGAAACCGACAACGAACGGCGGTGGACAGGCGGCGAGACGCGGGTGCGCATGCGCATCGGTTTACATACCGGCCGCGCGGTGGTCG
This sequence comes from Alphaproteobacteria bacterium, assembly GCA_965243135.1. Taxonomy (GTDB): domain Bacteria; phylum Pseudomonadota; class Alphaproteobacteria; order MPNO01; family UBA830; genus JAJEBT01. The sequence continues at coordinate 5,042,058 of OZ251539.1, forward strand.
GCAACATCGGTGCACCCGGCCGGATGAACTACACGATCGTGGGCGATACGGTGAACGTCGCCCAGCGGCTCGAACAACTCGCAAAGGGTACGTCGGACGGCGACGTCGGCATTCTCGTCAGCCAGGCGACCGCCGACAGGCTGGGCGAGGCTTTCTCCCTCGAGCCGGCGGGCGAACATCAGGTTCCCGGGCGCAACCGGCCGATCGCGGCGTTCCGGCTGGCCTGACCTCCGCCCGGCGTTGTTGCCGCGAAGACGCCGGGCCGCGCCCGCGGGGGAGACCGCCGCTGCGTCGCCGGAGGCAGGCATGACGCGGCAACCGCCGGGCGGCTCCGTCGGCGACGAGCGCATTCGTGCGGAGGAAGGCGGCGCGTTGTATATTCCGCCCTCATGGAAAATCCTGGCGCGGACGCGATTGCCGGAATCGCCGCCGCACGCGGACGAAACGACCGGACATGATTTGCTCGCGCATCCGCCGCCGCATCGACGACAGGCTTGCCGAAATCGAGCGCGACGAGTCCGTGCGGCTTCCGCGCGCAGTGGAGTCGGGCAGCCGCGCTTGGGGATTCCCGTCGCCCGACAGCGACTACGACGTGCGCTTTCTTTATGTGCGGCCGCGCGACTGGCATCTTGCGCTCGACAAGCGTCGCGACGTACATCCGGTCGAGGATCCGCTCGACATCAACGGCATGGCTCTGCGATTGCTTCTCAGGGCCACCTCTCGGAATGGCTGGCGTCGCCTTATCGGGAGGACGAGACCTGCGCGCGAAGGCTGCTCGCCGCCCGCACCCGGTTCCGCCGTTCGGCGCGCTACCATTACCTGCCGACGCTCGTCCTACCGGAAGGAATTGGCCGGACGCGAAACCATTCGTCCGAAGAAATACTTCTACCCGCTCCGTCCGGCATTGGCGTTGCGGTGGCTGCGCAACCGCGCGGCCATGCCGCCGATGGATCTGCCGACCTTGATGGCCGGACTCGGCCGCGAACTTCGCGAAGCCATCGACGAATTGATCGCCCGCAAGGCGAAACGGAGCGAAACGGGCGCTCGCGTCGGCGTGCGGTTCGAAGAACTCGCCGCAGCCGAGCGCGGCGGGGAGCCTGCCGGCGTCGGCGATCCCGCGCCGCTGAACGACGCCAACGCTGCGTTTCGCGACATCGTCGGCCTCTAGATATGCCGCGCCGCCGCCCGGACGGGTCGCCATTCAGGCGCCGGAGCGAACCTGACCGCAGACGGCCGGCGGACCGCGCGGCCTTCCGGCGCGCCGAAACCGCGAAGCCGTGAAGGGCGTTGCCGGTCCCGTCGTCAAGGATCTCGTCCTGATCGGCGGCGGCCACAGCCATGTCGCCGTGCTTCGGAGTTTCGGCATGTCTTCCCTGCCCGGCGTGCGTCTGACGCTCATCTGCCGCGACGCGCATACGCCTTATTCAGGGATGCTGCCGGGCTACGTCGCCGGTCATTACGACTACGACGAAGCGCATATCGATCTCGGCGCGTTGTCGCGCTTCGCCGGCGCCCGTTTCTTTCGCGCCGCGGCGACGGGGATCGATCTTGGACGGAAGCGGGTGATCTGCGACGGCCGGCCGCCGGTGCCGTTCGATATCCTTTCCATCAACACGGGATCTTCGCCGGGCGCGGTTCCGGGCGCCGCGGGAGCGGCGATACCGATCAAGCCCATCGATACCTTCCTCGACGGTTGGCAGGCGCTCCGCGAGCGGGCGGCGAGCGGGCCGCTTCGCATCGCCGTAGTGGGCGCGGGGGCGGGCGGCGTCGAAATCCTCCTCGCTGTCCGGCACCGCCTGGCCGAAACGCGCGCGGCCGCGGGACGCTCGGCCGACGACATCGCGTTCCGGCTGTTCGGCGATTCCGACGAGCTCCTGCCCACCCACAGCGCATCGATGCGCCGGACCTTTCGCAACTTCCTGCGCCGATGCGGCGTCGCGGCCCATCTTGGCCATCCGGTCGTCGAAGTTTCGCCCGGCAAGTTGCGCGACGCGACCGGCGCGGCGTTCGAAGCCGACGAGATCATTTGGGCGACCGGCGCCAGCGCGCCGGAATGGCCGGCGAAGTCGGGGCTTGCGGTCGACGGGCGAGGCTTCGTCAGGGTCAAGGATACGCTGCAGTCGGTTTCTCATCCGGACGTATTCGCAGCGGGCGACATAGCGTCCATGGACGATCACCCGCGCCCCAAGTCCGGAGTGTTCGCGGTGCGCCAGGGGAAACCGCTCGCCCACAACCTGCGGCACCGGCTGCTCGGCAGGCGCCTGCGGCGGTACCGGCCGCAGTCGAATTTCCTGAGCCTGATTTCCGTCGGCGAAAAACGCGCGATCGCGTCCTACGGACCGTTGTCGTTCGGAGGGGCGGCCGTATGGAAGTGGAAAGACTGGATCGACCGGCGTTTCATGGTCAAATACAACGATCCGCCTTTCGAGGAAGAGGCCGGCTTCCCGCCGGAAATCGACGGACCCGACGCTCTCGACGCGGTCTCCGACGACGCCATGCGTTGCGGCGGTTGCGGCGGAAAGATCGGCGCGACCATTCTCGAACGCGCTCTCGGCAACCTTTCGACCGTGCAGCGCGAGGAGGTCGTGGTCGGCCTGCGCGAGCCGGACGACGCGGCGGTCGTGGCGCCGCCGGCCGGCAAGGTCATGGTCCACACCGTGGATTCCTTTCGCGCCATGGTCGACGATCCCTACGCGTTCGGGAAAATCGCCGCGAACCACAGTCTGGGCGACATCTACGCCATGGGCGCGACGCCGCAGACCGCGCTGGCGATCGCCAATCTGCCTTACGGCGCCGCATCCAAGGTCGAGGACACGCTGACCCAGATGATGTCGGGCGCCGTCGAGATCCTGAACGACGCCGGCTGCGTCCTCGTGGGCGGACACACCGCCGAGGGCGCGGAGCTGTCGCTCGGCTTCGCGATCAACGGCACGGTCGACAGGGAAAGAGTCATGCGCAAGGGCGGCCTTCGTCCGGGCGACGCGCTACTGATCACCAAGCCGGTCGGCACGGGCACGCTCTTCGCCGCGGACATGAGGTGCCGGGCCAAGGGACGATGGATCGCCGCCGCGCTCTCTCACATGGCGCAATCGAACCGGGAAGCGGCCGAGTGCCTGTTCGAACACGGCGCCACCGCGGTCACGGACGTCACCGGGTTCGGGCTGATCGGCCATCTGATGGAAATGCTGCGGTCGTCGGGCCTGGAGGCGACGATCAGCCTCGGCTCCGTCCCCGTAATGGACGGCGCCGAAGAAACGGTCGCGGCGGGAATGCTTTCGTCGCTGCAACCGCAGAATGCGCGGCTGCGGGACGCGGTCCGCGGGACGGCGGTCGCCCACCCCCGATTCCCGCTCCTGTTCGACCCGCAGACGGCGGGCGGACTGCTGGCCGGCGTGCCGCCGGACCGGACCGCGGACTGCGTCGCGGCGCTGCGGGACCGCGGCTACGCGCGCGCTTCGATCATCGGCGACGTCGGAAAACCGTCGGGCCGTCCGGAGCCGATCGCCGTCGAACCGTGAAGCTCCATGCCTTGACGGCGACGCGGAGCGTGGGGCAGGTTCCGGGCGCTGCAGCAAGGAGCGAACCGTCATGCGCGGATGGGTGCAGGAAGATTACGGACAACTGGTCGAACCCGGCCGGGTTCACCGCCGGGTCTACACGGATCCCGACATCTTCGAGATGGAGATGGAGCGCATCTTCGGTCGCGCATGGATCTTCGTCGGCCACGACAGCATGATCCCCGAACCGGGCGACTACGTAACCGCGGAAATCGGTCGGCAGCCGGTTATCCTGGTCCGCAACAAGGACGGCATGCCGCGGGTGCTGCTGAACCGCTGCGCCCATCGAGGCGCCAAGGTCTGCAACGAGCTCCGGGGCAACGCGCGGCAATTCACCTGCCTGTATCACGGCTGGAGCTACGACACCGACGGCAGGCTCGTCGGCGTGACCATGCCGGAAGGAAGCGCGGGGGATTTCAAGCCCAACCGGTTCGGCCTCGCCCAGGCTCCGGGAGTCGGCCATTATCGCGGCTTCATCTTCGCCAGCCTCGCGCCCAAAGGATCCGGGTTCGACGAGTTTCTCGGATTGATGAAAGCCAATATCGACGATCTCGTCGACCGGGCGCCCGACGGCGAAATCCTGCTCGACGCAGGAAGGCATCGTTACAGCTATCGCGGCAACTGGAAGCTGCAGATCGAGAACGTTCTCGACTCCTATCACGTGCCTTTCAGCCACGCATCGACCGTCAACAGCAAAGGCGAGCAGTTCTCCCGGCGCGAGGGCGACGCGAAGGGCGCCGCCGTGATCGACCGGACGAAGGACAAGACCGCGGATTCCTGGAAGGGACGGCGCTCCTACGCCGTCAGCTTCGGACACGGCTGGACCAGCAAGACCGACCTCGACGACAAGGGCCGGTCGAGCCCCGCCTACGACGCCTACAAGGCGGCGCTCGCCGCCAAGGCCGGGCAAGAACGGATGGAGGAGATCCTCACGCCGCGGTTCCACAACTCGCTGATCTATCCGAGCTGCTCGGTGATGGGCCTCAACATCCACGTGCGCGTCGTCAGGCCGGTGGCGGTCGACCGCACCGAGGTGATCGTCTATCCGATCCGCCTCAAGGGCGCGCCGGACGAGATGAATACCCGAAACGTCCGGCTGCTCAACGTCACGCATTCCGCCGCCTCCTTCGTGCAGACCGACGATCTCGAGTCCTTTCGCCGAACGCAGGAAGGGCTGCGCAGCCTGCAGTCCGACTGGGTGGACATCTCGCGCGGCCTCGGTGAGGAAAAACAGGATCCGCGATGCAACGCGACCACTGAGTCGGCGATGCACGAAATGACGGTCCGCGCCCAGTACGCAGCCTGGCGATATTACATGTCGGGCGGCGCTTGATGGACGTTTTCGCTCTCTCCGACGGTTCGGGGAGCGTTCCGGGCGTCGATCGGGAGCCGTTCGAGCTGTTTCTGATTCACGAGGCGCGGCTTCTGGACGACCGGCGGTTCGAAGACTGGATGGCGCTGTTTACCGAGGACGGGCTGTATTGGGTGCCGGCCTCGCCCGACCAGGCGGATCCGCATGGCAGCGCCTCGCTGTTCTTCGACGACCGGGAATTGATGAAGACGCGCATCGAACGCCTCCGGCATCCTCTGATCCACGTCCAGACTCCGCCGTCCCGCACCAATCACATGTTGGGCAATATCGTGGTCGAAGAGGCGACACCGGACGGGTATCTGGTCAGTTCTTCCGTATGGGTGGCCGAATACAGGCTGGATGCGCAACGCGTCTTTGCCGGGCGCCAGTTCCACCGCCTGCGGGAGGACGGGGAAGGTTTCAGGATCGCTCTCAAGCGCGTCCACCTCGTGAACTGCGATTCGGCCTTCGAGGCGCTGGCCGTTCCGATATAGCTTGCTGCGGGCAGCTATCGTGCGCGCGGCGCGGTGCGGAAATCGGCGGTCACACTGGACTTATGCAAGAGCATCCAGGCCACGCGACCGGGCTGGCGCTTCTTTCCGTCACCAGTCAGCGCGGCTCGGTCAAGCTTGTGATCGCTCGGATAGCGTGCGCATCCTGGATCGCACGCCAGGCTTTCGCCGACGACGTGCCGTTTCCGCAAGGGCTTCGTCGCTACGAACGATTCCAGCGGCGTCGGTCCAAGCAGGGGTGGTTTCCCGTTCATTGGCTCAATGTCTTCCGCAAGTCCTTCATGAGCAAGAACAGGTGATGGGGAACCGTGGGACTCGGCTCGAATTCCAAGGCTTCGTACCATGCCCGCGCCTCTTCGTCCTTGGCATGGACGAGGAGCGACGCCGACGATGTCGGCGGCCGTGGCGGTTCTGAGCAGAGCATCCTCGACGAGCGCCTTGCCCAAGCCGCGCCCTTGACAGGTTCGGTCGATCGCGAGACGAGCGAGGGGCAACACCGGAACCGCATGCTTGGCCAACCCTTTGCCGATAGGCGCAGAGGCATGCTCCACCGCTCCCGTCGCGAGGCTGTAGTAACCAAGCACTGCGGATTCCCGGCAGACGACATAAGTCCGGGCGCTTTCGGCCTTCCGACTCGCCAGCGCGAACCGCTTCAGAAAACGGTTGAGCGGTTCCTTCCCGCAATCATCTCGCGTTGCCTCGAGTTTCTCGACCGATCCCCATGCTCCGATATCACTCCAGTACGCTCTTCTCAGCGAGCAATCGGGCCAAGCGCGGCTTGCCGACGACCGGGCGGTCGAGAATATCCCGGAAGGTTCGCCACCGCCGTTCGTCGAGGCGGAACATCCGACGGTCGATCAGGGCGTCCTCGGCAGCGTTGATTCCTGCCTCGAGCAGAAACTCCGCAACGCTCTTGCGCGACGATGCCGCAGCTTGCTGCAGCAACGCCTTTGTGCCCGGGGTGGCCCGAACCTCTATGTGCTCCGACTTGTTTTCGGCGATGGCCACGAACGTTCCTCCAATCGGCTCGGTCGGCATTCTACAATACGGATACTGTACGGACAATAGCTCGTCGACTCGATTTCGATTCACCTTCCTCCTTCCTCTAACCGTTCAGTGTTCGAATCTGAAACTGACGGCTCGGTACAAAATAATGACTTTATTGATCAGTAAGATGTTCTAGATGCAAAACTCTCTCCCTAATTTCAATATTCTCTTGGCGCAACTTTTCATTTTCTCGTACAAGCTCGTTAATTTTATCATACATTACCTTCGAGGTTGCGTCCATTTTTTCTGTGTTGGTGATTGTTTTTTCTGTAACTAACTCTATTTTCTTCCTAATCTCTGGAACTAGGGAATTGTATATTCCAGTTACGTTGCTATAAAATCCTCGAAAAAGAACAAAAACAGCGACTAAAAATGCCGCTATAGCAACTATACTATATCCTTGAATCTTCTTGACAGTTTTCGCAAATTTCTCCGCCTTTTCCTCAGATTTTCTTGCGCTTTTTTCGGCACTACTTGCCACTAATGGAATAGAGCTTCGAATTGGGACTTCAGCCTTATTTTCGTCAAACTGTCTGGCGGCCTTATTTATATAGTCACGAATATCGTCCCAAAATTTCTTGTCTTCTTTATAAAGAGCTTTTTGGCCGAGTTTCCCGGAGCTAGACGTCTTTGTCAATTCTACCCAAATGAGGCCTTCGTTTCTCGGTATAGCGTAGTCTTCATCCGTTAAATTGTGGAGGGGAATGCATAATTTCCCCCAAAATCCCGGGTCAACTAATGGTCCAGTCCCCAATAAAATACCTCGGTGCACATGCCGGATTTGAAGATTGAACCTCATCGCAATGAAGTTAGGAAGACGAAAATCTAGATCACATTCTACAAAGACTATAGAATTAGCTTTGACTATGAGATCCTTATCTCCTAATACTCTTTCTAACTTACCTTTGTCATTATATTTGTAGGCGTGACGGCCGATACGCCCTTCGTAAGATGCCTTCTTTAATCGCGATTTTTCCCTACCACCACAATAGAATGGTGAAATTGCTCCCGTTTTGTCTACATACTTCATTATTTCATCAGCAGAAAGAAGTGCAGGTTCGACATCCGGAAAAGGATCTACTTGACCAGAATTTATAAAATCATTCGCCCGTCGTTCTCCGTCACTCCTGTCCAGTATTTTTTGATCCCTACTATTCTTGGTATTCATATCAGACATATCTCCGATTCGATGATTCTAGATCCAGAAAATCCGCACCAATCAACTTTTTTACCAATATCTAATTCAATTCGATCAATGAATTTTCTAAGACCGCTGTTCGGATTCTTAATGTCTTGCTCCACGCCAACATAATCGAGATGATTCAAAACCAGTCGATTCGGCGTGTTGACATCAAGAGCGCGTTTTACGATTTCGGAATTAAAATAGCCAACCCTGCGCAATTTTCCGGTAACGGTCGTATATTCGCGCAAATCACTTTGGCATTCGATTTTACTGGCGATTTCTTCCCATGTCGTTTCCTCGGGAAGAGGACCGGAATCCCCGGCAACCCGGATCGGATAAGAGCGAATGACCATTGTGATATCATCGACATCCATGGGGCTCAATCCGGCTTCCGACAGAGCGCCGGCGGCTGTAGTAGATCGAGAAGTTGCTTTAGGCCAGTAACCGCCTTCGAGCAAAGAAAGCCCGAAACCCTGCGTGCCTTCTATGACGACGCGGTTCCCGCTCTCGATTCGCTCGCGAAGATAACTCGATGTATCTTTGACATAACTCTCCAATCGAGCGTGATCTTCTGCAAACGCCGAGCGCAAAGGGAAATTCGCCGCTTCGCGAGCGACGGAAGCCATGACCGCGGCGCCCACGCCCGATCCGGTGGAGCCGATCGTTTCCGTCAATCCTGCTGCCTTCTCCCATTCCCGATGTTCCGCCCTGATGATATGGGCGTAAGCGCTGACATGAATGCGATCCCGCGGATAATCGAGCTTTTCGATCTCGGTCAGCAGCACATCGACATCGATATAAGATCCCGCCGGCAGCACCACATCAACATTCCCGTCGACGCAAGCGGCCGGAAGCTGGCGCAAAACGTGCTTCGTTCCCGATCTATCGTAAGCCGTATGCCCGGAATTAGGCCCCCCGACGCGCACCGCGACAGCCGGGGCTCTTGAGCGCCTCACTATTTCCAAGGCTACCTTTCCCTTGCCCTCCGAGCCGAACTGACCCCCGATCACGATCGAAACAGGCATGGTTCCGTTCCCTTGTCCTGAATGCGCCCAGCATATCGTTCGATATCCGACATGTCGCCATCATTGACGAAAATATCATGCGCAGATGACATCAGCTCGCCGACCCTTCTTTCGACTTCCGCGTTCGATGTCTTGTCGAAGCCGACATCGCCGTCGCGCAGGTCGAATCTCATGCGCCGCGTCTTTTCCGGCGCGTCAATGTACACATGAAAAAAGCGAACCCCGAACCGCTCGACCATAAAAGCGTTGTCGTCCGGAAACCGCAAGCCGTCGACAACGATCTTCTCGGCGGCGCCTGCCAGCTTGATCGTCTGTTCGTTCAACCAACGCTGACGCCCGGAGGCATTGATTTCCTCGCCGAGCGTCTGCCGATTGGATCGGGTAAGCGGACGATTTTCTGCCTTCAGCATGTCGTCCAGAACCAGACTGAACCGCGTATATGAGAATCCCTTGCGCTCCAGTATGCGTGCAAGGGTGGTTTTGCCGGCGGCGATAGGTCCGCTGACGCCGACCACTACAGCCGTTGGTTCCCTTTCGAGCCGCGGAATGATGAGGGGCGGTTCTTCTTCGGTTCCAAGCGCCTCCGACATGCCGGCCATATGAAACGTGCCGACGAGAGCCGACGTGATCGCGTCGAGTTCGTCATGGGTTACCTTCTGTGTTTCGAAAGCGCCGGTTATTCCGAATTCCCGCAACCCCGCTTTCAGCCACTCCTCTCCGGCGCCTTTGCGCGGAATGCGCATGATGTCCTGGGCAGCGCCGGGATAGCTTTCGATCACCGGTATGCCGCGTTCGCGGAACGTCCGCGCGAGCCGCATGCCCCTCGCCGTCAACTTCTGCATGCTTTGAATGAGACAGGGATAGACGTTCACCCCGCGTCGCTTGAGCACGCGTTCGGATTGGCGCATGATTCCAAATTCCGCCCGCCCCGGATCGTCGTCCTCCACCGAAATGCGTCCCGCGGGAAGACACAGGGGAGAATCGATCGAGACGATGTGCGGAAGGGCGCGACTCGTCTTTTCGATCAGGTCTTCGTCCGAGGACACCAAGGCCACGCAGGCCTCGCGTCCGTGAAGCAGACACCAGCCGCTGGGTCGTTCCTCTGCGCCTGTAAGATCGATGCCGACGACCCGCAGATCCGCGAATGCGTCATCGAACAGATCTTTGAAGTGCGAACGCTTCGCGGTGAACGCGGCGGGCGGCGGCGACGCCTTTGGCAAATTTCTCCAGCCCGAAGGGGCCGACCAATCGACAAAGCATGTATTTTCAACGAACATATCCGATTGTCCGCCTATGCGGGACACGGCCTCGTCGAAAATCGCCCCCATTGCCGCGATGTCGATTCGATTGTAGTGAATCAGTTTATGTAATGCGTTCCGATCTCCACGAACGTATTTGTGCCACAACAAAACCGCTTCAGCCCCGTCCATTTCCGGCAGTTCGTCCCGCAAATCGACGCCGATCTCCTTTTCGATAGCTTTCTGGCCTCCTGTCAGACCAACTCGCCTGCAAAGATACATGAGATCGACATGCGTTTCCGGAAATACGACTTCTGGGTATTCCTTCTTGATGAATTTTGCGTCGAAGCGGATCCCGTTAAAGGTCACCAGCGCCTTTGCGCGGCTCGCATCTTCATGTAACGGGGTAGGATCTTGTCCTTTGATGATCGTCTTGGCGGTTCCTTCAAAAGACCATCCGATGACGGTAATTTCGTCGTAGTAATGGCTGAGGCCTGTCGTCTCTATATCCAAGAATAGAACGAGTTCTGGGAATGAAGCGCAAACGCCGAGCTGACGACGCAACTTCCGTGGGATCGTCTTCTTCCCTTTTCCGGTTTTGCGCTCCGTTATCGGGCTGCGTGAATCTCGGGGGTCTGCAATTGCGGTGCCGCTCATCCTCTTCATGCCGTCACCTTCCGAGCGATCCGTGCGCCTGACGGCTTCCGTTCACCGATTTCCTCATTCGCATGCCAAGTCTGCTGACAAATCCAGACTCGCCGGAAGATTCCGCCTTGTGCCGACGAACGTCATCAGGCCGCCGACTCGATGCTCCGCCTCGCCCCGGTTGTCCAGCATGTCATTATTAGCCTTCGCCGTTCCGATGCAAACCGTTTCCGGCCGTTTCCCCTCGGTATCTTGATCCGGGGAACGCCTCGGTCGCCCAGCCTCTTGCTTCCAGTCTACCAACTGTCGAGAATGACGGGTATGCTTGAACTTGTAAAACGGTATCCACAGCCAGCTTTGAGGAACGACCTACATTGACGCAGCTTGCTCAGACATGGACGCAAGGAACATCTCCCCTGCCGACGTCGGGGAACCGGGACGCGCTGGAAGTTCACAGGGAACGTTGGCTGGAAGCGGGCCAGCGCCGCGACGATGCGTTCGCTCAGGACGCTTTGGAGGCGGCGGGCGAGCTGCTCGACGCTGTATTCGGCAACAGCCCGTATCTCAGCCATAGCCTGATCACCGATCTTCCGTTCGCTCGGCTGTTGATCGAGAGCGGCCCGGACGCCGCCTATGAGGCGGCCCTTGGCGCGGTGCGCGACGGTGGCGATCCGGGAAACGAATCCGGGCGGGACTTGATGAAGCGCCTCCGGGTCGCCAAGCGTCAAGCCGCTCTTGCGATCGGTATGGCCGACATCGCTTCGGTCTGGCCGCTGGAACGGGTGACCGGAGCGTTGGCGGACTTCGCGTCTGCGGCCCTGAGCGCGAGTTGCCGCCATCTGCTGCGCGAATTGCATAGAAGAGGCCGCTTCGCCCTGCCCGATCCCGACGACCCGGAAAAGGAGTCCGGCCTGATCGTCCTCGGCATGGGCAAGTTGGGCGCGCGCGAACTCAACTATTCCAGCGATATCGACCTGATCCTGCTCTTCGACCCGGAGACGACCCCGTATACGGGAGACGGCGATCTGCAGCAGACGTTCACGCGGCTTGCCCGCAACCTGGTGTCCCTGATGGACGAACGCACGGCGGACGGATACGTGTTCCGCACCGACCTCCGGCTCCGGCCCGATCCGGGGTCGACTGCGCCCGCGATCTCGACCCATGCGGCCGAAATGTATTACGAGAGCGCCGGGCAGAACTGGGAGCGCGCCGCCATGATCAAGGCGCGCCCGGTCGCCGGCGACGTCCCGCGGGGCGAGGCGTTTCTCGAAGTGCTTCAGCCGTTCATGTGGCGACGGCATCTCGATTTCGCCGCCATTCAGGACATCCAGTCGATCAAGCGGCAGATCAACGCGCACCGGGGCGGCGGCCAGATCGCCATCGAAGGACACAACGTCAAGCTGGGACGAGGCGGCATCCGCGAAATCGAGTTTTTCGCGCAGACGCAGCAACTGATCTGGGGCGGCCGCGACAGAGCGCTGCGAACGAGAGGAACTCTGGAGGCGATCGACAAGCTCGTCGCCGCCGGGCACGTGGCGCGGTCGACCGCGAACGAGCTGGCGGCGGCCTACGACTTCCACCGCAGGCTCGAGCACAGGCTGCAGATGATCGACGACCGCCAGACCCACAGCCTGCCGGAGGACGAAACCGAACTGGCGGGCGTCGCGGCGTTTTCGGGGTTCGACTCTACACAGGCCTTTCGCGACGCGGTTCTCGAACAGCTCAGGACCGTTGAGCGGCACTACGCGGCATTGTTCGAAGACGAGCCGGATCTGTCAGGGCCGGGCAATCTGGTTTTCACCGGCGGCGAGCACGATCCGGATACACTGACGACCCTCTCGGAAATGGGCTACGCCGAACCCGAACGGGTTTCGACGATGATACGAGCCTGGCATACCGGCCGGTATCGCGCCATGCAAAACACCCGTGCGCGGGAAATGCTGACCGAGCTCACTCCGGCGATCCTGGAGGCGTTCTCCGACTCGCCCGATCCCGATTCGGCGCTGCTGCGGCTCGACCGGCTCCTCTTGCGCTTGCCCGCCGGAATCCAGCTTTTTTCGCTTTTCACGGCCCATCCGGGGCTGTTCGAACTCGTCGCGGAGATCATGGGATCCGCTCCCCGTCTGGCCAACACTCTGAGCCGCCATCCGGCATTGCTCGACAGCGTATTGAGCCGCAATTTCACCGACCTGCAAATTCCCGATGCCGAAGAACTGGGAGAAGAACTCGCGGACGCCGCTCGCCGAGGACTGATTCGGCTGTTTTACTCTCGGGAATACGGCATCGAGGAGATGAAGGCCGAGCTTTCGAACGCAGCCCGCGACGCCCGGGACTTCCAGGACTTCCTCGAAATCGAAAGGCGCTGGGCGAGCGACAGAATATTCCAGATCGGCGTGCACATGCTCAGGGGCCTCTTCTCGCCGACGGAAGCGGGGCGCCCGCTCTCGGATATCGCCGACGTCTGCCTCGGCGCTCTTCTGCCCGTCATCGAAAACGAGTTCGCGGCGACCTACGGACGCGTGCTAGGCGGCAAGGTCGCGCTCGTCGCCTTCGGCAAGCTGGGCAGCCGTGAAATGACGGTGAGTTCCGACCTGGACCTCATGTTCGTATACGATCACGATGCCGAAGCCACTGGCTCGGACGGAAAAAAATCCCTTTCTCCCGGCCAATATTACGCGCAGCTGTGCCGTCGCTTCATCGGCGCGGTTACCGCGCAGACGGCGGACGGCAAGCTGTACGAGGTGGACATGCGTCTCCGCCCGACCGGCAATGCCGGCCCCATCGCCACGTCGTTCGAAGCCTTCGAGAAATACCAGCGTTCGGAAGCATGGACCTGGGAACATCAGGCCCTGACCCGGGCGCGCGTGGTCTACGCCGAGAGCGACCTCGAAGAGCGGATCGACGCCATGACCAGATCCGTTCTGGCGCTCCCCCGAAACCGCGAAGAGCTTGCGGGCGAGGTCGCCGGAATGCGCGAACGCATCCAGCGGGAACATGGCACCGACGACATCTGGTCGACCAAGCACGTTCGAGGCGGGCTTGTGGACGCCGAGTTCATCGCCCAATTCCTGCAGCTGACGCATGCGGCGGAGATTCCCGAAATTCTCGCAGGCGATCCCATCTCCGTGTTCGAAATCGCGCGGAAGCGCGAACTGATGGATGCCGAAACGGCGCGCAAGCTTACGGACGCCGTAACCCTCTGGCGCAATCTCCAGGGCATCCTGCGCCTGACGGTGGAAGGCGACTTCGTCGAAGAGAAGGCGCCGCATGGCCTGAAGAGGGTCGTCATGCGGTCTTGCGGCGTCAAGGAATTCGATCAGCTGAAACAGATGGCCCAACAGGCGGCAAAGGACACCGCTGCGCAGTTCGAGGCGCTGATCGGAACCCCCGACGATTCCCCGGGCGACGCCGCTTCCGCGAACGGCGCATAATCGCGGCCTCCCGGAATGCGTCGGGCTCCTCGGTGCAACGCAAGCGCCCTTCGGGGAGTCGCCGTGCGAAGAAGTCGGCTTGAGTCGGCGCCGACGCCTCCACCTAGGTCCGCGTGGCTTCTGCGGCGAAATTAGGGCATCCAAGGTTTCGAAAAGGGATGATTTGCGCGTTGCGATATGCCATAGTCGCGTCGCTGCGACGTTAAAGAATGGAGCAGGACGGACCTTTGACAGCCGTTTCGAAGGGTGCGCGCCGCAGTCCGCGGGACGGAATGCCTGTCCCTTGGCGAGCAACGGCATTTTCCGGAGGAGAGGAATGAGCTTTCCCGCCTCGCGCCATTCCGCGCCTTCGTCGAAAGAACGGGCTGGAGCCGCCGCGCCCGTCTTCGCGATCCGCCTTGCCGGTCGGAAACCGCGATCGAACCGCCGTTCGGCTTGCGAAGAGGCCGGCCTATGAGCGGAAATCTCTCCCTGCGGGTTCGGACGGAGATCGAGGAACTGCGCCGGATCGACGAGGCGGTGGAAAAATTCGGAGCGGGGGAAGACTGGCCTCCCAATCTGCTTTTTCAGGTCAAGCTCGCCCTCGAGGAGTTGGCGATCAACGTCATGAACCACGGGCACGACGACGACGGCGAGCACGAGATGGAAATCACGCTGACTTCGGAGACGGACAAGCTGACCATCGAGTTGAGCGACGACGGCCGCGCCTTCAATCCGCTGGACGACGCTCCCGAGCCGGATCTCGATGCGGCGCTCGAAGACCGCCCTATCGGCGGGTTGGGCGTTCACATGGTGCGCACCTTCATGGACGAGATGAGCTACCGGCGCGACGAAGGCAAAAATCATCTGACGCTGATCAAGCGACGGGACGGCTGAAAAACCCGGTCCGGCGCGACAGCCCGACTTTGGCGAACGCCGGAGCCTTGCACGGGGAGCCTCTCGTGGACACGCGTCGCCTCGGACGCGGGAAGGCGAATTGAAACCCGGGCGCCGCCGGGCTACGCTCGACCGCGTTCGAACATCCGGAAAAGGAGAATGAAATGACCAAGCGGTACCTGGGGGCGGTGCTGGCGACGCTGCTGATTTCCCTGCCGGCATCCGTACAGGCCCATTGCCAAATTCCGTGCGGCATCTACGACGACAACGCCCGGGTCGCGTCGATGCTCGAAGACGTCGCGACGATCCAGAAGGCCGTTTCGCAGATCGCGAACCTCGCCGGCAAGACCGATGCGCAATCGCAGAACCAGCTCGTCAGATGGGTCGTGAACAAGGAGCAGCATGCCCAGCGGATCATCGCCACGATCAGCGACTACTTCTTGACCCAAAGGGTCAAGGCGTCGCAGGCGGACTATGCCGAGCGCCTCCGGAAGCACCATGCGGTGATCGTCGCCGCCATGCGCGCGAAACAGAACGCGGGCGCGAAAATGGTGGCGGAATTGAAAACCGCCGTCCAGGCGCTCGAGCCGTACTACCCCGGACACAAACATTAGGAGCCGCGCCTCCTCGCTGCCTTCTGCAATTTCGAGCCTCCGGCGTCGTATGCAAAATCGTTCTTGCAAACGACGCCGGAGCGCCGCAGGCAGCGGGCGATCATCCTCGAAAAACAGAGGCTTTGAGTGACTTTTTCGCCGCAACGGACGGAGCCTGAGCCGTCCTCCCCGACGCCAAGCTCCCCATGAAGGACTTGCGCCCGCCGCTTCGAGGCGGCCTGCCCGCATTCCAGACAATTGGTGACGAAGGGACCGCTTCTCTCGTTGAAGCAACAGATGTTGTGGAAATTCACGAAAACTGGATCGAAATGAGAAAATTCGAGTTCGACGACAACCTATATATTGCCGACCCTCCATTGCATTTTCGGGTGAAATTTGATTTGGAAAGTAAACTGTACGATCTTCGAGGCGAATTCGGAATTATTTTGGGTTCTCGGTCGCGGATTGAA
Organism: Alphaproteobacteria bacterium; assembly: GCA_965243135.1. Taxonomy (GTDB): domain Bacteria; phylum Pseudomonadota; class Alphaproteobacteria; order MPNO01; family UBA830; genus JAJEBT01. The sequence goes on from OZ251539.1 coordinate 5,057,986, forward strand.
TTAATGAAGGACTTGAACGATACGCTTCGCGTGCTGTGGAATGAATATGCCAAGGAAAACCCTGAAAGATTGTCCGGAGATGCTCGGGATTTGCGAGACGAAATAAATAATAGATTTCGAAAATGGTCTTGAAACGTAGAATGGTTCAATCTTCAATCACCGATTGAACGAAAAGAATTTGTAAAGGAAGACGACGGACACAAATACTTCATACACAATAAATTTGACGAGATAATTACGTCGGCACGAACCATGATATCTCAGTGTGCCGTGGCAAGGCGCTTTCGTGGGTGCGAATCCCACCCAACAACTGTCGTTCCGGTCAGCTAGGGCGGTTTACGGAGGTAACGATGTAGATTGAAGCACTCTGGAAAAAAGGGCGGCGAAGGCCGCCCAGTGAACATGCGGGCCGAAACGAGCAGTGAACCAGGCCTCGAAACGGGTAATGTGGGAGCTGACCCTCCTGAGATTAGGGGAATGACGGTCGGGAAGAGAACGACGGAAGCACCGACCGTTTCCGCCGGGGTAGTGATGTCGGCACGCATGGAAGATGAAGGAAGCAGCAACACAGGAAACTCTGCCGGTGACGCGCACGAGTCAACCGGAACCCCGCGAGGGGCAGGCCGGGCCGGCGGGGTGGCGGAGAGGCCCGTAGTGTAAGGCCGGCGGAGGAAAAGGGCGCGAGGAAGGGCACCGCAGGGGAGAAGGGGCTATGCCTAACAACCGACTACATGTCAGAGATCCCGGAAGCGCCGCAAGCGAAGAAACCCGGTCGAGAGGCCGGGGCCGTCGAGGCGTAAACAAGCTTGGCGACGGAAAGCGGGAACAGGCGTAAATGGGAGACGGTGCGACTCCCGGGTCTGGAAGACCGGCCGTTCCGGGAACGCTGCCAATTCATCCGTGGGCGAGACGCATGGCTGGAGGCGCGGGAAACCCGCACGTCCGGTTCGGAGAGCGGGGACTGGAAACGTGGCCACGGAAGCCGGACTGAGGCCCGGAGCGAAAACGACGGAACCCGGACCCTAACGCTAACGCGCTAGTCCTCGACTCTACCGGAAGAGGGAACGCAGATATCGGTGATGGTCGGATGGTAATATTGGAACCAGAAAGATATTTGAATGCAAAAATAGACGAGGATTTAGATTTGCCTATATCATTCTGTACAACAGATTAGGATCGGCTTCTTCGCCACGGTATATCGCAAGAATTTCATCCGATATTTTTGCCATTGTCTTCATTTTACCTTTTTCCCATGTGCCGTTACTTTTGCAATGATCTAATCTCTTTATTATCTCTTGAGTGATTTCCGAATCGTCGTCCAGAGCAATATTTCCCATCGATTTCACTCGGGCCAACCCGCCAAGCAAGAGAAGAGCATACCGCATTTGTAGATGCGCTTCCATTTTCCATCTGTCCGGCATAATTGGATCATCCTTTATTTCCGATATCTTTTTCCACGCTATCTCCGCGAGCTTCTCGATCCAATCCGTGCGCCGGTTCAGAAGCTCTCCCGCTGTTCGTCGGCGAGCAAGAAGGTGGCTAAGGCACGCGAGCGCGTCGCACTCGAACGGTTTGTCCTCGTCGTCAAGAGCACCCCGGATCGCTCGCCGCATTCTTTCTTCATCAACAACTGCTCGCCCTAGACCATGCAGAATCGCCCTGTGTGCCGCTTCGTGCGTATATTCCACCGTGCGCCGAGCGCTCTCGATTCCCCAAACCGCATCAAGCAATAGATCCAGAAGCTCACCGGGACATTTCGCAAAAGTCCAGCTCGGAACGGTGTGCAACCGGTTTCGGGCCTTTATTCCAATATCTTGATCAAATCCCTGCCTGTACCACCTCAACAAAGTGCGCACCCCTACTATCATCACCTCATTCAGATCCCGTTCCGCTAGCACCCGCTGTTCGGCGGTCCACCCTGACGATTCGTTCGCTGGCGGGAGATCACCATCCGTTCCCACAGCATACCGTTGGTTTACAGGAGGTTTCCCACGCGGCTTGCACAACCATTTGTACAAGTAGTCCCGTTCTTGATCGGTAATCGCATCTTGCCCGCTCTTTCTGCAACGGTTTGCAGCATCCTTAAGCATCGTGGCATGAGCCGTTAATTCTCCATTTTCCCACCACGCTTCTTCCGCAGCTCTATAGTGCACAAGGTGAGGAACAACGGACATGATATCTTTCGCCTTTGGACGGAACACTATTTTTTTCGGTTCTTCACTCCATGGCCTGTAGGTTCGCGAGGTGATCTCTATTCTCGCGTATCCGGTAGCGGGCTGTTGCACGGCGACGATCATAACATCGTGATCACGTTCGGTCGTCTCGATCTCGATCCGCTCACTGTACCTAGTCGCACCTTTTCGGAGCGGAACCATAAGTTCCGATTTCCCTTTCTCTAATTTGAGACCTTCACTCACTTTCTTCGCTCTGTCAGCTGGTGTTCGGTAAGGTTCGCCCGCCCGTACAACTTCATTCTCACAAATAAGAGACAATTGTTTTTTCCGCCTTTTCTTTCCTTGAATGACCGTAAGGGAAAGCCCTTCCAAGTGATCAAACCACGGTGTTTCACCCTGTTCAATCGACCTTGCGGCAAGGAGCGCACCCCGGCTTCCCGCATAGGGGGGCGCATTCAGCGGCTCTCGTCCATCTTTCCTCAAACTCTTCTCTAGCGCCTCCGTAACGCTCTTCCCAATGGGGCTCCATACAATTACCGTATTCACATCCTCTAGGTTTTCGGCAGCATCTGTTGGCTCCTGCGCGTTATCCACGGTCCCCGGTGCAACCATTTTAATCCACTTTCCGCCTTCGTTGCGGATCCACGCGTCCTCCGACCCGCCGCTTGCCCAGTGTTCGATCGCCCGGGTTTGTTGCTCCACCTTGTCCGCGTCGCGCCATGGAGTGATTTGCATCCGAATCGTCTCGCATATCCAGTTCCACCCAGTCAGCCATGGGCGGATATCCTGGGGGCCTTTCCTTACTGGCAAGATGCGTCCTGTTTTCTCGTCTTTTTTCAGACGAAATACATGCGTTCTGATCTCATTTCCGTAGCTAACGATGACGCCTACGCTCTCCTTTTCCATCAATGCCGGCATTCTTTCGAGCATTGCCAACGCTACGCTCACCGAATCCCACACCAAATGAACTTTCGTCCCTCCAAGCGCTCTCCTGCCAAGCGCTTCTAACACCCTCGCTTGAACGACCTCGGTCATCTCTAAATCGTCTGGAATGCAAAATCCCGCATTTCTCGTGATGCTTCGCGCTCCCTCCCTGCAACCGATAGCGCTTTGCACGCCCGCAAGGAGCACATCGCTAGCGGAAATTTTTTGCTCTTCGTCCTCTCCTGTGTCCTTTATCAGTAGATGATCCGACTCGTTGGCAACTTCTTCGCTCTCGACCTTCCTGATCTCGCGCCAAGCGTCCGCCGTTTCACGCCGTCTCGCCAGATTTCCTTTCTCTCCAAATTCTGATCCCCGTCCAAAAATGGTGGAGATCGCCCCTAAGCCGGCAACTAGCTTTGTCTTTCCGTCTTTCGCTCTGTCGGCCCGTACAGTGACACTTCGGGGACCCTCGTTACGTTCCCTACGTTGTGCGTCCATGGCGTCGCCTTCCGTCGCCACGTAGTCCCATAACCCATTAAGGTCTATTCCCGCGATTTCGCGGCTCATCGTTTCCCCGCCCGGGCTTGGAGGTGATCGACAGCCTTCTGGATCGAATTCAGAACGCACCCCAGACCGCTCTCAGGTCTCATTCGTTCCGCAAAGACGCGACATTCGTGCCGTTTCCCACCAGTGCTCATTCTCCGGGGATTTTCTTGCGGCATCCTTTCCTGCACAGTGAGAACCCCAATGTCATACGGTATCTCTTCACGTTCATTTCTGCTAGCGAGTTCCTCCATTCGATCAAGGTATCGAAGCTCTCCCTGCCCCGTTCCCAAAACATAGAATGCTAACTTTGCTTCCTTTTTGGACGCATTTTCAATCATACCCAGCGTGATCGCACAACAAGAGCCAGATGGCGCTTCGCTGTTCGGCTCTACCCCGCTGGCTTGTATCTCCATCCACCATCCCGTGTCGGGCTGGATAAGCAAACAGAACGGTTTCTGTTCCAACGCAAGCCAGCGTCCTTTTTCCTGTCCTGTCCGAAGAACCACTGGCGGCTTCACCACGGGCGTCCAACTTTCAAAGTTCATCACCGCGACGCTCACGGCTAGCAACCCCAACTCGTTCCATGCCTCCGCTTGCCAGCTCCAAAGCTCATCTTCGAGATCCATTCTCTGAATCAGTTGTTCCCTAGCTGTCCAGATCCGTCGGTAGTCAGGGTTCATCCTCAGAACTTGATTGGGTTCCGCTCCCGCCTCAAGCTTTCTGACCCCCGCTTCCCTCAACGCCGCCGCAACGTTTGTGCACTCTCTCCCCCACTGAATGAGCTGTGCATCTATGCTCCATCCTTGCGAGAGCCGCTGGACTTCCCGCGCGGTCATCTCCGCGAAATCTCGCACCACTCGGTTTTCGCGGGTGTTGTGGTTCGTTATCCGCATTTCCGTGAGAATGCCCCGCTTGGCGCGCTCCTCTATTGTGCGGCCGGGTTTCCCTGCTAGCCATTTGATGCTTTTTCGGCTGGTTCGTTCCACGCGCTCTGGAGCTACGATCCGTTCCTCCCGCGCAAGCACTGTTTTCGGATTTCGCCCGATTCGGCGAAGCACCAGCGGCAGTTCCCGTGCATGCTGTTTCAGTACTTCCGTCCTTGGCTCATAATCACCAGAGAGTTCGCGTTCAAACGCCGCCTTAGCCTGCGCCCATTCTCTACCCGCTCCCCAAGCCCTCGTTTCCTCAATCTGGCGAATCCGCGCCGCCACGTCGATATGTGCTCCTCTTTTACAACCTGCATCGTTGAAGTCGTCTTCGCTCCACCTGATCGTGTCAACGGAGCCGTTCGCGCTCACATGCTGCACAGGGGGCGTTCTTGGCCGGGGAAGCGGAATCCGCCAAGCCGTTCGTTCTTCGTCATCACTCGTCGCAACCCATTCGGGTTGGAGCGCTCGGAATCCGTTCAGCCGAGGTTTTGCGTCTGCAGCCGTAACCGCGAATACTCCAGTAAGCGCACTGTTTTCTGACCCGTCGGCCTCTGTTTCCGGCCCCGCGTTCGCCGGCCTACCCGCGAGTGCACGTGTGAGGTTTCGCAGTCCCCTCGTAACCTGAATATCTTGGGGCATCTATCCGATCTGCCGTCCAGTCCAGGCGAACGTACCCACGCTGTGCATCGTGTTCGTCGCGTTCGAAACCGCGTTTGCCAGATCCTGATCATCGAGATTCTGATCGCAGATCTTGCTCAGCCGGTCCAATGCGTCCGCCGCTCCTTGATTGGCACCGTCGATTCCGGTGAGCTTCGGTAGCACCCTCATCTCGACTTGGTCCACAAGGGCATTCCTCCAGTCCTTTGAAGGATAGCGCTCAATGTATCGCGCCATCGCCTGTCCCATCCGGTGACCGAAGGGCCGACCAACTCTTTCCATCACTTCTTCGTTAATCAAAGTGATTGTCTGCCGAGCTTCACTTTCCATTTCCCGCCCTTCGCACCATCTCCGCCAATTCTCATCTTTGAGGGCTTTCTCTCCTCCCTCTCGTCCGTTCTTATCCAAGCCAGTCCCCATAGCTGTAAATTGGATCTCCTGCGGCCTGGGAAATCGGATAACGTTTGAGCGGTCAATCACCTTGTCCGAAAGCGTCTGCGTGCTTTCGTCCTCATTCATCGTGCCCACCCACAGGATTCGCTCCGAGGGATAGATTCTTTCCGCTTCTTCACCTTCTCCATGCGGCACGTCGAGCTCGATCATCGTCTCTGGACGTGGTCCGCCTTCTTTAAATTCTTCTCGCGCCTGCCTCAGCTCCAAGCGACTCAAGAAGTCTGAAAAATAGTACTCGGTACGAGCTAAGTTCATTTCGTCTAGCAATACCATCGCCATACGGCCGTCTTCTTGCTCGTTCTTCCGTCCTTGGTCGAAGTTCCACAAGAGGCGCGCAAGCTCTGTAGCCTGATACCTTCCATGCATGTAATCATACGAACCAACCAAGTCGATCGGGCTATCCCACCGCGGTTGCACAGGCACAACCAATAAATACATTCCCATCGCCTCGGCATACGCCCGCGGTAGCTGCGTCTTCCCCGTGCCGCTAATTCCAGCAAGAACGGTAAGCGGCGACACCTCCGCTATTTTGAGCGAGGTATGCAACCTCCACACCATTCTTTGGTTGAACTTGAGGCCCCATTGACGAATGAGGCTTATCGCCTCGTCTAGCGCTTCGTTTTCGTCTTGAATTGGTTTGTCTGATCTATAGCCTCCTACACAACCCGGTTGTCTGGTAAGGTTTCCTAGGCGGGTTTTACCTTGTTTATTTTCACCTAATTTTCCGCCCATCTCTCCTTTCATCTTCTCCACCTCTCTTTCGTAACTTTCTTTTCTGACTTCCGCAGACCGGGCTCTATCTTCCGCTTCATTGGCTCTTTTTTCCGCAGATTCTGCTACTTCCTTTTTCCGTTCCAATTCCGATTCAATAGAAGCCAATTCTTTGCTTTTTTCTGCTATTTCTTTTGCAAATTTATTGATTTCATCTTCTAGAATCTTCTTTTCTTCCTGAGCCGATTTCTTCCATTCGATAAACTGTTCTTTTTTGGGATCGAATTCTTCCACATACTTTTGAAGTCTATTCTTCTTTTCTTCCATCTCGGCCATCTCCTTTTCCATTCGGTCCCGCTGTTCCTGAACCATTTCACCCTTCCTTGCGATCTCCCGAATCTTCAATTCTTCTTCTTTCGCAAATTGGTCGAGCGCTTTGCGCTGTTCGCCCAGACCAGAATATTCTTCCTCGATCTCTTTTATTTCCCGGGTAAGTTCTTCAATTTTTTTTGCCAAATTTTCGCTTGTCTCGGCCTTTCCTCGAACTTCCTCGTACTTCTTTTCGGCCTCGTTAATGCGTCTCGCCGCCTGATCGTATCGATCCTCCATTGACGAACCATTTCCACTTCGTCTGTGGAAGGTGAGCCATGCTACGGTCCAGCCTCCTGCCAATGCGGCCCCTACGACACTCGCCACAGTCCACGGGATTTCCCAGATCATTGCTCCGTTCCCCCGCTAGGCACACTCGTTCGCTTGTCTTCCAAACGCTTGAGCGTTATCTCTAATTTTGTACTCGCCTCTGAAAGTTCTTCCATTATCTTCATGTATTCGCGTTCCAGACGTTCGACATCGTCCTTCGCAGCCCGGCCGATTCCTTGTAGACGTTTCAATTTCGACTCGATCTCCCGCCTTTCACTTTCGAGGCGCGCAACCTCTTCGCGAACCGCTCGTAACTCTCCTTTGGCATCGTCCAACTCACGCTCAGTTATGTCGAGATCCGCCCTTGCACGCTGGTTTTGTTTCACAAGACGTTCCCGTTTCAATTCCAGACGTTTGACGTCACCTGCTTTAGTTTGCGCTTCCTGTTCTGCGTTCTGTATTCGAGTTCGCAATTCTTTCTCGCGCACCGACAGATCGTTGACGCGCGCATTCCGCGTGTTCTCCTCTGTCTTGAGGTCTTCCACCGACCTCAAGAGGCGTTCTTTCCGTTCGTCTAGCACCTTCGCATCGTCAATCGTCTTGCGCGCTGTTTCGGCCCGTATTCTCAGGTCTTCTTCCTCTTGCCGCAGCGACGGTAAAACTTCTTCAAATCTCCGTTTTTCCGAATTGAGATCTTCAATTTGTCCTCTAACACGTTTTTGCTCCAATTTTAGACGTATGACGTCATCTGCTCTGGTTTGCGCTTCCTGTTCTGCGTTCTGTACTTGAGTTTGTATTTCTCGTTCGCGCGCTATTAGGTCGTTGATACGCGCATTCCGCGTGTTCTCCTCTGTCTTGAGGTCTTCCACCGACCTCAAGAGGCGTTCTTTCCGTTCGTCTAGCACCTTCGCATCGTCAATCGTCTTGAGCGCTGTTTCGGCCCGTATTCTCAGGTCTTCTTCCTCTTGCCGCAGCAATGGTAAAACTTCTTCAAGTTTTCCCCTATCTGATTTCAGCCCTTCTACCTGGGTCAGCAGCTCGCTGCGCTGAACCTCAAGCGCATCAATCGCAGCACGCTGCCGGGCAGCGTCGATACTCTCGCTTACGACAATGGTTGCGGGGATGCCCACGAGCAGCAATCCCAATGCGGCACCCAATCCAACCCTGACTCGGACTTTCTTCATGTCCTGGCTGACGTGCTTGAATATGTCTGCGTCACTCATCAAGTGCCTCCTTGATTTTCATTATGCATCCTGCGGGATCCTTTCGAATTTCGTGATCCCAGAATCGCAGCGTCTTCCATCCGGCGGCTGCCAAGCAATCGTCACGCCAGCTATCCCGATCTACCCGCTTACCTTCTTCGTCCGTGTGCCATATTTTCCCATCGGCTTCAACGCAGAGCTGGCGTTCTCCCTTCGTCAGTGCGAAATCTATCCGGTAACGTCCGACCTGCATCTGCCGTTCAGCGTGGAGGCCGGCTTGTTCCATGGCTTCGCTGAGCTCGTCCTCCAGTCCAGATTCCGTGACCGGTCCGCTCCTTCCTTTGAGAGCGTCCAAGAAAGCGCGGCTTCGCCAATCCGCCGGCTTCTGGAAGAGGCTCGGGTTTCCAACGCAAATGAGAGCATGGGTTGTAGCCCGCCTCGCGTCCCACATCCGTTTGGCGAACTCGCGAGGATCCGTGATTACATCAGGAAGGGCTATATACCGAACGCCGACAACATTTCGCGCCATCGCCGTCCCGACAGTTCCGATATATCCGGCCCACTCCCGTCGGCGCTTCTCGCGCTCGCTATCGTGTTCTTCCCGATCTACGAAGTAGAGTAGTGGTTTACGCACCCACGGAACTACCTCCTCTGCCGTCCATGCCTCGTTTTGCCGCCAGCGCCCAGTCGGGCCATAGCGCACCGGGCCTTGGCCAGTTGCCGGCTCCAGTCCTTCATACCACGGCCTCTGCGGCGCCTGCCGCTGACGTCTACGCCGGAGTTCACTCGTCCTTATTCCAAGCGGCGTGAGTTTCATTTGATTGCTGAATTCAAGCGCGTCAGGCTTGACGGCCGCCCTTGGCGAGCCAGTCGAGTCTGAGGTCGAGCCTGTCGCCGAGCCACAACGGATACCAGGCATGATCCTTCCATGCGTCCCCCGCTTCGGGGTGAACGAGAATCACGAGCCCGTCGCGATTGAACATTAACCAGGGAACGATCTCGGAAAACAGATCCTGATCGAACTCGATCTGGTACATGTCCACCGGATGCGGACCGACGGGCCGGTCGCGAAAACGTCCCATGCGCACCCGTTCCGGCCACTTGCTCCATACCTTTTCCCGAAGCCGCGCCGCCTTCTCCCGCAAGGCGTCGTCGTCCCCGTAATAGACATGCGCATGGTAGCCCCGAATTTTCGTCTCGTCGCCATTTTCGAACCGTTCCGTCATCTTCGCGTTCCCCGCCGTCGTTCGCGGATGGACAGGCCGGCGGCTCCCATGCCTGACCGCTTCCCTACAGGACGCGCTCGTCCCGCACCCTTTTCGCCTTGAACTCGGTCTTTGGCAACGTGCCCGGCGCAAGCACCTCGACGCCGGCCCGCACCTCGCAACGCGCCCGGATTTCTCCCGCAACGGCTTCGGCGACGGTCTCGCCTTCGTTCCCGTGCTCGACCCGAACCGTCATTACGTGCAGTCCGTCGGCGCCGGTCGTCAGCAGAATCTCGAACTCGTCGCCGATGCCGTCGACGGCGCGCACCGCCTGCTCCACCTGGCTCGGAAAGAACTTGATCCCGCGCAGGTTGATCAGGTCGTCGGCGCGTCCGGTGAACGAACCCATCGCGCGCACGTGGTTGCGCCCGCAGTCGCAGGTCGCGGTGTTGAAGACCGTATAGTCGCCCACCAGAAACCTGAGCTGCGGCGAGCTTTCCGAATTCAGCGAGGTGCAGACCGTCAACCCGCGCTCGCCTTCGGGAACGACCTCTCCGGTATCCGGATCGACCAACTCCCAGATCTGGATGTCCTCGGTCAGATGCGTAAAGACCTGTTCGCCTGCGGTCGAGTAGGGACAGGTGAATCCTCCGGCGTGGGGCGAGACTTCCGTGCAGCCGTAGAACTCGGCGGTGCGGCAACCCCATAGCTCCTCGATCCGTCGGCGCGTACGATCGATGCCCATCGCCGGTTCGCCGCCCGTGAACAGCGCATGAACCGAGCTTGCAGCCGGATCCAGCCCGGCTTCCTGCATGACGCGCCCGAGGTAAAGCGCGTAGGAAGGCGTACAGGCGATAACCGTAGGCTTGAAACGGTCGATGACGTTGGCCCGCGCCCGAGCGTCCATCCCGCCGCCCGGGATGACGGCGATTCCGAGCCGGTCGGCGGCGACCGTCACGCCCCAGATCCATACGTGCGGCCCGAATCCGACCATCGGGAACAGCACCTCGCCCGGCCGGATGTCCATGGACCACATCGCGCGCGCGTTCGCCCACTCCCAGTATTCCCGGTCCAGATGCGTGTAGCGGAATACGCGAGGCGCGCCGGTGGATCCCGAAGAAGAGAACAACATCCAGCCCCGGTTTGCCCAATCCTCGTCGTCGATGGCGCAATAGGTGCCGTAGGGCGGATTGGCGGCCGCGTCCTCCATCATCTCCGATTTGCGGATTACCGGCCATTTCGAGAGATCTTCCACCGATGCGATATCGGTCGGCGCAAGGCCGAGCCGATCGAACCGCGCCCGGTAGAAGGCGCTGTTCTCGTAGAGATACGGCGTGACCGCCGCGAGTTTCTCGTTCTGAATGGCGGTAAGTTCGTCGCGCGACGCCGCGTCGAGCGACGGCGACCAGTATCGCTCGTTCGCCGGCGCGTCGAAATCGCGCCGGTATTTTGCCAGAGTCTCAAGCCACTCCTTGCGCGTCCGAACCTTGCGATCGTTTCCCGCCATGGATGCTTCCCCTTGCTTCGCGTTCGGGATCTCCTCCCGCGCATGCGCCCGATATTCCGGGGATCCGCGCATCGGCACAACCCCCCTCGCGTCGAGCGCGGGCTGCCGGCCGCCCGAAGCGGGATGCGCAACCCCGCATATTCGGTTAGGTTAACCCGAACGAAAACCGGAAACGGAGTTCGCGGATGCCCGGCGGCCCGCCATTTCATGCCGAACATATCGGGAGCCTGCTGCGGCCGAAATGGCTCATCGACGCCTTCCGCGAGCGCAAGGCCGGCAAGATCGGCGACGGGGACTTCGAACGGATCCGCGAGGACGCGATTCGCGACGCGGTCCGACTGCAGGAAGGCGCGGGGCTGCAGGTCGTGACCGACGGCGAGTTTCGCCGCACCACCTACATCTCGCATTTCGTCGAGTCGTGCGACGGCCTGGATTTCCGCCCTTCCTCGTTCAGGTTCTACGATTCGGAGGGCGGAGACCACGAATTCCTGGCGCCTCGCTGCGTCGGCAAGGTCAGGCGGACGCGCGCCCTCTCGGCGGAAGAATTCGGATTTCTGGAAACGGTCACCGACCGGACGATCAAATATACCTACCCGTCGCCCGCGACCATGCACTTTCTCGGCGGCGCGCCCGACCCGGATCCGGAGTTTTACGTCACCGAGGACGAGCTCTTCGCCGACATCGCGGCCGCCTACGATGCCGATATATCCGACCTCGCAAGCCGGGGAGCGCGTTACGTTACCCTGGACGACGTGCCGTTCCCGATGCTTTGCGACCCCGCCATCCGGGCGCGGGTGGAAAGAAGCGGCAAGGACCCCGAGCGGTTGATCGACCGGTACATCGACCTCACCAATGCGAGTTTCGCGAGCGCGCCGAAGGATATGACGGTCGGATTTCACATGTGCCGCGGCAACCTGAAGGGGACATGGCTTTCGGAAGGCAGCTACCAGGCGGTGTCGGAAAAGCTGTTCGGCCGCCTGAAGGTGGACGCGTTCTTTCTCGAATACGACACCGAACGGGCGGGCGGCTTCGAACCGCTTGCCGCCTTGCCCGAGGACAAGATGGCCGTTCTCGGCCTCGTCAGTTCGAAAGTTCCCGAACTGGAATCGAAGGATGCGCTCAAGTCGCGCATCCGCCAGGCCGCCGAGTACGTCGATCTCGACCGGCTCGCGCTGAGCCCCCAATGCGGATTTTCTTCGGCCGTGGTCGGCAATCCCGTGACGGTCGAGGATCAGATCGCCAAGCTCGGGCTCGTCGTCGAGACGGCGGCCGAAACGTGGGGCGAGGGGTAGGAGACGCCCGAAGGCGATGGAATCGACCGGTCTCGATTCGGCCGATGGGTGGACGCCTGCGGATTTTCGTCCTTCTCTCGCTTCCCGTCCCGCTCGGGACGCGGTTCGCCGAACGGAACCGTTCGGCGTTCCGCCGCCAGTCGGAGCGTTTCGAGCGGAAGCGGCGTCGCATTTGTCCCGACGACCGGACATGTGCTTGAAAAGTCTGCAAACGCGTCGCAAAGACACCCGCTCGGAGAAAGCGGCGACCGTAGACCTACAGGAGGCGGTCAGCTTGCGGCGCAGCGGTCTCGGCGACGAGGGTATAAAATGCTCTGGACGGCGAAACGCAGGCTCTCCGTGCCTCGGACGCTCGTGAGGAAGGCACCGGAATGGCGCAAGGACGACCAGCGCACACGGACCCGGACAACGGCGGCTCCGCGACCGAGGCTCAGCTTTGGAAAATGTCCGACGCGCTGCGCGGCCCCATGGATGCCGCCGAATACAAGCATGTCGTTCTCGGTTTGATTTTTCTGAGGTGCATTTCCGCTGCCTTCGAAGAAATTCGCGCACGCTTGAAAAACGAACGAGCGCAGGGAACGGATCCGGAAGACCCGGACGAATATCGCGCAGAGAACGTATTCCGGGTTCCCGAGGAGGCCCGCTGGACCCACCTGCAGTCGCAAGCGCGACAACCCGACATCGGACAAATTGTCGACGCCGCCATGGCAAGCGTCGAACGCGATAACCCGGGGCTCAGGGACGCGTTGCCCAAGGGCTACGCCAGACCTGCGCTCGACAGGCAGCGCTTGGGGCAACTCATCGATCTTGTCGGGACGATAAGGGCAGGAAACGAAGAGGCGCGTTCCGAAGACGCGCTCGGTCGCGTCTACGAGTATTTTCTCTCGCGCTTCGCGAGCGCAGAAGGAAAGAAAGGCGGAGAGTTCTACACTCCCCGGTGCGTCGTCAAGCTACTGGTCGAGATGCTGGAACCGCATCAAGGCCGTGTGTACGATCCTTGCTGCGGATCGTCGGGCATGTTCGTGCGGTCGATTGAATTCATGCGCGCGCGCGCCGTCGACAACAGGGCAACGCCTTCGGCCGGAACCGACATCTCAATCTATGGTCAGGAGCTGGATCATGCGACATGGCGCCTGGCCCTGATGAACCTCGCCATCCGCGGCATTGCCGGGCGGATCGAACGCGGCGACAGCTTTCACGATGATCGGCACCCCGACCTGAAAGCGGATTTCATCATTGCCGCTCCCCCGTTCAACGTCTCGGACTGGGGCGGCGAGCGCCTTGCGGACGACCGGAGATGGCGATACGGCGTGCCGCCTGGGGGGAATGCCAACTTCGCTTGGGTTCAGCATATAGTTCACCATCTGGCGCCCGGCGGAGCGGCGGGTTTCGTGCTCGCCAACGGCTCGATGTCCTCAAGTCAGGCGGCGGAGAGCCTGATCCGCAAAAACCTGATCGAGGCGGATATCGTGGACTGCATGGTCGCGTTGCCCGGCCAGCTATTCTACTCGACGCGGATTCCCGTATGCTTATGGTTTCTGCGGCGCGGACGAGGCGACGATGGGCGCGGTAGCCGAACGAGGCGAATCCTGTTCATCGACGCTCGCAAGCTCGGCCGCATGGTAAATGGCGCGAACTTCACCCGCCGCGAGTTGACGGACGAGGACATCGCCCGCATCGCCGACACCTACCATGATTGGGCCAAAGCCTCGTCGACGGACTACGCCGACGTGCCCGGGTTCTGCAAAAGCGCGGATTTGAGCGAAGTGCGCGAGCGCGATTATTCGCTCGCGCCCGGACATTACGTCGATACGGACCCTGAAGAGCGAGACGGAGATCCTTTTGACGGCAAGATGAAACGATTGGTGGTTCAGCTCCGTGAACAACGGGCCGAGGCCAAGAAGCTGGATGCAATCATCGAGGGCAACCTGAAAGCCATGGGGTTCCGCCTCTGAAGAATTCCCGACGAATTTTCAGAGGTATGGAACGGCGAAATGCGTGTATGGAAGATTTGAGATAACGCTTGGGCATCGGCGAGAACGTCATGATAATTTTTGGACGATCGACGCCGGCATGCCGAAAACCCTCCAAGAAGCCGTCGCCGAATCCGGCGTCCGCCGTTTCGGAAAGGAGGCGACGGGAATGGCGGAAGTCGTCGCCTTCGCTTCGCATGCGGGTGCGCGGGACCGGCCAACGTTCCGTCGGGACCGCATTGCCGACGCCCCGACAGACATGCCGCCGACATGTCGTCGCTCAACCGTCAAGGCAGTGCGGCGTCCCGGATTTCCTCTTCGCGCCGGCCGCGATGACCGTCGTTGATCGCAACTCTCTGCGCGCGCCCCGCGACCATGAACGCCGGGGACTGTGCAGCCGGCGTTGCGCAAACCGACGCCGGCCGGTCAAGGGATGGCGCAGGGTCGAGACCTACGACGTAAATCGTTTCCGCGACTTGACCTCAGACATGTTTTTGCCCTATTTTGCTGTCTTGTGCACGGAGTAAGGCGGCGTCGGTTCGGCAAAGGACGGAATTTTCTTGGGCTCGCCCATCAAGAGTCAGGAACCGTCCGGCTGAAAATGCGAATCTCAGGGAACTCTTCGAAAATGAACCTCGATTACTCGTCTCTCGAAAAAGCCGTATCCCAGTTAAGGAAGAGTTTCGAATACGTCCATTCGGACCTAGCCAGGAATGATTCCGATCTGCGAGATCAATTCCGCGGCGCCACCGTTCAAGCGTTCGAGTGTAGTTACGAATTGGCGATCAAGATGATCCGGCGCCAGCTCGCGGGAATCGTCGCCAATCCCGATGAGCTGCGCGCATCGGATTTCGCCGACGTGATGCGGCAGGCGGCGGACGCGAAGATTATCCGGGACGCTCCGTCCTTCATGCGCTATCGCGAGCTGCGAAACCTGACTTCCCATACTTACAATGCCGATCAGGCCGAAGCGACGGTCGCCGCCGTGAATGATTTCCTGTCCGATATGGCTTTCCTTCTGGAGAATCTGGAGAAAAGAAATCGTGAGGCCTGTTGATATCGCCCCTGGAGATCTTGAAACGGTTCAACTCATTCTTCGCAAACATGTGCCGGATTTCGAGGTGCGGGCATTTGGATCGCGCGTTTCCTGGACCGCTCGCGATACTTCGGATCTGGATCTGGCGATAATTTCCGACGAACCGTTGGAAATTGCGGCTTTGGCCGAAATAAGGGAAGATTTTATACAATCGAACCTCCCGTTTCCTGTAGATGTCGTGGATTGGTCCACCGCGTCCGACGGTTTCCGGAAAATCATTGAAAGCGATTCCGAAATTCTTCGCCCGGGCTGCAATGACAAAACCTTTATTGCAGAAACGTGCGCTTCTCTTAAGCGCAAGCTGGTATTGAACCTACGGATGAACGGAACGCTCGAAGCGATATTGCGCACGGCGTTCAGCGACTGGTTTGTCGATTACGGCCCGGTCCGCGCAAAATCAAACGGCGAGTCGGCATATCTTCCCGCGCGGCTCTGGTCGCTTTTCCCGGATCGCTTTGAGGACTCTGAAATCGGAGAGGCGCCGGAGGAATGGCGGCTGAAGTCTATAGCGACCGTTGCCGATTGCATTGACGGCATCGTCGATTCAAGCGAAGTCGACGAAGGTCTCCCGTATATTGGGCTTGAACATATGCCTCGCGATTCGATGTTTATCTCGGAATGGAAAAGCGCGGGAGAAGCGACAGGAACGAGATTGAAATGCAATGCCGGAGATTTTCTTTTTGGAAACCGGGAACCCGGTTTTCGTAACTTTGGAATAGTTCTAGTCGATGGAACTTGTTCGGCGGATTTAGCAATTGTCGCGCCAAAAACGAATTATTTTGATGGAATGATGTCATCCCTCTTTTTGGCTCACAAATTGATCGAATTTACAGACGGAGAAGTCGCGATGGCGAAGGATTTGCGTGCAAATTGGGAATCGTTCTCTCGACGAGAAATTGCTGTCCCTACGTCGTCTTTGATGGCCGAATTCGGCAAATTTGCGCAGCCAATACTAGACCTGATCGTTGCGAACGTTAGGGAATGCCATTTGTTGAATGAAGTTCTCCGCACGAGGACTTTTGAAATGCGAAGCGCCCTTTCTTGATTCCGCTTGGAGCGGCGTATTTTTTGCGTATCGGCGAGAGCCAAGTCGGCGTGCCCGCCGACTCTGAAAGCCCGGCGCGCCTCTGCGGCAAACGGCGGGCGCGGAGTCTCCCAACTCACCGACCGCCGCCGGCCGTCCGCCTGCGCCCGCCTACGAGTTTGACACGCCGGCCGGGTTCGGGAAATCTCTTCGTGAACTCGTCACGGCTTCCCGTCACGAATATGCCTGTCAGTGCGCCTTGGCGCGGGCGTCGAGAACGCGGCCGTTCAGCGCGCGACTGCGCTGGGGCCGGTCCCGAAGCGCGGCGGAGACCGCGAGCCTGCCGCGTTGCGCCGCGGCGAATCCTATTCCATCAGCAAAACCGACTTGCCGACGATCTTTCGGTCCTCGAGCGTCCGGATGCCGTCCATGTACCGGTCGAAAGGCAGCCGGTTCGTCACGTTGGGGTCGATCTTGCCGGCGCGGAGAAGGTCGTACAGCGCCTCCTGCGCTTCGCCCACCAGAGGCGACGCGCCCTTGATGTAATAGTTCACGGTCGAACCCATGATCGAAATGTTCTTGAGCAGCAGATAGTTGGTCCTGACCGATGGGATGACGCCCGAAGTGAACCCGGAAACCACCACGCGCCCTTCGCTGGCGATGGCGCGAAGCGTCGCGTCGAACACCGCGCCGCCGACCAGATCGAAAGCGAGGTCGACGCCGTGGCCGTCCGTGGCCGCCATCGCCTGCGCGCGCAGGCCGTCCTTGAGATCCTCGACCGACAGGTCGATCACCGCATCCGCGCCCGCCTTCGTTACCGCGCCGGCCTTGGACGGCGTGGTGAGCCCGGCGAGGACGATGCGCGCGCCGAGCGCGCGGGCGACGTTGATCGAGGCGAGCCCGACGCCGCCCGACGCGCCGTTGACCAGAACCACGTCGCCGGCTGTCATGCCGCCGCGCCGGGTCAACGAAAGGTAAGCCGTAAGATAGGCGAGGCCCATGCCCGCAGCCGCGTCGAAGCCGACGTCGTCCGGAACCGGGAAGGCCAGCGCGGCCGGACACGCGACCTTTTCGGCCATGGCGCCGTGGATCACGTGCGCGATGACACGGTCGCCGACCCGGTGCCGGGTCACGCCGTCTCCGACCGCCGAGACGACGCCGGCCGCGTCCTTCCCCGGGGTGAACGGCGCCGGCGGGTTGTTCTGGTACTTGCCGTCGAGCGACAGCAGGTCGGTGAAATTGACGCCGCAGGCCCGCACGTCTACGATGACCTCTCCTTCCCTCGCCACGGGGTCCGGAACTTCGTCGATCCCGACATCCCGGTTTTCGGTGTTTCTTATGACGACGGCACGCATCTTTTCTCCTTCCGCTTCGTCAAGGCCCGCTCGGGGAATCCGCGGGCGCTGCTGGGCCTCGACGCCCAGCGGCGACGGCCGGCGGCAGGATAGGGCATGAACGGCGCGGCGACTATCCCCGGCCGGCGCGGCGAAGTTCCCGTCGCGGCGGCGGCGCGCCGATTGCGGAAACGGACGGCGTGAGCGGCGTCGTCGGCGATATCGTCTGGCGCCGGGTCGTCGAATCGGAAGGCCCGGAATTCGAGGTCGGCTTCCTGTTGCCCGACGCGGTCCCGGCCGCGGTGGACCCGCATCGCGAATGGATGGAGCCGCACTTCCTCGAACCCGGCACCGGCCGCCTGGTCATGGCGATCCAGTCCTACGTTCTGAAGACGCGGCATCACACGATCCTGATCGACTCCTGCGTCGGCAACGACAAGGAGCGCCGTTTCTACCCGCCATGGTCGGGGCGCACGGGCGGCGGATACCTTGAAGGGCTCGCGGCCGTCGGGGTCGTCCCGGAAGACGTGGATTTCGTCATGTGCACGCATCTGCACGCCGACCACGTGGGCTGGAACACGCGGCTGGTGGACGGACGCTGGACGCCGACCTTTCCCAATGCGCGATACGTCTTCGCGAAGCCCGAGTTCGACTTCTGGTCCGATCTCAACAGGAAAGGCAAGAAATACTCCGACGGTTGCATCGACGACAGCGTGCTGCCGGTGGTGGAAGCCGGCCAAGCGGAAATCGTCCCGGAAAACTACGCGTTCAACGACGAGATCTGGTTCGAACCGAGTCCCGGACATACGCCCGGCCACGTGTGCATCCGGCTTCGCTCGCGCGGCGCCGAGGCGGTGATTTCCGGCGATGTCGTCCATACCCCGTTGCAGTGCCGCGAACCCGGGTGGAGCGCCGTCGGCTGCGCGGACCGCGTCCGGTCGGCCGCGACCCGAAAGTCGTTCCTCGATCGCTATTGCGAAACCGGCACGCTCGTGATGACGGGGCATTTCCCGTCTCCTTCGGTCGGTTTCGTGCGGCGCCGCGAGGACGCGTTCGACTTCGCGTTGGCGGCCCCGTCGTGAACCGGTCGCCCGAAAACGGCGCGTGGAGGGGCGGCGCCGACCGTCCGCCGTCGTCGCGGCGGCCCGTCGTCGCCCTTCGGCGCGCGATGCCCGCCGGACGCGAGCCCGCGCCGTGACGGCGGTCTTCGAACCGGGGAGCTACCGCTACGCGCCGGGTCCCTTCCAGTACTCGGCCGGCGTCGCCGCCGAGCCGGGTTTCACGATCGAGCGCGCGCGGTTCTCCGAGCCGGTCCCTCTCGAAGAAGGCTTCCGGGCCGTCGAACGCCTGCTGGCCGCGGCCGGACGGCCGCTGACGGCGTTCTGCGCCTGCGAGCTTCGCTCGCCCGCGCCGTTCACGGAACGGGGTTTCGCCGAATTCAACCGCGTCTATGCGGAAACCCTGGCGCGCTGGGGCCTCCTCGCGGACGGGAACAATCCCGTCGCAAGGTCCAACGTCTGTCCGGAGATCGACCCTCCGCCGACCCCCAGCTTTCATGCGTTTTGCTACACGGTTCCGGCTTCCGGCGGCGTCCCGGGGTTCGTCGTGGCGGGCTCGGCGGAAGCGCCGGAAGGCCGCGGCAACTACCGCGACCACATCGTCCGCCGCGGCGAGACCGCGCCCGGCGCCCTGCGCGAGAAGGCGCGTTTCGTCCTGAACGCGATGGAGACGCGCATGGAGGCGCTGAAGGTCGGCTGGCGGCACGCGACGGCGACCCAAGTCTATACCGTGCACGACGTTTATCCGTTCCTCGCCGACGATATCCTCGCCCGCGGCGCGGCGGTCGGCGGCCTCGTCTGGCATTACGCCCGTCCGCCGGTCGAAGGCCTCGAATACGAAATGGACGTCCGCGGCGTGCCGGTCGAACGGGTCGTCCGCCCGTAGGCGTTTCCCCGCTCCGCCGGCCGCCGCTCCTTGCAATCGTTCCTCCTCTCCCCATATCTGCCGCGGGCGCCGCGACGCGGGCCCGCGGAAGGAGCCTGCCGGTCGTCGGGGGCGAAGGTCGCAATGTCTGAATAGGGAGTTGCGGACGATGGATTTCGACTCGTACACAGAGAGAACTCTCGGGTTCATCCAGGCGGCGCGAGCGGCGGCTGCCGCGAACGGTCACCAGCACATTCGCCCCGAGCACCTTCTCAAGGTTCTTCTCGACGACGAGGAAGGCCTCGCTGCGGGCCTCGTTTCCGCCGCGGGCGGCCACCCCGGGACAGCGCGCGCTCGGATCGACGCTTCCGTCGCCGGCCTGCCGAAAGTCGAGGGCGGAACGCAGGGGCAGTTCGCGCCCGAGACGGCGCGTTTGTTCGAAAGCGCCGAAGAAATTTCCCGCAAGGCCGGAGACCGGTACGTGACCGTGGAACGCCTGTTGCTGGCGCTGGCGATGGCCGCCGGCACGCCGGCCGCGGAGGCGCTGTCCGCCGCTGGCGTGACGCCGCAGTCCCTGAACCGGGCCATAGACGACATGCGCAAGGGACGCAGCGCGGACAGCGCCACCGCGGAGAATTCTTACGACGCGCTGAAAAAATACGCCGTCGACCTCACCGAAAGGGCCGCCGGCGCCAAGGTCGATCCGGTGATCGGACGCGACGAGGAAATCCGTAGGACCGTGCAGGTTCTGTCCCGCCGCACCAAGAACAACCCGGTGTTGATCGGGGAGCCCGGCGTCGGCAAGACCGCCATCGCGGAAGGCTTGGCGCAGCGCATCGTGAACGGCGACGTGCCGGAGAGCCTGCGCCGCAAGCGGTTGATGGCGCTCGATCTGGGCGCGCTCCTGGCGGGCGCCAAGTTCCGCGGGGACTTCGAGGAGCGGCTCAAGGCGGTTCTGCAGGAAATCCAGGCCGAAGAGGGCCGGATCGTCCTATTCATCGACGAATTGCATACGCTCGTCGGCGCGGGGGCGACGAGCGGAACGATGGACGCCTCGAACATGCTCAAGCCGGCTCTGGCGCGAGGCGAACTGCACTGCATCGGCGCGACCACGCTCGACGAGTATCGCAACCACGTCGAAGCGGACGCCGCCCTCGCCCGGCGGTTTCAGCCGGTGTTCGTGTCCGAGCCGACGGTGGAGGAAACGATCTCGATTCTGCGCGGCCTGAAGGAGAAATACGAGGTCCATCACGGCGTGCGAATCACCGACGGCGCGATCGTGGGAGCGGCGACGCTGTCCGACCGCTACATCTCCGACCGCTTCCTTCCCGACAAGGCGATCGATCTGGTGGACGAGGCGTCCGCGCGCCTGCGCATGGAAATCGATTCCAAACCCGAGGAAATCGACGAGCTCGACCGCCGGATCATCCAGATCAAGATCGAACGCGAAGCGCTGAAGAAGGAAACCGACGCGGCGTCGCGGGACCGGCTGGAGCGGCAGGAGAAGGAACTCGCGGAACTGGAGGCGAAGGCGGCGGATCTGACGCGCGTCTGGAAAGAGGAAAAGGAGCAGATCTCCGACGCGCGGCAACTCAAGGAAAAACTGGAAGAGGCGCGCATCGAGCTGGGGCAATCCCAGCGCGAGGGAAATCTGGCGCGCGCCGGGGAACTCGCCTACAGCATCATCCCCGAACTGGAGAAAAAGCTGGAAAGCGCGGCCGGAAGCCAGGGGCGCATGCTCGACGAGGAGGTCTCGGACAGCGATATCGCCGCCGTCGTTTCCCGATGGACCGGCGTCCCGGTCGAAAGAATGCTGCAAGGAGAACGCGAGAAACTGCTGCGCATGGAAAGCGTTCTCGGCCGGCGCGTGATCGGTCAGGACGAGGCGATCCGGGCGGTCAGCAACGCGGTGCGCCGTTCCCGGGCCGGCCTGCAGGACCCCGGTCGCCCGCTCGGCTCCTTCCTGTTCCTCGGTCCCACCGGTGTCGGCAAGACCGAGTTGTCGAGAGCGCTCGCGTCTTTCCTGTTCGACGACGAAGCGGCGATGTTCCGGCTCGACATGTCCGAGTACATGGAGCGGCACGCCGTCTCGAGGATGATCGGGGCGCCGCCCGGCTACGTCGGTCACGACGAGGGCGGAGCGCTTGCCGAGGCGGTGCGGCGCCGCCCCTACCAGGTGATCCTGTTCGACGAAATCGAAAAGGCCCATCCGGACGTCCTGAACATCCTCCTTCAAGTCCTCGACGACGGACGCCTCACCGACAGCCACGGACGCGTCGTGGACTTCCGCAACGCGCTGATCGTCATGACCTCCAATCTCGGAAGCGAAATACTGGCGGCCCGCCCCGACGGCGCGGACGAGGTCAGGGACGCGGTGATGGAAGCCGTGCGCGCTTCCTTCCGTCCGGAATTCCTTAACCGGCTCGACGAGATTTTGCTGTTCCGCCGTCTCGAGCGCGAGCACATGTCCGGCATCGTGGAAGTCCAGCTCGCGCGCCTGCGCCGGACGCTGGCCGACCGCGAGATTGCGCTGGAGGTCGACGGGTCGGCGGTGGAATGGCTGGCGGACCGGGGCTACGATCCGGCCTACGGAGCGCGGCCGCTCAAACGCGTGATCCAGAACGAACTTCAGGACGCGCTCGCGACGATGCTGCTCGAAGGCCGAATCGAGGGCGGCGACGCCGTGCGGGCGACCGCCGGTGCCGGCGGACTCGTCATCTCCGGACCCGCGGCGCGGGCCGCGGCGTAGCCGGCGGGAGAAGCGGAACGCCGGGGAGGAAAACGGAGGCGCGGTCCGGGGACGCTCAGCGGGGCGCGGCCGCCGCCCCCGCGACCATGCCGTCGATCCTTTCGCGCTCCCTCTGGAAGCGAGCGAGCTCGTCGCCCGCCAGCACCTTCCCGGAGGGCATCTTTACCGACAACGGGTTGATTTGCCTGCCGTTCCTGTGAATTTCGTAGTGAAGATGGGGCCCGGTCGACAGTCCGCTGCTGCCGACGAAACCGATCACCTGCCCCTGGCGAACCCGGCTGCTTTTCGTGACGCCGCGCTTGAAGCTGCTCAGGTGAGCGTAGGCCGTCGAGTACCGCGAGTTGTGCCGGACGAGGATGTATCTGCCGTACCCGCCCTTGTTTCCGCGATAGACCACCACGCCGTCGCCGGCGGCCATGATCGGCGTTCCCGCAGGCGCCGCGAAGTCGACGCCGCGATGCAGTCTGGTGAATCCGAGAATCGGATGCTTCCGCTTTCCGAAGGCGGAGCTCAGGCGGGCGCCGTCGACCGGCGTGCGCAACAGGGCGCGGCGCGCGCTCCGCCCGGAGGCGTCGAAGTAGTCGGCGCCCGACGGCGTCTCGAAGCGATAGAGTGGTTTTTCGTCGCCCGACAACGTCAACCGCGCGAAGACGATATCGCCGTGCCGCAGCGCCTCGCCGTCGGCGCCGAGGAATTTTTCGTAAGCCAGATGAAAACGGTCTCCCGGCTGGATCTCGCGCTGGAAGTCCACCTCCCAGCTGTACAGGCGGATCAGCTCGGCGACGACCGGCGCCGGCACGCCGCCGCGGGCGGCCGCCTCGTACAGGCTCGACCGGATTTCCCCCTTCGCGGACGCCATCCGGGCCACGACAGGCTTCTCCTTGCGGAACGCCCGGTAGCGTCCGTCCTGCCCGCGCCGCACTCCGACGTTCCGAAGGCCGAGGTCGAGATCCATCGCCTCCAGGTCGTTTTCCTTCGACAACGTCACGTCGATGCGCTGCCCGATCTGGAGGTTTCGCGGATCGAAGACCTTCTTCAACGCGGCGGCGGCGTCGTGCGCCTGTCGGCGCGATACGTTGGCGGTCGCCAGGACGGCGGCGAGAGTGTTGCCCTTGCGCACGGTGAAAGTGCGCCGTTCCGGATCGACGCCCTTCGCGGCCGCTGTCTCGTCCGTCCGAACGGGCGGATGCTCTCCCGCCAAGGGCGGGCGCGGTTCGGGAAGCGCCGCGACCTCTTCTCGTTCTTGCGCCTGTTCGGCGTTGCGTCCGGCCTTGCCGAACTCTCCCGCCATATACGCCGCCAACAGCAGGAGCGCGCCGAGCGCGGCGCAAAGCGCGAACCTTGCGTCGAGCGCGCGCCGGAACCGGCCCGGTCCAGCCAGCCCCTTCGAAGAGAAACGCGGAACGATGCGAGCTGACACCCTCGCCCTCCGATACGAGTATGAGCGTTCTTATCAGGCGCCGGCGGAAATGTCCATGCCTTTTCCGGTTCGAGGTCCTTTGCGCCGCGCCGCGGCAATTCCCGTCGAAACGTCAGGACGGAACGTCGAACCCGCCCGGCATCAGGCGGTTTCGAACTCGAACCCGACGATGTTGCGCTCCTCCCGGCCGAACTCCATGCCGATCAACCGGATCGGCACCCCGAGATGCCGGTACTTGTCCGCGTAGCCGCGCTGCCGCATTTGCGCCAGCGCCCGGCCCTCCTGCCCCGGACCCACGACCTTGAACTCGTACAGATGCACGCATCCCGGACTCAGCACAGCCATGTCCAGGCGTCCGCGGGCGGTCGCTTCCTCGACCCGAACGTCCAGCCCCGCCGCCGCGAAGTGCGAGTAGACGAGGGCCGCCCAATAGCCCTCGTAGAGGTCGTTCTTCCGGTGCCAGTCGTGAGGAACGCTCGCGAAGAACGCCTCGAACAGCGTCCTCACCTTCTCCGGATCGTCCTCCGCCGTCAGCCTGGCAAGCTCCGCCTGCCGCATCGCCTCCCCTCCCGTTGCCGGAGACATCGCGCGCAGCAGCCGCCCGTTCAGGCTGCACTTCACCTCGTAGTTCGGATAGTCCAGCCGGTACAGGCTCCGGACGCCGACGGCTTCTTCCCCGACGATGGTCAGATAGCCGGTCTGGAACAAAAGCGCTTCGATCGAGATGTCGTCGACGTCGAAGGCCGACAGCAACGAATCGTCCGCGACCATGCTCTCCAGGGCCGGAGGCGCGACCCGCCGCCGCGACAGAAGATCGACGAGAAAGCGCGGCGTCCCGGTCTCGAACCAGTGCGCCTTGAATTCGCGCGTTTCGAAAAGAAGCAGGATGTCGAACGGGTTGTAGACCTTCTCCGCGCCGCGCCAGTTGTAGCCGTTGTACCAGCGGCGGATTTCGTTTCGGTCCAGGCCCTCGAGTTCCGGGGCGAAGACCGCGTCCAGCTCTTCGTCCGTGTAGCCGCAAAGGGCGCCGAAACGCGGATCGAGGGTGATGTCGGTCAGGTTGTTCAGGCCCGAGAACAGGCCCGCTTTCGAGAACTTGCTCACCCCCGTCAGGAAAACGAAACGGAGATGCTCGTCGCAGTCCTTGATCGCCCCGTACAGGTCGCTCAGAAAATCGCGATTGGCTAGCGCTCGTTCCTGGTCTCCGAGCGCGTCCAGGATCGGCTTGTCGTATTCGTCCACCAGAACGACCGCCTGCTGTCCGGTGCGCTCGTGCAGGGCCTCGATCAATTCTCCGAAACGGTTCGACGCCTCGACAGGGCAAGGTTCGAGGCCGGCGCGCCTCTCTGCGGCCGCCAACTGCCTTTCCACGGTTACCCGAACCCCGTCCGGCGTACGGAAACTGCCCCTGCCGAAGCCGAGCCGCACGACCGGATGGCGCGCCGACCAGTCCCACCCGTCGTGTATGGCGAGGCCCCGGAACAGCTCCTCGCTTCCCTCGAACAGCTTCTGCAGCGTGTTCACCAGGAGGCTCTTGCCGAACCGGCGCGGGCGCGACAGGAAGTTGTATTTGCCCCTCTCGACGAGGCGGCGCACATGCTCCGTCTTGTCGACGTAGTAGCAGTCCATCTCCCGGATCTCCCGGAGGGAGGTCATGCCGGTCGGAAGCATGCGTTTTACCATCCGAAGAGAGTAGGCCGCCGTGCCGGAGCCGTCAACGAGCGGCTCCAAGCCGGGCAATCAGGCGACCCGGGCAAAGACCGTTCCGCCGCCGCCCCGTTGTGGATTTCGGCGGCGGAGCGACGGGAAGGCGCCCGTCGAAAGGCGGCGTCCGGGCGGGCGGCCCGGGTTTCGAAACCGGCCGCCTCGGCGCGGCGAATTCGCAGTTTTCCGAAACCGAAGCGGGGTAACGTTGTCTCCCCCTTGAAACTTGTCCGCAGGGGGCGCGGACAGCGCAGGCGGCCCGGTTCGCCGACCGGGCGAGCCGGCGGGAAGCCTAACCGACGATGTCGATCTCGCTGAAGAAGAAAGCGATTTCCCGCTGCGCAGTTTCCGGCCCGTCCGATCCGTGCACCGAGTTGGCCTCGACGGACTGGCCGAAGTCGCTGCGGATCGTTCCCTTTCCGGCATTCGCGGGATTGGTCGCCCCCATCACCTCGCGGTTTTTCGAGATCGCGTCATCGCCTTCCAGCACCTGAACGACGACGGGGCCGGACGTCATGAACTCGCACAGGTCGTCGAAGAACGCCCGATCCCTGTGCACGTGATAAAGTTTTTTCGCAAGGTCGGGGGTCAGCTGAATGCGGCGCTGGGCGACGACGCGAAGGCCAGCGTCTTCGAGCCGCGCGACGATCGCGCCGGTCAGGTTGCGCTGCGTCGCGTCGGGCTTGATGATGGAAAGCGTTCGTTCGACCGCCATGAGTGACAGGCTCCTTTTGCGGAAATCGGCGCGCCTTATAGACGCTCGCGGCCGACGGGGCAACTTGACGCGCGGCGGCCCGACGGGCGGCCTACGCCTTTTTCTCCCAGCCGCCGCCCGGAGTCTGCCGCCAATAGACCGGCGCGTGCCCCTCCGACTTGCACCGCTTCCAGCGTTCGCGCGCGGCCGCCAAGGCGGCCGCGTCGCGGCCGTCGAACATGTCGAGGCAGCGTTCGAACTCCGCCATGTCCGGCGCCGCGGCGCCGTCCGTCAGCACGAGAATGCCGGCACCGTTGGGATTGTCGCGATCCGGCGTGATCCATATGGGCTGCCGGTCGCCGCGGCCGTCGCGCGCCGTGCCGTGCGGAAGGAACGAGCCGGGATCGTACGTCCAGAGGACGCCGCCGAGGAACTCGGCCCGTTCCTCCGAGCCCGCGCGGACCACCGCCCGCGCGCCGCTGCGGTGGACTTTCTCCATCAACCGCGGCAGCGCCCGCTCGAGCGGCGTGTGGAGCAAATGATAGAAACTGACGTCGACCACGCTCAGCCTTCGTAGTGCTCCGCCACCAGACGGTCGAGGAGCCGCACGCCGAACCCCGTGCCTCCCTTCGGCACGGTCGGAGCGTCCTTGCTCGACCACGTCACGCCGGCTATGTCGAGATGCGCCCATTTGACGCCGTCCCTGACGAAGCGCTTCAGGAACTGCGCCGCGGTGATCGACCCGGCCCAGCGGCCGCCGACGTTCTTCATGTCGGCGATATCGGATTTGAGCAGCTTGTCGTAAGCGTCGCCGAGCGGCAGGCGCCACACGGGCTCTCCGACCGCCTGACCCGCGGCGAGGAGCCTGTCCGCGACTTCGTCGTCGTTGGCGAACAGGCCGGCGTTCTCGTGTCCGAGCGACACGATCACGGCGCCCGTCAGCGTCGCCAGATCGATCATGGTGTGCGGCTTGAACTTGTCCTGGCAGTACCACATGGCGTCGGCCAGAACGAGCCTGCCCTCCGCGTCCGTGTTGATCACCTCGACCGTTTGTCCCGACATCGTGCGCACGACGTCGCCCGGCCGCTGCGCCGTGCCGGACGGCATGTTCTCGACCAGGCCCGCGATCCCGACCGCGTTGACCTTCGCCCTGCGGCCGGCGAGCGCCTTCATCAGCCCGAGGACGACGCCGGCGCCGCCCATGTCCCATTTCATGTCTTCCATGTTGCTCGCCGGCTTGATCGAAATCCCGCCGGTATCGAACGTGACGCCCTTGCCCACGAAAGCGATCGGACTTCGGTCCCGCGCCGCGCCGTTCCAGCGCGCGACGACGAGCCGCGGGCTTCGAGCCGACCCTTGGGCGACGCCGAGCAGCGCGCCCATCCCGAGCGCCGCCATCCGCTTTTCGTCGAGCACCTGCAGCCGAACGCCGAGCTCGCGAAGCGCCTCCGCCCGCTTCGCCAGCGTTTCCGGATAGATCACGTTCGCCGGTTCGGACACCAGATCGCGCGTGAAAAAAACCGCGTCCGCGACCCTGTCCAGCGCGGCGAACGCCTTCTCCGCGTCCGCTTCGTCCCGCGACGACACGACGAGGCTTTCGAGCGCGGGCAGGGACTCGGCCTTTTCCGCGGTCCTGTACCTGTCGAAGCGATAGGAAGCCAGACGCGCGCCGTACGCCGCGTTCGCCGCGATGTCCGAAGCCCGGAGGCCCGAACCCTTGACCGAATCGGCGGCGACCAGAGCGGATTTGTCGCGGCCTTCGCAAATCGCCTTGTACGCAAGTCCGCCGTACGCCTGCGCGGCGAGAGCGTCGAAGGAATCCTCGTCTCCCACCCCGACGATCGCGACGCGGCTCGCGCCGATTCCGGCCGGCGCCGGAATGGCGAGGGACTGGCCGCGCTTGCCCTCGAAGCGACTCGTCTCGATCGCCCGCGAGAGGGCGCCGTCCATCGCCTTGTCCACGCGGCGCGCCGTCGCCAGCAAGGTCCGATCCGCCGACGCGGCGGCGACGAGGGTTCCCGCGCGGGGAAGAGCGGGAGAGGAAAAAGCGATCTTCATTCAACGACTCCACCGGATGGGTTCTGCCGACCTCGCGTCGGAAGATACACGGCGAAGCCCGGGCTTCGCAATCCCTCGCCTGCCTTCCGGCGCCGCGACGGGGGCCTCCGTCCGGGCGGAGCGCGGCCCGCGAACGCGCTCCCGGCGCCGCGCGCCTTCCCGGCGAAAACGACGCACGATCGATCGATCCGCTTGTGACAGCTAAGCTGCAAGCGACTATATTGCAGCCATGGGCACTCTCCAAACCTACATGCTGCGGCAGTTAATTTGGGCGACGCTATTGGTTGCGGCGGTGCTGACGTGCGTCGTCTGGCTCAGCCAGTCGCTGCGCTTCGTCGACCTGATGGTCAATCGCGGCCTGTCGATCACCGCCTTCGTCGGCTTCACGCTGCTTCTTCTTCCGACCTTTCTCTCTCTGATCGGTCCGATCGCGTTGTTCGTCGCGACCCTGTTCACCTACAACAGGATGACGACCGACAGCGAGATCGTCATCATGCGCGCAAGCGGCCTGGGGCCGCTGTTCATCGCGAGGCCGGTCGTCGTGCTGGCGCTGGCGCTGACGATCCTCGGCTACGTCAACACCCTGTACCTGATGCCGTCGGCCTTCCGGTCCTTCAAGGATCTGCAGCACAGGTTCCGTTCGGAACTCTCGCATCTGTTCCTGCAGCAGGGCGCGTTCAACTCGGCGCTCGGCGGGGTCACGATATTCGTGCGGGAACGCGACGACCGGGATCAGCTGTACGGCATTCTGGTGCACGACGAGCGCGAACCGGACAAGGCCGCCACCATGACCGCCCAGCGAGGCGCGATCGTGGCGGATCCGCCCCGCCTCGTGCTGGTCAACGGCAGCCGCCAGGAAATAGGCGGCAAGAGCGGTCGTCTGTCCGTATTCTATTTCGACAAATACACCTTCGATCTCGGCCTGCTCGAAGGCGTGAAGGAGCGGCTCTGGCGCGAGCCGCGCGAACGCTACCTGAACGAACTGCTGTACCCGCCCGACCAGGCGAACGGCGTTCACCAATACCGGAAACTGCGAATGGAGGGCCTCTTCAGGCTGAGTTCGCCCCTTCTCTACCTTTGCTTCGGCCTTGCGGCGCTCGGATTCCTGCTGAGCGGCGACTTTCGCCGACGCGGCCAGTTGTACAGGGTTCTTTCCGCCGTCGCCGTGGTCGCGGCCGTCGAGATCGCCGTCATGGGCGTCAAGAACCTGGGCGAGAGAATTCCGCAGATGGAAGCGCTGATCTACGTCGTCCCGATCGCCGTCACCGTCTTCTTCGCGGTCATGCTGACGGCGACGCGGCGGCGTCTCGCGGACGCGTCGCCATGACGCCGTCCAGGACGCTGTCCTTCTATATCGGTCGCCGGTACCTCTTCTGGCTAACCAGCGTCTCGGCCGCGCTGATCGCGATAATCATGCTGGCGGACGTCCTCGAACTGCTCCGGCGCGCCTCCGGACGCGACGACTACGAAGGAATATCGATCGTCATACGGATGACGTTGCTGAAGCTGCCGGCAATGTTCGAAAAGATCCTTCCGATCGCTGCGCTGCTCGGCGCCGTCTTCGCGTTCTGGAGCCTGAACCGCCACCACGAGTTCGTCGTCATCCGCGCGGCGGGCGTTTCGATCTGGCAGTTTCTGGCCCCGGCGATCCTGCTCGCGATCGCCGTCGGGGTGCTCAAGGTCGCCGTGTTCAATCCGTTCTCGTCGGCGATGCTTCTTCAGTACGAGATCCTCGAAGCCAAGCACCTTCGCGGCAAGGACAGCCTCGCCGCCGTCGCCAATCGCGGGCTATGGTTCAGGCAACGGACGGAAGACGGCTACTACATCCTGCATGCGCGTTCGATGCGGGACCTTCGCCTGAAGGACGCCGTGGTGTTCCGGATGCTGAACGACGACCGCCTGGCTGCGCGGATCGACTCGCCGAGTGCGCATCTTGAGGAGGGGCACTGGCGCCTCGACGAGGCGACGGTCCTCACGCCGGACGGGCGGACGGAACGCCGGGAAGCCCTGCGCCTGTCCACCAACCTGACGCGAGAAAACATCGACGAGAGTTTCGCGCCTCCCGAAACGATATCCTTCTGGGCCTTGCCGGCCTTCGTCCGCGCGCTCGAAAGCGCCGGGTTGAAGGGCATCCGCCACAAGCTGCAGTGGCATGCGCACCTTGCTCTGCCCCTGATGCTGGCGGCCGTCACCCTGTTGGCGGCGACCTTTTCGCTGCGTCCGGTCAGAGGCGGCAGAGGCGGATCGCTCCTGATCGTCGCGGGCTGCGGCCTCGGGTTTCTCGTCTATTTCCTGACGGACGTGGTTCATGCGCTCGGGATCTCTTCCGGGATCCCCGTGGCGATGGCGGCATGGAGTCCGCCGCTCGTCAGTGCCTTCGTCGGCGTGGGCATTCTGCTGCATCTCGAGGACGGCTGAATTGCGGCGACTTGCCCGCATCCTTCTTCTGGCGATGCTGGCCTGGCCGGCGCTCGGCCAGGTCCGCGACGGACAGCCCATCGCCTTCAGGGCGGACGATCTGCGCGAGGAGGGCGATCTCGTCATCGCCGCCGGCAACGTCGAATTCTCGCAGGGGGGACGGACGCTTTTCGCGGACGAGGTGACCTACGACCGGGGCGCCGCCACGGTGACGGCGACCGGCGACGTCGTTCTGGCGGAAGCTTCGGGGGACACCCTTTTCGCCGACCGCGTCGAGTTCAACGACGACCTGCGCGACGGCATCGTCGAGAATCTGCAGGTTCGCTTGGCGAACGACGCGCGGCTCGCGGCCGCAGGAGGGCGCCTCGCGGGCGACGTGGCGGATTACCGCAAAGCGGTCTATTCGCCGTGCAAGCCTTGCGAGGACGACCCGGAGGCCGTTCCGATCTGGCAACTGAAGGCCTTCGACGTGACGCACGATCAGGAGGCGAACGACATCGTCTACAGGGACGCGTTTCTCGAATTCGCGGGCGTCCCGGTTCTTTACGCGCCTTACTTTTCGCACCCTGACCCCACCGTCGATCGCCGAACGGGCTTCCTTACCCCTTCGTACGGCAGCGACGACGATCTCGGCACCATCCTCAGAATCCCCTACTATATCGATATCGCCCGGAACATGGACGCCACGCTGACTCCCACCCTCACGAGCAAGGGCGGTTCCGGCGCCGCGCTCCACTTCCGGCATCTTCTCGGACAAGGCGAATACGACCTGAAGGGAAGCTTCATCCACGAGGACGAACACGACTCGGACGCCAAGGAAGGCTTCCGCGGGCATGTCCGGGCGCGGTTGAGGTACGACTTCGACGAGGTTTGGCGCGGCGGCGCCGACGCGTTCCTCACCAATCAGGACACCTACCTCCGAAGGTACGGCTTCGGAAACGAGAACACGCTCGAGAACAGGGCGTTTCTGGAACGTTTCGCGGGCCGCAGCTACGCGGCCGCCGACGCGTACTACTTCCAGGGGCTGCGCGAGGAAGACGAATCGGACACGATACCCCTCGCGCTTCCCGTTTTCGATTACAACTTCGTCGGGGAACCGGAGCCGAACGGCGCGCAGTGGAAGCTCGACGCCAACCTTCTCGCCCTGACCAGGGTCCGCGGCCGGGACACGAGACGCGCGTCCGTCCGGGCGTTCTGGCAACTTCCCCGCGCGACTCCGGGCGGGCATCTTCTGCGGCTGTTCGGATCGCTTCAGACCGACCTGTACTGGACGAACGATCTGCACTGGACGAAAGACCGCGTTCGAAAGGAGGAGCCCGGAGCGACGGAATTCGAGAGCCGCGTCTTTCCCCAGGTCGGAGCGGACTGGAGCCTGCCGCTGGTCCGCGCCTCCGACGGATTCGCGTTGAGTCTGGAACCGACGGCGGCGCTGATCCTCGCGCCCGCCGCGCCCGCCGCAAGCGACATTCCAAACGAGGACAGCCTCAGCGCGGAACTCGACGACACGAACGTCTTCTCCGCGAACCGCTTCGCAGGGATCGACCGCGTGGAAGGCAGTCCGCGCGTCAGCTACGGCCTGCGCGGCGCGCTGCACGGCTCGGGCCGTCGCTTCGGCTCCTTTCTGCTCGGCCAGAGCTACAGCGTCGCCGCCGACGCGGATTTCCGTCCGGGGAGCGGCCTCGAAAGCGAACTCTCCGACATCGTCGGGCGCATCGGCTTCTCCCCCCTGCCGTGGATCGACGCCGCCTACCGGTTCCGGCTCGACAGGGACAGCGGCGACGCCGAACGCGGAGAGCTTCAGTTGTCGGCCGGCGCGCCGCTGCTGCGCATCGACGCCAACTATCTGTCGATCAAGAAGCAAACCGGCAGGGCGACGCCGGAAACGTTCGACGAAAGGGAGGAGCTGATCGCCGCGGTCTCCTCGAGATTCGCGGAGAACTGGCGGGTGGGCGCGCACTCGCACCGCGACCTTGCGGGCCGCGGGCGATCGCTGCAACATGGCGCGTTCTTGATCTACGAAAACGACTGCTTCCGGACTCGCCTCGACTTCTCCCGAAAGTTCACCGTCGACAGGGACCTCCGGCCGCGGGACACGATCTTCCTGCAGGTCGAATTCAAGACTCTCGGCGCGGTGAGCCTGTTCGGCGGCGGGGGCCAGGGCGTCCTTGGAGAAAACCGATGAGAAAGCCCGGCTTGGCTTGCGGCGAGGCGGCGTTTACAATGCACTGGGGACGGCGGACGATGCAGCGGATCGCACTTCTTCTTACGGCGCTGGGGATTTGCGCGGCGGCGACGGCCGGTCAGGCCGCATCGTGGATCGCCGCCACGGTGAACGACGAGGTCGTTTCGGCTTACGACGTCGAAGCGCGGCTGCGGCTGGTTCTCTTTTCCACCCGGCTGCCCGACACGCCCGAGACTCGCCGACGCTATCGCGGCCAGGTCCTGCGGTCGCTGATCGACGAGCGGCTGCAGCTCCAGGAAGCCAAGCGCCGGAACGTCTCGGTGAGCGAGCGCGAAATTCGTCTGGAGACGGCGGACCTCGAGCGGCGGAACAACATGCCCGCGGGCAGGTTGAGCGAGTTGCTCGCCCGCAACGACGTGCCGCCGGACGCCTTCGCCGCCCAGATTCGGGCCGGAGTCGCCTGGCGAAAGCTGGTTTCCCGCCAGCTTCGCCCTCGGGTCGTCGTAGGCGACGAGGAAATCGACGAGGCGATCGACCGCGTCGCGTCGCGTCAGGGCCAGATGGAGTACCGCCTCGCCGAGATCGTGATGACGGCCGAGCGCCCCGACCGGGAGGCGGCGGTTCGCGAGGCCGCGGAGCGGCTCGCCGGGCAGCTTCGCCAGGGCGCGCAGTTCGGCGAAGTGGCGCGCCAGTTCTCGCAGAGCGCGACCGCGGCGGTCGGCGGGGATCTGGGATGGGTCCACGAGTCGGACCTCGACGAATCGCTGCGGCAGGTCGTTCCCGGCGCGAGCGCGGGCGCTCTGATCGGCCCGCTCAAGGCGCTTTCCGGGTACCGCATCGTCTTGCTTTCCGACGCGCGGAAAATCGCGGGGAGCGCCCGGCTGAACATGCGCCAACTGCTCGTTCCGATTCCTGCCGACGCGGACGCGGGCGAGGTCGATGCCCGGATGGCGAGGGCGACCGAGCTCGGGCGGGAAGCCGGCGATTGCGGAACGTTCGAGGCTCTCGCCCGCCGGCTCGAGTCGCCCGTCCCGCCCGATCCGGGCGAGATCGTGACGGACGGCCTCGCGCCGGAAATGAAGACCGTCGTGGAGGACCTGCCGGTCGGGCGCGTCAGCGACCCGGTCCGCACGCCGGCCGGCGCTCTGCTTCTGATGGTCTGCTCCCGCGACGAACGGGGCCTGCCCGACCGCATGATCGTCGCGAACGGGCTGCTCCAGCAGAAAATGTCGCTGATGGCGCGGCGCTACATGCGGGATCTTCGGCTGTCCGCGGTCATCGACGTGCGCAGTTGAACCCGTGGCGGACGGCCTGCCCATCGCGGTGACAATGGGCGACCCGGCCGGCATCGGCGGCGAGATCGCTCTCATGGCGTGGCGATCCCGCCGCGGCGACCTGCCGCCGTTCTTCCTGATCGACGACCCCGAGCGCCTTCGCCGGCTGGCGGACGCGACGGGAATCCGTTGTCCGGTCAGCCCGATCGCGGCCGCCGCCGCCGCCGTCGGCGTCTACGCCGACGCTCTCCCGGTCATGCCGATCGGCGCGTCGTTCCGCGGCGACGGAACGATCGAATCGATCGACCGCGCGATCGACGAGGCGCTGGCGGGGCGCGTCGCCGGCATGGTGACGAATCCCATTCGCAAGAGCGCCCTCTACGAGCGGGGTTTCGCATGCCCGGGGCATACCGAGTACCTCGGCGAACGGGCCGGCCTGGAACGCCCGCCGGTCATGATGCTCGCCGCGCCCGCGCTGAAGGTGGTGCCGGTCACGATTCATCTCGCCTTGCGCGACGCGATCGCGGCGCTCACGACGGAGCGGATCCATCGCGCGCTGGCGGCGACGCGGGACGCCATGAAGACGGACTTCGGCCTGGACGAGCCGCGGATCGCGGTTTCCGGCCTCAATCCGCACGCCGGCGAGGACGGCCATATGGGCCGGGAGGAAATCGACGTCATCCGGCCCGCGATCGCCCGCATGCAGGCGGACGGCGCGTCGGTCGCGGGCCCGCTCGCGGCGGATTCCATGTTTCACGAAGACGCGCGGCGGCGTTACGACGTCGCCGTTTGCATGTATCACGATCAGGCCCTGATTCCCCTGAAGACCCTCGACTTCCGCGGCGGGGTCAACGTCTCTCTGGGGCTTCCCTTCGTCAGAACTTCGCCGGACCACGGCACGGCCTGCGATATCGCGGGGACGGGAACGGCCGACCCCTCGAGCCTGATCCAGGCGATACGCATGGCGGGCGAGATCGCGGACCGCCGCGCCGGAAAAGGCGCTTCCTGAGCCGGAACCCGCAGCCCGGGCCGGCGGGCCGCGGCGCGAAGGCGGTGAGCGACTTGCCGCCGCTGCGCGAGGTCATCGCCGCGCACCGCCTGCGCCCGCGCAGGTCTCTCGGCCAGAACTTCCTTCACGACCTCAACGTCACGCGCCGCATCGCGCGCGCGGCGGGACCGCTCTCGGGAGCGACCGTCCTGGAAATCGGGCCTGGACCGGGCGGGCTGACCCGCGCCCTGCTGGAAGAAGGGGCGGCGCGCGTCGTCGCGGTCGAGCGCGACCCGCGATGCGCGGGCGCGCTGGAGGAAATCTCCGCGGTCGCGGGCGGGCGGCTGACCGTGGTCGAAGGGGACGCGCTGTCCTTCGACCCGGCGTCGATCGGCGACGGTCCCGTGCGAGTCGTCGCCAACCTGCCCTACAACGTCGCGACGGCCCTTCTGCTTCGATGGCTGAAGGAGCCGGGGCGTTTCGACCGGCTCGTGCTGATGTTCCAGAAGGAGGTGGCCGAGCGCCTGACGGCGGAACCGGGATCGCGGCGGTACGGCCGCCTGTCGGTCGCCGTCCAGTCGCGATGCGCCGCGCGCCGGTTGTTCGATCTGCCGCCCGCGGCGTTCGTGCCGCCGCCCAAGGTGCATTCGTCGGTCGTGGCGCTGCGGCCCGCGCCGTCCGCCGGCGCCGACCCCGAACTTCTCGAAGCCGTCGCGGCCGCGGCGTTCGCCCAGCGCCGCAAGATGCTCCGGACCGCGCTCGCGGGCCTGTTCGCGGCGCCGGACGAAACGTTGGCGAATTGCGGCATCGACCCGCGGGCGCGCGCGGAAGAAATCGATATCGACGGCTTCCGGGCGCTGGCGCGGGCGCTCGGAACCCTGCGCCGCGGCGCCTGAAGCCCGCTATCCGCGCAGGCGCTCGACGAATTCCCTCAAGCCCGTCTGCCGCTCGCGCCGCAGCCGCTCCGCGGCCAGCACCGCCCGCACCTTGGCCACGCAGTCTTCGATTTCCTCGTTGACGACGACGTAGTCGTACTCCGGCCAGTGGCTGATGTGGTCGGCCGCACCCGCCATGCGTTCCCTGACCACGTCGGCGCTGTCCTGCGCGCGCAGTTTCAGCCGCCGGCCCAGTTCTTCCGTGGAGGGCGGGAGAATGAAGACGCTCACGAGGTCGCCGCTGACCTTCTCTCTGAGCTGCTTCTCGCCCTGCCAGTCGACGTCGAGCAGAACGTCCCGGCCGTCGGCGAGCGCCTTCCTGACCGCCGGGCGCGGCGTGCCGTAGCGGTGTCCGAACACCTCCGCATGCTCGAGCAGCTCGCCGCGGTCGAGCATGTCGGAGAACTCGCCGGGACCGACGAAGTAATAGTCCCGGCCGTCTTCCTCGCCGGGGCGCTTCGGACGGGTCGTGGCCGAGATCGACGGAAAGAGGCCGGTTTCCGTTTCGAGCAGCCTCCTGGATACCGTCGTCTTGCCGGCGCCGGAAGGCGACGACAGAACGAGCAGCAGGCCGCGGCGGGCGATGACGGCGCCGTTCATCGCGGCCGCCTCATTCGACGTTCCGGATCTGCTCGCGCAGCCGTTCGATTTCGACCTTGAGGTCGATCCCGCGCTGCGTAAGCTCCAGGGCCGACGACTTGGCGCACAGGGTGTTGGCCTCGCGGCCGAGTTCCTGACAGAGAAAGTCCAGCCGCCGCCCTATCGCGCCGCCGCCGCCGATCAGTTCGCGAACCGCGTCCAGGTGCGCGCGCAGGCGTTCGAGTTCCTCGCTTGCGTCGCCGCGCGCCGCGATCACGGCGATTTCCTGCGCGAGCCGGTCTTCGGCCAGGCCGGTTTCCGTCAGTTCGCGCAATCGCGCGCGCAACCGGTCCGCGCTCTTCCGCGGCTCCTCCGCCGCGAGCCCGGACGCTTGCGACACGAGCCGCCCGATCTCGTCGAGATGCCCGTCGACCGCCAGCTTCAGCCGCGCGCCTTCTTCCCGCCGCGCCTGCGACAATTCGTCGAGAAGTTCGGCGAAGCCGCGCAGAACTCCGGCTTGCCGTTCCGGGGACGGCGCTTCGTCGCCGACCGTCTCGACGACTCCCCGGACCGTCAGCAGAGTCGCGATGTCGGACGCGCTGCCGTCTCCCGCCGTTTCGCCGCGGCATTCCGCGACCGCGTTCGCCAGCCGCCCGAGCAGGCCGCGGTCGATCTCGTAGCGGGCCGCCGCCGCCTGCAGCCGGCAGGTCAGCCCGAAGGCGAGGCTGCCGCGCGAAAAGCGCTCGGCCGCCAGCTTCCGGGCCGGCGCCTCCACCGGCTCGAAACCGGCCGCGAGCCGGAAACGCATTTCGATCCCGCGCGCGTTGAGGCTTCTGGCTTCCCAGGTCCAGCTGCAGCCCGAACCGGAGCCGTCGACCCGCGCGAATCCCGTCATGCTCGACATGCCCGCCTGACCGCTCATGGGCGGGCCGGACGCGCCGCGCTTCGTCATCGGTTCTTCATGCGCCGCCGCCACTCGGCGACGTTCCTGTTGTGCTCGCGGAGCGTGCGGGCGAACCTGTGGCCTCCGGAGCCGTCGGCGACGAAATACAGATCTCCGGTGCGGGCCGGCCTGACGGCCGCCCGAAGCGCGGCGCGGCCGGGGCTGGAGATCGGCGCCGGCGGCAACCCCCGCCGCGCATAGGTGTTGTAAGGCGAATCGACGGCTAGGTCGGCGCGCGTGAGCTTGCGTCCCAGCGGCCTTCGCCCGGCCGTGATCGCGTAGGCGACCGTCGGATCGGACTGCAACCGCATGCCGCGGCGCAGGCGATTGTGGAAAACGGCCGATATCCGGGCGCGCTCGGCCCCGACGCCGGTTTCCTTCTCGATCATCGAAGCGAGGACGAGCGCCTCCTCCGGCGTCCGGATGGAAAGGCCCTTCTTGCGAACGTCCCAGGCTTCGCGAACCGCCTCGGCCATCGCGGCCGCCATGCGCCGCAGGATCGAATCCCGCGTGTCTCCCCAGGAATAGAAGTAGGTTTCGGGCAGCAACGCGCCCTCCGCCGCGGGGGCGGAGACGCGGCCGGAAAGGCCTCCGGCGTTCTCGACCAGAGAGACGATCGCGCGCGCCGTCAGGCCCTCGGGAACCATCAGCCGCCGCGTCACGGTCTTGCCGGCGGCAAGATGCCGCGCGACGTCCCGCATGCTCATCCTCGGCGCGAAGGCGAACTCGCCCGCGCGCAAGCTGCCGGCGAGGCCGGAGACGCGAACGCCGGACGTGAAAAGAAAGGAATCCCGGATAACTCCCGCATCCGACAGAAGGCGCGAAATTTCCCGCACGCCGTTCCCTTCGGGAATGACGACCACGGTTTCCGCGGTCAGCGGTCCGGCCCGCTCGAAAGCCCGCCACGCGGCCCCGGCCGCGACGGCGACGGCGATCGCAAGGACAGCTGCGCCCGCAAGCCGCGGCATGTTCCGTCAGGGCGCCTCTTTGAACAGGATGGAAGCGTTGGTGCCGCCGAAACCGAAGGAATTGGAGAGCGCGACGCGGACGGGCCTTTCCTTCGCCTGCAGGGGCACCAGATCGATGTCGCATCCGTCGGAGGGATTCTCGAGGTTGAGCGTCGGCGGCGCGACGCCGTCTCCGATCGCCTTGATCGCGAAGATCGCTTCCACCGCCCCGGCGGCTCCCAGCAGGTGTCCGATCGCCGACTTGGTGGACGACATCGACAGCGCGTATGCGTGGTCGCCGAAAAGCCGCTTGACGGCGCCCAGCTCGATCTCGTCGCCGACGGGCGTGGACGTGCCGTGCGCGTTGACGTAGTCGACCTCCTCCGGGTTGATCCGGGCGTTTCGCAGCGCGGCCCGCATCGAGCGGTAGCCGCCGTTTCCGTCTTCCGGGGGCGCGGTCACGTGATGGGCGTCTCCGGACAGGCCGTACCCCGCGACCTCGGCGTGAATCGTGGCGCCGCGCGCCTTGGCGCGCTCGTACTCCTCGAGCACCAGGACGCCGGCCCCTTCTCCCATCACGAAGCCGTCCCGGTCGCGGTCCCACGGCCGCGAGGCGCGTTCCGGCTCGTCGTTGAAATTCGAGGACAGGGCCCGCGCCGCGGCGAAGCCGGCGACGCCGAGGCGGCAGATGGCGGCTTCGGACCCGCCCGCCACCATCATGTCCGCGTCGCCGAAACCGATCAGGCGCGCCGCGTCGCCGATCGCGTGCGCGCCGGTGGAACAGGCGGTCACCGGGGCGTGGTTGGGCCCCTTGAGTCCGTATCTTATCGACACTTGTCCGGACGCGAGATTGATCAGGCTCGAAGGGATGAAGAACGGGGAGATGCGGCGCGGCCCCTTCTCCTCCAGTTGCGCCGACGCCGCGGCGATCGTCGCGAGGCCGCCGATGCCCGAACCGATCATCACGCCCGCGCGCTCGGCGTCTTCTTCGGTCTCGATCTCCCATCCCGATGCGGCGAGGGCTTCCTTCGCCGCTGCCAGCGCGTAAACGATGAAGGCGTCCATCTTGCGCTGGTCCTTGGGAGGAAGCACTTCGTCGGGATCGAACAGGCCCGCCGCGGCGTCGCCGCGGGGGATTTCGCAGGCGATCCGGACCGCGAGGTCGCCGACGTCGAACGACCGGATGGCGTCCGCGCCCGATTCGCCTTCGAGAAGACGCTTCCAGACGTTGCCGACCCCGACGCCGAGCGGGGTGACGACGCCCATTCCGGTCACGACGACTCGCCTGAGTTCCATGTTCAGCTCTCCGAGGCGGCCCGGCAGCTCAGGCGCCGCTCTCCTCGAGAAACGCGATCGCGTCCTTCACGGTCATGATCTTCTCGGCCGCGTCGTCGGGAATCTCGCAACCGAATTCCTCTTCGAACGCCATTACGAGTTCCACGGTGTCGAGGCTGTCCGCGCCCAGATCGTCGATGAAGCTGGCGTTCTCGGTCACCTTGCCTTCGTCCACCCCGAGATGCTCCACCACGATTTTCTTTACCCGTTCTGCGATATCGCTCATCTTTCTTCCCTGAATTCCGCCGGCTTCCGCGCATGCGGCAGACCGGACTGCGGTTCCGGCCGTCCGCGCGAGCCCTTTCCGGCGGCAGCCGGGGGTCCGAACGGAACGTCCGCTCGCCGTGCTTATATCACGCTATATCATGGCCATTCCACCGTTGACGTGCAGCGTCTGGCCCGTGACGTAAGCCGCTTCGCCGGAGCACAGGAACGCGACGCAGGCCGCGACGTCTTCAGGCGTTCCGGGCCGGCCGGCCGGTATCCGCCGGAACAGTTCCTCCCTGCGGGCGTCGTCCATCCCCGCGGTCATCGCGGTCTCGACGAAACCCGGAGCGACGCAGTTCACCGTGATGCCGCGCGTCGCGACCTCGGCGGCCAGCGATTTCGACATGCCGGCGATGCCCGCCTTCGACGCGGCGTAGCCGGTCTGGCCGGGATTGCCGGTGGTTCCGACGATCGAGGTGACGTTGACGATCCGGCCCCAGCGCGCCCGCATCATGCCCCGCAGGACGCCGCGCGAAAGCCGAAACGCCGCGGTCAGATTGACTTCGAGAACCTCCCGCCAGTCGTCGTCCCTGACGCGCATCGCCAGGCCGTCGCGCGCGAGGCCGGCGTTGTTGACCAGAATGTCGACGCCGCCCATGGCGCCTTCGGCGGACGCCAGCGTCCGGTCTGCGCCCTCGGGTTCCGAAAGGTCGCTTTGGACCGCATGCGCCCGGTCGCCGAGCTCGGCCGCCAGCCCGTCGAGCGCGGCCCGGTTCCTGCCCGCGACGCATACCGTCGCGCCCT
Source organism: Alphaproteobacteria bacterium (assembly GCA_965243135.1). GTDB lineage: Bacteria > Pseudomonadota > Alphaproteobacteria > MPNO01 > UBA830 > JAJEBT01. The sequence continues at coordinate 5,098,812 of OZ251539.1, forward strand.
GCGCGCAGAGCAGCCGCGCGGTCGCGCCGCCGATTCCTCCTGACGCGCCGGTGACCAGCGCGCGCTTTCCGGTCAGTTCGAACATTCGCCGTCTCCGATCAGCTCGAGCGCGGCTTCTACGTCGCCCGGCGCGCCGACGCTGATCGCCTTCAGTTCGGGAGCGATTCTCCGGGCCAGCCCGGACAGCACCTTGCCGGCGCCGATCTCGATGACGGCATCGACGCCCATCTCCCGCATCTTCATGACGCTTTCCCGCCACCGCACCATGGCCGTCACCTGCTTCACGAGAAGGGTACGGATTTCGCCGGGATCGTCGACGGGTTCGGCCGTCACGTTGGCCACGAGCGGCGCCGACGGCGCGCACGGCGGCGTCGCCGCGAGGGCCTCCTCCATGGCCGCCGCGGCGGGCGCCATCATCTCGCAATGAAAGGGGGCGCTCACCGGAAGCTTCACGCTGCGGCGGACGCCGCGGTCCGCGGCGATCCGGACCGCCCGGTCGATCGCGCCCGCCGCGCCGGACAACACGACCTGGCCCGGGGCGTTGTCGTTGGCGACAGCGCAGACCGACCCTTCGGCCGCCTGGTCCGCGATCTCGCGAGCGAGCGCAAGATCCGCGCCGAGCAGGGCGGCCATGCCCCCTTCTCCGACCGGCACCGCTTCCTGCATCGCCTCGCCGCGCCTTCGCAACAGCCGCGCGGCATCGTCGAGCGCAAGGCCTTGCGCCGCCGCAAGCGCCGCGTATTCGCCGAGCGAATGTCCGGCCACGCACGCGCAACTCCGGACGACGTCCTTCCCGGCTTCCGTCTCGAGGACGCGAAGCGCCGCCATGCTCACCGCCATCAGGGCGGGCTGGGCATTCTCCGTAAGGGTGAGTTCATCCTGCGGTCCAGAGGCGATCAAGCCGCTCAGATCGCGGCCGAGCGCTTCGTCGACCGCCTCCAGGGTTTCGCGCGCAGACGGAAAGGCGGCAAGCAATTCTTTCCCCATGCCGACGGCCTGCGAGCCTTGCCCCGGAAAAACCAGCGCGCATGTCATCCCGTCCCCCGCGTTCTCCACGCGGAACAGTCATAGACGGGGCGAGTCGCGTGTCAAGCCGGGAAGTCCGGACGGCTCGGCGGCGGGAGCCGCGAACGCTCTCGCCCGCCTCGCGAGTCCCTCCCGCAGACCGGCGGGGGAGGCGGCGAAGGTTCAGGAGCGCCGACGCCGGTCCCTTGCGCGGCGCCGGCGAACGTGTATATTGCGCCGGCCCGCGTTCGAGGCTGGCGCGGCGTCGATGCACATGGGAGTGGTCAGGTGTCGTTTTACGAAAGCGTATACATTGCGCGTCCGGACATTTCGGCGGCGCAGGTCGAGGCCCTTACCCAGAGCCTGACCGGGATCGTCGAGGAGAACGGCGGAAAGGTCACGAAGACCGAGTACTGGGGGGTCAAGTCCCTCGCCTACCGCATCAAGAAGAATCGCAAGGGCCACTACTCGCTCCTCAATCTGGACGCGCCGCCGGCCGCGTTGAAGGAGATGGAGCGCAACATGCGGCTCAGCGAGGACATCATCCGTTACATGAGCGTCCGGGTCGATCAGCTCGAAGAAGGGCCGTCGATCGTGATGCAGAACAAGAGCGGCCGCGACGGACGGAATCGCGACCGGAGCGGAGGCTTCAGGGGCGGGGCGGCGAAAAAGGCGGACAATTCCGGCGGGAACGGGAAAACCGACCGGCACGGCGAGACCGGCAAGGCGCAGACGGGAGCCGCCAATGCGCCGACCGGCGCCGGCGGGCCGCAGACGGAAGCGGCCGGGGCGCAGGCCGAACCCGGCAAGGTGCAGACGGAAGGCGACAAGCCGCAGGCCGAAACTACCGGGGCGCCGACCGATGCCGCCAAGCCGCGGACGGAAGCCGCTGGGACGCCGACCGACGCCGGCAAGCCGCAGGCCGAATCCGCCGGGGAGCCGACCGCAACAACCACTGAGGCAGGAACCGAGACATGAGCCGGCGACCCTTTTTCCGGCGGCCGAAGAGCTGTCCGTTTTCCGGGGCGAACGCGCCCAAAATCGACTACAAGAACGCCAAACTGCTGCAACGCTTCATTTCCGAACGCGGCAAGATCGTGCCCAGCCGGATCACCGCCGTCTCGGCGAAAAAACAGCGGGAGCTGGCGAGAGCGATCAAACGGGCCCGCAACATCGCGCTGCTGCCGTTCATCGTCAATTGAAGCCCGCAGGGCGGGGGGCGCAGTTGGTTCCTCTGGGCGCCGGCGCCGCGGCCGCCGCGCTGCATCTGTCGGCCATATCGGGCTTCCCCGCCGGGTTCCTGCTCGCGTATTTCGCGCAGGCGCCGTTGGCCGCGACGGGACTCGGGCTCGGCTTCATGCCCGCGGCGATCGCGTCCGCCGTCGCCGCGTTGATCGTGGGGTTGGCGTCGCCCGGCGTCGGCGCGCTCTCGCTGTTCTTGATCACGTCGGTCCTGCCGGTTCTGATCGTGGTTCGCCTCGCGCTTCAGAACCGCTCCGCGGAGAACGGCGCTCTCGAATGGTATCCGGCCGGTCGCCTGCTCGGCTGGCTGACCGCGCTGGGGATGGCCGCCTTCGGAGCCGCTCTCCTGCTCTTCGCCGACGGCGGGCTGACGAGCGCCGTGGAAGGGTACTTCCGGACGCTGCTCGACGGGCCGCCGCTCGACGGAATGATCGGCGCGATGACCCGCTACTTCCCCGGAGCGGCCGCCACGTCGTGGATCCTGATGATCGCGATCAACTGCGCCGTCGCCCAGCAACTGCTGACGCGCGCGGGAAAGAACCTGCGCCCGAAACCGGACTACCGTTCGACGGAAGCGCCGGTCTGGCCGCTGGGCGTCGTCGTCGTCGGCGCGGTGATGTCGTTCTTCGGAGGATTCCTCGGGTTTGTCGGCGTGAACGCGATGATGATCGCCGGAATCCCTTTTTTCTTTATCGGGCTCGCGGTCTTGCATAGTATCTCCGCCGCTTGGCCCGCCCGACCCCTGATCCTGTCGGGGGGCTACCTGTTCGCGGCACTGCTGCTCTGGCCGATCGCGGCGATTTCCCTGCTCGGAGTCGGGGAAATCTGGCTGCGTCTTCGCGACCGGGCGGGCCGCGCGAAGAAGGGAAAGGATCTATGGAAGTAATTCTGCTCGAACGCATCGAGAAGCTCGGACAGATGGGCGACGTCGTGGACGTCAAGCCGGGATACGCGCGCAATTTTCTTCTGCCGCAGCAAAAGGCGCTCAGGGCGACGGACGCGAACCGCGCCGCGTTCGACGAGAAGCGCGCCCAGCTGGAGGCGGAAAGTCTCGAACGCCGCGAGGAAGCCGAGAGCGTCGCGTCGGCGATGGAGAATCTTTCGGTCGTCATCGTCCGCCAGGCGAGCGACAACGATCACCTCTACGGCTCCGTCACGACGCGGGACGTCGCGATCGCCGTGTCCGAATCCGGCGTTACCGTCGACCGGCAGCAGGTGCGCCTCGACAGGCCGATCAAGACCGTCGGCCTGCACGTCGTGCGCATTACCCTGCATCCCGAGGTCGCGGTCGGGATCACCGTCAACGTCGCGCGGTCCGACGAGGAGGCGAAGATGCAGGCCGAGGGCCGGCGGCCCGGCGACGAAGACGAACGGGAAGACGAAGGCGGCCCGCCCGCGGAGGGCGCGGGACCGGAAACCGCCCCGGACGACGGCTGATCTTCGCGGGCGACGGCCGCGCCGATGCGTTCCGCCCGCCAGGCGCTTCCGCCGGATTCCGGAACGTGACCGTCCCGCGCATCGCGTTCGTGGCGGCGTCGTCGGAAAGCGCCCGGGACGCGCATGCGCGTCTTTCCGGCATGTACGACAGCGCGCCGCCGGACCAGGCGGACGTCGTCGTCGCCCTCGGCGGCGACGGGCACATGCTGGAAACTCTGCACGCCTATCGGGACCGCGACGTGCCGATCTACGGCATGAACCAGGGAACGGTCGGCTTTCTGATGAACGAATACCGCGAAACCGGCCTCCTCGAACGCGTCGCCGAGGCCGGCGCCGTCCGGATAAGGCCGCTGGAAATCGCGGCGGAGTCGGTGAGCGGCGATAGCCTGTCCACGCTCGCGATCAACGAGGTCTCCCTGCTGCGCCAGACCCGCCAGGCGGCCAAGATAAAAATCCTGATCGACGGGAAGGTGCGCATGCCCGAACTGATCTGCGACGGCGTTCTCGTGGCCACGCCCGCCGGCAGCACCGCCTACAATCTTTCCGCGCATGGACCGATCGTCCCCCTCGACGCGAAGCTGCTCGCGCTCACGCCGATCAGCGCCTTTCGCCCGCGGCGCTGGCGCGGCGCGCTGCTTCCCGACAAGGCGACCATCGCGCTCGAGGTCCTCGAGCCGCTCAAGCGGCCGGTCAGCGCGGTCGGCGACTATACTGAGGTCCGCGACGTGCGCCGGGTGGAGGTGCGGACGTCGCCCGACAAGTCGTTCTGCCTGCTCTTCGACTCGGAGCACAATCTCGAGGACAGGATCCTGAACGAGCAATTCATTCCCTGACGCCCGCGCGGAGAACGGCATGCCGGTCATCGTCGCGGAAGACGACGTCATCATCCGCACCGCCCAGGCGATCCTCGACCCCGACGCCGACCCGGAGCGGTACGCCGCGATCGCGGACTACTATCGCGTCGACATTCCCGATTTCGACCGCTGGGTCGGCGATCTCAGGGCCGAGTTCCCGAACCTGTTTCCGGCGGCCTTCCGGATGGTCCGGACCCAGGAAGAGTTCCGGAGCGGCCTGGCGGAAGCGGACGGCGCCGTGTGCCAGGACCTTGCGGTCGGAATCCCCGAACTCGACGCCGCGCCGGCGCTCAAGATCGTCCAGAAGTTCGGCGCCGACCTGCGGAACGTCGACCTCGAAGCCTGCGCGTCGCGGGGCGTCGCGGTCAAGCCGTTGCGCCGGCGCGTCAACGTCGCCGTCGCCGAGCACGCGATGGCGATGATGCTCGCCATGGCGAAGAAGCTTCCCCTGCTCGACCGGCGCATCGACGAGGCCAGCCTTCGCGCGGCCGGCTTCCGGCCCCGCATGTACGACCGCCGCCATGCCGCGGCGGCCAACTGGGGCCGCGTCCCGGGGCTGCGCACGCTGTACGGCGCGACGGTGGGTTGCCTGGGCCTCGGCGAAATCGGCCGCGAAGTCGCCGCGCGGGCGATCGCCTTCGGCGCCGAGACGCTCTACCACCAGCGCAACCGGCTGCCGCCGGAAATCGAGGCGGGCGCGGTCTATTGCGGCTTCGAGGAGCTTCTCGAGCGCGCCGACTACGTCAGCGTTCACCTTCCCCTGAACGACTCCACCCGCGGCATGATCGACGCGGAGGCCTTCGCGCGCATGAAGGACGGCGCGTTCCTGATCAATATCTCGAGGGCGGCCATAATCGACCGGACCGCTCTGCTGGACGCGCTGGAAGGCGGCCGGATCGGCGGCGCCGCGCTCGACGTGCACTACGAGGAGCCCTCGCCGGCCGACGAGCCGCTGAAGAACTTCGCGAACGCGCTGCTGACGCCGCATACGGCGGTCGCCTCGCGTCATTGCGCCGCGGCCGACATGCGGGAGCTCGTCGGCAATCTCGCCGCGGAGATCGGCTGACGGCGCTTCGCCGCCGGCACGGCGAAAAGAGGAACCGACATGGACGAAAAAATCCTGCTCCGCCGCGACGGCGCCGTCGCGACCGTGGTCATCAATCGGCCCGAGAAGCGGAACGCCCTGGATTCCGCGACCTGGCGCCTGCTGGGCATGACCGTCGACCGCCTGTCGGCCGACGAGACCCTCCGTTGCGTCGTGTTCGCCGGCGCCGGCGAAAAAGCGTTCGCGGCGGGCAACGACATCTCGGAATTCGAGACGGCGCGCTCCACGGCCGCGCAGGTCCGCGCCTACAACGAGATCACCGCGGGCGCCCTGCGGGCGATCGAGAACTCCCTCCATCCGACGGTCGCGCGCATCCGCGGCCACTGCCTGGGCGGCGGTCTGGAAATCGCGTTGGCATGCGACGTCCGCGTCGCGTCGCGGGACTCGAGATTCGGGCTGCCGGTGCGGAACATGGGCATCTTTCTCGACCCGGCGCTGGCGAACACGCTCGTCAACGCCGTCGGGCGGGCGACGGCTCTGGAAATGGTTCTCGAGGGCCGCGTATACGACGCCGAAGAGGCGCTGGAACGCGGCATCGTCACGAGGGTCGTCGACGTCGCCGGCCTCGACGCCGAAATCGAGGCGACGGCGCGTCGCGTCGCCGAGGGGGCGCCGCTCGCCGCCCGCTTCAACCGGCGCGTCGTGCGGGGCGTGTCGCCGGAGGCGTCGCCATCCGAAGAAGCGCTCGCGGAAGCGGCCTCCTACGGCGACACCCAGGACTACAAGGCTGCCTACGCCGCGTTCGCGGCCCGAACCAGACCGACGTTCAGGGGGCGCTGATGCGCGGGACGGCGCGCCTCGCGGCGTTCGCAAGCGCGCCGCCAGCCGCGACCGGTCACGGATCCGCCAGGAATTCCGCCCGGATCCGCTCGATCGTCGCCGGATCGAAGTAATCGTCGATCCGTTCGCGGACCGTTTTCGCGTAGCCGGCGTCGGCCGGCGACCGGCCGTATTCGACCCGCCACTTCGCGCACCACGTCGTCGTCCGCAACCATGTCAGCCTCCTCATGGCGGCGCACCAGGGACGGATCCGGTCGCCCAGCGCCGTCGGCGCCGCCGCGAAGTAAGCCGCGTAGAACGCCGACGACTGTTCCGGGGTCAGCGCCGCGCCGCAGTCCCACATGGTGGAAGTATAGACGCTGGCGTGGGCGAGATCGATCGCGGGCGACCCGTAGACCATCTTCTCGAGGTCGACGAAGATCGCCGCCCCCTCGCCGTTGACGATGAAATTGCCCGGATGCGTGTCGGTTCCCGCAAGCGCGACGGGATGCTCCGGCAGGCCGGAACCGCAGCCGCGCGCCCAGGCGAGCTCCTCGGAGAGCTGACGCGACGCGTCGGGATGCATGCCCGCGAGGTCGATATAGGCCGCCTGGACCTCGATGACGTCGACCGTCGCCCGGACGGGGTCGCGGTGACGCAGCAGCGGCGCGGGATCGTCGGGAACCGGCAGCTCGTGAATGGCCGCCAGCGACCGGGCGATCCGCGGCAGGTCGTCCGGCAGGACGGGCGACTCGCCCGCGATTTCCCGCACGACGAGCGCGCCCCAAGGCGCTCCCTTCGAAGGCTGGATCGCGCCGAGCAAGGCCGGGACCGCCCCGCAGGCCGCCGCCCGGCGGAAGCACGCCGCCTGGTAGGCGAGGTTTCGGGCGGGATCGAACCCGTAGGCGCTCAGGCGGGGAACGCGAAGAAGCGCGTCCGCGCCGCGAATGCGGACATGCGCGTGGTTCAGGCCTCTGGTTCGAAGTGGTTCGAGGTCGTCCGCCGCCGCGCGCGCGAAGGCGGGCAGGGCGGCCAGGCCCTCGCGCAGCGCCTGAAGATCCGCGCCGCCGGTCGTCCACGAGCCCGTCATGAGGCGAACGCCGAACGCGCGGCCGATACCGCATTCGCCGCCGATGCTCTAAACGTTGCCGGATGAACGGCAAACCGTCGGCAACCCCATTTTGGCTCGCGCTCGCGTTTCTCGCGTTCAGCGCGCTCTCCTGGGCGGGCAGTTCCGTCGCGGGCCGCGCGGCTTCGGGAAACATACCGCCGTTCACCCTGTCCTTCGTTCGCTGGCTGTGCGTGTTTTTCTGCTTCCTGGCGATCGGCTGGCGCGACGCCTGGAGACAGCGCGGCGCGATATTCCGGCACTGGCGGATCCTTTCGGCGTTCGCCCTGTTCGGCGTCGTGGGATTTACCGTTCCGTATTACGTCGGCCTCCAGTTCACGGTCGCCGTCAACGCGACGCTGATGAACGCGTCGGGAACGATCTGGATCGTCGCGACGACGTTTCTGATGACCGGGGAGACGATCAGTCGCCGCCAGGCCCTCGGCGTCGCGCTCGGCCTGTTCGGCACGCTCACCATCGTGCTTCGGGCCGACTACGCCCAGCTCGCGGAAATAGCCGTCAACGCCGGCGACCTGTTCGTGCTGGCGGCCTTCTTCTCCTGGGCGGTCTACACCTCCATGCTTCGATGGCAGCCGAGCGGCGTCGGCGGGATTCCGTTCCTGATCGCGATCACGGGGATCGGATCCGCGATGATGCTGCCCCTTTTCCTTCTGGATCTCGGTCGCGGCGCCGTTTTCGAACCGACCGCGGTCAACGCCGGAATCCTCGCCTATTCGGTGATCTTCCCGTCCTTCCTGTCCTACATCTGCTGGAACAGGGCCGTTTCCGTCGTCGGCCCGAGCGTCGCGAGCATGGCCCAGTACATGATCCCGGTGTTCGGGACGGTCCTTGCGGTGCTGATCCTGGGAGAGATCGTGGAAACCTTTCATGTCGTCGGGATCGCAATAATTTTCGCCGGAGTATGGCTCGTGACGGCCGGCCGCGGAAGAACCTGACGCCCCGGGACCCGCGACGGCGCCGCGGGCCGCCCGCGAACTCCCGGCTCGCGAGGTCCGCCCGCGGCCCGGGAAGCGGCGGCCGGCGGCGGCGCCACGATAACGGGAGCCGCCCGCGGCGGCAACGCGGACGCCGGGCGGCTTACGGAACGCGCTCCAGCGCGCGCGTCATCTCGTCGCGGCGCCGGGAAGCCCAGAACCACAGCCCGAGGCAGACGAGCGCGCCGGCGATGACCGGAGCCTGAAACCCGACCGCTTCCGCGAGCGAGCCCATCGCCAGCGCGCCGAGGGCGGGCGCGCCGCGACCCACCATGCCGTAGAAACTCATCACCCGGCCGCGCATCGCGGGATCGACGGCGTTCTGCATGAGGGTCTGCTCGCCGACGCCGACGACGATCACGGAAAAACCCGTGACGACGAGGCAGACGAGGGCGAGACCGAAGAAATCGGTCGCCGCGAAACCGATCAGCGACAGCGACAGCGCGAGGATGCCGACCGCGACCCGGGCGGTCAGGCCCCGCACCTCTCCGCGTTGGGCGAGCCAGAAGGCGCCCAGCATGGCCCCGACTCCGGTCATCGACACGAGCAGCGAGTAGCCTTGGGCGCCGCGGTCGAACACTTCGTCGGCGAATCCCGCGAGAAGCTCCATGTACGGCCGCCCGCACGCGGAAACGACGGCGAGCACGACGAGCATCGGGGCGATTCCGGGGTGCCGCGCGGCGTAACGGAATCCGTCCGCGATTTCGCGGGGAATTTCGCGGAGCCTCGTCCTCTCCTTGCCGCTGCGCGGATCGGAAATCCGGAGAAGGAAGAGCGAGCCGATGAACCACAAATAGCTTGCGGCGTTGAAGGCGAAGGCGAAGGCGACGCCGTAGAATCCGATCAGGACGCCGCCGATCATGGGGCCGGTCGCGCGCGCCGAATTGAAGATCATGGCGTTGATGCCGATCGCGGCCGAAAGGTTCCGGCGCTGGATGAGATGCGGCACGAGCGCGAGCCGGGCGGGCTGGTTGAAGGAAATGACGACGCCGTGCGCCAGCACCAGGGCGACGAGAAGTTCCGGCGTCATGACGCCGGCGAGCGTAAGGCCGGCGAGCAGAGCCGACTGCAGGGCGGCGAGCGCCTGGGTGACCTTCATCATCGCGAGCAGGTTCAGGCGGTCCGCCAGCGCGCCCGCGAACGGACCGATGAAGACGACGGGCAACAGGTCCGCGGCGCTGGTCAGGCCGAGCCAGAAACCGGAATGGGTCAATTCCCACGCGAACCACAGCACGGCGGCGCGCTGCGCCCAGGTGCCGTTGTGAGAAAGGAGGTTGCCGATGGAAAACGTCCGGTAATCGCGGTCGGAAAGCGCCGCCGAAAGTGCGGATAGACCCGGCATGACCGTCGGTTTGTAGCGCAGTTCGCCCGTCGCCGCATGCGCGCTCGCCGGAAACGTCGCGCTTGCCGGAAACGTCGCGAGTTGCTAGCCTTCTCGCCCATGTCGGCCGAAGACGGAGCAGGACGATGCCGGATAGCGGATCTCTGACCGAGCGCAGCGTCAACACGCTCGAACCCTTCTGGATGCCTTTCACGAGCAATCGGCAGTTCAAGGCCGCGCCCCGCATGATCGTCTCGGCCAAGGACATGCATTACGTCACGGCCGATGGACGCAGGATCCTCGACGGTTCGGCGGGGCTGTGGTGCGTGAACGCGGGCCATTGCCGGGACAAGATCGTCGAGGCCGTTCGAACCCAGGTCGGCCGGATGGATTACGCGCCGCCGTTCCAGTCGGGCCATCCCGGCGCGTTCGAGCTCGCCTCGCGGCTCGTCAACATGTTCCCCGGCGATCTCGACTACGTCTTCTACGGCAACTCCGGTTCGGAAGCCGTCGACACCGCGCTCAAGATCGCGCTCGCGTGGCATCGCGCGCGCGGCGAAGCGCACCGCACCCGTCTGATCGGCCGCGAACGCGGCTACCATGGAGTCGGATTCGGCGGGATTTCCGTCGGCGGCATGTCCAACAACCGCAAGCAGTTCGGCGCCATGCTGCCCGGCGTCGACCATCTCCCGCATACCTACGATCGAGAGAAGACCGCGTTCAGCCGCGGACAGCCGGAATGGGGCGCGGAACGCGCCGACGCGCTGGAGGACCTCGTGTCGCTCCACGACCCTTCGACCATCGCGGCCGTCATCGTGGAACCGGTTGCGGGTTCCACCGGCGTGCTCGTACCGCCGAAGGGATACCTGGAAAGGCTCAGGGCGATATGCGACCGCCACGGCATCCTGCTCATCTTCGACGAGGTAATCACGGGTTTCGGAAGGCTGGGCGAGAATTTCGCCGCGGACTATTTCGGAATCGTCCCGGACATGATGACCATGGCCAAGGGAATGACGAACGGAACCGTGCCCATGTCGGCGGTCGCCGCCCGCAAGGGCGTGTACGAGGCTTTCATGCAGGGGCCGCCGGAAGCGATAGAGCTGTTTCACGGATACACCTATTCGGCGCACCCGGTCGCCTGCGCGGCGGCGCTCGCGACGATCGAGGTCTACGCGGAAGAAGGCCTGATCCAGCGGGCCCGGTCTCTCGCCGGGAAATGGGAAGACGCGCTGCACTCGCTCGGCAGCCTCGCCAACGTGGTCGACGTGCGCAACATCGGCCTCATGGGCGCGGTTGAAATCGCGCCCCGGGACGGGGCACCGCGCACCTTCGACATCTTCCTGAAATGCTTCGAAAAAGGCATGCACGTCCGGCAGACCGGCGACGTGATCGCCATGTCGCCGCCGCTGATCGTCACCGAAAGCCAGATAGACGAAATGGTGAACGTTCTTGGAGAAGCGATCCAGGAAACCGATTGACGACATCCCGCTTGGAGATCGACCATGAAAATTCTCATCGTTCTCGCGGCCGGCGCGCTGGCGGTCGGCTGCGCCGGCCCGCAACTCCCGGCGGCGGAAAAAGCCGTTCCGAAGGGCGACGCGTTTTCCAAGGCGCTCCACGCCGAATACGTCGGCCTCTCGCGGAGCGAATACGCCGAAGGCGACTATGCCGATTCCGACCTCTTCGCGAACCGCGCCATCGCGGCCGCCGGCGGCGCGCACGCGCAGCCGGAACCCGTTTCCTCCCGGAAGCAGGGCGAGAAGGAAGCGGCGGCGCTCGAGGCCGCGCGGAAGCGCCTCGTCGCGGCTCTTGCCGGAGACGCGCCGAAACGCCGACCTGCCGACTCGGCCCGGGCGCAGGCCAGCTACGAATGCTGGGCTCAGGAGCAGGAGGAGAATTTCCAGCCCGGCGACATCGACGCCTGCCGCATCCGTTTCTTCGCCGCGCTTGCCGCGATGGAGCAGAAACCCCCGCCTCCCCCCAAGCCGAAACCCCCGCCCCTGACTTTTCTGGTCTATTTCGACGTCGGAAAGTCCGGCATCGACGCCGCGGCGAAATCGGTCATGGAAACCGCCGCCGGAGTTGTCGCCGACACCAAGCCGTCCGTCGTGTCCGTGGTCGGCCACGCCGATCGGGCAGGCGGCGAGGGATACAACATGGATCTGTCGGAGAGGCGCGCGAACATGGTGGCGAACGCGCTCGCGAAGGCCGGCGTCGCGGGCGGGCTGTTGTCGATCAGCGCGTTGGGCGAACACGCGCCGGCCGTGCCGACGGCGGACGGCGTCGCCGAATCCGGCAACCGCCGGGTGGAAATCGGGCTGCGCTATTAGGCGGGTGCCGCCGCGCCGCCCCTCGGAGCCGGGCCTTGCCGAAGAAGCTGAGCGCGAAAGATCTTCTGCGCGCGGAGCGCGACGGGTGCGTGTTCCCCGTCCGCGTCCTGTCGGCGGAACGGGCCGCCGCCTGCCGCGCGGTCTATGAAGACGTGGAGGCGCGCCAGGGCAGGGACGTCCCCGAAACCCTGTCCGTCAAGCCGCACGTCCTTTTTCGCTGGCTTTTCGAGCTCGGGACCACGCCGGCGCTGCTCGACGCGATCGAGGATCTGATCGGCCCCGACATCCTGATGACCACCTCGGCGATCTGGGCCAAGCGCGCGCGGGATCCGCGCTTCGTCACCTGGCATCAGGATTCCGCGTATTTCGGCTACGATCCGGTGGACGTGTGGAGCGCCTGGATCGCGCTCACTGACAGCAGGGCGGACAACGGCTGCCTGCGCTACCTGCCGGGATCGCACCGGAATCCCGAGATGGCGCACGAAGAAACCTGGGACAGGATGAACATGCTGTCCCGCGGCCAGCGCATCGTCGACGAATTCGACGAGTCGCGCGCCGTCGACGCGGAGCTCGATCCCGGGGAATGCGCGCTGCACCATTTCCGGCTGGCGCATTCGTCGGAACCCAACCCGTCCGACCGGCGGCGCATCGGCATCCTGTTCGTGTTCTGCCCGCCCCGCGTGCGGCCGACGCTCGATCTCGACGCCGCCTTGCTGGTGCGCGGCGAGGATCGGTACGGCCACTGGAGGCCGGACCCGCTTCCGGAGCGCGATCTCGACCCCGCCTGCCTCGACTATTACAACGCCTTTTTGGCCAGCTACGCCGATCCGGAAACGCGCTCCGAGGTCGAACGCAAGACGGCCGGCTGAATGGCGGATCTCCGCTCCTATCTGAAGGAAATCGACAACGCGATTTTCCGGCCCGCCGAACCGCTCTCGGTCGTCGAGGAGATCACCGCCCTGCAGCACGTGATGGCGGCCCGGAACGTCGACCCGGCCATTTTCGTCCGCCGTCCCCGCATGCCCGGAGGGGAGATCGGCGAAATCCCGGTGCTGACCAATCTCTTCGCCAGCCGGGAGATGGCGGCGAGGGCGCTCGGCATCGAAGACCATCGCCAGGCCGCGAAAATCCTGTCGAGGACGGCGTCGAAGTCCGTCGCGCCGGTCGCGGTCGCGCCTGACGGCGCTCCGGTGCGGGAAATCGTCGACCGGAATCCGGACCTCGCGAGTCTGCCCGCGCTTCGCCAGCATGCCGGCGACGCCGGTCGCTACGTCACCTGCGGGCACGTGGTGACCTTCGATCCCGACAGCGGCATCGACAACATGGGCATCCAGCGGCTGTGGATACGCGGGCCGCGGCTGATGGGCTGCTACATGCTGGAAACCTCCCACAACGCGATCAATCTCAGAAAGTTCTGGGCGCGGGGCGAACCCTGCCCGGTCGCCGTGTGGATCGGCCATCACCCGGCCGTCGAAATGGGAGCTCAGGCCAAGCTCGGTTATCCCGAGAGCCACTGGAAGGCGGCCGGCGGAGCGGCGGGCGAGCCGTTGCGCCTCGTTCCCACCGTGACCCACGGCGAGCGCATCATGGTGCCGGCGGACGCGGAAATCGTCATCGAAGGCTTCCTGCCCGCGGGACGCATCGAAGCGGAGGGGCCGTTCGCGGAGTTCACCGGGTATCAGGGACCGCAGATCCCGAATCCGGTGATCGAGGTCGCCTGCGTCACGCGCCGCGCCGACGCCATCTATCACGATTGCGGGTCCGGTCTCGCCGACCATCTGGTGCCGGACAACCTCGCGATGGAAGGTTATCTGTATTCCCTCGCGCGCACCGTCGCTCCGTCGCTGATCAACGTGCACGTGCCGGTATCGGGCCGGCGTTTCCACGCTTATCTTCAATTCGATTCGCCGAGGCCGGGAGAAGCGCGCGACGCGATGATGGCCGCGATCGCGTTCCGCCGCCTGAAGGCGGTATTCGCCTTCGACGAGGACATCGATCCGTTCGACGACCGTCAGGTGATGTGGGCGATCGCGACGCGGGTGCAGTGGCATCGGGACTTCATGCGCCTCGACGGGCTGACGCTGGCGCCGCTCGATCCGTCCGCGCCGGCCGCGGGCGCGACGATCGCCAAGGCGGCGATCGACGCGACTCTTCCTCCGGCCGCCGGACCGGGGCTGCCCAAGCCGGTTCCGCCCCGCAATCGCGTCTCCGACGAGGCGCTGGCGACGGCCGCCGCCGCGCTCGACGGAATCGACGCGACGGAGTGGCCGCGATGACTTTCGAAAAAACCGGATCCGCCGTATGGACGCAGTGTCCCGCCTGCGGCCACTGGTTCCACGTTTCGCCCGCGCTGCTGCGCATGGAAACGGTCGACCTGATTTGTCCAGGCTGCGGCGGCGCGTTCCGGCCGGGCGAGGCAAACGCCATCGCCGGAGATCGCCGCTCCGGAACCGCAGCGGACCGGTAAGCTGGACCGGGGCGTCCGTCCGTTGACTCGCCCGATGCGGAGCGGAAAGAAGAATGACCCTAACCGGACAAACCTGCCCGTTCTTCGACGACAACCTCTATCGGAAAGGCAAAGCGCTGTCCCCGGAACCGCCCGGCGCATGACGTTTCAGAGTGCCAACCGCGGAGCGTGCAGGTTCTTCAAGCTCCGCTGCTCGGCGGCCGACTTGCGGCGGGTGCAAGGAATGCCGCCGGGATGCCAAGCGTGGTCCGCCCCCTGCCAATGGCTGCCCGCGCACAGTTGGTCACCTGGATCTGTGACGCCACGACCAGATATCCCTCTTTTGCTCTGGCGATTGATCGACCGGGCGCTTCTTGCGAACCTGCCGGCCAACGGACAGAGCGAACCACGGGATACCGACTGGCGGAAATTGCCGAAAAGCGGCATAGCGCCACCGCATCCTCGGTCTCTAGGGCAGTAAATACAAGATATTACGTTCCGATAAAAGTATCATGCAGAAGACAGTGTAGAATAGGCGTAGAATAGGCGTCGTGGCAAGCTCTAATGGTGCGGTAGCAAAACCCAACATAGGCTTTGACATTAGGTGTAAATCGAGATATGTAGAATGGTCGATCACGCCAAAGGGAGAATAATCGTTGTCTAGGGTTTTCAAGATTTTCTCAAAAACGTTCGCGTTTCTGATCGAAGAAATCGATACCATTTGGTACGTTATTGGATTTATCTCCACAATCATTTGCTTTGGGATTGCTTATACATTACTCACACCTATCGGTCATGGAGTAGGAGAAGGCCTCAAGCCGCTTCCCGAGGTTACACTGTCTACTGGTATCTATTTTAGCGTTATTACGATTTCCTCGTTAGGTTACGGAGACGTCCACCCCGTCGGATATTCAAAAATCCTTGCCAGCATAGAAGTTCTTATGGGTATCACGATTATCGGAATTTTGATTGCCAAAATCACATCGCGGCGCGTTTCTCATCATGTCACGCGCCTTTTTATTTCCGATTCTAGGAAACGGCTTGAAGATCTTGGAATAAAATTTGATAATTGTCGAAAAATTCTGAATTTTCTTTCCTTGGAGTTCGAGAAGAACTTTGTGCAGCCCCCTTGGCCGGATTCGGAGTTTCAACACCGCTCATCCGCCCTTGATCCAAGTAGAAAACAAGAAATGAAATCGAAATTTCAGACAGCGCTTGATGATTTGCACACGGCTTCCGAAGAGATTTTTGATTATTTTCAAGCTGAAGTTCGTCAAGATAGCAAATACTTCAGGCTTATTCCATCAATTGTATTGGAGCGAACTGGAAAGGATATCGTAGAAGCGCTGTGGGCTCTCGGGCAATTAATATCGGAATTGCCAACGCGAGCTAGATCTGAGATTCTTGATTTTCGCAACAGACGAAGAATTTCGGAAACCATTGATTTACAAAAGAAAACATACGAGTTGACTAAGCAGTACGTTAATGCTAATTCTGGCTTGAGCATCTTTCGAGAAATTATGGATACTTGCGATCATATTCCAAAAGGCTATTTCCAAGTGCCGGAGGAGGAGCAACCTGATCAATTGTTGCCTGCTGTCGATGAACCTCAGGAGGTCGCAACTGAAGCCGAGTGATTTAAGTGTGAACGACCAGCGCTGTGATCTTACGTCACCTCACCGCAACTTTGGAGATCTAAAATGCAACTGAACTGGATGAAATGTCGACGCGACATTTGGTGCAGATTGAATTTGGTCAATTTGGAGCATCGGCATTTTGAAAATAAACAGGGAGTTTACATCATCTGGCACGGTGGCGAAAGATCAAGAGTGGTTTATGTCGGCCAAGGAAACATTAGGGAGCGTTTAGAATATCATCGGGCGAACCCGGAAATACAAAAATATGAAAATTTGGATCTTTACGTCACCTGGGCATCTGTAATAGAGAAATATCGTGATGGGATCGAAAGGTATTTGACGGACTATTGGCGGCCTTTGGTCGGCGATAATTTTCCAAATAGCCCTCCAATAGAGGTGAATTCTCCATGGTGAAATTTCTACGCTAACAAAGCCGCCACTCCTTATCAAATTTGAGGCCAACGGAAACTGTCTGCAATCCCTGCCGCGAGGGCAGGATGAATCGGCCGGTGATTCAAAATGCAACGGTGTCGGAGACCGTCGCCGCAGGGAATACGAGCCGGCTGACCCAAGATCGAGTTCATTGCATTCCAATCACGTCGAACGAGAAAGCCGAAAACCTTATCGTGATTAGAGAATCCCGCGAATGAGCGCTGCGAAAAACCAGGAATACGAACCTAACATCGAGAAGCTCGCGTTCGGAAACTTGCTTTTCGACATCGCGAGAGCCGTGCGGGACATGCCCGGCGATCAATACGGGAAATTCGTGAAAGGAGAGCTGCGCCTGACGATTTCCTTCGAGGAGAAAGATCGCCCGTCACGACCCGTCAAACCGGGATGCTCCTCCGCCGGTGTCGTTCCTGAACGGGAGCTGCAGCGCATTCGAGCAAAGTTGGACCTAGCGCAAAGTCGTGAGGACGGCCATCGAATCGTACTCGATGCTTTTCCCGAGAGAGAGCGGTTGTTCGCCTTTGCAGGATTTTTGGATCTGCCGGTTCGAAAAGGAGACAAAGCCGAAAATGTCCGCGAGAAAATCGTGGCGTTTACGGTCGGTCGGCGTCTGTCCGGTGAGGCGATACGCGGCGGCTTTACCGCCAGCTCTGGCCGGTTCGCGCGCGAGTGACGCAGATTTCGCGGGGCCGGGCCGCTTCGCGTCTTGCGCGGAACGGCGGGATGAAGCGCTTGCGTAGAGCGCATCAACGGCGCAACGGCAGTTCCCGCCTTCGATGCCCTGCCCAGTGCCGGACGGCCGGGAAACGCTCCATGACCTGCCAACCTAAATCCACCTTTGCAGTGGCGCCCTCGAAACGACAACGAAGGTTCCGGCCGACGGCGGCAGCTCCCGCGTTCGCCGGCCGCCGCGCCGCATTCCTTCGGCGCGGCGATTCCGGCAACGTCTACGGCCGAAATCCGGCGCGCCTTGCGGAACCTCGCGTCGCATGCTATCCGCCTGACGAAGGCACGCAGATCGGAGACCGGCCGTGAAGCTCGACATCTTCAACCATGTCTTCCCGGTTCCGTTCTTCGAACGGATGCAGGAAGTGCTGACCGACACCGGCCCGATCAAGCGCTGGTTGAACATCCCCGTGCTTTACGACATCGACGCCCGCATGAGAATGATGGACGAGTTCGGCGAGGATTACCGTCAGGTGATCAGCCTTTCGGCGCCGACCATCGAGTTCCTTGGAACCCCCGAAGAGACGCCGCTCCTGGCCCGGCTCGCCAACGACGGCATGGCGGACATCTGCCGCGCGCATCCGGACAGGTTTCCCGCGTTCGTCGCGTCGTTGCCGATGAACAATCCGGACGAGGCGGCGCGCGAAATCGAACGCGCGACCGGCGAGCTGGGCGCTCGCGCCGTGCAGGTGTTCACCAACGTCAACGGGGAACCGCTCGACCTGCCCAAGTACTATCCGGTGTTCGAAACCGCGGCGCGGCTCGACGTTCCGATCTTCCTGCATCCGGCGCGCGGGCCGAACTTTCCCGACTACCTGACCGAGGACAAGTCCGAATTCGAGATCTGGTGGACCTTCGGCTGGACATACGAAAGCTCGGCCGCCATGGCGCGGCTGGTGTTCTCGCGGTTGTTCGACAAGCTCCCCGGCATCAAGATTCTCACGCACCATCTGGGCGCGATGATCCCTTATGTCGAGGGGCGGGTCGGCTACGGACAGGATCAGCTCGGTTCGCGCACTCCGGGCGACGCGCTCGTCCGGCTGCGCGAGAGCCTCGAAAAGCGCCCGATCGACTATTTCCGGATGTTCTACGCCGACACCGCGACCTTCGGTTCGCTCGGCGCCATGCGATGCGGCATAGACTTCTTCGGACCGGAACGCTGCATGTTCGCGTCCGACTGCCCCTTCGACCCCGAAGGCGGCCCTCTCTACATCCGGGAAACCATCCGGTGCGTCGACAATGCGGGGCTCGGCGACCGCGCGCTGGCCGGCGTCTATGCCGACAATGCGCGCAAGTTTCTGAAGCTCGACTGAGGGGCGACGGATCGTGCGACCGCTATCCAATGCCGGCCAGAGATTCGCTTACGAGGATCTCCGCGAATGGATCGAACAGGCGGATCGCCTGGGCGAACTCAGGCGCGTCAACGGCGCCTCTTGGGAGAAGGACATCGGTCTGGCGGCGGAGGTGGTGATCCGCGACGAAAACGGACCTGCGGTGCTGTTCGACGAGGTGCCCGGCTGCCCGGCGGGATACCGCGTGCTCATCAACGTCTTCGGCGGCGTGCGGCGCAACATGACGCTTGGCTTCCCGGACCATCTGACGCGGCAGGAACTGTCGGACGCCTGCTTCGAATCGTTCGTCAGGGACCGCCGGACGATCCCGCACGTCGTCGTCGAGGACGGACCGGTGTTCGAGAACGTCCTGACGGGCGACGACATCGACCTCATGAAGTTTCCCACGCCGCTCTGGCACCCGGGCGACGGCGGGCGCTACATCGGCACCGGAACCTACACGGTGACGCGGGACCCGGAGGAAGGCTGGCTCAACTGCGGCGCCTACCGGGCCATGGTTCACGACCGCAAATCCGTCGGCTGCCTCATGGTGACGGGCAAGCACGGATACGTCCATCGCAACAAGTACTGGGCGGAGGGCAAGCCGTGTCCGGTCGCGATGGTCGTCGGGGGCGAACCGGTGGCCTTCTTCAACGGCGGAGCCGAAGCGCCCTGGGGGGTCTTCGAACTCGACATTGTCGGCGGCATCCGCGGAAAGGCGGTGGAATGCGTGGAGGGCAAGGTTACGGGCCTGCCCTTTCCGGCGAACGCCGAGATCGTCTTCGAGGGTCATCTCTATCCGGACAAGGTGAAGAACGAAGGCCCGTTCGGCGAATGGACGGGGTATTACGCGAGCGGCGAGCGGCCGCAGCCGGTGCTCGAGGTCGAGGCCGTCTATCACCGCAACGATCCGATCATCCTCGGCGTTCCGCCGATGGGCCGGGGGTCGGACGAAATGGCGCGGTACCGCGCCGTGTTGCGCTCCGCCATGCTCAAGCAGAATCTCGCCGATGCCGGCGTGCCCGACGTGACCGGGGTCTGGTGCCACGAGATAGGCGCGTCGCGCCTGTTTCACGGGATCTCGATCAGGCAGCGCTATCCCGGTCACTCGAAACAGGCCGGCCATATCGCGGCGCAGTGCCGCGCCGCCAACTACGCCAACCGTTTCGTCGTGATCGTCGACGACGACATCGACGTCACGAATCTCGACGAACTGATCTGGGCGATGTGCACGCGATGCGACCCGGCGACCTCGATCGACATCGTCCGCGGCGCATGGACCTCGCCGGCCGACCCGCGCGTCGATCCCGTAGAAAAGGCTCGCGGAAACGTAACCAACAGCCGGGCGGTGATCGACGCTTGCAAGCCGTTTCACTGGAAGGACGAGTACGCGCCGGTCAACGCGCCCGACGCGGAAACCCTGCGCGAAGCGCGGGAACGATTCGGCTACCTGATGGAGTGAACGGCGTCGCGGGCCCGCTCCGGCCGGCGCATTGAAAGGAAATCCCGGCGTTCATGCAGTGGCGCACCCCCGCCGTAGCTCTCGTATGCGGCACCGTCATACTTTTCGTCAGCTTCGGCGGGCGGAACATATTCGGGCTCTTGCTGGATCCTATGACGGTCGATCTCGGCTGGACGGCCGAGGACTTCTCCTTCGCCGTCGCGCTTCAGGCGTTGCTGTGGGGATTGACGACGCCCATCACCGCCTCGCTCGCCGATCGATACGGCACCGCGCGCATGGTGGCCGCCGGCGGCGTTCTCTACGCCGGCGGCCTCGCGTTGATGTCGCAGGTCTCGACGCCGATGGAGATGAACGTCACGTCGGGCCTGATGATCGGCCTCGGCCTCAGCGCGACGGGCTTCCCGATCATTCTCGCGGCCGTCACCAAGCGCGTGGACCAGAAACGCCGCAGCCTGTTCCTCGGCATCGGCAGCGCGGCCGGGTCTTCCGGCCAGCTGGCGCTCGTGCCGCTCGGCCAGTTCTTCATCGACGGGTACGGATGGGTGATCGCGGTGCTCGCTTTCTCCTGCATCGCCGCGATCATCGTGCCGCTGGCCGCGCCGCTCGCCGATTCCCGGCGCGCCTCTCCCGCCGCCGCGCCGCAGAAAATGGGCGACGCATTGCGCGAGGCGGCGACCCACCGCGGCTTTCTCCTGCTTTCCGCCGGCTATTTCGTCTGCGGCTTTCAGATCCTGTTTCTCGGCACCCATCTGCCCAAGTTTCTGGTCGAGGCGGGACAGGATCCCTGGCTCGGGGCAACGGCGCTATCGGTGATCGGCCTGTTCAACATACTCGGCACGCTCGGCTGGGGAGCCCTGGGGGGCCACCTGCGCATGAAATATTTGTTGAGCGCGATCTACCTCCTGCGTTCGGCGGCGCTGGTCGCGTTCATCCTGCTTCCGGTCACGCCGGTCGGAACCTACGTCTTCTCCGCCGTCATCGGCCTCCTTTGGTTGGCGACCGTGCCCCTCACCTCCGGCCTCGTCGCGCAGATCTTCGGATTGCGCTTCATGGCGACGCTGACCGGAATCGTCTTTTTCTCGCATCAGCTCGGCAGCTTTTTCGGCGTCTGGCTGGGCGGAAGGCTCTTCGTCGACACCGGCAGCTACGACGCCATATGGTGGATCTCGATAGCGCTCGGCCTCGTCGCCGCGCTGCTGCACTATCCCATCGACGACAGGCCGGTCGAACGCGAGGCCGCGCGGGAGGCCGCGGCATGAGCGCCGGCTGGCGCACGCCGATCGTCATCCTGGTCTGCGGCACGTCGATCGTGCTGATTTCGCTCGGCGCGCGCATGACCTTCGGGTTGTGGCTGGAACCCGCGACCAACGACCTGTGGCCGAACCAGTACCGGATCCTGTCGCTCGCGATGGCGCTCCAGTCGCTGTTCTGGGGGGTCGGAACGCCGGTCGCCGGCAATATCGCCGATCGCTACGGCAGCGGGCGCGTGATCGCCGCGGCCGGCATTCTCTACACGGCCGGCCTGCTGCTGATGACGGTCTCGACGACGCCGATCATGGCGCATTTGTCGATCGGGGTATTGACCGGATTCGCCATGTCGGGCGCCATGTTTCCGATCGTCCTTTCGGCCGTCAGCCGCGCGGCTCCCGAGGGCCGGCGCGACGTCTATCTCGGAATCGCGAGCGCCGGAGGCTCGTCCGGACAGGTTCTGATGGTCCCCGTCGGCCAGTATCTCGTCGACGCCAGCGGCTGGGTCGCGACGCTTCACGTCATGGCGGCCGTGACGGCGCTCATCGTTCCGCTCGCCTACGCAATGGTCCGCACCGGATCGCCGGCGGCGGCCGCGACCGGCCAGCGCGCCGTCGACGCCATACGGGAAGCGTTCCGTCATCGGGGATACGTCCTGCTGATGGGCGGCTACTTCGTCTGCGGGCTGCAGACGATGTTCATCGGAACCCATTTCCCGGTCATGCTGGCCAGCCTGGAGGTGGACCCGGCGGTCGCCGCGTACTCGCTGTCCCTGATCGGCCTATTCAACATCGTCGGCACCTTCGCCTGGGGCGCCGCAGGCGGGCGTTTCCGCCAGAAGTACCTGCTTTGCTGGCTCTATTCCCTGCGCTCGCTGGCGATGATCGCCTTCATCCTGCTGCCCGTAACGCCGACGAGCGTCATCGCCTTTTCCTGCGCGATGGGTCTGGTTTGGCTCGGCACGGTGCCGCTCACGGGGTCGATCGTCGCCCGCGTCTTCGGGCTGCGCCACATGGGAATGCTGTTCGGCTTCGCCTTCGTCGCCCACCAGCTCGGCAGCTTCATCGGCATCTACGCCGCCGGCTATTTCTTCGACATGTTCGGGAACTACAACGTCGTCTGGTGGTCGGCGATCATCATGGGGCTGGTCGCCTCGCTGATGAACTACCCCGTCGACGACAGCCCGATCGAACGGCGAACGGCCTTGCAACGGGCATAGGCCGCCGAACTCGTTCTCCGCCTATGAGAAATCCGCCGAAGCGCCTCCGGTCGGGGCGGGCGACAGGATCTTCGGCCCGCCGGACGAACCGGTTGCCGTCCGGCGCCGCAGGGATCGGATGACCTTGGGCGCCGGCAAGGCCAACCTGCTCGCCCAGGAAAGGCGCCGGGGACCACTCCAAGCGCCATGAGGCAACCGGCCGACGGGCGCAGGCGGATCTCGGCCCTCGCGCCCTGAAGGAGGATGAAGAAGGTCTGCGGGCGGCGGGAGGACACGACGTTCGTTGATCCGACAGGAAACCGCGTCAACGTTCGCCGGACCGTCGCCACGGCGAATTTATTCTTGATTGCAATCCGATGATAATGAAAGGAAAAGGCCGTTCAAGAAGGGGTGAAGCGTCGGAAGTGGGTAGTGACTCTTTTCCGAACGTCTTTGCCGCCAATGTGTCGACCATGATGGAGAAAAACATGCAGAACGACATCGCCGTTCGGCCGGTGCTCGACCGGGCTGAACGCGACCGGTGGGACGAGACGATGCGGAAACGCCACTACCTTGAGTTCCGCGGCATGGTCGGCGAGGCGGTGCGGCATGTTGCCGCAGCCCCGAACGGAGATTGGGTGGCGTTGCTGGGTTGGAAAGCGGCAGCTTGGCGGTTGCGGGCGCGAGACCGACGGTTGGACCCCCGAGCGGCGCGATCGCCGGTTGCATCTTGTTGCGAACAACGCGCGCTTGTTGATTCTCCCACCCTGGCGGCAACGCAACTTGGCGTCCCGTATTTTGTCTCTCAGCGCCCGGCGCCTGTCGGCCGACGCGTCCGTCGGGAACCTTTCGTCCGGCCGCCCCTTTGAGAACGGACCGCACTGCGAGGCGCTGCGCGCGTCGTCGCGTATGCGAAACGCGCGTTAGCGCCGAAGGTCGCCGCGGTCAGTGCCGCTTTGCGGATCCTGACGCACAGGAAAGCAGCTCGTCGCCGGAAACGCTGTCGATCAGATGGTCGCCGATCTCGTCAAGCCGACGCGGGTCGTCGATGCCGGTCAGCAAGGCTTCGAGGCCCGCAGCCGTCCCGGCGTCGAACTTCCGCGCCGCCTGACGCAACAACATCGCCCGTTGTCGCTCCAAGCCCTGCTCCAAGCCTTTTTCCAAGCCCTGTTCCAAGCCCTGTTCCAAGCCCTGCTCCAAGCCCTGCTCCAAGCCCTGCTGTCGACTCTCAAAGAGCGCCGTGTCCAAAAAAGAGCCCATTTCCTTCAGATCTCCCTCTTGCGCCAACTCCCTGAACCGCGCTTTCACCTCGGGCGCCACGTCCTTGCTCTGCATCACCTCGTGCCGCAGCAACTCCTTGAACAGATCGGCAAGGCTCGCATCCGTCTCCGGGTCCACCGCCAGCGCCTGCAGATCTTCTCCGACCGTCGCCCAGTCGCGCTGCGCAAACCGGGCCCGCAACGACAACAGGTTCCGCCTCGGCAAATCCTCTGCATTCAGCCGGTGGATGTCAATCAGAAAAAAGCGCTGCCGCGGCTGATACGTTTCCAGAAAGCCGCCTGGCGGCGCCACCAGCAATTCCGTCGCCGCAGTCCAGGGCGGGCGGCCAGTGTAGATCACGATCGGCAGCACCGGCGGCAATGGAGCGCCCTTCGGCAACTCTTCGTTCCGACGGAGCTTCCGATGCAGTTGCCCGACATACGCATGCATCCGCGACGCCATGTCGCTGTCCACGGTGGACTGGAACTCCAGCACCAGAAGCAGGTAGAGCCATCCCTGCGCTCCGGCGAGGCGGAAACGGATGCGCCAGACCGCGTCGCCGAAACTCTGGTTCAAACCGTCGTCGACATACTGGGTCGACAACTGTTCCATCTTTCCGAAATCGCAGGCTTCGACCACCTCCGGCGGCATGAGGCCGCGCAGCACGTCCACGACCGCGCCGGGGATATCGAACAACTTCTTCATCCAGGCGTCTTCGAAATTTGCGAACATCCCGGTTTCCATTCATGCGCAGCAAAATGAGCGCCACCATACCACGACAGGGCATGCTCCCGCCGGCCGCGCACGGGAACGCCGCGTCGTGCGCCCGTCGGCCGACGCTCGACGCGTCCGTCGGGAACCTTTCGTCCGGCCGCCCCTTTGAGAACGGACCGCACTGCGAGACGCTGCGCGCGTCGTCGCGTATGCGAAACGCGCGTTAGCGCCGAAGGTCGCCGCGGTCAGTGCCGCTTTGCGGATCCTGACGCGCAGGAAAGCAGCTCGTCGCCGGAAGCGCTGTCGATCAGATGGTCGCCGATCTCGTCAAGCCGGCGCGGGTCGTCAATGCCGGTCAGCAAGGCTTCGAGGCCCGCAGCCGTCCCGGCGCCGAACTTTCGTGCCGCCTGACGCAACAACATCGCCCGTTGTCGCTCCAAACCTTTTTCCAAGCCCTGCTCCAAGCCCTGTTCCAAGCCCTGTTCCAAGCCCTGCTGTCGACTCTCAAAGAGCGCCGTGTCCAAAAAAGATCCCACTTCCTTCAGATCTCCCTCTTTCGCCAACTCCCTGAACCGCTCGTGGCCGTCTCGCCGACGAACTATCACGTCGACGGCAAACGGTCACGCGACGGGCACAGGCTGCTCGACTTCGATCTCGCTCTCCACCAGCGGCATGCGGGCGAGCCATTTTTCGACTTCGGCTGGATCTTCGAACAGGGTTTCGAGTTCGACGCGCGCCTCGGGCTCGGTCTGGCGGCCCGACTCGATCACCGAAAGGCCCGCGTCGGCGATGCTGGTCGCCAGTTCCAGGCGAATGCCGTTGGGATCGAAGAAATAGGCCGACCAGAACCGGCCGCCGAGATGGACCGGACCGATCAGATCGACGCCGCAGTCCTTCACATGTGCGCACAGCTCGTCGAAGCGGGCTTTCGGCACGTGGAAGGCGAGATGCTGCATCCCGCCGGGCAAATCGCGATCCGACCGATCCAGCCCTTTCGGATACTCGAAGAAGGCAAGGAAAGAGTCGTTTCCCATGTCGAAGAAGTAGTGTCTCAGGTTGTCGTAGGGCGGTTGGCCGCGGTCGCGCTCGAACGGCACCCGGCGCACGTGCACGAGCCGCATCCGCAACACCCGCGTGTAGAATTCCATCGTCGCCGGCATGTCGTCGGTGACGAGAGCGAGATGGTCGACGCCGCGCACGCCGACGGGTTCGAGCGGGTTCATACCGGATCTCCCTTCAGAAAGGCTTCCACCTCGCCGATCAGCGCTTCCGGCGCGTCGCCTGCAACGTCATGTCCCGCCTCGATCTCCGCTATGGAGATTCTGGGATTGGCGTCCATAACCTTGGCGACCGTCTCCGAAGCGAACATGTCGGAACGGCTGCCGCGGATCGCCAGAACCGGACAACGGACCTCCGCGAGCGCGGCCCACATGTCCGGGCCCGCGGGGGCGGCGGTGCCTTCGAGGATCTTGCGGAACCTGTCGCGATGAAAGGCGTCGCGTTTGATGGCGTATCCGTCGGCGGTCTTCGCAAGATAGGCTTCCATTCTCCTGCGGTACGGATCGTCGGACGGGAGGTTGCGGTCCCTGCCGAAATGCTCCAGCGCGTCGTCCACGGACGCGAAGGCGTCCGGCGTTCCGGCGACGGTTTCCGCCACCCGCCGGGAACCGGCCGGCGCGTTGACAGGAGAGTAGTCGCACAGCACCAGCGCGGCGACGCGCTCCGGATAGCGGGCGGCGCACCAGACGCAGTTGCGTCCGCCCATCGAGTGCCCCATCAGGACGACTTTGTCCCAGCCGAAATGATCGGCGACCGCAATGCAGTCGGCGGCGTAGTCGTCGACGCCGTAGGCGCGCGACGCGCTCCAGCTCGAGTCCCCGAAGCCCCGCATGTCCATCGCGACGACCTCGCGCCCGCCGGATGCGAGTTCGTTCGCGACCGGAATCCAGTCGTAGGAAAAATAGCTGAGGCCGTGAACGATCAGGATCGGCGTTCCGCCGGGCGCGCCGAAACGGCGGTAGAACAGGGCGAGGTCGCCGTTCGCGACCGCGCCGGTTCCGCTCATCGGCTCATCCTTCCAGCAGGCGCGGCAGAACCAGCGCGACGGCCGGAAACGCCAGGACGATCGCGACGCGCGCGGCGTCCGACAGGAAGAAGGGCAGAACGCCCTTGAAGGTTTCCAGCATCGGGACGTCCTTCGCCATCGAGTTGATGATGAAGACGTTCAGTCCCACCGGCGGCGTGATCAGCCCGACCTCGACCACGATCAGCGAGATTATGCCGAACCAAAGCTTAAGTTCCTCGCCCTGCACGGAGAATTCCAGACCCGCGATTATCGGCCAGAAGATCGGCACGGTCAACAAGATCATCGACAGGGAGTCCATCACCAGGCCCAGCACGATGTAGAGCGCGATCATGCCGAACACGATCACCATCGGGGTCAGCCCGGAGTTCCGGAAGAAGTCCGCGGCCTGGATCGGGAGCTGCGAGAAGCCGAGAAACGCGTTGAAGACCGCGGCGCCGAGGAGGATCAGGAAAATCATGGCCGTGGTCGACGCGGTTCCGAGAAGCGCGTCGACGAAACCTTGCCATCTCATGCCGCCGCGCAGCACCGCAATGAGAAAAGTCCCCGTGGCGCCCACGCCTGCCCCCTCGGTCGGCGTGAAGAACCCGGCGTAGATGCCGCCCATGACGAGCAGGAAGATCACCAGCACCGGCCAGATCTCGATCATCGCCCGCAGCTTGAGGGCGAACGTGGTCTTCGGGCCGGCGGGACCGGACTCCGGCGCGATTCGGACGACGATCGCGATCATCAGGATGTAGCCGACCGCCGCCATCAGGCCCGGCACGAACGCCGCTTGAAAAAGGGTCGCGACATTGGCCTCGACCATCACGGCGTAGATGATGAGGACGATCGACGGCGGAATGAGAATGCCGAGCGTGCCGCCGGCGGCGAGCGCGCCGGTGGCGAGCGATCCCGCGTAGTTGTAGCGCCGCAGTTCCGGCAACGCGACCTGGCCCATCGTCGCCGCGGTCGCCAGCGACGATCCGGTGATCGCCCCGAACCCCGCGCATCCGCCGACGGCGGCCATGGCGATCCCGCCGCGAAACTGTCCGAGCCAGGCGTTGGCGGCGGCGAAGAGCGCTTGGCTGAGCCCCGCCTTGGCGGCGAACTGTCCCATCAGAATGAACAGCGGAACCACCGACAGGGTTTCCGCGGTGAACCGCCAGTAGGTCTCGGTCTTGAGGAAGCTGAGCAGCGCGACCTCGCCGGCGATCGCGACGTAACCGACCATGCCGACGGTCAGCATGGCGATCGCGATCGGGATCCGGAGGGCGAGAAGCGCCAACAGGACGCCGAAGCCGATCAGGCCGATCGTGGAACCTTCCACCGTCAGGCCCGAAGCTCGGCGAAACTCCGCCGCACGCTGTATGCGACCACCGCCACCAGAAAGGCCAGCATCAGAATCGACGGCGGGAACGTCGTCCAGCGCGGAAAGTTGATCGTCATCGATTTTTCCGCGTAGTCGTACATGTCGACGCCGCCGAGGGTCATCCTCCAGGCGAGGATCGACCCGATGACCAGATAGAAGAGATTGCCGGCCAGATCGCAGAGAGTTCTGATCCGGGCCGGAGCTCCGGCCATGAAAAAGTCGACGAGCACGTTGCCGCGCGTTATCTGGCACCACGGCAGGAAAGCGAACACGGCGAGCCCGGTGCCGATCGCCACCAGTTCGAAGTCGCCCGGCACCGGGGCGGACAATGCCGAGCGTCCCGACACGCTTATCGTCGTCAGCGCGGCGAGGGCGCACAGCATGAAGCCGCCCGCGACGGCGAGCCATTTGGCGAGGTCGTAGAGAAGGCGGCCCGCCCTGTCGGCGGGCCGCCCGGACGCCGCGGCGCCTTCGGACACGGGAGGCCGGCCGGTCCGCCGATCAGTTGGCGGAATACTTGTCGATCAGGGCGCGGGCGTCGGCCAGCAGTTTCGCGCCGTCCACGCCTATGTCCTTCATTTCCGCAAGCCACCGGTCGAACACGGGCTTCGCCGCTTCTTTCATCTTGGCGACCTCTTCGGCAGGTATGGTGTGGAACTTGTTCTTCTCGCGCGACTGCACGACCTTCAGGCCGGGAGCCTCGATCGCGTCCCAGTTCCTGCCGGCCATCTCGGCGATGTTGCGTCCCGAATTGTCGTCGATCACCTTCCGGAGGTCGCTCGGCAGCTTTTCGTAGCTGTTGCGGTTCATCAGGAACGTGAAGACGTTGGTGCCGAGGCGCGGCTGCGAGCCGGCCAGCGTCGAGAAGTGGCTGACGAGATCGGGCGTCTTGACCGCCGGGGCGATCTCGTAGGGCAGAGTTACGCCGTCGATCACGCCTTTCGAAAGCGCCTGCGGGATCTGCGGCAACGGAAGGCCGATGCCGGTGGCGCCGAGCGCGTTGAGAAGCCAGACGCCGCCGCGGGAAGCGGCGCGCAGTTTGAGCCCCTTGAGGTCGGCCATCTTGAGGATCGGTTTCCGGGTCTGGAACAGAAAGCCGGCGTGAACGTGGACCAGCAGTGGATGATAGCCCTTCAGATCGGGCGCCAGATGCTTTTCCTGGTAATCCTGAAGCGCCATCGTGGACGAATAGGCGGTCTTGTGGACGAAGGGCAGCTCGAAGGGCTCGACGCGCGGCATGCGGCCCGGCGTGAAGCCCGGCAGCGTCCACGCGATATCGATCACGCCGTCGCGCACCTGATCGAGAAGCTGCGGCGCCTTGCCGCCGAGCTGCATGGCCCAGAAGGAATCTTGAGCTTGCCGCCGGATTCCTTGGCGATCTTTTCCGCCCACGGCGTGAGAAAGGTCTTGCCGGGGTTCGCTACGGGCGGAATGAAGGTTTGCATGCGGAGAGTTTCCGCCTTCGCGTCGAAGGCGGCCAATGCCGCCGCCGCGCAAAAGGTTCCGATAATCCGTGTCTTCATGGGGTCGCTCCCGAGTAAGGCCGAACCTGGCATGGTTCGAAAACGAATTCTACAACCGGACGCCGGAACGGACAACCGGACGCGCGCGCGCAGTCTTCGTCCGGCCGGCGCCTGCCGCCCTCCGCGTGGACCGGTCCTGCGGCCGGCCCGGGAGCGAAGGATTCGACGATCCGAAGGCGGGAAACGATCGTTCTCCATGTCCGGACCGCGATTTTTTCGGTTTCCGAGAATCTGGAGCTTCGAGAGGCCGCCATCGGCGCGAACGCTGCGCTTGCCGAACCAAGGAGGCTCGTCGGGCCGCCACCGGGACTGCCGGAAGGCCGGAAACGACGAGGTTTCGGGCGCGACGGCCTGCCGCCGCGGGCGGTCTCCGCCGAACATGCGGCGCGGGACCGCGCAGCGCGGCGCCGGACGGTTTTCCGACGCTCGCGGCCGTGGCGCGCGAACCCGACGCCTTCGGGGCCGGCTATGCGCGGCCTCCGACGCTTTCGGGAGAACGGATGGCGGAGGGACGCAGAGTCTGCCGGCGTTTTTTCGCGAGTTTTCCGGAGGAGCTTCCGCCCCGGGAATCGCCGCTGAACGATTACCGGAATATAATGCCGCCGTTCCGCAAGGGACGGACAACGGAAGCTCGACGGCCCGTCCGCCGAAGGAAGACGGGATGGAACTCGTCGAGCGCCAAAACGAGGGGCAGGCCCCGCGCGAAGCGGCCCTCCTGCGGAAGCGTCTCGAGGCGCCGCCCGCCCGTCTGCACTCAGGAGAGAAGATGGAACCCGTTCTGCAAAGCTTCCTGACCGGTTTTCCGGTTCTGCTCCTTCATTTCGCGGTGACGCTCGCCATGCTCGCGCTGGGCGTGACCGTCTACCATCTGATCACGCCCTATCACGAGCTGCGGCTGATACGCGGCGGCAACACCGCCGCTTCGGTTTCCATCTCCGGCGCCATTCTCGGACTCGCGATCCCGCTCGCCGTCTGCATGGCGACCAGCGTCAGCGTCTGGGACATCGTCGTCTGGGGCGTGGTGACGCTGGCCATTCAGCTGCTCGCCTACCGGATCGGCGACGCGCTGGTGAGCAATCTGCCGGCGCGCATCGAGAACGGCGAAATGGGCGCGGCGATCCTGGTCGTCGCCATCAAGATCGCCGTCGCGTTCGTCAACGCGGCCGCGATCGCCGGCTGAGCCGGCGTGAAGCTCCGCGACGTCCTCGCCCTCCTGCTGATCGCGGTCGTCGCCATCGGCGGGCGGATCTTCGGCGGAGACGCGCCGGGCGAGCGCCGCCCCGAGAGACCGTCGGCGGCGCCGGCCGCCGGAGGGAACCTGCCCCCGGAATCGTTCGACGATCCGCGCCTGATCGTCGACGTCGGGGAGAAGAACGCGAACGCGACCGGAACCGCGTTCTCCGTCGATCGTTCGGGCATCTGGATCACGGCGCGGCACGTGACCGAAGGATGCGCCTCCGTGGCCATTCGCCGGGGCGACGGCCGGCTGATCCGCGCGCGCCGCGTGGCGGCGCAGGGCTACGCCGACATGAGCCTGCTGTGGACGCGCGGCGGCGCGCCGTCATTGCCGACCGTCGACCCCGAACTGAGAATCGGCGAGGACGGCTACTCGTTCGGGTTTCCGCAGGGCGAACCCGGAGACGTGCATGCGCGGCTGGTCGGCCGAAGCAGGATGCTGGCTCGCGGCCGCTACCGGACGGACGAGCCGGTGGTGGCATGGACCCAGATACGCCGCGTGCCCGACCGCGGTCCGGATCTCGGCGGCATCAGCGGCGGTCCCTGGGTCAACGCGAACGGAGACGTCATCGGCGTGCACGTCGCCGGCGCGCCCCGCCGCGGACGATCCTATTCCACTGCGCCGCGAACGCTTCTCCGTGCCCTCGAAAACGCCGGCCTCCGTCCCGGCGCCGGACGGACGGACACTCCGGAAAACCTGACCCCCGGCCGCTTCGAGAGATACGGCGACGAACTCCGCAGGCGGCAGACGGTCGCCCAGGTGGTCTGCCTGGTCGCATAGCCGCGCGTCCGACCGGCGGCGGCGCGGGTTTTTCGAGAGGAAAGGCCCCGGGGCTTCAGCCGGCGAGTCTGGCCGTCAACCTGCGCGCCAGCGCGCCCACCACGCGGCGGCGATACCAGGGCGCGACGGTCGTGGTCCGCATCGGCTTCGCCTGCTTGCGCACGGTTTCGCGAATCGCGTCGAGCGCGTCCGCGTCGAGCGGCGCGCCGACGAATTTCTCCGTCCCCGTCACCATTTTCGGCAACGGGTTCACAGCGGTCAGCGCGATGCGAAGATCGGCCAGCCTGCCGTTCTCAATCGCCAGCAGCGCGGCGACGCCGGCGAGAGGGAAGTCGATCGATCCGCGAATGCGCGACTTCTCGTAGCCGGACCGGGCGGCGGCGGGGAGTCGCGGGAGAAGGACGGACGCGAGAAGCTCTCCCTCTCCCAGCGCGAGATGGTTCATGCCGTCGTCGCGATACAGGTCCGCCAGCGGGGTCGCGCGCGCGCCGCCGGGACCGACGAGCTCGGCTTCCGCTCCGCAGACCATCATTGCCGGCGCGACGTCTCCCGAATAAGCCGCGAAGCAGCGCTTGCCGCCCGGAGCCACGTGGCAGACCGCGCCGAGGTGCTTGAGGCAGAACTCGTTGCTCTCGCGCCACCATTGCGACTGGTTGTAATAGATGCATCGCGTGTCGAGGCACAAATTGCCGCCGACCGTGCCGTACCGGCGATGCGTCGGGCCCGCGACGGCCGCCGCGGCCTCCGCGACCGCGGGATAATCCCTGCGGAGGACGGCGTGGTCCGCGAGTTCCCGAAGCCGCGCGCCCGCGCCGACGCGAACGCGGTCGTCCGCAACCTCGATCCCGGCCATGTCCGCTATGCCGGACAGGTCGATCAGCGCCGCCGGCGTCTCGATGCCGCGCCGCACGTTGACGATCATGTCGGTTCCGCCCGCGAGGTAGCGCGCCTCCGGGTTAGCGGCCCTCAACGCGACCGCTTCGGCGGCCGTCGCCGGACGGTGAAGATCGAACTCGGGAAGATATTCCATGATTCCTACGCCCGGACGGCGGTTCGCTCCGCGTCCTCGAGAAGCCGCAGCAGGCGGTCGGGGGTGACCGGCAGTTCGTGGGGGCGCACGCCCATGGCGTCCGCGACGGCGCTGGTCAGCGCCGGCAGGAAGCCGGCAAGCGACGCCTCGCCCGCCTCCTTCGCCCCGAACGGTCCGTGCGGATCGTTGGACTCGACGATGTGGGCCTCGATGGGAGGCGATTCCACGATCGTCGGAACCCGGTAGTCGAGCATGTTGCCCGAGACCATGAGGCCGTCGTGGTAGCGAGTCTCTTCCGACAGCGCCTGTCCCATGCCCATCCAGACGGATCCCTGGATCTGGCCCTCGACGGTCAACGGGTTGAGGGCCCGGCCGCAGTCGTGGGCCACCCAGACCTTGTCGACCGAGATCTCCGCGGTGTCGGGATCGACCGTCACTTCGACGACCTGGGCGGCGTAGGAGAACGCCATCGTGCCGCCGATCGCCGCGCCGCGGTACTTCTTGCCGCCCCAGCTTTCCGGCAGGGTTTCGAAATTGCCCTTTACGGTGATCGTTCCGGAGCCTTCGAGCGCCGCCGCGACCACCTCCTCGAAGGTCATGCCTTCGTCCTGGCTGCCGGCGCGATAGATCTCGCCGAGGCATTCGACGTCGTCCGGCTTGACGCCGAGCTTGCGGGCCGCGGCCTCGACCAGAACCGACTTCAGGTTACCGGCCGCCTCGATCGCCGCGTTGCCGACCATGAAGGTGACGCGGGAAGAATAGGAGCCGTTGTCCTTCGGCGTGACGCGGCTGTCGGCCGCGACGATCTTGACGCGCGCGGGATCCACGCCCAGCACCTCCGACACGCACTGGACGAGAACCGTGCTCGATCCCTGGCCGATCTCGGACGCGCCGGTCAGGATCACGACGGATCCGTCGAAATCGAGCTTGACGTTGACGGTGGCGTGCGGCTCGCCGGTCCAGTTGACCGGCTTGGAAGCGCCGGAAACGTAGTGGGAGCAGCCGAGGCCCAGCCCCTTTCCGGGCGGCAGGCGGCCCTTTCGCTCCTTCCACCCGGACGAGCGCTCGACGATGTCGAGGCATTCCGGCAGCCCGTAGGAATTGACCCAGAGATCGTTGGCGGTGTGCCCCATCTCGGAGATCAGGTTGGCGCGCCGGACCGCGAACGGGTCGAGCCCGAGGCGCCCCGCCATCTCGTCGAGCGCGTTCTCGAACGCATGGCGGACATTGACCGTTCCGTGGCCGCGAAACGCGCCGCACGGCGGCGTGTTCGTCAGCGCCCGCTTGCCGTCGTAGCGCACGTTGCGCAGATCGTAGATCGCGAACAGCATCGAGCCCGAATAGAGAATCGTGACGATTCCGTAGCCGGAGTAAGCGCCGCCGCGCTGCACGGTCCTGCAATCGACGGCGGTGATCCGGCCGTCCGCCTTCATTCCCATCCTGATTCTGACCGTCTGTTCGGGCCGGCCGCGATGGGTGATGAAAGTGTCTTCCCGGCTGATCACGATGCGCACGGCTCCCCCGGCGCGGCGCGCGAGCATGGCGGCGATCATTTCCACGTTCAGCGCTTCGGTGCGGCAGCCGAAGCCGCCGCCGAGGAAGGGCTTGACGACGCGGATCTTCGACTGCGGCATTCCGAGGATCTTCGCCAGCATCAGATGGACGTAATAGGGCACCTGCGTGCTGGCGTGAACGGTCAGCTCCCCGCGGGCGGCGTCGTATTCGGCGAAGGCGGCGTGAGGCTCGGTCTGGACCTGGCATACCTCGGCGCAGAGGTATTCGGTCTCGTGGACCAGATCGGCCTCCGCGAAGCCCGACTCGACGTCGCCGATTTCGAACTCGACGTGCCGTTCGACGTTGCCGGGCCGATGATCGTGGAGGTCGACGGCGTCGGGCGACATCGCCTCGTCCGCGGAGAAGCAGGCGGGCAAGGCCTCGTACTCGATCCGGACGAGGTCGCAGGCGCGCCGCGCGATCGCGATCGTGTCGGCGGCGACGGCCGCCACCGGCTCGCCGCGGTAACGCACGCGGTCGCGGGCGATGGGCGGTTCGGTCCGCGCGACGGGAAGCACGCCGTGGCCTTCCGCGGTCTCGCCGCCGGCGACGACGGCGCGGACGCCGGGCAACGCCTCGGCGGCCGAAACGTCCACCGACAGGATGCGCGCGTGCGCCACCGGGCTCCGCTTTATGAAGCCGGCCAGCGCGCCGGGGTCGGCGAAGTCGGCGGTATAGCGCGCCTTGCCCGAGATCTTCTCGGGGCCGTCGACCATCGGCATCGGCACGCCGATGGAAGGGACGGGGGCGATCTCCGTCACGCCGTCCGCAACTCTTCGGCCGCCATCCGAACCGCCTCGATTATCTTCACGTATCCGGTGCAGCGGCAAATATTGGAGGCCATTTCGACGCGGATCGTTTCCTCGTCGGGATCCGGGTTCCTGCGCAGCAAGCCCTCGGCCGCCATCACCATGCCGGGCGTGCAATACCCGCACTGCGCGCCCAGCTTCTCGTGAAAGCCCCGCTGGATGGCGTTCAGCCGGCCGCCGGCCGCCAGCGATTCGACGGTCTCGACCGACTTGCCGCCGCAAACGGCGGCGAGGGTCAGGCAGGAGTGCCTCGCCTCGCCGTCGACCAGGACGGTGCACAACCCGCATTCCCCGCCGTCGCAGCCGATCTTGGTGCCGGTCAGCCCGACGGTCTCGCGCAGATAGTCGACCAGGAGAAGATTGCCGGGAACCGCGTCTTCGCGCAGGCGTCCGTTCACCTCGATCGAAAGCAGCGTTTTCATGTCCAATCACCTTCGCCCGGGAACGGGAACCGGCGGCGGGAGAAACCGCCTTCGGCCGACGGAGCCGGGAACATCGGCCGCCGCAATATGCAACATGCCGCCCGCCGCATCAAGGTTGCCCGCCGAACGGGTTTCAGGGGCCGTCGGGCGGGACGAGGACTTGGAATCGTCGTTCCTGCCGGACGGGCGGCGGGAGTCGGCGCGCGAGACTGGGCCTTGAGGAGGCAGCGCAAGGACAAGCCGGTCAAGCACCTGCCGTGCGCGACGGTCCGCTGCCCACGCGGAGATTGCCGCAGCGCGACCGCCTCTTGACGGCTCCAGTGCGGCAGCCTACTCTCTTCGGATGGCGAGACGCATGCTTCCGACCGGCATGACCTCCCTCCGGGAGATCCGGGAGATGGACTGCTACTACGTCGACAAGACGGAGCATGTGCGCCGCCTCGTCGAGAGGGGCAAATACAACTTCCTGTCGCGCCCGCGCCGGTTCGGCAAGAGCCTCTTGGTGGACACGCTGCAGAAGCTGTTCGAGGGAAGCGAGGAGTTGTTCCGGGGCCTCGCCATACACGACGGTTGGGACTGGTCGGCGCGCCGTCCGGTCGTGCGGCTCAGCTTCGGCGGACGCAATTTCGTTGTCCCGGACCGCGTTCGGGCAACGGCGGAAAGGCAGTTGGCGGCGACGGAGCGGCGCGGCGGCCTCGAACCGGGCCCCGTCGATACGGCGGCCCGTTTCCAGGAATTGATCGAGGCCCTGCACGAGCGCACCGGGCAGCGGGCGGTCGTTCTGGTCGACGAATACGACAAGCCGGTCCGCGCTCGGCGACCGGGAACTGGCGCTGGCCAACCGCGACTTCCTGCGCGACCTGTACGGGGTGATCAAGGAGTGCGACGAGCATCTCCGTTTCGTTTTCCTGACGGGAGTAACCAAGTTCTCGAAAGCGGGTCCGCTCTCGGGCCTGAACAACCTGACCGACATCACCCTTGATCCGCGTTTCGGCGCCCTTTGCGGCTACACGGACGAAGAGCTGGACGCGGTCTTCGCTCCTGAACTCGAGGGCCTGGACCGGGACGAGATCCGCCGCTGGTACAACGGCTACAACTGGCGCGGCGCGGAGAAGGTCTACAATCCGTTTGACGTCCTCTTTCTTTTCGAAACGCGCGAGTTCAAGGCGCACTGGTTCGAGACCGGGACGCCAAGCTTTCTCGTCGATCTTCTGTCGCGGCGCCGGGTCGCGCCTCCGGCCCTGGAGAGCATGGTCGCGGACGACTCGCTGCTGTCGGCCTTCGACGTCGACGACACCGAAGCGCTTTTGTTCCAGACCGGCTATCTGACCATCGTCGGGGAGGAAGCCGTCGGCGTCCGGAGCCTGTACCGGCTGGATTATCCGAACTACGAGGTGAAGTTCAGCCTGAACGGGCGGCTGCTGCGCACGATGTCTCCGGCAACGGGAGGGGAGGCGATGCGGCAGGCGGAACTTGCCAGGCTGACGGCGGAGGACGATCCGGAGAAGGTGAGGGCGCTGTTCGAGGCGTTCTTCGCGAGCGTTCCTCACGATTGGCACCGGAAGAACGACCTCTACGAGGGCTATTGGGCGGCCCTCGTCTACTCGCACTTCGCGGCGGCGGGGCTGGACGTTCGGGTCGAGGAAGCGACCGCCCGCGGGCGCCTGGACATGGCTGTGCTCAGTCCGGGATGCGTGCATCTGTACGAGTTCAAGGTCGTGGATCAACAGCACGAAGGCCAAGCGCTGGCGCAGATGCGGGAGCGTGGCTACGCGGACAAGTATCGGCATCTTGGGGTGCCGATCCGGTTGATCGGCATGGAGTTCGGCCGGGAGGAGCGCAACATCGTCGGGTTCGAGTTCGAAACCGCCTGATGCCGGGCGGGTTCGACATCCCGTCCTGACGTTTCGACAAGTTGAACCGCTTCCGCGAAAGGCCGCCACCCGCGTCGCGGTGCGCCTCGCCGGGGGGCCGCCAGGACGTCATCGCCATCTTCCGTTTTCGCGCTTCGGCAACGGAGGATCGCCGCCGCTCCGAACGTTGGTTGCCCGCGAACGCGTCAGACCGCCTTGTTGACCGGTTCGAGTCCGAGCGCCACGCGGCCGTATTCAGCGCCGTTGATGTCGAAATTGACCTGCACCTGCCCGGCGGCCGCATGCATGTCGCGGAACCGCCGCTGGAAGGGATTGGAAAGATAGTTTCCGCCCGCGCCGATCGCGGATTGCAGAATCTGGACGGATCTGACGCAGTTCTGCGCCGCCCAGGCTCCGTCGCGTCGCCACCTGACCTTTTCCTCCACCGTCGGCATGCGCCCGGTTTCGGCGATGCGTTCGGCTTCCCGGATATTGTCGTGCGCCAGCAGCCGCGCCGCCTGTATGAGCGCGCCGGCCTCGGCCACCTTCATCTGAATCTGGGTATGCCCCGCGAGAGGCGAAGCATTGTAGGTGGAAACGCGTTCGCGGATTTCGGCCGCGTAGTCGTCCCACGCACCCTGGGCGATTCCGATCATCGGGCCGACGAGGATGTGCGGAAAGAGCCCGAGCACCGGCAACTGGTAGAGCAGGCCGGGCGAATGCGGCGTTCCGGGCGTCGGGCCGCCGCGGGTGTGGGCCGGCTCCAGAGTCATGCAGTCGGGAACGTGGACTCCTTCGCAAGCGACGTCGCGGCTTCCGGTACCGACCAGCCCGCTGACGTGCCAGGTATCGATTTCCTCGAAGGACGCGCGAGGAAGCACCAGCCACAGCGGACGTCGCGGTCCGTCGTCCTCGATCATGGCGGCCATCATCATCCAGTCGCTGGGATCGATGCCGCTGCAGTAGGGCCATCTTCCCGACAGTTCGAAGCCGCCGGTTACGCGCCGGGCGCGACCGGCGGTCGCCACGAGCGAAGACGCGATCAGCGCGCGGGGATTGTCCTTCCACACAGCGTCCTGCGCTTCGGCGCGCCACATGGGCAGCATCCAGTCGTGGCTGATGAGATTGCTGTAGATCCAGGCGGTGGATGCGCAGCCGCGCGCGATGCGGTCGGGTATGTCGATGACCGTGCCGTAGTCGAGTTCGAGGCCGCCGTACCGCCTCGGCTTGAGGATCGACCACAGTCCGGTTTCCCAGAAATCCTCGACCGTATCCGGGTGAATCTCCCGGGTTCTTTCGACTTCCTCGGCCCGTTCCGCGACCCGCGGCGTCAGCGCCGCGGCCCGGGCGACCATCTTCTCACGGCCGGGGATTTGCCCGGCCTCGCTTACTGCTTGCATCGCGTTCCGTTCCGGGAATCCGGGGCGCCAGCCGTCACGCCGCGTCAGACCCGGTCTTCGTTCCAGTAATTCAGCTCGATCATGATGCCGTTCGGATCCTCCACGAAGATCTGGAACAGATCCATGTTGGGCACCTTGCGTTCGCGATACGGATATCCGTGCTTCTTCAGTCGGCCGCGCACGGACTCCGGCTCCTTCGCGCGAAACGCGATGTGATCGAAGGCGCCGGAACCGTCGAGCGCCTCGGCGCTGATCTCTCCTCCGAGATACTCCTGGAGTCCCGACGGATCGTCCGGATCGACGCCGACGAGATGGACGACCGCCGTGCCGTCGACGTACAGCCAAGCGCCCGGGAAGGGGAAATCCGGCCGATCCCCGTCGGTCATTCCGAGGATATCGACATAGAAATCGCGGGTCTCTTCAAGCTTCACCGTACGGATCGAGCAATGGTCGAGCGAATTGAGACTCATTGGCCTTACTCCCTGTCTGTCTCCTGTCTTCGGAGTCTAGAACCCGATCTCCGTCAACACAAACGAACAGCCGCAGCGGCGGGCGCGGCGCCGACGCTGCGTCCGTCGGATCCTTGTACCGGAAACCGGAGCGCCGCGCAGGCCGGAGACGGCCTCAAGGCAGGCATCCTCCGAACGCCGACAACTCTCCGAGAGGGGACAGGGGAGACAGGCGGCGAGGACTTTCGGCCTCGTCAGGCTCGCTCGGTGGATCGCGAGCGCGGATTCCTCGCGGCGGCGGCCGCGCCGGCGAGCCCGCCCACCCGCAGGTCCTTCTACAATCTCCGCCAAGACCCGGCGGCGAAGCTCGCGGCTTGTGCCCGCGGAAGTTCTTTGCGATTGCCGAGCCATGCCCGCAATAGGCACCGAACGCCGCCGGATTTGACAAATCCTTGGCCAGCGTGAATATTGCTAATGTACGCATTGGTCGATAGCGTAGGCGCCAAGGTGGAATGAAGCGTTCGAGACGATAACGCTATTCAGAAGATCAAGGGGTAAGAGATGGAGAATCCGGATATCAGGCTTGCAAAGGAAATTCCAGATTCAGCGAGCCCGAACGTCCGCATCAAGGTTGCAAACTTCGGGCCCATCGCCAATGGCGCGGTGGATCTTCGGCCGCTCACGGTGTTCGTCGGTCCGAGCAACACCGGAAAGACCTACCTTGCCATTCTGATTTACGCGCTGCACAAAGTGCTTGAAGGATTTTCGCGTCTCCCCCCCGTGACAAGACATTTCTACCGCGTTGGAAAAGAAATGCCGATATCGGATGCAAC
This sequence comes from Alphaproteobacteria bacterium, assembly GCA_965243135.1. Taxonomy (GTDB): domain Bacteria; phylum Pseudomonadota; class Alphaproteobacteria; order MPNO01; family UBA830; genus JAJEBT01. The sequence continues at coordinate 5,138,764 of OZ251539.1, forward strand.
CACTGCAGAGGTAATTTCTAGCGTTGATGTCGATAAACGACCGTTCTTTTTTTCCGACTTGCCTGAAATCGCACAAAATACTACGCAAAACATCCTTCAAAATCCGGATTACATGGCTGCGCATTTGAAGGAAGAATTAGAAAGATGCTTCGATCTGAAGGATGCTGTGGATCTGATTGGATCATCCGCGAAGCTTGGCAAAATGGATATATCTCTTATAGTCAAAAACGGCGACAAGGAACTTTGGAATTTTTCCATGGGAGTATCAAATTCGACAATTTTTGCGGATGGAAGAATCAAGGATATGGTCCTTATACCGGAAACCATATCTGATTCAGATGATGAAGTTACTTTCCAGCTTCTTTGGAAAAGTTTAAACGACAAAAAAATGGATAACGTATTTTTCTTCTTCATGGAATTCCTAAATTTATTGTCTTACATCACAAGAAATGAGAAATATCCAGACAGCCATTACTTGCCAGCCGCTCGTAGCGGCATCATGCAGAGTCACCGCTTCATTGCCGGCTCCCTCGTAGCTAGATCTACGCGAGCAGCCCTAGAACGTTTTCCAGAATTTCCAACATTCTCTGGCGTGACGGCCGATTTCATGCAACGCCTCATTCTTTACGATGCAGCCGATCCATATCCTAGGTATCGTCCGCGCAGTGAGCCGTCGAAAGCGTTGCTAGATATTGTGGATGCTTTGGAACGCAAGATGTTGTGTGGCAGCATCGAGACAATTACGGAATCGCCAAACGGCTATCCAGAGTTCGTCTACAGACCCCGAAATTCCAAGAAGTCCATACGATTGAACCGTGCATCATCAATGGTATCCGAGTTGGCACCCATCGTACTTTTCCTTCGGAACAATATCCGCAAGGGCGATACCTTCATCATCGAAGAGCCGGAGGCGCACCTTCATCCCGCGGCCCAGACGGAGATAGCGACAATCCTTGCGCAGTTGGTCCGTAGCGGCGTCAGGGTCGTGGCGACCACGCACAGCGACTGGTTGCTCAAAGCCATCGCAAACTTGATGCGCGAAGGTGAACTCGGAACGGTTGAAGGCAGCCCCTCGTCGCCGATATCGTTGCAACCGCACGAGGTAGGAATATGGCTATTTCGCAAGGATGGTACGACAGGATCGACGGTGGAGGAAATACCGTTCGACCGTATCGAGGGTATAGAGCCGACGGATTATGAGGATGTTGCCGAACAACTCTACAATCGTTCCGCTGACCTTCAGAACAAGCTTGAAAGGGTGGCTAGCAAGGCATGAGTAATGTTCTAAATCAAATCCGCGTAAGCGTGGACAAGGAGCATCTCACCGAATCGTGTGGAGAGGCGGGATGCAAGGTGTTCCTGACTGGCGTATCGTCGGATCGGGTTATCGTTGATGCGGAATCCGCCTTTCCGGCTTACGGTTTGAAAGGAAAACGGTGCGATTACGTTCTGTTCGTGACGAATTCCCAAGGGGAACTCGTTGCAGCGCCGATGGAACTCAAAAGCGGCAATGTGGACGCATCTGGAGCGGCAGACCAGTTGCAAGGCGGCGCAACATTCGCCGAACGATTTGCGCCCGAGAATCCGGCGACCGTTTGCTGTCCGCTTCTGTTCCATGGACGCTCCATCCACCCGAAGGAACGCAAAGCCCTCAGTCGCCAAAAGATCGAGTTTTGCGGGGAGAAAGTTATGATTAAGACGGCGCGGTGCAACCGCCCCCGAAATCTGGCGAATGCCTTGCTGAACGCCATGCCATAGCAAAACTTTCGAGGATCCCGGGGCCAGGACGAGCGAGGTTGTCCGCTGTTTCGCCGCGGCTGGCCTTGCAAGCGGCTGCGAACGGCTTGAAGCGCGACAACCGACCCGCCCTGCGGGAATGCGCTTGCCTTCGAGAACCTGTCACGCCGAGGCCGACGAAGGCTTCGCGCGCCGGGACACGGTGCCCGCGGCGCGCGGCCGTCCGAGACGCGGACGCTCCCCGCTTGACCTCTCGAAAGTTCCTGACGCACTATTCGCGCCATACGCTCTACGCGAGCGACGAACCGCCGTGAGGGAAGCCATGAAACCGGCCCCATTCGCCTACGTCAGGGCGCGAACGCTCGAAGAAGTCTTCGACCTGCTGGAAAAGCACGGAGACAGCGCGAAAATCCTCGCCGGCGGACAGAGCCTGATGGCGACGCTCAACATGCGCCTGTCAGCGCCCGGCCTCCTCGTCGACATCGGGCGGATCGACGGCCTCGCGGGAATCGAGGACGTCGGCGACGCGATCCGGATCGGCGCGACGACCCGCCATGCCGACGTCGAGGCGTCGGCGGAGGTCGCGGCGCATGCGCCGCTGATCGCGCTTGCGATGCCGCATGTCGCTCACCCCGCGATCCGCAATTTCGGCACCTTCGGCGGTTCGATCGCCTTCGCGGATCCCGCGGCCGAGTTGCCCGCGTGCGCGGTGGCGCTCGGCGCGCGAATGCTGATCGCGGGAAAGGAGGGCGAGCGCGCGGTCGACGCGGATTCCTTCTTCCGCGGGCTTTACGAGACGGCGATAGAACCCGGCGAAATCCTCGCGGCGGTCGAGATTCCCAAAACCTCCCCCGACCGGAAGCCGGGCTTCATGGAACTGGCGCGCCGTCACGGCGATTACGCCATCATCGGCCTTGCGGCCGACGCGGAAGTGGACGGCGGCGCGTTCGGCGATGCGAGGCTGGCGTTCTTCGGCGCGGGGGACCGGCCGGTTGCGGCGCGCCGAACCGCCGCGCTGCTCAGGGGACGGCCCTGGTCGGAGGAACTCGCGGCGCAGATTGCCGACTCGCTGAAGGACGAACTCGACCCGCCCGAAGACCTCAACGCGGACGGCGCGATGCGCAGGCACCTTGCCGGCGTCCTCGCGAAGCGGACGCTGGGTCCGATGGCCTGAGGAGAAAACCGGTGGACAAGACGATCAATATCTCGATGCAGGTCAACGGCGAGACGGTCGAACGCCGGGTCGAGGCGCGCACGAACCTCGTGGACTTCCTTCGCTACGAACTCGGCCTGACCGGCAGCCATGTCGGTTGCGAACACGGCGTGTGCGGCGCCTGCACGGTTCGAGTCGACGGGCGCATCGCGCGCGGATGCCTGATGGTCGCGGCGCAGGCCGACGGCGCCGACGTGTGGACCATCGAAGGCGTCAGCGACAGCGGCGAAATACAGCATCTCCAGGACGCCTTCGTCGAGCGCAACGCGTTGCAGTGCGGCTACTGCACGCCGGGCATGTTGCTGACCGCGGCCGAACTCATCGAGACCCGGCCGGAAGCGAGCCGCGAGGAAATCCGCGCGTACCTTGCCGGAAACTACTGCCGCTGCACGGGCTATCAGGCCATCGTGGACGCGGTCGAGATGGCGCGGGCGCGCCGGGGAGAACCGTCATGACGGACAACTGGATTCTGGATCGCCCGAACTCCTACATCGGGCGCTCTGTGCCGCGCCCGAACGCGCCGCGCCTCGCGCGCGGACGCGGCGCGTTCGTCGACGACATCGAGATCGGACGGACGGCGCATGTCGCCTACCTGCGGTCGCCTCACGCCCACGCCCGCATGCGTTCGATCGACGCCGCTCGGGCGAAGGCGGCGAAGGGCGTGATCGCGGTTGTCGCGGGGAGGGAACTCGCCGAAATTCACGACCCCTGGATCGGGGTGCTGACGCATCTCGAAGGCCTGAAATCTGCGCCGCAATACGCCCTGCCGCTCGAAAAGGCGACCTGGCAGGGCGAGGCGGTGGTCGCCGTCGTCGCCGAGAGCCGGGCGCTGGCGGAGGACGCGGCGGCGCTGATCGAGGTCGACTGGGAGGTCCTGCCGACGGTCGCCGACGCCGAGACCGCTCTCGACGGCGCGACGCCGGTCATTCACGAAAGCCTGGGCGACAATCTCGCATGGCGCCGCAAGGCGGAATTCGGCGACATCGAGGCGGCCTACGCCGAGGCCGACCATATCGTCGAGGAGACCTTCGTATTCGGCCGCCACACCGGCGTATGCCTCGAGCCGCGCGCAATACTGGCGGACTGGAATCCGGGGGATGAACAGTTGACCGTGTGGCACAACACCCAATGCCCGCACATGGTCCAGAACATCCTGGCGACGCATTACCGGTTGCCGGAGCATCGCGTCAGGGTCATCGCGCGCGACGTCGGCGGCTCCTTCGGAATCAAGGTGCATACCTACGCCGACGAGATCGCGACCGTCGGCCTCTCTCTTCTGCTCAAGCGTCCGGTGAAGTTCGTCGCCGACCGCATGGAGAGTTTCGTTTCCGACATTCATGCGCGCGACCACCGCGTGAAAGGCAAGATAGCGGTCAAGGACGACGGCCGCATCGTCGCCTTCGAAATAGACGATCTGACCGGCATCGGCCCCTATTCGATGTATCCACGCACCAGCGGCATCGAGGCGAACCAGATCGTCAACATGATCGGCGGCCCTTACGCTTTCGACAACTATCGCGCGGTGGCGACGGTGGTTTTCCAGAACAAGAACATGATGTGCCAGTACCGCGCCGTGGGCCATCCGATCAAATGCGCGGTGACGGAGGGACTGGTCGATTCCGCCGCCCGGGCTGTGGCCATGGACCCGGCGGAGTTCCGCCGGCGGAATCTTCGGGCGGACGATTCCTATCCCTGCAAGTCGGCGCAGGGAATGCCGTTCGAGAATCTCTCGCATCACGAAAGTCTGGACAAGCTGCTGAAGGCGATGGACTACGATGCGCTCAGGGCCGAGCGCGACGCCCTGCGCGGCGAGGGCGTTCATCGCGGCATCGGCTTCGCGAGCTTCATCGAGGTCACCAATCCGTCCGCCATGTTTTACGGCGTGGGCGGCGCCCGGATCTCCGCGCAGGACGGCGCGACGATGCGCCTCGACGCGAAAGGCAACGTGTTCGTCGCGACAGGCGCGACGGAGCAGGGGCAGGGAATGGAAGCGGTCATCTCCCAAGTCGCCGCCACCGCCGTCGGCGTATCTCCGGACCGTCTCAAGATCGTCACGGGAGACACCGAGCATACGCCCTACGGCGGCGGAACGTGGGCGTCGCGCGCCGCCGGCATCGGCGGCGAGGCGGTGGCCCAAGCCGGCCGCGCGTTGCGGCAGCAGATTCTCGCCGCGGCCGCCGCGATGCTGCAGGAAGACGCGTCGCGGCTCGACATCCGGGCCGGCGTCGTCGTGGACGCCGACAGCGGAGCGGAACGCATCGGCCTCGACGAGATCGGGCGCATCTGCTACTATCGGCCCGATACGCTCCCGGACGGATTCCAGTCGGAGCTCGTGGCGACCCGGCATTACGTGCCGCGGAAGTTTCCGTTCGCTTTCACGAACGGCGCGCAGGCCTCCTACCTCGAGGTCGACGCGGAAACGGGGTTCGTCACGCTGCTCAACCACTGGTGCATCGAGGACTGCGGCACGGTGATCAACCCGCTGCTGGTGGACGAGCAGATCCGGGGCGGCGTGGTGCAGGGCATCGGCGGCGCGTTGTGGGAGGAATGCGTCTACGACGGCGCGGGACAGATGCTCAATGCGAACATGGCGGATTACCTCGTGCCGATGGCGGCCGAACTTCCGGACATCGAGTGCGGCCACGCGGTTTCGCCGACCGCCGATTCCGATCTCGGCGCCAAGGGCGCGGGAGAGGCCGGCACCTGCGGCGCGCCGGCGGCGATCATGAACGCCCTGAACGACGCGCTATCGCCGTTCGACGCCCGGCTGACCGACATGCCGTTCACGCCGAAGAAAGTGCTGCGGGCGCTTGGAAAGATATAGGGACGGTCGTCTACCTCGCCACAGAGGCCACCTGCGGAGTTGATGGGGCCGGTTTTGGCCGCGGATCCGCTCGGGGGCACGAGGCTGCGCGGTCTCCGGACACGTGGACGAGAGTCGCCGCTTTGGCTGACCTCCACACGCAAATCTTGGCTGTCAGCGGGGAAGCCGCCAGTTACATGCCCCAGATCTCGACGTTCGATTCCGTGCGGCGGAAAACCTTCTCGCTCCAAGGCTTCTTCTCGTCGCGGTCGAAGATCACCAGGTGGCCCGTCTCCGCCGCGCAGCGGTCCATGTAGCCCGCAACCTGCTCCAGTCCCGCGGCGACCGTCGCCTCCAGGCTCCCGCGCAACATCTTGCACTCGACCACGAACTTCTGCTCGCTGCCGCCCTTCGGCCAGACGATCAGCAGGTCGACGCGCCCCCGGCCCAGCCCGAACTCCCGCCCGCCCGCCGCCGTTGAGCACCCGTTGCAGAAACGCCTGCAACAGAAGCTGAGGCCAAGCCTCCGGGTACGCGAAGCGGTCCTTCCAGTGATTCTCGCGGAAGAACGTCTGGAACGCCGCCATTCGCCGCGTCGAGGCCGCCGCCGGCGCCGACGTACCAGGCCCTGCCTGAGCGCCGCCTGCGCCTTCCAGGTCAGTTCGCGCGGAATCACCTCGGCGTAGACCGGATTGGCGATGCGGAGCGGTCCGTCCTTCGCGAGCAGGCCCAGATCCCGCGCGTATTCGATGTCCCGGTCGGCGACGGCGCTCTCGTCTCCGCCGGCGAGGATCGGCTCGATCACCTGCCGGACGCGCTCCTCCTCCAGCCTGTACGCCAACTGGTCCAGGTGAGTCACCCGGCTCAGGATGAGCCGCTCCCGCGCGTCGGCGATTTCGCTGTCCGTCACGGCGCGCGAGCGGTCGCGCCCCGCCTCGCTCTCGAAGCAGGTTTCCCGGGCCAGCGCGTTCACCAGCCACGGCTGGCCGAGGGTCTGCTCCCACACCGCCTCCTGCGCCTCCGCCGTGAACGCCTGCCCCGTCTCGGCGGTATGCTGACCGAGCAGCGCCAGCGTCTCCTCCCGGCTGAAGTCTCTCAGCCGCAGCGACTTCGCGACGATGTTGAAGGGGCTGACGGTCGGGTCGATGCGGCAGTCGCGCACGTCCCGCATCCCGCACAGCACCACGCTTTGCGGAAAGCCTCCCGGACGCTTGGGGTAGCCCGCGCGCAACTGTCGGAGCACCGAGAGCAGCGATCCGACCTGCAAGGCGTCGATCTCGTCGATCAGCAGCACGAGCGGCTTCGGCGACGCTCGGGACCAGCGCGCCAACGCCTCCATCAACGCGTGGTCGGGAACCGAATCGGCAAGAATGCCGCGCCAAGTGTTGGACAGAAACGGATCGTCGAGTTCCGACCGCGCCTCGAATGCCAGATTGGCGAGCACCGTCCCTATTGCTCTCTCCAAGTCTTGGCCAGCGGTGCTCGCCCCCTCGACGGTGGCGTACAGGCAATGGTAGCCTTGTCCGCTTAGTAGATCCTGCAGGGCGATCAGTACGGAAGTCTTGCCCGTCTGCCTCGGGGCATGCAGCACGAAATACTTTTCGTCCCGAACGAGCCGCAGCACCTCGTCTATGTCCAGACGTTCCAGCGCCGGGATGCAATAGTGCTTTTCGGGCTTGATCGGCCCCTCGGTATTGAAGAAGCGCATGGTCGGGCGGCTTTCGCTACGCTGCCGGACGACGATAGCCCGAAAAGTCGAGGGATGGCAGGCGTGTTCGCGCGGGCCGCTCATAGATTGATCGCGGCGTTGTCGGCGTCGAGCGCGATGACCGCCACTCCCGAGGCGACCGCGAAGCCGAACAGGGCGGCGTCCCTGCGCAATCCCTGCCCGGCCGGCCGGCCGTCAACCGAAGAGGGAGCAACGCAATGACCGTGATCTCCGCGCCAGAAGGACCGAGCCGGAAAGGCGAACCTCGCCCACGCGTCGCAGTGGCCGTAACGAACTCCGAGGCGGCCAAGCGCGTCGGCAAGGCTGAATGCGCAGGGCGTGGAGGTCGTCGACAGCGGTGAAGCCATGCGAACCGTGGACTGCCTCTGTCGTCATCGGCGGAAAAGACAGCTTGCGATCCGGCGAACTGCCCCTAGACGTCGCCACGTTTCGGTGCGCCGATGGCGAATTCCAGTTCCTCCGTCGGCGCGCTTGGCTGCGTATTTCCAAGCAGGGCGAACAACCGGGCGGGAGAGGTCGGCTGGCGCGGTCGTACGAGCAGCGGTTTACCGAGGAAAAAAAAGAAGCCGCGCCCGTCGGGCGCGGCTATCCGAGCCAGCGGTTGGTCAGGCGCCTGACCATGCCGGCGTAGACGTCGAGGGCCGCGTCGCCGTCGCCGTTGCCGATCGCCGCGACGGCGGCATCGATCCGCTCGCCGATCCAGTCCCAGTCGGCGTGATCGGCGGGGATCACCGCGACGATCGAGGGCGCCGTCTCGTAGTAGGCCGCGACCATCTCACGGCGCTCCTCCGTCTCCGACATGTAGCCGTCGCGGAAGCCCCGCAGCGCCGACAGCGTCGGACCGTCGTCCGCCTCGCCGCGGAGCCCCGCCACCGCCGTGGTCAGGAAGCAGTCGCCGCTCCGGGAACGTTGTATAAGGTTGTCCAGGTTGGCGGCCCACTCTTCGTACGTCATGTACGACGTGCCGCCAACGACGACGCCGAGATCGTCGTCCGACATCGTGCGGTTGGGGTCGGGCGGGGCCACCACGTGGATCGTGTCCTCGCTGTTCACCGCGAGGCGCACGTCGACGCCGCTCGGAATCTCAATTCCGTGCTCGGCCAGCGCCGCCTTCGGGTCCGCCTCCATTCGCGAGCGGAACTCGGGGTCACCGCGCCAACTCTCCTCCATCTCCGCCCAGCGGCCGCCGTCCGTCTTCTCGTTCGTCATTTTTCTCGTCTCCTGTTCCTTGGGCCATTCCGCCCGCAAGCGGATCCCTACACTAGCGGGGGGGGGGGCAAAACCCTAATTTCGCGAATCGCGCGCCGGGACGAGCGCCGCTGGCGACGGTCCCGAGCGGTGCCGAAGCGCCCCGGACCTGCCGTTGCCCTCGGCCGGACGACGGCGGCGCGGCTCAAAATAGAAATCGACGATCTTCTTCCCACGGAGGGCGATAAAAAAGGTCTGGAAGAACATCGACGGGGCCAGGCGCGTCGCTTCGCTGTCGGCGTTTGAATCTCTGCAGTCCGGCTTCGTTGGATCGACGTGCCGACGGACGGCGCGTTCCGCAACAAGAAAGAGGCGCGCAAAGTCGCCGAGGAGCTATGCCGTTTCGACGAATAGGCAAAGACCAATAGCGACGGCTCGCCATGGGAAGTCGCCGTTCGCGAACGCGCGACTTCGACACGTCGGAACGCTATGACGAGTGGCGGAAAAAAGCTGCGGCGCCGTTCGTCGAACACCGCCCGGAATTTTCCGTCAGAGGCTGGCAAGGCTCACATAAGCGCAGCGCCGTTCGTCGAACACCGCCCGAACTCTCCGTCAGAGCCGAACTCGCCGCTGAAGAATGGAAAAATGTCGGCGACAGGCCCGCTCTCCAAGCATGGCTTCTCATCGCTGCCGAGGACCGACGACTGTACGGAGCGCACCGCACCGGACCGAGCCATGGGTCGGCGCGCGGCGGATCACAGCAGTCCCGGCGCCCACAAGGCGACGGCCGGAAAACCCACGATCGTCGCGAGGCGGAAAAAATCGCTGACGACGAACGGCATCACGCCCTTGAACGTCTCGATCAGATCGACGTCCTCGGCCAGGGAATTGATAACGTAAACGTTCAACCCTACCGGCGGCGTGATCAATCCGGTTTCCACCACGCTCAGGACCAGGATCCCGAACCAGATGGCCTTGGCTTCCATCGACATGCCGAGGTCGAGTCCGAGAACGATCGGAAGAAACACCGGCACCGTGATCAGGATCATGGCCAGTCCGTCCATCACTGCGCCCAGAAGGATGTAGATGACGAGGATCAGCGCGATCACGGCGAACGGCGACAACTCGCTCCCGGCGACCATCCCGGCGATGCGCTCGGGCAGTTCCGACAGCGCCATGAACGAACCGTAGATTTCGGCTCCGATCAGGATGAGGTAGATCATGCCGGTCGTTTTGGCGGTGCCGATCAACGACTCCTTGAACCCCTCCCACGTCATGCGGCGAAACAGGGCGACGACGCCGGTGCAGGCCGCGCCCACCGCGGCCCCCTCGGTCGGCGTGAAGACCCCGCGGTAGATGCCGCCGATCACGATCAGGAATATGGCCGCCACCGGCCAGACGTATTTCAGGCTTTCCAGCCGCGCGCGCCAGGTCGCGCGTTCGTCCGACGGGCCGGCCTCGGGCCGGATCCGGACGAAGATCCAGACTGCGGCGACGTAATACAGCGTCGCGATCATGCCGGGGAAAAAGGCCGCGAGGAACAGATCGCCGATCGACTGTTCGGTGATGATCGCGTAGATCACGAGGATGATCGACGGCGGGATGAGGATGCCCAGCGTTCCGCCGGCGGCAAGGCACCCCGTCGACAACGCGCCGGAATATCCGAGCTTGCGCATCTCCGGCAGCGCGACGCTGGCCATGGTCGCGCCGGTCGCGATGGAGGATCCGCAGATGGCGCCGAACGCCGCGCAGCCGCCGATCGTCGCTACCGCGATGCCGCCGCGGCGGTGGCCGAACCACGCCCTCGCCGAGCGAAACAGAACCGCGCCCAGCCCGGAATGCATCGCCAGTTGGCCCATGAAAACGAACAAGGGGATGACCGAAAGGGAATAACTGGCCGTCCGGCCGACTGGCGCGCCTTCGAGCCAGACGAGAAACTGCTCGAAACTCGTAACGTGAATCATGCCGACCGCGCCCACGGTGAACAGGGCGATGGCGACCGGCATGCGCAGCGCGATCAGCGCCAGCAGCGCGGCGAACATGAGAACGGCGAGATCGGGACCGCTCATCGCCTCGCGAACGCTTTGCAGAGAGCGACCAGAGCGAATAGCGTCAGGCCGCCCGCGCCGACCGCGTGCAACCACCATGTCTTCATAGCCAGGAACATCGATTCATCGCCGGTTTCGAACTTGTCGATTCCGCCGATCGCGACGCGCCATACGACGATCGCGAGAATCAGAAACAGAATCAGGTTCTGGACCGAATCGAGCGCCGCCCGGGCGCGCGGCGGCATCCGCGACGAGAAGAACTCGGCGACCAGATGGCCGTCGGAAGCGTGGGCGAACGCGAAGAAGAAAAAGGCGGCGACGGAAATGCCGTATTCGACAATCTCGTAATCCCCCGTGATCGGAGCGCCGAACGCGTAGCGCCCGGCGACGCTTGCGACCGTGACGGCGGAGACCGCGACGACCGCGAATCCGCCGATCAGCGCAACCCGCCGGGTGAACCGGTAAAGGCGTTCGACGTTCATGTTCGAGAGGCGGCGGCCCGTGCCGCCGCCGCGCGTCTATTTGCCGAAGGCGGCTATCGCGGCTCGCATGTCGGCCAGGAGAGCCTCGCCGTCGATTCCCTTCTTCTTCATGTCGGCGATCCAACCTTCGATCACGCCTCTCGACGCCCGTTCCCAGCGCTGTTTTTCGTTCGCGGAAAACGCGTACATGGGCTTGCCGGACTTCTTCGCCACCGCGATGGCCGGCATGTCGTCATTGTGCCAACGCTCGCCGAACTCCCGCGCCAGCGCCATGCCGGAATTGCCGTCGACGACCTTCTGGAGGTCCGCCGGCAGTTTTTCGTAGCTCTTCCGGTTCATGACCACCATAAGCACGCCCGAACTCAATCCCGGGAGCGCATAATGACTGGCCACGCGCACGATCTTGGTGGGCAGGGAAATAGTCCAGGCCGTGTAGACCGCGTCGATCACGTTGCGCTGGAACGCTTCCGCCATCTTGATCCCGGGAATGCCCACCGGCGTCGCGCCGATCGCCTTGAACGCCTGACCGAGCGTGCGGCCGGAGACTCGGACCTTGAGACCCTTCAGGTCGTCCAACTTGGCGATGGGTTTGTGGGAAAACAGGGCGAACGGACCCGGCGCATGCAACACGATCGGATGCGCGTCGGGAAAGTCCTTCGAAAACCACTTGTCGTAGAGGGACCAGATCGCCGGAGCCACGACGCGGGGCGAATGGCCGGAAACGAACGGCAACTCGACCACCTCCAGCCGGGGAAACCGGCCGGGAGTGTATCCGGGCAGGGAATAGATGATGTCGACGAATCCCTTCCGCGCCTGGTCGTAGAGTTCGGACGGCTTGCCCCCAAGCTGGCGGGACGGGAACAGCTTGATCCTGATCCGGTCGCCCGAGTCCGCGCGAACCTTCTGGGCCCACCATTCGAGATTCTTGAACGAGCGCGCCACCGCCGGAACGAAAGTGTGCAGCCGCATCGAGACCTCCTGGGAATGCGCCGGAGGCGCTGCCGCGAGCATCAACGCAGCCGCTGCGGCCGCGGAAGCCGCGCCGAACGCGAGAAAAGCCGGTTTCATATTGTCGTTCCTCCCGTTGCATGTCTTTGCGCTTTCCGGCGACGTGCCCGCGTCCCGGACGACAAGTGTAGCGCATTCGGCAAGACTGGTTCAAAACGCTCCGGCGCTTGTTGCTTCCCGGCGGCGGTACATGCGATGCTTCGCGATCCATAGCGGAGGCAGGCGCTGATGAGCGATACGACGGACGCTTCGGAGGTGACGGTCGAACAGCTGGGCCCGTCATGCGGCGCGGAGATCCACGGGCTCGACGCGACCCGGCCCCTTGGCGCGACGATGGTGCGAACCATCCGCGACGCGCTGATGACCCACGGCATCCTCATATTCCGGGATCAGGACATCAGCCGCGAACAGCAGGCCGCGTTCGCGGCGCATTTCGGGACGCTGACCGTGCATCCCTTCTCGCCTCATCTCGACGAAATGCCGGAGATGATCGTCCTCGACAACGACGGCGGCAATCCGCCGCTGTCGACCGATTGCTGGCACAGCGACGAGACCTTTCGACTCGAACCGCCCATGGGAACCGTCCTGCGCGCCGTCATCGTGCCGCGGGTCGGCGGCGACACCCTGTTCTCGAGCATGACCGCGGCTTACGAGGGGTTGAGCGACCGCATGCAACGGTTCGTCTCGGGGCTGGAAGCCGTCCACGACTTCAGGAATTTCCGGAAGCTCTTCGGCAGGAGCGCCGAGCACCGGAAGCGCCTCTGGGAAATGGAGGACGCGTTCCCCAATCCCGTGCATCCCGTGGTCCGCGTCCATCCGGAGACCGGAAAGAGGGCGCTTTTCGTCAACCCGCAATTCACCGTCGCGATCAAGGGCATGAAGGAAGACGAGAGCGACGCCCTCCTGGAACTTCTTTACCGTCAGGCTTGCGTCCCGGAATACCAGTTCCGCGTCGATTGGCGAGTCAACCTGATGGCGTTCTGGAACAATCCCATGGTCCAGCACTACGCCGCCCGGGACTATCTTCCCGACCGCCGCCGCGTCGAACGGGTAACGCTGCTGGGAGACAAGCCCTTCGGAGACGCGGGACCTTCCTACATCCCGGGCGAGGAGCGGCCTCGGGAGGAAGCGTATCGCGCCGGCGGCGCGAGAAGCGGGCCGGCCTGACGGGCCGACGGCGTTTCCGAACCCAGGCCGGCGGCGGAGCGCCGCGCCGCCGGGACTGTCGAGCCGCCGGGACTGTCGAGCCGCCGTTCCGCCGCGACGATCTTCGACAAGGCGCGCGGCCCGGAGGGCGGCAGCCCTCGCCCCGGCCCGCCGGTCCGCGTCGCCTTCGCGACCTTCGAAGGCGCGTTGCAGGTTATCTGCGCCACTCGTATCGGGCGTCTCTCCCTTCGTAGTCCTCCCTCGAAAAACGCACTTGCCCCAACGCTTTCTCCAACCCCGCTTCCGGAATCGGGTCGTCGCCGTATACGCGGCGTATCGATCCGCTTTCCGGTTCGTGCCAGTAAAAGCGGCCCCTGGGGTCGATCATGATATAGGAGTCGGTCATCGCCTCGTTGTTCTCGGGAACGATCTCCACCCCCGCGCCGGTCAGGAGGCGCCGGTGCCGGTAGACGAACCCCTCGAACTCCTCCTCGGATATCTCGAGGCCGTCGACGGTCCCGTCGTTCTCGCCCCTCACCGGCAACACCTGAAGCACTTTCCAGCGCTCGGGAGCCAGCCGCCGAATAGTGTCGCTCATGTCTTCGTCGACATTGCAGCGACTGACGACCGTATTGCATTTGAGCCGGATACCGTAGCGTCGGCACATGTCTCCGCACTTCAGCATACGTTCTACGTAGGCCTCGGCGTTCCGCTCCGAGGTTCGCCCGATATCGACGTTCGTTCGGGGATCGGCGGAATCCATGGAAACCGCCGCCCAGTCGATCGACGGCCCTGCGTCTTCGATCAACTCAGGAAGGCGAAAGCCGTTGGACACGATGGAGACGGCGCAACGGCCTGCGCTGCGGTCCTTGATGCGCCGGAAGAGATCGCCCAAGTTCGGCACGAGGGTGGGTTCGCCGCCCGCGAAGTTGATTTTCCCTACCCCGGCGTCGACCAACAGATCGATCAAACGCTTTCGATGGGCGTCCGCCAGGGTGTTCGCCTTGTTCACGTCCGCAAACCCTGCGAAGCAGTACCTGCAGCGGGCGTTGCACTCCTTGATCAGGTGAAAGTTGACGGACAGGCCTTTCAGGTTGTGGATGGTCATGCGTTCCATAGCTTGTTACTCCCGGTTTCGATGTGGCACAATGCGCAGAATGACATTTGTTGATCGGGCAACAAATGTCTAGAGAGGAAATGTGCATCATATGCATATTCTTGTCAAGGGGCAATTTGCATGAAAAGCGAGACCACGTATCAGGCGGTGTTGGGACGCTTGATCGCCCAAAAACGTCAACAAAAACATATAGATCAGGGCGAGATGGCTGAAGCCGTGGGGGTCAGCCGCTCCACGTGGTCTCGAATCGAGTCGGGCGAGTCCGCGTTGAATATGGACCAACTCACCAAGGCCGCCGGCAAGCTGGAGATAGGCGTGGGGGCGTTGATGGTCGAGGCGGACGAGATCGCCGACGAGCTCCGCAAGCAGAACGTGCAGGTTCTCGAAAGCCGCGATCAAACCAGCGCCGCCAGGTTCGGAAAAACGGCCGCGGCGACCGTGGCGTTTCTCGGCGGCGCGGTTCTCGGCGGAATCATCGCCGCTATCCTGTCCGACAAAGACCCCGACGCCACCTGACGCTCGCTTGCGCGGCGGCGCAAGCCCGGAAATCTCGCCGCGCCGCCATGCGCCGCGGCGAGCGAGAACGTTCGACTTGGACGGCTATCGCCCCTTCCCGTCGCCTCCGGACGCTACGACGCCAGCAAGCGGCGCATCGCCGCGCGGTAGCCGGCGGCGATCTCCCGTTCCCGAGCGTGCGCGCCGTCGCGCACGACATGCGCGCCGCCGACGATCGCGTCCCGCACGACCGGCCGGTTGCCGGAAAAAATCCAGCTGTCGAGAAACGCGTCCGCGTCCCGCCCGGCGAACGGCGGCGCCTCGGCATCGAGAACGACGATATCCGCCCGCCCGCCTTCCTGCAGCATGCCTTCGCCGCGCCCCAGCGCCCGCAGGCCGCCGCGAACGGCGTCTTCGAACAACGCGACCCCGGTCGAGCGGCGCGCGTCGCCCGCCACGTTGCGGCGCCGGTCGCGCAGACGCTGGCCGTACTCCAGCCACCTCAGCTCCTCCACCGGATCGACCGAGACGTTGCTGTCCGAACCGACCGCGATCCGCCCGCCGGCCGTTTTCCACGAGGGAAGATCGAAGAGTCCGTCCCCGAGATTGGCCTCGGTGGTGGGACAAAGCCCGGCCGTCGCGCCGGTCCCGGCCGCCGCCCGGACTTCGTCCGGAGTCGTGTGGGTCGCGTGCACGAGGCACCACCGTTCGTCGACCGGAATTTTCTCCAGCAACCACTGGACCGGTCGAAGGCCGGACCACGCCTCGCAATCGACGACTTCCTTCTCCTGTTCGGCGATATGAATATGGATCGGCGCGGCGGAACCGGCGGCTTTCGCGACGGCCCGCAGCGACTCTTCGCCGACGGCCCGCAGGCTGTGCGGAGCCATTCCCGCCGCGAGGCCGGAGTCGTCCGCGCACGACGCGGCCACCGACTCGCATATGCGCATGAAGCGGTCGACGTCGTTGACGAAGCGCCGCTGGCCGGCTTGCGGCGGCGCGCCCCCGAAGCCGCCGTTCTGATACAGGACAGGAAGCAGGGTGGCGGCGATTCCCGCCTTCCGGGCGGCGGCGGCGGCGCGCAGGGTCATCTCCCCGGGATCGGCGAACGGCGCGCCGTCGCGATCGTGATGCAGATACTGGAATTCGCCGACGGACGTGTATCCGGACTTGAGCATCTCGACGTAAACCTGCGCCGCGATCGCCTCGAAGTCGTCGGGCGATATCGCGGCGACGAACCGGTACATCGTCTCGCGCCACGTCCAGAAACTGTCCTCGCCCGCCTCGGCGGGGCGTTCGGCGAGACCCGCCATGGCCCGTTGGAAGGCGTGCGAGTGAACGTTCGGCACGCCCGGGATCGCGATCCCGGATATCCTCCGGCAGCCGCCCTCCGGGACGTCGCCGGACGCCCGGACGATCCGCCCCGCCTCGTCCGCCGAAACGTAGCCGGGCGACAGCCACCGCCCGGCGGCGAGCAGATGATCGAAACGGTACGAGATCAAACCGCCCGCGCCCTCCCCGCGCCGGAAATCCAGTCGAGGCCGGCTTCGAGCAGATCTTCGAGAACCGTGCGCAGGCGCGCGGCGCGGTCGGGGAGCAGGCGGTACGGCGCCTCCTCCTCCATGTAGGCGGACTGCGCCATCTCCAGCTGAACCGCGTGGACTCCGTCGGCCGGCGCTCCGTAATGCCGCGTGATGTAACCGCCCTTGAATCGTCCGTCGAGAACCGCGCCGTAGCCCTCCGCCCCGTCGAGAACCCCGAACATGCGTTCGGTCAGCGCGGCGTCGGCGCTCGCGCCGCCGGCGGTGCCGAAATTGAACTCCGGCAACCGGCCTTCGAAGAAACGCGGCAGAACCGAGCGGATCGAATGGGCGTCGAACAGCAGCGCGGAGCCGAAACGGTCGCGCCTGTCGGCGACGATGCGCGCCAGCTCCGCGTGGTAGGGCCGCCAGTATCGCCGGATCCGCGACCGGGTTTCGGCGTCGTCCGGCTCCGCCCCCGGGCGATATACCGGCTCGCGCAGAAACGTCGTCGTCGGACAGACGCCGGTGTTGTCCGCGCCGGGATAGAGCGGCCGGCCGTCGGGCGGACGATTGAGGTCGACGACGTATCTGGAATAGCGGGCGGAAACGAGCGTGGCGCCGAGGTCCGCCGCGAAACCCCAGAGATCCCGCATGTGCCAGTCCGTATCGGGAAGGGCGAGCGCCTCCGCCGTCATTCTCGCGCCGATCTCCGCCGGTATTTCCCGGCCGTCGTGCGGCACGTTGACGACGAGCGGCGCCGCGCCTTCGAGAACGTCGATAACGGGAACGCCGCGCCCCTCGTCGTTCACTTCGCCCGCGCTCCGTCCGCAATGCGTATACGCGTCTATAATACCGGCGCGCGCCGCCGCGGCGCAATGCGAAAGGGTTCAGCGGATGCCGGACTGGGACAAGCTGTGGATCAACGTCGACCTCGCCACCATGATCGAGGGCGGCGCGCCCTACGGAGCGATAGAGCGGGGCGCGATCGCGACCCGGAGGAACCGAATCGCATGGGTCGGTCCCATGGACGAACTGCAGGGAGACGCCGGCGAGACCGTCGAGGCGGAAGGCTTCTGGGTCACGCCGGGCCTGATCGACTGCCACACCCACGCGGTCTTTGGCGGCGAACGGTCCGGCGAATTCGAGAAACGCCTGCAAGGCGTCAGCTACGAGGAAATCGCCCGCGCCGGCGGCGGAATCCTGTCGACCATGAAAGCGACCCGGGATGCGAGCGAAGCCCAATTGGTGGAGGCGGCCCTTCCCCGCGTCGCAAGCCTTCTCCAGGAAGGCGTGACCACCATCGAGATCAAGTCGGGGTACGGACTCGAAACCGCGACCGAATTGAAGCAGTTGTCCGCCGCGCGGACGATCGGAGAATTCCTGCCCGTCGACGTTCTGACCACGTTTCTGGGCGCCCACGCGCTGCCCCCCGAATACGCCGGCCGGCAGGGCGACTACGTCGACCTGGTCGTCGAGGAAATGCTTCCCGCCGTCGCCAGGAGCGGCGACGCGGACGCGGTGGACGCCTTTTGCGAATCCATCGCCTTCACGCCCGCCGAAACCGAGGCGGTTCTCAAGGCCGCCCGCGGACACGGCCTCCCGGTCAAGCTGCACGCCGAGCAACTGTCGGACCTCGGCGGCGCGGCCCTGGCGGCGAAATACGGCGCCCTCTCGGCGGACCACCTGGAGTACGTTTCGGAGGACGGCGCGCGCGCGATGGCCGCCGCCGGCACGGTCGCCGTCCTGCTGCCGGGCGCCTACTACACGCTTCGCGAAACGCGGACGCCGCCGGTCGACCTGTTCCGCAAGCACGGGGTGGACATCGCGATCGCCACCGATTTCAATCCGGGGTCGTCTCCCGTGCTGTCGCTGCTGCTGACGCTGAACATGAGCTGCATCCTGTTCCGGCTGACGCCGGAGGAAGCGCTGGCCGGCGTCACCCGCAACGCCGCGCGGGCGCTGGGACTCGGAAGCGACCGGGGAACCCTCGAAGTCGGCAAGCGGGCGGATTTCGTCCTCTGGGACATCGAACGGCCGGCCGAACTTTCGTACTGGGCCGGGTACAACCCGGCGCAGGAGATCGTCCGCAACGGCGACGTTGCGGCCGGACAAGCGGCATGAACGCCGCTCGCCGGAACGCCGCGGTCGTCCGCAGCCCCACCGGCAGCGAGCTGACCGCCAGAAGCTGGGCGACGGAAGCTCCGCTTCGCATGCTGATGAACAACCTCGATCCCGACGTCGCCGAACGGCCCGAAGAGTTGGTGGTCTACGGCGGCATCGGGCGCGCCGCCCGTAACTGGGAATGCTACGAGCGCATCGTCGCGGCGCTCGCCGCGCTCGAGGGCGACGAGACGCTGCTGGTGCAGAGCGGGAAGCCCGTCGGCGTCTTCCGCACGCACGCGGACGCGCCGAGGGTGCTGATCGCGAACTCGAACATCGTGGCGAACTGGGCGACGCTCGAGCATTTCACCGAACTCGACCGGGCCGGGCTGATGATGTACGGCCAGATGACGGCGGGCTCCTGGATCTATATCGGCAGCCAGGGCATCGTCCAGGGAACCTACGAGACCTTTTCCGAAGTCGGCCGCCGTCATTTCGGCGGGAGTCTCGCGGGAAAGTGGATCCTGACCGGCGGCCTCGGCGGCATGGGCGGCGCGCAGCCGCTGGCCGCGACCATGGCGGGCGCCAGCCTGATCGCCGTCGAATGCCAGCCCAGCCGCATCGAGTACCGCATGCGGACCGGATATCTCGACGTCGAGGCGAAAACCCTCGACGAAGCCCTGGAGATCGTCGGGCGCTCGCGCGGCCGCCCCGTATCGGTAGGCCTTCTCGGCAACGCCGCCGAAACGTATCCGGAAATCGTTCGCCGGGGGATACGGCCCGACGTCGTCACCGACCAGACGGCGGCGCACGACCCGGTCAACGGCTACCTGCCGGCCGGCTGGACCGTCGAGGACTGGAGGGAGCGCCGCGAGCGCGATCCGGGGGAGGTCGAGAAGGCGGCCAAGCGGTCGATGGCGGCGCAGGTCGAAGCCATGCTGGCCTTTCACCGCATGGGCATCCCCGTGCTGGATTACGGCAACAATCTGCGCCAGATGGCGAAGGACGCCGGCGTCGCCGACGCGTTCGCCTATCCCGGCTTCGTCAACGCCTACGTCCGTCCGCTGTTTTGCCGCGGCAAGGGACCGTTCCGCTGGGCGGCGCTCTCCGGCGACCCGGAGGACATCTACCGCACGGACGAAAAGGTCAGGGAACTCATTCCGGACGACGCCGCGCTGCACAACTGGCTCGACATGGCGCGCGAGCGCATCAGCTTTCAGGGCCTGCCGGCCAGGATCTGCTGGCTCGGTCTCGGGCAGCGCCACCGCGTGGGCCTCGCCTTCAACGAACTGGTGCGAAGCGGCGAGATTTCGGCGCCCATCGTGATCGGCCGGGACCACATGGACTCGGGATCCGTGGCGAGTCCCAACCGCGAGACCGAGGGCATGATCGACGGATCCGACGCGGTCGCCGACTGGGCGCTTCTCAACGCCCTGCTGAACACGGCCAGCGGCGCGACCTGGGTGTCGATTCACCACGGCGGCGGCGTCGGCATCGGCTATTCCCAGCATGCCGGCATGGTCGTCGTCGCCGACGGCACCGACGAGGCCGCGCGGCGTCTCGAACGCGTGCTGTGGAACGATCCCGCCAGCGGCGTCATGCGCCACGCCGACGCGGGTTACGAAACCGCGCTGGAAACCGCGCGCGAGCACGGGCTGAAGCTGCCGGGAATTCTCGAACCGTAACGCCGGCGCGCCCGCGGAATCTTCAGTCGAGCATCGTGTTCGGCAGGACGAGAGCAAGCTGCGGAAATGCGACGAGGATCGCGAGGCATACGATCATCGCGCCCCAGAACGGCATGATTCCCGCGTAGATCTCGCGCATCGGGACGTCCCGCGCCACGCCCTTCACGACGAACACGTTCATGCCGACTGGAGGGCTGATCAGCGCCATCTCCAGAATGACGACCATGACGACGCCGAACCAGATCCTGAAATCGCTGGACTCGGACGGCAACCCGAGAAAGTCCGGTATCCGGGACCGCTCGACGATGGGAAGCACGATCGGCAGAACGAGCACCATCATCGCGAACCCGTCGAGGAACGTCCCGAGCGCGATGAAGGCGATCAGAACGATCGCCAGAAGAACGACGGGGCCGGGATCGAGGCCGGTCAGCGTCCGCGCGAGATCCTCCGGGATTTGGGTCAGGGCGAGAAAGGGCGAAAAGACCGCCGCCCCGATAATGATGAAGTAGATCATGACGGTCGTGCTCGCCGTGTTCAGCAGGACCGAACGGATCGTCGGCGGAGATAGTCCGCCGCGCAGCGCGGCGAAGAGGATCGCAAGCACCGCCCCGACGGCCGCCGCCTCGACCGGGGTGAAAGCGCCGCCGTAGATGCCTCCGATCGAAACCGCGACGATCAGGATGATGGACAGGCTGCGCGCCAGCGCCGTCCGCCGTTCGCGCCAGTCGTATCGGCGCGCGGCGGGGCCGATTCCGGGATCGAGCGCGACCCGGGCGAAGATCGTCAGGAGAAAGAGGCTGGCGAGAAGGACGCCGGGTATGACGCCGGCGAGGAACAGCCGGCCAATGGATTCCTCGGTCAGGATGGCGTAGATCACGAAGCCCGTGGAGGGCGGGATGAGAATCCCGAGCGTGCCCCCCGCCGCCACGGCGCCGGCGGCGAGCTTCCGGTCGTATCCGAAGCGCGCCATTTCCGGCAGCGCCACGCGCCCGATCGTGAGCGCGGACGCCACCGAAGACCCGGACAGCGCCGCGAAGCCGGTGCACCCGAGAACCGTTCCATGGGCGAGTCCGCCCTTCATCCATCCGACCCAGGCGTTGGCGGCGTTGTACAGGTCGCGACTCATGCCGCATGCCGCCGCGACGTTCCCCATGAGGACGAAGAACGGTATCACCGTGAGCTCGTAGAATATGGCCGCGCTCCAGGTCTCGGTAACCAACGTCGCCAGCGCCGCCGGCACGCTGTTGAGGATCGCCAGGCCTCCGAGGCCGACGGCGATCATGGCCGCGGCGACGGGAACCCGCTGGCTCATCAGGAACAGGAGCAGCGCGAAGCCGAGCGCGCCGAGAACGGTCGGACTCACGGGTTCTCGTCGGCTCCCTTCGCGGCGAAGCCGATCGGCAATCCCGCGGCCACGCGCGCCGCCTCGACGCAAAGCACAAGGACATGAAAGGCGCAGGCGGCCGCGAGGATCCGGAAGAACGGCCCGAACGGCAGTTCGATCATGTTCGTCGCTTCGTTGAACAGCGCCGCGTCCTCCGCGCGGACCCATGCCCTGGCCGCCAACAGCGCGAAGATGGCCCCGCCGATCAATCGCACCGCCAGATCGCGGACGACGGTCAAGAAGCGGACGCCGTAATCGGGAACGAGGTCGACGACGATATGGCCGCCCGTCCGCCATGCGAACGGGAAAGCGCAAGAGATCGCCACGACCATTCCCATCTGCAGGAGGTCGGTCGCGCCCAGGACAGGCGCGGCAAAGACGTAGCGCAGGATGACGTCGACGAAGGTGAGCCCGATCAACGCCAGCAGGACGAGACCGGACAGGACGGCGAGCGCCGCGCACGCCCGGTCGAGGGCCTTCACGGCCCGCGGTTCAGTTCCTCATCGCGGCGACGACCTCGCTCGCGGGAATCCCCTTGCCGTCGAGTTCCTTCAGCAAGCCTTCGACGGCGGCCGCCGCGCGCGCGTCGAAGGCGGCTCGCGCTTCCTTCGACAGCTCGACGACTTGCTTTCCGGGCAGCGAGCGGAACTTGCCGAGAGCGATTTCGCCGAACTTCGCGAGGCCGTCCGCCGAACGCAGGCTGATGTCGAGGCCGACAAGCCCGTCGAGGGCCTTTCTGTGTTGGGGCGCGAGTTCGCCGTAGGCGTCTTCGTTCATCACCATGAAGATGGTCGTCGGCATTTCCGGCAGTCCGACGGTGACGAACTTCGCGGGCTCGATCAGCTTGAAGATCAGCAACGAATCCGACCCCATAAGCGCGCCGTCGACGACGCCGGTGGTCATCGACGTGTAGACCTTCGTCGCCGGCATCTGCACCGGGGTCGCGCCGTAAGCGGAGATCACCGCCGCGGCGGACTTCGACGCCACCCGGATCTTCAGGCCCTTGAGATCGTCGAGACTCCGCACCGGCTTGTCGCGCATCATGAACACGGCGGGCGGCGTCACGAAAACCGCGAGCGGCACGGTGCGCCTGAACTCGCCGCGCAGGTGGGCGTCCATCACCTTCCACAGTTTGCGCGTCGCGTCCCGGTGCCCCCGGGTCACGCCCGGAAGCTCGATCAGGAGCGTCTTCGGAAACACCGAGGACGTATAGCCGGGCAATCCGTAGGCGATATCGGCGATGCGCCGCACCGCGCGCTGGTACTGTTCGACCGGTCCCTTCCCCAGCGCGCCGGCGGCGTAGACCTTGATCTTCGCCTCGCCGCCGGTGGCCGCGGCGAGGTCGTCGGCGAGCTTGAGAAACACCGGCTTGTGCAGGACGTATTGCGGCGGCACGAAGCTCGCGAATTTCAGCACCGTTTCGGCCGACGCCAATGTCGGCAGGATCAGCAGCAGCGCGGCGAAAGCAGCCCGTTTCATCGAATGTCTCCTTCCTGTCATTTTATGCTTGTATATTCAGATCTCGAGCGCCGCATTGCAAGACGGCGCCGTCGCGCGAGAGGATCCCATGCGGAATTTCAGGTCCGCGCCGCCGGAAGTCGCGGCGGAACCGCTTTCGGACGGCGCCGCGGCGCCGTCCCGCTTCCGGCTTCCGCCGCGCCGGGCCGCCGCCTGCATCCCGGCACGAGGCCGACGGGAACTTGCGGGATGAAAGCGTGGCGATCGCCCGAAACCCCGGGAATCGGCGCGCTTCGCCTCGTCGACGTCGAACGGCCGGCGCCGGAGGCGAACGAACTGCTCGTCAGGGTTCGGGCGGCGGCGCTCAATTTTTCCGACCTGTTGATGATCGACGGAGTCTATCAAATCCGGCCGGATCGCCCCTTCACGCCGGGACAGGAAATCGCCGGAACGGTCGTTGAAGCCGGATCCGAAACCGGCTTCGCGCGCGGTTCCCGCGTCGCCGGGAAGGCGCCGTGGGGAGGTTTCGCCGAATACGCCCTCCTGCGCGCCGACATGGCCATCCGGGTGCCGGACGAGACCGGCTTCGCGACCGCCGCCGCTCTTCCGGTAGCCTATACCACCGCGTTCGTGGCGCTCGTCGAGGATGCGGCCGTTCGCGAAAGCGACACGGTTTTGATCCATGCCGCAGCCGGCGGCGTGGGGCTGGCGGCCGTTCAGATCGCCAAGGCATACGGCGCGAAAGTCGTTGCGGCCGCCACCGGATCCCGGAAACGCGATCTCGTCCGGTCGCATGGCGCCGATGTCGTCGTCGACTACGAAACCGGAGACTTCGTCGCGGCCGCAAACGAAGCGACTGCCGGTCTCGGCGCCGACATCGTTCTCGACACGGTAGGCGGCGAGATAACGCTGCGGAGCCTTCGTTGCCTCGCGTGGAAGGGCCAGCTTCTCGTAACCGGCTTCTCGAGCGGAACGATTCCCGAAATTCCTGCAAACCGGCTCCTGTTGAAGCGCGCGGTCGCGCGCGGCGTATACTGGAACCACGACAGGGATCCGGAGATGGTGGCGCGCTGTACGCGGTCCCTGATTGAACTTCTCCGCGCGAACCGGATCGCTCCCGTCGTCCATGACCGGTACGGACTGAACGATCTTCCGCGCGCGCTCGAAGATCTGAAGTCGGGCCGATCGACGGGAAAGCTGGCTTTGAACACGGACCGCGAACGAACAAGCGGCCGATGATCCGGTTCGGACAGACGCGGCATGGTCCTTGGAAGAGCCGGACCCTCTGCCGTTTCTGCGGATAGCCCGGACAGTCGACG
This sequence comes from Alphaproteobacteria bacterium, assembly GCA_965243135.1. Lineage (GTDB taxonomy): Bacteria > Pseudomonadota > Alphaproteobacteria > MPNO01 > UBA830 > JAJEBT01. The sequence goes on from OZ251539.1 coordinate 5,163,199, forward strand.
GTCCCGGTTCAGTTTCCGGACCGCCATGCGCGAAACGCGTCGCCATCGTCGATATCGGCGAGCGTTCGTACGAACGCGACTCTCGCGCCGGGCCCGGCATTGGCGACAGTGTCCGAAAGAGCGTGCATCCCGGACCAGCGCACGTTCCTGAACAACGCCCCGGCGCGCGCACCTCGCGCCGCGCCGACCAGCCAGTAGCCCCCGTCGTCAGACGGACCGAACGCGAATTCGCACCGTCGCAGCGCCTCGAACGCTTCGGCGACGTGGCGGCGCTCCACGCCGGGGACGTCGCTGCCGACGATCGCGACCGGGTGCGTTCCGAAGCGCCTCATGCATCTCGCCATGCGATCTCCGAGGTTGCCGTCGCCCTGCGGAATCCGGGGGATGCCGCAGGGCGGAATCCGCTTGTCGAAAACGTCCGCGTCGGGGGTCACGCCGAGCCACGTCGTCCATCTTCGATCGGAGGCGAGGCGCCGGGCGACGGCGTTCAAGGTCGCGCGGTAGAACCTGAGAGCGGTCGCCTCGCCGACGTCGGCCGCCAGCCGGGTCTTCACTCTTCCGAGGCGCGGCGTCCGCGCGAAGATCACGACATGTCTCACAGGTAGAGCTTCTCGATCAGCCTTGGCGGCACGCCCAGAAAATAGAGAGCGAGGCAGGCGAGATTGCGCGCCGGGCGCAGCCACCAGCCTCCGCGCCTGTAACGGTCGGCGGAGGTGACCGCATCGGCATCGAGCATATCGAGCCGACTCTTGCCGATGCGCCGTACGATGTCGACATCCTCGAACAGAGGGAGCGGCTTGAACCCGCCGATGCGGTCGTGAAACCCTCGGGAGATCAGGAGGCCCTGATCGCCGTAGGGGAGGCCGAGCGCGCGCGTTCTCCAGGCGACGAGCCGTTCGACGCGGCGCGCTTGCGGATGCGCGTCGTCGAGTCGCAGCCGGAAGACCGCGGCGCGGTCGCCGTTCGCCGGTTCCGTCGCGAACTCGTGGACGGCGCGGCGCCAGCCGGGAGCGAGCCGGGTGTCCGCGTGCAAGAAAAGCAGCCACGCGCCGGGCGCGGCCTCGCCGCCGGCGCGCAGCTGGCGGCCTCTGCCCTTGGCGGACGGCAGGACGCGCGCGCCCTTTCCCCTGGCGACCTTTTGCGTTCCGTCGGTCGAGCCGCCGTCCACGACGGTAATGTCGCAGGAGAGCGTCCCGTTGGCGCAGGAGATCGCGTCGACGACGCCCGGCAGCGTGGCCGCGGCGTTCAGGGCCGGAATTACGAACGATATGCGGACGGCCTTCCGCCCGGGCGCTTCCGGGTTTTCCATTCGCCGACCGGACGTTGCGCAGACGCCGTTCGCTCAGGCGCTTCCGTCCGTCCGGCGTCGTCCGCCGACGGCGAAGCGGCGCAAGGAGGCGGCGAGGCCGTTCAGGTCGCCGGACTCCATGAGCCGGCCGGCAATGAAGCGTCGTCCGGTTTTCTTGCCCTCGCGCCGGTTCTCGACGATCCGGACGTACGTGCGATTCCCGCTGATCTTGGCGCGACAGAACATCGAGAGTCCCCAAGAAGAACAGCGTTCATTCTACGGCCGGGAGGCATCTTGGTCACGCGTCCCGGAAGAACCCGTTCTTTCTCGCTGCGGCGCGGGTCGGGAGATGTCTCAGGAAAAGACTTCGGCGTCCAACATGCGGCGTTTCCCGGAGGAAGCGGTCGAAAAGCGCGTCCTGCGCCAGTTCCCGAAAATGGCCGGGCCGTCCGGCAACCTTTTGCGCGGCATCGGCGTTGCGGGGCAGGCGCAACGATCGTTGGCGACAAGTCCGGCCGCGAAATCCGCGGCGCGTCGTCGTTCAGGGCTGCAAAAAAAGTTTCCAACCTGTATTTTCCACGACGTTCGCGCCTTGTCGGACCTGCCGCCGCAGAAGAGCCGGACGGTCCGGCTTCTTCTCGCGCTTAGCATCGGGGATTCGGTCATGAAACTGGCAAGCATGTTTTTTGCCGCCGCGGCAGCCGCTTTGGCTCCGGACAGCGGTTTCGGCGCGCCCGTGAAACTCACCATCGTTCATTTCAACGATCTCGACCGGATGGAGGAAAAGCGCGGCCGGGGCGGCGTCGCAAGGCTCGCTTCCGTGATCGCCGCCGAGCGGCGGCGCGGCGGCAACGTCCTGGTCACGTTCGCCGGCGACGCGATCTCGCCGTCGCTGCTTTCGGGCTTCGACCAGGGGGCCCACATGATCGCGCTTCTGAACAGGCTCGGCCTCACCGCCATGGCGCTCGGCAACCACGAGTTCGATTTCGGGCCGGAAGTCGCGCGCCGCCGCATCGCGGAGGCTTCGTTTCCGGTTTTGAGCGCCAATCACAGGGACGCGGACGGGGAGATTATCGACGGCGCGAAGGCGTCGATCATGGTCGCCGCCGGCAGGTTCAAAATCGGCGTATTCGGATTGACCACGACCGGGACCGCCGTGAAATCCAGCCCGGGGAGCGTGGTTTTCCGCCCCGCCGTCGAGGTCGCCGCCGAGCAGGCGCGCGAATTGCGCGCGGCGGGCGCCGACCTCGTGGTCGCTCTCGCTCACACGGACTCGGGCGAGGACGCGGCGTTGCTCGCTCGGGGCGACGTCGATCTCCTGCTGAGCGGCGACGATCATATCTTGCGGGTCGAATACGACGGCCGGGCGGCGTTCGCGGAGTCCGGCGCGCAGGCCGAGCGGATCACGGCGATCGATCTCGAACTCGACGAGGCGGAGCGGCCGGAAGGCAAGCGCTTCGTCTGGAGCCCGGCTTTTCGCGTGATCGACTCGGCGCAGGTCGAACCGGACCCTGAGGTCGCGGCGGCGGTGCAGGGCTATCTCGACCGGCTTTCCGGCGAGCTCGACGCCGCGGTCGGCAGGACGACCACGGCGCTCGACAGCCGTCGAACGACGGTTCGCGGCATGGAGGCCGCAATCGGCAACCTGTTCGCCGACGCGATGCGGGCGGCGACGCAGGCCGACATCGCGATCGTCAACGGGGGAGGGATCCGCGGCGACCGGACCTATCCGCCGGGAACCGCGCTGACCCGACGGGACATCCTCGAGGAACTCCCGTTCGGCGACAAGACGGTCGTCATCGAGGTGACGGGCCGGGACGTGGTCGCGGCCCTCGAGAACGGCCTGAGCGGCGGAGGCCGGTTCCCGCATTTCTCGGGACTGCGCGTCGTCTACGATCCGAACCGCCCTCCGGGACGCCGCGTGGTCGAGGCCGCGCAGGACGGCAAGAAAATCCGGCCCGACGCGACTTACGTGCTGGCGACCAACGATTTCCTGGCGGGCGGCGGCGACGGCTACGGGATGCTCGCGAACGGAAAGCGGCTCGTCGACGCCAGGGCGGGAACCCTTCTCACGGTCCAGGTGATGCGGTACATCGCGGATCGGGGATCGGTCGGCCCGCGGGTCGACGGCCGGCTGCGGGTCGGGCTCTGATCGACGGAAGGCGGGCTGCGGCAGGGTCGTCAAGGCGCGTCGCGGAGCGCAGGCATTCCGGTTCCGCGATTCGCCCGGTATAATGCGCCGTCCGCCGCCGCTGCGCGGCCCTGTACCGCTTCGCCATGGCGCTGCTGCCCGTTATCGTCGCTCCGGATCCCCTGCTGAAGCAAATCGCCGAGCCCGTGGGTTCGGTCGATGACGGCGTGAGACGGTTGATGGACGACATGCTGGAGACCATGTACGCCGCGCCCGGCGTCGGCCTTGCCGCGCCGCAGGTCGGCGCGCTCCGGCGCGTTATCGTCGCCGACGTCGCGCCGTCCGGCGAACCGCGCCGTCCGTTGCGCATCGCCGACCCCCGCATCGTCGAGTCGTCGGTCGAAATCTCGGCCCGCGAAGAAGGCTGCCTCTCGCTCCCCGAGCATTATGCGGAAGTCGAACGGCCCGAACGCGTGCGCCTGCAGTATCTCGATTACGACGGCGCGGCCCGGGAGGAGGAATTCGACGGTTACCTCGCGACCTGCATCCAGCACGAGATCGACCATCTCGACGGCGTTCTCTTCGTGGATCGCATCTCCGCCGTCAGGCGCGGCATGATCCTGCGCAAGCTCGCCAGGGCGAAGCGCGCTCGCGACCGGAAGCCCGGAGCGGCGCGGCGCTGACGCGCGATGTCCGCGCTCAAACTCGCCTTCATGGGCACGGCGGAATTCGCGGTGCCGAGCCTCGACGCCTTGATCCGCGCCGGCCACGAGGTCGCGCGCGTCCACACCCGCCCGCCCCGTCCGGCGGGCCGCGGGCAGCGCGAACGCGTTTCGCCGGTGCAGGCCTTCGCGGACGCCAGGGGAATCGAGGTCCGGCATTCCCCGGAAGCCGACGATTTCGCCGCGTTCGACGCCGTGGCGGTGGCTGCCTACGGCCGCATCCTGCCGGAGGCGACGTTGGGCGAGCCGCGTCTCGGATGCGTCAACGTGCATGCGTCGCTGCTGCCCCGCTGGCGCGGCGCGGCGCCGATACAGCGCGCGATTCTCGCCGGCGACGCGGAAACCGGCGTGACCGTGATGCAGATGGACGCGGGGCTCGACACCGGCCCGATTCTGCTCGCCGAACGCATGCCCATCGGTCCGCGCGCGACGGCGCCGGATCTGCACGACGCGCTTGCCGCGATGGGGGGACGCCTGCTCGCGGAAGCGCTTGCCGCGGACGGGCTCGTCCCCCGTCCGCAACCGCGGGACGGCGCGACTTACGCCGCCAGGCTCGAACGCCGCGAAGGGCGGGCGGACTGGAACGAGGACGCGGTTCTGATCGAACGCAGAATTCGCGCCTTCGCGCCGTGGCCGGGGGTATGGTGCGAACGCGGAGGGAAGCGGCTTCGCATTCTGGAGGCGAGCGTCGTCGGCCTCTCCGGTCCGCCGGGTACGGTCATCGGCCTGCCCCTGACGGTGGCCTGCGGCGCCGGCGCGCTTCGAATCGAAAGGGTTCAGCGGGCGGGCGGAGCGGCCATGCCCGCGGACGCGTTCGTTCGCGGCAATCCTCTCCTCCCCGGCGCGGCGCTGTCGTGACCCGTTACCGGATCACGGTCGAATACGACGGCGGCGGATACGTCGGGTGGCAGCGCCAGGAAAGCGGCCCCTCCGTCCAGGCGGCTCTGGAGGACGCCGTGTTCGGCTTCTGCGGCGAGAGAGTGCGCGTCCGCGGCGCCGGCCGGACCGACGCCGGGGTTCATGCGCTGGGCCAGGTCGCGCACGTCGACATATCCAGGCCGGTCGCGGCGGACACGGTGCGCGACGCGATCAACGCCCATTTGGGGCGCCAGCCCATCGCGGTGCTGGACGCGCGGGAGGTCGGCGGCGACTTCGACGCCAGGACTTCGGCGCGGCGGCGAGTGTATCTGTATCGCATCCTCAACCGCCGGGCGCCGCCGGCGGTCGAGCGCGGCCGCGTGTGGCACGTCCGGGCTTCTCTGGACGCGGACGCGATGCAGGCGGCCGGTCAGCGCCTCGTCGGCCGGCACGACTTCACCACTTTCCGCGCCGCCATGTGCCAGGCGAGGTCGCCCGTGAAGACGCTGGACAAGATCGCCGTCGAGCGCGCCGGGGACGAGATTCGATTCCATGTCGAGGCGCGCTCGTTCCTGCATCGTCAGGTGCGGAACATGGTGGGCACGCTCGAACGGGTGGGCGCCGGCAAGTGGACCGCCGCCGACGTTTCGGCGGCGCTGGCGGCCCGCGACAGATCGGCGGGCGGTCCGACCGCGCCGGCCGCCGGGCTGTATCTGGTTTCGGTGCATTATCCATGAAGCATCCAACGGTCGACCGCGTGCAGGCAAAGGGCCAACACGTTGCCGATGAGCATGATCACGGTCGCCCGGGCGATGCGCACCTCGAGCGCGACGTGCGCGATGAACGCCTGATAGAAGAACGCGGCCATGGTCGCGAGAAACCAGAGAAGAAAACTCGCGGCGGCGGGCAGGTGCGAGGTCGCGATCTGCACCGCAAGAAACAACAGAAACTGAAGGACGAGGCCCCAATTCCACGCCGCGATGAAACGGAAATACTGGTCGGCGCAGTCCGTGGCCTCGGTGTAGGCGAGCATCGCGAGCGGAAAGATCACCCAGCCGATCACGTAGGAGATCGTTTCGACGGCGAAGAACCGTCCGTCCATCGCTCCGGGCGCGTCGTACATCGCCAGCAGCACGTAGTTCGGCGCGGCGAGGACCGCCGCGAGGAAGGACCTCCAGAAAGCGCTCTCGTCGTTCTCGAAGTAGATCACCCCGTGGCGGTCCAGCAAGGCGAGGCGAAAGGCCGCCGCCAACGAAATGGCGACATGGAGAATCATTCGGCGAAGTACCCGTCGAGAACCGCGGCGTAGATGTCGGCGAGCGTCCGGACGTCGGCGACGGCGGTTCGTTCGTCGACCTTGTGCATGGTGCGTCCGACCAGGCCGAACTCCGCGACCGGGCAGAAATCCTTTATGAAGCGCGCGTCGGAAGTGCCGCCGGCGGTCGAGAGATCGGGCTCCCGGCCCGTCACCCGCCGCACCGCGTCGCTCAGCAGCGCGCTGAACGGTCCCGGCGGCGTGAAGAACGCTTCGCCCGACACGGCGACCTCCAGTTCGTAAGGGCCGCCCGCCGCGGCGCAGCGCTCGTGCAGCCATCGCGTCAGGCTCTCTCCGGTATGGAGGTCGTTGAACCGGACGTTGAACATGGCCTGCGCGCGTCCCGGGATGACGTTCGCCGCCGGATTCCCAGTGTCGATCGTCGTCAGCTGAAGGTCGGACGGCTGGAAGTGCTCCGTGCCGCCGTCGAGCGGCGCGCTCGAAATCGCGTCCAGCATCCGGACCAGCCGCGGCAGCGGATTGTCCGCGAGATGCGGATACGCGGTGTGTCCCTGGACGCCGGAGACGGCGAGCCTGCCGGTCAGGCTTCCGCGGCGGCCGATCTTGATCATGTCGCCGAGCCTCTCGGGGTTGGTCGGTTCGCCGACCAGGCAGACGTCGATGGCCTCGCCCCTTTCCGCCAGCCAGTCGAGAACCTTTTTCGTCCCGTTCACGGCCGGCCCCTCTTCGTCGCCCGTGATCAGCAGGCTGACCGATCCCTTCCGGCCCGCGCCGCGGCGGGCGACGGCCGCGACGAACGCGGCGATCGCGCTCTTCATGTCGGCGGCGCCGCGGCCGTAAAGCATGCCGTCCACGACCTCGCCGCCGAACGGATCGACGCTCCATGCGTCCGGGTCGCCGAGCGGCACCACGTCGACATGCCCGGCGAAGCAGAAATTAGGCGCGCCTTCGCCGCGCCGGGCGTAAAGGTTATCGACGTCGGGCGTTCCCGGCTCGGAGAATTTCAGCCGGCTGCAGACGAAGCCCAGATCGTCCAGGGCCGCTTCCAGCACGTCGAGCGCCCCCGCCTCGTCGGGGGTCACGCTCGGACAGCGGATCAGTTCGCGCGCGAGTTCGACGGCGTCGATAATAGGAGTCAATCCCTGAGAAGCTCGTTGATGGAAGTCTTGGAACGGGTCCGCTCGTCCACGCGCTTGACGATGACGGCGCAGTAGAGGCTCGGCCCGTCGCTTCCGTCGGGCAGCTTGCGTCCGGGCATGGCGCCGGGAACCACCACGGAGTACGCGGGGACCCGCCCGCGGTGGATTTCTCCGGTCTCGCGGTCGACGATCCTCGTGGACGCGCCGAGGAACACGCCCATCGACAGCACGCTGCCGCGTTCGACGATCACCCCCTCCGCGACCTCGGAACGGGCCCCGACGAAGCAGTCGTCCTCGACGATCACGGGATCGGCCTGCAGGGGCTCGAGCACGCCGCCGATTCCGGCGCCGCCGGAAATGTGGCAATTCCGGCCGATCTGGGCGCAGGAGCCGACGGTCGCCCAGGTGTCCACCATGGTGCCCTCTTCGACGCGGGCGCCGAGATTGACGAAACTCGGCATCAGCACGACGCCCGGCGCAAGATACGCCGAGCGGCGAACGACGCAGTTCGGCACGGCGCGGAAGCCGGCCGCTCGAAAGCGGGCTTCGTTCCAGCCGGCGAACTTCGACGGCACCTTGTCGAACCAGGGGCTTTCGCCGATGCCCGGAAACGCGGGCCCGCCCGGAAGCGGCGCCATGTCGTATATGCGGAAGGACAGCAGCACGGCCTTCTTCAGCCATTGATGCACCGTCCACACTCCGTCCAGCTTCTCGGCCACGCGCAGAGAGCCGGAATCGAGTCCGTCGAGCGCGGCCTCGATCGCCTCGCGCAACGGGCCCTTCGCGTTCGGGGTGACGGAGTCGCGCTCTTCCCACGCCCGGTCGATTCGTTCCCGGAGATCGTCCATGTTCTATTCGCTTTCGTCCCGGGGCTTCCCGGCGGCGCCCGGGCGGAGCCGCCCGGAAATAACCACGGGTTCCGATGCCGGTCAACCGGCGGCTTTGGCGGCATCGCTCGGTTGCCGCGACGAAAGGCGGGTTGCGGCGTCGCTGCGCCGCAGGCCCAGGCGAGCGCCGCCGTCGCGACCGCGGCTCCGCGGCGGAATCCGCAAGCCGTCCCGGAGCGGAAAGCCCGCGGCTTTCCGCGCCCGACGAAGGAATTTCCGCGCGGCCGTCGGCTATCCGAGGAGTCGGGCGCGGCGCGAAGGCCTTACGGCGTCCTCAACCGCGCGGAATTCAGCCACCCCTTCAGGTCGTCGATGACGTGATCGGCGGCGCCGGGTCCGTCGCCGGCCCAGCTCGCTCCGGTGCGAAGCCAGACCGTGGTCATGCCCAGACTGGAGGCGGGTTCGAGGTTTCGCGCGATGTCCTCGATCATGACCGCGCGCCGCGGATCGACGCCGTGCCGTTCGCACAGCCGGCGATACGGGGCGATCGCCGGCTTCGGCACGTAATCGGCGTCGCCGATGTCGAACACCGCGTCGAAATGCCCCGCCAGGCCGAGGCGCTTCAGGACGCGCCCGGCGTGGAGCGAGAAAGCGTTGGTGTGGACGAACTTTCGGCCCGGCAGCCGGGCGATGGCGGCGCCCAGTTCCGGATCGGGTTCGATCTCCGAAACGTCGAGCCGGGAGAGGTGCCTCATGTAGTCGTCGGGATCGAGGCCGTGCTCGACCATGAGCCCGCGCAGGGTGAGTCCGTGCTCGCGGAAATAAGCCTTCTGAATCCGCCGCGCCTCGGCCCTGTCGACGTTCAGGAAACCGGCGATGAACGATCCCATGAGTTCGTCCGTCTGGGCGAGCATCGCCTCGCTCGACCGGTAAAGCGTATTGTCGAGATCGAAGATCCAGGCGTCGACATGGCGCAGGTCGGCGGCGGAGTTCGGCATGGCGGCGCGGCGCAGGCGGCGAGCCGGCGTCTATCCCCTGCGTATCATCGTGCCCGCGCCGTGGCGGGTGAAGATTTCGAGCAGCAGCCCGTGAGGCGTCCGTCCGTCCATGATGACGGCGGCGCCGACGCCCCGCTCGACCGCGTCGAGGCAGGTCTCGACCTTCGGGATCATTCCGCCGGCGACGATTCCGCTCCGGATCATGCCGCGCGCCTGCCCGTCGGTGATCTCCGTGACCAGCTCGCCGTTCCCGTCGAGAACGCCGGCCACGTCCGTCAGCATGAAAAGCCGCTCGGCTCCGATCGCGCCGGCGATCGCGCCGGCCGCCGTGTCGGCGTTGACGTTGTAGGTCGTGCCGTTTTCGTCGACGCCCATGGGCGCGATCACGGGAACCATGTGCGAGTTGACGAGAGTGTCCAGCACGCGCGTTTCGATCGCGGTCGGCTCGCCGACGAAGCCGAGATCGACGATTCGCTCGATGCGGGAATCGGTCTTCCGCCGGTGCTGCAGCTTGCGCGCCCGGATCAGCCTTCCGTCCTTGCCGGAAATCCCGACGGCGGTGCCGCCGGCGTTGTTGATCGCCGATACGATTTCCTTGTTTATCGCGCCCGCGAGCACCATCTCGACGATTTCGACGGTGCGCCGGTCGGTGACGCGGAGACCGTCGACGAACTGGCTTTCGATCCGGAGGCGCTTCAGCATGTCGCCGATCTGCGGGCCGCCGCCGTGGACGACGATCGGGTTGATCCCCACCTGTTTCACGAGGACGATGTCGCGGGCGAAGATTTCGGCGAGCCTGGGGTCGCCCATCGCGTGGCCGCCGTACTTGATGACGAAGGTCTTCCCGGAAAATTCCTGGAGAAAGGGCAGCGCCTCCGAAATGGTGGCCGCCGTGCGCAGCAGCGATTTGGCGGGAGGCTTGGGACCGGTCATGATTCGGGCTTCGACATGTTGCGCGCCGGTGTATATCACGGATTCGGAACCGCCGGACGCGCGAGCGACGCGAGTTCCGCCCGCAGCAGCTCGATGCCGTCGGACCGGACGGCGCTGGTGCGGAGGATCTCCGGATGGGCCGCGGGATGCGCGGCGGTTCGCCGGCCGGCGGCGGCGGCGGCGTCGGAAAGCGGTTCCGGCTTCACCTTGTCGCATTTGGTCAGGACGACCTGGTAGGAAACGGCGGCGCGGTCGAGGTCGCGCATCACGTCCTCGTCGGCATTCCGGATGCCGTGGCGGGCGTCGATCAGCAGGCAGACCCGGCGCAGGGTCGGGCGCCCGCGCAGATAGGCGAAGACGAGCGACGTCCAGTTTCTTATGTCGGACTTGGGAGCACGGGCGTAGCCGTAGCCGGGAAGATCCGCCATCATCAGCGCGTCGCGCAGCACGAAGAAGTTGATCTGCCGCGTGCGGCCCGGGGCGTTCGAGGTTCTGGCCAGCGAGCGGCGTCCGGTCAGCGCGTTGACCAGGCTCGACTTGCCGACGTTCGAACGCCCCGCGAAGGCCACTTCCGGCAGCAGCGCGTCGGGCAGTCCGTCGTACGTCGCGGCGCCCGCAACGAATTCGCACTCGCCCGCGAACAGCCAGCGTCCGTCCTCGATCGTCGCGGCATCCATCTCGAATTCTCCGGGCGGGGCGGAACGTTCGCGCCGCGGCGCCCGCATCCTATTTGCGCTTGCGGTGCCGTCTCGGCCCGGCCGTTCTGCGCGCGCCGCCGCCGGACGGCTTGCGCCGCGGCGGCGGGCCTGCCGACCTATCGCCGCCCGGCTCCTTGCGGGAGGCTTTGCGCGAAGCCTTGCGGGGGCCGTCGCGCGGCGTTTCATCCGCCCCCTCGTCTCGCCGCGCGCTGCGCGCGCCCTTTTGCGCCGCGCCGCGCGGCGGAGGAGCCGCGGGGGCGGCGACGGTCGCGCCCGATGCCGTGACCCCCATCTGCCGCATGATCACCCATTGCTGCGCGATCGACAGGAGGTTGTTCCACGCCCAGTAGATGACGAGGCCGGCCGGGAAGCTGCCGAGCAGGAAAGTGAAGACGATGGGCAGAAGCATGAAGATCTTCTGCTGCATCGGGTCGGCGGGTTGCGGATTCAGCTTCTGCTGCAGATACATCGTCCCGCCCATGATGATGGGCCAGATGCCGATGTTGACGAGGACGAGTTCCTGGGGAACGTTCCACGGCAGCAGCCCGAAGGCGGTCAGCAGCCCGAGAGGGTCGGGCGCGGAGAGGTCGCGGATCCAGCCGAAGAAGGGCGCGTGACGCATTTCGATGGTGACGAACAGCACCTTGTAAAGCGCGAAGAACACGGGAATCTGGATCAGGATGGGGAAGCACCCCGACATCGGGTTCGCGCCCTCCTTCTTGTAGAGCTCCATCATCGCCTGGTTCTGGCGCTGCCGGTCGTCCTTGTGGCGCTCGCGGATTTCCATCATCTTCGGCTGCAGCTTCTTCAGCCGTGTCATCGACCGGTAGGACTTGTTGGCGAGCGGGAAGAAGAGAATCTTGATCAGCACGGTCAGCAGCAGGATCGCGAGGCCGAAATTGCCCAACATCCGGTTGAAGTATTCGATGACGTAGAAGATCGGCTTGGTCAGGAAGTAGAACCATCCGAAGTCCACCATCCTGTCGAAGCGCGGAATGGAGAAACGCTCCTCGTAGGAATCGAGCAGCCGCACCTCCTTGGCGCCGGCGAACAGGCGCGCCTGAAACTCCGCGGAGCCGCCCGGCTCCACGTTCTGCGCGGCGGCGAGGAAGTCCGCCTGGTACTTGTCGACGCGTCCGGGCGCGGTATGAACGAAGCGGCCCGTGTTGAGCGCCTTCTGATCCGGGATCAGCGCGGTCGCGAAGTACTTGGCGGTGATGCCGAGCCAGCCGCCCGTCGTGGTCTGGCTCATCTCGCCGCCGTCCTCGTCCTGGATGTCGTCGTAATCGACTTCCTTCAGCGTGTTGTCGAACACTCCGAGCAGGCCCTCGTGCAGAATCCAGAATCCCGAGGTCTCCGGCGTCCCCGTCATCGACACGAGTCCGAACGCGCTGAGCGACGCAGACGCTCCGCCGCCGTTGCGCGCCCGCTGGACAACCGAGAACATGTAGTCGTCGTCGATGGAAACGACCTGGCTGAACTCGATCCCGGCGGCGTTGGTCCAGGTCAGCGTGACCGGAGCGTCCGGCGCGAGGGTCGTCCGGTCCGCGGTCCACACCGTGTCCGGGCCCGGCACCTCGACGCCCGGCGTCTGCCCGACCCAGCCGAACCGCGCGAAATAAGGCAGTTCCGTGTCGGGCGGGGAAAGCAGAACGATTCTGTCGCTGTCCTCCTCCACGGTCTGCCGGTAATCGACGAGCGTCAGGTCGTCGATCAGGGCCCCGGTCAGCCGGATCGATCCGGTCAGCCGGTCCGTCTCGATCTTCACGCGCGGCGAGGCCCCGACGACCGCTTCGCGACGGGCTGCGGCCGGAACCGCGGGCGCTCCCGCCACCGGCGCCCCTGCGGACGGCGCCGCCTGAGGCGCGCCGGGCGGCGTTCCGGTCACGGACGGCGCCGCGGGAGCGCCGCCGACGGTTTCCGCCGCTTTCTGCGCTTCGCGCGCCGCCTGTTCCTTCTGCATGCGGGGGCCGTCGACGAAGACCATCCAGCCCAGCAGGATGGACGCGGACAGGACGATGGCCAGGATCAGGTTGCGCTGTTCCATCATGGCTCAGTTCCTGCGTTCCGGGACGGGATCGAAACCTCCTCCGCCCCAGGGGTGGCAGCGCAGAATTCTTCTGACGGCGAGCCAGCCGCCGCGGACGGCGCCGTGATTCCGGAATGCGTCCACCGCGTAACGGGAACAGCTGGGATGGAAGCGGCAGGATCGCGGCAGAACCGGCGACACGAAGGACCTGTATCCCCTCACGAGCAGGACCAGCGCCGCAGCCGGAATATTCGTTGCAGGTTTCATGTCCTTTCGCCCCGTTGCGCGCTCCGCGCCGCTCCCAGTTTTCGCAACCCCTCCTCCAGATCCCGCTTCAGCGCCTCGAACGGCCGTCCGGGCGAGGTCTTGCGGCCGATCAGCACGTAGTCGCATTCTTCATCCGCAACCCGAGGCAACACGTCCTCCGCCGCCGCGCGCAGGCGCCGCCGCACGCGGTTGCGCACCACTGCGTTACCGACCCTCCGGCTTGCCGTCAGCCCGTAACGCGGCCCGTCCGCCCGGTCGCCGGGCGGTTGCGCCGCCGCCTGCAGCACGAGGCCGGGCATGGCGCATTTCCTGCCTCTCGCGGCGACCCGGAGGAATTGCCGACGCGTCTTGAGGCGCTGGAGCATCGCGCCCTCGCGGTCATGCGGAAAGGCGCTTGCGGCCCTTGGCGCGGCGGCGGGCGAGAACCCGACGGCCGCCGACGGTTTGCTTGCGCGCGCGAAAGCCGTGCCGACGTTTTCGGACGAGGACGCTGGGTTGGAAAGTACGTTTCAAGGCTGACTCCGGCTAGGCGACAAAGGGGCTGTATAGTGGCGCGAGGCGTTCAAGTCAATGCATTCCAGAGCCGTTTGCGCTGTGCCATTTTTTGTCGGCCCGCCGCCCGGCCGACGCCCCGCGGACCGCTCCGCCCGCTCGCCGGCAATCCTCCGCCGTTCCGGCAGGCCAGATGCCCGCGCAAGCGAGATCCCCGGCGATGCAATGGCGGTGCTGCTCGCTCGACCCGGCCGGTCATGCGCCATGCGCTCATCGAGAATGGCAGGCGTACGCTATTCGGTCTTGCGTCCGCGACTTTTTCGCCAAAGAAGGTCGGTGAGTTTTTCGACGCCGAGATCCGGTTCCGCGTTTTGCTCTTCCATGACTGAAGCTCCATAACGCCCACCGTACTTTTCGTCATGAACGGCAAGGATGCTCGCCAACACTCGATCAAGCGCGGCGTTGTGAAACCGTTTGTTGAGATTCCGATTTTCGTGAAGGTATCTCCAACCCTTGAATGCGTTGCTGTGGAATTCTAAAATCTCGCTTACGGACATGAATTCTGGTGAGGTTTCGATCCCGGAAACCTTGGGACTAGGCGGCGATTTTTCCTCGATTGAATCTCGTAACTCCTTGTTCAATTTCTTGTAGATTTTCGCCAGATCATGAGTCCTCGCATGCTTTTCGCGCCCTCCACGATACAGCAGAGCTTTCAGCGCCAATTCCGTTGCGAACGCCAACAGGATCGGAATCGCCAAAAATGCGCCCTCGAACAGAAATATGTCCCGTTCGGTATGAAAGCATCCATTTTCGTCGACTTTATTGACAAAGCGATGCAACGAGATCGCGGTTCGAATCATCTCATCGGTTTCAGCGGTCTCGACCGGGCCATCGGGCTTCTCGGACATGGCAACTGTCTGGTCTACGCAGTCGAGTCGTGTTCGCGGACGAGTTAAGTCGGCCGGGAGATTCCATTCGTCGGATAGAACCCGGATCGTCGATAGCACGGGCGGATGCCGGTGACCAAGCGTTTTCGAGGCGCGAGACCGGGAGACGCCGAGAGATCGCGCACCCTTCATGAGCCGGTCTCCCGCGAAGGTTCCTCGCCTTGGCGGGAATTGCCGCTTTCCGGCAATGGCCCTGCGAAGGGTATGGTGGTAGTCTTGAGATCGACCTTCCGTCTGGAAATCCGGCAGACACGCCTTCGGGAGCGATGGCGATGAGTGACGACCGCGACGCTGGAACGCAGCCCGCCGCGCCGGATGCGCCGCGCAGGTCCGGACTATCGCTCGGGCGGCTTCTGCCGGCGGCGGCGCTGATCGCGGGGCTTGCGGCGTTTTTCGCGTTCGGTCTGGATGAATACGTTTCGCTGGAGGCGCTGAAGACGCATCGCGAGACCCTCGGACAGTGGGTTGCCGGGTACGGGTTCGGGGCGGCGGCAATCTATACCGTCGTCTACGCTCTCGCCGTTTCCTTCTCGATCCCGGGGGCCGTGTTCATCACCATCGCCGGCGGTTTCATGTTCGGACCTTACGCGGCCACGGCCTGCGTCGTCGTCGGCGCGACGGTCGGCGCGACCGCGGTTTTCCTCGCCGCCCGGTACGCGCTCGCCGACTTTCTGCGCGGCAAGGCCGGCGCCGCGATCGAACGCATGGAAGCGGGATTCCGCGAAAACGCGGCCAGCTACATGCTCGTTCTGCGGCTGGTGCCGCTTTTTCCGTTCTGGCTCGTCAATCTCGTGCCGGCGTTTCTCGGCGTCAGGCTCGGAACCTATGTGATCTGCACCTTTCTCGGCATAATTCCCGGCTCCTTCGTCTACGCCCTGGTCGGCGACGGCGCCGGAGCCGTGCTGGACGAGGGCGGCGATCTGAATCTCGGCATCGTCTTCGAACCGAGATTCCTCGCGCCCATCGTCGGCTTGGCGGTTCTGGCCTGCATTCCGGCGGTCTACAAGCGGACCGCCGGACGGAAACGATCCGCCTGACGGGAGAAGGGAGCGATGCCGGACTTGGTTTCCGCCGACATTTGCGTGATCGGAGGCGGCGCGGGCGGGCTTTCCGTCGCCGCCGGCGCATCCCAGATGGGCGCCGACGTCGTTCTCGTCGAGCGCGGCAAGATGGGCGGCGACTGCCTGAACTACGGTTGCGTTCCCTCCAAGTCGATGATCGCGGCGGCCCGCGCGGCGCACGCCGTCCGGAAGGCCGGCCGGTTCGGAGTCCTGGCGGCGGAACCCGGCGTCGATTACGAGAGGCTGCACGCCCACATCCGCGACGTCGTCGACGGCATCGCGGTCCACGACTCCGTCGAGAGATTCGAGGGCCTCGGCGTGCGGGTCGTCCGCGCGCCGGCCAAATTCGTCGGTCCGGCGCGCGTGCAGGCGGGCGACGCGACGATCGAGGCCAGGAGGTTCGTGATCGCGACGGGTTCGTCGCCGGGCGTTCCGCCGATCCCGGGCTTGGCGGACGCGCCGTTTCTGACGAACGAGACCGTGTTCGAAAACCGCGCTGCGCCGGAGCATCTCGTCGTCATCGGCGGCGGTCCGATCGGCAGCGAACTGGCCCAGGCGCACCGGAGGCTCGGGTGCCGGGTCACCATCCTCGAAATGTTCGCCGTTCTCGGCAGGGACGATCCGGAACTCGCCGAAATCGTCAAGAACCGCATGCGCGCCGAGGGAATAGAAATGCACGAGGGGGTGGCGGTCACCGGCGTCGAGAAAACCGGGAACGGCGTCGCCGTGACCGTCGAGCGGGACGGCAGGGAGGCGCGCATCGACGCTTCCCATCTTCTGGTTTCGGCGGGGCGCTCGCCCAATCTCGACGGTCTCGATCTCGAAGCCGCGGGAATCGCATACGACAAACGCGGGGTGAAGGTCGACGCGAGGCTGCGCACGACCAACCGGCGGGTATTCGCCATCGGCGACGCCGCCGGGGGGCTCCAGTTCACGCACGTGGCCAACTACCACGCCGGCATCGTGATACGAAACGCGTTGTTTCGTCTCCCCGCGAAAGCGGATCATCGCGCGGCGCCACGGGTCACCTACACCGATCCGGAACTCGCCCACGTCGGGCTTGCCGAAGCGCAGGCGCGCGACAGGCACGGAGCCATCCGCGTGCTTCGCCATCCCTTCGCCGACAACGACCGGGCGCGGGCGGAGCGCGAAACCGACGGTCTGGTGAAGATCGTCACGACCTCCAAGGGCGTCGTGGTCGGCGCCTCCATCGTCGGCCCGCATGCGGGAGAACTGATCCAGAGCTGGATTTTGCCGATCGGAAAGAAAATGAAGATCGGGCAGCTTGCCGGTCTGATCCTGCCCTATCCGACGCTCGGCGAAGCCGGCAAGCGCGCCGCCGGCAGCTTTTTCACGCCCTCGCTCTTCGGCGAAAGAACCCGGAAGATCGTGAGGCTTCTCATGCGTTTTCCCTGACGTCGCCGCTCGCCTGCGCCGCGTCATGGCGATCCTGCTTTGCGTTGCATTCCCGGGTTTGCGGTTTCGCTTTCGCGAGCCGCTTCGGTTGATGGCTTGGAACGAGCACATGGTTTTCGGCGGCGGAAGTCCGCTCGCTCGACCGGACGACGCTCTCGCTCGACAGAACCGTTGCCTGGCGTTCAGGCGTTTCGCCGCTTGCGGCGCATGTCGTCGCGCGCCTCCGGCGCCGAACCAACTGCAGGTGCGAGGCCTGCCGCGACGATCGTCGTCGGTTGCGCGCGGCTTTCCCTGGCGAGGGGGCTTGCCGTCGCGTTGCGTCGGCCCTGGTTTCCGCGGCGAGGGCGTCGACCTTGCCGTCGAGGCTCGCGAAGCCGGCGTCGTTGTCGCCGCGCGTCGTCTTCGCTGGCGGCGCCGGCCGTCGGCGTTCGCTTCCGCCCGCGGCCTCCTGGCCGTGCGTTGAGCGTGTCGAACGCGCTTGCAACCATGGTCGCCTACTGCGGGCGGGCTTCCTCGGAGCGACAGGTTCGCTCGCCTCCGCGCTTTTCCCCGCCGGCCGGCCTTGCCGCCACGGAAACTGCCGGCTGCTTGTCGCGCGACGCAGCGCGGGACAGGCATGGCGACGCGCGGCAACCGATTGCGGATCCGCGCGGAATCGCATACTGTCGGTCGCGTGCCTTCGATTTGCCGGGACGCTGTCCGCAAGATGTCGAATGATCGGGAAAATCGCAGCGGACGTTGCCGCGTCGGCAGCGGCTTCCGCCGAATCGCGCGCGGCGGCTTCGGTTGGGGGCGCTTCGCTCCGGGCCGCTGCGGCCGCCGGCATCCTCGCGCGGCTGGATAGTTCTACTGCCTCGCAAGGGCGCATACGGCGCGACGGAGCCGCGCCCGGAGTTCCGGACGACGAATGCCGGCGAATCGCCTTGCGGCCGACAGGCGCCATGCCGGGAAGCGGCCGGGGAATGACCGGTCGCCCGCAGGCGAAGCTCGCGTCCGGCGCTTCTCCGGGCCGGACTCCGGTTTTTCGGGCCGGCCGTGGCTGATCGCCGCCTTCCGCTCACGGGCCTTTCCGCCCGTCTGCTTTTCCTCACGATCTTCTTCGTGATGCTGATCGAAGTCTTCATCTACGCGCCGTCGATCGGCCGCTACCGGCTCGCCTACCTGGAGGATCGGGTCGACGCCGCCTATATCGCGAGTCTCGCGCTGCAGACGCCGTCCGACCACCGGATCGAACTCATAAAGGAATTGCTGCGAAGCTCGCAGTCCTACGCCATCATCTTGCGGCGTCCGGACTCGAAGACGCTGATCCAAATTCGCGACGACATGCCGCCGAAAACCGACGCAACCTGCGACGTTCGCGAAATGGACTTGCTGGTTCTGATCGCGGAGGCTCTGGCCGTCTTGTGGCGCGACGAACCGCGCATGCTCCGGGTGGTGGGCCCGTCGCCGCGCGATCCCGGCACGGTCATCGAAACCGTGATCAGCGAACGGCCCATGCGCGAGGACATGCTCGATTACTCCGGCCGCATCCTGTTGTTGTCCGTCATCATCTCGGTTTTCTCCGCGGTGCTTGTCTACGGGTGCCTCCAGTGGATGTTCGTAAGGCCCGTCCGCCGTCTGACGGACAGCATGGTGAACTTCCGCCGCGACCCTGACGACGCCGGCGGGATGATCCGCCCGACCGGGCGGCGCGACGAGATCGGCAGCGCGCAGCACGAACTGGCGCAGATGCAGCGCCGCATTCACGACGCGCTCGGCCAGCGCGCTCGGCTGGCGGCTCTGGGCGCCGCCGTGGCCAAGATCAATCACGACCTGCGGAACATTCTCGCCACGGCGAGATTGGTCTCCGACCGGGTTTCCGCAAGCGACGATCCGGCAGTGCGCCGCGTCGCTCCGACGTTGTTCGGCGCGATCGACCGGGCGGTGACGTTGTGCAGCCGCACGCTCAACTTCGCGAGCGAGGGAAGCCCGCCTCCGGAACCCGAGCGGTTCGACCTGCGCGCGCTGGTCGGCGACGTCGCCGTCGATGTCGCCGCCGACGAGGGCCGCGCGGTCGAAAACGCCGTTCCGCCCGGCTTCGATGTCTTCGCGGACCGGGATCAATTGTACCGCGTCCTGTTCAATTTGGCTCTCAACGCGTTTCAGGCCGGCGCCGGCTCCGTCGCCGTTTCGGCGGCGGCGGACGGCGAGAACGCGGTCGTCGAGGTCGCCGACGACGGCCCGGGACTGCCCGCCAAGGTGCGCGAGGACCTGTTCAGGCCGTTCCGCGGCGCCGCGCGGGCTGGCGGCACGGGGCTCGGGCTCGCCATCGCCCGCGATCTGATGCGGGGCCATGGCGGCGACATCGAATTGTCGCGGACCGGCGCCGACGGGTCCGCCTTCGTTCTGCAGCTGCCTGTCGAGGCGCGCCGCGCCGCGTAGTTGTCCGCCGGTCGCGGGACGGCTATCATCTTTCGGGCGATCGGGAACGGGCAATGGACAATCTTTCGAACTGGATCCTGGGTTTCAGCGCTGTCGTGATGGGCGTCGCGGGCCTTTTCGTCGCGTCCCACGCCGGCGCGGGCGTCGGATATTACGGCGGACTGGCGATGTTCTGCTTCAGTCTGCTGTTCGTTTTCCACCTGGTGCGGACGACTCTCGACCGCGAAGAGGGGGAGCGCTGACCCGGCGTCCCAGCCAGACGGCGGCAAGGCCGCCGCCGACCGAAAGCGCCGTCATCGCGTGGAACGCGCCGCCGCCGAAGGCGTCGAACAGCTGGCCTCCGGCCAGCATCGCGAGTCCCATCGCCAGACCCACCGCGAAACCCGAATAGAGGCTCTGCGCCGACGCCGACATGTCCTCCGGCACCGTCCGCAGCATGTAGTGAATGGCCGCCAGATGCGCCGCGCCGAAGGTCAGCCCGTGCAGCCACTGCACGGCGGCCAGAGCCGCGAGGTCCGTCGATTCCGCCAGCACCGTCCAGCGGACCAGTCCGGCCGCGGCCGCGATCAGCATCAGGCGCACCGGTCCGAGGCGCGCCGCGGCCGCGCCCGAGAACGCGAACAGAAGGATCTCGGCGGCCACCCCTTCCGCCCACAGCGCGCCGATCGCCGAATCCGGTATGCCGGCCGAGCGCCAGTGGAGGGTGGAAAACAGGTAGAGCACGGCGTGACTCGCCTGGAGCAGGCTCACGGCGAGGATGAAGATCAGAAAAGTCTTGCTGCGCAGCAGGACGAGAGCCGGAAACCGGGCCGCGCCGCGCCGCCTGGGGCGCGGCAGGCGCGAACCCGCGATCGCGGCGCAGGCCAACGCCGAGAGGAGCATCCACAGAATCGCGCCGTCGCCCGCGAAGTCGATCGCGAACCCTCCGGCCCAGGCGGCGGCGATGAAGGCGATCGAACCCCACAGCCGCACCCGTCCGTAATCGAAACCGTGCGTCGCGGCCGATCTGGAGGCGAGGTTTTCGCCCAGCGGGATAAGCGCCATGAACAGGGAGGTCGCGAGCAGGTTGAGGCCGAAGAGCGCCGGGAAGCCGTCGGCGGCGCCGATGAGCGCGTACGCTCCGACGCTTCCGGCCGCCGAGATCAAGATGATTCTCCGGTGCGCGCCGGACCGGTCCGCGAAATGGGCGATGAACGGGTTGGCGAAGGCGCGCACCCAGATCGCCACCGACAGGATCAGGCTGATTTCCCCGGCGTCGAGGCCGCGATGGGCCAGCCATGCAGGCCAGAACGGCACGTGAATGCCGATCGCCAGGAAGACCGCCGCGTAGTAGAAGGAGTAGCGCGCCGCCATCCCGACGAGCTTTAGTCCATCTTCGGCGGCCGCACACGCGATTTGTCGCGAGGTGGATTGCCGCTCTGGGCCATGCTAACGAATCGCGGGCGGCGGAAGGGGACGATCATGCCGGAAACCACGATCGAAGTCGAAAGCGCCGCCGAGGCGTATCTGGCGCTCCTGAAGGATCGCGGAGTGGACTACCTGCTCGGCAATGCGGGCACGGATTTTCCGTCCATAATCGAAGGGTTGTCGAAGTCGCTCGCCGGCGAAGGAAGCGCCCCGGCGCCCGTCACCGTGCCGCACGAAAATCTCGGCGTCGCGATGGCGCACGGCTACTACGTCGCCACCGGACGGCTGTGCGCGGTGATGGTCCACGTCAACGTCGGCACCGCCAACGCCCTGTGCGGCGTCATGAACGCCGCGCGCGAGAACGTCCCGATACTGATGACGTCGGGGCGCACGCCGCTGACCGAGGAGGGACTCGACGGCGCGCGTTCGATCTACATCCACTGGGGCCAGGAGATGTTCGATCAGGCGGGCGTGATGCGGGAGATGGTCAAGTGGGACTACGAACTCCGCAACGCGCGCCAGCTCGAGACGATCGTCGACCGCGCCGTCACCGTCGCCATGACCGAACCGCGGGGACCGGTCTACCTGACGCTGCCGCGCGAGGTGCTCGCCGAGCGTCCCGGCAGCTTCGGTTTCCGTTCGCCGGCCCGCCGCGTCGCCGCGACCGCGCCCGCCGCCGACCCGGCCGCGCTCGACCGGGCCGCGGAGATCCTCGCCCGCGCGGAGAACCCGCTCGTCGTCACGGCGAGCGCCGGGCGCGACCGCGCCGCGGTGCCCGCGCTCGAGTCCCTTGCGGCCCGGTTCGCGCTGCCGGTGATTTCGTACCGCCCCCGCTACGTCAACATATCGTCGGATCACGACATGCATCTGGGCTACGAGCCAGGTCCCCACCTCCCGGCCGCCGATGCGGTGCTGGTGGTCGATTGCGACGTTCCCTGGATTCCGTCGCTGCATCGGGTCGATCCCGACGCCGCGGTGATCCATCTGGGAGCGGATCCGCTGTTCGAGCGTTATCCGGTTCGCGGATTTCCGTGCGATCTCGCGATCACCGGCGCCGCTCCCGACGCGCTTCGCAAGTTGGAGGAGGCGCTCGAGGATCGCGAGGGCGCCATGGCGCAGCGGATCGCTTCCCGGCGGTCCCGGGTCGCCGGGACCCGGGAAGAACAGCGCGCCGCCCGGCAAGCTTCCATCGACCGGATCTCCGGCGGCGGCGGCGCGATGAACAACGCCTGGGTCGCGCATTGCCTCTCCCGCGTAAGGGAGGACGACGACGTGCTCGTGTCCGAGTCCCAGCTCTCCCTCGCGGACATGAACCTCCGCAAGCCCGGCACCTTTTTCGGAACCAGCCCGGCCGGCGGGCTGGGCTGGGGCCTCGGCGCGGCGCACGGCGTTAAGCTGGGCGAATCCGATCGGCGCGTGTTCTGCGTCGTCGGCGACGGCTCCTACATGTTCGGCAATCCGACGCCTGCGCATTTCGTGTCGGCGGCCAACGATCTGCCGGTGCTGACCGTCATCCTCAACAACCGGATGTGGGGTTCGGTGCGCAAGGCGACCCTCGGCCTCTACCCCGACGGCGCGGCGTCGCGGGCGAACCGCGCGCCGCTGACCTATCTCGACCCCGCGCCGGACTATCACAGGATCGTCGAGGCGTCGGACGGATACGGAGAAGAAGTGAAGGATCCCTCCGATCTTCCCGGGGCGCTCGAACGCGGCCTGAAATCCGTCGCCGTCGACCGGCGGCAGGCCGTGATCAACGTTCACACCGCGTACGACGACGCAGCGGCGATCGCCGATGCCAGACGCTGACGCGGGGTTTCCGGGCGACGCGCTGAACGCACTTCTGGAGCGGCTAGCCGACCATCCGTTCTACGAGGGCCGGCTTCCGGCCCGCGTCGCGGACGCGGCGGAATTCGCGGCCGCCGCGCCGCTGATGAGCCGATCCGACCTCGCGGCGGAAATGGAGAAGCCGGGCTACGGCGCGTTCGGCGGCTCGCGCCCGGTGCGCATGAACCTGAGCCCGATGGGCGGCTCGCTGGTGCCGGCGATGCAGACGCCGGGCGATATCGCGGCCATGATCGCCGCGGTCCGCACCCATCTCGACGCCTGCGGCATCGGGCCGGGCGACGTTTGCGCGGTCACTTTCGGTTATCACCTGTTCGTCGCCGGACTGTTCTACCAGACGCAGATGGAGGCCCACGGCGTGGGTTGCATTCCGCTCGGCCCGGGAGAAGCCGCCCGCGCCGCGGAAATCTGCAGGCGCCACGGCGTGACCGTGCTCGCCGGGAATCCGTCCTTCGCGCTCAGGCTGGTCGAGGAAGGCCTGCCGACGCCGCGGGTCTTCTTCGCCGGCGGCGAGCCGTTCACCGGCAACCCTGCGCTCTACGACGCGGTTCGCGCCGCCATGCCCGGCGCGATGCTGGTCGACTCCTTCTCGCTGTCGGAGTTCCTTCCCGTGGCGCGCACCTTTCCGGGCGGCGAGGGCGTGCACGCGTTCGACGAGCTGGCTTACGCGGAGGTTATCGATCCCGTCACCGGCGCGCTCCTGCCGGACGGCGAGCGGGGCGAACTGGTGCTGACGCACCTCAGGAAGGAAGCGCAGCCGCTGCTGCGATACCGCACCGGCGATCTGACGGTGAAGAGGATGACGGAGCCCGTATGCGGCCGCCGGACGAACCTGCCGAAAGTCGTGTTCGGCCGCACCGACGACATGATCAAGGCGAAAGGAGTGAAGATCTATCCTTCGGAGATCCGCACCGTCCTGCTCGGGCTGGACGGGCTGACCGGCCGATACCGGATGAAGGTCGCTCCGGGCGACCGCATCGCGCTCGCGCTGGAGGGCAGCGGAGGCGACGAGGCGGCCGAGGAAGTGGCGCGGCGCTTCAAGAGCCAGGTCCTGGTTTCGGCCGACGAAATCGCTTTCGTCGAGGATCTCGGCGACGGTCCGGTCGCGGTCGACGAACGGAGGGCCGGGGGAGGATGACCGAAGGCGTCTGGCGGTTCATCGTCGACCGCAACTCCTATGCGGATTTTTCGGTTTCGGTATCGCCGGCCGTCGAACGGGCCGTGACGGCCGGCGAGGCGCCGCCGACGGTCTTTCTCAACCTGTTCGATCGGGATTCGATCACGGTCGGCGTCAACGAAGATCCAGAACAGGTGCTCGACGTCGAGTATTGCCGCGCTCGCGGGATAGATTTCCGGCGGCGCGTCAACGGCGGCGGCGCGATCTACGCGGGCGCGGGGTCCGCGTTCCTGGTCTATTTCGTGCCCGTCTCGCATCTCCGCGCGCCGCCGACCACCGCGGCGGCGTTTCCGGCCATCCTCACGGCCTTCGCGGAGACGCTCAGCGATCTCTACGGCATCCCGGCCCGCTACCGGCCGCTCAACGACGTCGAGGTGGAGGGACGCAAGCTGGTTCCGACGTCGCTCAAGATCGAGAACGGGGTGATGACCTTCCGCATCGTCGTCAACGTCCGCGAGATCGCCACCGGAGTCGCGGCGCGGGCGATGCCGATGCCTCCCGAAAAGGTGGGCGACAAGGCGCTCAAGGATCTGCGGTCGCGGTTCACCTGTCTGGAGCGCGAAGCGGGGCGCGCGTTTTCGGAAAGCGATCTCGTGGAGATGGCCCGCGAGGCCGTCGCGAACGCGTTCGATGCGCCCGCTCTCGACGCCGGCGCGCTCGCCGACGCCGAACGGCGCTACGCGGAGGAGTTCCGCGCCCGCTTCGACACGGATGCCTGGCTGTTCGGAAAGAGCGAACGCAACCGGTTGACCGGTTTGTTGCGGGCCGGCGACGCGGTCGGCCGGGGGCGTCACAAGGCGGTCGGCGGAATGATATGGGCGACTCTCGCGGTGCGGGACGGCGCGATCCTGCATGCGATCGTCAACGGCGACTGGCATCCCCGCCCGATCGACAGCGTCGGCAGGCTCGAGGAAGCGTTGGCCGGGTCGGCGGCCGAGTCCGCGGCGCTGCAGGGGGCGGTCGCCGATTTCCTCGCGGGCGACGTCGAGTTCGCGGGCGTCGAGGCGGACGACCTGATGTCGGCTTTGGACAAGGCGCTCGGCGCTTGCGAACCGGTTCGCTGAACGTTTCGGACGATCTGGCGGAGACGGAATGGCCGTCGTCGGGCGGCGCCTATCTGCTTTACTTCGCGGTCGAGTTTCCGCTCGCCCTGGCGATCCCCCGGCTTGGCGATCCGGTTCTGAACCCGGGCAGCTACGTATACGCCGGGAGCGCATGGGGTCCGGGCGGACTCCGGGCTCGGGTCGCGCGCCATCTGAGGCCGGGCAAACCGCGCCGCTGGCATGTCGACCATCTCGCGTCGGCCGTCGGATGCCGCGCGGCGCGGGTTTTCCCGGGCGGTCGGGAATGCGCGCTCGTTGCCGATCTGTCGGCGGCCGGCGCGACGTTTCCGGCGCGCGGTTTCGGCAGTTCGGATTGCCGAGTATGCGAGGCCCATCTCCTTCGCCTTCCGGATCACTGACGAAAGCTCCTCGCCGTCCAGAAACCGTCGCGCGACGGGCATTGCACCCGCGGTCTCGCCGTTTCATGAGGTTCTGAAGCGTCTTTCGGCTTGCCGATCGCTTCCGCCGCTGTCAGCAAGGCGATTCGCGCCGCCGTGAATGCGAGCGGCCGGACGGTTATCCTCGGGGTCGGATTCACATTAAAGGAAACCTATCGTGTATCCGGAAGGTTTTTCATGGACAATTGAGAATCACGAAGGCGTTCTCCGCTCAAATTCTCGATCGCTTCCGCAATTGGTCCCAGTTTGGCAGGGCCCGAAAACGCCTTGGCGTTCAATATTCGTGCAACCTCTTTTGGATCCATACTCGACATGAATTTGAATATTTTTGGAATCCCCACAGCACGCGAAGAAGGCACTTGAGTTTCAATTCTATAAACCGACCAAAAGTTACGAATATCGCCAATCGTAGGCAGAAAAAAGCGGCGCTCAAATTGCTCCGCAGCTCGAACCAATATCGATTCTCTGTCGGACGGTAAATCCATTTTGAGAACATACTCGACAGCGCTTAAGCTCCGTTTTTTCCTTTTCGAAGATATGTTCTCAGGACGTGGATTTTTTCTTCGATTTCCAGCGCGACTTGACTTCATCTCCCGAAGAGCCTGATTAACGGAAGCATATCCGTATCGTTCGACAATCGGACCCAGCGCGTCCCGCAGACCGTCGTCAGCCATATTTAAGTCCCTTCGTTGACAAACCGGTTTTGCAGAAAAATTCTTTTGCAAAATTCTCAAATTTCGTCGCATTTCCAAGATGGGTGAAATTGCCGCGCATCATTTTCGGAAACCCTCGGGAATGTAGTATTTGATTTTCGAAAATATGCCATCTATTCTTTTGCGATTGTTGTTTTATTTCTTCTAGAGCTTCTCTCTTCTCCGGACCTCCGTCGTTTCCTCCATGATAAAAACCGTTATTGATCACCACGCCGATGATTGAAATCTTATGGCCCCTGTTCTCCCGTTTGAATTTAGTCAATGATTGTTTCAGCAAGGGAAATCCGATCGTCGGAAAATATTCAGGCCTGACCGGAACCAGCCGAGAGGCGTGATAGGCAACCCGAGTAAACACCGATTCCGTAGGTGCGCAATCGATCAAGTCTTTTTCCTGGAAGTTATCCGAAATGTACCGAGCGATTATTTTGGGATCGGGTTTTAAGGATTCAATTAGATGATCCGAGAAGTCAAAACGAGAAGGAATGAGCTGAAGCCCCGAGGTGTCGATAGTCACGTCGTCAACTTCAAGTGGTGTGGGCGCCTCCCGTCCCAGGGAAGGAGGCCTGTATCCCGAAAAAATCTCAACGACGGATGGCGATTTCGAGGTCAGAAAATCTTTATAATTGTGTGGCATTAGAGCTTGAGACAGGTTGGCTTCGTGGATCCAGGTCAATAGCCAAAACGTCCAACCGAAGACGTCTGGCAGCATGCTGCCCAAGCAGTGCGGCGATCAGCGTCTTGCCGACGCCGCCCTTCATGTTGATGACGGAGACGCATACGGGTTTGCGTCTTCTCTGTTTCTGTCCCAATGCCCTTAATCCTCCGACAGCGAGAACCATACATACAACAAGTCTCCATTGTCGGCAACACGATCTTCTTAGGAACGCGTGCGAGGGTGACACTCATCACCCACAGATCGGCGAGCGCGTTTCCGAAATGATCTCGGCGCAACGGCGGGTGCCGGTGCGCGGCCCCTTCGCGGTTCTTCTCCATGCGCCCGAGATCGCTGAGCCGTTCGCCAATTTCGTGAACCTTTCCCGGTCCGAGGAAGTCTCCCGCATTCCCCTGCACCTGAAGGAATCCGATGTCGGCCTTGGGCAAGGCGCTCGACGCTTGCGAACCGGTTTCTGAACGCTTCGGGCGACCGGGCGGAGACGGAGTCGCCATCGTCGGGCGGTGCCTATCTGCCCTATTTCGAGGTTGAGTTTCCGCTTGCCTCGCGACCCCCCGGCTTGGCGATCCGGTTCTGAACCCGGGCAACTGCGTATACGCCGGAAGCGCGTGGGGTTCGGGCGGGCTCCGGGCTCGGGTCGCCCGCCATCTGAGGCCGGGCAAACCGCGCCGCCGACATGTCGACCATCTCGCGTCGGCCGTCGGATGCCGCACGGCGCGGGTTTTCCCGGGCGGTCGGGAATGCGCGCTCGTTGCCGATCTGTCGGCGGCCGGCGCGACGTTTCCGGCGCGCGGTTTCGGCAGTTCGGATTGCCGGGCATGCGAGGCCCATCTCCTTCGCCTTCCGGATCGCTGACGAAAGCTCCTCGCCGCGCCGCCCCGAAGCGGGCGTGAATACGGGCGCGGCGCAAACGCCTCGCCTCCTCTTTGACGGTTCCGGCGCGGCGGCCTACTCTTCCCAAATGGCTAAACGCATGCTTCCGATCGGCTTTTCCTCTCTCCGGGAGATCCGGGGGATGGATTGCTACTACGTCGACAAGACTGACCATGTGCGCCGTCTCGTCGAGAGGGGCAAATACTATTTCCTGTCGCGTCCGCGCCGGTTCGGCAAGACCCTCCTGGTGGACACGCTGCAAGAGCTGTTCGAGGGAAGCGAGGAGTTGTTCCGGGACCTCGCCGTGCACGACGGGTGGGACTGGTCGGCGCGCCACCCGGTCGTGCGGCTCAGCTTCGGCGGGCGCAATTTCGTCGTCCCGGACCGCGTTCGGGAAACCGTGGAAGCGCAGCTGGAAGAGACGGAGATGCAGGCCGGCCTCGAGCCGGGCCCCGCCGGGGCGGCGATCCGTTTCCGGCGCCTGATAAGGACGCTGCACGAACGCACCGGGCAGCGGGCGGTCGTGCTGGTGGACGAATACGACAAGCCGATCCTGGACGCGCTCGGCGACCGGGAACTGGCGCTGGCCAACCGCGACTTCCTGCGCGACCTGTACGGGGTTATCAAGGACTGCGACGAGCATCTCCGCTTCGTTTTCCTGACGGGGGTGAGCAAGTTCTCGAAGGCAGGCCTGTTCTCGGGCCTGAACAACCTGCGCGACATCACGCTGGCGCCGGAGTTCTCGGACATTTGCGGCTGCACGGACGCGGAACTGGACGCGGTCTTCGCCCCGGAACTGGAGGGCCTGGACCGGGACGAAATCCGGCGCTGGTACAACGGCTACAACTGGTGCGGGCCGGAGAAGCTCTACAACCCGTTCGGCGTCTTGCTGCTGCTCGCCGAGCGCAGGTTCGGCAACTACTGGTTCCAGAGCGGCACGCCGACCTTCCTCGTAGACCTTCTGTCGCGGCGTCAGGTCGAGACGCCCGCCTTGGGGTGCATGGTCGCGGATGACGACTTGCTGTCGACCTTCGACGTCGACGACATCTCGACCGAAGCGCTTTTGTTCCAGACCGGCTATCTGACCATCGCTGGCGAGGATGCCGCCGACGGCGGGAGCCTGTACCGGCTGGATTACCCGAACCACGAGGTGAAGCTCAGCCTGAACAGGCGGCTGCTGCGCGCAATGGCGCCGGCAACGGGACGGGATGCGATGAGGCAAGCGGAGCTGGCCAGGATGACGGCGGAGGACGATCCGGAGAAGGTGAGAGCGCTGTTCGAGGCGTTCTTCGCGAGCATTCCTCACGACTGGCACCGGAAGAACGACCTCGCGAATTACGAGGGCTATTGGGCGGCCCTCGTCTACTCGCATTTCGCGGCGGCGGGTCTGGACGTTCGGGTCGAGGAAGCGACCGCCCGCGGACGTCTGGACATGGCGGTGCTGAGTCCGGGGTGCGTGCATCTGTACGAGTTCAAGGTCGTGGATGGGAAGCCGGAAGGCATGGCGCTGGCGCAGATGCGGGAGCGCGGCTACGCGGACAAGTACCGGCATCTCGGCGTGCCGATCCGGCTGATCGGCATGGAGTTCGGCCGAGAAGAGCGCAACATCGTCGGCTTCGAGTTCGAGACCGCCTGAAGCCGGGCGGATTCGACGTCCTGTCCGGACATTTCGGCAGACGGGCACGCCTCGGCGAACGGCCGCCATTTTCCCCGGACATTTTCGCTGTCTTCCGTTTTCGCGTCGGCGTCTTCCTGCGGACGCTCCTGCGCCGTTCCCGGCGTCCCGAAACGCCGACGGCGTTCAAGAGCGGAGAGTCGCGCCGCTTCGGGCGACCGCGGATTTTCCGGCCGGCACAGCGTTTTCCCCAAAGGCCCCAAGCCAGCCCTCCGCCCGGACGCCGGCCTTGCGATGAACGGCTGCGCCGGGCAAAACCCCGGTCGCCGCCATGACCGCCGGAAAACATCGGTTTCGAAACGACGGCATGGTCCGTTCCGGCAGGCGGCCGGCGGTCAAGTCGACGCCGAACGATGCCGATTTCGTTGGCATCTTCGTCCAGCCTTCGGCGTCGCGAGGCGGGGCGGCGCGGACTCGAGCCGTCGCAGCCGACCGGCCGGGCCGCAGCCCGCCACAATCGTCGCAGCGCAAGCGCCTCCCTCCAGCTTGACATGGAGGCGGTCCATCTTTATACGTCCGCGGACGCGAAGATTGTCCTTTTGTCCTCGGATTATTTCGCTTGAAGATAAAGGAATGGTAGAAATGACTGTCGACCCGTCGTTGTATCCCGGTCTTGGGGAAATCATCGCTGCGTTGCTTGTTGTTTTTGCGCTGTTGATCATTTGGCGGGGAGTGAAGGTCGTTCCGCAATCCGACGTCTACATCGTCGAAAGGTTCGGAAAGTACATTCGCACGCTGCCTGCAGGCCTGAACTTTATCGTCCCTTTTCTTGACAGGGTTTCTCATCGGATTTCCATCCTTGAACGCCAGCTTCCTGAATTTCAAATCAGCGTTATCACGCGAGATAACGTCGAGGTGAATCTCGAGGCGACGGTGTTCTACAGAATCGTCGATGCGGCGCGTTCCGTTTATCGAATTCGCAATGTGGATTCGGCCCTTCATACCGAAGCGACGTCGATCGTGCGTTCGGCGGCAGGACGACTGGAACTGGACGAACTGCAGTCCTCGCGCGAGTCGATGAATCAGGAAATCGGGGAGAGCCTGCAGGCCAAGTCCGATGAGTGGGGGCTCGACATCACTTCCACGGCGATTACCGATGTCGTGGTGGACGAGCAGACCAAGACTGCGCAGCGTCAGCAGTTGAACGCCGAACGCGAGCGGCGCGCCGCGATCGCTCGCGCGGAGGGCGACAAAAGGGCGGTCGAGCTCGCGGCCGAAGCCAAGTTGTTCGAGGCGCAAAAGGAAGCCGAAGCGTTGCGCGTGACCGCGGACGCGGAAGCCTACGCCGTGCGCGTAAAGGCCACTGCCGATGCCGAACAGGTTCGGTTGGTCGCCGCTTCGATCGCCGACGAAGGGCAGCCGGCCGTTGACTTTGAAGTCCTGAAGCGTCAGGTTGACGCGCTCGGTCGGCTGGCGGCCTCGGACAACGCCAAGACGGTCATCGTCCCGACGGATGTCACCGGCGTTATCGGCTCGCTGCAGTTGATCTTCGAGAACTTGCGAAGGCCTTCCGATGGGGTTTCTTGATTTTCTCGCTCAATGGGTTCTTCTGCCGGAGGTCTGGGTAATTGTCGCGATCCTCTTGATCGGGGCGGATATCGTTCTCGGCTTTGAATTTTTCGTTCTTTCGATCGGAATTGCAGCGTTGATCCTTGCAGGGCTATTGTTTGCCCAGCAGGAGGCATGGCCTGTCCATGTTCTGCTGTTCGAGACTTGGGAGGATGTCGGCATCTGGTTCGCCGGGCTGTCGATCGGTTCGATCGGTCTGATTCGATTGTGGTTGCGCCGCCGCCATTCCGCTCAGCCGGACATCAACCAGTACTGACGCCGTTTTCTTCCGTTGCTTGGATAAGGAAGCTGCGTAAGCGACGGCAACTGGCTGCTGCGCAATTGGGAGCGTTCCCGCTCCTCCGTGAACCGCCGCGGTCGGAATCGCAATGCGCCGATCGACGCGTTCGAGGCGCCGTCGGACTGCGCGAGTTCGCGGTTCGGAAGAAAACTGCCGTGGCCGATTGACTGGGCCTTGGTGCGGACGACGGCGCCACCGTTTAGGGGGTGACGGCAAACGCCTTGTTCGCCGGGGCTTGCTGCGGCGCCTTTCGGGAAGACGGCTCGAGCTGGTTGCATGCGCAGAGGCAGAGTCCTTTTCCTCCGAAACGCGGCGCCCGGCTGCCGACCGGCGACATAGAGAGTCGGCCGGCGAACGTCGCCTGCCGGACGAGACGCACGGCGCTCGGAAACCCGCACGGCGTCGTCGCGCGAGCGACGCTTGCCCGGTACGGACGAAATCGCGATAGTGCGCGGTGCCCCTGTTCCATGGGCGAAGGGCGCGACGGGCTGGGCCGAAAGGATCTGAAATGGCGGCAGTCAATGTGGAGCGGCGCGCGGACGGAATCGCGCGGGTCGCGATAAATCGGCCGGACAAGCGGAACGCGCTCAACCAGGAGGTGCGCAGCGCGCTGATAGCGGAACTGCCGGTCTTGCTCGCCGACGATGCCGTGCATGCGGTGTTGTTGACGGGAGAAGGCGGACATTTTTGCGCCGGCGGCGACATCGCCACGATGGAGGGCCTCGATGCGAGTGGCGCCCGCGCCCGCATGAAGGCCAATCACCGAATCGTCCGGATGATCGTTGAAGCGGAAAAACCGGTGGTCACGGCGATCGAGGGTTATGCGGTCGGCGCTGGAGCGGGGCTTGCGATGTTGGGAGATACGGCGGTGATCGCGGAAGGCGGCACCATCGGCTTTCCTTTTTTCAAGGTGGGGCTGGTTCCCGATTACGCCATACTTTTCACGTTGCCGCGGCGCGCCGGAGGCGCGCGGGCGCGCCAGATTCTGCTCCACGCCAGGATGGTGAAGGCGGCGGAGGCGGTCGAGAAGGGACTCGCCGACGAAATCGCGCCGCAAGGCCGCGCGGAGGAAACGGCGGTCGAGCGCGCGCTCGCGCTTGCGTCGATGCCGCCCTTCGCCTTCGCCCTTGCCAAGCGCCAGCTCGGTTTGTGGCCCGGCAGCCTCGACGCGGCGCTCGAGATGGAAGCGCTGGCGCAGTCCGGATGCTTCGGCGCAGGCGAATTCCGGGAAGGTTTCTCGGCCTTCATGGAGAAGCGCGAACCGGATTTCCGGGGCGCGGCGTGAGCCGCGCGGGTTGCGCTTCTCGCAGGGCCGGTTCGAGCGCGGGGGAAAGGCGTTATGAGGATTGATTCTCCTGAGTTCGCGATCGGAGTCGTGGGCACGGGCACCATGGGGCGCGGCATCGCCCAGATCGCGGTAACCGGCGGCTTTCGCGTCAAGATGTTCGACGCGCAGGCGGGCGCGGCCGACGCGGCGCGGGAATTCGTGAACCGCATGATCGACCGCGCGGCGGAGAAAGGCAGGATGTCGTCCGGGGACGCCTCGGCGGCGACCGGACGGCTGCAAATTGCGGGCACCCTTGCGGATCTCGCCGGTTGCGGTCTCGTGGTGGAGGCCATCGTCGAGGACCTCGAAGCCAAGCGCACGTTGTTTCGGGAGCTCGAAGGGATCGTTTCCGACGATGCGATCCTCGCGACCAACACCTCTTCGTTGTCGGTCACCCGCATCGCGGCCGCGTGCGGGCGGCCCGAGCGGATCGCGGGCTATCATTTCTTCAATCCGGTGCCCCTGCTCAAGGTGGTGGAGGTCGTAGCCGGAGAGCTGACCGCTCCCGAAGTCGTCGACGCGCTCGACGCCGTCGCCCGCGAATGCGGTCACGAACCGGTGCGCACCCGGGATACGCCGGGATTTCTGGTCAATCACGCGGGGCGCGGACTCTATACCGAAGGCATCCGCATCGTGGCCGAGGGGATCGCCGAGCCGCGTCAGGTCGACGACGTGATGCGGGAGGCCGCCGGCTTCCGCATGGGGCCGTTCGAGCTGATGGACACGACCGGACTCGACGTGTCCGGAGTGGTCATGGAATCCATCTACGAGCAGTTTTACCAGGAACCCCGCTTCAGACCGCAGGCTTTCGTTCGCGGACGGATGGCTGCCGGTCTCCACGGCCGCAAGACTGGACGCGGCTTCTACGTCTACGAGGATGGCGCGAGGATCGCGCCGCCCGAGCCCGGCCCGGCGTCCGAGTTGCCGGAAGCGGTCTGGTTGGGGGGCGAAGGCGCTACCGTCCTCGGGGAGTTGCTGAACGGCAAGGTCGACGTCGAAACCGGTCCGCGACCGTCGGCGCGGGCGATTTGCATGGTAGCGCCCCTTGGCCGCGACGCGACGATGACGGCGCTCGATCTCGGCGTCGAGCCTGAACGCACCGTCGCTGTCGATACCCTTTTCGGGACGGGCGGTCGGCGAACGTTGATGACCACCAGCGTCACCGATCCGGGCGTGCGCGACGCGGCGCACGCGGCGCTGGCGGCCGACGGAGGCTCGGTGACGGTCATTCACGACAGTCCCGGTTTCGTCGTCCAGCGGGTGATCGCGACGATCGTGAATATTTCCGCCGAGATCGCCCAGATGCGCATTGCGACGCCCGCGGACATCGACAAGGCGGTATGCCTCGGGCTCGCCTATCCGCAGGGACCGCTTGCCTTCGGCGACGGTCTGGGACCGGCGAAAATCCTCGCGATTCTGAAGGCCATGCAGGAATTCTACGGAGATCCGCGCTATCGTCCGAGTCCGTGGCTCGTTCGTCGCGCGCGGCTCGGTGTTTCGTTGACGACGCCCGAAGCGTAGAGCCGTGCGGCCAGAAATTCCCGCTAAGGTGGCCGCCCTTTGCGAAAGGCGCGTCGAGATAGCGTCGTTACCGAGGGATCAGCCGCCGCGACGCACCTTCCCCGCTTCGGCTTGGTGCCGACTTAGCCTTGACCATCCTGTTTCCCCTGAAAAACTTGCTTTAGCACATTCGGTCACGGTGCCAGGTCAGGAGGTGTCGTAGGGAATTCCCTCTGCTTTCCGGTATCCAAACGCGATCATTCGGTAGAGTGTTTCCCAGTCCTTCAAGAAGTATTCGAGAAACAATCCCCGCGCCTTTTCCCAGAAGTAAATGGGCCGCTTGGCCTTCGTTTGTGCCTGTTGGAACAGTTTGCAACATCGCTGTTGAATCTGGTCAATCAGGAACGCCAGCATCATCAGGAACGCAAAGACCGTCGACAGATTCTTGTTACCGTGACCGAAGTTGTGCTCAAAGCAGTAGCCTTGGTTCTTCAGGGTGTTGAAAGTTTCGTTCTCGATCTTCCAGCGCGCCCGCCCGGTGCGCATCAACTCCATCAGGTTCCCTTCGTCAATTGGCAGATCCGTGACCCAGGAGAAACGTTGTTTCTTACCGTTTGGGAGCTTCTCCCAGTATTCGAGAAAGTTCACTTTGAGGTCGAAGTGCGTATCGTTCAGAGGCACTCCGTTGAGATACCGGAATTCGTGCCGTATGTTGTCACCGTCCGTGAACTCCCGGCGCTCCACGGACGGCGCGTTGTTGACCCACTCGAACAGGAATTTGTGGTCGCCGGGCTTCGCCCCCAGTATGAAACGCATGTCTAACTCCTTGAGAAGATTGACATGTGGTCCGTTCGAGGCCAGCCCATCTTCCAACACAACTAGCTTCAGGTGCGGGTGTTCACGACGCACATCTTCCAGAAGCCGTTTCGCTGCGTTGCGTTCGCAATCGTTCTTTTTTGCGCCGTCTTCCTTCAGGATCGGTTCCGGTGCAAACGGAAAAACCTCCTTTTGTTCCGGATGCACCAGAACGGCCCCCAACATCTGGTGGTAGTAGGTAATCGTACCGTCGCGGTGGTGTTTCTCGCAGCAATTTTTACAGTGCACCTTGTTCGACGAGAAGTATCCCGTTCCATCGATCGAAAGAGCGTAATGCCCGTTCAGACAAGTGTATTGTTCCAACCCCTTGCCTCGTTGCAAAACCTGGAACATCTTCGTGAAACAACGCCGCAATTGCCGCGGACAGACTTCGTCAAGCCGTTCGCGCATCGCAGTGTCCGACGGCACGCGCTTGACGCCGTATAAGGTCGCGAGGTTGTGCCGAACCGCTTCGTCGGCGTGCGCGGCTTCGTCGAATTGCAGAAGCGACGCATACTTCATACCGAACACCGCTAGACCCGACATCAGACAGTCCGTCTGGTTCAGCCCCCGGCTCGCGATCGGATCTTCAATACGGTCGAAACAAGCTCGCACTTCCTTCAGCAATCCCGGAGCGCTGAGCGTCTTGCGCATGCCTGGCATTCTGGCCATTTTGGTACAATCCCGCCTCGCCTTCGGACCACTTTCCAGAGAAAAATGCTCCGCTCGAAGGCAAATAGCCCCGAATCACCTCGAAAAGTCCACGAAAGACTTTTTTCCGGCCCCATATTTTTCAAGGGTTTCGAGCCTTAGCGGGAATTGCTGCCGTGCGGCGGATCCAAAAGACGGGGCAGTGTCCGGAGATGCTGAAACGTCCCGGATGGCGACGGTTCCATGGAAGATATATGCGCGACCTGCCAGAAAAAGGTTGGTTCGACGCTTTGAATCAGGAACAATCGCGAGGCGGGGCGACGGACGGTAGCCGACGCGGAACTTCGGGAGAAGGGCGATGAAGAAACTTGTGCTCGAGACGACGGCGCCGTTCCAGGGACTCGCCGAGCTGGTGGCCCATCGGGAAGGCCTGTTCGAAAAGGAAGGGTTGCTTGTCGAATGGGTCGACCGCGACAAGGGCGGGCCGCTCGAGTTGCGAACGGACATCGACGTTCCGGACGGTCTCGATCCCCATTCCAGCCACGGCAAGCTGTTCGAGCAGGGCAAGGCCGACATGTACAACGCCTGCGAATGGGGCAACTACTGCCGCGTGCAGGATAGCTCCGTCGCATCGGGCCGTCAGATCGGCAGGCGCGCGATCGTGACGTTCGCCGGGATCGTCGTTCGTCCCGACTCCGATGTCTACACGCCGCAGCAACTGGCCGGGCGGCTTGTCGGCGTGCCGTTCTATTTCGGCACCCATTATCTTGCGCTGCACATGTTGGAAGGTTTTCTGACGCGGGACCGGATCAGGGTCTGCAGCGCGTCGAACGGTTCGCGCAATCGTTACGACGCGATGATGTCGGGCGCCGTAGAGGCGACGACCCTTACCGAACCGTATCTCAGCCTGGCGGAGAAGAATGGCTGCCGCATCGTTTGTTCGGCCTTCTATCACGGAACCGAAGTGGCCTCAGATGCCGTCGACGCGGAGACCTACGCCGCTTTCAACCGCGGGGTGCGCGAGGCCGTGCGGCGCATCAACGCCGACAAGCGCAAGTATCTCCAGTACTTCATCGACTATCATCGGGAGAAGGATCCCGACATCGGGATCTTGACGGTCGACGATCTCAGGGAAAGCCGAATCGTGGTTGTCGATCCGGCTCCGATCCCTGACGAGGAACTCGAGCGGACGGCGGAATGGATCAAGGGCTGGGGCATGCTGCGGGAGACGGAAGCGGCTGCCAATCTGGTCAACATGGACGTGCAGGCAGGCGCGCACGTCGCCGCGGAATAGCTTGACGGCCTGCGCGGGAGGAGGCGGGCTTCCGCTTCCGACCGGGTCTGGCTTGCGTTCGACGCTTCGCTTTCCTGAAATATCGACAAGTCGGGGCCGCACCTTGGTCCCTCGGCCCGCGGGCGGCGTCTCATGCCGCCTCGGCCGCTCCCCGCAGGACCGTGTCGGGCGACATGGCGCCGCAACGCCGAAAGACGTTGCCGTAGCCGCTCGATCAGGCGGCTTCGTCAGTTCTCCCGAAGGGGCTGCCCGAGCGGCCTCGTCGAGCCGAAAACGCATCCGCAGGGCCTTGATCCGTCGAGGACGGGCGGAACGGCGCCGGATCTCTGCGCCGAGTTGCGATCCGCTTCGGGTAACGGCATGAAAAACAATGTGGAATCGGCATCAGAAAAGGCTTTTTGAAAGCTTTTCGAGGATCTGGCGCAAATTTAAAAAAGGACGAAAGCCCTGGAACAAAGCAGGGTCAATTTTTTTCTTGTGATTTCCGGGATTTTTTTCGAAATTGTCGAATTAGGGGTTGACATACGACTCAAAATCTGATAAAATTAACCTGTGAGGGTCTGTTTCCGACAGAAACGGCGTCGCCAGGGAATCCTTGAAGATCCCCAACATCGTTGCGACCCCGGCGCTCAAGTGGCTCCCGTTGCCGGGAGCCACTTGAGTCCGTGGACCTTCGCTCGCCGAACGCGGCGATCGGGGGCCGTCGGAAATCGGACGCAATTCCGTACTCCGACCAACATTGAAATACAGGAGAACGGATATGGATTCGAAAACACTCGAAGTCTTTGAAAGACGCGCTCGACGATACCTCGCGGCAAGCGAGAACGCCGAGCAGGCGAAGCTCGAAGTCGAACGCGGTCGGGAGCTTCTTGCGGAGACTCTTGAATACCGGTCGAAGCACTGGGACGAAGAGGTGAGGCACGAGGCGAAACGGGTTCTGCGAGGTCTGAAATCCGGCCGGCAGAACTTCGAGGCGACAATGAAGGGTCTTCGACGGGTGCGCGACATCGCGAGCAAGGCGAATCGCCGGAAAGCAAATGAAATGCTGCTTTCCGGCGAACGGACCCATGATCTTCCGGGCGGGTTCGATATCCGGGAACTGCTCACGGTCAAGAGCGTTCAGGAAGTCGGCCGAGCGTTGGGGAACTGCGTCGCGAGCAAGGGTAATGCGCGCAAGTATCTGGCGAACCGGATGTGGGCGTTGCGGGATCGGGAGAAGCAGCCGCTTTTGCTGATCTCGGTCGATTCGGACGGAGACGTCGGCGATTGCGAAGGGCGTTTTCCGGAGCCTCTGCCCGCGTCTCTTTCGAGAGACGAACGGACGGAAAGGCCTCCCGAGCCTCTGCCTCCGTCCATCGCGCGCGAGATCATGGCTGCGATAGGCGCCAAGAGCGACGGGTATGGTTCGGACGCGTTTGCGATAGGCGGCCTCGAAGTCTTCCGCGACGGCGTGCCTGACGCGCAACCTGTCGAAGTCGACGGCGTCTCGTACCGCGTCTGGATCGACCGCGCCTCCGACGAGGAGGAGCGGCAGTGCGTGATCGCCGCGGACGATGGTTCGGGATCCTGGGAGAGTTGGTCCTTGTTCAAGATCGACGACGACCGACTCGAAAAGGGCTGCGAAGGCCAGCGCCTGTCGGTAGTTGACCTGCTGCGCCTGATGGCGAAGAGCTCGGAGATCCGCGAGCGTTTGGGCTGAGTCCCTTCCCTGGCCCGGCATAAGCCGGGCCAGGGAAATCGCCGAAATCGTCCGGACTGTGTGGGGCTTCCTTATCTTGGGGCTCCGCGCCTGAGCATGACGCCTCGCGCCGATTTGCTGACGCCGGCGGCATCGTCTGATTTCATGGCGAGTCTGGCGCAGCATGCGGGCGCGCTCGCGGCGAACCGGCGCCGCAACGTCCGCATGTGCCTGGTCGTCTATGGCGTCCCTCCGGAAAATTCGACGAAGGCCGGAGAACGCGGCGTCGAGGCGAGGGCCTCCGAAAGGCGGCGCGGTCGGGGCGCTACGGAAGCGCGGGTTGGCCTGCAGGGTCGGCACCGGATTCCGGGTGGTTCGCGCCACCGTGAAACTCGTCGAATTCCAGCGCGACTCGATCGACATGGAGGATTTTCGCAGGAATCCGCGGAGCGAGCCGGACAACCTGATCGTTACGTTCCGCAGGGATGGCGAAGCTCGGTAAAATCCGGGCGTTTCCCGCAGTTGACGGCGGGTCGGCTTTCGCCACTGTTGACGCGCCCATCAGCTTCATCCAAGGTTGCGCTTGCACACATCGACGGTCCCGCCGAGTCGGGTCGCCCGCTGAATAGAGCAGCCCGACGTTTGGCGCAAGGTAGCTCCCCGAGCCTGGGCGAACAAGTGGGGACTGTCTCACTACAGGTGATGTCTGCAACGGCCCGGCCCCCGTCGGCGCCGAAGCAACAGACACGGAGAACGATCATGAAGACCATGAAGATCGCGCATTGGTTCGCCCCTGCCGTCGGGACGCTTGCCCTCCTTTCTCTCGCCGCGTGCGGTGGAGGCGGCGGCGGGAGCGCGACCATAGACGCGGCCGGAGCGCGCGACCTGACCGGTTCGCAAGCCCCCGTCGAGACCCCGGCGGACCAAGCCGCGCGGGCACCGGGGATATTCGGTCGCGCTGACTCACTTCTCGTCTCGACGATCACCGGTGAGACGTCGCACCCGAGCCTCCGGACGTTCCGAATTCGGACGAACTGCACTGGAACGCGGTGTTCGTGGAGGGAGGCGACAACGGGGGTTTCCGGCTCTATCGGACTGAATGACCTTGAGTTCACGTCGGGCAAATCGCAAGCCATTCTCACCAAAAACGGGATTACGCTGGTGGAAGGGCAGGCTGAAGGTATCGAGTCTTACGGTGCTTGGATGGACCACGCCGGATTTGCCGTGCAAAGCGAAGAGCAGATGATCGAAGGCGTTTCCGTCACTGGTCGGTACGGGATTGCCGGCGGCGATCTGACCGGCATCCGGCCCGACATACTGGCTACATGGCGCGGACTTATGGTCGGAACCCCGCGTGATGGCGGGTTGCGCGGAAACGTCCTGCAGGGCGACGCCGCTCTAACCTACACGCTTAACGGAACCGGCGGCTCGCTCGACGCGGCTTTCACGGATCTCAGGAATCTCGACAGCGGCGCGGCGTACTCGGTTTCGAGTTTGCGCTTCGACGACGTGCCTGTCTCCGCCAATGGCACCTACAATGCAGGCGCGACCGGCAACCGCATTCAAGGCGGATTCTACGGGCCGGACCATGCGGAGGCAGCGGGTATTGTCGAGCAGAGCGGTATCGTCGGCGCGTTCGGCGCAAAGCGGCAATGACGTTTGCGGAGCCGCGCAAGTACTACCGGCTCTTGAGCCCGCTGCTAACGCAGCGGATCTCCGCGAACCGAAGCGAACGACCGCCATGCCTGTAGAGGGAGTTCCGGGGCGTCGAAATCCTCCTGTTTCTCGTAGAAGCGCCGTTCGAAGGACGCCACCTCGCCAAGGGCAGTGTGTTGTTTATAGCGGGCCAGAGTGCCATCCGGCGGTTACATTGTCGACAAGATTTGCGCTTTCGCTCTCGCAGTCCGCCCTGACGGGGAGGCGCTTCCACCTGCCCGTGCCAGGAGCGGTGCTGGACGAAAGCAATCCGCAACCTCCTTGCCGCGCGAGCCCTGAAGCAGGTCTTGGCCTGCCGTGGAGGAGCCCCCGACCCGCAAAACCCACGCGACGAGCAACCAGCGCCGAAAGCGTCGGTTCGCGGCTTCGCCCGGCTTCCGTGAGGCGGCACTCTGGATTTCGGAAACGCTCGAATCTTCCTCCACGGCGGAAACAGGTCGCTCCGGGCGCGTACGCTCATGGTTCGCGAGACCTCTGCACAGCGAACTTGCCGCTTCGTTCCGATGCCGTGGCTGCGTTTGCGGCGCACAAGGACGCGCTTTCCCGAATGTTTCCGTTTTCATGGCCGTCGCCGCCGTGACCGGGCCGCAGTGAGGCGGGCGAGATTCGTGAGGAACCGGCCGCTGCGAGGCCGCTCCTCGGCCTCTGAAAACTCTGGAAGGCCGAGATTCCGCCGAGGAGACGAACATGCCGGGTCGGCGAAAACCCGTCGTCAGGACGCGTCGCTGCTGATCCGCTCCCCGGCGGCTACCGCCCCGACAACGGCCAGGGAAGTTCGACCAGCGCCTGCAGCAGCCCCGGCGGGAAATCACCCCCGATAAGATGGCCAAGCAGCAGCAGCCCGCCGATTCCGGCGGCGGTCAGGATCGCCGAAAGCGCGAGGCTCGCGCCGGCGCGGCGGCGCAGGAAGGCGAGGAAGAAGATCCCGAGCGCGAGCACGAACCCGAGCAGCGCGGTGAGCAGCAACAGCGAGACGAACCAGCCCAGGGTCGGCCACAGGCCGTAAGGCGCGTCCGCGTCCTCGGCCGCCTCCCTGTCGGCGAACAGCGCGTCGCCCGCCGGCCGCCGCGCCATGCGAACGAGCAGGACCAGCGCGGCGACGGTCATGACGCCGCAGACCAGCGCCGGGAATACCTTGTCGATCAGCACGTCCAGCAGCAGGGAGTCGGCGAAGGCGATTGCGAGGAAGCCCGCGACCGCGGCGGCGAAGACGAAGCCCGGAAGCCGCCGCCCCGCGGCGGCCTCGTCTCGATAGAGGGACTTCGACTGACGCGTGCCGAGCCAGATCGAGAGCGCGGTGACGGCCAGGATGGCGATGGCGACCGGCGACAGCACGTATCCGAGCCCCTCCCAAACGTCGCGGCCGAAGCGGACGAGGGCGATCTGCGTCGCCTGATAAACGTAAACTTCCGCCTGATCGGCCAGCACGAAGCCGATCAGAAAGGCCGGGCGGGGCCAGTGGAACCGGCGCATGAAGATGCCGAGGAGGCCCACGGCGACGAGCGCCGCGAGATCCCACAGGGTCTGCTTCGACTGGAAAGCGGCGAAGGCGATCATCATGAACAGGAAGGGCGCGAGCAGCGGGAAACGGATCGTGGTCAGCCGGGCGATGCCGCCCGACAGGAAGAGGCAGAGGCCGGCGCCGATCACGTTGGCGAGCGCCAGCGACCAGACGATCGTATAGGTGATGGGGAGGTCGTTCTGGATCATTTGCGGCCCGGCGTCGTACCCCAGCAAGACCAAGCCGCCGATGAACACCGCCATCGAGCCGGATCCCGGAATTCCGAACAGCAGGGTCGGCACCAGCCCTCCGCCTTCCTTGGCGTTGTTGGAGCTCTCGGGGCCGATGACTCCGCGGATGTCGCCTTCGCCGAACCGCGACGGCCGCCGCGCCGTCTGCACCGTGTGGCCGTAGGCGATCCAGTCGACGACGGATCCCCCGAGGCCCGGGATCACGCCCACCATGACCCCGATCGCGGCGCAGCGGATCGACAGCCATTTGTGGCGCCACCAGTCGATCACGCCCGCCATCCACCCCGCGCCCAGCTTCGAGGTCTCGGAGATCGCGCCCTCCCGGCGCAGCAGCGAGACGATCTCGGGCACGGCGAAGACGCCGAGGCCGACGATGACGAGCTGGAGCCCGTCCTGCAGGTACCAGCTGCCGAAATCCATGCGCGGCGACCCCTGCGCAGGCGCCTCTCCGATCGCGCCGACCGCGAGGCCGAGGCCGGCGGCGAGCAGGCCCTTCAGGAGGCTCCGCCCGGCGAGCACGCCCACCATCGAGAGTCCGAGCACGGTCAGCATGAGCAGTTCCGGGAATCCGAAAGCGAGCACGACAGGCCGCGCCGCGACGATGAAAAAGGTCAGGATCGCCGCGCCGAACAACCCGCCGAACAGGGACGAAGCGAACGCGGCCGCGAGGGCGCGGGCCGCCTGTCCGGCCCGCGCCAGCGGAAACCCGTCGAGCACCGTGGCCTGGGAGGCCGACGAGCCAGGTATTCCCATGAGAACCGACGCGAAGGTGTCGGAGGTCGGAATCACCGCGACCAACCCCACCATCATGGCGAGGCCCGACACCGGATCCATTCCGTAAATGAACGGCAGGACGAGGCTCAGTCCCGCGATCCCGCCAAGGCCCGGGAAGATCCCGACCGAGAGGCCGAGCAGCACGCCGACGGCGAGCCACCCGATCTGGGCGGGGCTGAAGATCAGCGCGAACGCTTCGCCGAGCGCCGGCAGCACCGCCGCGGTGAGTTCCACCGGCCCCTCCCCGGAGGCGCGGCGGGCGGTCTCGCCGCCCGCCGCGCGCTTGCTCTACTTCTTCAGCGTGACGCCGAAGCGATCTTTCAGCCAGGTCTTGACCCAGGCGACGGCCTTGGGATCGACCTTGGTCCCGAGATTTTTGTAGGCGGCCGCCTGGCTGCCGGTTGCCTGCGGATAGACGCCGAGCCGCTTCTTCGACTTCTCGGGGAAGTCGGGACGTTCGGTGACCGCCTTGAAAGCCGCCGAATAGGCGTCGACGAACGCCTTCGGCGTGCCCTTGGGCAGGAAGACCATCTTCTGGGCCGCGAACCCCGCGATGAAAAAGGCTTTCCAGGCGCTCCACGCGTCTCCCGACGGCGCCTCGCCCTTCACCTGCGCATAGACCTCCTTGAAGGTCGGCATGTCGGGGAAGGTCGGATCGCGCACGATGTCGCCCTTCGCGTCGAGCGCGCCCCAGCTCATGATCGGCACGGCCTTGCCGTCCTTAACGAGCGGCACGACCTTCGAAAGATACGCGGCCGACGTCTGGTAATCGATGTTCGCCTCGCCGCGTTCGAACATCAGCCGTCCGGCGCCGCGGCCCTTGACCCCGAAAACCGGATCGACCTTCATGCCGAGCATCTCCCAGGCCAGCAGCGGAACGAGGTCGAGCCGCGTCGCGCCCTGCGAGCCGTAGACGAACTTCGTGCCGAGAATCGACTTCGGATCCTTCGCCCACTTGGCACCGAGATCGGGCGGAAGATAGGCCACCCCGCCGGTGGCGGTGGCGAGCACGACGTTCCAGTCGGCGTAGTCGTACTTGACCCGGGGATCTCCAAGCAGGAACGGAAACTGCGTCGATCCCGAGGTGCCGAGGATCGTGAGCCCGTCCGGCTTGGCGCGCGCCGCGAACCAATTCGCGCCCTTGGTGGAGCCGGCGCCCGGCATGTGCTTGATCGAGATCGCGGGCTTGCCGGGCAGGGCCTCGGACAGCAGCGGCGCGTAAAAGCGCGACCACTTGGCCGAGCCGCCGCCGGGACCGAACGGAATGATCCATTCGATCGTCTTGCCCGCGAAACTCACGTTCATGGCCGACGCTCCGGCAGGGGCGAGCGCCGCGGTTCCGAGCGCGAGGGCTCCGACCGCCCGTCGCAGGGTGGCTGACGTCATCATTTATTGCCTCCGTGGATTGAACCCGCCCATACTGCCGAACCGATCGGCAGCGATCAAGGCGCGCCGCCGCGGTGCCGCGGTTTTCCCGGACGGACGACGGGCCGGTCGCCCGGTCTCTTCGTTCACGGCGCGGTTCGCCGCCATGCCGTAGCGA
Organism: Alphaproteobacteria bacterium; assembly: GCA_965243135.1. Taxonomy (GTDB): domain Bacteria; phylum Pseudomonadota; class Alphaproteobacteria; order MPNO01; family UBA830; genus JAJEBT01. The sequence continues at coordinate 5,207,502 of OZ251539.1, forward strand.
ATTCCGGAGTCGCGCGGCAGAAAATCCTTGCAATGCGGCGCTGCATCTTTACAAGTCCCGGATGTCCGAGCGGCGTGACCTTCCTGCCGGTTTCTCTCCGCGCCGCTTTCCGGCGACCGAATTCCGGCCGACGCCGCCTTAATTCGAGTGAAGCGTTTGTCCGAATCCTTCCCAGACCCGCGCCGCCTCGCCGACTCCGTCAGGGCGCTCGCGATGGACGCGGTGCAGGCGGCGAACAGCGGCCATCCGGGCATGCCCATGGGCGCCGCGGACATGGCGGAGGTGCTGTTCACCCGCTACCTCAAGTACGATCCCGCCGACCCCGGCTGGCCCGACCGCGACCGGTTCGTGCTGTCCGCCGGGCATGGTTCGATGCTGCTCTACGCGATCCTGCATCTGACCGGCTACGCGGACATGACCATCGATCAGATCAGGAATTTCCGGCAGTTGGGCAGCCGCGCCGCTGGCCATCCCGAGCACGGCGCGGCCGGCGGCATCGAAACGACCACGGGACCGCTCGGCCAGGGTCTGGCCGCCGCGGTCGGCATGGCGATCGCCGAACGCTCGATGAACGCGCGCTACGGCGACGCGCTCGTCGACCACCGCACGTGGGCGCTCGTTTCGGACGGCGACCTGATGGAGGGCGTCAGCCACGAGGCGGCTTCCCTCGCCGGGCATCTGCGCCTCGACCGGCTGATCGTGCTGTACGACGACAACCGGATTTCGATCGACGGCGACACGGATCTGTGCCTCTCCGACGACGCGGCGGGCAGGTTCGAGTCCTGCGGCTGGGACGCTCGGCGTTGCGACGGTCACGACCGGGAAGCGATCGTCGACGCCGTCGAGGCGGCGCTGGCGACGGCCGCGCCGTCGCTGATCGCCTGCCGCACGACCATCGGCTACGGCGCGCCGGCCAAGGGCGGCACCGCGGCCTCGCACGGCGCCCCGCTCGGAGAGGACGAAGTGGCCGCGGCGCGGCGCGCGTTGGGCTGGGAGCATGCGCCGTTCGTCGTTCCCGGCGAAATCCTTTCCGCCTGGCGCGAGGCCGGCCGCCGCGGCGCGGCGCGGCGGCGGGAATGGGCCGGCCGTCTCGCCGCATCGGACCTCCGCGGGGAATTCGAGCGCGCGGCGGCGGGCGAACTGCCCGAGGGTTGGCAACGGCCGCTGGCCGAGCTCGGGAAACGTTTCGCCGAGGAGGCCCCGAAACTGGCCACGCGCGCGTCGTCCGGCAAGGCGCTGGAGGCGGCGGCGTCCGCGATACCCGAATTGATCGGCGGCTCGGCCGACCTGACGGGATCCAACAACACCCGGCCGTCCGCGTTCCGCACGTTCGCGCCGCCCGACTACGCCGGCCGCTACGTCCATTACGGGGTGCGCGAGCACGGCATGGCCGCGGCTATGAACGGAATGGCCCTTCACGGCGGCGTGTTGCCCTATGCAGGCACGTTCCTGATTTTTTCGGACTATCTCCGCCCCGCGATGCGCCTCGCGGCGCTGATGCGCCAGCCCGTAGTCTACGTGCTGAGCCACGATTCGATCGGACTTGGAGAAGACGGGCCGACGCACCAGCCGGTCGAACAGCTCGCGGGCCTGCGCGCCTTGCCGGGGTTGCACGTCTACCGCCCGGCCGACGCGGTGGAAGTCGCGGAATGCTGGCGGCTCGCGCTCGAACGGCGCGACGGGCCGTCGGCGCTCGTTCTGACGCGGCAAGGCGTGCCCACCGTGCGGACGCGGCATGCGGAGGACAACCCTTGCCGCCGCGGCGCCTACGTTCTCGCGGAAGCGGACGGCGACCGCCGGGCGACGCTGTTGGCCACCGGCTCCGAAGTGGAGATCGCCTTGTCCGCGCGCGACGCGCTCCAGGCCGGCGGCGTTCCCGCGGCCGTCGTCTCGATGCCGTGCTGGGAGCTGTTCGAGCGCCAGGATCCCGCTTACCGGAAGGCGGTGCTCGGCGCCGCGCCGCGGGTCGCCGTGGAAGCCGCTTCGGCGTTCGGCTGGGACAAGTGGACCGGACCCGGCGGCGGGTTCGTGGGAATGGACGGTTTCGGAGCGTCGGCGCCGGGCGCCGCGCTGTACGAGCATTTCGGAATCACCGCGGAAGCGGTGGCGGACGCCGTTCGCGAACGGCTTTGAAACCTGGCGCCGGCCGGCGCGCTTGCGAGGAGGACGAAGGATGGCGGTACGGGTAGCGATCAACGGGTTCGGGCGGATCGGGCGCCTGACGCTGCGGGCGGCGCTCGAGTCCGGCCGCGACGACATCGAGTTCGTCGCGATCAACGATCTCGGCTCCGTCGAAATGAACGCGCATCTGTTGCAGTACGACAGCGCGCACGGGCGGTTTCCGAATAAGGTGAAGGCCGCGAAGACCGGGATCGACGCCGGGAACGGCGTCATCAAGGTGCTCGCCGAACGCAATCCGGAAGACCTGCCCTGGGGCCGGCTGGGCGTCGACGTCGTGCTCGAGTGCACGGGCCTCTTCACCAAGCGCGAACAGGCGGAAAAGCATCTCGCGGCCGGCGCGGCGCGAGTCCTGATCTCGGCGCCGGCCAGCGGCGAGGACCTGACCGTCGTCTACGGCGTCAACCACGACAAGCTGCGCAAGCGCCACACGGTGGTCTCCAACGCGTCTTGCACCACCAACTGCCTGGCGCCGGTGGCGGCCGTCATGCACAAGGCGTTCGGAATCGCGCAAGGCTACATGACGACCGTGCACGCTTATACGGGCGACCAGCGAATCCTCGATACGCTTCACGGCGATCCGCGACGCGCCCGCGCCGCGGCGCAGTCCATGATCCCGACCTCGACCGGCGCGGCCAAGGCGGTCGGGCTGGCGCTGCCGGAACTGGCCGGAAAGCTCGACGGCACGGCCGTCCGCGTGCCGACGGCGAACGTCTCGATGATCGACTTCAAGTTCGCCCCCAAACGGAAAACCACGGTCGAAGAGGTGAACGCGGCGGCGGCCAAGGCGGCCTCGACGAGGCGGCTCAAGGGCATTCTCGACGTCAACGACCTGCCGCTGGTGTCGATCGATTTCAACCACAATCCGGCGTCGTCGATCTTCGACGCCACCCAGACCCAGGTGATCGAAGGCAAGCTTGTCCGCGTCCTGAGCTGGTACGACAACGAATGGGGTTTTTCCAACCGCATGCTCGACACCGCGGCAGCCATGGGGCGGCTGGGATAGGACGCGGTGCCCCGGACCCTCGACGACGCGGACGCCGCCGGCAAGCGGGTTCTTCTGCGCGCCGACCTGAACGTGCCGACGAAGGACGGCGCCGTGACGGACGCCACGCGGATCGAGCGTCTTGCGCCGACCATCCGGGAGCTGGCGGCGGCCGGCGCGGTCGTGGTCGTCGCGTCCCATTTCGGAAGGCCGGGCGGCAGGATCGATCCCGCGTCGTCGCTGGAGCCGCTGGCCGGGCCCCTGTCGTCGGCGCTGGACGGCATGCCCGTCTCGTTCGCGGGCGACTGCGTCGGCCGGGAAGCGGCGCGGACGATCGCGGCGGCGTCGCCCGGCGACGTGGTGCTGCTCGAGAATCTGCGCTTCCATTCCGGCGAGGAGCGCAACGACCCGGAATTCGCCGGACGGCTCGCGGCGCTCGCGGATCTATACGTCAACGACGCTTTTTCGGCGGCCCACCGCGCGCACGCCTCCACCGAAGGGGTCGCGCGCCTGCTGCCGGCGTTCGCCGGGCGGTTGATGCAGGCCGAACTGGAGGCGCTCGCGGCGGTCCTCGACGCTCCGGAACGGCCGGTCGGCGCCGTCGTCGGCGGGGCCAAGGTGTCCACCAAGCTCGATCTGCTGGGCAACCTCGTCGGCAAGGCGGATCTGCTGGCGATCGGCGGCGCCATGGCCAACACGTTTCTGCACGCGCTCGGCGCCGACGTGGGGAATTCGTTCTGCGAGCCGGACATGGCGGCCACGGCGCGGGACGTCCTCGCCCGCGCCGACGAGTCGGGATGCGAGGTGGCGTTGCCGTCGGACGTCGTGGTCGCGGACGAACTCGCCGAAGGCGCGCGGAGCGAAACGGTTCCGGCGGCCGGCGTTCCCGCCGGAGCGATGATCCTCGACATCGGGCCGGGCAGCGCCGCCGCGCTGGCCGCGAAGCTGGGCGACCTGAAGACCCTGGTCTGGAACGGGCCGCTCGGCGCCTTCGAGACGTCCCCTTTCGACGCCGGCACGGCGACGGTGGCGCGCGCCGCGGCCGAGCTGACGAGGCGCGGCGCGCTGAAAACGGTCGCGGGGGGAGGCGATACGGTCGCCGCTCTCGAGGCGGCCGGCGTTACCGGCGCCTTTTCCTACGTTTCGTCCGCGGGCGGCGCGTTTCTCGAATGGCTCGAGGGAAGGCGGCTGCCGGGAGTCGCCGCGCTGGGCTGAGCGCTGGCGGCGGCGCGCCGCGTCCTCCGCGCGGCGCGAGCCTCAGCCGCCGGCCGGTCCGCCGTTGGCCGCGACGAACGCCTCGATTTCGTCCGGGGCCATGGCTTCCCGGAACATCTCGGCGCGCATGCGGACCCGTTGCAAGCTTATGGCGCGGATCGCCGACCTCATGCGATTCAGGTCTTCGCCGGGTCCGATCAGCTTCACGCATACCCGCGCCTGCTCCGCGTAGTGATCCTTCTCGTCGTCGTAAATGACCTGCATGGCCTTCGCGGTCATTCGGTTGACGACGGAGCCTTCCAGCTTCGCGCCTTCGCGGAACAGCCTCGCGCCGCCGCCTTCGGTGAATCCCACCGCCGCCCGCATCAACGCGTCGCCGCTTTCGACGTAGCCGCGGCGCAGGTCGCCGAGCTTCTTCTCCTCGGGGAGCTGGACCGTGTCTTCCGGCTGAATGCCGCGTCCCGTCAGATGTTCGAAGATATCCGCGAGCAGCACGTAGTGATTGAATTCCTGCGCGAGTTGCATCAACTGGAAATGGTAGTCGTGGCGGTCGATTTCCCTGTCGATCTCGGGGAACCGGTTCGCGAGGTCCATGAGTTCCCGATGAAGCCCGTTGAAGAATCCGTCGACGGGGTTGAGTTCCTTCCAGAGCTGGGCGCGCAGGCAGCAATTCCCGCTAAGGCTCGAAACCCTTGAAAAATATGGGGCCGGAAAAAAGTCTTTCGTGGACTTTTCGAGGTGATTCGGGGCTATTTGCCTTCGAGCGGAGCATTTTTCTCTGGAAAGTGGTCCGAAGGCGAGGCGGGATTGTAACCAAAATGGCCAGAATGCCAGGCATGCGCAAGACGCTCAGCGCTCCGGGATTGCTGAAGGAAGTGCGAGCTTGTTTCGACCGTATCGAAGATCCGATCGCGAGCAGGGGGCTGAACCAGACGGACTGTCTGATGTCGGGTCTAGCGGTGTTCGGTATGAAGTATGCGTCGCTTCTGCAATTCGACGAGGCCGCGCACGCCGACGAAGTGGTTCGGCACAACCTCGCGACCTTATACGGCGTCAAGCGCGTGCCGTCGGACACTGCGATGCGCGAACGGCTTGACGAAGTCTGTCCGCGGCAATTGCGGCGTTGTTTCACGAAGATGTTCCAGGTTTTGCAACGAGGCAAGGGATTGGAAGAATACACTTGTCTGAACGGGCATTACGCTCTTTCGATCGATGGAACGGGATACTTCTCGTCGGACAAGGTGCACTGTAAAAATTGCTGCGAGAAACACCACCGCGACGGTACGATTACCTACTACCACCAGATGTTGGGAGCCGTTCTGGTGCATCCGGAACAAAAGGAGGTTTTTCCGTTTGCACCGGAACCGATCCTGAAGGAAGACGGCGCAAAAAAGAACGATTGCGAACGCAACGCAGCGAAACGGCTTCTGAAAGATGTGCGTCGCGAACACCCGCACCTGAAGCTGGTTGTGTTGGAAGATGGGCTGGCCTCGAACGGACCGCATGCCAATCTTCTCAAGGAGTTAGACATGCGTTTCATACTGGGGGCGAAGCCCGGCGACCACAAGTTCCTGTTCGAGTGGGTCAACAACGCGCCGTCCGTGGAGCGCCGGGAGTTCACGGACGGTGACAACATACGGCACGAATTCCGGTATCTTAACGGAGTGCCTCTGAACGATACGCACTTCGACCTCAAAGTGAACTTTCTCGAATACTGGGAGAAGCTCCCAAACGGCAAGAAACAACGTTTCTCCTGGGTCACGGATCTGCCAATTGACGAAGGGAACCTGATGGAGTTGATGCGCACCGGGCGGGCGCGCTGGAAGATCGAGAACGAAACTTTCAACACCCTGAAGAACCAAGGCTACTGCTTTGAGCACAACTTCGGTCACGGTAACAAGAATCTGTCGACGGTCTTTGCGTTCCTGATGATGCTGGCGTTCCTGATTGACCAGATTCAACAGCGATGTTGCAAACTGTTCCAACAGGCGCAAACGAAGGCCAAGCGGCCCATTTACTTCTGGGAAAAGGCGCGGGGATTGTTTCTCGAATACTTCTTGAAGGACTGGGAAACACTCTACCGAATGATCGCGTTTGGATACCGGAAAGCAGAGGGAATTCCCTACGACACCTCCTGACCTGGCACCGTGACCGAATGTGCTAAAGCAAGTTTTTCAGGGGAAACAGGATGGTCAAGGCTAAGTCGGCACCAAGCCGAAGCGGGGAAGGTGCGTCGCGGCGGCTGGTCCCTCGGTAACGACGCTATCTCGACGCGCCTTTCGCAAAGGGCGGCCACCTTAGCGGGAATTTCTGGCGCGCAGGTAGAAGACATGATCCGCTTCGTCCGCCTTTGCGAAGAAGCGCTTCGCGATTTCGCCTTCGCATTCCCAGTACGGCCATGCCGCGTCGATCAGGGCCTGTTCGATATTGTCGGACATCGCGCCGCCTCCCGCCTGCGCGGCATTTTATCCGCGAAGTCCCCCGCTGCGCCAGACCGCGGCAAGCTCGGGGCGACGCCGCGAAACGGAGTTCCGACGGCAGAAGTCGGCGGCGGAACCATTACCGCAACTGCCGGGGCGCGACGCCCGGCGCAGGTTTTCCTTCAGGCGCGCTCGGGCATAACTCCGTCGCCCGGCAAAAATCCGTCGCCCGCCGTGGACAGGCAATCCCCGATCACGCTTACGGAACCGCGCGCAAGCAGGCTGATCGCCAGGATGACGGCGGCAAGAAGGCAGGCCAGAGGACTGGTCGCGATCAGAGCGAAAAAAAGCATCAATTTTAGTCCGGCGACTTTTTTGGCAACCTCTTCGTCGTCGGAGATTCCGAGATCGCCGAGTTTCCTGCGAGGAAAAAACGCTGCGACGACAAATCCCGTCAAGAGAGTCCATGGGGTGAGCGGCCGATACGCCATATCGGCAAGGCGGCTCAGAGAAGCGCGTATCCGCGGCTCGACTTTGGGATTTTCCGCCCAGCGATCAGCCTCGCAGCCAGCCTGAACTCGAAATTCGTGAGTCGCTCGCATCAGGCGCCAACGGATCAACCCGTATACGATCACGGCCGCGAATGCGTAAGCGATCTTGATCAGCGCAGGATCAGTCATCTTTCTCACCTCCACGAGAAGAGCGTTTCGGCATCTGTCCGCCTTGAGAACGTTGAATAAATTTCGCGAAGCCCTCTCGTAATTTGTGGAAAAATCAAAAAGATCGCAAATACCATGACGCAGAAAACCAACAAGATGTGTCCTCCCTTGCAAACGCGAGGACCGCTATCCCAACATCAGGCCATGTCGTTCCAGAGAGATTGGTTCGTTCATGTCGGCGAACAAGCCCCCAAATCAACTTCCAAATACGACACAGGCTGTCGGCAGCGCAAGCGCATTATCGGGGCGGATCGGCCGGCGAGTCAAGGCGCTGGGAGAGGCGGACGCCCTCGCCGGCGCGAGAAATCCCTTTCTTCCTCGGGATATCCGTTCGATCCCCCGCCCCGGACTGCGGCAGGTCGCCGAATCCGAGGCAATGGAAGCATGGAAGAGACGGCAAGACTCGAAGCCGATGTCCTTGTCATCGGCGCGGGCGGCGCGGAACATTGTCCGCGAGGACGAGGCGGACGATGCGATCTTCAGCGAGGCGGCGACGCCCGAGGGCCTCGATAACGTCATGCTGGAGGAATTGGCGAACTTCGAGGTGCCCTCGCCGGCCGGCCGAGGTCTGGCTGCAGGCGGAGGAGCGGCGCGGACGGATTTTCTACCAGCCGGTCTTCATAACGGCGTTCCACCGCACCGACGCCGTCGCGCCCGAAGCGCGGACGGCTGTCATGGACGTCCTGCGCGCGAAATCAGCGCGCGCTGCCGCGGCTACCCGCTCTATCGGAGAGAAAGACAAGCGCCGTCGGCAGAGGACCAGGAACCGTCTCGGTCAGGTACGCGAACCACGGAACGGCCGCGCGAGATCGCCAAATCGGACGCGACCGAAGCCGCACTTGATCCGCACCCCCGACGACGCTTCGCAAGAAGATAGCTTGTCGAGGTCAAAGACGTCAACAACGTCCTGCGGAAGTGATTCGACCACTTGTTCCGCTCGGGGCACGACCTCGAACCAGCAATTCCCGCTAAGGCTCGAAACCCTTGAAAAATATGGGGCCGGAAAAAAGTCTTTCGTGGACTTTTCGAGGTGATTCGGGGCTATTTGCCTTCGAGCGGAGCATTTTTCTCTGGAAAGTGGTCCGAAGGCGAGGCGGGATTGTACCAAAATGGCCAGAATGCCAGGCATGCGCAAGACGCTCAGCGCTCCGGGATTGCTGAAGGAAGTGCGAGCTTGTTTCGACCGTATTGAAGATCCGATCGCGAGCCGGGGGCTGAACCAGACGGACTGTCTGATGTCGGGTCTAGCGGTGTTCGGTATGAAGTATGCGTCGCTTCTGCAATTCGACGAAGCCGCGCACGCCGACGAAGCGGTTCGGCACAACCTCGCGACCTTATACGGCGTCAAGCGCGTGCCGTCGGACACTGCGATGCGCGAACGGCTTGACGAAGTCTGTCCGCGGCAATTGCGGCGTTGTTTCACGAAGATGTTCCAGGTTTTGCAACGAGGCAAGGGGTTGGAACAATACACTTGTCTGAACGGGCATTACGCTCTTTCGATCGATGGAACGGGATACTTCTCGTCGAACAAGGTGCACTGTAAAAATTGCTGCGAGAAACACCACCGCGACGGTACGATTACCTACTACCACCAGATGTTGGGGGCCGTTCTGGTGCATCCGGAACAAAAGGAGGTTTTTCCGTTTGCACCGGAACCGATCCTGAAGGAAGACGGCGCAAAAAAGAACGATTGCGAACGCAACGCAGCGAAACGGCTTCTGGAAGATGTGCGTCGTGAACACCCGCACCTGAAGCTAGTTGTGTTGGAAGATGGGCTGGCCTCGAACGGACCACATGTCAATCTTCTCAAGGAGTTAGACATGCGTTTCATACTGGGGGCGAAGCCCGGCGACCACAAATTCCTGTTCGAGTGGGTCAACAACGCGCCGTCCGTGGAGCGCCGGGAGTTCACGGACGGTGACAACATACGGCACGAATTCCGGTATCTCAACGGAGTGCCTCTGAACGATACGCACTTCGACCTCAAAGTGAACTTTCTCGAATACTGGGAGAAGCTCCCAAACGGTAAGAAACAACGTTTCTCCTGGGTCACGGATCTGCCAATTGACGAAGGGAACCTGATGGAGTTGATGCGCACCGGGCGGGCGCGCTGGAAGATCGAGAACGAAACTTTCAACACCCTGAAGAACCAAGGCTACTGCTTTGAGCACAACTTCGGTCACGGTAACAAGAATCTGTCGACGGTCTTTGCGTTCCTGATGATGCTGGCGTTCCTGATTGACCAGATTCAACAGCGATGTTGCAAACTGTTCCAACAGGCACAAACGAAGGCCAAGCGGCCCATTTACTTCTGGGAAAAGGCGCGGGGATTGTTTCTCGAATACTTCTTGAAGGACTGGGAAACACTCTACCGAATGATCGCGTTTGGATACCGGAAAGCAGAGGGAATTCCCTACGACACCTCCTGACCTGGCACCGTGACCGAATGTGCTAAAGCAAGTTTTTCAGGGGAAACAGGATGGTCAAGGCTAAGTCGGCACCAAGCCGAAGCGGGGAAGGTGCGTCGCGGCGGCTGATCCCTCGGTAACGACGCTATCTCGACGCGCCTTTCGCAAAGGGCGGCCACCTTAGCGGGAATTTCTGACCTCGAACCAGCCGCCGGCCACCTCGCCGACAGCGTCGCCGGATCCTTCGATCGGCAAGTATCGCCGGACAGCGCGTCCTCGGAGCCGCCCAAGGACAAGACTGCCAAGGAGCGGCGCAGGAATGGGTACGGTGGGCCTGCGGCGGTCCGGAGACCTTGCGCTGCGCATCCTGTCCAAGTGGGACAGGGACATCATCGGGGCGGGCAGCAACCTCGTCTACGGCCGCCCACTAGTTCGGAGACGAGGATCGCGGTGCCCGCCCGTTGCTTGGTCCGCCCGGAGGGCGAGGACCGCCGCGACATCGTCGCGTACCTCTCGGGAGAACGGCCACGACCGCACTTGCAGCGAATACCATTTCGGACGCATTCGGGATTCGCAAGTAGGACCCTCCAGCCGCCGGGCGCCCATCGGGCTCAAGTCCGGCTACGCCCGGACAGTTCAGGAAGGTCGCCTGCGGTGTCGAGTGGCCGCTGATGGATGCATGACGGCCCCGCCGCAATGGTTTCGGCGGGGCGCTGCCGCTCCCGCCCGGCGTCACGACGTGCTCATGGCGGGCGGTGCCGTTCCTGGAGTGCAGGGATTTGTCGACAGCCGACGCGGGTTCGTCTTGCGGGAGGCCGCCAAGGAGACCGCGCTGGAGGAAGGGCAGGCGGCCCGGTTGCCGGACCGAGCTCCTCGGCGAGGACCACTGCGCACGCAACCTGCGTTCCGCCCCGCTCACCGCGGAGGCGGCGGCGTTCGCGGTGCGCAACCGGGCGGAAAGCCGTGGCGCTCGCCTGCGGGAGGATTTTCCCGAGGGAACTGAACCAGCGCCTTCGGACGCGACGGGAAGCTGGTGTCGGACTACCTGCCGGTCGTTCGCGGCGTGACGGCCGCGGTTCCCCTCACCCTCCAGCGCGACGGGCCCGGCCAGACCCCGCGGTTCGAGATCCGCGACGTGCCCTGCCGCGAGGGGGGAACGGGGTCCAGTTCGAACTCGCCGTGCGCGTTCTGCGCTAATCGCATCCCTCCGTGCACCTCGCGCCGAAACTGCCTATGAGCGAACTGCGGAGCGCGCGACCCCGGTGATCGGATTGCATGTGCCACCAGCCCGCGGCTTCCAAGCCGTTCCTGGGACCGTAGAGATTGCCGCCGTATTTGGAAGTCGAATCCGACCCGGCGTCGAAGTCCCATGAATTCAGGTCGCCTCCAGCGGTTCGCGGATAACCGAGATAGCCCCCGAAGCTGCCGTCGGCGGCGATGTCGCCCTCCTCCATCGGGATGTCTCTGGGGGCGGGGCGGTACGGAATCCAAACCCCGTCGTGGCGGAGTTCCTCAAGGCCGGAGATCATGCCGCTGATCTTGTTCGAGTCGGCGGGAATGCCGTCGCCGGTGCAGCCGCTGCCGCCGATGCATGCGTTGAGCGTGATGCCGCCCCTGAGCGGCGTCGCTCCGCTCAGCGTGATGAAGTTCTCATCCCCGTGGTTGATCAGCGCGCGCGCCATGGTGCGGCCCTTGAACGTGGCGGCGATCGACGTCGCGACGTCCGTCGTCCTCATGCCGTCCGCATCCCTGAAGGCGTCGTAGCCGAAGGCGAATGCCTGCGGGCGGGTGAAGGACGGCGTGGCCTTCACGTTGTCGAAGACCATGAACAGGCCGTAGGCCGCGTATTCGAGGTAGCGGTGCGCGTCGCCGCCGGCGAGGCCGCCGTAGTTCGACAGCCACAGTTCGTAGGTTCCGAGCTCCTCCGGCCGGCCGTCGGCGTCGTCACCTTGAATCGTGTCCGGAAGCTGTTCGCGTTGGGCTTCGGTCAGCGGAACCTTCACCTTCCAGTAATAGGCTGCTTCGCCATGGGGCGACTGCGACGGCTGGCCAAAGGCGACGGCGAGGTCGTCGTGGGCCCAGTCGCCGCAATCGGAGAGAGGGTCTCTCCAGCAGGCGCCGGCGTTGTCCGCGTAGTAGCCCTGGAGCGCGGTCGCCTGATCCGCCGTCAGCGTCCCGGTCGCCGCCTCCAGGCCCAGGTCTCTGGCGTGGGAGGCGGTTATCGCGTCGCCCTGCGCCGCGCTCGCGTCGCCCAGCTTCCCGTCCGGGCCGTACCTCCACCAATCGTTGTGGTTGGGCGCATCGGCGTCGGCGTCCCTGAAGTAGTCGAAGGTTCTCTGCATGTCGTAATAAACCAAGCCTTCGCCGCCGAATTTCAGCGTCGCGCCGTCGGCGGACAGCTGGAGCGAACTCGTCACCACGCCATCGGTGTTGGAATAGGACGTCGGCGTGCCGTCGTCGCCCTGGATCTTGATGGGATGCCTCCCCGCCGCGCGCAGCGTCACCGCCCGCAGCGGCAGTTCGTCCGTCGCGGCAAGGCCGCCGCTCGCGGCCCCGACCCGTTTGCCCGCAGCCCAGGCGACGCCGTCCGTCGCGATGGCGAGTTTCGTCCAGCCTGTCTCTCCGGTGTCGGTGCGCGGCGTGCGCGCGATGTCCGCCTCGCCTCTGGGCACGAACCGCGGCTCTCGCGGTTCGAGCGCAACGGCCAGGGATACGCGCGGGTCGTACGCGTCGGCCCTGGCCCGTTGCTCCGCGGCGTCGCGCTCGTGCTTCGCGGCGGCGCTCTCGGCCTGCGCCAGTTCCTGACGGAGCGGCGGCACCAGGGAAATCTGGGCCGTGGACAGCGTGACCTGGGCCTGCAGCAGCAGGGTCCGGATCTCCGGAGTGGGGTTCGCATCCAACGCCGCCGTCAGCTTCGTCTGCGCGTCGTCCAGCGCGGCCTGCGCCCGGTCCAGCGTCGTGTGCATGCTCGCCAGCGCCACAGGCCCCCCGGAGGGAAGCGCCGCGTCGGCCGCCGTCAGCACGTCGGCGACCGTCTCCAGCGCGGTATCGACTGCCGTCAGCGCCGTCGATGCCGCCGTCTTCGCGCCGCTGTCGGGCTGCGCCGCCAGACGTTCGCGAAAAACCTCCAGATTTTGCCGGGCTTCTTCCACCACGGCGCCGGCCGCCTCGCGCTGCTCGGGCGCCCCCAACGCCGCCTGAGCCTCGGCCAGCGAGGCGCGGAGAGCGCTCAACGCGGCCTCGGCCGCGGCCGTCTTCTGCCGCTCGGCCGCGAGAGCCTCCGGGTCGGGGACGCGCACCGTCTTGGTTTCGGTGCAGGCGCCCAGCGCCAGCGCAGCGCCGCAGACCAGCGCCAGACATAGCTTGTACATCGTCATCGAACGGGTCCTCTTGATCCGTGAAGAGGCCCCGTGAAGAGGCCCCGTGAAGAGGCCCCGTGAAGAGGCCCCGTGAAGAGGCCCCGTGAAGAGGCCCCGTGAAGAGGCCCCGTGAAGAGGCCCCGTGAAGAGGCCCCGTGAAGAGGCCCCGTGAAGAGGCCCCGTGAAGAGGCCCCGTGAAGAGGCCCCGTGAAGAGGCCCCGTGAAGAGGCCCCGTGAAGAGGCCCCGTGAAGAGGCCCCGTGAAGAGGCCCCGTGAAGAGGCCCCGTGAAGAGGCCCCGTGAAGAGGCCCCGTGAAGAGGCCCCGTGAAGAGGCCCCGTGAAGAGGCCCCGTGAAGAGGCCCCGTGAAGAGGCCCCGTGAAGAGGCCCCGTGAAGAGGCCCCGTGAAGAGGCCCCGTGAAGAGGCCCCGTGAAGAGGCCCCGTGAAGAGGCCCCGTGAAGAGGCCCCGTGAAGAGGCCCCGTGAAGAGGCCCCGTGAAGAATTCCACGTCAGTGTACCGCGCCGGCCGGTGACGTCAAGAATCATGGCGTCGCTCCGCGAGGCGCTCCTCCAAGGAGTCCTGCGCCATGGCAGGCGAATGGAGGGCTGCCGCAGCGCCGGCCGCCCAGGTTCCCGGCTTCGTCGGTGGTCCTTCCGTGAGATTGGCAATTATTGCAATGATATAACGTATCGTTACGGTCATGTCGACCCCTTTCCCAGCGGAGCCGTTTGCGCTGCGCCATTTTTGTCGGCCCGCCGCCCGTCCGCCGCGGCGGCTCTCGCCGGAAGACTCTCGCGCGCTCGCGCAAGCGCCGGAATTCAGGAACGAGGCGCCGCAGCGTTGCGACGGGTTTACGGATCGGGGACAATGGAAGCATGGAAGAAACGGCAAGACTCGAAACCGACGTCCTTGTGATAGGCGCGGGCGGCGCGGGCATGTACGCCGCGATCTCGGCGGCGCGGAACGGTGCCCGCGTGCTCCTCGCCGACAAGAGCATGATCGGGCGGGGCGGAGCGACCATCATGGCGCAGATGACGACCGCCGCCGCCCTCGGAGAGCTTGAGCCGGACCATTGGACGCGGCATCTCGACGACACGCTGGAGGCCGGGCGCGGGCTGTGCAACGGGGAGCTCGCCGCCATCCTCTGCGAGGAGGCGATCGCGCGCATCCGCGAGATGGACGAATGGAAGGTCGGGTGGGCGCGCAGGGACGGCCGCATCGTCGGCGTGACGGCGCCGGGCCACGGCGCTCCCCGCTGCGTGTACGTGGACTTTCTCAACACCGGCCCGGCGGTCGCCAAATGCCTCCGCGGACGCGTCGCGCGCGACGACCGCGTCGTGCGGGTCAGCGGCCTCGCGATCGCCGACGTGGCGGTCGAGGACGGGCGCGCCGCGGGCGCCGTCGGCTTCAACATGGCCGACGGAGCCCCCGTGGCGATCGCCGCCGGGGCGGTGGTGATCGCGGCCGGCGGACTGACCCGGATCTACAGGCGCAACAGCGCGTCCTCGAACATGAACGGAGACGGCTACGCCCTCGCCCTGCGGGCCGGGGCCGACCTGATCGACATGGAGTTTCCCCAGTTCTTTCCGATCGGGCATCTGGCGCCGCGGCTGGTCGGCATGGATCCGATCATGTGGGATCCGTTTCGCTACAAGCTCGGCGGACGGCTTCTCAACGCCGAGGGCGAGGAATTCGTCCACAACTACGGCGGCGAGGATGGAGGCAAGTATGTCTCCACGCGCGACATCGTGGCCTACGGAATCACCAAAGAGGCCGAGGCCGGGCGCGCGACGCCGGGAGGCGGGGTTTATCTCAGCTTCGCGCATATTCCCGAAGAACGGTTGCGGGAGGCGTTCGGACCGGTCATCGACCGCCTGGCCGCGAACGGCATCGACCTGACCGAGACCGCTGTCGAGGTCTCGCCGATCGCGCACTACCACATGGGTGGGATACGGGTTGACGGCCGGATGGAGACCTGCGTCCCGGGGCTCTTCGCGGCGGGCGAGGCGGTCGGCGGCGCCAACGGCGCCAACCGGCTTTCCGGAAACGCGCTGCCGGAGGCCTTCGTCTTCGGCGAGCGCGCGGGCCGTTTCGCGGCCGCCGACGCGCGGAAGCGGCCGGCGCCTCCGAGAGCGCGGCTGCCGGCGCCGAAGCGCCGGAGCGCGGCTCGGGACGCTGCGCTCGGCGGACTTTGGAGCCGGCTGCAGGATCTGATGTGGAACAGGGTCGGCGTGCTGCGAACCGCCGCCGGCCTCGACGAAGCGCTGGCCGGCGTCCGCGGCATGAGGGCCGAACTCGAGACGGTCGCGCTGCCCCGCGTCGGCGGGTTCGATCAAGCGCTGCTCGACTGGCACGACCTGCGCTCCGCCCTGCTCGCCGCGGAGGCGGTGGCGTTCGCGGCGCGCAACCGGGCGGAAAGCCGCGGCGCTCACCAGCGGGAGGATTTTCCCGAAACCGATCCGGCGCTGGAACTGAACCAGCGCCTTCGGCTCGGACGCGACGGGAAGCTAGTGTCGGACTACCTGCCGGTCGTTCGCGGCGCGCCGGCCGGGGCGGCGGCGTGACGGCCACGGTCCCCCTCACGCTCCAGCGCGGCGGGCCCGGCGAGACCCCGCGGTTCGAGACCCACGACGTGCCCTACAGCGAGGGGATGTCGGTTCTCGACGCAGTCGTATGGCTGCGCGCCCACGTCGATTCCTCCATCGCCTTCCGTTACAGCTGCATCAACGCCAACGCCTGCAAGGAGTGCATGGTGTCCGTGGACGGAAAAACCCGTTACGCCTGCACCGCCCGCCTGCCCCCCGCGGGCGCGACCGTGGGGCCGCTGGCCAACAAGGCGCTCGTCCGCGACCTCGTCACCGACATCGTTCCGCCGAAGGAAAACCTTCGCGCGGAATGACCGCGCCGCTACGCGGCGTTGCGGATCATCTCGACGAGTCGGGCCGGTTCGATCGGCAGTTCCCGAATGACGACCCCGAACGGTTCGAGCGCGTCTTCGACGGCGGATGCGACGGCCGCCGCGACGGGGATGATGCCGCCTTCGCCGGCGCCCTTGACGCCGAGCGGGTTGAGCGGAGTCGGACTTTCCATGTGGGCGATGTCGAAGCGCGGCACGTCGGGCGCCGCAGGCAGCAGGTACTCCGCGAAATTGGTCGTCTGCGGCTGGCCCTGGTCGTCGTAGATCATGCGCTCGAACAGGGCGCAACCGAGGCCGTGCGCCGCGCCGCCCGCGATCTGTCCCTCGACGATGGCGGGATTTATCAGCTTGCCGCTGTCGTGAACGACGAAGTAGCCGGTCACGCTCACCAGGCCGGTCTCCGGATCGACTTCGACCTCGGCGACGTGGACGCCGTTGCAATAGGTCAGCGTATCCGGCGAGAAATGGGCGGTCGCCTCCATTCCCGGATCGACGCCGCCCGGCAGCGAGAAGCCGGGCATGCCCTGGACGGCGCGGGCGACGTCGTCGAGCCCGACCGACATGTCCGGCACTCCCCGCACCGAGATGCGGCCGCCGCTCAGTTCGAGATCGCCCTCGGCCGCCTCCAGCAGATGCGCCGCCACCTTGAGGGCCTTGCGGCGGAGTTCCGTGGCGGCGACATGCACCGACGATCCCGCCGTGACGGCCTGGCGGCTGGCGAACGCCCCGAGGCCGAGGGACACGGGAGCGGTGTCGCCGGCGACGACGTCGACGCTCTCGGCCGGCAACCCCAGCCGGTCGGCGCAGACCTGAGCGAGGGACGTCCGGAGGCCTTGGCCCTGGTCGGTCGCGCCGGTGCAGACCGTCACCCTGCCCGAGGGCAGGATCCGCACGACGGCGGATTCGAACGGCCCGCGACCTGTGCCTTCCACGTAGTTGGCGACGCCGATTCCGAGATACCGTCCCTCCGCGCGGGCGGCGCGGCGCCGGGCGCCGAACTCCGCGTATCGGGAGCGCAGCAGCGCGGTCTCGAGGGCGGCCGGGTAGTCGCCGGAATCGTAGGTCATGGTCGAGCCGTCGCGCGTCTTCACGGGCGTTTCGTAGGGCATGCGCCGGGCGGGGACGAGATTGCGGCGGCGGACTTCCGCGCGGTCGATGCCGAGCTCGCGGGCGATGCGGTCCATCAGCCGTTCCATCGCGAACGTGCCCTGCGGGCGCCCTGCGCCCCGCACCGGCGTGACGGGCGTCATGTTGGTCAGCGTCAGGCGCACGTCGAGGGACAGGGCCGGAAGTTCGTAGGGGCCGAGAAAGTTCGTCGCCGAATTGTAGGGCAGGTTTATCCCGTAGGGCGTGCAGGCGCCGTGGTCGTGGATCATGCTTCCGCGCGCGCCGCGGAGCCTGCCGTCTCCGTCGACCGCGACCTCGAGGTCCCACGCCTGGTCCCGCTCCATGGTCGCCGCGGTGAAATGCTCCCGCCTGTCCTCGATCCACTTGACGGGACGGTCGAGCAGCCTGGCCGCCAGAGGCACGACGACCTCTTCTTGGTAGAAGACGAATTTGGGGCCGAACCCGCCGCCGACGACGGGCGCGATCACCCGCACCCGGTCTTCCGGCAGGCCGAGCATCTGCGCCAGGATGTTCCGCGCGCGATGCGCCATCTGGGTTCCCGACCAGACGGTCAGCGCGCCGTCCGCGGAATCCGGGCGGGCGACGACGCCCCGGCACTCGATCGCGTGGCCGAGGCCTTTGCGCTGGCGAAGGCTTTCGCGGAACGCGTGGGCGGCTCCGGCGAACGCGTCGTCCACCGCGCCGTAGGAAAGGGTGAATTCGGCGACGACGTTATGATCGAAGGCGCCGTGCGCGAGAGGGGCTCCGCTTTCGGCCGCGGCGCGGCAATCCGACGAGACCGGCAACGGATCGTAAGCCATGTCGACGGCGCCCGCCGCGTCTTCGGCGGCATGCGGCGAGTCGGCGACGACGCAGGCCACCGGCTCTCCGACGTACCGGACCTCGCCGTCGGCGAGCACGCTCGGGCTGGCGGACAATTTGAGCGCGGCCGACGGTTGCTCCACCGGCATGACGGTATCGGTCAGGCGGCGGCGGAGATCGTCGATCGCGTAGGCCGCCGCGACCCCCGGCAGGGCGGCGGCCTTCGCCAGATCGACGCGGAGGATGCGGGCATGGGCGACGGGGCTGCGAAAGAAGGCGGCGTGCAGCATGCCCGGCAGATGGATGTCGTCGACGTAGCGCCCGCGTCCGCGCAGCAGCGCAGGGTCCTCCAGCCTTTTGATTCTCTGGCCGAACACGCTCTTCTCCCGGCGGAACTCGACTAACTCGGGTCGCGGGGAGCATACAGCGTTCCGTTCCGCGCGGACCAGCTTTCGCCTGTACGGGAGTTGCGGCCCGGCGGAGCGTCCGGGGACCGTCGTCAGTGACGGCCGCGCCCGCCAGCCAGGTCACCGGTTCGCCTCCAGCGTCGAACCAGGCCCGACGCGTTCCTCCGGGCGGCAACCGATGCAACCGTCGGTCTGGAAACGGCAGGGTGCGGCACATGACAGGGACCGAACGCTACACGACGTAGGCGGCTACGGGACCGCTGGCATCGACGGTCGCGCCCGCTCGCCTACGCAATCGGCTTTCCCTGTCGCGGGGTCGCGTGGCGAATAATCATTGCTTGAGGCGCGTCTGCGCCGACAGTCCGGCAAAGGCTACGGATTCCGCAACTTCGGTATCGGCGTCATCAATGCGGGGCGACGGGCGGCGAAAGAGGCCTTCGGGAAAGATCCAGTTCCGTTTGGTAGCGAGGAAGCGCGAGCGCCATGCCAGGTCGCGAGGGTTCGAGGAACGTGATCGCCTCGTAAAAATCGTCGAGCGCCACGAATAGGCCGTTTTCCTCCGCCCATGCCCGCATCCGCGGGTTGGCGGAATGGGTCCATGACAGAATCTCGACCCGCCAGCCTCGAGCGTGCATTCGTTCGAGGGTTCGGTGGACGTCCTCCAGATATCCGTCGCCGTCGCCGGTCAGCAACACCGCGATTCCGGGATCGCGGTTGTAGTCCAGAGCGTCCTCCAGCATCCGCACCTGCAACGTCCTGTCGGGCACTTCCCGTTCGCCGGGAGCGCCGCGCAGGCAGGCTTCCACTCCTCCGTTCTCCAGGCGGTTCCACAGCTGGCGCAATTCCGGGGAGCCAACGGCCGTCGCTTTTTCCACGGGACGGTCAGCATGCGCGAGGCGCAGCAGGTTGTCGAAGCATATCCGTACCCGATAACGCGCATCGGGCCCTTCTTCCCGCTCTTCGGCAAGACGTTGCGCTTCGCGGAAAACGTTCGAATTGTCCCAATAGATGAAAACGCGATCCATATTGTCCTCGAACTCTCACGATCGGCGCTTGCTCACCCGTGTAACCTTGGGTCCGGTTCTCCCGGTCTCGTGCCGCGCGCCGACATAACCGTTCCGCGTTCTGTCGTCGCGGCGCGAAGACAGGGCGGCGCAGCCCTCGGCGTCACGCTTCCGAACTCTCGAACGGCGAGCGCCGCCGCGAAAAAATTTCGACTCGCGGAGCGGTCATCTGCAGCCCGCAACTCAAGGATAGTTGCACAGCAAGGAACTGCGAATCCGCCGCAACCATGCCGCGTCCCCCCATCGGTCCCGAAGGGCGCCTCAGGCGGGGTGGCGATCTCCATTGTGAGGTTAGCGTGAATCGGTCGATGAATCCAGACGCTGTCCGGCGGGCTCGTTATGGTTTTGGCTTGAGATTACGTTCTTATGGATAAACGGATGGCTGGCGGACATGAAGAAAGTTTCGAGACTCGGTCCTTCGCCCTTCAAGCCGGGTTACGGTGCCATACCCCCGGTTCTGGCAGGGCGCGACTACGAACGCGCGCGTCTCGGCGATTTCCTGGATTGTCTCGTTCGGAAGGAAGCGCCGGCGTCCGCCGTGGCCATATGGGGACCAAGAGGCAACGGAAAAACCGTGCTGCTCGCGGACATTCGCAAGAAAGCGATCTCCGCGGATCTGGACGTTGTCGATGTCCAGCCGGACCAACATCCTGAACCTGATCGTCTGAACGAGCTTTTCGTCCGCGTCGAATGGAAAGAGGCGGAAAAGCGACGGGGCAGGCGCACCGACATCCGAAGCGGTTTCGAAGCAAGTGCAGAAAGCAAGAGCACCAGCGCGGAGCCTGCGTTCGGTCTTGCGGAGTCGTTCGCGCGGCGCGCGCAGGAGAGGCCTTTGGTCATCCTGGTCGACGAAGCGCACACGCTTGAGCCGGCGGTCGGTCGCGCTTTGTTCAATGCCGAACGGAACGCCCGCAGCCGGAAGGCGCCGGTACTGCTGGTTCTCGCGGGGACGCCGGATATGGAAGACCGCTGCGACGAAATGAATGCCGGCTTCTGGTCCCGGCTCGGCGAAGGTGATATGCCCCTGAATCTGCTGGATCCCGCAGCTGCGGACGAGGCCGTTTTCAGGCCGCTGCGGGACGCCGGAGTGGACGTGGAAGGCGGTTCCGCAGTCGCTCGCGTGAGCTGCGACGGCTATCCTTATTTTACCCAGGCTTGGGGCGCCGCGCTCTGGCGCGTTGTCGGGGAATCGGGGGAAGCGCGGGTCGACGATGCCGTCGTAAGGACGGCCCAGCCGGCTTTCGAAAGAATCAGGAGTGATTATTACCGGCGCCGCTATGCGGAACTACGCAGGTGCGGCTTGCAACATTGCGCTTATTCCGTGGCGCTGCGGTGCAACGGCCTCGACAAGCCGACAGGGGATTTTTAACTCGGTGAGAGAAGGGTTGGAGGTCGCGACCGGTTCGGCGAAATCCGCCGAGGTTCTTGAAGTCGAACGTCGGCTTCGGCACCTTGGAGTCGTCTGGAGGGCGGGGCCTGCGCAATGGACTCCCGGGATACCCAGTTTGTTGGGCCACGTGATCGCAGAATTCGAGGCCGAGCATCCGGGAGCCGCGCGAAGCCTCCGGGCTCGCGTTTCCGGGTAAGCCGCGCCGCGGCCTTCGCGACGGCGCCCGCCTTGACTGAAACGGCGCCCTTCGAGAAATACGGACGAGACTTCCGCGAGAGGCGGACGGGATTGCCCGTACCCGGAAAAGCGGGGCCGAGTTTGCGCCGCGTCTTCCTGGCGCAAGTTCCGGCCCGGGAGCGAACTCATCGCGCCGGGGCATGGGCCGGCGGCGGGACCTCTCCGGCGGAAACGGTTTGCGATTTCTTCCCGTTCGGCGGGCCGCCGCGGCGGACGGCCGGCGCTCCCGCCCGCGGCGGTTTGCGTCGCCGGGAAGATTCTGCAAGGTTGCGCTGCGGGGTTCTCAGCGCGTCGGGCGGCCCCCGGCGCGTCCGGGCGGGGAAGTCTTCTTGCTGCGGCTGAAAGGCGGATCGATGCGAAGCTTGGGACGGCGGAAAGTTCTGAAAGGCGCGCTGGCTCTCGGCGCGGTCTGGCCGCACTTGTTCGGTCGCGCTGCGGCGTCCGACGCCCGGCAGGCGTTTCGCGCGGCGCTGGCGGAAAAACCATGGCTGCTGGGCTGGCTCGGCACTTCCGAAGAGCTTCTGGCGGCGGACGACCTCCCCGTCGAGGGCAGGCTTCCCGGCGATCTGCAGGGCGTGTTCTACCGAAACGGTCCGGCGCAGCACGAGGTCGGCGCGCTCAGGTACCGGCACTGGTTCGACGGAGACGGAATGGTGCAGGCGTTCCGCATCGGCGACGGGAAGGTCTCCCATCGCGGACGCATGATCTCCACCGCCAAATACGCTTCGGAGCGCGCCGCCGGCGAGGCGCTCCAGCAGGCGTTCGGCACGAAACTGCCGCACAGGCCGCCTCCCGCCGCCGCCGACGACATAAACGTCGCCAACATCAATATCGTGAAGCACGCTGGCGAGCTCCTCGCGTTGTGGGAAGGAGGATCCGCCTACCGCGTCGAGGAGGGATCGCTGTCGACGCTGGGCGTCAAGACCTGGTCTCCCGAGACCAAGGGGGTGCCGTTCGGCGCGCATCCGCGCCTCGACCGCGACGGGACGCTTTGGAACATCGGCTACGCTCCGGTTTCGGACGCTTTGCTCGTCTTCGACATCGCGCCGTCAGGCCGGCTTCGCCGGGTCAAGGCGTTTCCGATGAAGCGCATGCCCATGATTCACGACTTCGCCGTGACGGACAGAAGCCTCCTCGTGCCGTTGCCGCCGCTGCGCTTCGACCGGACCCGCGGCGGCAGCTTTCTCGACCGCTTCGTGTGGGAAGGCGAGGAGCCGCTGCGCCTGCTGGTTCTCGACAAGAACACGCTGGAGCCGGTCCGGACCGTCGAACTGCCGACTTGCTGGCTGTTTCATATTTCCAACGCATGGGAATCCGCGGATCGCCAGATCCATTTCGATTTTCCGCGTTACCGCGATTCCTCCATCGTCGCTGAAACCATGCGCGACATCATGACGGGCGAGTTCACCCACTTCGGGCTTCTGGACTACGCCCGCTGCGTCGTCGACGTTCCGGCCGGCGCGGCCCGCATGGAGCGCCTCGACGGCGTGGAATCGGCCGAGTTTCCCCGCATCGATCCGCGAGACGGCACGGCGCGGCACCGGCATGCGCTTCTCGCGGCGTCCAGGGGCGGCGAATTCGGCACGTTGTTCGGCAGGATTCTGCGCGTCGACTTCGAGACCGGGAAGATGGACGCGTTCGCCTACGACGAGGCCGAGACAGCGGAGGAGCATGTGGTCGTTCCCGGTTCGCGCGACGGCGAGGCGTGGATTCTCGGCACGACGCTCGATTTCGTGCGGCGCAGGACGGTGCTCAACGTCTTCGACTTTCACGCGCTTTCGAACGGGCCGGTCGCGCGCGTTCCGCTCCCCTATCCGCTTCCGTTCGGGCTGCACGGGAATTTCATTCCGGCGTAGGCGGCGAGGCCGCCCTTCCGGACGCGCGCGCCGACGACGGGAGCTCTCGCCATGGGCGACGCATCGGGGCCGTCGGTTCGGACCGTCCCTGACGGAGACAACCGGGAGCGCCTCGTCTGTCCGGATTGCGGTTTCGTCAGCTACGAGAATCCGAAGATCGTCGTGGGATCGGTTTGCAGCCTCGACGGGAGAATCCTGCTTTGCCGCCGGGCGATCGATCCGCGCCGCGGCTTCTGGACCCTTCCGGCAGGTTATCTCGAACTTCGCGAGACGGCCGAGGAAGGCGCCGCGCGGGAAGCCGAGGAAGAGGCCTGCGCGAGCATCGATATCGAAGGACTGCTTGCGGTCTACGCCATTCCGAGAATCAGTCAGATTCAGCTGATATACCGGGCAGGGCTGCTGTCGGAGAGCGTCGCATGCGGCTCCGAAACGCTGGAGGTCGGCCTGTTCCGCTGGGACGACATTCCATGGGACGATCTTGCGTTCCCGTCCGTGCGCTGGGCGCTCGGGCACTGGCGCCAAGTCGCGGATGCGGAGACCTGGGCGCCGTTCTCCAATCCGGACGGCGAACGCGGGGATTGACGGAAACGAGGGCCGCGGCTTTTCTCGCTTGCGGGCTCCGGAATTTTAGCCGCCCGCCGCGGCGCGGCAAAATAGGCCGTTACGCCCGGAGTTCCGCGGGAGGGAAAACCCCGGCCTTGCCGACCATCGCCGGAACCGGATGGCCCAGCCGTTCGCCGATCCATTCGCCGGCCGCGATGAGCCGGTCAAGATCGATGCCGGTTTCGTATCCCATCCGGTGCAGCATGTAGACGAGATCCTCGGAGGGCACGTTGCCGGTCGCCCGCGGAGCGAACGGGCACCCGCCGATGCCGCCCGCCGAAGCGTCGAGCGACCGCACGCCGGCCTCGATCGCCGCGCAGCAGTTGGCCAGTCCGGTGTTGCGGGTGTTGTGGAAATGCGCGCGAAAGCGCGCCGTCGGCACCTTTTCCATGATCGCGCCGAACAGATCCGCGACCTGGCTGGGCACCGCGCAACCGATGGTGTCCGCCAGCCCGATCTCGAAAGGGTCCTCCTCCGCGCAGCGTTCCGCGAGGCCGACCACGCGTTCGGGCGGCACCTCGCCCTGGAACGGGCAGCCGAAAGCGGTGGAGATCGTGAGCGAACAGCGCACGTTCGCCGACCTGGCGGTCCTCGAAATGTCCTTCCAGACCTCGACGCCCTGTTCGATGGTCGTGCCCTGGTTTCTCTGGCTGAACGCATCGGAGGCGACGAGAGCGTAGGTCACTTCCCGGCAGCCCGCCGCGATAGCCCGGTCCAACCCGCGCCGGTTGAGCGCCAGGCCGATGTAGGTCGCTTCGCCGCCGAGGCCCGCCAGCACGTCTTCCGCGTTCGCCATCTGCGGAACGCGCTTCGGGTTGACGAAGCTTGCCGCTTCGAGGCGGCGGATTCCGGCGTCGACCAGCTTGCGGATGAACGCGATCCTGACGTCGACGCCGAGCGTGACGGACTCGTTCTGCAGGCCGTCGCGGGGGCCGACGTCGACGATTTCGACGGCCCCGCGGAGAGCGTTCACGATCCTGCCTCCCGGCGTTGTTTCGCCCGCGATCATAGGGCGGTTCACGCGGCAAGGGAAACGAAGGCGGCGGACTTGACCCGTTCCCCGCGCTCCCGAAAATGGGTTCCGAGAAAGGGAGGAGGGGCGGATGGGCACGGCGACCCGCGCGGGACCGCTTTCCGACATTCGGGCGATCGAAATGGGAACCATGATCGCGGGGCCGTTCTGCGGGCAGTTGCTCGCGGATCACGGCGCGGAGGTCATCAAGCTCGAACAGCCCGGGGTCGGCGATCCCATGCGCGAATGGGGCAGGGAGAAGCCGCACGGCAAGGCGCTTTTCTGGCCGGTGCTCGCGCGAAACAAGCTGTCGGCGACTCTCAACGCGCGCGAGGCGGACGGCCAGGCTCTGGTTCGAAAGCTGGTCGAGAACGCCGACATTCTCCTCGAAAACTTTCGTCCCGGAACCATGGAGCGATGGGGCCTCGGCTACGAGGAGCTTTCCGCGATCAATCCGCGGCTGATCATGATCCGGGTCTCCGGCTTCGGACAGACGGGTCCCTATGCCGGCCGCGCCGGCTACGGCGCCATCGGCGAGGCGATGGGCGGGTTGCGGTACACCACCGGCGATCCGTCGCTGCCGCCGAGCAGGGCCGGCATATCCATCGGCGACTCGCTCGCGGCGGTCCATGCCTGCCTCGGCGCAGCGATGGCGCTTCATCAGGTCCGGCTCACCGGCCGCGGACAGGTGATCGACGCGTCCATCTACGAGTCCGTCCTCAACATGATGGAGAGCCTGGTCATCGATTACGACGCCGGCGGATACGTCCGCGAACGCACCGGTTCGTTCCTGCCCAGGATCGCGCCCTCCAACGTGTATCCCACGTCCGACGGCATCTGGCTGGTGATCGGCGCGAACCAGGACTCCGTCTGGGCGCGCATGGCCGAGGCGATGGGGCGTCCCGAACTGGCGACGGACGAACGTTACGCCACGCATACGGCGCGCGGCCTCAACCAGGCGGAGCTGGACGAACTGATTTCCGAGTGGACGGCAGGCTTCGCGGCGCGCGATCTCGAAGCGCGCCTGGACGAGTACGGGATTCCCAACGGCAAGATCTACCGCGCCCCAGAGATGCTGGAGGATCCGCAGTTCAAGGCGCGCGACAGCATCGTCCGGGTCCGGCATCCGGAATACGGCGAGGTGGCGATGCAGAACGTCGCGCCGCGGCTGTCGCGGACGCCGGGCGCGGTCCGGCACGCCGGCCCGTCGCTCGGCGAGCACAACGATTACGTCTGGGGCGAGCTGGCGGGGCTGCCTGCGGACCGGAGGGCGGAATTGAAGGAGCGGGGCGTCATCTGATGCGGAACGCCGGGCGGCAGGTCGAAGCCCGGGGCCTGCGTCCTGCGCGGGCCGCCTGTCGCGCGGCCGCCGGGCGCGCTTTCGTTCGGTCGGCGGAACGGGTTTTCGAAAGCGTCCGCCGCGAAGCCTGCCGCTTCCGGCTTTCCGGGCAGGCGACGGCCGCGGCGCCGCGCGTTCGGAAGCGGAAAGTCCCGGGATCCGCGACGTTCGCCGGAAGAGGCCATGGCGGATTCTGAAGTTCGCGCGGCCCTGATTCCCGACGACGAGAAACGCCTTCGCCGCGCCGCGCGGCGACTCGTGCGGCGCACCCCCGGGCTGCGGGCCATCGTGCTGTACGGATCGCGCGCCAGAGGGGACTGCCGCCAGGACAGCGATTGGGATCTCGCGTTCGTCGTCGACGGCGCAGGGGACATGGCGGCGGCGAAACGGGCGTTGCGCGCGGCTCTGCCGGAAATGAAGCTTCAGGTGCTGCAGCTGTCGCTCGGCGAACTGAACCGGAAAGCGAACGCGCTGGGAAACGTCGCCTGTCCGATCGCGCGCGAGGGCTGCCTTGTCGCCGGGGAATGGGAGCGTCCGAACCTGCTCGAGGAGCCGACCATGAAAGCGGAGGAGTACAGCTCGCACGTGGAATTGGCCAGCGGCGCGCTGAACGAAGCTGTTCGCGCCCTGGCGGGGCTGTCGGACGCCGACAGGGCGATGCGGAATCTCGGGCGGCTGGTTGGGTGCTCGACGGACGCGGCCGAATACCTGGTCAAAGCCATGCTGGGGCGGATCGAGGGCAAGTTCAGAAGAAGCTGCGATCTGACGGAACTGGCAGGGGAGTTCTCCAGTGCAGAGTTGCGCGCGCAGGTCCACGCGCTGAACGACGGAACGGATCGTAAGGCCGGATATTTCGTCGCGCCCGGGAAAGGCGCCGCCGGTTACGCGAGTCGGCGGGTGGCCCTGACGCTCGCCCTGTTGGTTCAGGAACTGGACCGGGCCGGCGCGGCAATGGCCGAGGTCATGCCCGGCCTGCTCCGAACAGCGGCGAAGGACCTGACCGAGGCTGCCGAAATCCTGAGGTCCGCGGACGTTCCGTCCGATTGCGCCGCCGACGAGGGCCTGCGCTCCGAGGTCCTCGCCGCTCTGGACGAGGCCCTCTCGCGGCTGCGGTCGGTCGGCTCGGGGCCGGTACGGTAGGCGGCCTCGCCGGGCCGCCGCGGCGCTTTCGCAGGACTTGGGAGAGCGCGTTCGCGGACGGGCCGTTCCTGCCCGTGAGCGCTTTCGCCGGAAGCCGGCTTGCGCTCGGCGCGAATCGGACATCCGGCGCGGCCGAGGAGCCCGTCGACCGTCCACGCTCGGGCACCGTGGAGGGTCGCGGCGGTCGCGAACCGCCTCAAGCGCCGCGCGGCGCTCCAGGCGTTCGCCGAAATAGCCTGCAGCGGCGGCGCCTGAAAATCTTCCGCGCCCGGCGGCGTCACATCCCGAACGACGCGGTCCGCCGGGCACGCCGGCGTTGTCGGGGAGGCCGTCGCGCCCGGCTCGGCCGTTCGGGCTTCCGGGCGAGCGCCCGCAAGTTGTAGGATGGCGGCGACGTTGGCTGGAGGGCGCGCGTGGACGCTGGTTTCGCTTCGACGCGGGAAGAGGATCCCGCGCCCATCCAATTCGCCGGTCGGGCGAGCGAGTATTTCGGAATCTGGATCGCCAACGTCGCGTTGAGCATCGTCACCATCGGCGTCTATTCGGCCTGGGCCAAGGTCCGCAGCCGCCGCTACTTCCTGGGGAACACGGTCGTTCTCGGCGACCGGATGGATTACCACGCGACGGGGACGGCGATCCTCAAGGGACGCATCCTGGCGGCGGTCGCGGTCGCCGCCTATTTCGCGCTCTACCATGCGGACCCCTGGGCGCCGGTCGCCGTTGCCGTCGGATTGCTGCCGGTTTATCCGTGGATCATCAATCGGTCCATGAAGTTCAACGCCCGCATGACCTCGTGGCGCAACGTCCGTTTCGACTGGCACGGCGGGTATTGGGGCGTCGCGAAAATTTACTTCTTCTGGCCGTTGGTCTCCGCGCTTACGCTCGGCATCCTCGCGCCCGTGGCCGCCCGCCGCGTTCGCGAATACCTCGCCAATCACTACGCTTTCGGGCGCGAACGCTTCGCCGCCGCGACTCCGTTGCGTCCGTATTACAGCGCGTTCGCCAAGGCGGCGGCGCTCGGCATCGGAACGGCCGTGGTTGCCCTTGCCGCGGGGTTGGTCGCGGCGATGCAGATGGCCGCCCTTCGGAAGGCGGGGCTGGGGCCGTTCCCGACGGAAGGCGCCATCGTCGGACTCCTTCTGGGCGGACTGGTCACGTTCGTCCCGGCGACGTATTTCGGGATCGCCGCCCGAAACATTCTGGTCAACGCGCTGACCCTCGGCGAGGCCGCGCGGTTTCGTTCGGCGATCGTCCCGCTCCGGTACGTCTGGATTCTCTTCACCAATTTCCTCGCGGTCGTTTTCACCGCGACGCTGTTGTATCCGTGGGCGCGGGTCCGGCGATACCGCTATCAGGCCGAATGCACCGCGGTCGCGCTCCTCGCCCCGGACGCCGCGTTTCTGGACGTCCGGACGCGCGCAGGGGGCGCCGCGGGCGAGGAGCTGGGCGCGATCGCGGGCGTCGAGATCGGATTGTGAGAGTCCGGGGCCGCCTGTACGGTTCCGGGTCTTCGGAACGAATCGAGGCGGTTTTGTCTCGCGAGGGAGACCGGTTTTTCCTGGTCGATTCGCAGGGAGAAACCGAAGTCGCGGTCGCCGGGGCCGGCGACCGCCTGCCCGGCGTTCCGCAATCGATAGAGCTGCGGGACGGGAGGCGCTTCGTTCCCTTCGCGCAACTGCCTTCGGGCTTCGCCGACGGCGTCGAATCCCGCGCGGCGAAGCGGATCGCCCGGCTGGAGCGGTTTTCGCCGGTCAAGGCGGTCGCCCTCGTCATCCTGCTCGTCCTTGGCGTTCTCGGATTGCGCGCCGCCGTTCCGTTCGCGGCCGATTTCGCCGTCGTCCTGATTCCCGAACATCTGGAAGCGGAAGTGGGAAGACAGGCGTTCGACAGAGCGGACGATCTGCTGTTTCGTCCGAGCGCCGTTCCGCCGGACCGGCGGAGGCGCATCGTCGACGCCGCGCGCACTCTCGCCCGGCGCAACGGCATCGACCCGATTCCGGAGATCCGTTTTCGCGGCGCGCCGGCGCTCGGCGCCAATGCGTTCGCGTTTCCGGGCGGTCCGGTGGCGGTTACCGACGAACTGGCCGATCTTCTCGGCGACGACGAATTGCTGGCCGTGATCGCGCACGAGTTCGCCCACGTCGAAGAACGCCACGGACTGCGGCAGACCCTGCGGGTCGGCGGCCTGATTCTCGCCGTCTCGATGATCGCCGCCGGAGACGCTTCGCTGATCGAGGAGGCGGCGGCGCTCGCCGTCTCCGCGGCGCGGTTCGGGTATTCCCGCCGGTTCGAACGCGACGCGGACGCGTCGGCCGCGCGATTTCTGGAAACCGCGGGCCGTCGTCCCGACGATCTGGCGCGGGCTCTGGAGGCGCTGCAAAGGGCGTGCGGACGCGATTGCGAAGGGGACGGGGGCTGGTTCTCGACTCATCCCGCGATCGCGAGCCGCATCGACGCGCTGCGGGCGAAGGGGCGGTAGGCCGCCTACGCGCCGCGGCGCGCTTCCGCTCGGGCGAGCGTCCAGGCGCTGGCGAAGATGACCGACGCTCCCGCGACGGTCCAGGTGTCCGTGCTCTCCCCGAACAGAAACCATGCGGCCGCGGCCACGAGCGGCAGCCGCAGGTAGTCGAACGGAACGACGGCGCCCATGTCGGCCGCGGCGTAGGCGCGGGCGACGAACCACACCCCCGCGGTGCCGGCGACGCCGACGCCGACCAGGAGCGCGAGGTCGGCCGGGCCCGGCGCCACCCAGAAGAACGCGGCCGGGACCGCCGCCAGCGGACACATGATCAGGTTCACCCAGGCGGTCGCCGCCATCGGCGTATCCGTCGCCATGAGCTTTTTGATGCAGGCGTTCGATCCGGCGTAGGCGACGGAGCCCGCCAAGACGGCGGCCGCGCCGAAGCCAACCGCCTCGAAGCCCGGCCGCGCGATGATCAGCACCCCGACGAACCCGCCGAGCGTCGCCGCGAGGCGCAGGCCGCCGAATCGCTCGCCCAGCAGCGCGGCGGCGAGAACGACGATGAAGATCGGTTGGGTGAAGCTCAACGCCACCACGTCGGCCAGAGGGATTTCGCCGATGCCGACGAACAGTCCCAGCATCCCGAAGAAAGCGAGGATCGCGCGCGCGAGGTGCAGGCCGGGCCGCCGGGTTCGGAGTCCCGAGATTCCGGTTCGCCGGAGCAGGGGCGCCAGCAGCGCCAGCCCGACGAGGGTGCGAACGAACAGGATCTGGAAGGCGGCGTAGTCGGCGGAAAGCGTGCGCACGAAGACCATCATCGCGCTCCAGGACGCCACCGCGGCCAGCATGAAGCCGATGCCGCGGAGGACGTGCCGCGGGGTGGCGCGCCCGTTCCGCCCGCCGGGGTCTCCGCCTTTTCCGGGTTGCGTCGCTTCGCCTCAGTGCAGTCCGATATCGATGACGCTCTTCCGGAACGCGGGGCGCTCGCAGAGGGCGTCGTACCAGCGCTTGAGGTTCGGATAGTCCTCGCGCTCGATGTCGAGGTTGAACCAGCGATGCGTGAAGGGCGCGGCGGGGATGTCTCCGGCCCCGAAAGCGTCGCCCGACAGGAAGGCGTGGTCCGCGAGCCAGGATTCGAGCACGGCGTTCGCCTTGGCCCACTGGATGCGGGACTCCGCGATGCGGGCATGGTCGCGTTTCGCCTCGGGCGTGCGGATCAGGCCCTGGTAGACCGGAACGTGCCGGCCCGCGAGCGTGGATATGGCCCAGTCCATCCATCTTCCGGCGCTGGCGCGGAGCCGGAGGTCCTCGGGCCAGTAGGGCGTGCCGGCCGCATGCTTTTCGGCCAGATAGCGGACGATCGAGTTCGATTCCCAGAGGACGAAGCCGTCGTCGTCGATGGTCGGCACGACGCCGTTGGGATTGAGCGCAAGGTATTCAGGCTTGTCGTTGCCGCCGAACGGTCCGCCGACGTCCGCGCGCTCGAACGGCACCGCCAGTTCGTTGCACAGCCAGACGACCTTCTGCACGTTGGAGGACGTGGCGCGTCCCAGAATTTTCAGCATCGCGGTGTCTCCCGTCAGTTTCGCGCGTCGATAGCGCGGATTCGCGCGCCGCTCAATCGAGCTGGAGGAACAGGCACTTCAGATAAGCGCTTTCCGGCAGGTGCGGATGGACCGGGTGATCGGGCCCCGCGCCGCCGGCGTGCAGGATTCGGCCCGCGCGTCCGGCGTCGCGAAGGCCCCGCCGGACCTGTTCGCCGAAGAGGGCGGCGTCCACGTGATGCGAGCAGGACGCGATGCAGAGGACGCCGTCCGGCGCGACCACCGAAGCGGCGAGCCGGGCCAGCTTCCGGTAGCCGCGCGCGCCGGGCTTCAGATCCTTCCTGGCCTTGACGAAGGCCGGAGGGTCGGCGGCGACGACGTCGAATCGCTCTCCGGCGAGGCTCGCCAGAGCGGAGAACGCCTCCGCCTTCTCGAAGCGGCATCGATCCGCCAGCCCGGCGGTCTCGGCGGCGCGGGCGGCGAGGTCGAGCGCCGGCGCGGAACGGTCGATGCAGAGGACGTCGGACGCGCCCGCGGCGGCGGCCTGAATGCCGAAGCCGCCGAGGTAGCAATAGAGATCGAGCATCCGGAGATTGCCGGCCAGGCGGGCGGCGCGGGCGCGGTTCTCCCGGTGGTCGAAGAACCAGCCGGTTTTCTGGCCGCCGGCCGGGTCCGCCAGGAAAGCGACGCCGTTTTCGACGATTTCCGCGGCCGCCGGCGCGTCGCCGAGGATTTCCGCGGCCGCCTCGTCGAGTCCTTCGAGGGCGCGGCCGCCGCCGTCGCGCCGCAGCACGATGCCCGCCGGCGCGAGAACCGATCGAAGCGCGCCGACGATCTCGCCGGCCAGGCGATCCATGCCTGCCGCGTTGAGCTGCGCGACGCAGAGGTCGCCGTAGCGGTCGACGATCAGGCCCGGGAGGCCGTCCGCTTCCGCATGGATCAGGCGATAGAACGGGCGGTCGTACAGGCGGTCGCGCAACGCGCGCGCGCGTTCCATTCGCGCCGCGATCCACGCGACGTCGATCGCTTCGCCGACCGTTCGCGTCAGCACGCGCGCGCTGACGAGCGGCCTGGGGTTGAACAGGGCGGTGCCGACGGCTCCTCCGCCCGCGTCCTCGAGCGTGATCACCGAACCGGGCGGAAGCGCTTTCGCCGCGGAGGTCATCTGGATTTCGTTGGAATACGCCCACGGATGCCCGCCGCGAACGCGCCTTCCGCGTCCGGGCAGGATTCTGACGACGGGCCGCGCGCCCTCGGAGATCGCGTTCATGGCGCGGAGTCTAACGCTTCGGCGGCGGGATTTCCCGTCCCGGCGGCGCGCGTCCGGAAATTCCGTCAGGGCGGCCCGCGGTTTTCGCGGACGGTGCTGTAGTAGCCGGCCGCGAAAATGATCAGGGCGCCGAGGCCGGTCCAGAGGTCGAGGGTTTCCGAGAAGAGAAGCCATCCCAGGGCGACCGAGAACGGCAACCGCATGAAGTCGAACGCGATGACGAAGGTCGCGTCGGCTTCGGCCAGCGAGCGGGTGATGCAGTAATGAGTCGCGTAACCGGTGACGCCGAGGCCGACGATCGCCGGCAGGTCGGCGGCCTCCGGCGTTCGCCAGGCGGCGAACGCCGGCAGCGCCGAGTAAAGAAGTATGGTGACGCTCATGTAGAACACCACCGTGCTTCCCGATTCCGTGTCCGAGAGGCGTTTCGTCGCGACATGCGCGCAGGAGTACAGAAACGCGGCGAGCAGAACGAGCAGCGTGCCGGCGTTCAGGGGAATGAGGCCCGGCCGGATGATGGCGACGGCGCCCGCGAAGCCGGCGGCGACGGCGACGGCGCGATGGCCCCCGAACCGTTCGCCCAGGAAGGCGGCGGCGATCATGGCGGTGAAGAGCGGCGACGTGAACTGAAGGGCGGCCACGTCGGCCAGCGACACCATGGTCACGCCGTAGAACCAGGCGACGTTGCCGCCGTAGAGGAACGCGTTCCGGAGCGCGTGCGCGCCGAGCCGTTTCGTGCGGAACACGGCCGCGCCCTGGCGCATCAGCGAAGGCGCCATCAGGATCAGGTTGATCGCGTTGCGCAGGAATATCAGCAGCAGCACCGAGTAAAGGGGCAGGTACCGGATGCAGACCGCCATCGCCGTCAGCGCGGCGGCGGCGGCGATCATCCAGAACGCGCCTTTCGCGGCCGCGGTCATCGCGGAAATACGCGCCGGGCCGCCCGACGCCGGGGGCGGCGCAGGAAATCCTTTCGCACCCGCAAAAAAAAGAGTAGAACGGACGTCGCAGGCACGGCTCGCGGAGGGCGTTTCATGGGCTCCCCAAGCAGGATCAAGCGCATTACAGCGCCGGAACTGGCGGCGCGCAAGGGCGGCGATCCCGTCGTCGTTCTGACCGCCTACACCGCTCCGGCGGCACGGATACTCGACGAGCACGTCGACTGCCTGCTCGTCGGCGATTCGCTCGGCATGGTGCTGTACGGGCTGGAAAACACGCTGGCGGTCACGCTGGAAATGATGATCGCGCACGGCGCCGCGGTGGCGCGCGGCGGGCGGCGCGCTTGCGTCGTCGTCGACATGCCGTTCGGGTCGTACCAGGAATCGCCCGAACTGGCGTATCGCAACGCCGCCCGGATCATGCGGGAAACCGGTTGCGACGGCGTCAAGCTGGAAGCGGGCGCGACGCTGGCGTCGACGGTCTCGTTTCTTGTGCAGCGCGGCATACCGGTCATGGGACATGTCGGGCTGATGCCGCAGTCGGTCAACTCGTACGGCGGTTTCCGCGTTCAGGGAAAGAGCGGCGAGGCCGCCCGCCAGGTCATCGACGACGCCCGCGCCGTGGCCGACGCGGGCGCGTTCGCGATCGTCGTCGAGGGCGTCATGGAGCCCGTCGCGCGCGAGATCACGGCCTGCGTTCCGGCGCCCACGATCGGGATCGGCGCTTCGGCGGCCTGCGACGGGCAGGTGCTGGTGACCGAGGACCTCGCGGGGCTTTTCGGCGAGTTCACGCCCCGGTTCGTCAAGCGATACGCCGAACTCGGAGCCGAACTCGGCCGGGCCGCCGCCGCCTACGCCGACGACGTCCGGGCGCGGCGCTTTCCCGGTCCAGAGCATTGTTTCGGCGCGACCGCCGGTGCGGAGGTGCGCCGGCTCACGTCCTGACGGCCCGGTGCCGCCGGTCGTCCGCACCGCGGCGAGTCTCGCGGACGCTCTCGGAGGAGCCGACGGCGGCGTCGGACTGGTTCCCACCATGGGCGCGCTGCACGACGGTCATCTGGCGCTGGTGCGCAGGGCGCGCCGGGAATGCGGCGTCGTGGTCGCGAGCCTGTTCGTCAACCCCACCCAGTTCGGCGCGGGCGAGGATTTCGAGCGGTATCCGCGGGACGAGGAACGCGACCTGCGGCTGTTCGGGGAGAACGGCGTCGACGTCGTCTATGCACCGACGGCGGAGGAAATGTATCCCGAGGGGCCGGCGGTTTCGGTCAAGGCCTCCGAACTCGCGCAGGGGTTGTGCGGCGCGGTTCGACCCGGGCATTTCGACGGGGTCGCGACCGTGGTCGCGCGCCTGTTCGCGCATTGCGCGCCGGACCGGGCTTATTTCGGGGAGAAGGACTACCAGCAACTGAAGGTGATCGAGCGGCTGGCGTCCGACCTCGATCTCGGCGTCGGCATCGTCGGCGTGCCCACGGTGCGCGAGGCGGACGGCCTCGCGCTGTCGTCGCGCAACGCCTACCTCGATCCCGACCGCCGCCGCGTCGCGCCGGCGTTGCACGCCGCCCTGCGCGCGGCCGCGGCACGCCTCGGCCCGGACTCCGAGCCGGCCGCGCTTTGCCGTCAGGGAGAGCGGGCGTTGCTCGACGCGGGCTTCGACCGGGTGGACTATTTCGAGATCCGGGATTCCCAGACCCTTGCGCCGGCGGGCCGCTGGCGACGCGGGTTGCGCGTCTTCGCGGCGGCCCGGCTGGGAGCGACGCGCCTGATAGACAACGTGCCGGCGGACCGCCCGGCCGAAAGCGCCGCCTCAGGATAAACCGGCCGGAGCGGAGGGACTTCGGCGGCCGGCCGCCCGCAGGAAGCGGCGCGCCACCCGTCTTCCGCCGGAAAGGCGAGGCGTCCCGGACGCCCGCCGTTTGCCGCCGCGCGGCCAAGATTCGTTCCCAGGTCTGGTGTAGGATGCGGCTCGGTCGAACGGGAGGCGCGCATGTTCTACGAAACCGCCAAAAACGATCACGGACTGCCCTACAATCCTTACAAGTCGATCGTCGTGCCTCGCCCGATCGGCTGGATCACTACGCTGGACGAAAACGGCGTCGTGAATCTCGCTCCTTACAGCCAGTTCAACAATCTTGGCTACGATCCGCCCTACGTGATGTTCTCGTCGGGACCGCGCTTCGAGGACGGCGGTCCCAAGGACAGCGCGAGAAACGCGCTCTTGACGGGCGAGTTCGTCTGCAACATGGCAACCTGGGAACTGCGCCACGCGGTGGCCCGGACGGCGCGGATGGTCGCGCCGGACGTGGACGAAGCGGAAATGGCCGGGCTCGAGATGGCGCCGTCCCGGCTCGTCGCGCCGCCGCGGGTCGCGGCGTCGCCCGTGCATCTGGAGTGCCGCTATCATGCGACGCTCACCCTGCCGGGCAATTCGAAGGCCAACCTGGTCTACGTCGTGGTCGGCGAGGTGCTGGGCGTGCACATCGCCGACGAGGTCGTCACCGACGAGGGAAAGATCGACATACTGAAATGCAGGCCGATCGCCCGGATGGGATATTTCGACTACACGTCGGTCGAGTCGGC
The DNA here is from genome assembly GCA_965243135.1 of Alphaproteobacteria bacterium. Classification (GTDB taxonomy): domain Bacteria; phylum Pseudomonadota; class Alphaproteobacteria; order MPNO01; family UBA830; genus JAJEBT01. Next base: position 5,243,467 of record OZ251539.1, read on the forward strand.
GTTCGAGATCGCGCCGGACGGTCCGCACGTGGAGCAGTTCAGGCGCGGGCTGGAAGGGCGGGCGCGCGGCAAGGCCGGGGCGTGACCCGCGGAAACCGTCCTCAGACTGGTTCCCAAGGCACGGAAGTCGTGAGCGTTCGGTCGTGGAGCGACGGTCTATTCGTTGGGAATCCGCTTCCGGTCCCGTCGCGGGGGCTTCAGCATCCTTGACCGGGAGAGCGCGTTCGTTCCGCAGGTCGAACTTGCCGCGGCCCCGTGTCACGCTCACCTTGCTGACGGCCCGGTAGCAGCTTCCCTCGAGCCGAGGAGACTCGTAGAAGGTCTTGAGCAAGACGGGCCGCAACCCGGTTTCCGGTTGCGGCGGCGAACTTCCGGTACGGCGTCCCGGTTGCGCGGACGGCGTTCGCGAAGTCGCCGGGAAACGCACTCCGTGCGCTCTCGCGCGAAATGGATGCGAACGACGGCACCGGGATCCGCACAACGGACTTCAACGCCGCGGCTTCCGTTCGGACGCCGCATGGTTGCAGACGCTTCCAAACGTGAAAGACGAGCATGCGCGCATCGGCGCCGAAGACGGCGAGGCCGTCGAAGAAGCGGAGGAGGGTGCCAAGCTGCGGCTCAAGGCCTGGGACCGGGGGCGCAGCGGCAATCTGGGCCGGGAAGGGCCGGACGGATACCCGGCGTCCCTGATCGACCGAACGCACAAGCTGATGCAGCTCCGGCGCGCGGGCGAGCAGGCGAAAGTCGACGACTACATAGAGGCCCGCGGACTCAAGCGCGATGCCCTGTTCCACCGGATCCTGCAGGTTCTGCTGGCCGACGCCCGTTTCGACGAACGCGCCGAATCCCCGAGCAACCACCTCGCCGCGCCCCGCGGCCATCGCCGTGTCTTGCCAAACGGACCCGCCCGCCTATGATGATGGCAATGAAGACGTTTCATTGGAGGCGCGCGCCATGGCGCAGTTGACGGTGCGAAAGGTGAGCGATGAGGTGGTCGGCGCGCTCAAGCGCAGGGCCGCCGCGCACGGACGGTCCGCCGAGGCCGAACACAGGAACATTCTGCGCGCGTCGCTTTTCGGGGCGGAGGAGGATTTCGCCGCGCGCGCCGAAGCGCTGCGGCGGCGGCTGCGCTCTTCCATCGACAGCGCGGAAACGATCCGGGCCGACCGGGACGGCTTGGCGTGACGGGCCATGTGGTCGATGCCAGCGTCGTTGTGAAATGGCTGGTGACGGAGAAATTCTCCGACGAGGCGGCCCGTCTTCTGACGGGCGGGTCGACGCCCGCGGCGCCCGAACTCGTCTTCGCCGAGGCTGCCAACGCGCTGTGGGCGCTGCGGCGTCGGGGCGATATCTCCGGTGACGACATGGCGGCGGCGGTGGATGCGCTGAAGGCGGCACCGCTCGCGGTCCCCTTCTCCATGCCCCAGCTCACGGCCGCCGCCGCAGGGCTCGCCGCGGACATCGACCACCCGGTGTACGACTGCCTCGCCTTGGCGATTCAGACGGGGTATCCGGTGGTGACCGCCGACGCGCGGTTCCACGACAAGGTGCGCGCCCATCCCTATCTATCGGATCGTATCCTGCACGTGGCGCACGCCGCGCCGGATGGCCCGGTAGGTTGAGGGGAGACCGTTGATTACCTCGATTCCCCTCGTGAACTTCAAGAACTTTGCCGACGAGACGCTGCGCCTCGGGCCGTTCACCGTGACCGTCGGCGCGGACGCTAGCGGCAAAAGCAACATCAAGGCGAATTCATTCTTCACCATAACCCGATGATAATGAAAGGGAAAGGCCGTTCAAGAGTAAGCGTTCGCTCGTAAAGTGACGGTCTATTTTTTTTGAGGATCCGCCTCCAGTCTCGCCGCAGAGGCTTCAGCATCCTTGACCGGGAGAGCGCGTTTGCGCCGGGTGCTGCCGCGGCCTTGGGTCGCGCCGACCTTGCTTGCGTCCCGGTAGCAGGTTCCTGCAAAGCGCGGCGTTTCGCAGAAGGTCTCAAGCAGGACCGGAGCGTAGCGGGACTCCCAGTTGTTGGGCAGCCGCCATTCGACCAGGGTGAGGAGATGGGAGGTTCCTGGCCAAGGCAGGGATCTGGCGTTGTTGACCATCAGCGGCAGGTTGCGGCGGCGGGTTTCGGGTTCCACGCACTTGTCCCGCGGCGCGATCTTCCAGGCTGCGGCACCGAGGACGGCGAAGGCTTCGCCTTCGGCGGCCCGGACGAAGTAGCGCCCGCGGGCAGCGTCGAGTGGCCGAGGTAGCGAGCGACGAACTCGTTCCAGAGGCGGCCTTCGTTCGCGTTCCGGCAGGGAACGACGGGTTGGATGTCGGCGAGACGTTCGGAGGTCGGGGGTTGGTCGGTTGCAGGGCCGGGCACGACGGCGGACGGTCGGCGTTTGCCTTGGCGGCGGCAGGACGGCCGTGCATGCGCAGCATGGCGACGCGCGCGCTCATGTCCTTGAGTCCGCCGTTGCGCCAGTCGAGAAGTCGGCAGACCTCCCGCGACAGCGCCCGGCGGGTGAGGCCGCCCCTCAAGGCGCGGGCAAGCTCGTCCTCGGAGAAGTCGCGCCCGCAATAGCGGTCGGGGCCACCGTTCACGGTCCTTGGGTGAGAGCGGCCTTTCAGGAACGAAGGCGCTCTTCGTCGGCGCCCCACGGCAGCCAAGCGGCCGGACCGCGCGGGCCGCCATGCCGGGCACAGGCGGCAGGCGGACAGCCAAGGGTAAGGCGAGATGCCGCTCAGCGTACCGAAGATGGACATGCTGGCCAGCCGCGCTCCGTCCACGCTGTGCGGCCCGAACGAGAGCTTGCGGCCGACGCCGCGCAGACCGCTTTCGGCGACGTTGTTGTCCATGGGAACGGCCGCGTTGCCCACGAACACGATCAGACCGTCGCAGTGACGCGCCAGGGAATCCAGGGGGCCGCGTTGCGCCGCGCTCTCCGGGAGCGCGTCCCGCGCCTTGTTCGCCGCCGCGAAGAACGCTTCGACGAACCTTGCGAGCTGTCGTTGTCGCGCGCCAGTTTCCGATAGGCGGAGTAACGGTCGCAGACCAAGTAAGCCGCCTGTTCGGGCGAGCCGAGGCCCCCGAACAGTTCGCGGGCGGCTTCCGCGCTGCGCGACTGCGACGGTGCGCGTCGCGTCGTGGGACCGGGCGACCCAACGACGGGCGCTGCCGCTGTCTTTCTCGCCCTGTTCCCGTCCACCCCGTTTCGTCGCCGTCGACGACCGGAGCTTCCCGCAGACGCCGGGAGATCTCTTCGTCGAGCCGCCAGCGGCGGCAGGCCTCGCCGCGCATCCGCCAGCGTGCCGGGCGCGAGCCCATGCTGGCGCAACGCGCGGCAGCGCAACGGACGATGCTGCCCGAACCTTTCCGCCGTACCCGGTCAAGGAAGTCAGGCTGAACCCGGGACCGAAGGCGGCTCCTCAAAAAATAGATCGTCACTTGACGAGCGAACGCTTACCGCAAATCAGGAATTCCGCAAGCTCTCGACTCGCTTGAGATATCTCGAACTGCTCGTTGGGCAAGCCATTCCGGCCGATGATCTCCGACAACGGACGTCCCGGATTGTCGAATTGTCCGACGGACGTGATGATCGCCTTCATCCGTTTCGCCTCGTTGCCACGGACTGCGTCTCCGTCGCATGCGTTGTCCTCTATGTATTTCTTCGCCGCAGAAAATTTATTCGGCCAGACCGCCTCCACCATAGGCGCCACGTGCGTTTCCAAAGTTCCGGTTTTCCTCGGCTCGTTTCCGTCATGAAAGACGAAGCAACCGACCGGGACGCCATTTCCGGCTATCCATTTTCCGTGTTCCAGATCGGTCATGTCTCCAAAATGAGCGCTGTAATGTTGACGAAAAAAATGTAGCGTTTTCTCCAAACCATCGTCATCGGCATCAAACAAAAAAGCCGTGGCGTATTGGGTAATCTTAAAATCAGCTGTCTGCGGTCCCTCAAAAATTTCCTTGAGATTATCAAGAATTCCCATAACTCCATCGACTTTATCTCTTCCGTTAGTTCGAACCAATATGACGATAATATTTAGATTTTCATTAGTTACGATTGATTGTACGACCGGGGAGGGAGGATTGACCGCGTCCCGGAGTTTAAGTTCCTCGATCGAGCTACGCTCGCACCAATACTCGATAAGTCCTTTAGAAATAGTGTTGATGCGGCCGAATGGAGATGGAAGTTTCCCAACTGGGCAATCAAGGAAATTAAAATTCCGAATGGACCCCAAACACCGTTGAGCAAATATTACGTCGTGACGACCTTCGCAAAAAACGAGAATGGATTTCATCGAATGCCTCGCAGATCGAAGTCAACTATCTTGCGAAGTTCTGAAAATTTCTTTCCATCAAACCTCTCTATATCGACTCGATTCTCGCTGCGCCGAAGCACATAGCTGACGATGTCGTCGAGCCGATACTCGTTAATCACGGAAGAATCCACCATTTCCTTGCTGTGAGTGGAAAGAAATACCTGAACGTTGCACTGTATTGCAAGTTCGTGAACCATCCGGGTGAACTCGTTCAGCAACCTCACATGTATGGCATTTTCAAACTCGTCGACGAGCAAAACGCCGCCCCTCGCGCCGGCGCATAGAAGTCCGATTTCGAACACGCGCCGCATGCCGTCGCCAAACGACGACAGATCTCTCGCTTTCCCGTTGTCGTAGGTTACGAGAAAGCGGCCGGCGTCGTCCGACAGCTCGATGTTTTTGATATTCGGGTCGATGTGTTCTCTGATAAAGTCGACGACCCGTTCCTTGGTCCCTGATTCCAGGCTGTCCTCGTTATAGCGCGTGAGCAATTCTGCACGGTTGAACGGGCCGGCGAAGACCGCGCGGCATACCCAGTGCCGGTCGCCCAGAAAACTGGTGCGCCGGGGACGCTCCGAAAAAAACGCCACATCGGAGCTTTGCTTTCGGCCGCCATAGTCGGATTCGATGAGGAGTCTGGAAAGGAAGGAGGTGTGATCCGATACGGCATCGCCGGGGTCTTCCGAGCGCGATATCCGGAGGTTCGTCCGATTCTCGTCGACTTCGTCGAAAGTTCCGGAGATCCGCGCTTTCTGCGGAAGCTGTCGAGCGAGTCGGGAGGGATCCGGTTCCCTTTCCGCTCGATCCCGCCATCGGACGACGTCCAGAAGACCCCGTTCGTCGTTCTGTCTCGTCAGCAAATATATCGCTTCAAGGATCGACGTTTTCCCCGCATTGTTGATTCCCACGATCAGGTTAAGTCTTCTTGTATTTTCAAGATCAAGATGGTTTATTACGCGATATTTCTCAATATGAATGGAGGAAAATTGCGATTGCGTGATTTCATTGAACGGCTTCCAAGGGAAGCGGTCTCCAGTTTCGGGCGGTTGACGTTTGCGCGCCAGCGAGACTCCCTGAAGGCGTCCGATCAGTTGATCCACGCGGTCAAGATCGTCAGGTTTGAGACCGCCGATCCGCGTATCAAGCTTCTGAAAACCGATATTGAAAGTCTCGAACGCTCTGTCGATTTCGTTTTTCATAAGCAGCGAGCTGGAAAGCGTGGCTTCCTGAAGGCTGCGGGTTTCGTCAAGACGTTTGAGAGCGGCCGGGTCTTCGATGATCTTGGAAAGTTCCCGAATGTGACCCACAGTGGTAATGACGGGAGAAAGAGCGCTATCCTCGTCATCCCTTTCTTCCTGCGACATCCACAGAAACAAGCGTTCCAGACGATCCGCTTTCGAGGCGGCGCATGTTTCGTTGCTCCAACCGAGCCATTCGCGTAGCGGCGGATTGCCAAGTATTTCTCTGAAGAGATTATACTGATCCGATTGGAACTGGTCGCCATAGTCGCTGTCTTTATAGGAATTCACCAAGGCGAGCGTGCGTAACGAATGATTGAATTCGCGCTTGCTGATGCCTAGGGATCGACATACTGCGTCTGTGTCGCCATCAAAATACCCGTTCAGTTTTTTGATTGCCTCGGCGCGATTTACGGCCGGCCAGCGTTGTTTTCCGGTGATGTGGTGAAGACCCATCATCACGAGGGATTGAGCGGGGTCGGCGTTGCTATAACGGACGACCGGAACTTTGGAGAACAAGGCGCTGTCCAATTTGCCCAGATCTATGGCGTCCTCTTCGTATCGGCGTTGAAGATACTTGAGGGTGGCCACGCGTCGATTGCCTTCGACGACGATATATCGCGCTTTTTCCTTATCCTGAACGAGAACGGGATCGATTTCGAGCCAGCCGTTTTCCTTTATGCTGGCGATCAAATCCTGCACGTTCTGTTGGGATCTCCCGAGGATGAAGGCGGTGGTGCGCCGTTGCACGTCCGCGTTGAAAGCGTCTTCCGGCGCAACGTGCTTGTATTCGGGAAGGTCTATGAACCGAAAATTATTCGGGTCCAGATACAGGCGCGAAAGAGCCGCCGTTCTCCGACTGCTCGATTGTTCGACGTGCGGTTGTTCAAGGCGGTCTTCGTTCATGGATTGCCTCGGCGCTGCGGATCGCAGCATTTCGTGCATGACATGCCCGAAATCTAATGCGCCGGCACCAGAAGCGCAATTGCCGGCTGTGCGCGCTGCCGCGGCGAACCCGCCCCGAAAGTTTTCCCGCTGGTCGAGATTTCTCCGGTTTGGGGCCTGCGGAAAGGCGGCGGGAACGACTGCCCAATGGCAAAAGTCGGCACGGGCTTGTTCCGGCGCGTCGGCGGCCTCCCGGTTCCTGCCGCTGCCGCCTGACGCCGAGGTCGCCCGGCGCTTGCCGGACGCGCCGGTTGTCCACGGCGACGAGATGGGGTGGGCGGGCGAGGAGGACGAAGGCAACGCGCTTGCCTAGGGCCGGCCAGTCGGAGAACGCGGTCCCTCCGGCCGTCGCGAAAGGCCGCCTCGCGCCGTTCGGAGGGCTCGGCTCGCCCGAGCGAGTCTGCGATCGTCGCTCGGCCCGCCGGAAACTGGCGCGCGTCATGGAAGGGCGAATCGTTCGTGCATATTTTTGGGCTATGTTGCGGCTGGTTCATGCTTGGCGTGACCAACCTTGGAAACGGTTAACTCGCACCAGTCGCCGAAAAATGGATACTTGCTGCGCTGTCCCGGATGCTTGGCGCCTTGCGCATCCGGGCAACGCGACCGCCCGGCGACGGCTCGCAGGGGCTGTCGAGGCGTTCTTCGCGAAGGCGGGATAGGAGCGAGACAGCAGGGCAGACCGCGATTCGCGCGCCCGGACTCCCCGCTGCGTCGCCGCAGCGGCCTGGCGGTGCGCCTCGACAACCCGGCCGTCCCCAACAACGCCGCCGAACGCGGCTTGCGCGGCGTCAGTCGGAAGTTCTCGTTCGGAAGCGTGAACGGGGCGCGGTTGGCAGGCGCGCTCCGTTTTGTCTTCGGCATGTTGACTGGCCCGTACCGCCGGCTGCCCGGCGACCTCCGTGCCCGTCGCCGCGGTCCGCCGCCTGAAGACCCGGCCGCCTGGTTGCCGCCTGACGCCGACGGGCAGCGCCTCCGTTCCCGGGCTCCCTCTCTTCCCCAGGGGCCATGAGTAGCGCCCCTTGCCGCTACTGCGGCCGCGACTTCTCCGAATCCGAGATCGGCATGATCCGCGCTCTGATCGCGAGGCGCGACCCGGCGCTCCACCGCCGGGCGTTGTCGCAGGAGGTTTGCCGACGCCTCGACTGGCGCAAGCCCGATGGCGGTCTCAAGGACATGAGCGCCCGCGTCGCCATGCTGCGCATGCACCGCGACGGCTTGATCGTCCTGCCGCCGCGGCGGCGGGCTCCCATTGTTCGCCGTCCGATCGTACCCGGTCCTGCCACCGACCCGCCCCTGTTCCCGATCCCGGAGCGTCTCGCCGAAATCCGGCCCGTGCTCGTGGAACCGATCCGGAACTCCGCGGAAGGCCGCATCTGGAACGAGTTTGTCGCTCGCTATCATTACCTCGGTTACTCGACCCTGCCCGGCGCGCAGATGCGCTACCTCGCCCGCGCCGCCGGCGGCGAGCCTCTCGCCGTTCTCGGCTTCGGCGCCGCAGCCTGGAAAATCGCGCCGCGGGACAAGCTCGTCGGATGGACCCCCGAGACTCGTCGTCGCAACCTGCCCCTGGTTGTCAACAACGCGAGATTCCTGATCCTGCCTTGGGTCCGGATCAATAACCTCGCGTCCCATATCCTCGCTCTGATCGAACGCCGCCTGCCCGACGACTGGGAGAAGCGCTACGCGCTGCGCCCGGTCCTGCTTGAAACCTTCTGCGAATCCCCGAGGTTCGAGGGGATCTGCTACCGCGCCGCCAACTGGATGAAGGTCGGCATGACCCAGGGTCGCGGCAAGCTCGACGTTCGGAAGGAACGCGCCCTGCCGGTCAAGGACATCTGGCTGAAACCCCTGCACCGCGACTGGAAACGGCTTCTCAACGAATAGTCGCCGCCCCGCAAGCGAACGCTCGCGTCCGATGGGGCCCTCTTCTCGTTGCCGTCCGCGGAACGCCGGACAAGGAAGCCGCGGAAAGACGGGAAAGCCGGCGCGGCCTTCGACGCGGGCGGATCGTTTCCCGGGACGGCGCCGAGCGGTTGTCCAGGCTTCGCCAGGCTGCGCAGGTCGATCGCTCGGGAAGCGCGCGGGCTCGCGGCGATTTCAGGGACGAGGCGCGGGCTCGCTGCGCCGGGCGGCGAGGATTTCGCGTTGCGCGGACGCCGCTCCATGCGGGATCGGGCGGCCGCGCCGCGAAGGGACGCCGGGCCGGCTGGCGGATTTTCGGACGTCCGTCGGCGAGCGTTCGGCAGTCGGCGATGACCGGCGGCGCGACAGGATTGCCTTTCGCGTTCGGGCGGATTATATTGCCGTCTCTCGTGCGCCCGTAGCTCAACTGGATAGAGTACCTGACTACGGATCAGGGGGTTGGGGGTTCGAATCCTCCCGGGCGCGCCACGACGCCTCGTCGGCGCGTCGTCATCCGCTTTCCATGAAAATGTCCGGACGCCGGACTTTCCCTGCGTCCGAGGCGGCCCGGTGCCGACGGCGGTCGGACAAACGCGGACCTTGAAGTGGGCTCTTAGCGCGCTGTCTGGCGGTCAGGTTCGACGCGCGAGGCTCGGGCCGGGCGCTGGCGGTTCCCTGTTTCCGGCCGCGCGACCGGACGTCGATAGAGGCGGCGGTCGGCCAGGCCCTGTCGCCGCCGGTCGAGGGCGATGCCCGACCTGGACGGGGCGGGCGCTCGCAAAAACGGCTTCTTCAAGCCGCCCATCATCAAGCAACGTTTGGACACCTCCAGCCCTGCGGGCCGGTCTCGCATCCGTCCAGGCTCGGGTTGCGTAGTATATTGGTTCAATCCCTATAGGAGACTGTCATGCCCGGCCGCCATTTCCGAATATGGGACGCTCGGTTCGCCCGTATCCTGCCGTCCGACAAGGTTCGCGTCCTCTCCAGGGTCGACGCGCGCTGCGCCAGTATCCGTCGCGTTGTCCGCGCCAGCTTCGCGGGCCGCGGCGAACCGGTTCGCCGCGGCCCGGGCCGCAAGGCGCGGCGGAGTCTCGCGGGTCGGACCGTTCCCCTGGCCGTCGCGCTGGTTTCGCTGGCGGCCGTCGCCGCGCGCGCCGCCGACTTCAAGCCGGCCGTGATCTACGGCAACAAGTCCGACAGGTCGTTCAACGAAGCCGTCTACAACGGCGCGCAGCGCTTCGCCGAGGAAACCGGCATCGCGGTGATGGAGTTCCAGGTCGCCAACGAGGCGCAGCGCCGGAGCGGGATGGAACTCCTGATCCAGCGCGGCGCGACGGCCCTGCTGGCGGCGGGATTCCCCTATGCCGACGCCATCGACGGGGCGGCGGAAAACAATCCGGACGTGCTGTTCGGAATCATCGACGCGTTCTGGCTCGACCGGCCGAACCTGCGCCAATACTCGTTCAAGGAGCACGAAGGCAGCTACCTCGTCGGCGTCGCGGCGGCGACGAAGTCGCGAAGCGGCATCGTGGGCTTCGTCGGCGGGATGGACTCGCCGCTCATCCGCAAGTTCGCTTGCGGCTACGTCCAGGGCGTCAAATCGGTCGGCCCCGACGTCGCGGTCCTGCAAGACATGACCGGCGCTACCCGCGCCGCCTGGAACGATCCGGCAAAGGGCGGCGAGTTGGCGAGAAGCCAGATCGGCCGCGGCGCCGACGTCGTCTACCACGCGGCCGGAGCCACTGGCCTCGGGGTGATCGAGGCGGCGGCGGACGCCGGCAAACTGGCCATCGGCGTCGACACGAACCAGAACCGCCTCGCGCCGGGCAAGGTGCTGACGTCCATGGTGAAGCGGGTCGATATCGCCGCCTACCGGTTCTTCAAGGACGTCCTTGAAGGCCGCTTCTCGGCCGGCGTCGAGCGGCTGGGGCTCGCCGAGGGCGGCGTGGACTGGGCCGTCGACGAGCACAACAGAGCGCTGGTCGCCGGCGAGATCGAGGCCGCGGTCGCCGCGGCGCGCGAAGCGATCGTTTCCGGCCGGATTGCGGTGCACGACTACCAGGACGACTCCTTGTGTCCGTATTGAACGGGGACGGCGACGCGAAGGAACGGCCGCGCTCCGGCGGAAGCCGAGCGAAGAGCCGGACGTTCGCAGGGCGGGGCGAGCGGAAATCGACCCGGCGGCGGTCGCGCGATTCGGCACGCGGCGCGGCGCGTGGACGACCGAGCGCGGCGGAACGGGGCCGCGCGCTCCTGACTTAGACGTCGAACGCGAACGCTTCGCCGCGCGCGACGATGCGTCCGGCGGACGGCGCCGGAAAATGAGCCGGCATGACCAGCGCGCCGCTTTCGGCATGGCGTTCGAGGAAGGCGCGGCGGGTGCGGCGGGACTGTTCCCGGTCGACGCAGAAGCAGCTGCTCAACTGCGGTTCGGCGCATTGCAGCGGGTGATGCATCAGATCTCCGCTCATGACGGCCTCCGTGCCGCCGCTGCGGATTCGCACGTTCACGTGGCCGGGCGTGTGTCCCGGCGAGGGTTCGAGCCGCACCCACGAGTCGATCTCGTGATCGTCCCGCACGAACTCCGCCATTCCCGCCGCGATTACCGGCAGGATCGCGTCCTCGTGATACGGGTCCTCGGCGAAGCGTTCCGTTTCCCGCTCCCAGTATTCCCATTCCCGGCGGCCGAACAGATAGCGGGCGTTCGGAAAAGTCGGAATCCAGCGCCCGTCGAGCAGCCGCGTGTTCCAGCCGACGTGATCGACGTGCAGATGGGTGCAGACCACGTAGTCGACCGCGTCGGGCGCTATGCCGACGCGGCGGAGGTTCTCGAGATAGGGCCAGGATTTACGATGGTAGCGCCGCTTGCGCGGCCGCTCCCGGTCGTTGCCGCTGCAGGTATCGACGAGGACGACGTGCCGCGGCGTGGTGACGACGAAACTGTGGAAGGCGAGCACGAGAAGACCGGTCGCCGGATCGAGGAGCCGCGGCTCGAGCCAAGGGCGATGCCGCGAGACCAGATCCGGATCCGCGTCGGGGAACAGGGTTTCGGGGAGCAGGAGGGGTTTCTCGAATTCGAGAACCCGGTCGATCCGCACTTCGCCCAAACGCCACCCGTTCACGATCCTGCCTCTCGTTGCCGTGCGGGTTTCCGGTCGGTCGCGACGGCCGGCCGCCGGAGGGACGCGACCCCTGTCCGTCGGCGGCGAACGAACGGCGGGGCCGGCCGCCGCTTCCCGCCGCGAAGTCCGCGCAAGCCTGACGGTTCGGCGAAAACGATGCAACCTGCCGCGCGGCAGACGCGGTCCCTGAACGCCCGGAACGTCGGCAGCGGCCGCTCGCGCCTTCGCGGCGCCCATGCCGTTCGCCGCGTCGATAGGGCGCCTGCCGCGCCTCCCCGGCTCCGTTCTTCGCGCGGTTCCGGGAAGGCGCGTCGGCGCGGAATTAGGGTTGCAATGTTTGCGGCTTTCATCCTATGTACGGCCGCGTTGAAATCTGAGGACGAAGGGAGACAACGGACATGAGAACGCTAGCTGCGCTCGTCGCTTCTTGCCTTGCCCTGGCGCCTGCGGCCCAGGCCAAGGACATCAAGATCGGCGTGATTTTCGGATTCACGGGACCGATCGAATCGCTCACGCCTCCGATGGCGGACGCCGTGGACATGGCCTTCGAGGAAATCTCCGGCAAGGTTCTCGGCGGAGACACGCTGGTCGCGGTTCGCGCCGATTCGACTTGCGTCGACTCCGCCGCGGCCTCGACCGCCGCCGAGCGCCTGGTGACCGCGGACGGGGTGGCGGCGATCGTCGGAGCGGACTGTTCGGGCGTGACCATCGCGATCACGAACAACGTCGCGGTGCCCAACGGCGTGCCGATCATTTCGCCGTCGGCGACGTCGCCTGCGCTGTCGACCATAAAGGACAACGGCCTCTTTTTCCGCACGTCGCCTTCCGACGCCCGGCAGGGCGAGGTTCTGGCCGGCGTCCTCAAAAAGAGGGGCGTCGACAGCGTGGCGGTGACCTATACCAACAACGACTACGGAAAGGGTCTCGCGGAAAGCTTCGGCAACGCCTACAAGGCGATGGGCGGCAAGGTCGAGATTCAGGCCGCTCACGAGGACGGCAAGGGCGACTACGGAGCCGAGGTCGGTGCGCTCGCGGCGTCGGGAGCCGAGCATCTGGCCGTCTTCGGCTACCTCGATCAGGGCGGCAAGGGCATCATCCAGACCGCGCTGGACCGGGGCGCGTTCGACAAGTTCATCCTCGCGGACGGCATGATCGGGGAATCCCTGACCAAGAGCATCGGCGCGGATCTGAACGGCGCGTTCGGCACCGTGCCGGGCTCCGATTCTCCGGGCGCCGCGACCTTCGCGAAACTCGCCGAGTCCATGGGCAAGAAAACCGGGCCTTTCGTGGGCGAGTCCTACGACGCCGCGGCCCTGATCGCGCTGGCGATACAGGCCGCCAAGTCGGCCGACCGCGCCGCCATTCAGTCGAAGATCATGTCGGTCGCGAACGCGCCGGGCGAAAAGATCATGCCGGGCGAACTCGCCAAGGGCTTGAAGATTCTCGCCTCGGGGGGCGACGTCGACTACGTGGGCGCGACGGACGTCGAGTTGAACAAGGTCGGCGAGGTTTCCGGGGTGTACCGCGAGGTCGAGGTCAAGAACCAGAAGTTCGAGACAGTCACCCACCACCGGTAGAACCGCTCCTCGCGGCGCCGCCCCGGCGCGTTTCATGGTGCGGACGGCCTCTCGGGAGTCCGCGCCTGCCGGGGCGGCTCGCGCCGCGGTCCGCGTCGTAGACGTACGCAAGAGTTTCGGCGGCCTGCGGGCCGTCGACGGCGTTTCCCTCGAAATCGAGAAGGGCGCGATCACCGGGCTCATCGGTCCGAACGGCGCCGGGAAGACGACCCTGTTCAACGTCGTCTGCGGCGCCCTCGAACCGACCCGGGGGCAGGTGTTCCTCGAAGACCGCGAAATCACGGGCCTGCCGCCTCACGAGCTGTTCCGCCTGGGGGTGTTGCGCACTTTCCAGATCGCCCGGGAATTCCCGACGCTTTCCGTTCTCGAAAACCTGATGATGGTTCCCGGCGGCCAGTCCGGGGAGAATCTGCTCTCCGCCTGGTTCCGCCGCCGGGAAATCCGCGACCAGGAAGCGGCCGTCCGCGGCAAGGCGATGGAAGTCGCCGAGTTCCTCAACCTCGCCGGCCTCGCGGACGAGCCGGCCGGGAATCTTTCCGGCGGACAAAAGAAACTGCTCGAACTCGGCCGCACGATGATGGTCGACGCCAAGGTCGTGTTCCTGGACGAGGTGGGAGCGGGCATCAACCGCGCGCTGCTGTCCATGATCGTCTCTTCCATCCGCCGTATGAACAGGGAGTTCGGATACACGTTCTGCCTGATCGAACACGACATGGAGTTCATCAATCGCCTTTGCGATCATGTCGTGGTGATGGCCGAGGGCGCGATCCTCACGGAAGGCACCGCCGAACGGGTTCTCACGGACCGGCGCGTGATCTCCGCCTATCTCGGCTCCGGGCGGCAGGAGCGGCAACAGTGATCGCCGGAGAAGGGATGACGGGCGGTTACGGCGGCGTCGACATCCTGCACGACTGCACCGTCAACGCCGAGCGGGGAGAGATCGTCGTAATCGTCGGTCCCAACGGAGCCGGCAAGTCCACGGCCATGAAGGCGCTGTTCGGCATGCTGCAGCTGCGCGCGGGCACGGTGCGCCTGGACGGCGAGGACATCACCGCGCTCAGCCCGCAGGCGCGGGCGAGCAAGGGCATGGGATTCGTGCCGCAGACGCGGAACGTCTTCGCCGGGATGACGGTCGAGGAAAACCTCGAGATGGGCGCGTATCTGCGCGAGGACGACATTTCCGGGACGATGACGGAAGTGTTCGACCTGTTTCCGGCGCTGAAGGAAAGGCGGCGGCGACTGGCGGGCGAACTGTCCGGCGGGCAGCGCCAGCAGATCGCGGTGGCGCGGGCGCTGATGACCAGGCCGGCCGTGCTGATGCTGGACGAGCCGACGGCGGGCGTCGCGCCCATCGTCATGGACGAACTGTTCCAGCGGATTCTGGAGATCAGGGACACCGGCATCGCGGTTCTCATGGTCGAGCAGAACGCCGCCAAGGCGCTCGCGATCGCCGATCGGGGATACGTCCTCGTCACCGGCCGCAACCGGTTCGCGGACACCGGCGAAGCGCTCCTGGCGGATCCGAAGGTTCGCCGCTCGTTTCTCGGAGGCTGACCGGTGGAGGACGCGCTCAACGCCGCCGTCCTGTTGGCGAACTTCGTGATCGTGCCCGCACTGAGCTACGGTTCGCAACTCGCGCTCGGCGCCCTCGGGGTGACGCTGATCTTCGGGATCCTGCGTTTCGCGAACTTCGCGCACGGCGACATGATGGCGTTCGGAACCATGATCGTCGTACTCGCGACCTGGTGGCTGCAGGCGGCCGGCGTCGGCATCGCGCCCTTGCCGACGGCCCTGCTGGCGTTGCCGCTCGGCATCGCCGTCGCGGCCGCCGCCAGCCTGGCGGCGGACAGGTCCGTCTACCGCTTCTACCGGCGCAAGCGGAGCGCGCCGATGATCTTTCTCATCTGTTCGACCGGAGTGATGTTCGTGTTGAACGGCGTCGTTCGTTTCACGATCGGTCCGGACGACCGGTATTTTTCGGACGGGGCGCGATTCCTGATAAAGGCGCGGGAGTTCAAGAAGGCGACGGGACTCGACGAGGGCCTTTCGATCAAGCTGTCGCAGGGGTTGACGGTCGCGGTGGCCGTCGCCGTCGTCGCGGCGCTGTTCTGGTTTCTGCAGAAATCGCGCGCGGGGAAGGCGATGCGCGCCTATTCCGACAACGAGGACCTCGCGCTGCTGTCCGGGATCAATCCCGAGCGCGTCGTGCTGTACGCCTGGCTGATCGCGTCGGCGCTCGCCACCGTGGCGGGAACGCTGTACGGCCTCGACAAGAGCTTCAAGCCGTTCACGTATTTCCAGTTGCTGCTGCCGATATTCGCGTCGGCGATTCTCGGCGGCATCGGGCAGCCGCTGGGCGCGATCGCGGGCGGCTTCGTCGTGGCGTTTTCCGAGGTCGGGATCACGTACGCCTACAAGAAGTTCCTGCGCTACCTGCTGCCCGAGGACTGGTGGCCCGACGGACTCGTTCAGTTGCTGTCCACGGACTACAAATTCGCGGTCTCGTTCGTCATCCTGGTGCTGGTGCTTCTGGTGCGGCCGACCGGGATATTCCGGGGGCGGGTCCTGTGACCGACTCTTCGAGGGTGCGGGCCGCGTTCGCCGTCGCCGCCGGGGTCCTGATCGCGGTCGGGTTCGGGCAGTCCTGGGTCGTCAGCCTGTCGATCCTCAACCTCTGCCTGATCTCCGCGATCATGGCGCTGGCGCTGAACATGCAGTGGGGCTACGCCGGGCTGCTGAACTTCGGGTTGACCGGCTTCGCGGCGCTGGGCGGGCTGGCCGGGGTGCTGGTCTCGAAAGCTCCGGTGGTCGAAGCCTGGGAAGCGGGAGGGTCGGGACTCGCCTACACCGTTCTGGCGCTGGCGGGCGCCGTTGCGGTCGTAATCGCCGCGCGCCGCCTCATGCGTCCGGGGCGCTGGCGGGCGCTCGCGACGGCGGCCGCGGCGCTTGGGGGGTATTTCGCGGTCAGGTTCTTCTTCGATCCGGCGACGGAGGCGATCGAGGCCGTCGACAGCGTCCGGACCGGCTATCTCGGCGGCCTGGGGCTTCCGATCATCCTGTCCTGGGCGGTCGGGGGCGCGTTCGCGGCGGCCGCCGCCTGGGCGATCGGCAAGGTCGCGCTCGGGCTGCGGGCGGATTATTTCGCGGTGGCGACGCTGGGGATTTCGGAAATCATCATCGCCATCGTCAAGAACGAGGAGTGGCTGGCGCGCGGGGTGAAGAACGTGACCGGGCTGAGTTCGCCGGCGCCGCGCGAGATCGATCTGCAGACCGGCGGCTGGTTTCCGGAGTTCGCGGCGTGGGCCGGCATGGATCCGGTCGCGGCGTCGAGCCTGTTCGTGAAGCTGTGCCATGCGGCCCTGTTCGCGGTGGTGCTGGTCGTTCTCGTGGCGCTGTGCGAGCGGGCTCTGAATTCGCCGTGGGGCCGGATGATGCGGGCGATCCGGGACGACGACGAGGCGGCGGAGGCGCTCGGCAAGGACGTCAAGCGGCGGCATCTGCAGATATTCGTGCTCGGCGCGGCGGTGGCGGGGCTCGCCGGGGCGATGCTGACGACGCTGGACGGGCAGTTCACGCCGGGCTCCTACAATCCGCTGCGTTTCACGTTCCTGATCTGGGTGATGGTGCTGGTCGGCGGGTCGGGCAACAACTGGGGCGCGGTGCTGGGCGGTTTTCTGGTGTGGTTCTTCTGGGTGGAGGCGGAGCCGGCGGGGTTGTGGCTGGTGGACGCGGCGACGGCCTGGCTGGCGGACGACAGTCCGTTGCGCACCCATCTGATGAAGAGCGCTCCCCACATGCGGCTCGTCGTCATGGGACTGCTGCTGCTGGTGGTGATGCGTTTCAGCCCGCGCGGGCTGATCCCGGAGACGCTGCGGAGGTAAGGGGCGACGGCTGTCGTTCTCCGATAAGGTCGAGGTTGTCACATCGAAAAGCAGATCAGGCATCAAGGGGGTCGAGAACCTGTCGGTGACCGGGGTTAGCACCTTGATTGGCCAGCAAATTCATCCCGATGGCTTGCGTGACAGGGACTGCAGATCACCTGAATCGCGCTTCAGGTTTGATGGGGGGAACAATTCAGCCGCCGCCTGAGGGCGGCGGCTGAAAAGCCGGTGGATGACCTTGGGACACCGAGCCCGCACGAAGAGTCAATTTGCTACGAAAAGGAAATCGACCGCTTCTCGACTTGCTACAGAAAGGATGATAGCATCTTTTCTGGAGAATGCAACAGGGATTTTTGCAGATTGTTGATTTTTGGCCTTGATATCGGGACCACCTCCGTCGGCTTCGCCGTCATCGACCACGATCCCGAGGCGGAGACGGGCAGGATCAAGCGTTTGGGCGTGCGCATCTTTCCCGAAACACGCGACCCGAAGGGCGGATCGCCGTTCAACCAAGAACGGCGGCAAGCGCGTCTGCGTAGGCGTCAACTGCGCCGCCGCCGCAAGCGTCTTCGGACTCTCCACGATATATTGCACGATGCCGGTCTGTTGCCTGTGCGCAGCTCGCACGAATGGCATGCGCTGATGAAAAGCGATCCTTATGACCTCCGGGCGCGTGCGGTCGAAGAGAAGCAGTTGAAGCCGTATGAGGTCGGACGAGCGCTTTACCATCTCGCCAAGCGCCGACATTTCAAGGGCAGGGACTTAGAAGAAGGCACCCCGGCGCCGAAGCAGCAGACGGACGCGGACGACGAAGAGAAGCAAGCGAGGATTGGTCGAGACGAGACGCTCGCCGCGTTGAAGGATGAAAGCCTGCATCTTGGGGCCTGGTTGGCGAAACGCGATCCACACAAAGAACGGCGGCGCGGCATCCACGCTACCCGCGAAACGGTAGAGGAAGAGTTCAACCGGATTTGCGAGAGACAAAGGGTGCTTGGGGCTTCAGCTTCCAAGGACCTGATCCGCGAAGCAATCTTTGTCCAGCGGCCCGTGTTCTGGCGGCTGAAAACGCTCGGCAGGTGCCGTTTTTTCCCCAATAAGGAGGAGTTGTGCCCGAAGGGCGCTTGGCTTTCGCAGCAACGACGGATGCTGGAGAAGTTGAACAATCTTGAGGTAGCGGGCGGAAACGCACGTCCGCTCGACGACGACGAGCGTCGAGCGATCCTTGATCGCCTTCAGACTCAGGCAGAGATGAGTTGGTCGGGCGCACGTAAGGCACTCGCACCTTTGTTCAGAGCTCGTGGCGAGCCGGGCGCGGAAAAACGCCTGAAATTCAACCTAGAAATCGGCGGTGACCGAAAGCTTCTCGGTAATGCGGTGGAGGCCAAGCTCGCAGATGTCTTCGATAACGATTGGCCTCAACATCCGTACAAACAGAACATCCGCAATGCAGTTTCCGAACGGCTCTGGCGAGCGGATTACAAGAAGGTCGGGAATCAACGGGTCGTTATCCGATCAGCGCGGGAGCGCAAAGAGAACCGAATACAAGCGGCTCGAAGTTTCGTCGACGATTTCGGCGTGACCGAAGAGCAGGCGGAAGCGCTCGCCGCCTTGAAACTGCCGACTGGTTGGGAGCCGTATTCGACCGAGGCACTACAAGCCGTATTACCCCATCTCGAAGCTGGCGTGCGGTTCGGAGCGCTCGTTAACGGGCCTCTTTGGGAAGATTGGCGTAACGAAACTTTCCCTGATCGAGCCCGTCCGACTGGAAAGACCGTGGATCGCCTGCCGAGTCCAGCAGATAGGGAAGAAGCTCGGCGAATCGCAGGGTTGCGTAATCCGACGGTGGTGCGCACACAGAATGAACTTCGCAAGGTGATCAACAATCTCATCGACCTGTTCGGTAAACCGGATCTGATCTGCGTCGAAATGGCTCGCGAGGTCGGCAAGTCCAAACGTGAGCGCGAGGAGATGCAAGACCGGATCCGTACACAGGAGCGCCGTCGGAAGGCTGCACGGGAGGATTTGATCAAGAATGGAATATCCCAGCCTTCACGCGATGATGTCGAGAAGTGGATGCTCTGGGAGGAAAGCGGCAAGTGTTGTCCCTATACGGGCGATTTGATTTCCTTCGACGCTCTATTCACGGGTGAGTTTCAAGTAGAGCACATCAGGCCGCGCTCAAGGTCACTAGACGACAGCTTCGGCAACAAGACTTTATGCCGACGTGATGAAAACGTCAGGAAGGGCGATAGGACTCCCTACGAATATCTTCACATGGACACCGACCGATGGGCGGCAATCAAGGAGCGTCTGGACAAGATGCAGGCGGTCAGGGCCGGAATGTCTCCTAGCAAGATCAGGCGGTTCCTAGCCAAGGATTTACCGGACGACTTCGCTGCTCGTCAACTGAACGACACCGGCTATGCGGCGCGGCAAGCCGTTGCGTTTCTGGAGAGATTATGGCCCGATCTGGGGCCACACGCACCCGTAACCGTCCGGTCCGTATCTGGGCGCGTAACGGCGCAACTCCGCAGACTTTGGGGATTGAACAACATTCTTGCCGAAGATGGCAAGAAGACTCGCGCCGATCATCGTCATCATGCCGTTGATGCACTAGCCATCGCGTGCGCTGGCGCGCATCCGGGCATGACGCAGAAACTGTCCCATTACTGGCAAGAAAAGGAATCCGGCGCGAAAGAACCATTGATGCCACCGCCTTGGAAATCGATCCGTGCCGACGCAACGAGAGCCGTTGCCGAAATTATTGTATCCCATCGCGTTCGCAAGAAGGTGTCTGGAGCACTCCATAAGGAGACGCAATACGGAGACACGGGCGAAACCGAAGGCATCTACCGATTTTTCGTTACGCGCAAACCGGTCGAGGCTCTAAGCGGAAGAGAAATAGCGCAGATTCGGGATGAGAAAATACGTGAAATCGTACAGAAATGGGTTGATGCACATGGAGGAGATCCTAAAAAGGCCTTTCCGCCATATCCGAAACGGAGTCGGAAAGGGCCGGAAATCCGTAAGGTCCGTCTGCGGAGAAAGCAGAAGACGGATTTAATGGCAAAGATTACAGCCGGATATTACGATCTTGGAAAAAATCACCATATTGCGCTTTTCCACCTTCCCAACGGCAAGACGACATTCGAAGTTGTAAGTTTGTTTGAGGCGGCGCGGCGCTTGGCTCGAGGGGAACCGGTGGTGCAGCGCGACCGTGATGACGGTGCGAAGTTCGTTATGTCTTTATCTCAAAATGATGCCCTACAATTCCCAGGCACCGAAACTTCAATAAAGATAGTCGAGAGTTTATGGTCCAGTGGCCAAGTCGTCATGGTCGACCATACGGACGCGGTTGGTTATCCAGAGCGGCCAACCGCAAATACTATTTTGACAAAGGGTGCGAAGAAGATTTCTATCGATCCAATTGGTCGGATACGCCCGGCGAACGATTGAACCGACCGAACGATGATCCGCAAAACGGTCGAGTTTTCGACGCCGGGTACGCGCCTTTCGGTCTCGCATCGTCAACTTGTTGTGGAACGCCCCGATTTGCCCAAGGCAACGTTACCGATCGAGGATTTAGGTGTAGTGATCTTGGACGATGTTCGTGCGACCTATACACAAGCAGTCTTTCTGGAACTTCTACAGGGGGGCGCTACGGTGATGGTAACCGGTCGCGACCATCTCCCTGTCGGATTGATGCTCCCGCTCGACGCACACCATGTCCAGACTGAACGGCACCGCGCCCAGATCGAAACCAGCGAACCCGTCCGCAAACGGGCATGGCAGGCGATCGTGCGCGCCAAGATCAACCAGCAAGCGGCGGTACTGTCCCACTTCACAGGCTCTCACGGAGGTCTTGTACCCATGATCCGGCGTGTGCGCTCGGGCGATCCGGAGAATCTTGAGGCCCAAGCGGCGCAACGCTATTGGCCACGCCTTTTCGGTAGGTCATTCCGTCGCGACCGCGAGGCCGATGGCGTGAATGCGCTGTTGAACTACGGCTACGCCGTGGTGCGAGCTGCCGCGGCTCGCGCGATTGTCGCTTCGGGCTTGATCCCGTCGCTCGGCGTTCATCACAGACATCGAGGCAACCCGTTCTGTCTGGCCGACGACCTAGTGGAACCCTATCGTCCTTACGTCGATTGGCGAGTAAGATCGTTGGCAGACGCAGACGGCGATTTCGTACCCGACCTCTCCGAACGTTCGACACGCGCCGCTTTGCTATCGCTGCTCAACGAAACGGTTTGCGTCGCTGAACGCCGCGAGCCTCTACTGCTGGCTTTGCACGCAAGCGCGGCCTCACTCTGCCGTGCGTTGACAGGTGGCGACAAGACGCTGTCGCTCCCTGAAGGCTTACCTCTGGAGCTAGAACCGGCGGAGGCCGGCGAATGACTTGTCAGCGTGGTCTCCTGCAGTTTCCATGGGGGTGGCGTTCCATGTGGGTCATTGCGATGTTCGATCTGCCCTCCGATACGCCAATGGCACGTAGGGCCTACGCTCGGTTTCGCAAGGACCTGCTTAGCGACGGCTTCACGATGATGCAGTATTCTGTCTATATTCGTCACTGTGCCTCCATCGAGAATGCCAAGGTTCATGCAGAGCGGATGGGAAAGCGGGTGCCATCGTTGGGAGAAGTACGGTTGTTGACCATAACCGACAAACAGTTCGGCCGCATTGAGGTATATTCTGGAAAGAGTCGCCAGACGCCCTCGAATCCGCCCGCCCAGTTGGAGTTCTTTTGACCAAAGGGCGGGCGAAAAACGTTTTTTTTCAACCCCTTAGTACAGGGGTAGTGTAGCAAATCAAGAAACGGCCGCAATCCGCATCCGGCGTCGGATCGGTCCCGTGCCCGATAGTGTAGCAAATCAAGAAACGGCCGCAATCCGCAGCCGGCCGTGCGGTACTGGCGCGCCTCGCCGCAGTGTAGCAAATCAAGAAACGGCCGCAATCCGCAGCTGTCCAATCATATCCTGCGATCCGTGGCGCAGTGTAGCAAATCAAGAAACGGCCGCAATCCGCAGCACAACGGGCCTGGAACGGATCGCCGACCGGAGTGTAGCAAATCAAGAAACGGCCGCAATCCGCAGCCGGCCGCCAGCCTCACGGGCGATTAGGCCGAGTGTAGCAAATCAAGAAACGGCCGCAATCCGCAGCCGCCATCCCGCGTTGTGGAGCGTGAAAGTCAGTGTAGCAAATCAAGAAACGGCCGCAATCCGCAGCCATCAAGCGATATGTCTGCACGCCCGCGGCAGTGTAGCAAATCAAGAAACGGCCGCAATCCGCAGCATCGACAAGCGGTATCACGCCCGGCAGACCAGTGTAGCAAATCAAGAAACGGCCGCAATCCGCAGCGGCCCGCGCATGTTCCACGATCAGGATCGAGTGTAGCAAATCAAGAAACGGCCGCAATCCGCAGCGCACGCCCGCGGCGGCCGCGGCCGTGAGAAAGTGTAGCAAATCAAGAAACGGCCGCAATCCGCAGCGATTGCGAATATGACCATAGCGGCCGCCAGAGTGTAGCAAATCAAGAAACGGCCGCAATCCGCAGCGGATTGCTTCTTACCTTTCGCAGTATCGGCAGTGTAGCAAATCAAGAAACGGCCGCAATCCGCAGCGCGACGATACGCGCCATCCATCAATTCAAGAGTGTAGCAAATCAAGAAACGGCCGCAATCCGCAGCTATCCTTGAGCGCGAGGCTCGCGATCCGCCAGTGTAGCAAATCAAGAAACGGCCGCAATCCGCAGCCGGGCGGGCGACGACAGCTACGATCCGTTGAGTGTAGCAAATCAAGAAACGGCCGCAATCCGCAGCCGTTATACCTACGACCTTTCCAACATGATCAGTGTAGCAAATCAAGAAACGGCCGCAATCCGCAGCATCGCCATGGACGCCGAGACGAAAGCCGCAAGTGTAGCAAATCAAGAAACGGCCGCAATCCGCAGCCTTTCTTGAGCCCGGCCGGCGCGGTCGTCAAGTGTAGCAAATCAAGAAACGGCCGCAATCCGCAGCTCCAGCGCGTCGAGGTCGTTGCTAACGTCGAGTGTAGCAAATCAAGAAACGGCCGCAATCCGCAGCTAGGGATCGTCGGACGGCGCGGCCCGCACCAGTGTAGCAAATCAAGAAACGGCCGCAATCCGCAGCCGGTCGAAGCGCCTCGTCTGCATCATTTGCAGTGTAGCAAATCAAGAAACGGCCGCAATCCGCAGCTTCAAGCTCAAGCCGTTCGATTTCGTGAACAGTGTAGCAAATCAAGAAACGGCCGCAATCCGCAGCCGCAAACCGTTACGAGTCTTGCGTCGGGCGAGTGTAGCAAATCAAGAAACGGCCGCAATCCGCAGCCGCAAACCGTTACGAGTCTTGCGTCGGGCGAGTGTAGCAAATCAAGAAACGGCCGCAATCCGCAGCTCGACGGCCGGCGATACTGGAGGACAGCCGAGTGTAGCAAATCAAGAAACGGCCGCAATCCGCAGCGATATGGCGTTTGCGCTGTCTGATAGCAAAAGTGTAGCAAATCAAGAAACGGCCGCAATCCGCAGCATTGATTTCCACGCATTGCCAACTGCTCTGAGTGTAGCAAATCAAGAAACGGCCGCAATCCGCAGCATACGGCGGGTGAACTCATTGACGCGCTGAAGTGTAGCAAATCAAGAAACGGCCGCAATCCGCAGCTGTTACTCCCTCGCGGTTCGCCCTCCCCGAAGTGTAGCAAATCAAGAAACGGCCGCAATCCGCAGCCGTCAGGCGCCACGGGAGATTCCGGATTCTAGTGTAGCAAATCAAGAAACGGCCGCAATCCGCAGCGCATCGTCGCCGCGTTGTTCGGGATCGTCGAGTGTAGCAAATCAAGAAACGGCCGCAATCCGCAGCATGGGAACGCCGGGGATGCTGATCGGGTATAGTGTAGCAAATCAAGAAACGGCCGCAATCCGCAGCTGGTCTCCCCTAGGCCAGCCACGGGACCACAGTGTAGCAAATCAAGAAACGGCCGCAATCCGCAGCAGGACGGCGACCGGACAGGCGACCAGGACGAGTGTAGCAAATCAAGAAACGGCCGCAATCCGCAGCTGGGCCGGCGGCGACCCGTTCCTCATGGAGAGTGTAGCAAATCAAGAAACGGCCGCAATCCGCAGCAAGGTAAGGGTTTGTCGGCAGACAAGATTCAGTGTAGCAAATCAAGAAACGGCCGCAATCCGCAGCTATCCATACAATGGAAGGCTTCTATGACAAAGTGTAGCAAATCAAGAAACGGCCGCAATCCGCAGCGGGGAGATCCCAATATCGTATGTATCTCTCAGTGTAGCAAATCAAGAAACGGCCGCAATCCGCAGCTTCGTGCCGAAAGGGGTTTTCGTAGGCCAGAGTGTAGCAAATCAAGAAACGGCCGCAATCCGCAGCCCTCTAGTCTCACGGTGAAAACGGGATCCCAGTGTAGCAAATCAAGAAACGGCCGCAATCCGCAGCATGCGTTCGTCGGCGACCGTCTGCCGGTGAAGTGTAGCAAATCAAGAAACGGCCGCAATCCGCAGCCTCGAACGTGTGCTCATCTTCGCTCGACGGAGTGTAGCAAATCAAGAAACGGCCGCAATCCGCAGCTCTCATGCGCGAGCATCCCGACGCCGCCGAAGTGTAGCAAATCAAGAAACGGCCGCAATCCGCAGCGTTAATGCGAGATTTGCAATCATTCCTTCAAGTGTAGCAAATCAAGAAACGGCCGCAATCCGCAGCCTGGTATGCGCCGAAAAGGATTTGCGGAAGAGTGTAGCAAATCAAGAAACGGCCGCAATCCGCAGCCAGCGCCGCTCGGTCGTCATTCTCCGGCCTAGTGTAGCAAATCAAGAAACGGCCGCAATCCGCAGCGGGTCGACGATCGGCCCCTAGATGAGCACCAGTGTAGCAAATCAAGAAACGGCCGCAATCCGCAGCGTAGCGGACGTGAACGACCTCGCTGCGGGGAGTGTAGCAAATCAAGAAACGGCCGCAATCCGCAGCCACGCGCAAGCGTGGGGCATTTTCTTTGCGAGTGTAGCAAATCAAGAAACGGCCGCAATCCGCAGCCTTCGAACGTCGGGACGATAGCCGCGTGGAAGTGTAGCAAATCAAGAAACGGCCGCAATCCGCAGCCAGGAGAGGACTCTGGACTCGCCCCGACTCAGTGTAGCAAATCAAGAAACGGCCGCAATCCGCAGCATCCGTCGCTGAACGCCCTCGTCCAAATCCAGTGTAGCAAATCAAGAAACGGCCGCAATCCGCAGCCCCCGCGACGCCTGGGACGTAATGCTGGCGAGTGTAGCAAATCAAGAAACGGCCGCAATCCGCAGCGCAGGCGACGGGCTGGTCCGGGAGAGCCCGAGTGTAGCAAATCAAGAAACGGCCGCAATCCGCAGCCGAAGCGCCGACACGCCGCTGCCCCACTGCAGTGTAGCAAATCAAGAAACGGCCGCAATCCGCAGCCCCCGGAACATGGGGAAACTCCTTCCACTGAGTGTAGCAAATCAAGAAACGGCCGCAATCCGCAGCGTGCGGGTGTACGACGACAGCGGCACCGCGAGTGTAGCAAATCAAGAAACGGCCGCAATCCGCAGCTGCGGAACGCGGCGACCGTTGCCGCCGTTCAGTGTAGCAAATCAAGAAACGGCCGCAATCCGCAGCTCCAATCGCATGGGGTTGTAGTCGCCGCAAAGTGTAGCAAATCAAGAAACGGCCGCAATCCGCAGCACGGTATCGATGAGGCTACTCGCGTGTTCGAGTGTAGCAAATCAAGAAACGGCCGCAATCCGCAGCGCGATAACGAACGTTCCGATAATCGCTACGAGTGTAGCAAATCAAGAAACGGCCGCAATCCGCAGCTCGGCGATCAGTATCTCGGGGCGGATCGTGAGTGTAGCAAATCAAGAAACGGCCGCAATCCGCAGCGACGGCCCGTCGAAGGCCGCGTCGGCCACGAGTGTAGCAAATCAAGAAACGGCCGCAATCCGCAGCTGCAGGCTGCGATATACGAGCCGGGGATCTAGTGTAGCAAATCAAGAAACGGCCGCAATCCGCAGCTTGGATAAGAATGTCGAAAGCGTAGGACGAAGTGTAGCAAATCAAGAAACGGCCGCAATCCGCAGCTTTATCTTGAGGGAGTGATCGAAGCCATGAAGTGTAGCAAATCAAGAAACGGCCGCAATCCGCAGCTTTATCTTGAGGGAGTGATCGAAGCCATGAAGTGTAGCAAATCAAGAAACGGCCGCAATCCGCAGCTCGGGAACGCCCGTCAACTCGTAGACGTAGAGTGTAGCAAATCAAGAAACGGCCGCAATCCGCAGCGGCGGACGATGCCGGCGATCACGCGCCCGGAGTGTAGCAAATCAAGAAACGGCCGCAATCCGCAGCCCGCAGCTGGATGGCCATATGGTGAGCGCCAGTGTAGCAAATCAAGAAACGGCCGCAATCCGCAGCTGAGCGCCTTCACGGGATCTTCCAGTATTCAGTGTAGCAAATCAAGAAACGGCCGCAATCCGCAGCAGATCAGCGACGATCACTATTCGACCTTGAAGTGTAGCAAATCAAGAAACGGCCGCAATCCGCAGCGTTGTAGCTATGCTCGTCCTCGCTCGACGGAGTGTAGCAAATCAAGAAACGGCCGCAATCCGCAGCATAACGGAAGCGGCTGACAACTTGTCCGGAAGTGTAGCAAATCAAGAAACGGCCGCAATCCGCAGCCTATGGACCTTTGCGGTTTTAGAATTGTGAAGTGTAGCAAATCAAGAAACGGCCGCAATCCGCAGCCGCCGGTTGCGCCAGATGACTTCGATCCGTAGTGTAGCAAATCAAGAAACGGCCGCAATCCGCAGCGGAGGCTGGTCAAAGATCAAATCTTGTCCAAGTGTAGCAAATCAAGAAACGGCCGCAATCCGCAGCCGGAAGTGCCCTCCCCATCTCAATCCGATTAGTGTAGCAAATCAAGAAACGGCCGCAATCCGCAGCGTCCGCAACGGCGACAACGAGGTCGGGCTTAGTGTAGCAAATCAAGAAACGGCCGCAATCCGCAGCCCCTCCGCGCCGAAGTCCATTCGACCAGGAAGTGTAGCAAATCAAGAAACGGCCGCAATCCGCAGCCCGGGCCTGCGAAGCATCGTTCGCGGATTTAGTGTAGCAAATCAAGAAACGGCCGCAATCCGCAGCGCCAAGTCGCTTTGGATGAGTTGCTCCATGAGTGTAGCAAATCAAGAAACGGCCGCAATCCGCAGCCTTCCACGGATCGTCTTTGCGGTCCAGGTCAGTGTAGCAAATCAAGAAACGGCCGCAATCCGCAGCATATGCTTGTCTGCGATTATCTCCCGGATGAGTGTAGCAAATCAAGAAACGGCCGCAATCCGCAGCGGGCGGATGTACCGCAACCGTGTCGGCTGAAGTGTAGCAAATCAAGAAACGGCCGCAATCCGCAGCACCTATCCGCTGACGGTCGGTGACTGCATCAGTGTAGCAAATCAAGAAACGGCCGCAATCCGCAGCGGTGGCTGATTCGCATCCGCCAGAACGGCGAGTGTAGCAAATCAAGAAACGGCCGCAATCCGCAGCAGTTGCGCGGCCGGCTGAACGGCGGGGCGAAGTGTAGCAAATCAAGAAACGGCCGCAATCCGCAGCCCCTCCGCGCCGAAGTCCATTCGACCAGGAAGTGTAGCAAATCAAGAAACGGCCGCAATCCGCAGCTACAGAGACAAAGAAACAATACAAAATATAAGTGTAGCAAATCAAGAAACGGCCGCAATCCGCAGCCCGCTCTCCGGAGCGGCAGCGTAGGCGTCGAGTGTAGCAAATCAAGAAACGGCCGCAATCCGCAGCCCGAAAGCGGCCGCGGGCTTGCTCCGCCGCAGTGTAGCAAATCAAGAAACGGCCGCAATCCGCAGCGGGCTGCCGTCCGCACCGGCGCCCGGCGACAGTGTAGCAAATCAAGAAACGGCCGCAATCCGCAGCGCCGAAGGGATGGACGACATGATCGTTCAGAGTGTAGCAAATCAAGAAACGGCCGCAATCCGCAGCTGCTGTCGATTGCAGGCGATGCCGATACGGAGTGTAGCAAATCAAGAAACGGCCGCAATCCGCAGCCGCGTCGTGGTTCCGAAGAAGCCCCGCATAAGTGTAGCAAATCAAGAAACGGCCGCAATCCGCAGCGTGGACCGCGTCGCCGACGCCCTGCTGCCGAGTGTAGCAAATCAAGAAACGGCCGCAATCCGCAGCGGAACCGACACGATGTCCACGTTCGGCGTGAAGTGTAGCAAATCAAGAAACGGCCGCAATCCGCAGCCTCTCCTGTAAATCGCGACGGCCGCATGAAGTGTAGCAAATCAAGAAACGGCCGCAATCCGCAGCCCGAAGCGTGAAGGGAGCGTCGGCGTGATCAGTGTAGCAAATCAAGAAACGGCCGCAATCCGCAGCTGAGGTGACGCAGAGCGCCCGGTGGCCGGAAGTGTAGCAAATCAAGAAACGGCCGCAATCCGCAGCTTTCCGGATCCATTGATCTTGAATCGCGTTAGTGTAGCAAATCAAGAAACGGCCGCAATCCGCAGCCGCGGCCTTCAGCAGCTGTGCTACCTCGGGAGTGTAGCAAATCAAGAAACGGCCGCAATCCGCAGCCCGGATTGATGCAGAAGCATGGACTGATCGAGTGTAGCAAATCAAGAAACGGCCGCAATCCGCAGCAATGCGCTTACATCTATCGCGGCTTCCATGAGTGTAGCAAATCAAGAAACGGCCGCAATCCGCAGCGTATCCCTCTCACTGAAATTAGAGAGGTATAGTGTAGCAAATCAAGAAACGGCCGCAATCCGCAGCTGTTTGTTCACTTCCATCATGTTCAGCACGAAGTGTAGCAAATCAAGAAACGGCCGCAATCCGCAGCTGTTTGTTCACTTCCATCATGTTCAGCACGAAGTGTAGCAAATCAAGAAACGGCCGCAATCCGCAGCGGGGCAATCGCAAGTGCGTTCGCCGTCCGCAGTGTAGCAAATCAAGAAACGGCCGCAATCCGCAGCGAAGCGATCGGCAAGCTCGAAACCGCCTTAAGTGTAGCAAATCAAGAAACGGCCGCAATCCGCAGCTACCGGAAAGCGTAGCTCCCCAACTCGTCGAGTGTAGCAAATCAAGAAACGGCCGCAATCCGCAGCAGTGCGCTCGTGCGGATTGAACACCCAGAAAGTGTAGCAAATCAAGAAACGGCCGCAATCCGCAGCAGTGCGCTCGTGCGGATTGAACACCCAGAAAGTGTAGCAAATCAAGAAACGGCCGCAATCCGCAGCGGAACCCCGGCAGGTACAGGTTGTGGTGGAAGTGTAGCAAATCAAGAAACGGCCGCAATCCGCAGCTTGATTTCGAACGGCCGACGACGGAAGGCGAGTGTAGAAAATCAAGAATCGAATATTTTTTCGCGGTGGCGCTCGCCGTTCGAGAATTCGGGAGTGTGGCGCTAAGGCTGCCCCGTGTCGCCCTGTCTTCACGCCGAGACGCCCGGACGCGGAACGGTTATGTCGGCGAGCGGCGCGAGGCCGGGAGAACCACATCCGTAGTCACATGCTACGGGATGAGCAGGCTCCGAATCATGAGAGTTTGGCAAGATAGGTCGTTTCGCGGCAGCGCGAGTTCAATGATTTAAGTGTCCACTCGAAAACGCTCTATCGGTTCTCAATTTTCCTGCAATGACGCGTGAACACGCATTAAAATCGGAAGAGAACCGTCAGAGGCCGATCAGGCGGCGGCATCGTCGGCCGAATCGGCCGCGAATTTCAGTTCAAGCTGTCCCAGGCCGAACACGGTTCCCTTTCCGGCGTGAACCCATTTTCCGGCCGCCAGAAGCGGCCACAGCGCTCCGGCGCCGCGCTGCAGGTCAAGCGATCCGGTGACTCCGTGCAGGTCCATTTCGCGCTGCTGGGAACCCGACCAGCGAACGAAATCGGCCCGATTGCCCTGCCATGTCATCGATTCGGTCTGCTTCGCGGCGGCGATCACGGAATCCAACAGCGTCCCGTCGATGCCTTCGCCGCCTGCCAGCGAGGCCAGACGCCGCAGCGACGCGACCGCGATGTCCGTGAAGGTCGGGCGCTCCATCAGTTTGCCGCGTCTCAGAATTCTGAGCGGAGCGCGGAATTTCAGGCGAATGGCGGCTTCGCCCGAAATCTTCGGACGCAAGGCTTCGGCGGCTTCCCGCAGGGCCCACCGCTGGTCCGCGGAGGTCATCGCCGCATTCGCATCGAGCGAACGAACCTCCCTGATCGCAAAGGGGTCCCGATCGGCTCCCAGACCCATTCCTGACGCCACGTCCCAAGCGCGCACCAGGGATCCTTCGAAACGACCGGCTTCTCCGATCAGTATCCAGTCCACTGCCGGTGCGAAGCTTGGGTCCGAGGGCGCCGGTCGGATCATGTACAACGGTGTTCGTTCCGAATAGCCTTCCCTTTGGCCCTCGAATACCCGCTCGTACGCGGTCGCATCGAGATGCCTGAGGGCGCGACCCCATACGCCCCTTACCATGGGTCCCGTCGCCCGGACCTTGCCGGTATCGAGCCGCATGCGACGCGGAATGACCCGGATCTGCCCGAGCAGGTTTAGCAGCTCCTCTTCCAGATGCACTCGCTTTCCCTTTCGACTGTTGTTCCTCACGTTTGGGAGCCCGGCCGCCGTTTGCGTCCGTCGCGACCATCTCTTGCCGGAGAGGAACGGCGCCGTCCGTCCGGTCGAGTTTTCCAACCGTGTCGCCGCCTCCTTTTGCTTCGGCGACTCTCGCGGTTATCATAAAGGCCATAACGACTTGACGGTACTTTGCCGGGCGAGACGCGCGGTTTATTCGGAGCCAGTATCGATGACATCAATCCGGCCGGTCGATTGGGAACGGCTCCTGCTGGTTTTCATGCATGATCCGGTGGACAAGGCGCTGGACGTCGAGAGCCGCGAAAGCCGCGCCGCGCGCTACGCGTCGACCGCTCTGGAGCGGCAGGTCGACCGGAACGAGATGGAGTCGGCGGCGGCGCTCGAGGCGCAGCTCGCGGCGATCGCGGAGCGACCGTCGATGCCGACCGCTGGATCGGACGGAAAGCGCGCGGGCGCTCCCGTCGACGGCCGGTTGCAGATACGTCACCCCGTCAGCGGCGAAAAGGAAGAAATCCATTGCGGTTCGATAGACGAAGCCGGAGTGGATAAGGTGATTGCGGGAATCGTCGGTGGCCTCGGATCCCCCAAGGAGCGATTTCTCGCCCTCTGGCGCCTTCTTCCCGAAAGGCTCGACGAGGCGTTCGACGGCCGGATGACGCGGTTGCCGGCCGATACGCGCATTCCGGATCATTCCTGGATCGACCATGCCGATATCGCCGCCGGAATCTGGGCGAGCCGCGAGCAGGGCGGGCAGGGAGGAGCCTATCTCACTTTTGCGCTGGGACCGGTGCAACCGTTCATCGAAGCGGCCCGTTCGGTGCGCGACCTCTGGACCGGCAGCGCCATTCTCTCGTGGCTTTCCTTCGCCGCCATGCGGCCGATTCTGGATCTGTTGGGGCCGACTGCGTTCGTTTATCCGGCGCTGCGCGGCAATCCGCTCATGGATCTGTGGTTGCGTAACGATCTCGGGCTGGATCGCATCCGCTCGCCCGAGCACGTCGCCCGGAAGAGTCCTTCGCTGCCGAACCGCTTTATCGCCGTCGTTCCCTGGGGGTCGGACGGCGCTCTTGCCGACGAGCTGGCCGAGCGTTGCGAGGCTTCTTCGCGAGCGGCATGGACGCGGTTGGCCGACGACGTGCGCGGGCGGCTGGCGAAGACGTTGGAGGAAATCTCTCCGGGGTGGGACAGTCTGTGGACATCGCAGGTTGGAGATTTCTTCGATATCGCGACCACGACGGTGCCGGAGCAGGCTCTCGACGACGATGCGATGGCGAGGCTTATGAGCGGAACGTCGTTCGGGGAAACATGGCCTGAGTGCGCGGCGATACGGTCGCTCGCCACGGCCATTCCGTCGGGTGACCGCGCTGCGCAGAATTCAGCCGGCCGTTGGCAGGCGCGAATGGAATTCTCGGCGCGTCTGACGGAAGCGAGACGATCCATTCGCCACGTGCCGGGTTCCGCGGGGCGCGCCGGGGACAAATCGCCGCCCAAATGCAGCCTGTTCGGTTCATGGGAACAGATGGGTCCCGCGGATTTCGATCAATCGGGGCGTTTCTGGCAGGAGGTTGCCGGCAAGCTTTCGCTTGACGGCGTCAGGTTGCGCTCGAACGAGAGGTTCTGCGCAGTCGCGCTTGCCAAACGCTTCTCCGGCCCGGCCGTGCTTGCGGACGAATTCGGCCTTGACCGCCTGTCGCTGCGTTTTCCCGATACGGCGACGATCGCCGCCGCGGAATGGTTGAACGAGGCCGGCATCGACCCCGACGAAATTCGAAGGCGGTACGGCGACTGGAGCGGGCGCTGGCTGCACGGTTTCGACGACGAGGACAAGCCTCCGCCGGAGGCGGAAGCTCTGATCGCAAACGCTTTGCGCGAGCTACGCCCGAAGCGGCCGGCCTCGTATCTCGCGATCCTCAAAATGGACGGAGACGACATAGGCAGCTGGTTGCGGGGCGACTTTTCTCCGAAGCTGCGTGACGTCCTTCATCCAGAGATCGAAAATTATTTTCAAGCGCTTGGCGACGCGGGCGTTCAGGGTCTCGACGCTCGCCGGCCTGTCGATCCCGCGTTGCATGCGTCGATCAGCGCCGCGCTGGGAGATTTTGCGGCGCGCGTCGCCCCGGCAATCGTGAAACGGCACAACGGGACGCTCATATACTCCGGAGGCGACGACCTCCTCGCTCTGTTGCCGACAATTCGGGCCACGCGATGCGCCGAGGAACTGCGACGGGCGTTTCGGGGCGAAGCCGCGCCCGACTGCGGAAGGGGCATGGGATCCAAGGCGACGGTTTCGGTTGGAATATCCTACGTCCACCACATGGAAGACCTTCGGTTGGCGCTCCGGTCCGCAAGAGATGCGGAACGTCGGGCAAAGGAGGACGGGAAGGACGCCGTCAACCTGCATTTCATGCGGCGGTCCGGGGAGCAGGCGGGCGCTACGTTGCCTTGGCCGCTCGCTTCCTGGTTCACGGAATTGACGGAGTTGTTCGCAACCGGGGCGACCGATCGGTGGGCGTATCATCTGAGGGCGGAGTTGCCGGTGCTCGCGACGGGCGATCTGCCCTGCGAAGCGGTGGCCGCCGAGATTCGGCGGCTCGGCAATCGAATCGACGATCGGAACTGGTCGAGCTACGCCAAGAGCTCCCGGCCGGGAGAGTTGATCGCGAACTGGTGGCGCGAATATCGAGACGCTCTTTCGCCCCGAAACCTGGGTCTCGAACGGACGCTCGTTTCGTTCGTGACCTTATGCCAGGGCGCCGCTTTCGTCGCCCGGGGACGAGAGGGTTGACGTGACGAATACGCTGTCTCTGCGAATCGAACCGCTCGACACGCTCTTCTTCAGGGATGCGCGTCCCTTCGACGCGTCGTCGAGAGCCTCTTCCGGTCTGCCGAAGCCGCAAACGGTCGCAGGAGCTCTGCGTACCGCGATGCTCCAGTCGGCCGGAGTGGATCTTGGGGAGGTCGCCGCCGCCGTGCGAGCCGGACAAACCTTTCGAGACGCTGCCGCGGTCGGAGGCTCGATCGGCAAGGCTATCGGCGAGGTCGGGTTTCGCGGCCCGTGGTTTGGCCGAGATGGAGAAATCCTGTATCCGGCGCCGGCCACGCTTCGGCAAGAGCGCGACAGCGGCAAGTTCGTTCGTCTCGATCCGATCGGCGCGGATCTTCCCGGTTGGAAACCCGCGGAAACCGGCATGTTGCCGCTCTGGTACAGGGGCCGGGCCCGTCTGAACAACGCTTCGGGTTATCTGAGGGCAAGCGACATGCTTCGGTTTCTCGACGGAGACCTGCCGGAGGCGGTCGTTCCCGAGGCCGAGCTCTTCGCATATCACGACCGAACCGGAATCGGGCTGGATGCGGAACGCGCCGTCGCAGCCGACGGCATGATCTACTCGGTGCGCCTGCTCGAGCTGTGCAGCGGCGTTTGCCTCCATGTCGAAATGACGGGCGCCGAAGAAGCGCTTGGCTTGTTTGCGCCTGAGGGCCAGCTCGTACCGCTCGGCGGCGAGGGCCGCAGGGCCGTGGTTACCCCGGGACCGCAAGACACTCCGGAAGCCCAGCCTGCTTCTACGTCCGACCGGCGCCTCGTCGTGCTGACCACTCCCGCTCCGCTGGATGGCTGGAAACTCCAGGGATCAAGACTTCTCTCGGCGGCGGTTCCGGGTTACGAAGCGGTGTCCGGTTGGGATTTGGCTCGCGGCGGGCCGAAACCCAATCGTTTTTCGGTGCCCGCCGGTTCCGTCTATTTTATGGAACCCGGCGCTTCCCCGGCGCATCCCCTCGTCGATCCGGAAGATGCCGCGGTCGGCTGGGGCAGTTATCTCGAAGGAACCTGGAATCATGTCTAACTCCGCATTGTTGTTCATTCACTGCCTGACGGGGCTTCACCCCGGCAGCGGCACGGCGCTGGGCGTCGTCGATCTGCCGGTTCAACGGGAACGCCATACGCAGTGGCCTATCGTCCCCGGATCTTCGCTGAAAGGCGTGCTCAGGGCTTCCTGTTCCGCAAAGCTGGACGACCGGCAGAACGAGGACTTGCTCGCGGCTTTCGGTCCAGAAACGGGTTCGGCGAGCGATCACGCGGGGGCGCTTTCGATTTCGGACGCGCGCATACTGGCCTTCCCGGTGCGGTCCCTGAAAGGCGTTTTCGCCTGGACGACCTGTCCGGCGGCGTTGTCGCGGCTCCGCCGCGACGTCGAGCTGGCCGGAGGGACAGGCGTTCCCGACATTCCCGCCGTCGGGTCGAATACGGCGGTTTGCTCCGGCGGGAGTCCCCTGCTGGTCGGCGGCGACAAATTGATGCTCGAAGAATTCGAGTTCGATAAAGCCGACGGAGACGCCTCCGAGGTCGCAAACTGGATCGCGATGCAGGCCGTTCGGGATCATGCGACCGCCGATCGACTGAAATCGCATCTCGCCATCCTGGATGACGACGATTTCTGCCATTTCGTTCGTCACGCGACCGAAGTGACGGCTCGCATCGGTCTCGATTACGAGACGAAGACGGTGCGCAGCGGGGCCCTGTTCTACGAAGAGTTCCTGCCGCCGGAAACGCTATTCTACAGTCTGGTGACGGCGGAACGCAGCCGGAGTTCGAAACGGATGAGTTCAGGCGAGATTCTCTCGTGGCTGCAAGAGAACGTTCGGCCGACCTTGCAGATCGGCGGCGGCGAAAGCGTCGGAAAGGGAGTATGCGCCGTGCGCTTCGCTCCCGGGGGGACGGAGTGATGGAGCGCACACCGACTTTGGCGCAGCGGCGGGCGCGTCATGCCTGGCATGCCGTCGAGCGCGCCCGAGCGTCGCTCGGCAAGTCCGAGTCCGAAGACTACGCTCGCGAGGCCAAGAGATTGCCCGTGCGAATCATGACTTCGGGCCTCGGGCAGACGCTTGCCTTCATGAAGGCGAAAGAAAGCAAGGGAGGGGAGCGCCTCAGGGACGATTTGGAGAACTGGTTGCTGGTGGAGCGCAAGTTCGGCGGCAAGAACCTCATGACGACGATCATCGAAGGCGACGCGGATCTTTTGCGCCGGGCGACCGAAGAGGCGCAAGCCTACCTGCAATGGTTGACCCGGTTTGCCGAGGCCGAAATCCGCGTCGACAGCGAATAGGAATCCGATGAACTCGCCGGTACTGCCCCGCAATACGGTCAAGCTGATCGAGCAGGTGAGGCTTGCAGAACGGCATCCGGGCCTGCAGCTCGACAAGTTGTCGTCCGCAGGAGACCAGAAGAAGCAGGGTCAGCTGATCGAGAGAGTCGCGCAATGCACGGGCGACAGCGATCTGTTGTCCGAACTTTTGTCGCGTCGCGGCGAAATGCTGAAGGATCTCGACGCGCTGCGCTTTCGGGGCCGGACGGTCGGACCTATGACTCTCCATCTCGCTCGATCCGGCGCTCTCGAGAACGCAGGCATCGCGCTGCATCCGGCGTACGGTTTCGCCTGGTTGCCCGGAACCGGGATCAAGGGCATGACGCGCGCCTGGGCGGAAACGGTCTGGGCGCCCGAACAATCAGATCCGGAAGAGGCGTGGAGACTGATCGACGCCGCGTTCGGAACCAGCCCGGGGTCGGAACGGAAGAAGAGTTGGCGATCGAGCGAACCGGCCGGCGCCGAGGCTGCGGGGCGGATCGTTTTTCACGACGCCTGGCCGATCTCATGGCCACGCCTCGAACGCGACATCGTCAACAACCATCATGCCGCCTATTACCGTGGAGAGGGCGATCCCGGCGACTGGGAAGCCCCGGTTCCTGTAAATTTCCTCGCTATCGCTTCCGGCTCCGAGTTCGAATTCGCCGTTTCCGACCGCTCGCCCAACGGCGACGATCTGGCTGAACTGGCCATGAACTGGTTGCGCGCCGCCCTGTGGCATGCGGGGGCCGGCGCCAAGACGGCGGCCGGGTACGGGCGCATCGCGCCGGTCGAGGGCGAGCGGCCTCCGGCGGCTTCGGAGCGAAGCGTCAGGTCGGAGCATTCGCTGGAACTCGTTTCTCCGGCCTTCCTCGCAGGCGCCGGGCAGAAGAAGGCGGACTGCGATCTGCGGCCCGCGACGCTGCGGGGCTTGCTGCGCTGGTGGTGGCGCACCATGCATGCAGCCCATCTCGCACGCGGCGATCTGGCGAAACTTGAAGCGCTCGTGTGGGGCGACACGGAGACCGGAAGCGCCGTCGCGCTGGCGCTCGAGTCGGACAAGAAAAACGGTGCTCCGATCCCATACAACAAGACAGAGATACAGAGGGAACACAAGCTCGAAAGTTCCGAGACTCGCAAAGTGACGCAGGGCCTGTTTTATGCTTCCTATGGCATGGACGAGACGAATAAGGGCGAGCGCCAACAGCGATGGTACAGGGAAGCTGGAGATAGCTGGAAGCTAGTTCTGGCTGCGCGGGAAGGGTTCTGGAAAGAAGAAAGAATTCCGGCGCAACGCATGATGAAGCAGGCGGAAGCGGCGCTCTGGCTTCTGACGAGATACGGAGCGGCGGGATCCAAGTCACGCAAGGGTTTCGGCGCCTTTGCGGACATTCCAATTCAATCGGTCGGTTCTCTTGAGGATTGCGTCGCCGCGGGCAGTCGCCTTCGAGAAATATGCGGCCTTCGGTCCGGCCAATCGACCGGCACGTCAGCCCTGGAGCAAAAGATAGGTCCGGTCGAGGTAAGGACTCCGTGGAAGGATCCGTGGTACGCGCTCGACAGGATGGGTCATGTCTATCAGACCGCCGTGAAGCGCCAGAGCGGCGATAACCGGAAGGTATTCGGCTTGCCACGCAAGGTTGGGCGTCCTCCGCACCCGCTCGGCGAGCTCGAACGTCACTCGTCTCCGATGCACTGGAGCCTCGCCCGGGGATCCGATGGCGCTATGGCGATCCGCCTGATCGCTTTTCCCTCGCCGAAACTTCCGGATCTGGAAACCAGCAGGACGGTGCTGGAGGAAACGGTGCGCCATGCCGAAAACGCGATAAAGGAAGAGGCAAACCGACCGAGAACAGGGGAAAAGAAAGTGGGCAAGCCACCGGTGAAGCCAGCTATTACTGGTATGCCGGAGAAACACGCTCGCGTGCGGGCTGTTTTGCTTCCAGAAAAGACCAAGAACCTGCATTGGAAGGCCCAGCAGGTGGATGGTCCCATGATCGGCGAAATATTCAACCACGATGAAGTGCCGGGCGATCTCGAAGCGGGCCAAGAGGTCGAACTAGTCGTATCCAGTCCTGACCAAAGAAACGGTCGCTTCTTGTGGCCAAGTCCGAAGGTGGAAGAGCGAATGACAAGAGGGCCGCAAAATCGGTCTCCACGCGGCGGCGGAAATCGGAGAAAAGGGCGATGAGCAGCGGCGCTGCGCTGGTTTTGACGATCGGAACTGGAAACAAGGAACGCTTGGAAGAAACACTCTATACTCCTCTAACTAAAAGCATCAGGGACGGAGAATGGCGCGAGATCGTACTGCTTCCGTCGCAGGTGACAGAAGGCGTTGCCGAGGTTCTGAAGCAAAGGTTTCCCAATTTACGCGTCAATATGTATAGCTTGCCAGGCAAAAACATGGAAAACAATGCGGATGCTTGTTTCGCGCATTTCAATGACGTATTAGGCAAACTGTTGAAGGAATACAAACGTGAAGAAATCCTGATTGACTTTACTCGGGGAACCAAAGGAATGAGCGCTGCGCTCGTTCTTGCCGCCGTCCGGCACAATATACCACAGATGCGCTATATCGGCGGTCCGCGAGACAAGCATGGCGCGGTTATTCCGGGGAAGGAGGAGATAGCAAACCTGGATGCCGTTCAGGCGACGGGTCGCCGTCTTCTCGACGACGCGCGGCATCTTTTGCGTCAAGGAGATTTTGCCGCGATGCCGAAACTGCTTTCGAACCTTTCGAATTTGCCTGAAGGACTGCAGCAAGAAGGAGCCGTGTTACTTGAACGGGCAGAATTCTATGGCGCTTGGGACAGGCTGGCCTATAGAGAGGCTGCTGAACTTGGCAAGGCGTTTTCTGAAAAATCCGCATTGCACGACGCCGTGGATTGGACACGAAAACTGGCCGATGCGCCGGAACGCTCGAATCATTCCGATATGTCGCGTTGGTTGAAGAAAGTCGCCTGCGACCTTTTGGAGAATGGACGACGCCGCGTTCGGGATCATCATTTCGAAGACGCTCTGTTGCGAGCTTACCGCGTACTTGAACTGATTGGACAATTTCGGCTGTTCCATCGCGGTTACGATACTTCTTCCATTGATCCTGAAGATACACTCGTTAAAAAATTGGAAGAGCGTTTGAAAAAAAGGAAAAGCCATGGTTTTGGGGAGAATGGCAAAGGAA
Source organism: Alphaproteobacteria bacterium (assembly GCA_965243135.1). Taxonomy (GTDB): domain Bacteria; phylum Pseudomonadota; class Alphaproteobacteria; order MPNO01; family UBA830; genus JAJEBT01. Next base: position 5,282,381 of record OZ251539.1, read on the forward strand.
AATATACAGCGGCTCGTGCGATTGCAGCCAGATTTCTCGAACATATCGGCGATCCGCTTGGAAGGCCGTTGTTCGATTTTGGGGAAAAGACATATGGCGGGTTCACGGCGACACAGAGAAATCACAGCATTCTAGTTCACGGATTTGAAGCGGCCGCTGCAAAGGCCGACGAAAGCTCATTGGTTCAGGTTTATGATGACTTACAGAAGCTATTATGCTGCGCAGACGAGGAAGCGGAATCTCAACTAGACAAGATTCGCAGATGTTACAAAGATATTGACGCACAATGCCGAGTCTCTACGTGACCGAACCTGGCGCCGTCGTACGTCGCCGGGCGGGTTCAATCATCGTCACTCTGGATAAAGATCCGGACGGGCCCGGTCCTTTGTCGAAAAGGAGGCGCGAACTAATCGAGGTCGAACCACACAGGCTGGAAATGGTCGGTTTGGTGGGTCGCGTGCACATTACATCCGACGTCACGCGGCTTTGCCTGGAGCAAGGCATAGCCGTAGCCTGGTTCACGCGAGGCGGCGATTTTCTCGGGCGACTCGTGCCGGAACTATCTCGAACGGCAGATTTGCGTCTGCGGCAATTCCGTCTGGCCGACAATCAGGCAACGGCAATCGATCTCGGACGAGTCTTTATCGACACCAAATTGCGCAATGCGGCAGCGACGATTGGCGCGGTGCGGTCCAATCGGCCGGGCGAAAGCCGTTTCGGAGAGGCGATCTTTCATTTGCGGCGCCTTCGTGAAGGTTTGACGAATGCCAAGGCGCGCGACGCGGTCATGGGAATTGAAGGAGAAGCCGCGCGGAGATATTTTCAGGTTTTGGGACTTGCGTTCTCCGGTCCTATTCAATTCGAGTTAAGAAAGCGACGTCCGCCGCCGGATCCGGCCAATGCGCTTCTTTCGCTTGGCTATGTGTTACTTGCGAACATGCTGGCGAGCCTTCTTGAGGCGCGTGGTTTCGACCCCTATCTCGGCATTCTACACACGGTACGGTCGGGCAGACCTAGTTTAGCGCTCGATCTCATGGAAGAACTGCGACATCCTCTTGTCGATCGCTTCGTTCTCCGTTTATGCAATCGTCGACAATTGACCCCGGAGGATTTCGAGAGCGACGAAGAGCGCGGCGGCGTTCGCTTGATTCGAGAAGGACTTAGGCGTTTTTTTCGCTCATGGGAGAAATATCTCGACGGCCCGATGCCGGGGGTGGATTCCGATTTGACCGTCGAACAAATAGTAGCTTTACAGGTAGATCGGTTAGCGGCTCATGTCAGAGGCTCTGCAATATACCAACCTCTTCTACTGCGGGGAGCTTGACGATGAGATATATTGTCTGCTACGATGTATCTGACGATAAAAGGCGGAGAAAGATTTCCGAAGTGCTTGATGGATACGGCGACCGCATTCAAGAGAGCGTTTTCGAACTTCCCGTTGAAAGTTCACTTATGGATAAATGCATGGGGGAACTAACGGACCTCGTAAAGGAAAGCGAGGATTGCGTGGCGATATATCGGCTTTGCGCTTCTTGCGACAGCGAACGAACCTATTTTGGGGACGCGGTGCCAGATATCGGTGAGGAAACTGCATTCGTCGTATAGGCTTGGATTCGTAGTCGCTGGATGGAGCGAATATGCGAGAGATAACGAATCGCGCAAGTGACTGGTATGATTGGGAAATTCAGTATGCTATACTCACGAAGCGCATTTCGACCAAGGCTTCTTGTTCATGCGTACGAAGGTTACGACTATTTGGGTCGTAACTTGCTGATTCGATACACCCTCTTCTGGATGGTGTCGAATGCGTTGCCCCGCTATCGAGGGGATTGAAACTTAAGGATCCGAGCCGTGGCTAGAAGAGGTCAAGCAGTTAGTCGAATGCGTTGCCCCGCTATCGAGGGGATTGAAACGGCGTCTATCTGCCGTTCCGCCGTGTTCCGTATCGTAGTGTCGAATGCGTTGCCCCGCTATCGAGGGGATTGAAACCCATGAGAAAAAACCGCCTGATCACCAGACTACAGCAAGTGTCGAATGCGTTGCCCCGCTATCGAGGGGATTGAAACGGGTTGGATCCGGGAATCGCAGTTCCCGGATCCAACCTCGCCGTCGAATGCGTTGCCCCGCTATCGAGGGGATTGAAACGCGTCGCCGTAATGCGTACCGAAGTACCATCCCGAAGGGTCGAATGCGTTGCCCCGCTATCGAGGGGATTGAAACATCTCCTCATAGGACCCGTAGAGGAGGATCTCATGGGCCCGTCGAATGCGTTGCCCCGCTATCGAGGGGATTGAAACCTTGTCCAACACCTGCGCAGCAAAGTCGCGTTCATACCCAGGTCGAATGCGTTGCCCCGCTATCGAGGGGATTGAAACGCGCTGTTGTCGATCGCCGGGAACGCGGCATCCGCAAATGCGTCGAATGCGTTGCCCCGCTATCGAGGGGATTGAAACCGTTATCACGTCGCGTTCGGTGCGGTCGGTTTCCGTAAGGTCGAATGCGTTGCCCCGCTATCGAGGGGATTGAAACCTCCTTCAAAGGATTCAATCTTCTTGACAAACTCACCCATCAGTCGAATGCGTTGCCCCGCTATCGAGGGGATTGAAACATCGCTAACCAAATGTCGTTCTGCCAATGTTCGAAGAAGGTGTCGAATGCGTTGCCCCGCTATCGAGGGGATTGAAACGCATATCCTGCCGTAACACGCGCATAAACCTGCGGCCAGTGTGTCGAATGCGTTGCCCCGCTATCGAGGGGATTGAAACATCGCTACGGTAAAAGCCCTTCCGTGCCGCCCGGCGACAGGGTCGAATGCGTTGCCCCGCTATCGAGGGGATTGAAACGCGATAGGGGTTGTAGTCGCCGCAATTGCGGATTACGGCGTCGAATGCGTTGCCCCGCTATCGAGGGGATTGAAACACAGGCGGGTCGTGCAGGCCCGTGCCGCGACGATGCCCGGTCGAATGCGTTGCCCCGCTATCGAGGGGATTGAAACCTCCAAAGAGTATTTGTGCTCGTTGATTTGCAAGAGAAGCCGTCGAATGCGTTGCCCCGCTATCGAGGGGATTGAAACGTTCATCATCCACGGGGGGATAAACCACGGCTTCCGGGACGCGTCGAATGCGTTGCCCCGCTATCGAGGGGATTGAAACAGGGCCGTGGAGCTTCCCCGCGCTATCGAGGGCCGGGGCCGCTGTCGAATGCGTTGCCCCGCTATCGAGGGGATTGAAACGCATCGCAGCGCCGGGATCGCGCCGCTGGAAGCTCTTTCTCGTCGAATGCGTTGCCCCGCTATCGAGGGGATTGAAACCGGGCCTTTTCCAAGGCCGCATCCCCGTCCAGCAGGCTATGTCGAATGCGTTGCCCCGCTATCGAGGGGATTGAAACTCGAGCTTTGAACCGTCGGAATCCCCGGAAACCTCATCTCCAGTCGAATGCGTTGCCCCGCTATCGAGGGGATTGAAACGAATCGCCCGTGAACGCATCGGAGCGAAGGCATGACGGGTCGAATGCGTTGCCCCGCTATCGAGGGGATTGAAACCGACCCGGACGGACCTGACGACGCCGGCGGAATGGGGCGCTGTCGAATGCGTTGCCCCGCTATCGAGGGGATTGAAACTTTCAGGAACTTTGCAAGGTCGCGCCAATCATGCGTTTCCGTCGAATGCGTTGCCCCGCTATCGAGGGGATTGAAACTAAGTGCACGAATAGCCGGTATCGTGCATATCGACCCGCGTCGAATGCGTTGCCCCGCTATCGAGGGGATTGAAACAAAACTGTAACCTCTTCCTGTACCGCAACGTCGCCTCCCGAATGTCGAATGCGTTGCCCCGCTATCGAGGGGATTGAAACAACGCCCGAGCGCCCCGTAGGACGGATCGATCCCGACGTAGGTCGAATGCGTTGCCCCGCTATCGAGGGGATTGAAACTACGTTCCTTCCTCGCCGCTGGCGAGTTCCTCGTTTCCGGTCGAATGCGTTGCCCCGCTATCGAGGGGATTGAAACCGGTCGACGTCTATGAGGCGGCCCGTAGGCGCGTCGCGTGGGGGTCGAATGCGTTGCCCCGCTATCGAGGGGATTGAAACCAAACGCTTTACTGGTCCAACACCTACGCAACAGTGTGGGTCGAATGCGTTGCCCCGCTATCGAGGGGATTGAAACCTATCGAGATCGCCGGTGGGAGTACTGGTCGTCTTCGCGTGTCGAATGCGTTGCCCCGCTATCGAGGGGATTGAAACCATGCTACGGTATCCGCCGGAGGCGGCCGACCACTTTCACCGTCGAATGCGTTGCCCCGCTATCGAGGGGATTGAAACGATCTCATGGGCCCGATCGCAGAGGTGCATCCTGACACTGCCGGTCGAATGCGTTGCCCCGCTATCGAGGGGATTGAAACGCGGGACCAACAGATCCTGCTTGAACCGAGGTTTCGCGGCCGGTCGAATGCGTTGCCCCGCTATCGAGGGGATTGAAACCTGACTGGCAAGCGGGCTGAGCCCATGCTTGGTAGCCGCCTGGTCGAATGCGTTGCCCCGCTATCGAGGGGATTGAAACTTTCAGCGGCACGGCCGCCGTCCGGATGCAGAAAGCTCCGTGTCGAATGCGTTGCCCCGCTATCGAGGGGATTGAAACCAGTACCGACCGCGGAATGGCCAGGGCCACATGGTAGCCCAGTCGAATGCGTTGCCCCGCTATCGAGGGGATTGAAACTTGGAAGATTGTGCCTTTCTTCTTGGCGTGGACGTAGCTAGGTCGAATGCGTTGCCCCGCTATCGAGGGGATTGAAACTTTCCGCATACGACGCCGCAACGTTTTCGGATTCAATCCGAAGTCGAATGCGTTGCCCCGCTATCGAGGGGATTGAAACAAAGCCTGAATCGCAGCGTAGGACTCGCCACGCGGCTCCAGGTCGAATGCGTTGCCCCGCTATCGAGGGGATTGAAACCTTTCTCGCGGCGGCGATGCTTCCGAAAAGTGCGGTTCGTCGAATGCGTTGCCCCGCTATCGAGGGGATTGAAACCTTTGGAATAGCTTGTTCCAGTGATAGCTTACTTGGTATCGGTCGAATGCGTTGCCCCGCTATCGAGGGGATTGAAACCCGAACGGCCTGACGCGCTGAATGGGCCAGCTTTTCGGCGGTCGAATGCGTTGCCCCGCTATCGAGGGGATTGAAACTCGAGAACAAGCCGAGCGTCAACGAATACGCTTTCCATATCGTCGAATGCGTTGCCCCGCTATCGAGGGGATTGAAACTCCATGGTGGCATACCCACTATCCGCCGAACGGGTGGGTCGAATGCGTTGCCCCGCTATCGAGGGGATTGAAACTAGGTTTGGCAAACGACGTCAAACTCCTCGCCCAGGCCGGGTTCGTCGAATGCGTTGCCCCGCTATCGAGGGGATTGAAACGGGAACGCGGCATCGGCAAACGCTTTGTTTGTCCAGCAGCGGTCGAATGCGTTGCCCCGCTATCGAGGGGATTGAAACTTGGCGCAATCTTTGCCGTCGTCGGCGGATCGCAGCGTTTACCTGTCGTGACTGGACCGCGCTGCCGGCCTGTCGTATGCTCGGATCGGGCGCTTGATGGGCTTTCCAAGAGGCAATGTCGGCGCATATGCAGGGCGAATTCAAGAATGGCGCGATCATTGCCAAGCGCCGCCCTCGAGGAGGCAGCAGCGGCGCGAGATCCGCGTCGGCGGGACGATGGCGGCGCGAAGAGACGGCAGCGGCGCGAGATCCGCGTCGGCGGGACGATGGCGGCGCGAAGAGACGGCAGCGGCGCGAGATCCGCGTCGGCGGGACGATGGCGGCGCGAAGAGACGGCAGCGGCGCGAGATCCGCGTCGGCGGGACGATGGCGGCGCGAAGAGACGGCAGCGGTGCGAGAGGCGGGCCACCGGTCGGACGTCAGAAGACCTCCGTGGTCAGATCTCGAACGGCCTGACGCGAATCGTAGTGTCGGTGGGCCTGCGGCAGATAATCGAATCGTCCGCGCAACCGAACGATGGAAATCGCGGCGTTGCGAATCGAAGCCAGTGCACGGGCGCTGCTGCCGACGTGGTTGCGGCGGCGGTCCTCGTCGTAAGTCATGTCGCGAACATGATGCACCCGGTTCTCGATTTCCCAGTGACGGCGAGCGATGTCGAGAATTTCGGCAGGTCCTCCGCGCGACGGCGGGATGGAAGTTACCCCGTAAGCGATTTCCGAAGTTGTCCCGACGATCTTTCCCTTTCTGAGTTTCTGACGTATGCGTTCGATACGGAATGCTTGCCGTCGTCCGGGCAGTTCGACGTACCCGTCCCAAGTTTTGTCGAGTTCGACGACCAGACAACTGCGAGTGTCGATTCGACCGTGCGTTTTTTCCATCGTCTCGCTTTTACCGACTGCCTGATCGTTCCAGTCAATCGCTTTCAGATCGTCGAGTATCGTTTTTTGGTTGCCCTTGACGATCATCAAATAGTCAGCTCCCCTGTCCAAGATCAACTGGGTAGTTTCGACCTGGGTATGCATGGCGTCGGCGGTCACAATACGTCCGGACAACTGCATGCTTCGCAACAACTTTCGCGCAGCCGGAATCTCGTTTGACTTGTCTGCGACTTTCACCTGACCGCAAATTAGTCCGGTTTCGTGCTCGACGGCTCCGACCAGATGGCATCCGTCTCCATGCCGTGACGCTCCGCGCACGGATTTTCCGTCGAGGCTTCCGTTGGGATCCTGGTATTGTGCGGTCCATTCTCGCAAAGCCTTGTCAAGGGCTTCCGGGTCGACATTCGAAAGCACGCGATGGAAGGTCGAATAGCTCGGGGCCGTCCGGATTCCATCGCCTTTCATCCATGAGCGCACTTCCGCCAGCTGCGATTGATTCAACTTCCCGGAAAAGTCCGCTATGGCGGTTAGACTGAAAAAACCGCACAGTTGCGCCGCTATTGCGATGGCGAGGACCGTCGCCAACTGATAGCGCTGACCGCGACGACTTCGGAAGTCCGGCACCGTACTTAAATACTGGTACAAACTCCCCATTCTGTGATCCGGTATCTCGTCTACGTTCAATGTCTTGCAGTTCCAGAGCTTATTGTCGGAAAGCATGCAAAATTGCTTGCGGGCATCCTTTTCCAGTTCGAGCATCAGAATTTTTCTGGACGTTCCGTGTTCGCGGTAACCACCGCCCGATATGCGCTCGTATCCTTTTGTGAACCCAACGGCTCGCCAGTTCGCCGCCTGGTAACACGTTCCCTCGAAACGGTCCGGATCTACAAAAGTCTCCGCCATCAGAACTGGATGGTCATATGCTGCCTGAAAGTCAGCCGACAGGCGCCGGGTGCTGAGGGACAAAATATGGGACGTCAGGTTGTGTCGCCGCCAGGGCGGAAGAATCAACAAGCGCGCGTTGTTCGCCACAAGATGCAACCGGCGGCCGCGCTGCTCGGGCGTCCAGCCAATCCACTGGTCGCGCGCCCGCAGCCGCCAGGCCCCGGCTTTCCAACCAAGCAACGCCACCCATTCTCCGTCCGGGGCCACGGCGACATGCCGCACCGCCTCCCCGACCATGCCCCGAAATTCGAGGTAGTGGTGTTTCCGCATCGTCTCGTCCCACCGGTCGCGTTCCGCCGGGTCGAGCACCGGCCGAACGGCGATGTCGTCCGGCTCCCGTATGTTTTTCGTCATCATGGTCGGCACATTGGCGGCAAAACCTGGAAATGTCCAGAAAAAAATTATCCGCCGGTATTTCCGATCATTCACCCCCTTCTTGAAAAGCCGTGCGCGCTGTCCGCAACGCCTTGAAATGCGGATAGCTTTCAGGAGTACCGAATTTTTCCTCGGGTACGGAAAGCTGCGAATTCTTCGCGCTGGGACCGCGATTTTCGCAGATTCCACCCCACGGCCGGCCCCCTGGCCACCTACGTTCAGGCCACGGCCCGGCTCGCCCCGGGTTTGCGGCGCGGCAACACTCGCCTTTTGTTCCGAAGTCTGAGCGTCCGCGAGGCCCTTGCGGGTTGCCGACGGGCGGGCGGAGCGGACCGCGATGCGTCGGCAGGGCGGCGGGTCGAAAAAAATGGCGCAGCGCAAACGGCTCTTGAACGGCCTTTTCCTTGCATTATCATTAGGTTAGCCTGAAAGATAAATTCGCCCTGGCGCATATGCGAGGGCGCGGACCTCAGTCTCTGGGCGATCTATCGTTGGCGGGAGACAACAATGACGATGCCTGAATCGGCGACTCACACTCGATTCCTGCGGCGCGATCCGGTGGAAGAATCTGCAATGCGGAACATGGCGTTCGCATCGGCGCTGGAATCGCTGGACGTGGACGCGCTGCGGCGGCGCTACGGCGATGCGGATGGTGCTACGGCGACGGCGGATGCGCTGATGGATGCTGCCGACGCGCTGCGGGCGGTGGCGGATCATATCGTCGGCGCGGAACGCGCTGGATCGAGAGCGCTGGCGCTCGCGACATCTACGGCCGCGCTGGCAATCGCGCTGGCTGCCACATTCGGACCGGACGACCTGCGGCGGTCGCTGCAATCCCGGCCGGCGATGCGGCCGGCGGACCTGGACAAGACGGCGAATCTGATCGCTGCTTTCGCTGGCGCGATGGATGGATAGGTCGGGCGGGCTGCCTGTCGGCGCGGCCTGCGATCCCTGCGGGCTGAGATAGGGTATTCGCGGCGCGGGATACCGCTGGCGGCCAAAAGCTAGGCGGATTGAAGTGGCGCAATCTCATTCCGCCGGCAACGGCGATCCCGGAATGAAATGGGTGCGGACCGGTAAGACTGGACCGATAGCGGAACGAGATCGCGGCGCTTCAACCGCTGTCGCCGAACTTGCAATAAGTCGAATGCATTGCCCCGCTACTGAGGGGATTGAAAAAAGCTGGTTTTCCAGCTTCACCGGCCGAGTGGCGGTTTCCGTGGAAGCATATGTCACCATCCCAAGATTGAACGCGAACTATCCAACAATTTTTGGAAGGATGTCTCCAATTCGCGGTAAAGGCGATCTCGATCCGTGAGCACATTGCGGTACCAATTGTCAGGACCGGGACCGTGAGCGAGGCTGTTACGGATATTCTGTAAATTCCGGTAGGACGTTCGTAGCCATGGAGGTTTCGTGTGTAAATTTGATTCGAAAATTTTGACAGCGTTCTTGCGTTCCTCGAAATCGGTAGCGGACACGCCCTGAGCGCTGCATATGCGATTAGCGAACGCTTCCCATCCCAGCATGGCTGCGCGAACGAAGTCGTCTCGTTTGAGGTATTGATACGCCAGCAATCTCTGCTGCGACGCCAAGTCGGGCTCGTTCGCCCATCGCAATCGTGCGGTAAGCCGACGTTGGAAGAGACCGGATGCGCCATCGAGGCGATCGTCTAGCGCAGGAAGGAAAGCCCGGAGCTTGTGCGCGGCGTCGCGCACGTTGAGGGTGCGCTCGTAGAATGCCGCATCCTTCAGGAGGTTGGCCATGTTGTCCTGTACGCCGTCGTCAATCAACAGCCGTTCGAAAACCCCGTAATCGCCGGTAGCGTCGAATCGGTCCAAGGCGTCTATCCAGTGTCTGACGCGGATCAGGCCATCGAGTTTCAATACCGGGGTGACGCCGTCGCGCGTCATGTCGAGCGCGCCATACCACAAACTGCGGACGTTCAGGTTGCTGATGCGCTCCAACATGAACGCTGAGAGGAACCCGACCATGCCGAGATGACGGAATCCGTGAGTCAGGTCGAAGCTGACGGCGCCGTTCGGCACGGCTTCGGCGACGACGTCCAGGATGGCGTATTGCTCCTCCGCATTCTGGCCGAACGGGATAAGGCGCGGGTGCGCATCGCGGCCGATGCCTTTTCTCATAAGTGGCGCCAATTGGTCGAGAAGAGGTTGGCGAACTGCATGATCGGCTTCGGCCTCGAGCAGCGTAAGGCGCACGTCCTCTTCGGTGCCGTCTTCTGCCAAGTGTTCGACCAGAACGCTCCACTGACTGCTGCAGGTGCCGAGGATGACGGTGGAGTCGGGATCGAGATACTGCGACAACGCCAGTCCAAAAAACGCTGTTTCGTGATTTGTCTTGTCCGGGAACTGGTAGACCGTCTTCCGATATCCGGCGTTTTCCGTCATTCGGCTCTTGCCGAGGAACGTGACAAGTGTGTGATTCATGCGTCGACGGCTCCCGAGTTGTTGCGGTTATCCGGTTCGACGTAGACGGATTTCGCCGAGAGCGACGCATGCGAAGATGCTGTGGTCAGTTCCATGAAGCGACGGTATTGGCCTTATCTACGCCCAGAAAGATCGATCTTCGGCTCGGTCCCCGCTATCAGCCGCTGAATGTTGCGCCAGTGCCGCAGCCAGACAACGACGGCCAGCGCCAGTCCGAACTCCGCCATCTGAGGATCGGCGAGCCACCACAGAAAACCCGGCGCCGCCGCGATCGACACCAAAGCCGCCAGCGACGAGTACCGGAACGCCGCCGCTATGGCCAGCCACGTCAGGCAGCACAACGCGCCCGCCGCTGGCGCCAGCGCCAGCGCGATGCCGAACGCCGTCGCCACGCCCTTGCCGCCCCGAAAATTCACCCACGCAGGGAACAGATGCCCGACAAGCGCGCCCGCCGCGGCGATGATCGCAATGTCGGGCCCGTAGAACTGGCCGAGCAGGACCGCCGCCGCGCCCTTGCCGCCGTCCAGCAACAGCGTCGCCGCCGCGAGGGGTCGGTCGCCGGTGCGCAGCACGTTGGTCGCGCCGATATTGCCGGATCCGATGCCGCGAATGTCCGCCGTTCCCGCCAGCTTGGTCAGCAACAGCCCGAACGGAATCGAGCCGAGCACGTATCCGCCCGCGAAACCCGCCACAATGTAAGGCCAGCTGTAGGCCCAACTGATCGGATCGATCATCCCGCTTGTCCCTTCCAGATATGGATTTCGCGCCCGTCCGCGATCGTGCGCAACGCCCGGCCCCGCGCTCGATGGCCGTCGAACGGCGAATTCTTCGACTTGCTCCGCATGGCCGCCGTATCGATCGTCCAAGGCGCTTCCCGATCGAACAGTACCAGATCCGCCGGCCTACCGGCGGCGAGGCTTCCCGCCTTCAGGCCGAGCAGCGCGGCGGGCGCGGCCGTCATCCGCCGCAGCGCGTCGAGCAGGCTCATGCCTTCATTGTGATGCAGCGCCAGCGCCAGCGGCAACAGCGTTTCGAGCCCGACGATCCCGTTTTCGGCCTGTGCGAACGGCAGGCGCTTCGAGTCCTGGTCCTGCGGATTGTGATCCGACGCGATCGCGTCGATCGTGCCGTCGCGGAGCCCCTCGATCACCGCCAGGCGGTCCGGCTCGGCGCGCAGCGGCGGCGAAACCTTGGCGAAGGTCCGGTAATCCTCCACCGCGCTTTCGTTCAACGTGAAATATTGCGGTGCCGTATCGCAACTGACCGGCAGGCCGCGCCTCTTCGCCGACCGGATGACCTCGACCGCCGCCGCCGTCGAGACGTGCGCCGCATGGTAACGGGCGCCGGTCAGTTCGACCAGGCGCAGGTCTCGCTCGATCATCATCGCTTCGGCCGCGGACGGTATGCCCGTCAGGCCCAGCCGCGTCGACATTTCTCCCTCGTTCGCGTGGCCGTCCGCTGCAAGCCGCGGCTCCTCCGGATGTTGGACGATCAGCGTATCGAACGTGGCGGCGTAGGACAATGCGCGGCGCATGACCAGCGCGTCGGCGACCGCCCTGTCGCCGTCCGAAAACGCCGGAACGCCGGCTTCCCGAAGGGTGCCGAACTCCGTCAGCTCGATCCCGGCGCATTCGCGGGTGATGGCGCCGTAAGCGTAGATCTTCACGTCGTTCGGCGCCCGACGCGTGACGAACTCCGCGACGGCGACGCTGTCCACCGGCGGCTGGGGCAGGCAGACGAGCGACGTCACGCCCCCGGCCGCGGCGGCTTCCGACGCCGTTCCGAACGTTTCCTTGTGCCCGCCCGGCAGATGGACGCGCATGTCGATCAGTCCGGGGGCCAGGCAATGGCCGCCGCAATCGACCGTTTCGGCGTCCGCGGGCGCGCTGTCGGCACGGATCCCGGGTCCCGCCTCGCGGATCCGTCCGTCTTCGACGAGCGCGCCGCCCGCTGCGTCCAGCCCCGTCGCCGGGTCCAGCAGGCGCGCGTTGATGAAGGCGCGTCGCTTCATTGGCTGGCGCCCGACAGGTTGCGGGCCACGAGATCGAGGCAGGCCATGCGGACCGCGACCCCCATCTCGACCTGTTCGTGGATCACGCTGCGGTCGATGTCGTCGGCGAGTTCGGAATCGATTTCGATGCCGCGGTTCATCGGTCCCGGATGCATGACCAAAGCGTCCGGCTTCGCCCGCGACAGCTTCTTGCGGTCAAGGCCGAAGAACCGGAAATACTCCCGCGTGGAGGGCACGAAGGAGCCCTGCATCCGTTCGATCTGGAGACGCAGCATCATGATGATGTCGGCGTCTCGCACGCCGACGCTCATGTCGTGGTGAATCTCGACGTCGAACCGTTCGATCGCGGCCGGCAGGAGCGTCTTCGGGGCGACAAGGCGCACCCGCGCGCCCATGGCGTTCAGCAAATGGATATTGGACCGGGCGACTCGCGAATGCAGGATGTCGCCGCAGATCGCCACGACGATGCCCGCCAAAGCGCCCTTGCGCCGCCGGATCGTCAGCGCATCGAGGAGCGCCTGCGTGGGATGTTCGTGGCAACCGTCCCCGGCGTTGATCACCGAACAGCTTACCTTTTCGCTCAGCAGTTGCACGGCCCCCGATTCGCCGTGACGCACGACCAGCACGTCGGGACGCATGGCGTTCAGCGTCATCGCGGTGTCGATCAGGGTTTCGCCCTTCTTGATGGCGCTGGTGCCGACCGACATGTTGATCACGTCCGCGCCCAGGCGCTTGCCGGCGATCTCGAAGGAAGTGCGGGTGCGCGTGGAATTCTCGAAAAACACGTTCATCAGCGTGCGCCCGTTGAGCAGGGCGTTCTTCTTGTCCTCCTGGCGATTCTGCGCGATGTAGGATTCCGAAAGGTCGAGGAGAAGCTCGATTCGCTCGGCGGACACCCCTTCCGTGCCGAGGATGTGCCGAAAGCCCGCTTCAGCCACCTTCGTCCTTCCGGGACCGCCGCGGCGTTCCGGTCGGGCGGCCCCGCGTCATTCGGCCGCTTGCCTCGGGACGAGTTCTTCCGGCGTCAGCTTCTCCATGCGAAACATGTTGGTTTCGTCCACAAGGGCGTAGTCCTTGTAACCGAGCCGCGCGATCGGCTTGAGTCGCGCGACGTCAAGGATGCCGTCGTCGCTGATCGCCTCGTCGGCGATATGGACGCCCACCACGCGCCCGAACACGACCTGGTGCGTCGAAACCTTCGTATGGCCGGGCAAGGTCACGGTTTCGTGATGCACGCATTCGAAGTGCACCGGCGAACCCTTTATGCGCGGCGGCCGGACCAGGCTCGAGGAAAGCGTTTCCAGGCCGGCCGCGGCGAGTTCGTCCGCGTCGCGGTCCACGATGAACGCCGTTTTGTTCATTTGCTCGCGCTGATCCCACGTCGCCATGTTGTACACGAACTCGCCGGTCTCATGGATGTTGACCACCGTGTCCTTCTTTTCCGAGTCGTTCGGGTGGCCGCCCGACGAGAACATTACGTATGGCGGATTGTAGCTCAGGCAGTTGAAAAAGCTGAAGGGCGCGGCGTTGGCGCGGCCTGACGCGTCGACGGTCGTGATCCAGCCGATGGGGCGCGGCACCACGCAGGCCTTGACGGGATTGTAGCGCAGTCCGTGGTCGTTTTTGTTGGGTTCGTAAAACATTCAGATCTCCCGGTTCAGCTTTCGAGGGCGACGACGCGGCCGTCGGCGGCGCGCCCCTGCCGATGATAGTGCCCGATCTTTTCGAGCAGCGGACGGACGCTGTACAGGATTGCGTCTTCGGTCTCGCTCTCGTTCGCGAATCGGTGCCAGGCGCGGCCTGGCACCACGAAAAGGTCGTTTTGGCTCCACTCCAAACTTTCGCCATCGACCTCGGCGCGGCCCTTGCCGGCGATTACGGCGTGAAAGGCGCCGGCGGTCGAGCGGGTTTCGGCCGTGACTTCTCCCGGTCGCAACAGCGTTGCCGAATAGCCGAGCGTCTTGAAGGAGGCGCCGCCGGACGCCGGGTTGGAGAATTCCGCCGTCACCGCATCCCAAGAAGTGCCGGCGACGTCTCGCATGCCGTCGAGCGCGGCGCGGATGTCCGCGCCGCGATAGTGGAACATCGGCGAGTCCCCGCGGCCGGACGGAGGTGTCCGCGGCACGATGCCGCCCGTTCCGTAAAGCCGCTTCGACAGGCCCTCGTTCAAAGGCGTTCCGTTTGCGCCCTCCTGATCAATCCAGATGGCGTCGAGATATTCCAGCAGTGGCCAGTCGAGCACGTCGATCACTGGCGTGTCCGAGTCGTTGCCGTGGCCGTGCCACGTGCCCGCGGGCGTCAGAATCAAATCGCCGCGCCCGGCGGCGCAGCGCTCTCCCTCGACCGTCGTGTAGCCTCCGCCGTCCGACAGGATCGTGCGGCTGGCGTTCGGCGTATGGGTCTCCGCCACGTCGCCCGGCTTGTAGATCGAAACGGCGACCCGGATCGAGGCGGTAACCTTAAGAGCGCCGCCGAACCCGGGATTGGTCAGGAGAAATTGCTGCCGCTCCGTGAATTCCAGCGGCGCGATCGCGGCGATGCGATGAAGATAGGGTTCGTATTCGGTCCATCGCCACAGGCAGGGCGCGGCGCGCCCGGGCCGCGCCTGGGGCGGAAGATCCGGACGGTGCCATGGCGGATGCATGGCCGCGTTGGCCTGCGTCCTCAGCCAGATGTTGAACCGCGCCGCTTCTTCGTTCATCCGCTCCATCTCGGCCAGCGCGGCGGCGGGCAACTCCGGAGCGGCCAGCGTTGGGCGAAGCTCTGCCGTCATCGGTTCAGACTCCCTCGATCACGTCCGCCCAGCTCTCGATCGTTTCTGGCAGGCCGGTACGGACATGGGTGCTGAACAGAGTGTAGCCCATGTCTCCGAGGGCGCGAATCCGTTCGCGCAACTCCTCCTTCGTGCCGGACATGGTTGTGGCGCGAATCAGATCGCCCGTGATCAGATGCTTCTCTTCCGGGCGCACCGTCATCAGATGGTTCTTGTGGTTCGACAGGTAGCGGGCTTCCTCCGGTTCGTAGCGCCGGTAGATCTCAAGGTATTCATCGCGCAAGCCTTCCATGCCCGGCGGCAGCCGCGCGCCGAGAGAGCCGAACTCTTCCGCTTCCGCGAGGTCGTGCAGAGCGACGGCCGCCGACGGACCGGCCTGGTCGCGAACGTAATCGGCGTCCCAATCGCCGGATCGTCGAAGCACCGCGCCGCCGCAATTGGCGTTCGCCGTAAGGTCCGCGGCGTCGCGGCCCGCCTCGGTCCAGACCCGTTTCATCTCGCCGATAGCCGCTTCCGCCCGCGCCGGAGATCCGACGGAGTTCGTCCAGCCGTATCCGCGTTCGGCGATCATGCGGCGTCCGCGCGGACCGAACGCGGATACATGGACGGGAATGGGGTCGGCGATGTTGATCAGGCCCAGTTCCGGGTTCATGAACCGGACGAGGCGTTTCCTGCCCTCTATCTCGGCCGCCGTGGTTTCGCCCTTCAGAAGCCGCTCCACCGCGTCGACGTAATCGAACATGGCCTTCAGCCCCATCGGACCGAGACCCATCGTGCGGCGTCCGGTGAAGCCGGTCCCGACCCCGAAGTCTATCCGTCCGGGCGCGAGAGCGTTGAGGCTCGCGAGCGCGCTGGCGGCGACGGGAGCGAGCCTGTTCGACGGGATCAGCACGCCGGTTCCCAGCCGGATGCGCTCCGTCTTCATGGCCGCGGCCGTCATCGAGACGAACAGTTCCGCATTGATGAGTTGCGAGTCGATGAACCATGCCTCGTCGAAGCCCAATTCCTCCGCGCGCCGGACGAGTTTCCACGAGTCGGCCGCGGGCGCGATGCTGATGCCGAATTTCATCGGAGTCTCCAGCGAATAGCGCCGACAGTATCGCACCGTCTCGGCGCGCCTGAAACGTCCGGCGCCCGATTCCTTTGGCGCGCTCGTCATCGTCCCGCCGGGAGGCCCGGTCCTCGGACATGCGCGGCGGCGCGACGGGCTTTGCGGGATGGTCCGTCGCCGGCAATGACGGGCGGCGAGAGAACGGGTGTCGGCGGGGGGCGAAAACGAGGCCGCGCGGCGCCGCGGTCCAGGGCTCTGCCGCGGTGCCGGCGCTCGCGTCATTTTCTTGAGGCGATTGTTGATCGGGAGTGAATATCGAGCTATCCGTTCGGGCCGAATGTCCATGTCGTCGGAAGGTCGCCGGGATTTTCCGAAGACGACGCCTTGCGTTCCGGCGTTTGCCGGTTCGCGGCGTCCTTGAGCTTGCGCGGAAAGGGCGATGCATGGCTTTGGGGGGCGCGGCAACTGCCTCGAACCGGACGGCAACGGAGATGACGGATTTTTGGAGTTTTCCAAAGAGGGCCTTGGGCATTGCGCGGCGTCCTCGGCGGAACGAGAGCGGTTCCCCGGGTGCCGGCGCGGCTGCGTTCCGTGACGCCGGAATCCCGCGCCGCTGAAAGATGCCGATTTTCGATACCCCTGAAGCCGTAGACCGGAGCTCGCTCAAGCGGGAGATTCGGTCCTTGCGCGCCAAGGCGGCGAAAGGGGATGGCGAGGGAGCGGCCGCGCTCGAAGACGATGCCGTGAAGGTCGCACTCGAACTGGTCGATGCATTCCCGGGTTATATCGAAAATCCGGATGTCGACGTTTCCCCGCATGGCGAAATCGATTTCGACTGGATGATCGATGAAGACGCGATGCTTACCGTCAGCGTGCTGTCTTCGAGCGAGATAGGGTTTGCCGCATTGCTTCCTGACGCCAAGGCGAGCGGAAGAGAACCCTGGAGCGGGACGTTGCCGCCCTTCGTGCATTGTTGCTTCGAGCGTCTCAAGGCGACGGAGATCGTGAAGGCTTCGGCGTAGTTTGCGGATCTGCAACGGAAAGCCGCCGGCCAACCAAAAGCGCTGCGAAGGACGAGTCGTTGGACCCGAACGAAAACGGCGAGTTGTCCGAATGTCGCGCAAGTGGACGGGTCGCGGCGACGGCGGCGCGAATTGGCGGCAGACGGCAAAGTTTACGGTTGGGACGCATCGCGAATTGTCGTCGACAAGGCCGCGAGAATATTCTCCTGGCGGTTCTCCTTTCGAAGGCGACGAGGTTCGCGGCAGGGATTCTCCGATCTCGGCGGGATTTCGCTACGAGGCCCGGCGACCGCTTCTTCCGTGCGTCCGCTGCCTTTGTCGGGGGAAGTCCGGGGAATTCTCGCCGGCTCAATGCCGGAGTCCGTCCGCGCGTCCGTCTATAATGCCTTGAAGGCGGTTTCCGGCGAGCCGGCAATGAGCCGCCTACAACGCGGAGGACGCGATGCTCACGCTCTATCACAACGGCATGTCGACCTGCTCCCAGAAGGTCCGGCTTGCGCTCGCCGAAAAGGATCTCGAATGGGAAGACCGCCACCTCGACCTCCGGGCGGGCGAGACCCACACGCCCGAATATCTCGAACTCAATCCTCGGGGCGTCGTGCCGACCCTCCTCCACGACGGGCAGGTCGTGCGCGAATCCAACGTCATTCTCGAGTATCTCGACGACGCTTTCCCCGACCCGCCGCTTCGGCCCGGCTCTCCCATCGGCAGAGCGCAAGTCCGCCTGTGGCTCAAGCGGCTCGACGAGGGCCATCACGATTTGGCGACCTCCACCCTGAGCATGGCGGTGGCGTTCCGCCATCAGTACCTCGCCAAGGGAACCGCGGAGAGCGCCATCGCAAGCGTGCCGGATCCCGTGAGGCGGGAACGCCGCCGCGATCTGATCCGCAACGGCACCGAAGCGCGCGAATTCCCGACGGCGATCGGCATGTGGGTGCGTCTGCTCGAAGATATGGAGACGGCGCTGCGCGACAGCCCTTGGCTCGCAGGCGAAAGCTATTCCATCGCCGATGCCGCCTGGACGCCCTACATCGTTCGTCTCGATCACCTTCGCGCGCTCGAGCTTGTCGCCCGAAAACCCCGCCTGATCGACTGGCATGCCCGCGTGCAGGCGCGTCCCGCCTACCGGAAGGCGATGACCGACTGGTTCTCGCCCGACTATCTCTCGCTGATGGCGGAAAAGGGCGAGGAAGCCTGGCCGCGCATTGCGGAGATCGCGGCCAAGCTATGACGGGTCACGGCCCGAGAAAGGCAATCCACAACGGCAGGGTGATGACGGCCAGCGCCGTCTGCATGGTGAGCATGCCGGCCATCAGCAGTGCGTCGCCGCCGAGTTGACGCGCCAGAATATATGCCGCCGGCGCCGTCGGAAGAGCGTGGAATATCACCAATACCTTCGTCGCGGTGTCGGAAAGTCCCAGCGTCCAGGCCAGGGCCAGCGCGATCGCCGGCATCGCGACGAGCTTCAGCGCACAGCACAACGCGACCCAGAAACGCCCGGCGCGAACCGCCATAAGGTCGAGCCCGGCGCCGACGCAGAGCAGGCCGACCGGCGGCGCCGCGCCGCTCAGCAGTTCGAGAACGCCCTCGAAAGGGGCGAGAGAGCCGAAACCGGAAACGTTGGCGGCTATGCCGAGAACGCAGGCGAGTATCAGCGGATTGCGGCACATTTCCCGGATTGCGGCGACGACGCCGACCCTGCTCCCGCCGTATCGCGCGAGCGTCCAGACGCAGACCACGTTGATGAAGGGCACCATCACGCCGATGAACAGGGCGGCGAGCGCGAGCGCTTCCTCTCCGAAGAAGGCGGCGACGAGCGGAATGCCGACGTAGGTGTTGAAGCGAACCGCCCCTTGGAGCAGAGACGTGAAACCCGGCCCGTCGAGGCGGAGCAGCGGGCGAACCGCCAGCAAGGCCAGCGTCATGAGAAGGGGCGTGCCCGCGACGCCGACCGCCATCGCGCCGACGGGCAGCCCGCCAAGGTCGGCGCGCGCCAGACTGAGGACCAGCAGCGACGGAAACAGCACGTAATAGGTCAGCCGTTCGACCGGCGGCCACGCCGCGGCCGGAAAAAGCCGGGTGCGGCGCAGGCAGAAACCCGCAACGACGATCAGAAAGATCGGCGCAATCGTGACGCTGACGACGAGCATGCCGGCCGTCAGCGGGACAGGAAGTCGAGGAGGCCCTGGAGGACGAACTGGGCCGCCATCTTGTCGATCACTTCGGCCCGGCGTTTTCGCGTGACGTCCTGCGCGATCAGATGCCGTTCCATGGCGCGGGTCGACAGGCGTTCGTCCCAGAAGCAGATCGGCAGGTCGGTCAATTCCGCCAGGTTGGCGCCGAACTGGCGCGCCGACTGGCATCGCGGTCCTTCGCTGCCGTTCATGTTGACCGGCAGACCGATGACGATGCCGCCGACCTCGTAATCGGCGGCGGTCTCGATAATCCGATGCGCGTCCCCGGAGAACCGGGTTCGCCGGATCGTCGTCAGCGGCGTCGCGATCTTGAGGCCGTCGTCCGAGACTGCGATGCCGATGTTCTTCGTTCCCAAGTCCAGGCCCAGAAGGCAGGTGCGCGGTGCGGGTCGAATCTGGGCCGTTTCGACGATTGGCATCAGGCGGTTCGTTTGTTGTAGCGCACTGCAAACGCACGGCGAATTCGGACATTGGCGATCCGCGCTGTTTCCGTCGCGTTGCTGATTCTCGCCGACATCACGCGGTTTTCCATCACCGGGATCGTTCGCGCAAGCGCTGCGCGCTTTGCTTCGAGACTATCCCACGCTTTTTTGTGCAACGGAGTGTTCGTTGGAACCAATTTGCGGCACTGGTTCGGAGGCCGCAGACTGCGGGCCCCGTGAGGCTGAGTTGGGGGCGTGGTATGCCACTTTGCGGTAGGCAGAAGCGTCCCACCGCTTCTATACCCTGACCCGCCAGCCAGCCCTTGTTGCCCTTACGACAGAGATCGCCGCCCGTCTGTGTCGTACTCTGGGGTTGATGACGGGCATTAGGTGTATCCGGCGTGCGGGGGAAGCTGTCCGCCAGCCGTAGAGGGACCGGACGACGAAGGTACATCCCCGCGTGTGCGGGGGAAGCTCGGTCCACAGCGCGTCGACCGCGTTGACGAAAGGTACATCCCCGCGTGTGCGGGGGAAGCACGACTAGGGCGATTTGCTTCACGGTATAGTCGGGTACATCCCCGCGTGTGCGGGGGAAGCATGCCGGGGGAACGCGCAACGCATCCCCCCGGCGGTACATCCCCGCGTGTGCGGGGGAAGCTTCCGGCCCGGCCTGGAGAATCCGCCTGCTCGGGGTACATCCCCGCGTGTGCGGGGGAAGCTTTCACTGGCCGTTTCCGGTACCGCGTTTATCGGGTACATCCCCGCGTGTGCGGGGGAAGCATAGAATCTTTTGAGAAAAGAACGTTTATTACGGGTACATCCCCGCGTGTGCGGGGGAAGCCGGATCCTGCTGTGCGCCGAGCGCGTGGCGGTCGGTACATCCCCGCGTGTGCGGGGGAAGCTGATATGAGATTCACGGACGTTTTGGCGGTTGGGGTACATCCCCGCGTGTGCGGGGGAAGCTTCGGCCGGTAGAAAGGTCATGCATCCAGCTCAGGTACATCCCCGCGTGTGCGGGGGAAGCGCCGCGACAAACCGAGGCGACCACCTCGTCCGGGGTACATCCCCGCGTGTGCGGGGGAAGCCGAGCGATGACCGCAATTCCGAGACTGCAACCGGGTACATCCCCGCGTGTGCGGGGGAAGCCTGGCGCCGGCGGACGAACATGACGGCCCGCGCGGTACATCCCCGCGTGTGCGGGGGAAGCTTCTCCAGCGTTTGCGAGCATCACATGATGCCGGGTACATCCCCGCGTGTGCGGGGGAAGCCGTCTTCCACCGACGGCAGCCCGTGCACGATGCGGTACATCCCCGCGTGTGCGGGGGAAGCCGGTTCTGACGGCCGCGGAAGCGCGGAAGGCTGGGTACATCCCCGCGTGTGCGGGGGAAGCATGCAGACTAAGGCTTGAAAGGCTTGCGGTTTACGGTACATCCCCGCGTGTGCGGGGGAAGCCTTCCTGAAAGGATAACGGACATGACCAAGACGGGGTACATCCCCGCGTGTGCGGGGGAAGCGAGCTCGCGTCGGACCTCCTCATGCGCCTCTCGGGTACATCCCCGCGTGTGCGGGGGAAGCACCTTGAAGCTGGCCGGCTGACCCTTCGACAAAGGTACATCCCCGCGTGTGCGGGGGAAGCTACCGGCGATAACGGCGATAACGAGAAACAAAAGGTACATCCCCGCGTGTGCGGGGGAAGCCGTGAGACTTCATAACTCAGACTCCCATATGAGGGTACATCCCCGCGTGTGCGGGGGAAGCAAGGTGACGTGTTCGATTACTTCGACCCGGACGGGTACATCCCCGCGTGTGCGGGGGAAGCAGCCCGAACCAGTCGCGCCCGCGCTTCCGCAACGGTACATCCCCGCGTGTGCGGGGGAAGCCGCGGCCTGCGCAATCTCTTCGTCGTCAGGAAAGGTACATCCCCGCGTGTGCGGGGGAAGCCCTACGGAAGCGAGTCCCTGGTACTGCGTTTCGGGTACATCCCCGCGTGTGCGGGGGAAGCCGTCACAACGGGAGATAAAAAGATGACGACCACGGTACATCCCCGCGTGTGCGGGGGAAGCCTGGATCGCCGACGGCGGAATGCCGTTCAACTTGGTACATCCCCGCGTGTGCGGGGGAAGCCGGAAAAACTGGTGGGACAACTGCACGCTCCGCGGTACATCCCCGCGTGTGCGGGGGAAGCTGCCGACAGCCAGAATGTCCCTGAACCGCATCGGGTACATCCCCGCGTGTGCGGGGGAAGCTCCTCAACATGATCGAAAAGAAGGGCGTTACCAGGTACATCCCCGCGTGTGCGGGGGAAGCCGCGCTCTGACGTTTTCCGGCAATTTTGCCGAGGGTACATCCCCGCGTGTGCGGGGGAAGCGTGATGTCGACCCACAACGGGGAATCGAATCCGGGTACATCCCCGCGTGTGCGGGGGAAGCCCGCCGTTCCCGGCGGAAGTCGAACCAGCATCAGGTACATCCCCGCGTGTGCGGGGGAAGCGCGTTGCGTTCGACGATTTGCCCTTCCAGACGGGGTACATCCCCGCGTGTGCGGGGGAAGCGTGGGCGCCTACGCGCGGGAGCGCGACGCCCATGGTACATCCCCGCGTGTGCGGGGGAAGCCTCGTCCACTGCCCCTCGACCAGGAACTCCAGAGGTACATCCCCGCGTGTGCGGGGGAAGCGATAGCGAGGCCGTCGAAGAAGCGGAGGAGGGCGGTACATCCCCGCGTGTGCGGGGGAAGCGCCGGGCGATACCGGCGGACGTGCTGTACCACGGGTACATCCCCGCGTGTGCGGGGGAAGCCCGTCCTGGACCGCCGGGATCGTCCTGCAGCTGGGTACATCCCCGCGTGTGCGGGGGAAGCGGGATCGTCCGGGTCCGCACGGGCAAGCGCACCGGTACATCCCCGCGTGTGCGGGGGAAGCTCGAACGCCGCCTGGCGTCGCGCCGTCCGGTCGGGTACATCCCCGCGTGTGCGGGGGAAGCCAGCGTCGACCAGACCAAGCGGGACGGCTACGCGGTACATCCCCGCGTGTGCGGGGGAAGCTACGGCCGCGCGCGGGTCCAGGTGCAGACGCACGGTACATCCCCGCGTGTGCGGGGGAAGCAGCTGGCAGTTGGTGAAGGTGGACGAAATATCGGGTACATCCCCGCGTGTGCGGGGGAAGCGAAATCGCCAACCGGACGGTCAAAGCGCATCGGGGTACATCCCCGCGTGTGCGGGGGAAGCTGACGATTGCCGGCGGACGCGGACCCGCAACCGGGTACATCCCCGCGTGTGCGGGGGAAGCTCACCCGGTAGACGCAGGCGGCGCGCTTCGAGGGGTACATCCCCGCGTGTGCGGGGGAAGCGTCGCGGCGGCGATCTCCGCGGCATGAGCGAGGGGTACATCCCCGCGTGTGCGGGGGAAGCGACGAGGCCTGCCAGACGTCGCCGCCCGGAGAGGGTACATCCCCGCGTGTGCGGGGGAAGCGTCCCGTCCGAGGCCGACCGCGGCAGCCGGATAGGTACATCCCCGCGTGTGCGGGGGAAGCCGGTCGTCGGTCGACCCGAGAGAGATCTCCCGAGGTACATCCCCGCGTGTGCGGGGGAAGCGTCGCGCCATTCGCGTTCGCTGTAGGGCGTGAGGGTACATCCCCGCGTGTGCGGGGGAAGCCATGCAGGGAATAAAGCTTCTATACCTGACTGAGGTACATCCCCGCGTGTGCGGGGGAAGCCGCTTTGTCAATCCCTAACCGAATCAAGCTGAAGGTACATCCCCGCGTGTGCGGGGGAAGCCATCCAAGAAAGTCACTCATCGCCCCGTAGGCGGGTACATCCCCGCGTGTGCGGGGGAAGCGCGATGGGAGCCGGCGTGATGCCGGAAGTGATCGGTACATCCCCGCGTGTGCGGGGGAAGCGTGGAGGAAGCCCGGGCACGGCTCGGGATGATGGGTACATCCCCGCGTGTGCGGGGGAAGCTAGGCCAGTCCGCTGTCGCCGCCGAAGCCGTCCGGTACATCCCCGCGTGTGCGGGGGAAGCCGTCGACGCGGTGGTCACCGATCCGCCGTATCAGGTACATCCCCGCGTGTGCGGGGGAAGCGCGCCGGACTGGTCCGACGAGGCGCCGGTGAACGGTACATCCCCGCGTGTGCGGGGGAAGCGCGTTGCGGTCGTCGCGCGCCCACCGGGCGCCGGGTACATCCCCGCGTGTGCGGGGGAAGCGTCAGCAGGTCGATCGTCTCCGGCTCCAGGGCGGGTACATCCCCGCGTGTGCGGGGGAAGCACCGTTCCGCACTTCGCCCGGTCCGCCGTCCAAGGTACATCCCCGCGTGTGCGGGGGAAGCGGCGATCACCGAGCGCGACGACGGGTCGGGAGCGGTACATCCCCGCGTGTGCGGGGGAAGCCGAAAGGCGTAAGGGCGACGGAGCGCGAAATAAGGTACATCCCCGCGTGTGCGGGGGAAGCGTCGTCAGGCGGTAGATCGGCAGCTCCACCCAGGGTACATCCCCGCGTGTGCGGGGGAAGCCGCTCACCGGCGCTCGCATCGCTTTCAACACCAGGTACATCCCCGCGTGTGCGGGGGAAGCGTCTGGAGATAGCCGGCATACGACGCCAGTTGCGGTACATCCCCGCGTGTGCGGGGGAAGCCCCGCCGCACCTCCTCCAGCACACGGCGATCCAGGTACATCCCCGCGTGTGCGGGGGAAGCCGAGGGAAGTCGGGGGTCCGGACCTCGCAAGTGGGTACATCCCCGCGTGTGCGGGGGAAGCGGTGAAGGCGTTCCTGGACAACTCTCTCCGCTCGGTACATCCCCGCGTGTGCGGGGGAAGCCCGTAGACCCGCGCCACTTCCATCAACTCGTAAGGTACATCCCCGCGTGTGCGGGGGAAGCCCCGGCGCCGGCGGTCGGCCTCAACCTGACGAAGGTACATCCCCGCGTGTGCGGGGGAAGCGAGGAATTTCTCAGGGCGCCCGGGAAGACGATGGGTACATCCCCGCGTGTGCGGGGGAAGCTTCGCGGTCACTTGTCGAGCGTAGACGACGTACGGTACATCCCCGCGTGTGCGGGGGAAGCCGCGATCGGGGCCGGGGAGCGAAGGCATCCTCGGGTACATCCCCGCGTGTGCGGGGGAAGCGCGGCGACCGTGCGGGCCATCCTCGAACCGTTCGGTACATCCCCGCGTGTGCGGGGGAAGCCCTAGGAGGTAAGTCCCTAATACCGCTGAATATTCACTTCGATATTCACGATGTCAAAGAGCGTGGCGGCGATCATCGCGCAATAGCCGCCTCGTGATATGCAAGCCGTCGTACTCCACCAAGTCCTTCGGCGGTTCGCCGAGCATTAGAACGCCTTGCCGGGGCGCAGCGCCCGGAGCCGCCCAAGTCATGACGACCGATCCCTGGCGATATGCGGCCCACCAGTCGTCGAGCACGCTCCAAACCCGCTCGCGCACGCCGGCGGACATGTCGGGCTGAGTGTAAACCCCGGGCGCGATCTCCAACATGCAGCTGGACAGGAAACCGCGAAAACGAGCAGGAACGTCACGGGTCACCACCACGCACATCGGCATCGAACAACTCCTTAATGCGACCAATCATCGCCGGGATCAGCTTCTTGCGGCGAAACTCCGTTCCGGCCAGTCGGCGGACATGCCGTTCCAGCGGCACGGTGGGCTCGCGCTCGTAAGCCCGCGTAGCGCCGAAGGCAACCGGGACAGTCACGTCTCCCCGGTAAAGGTCCGCAATATCCAGAACGAATGCGATGCCGGAGGCTTCATGGATGAAACCAAGCTGCGGCAGTGCTCCGACGCTGGTTACGGCGATGGAAGCGGCGGCCTCCACCGCCGTCGCGGCGTGGTTGATGGCTTGATTCGGCGGATCGGCCGCTGTCGGATCCGCGCGATCGTATCTCCGCCCCTTCCAGTCGATGCCGTATTGATCGGCAATCGTCCGATAGAGCGTCTTCATTCGAGCGCCCTCGATCCCGCGCAACACGTCGAGATCGCGATGGGGCAGGATGCGGCCCAACCGCCAAGCGTAGAGGCGTCGCGTAACGCCGAGTCGGCTTGCGTCATCTGCCCAGAGCTGGGCTTGGCGGCGGGCGATGGAGGAGTTGTCTGGGCCGAGGGGTGGAGCGGTGTATGCTCGCACCCCGTCTTCGCCCACCGCCATCAAGCAGGTTCCATGCCGCGCGCAGAGCCGCAGCGCGTCGTGGCTGACGGTGCTGCCGGGGCCGAGCAGCAGCATCGAGACCATCTGAAAGGGGATGGCGTAATCGCCCGCTTCCAGGTCGCCGCCTCCGGTCGTCTGGAAGTGCAAGGTGCCGTCTTCGACGGAAAGATGCCCGCGCGCGAGCCAAAGCAGGCCGTGGCGGTCGGCATGCGGGATGCGTGCGGTTTCGAGCCCCAGACGACCTGCCAGCACCATGACCGTTCTACCTTGCGTTACGTTCGAGCGACGCTCAGGCTGGCTTCAGCAACAACATGCCGAAGCCGAAGCCGCAGTGCCGACCGACCCCTCTGGCCAGCACGCGGGGGAAGGCTTCCGGATTGACGATTCGCAACACGCCGGAGAAACGCACTTCCGGTCGCGTGAGCCAGCAGGATTCGCGGTTTTCGCTGCCGTTGCGGAGCGGCCGGCGTAGCAAGCGGGTGGAACGCCACGAGTCGACGCGGACATTGTAGCGGTCGCGCTCTTCGTCTTGGACGAGGGCGGCGGCTTGCGGCGCATCGCCTCCCGGCGAAGAAGCGAAGCGTTCGGCGAGCCACTGGACGTAAACATGGTCGCGACTGGGCACGTCGATACCGTTCTCCGCGGCGCGCGCCGCGACGAGTTGGTATGCGTCCATTTCGCGTTGGCCCTCGGCATCAAGAACGACGGACTTCATCGGGCCGTCGCGCCGGGTCACGAGCTGCCGCTTGGCTAGCCGCCGCTTCACGGGGCATGCCCTTAGTTCGAAGCGCAGATGGAGGCTCTCGGGCCATGAGGCGGGCATGCTCTTGGAACTGAAGCGGGGCCAGTCGATCATCGTGGAGAGATCGTCGCTTGCGAGTTTGGCCACCTCGCCTAGAGCGTCGGCCGTTCGGCGGGCGTAACCCCACACCTCCAACCGAGCGTCCCGCGGGTCGTGCCGTCGTTGCTCCCGTTGGCCGAGTGGCGGCGGACAGAACGGTCGTGGAGCCTCTCGGCCGAACAAGCCGGTCATCAGCGCGTGCAAAGCATAACCCAGGTCGGCGTCGCGTGGCTTGCCGCGGCCTTCGCCCGGCGGCGTTTCCAGATAGCCTTTCGCCGCCGCCCATTCGGCGAATCTGCGTGTTTTCACCGGTAATCGCAGAAGATGGAGTTCGCTCATGACTTGTCTTCCGTGACGTTGCCGAGCTTCATCCGTCGGCGCAGGACGACCCGCTCGCCGCCGTGCAGGCGGTTTCGCCAGTCGCGTCGATCGATCACGCGCAAGGCTTGCAAACGCTTGCTGTCTGATAACGTTCGTTCGTCCGCGATCGGCAATTCGATTTCGGGTTCGGGAGAGGCGTCTCCCCGCTCGATTTCGGCCCAACGGTTCGGAAATGCAGCCGGTGCCCGTGCAAGTGCGTCGGCCAGGCAGTCGACTGCTTCAATCAATCCAACCAGTACCGGCGTGGCAGGGAGGCACGGCTTGCGGCCGAGGAACAGTGGGCGCGCAGGACGATCCAGCGCGGCCCGCAAGTCCGTTAGTGTCGGCGCTTCGTCGGCCGGATCCAGCGCAACGGCGGTCAACACGTTCGAATCGGCGCGATAGCGGCGGTAACGGATATGGGTGCCGAATCGCGCATCGCCGCCGTCCCGGTGCTCGGCGCGTCCGTTGGTGGTCCAGCCGGGGTTGCGCAGATGCTCTTGGCCGAGATCGACGGTCTGGTAATCCGGCAATTCCCGCCCCTCCCTTACCAAGGCGCTCCCTACCCGTAGGCGGTCTTGCAAGGCTTGGGTCCGGTCCCAATTCCGATGGTCGTAGCCCAGTGCGTTTGCCAGCAGTCCGGCGATCTGGCTGAGCGTCGGGAAACGGCCGGTTGGCCCGATCTGATCGATCTGCGGTCCGCCGAAGCTCATCAACGGAGCTTGGAGGTGGAGGATCAGCGCGGCCATCACGCTGCCTCCGCGATTTGGGCCGATGCCCAGGAAGCGAGTTCGTCAAGCGTGACTCGCTCGCCTGCGTGGGCGGGAGCCGGTTCGATCATGGTGGCGAACCTCCGATCCTCGTGTTCGCCGTACATAGCGTCGAAACGCGCCAGATAATCGTCAAGCGCCTTGGTCGCCTTGGCCTTCACTTCCCTTTTGCTCACCGGATCCATGAAAGCGTTGGCGAGCGTGCGTGGCTGCCGTTCTCCCGCCTCGGCTAGCATCAGTTCGGCGCATGCGTAAGGCGCCGTCGCCCCTAACTTTGCGCCGGGGGAGACGGTCGCGATCAGATGAACCAACCGCCGCAGTGCGCTCTTGGCCAGTTCCAGGTCGCCGGAGAGGTTCTTCGTCAGTTGCCGCAGGTCGACGACGGTATAGGCGTAGAACAGACCGCTGGTGAGTTCGGTCGTGTTGATATGGCCGGAGCCGAGTTCGCCTCCTTCCGCCACCAGATCGTCCAGGGCCGAGAAGTAGTCGGGTTCGGCCTCCTCCGCATGTACAGTGAAGCTGTGAGCGACATGGACCGCCGCATCGTAGCGGGCCATCGAATCCGAGGTCACCATGCGGCCAAACAATGCGGCGTCCACGCCGGCGCCGCGGGCGAGAGCCTTCAGATTGTCCTTGCTCTTTCTGTCCTTGAAGTAGGATTTGACTGCTTTCTTGGTCTCCGCCGGATCGTCTTTCGCGAGTTCGGCGGCGAGGTCGGTGAGGAACGCGATCTCCGGCTCTCCGAAGACGATGACTTGCTCCGTGCGCAGTCCAGCGAATGGTTCCGCCGCTTCGTCTGTTATTTCCGACGCCGTATCGCGAGCGGCTCGCGCCTTCTCGCTCTTGCCGAGGACGACGGAGCGTATGGGATCCAGAACGTTTAGAATCTGCTCCGTCGAGAGTTGGCGATCCTTCAGACGCGGTGCGATGACGTCGCTGAAAATCCTCCGCGAACGCAGTGCTTTGCCGGAATCGATCCCATCAAGCGACCATTCGCCGCCCTGTTCGCGCCAGTGGCGCTTCAGGCATTGAGAGGATACGCGGATGCGGTCGCAGCCGCCGAACGGCAGGCGCTTTGCCCTGCCGATGTCGTCGCGGTTGAGAAGGGTGGCGGAAAAGCCGGTAAGGGTGTGAAGCTGCAGGAAATTCGTAGTCATGGGGCACGTCTCCGGTTGGGGTTCAGGATGTTGCCGCTTGTACCCGGAAGTAGTCGCGGGCGAGCCGGTGGGTTACGGTATTGGGGGGGCGGATTTTCAGGCCGCGGACGCCGGGGGCGATGCGGCCGAGGATTAGCTCCGTCGGCTCGCGCCAGTTCGCTTTCTGCCCGGCGCCGGAGAGCCAGGCGGCGGCGATTCGGGTTTCGCGAGCCAAGTCCTCGTCCTTGGCCCGCAAGAAGCGAACGAAGCGCGCTTCCGCGTATCCGGTTTTGGCGAGTGCCGCCCCGAAGGTCTCGTCGCTCCTGTGCGGGTCGGGCGCGGCTTCGGCCATGGCGCGAAGCAGGCTGGCCCAGGCGAGATCGACCCTGTCGTTGTCGCGGTCCTCCGGTTCGCGCCACGCCGCCGGTACGTTCCTGAGATAGAAATCCCAGAAGCTCGGGGGGAACTCTTTCCATGCCATTCGGCGAAGCTCGGCCAGACGGCCGGTGCCGATCCGGTCCGCGTTCAGTGCGCCCGAGACAGTGGCGACGACGCGCCCGATGAATTCCGGCGTCTTGTCGGGAGCAGGAGTTTCAAGTATCGCTCTATCGTTCATTCCGTGTCCTCCTGTGCGTCGTGGCTAAATGCGTCGGGCAGGCATTTGCGCAAGCCTCCGTAGAATACGGCCTCGGAGGCCGCGCGCGCTTTCTCGCGTCTCGCGCCGGGCGCGGCGGTGGCCCAGACCTCGCGGGCAAGGCGCTCGGCCTGCTCGCGCAGGATCTTTTGCCAGTCGGCCGCCTCGAATCCCCGCTCCGTCGTCTCGGTGCCGAACAGGCAATCGAAAAACCGTTCATCTACGGCGCGGTCATACCTATCCGTGACCGTGTTTGCGCTGCTATCCTGAAAATCCGGATTCTCCGGCCCTTGCAGATAGACGAGCGCGGCTCTCCGGAGCACCTTCCGCGCCTCGCCAGCATGGTCAACCATCTTCTTCGAGAGCATTGCAAGCGGCGTCGGCTCATCGTCATCGTCCGGGTCGGATTCTGCAGTCAACTGCGCAGCGATCGAATACGGCAACGGAATCACCCGCTCGTGCAGGCCCTCCGTCTTGCCCCGCCCGCGAACCATGACGGCCATGTGGATTTCCGAATCCTGGTCGACCTCCACGTTTAGATCCTTTAACGCAAGCGGCGGCAGGAGCTCGCCGCGTTGCAGCAGGATCCTTTGGGCCAAGCGATAATCGAAGCCGCCGGCGCCGACGGTCAGTGCGGACGCGCCCTCTTTGGTCCGATCGACAGGAACCCACGGATCGGCCAGGTTCCCATTCAGTGCTTGGGCGTTCACCCTCGCGTGCTCCGATGGCCTGCCGACCGCGCGAAGCCGCGCGTCCTGACCGACCTTTAGTCGAACGCGGCGGCAGACCTCGATGAAGTAGGGGTCAAGTTCGTCGAGGCTTATCTGTCCGTCGTTGTCCCACGGCTTGAGCCAGGTGAGCGCCAAACCATCTCGTCTTCGGAAGAGACTGTCCCCGGCCCGTCTGAGCACGTCATCCCTTCGGGCGAGCAGCATGCGGCTGGCACGGCAAACGCGCGGCCCCCAGCGCGGCCCCGGTCGCCGATCCACCAAAACCCGGCTGGAAAAGCCACCGTTCATGCGCGCAATACCGTAGTTTTTGGGACCAGAGTAGCCCTGAGTTGTCTGCATGGTCAGCAAGGCGTAAAGCCAATGGTGGGGTGCGCCTCCGGTCGCCTGCGCCTGTTTGCGATCATGGTTCTTGGCCGTTACCGGAACGTCGAGCATATCCGGCGTGCGGGCGCATTCGTTGAAGCTTCCGATGCATGTTGTCGGCGGCTGCAGGAACGCTGGTTTCGTTGGGTCGGAGACGGCGAGACTCCACGCCGTGGCGACGCATCTGGGAGTCAGCGCGGCGATCAGGCTGTGCCACTCGTCCGCCTCCGTCGGCAGGGTCTCCCGGCTCCCGTTGTGCAAGGCGACCGCCCCGAGCTGCGCAAGGAACTGATACCAAGCCTGCGCCTGATGCGCAGCGAGACCGTGGAAGGAATCGATGGCATCGCCGACGAGCCCGGCGTAGAGCATCGGCAAGGTTACGGAATCGCCGTTGCCGTCTCGAACAACGGGGATTATGGAACAAGTCAGCAGGTCGTGCATGGCTCGGTGCTCTTAAGGGTGGTCGGTCGCTTGATGGCCGGAAAGATGGCGGCCCGCATGCGCCGCCTTGCCATGAGTCGGGCAGGTCGCTGCGATAATGAACAAGTCGCCATCATTGACAAATCTCCTTCTGGTTGCAGGTTTCGCGGCAGCGTCCTTACCGCCCAGCATACATGCCTGAGGGAAAAATTATAACCTGTCATTATACCTGTTAAGAAAAATTTTTTTGTTGACCGCGAACCGACGGTGAGATATTCTGGCCTGCCCCGGCCTCTCGGGGATGAACCGCTGACGTTATAGCTGTCCATGCAGCCGTTGGTGCTTCCCCCGCATGTGCGGGGACTTGTGGAACGCGTAGAGAGCAGGTCGGGAACCATCAATCGTCGACTCTTGCCAAGCCCAGACGATCATATAGGTAACGGTGTGCGCCCATCCGGAAGCGAATTTCGCCGTCGGATGCAGAGATTTCCGACGGTTCGGCATCGAGGGGCAACTCGTTGACCATCCATCCCGGCAGCGTAAACTCCCGAACCCGTGCGCCGAAGGGGCCATGCAGGGGCTCAGGCAGTTCGATTCTACGGTCGTCCAATCCCAACCGCGTCATGATCGAGCGGTCGTCCTGCGGACAATTTGCGAGCAGAGATTCGAGCCAGTCGAGCAGTACCGAGCGCGCTGTCATGCCCTCGCCGAGCGCCGCGCCGAGCGCTGTCTCCAAGTGCGCGTCCCACGGCGGGCCGAGCTCTCTCGCGAGTTCGCACAGGCTTTCACCATGCGTCGCGGCCTCGACCAGCGCGCGATTGTCGTCCGGGATGTGAATGGCGCCACGTTGCCTCAACCATCGCTCCGTCGCCAACACGCCGATCATGTTTCGGTAAACCCGGCCGAGGCCCATCGGCACTTGCCCGCGAACCTCGCCCTTCGCGTTGACATATTTGACCAGTTCCTCCGCAGTTGGCGCCAGCACCTCGACCGTCGGCGTCTCGAAGCCGATTGGGCGGGAGAGAACGTGACGGTGCAACCGGCCGATGCGTTGCAGCAGCACGTCGCCCGGCGCGATGTCCGTAATCAGCCGGTCGGCGCATATGTCGAGCGATTGCTCCGCCGTCTGCGTGGTCACGGCGACGATGCCAGCTCGAGATTCCTTCCCGAACGCGCGTTCCAGAACCTTATCCAGCTGCCGCCGGTCTTTCGGCGCGTAGCGACTGTGGTGCGGTGTGGCTACACCGTTGCAACGGAGCAGCGGCGCGCCGATGTCTTCCAATTGCCGAAAGGTATCTTGGGCGTCACGCACGGTGTTGCGGATGAACAGCACGGCAGCGCCGTTCTCCGCCTGCCGTTTGACTTCCGCCAAGGCCGAACCGAGCGCCCCGTGATCAAGCAGCCGGACGCTCACTCGCTTCTCCCGGCCGTCTCTGGGAAGAGGCCGCAACCCCTCGCCCGTTCGTTGAACGGCCGGGTAGGGCACTGCGGCGGCTTCCGCAAGGGTTGGCGACTCATGTTTTTCCACCCGTGCGCCGGATGCCAGAAAGCGCAGGCGCGCTACTGCGCCCAATGTCGCCGACATCAGCAGCGCATGGCCGCCGGCGGCCGAATGCTGATCGAGCACATTGCGCAGAATCTCGGTCATATAGGCGTCCGAGGCGTGCACCTCGTCGATGATCAACAGCAGGCGCAGCATCGGGCTGGAGCGGAGATGCGCGTGCCTCACCTGCAAACCGCCGAGCAGCAACTGGTCCACTGTCCCGACCATCGCTGCGCCGCTGAGATACCGTTTCGGGCGTTCCACGGCCCATGCGCGGTCGACGTCCGTCTCGTCGGGCCAGAGCACCTTGGCCTGTTCCGGCAGGATCCGGCCCTCTTCGGCGTCGACTCGCAGATAGCCAGGAACGGCCAACCCCACCGGCGGCGCCTCGTGGCCGAACCATCTTTGCAAGATTTCCGCGATCCGTCGGTGGATCTGCACGGCCGCCGCGCGGGTCGGCAGCGCGAAATAGAAGCCTTCCACCTCGCCAGCCCGGAACAGCCGAAGGAAATGCAGCACCGCGGCTTCGGTCTTTCCAGATCCGGTTTCCGCTTCCAGGGTCACGACCTGCCCGTTCTTGGGCAGCGACGCGTTCCGCAGCGCCGCTTGCGCCGGCCGCGGCGTCGGCAGGTCCGGGAAGAGATCGGCGAAGGCGGTGGGGACCGTTGTTGCCGCTCGCCGCGCAACGCTCGAATCGAGCCAACGGCTGCGCAGCAGGTTGGCGGCCGCCATGCGTGCCCACGGAATCCGCTCGTTGCCGGTCGGTGCGCCTTGATGGGGAAACATAAAAACGCTCTGGTCCGAGCCGAGCCAGTCTGCGAGCGTGATCAGGCCAGCCAAAGCATGCATGAAGCGCGGCTCGGACGGCAAAGTCGCCGCGGCTTCGTTGAACGCCAGAGGGAACATGGCTTTGAGAGCGTTCGCCGTTTCGGCGAGCGCCGACATGGGCGAATAGCCGTTCCGTTCGTTCCAGAGGCTCGGGTCCGGCCGGGCGCCGCCGTACGGCAAGCTTCCGTGATGGGCGAGCACGGCGTTCCACCAGGTAGCCTCGTCCTCTTCGTTGGCGAACCAGCACTTCCAGTCCCTTCTACGCAGGGCCTTGCGAACGCCTTTTGACAGCGGGCCTGTCGACGAATCGCAGACGATGGACCAGATCGGACCGATATGTCCGGCGTCCGGCTTTTCCCGGTGCAGCTTTGCCTGGAAACCATGATTGACTTTGCCAGCGTCGTGCAAACCGATGAAGAAGCCCGTTCTCTCGATATCAATGACGTTGAGTCGACGTTTCGCCAACGCCTCCAGTCTGCGCCGAATGGTCGCAACGTTCATCAGCCCCTCGGCGACAGCGGCGACGTCGATGCAGTGATCGATCAGCTCGAGGAAAAGGGAAGAATCCGTCTCCGACTCTCGTACCGATTTGGCCCAGGCAACGCTCATTTTCAAAATCCCTCAACTCATTCGGAGCGTGCACCTTAGCGCGTATTTCACTGGATCCAATCTGGCGGAGGCGTTTGCGACGCGCCATTATTGTCAGCTATCCATCCGGTCGGGCGCCCCGCAATTCAGCTGGCCGCCCGCCGACAGATTCGCAAGGGTCTCGCAGAAGGTCTCGAGCAGGACCGGACGCAATGCGTAGCGGCGCTCCCCATAGTCGGGCAGTCGTGATTCGATCAGCGCGAGGATATGGGGACGGGAGGTTGTCGATCCGAATTCAGGGCAGGGCTTGGTGTCGTTGATTGCCAGCGGCATGTTGCGGCAGCGGCTCCCGGTCGAGATTGTCCGGCTGACCCCTGCGCCGGGATCGGAGGCGGATACTTGGAAGATAGCCCGCACCGAGCGTAGCTCTATTTTTTGCCGACCCCGCCGCTGAAAGCGTCCCTCGCAGGCTCGACGGCAACCTCAGGCAGCACGGGAACCTCCAAGAAGTTCCATGCCGCCGGATCAGCGCCAGGAAGTCCAAGCTTTTGGGTAACCACATGATTTAGTGGAATTTCTTCACCGGAAAGACCAGCATGTGGTCTTCTCCGACCAAGCAGGTAGACCAGATCTGCTACCTAAAATTATGTCAATAAAGGGCTTTTATTGGAAGAAAAAATTTGCCGCAGATTGTCGACACCGTCGGGTTGACCGGAAAGCCGTATTCGGCGAAATTGAATCTCTCGAAGGAACAACAACACCATGAACTCAGACGGAAACGCGACCCAGACTTCGAAAAATGCTGGCAGGAACATTTCGGCCGCACCTTCGATTGTCTTGCTCAATCGAAGGCTCGGCACCTCGCCCGCTCTCCGGATGTTGACGCCGTCCGAAGTCGCCTTGCTGCGGCAGTGCGCGAAGGAAGCTTCCGAGATTGCTGGCGAGGTCCTTGCGAACGAAGGCGGCACGTCGGAAACTTGACCCGTCTTCAGCACCGTAAGCGTTCGCTGCCGGGGGGACGAAAAAATTTCGTCTGGGGACTGGACATCCGGTCCTGCTTGAGCCCTTCTGCGAAAGCCCCCGCTTCACGGGCGCCCGCTACCGCGCAGCCGGCCCGGGTCGGCAAACACAGGGCCGCAGCGGGCTCGACGTGAAAAACGCGCTGCCGGTCAAGGAAGCAGGTTCCCGGGTAGCGAACGCTTACCGTTGTTCTTCCGGCGCTTGACTGGCGGCAACAACCTGACCTCGTGACCGAGCTTCGCGATCTTTCGGCTCCAGTGGCGCAGCGCGGGCTGCGCACCTCGGCTGTTGCTTCGGGAAGTGCGACACTTGGCCGAGGGTCCGGCGAAACGCGACAAACCCGTCCGCTCGGGTGCCAACTCCGCTTCGCCGAGTCGATCCGCTAACCTGTTCCGTCCTCTCCTCGATATGTTGTGGTTTGGTCTGACGGTGCCAACGCGATGCCTCGGGAGGACGAAGCTCCCGAATTTTGTAACAAACTGGCGCTCTCCCCGATTCGCCTCCGCGCTATGCGCTCCGGCCAGGGAGAGCCTATCCGCCGGAAAAAAGGTGGTTGATGAGGTACAGGGCCTCATCGCGGTTGACAGGGGGGAAGCCTTATGTTACGTTCAGGGACACTCATCTAGGCATAACCCAATGAAAAATATAACTTATTTGCCGCATGTGGAGCGTTAGACTGCATGGGAAAATTTTTCACCTATAGTGTTGACATCGGCGAAATAAACCTGAAACCTGACAATCGCTATCTCGGAGGACCGGAAAATGGAAGCATTCATGGAACGCACCGGGCAGCGCTATAGCCCCCCAATCGACCGGGCGCACGCGACGTTTGGCATCGTGGCGCTCTGGCGTTTTTCCGACTCGCGCCGGTAGAAGCCGGCAGACGGCCCACAGCAGGGGTTGCCGACAATCACGCGATGTCGGCAACGGGACGCTTGCCGCTGTTCGGTATGAAGGTGCGTGGGTCTGTGGGTCTTTCCTGGACGATGGCAACTGCAACCTACCGGCCTTCGAAGGCTTCTCCGGCTTCTGCAACAAGATCGGGAAACCGAAACCTTTCGTCGGAACCTGAACCCTTGAAATGCTGCCCTGCTATGTTGAGAGCGCGACATCGCAATCCAACATTGATGCAGGGACGTTTTGCAGCGTGCGGTAAGCTGGAATGTAAGGAGATAATGCTATGAACGCACCATCCTCTAATAATTTTGAAGAAATCAAGGCTAGGGTTGAAAAAATTTTCATTTCGATCTACAGTTTGTATTCGCCGATAGTCTGGATTGTCTTGGGAATTATCCTGTGCGTTGCGGTCTTGGTTTCTGCTCTTCGATACGATTATCCTGCGGATGGTATCGCGCTCGGCAGCGCTGCGTTTTTCGCATCTTGGTTGTCGGGTGCATGGTGCAACGAACGAAAGAGGACAAAAATCCGCAATAGTAGACCGCTTGATCCAAGACGCGTGGTTAGAATAGAGGAAGCTCAGATTGCGAGTGATCTTGTACCTCTTGTCAACAAGCTGTCGCTTGAGAATAGCAAGCTACGGATTGTAGGATATGATGGCCAATATATTTTGGGGAGAAATAAAAGACTTTGGAGAAAATCTCTGTCCAAATGGTTGAAGGAAGGTCTTGATGTCGAATACATCTTGGTGAATCCTTCTCCTGAGGTTATTGATTCCTTTAAGGAAATAAAGGAGAAAGAGGAAGTAGAAGGCGTTAGATTGAAGCTATTCGTTTTCGAACGTTCCGACGCCAGTGGAACGACTGAATGGGAGGAGTTCAAGACATTTCATCCAACTTTGTTTTATGGCGGAGACGGAACCAAAGCTATGTGGATAGAGGAGGATCATCCGCTGGGAAGTAGATTCGCTTATGGTGTAACCTATGTGCCGCCGGATGCAATGAACGAGGAGCAAAACAGCAAGTTCAAAAAGTACGAACGGATGATTGATTCTTCCAAAGGTCATTGTCGTGAAGTGGCAGCTTGAGCGAAGTAGGGGAACGCTGCGTTATGGAAAGCAATATAGCTACGTTTTTGGTGACGTGTTTTGTTGCAACTGGCATCATAACAGGGACAAGTCTGGTACTGGTGAATTCAGTGGGGAATTCGCTATACCGTAGAGAAGGCGGAAATTATATTTTCAGTACGAAACAAGCGTCTAGGCTGAGAAACAAAATCTTGTATTACCCGAATACTGTCTTCTTTATGTACTTAGGGTTGGGGATTATTTTGGTGATGATGGCAATTTGCAACGAACTTGAGGTGTCGGATATCTGCAACGAAGTTGAGTGGGGAATGGCTTGTTTCTCCGCTCTTTATTTTATATGGATATTGTACAATATTCGGGATTATTGCTCGGACGCTTTTTATGCCTTTGGCGAGGGAGGGTGACAACTTCTGTCGATAGGACGAATGCGTGGCCATTCTGGAGTCAGGAAGGCTTCGGCGCGTCCTGAGCTTCCTGAACCCGGAGGGGCTCGCAAAACGCCGTTCGTTTCGTCGTTTCCATAGCCTCGACAAGCTTGCCGCTTCGTTGCCCTACGTCGCCGATCTCCGGGCGAGGAATCGGGGACAAACGATCTTCGCTCTCTTTCGGGAACGGATATCGGTTTTCGGCGGCCCGCTTGTAGCGCGGTCGCTGCTTTCGGGTCCGTCTGGACTTTCCAAATCGTGATGCCCATGTCTTCCGGCAAGGCATCGGGGCGTCGGCGGGAATTTTTTGCCGTTCCGCGGTCGGCAACCCGAAGTCCTGCAGGCTTGCACGGCGCCCGAATCTGCCGACGGTAAGCTGGAGCCGTCGGCCCCGTCGGGCTGCGCTCTCGAAGCCGGGCCGGTGCTGCAGCCGGCTCGGGCAATCCCGCGTTTGACGCGCACGGGGTGAGGGAACGCCGCTCCGTCCGCCGTTCCAGGCGTCGGCGAACGCCCGGCCCGGCGGTTCCGCCCTGTTCGCCTTGCCGATCCCGAGGCGCGGTGATAGGTTCCGGCGGCTTTTTCAGGGGTGCAGGCTCATGTCCGTCGACCGCGAGACCGTCCTCCATATGGCGCGCCTGGCCCGCATCGAGTTGCCGGAAGCGGACCTCGACGCCCTGGCTGCGGAGCTTTCCGGAATCATCGGCTGGGTCGAGCAGCTCGAAGAGGTCGACACCGCGAACGTCGAGCCGATGACGGCGGCGGTCGGCGCCGAACTGCGCTGGCGCGCCGACGAGGTCACCGACGGCGGCATCCGGGATCGCGTCGTCGCCAACGCGCCGGAAGCCGGAAACGGCATGTTCGCCGTTCCGAAAGTCATCGAATAGTGACCGAACTCGCCGGAACCGGCGTCGCCGGCGCGCGCCGCCTGCTCGGCGGGGGCGAAGCCTCGGCGCGCGAACTCGCCGAGGCCCATATCGTCCGCATGGAAGCGCGCCGCTCGCTCAACGCCTTCATCACGGAAACCCCCGAACGGGCGCTCGCCGACGCCGAAGCCTCCGACGTGCGGCGGGCGCGAGGCGACCCGCTCGGCCCGCTCGACGGCGTTCCGGTCGCGGTCAAGGACGTCTTCTGCACCGAGGGCGTCACGACCACCGCGGGTTCGCGCATCCTCGAAGGCTTCGTGCCGCCCTACGAAAGCGCGGTCACCGAGCGTCTCCGCGCCGCCGGCGCCGTTGTCCTCGGGAAGACCAACATGGACGAATTCGCCATGGGATCTTCCAACGAGACCAGCTGGTTCGGCGCCGCGCGAAATCCCTGGAGCCGCCGCGGCGACGACCGGCCGCTGGTCCCGGGAGGCTCCTCCGGCGGGTCCGCGGCGGCGGTCGCCGGCGGACTCTGCGCCGCCGCCGCGGGAACCGACACCGGCGGGTCGATCCGCCAGCCCGCGGCCTTCTGCGGCGTCGTCGGCATGAAGCCCACCTACGGACGGTGCTCGCGCCGAGGCATCGTCGCCTTCGCCTCGTCGCTCGACCAGGCGGGCCCCATCGCCCGCAGCGTGCGCGACGCGGCGATCGTGCTGGGCGGCATGGCGGGGTTCGATCCCGGAGACTCCACCTCTGCGGACGTTCCGGCGCCGGATTTCGAGGCGGCGCTCGACGGCGGCGTGAAGGGGCTCAAAATCGGCGTCCCTGCGGAATACGCCGTCGAGGGGATGAACCCGGAGATCGCCGCGCTCTGGGAACGCGGCAGGGAATGGCTGGCGGCGGCGGGCGCCGAACCGGTCGACATCCGCCTGCCCCACACCCGCTTCGCCCTGCCGGCCTATTACATCGTCGCGCCGGCGGAAGCGTCGTCCAACCTGGCGCGCTACGACGGCGTCAGGTACGGGCTCCGCGAGAACGCGGCCGACGTCGCCGGACTGTACGCGAAGACCCGCGCGGCCGGCTTCGGCGCGGAGGTCCGGCGGCGCATCCTGATCGGAACCTACGTCCTGTCGACCGGCTACTACGACGCCTATTACCTGAAGGCGCAGAAGGTTCGGACGCTGATCGCCGGGGATTTCGCGGCGGCCTTCGAGAACTGCGACGCGATTCTGACGCCGACCACGCCGGGACCGGCCTTCGCGATGGGCGAGAAGTCGGACGATCCCGTCGCGATGTATCTGAACGACGTGCTGACGGTGCCGGCGTCCCTTGCGGGACTGCCCGCGATCTCCGTTCCGGCCGCATTGACCGGCGACGGGTTGCCGCTCGGCCTTCAGCTGATCGGCCGCGCTTTCGACGAGACGACCTTGTTCCGCGCCGCGCAGGCGCTCGAGGAGGCCGCCGGCTTCGACGCCCGGCCGGAGAAATGACCCGGCGGCCGGCCCGCCGCGGGATCCGTCATGGCGTTCGTCTGGTATTTTCTGATCCATGTCAGTCTCGGCCTCGTCGGCTGGAAGGTGTTCGCCTTCACCGGTCCGGGCGTTCTCGTCGCGGTCGCCGTCTGCGCCGGGGTGCAGGCGTGGCCGATGTACGAGATATACCGCCTCAGCTGGCAAAAATTCGAAAGCGCGCGGCCGGCCCGCGGCGAGGCGCGCCTGCGGGAAACCCGCGCCTACTGGATCCGCATGGCCCGGCTTTACGTCTTCCGGGTCAGCGCCTTCTCGCTGCTGACGCTGTTCGTCGCATGGCTGATGCGGAGCTGACGCCGCCCGCCCGCCCGGGGAACGAAAGATGATCCGGGGGAGAACGGGAGACTGGGAAGTCGTCGTCGGTCTGGAAGTGCATGCCCAGATCGCGTCGGAGTCCAAGCTCTTCTCCGGAGCGCCGACCGCGTTCGGCGGCGAGCCCAACGCGCAGGTCTCGTTGGTGGACGCGGCGATGCCCGGCATGCTTCCGGTGGTCAACGGGCGCGCCGTCGAGCT
Organism: Alphaproteobacteria bacterium; assembly: GCA_965243135.1. GTDB lineage: Bacteria > Pseudomonadota > Alphaproteobacteria > MPNO01 > UBA830 > JAJEBT01. Next base: position 5,322,687 of record OZ251539.1, read on the forward strand.
GGCGGTGCGCGCCGGGCTCGGCCTGAACGCCGAGATCAATCTCGTGTCGGTCTTCGACCGCAAGAATTACTTCTACCCCGATCTGCCGCAGGGCTATCAGATTTCGCAGTATCACCGCCCGATCGTCGGAGCCGGCTGGATCGATCTCGACGGCGGCCGGCGGGTGGGCGTCGAGCGGCTGCATCTCGAGCAGGACGCGGGCAAGTCGGTTCACGACCAAGATCCGCGGCGGACCCTGATCGACCTCAACCGGTCCGGCATTCCCCTGATGGAGATCGTGACCGCTCCCGACATGCGTTCCGGCGCGGAGGCGGCCGCCTGCGTGGCGAAGCTGCGTTCGATCCTGCGCTATCTCGGCGCCTGCGACGGCAACATGCAGGAGGGATCCCTGCGGGCCGACGTCAACGTGTCGACGCGCCGTCTCGGCGACGCGCTCGGCACGCGCTGCGAGATCAAGAACGTGAATTCCGTCCGCTTCGTCCGGCTCGCGGCTGAGTTCGAGGCGCGCCGCCAGGTCGCGATTCTCGAGGACGGCGGCGTTGTCGAACAGGAAACCAGGCTGTTCGATCCCGACCGCGGCGAGACCCGGTCCATGCGCGTCAAGGAAGACGCCCACGACTACCGGTACTTTCCCGATCCCGACTTGCCGCCGCTGGTGCTGGAACGGGAATGGGTCGAGGAAATCCGCGCCGCGTTGCCCGAACTGCCGGACGAGAAGAAGCGCCGCTTCGTCGAACGGTACGGGTTGAGCGCCGAGGACGCCGGCCTGCTCGCGGCGGAACGGGAAACGGCCGACTACTACGAGGCGGCGACGAAAGGGCGCGATCCCGCGGTCGCGGCGAACTGGGTGACGGGAACCCTGTTCGGCGCGCTCAACCGCGCCGGGGTCTCCGTCCGGGAAACGCCGGTCCCGCCCGAGCGCCTCGGCGCGCTGATCGACCTGGTGACCGACGGCACGGTGTCGAACCGCCTCGCGAAGGACGTGTTCGAGATCATGTTCGAGACCGGCGGCGATCCGGCGCGGATCGTCGCGGAACGCGGCATGGTCCAGGTCAGCGACGCCGGCGCCATCGAGCAGGTCGTCGACGAAATCGTCGCCGGAGCGCCGGAACAGGCGGCGCAGTTCCGGGCGGGAAACGAAAAAGTGATCGGATGGTTCGTCGGTCAGGCGATGAAGGCGACCGGCGGCAAGGCCAATCCGAAGGTGGTGAACGGCATATTGCGGCGGAAGCTCGCGGGCTGAGAACGGACGGAATTCCGCCCGGCCGGGAAACGCGATAGATTGCCGTCTTGCGGACGCACGACAACCAACGCAGGGAAGCGCGAACATGCTCGACGTATACACGTGGCCCACGCCCAACGGGCACAAGGTGCACATCATGCTCCACGAGGCCGGACTGGAGCACAACATCGTTCCGGTCAACATCCAGGAAGGCGAGCAGTTCGCGCCGGATTTCCTGAAGATCAGCCCCAACAACAAGATGCCGGCGCTCGTCGATAGCGACGGGCCGGGCGGGCAGCCGATCTCCGTGTTCGAATCCGCGGCGATCCTTATCTATCTGGCGGAAAAGACCGGCCGGTTCCTGCCTCGCGACGGAAGCGGGCGCTACGACGTCCTGCAGTGGCTCATGTTCCAGATGGGATCCGTCGGACCGATGCTGGGACAGGCCCATCATTTCCACGCCTACGCCCCGGAACGCGTCGAACGCGGCAAGCTTCAGTACGGAATCGACCGCTACGTCAACGAAGCCAATCGAATCTACGGCGTCGTCGACCGGCGGCTCGCCGACAGGGAATGGATCGCGGCCGGCGAATACACCATAGCCGACATGGCCATCATGCCGTGGCTTCGGGATCCGGCGAAGCAGGGAGTCGAGATTTCGGGATATCCCAACCTCCGGCGCTGGCGCGACCGGATATGGGAGCGCCCGGCGGTCGCCGCCGCCCTGGAAACGCTCAGCGATCGCCGCCGCAAGGACAACACGCACTCGGACAAGGCTTGGGAGATCATGTACGGCAAGACCCAGGTCGGGCAGGGGCAGGCGGCGGAATAGCCGCCGCCGTCCCGCTTTCCGGCCGGCGCGCCGGCGCGTCCCGCCTCGGTCCCGTGGCCGGCTTCGCCGCGCTTCAACCGAACGAACCTTGAAGGAAGACGAAATGATCGATCTATACAACTGGCATACCTCGAACGGGCGAAAGCTGTTCGTCATGCTCGAGGAACTCGGCGCGGAATACCGGACGCACGCCGTCAACATCATGAAGAACGAGCAGTTCGCGCCGGAATTCCTGGCCATCAATCCCAACGGCAAGATCCCGGCGATGATCGACCAAGACGGTCCGGGCGGAGAGCCCTTCGCGCTGTTCGAGTCGGGCGCCATGCTCATGTATCTCGCCGACAAGCACGGCAGGTTCATCCCGCCGGTCGAGGACGCCCGGAACCGCCACGTCGTCATCCAGTGGCTGATGTTTCAGATGGGCGGAATCGGTCCGATGTTCGGTCAGGCGCATCATTTCCGCCGGGCCGACACGAAGGTCGAGTACGGCATCGAGCGCTACACGAAAGAGACGCGGCGGCTGTGGGGCGTGCTCGACGCGCACCTCGCCGGCAACGAGTGGATGCACGGGGATTATTCCATCGCCGACATGGCGATCTTTCCGTGGACGGCGCGCCACGAGTGGCAGGGAATCGCGCTCGGCGAATTTCCCAACGTCCGGCGGTGGTACGAAACGATTGCCGCGCGGCCTGCGGTCGCCAAGGCGATGGCGATCAATCTCGCGGCCTGAAAACGGCCGCCCTCACGGCTGGGCCGCGCTGCGGAGGAGGAACGGCGATGAAGAACGTTCAGGACGGCGGCGAAGCGATTCTGGAGGCGTTTCGGCGGCTCGGCGTCGACTACGTCATGGCCTCGCCGGGCTCCGAATGGGGCGCCGTGTGGGAAGCCTTCGCCCGCCAGGACGCGGCCGCCGCGGCGGGGCCGGCCTATCTGAGTTGCGCGCACGAAACTCTCGCGGTCAATCTGGCGATGGGATACACGCTGATGACCGGACGCATGCAGGCCGTGATGCTGCACACCGGCGTCGGACTTCTGCAAGGTTCGATCGGCATCGACGCGGCGAACCGTCAGGCCGTCCCGATGGTGGTCGTTTCCGGCGAGTCGTTGACCTACGGCGAGCAGGACGGCTTCAATCCCGGCCCGCAATGGCAGGGAGTTCTCAGCGTCGTCGGCGGGCCGCACAAGCTGGTCGATTCCATTTCGAAATGGTCGCATCCGGTCAGCAGTCCGCACACGCTGCACGAGCAACTCGTCCGCGCCGGCGAAATGGCGCAGCGTTCGCCGGCCGGCCCGATCTTCATGTCGGTGCCGATCGAAACCATGCTGCATGAATGGACGCCGCCGCAGGATCCCCGCAAGGTGCCGTCCGCGCCGCGGCCTCAGGCTCCCGAAGAGGACGTCGACCGCGTCGCCGGGCTGCTCGTGGCGAGCGAAGCGCCCGTCATCGTGGCCGAATCGATCGGCCGCGACCCCGAGGGTTACGAGGCGCTCGTCTCCCTGGCGGAACTGCTCGCCATCCCGGTCTACGATTCTTCCTGGATGGATTTCACGAATTTCCCCAAGGAGCATCCCCTGTACCAGGGGGTCGGCCAGCCCGAGAATCTGCACGAAGCCGACCTCGTGCTCACGCTGCGGTCGCGGGCGCCTTGGTGGCCGCCCGGCAACCGCCCGCGAAGGGCGACCGTGGTCAACATCGACGAAACGCCGTTTCGCTCCCATATGGTGCACCAGAACCTGCAGGCCGACGTCTTCCTCGAAGGGGATGCGCCGGCGACCCTGCGCGGGTTGATCGGCAAGGCGCGGGAAAAGGGCGTGGACGCAGCCGCCGTCGCCGCCCGGCGCGACCGCTGGTCCCGAGCGCACGACGCGCTCGCGGCGGCCCGCGAGGCGAAGGCGGAGGAAGCGCAACGGCAGGAAACGATAAGTCCGGTCGGGCTTTGCGCGGCGCTGAGCCGCGCGTTGCCGGACGACGCGGTCTACATCGAGGAAACGATCACGCACCGCAGAACCCTCGTCGAGCATCTCGCGTACAGGGGGCCGTTGAGCTTTTTCAGCCTGGCGTCCGGCGGTCTCGGGCAGGGGCTCGGGCTCGCTCTCGGCGCCAAGCTGGCGCTGAAGGAACGTCCGGTCGTATCGGTGATCGGCGACGGTTCGTTCATGTACAACCCCGTGACGCAGAGCCTCGCGCTCTCCCGTCACGAGGAACTGCCCGTGATGATCGTCATCTTCAACAACGGCGGATATTCGGCGATGCGCAAGGAGCATCACGCCTTCTATCCCGACGGCGTCGCGGCGGCCGCGAACAGTTCCCACGGTCATCGCATCACGGAGTTCGATTACGCGGAACTCGCGCGGCCGTTCGGGTTTCACGGACGGCGGGTCGAGAAGACGGCGGAGCTGGCGCCGGCTTTGGAAGAAGGGCTGGCCGCGGTAGAAGAGGGCCGCACCTCGATTCTCAACGTCGTTCTGGACGAATAGCTTTCCGGGCATTGACGCAACGGGTGGAACGGCCAGTGCTTTACCCCTATCGACTCCGATCCGCCGCCGCGATTGCGCGAAGATGGGCTCGCGGTCTACGGCTTCGGCGAGCGGAAGAGCCCGAAAGCGGATCGCCGCGCCGCGGCTGGCGAAGCAGGAATCTTCGAGAAAGGCCGTGAAGCATTGCGATCATGCCCGGCGATGGCAGCGCATAGCGGTTGAATGCGGCGGACGCGGTGCTCCTGACGATTCGTCGGGGCGAGCTTGAACATTCCGCTGTTTGTTCCTATAATTAAATGCAGTGCATCTGAGAGACGGCCTTTCGGGATAAGGAGATGATTCGCATAGGCATTCTGGTCTGCTTGGCCGTGTGCGTTTCGATTGCCGCAAAAGCAGAATCGACAGTAAATCAAAATGCGGGAATATACGCTAAAGAACAGGATCTCGTGCAGAGCTTCAAGAACTGCATTGAAGACGGAAAATCCTGGAAAATCTGTAACGATGAGGTCTTGGGGAAAAGTCGGTTGCAATTATTGTCGGCGGGAAAGAAATTACCTTCAGGGGGAAGCGTTTGGGGACCGTCCGGATTTGAAGTCTTTCTGGAGAGCTTGAGGGTGAATCGATAGTGAAAGCGGCGCGGTTCGAAAGCGTTGTTCGGTTGGGACTAGTTGCAGTTTTTGCGGCTGCATAGCAGTGGGTTGGTTGACAGGATTAAGCGGCCCTGATCCTACGGTGCTCGCATCAATGCTTCCGGTAGGGATTTCGGCTGCCGATACGGCTATAAAGATGCAGAATGGCAGATTCGTCGGACGAGAGAATTGCGTTCTATTGAGTTTGAGCGTGTTGATTTTCTGCGGATAATTTTATCATGGAACGGAAAAGGGCCGTAATGATAGAGATGTGGGGGCAGAGCGGACGAGTGCCAAAGCGGTGATTCTTCGTGAAATCTATTTGCGCGAGTGCTCCGAGACGGAAGCGCGCGTTAATTTGCTGTGTAACTAACCCGAGCTGCCGGCCGCACGAAACCGTTCCGCGAATCGAAGACTTTTTCGCGGCGGCGTTTGCCGTTCGAGAATTCGGGGACGTGACGCTGAGGGCTGCCCCGTATAGCCCTGTCTTCGCGCCGCGACGCCCGAACGCGGAACGGTCATTTGGGCGAGCGGCGCGAGGCCGGGAGAACCACCCCCAAAGTTACATGCTACGGGGTGAACAGGCACCGAATTCATGAGAGTTTGTTCTGGGAAAAGGATTCCCGCGGTCAGGCGACGTCCAGCGCCCGATTTTCGTTCGAGGCATGCGTTCCGGTCATCGCTCGCCGTGCCGAAGCGGCCCGACATCGCCCTGAAGGTAAGGACGTTCTGACCGCCTTCGACGCTCCGGCGCTGGCCCGCCCGTTTCATGCGCTGGTTGACCAGCACCTTGTTGGCGGCCTCCACGACGCCCGACCCAACCGGGTAACCTTTGGCCTTGAGGCTCGCGTAGCGCACCCTTGTTCTTACGGAAGAATGCAAGCTCGCGGTCAAGAATCTTGAGCGCCGGTCGCCTTGTCGCGGAGAGCGCCCGGACGACCTTGCGCGGCGACAGGGCGTGGACGCAGCCGCCGCCCGGTGCGACCGCCGGTTCCGAGCCCACGACGCGGTCGCAGCGGCCCGCGGGGCGAAGGCGGAAGAAGCGCAACGGCAGGAAACGATAAGCCCGGTCGGGCTCTGCGCCGCACGTTGCCGGACGATGCGGTCTACATCGAGGAAACGATTACGCACAGCGGAACCCTTGTCGAGCATCACGCGTACGGGGGCCGTTAGGCTTTTTCAGCTCGGCGTCCGGCGGCCTCGGACAGGGCTCGGGCGCGGCTTCGGCACCAAGCTGGCGCTGAAGGAACGTCCGGTCGGTGATCGGCGACGGTTCGTTCATGTACAGTCCCGTGACGCAAAGCCTCGCGTTCCCCGTCACGGGGAGCTGCCCGTGATGGTCGTGATCTTCAACAACGGTGGATATTCGGCGATGCGCAAGGAGCATCACGCGCTCTACCCCGACGGCGTCGCGGCGGCCGCGAACAGTTCCCACGGTCATCGCATCACGGAGTTCGATTGTGCGGAACTCGTACGGCCGTTCGAGTTTCACGGATGGCGGGTCGAGAAGACGGCGGAGCTGGCGTCGGCCTTGGAAGAAATGCCGGCTGCGGTGGAAGAGGGCCGCACCTCGATTCTCAACGTCGTTCTGGACGAATAACTTTCCGGGCGTTGACGCAACGGGTGGAACGGCCTAGATTGCGCTTTGCATACAGCGTGTCGAGTTCCACTCCCGGCGGAGAGATGGCCGAGTGGCTGAAGGCGCTGGTTTGCTAAATCAGTATGCGGGTGACCGTATCGTGGGTTCGAATCCCACTCTCTCCGCCAAATCTTGTATGTCGTGCGTCGGCGTTGAAATGGGGCGCAAGCCGAAAGGTGCCGTGGCGTTCGTGCGCGAGGCTGGCGGCCTCCGGCGGCCGGCCTTGAGTTCGCTCTTCATGGCAAGCCGCGTCGTCCAGTCCGTCAAGGCGGCGATCCCTGCTTCTCGTGCCGATGACTCGAAACAGCTGTCCGCTTGTGCCGATTCTGCCTGAAACCTGTATGGTCTCCGTCGATGATGGCAAGCGTGGAGGCAGGGAATGGACGACGAGCGGGCGTCACGGAGGGCGGGTGCGCGAATAGTTGAGATGCCCGGCCGTTCGTCGCGAACGAATCGCGTTGTGCACCCCGGGGGCGTTATCGAATGCCGCGACGCCTTGGCGTGCTACGATAGCTGGCCTGAGCCGACCTGCATCGTCGTCGACGGGCCTTACGGGCTGGGGAAGTTTCCCGGCGAACCGAGGACTCCCGCCGGATTGGCCGAGTGGTATGCGCCGCACGCAGCGGCTTGGTCGAAGCGCGCTCGAACGGATGCCACGCTTTGGTTCTGGTGCACCGAGGTCGGCTGGGCGTTGGTTCATTCGGTACTCGAAATGCATGGCTGGCAGTACGAGGAATGCTGCGTGTGGGACAAGGGCGTCGCTCATGTGGCCGGCAACTGCAACAGCAAGACCATTCGCGGCGTGCCCGTCGTGACCGAAGTCACGGTACGCTACAGCAAGCGCAACCGGTTGCCCGTCGAAGACGGAAAAATGCTGAAGATCAAGGACTGGGTGCGTCATGAGTGGCTGCGCAGCGGACTTCCGATGTCTCGCGCCAACGAAGCTTGCGGCGTAGCGAACGCTGCGACGCGGAAGTATCTGACGCAATGTCACCTCTGGTATTTTCCGCCGCCCGAAGCGATCGTTCTTATGGCCGAATACTGCTTGCGGTACGGCAGACCTACCGAGCGGCCGTATTTCTCGATCGATGGACGCGCGCCGGTGACGGAAGAGGCGTGGACGCGCTTGCGGGCCAAGTGGCATCACGTTCATGGCGTAACCAATGTTTGGCGTGAACCTGCGGTGCACGGTCGTGAGCGAATACGCACGGGGGTGGGCTATCTGCACGCCAATCAGAAGCCTCTCGCTTTGATGAGCCGGCAGATCCTGGCCTCGACGGACGAAGGCGATGCCGTATGGGAACCTTTCGGCGGCTTGTGCTCGGCGTCGATTTCGGCGTTGCAAAACCGTCGCCGCTTCTTCGCCGCCGAAGTCAATCCGGCCTATTTCGCGGTGGCGGCGCAACGCTTGGCAGAGGCCGGGGAACGAACCGAACATGCAGCCTGACGAACAGGACGTTCCCGCTTCGGGAATGGATGGCGTGGCCGGGCGCGCCCGCTTACGGCCCTGACTGGCCGCATCAACGCCTATACAACAATGTTGTCAGAACGCTCTTTGCTCTGCCGGACGGCTTCAGAACTTCGCTGCGCATATCGGATTTCCGAGCGACTGACATCTTTACTCTGAACGCTGCTCTCGGTGCGTCCATTGAGGATGCCGTCGTCAACGGGCTTAACGGTCGTCGGGAAGCGTGGGACGCAGATGGCGAGTACATGCTCTGGCGGTTCGAACGGCAGGCGCAGGCCTTTCCGGACGTGCGACTCGTAAAGGGCGAAGGGGATGGACAGGAGATCCTCTTGGGGATTGAGCTAAAGGGATGGTTCGCTCTGTCCAAGGAAGGTGAGCCGACGTTTCGCTACACCGTCAACCCGGAAGTTTGCGCGCCGGCCGACTTGCTGGTCGTCTTTCCGTGGGTTTTGAGCGACGTGGTCGCCGGAAGCCCCAAACTGATGAGGCCGTTCGTTTGGCCAGCCCGCGAGGTTGCCGAAAGGCGTAATTCTTATTGGCGGGAAATGCGCGAAATGAGAGGCCGAAATGGAACGATTGTTCCTGCAAGCCACCGGGAACCATATCCTGCCGTAAAGACGGACCAATGCGCTGACCGCGCCGAGGACGATGCCGGCAACAATTTCGGACGCGTCGCGCGTTACGGGTTGCTTGACGAATTCGTTAAGGCGACCAGAAAACAGGAAGTCTCGGGAATACCGGTTGCCGCTTGGTTGACGTTTTTCAGGCACTTCAGCGACACGAGAGGCGATCTTGACGCGGTCGTGGAGGCGAAACGGTTGGGGCGAACCTATCCGGGCGGTGAAGCCAGAGAGGAAAGGATCTTGGCTGAGCATGCCGATCACCTTGAGAGAATTGCCGCGCTTCTCGGAACGGAGCCCCAATGATAGCGCGTAAGCTCATGCCGGTGGCCGCTCCGCCTCTTCCGGACCCGTTCCCACCGGTTGCCGGAGCGGAGGCGACAGGCCTGATTCCGCGTTCAGCCGCCTGATCGACGGTCATTCCCGCGACTTCCCGGTCCATGGCGCGTTGCCTCCCGCAGCTGCCGCCCGAGAGAAATCCCCGAACAAGCGAAACGACCCGGCCGCGGCCGGGCGTGTTGCTTTGCGCGCGAATTTCTGTAGAAAAGCGGCGTCGACGGGGATGGCCCCGTGCAACGAAGAAGGAGACGACAATGAAGAAAGCGTTTCCGGCCCTTGTGGTCGGCGCGGTCATGGCGGCATTGTCCGCGCAGGCCGCGACCCTCGACGACATCCGCGGCCGCGGCCATCTGCAGTGCGGCATCAATACCGGTCTGGCCGGCTTCGCGGCGCCTGACGACAAGGGCGTCTGGCGCGGATTCGACGTCGATCTGTGCCGCGCCGTGGCGGCGGCCGTGTTCGGCGACGCCGGCAAGGTCAAATACACCAACCTGACCGGCAAGACCCGCTTCACCGCCCTGCGGTCGGGCGAAATCGACATGCTGTCCCGGAACACCACCTGGACCTTCAGCCGCGACGTCGACCTGCAGCTGACCTTCGTCGGCGTCAACTATTACGACGGGCAGGGCTTCATGGTTCCGAAGAAGCTCGGCGTGAAGTCGGCGAAGGAACTCGGCGGCGCGTCGGTCTGCATCCAGACGGGCACGACCACCGAGCTCAACCTCGCGGACTTCTTCCGCGTCAACAACATGAAATACGAGCCGGTTCCGATCGAGACCAACGCCGAGGCGCGCACCAACTACCTCGCGGGCCGCTGCGACGTCTACACGACCGACGCTTCCGGCCTGTCGGCGACGCGCGTTTCGCTCGACGATCCCGACGCGCACATGGTGCTGCCGGAAATCATCTCCAAGGAGCCGCTCGGTCCCGTCGTTCGTCAAGGCGACGACCAGTGGGCCGATATCGTGCGCTGGACCCTCAACGCGATGATCTCGGCGGAGGAACTGGGCGTGACTTCGAAGAACGCGGCGAAGATGGCGGAGGGAACCAAGAATCCCGAAATCAACCGCCTGCTCGGCGTCGAGGAGCTTCAGGGACGCGAAGGGCTCGGACTGGCCAAGGACTGGGCGCTCGCCGTCGTTTCCCAGGTCGGCAACTACGGCGAGGTCTTCGAAGCCAATCTCGGCCCGAAGACGCCGCTCGGCATCGGCCGCGGCGTGAACGCGCAGTGGACGGACGGTGGACTGATTTACGCTCCGCCGTTCCGGTGAGAACGAGACGCGCCCCGCAGCCGCGCGGGGCGCGTTTTCCATGCCTGACGGGAGAACCCGGGCGGCGGGCGGCATGCTCCTGAGCCGCCTGTGGCGCGACGAGGCCGCGCACGCGGTCGTCGTCCAGCTTCTGGTCGTGGCGGCGGTGTTCGGAACCATCGCCTGGCTCATCGGAAACGTCGCCGCCAACTTCGCGGCGCTGGACAAGACCTTCGGCTTCGACTTTCTCTGGCAACTCCCGGCCAACTACGACATCAACCAGACGCTGATCGAGTACACCAATCGCGATTCCCATCTGAGGGCCGCGGTCGTCGGACTCGTCAACACCGCTCTGGTCGCCTTGGTCGGCATCGCGGTGGCGACCGTCCTGGGCTTCGTTCTGGGCGCGATGCGCCTGTCCGAGAACTGGCTGATCTCGCGCCTCGCCGCCGTCTACGTCGAGTTCACCCGCAATACCCCCGTTCTTCTGCTGATCCTTCTCTGGCACGGGATCATCATCAATACGCTGCCGTTGCCGCGGCAGGCGATTTCGATCGGCGACGCCGCGTTCCTGTCCAATCGCGGCTTCTACGTCCCGCGCCCGATATTCGAGTCCGGCGCCTGGATCGTCGCGGTCGCGCTCGTCGTCGGCGTCGCCGCGGTCGCGCTGATCTACCGCCGCGCCCGGCGCGTTCGGGACGCGACCGGGCGGCAACTGCCGGCGGGATGGCTTTCCGCCGCCGCCGTCGTCCTACCGACCGGTCTCGCCTTTTTCGCGACCGGCGTGCCGATTTCGTTCGAGTTGCCGGAACTGCGCGGCTTCAACTACCGGGGCGGGCTGTACCTCATTCCGGAATTCGTCGCGCTGACCTGGGCGCTCGCGTTCTACACCTCGGGCTTCATCGCCGAGAATGTCCGCGCCGGAATCCTGGCCGTCCACAAGGGACAGACCGAGGCCGCGCGTTCCCTCGGGCTGCGGCCGAACCGGGTGCTGACCCTGGTGACGCTTCCCCAGGCGTTGCGGGTGATCGTGCCGCCGCTCACGTCTTCCTATCTCGACCTCACCAAGAACTCGTCGCTGGCCATCGCCATCGGCTACATGGATCTCGTGGCGACGCTGGGGGGAATCACCCTCAACCAGACCGGACGGGAGATGGAGTGCATGATCCTGGTCATGATCGTCTATCTCGCGATTTCGCTCGGAATTTCCGTTTTCATGAACTGGTACAACAGTCGCGTGCGGCTGGTCGAGCGATGAGCTACGCGCCCGGACATCATCCCGACCTGCCGCCGCCGCCGGGATCGACCGGCGCGATAGGCTGGGCGCGCGCGAACCTCTTCTCCTCGGTCTTCAACACCGTTCTCACGTTCGTCGCGGTGTGGCTGATCTACGAATTCTTCGCGGCCGCCATCGACTGGTTCGTTTTCGACGCCGTGGTCGACGCCGACTCCCGCACCGCCTGCCGCGCCCGCGCTCCCGGCGCATGCTGGGCGGTCATCGGCGCCCGCATCGATCAGTTCGTCTACGGCTTCTATCCGGAAGCCGAACGCTGGCGGCCGATTCTCGCCTTCGTCCTTCTGTTTCCGGCGCTGGCGCCGATACTGTTCGACCGGACTCCGTACCGGCGGCAGATGACGTGGTTCTCGCTGGCTTATCCCGCGGTCGCGGCGTGGCTGATCTACGGCGGGCTGGGCCTGACGATCGTGCCCACCGACACGTACGGCGGGTTTCTTCTGACGATGATCCTCGGCGTCACGGGAATCGTCGCGTCGCTTCCCGTCGGCATCGTTCTCGCCCTCGGCCGGCAGTCCAGGCTGCTCGCCGTTCGGGTCATCTGCACCGTGTTCATCGAAGTGTTCAGGGGAGTTCCCCTGATCACGCTGCTTTTCGTCGCTTCGACCATGCTCAATTACTTCCTGCCGCCCGGAACGAGCTTCAATCTCCTCGTGCGGGTGTTGATCATGGTCTCCATCTTCGCCGCCGCCTACATCGCCGAGGCGGTCAGGGGAGGGCTGCAGGCCATACCGGCCGGCCAGTACGAGGCCGCCGACGCGCTCGGCCTGTCCTACTGGAAGACGACCTGGCTCATAACGCTGCCGCAGGCGCTCAAGATATCGATCCCGGGGATCGTGAACGTCTTCATCGGGCTGTACAAGGACAGCACGCTGGTCGTCATCATCGGACTGCTCGATCCTCTGGGCGTCACCCGCGCGATCCTCGCCGACGCCAATTGGAACGGACTGTCCAACGAGACCTACCTTTTCACCGCGCTCTTCTTCTTCGTCAGCTGCCTCGCCATGTCGCGCTATTCCCTCTGGCTGGAAAAGCGCCTGAGCACAGGTCACTGAAAGGATCCGCCATGACGGAACGCGACGCCGCTTCCCCCGACGAATCGAAGGTCATGATCGAAATCACGGCGATGCACAAATGGTTCGGACCGTTCCACGTGCTCAAGGACATCGACCTGAAGGTGATGGCGGGCGAGCGCATCGTCATCTGCGGACCGTCGGGATCCGGCAAGTCGACCCTCATCCGGTGCATCAATCGACTCGAGACGCACCAGCAGGGAGACATCGTCGTCGACGGCACCGAGCTGACCCGGGACGTGAAGAACATCGAGACCATCCGCTCCGAGGTCGGCATGGTGTTCCAGCACTTCAACCTCTTCCCTCACCTCACCGTGCTCGAAAACTGCACGTTGGCGCCCATCTGGGTGCGCAAGACGCCCAAACGCGAAGCCCAGCAGATCGCCCTGCGCTTCCTCGAACGAGTGCAGATCCCCGAGCAGGCCGCCAAGTATCCGGGGCAGCTTTCCGGCGGACAGCAGCAGCGCGTCGCCATCGCCCGCGCGCTCTGCATGCAGCCCCGCATCATGCTGTTCGACGAGCCGACCTCGGCCCTCGATCCGGAGATGATCAAGGAGGTTCTCGACGTGATGATCGAGCTCGCCGAAAGCGGCATGACGATGCTCGTGGTGACCCACGAAATGGGGTTCGCCAACCGGGTCGCCGACCGCGTGATCTTCATGGATCGCGGCGAGATCATCGAGCAGAATACGCCCGATCTGTTCTTCAACCAGCCGCAAAACGACCGCACGAAGCTGTTTCTCAGCCAGATCCTTTCCCACTGACGGCTGCCCGTTCGCTCGACCGCCGTTTCTTCCGGGGCGGTTTCGTTCTCTCCAAGAAAATTTCCCGTTGACATGACGTTGGCTGCCGAGCCCCTGCGCATTTTGGTTCGCCGGAATCCGCCCGTCAATCTTTTGGACAAAAAATAGCAACGAAATCATATGGTTACAAGACAGCATGGACATTCGGGGGTCGATTCGGTAAAAATCGATCGTCCTCTTGGAGGTTTGCATGCTGAATGAAATCGTCGTCGAACCTGCGAAAGACGAAGAGCGCTTCCGGAGTTTGATGCAGACCCATCATTACCTGGGCGCGCCGCCGAAGGTCGGCGAGACGTTATGGTATGTCGCTCGCCGGCGCGACGAATGGGTGGCGCTGATCGGTTTTTCGGCGGCGGCGTTGAAGTGCCGCGCGCGAGACGCCTGGATCGGTTGGGATTTTCGAATTCAGTACGGTCGGCTGCATCTCGTGACCAACAACAGCCGGTTTCTGATCTTGCCGGGTTGGCACCGTCCCAATCTGGCGTCTCGCCTGCTTTCGCTGTGCGAACGAAGGCTTGCGTCGGATTGGGCGAAGCGTTTCGGCCACCCGTTGTTGCTTTTGGAAACCTTCGTCGATCCGGACTGCTTTGAAGGCACGATTTATCACGCGGCGAACTGGCGGTGTCTCGGCCGCACGCGAGGCTTTCGCCGCTACCGCGGCGGCTACGCGCCGAGCACCTCCAAACTCGTCTTCGTTCGCCCTCTGGTTCCGAACGCCAGAAAGCGGTTGAGCGCCGCCGAACTCGATCCGGTCTACCGTCACGGAAAACCCAAGATCATGATCAAAGCCGAAATGATGAGCGCTTTGCCGGATTACTTCGCCGATATTCCCGATCCCCGTGGGCGCCAGGGACGGCGCTATCCTGTCGCCACTGTGCTGGCGCTCGCGACCGGCGCCGCGCTGTGCGGCAGGCGCGGCTTCGTGGACATGGAAGAATGGGCGGAGGCTCTCGATCAGAAGGGACGCGAACGGTTCCGCTGCAGGTATCGCGGAAGGCGCTATCACGTGCCCTGCGCGCGCACCATTCGCAACGTGCTGGTTTGTATCGACCCCGACGAGCTCGACGCCGCATTGGCGCGGTTCAACGCCGACTACGGCTTGGCGGATTCGACCTGCGCGATCGACGGCGAGACGTTGCGCAGCGCGCTCGCCGATGAAGGCGACCGGGGCCACGGCGCCGACGGCCAGGCTGCCGCGCATGTCTAAAAACAGGTTGGAAAGCCGCCGGCCGGGGACGAAGTCGAGCGAATCGACGAGATGGCGGTCCCCGAGGAGGCGTCCGGCAAGCTGTCGACGCCCTGCTGACGCGGAGAAAGCTGGCCAAACGAGGCGCTTTCCGCGTCTTTGCCGTCAAGCAGGCGAACTTGCTTGCCGGTCTTCTCTTCAAGTACAGGGCGAGCCCGGCTTCCGGGAAAGACTTGGAACATGGCCGAGAGCGGCTGGGTCTCCGCCGAACTCAACTGTGAGCAGTCACGATAATCGGCAGTTTCAGGTGCAAAATAATCGAGGATGCCGCGCCTGGAAGGAGGGCGTTTCCGTTTCCTCTCACGCCTGAGGGCGATCGGGCCCGGAATACTGTTTTTTCAGCATGGTCCCGCAGCACCATGGTTTGGCCCTGAAGGCAACCAGTGAACTCGTGCCCGCTGGCAGGACCCTTTTGATCGAGTTCTCCAAATGTTTCCGTCGATTATCATGTCCGTGCACACTCAACCTCGACTTTCCCGGAGCCGGCCGGGCTTTCGTTGCGCGACGCCGCAGCCAAAAAAATCGGCAAGTCCGGCAAGGAAGCGGTCTATGGGAACCCACGCTCCCGAGACCGCCGCCCCTGCCCAGGCGCTTGCGCCGCAGTCGCTGGACGGTCGAAAACGGCAGCCGCGCTCGATCGGGAGGAGGGCCTTCAGCGACGCCGGTGACGGCCCCGGGAACGCCGCCCGGCTACGCCGTTTCGCCCGGACACGCCTGCGTCGCTTTCCGGCATCCCCGGAGAAGTCCTCGGCCGGTCTTCGACCGCCTGACCGCAAAAAACCCTCGGAAGACAACGGCGGTCAGGAAGTTGGAACGAAAAGGCCGTGCCGTTTCCTCGGGCTGGACGAATCGCCGCGTCGCCGGAAAGCCTCGGTCCGGCCGCTCGTTTCGGTTTTCCTCCGCCGTTTCCTGCTTGACGGGATACATTATGCCGGACGACATTATGTTGACCTGCATTATGTTATTCGGCATAATGTATCGATGCAGTTCCTGAATCGCCGCGACGAAATGCGCAGACTCGACGGCGCGCTCTCGCGAACCGGAGCGTTCGTCGCCGTCTGGGGGCGCCGCCGGATCGGCAAATCGCGCCTGCTCGTCGAGTGGTGCCGACGCCGTGACGGGCTGTATACGGTCGCGGACCAATCCGCGCCGCCGGTGCAACGGCGCTATCTGGCCGGAGCCGTCGCCGAACGCTTTCCCGGGTTCGACGATGTCGAGTACCCGGACTGGCGCTCGTTTCTGGCCAGGCTGTCCGGGGAAGCCGACAGGACCGGTTGGCCGGGTCCGTTCGTTATCGACGAATTGCCTCATCTTCTGGCGGCGGATCCGGCTCTCGCCGGCGTTCTGCAGAATTGGCTCGACGTCCCGGAACGGCGCGTGAGCCTGGTCGTCTGCGGATCGAGCATGCACATGATGCACGGCGCGATACTTGACGCCTCCGCTCCCCTCTACGGCCGGGCCTCCGAAGCCTTCGCCCTGCGCCCGATTCGGCCGGGGCATCTTGCAGGCGCGTTTCCGGCCGGCGACGCGCGCGCTCTGGTCTCGGCATACGCGCTGTGGGGAGGCATGCCCCGGTACTGGGAACTCGCCGCGCCGTTCGGGGGCGACGCCGAAACCGCCGTGGATGCGCTGGTTCTCGATCCGGCGGGACCCCTGCACGGGGAGCCTGATCGATTGCTGCGGGAAGAAACCCCGGCGGCGACCGCGCTTCGGCCCCTGCTGGACGTCATCGGCAACGGCGCGCATCGGATCAGCGAAATCGCGGGCCGCCTCGGCAGGCCCGCTTCCAGCCTGTCGAGGCCGCTTGCTTCCCTGACGGAGATGGGGTTGGTGCGCCGCGAAACGCCGTTCGGCGCCGATCCGAAATCCGGCAAGCGAAGCCTGTATCGGATCGACGATCCTTTTCTGCGGTTGTGGTTTCGGGTCGTCGCGCCGCACCGCGCCGCCCTTGCGGCGGCCCCCCGCGAAACGCGGCTCCGGTACTGGCGCCGGCACCGGCAGGGTCTCGAATCCTTCGCATGGGAGGAACTGTGCCGCATGGCCGTGCCCGCGCTGCGCGACTCGCCGCTCGGCCGGCTCGGTCCCTGGGAGAGCGCGCAAAGATACTGGCGCGGCAACGCCCCGGAACTGGATATCGTGGCGCGGTCGGTCGACGGTCGGCGCCTGCTGGTCGGCGAGGCGAAGTGGTCAGCCGTTCCCTCGGCGGAAACTCTGCCTCCCGGCGCGCGGGACGTCGATCTGTGCAGGGCGCTATTCGTTCCAGAGCCCGGCGCCCGGCAGGCCGGACCGGACGTTCACGTTGTCGATGCGGACGAGGTATTGAGCGCATTGGCGTGATTCACGGATGGCTCGCTCGGCGGCCGTCGTCGCGACCGCCGGGCCGTCGTCGCGGTCGGCTCTTGCTTGCGTCCGTTTCGGGCAGGCGCCCTGGGCGCCGGGATGCGCAGAGCGATCGTTCTTCGCGGGCCGCAGGCGACCGCGGGGTTCCGGCAGGATTTCGGCGGGATCTGGCGCACGGCGTAAGGACCGTCAGGTCGCGCCGGCCGCCTTCCCGCCTTAAGCGAATCGACCGGCGGCGTCGACCAACCTTTCGAAAACGCTCAGGAATCCGGATTCGTGCACGCCGTCTACATGGACATTGTTCCAGAGGCCGGACGATCGCACCTTTTCGCGGTCGCAGTGATGCCCCAGCCAATTCGACGAGGGCCGATCGCTCGCCCTGTCCGGGAAGCCGCTCAGCAATGCGATGGCGTTCCGCTTCACATTGTCGCGGCCAAGCGCATCTTCGATCGGAACGAATGCCACCGACATGCCGCCGATGCGTCGACTGACCATTTCTTCGAGCGGCTGCTCGGCATGCCGCATGTTTCTGACCTTCCTCGCCCCCCAACTGTCGATACCGACGCCAGGGTCTCGGCCTATCAATGCGTTGCCTACGAGCAGGCGAAACACCGAACGTCGATGATCGCCGTAAGGCGGAGTCAAGGTTCCGCAATGTTCTCCGAGGCGTTTCCGCAACGGCCTGCCGGAGCTTCCTACCCTGACGACTCGAGGTCCCTGTCCGCTGCAGGACCGGTTTTCCCCGGGCTCGAAAAAGAAGTAGACGCCCGGCCAGTTCATGCGGCCGTCCGTTTCGGAGAGACGGCGTTTTCCGCGACGCTCAAGTTCGTCCATGAGCGCATAGAACGCAATCAGGTCATCCCGCTTGCTCATTTTTCAACCGGCTCAACCGCTTTTTTCAACCAGTTCAACTGTTCTCCGAATCTCAATCCTTGCATCGGTACGCGGACTGACGAAAAACGGCCTGACAGATAGGATCCAAGGTATTGGCGGTAACGAAATCCCGCGAGAATCGCGACCTCGTCGACCTCGGGCGGATGTTCGTTCATCTGGGAGATGACTCTCTGTGCCCAAGCGCGCCTGTCGGCAGCGTTCATCCGTTTCAGAGTTTCGTCGTATGGGGAAATCGGGCGATCCGGCTCCAATAATCCGTGTTTCGCCGACAGGATGAACCAGGGCCCGCCTGAACTTTCCACGTATCGGCGAGCCAGCTGAAACCACAGCGAAATATAAAGATCCTTCGCCGCAACGGTTTCCGTTCGCTTCTTCGCGACGCAGGATACGAGATAAATTCGATTCTTGTTCGCCATGGCGTTCCAGGGTCCGGTTGCCCCGTCGATTATACGCGAAGCGCTCGGGGTCGCGAATCCGGAATTGCGAAAATATATCGCGATCCATTCGTCGAGGATTCGCTTCCGGCTCCGTTGCAGGGGCTTCGGCCGGATATCGTCGGCGGGGAGACCGCGTTCTTTCCGCCGCGCCGACTGGCGGCCCGGCAACAGGTTCCGTCGATGGCGGCGTCTCGAGGAGGGAGCGGCGGGCGCCGGCTGCCGGCGTCGACATGCGTTGGCGCGCGAGGGAAGCGGCGCAAGGCGGGAACCGGCGGGCTGTCCGTCGAGACCGCGAGGCCACTTCGGCGCGGCCTGGCGGCGCGGGCCGCAACGGCGCCTTGACTTACCGGCCGGCCGATATTTCCCTTGCGGCAGAGATTGCCGCCCGCCCGTATCGAAGGAGGGCCGCGACGCGTTCCGTGGTGGATTGGTTTGACCGAAAGAGCAGAGGCCCTCGGCCTTCTCAGAACGATGACGAATGATCCGGCCGCCGATTTTCGGCGCGGCCAGTGGGAAGCCATCGATGCCCTCGTGAACCGAAGGGAGCGTCTGCTTGTCGTGCAGCGCACCGGGTGGGGCAAGAGTTGCGTCTACTTTATCGCCACGCGCATCCTTCGCGGCAACGGATACGGACCGACGCTGATCGTTTCCCCGCTCCTTGCCCTTATGCGGAACCAGATCGAGGCTGCCGAGCGGTTGGGAATCCGCGCAAGGACGATTAATTCGACGAACCGGGAAGAATGGCCGGAACTGCAGCGCACCGTATGGGCGCAAGAGGTCGACGCCCTCCTGATTTCGCCCGAGCGGCTGGCGAACGACGATTTCATGGAAAACGTCCTGTCGCCGATCGCCGGGCGAATCGGTTTGTTGGTGGTGGACGAGGCGCACTGCATTTCCGATTGGGGCCACGACTTCCGGCCCGACTATCGCCGTCTGGTGAACGTCCTGCAGCGAATGCCCGGCAACATGCCGATAGTCGGCACCACGGCGACCGCGAACGATCGCGTCGTAGAAGACGTACGGAGCCAACTTGGCGATATCGGCATCCAGCGCGGAACCCTGATGCGTCGAACCCTGGCCCTGCAGACCCTGCGATTGCCGTCGCAGGCGGCGCGCCTGGCATGGCTGGCCAAGAACGTCGATTCGCTGCCCGGCACCGGGATCGTCTATGCGCTCACCAAGCGCGACGCGGATCAGGTCGCCGACTGGCTTCTGGAACATCGCATACCGGCTGCGGCATACTATAGCGGCGTCAACAGGGGCGGCTTCCGTGATTCCGACGATTGCCGCCGGCATCTCGAAGGGCGATTGTTGCGAAACGAGATAAAGGCGCTGGTCGCGACCACGGCTCTCGGCATGGGGTACGACAAGCCGGATCTCGGTTTCGTCGTCCATTACCAGGCGCCGGGTTCCATCGTCGCGTATTACCAGCAGGTCGGTCGCGCTGGCCGAGGCATTGACTACGCCGCCGGAATTTTGATGTCCGGCGCCGAGGACGAAAACATCCATGAGTACTTCAGAAGAACGGCCTTTCCCAAGGAGCAATGGGTGACTGCGATACTGAAATCTTTGGAAGAAAGCGACGGCATGAACATCTTTCAACTCGAAGAGGCGGTTAACCTGAGACGCGGCCAGATCGACCAGGCGCTCAAGTTTCTGTCCGTCGAAAATCCGTCTCCCGTATTGAAATCCGGAAGCAGATGGCTCCGCACTCCCGTGCCGTACGGGATGGATCGCGAAAAGATCCGGCGGCTGACCGGACAACGCGAGACCGAATGGCGGCAGGTCCAGGATTATATCGGCGAAGAGGGTTGCCTGATGGAGTTCCTTGCGAGGGCGCTTGACGATGCCGATCCCCGGCCGTGCGGGAAATGCGCCTCGTGCCTCGGCCGTCCGATCGTGGACATGTCCTTCGCGAATGAAGCCGCGATGGCCGCCGCTCGTTTCCTTCGAAAGTCCGAACTGGCGCTGAACGCGAACAAGCGGATCCCGCAAGGCGCGTTCGCCGAATACGGCTTTCAAGGAAACCTTCCTCTTGCGCTTCGCGCCGGGACCGGACGGATCCTCTCTCGATGGGGCGATGCCGGTTGGGGGCGGCAGGTCGCCGAAGACAAGAACGCCGGCGGCTTTCGCGACGCTCTTGTCGATGCGGTCGTGGAGATGTTGAACGAACGGTGGCGGCCGTCGCCGGCGCCGCGGTGGGTGACCTGCGTTCCCTCCATAAATCGTCCCGACCTCGTTCCCGGCTATGCCCGGCGGCTGGCTGACGCCTTGAGGCTGCCGTTCGAGCCGGTCGTGGCGAAGAACAGGGACAACGAACCGCAGAAAGAGCAGCAGAACGGATTTCATCAGTGCAGGAATCTGGATGGCGTATTCGCCGTCGAAGAACCTGTCCCTCCAGGCCCCGTTCTGCTGGTCGACGATGTCGTGGACTCGGGTTGGACATTGACCGTTGTAGCTGCGCTTCTTCGAAACGCGGGCAGCGGGCCTGTCTGGCCCCTGGCTTTGGCCACTTCCGGCATGGGGGCATGAAATGAATTTGCCCCCCCGGTCCCAGGCGATAATGCTTCTTACCGTTTCCTTCGGAAAATCCGACGCCGCCGGAGCGAAGCCGCTTTCGACGAAGGAATGGGCGCGTTTTGCCGCTTGGATGAAGGATCTCGGCCTTGATCCCTCCGCGTTGTTGAAGGGCGATTTGAATGACAGGCTCTCCGGATGGGAGGATCGGTCGATAACGCTGCCCCGGATCGAAAGACTCTTGGATCGCGGGGCGGCGCTCGGCTTCGCGCTCGAAAAATGGCAGCGGGCCGGGTTATGGTCGATTACCCGTTCGGATCCGGAGTATCCCAAGCGATTGAAGCGCAAGCTGCGGTTGGAGTCGCCGCCGGTGTTGTTCGGGTGCGGCAACAAGATGCTTCTTGATCGAGGCGGCATAGCGGTCGTCGGCTCGCGGGATGCCGAACCCGACGACGTTGCCTTTGCCGAGAGGCTTGCGGAGGCCGCCGCAATGCAGGGATACTCGGTCGTTTCGGGCGGGGCTCGGGGGATCGACCAGCGTTCGATGCTGGGCGCGCTCCGCAAAGAGGGCACCGCTGTCGGGATTCTGGCGGACAGCTTGTTGCGCGAAGCGACCTCCGCGAAATATCGCGACTACATTCTCTCCGGCGATCTGACGCTGATGACGCCTTTCAATCCGGAGGCGGGTTTCCAGGTCGGCAATGCGATGTCCAGAAACCGCTACATCTATTGCCTGTCCGAAGCGGCAGTAGCGGTGAGCAGTACGCGGGATAAGGGAGGAACGTGGAACGGCGCTTTGGAGAACCTGAAGTTCGCGTGGGTGCCGCTCTGGGTCAAATGGACGGCGAACCCGGAAGCGGGCAATGCAGGTCTTGTCCAAAAAGGGGCTCGTTGGTTGCCGGACGACTTGAATTCGCTCGAGTCCCTGTCGCGCGACGCGACGGTCGAGGCGGCTGACGAAGCCAGCCGTCCCTTGCCCGAGGCCGAGCGTCCGGCAACGACCGAACCCGGAGCGGAAAGCCGCGCCGACCCGGAAATCGAAACCTCCGGCAAGCGCCCGAAGTCGACTCCCGAGACTGTCGACGAAAATGCTCCTGGCGTTTCGGATTTCTACGCCATGTTTCTTGACCGAATGCGCGGCGTTACGGCCGACGGTCCTATGAAGGCCGATGAAATCGCGTCGCGTTTGGAATTGCAGAAAGCGCAAGCGAGCGTATGGCTGAAGCGGGGTTTGAGCGATGGAAGGATCGAGAAAACGGCCAAACCCGTGAGGTATCGGTCAACTGAAAACATGCGGCGACAGGCGTCCTCTCCCGAGACTGTCGGCGAAAATGCCCCTGGCGTCTCGGATTTCTACGCCATGTTTCTTGACCGAATGCGCGGCGTCACGGCCGACGGTCCTATGAAGGCCGATGAAATCGCGTCGCGTTTGGAATTGCAGAAAGCGCAAGCGAGCGTTTGGCTGAAGCGGGGTTTGAGCGATGGAAGGATCGAGAAAACGGCCAAACCCGTAAGGTATCGGTCAACCGAAAACGTGCAACGACAGGCGTCCTTTCCCGAGACTGTCGGCGAAAACGCTCCCGGAACTTCGGATTTCTACGCCATGTTTCTTGACCGAATGCGCGGCATCACGGCCGATGGTCCGATGAAGACCGATGAAATCGCGTCGCGTTTGGAATTGCAGAAAGCGCAGGCGAGCGTTTGGCTGAAGCGAGGTTTGAGCGATGGAAGGATCGAGAAAACGGCCAAACCCGTAAGGTATCGGTCAACCGAAAACGTGCGGCGACAGGCGTCCTTGTTTTCTGGCAACGACTGAACGGCTTCGTTCGCCGGCCTGAATTTCCTCTTCCTTTTGCCGGCGCAGGATCGATCGAGGGCGCGATATGTCTGGAAGCCGTGGGTCGCGGTCGGTCGGGCAGCTGTTTGCGGACATGCCCCGAAACCGCTGCGCCGGTTTTACGCCGCGCATCGCAGTCTCGCCGAACGGCGAAGGACGGATCGGCGTCGCGAAGCGCTCCCGACGCGGCGCCGAATCGCCTGGCGTCGCGGACGAAGCAAGCGGCCTTCAGCGGATCTCGAAAACCAGCTTGCCGCGCAAATGCCTGCCCTCGCTGACTTCGTGCGCCGCCGCCGCGTCCGCAAGGCGAAACAGGCGGGTTTCCGGCGCGGTCACCGCGCCGGACCGCGCCAGTTCGACGATGCGTTCGAGATGCGGCCGGTCGCGGCCGACCCGAGGGCGGAGCGACTGAACGTCGGGGCGGGGCGGAACGGGAGCTTTCGGCCCCGATGCGATGAACGCCGCCCGGCCGCCCGGCTTCAGCACGGAGAAGGAGCGCATCGCGACCTCGCCGCCGACGGTTTCGAACACGGCGTCGACGCCGGATACGGCTTCGGCGAAGTCGGTCTCGTTGTAATCGATGATCTCGTCGGCGCCGAGGCTGCGGACGTATTCGTGATTCCGGGCGCTTGCGGTCGTGATCACGTGGGCGCCGATATGCTTCGCGAGCTGTATCGCGAATCCCGCGACGCCGCCGGCGCCGCCCTGGATCAGGATGGTTTCGCCGGGCTTCAGTTTCAGCGTGTCTTCTACGGACACGAGCGCCGTGAGACCGATCAGGGAAAGGGCGGATGCGTCCGCGTGCGACATCCAGTCGGGCTTTCGGGCGACCAGAGACGCCTTCATGGCGATCTTCTCGGCATACGTTCCTTCCTGTCCGACCTCGCACACGCCGAACACCGGGTCGCCGACCGCGAACTCGTCCGCGCCCGCTCCGATCTCGCCGACGACGCCTGAAAAATCGCGGCCGCATACGTAGGGAAAATCGGCGATCGCGCTGTAGGCGCCGGCCCGCACCTTCCAGTCCGCGCCGTTGACGCTGGCGGCGTGGATGTCGACGACGACCTCCCCGGATCCGGCAACCGGATCCGGCAGGTCGCCGTAGGTCAATACCTCCGGACCGCCGTGCCGTTCGAAATAAGCAGCCTTCATCGTTTCGTTCCCTCGCGCGCACCGTCAGCGCGGATTATGGCCGCTCGCTCCGCCGCGTTCAACGCAGGCCGGGACCTCGGCAGGAACGTTCCGCGCCAATTTTGCGTTGAATCTCCGGATTTTTTTCATCGCGCCGAATTTCTCCGGCTTTCGCGAGCCGATTCGGTTGTCCGCAGGCCATGCCTTCGGACGGGAGCCCCGTCATGGACCTTGAGGCTCTTTCGCTCGAAGAGGCGGAAGTCCGCCGCGCTCGACCGGACGAACGCGATGCTTTCGTTCGACGGAACCACTGCTTGGGGTTCGAGCGTTTCGCCGGCCACGGCTTGCGCCGCCGGCCGACCCATGCTGCCCTCCCGACGGAGATTGCCGATTGCCTGCCTCGTGTTGGGGGACGCGCCGACAGCGTACGCACGGTCAAGCCTGCGCGTCGCCCTTGTAGCTGGTCAGGTTGATGATTTCGAGCACGTTGCCGTCAGGGTCGCGGAAATAGGCGCGGGGACCGTTGACGGCGCCGCCCTGACGATCCTCCTCGAAGAAGACGTCGACGCCCTTTTCCTCGAGGAACGCCTTCGCTTCCTCGTAGTCGTCCGCGTCGACGACGAACGCGTGATGCAGATCGTGGTCTTGCGGATCGATCCTCGCGCTCGATTTCGCGAGGATCACGCAGTCGCCGCCCGTGTCGAGAAAGACCATTCCCCGCTGGTGGTTCACCTGGATCGGACGCATGCCGAGAATTTCCGCGTAGAAGGCCATGCTCCGCCGGGTGTCCGTGACCGGTATGGTGAAATGGGCGACTCCCTTCGTCCGGATCATGGGCTGCCTCCTCGCGCGGGCGGAACTCCGCCGTTCGCCGCTTCGACGGAACGATAGCGGTTTCGGAACCGTATCGCGAACCGCCGGTCGGGACCGCCGAACGAATTGGCGGCGAGACCGGAAGACAACCGGGCTGCGAAACGCTAGATTCGGAAGCGCACCGAACTGCGTTGCACGACAACAAGGAGCAAGGATCATGCCGGATACCCATGCCAGACAGAAGATCGCCCATGCGTCCATCAAAACCGCCCCGGAGGTCGGCGGACGGCGCGATTTCTTCGTGTACCGGGATCTCGGAGTCACGGAGGCGAGCCTCGGCAAGTTGCGCGCCCAGACGGTCACGGCCGTTCGCGGCATGACCGAACCCACCGGCTGGCACTATCATGTCTGCGAGGGCCAGTTCGTTTACGGTCTCAAGGGCTGGGTCGACCTCGAATTCGAAACCGGCGAGAAGATCCGGGTCGGGCAGGGAGAGTCGCTGTTCATCCCGGGCGGCATGCGCCACAACGAGACCGCGGCGTCGGACGACCTCGAAATTCTGGAATTGTCCGTTCCGGCGGACATGGGCACGGTCGCCTGCGACCCGCCGGCCTGACGTCCGGCGCGCAACGGTGACGGGCGCGCCGCGAAGCTCCGAGGGTTTTGCCGACCTCGGACGCGCCGCGGGCCGCTGACATTCGCGCGCAGTGCGCCCCGGACAGCCGAATGGATTTCGACGTTGCGGTCGTAGGAGCCGGCTTCGCCGGTCTCACGGTAGCGAATCGGGTCGCCGAACGCGGGCTGACGCCGCTGGTCGTGGAAGCCGGCGACGCCGAGCTTTACATGTGCAATTCGCGCGTTTGCACCGGCGCTCTTCACGTCGCGTTTCGGAATCCCGAGGATCCCGCCGACGAATTGTTCGAGGCCATCGTTTCCGCGAGCGGCGGAACCGCCCGGCGCGACCTCGCCCGCGCCCTCGCCGACCGCGCGGGCCCGGCCATGGACTGGTTGCGCGGCCATGGCTGCCGTTTCGTTCAGCATCCGGGCCGGGCCTACGCTCTGCCGATGATGGCGCCGGCCCGGGCGCTTCGGGCAGGACTCGACTGGGAGAACAGCGGACCCAATCTGTTTCTGAGATCGCTCGCCGAGAAGCTGGAGAAGCGGGGCGGACGCATCGTGCGCGGAACGAGGGCCGCCGGCATCAGAATGGAAGGCGGCCGGGCGGCCGGCGTCGCGGCGCCCGGCGTGAAGGGATCCGCGCGCGCCGTGGCGATCGCCGACGGCGGATTTCAGGCCGACCGCCGTCTGCTTTCCCGGCATATCACGCGAAGGCCGCAGGATCTCCATCAGAGAAACATGCGGACCGGCCGCGGCGACGGCCTACGCATGGCGGTCGAGGCCGGCGCCGCGACGACGGGGCTCGACAGCTTCTACGGCCATGTTCTCAGCAGGGACGCCTTCGGCAACGAGGCTCTTTGGCCCTATCCGCAAGTCGACGTGATATGCGCGAGCGGAATAGCGGTAACCCCGGACGGCCTCCGTTTCGCCGACGAAGGGCTTGGCGGCATCTATCTGTCCAACGCCATCGCCGGTCTCGACGACCCGTTGTCGGCGACCGCGATAATCGACGCTCGGGCATGGGAAGAGGCGCGCAGCTCCGACATCGTGCCGCCCAACCCGTCCCTTCCCGAAAACGGCGGCACCGTTTTCGAAGCGGGCAGTCTGGAGGAGCTGGCCGCGAAAGCCGGGATCGACGCAGCCGGCCTCGCCGGGACCGTCGCGGAATGCAACCGATGCATCCGGGACGGCGGCGCCCTGCAGCCGCGGAAAACGGCGGCGCGCCCGATCGAGTCGGCGCCCTTTTTCGCGATTCCGTTGTGCGCCGGTATCACGGTCACGTCGGGCGGCATCGCCGTTGACGGGTGCGGCCGCGTGCTCGACGGGAACGACGCCCCGATGCCCGGCCTGTTCGCCGCCGGTTCCGCGGTCGGCGGCCTCGAAGGCGGTCCGGCGGCAGGTTACGTGGGCGGATTGATTAAAGCCTTCGGCATCGGGCTGATCGTCGGCGACGCGATCGCGGACGAACTCCGTGCGTAAGGCCGCCGCGGACTCGTTCGCGCGCCGCCTCGGCGCATGCCCGCAGCCCGCGGAGCCGCCTCCCCAGGCGGCGCTTCAGCCTTCGCGATGGGCGTCGAGGAAATCGAGCAGGGCGGCGTTGAACGCTGCGGGCTTTTCGACGTTCGACAGATGGCCTGCGCCTTCGATCAGCACGAACTCGGATCCGACGATGCGGCGATGAAGATCGCGCCCGATTTCGGGCGGCGTCAGCCGATCGTGCTCGCCGTAGATCAGGAGCGTCGGCGCCGCGATCCGGTCGACCTCGGCGGAACGGTCGAAGGTCAGCGACGCTTCGATCGTTTTCAGGTAGGAGTCCGCGCGGAGGGCGGAAACGCTGTCGACCATCCTTCGCCTCGCGTCCTCGCTTGCGTCCGGAGCGATCAGGCCGTCGACGAGCGCGTCGGCGATGTCTTCCGGCCGCTTGCCCGCGAGCAGCGGTTCCTGCCGCAGCCGCACGAAGTCCGCGCGTTTTTCCGGCGTGAGCGTGACCGTAAAGTCCGGCATCGTGTCGCAGAGCGCGAGGGTCGACACCCGGTCGGGGAATCTGGCGTAGAAATCCTGGGCGATCCTTCCGCCCATCGACAGTCCGACGAGATGAGCCTTCCTTTCTCCGAAATGGTCCAGGACGCGCAAGACGTCGTCGGCGAAATCGCCGAAGTCGAGCCGATCCGTGTAATCGTCGGAATCGCCGTAGCCGCGGGCGTCCCAGGCCGCTGCGTGGAACCCGGCGCTGCAGGCGTCGATCTGTTCCGTCCAGTTGCTCCGGTTGCCGCCGATGCCGTGCAGGAAGAGCACGAGCGGGCCGGTTCCGGCATGATCGACCGCGAGCCGCGGCGATCCCGGAACGAAGATCGTTTCGCGCTCCGTCATTGTGCGCTTCTCCTGCCCGAGTATGTTTGTAGACGTTTCTCGGTTGGTTGCGAAGGGGCGGTCGCGTCCGGCGGCGGCCGTTTCCCGATACCTTGAGCGGTAAGAAGAATCGTCCGGGTCGCGGCGACATCCGGGATCGCCGTTTCGCGACTGGATTTTCGTCGATTGACGGCGATTCCCGTTCGTTCGCCCCTGATCGCCCGGGAAAGGAGGAATGCCGTGTCGCAGCGCGCGCATAACCAGGATCGATTGCGACGCGCCTACAGTTGGCTGCATCGCAGCGAGAAAGCGGAGACCGACGACGAAAAGTTCATCTTTCTGTGGATCGCGTTCAACGCCGGGTACGGCGTCGAGTTGGCGGAGGACGACGACGACGCGAACGAAAGCAGGAGGTTCAGGGATTTCCTTGGGGAGGTTCTGAACAGGGATCGGGAAGGCGTCATCGGCCGACTTCTTTGGGAGACCTTTCCGGGGCCGATCCGCGTTCTGCTCGAAAACCGGTATGTGTTCGGACCCTTCTGGAAGTATGCCCGCGGCGCGATCCCGAATTGGCGGCCGCAATTCGAGAGCAAAAACCAACGAGTGCTCAGGTCCATGGAAACGGGTGATGCCCATAGCGTTCTCAGCGAGGTCTTCATGCGGTTGTACGTCTTGCGCAACCAGATTTTTCATGGCGGCGCGACCTTCGCCGAGGGCTTGGGGCGGGACCAGATCAGGGACGGCAGCAACATCATGGCTTCCCTCGTTCCGGCGATCCTCGAAATCATGGACAAGGACATTACGGAAAATCCGAATTCCGAAGTCTGGGGAAAAGTTTTCTACCCGCGTGTCGATATAGCGTGAGGCGCGGGTCAGGCGCTTTCCGAAGCGAATCGCTTTCTTCGGGAACGACCCGCCCGCCGTCGTCGTACGGGACGGCGTAGGACCATGAACTCGGCGACGCGGCTTGCTGCGCGTTCACCCTCTGCAGGGCAACCCGATGAACGGCGCATCTCGCGCCGGTCGGCCCGTCGGACTCGATGGAGGGGCTACCGGGACGAGACGCCATCCTCGATTCAGTTCGCTTGCTGGGCGGCGCCGGCGAACCGTCCATTACGGTCCGGATTTCCCGGTTGCCCGGTCTACCCGGCGGCCACTGCAGGAAAGACGCCGTGCCCGGCGCATGCATGGATGCGGCACGGACCGGCGCGGGGAAAGTCCGCCGATGCCTCGGCAGGATCGTCCGCTACGCCCGCGACTCCATCCAGACCGCCGCCGCCCGCATCGCCGGGAGTCGGGCGGCGACAAGGCCCCACCAGGGGTTGATGGTGCGCCGTCGTTATGGGAATATGTCGTGATGAAGATGACCATCGAACTCCCCGACGTCATGTTCCGGCAGGCCAAGGCGCTTGCCGCCGCTCGCGGCGTCACCCTGAGGCGTTTCTTCACCGAAGCGCTTGAGGTGCAGCTCCTGCACTGCGAGGGCGACAGTCGCGCCGGACAAGGGGGACCGATGGCCGGCTTCGGCGCGCTGTCCGATCTCGCGCATGAACACCGCCACGTCCTCGGCGTGATCGAGGAGGAGTTCGAGAAGCTCGCTCCCGAAGATCGCCCCATGATCCTCGATACCAACGCCTTGTCCGCATGGGCGGAAGGGCGCGCGGCAATCGAGGCCCATCTTCGCTCGGCGGAACGTCTGGAAGGACCGTGAGTTACCGGTATTGCGGGCGGAAATTCTCGGAAGCCGACATCAACCTGATTCGCGATTTGATCGCGCAACGGAACCCGCCTCTCAAACGCACGCCCCTCTCGCGCATCCTGTGCGAATGCCTCGACTGGCGCAAGCCCAACGGCGGTTTGAAAGATATGAGCGCTCGCGTCGCCCTGCTGCGGATGGAACGCGACGGCCTCATCGTTCTGCCGCCGTCGCAGCTCCGGTCCGTCCGCGTTCGCCGCCCAATTCCGCCGTCTCCCGAAACCGAACCGCCCCCGTTCCCAACTCCCGACCGTCTCGATCAAGTCCGTCCGCTGCGCATCGAACCCGTCCGCAGCGCCAGCGAAGGTCGCCTCTGGAACGCCTTCATCGACCGTTATCATTACCTCGGCTTTACTCCCATGCCTGGTGCCCAGATAAGGTACTTCGTCCGCTCCGCAGAGGGCGAACCCCTGGCCGTGCTCGGCTTCGGCGCCGCCGCGTGGAAGATTGCGCCACGGGACAAGCTGATCGGTTGGGACATCGAATGCCGCCAGCGCAATCTGCCTTTCGTCGTTAACAACGCGAGATTCCTTATACTGCCCTGGGTCAGAATCAAACGCCTTGCATCCCATATCCTCGCGCTGGTCGAGCGATGTTTGCCCGACGACTGGGACCGCCGCTACGCGTTGCGTCCAGTCCTGCTCGAGACCTTCTGCGAAATGCGGCGCTTCGAAGGAACCTGCTACCATGCAGCCAACTGGATCCGGGTCGGCAAAACGCAGGGCCGCGGCAAGCTCGACGTGAAAAACGAGTATGCGCTGCCGGTCAAGGATATCTGGCTGAAGCCCCTGCGGCGGGACTGGAAGAAGGTTCTCAATCGCGGACCATCGCCTGGGTAGCGAACGCTTGCGGAGGCGGAAAAAGCTACCCGCTATCAACTCCGAAGTGCGATACTGGCGGTCGGCAATCCCTGTCGCCAAGGCAGTATGGGTTGGCCGGTGAGTCAAGGTGCCGGGGCGGCGGGCAGGATGGCTTCGCGCCCGGAGTTCTTGCCCGGCCGATGGTGGGCGCGGCTGGGTTTGAACCAGCGGCCTCTCGCGTGTGAGGCGAGCGCTCTCCCGCTGAGCTACGCGCCCAATGTCCGGCAATTAAGACCGGGAAGCGCAACCTGTCAAGCCGGGTGAATCGAGGATGGACCGCCCTCCGGATCTTCCGGACGGAGGCAAGCGGGCGTTTCGCGCTCGCCGCGAAACGGATCGAAAAGGTCGGCAAAGCGGCCGTCGGCGTTCTCGCGGCCGCCGCCGGACTTCGCCGCGCGCGGAAGCGAGGCCTTGTCTTCCGGCCCGCCTTTCGCCGGGATTCAGCGAATGCGGCGCCCGTCCTCGCCGAACAGGAAAAGGCGCTCGGGAGGGAAGCTCACGCCCAGAACGGCGCCTGCCGCGTAGGACGCGGCGCCGTCGGCCACCGCGATCAGATCCCGCTCGCCGCCGTAGTCGAAATAAAGCAGCGTATCCTTGCCCAGCGGCTCCACCAGATGGATCTTCTCCGAGAGATCGCCTGCCGCGCCGACGACAAGATGCTCGGGCCGGATGCCGACGGTCGCGCGGCCCGGCGCGGCGTCCGCGAACGGAAGGTCGATCGCGACGCGCCCGCTCTCGAACCTGACCGACTCCCCGCTCCGGCGAATTTCCCCCGGAAACAGATTCATCGACGGACTGCCGAAGAAGTCGGCCACGAACTGCGAAACCGGGTCGCCGTAGATCTCGAGCGGCGTTCCGACCTGTTCGATCTCGCCGCCGCGCATCACCACGATCCGGTCGGCGAGCGTCATCGCTTCTTCCTGGTCGTGGGTGACGTAGACGAACGTTCGCCCGAGCTCCTGATGGAGCCGGTCGACCTCGGCGCGCATCTCGCGCCGCAGCTTGGCGTCGAGGCTCGACAGCGGTTCGTCGAGCAGGTAGGTTCCGGGTTCCGTGATCAGGGTGCGCGCCAGCGCCACGCGCTGCGATTCGCCGCCCGAGCACTCGCCCGGCATCTTGTCGAGCAGATGGGCGATCCGGACCATTTCCGCCACCTCGAGCACGCGCCGCCGCCGCAGGTTCGCATCCATCTTCTGCATGCGCGGCCCGAACTCGATGTTCTGGGCGACCGTCTTGTGCGGAAACAGCGCGTGGCTCTGGAACACCATGCCGAGGCCGCGCTCGCCGGGCTCGAGATCGTTGATCGCCCTGCCGTTCATGAGGATCTCGCCGGCCGTGGGATCCTCGAACCCCGCGATCATGCGCAACGTCGTGGTCTTGCCGCAGCCGGACGGGCCGACCATGACCAGGAACTCGCCCTCCTCGATCGCGAGGTCGATGTTCTTGACGGCGACCACCGACCGGCCGAATTCCTTGCGCAGCTTTCTGAGTTCGATTCGCGCCATTACCTTCTCACCATGCCGAAACTGAAGCCGCGGGCCAGATGCTTGCGGATCACCAGGCCGATGATCACCAGCGGTATCGTGACGCCGACCGCGAGCGCCGCCTGCCGGCCGTAGACCCGGCCCTCGGTCGAACCCTCGTATTTGCTCAACTCGACGGGCAGCGTGACCACCTCCGTCTTGGACAGGATCAGCGCCAGCAGATATTCGCTCCATGTCAGGATCAGGATGAACAGGAAGGTCGCCACCAGGCCCGACCGGACCAGCGGCAGCACGACCTCCCAGATCGTTCGCCAGCGGCCGGCGCCCAGAATCATCGCGGCCTGCTCCACCTCCAGCGGCACCTCGTCGATGAAGCTCTTCGTCATCCAGACCGCGTAGGGAAGGGTCGTCAGGAAGTAGACGGCGACCAGACCGATGACGGTGTCGAGCAGGCCGAGAGTCGCGTAGTAAAGCGAAAGCGGCGCGACGATGACGATCGGCGGCACCATGCGCAGCATCAGCAGTTGGAACATTCGCGTTTCCGAGATGATCCGGTAGCGCGAGGCGCCGTAGGCGATGATCGCTCCGAACCCGACCGCGAGGAAGGTCGAGGTCAGGGAGATGACCAGGCTGTTGCGGAGCGCGATCCAGGGCTTCTGCAGCGACTTGATGTACTGGGTGTCCTCGTATTCCGAGTAGTCGGTCCAGACGTTCAGGTAGTTCTTCAGGGTCGGCTCTTCGGACCAGTAGACGGGCGGCCAGGCGAACCATTCGTGATCCGGCTTGAACGACGTGGCGACGACCCAGAAGATCGGGAAGGCGACGATCGCCAGCCAGAGCAGCAGAACGGCGTAGCGTCCCGTCTCCGCGAGCCTCTTGCGGGTTCCGCGGGTCACCGCGCGGCCTCGCCGTACATCTGGTCGAGCGCCCGCTTCTCGCGGCGCAGCAGATGGATGGCCGCGAGCACGATGGCGATCATGATCATCATCACGACGTAGGACATCGCCGCCCCTTTCGACACCTCGAAATACTGCCAGGTCGTGATGTAGAGGTAGATGGGGATGGTTTCGGTGGCCGAGCCCGGGCCGCCCTGGAACAGCGACCAGGCCTTGGGGAATTCGGCCATCGCCTCGAGGAAGCGCAGCACGATCGCGAGCACGATCACCGGACGCAGCAGCGGCAGCTGGATTTCCCGGAATATCCGCCATTTCGAGGCGCCGAGGACGCGGGCCGCCTCCTGCGGCTCCTTCGGCAGCGAGGCGAGGCCGGCGATCATGATGATGAAGGAGAAGGGCACCCAGTTCCAGATTTCGAGAATCATGACCGTGGTCAGCGCCATGCGGGCGTCCGCGAGCCAGATCACGTTCACGTCGCGGCCGGAGATCATGCTCAGCACGTCGTTGATCGGCCCCTTCTGGTACAGCAGCATCTCGCCGGTGTAGGCGATCACGATCGGCACGGTGAGCATCGGCAGGATGAACGCGATGTAGAAGAACGCCTGGCCGCGGAACGGGCGGTACATCAGGAGCGCGAGTCCGAAGCCGATGACGAAGCAGCCGAGGGTCGAGCCGCCCGCGAACAGCAGCGACCGGACGACGGCGGCGCCGAGCCGCGGGTCGGTGACGACCTCCTCGAAGATGTCCAGCGCCGCGAACTCGGCCTCCCACCAGCTGCCGAGGTAGATCGAGTATTCGTGGAAGGAGAAGTAGAGCTGGAGGAACAGCACCGGTGCCAGCACCGTTGCCATAAGCGCGAAGAAGACGCTCAAAACCGACCGCTTGAACCGGCGGACGGCCCGCGCCTGCGTCATTCCGCGCGCTGTCGCCGGTGCGTTGGTCATTCCTGCGGCTCCCGCCGATTCCGGAGGCGCGCGGCGCGCCTCCGGAATCCGCCGATCAGGTCGGGACGTCGACCTTGGGGAAGACGGCCTTGTAGCTCGCCAGCTCCTGCTTGAGCTTCCGCTTGCCGATCCGGCGGACGATCTTGCTCCAGGCTTCCTGCGTGTCCTTGAGCACGCGGTCCGCCTTCTTCTGCCCCACGTAGGCTTCGGACAGGTTCTTGGCGAGCTGGTCCTGGAACTCGAGGTAGCCGGTCAGGTAGATCGGCGGCGACGCGACCTTCAGGCAGGTTTCGATGGCGTCGATGCCGCCCGGGGTGTAGGCGGTCCTGACCTTGCCACTCGTCATGTGTCCCTTGTGCCACGGATCGTGGAACGTGTTGACGCGGTCGGCGACGATTTCCTCGGAGTTCTTCAGCGTTCCCCACCACATCGCCATGTAGGCCGCCTTTTCCTTGTTCTTGGAGTGGCGGTTGACCAGGATCGCTCCCAGCGGCGAGGAGATGGAACGGTGGACGAGCTTGCCGGAGAACCGGGATCCGGGCGACAGGCTGTAATGCCACTTGCCGGCGGTCTTCGACTTTTCGGGGTTCTCGTTGAGCGCGATGATGCCGTCCCAGTACTGGCACGAAAACGCCTTGCCGCCGGTGATCCGCGGGATCATCTGCGGGGTTCCCCAGCCCGGCGCCTCCGGATGCGAGACCTTCTTGACGTTCAGGTAGGTATCGACGGCGTAGCGTCCCGCGGGCGTGTCGAGCGTCGGGTTCATGTCGTCGTCGAACGGGAAGCCGCCCGCCGAGTAGAAGTACATGTACCACCACGTGACGCCGTTGGCGCGATTGCGCAGGTTGGCGGATCCGTACAGGTCCTGGTCGGGCCGGTGGAAGAACTCCATCAGCTGCTGGTCGTCCTCCCAGGTGACCGGATAATCCAGCTTCCTGCCGTGCTTGTCCTCGAACCGCTTACGCTCTTCCGGATTCTCCATCAGATCCTTGCGGGTGAACTGCACGTGCACGTTGCCGTCGGTCGGAACGCCGTAGGTCTTGCCCTTGTAACGCATGAAGTTGCCGTAGGTGCCGACCGCGTCGATGCCGAAGCTCGCCTTCTCCATGTAGTCGTCCAGCGGCTCGAGCAGCCCGGCCGAGGCGAGCGACGGGATCATGTTGGAGTCGACGTGGAAGAAGTCGAACTCCGGAGAGCGGGACAGCGCCTCGGCCATGGCGCGCTGCGGGATGACGAAGATCGAAATGTCCTGGATGCTGCCGACCCCGATGCCGGTCGCCTGCTTGAAGCGCTCCATCGAGGGCGTCATGGCGACGTAATAGTTCGACCAGATCATGCCCTTCAGGTTGCCGCCGCCGAGCCCCTTGGCGGCGGCGACGATGTTCTCGTTCTCCGTCGCGGCGAACGCCAGGCGCGGCAGGCCCGCGGCTCCGAGCGCGGCCACGCTCAGTCCGCCCCCGACGACGCTTCGTCTCGTGATGTTGTTCATTCCACTCGCCTCCCTTGATTGGATTGCGCGGCGAGAATAGCGGAACTCGGACGGCCGAACAACAAATTGCACTATCGGAAAATTTTTGGCATTTTGGAAAATTCCGCGAAGGGAGAATCGATGAAAGCGGCGCCGTTCACCTATCACGCTCCCGAATCGCTCGACGAACTCATGGGGCTGCTGCCCGGCATCGAGAACGCCAGGCTGCTCGCGGGCGGACAGTCGCTCGTGCCCATGCTGAACATGCGCTACGCGACGCCGGATCATTTGGTCGACCTGAACGGGATCGCGGCCCTCTCCGGCGTTCGCGACCGGGGCGACGCGATCGAGATCGGCTCCATGACGCGCCAGGCGGCGCTGGCGGACGCGCTGGCGTCGTTTCCGGTCCTTGCGGACGCGCTGGCGCACGTCGGTCATTTCCAGACGCGGAACCGCGGCACGATCGGCGGCAGCCTGTGCCATCTGGATCCCTCCGCGGAACTGCCCTGCGTCGCCGCCGCCGTCGGCGCGCGGCTGGCGGTGCGCGGGCCGGACGGCGCGCGCGAAGCGGCAATGGCCGACTGGCCGGTTTCCTACATGACCCCCGATCTTCGGGAGAACGAGGTGCTGACCGCGATTCGCATCCCCAAGGACGCGGCTCTGGAGGGGCAGGCGTTCGAGGAGTTCGCGCGGCGGCACGGCGATTTCGCGATCGTCGGCGTGGCCGCCATGATCTCGCTCGACGGCGGCCGGGTGAAGCGGGCGGCGGTCGCCGTCGCCGGCGCGGGTCCGGTCCCGATCCGGCTCTCAGAAATCGAGGCCGCGCT
The DNA here is from genome assembly GCA_965243135.1 of Alphaproteobacteria bacterium. Classification (GTDB taxonomy): domain Bacteria; phylum Pseudomonadota; class Alphaproteobacteria; order MPNO01; family UBA830; genus JAJEBT01. Next base: position 5,358,751 of record OZ251539.1, read on the forward strand.
CGAAGGCGAGGCCGCCGACGGCCCGGCCTTCGGCGAAGCCGCGGCTCAGGCCGCCGAAATCGACGCCATGGACGACGCTTACGCGAGCGCTTCCTACCGCCGGCGGCTCGCGGGCGTCCTCGTCGAGCGCGCGCTCGTCCGGGCGGCGGCGCGCGCGGGGGCGGCAGCATGAAGATCTCCCTGACGGTGAACGGACGGCGCCGCGAGGCGGAGGTCGAGGACCGCATGCATCTCGGCGACTTTCTCCGCCGCGAACTGCGCCTGACGGGCACGCATCTCGGTTGCGAGCACGGCGCCTGCGGCGCGTGCACCGTGCTGGTCGACGGCGCCGCGGTGCGGTCCTGCCTGATGCTGGCGGTGCAGGCGCGGGGAACCGAGGTGACCACCGTCGAAGGACTCGCCGCGGACGGCGAGCTCTCGCCGCTGCAGCAGGCGTTCCGGGAGCATCACGCGTTGCAATGCGGGTTCTGCACGCCGGGCATGCTGATGTCGCTGACCGCGTGGCTGCGCGACAACCCGGCGCCCGCCGAGCGCGACGTGCGGGAAGCGCTTTCCGGCAACATCTGCCGTTGCACCGGCTATCAGCCGATCGTGGCCGCGGCGCTCGCGGCGGCCGGCGGGAAGGAGAAGGTCTGATGGGCGTCAGGTATTTCGGCGCCGAGGTGCGGCGCGTCGAGGATCCCAGGCTGATCACCGGAAACGGACGCTACGTCGACGACATCGAATTGCCCGGCATGCTGGAAGCCGCGTTCGTGCGCTCGACCCATGCGCACGCCCGGATTCGAGGGATCGACTCGTCGGCGGCCGCGGCGCTGCCCGGCGTGCGCGCGGTCCTGACGCTGGCGGATCTCGGCGACGGCTTTCGCGGCAAGGCGATGGTCCAGCCCTATCCGGCGCCCGTCCTGAAGCAGTCGATCACGCAGTATCCGCTCGCCGGCGAAGAGGTTTGCCACGTCGGCGAGGCGATCGCCGTCGTCGTGGCCGAAAGCCGGCACCTGGCCGAGGACGGCGCGGCGCTGGTCGAGGTCGACTACGAACCCCTTCCCGCGATCGTCGATTGCCGCGAGGCGGCGGAACCGGGCGCGGCGCTCGCCCATGCGGGATCGCCGGACAACGTCGTCGCCGAGCTCGGGGCGCGTTTCGGCGACGTCGACGCGGCCTTCGGCCGCGCCGCCCACGTGTTCCGCGAACGCTTTCAGCAGCACCGCGGCGGCTGCCATGCGATGGAATGCCGCGGCGTGATCGCCGAAGACCGCCCGTACGAGGGGCTCACGATCCATTCGTCCACCCAGTGCCCGTACCTCGTGCGGCGGAACGTCGCCGCCTATCTCGGGCGCGACGAGGGACGCGTCCGGGTGATCGCGCCCGACGTCGGCGGCGGCTTCGGTCCCAAGGCGGGCGTCTACGCCGAGGAGATCGCGATACCGCTCGCCGCCTCCCGGCTCGGGCGGCCCGTGAAGTGGATCGAGGACCGGCGCGAGCACTTCGTGGCGACCAATACCCAGCGCGATCAGGCGTGGGATCTCGAGGCCTCGGTCGACGCCGACGGGAGGCTGCTCGCCGTGCGCGGACGGATCGTCCACGACAACGGCGCTTACGTGCCCTACGGGCTGCTTCTTCCCATGACGACGCTCACCCCGCTGCCCGGGCCATACGCCGTTCCGGCGCTCGACGTATCGATGACGGTCGTGTTCACCAACACCACGCCGAATTCTCCCATACGCGGCGCGGGACGGCCGAACGCGGCCTACGCCATGGAGCGCCTGATGGCCCGGATCGCGCGCGAACTCGGCATCGACCAGGCGGAAGTCCGGCGGCGCAACTTCGTGCGGCCGGATCAGTTTCCCTACGCCTGCGGCCAGAAGTTCCGCGACGGCTCGCCGATCAGATACGACAGCGGCGATTACGGCGGCTGCCTCGACAAGGCCCTGGCGCTCGCCGATTACGAGGGCTTTCCGCGGAGGCAGGCGGAGGCGCGCGCTCGCGGGCGCTATCTGGGCGTCGGCGTCTCCAGCTGCATAGAGGACACCGGCGTCGGCCCCTACGAAGGCGCGACGGTCCGCATCCAGCCCGACGGCAAGGTGCTGGTGCAGACGGGCGCGGCGAGCCAGGGGCAGGGCCACGCGACCATGCTGGCGCAGGTCTGCGCCGACCGTCTGGACGTCGGCGTCGACGACGTCCACGTGATCTCCGCCGACACGGGCATGTTTCCGCAGGGGGTGGGGACGATCGGCAGCCGGGTGGCGGTCAACGCCTGCACGGCCGCGTTCTCGGCCGCGAACGAGGTGCGGGACAAGGCGCTGCGGCTCGCCGCCGAAGTCCTGGAGGCGTCGGTCGAGGATCTGTCGGTCGAGGACGGCGTCGTCCGGGTCGCCGGCGTTCCCGACATGAAGGTCTCGTACGGCGACCTCGCTCGGCAGCTGGCGCCGATGGTGGCGGGCAAGGTGCCGGAGGGTTTTTCGCCCGGTCTCGAAGCGACTTCGTGGGACGCCTCCGAGGGAATGCCGACCGCGGCCGGCTCCAACGTCGCGGAGGTCGAGGTGGACATCGGCACCGGCGAGGTGCGCGTGCTGCACTATTCGGTCGGGCACGACTGCGGCCGCATGATCAATCCGATGATGGTGGACGGCCAGATCGTCGGCGGCGTCGTGCACGGCATCGGAAACGCGCTGTTCGAACGCATGCATTACGACGAATCGGGACAGCCGCTGAACACGAACTACGGCGAGTATCTTCTGCCGCTCGCTTCCGAGATGCCGCCGGTCGCGATCGCCCATCAGGAGACGCCGTCGCCGTTCAATCCGCTCGGCATAAAGGGAGCAGGGGAGGGCGGCACGATTCCGGCGGCGCCCGCGGTGGTCGCCGCGATCGAAAACGCGCTCGAGCCGTTCGGCGCCGTCGTCGATGCCTATCCGGTCAGTCCGGAGGACATTTGCGCGCTGATCGACGCGGGATAGGCGATCTGCGGGACAGCAGGGCTTCCACCGCGTCGGCCGACTCGCCGCTTCCCGGCGGGCTCAGCCAGATCATGAGGATCTCGGCGTCGCCGTCGCCCGCGGTCGTGTAGGTGTGGGCCATCCGGCTGTCGAGGTAGAGGCTGTCGCCGGTTTCGAGCCGCACCGGCTCGTAATGCTCCGTGTGAACGTCCACCGGGCCCCTGAGGACGTAGACGAACTCCTCGCCCGAATGGCTCAGCAGCCCGTCGCCGTCGGCCGGGGCGCGGCTGCGCACGCGCTCGACCAGCGGCGTCATGCGCTTGCGCTGGATATTGCCGCATAACGGCCAGATGTCGTAGCTCGGCGTGGATCTGAACCGCGCCTCTCCGGCCCGGGTGACCGTCATTCTCGCCGCCTTCGACCGGTCCTCCTCGTCCAGCGCGACGAGCTCGCCGAGCGGGACGCCCAGGCCTTCCGCCAGCCGCATGAGGTTCGCGAAGGTCGGCGACACCTGGTCGTTCTCGATCTTGGACAGCGCCGAAATCGAGATCCCGGTGGCGGCGGACACCGCCGACAGGGTCATGCCGAGCCGCTTGCGGTAATTGCGCACCCGCGCGCCCAGGGAAGCCGCCTCTTGGGCCGGTTCCGTCATGTCCGGGCGCGGCGGGTCAGCCGGCGGGTATCGTCGGCAGCAGGAGATGGGACGGGCGGTCGGGTCCCGCATGCAGCGTCACGTCGCCGCCGAATATCGAAGCCGGCCGGTCGCCCGGGTCGTCGTGCTTGAAGGGCCCCACTCCCGTGAACACCGCGCCCAGCGTGCCAAGGCCGGCTCCCGCGCCGCCGGGCCATTCGTAATCCCGGCCCCGCACCGTGAGGCCGATGCGGTATCCCCGCGGCACGACGATGCAGCTGGGCCATATCTCGACGTCGAGCCTGTAGATTTCGCCGGGCGAGAGCGGCTGTTTCTCGTCGTGCGCATGGTACGGGCGCCAGGGAAGGGACAGTTCCTCGTCGAGCTTGCGGTGCGAGGCGCGCAGCCAGCCTTGCGCCACCGGCGTGTGCGGATCGAGGGCGCCCTGGAAGGTGACCTCCTTCAGGTCGGGCGAGAAGACGCGGACGACGAGGAACAGGTCGGCGTCTTCCGTCGCCGACGATATCCAGAGCGCGGCCGCCATCGGTCCGGTGATCTCGATTTCCTCCTCCGCCGGCGGGGCGAGAAAGGTCACGCCGTCGCCGAGACCCGCATAGGTCACGCTGCCCGTCGCCGGCTCCCCGGCCAGGGCGCAGTTTCCGGGATCGAGGTAGAGCTTCCTCCATTCCGTGCGCGGGATCGGCCAGTCCTCCTCGTGCCGTTCGACGAACTTTTCGCCGGGGGAGCGAATCTGGAGCTGAACCCTTGGCTGTTCCGCCCAGCCGGTGTCCTCGCCCTTGAGGAAATGCCCGAAGAACTTTTTCTGGAGGGCGACGCCGTAATCCGTGTAGAACTCGGTCCAGTGCTCGATGCCGTGGACTTCGAGCCATTTGCTGTCGCTTTTCGAGCGCGCGAAGCCCTCGAAATTGCCGCGCGGGTGCAGGCCCTGGCCTCCCCAGTTGGCCGACGACAGCAACGGCACCTCGACCTTCGACCAGTCGGGCATGCGCGACCGCCAGTATTCGGCGCTGTCGAGCGGGTTGTCGCGGCAGTCCTGCCAGAAGTCCCGCCGGTTGCCGCCGAGTTCCTCGGCGGTCAGCGTTTCCGGTCCGGCGACCCAGTCGCCGTTCATGCGGCTGCGGTAGCCGGCGGCGCCCTTGCCGTGCTGGACGGAGGTCACCTGGGACGGGAACCACGCCCTGCCGAAGCTGCACAGGATGCCGCCGTGATGGGAGAGGTCGCGATAGAAATCGGCCGCGCCTTCCCAGACGCAGATCGCGGCGAGATGGGGCGGCTGCAAGGCGGCCACTTGCCACTGGTTCATCGCGTAATAGGAGATGCCGTTCGCGCCGACCTTGCCGTTCGACCAGTCGCGCGTGCCGGCCCACTCGATGCAGTCGTGGAAATCCCGCGCCTCGCGCGCCGACCAGATGTCGAGCGTTCCCGGCGAGCGTCCGGCGCCGCGGGAATCGACGCGGACGACCGCGTAGCCGTCCGGCACCCATTTCTCGGGATCGACGACCTCCCAGTTCTGGTACTTGTTGGTGGATCCCGCCACCACGTCGGGGTGCTCTTCGGCCATGCGGCGCCACTGGTCGGTGTACAGATCCTCGAAATGCAGGAGCTTGCCGTAGGGGCCGTAGGAGATGATCGCCGGATAGCGGCCGTCCTCCGCCGGCCTGTAGACGTCGCACATCAACTCGACGCCGTCGTCCATGGCGATCGGGACGTCCCATTCGATCCTCATGCCGTCCCGGTATTCCGTTCCGCTCATATTCGTCCCCCGGCGCGCCAGACTCGACCTGTTCGAGATTTTCTTATACGACAATTTTCGGCATCGGGAAAATTCCGGGAGAGGCGCCGTGGCAACCGTGGAAGTGGTCGACCGCTCGGACATGGTCGAAAAGATGAACCGGGAAATCGTGCTCAGGCCATCCGAGACGGCGGTCGTCACGGTCGACATGCACCGCGGGCATCTCGACCCGGCGGTCGCGACGATGCCGGCCGCGGCGGAAGATTGCGAGCGCGTCGTCGCCAGCGCCGCCGAGGCGCTCGAATTCGCCCGCGGCGAGGGCATGCCGGTCATCCACGTCGTTCTCGTCTACCGCAAGATTCCGGGTCTCGGCAGCGAGGGCATGTCGGCGCCGTTCTGGGCCGCGATGTCGCGGATCGCCGACGAGGAGAACCGCCTGACGCCGGGCCGCAGGAGCACGGTGGACGACCACAACATCGAAGGCGGTCCCGGCACGGAGATCGTTCCCGCGCTCTACGCGGAGACCGACTACGTGATCGACAACAAGAAGCGCCTCGACTGCTTCATGGGGACCGATCTCGACATGCTGCTGCAAAACGTCGGCGCGAAGAACGTGTGCCTGATGGGAATCAACACCAACACCTGCGTGCTGAACACGGCGTTCACGGCGCACAACCGGAACTACGCCGCCGTCGTGCTGTCCGATTGCGTCGCCAGCATGTACGGCGACGACCTTCACGAATTCGGCCTGCAGAACGTCATGCGCTGCCTCGGCTGGGTGTTCGACAACCGGCAGTTCCGGGAAAAGGTCGAAGAAGGCCGCCGCCGCAACGCCTGACGGGCAGGATCGTGCAAGACAGCTATCGAACGCTTTTTTCCGGCGGCAGGATCGGCGGCGCCGTCCTCGGCAACCGCGCCGCGGTCGCGCCGATGACCCGCATCAGCGCCGGGCCCGGCGGCACGGCGACCGCCGAGATGGCCTCCTATTACGCGGCCTACGCGCGGGGCGGTTTCGGTCTCGTCATCACCGAGGGCGTCTATGTCGACGAGCGTCACAGCCAAGGTTACGTCGACCAGCCGGGCATCGCCAACGACGTCCAGGCGGAGTCCTGGCGCCAGGTGGCCAGGGCGGTGCACGACGCGGGCGCGCCGATCTTCATGCAGCTGCTGCATGCGGGCGCGCTGGTGCAGCATAACGACCATGTCGACGAGGCGGTCGCGCCTTCGGCCGTCCCTCCGGTCGGCGAGATGGCGCCGCATTACAAGGGGTCGGGGCCGTTTCCGGTTCCCCGCGAGATCGCCCGCGACGAGATTCGCGAGGCGACGGCCGCGTTCGCCGCGGCCGCGCTGCGGGCGGTCGACGCCGGTTTCGACGGCGTCGAGATCCACGGCGCCAACGGGTATCTCGCCGACCAGTTTCTGACCGAGCACACGAACCTGCGGTCCGACGAGTACGGCGGGCCCGTCGAGCGGCGGGTGCGCTTCCATGTCGAGGCGATCGCCGCGGTCAAGACGGCGCTCGCCGGCCGCGCGCCGCTGGGCGTTCGGATTTCGCAGACCAAGGTCAACGACCTGTCCCACAGCTGGCCGGGCGGGACGGAGGACGCGCGGGCGATCTTCGGCGCGATCGGCGAGGCCGGTCCGACCTACGTTCACGTGAACGCGCACCACGGGTTCGATCCGGTTTTCGGTTCCGGAAAGTCGCTTGCCGCGCTCGCGCGCGAGGCGGCGCCGAAGCGCGTCGCGATCGTCGCCTGCGGCAAGCTGAACGATCCCGCGCTGGCGGAGAGCATGCTGGCGGAGGGCGTCGCGGACGTCGCGGCGATCGCCAAGGGGGCTCTGGCGGATCCGGCCTGGCCGCGCAAGGTGGCGGCGGGCGAGTCGCCGCGCGGGTTCGATCCCGGCATGATTCGTCCCTATGCGACGATCGCCAACACGGAAGCGTGGCGTCGGCGCAATCCGCCGTCATGAGAGCCATGGTTTCGCCGTAGGTTGCGGAATCCGCTTTGCCGGGCGAAATCTCCGGGTCGCCGCCGGCGCCGCAAAATTGAATTTTTTCTTGCAACAGGCGGCGAATCTGTCATTCCAGCGACGTAAGCGACCGTTGGAAGTTCCGCAGGGCGTTGGCGAGAGCATATCCGAGCGACTTGGCGAGGCGCAGGAAGCTCGAAATGGCTCCGGGAATTCGGCGAAGGCCGGTCGCGCCGGATCTCGGGACGGAGAATTTCCGCGTTACGTTCGGCATCGAGAAGGCGATGCGGCGTTCGAGGCTCGGCACGGAGGGTCGGGCGCGGGCATCCGCTCGACCCGAAGCGGCAGACAAGAGGACTCGAATGAGCGTTCGTTTTCAATTCGACTGGTTTGAGGCCACGCCTTCGCCGAGCCAACTCGCTTGTTTCACCATGGCCGAATTGTCCATTGAAGCGCAAGGCGAGATCGTGACGTCGGTGCGAGATCGAGAGAGGCGAACCTGTCGGGACCACGTCGTGGTTCCGTTGATTAGCGTCGTCGAGTGGCTTGTCGGCAACTGGTGGCATCTCTTCCACGAGATCGAAGATACAAGGGAGCAAAAATCCGGCTTCGAAAGTCGGCATAACCTTGCGTATGCGGGCGACGGCTTCGTTTTTCCAAATCTTGTCATGGTCCCGTCGCTGGAGGGAATGCTTCTTCGCTGGAAACGATACAAGCCCAAGCATGCATGCATCGAATTTTTGGGCGACGGGGAAGCCAACGTCGAATGCGAGGAACTGGAAGAACAATTCCGGATTCTCGTCGATGCCGCAATCGAACGGCTTCGAAGCAACGGCGCGCTTCCGGAAACGCTGGAGAGCGAATGGAAGGCTATCAATTCCCTCGACCCGGACGAACGGGAATTCTGCCGCGCAGCGGCGCTGCTCGGCGTCGATCCTTTCGATGCGCCGGATTCCCTGGCAGCTGCCATCGCGAAGTTCCGCGAAGACATCGTTCCTTCTTTGCTCGACGATGCTTTGGCCGTGGGGAACGCCGATTCGCTGCCGGAATTGAGCGAATGGATGGAGCGGTCTCTTCGGAGCCTTGAAGGCGTCGAAAGCGGGAACGATTGGGCGGACATGCGTCGAAATCTGCCCCGAGCGTCTTCCGCGCCGCCTTGGGAACGGGGCTATGAGTTGGCGCGTTCCGTCCGGCTCCAGCTTGGCGTCGGCGACGGCCGGTTCGATTTCGATTCGCAGGGCTCCCTGGCCGTGCATTCCGAAGAAGCGCAATCGCCGTCGACACGCGTCGAAGGGCTGGTGGCGGCGGAAATGCCTGCATGCGTGATCGTGCCAAGAGGCCAGGCGGGAAAACGGTTTCTGCTCGGGCGCGCCCTTGGCGGTTATCTGAGCGGACCCGGCCCTTCCCTTCTCAGCTCTTTGGCGACAGGCCGTCAGGCGCTGTCGAGGGCGTTTGCCGCCGAATTTCTCGCGCCGGCGGAAGCCATTCGCAAGCGGCTGAGGGGCGGCCTAGCGGAAGCGGAGGAGGTGGACGATCTCAGCGACGAGTTCGGCGTGTCCAGCGGACTGATACGCCGCCAGATCGAAAACCACAATCTGGCGACCGTCGCAGGTTGGTGAAGTTTGACGAATTAGCCGCAACGGAGCTTTGCCGCCATCTTTCCTCCTGACTCGACCGGACCTTTTCCGGGAAACGACGGGTCGAGGACCTTCGGAAAGCAGTCGATGCAGGCGTCGAGATATTCCGACGCATGTTTTTCGAACTGCGGATGCGCGAGGCCGGTCGGTGGTTCCGATGCGAAGCGTCGATTCTGCAAGAAATCGCGAACCGCTCCCTGTGAAGACTGGCAGCAAGCGGGCGTTGCGAATTCCGCGCGAAACGAAGAGATTTCCGGCGGCCGACCATCTCTCGTACCGGGAATCGTTTCCAATCGCTAATGACCGGATGGATTTGCGCCGGAACGCCCCAGCAGGATGTCGGCGGGGATACCGAGACGTTCGTTCAACGCGCGGATCATGCTGACCGTCAAGCCGCGTTGGCGGTTCAGGACCTCGTAGACCCGGTTTCGGCCGCCGAAATACGGTGCGAGGTCGGCGGCGGTCAGTCCAGCCTGGTCCGCACGGAATTTAATGGCTTCAATCGGATCGGGCGGATCGATAGGCGCGACGCTTCGTTCGTAGTCCTCGATCACGAGCGCGAGAACCTTCATTTCGTCCCGCTGCTCCGAGGTGCGTTCTTCGAGCGCCATGAGCGCATCGATTCGTCCCATGGCCAAGTCATAGTCGGCTTGGGATCGAATGGGGAGCGCAACGGCCATGATTTCATTTCAAACGGTGCTCGGGTCGATATTGTCGCATTCCGCACGGGTACCGGTCCAGCGCACCCGCCTCGTCTGCGAATTCGACGACGAGCCGATACCGTTCGCCCTTGAGTCTGAATTTCACCCGAGTGCCATTCGGTATCGACGCGCGCGGATAACGGTGCATGATATTTGGGGTGATTTCCGAGTCGTTCGCTTGCGCGAGTGCGCAAGAATCTTCTGGCGAGAGCCGCTGCAGCGGACGGGCGGCCGTCGGCGAAGCGCACGACAGCGCGAGCGGCTTCCGATTCTTGACGTTGTCGGCCGGCGCGGTATACTGGCGCGGAATTCTTCACGGGGCCTCTTCACGGGGCCTCTTCACGGGGCCTCTTCACGGGGCCTCTTCACGGGGCCTCTTCACGGGGCCTCTTCACGGGGCCTCTTCACGGGGCCTCTTCACGGGGCCTCTTCACGGATCAAGAGGACCCGTTCGATGACGATCTACAGGCTTTGTTTAGCGGTGGCTTGCGGCGTGGCGCTGGCGCTGGGCGCCTGCACCGAAACCAAGACAGTGCGCGTCGGCGACCCGGAGGCTCTCGCGGCCGAGCAGCGGAAGACGGCCGCGGCCGAGGCAAGAGCCGACGAGGCCGAGACCGCGCTGCGCGGTCTCCGCACCTTGCTGGCCGAGCTGGGTTCGGCCAACACCGTCGAGCAACGCACGGAGGCTCGCACGGAGGTGGGCCGCGTCCAAAAAGAATTGGCGCGGTTGCGGGAGAACCTGGAGTTGGAGGAGCAGCCAGAGGCCGACGTGGCGCTGTCGGCGGTCGACACGGCTCTGGAGGCGGTCGTCGAGGCCCTGGGGGCGGCCAATGCGGCATTCGGGTCGGGGGGGACCGTTTCCTTCGCCAGCATGCACACGACGCTGGACCGGGCGCAGGCGGCGCTGGACGACGCCCAGACCAAGATAACCGCGGCGCTGGCGGCCAATCCCACCGGCGCGATCGAAACTGTGCTGTCGCAGGCCCAGGGCGCGCTGACCACCGCCCAGATCTCCCTGGTGCCGCTGCTGCGCGAGGAACTTGCCGAGGCCGAGGCCGAACGAGATGCGTTGAAAGATGCCGAGGCCGAACGAGACGCGTTGAGAGACGAGCATGTCTCCCCGCCTCTCTTCCGGAGCACCCGCGGCCCGAGGGATCTTGAAGAAACGATCACGATCGCCCGGACGGCCCGAACCGTCCCGAACGCCGTCGGCAACGCGTGGGTCGCGAATCCGAACGCGCTCGACATCGCGACGGAAGCCGTCCCCTACGCGGCCGGCAGGACGCTGACCTCCCGCGCCGGGGGCGAGGAGTTTCCCATGCGAGCGATCACCTTCCGGGGCGACATACGCCAAGGAAGCCAGCGGGGACTTACCGGAGCCGCCGCCGACAACGACGGTCGCTATCCGATCATCCAGGGCCCCGGCAACACGCTGGGCAACGCCAACGACCACACCAAGACAGCGGTGATCAGCTCGATCCAGATGTCGGAAGACGGCGGGCTAACCCTCAAGGCCGGGGGATCGGGCGTCGTTTTCAACGAGTTCCAGTACGACATCCGCGGGACCGAAGCCGACGGCCCGGACGGAATCCCGGGGGACGGCGGCGCAACGACGGCCACGACGGCCACGGACTTCCATGTCGCCATGTTCCGCAGAGCGGGCGAGACGCCGCCGTCCGTCGGCGATACGTTGACGGCGGATCAGGCCGCCAAGCTGACGGGGTGGGCGGCCGACAACTGCAGCGGAGTGACCTTCCCCTGCTGGGACGGCAACATGCGCGACCTGACGATCGACTTCGGAAAGCCTTCCCCGGATCCGGACGGCGAATCCGGCTACCACTGGGCGTCGAAGATCCCGTCGTCCGAAGGCCAGCCCAAACCCGTCGCCGCCGACGCCATGCACCGTTGGGCCAAGCCCAAGGTGGATAATTTCGTCGACCCCGACCGCGGAGCCGGGGAATACCGGGGCGAATACCGGCTATGGCTCTCGAACTACGCGGGCCTGGGTACCGACGATTCCCACCGCTATCTTCGATACGCCGCCTATGGCCTTTTCACGTTCACCGACTATCTCACGTCGAACGTCAGGCCGGCCCGCATGCAGGGGCTTCATTTCGGTTACGACGCCTTCGCCGACGCCGCCGGGATGAGGACGACCGATCTCGACACTGCGATCACGGCCACGTTCACGGGCAGGGCCTCCGGCATGGTCATGGAGCCCCACAGCGACAGGTCCCAGGTCGAACGTCTGATCCGCGTGCGGGGGGACGTCACGCTCAACGCGACGATCGGCGGCGCCAACACGATCATCGGCGATATCTCGAATCTGCAGACGCCGGCCGGCGGGGGCTGGGGGCCCTACGCGCCGTTGACGGACAGCGTCCAGTTGACGAACGGAACGATCGCGGCCGACGGCAGCTACGAGGGCGCAACCACCGTGGACGGCGCCGCGAGCCATCTCTGGGATGACGGCATGTTCGGCGGAAACTTCTACGGCAACAAGAGCGGTCCAGACCTCGAGACCGCGGGCTGGTGGTATCTGAAGCCGCGTGGGTACACACCCCCTCAGACCAATCCCCTGACCGGCGCTGACGCCCGGGACCATCCCGGCCGGCCGGACTTCAGGTACTCGGGCGCCTTCGGCAGCTTCGGTGCCAAGTGCACCGAGGGCTGCGATTAGCCAGCCTGCACGAGCCTCCGTCCGAGGCTGCGGGGCAAGCGCCGCCGCCGAGCGCTGGCCGACGGCTGCCCTCGACGGCGCCGCAAGGCCGGCGAAGGTCCGTACGCGACCTGTCGCCTCGCGCGCAGCGAGCGGGTCGGCGGCGGGGCGCGACAGGTTGCCCTCTTCGACCTCGGCGCCGACTTCTCCTTGCTCGGGCGGCGAAACCTGACGAAGGTTGTCGAAGTCCTTCTCGCCGGTTCCGGGCTGCTCCTCGAACCGAAGCCGGAACTTCGTGCCGTCGCACAACTCCGTGCCCGCAACCTCGACGTTTCGGAAACGGGCGCGGCGGTCGATCTCGCCGGCCCACGAGCGAGTCCGTTCGGTGGCGCGTCTCGCCTCCGCGGCTCTCGACCAGCTCCGGTTCGCTGAAACCCTGCGGATGCTCGGCGTCGGCGGCCGCGACGCCCGTATCGCCTCGATCATTGCGCGCATGCCTTCGAGCGAGCGCAAAGCCTTGCGCAGGCTGCAGGACAGCAGCGCGGCTTTCGAACCGCTCGGTCCGGAGAGCGGCGACAGCCTGAACGAACTCTATTCCGCTGTGGAAACACCGCGACGATATCGAGAACGCGCTGTTCGCTCGGGAGCGCGACCTCTCCCCGGCGCTGTTGCGTTCTTCGACCTGACCAACGCTCACCTCGCAGGCCGCCCGGTTCGGCCGTTCGAAGCAGAAGCGCGACGACCGTCAGTTGGCAACCTTGGCCCTGCCTGCTGCCGGCTTCCCCCGGCGCGGCGCACCTGGCAACGTCTTCGAGCCGGGCGCCCTCGCCGCCGCTGTCGGCAGGCTCGAAGCTCAGGCAGGAGACGGTCCGAAACCCACCTTCATGCAGGCATCTCGACCGAATTTGCCTGGCTTCACGAGCGCGCGCGGTTCGGCGCGGCCGCGCGCCATGCCCGGAACGCGCCGCCGATGCCGCTTTCAAACGCGTGCCGGAGCCGGGATCCGGCGTCCGAACGCCCAAGGCGGCGAAGCGCGCTTGTGCATCTGGAGCCATGAACGTCAGCGAAAGGGCATGGCGGCGAAGGCGCGGGAAGGGTTCGAGTCCGAACTCCGAAAGCTGCGCGACGGCCTGAAGAACTGCGCGAAGCGGCGCCACGAGGTTCCGGAACGCCTTGGACGACCGCGGGAACGCCGCTAGCGCCGCCAATACGACATCGAAGTGAAGCCGAGCGAAGCCAGGATATGGATCTTGCTGCGTTCGACGACATGGGCCGGCGGGACGGGACGAACTCCGCGATGGCGCGCGCGACTTCGCTCGTCGTTGCCGGCCGCATGCCGCGTCCGGCGGGCGGCCTATCCTTTCGTCGCTTCCCGGAAGCGTTCGGACGGGGGAGCGGCGAACCCCCAGGAATCGCCGTGAAACTCGGGCGGCCGCTTCCAGTCTTCCGGCATGCCGGTCCTGTAGCCGTCGTCCACCTGCTCGACCTCGGCGGTGTACTCGATGACGTATCCCGCCGGATCGATGAAGTAGGCGAAGATGTTGTTGCCCGGTCCGTGCCGCCCGACCCCCCATTCGACCGGGTAGCCCGATCGCTTCATCCTTCCGGAAGCGCGCATCAGCGCGTCGTGGCTCGGCACTTCGAACGCGCAGTGGTTGAGCGTCGGCGAGTCGACGTTCGTGTAGGCGAGCGCGTGATGGTCGCTGCTGCAGCGGATGAAGTCCATGTAATCCGTGCGGTCGCTGAGCTTGAATCCGAGGAGGTCGACGAACTGCGCGCTTTGCGCCTCGCGCCGGGGCGAGTTGAGCACTATGTGACTCAGCTTTTCCGGCCGGTCGGCCGCGCCCTCCCGCGCTTCGTGCCGTGCGAGGCCGGTCGAAATCCCGTACTCCCGGCCGTCGAGGTCGCGGAACACGAAGCCGTATCCGCCTGCCGGTCCGTTCAGCGGAGCGGGGGCGTCCGCCGACGCGCCGAATGCCTTCGCCTTCTCGTGGAGCCCGTCCACCGCCTCCTTGCCGTCGGCGGCCAGATTGACCCTGAGCAGCTTTCTCTCCCGGCCGGGATGCAGAACGAGCAGGTGGTGCTCGGCGCCGGCGCCCCGCAGCTGCACGGGACTGTCCGCGACGGCCTCGAGCCCCCAGCAATCCTCGTAAAACCTTTTCGCGGCCGCTACGTCCGACACCGCCAGTTCCGCGCTGCGCAGTCCCGTCACTCTCGGTTCGGCCATCCCTTTTCTCCTCCTGTCGGCGTCCGCGAGCGATGGTACGCCGGTCGCGGCGGGTCGGAAAGCTCGGTGGGCGAAGCGCCGCGAGGCGTCATCCCGCGGCGAGTTTCAGGGCAAGGTCCAGATTGGAGCGGGCCGGGGCGAGCTCTCCGTTCCGGATCCGCCTCGTGATCTCCGTGACGGCGGCGTTGGCGGGAGCCTGCCTGCCGGCGCGGCGGCTTTCTTCGGCGACCAGGCCGTTGATCAAATCGACCTCGCTGTAGCGTCCCTTGAGGTGGTCCTGGAGCACGCAGTCCCGCGCTCCGGGTCCGATATCGGACGCGAGCTTGTCGAAAAGCGTCTCCAGCAGCCGGTTGGAGTTGCCGACGTCTTCCGGACCCAGCCCGAATATGGGCTGGATGGCGTATTTGCGGTCCCGGCCGACGGCCAGCGCCTCGGCGCCCGCTCGAAGAATGAAGTCGCGGAAGCCGGGCATCGCGGCCGCCTCGCCGACTGCGAGCCCCAGCATCGCGACCGGTCCGAGGCTCATGCTGTTGACGACCAGCTTCATCCATTTGGCCGCGACGATGTCGTCCGATATCGATACCGCGCCGACGCATTTCAGGATGTCGGCGACTTCCGGAACCCTTCCGGCCATGGACGGTCCGAGCGCGCCGATCCCCAGCCAGCTTTTTTCCGGCGGCGTGTTGCGCTTGACCAGCCCCGGCGTGAAAATTTCCGAGGACAGTTCGATGACGCAGCCGACGGTTCTGGCGGGGCCGACCGCTTCCGCGATCTCGTCCGCCGTCATGGCGTTCTGGATTCCGACCATCAGCCCGTCCGCGGCGAGGTAGGGTTCGATCAGCCGGGCCATCCACGCCGTGTCGTAGGCTTTGGGCATCAGGAAGACGTACCCGAATTCCTGCCTGAAGGCGCAAACCTCGCAGACGTGCCGGGCGTCGACCGCGACGTTGATCTCCCTGTCCGGCATCCGGACGGTCAGCCCCTCGGCGCGCATGGTTTCCACGTGTTCCGGCCATTGGTCGACCAGCGTGACGTCGTATCCGGCCCGCACCAGATCCGCTGCGGCGCAGCTGCCGTTCGCGCCGGTGCCGACCACGGCGATTTTTCCATTCAAGGCGACGTTTCCCGACAGGTTCGATTCGGCGCGATAATGACGGTCGCAAGACGCAGATCAAGTGCGCGGAACGGGTCGGCCGAACTGCGCGCGCATTGCCTGCCGTCCGACGCGTTACGCGCCGTCCGAACGGCCCATCTCCAACAAAAATCGCGAAGGCGCCTTCGGCCGTCCCCGATATCGCCGCGCGCGCGACAGGATCAGGCGCTTTCTTGCGAGGGTCATCGCGACGAAGCAGCCTCGGCGTTCTTCTTCGATCTCGGGGCTGTCTTCGCCCTTCTTCACGCTATGCCATGACGGCAGGATCTCTTCCGCAAGTCCGATCAGGTAAACCGTATCGAACTCCTGACCCTTGGATCCGCGGATCGTCGTCAGCGATACAGTTCCCGGCGCCGGAATCGGTTCCTTGGAGTGCACCCGAAGCTCTTTCAGGAACCGATCCAGTGACGCGGACTCTTGCGTATCCCTGATTTCGCGCTCCGTCTTTCGCCATGCGTTCAGATCGTCCTTGAGATCGTCGTCGGGATCATTGCTGTCGAAATGCCTGAGTATTCGATCGATCGCCTCGGCAAACCTGACGCTTCCGCTTGCGAGATCCGCGACCGCTTCAACCGCTCCTGCGGCAGGTTGCGGCATCTCGGTCTCGCGAACGGCGTCCATCCACGCTTTCAAACAGGTAATCTCGGTGGATTCCGATCGCGACGCGATTTCGTCCCAGTCCAGCGGGGAAGGCGCGAAACTGTCGAACGCTTCGACCAACGCGGCCATGTTGCGCAGGTTCAGCGGCCGGTCGATTTGCTTCAAAGAAGCGACCAGCCAGCGCATCTGAGGCGAAGCGAAATCGTCGCGCCGCATCGCGACGGGAACGTCTTCGGCCGCGAGGGCTTCTTGCATCGCTTCCAGAAGGGATCGGTTTCCGGCGAGCACGGCAGTCCGGCCGCGAGCTGCGCCATCCAGGAGCGCGATCTCGCTGGCAATGCCGACGGCCTCCTCTCTGTCCGTATCGAACTCCCGGCATCGAATCCGCTCGTCGTCCGAAGGCGGCGAGGTTTCCGGCGCCGGCGTAGCGGCTTGCTTCGACGCTGCGCGGCGGGAGTTGTACGCGACGAGACCTTTTGCGGCCTCGACGATGCGCGGCGGACAGCGGAAATTCGTCGGCAGCTGCACTACGTCGCAGGAGAAGTCCCTCGCCAGCTCGCCGATTCTGCGAACGTTCGCCCCGTTCCACTCGAAAATCGTCCGGCGGTCGTCGGCAACGGCGAAAACTTCGCGAAATCCCTGACCGGCCATTCGTCGCAAGAGCGCGTATCGAGCGTAGTCGGCGTTTTGAAATTCGCCGAGCATCCAATACCGATGCGTTTTCTGGTAGTGGCGAGCCATGGCCGGATAGGCGAACAACCGGTACGCATCCAGAACGAGCGAATTGAAGTCCAATGCATTGATGCGCCGAAGTTCTTCTTCATATAGACGATAGGCGCGCGCGATGCGTCCCGCCGAGCCGTTCGTCTCTTCAAGATGCCGTTCCGCCTTGTCAGGCTCCACGAGCCGGGTCTTCAGGCGATCGATCAAAGGCAGGAGGCGAAAGTCCTCTTCGCCCCAACCTTGCCCGCGGTCGCGGCTGAGCGCGTCCTCCAGCACCGCCTGTCGATCCTCGGTCCGCGAATGGATCTCGAAGTCCGGCTTGATTCCCAGATGCACGCCGTGCTGGCGGAGGACTTGCGCGCAAAACGCATGGAAGGTTCCGATGTCGGCGCGCCCTTCGAGATCGGGGACGAGGGCAGCCACGCGGGTCGCTATCTCGTTCGCCGCCTTGTTGGTGAACGTCAAGGCGAGAATGCGGAAGCGTCGATCCCGGGATGAATCGAGGAGGCGAGCGATTCGGCAGGTAATCACCCGTGTCTTGCCTGAGCCGGGTCCGGCCAAAACGAGCAAGGCGCCGTCATTCCAATCGACCGCTTGACGCTGAGTGTCGGTCAGTTCCCGAAGGAGCGCTTCAAGTGAATTGTCCATCACGTCAACCCAGGTAACTGCTCGATTGCCGCCTGGAAATCCGCCAGCGCGCGGTCTACCAAATTGCGGCCGGTGCGAAGACGGGCGTCCAGCGCTGCGGCATAGTCGGTTTTGTCGTTGTGTCTTGCCAAAGCTTCGTTGAATCGACTCGAAATTCCAGCTCTTGGGGACGGTCCAGAAGCGGCCGAACCGTAAACGCCCCTTTCCTTCGCGAGCGCCAAGATAACCCGTGTACCCGTGATCTCGAGTCCTGCCGCATTGGCGTGCGTTACGGTCATCCAACGCAAGCAGACGATCCGGCGTCCCGAGATCTAAAACCTCTTTTTCCCCGTCGCCCAAGCTCGTAACGAGAGGCAGCGGCGTACGATCCCGAACAGGACGCACCCTTCCGACAACTCCGGCAAGCGGACGTCATGTCTTCCGCCTTCGGCCAATTCCGCCGCCACGGCCGGCGGCGTCTGCGCCGAACGGAGTTGGCAGGAAGCAAGTCTATTGCGACGGGGACGCGTGACGTCGCGCACTGGCCACGTCGCCCTGGAGTTCATTTTCCGACATATCGAACGTATCGATGCCGTAGGTCGCCAACTTGGTCAAGAACAGCGGTTTGGGCAAGTTCGCCAACTCGGCCGCCGCGCCAGTGGACAACCTTCCCATCTCACAGAGCTTGACCGCGATGAGAGTCCTGGCCTCCTCGCTGAATTCATCCGGGGTCATGCCCAAGGCCAGCAAGACTTCATCGCCGTAGTCGATGGTCAATGATCTCGTCATTCGCACTGGTCCTTCCACGGTCCGGTCAGGGCGTTGCGGCAGAGCCCGGTCGGCCCGGCCACGACGGCCCTGATGCCCTCGGGGAGGGGCTTGGCGAACCGGCCCCTCTTCTCGCGTTTGTAGTCTCGCTTGAAGAGCGCAGTTCGCCTAATCGTCCGCCTCAACTCGTCCATGCCGACCAATTCACCGCGTCGGGCGGCTTTCATGGCTTCGATCGTCTCGTCGTTGGGCACCATGGGTTCGAACGGTAGCCGTCTCTCGGCGGCGATTCGCACCATCAAAGGCGTCGGATACCGTGAACGCACTCAGCACGGCGGTGGCGTGTTCCTTGGTCTTCTCGTCGAGGCGTGCGCCAACGATAGCGATCAGCCCCTTCACGATCCAAGCTACATTGTAGCCCGGATCGCGAACCTTGAGTTCACACCGTCGGCGACGGAGCGCCAGCTGCGGACTGATACATCCTCCGAGGTCCGCCCGACGGGGCGTAGGCCCTTCATGCAGCGATCCTCTCGGACCGAACGTCCTTGCGCATCTTCCGGCGTCGACTCGCCTCCGGAGACCACGGCCGCGACAAGAGAACGCGCACTGCACGCGGACTGCGCACCCGGCGCGGCGCAGAGGTGATAGACTGCCCCGTCAATCTGGAACGGAGAACGACATGAACGACCCGGCCCCCTCGGTCCACCCGGAACTCGCGCGTCACCAGCAGGCCATGACGCCCCGCGTCTATACGTTGCGGGATCGCATCCACTCCGCGTTCGGATACGCGATCGTCAACTGCACCCTCGTCGAAGGGGAGGACGCCTGCATTCTGGTCGACACCATGACCGGCATGGACAACGCCGAGGTCGTGGCGGCCGAATTCCGGAAGATCACCGACAAGCCGATAAAGACGGTGATCTACACGCATTTCCATGCGGACCACGTCAGCGGGGCCGAGGCCTTCGTCTCCAGATCGGACGTCGAGTCGGGCGCGGTCGAGGTCGTCGGCCAAAAGGGCCTCGTCGACAACATCGCGCGGGACGTGGGATTGATCGCGCCCATTCTCGGGCGCCGCGCCATGTATCAGTTCGGGATGAGGCTGCCGCTCGGCGACGAGGGCACGGTCGGCGCCGGGCTGGGGCCGCCGCAGCGCCCCGGAAGGCGCTCGTTCGTCGCGCCGACCAGGACGTTCGAGACTTCGTTGCGGGGCGAAACCGGCGGCGTCCGCTACGAAATCCATCTCATTCCGTCCGAGACGGAGGACCAGTGCGCCGTATGGCTGCCCGACGAGCGGGTGCTGCTCTCCGCCGACGCGGTTTACGAATCCTTTCCCAACGTCTACGCCCTGCGCGGCACGCGTTTCCGGAATCCCATGGTCTGGGCCGAGGGAATCGACCGGCTGCGGACGTTCGGCGCCGAAATCCTGATTCCGCATCATGGACGTCCGGTCGAGGGCGCGGAGCGGATCGACGAACTGCTGGTCGACTACCGGGACGCGATCCAGTTCGTCCACGACCAGACTCTTCGCTACATGAACAAGGGCTATGCGCCGGACGAGATCGCCGAGATCGTGGTCATGCCCGAACGGCTCCGGGATCATCCCTGGCTGGGCGAGTTCTACGGTTCGTACAAGCACGCCGTTCCGGCGATTTACGCGGGCTATCTCGGGTGGTTCCAGGGCGACCCCGTGACGCTCGATCCGACGCCCCGGAACGACCGCGCCGACCGCTACGTAACCTTGATGGGCGGCCGGGACCGGCTGCTGGGCGAAGCGCAAGACGCCGTGGAGAAGGGGGACGTCCAGTGGGCGGCCGAACTCCTGACCTTGCTGGTGCGCGCCGACGGCGGGGATTCCGAGGCGCGCGCCCTGAAGGCCCGCGCCCTGCGCCAATGGGCCTACGGGCAGAAGAACGCGACGTGGCGCAACTGGGGCCTGACGGCGGCGCTCGAACTCGAGGGGAAACTGGACATGGCGGCGGGCGGCATGGTTTTGGGATCGCCCGAGCAGGTGCGCGGTTTTCCCATGGCCGTGATCATGCGCGTCATGACCGTGCGTCTCGTCGCGGAAGCCTGCCGGGACTCCAACCTGACGGTTGCGTTCACGGCCACCGATTCGGGCGAGTCCTGCGCTCTCGAAATCCGCCGGGGCGTCTGCCAGTTCCATGATTCGCCGCCCGCCCGGCGCGACGCCGGGTTGCGCTTCGAGCGCTCCTTTTTGCTCCAGTGGGTGTTCGGCCGGACGACGTTCGAGGACGCGCTCGCGTCCGGCGCCGTGACGGTCGACGGCGAGGTCGGGACGGTCACGGAGTTTCTCGGGAAATTCGAGCCGTTCAACCAGGTCGGCGACGTCAGGATCGCGGCGCGTTGAACGCTGTCCGACGCGGGCGGACGACGCCCGTTCTGTTTTCCGGGCGCTTCGGGCGGTATACGTTGCCCCGCCGGCCGAGGCCGCGCGGCCGCTTTCCGTCGGTCGCCTGAGGACCGGGAAGGGAGACGGCCATGGAATCGATCAACGTCGGCGTTATCGGAGCGGGCTGGTGCGGCGGCATCCGGGCGGAGAGCGGCGCCGCGCATCCGCTGGTGGACCGGCTGCACATCGCGGAAATCAGGCCGGACAGGCTGGCCGAGATCGCGGACAAGACTTCGGCCGCCTCCGCCGTCGAGGATTACGCCCGGCTGCTGGAGAACGACGACATTCACGCCTTCATGATTTCGGCGACGCCGGAGAGCACGCACTACCCGATCGCGAAGGCCTGTCTCGAGGCCGGCCGCCACGTCCTCCTCGAAAAACCAATCGCGCTCACCCTCGAGGAAGCGGACGAGCTCATCGCCCTCGCGCGCGACGGGAACCTCAAGTTCACCATCGGCTATTCGCAGCGTTTCAACCACAAGTTCGCCTACGTCAAGCAATGCCTGGAAGACGGTACGATCGGCAAGCCGGTCAGCGCGCTCGTCAGCCGCAACGTCACGCGCAGCCTCGGCAACAAGATCACGGGGCGGACCCGCCTGTCGCCGGCGGCGATGGAGTCGACCCACGACCTCGACTTCGTTCTGTGGTGCCTCGAGCCGGCGCGCCCGGCGCGGGTCTATTCGCAGCTCGCCTACGGAGCGATGAAGGAAGTCAACGGCGCTCCCGACATACAATGGATAATGGTGACGATGGACAACGGAGCGGTCGTCACCGTCGGCGGCGGATGGAGCCTGCCTCCCGCCGCGCCGAATCATTCGCAGACCTGGATCGAGATCCTCGGGACCGAAGGCGCCCTCGTCGTCGACGACACGCACCGCGACGTCACCCTCTCGAGGATGGGGCAAGGCGCCGTCAACCCGATGTCTTCGATGCCGGGAGAGCAGGTGGGGCACGTCTTCGCCGGCGCGATGGCGGGCGAGACGCGGCATTTCATCGAGGCGGTGGCGCTGGACCGGCCGGTCATGGCGACGCCGGAACAGGCGCGGCGCGTGATGGAGGTCTATATCGCGGCCGATCTTTCGGCCGACCGCGGCGACCCCGTGACCCTGCCGCAGAACCGGTAGCATGATCCGCTTCGGCGGCTATCAGCCCCCGGAATCCGTTCACAGCCGGGCGGCGGCGGCCTTCGGCGACGCGGTTCGCAGCCGGCTTGGCGACGCGCTGCCGTTCGACCTCGAAGGCAACGTCATGGATGCCGACCGCAACGCGGCCGACCTTCTCGGCATGGTCGAGAGCGGCGAGAAGACCATGTGCTATTTCTCGTCGAGCTATCTCGCCGGGCGGGTTCCGGAGTTCGCGCTTCTCGACCTTCCGTTCGTCGTCGACGACCGCGCCGCGGCGTACGCCGCGCTCGACGGAGCGCTCGGCTCGCTGCTTGCCGAACGGCTTGAAAGGTCCTCCTCGTACCGCCTGCTGGGTTTCTGGGACAACGGCTTCCGCCATTTGTCGAACCGCGTTCGGCCGCTGCGCACGCCCGAGGACTGCGCTGGCCTGGTCATCCGGACGCTGTTCAGCGATCTGCATCGAGATACGTTCCGGCATCTGGGTTTCCGTCCTCGGGCGCTCGACGTGAAGGATTTGCTCGAAGCGGTCCGTGGCGGGACGGTCGACGCGCAGGACAATTCCCTGACCAACATCTGGAATTTCCGCATTTGCGATCACCATCCCCACGTCACGCTGACCGGACATTTTTTCGGCGCGGCCGCAGTGCTGTGCCATGCGCCGAGTTTCGAGATCTGGTCCGGGGAAGCGCGCGCGGCCGTCGTCGACTGCGTTCGCGAAGCGACGGAGTTGCAGCGCCGGCTCGCCGCAGCGGAGGACCGCGACGCCCGCGCGAAGCTCGAGCGCGCCGGCGCGAGGATCGTCGAGCCGTCCCGGGAAGAGCGCCGCGCTTTCATGGATGCGGTTCGCCCGGTGATCGAAACTCAGCGAGAGCGGTTCGGCGAGGAGTTGTTCGCGTGGGGGAGCGCTTTCTGAGGCGCCGGTCTGACCCTGGACGCGTTTCCGAATTCCTGCGATGAGTTGCCGGAAGGGTCGCGACAGGGCGGCTTGCCGCGCGCCGTTCGCGCGGCAATGGCCGCTCAGGGACGCCGTCGACTTCTGCCGGCTGCAAGAACCGGAACGCGGACCGGCCGGCGGTTTCGGATACCGGCGCCGACAGAGCGAGAAGGGCGAGGAAGTGGATGGCGTCATGCTTGGTATCACTCTTGAATCGACCGCCAACGACAAGCCGGCGAAGGAGGAAGCGCTCGTCGACAAGCCGGAGAACGGCGCGGTCGCGGAAACGCTTGCGTTCGAGGCTGCGTGCGATGCCTACGCCGAAAGATGCGGTCATCTCTACGTGACCGGGTTCGCCGTCCAGCCAGATGGTCGGCGCCAGATCGAGAATTGCGAACGGATGGTCGTCAAGCCTCTGTCGGAGCGGGAGGCCGGGAGGTGATCCATACGATCCGCATCCGCGGCTTCAAGCGCTTTCGGGACGTAGAGTTCCGTCTGCCCGGCCATGTCGTGTTGACCGGCCCCAACGATGCCGGCAAGACGACGGTGCTCCAGGCGGTCGCGTCGTGGGCGTTGGCTCTCCGGCGGTGGCGCGAACTCAACGATTTCAACAAGCGCCGGGGATATGTCCGCGCTCCGATCACCCGGCAGGCGTTCACGGCGGTGCCGCTGCGGAACTTCGACCTGCTCTGGACGGATCGAAGGTACCGGAAGCGGATCGAGATCGAGATCCGGCATGCTGACGGCTGGGCGGTGACGATGGAGTTCATCCCCGACAGCACCGAGCACATCTACGTCCGGCCCACGGCCGACGCCCCGGCGGATATGCTGAGGGATCTCGATTTTCGAACGGTGTTCGTGCCGCCGATGACCGGGCTGGCGGTCGACGAGCCGCTCTTCCATACGCCGAAGATCGAGCATCTCCTGGGTCAGGGCCGGCCCGGCGAGGTCTTGCGCAACCTGCTCGCGGAAGCGAAACTTGACGAAGCGGCGTGGGAGCGAACTCGGGCATCCATCGAGAAGCTGTTCGGTTACGAAATTCTGCCTCCCGATGCCTACGGGGCGCATATCCTCGCGGAATACCGGAAGGCGGGCGCAACGGGTCCTCGTTTCGACGTCGCCGGCGCAGGCAGCGGGTTTCAGCAAGTGTCCATGCTGTTCGCGTTTCTCAACACGCGACCGGGCTCGGTGCTGCTTCTGGACGAGCCGGACGCGCATCTGAACGTCGTTCTGCAGGGCGCCGTCTATCACGAACTGCGGACGGCGGCCGCCCTGCAGCGGTCGCAACTCATCGTCGCGACGAATTCCGAGGCGGTCATAGACGCGGCGGACCCTCGCGAGATCTACGTCGTGCTCGACGAGCCGCGAAGAATCGCCGACGACGCCGAGAGAAGCCGCCTCGTTTCCTCGCGTCGCGGGTTGAGCAACACGGACGCGATGCGGGCATTGGCAGTTCGCGGCGTTCTTTACGTGAAGGATTGCACCGACATCGGCATCCTGCGCGCCTGGGCCGCCGCGCTCGGCCATCGGGGCGACAGGTTGTTGACGATCGAGGCGATGTGGGCGCAGGCGGACTTCCAGGGCCGGGAGGGCGGTTCCGGAGTCGGGGCTCGGGAGCATTTCGAGGCGCTGCGGCTTGTGCGCGACGATCTTCCCGGCCTCGAGCTCGTCGACGGCGACTCGCGCCTCGATATTCCGGGCGGCGCATGCGCAGGCTTGCAACGGCTTCGCTGGCGGCGCTACGAGATCGAGAGCTATCTGCTCCATCCCGACGCCCTCGCGCGTTTCGCGGAGGCGGAGGTCGGCTCGGATGCCGCCGGTCCGCGCATCGAAGACATGAGGGCCTGTTGGGAGGACGAATTCCCTCCGGCCGTGGCGCGGGATCCGCTGACGGACCATGAGTACCTCAACGTTACCGAGGCCCGAACGCGGCTCCTGCCTCGGTCTGCCCTGTCATCACAAATCCCCTTCTGGACTGAGCAGGGGATGCGACCGTCCCGATTTCTTGATTTCCGCCAGATCCTCGTATGCCTGACAATAGCCGGAGAGATAGGAGTAACCCTGCCAGATTTTGGCCGGGCGGCGGGTCGTGCTTGCGGTTGCGGTAGCCGGCCATGATGGCGACGATCAGCACCGCCGCTTTGAGCGTCCTCGGCTTCGGCGTTCTCGGCAGTTTCGTCGCGTAGTCTGACGAGCAGTTCCATGTCCGAGAACATGAGCTCGGCGGGGACGTCCGGCGTCTCGCGCGCCAGCAGCGCCATCAGCATGACGCGCCATGCGATGACTGCGTTGATCGCAATCACGCGTTCGAGGCGCGCTGCGGTGCGGTGGCCCGTTTCTTCGACCTTGCACCCGGACTTCAGCGTGCGATGCCAGTCTTCGATGCGCCACCTCAGGGCGTACCAACCCACGACCCGCATGGCGTCTTCGACGGACGAAACGGCGACCGTGGTGAGCAGGAACCATTCGACCGGTTTGGCCCCTTCCGGCGGCTTCGGCTCGCTGATGTGAACGACCTGAACGGGAAGCGGCGCGGTTCCGCCCGACGTCGGCGGCAGGGAGACGGTCCGATAGCGGATCTCCATATCGGCGACGCGTTCCTTGCGCCCGTTCGTCGCCTTGCGTTTGCTGATCTTGGGCCGCTGGCTCAGGCGCGAGACCGTAAGTTTCCGGTGCCCTTGAACCGGCGCGGCGCGGACGCTGTCGAACAGCTTCTCCGTTTTCGACAACTTCCGGCTATGCTTGGCGCGCACCAGAATGTCGATATTGCCGAGACGCCGCTGCTCGGCGAACATTTCGAAGAAGTCCGCTTCCCGGTCCATCACGCTGACCAGTTGCGTACCTTCGAGCCGCCGGGCCGCCTCGGCGCATTCGCGCAGCCCTCGCAGCCACCGCGCCGACTTGCGTTCTTCCGGCAGCTTGTCCTTGCCCGGCCGAGGCGCGTCGAACTCGAGCTTCAGCAGAC
The DNA here is from genome assembly GCA_965243135.1 of Alphaproteobacteria bacterium. Lineage (GTDB taxonomy): Bacteria > Pseudomonadota > Alphaproteobacteria > MPNO01 > UBA830 > JAJEBT01. Next base: position 5,384,573 of record OZ251539.1, read on the forward strand.
CCAGCGGCAGGCCGGCATCGTCCACCGCCATCGTCGTGTGCAGATGAAGCCCGGCGGTCTTGGCGCTGTATGCCCAATTACGCCCAGATCGTCGCACTGCGCACGCGTGGCGAAGTTCAGGTCGGTGCCGTCCTGAAGGCACAGAACCGTATTCCGGGTCCGCATTCGCCCGAGCGTGCGCTCCTTGTGCGGCGTCAGAATGTTTTCCGGCGTGACCGCCCCCGGCTCGTCTCGCGGACGGCAGGCGGTAAAACCCCGTCACTGCCGCCATGTTCCCGCCCGCCGCCACCGAGAAGGGAGCGCGCGGCTCCTCCGCCTGGACATGGGCGCTGTCGACCAGGCGCTTCGCCAGACGCTTGTCTCCCAACGGCGCACCTCCAAACTCATTCTCGGCCCAGCACTCGCGCGACAACCCCTCGCCGACCGGCACCGGGAGGGCCGGCCGGACGCTTAGCGCCGCCCGGCAACCCGGTTCGAGCTCGTACATGTATATCTCTTTCACGGACTCGGCCGCCAGCCCTTTCCGGTCCTGCCGGCCGCGTCCGCGAGTTGCGCCCACATGAATCCAGTTCGCCGCACGGAGCGAGATGCCCGAGTGATGCGTCGGGTCGACAAAAGTCTCCACCAACCAGGGGCGGTGGCCGTAGCGTTCCTCGAAGTCCTGCGCCATCGTCGTCAGCGACATGCTCAACACTTGAGACGCGAGATTGTGGCATTCGACGCCGGGCAGGAAACGCGACATGCACGCGACCCGGTGCAAATAAGCGCGCCTCCTGTCGTCATCCCAGCCAGTTGTCGCGCGCCGCCAGGCGCCGCGCCGAGGCTGCGAACCCCACCGCGCCGAGCCAGCCATGGGACGAATCCACGAGATAACGGCACTGAGGGCCGACCAACACCGCCTTGCCGAGCGGATGTTCCGTGATCATCAATTCGTTCCAGATCGCACTCTGTGCGGGGTTCCGCACCGGAACCAACTGCAACCCCTCGACGAGATCGACGCGCTCGGGAACGTCCGTCGCGGGCGGCACCGGTTCCGGGCTGCGGCGCACCCGGCGGCCTCCGCCTCCTCTCGATGTCGGCAGAGCAATCCGCCCATCCGTTGCGAGAGCGCCAAGGGCCGCGTTGCAACTGCTGATCTGTGGACGTCCGAAGGCATCCAAAAAACCGAACTCGCGGCATACCCTGCGGCTGAGTTCGGCTCGCGAAAGTTGCGGTTCGGCGGACAATAATCCGCCGACCCGCTGCAATGCCTCAGGCGTGCTCAGGCGTTGCTTGACAAGATTCTGCGTATCCATGGCGTCTTGGTGAATACGCGAATCGATTGTCCCTGTCCAGAGCCTGATTTATGATTGCAGGGCAGGCCTCGGTTGCTGGCGGCGGCCGGGCTGCGCGGGCTTCCTCCTACCCGCTATTGCGAGATCGCCGCGCGGATGCTCCCCGAAGAAGTTCACCCCGAGGTCACCGAGAAGCTCGACGGCATTTGCCGCGCCTTCGGAGTCGACCCGTAATCTCGCGCGAGGCCCCGAGCCCGCCGGTCGAGGAGCTTGGGGAGCGTTGACGCATCAAGTGCGCGAACCATCGGGTCATGGCTTATAAACCGCCCTAACGCGACGATCCGCAACCAGCTGATTTGCCGAATAACTTGACATCCCCCGCCGCTATCTCCAGAATGCGGGAAAACTGGGCGGAACCTTGGCGTCGAAGAAGCGACGGAACGACGCGGGATCGTTCCCGTTCGGCGGGACGAGAAATTGCCTGCATAACGAGGCGGACCAACGCGTTCGCCGGGGAGGAACAATATGAGCAACGACCGGCGCATAACAGTCGCCGAAAGCGGCTTTTTCACGGGTTTGCACGGCGGCATGGGCGTCGCCGCGAAGGGAATGGTTCTGGCCTTCGTCGTCTTCACGGCGCTCAACGTCGATTTCGCGAATTCCATCTACTCGGCGGTTCGCGGCTGGATCGAAGCCTCCCTCGCCTGGTACTACATCGCGGCGGTGACGTTCATGCTGTTCGCGTGCCTGTACCTCATGTGCAGCCGCTTCGGCTCGATCCGGCTGGGCGACGACGATTCCCGGCCGGAATTTTCGAATTTCTCCTGGTTCGCGATGCTGTTCTCGGCCGGCGTCGGCATCGGCCTGCTGTTCTTCTCGATCGCCGAGCCGTTGTTCTACTTCGACAATACCCAAGCCTGGAAATACCCGAACAACCCGTTCGCCGACGCCGCCGGAGTGACGCAGCTCACCGAGCAGCGGGCGCTGCATGCGATGCGGGTCACCTATTTCCATTGGGGCTTCCACGGTTGGGCGGTGTACGTGGTCATCGGTCTGTGCCTGGCGTATTTCGGCTTCCGCAAGAAGTTGCCCTTCACGCTGCGCTCGGCGCTCTATCCGGTCATCGGCGACAGGATCTACGGGCCCGTCGGGCACGGCGTCGACCTGCTCGCCGTGTTCGGCACCGTGTTCGGGGTCGCCACCTCGCTCGGACTTGGCGTCAGTCAGATGGCCGCGGGCCTCAACGTGCTCATCGGCGTCGATCCCGGGATCGTGACGCAGATCGTCCTGATCGTCGTCATCACCGTCGTCGCGACCTTTTCGGCCGTGTCGGGCGTCGGCAACGGGATCCGCATCATCTCGGAGTGGAACATCTGGCTCAGCATCGTGCTGGTCGCGTTCTTCCTGTTCGGCGGACCGTTCCAGTGGCTGATGGGATTATTCATCACGTCGCTCGGCGACTACATCTGGAACGTGATTCCGATGGGCTTCTGGACAGCGGGAGAGGCCGGCGACAGAGCCTGGCAGGGCGGCTGGACGATCTTCTATTGGGGCTGGTGGATCTCGTGGGCGCCGTTCGTCGGCATGTTCATCGCCCGGATTTCCCGCGGTCGGACCATCCGCGAATTCATGGTCGGCGTGATGTTCGTTCCGACGACCATCGCCTTCTTCTGGTTGTGCATCTTCGGCGGCAACGCGCTTTACATGGAGTTGAACGCGGCCGGCGGTCCCGGGACGGCGGGCGTGCTCGACATGGTGCGGAACTGGAACCTGCCGTCGGCTCTGTTCGGCACCATCCAGCGGGTAACGGACATTTCCTGGCTGAATTGGGCGATGGTGGCGCTGGCGACCTTCCTTCTCGCCACGTGGTTCATCACGTCGTCGGATTCGGGCACGCTGGTCATCACCACCATGCTGTCGATGGGCGACGACAATCCGCCGCAGAAATTCCGGATCATCTGGGGCACGGGCGAAGGCTTCGTCGCCGCCGTGCTGCTGCTGGCGGGCGGGTTGAAGGCGCTGCAGACGGCTTCCATCGCCGCCGCCCTCCCGGTCAGCATCATCATGCTGGCGATGACTTACGGCCTTCTCAAGTCGCTGCGGGAGGATCCGGGCGCGATGCCCGATCCGGAAGAGGAACTCGCGCCCGACGGAACGCGACTGCGGGGCGACCTTCGGGCGTAGCCCTTCGGCGCCAATGGGCGGCAAGCTGCCGTCCATTGGCGCCGACGAGCGCTCGGCCTCTGCCGGGGTTGCGCGGCTATGCTGCTTCGCTCATGAGGATCGCGCTTCCAGGTCTGCTTCACGCTGTCTGACCATGGGTTGAGCGCGTGCGGCCTGACCGGCGACTTCCGCGTCCAGTGACAGCATCCCCTGCACTCTTCATAGCAGCAAACTGCGTTCCCGGCCGTCGCGTCGACTCTCAGATCGCCCCGGCAGCGCTATTTTTGTTGAGGTACGGTTCACCAAGCCAGCCTTAAGCCCCGCCAAACAATCGGCCATGCGCACTGGCGCATGTTTCCCTCGGCAGGGAGAGGGGTTCGACCGCGGCGCAGTCGCAGTTGATAGGGAGAGGTGAAAAACTGCCGGTCAAGGATGCCGAAGCGCTTTCGACGGGACTGAAAGAAAGTTCTCGGCCGGGTAGCGAACGCTTGCGTTTACGCAGCCGTCCGGCTTCGCCCCTCCGGGCGGGGTACGATGCTGTCGGAGGTCTTGGACAGCGTGGCCTGTCGTAGACTCCACGATCCGGGAGCGAACGCGACCGGCGGTCGCGAAAATCTCGTCGACGCGCCGGTTTTTGCGGACTGGCCCGCGGCCCGGAGAAAGCGACGGCAAAATCGCGAAACTCGCGGTCTCGCGCCGGAAAAGGCCCTGAGTCGGTTGGCAAACGGGCCGGAGCGCGCTGCGCTCAGCCGGTATATTCCTCGAAAATCCATAGTTCCCTTGCGGAATTTCAAGGAATATACCGGGGCATGTTCATCGAACGCCCAGTGGTCCGATCCCGTCTTCGGGAGGCTTTCTCCGTTCATCCGGTCGCGGCTCTCACCGGACCGCGGCAGTGCGGCAAGACCACGCTGGCCCGAGCCTTGGCGGCCGACGTTTCCTCGAGCGCGTTCTTCGACCTCGAGAGCGCGGTCGACCGGCGGAGACTGCAGGCGCCCGAACTGACGTTGAGCGGCCTGACCGGACTCGTGGTCATCGACGAAGTGCAGCGTATGCCGGAGCTCTTCGAAACGCTGCGAGTCCTCGTCGACCGGCCCGAGAACGCGGCGCAATTTCTCGTTCTGGGCAGCGCCTCGCCGTCGCTCGCGCGGGGAGTTTCGGAATCGCTGGCCGGACGAATGGGTCTGGTCGACCTTTCCGGTTTCGATCTTTCGGAAACGGCCTCGGCCCCGTGGCGTCGCCTCTGGCTTCGGGGAGGTTTTCCGTGCGCGTACCTCGCGCCGAACGACCGCATGTCCGCCTTGTGGAGGCGGAACTTCACGCAGACGTTTCTCGAACGCGACATTCCCCAACTCGGGATCACGGTTCCCGCCGAAACGCTCCGCCGATTCTGGACGATGTTGGCGCACTATCACGGCCAGGCGTGGAACGCCGCCGAGTTCGCCCGCGCTTTGGGAACGAGCGAAGGCACGGCGCGCAGATATCTCGACATTCTCGTCGGGGCCTTCATGGTGCGGACGCTTTCTCCCTGGTTCGCGAACCTCGGGAAACGCCAGATTAAGTCGCCCAAGATCTACGTTCGCGATACGGGATTGCTGCATGCTCTCCTCGGTTTGGATACGGCGGACGAGGTCGACGGCCATCCGAAAGTCGGCGCTTCCTTCGAAGGGTTCGCGATCGAGCAGCTCGCGGGCGCGTTCGGGGGCGACAGAGTCTGGTTTTGGGCGACGCACGGCGGCGCCGAGCTCGATCTGCTCGTCGCGCAGGGCGGCAAGCGTTACGGTTTCGAGTGCAAGATCGCCGACGCTCCCGGCACGACGCGTTCGATGCGGACGGCGATCAAAGATCTCGGACTGGAGCATCTGTGGGTGGTTTATCCCGGAACCACGCCTTATGCGCTGGATGACAGGATTTCCGTTTTGCCCGTAGCGGATATCCCCCAACTTGCCGGCGCCTTGGGGAAGGGCGAGCGGTAGCGCTCTCCGAAAACGCGATTCGATCGCAAATCGATCGCAGGGCCAGCGACGTGAATTCGGAGGCGCGGTCCATCAGCGGCAGCGCGGCCCGCCTGACCCTTGGTTCGCGAATCGCGTGTCTTGCCGAGCAGGCGGCGGAACGCCTTGCAGCCGGCCTCTTTGTCGGCCCGCGCGCAGGCCGGCTGACCGCGAACCCGCCTTCGAGGCGCAAGCGTCCCGAGCCCGGACTTAACTGCCACGCCGGCTTGTCGTCCACGACGCCCTGCCGGTCCGGGGCCATCTTCCGGGGCCGGCCCGACGCGGCGTTCGGCCGCCAGCCGCTCGGCCGCCTCGGAGTCGTAGCCGGTCGGCTGCGGCGCAGCTCCCGGCCGATCGCCGAGGGGCGCGGCGGACCTCCTTCGCGACGGCGACGTTCGAATCGCCCCTTTTTGCCGGCCAACGTTCCTTTCTGGTCGGCGCCTTCGGGCGAATCTCTTTTTTGCCCCGCTATCGCCTGACCGCTGCGCGCAACATGCAGACGGTCACGAAGCCGCCATGTTCGGGGAATTGCGCTTCAAGGTTGAGAGGGCGAGCGCAGGGAGGGTTAACCGGCGTCCCTCTTTGATCGTATGCGCTCGAAGTCCCGGTAGAGCAGCGAAAAATCCTCGTCTTCCATGCCAAGCGCCGCCGCGGCGTCGAGAAAGGCGAGCGTCGCTTGCGAGAACGTCGCGTCGGCATCCGCCGCGTCGGCCAGGCGGGCCGCCATTTCGAGATCCTTCCGCAAGTTGCGGACGCTCGAGCGCCCGTCCCATTTCCCCGTCAGGACATGCTTCGGAAAACGGAACTCGCTCGCGTAGCTGCGCGCGTTGGAAACGTTGAACGCCGCGATCATGTCCTCGAGGCGCAGCCCCGCCCGTTCGCAAAGCCGGCCTCCCTCGCAGGTCGCAAGGAATATCGAATGACAGACCATGTTGTGTATGAGCTTCATCGTGTGGCCGGCCCCGGAATCCCCGAGATGGAAGATATTGTCGGCGAACACTTCCAGATGCCGCCTCGTCCGCGCCAGCGCGGCCGCGTCGCCGCCGATCATGAGGGTCAGCGTGCCGGCCGCGGCGCCCGTCGCGCCGCCGCTCATGGCGGCGTCGAGATAGGGCACGCCGCGCGCCGCGGCGCGTTCCGCGAGCCTGCGCGTGTCGTCGGGATAGGACGTGGTCAGGTCGTAGACGACGAGGTTCGCCCCTGCGGATTCGAGCATCGCGTCGAGTTCCGCCTCGATGTCCGGAGTCGCGGGAACCGCGAAGAACACCGTGGCGCCCGCCGCCGCCATGTCTCGCGGAGCGGCGGCGCGTCCGGCGAACGCGGCGAGCCGTTCTTCGGAAACGTCCCAGACCGCCGTCGCGACGCCGGCGTCGATGAAATTGCGGGCGATGCCCGAACCCATGTTGCCGACGCCGACCACGCCGACCTCGAATTCCTTCGTCATTCGCGCGCTCCGCGCAGGCTCCGGGCGGCGCGGCGGCCGGAAAGCTGATAGGCGGACATGCCGACCGCGAGAATCGCGCCGGCGGCGTAGGCGTGGTAACGCAGATCCGCTTCGATGCCCGTCGCGGCGGAAACCAGAGGTCCCGCCGGCAACAGCAGGCAGGCCGCCGCCGCCGCCCAGATCGGGCGTTCGCAAGGCGTCCTGCGGCCGAGGCCGGAGCCTTCGAGAAACCTGGCCCATGCGACGACGCCGAGAAAGCAGGCCGCGACGGTGACGGCGACGTCGAGGGGCGTGCCGTCGAGCAGCAGCGGCGTGTAGACGAACAGGAACGGCATGACGAGGATCATCGACGCGAGTTTCAGAGCCTGGTTGCCCGTCCTGACCGGATCGCCTCCCGAGATCGCGCTCGCCGCGTAGGCGGCGAGCGCCACGGGCGGCGTGACGGCGCTGACCACCGCCACCCAGTAGCTGATCATGTGGGCGGCGAGGGTCGGAACCCCCAGTTCGGTCAGGGCGCCGACGGCGAAGATCGCGAGGATCACGTAGCTCGCGACGATCGGAAGCCCCATGCCGACGACGTAGCCGGCGACGATCACCCAGAAGATCGTGACCGGCAGCATTTCTCCGCTGGCCGCGACGAGCAGGTGCGAAATCCGGCCCGGCAGATCGCTCTGCGTGGCGGCCGACAACAGGATGCCGAGCACGCCGGCGATGCAGCTGACCACGAGGGTGTTGCGCGCTCCGGCTTCGAGGGAAATCCAGACGGTTCGCCCGAGTTCGGCGAAGGCGTCCCCCAGGCCTCGCGCGGCGCGGGCCTCCTCGCCGACCGCGACGGCGCCCGGAGACGGCGCCCGGGCCGCGCTCCGCTCTCCGGCGGGTCCGAGCAGCGCGATCTCGCCGATCTTGAGGACGATGAAGGCGAACAACGCCCAATAGGCGGCGTCGTCCGCCCCGACGCCGATATGGTCGTCGACGAACCAGGTGAAGGGCGGGCCGATCCGCAGGCCGAAGAAATAGACGAGGAGGCCCGCCGCGGCCGATATCGCGAGATAGGGCTTCCACGAGGTCCGCGAACGCCGCGTCGGGATCGACGCCAGCAGATCGGTCAGCTTCAGCATGACGATCAGGACGATCGTCTTCGCCGCGGCGAGGAACGCGGAGTCCCCGGTGACCAGGAGGTAGATCATCGCCGGGATCGGCGTCAGCAGATGGAGGCGGGTCAGAATGTCGCGCCACGGCGGCAATTCGTCCGCGGACACGCCGTGAAGCCTGTCTTGCCGCGCCCGGAAATACACGATCAGGCCGACGGAAAAGTAGTAGAGAAGAGCGGGAATCGCGGCGATCTTGACGATCTCGAAGTAGCTCGTCTCCGTCAGCTCGGCCAGCAGGAACGCGCCGGCCCCCATGATCGGCGGCATGTACGCGCCGCCGGTCGAGGCCGCCGCCTCGACTCCGCCGGCGAATTCCGGCCGGTAGCCCACGCGCTTCATGAGCGGGATCGTGAACGTGCCCGTCGTCATCACGTTCGCCACGCCGCTTCCCGAAATCATGCCGAAGAAGCCGCTGCTGATGACCGCCGCGAGCCCGGGACCTCCCGTTCGCCGGCCGGTGATCCTGTAGGCCGTGTCGATTATCAGCGCGCCGAGGCCCGTCTTCTCGAGGAATGCGCCGAGGATCACGAAGATCACGATGAACGTCGCGAACACTTCGGCGATGAGCCCGAGCATGCCCTCGGTCGACAGCATGAGGAACTCCATGACGCGGGCGGCGCGGTTGCCGGGGTGGTTGAGGACCCCGGGCATGGCCTGGGCGACGACGTCGAAGGAGTAGACGAAGAAAAGGAAGCCGAGCAGCGGGATGAGCGGCCCGACGATTCGCCGGGCGATCTCGAAACTGACCGCCGCCATCATCACAATGTGATGCGAGCAGTCGTGCAAGCCGGCAACTGTCCCCCCAGCCAGCGTTCACGCCATGATCAATAGGAGGGGGCAGAGAAGGGACCGTAGCCCGGAAAAGGCCGTTCGTCAACAGACACGAAGAAAAAGGGGCCGGTGATCCCCGACCCCTGATTCGTCTTCGCGAAAACCCGCGCCCCACTGCTGGGACTGCGAACCTCGCAAAACATCGAGTTTCCTCGACAGCATCGCCAAAAGCTGTCGGAGAGATTACAGGGATGGTTTGCGCCCGTCAACCGGAATTTTCGGCGGGCCGGAATTTTTTCGCGAAGGGCCGCAAGCCTTTCACCGGGTCGGCTATTGCGACCATGGATCTCCAGACTTCGGGCAGCGGCGCCTGCCCGGCGGGCGGAAGGCCCCGCCGCGAAATTCACTATCGGGCCGAATCGGCAGCCGCCGCGTTCATCGGCCTGCCGGAAGGCGACGACCGGTTCGCCGTCGTCCGGTTGCTCAGGGAAGTCGGGCGCGAAGCCGGCTGGACCGGCCGGCTGATCGAGCATCTCGAATTGCTGATCGGCTTCACGCGGCCCCAGGACTGGTTCTGCGGACACCGTCCGATCGTTTATCTCCAGGTCCAGTCGGCGGCGGAACGGCTGGGCCTTTCCGCCTCCCAGATACAGCGCAACGAGAGGCGGCTGATGCAGTTGGGCGCGGTCTCGTTCCGCGACTCCGGCAACTTCCGGCGCTACGGCAAGCGCGATGGCGACGGTCGGCTCGTGGAGGCGTGGGGGCTCGACCTGTCGCCCTGCGCCGCCCTTCTGCCGCGACTCAAGCAGCTGGCGAAAGAGGCCGCCGCCGAACGGGAGGAATTCATGCGGCTCAAGCGCCGGATTTCCGCCGCGCGGCGGCGCATCGGGGCGGCCGTCGATTGCGCCGTCGCCGATTCGAAACTGACGGAGGAGGCGGCCGCCGCGGCTCGCGTCGAGCTGGACCGGCTGACGCCGCGAATCCGGGCGCGGACGCCGCTCGAAGCGTTGCGGCGGCAAGAGGACGGTCTGGACCGTCTCGACGCGCAACTGGCGGTTGCGATCGGAGCGAAAGAGCCGACCGCGCCGACGCCCGGCGCGCCGCCGGCGCCGGTCGAACGGCCCGAAGATCTGCTTTCGGGAGCCGCGGAAATGCGGGCCGCGGCCGCCGCAAATGCGGCCCAGGGACCGCATCGATGCGGCACGCAAGAATATTACAATACAAACCAAGAATGTACGAATAAAAATATTACCGTAGCCGGGGGCCGCCCGGAAAGAGGAGCGGACCGCGCCGCCGCCGCGCCCGGAGAGCGCGCGGCTGCGGGAGCTTCCGGCGGCGCGCGGACCGTCTCTTTTACGCTGCTTCTCGACCTGCTCTCCGAAGAATTCTTCGGGTATCTGCCGCCCGGCCGTCGGGTGGGCTGGAGCGAGCTGATCTCCGCCGCGGGCCTCGTCGCCGCCGATCTCGGGATTTCGCTCCACGCATGGCGCGAAGCCTGTTACCGCCTGGGGAGGCAGACCGCCGCGACCGCCGTCGTCGTCATCGCCGCCAAGAAGGCGCGGGGCCTGATCGGTTCGCCGGGGGGCTACCTGCGCGGGATCACGCGGCGCGGCCTCGAGGGCGAACTCTATCTCGAACGGAGCGTTTTCGGCCTGGCCAAGGGAGAGGACGGCTATCTCGTCCAGGGGCCCGAGGCCCGGTCGGCGTAGGGAGAACGGAGGAGGAGAACATGACGGTCCATCGAAAGGGCACGGGACCCCCGGTCTCGTTCTTGTCGTCGAACGCCCCGCGCGGCGGACGGCTCCGCCCGGTCGGAAGCTCCCGGCGCGGTCCGACGACCGGGAAGCGGCGCCCGTCGCGAGACGAAGGCGCTCGCCGGGAGCGCCGCCCTCCGGACGGCGGCCTTGAACGACGCGCGGCGCCGTGCCGCGGCGAGCGGCGCCGGACTGCCGAAAGCGTCCGCGCCGCCGGCCCGGAGATCTTTGACGAGGCGAAACCGCGCTCGGCAGGCGGATTCTTTAGGAACCGTCTGGCGCGGTTTCGGCGGGCGCGGCGCGCGGCGGAAGAACCCGAACGCACGGTGTTACGCGCCGGGCCGTCTGTCGCCATGAACATGGCGACGTGTATGCAGGGAACGTGCGCAAACGAGCGCGCAGAAGAAGGGAGAAAGTCATGAAGGTTTCAAAACGCGTCGCGATCTACGCGCGTTTCAGTTCGTCGCTCCAGAATCCGAAGTCGATCGAAGACCAGATCGCCCTGTGCGAGCGGCGAATCCGGGAAACGGGCGGCACGGTCGTGGCCACGTTCAAGGACGCCGGGATGTCCGGCGCCAGCATGCATCTGCGGAAGGGGCTGATCGACCTGCTGACCGCGGTGGAAGAGGGGACGATCGACATGGTTTGGGCGGAGGCCCTCGATCGCCTGAGCCGCGATCAGGCGGACATGGTCCAGATCTACCGGCTCCTGCAATTTCACGACGTGGAACTGTGCACGCACGAGGAGGGCGAGGTTTCGGATCTCCATGTCAGCCTCAAGGGCGTGATCAACGAGACCTTCCGGACGTCGCTCTCCCAAAAGGTGCGGCGCGGCAAGCTGGGCGCCGCGACGCGCGGCCGGGTGCCGGGCCGCAACTGCTACGGCTACCGGGTTTTGCCCCGCCTTCCGGGCGAACCCGGCGGGAAACAGGAAATCGTGCCCGAACAAGCGGAGACCGTCCGTCGCATATTCCGCTTGTACGTCGGCGGAACGGCGCCAAACGAGATCGCCCGGATCCTCAACGAGGAGGGCATTCCGGGTCCGATGGGCAGGGAATGGAGCGAAAGGGGCATCTCGGGTTGGAGGAAGCGCGGGAGCGGCATCCTGCGCAACAAGCTGTACGCCGGAATTCTGGTGTACGGCCGGACCCGCCGGTTTTCGGACCCCAGGGCGGGGCAAACCCGACCGCGTTTCGTGCCGGAATCCGAGTGGTCGGTTCGGGAAGTGCCGCATATGCGGATCGTGGACGACGAGCTCTGGCAGCAGGCGCAATTGCGGGGCTGCGCAGGTTCCGACCGGTCCCGGAGCGGCGGAAAACGCGTTCCGCATCCTCTGACGGGAGTGCTCTCCTGCGCGGTTTGCGGGGGCATCCTCAGAGTTCGGAACGGCAGAGGCTACACCTGCAAGAGGCAGGACGACAGGCGGGGTTGCGACAACAGGATGCGCATCGACGTCAGGCGGACGGAAGACCGGGCGCTCCGCGAACTGATCCGGTGGGTGGAATCGTGGCGCGAGGGTTCCGCGCTGCTCGCCTCCGGAATTCGGGAATACGAGCGAAGAAGGGACCGCCTCGAGACGAAGATCGTAGACGGGAAGGAGAAGATAGCGCTGCTGGTCGAGAGCATCGAGCGGGGAGGAAAGGAGCCGCGGGCGGTCGCGCGGCGCATCGGCGATCTGGAGCGGTCGGTCGCCGCCCTGACGATCGAATTGAAGTCCATGCGCCGTCCGGAAGAACGCTCGGCGGCGGACCTGCTTGGGACGCTGAAGTCCGCGCTCGAGGGGCTCGCCGCCGCCGCCGCTGACGACGACACCCGGCGGGACGCGTTGCTGAAGTTCCGGGACCTGGTCGAGCGAATCGACATCTCGCCGACGGCCGAAAAGGGAGAGTTCGAGATGACGGTGCGCCCGCGCGTCGACGCGCTTGTCGCGCTGGTTCTCGAATGACCGCAGGCCGCCGGAAGCCGAGAGGCTTCCGGCGGCCTGCCCGCTTCAGTCGGCCCGCGCCAATTCGTCGAGCAGCGCGGCGCTCGCGCGGCGCAGGAGTTCCAGCGCGAGTTCCGGCGGCGGCGGCCGTTCGATCCACTGGATTTCGCAAAGGAGGTAGCCGGGGCCGGCCAGCCAGGCGATGCCCCTCGAATCGTCGATCTCGTCGTCGTCGACCGCGACGCCGTCCGGGTCGCAACCGACGATCCGGCAAACGAATTGCGGGCTGCCCATATGGACGAGGTATTCCCGCCGGTCGTCCTCCCCGTGCGCGAACAGCCACTCGTCCGGCGGTCTCCGCGTTTCCGGCTCGCCGGTTCCGTCCGCGATGCGGCAGACCAGCGCCGGCGTCGCCAGGTGAACGACATAGTTCCGCCACTTGCCGGAGGCGTCCTTCGGGCCGCGCGCGTACAGCCAGTCGTCGCGCCGGAATTCCGGCACGGGCGCGGTGCGGAGGCGGTAGAACTCTTCGAAGCGGGCCCGGTATTCGGGCGGGATCGGGCAGACGCCGCCCGCCCAGCCGCGGGCGTCGGCGAGAGGAATGGAGAAGGATTCGGCGACCGCCCCGACGGCATCGAGCGACGGGCCGCAAGCGACGACCGCGAACGCGCGGAATCGGGCGGATGTCCAGTGTCTGTCGTTCACGGCAGGTCTGCGCCCCCATGCCGGGAAGTGCTGCTCGACTTCCGGCGGGGAGCCCCTCGGACCGACGGCGGCTCCGCGCCCGGAAGCGCACGGCGCCGAATGATGGTAGGTTGCGGCGGAATGGTCAAACGGGTTTTTTTCGGACGGGGCGTTCGCCTTGACTCGCCGGCCGACCCGTCGATAGGGGGGCGTTTCCAAACGTTCTTGCGTGGAAAAGTAAAGGAGAATGACAGATGGGCAGGGCATTCGTGGTCAAGGCTGTGCATGACGGTTTTCCTGTCGAAGGCGTACCAGCTCGCGGCGGGACATGCGCGCATCGGGTGGTCCAGTCTGGACAGCCAGGATCTGCGCGTCGTTCAGCGGAATCTGGAGCAGGGACATGGCCTCGACGACGATCAGGAAGACGCGAAGAGGTGTCGCGGTTTCCTCACCGAAGTGGGCGCAGGCGATCTTCTCCTTTATCCGCATCAGCCGGCGAGAGATCAGTTCACGGTCGTGCGGGTGACCGGCGACTACGGTTACGATAGCGGATTGGAGAAAGACTTTCGGTCGTTTCGGCCGTGCGAGCTCGTCACTCCGAAACCGGTGTCGCGGTACGATGAAATCGTCCCTTCCTCGCTGCGTCACCGAATGGTGCGTCCAGGCCGTTTTTCCGAGGTAAGCGATACCGGTCCGTTGCGGGACTGCCTCGATCGCCTGTCGAAATCTGGACGTGACCAAGACGGTACGAACAGTGCAGCTCTCACACGCATCCACGAGAAATTGAGAGAATCGCTTCCCGGTCAGCAAGAGTTCAGCAGAACCGACCTTTCGCGCAAGTTTTGCGCGGAACTGTCGCATGGGGTATTTCTGCGAACTGCAGGAAGGGCCTGCCGAGGCGGGTTCGGACATCGTCCTCACCGTCGGTGACCGTTTCCTGCCTGATAACGTCAACTTCAGGGTTGGCGTGCAGATTTTTTCCTACAAGGACTCGGTCGACGAACACGCGCTTAAAGAGAAGTTGGAACAACTTCTGCAAGGCTGGAAACGGAACGATTACGGAGCGCTTCTGACGACGGGCCGTTGCGACGAGGAGGCGGTGGCGATGCTTCGTCGTCACAATACGGACGATCGCCAACGACCGGTCAGGTTGATCGACGGCGACGAGCTTGCCGTTCTGCAGCATTTCCCGCCAGGGGGCGGGACCTGACGGACGGCGCAACCGCGGCCTCCGGGTTCGCCAACGCGGGAAAGACAACTGCGCCAGCCGACGGGTCGGCGTGCGCTACGACAGGTTTTCCGCGTGGTTCCGGAAAGGCGGATCGCCGGTTCGGAACGCAGCACCGTTCGCCAGGCGGCGCCTGCCGGACATGCCGGCCGTGCGACGGCGCATCGCGCCGTCCTCTTCGCCAACTTCCACGCCGTTCGTCTCGACAATGGCCGTCGTCGATAATGCCGGAGGGCCGGTCGTTCAAGCATCCTGTCGCGCACTCGTGACGGCGGACGGTTTCAGGCGATCCGCGCCGGCAATTCCTCTCGCTGCCGCGGGTTGTTGCCCAGGCAAGCGGTCGAAAGGTAAAACGGCGAAGCGCTTTGTCTGGCCGGGCGACGCCCGCCATTGCCGGAGGCTCCCCGGGCATCCCCCGGTCGGCCGCCGGAGACGGGGCAGGCGGCGTTCGCGCGTTGTGGAAGCAGCTGGTTATGGAGACAGTACGGACCGGGCGCAGCCCAAGCGCCCTCGGGGAACAACTGGCGCCGGTGCTGTTGCGAATGCGGCGGGCGCGGGTCGAACCCGTGTGCCAGGTGACGATGTCGGTTCCAACCGACGATGTCTATGCAACGTTCGGCGCGACGCGGACCGAGGCGCTGCGGTGGATGCAGGAACGAGCGGGCCGACGGTTGCCGGCCGAGGCGTGGGACGGCGGCAGTTTCGATCTGGCCGATATCGGGGCGCCGCGGACGGAGGCGACGTTCCTCGAAGAAATCGGCTACTGGGCGGGGCGGGTGGACGCCGTCGACGCGACCGCGCCGGAACGTTCCAGAGATACCGTCGGATTCAAGTCCATAATCTAAATATTTGTGGACGCCGTCGACGCGACCGCGCCGGAACGTTCCTGGACCACCGAAACCGCGGTCGCGAAGGTCGCCGGGACGATCAGGTTCGGCGCGCGCCTCACCTGCGTCGTCCGCGGGGAAAGCGAGCCGTTCGTTCCGTCGGTTCCCGGGCCCGTGAAGCAGGTCGTCGACGGATGCGGCGGCGTTCTCGACGGCCGGTCGATCGGCGGGGGGCCCTGGCTCGTCGATACGCCGGAAAAGGCGTCTCGGCTCGTCGAGTTTATGTCCAGTCCCGAGCGCCAATGCGACGTTCTCGCTATTTCGACTCGGGGTTCGAGCGACGATCCCGACGCCACCCTGATTCAGGCCCGATCCGTGTTCGAGCGGACGATCGGAGCCGCCCATGTCGTCGTCCTCACGGCGACGGGCACCTACGCCCTGACCGAGCTGGTCGGAAAGGAGCTGTCGGTCTTCCGGCAGGCCGTCCGGACGTACAGGCCTGGTTTCGATCCGGAAGGCGCGGCGCCTCGCGAACATCCGTTGGCGCTCGGCATGCGCATAGCGGACTGGCCGGGGGGACCGTCCGGTTTCGAGGATTTCCTCGTGGCCAGCTGCCTGCGCGGCACCGTCGACCGGCCCGATCGCGAACGCCTGCTGCCGTCCTATGTCGCGGTCAAGCAGGCCGCGCAGAAGTTGCGCAAGAAAACCGCGGCCGCCGGTTCGATAACGGACTCCGAGCGCGTGGCGGTGCTGGAAAACGAAGAGCTCAGGAGGGACAACCAGGATTACGAAGCCCTGCTCGAGATCGCCGAAGAGGAGCTGAGCCAGGTTCGGGACGAGCGCGACGCCGCGAGAGGCGAAATCTGGCGCCTCAAGAACCGGGTCGAATATCTGGAGCGGCAGGACATCCGGGGCCCGGTTGCCAAAGACGAAATACCGGACGCTTTCGACGATCTGGAACGATGGGCGGCGCAGCATCTGGCCGGGAAGGTGACGCTTACCGGCCGCGCGATACGGGCCGCGAAGGATTCGCCGTTCGAGGATGCGCGTCTCGCTTATCGCGCGCTCCTCATCCTGCGGGACCGCTACGTTCCCATGCGCCGGGAGGGCGGTCTCGATCTGAAGGAGGCGTACCGAAAGGCGCTGGAGAAGGAAGCGCTTCAGGAGCAGCCGACGTTCGCGGGAACGAGATCCGGGGAGCACGGAGACGTTTATTTCGTCAGGCACGGGGGGAGAAGGCGGGAACTCGACCTGCACCTGAAAGGAAGCGACTCCCGGGATCCACGTTTCGGCTTTCGCCTGTACTTTTTCTGGGACAACGAGAACGAGGAGGTCGTCGTGGGTTCGTTACCGAACCACCTCAAGACGAGAATCACCTGAACGGCGACTGGCCGGGCGTCCCGGAGGTCGGCTGAACTGCCGGCGACATCGGCTTGCGGTCTGTTTCGACCTCTTGCGCCCGGAGAGCCGGGCGGCGGAGGGATCGGCCGTTCCTTCGACGAGCGCTACGGAAAATGTCTGGACTTTCATGCGGCTTCGCGGAAGCCAATTCCTTGCAGGAACTTTCGGGATCCGCCGGAAAGTCGGAATGCTTGCCTGCCCATCCCGCCGCCAAGGGCGAACGCATTCGAGGAAGCGGAGGTCCGAATCGTGGCGGCGGGCGGCCGAAAAAATGATCGTTCACGACTTCGTTTCAGCCAATGGCGCGGCGGGATCTCCACGAGACGATCCGGTACGATGGCGCACGCGGGGGGCGGTCGTCCGATGAAGATTTTCCTTGTTCTTGCGCTCGTTTTGGCAGTGCAAGGCGGATCGGCAGCGGCCCAGACATTCGAGGAATCCGAAGCGGCCTATAACCGCGGCGATTACACCACGGCTTTACAAGGCTTTCGACGGCTTGCCGAACAGGGAAACGCTGGCGCTCAGTACAACCTCGGGGTTATGTACGCCCGCGGCGAGGGCGTTCCGAAGGGTGCCGCAGAGGCGGCGAAGTGGCACCGCCGCGCCGCCGAGCAGGGGGAAGCCGAAGCTCAGGCCATCCTCGGGGTGATGTACTCCCAAGGCACGAGCGTCCCGCAGGACGACACGGAAGCTGCGAAGTGGTATCGCCGGGCCGCCGAGCAGGGACACGCCGGAGCTCAGCACCTCCTCGCGGGCATGTACTACCAAGGCACGGACGCTCCGAAAGATGACGCCGAGGCGGCGGGCCGACAAAAAAATGGCACAGCGCAAACGGCTCAAGTTGCGGTCGGGGTGACGGAAATCCACAGTAATGCTGTCCTAATCTCAAACCACAAGAACACTATCCAAAGGGACAGATTTCGTGTGGTTGCACAGGATGGGGTTGTCTGTGAATGAGAGGCTTGGAAGCGAGAGGGGAAGAAGGAGAAAACGAAGATGACGACAGGTAGGCCAATGGCAGTGCACCGCCGGGTGTTCCAGCTACTGGAGGAGAGTAACAACGGGAGCAAGTTTCCCATAGGCACAGCATTTCAGTGCCAAGAGGGACTGCTGCTCACAGCCAAGCACGCAGTGGAGCAAACGAACAAGGCAATAAGCGTGAGGGCGTACGAAGGAGGGAGACAAGGCTCGGACGTACCAGTGCAGGTGGCAGGAACAAGAAAGGGGGACTTAGCCGTGCTGAGCGTGAAGTGGCCAGACGACTTGCCTACAGAGAAATTCCAGGTGGGCTACCCCCCAGCGACGCAGAGGTCGCTGGGGCTTGAGGTAATGGTAACAGGTTTCCCGGACCTGCAAGGCGGAGGGCAAAACCGGTTGAGGGCAATCAGGAGCTGGATCCAGTGTTCGTACGAAAAGGACGCGCTAACCCACTACGAGCTACCGCACCCGGCATTCCGAGGGCTGAGCGGAAGTCCAGTGTTGTTCCACGACTGGGGCGTATCCAATGGGCTGGACTACGCAATCGGCATGGTCGTGGAAAGTGTAGCGCACGAACAGGAAGACGGGCACGGCAACAAAGTAGGAGTAGCCTACTGGGCGAAAGCGGTGGACTTGTGCGAGGCGCTGTTCGGAAGCTGAAGCAGGACTGGGTATGAGCAATCACGATAATCGATGCTCTCGCTTTTTTTGATGGGGTGTGATTGCCATGGAGGAGGGGACCGGTTTCCGTTTCCGCTCGGCCCGTTGTCGGGAACCGGAAGCGTGCACGCGGCGTTCACCTCCCTACGACGGACGGCCCCGCACGGGTGACCGGAGGTGCGAGGCAGTATGTCGGGTGTATGAACGGCGCATCCCTCAAAGACCATTTCCTTGAGAACGCTATTGACGGTACTGGCGCGCATTTTCGCCGCGTCCCGGATCTGCCGCTGAGAAAGCGGAGTGTCGGCAAGCAAGCTTGCGCTTGCGAGGCGACATGACGGGAGCTTCGGAGATGGCTTCGACGATCTGCAGCGACAGAATCGGTGTCTCGCGCAACTCAAGAGCAATCTCGTCCGGACTTGCGGAAGCGCGATGCTCGACGGTCAACAGAATACGGTGCTTTCTGCGCCGCAAATAAAGGTTGGAGTCGCCCCAAGCATGCAGTTCGGAAGAACCGCGCAACGCCTGTCCGCCTCGCGCATGGGCGCTCTTGCGGGCATGGTGGACGAGGACGACAGCGGCGTCGAAGTTGCGTTGCAGGTCGCGGAGACAAGCGAGCAACGGTGCGACTTCGCCAGCGGCATTCTCGGCGGTGGAGGCGAACCAAAGGATCGAGAACCAGCAGGCGTGGCCGGACGCGGCGAACCGTCAGGCGCTGCCTGTCGCCGTCCAGATCGAGGCGCACGGCGGAAACGTCGATCACGTCGATATCGAGGTTGTTGAGGTCAGTGCCGGCGGCTCGCCCGTCGAGGCGCTCGCGAACGACATGGGCGGCGTCTTCGACGGCGAACAGCAAGACACGCCCCGAAGCGGCGGGGAAGCGCCGCAGGCAGGGCGTACCGGTCGCGACGGCGACTGCGAGATCAAGAGCGAGGAAAGATTTGCCGCATTTCGGCTCGTCGATGCCGACCGCCTGTTCGCTCCACAGCTGTTCGACGAGCCACCGTCGCTCTTGCGGTTGCTCGGCAAGCTCCGCGGGCCGGCGGGTAGGGAAAACGTTCATGACCGCGCTCCTCTGCGTTTGTCGGGCGTGAAGATCTCGAAGAACAGGCCGAGTTCGGTAATCACGCGCTCGGCCGCAGCGGCAAGCAGGTTATCGGCCATTCTGGTGAGGGAGCGGTAGTTTCCCGCAGCGTGAAGAGCTTCCTTGAGGCTCATGAGGTTGGGGTTGCCAGCCTGTTCGAGAAGGTGATCAAGGCAGGCAGCCAGTTCCCTGCGTTCGGCATAACTCATGACCAAGCGTTGGCGGATGCGGGACTCCAAGGGCTGCAGGTCGTTGCGTTGCAGCTTGTCGGTAAGGCGCGCATCGCCAGCCAGCACGACGCTGAGGATGGATCGGGAGTCGAACTCCGTGGCGGCAAGCAGGCGCAGTTCGTCGACCAGCAGGACGGGACGCAGCGCTTCAAGGTGGTCCTGCCAGCGCCCGCGCAGCACCTTGAAGCCGCCCCATCTATTGTGGGGGCGCAGCGGGACGTCGAAGAGTTCGCCCGCGATAGAAGTCGGCAACGTTGGAGGAGGGGTGCGGCAGCGTCACCCAGGCGTCGAGAGCCGAAACCAGGGAGCTGGACGCGATGGTGGACAGGCTGTTCGAGGGAACGCCGCTGCTGGCCGGGCGCTGCAAGGACTTCAGCGCGGATCGGGGACTCGACAGCGGGCCGCTCAAGGCCAAGCTGTGGGACGAGCACCGCATCCG
Organism: Alphaproteobacteria bacterium; assembly: GCA_965243135.1. Taxonomy (GTDB): domain Bacteria; phylum Pseudomonadota; class Alphaproteobacteria; order MPNO01; family UBA830; genus JAJEBT01. Next base: position 5,404,579 of record OZ251539.1, read on the forward strand.
CCCGTTGATCGACACGCGCCTCATGTGGCGGGAAGAGAAGAAAGATCCCGACTACGACCCTGACAAGCTGATCGTCCGCCCGCTCTTCGATGACAATGTCTACCATACCGAGAGGGGCGAGGTGCTGTGCAGATGTCCCGCAACCAACGTTCAGCGGCACATGGCGCGGCTTCGAAGCGAACCGCGGGGCGTGCGGCACCCTCAAGTACCGATGCCCGGCAGCGGCCTTCGGCTTGCGCAGGCCGCAAGGAATGCCACCGGGCCGCCAGGTGCCAGGCCGGCGAGTACGGTCGCATCGTCCGCGTCGACCTGGAAAAGCATGACCGCCGGATCTTCACGCCGGTCCCTTGGGGCAGTCCCTCCTGGAAGCGCGGCTACAATCGCCGTTCCGCCATGGAGCGGATCTACAGCCGGGTCGACAACGCTTACCGCATGGAGAAACACTACGTTCACGGTCTGAAGCAAATGCGTCTGCGACTCGGCCTGGTGACGGGGGTCATGATGGCGATGGCGCTCGGGCACCTGCGGGCGGAACGTCAGGACCGCATGCGGTCGCTGGTCGGTCCGGTCGAGCTGCGCGACACGGGATGACCGCGGCGGTCGTCTGACTGCCCCCCCCCCCCGCAACTGGCCGCCTGCATTCAGGCCACGGCCCGGCTCGCCCCGGGTTCGCGGCGCGGTGCCGCTACAACAGAATGTTCGCTTTTAGTTCTAAAAAACTAAGCGTCCGTGCGATCCTTGCGGCCCCGTCGGCGGGCGGCGGGCCGACAAAAAAATGGCACAGCGCAAACGCCTCAGTCGCGTGCGGCGCGGTCTGGCCCCCGGAAACGCGGGCCATCCCAGTCCTGTTCGGTGCCGCATTGGCGCCCCCCGTCGCCAGCGGTGTCAGATACCCACATAAAGCGCCGTACCACGCTCCTCGGAGGTCCTGTCACCGTGCTCCGCGCGCCTTTCTTCGTCTCCGGAAAACCTTGTCGCGGGCTGGACAGGAGAGGTTTGACGCGAACCTCCTCTCGTTCCGCGCCTGTGCTCGAAGACCGACCCGGTAGCAGAACCACCCTTACCGGACAGAAGCCCGACGAGAACGAGGACATATGCTTGACGTAACGCGGATGCGGCGTCTACGCTCGGTTTCGGAGGCCACAGCCGAACGGAAGCACGTTGATCGTCGGCTTCGCGGACAAGAAAACGGAGACCTTCTACCGGGGAGGCAGGGTCGCGGCCTTCTCCGGCTTTGCGCGCACTGCGTCGCGCAAGCTGGACCAGCTGGATGCAGCCACAAGCCTTCGCGATCTGTCTCGCCCCGGTAACCGACTGGAAGCTTTGAAGGGCCGCCGCAAGGGGCAATGGAGCATCCGGATCAACGACCAGTGGCGGGTCTGTTTTGAATGGCCGGAGGGAAGCCCCGGTCCGACCGATGTGGAAATCGTCGACTACCACTGAGAAGGAGGCATGTCGTGACACGCGATCCCATCCACCCGGGCGAAACGCTGCGCGAGGACCTGGAGGCACTCGGGATGAGCGCGGCCGAGCTGGCTCGGCGGATTGAAGTTCCGGTGAACCGCATCACCGAAATCCTCAACGGTCGCCGCGCCGTTACCGGCGACACGGCGCTGCGCCTGGGGCGCTTCTTCGGGACATCGGGCGAGTTCTGGCTCAATCTTCAGAAGCTCTACGAACTGCGGCTCGCGGAGCGGAAGAACGGTGCGGAGATCGCCCGTCTGTCTTCGCTGGACGACGACGACCGTCTGCGCGCTTCAGGCTGAGGCGCCCCGGACCGGAGGCGGAAACCGCGTCGGGCGGCCGCTCAATCTGTTTCCACCGCCAGATCGCGCTCAATGCTGTCGCCGATACGTGCGGCGGAAGCCTTGACGGTATCGCGGGCGAGATGGGCGTAGCGCGCCGTAGTCTGAACCTGGGTATGGCCGAGCAACTTCCCGATCATCGGTAGGCCCTCGCCGAGCGCCAGCGCGCGGGAGGCGAAGCTGCGACGGAGATCATGGATGCGCACGCTGTCGAGCCCGGCGCGCGACCGGATGCGCCGCCCAGGGATGTTGCAGGTCGCGGCGACCGCTGCGATACCGCACTTGTCAGATTTGTTGAATTTGCGAGCCAATTGCTCGGGTGAACGATTCGAACCGATGGCGAGAATGCGCTTGCGGTCGGGAGCGTTGATGATTCCGTCGATCCGGTCGGGATCTTCGCTCGGTTTGCCGTTCTCGAAGAGGAAACTCCCGTTCGGCGCTTCGTAGGGATAGTCGAGCGTGCGGGCGATCCGCTTCCTCTGTTCGTCCATTGTCGAATTCCCTGCTCAGGGCCGCCCGAACTACGGCCGATGCGCCAAAAGACTGCGGCCTGCCCGCCTCGAGTCGAGCATACGGGCGGGCGAGTCGCTGCAACCGCCCGCTACGCGCCAGGTCGGCAACTGCAGAATTCCGCCGCTCGCACTGCCACGACTCGGCGGGCAGGCCGACGAACGGCGTTCGAACTCGCTTGAGAGGCGTCGAACGTTCCGTTCCGCACACGACTTCCGACAGGACCGAACTGGCCGAACGCGGTGACATGCGGTCGACGCCGCCCTGACTGCTCTTGCCATGCGTAGGGTTCCGGAAACGGCCCGCCGAGAAAACGCGAGGGCGGCTGAATTGTCGACGATATCGGGCGGCGGCTCTGATCCCTTGCGCCCGGCTGCGAACCTTCTTTCTGTCGCCGGAAGAGCGTAGTAGTTTCCCTCGTCCCGTTCGCGCCGCGGGGCCGGAAAGAAGGAGCCGATGGCGAGAGACATCTACCAGGAGGTCACCGACACGATCCTGGCCCAGCTCGAAAAAGGCGTGCGCCCGTGGCAGCGGCCGTGGGAGACCGGCGTGGAGGCCGAGAAGCCGGCTCCGACCCTGCCCCTCCGCCACAACGGCGAACCCTACCGCGGCACCAACGTCGTTCTCCTCTGGTCCGCCGCCTCCGAGCGCGGCTACGACAAGCCCACGACCTACCGACGGGCGCAGGTTTTCGTCCTCGTAGCCGAGGGCCAGAAGATGGCCGTGGCGCTGGCCTTGGTTGTCCGACGGATGCTGCCCTTGCTCGCTGATAGTCGGCGACGCCGGGTGCAAATCTGATATTGCCAAATTGAAAAATCTATAAGGTGTTGATTTTTAAGGATTAACAAAGTTTGCGCGATAGCGCTTCAAGGCCAAAATCAGCGATTTCGTGACAAATCGCCGTTCCGGGCGCGGATTTTGTCACGATGGCGGGGGGGGGGGGGGGCGCGAAAAAAGGAATGCTCCAAGCCGCAAGATGCGGTAAAATGTTGGCATCAAACCACAACATCAGGAGCATTCCCATGCCAGCATTACAGCCTTCGGCCGGTTTGTCCATCGATTTCTCGAAGCTCCCCGCGGCGACTGCCGAGGCATTCCAGTCAGCCGCAGCCTTCGAGTGGGTGGAACGACAAGATCAGGGTTCCGAGGCGTTCGCCGGTTTCGAAACCGAGTTGTTCCAGCATACCTACGCGATCTGCCGGGCGGCCGTAGGCGATTACATTGAAGCGCGGGACGTGGAGGAAGGCCCGGTTCGCCGGGAGGGTCAGGTTTTCTACCGGGCTGCACCGACGCAAAAGACCATCCACACATTGTTCGGTCCTGTCACGTTCTCCCGCTCGCGGTATCGCGTGCATTCGGGAAGTTCGTCCATCTCGCCGGTCGATGAAAGCCTGGGGCTGGTCGACGGTTATCTCACGGTTCCAGCCGCTTACCGCGCTCTCCTGATCATGGACCACTGTACGCCGAGAGACGCGGTCAAACTCTTCGAAAAACTGGGGGGCATGAACCCGTCGACGAGCCATCTGCAACGTCTTTTGGTTACGGCGGGCGATCTCTGGAAGGAGAAAGGCGAGGCGGCCATGGACGAAATCCGGAAGGCGAAACCGGTGCCGACGGAGGCGGTTTCTTTCGCTGTCTCGCTCGATGGGGTTGCGCTTCGCCCCAACGGGCGCGAAGAAGCATGCTGGCGCGAAGCGTCTTGCGGGACGGTCAGTTTCCATGACGCGGACGGCAATCGCTTGGAAACATTGTATTTTTATGCCGGAAGCCGGCAAGGTAACGCTGAAAGCGCAGATCGCGGAAGAGGTCGCCCACATCCGGAAAGTGAGACCCGATCTTCAACTCGTCGCTGTCGCCGACGCCGCAGCCGACAACTGGACGTTTCTTGAGAGGCTTCAGCCCGACGAGCGGGCGATCGATTTCTTCCATGCATGCGAACATCTCAGCGACGTCGCCGACCATGCAGTCGCAACCGATTGGTACGACAAGTACCGTGCCATCCTGCGCGACGATGCCAACGGTATCGACAAGGTCATTCGGGCGATCCGCCATCTTCGCGACAAGGCGACGACTGCGACGGCACTCAAGGATCTCGAACGCGAACTCAGGTTTTTCCAGAAGCACAGGCGCCGCATGCGTTACGCGGCCCTGAATGCCATGGGTTACACGATCGGGTCGGGTGTTGTCGAAGCCGCCAACAAGGTGCTGGTCAACCAGCGCATGAAACGGGCCGGCATGCGTTGGAGCATCGAAGGCGGTCAGAACGTCCTCACCTTCAGGGCATTGATAAAGTCAGACCGATTCGATTCGGCATGGCAAGCAATGGTCGGAGCAAGCATCGCGAACGACGATCAGGAGGCCATCGCAGCCTGACAATGGAAAACTTGACTTTGGCAATATGAGATTCACACCCTCCAGAACCAGGAATTTCCTTTTCGTTTCAACGGACCATTATACTTTTCCGGATCATAGCGTTGCACTGACGGGTTATTCAGTTTGCGATCCGTTAGCAAAAACCGGTATGCGGGCGGGCTGTACTTTGTGATCGCTTCCACCCAATAAACATTTCGTCCATCTACGATATCGCTCCATTTGAAAGTGAACTGAATGTTTCCGTATATCGAACCGTCGTTCCATGTATTGGCAGAGAGCCAAGAGACACATAATCGAAATTTATTCAGCTTGCTTTGGTCGTGGATGAGGCTAGCGCGAATCCGCCCATCCTCAAGAATTCGCTGCGCTTCTCGCAAATGAGCAACATGATGGACGTGTCTCAGTTCATGGCAATCCTTTGCTGAATAACTCGGACTGCACTTCGGCACATGACATGCGTACGAATTCCATTCTAGAGCTTTAGATAGCATAGTACATACACCTCCGTTTCTAGTCAAGCACGATGTCATCACCTAATTCCTTTACAACGTTGCAAAATTTCATTTTGAAGAAGGTAGATAAAACAGCAAGCGATAGAAGAGCACAAGGAACCGGTCATCCAAATCCGCTCCGCACCGTCGACGACTACCGGTGCCGCATCGTCATTTGTCCAAACGGCCCCTCGGACAAGCGGTCCAGCAGGAATTCTAAGGAGTCAAACTTCGGTTCATGACGGTCATACTTTCCTCGGCGGAAGACACTATTCTCATCGTTGTGCTGTTAAGGATGCGGATCGAAGATTGACGTCAGGCATTTCATTCCTGCGGATTCGGATAGTTATCCAATAGAATACGGGTGCCAGCATCGAGATGATCCTTCATCTCGTCATAAAACGCTTTTAAAAACTTTCTCGGGCATGTATTCCCAAGTAGATCGCCCCTGCCGTCTTCGAACATATGCTGCCCGTTCGGTCGCCTCATCAGTGTATAGCGACCGGAACCCTCGTGGTACTGAATCTTGATTTCGATAGTCGGGGGTATCGTGATTTTAAGCAGCGCGCAGGCCAGCGCCTGCTTGTCCTCGGGAAGACGTTGGATGATCGCCATGTGAAGGTCGGAATCGAGTATCGTCCATGTTGGCAATCCTCGACTCTGTGGATTGCCGATCTCGTTGTCCTCGGTGCCGTTCCAGCGATAGGCGATCCGCCGTTCCCCGTCCCATTCACCGATGGCGTAGGCGCCCTGCCCCGAACCTTTGTCCAAAAGGACATCGATCAGTTTCCAACGGGCTTTTGGCGAGATGACTTCGGCTGGTTTGATGTACGCCATAACGGCTCTCCGCATTACCTCTGGGATGACAAAATCGCATAGGTATAGCGTTACGTCAACCCCTAGGTCAAATTTTTTTTCGCCCCTTCCAGTTTAAGCGCAAGACGCTGGATATGGTGTCTGATCGACCGGTTGCCTCGAAATGTTGTGGAAAAATCAGGCGATGCGGACGGTGAGTGCAAAAATGGAGATTGGGATTGGGGCTATAATTACTCGACCGACGACAGACGTTGCCAGAGCCACATGCTGAAGGAATCGGGCTAAGCGGCTCGGCTGCAACCCTACGATGATCAGCCGCGAACCGATCCGCAACGCGAGCCCAGTGCAGCTTCAAGAGCCGACCGGCCAGCGACCGAGCGCCGCCACGCAGCGCAGCTTCGGCAGATGACCCCGGAGCGGTGGGGCGAGGAAAAGTTAGCCCCGCAGTAGAATCTGGAGCAGATTTCGGGACGCCTGCGCCTCGAGGGTCGAGCGGTCAGCCACGAGTGGATCTGCAGGCATGTGTGGAAGCGGCCTGCTTCACCGCGAAAGCAGCTGGAGGTCGCGGTCCTGCCGGTCGACGGTGCCGCCATGCAGTTGACCACGAGGGAGCCCTTGAAGCCAGACAGTGCATCCTGCCAATCCGTTACGCGCTCGCCACGCGTCAACGGATGTGTAAGGCTCCGCGCCGACCGAACCCGGTCTGCACGTCCGGACGGCTTGCCGGCAGAGCGACAGCTCCGTTCCGAGCGGTCAGAGAAAAGGCTTCCGCCGTCCGCTCGAACACGCACCCGGCCCGATTCAAGGTGGCGTCGGGATCGCCGCTCGAATCCCGCGTCGAAATGGCGAGAACATGGCGCTCGAAGCCGGACATCAGTTCAACGAGCGCCTTCTCCGGCCAATCCACGGGCGCTTCGCCGATCCGCCAGCCGTCGAGATTCCCGCGGTATTTGTCGAAGATCTGTTTCACAAACCCGGAAACCGCTGGAACGAACGCCGCGGCGTCGCCGCGGACCACGCAGGTAACGTGTGCGCTGAACCGGGCCATCGACCTTCGCCACCGCAGTTTCGGTGATCCCGCTTCTGTGAAGTCATGTCGGCCGCGTCCTGCTGTGCCGCTCAACGGCCGATTTCTTCGAGGAACGCCGCCTCGATCCGCGGCGGCCCCATTGCCGGCCGGATTGAAACTGCCGCTGTCCCACGCCTCGGTCGGCAACTGTCGACTCGCACGATCCTGCCGCAGTGCCTCGATCCACACCTGCCGACCGCCATATGGCCGCTAGAACCGTCATCGCCGCTTGACGCACATGCTCGACCCGCCCTCGCCGACCATCTCGCGAAGCGCCTGGAAAGTCGACATGGTGCCTTCCTCGGCGACGGAGAAGGCCGAGTAGACCTCGCTGGTGGCGTCGTCCATTGTGAGGATCCCACTGCCGACTGGGCGCCCACTCGTGGCGCGAGCCGTCCTGATGCAGCACCATGCCGGGTAGCGCACGCGCGGGCGCTTGCGCCGGTGAGCAGCGCGGTCCGCGTGGGCCGTGGGCCTGCAAGGTCAGCCGGACCCAGTTGTAGCTGCGCTGGACGCCACGGCAGGCGACCAGCTTCTCGTGAAAGTGCTTGGCGTTGAAGTCCCGAGTGTCGAACAACTCCAGAATCTGCACCACCTCCCCCGCGCCGGCGCGCCGAGATCCAGCCCGGGCGACGATCGTACAACCCTTCCGCGCCCTCCGCCTCGTCGCGCCAACGCCGGAAGGTGCGTTCCGAAACGCCCTCCTCCGCCTCGCCATGGCTCAACACCACAGGTGCGACACCTCTTCGAACTTCCTCAGTCCCTGCCACTGTTCGCCGCAGCCACCCCCTTGGTTTGGAAGCGTTCTAAGAGGGTACATGGACCGGACATATCGTCTGTTGCTGACACTCGCCCCTTTCCCGAAGCGCGTCGCCAGGATGTCGTCGTGCAGCGAGGGCAAGAAATGTCCGTCCAGTTGCGCGGCAAGTCGAACGAGCCATCCGGTTGTTCTGGAGAAGCTCGTAGATTTGCTTCGGAAAGCCGCCTTGGGTCAGCTCTTCCGGGGGTCCCCTCTTGACGGGCAGGCTATCTCCGCCGGGGATGACCCAGAGCTTGTCCCTGCGGAGAAGTCCGAACGGATGTTCGGGATGGAGAACCTTGGGGAAGGTCCGAAATCGAGGAGCAGCTTTTTCAGCGGCCTCTCGTACGTTTCATCCGGATGCCTGCAAGAGGCGCTTGGGGCGATGCGCAGGTCGATTCGGCTCTGCCGGGCATTCGTCAGGTCCGCTGGGGCCGGCGCACGGAAATTGACGCCGCCTTCAACCCGAACCGAATCAGCGTGGCAACGGCGACAGGGAGGAGCCATGGGCCGAAAAAATGCCTCCGGAAATAGCGCAGAAAACCGCGCGTCTTGCACCATTCCACCCATACCGGATTGGCATGGCTGGTGCCTCCGTGATGGACTGCCGTCACATGCGGCGCGAAATAGACAGGGATCTCCGCCCGATGCAACCGCAGGCAGAAATCCAGATCGTCCACGTGCAGAAAATAACCTTCGTCCATTCCGCCCACGGATCGATAGGTGCTTGTCGGCAACATCATGCACGCTCCGCTGATGACAGGTACGCGCGTGGTTCGGTCGGGAAGCGGTTCCCGATGAAGATTGAGACGGCACCGCCGGAACGGCGCGAATCTATCCAGCCTTAAAGCTTCCACAAGGGCGGTGCGGGGCGTGAGAAGAGCGCGCCGCGTTGCGCGTTGCTCGCTTCCGGCGGCGTCGGTCAGGCGGCACCCGAGCAGCCAGTCGTCGCCGAGCTTCGACGCTTCGGTCAGTAGTGCGGGAATAGCGGCCGTCGCAAGGCGACAGTCAGGGTTCAGCAACAGGAGGTAACGGCCTTTGCTCTCTGCGGCACCGATATTGCAGCCGCGCGCGAATCCGACGTTGCCGTGACCGGAAACGATCTTCAGCCGTGGTTCTACGGCCGACATGCATGTCAGCGCAGCGGCCACCGAATCCGGATTGCCATTGTTCACGAGAATCACTTCGTCCACGCCTCGTTGGTCGGCGGCGAGCACGGCCTCAATGGACTCGAACAGCACCCCCCCCCCGTCTGGTACGAGACCATGACGACGCTTACCTCTTCCACACGTGCGCGACGCGCACGCCCCCCCTGCCCGACCGCTGTCGGGCCTGCTCCACGGTGATTTTCAGTCGCACGCATGTTTTCTCCCTCAGCAGGGATATAGAGACCTCACGGCCGCCTCGCAATGGCGCGCTCAAAATATCCGGTTGTTGTTTTCGAGGAAGCCACCGGCTATGTTCCCTTCCCTGTGTCTGTTCCGCTGGGCGGAATTCAACAACGGAAAGAAGATCGATGGCGGGTTTTGACGAAAACCAACTCACGAAAGGCCACCTTCGCAAGCTTGAGGCATTGCGCAAGTCCCTCGGGACCGATATCGCCGACGAGGCGTTCGCGAAGTGGATCGCAAGGCAAAGCAAACCGGTTCCCGAAGATCGCAACGCCGCCGTAATGGCCAGTGCGCTCATGCAGTTGATCGAGCAGGGCAAGTTGAGCGTTCCGCGCGGAGGTTACCTCGTTCGCCGCGGCCGCGGCCGGGTGATCGTGGAACCCGCAAAGGAAGAGTAGCGGCACGGCCTGCGGCGGCGGAAAACCATTCCCCGGTCTCTGCGCCGACGAAGGCGGAACCCGGCTCGGCCGTCAGCTCCTCATCGCATAGCCGCTGTCGAGGCGCTTCTGCCCGAAATTCCGGTCCAGGCCGCGTACAGTGTGTGGCATCGCTGTGACATCGCTGTCGCGTAGTACACGAGCGGCTCACGGAACGCCGCGAAGGACGGCAACTGCACGTAATCTCTCGCCAGGCTGCGGTACGCCTTGTCGCCGCCGTGCCGCGGCTCCGCGCCGGTCTCCTGGAGCCCGCCTCAGCCCCCCGCGTCGCCGGGATCATCTCTTCTCCGGTCGTAGTACCGCCGCGGCAGGCCGTTGACATGTCGCACCCTTACTCGTCGGCACGGGCTGAGGGCGTTCCTTGACGCCAGGCGGTTCTGACATGCAAGCGACACCGCCGAATCCCGAGAACCCCATCGCCCGGCCGAAACCGCCGGATGAGGCGACCACGCTTTGCGAGGACGCCCGGCCCTACGCAGGATTCTCCGGCAGGTGCTGCGGAGCCCAGCTCCACTCGGCAACCACGAGGTCCGCCAACTCCGCGCAGGACGACACCGCCGTCATCCCGCTGGCGTGCCACCGGACGACGGCGTCATGTCCGCGGATTTCGACCACCTCGCCGTGATCGTCCCACTCGCCGCCCTCGAAGATCTGCACCTTCGTCCCGATGTCGAGCTTCATTTCCGCCTCTCCCGCGCCTACGCCGACACGCCGTAGCTTCGGGCGTGCGCCCGCTGCGCCGCCCGCTCGGCGTCCTTTTCCTCAAGGGCGCCCTGCCGCTCCGTTCCTTCCTTTCCGGCGCTCCGCTCGCAGCCCGCCCGGAACAGGTCGTCGCCGGTCCTGCAGATGCGGTCGCCGGCTTCGAGCGCGGCGGTCCCTTCGGAATTCCGGACGAGGAGACTGACCGCGTCCTCCCCCGCGCCGCCGGCCTCGACCACGAAATCCTCGACCACGGCCTCGACCGCGCGCCGGCCGGCGACCGAGGGCCACGGCCCGGCGCGGACCTCTTCGGTCCACCGGATAAGGTCGCCGCGGACGAGGTCGTCCGGTCCCGCCAAAGCGCGCGCCGGGACGCCCCGGAACAGCTCCCCCTGCACCGCCGGCTCCGCGGTCACCGACGGCGTCGTCCCCACTGCGACCGTCTCTTCCCGGGTTTCCTCCAGGGTCTCCGTCCGCCGGTAGCCCTCGGTCAGCCCGCTCAGGAACTCGGCCGCCTTCGCGGCGTGCGACGCCGCCGTGAAGAAGGCTTTCTTGTCGTCCTTCATCACCGCCATCCAGGCGCCGATGTAGGCCGCGTGGTCCTCGCGCACCTCCGGCGCGACCCCCGTCTCGGCGCCGACGAAGGCGGAACCCAGTTCGGCCGTCAGCTCCTCCATCGCGTAGCCGTTGTCGCCGAAGCGCTTCTGCCCGAAATTCCGGTCCAGCCGGTCCGGATGCCGCGTCCAGTGGGTGATCTCGTGCATCGCCGTCGCGTAGTAGCCGAGCGGCTCCCGGAACGCCGCGAAGGACGGCAACTGCACGTAATCGCCAGCCGGGCTGTAGTACGCCTTGTCGCCGCCGTGCCGCAACTCCACGCCGGTCGCCTGGAGCCACGCCTCCGCCCCCTCGATCCGCGCCGCCGGGCTCATCTCTTCCGACTTCCGCTCGTAGTACTGTTGCGGCAGGCTGTCGATCTGGGCGACGTTGAAGACGGTGTAGCCCTTCATGACCGGAACTTCCTTCTCCTCCTCGATTCCGGTCTCGGGATCGACCTCCTTCTTCGTCCAGGTCTTGGCGAAGGTGACGAGGACGCCTTTTTCGCCCTTGCGGACATTGCCGCCGAGTTCCTGCGCCTGACGGTAGGTCATCCAGGTGGGCTTGTCGTAGCCGCGCTCGGAGGCGGCGGACCAGAGGAGAACGACGTTGGTGCCGCGGTAGGGTTCGCCGTTGTGGCGGAGGGGCAGGGTCGGAGCTGGCTTCTCGGCCTCCACGCCGGTCTCCCACGGGCGTTGCCACGGGCGCACGCCTTTTTCGAGCTGCGCCAGGATCGTGTCGGTGACCTCCTGGTAGATGTCTCTCGCCATCGGCTCCTTCTTTCCGGCCCCGCGGCGCGAACGGGACGAGGGAAACTACTACGCTCTTCCGGCGACAGAAAAAAGGTTTGCAACCGGTCGCCGGGACGCGCGCGCTGCGGCCGCGGCGTCTGCGGAGTTTCGCGAAACCGGCGAACCCTTGCGTTCCGTGCGGACCTCTGTCCGTGCCGCAGCGACCGTTACTTGTTGTCGGCTTTTACCTGCCATTCTTCCGCCATGCGTTGCGCGCCCGAGTTCCGATTTCGACAGAAGCCCCGCGATGCCATCGCGCAACTCGACAGCCTTCTCGCGTTCCTCGCCGGCCAGCCGGGAGGCGGCCAAGTTCATCCATACATGCGCTCGAAAGTAGTTCTGGGGAACGCCCACGCCGAGGAAGTACATGCTCCCAAGCCTGCGCTGAGCCCCGGCGTGTCCCTGTTCGGCGGCGCGGCGAGGCCAGTTCGTTAATTCCGCGTCATCCGTTTGAACTGTCGCCGAACCGGCCGACGCCGCCAAAACGAGCGCAAGAACGAGAAAAACCTTCTGACTGCCCGTAAGCGTTCGGTCGTGGGGTGATGGCCTATTCATTGAGGAGCCGCCTCCAGTCCCGGCGCAGGGGTTTCAGCCAGATGTCCTTGACCGGGAGAGCGCGTTCTTTCCGGGTATCGAGCTTGCCGCGGCCCTGCGTTTTGCCGACCTTGGTCCAGTTGGCGGCCCGGTAGCAGGTTCCTTCGAAGCGCGTGCTCTCGCAGAAGGTCTCCATCAGGGCCGGGCGCAACGCGTAGCGGCCTTCCCAATCGTCGGGCAGGCGACATTCAACCATGGCAAGGATGCAGGACGCGAGGTTTTTGATCCGGACCCACGGCAAGATCAGGAACCTTGCATTGTTGACCACGAGAGGCAGGTTGCGGCGGCGGGTCTCGGGATCCCACCCGACAAGCTTGTCCCGCGGCGCGATCTTCCAGGCCGCGGCGCCGAAGCCGAGGACGGCGAGGGGTTCGCCTCCGGCGGCCCGAACGAAGTATCGCATCTGCGCGCCGGGCAGCGTCGAATAGCCGAGATAGTGGTAGCGAGCGACGAACTCGTTCCAGAGGCGGCCTTCGCCCGCGTTCCGGACGGGCTCAACGGCGACGGGTTGGATATCGGCGAGACGCTCGGGGGTCGGGAACGGGGGCCTGTCGGTCGCGGGACCGGGCACGAGCGGACGGCGGACGACCGGCGCGCGCCTTGGCGGCGGCAAGACGATCACGCCGTCGCGATGCATGCGCAACATGGCGACGCGCGCGCTCATATCCTTTAGGCCGCCGTCGGGCTTGCGCCAGTCGAGGCGGCGGCAGACCTCCCGCGACAGCGCCCGGCGGTGGAGGCCGCCCCTCGCGATCAGGCCGCGGATCATGTCGACCTCGTCCTCGGAGAAGTCGCGCCCGCAGTAGCGGCGGGGGCTGCCGCTCACGGTCCTTGGGGGAGAGCGGGACGCCAGGAGCGGAGACGCTCCTCGCCTGCGCCCCACGGCAGCCAGGCAGCAGGGCCTTCGGGCGGCGGACCGCGATGCCGGGCGCAGGCATCGAGATAACCGAGTAGCCAGCGGTACGGCGAGACGCCGGCCATCTCGAGCGTGCCGAAGATGGAATAGAGCATGCCCGCCAACTGCGCTCCGTCCACGCTATGCGACCCGAACGAGAGCTTCCGGCCGATCGCGAGGCCGCGCAGGCCGCGTTCGGCGGGGTTGTTGTCCATGGGAACGTCTGCGTTGTCGACGAACACTGTCAGGCCGTCGCGGTGGCGTAGCAGGGAGTCCAGAGGGCCGCGTTGCGCCGCGCTCTCCGGAAGCGCGTCCCGTGCCTTTTTCGCCGCCGCGAAGAACGCTCCGGCGAATCTCGCGAGCCGCCGCTGGGCGGCGGCGTTGCCCGGACACGCCAGACGCCTGGCGTTGAGTCGGTACAATGCCGCAATGTGACGAAGCCATTTTTGGGCGAACTTCGCGAGGTTCGGGTAGCCGGTCTCAAGGTTGATGAAGTCCCGTCTGGCATGGACCCAACAATATGAAAGGACGATGCACCCTTCCATGACGCGCGCCAGCTTCCGGTAGGCGGAGTAGCGGTCGCAGACCAGGTGAGCCGCCTGTTCGGGCGAGCCGAGCCCCCTGAACAGTTCAAGGGCGGCTTCCGCGCTGCGCGACGGCAGAATAACGATGCGAACCGCGTCCGCCGACCGGGCGATCCATGCCCAGGCGCGAGCGTTGCCGCCGTCTTCTTCGCCCAACTCCCGTATCCACCACCCTGTTTCGTCGCCGTGAACGACCGGCGCCTCCGACAGGCGCCGGGAGATCTCATCGTCGAGCGGCTCGAACAGTCGCAGGAATCCCCGCTGAGCGTCCGCCAACGTGCCGGGCGCAATGGCAAGCCCGTGCTGACCCAGCGCGCGGCAGACCGAGCGCAACGGACGGTGCAGGCCGTACCTCTCCGCCAGGACGTACGCCCAGACGGAAACTCCGTACCGAGTGTTCGGAAACAGCCGCGCCGGAGCCGGGCCGACGGCCTCCTTTTCCGGTCGGCAGGTACAGGTCGGGCGCAGCCGCTTCCGTCGAATCCTCCGGACATAGGTGACGGTCCTGGTCTCGATGAGATCCGTGTCCTTCCAACCGTTCGAGACCCAGGCCTTGCCGCAGTCCGGACACGTGCGCTCGTCCGGAAGCGACTCCTCCTCGCGAACGGGCAGCTCGGGGTGCGGCGTGCGGCCGTGCGACGGCGTTCCCTGACTGCGCCCCCGGCGTCGACCGGTTGCCGTAGGCTGCCGCTCGCTGCGGCGCCCGAACAACTCCCGGGCAAACCTGCGGCTGCGGGACTTCAGACTCTCGTTCTCTGCCGTCTCTCGGGGCGGCGCCTCGCGTCTCTTTTTCAGGATTCTAATCAGCGCCATCGCCCGGTGGAAAGCTCCCTGCCACCTCTCGGCGTCGCGGCGAAACTTCTCCGCTTTATCGAGTGCGCTTTCCAGCGCCTGGCAGAGAGCCGCATTCGCTCGGCATGCCGCAGCCAGAGCTTGGCCGTCGCCCGACAGCTCGGTCCCGGAAAGCGTGCGTGCAGATTCGACCGCCATGGCAGCCGTATACAAGAACAAAAGAAGAGTGTCCAGGCCTGGGCGATTCGCCTGGCTCGACAGCCCGCTTCGCAACCGAACGCTTACTCTCCGGGACTTCGCGAGAAACCTGTTGCCGGGTGCCAACCAGAGGGGCGGCGTAGGCCGCGGCAGTACCCGAAACGAACGCGCCCTCCCGGTCAAGGACGTCTGGTTGAAGCCCCTGCCTGGAGGCAGGCCTCAACGTCGCCACCCCACGACCGAACGCTTACGACTGCCCCATGCACGCGACCATACTCCAGGCGAACTGCCCGCGGAAACCCGCGCCGTTGCCGAAACCACATCGCTCCGTAAACGACCGGGACTTCAACGCCAGGCACTCGAGAATGGAGCGCGTTGATTCCCGCCTGCGTTGATCGTACTTTCGACAGGAAGGCTCGTGTAACGAGGATGGCGACGAGGGCAGAAAAATGAACGCGCGCATGACTGAGATCCCCCCCCCCCCCCCCCATCAATGGCATTTACTTAGCGAAAATCGCCATTAACTTAAGAATGCGGTTTTTTTCCGCCGAGTTTTGCCTTTCCGGCTAACCTGCCGCTTTCGCCGTTTTGGGCGCCTTCCATTTTCCGATCGGCTTTCTCGATCTCCGATCGTAAGATCTGTTCGGGCGCAACCTTTGTCGACATATGGTGAGGTCGTTAACGATTTCCGTAATAGTCTGTCTGATCATGTTCGCCTGCTGGAGAATCAACGCTTCGATGTTTCTTGCGACTGTCGTCAAGCCGTTCTTGAAATTGGTCTGCATCGCCGGCTTTCCGCGGTCCGAGCGATGGTTGTCGATCCAGTCTTCGCTGCGGTTCGAGAACGATCTTGTCAGGGTTATCAGGACGAAATGGGCAAAGAGTTCCTGTTTGACGCCGCGCTCCTGCCGGCCGTGGAATTCTTCGATGGTCATCAGCTGCTTGGATATCTTGTAAAGTTCCTCAATGCTCCAGCGCCCATGGTACAGGTCGGACAAATCTTCGACAGGATACCTGTCTTTGTCGAACAACGTGGTTCCGAGAACGTAAGACGTTCCGTTAACTGCGTATTTAACCAAACGTATGCCATGGTCGATTTGCTGGATCCGTAATTTTTTCCGGACTTTCGCAGTTGGGCTTACGGCGACTACCGCATCGGTCTCGTCGCTGGCGATAAAGGCGTCGAATACGTTATTGGCCTTTTCCTTGATTCTGAATACCGGATGAATCCCGCGCGTCACATGGCGATGCAACACCTCCCAAGCATAATAACCGCGGACCACGACATCGTTACCCGACAATGCTCCCAGATGGGTAAGCGCCGCCTTCCGCTCGTCGTCATGAGAGAAAAGGTCGAAATCGATCGGAATTTTCGATCTCAGACGGTACAGGCAACTTAGCAGACCCTGCGGGTGCCATGCGTTGTCGGACGGAATACGATAACCGTTTTTCGTCAGAGTGCGCGGGAGATTGATCTTCGACCCGTCCACCGCGAAGATCCGATGTCCTTTCCACAACCTGTCGTCGTCCCGGTCGATCTGTCGGAGAATTTCCTCGTGGATATCCTTGAAAACGCTTTCGTTCACCTTCGCACGGGCATTGGACATGGCGGCCGGCGATACCGGCGCCGGTTGCGGCAAGGTTATTCCCAACGTTCGGCACTGCCCCCAAAGATCGACCAGCGTGGTTCCGTAACCCTGCCGCCCCTTCGAGAATACCAGGCGAAAGACGAAGAGCACCACCAACAACGTGTTCAGAACGCGCGCGCGCTTTTGCCATGTCCGGTCATGCTCGTTCGCAACGTCGACCACCGCCGCGACGATGTTCTTCCACAGCTGGACAAAGGGATCGTCCGGAGAAAACGTCGGTATCTGTTGAGGCTTGCAGGCAATCCGTGACCTACGGGACTTGTGAACGGTCCGCGGCCCGTCACGCAGGATCGCCTGGCAGTTTCCGGCCAAAGGATAAACGAAAACTCCTTTCCGGGGCTTGGTTTGCTTGCCGGCCTTGCGCGGCTTCGTCTGGCCGAGATATGTCCAGTTCGCCGCCCGGTAACAGATCGCATCGAACCTGCTCGTGTCGACATAAGTCTCGATCGCTACCGGTTTGTAGCCGTGACGCTTCTTCCAGTCGTCGGCGAGTTGCCGACACGCCAGCGCGAGCGCCTTCGACGCCAGATTGTTTACCTTCACCCACGGCAGAATCAGAAACCGGCTGTTCTGGACCACCAGATGCAGATGCCTCTTTCGCGAAGCCTCCTGCCAGCCAACCCAATCGTCGCGGCAAGCCAGCGCCTTCGACGCGCCTGAAAACAACAGGCAGCCGAGCTTGCGTCCCTGCCGGTCGACTATGAAATAACGCAGACGAGGACCTCGGGGTTGTTTGAATCCCAGGTAATGATACCTGTCGACCAATTCGTTCCATTCGTCCACTTCTTCCGTGACAACCCGGAGGGCGAGCGGCTCGAGAGCGCTCAGGTCCTCCTCGATGGACGGCTGCGGTTCTCCCCGATCGGTCCGAACGACCGGCTTTTGCGGACCGCGCCGCTTCGACTCATTGATCGGAGGGAGCGACAGAATGCCGTGCTCTTCGAGATGCTCCAGCAGACGCAGGCACGCCCCGGTTGTTCCCCTTGGGCGTGACCCAACCCAGAAGCTCGCAAACCCTGTGCCCCAGCTTGCGGCGGCTGAGCTCCGGAGATCCTGCAACCGCTTCCTGAACGTCGGCAATCCGCCGGCGCGTCAGCCGCTTGCCGAAAAACGTGGTCGACTTGAGCTTCTTGATCTTCGGGTCCATCGGTCCGCTCCGGCGCGTTGACGACCCGCCGAGACTGCCCGAATCGGAAATGAGATGCAAGAGCTATTTTCGAGAACGTCGGAAATCACCTGATTCATTGTCAAATCAACCCATTATGGAACTATTGACCACCCCGGCGAGCGCTCGCCGCAGTAAATGCCATTGCCCCCCCATAATCTGAAGCGAGGCTTCATCGCGCTCCGCGGCGCGGCGGCTTTTCTGCTCTTCCTCCTCGCGCCGGGCGCGGCGCTGGCGCAGGGCTGCGGGGGAACGACAACTGCAATATCGTCCCACAGCACGCTCACCTGCGCCGACCAGGCGCATAGCAATGTCCGCTTCATCGGGCAAGGCAGCGTCAACATCACGATCATCGCCCCGGGCGGGACAGCGACCACGATCTCGGGGAATTCCGTCCTCCACGCCCTCAGCATCGTCGCCTCAACCAACGCCGCTTCCGGCAACTCGACGCTAGCTACCCTCCCGCGACCAAACTCCGGCTGGTTCTCGACAACCATTCTGCGCACACTTCCAAGGAAACGAGGGCCTTTCTGGCGACCTTGCCCAACCGGCTTGAGTTCGTGTTCACGCCGAAGCACGGGCTGAACTTGGTGGAGTCGTTCTTCAGCAAGGTCTCTCGCACCCTGCTTCGCGGAATCCGCGTGGCCTCGAAGGAAGAACTGGTAGAACGCATCCAGCGATACCAGATCAACCAACAACCTGTTGTGTTCAAATGGACCTACAAGATGGATAGCATACCAGAAGTGTAGGTGGATTATTTTGGAAATTCTATACTAGTCGGCAACACGCCTGCGGATATGGCGAAGAAGAGGATGATTGACCGGTCGGGGGACACGGCCTACAAGCCGTACACTTGGGACGAGCTGCATCCTTCGAGGAAGAAGGTGTTCGAGATGGTGGTCGACATGATCTGGCCCAAGCCCGAGGAGGTCAACGACCGTAATGCGGAGAACCAAGAATAGCGTACTGTACAGTCTACAAAACAAGGAGAGACAAGTGAAGAAATTGGGTATCGCCGTCCTAGTGACGGTAGGAATGATGACTTCGGCGCAAGCGAGCGATTTCGAGGTCATGGAGAACAGCGGTGGATCCGTTATCGTCAATTTGGGGTACAACATCAAGTTGAACTCGAAGTCTTCGATGAAGCGGAAGTGGATTACGGTCAATCAGAAGGGTTTCCCCGCTAAGCTCATTGGAAAGGATACCGGTGTCGGTGTGGAGTACAAGCACCGTCGATCGACCGGAGACTACAGGTACACCGGTAAGTTCACAATGATCTCGAACCAAGACCTCAGGGCTTATCAGGTGAAATGCGCGGTGCTAGACGCTTGGAACAAGGTGGATAAATCGCTAGTGGCTAACTACGTGGCGGACGTCAAGGCCGGTGTTCCCGTGACGGAGAAGCCTATTTGGCGACTTTTCAGGGAAAACGAAGCAACCTTGTATTGGTCGTCTATTTGTTTCGTGAACAAGGTCAGATTGGCGACCGGTGAGGTCAAGGAAACTTCGGAGCAGGGAGTGCTCGGGATCATTCGTGATTTCGCCAAGGACGTGACGAAGGAAGACTTACAGCCTTCGGATAAGAAATAGCGAGGAAGGAATGACAGACATCGAAAAGTTCAGAGCTATGGTGCAGGCCGCCTACGTCAGAGAGGCTTTCATCCGGCTCAGAAACAAGGTACTCGCCTGGTTGGTCTGGAACGTAGGTGTGGTGCTTACGGCGACCATTTTCTATCTGGGAGTTACCGAGGTGCAACATATGCCGACGGTTGCTTGACGACATATGCCGGTTGCTCGACGAGCCTCGCTCGGCCCACGGTAACGCGCCATGAAAAAAACATTCCAACTCGCTCGCTAGCCTCCGAGGCGACCCCGCTTCGAACGTAGATCGGTACCGTCGGGTGCGATCCTGTATTCAAAAAATCACCATGCTGCAGTGTCTTGTATTTCATGGAATTTCAAACAGAGCCTGATCAAACGTGGTCCATGTGAAAAATTTCGGTGATGCCGCCGGAAGGCGACAAGCGAATTTTCGGGAGGCGTCGCGGGTGTGAATCTCATATTGCCAAAGTCAAGTTTTCCATTGTCAGGCTGCGATGGCCTCCTGATCGTCGTTCGCGATGCTTGCTCCGACCATTGCTTGCCATGCCGAATCGAATCGGTCTGACTTTATCAATGCCCTGAAGGTGAGGACGTTCTGACCGCCTTCGATGCTCCAACGCATGCCGGCCCGTTTCATGCGCTGGTTGACCAGCACCTTGTTGGCGGCTTCGACAACACCCGACCCGATCGTGTAACCCATGGCATTCAGGGCCGCGTAACGCATGCGGCGCCTGTGCTTCTGGAAAAACCTGAGTTCGCGTTCGAGATCCTTGAGTGCCGTCGCAGTCGTCGCCTTGTCGCGAAGATGGCGGATCGCCCGAATGACCTTGTCGATACCGTTGGCATCGTCGCGCAGGATGGCACGGTACTTGTCGTACCAATCGGTTGCGACTGCATGGTCGGCGACGTCGCTGAGATGTTCGCATGCATGGAAGAAATCGATCGCCCGCTCGTCGGGCTGAAGCCTCTCAAGAAACGTCCAGTTGTCGGCTGCGGCGTCGGCGACAGCGACGAGTTGAAGATCGGGTCTCACTTTCCGGATGTGGGCGACCTCTTCCGCGATCTGCGCTTTCAGCGTTACCTTGCCGGCTTCCGGCATAAAAATACAATGTTTCCAAGCGATTGCCGTCCGCGTCATGGAAACTGACCGTCCCGCAAGACGCTTCGCGCCAGCATGCTTCTTCGCGCCCGTTGGGGCGAAGCGCAACCCCATCGAGCGAGACAGCGAAAGAAACCGCCTCCGTCGGCACCGGTTTCGCCTTCCGGATTTCGTCCATGGCCGCCTCGCCTTTCTCCTTCCAGAGATCGCCCGCCGTAACCAAAAGACGTTGCAGATGGCTCGTCGACGGGTTCATGCCCCCCAGTTTTTCGAAGAGTTTGACCGCGTCTCTCGGCGTACAGTGGTCCATGATCAGGAGAGCGCGGTAAGCGGCTGGAACCGTGAGATAACCGTCGACCAGCCCCAGGCTTTCATCGACCGGCGAGATGGACGAACTTCCCGAATGCACGCGATACCGCGAGCGGGAGAACGTGACAGGACCGAACAATGTGTGGATGGTCTTTTGCGTCGGTGCAGCCCGGTAGAAAACCTGACCCTCCCGGCGAACCGGGCCTTCCTCCACGTCCCGCGCTTCAATGTAATCGCCTACGGCCGCCCGGCAGATCGCGTAGGTATGCTGGAACAACTCGGTTTCGAAACCGGCGAACGCCTCGGAACCCTGATCTTGTCGTTCCACCCACTCGAAGGCTGCGGCTGACTGGAATGCCTCGGCAGTCGCCGCGGGGAGCTTCGAGAAATCGATGGACAAACCGGCCGAAGGCTGTAATGCTGGCATGGGAATGCTCCTGATGTTGTGGTTTGATGCCAACATTTTACCGCATCTTGCGGCTTGGAGCATTCCTTTTTTCGCGCCCCCCCCCCCCCCCCCCGCCATCGTGACAAAATCCGCGCCCGGAACGGCGATTTGTCACGAAATC
This sequence comes from Alphaproteobacteria bacterium, assembly GCA_965243135.1. GTDB lineage: Bacteria > Pseudomonadota > Alphaproteobacteria > MPNO01 > UBA830 > JAJEBT01. Next base: position 5,425,810 of record OZ251539.1, read on the forward strand.
GCTGATTTTGGCCTTGAAGCGCTATCGCGCAAACTTTGTTAATCCTTAAAAATCAACACCTTATAGATTTTTCAATTTGGCAATATCAGATTTGCACCCGTTCTGGAATGCCGCGTACACATCTGAATTCATGATCGAGGGCGATATTTCTCTCGATGTTTGTCAAGAAATAGATTTTATTCGTCACAAATCTTCATATTGCAAAATCGGTCGCTGTCCAGACGACTATCCACGCAATTATATAGAGATCGGCAGTCGCCTGATGGCAATCATACTTACGAATAATTTTACGGATAAGAAGGGACTTATTCCGGGATCTCCAAACGGACATTTGAACCAAATGAATAAGAGTGATTTTAGCCTTCGTCAAATCAAGAATGTGCTTGGCGGAAATCAGGTCTCATTCAACGGGCCGATCAAGCACGAATCTTCGCGTCAGGCTGTCATGAGAGGGGCACTGGCCTTATACGGATCTAAGCAGGATAAAGCGGCAGCGGAGCTCATAGCGTTGCTGGAAAACGATGATATTTTCGATAAGGCTCTTTGCGAAGTCGTTGCGCAACGCTTCCATTTTCCCAGTTATTCTCTCACATGACCAAGTCATAATTGCCGGATAAAGGACAAAGGAGGTGATTATCTCCTCTTCTTCGAACACACCTGACAGTGAAAATTTTTTAAGAGGCACTTGTCCGCGTCGTCTCGAACCCCGGTCGAGCTTGAGAAAGCGCTTGTCCGCTACGCGGCGCCGCGCCTTGAGATCGGACGCACGATCTCGGGTGGCGGCAAGCGCTCTTTGCCTTCGATTTCACCTACATATCATCATGTGCATGAAAAAGAGTTATAGTCGAAAAATTTCTCTTCCCTTAACTAAAACCTCTTGGCCAGTTTCCAGCATGTAAGACTCTTGGAGAAAATAAACAATCCATCGCTTAGCGATGTCCCAAACCCGAACATATTCGTTCATTCCTCTAGTATGATCGTCTAGATGATTAGATAGGAATTCCTGCGCCTTCGTGTCTGTCAATCCAGTTGAAGCCAGTTTGTCTATTTCGGCGAAAAACGGCATCTGCCGTAGTATTCCTGCCACATATGCTGTGAACAAATCTTCGGTTAACCCCTGCGGCGGTGACAGCGCGGCGAGATCGTCCTGGGCTGCCTCGAACGCACTGCTAACCATAGTATCGGCGCCGCGACCGCAATATACTTCCCAAAGACGATCCGGAACAGGGCATTGAGGTACCCAGAGCGTGGTTTCTTCATCTCCCGCTTTGTCTTCGACTTCGGGAGGACGGCGTCCTGGTCGAGTTTGTTTGAATTGTTCTGCCCGTTTTCTGACTTGTTCACGCAGTTGTTCAGTGGCCTGGATGGCGGACCCCAATAGCGCGGTCTCCCAGTCCATCAGTCCGGGATATTCCGCCGGCAGTGCAACAAGAAGCTCCACGTTCGACGGTGTGCTCCAGCCGAGTCCACGCGATGTGAGATTAGCAGAACCTACAAGAGTTCTTTGATTGTTCGAATAATATTTGGCGTGCAAGTGGGGGTGAACCAGGAGTCGGCCACCCCGTACCCGTGTGACATCTTCGAAAATTTCGAGATCGCAAACACCCGAAGCAATGTCTTCGGGAAGCCAACGCGTGATGCAGGCGCAATCGGAAACCGTGTCGGGAAGAGCCCCAAGCAAGCGGCGGACGGTCGCTGATTTTATGTAGGGCGCCGCGATGACGACCCGGCTAGTCGCGTTCTCCATAAGCTCAAGAAGCGCGTCTCCTGGAAACACGACGGTCATGTCAATCGTCTTCCTGCTCGGTCAGGAAAAAGCGCGCCATCTTTCCCCATTCCTGCCGCATACCAAACAACCGCTCTTTCTGTCCTACCTCTTCCAATTCATAGCGAGCCCAAGCAGCGAACAACAATTCCAACGTGTCGGCGGCCCTGTGAATCCGGTCGATTAGGTCGGCGTCCGATTCGTCGCCGATTTTGGGTTCGAGCGACTCCATAAGTTGTTCATAAAACGGGTGCTCGGTGTTGAAGACGACGGCGGTCACCCCCCCTTGCTGTTGTTCAGTATTGAAGAAAGCGTAGCCCTCCATCGCCTTGGTGAGGAATGCGACCTTGCGACGGCGTATAAGTGTCGCATTTGCGATTTTCTCAGCGACGTTCTCGGGGTACTGTTTGTCGTCCATCAAATCTTGCTTAAACTTCTCGCTGTCCTCTTCGGTGAATTCCGTACTATCGGACTCAATCGCATGCCCTTGTGCCGCGCGCTCTCGGAATTTTGTCGTTGCCTGATCCGCGACATCGGGCCCGTCGTGCCTCTCTTTATTCTTAATTTTCCTGTGAATGCTTGATTGGGCTTGTAGCCGCTTGCGTACTACCTTGATCTGTTCACGGATGTGATCGGCGATAGGCAGCAGAAGAACGCGGGGGTCGCCTTCATCTTGGATGCGACGACAAAATTCGGACATCGATTCGCCAGGATCGGCTTCGGACTTCCACTCGAACTTAGACATCTGGGAAAGAATCGTCGCGTTCTGCTTGGTGTTGGTGACGCCGAACACTTCGTCCAGTGTCGAGGGAAACTCGACCTCTACGCCCCACCAGCGGTCGATCGAGTCGTCGTTGCTCCAAGACCGATCGAGGTCCAGTTCGCGGCCTTCACGAACGATCGACAATCCGATGTTCTTGCCTGCATGCTTGCCGTAGGGTCTAGTTCCACGGGCGCCCCCGTAATCGGTTAGGGTCTCTTGGCGCGCCCAGCTCATCCGAACGACAACATCATGGCGCGCGCCGTCATACTCGATTACGACGACGCCAGCGGCAGCACTCGGATCGAGGAGGGGTACTTCGACGGGGCGGAGGCGGCGTGATGGCGGTCGAGACGGTGAGGGTATCGCAGCGGGCGAAGGACCAGCTGATCAAGTTGAAGCGGGTGACGGGGATCGAGCACTGGAACGTGCTCTGCCGGTGGGGCTTCTGCCTGTCGCTCGCCGAGGAAGGAATTCCGCCGGCGGCGGAGATACCGCTGGACAGCAACGTCGAGATGAGCTGGCGGGTGTTCGGCGGCCGGCACGCCGATCTCTACCTTGCGCTGCTGAAGGAGCGCCTGTGCCGGGACGAACTTCCGACCGACCCCGAGACCGTCGCGAGGCAGTTCCGGTTGCACCTGCATCGCGGGATTTCGTATCTGGCCGCCGGCCGGACCGTGGGCGGACCCGGCGACCTGATTTCCGTGGCGGTCGCCGGAAAGGACCGGGCTGCGGCTTCTCCGGCTCCGTCCGTCGCCGGACCCTGATGCCCAGGCGGGTGTCCGCCTGACCACGGGAGCAGGCCCATGCGGCGGAGCGCCGAGACCCTGCGTTTCTCCGCTGGACAAGGGGTTGCGGGGTTCCGCCTTGCCGCGCCGCGTTTTGCAGATCGCCAACTTCCGTATTGAAACCGTTGGCCCTCGCGGGCGGCGGCCCGTTTCCAAATGCGCTGCTTCTCTTGGGGTTCCCGCAGCGGACCGGTTGGCAAGGAGCGCAGTCCGGAAGTCGTCGATCGCTGCATCCGAGACTCGTTCATGGTATCTCTGGCGCCAGAGAGTCGATCGCGGCGCTGGCCAACGGCGCGCTCGGGACATCGGGTTCGCCGTAAACGGATTCGCGCCGTGGTACGATCGAGACGGACAGTAGAAGCGGATGGGCAGAGCGAGGAAATGCGGAGGATCGGCGGACTCGATAACGCCGCGCTGCGGAAGTCGCTACGGGGAGGGGCGGCGTGACTGGTCGTCAGGCGGCGCCGGCGTCGCATGACGCGCTGCGCCCTCGGGGCGACTCTTCGCCGATGCCCGCCGCGGCCGGCGGCGGCGCTGGCGGAAGATGAAGCGTCGGCGTGGCGCAACCAAGGTTGCCGGTCGCGCCGGATCGCGAACGAATCGAGCGCTTGATGGGCGCGGCGCAACGCGAGATCCTCCCAGAATTTGGCGATTGGCGCGGTGACGGACGGGACTGAAGCCCGATGGCGCGGCCGCCGCGATGCAGAGCGCGCGGGCGCGGGATCGCCTGCTGCCGGCGCTTTCCGTCGCCGCGAGGAGACGCGCCGGCCGGAATGAAACCGGCATGCGTCGCGGGCCAAGGAAGGGGCCCCGTTTGGACCGAGAGAGAGGATGCCGTTGCCATGCCTGCTACATCATTGGTTCAAAAGAAAGTTCGCCGGAAACGCGGTCATGGCAGCGATGCTTCCGAGGCCTGACCGACCGCCAACGGCAAGGAACCGAGTCGGTGGCGCGTCGACCGCGTCGGATTCGCGGACGCGCCTTCGCCCAACAGGGCATGCGACGGCCTTGCATGGCCGCGACCGCCCGTTCGGCGGAAGCCGTCCAACGGCATGCGGTTCTGAGAACCATGCGTGACGAGGCGCGATTCCTTGATCGTATCGAACGGCTCGGGGTCATGAACCAGAAGGGCATGCGCGCCCCTCACAAGCCGCTGTTGTTGTTGCTTGCGCTCGGGAGAGTACTGGCCGGACACGAACGCCTCGAATTCTACGCCGTTCTCGAAAATCCGCTCAAGCGTCTTCTCGTTTTGTACGGGCCGCCCCGGAAAAGGCTGCGGCCGGAGGCTCCGTTCGGTTGGTTGCGCACGGATGACTTGTGGGACATTCCCGACGATGGCAGGCTGTCCGTCAATTCCTGGGGCACGCTCAACCGGAGCGGGTTGATCCGGCACGCTGCGCAAGGCGGCTTCCCGGAGGACATCTTTCGACTGCTCAGGCGCGATCCGGATCTCGTCCGGCGGGCCGCGCAGCTTCTTCTCGACAGACATTTCCCCCGGTCTCTGCACGAGCGCATTCTGGCGTCCGTGAACATTCCGGCGGATCCCGCAGCGCGCTGGGTCCGGACAACGGAACGGAGCCGCGCGTTCCGGAAAGAGGTATTGCTGGCTTACGAGTCTCGTTGCGCCGTGTGCGGCTACGACCTCCGGATGAACGACGAGGTTATCGGGCTCGACGCCGCGCACATCAAATGGCACTCCCAAAACGGTCCGGATATCGTTCCGAACGGGCTCGCGCTGTGCGCCCTTCACCACGAGGCGCTGGACCGCGGCGCTCTCGGGCTCCGTTCCATGCAGGAGCCCGGACGTTTCGCCGTCATCGTATCGGATGTCGTCGACACCCGTAACGAGACAGGGAGGCTGTTTCTTCAGCTGCAGGACGGGCTGCTTCGCTCTCCGGCAAGCGTCGAATTGGCTCCGAGGCCAGCGTTCGTCGCATGGCACGGACGCGAGGTTTTTCGGGGACAGCTGGCGGTTTCGTCCGGCTGACCTCCGGTTCGGCCGTGACGGCGGCCGCTCGAAAAAAGCGTTGTTTCTGCCCATAGGCTCGCGAGAACGGGTTCGGGTTTCGCTCGAACTTCTCGCGCGGCGGTCTTGCGGGCAAGTCACGAACGCCGGTTCCCGTCCGCGGCGGCGCTTCCCGAAGGTTGCAGCAAAGTCGATCCAATCGGCGGCGGGGGTTTTCGGTGCCGCCGGGCGGGCGGCGGGCGTCGACCGGAAGCGCCGGCGCTGCCTCCAACGCGATCAAGTGTCGGCGCCGTAGGCGCGCCGCGACCTCTCGCCGCCCGCTTTCCCTGGAGCGCTTTCGTACGGAAACGCCGAGATGCCGCCGAAGGCCAGAGAGCCGGCATCTTGCCTTGCCGTTCTGCCGACGCTGCCGAATCGGCACCATTGACTTTTCAAAATATAAACCATATTGGTGTATTAAATTTCACTGGCCAATGAGGTGAAGTATGGCTGACGATGGCAAGGAGAAGGTCGAGTTGGGTCCCGAGGAGATACGCGCCCTGCGGAAACGGCTTGGCTTGACGCAGGTGGAAGCGGGCGAGTTGCTGGGCGGAGGTCCGCGCGCCTTTTCGAAATACGAGAACGGAACGGTGAAGCCCGCCGCTGCGGTGATCAACTTGCTGCGGTTGCTGGAGAAAGATCCCTCGGCGATCAACACGCTGGGCGGGGGAAGATCGCGTCCGATGCCGGTTAGCCTCGTTGGCCCGTTCGAAGTGGACAGCAAGCATATCGAAGCCTTGCGCGAACGGGAGTTTCCGCCGCTTCTGCGGCGATTGCTGCATGCGGAGGCGGCGGCGTTCGGTCTTCCCGCCGACGGCATTCATGTCGCTGACAATATCCATGCGTCTGACGGAGGCGAGGACGGGCGCATCCGCTGGACCCACGGCCCGGAGAGAACCGCCTTCCTTCCCTCCCGGTTCGTTCAGTTTCAACTGAAGGCGGGAAAGATCACGCCTGCCGAGGCCGGGCGCGAAGTCCTGACTTCTTCCAAAGAGGTCAAGGAGATGGTGCGTTCGGTCTTGCAGGCCGGCGGCGACTATGTCCTGCTGTGCGCTCATGCCTATACGCAGAAAGAGATCGAAAAGCGGGAGGCGGCCATGCTCGGATCCCTCCGCGACGCGCGCATGAGCCTCGACGACGATCAGGTTCGCTTCCGCGATGCCAGCCAGATCGCCGATTGGGCGAACGCGCATCCCGCTGTCGCGATTTGGGTGAAGGAACGGACCCAGCCTGGCGCTGTCGGTCCCTTCCGTTCATGGCTGCACTGGGCAGGGTGCGCCGAACACGAGGCGGTGCCCTATGTCGAGGACGAACGGCTTGCTCCTTTGCGCACCCGGCTGCTTGAGCAGGCGAAAGAGCCCAATGGAATCCTGCGCGTGGTCGGGCTGTCTGGCATCGGCAAATCCCGCCTGGTTCTCGAGGCCCTCAATCACGGAGACCAGGAGGAGCGCTCGCTCGCCGACATCGTGCTTCATGCCGACGACGGCGAGGACGTTGCGGTCAATAACGCGGTGCAAGCTCTGGCCGAGATGGGAACGCGCGCCGTTCTCGTCGTCGAACGCTGTTCCCCGGAACATCACCGGATCCTTGCCGGCTTCGTTTCGCGAAGCGGCAGCCGTCTCTCGCTGATAACGATTGACGACGAAATTCCGTCCGGGACGCTCAAGGCGGACACATGCCTGATCTCCGAGGCCCCAACGGCGGTCGTCGAGGGAATCATCGACCAGCTTTGGCCGGGGCTGCCGTCCGAGGACCGGTATCGCTTGACTGCGTTCTCGAACGGGTTTCCCGGGTTCGCCATCGGCCTCGTGCAGGGGTGGATGGCCTCGACGCCCCTCGCGCACAGCACGGAAGACGATATCGTCGAGACGTTCGTGCTGGGCCGCAGACCGCGAAATCGAGAAGCACTTCTGAAGACGGCCGAACTGCTTGCCGCATTTCCGTCGATCAACTTGGAGAACTCCGACCAACTTCAGAAGGTAGCGGGCCTGGGCAATCTCTCGCCCGACGATCTGCGCAAATCGATCGTTGATCTGGCGATCCGCAAGGTAGCGCGGCGGCGAGGGAGACTGGTCACCCTCGAACCCAGACCTGTCGCCCTGAAGCTCGCGGAACGCCGGTGGCAGTCGTGGAGCCGGGATCAACGGGAAAGCGTTCTGACAGGCGACAGCCGTTTGGCAATCGCGGCAGCCGGACAACTAGCGCTTCTCAACACGACCGACATCTCCCGAGAGGTGGCGCGGCATGTCTGCCGAGAGGGAGGTCCATTCGACGATCCAGGTTCTGCGGCGACCGCTGCACGGGTGTTTTTCTTTCTCGCTCAGATCGACGCGTTGGCCGTCGCGGATCAAGTCGAGCGCTATCTGGAAAACTGTGAATCGAAACTTGACGACCTGACGCGCAAGCATCTGGTTTGGGCGCTGGAAAAAATCGCTTTCCGGGAGGATGGCTTCGAATGCGCCGGCCCTCTTTTGCTGCGCCTTGCCGTTTCGGAAAACGGCGTGGAAACGGGAGCCAGGGACAAGTTCGCGGCGCTGTTCAATGTGCCCGTCGGCGCCACGGAAGCTGTTGGAGACCGTCGGCTCGATCTTCTGGATGAGGTCAGTCAAACCGACAACAAGGACCGGCGGGCAGTCATTGTTGAAGCCCTGAGCGCGGGTTTGGAGTCGAGGCACGCTTTTCGCATACGAGGCGCCGAGACTCACGGGGCGCGGCCGGCGATGCGACCCTGGAGACCGGCGACGGACGCCGAATGGCGGCGGTATGTCGAGGGTTGCGTGGAACGCCTCGCCGAATTCGCCGGGAAACAGGACGAAACCGGAATTGCGGCGCGCACGGAGCTTGGTCGACACCTGCGCTCCCTTGTCGCCGACGGCTTCATCGATGCGGTGGAAAAGGCTGTCAGGTCGGCGGGAGGGACAGGGGCTGTGTGGGCCGAAGCGCTGGAAGGACTTGGTCATTTTCTCGAATACGATGCAACAGACGAGGAGAACGACCTGGTTGATTGCGTCCAGAGGCTGATTTCCGGTTTGCGGCCCAATGATCTCCCGACGCGCGTATCCTACCTCGTTACCGAGATGCCTTGGGACTATCCCGTCGGTGAACGGTTAGGCACCGATGAGCGCATCAGGCGCCAGACCGAAGCCGTGCGTACGCTGGCCATTGAGTTAAGTGCGAAGCCCGAAGTTCTCGCGCAGATGCTGCCGCAGCTTAGCCGGGGCGAGCAGCGCATGGCCGCGGTATTTGGCCATGCGCTGGCGTCGTCTGTCGCTTCGCCGCTGGATTGGTTGGAACGAATCGCGCAGGCCGTTGCGGCGGCGCCGGAACAGGAGCGTAATTTCGATCTGCTGTCGGGCTATGTTGCGGAGCTTGCTGCGGAACACCCGGACGCGGCCGAAGAATTCAAGCGAAAGGCTGCGCGGACGCCGGACCTTGCGGCGGCGCTTTCCCCGATTTGCTGGCGGATTGGCATTGCGCCCTCCGATATCGCTTTGGTCATGGCTGCCCTCGAGGCGGAGGTGATAGGTCCCCTGGATTTAACTCCGTGGATGGCCGGCGGGGTTCTCGCCAAGCTCCCGGAACCGGAAGTCGCGCCTTTGTTCGATGCGCTTGCCCTCCACGGTGCCAAGGGATTCATAGTCGCAGTGGAATTGCTGGGGATGTATGTCCACGGCGAACTGGACCGATTGGAGAACCTTAGGCCGCAGCTCTTGAAGGTTGTCGATTGTCTTGCCGACCACGTTCAGTCCCTTCAAAGGGTGATGACCGCGCACCATTTCGAAAACCTCATCCAATGGTTGCTGGAAAAAGGCAGGCAGGATCGCGATGCGTGCGCCGCGGCGCTGGGTCTGGCTGCCGCCTTCGTCAAGGCTGTGGAATTGGGGACTGATCGGGTCGTCAGCCCCGTGCTTCCCGCGCTGTTGTCCGGTTTTCCGGAAATCGCCTGGCCGCTCATCGGCAAGGCGATCCTCTCGGGAGGGTCATGGCGTTACACGCTAGCCTTCGGGGAAATTTCCTCCCGTAACGAAGGCCGTGCCGCGATACTGAGTCTTCCTGAGGATTCGCTGTTCGCATGGTGCCGCGCTCACCCTGACGAAGCGCCGGCTTTCGCGGCGGAGGTTCTGCCGGTTCTTGTCTCCCGCGAGGTCGACGCCCCCGAAATCCACCCGGTCACGGACAGACTGATCGACGAGTTCGGCGACCGGGAGGAGGTGCTCCATGCAGTTGCCGGGAACCTGTTGTCGTTTTCTTGCGTGGGGTCTGGGGCGGAGCACTACGAGCACTACGAGCGCTACAAGGTGCCGATCGAGGCGCTGCTGCAGAAATGCGGGAAGCCTCAGGTGCGGCGCTGGTGCCAGAAACTGCTGGATATTCTCGATGAACAAAGCAAAATTAACCGCGACGGGGAAGCGGAGTTTGCCGGGCTGCCCTGACCGGATTCAACCGTCGGCTGCTTGCTTCGGGCGTGAACCCGAACGTTCCGGACGATGCGGGCCGAACAGCGGTTCATCGGCCAGCGAGAGGCGGCGGACCTCGGATACTCGATGCGCTGCTTCGCGCGGGCGGCAAACCGAACGTTCGCGACAGCGACGGCAACGCGCCGTTGCACATCGCCATCAAGGCGGGCGGGAGCGAAGGCAAGGTCGAAGCCGTCGAGGCGCTTCTGTCGGCCGGAGCGGATCCCTGCCTCCAGGATGCAACGGGCGGACACCCTACGGCATGGCGACGGGCGGCGGCGCTGACCGCCGCGCTTTCGGCCCGGCCGGGGGTAACGAGTGGACGTGCGGGAGAAACGGAAAGCGCGGATAGCGGTGCGCGGCAACGTGAGGTCGGGGCCGGGGTCGTACTCGTCGTCCTCGACGAGGCGCAACGGATCAAGAACAGGAACTCCGCCGCGGCTCCCGGAGAAAAGCGGAGGCCGCACGCAAGCTTTGTGTGGAAATCAGTGCACCAAGTGCTTGATCCGAATCGGCAGGTAGCGATGATGAAGCGGTTCGGAGTCGATCGATACTCGGGCGGTCCCGGCATCGAGCGCGCTAAAGCAACGGGGAAGGGATCCTGGCGGTGTCCGTCCGACTTCACGAAAGTTTCGAGTGGGACCCGAGGAACGAACCGTCCCGCGATGACTACGCGCCCGCGCCTGCCCGCACGAACGCGTTCCGTTCGATCGGGGAGGACGACGGTCCGGTGGACTCTCTTTCGCAGTCTCTTCTCGTTCACGGGCACGCGGCGGACGCGCTGGATCTCGTTCCCGAGGAGAGCGTCCAGACCGTGGTCACGTCGCCCCCTTACTGGTCTCTGCGGGACTACGAAGTGGACCGGCAGATCGGCAGGGACGATTCTCTCGAGGAGTACGTTTCCGGTATCGTCGACACCTTCGCGAAGGTTCGGAGGGTTCTCGCGGCGGACGGCACCGTCTGGCTGAACGTCGGAGACTCGTACACGTCCGGGAACCGGACGTACCGGGCCCCCGACCGGAAGAATCGGGCGCGGGCCATGGCCGTGCGTCCGCCGACGCCGGAAGGGTTGAAGCCGAAGGATTTGATCGGCGTTCCCTGGCGTCTGGCGCTGGCTCTGCAGGAAGACGGCTGGTGGCTGCGTTCCGAAGTGGTTTGGTGCAAGCCGAACGCGCATCCGGAGTCCGTTCGAGACCGCCCGACGAAGGCCCACGAGACCGTGTTCCTCCTGTCGAAGAACCAGAACTACTATTACGACGAAGAGGCCGTGCGGGGGCCCAACGGCCGGCGCTTGCGGACGATCTGGGAAATTCCCACGGAACCGCGACAGCGGCCCAGCGGCGAAGACCACCCAGCGGTCATGCCGATGGCGTTGGCTCGTCGTTGCCTCCGCATGACGAGTCGGGCCGGCGACTTCGTTCTGGATCCGTATGCCGGTTCCGGCACGACGCTGCTTGCGGCCCAGAGCATGGATCGGCGGTGGGTCGGCGTTGAACTGAAAGAAAAATACGTGAGGTTGATCGAACGCAGGCTCCGCGAGCCATGACGCTCGCCGAACTGAAGGAGCGTCTGGAATCGCTGTCTCCCACGGCGATCCGTTTCGTCGCGAGAATGGTGGACTCCCTCTCGTCCCCGCCTGCGGTTCGGTTGAGCGATTCGGAGACGTGGCTCACGGCCGTCCCGGAGTGGGTCGAGTATTTCGGGCTGGCGCTGTCCGTACACCACGGCACGACATCCGAGCCGCTCGCGCAAAAGGGTTTCGAAGCCGTGTTCAGGAACGCCTGCGAAGCCGTCGAATGGGACGTCGGAGAGCCGGCTTCGGAAACGCAGAGATTTCTCGACCTCACCCTGCGACGCGGAGATCTGCCCGAACAGAAGCTGTCGCTGAAGTCTACGGCCGCGAAGAATATTTCCCGGTCGACGGCGCATATTTCCAAGCTCACCGACGCCGCGTGGGTGCAGGACATGCGCACCGCCCGAGAACGTCGCGACCGCACCCTCGAACTGTTCCGGGCCTACGCCGAGGCCGTGGACGCAATAATGATGCTGCGAGCCTTCCGCAAGGGACAGGAAATCCCCGTTCGGTACCAACTGCTGGAGATCCCGACTGCGATTTTTCGGTCGCTGCAAGACGCCCCCGTAGCGGCCTTCAACGCCGACGGGCCTACCATCGATTGCGCCTATGGAGGGTCGCCGGCTGCAGCGCGCGTGTCGCTCGACCGGTCCGACGCGAAGATCACGGTCAAGCAAATCCGGCTTTCGGTCTGTACCGTGCATGCCGAATGGCAAATGACCGGAACCTGAGATAGTCACCGCTGCATGGCGACTTCGTCGAGGGTCGAGGTTGGGCCGAATCGCGCATGCGCGGCGGCGCAATCCTGATCGTCGGCGTTTTCCGGCTTTCCGGCACCGGCCGGAACGATCCGGCAAATTTGTCGCGACAGCTCGTTGCCTGAGGACGAACGCATCATGAGCGATTCCCGTTACCGTCGCGCCCCGTCGGAGGGGTTTCGGAAACTCCTTGAAAACGAGTTTGCATGTCTTCCCGCCTTGGACGGGCGGCAAATGCTCGGCGTTGGTCTGGACGTTCATCTGCGCCGTGACGATAAACTGCACGTCTATTGCGGCGGCACTCGACTTATCGAGGTCCGCTGGAGGAACACGGTTCGACGGATCCACGTCGACGCCGACTGTTCATACAAGCGGCAGCCGTGCGCAGGCAGCTTGTTCAACTCATGGAGTCCGGGCGATTCGCGTGAATTCACGAAGGCTTTGCATGCATACCTCGACGGGGTCGCTGTTGGCGACCAGTGGGTGCAGGGCGAGGGCGAACTGCAGTTTCGATGGTCGCGCGTGGTTGATCCATGGATCCCCTTCGATCGGGAGGTCCTGCTCGAATCCGGCCTCGTTTTGACCCCGAAAGCCCAAGCCAGGCTTCGAAACGCGGAAGAAGAGCTTTCCGACCGAACCGAAAGCGACGCGCGCAGGTGGGAAATTCGGGAGTGGAACTCCGAGCGAAGCGGCGAAATCGACCAGCTGGCGGTCGATCCGAATGGTCGTCTGGTGCTCGTCGAACTGAAGGACGCCGAGAGAAGCAACGGTTCTTCCTACTATGCGCCGTTCCAACTACTTCGTTACGTCTGGGAATGGCATTGCGCCTTGGACAGCGCGTACGAAGAATTGAACAAGATGATCGAAACGAGAAAAAAACTGAACCTTACGTCGTGCGAAGCATCCCGCGTCGAGGGCGGTCTGAGGGCCGCCGTCTGCTTCGGGGCTGATCGACGAAGCGGCGAAGTCCAGCGGCGCTATCGCATCGTGCTCGAAATCGCCAACCGCCATCTTCCGGACGGCGTTCCGCCAATCGAAACATGGGCGTTCGAGGGCAGTAGGCCGGTGCGGCTTTAGGCAAGGGTTGCGGCGTTGCGGAAACGGTTTCGGAAGGATGGCGGACGGCAGCGAATTCGGAGCCTGCGGCGTGGCCGCCGATGCGCGAAGCGAATCGGCAGGACATCGGGGTGAGGAAGAGCTGCAAACGGAGGTCGCCATGCCAACGGCGCGTCTGCGGCGACGCCGCGAGCGCGAGAATTTCGCCGACGGCTTCGTGCGGGCCGGCGCGAGCGGCCGCTATCCGCAGGTCGCTTTTTTCAAACTCGCCGAAGGAACGAGCGCAAACCCGGTACAATTCGCAACCCTCTCTGCGCGGATTGGTTTCCTGACGGCATTCGCCGGCGAATCGTGAGCTCGTCTCTTTCATTTCCGGGCGAACGCCGGAACCCATAACGGAATCCGCACGGCAGGTTCCGGCAACGCTTGACGGAAGAGCATCGCATGAAGATTTCGGGCATCGATTTTCCTCCTGGGCTGATGAAGGCGCTCCGCGACGGCCGGCTGGTCATCTTTGCCGGGGCGGGGGTTTCGATGGGGGAACCGGCCTGGCTTCCGAACTTCAAGAAACTGGCGGCGCAAGTGGCGCGAGAGACCGGCAAGAAGCCGGAGGAAGGCGAGACGGAAGACCGCTTCCTGGGACGGCTTCGGCAAGACGGCGATAAGGTCCACGACCTTGTCGTTCGGATCCTGAAAGAGAACGGCAGCAGCCTAGTGCCCACCGATCTGCATCGCGATTTACTTCGGCTTTATCCAGATCCTGGATCGGTGCGGGTCGTCACCACCAATTTCGATCTACTGTTCGAGCGTGCTGCCGAGGCTATCTTCAAGCAACCGCCGACGATCTATACGGCACCGACCCTGCCGCCCGGGCGGGAATTTGACGGAATTGTCCACATCCATGGATCGGTAGACCGACCCGGGAGCATCGTGCTTACGGACGAAGATTTCGGACGCGCCTATCTCACCAAAGGATGGGCACGGCGGTTTCTCGTCGAGATGTTCGCCGAGTTCACGGTTCTCTTCGTCGGATACAGCCATGACGACACGATCATGAATTATCTCGCGAAGGCCCTGCTGGGCACCGGCGACAAACGTTTTGCGCTTGTGTCCAGACGCAAGGATACGGTGCCCGGACGCAAGGATACGGCAGCCGGATGCAAGGATACGGCGCGCTGGCGTCGCCTCGGAATCGAACCGGTGGCCTACCCGCCGGGTCCGCCGGACGATGGCTATCGCGGGCTCTACGAGGGCATGCAGGGGCTGGCGCACCATGTCCAGCGTGGCCTTCTGGACTGGCGGCGAGAGATATCTGAGCTTGCCCAAAAGGGACCGCACGATCTCGGCGCCGAGGACACGGATATCCTCGACGATGCGCTGTCCGACCGGGCGAAGGCCGGATTTTTCGTACAGGCCGCAAAATCTCCCGACTGGATCGAGTGGCTCGACAGCCGAAACCATCTGGCTTTTCTCTTCGGCGACAGCGATTGGGGAGAACGCGAGGGCATCATCGCCCGCTGGCTTGCAAACCGTTTCGTTCACGAACACCCGGACCGCGTCCTCGCTCTTGTCGCCCGTCGACGGATGCATCCGAATTTCTGGTTCGAATTGGGAAGGACCATAGGACATGAGGCAAGAACTCTCGATCCCGAGGCGCTCGCCCGCTGGGTAACGCTGCTTCTCGCCAAAGCTCCGGAGAAATCCGAGAGGCGTGTCTGGGTACGGCTGGGAGAGCGTTGCGCGGAAACCGGATTGACCGACTGCCTCATCGAAATTTTCGCCGCCATAGCGGCTCCACAGCTCGCGGTTCTGAGTACCCGGTTCGATGGCGACAACGGGAAGATGTTGTCCTTGGTCGAAGCTGGGTCTTCGGTCGATCACTACGTGATCAGCAAATTTTGGAAAAAGTCGCTGAAACCCAATATTGAGCAAGCGCCGGAAAGTTTGCTCGCCGTCGCCGTCGAACACCTGATGTCGCAACACCGGCTGCTGGTCGCCTGGCGGCATGCAGACAGGTCTTGGAGCACGGCGTCGATGAACCGTCATGCGATCGAACCCCACGAAGACGACGAATATCCCGAGAACGTCGACGTCGTAATCGATGCCGCGCGCGATTGCCTGGAGTGGCTTGAAGACAAGCGGCCGGCGGCGGCGCTGCGATGGCGCGAGCGGCTCGTCGGATCGGAAGCGCCCGTCCTGCGGAGGCTGGCCGTGCATGCCCTGTCGGAATGCACGGTTTCCGACCCGAACGAAAAGATCGATTGGCTCCTGGCTCATCTGGATCTTCAAGACGAGGCGACCGGGCGCGAGATTTCGCGATTGGTGAAGCTGGCATATCCCGAAGCCGACCGAGATCGAAGGCGGGCGGTCATTGAGGCAGTGCGCGATTTCCGTTTTCCGGGAGACCCCGAGGAAGCGGAACGACGCGCCGCCGACTATCGTCATTGGTGGTTTCGCTTTCTTGTCGAAGCGGCGGCGGACTGCGATCTGGCTAGCGAAGCGCTGGGGCAGTTGCTGAAACAGTATCCGGAACTCTCCGGCCGGCGAGAAACTGGAAGCGGTTCGAAACCCGACCCGACCGCCGCGAAATTGCTGGCGAGCCCGGCCGCCGAATCGATCGACGAACTGTCCTCCATCTACCCGGCGGCGGGAGCGAGCCAGGGTCGGGTCGCCGAAAGCGTCGAGCAGGCGGTCAGGCAGAATACGGACTGGGGCCTCGATCTGGCGGATGCGTTGGCGAGAAGCGAAAACTGGAACCCCGCTCTGTGGGAAGCTCTCCTGGACGCTTGGAGGGATGCGAAACCCGACGACGGAAAATGCCGGAAGATTCTCGCGCATCTACGACAGCCGGAATTGCGGCAGGGGCACGCGGTCGCGATCGCCCGGTTTTTGCGGGATTTGGCAAGGGACGACCGCATATCGGATACGTCGCTGAACGTGGCGAAGGGGATCGTCGGCGCTCTATGGCGAGACTTCGACAGGGGCAATCCGGCCGTCAGAATTCACAGGGATTGGCTGACGGACGCCATCAATCGCACTCCCGGATTGATTGCCGAATTCTGGCTGCAGGCGCTATCCCGCTGGAGGAAACGCCAGGATTCCGTACCGGCCGCTCTTGGTGGCGTTTACGAAAAGGCGTTGTCGGAGATCGTGGAAGATCGGTCGGATGCCGGGACGTTTGGAAAAGCGGTGCTGGCGAGCCAGCTGGCTTTTCTTTTGACGGTCGACGAAGACTGGACAAAAGAACGGTTGCTTCCGCTGTTTATCGCTGATCTGCGTCCAAAAGACAGGGACGCGGTTTGGGACGGCTTTCTCGCCCGGTTGCGTTTCACGCCCCGGCTGGCGGAACTGACCGAAGAAGCATTTCTGGCAGAAATTCCCGCTAAGGTGGCCGCCCTTTGCGAAAGGCGCGTCGAGATAGCGTCGTTACCGAGGGACCAGCCGCCGCGACGCACCTTCCCCGCTTCGGCTTGGTGCCGACTTAGCCTTGACCATCCTGTTTCCCCTGAAAAACTTGCTTTAGCACATTCGGTCACGGTGCCAGGTCAGGAGGTGTCGTAGGGAATTCCCTCTGCTTTCCGGTATCCAAACGCGATCATTCGGTAGAGTGTTTCCCAGTCCTTCAAGAAGTATTCGAGAAACAATCCCCGCGCCTTTTCCCAGAAGTAAATGGGCCGCTTGGCCTTCGTTTGCGCCTGTTGGAACAGTTTGCAACATCGCTGTTGAATCTGGTCAATCAGGAACGCCAGCATCATCAGGAACGCAAAGACCGTCGACAGATTCTTGTTACCGTGACCGAAGTTGTGCTCAAAGCAGTAGCCTTGGTTCTTCAGGGTGTTGAAAGTTTCGTTCTCGATCTTCCAGCGCGCCCGCCCGGTGCGCATCAACTCCATCAGGTTCCCTTCGTCAATTGGCAGATCCGTGACCCAGGAGAAACGTTGTTTCTTGCCGTTTGGGAGCTTCTCCCAGTATTCGAGAAAGTTCACTTTGAGGTCGAAGTGCGTATCGTTCAGAGGCACTCCGTTAAGATACCGGAATTCGTGCCGTATGTTGTCACCGTCCGTGAACTCCCGGCGCTCCACGGACGGCGCGTTGTTGACCCACTCGAACAGGAACTTGTGGTCGCCGGGCTTCGCCCCCAGTATGAAACGCATGTCTAACTCCTTGAGAAGATTGGCATGCGGTCCGTTCGAGGCCAGCCCATCTTCCAACACAACCAGCTTCAGGTGCGGGTGTTCGCGACGCACATCTTTCAGAAGCCGTTTCGCTGCGTTGCGTTCGCAATCGTTCTTTTTTGCGCCGTCTTCCTTCAGGATCGGTTCCGGTGCAAACGGAAAAACCTCCTTTTGTTCCGGATGCACCAGAACGGCTCCCAACATCTGGTGGTAGTAGGTAATCGTACCGTCGCGGTGGTGTTTCTCGCAGCAATTTTTACAGTGCACCTTGTCCGACGAGAAGTATCCCGTTCCATCGATCGAAAGAGCGTAATGCCCGTTCAGACAAGTGTATTCTTCCAATCCCTTGCCTCGTTGCAAAACCTGGAACATCTTCGTGAAACAACGCCGCAATTGCCGCGGACAGACTTCGTCAAGCCGTTCGCGCATCGCAGTGTCCGACGGCACGCGCTTGACGCCGTATAAGGTCGCGAGGTTGTGCCGAACCACTTCGTCGGCGTGCGCGGCCTCGTCGAATTGCAGAAGCGACGCATACTTCATACCGAACACCGCTAGACCCGACATCAGACAGTCCGTCTGGTTCAGCCCCCTGCTCGCGATCGGATCTTCGATACGGTCGAAACAAGCTCGCACTTCCTTCAGCAATCCCGGAGCGCTGAGCGTCTTGCGCATGCCTGGCATTCTGGCCATTTTGGTTACAATCCCGCCTCGCCTTCGGACCACTTTCCAGAGAAAAATGCTCCGCTCGAAGGCAAATAGCCCCGAATCACCTCGAAAAGTCCACGAAAGACTTTTTTCCGGCCCCATATTTTTCAAGGGTTTCGAGCCTTAGCGGGAATTGCTGCATTTCTGGGAGCAGTTGAACGCGTCGAGAGCGGGTTTTCCGCCTGGCAAAGTAATTTCATCCGAGGCTACGTCATTCAGTTGGCGTATTTCTCGGACGACCCGTCGAAAAATTGGATTCCCAAGTTTTTCGACCACGCCGACGAGGGCGCACGAAGCGATTTCGCTACGCGCGTCGGCCTTGAGCTCCGCAACATGAACGAGGCCCGGCAGGAAGAATGGTGGGACCGGTGGTTGGGCGAATACTGGAGAGGCCGCCTGGACGGCAAGCCGAAGGGACTGGACGACGGCGAAATCAGTTGCATGCTCGAATGGTTGCCTGGTCTGGCTTCCGTGTTTCCGAAGGCGGTCAATCTGGCGATCGAGATGCCGCCTGTCGAACTGAAACAAAGCGAGATCGTCTACGAAATCGATCAATCCGATTTGTGGAAGCGTTACCCGGATGCGGTGGCCAAGTTATTGTTGCATTTGCGGCAGTCTGGCTCCCCTGGTTACATTTGGTACAGGGGCAAGGAACTTGTCGCCAAACTCCTCGCAATGAACATCCCGTCCCATCTCGCAGACAAGCTTCGGGAGCTTGACGCCGAAGCGGGCTGGTAACGTGATGAAATTCGAAACGCGGCGCTTCAAGCATGGCAAGACCAAACGGAAACGCTTCCTTCCAGGCGTGGCCTCCTCGATTATTTTGCACCTGAAACTGCCGATTATCGTGACTGCTCACATCCGCTCCCCGACAAACTTCTCTCAAGAGATCCATGGCGTTCGCTTCCCGCAGCAGCCAGTCGAGATCGTCCTCGCCCCAGCACTCCGTGGCGGCCAGGAAAAGCGCAGCGGCAGCCGTCCGCTGTTCCATCCGCAGGCGGGGGAGATTGCGGAGGCGTTCGATTTCCGTCTGGTCGAGCATCGGAATTTCGCCGCGTTCGTTGTTGTCGAAGATCCATCGGGAGATCATGACCTGCATCTCTTCCGAAAGCTGCGGCGTGCCGATGTCGAGGATAGTGCACGTCTGGTCTGTCTACAGCCGGAGAGCCTCATTTCAGAACCCCGCCCGCCTCGGCCCGCCGCCGCCGCAAGAGATCAAGGGTCCGGGACCGGTTGGCTAACGTTATTTCTCGGGCGCGCTCGGCCTTTCCAGGCGCGAATACCTCGAGTGCTGCGTCGTAGGCGACGACGGCTTGTTCCAGTCGTTCTATTCCCCCTTCGCGTTCGCCCAAGACCCGGAGGGCCGTTCCGAGGTTGTTCTGCGTCTCGGCCCATTGGAACGGCGTACGCTTGCATGTAAAAATCTCCAGCACCTCCTTGCAGATGTCGACAGCCTGCTCCAGGCGTTCCGTCCCGCTTTCGCGTTCGCCCAAGATCCGGAGCGCTTTGCCAAGGTTGTCCCGCGTCACGGCCCATTGGAGCGGTTCGCGCTCGCGGGTACGCACCTCAAGTGCTTCGCTGTATGCGGCAACGGCCCGCTCCAAGTGAATCGTTCCGCCCATGCGTTCACCCAGGGTCTGTAGGGCGATGCCAAGGTTGTTCTGCGTCACGGCCCATTGGAGCGGTTCGCGCTCGCGGGTAAACACTTCAAGCGCCTCGTTGTATATGGCGATGGCTCGGTCCAGCCGTTCCGTTCCGCTGTCGCGTTCACCCAGGCTTGCAAAGGCGATGGCGAGGTTGTTCCGCGTTACGGCCCAGTCAAACGGCACGCGTTCGCGCGTACGCTCCTCGAGCGCCGCGTTGTATGCGGCAACGGCCTGCTCCAAACGTTCCGTTCCGCTCTCCCGTTCTCCCAAGGTGTGAAGGGCCGTTCCGAGGTTGTTCTGCGTCATGGCCCATTCGAGCGGCACACGTTCGCGCGTGCGCTCCTCGAGCGCCGCGTTGTATGCAGCAACGGCCTGTTCCAGACGCTCCGTCCCACTCTCTCGTTTGCCCAATTCCTGAAGGGTTGTTCCGAGGTTGTTTTGTGTCATGGCCCATTCGAGCGGCACACGTTTGCGCGTGCGCTCCTTGAGCGCCGCGCTATATGCGGCGATGGCCTGCTCCAGATGCTCCGTCCCGCTCTTTCGTTTGCCCAAGGCCGAGAGGACGGCACCGAGGTTGTTCTGCGTCACGGCCCACGGCCCGCGTTCGCGGATGAACTCCATGAGCGCCTCCTTATAGGCTGCGACAGCTTGTTGTAGACGCTCCGACCCGCTCTCCCGTTCTCCCAAGGTATGAAGGGCGATGCCGTACGCGAAGTTCAGTCTTGCGCGGTGGCCGGGCTCGGAGATTGTTTCTTTCTGAAGCAAAACTGCGAGCTTCCCGGCGGCATCGGTCAACCCAATCTCCAGCATCCGACCTTGTATCTCGGTGTTGGTCAACGGCGCCACTGCCGTCCACGCAGTCGCGACAAGCTGAGCTTCGAGGTCTTTGTGAAAGTCATCTCCCAGCGTGGCATTGATCAAGATGTAGGGCTGGTCCGCCCGGTCCAGGGTGCCGTCGCCTTCTCGAGGCACGAACCAAAGATTCAACGCCTTGCCGGATTCCCATTCCTTGACGACGCCGGCAACCGCCAGATCCGCACGCCATTCATTCAGAATTCTGCGGGCGCTTTGACGCATGTTTGGCCGCCACTCGTCCGCGGCGCCCCTTGACGCCACGACGCGCGAAGAGCGCACCAACCCGATACCCTCGACGCCAGTGAACGCCTGTTCCACCGCCCTGGCGGCGTTTCCATCGGCATCGTTTTCCAGCCAGCACAACACGAGACGGAACCCTTCTCCGGATTTTGGAGGGCGGCGGGGTAACGTTTTGAGGGCCAGCCACGCCCTTTGCGGCGAGGGCAGTATCCGGTTGAAGGATCCTTTCAACCAGAGCGTTGTCAGCGTTATCAGTATGCTCACTACTAACGAGAGAACCAGTTCCGTCATTTCGTTTTTGATCCCAAATGAAGCTCTCGATCAGTTTCCGGACGACGGCTACGTTTGCCCTGTTGCACCGCCACACACTGTCTTTCGCATTCGCGCCGCGGCGGTCGGCGAGGGCGGTGGAGGCGCCGTCGGCGGCTCGGACGAAGTATCGCACGCCGGGGAGCTTTTGCAGACAGCAGCGGCAGCTCGTCGAAGGGTGTTGGGCTTCGCATCCTTCCGGCGGACCTTGACATGATTGCGCGGCGGCGGTTCGGGCTCGCGATGTCGGTTGCCTGCGCGCCCATTGGCGGCTTGGGGGTCAGCGATCCGCTGGGCGAAGAGCTTCGAGAAAACCCGGCGGTATTCTCAGGCCTCCCTCGACAGCGCGTCCGCCACAGTCGTTCAATGCACGGTCGGACAACCTCGACCAAGACGCATCCCGGTATGTCGCGATCGACGGCAGGCGGGCGTCGAACGGCTTAGCGATTGCGCCGCCGTCTCCGACGTTCCAGCTGGAATCCGGCCAGCGGGTGCTGTCGCCGAGTTCGAAGACATCGAACTCCCGAGGCGTTCCGGGTTCTCCGATGCGCCCGACGATCCATTGCGCGGCCTCGCTCTCGAACTAGACGATATCGATTTTGGGAAGGGCGTTCCGCTGCCAGTTGGCTCAAATAGAACGTATTCGGCTCTTTCAAGGTGTCCATGTCATCTGTATTTCAAGACGTTGCGAACAGCGTAAGAGTCTCTATCGTGCTTGGCAGAATACGGCAGCTTGAAGCTTACCACCGATTTTATCTTCGGCATAGTCCAAGATGTCAAAAAATTCGCTCCAACGTTCCTTGACATAATGTGGCAGGTGCCATGTCACTCTGTAGAAGTCTGGTAAGCCGCTTGTCGGATTCGCCTCTTTTCGATAATAGAAACCCCTATTTTTATATTCTTGCTCTACCTCTTTTCCTACATAGAACTGGGCATCTTTTTTAAAGTGATTTGCCCCGTGAACTGACAATATAAGGTAGCCTTTTCGCTTTGTTATCCGTGCCAATTCTGCAAGCCATCTAAACTGCATTTCTTCGGGAAGGTGAGTAAAGACGCTGACACTATAGATGAAGTCAAAGTAGTTGTCAGGATAACGAGTCGGCGGTTCCGTATCGTTCACGTCCCATGTAGCTAGATCTTTGTAATTGTTCCGACACCAAGAGATAGCTTCGGAGTCAATGTCCGTTCCATATAATCCCCTCCCATCAACTCCGCGTCGGTAAGATAATGCTCTTAGGGAACGTCCCACTCCACAACCGAAGTCGAGGATTTGTGCAAAGTCGTCGATTGTCTTTCCAACGGAGCTAAGGATAGCGTCGATCTCTTCCAAGTAGATATAGCCGCCGGTTAGGAAGTTTCCTTTATACTCTCCGACAACTCTCTCTTGTAGATGGCGTGGCGGCGGTAAAGCCGTGCCTGATTCGTGCAGTGCCGACTGCAGTTGTTCAACGAGCACATTTAGGGCTTGTTTTCGGAGCCAATACGAACGCACGCATCTATAAGGCGGCCTCAATAAGGGAAGCGTCCAAGGATGTCTCTTGCTAAAATTCTTAGCCATCGTGATTAAGCGCCTTCCATTCATTGCCATTGCATTGACCTTCTCCCGGTGTGTGCGACGCGTTCATTGAATTTTAGCCGTTCAAGTTCGAAGTGCAACATGCCGGATGTGGTGGCAGACCGACCGTTTGCAGCAAAATGTTGCGGAAAGGTCGGGCGGTGCGGATAATCTCTGAGGGGTGCAATCTGATAGTACGGATTCTCGCCAAGATTAATTGTTTATTTTGGCGAGAATCTGTAATTCCACTCTCCATGGAAGTTGTCTCGTTTGAGAGACAGGCTGGCCATCGGGTGCAGATCTATTTTTGCCAAACTCCTTGTTTTTATTTATGGAATCGGGGATTTCCGCCGTCAGGCCGCGATGGCGTTCAATGCCTGATTGTCGTTCGCAGCCCCAGTCATTGCCCGCCATGCCGACTCGAAGCGACCCGACCTTATCAACGCTCTGAGGGTGAGGACGTTCTGACCGCCTTCGACGCTCCAGCGCATGCCGGCCCGCTTCATGCGCTGGTTGACCAGCACCTTGTTGGCAGCCTCCACGACGCCCGACCCAATTGCGTAGCCGCCGGCCCTGAGGCTCGCGTAGCGCATGCGGCGCCTGTGCTTGCGGAAAAACCTGAGCTCGCGCTCAAGAACCTTGAGCGCCGTTTCCGTCGTCGCCTTGTCGCGGAGATAGCGGATTGCCCGGATGACCTTGTCGACGCCGTCGGCGTCGTCGCGCAGGACGGCGCGGTACTTTTCGTACCAGTTGCTTGCGACCGCATGGTCCGAGACCTCGTTGAGATGTTCGCATGCATGGAAAAAATCGACCGCCCGCTCGTCGGGCTGGAGCTCGTCGAGAAACGTCCAGTTGTCGGGCGCGGCGTCGGCAACGGCGACCACCTTCAGGTCGGGCCGCACCTTGCGGATGTGGGCGACCTCTTCGGCGAGTTGCGCCTTCAGCGTCGCCTTGCCGGCCTCCGGCATTCGCCCGAAACTAAGCGTTTTCAAGCGATTGCCTTCCGCATCCTGGAAACTGACCGTCCCGCAAGACGCCTCGCGCCAGCACGCTTCCTCGTCCCCGTCGGGGCGAAGCGAAACCATCACCCCGTCAAGCGAAACGGCGCAGGAAACCGCCTCGCACCGTTTCCGCCTCGCGGATGCTTTCCATGGCTTCCCGCCCCTTTTCCTTCCAGAGACTGCCCGTCGTCTCCAACAGACGCTTCAGGTGGCTCGACGACGGGTTCATGCCCCCTAACTCCTCGAAGAGTTTGGCCGTTTCCTGCGGCGTGCAGTGGTCCAAGAGCAGGAGAGCGCGATAAGCGGCCGGGTTCGTGAGATAGCCATCAATCAGCCCCAGGTCGTTGTCGACCGGCGAGAACGACCCATCTTCCGAGCGATATCGCGTCCGGAAATACCGGACCGGACCGAACAGCGTGTGGACGGTCTTCTGCGTCCGCGCAGCCCGATAGAAGACTTTGTCGTCCTTGCGAATCGGGCCTCCCCTCTCGTCTCGGTCCTCGATGTATTTGCAAATCACCGTCCGGCACAGCGCAGCGACCTGCTTACCCAACCCAAGCTCGAAATCGGCGAACGCCTCGGGACCCTCCCCCTCGGACCCCGCCTTGAGGAAGGCCGCGAATTCCCCGAATGCCTTGGCGGTCGCGGCTCCTTTCTCGACGATGGACGCGAAAGACCGCACCGCCTCGGCGGCGGCCGGGGAGAGCCTGGAAAGAGACAAACCGTTCGAAGACTGCGAGACTGACATGGGAATGCTCCTGATGTTGTGGGGTCAAGCCAACATTCTGCCGCATTTAGCGGTCAGGAGCATTCCTTTTTTCGTCCTCCGGCCCCCTGATCGTGTCAAAATCCGCGCCTGGAACAGCATTTTGTCACGAAATCGCCGATTTCGTCCTTGAAGCGTCGCAGCTCGCACTCAAGTAATTGTTGAAAATCAACAGGTTGCGGATTTTCCGTTTGGCAATATCAGACCTGCACCCGCTTCCGGTGCGGCGATAGGGCTTGCGCCGGTTTCGTTCAGCGCGAACAGTTTCACGGTCGAGGGGGACCGCCGTCCGACGCTATCCACGTCCTCGAACGCCGAGCGTACGAGACGGTAACGCCGACGGTCTTCGCGCATTTCCGCGCCGACCCGCCGGTGCGTTGTCAGCTCGAATTCGACCGTAGCCGCGATCAGCGCTCGCTTGCCTTCGCTCTCATCCCAGTCAATGGGATGCAGACGAAATTCCTCGCCCCTGCCGGGCAGCGCCGCGTCGCCGTACAGCGCCCATTGAAGACCGTGCAAGATCGTGGTTTTCCCGGACTCGTTTGCGGCCCGAATAACGGTCAGCTTCCTGTCGGGATCGCTGGAGAATTCGAGCTTCAGGTCACGAAGCAGCCGGAAGTTCTGAAATTCTGTGCGGAGCAGCTTCATGAATCCGGCTTCTCAATTTCGACGTCATGGCCTCTCCGCATCGCAAGGAAGCGCCCAGCGGCATTGCATTTGTCGTTTATCTTCTTCTGGATGTTCGTCGCCGATACGCGATGACTTCTCTCATATTCGAGAATTTCGGAAATCACGTCGATAATCTCTTCCCTGTAGCCTTCGCACCGTTCCTCTATCCCGGCACTTTCCTCCAAGATAATGGAAATTATCTTCTTTTCGCCCAGCGGCATCTGTCCTCTCCTGCCGTTACATGTACGCGGCATCGACCATTCTGTCGATCATCGCCAGCGGCCCGTCGGGTCTGCCCGCGTTCCTCGCCAGCTTGGCGAATTCCTGTGCGCGGCGCAGCTCCGAGCGCACGAGCGAACGCGCATCGGGATCGCGTTCTTCCTCCATGTCGGGCGGCAGCGCCAGCAGATCGTGAATGACGCTGTGCGTCTTGCCCATGGCTCCGCATGTGCGCAATAGCCGTCCGCGGCGCTGCACCCACTGCCGCTCAACGGTCGTGCTTGCCAAGATGAAGGCCGTGCATATCTGTGGAATGTTCACGCCTTCGTCCAGCACGCGCTTCGCGGTGAGAACCTGGATGTCGCCAGCCTGGAAGGAATTGATGATCTGTTTGGCCTCGCCGCGTCTCGCCGTCTCTTCGGCGGTGAGCTGGTGGTACAGGATGTTCATGTCGCCCAGCAAACGGTTTACGTTGTCAAGCTGCTCCGGTCCCTTATCGGAAGTGTAGATGAGCGTGTGCCGTAGGCTGTCCTCCGCCTCGAGCAAGGTCTTCAGCGTCGAAACCTTGCCTGACGCGGTCTCTAGCAGCGCACGCCGGTCAAGAAAAAGTTTGGCGAGGTATTCGTCCGGCTTCCTGCCCTCCTTTCGCCAGGAATTCCGCTTGATCTCGCCCGTCAAATCGTACCAGTCGCCCATCTCGCTCTCAGTCAGGTATACAGGATGGAGGTAGTAGTCGTATTCGACGAGACAGCGGCCGATCGCCTCTTCGAGCGTGAAACGGAAGGCTACCGGCCCAAAGAAGCGGAACAGCGCCTCCGTTCCCTCCTCGTCGTACTGGCGGATCGGCGTAGCCGACAGGCCGAGCCGGTGCTCGAAGAATTCTGGGGGTTCGCCGACGAAAGACGGACGGCCGAGGTTATGGGCTTCGTCCGCAATCAACAGACGCGCGCAGTCGAACGCCTCTATGGCAGTGCAAAACTCCTGGGTGCACAGCGTATCGTGGCTTACGACGACGACCTCTACATCCGAAATGCCGTGGCGCAACCGGCGCCTCAATGTTTGCAGTTCGCCTGTGCGTTTTGTAGCGCCGCTGACCGTCGTGAGGTTGACCGGCTTCAGTCCGAACGGGGCGATTTCATCACACCACTGTTCGATCAGCGGTACGTAAGGCGCGGCGATGACGACCAGCAGCGGCTTGCGTTCTTCGTACAGGCAATGGGTGCCGATCATGGCGGTAATCGTCTTGCCCGAGCCTGTCGCCATTTCCAGGACGCCGCGATAATCGGCGTTGCGCCACGCATCGACTGCTTTTCCCTGATGTTCGAAAGGCCCGTCTTCGTGCCGTAGCCAGCCCGGTATCGCGAAACTTGCTTGGGCTGGAAAAACGGGATCCGCGAGGTCCGTGCTCCCGGTCACGCCCGCCGCGCGGCCGTAGAGAGCACGAAGTTCGTCTTCAGTCGGCGGAGTTTCCGAACTGTACGTTCGCAGCAGGCGCTGACTGACGGCCTGCGGAATGGCGATGACAATGCAGTTGTCTTCCTTGTTTTTCCATAACCGGCCGAATTCGTACCGGAGCTTGTCGGCAATGTAACGCTGATTCGGATCCTGCCAGGATCGCGACACGGCAATCTGTTCGATATTCTTCCGAAGGCCCGCAAGGGTCACGTTGCTCGAACCGTGCGCGGCGATGACGTCGCTCTCGTTCTCGAAGAGCCAGACCTTCGGATGAAAGAGAGCGTCTTTCATCAGGGCGACCCTGATCTCGATTCTTTGTTCGCGAATCAGCCATGTGAGGCATTTCAGCGTATGTCGCTGGAGCAGGTCTTCCGTGACGGTCAGTTCAAGGAGAATCCCGTCTGCTACCTCCTCTGGAGATTTGAGGCCATCTTCTATGGCCGCCAGCAATTCCCGCTAAGGCTCGAAACCCGTGGAAAATATGGAGTCCGAAAAAAATTTTTCGTAGACTTTTCGAGGTGATTCGGGGCTATTTGCCTTCGAGCGGAGCATCTTTCTCTGGAAAGTGGTCCGAAGGCGAGGCGGGATTGTACCAAAATGGCCAGAATGCCAGGCATGCGCAAGACGCTCAGCGCTCCGGGATTGCTGAAGGCGCTCCGGGAGGTTTTTGACGGCATTGAGGATCTGACGGCGAGTCGAGGCGTCGCTCTTTCGGACTGCCTGATGTCGGGGATTGCGGTATTTGGTTTGAAGTACAAATCTCTTTTAAAGTTTGATCGCGACGCACGTTTTGATGAAACGGTTCGCAATAATCTTGCGACGTTGTACGGGATAGAGAGAGCGCCTTCCGACAGCAGGTTGCGCGAGCGTCTGGACGACGTGGACCCCCGTAGTTTACGTCCCGCTTTCACGAAGATGTTCCAGTTGCTTCAGCGTGGAAAGGGTCTGGAAGGTTACACCTGTCTAGGCGGGCATTATCTTTTATCCGTTGACGGAACGGGATATTTTTCATCTCACAAGGTGCACTGTAAAAGCTGCTGTGAAAAGCATCACAGGAACGGAACAATCACGTACTACCACCAGATGCTGGGGGCAGTTCTCGTGCATCCGGAACAAAAGGAAGTTTTCCCTCTTGCACCGGAGCCGATTACCAAGAAAGATGGAAAGAAGAAAAACGATTGCGAACGCAACGCAGCGACACGACTGTTGCGCGATGTGCGGCGGGAGCATCCGTTTTTGAAATTGATAGTGGTAGAAGACGGACTTGCCTCGAACGGCCCGCATGTCAAGCATCTCAAGGAGTTGAACCTTCGCTTCATACTGGGCGCGAAGCCGGGAGATCATAAATTTTTGTTTGATTTAGTGGACAGGTCACGATCTGTGAAACGTGCTGAATTCTCCGATAAAGAAGGTATAATGCACGAATTCAGATATCTTAACAAGGCACCACTCAACGATGCGAATTTCGACCTTGAAGTCAACTTTGTTGAATACTGGGAAAAGCATCCCGACGGCAGAAAGCAACGCTTCTCTTGGGTTACGGATCTGCCAGTAGGAGATCACAACCTGATGGAGATAATGCGCGCCGGACGTGCGCGTTGGCGTATCGAAAACGAGACCTTCAACACCCTGAAGAACCAAGGTTACAACTTCGAACACAACTTCGGTCATGGTTACAAGCATCTGTCGAATGTCTTTGCTAACTTGATGATGCTGGCTTTCCTGATCGATCAGATTCAGCAGAGATGTTGCAATCTGTTTCAAAGAGCACGGAAGAAAGCCGAGCGTTCCATCTACTTGTGGGAGAAGTTGAGGGCTATGTTCTTCAACTTTTCACTACCAAGCTGGGAAACGCTTTATCGTGCGATAGCGTTCGGATATAAGAAACCGATTTTGGAACCTTACGATACTTCCTGACATAATAAATTTTCGAAGTGTGTAGCAGGTTCTTCAGGGGGAAACATAACCAACGAAAGCTCGGCCATAAAGCCGAACGTTAGACGTCTGTCCTGACGGTCGTGCCTCCTGTCGAGAGAGTCCTTTGCATCTGATTTAGCAGGACCACTACGAGTTAGCGGGAATTTCTGTATGGCCGCTAGATCTTCGGTCTCGAGCAGGGGGCTCACGATGAGCCGAAACCTGCTGCTGGAACCGGCGAGGTAGGTCGCAAGACCAGGAGCAAGCGAGGCCAGCACCTGGCTTGAAAAAAAACCGACCATGCAGTCAACCATGTTCGCCGCCTGAAATCCGGGGATCAGAACTTCCTCGGCGAAAGGGTCCGCTGGCAACATGTAAAGCGGCCGTATCGCCTCCAGAGACTGCAACGCTGGCGGCCGGCTGCTATCGAGGGCACCGGCCACCTCAGTTCCATTCGTCGGCAACGCCATTGGTGTCATGTGCGTGGATGCCAATCGGTTGAAAGGTGTTTCCCGATAGTCGACCCGTGCGGTTCCGCGCACTTGCACACTGCGTTTCCTCCCGAAGCCAACAGACCGGCAGATGCATAGAGGGATTCTGTACAGGAATCAAGCTATTCGCCGACATGAGCCGTTTGCGCTGTGCCATTTTTCGTCAGCCTGCCGCCCGGCCGACGCCCCGCGGAGCGCTCCGCCCGCCCGCTGGCGGCCAGTTGCCCGGGGGCGGTCGGACGACCGCAGCGGTCATCCCGTGTTGCGCAGCCCGACCGGACCGGCCAGCGACCGCCCCGACGTTCCGCCCGCAGGTGCCCGCAGGCCGCGATACAGGTTTCTCCATGCGGTACGCATTGTCGATCCGGCTGCCGCTCCATGGCGGAGCGGCGGTCCACGTTTCCATGAGGGGCTGCCCCAAGGGACCGGCGTGAGGGCTCGCCTGTCATGCTTCTCTAGGTCGACGCGGACGATGCGGCCATACCCCCGGCCTGACACTTGGCGGCCCGGTGGCATTCCTTGCGACCTGCGCAGCCGAAAGCCGTTGCAGGGCCTTGCGCGCGCTTCGCGGTTCGCCTCGAAGCCCTGGACCGCCCCACTAGGCGTGGTTTCGGGTCCCCTATCCACTTCGATGCGCAACGCAGGCGAGCGTCGATCTCAATCGGGAGGCGGACGGGCGGCGTCAAGGCTCAGATGGCGAGAGGTGATGTGGCGCGATGCTTGCCGGTTGTCGGGACGGGCAGATAGCTGGCGTCAAAACTTGCCGGTGACGCCGACGCTCACGCCGTGATTCCGGTATTCGTGGATCGGTATGTTGGAACGGCCGATTTCGAAGGAATAGCCCACATACGGGGCGAACCCTCGGTATTGCAGCGAACGGTGCAGGACCCTCCCGCTCAACCGGATTTTCCTGTCGGATCGTCTCTTGCCGAACAGCGGGTCTCGGGCGGCATGCCGCCGGAATTCGACGGAAGGGCCTGCGGATACGGACAGCCCGCCCTCGAAAGCGCGCGAGAACCGCAGGCCGATGCCGATCAGGCGGTAGCGGTGATGCGTTGTTTTCGCTCCGACGGCCTCAAGGATCGGTTCCGTTTCCACCGCGGTCTGCCCGTCGAGCGCGTAGAGCAGGCGAGGAATGGACGTTATCCGCCACCCGTCGTGGCCGTCATACGCATCGTGCCGCCGGTATTCGGCATTCAGCGGCAGGTCGAGGCGAACGGACTTCGAGAGGCGCAGGGTGGTGCGCACCCAGGGACCGATGCTTCGATAATCGCTGTCGCCGCCAACCCGACGATGCCCGAACCGCAGACCTCCGGCCGCGCTGCCGCCGTCGAACAGCCGCGCCGCTCCGGTTTCGCCGGAAACGGTGATGTCGTTCCATTCCGACTGCCGGTAAACTTTCGCGGCGGTCGAGACCGCCAGCACGGCGCGGAGATCCTCCGCGACCGTCGGGGAGAAGGAGAACCCGGCGGAGACGAAGCCGCCGACGCCGGAAGACGCCCTTGCGTCGGGATTCAGCCGGAACGGCACGCCGCCGATGCTGACGATTTCGCGTTCCGTTCGCCGGGCGGGATTGGTCTCGGGCAAGACGGCGGCGGAAAACGAGATCGACCATCTGCGGCGGGCGTCGATCCGCCGCAGGAAGCCTTCGACCGCCGCTTCGACCGACGAGGGCAGTTCGTCGGCCAGCGCCGAGCCGAAATGGTATCTGGCCTTCTCGTCGCGGCCCGCCGCGTAATAGGCGCGGGCGAGTTCCAGCCGTACCCGGGTAAGGCCGGGCCGCAGGGCGAGGACGGCTTCGAAGCGTTCGGCCGCCTGCCTGGGTTTTCCGAGGCGCATCTCGATTCGTCCGAGCAGGAACAGGCGTTCGATCCGCTCTTCTTCGCCGCCCGGATGCGCCTGTTCGAGAAAGGCGAGGGCGTCGCGGAGGCGGCCGGCTTCGAGGAGCAGCCGACCGGCCTGCATGTCCGAAATCCCGGACGGAACCGGCTGCGCCTGCGCGGCGGCAGCGGCGAACAGAACCGCCGCCGCGCAAACGAGGGCGCGCAGCCTATTGCTTCCTGCCGCCGAACCAGCCGTGCATCACGGTGTCGTCCGCATCCCGCGTTGCCGAAAACACGCCGCCGGCTTCCTCCGCGCCTGGACCGAAAAACGCGCCGCGCATCTCGCCCGTCAGCCCGCGGGCCGAGCTCGCAAGCGCAGCCGAGGTCGTATCGACGCCCGCCAGCGTGGCGGTGAATCCACTGTCGCTGGCGATGCGACCGTTCGAGACGTTCACGCGGCCGCTCATGGAGGAGTAGTTCGCAACGCCCTGATTTCGGCGTTCGAGTCTGTCGATGGTTCCTTCGATCGTGCCGTTGCCGAAGTTTGCCGTAAGTCCCAGGTCCCCTCGGATATAGCTCCTGTCGTCGCGAGACGGCATGTCCGCCAGATAGGAGCGCGCATAGGCCCTGCCGGCGTAGGACGCCGTCCCGCCCGGCAGCGTTTCCGTCCGAACCCCGTATACCGAATGACCATCGTGGGCTTCCGGGCCGGTCGGGTCCGTCCACCATCCGTTCGCGTCGAAATAGGCGTACCCGGAGGGCGAGCCGTCGTTTCTCGGGGCGTTGTAGAAGGCTCCTGTGGTCGACCAGATCTGGTATCTCGTATCGTCGACTTCCTTCAGGTAGTTGTTGTCCGCTATCTGGAAATCGGCTTCCGTAAAGCGGACCTCCTTCTCGGCGCCGGCGACCACGTAGGTCACGCGAAAACCGCCAGCGTCGTCGCCCGATATGGATTTCACGTAGGTTTCCGTTGTCAAGCCGACGGATTCTGCGCCCTCGGTGAAGTCCCTGTCGACGCTTACGTTCAGCGGCGTGAACGGGTTATCCGCACCCGGAAGGAGCGTGGCTATCCGGCGGTCGGCGACTTGCCGGCCGCCGATGAAACCTTGATACACGAGATCGCCTTGGCTCGCTGACAGCACGCCGCCCACTTCCTCGGCGGCGGGACCGTAGAACTCGCCGAGCAGGCCGCCCTCGATCCCGCGGGTCGTGCTCTGGCCGGGCGAAGCGCCTGAACCGGCCACTCCCGCGAGGTCGGCGGTGAACTGGCCGTCCGCGATGACGCCGTTCGAGATTGCGATGTGACCGTGGACCGTTTCCCATCCGGATGCGGAATCCGAAGCATCGTTTCTCTGGAGCGCATGTAGCCGGCCCTCGACGGCGCTTTCTCCGAAATCCGCCGTAAGAAGCAGCCCGCCTCGCATATCCAGTCTCGAATTCAACGTCGGGCTGTTCGATCGCCATGCGGTCGTCCACGTTCGTCCGTGATACGTTGCGGAACCGGCTGTGGGCATTGTCTCCGTTCGAGCCCCGTACACCGAGCGGCCGCGCTGAACAGCCGTGATATCGGTGCTTGGAAGTTCCTCGAAATCGACGATGTCCCAGCCAATGATCTCGAAATATCTGAATTCCTGCGAGCCGTCGTTTCTCGGCGCTTGGTTAAACGCGCCGGTTCTGGACGACAGAGTATGGAGGCGTCTGGTGCCGTCCGGCTGTTTTGAATAGACAGCGCCGGACGTCCCTCTTCCTTCGATCGTTGCGCCCCGGTCGTCTCCGGAGAATTGAACCTGCCGTTCGACGCCGTCGACCACATAGGTAACGCGGAATCCATCCTCTCCGTCGCTTGATATGCTCTTGATATGCGATCGATTGTTCAGCGTTACGCGAGATCCAGCGTGATCCCTGTCGAGCACGACGGACAACGGCGCGAATGCATTTTGCGCATTCGGAAGCAGCCGACTGAGCTTGTGGGCCTCTGCATCGCTTGCTGTCACGCCTGCGAAAAGCCTGTTGGTCAGTCCGGCCGCGAGTTCGCCGAGCGTCGGTTGCGGCGGCTGGCTGCCGCCCGGCTGGCTCGTGACAGGCGACGTTTCGGAAGATCCTCCGCTGCCGCCGCAACCGGACAACGCAGGAGCGAGGGCGACAACTGCCGCCAGCAATGCAGATCTGACTGGATTCGTCATGAGAAGAGACCTCCCCGCTTGATTGAAGAGGCCCCGTGAAGAGGCCCCGTGAAGAGGCCCCGTGAAGAGGCCCCGTGAAGAGGCCCCGTGAAGAGGCCCCGTGAAGAGGCCCCGTGAAGAGGCCCCGTGAAGAGGCCCCGTGAAGAATTGCCGACAATGATACCATGCCGTCCCAAGGCCGTCAAATCACCATACAGTGCAACGGTGCCAGCGCGGCACAGGCCTTCTGTTGCGTCTTCACACTGCTGCTTTGCGACCTGTTGCAGTGCGAAGACGCGGTTTGACGAAGGCAGCGCAGGTCGATCAACTCGGCTGGATCCCGGAGCTGTTTACCCCTGCAAGACCCTACCCTGTCGCCATCGCAGATGACCGATGATCGGCGCATCCGAAGCCCTCGACCTGAAGCGATACCTGACCGAACAGGCCGCTGCTCTCGCCAGAGATCCGATTAGGTCATGCGAAAATCGTCGGATAGCATGGATGAATCAATGACATGCGGAATCTCACGGTATGCGCGAGTTAGTGCCTGGACTGGACAGCGGGCTGGAGTGACAGTTTGTTTCGCACCGTGTTCACCCAAGTTTGTCCGGGCGTCCCCCAACCGAGGATTTGGGCCGCGACGGCCGCATCCAGTTCTAACCGCGTTTCGTCTTCGAGCATGTCGGCGAACCCTTTGAGCTTCTTCGTTGCGAGCCGTTCGAAGGCATCCTTGGCGGCCGCAAGCTCGGTCTGCCCGAATTTCCGCACATCCAGTACCGGCAGTTGCCTGATGCTCTCGATGGGCAGTCGGCTTCTCCCCAAGTATGGGCGGTTGGCGTAGCAAATGCGGACAAGCAGTCCGAGGGTCGAGTTCCACCACAACGCAAGCGCTTCTTCCGCGCCGCCCTTGGGCTCCCTCAACCGCAGCGTATTCCAGGAGGCGACGCCGAGCGCTTCCACGTCCGTCATCACGGCCCCAACGCTTTGCGGCGCATGGCCGAGTTCGGTGGCGATATGCAACCTTCCTTTCCTGCCCGCGATCTTCTCGTATTCTTGTTCTCTCCCCTTTTTCGACCAGACCCGCGCATTGGGGCGTTGTGCCACCGACCTTATCTCCTGCCACTTATGATGCCACATGGCCGGCAGGCCGGAACCATCCCAGTTTTCCTCTATCTCGCACGGCGCTTCCCGCCCCTTGATCGCCAGATCGCGGGGACCGGTCCACACCAAGTCCTCCACCCGGCACACGGGTATGTCTCCGCCCTTCGTTCGCCCGTTCGTGGCGATTGCGATCCCGGTCTGAACGAGTTCCGTATCGGAAAGCGCTGTCGCCGCCGCCAGATTGACATCCCATTTCTCCCCGGTGCCGCTCGTGCGAAGGATCTCTCCCCAAACACGCTTGGTTCCCGCTGTCCGGACCTCTGCGATGCGTCCCGGCGTGTCGGTGGCGTGCGGAATGTCCTTTTCCCCAATCGCAGCAAGTTCTCGGGCCACCGCTTGGGCGTCAGCCGGCGTGTCCGGGTTGCGAGCCAGATTGACTACCTTGATGTCGCGGGGGGGGGGGGGGGCGTTTTCGCTTCCGCGCCACGATCATCGTCTCCGCGATCCGGGTGGATTCCGAAAACGATACATGCCGCCTCCCGGGGGTGCTTTCCGTCTTCGGGCGGTTTCTGGGGTCGTGGCTTACCACCACCCACTCAATTTCGTATCCGTTGTGCCACGTGGCCCGCATCTCGGACCAGTCGCTGCCCGTGATGACGTTCGCCGGCAGAACGATGGCAAGCGTCCCGCCGTCCCGCAGCCGTTCGTCGGCAAGCAGCGCGAACGCGCTTCCTCCGGCCCGCATTGTCGCCGGGGTCCTGGATAACCTCTTCGTCAACTCCTTGCGCATGTCCGCCGCGTCCTTCGGGTTCGTCATCAGCCCGTAGAACGGCTTCCATGTGTTGGTTCCGTTCACGACAGCCGTGTTGCCGGCCGACTTGAAAAACGGGGGGTTCAGGATCGCGACGTCGAGTTCCGTTGCAAGTATCGCCAGCGCCTCTGCCTCCCTTTTTGCGGGATCCTTTTGATCCTGGCTGGAATGAAGCGGTAGGCTCTCCTCCTCGTAGGCATTGCCTGTTTTCGAATTCCTCAGCAGGTCCAGCGCACCGAGACGGGCGACGCGCTCCTTGTCACGTTTCTGCACCTCGAGGGGCATTGTCCGCAGGTTGGTCCGGTCGATGCGATCCTGAGGGTGGTACATGCATAGAGTCGCAGCCGCGAGGTGAATCACCGCGACAACGACGTCTCTTCCCCACAGGATGTCTTCGACAAGGGCCTTGTTGAGTGCCGAGGCCTCACGTCCGGCCTGTTCCGCGTGACGGCGCCTTATTGCCCCGGCGGAGGCGACCAGCAGGGTCCCGGTTCCGCATGCCGGATCGCCAACTCTGAGTCTTCTGATGTCGTCCAGGTCGCTCCAGTTTATTTGTACTCCGTCGAACGCGAGCTCGGCGAGCATGATCGCAGCCGGCAAGGTCGTGTAGTTCGGCGAAAGGTACTTTCCGCCTATCAGCAGCCGATGGAAAACCCTGCCCGCGAGGTCGTGCTGCTGGCCAACCCCGCACCGGGCAAGATGTTCCGCCGAGGGCTGCAGGCAATCCAGGATATCGCCGGCGACCGGCTCGGGGATGCAGTCAAGCGCCTGCGCGGCCGGCTCCATGACCGGAAGCCAGTTCACCTTGAGGATCGTCTCCCACTTCTGCCGGGTTTCGGACCTGGTTTCTCCCAAGCGTCGCGGGGATAACCCGTCAACATGCGGCGTGAGAAGTTCGTGCAGCACCATTGCATTCGCGAGAACCAGTACCGCCGCCCTGGACTGGGAGATTTCATCGATCGCCAACCGGTCCAGGTTGAGTGCGCGACAGACCGCCTCCCTCGTGCTTCCCTGGTTCGTCAGCATATCCGCTGCCGCCTCAGCGGCAGCTTCAAGGTGCGACACGACGCGATCGACTTGGTCGGTATCTCTTTCCCAAGCGACATAGCGTTCGTTCAGCACAGCCCCGAGCTCTTCAACCGACACTTTACGGGCGCTTTCCGCCCATTTTATTCTTCCCTCGGAGACTTCGCCCGTGCGTATCTGGATATGATCGGTTTCGCGGAGCGGGACCTTCATTCTGGATTCTGGAACGTCTTCAAGATCCGGGGGATATTGGACGGCCGCGACCACCCGTATCGGCTTTCCCTTTACGAGGGTCCGCACATGGGCCGCGCATTGCGCCTCGCCGCTGCCGTCACCGTGCCACTTGCATTCGACTCCGATCCACTCGCTCGTTCGCTCGATCCTTATATCGGGACGCTTGGCCCCTGCGCTGCTCTCGGCCTCGCAATCGATGCCGCATAGTTCCCGCAACAACTCGGCGAGCTTGACGTTTGCGCTGTATTCCGGTGTGCCGACCATCTCGTCTCCTTGCTTTGGTGCCTGCTCTCTCACCGCATAGCCCGCTAAACGAAGACCTTTTGCGGTTATGTCCTGTTCCTTCGACGCGGTCGCCATCCGGCAGTTTCCGGTTGCGGAGCAGGGGTCGCCATGAGGCGCCGGAAAGTCAGGCATTCGAGAAACTTGCGGCTATCGGAGATGATCCATCTGTCAGGCATCCTATCCCCCCATCAGCATGAGGATGACCGCCCCGAGGATGAGCGGCCACCACAGGAGATGGGCGGCGAGGCGCTTTCGCGCCCGCGCCCGCAGCCTTCGGAGACGGGCTTGCGGCGTCATCCGAACAACCACAGCAGGCTGAAGGCGCAACCGAGTCCGCGGAAGCCGTGGCGTCGTCGACGCCCGGGCGCTCCTTTTCCGGCGCCCGGGATCGGGCTTCCAGCACGGGAATCGTTTCGCGACATGCCGGGCGTCCTCCAGAGTCGCCGCCTCGTCGCAAAGCCCCTCTCCCGCAAGAAAGCGAAGGATGTCCTCGTAGATCTTGACCCTGTATCCGGTTGCGGGACACGCGTTCCTGGCGCCGGGCCGATTCGAGGCCGCCGCTCCGAAGAGCGATTCGCGCGACGAGTTCGCCATCGAAGAAACGCACGCTCCGCACGGAAGACCCGCGTCCGGGAACCAGGATCAGGCGGGCGGCGGTTTTCGCGCCATCTCGCGCAACGCCGGCGCCATATCCAGGGAATACGACGGTCAGGAACCGGTTCGCCCGGTTCTGGCGGTCCGATCTCGGAACGCGCGAAGGTTGGCACGTTCCTGTCCAGGGCTTCCACGGAACGGCGAAATTTCTGATGGTAGTTGCGGACGTAGGGCGGCGACGTCAGCGCGAGATCGACCGAACCGTCTTCGAACGGAAGCGATCTCGCGTCCGCCTGATGGACGACCGGTGGTCCCGGAGACAGGGGCGGGTTGCGCGCGGCATGGTTGAGCCTCGTCCAGTTCTTCGGACCGGTATCGGCGTCCAGGCGCTCGCGGTGAAAGTCGCACGGCGCCACCAACGCCGCGGCCAGATTCCGCGCGACGCCGAGAGGGGGGCCGCGCCAGATCCCGACGAGTCCGATTTCGAGCCCGGCGCGGTTCGAGAGTTCTCCGAACGGCGGTCCGGCGGCCTCGCCGGCGACCTCCAGAAAGTCGGCGCGGAGACGGTCGAACGCCGCATTGCGGGCGGCTTCGTCCGGCATCCGATACACTCTTGCGAGGATCATGGCGGCGGGGTTCAGTTCGCTGCCGCAGCGCGGCCCCGCCGCCTCCACAAGCGTCGTCACGGGGCCGGCAAAGGGATCCGGAACGACGGCGCCGCGCGGCGCGTAGGCGGCCAACAACTCCTCGACGAGTTGCGGCGAAAACTGACCGGCCCAAGGAAAGGGGTTCGTCCGCATTTTCCGATCGATATTCAGGCTGGATTGCGGCAGCGACTCCCGGTCGAGTGCGAACATGGCCAAGGCTTCTTGAGGAGACGCAGAACCTGCTTGCATGAAATGACTCTAACCCGCGTCCACCGGAATTGTCCAACGGTGCCTGACCGGTTCGCATGGAGGCTTTCACGGCTCGCGGCCCGAACGAGACCGCTTGCCGACCTTGACCCCCTGCCGGGCCAGCGCGTCGGCGCGCGGCCTGTCGAGGCGCGCGTTACCGTTTCCGGAACGGTCGGCCGACAGGCACGGCCCGCCGTTGTCCGGCGTGCAGGGAACCGCAGGAACGCTGCGGCGGGAACTGGCCGAGGCCGGGCGGACGACCCGGTTATTGCCGGGAAGGCGAAAAACCCGGGATTCCGCTCCGGCGAGTCATTGCCGCGTTATTTTCCGTGTCGCTGCAAGATTTTCCGTGCCGCCGCAAGCCGCGGCGGCGAGCGTCCCCGGCAGGCACCGCGACCGTTCTGGCCGGCCGCGGCCCGCCCGGCAAGGAAAACCGCGCGGCGCTATTCGAAAAAAGCGAACAAAGGTCCGGCCATCACCGCATGGGCGCGTTCGGCATCGTGGATTCCGACGAGATGGTCGACGATCGCCTGCAGCCCCGCCGGCGGGATGCTCTCTCCGACGATTTCCCGTATCGTCTTGTCGCTCAAGCGCTTGTCGTCCGCGCGAGCCCATCGGTAGGCATACCGGTCGAGCGTGTGGAGAAGAAACGCCTCGTGGAGGGAAAGCACCCTGTTCTGTTCCGGGTGAAGCTTGTTGTCGCTGCAGGCGTACGACAGGTTGCGGGTCAATGCGCTCGCGGGCTTGTCGTAAGACATTCGCTTGTAGGCCGAGGTGTAGCCGCGCATGAGCTCGCGTTTGCCGTTCCGCTCGACGCTGGGTCGCGGCAGTAGCTCGCGGCACCGCTCGCAATGAACCGGCGTCGTCCGGGAAGTCCGGTTGACGCCGTTGCCGTCGCGCCGCGCGATATGCGTCGGATTTTCGTCGAACCCGCATTTCGCGCACTGGTTGTCGAACGCGCTTCGCTCCGCCGGCGTGTTTTCCACCCACCAGTATTTCGTCGAATCCAGCAACGGCACGCGGTGGAACGGTATTTCGGAGGAAGCTGCGTGG
Organism: Alphaproteobacteria bacterium; assembly: GCA_965243135.1. Lineage (GTDB taxonomy): Bacteria > Pseudomonadota > Alphaproteobacteria > MPNO01 > UBA830 > JAJEBT01. Next base: position 5,464,960 of record OZ251539.1, read on the forward strand.
GCGCTCTTCGCGTCGAGAGGCGGAAGCCCCCCGATCGCCTCCCGCACCGTAACCCATGGAGCTGCGTTCCGGCCGTCGAGGGTTTGGGCATGCGTTCGCGGCGGCATGAAGGTTCCGCAGCGGGAGAACCATTCCACCAGCTGCGGATTGCGGGAGAACACGGATATCAGCCGTTGCCTGCATTGCGGCACCCCGTAATTCGCGAACTCGACGACCTCTCCGCGACCGACGTAATCCGAACCCAGCTCCCTCTTCACGAATTCAACGATCTGGATGGGGGAGCCGCTCCCGTCCAGGATCAGCGTGTCCGCCATTTCCGGCACGTTCTCGAGGAGAACGATCTCCGGCCGCAAACGGCGCGCGATCTCCATGGCGGGAATGATGAGGCGGTTGCGCTCGTCGAGAGCCGGCTTCTCGCCGGCCCTGATGGCGGCCAGGAGTTTTCCCCTGCCGTTCTTCGACATCCCCTGACAGGGCGGGGTGGCGTAGAGCAGCGTGAGTCCGCGGCCGGCCAGGCGCTTCAGGGTTTCGCTTTCGATCGAATCGACGTTCTTCCGGACGTCTCCGGTGATCGCCGCCGTTTCCGGATGGTTGCAGGCGAATACGGCGTGCCGGTCCTCGAGGAGTTCGCTCGACACGAGGATATCGAACCCGGCCTGCCGCAACGCGAGGTCGCCGACGCCGCCGGACGAAAAAAGGCTTATCGCTGTCTTTCGCGCTTCCAGCATAGCGAAGACTACAGCGGGACTTGCTTGCCTCCGCCGGCGCGGCGGACGACGTCTCCCGTTCCGCGAACGATGTAGTCGACGGGGAAGGTCGGGCCGCGCTCCTCCGTCGGCGGACGAAGCAGTTCCTCCGTACCGACTCCGAGGCAAGTCGACAGTTTCTCAAGCGTATCGAGCGTCGGACTCTTGAGTCCTCGCTCCAGTTGACAGGTCCGATCAAGGCCGGCCGCGCCGCCGAGTGCCTCCTGACTCAACCACGCGCGTTCGCGGTAATGCCTGAGGGCGGCGGGAAAGAGCTTGGAAAGCGACATGGAGGCAAGCCTGCCGTTTTCGAAAACGGCAGACTACGGACTATAGTCCACAATTCCTGCGCGCTATGCGCGGGTTTCTTCCCTGCGCGCGGGATCTTCGGAAGAAGGACGCCGCCGTCCGGAGGCGGCCGGGTTTCCAGGCGTAGTTCGCTGATTTACGTTTCCGGCGGCGTTGTCTTGCCCGACATCCCGCGACGGGGTGAACGAGGCAAGGTTCCGCCGTGTCTTGCTGCCCGGAACGAGACGCCGGCCCGCGCGCCGTCGGCTGACGCCGGAGGCGGAGCGTTCCCCCGGCTTTCGTCCCGACCGGAACCCCGGTTCGTCTCTTGCCGCGGTCGGTCCGTTGCCTTTCGAGAGCGTTTCCCCGGACGACGGAGAGCGCTGAACGCGCCTGTTGTCGCGTTGCACGAACAGGAACGGAGTCGCGAGCAGGTGAACTGGCGGCGGCGAAGCGAGGGCTCCTTCGGGCGGACGAAGACTGCGTTCAAGGACGCTCCGCCGCGCTGCGCGGAAGCGCCTCGTTACGGCGATCCCTTGCCCGGTTTCCGACAGGCCGCACGATATCAGTACCGCTCCTCTCGCGCGGGCCTGTTCGGGAGGTTTTCGGGCGCGGGCGCCTTCGTCCGCGCCGGCTTCCTTTCCGGCAGCTTGCCGGTGTCCAGAAAGGCCCTCAAAGACCGCTCGCCGACCTTGACGCCCTGCCGGCCCAGCGCGTCGGCGAGCGCCTTGACGGAGGCTCCCTCCGCGACCTTCTCCTTCAGGAGCGAGGCCATTTCCTCCAATATCTCCTGGTAGGTCACGCGCTCCGGCCTGACCTTCCGGATCTCCGCGCGCAGCGCCTCGGCGTCGAATTCGACCGCCTTCATGCTCTTCTCAGCCATCTTCTTCTCTCCTGTCCGTGCCGGGGCCGCGCAGATCCTCCGGCGTCAGCGCCAGCAACCGCTCCCGCGACGGAATCCGCCCCGGAAACCGGCCGGTCTCGATGAACGCCGCAAGCGAGCTTTCTTTGACGATGACGCCCTTCGCCGCCAGCCGGGCGCAGAGGATCTCCGCGGGGTCGCCTTCGTCGACGCGGCGCATCAGCAGGGCCCGGAACCGCTCCACCGCTTCGCGGTAACTCGGTCCACCCGTCGGGATTTTTTCGATTTCGGCGCGCAGCCTGTCGAGGCGCATGTGCGGCGTTACCGTTTCCGGAACGGTCCGTCGACAGACACGACCCGGCCCGCCGCCGTCCGGCGCGCCGGGAAACGCAGAATACCCTCGCGGACGGACCGAATGCAAGGATTGGCGATCCGGTTTTTGGCGGGGACCGGCCGGACGCCGGGAGCGCGACCCGGCCATTGTCTCGAAGGCGGGGAACCTGGAATTCCGGTCCGTCGCGCCGGCGTTGCACGCTGTTTTCGGAACTCGCGGCGCGGCGGAACGGCGGCGGTTGCCTGACGTCATGCCGGTCGGAGCGCTCTCTCCGACGGTCCTGGAGGCGCTGAAGGCCCGGGGGATCGCGCCGGAGCATTCGGTAATCACCGCGCAGCAGGGTTCGTCATTCCATTCGGCAACCGGAGAAGAGACGAGGCGCGGGGCCGCCGACGAGGACTTCGACCGACTACCGGAGATCCTGGCGAAGCCCGAACCGGTGCCGTTGGACAGAGGCGGCGGGAGGAACAAGGCGCTGCTCTATGTGTTCTCGCCGACAACCTATGGAAGTCGTCAATCCGAACCGCGTTCGGAAAGGCAAAATCGTCGTGCGCTACAAGGAGGCGCAGCGCGACAAGACAGGAAACAAGCCGCGAAGGGCTACGAACTCCATCGTCACTGCGGGTTATGTGGAGCGTCACAACCTCATACAGGATCGGTACAAGATTCTCGAAGGAGGGGTGGAACAATGCCGCCGGGACGAGACGCCACCCTCGATCCAGTACGCTGGCCGGACGAAACCGGCAAACCATCTACCGGGACAGCGGTCTGGGTTTCCCCAATTACCCGGCCTACCCGGCGGCCACCGTCATTATTAGGAGAGACGCCATGCCCGGCGCAAGCATGAAAGTCGAGATGATCGGCGCGGAGAAAGTCCGCCGCCGCCTCGACGAACTCGTCCGCGACGGTCAGGTCGCCACCCCGCTCGGGTTCGGGCGCCGGTTTCCCTATCGCCCCGGAAGCAGTTGCCGATGGCGTCGCGCCTCTTCCGTCCGGCGAGCGAACGCCGGACCGCGCTCCATCTTGGAGATTCGGTCAAGGCTGACCTGGAACGGGAGGAAAGCAGCGGACATCGTCGGCTACGGCTTCGGTCCGCAAGGGCTACCTGGGACGGTTCCTGCGGCGTTGAGAACATGCGCTGGAAGCTCGTCGGAATGCCGGATGACCGCGTTCGCGCATTTGGGTTGTCCGCAGATTTTCCGGCGCCGTCGCGAGCGACGCATGGGAAAAGGTCGCGCCGTCGGCAGCGTCAGGGGCAGAAACGGCGCCCGGCTGCAGGAGACCGACAGCGTCGCCGGAAAAACAGTTGTCGCGCGCGTCCGCCGGCTCCGGGCGGGGCCTCGTCCTTCTCCTCTCCACCTCGCGGGATGACGGCATGCCGGAGAACTCGGAGAAATGGGGCGACTTTTCACGGGCGGCGCTTTTCGACATTCTCGGCGTCTGGAAGGATATGCCGAAGCCGCGAAAGGACCGGCTGGACGAGTTCCGGCACGAGAGAACGCCTTCCCGGCATGCGGGGACCAGGGATGCAACCGGGGACAGCGGTCCTTTCAATTTTCTCCTTTGACGTGTAACGGGAACGCCATGAACCAAGCGCCGGCCGCAGGCGAACGCGCCGCCCTTCGCGGGTATCGCTGGCAGTACGACCGCATCGCGGCTCTCGTTTATGATGCGCTGCTCGACGGCGACCTGGAATTTCTGCGGCTGACGGATCCCGAGGCCGGTCGCGTCGACGACCTGTTGCTTGTCCGGCGCGGTAGCGCCCATGGCTACCAGTTCAAGAGCGCCCTTTACGGCAGGGCGCTCACGTTCAACGAATTCGTCGGCAGGCAGCGCACGCACAGCGGAAACGAGGCGCCTTCCTTGCTCCGTTCTCTTTCGGACGGTTGGCTCGAGTTGCGGAGACGGCGGGGCGACGGTCATGTCCATTTCGTCACGAATCGGCCTGCATCGGTCAACGATCGTCTCGGCGGCGGCGCGGACGGGCCGTTTCACTTCCATGCGTTTTTGACCCAAGTGCTCGAGCCGCTCCGCTCGGGCGGCGTTGCCCTGGACGACGTCGATGCCGGATGGCGTCCCGCGATTTCAAAGCTCCATGAGGAAAGCGGCCTCGCGGGCGAAGAGTTCGAGAGGTTTCTCCAGTCACTGCACATCGACGTTGCGGCCGGTCCCGGCGCGCCGGCGTCGCCGTCAATGCGGCGGACGGACATCCTTACCCTTTCCAACGCCCTCCAGCGGCGCGTCTCGGAAGCAACCGATGTCGTCGAGCTGACCGCCCGCGATGTTCTCGCCCTGGCAAGATGGGAAGGTCGCCCCCACCTGTATAACCGGCATGAATTTCCCGTCGACCTCGATACCTACCAACCGCTGACGGGGGCCATCGAGCAGCTGGTGGAATCCATTGAACGCCATGACAACGGCTACCTTGCGCTAATCGGACCGCCGGGTTCCGGCAAATCTACATTGCTCAGTCAGGCGCTTTCGGGCAGCGCTGATCGGGTCGTCCGTTACTACGCCTACGTCCCCCAGCCCGCTCCCGCCCGGACGCGCCTGACAGCCCGCGGGTTCCTGCACGATGTCGTCGTGATGCTGAGCGGACATGGCGCCGCGGGGCGCGAACTGCCCGGCAACGATATCGAAGCGCTTCGCCGACAATTCGCCGACAGCCTCGATGCCGCGAGTCAGGAATACCGACGTACAGGGCGCCGAACGATCATTGTCGTCGACGGTCTTGACCATGTGGACCGCGACTATCCGGGCAACGATGGACTCCTGGGGGAATTGCCGCATCCTTGGGAGTTGCCGGACGGCGTCTTGTTTGTCGTCGGTAGCCGGACTCCCGATCCGCTTCCCGCGGACGCAAGGGAGCAACTTCGCGAACGAAACGCCGTTGTCGACCTCGAGCGTCACCGCCTGTCGCAGGCGGCCGTTCTCAAGATATGCGGCCGCTCGCCCGTCACGAAAGCTCTGTCGCTGGAGCTGCACCGGAGAATCCATGAACTCAGCGGAGGATATCCGCTGGCGCTCGGCTACGTTCTGAACCGTCTTTCCGAAAGCGGCGGAACACCTGCGCACGAGGTGCTTGCGGAGTTGCCCGCATACGAGGGCGATATCGCCGCCGTATATGCGACGATATGGGACGAGGAGGAAGGCGACGACCGCATCGTGGAGATTTTCGCCGTCTGTTCCCGACTGCGAAACGGCTTCACGACCGCGTGGCTTTCCGAGTGGGCGCCGCCCGCCGCCGTGCGGGCCTTCCGGCGCAGGCTCTCGTATCTGTTTCGTCGCCACCAGGACAGGTGGCGGTTTTTCCATGACTCGTTTCGACAATTTGCGGCGGATCGCACCGCATTGGGCGACGCGCAACGCCCGGACGAACGCGAGGAGAAGCGGATTCACAGACGCATTGCCGATCTTTGCGCCGAGGCGGCCGCCGACGGAATCGCCGACGAGCAGCTATATCACCGGGTTTGCGGGGAACAGCGCGATGAAGTCCTGGCCCTGGCGCAGCAAACGACGTTCCGGGACCAATTCCGCCGCCTGCGTTCGCCCGAACTCATTCGGCAAGACATTGCGCTTGCGCTGGATGTCGCGGCGGGTCGCGCCGACGTTCTGGCCATGGTCCGGCTGCTTCTCGCGCTTGGCGAGGCGACGCAGCGGGTTTTCGCTGTCGAGAACGTAAATTTGCCGGTCCTTCTCTACGAAGCCGGACTGGAAAAGGAGGCGATCGCGTGGTGCGGAGGCGACAGTCCGCAGGTTCCCCTCGCGCACGCTTACGAACTGGCCGAAAAAATGGGGAAGGCCGGCGACCCCGAAGGCCGGCGAATCTTCGAGGCGATAGAGCACAACGGGATCGTCGATCGCGAGCGCTCCGCGGCGGGACGGGAGGATGTTGGGCCTGGACGAGGGCGGCAGCGCTGTTCCGTCCGCTGAACGGCGTGATAGCTGCCATACGGAACCAACTTGAGGCCGGATCGGTGCAGATGGACCGGGACGCCATGAGATGGCATCGATACATGAGGATGAACGCGGCGCTTATCGATGCCCTTGCTGTCAGGAATAGGGAAACGGCGCTCACGGATATCGATTCGGCTCTCGCAGAACATGTTGAACAGCTCAAGGACGACGGATCCCGGCGAGAGAAGGTCGGCGGCGGGGAAGCCGATGAGCCGGACTCGGATCGCCACGTAGCCGGGCTCATAGACCTTCGTGTCCGTGCGCAGGCGATCCTGCTCGAACGAACGTCGACAGCCGCCGCTCGACCCTTTCTGGATCGATTGCTGTCCACGGTTCGTGACGTACCGCTCTTCGATCGGACGAGGCTCGAGGCCGCGGAGCTTCTCGTTCGCCACGGAATCCTGAATGAAGCGGCCGCGTTGCTTGATCGCACGCGATACGGCAACGCTTTGACCGTGCGGTCGTTAGGTCGCGACCGCCATCCGGACACCATCCGCCGCCATTTTCGGTACTGGCGACTTCGCCACCTCCTTGCTTCGAACGATGACCAAGTGCCCGAGTCCATCCCTCCGAATAGCGATACGCCGGCAGGCGATCAGATTCGGCGGGATGCCCCCATATACAAGGAGGCCGGTACGATCGAGCTCGTCGCCCGCATTGATGCGGCCGCCAGAAAGCTGGGGCGGCTGGACGCAGCGGTCGATTCGGGGCCGCCGGTACCGTCAACGGAGGTCTGGAATGCAGTTGTTTCGATGTTTTCCATCTTTTTCCCGACGGAAGGACGAAGCGGTTCGCAGGATTTCTCCATCGTTCAAAATAAGTCCCAGCTGTTCGCCATAATCATCGAGGTCGCCGGCAGGCATGGCCTCCTCGAGAGGTTGAGCGAGACGCTTATACATTGGTTCGAGGACCGACCGGCGCAATGGCCGCCGACGTTGCGGCTTGAACTCGCCGACGCTTTTCGATCGGCGGGCGCAACCGCTCCCTGGTTTCGGCAGACGCTCCAGGAATGGGAGAAGGCGGCAGCCTCCAGTTCTGAACCTGTGGATACGCGGCTCGAATATATGGCGGAGCTCGTTTTTCGATACGTCCAGGATGGCGAAAAGGAAGCCGCGCAGAGCATCGCGCGCTCGCTGATTCCGATGGCGTTCGGCGTCGGATACAGAAAAGATTATCAGTTCGATGACTGGGTTTTCTGGCTGGAGAAAGCTCTCGGGCAAAGGGACGGCGACCGGTATACTGGAGATGCCGGATGGCTTGCGGGCGTGATTGCGGCGGCGGCTCCAATGACCGAGGGGGCGCCAAGATCGGCTGCAGTTCGACTCGCTCCGGCGGTCGTGCCCGCCGACCCCGTGGCCGCTGTCCGCATTTTCGAGTATCTGGTTCGGCACGACACCATCGGTCATCTCGACGGGCTGGCCGCCTTGGTCGGAGCGCTGGCGACGCACGCGGGCTCCGAGAATCCGGCCGCTGTCGATCTGGCGGCGGACATTGCCGCCGAATTGGTCGCGCCAGCGGGGAACCGCGCTTATCCGGAACTTGCAGAGGCCCTTGTCCGGGCAGCCGAAACTGTTGGCGGCAGGGAAAAACGTGCCGAGCTTGCGAAGTCGATCGCAAGCCGCACCGACAAATTCGCGTTGCCGACTTTGCGAAAGGGATGGCGGCAAGGCCTCGGCCTTGAAGCGGCCGAAGAGGAACGCGAGCGGGACGGGAGATCGAGCGACGACGATTACGGCGCGCTGGTGTTGTCCGACGGTCGCCGCATTGCTTGGGAAGACGTTGCATCCCGCAATGTCGAAGACATCGTCGCTCTTCGCCGCGATGAGTCCGGCGACTCAAGGTTCGACTGGAGTTCCGTTATTCGTCGACAGGAGCTGACAAACGAAGAGATTAAGAAGCTGAGCGGCCTGTTCGACGGTGGATTCAGCATGCCGGTTCACATTGCGCTTGCCGAAGCTGCCGAACGGAAGGGCGAGAGGGAAACCGCATTGGGCCTCGCCAATGACGTCCTGAAAGCGGCGGATGGCCGGTCATGGTGCCGTCAGTTCAGCGAAGGACGCCAGGACGCCGCCGCCGTCGCCGTGCGGCTCGGCGGTGAGGATGCCCGCGTGAGCGCATGCAGAAATCTCGCTCACGCGCTCGACGTAATCCGTTGGCTGGCCCCCATGCTGCTAACAGAACTGGACAAGCTGATCGCGATACTCGACCCCGGGCTCGACGTCGAAAAGATTTGGCCGGAGGTCCGCATCTATCTTGAAGGGATCGCCGAGACGCTTGAGCTGCCCGATTCCGGGGTCCTCTCGGATCACGGCTGCCGCTGGTGGATGTCCGCGCCTTCCAAGGATCGGCGGGCGGCTGTCGAGGATTCGAGTCCCGAGACGGCGCTTGCGGAACTCGCGGTGGGACACCTGTCGCATCCCGCTTTCCTGGTGCGCGACGCGTCCACCGCCATCGTCATTCGCGCACTTTGGAACGAATTCGAAGCCATTGCCGAGGCGCTCGGCAGATTCGCGCAACTCGGCTCGAGCGACGATGTCATGGAGCGGGGCGGGCGCTGCCTCGCGGGCGCGAGATCCCGCAACGGATACGTCGTTCCCCCCTCGCTCCGGCCGCTTGAAACGATACTGGCGAAACATCCAAGCCAGATTATCCGGGACCTTTCTGCCGATCCTCCGTCACTCGGTCGGCGGCCTCTTTCCCCGCTGTACGGTCTGGATCTGCCCCGGCCGATGGAAGCGCCTGTCGGCTCGAGGCCTGCGTGCCTGGAACCGTACCGACGGGTTTACAAACTGCTGTCGGACGGACTCGGTCTGAACCCCGATGCGGTGCTGGCGGTCGCTGCCCGCTATGCGTCGGAGGCTCTTGCCGCTCTGCCGGATCCGGAAGCTGTTCGGAGCGCTCTCGCATCCTCTTCCAACATTCAGTTTACGTATTCCTTGGTGAGGTTCGCTGCGTCGCGCTCCGCATTCGGGCGAGTCCTTTCCGACCTCGGGGACGCCGGTTTGCTCGAACGCGCGCCGCCGGAGATTCGCCGCCTTCTCCGCACCGTCGACATCGACGCCCTGGCGCGCAAGGCGGACGGCCGTCCGAAGATCGTACCCGGTCCGCCTCCCGCAGGCCACGACCAGACAATGTCCCGTTGGTCCGGCGAGATAGGGAAAAGGCTCGAGGAGTACATCGCTGCGGCGACGCAGGACGGCCAGGCGCTTATCGGCGCGAGATGCCGGTTGAAGGCGTTGAATCGGGGGCGCCTCGAAGAGGAATTCGTGTGCGGGACGACCGTCGGAACGAAGCCGCGTGACGGTTTCTTTGAATCCCGGCCCGGGACGTTCCTGAAGGATCTCGCCTCCGTGCAGATAGCCGAATCGCCGAAGGATGGAGAGCAGCTGATTATCGCGAGTCCTGGCTATTGGTTCGATCAGGCCCGCGCCGACCTGGTTGCGTTCAGGCCCGAACTCGCAGCGAAGCTGGAATGGGCGGCGGACCCGGACCGGCCCGGTCGTTGGTTTACTGCCGACGGGGAACTCCGAGTCGAAACCATCTGGTGGGTGGACGGATGGTACGGACGCGCGGGCCGCGGCGGCACCGAGGCCGAGGGACATGCGGTCGTCGCCACGTCGTCTGCGCTCGCCGAAATCGCGGCGGTTTTCGGAGTGACCGCCCGCCACTTCCGTTTGACGCGCCACGGACGGGAGGACGAAAAAGAAGCGGAGCCGGTAACGGCGGCGCGTTCCTCTCCCCTCGCCGTTCCCGACGCCTGAGAGGCAAGGAGCGGCCTTGGGCGAGCCGCGGAAACGCTCGAAAAACCAGTTGCCCCGGTCCGGCGAAGCGCGGCGCGGCGTCGAACGGGCGGTCCCGGAGGATTGAAAGCTCTCCGGTTCGGCAATGGCCGACAGGCCGGCGGGACGGGAGCCGTCTTGCGGGAGATCCGGAATGCGCGGCGAACGCCGTCGACCGGAACGGTAGGCGCTATTGCGGGGTCGCACCTGGCCGCGTCCGCGAGGCGCGCTGCTTGCCGCGCGGCGCGACCGTCCGCCGGAGAAACCAGGCAGCCGATTCGCCGAAGGAGCCGGGAACGCTCCTTTCGACGGGAACGCGCCGCGGGAGACTGCTTCCCGGCCGCCGCCGCCGACGCTCGCTCCGGGCGGCGGCCCGCCGCCCCTTGACGGGAACGGGCGGGAAACGCAAATTCCCGCCGACGGAGAGGCCGTATTGCGGATCGTACAGCCTTCACACTTATGCACTAAGCCGCCCCGCGGTCGCGGCGGGGCCGTCCCTACGTTGCGCGGCGGCCCGCCGAGACGCCCGAAGGCCGGGCTGGCCGCGACGGCGCCCGGCGAAACTGCGGGAAGGCGCTTCCGCTGGCCGGCCGCATGGTAGCGTCGATCGGCCAGGCGGCCGCCGCGGAATACTACCTCGAATCCCAGCGGTCGTACCGCCCGGCCGATGCCTGGTTCGTCCCCGGCGAAGAGCCCGACGGCGCCTGGTGCAACCCGTCCGGGCTGTTCGATATCGCCGACGGCAGCAGGGTGGAGACGCCCGACTGGCTGGCGCTCTACGGCGGCTTCTCGCCGGCCGGCGGCGCGCGGCTGACGCGCAATTCGGGCAGCGCGTCCCGGTCAGCCGGCCTCGACGTGACCTGCAGCGCCGACAAGACGATCTCCGCCCTCTGGGCGGTCGCGGACCCCGGGCTGCGGGAGGGGATCGAGCGTGCGCACGCCGCCGCGGCCCGCGCCGCGCTGGAGGAGATCGTCTTCCGCCATTGCGGCTACACCCGCGTCCGCAAGCGCGACGGAGAGATCCGCGTCGTTCCCGCCCGCCCGATCGCCGCCATGTTTCCGCACGGATCGTCGCGCGCCGGGGATCCGCAGCTGCACATGCATTGCGTGATCCTGAACGTGGCGAGGACGGAGGCCGACGGCAGGTTCCGGGCGGTCCACCAGTATCCGGTCTATCTGTGGCGGAAGGCCGCCGGTTCGGCCTACCGCAACGCACTCGCCTGGCGTCTTCGCGAGGATCTCGGCCTGCCGGTGGAACGCTACGGCGAGCGCGGGGAATTCACGCGGGTCGCCGGCGTTCCGGTCGGCCTCGTGAAGCGCTGGTCGAAGCGGCGCGAGAAGCTCGAGAAGCAGGCGGCCGCGATGGGCTACGCCGTCAAGGGCAACGCCGCGCGGCTGGCGGCGGCGAACCTCGCCGGACGCCCGAGGAAGGATCGCCACGATATCGAATGCCGCCATGAACGCTGGCGGAACGAGGCGGCGGCGCTGAACGCGGCCGGGCTCGCGGAGTCGGTGGCGGAAGCCGGAAGGCGGTCCGTCGCGCCGCGGTTGCCGGACGGCCTCGAGGAGTTGCCGCTCGAACTGGTCCGCCGAACCGCCTCCTTCCGGCTGCCGGAACTCGTCGAACGGGTGGAGAATGCGACGGCGGGCGCGCTCGACCGCGCCGGCGTCCGGGCCTGTCTAAAGCGCGCGCTGGAGCGGGACGATCTGGTTCTTCTGGACGGGCCGAAGAAGTCGGCGGACGCCCGCGCGGGCCTCGCGCACACGAAAGTCTGGTCGACCCCGACCGAAGTCCGCTCGGCGGCGGTCGGCGGGCGGGACGGGGCCGCGGGAGAGGGCGAACGCGCCGCGGCGGGCGAGCGCGCGGAAGGCGCGGCGCTCCTCGCCGCCCGCGGTTACGAGTTGATCGCCGCGGCCGGCGACTGGAAGGCCGCGAAGGCGCTTGGAACGGATCGCGGCATGCGGCCCGTCACGATCGACCGGCTGCTTCGGATGGAGCTCGGCAGCAAAACCGCGGTCCAGGTCGACGGGACGCTGACGGAACGCGAGGCGCGCTGCCTGGCGGAACTGGCGAAACGCACCGGCGCGACGATCCTGCCGGCCGGCGGAGCGCGACGAAACGGACAAGGGGGACGCGACATGAAACGGCTTTCCGAGTTGCTGCCGGCAGTGGGCGGCAAGGTTGGCGTCGGGGGGATGCCGGGGAACCTTCATCTCGGACGCGACCTTGAAGACGCGATGAAGTCGCTTGTCGGCGATTGGGATCGCTTCCGGCGATCCGGCGGAACGGCGATGGTTCTCGCGCGCACCCAGGCGGAAGCGCAGGCGCTGTCCTTCCTGCTTCGCACGCGCGCGTTGGAAGGACGCGGCGGGTCGGCTGCGATCCGCGTCGCGGCCGCCGGCCGCCGGACGGCGCTTCTGGAAATCGCGCCGGGCGACCTCGTCCGGCTCGGCGCGCCGTACCGCGGGCTGAAGCTGCCCGCCGGAACCGTCGTCGCCGTGAAAGAGGTCGAGGCCGCTCCCGGTTCCGTCCTGATCCGCGGACTCGCGGGAGAGGGGCGGGAGGTGGAGTTTTCTCCCGACGAGGACAGTCGGGGGAACGCCCAGCTGGACCACGGCTACGCGCAAACGATCTCTTCGGCCCGGGGAGAGGCGGTCGACCGGGTGTTCCTGTTCGCCGACGACAAGCTGGATGCCTCGATGATCCGGCGCGCGGAAGCGCTTCGGCGGGACGGTCTCGACATCTACGTCGACCGCGAGCCGTTGCCCGCGGGAGACGCGGCGAACTATCTCGCCGAACGCTGGCGGCGTCCGCCGCCGCCGGACGGCCCCGTCGAAATTCCCGCGAACGGCGGCGGTCCGGCGGAGGGCAACGCGGCGCGGTTCCCGGAGCGCCCCGAAGAACGCGGCGCCCGCGAGCGGCCGACGGATCCGGACGGCCGGGGCGCGGCGGACTGGCTGGCGGCGAACGGAAGCGTCTGGGGAAGGGACATGGCCCGCGTCATCCGTCGCGCCGCGTCGGAGTTGCGCGAGCGCGTCGGCGGGGACGTTCCGGGGAACCGGCAAGAGCCGCGGGAACGGACGGCCGCCGGGAGCGGCCGCGCGCCGTCCGGGACGGGAGAAGACATGGCGCTGCAGGCGACGCCGCGGGAACTGTCGGCGGCGCTCGCCGGACGGGCCGAAGAGATCTGCCGCGCGTATCTTCCGGGCGGGAAGCGGACCGGGAACTACTGGCAGGCGGGCTCGGTCGCGGGAGAACGGGGACGCTCGCTCTACGTTCATCTCGCGGGCGGCCGGCGCGGCCGCTGGGTCGACGAAGCCACCGGCGAGAAGGGCGATCTCCTCGACCTGATCCGCGCCGCGCGCGGCCATTCGCGCATGAGCGACGCGATGCGGGAAGCCGCGTCGATCGTCGGCGGCAGCGCGCCCGAACCGCGCGAGGCCGTCGCGCCCGCAACGCCGACGGCGGACCCCCGCCGCCTCGAAAACTTCCTGCGCTCCGCGCGCGCCGTCGGCGGGGACACGCCGGCCGCGCGCTATCTCGAGCGCCGCGGCCTGCGTCCGGAAGGAGACCTGAAATACCACCCGTCCGCGCGGGTCCAGGTCGACGGCGAAGCCCGCCGCCTGCCGGCGCTGCTCGCGCCGGTGCGGACGCCGGACGGACGCCTCGAAGCGGTGCAGCGGATCTTCGTCCGGGAGGACGGAAGCCCGGCGGAGTTCGAGGGGCGCAAGCGGCATACCGGCTCGCCGCAGCGGGGCGCCGTCTGGTTCGGCGATCCGCGCGCGGCGCGGCGGGTCGCGATCTGCGAGGGGGTCGAGGACGCGCTCGCGATCCTCCGGGTTCTGACGCCGGAAGAGAAGCGCGGGATAGCGGTCGCGGCGAGTCTTTCCGCCGGGCGGCTGGCGCGGATCGAGATGCCCGACGCGGTCCGGGAAGTGGTGTTGGTGCAGGATCGGGACGCCGCCGGCGAGCGCGCTTGGGAAGCGCTCGGGGCGCGCTTCTCGGGGTCGGGAGTGGCGGTTTCGCGGGCGTTGCCGGAAGGCAAGGACGCCAACGAGGACCTCCTCGAACGCGGTCCGGAAGCGCTCCGGGCGGCGCTGGCGCCGCTAATCGAAGGAGCGGCGCAGCCGGGAGCGCCGCAACTGCAGGAAGCGGCGGGACGGGGAGCCGCCGGCCGGCGGGTTGCGGTCGCCGACCTGCGGATGGAGATGGAGGAAATCGGCGCCGCGGGGCTGCGCATCGTCGACGATCTCGCCGCGGGGGGAGAAGCTTCGCGCCGGATCGTGGAAGACGCGCTGGCGGGCGAGTTCCGGGGCGGAACAGTCGCCGCCCTGCGGGAACTGGGCGCCATCGCCGATGCCGAGTGGTCGCTTCTCGAGGAGCGCAGCCGCGGCGAGTGGCGCGACTCCCTCGGCGTCCCGGAGCAGGACGAGGACGTCCGGACGTCCGCCGCCGATGCTTACCGGCGCTGGAGCGAAGGTTCCGCCTCGGCCGACGGTCCGCTCGGCTGGCTGTTCGCCCGCATCGCAAGGCTCGTCGATGCGGTCCGGAGCGCGGCGCGCGGCGCGGAGACGATCCAGGACGACCGGGCCGTGGTTCCCGAGGAGCCGGCTCCCGGCGGCGCAACTGCGGGCGGGCGGACGGATTCCGCTTCCTTCGCGAGGCTGAACGAGGAATGGAAGGAAAGGGCCGCCCGCGCCGACGCGGAACGGACGCACATGATCTACCTCGACGGGCACGGGGAGTTTCTGGGACGGATGAAGGCTCTCGCGGAAAACCTCGACGAAACGGCCCGAAGCGGCATCGCGTCGGGAGTCAAGTATCTCGAAGCCGGAGAGGACGCCCGGCGGTACGTCGAGAACTGGCTTGCGGCCATGGCGAAGTGCGCGGCGCGGCGGGAGGTCCTGGAGAGGGCGCGGGAACTGAGCGGGGTCGCGTCGGTTGCGGAGGTGGCTTCCTACGGCGAATGGCGGGAAGAAAGCGAAGCGCTCGCGATTTCCGGGAAGATGATGCTGGCGGACGAATCGACGTTCGGCGCTCACCTGCGAAGGCAGCCGGCGGGGGAAAGCGGGGTCGAGAGCGCCGTCGAAACGATGTCGGCGCGCCACGGGCTGGACGACGGGATCGGCCCGACGGAGTCGGAACGCAAAGACGGCGGAGGCCGGCAGTCCGGGGATTTTCGCGCGGGGCAGGGGGTCGCGGGCGGACGGAACGAGGTTGCGGGCGGGGAGGTCCGGAGCGCGCCGACGGAGGCCGAACGGGATGAACGCGAGAGCGTTCGGTCGGGGGAGACAGGAGAAAAAGCCTCGGGCAAGTCCCGCGGCGGCCTGAGCCTTTGACGCTTCGCGAACTGCCGGGCGGAAAGCGGTCAGCGGTCGGCAGTTCTGCGTGGTCGCAGGTTATGGACGAAGTCGGCAGCGCGTACCTCGGTGTCGTCGCTCCTGAATGCGGCGTGCCGCCCCGGGCCGGAGCGTTCGCGTCCGGCCGCAGGTCTGGCTCGGACGGCAGGTCTTGATGCGTTGCTGAAACCTGCCGACGGGAGGGCGACAGCCTTGGATCCCACCGTTCGGGGCGTTTTTCGACAGGAGCACATTGTTTGACGGCTTCCTCCGACGCAGGCGGTTTCTGTCGCGGGCGGTCTGGCCGGTGGACTCCGAGGCGACGTTCGCCGCGGGGGCGCTGCTCAAAAAGTGCCCGTTGTTCGGCCGAACTCGGGCTTCCGGCATCGGCGGCGTAGCGGGGCCGCCGCTGCGCCGGTCTCCGTTCCACGCGAACGGTCGAGGAGACGGCCGGAACATTCGACGCAGGGTGGACGCCTGAACCGGGAAAAGCTTTCTGCCGTGTTCCGCAGGCATCCGGCGGGGATCCTGCACGGCCGCCCGAACGCGGTCGCCGAGAGCTGACTTCCAGCCGCGGTCGGAGCGAGCAGGCAGTATGCCTTTGAATGGCGGCAACGCAGGCTGTAGCCTCGCACCGGGAGACGGGAAATGACGCTTAGAATTCTTCTGGCGGCGGCATGCGTTGTCTGGTGGTTTGTGACGGCAAGCGCTGCGGTCGCGCAGGCTTACTGCGACGAATGGAATACGCCAGCATTCTTTGAGAAGGCTACGGCGTCGGTCGTGAGGCTTTGCTTGACGGATTGGGGCGCTGGGGTATATGCGCGGGGTGGGCTCGGACGGACGCCCTTGCATGTGGCGGCGGCGTACAGCCAGACCCCTGCCGTGGTGACGGCGTTGCTGGACGCGGGCGCCAACCTGAAGGCGCGGGATAAGTGGGGATCAACGCCCTTGCATGTGGCGGCGGCGCACAGCCAGACCCCTGCCGTGGTGACGGCGTTGCTGGACGCCCGTGCCGACCTGAAGGCCCAGGATAAGTCGGGATGGACGCCCCTGCACGTGGCGGCGGCGTCCAGCGAAACCCCTTCCGTGGTGGCGGCGCTGCTGGATGCAGGGGCGGACCGAAAAGCACGGGATAAAAACGGATTTACGCCTCTGCACATGGCGGCGGGATTGAGCAAGACCCCTTCCGTGGTGGCGGCGCTGCTGGACGCAGGCGCCGACCTGAAGGCGCGGGATAAGTGGGGATCGACGCCCCTGCACATGGCGGCGGCGCAAAGCGAGCTTCCTGCCGTGGTGGCGGCGCTGCTGGACGCAGGCGCCGACCTGAAGGCGCGGGCTAACGATGGATCGACGCCCCTGCACATGGCGGCGGGATTGAGCAAGATCCCTTCCGTGGTGGCGGCGCTGCTGGACGCGGGTGCCGACCTGAAGGCGCGGGACAAAAACGGAGAGACGCCCTTGCACACGGCGGCGGCGTCCAGCGAAACTCCTTCCGTGGTGGCGGCGCTGCTGGACGCGGGTGCTGACCTGAAGGCGCGGGACAAAAACGGAGAGACGCCCTTGCACATGGCGGCGGCGTCCAGCGAAACCCCTTCCGTGGTGGCGGCGTTGCTGGACGCAGGGGCGGACCTAAAAGCACGGGATAAAAACGGATTTACGCCTCTGCATGCGGCGGCGCACAGCCAGACCCCTTCCGTGGTGACGGCGCTGCTCGACGCAGGCGCGGATCCGAAGGCGCGGGATAAAAACGGATTTACGCCTCTGCATGCGGCGGCGCACAGCCAGACCCCTTCCGTGGTGACGGCGCTGCTCGACGCAGGCGCGGATCCGAAGGCGCGGGCTAAAGATGGATCGACGCCCCTGCATATGGCGATGAAGTACAGCGAGGCCCCTTCCGTGGTGGCGGCGCTGCTGGACGCGGGCGCCGACCTGAAGGCGCGGGCTAAAGATGGATCGACGCCCTTGCATGTGGCGGCGGCGTACAGCCAGACCCCTGCCGTGGTGATGGCGTTGCTGGACGCCGGCGCCGACCCAAAGGCGCGGGATGAAAATGGAGAGACGCTCCTGCATGTGGCGGCGGCGCACAGCCAGACCCCCGCCGTGGTGACGGCGTTGCTGGACGCTGGTGCCGACCTGAAGGCACAGGATAAACAGGGACGGACGCCCCTGCATGCGGCGGCGGGATTGAGCCAGACCCCTTCCGTGGTAGCGGCGTTGCTGGACATAGGGGCGGACCCGAGGGCGAAGGACGCAGCAGGCAAGATTCCCTGGGATCTGATCCCCGACGACTCCACTCTCAAGGGAACGGATGTCTATTGGCGGCTCAACGAGGCGCGCTTCGAATAGGCCATCCTGCACAAACAGGATCGAGAAAAGGCGCGCTTCCTGTCTCCCGGAAAACAGCTGCGAGAACGTATTTCGTCCATCGACCGGGAGAGCTGCTTGCCGAATTTCCCGCGAAACCGGAGGTTTCGGGCAGTGCCGTGCGCAGCCGTTGCAAACTCTGCGCGCCCGCGAGCCGGGATGGGCAGCCTCAAGTAGTGAAGGGCGGTCGGCATCGCAAGGCTCGTCGACGCGGTCCGGAGCGCCGCGGGCGGTGCGGGGACGTTCCGGGACGACCGGGCCGTGGTTCCCGAGGAGCCGGCTTCCGGCGGCGCAGCTGCGGACGGGCGGACGGAGGCCGCGACCGATTCCTTCGCGAGGCTGAACGAGGAGTGGAAGGAAAGGGCCGCCCGCGCCGCGCGTGAGACGCTACTTGCCAGAGGCGGGCCAAGCGAGAACGGCTTCATCCGCCATGCCTACCGGCCGTTCGATAACCGCTGGCTCTATTGGGAGGCGGACACCAAGCTGCTCGACGAGAAGCGCGCCGACTACAAGTCGCATGTGTTCGAAGGAAATCTGTGGCTATGCAATGCGCAACATGTGCGGAAGGGTGCAGACGAACCGCAGGCGTATTTCACGCGACACATCGGCGCGCGGCACTTGATCGAACGCGGCGCCAACTGGTTCCCTGCCTGGCTTCGCGACGACAACGAAGACACTGGCCGCCGCCCGAACCTGTCCGGCGCCGCACGCCGCTACCTCGACCGCCTCGGCCTCGATGTCGAAGATCTGTTCCACCAAGTCCTCGACACCCTCCACGACCCCGCCTACCGCGAGGCCAACGCCGGGGCGCTGCGCATAGAATGGCCCCGCTTCCCGGCTGGCCCGATGGTGCCGACCCCGATGCAGCGGCGGCCCTCGCCGCATCGGCCGCGCGCGGACGCGACCTCGCCGCCCTGCTCGACCCGGCAACCCCGGTTCCCGGTGTCACGCAAGGCCCGCTACGCCCGGAGATCGCCGCCGTCGCCGTCCCCGCCACCGCGGACGGGCGCAATATGGCCAACGACGATTTTGCGCTCGCCGCCGGTTGGGGCCATCTCGGCGGGGGCGGGGTTATGCCCGGCCAAGGCCGTATCGTCGAGCGCGCCTACACCCCGGAGGAACACGCCGCTCTGGGCATCCTCCTGCCCGCCATCGGCGCCACCACCTTTGATGTGTCCTTGAACGCCCATACCTTCTGGCGTAATGTCCCTGCCACTGTCTGGCGCTACAAGCTCGGCGGCTACCAAGTGCTCAAAAAATGGCTCTCCTACCGCGAACGTAATATCCTCGGATGTATGTTCTCACCCGAGGAAGTCCAGCACTTCACGGATACGGCGAGGCGAATCGCGGCAATAACAAATGCATTCATCGAGCGTATCTCATGAATTCAGGGCTCCAATTATATGAAGGAGAGTGTTGTGAAAAATAAAATAAAATCCATTGAAGTATTTCAGGATTTGTTCTTGAAATTCTCGGAAGAACGCCGACAAGAAGTTCGGCAGGCACTTCGGCAGCATGTCGAAGATCCTTGGCGTCATGCGGAAGAAAGAGAACAGGACATATCCGAAGATGTCATGGCATTCGAGCGCAGATCGAGAGATGATCTTCCAGCTTCCGGTTTATCCCTTTGGGCTGGACAAGATGGATATAAAGTGGTCAATATTGTACCCTTGAAAGTCGGCGAAATAAGTATAAATATTTACAATGATGTGCTTAATGACTTCGTAGATCGTGTTGTGCGACAGGCGTCTGAGGTTTCGAGATTTGATATAACAATCAGTGAACGAAAACAGTCCATTACCGACTGGACGTCCCAGGAAGCGGCCGATGCCCTTCATCGTTTCTCTGTAGCAGCAAACAAATCTACTGGATCTGGTCACCCTGCAGATCGAAAAAGATGGTTTGACTTTTTGTTTTCCGCTCGCAGAGCTCAGAGGAAACCTGACTCCGACTTATTGGAAAGATGGCTAACCGAAGTAGAAGAATGGCCACCGGACGCCGCTGAAAAGCTCATCTACCAGTATGAATTCGGAATGGACTTTCTGGACGCATATGACCACTCGTACCGATAATGCCGGCCTCCTCCTTGAGCGGCAATAATTCGGAGAGCGTAACCTCACGTTTCTTGTGCCTAGATACGTGTGTAATCCTGGACATCGTCCGGGACCCAACTCGGAACGATATTCGTACGCGTGACCATACCGCGTCTTTGGAGCTCTTGAGCATGGCAGAGCGCAGCAAAGACCTTATAGTCTATATTGCCGAACAGGTGCGTAATGAATTCCACAACAATGTGGATGTTGTGCAAGAAGAATCCAAGAATGCGCTCTCGAAATTTCGAGATACGGCATCCAAGATCGATCGGCTTTCCGCCTTGTATGGTGCATCGGGCAGAACCGACCTAAGCCACTTGAATAATCATGAGGTTCGATGTCGCGAGGTGGCGGATCGTTGGATGAAGATCGGCGTACCAGTTCATCCCTCTGGGCATGTTTTTTCGCGAGCGTTTACGCGAATAAATCAGGCTCTTACCCCGGCAAAAAAGGGGAAAAATTCCATGGCGGATTGCGTTATTTTGGAAACTTATCTTGAACATATTCACAAACTTCGTAGCGATGGTATCACAGGGCATGCAGTGTTCGTATCTTCAAATACAAGAGATTATGCAGGAACGAGTGGGGCTGCTATCCGGGACGATATTGAGCAAGAATTCGATAATCTTAAATTAGAATATGCACCTAACATGGCTGCCGCCGAGCATTTCCTGAAGCTCTAATCGGCGATCGTACGCTCCGGCATCGCCTCTGCAACGACCTTTCCAACTTTATCCGCATCTTCGCACACGATGCGCCAGCGCGTGCGAACTGGAGCTGTCCCCGGTCTTGAGCGTATCGCGGGACCAGGAAGGCGTCGGCGCTGCGGTCGCCGAGAAGCGCGGCGAGGGTCGCCCTGACGGTGTCGCGCCATGCGTTTTGCCGCGGCGACGGCGACGGACCCCCGCCGCCTCGAAAACTTCCTGCGTTCCGCCGAGGCTTACCGGCGCTGGAGCGACGGTTCCGCCGCGGCCGGAGGTCCTGGAAAGGGCGCAGGAACTGAGCGGGGTCGCGTCCGTCACGGAAGTGGCTTCCTACGGCGAATGGCGGGAAGAAAGCGAAGCGCTCGCGATTTCCGGGAAGAAGATCCTGGCGGACGAATCGACGTTCGGTGTTCATCTGCGAAGGCAGACGGCAGGGGAAAGCAGGGTCGAGAGCGCAGTGGAAGCGGTGTCGGCGCGCCACGGGCTGGACGACGAGTTCGGCCGGACGGAGTCGCAACGCAAAGACAGCGAAGGCCGGCAGTCCGGGGATTTTCGCGACGGGCAAGGAGATGATTTTGCGGGCGGACGGAACGAGGTTGCAGGCGGGGACGTCCGGAGCGCGCCAACGGAGGCCGAACGGGACGAATGCGAGAACGTTCGGTCGGAGACGGAAGAAGAAACCTCTGACAAGTCCCGCGGTGGCCTGAGCCTTTGACGCTTTGCGAACTGCCGGGCATTGCGGAAAGCGGTCGACAGTTGCTGTGGCCACAAGTCGCGGACGAAGTCGGCAGCGCGTACATCGGCGTCGTCGTTGAAGTCGGTGTGCCGCGTAATATCGGAAATACCTTCAGCGACATCGGCAGCAGCTTCCGTACATCGGCGGCGTCGTTGATGTCGGTGTGCCGCCCCGAGCCGGAGCATTCGAGTCCGGCCGCGGGTTTGGCTCGGACGGCAGGTCTTGAAGCATTGCCGAAACCTGCCGTCGGGAGGCGAGAGCCTTGGATCCCACCGTTCGGGAAGCCGTTTCGGCTTGGTTGAGGCATCTTGTCCTCCTCCTTCGACATCGGCGGTCGGCGATCCCTGTCGCGGGGGCGGTCTGGCCGATGGGTTCCGAGGCGGTGGCGACATTCGCCGCGGGGGCGCTGCCCAAAAGGTGCCCGTTGTTCGGCCGAACTCGGGCGTCCAACGCCGACGGCCTTGCGGGGCCGCACCTGCGCCAGCCTCCGTTCCACGGAATGGTCGAGGAGACGGCCGGCATTCGGCGCAGGGTGGACGCCTGAACCAGGAAAAGTTTTCTGCCGTGTTCCGCAGGCATCCGGCGGGGATCCTGCACGGCCGCCCGAACGCGGTCGCCGAGAGCGCTGACTTCCAGCCGCGGTCGGAGCGAGCAGGCAGCATGCCTTTGAATGGCGACAACACAGGCTGTAACCTCGCACCCGGAGACGGGAAATGGCATCGAAAGTTCTGGCTGCGGCATGCGTTGTCTGGTGGTCTGTGACGGCAACCGCCGCGAGCGCGCAAGCAGCCTGTGACGAATGGAATACGCAGGCCTTCTTCGAGAAGGCCGTGGCCTCGGACGTGACGCGCTGCTTGGCGGAATTCGGTGCTGAGGTAAACGCACGGGGTGAGGACGGATTGACGCCCCTGCACTTGGCGGCGGCAGTCAGCAAGACCCCTTCTGTGGTGGCGGTGCTGCTGAACGCCGGAGCCGACCTGAAGGCACGGGATGTACACGGATGGACGCCGCTGCGTTGGGCGGCGGCATTCAGCAAGACCCCTTCTGTGGTGGCGGCGCTGCTGGATGCCGGAGCCGACCTGAAGGCACGGGATAAGTCAGGGCGGACGTTCTTGCATCTGTCGACGAGGTTCAGCGAGACGCCTTCCGTGGTGGCGGTGTTGCTCGACGTTGGTGCCGACCCGAAGGCACGGGATAAGTATGGAGAGACGCCCTTGCATATGGCGGCGAGGTTCAGCGAGACGCCTTCCGTGGTGGCGATGCTGCTCGACGTTGGTGCCGACCCGAAGGCACAGAGTAAGTCTGGAGAGACGCCCTTGCACATGGCGGCGGCGTCCAGCGAAACGTCTTCCGTGGTGGCGGCGCTGCTCGACGCCGGAGCCGGTCTGGAGGCGCGGGATAAGTTAGGATGGACGCCCATGCATCAGGCGGCGGCATTCAGCGAGACCCTTTCCGTGGTGGCGGCGCTGCTGGATGCCGGAGCCGGTCTGGAGGCGCGGGATGTACGCGGATGGACGCCCCTGCATGCGGCGGCGGCGTTCGGCGAGACGCCTGCTGTGGCGGCGGCGTTGCTGAACGCTGGCGCCAACCTGAATGCGCGGGATGTGACCGGACAGACACCCCTGCATGCGGCGGCAGTGCTCAGCAAGACCCCTTCTGTGGTGGCGGCGCTGCTGGACGCGGGAGCGGATCCGAGGGCGAAGGACGCAGAAGGCCAGATTCCCTGGAATTTGATTCCCGACGACTCCACTCTCAAGGGAACGGATGTCTATTGGCGGCTTCACGAGGCGCGCTTCGAATAAGCCATCTTGGACAAACAGGACCGGGAAAAGGCGCACTCCCTGTCTCCCGGGTGGCAGCGGCGAGAACGTATTTCGTCCATCGACCGGGGGAGTTGCTTGCCGGATTTCCCGCGGAACCGGAGGTTTCGGACAGTGCCGTATGCAGCCGTTGCAAACTCTGTGCGCCGGCGAGCTGGGACGGACAGCCCCGAGTAGTGAGGGGAGGCTCGCGTCACAAGGCTCGTCGACGCGGTCCGGAGCGCGGCGCGGAGAAATTCCGGAATGCGGACGACCGGCCGGATTCCGTGACCGATTCCTTCGTGCGGCTGAACGGAAAGAAAGGACCGCCCGCGCCGGCACGGGACGGACGCACATGATCTGCCTCGACGGTCAGGAGAGTGTCCGGGGCGGATGAAGGCTCTCGCGGAGAACCTTGAACTCGACGAAACGTTGCGAAGCGGCATCGCAGCGGGGGTAAAGTATCTCGAAGCCGGAGAGGGTGCCCGGCGGTAGGTCGATGGCTGGCGGACGGCAACGGCGAAGTGCGAGGCGCGGCGGCAGGTCCTGGAAAGGGCACGGAACTGAGCTGGGCGCGTCCGTCACGGAAGTCGCGTCTTACGGCGAATGGCGGGAAGAAAGCGAAGCGCTCAGGATTTCGGGACGGATCATGCCCACCGACGAAGCAAGTTACGGTCCACATGCGGAAGCAGCCGACAGGAGAAAGCAGAGTCGAGAGTACCGTGGAAGCCATATCGCACCGACTGGGCGACGAGGTCGGCCGGACCGAAACAGGTTGATCAGAACTTCGTTCCGATCGGCGGAACCTCAAACACGGCAGGGGCCAAAGAGCGGCGTCCTCGGAAAGAGGCTCCCGATCAAACGCTGGCTGGCGGCGACCTTCGGCCAAACGTCGCCCTCGGAGCGCGCGGCGGAGAGAACGCGAGGTCGAATGAGCGGTTGAAGCTCATTCATGCGCTTTCCGCTCTCCGTCCGGTGCGGCGTCGACCTGTTCACGAGCGCCAACGAACGCAAATTCCTTCGTTGCTGCGTTTGTGGTAGTCCACGATACCGGCTTTCTTGAGAATTGCCGCAACGTAGTTCGCGTGACGCTTGGTCCAACCCCGCTCATCGAACCGGCTCTGCAGCGAATCCGGCGTTGCGGCCCTCTTCGACGTCTCGATCAGGATCTCGGCTTCTTGTTCCACGATATCCGCCGCGGCTTGGAACTCTTCCCACGTTATGGGGACCTGCTGCTGCGATTTTCCAGCCTCGATAACCACCGTCGGTTCGAGCTGTCCGATCACGAATTCCCCCGCGCCGCTTGGCGTTTTGATGCCGGGCGACAGGGCTCGCACGATCGTTTCTTTGATATCCATGCAGAATTTCCTTTTTTCGGAGTTTCGTTCGAAGGGGGAACAGCCGTTGCAGCTGGCTCCAAAGCTGATATTTTGCCAGCGCAATCCGAATTTATCCCTACCGGGTGAGTGGATCAAGGGCAAAACGGGGAAACGCTGCCGATCCCGAATGAAAACGCGCTGGCCGGCTTGCCGCATAGTTGGAGATCGAGACCATGGTGCGCAAGATGGCGAACGGCGGCGGTCCGCCGGATCGGGAAGCGGGTGGCGGCGCGACAGATTCGTGCCCCAAGGAGCTACGCCGCTGGCTCCGGAACGAAGAGTTCGAACGGTTGCCCAACAACCGGACGCGCGGGCACATGCCTGCGGATCTGGCGCGCTGCATCTTCGCGTCCGCTTTCGGCGAAGCTCTCGGACGCTCGCCGAAGGCGGACGACTTCCCGGCTGAACTGGCGCCGAACCACAGAAACTGGAAATCCGGCAAATTCGCCGACAGGTACCAGCTCGGAAACCGACCGGCGAGCACGAGCCGCATTTCTAGGGACGTGCCCTGTTTCATCCATCCGGACACCGCGCAGTGCCGCAGTCTCGCCGTAAGCGAGGCGGCCCGCCTGCAGACGTCCCCCGACGACTGCTTCTTCAAGGGGAATCGCACTTGGCAGTACGTGCAGGTAGGCAATGCGGCGCCTCCGGTCCTTGCTCGCCGGATCGCGGAGAGTCTCTGGAATGTCCTGGAGCGCTGCGGACCGACGGAACAATGGGCCGATTGCCGCAGCGCCGTCCTGGAGCCGGCATGACGCGCCGCGGCGACACGCGGGTCGTCGCGCCCCGCGCGGCCTCCCTGATCGAGAGCATGCGCAGCATCGGCTATTCTCTCCAGACTGCCGTCGCGGACATCATCGACAATTCGGTGACCGCCGGCGCCCGGAAGATCGAACTCCTCTCCGACACCGATTCCGAACTGCCTGCTCTGGGCGTCCTCGACGACGGCGACGGAATGGACGAGGCGGAACTCATGGAGGCGATGCGGCCCGGTACGAAGAGTCCCCTCGACGGCCGCGAGGCGGCCGATCTCGGTCGTTTCGGTCTCGGACTGAAGACGGCTTCCTTCTCGCAGTGCCGGCGCCTGACCGTGGTCACCCGCAGGGACGGAGCGACATTCGCCGCGATCTGGGATCTGGACACGGTTGCGGAAATGGACGAGTGGCTGGTCGAGATCCCGGGCGACCATGCAGCGCTTCCGTGGTTCGAAAGGCTCGGTTCGAGCGGCACCCTCGTCGTCTGGCAGAAGCTCGACCGCCTGACCGGCGCCGAGGGCGACCGCGGCAACCTCGTTCGCCAGATCGACTGGACGGCTTCGCATGTCGAGTTCGTGTTTCACCGTTTCATGTCCGGGCGGAGCGGACGGCGAAGAATCAGGGTATTTCTCAACGGAGGCGAACTGGCGCCCTTCGATCCCTTCCACTCGCATCATCCGGCGACGCAGGCGGGCGCGGTTGAGAAGATCCCGTTCGGCGGGAAGACGATCCGGGTGCAGCCCTATACCCTTCCGCACCACGCCAAGGTCTCGCCCGACGAATGGGACAGGTACGGAGGACCTGAAGGATACGCGAGGAATCAGGGATTCTACCTGTATCGAAACAGGCGCCTCATCGTTCACGGAACGTGGTTCGGGATTGTCAGGCAATCGGAGATCGCGAAGCTGTGCCGTGTCCGAATCGACATACCGAACAGCCTCGACGCCGAGTGGAAGATAGACGTCAGAAAGGCTTCGGCGCAGCCGCCGCCTCAGGTCCGCGAGAGGCTCAGGAAGATCATCGATCCCATCATCGAGCCATCCAAACGAACGTATAAGGTGCGGGGCAAACGCCTGGTCGAAGGCACTCAGCTGCCGGTATGGACGCGAACGCAGAACAAGAACGAGATATTCTACGGCCTGAATCTGGAACATCCGCTCTTCGACGGTTTCATGGGCGCGCTCGACGAGCGGGACAAGCAGAAATTCCGTAGACTGATCGGATTGATCGTCTCCACGCTGCCGATCGACGCGCTGTTCGCGGACATCGGCGAAAAACCGCAAGACGTGACCGGGCGGGCCCTCGACGAGGACGGTTTCGCGGAGATCGTGGAGTCAACCTATCGAGCGCTCCGAAAAGGCGGCTTTCCACCCGAAAAGGCGATGTCGATGATGCAATCCGCCGAACCCTTCAGATCCGACTGGCTGCGCGCCGAGGAAATCATCGAGACAATCGAACGGACGGCAGGATGACGGACGGGTTGGCGTTGCTCAGGACGATGGTCGGGGCGGTCCTGGCGGACGAGCCGTTGCCGACGCCGGAGAAAATCCGCGAGCTCATCGCCCGGACCCGTGCCGCCTGTCCCGGGGTGACGGACGAGGAAGCGGAGCATCTGGCGCGGGAGTTCGAAGCCGTTCACGGCGTCACCATGAAGTTGGGCGTCGTCCTTGAGGAGAAAGCGGGCTTCGAGCCGTGGCTGCCGGCCGCAAAGGCCGGAATCGACAGCTATTTCTGGGATCGATACAGGAAACTGCTCGGAAAGGAAGGATTCTCGGGGCAGGTCCTGGCGCCCATGGACGAGGTCACGGACCGCATTCTCGGCCTCCTCGAGAATCCGGACAGGGAAGGCAGATGGGACCGCCGCGGCCTGGTGGTGGGGCCCGTTCAGTCCGGAAAGACCGCCAACTACACCGGCCTGCTCTGCAAGGCAGCAGACGCCGGCTACAAGGTGATCGTCGTGATCGCGGGCATACACAACAACCTGCGCAATCAGACGCAGGTGCGCATCGACGAGGGGTTCGTCGGCGTCGACAGCGCGAGGATACTCGGAAAGAGGCGGGGCGGCGCGCGCATGGTCGGCGTCGGGCGCATCGATTCCCGGCGCAAGCCGAGCACCTTCACCAATTCCCTGCGCGATTTCACCAAGGCGATCGCGACCGGCGTCGGCATTCCTCTCGTTAATCTCAAGGAACCGGCAATCTTCGTGATCAAGAAGAACTCGAACACGCTCGATAACCTGCTCGACTGGCTTCGGGAACACAACGCGCAACGGGACACGTCGTCGATCAATTCGCCGATGCTTCTGATCGACGACGAAGCGGACAACGCCTCGATCAACATCAAGAGGGGTTCCGACGAGGTCTCCAGAATAAACGGTCAGATACGAGAGCTCCTCAAGATGTTCGACCGAAGCTGCTATGTCGGATACACGGCGACCCCGTTCGCCAACATCTTCATAGATCCCGAAAGCGACGACGCGATGTTCGGGGAAGACCTGTTCCCTCGCGACTTCATAGTGAGCCTCGACCCGCCCGACAACTACTTCGGTCCGACGGAAGTGTTCGTCGACGACTCGGACCGCGTCGTCCGTCACATCGACGACAACGCCGACCTGCTCTCCCTCGCGCACAAGATCGATCATTCGGTAACCGGTCTCCCGGAGAGCCTCGAAACCGCAGTCCGCACCTTCATCGTCGCGAGAGCGATCCGGCTGGCGCGCGGGCAGACCAAGCAACACAATTCGATGCTCGTGAACGCGTCCCGTTTCGTGAACGTCCAGCGCCAGCTGCGCAACGAAATCCACGAGATCGTCGAGCGGATCAGAAGCAGCGTGCGGGTCAACGGCGCGAAACCCGAAGCCGCGGCGTTGCGGGATCCGGAGATCGCGGCGCTTCGCAAGGTCTTCGACGACGAATACGCCGGGATCTGCGGATGGCGGGACATTCAGGGTCTCCTGCTGGATAGCGTGAGCGCCGTGAAGGTCGTCGAGGTGAACAGCCGGGCCTCGGGAGCCCTCGACTACGCGGACCACGAGGCGACCGGCCTCAACGTGATTGCGGTCGGGGGTTTTTCCCTTTCCCGGGGGCTCACCCTCCAGGGGCTGACCGTCAGCTATTTCCTTCGCAACTCCATGATGTACGACACGCTCATGCAGATGGGCCGATGGTTTGGATATCGGCCCGGATACCAGGACCTGTGCCGCGTCTGGATGCCGGAGGAGGCGGAAGGCTGGTATGCCCATATCGCCGATTCCATCGAGGAACTGCGGGAGGAACTGCGCAGGATGGAAAGCGTCAAGGCCACTCCCAGCGAATTTGGTCTCAAGGTGCGCAGCCACCCGGACACGCTCGTCGTAACGGCCCGCAACAAGATGGGGTCGGCCCGGACTCACAAGGTCTCAGTGGAACTTGCCAACCGGTTCATCGAAACGGCGGTGTTGCTGCGCGACAGCGAAAGTCTGGAAAGAAATCGCCGCGCGGCCGTCGCTCTCGCGAAAAAACTGCGCAGTATTGGAAAGACGCCCGAAGGCGGACAGGAGATGAATGGCGGGCGGCTCGTTCGTGCCGTGCCGGCGTCGGTTGTAGTCGACTTCCTCGCGGCGTTCCGGAACCATCCAGGCGCTCTGATCACGGAAACGGGTCCGGTCCGGAAATACATCCAGAAGCGCAGTGCCGACGAGCTCGCGGAGTGGGATGTCCATTTCGCCGGCCTTGAACGAGGTTCCCGAGGGTCTCTCGTGGATTCGAGCCTCGGTTTCGATCTGGTCTGCCAGCGTCGAAGTCCGGGGCGGCGCAGCGACGAAGGGACGCTGCTGATCACCAACAGGCAGCGGGTGGCTTCCCGGGGGCTGGAGCGGGTCGGGCTGAGCGAGGAACAAATTCGGCTGGCAGAGCAGGAGTATGCGAAAGGCATTGACCGTTCGCCGGGAGAACCGATCAATTATCCTGATCGAATTTACAGGCAAGCGCGTAAATACCCGCTCCTCGTGGTTCACCTGCTCGCGATCGGTGCAGACGAGGACGACGAAACGGATCTGAGCGCGACCGAGCCGACCGTGGCCTGGAGCATCAGTTTCCCGAGGACGGAGCGGGAAGAGACGAAGGTGGTGTACGACGTCAATACCGTCTGGTTCAAGGAACGCTATCGCGACGAGGACGAGGACGAGGCTGCCGGCGATGACTGATGGCGACCCCTGGAAGGAGATCGCGCCCCCCGACCGGGCGCCCAGCGTCAGCGCGCGGCGGGTGGATCCGGCGCTGCCCTGGGGCGTGTTCTGGGCCGTGGATTCCGACAGGAACTGTCTGCTGGTCCTGCAGCACCGCAAGGAGATCGAGGCTCCGCATCGGTTGCCGAGGCTGCGGGGGCTGCGGGTCGATGCCCATGCTCCGGCCGACGGACCGCACGACTCGCTCGTCATTCGGCTTGTGGACAGGGAACAACGAGAAATCTTCCATCGCCTCTGTCTCGACATCGTGGCGGCGACCGGTCTGGCGAAGACAGAGCAACAGGCGATGCAGCGCTTTCTCGCGCGGACCTGGCGGTGGCACAGGTTGCTCACGGGCGCTCGCGACGGACGGTTGAGCGACGAGGAGCAGAAGGGCCTTCTGGGCGAACTCGGCGTGCTTGAAAAGCGCCTCGTTCCCGCTCTCGGCGCTGCGGAAGCGGTGAGGTGCTGGACGGGTCCGCTGGACTCGCCGAAGGACTTCGAGATCGGCGGGACATGCGTCGAGGCGAAGACGCGTCGCGGGGCCGCAGCGCCCCATGTGGCCGTCTCCTCGGAGCATCAGCTGGATTCGAGCGGCGTGGACGCCCTGTTCCTGCACGTGGCGGAGGTGAGCGCCGGCGGACCGGACGCCGCGGGCGCGGTCACGGTCGCGGAGGCCGCGCGCGACCTCCGCGAGATGTTCGCCGAATGCGACATGGCCGCCGTCGACCTGCTTGAGGAACGGTTGACGGCGGCCGGATTCGAGTGGACGGACGACTATTCGGACAAACGCTGGATCCTCGGACGCGAACACCTGTTCGAGGTTCGCGAAGGATTTCCGCGAGTCGTGCCGTCCATGTTGCCGTGCGGAGTCTCGAACCTGCGGTACTCGATTTCCCTGCGGGACTGCGAGCCGTTCCGGGTCGAAGCGGCGGCTCTCGTCGAAGCGATATCGGGAGAGGACGATGACGGTTGACGAGTTCGCGCAGGACTTCTTCCAGGAGGTCGTCGGCCAGTCCGACGCGGAAGGAAAGTTCGCGGAGGACGTCTTCTTCGAGAGGTTCTGCGAACATCTGACGGACGCCGGCGAGATCGAGACCGCGGACCGGGCCGCCTTCGCCGCGCCGAGAGGGGGGATCAGGGTCGACGGTTACGGCGGCGACCCGACAGACAGCGATTCGGGTACGTTCAGCCTCATCGTTTCGGATTTCCATCAGGCCCGGGAGACCGGGCGCCTGGTGGAAACCGAGATGAACGCGATCTTTCGCCGCCTGCTGAATTTCCTGCGGAAGGCCCTCGATCCGGATTGGCGCAACGCGCTTGAGGAGACGAGCCCGGCTTTCGGACTCGCCGACCTGATCGCCCAGCGCTGGAACAAGATCGACAAGGTGCGCTTTTTCCTGATCAGCAACCGCGAGTTGAGCGACCGGGTCGACAGGCGCGACGCGGAGGAACTGGACGAAAGGACCGTCACCTACAGCGTCTGGGACATCCGCCGTCTCCACAGGTTCGCGACGATGGGGCACGGCCGGGAGGACATCGACATAGATCTGGAGCGGGATTTCGGCGGCGCGCTGGCCGTCCTTCCGGCGCAGCAGGCCGAAGCCGGTCATGAATCGTATCTTGCGGTCGTTCCCGGGCCGGTTCTGGCGAACATCTACGACCGCTGGGGCACGCGCCTTCTGGAACAGAACGTCAGGGTCTTCCTGCAGGCCCGCGGCAAGGTGAACAAGGGGATCAGGAAGACCCTCGAAACCGAACCGGCGATGTTCTTCGCCTACAACAACGGCATCACCGCGACCGCGGAAGAAATAGCGGTGGACGAGGCGGAAGGGCGCCTGCTCCTTCGGCGCCTGAAGAATTTCCAGATCGTGAACGGAGGGCAGACCACCGCGTCCATTCACGTCGCCCATCGCGGCAAGGTCGATCTGTCCCGACTCTTCGTCCAGATGAAGCTCTCCGTCGTGGACTCCGGGCAGGCCGAGGCGATCGTTCCGAAGATATCGGAGTACGCCAACAGCCAGAATCGCGTGAACGCAGCGGACTTCTTCGCCAATCATCCGTTCCACATCCGGCTGGAGGAATTTTCCCGCCGAATCTATGCCCCGCCGCCCGACGGCACCTTTCGCCAGTCCAAGTGGTTCTACGAGCGGGCTCGGGGGCAATATGCGGATGCGCGCGCCCTTCTGACGGCTGCCGGGCGCAAGAAGTTCGACCTCGAGAATCCGCGCTCGCAACTGTTTTCGAAAACGGATCTCGCCAAGTTCCTGAACGTCTGGGACCGTTATCCCCACAGGGTCAGCCTCGGAGCGCAGAAGAACTTCGCGCTCTTCGCCAAGGATATCGGCGGGGCCTGGCAAAAGTATCCCGACAGGTTCAACGAAGGGTGGTACCGCGAGGCCGTGGCCAAGGCGATCGTCTTCAGGGCGTGCGAGAAGATCGTTTCGGGCCAGCCATGGTATCGGGGCGGATACCGGGCCAACATCGTCGCTTATGCCATCGCGAAAATGGCCCATGACGTGGGCGAGATGAAGTGCGCGGTCGATTTCCAGTCCGTCTGGGACCGTCAGGCTCCAGGCGACGCCATGGAGTCCGGACTGGTCCGCGTCGCGGAAGCGGTCCATCAAGTGCTGGTCGATCCGCCCCCGGCAATCAGCAACGTGACCGAATGGGCGAAGAAACAGGCGTGCTGGGATCGCGCATCCAGGCTTGAAATCGAGTGGCCCGAGGAATTCCTCGCCGATCTGATTTCCATCGACGAGAAAAAAGCAGCAGCCGCCGACGCCCGGCGGGAACACAGACAACTTGAAGGCATCGAAGCGCAGATTTCCGTTACCGAGGCCGGAGGCGAATTCTGGGCAGGCGCTCTCGCATGGGGACGGAAACGGAAGCTGCTGACGCACGCGGAAGCAGGGATACTGGAGCTTGCGGCGCAGACCCCGCGAAAGGTTCCGTCCGAAGCGCAGTCCGAGAGGGCCGTGAAGACCCTCCGGAAACTGCAGGATGAAGGATACGACAAAGAGCTCGCATAGCGGACCGCCCATGGAACTGGAGAGGCCGTCCTTTGGGCCCGTGCGGCGTCCGACCGGATCGATACCGGGCGTCGTCTCGCGCGCAAAGGCGGAGAACTTGTCGGTACGCGGGAATCCTTTTCCGAACCGGGAAATCATGCTTTCCAGCATCTCCGGCTGATGCGGTTCCAGAGGTCGAATTCCGAGGTCGTTGTGGTATTATGAGGTGGACTGGCTGAGGCGGATCTCTTGATAAATGCGTGGTCGGCATTGTCGGGATTATTGCCAAAGTGCGGCGAACCCTTGACCGGGATGCTCCAGTCTGCTGAACGTAGGGAATTCGCCAAACCTTTGTGAGTTCTGGATAAGCTGGGCCGTGTTCTACCGCAACTGACACTACATGGCGCGGAGCGAGGAATTTCGGTGATTGCAACCAACCCGGCATCCAGTGGGCCGGCCGGCTCTCTTTTCGAGGGACAGGTTGGCGCACATTACCTGTTGCGCCTGCTGAAGGGTGCCGAATCACGCGGGCTTCCTGGGGCACGCATTTCCCGTGTTGAATTTCAGAGGGCTGCGGAGGGCCATCCGCTCGACGATATCGTTGTCCACGCTCATGACCGCGACGGGAAATCGGCGACGTTGGAAATTCAGGTCAAGCGCACCCTGACCTTCGCGCAGTCCGATCAAGGATATCGCAAGGTTGTTGCGCAAATCGCTGAGGCAGCTCGCGCCGATCATTTCATTGAATCCGGTCACGAATTCGCCATTGCGGTGGGACGCGGTACTCAAGCCATCGATGGTCCCTACCAAGACATTCTTTGGTGGGCACGAGAAATGGAATCTGCAGAAGCGTTCATCGCCCGAATCGATCGGCAAGGCTCTGCTAACCGTAAAATACGCGAATTCTTGCAGAATTTCCGCTCGAATCTGGAGACGGCGGGTATGGATAGCGATGACGGGACTGTATGGCGACTGTTGTCGCGGTTGCAGATTCTGCGCTTCGACTTCACGGCACAGGGGTCATCATCTGAAGCATGGGAACGTGAGAGCGCTGTTCAAGCGCTCAATCCGGACAATAGCGAGCTAGCGGGTGCGCTTCGGGATTGCCTGATCAAATTCGCTGTCGAAACCGCGGCCAAGGGCGGACAAACGAACCAGGATAAATTGCGGAAATATGTCAAGCAACAAGGATTCCGACTCGCTGGCGAGAGGCGTTATGCCAGTGCGTTTAGCGCCTTGACAGAAGCTTCTCGACACGCTCTTGCCGATATCGAGGATCGTACAGGAGATATCAGACTGATGCGTAGCGAGCTGGTGCGCCATGTCCGGGAA
The DNA here is from genome assembly GCA_965243135.1 of Alphaproteobacteria bacterium. Lineage (GTDB taxonomy): Bacteria > Pseudomonadota > Alphaproteobacteria > MPNO01 > UBA830 > JAJEBT01. Next base: position 5,498,643 of record OZ251539.1, read on the forward strand.
GCACTTGACCACGGCGGCTACGTCGAAATCCGAGGAGATGCGGGAGTCGGAAAATCGGGATTGCTGAAACATGTTGCCCAGCAGGTTATGACAGAGTCGGCGGTCATGGTGCTGAGCTCGGACCGAGCCGCTACCGGTGGATGGGGAGCATGGCGGGCGCAACTTAATTTTGACGGAACGGCGCGGGAACTGTTGATAGAGTTGGCGTTATCCGGGGGAGCGTTCCTGTTTATCGACGGTCTGGATTTCTTTTCCCATGACAAGCAAAGTTTGGTCATCGATCTTGTTCGCGAGGCGGCCGAAATTCCCGGTTGCAAGGTCATCGCAACGGCAAGGCGGGAGTTCGGCAGAGGGAATGGCGACGATAACTGGTTGCCGGAAGAAGCGCTCAAAAAGCTTGGCCGCGTTCCTCCTGTGTGGGTCGAGGAACTGAGTGAGGCCGAGATCAACGATCTACGGGAATCGCTGCCAGGGATCGCTCCGCTCTTGGCCGACACGCATCCTGCGCGCGATGTTGCGCGAAATCTGTTCCGCTTGGCTCGGCTCGTAAAACAGCCGGAGAGTACGCAATTTTGGCGGACTGAGATCGACATGGCCGTGGATTGGTGGCAGACGGCTGACGGGGATCACGAAGGTCGCCGCGACCGGCGAAGGTTGTTGAGCACTCTGGCCGAACAGGCGCTATCGACGGTGCCACTAAATGCCGGAGGTCATCCCGCGGGTTCGATCGATTCCTTGGTGGCGAGCCAGACGCTTCGAGATCATGGTGGAGACGATGTGGTCTTTCGGCACGATATTTTTCGCGATTGGGCGATCGCCAATTTTCTGCATTCCGGGAACGGGATGACGATAAAGCTTCCTTTGGATCGCCCGGCGCCGACGGGCTTGGCTCGCGGCGTCGAGCTGGCCGCACGCCTTGCTGTCGAACGTCCCGACGACGGAGTGCCTTGGCGAGCGTTGCTCGCGGAAGTCAGCAAGGAAGGAGCGCATGCTTCGTGGCGGCGCTGCGTCCTGTTGGCGCTTGTGCGTTCGGAGATTGGCCCCGAATTGTTGAGTCGAGTTTCGACGGACCTCCTCGACGACGAGGCACGGTTGGCGAAAGAGCTGATCCGAACGGTAATGGCAGTCGATACCAAGCCTTTGTCGGAACTTCTCGTGGACTCCGATATAAGTGCTAGCGCGGAGGCGGAGAGCATGCCTGTGCCGTACGGCTATTCGTGGTCGCGACTTATTCATTGGCTGCTTTCCCTCGGCGAAACTATTCCGGCAGGCATGCTGGCCGACGTGACGGACCTCTTTACGACTTGGTCTATCGGAACTTTCGGAGGCCCTATTTCTAAAGATTTGGCGAAATGGTTTTATCGCCGATTGATCCAAGATGGCGAAACCCCCAATCATATTTCCGATATCTGCACGGGTTTCCTGAGCGTTTGTCACGGAGAACCGTCCCTTGCCAAGCAGTACTTGCAATCGCTGATGGGTCTCTCCATCCATCACAATGCCGTTAGCAGCGTAATGGAGCACAGTCTTTCCATTGCAAAGGCCGCGCCGAAGGAACTGGCAGAGCTTACCATTTCCGTGCTTTGTCCATGCGAAAGCGAATCCGATGACCAACCGCCATTGCAATTTGCGGATCATGTGTTTTTTCCGCCGGCGCCAGACCGTGGTCCGTTCCTAGATATTCTCACACACGATTCGGCTATTGGATTGAATCTGATCCGCCGCCTCATTGACCGGGCGGTTGAACTTCTTAGCGGCGGCGAGCCGCGTCACGCGATTACCGTCTTTTGCACCGACGGAGAGCGCCGTTTCACAGAGTTGCAGAGTTATGCATGGTCTCGCGAGCGGGGAGGCGCGAGTTTCTGTCTTCAATCCGCGCTCATGGCCTTGGAACTTTGGGCGCATCGGCGAATCGAGGCAGAAGAGCCTGTTGAAAATGTTCTCCTCGATGTGCTTCCATCGTCGGGAGGCTCTTCTGCGTATCTCTTGGTAGCGGTCGATTTGCTCATCTTGCATTGGCCTAAGTCGCGCGAGGCGGTGGTTCCTTTCTTAGGTTGTCCCGAACTCCTGTGCCTTGATCTACAGTGGCAAAATAAAGATCGGATGGTTCCGCTAGATCCTTCGGGAACCCACTCCTTGCCAACGACAACGGGCACCAAGGCACCATCGAATGATCTGAAAGGAAGGGTTTCTCAACGGGATTCCCTCGACATCCTTCTAGGAAATTACGCCACCTCCGGCCCTGACAGGGCACGGGAGAAGTTGACGAGGTTGCTAAGCGCTGCATCGGATAGGCTCGGGCCGTACGGAGATGATGCGGATCTTGGCGATCCCGAGTTTATGGCATTTCATGCCAGAAACCTGCTCGATCCATCAAACTGGAAAAAGATCACGAATTCAAGAAGCTACGGTACGTCGGAGGATGTTTGGGAATACGTTAAAACTCTGGAAGAGGAGCGGCATCTTGCGCCCGAAATAGAACATGATGCATGGCGAAGAGCGGACATGTTGGTGCAAATATTTCTTCACCACGCGATGGAAAATCCATCTATTTCTTCACCGGGTGTGGCAAAAAAAGCGGCGGACTGGGCGAAGTGCCCTGTGCCTTCAACATATGTCGACGACAAGGATGCGGTTTGGTTACGTGATTTGGCAACGGTTGCCGCAGCCGCGATCATCGTTCGCGATGGCGATGATGAGCTGCTTTCCCATCATCAGGAATGGGCTCGCGGCATTCTTTTGAAGTGCTTGGACGGTAACGAGGACCGAAGATCACGGCACCGCGAGCAGTTGCGATTCAATCCAGCTGCAATGGCGTTTGTCGGTGTTGCCCATCTGCTAAGACGTCAAGCAGCGGTGCGGGATCGTCAAGCTCTTCTTGAGGCCGCCAGCCGGGATGGTCTTTCCGTGGTTCCAGGTTTCCGGGCCGCGAGCGAAGCGTTGGCGGCAATGGATGAACGACTGCCTCGGGCGTTGCTGAGAATAGCCTTGGCAGCACGGATCCATCCGTACCGTAGGGCGATCCAGTCGGACCAAAGACCCGTTGTACAACAGGACAAAAGTCGGCCAATAGCGAACGCGGCAGTGGAAGCGGAACTATCATGGCTGAGTGGTCAACGGAAGGAACCGAACTGGCCTGCTTTTCCCAAAGAGTTGCCGCTTGTAAAAAATGACAGCTTTAATCCGTTCAAGAATCCGGAACGTCCACCCAACCGTCCGCGACGTCGAGTTAAACATCAGGACGCTGGATCGTGGCTTAGTTCTGCGTCTTCTCTCTTCGACGTTGCGTCACGGCCATGGCTGAGAAAGCTTGCGGATGCGTACAAGGAATGGACGGCGGTCGCGAACGGATCAGGACTGGAACGGGGTGTTCAAATTGGAAACAGGCTTGGGAGGTGGAATTCGGCGTATTTCGATCTCGTTGCTCGTTGTCTGCCCGGGATGGAGCCGAAAGAGGTGGATCGGCTTGCGTTAACGCCTATACGTTCATTGCCCGATGAGTCATTTTTCCGTGTTGTCAGGCTTTTTTTACGCAGCATTGATGAAGTCTACTTCAATAACCGTGGATTGGGGAAAGCCGAAGCTGTTCGTGTTCGGTCGGTCTTGGCGGATCGGCTGATCGGTTGTCGTGGCTGGCACCGTATGCAAAACGAGAGAGCGTTTTCGGTTGAAATGAACATCGGGCCAGCTATAGCTGCATTCTTTCTAAACGAATATCATGTTGTCGCGAATCCATCATGTTATCTCAGTGTAACGGGATTCAACAAACTCGATCCGTTTCTTGGGGTTCTTGAGCGTTTGGCTGTCGAAGCTCCATGTGGATTTGTAGCAGTGGTTTTGCTCAACCTTCTTGAGGTATCTCCGAGATCAACGCACTTGTCTTTGATTGTTGCCGCGGCGGAGGCATGGCTTTCGAACCATCTAGGAAACGCCACTTTCTGGATCGACGGAGGAGTTTCAAAGCGTCTTTGCGGCGTTCTCGAAAAAATTTTTCTCAATAATACTGTAAGTGATTCAGATCAGTGGCGACGAATAGAAAATATAGTCTCTGCGTTAGTGAGGATCGGAAGTCCGGAAGCCGCTCGATTTGAAAGAGCGCTCAGCGTGAATCCCAAATAGAGAAGGTGGTATGGCGGTAACCGCCATCCTACCGGTTTTCGCTTCGACTTGTGCTTGGAGAGCTTCGAGCGAGGGCAGCGCTTTTCCTCGCTTCGGGCACAGTCTCCGGGCAATGCGATCGGTGTCTTGCCGATGGGAGCGGTCCTGCATGTGGTGTTGGCAATCTTTTCGACCTCGGCGCGGTTTTACTGGCAACCGAGAGCCTCGGTGCGCCGTGGAAAGTCGCTTGCTTCTGGTGGGTGTACTCACTAACAATGTCGTTCCGGTGCAAGCGGTTTTCAGCGTCTGGGACATCCGACGCCTGCACAGGTTCGCGACGATGGGACGAAGCCGTCCGGCGTGAGGTCGGCGGCGCAGGTCGCAGGGAATGCCGCCCGGTGCCATGCCGACGAGTACAGTCGTTCGCTTGGAAAGGCATGACAGGCAGATCTTCACCCCTTGGGGCAGTCCCTCCTGCAAGCGCGGCCGCCGCTCCGCCATGGAGCGGCGGCCGCGTCGACAACGCCTACGGAGAAGCACTACGTCCGCGGCGCGCCTGCGGCTCGGCCGCGTGACGGCGGTGGCGCTCGGCTGCCTGCGGGCAGAACGTCAGGGCAGTCGCCGGTCGGCCCGGTGCGCGACACGGGATGACCATTGCGGTCGGACGACCGCCTTCGTCTCACTCTCCTGCACCTGGCCGCCTGCGTTCAGGCCACGGCCCAGCTCGCCCCGGGTTCGCGGCGCGGCGGCGCGGTAACCTCGCATTTGTTCTGAAGACTGAGCGTCCGCCCGGCCCTTGCGGGCCGGGCGGCGGGCCGACAAAAGATGGCGCAGCGCAAACGGATCTAGATTTGACGGTCCTTGACCAGACCGATGAATTCCGCCACGTCCATCAGCCACCGCCGCTGCTCCGGCGTGTAGGAAACGAATATCGAGCGGGGTACGACCAACTGCAGGTTCCCGGTTTTCATTTCGTTGGTCTGGGTTTCCGAGATCCCGGGCTCAAGGGTAAGCAAATGCTTTTCCCGAATCCTGTTCGCTTCCGCCAGGACCTGTCTCCAACGCTCCTTGCAGCTGGTCTTGACGCCGAGCATGGTCAGCAGGTTCGCGTCGAAGACGGGATCGTGGTACTCCGTCTCGCCGGGAAACAGAAAGTCGGGCCCGAACCGCTTTTCCGTCGTGGCCTCGCGAGTGTAACGGATGCTATGCGCCTGCAAGATCGCTTCCACGTGATGACCGAAGGCGTGCCCCGCGCGGGACTTGCGGCGGTTCTGCGTGCTCAGGGCGAATTCGAAGAAACCGTCGAAGTCGGGCGAACCCTGGGCGTCGATGAAGCCTTCGGCCAAGCGCGGTCCTGCGGTATGGCGCTCGAGGTGGAAAAACAAGGCTTCCTCCTGGTCCATCCACGCCACCAGCGCTTCGTCCGGCGATCCGACGGGATCGATACCGGGCATCGTCTCGCGCGCGAAGGCGGAGAACTCCTCGGTACGCGGGAATCCGCTTTCGAACCGGGAAATCATGCTTTCCAGCATCTCCGGCTGCTCCGGTTCCGGAGGTCGAATGCCGAGCACCTCAAGAACCGCCCGGGCCGCATGACCGAGGCGGATGCCTTCGTCAGGCGGCAGCAGCCTCGCTTCAGCCTGGTCGTTCTGGATTGTCAGCCCGAAAAGCCACAGAAGCTGCCGGGCGATGGTCGCGTCGGCCGGGCATAGCATGACATGCAGCCTCGGTTCCGCGGTTCTGGCGACCACGAGAAGATCTCCGGCGGCCGCTCTTCGAACGATCTCTTCGGATTCGGCCGCGTAGTAGAGATGGTATTCGGGCGCGCGGTGTCTTTTGCCTTTGCGCACGTTGCTCCATGTGCAAAACGAGGTCGAACTGGCAAGAACGCCGTCCTCCGTGTCGTCGAGCCAGTAGAAAGTCGCGGGGAACCTTTTCTTTTCGTCGGTTTCTCCCATAAACCGGCGGAAGACGCCGACTCCCTGGAACTCGTGCTGGTTTGAGCGCCGCCTGTTGATCTCGACTTCGGTCAGCCGCTTCGCTCCCGCTCCGTCAAAGTAATCGGAGAGAACGCCGAACTTCATGGACATGCCTCTCCCTCCATTTGCCCTTCCGGGTCGCCGCCCGTGACCCACGCGCAGACGCGATCCATCAGACTCTCGAAGTCGATGCGCGTTCGACCCTTGAGGGCGCATTCCCAGACCACGAGCTGGCGCCAGCCGCTTTCCCGAAGGGCAACGCGAACTTCCTCGTCACGTTCCCGGTTGCGCGCGATCTTGGCCTGCCAGAATTCGGTTCGCGTCGCCGGCATCCTGAACAGATGGCAGCCATGGCCATGCCAGAAGCAGCCATGCACGAAGATCGCCGCCCGGTAGCGCCTCAGGACCATGTCAGGTTTGCCGCAGATCGAGCCGGAGTGGAGCCGGTATCGAAACCCCCGCGCATGCAAGCCCCTTCTGATCAGCAACTCGGGCTTCGTGTTCTTGCCTCTGATGCCGGCCATCATCCGGCTGCGGGTGGCCCTGTCCACCACGTCGATCATAACCCCATGATCTCCAGTTGCGCGAAGGGCGAGGCTTGTTCGCCCTCGAGCAGATACGGCGCCATGTGACGAGCCACGCGCTCCACCACAGGCACGGCGACCGCGTTGCCGAACTGCCGGTAAGCCTGGGTGTCGCTGACCGGGATATGGAAATCCGCCCTGTCCGGCTTGTCGAAGCCCATCAGCCGCGAACATTCCCGCGGCGTCAGGCGCCGCGGATTGCCCTGCGGGCGCCTGACCAGGATCTCCGATCCGTCCTTGTAGTACCGGGCGGAAAGGGTGCGCGCCACATCGTTCGGCCCGACAAGGCCGAAACCAAACCCGTTGCCGTGCCGGCGGTGTTTCTCCGCGTAGTCCTGCAGATACCGCCAGAGATGGTCGGAAAGGGTATACTTGTCGCTCACCCGGCCTTCCCGGTCGGTGTAGTGCTTGTCCGGTTGCTCGGAACCGTCTTCCGGATGAAGGATCGTCGCCAGCCTCGGACCCGAGCCCGGCTCCGGGACATGCAGATCCTCCAGCGAGAAATCCGATCGGTCACGGAATCCGACGATAAAAATACGCTCCCTGTGCTGCGGAAGCATGCCCTTCGCGTCGATTACGCGCCAGTTGACGTGATACCCGAGGTCTTCCCCGAGCGTCTCGCGGATAACCCGGAACGTGTTTCCGCGGTCGTGATTGACGAGGTTCTTGACGTTTTCCAGCAGGAACGCCTTCGGCCGGTGATGCGCGATGATCCGGGCCACTTCGAAAAACAGGGTGCCCTGGGCCTCGCAGCGGAAGCCGTGGGCGTGACCGAGGGCATTTTTCTTGCTTACTCCGGCGATCGAGAAAGGCTGGCACGGGAAACCTGCGAGAAGCAGTTCGTGCTCCGGGATATCGGCCGGTTCCGTCTTGGTGATGTCGCCCGCCATCGGATGGGCGTCGCCGTCGCGATAGTTGGCCAGATAGGTTCGCACGGCGTATTTGTCCCACTCTGACGTGAAGACGCAGCGTCCGCCGATGGCGGTGAAGCCGCGTCTCAGCCCGCCGATCCCGGCGAACAGATCGATGAAGCGGAAATTATCCTGGTGCGGGACGCGCTGCTCGACGCGGTTCTCGATCAGGCTTTCGATCATGCCGATCACGGACCTGCGAGGCTTCGTGTCCCCCCTTTCCCACCTGTGCAGGGTCCGCTCCGAATAGCCCAACGCGGCGGCCAGTTCCGAAACCGGCATTCCCGTCTGCAGGCGGAGCGTGGCGAAGTTCGTCCTGTCGGTCATCTCAAGAGGCATGGGGAATAATTGCGACATTCTGACGCCATTATTCACAATTTTTCGAATCAGGCAAAACATCCCTGTAGCGAGGCGTTTGCGCCGCGCCATTTTTTCCGGCCCGCCGCCCGGTCGGCGCCCCGTGATTCGATCCGTCCGCCCGCCGACGGGGCCGCATGGACGGCCAATATTCTGAACAAAAATATATGGTTGCCGCGGCGGCGCGCCGTAGACCCGGGGCGGCCGAGCCGTGACGCGGGCGCCCGGTGGCAGTTGTGGAGAAGACGGTCGGGCGACCGCAGCGGTCATCCCGTGTTGCACGGGCCGACCCGGCGACTTCGCGAACGCCACCCGCGCAACCGGAAACCGGGCCGAGGCGGCGTTCGCCGCGTCACGGCAGGAATACCGGCAGTTTGTCGGCGGCGCGCCGCATCGCTTCTTCGCCGCGCCGGTCGTAGCGGGCGGTCGTCTGCGGGCTGGCGTGTCCGGCGAGACGCTGGACGATCGCGAGGTCGGCGTCGGACTCGAGCAGGTCGCTGACGAACGTCCGGCGCAGGTCGTGCGGACTGCGGGGCGCGACGCCGGCCTGTTCGCATCGGCGCTTCAGCCAGATCATGGCCGTCTGCGCCGTGACCGCGCGGATAGCCAAGCGTCCGGCCTTGTCGATCGGGCAGAGCAGCGGTCCGGGACCGCGGCCGCGGACGGCGATCTATGCGTCGATGGCCCGCCTGGCGTCGCCGGCCGCGAATGCGGTGCGCTGCCGGTTCCCCTTGCCGATCACGCGAAGCGCTCCAGTGCTCCGGTCGTAGTCGCCGATCCGAAGGGCGACCGCCGCCCCGTCGCGGGATCCGGCCGGCGTCGGATCCGCGGCGCAGGCCGCGAACAGCCGCCTGATCTCGCCCGGTTCGAGCGCCCGGCCCGCCGGCGGCCTGCTGCGGGGGACGTCGACGGCCCGCATGTAGTCGTCCGTTCCGATCTGGCCCAGGCGCCAGCCGCCTTCAGGACGCCTCGAAGGGCCGCGAGGTACTTGTTGGCCGTCGCGGGGGCCATTTCCTCGGCGACGGCCGACCTGACGTCCGCGACGTGCTGGAAGCGGAAGTTCGGCCAGGGAACGTGGGCCGCGCCGGGAAAGCCGGCGAGCGCGGCGAGCCGGTCCAGCGTGCTGCACATGCCGTCGCGGGCGGGGCCTTCCGCGAGGCCGGCGAGGTAGACGGCGGCCGGATTCTCGTCCGCCTTCGCGGCCGGATCCCCGGCGAGGGCCGGGAACGGTCCGCGGGTCGTGGGCGGAAACGAAGAACGCCTTCTTCCCGAACTCAGCTTGCGGCTTGTAGCTTGGTTATGCTATGTCTGAAACAATGGATAACCGCAACTCCACCACCTCGAATATCTCGACGCCTTTGCGGAGTTCATCGAGACGAGCTCTAAGACACAAGAGAGGAATCCTGTAATGTTGAAAATACCCAAAGATAGAGCTATACAACTCATAAAGCGCCAGCTCAATGAGATCGAATTTAAAATTGGCGGCATTCTGTCTGGCGAAATCTTATCTTCAAGTTTTGAGACGGTGTCGACGAGTTCTGGAATAGATAGTGATCTCCATAAATGGCGCAGAAGTACGCAAGGTTGCATTTCGAGGATTTTTGGAGAAGATTCTGAGCATTACAAAGAATTGTTGTCAACAGAGTTCTTTTCAGGGTCTCCAAGTGGCCCCAAAAACAAAAAAGGAGAGACGTTTGTTGCTGATTTGCAACAAGCCGCGGGGATCCTTGGATCGATGATTGAGGAAATACAGAATTGGTCGGACGAAAAACAACCTTTCGTCGCCCGAATCGAAAACGATTCCCAATCGAAGAAAATTTTCGTTGTTCATGGAAGGGATGAGAGCACGAGAGAGGCCGCATCGGGGTTTTTGCGCGAACTGAGCCTCGAACCGATTATATTAGGCGAGCAGGCCAGTGGCGGCGCAACGATCATAGAGAAATTTGAGCAATACGCGGATGTTGGATTCGCTTTGGTGTTGTTAACTCCCGATGATGCAGGCTCCCTTCAGGGAGAGGATATTAATCCCCGAGCTCGACAAAATGTCATTTTTGAAATGGGTTTTTTTGTGGGATGCCTCGGAAGGAAACGTGTGATCCTCTTGAAAACGGATGAAATTGAAATCCCGTCAGACTACACGGGAGTTCTATATATCGAATTGGACGATAACGGTAAATGGAAAAAGGATCTCGTCAGGGAACTGAAAAATGCAGGGTGTGAAGTGGAGGAGAGCGAATGAGGTTTATCTTCTCCTCCCCAAACCTTCTCGGGTTCGCTAAAAGACCGCGCAACTCATCCGTAGTCTTTGGAGCGTCCGCTGCAGGCGTTAACCGGGAAGAGGATCAGTCGTTGCCGACTGGCCGGCAGGCGCTGGACAGCGATCAGGTTCTGGAACGCCGCGGTCGCTGGCAACGCACGACCTGTCTGAACGCCTTCACCGTTCTGGAAGCGGAAAGGCATGTCTCGTTGCTGCCGTGTTGCGGCGCTTGAGGGCGGCCCCGGTGGTGCCGGACGCAGTCGGCGCGGTCGAGGGATCGAAGTCGGTTCCAACGACGGAGCCGGGGTGACGGACCGCGGCGGCGAAATCCGCTTCTGTCGTGCGTCGATCGACCCAACCATGTTGGGAGATCAGGGTGCGAGTTCGTTTTCCGGGGTCTCCCGTCTCCCGATCGCGGTCTGCCTCCGAGAGCCGCATGTGTATGATCGCGCTCGGGAGCGCACTCGACCCGCGTTTCGAAAGCTGCATTACGGAGCGGATATGGAAGCGTAGCGGCGACAAGAGGAGCGAAGATGACCACCGACCGCGATTTCCTGATCGTCGCCATGGACAAGTTCATCCTTGCCACGCACGATTCCGGCTACAAGGATACCCCGAGCGCAGTCTCCGAACTCGTGGACAACTCGCTTCAGGCCGGTTCCACGGAAATCGCCGTCACGCTCGCCCTGGACGAGCGCGACGGCGTGCATCCCATAGTGAGGCGTTTGCGCTGCGCTTTTTTTTCGGCCGCCGCCCAGTCGGCACCCCGTGATTCGTTCCGTCCGCCCGCCGACGGGGCCGCATGAACGGCCAATATTCTGAACAAGAATATATGGTTGCCGCGGCGGCGCGCCGTAGACCCGGGCCGAACCGAGCCATGACGCGGGCTCCGGGTTGCAGTTATGGAGAAGACGGTCAGACGACCGCAGCGGTCATCCCGTGTCGCACGGGCCGACCCGGCGACCGCCCTGACGTTCTAGCAGCCGATCGCCACGATCATCGTGAGGCCGAGCCGCAGCATGCCGCGGTGTCTCACCATGCGGCAAGCGTCGTCGACCCGCCTCTGCTCCATGGAGGAGCGGCGGTTGCAGCCGCATACCTCCAGGGTTTGCCCGGCGACCACGTTTTCGCGGGCCTGATTCGCCGGCGGACCGGCGTCGTTCGCGACCTCGACCAGCACCGGCAGGCGGTGAACGCGATGCCGGGGCGCGGTCCGTTGCTTCCGAGAGAGCCTGTGCCTGTAGTCAAGGAACTGTTGGTCGGGTTCTCGACGGAAACGACTGCCGAAGCGCCCCGTGCCCGTTCCTGGGCCGCGACGGCGGGGGAAATCGCGACAAGGCTCGCGTAGCCGCGTCGGATCCGGGACCGGGCCCTTTTTCGACTACGAGGTCGGCCGCAGGGGCCATCTTCTGCGCGCGGCATCTGCCGAAACCCCGAAGAAGAGGCACGGGAGATTTGTCCCAGGCACCTGCTCGCCTTTTCCCCGGACGGCGTTGCGGATCGGCATCGCGAACTGGCCGATCAGGTGTTCGCGCTCTGCGGCTTTCTCCCCGGACAGGAAGCATCCGTGTGGTCCCCCCAAAGGAGGAGACGGAGAAAGGCGTATTCGACTATCGCCCGCGTGCCGCGGGCCGCACGGCTCCGTTCCCGTCGTCGTCGAGACGTGCTCGACATCCGGAGGAAACAGGAAAAAGGGGACCGATAGCCGGAGCGCCTTTCGCAGGGCGGTTCTGTCCGTGCCTGCCAAGTGGGCGGTCAGGGCACCCGGGGCAAACGTGCGGCAGATTCGGGCGAGAATGGCGTCGCGACAGGTCGCGAAAGCGGCCGATAGTTGGGGCGGCGCGCCGTCCGTCCAGGATCTTCTGGCCGACTGCGCCCACACGGCCCTGCCGCTTGACGATCCGCGCTCTCTGCCCACGGCTGCTTCCGGCGACGACACTGCTGTCCGCACGGACGGCTTCCGAAGTCGAGGCGAGACTACCGGCTCCTGAAACTCGAGCGCAACAGGGAGAGGGACGCCGGGAACGCGGCCGGCCTCCTCGAAACGGATTGGGAGATCCTCCCGCTCCAGGAATGCGAAATCGGGATCTCGACCCGGTTCGGACGCGGGCGTTTCCGGAAGGCTGAAGGCAACCGCGCAGCCCGGCGACGGACAGTGCGACAACTTTCGCGTTCGTCAGCCGCAGCGGCGGCCAGGCAGTTTCGGCGCGGACGGAACCGCCTTTCCGGCCCCGCGTGTTCGGCGCGTGTTCGGCGCGCCAAGACGGAATTTCGACCGGCCGCCAAAATTTCCCCTTGAAAGCCAGCGGAAGACACCTTATGTTCTCAAAGGGCGGCTCTTGAGGCGCGGACGGCGCCCGGTCGTCCGCAGGGCCGTCGAAGGAAGGTCGATTGACGATTCGGAGGCTACGCAATTGAAATGCAATTGGGGGGGGGAATCTGCGATGCATGACGGGCTGCCGGGCAACGCTGGAGATCGACGAGGGCCTCGCGCCGTGAAAGGCCGGACGGCCATCAGCCTGTTCGCCGGAGCGGGCGGCATGGACATCGGCGTCGACCAGGCCGGCTTCAAGACCGTTTGCGCCATCGAGGCCGATCCGCACTGCGCCGCGACGCTGCGGCGCAACGCGAAGCGGAAGACCGTCTGGCAGGTGGATGTCCGGGCGCTGGATCCCGCGAGGATCCTGGAAGCGCTCGGGCTGGAACGGGGACAGTTGAGCCTGCTCCACGGGGGTCCGCCGTGCCAGCCCTTCAGCCAGATCGGCAAGCAGGCCGGCCTTCGCGACCCTCGCGGAGGGCTGGTCTTCGAAATGGCGAGGTTCGCGGAAGCCCTTCGTCCGACCGCCGTCCTGATCGAACAGGTGCCCAACTTCCTGCGGGCCCGGACTCTGGACGGCTCCCCCCTGCTGGACGCTCTTCAGGCGGAGTTTCGCAGACTGGGGTACGACATGCGCGCCGACCTGCTCGAGGCCAGCGAGCACGGCATCGCGCAACGCCGGCGGCGGGCGGTCATGGCGTTCGTGCCCGCGGGCCAGCGGTTCGAGTTTCCCATTCTGCGATCCGGACTTCAGGTCACGGTCGGCGAAGCGCTTCGGGGGCTCCCGGAGCCGTCCGCTCCGGGCGGAGAGCCGCCGTTTCCGAACCACGTCGACGTGACCCCGCAGCGCGATCAGGAACGCATCGCCTACGTGCCCGAAGGGCTGTGGCTCTCGAAGACGCCCGGCGTGCCTCCGAACATTCTCAGGAACCTGACCCGCAAGGACACCACGAAGTACAGAAGGCTGGATAGATCCATGCTGGCGCCGACGCTTCGATGCGGCGAAGCGCTCTATCATCCCACGGCTGACCGCTACATCACTCCTCGCGAAGCCGCGCGCCTTCAGGGCTTTCCCGACGGCCACGTTTTCGTGGGACCCATTCGCCGGCGAACCGGCGTCGTTCGCGACCTCGACCAGCACCGGCAGGTAGCGAACGCGGTGCCGCCGCCGATGGCCAGATCCGTCGCTTCGGATCTGAGAGAGAGTCTGTGCCTGTAGTCAGGGAGCTGTTCGGTCAGGTTCTCGACGGAAACATGGATTCGAGCGCTTGCCGCAGCGCACTGTGTCCGTTCCTGGGCGAAATCTGCGACGGCGGGGGAAACCGCGACATGGCTCGCGTGGCCGCGTCGGATCCGGGACTGGGCCCCTTTTTCGACTACGAGGTCGGCCGCAGGACGCAGGGCCATCTTCCGTGCGGCATCTGCTCGGTCGAAACCCCGAAGAAAAAAGAGACATGGGCGATTTGCTCCAGGCGACTGTTCGCCTTTTCCTCGAACGGCGTCGCGGACCGACATCGCGAGCTGGCCGACCGGGTGTTCGCGCTCTGCGGTTTTCTCCCCGGACAGGAAGTATCCGTGTGGTCTGAAATATCTCTCAAGGAGGAGGGGGAGAAAGGCGTGTTCGACTACCGCCTGGACTACGTGCTTCGGGCCGCGGAACCCGGCTCCGTTCCCGTCGTCGTCGAGATAATGACTTGCTCGACGTCCGGAGGGAACAGGGAAAAGGGGACCGATATCCAGAGCGCCTTTCGCAGGGCGGTTCTGTTCGCGCATTCGGCTGCCGGGGGTCCGGTCAGGGCCCCCGGGGTCAACGTGCGGCAGGTCTGGGCGAGAATGGCGTCGCAGCTGGTTGCGAAATCGGAAGCGGCGAACAGCTGGGGCGGGCGCGCAATCTGGATTGTCCAGGATCTTCTGGCCGACTACGTCGGAACCCACACGGCCCTGCCGCTTGACGATCTGCGCTCGCCGGACTGGACGCCCGGCGAAGTGAACATGGTCGTTTCCGACCTGAGCGGGCCGGTCGCCCTGTACTCCGGGCCCATAAGGGCGGCGGGCGGAGACAGGAAATGCTGGTTCGAACTGCTGGGCGCCCCTCACGTTCCGACGCTGGAATCCATAACGAGGAAGCTGGACGAGATTCCTTCCGTCGCCACGTTTCGGGTGCCCTGAAGTCCCGTTCTACGGCGCGGCTTGCGGTCGTCGGGCTTTCCTGGGAGGTCGGTTTCGCGCTTCGCGTTTGTCGGCGCGCGCATGCTCGTCTTTCGCGTTCGGAATCGTCCGCAGCCCCCGAACGGAAGCTGCGGCGCTGAAGTTCGCCGTGCGGATCCCGGCGCCACCGTCCATTCCGCATGGAAGCGCGCGTCCCGGCGACTCCGCGAACGCCGCCCGCGCAACCGGAAACCGGGCCGAGGCGGCGTTCGCCGCGTTACGGCAGGAATACCGGCAGTTTCCCGGCGGCGCGCCGCATCGCTTCTTCGCCGCGCCGGTCGTAGCGGGCGGTCGTCTGCGGGCTGGCGTGTCCGGCGAGACGCTGGACGATCGCGAGATCGGCGTCGGACTCGAGCAGGTCGCTGACGAACGTCCGGCGCAGGTCGTGCGGACTGCAGGGCGCGATGCCGGCCTGTTCGCATCGGCGCTTCAGCCAGATCATGGCCGTCTGCGCCGTGACCGCGCGGATAGCCAAGCGTCCGGCCTTGTCGATCGGGCAGAGCAGCGGTCCGGGACCGCGGCCGCGGACGGCGATCCATGCGTCGACGGCGCGTCTGGCGTCGCCGGCCGCGAATGCGGTGCGCTGCCGGTTCCCCTTGCCGATCACGCGAAGCGCTCCGGTGCTCCGGTCGTAGTCGCCGATCTGCAAGGCGACCGCTTCGGCGCGGCGCAGCCCGGCGCCGTAGAGCAGGGCGAACGCCGCCCCGTCGCGGAATCCGGCCGGCGTCGGATCCGCGGCGCAGGCTGCGAACAGCCGCCTGATCTCGCCCGGTTCGAGCGCCCGGCCCGCCGGCGGCCTGCTTCCCTTCACGCGGGGGATGTCGACGGCCCGCATGTAGTCCTCCGTTCCGATCTGGCCCAGGCGCCAACTCGCCTTCAGGACGCCTCGAAGGGCAGCGAGGTACTTGTTGGCCGTCGCGGGGGCCATTTCCTCGGCGACGGCCGACCTGACGGCCGCGACGTGCTGGAAGCGGAAGTTCTGCCAGGGAACGTGGGCCGCGCCGGGAAAGCCGGCGAGCGCGGCGAGCCGGTCCAGCGTGCTGCGCATGCCGTCGCGGGCGGGACCTTCCGCGAGGCCGGCAAGGTAGACGGCGGCCGGGTTTTCGTCCGCCTTGGCGGGCGGAATGCCGGGAACGGCGGGAAAACGGCTGGCGGCGGTTTGCCGGACGGGGGCAGGATGCATCGGCGGCGTTCCAGAATGCGGTCGATTTCTATTCAGAAACGTAGTTCTGAATACCTATTTTTCACACCCGCCAGATGCTGTGGGCGGCCGCGCCCGCCGCCACAACAATTCCGGCTCGCGGGCTTCCGAAGGTACCGGGAGAGAGGTTGCGCTCCGGGCCGGCCGCGTCGGTCGATAGCTTCGACTGTTGGGGGTCCGCCCTGACTTCGCGTTCGCTACGTTGGAGGGCCGGTGGTTGCTCCTTTCCGTGACGGTGCGAACCTGACGGGAGATGTTCTACGGTGCCGTGCGTTCTGTCCGCCTTCGCCGGACGCTTCAAAGGCGGGCAGCGCGAAAGCAAGACTGGAAAAGCCGCTTTTCGCTCCATCGTCGTGGTCCGAGCGTCCGGAGAAGCCGGCGGCCGAGCGGCCGTGCGCTGGATTCCAGGGAAGTGGGACGGCTGTTCGCGGTCCGCGCGAATGACGCCTCTCCCGTGGGAAAGCGGCGCATTTTCGCTGCTGTACGGCGTCGGTCCACGGCGGACGGAGGCGGTGGCGCTGCAACTCGAGGACTACGGCCGAAACAACGGCGAACTGGCGGTCCGCGGCAAGGGAAACCGGCGGCGCAGCGTGTTCGCGAGCAACGGCGCGAAACGCGCTATCGATGCATGGGTCCACGTCGGCGCGCCGAGACCGCCGCTCTGCCCCATCGACAAGGCCGGCCGCATCGCCCCCGGTCACGGCTTAGGCGATGATGATCCGGCTGAAGCGCCGGGAAGCGGGGCTCGTGTCCTGCAGCCCGCACGATCTCCGCCGCACGTTCGTCAACGACCTGCTCGAAGCGAGCGCCGATATCGCGATCATGCAGCGCCTCTCCGGTCACGCGAGCCCGCCCGCCACTGCCCGCTACGATCGCCGGGGAAGCGAAGTCATGCGATGGGCGACGACTCGGCCGTGTGTGTCGACTGGCCGGTTTGTCCTCTGCACTCCGGCCGAACCGCTGAAGCGCCGGTCCTGCTGCAAGATTTGCGAACTTCATTCTTGGTGGGTGGAGATGTCAAACGGTCGGGAACAACCTTGCATCCCCGCGCCTTGAACGCCTGGAGAGGCCCGTATCCATATCGTTGGTGTCGATGGGCACCCAGCGGGGAGCTCCAGCCTTCGAGCGCTGGTAAAGGGTTGATGAACGTCGCATCCCGCCACCCGCTTGCCCTCGCGCTATGTGCCCTCCGCGCCCTTCCAGCTCCGACAAGTCCCGCTCGTTGCAGTACCCGGCAAGCACCATCGCGGGCTGCGGGGCGGACCTGTCCCTGGCCTCATCGAGCAACCCCACCATCGCGCCCGAGTTGACAGGGAGCATCTTTTTCTACGGCGCAGACGGGGCGGAGAGCCTTTGCCGCTGTCGCGCCGGATGTCCCCGCATGGGTTGCTTTCCTGCGCCTGCCGCTGCGGCAGGATCGGCGGTACCGGTTCGCCGTGCCGGGGATCAACCCGTTCGATAGACATCGTCCACATGTATCGGTAAAGTACGGAACTGAACGAAGAATTGTCGAAGAGGAGAATGAAATGCTATTCGATGTGCATAGATTCTTGATCACGAACTTGAAAACTAGCGAATTTTTGTAGGATGTCGATAGAGAAGAACCCGGATTAAGAAAAGCGAGAGGTTGCTATATTTTTTCGACAAATCACGGCCAAAACTTCAGACCTTGGTATGTCGGAAAAGCGGAAAAAACGGAGTTTGATACCGAAGTTTTTAATAGAAATAACAAGGAAATGTGCCGAGAAATTTTGGATAAACCGGGAGAAGTTCATCTGTTCTTGTTGCCGAGACTTACTCCCAAGAAGAGAAAATTTGGAAAATCCAAATACTCTCCTCATATACGACACCTTGAGTTGCACCTTATTAGTTTGGCTCTAAAACGGAACAAGGATCTCTTCAATGTGCATTACGCAACAAGATTCAGGGAACTGAAAGTTCCGGGTATCTTCAACAGTGATCCGGGTCATCCACCGTCGAAGGTCCAAGAGCTCAGGCGCACTCTTGGACTTAGGCCGGCAAAATCGAAGCCGCGCCTTCCCTGATCCCGTCCCTCCGCCGCCGTAGCGTGACACTCAATAGTCGAGCACGGTGGTCGGCGCTTCCGTTTGCGACACAGCACTTTCACGGTGCCTTTACGACAACTCTACAATAAGTTTGTGGTGTATCGTTGCGAAGCTTGAGCTCGCAGGCGACTATGTCCGCTCCGTATTTTTTCCAGACGTGGTCCTTCCATCCGTTCGTGGGATCGTGTCGCGGGAAAATTCCCGTCTGCGCCTGCAAGAGTTGCCGTGGTCCGCGTGGAGCGCGAGGCCAACCGCACCATCCGGCGGGGAGTGTGACCATGAACCAGTCCGAATTTCTGACCGCGCTGGCGGACATCAAGCTTGAGGGCCGGTGGGGGCCGGGTTAGGTGGCGGCTGCATCCGTCTGTATCATCCGGGCGAGTTCGTCGGCAGTACGATGGAGTTTTGCCCCATCACGGCCGTGGCCTACGACCGGACCGGCGCATACCATGACCTGCTGAATTGGCGCGATGCCGCCGGCGAAATTGGGTTGGACCATGAAACCGGGAAGGTGATCGCGGAAGCGGCCGACCATGAGGCGCCGTGGCCAATCAACCCGAACGTGCGCGACAAGATCAAGGCCGCGTGCGGACTGGCGACGTGATGCCTGATTTCGCGCCGCCGGGAACAAGCCTGCTGTTCAGCGACAGCGGCTTGAACCATGTTCCGTTCGAGATTAACGGAGACATGGACGCCGAAGACCTGTGCGAACACTTGCAGGGCGTGACCGAGGCGCGGACCAAGTTCCGCGTGAGCTTCAACATCAAGGAGAACGACTGATGACATACTTTCAAGATGCTGACTTTCGCGACATGCGCGAGAACAACAAGGCGTTGGTTCGGAAGGGACTCCAGAAGGCGCGACAGGAAAACCGGACGATTTTCCAGTGCATGGATTACCTGACGAACAGCAAAGGCCATGCGATGATATGGACGGCTGCGAACGAGGTCGTTTTCGAGTATGGCGAAGAAACCGTCATTGAGATTGTCGAAAAGGAAGGATGGAAGTTGGAAGCTCAGAATCTGATCTTTCGACCGACGACCATGACGAGTCGCGACAAGTTCCTGCAATCCGGGCAAGACGCGGCGCAAGACGGCGAAGTGATCCTGCTGATGACGTTCCGGGCGTCCGAAAAACTCCAGAACGAGATGCGGCATGAAGCCGCAACGGCGGCGCATGAACGCCGCCGTCGGCCGTAATCGGCAAGTGGCGCGCCCCTGAAAGGCTTTCACCCGCCGATGCTTGAATTGCGCATCCCGGCGCTGGCTGCCATCCAGCGTTTTGGCCTGCAGGCTGCAGCCCGCATGGTGAAGCGTTCACCGTCCGCTCGCTGACCGAGCGCCCGGCCGCCCGAAACTCCTCCGCCAATGCGCTGCTGCATGTCCAGCGCAACGGCCCCGACGGATCGCCGCGCGTCGCCGGGTCCACCATCTTCTCAAGAGCGGTCGGCAGGACCGGTCATGTTCGAGGAGCGGCTTCCGGCCGCCGCCCGGACCACATGTCCGGCTGATCGAGTTCCCCCGGCCTTGGTTCTCGGCATTCCGGTCGCTTCGGCGACCCGTGTCCCGCAGTCCCGGCACTTCGACTCACCGGCCAACCATCCCTTACTGCCCCGAGGCAGAGATTGCCGAACGCCAAGGTTGCATTTCCGGGGGGGGGGGGGGGGGTACGGTTGTCGTACACGGTCAGGAAAGGAATGACGTGATGCAATCTGCAGTTAAAGCTTGTTTGGTGATCATGTGCGGTGCCGTGCTGGCGCTCGGGGCCTGCTCGAATCAGGCAAAGGACACGCTCAGGGCCGAACGCGATGCGGCGCGGGCCGAACTGATGGTCGCGCGGGACTTGTTGGCCCAACTGCAAGACGCCCAGAAAAGGGTGATCGACAATCCGAACGACGAGCAGGCGCAGGCGGATCTGCTGGCGACGCTCAACGAAACCGAGAACGCCTTGAAGATGGTGGAGCTCACCGGTACGGACGACGCCACGAACAAGGTGCGGACGGCGCTGGCATCGACCCTGACGGCGCTCATCCAAGTGAAGAGGCTCTATACCTCAACCTCGTCCGAGCGGATCTCGTTGGCCCAGGCGCAAGCCGCCCAGATGGACGATTTGCTGAGCATGGCGCGGGCCGCGGTGGCCCAGGCGCAGACCGATCTGGCCGCCGCGCAGGAGGCGCTGGAGGAGATGCCGAACGACGCGGCGCGGACGGCGCTGGCGGCGGCGCAAAATGCGCTCGCCGTCACCCAGCTCTCGCTGCTGCCCCAGCTCGCCAGAGCTCTGGATCAGTCGGCGCCGCGGCCGCCGGAACCACCGGCGCCGACCGCGGAGGAGCAGGCGTTGCGTTCGGCGCAAACCGGTTTGACGGATGCGCAGACCGCGACCGGGCAGGCCAGGACGGCGCTGGCGGCGGCCCAGGCGGATCTGGAGAAGGCGGAGGCGGATTTCCAGGCGACCGCCGATGCCTGGGACGCCGACACCACGGACGAGCAGAAAACGGCGGATCGCGAGGCCGCACAGATGCGGAGACAGGCGGCGCAAACGGCGCTGGCGGCCGCGCAGACGGCCTTCGTGAATGCGCACGAGGCGGAGAGGATGGCCGCGGCGACGCTCGCAACGGCCGCGGCCGCGGCCCTGGCCGAGGCGGCCACGGACGACCAGCGGACGGAGGCCAACGCAGGCGTGGCGGCGGCCGCGGCGGCCGAAACCGCAACGCGAGCCTGGGCCGCCACCCGCATCGCCGCCGACGCCGGGTTGGCGGCGCCTCCCCTCATCCTGACCCAGGTCCCCCCCGGATCGACGGGGGGCGCATCCTTCACCGCGCGGGTCACGCTCACGCCCAGGGAGCCGACGGATCCCTCCGGCTGCACGGTTCTCACGCGCTGCCCCAACCCCGACGCGTTGGACATTGCGACGGAGGCGGTCGCCTGGGCCGCCGGCAAGACGGTGCTCTCGCCCGGCGCGACGGGCGAGAGCGATCACTTCCCGCTGCGGGCGGTCTCCATGCGCGGCGACATGCGGGGGAGCCCCCAAGGCTCCACCGACGACGATGGCGGCGCGACGCCGAAGATCCCGGTCGTCCAGGGGGCGACGACCGACATCGACGGCAACCCCATCTCGGGTATCTCCGGCTACCAACGCCATTACCGGAATCCGGTGACCAGCTCGATCCGCTTCACGCCCGACGGCATGGTCTTCAGGACCGGCGGGGAAGGCACCGTCTTCAGCCTCTTCAAGCACGATCTCGACAGGTCGTCGAGCCGGGGCCGGGACGGGACCAGCAACGTGGGCAATTGGGGAAATGTGGACAACGGTGTCACGTCGGACGATTGCAGCGGGAACTATGAGCCGTTCTGCTACGACTTCAACCGCAGCGACATGGAGATCTCATGGGGCGCGCCCTACGCCGACCCCGACGGCGAGCCCAACTACTACTGGGCCTCGCGCTACGGGTTGAGCGGAAACCAGCCCCAGCCCGATCCCGAAGACAGCGACGGCCGTCGGCTCGCGGCCCATGGCGCGCTGGGCGACCTTCGGGTCTGGCTGTCGAACCATGGCGGCCTCGACGCGGGCGCGCTTGCGGACGATGCGGGCGACGACGCCGACCGCTACCTGTCCTATGCGGCCTACGGCCTGTTCGTGTTCACCGACTATATCGACGAGTATCCTCGGCCGGGCCTCTTGCAGGGCTTCCACTTCGGTTACGACGCCTTCCGGGACGCGGACAACATGAGGACGACCGACCGTGCGGCCTCGATCGAGGCCACGTTCCGGGGCAGGACTATGGGGATGATCCTGCATCCCAGGAGCAATTCGGTGGGCAGCGAAAGTGCGCCCCATGTCCTCCACTTCACCCGCTTGCGGGGCGACGTGACCCTCAACGCCTGCATCGGCGCCGGCGCCTGCACGGGCACAGGCATTCCCACCGGCTCCAACAAGATCATGGGCAACATCGCCAACCTGCAATCGCTCGAAAACGGCATCTGGCAGAAGAACCAATTCCTCAGAAATCAGGCGGAGGGCCATGCCACCCATCCCGGGTTCGCGATCCTGTTGGCGGAGGGCGACATCGCAGCCGACGGCAGCTACAAGGGCCATGCGGATCCGTGGGATACTTCGTGGAACCAGGGCGAGTACAGCGGCGCCCTCTACGGCCCCGCGGACAAGCTCGAAACCGCCGGTTGGTGGCGCATCGAACCCGACAGTACCCACCAGAACCGGCATGTGGCCGCGTTCGGCAGCTTCGGCGCCTGCCAGCCGGATGATTGCCGCGTGACGGCGCCGTAGAACCGAACCGCCCACTCGGGCGAAGCGAGCCCGCCGCGTTCCCCTCGGGGCGCGGCGGGCCTTTTCGCAAGGCGACTCGGCGCCGCGCATGGCGCGCATGCAGGATGCGCCGAGCGTTGCGCTGATCGCGACTCCGACGTGAAGATCCGCGCTCGCCCGCTTCCGCCCTTTCTTGCGCACCCAGCCACCGCATGAGCCGGCGGCCCGACTCGTTCACCGCCAGTCTTTCGAAATCCCGGGGTGCGGGCGCGCCCGTCGACCGTCAGTCGCGGATGTCTTGCAAAATCCGCCCTGTCGCGCGGCCCGTCCCCAAAGCGCTCGCCTTTCGGCGCGCGAGTCCGGCCGCCGCGGCGAACTACCCCTGGAACTCAACGTAGAAGACAAGGGGCCTGCCCGACGCCTTGTCGGCGACGGGACCGCAACAGGTGGCTTGCCCGGAAGCCGCTGCGCCGCGGCTTCGAGGCGCGGAATATCCGTGTCCTCCGCCGTTTCCCGGGCGGCGTCGACCGCCTCCCGGGTTTTCGGCTCCGAATTCTTTCGCTTCCGTCGGACCGCGAACTTTCGCTCGGTCCGCGCAAAACGAGGCCGGCCCGCCGCCGTCAGAAGCGCATCGCGAGACTGATTCCGCCGTCGAATTCGCCGTTGTCGATGCCGCGGGCGGCGTATCCGGCGGAGGCGCGCAGCGCGTAGCGGCCGTCCCCCCAGCTGCACGCGCCGCCGGCTCCGATGCGGAACCCTGTCTTCTCCGACTCGGTCGCGCTCAGCGGCGTCGATGCCACCTGCGCCCCCGAGATCCGCGCCGACCTCCTGTCCGAGAACTCGTGGGTGGCCTCCACCGAGCCGAACAGCCGGAATCCGTCCTCCATCTCGACGCGCAACCCGGCGCGGCCCACGAGGCTCCGCGCGTCCTCCACCGATACGGGGTGGCTGTCCACGTCCGTGAAGTTCAGAGACACGTCCGACCATGTCAGACCGACGCCGGGGGTCACGGTCAGACCGTCGCCCATGTCCGTCCGCCGTCCGACCTCGACGCCGAGAGCGAGCCCCAGAGCCTTCGCGCCGTCCTTCCGAACCCTCTTCACCATCTCGCGCGCCATGTTCTGCTGGTTGGCGGTCAGCTTGACGTCGTACCAGGTCGCCATCGCCTGCGCGTCCACGTGGAAGCCGCCGCCGAGGAACGCCGTGCCGTGCGTGCCCGCGCCGACCCCGGACAGTTCGACCTCGCCGCCGGACCCCGACATCTCCGCCGAGCCCTGCAACCCGCGCACCGACACGCCGAACCGCCCGTCGGTGCCCACCGCGAAGTCCACCCCCGCCTGCACGCCGTACCGGCGGTAGTCGAAGGCAGCGTTCGGCTGCTGCGTCGCGTTCTTCGCCTTCCACTCGCCGCTCGCGCCGTCGATCCGCACCCAGCCGCCGTTGCCGTCCCGTGCCGCCGCCATGCGCTCCCCGTAGGTCGGCAGCCCGTTCATCGCCAGCAGCGCCGACGGCAGCGCTTGGTAGAGGCGGCAACTCTCGCCCATGCGGCTGCAATCGATGGGGAGGACGGGGCCGCCGTTGCCGGGGCCGTTGCCGGGGCCGCCGTTGCCGGGGCCGTTGCCGGGGCCGCCGTTGCCGGGGCCGTTGCCGGGGCCGTTGCCGGGGCCGCCGTTGCCGCCATTCCCTTCATCAGGACGGGCGCATTCGCGGTCCCGAAGTTCCTGCCCGGCGCCACAGCCCGACGGCAGGCCGTCGTACCTCGCATTGCCATCGGTGATCGGCTCGCCGCCGTCACCGAGATCCAAGGGCAGATACCTGCCGGTGGTGAAATCCCCGGCGGTCTCGACGACGGCGTAGGTTACCTGGCGTCTGGGTGCGTCTGGGTCGTTCGGGTCGGGCCTGCCGACGGTTGTCCCGCCGTCGGCGACGACGATGCCGCCCCGCACCCTTGCGATGGCGTCAAGGACGCCTTTCCTGGTCAGCGCAGTACCGGCGGCGTAGACGGCCACCTCGTACATCCCCCCGCTGGCCTTGAGCCACGAGGCCGCCCCGTTCGCGTTTATGCTGCCCGTCGAAGTGACGGTGACGTTGCCGCCGCCGTCGAGATCGACCGCCGCGTCCGCGCCGGCGCTGCCCGTCACCGTGCCGTCGATGCGGATCACCGACCGCCCAGGGTCGTTGACCAGGATCGCGGGCCGTCCGGCGCCGGCGAACACCATGCCCGTCGCGCCGACCGTCAGCGTACCGCCGCCCACGAGATGCACGGCCGCGTCCGTCCCGCCCCTCACCGTGCCGTTCACCTCGACGGTCTGCTTCAGGATGCGGTCGCTGCCCGCGCCCGTGCTGCCCGCATTGGCGACGTAGATGCCTGCCCTGGTGCCGGTCACGCTCGCGTCTTCGGCCACGGTGACCTCGATGGCGCCGTTGTTGTCGTTGGGCGTCGCGTAGTAGGCGCGGATGCCGTCGCCCCGCGAGGCGGCGATGGAACCGCTGCGCACGTTGACGCGGATGTCGCCGACATTGTAGCGGTCGAGCAGCGCCTTCACCAGGCTCCAGTAGTCGCCGTCGTCCGTGGTGTCGTCCGTGAAGCCCGCGGCGGTGAGCGCGGCGTCCACGCCGTCGTTCGTCGCCACCGCCCGCAGGATCGCCTTCTCCCCGTCCGTGAGGCCCTGCGCCAGGACGTTCCGCAGCAGGGTTCTGCGGCCGGCGTTGTCCACGCGCAGGAAGGTCACGATCTGGGCGTCGGTCAGGTCGCTGGCCGCGGTGGTGGCGGTGGTGCCGATGGCGGTGAGGAGCGCCGGCGCGACCGCGATCTCGTCATTCTCCAGCGCCGCCCGGAACTGGGCGACGTAGGCGTTGTCGGCGACGGTGGCGCCGGTGGGCACGGCCGTCGTCTGCGCCGCGGCGTTCGCGAACGCGCCCGGGTCGTCGCCCTTCGCCACCACCTCCACCACGTCGCGCCACGATATGGCGTAGGCCTCGATGCCGGCCGGGCCGCCATAGACGCCGCCGCTGCCCTTGCTGCCCTCCGCCTCCCGGTCGAAGGTCAGCACCTGCCCGGCGCCCGCATTCCCCGCGCCCGCCGTCGCAAAGCGGCCATCGTCGTTGGCCGCGGTCCCGGTCGTTCCGCGCGCGGTCGCCCCGGACGAGGCGGTGCTGCCCCAGGCGATGTCGATCAGCGGCTGAGGGGCCGACGACGCGCGCGGCGTCACCGTCGCGGCGGTGGCGCTGGACGCCACCTGGACGACGATGCCCGACCGCCCCGCCGAAAGCGCGCCGGCGGAATGGGTGACGGAGACGGCGCCGGTGGTCGCGGGCGTCAGGAGCCTGTCGATCCAGATGGCGTTCACCCCCGCCGTGATGGCGCCGCTGTTGTCGATCGTGACGTCGCCCGTCCCGTCGGGCCGCTGGATGCGGATGCCGTCCCCTTCCTCCGACGCGATGGTGCCGCTGTTGGTGAGCTCGAAGTCGTCCGCCACGTTCCCTGTCGTCGTCGCGGGCCTGTAGGCGTAGAGGGCGTGGTTCTTCGAACGCAGGGCGCCTTCGTTGACGATGGTGACGTCGCCGCTGTTGGCGGCGTAGGTTCTTCCGTCGCCGAAGGTGACGCCCTCCGCCAGATAGATGGCGTGTCCCAGGTGTTGCGCCGCGTCGCTCGTCACCGTGACGGCGCCGCGGTTCGTGAGTTCGATATCGCCGCCGGAGAGCTTCTTGAGCCGGATGCCGAACTCGGACGCGGTGATGGCGCCGGAGTTCGTGAGGGTGACCGCCCGGGCGCTCTGGTTGTCCCAGTACTCGAAGTCGAACTGGATGCCCCGCCTGACCGTCTGCCCCGCCACCGCGGCGATGTCGCCGCTGTTGTCGAGGCTCATGGCGCCGGCGCCCCAGTTTTGCATCAGGATGCCGACGTAGGGGCCGCCCAGCGTGATGTCGCCGCTGTTGGTGACGGTCATCGCGCTGGTGAGTTGGCTCCCGCCAATGAACGCGAGGATGCCGTGCGGCAGGTTGTCGCGGTATTGATCGTAGTTGGCGGAGGTGGCGGAGGGGTTGCCGACGCCCGAGTGGATGTCGCCGCTGTTGGTGATGGTGGTCGCGTCGTTGGTGCCCCCGCTCGTCCGGACAACCCGGATGCCCTGCTTGAAGGCGTAGATGGTCGCCGCGCTGGTGAGGGTGCCGCCGCCGGCGCCTTCGCCAAAGTTGGTACTATGGGCGCGCAGGTAGAAGAAGATGCCGTGCTGCTTCATCGGGGTGGTCGAACTCCCGATGGTCACCCCGGATCTCACCTCCACCGTCGCCGGCGAGCCGATGCTGTACTGTCGCACGTAGATGCCGTTGTTCTGGTTGGCGTCGGTCCCCGAGTTCGTCCCCTGGACGATGTTCACGACGTGGTCGGTCCCGCCCGTCGCGCCCCCGACGTAGACCGCCAGGCCCGACACTGAGCTGCTGCGCAGGGCGATGCCGACCTCCTGCGAGCCGGTCGTGATCGTGGTCGGCCCGGTGCTGCGGCCCGGGACGCGGACCGTGGAGCCGGAGTTGAGATTGATGGTCGAGGAGATGTAGCGGATACCGTTGTTATACGCCGCGTTCGAGCAGGTGAGGGTGGGCAAATTTATCGCCCCGCATTCGGTCTCCGCCCGCGCCTCGTCCGGCGCCAGCAGCAGCGCCGCCGCGAGCAGCGCGGCGCCCAGCGCGCCGGAAACGGGCATGGCCGGCTTCCCGCCCGCCGCTTCCGGGAGGCGGGCCTTCATTCCGGGACACCCATGCGCGCAGCGGGGGGGGGGGGATTATGCGGTCAGTGCTTCCGGCCATTCTCGAAACCCTCTTCTCTCGTCAAGGTCATGCTCGTATGCATAAACGTAATCCGTGAACGACGCAAGCTTCTTGCACGGCGGTTTTATTCTCCCCAAGAAAATTGATGGAGCCGTGGCTGCATGGTCCTCAACGCAGCTCGACCGGGACCGTCCGTCGCCGGCCAGCACCAAAGGTGACCGCCGCGCCGCGGGCGTGCTTGCCGATGCGCTGCGGACCGGCCTATTCAGGCGACTCGGCGCAGCCGAAAGCGATTGAACTCAGGGAGCGAATCGCCGAGGATCTGACGCGGCTTCGGTTGGCGAATCGCAAGCAGTTGTGGCGCACGCAGTTTCTCAAGCTGACCGGCGACCCCTTCAGGGAGCGGATCCGCGACTTGTGGAAACTCGCGCCGACCCCCGGCCCGGGCCTGCCGCGGAAGACCGTCGAGCGCCTCTTCAAGCGCCATCGCAGGCGGTCAGCCAGCGAGGTCACAGTGGCAATCGCGCGAGCGAGCGATCCCCCCTTGCGGTGGGAACGAGCCGCTGTCGAGAACGGCGGCGAGCGGATGCCGATGACGCGGCGGCAGCTGGTCAATCGCGAGCGGTTGATCTGCCGATATGGAAGAACCCGGCTCGGGGACGGCAGGGCAGTGTGTCGTCCTGTCCTCGCCTCCAAGGGTTGGCAGAATTGTCGTCGCCATGCCGCTTGCAGAAGCTCTCTTGCGCCGCAGAGACGCCTTGCGCTGTGTCGGCCGGTCACGCGCCGGTCAGGCAGAAGCGTCTTCGTCCGTCTCGCCAAGCGCTTCCGTATCGCTGGACCCGCACCTCCGTGCAACATGATCGATCAGCAAGTACGCTGCGCTCCGTGCCCGCGGATGCGAGCACGCCCGGGTACTCCGCAGCGTCGCCGTCCGCCTCTCCCGATCAAGGATGTACAGTTGAACTCCTGCCAGGAGGCGGAGTCTCAACACCGTCACCCCATGACCGAACGCTCACGCGGGAATTGCTGTTACGATACCTCATACTGGGAGACGAGAAATGAAATCGAGAATTCCGGTGGCGGCGATGCGTCACGCTGGCACACGCCTGAAGGTTTCGACCGAAGATGGATTTCGGAACGAAATTCGTTCTTGGAACGGAGAATCGGACGGTCTTTTTTGGTCGGACGGCCCTGTTTTGGACGCAGAATTGGACGGTCTTGCCAAGCTGAAGGCATGGGCTGGACGCGGATTGACGCCCCTGCATTTGGCAGCAGCGTTCGGCGACTTCTCCGTGCCGCTTCCGCAGCAAGATAATAATCTTGTTTACTTGGACGAAGGCTATTACCAGCCCCCTGGCTCGTCCTCTCCTTGGTTCACGGAGGAAGTGCTTTCCATCAAGGCGATGGCGACGGCCCGGACTGAACGCGGATGGACGCCCTTGCATTTCGCGGCGATGTTCAGGGAGGATAACTTCAGCTTGACATGGCGCTGCCTAAATCATGCGATGGCGACGGCCCGGACCGAACGCGGATGGACACCCCTGCATTTCGCGGCCGAATACAACAAGCACCCTTCCACGGTGGAAATACTGCTTGATCCGTTGGGTGATACTAGGCCGCGCAGGCATCGCAGGAGGCTTCTGAATGCCCGGGATGAAGACGGATCGACGCCTCTGCATTTGGCGGCAGCATTCAGCGAGACCCCTTCTGTGGTTGAGAAGCTGTTGGAGGCGGGGGCGAACCCTAAAGCGAAGAACGCAAAAGGCAGGATCCCCTGGGATCTGATCTCCGACGATTCTCCCCTCAAGGGAACGGATGTCTATTGGTGGCTCCGCGAAGGGCGCTTCGAATAACGATCCGATCATCCTGCGGCGGACAGGTTCTGGAAAGAGTTGTAACAAACCCGGCGATTCCCGCTAAGGCCTGAAACTACAGAACGAAGGATACGGCAAAGAGCTCACATAGCGGGCAGCCCATGGTGCTGAAGGAGACGTTGCGGTCCTTTGGGCCGACAATCGTGCAGCGACCGACCGTTCGTCGGCTCCGATTGTTTAACTTGTTGCCGGCCAGTGGACATGCAGGCCGTCCGTCGCAGGCTCTCGTCGCCGCGGCGGTCGTACCGTGCTGCGGTGTGCGGGCTGGCGTGTCCGGCGAGACGCTGGACGATCGCGAGATCGGCGTCGGCCTTGAGCAGGTCGCTGACGAACGTCCGGCGCAGGTCGTGCGGATTGCAGGGCGCGATGTTCGCTTGCTTGGACCGCCGTTTCAGCCGCGTCATGACGGCTTGCGGCGTCATGGTCCGCATGGTTACGCCTCCAGCCTTGTTGACCGGGCAAAGCAGTGGTCCCGGGGCGGAGCCGCGAACGGCGGTCCCGGCATCGACCGTGCGTCTCGCTCCCGCGCAGGCGAATACGGTGCGCTCCCTGTTCCCCTTGCCGAGCACGATGATCGCGCCGGTGCTCCGACCATAGTCGGCAAGTCGAAGGCAGCCTGCTTCCCTTCACGCGGGAGATGTCGACGGCTCGCATGTAGTCTTCGGTGCCGATCTGTCCGATGCGCCAGGCTGGCCTTCGGAACGCCCCGCAGCGCGGACAGGTACCTGGTGGCGGCGGCGGGAGCTAAGCCGGGCGGCCGCTGCCGAGCGCACGGCGGCCATGTGCTGGAACCGGAATTCATGCCATGGGACGGTGGCCGCGTCTGGAAAGCCCGCGAGCGCGGCGACCCGGTCGAGAGTGTAGCGCATGCTGTCGCGGCCGGGCCCGGCGGCGAGGCCGGCGAGGTAGACGGCGGCCGGATTCTCGTCCGCCTTCGCGGCCGGATCCCCGGTGAGGGCCGGGAACGGACAATCCGCGGAAGGTTTTTCACGCTGACGGGGCATTGCCGAGGTGGGATGAAATATCGGGCGATAGCTGCTGTGGAGCGAGAACACAGTCTTGATCAAGGAGAAAAGCGTGCGGCGACTCAGGTCAACAGCGCCCGAATTACCTTCACATAAATACTTCCAGGCCCGTTACATTTGATCGTATTTCTGCCATCGGCACCGAAGGAAGATTGCCAGAACGCGACGCCGAACAAGAATGGCGATCCAACTGGTAGCGGTGCGGTCAATTTTTTGCTCATTGGAAAAATCCAGAGTCCGCCGCCGCTGAGTCCGGCAAAACTTTCTGGTCCATCATATAAGGGATTTTTCTCCGCTACGAAATCCACGTAGTCAAATTCCTCTTCGAGATACTTTCTTCTTATGCTCCCGACGCAGCCCATTATTTCAATATCTTGTTTCTCCTGTCCGTCAATAATCTCCGGCTCCCATTCTGCAGGTACGCCTAGTAGTAGAGCGAGGCGAAAATAATCTT
This sequence comes from Alphaproteobacteria bacterium, assembly GCA_965243135.1. GTDB lineage: Bacteria > Pseudomonadota > Alphaproteobacteria > MPNO01 > UBA830 > JAJEBT01. The sequence goes on from OZ251539.1 coordinate 5,529,004, forward strand.
GCGATGGATCAAAGGAATTGCGGCGGGATTCAAGATTGTAGAAATTTATGGAGGATGACAATCCGGTATCGGGTTTGGGCAGAACAAGGAGGCCAAGATCAGGGCCGTTCATTTCATCGTCTCCTCTCCCGACCCTCCTCTTCTCGCAATATTCCATCTGGATTACAGGAGCGGGTGCCTTTAATCCAAACCGCTCAAGGTAACTCAGCCCGACAGGTCCCCTGTCCGGCAAGGCATCCAGGACATGATCAGCAGTGAGTATCGCTTTCGTAGTCCCCGCCGACACAAACGTGCCGGAGCCGGAGCGTTGCCATCGACCCTGCCTGTCTTGACTAAAGAACCCGATTGCATATTGTGCCGTTTCGTCGGAGACAAGATTGGCGCATAGGGCATTTTTCAAAGTCATGAAGTTTGCCATGGAACGCTTCTCCTGAACGATGAACGCGTCGCATGCGTCCGTGTTGAGGCAGGACGGGTGGACCGGCGGGATAACGATGCTGTACTGGGGCCAGAACGCATTCGTCGTCCTGCCTCGGAGGGTAAGTGCTGAATCCAACAGTGCCGCCGACTTCGAAGGTTAAGTTATATAGGTGCCCATATCAAGACTACCGCGTCATTCTGGTGGTTGCCGACAGGTCTTGGGACTCGCGCTGGCGGCCAGAGAATCCGGCGTAGGGCCAGCATTGCCGTCGGGCGGCATGAGCAGCGATCCTGAGATGCGCGGACGCTTCCGTGCGGTGCCGTCGAAAACTCGCTAGTTCCTCGGTTTGTTTTCTTGACAGAGAACTACCGCCGCGCAATATCAAGACAGCCATGGTGGTTCGCAAACCGGAAGACACCCTCCCTCGGCGCTTGTCTGGCAAGCTCGCGAGGGGATCCTCAAATATTTTGATTAAAATCCGCAGAAAATCTGTGCATATCCCTGCACAGCCACACGAACATGTCGGTAACGAAGGTTCTGCCCAAGTCGTGAGAGCTACAGGAAGCGATGCCCGCCTGTTCGCGTCGATGCTTCAGCTGCGAGGGGTGTTCGCCTCCAGTCGGGCTACGTCCTTCTTGCGGTGATCGTCCCAAAGGCCCGGCACCTTGACTCACCGGACAACCCGACCCCATACTGCCCTCACGACGGAGATTGCCGACCGCCTGTGCTCACTTGGGAGTTGATTTGGGGGGGTGTAAATCTGGCATGGTAAAACCTAAAGCCCGTAATGCGTTGATTCTGAAAGATTTATATGACCAGGGCCAAGGGCCTTATCGTCGGAATCATCATTTTCGTGACAATGAGCCGACCCAGGCGGGAATTTTGTCACGGGCAGCGGGTCGGGGGGGGGGCAAAAAAGGGAATGCTCCAGACCGCAAAATGCGGTAGAATGTTGTCATTGAAACCCCAACATCAGGAGCATTCCCATGTCAGTCTCGCAGTCTTCCTTGTCCATTGATTTTTCCGGTCTGCCTGCCGCGACCGTCGAGGCGTTCCGGTCAGCCGCAGCGTTCATTCGCGAGCGGATCAGTCAGCAGGACCAAGGTTCCGAGGCGTTCGCCGGCTTCGAGGCCGAGTTGATGGAGAAGGCCTTTGCGGTCTGCCGCACTGCGCTGTGCGATTACATTGAGGCAAGGGACGAGAGGGACGGCCCGTCGCGGAGGGACGGTCAAGTCTGTTACAGGATGCCGCCGACGCGGAAAACCATCAATACATTGTTTGGTCAGGTAACGTTCTCCCGCTCGCGCTACCGCATGTTCCCGGGAACCGTTGTGCCCGTCGATGACAGCCTGGGGTTGATCGACGGTTATTTAACGATTCCAGCGGCTTACCGTGCTCTCCTGGTTGTCGACCACTGCACGCCGAGGGACGCGGCGGAACTCTTTCGAAAGCTGGGCGGCATGAATCCGTCGGCGAGCCACCTCCAGCGTCTCTCCGCGACGGCGGGCAAACTCTGGAAAGAAAAGGGTGAGGCGGCTTTGGACGAGATTCGCAAGGCAACGCAGGCGGAAGCGGTTTCGTTCGCTGTCTCACTCGATGGCGTCATGGTTGCGATGCAGCCAGACGAAGAGCGCAAGGAAGCGTGCTGGCGCGAGGCGTCGCACGATCAGTTTCCATGATGGTAACCGTACGTTGTATTTTGCACAGATGCCGGAGGCTGGCAAGGTCACACTGAAGTCGCAGCTCAGAAGTCGCTACGGGAAACGCGGCCCGACCTCCGACTCGTTGCCGTTGCCGATGCTGCCGTCGACAATTGGACATTTCTCGAAGGCGCCTGACGAGCAGGCCGTCGATTTTTTTCATGCATGCGAGCATCTCGGTGTTGTTGCCGACCATGCGGTCGCGGCCGGCTGGTACGAAAAATACCGCAAGGTCCTGCTTGACGACGCCAAAGGCGTGGACAAGGTCGGCGATCCGCCATCTTCGAGACAGAGCGACGACAGCGACGGCGCTCAAGGATCTTGAACGCGAACTGAGGTTTTTCCAGAAGCACCGGCGTCGCATGCGCTATGCGGTCCTGAAGGCCGGAGGCTACGCTATTGGGTCAGGCGTGGTTGAGGCAGCCAACAAAGTGCTGGTCGCTCAACGCATGAAGCGGGCCGGCATGCGTTGGAGCGTTGAAGGCGGTCAAAACATCCTTACCTTCAGAGCGCTGCCCGGCCGTTTCGAACAAGCATGGGAAGCGATGGTCGGGGCCTGGGCCGCGAACGACAACCAGGGGAGAAGCGTCATCGCAGCTTAGGCACTGAAGGATATTTTTTCCATACGAGATTCACACCCTTTGGGGGAGAACGATAGCTATCGTTGCAAGCAAGCGGTGTAAGGTACAGGATGACATTGAACAGAAATACATGGAGGAAATGAAATGCTATTTGACGTGCATCAATTCGTGATCGAAGATTTGGATGATATCCAAGGAAAGGGAATCTGGGAGAAAATCGAAGAAGAAGAAAATAAGCCCGGTTTGAGAAATGCGAGTGGTTGCTATATTTTTTCAATCAGGAACGGAAGAAATTTCAAGACTTGGTATGTCGGAAAATCTGAAAAGACACGTTTTTATGCCGAGGTTTTTAATAAAAATAATATGATAAAATGTAAAGAACTCTTGAAAAAAAATGGAGAGCTTAACCTGTTCTTGCTGCCAAAACTTACCCCTACAGGAAGATTCGGAAAACCCAGAGAAAGTCGCACCGTGCAGCATCTTGAGTGGATGCTCATTGGTTATGCGCTTCAGCAGAACGGGGATCTCTTCAACAAGAGTCACGCCCAGATGCTCAAGCAGCTGGAAGTTCCAGGTCTCTTCGGAGACGGGCCGGGTCCTAAGCCGTTGAAGGTCCAGAATTTCAGGCGCACTCTCGGGCTTTAAGGGAGCAAGCGTCGCGGCGCGGCCTTCCCTGATTCCGTCCCTCCGCCAGCGTAGCATGACACTCAGTAACAGAACACAGTGATCGGTGCCTCCGTTTGCAACACTGCACTTTCAAGGTACCTTTACGACAACTCTACAATAAGTTTGCGGTGTATCGTTGCGGAGCTTGATCTCGCAGTCGACTATGTCTGCTCCGTATTTTTCCAGACATGGTCCTTCCATCCGTTCGTGGGGTCGTGCCGCGGCAGAATTCCCGTCTGCGCCTGCAAGAAAAGCCGGAGCAGCAACAGGCAGATCGCTACCGCTTGATGCCAGACGCACCAGCTCCCCTCGCGCCTTGTTCAGACTCCGCAAGCTGATTCGTTGGAAGCCGAGCACTTCCTTGATTTAGCCATTGGGCACCTCGGACAGCCACTTGCGTTGCGCGGGCTGCTCCCGGCCCGTCGGCGTCGCCAGCTTCTTGACCATTCGATGCGTTGCCGGGTGTGTCTTCGCATCCCGCCACCCGCTTGCCTCGCGCTATGCGCCCTCCGCGGACTTCCAGCTCCGACAAGTCCCGCTCGTTGCAGTACCCGGCAAGCACCATCTCGGGCCGCGCGTCGAACCTGTCCTTGGCCTCATCGAGCAACCCCACCATCGCGCCCGAGTTGACAGGGCATCGTTTTCTACGGCGCAGACGGGGCGGAGAGCCTTTGCCGCTGTCGCGCCGGATGTCCCCGTGTGGGTTACTTTCCTGCGCCTGCCGCGGCGGCAGGGTCGGCGGCACCGGTTCGCCGTGCCGGGGATCAACCCGTTCGATTGACATCGTCCGCGTGTATCGGTAAAATATGGAACTGAACGAAGAATTGTCGAAGAGGAGAATGAAATGCTATTTGACGTGCATCGATCCGTGATCGAGGATTTGGATGATATCCATGGCATCTGGGAGAAAATCGAAGAAGAAGAAAATAAGCCCGGTTTGAGAAATGCAAGCGGTTGTTACATTTTTTCGATAAAGCACGGAAATAACTTTAAACCTTGGTATGTCGGAAAAGCGGAAAAAACACGTTTTTCTACCGAAGTTTTCAATAAAAGAAATCAAAAAATGTGTCGGGATATTTTGAAAAAACCAGGAAAAATTAACCTGTTCTTGCTGCCAAAACTTACCCCTACAGGAAGATTTGCAAGACCCCAACCTTCACGTCATATACAGCACCTAGAGGTGCACCTCATTAGTTGGGCTCTAAAGCGGAACGAGAATCTCTCCAATGTGCATTACGCCACAATATTCAGGGAGCTGGAAGTCCCAGGTCTCTTCAACGACGGTCCGGGTCAGCCGCCGTTAGAGGTCCAGGACCTCAAGCACACTCTTGGGCTTTAGGAGGGCAAAGTCAAAGCTGCGCCTTTCCCCAATTTCTTTGAGTTCCTCCGCCGCCGTAGCGTGACACTCAGTAGTCGAGCATGGCGATCAGCGTTTCCATGTGCGACACCGCACTTTCACGGTACCTTTACGACGATCTTGCACTGCGGCGGGGTATCGTTGCGAATCTTGAGATCGCAGTCCATCATTTCCGCTCCGTATTTCTCCCAGATATGGTCCTTCCACCCGTTCGTCGGGTCGTTTCGCGGCAGAATTCCCGTCTGCGCCTGCAAGAAAAGCCCGAGCAGCAACAGGCATATCGCTGCGGCCGAGCCGCCCGCCAGAAACAGCCGCCTGTTGTCGTTCCGTTGCAGTTCCCGCCACCTGTCGAAATCCGCCGCGAACGCGCGGATCCGCTTCTCGAGATCGGCCGCTGCCGCCTTGCCGTCGTCTTTCGGCGGCTCCGGCTCGGCCTGCTCCGCCGGCGCTTCGACCGCCTTCGCGAGCCCGGACAGCGCCTCTCCGAGTTCCGCGAACCGCACCGCCATAAACTTCGCCGTCCGGGTCTCCGACGCGGCGAGCAGCGCCGAAACCTCCTCCAGCGCGCGCTCTCTTTCGTCCTTCGGAGCGTCCGCCGCCGCGGGCGGCGTTCCCCCGAGATCGGCCGGCCGGGGCGGCGGCGGAGCGGGTTCCTCAGCCACGGCCGGCGGCCGCCGCCCGCTTGCGCAGGACGAACGGGTTGGGGTCGGCGAGCCGCCTTGCGTCGGGCCGCAGCCAGTAGCGGGCGTGGCGCAGATGCAGGGCGTCTCGCGGTACGTCCTTCGCGGCGGCGACGACGTACTGCTCGTCCGGCCCCATGGTCATCAGGTCGTCGGGGGCGACCAGGCGTTCCTTGACGACGGACAGGGTTTCCCCCCGGGACCGGGACGCCTCGAGAAGGCGGGATTCCTGGACCGTGCCGGAGACGTTTTCCGAGCGGTTCTCGAACGTCGCGCTGCCGATCGCCGCCGACAGGTTCTCCGCGCCGGAGGCGTCCATGCGCGGGAAGCCGAGAATCTGGACGACCTCGGCGAGATGGACGAGGGTCCGGCAGCGTTCCGGGCCCCAGGTCGCCTCGAGGGCGCTGAGGCTCTGCGCGAAGCTCCAGAAGTGGATCCCGCGTCCGGCGGCGGTGTTGTAGGCGTCCATGACGGGCTGCAGGAAACCGAGGCGCGGCATCTCGTCGAGGATCAGGAGGAGGTCGCGTCCGAGGGCGCGGCGCGACGGGACCGCGTTCGGGATCGCGATCCAGAGCCTGATCCATCCCTTGACGCGGTCGAGCGCCTCCTCGGGACAAACGACGAAGAGGTCGACGTCGCCGTCGGCGACGTCTTCCGGATCGAAGGTGGATTCCGAAGTGTGCGCCGCGAGTTCGGGATACGTCATGAAGGCGAGCTGGTTGGCGATCGTCGTGAAATTCGAGCCGCCTTCCTCCTTGCCGACGCGGGTTTCCCTCTCGACCGCCAGATGGGCGAGACCGCCGCAGAATGGCTCGGTCTCCTTCACGCGTCGTCCGAACATCTCCTGCTCCTTCGCGCCCTTCGACAGCAGCCCGTGGAGAAAGGCGAGGTTGCGTTTCTCCGGCGGCTCCCGGAAGCGGACCCAGGCCATGTATCCGGCGATCAGCGACCGCGCCGACTCGTAGAAATGCCGCGAGTTGCCCTGCTCGTTCGCGGGCGGCGTCAGCAGGGCGTCGAGCAGGACGTCGATGTCGCGGACGGCGGCCGCCTCGTCGTCGCGGATGAAGTCGAACGGGTTGTAGCGGGCGGATTCCGCGTCCGGGAGATGCAGCGCCTCGCCGAACTGCGCCGCATGGTTGGCGACGACGCCGAAGGGGTCCAGAAGGATCGGGCGGCGGCCCATCTCGCGCCTGCGGCGGGCGACGACGCAGAACGTCTCGCCCCTCGGGTCGACGAGCACGGTCGAGCCGGGCCAGCCCCTGCCGCCGGGCGACAGGTAGTTGAGGGCGATTTCCGCGCCCTTGCCCGCGCGCGGCGGCGCGACGGTGAGGGCGCATCCTTCCATGTTCCAGGCGATCAGGGGCGAGGAGGCGCCCGGCCCGCGCTGGCCGAGCAGGATGCCGCGGCGCCTGGAGAGCTCCCGCATGTGGGAAGGGCCGAGAAGGCGGGCCTTGCCGTAGAGGTCCGACCGGGCGGGTTTCCTGCGCTCTCCGCGGCGCAGCCCGGCCGCGTCCGCCAGCGCCTCGGCCCACAGCCACAGCGCGGCGGCGGCGACCGCCGGCGAGGCCGCGACGGCGAGATCGGGGACGTCGAGGCGGTGAAGGGAAGACAGCCACGCGGCGGGACGGTCGCGAAGGGCGGGCAGGACGCCGGTCCATGCCGTCGCCGCCGCTGCGGCGAACGTCGCCGCGTGCAGCGACAGGCGCGGCGCCGCCGCCTTCCTGCCGAACGCCGCGAGGGAGGCGGCGGCGAACGGGGCCAGCGCGGCGGCCGCCGCCGCGACGGAGGGATCGCCCCGCAAGAGCCACGCGGCCCATCCGAGGCCGGCGAGGCCCGGCAAGGCGATCGCCGCGCGCGTCAGCGCCGGCCGGCGCAATCGAGGATCCTGCGGCGGGCCTCGGCGTTTTCCGCCTCCGGGATGCGGTTCCAGAGCGAATTGTGGCCGTTCGAGACGAGGGCGCCGTTGCGGAAGGCGTGGTCGACGAGTGCGCGCACGGTTTCGTCGTCGCCGACCACGGGGTCGTGGAAGCCGGAGCGCGGGCCCGCTCGCACCACCGGCCCCAGCCGGAGGATCCGCCCGTCCGGCGCGCGGACCGCGGCCTGGACCGGCTTGCCGTCCGGGAAGCCGCCGAAGTACAGCCTCGCTTCGAGGTCGCCCGTCCGGCAGACCGCGGCGAGGCCGACGCGGGAGGGCGGCAGCGGCGCGTCGAAGCCGACCGCGAGGGTGCGCCCGTCGTCGGCGTAGATCCTCATGGCGTCGGCCTCGGGCGTCGGGGTCTGCGCCGCGGCGGGGGTCGCGGCGAGAAGGAGGGCGGCGAGGGTCCGGAGCATTCCTCAGTTCCGCGGCCCGGCGCCGGCCCGGCGCAGCGACCCGACCCGGAGCCCGCCCAGCCGGCCGACGCCGCCGGTGACGGCGCCCAGGAGGCGGTCGGCGCCGCCGTCCTCCCGGACCCGCCCGCCGATCCATTCCATGGCGGCGGCGGGCAGGCCGTCGATCAGCTTGAACGAGGCGTTCAGGAGCGCCCACGCGGTCATGACGTAGATCGCCAGATACGCGAGGTAGCCGACGATGCCGAAGCCGTCCGAAGCGTTCGCGTCCCGGAGCTGGGGCTTCCAGACCTCGTTGAACAGCCCCATCGCGGCGAGGAACACGAAATATCCCGCGACCAGCCCGAGCAGCATCAGGGGCGGGCGGAGGATCAGGCCGGGCAGGAACAGCCAGCCCTGGCGGGTGGCGGGCAGGACGAAGCCGTCGCCGCGCGAGACGTGCGCGGCGAGGAAGACCGTGACGGCGAAGACCGCCGCGGCGACGTCGACGACCCAGGCGACCGTCCCGAACAGGAACCGCACGAAGGGGATCGCCGGAAGGACGTAGGCGAGGACGGCGCCGGCGACGAGGAGGATCGAGAGGATGGTGGAGACGAAGAAGTCCGCCACCTGCCAGCCGTGTCCGAACAGGTCGAGGCCGCGTCCGAGAAAGGGCACGGCCTGGAATCCCCCGGAGACGGTCGCGGCGGCGGCGAGGGCCGACAGCGCGGCCAGGGCGTTGCCGAGGATCTCGTGGCCGTACCCCGCGAGGTCGGCGACGGGGTTTCCGCTGTCCGGAATGGCCGCGTCGTCGATCGAGAGCCAGTCGAAGAACCCCCTGCCGACGCCGCCGTCGCCTCCGGAGGAGGGCAGGGCGCCGCCGCCGAAGACCACCGGCTTCCAGCCGCGGGTCTGGGCGAGGGCGACGGTGAGGGCTTGCACGGCCGCGGCGGCGGGCGGCGAGGCGCCCTCGAGGCTGCCGGACGGCAGCGCCACGTCGGGGATGCCGTAGGCCGCGGCCTGGAAGCGGCCGGTCCGCCGGGCGAGCGTGTTGAAGAAGGCCGCTGCGGCGAGCCAGCCCCGGCGCTCCGCGTCCTCGGCGACGGCGCGTTCGAGGGCGTCGCGCTCGTCGCCGGCCGCCTTCCGGAGCCGGGCGTCGAGGACGCGGGCGTACCCGTCCGCGATCCCTTCGAGAAAGGCGTCGAGGTCCGGAAGCGGATGCCCGTAGACCGGGCTTCCGGGGACGAAACGGTCGCCGAGGCGGGCCGCGCGCTCGCGCAGGACCGTCGTCCTGAGCCCTTCGAGAGCGGCGAGATGGGCGCGGGCCGCGTCGCCGCGCGGCCCTTCGGCGGGCGCGTACCCGTCCTGGTCGAGCATGTCGAAGCCGAACGCCGAGCTGCGGTCGACGCCCGGCTTGCGGGCGTGGACGCCGGCGTAGCGGACGGCGCCGCACATGTTTCCGGGGAGTCCGCGGCGGTCGCCGTCGTAACGCACGACGCGGGCGGTCCTTTCGTCCGCGGTTCGAACGACCACGCGCCGGGAGCGGGCGTTGGCGACGCGCAGGCAGACTTCGGCGATCAGCGCGCGGGATACGGCGGCGCGCCACGCCGCGGCCCGCGGGCGCGGCGCGACCGGCTTGCCGCCGCGCAGCGCGTCGGCGGAAAAGGGCGTCCACACCGCGGTCGCGAAGTCGCCGCCGAGATGGGCGAGGCCGACGACGACGTGCTGGCCGCCGTTCATGCCGCCGGGAAGGGGGGTCATCAGGGCGACGGCGAGGACGATCCGCAGGATCTCCCGGCCGCCGAGGCCGAGGCGGCCCTCGCGCGCCGTGTCGACCGTGCCGGCGACGACGTGCCAGATCAGGAGGAAGCCGGCGAGGACGAGGACGGCGGCGTTGAAGGCGAAGAGCATGCCGCCCAGCGCGGAGCCGCGTTCCGTCCGCAGGTCCGCCAGGAAGGAGAGCAGCCTGCGGGTTCCGGCGTCCTCCTCCGCGAAGACGGCCGGCGTCTGGGCCCCCGCGGCGGCGGCGGCGAACGCCAGCAGCGCCGTCCCGAGAAGGACGATCGCGGCGCCGGACAGGGCGCGGGCGCGGAGTCCGCGGGCGAGCGGATTGCGCCATTCCGTCTTCGGCGCGGGGGCGAGCGCGCCGGCCAGCGCGCCGAGCCGCGCCGCCGACCTCCGGACGTCGCGCAGCGCGCGGCCGAACTCCGGCAGGAACAGGAGCCGCAGCAGCGCCCGCATCAGTTCGCGGCGGCGGCGGGGTTGCCGAGCCCCGGCAACGCGCGCATCTCCTCGGCGCCGAGGGCGAGGCGGGCGGCGTCGATCGCTCCGCGGCGCTCGTCGAGGCGGAAGCGCTGCCAGTCCAGCTGCAGCTGGAGGCTCAGCGCGACCGCGATCTCGCGCAGCAGGTTCTCGGCGCCCATGGCCTGGAGCCCGACCGCCCACGCCGGATCCTCGAAGCGGCGGGCGGCCAGCAGTTCGAGGAGTTCGTAGCGGCTGACCGGCTTCGCCGGATCGCGCGCGCCGGGCGCGACCGCCTCGGCCCAGGCTCCGAGATCGGCGGCCGGCGCGCGCAGCGCCCGCAGCGCGGCGTAGTAGTCCGCCGCGAGCGCGGTCCGGGCGTCGGCCGAACGTCCCAGCAGAACGAGGCGCCGCTCCTCGGCCGTTTCCGCGGAGGAGAGCGGCGGCGGGTCGTGAACCACGGGCGACGCCAGGTTGCGCGCGAGTTCGACGGCGGCGCGAAGCTCGTCCTGCGACGCGATCGTCCTGCGGTCGAAAAGCGTTTCGCCGGCCTTCAGGTCGGCGGCGTGCAGGGCTTCGCTTCCCTTGCAGGCGGCGTCGCCGGCGCGGTCCGCGTTGCACCAGGCGGAGGTCACCGCGCCGAACCGCGCGTCGGCGTCGGCGGCCGCGCCGGGAACCGCGGCCACGGCGCGGTCGTTGGCGATGCGCCCGGTCTCGACCCGGCCGGCGGACAGGCGGGCCGCCTCGGCGGCGGCGCGGGCGGAGCGCAGCCCGGCGGCGCCGGTCGCGACCGCGCAGGCGTTCGCCGAAGGCGCGCGGGCGCGCATGGCGCGGGTCTCCTCCACTTCCCGGGCGGTCTGCGCCTGGAGCCGGGTCTGCGCCGACAGCGCCTGCGTCAGCGCCCTGGCCGATTGCGCCTGGTAGCCGGTCTGCTGGGCGGTCTGGAGCCGGAGCGCCTCGACCACCCGCTCCTCCATGACGTCGATGCGGGCGGCGATTCGCGAGATGACGCGCACCGCCTCCCTGCGGTCGTCGTCGGTCGGATCGCAGCGATGCGCGCCGGCCGGCGCGGCGCGCAGCAGCAGGACGAGAAGCGCGAGGAACGCGGCCGCGGCGGCGGCCGCCGGAAGCAGAAGCCGCAGCCAGCTCACCGCCCGCCTCCGATCAGGCTGCGGAAGCGGTCGCCGCTCCCCGGCGGCGGGCGCGGCGCCGGGGCGTCGGCCGGCGCGGGCCGCAGCCCGGGAAGCCGGGGCGCCGCGTAGACGCCGGGGTCGAGCGTCCGCCCGAGATAGCGGCCGTAGGCCCGCCGCGCGGCGTCGCAGACCTTCCGCCGGAGAAGGCCGAGCGGGCGGCCGGGATCGTGGAACACGTGGAACCTCCGGTAGTCGAACAAGTCTCCCGCGCACGTGAAATCGAGGATGCTCTCGGGATTGCGGATCCCCTGCGCCGGATGGCGAACGATCGCCGCGTCGCGCTCGACGCCCCGCTTCGCGGCGGCGGCGATCGCGTCCGCGACCTGCGGGTCGCACGCCGGGTCGGCCGCCGCGGCCGCCGGGAACAGCAGCGCGGCCGCCGCCAGCGCGGCGAGTTCGGCGGGGAATTTCATCGTCCGGCGGCGCCGAGCGTTCGCGGGTTTCCCTCCCGGCCGCCGGCGACGGTTTCCCCGCGCCCGTTCCCGTCCTGCCCGTACCGCCCCCCGGCGGTCGCGGGCCTGCCTTTCGCGACGGCGCGCTCCGCCGTCCCGGCCCGGCCGCCGCGGGCGTCGGCGCGGCGGCCTCTCCGCGTCCCGGGCGTCCCGGGCGTCGCGGCGGCCGCGCCGCGCGACGGAAAACCGGGCGGCGCGGACTCCCGGGGACGGCGCCCCGGATCGCCGTCGACCGGTCCGGAAAGAAAGCTCTCGTTGACGTCCGGCATGATGATTCTCCCTATTGCGCGGCGAGTTCGCCCGCGAGGCGGTCGAGGACGGCGGTCTCCGCGGCGCCGCGCCGGAGTTCGGCGTCGACGGCGTCGCGGGCGGTCCCTTCGGGAAAGCGGCGGGCGAGCGCGGCGCGGGCCTGCGCGGGCGGCATGCGGCGGTACAGGCGGTCGCGCAGCGCGGCGTCGCGCGGGCTCGTGGTCAGCGCCCACAGCTCGATCGGTCCGGGCGCGTTGACGACGATGCGCTCGGCGCGCGGGTCGGCGGAGACGAGCAGCGCCGGGGCGCCGCCGCGGCCCGGCCCGGTCAGGCGGAAGGAGACGGCGTCGGCGGCGGTTTCGTTGAGATCGAAAACCTTCGACAACGCCTCGATCTCGCCGCGCTTGCCGCCGGCCCCGAGGATCCAGAAGCGGGTGGCGAGTTCGACCAGCGCCTCCCCGAAGTCCTCGATCCGTTGCGAGGCGAGGCACAGGCGGACGCGGAGCTTGCGCGCCTCGCGGACGTCGCGCTCGACCTGGGCGCGGGCGGCGGGCGACGCGGCGGTGCGGTGGAACTCGTCGTAGGCGAGGCGCTTCGGCGTCTCGCGCAGGTCGCGGAGGCGTTCGGCGTGGAAGGCGCGGCAGCGTTCGGGGATTTCGCCGAGGTTCTCGTCGTCGAGCCACCAGCTCCGGGTCAGGGCGTGGCGGGCGAGAAGGTACATGACGGCGGTCTGGCGGTCGGCTTCCGGCGAACCGCGGGGCGCGACCTCGCGGAGGTCGACGGCGGCGACCCGCGCCTGTCCGGCGTCGAAGGCGGTCGGGTGGCACATGACGGGCCAGTCGCCGGTCAACGCGGTGACGATGCGGAGGAAGGCGGCGGTGACGGTCTCGCCGCCGTGGCCGTGGCGGGCGTCGCCGACGAGGCCCTGGACGGCGGGCTGCCGGACGGCCGAGAGAAGATCCGCCATGACCGGGACGGCGCGGCGCTGCGCGCGCTCCGCCGCCTCGAAGGCGCCGGCCGCGAACAGCGCGTCGACCGCGTCCCACCAGAGCGGACGTTCCGGCAGGTGGCAGGCGTACCGATCGAGGGCGGCGTCGGTCTCGGGATCGATGCCCGCGGCGTAGGCGTGCGGCTCGGCGCCGGGGACGCCGTCGGAGCGCATGGCGTAGGCCGCGGCGACGGTCGGTCCGATCAGTTCGCGCAGGCCGTCCGGCACGCCGGGCGCGCCGGCCGGCGTCAGGATCAGGCCGAGCAGGTTCGAGAGGAAGGCTCGTTCGGGCGGCAGGGGAAGCCGGCACCCGAGCTGGGTGTCGAAGGGGTTTATCGCGCAGTCGCGGCTCATGCGCAGGCGGAACCATCCGGCCTCGCGGCGGCGGTCCTCCGGCAGCGCCTCGCGGAGCAGCGAGATCAGGCCGGACGACGAGGGGCCGACGTCGACGACGGCGGCGAGCGGCAGGCGGTCGTGCCCCGACTGGAGGGCGTGCGCGAGCGTGAGCGAGTTCATGAGGACGCTCTTGCCCCTGCCGGGGATGCCGTAGATCAGCTCGAAGCCGTAGTCCTCGCCCTCCTCGTAGCTGAAAGGCAGGAGCTTGCCGTCCGGCGAGCGGAACAGGTGGTTGGCGGCTTCGAGGCGGGCGGGCGGCGCGGGCCTGCCGACGGGCAGCAGCCGCAACGCCTCGGATAGCGGCGCCGCGGCGGAGGGCGCGGTCGCGCCGCAGGCGAAGCCGGGAACCGAGGCGGCGAAGGCTTCGAGCGGGTCGCCGGCCAGCGGCGAGAAGGAGGTCTCGCCCCAGCCCTCGGCGATCTGCTGGAGCCGGGCGGCGCGTTGCCGAAGGACGTCCGGCTCCTCGCCGGTCCAGGCGAGCAGGCCGAGGCGCAAGCGGACGATCGCGGCGGCGTCGGCGCGCAGCGCGTGGAGTCCGGTCATGGCGTTGCGGACGGCGGCGCTGTCGTCGCTGCCGAAGGCGAGGAAGGATGAGGCGAGGCGGGCGGCGGCGGGGCGCGGGCCGGCGAGGCCGCCGCCCTCGATCAGGACGGAGAAGCGGAAGGGCAGCCCGGCCTCCGCGGCGCGGTCCATCAGTTCCGAGAAGGGCCGCGCCCGGCGCGGCCCGAGGGTCATGTCGACGGGCGCGTAGAGCCGGGATCCGACGCGCAGCGCGGATCCCTCGCGGGCGGGGTCGCGGACCAGCAGCTGCGGCGCCAGCGGCGGCGGGTAGCCGCCCCCGGCGTCGGCCGGCGTGACGGGCCGCCAGTCCGGGGCGGTCGAGTCCGGGCCGTTGAGCAGGATGCGCATCGCGCGGACGGCCGCGCCGCCGCCGAGGCGTTCCGCCGCGATGCCGGCGTCGGCGAGCAGCGCCGCGAACGCGCCGCAGAACGCGTCGTGGCGCGGCGCGAGGCCGTCCCAGGCCGCGTCCGGGCACTGGCTTTCCGAGACGCCGGGAAGCCAGTCCTTCAGCCGCGCCGCGGCGCCGCGGCGCTCGCGCTTCTGCTGCGCCGGGGCCAGGGCGGAGGGGCGGGTCCAGCAGGCGGCGAGCGCGGTCTCGGCCGCCAGCAGCGGCGCGAGGCGGCGGTTGCGCTCGGCGATCAGGTCGTCGAGGTCGAGGCCGAGCCGCGCGGCCTGGCGGCGCAGGCGGTCGCCGGCCGCGGCGACCGCGAGGCCGGCCTCGTCGGGGGCGCGCTCGAGGACGACGTGCAGCGCGTGGCCGCGCTCCAGGAAGCGCGAGGTCAGGGCGCGGGTCCCGGCTTCGACGAAGCGGTCGAGTTCGGCCGCGCCGGTCATGGCGCGGGCGCCGTCGACGCGGAACAGGGTGCAGAGAGACGCGTCGCGGCCGAGCAGGACGCCGCCGGGCAGGACGCAGGCGGGCAGCATGAACGCCTCCAGCGGCTTGCGCCGCGCCGTCCAGAGCAGGCGCTGCGCGTCTTCGACGGCCGCCAGCAGCGGCATCAGTTGAGCTTCGGGCGGGCGACGCCGGTCCCGGGATCGAGGTCGAAGGTGCCGAGGATGGCGTCGATCACCGCCGGGGCGGCGATCAGCGCGGCGCCGACGACGAGGGCGATCACCCCGGCCCCGACGGTGGCGGCCTGCGGTTGCTCGAAATGCTTCTTGATCTTCAGGAGTCCGAAGCCGACGATGGCGGCGCCGAGAATCCAGAACACTCCGGACATGAGGGCGGCGACGCCCTCCACCGATTCTTCGGCTTCCGCCGCCAGCTCGCCGAGGGTTTTCGCGGCGGCGGCGGCGAAAGCGCCGTGCGCGGCGAGGACGGCGAAGGCGAGCCGTTTCAGGATCTTTTTCAAGGCTGTCTTTCCTTTCTTCAGTGGACGTGCAGAACCTGGATTCCCAGGGTGGACTGGACGGCGTCGACGAACGCGGCCATGTGCCACGCGAGGACGCCGCCCAGCATGTGCGTCGCGGCCCGGCCGGCGGTGGCGCCGGCCCGCCCGTCGGCGGCGGCCCGCAGCAGGAAGACGCCGCGCAGGAAGGCGAACAGGCCGATCCACGACACGATCAGGAACGCCGCGGCGATCGCCTCGCTCCAGCGGCCGTCCCGGGCGTCCGCGTAGGCGAGCGCGGCGGAGAGCGGCGGCGCGGGGCCGAACAGGGTCTCGCCGGCCGCCGCGATCCAGGACGGGAAGGCGGCGAGGACGGCGCAGATCAGGAAGCACAGGGCGGTGCCGGCGAGGGACGGAGCCCGGAACCTGTCCTCGGAGGTTCTGAGCAGGCGCAGCAGGCCCTGCCCGAAGGCGAAAAACGCGAGCAGCCAGCAGACGCCGGCGACCAGCCCCGACAGGCCGGCGTCGAGGTCGCGGGCGAGCGCGGCCAGGACGTCGCCTTGCGCGGCGGCGGGGACGGGCGCGGCGAGCGCCGCGAGGAAGGCGAAGCGGCGGGTCATCGCCGTTCTCCCGGCCCGGCGGCGCGAACGGCGCGCGGAGGGCCGTCGGACAACGCCGGGACGGGTCGCCGGGAAATTCCGGCAAGGGCGGACGCCGGCGGCGCCGCGAACATCACGGCGAGCTCGGTATTGCGCGGGATGCGGACCGTCGGCCGCTTCGGCGCGTCCTCCAGCAGGATGTCGCCGACCGAGCGCGCGGACCGCCCCAGCCCGGCGTACAGGTCGTCGCGGGCGGTCGCGGCGCTGCGCACCGCGACGACGTCGCCGCCCGGCAGGCGGACGGTCTCGTCCGGACGCGAGCGGGAGTCGAGGAAGCCCTCCGCGAAGCGGAAGGCGGCGGGAAGCAGCACCCGCGAGATCCAGTGGCGGTCGCGCTCGGCGTCGACGCCGAAGCAGGCGCAGTCGAGGCCGACCGCCCAGGCGTCGACCGGAAACCGCGCGCCGCGGAAGGACAGGCTCGTCAGGCGCAGCGTCATGCGGTCGCGGACGGTCTCGAAGCCGCCGGTCGCGACCGCGCCGGCGAGCGGCGGCTCGAGGATCTCGAGCACCACCGGGCCGGGGTAGTCCGAGTTCACCTCGTACGTCGCGCGGGCGTAGAACGACCGTCCGGGGCGGATGCCGGGAAGCCGCGGCGCGGGCCGGGCCTCGTCGGCGGGCGGGTCCGGCGGCTCCGCCGCCGGCTGCGGCGGCGGGTAACGCAGCCGGGCGAAGGCCGGAGGCGCGTTCCAGATTTCGAGAAGGGCGGCGACGAGCTCCGGCAGCGCTCCCGTTTCCGCCGCCTCCCGGACCGTCTCGTAGGGCGGATCCGGCGGGTCCGGTTCCGCCGCCGGAGGAGGAGGCGGCTTCGCGGCAAAACGCGCCGGCGGCTCGGGCGGCGGCGCGGCGCCGCCCTGCATCCGCTCGATGAACGACGCGCCCTCGCTCTCGGCGCGGTCGCGCCGTTGCCGGTCGCGCTGCCGCAGGGTCTCGCCGTAGGCCTGCCGCACCTCCTCGGTCGGATCGAGCCTCGGCGCGGCGTTGTCCGGCAGGGTCTGCGCGGCGCCCGGACCGCCGAGAACGAGGAGGACGGCGGCGGCGGGAAGCCCGAAGGACGCGTCAGTCCGCATCGCCGTCCTCCGGAGCGCGGAACGACAGGCGGGCGACGGCGCCGGCGTTCGAGACCAGCGCGTGCGGCGTGTCCGGCAGGCGGTAGGCCCAGCGGCCGCCGGAGCCGCGCTCGGCGGCGAGCGGCCCCGGCGACAGGACGTGCAGCCGGGTGACCAGCAGCAGGTCGCCGTCGAGGCGCCAGGCGCGGTCGGAAAGGCCGCCGCCCGCGACCTCGAGGCGCGCCGCGGACGGCGGGATCGCGCCGGTCAGCAGGCCGAGCAGCGCCGGATCGCCGGCGTGGAAGGCGGCCGGCTGCGCCAGCGCCGCCGGGTCGGCGTTGGGTCCGGGAACGCCGAGGCGGATCTCCACCCGGAAATCCGCCGTCCCGCCGCCGCCGCGCAGCATCAGCATGACGGGGTCGGGGCGGCCGCGCAGCTTGACCGCGGCGTTGCCCGACAGGAAGGAATGCCGCGGCACGAGGAACAGCAGGTGCTCGCTGCCCGGTGCCCGCTCGTCCTCTCCCGGAAGGAAGCGGGCGTCGACCAGCGCCTCGGCGACCGGCCACGGCGCGCCCGTCGTGTCGCTGAACGACACCGCGGTGGCGTAGCCGCGCGCGATCCGGATCTCGGGAACGGCGCCGTCCTCGAGCCGGACGCGGCGGACGCGGCCGGCGGGCGGGCCGCCTCCGGCGTCCGCCGTGGCGCGCCGGGTCTGCTGCAGGAGCCGGCCGAGCAGCTCGATCTGGCGCCGCGTGAACGGCAGCGCGGCGCGGCCCTCGCGGGCGACCTCGCCGTCGGGCGCCGCGTGGTCCGGCCAGACGTCGGGCGGCTCCTGGGCCGCCGCGGGGGCGGCGGCGATCAGCGCCGCGAGAAGGACGGGCCTCATTTCCTGGCGGCGATCAGCTGGGCGATGCCGACGCCGCCGAACCGCTCGGACAGCGGCACCCGCATGACGAGGACGCGGGCGACGAGATCCTGGTCGACCCGCCGCCGGCCCGCCTGGAAGGTGACGAGGATGGGGAATTCGATCTGCCAGCCGGCGCGGCCGCGGAACAACCTGGTTTCCGTGATGACCGGCGCCCCGCGGGCGACGGTCGAGGCGACCTGGAGGTTGTCCCGCAGCCGCGTCAGGAACTGCGACTCCTCGAGTCCCTGGAGGAAGCCGTCGTAGCCGTCGTCGGTGAAGAGCTCGCGGACGGCGGACAGCCGCATCCGCCAGTCGTGGTGGCCGAGGGTGAACGCCTCGACGACGGCCGAGACCGCCCAGTTCTTCAGGGCGGCGTCGGACATGATCGGCTCGGACAGCGGCGTCAGCTTCACCAGCCGGCCGTCGGGGCTGGCGGCGACCGGGACGTAGACCGTGTCGTGGCGGGCGAGATAGAGGGCGAAGGCGGCCGCCGTCGCCAGCCAGCCGGCCAGCAGCCCGGCCGCGCACAGCCGCCACCAGCGGTGCTGGTCCGCCTGATACCGGAAACTCCGCCCCGCGGCCTCGACGGCCGCCGAATCAATCGCCATCGCCGTCCCTCCGGAAGGCGCGGCGCAGCCAGAGGCGCGCGTCGCCGACGTCGCCGACGCGCCAGCCGACCCGCCCGCCGTCGCGCCAGAGGAGCAGCGGCACGCCGCCCTTGCGCCAGCGGTCGAAAAGCAGGTCGTTGCGCTCGACGGCCAGCGCGCCCTCCGGACGCGGTTCGGAGGCGCGGGCGGGGTCGAACCAGGCCCGTTCCGGATCCGGGCTCGACGCGATCGCGGCGGCGCGCCGCGCCGAGGCGGCGCCGAGGATGCCGAGCGGCATCACGCGGAGGCGGAGCGCGCCCCGCCGCGCCTCGCGGGCCAGCGCCGCGACGGTCGCGTTCGACCAGCGGCATCCCGGGTCGGCGAACGCCGCCACCGTCGGGCCGCGGTCGCCGACCGTGAACCCGAAGGCGGAAAGGGTCGACCGGAACAGCGCGGCGTTCCCGGAGAAGCCGCTCGCGGGCGGCGTCCGGTCCCCGGGCAGCCCGGCGAGCTGGCGGGCGGTGACCAGCCCGCCTTCGGGATCGTAGAGCAGCCCGGCGACGGCGAAGCCGCCGGGCGTCAGGTAGAGCGCGTAGGAGGAGCCGTCCGCGAGGGTGACCAGATGGCCGGCGAGGCCGCCGCGCTCGCCGAGCGGCCGCGCGGTCGCGCCGCGCTCCTTCAGGGCGTCGAGGACGCCGGCGGCGGCCGGGGCGGCGGCGAGCAGCGCCGGAACGAGGAGGAGAAGCTTCATGGCGCGCCTCCCGGCGGCGGCAGGCGGTGCGTCACGGCGAGGGATCCGGCGCGGAGCTCGCCCGCGGGCGGACGCGGCAGATGGCTCAGCCCGAACAGGAGGGTCCGCGCCGCCTCGGCGAAGGTTCCGCGGAACGTCCGCGCCTCGTGCAGCCGCCATTGCAGGTCGGTGAGCCACACGATGCCGACGCCGGCGCGGGCGCCCCAGCGTTCGAGCGCGTCCCGCAGGGTCTCGCCGGCGGCGATTTTCCATTCGGCGGCGTCGTCGCGCAGGTCCGCGTCGCCCGGCGCGATCCCGGCCGGGCGGACGTGGAGCTCGCCGCCGCGGCGGGTCCAGGCGAGGCCCTCGCCCCACAGCAGCGCCCGCCAGCCGGGGTAGTCGCGGGTCACCCGGCGTCCGGCGTCGACGCGGCGGTCGAAGCGCGGCTCGAGGGCGGGAGCCATGCGCCGCAGCGTCTGCGCGAGGGACGCCGGGTCGTCGGCGACCGCGAGGCTGGGGCGCGCGCCTTGCGGCGCGACGTAGCGGAATTCCGCCGCCGCGGGCGGCGCGGCGAGGGCGGCGAGAACGGCGGCCATCAGCCGTAGTCCGCGAAGCGCCGGACGCGGTGGAGCGCCGGACGGCGCCCCGCGAGGCGGGCGCGGACGGCGCGGATGGCGGTCGCGAGGCGGTAGCCCCGGGCCTCCGCGGCGCGCAGCGCGATGACCGCGGCCAGCAGCGCCGCCGTCGTCGCCCAGGAGGGATGGAACAGCCACGGGGCGAACAGGAAGAGCAGCCGGGCGTCGAAGACGAAGAAGCGCACCGGGCGCATCGAGTCCCGCCACGCGACCTCCCTCACGAATCCGTCCCCGGCGCGAGGGCCTGGACGCGGCCGAGGTCGCGGTCGGAGATCAGTCCGTCGAGGTGCGCCGCGGCCGCGGCGAGGGCGAGGCCGTTCCCGCGGCGCGCGACCTCGGCGGCGATGCGGCGCGGCCAGTCGGCCGCCGGACGCTCCATCAGCCGCGCCTTGAAGGACGGGTCGAAGGTCAGCCACTCGCGGATCGCGACGCGCCCGCCCGACGGGTTCGGCAGCAGCATCTGGGTGGCCGCGAGGTTGAGCGCGTCCAGCAGCGCCGCCGCCCGCTCGGCGCGCTCGGCGGCCGGGAACTCGGCGATCATGCGCCGGATCGTCGAGGCGACGCCGACGGTGTGGGCGGTGGAGTAGACGGCGATGCCGAAGTCGGCGGCGCGGACCACCGCCTCGACGGTCTCGCGGTCGCGCGCCTCGCCGACGATCACCGCGGCCGGACGCCGCCGCAGGCTGGAGCGCAGCCCCTCGGCGAAGGTCGCGAAGTGCCGCGGGATCTCCGACGACGACATCATCGCCGCCGGCGCCTCCACCTCGTCGAAGGCGAACTCGATCGGCGACTCGTAGGACTGGACGCGCCCGGCGCCGCGCTCCAGAAGCCGCCGCGTGCCGGCGGCGAGCAGGGTCGACTTGCCGCTGCCGGGCGCGCCGGTGATCAGGGTCAGGCCGCGGCAGTCCTCCCACGCGGCCGCGATCTCGTCCTCGATTCCGAGGTCGGCCAGACGGGGCGCCGCGCCCGGCAGGGCGCGCAGGGTGAGGTTGACGCCGAACGCCTCCGCCGCCTGCACCGGCGCGAGGTTGTAGCGGAACCGCCGCAGGTTGCCGCGTCCGACCGGCACCGGGCGCGAGCCGTCGATCGCCCTGCCGGACCGCAGGACGCCTTCGGCCGTCGCGTCGTGCACGAGGTCGGCGAGCCGGCTCATGGCCGGGCCGTCGAGGACGCAGGCGGTGGCGCGGCGCAGCGCGCCGTCGATCTCGACGAAGGCCGGCCGGCGGGTCTGGAAGGAGATGTCGCTCGCGCCGCGGTCGCGGGCCCAGAGCAGGAACTCGTCGAGGCGCTCCGTCGGGAACGCGAAGGCGGCGGGCCTCCAGAGGATTTCAGTCATCGTCTTCTCCCTTCGCACGCCAACGGGCGGCGTCGAGCTCGAGGCGGGCCGGCGCTCCGAGCGCCGCCGTCGTCTCGCCGATGCGCATGAGCCGTCCGTGGCCGGCGACGCCGGCGCGCGCCGCGTCCAGCGACGGCGCGGTGACCATGCGGGCGGCGCGCAGGCGCCGCCACAGCGCGATCCCCTCGAAGTCGCGGTTGAGCCGGTCGAGGTCGGCGGCGAACACGTCGTCGGCAAGCGTCCGACCGGCCCGCCATCCTTCGGCCAGCCGGCGGCGCCAGTCCTCCCGTTCGGCGGCGTCCCTCGGGAACAGCGCCGAGACCGGGGGCTCGGCCGGCCGCCACGACCGGACGAGGTAGTCGCGCCACGACGGCGGCGCGGAGACGATCCGGGCCGGCGCGAGGATGCGGATCGCCCGGCGGGCCGCCGCCGCCTCGCTTCCGTCGCGGGCCAGGCGGAAGGCGTCCGAGGTCTCGGCGAGCACCGGCGGGCGCAGCAGGAAGCCCTCGCGGCGCAGCATCAGGCGGCGGAAGCGGTAGACGCCGTCGAGGGCCGGCGCGAAGCGCTCGAGCATGCGCCCGATCTCCCAGGTCCGCCGGGCCAGCCCGGCGCGCGAGCCGAAGGAGAGCGCCGCCGCCCGCATGGCGCCGCGGCGCTTCTCCTCGGCGAACCCGGCCGCGAGGGCGGGGCGCGCCTCGTACAGCGCCTCGAGGGACGGCGGCGCCGCCGCGGCGGCCGCCGGCGCGAGCGCCGCGAGAACGAAGACCGGGAGGCGTTTCACGAGTCCCCCTCCCGGGGCGGCAGCCAGTCGAGCTGCACCCGCCCGCGGTCGGCGTCGACGGTGAGCGCGGCGGCGCTTCCGGCCTGGAGGCCGAGGTCGCGGAAGGCGAGAATCAACGGCGCGCGGTCCGCCCGCAGTTCGGCGATCGGCGGACGGACGGGCGGCGGTCCCGCCGTCGCGAACGCGTAGCCCGCCCGCTCGGCCAGTTGCGCCGCCAGCGTCTCGAGCGGCCCGGTCCAGTCGACCGTGACCCGCCGGAGCAGTCGTTCCGGCACGATGCGGGGAACCGGCGCGGGCTCCGCGCCGTCCGCGGACGCCAGCGCCGCGAGCGCGGCTTCCGCGCGCACCGCGGCTTCGGCCAAGCGGAGCTCGGCGGGGTCCGGCGGCGGCGTCTCCCGCGGCGCCAGGCAGGCGGCGGGAAGGAGCAGGAAGGGGAGGACGGCGGCCTTCATCGGTCGTCGATCACCAGATGCCGGTTGGCGGGGTGCGCCGTCGCGGTCAATTGCCGCGGCGCGTCGGCCAGCAGCGCGTCGACCGCGGCCAGGAAGCCGGGTCCGTCGAAGGACGCGGAGGCGTCGATCGAATAGCGGCCGGCGGCGCGCCAGACGATCCGCCAGCCGGCCCGTTCCGCCCACGCCTCCAGCGCCGCCCGCAGCGGGCGGTCGGCGTCCACCGTCCAGGCCGCCGGGTTCGCGGGCCGGGGCGCGCGCCGGCCCGCGTCGCGGTAGCGGTGGAAGACGATCGCGTCGCCGGTCCAGGTCCAGTCGTAGCCGGACAGCGCCGCCGCCCGCCGCAGCAGATCCGGCAGCGCGCCCTCGAAGGAAAGGGATGCCGGCGGCGGGTCCGGCGGGGCGGCGGCGGCGCCCGCGATTCGCGCCGGGCGCTCCTCGATCGCGACCGGAACGCCGGCGGCTTCGGAGACGCGGCGGGCCAGTTCGGGAAACGGGACCGGGTCGCTGACCGACAGGGAGACCTCCCGGCCCGCGAGTTCCGCCGGAAGCGCCGGCGGCGGCGTCCGGATCTCCGTCGCCGCGATCCCCTGGGCCAGCGGCGCGCCGGACAGCGCCGCCGCGAAGACGAGGCCGGCGCCGGCCGCGAGGCCGGGGCCGAACGGGCAGTAGCCGGCGGCGACCGGGCGGCCGCGCCGCCGCTGCACGCAGGCGCGGTGGGCGAAGGCGAAGAGGCAGCCCGCCGCCGTCGCCCAGGCGAGGTCGAGGGGGCCGAGCAGCAGCCCGCAGGCGCCGAGCAGCAGGCCGTCGCCCGGCATGACCGGCCAGCGCCGGCCGCGCAGCTCGGCGGCGGCGATCGGAACCGCGGCGAAGCCGAGGCCGAGCAGCGCGCCGAGGGCGGCTGCGGCGAACGATCCGCCCTCGAGGAAGCGCCAGGCGGCGGCGATCGCCGCGAGGGCCGCGACGGCGCGCAGGTCGACGACGAAGCGGCGGGCGTCGACGACCGCGATCCGGACGAGGCATGCGGCGGCGCCGGCGAAGGCGAGGGAATCGATCACGGCGTCCTCCCGAAGGTCGCCGGCAGGATCCGGCACCACGCGCCGGCCGCGCGGCAGAGTTCCTCCGGCAGCGCCTCGCGGCGGCGCTGCGGGAGGCCGCGGTTGCGGGCGAGCAGGGCCTCCTGGGCGGCGGCGAGGGCGGTCAGCAGCGCGATCTCGCCCTGCAGCCGCTCCATCGCGGCCAGCGCCGCGCGTTGCGCCGGCGGCGGCGCAGCGGCAGCGGGGACGCAGGGCGCCAGGAAAAGGAGGAGGAGAAGGAGCGCCTTCAGCATCCGCTGCAACTCCCCACGGCGAGGTTCGCGAAGACGCCGGACGACGCCGAAAGCGTTCCGGTCGCGAGGACGCTGCGGGCCCTGACCGTCGAGGCGACGTTGGCGGAGCCGGTCGCGCGCACGGAGCGGGCGGCGACGCGGTCGGCCGACAGGCGGGTCGCGCGGACCGATCCCGCCGCCAGGACGCCGGCGATCCGCGCCGAGGACGCCCGCGCGGCCCCGGCCGCGGTCAGCGAGCCGACCCTGGCGTCCCCCGAGACCGAGAGGCTCGCGGCGGCGACCGCGCCGTTCACCCGGGCGTCGCCGGCCGTCAGCCGGCCGGATATCGCGGCCGCGCCGCCGACCGCGAGGCCCGCGCCCACCGTCAGCCCGGCCGCCGCCGTCAGGTCGCCCTGGACCTCCAGTTCGCGGGCGATCGCCAGCGAATCCGCGGTCACCGCGCCGGCGTTCGCGACGTCGTTGCCGCCCATGTCGAGCGCGGTCTCCATGCGGTTGGCCGCCGGAAACCCCGCGATCGCCGTCCGGTAGAGCGCGTCGCCGTAGACCGTCGCATGGTCGTGGCGGCTGAACGCCGCGAGGGCGTTCGCCGCGGGAGCGCCCGCGAAGGCGGCCTGGAACGCCGACATGTCGAGGTCGATCAGCGGACCCCGCAACCGGGTCGGCGCCTCCGGCGGCACCAGCCCCAGCCGGACCCCGCCCGAGTCCGCGAACAGCGCCGCCGACGGGACGATCGAGTCGCCGGCCGCCGCCCGCTGCGCGACCGCGATCCGGACGGCGTCCGCGCCGTCCGCCAGCATCAGGATTTCCGGCCGCCGTCCGAGCGCGTCGACGTCCCGCCATCCGGCCGGCAGGACGCCGGCGGCGCGGAGGTCGGCGATCGCGATCCGCGACGGACCGCCTTGCGCGGCCGCGAGCAGCGCCGGGAATTCGGCGTCGACGTAGCCCGCGGTCGCGTCGGCGAGAACCGTAAGCTGGCGCCCGGCGAGGCGGACGCGCTCGTCGAGCGCGCGGGCGGACAGCCATTCGAAGCCGCCGACCGCGAGGGTCGCCGCCAGCGCGGTCGCGAGCAGGGCGCCGAACGGTCCCATCCTACCGGCACCCCGTGCAGGAACGGGTCGTCACCGCGCCCGAGAACCTCGCGGCCGGTCCGCCGGCGGCGCCCGCGACGCGGAGGCCGCGGGCCGTCAGCCGTCCGCCCGTCTCGAGGACGGCGGCGGAGATCAACCGGGCGGTCGCCGTTCCGGTCGCGTCGAAGCCCCGGCCGATCAGCAGGTCGGCGGCGCGCAGCAGGCCGGCCGCGGCGAGGGAATCGGCCGCCAGCCGGCCGGACGCCCGGACGGCGCCGGCTCGCGCCGCGCCCGCGACGCGGAGGCTCCGGGCGGTCAGGCGGCGGGACGCCGCCAACGACGCGGCGGACGCCTGGGCGGCGGTCATCGACGCCGCGGACAGGTCCCCCGCGACCTCGGCGCCGCCCGCGACGGAAACCGCGGCGCCGGCCCGCGCCCCGCCGGAAACGGTCGCCGAGGCGGCGGCGATCATGCGCGCCCCGGTCACGGCGCGGCCCGCGGGGGCGCCGCCGAGGTCGAGCGCGGTCTCCATCCGGTTCAGCCACGGCCGCCCCGGCTGCGCCCGGCGGTGCAGTTGCCCTTCGCGGTAGCGCAGCCCGAAATCCGCCGTGACGTAGAGCGCCCCCGGCGCCGGCTGGCGGCCCATCGCCGCGGCGATCTCCGGAAGGCGACCGGACATCGGCGACGCCGATCCGACCTCCCCGACGCCGGCGAGGCCGGCCGCGAGCGCGCCAGCCCGCAACGCCGACGCCGAGGCGCCGGCCGCGGGCTCCAGCACCCCGAACGCGGTCTCGACCCCGGCCCCGTCGTCCACCGTCCCGAGGGTCATGGCGGCGCGGCGGAACCCGTCGGGCAGGCCGGGCGGAACCGCCGACCCGAGGCTCCGCAGCTCGGCCGGCGTCGCCGCCGCCGGCAGGGCGCGCCCGAGGCGCGCCGCCGCGCCGCCTTCCTGCGCCGCCCGGTGGACGGCCTGCAGCCAGAGCCCGAACAGCCGCCCGGCGGCGCGGTCCAGCGCCTCGCGGCGTTCGGCGTCCCGCGCCGCGTGCCAGGCGGCGAGCGACGCGCCGGCGAGGGCGGCGACCAGCATGACGCCCAGCGGCGACGCGAGGCCGCGGCGGCGGCGGGCGAGGAGGCGAATCATCCGAAGGTGAACCCGATGTCGTTGGCGCCGGCGCCGTCGTCGCAGTTGGTCGTGACGTTGGCGATCGACACCGGCGCCGTCAGCGTCTGGCCGTTGATCACCAGGCTCACGATCCCGGCCCGCGCCCGCGTCCGGTCGGCGTAGGCGTCGCCGAGCGCCGCGCACACCTCGTCGTCGACGTCCTCGAAGGTGACCCGGAACTGGTTGGTCGCGCCGCCGGGGCCGCCGAGGATCGTAACCAGCCCGCCGAACGGGTGGCGAATCTCGGTGCGCGCCGCCGCGAAGCCGGGCGTGCCGGCGGTTCCGACGGCGCCGATCCGGATCCGCGCCGAGTCGGGGATGTGGCCCCGCCGGTCGAGCGTCGGGATCAGGTCGGCGCCGTTGCCGTAGCTCGGCGACCCCGACCAGACCGACTCGATGCCGGTGCGCAGCTGGTTCAGCAGCGCCAGCGCCTCGGTGCGGTTCGCCGTCTCGCGAGCCGAGTTGTACCAGGCGATCGTTCCCGCGATCGCCACCGCCGTCAGCCCGAGGCCGAGCAGCACCGCGAAAACGTTCATCCCCCGCCGCGCCCGGCGGCGCAGCCGTCCGGCCGCCCTCCTCATGTCGATCCCTCCTTCATCCCAGGGCCGCGCCGGCGGCGTCGAGAACGCGGAACATCGAATCCATGGCGACGCCGGTGACCAGGGCGGCCGCCGTCGTCATCGCCGCGTTCAGCCCGGCCGCCCGCGCCTGCATCGTCCGTTCCGACCGCGCCGCCCAGCGGTCGACGAAGCCCGCCAGCTTCGCCGGCCAGCCCGGCTGGCCGTCGAGCGCCGCCACCACGTGCACCAGCGCCGGGTCGGGAAACCGGTGGCCGGCGTCGACCATCGCCTGCCCAAGCCCCTTGCCGGCCCGCATCCCGCGCTGGATCGCGCCGATCCGGTGCCGGGCGTAGGGCGCGGCGCTGCGGCGCAGCGCCTCGAACGCGCGGTCGTTCACGTCGACGCCCGCGCGCAGGAATTCCAGCACCGCGAACAGGAACGCCGAGCCCGTCAGCATGCGGTACAGGTTGAACGGCGGCAGCCGGTCGAGCGCCGTCCGCCCGGGGCCGGTCCAGGCGAGAGTCGCCGCCGCCAGCAGGCCGCCGAGAAGGAGCAGCGCCGCGAGAAAGGTCGCCGGGTTGCCGTGCAGCCACAGCGCGGCGCCGCGGAACGCCCGCGCGTGGGAGGGCCAGAGCGCGGGCGGCGCGATCGTCTCCATCACCGGGACGAAATGCCCGCCGGCCGCCCACAGCAGGACGACGACGCCGGCCGCGAGAAGGCACGGCATCGCCAGCGCCTTCGCGACCGCGGCCGTCTGGCGCTCGCGCAGTTCCGCCACCCGCGCGGCGGCGGCGAACAACGCCGCCGCGTCCACCCGCCCGTAGCCGTGGAAGAGCATCGCCTCGGACGCCGGCAGCCAGCGCGGGACCGTCTCCGCGAACCGTCCGTTCCGGAGCGCCCGCAGCCAGCGCTCCAGCGCCCATGCCCGCAGCCGCTGCCCCTGGTCGCGCGCCGACCGCGCCGCCGTTTCCAGCGCCCCCTCCAGCTCCCGGCCCGCCTCGAGAAGCCCGGCGATCGTGTGGTAGATCTCGATGCGGGCCGCCCGCGGCAGCGCGAACGCTTTCACGCCGCCCGCTCCCCGACCGCGCGGAGGCCCGCCTGGCCGGGACGCGCCCCCTTCAGCAGCGCGTCGCGCGGGTCGGCGCGGCCCTGCGCCACCCGCTCCCAGATCTTCAGCCCGATCGGGACTCCGCCCATCTCTTCCGTCCAGTAGCGCCGCGCCGCCCCCGGCTCGACCCGGCGCACCAGGTCGAGGTAGGCGTCGTCGGGACGGATCGATTCCGCCAGCGCCGTCTGCCCGGCGTAGCCGTTCCACGCCTTCGCGGCGATCGTCCCTTCGGCGTCGCGGCGGCAGCGCTCGCAGCCCTCCGGGTCGCGGAACCGCGCCGCGGGCCACCCCCGCAGCCGCGCCGCCAGCCACGGCGGCGGCGGCTCCGCCGGCTCCCGGCGGGCGCAGGACGGGCACAGCTCCGGAAGGAGCGTCTGCTTCATCAGCAGCGCGACGTTGCCCGGCTTGCAGGCCTCGGCCGCCGACACGCCGAGGTCGAGCAGCCGGAACAGGATCGCGTTGGCGTTGTCGACGTGGATGGTGGTCCAGATCTGGTGGCCGGTGTCGACGAACTGCAGGACCTGGCGGGCGCCCTCGGCGTCGCGGATCTCGCTGACCATGCCCGACGCCGGGTGCACCCGGCAGAAATGCGACAGCGCCTCCTTGTAGTGCCGCGACCGCTCCTCCCCCGAACCCGAGGTCGGCACCGCGATCTGCACCGCGCCCGGAATCGGATACTCCACCGGGTCCTCCAGCGTCACCATGTTCAGCGCGCCGCCCGACTCCGCCATCTGCAGGGCGAGGTTGGCGGCGAGGGTCGTCGACTTGCCGTCGCCGGTCGAGCCGCCGATGAACACGCCGCCGTGCAGCGCCGTCCTGATTTCCGCGAACGCCTCCGCCTCCGCCGCCGAGAACCCCAGCTTCTCCAGCGTCGCGTCCGCCGCCAGCGAGTCGCGGTAGAAGATGCGCGCGAACAGGTGGTCGCCGTCCGGCTCGTGCGGCCCGCGCTGGCAGCGCAGCGCCGAGACCGCGTCCGGCAGCGGCACCGCGCCGCCGCCGCGGATCGAGAACCCCTGGAACGACTGCCGCTGGTAGGAGGTCTGCCCCGACCCCTCGTCCTTCGCGTGGAACAGGTAGCCCATCGCCCGTCCGCCGGTTCCGGGATCGAGCGGCTCCGCCAGCGGCAGCTTGCGGTCGTTGACGATCGCGAACGTCCGGCAGGCGCCGGCGCCGAGCTCGAAGACCACGTCGGAGGCCCGCGCCCGCGCGGCGGCGGCGAACAGCGTCCGCACGCGGGCGAGGATGTCCGGATCGGCGCCGTCGACGGCCGCCAGCCCGCCCCACGCGGCCGCGATCTCCTCCGGCGAGGCGGTTTCCTCCGCCAGTTCGCCGGTCAGCGCGCCTGACCGCCGCAGCTTCAGCAGCGCCGCCCGCAGCGGCGGGTCGAACTCGTGGCCCGGCGCGATCTTGCACCGCCCGTCGGTCCACAGCGCGCAATGCGGACGCAGCGACGGGTCGAGCGCCGTCGCCAGCCGCGGCGGACCGGACGCCGGCTTCCTGCGGCGGAAGTTCACGGCGCGCGCCCCGGCGGCGGGCGGTGCGGCAGCGCGGCGCCCTCCGCCAGGACCGCCCCGGACGGACGGATCGCGCCGATCCGCGTTCCGTCCGGCAGCCGGTCGCCGGGACGCACGAACAGCGCCCGGCGGCCGTCGGTCACGCCCGCCCGCAGGCGGTCGCCCGACCCCAGGACGGTGAACCAGCCCCAGGACGGGCGCGGCGGGAGCGTCCGGCGGGGTTCCGCGACCGCCGCCGGCGGAACGGCGGGCCGGGGAAGCAGGGCGCGGACCTCGCCCTCCAGCGCCAGAACCCGCTTCACCGCCTCCTCGCGCCGCGCGCAAAGCGCCAGCGCCTCGCGCTCGATCGCCAGCGCCGCGATCGTCCCGGTTCCGTCCGACGCCTCGGCCAGCATCTCCCGCAGAAGCGCCTTCGGACAGCCGGACGGCGAGGACGCCGCCCGGGACGCGGGCGGTTCGGCGGGCGGAATCGCGTCCGCCGTGCCGGACGAGGCGGGCGTCTCCGCCGGCTCCGCTCCGCCTTTCGCGGAAAGCGGCGGTTCCGCGGCCGCCTGCGCCGCGAAGGCGACGAGCGCGGCGGAAAGAAGAAGGCGCGTCACGGCGAACCCGCCGCCTGCCGGCGGGCGAGGCGGCGACGCCGCCGGGAGAGAAGCGGCCCTGCGAATCCCGCGTTCATGTTCCTGCCTTCCCCGCCTATACGTCCTCGCCGCCCTGACCGGCGTCGTCCCCGGATTCGCCGGAGTCGTCGCCGCCGTCGTCGCCGCTGTCGAAGCCGTCCTGCTCGCCGGTGTCGTAGTCGTAGCCGGCCTCGACGCCGCCCGGCCCGCCCATGGCGCCGCTCTCGTCGTCGTCCTCGGGCGGCGGCGGGCTGCAGTTGGCTGTCCGAACGGTCGCCCACGCCGTCGGCGGAATCGCCTGCACCGAACGCCCGCCGAACGAGAACGAGATCGTCCGCGTCCCCGGACCCGTCCGGACCTCCAGTCCCGCCGTGCCGCTCCAGCTCGCCGGGCACGGAATCGCCCGCGTCTCCCGGGAGCCCGCGGCCTCCGTCACCGTCGCCTTCGGATCGACCGCCGCCGTCGCCGTCCAGCAATTGTCCTCCACGACCCGCCACGCGCCCCACGACGTCCCCGCTGCCGTCACCGTTCCGCGCCGCCGCCGGATGCGTTGCGGCAGGTCGGCCGCCGCCGCGCTGCCCTGCCAGCCGGCCGGGACCGGGCAGGGCTGCGTCCCGGTCTCCTCGACCGCGTAGTCGGCCCGGCAGTTGTCCGCGATCGTCCGCCACCCGCCGAACGAGGGAGCGCCGATCGCCTCGCCGCGGCCGTTCACCGTCTGCCGGACCTCCCGCATCCGCCGGAGGCCCACCGTCTCGCCCGGCGCTCCCGCGTGCGACGCATGGAACCCCGCCGGACACGCCTGGACGCGGGTCTCGAACCGCACGCGCCGGCCCCTGTGCGCCGGCGCCCACGGGTCCTCCACCCGCCCGGCCCGCGCCGCCCGGCCCGTCGGCAGCGCGCCGCCGAACCCCGCTCCGGACAGGCAGGCGGGAAGGGCCACGTCGTCGCGCCCGACGCCGCCGCGGGCGACGGATCCGTCGAGCCAGTGCAGCGTCGGCGCGCGTTGCGTCCGCGGCGCGTGCGTCCACGGCGCCGCCCGGACGGCGCGCTGGTCGGGGCCGACCCCCTTGAGCCGCGCCGGCGCGAAGTAGACCAGCAGCGCGTCGCCGCAGTACCGCGCCCGCAGGCCCCGCTCCGTCCAGACGTCCAGCCAGCCGACGGACGCCGGCGGAATCGAACCGGTCCACGAGGTCGCCGCGGCCGAGCGCAGCAGGACGTGGTCCTCGAGCCGCCGGTACGCCGCCTCCAGCGCCTGCGCGTGCGCCAGCGCCTCCTCGCGGAAGATCCGCAGGGTCTCCGCGGACGCGGCGCCGGCGGCGAGAAGCGCGGCGAGAACGAGAAGAAGCGCGCGGCTCACCGGACCGCCTCCAGTTCGCGGAACCGCGATTCCGGAAGCGCGGCGGGAGTCGCGGCGCGGCCTTCGAGCCTCCAGCCGTCCGGCTCGCGCGACAGGCGCACGATCTCCAGGCCGGGAACCGCGGCCACGAGCGCGGCGACCCGCGGCAGCGGATGCCCCGTCCGCAGCGTCACCCGCCGTTCCTTCGGGGCGTATTCGAGCGCGACCCCGGCCGTCCCCAGCCGGCGGTCCAGCGACCGCCGCAACCGGCGGTAGGTCGGCGGCTCCGCCGGCGCGATCCGGAGCGCAGGCGGTAGCGCCGCCACCGCCCACGCCGTGGCGTCCACCACCGCCGCCGACGGCCAGTCGGCGAGGCGCGCCTCGGCGATCTGCCGGTGCAGCGGCCGCGGACGGCCGGGCGGCAGCGTCCACCGCGCCGCCAGCGCCGGGCGTCCCGCCAGTTGCGGGTGCAGCGGCGCGAGGACTGCGTCCGCGAACCGCGCCTCGCAGGACAGGCTGTGCAGGTTCCAGGCCGGAAGCCACGGCGGGCGCGCCGCCAGCGCCGCCCGGCAACCTTCGATCAGCGCCGGGCCGTCGACCGCCGCGAGAACCTGCGGCTCGGCCGGCGGCGGCGGCGGTTCGGGCGGAGGCCCGGCGCGCCAGCGCCGCAGCGGCTCCTGCCAGTGCCAGGCGGCCCCCGCGCCAAGGAGAAGGACGAGGAACCCGGCGGCGGCCGCCGCCGGCAGGCGCGCCCGCGGCGCGGCGGACAGCTTCGCCGCCGGCGCCGGCGGGTCGAGATCGACCGCGCCCTCCGCCAGCCCCGGCGTCGCGTACGGTACCCAGCCGCCCGCCTTGCGGGCGCGCTCGAACGCCGCGACCGCCGTCTCCCTGTCGTCGAAGACCTCGTCGCCGTCGGCGAGAATCGATCCGTCGCGGACCCGGACCAGCGCGAACCGTCCGCCCTGGCCGCCGGCCAGCGCGACGAAGGACGCGACGCCGACATGGGCCGACAGCGCGGCGGCCAGGCTCGGCAGGCCCTCCACGCTCTCCGGGCCGCCCGGCCCGAAGCCCGTCTGGTTCCGCCAGTGCGCGACGAACGGGCGGCCGAGCTCGCGGGCGCGGCGCGCCGTCGCCGAACGCCCGGCGCGGTCCATCCAGTCGAGGCCTGCGGCGAAGCGTTCGCCGCCGAGAACGACGACGCTCACAGCTCCTCTCCCTCGGAAATCCCCAGCGGGTCGCCGATCTCCGCCGACACCAGGAGAACCTGCTCGAACCGCCGCAACGACGCCTTCCGCCCGCCCTCCGGCGCCGGCAGCGTCGCGAGGAAGCTGCCCGTCCGGTCCGACGACGCGGCGCGGTCGCGGAACCCCGTGACCACCAGCGTCTCGCCCCGGCGGACGCGCTGGGTCACCTGGACGGCGCGCGCCGCGTAGGCCGGCAACTGGATGCGCTGCGACGCCGACGCGAACTCCCGGAACGCCGGACGGTCCTGAAGGCTCGCGAACAGCCGCACCAGCACCTCGTCCGGACCCGTGATCCGCGGCAGGTACGACAGCGAGAACCCCGACGAGATCGTCCCCGGGATCAGCTGCGTCTGCGCCGCCCCGTCCGTCACCGTCGTCCGGATTTCCTTCAGGTACGATTCGTTGAACAACTCGAAGAACTGCGCTGGGCGCCCGTTCAGCGACGGCACGTCGGCCGTCAACGTCCGCGAGGCGTTGCCCGCCTGCGACAGCGCCCGCAGCGTCGCCTGCAGCGTGTCCTCGGCGCTCCGCCCCGGCTTGACCAGCGCGATCTTGCCCTCGCCGACCTCGACGTTGAAGCCGCCCGCGCTGCCGCGGCCGATCCGCTGCAGCGCCGCGAGGACGCCCAGCTCGTAGTCCGCCGACCGTTCGTAGCGCACCGTGTAGACGTGCGCGGTGAGCGAGACCGGGCGCAGGACCTCCCGGTTCAGGTGCGCGAGGAAGCGCCGGACGCGGGCGATTTCGCGGGGCAGCCCGCGCACCGCGACCGACGCCGAGGACGGCGCCACCGAAACCCGCGTGCCCTCGTCGAGCAGCGCCTTCAGCTGGCCGGCGATCTCCTTCCACGGCTCGTACTGCGCCCGAGCCGCCACCTGCTGCCGCGTCAGGTTCGCCGCGCCGTCCTCGCCCTCCCGGTCCTGGGTCGACGAACTCGCCTCGTAGCTCTGCGACCCGGCGAGCGCGTTGATCCGGAAGATCGCCGTCCGCGAGCGAATCACCGCGATCCGCTCCGCCTCCGGGTCGTGGCGCCATTCGTAGCCGCGCGCCGCCGTCCAGGCGTCCAGCAGGTCCGCCGGCGGGCCGGTCCACAGATCGCCCGCCGGCGACAGCGCGTCCCGCGAAACCCCCAGCGCCGGGGGAACTCCTTCGGGCGCGGGACCCGCGAACGAAACGCGCATTCCGTCGAGCGCGGCCTCGAGCCGCCGCGCCAGAACCCCGTCCGTCTCGTCGCCGCGCAGCGGCAGCGTCACCGGTTCCGCCGGCAACAGGCCGCGGCGCTGGAGATCCTCCGGAAGCGCCGTCAGCCCGACGTACGGACGGTCCGCGACGCGAATCGACGAATAGCGATCCGGCGGCGCTTCGAGCCGTTCCGCGATCGCCCGGCCGGCCTCCGCCGCCGCCCGGTCGGCGGTTTCAAGCTCCGGTTGACCGCAGGCCGCCAGCAGGGCGAGCGGCGCAAAACGAATCGCTGCGATTGACACCAAACCGAACTCCGTTCACTTTCATGGCGTGAACGCTGGTCGGCTGGTGACCGTCTACATCACATGACGGCGTAGATGACCAGCGGCGCGGGAACGCGGCCGCCGATATTGGTCTGGAGTTCGACCAGATTGAAGCCCCACCACAGGACGGAGCCGACTGCGCCGGCGAGGAAAAGCGCGTCCGAGAGCGCAAGCCGTTCGGTCCTTTTCCAGCGCAAGGCCTCGACGGCGTACAAGATGCCGCCGAAAACCGCGCCCGCGAGTCCAGCCGGCCAGTAGCCCTCGTAGCGCCTCCAATACTCTTCCTGCGCGCCGAACTGCCAATGGGCCCAGACCGCGAGCGCGGCGCAGAGCATCGCGAGGTTGGCGAAAGCGAAGAAATCGTCGAGCCAGACCGAGCCTTCGCGCAGCGGCCGGCGGCGGCCCGCGAACAGGAACAGCGACATGACCGCCACGCCGAGGAAGAAGGTGCCCTTGAAGATCTCGGAGACCGGCGGGCCGAAAAAGGCGATGTGAACGAAGAAATACGAATAGGCGACGGCGACGCAGGAAAACAGGATCCTCGGGACGCCCGAGATTTTGCGCGGCGAGGACATTTCCTCGCCGACGAGCCCGATTTTCGTAAGCGCGGTCAGCGTCCTGCCGGCCATGCCCGCTCGCTCCCGCGCGGAAATCGCGCCCGGCGCGAAGCGTTCTTCGCGCCGGGCGGGCCTGTCAGTATCCCTTTACGGCATCGTCCGGGATGTCGAAGCCGCGGCCTTTCCAGTAGGCGGCCGCGGCCGGATGCACTGGAATGCCCACCGTCTTCAGATTGCCGAAATCGCCGTTCAGCGTCTTCCAGTACCGCGCGGTCTTCGCCAGTTTTTTCAGGTTGGCCGGGTCGGCGATGGTCTTCAGCAAGGCGCCCACGGCGCCGTCCGACATGCGCTTGTTCGCGATCCAGTAGACGTCGTAAGAGATCGACCGGGCAGGCTTGTCCATGCCCCGCACGTCCTTCTGGACCGGGATCGTGATCGCCGCGTAGAACGGGTTTCGCTCGATGAGGCTCTTCTGCTCGCTCTCGCTCAGTCCGACGTAGCGCACTGGTTTGGTGATGGAAAGCTGCGTCAGCGCCGGGATAAGGAAAGGCGTGCCGGCGGAGCAGAAGACGTCGATCTGGCGGTCGCCCAGGGCGCGGGCGGACGCGGCGAAGCCCAGGTTCCGGATCTTGATGTCGTCGAAAACGCCGGCGCCCTTCATGACGTTGCGGCAATTGACGTTGCTGCCCGATCCCTTGTTGAGCAGGTTGACCACCTTGCCCTTCATGTCCTGGAAAGACCGGATCGGACTGTCGGCCAGCACGGCGATGATCTGCGACTGCTTGCGCACGTTGGCGATGATCCGGAAGTCCCGTCCGGGACCGTCCTTCTCGAACAGCCCGACGCCGTTCCACGCCTGGTAGACCTGCCCGACATGGCCCCATGCCGTATCGAAGTCTCCGAGCGACACGCGGCGGACGTTGTCGACCGATCCGTTCGAAGGCGAATAGTTGAACTTGTACTTGCCCTCGAGCGCGGCGTTCAGCATCTGGGCGCCGGCGCTCACCGCCGGATGCCAGCCGCCGCCGGCGGGGCCGCCGCCGATCCGGTATTGCTCGACGGCCTGGGCGGAACCGGCGGCGGCGAGCGCCGCGCCGGCGATGGTCAGCGTTCTGAAGATATTCACGTCTTGCTCCTTGGCTGGTTGAAGGCGGCGGGCTATTCGACGGGCGTGCCGGCGATGCCGTGCCGCAGATCCTTGCAGGTGAAAAACTTCGCGTCGTCGCCCGGCAGGACGTCCACGCCGTGAACCACGCCGGCGGGAATGTAGATCAGCTCGCCCGGACCGACTTCCCGTTCCTGTCCGTCGACCACCGCGCGCAGGCGGCCCGCCATCAGGTAGATCCACTGTTCGTTCGGATGCGTGTGCGGGGCCGAGGACTGCCCGGCGGGGATGGTCATCACGCCGACCTGGGTCAATTCGCCTTCGACGACCGGACCGGCGGTCGGCGCGTAGCCCGGTCCGGCCTCCACGGTCGCGAGCGCCGCCACGTCGAAATAATAGCTTCCGTTGCCGCCCTTGTAGGCGCCTTCGGTCTTGGTCCGGGGATGTTCGCCCATGAGGTTCTCCATTTTCTGCCGACCCTGCGAGGGTAGTCGCAGCCTTGCGCGGCGGCAACCCGGTCGCTTTCCGCGCCGGGGCCGTCCGTTGCGCGGCGCCGTTTTTCGTCGGCTGCCCGTCCGGTCGGCGGCGTGAGGCGGCGCGAATTTCCGGGCAGCCCCGTTTGCTGCGCCGAAGCCGGGGGAAGGCCGGACAACGCCCCGGAACTCCGAAGCGCAGCCGGCCCGCCGCGGGCGGATTCGGAAACCGCGACGGTGCGTTCCTCAAGAAGAAGACCGGTTTTCTCCGCGCGCGACCGCGCTCCGTCACCGCGTCGCGCCCGTCGACCGTCAGTCGCGGATGTCCTGCAAAATCCGCCCTGTCGCGCGGCCCGTCCCCAAAGCGCTCGCCTTTCGGCGCGCGAGTCCGGCCGCCGCGGCGAACTACCCCTGGAACTCGACGTAGAAGACAAGGAGCCTGGACGACGCCTTGCCGGCGACGGGACCGCAACAGGTGGCTCGCCTCGAAGCCGCTGCGCCGCGGCTTCGAGGCGCGGAATATCCGCGTCCTCCGCCGTTTCCCGTGCGGCGTCGACCGCCTCCCGGGTTTTCGGCTCCGAATTCTTTCGTTTCCGTCGGACCGCGAACTTTCGGTCGGTCCGCGCAAAACGAGGCCGGCCCGCCGCCGTCAGAAGCGCATCGCGAGGCTGATTCCGCCGTCGAATTCGCCGTTGTCGATGCCGCGGGCGGCGTATCCGGCGGAGGCGCGCAGCGCGTAGCGGCCGTCCCCCCAGCCGTGCGCGCCGCCGGCTCCGATGCGGAACCCCGTCTTCTCCGTCTCGGTCGCGCTCAGCGCGACGTCCGAAGCCAGGTGCGCCCCCCAGATCCGCGCCGACCTCCTGTCCGAGAACTCGTGGGTGGCCTCCACCGAACCGAACAGCCGGAAGCCGGCCTCCATCTCGACGCGCAGCCCGGCGCGGCCCACGAGGCTCCGCGCGTCCTCCACCGACACGCGCTCGTTGGCGCTTCGCGCGAAACTCAGATCCACCTCGGACCAGGAGAGGCCGGCGCCGGGCGTCACGGTCAGACCGCCGCCCATGTCCGTCCGCCGCCCGACCTCCACGCCGAGAGCCAACCCCAGCCCCTTCGCGTTGTCCGTCAGAACCGTCCGGCCGGAGGTCAGCTCGACATCGTACCAGGTCGCCATCGCCTGCGCGTCCACGTGGAAGCCGCCGCCGAGGAACGCCGTCCCGTGCGCGCCCGCGCCGACCCCGGACAGATCGATCTCGGCGCCGGACCCCGCCATCTCCGCCGAGCCCTGCAGCCCGCGCACCGACACGCCGAACCGCCCGTCGCCGCCCACCGCGAAGTCCACCCCCGCCTGCACGCCGTACCGGCGGTAGTCGAAGGCCATGTTCGGCTGCGTCGCGTTCTTCGCCCTCCACTCGCCGTCCGCGCCGTCGATCCGCGCCCAGCCGCCGGCGGCGTCCCGCGCCGCCGCCATGCGCTCCCCGTAGGTCGGCAGCCCGTTCATCGCCAGCAGCGCCGCCGGCAGCGCCTCGTAGAGGCGGCACTTGTCCGGTATCCCCGCCATGGCGCAATCCATGCGGCCCATGAGGCGTTCCGGCTCCCTGTCGGGTTCGAGTTCCCGCTCCCTGCCGGGGCCGGGTTCCTCCCTGCCGGGGCCGGATTCCAGAGAGTTTCCGTCAACAATCACCGGAAAATACATGCCGCTGTTCAGATCCGGATCGGACGGCTCCCCCATGGCGACCCGGATTTCGCCGCCTCCTTCGCCGCCGACGGTGCCGCCCAGTCGTTCGATCGCGTCCTTGCGGCTCGCCGGCGTGAATCCGCCGCCTTCGGCGGCGAGATCGGGATCCTGGATCGCGATCAACACGGTCCGGTCGCCCTCCCGCAGGATCGCGACAGTCGCCCCGTTGGGGTTCACGCGCCCCTTCGGACCGACGACGACGCGGCCGCCGCCGGTCAGATGCACCGCCGCGCCCGCGCCCGCGCTGCCGCGCACCTCGCCGTCGATGCGGATCTCCGCCCGGCCGGGATCGTTGACCAGGATGGCGGGTTGCCCGGAACCGGCGATCAGCAAGCCTCTCTCGCCGACCGTCAGCCTGCCGCCGC
This sequence comes from Alphaproteobacteria bacterium, assembly GCA_965243135.1. GTDB lineage: Bacteria > Pseudomonadota > Alphaproteobacteria > MPNO01 > UBA830 > JAJEBT01. The sequence continues at coordinate 5,566,926 of OZ251539.1, forward strand.
CCGCCAGATGCACGGCCGCGTCCGTCCCGCCCGTCACCGTGCCGTGCACCGTCACGGTCTGCTTCAGGATGTCGTCGTCGGTTCCGGCGGTCTCGTCCTCGCCCGCGCCCAGCCCCGCGTTCTCGACGTGGATGCCGGCCATGCCGCCGGTGACGGTCGCGCCCGCGGCGACGGTGACGCGTATGGCCCCGTTGTCGTCGTCGGACGTCGGGTAGTAGGCGTGAATGCCGTGGTGGCCCGTCGAGCGGACCCTTGCGCCCGCGGCCACGTCGATGGCGATGTCGACGGCGTCTCGCGAGACGGCCTCGATGGCGGGCACGTTCTCCGTCTCCACGATCTCGCCGCTTGCCACGCTTATTTCGGAAGCGGGTTTCAGAGCGATTTCGTCGAGAGTTACCGGAAAATATGCGCCGCTGGGGGTATCCGGATCGTCCGGCTCCCCCATGGCGACCCGGATTTCGCCGCCTCCTTCGCCGCCGACCGCGCCGCCCAGCCGCTCGATCGCGTCTTCGACGCCCGGCTGCGTGAACCCGCCGCCGTCGAGGGCGAGGCCAGGATCCTGGAGCACGATCAGCTCGGTCCTCTCGCCGTCGCGCCGGATCGCGAGTTCGGCCCCGTTGTCGAGCGCTACGCGTCCGGCCGGGCCGACCGTCAGCTCGCTGCCGGCGCCGGCCAGATGCACTGCCGGCGTCGCTTCGGCTCCGCCGCCTCGGCCGCCGCGCACCTCGCCGTCGACGCGAACGACCGCCCGCCCGCCGGCCAGGATCGCCAGGCCCGAAGAGCCGGCGCGCACCTTGCCCGTTGCGCCGACCGTCAGCCTGCCGCCGCCCGCCAGATGCACGGCCGCGCCCGCCCCGCCCGTCACCGTGCCGTGCACCGTCACGGTCTGCTTCAGGATGCGGTCGGCGCCCGTTCCCGTGGCGCCCGCGTTGGCGGCGTAGATCCCCGCCATGCCGCCCTCGACGGTCGCGCCGGCGGCGATGGCGACGGAGATGGCCCCGTTGTCGTCGTGGGGCGTCGCGTAGTAGGCGCGGATGCCGTCGCCCCGCGAGTCGATGGAGCCGGCCGTCATGCTGACGCGGATGTCGTCCAGGTTGCGGCGATCCAGCAGCGCCTTCACCAGGCTCCAGTAGTCGCTGTCGTTCGCGGCGTCGTCCGTGAAGCCCGCGGCCGTGAGCGCGTCGTCCACGCCATCGTTCGTCGCCACCGCCCGCAGGATCGCCTTCTCGTCGTCCGAGAGGCCCTGCGCCAGGACGTTCCGCAGCAGGGTTCTCGTGGCCCCGTTGTTCGTGCTCAGATACGTCACAATCTGCGTGTCGGTCAGTTCGGACACGGCGGTCGTGGCCGTGGTCCCGATGGCGGTGAGGATCGGCGCCGCGACCGCGATCTCGTCGTTGCCGAGCGCCGCCCGGAACTGCGCCAGGATGGCCGCCCTCCGCGAATCGGCGTGCGTCGTCGACAGCAGGTTCATCTGCGCCGCGTTGTCCGCAACCGCGCCCGGGTCGTCGCCCTTGGCCACCTGCGCCGCCACGTCGCGCCAGGACAGGGCGTGCGCCTCGATGCCCGCCGCCCCGCCGTAGTGGAGCGTCCCCTCGACGGCCTTCACGGCCGCCGACTCCCGGTCGAAGGCCAGTACTTGCGCCGCGGTCGCCGCCCGGAAGCGGCCCTGGTCGTCCGTCGCCGTCCCGCGCGCGACGTTGCCTCCCGTCCAGGCGACGTCGATCGCGGGCACGTGATTCCCGTCGCCGTCCACGCTGCGCGCATCGCCCATCGCGCTTTCGCGCGTGACCTCGAGGTAGACGCCCGTGCGGCCCGAAATCGTCCCCGCCGTCTGGTCGAAGTCGATCCGCGCCGCCTTGCCGACGTAGACGCCGTGCCACCGCCCCGAGACGTTGCCGCTGGTCGTGGACGTGCCGCCGTTCGCGAACGTAATGTCGCCCTCGACGCGCCGCTCGATGCGGATGCCGTCTCCGTCCTCCGACGCGACGGCGCCGGAGTTCGTGAGCTCGATGTCATCGTCCGCCGTGGCCGTGAAGACGTAGAGGGCGTGGTTCTTCGAGCTGAGGGCGCCGCGGTTGTCGACCGTGAGGGTGCCGCTGTTGGTGGCGTAGGTTCTTCCGCTGCCGAAGGTGACGCCCTCCGCCAGATAGATGGCGTGCCCCGTGTGCTGCGCCGCGTCGGCCGTCGCCGTCACGGCCCCGCTGTTGGTGAGCTCGACCGCGCCGCCGGAGACCTTCGTGAGCCGGATGCCGAACTCGGCCGCGGTGATGGCGCCGGAGTTCGTGAGCGTGATGGCCTGGGCGCTCTGGTTGTCCCAGTACTTGTAGTTGAACTGGATGCCCTGCTTCGCCGTCTGCCCCGTCGCCGCGGCGATGTCCCCGCTGTTGTCGAGGCTCAGGGCGCCGGCGCCCCAGTAGTTCATCAGGATGCCGGTGTAGGCGCCCCCCACCGTGATGTCGCCCGAGTTGGTGACGGTCAGCGAGCCGGTCCTCTGGGTCCCCCCATGCAGCACGTGGATGCCGTGCGGCCGGTCGACGTAGGTGCCGGTGGCGGCGGCGTTGCCGACGCCCGAGTGGATGGCGCCGGTGTTGGTGACGGTGGTCGCGTCGTTGGTGCCCCCCACCGTCCGGCCAACCCGGATGCCCTGCCCGGCGGCATGGATGGTCGCCGCGCTGGTGATCGTGCCGGCGGTGGCGCCCACGCCCTGGCTGGCAGCAGTGGGGCGCAGGTCGACGAAGATGCCGTTCTGCTTCATCGGGGTGGCCGAACTCCCGATGGTCACCCCGCTTCTCACGTCCAGCGTCGTCGTCCGATTGTTGGCTATCTGCCTCAGATAGACGCCGTTGTTCCGGTTGGCGCCGCTCACCGAGTTCGTCCCCTGGACGATGTTCACGACGTGGGCGGTCCCGCCGGTCGAGCCCCCGACGTTGACCGTGAATCCGTGGGTGGCCTGGCTCTCCACGTGAATGCCGGCCGCCTGCGACCCCAACGTGATCGTGGTCGACCCGGCGCTGCGGCCCGGGACGCTGACCGTGGGGTTGGTGCCGGCGAGTTTGGCGCTCTCGGGGTAGTAGATGCCGTCGTTGTACGTCGCGCCCGAGCAGGTGAGGACGTTCGCGCCTGACGGCCCGCATTCTATCAGCGCCCGCGCCTCCCCCGGCGCCAGCAGCAGCGCCGCCGCCAGCAGCGCGGCGCCCAGCGCGCCGGAAACGGGCATGGCCGGCTTCCCGCCCGCCGCTTCCGGGAGTCGGGCCTTCATTCCGGGACACCCATGCGGCGGGGGGGGGGGGGGGGATTATGCGGTCAGTGCTTCCGGCCATCCTCGGGATCCTCGTCTCTCGTCAAGGTCATGCTCGAACGCATAAACGTAATCCGTGAACGACGCAAGATTCTCAATCTTGCCCTCGGTTTGCCGTCCGCCGGGCATTCGACTATACGGCTATGCTGAACGTGGTTGCAGAAAAGGGAGGAAAGCATGCTTGCACGTCGGGCGCGCATTGGCGCCGTAATGTTGGTTTCGCTCGCGCCGCTCGCGGCGGGAGCTCAGAGCCTCACGCCGCAGGAGAAGGGCCTCGTCGAGGCCGCCAAGGCCGAAGGCGCCGTCACCATCATCAATCCGCTGTTTAGCGATCGCACCGGGCGGCTTCTCGGCAAGGCGTTCGTCGCGCGCTACGGCCTCGGCGACGGCTTCAAGTTCAACAATCTCCGCAAGGGCACCGGAGCCAGCGTCTCCCAGGTCCGCCAGGAAATAAAGGCGGGCAAGTTCACCGTCGACGTGGCGCTGGTCAGCGCCCCGGGATTCTTCGACGCGGCGGCCGAGCGCGGCGCCTTCGAGAAGCTCGACAGCGGCTACTGGAAGGACAGCGAGGAGGTCGCCAGGGCGGCCGGCCAGTACTTCAAGTACCCATACGTCGTCACGCCGCTGGCGTACACGTTCCAACCGGTGTGGAACGCGTCCTGCCCCGGGATGGAGAACTTCAGCGTCTCGACCTACCCCGAAGCGGTGCAGGCGGTCGTGAAGGGCAAGACCATCGCTTCCGACATCACGAAGAGCTTCACCTACACCAACACGGTCATCGCGCTGCAGAAGGCCGGCGCGGTGGACTTTCCCGCCTTCTGGCCGAAGCTGAAGGCGACCGATCCGATCGTCGAGTTCCGCACCGAGCCGAAAATGCAGATGGTCATTTCGTGCCAGCGTCCGTTCGACATGTGGAACCTGTCCGGGCGCGTTTACCAGAACGTCCTCAAGCAACCGGCCCTGAAGGGAAAGATCAAGATCGGCTCCTACAAGGAAGGCCAGGTGATGCTCGGCAACCAGGCCGCCGTGCTCAAGGGCTCGCCGCATCCCAACGCGGGCAAGCTGCTTATCGAGTTCCTGCTGAGCAAGGAAGGAACGGACATCTTCGTCGACGGGGAAGCGATCTACAGCTTCCGCAAGGGATACGAGCCGCCGGCGTCCGCCGCGCCCTACCTGATGAATCTCGCCGAACAGAAGCTCGTCGGGCTGGACGATTGGGTGGGAGCCCAGCGCGAGTTCAAGGGCGTGCGGGGAGAGTGGCAGAACAATTTCCGTTGAACGCGCGTTGCCGGCGGGGCGCCTGAAGCCCCGCCGGCCTGACGCGGGGCCGCGGCCGGCGTCCCGGTCCAGGCGGTCGCCGACGGAAGCCGGACGATGACCGCCGTATCCGGCAACCGGACGCGCAACCGCCTGCGCGGGCTGCTCACCCAGGAAAACGTCGCGACCCTGGCCGTCAGCCTGATCGTCGGCGTCGCGGTCATCCTGCCCCTGATCACGCTGCTCGTCAGCAGCTTCAGGGTGCTCGATCCCCTCGGATGGGACACGGCGTGGGGCTTCGGCAACTACGTCGTCATGGTCACCGACCGCGTCATTCCGAAAGCCTTCGTCAACACGGTGATCATCAGCGCCGGCTCGACGGTGCTGGCGACGGTGCTGGGCGTGTCGCTCGCCTGGATCAACGCCCGGACCAACTGCCCGCTTCGCGACTACCTCGAACCGTACAATCTGGTGCCGTTCTTTCTCAGCCCGTTCGTCGGCGCGATCGCATGGCACAATCTCGCCGCCCCGCGCACGGGCTTGCTCAACGCATGGGCGCGCGATCTGCTGGGGATCGAGGGGCATCTGTTCAACGTCGACAACATCTGGGGCGTGATCTGGGTTACCGGCATCTTCTTCACGCCTCTGGTCTACCTGTTCGTCGTCGGCTCGCTGCGGCGCATGGACCCGTCGCTGGAGGACAGCGCGCGCACGACCGGAGCCGGATTGCTGCGCACCACGCTGACGGTCACGCTGCCGCTGGTCATGCCGGGCATTCTGTCGGGGGCGATCATCGTGTTCGTCACCAGCGCCGGCGAGTTCGGCGTGCCCTTCAAGCTCAGCGCGCCTTACGGGTGGGAGACGCTGACGACGCAGATATTCTCGAAGGCGGTCGGCGACGACGCCAACCATTATCTCGGAGCCACGATGAGCATGGCTCTCGGCGTCATAACGGTTTTCCTGATCTGGATTCAGCAGCGCTACATCGCGCCGCGCTCCTTCACGACGGTGACCGGGAAGGGCTACCGCCCGAACGTGCTCGACCTGGGCGGCTGGCGATGGGCGGCGTTCGGCTACAACCTGTTCTACATCCTGGTGGCGGTGGTCCTGCCCATCGCCTGCCTCGCGATCGTGAGCCTGCATCCGGTCTGGACGGCCGAGATCCAGCTTTCCGAGATCACCCTGCGCAACTACGAAAAGACGCTGTTCTTCTGGGATCCGGACAGCATCGAAGCGGCGACCAACGGAATCCTGAACAGTTTCTTCCTGGCGTTCGTCGGCGCGTCCATCGCGATGGCGCTGGCTCTGGTCGTCAGCTACATGATCCACCGCACCCAGGGCTTCGGGTCGCGCCTGCTCGATTTCCTTTGCGTCGTGCCCATCGGCTTTCCGGGAATCGTGCTGGCCATGGGCGTGCTGGTCACCTACATCCAGACGCCGATCTACGCGACGCTGTGGATTTTGCTGCTCGGCTACATCACGCGCTTCTTTCCCTACGGCCAGCGCAACGTGTCTTCGGTCATGCTCGCGATTTCCGAAGAGCTCGACCAGAGCTCGCGGATGGCGGGGGCGAGCTGGTTCACGACGCTGCGCCGCATCACCATACCGCTTCTGAAACCCGGCATCTTCGCGGGCTGGGTCCTGCTGTTCATCATCTATCTGCGGGAGCTGTCGATTTCGATAATCCTGTACACGACGGGGACCGAGACCCTGTCCGTCGGCGTCTACTATCTGACCAATTTCGAGAACGAGCCCCTGACGGCGGCGTTGTCGATGGCGCAGACGGCGGTGCTTCTGGCGTGCATCTACCTCTTCCGGCGGCTCGCCGGGCGCGAGGCGTTGACGGCGTGACCGGCGCGGCCGGCCATCTGGAGGTCAGGGACCTCGTCAAGCGCTTCGGCGACGACCGGGCGGTGGACGGCATTTCGTTCTCCGTCGCCCGCGGCGACTTCCTCACGTTGCTGGGGCCTTCGGGATGCGGAAAGACGACGACCCTGATGAGCATCGCCGGGCTGCACGCGATCGATTCCGGATCGATCCGCGTCGGCGACGCGGTCTACACTTCGCCGGCGGAGGGCCTATTCCTGCCCCCCGAGAAGCGGGACATCGGCATGGTTTTCCAGAGTTACGCGATCTGGCCGCACATGACGGTCGCGCAGAACGTCGCCTACCCGCTGGAAATCCGCAAGACCGGGCGCGCCGAGATCGACGAGCGGGTGGCGGACGCGCTGCGCCTGGTCGGGCTGTCGGACATGGCCGGCAAGCTGGCCACGCAGCTGTCGGGAGGCCAGCAGCAGCGCGCGGCGCTCGCGCGCGCCATCGTCGGGCGCCCGCGGCTGCTGCTGTTCGACGAGCCGCTTTCGAATCTCGACCTGAAGCTGCGCGAACAGATGCGGGTCGAACTCAAGCGGATACAGAACGAGGTGGGAATCACTTCGATCTACGTGACGCACGACCAGTCCGAAGCGCTGGTCATGAGCGACGAGATCGTCGTGATGAGCAAGGGCCGCATCGAGCAGAGGGGGGATCCGGCGCGGATATACAGCCGGCCGGTCAATCGCTACGTGAGCAATTTCATCGGCGTCGCCAACCTGCTCGAGGCGCGCGTGATCCGGAAGGAGGACGACGGGACCGGCGAGGTCGAGGTCGCGGGCGGTTCCCTGATCCTGCCCTGCCGCCTGGGACCCGGCGTCGGCGCGGGCGACGAGGCGGTTCTTTCCGTCCGTCCCGAGAACGTTCACGCCGAGCGCGAGCGGCCCGCCGGTCCGAGCGTCGAGGGCGAGGTCGCGCAGGTCATCTTTCTCGGCAACAGCGTGGATTGCCGCGTGAACTGGGGAGCTTTCGAGTGGAAGGTCCTCGCGCATCCGCGGCAGCGCCTGCGCGAGGGCGAGACGGTTCATCTTCGCTTCGACGCCGAAAGCATGCTGGCGGTCCGGCCGTGAGCGCCGCGGTCGAAATCGAGCGCCTGCACAAACGCTTCGGCGCGGAAACCGCGGTGAGGGACTTCAGCCTGTCCGTGGCGGAGGGCGAGTTCGTGACCCTGCTGGGGCCTTCGGGCTGCGGCAAGACCACGACCCTTCGCTGCATCGTCGGACTGGAGCGTCCCGACGCCGGCGAGATCCGGATCGGCGGCCGCGCCGTCGCCTCGGCCGAACGCGGCGTCTTCCTCAACCCGGAGGACCGCGACCTCGGGATGGTGTTTCAGAGCTACGCCGTCTGGCCGCACATGACCGTCTTCGACAACGTCGCCTACGGCCTGAGGGTGCGCCGCGCGCCGGCGGCCGAATTGCGGCGGCGGACGGCGCGCGCTCTGGAGCTGGTCGATCTCCTCCATCTCGCCGACCGGTACGCCACGAAGCTTTCCGGCGGCCAGCGCCAGCGGGTCGCCCTCGCGCGCGCGATCGTCTACGAACCCAAGGTCGTGCTGTTCGACGAGCCGCTTTCGAATCTCGACGCGAAGCTGCGCGAGCAGATGCGCGTCGAGATCGTCCGCCTGCAGCGGGAGGTCGGCATCACGTCCGTCTTCGTCACCCACGACCAGACCGAGGCGCTGGTGATGAGCGACCGCATCGTGGTGATGGACAAGGCCGAGATCCAGCAGGTCGGCGATCCGCAGACGATCTACGCCAGCCCCGTCAACGCTTTCGTCGCCAACTTCATCGGCGTGACGAGCCTGCTGGAGGGCCGGCTCCTCGACCGCGCGGAGGGCTTCTGCGAGATCGAGGTTCCGGTCGGCGGCGGCGCGGCGCCGTTGCGCCTGAGGGCGTCGGGGGGAGAAGGGGCCGCTCGGGGCGACCGGATCGTTCTGAGCCTGCGCCCCGAGGACGTCTCGCTGCACCTCGAGGAACCCGAGGGCGGCGCGAACCTTTTCGAGGGCGAGGTCATCGACACGATCTATCTGGGGAACTTTCTCGAAGGGCGCGTCCGGGTGGGCGACCGCGAGATCGGCATCCGGCATCACGAATATCTGGCTCCCGGCCGCAAGGTCCATCTGAGCTTTCGGCCGGAGCACGGCCTCTGCCTGACGGAGTGAGGCCGCGAACAGGGGAGATAAAGGCATGGACGCGAAAAACGTCTCGCTGGAGGAAATGGAGACCTTCGTGGCGCGTTTCGACAGCCTCCGCGGTTCGGACGAGGCCTACGTCGACAGCCGCCTGCCCGGCCACCGGCGCTTCAAGATCAACCTGATCGGCATGGGAGTCGTTGAGGCCGACGACGCGCCCGAACTGCGGCCCAACATTCCGCTGCCGGCGCACGGGTTCAATCTGGGCATGATCCAGGCGGAACACGGCAACGGGGCCGCGCTGCACGCGCACCGGACCGAAGAAGTCTTCATGCCGCTGGTCGGGCCGTGGGCCGTCGTCTGGCTGACCGGGGAAGGGGAGAAGGAGATCGTCCTCGATCCCTTCGACGCGATCAGCGTTCCGATCGGCGTCTATCGCGGGTTCCGTTACGTCGGGGAAGGCAAGGGCACGTTGCTCACGCTCATCGGCGGTCCCGACGCGGGACGCGTCGACTGGCATCCTTCCGTGGTCGCGGCCGCGGCGGAAACGGGCCTGTCCCGCGACGAGGCCGGCAGCCTCAAGGCGTAGGCCGAAATCCCGGGCGGCGCGCCGTCCGTCCGGCGAAGGAGGCCCGCGCGGTCGGTCAGAACCTGTAAAATGCCGCCGGCGTGTCGACCATGATCTTGCGGCGCATCTCCTCGTCGCCGATCCAGTCGCCGAAGGCGTCGACAAGGTCGCCATCGTTCGGGTTGACCTCGTACTTGTTCGGATGCGGCCAGTCCGTGCCCCACATGAGGCGGTCGGGCGCGGCCTCCGCCAACGCCCGCGCCATCGGCTTGACGTCGTCGTAGGGCGGCAGGTCGGTCGCGCTCACCCGGTTCGCTCCGGAAATCTTCACCCACGCGTTTCCTTCGCGCACCAGATCCAGCAAAGCCCGGAACCCCGGGGCCTCCACGCCGTCCGCCGCCGCCTGATACGCGAAATGCGCGATCGACATCGGAACTTTCAGCGCCCGGAAGACCGGCATGAGATCGACGATGTCCCGGCCCGGGAACAGAAACTCGATGTGCCAGCCGAACGGCGCGATTCGCGCGGCCAGTTCCGGCACCTCCTCGAATTCGACCGGCATGCCGCCCTTGTTGTCGGCGTTGAGCCTGACGCCGCGCGCGCCCGCGGCGTCGAACGCGGCAAGCTCCTCGTCCGTCACGTCCGTCGTGACGGCCACCACCGCGCGGGCGCGGTCCGGCGTCTCCGCGTTGAGAGCGGCCATGCCGTCGAGTATCGCGGAGTTGTCGACGCCGTAAACCGACGGTTGCGTGAAGACGACCCGGTCGATGCCGAGCGCGCCGTGCAGGCTCACGAGATCGCCGAGGGTCGACTCGGGCGGGTTGTAGCCGCGTCCGGGCGACATCGGATAACGGTCTTCGAATACGTGAACGTGCGTGTCCACGGCGCCGGCGGGAAGGCGGACGCCCGGCCTGCGCGGGTTTCTGTCGGGCGGAATGCAGTCTCTTATGGTCAACGCGGTTCTCCTCGTTTCCGGCGGCGGCGGGCGGGCGGGCCGCAGGCCGTCACCCTCTGCCGACGAACGGCATCTTGGTGGCCATGAGGGTCATGAACAGGACGTTGGCGTCCGGCGGGAGTTCGGCGACCCAGGCGACCGCGTCGCCGCAATGCGCCGCGTCCATCACCGGCTCCGCCATGATTTCGCCGTTGGCTTGCGGAACGCCGCGTTTCATGCGTCCGCCCATCGGCGTATCGGCGTTGCCGATGTCGATCTGGCTGCAGGCGATATCGTGCTTGCGGCCGTCGAGGGCTATGCTCTTCGTCAGCCCCGCGACGGCGTGCTTGGTCGACGTGTAGGCGACGGTGTCGGGGCGAGGCGAATGCGCCGATATCGACCCGTTGTTGATGATGCGGCCGCCTTTCGGCGTCTGGTTCTTCATGACCCTGATCGCTTCCCGGGCGCAGAGGAAGGATCCCGTGAGGTTGACGTCGACGACGCGTTTCCAGTCTTCGACCGACAGGTCTTCCATGGGGATGCGCGGCGCGCCGGTTCCGGCGTTGTTGAAGAGCACGTCGAGACGTCCGAACCTCTCCGTCGCCTTCGCGAACAGCGCGCCGACCTGGCCGGGGTCGGATACGTCGGCGACGACCGGGAGCATTTCCGGACTGCCCGGATCGCGCATTTCCGCTGTCTCCTGCAGCAGTTCCATCCTCCGCCCGGCGAGAACGACGGCGTAGCCGGCCTTGCCCAGCGACAGCGCCGCCGCGCGCCCGATGCCCGTTCCGGCGCCCGTTATCAGCGCGACTTTCGTTCGGGACGCCATGGCTTCTCCAGTTGCGCCGCAGGGCCTGCGCCGGTTGTCCTGCAGAGCGCCGCCTGACCGGCGCGCCCGAACGGGCGGCCGGGTTCGCTTCGGAATTCCGGGTACATACCCCGGCGGCGAGAACGCCGCAAACGCCCGGCAGCGGCGTTTTCGTTGCCGAGAACGGCTTGCCGCAGGCGCCGTCGGCCCGCGTTCCGTTTTGCGGCATGATCCCTCGCGGCGAAGAACGGCGTCTCGTCGATCGGTCGCCGTCCCGGACCGAAGAACGCCCGAGCGGCGAAGCGCTTGGCGCGAAGGCGAGTTCAGCCACGCCCACGGAGCGGTTTGCCGGGCTGCGGGATTCTCGGGCGGCGCGCGCCCGGTTCGGCGCCGTCAACCGTTCGGGAAAGACGAACGGGCCGTTCACGGGAACGCTCGCCGACCTCGACCGGGCGGCTTCCGCCGCCCTTTCGCCGGCGCCGAAAACGAATGCCCGGAGCGGAAATGAAACCCGTCTCGTCAACGTCGCGCGCTTCGAGCGTCCGTTTCTCGCCGAACGTTCGCCGTGCAGCCATCGCGCTGCGCCCGAGGCGGTCCGCCGCGGCGCGATGAATGCGCCGCGGAGAAACGCCGCTCCGCGTCGTCCGCGAGGACGGCAGCTTCGGCGGCGAATTCTCCGGGATTCCGTCGCCGCCCGCCCCGCAGACCGTCGACGAAAGGCCGAACGCGGAACGAACCTCCCCTGCGCCGCGAGGTCGAGGCGGCGTCGCGCGCGGAGAAAGCCGGTCTTCTTTTCAGGGAACGCGCGGTCGCGGTCCGCGGCGGCCCCGGCGGCGCTTCGGAGTTCCGGGGACGTTGCCCGGCCTTCCCCCGGCTTCGGTGCCGCATGCGGCGCGACGCGGACCGCGACCGCGCCGCTGATCGAACGGCGGCCGATAGGATAGTTGCGCGGCGCGAAGATTTCGCATACGTTCGTCTTGCCGAATTCGCAGGGGCATCTTATGGAACAGTTCTCTTCCGAACTCATCGCCATTCTTGGCGTCGGCGCCACCATGCTTGGCGGCGGCATTGCCGTTATCAGGCTGGTTCTTCTGCAGGGCCGCCGGCTCGACAGCCGGATCGACGCCCTTGCCCTGCGCATGGACGAACGGGACCGGCGGACGGATGACCGGCTCGGGCAGATGACCGATCAGACGAACGAACGGTTCCGGCAGTTGACCGATCAGATGAACGAACGGTTCCGGCAGCTGACCGATCAGATGAACGAGCAATTCCGGCAGATGAACGAGCAGTTCCGGGAGTTGAGCGAGCGCGTGGCGCGAGTCGAGGGCAAGTTCGACTTGCTCGAGACTTTCGTCGAGCACCGGAAGGAGCCGCCGGCCGAGGCGGCGGAATAGCGGCGCACCGCTTCGGCGCCGCAAGCGGCGCGAAAATTCGTGCCGCAACTGCCGCCGGCCGGGCGGGCAGCCGACGAAAAACGGCGCAGCGCAAACGCCTCCGTTTTGACCGCGGCGGTTTGCGCACCTATTCTGTCCCCATGACGAGGCGCACGCTTCCGATCGGCATCTCCTCCCTCCGGGAGTTCCGGAGGATGGACTGCTACTACGTCGACAAGACGGACCATGCGCGCCGTCTTGTCGAGGGCGGCAAGTACTATTTCCTGTCGCGTCCGCGCCGGTTCGGCAAGAGCCTGCTGGTGGACACGCTGCAGGAGTTGTTCGAGGGAAACGAGGAGCTGTTCCGGGGACTTGCCGTCCACGGCGAATGGGACTGGTCGGCGCGCCGTCGTGCGGCTCAGCTTCGGCTCAGGCGAGTTCGGCGACCCGGACGGCGTTCGGGAAACCGTGGAAGCGCAACTGGAAGAGACGGAGATGCATGCCGGCCTCGAACCGGGCCCGGCCGGGGCGTCGATCCGTTTCCGGCGCCTGATTGGGACGCTGCACGAGCGCACGGGGCAGCAGGCGGTCGTGCTGGTGGACGAACAAGCCGATCCTGGACGCGCTTTCGAAGCCGGAGGTTGCGCGGGCGAACCGCGACTTCCTGCGCAGCCTGTACGGGATCCTCAAGGACTGCGACCGGCATCTCCGTTTCGTTTTCCTGACGGGGGTGAGCAAATTGGCGGGCCTGTTCTCGGGCCTGAACAACCTGCGCGACATCACGCTGGCGCCGGAGTTCTCGGACATTTGCGGTTACACCGAAGCGGAGCTGGACGCGGTCTTCGCCCCGGAACTCGAGGGCCTGGACCGGGGCGAGATCCGACGCTGGTACAACGGCTACAACTGGCTCGGGACGGAGAGGGTCTACAATCCGTTCGACGTCCTGCTGCTGCTTGCCGACCGCAGGTTCGGCAACTACTGGTTCCAGAGCGGCACGCCGACCTTCCTCGTCGACCTTCTGGCGCGGCGCCGGGTCTTGGCGCCGGCTCTGGAGGGCATGTTCGCGGACGACGACCTGCTGTCGGCCGTCGACCGCATCCCCGTCGAGGCGCTTCTGTTCCAGACCGGCTACCTGACCATCGTCGACGAGGAGCGGGACGAGGACGCGCTCCTCTACCGGCTGGACTACCCGAACCGGGAGGTGAAGCGCAGCCTGAACGCGCTCCTGCTGCGGACGATGTCGCCGGACGTCGCGGTGGCGTCGGAGAGCCGGGAGCTGCGCCGCCTGATGCGGGCGAACGACTTTGCGGGGATCGAGGCGCTGTTCCGGGCGTTCCTGGCCGGCATTCCGAACGAGTGGTACGCGAACACGGGCCTGGCGGGCTACGAGGCGCACTATGCGAGCGTGTTCTACTCGCACTTCGTGGCGGCGGGGATGGACGTCCGCGCCGAGGAGAGCACGGCGCGCGGACGTTCGGACCTGGCGGTCCTGTACAACGGCAACGTCTACCTGTTCGAGTTCAAGGTCGTGGACGGGAAGCCGGAAGGCCGGGCTCTGGCTCGGGAACGCGGCTACGCGGACAAGTGTCGGCATTCGGGCCAGCCTGTCCACATGATCGGGGTGGAATTCGGCCGGGAGGAGCGCAACATCGTCGGGTTCGTTGCCGAGACCGCTTGACCGCGGCGGCGAACTCGCCTCGCATTCCAGGACGAGAGCGTCGCCATCTTCTCGCGCAAGAACAAGCGGCCCGTTCTCCCCGTGCGCCTTTGGACATGGTTTCTTTCGACCCGCGCCATGCTTCGCCGTTCCGGGTTCGGGCGTCGCGGCGCGAAGACAGGGCGGGGCAGTCCTCGGCGTCCCGAACTCCTCGAGCGGGCGTCGCCGCGAAAAAAATTCCTTGATCCGCGAAACGGCGTTTTGCGGCCGGTTACGCGTGGCAGTTGCGTGTCAAGCGGCACGGAGCGCCCATTGGCTTCGGGCGCACGATGGGCATCGACTACGGGCTCGTGATCCCCGACGAGTCGAAGGCGCTGCGCGAAGGGGCGATTCGCCCGTGGCGGTCGCAGAATTACCGCCAGTGCCAGCGCGACTTGCTGCGCTACGCGCGCCGACGCGGGGTGGCGCTCGACCGCCCGAGGCGACGCTCGACGACCGCGCCTTCTCCGGCCAGCCGGGGCTGTGCATCCACGACGTGATGCGCCTGCCACTCCTCGACCGCTGCTGGACCTTCTTCGACCGGCTGCGCCTGCGCGCCCCCTCGACGAGGCCACCGGACTGCTGCTGGCCGAGAGGGTGGAGGGTGCATCAAGCGCCGATCAGAGGGTTGCGGCGAAGGGCTCCCGGCTGCATGATCAGCATCCTGGATGTGATTCAACCAAGCTGCCGAACGGCCTGACGAAACAGAGCTGCCTCATCCGGTGCTATTTTCCATCTGTGATTCGTTTCGGCGTCAGCTTCACCGGAGGAAAACAAAGAATGCTCGAACTGGATCGTATCTACCAAGCGGACGCCTTCGATATGTTCCCCCATATCGACGACGGGAGCATCGATTTGGTCATCTGTGATGGTCCGTATGGAATTGCTACCAATAAATGGGACAAAATCCACAATATCCAGGAATACAACTTGAGGCTGATCAGAATTTTTTCCAAGAAGTTAAAAGAGGGTGGTGGACTGTATCTTTTCGGAAAACCGAACTGTATTGATTTCATCGACTATCGTCCTTTTTTGAATCTCAGATCAAGAATCATCTGGTATCAGCCAAGTCGGCTCGCCCAAGGGCGGCTCAAATACACGAACAATTACGACGTTATCTGTTATTTTATCAAAGGCGACAAACCGAGAATGTTCAATCTTGATGCGATCCGTGTCCCGCAACTTGTCGAATTGGATCATCGTATGCGTTGTGAACGCGTTCCATCAGTCAGGAACGGAAAATACAGGAAGACCAAATTCAATGGAAACGGGAAAAATCCGGGAGATGTATGGGGGGACATCAAGCAGCTTACTTATAAATCAAAAGAGCTCGTCAGTCGTGACGCCCTCAATACGATTCAGAAACCCGAACAGCTCATCGAACGTTTGATTAAAGCCAGCTCCGAAGAGGATGATCTGGTATTGGATCCATTTTCAGGCGTAGGCACCTGCCCGGCCGTTTGCAAGCGTCTCCGGCGTCACTTCATCGGGATAGAACAGCACGAGCGCTTCGTCGAGGAGGGAAACAGGAGGCTCCAGAAAACCGAGAATGACATGATGGAGATGATGCTCTTCTGATGACGCCTATCGCAAGATAATAACGCTGATCTTGGAAGCTTGGCGAGATCAATTGCCAACTTGCTCCAACCTGGATTGGTAAAGGAAATGATTATCGCTGATATCCTCGGACATGAATTGATTCGTTCAAAGCATCATGCAGATGCCCATGCTCCGGGAAATCCGGATGAGAAATACGAATATCTGTCATGCAAAGAAGGCGGGACAGGACAGCTTGATCGTATGTTCAAAGAACCCGATGATAAACGTACTGATTCTCTGAATCGAATTACACGGAACAGGAAAATATATTTGGCAATATTCTATAAAGAAGAACAAACAAAATGCAAATTTATTTATGAGATCGATCCGAAAATCATGGCTAAAGAAGCAGAAAGACAGCTTGATCAGAAATACGATCTCTCATATCGGATTCTCTGAAGGCTGGGCAGAGCGAAATGGACGACTCGTCTATACGTGTCCATCATACGGATCGCCGAAGAATCGGCAGCATCCTGCATAAATATAGTGGAGAACTGACGCGCCATGGTTGATTTCAAGAAACGCCTCACGGGAAAGAAACCGGAGAAACCGGTTGATCCTGTTGAGTTATACACTGGATCGAGCTTCCGGCTGACGCGCAAACGTTGCCGGCCGCCTCGACGCCTTGACCTACCGGCGAACTCGTCCCTATGTTGTCCCGCTTGCGGAGGCCTGCCTTGTCGCGCTTCGAGTCGAACGCGGGAGCGTGCACGCTCCCTCGTCGAGCGTTCCGGTTCCTTCGTCAAGGCGAGAGCCTCGATTTTTCTGTCGCGGGTCGGCGGGGACTTCGCAAGCGTTCGGTGGAGGTCGGTTCGGGACCTGGAAAACTCCGGAAAATGTCCACGGGTCGTGAGCGAGGGCGCCCCCTGAATGTTCAGCGTTGCAGATGTGGAAGCCCGCGTCGTCCGCGTTCCGCTCAAATCCCCGATGAAGCTCGCGGGCGTAGAGATCGCGGACGCGGAAAACCTGATCGTTCGCATCCGCGACCGGGACGGCAACGTCGGCTGGGGCGAGGCCGCCTCCGCGCCGACGATGACCGGCGAGACTCCCGAGAGCATGGTCGCGGCGGTCCGTTTCATGGAGCCGGCTCTGATCGGCGTCGACGTTGCCGATCCCTTCGACCTCCGGCTCGACCGGCTGATGTACGGCAATCACGGGGCCAAGGCGGCGATCGAAATCGCCGTTCTCGACCTGGCCGGCAAGCGCGTCGGAAAGCCGCTCCACGAACTTCTGGGCGGGAAGGCGCGCGACGAAGCGACCGTCCTGACGATGGTCGCCGGCGGCGACCGGCGCGCCGAGGTCGAAAACGTCCGAAGGCAACTGGACGCGGGCTTCGCGGCCTTCAAGGTGAAGGTCGGCGTCAACGATCCGCTTCGGGATCTGGAGCGCTCGGCGGCGGTCCGCGCCGCGGGCGGGGCAGGAGCGCGGATTTCCGCGGACGCCAACCAGGGCTACGGCAGGGAGGACGCGGTCAGGTTCGCCGAAGGCGCGGCGGGAGCGGGACTCGACTTCATGGAGCAACTCGTGGCGGGCGGCGATCTTGAAGGCATGGCGGCCTGCGCGGCCGTTTCCGGCGTTCCGCTCGGCGCCGACGAGGGACTTCATTCCGTGCGCGATATCCGTCTGCACCGTGAAACGGGGGCGGCGAGCGGCGGGAGTCTCAAGACCATCAAGCTCGGCGGAGCGGGCCCCGTCCTTCGGGCGGCCCGCTTGATGCGCGATCTCGGCATGCACGTCAATCTCGCCGGAAAGCTTGCGGAAACCGGCATCGCGAGCGCCGCGACCGCTCATCTCGCCGTCGCCGTTCCGCAGCTCGATTGGGACGTGAGCGTAACCAGCCAGTATCTGGTCGACGACGTGGTGGAAGAACCCCTCCGGATCGTCGACGGCCGCCTGCGCCCCGGCGACGGCCCCGGTCTCGGCATCGTTCCCGCCGAGGAGAAGCTCGCGAAATTTCTGCAATCCCGTTAGGTTGGACCGGCGCCGGGCGGCCTGGCGTTTTTCGGCGCTTTGGAGGCGACGCATGACCGATGCCATCGGAGATTTTCCGCTCGGTTTCCGGGTGGAGGCGGGCGACCGCCGCGCCGCGCTGCTCGGCGCGAAAGCCGGGCGGGCGTCGTACGTCGTCGAGGCGCGCAAGCTCGATCTGCATCAGAAGGAGGCCGTCGTCCGCCAGGGCGACGGCGGAAGCAGGTGGCGCGTCGCGAGCGACGAGGGCAAGCATCTCAAGGGTACGGACCTCGCTCCCTTTCCCCTGGGCTTCTTCAACGCCGGACTGCAGGCCGACCTGATGGGACGGATCGCCGCTCTCGCGAACGCGCGCGGAGTCGCGGTCGACGGTCTGGGGATCAAGCTCGGAAACGCCTATTCGATGACCGGATCCTTCTTCCGCGGCGACGGGGAGGGTTTCGCGGAACCGGCCGAGATCAGGGTCGAACTGAGCGCGGACGCCGACGCCGGACGCGTCGCGGAACTGGTCGACGACGCGGTCGCGGCGTCGCCGGCGCTCGCCGCGATGAGCATGCCGTTGCGCAATACGTTCGCCATATACGTCAACGGCCGCCGCCGGGCGGTCGAGACGATGGCGCCGTCGCCGGAAGAAAGCGCGCCGGACCCGTTCGCGACCTGGCGCGAACGGCCGGCTCCCGAACCGGGCGGCTCGCCGGACGCGATTCGCAAGACGGGCGCGGAACGGGCGGGAATGGTGGAGCCGGCGCCGGCGGGCACGAAGACCCGCATCGTCCGCATCGTCAGGGGGATCGGCCGGGCGATCGAGCCGGACGGCCTGACGGAAACGGACACCTGGCTGGAACTCCCCGGAATGAGCCACTTCGCCCTCAGGTCGGACGAGCGCCCCGAAGGCGGCGACGCCGCTCCGAGCGGGCTCGCCCTGTTGTCGGCGGGAATCGCGTTTTGCTTCATGACCCAGCTCGACCGCTACATCGAACACATGAAGTTCGACATCGGCGGCGTGCGCCTCGTCCAGCGTTGTCCGTACATGCTGAACGAAGACGCCGGCCGCCTGCGCGGCGCCGCGGGACCGGTGGACACGCATCTGTTCGTGAACGGCCGCGAGGACGACGAGACCTGCGAACGCCTGATGCGGATCGCGGCCCGCACGTGCTACCTGCACGCGACTCTGGCGGCGGCGCTCGACCCCGTCGTCAGCGTCGAGGACTCGCGACCGCCGCTCGGTTCCCGCCCGCCGGCCGCCTGGAACGCCGGCGCATGAGCGAACGCCGCGGGATCGCGCGAGGCCTGACGAATTACGGGGATCCTGATTTCGCGATCTACCTGCGCCGGTCCTTCGCCAAATCCATGGGCTATTCCGACGCCATGCTCCAACGGCCGGTAATCGGCGTCGCCTTCACCCCGTCGGGCTTCAACAACTGTCATCGCCACTTCCCGGAACTGCTCGAGGCGGTCAAGCGCGGCGTGATCGCGAACGGCGGCCTTCCTCTGGAATTCCCGACCGTTTCGCTCGGAGAGGTTTTCCTCAGCCCGACCAGCCTCAAGTTCCGCAACCTCATGGCGATGGACACGGAAGAGATGATTCGCGCCCAACCCATGGATGCGGTCGTGCTGATGGGCGGTTGCGACAAGACCGTTCCCGCGCAGCTCATGGGGGCGGTCTCCGCCGGCCGGCCGGCGATTCAGCTCGTCGCCGGACCGATGATGACGTCCCGGCACGGCGACGACCGGCTCGGCGCCTGCACCGATTGCAGGCGCTTCTGGGCGCAATACCGCGCCGGCGGCGTCGACGGCGCGGAGATCCGGGAGATCGAGGGAAAGCTCGCGACGACGGCCGGGACCTGCGCGGTCATGGGCACCGCGTCCACCATGGCCTGCATCGCGGAAACCCTCGGCATGGCGCTGCCGGGAACGGCCGCCATACCCGCGGTTCACGCAGACCGCCTGCGGGCGGCGGAAGCCACGGGCGCCGCGGCGGTCGGCCTGGCGGCCCGCCCCGTCGCGCCCGACCGGATCGTCACGGCGGCTTCCGTGGAGAACGCGCTGCGCGTTCTGCTGGCGATCGGCGGTTCGACGAACGCGATCGTCCACCTGACGGCGATCGCCGGGCGCGCGGGCATCGACGTTTCGCTCCGGCGGCTCAACGAGCTCTCCGACGAGACGCCGGTGCTGATCAACCTCAAGCCGGTCGGCGACCATTACATGGAGGACTTCTTCGCCGCGGGGGGACTGGGCGGCGTGCTGAGGGAGCTGAAGCCTCTGCTCGATCTCGATTGCCGGACCGTTTCCGGCGAAACGCTGGGAGACAGGCTCGCGAACGAGGCGGCGGCCGTCGACCGCGGCGTGATCGCGGCGCTGGACGATCCGCTCGAGCCCTGCGGCGGGCTGGTCGCGTTGTTCGGTTCGCTCGCGCCGCGCGGCGCAATTCTCAAAAGGTCGGCGGCCGACAGCGGGTTGTTCGAGCGCACCGGCCGCGCGGTCGTGTTTTCCTCGCTCGAGGACCTCTCCCGGCGCATCGACGATCCCGGCCTCGACGTCGCCGCGGACGACTTCCTCGTTCTGCAGAATGCGGGGCCTTCCAGTCCTTCGGGCATGCCCGAGGCGGGCCATTTGCCGATTCCGAAAAAGCTGGCCGCGCGGGGCGTCAGGGACATGGTGCGGATATCCGATGCGCGAATGTCGGGCACGGCTTACGGAACGGTCGTGCTGCACGTCGCGCCGGAGGCGTTCGCCGGCGGCCCGCTCGGGCTGGCGAAGACCGGGGACCGGATCAGGTTGTCGGTCGCGGAGAAGAGGCTCGACCTTCTTGTCGAGGAGAACGAGCTCGGCAAGCGCCGCGCGGAGGCGCCGCCGCCGCCGGCCGCGCCGACGCGGGGGTACGCCCTGCTCCATGCGCGCGAGGTGTTGCAGGCGGACCAGGGCTGCGATTTCGGCTTCCTGAGAGCGGCGGCGATTCCCTGACCCCGGCGGCCCGCCGGGCCTGCGGGAACCTGATTTCGCGGCGGCGGGTTCCGCGGGAGGCCGAGGTTTCGCCGGCCCGTCCCTCGGCGAAACGGTCCGTCGCGGACGGCGCCTGGGAGTCGGCAGGGGCGGCGGCCGCGCGGTTCGGCGCGCCGTTCAGGTCCGGTCCGTCAGCGCCGCTTCCAGTTTCGGCAGCAGTTCGGGATCGGCGAGCGCGCTCGTGTCGCCGGGATCCGACCCCGAGAGAAGCGCACGGAGCACGCGGCGCATGACTTTCAGGTTGCGGGTCTTGGGAAGTTCGTCGACGAAGCGAATTTCGCGCGGCCTGAACGGTGCGCCGAGCCCGTCGGCCACGGCGTCGGCGAGCCTTTTCGCGGCCTCCGCGGGATCCGCCTGCTTGCCGACGCAAACGCAGACGATGGCCTCTCCCTTGGCCGGGTCGGGGACGCCGACGGCGGCCGCCTCCGAGATCAGGCCGGTGGCGAGCAGCAGATCTTCGATTTCGGACGGGCCGGTGCGCTTGCCCGCGATCTTGATCGTGTCGTCCGCGCGTCCGTGCAGATACCATAGCCCGTCCGCGTCGACCGATGCCGTGTCGCCTTGAACCCAGCAATTCGGGAACTTGTTCCAATAGGTTTCCAGGTAACGTTCGGAATCTTTCCACAAGCCCCGGGTCAGCCCGATCGACGCGCGGCGCATGACGAGCTCTCCCTTGGCGCCGACGGGGACCGGACTTCCGGTTTCGTCGAGGATCGCAGCGCCGACGCCCGGCACCGGTCCGCCGAACGAGCACGGCTTCAGGGGATGAAGCACCGTGCCGACGAGAATGGCGCCGCCGACCTCCGTGCCGCCGGCGTAGTTGAGAATCGGCGCGGCGCTCCGGCCGACTTTCCGGAAGAGCCAGAGCCACGACTCCGGATCCCACAACTCTCCGGTAGACACCATTATCCGGAGACTCTCCGGCGCCTGCGCCGGGGCGCTGCGCATCATCGTTCTCGCGACCGTCGGCGCGAGGCCGAGCACCGTCACGCCGTGTTCCGCGGCGAGGCGCAGCAGCCGCCCCGAATCCGGGTAGTCGGGCGTTCCTTCGGCCATGACCGCCGTCGCGCCGAGAAGCGTCGCGCCGATGACGGTCTTCGGTCCCACCAGCCAACCCATATCGCTCATCCACAGGAGACGGTCCCCGGCCCGGATATCGAGCAGGAGTCCGAGATCGAGCGCGTTCTTGACCATCGCGCCGCAATGCGTGTGGACGGTCCCCTTGGGCCGTCCCGTGGTGCCCGAAGTGAACATCAACATCAGCGGTTCTTCGGCGTCCACGATTTCCGGCGCGGCCTCCTCGCCGGCGGCGAGATCCCGCCAGCGGCAGTCGCGCCCGGCCGTCATCGGGACAGGGTCTCCGAGGCGATCGAAGACGACGACATGGCGCAGCGTCGGAACCCGCTCGGCGGCCTTGTCGAGCGTCTCCTTCATCGCGACCGTTCTGCCCCGCCGCAGCGTTCCGTCGGCGGCGATCACGGCGACGGCTCGCGCCTCGTTCAGCCGGCTGGCGATCGCCGCCGCGCCGAACCCGGAAAACAGCGGCAGCGCGATCGCGCCGATCCGGGCGACGGCGAGAAACGCCGCCGCCGCCTCGGGCGCCATCGGCATGTGGAGCGCGATCACGTCTCTCCGGCCCAGGCCGAGGCGGCGCAGTCCTCCGGCGAGCCGCGCCGTCTCGGAGGTCAGCCGTTCGTAGGTCCAGCGCCGAACGACGCCGTCTTCGCCTTCCCAGACGACGGCGCACGCGTCGCCGCGTCCCATCTCCAGTTGGCGGTCGAGGCAGTTCATGGCGAGGTTGGTCGTTCCGCCGACGCACCATCTCGGCCATGCCTCGCCCCTGTCGAGGTCGAGAACTCGCTCGAACGGCTTGTCGAAGCGAATGTCATGGTGACCGATAACGGCGTTCCAGAACCATTCCGGATCGTCCAGGGCTTTCGCGTCGAGGGCGGCGTAGTCGGGGAGGGAATGCGCGTCGAGGAAGGCTCGGAGATTGCTGGATCGGACGGTGTCTTCGTCCGGTCGCCACACGAATTCCGACATGATCGCACTCCCGGGATTTCTTGCGCCATGCGTCCTGAAATACAGGAAGCATTCAGGGGGGCCAATTATTTGGCCCCGGTTGCGGTAAACCGCGAATTCTCCGCGTCGGAACCGCCATTTTGGCGGATCCGGCCCCAAGACGGCCGCCGGGACGCCCTGCGCAAACGGCCGCACCAGGCAAAAGATCCGTCGGGGCGTCCGGCCGGTGTTCGGCCTCGACGAGCGCCCGCGCCGCTCTGGCTATCCTCGGGCAGCCGGAAAGCGGGCGCGGAGCGAACGTCTCGCCCGGGAAAACGCTTGCGGCGGGAGAGCGCACACTATATCTTGATCGCATCCGCGAAGACAGGAAGTGCTGGATGACCGTCGTCGATGTTCACTGCCATGTCGCGCCGGAGTCCTGCTTGCCGATGGAAGCCGTTGGACCGGACGGGCGCACCTACGGCCTCCGCGTCGACCGGGACGATTGCGGAGCCCTTTGTCCGGTCATTAACGGCCGTCCCAACCGCAACTGCGAAGCCGACCAGCTCTACGACATGGAACGGCGGCTTCGAGAAATGGATGCCGCCGGGGTCGATATCCAGGTGCTGAGTCCGGTGACTTTCTTCTATTTCTACAACCTGCCGGATGAAGAGTGCGCGGCGCGGTCGCGGCGGGTGAACGCCGCGGTCGCGGCTATCGTCGAGGGACGTCCTGATCGTTTTCGGGGGATGGCGACGCTTCCGATGCAGAATCCCGAGTTCGCCGTTGCCGAGCTGGAACACGCGGTCGGCGAACTCGGGCTGAACGGCGTCGAAATCTGCTCCAACGTCAACGGCCGGAATCTGGATGAACCCGAGTTCCGTCCGTTCTTCGAGGCGGTCGCGCGGTTGCGCGTGCCCGTGTTCGTGCATCCCGCGCATGTCGCCGCCGGCGATCGGTTGCAACGGCATTATCTGGAAAACCTGATCGGCAACCCGCTCGATTCGGCGATCTGCATCGCCAGCCTGATATTCGGCGGAGTCCTCGACGCATTCCCCGGCCTGGACATGGTTTTCGCCCACGGAGGCGGCGTCGCGCCCATCCTTGCCGGACGGTGGAACCATGGTCACGGCGTCCGGCCCGAATGCGACGCCCTTCCGCGGAAGCCGGCGGAATACCTTCGAGATCTCTACTACGACACGATCACCCACGATGCGCGGGCGCTGAGCTATCTCTGCGACCTCGTCGGACCTTCGCGGCTGCTTCTCGGCACCGATTATCCTTTCGACATGGGAGATACGGACCCATTGGCGTCGATCGCGGAATTGTCCGGAGCGAGCGAGGAAGCCGTCGCGGACATGCGCGGCCGGACGGCCGCCCGGCTCTACGGCATCTGAACGCCATCTCCGCATTTTTCCTTCCGACCGCAGACGAGGACCAGCCATGCCAGGAACGCCCTATCGGGACATTCTCCACGAGGTCAGGGACGGCGTTTCGTGGACGACGATCAACCGGCCCCAAGTGCGCAACGCCTTTCGCGAGCAAACCCTCGACGAGATGATCGACGCGCTGAAAGCGACGCGGAACGATCCTTCGATCGCGTGCGCCGTCGTGACCGGAGCCGGCGACAAGGCGTTCTCGGCGGGCGGCGATTTTCACGCCATGATGCGCCTCAACCGGGCGAACGCCGTTCACTGGAACGACCGCATGCTCGGCCTCGCGATGACGATAAGGGGCTTGCCGATTCCGGTGATCGCCATGGTGAACGGATGGTGCATGGGGGGCGGGCACGAACTTGCGCTCTGGTGCGACCTCGTCATCGCTTCCGACAACGCCGTATTCGGTCAGACCGGGGCGCGGGTCGGCGCCTGCCCAACCGTTGGCGCGACTCAATACATTCCCCGTCTGGTCGGAGAGCGTCTGGCGCGGGAGATGATCTTTCTGTGCCGCACGCTTACCGCCGAGGAAGCCGTGAACGCCGGCCTGATCAACAAAGCGGTGCCGCAGAAGGACTTGCTCGAGGAAACCAAGGCGTGGTGCGAGCGGATAAAATCCTACAGTTCGCAGACGCTTCGGGCGACCAAGAAGTCGCTCAACTTCGAGTCCGACGAGCTATACGCCTCGTGGCAGCACGGCATGGAGCTGCTGGCCCATATCTGGGGGTCGGAAGAATCGCTCGAAGGAATGAGGGCGTTTCTCGAGAAGCGGAAGCCGGATTTCGGAAAATTCCGCGAACGCAATCGCCGACAGGTGGAAGATTATCTGGCCGGCCTGGAGCGGGACGAAAACCAAGCGGGCGGAGGGACCGATTCGCGGGATGGCGTTGCGGGGAACGGCGCGAACGGAACGTGAGGAATCGCCGGAACGCTGGCGGCCCTCCCCCGTCGACTCTCGCCCGCGACGCGGGCGGTCGTCGATCTCCGGGCGGCATGTTTGGACGGGCGGCTTGTCTGAAACCGCGATTCGGAACCTCGAACGGCGCGAAAGGCAGCGGATAAGCCGGGAGTTGCGGATGTCAGAACGCGGCGTGACCATCGCCGATTCCGTTTTGCGGGAATTCGCCGAGAGATTGTTCGAGGCGAAGGGCGTGGCGGCGGAAGACGCCGCCCTGATTGCCCGCGTTCTGGTCTGGGCCAATCTGCGAGGCGTCGATTCCCACGGGGTGTTGCGCATACCCGGATACCTTGCGCGCCTGGACAACGGTCTCAACAACCCGCGTCCGAACATGAAGGTGACGATCGATACCCCTGCGGCCTCGGTGTTGGAGGCGGATCGCGCCTTCGGCCAGATCGCGCTCGGTCGGGCCATGACGCTGGCGGTCGATAAGGCCGCCGCCGCGGGAGTGGGGATCTGCCTGATTCGGCGGACCACGCATCTGGGAGCGATCGGGTATTTCGCGCTGGAGGCGGCGGCGAAAGGGATGGCGGGAATCGCGCTTTCCTCGTCGAGGCCCAACATGGTCTATCCGGGCGCGCGGGCCGCCGGCCTCGCGACCAGCCCCATCGCGATCGCCGTGCCCGGCGCCGCCCACGCGCCGCTGACGCTCGATATGGCGACGGCGACGGCCTCCATCGGCAAGATCGCCTTCGCTCGCGATTCCGGCGTTCCGCTCGGAGAAGGCTGGGCCGTGGATTCGGACGGCAACCCGACGACGGATGCGACCCGGGCGGCGATCCCGACCCCGCTCGGCGGATTCAAGGGAGGAGGGCTCTCGTTGATGTTCGAATGCCTGACGAGCCTGATGGTCGCCAATCCCTTGATCTCGCCGTTTCTGGAAGGCGCGCCGGACGGCCGCGCGCATATGCAGAACGGCCTCGCCATCGCTCTCGATATCGGTCGTTTCACCGATGCGGAGGCATATGCGCGCGAGGTGGATCGGCTGGCGGCGGCGCTGAAGACCTTGCCTCGCGCGGAGGGCGTCGAGGAAATTCTTGTGCCCGGAGAACGCGGCGACCGGGTTCTTCGCGACCGGATCCTGCGCGGCATACCGCTGCCGGCCGGCACGTGGGCACGGCTTGAGGAGGCCGCGGAATCGCTGGGAGTGACGCCGCCGTCGCCGGACGCGGCGACCGGAGATGCCGCCGGGTGAACGGGCGAAGCCGGTCGCCGCTCGCCTGATTCGCGCGCCTGCCGCGCGGCGCGGCTTCTCGCTGCCTTGTTGGACGGAACTCCGAACGCTTGTTCGATCCCTCCGCAGAAAGTATTTTCGCGCGGCGATAGCGGCGGACCGACCGGGGAGCGCATCATGCTTGGCGTTTTTGCTTGGAACGAACTCATTTCCGGCGACGTGGAAGCGTCGAAAAACTTCTACACGAGGGTTTTCGGCTGGGAAGGCAAGGACATGCCCATGTCGGGCGGCGGCACCTACACGATTTTCGAATCCGGCGGCGAGCCGGTCGCGGGCATGATTCCAATGGAATGCACGACAGCGCCGGAGGGCACGCCGAACCACTGGTTCGCGTATATCAGCGTGGACAACGTCGAGGCGACCTGCCGGGCAACGGCCGAGGCCGGCGGAGCCGTCGTCCGCGAACCTTTTCCGATTCCGGGCATGGGCACTATCGCCATACTTTCCGCGGCGGACGGGAGCTTCTACGGCGTGATGCAGCCGGAACGCCGCTGACGGCCCCGGCTCAGGCGCGGAGCACCGGCGCGAGTTCGGCGAAGGTCGCGGCAATCTTCGACAAGGCGCGCGTGCGGTTCGCGGGATGCGCGTTTCCGCAGGCAGCGCGTCGACATCCCGCGGAGCGTAGACGCGGCGGGGTCTCGAACGTGGACTCGGGCTTCACCCGGACGACGCAGCCGCTTCTTCGACGTCGCCAATGGAAAAATCATAACGACGAGCTTTGGAAGTCATTTATCGAATAAATACTCCATCGCCATGCGAAAGCGCTCGCGCACCTTGTCGACATCCGTCGTGCCTTGACTGATCGCGTCGATGAACTCGGAATCCTTCTTTAATTTCTCGTATCTTGCAGGGACATCCTCCGGAATTTCGTCCAAATTTTCGGAAAAAGAATTCATGACCGCGTCGAAAACGGCGGCGTTCAATCCCGAACGGACATGAAAAGGTCTTTCTCCCAAATTTTTAACGACCGCTTCGCAAGTTCGCTCAAAAATAGTCTGCGATTCATTCAGTCTTTCTTCGGAAGAATTTCTGTTTACATGCATAAATTTGGAAAGGAAATCCTTTAGAGGCTTCCTGTATTCTTCGACGTTTCTCATGGCGAAGAAACGAACCAACAGTTCAATATCCTTACTACGAATATCGGGATCCTGTTTCCCCAGTATTTTCCTCCAAACAGGCAATTGGTTTATTTTCCCAAGAAATTCCGAGAAGCCGCCATGATAAACGCAATTGCGAATTTCCTGATTTGCCAGTAGCGTTCCGCCGGTATTCAATCTTTCGAAGATATGGTAGATGCTTGTGTGATCTTCAGGATCGAATTGTTGCACAATGCACGCTCTCAATACGGAATTTTTTAGTCGCCGCTGATCTTCATCTTGAAGGTCGTCGAACGTTTTTCCATAATACGAACTTTCTTCGTGCAGGCCTTTTAAATCGAATACTTTCCTTCTATTTTGCCGTTTTGCGCCAAAATATCCTTCAAAATAATAGAAAATGCTTTTCAAGCGCTGCTGTCCGTCAATCACCAAGTATTTTTGACTGTCCCTATCGTTGTAGAGAAACACGGAGGGAACCGGCAAGCCAACCAGAAAGGATTCGATCAGCTTGCTGGATTGGACTTGTTTCCAGACGAAATTTCTCTGGAAATCCGGTATCTCGATTTCTTCGTTTCGCCATTTCCGATATAGTACTTCCAAAGTGTAATCGGCCGGGTATGTTGCGATTCGATAGTTTGGAGGAGCGCCCTGGTAGTCTTCCTCTTCGGAAGCGATCAATTCCATATCCAGATCGGACGCGAGTCGAGATGCCCGCTCGAATTCCGGCGTGGTTGATTCGGCGTCGGTCGCACTGTTGGGCATAACGTTTCTTCCATTGACCATCACGGAAACAGGAAGCGACGCCAAGATCCAGCGTCGAGGCCCTGACGGACGCTCGGCGTGTCTAACCCCTACATACCGACGACATCATGCAGAATATGCGGATTGTAGGAGGCGGCGCAAACAATTCTTGACGATCATGGCGCAGGAAGCCGGTTTGTTGCGCGCTACCCGGCGTTACGGGGCATGAGGCGGCGGGCCTATGCTGCGGCTCAATCCGCGTCCCAGGGAAGCGTGTTTCCGTAGGTATGGGTAAGCGCGTCGACATCCTTCGGAGCGTAGACGTGACGCGGCGGAGTCTCGAAGGTGGACTCGGGCTTCACCCGGATGACGCAGCGGCCTTCCTCGATCGCCAGCCGGCGGAGCTTGGCCCGTTCCTCTTCGGGCATGGGCTGTTCCGCCATCAGTTCGCAGATGGCGATCAGCAGATCGCCGCCGCCTTGTTCCTCCACCGTCGCGCGTCCGAAAACGGTGACGTAGGTGGGGGGCCATTTCTCGTCGAGCACGCAAAGCGATACCCGGCCGTCGCGCAGAACGGCTTTCGGTTTGGCGCGGCCTATCATCGACGAGACCAGAATGTCGTCGCCGTCCATCACGTAGTAGACGCACGACAGAGAAGGGCCATGCTTCTTTCTCGGGTACGAGAAGACGCAAGTCCGGTGTTGGCGGACGAATTCCCGGCGTTCCGCTCCGTTCATAGCGGGCGCTTCCCGCCGGCCCGCGCTATCTCTTTTTCCATTCGAGTTCGTCCTTCCAGCCCGTTTCGACATCGCGCACCGAGGTCTCCGGCGGCACGTCGGCGGGAACTTGCCGTTGACGGGTCCGCCGCCCGTTTTCGAGCCAGTCTCCCGCAGCGGCGCGCGCGGCGGCATCTTCCCATGCCTGCGACCAGTCGCCGAGCGAATAGCCGTGCCACGGCGTTTCAGGCCGCAGTTCCGGCAGACCGAGTTTCTCCCACAGCGCGCGGCCGGCTTCCATGTAGGGTCTGGTCGGCAACGCCAGGGGCGGCATGGGCGATTTCATGGTGGCGTCGATCAGGAGCGTCGAATCCTCTTCTCCCTTGTGCTCGCGCCGGGGACCGTGTCCCTGGCCGCGGTGCCGGAGCACTTCAACGTCCTCTGCCGGGTTAAGGCGATACCCCATCGCCCAGAGTATCGAATCCGCGTTGTCGGGATCGATGTCCTCGTTGACGGCGATGGTGATCTTGCCGCAATCGCCCTTGAAGCTGGCGGCGCCGTAGAGCGCTCGCCATACTTCGGTGCGCGGCGTTTCCGGGTCGAGCGTCACGATGGTGACGCGCAGGAGCCCGGTCAGGGGTTCGTGCAGAGAAACCCGCCGCACGCCCCGGATGCCGAGATGGTCCCGAAGATGGGCGAGGAACAGCGGCTCGTAGGCGACGCGCTTGATGACCGAACTTTCGGACGGCGCGACTTGCGAGATATAGGAAGGGATGATTGCGTTCTTCCGGTGCGTGATCGCGGTTACCGTCATCGGCAGGTTGAGTTCTTCGAGCGCGACATGGCCGTGACTCTCGCCGAAAGGGCCTTCGGGTTCGAGCATGGCGGTGTCGACGAGTCCCTCGATCACCAGTTCCGCTTCGGCGGGCACCGTCAGGTCCACGGTCCGCGCCCGCACGACATTGACGGGCTCGCCGGCGAGGCCGCCGGCGACATGCAGTTCTTCGAGTCCGACGGGAAGCTTCTGCGGTCCCGTGAAGGCGACGCAGGGCGGGCAGCCCACGACGATGGCGCAGGGCATCTTCTCGCCCCGTTCGCGGCGCATTTTCCAGTGCAGATAGCCTTCCGCCCCGCCGACGCGCGTCGCCATGCGCACCACCAGCCGGTCGCGCGCCTTCAGCGCGGCGCGGTAGGTGCCCATGTTCTGGGTGCCGGTGTCGGGATTGCCGGTGATCACGTTGGTCGCCGCAAGAGTCGGCGCGGAGTCGAAGCCCGGGGTGGACAGCGGTATCGGAAGGACGGCGAGTCCTTCCCGCGCCAGCTCTTCGCCCTCGACGATCACGTCCTGGCAGGGGGCGTCGTTCACCCGGCGCGGCGGAACCGGGTTTGCGATCGCCTTCTCCCATTTTGAAGCGATCTGATCGACTTCCGTGTCCATGCCGGTCGCATAGATGTCCTGATTGGCGGCCAGCGCTCCGATAACGACCGGAAAGGCGTAGGAGCAGAAATTCCCGCTAAGGTGGCCGCCCTTTGCGAAAGGCGCGTCGAGATAGCGTCGTTACCGAGGGACCAGCCGCCGCGACGCACCTTCCCCGCTTCGGCTTGGTGCCGACTTAGCCTTGACCATCCTGTTTCCCCTGAAAAACTTGCTTTAGCACATTCGGTCACGGTGCCAGGTCAGGAGGTGTCGTAGGGAATTCCCTCTGCTTTCCGGTATCCAAACGCGATCATTCGGTAGAGTGTTTCCCAGTCCTTCAAGAAGTATTCGAGAAACAATCCCCGCGCCTTTTCCCAGAAGTAAATGGGCCGCTTGGCCTTCGTTTGCGCCTGTTGGAACAGTTTGCAACATCGCTGTTGAATCTGGTCAATCAGGAACGCCAGCATCATCAGGAACGCAAAGACCGTCGACAGATTCTTGTTACCGTGACCGAAGTTGTGCTCAAAGCAGTAGCCTTGGTTCTTCAGGGTGTTGAAAGTTTCGTTCTCGATCTTCCAGCGCGCCCGCCCGGTGCGCATCAACTCCATCAGGTTCCCTTCGTCAATTGGCAGATCCGTGACCCAGGAGAAACGTTGTTTCTTGCCGTTTGGGAGCTTCTCCCAGTATTCGAGAAAGTTCACTTTGAGGTCGAAGTGCGTATCGTTCAGAGGCACTCCGTTAAGATACCGGAATTCGTGCCGTATGTTGTCACCGTCCGTGAACTCCCGGCGCTCCACGGACGGCGCGTTGTTGACCCACTCGAACAGGAACTTGTGGTCGCCGGGCTTCGCCCCCAGTATGAAACGCATGTCTAACTCCTTGAGAAGATTGGCATGCGGTCCGTTCGAGGCCAGCCCATCTTCCAACACAACCAGCTTCAGGTGCGGGTGTTCGCGACGCACATCTTTCAGAAGCCGTTTCGCTGCGTTGCGTTCGCAATCGTTCTTTTTTGCGCCGTCTTCCTTCAGGATCGGTTCCGGTGCAAACGGAAAAACCTCCTTTTGTTCCGGATGCACCAGAACGGCTCCCAACATCTGGTGGTAGTAGGTAATCGTACCGTCGCGGTGGTGTTTCTCGCAGCAATTTTTACAGTGCACCTTGTCCGACGAGAAGTATCCCGTTCCATCGATCGAAAGAGCGTAATGCCCGTTCAGACAAGTGTATTCTTCCAATCCCTTGCCTCGTTGCAAAACCTGGAACATCTTCGTGAAACAACGCCGCAATTGCCGCGGACAGACTTCGTCAAGCCGTTCGCGCATCGCAGTGTCCGACGGCACGCGCTTGACGCCGTATAAGGTCGCGAGGTTGTGCCGAACCACTTCGTCGGCGTGCGCGGCCTCGTCGAATTGCAGAAGCGACGCATACTTCATACCGAACACCGCTAGACCCGACATCAGACAGTCCGTCTGGTTCAGCCCCCTGCTCGCGATCGGATCTTCGATACGGTCGAAACAAGCTCGCACTTCCTTCAGCAATCCCGGAGCGCTGAGCGTCTTGCGCATGCCTGGCATTCTGGCCATTTTGGTTACAATCCCGCCTCGCCTTCGGACCACTTTCCAGAGAAAAATGCTCCGCTCGAAGGCAAATAGCCCCGAATCACCTCGAAAAGTCCACGAAAGACTTTTTTCCGGCCCCATATTTTTCAAGGGTTTCGAGCCTTAGCGGGAATTGCTGGCGTAGGAGCGGCCCGCGGCGTCGGTCGGCCTTTTGAACAGGAACGCCTTGCGGTCGCTTTCGCGCAATCCGCCCCGGAACTGCCAGCGCACGAGCGGCACCATTTCGGTGTCCTTGTTGACCGGTTCGTCGATCACGTAGAGGAGGCCTCGCGCTTTCAATTCGTCGATATGCTGCTGCAGATCGCGATAGTTTCGTCCTTTATCCATATTCTCCGCGCCTCCCGGATTGACGATGGCGGTTATGCCACGGCGCAGGGAAAGAGTCTGCATGGGACGTGACCGCCTGCGTTCAGCCCACGGCCCGGCTCGCCCCGGGTTTGCGACGCGGCGGCGCGGCAACCTGATATCCGCTTTTCGTTCTGAAGTCTGAGCCTCCGCGAGGCCCTTGCGGGTCCGTCGTCGGGCGGGCGAAGCGGTCCACAGGGTGCCGGGCGGGAGGGAGGCCGACAAAAAATCGCACAGCGCAAACGGCTCTACTTGATTAGCGTTAGAGGAATAGTATAATTGATGCTTGGATCGCAGTCATCTCGGAGAGAAGACAAATGTCTGGCAAGGATGTGCATGTCGTTCGGCGAGACGGGAAATGGGCTGTGCGCAAGGCTGGAGCCGATCGCATCACCCGAAGTTATGGCACTAAACAAGAAGCTATTGACGCCGCGCGAGAATTCGCCAGAAATCAGGGAACCGCACTATACATTCACGGAAATGACGGTCGAATCTGCGAACGATTTGCCTATGAGAAAGACTCGTTACAACGGCGAGATAAAGTTGCTTGATCCTGACTTTAATCGAAACGTATTCGTCAATTGTCCATTTGACGATCAGTACAAACCTATTTTACAAGCTGTTCTTTTCTGTCTTGTAGTACTTGAACTGAAACCACGCCTCGCAACCGAACGAAGCGATGCGGGCGAACAACGTATAATCAAGATTCGTGAACTTATTGCTTCATCCCGATATTCGATTCACGATCTCAGCAGGTGTGAAGCACGCTATGCCGGAGAACTTTCCAGACTCAATATGCCTTTTGAACTTGGAATGGATTTTGGATGCCGTTACTATGGCGGAACTCGATATTCAAAAAAAGTCATTCTTGTACTTGAAGAGGAGCGTTATCGATATCAGAAGGTGATATCCGATTTGGCGGGAAGCGATATAGAAGCGCATGGCGGCGATTACGAGGCCGCCGTAAGAATAGTGCGAAGATGGATTACCGAACAAAATCGATCACAAAAACTTGGCACCAAGCGCATCTTTTCTCTGTACGAAGATTTCCAAAGATGGAATTATAGACGGCAGCTGACGGCAGGTTATTCTGACAAAGACATTCAAGAATATTCAACATCTGAACTCTTGCACGCGATGTTCGAGTGGAGGAAACACGGCAGGCCAAGGAGCTGACATTCGTTGTCGATCAAGCATTTGACGATCAGACCTCTTCGATATCAATAGACAGTCACATAACCAGGAGGGGTGTGGATCTATTTCTGCCAAGCTCCCGTAAGCGTTCGGTCGCGAGGTGACCTGCCTATTCCGGCCCCGATGCAGGGCGGGCGCACGCTGGTTGCATGTTTCCTCAGGCTTTCCGCCCATGGCTTCGAGCGAACCCTGGAGGTTCGATGGCGAAAGTCCGCTTCGCCCTCGACGACCGTTCCCGGCGCTTCGCCCGTGAGTCGCTGAAGTCCCGGGAAGCGCATCAGGCGGGGAACCGGGCACGGGCGAGCCTTTTCACGGTTTCGAAGTGAGCGGAGTCAGGGATCCCGCCCGGTTGCCTTCACCGATTGCAGTTATTATATCAGGCATGCTCAGGAGTGGGGCCGAAAGCAAAGCGGGTCGTGGTGCGTTTCATCGGTGACGGCGTTCTGCGGGAGGGAAAAATGGAAGGGTATCTGCCATATTCAGGTAAGCACTCGATACGGGAGGCGGTGGTTCCCGTTTATTTTTCGGCGGAATTTCTGCCGATTTTATCGGTGGCGTCGTCGTCGATTTCATGAAGCTGCGGGACAAGAGCACCGATTGGCGGCCGGTGCCTTCGCCATTAAAACTCTCACCTGCGCATCGATTGCTCAAGAAGCTGGAAGCGCTTCGGGAGACGCCCGAGGAAGAGCGATGGCCGGATTGGCCCGATGCCCAAGCCTTTGAAGATGCGCGCGCATTCGTTTTGCGTCTGCCGTTGACTTCGATTCCGCTTCCCGATATTGGTTTGGCCGATGATGGGGAAGTAAACTTTCTGTGGAAGGATGGCGGTGTTCATGTCGATCTGGGATTCTATGGAGCGCGTACCTTCTCTTATTTTGCACAAGGTAAAGACGGCAGAAAGATGTACGGTGAAGAGGCCCGGGTTTCCGAGGGGCTTCCAGCAAAAATTATCGCTTTGCTCTCAGCGTAATTTTGATATTCTCTTCCATGCCGCATCTTGACGAGGGCAGTAGCGCCGCGCCGGATCTCTCGCTTGGACCGGTCAGGGATGAGGAAATCCTTCTTCGGGAAATATTCAATTCCCAACAGATTAAAGATGGAGTGCTCCTTGAGCGAGCGGTTTTTCCTGAGGACTTGCGATCAAGAGGGTTTTCAGTTCATCGAAAAAAGTACGTTACGGAAGAGTTCATAAGAGCAAGGATAAATGAGCGCCTTTTGAGACCAAGAAAAGAAGCGCCGTGGGAAGCCGAAAGTGTAGCGACAATCGAAACTTCCAAAGTACGGCAAGTTTGTGTGGATGACAAGCGGGCATTCATTGTAATCGATACGGCTAACGAAGACAATCGAGGTCATGCAAGTATCTATGCTGCAAATCGGAAATGCGACAAGGCGCATGCTCGGGAGTTGCGGAAGCATCTCTTGCCGCTTTTGCGGAAAAGGGAAATGGTGGAGGAAATTTTCAAATGATAACGAGCTTGGACTGCTTGGTGCATTATCTACAGGTAGAACCGTCCTTTCGGAAATTGCGCCGTGCATTTGGGAGCGGCCATTGAAGGGGTGAACTGAACGGTTCGGGGCAGCTGTCGGCCGCGATGGACGATTGGCGGCATCCCGACGCCCGAAGCCGCAGCACGAGCGATCGGCGGACGTCAACTCCTCCAACTTCGAAACGGCCTGTTGCGTCCGCAAGCGGCTCGTAGGCCTCGCCCGGTTCTCGAAAGTTTTGAAACGTCCTCAAGGTCAAGCCGTCAGTGGATCATGGAGCGAAGGCGCGGTTTCGGCGAACGTTGATTCCGTGTCGCGAAGAGTCACCGGCTCGGGTCCGCCGCCCCCTGACGGCGTGCGACGTTCGCTCCTTTCCCCCGTCTTCCCGGTTTTCGCCGGCCTTGGAACGCTTTTTCTTCCGGGTTTCGGCTCGGCGGCCAATCTCCTTCTACCCGGCGGAGGACCGCATAGCGTCCGGGGTCGATCCCCGGCGCCGGCAGGCTCGATCCGCTCCTGCGCTGTCCGTAAGGGGAGCATGCCGCGGGTACGGATTCGAATCGTCACCATATATACTCGATATACTCGCGAGATGGCGACCCGGCCACTCGGCGGAGAGATTTTGAATGAACCTCAGGACGCATCGGAGGATGGCATGAGCATGAACGCTGCGCGGGATCTGGCGGATTTCCTGAAAGGGAAGCGTTTCGGTACGATTCTGGCGGATCCGCCCTGGCGGTTCGCCAACCGCACCGGCAAGGTCGCGCCGGAACATCGTCGCCTCGCGCGCTATCCAACCCTTTCGGTCGAGGAAATATGCTCCCTTCCGATTGCGGACCACCTCAAGGAGGTCGCGCACTGCTACCTTTGGGTGCCGAACGCCTTGCTGCCGGATGGGCTGGAGGTGCTGAGCGGATGGGGGTTCGAGTACAAGACGAACCTGATCTGGCACAAGGTCCGCATGGATGGCGGGTCGGACGGACGGGGCGTCGGCTTTTATTTCCGCAATGTCACGGAAATGGTCCTTTTCGGGGTTCGCGGCAAGGGAGCGAGGACGCTTTCCCCCGGGCGCCGTCAGGTCAATCTTTTCGCCAGCCGCAAGCGCGAGCATTCGCGCAAGCCGGACGAGCAGTATTCGATCATCGAGGGTTGCAGCAGGTCCCCCTATCTCGAACTGTTCGGGCGCGGCAAGCGTCCGAATTGGACCGTCTGGGGCAATCAGGCGAGCGACGAATATGCGCCGACGTGGAGCACCTACCGTTACAATTCCGGCAATTCGCGGCCGACCGCGTGAGCGTTGCCGATCTTGTGCAGGCAGGGTTCGACACCGACGTTCGCAATCACGCACGGGCTATCCTCGAGCAGGATTTTCGCGAGCCGCTTGCGGAATTTTGCGGCGCGTTGCTGTCGGCGGAGGTCGGCGCGGTCGAGTTGATCAGGGGCGGCGGAGGCGAAGCGGGCTTGAGCCAGAGATTGCGCCGCGACCTGACGGAGCGGGGATGGCGCAAGCGGAGGATCCGCAAGATCGTGGACGACGACGAGAGGTCTACGCACGAAATCGACCATGTGAGGGAGACGGAGCGCGGTGCCGTGGCTCCGGAGATCGAGTGGAACGACAAGGATCCCTTCTTCGACCGCGATCTCGAGAACTTCCATCGGCTTCATGCCGAGGGAGCGGTCAGCGTGGGCGTCCCGCGGCGCTTCATTGCAGACGAATATGCGGCGGATGACTGGGCGGAAGGCAACGCTGCGAGCGGATTCGACGATCTTCGCGAATTCGACGTGACGCCGACGGATAGGCAGCGCCGGAAGGTCGATGACGCGCACAGGCCGGTCGTTTGTCGATGCATGATGTTCGTGGGCGACAAATTCGGCGCCGCGACGACGCATTGGACGAAACTGCAAGACCGTCTGGCAAGAGGAGTCGGAACTCCCTGCCCTCTGTTCCTCGTCGGGATTCCCGCGAACGTCGTCAACAGGTAGGCATGGGACGGACTGGCGTTCTCTACGGGATGAGCGAGCGGCGTTCGGATTCGAGGCGAGCCGATTGGCCGTGCGCATTCGCTCAGCGATGCTCGGCTCGTCGGGCTTCGGAGGATTCAAGGGACCGATACCGGAATGCGGCGTCGCACCTGCGGGAGCGTTTTCAGCGAGGATGATCGCGAGTGAGCTACGAAACCATACTTTACCAAGAGGACGGCCCTGTCGGCACGGTCACGCTCAACCGGCCGGAAGACGGGAACATGTTCACCGAGCGGATGTGCCACGAGATTCGCGATTGCCTGAACGGCGTTCGCCGCGAAACCCGCACCCGCGTCGCGGTGATCACGGGCGCCGGCGACCGGTTTTTCTGCATCGGCGGCCGCAAGGACGGAATGCCGGATACGAAGCTGTATGCCGGCGTGCTGCCGACGCTCGAGATGTACGAAGCCATCGACCGGCTGCAGAAGCCGGTGATCGCCAGCGTCAACGGTTACGCGGTCGGCGGCGGCAACGTGCTGCAGATGGTCTGCGACCTCACCATCGCCAAGGAGAGCGCGGTGTTCCGTCAGGTCGGCCCGATGATGGGATCCTTCGACGCCGGTTACGGCACCTGGTATCTCGAAGACCTCGTCGGGAAGAAGAAGGCCAAGGAGATGTGGTACTGCAACGTCAGGATCAAGGCCGCCGAAGCCCTCGAAATCGGTCTGGTCAATCGCGTCGTGCCCGACGACGAACTGGCGGAGGCGACGCGGGCGTTCGCGCTGGA
This sequence comes from Alphaproteobacteria bacterium, assembly GCA_965243135.1. Classification (GTDB taxonomy): domain Bacteria; phylum Pseudomonadota; class Alphaproteobacteria; order MPNO01; family UBA830; genus JAJEBT01. The sequence continues at coordinate 5,604,422 of OZ251539.1, forward strand.
GGTCGCCGACAGAGGCGCGTTCGCGCTGGCTTCCATCAAGGGGGCGTTCAACGCGCGCCACGGCGGCGTCGGCGGTCTGGCTCGCCTCGCCCACGACCTGCTGCTGCGCGGCTACCTCGACAGCGAGGAGGCGAAGGAACTGAGCGCCGCCTTCGGCGAACGCCGCCGACCCGACCCCGGCAAGTTCGGTCGCTGAGCGGTGCGGCCGTTTCTCACCCTGCACGACCCCGCCCGCGCCGCAGCCTATTACGAAAAGGGCCTCTGGACCGGCGACACGTTCTACGGCCTGATGGCGCGCCACGCCGCGGAACGCCCGGACGCGACCGCCTATCGCGACGGCGCGGCGGCGCTGACCTGGCGCGAGCTCGCCGAACGGGTGGACGCGCTCGCCGCCGAATTCCTCGCCCTCGGCCTCGTGCCGGGCGATCGCGTCTCGATCTGGATGTCGAACCGCGTGGAGCCGGTGATTGCCTTTCTCGCCTGTTCGCGCGGCGGTCACACCGTCAACCCGTCGCTTCACCGGACCCATACTTGCGCCGAGATCGGCGCGCTGCTTCGCCGGCTCGATACGGCGGTGCTGATCGCGGAGCCCGGCTGGGGCGCTGACCGCGGCGGCGGCAATCTCGAAGCGGAGATCGCGAATCTGCCCGGTTTGCGCGCCGTCCTGACGCCCGCTTCGTTTCCCGTATCCGGCCGGACGCCCGCCCGACCGCCGTTCGAAGATCCCGACGGCGTCGCCTATCTCGCCTTCACCTCCGGGACGACCGGGCCGCCCAAATGCGTCATGCACTCCGCCAATACGCTGATGTCGAATCCGCGCGACATGGCGCGCGACTGGAAGCTCGGCGCCGACGCGCGCATCCTGACGCTGAGCCCGCTCTCGCACCACATCGCCTGGGTGGCGTTCAGCGAGTGGCTGATCTGCGGGGGCCAGTTGATCGTCGATGCGCCGCCTGCGGGCATGAGCAGGCTCGACTGGATCGTCGAGACCGGCGCGACCTACGTCATGGGCGTGCCGACGCACGCGATGGACGTTCTCGCCGCGCAACGCGCGGCGGGGCTGGACCGGCTCGGCGACGTGCGGACGTTCTACATGGCCGGCGCGCCGATACCGCCGGTCGTGTGCGAGGCTCTCGTCGGCCAGGGCATCAAGCCGCAGAACGTCTACGGCATGACCGAGAACTCGTCGCATCAGTACACGCATCCGGACGACGATCCGTACGTGTGGACGCGCACCTGCGGCCGCGGCGGTCCGGCCTACGAGGTGAGGATCGTCGACGCCGAGGATCCCGACCGGCCTGCCGCGCCCGGCGATGTCGGCCAGATCGCCGGACGGGGCGCCGCGCTGATGCTGGGGTACTTCGGGAACCAGGAGGCGACCCAGGAGAGCTTCAATCGCGACGGCTGGTTTCTGTCGGGGGATCTCGGCCGCCTCGACGAGAACGGCAACCTGCACGTCGAGGGGCGGCTCAAGGACCTCATCATCCGCGGCGGGCACAACATCTACCCGGCGCATATCGAGGCGCTGGCGCTGCGCGACCCGGCCGTCGAAGCGGCCGCCGCCTTCCCGGTGCCCGACGAGCGCCTGGGCGAGCGGGTCTGCCTCGCGGTGATCGGGGAGGTCGCGCCGGACCGCCTGCTTCGGCATCTGGATGCGCAAGGCCTTTCCAAATACGATATGCCGGAGTACTTCGCGCGGATCGACGGTTTCCCGCTGACGGCGAGCGGCAAGATCCTCAAGCGCGAACTGATCGAAATGCACCGGCGCGGCGAGATCGAGCCCGTGCCGGTGCGCTTCCGGGAGACCGTTCGATGACGGTGGAATTCGGCAGGCGCGGCGACGTCGCGACGATCGTCCTCGATCGTCCGGAACGGCTCAACGCGCTGAGCTTCGATCTGCTCGGGCGTCTGGACGAGACCCTCGACCGCGCGTCGGACGCGCGGGCGGTCGTCGTGACCGGCGCCGGCGGCAGGGCGTTCTGCGCCGGCGCCGACATCGGCGAACTGCGCCGCCGAACGCTGGCGGAGCAGCGGCGCGGCATCGAGCTCGGCCAGAAGATCTTCTCGAAGCTGAGCGCGCTGCCCGCGCCTTCGGTGGCCGTGATCAACGGACACGCCTACGGCGGCGGGCTGGAGCTCGCGCTCGCCTGCACGTTCCGGCTGGCGCTGCCGAACGCGAGGATGGGCCTGCCGGAAATCAAGCTCGGCCTGATCCCGGGCTACGGCGGCACCCAGAGGTTGCCGCGCATCGTCGGCGAGGCGCGGGCGCTGGAAATGATCATGACGGGCCGCGCGGTGGACGCCGGAGAGGCCGAGCGGATCGGGCTGGTGTCGGGCGTCGTCGAAGGCGATCCCATAGAGGAAGGCGTCGCGTTCGCCCACCGCTTCGCGCGCTACAGCCTGCCCGTCCTGGAGTTCGCCCGGCAGGCGGTGACGCGGGCGCTCGATACGCCGTTGAACGAAGGGCTGAAAATCGAGGCCGATCTCGCGGCCCTGGCCTACCGCACGGCGGATGCCGAGGAGGGCATGGCGGCGTTCGAGGAAAAGCGCGAGCCGGAGTTCAACGATGCCTGAGACGCGCGGCCAGGTCGTCGTCACCGGCGGCAGCCGCGGGATCGGCGCCGCCATCGCGACCGCCCTCGACGAAGCGGGTTACGAGGCCGTATCGGTGTCCCGTTCGGGCGACGCTCCCGCGGGACGCGGCCTTCGCTGCGACCTGACGGACGAGGCGGCGCTCCGGCGCGCCTTCGCCGCGATCGGCGAAAGCGGCCCGGTCGCCGGACTCGTCAACAACGCCGGGGTTCACGCGACGCAAAAGAGCGCCGAACTGACGCTCGAAGCCTACGAGGACGTGATGGCGCTCAACGCCACCGCGGTCGCGCTCGCCTCGCGGGAGGCGTATCCGCATCTCAGGGCGACCCGCGGCGCGATCGTCAACATCGGATCGTTCTTCGACAAGATGGGCGTGCCGGACAATCTCGCCTATTGCGCGTCCAAGGCGGCGGTCGGCGCGATTACGCGCTGCCTCGCCGTCGAATGGGCGAAGGACGGCATCCGCGTCATCAACGTGGCGCCGGGCTACATCGAGACGGATCTCAACCGCGGATACCTGGCACGCGACGACGTGCGCCGCTGGCTTGGCGGGCGCATACCCACCGGCGGCCCGGGCTCCCCCCGGGACGTGGCGGCGCTGGTCGTCAGCCTCGTGACCGGAGATATTCCGTTCCTCACGGGAGAGACGATCTACATCGACGGCGGCCAGGGAATGAACCATTGATCCCGCTCCCCCGCTCGGGACAGCCCCGGAACGCGGCAGGTCGCCCGTGAAGCTCTTCGAGCGGATAGAACGCCGCCGGAACTGGTCGGAGGACGAACGGGCCATGCTGGATCAGGTCCGCCGCGTTGCCGACAAGGAAATCGCGCCCGCCGCCGCGGAGTTCGACCGGACCGGGACGTTTCCGTGGAAGAACGTCGACGCCCTCAATCGCCTGGGCATGAACGCCATCTTCGTGCCGGAAGCCTATGGCGGCGCGCCGGCCGGCTATCGGCTGTACCTCGAATGCGTCAGCATCGTCTCGGAAGCCTGCGCTTCGACCGGCATCGTCTACGCCACCAACTATCACGCCATGGGCCCCGTCGTCGATCACGGCTCCGAGGAGCAGAAGGCGCGGCTGCTGCCGCGCATCGCCGTCGGCGGAATCGCTTCGCTGGCCATCACCGAACCGTCCGCCGGTTCGGACGCGACCGGGATGAAGACCAGGTTCGCGCCGGACGGCGACGAGATCGTCATCGACGGCGGCAAGTCGTTCATCACCAGCGGCGACGTGGCGGACCTCGTCCTGCTTTTCGGCAAGTGGTCGGAAATCCCGGACGCGCGCGCCGCGCTTTCGGCGGTCGTCGTGGAGAAGGGGACGCCCGGATTCGAGGCGTCGCCCAAGGAGGAGAAGATGGGCCACCGGGCGTCGTCCACGGCGGCGCTGTCGTTTTCCGGCTGCCGGGTTCCGCGCGCCAATCTCGTCGGCGAGCCCGGCGGCGGCCTTCCGCTTCTGCTCGCCTCGCTCAACAAATCCCGTCCCAGCATCGCCGCGCATGCCCGCGGCATCGCCCGCGCCGCTTTCGCCGACATGATCGCCTACATGAACGAGCGCGAGCAGTCGGGCCGCAAGATCATCGAGTTTCAGGGAAACCAGTTCGCCGTCGCGGATCTGGCGGGGGAACTCGCCGTGCTGGAAACGTGGATCGACCACGTGGGCGGGCTGGTCGAGGCCGGTTTCGACGACATCGGCGTCGAGGCTTCCGTGGCCAAGCTGCGCGCCTCCGATCTCGCCATGCGCATGACCACCGAAGCCGTGCAAATGCACGGAGGTTACGGATATTGCGCCGATTACCGGGTGGAAAGGCTGATGCGCGACGCGAAGATCACGCAGATCTGGGAAGGCACGAACCAGATCCACAGGCAATTCATAGGCAGGAGTTTCCGCAGCAAATGAACGGGCGGATCGAGACCGTGGGCGTCTGCGGCGCCGGCGGCACGATGGGAGCCGGCATCGCGATCGTCGCGGCGCGGGCGGGGTATCGAACCGTCTGCCACGACGTCGTCGCCGCCGCGCTCGAACGCGCCCGCGGCGAAGCCGCCCGCTTCTTCGAAGGATCGGTGGAACGCGGCAGGATGACGCCCGCCGAGCGCGACGCGGCGATGTCGCGTCTCGTTCCCGCGGACGATCCGGGCGGGTTGGCGGAATGCGACCTCGTGATCGAGGCGGTGTTCGAGGATCTGGAGGCGAAGCGCGGACTGTTCCGCGAACTCGACGCCGTATGCAAGAGCCAGGCGATTTTCGCGTCCAACACGTCGACCCTGTCGATCGCGGAAATCGCGTCCGGCTGCGGCCGCGAGGATCGCGTGGTCGGCATGCATTTTTGCTTGCCGGCGCAGTTGATGAAGCTGATCGAGATGTCGCCGGGCCTCAACACGTCGTCCGAAACCTTCGACGCCGCCTGGGCCTGGGCGGAAGCGGCGGGACAGTTTCCGGTCAGGACGCAGGACCGGCCCGGCTTCATCCTCAACGCGCTGCTGGTGCCGTTCAACAACGACTGCATTCGCGCGGTCGAGGCCGGGGTGGCGGAGCCGGCCGCGATCGACGCCGCCGTCAAGGCGGGGCTGGGCTACAGGATGGGACCGTTGGAACTCGTCGACATGATCGGACTCGACACCCAGATCCGCCTGTCGGAAGCGTTTTACCCGATCACGCTGGATCAACGCGCCGCCGCGCCGCCTCTGTTGCGCCGGATGGTCGCGGCCGGACGTCTCGGGCGCAAATCGGGACGGGGTTTTTTCGAATACGGCGGCGGAGGCTGACCGCATGGCTTATGAAATCAGGCGATCGGGCGAAAGCCGGTCGTTCCCCCCGGGGGATCCCTTCCTGGCCGGCGCGGGGAAGGACGGCGACATTCTGCTGCTGCTCGGGAAACCGGAGGGAACTGCGGCCGCGGATCCGTCCCGCGTCGCGGTTCTGGTGGAGCTCGGGACCGAATGCCTCGGCGTCCATACCGGAGAGCGGGCGGGCGAGGAAGGATCGAACGTGCTTGGGTTCGCGCGTTACCGCAACGGCGACGATCCGCCGTCGCCTTTGATCGAGCTGGTCACGCAGCCTCGCAGCGATGCCGGAGCGATCGCGGCCGCTCGGGATTTGTTCGAGGCGGCCGGGTTGACGGTCGCCGTCTGCGGCGACCAGCCGGGACGGATCGTCGATCGGCTGGTTCGCCCGAAATACAACGCGGCGTTGCGTTTTCTCGACGAAGGGCTGGCGACCGCGAGCGACCTGGACATGACCTGCCGCATGGGGCTCGGCTATCCGGACGGCCCGATCGAGCGCGTGGAGCGCGGCGGGCTCGCGCGCCACTGCGACGTTACGCGCGCCCTGTTCGAGGTCTTCGGCGCGCCGGGCTACGCGCCGGCGCGGCGCGCAATCGTCGCCAGGGAGCGCGAGTGATGGCGGGGCCGCTTTCCGGCGTGCTGGTCCTGGATTTTTCGACCTTGCTGCCGGGGCCGATGGCGAGCTTGCTGCTCGCCGAGGCGGGTGCCGAAGTCGTCAAGATCGAACGGCCCGGCGGGGAGGACATGCGCCGGTACGAACCGCGCTGGGGGAGGGACAGCGTGAACTTCGCGATGCTCAACCGCGGCAAGAAGAGCATCGCGCTCGACCTCAAGGACGCCGACGCCCGGGCGAAGCTGAGGCCGCTGGTCGAACGCGCCGACGTCGTGCTCGAACAATTCCGGCCGGGCGTGATGGAACGGCTGGGTTTCGATTACGAGACGGCGCGGAAGATCAATCCCGGCATCGTCTACTGTTCGATCACCGGTTACGGGCAGGACGGGCGAAGGCGCGACAGGGCGGGGCACGATCTCAACTACATCGGCGACACCGGGCTGCTGTCGCTGAGCATGGGGAACGCGGACCGACCGGTGGTGCCGCCGGCGCTGATCGCGGACATCGCGGGCGGCGCCTGGCCGGCCGTAATGAACGTTCTGCTTGCCCTGCGCGACCGCGACCGCACCGGCTCGGGCACGCATATCGACGTCGCGATGGCCGACAACCTTTTTCCGTTCATGTATTGGGCGCTGGGGAACGGTCAGGCTGCGGGCGTCTGGCCGGAAAACGGCGGAGATCTCGTGACCGGCGGCTCGCCGCGCTACAGGCTGTACCCGACGGCCGACGGCCGTTTCGTAGCGGCGGCGCCGCTGGAGGACAGGTTCTGGACCGCCTTCGCCGAGGCTATCGGACTCGAGGCGGCGTATCGCGACGATGCCGTCGATCCGGCAGCGACGTCCGCCCGCGTCTCCGAAATCATCCGGGCGGAGCCCGCAGCTCGCTGGGAAGTCGCGTTCGCGGAGGCCGATTGCTGCGCGACCGTCGTGAAGACCGTCGAGGAGGCTTTGGCCGACCCGCATTTTCGCGCGCGCGGGCTTTTCGATGCCGGGCTGACCAACGAGGAGGGCGACGAGATCGCGGCGTTGCCCGTGCCCGTTGCGCCGCAGTTCAGGGTTGCGAGGAGCGCGGTTCTGTCGGCGCCTGCGCCGGGGGACGACAACGGCGAAATCTGAGTCGCCGGCCGGTCCCCGCAAGCGGGCCGGCGCGGCGAGCCGCACCGCCTGGCAGCGCGCCGCTCTACGCCTCGACCGGACAGACGCCGTCCGCGGCCCGGGTTCTCGCCCGGAGTTCGGCGGTCGGAGACCGGGCGCGCCGCGGTTCGTTCAGAACCGCGCCGTCAGGTCGACGCCGCCGCCGAACTCGTAGCTGTCGCCGCCCGTGGCCCAGCTCGCCGCGCCGCGAAGCGCGTAGCGCCCGTCGCCCCATGCATGGACGCCGCCCAGCTTCAGGCGCACCCACATCGGCTCGACGGTCGACCGCAGCTCCGTCCCCGACACCGTCACCTTCCGGTCCTTCGAAAACTCGCGCTCCGCGTCCACCGAGCCGAACATGCGGATTCCCGAGGCCGCGTCCGTCGCCGCCCCGATGCCCGCGCGGCCCTTCAGACTCCGACCGCCCGTCAGGGATACGCGCGCTCCGACCGAGTCCGAGAAGTCGTTCATGGAGACCGTCGAACGGGTCATCGAGATTCGCGGCGTGAGAACCACGCCGCCCGCCACGGTCCGCCGCCCGACCTCCATGCCGACGGCATGACCGCGCCCCGACGCGCCGCCCTTGAGCGCGCCCCGCGACGCCATGTCGGCATCGTACCAGGTCCACTCCGCCTGGAGGTCCATATAGGCGGCTTCGTCGAGCCGGGCGGTCCAGGAGACCCCGACGCCGACGCCCGACAGATCGATCTTGCCGCCGTTCGACACCTTCGCCGACCCGCCGCGGCGGTGCGCCGAGACGCCGAACAGGCCGTTCTCGGAGACCGGGCCCCGGAAACCCGCCCAGACGCCGTAGCGGTTGTGGTCGTAACCCAACCCCGTCGTTTCCGACCTCTCCGCGCGCTGCTTGCCGCGGAAGGACTCCACAAGCGCCCAGCCGCCCCGCGCCGAGCCCGCCGCCATCCGCTCCCGGAACTCCGGCAAGCCGTTCAACCTCAGCAGCGTCGACGGCAGCGCTTCGTACACGCGGGCGCGCGGCGCGTAGACCGCCTTCAACGAGACGCCGCCGTCGCCGTCCGCCTCCACGCCGACGTCGAAGGCGCCGTCCGGGACCGAGCGCGTCGAATCGGGATCCCCCAAGCGGGTGACGGTCCCGTCCGAGGCGCGGTACGCCACCTCGGGTATGCCGTCCTTATCCCGCATCGCGCCCGGAATCCGGCGGATGGCCTCGAGGGGCCCCTCCCCGGGCTTTTGCTGGATCTCCACCACCAGATCGCCTCGCTCGCTCGTGATGGCTTCGTTCTCGACGCCCGTGATCCGACCGTCCGCCCCGACCGTCACCCTTCCGCCACCGTCGAGCCGCACGCGGCCAGCCGTGCCGCCCACCGTCACCGCGCTGTCCTTGCCGGCCACGTCGATGGTCCCCGTGACCGTACTGCCGGCCTCCGTCTCGACCCTCGCGGGACGATCCCCAAGATCGACGACGTCCCCCTCGATCTTGCCGCCGGCCGCTACCGCCACGCTCAGAGCGTCGGCCGCGTTCCGGACCGCGACGCCCTCGATTCCCCCGATCCGTCCCGTCGCGCCCACCGTCACCGCGCCGCCGTTGTCGAACCGCACTTGCCCGGCCGCGCCGTGCACCGTCACCGTGCTCGCGGCCAGATGGATAGCGCCCGTCACCGTCCCGCCGTTCGACACCGTGACCGTGTGCTCGCCCGCGCCACGACCGAAAACGTTGCCCTCGACCGTGCCCGCCACCGTCACCGACAGGTCGCCGGCAGCGCTGCGGATCGCTTCCCCCGAAATCCCCGCGATCCGTCCCGTCCTGGCCACCGTGACCGTCGCGCCGCCGGCGTAGAGGAGCCGCCCGACGCTGCCGCGCACCGTCAGCGGGCCGACGGGATCGTGGACCGTTCCCGTCACCTCGCTTCCGGCTTCCGACGCGAACCGCAACGCGCCGCCTCCCGTGTTGCGAATGTCGCCCTCCACCGCGCCGGCCACCGTCACCGACAGGTCGCCGGCAGCATTGCGGATCGTTTCCCCCGAAACCCCAGCGATCCGTCCCGTCCTGGCTACCGTGACCGTCGCGCCGTCGGCGTAGAGGAGCCGCCCGACGCTGCCGCGCACCGTCAGAGGGCCGACGGGGTCGTGGACCGTTCCCGTCACCTCGCTTCCGGCTTCCGAAGCGAATCGCAACGCGCCGCCGCCCATGTTGCGGATGTCGCCCTCCACCGTGCCGCCCACCGTCACCGACAGGTCGCCCGTGCCGTCGGAAAGGATGCCGTCGCCCGAAGTCGCGCCGATCCGCCCGGTCGCGCCGACTTTCACCGTCCCGCCGCCGGCCAGATGCACGCCCGCCCCGGTCCCGCCCATGACCGAGCCGTTCACCGTCACCGTCTGATCCCGAAGGCCGCCGTCCCCCGCTGCGAGACCCGCCCCGCTCACGTAGATGCCGTGGCGTTCGCCCGAGACGGTGGCGCCATCGGCCACGGTCACCGCGATGGCGCCGTTGCGGTCATGGGTCAGCACATAGCGTGCGTAAACGCCGTCGCCTTTGGCGGTGCCGTCGCTCTTGGCAGTAATGGTGCCGCCGGTGACGTCCACCGAGATGTCGCCAGCGTTGTAGCTCATGGCGCGAAGCCGGACGCCGTCCTTCCAGTTGTCCGTATAGTCGGCGGGAAGCGCGGCGAGCGCCGCCTCCAGGTCGCCGCCCGTCAGGACGGCCGCCAGCACCGTCCGTTCGTCGTCCGAGAGCGTCCCGCCGAGGCCGCCGCGCCGGACGTAATCCGCTATCTCGGTGTGGGAAAGCGCCATGGCGCGGATGCCCGCGCGGGGGATGTCCAGAATCTCGACCGCCGCCTCCTCCGCCAGTCTGGCGTTGGCCCCCGGAGCGTTTCCCTGGGAGCCATGGTGATCCGTCCGCTCCGCGCCGCGCGCGGCCTGGAAGGCCCGCATGCGCGCCTTCCAGGCGTCGTCGTAATCATCGGGAAGCGCGCCCAGCGCCGTGTCCAGCGCGTCCGAATCGCCTCCCTCGATCGCGTCGAGGACGGCCTGCTCGCCCGCCTGAAGCGTCCCGTCGTCGCCCGCCACGGCGGCGCGGATCCAGGCGTCCATCACGTTCTCGCCCACCGTGACGTCGCCGCTGGAGGTGACGTGAATCATGGGCGCGGTTCCGGCCGTCTCGTCCGCGGCCTCGTTTCCGTCTCCGAAGGTGGAGCCGCTCCGGGGCTCGGCCCAGGCGAGAATGCCCGCGTCCCGGGCCTCGATCCGGCCCCGCGCCGCGATGACGACGCGACCCGCCGCGTTCGCGGAGGGCATCAACCGGCCGTAGACGCCGTTGGCGAAGGGCGCCGCGACCCGCGTCGCCGCGCCGACCGTCGCATCGAGGATGCCGTTGCCGACGTGAAGCGAATAGACGCCGACGCTGCCCTCGCCTTCCGCCACGATGACGGCTTCGCCCGATACGTCGACCGTGACGTCGCCCTCGCCCGAATGGACGCCGTTGACGGCTCGGGTGAATCGTCCCCTGGTCGTGACGGAGGCGCCCGACACGCTCGCGTCGGCGTTTCCGGTCCCGCCAATTTTCCCGCTATAGACGCCGTGGGCGAGGAAGCCGTTCGTCTCGATGGAGCCGCCCTGAACGTCGACGTCGACGTCTCCCGTCGGACCCTGTTGATAGCCGAAGATGCCGAGGGAGTTGGCTCCCTCCGTCCTCATGACGACGTCCTTCGTGTCGATGTCGATGTCGCCCGTGACCTGTAGCCAGCCGGTGACGCCCTGGCTGACGCCTCCTCCCGTCGTCGTGAGGGAGCCGCCCGACACGTCGATCTTGATGTTGCCCGTCCCGGCCTGGCGACGGACGTATACGGTGTTGCCGTTGTCGTTGGCCGTCGTGATGTCGACGTTCTTCACCGTGACGGCGACGTCGCCGCTTCCGCCGTTGCTCCAGCTGCGGATGCCTTTCGCCCAGTTGCCCGAGGACGACAGGGAACCGCCCGTCACCTCGATGGTGACGCTCCCCGTGCCGTAGGTGTCGGCGGTGACGGGGGACTCGTTGTGGCCCGTCAGCGAGATGTCGGGGTTGCGGAGGTTGATGTGGACGTCTCTCGTCTCGCTGGCGGCGCGGTCGCATACGACGATCGTCGTGCGGCCGGTCACGACGTCGCCCGCGCACAGGTTCTGCGCCGCCGCCTCTCCCGCGCCGAGTGCGAGGGCGAATCCCAAGGCGAGCGCGGCCGGCATGCAAACGCTGCTTTGCCTTGCAGGACAGGCGCTGCCGCCAAGGCGTCCGCGAAGCGTTCTCGGGGTCGAGGGGGAGGCGGGCGCAACCCGCCGTCCGAAAAAGTCCATCATGTCGCGTTCTCCAAGCCATCGGAGCGATTCGATTTCAGCGTGGTCCCCTCGTCCGTGATGGAAACACGATCACTAAGGGGAACTCCGTGACGGAGTCCGACGCCGCCAGCGTTTCGGTACGATAGCATTTTTTCGAACGTTTATCGCCTGCCGTGCGTCGGCGGCAATTCGCGTTAAGAGTTGCAAATTCCGAAAACTCGCCAAACTGGCTGAAATCGAACGTTTTCGGGTGCGGGTCGGCGGCAAAACGCTACCCGGCAAATGCACTCCAAATCTTGAATTCGTCGCGTTTGGGCCAAGCTGTTGGAAATTTCCAGTCAAGTTCCAAGGCGACAGGCCTTCGCGGGCCGGAGACCGGCCCGCCGCCGCGGTTTCAGAAGCGCATCGCGAGGCTGATTCCGCTGTCGAATTCGCCGTTGCCGCTGCCGCGGGCGGCCGAGAAAAAAACGGAGCGTCAGGAGACTCTGGTTTCCGCGAAACTCGGGTTGTCGTAGTTGGCGGATGCCATCGCTTGCGTTGCGACCCGGCGGCGCGTCATGGGGCAGCGGCGCCGCGTGGACTCGTTCCGGCAAGGATCTACAATGACGGCCGGGCAGGAGGCGAATGCGGGAATACGATTACATCATCGTCGGCGCGGGCAGCGCGGGTTGCGTGCTCGCGTATCGACTGAGCGCCGCGTCCGATGTTCGCGTGCTTGTGTTGGAAGCCGGCGGCGCCGACACCGATCCGTTTATCGGAATTCCGATCGGCATCGGCCGGATGCACGGCAAGCGGGCGCATGACTGGGGCTACGATTCCGAACCCGAACCCGGTTTGCGCGGCCGCGAGATCGAGGCCATGCGCGGCAAGGTTCTCGGCGGCTCGTCCTCCATCAACGTCATGGCCTACGTTCGTGGCAACCGGGGGGACTACGACCGCTGGGCGCGAAACGGCGCCGCCGGCTGGTCCTATGCCGATGTGTTGCCGTACTTCAAGCGCATGGAGACGTGGGAGGGGGGTGCCGATGCATGGCGCGGCGGCGATGGGCCGTTGCACACGCAGCGCGCCCGCTCCCCGGATCCTCTCTGGGACGCCTGGATAGCCGCGGGTCAGGCGGCCGGAATCGGATTTACGGAAGACTACAACGGCGAACGGCAGGAAGGGTTGGGCCGCAGCCAGTCGACGATCCATCGCGGCAGGCGCGACAGCGCCGCCCGCGCGTTCCTCCGGCCGGCCGCGAAGCGCTCCAACGTGACCGTGCTGACCGGAGCCCATGCGACGCGGGTGCTGCTGGACGGCGCGCGCGCCGTGGGAGTCGCGTATATCCGCGGCGGCAAGGCCCTTGAAGCGCGCGCGGCGCGCGAGGTCGTTCTTTCGGGCGGGGTCTTCAACTCGCCGCAGCTGTTGATGCTTTCGGGAATCGGCCCTGCGGACCATCTTCGCGACGTCGGCATCGATCCCGTCGTCGACCTGCCGTGCGTCGGCGGAAATTTGCAGGACCATCTGGCCGTGATGCCCATGGCCTCTCGCCCGCGTCCGGGTCCCTTCCGGGATCTGATGCGGTTCGATCGCATGGCCGCCGCACTGGCGCAGGCGCATTTCCTGGGGACCGGACCCGCGACGTTTCTGCCCGGCGGCCTTCACGGGTTCGTTCGAACCCGTTCGGACCGCGCGGTGCCGGACATCCAGTTCCTGTTCCGCGGCGCGCCGGCCGACGCCCGTCTCTGGTTTCCGGGATTCAGGCGGCCCTACGCCGACGGGTTCGGGTTGCGCCCGGTGCTCCTGCATCCCGAAAGTCGGGGCGCGGTTCGGCTGCGCTCCGCCGATCCGACGGAAAAGGTCCGCATCGTCCAGAATTTTCTCCAAACGGAAGGCGATCTCGTTACGCTGCGCGACGGCTTCAAGCTTGCGCGCGAACTGCTGAACCAATCGGCGCTCGACGAATTCCGCGGCGAGGAGATTTCTCCCGGGAAGGAGGTCGATACCGACGACCGAATAGACGACTGGATCCGCCGCACCGCGGTGACCGCCCACCATCCGTCGTGCACCGCGCCCATGGGGACGGGCGCGGACGCGGCGCTCGATACGGAATGCAAGGTGCGCGGCGTGGAGGCGCTCCGGGTCGTCGACGCCTCGGCGATGCCTGATCTCGTTTCCGGGAACATCAATGCGGCGGTTCTGGCGATCGCCGAAAAGGCGAGCGACCATATTCTCGGCAAGACCCCGCTGCCGCGGGCCGAAACGCTCTGAAGCCGCGAACCGCGCGGCGCCGCGAGGGAACGAAGCCATGGCGAACAAATTCGACGTGGGCGGGATCGAACTCGATCGGCCCTTCAAGATTCGCAGGCTGGGACATTTCGGGTTCTATGCGCGCGACATGGAGGCCTCCCTTCGGTTCTATCGCGATTTGCTCGGCTTTCAGGTCACCGACGAACTCGACTTCGCTCCCCGGGCGCGGAATCCGGAGGATCTGGAGGGTCAGGGCGACACGCGCGGATATTTCATGCGGTACGGTACGGACCACCATGCGTTCGTCCTGTTTCCCTATCGCGTTCGAAAGGCGATCGATTACGACGGCGCGATGGCGGAGGGCGCGACCATGAACCAGATCACGTGGCAGGTCGGCAGCCTGCGGGAGGTCCGCGACGCCACCGACTGGTTCGACGAAGTCGGCGTTCGCTACGGGCGGACAGGGCGCGACCTGCCGGGCTCGAACTGGCACGTCTACCCCGCCGATCCCGAGGGGCGGGTGAACGAACTGTTCTACGGCATCGAGCAGATCGGCTGGAACGGGCTCTCGAAGCCGCGCGACATGTACGACAGGGACTTCAGGACGGCGCCGGAACTTCCCGTCGTCGGCGAGGCGGAGGAAGTCCGGGGCGCCCGGGAACGCGGCGTCGATCTCGCGGCGGGAACGAATTCGCTCGAGACGGGGCCCGCCGAATACAACGTGGGCGGCGTCATGCTGCCGCGCCCGTTCAAGGTGACGGGCATCGGTCCGGTGCGCCTGTTCTCCGGGCGGATGGAGGATGCGCTGACGTTTTACAGGGACAGGCTGGGCTTCGCCCTGACCGAGACCGTCGCCTGGAACGGCGGGAAATGCCGCTTTCTGCGCGTCGGCGCCGAGCACCATTCGCTGGCGCTCTATCCGATGGGGCTGCGGTCGGAACTCGGTCTTTCCGACTGGTCGAACTGCTTCTCTTTCGGCGTCCGGCTCAACGATTACGCGCAGCTCAGGGACGCCGTCCGGTTTCTCGAACGAAACGGCGTCGAGATCCGCCGTTTGCCGCCGGATCTGTTTCCCGGAATCGACTACACCGCGTTCGCCATGGATCCGGACGGCCATGCCGTGCAACTCTACTACTACATGGAGCAGATCGGCTGGGAAGGACTCCCGCGTCCCGCCCGCCTGCGGCGCCGGATAGACAACGACAACTGGCCCGAGACCCTTGACGCCGCGCCGGACGCCTTTGCCGGCGAGCAGTTTTCTGGACCTTGGGGATAGCGCGCGACGACGGCCGAACCGTCCGCGGCGACGACCCCGACGCAGGGTGCAAGATCGCCGCCGTCGCCGAAGCGCGGCAGCGTGACCGGCGGCGGCGATTAACCGCCGCGCCAGGCCGCGAACGGACGTCCGCTCGCTCTGAACGCGCCGCTCCTGCCCCGCGTCGCCGAACGCGTCGAAAAGCCGGCGGCGGCACCGAAGGCGGGTGTCCGCGACGCCGTCGTCTCGGAAAGGGCCGCGGACGTCCTGAGACAAGACATGTCCCCATCGAGGACGGCGCGCCGGGCGTCCCGCTGCCCGTAAGTTCCCGTCGTCCGCCGGAAAGCGCTTTCCCGGCTTCCATGCTCCGGTCGCAACCTGCGACCGACGGCTCCGCCTTCTCGGCGCGACCTGTTCCTTGTTCAGACTTGCTTTTTTA
Source organism: Alphaproteobacteria bacterium (assembly GCA_965243135.1). Lineage (GTDB taxonomy): Bacteria > Pseudomonadota > Alphaproteobacteria > MPNO01 > UBA830 > JAJEBT01. Next base: position 5,619,755 of record OZ251539.1, read on the forward strand.
AAAGATAATTTTAGATTAGCAATGATGATTCCGCGCCAAGCGCATAAAGCCGTCACCGCCGCCTTGGGGCGACAAGCGGCAGTGGCCCTGATCGGACCGCGCCAGGTCGGCAAGACGACTCTCGCTCGCAACATCGTGCAGAACGCGGGAGGACTGTATCTGGACCTCGAGGCGGCCTCCGACCGGGCGAAACTCTCCGACGCCCGGCTTTTCCTCGACGAATACGAGGATCGCCTGGTCGTTCTCGACGAGATCCATCGCGCGCCCGGGCTGTTCGCGGAACTGCGCGGCATCATCGACCGGGGCCGGCGGCGCGGCAACCGGACCGGCCGTTTCCTGATGCTCGGATCGGCATCCATGGATTTGCTCGAACGGCCGGGCGAAACGTTGGCGGGGCGAATCGAGTTCGTTTCGCTCGGTCCCTTCGACGTGATGGACGTGTTGCCGGAAACCGCTTCCGTGACCGAACTGTGGGTGCGCGGCGGTTTCCCCGACAGCCTTCTGGCGGCAAGCGACGACGACAGCTCGGCCTTCCGCCGCAACTTCATTCGCACCTACCTGGAACGCGACGTATCGGGGTTCGCCGGGCGGCGCATACCGTCGGAGACCCTGGCGCGTTTGTGGACCATGCTCGCCCACGGCCAGGGCGCGCTGCTGAACGCCTCGAAGCTGGCCGCCAGCCTGGCGCTCAGCGGTCCGACGGTGACCGGCTACGTCGATTTGCTGGTCGATCTGCTGTTGGTGCGCCGCCTGCGCCCTTTCCACGCCGACGTCCGCAAGCGTTTGGTCAAATCCCCCAAGGTCTACGTCCGGGACAGCGGTCTCGTCCATGCTCTGCTCGGCCTCGATGGCCACAACGCGCTCGCGGGACATCCGGTTGCGGGCGCGAGCTGGGAAGGTTTCGTCATCGAGAACCTGCTGGCCGCGGCTCCGCCCGGAACCGTCGCCGGTTTCTACCGCACCCGGGCCGGAGCCGAGATCGATCTGGTGCTGGAATTGCCGGGCGGCAGGGCGGCTTGGGCCGTCGAAATCAAGCTCGGGTTGACGCCCGGGGTCAGTCGCGGATTCCGCAACGCCTGCGAGGATGTCGCGCCCGAGCGATCTTTCGTCGTCTATTCCGGCGATGACCGCTACCCGCTGTCGAGCGGCCTGGAAGTCATCGGCCTGCGCGAAATGACGGGACTGCTCCGGAGTCTCGCCGAAACGGATCGGCTGTGAGAACCGGCCGTCGCCGCGGAAATCGTCCCGCTTGATGGACGGGCTGGCCGCCGCCGCCGCCCGCCCGGGGCTTGCCAGCGTGCGGCCATGCGGGATCAGCGCGAAGCCCCGCCGCCGCCGCCCGCCCGGAGCTTGCCCGACTCCCGCCGCTTCTCGCCGCTCGGGCGCAGGCGACCGCGTCCGGCGGCAAGACGTCGCTCCGTTCGCCTGCGCCGGGCGGGTCGCGTCAATCCTTTTGGCCGGCGAACAGCCAGCGGCACAGGACCGCCGCGAGAACCGCCCCCGCGAATTCGGCGAGGACGAAGCCGGGCAGATCGACCGGCCGTATGCCGGAAAAGGTGTCGGTGAAGCTCCGCGCGATCGCGACCGCCGGATTGGCGAACGACGTCGAGGAAGTGAACCAGTATCCGGCCGATATGAACAGTCCGACCGCGTAGGGAATCGCGGACGGCCGGAAACGAATGCATCCGAAGATGGTCGCGACGAGACCGAACGCGGCGACGATTTCCGCTCCCCATTGCGGCGGCCCGGTCCGGACCGTGGTCGACCACGCGATCAGGGGCTCCTCGAACATGAAATGCGCGACGATCGCCCCGATGACGCCGCCGGCGATCTGCGCCCCGAAATACGCGGGCGCCTCGCGCATGGGGAACATTCGCCGCAGGCACAGCGCGGCCGTCACGGCCGGGTTGAAGTGGGCGCCGGACAGCGGACCGAAGACGAGAATGAGCACCGTCAGGATGGCGCCGGTCGCCGCGGCGTTCGCCAGCAGCGCGACGGCGTCGTTTCCGGCGGCGAGCCGGTCGCCCATGATGCCGGAGCCGACGACCGTCGCGACCAGGATTCCGGTTCCGAGCGCTTCCGAGGCGAGGCGCCGTCCGAGATCGAATTCGTTCATGCAGCGAAGCTCCGCGGCCGATTGCGGCCTCGTCGTACGTCCGTTTCGTTACCGTTTTATGAATGAATTGCCGGAAGGGCGGCCCGGCTATCCGGCCGCGAGGTTGGACGGTTTTCCGTCCGCGCCGACGGAGACCTCTCCGTCCTGCGAGACGGCGCGGCCGATGCGCTCCCACTCGTCGCGGTACGTCGCGTTGGATCCCCGGAACTTCGGCATCACGTGGCGCGCGAACAGTTCGATCGACCGCTTGAGCTTGTCCGAACGCGTCCATTCGTGGGCGGTCAACATGACGCCGCCGAACGGTCCGTTCTCCCGCAGCTTGTCCTCGATCCATCTCGCGGCGTCGTCCGGCGTTCCGATGCACCAGTCGCGCCTGTCGGCGCAGGAACGGGCGGTGAATTCGCGGACAGGCTGACCCGGATACCCTTCGTACAACCGTTTGAGCCCGATCGACGCGAAGTATTCGGTTTCCCGCAGGATGCCGGCTTCGACGTCGGCCCACGCCTCCTCGCGGGTTTCGGCGAGGTAGAACGACGTGACGAGGCTCCATCCGCTCCGGTCCGCCTTGCGACCGTGCCGGGCGCAGGCTTTCTCGAATTCGTCCCACAGCGTCGCGAAGCTGCCGCCGCCCGGCCGGTTGCGGCCGCAGGGCGTCCAGAGCTCCATGCCGTGGCGCGCCGCGAGATCGAGGTTCTGCGCGCTGCCGCTGGTGGGCAGCGCGAGCGGCAAGCGCGGCTTCTGATAGGACCGGAGTTGAAGGCGCATGTCCTCGAAGCGCCAGAATTCGCCATGATGGCTGATCGGTTCGCCGGCTTCCAGGAGCCGCACGATGATGTCGGCCGCCTCGCTCAGCATCGGATACAGCCTGTCGTTTCCCAGCCGGAACAGTTTCTTGTCGGTGACGAGGTTGCTTGGCCCGATGCCGAGCGTCGCCCGTCCGCGCGTGAGGTGGTCGAGAAACGCGATTCGCTCCGCCACGTGGAAGGGGTGATGGAACGGCAGGTTGATCACCGACGTGCCGAGTCTGATCCTGCCGGTCCGCGCCGCCGCCATCGAAAGCGCCATTTCCGGGGCCGGCATCGTCTCCCAGCCGCCGGAGTGATGCTCGCCGATGTAGAAGCCGTCGTAATCGAGGTCCTCGGCGAACGGGATCAGGTCTATGTCGCGGTGAAACGCCAGGGTCGGATTTTCCGACGGATGATGCACCGGCATCATGAAGAACGAGAATTTCATAAGGTGTCCGCTTCCCGAACCGGGGCGCTTGCGGCGACTGCCGCGGGAAACCGTACCGGAGAGGGTCGCTCCGCTCAACCCGCGCTTACGCGACGGCCGGCCCTTTTCCGCCGGAAGGCCGAAGCCTTGCGGCTCGACAGGCGGGCAGTCGGCCCGAACGTCGAGGCGCGGCGTCTTGCGAAAGCGCCGGATGCGCGTCCCGCCGAGCGCGTCTTCCGGCGGCGGCTTCTCGTTGCCGGAAACTCCGCGGGCGCCTTTCGGATGACAGAGCGGGAAAAAGGCGCGTATCTTGCGGCGAAACGGAGGTTTGAAGATGGCGGATCGCGAGAGCATGGAATTCGACGTCGTCATCGTCGGCGGCGGACCGGCGGGACTGGCGGCCGCAATCCGCCTGAAGCAACTCGCCGCCGAACGCGGTTCCGCGGTTTCGGTCTGCGTTCTCGAAAAGGGTTCGGAAATCGGCGCCCACATCCTGTCGGGCGCCGTGATGGATCCGCGAGCGCTCGAGGAGCTCGTTCCCGACTGGCGGGAAAAGGGGGCGCCTCTCGATACCCCGGTCGCCCGGGACCGCTTTCTTCTGCTGAGCGAGAGCCGCGCTTTCAGGGTCCCTGACGTCCTGATGCCGCCGACGCTCAGGAATCGCGGCAATTTCATCGTCAGCCTCGGCAGCGTGTGCCGCTGGCTGGCCGAGCAGGCCGAAGCGCTGGAGGTCGAGATCTACCCGGGCTTCGCCGCGGCGGAAGTTCTCTATCGCGACGACGGCGCCGTCGCGGGCGTCGCCACCGGCGACATGGGCGTCGGCCGCGACGGTTCGCCGAAGGCGACGCACGAGCCCGGCATCGAACTTCGCGCCGCCTGGACGTTGTTCGCCGAGGGTTGCAGGGGATCGCTGGGCAGACAGCTGATCGAGCGTTTCGACCTTGCGCGGGACTGCGAACCCCAAACCTACGGCCTCGGAATAAAGGAATTGTGGGAGGTCGACCCGGCGCGGCACGAGCCGGGCCTGGTGGTCCACACCGCCGGCTGGCCGATCGGTTCCGCCGCCTACGGCGGATCGTTCCTGTATCACCTCGAAGCCAACCAGGTCGCCGTCGGCTTCGTGGTCGGGCTCGACTACGGAAACCCCTATCTCAGTCCCTTCGACGAATTCCAGCGCTTCAAGACCCACCCTGAAATCCGCCCCGTATTCGAGGGCGGCCGGCGCGTCGCCTACGGAGCGCGGGCGGTCAACGAGGGCGGGTTGCAGAGCCTGCCGAAACTGGTCTTTCCCGGCGGGGCGCTGATCGGGTGCGAGGCGGGATTCCTCAACGTGCCGCGCATCAAGGGCAGCCATGCCGCCATGAAATCCGGCATGATGGCCGCCGAGGCGGTATTCGCGCATCGCGGCGACGGAGCGGAACTGGACGCGTATCCGGAAGCGTTCCGCGAGTCCTGGCTGCACGACGAATTGCGCCGGGCCCGCAACGTGCGGCCCGGATTCAAATGGGGCTTGCCGATCGGCATGCTCCATGCCGGGCTCGACCAGAAGATCCTTCGCGGGAAGGCGCCCTGGACCCTCAGGCATCGCGGAACCGATCACGCCGCTACCGAGCCCAAGAGCAGGCACCGGCCCATCCGTTACCCCAAACCGGACGGCGTCGTGTCGTTCGACAAGCTCTCCTCGGTGTACCTTTCGGGAACCAATCACGAGGAGGATCAGCCCGTTCACCTTACGCTGAAGGATCCGGATGTCCCGATCCGGGTCAATCTCGCCGAGTACGACGCGCCCGAACAGCGCTACTGTCCGGCCGGCGTCTACGAGATCGTCGAAGATGGCGGCGCGCCGCGCCTGCAGATCAACGCGCAGAACTGCGTTCACTGCAAGACCTGCGACATCAAGGACCCCGGCCAGAACATCGTTTGGGTTACGCCGGAGGGGGGCGGCGGGCCGAATTACCCGAATATGTGACCGTCCCGGTCCTTCCCTTGACGCGTTCGCGCCGGCATCCGCGCTTCGGCGGGCGCGGCGCCGTTCGTCCGGTCCCGCCCGGTCGGGAGTCGCCTTTTCGGCGCGGCCGCGCGTAGAAAGCCAGTCATGCTTCGCATCGAAAACCTCACGTTCCGGTTCGGAAAACGCGTCCTGTTCGACCGCGCCGCCGCGACCGTCCATGCCGGCCGCAGCGTGGGTCTCGTCGGGCGCAACGGCGCCGGCAAGACGACCCTGCTCCGGTTGATCGCGGGCGTTATCGAACCCGACGACGGCGTTGTCGACGTTCCGCCGCGCTGGCGGATCGGAATGACGCGGCAGGAAGCGCCCTCCGGTCCGCTGAGCCCGCTTCGAACGGTGCTGGCCGCCGATCGCGAACTCGAAGCCCTTGAGCGCGAAGCCGAGCGGGCGGCGGATCCGGCGCGCGTCGCGGAGATCCACGAGCGCCTGCGCGCTCGGGAAGCGCACAGCGCGCCTGCGCGCGCCGCGCGAATACTGGCCGGCCTCGGCTTCGGTCGCGACGCCCAGCGGCGGCCGCTCGACGAGTTTTCGGGCGGATGGCGAATGCGCGTGATGCTTGCGTCGCTCCTGTTCGCCGAACCCGATCTGCTGTTGCTGGACGAGCCGACCAACCATCTGGATCTCGAGTCGGCCATGTGGCTGGAGGACTATCTGAGAGCCTACCGCGGGACCGTCGTCGTCGTCAGCCACGACCGCGACCTGTTAAACGGGGTGGCTCGGGAGATCGTTCATCTCGATCAGGGCAAGCTGATTCTCTACAAGGGCGACTACGACCGGTTCGAGCGGACGCGCCGGCTGCGCCTGGAGCAGGAGGGACGGCTTCGGGCGAATCTCGAAGCCGAGCGGGCGCGAATCCGCAAGTTCGTGGACCGGTTCCGCTACAAGGCCACCAAGGCGCGTCAGGCGCAGTCCCGGCTCAAGATGCTGGAGCGCATGGAGCCGGCGCCGGAGCGCCGGGAAGACGCGCCGGTCGGAATCGACTTTCCCGATCCCGGGCCGCTGGCTCCGCCCCTGTTCGCGGCGCGCGGCGTTTCCGTCGGCTACGGCGGACGGCCGGTGCTCCGGCGGCTTTCCTTTCGTCTCGACGGCGACGACCGGATCGCGTTGCTGGGAGCCAACGGCAACGGCAAGTCGACGTTGATCCGCCTGCTTGCCGGCAGGCTGGAGCCGGAGGAGGGAACCGTGACCGCGTCGCCCGGGCTGCGGACGGGGTATTTCGCGCAGCATCAGGCGGACGAACTCGACCTCGATGCGACGCCGTCGATCGAGCTGGCCCGCAGGCGGCGCGGCGACGCGCCGGAACGGATCAGGAGCAGGCTGGCGCGTTTCGGCTTTTCGCAGGAGCGCTCGGAAACCGCCGTCGCGGACCTCTCGGGCGGAGAAAAGGCGCGTTTGTTGTTCGCCCTGATGACGGCTCACAACCCGCATCTCCTGCTTCTGGACGAGCCGACCAACCATCTCGACGCCGAGTCGCGCCGCGCGTTGATACATGCCGTCAACGCCTTTGCGGGCGCCGTCGTCCTCGTCAGCCACGATCCGCATGTCGCCGGACTCGTCGCCGACCGGTTGTGGATCGTCGCGGACGGCTCCGTCGCGCCGTTCGAAGGCGATATGGAGGACTACCGGACCTTTCTTCTGGAGCGCAGGGATTCTCGGGAACGCGGAACGGCGGAGCGCGAAAAGCCGGCCGGCGGACGCGGGCTCCGCCGCGCCGCCGCGGCGCGCCGCGAGGCTCTGGCGCCCCTGCGCAAGCGGTTCGAGCAAGCCGAGCGGAAAGTCGAAGAACTCGCGGCCGGAAAGGAGCGGATCGAAGCCCTGATGACGCAGCCCGAGACTTACGAGGGGGACGGCGAAAGAGTGGTCGCGCTGCAGAAGGATCTCGGGCGGGTCGTTCGGGACTTGAAGGAAGCCGAGGAAGTCTGGCTTCGCCTGGGCGAGGAGCTCGAAGCCGCTCGGTCGGAGGTCGAACGATGAAGGCCTGCGCGCGTGCGACCGCTTGAGACATAAACCGCCGATTCCCGAGCCTCGCTTCGCGACCGGAGCCGGTGCGCGCCGAGGCCGGCGAAGACGGTCGTCCGGGCTCGGGCGTTCGCCGATAGCGTGGAACTCCGGCGAAGCGGCGGGCCGCGTCTCGTGCGCCCGTTTCAGGCGCAGCGCGTCGCTCTCGCCGGCGAGTCCGAAAAACCGGTCTCGCGGCCGAACCCGGAAACCGGCGCCGGGAAGGCCCGCGGCAGGGAACGAGAGCGGCCGCTTCGCGCCAGCCGCTGCGCGCGCACGGAATTGCCGTGGTATTAAGCCGTTGTTCGCGGCAGCCGCTCGAAAGCGCGCGCCCGTGTCCCCCGCTGGAGGCGTTCATGAAAATCGCGGTCCCCGATCTGATCTCCAATTCCTATTTTCCGGCTCCCGCCGCCGTCGAGCTCGGCTTCTTCGAACGCGAGGGACTCGACATGGCGTGGGAACTCATTTTCCCGGTCGACGCCGCGAACGAGGCGCTGAGGGAGGGGCGCGTGGATTTCGTGGCCGGCTCCGCGCATGCGACCCAGTCGGCGTTTCCCGAATGGAACGGCGCGCGCCTCGTTTGCGCCCTGTCCCAGGGCATGTACTGGCTGCTGGTGGCCCGCGCTGACCTCGAAGTGGCGCCGGGCGACGCCGGCGCGCTCAAGGGCCTCGTCATCGGAGCCGCCCCATGGGTCGATCTCGGCCTCAAGCGCCTGCTTTCGGAAACCGGTCTCGATCCCGAAAATGACGTCCGGATCGCGCCCGTTCCGGGCGCCGTCGCGCCGGGCGTGTCGTTTGGCGTGACCGCCGCGAGGGCGCTGGAAGACAGGCGAATCGACGCGTTCTGGGCGAACGGCATGGGGGCCGAACTCGCCGTCAAGCGGGGCGCGGGAACGGTCGTGCTCGATCCGCGGCGAGGACTCGGTCCGGCTTCCTCGTTCCAGTACACCCAGCCGGCGCTCGCCGCGACGGAAGAAATGATCGAGCGCGAACCCGAGACCGTCGCGAGCGCTGTGCGCGCGGTCGTCCGGGCGCAGAAGGCGTTGAAGGAGGACGTCGGGCTCGCGACCGAGGTCGGGCGCCGGATATTCCCGGAGGAGGAAGCGGCGCTGATCGCAGGCGTGGTCGAGCGCGATCTGCCGTTCTACGATCCGGCGATCACGGAGGCGTTCGTCGAAGGCATGAAGTCGTTTTCTCGGGATATGGGCCTTCTTCGGGGGGATCCTGGTTTCGAGGAGGTGGTGGCGACCCGTTTCGCCGGGCTGTGGGAGGCGTAGTCGCGGTTCAGGCGCGCGGGCGCGACACCATTATGACGCCGGCCAGCACGAGCGCCGTCCCGACGCCGTGATAGGGGCGCAGGAATTCGTCGAAGAAAGCGATGCCGAGAACGGCGCCGAAGACCGGGTGCAGACACATGAAGGAGGACGCGCGGTTGGGGCCGATCCGGAGCGTGCCGTAGTTCCAGCAGGCCCAGGCGGCGACGGTGCTGAACAACGCGACGTAAGCGAGGCTGCCGAAGGCGAGGGGAGTCCACGTCATCGTTTCGCCGAGACCGCGCTCGACGGCAAGCGCCGGGACCAGCCAGATCGCGCCTCCGGCCGCCAGCGCGACCAGCAGGGTCCACGGCGACACGCCGGGCGTCGCGCGCTTGAGCAGCGCCATGTACAGAGCCCAGCACAAGACCGCGCCGAGCATGTAGAGATCGCCCCATCCGAACTCGAGCCCCAGCAGTATCCCGGGGCGCCCGCGAGTCACCACGACGGCGACGCCGGCGAAGCAGGCCGCGATGCCGGCGGCCTGACGGTGGTCGGCCAGTTCGCGGAGGAGCATCCACGAAAAGAAAACCGCCGCCACCGGAACGCCCGCGTTAATGACCGCGGCGTTGATGACGGTCGTGCGCAGGATCGAAAAATACACGAGCGTGTTGCCGGCGACGAACAGCGCGGACAGCGCGGCGAGCGCGGGCAGGTTGCGGCGGAGGGCGGGCCAGTCCTCGCGCAGCGGCGCGAACGGCGCGACGAGGGCGGCGGCGGCGAGATGGCGCCAGAAGGACAGTGCGACCGGCGGCGCGTCGACGTTGGCCCAGCGTCCGACGGCGAAATTGCCGCTCCAGCAGAGAATGGCGAAGGCCAGCAGGAGATAGGGGCTGCGGAGCGCCGCGCCGAGCGGCGAATTCCCCCGGCCGCCGGTCAACGGTATTTCGGCGGCAGATGGTCGGCGTATCTTGCGCGGATGCGTTCGTCGAGCTCTTTCGACGAACGCGCGACGGCCGGAAACGCGTCCCGCCGCCTGAACGGTCTGCAGGCGTCGATCACCATGCGCGAATTGCGCCGGTCGGTCTCGTCGTCGTAGCACATCGGGTCGAGGTGGGTGCTCCAGCAGCCGTTGATGACGTCGACGTCGTCCCGCGGGTCGAAGCGCGTGCACATCGCCCAGACAACCTCGTTCATGTTCGCAGGGTCGATGTCGTCGTCGACGACGACGGTCCACCGGTTCGCGTAAGCGCCGCCGTGGCACTGCGAAGCGACGAGTCCGGCCTGTTTCGCGTGGCCGCCGTACATCTGCTTGACGGCGACGGTCAGCCACATGCGGCTGCCTCCCGCCTCGTGCGCGTAAACTCCCTTTATCTCGGGCACGCCGGCCGCTTCGAGCTGGTTCCAGACGGCCGCCGCCCGGTACGCGCCCATGTAGTAAGTGTTGTCGTTGGGCGGCATGCCGGGAATGGCGCCCGTGATCACGGGATCGTCCCGGTGCATCAGGGTTTCTATGCGGATCGCAGGTTCCGGGCGCTGTCCGCCGGCGTAGTAGCCGGTCCATTCGCCGAGCGGTCCTTCCATCGCCTTGTCGCCGGGCGCGATGAACCCCTCGAACGCGATTTCGGCGGCGGCCGGGACGGGCAGGCCGGTTTTCGGCATGTTGATGACCTCGACGGGCTCGCCGAAGATTCCGCCCACCACGTCGAACTCGTTCTTGCCGTACGGCACTTCGAAGCCCGCGATCATGTACATCACGGGGTGAACGCCGGCGACGACCGCGACCGGGCAGTTTTCGCCGCGCGCATGATGCTTCTCCATGATGAGGCGGCCGTGCTTGCCCGGCGACATCATCACGGTGGCGAGGCGCGGCTCGTGGGACTGGACCCGGTAGGCGCCGTAATTGACCCAGCCCGTGTCGGGGTCGCGCATGACGACCATGCATCCGGTGCCGATGTAGTTTCCGCCGTCGCGTTCGTGCCATTTGGGGGCGGGCAGGGAGCCGATGTCGACCGCTTCCCCTTCGGCGACGTTTTCGACCAGGGGGCCGCCGTTGACTTCCGTCGGAGGATGGTTCGGCGCGTCGCCGAGATAATGGCGCCACCAGTTCACGAGATCGGTCTCCGAGGCGTCCGGCGGCAAGCCCAGAGCGATGGCGCAGCGCGGGCGCGACATGATGATGTTCGCGAGCACCCGGCGCCCCTTCGGGTATCCCGGCACGTCGTCGAACAGCAGGGCCGGATTGCCGAGGTCGCGCATGTAGATGTCGACGATTCCGCCGATGTCCTCCCCGGTTTCGGCGCCCGAAATGCGCTTGAGTTCGCCGATCCCGTCGATTTCGGCGATGAAGTCGCGGAGGTCCTTGTTGGCCACGTCGTGTCTCCCTGTCGGTTGCCGGCGCGCGGACGTCCGGCCTGTCAGAATCCGGAGATCGTATAGCGCCGCAAGAGCCGGTCTTCATCCGCGGGGAAGTCCGTTCTCGCATGGTTGAGGCAGCGATTGTCCCAGATCAGCACGTCGCCGACCGCCCATTTGTGGGCGTATACGAAGCGCGGGTCTTCCGCGTGATCGAAAAGCCGGTCGAGCAGCGCGTCGCTTTCCCGGCGGTCCATTCCGACGACGTAGCGCGTCATCAGCCGGCTCAGATACAGCGACCTGCGGCCGGTGACCGGATGAACTCTGACAAGCTCGTGAGTCGCCGACGAACTGTTGGCGTCGTTCTCGTCGGCGGCTTCGTCGCGGAAAGTGTCGTCGTAGCCGTAGACGTGCCGGGCGCGCAGCCCTTCGAGGCGAGCCTTCATGCCGTCCTCGAGCGCGTCCCATGCGGCGGCGAGGTTCGCGAACAGCGTATCGCCGCCTCGCGAAGGTATCCTGATGGCGTGAAGCGAGGTTGCGGCGTAGGGAACGTCGCGGTGCGCTCCGTCGGAGTGAAACTGCATTTCGCCGTCGGGCAGGGAGCCGACGGGCACGCCGTTCTTGCGGATATTGCTCACCAGCATCACGCCGCGTTTCCTGATTTCGTCGCCGCCGTGTCCTGAGCGCACCCGGTAACCGGTGTCGACGGGACCGAACGCGTCCACGAAGCGCGCATGTTCGGTCGCGGAAAGGCGCTGGCCGCGCACGCAAAGAACGGAGTGCCGCGCGAAGGCGTCGCGGAGCGCTCGGGCGGCCGCGTCGCCGATCGGACGGCGCAGATCGATTCCGGCGACGGACGCGCCCACCACGGAGCTGAGCGGCGCGAATTCCGGCATCATGGATCCATCTCCCGGTTTGCGAAACCACGGCCGCACTATAGATGCCGCGATACCGGGCAGAAAGAGGCGGGATCGTCCGGCGCGCCTCGCGGCCGCCGCGTCGGGCCGCGGGCGTTCCGTCGGGCCGTTCCGCCCCGGCGTAACTCGTGGAGCCGCCGGTTCCGGGCGCCCGAGGCGGCGGCATGGACGTCGTTCTTTCGGCGCTCCGCTGGACGCGTGAATCCTCCCTCGCTAGAGTCGGAGAGTTCGGCTTCGGGCCGGCAAGCGACGCTTTCGACATGGGAGGCTCAGAAATGCGGTCTTTTTTCGTCTTGCTGATATGCGCGCTCGCGGGGACGGCGCACGCGTCCGGCAAGCAGGCGCTGACGGTCGCGATCTCCCCGGACATCCCGCCCTACGTGACCGGGGGAGCCGGCGACGGCCTCGTCGTTGCGATCCTGCGCGGCTCCATGCCCGACCGCGCCCTGCGGTTCGTGCAGGTGCCCCACATGGAAATCGAAACCACGATCGGAAACGGCAAGGCCGACGCGGCGGCGCTCGTCAGGTCGCGCTTGAAGGAAGTCTTCTACTCGAAGGACTTCATCGCCCTGGAAAACGCAGCGTTCACCAGAAAGTCGGACGGCCTCGTCCTCCGCGAGGTCGGCGATCTCGTCGGCAAGCCCGTTCTCACGTGGCAGGGCGCCTGGCGGGAACTGGGCGCCTCCTTCGAGGCGCTTTTCCGGCCCGGCGGCGCGGGGCGCGGGAATCTCGAGGAGTTCGTCGACCAGACGAACCAGGTGAACGCCTTCTGGTCGCGCAAGGGAGCGGTCGCGGTGATCGACCGCAATATCTTCGCGTACTACAGCGGGAAGACGAACCGTTCGATGGACGAAGCGGCTCTGCATCCGATCTTTCCCCCGTCGACCGCCTTCAAGGTCGGCTTCAGGGAGGCGGCGGAGCGCGATGCGTTCGACCGCGGACTGGCCGATCTTTGCGCCAGCGGACGATACGCCGCCCTGATCGAGCGTTATCGCGCCGTTCTCCGGAAGACCGTCTGCCGGTGAGCCGAGGCTCGCGCCCGTCTCTTCGCGGCTTCGCTGTCGTTCCGGACGCGATTCGGGCGAAGGAGCGCAGGCCGTGAGCCTCTACTACGTCCAGAAACTTTTGTACCTGCTCAACCGCGATCCCGAGCTTCGCGCCCGGTTCGACGCGGACCGGGACGCGGCGCTCGCGAACTTCGACCTGTCGGAGGAGGAAATCGCGGCGATCACGAAGCCGGATGTCGGGTTGCTCTACGTTCTGGGAGTCAACGGGCAACTTCTGATGCACTACGCCGCGCAGGTCGGACTCGAATGGGACGAGTACATCCGGGCCATGCGCGACGGAGTCGCGAAACACGGACCCGTGCGGGCCGGCCTTTACGCCATGACGGAAGAATAGGCGATTCGGGACGGTCGGCGTTCTTTCGCAACCCCATTGCCGTTCTCGACGCCGTGAAAGACGGACGGATTTCAAGGGCGTTGCGCGAGAGTCGGCCGCGCTGTCCCGTCGAAGATTCTTCGGAAAATTCCCGGGAGGCCGTCATGTGGAAACGCTCCGCCGCTTCGTCGAACCTCGCTTCCGTCGGCGACAATAGCGAAACCGGGCTTCTCGAAATCGAGTTCGTCGACGGTTCGGTCTACCGGTATTGCGACGTTCCGGAGAACGTCTGCGACCAGGCTCGAAGGGGCGGCTCCTGAGCGCCCGCGACCCATATCCGTTTTCCCGCGTCGGTTAGGGGGACGAGGACCGCCGCCTGGCGCTTCGCGCGAAGCCGGACGCCGTTTTATCTCTGCGGCGTGACGCGACGACGTCCCTTGCGTCCGCTCGACCTTCATTGAACGGCAGGAGGCAGCCGCCTGCGGAAGTTTTCGCTCCCGCGAACTTTGCCTCGCCTGGACGAACGCGCTCGCCGCCGGAAATCCGGACGCCGCGGTCGAACTCTGAGCGCGCCGCGCAGGCGCGTCTGCCATCCGTCGGCTTTTCGGGTTATGATCGCCCGGCAGCGTAGCGAAAGCCGTTCGACCATGCGCTTCTTCAACACGGCCGGCCCGGTCAGGCCCGAAAAGCACTATTGCGTCCCGGCGCTGGAGCGTCTGGATTTGGACGAGGCGCTCAGGCTCGTTCGGGACGAAAAGTATTTTGTGCTTCATGCCCCGAGGCAGACGGGCAAGACGTCCATTCTGCTCGCCCTGCAGGATCTGCTGAGCCGGCAGGGCTACCATTGCCTGTACGCCACCGTCGAGGGGGCGGGCGCCTCGGAAAAAGGCGCGGAGAAAACGATGCGGACGGTGCTCGCCAGGCTGGCATACGCGGCGCGGGACGGGCTCGACGATCCGTTCTTGGACGAAGTCTGGCCCGGCGTTCTCGCCGGATCGGGTCCCGACCAGGCGTTGATGGAGGCGTTGGCGCGCTGGTCGCGGGCGTCGCCGAAACCGCTCGTGCTGCTGATCGACGAGATCGACGCATTGCAGGGCGGATCGCTGCTCTCGGTGCTCCGGCAGTTGCGCGCGGGATACCCCGGGCGTCCGGAGGCGTTTCCGCAAAGCGTGGTGCTGTGCGGGATGCGGGACGTGCGCGACTACCGCATGGACTCGACCGGCAGTCCCTTCAACATCGTCGCGAAGTCGCTGCGTCTGGGCGACTTCAGCCGGGAGGAAACGCTGGCGCTGCTCGGCCAGCATACCACGGAGACGGGGCAGGCGTTCACGGCGGAGGCGCAGGAGACGGTGTGGGAGCAGACCCTTGGCCAGCCGTGGCTGGTGAACGCGCTGGCGCAGGAGGCCTGCTTCGAGAGCGCGGCCGGGCGCGACCGCTCGCGCGCCGTGACGGGCGGCGACATCGCCGACGCGCGGGAGCGGCTCATCCTGAGCCGGGCGACTCACCTGGACCAGTTGGCGTACAGGCTGGAGGAGGAGCGCGTCCGGCAGGTGATCGAGCCGATCCTCGCCGGCGGAGACGAGAGCGCCGTCGCCGACCGGGACGTTGAATACGCGCGAGATCTGGGCCTGCTCGCGAAGGACGGACCGCTCCGCATCGCCAATCCGGTCTATGCCGAGGTGATTCCGCGCGAACTGACCTGGAAGGCGCAGGCGGCGCTCAGGCAGGATACGGCCTGGTACGTCGGCGCCGGCGGCGGCCTCGACACGGCGAAGCTGATGGCGGCGTTCCAGAGGTTCTTCCGCGAGAACTCGGAGCACTGGAAGAACCGCTTCGCGTACCCGGAGGCCTGGCCTCAGCTTCTGTTGCAGGCGTTTCTGCAACGGGTGCTCAACGGCGGCGGGCGGATCGAGCGGGAGTTCGGGCTGGGCCGGGGGCGCGTCGACCTGCTGATCGTCTGGCCGAAGGGCGGCGGCGAGCAGAAGTTCGTGGTCGAGTGCAAGATGTTGCGCGGGAGCCTGGAGGCGACGGTCGCCGCGGGGTTGGAGCAGGTTAAGGGCTACATGGACCGCTGCGCGGCGGAGACGGGCCACCTGGTGATCTTCGACCGCGACGAGAAGAAGCCCTGGGGCGAGAAGATTTTCCGCCGCGAGGAATCAAACGTCGAGATCTGGGGCATGTAGCCGGCAGCTTCCCGAAAACGGCGGACAGCGAGAATTTGCATGCAGCAATCGGCTAGTCGGCGGCTCTCGCCCGCATGTCGCGAAACCGCTTGTGCAGTTTCGCGATGCGCACATCTTGAGAAGCCGGTTGCGCTTCGAACCTTTCCTGCCCGCGCCTTCTTCCGTTGCAGCCGCGCCAGCCAACGCCAGTGCTTTCGGATTCTTTCACGCCATCCGAACAGGCAGCCAGCGTCGCGACGCCGACATCCACGCTCACGGTTGCGACGCCGCGTTTCGCAGGCGGACAATCTTCACCGTTACCGCAGCAAACCGCCGACCTGCGCGGCGCGACACCGTGACCGTCGATACCTGGCCTGCGAAGCGCAACTCCTCGCGCAGCCAGCCTTGGCGACTTTCGCCAATTCCTCTTCAAAGCCCGGTTGTTCTCCAGCGTCGATGATTACGACCTCGACGCCTTGCGACTGGCGCAAGCCGAAAACCAACTCCGAACCAGCCGGTCCTTGCGCGTCAACATCAGCCGCTCGGCGGCGCAAGATCATCTCCAAGACCTTCTGCAAGCCTTTCTTGCGATAGCCGGAACCAGGATCGCGCAGGCACTGCCGGCCTTTCGCCGCGCAGTAGGCCTCGAGCGCCGCGCGTTGCCGGTCCAGGTCCGCCGTCATGCGAGCTTACGCACGAAGCCGGACGCCGTTTTATCTCTGCGGCGTGACGCGACGACGTTCGTTACGTCCGCTCGACCTTCATTGAACGGCAGGAGACGGCCGCCTGCGGAAGTTTTCGCTCCTGCGAACTTTGCCTCGCCTGGACGAACGCGCTCGACAGCGGAAATCCGGACGCCGCGGTCGGACTCTGAGCGCGCCGCGCAAGCGCGCCTGCCATCCGTCGGCTTTTCGGGTTATGATCGCCCGGCAGCGTAGCGAAAGCCGCCCGACCATGCGCTTCTTCAATACCGAGGGGCCGATCAGGCCCGAAGAGCACTATTGCGTCCCGGCGCTGGAACGTCTGGATATGGACGAGGCGCTCAGGCTCGTTCGGAACCGGAAATACTTCGTGCTTCACGCCCCGAGGCAGACGGGCAAGACGTCCGTTCTGCTCGCCCTGCAGGATCTGCTGAGCCGGCAGGGCTACCATTGCCTGTACGCCACCGTCGAGGGGGCGGGCTCCTCGGAAAACGGCGCGAAAGAAACGATGCGGACGGTGCTCGCCAGCCTGGCTTACGAGGCGCGGGACGAGCTCGACGATCCGTTTCTGGCCGAAGCCTGGCCCGGCGTTCTCGCGGAATCCGGCCCCGACGGGGCATTGATGGAGGCGCTGGCGCGCTGGTCCCGGGCGTCGCCGAAGCCGCTCGTGCTGCTGATCGACGAGATCGACGCCTTGCAGGGCGGATCGCTGCTCTCGGTGCTCCGGCAGTTGCGCGCGGGTTACCGCAAGCGTCCGGGAGGCTTTCCGCAAAGCGTGGTGCTGTGCGGGATGCGGGACATGCGCGACTACCGCATGGACTCGACGGGCAGTCCCTTCAACATCGTCGCGAAGTCGCTGCGTCTGGGGGACTTCAGCCGGGAGGAAACGCTGGCGTTGCTCGGCCAGCATACCGCCGAGACGGGGCAGGCGTTCACGGCGGAGGCGCAGGAGACGGTGTGGGAGCAGACCTTGGGCCAGCCGTGGCTGGTGAACGCGCTGGCGCAGGAAGCCTGCTTCGAGAGCGCGGCCGGGCGCGACCGCTCGCGCGCCGTGACGGGCGGCGACATCGCCGACGCGCGGGAGCGGCTCATCCTGAGCCGGGCGACTCACCTGGACCAGTTGGCGTACAGGCTGGAGGAGGAGCGCGTCCGGCAGGTGATCGAGCCGATCCTCGCCGGCGGAGACGAGAGCGCCGTCGCCGACCGGGACATCGAATACGCGCGGGATCTGGGCCTGCTCGCGAAGGACGGACCGCTCCGCATCGCCAATCCGGTCTACGCCGAGGTGATTCCGCGCGAACTGACCTGGAAGGCGCAGGCGGCGCTCAGGCAGGATACGGTCTGGTACGTCGGTGCCGGCGGCGGCCTCGACACGGCGAAGCTGATGGCGGCGTTCCAGAGGTTCTTCCGCGAGAACTCGGAGCACTGGAAGAACCGCTTCGCGTACCCGGAGGCCTGGCCTCAGCTTCTGCTGCAGGCGTTTCTGCAACGGGTGCTCAACGGCGGCGGGCGGATCGAACGGGAGTTCGGGCTGGGCCGGCGGCGCGTCGACCTGCTGATCGTCTGGCCGAAGGGCGGCGGCGAGCAGAAGTTCGTGGTCGAGTGCAAGATGCTGCGCGGGAGCCTGGAGGCGACGGTCGCCGCGGGGCTGGAGCAGGTTGCGGGCTACATGGACCGCTGCGCGGCGGAGACGGGCCACCTGGTGATCTTCGACCGCGACGAGAAGAAGCCCTGGAGCGAGAAGATCTTCCATCGCTCGGAATCGAACGTCGAAATCTGGGGCATGTAGCCGACGGCTGCCCGAAAACGGCGGACAGCGAGAATCTGCGCACAGCGACCGGCCGGGCGGTGGCTCTCGTCCGAGGCGCGGCCGCAGCCTGAATGCCTGACCTCGGCGACTGCCCCGTTGCCTCGAACGGCAAATCCATGTCCGTGTCGTCGTTTCGAGCGCACGTCCGAGCCTCCCACGGCTTTCGTCGCGGTGCGTCATACCGGTAACCATGAGAGGCGAGCATGCGGTTTCTCGTTGAGGATAAGTGTTTTCCCCTGCCTTGGGTCAGAACCAAGCATTTTGCTTTCCCTCGCGCAGGTCGACCGAAATTTGCTCGACGACCGGGAACGCCGCCCCATACCGCTTGAGATCTTGCAGTTCCCGATTCGCGGGAGCCCGCGCAGCCAACTGGAGGCGGGTCGGCAACGCAGGGCTTCGGCGAGGTGAAAACGCGCTGCCGTTCAAGGGCGCTCAAGCTTGGGCATCGGAAGAAGGTTCCGCAGGCCCGGTAGCGAACGCTTGCGCTTCTTGCTTTGCGACCGGTCGCGGCTTGCGCTAACTATTGCGCGACGCGCTTCGGCGCTCGTTCCGGGAGGAGCCCGTTCATGCCGCTGGTGTTCGCAGGCGCCTGCAGCCATGCGCCGGGTATCACGGGCCGCGCCGCGCGCGCCGACCCGGACGTCAGGAATGCGTTCTACGCGCAATTCGACCGCATGCGGCAGGCCATCGAGGACTCGCGGGCGGAAGCGCTCGTGGTCGTCGCAGCCGAACATTTCGCCAACTTCTTCATGAACAACATGCCGGCCTTCTGCGTCGGCATGGCCGAAAAATACCAAGGGCCCATCGAAGACGAAGAATGGCTCGGCATCGAACGCCGCGAGATTCCCGGCGCCCCCGACCTCTCCCGGCGGCTGATCGCGGAGGTGATGAACGAGATCGATCTCTCCTACGCGGAAGAATGGAAGTTCGACCACGGGATCATGGTGCCGCTTCACTTTCTCACGCCGCGCTACGATCTGCCCGTCATACCCGTCAACATCAACTGCCAGGGACCGCCGCTAACGCCGCTTCGCCGCGCTTGGGCGTTCGGCAAGGCTCTGCGCGCCGCTTGCGACGCGGCGTCGGAACGGATCGCCTTGATCGGGACCGGCGGCATCTCGCACTGGCCGGCGACGCCGGATTCGGGGAAGATCAACGAGGCGTGGGATCGAGAGTTTCTCGATCATTTCGTCAACAACAGGCGCGACCGGCTGCTCGCCTACACCGACGAGGAAACCTACCGCGACGCCGGACAGGGCGGATTCGAGATCCGCACCTTCGTCGCCGTCGCGGGCGCGACGGAGGGCGCTCTCGGGGAACTCTGGTTCTACGCGCCGATACCAATCTTCGCGGTCGGCTGCACCGTCGCGATCATGGGAGTTGGATGACATGACGAAACGAACCCGTCCGCCTTTCCGCGCGGACCATGTCGGCAGTCTGCTGCGCCCCGCTCGGCTCGCCGAAATCCGCGCCAGCGCGCGAGAAGGAAAGGCTTCCCGGGAAGAGGCGCAGGCGGTGGAGGACGACTGCATCCGCGCCGCGGTCTCCATGCAGGAAAGCATCGGCCTCGAAGCGGTGACCGACGGCGAGTTCCGCCGCGACTGGTGGCATCTCGATTTCCTCTGGGGTTTCGAAGGCGTCGAGCGGTGGGACGCCCACAGGTCGCGCAGCTTCTCCAACGACGAGCAACCGCCGCTCGCCAAGGCGGTCGGAAAGGTGTCCCATGGCGGCGGGATCTTCGCCGGCATGTACGCCTTTCTCGACGGAGCGACCTCGCGGACCGGCAAGCAGACGATCCCCGGTCCGGCCATGCTGCATCTGCGGGCGGGCGACGAGGCGATCGACCGAACGGCCTATCCCGACCTGGACGCATTCTGGGCCGACTGGACCGCAGCCTATCGCGCCGAGGTGCGGGCGCTCTACGACGCCGGCTGCCGCTACCTGCAGATCGACGACGTGAGCCTCTCCTATCTATGCGACGAGGGGATGCGCGAGGCCATGCGGGCGCGCGGCGACGACCCGGACGGGCTGGCGGTTCTCTATACCCGGCTCATCAACGACGCCGTAAGGGATCGGCCGTCCGACATGACCGTCGCCGTTCACACCTGCCGCGGCAACTACAAGTCGAGCTGGGTCGCCGAGGGCGGCTACGCGCCCGTCGCCGAATCCGTGTTGGGCGGACTCGAGGTCGACGGCCTGTTCATGGAGTTCGACGGCGACCGGGCCGGCGGCTTCGAACCGCTCCGCCACGTGCCCGGCGGCCGGGTCGTGGTGCTCGGCCTGATCACGACCAAGACGTCGGAACTGGAAAGCAAGGACGACGTGAAGCGCCGGATCGAGGAGGCGTCCGCCTACGTCGAGCCGGAGAACGTCTGCCTCAGTCCGCAATGCGGCTTTTCCAGCACCTGGCACGGCAACGCCGTCACCGAAGACGACCAGAAGCGCAAGCTCGCCCTGGTCGTCGAGATCGCGGAAGAGGTTTGGGGGCGGTAGTTGGCGGGCTTCGTCTCGCGGCGCCGCCTTGCGGGCCGCCGCTTTTCAGTTCTACGCCTTCGAAAGGCCGAGATTTTGGAGCATCGCATCCGTTCCGGAGTTTTCCATGCTGCGATCAGCGCTCTTCGAGATATCGCCGTACATAATTCGTTCCCGGACCGACGACAGCGCCGCTCAGAACGAAGTTTTTTTATGTCTTGCAACTCATTCTTTCCGAGCCAGTGCCATTTTTCTGGAAACAGGTGATGATATCCCAAGGTAAAAACTGCTCCAATGATAAAAATTACTGTCATTAGAATCCACATACCCCACGCAAGAATTTTCCGTGATCTCTGATCCCGATAGTGTTCGCTCCGCTTTTTCTCCAATTCTTGTTTTTCGGATTCCGCAAGAGAAATACTTTCCGCTTCCCCGTGAGAAGAAGGGGCCGACGGACGCGGGACACGCTGTCGGCCCCGGCTTTCCGGGAACCTGTTTTGATTCTCGTTCATTCGCTCGAAGCCGCGAGTTCAACGAAATGCCGTTCTATGAGCTCGTTGGGAATGATGGAGTTACGGCCCGTTCGATGCCAAATCTGATGCCAGGGAGTGCCGCGGGCATGGGTGAGCTGCGACAACTGAATGCCCGTAAAGTCCAGGTAAGCGTCGAACACTTGCTGGATCAAGTCGGCCTCCAGTTCTTCGAAATCGCTGCTTGGAAAATCCTGAACGATGCTGACAGGTTTATTCCCGTAGCGCTTCAATCCATGATAAACGTCCGGAATTACCGGACCATACCGCCATGCTTCCACGGGCTGCGCCGATAATGGACGATGGTACAGCCCGAGCATCCATCCGTGGCACAAATAGGTGAGCTTGATCAGTTGCAGAGGATCGCGGGGCTTGGCTCCATCGATACCCGATCTGATCAGAAAGTTTGCAACGGCTCGAGGCTCGAGCATCGTGCGTTCTGGTCATGGCATAAAGGTCCGCTCGTGGGAATTGGTATTCCCGAAAGGAGCTTCTTTCGGGAAGGACACTCTACGCTGACTGACTACGTGCAGGGCTGCGCCACGCATCTTGGCCCACCATCGCCATAACGCATGAGGCGAGGCCATTGTCTGCCTCTCTTCTGTTGCCGTCCATCCGCCGCCTGCAACCCCACGACGGCATTCTGAACGATTCCCGGAACTCCGCATCACTCGGACTGCGTACGCAAGGTGCAAACTTGAATCCGTTGCCATGACCTGCCTCGCAGTGGGCGTGAGGAATACATAGCACCCCTTCTCTCGATAATAAACGGGGATCGAGCGTCTGGATTTCGCGGAATCCAAGCGGACCGTGCCCTCGGAGGGCCTCTCCCGGAACCATCTTTCTCGTAGATGTGCCTGGGGCTTCTGCGTCCGTCACATGCTCCGTCCGGCCTTCCGCGCGGACCGCCTCGGGCGACGAGGCTGCGTTACGCCGGGCCTGTCGTCGTCTTGTCGTGGAGATAGCGGATCGCCGACCTTGCGGATGCTGTCGATGTCGTCACGCAGGACAGCGCGGTACTTTTCGCGCCAGTCGCTCGCGGCGGTCGGAAACCTCGCTGAGGTGGCATGAAAAAGTCGACCGCCCGTTCGTCGAGCCGAAGCTTCTCGAGAAACGTGCAGTCATCGGGCGCGGCGTCGGCAACGACGACCGGTTCGGGCCGCACCTTGCGGCTGGAGCGGGGCGCCGAGCGGCCAGCGGCCGGAAAAAAGCGCAGCGCGAATGGCTCTCTTGAATATTTCATAAATACCCTATAAGTTCGTCTTATAAATCGACTGTCGGTACGCGCGCCCGCGGACCGGGGAGGAGACGGAACGATGAGCGACGACGCCAAGTACAAGTCCCTGTTCAGCCATCCCCGGGTGTGCCGCGACCTGCTGCGCTGCCTCGTTTCGGAAGAACTGGCCGACCGGCTCGACTTCGACACCCTGCAGGCGATGCCGACGGAGTTCGTGGACGCCCGGCTGGGGCAGCAGCGCAGCGACATGGTCTGGCGCGTGAACTTCCGCGAGGGGGACGGCGAACTCTACGTCGTCGTCCTGACGGAGTTCCAGTCGACGGTCGACCAGGACATGCCGCTGCGCATGGTCAAGTACACGTCGCAAATATACACGGAGCTGCGGAAGGAGAAGCGGTTGCCCGACGAGAAGCTGCCGCCGGTGGTGCCGGTGGTGGTCTACAGCGGAGAGGCGCGGTGGTCGGCGCCGCGGGAGGGAGATGGTCGGGCCGGTCGACGAGGAGCTTGAGCCGTACCAACTGCAACGCTACTTTCTGCTTGACCTTCGCGGGCGTCGAGGATGCGATGCCGGACAACGTGCTGTACGCGCAGGCGCTGGTCGAGCAAGGCCGGTGGGAGGATCTGCGGCCGGCGCTGTCGGCGTTGCAGGAGGCGACCGACCCGGAGGTGGACGTGCAGCTTCGCGGCCTGTTTGCGGCGTTGGTGCGTCAGGCGGCGGAAGGCAGCGGGCAGGTGAGCGGCGAGACGCTGAAGAAGCTGAAGTCGTTCGAGGAGACAGGGGAGTTGGGAGAGATGGGATCGTTGTTGGCCAAACGGATGGATCAGGCTGTCGACGAAAGTCGGGCCGAAGGCAGGGAGCTGGGGCTGACCGAAGGCAGGGAGCTGGGGCTCTCCGAAGGCAGGGAGCAAGGGCTGGAACGACAGCGGGCGATCTTGTTGCGTCTGGCGGCGCGGAAGTTCGGTGCGGGCACGGCGACGCGCCTCGAGGCGCTGCTGGCCGCGATCGACGATCCCGACCGTCTCGCCGTGCTCGGCGATCACGTGATCGATAGCGACGACGGCGAGGAGTTGCTGTCGCGCGCGACGGGCGTCGCCAGGTTGCACTGAGCCGCGCCTGCCCCCCGGAGCTTGCGGCGCGGTCGCGCTCGGCGGCGGAGCGAGGCCGCGCTACGCCGGGTTTTGCCGGTTCCGTCGAGCGGCTGGATGCGAGAATCGAACGTCGTTCCGGTCAAAGGCCGCGCGGTCCGAGACTGCCCACCCATTTCCTGCCAAGTGCCTCAAGTGAAGCGTACGTCTCGGGTGGATGTTTCTTTCCTGTACGACATGCCGCTTGGTCTCCGACCGCCGCTTTGAACAGGAAGGAGGGCCGCGACGTTTCCGTTGAGGGCTGCCGCCCGAAAACCGAAGCGTAGGCCTTTTCAAACGAGCGGACATGATTCTTCGTGCGGTTTCGGCATGCAGGTTGGCGAAGCGCGCTCCGGAAGCGCCTGGGACGCGGCCTGCGTCTAACGGCAGATCGTTCCTTTCGCCCGACCCCTTCGCCCTCGCGCAGCCCTTCCCAAACAGTGGCGTAGATAGGAAGCTGCGCGTCTGACGGCGTTTTGCAGTTCAAGCTTGACGGGGCCGTCAGATTCTTTCGTCGACCACTTCGTTGCGCAGCACGCCGATGCCCGAGGCTTCCACCTCCACCACGTCGCCTGGCCTGAGCCAGATCGGCGGATCGAACCTCGCGCCCGCCCCTGTCGGGGTTCCGGTCGAGATGATGTCGCCGCGCTTCAGCGCCATGAAGGTCGAGACGTAGGCGATCAGGCGGGAGAAATCGAACATCAGGCGCGCCGTGTTGTCGTCCTGGCGGACCTCGCCGTTGACGCGGGTGCGGATCCGCAGGTCGCCGAAGCCGTCGAACTCGTCCGCTGTCGCCATCCACGGGCCGATCGCGCCGGTGCGGTCGAAGTTCTTTCCCTGGGTGACGTTGAACTTGGCGTGGCGGGTCCAGTCGCGGATCGTTCCTTCGTTCAGGCAGGTCAGGGCGCCGACGTGGCGCTCCGCCGCTTCGCGCGGGATGCGGCGCCCGCCTTCGCCGATCACGATCGCGATTTCGCCCTCGTAGTCGAATTTTTCGGATTCCGGCGGGCGAATGATCGGAGCGCCGTGGCCGACGAACGACTCGCGAGTCCGGAAGAACATGCTGGGATTCGCCGCCGGCGCGGAGCCGTCCTTGTATTCCTCGTTGCGGTCCCGGTAGTTGACGCCGATGCAGAGGATCCTTTCCGGACGCGCCACCGGGATCAGCAGGGTCGCGGCGTCGAGCGGGAGATCGGCGTCCGCCGCCTCTACGATGCGTTCCGCCCGCGTCCGCGCGCCGGGCTCCAGCAGATCCTCGGACGCGGCGGCGCCTTCGATCTTCCCTGTCAGGTCGACGATGCCGCCGTCCTTGATCGCGCCGAACGACGCCTTTCCGTCCTTTTCGAATGAGACTATCTTCATTTTCGCAGTTTCTCCGGGCAGCTTTCCGGCATCATAGGCCGGACCGGGGACGGGGAGAAGGGAGGGAGGAAAATGCCGCATGTCTTCGTGGAGTATTCGGCGAACGTCGAAGAGGAGATGGACCTCGACCGCCTTTTCGAAAGGCTCGTGGACGTCGCCGTCGGTACCGGCGTGTTCGAACTCGAGGGAATCCGGGTTCGCGGGGTGAGGCGGGACCGCTACCGGATCGCGGACGGCCGCCCGGAGAACGGTTTCGTCCATGTCGTGCTGCGGGTCGGGCACGGACGAGCGGAGGAGACGCTGAAGGCGGCGGGAGACCGCATCTACGACGCGGTCTGCGGCCATGTCGAGAAGCTGTTCGAGCGCCGGCCGTTCAACGTTTCCATGGAGATCCAGGAGATCCATCCGAGGCTGACGTTCAAGAAGAACAACTTCGCCGAGCGCATGGCCGCCCGGCTGGCGGCGGAGTAGGGCCATGCTTTTCCACCATGCATCGAAGAACCGCCCGTTTCATCTCGGCACCTATCCGCTGGAGGTCCTGCCGCGCGACGACTCGCTGATTGCCGCGGAAGCGGCGCGGCCGCGCGCGAAACCGGCCGCCGCGCCCCGAACGGACGGCGCGCTCGCGGCCGCGACCGCCCGCTACCGCGACCTGTTCGCCGGCTTCATCGCCGGCGAGCCGGTCGAAAAACAGGCCCCCGTGCCCTCGGACCTCGATCGGCGCGCGGTCGACATCAAGGGCTGCGCGTACTTCATGGACGCGAGCCAGGTCGGGATTTGCCGGATTTCGGAGAACGCCTGGCTCGAGGGAAGCGATCCGGTCGACGGACACGACCACGCGGTCGTGCTGCTGATCGAGCATCCGCGGCTGCCGGACCGGGGCAATCTCGCCCGCGGCTGGACGGAGGGAGGGGTCGCCGCGGCCTGCGAGATGCGCGCGCTCGAAGTCGCCGCTTGCGTCGCCGGGCACATCCGCCAGATGGGTTTCGATGCCCGCATCCATATCGCGGGGGACGGGTCGCTCGACCGCGAGCGGCTCGCCGTTCTGGCCGGCCTTTGCGTCCGGGAAGGCGGCCTCGTCAACCCCTACGTGGAGAACGGATTCACGCTGGCCGCGCTTTCGACCGATTACGCCATGGCCTGCGACGCGCCGCTTGCGGCGTCCGCGGCGAAGGCGCGGGGGAGAGCCTACAGGAAGGGCATCAACGGGGCGGTCTCCGGACGGGAGCGCGCGCGCCGCGCGAGGCGCAGATCCCACGACAGCCGCTATCCCATGGAGCAGGTCAGGCGGGTGGACCGGCCGACCACGCTGATCATCGACGACGAGGTGCCGCGCGTGCCGAAGAGGGCCGCGTTCTTCGAACGCGCGCTGC
Source organism: Alphaproteobacteria bacterium (assembly GCA_965243135.1). GTDB lineage: Bacteria > Pseudomonadota > Alphaproteobacteria > MPNO01 > UBA830 > JAJEBT01. The sequence goes on from OZ251539.1 coordinate 5,645,766, forward strand.
AAGGCGATCTCGGCGAGAAGTCGCAGCGCGAGCGGCGGCGCTTCGCCTTCAAGCATCCGCTGTCCATGAGCCAACTGAAAGTCATCCGCAGCATGGTGCCCCACCAGGACGGCGAAGTCGCACGCGACGCCGACGGGAGCGCCTACGCCGATCCGGCCGCCAACGCGAAAGCGGTCAAGGCTCTTTCCTATTTTCTCGGCTCCGACTTGACGGGCATCTGCGAAATTCCCCGCTACGCATGGAATTCGCACAAGGAGGACGGCACGCCCATCGAGATGTATCACCGCTACGCCGTGGTCATGCTCATCGACCAGGGCTACGACACGATGGAAGGCGCGAGCGGCGACGACTGGATTTCCGGCGCCCAGTCGATGCGGGGCTATCTGCGCGGCGCGGAGATAGCGGGCGTCATGGGCGAGGTCCTGCGGAGCCTCGGCTTTCCGGCACGGTCCCAGACCAATGCGGACAGCGACGTCCTCCACATCCCGCTGGTGCTTTGGGCCGGGCTGGGCGAGCTCAGCCGGATCGGGGAACTGGTGCTCAACCCGTTCGTGGGACCGCGCTTCAAGTCGGTGGTTCTGACGACCGACATGCCGCTCGAGGTCGACAAGCCGATCGATTTCGGCCTTCAGTACTTTTGCGACCATTGCCATAAATGCGACCGCGAATGCCCGTGCGACGCGATACCGCACGGCGACAAGGTGATGTTCAACGGCTACGAGATGTGGAAGCCGGACGTCGAGCGCTGCACCCGCTACCGGCTCACCAACTCGAAAGGCGCCGCGTGCGGCCGGTGCATGAAGACGTGCCCGTTGAACAAGGTGGTGGACATGGACGGCGGGCTGTTGCCGCGCATGGCGAGCTGGCTCGGCGTCAACGCCATGTTCCTGAAGCCGATGCTCGTCCCCGTCGCGACGTGGCTCGACGACAAGCTGGGCAACGGCATGCGCAATCCGGTCAAGAAATGGTGGTTCGACCACGAGGTCGTCGACGGCGCGACCGTCGAGGCGCGCGGGACGAACCGGCGCGACATCGATCCCGGCAAGAAGGTGGACAAGGAAGGCCAGAAGATCGCCTACTACCATGCGAGCATGATGCCGCCGCCTGATCAGCCCGAACCGATGGTCGTCGACCGCAAGGCCGCGCTGGCGGCGCGCGACGTCCTGGAGACGCCCGCGGAGGCGCAAGCGCGCGTCGCGCGCGGCGGCCCGATGCCGGACCACTACGCGCCGACGCCGGCGGTCGGCGCGGACCGGATAGAAAATCGGACCGCCAACCCCTTCGAAGACCGATGAGAATCTGCGTCTACGGCGCGGGATCGGTCGGCGGCCTGATCGGCGGCGCACTCGCGCGCGAGGGGCACGACGTCGCCCTGATCGCGCGCGGCGCGCATCTCGAGGCGCTGAAGGCGGCCGGCTGCACAGTGGAGACCGGCGGCGAACGGTTCACCGTTCACCCCCTGTGCACCGACGACCCTGGCGAGGCGGGCGTCCAGGATTACGTCGTCATCGCCGTCAAGGAACCGGCCCTGGGCGGCGCCGCGGAGCGCATCGCGCCCTTGCTCGATGCCGATACGGTCGTCGCGACGGCGATGAACGGCCTTCCGTGGTGGTTCTTCGACGGGTTTCCCGAAGGCGGTCCGGAGATTGCGCTGTCCGGGCTGGACCCCGACGGAACGATCTCTTCGGCCATCCCGATCGATCGGCTGATCGCCTGCGTCGTGCACGTGGGCGCGGACGTGCCCGAGCCCGGCGTCATCCGGCATTTGGCCGACAGAAGGCTGATCTTCGGCGCGGCGGGCGGCGTTCCCGCCGGCCGGGTCGCGAAGCTGGCCGACGCCTTCCTGCCCACGCCGATAGACGCGACCGTCACGCCGCGCGCCAGGCAGGAAATCTGGCTCAAGCTGCTGGGAAACTTCAACTTCGCGCCGATTTCGGCGCTGACCGGCGCGACCACCCGCGCCATTGGAACCGACCCGGCGCTGCGGCGGCTCTGCGTCGACATGTTCGAGGAGGCGGCGGCGGCCGGGCGCGCGGTCGGACTGGAATCGGGGATGACGGCCGAGGAACGCACGGACCTCGGCGTGTCGCTCGGCGAATTCAGGACCTCGATGCTCCAGGACTTCGAGAAGCGCCGTCCGCCGGAAATCAAGTCCATCGTCGCGTCGGTCGTGGAATTCGGGCGCGCGGTCGGCGCGCCGATGCCGGTGTCCGAGGCGGTCCTCGCGCTGGTTTCGCGGAAGGCGAAGGAGATGGGGATCGGCTGAGCCGGCCGGCTACGCGTCGAGCGTGCTTGCGGCGAAGACTTCCTCGAGTCCGAGCCTGCGCGGCGTCAATCCCTGCTCGCGCGAATAGGCCGCGATGGTTTCCAGTTCCTTGCGGTTGGCGGCGACGCCGTGGCGAACGAGGGGCGCGGCGAGCGCCGCCTCGGCGTCCGGCGGCAGCAGGCCCGCGTCGAGGTGGTACCGGACGTGCTCCATGCGTTGCCGGTCCGCCAGCGCCGCCGCCTCCTCGAACGCCTTGAGGAGGTTCAGCGCGACCCAGGGATGCCGTTCCGCGATTTCGCGGCGGACGACCATGCCGTGATTGATGGGGTACAGGCCGGTTTTCCCGTAATAGCGCCTGCCTTCCGCGCAGGCGTCCGGGAACAGCGGCGCGAAGTCGGGATGGTTGTGGAGGTCGGCGACGCTCCGGTCGACGGCGGTGCCGCCGGGGATGTAGAGCAGCGTCGCGTCGAGTTCCGCCGACAGCAGCATCTCGCCGATGTTGCTCTCGGGCGGGATGCGGTGGACGGTCACCCCGGGCGGCGGCGCGAATCCGGTCGATCCGCCGTGGCTGAGATCGGGCGTGCGCTCCATCCAGAACTCCATGTCCTGCGGCGCGACGCCGAACTCGTGCTGCAGGACGCCTCGCGACCACAGCGCGGCCGTCTGCTGGTATTCGGGCACGCCGACCCGCTTCCCCTTGAGATCTTCCGGTTTTTCGATCCCCGACGCCCTGCGGACCAGGATCCAGGTCTGGAAGAAGTAGCGGGTGGTGAAGACGGGCAGGCCGACGAAGCGGTCGTCGCCGCGGGCGACGGCCATCAACAGCGACGAGACGGACATTTCCGAAACGTCGAACTCGGAGAATTTGAGCTGCCGCCAGAAGAGTTCGGAAGGGTGCAGTTCCAGGGGAGTCATGTCGATTCCGTCGGCGGCGATCAATCCGTCGAGGACCGGCCGCGTCCTCAGGTTCGGCGTCAGCCCGACGCTGAGCTGCAATCCGCCGGTCGATCTGGGCCGCGGCGCCTCCGGCCCGAACTGCGGCATCTTCATCTCGTCTTCTCCTGAGTCTTGGCGTCGGCGGGAGCTCCGCCCGCTGGAGAGCCGCGCCGCAGGTCCAGCATACAGGCATGGCGGACCCGATGTCAGCATCGCGCGAAGGATTGGTGTCCCGGAGCGCGCACTTTCTTCGTCGAAAGAAGAATGTGCCGCCGATATTGTCCTTGCAGGAAGGATAATTCAAACGAAATTTCTCCTTTTCATAAGGAGAAATTCGATAAAATTCCCGTTTTCGCAGGGATGATTTCAAATGGAGATGTCTCCTCCTTTTCTGCGGCGCGTTTTCGCCGAACAACTCGCCGAATCCGTGCAGGCGCCGTTGCCGACCTATACCGCTCGCCGCGTTTTCGGCCCAGCGGAATTTCCCGGCAAGGCGACGACGGTCGTCGGCGCGCGGCGAGCCGGAAAGACCACCTTCCTGCATCAGCTGCGGGACGAGCGGATCAGGCGAGGCGTTTCCAGGGATCTGCTGCCTTTCGTTTCCTTCGAGGACGAGCGCCTCGCCGGTCTGGAGGCCGTTCACCTCGAATTGCTTGTCAACGAATACCAGCGCAGGTTCCCCGTCGCCCGGACCGTCGCCTGGTTTTTCGACGAGATCCGGGTCGTTCCTGGGTGGGAACGGTTCGTCAGACGGCTTCTCGATTCCGAACGAACCGAAGTGTTCGTCGCCGGATCGTCGGCCGCGTCGTTGTCCGGCGAAATCGCCACCGCGCTTCGTGGCCGAGCCTGGCGGATATTGATGCATCCGTTCAGTTTCGAGGAAGCTCTCCGTTTCCGGTCCGCGGAGCCCGCGACCGCCGGCTTTCTCGCCGGCTCCGAGTCCGCCCGGATGGAGCGCGCGTTGCTCGACTGGCTGGAAGCCGGAGGCTTCCCCGAAGCGCAAGATCTCGCCGCGGCGGCCAGGCGCCAACTCCTGCGCGGCTATGTCGATGCCGCGATGCTGCGCGACGTGATGGAGCGATACGGCGTTCGCAACATAGTCGGACTGCGTTGGCTGGTCCGGCATTTGCTAGGAAACGCAGGCGCCCCGTTCAGCGTCGAGAAGTTCCTCGCCGCGATAAGGTCGCAGGGGCTTGCGGTCGCGAAGGACACGCTTCATCGACTCCTTTCCCATCTCGAAGATTGTTTCCTCGTGCGTATCGTGTGGATGGAGGCGAGTTCGGAGCGTCAGCGCATGGTCAATCCGCGCAAGGCGTACCCCGTGGATCCGGGGCTGATTCCGGTATTCGATCGCAGCGGACGAGCGACCGCCGGACATGCGCTGGAAACGGCTGTTCTTGTCGAACTGGAACGCCGCGGATTCGACGTTACGTATCTGCGGACCGCGGAAGGCTACGAGGTCGATTTTCTCGCCCGCGGCCCGGACGGCGGCATGGAACTCCTGCAAGTGTGCGCGGACCTCTCGGATCCGGCGACCGCCGCTCGCGAATACCGGGCGCTCGCGGCCGGAGGCGAGATGTTTCCGGACGCGCGCAGGCTGTTGCTGACTCTCTTGCGGGACGGTCTGCCTGCCGAGGTTCCCGCGGGCATGGAGGTGCGAACGGCCTGCGAGTGGTTTTTGGAAACGGCGGGCGGGGAAGTCTCGGGCGCGCGGGCTTTCTGACCGGCGACGCCGCAGGCGGCTTGTCCCCGCGAGACGAAACCTGCGGAGTCGGTTTCGCCGGCGCGGAATCGCCCGGCGGGCGGTTCAGGCCGACCGACTTCGCGCCGACGAAGCGCCGTGGGCTCGGCTTCCGGAGCCAACGGCCGGCGCCATGCGGCGGAAGCGGGTGCCGCTTCCGCCGCATGGCGCGCGCGGTCAGCGCGACTCGTAGAAGTTGATCAGCTTGACCACGTCCTCGGCGTCGATCCGGCCCAGGGGACCGTCCGCATAGCTGGAAACCACGACCTTGTTGTCGGCGCCCAGAACGAATTCGGACGGCTGAATGATCTGACGGCGGTCTTCCCACCACGAGCCGAGCGCATCCGCGACGTCGCGAGTGACGCCGTAGCCCACGGGAAAGTTCAACCCGTCCGCTATTTCCTTCGCCTTGTCGATGGGGTCGACGCTCGCGGCCACGATCGAGGCGCCGATTCCGGCAAGGGCTTCCTTGTGTTTCGCGAAGCCGGCCAACTGCCGGCGGCAGTAAGGTCACCAATGGCCCCTGTAGAACAGGACAATCTTGTATTTGCTGTCGAGACCGTCCGGAAGATCGAGCGTTCCCCCGGCGACGAGATTGAGGGTTACGCCCGGAAAGGCGGCCCCGATGCCCAGCTTGTCGGACATGCTTGCTCCCTTGCGAAACTTGCCGTTACGGAGAATATATAGCGTCTCGGCGGCGAAATCGCAAACCGTTGACTCGCGGTTTCGTCGGGGTCGGGAACGATCGCAGACAGGAGGGAACGCGGTGCGGATCAGGGTCATTTTGGCGGCGCTCGGACTGGCCGCCGCCTTCATGCCGGCGGATGCCAGGGAACTTCGTTTCGGTTATCAGGGCGACGCCGACTCGATGGATCCCTACACGCTGAACGAGACGTTCACGCTGGGTTTTCTCGGCAACGTATACGAAGGACTGGTGCGCCGGGCGCCCGATCTCTCGATCGAGCCGGCGCTCGCCGAAAGGTGGGAGATCGTCGAGCCGAACAGATGGCGGTTCCATCTGCGCCGGGGCGTAAGGTTCCATGGCGGCGAAGCGTTCACGGCCGACGACGTGTTGTTTTCCGCCGCGCGCGTGCGGGCGCAAGGCTCGGACCTGCGGACCCGGCTTGCCGGCGTCGTCGACGTCGTCGCGGTGGACGATTACACGGTGGATTTCGTCACCGAGAAACCCAATCCGATCCTGCACGTCGAATGGGATTCCTGGTACGTCATGTCCAGGGCGTGGTCGGAAAAGCATGGCGCCGAAACGCCCGAGGCGGTTACGGGCGATCAGGAAAAGCACACGACGCGCCACGCGAACGGCACGGGTCCGTTCCGGCTTGTCGAGCGCGAAGCCGGGGTCAGAACGGTCGCCGAACCCAACCCCGCTTGGTGGGACGCCCCGACCCACAATCTCTCGCGGGTGACGTTCACGCCGATCGCCTCGGACGCCACCCGGGTGGCGGCGCTGCTGTCCGGACAGGTCGACATGGCTTATCCGATCCCCGTGCAGGACACGAAGCGCGTCGACGACGGCGCCGGCACCCGGGTGTTGGCGGGGCCCGAGCTTCGCACCATCTTTCTCGGCATGGACCAGTTCCGCGGCGAACTGCTCTATTCCGACGTGAAAGGCAGGAATCCGTTCAAGGACCGGCGGGTGCGGGAGGCCTTCTATCGCGCCATCGACGTGGACGCGATCCGCAAAAAGGTCATGCGCGGGCTTTCGAGGCCGTCGGCCATGATGATCGGCCCCGGGATCAACGGCTTCGACGACGGCTTCCGGCGCCTCGCCTACGATCCCGAAAAGGCCCGCGGGTTGCTGGCGGACGCCGGCTACGGCGAGGGTTTCGAAGTCGGCCTGGATTGCCCGAACGATCGATACGTCAACGACGAGGCGATCTGCCAAGCCATCGTGTCGATGCTCGCCAGAGTCGGCGTGACGGTCAAGCTCAACGCTCAGCCCAAGGCGAAGTATTTCGCGAAGATTCTGGCGCCGCGGCTGGACACCAGCTTCTATCTGCTGGGTTGGACGCCCGGCAGCTTCGATTCGTGGAATCCGCTGTTCAATCTCCTCGGGTGCCCACGCGCGTCCGACGGCGGGCCGATCTGGCCCCAGGGCGCGCGAGACGGAGTCGCGAACGGCAAGTTCAACCTGGGCGGCTACTGCAACCCCGGAGTCGACAGGCTGACCTCCCGAATCCTGTCCGAGACCGACAGGTCGGAGCGGGAGGCGCTCGTCCGAAAGGCGTGGTCGACGACGATCGAAGAGCTCGCCTATATCCCGCTGCACCAGCAAGCGCTCGCGTGGGGCGTCCGCAGCAACGTCAAGCTGGCCCAACGGGCGGACAACCAGTTCGCATGGCGTCACGTGGTCATGGAATAACGCGCCGCCGCGGCGCGTTTTCCCTTCCTTTCGAATTCCCGTCGTCGGAGAACGGGCTCCCGTGATCGCGCTTGTAGCGCGCCGGCTGCTGCAGTCGATCGTCGTCATGCTGGCGGTCGCGCTGATCGGTTTCACGCTGTTTCGGTACGTGGGCGATCCCGTCGCCCAGATGGTCGGGCAGGAAACGTCCCTTCAGGAGCGGGCGGAACTTCGAGACAGGCTCGGACTCGACGATCCGGTCCCGATCCAGTTCGCGCGCTACGTCGGCGACATCGCGCAGGGCCGGTTCGGAATCTCCTACGCGATCGATCGTCCGGTCGCCGCGCTGATCGCCGAACGCCTGCCGGCGACTCTCGAACTCAGCATGGTCGCCGCGCTTTACGCGCTGCTCGTCGGCATACCGATGGGAGTGTACGCGGCCCTTTACCCGAACCGCATGCTCACCAGGGCGTTTCTGGCGATTTCGCTGATCGGGGTTTCCCTGCCCACCTTCTTCATCGGGATTCTGCTCATCCTCGTATTCGGGGTGTGGCTCGGCATCCTTCCGACCTTCGGTCGCGGCGAAGTCGTCGCCGTCGGCTGGTGGAGCACCGGTCTTCTGACGGGAAGCGGCTGGGCGTCGATTCTGATGCCGGCCTTCACTCTCGGCATGTTCCAACTGACGCTGATCATGCGTCTCGTGCGCTCGGAGATGCTGGACGTGCTTCGCACCGACTACATCAGATTCGCGCGGGCGCGCGGCCTGGCCGACCGCGCAGTCCATTTCGGCCACGCGTTGAAGAACACGCTCGTGCCCGTCATCACCATTGCCGGCTTGCAGCTCGGTTCGATCATCGCCTTCGCGATCATCACCGAAACGGTGTTTCAGTGGCCGGGCATGGGACTGTTGTTCCTGCAGGCGATCCAGTTCGCCGATGTTCCGGTGATGGCGAGTTATCTGGTGTTGATCGCGCTTTTCTTCGTGATCATCAATCTCGCGGTCGACGTCCTGTATTATCTGGTCGATCCCAGACTTCGAGTCGGGCGGCGGTAGACATTGGCCTCGACCCGCACCGGACTTCGCGGCCGCTCGCCGACGACCGTCGCCGCCGGGGCGACGGTGGGGATCGTCCTCGTCGCCGCGGCGCTCGCGCCCTGGATCACGCCGCAGGATCCGTTCGACCCGGCCGAGCTGGATCTGCTGACCGCCTTCACGCCGCCGGTCTGGGTGGAAGGAGGCGACTGGCGGTTCGTTCTCGGAACGGACGATCAGGGCCGGGATCTGTATTCGGCGATGCTTTACGGGGCGCGCATCTCGCTGCTGGTCGGTTTCGCGTCGATCCTGCTCGCCGCGTTCGTCGGCGTGCCGCTCGGCCTGATCGCGGGTTATGCCGGAGGCGTCGTCGACGCGGTCGTCATGCGGGTCGCCGATATTCAGGCGAGCTTTCCGGCGATTCTGGTCGCGTTGCTGATCGACGGCGTATTGCGCGGAATTCTGCCGCGCGCGCGGCATGACGATCTTGCCGTTTACGTCCTGGTCATCGCGATCGGCGCCGCGACGTGGGTGCAGTTCGCCCGCACCGTGCGAGGGTCGGCCATGGTGGAGAAAGAGCAGGAATACGTTCAGGCGGCGCGGGTGACCGGCCTCGGTCCGTGCGCCATCATGCTGCGCCATGTCCTTCCCAACGTGGCGGGACCGGTGCTGGTCATCGCGACCATCGGCCTTGCGGTCGCGATCCTGACGGAGTCCACGCTGTCCTTTCTCGGCGTCGGCGTGCCGCCGACCCGGCCCTCGCTGGGAACGCTGATCGACACGGGGCAGGATTTCCTGTTTTCCGGCGAATGGTGGATCGCGATTTTCCCCGGGACGTTTCTGGCCATCCTGATTCTGGCGGTCAATCTGCTCGGCGACTGGCTGCGCGACGCGCTCAATCCGAAGCTGCGCGGAAGCGTCGGGCAGTGACCCCGGCGCTGCTTGAAGTCGAGGCCCTTCGCGTCGAGTTTCCGGCGAGCGGCGGCGCCCTCGTCGCCGTCGACGGCGTGAGTTTCGCGATCGGGCGGGGCGAGGTGCTGGGCATGGTCGGCGAGTCGGGAGCGGGCAAGTCGATGGTCGGCAACGCGGTCATCGGTCTCATCGATCCGCCGGGAAGAATCGCCGGCGGCGCGGTCAGGCTGGCGGGGCGGCGTATCGACGATTTGCCAGGCGACGAGCTCCGCAGGCTCCGGGGGCGCAGGATCGGCGCCGTGTTCCAGGATCCGGCGACCAGCCTGAATCCCCTCTACACGATCGGCTATCAGTTGACCGAAACCATTCTTGCGCACCTCGACATCGATGCCGCCGCAGCCAGGGAACGGGCGCGCGAGCTGCTCGACGAGGTGGGCATGCCGGCAACCGCCGAAAACGGCTATCCGCATCAGTTTTCGGGCGGCATGCGCCAACGCGTCGTCATTGCGCTCGCGCTCTGCGCAGGGCCGGATCTCGTCATTGCCGACGAACCGACCACGGCTCTCGACGTATCGACGCAAGCGCAGATCATTCGTCTGCTGAAGCGCCTGTGCGCGGAACGGGGAACCGGCGTCTTGCTGATCACCCACGATATGGGGGTGATCGCCGAAATCGCCGACCGCGTCGCCGTGATGTATGCCGGCCGCGTCGTCGAGATCGGTCCGGTTCGCGACGTCATAAGGACGCCCGGGCATCCCTACACGCGCGGGTTGATGGCCGCGATCCCGGCGGTGGGGCAGGATGTCGACAGCCTGGCGCAGATCGAGGGCAGCATGCCCGGGCTGCACGAAATCCCGACGGGATGCGCGTTCCACCCGCGTTGCCGGGAGGCCGTCGAAATCTGCGGGCGCGCGCTTCCCGGCCTGACTCCGGCCGGCGCTTCCCGGGTCGCTTGCTGGCTTCGCGAAGGGCCTCCGGCCGGCGGACAGGGCCGTGCCTGAAGCTCCTCTGCTGCAGGTGGAGGACCTGTCGCGGCATTTCGACGCGTCGCCGCCGCTGCTCGACCGGATCGCGGGCGGCGGCCGCCGGCGAATCCTCAAGGCGGTGGACGGGGTCGGCTTTTCCGTCGGTCGCGGCGAGACCTTCGCGCTGGTGGGCGAGTCCGGGTGCGGCAAGTCCACCGTCGCGCGCGTGATCGTCGGCCTTCTTCCGCCAACCGGCGGCGCGGTCCGGTTCGACGGCGTTCGGCTGGGACCTTCCCGGCCGGCGGCGGTTCGCCGCCGCATGCAGATGATCTTTCAGGATCCTTACGCGTCCCTCAATCCGCGCTGGCGGGTCCGGGACATCGTCGCCGAGCCGATTCGCCACAACCGGCTCGCGCGAGGCCGCCGGGCGGTCGAGGATCGCGCAAGCGAACTGCTGCGCCGGGTGGGCCTGTCCGCGGCCGACGGCGCGAAATATCCGCACGAATTCTCCGGGGGCCAGCGCCAGCGGATTTCGATCGCGCGGGCGCTCGCCGGCGATCCGGCGTTCGTCGTCTGCGACGAGCCGACGTCCGCTCTGGACGTCTCGGTCCAGGCGCAGATCCTGAACCTGATGAAGGATCTGCAGCGGACGCTCGGGCTCACCTACCTGTTCATTTCCCACGATCTCGCGGTCGTCTACCACGTATCGACAAGGGTTGCGGTCATGTACCTGGGCCGCATCTGCGAACTGGCGGAGACCGCGACGCTCTTCGCGCGGCCTCGTCATCCCTACACCCGGCTGCTGCTCGATGCGATACCCGATCTCGCGATGAGCGGCCGCGACCGCGCCGTCGTTTCGGGCGAAATCCCGAGCCCCGCGGCGCCGCCGCCGGGCTGCGGGTTCCATCCCCGGTGTCCGCATGCAGCCGCGCGATGCAGGACGGAACGGCCGAAGCCCATGACCATCGACGGAACGGAGGTCGCCTGTCATGCCGTGGAGGAGGGGCGATTGACGTAGCTGACGCGTGGACGGCGGAACCGGTCCCGTTCCGGCACCCGTAGAGAGCCTTGCGGATGCGTTAATATCGGCGCTCCGGAGGTGACATGCGCTTCTTCAACACGGCAGGACCCGTCGCGCCGGCGGATCATTACTGCATTCCGCCGCTCGCGCGTCTGGATCTGGACGACATTCTGCTTTCGATCCGACAAAAGAAGTACTTCGCGCTGCACGTTCCCCGGCAGACGGGCAAGACGTCCGTCCTGCTGGCGTTGCAGAGTCTGCTGAACGCGAGGGGCGATTATCGGTGCGTTTACGTCAACGTCGAAGCCGGACAGATGGATCGGGAAGATACCGCGCGGGCAATGCGGACGATTCTCGCGGAGCTGTCCTCGCGGGCCCGGAGCGCGCTTCGAGACGAGTTCGTGGAAGAGATCTGGCCCGGAGTTCTCGAGAGGAACGGTTCCAACAACGCGTTCAGGGAAATTCTGACGCGCTGGGCCGAAGCGGATCCGAAGCCCCTGGTTCTGCTTATCGACGAGATCGATGCGCTGGTCGGCGACGCGCTGCTGTCGGTGCTGCGCCAGTTGCGGTCCGGCTACGACCTGCGACCCGAAGGCTTTCCGCAGAGCGTCGTTCTCTGCGGCTTGCGCGACGTGCGGGACTACCGGATCCGGTCGACGGTCGACGAAATCGTCGTCGCCGGCGGCAGCGCGTTCAACGTCAAGGCCGCGTCGCTGCGGTTGGGGGACTTCTCGCGGGACGAGACGCTCGCCTTGCTGGGGCAGCACGCCGCCGAGACCGGGCAGGCGTTCGCGGAGGAGGCGTCCGATCTGATCTGGGAGCAGACCCGGGGCCAACCCTGGCTGGTGAACGCGCTGGCCTACGAGACCTGCCGCGCCGTCCGGGACCGGGCCATCGCGGCGGACGACGTCGCGGCGGCGCGGGAAGCGCTGATCCTGCGCCGCGAGACCCACATCCTGGCGGACAGGTTGCGGGAAGAGCGCGTGCGGCGGGTGGTCGAACCGCTCCTGAGCGGCGACGAGCGTACCCGCGGCAGCGAGCGCGACGTGGAATACGCGCGGGATCTGGGCTTGCTCGCGAGGGACGCGCCGTTGCGCATCGCCAACCCGATCTACGCCGAGGTCGTCCCGCGGGAACTGACCTGGATCGTGCAGGAGGAGTTCGATCAGGACATGGCGCTGTACGTCGACGCCGGGGGCCGTCTCGACGTGGAGAAGCTGATGGCGGCGTTCCAGACGTTCTTTCGCGAGAATTCGGAGCACTGGAGGCAACGCTTCGATTATCAGGAAGCGTGGCCGCAACTCCTGTTGCAGGCGTTTCTGCAGCGGATCGTGAACGGCGGCGGGCGCATCGAGCGGGAGTTCGGGCTGGGCCGGCGGCGGGTCGACCTGTTGATTCTCTGGACGCAGGGCGGCCGCCTGCAAAGGTTCGCAGTCGAGTGCAAGGTGCTGCGCAAGGGGCTTGAATCGACGATATCCGAGGGTCTGGAACAGATTGCGGATTACATGGACGGCTGCGCGGCGGAAGCGGGCCACCTGGTGATCTTCGACCGCGACGAGAAGAAGAGCTGGAACGAGAAGATCTTTCGCCGCAGTCCGAAGCCGAACGTCGAGGTCTGGGGCATGTGACAGGCAGCCGTCCCGAAACCTCGGCCCGTCCCTCGGCGGCGGCGCTGCACAGCGTTATCCGCCTCGGATTTCTGGAACGTTCGCTTTGATTTCGAAACTCGTGCGGAACCGTTGCGAGCCTCGGCGCGGACAGGCGCAGTTCGCCGGCGCCCGGCTGACGGTTGCCGGCGACGCCGGGCGGCCGAGCGGGTTTCGCCATTCCTGCGAGCGGACGGCTCCAAGCAAGGCCGGTCGGAACCGTACGCTCGGAATCGCGCCAGTCGCTCCGAGACGGCCACCGCGCGGGACGCGTCGTCAGGACCGCTCGGCGGATTGCGGCGGTCGGGCGCGGCGGCGCTGTCGACGCGCCGCCGCTCTTCGACGACCTCGGCCAAAACCAGGCGTCTCCCCAAATCCGGCTCTTCGGTCGCCTTCGCGATTTCGAATGCCGGTTTTCGACCATCGCAGTCCGCGGCGCGCTCTCTTGGCGGCGGCTATCCAACCCCAAGAGTCCCCCCTTTTTTTTGCGGCTGACGCATAGAGCCGCCTCGCGCTCCGTTGGCGTCCCCGGTTCCGGCGGGCGTCCTCCGTCGGCCCGAGGCCGTTGACGCCGCCAGGGCCGTAGGGATCCGGCCCGCCCCAGAAATCGCGTCAGGCTGTTCGTCCAGGGTATCTCCCGCAAGTCGGCAAGTGCGAGTCGATCGCCCGCGCGATCCAGAGGAGGTGAGCATTTTCGGCTGGAGTGCTATAACAGTTCGGCAGTGGCTCGCGGACAAGGCTGTTTAGCTGGCGTGCTGATCGAGAAACTCATATAATTATGTTTCTACTTGTTTTCTGGGGTTTTCAGCGATAATTGTAGACGGAGAGGTTGAAGGGACTTCTTGATCACCACACTAGATTGATCCGTACCCCGTGCATAGTGTTACACGGTAGTCTTGGGATGAAATCAGATGGCGGACAAACCTTCGAACGAATACTCGATTCCTCAGAATATGCGGGGGGATATCCCGCTGAATACGGAATCCTTCAAGCCGTTCGTATACGAAATTTTCGAGGATTTAATGATCTCGAAATAGAAAATATGAACCGCATAAACCTTGTTACGGGCTGCAACAATTCCGGCAAGACAAACTTCTTGGAGGCGCTTTTTCTGTTGACGGGAGCAGGAAACCCGCATCGGGCGCTGGACGCGAACGCCGCTCGCGGCATGAATTTGTCCCAAGGAAACTCGAAGGCGATACGCGAGACTTTTTGGAAACCCATGTTTTTTGCGCTCGACACGAGTCGACACGTTGAAATCGAAGGATCACACTCGTCGTATGGCCGATTGACCTTGCATGTTTCTCTGGAAAAGCAGAACGTTCTTGAATTTCCGCTGGACACTCCTATTTCGGCAACGAACAGTTTCGACGAACCAAGGCTACTCTTATCATACAAGACAGATTCAGGAATATGTGGCGAAGGGCGCATACAAGTTGGTGCGCAGTCCGTGAAAATTTATCAACCGAACGTAACGATACCTTTCCCGACGATTATCCTGTCCTCGCAGGATTCGAATTTGCAAGAAGACGCCAAACGTTTGGGGCGATTAAGACAACGTAAGCAGAGTGATTTAGTTTTAGACGCCCTCAAGATCATTGAACCGAAGCTGTTGAGTATCGAGGATAATTCCTCCAGCGGGATGATCTGGGCGGATATCGGTCTGCCGGAACTGGTGCCGCTTGCGGCTTTGGGCGACGGCATGACCCGCATAGCCAGATTGGTGCTGGCCTGCCGCTCCCGGCGGGCTCGTCCTGGTGGACGAGGTCGATGCCTGCTTGCATCATTCCGTGCATAGCGAAGCATGGAAGGCAGTGGATGCGGCAGCCGAACGATTCAACGCGCAAGTCGTCGCCACGACGCATAGCCTCGAATGCGCGCAAGCGGCCGGCAATGCTTTGGCGGATGGCGGAGAATTCATGCTTCATCGCCTTGAGACGACAAGTACCGGCAATCGCTGCGTAACTTACAATGACGAGGATATAAAGGCGGCAATTCGCCATGACTTCGAGGTACGTTGAGCACGGGAAGGCAAGCGAAAACCGAACGGCCCGTCCGGTTCACGGTCGAAGGCAATGATCAGAAGAATATTTTCGAACGTTTGTTTGTCGTCTTGTTCAGTTTCAGGGCGTACAAATACGAAATTTTGGCGGCATCGGTGAATTGGGAAGATTTCTGTGGGCATTCGTTCAGGCACCATAATTTGACACGCCTCCAGTATCGGCGTGGTCCGATACGCGAAGAATTCCGCTGCGGATGAGGTTCGAAGCGTTCAATCATCGGCTTCGAATCTCAAGTTTACATGTTCTTGAAAATGAGATGCAGAGACCCGCGGCAACTCCAGAAGCGACAGTTCTTCCGGGCGATAACCAGAGCCGCATTCTGGAAACTCTTGCATGCAAAGATTTCGAGGAATCTCCTGTCAATGATTGCATCGACGAGTTCATCGCTTGCGCTCGCAGGATTCCGGATACGGAAATAGAGCGGCTCGATAAGGCGCGCGCGCATGCCTATCTGGCGACGCGACCGCGTCCTCACGTCTCCGTCGGCGTCGCGGCCCAAAAAGGCTATTGGCCGTTCGGCCATGAGGCATTTGCCGATGTGCGGGCGTTCTTGAGAACTCTGTGAGAGCCGGCGAAGAGCGGTACGCGATCGCTCGACGAATGCTTCAACGTTCGGGCCGCAGAGAGTTTCAAGGATCGCCCACGGTCCAGGGTTTTGGCTTCGGTCATCTTCCCGGCTTTCGTGGTGCGGGGCCGCGAGCTATCGGCGCTTGGTCGTGTTCAAGCAGAGTGGTCACCGAGCGCCGAACCTCTTCCTCGGTGTCGCCCGGACGGGTCCGTCGACCGCACAGGCGATCGTTGCCGTAGCTGCGCAGCGTGCTACTTGCCGCCTGCCTTGAAACCGGCTTCCGAAAGCATATTATGCTGGAGGAGAAAGTGGGGACGCATGACCACAGACGCGATCGGACGGCCCGCGAGCCGGTCGATGCTCAGCGATATACCCGGTGGCGACGGATTGCCGCTTCTCGGCCACACGCCCGCTTTTCTGCGCGATCCGCTTGCACTCTACGCGCGGTTCAGGGAGGAACACGGTCCGGTCTGCAAGATGCACGCCTTCGGGCGCTGGATCGTAGTGCTGCACGGTGCGGACGCCCTGCAGATGGTCCTGATGGATCGCGACAGGAACTTTTCGTCCTTTCACGGTTGGGTCGTCCTGCATCGACTCTTTCCCAACGGGCTTATGCTGCGCGACTTCGACGATCACCGCGCGCACCGGCGGATCATGCTGGCGGCCTTCAGGCCCGCCCCTCTGGCCGATTACGTGGATCGGATGAACGAACGCATTTCCGCCGTTCTGGACGACTGGCCCGTCGGGCGCGCCTTTCCGTTTTACCGCGCGGTCAAGGAGTTGACGCTGGACCTTGCAGCGTCCGTTTTTCTCGGGCTCGACATCGGGCCGCAGGCCAGACGGATCAACCGCGCGTTCGTGAACGAGCTCAACGCTTCGACCGCCGTCGTTCGCAAGCCGATCATGGGAAACGCCATGTGGCGCGGCGTTCGCGCGCGCGCCGTCATGCTCGATTTCTTTCGCGAACTGGTGGCCGCGCGGCCGGACGGCGTCGACATGGTCAGCCAGCTCTGCCGCGCCCGGTCGGAGGACGGGGCGTTCTTTGCCGACGAGGAGATCGTCGATCATCTCAACTTCCTTCTCATGGCCGCGCATGACACCACTACGAGCGCGTTGACCACCATGACCTGGGCTCTGGCGGAACATCCGCAATGGCAGGATGTCCTTCGCGCGGAAGCGGAAGACATTGGCGGCGACCGCGTCTCCTACGACGAAATGGAGAAGGCGGAACGGACCGAGCGCGTTTTCAAGGAGGCGCTGCGGTTGCGTCCCCCCGTTCCGTTCATTCCGCGCTACGCGCTCGAATCCTTCGATTACGCCGGCCGCACCGTTCCCGGGCGGACTCACGTTTCCATCAGCCCCGGTCTTGTCGCGCGCGACCCGGAACTGTGGACGGATCCGCTCGCATTCGATCCTGATCGCTTCGCGCCGGAAAGAGCCGAGGATCAGCGTCATCGTTTCGCTTGGTCGCCGTTCGGCGGCGGAGCGCACAAGTGCATCGGGATGCATTTCGCGACGTTGCAGGTCAAGGCCTTTACCGCCCAGTTTCTTCGTCGTTTCCGCCTGGAACTGCCGGAAGGCGACGAGATTCGCTGGCGGCATTTGCCGATTCCGAAGCCGAAGAACGACCTTCCTGTCGTTTTGCGCCGTGCGTAGGTTGACGGAGGAAGCGGAGTCCGCCGGCCGGAGAGCTTCCTCCCGGAGGCCGAAAGAACCGGTGCCGAGCGGCGTCCGCAGGCGCAACGGCGATCAAGCCGAGAGGAGATCGATATGGCGCATGAGCCGGAAGTAGCGCTGTCGCCCGTCGACATTAAGTCCTATGAACAGCGGGGAGTCGCGCTTCTCGAGGGCGCGATCGGCGAGCGTTGGCTGAAGTCTCTCGCCGCCGCCATCGAGCGCGACATCTCCGATCCGGCGCCGGGTTACCACGGATACGAAAATCAGGAGGGCCGGTTTCACGGCAATTTCGATCTCTGGCGGACCGACGAAGACTTCGCCGACTACTGCCTGCACTCGCCGTTGCCCGCCCTCGCCGCGGCGTTCATGAACAGCGGCGAGGTGAAACTGCTTTACGACCAGTTGTTCGTGAAGGAACCGGGCACGCCGGTTCGGACTCCGTGGCACAACGATCAGCCTTATTTTCCGGTTTCGGGATGGAACGTGATCTCGTTCTGGCTCGCTCTCGATCCGGTCACCGTTGATAGCGGCGCCGTGGAGTACGTTGCCGGTTCGCACCTCTGGGACCGGTGGTTCCAGCCTCGCACTTTCGCAGCGGGCGGCTTTCGCTACGACGAGAACCCGAAATACGAGCCGGTTCCGGACGTAGAGGCTGACCGGGATTCCTACGATATCGTCGCGTTCGAGATGCAGCCGGGCGATGTGCTCGCCTTCCACGCCCTTTCGTTGCATGGCGCGGGAGGAAATCTGCGCCGCGATGTGCGCCGTCGCGGCTACACCGTTCGTTACACAGGGGACGGCGTGGTCTATGATCCGCGCGTCGGCACCAATCCCGGGCTTCACCGCGCCGATCATCCGGTCGGCGCACCGCTTGATCCCGCCGTCTTTCCTGTGGCCTGGCCGGACCAGCCGGCTTCGAACTGATCCCGCGGCTCGACGATGACGGCCAATGCGCTGGCGGCGACCGGCGTAAGCACAGGGGCGACGAAACCGCGATCCGGGTGCGCCGGCCGCTTCGCAGCGTCGGCCAAATCCTCTCCGGAGAAGCGGAGACCGTGTCTACGAGGCGGCTACTCGGCGCGGCAAGTCCTCGCGTTCGGACGGCGCGACGCTGGACATGTGGAGAACCGCAGGGCGGAAGGCAGGGGCCGTCCGAAGGCAAAGCGCAAGTTTCGCGCCTACGCTGCCGCGAGATGCCGTTGCGCGCGGCCGTTCTGCCGATGGCTTTGCTACGAGTTTCGTCAAGCTCGCTCGGCAGGTTGCGGCGGCAAGTGCCGTCGAGGCGCCGCCGTCCCTCGGCGGTCTCCGCCAAAGCCTGACGATCCGGAGGACGGCAGTACTTTCCCGTTCCTTCGATCGCTTTTGCGGCTTCGACGGTCTCCAACAAGTCCATCGCAGTCTGCGACGCGACCCTTTCCGCGACAGGTTCTCGCCGCGTGGGTTATCCAATTCATGGGGGACATGCGCTCGCGCGCCTGGTTAGATCGGGCGGAACTTTGTATATTGCGCGAAATGCCGGTCGCCGGGTTGGCCCTGTCGCGGCGCAACAACGCGACCGCTGGCTTGGCCGGATCTGCCGCGCCGGGAAATCGGTGAAGCTGCTGGAGAGATTCCCATGAATGTGATCACTCCCTTAATGAAGAAGCATGACGGGCTCAGCCCGCTCGCGTCGCGTTTCGTGGATGTCGATGATCTGCCCTGGAAACCGACGCCTTGTGACGGCATCGACATGAAGATTCTCATGCAGGATCCGGAAAGCGGCATGATGACGGCGCTGTTCAGATGGGCGCCGGGCGCGAAGTTGACCCTGCACGAGCATGTCGCGTTGGAGCAGACCTTCGTTCTCGAGGGATCGCTGGTCGACGACGAAGGCGAGGTGAAGGCGGGAAATTACGTTTGGCGTCCGGCCGGTAGCCGTCACGACGCTTGGGCGCCGGACGGCGCGCTCATCCTGTCGATGTTCCTCAAGCCGAACGTTTTTCTGGATGGCGGCAAGGAGGGCGTCGAACTCAAATAGCGCCTGTCGGCACGTCGGCGTTAACGTCTTGGCAGCGTCAACCCGACGAACGGCCGTCCGGCGTTGAGTGTTTCGCTTGCGGAGATTTCCGGGCTTGGATTCTGCGGCGACTCCGGGAGGCGTCACGCGGCGTCGGCAATTTCCGCGCGAGAATCTATGCGGTTGCGACGTTCGGAACGGTGCAGTTCGATGCCCATGTCGCGAAACCCGTACAGGCGTGTTCGCGGCACTTGACGGCCTCAGACGCTTCGCTCTCTACCGGGCCGACGAGTCTACGACCGCAACCCGGAAGGCCGCGTGGTCCGCTTCGACGCGACCCTTCGGAGGCGTGGACAGCCGCTTCGCGCCTGACCGCTTCCCCAAAGGCCCAGCCACCACGAAGTTCGCTTCCAGGTAGACGTTCACGCCGTTGTCTCATGCTCGATGCGGCCGCCCTGGACTGCGGCATGAAGCCCCGACTCGACGAGCCAACTCCGGCCGTCGGCCGGCTCATCCTCAAGACCCTCCGACCGGATGATATCGCCCAGCCAACTGCTAACGAGCAGTTCGAACGCGTAACCGCTGACTGTGCGGGGATCGATTCCGGCGCTTTCGAAATACGGCGCGAATTCCGGTCTTGCGTCGGCTATGTAGGTTGGCGGGATTTCAACGGGCTCGACGCCGGCATCTTTCCACAAGTACAGCCGATCCGGCGTGACGATGATAAAGAAGTCGGCGCCGCATGGCCTGCCATGGGCGATCATGTTCCGCCGCGTCCCGGCGGCCCATTCGGGGGAGGTCCCGAGCTTGTTCCTGATATCGGCAACGACGGCCAACCTGTAATTGCGGTTGTAAATGGCGAGATCCGCGCCAACGAACACATCGGGTAACCTCTGTTTGCATTGCCGAAAAATATGGTCGCGGCCCGCGGAAACGTCAACGGACGAGTTTTGGCGCAGCAAAGACGGTTTGCGCTGCGGGAGCGTCGCAGGTCGTTGGGTTGCCGCCGCGCGTCGTCGAAGAAGATGCTGCCGTCAAGCTCCCGTTCGTCGAAGGCGGCGGTTTGTTCTCTCGCCCCGGGCGCACCGCTCTGCACGATACGGACGACCGCCCACTCGTCGCCGAGAAGCTTCGGGTGCCCGATGTCCATGAAGTCGCGGCGCCTCCGGCAGTAAACGAGCACGAGTTGGCCCGGCAGGTCCTTCGTCAGGACTTTCTACCGGCAAGCGCGGCGCATGTCCGTGCGGCAGCGACCCGGGCTGTCGTCCTCGACGCCGCTGGGGGCTCGTTCGGTGCCGCTCTTCCGCGAGCGTCGAGTGCGCTCGCTCCCGAAACTTGTCCCGAACAAGCTCGCGGTTGCGCGCCGCGGGCGTTGTCGCGCTCGTCGAGTCGCTTCCTCAGCTTCGCCGCGCCGAAGGCGCAAGCTCGTTCACCGAGGATGCCGTTTAAGCTCGTTGCGCGCCGCCTCGGCACGGGCCCGCGCCCGACAGCGCTGCGTTTTCCGGAACGTCGCTTGCCGACGCGCCTCTTTCCAGCGAAGCGTCGTCTGGCGCAACTCGTCCCGCTGCCGAATCGCCTCGTTCCGTTCGGTAAAGCGACGCCGCCCAAGACACTGGAGGCTTCTAACCACGTTGCCGTACCCATGGCACACAAGGAGCTCGTTTCCAGTTGTTTTTCACGGGGCAAGGTCCTATCCCAGCGAACGCTTACCGAGTCGGCCGATCTTCGACCGTCAGGCCAAGGTTCTGACTTTCCTCGAATCCGCATGCTCGAACGCCGACGCCATGCGCTCGATTTCGCGCGGCGAGACGCCCAGCCCGGCCGCTTCTTCTCTCCAACCGGCGACGGCGCGGCTGACCTCTACAGTGATCGACTTCGCGTCCTTCTGCTTCAGCCCGTAGTACTCGGCGGTTTCGAGAGCCAGCTCGATGGAGGCGGTCGGATCGTTCATGTCGATCGAAGTCGAGAGGGCGCGGGGCCGGATGTCCGTCGGCGTCGGATTCAGGTCGTAGGCGGGCGACAAACGCCAGCCTTCGTGGCCGACATGAAGAAAGCCATGGTTACGGAGGTGGTCGTCGACATTGGAAATCAGCACGCTGAGCGAGATTCGCCGCCAGAGTTGGATCAGATCCGCCTTCGTCGCCGCGCCGTATCGGCGGAGCGCGTCGGCGATTTCCAGGTAGGAACGAGGTTCGTTGTCGTTTGCGCCGAGCATACTCATGGCGGACAGGAACGGGATGCGTTCTCCGTCGGCGCGGTCGAAACGGCGGACAAGGAGGACCGGCTTCTTTTCGATCCGTTCGACGCGCCATTCGGGCACGTCGACGCCGGATTTCCGCGCCAGGGATAAAGCTACGGCCTCCCACGACACGACGTCGACGCCGTCCCGCCCGTGCGGGAACTTGGCCAGCGCTAGACGCCCGTCACGATCGCGCACCGAGGCCTTGGGACGCGCGCCGCCCAGGGACGACCCGGGCGCGAGCAGAACCCGCAAGTCCTCGTCGTCCTCATTTTCATCGACCACCCGCTCGGCGGCGGAGAGCAAGCGCGGGAGTTCGACCAACGGCGGGATGCGGCGAACCTCCGCCGGCGCGAGGAAGGCCCCCTCCAACCTGAATCTGAGGGCGCCCTGGCGGGCTTCGTCGTCCACCATTAGCAGGAAGTCCGCCTCGAAGAGCGTGCGGGGCGTCTGTCCTTCCCGCGCGGCGCGTCGGCGTTCCGCGCGACGCATCAGCGCTCGCCCCCACCTGTCGGGCGCGGAATCGCCGATCGCGCCGAAGAGAGCCTTGTCCGGCGGCGTCGGTCCTGGCGCGAGCATGAGAGCGGGCTCTAGAGCAAAGCGCCCGGCACGCTCGAGCCAGACTGGATCGTATTCGAAGGAAGCGCTTTCGCGCCCCTTGCGGACGCACGACCAAAGACGTCCGACGAGGATTGTCGCGTCATGGAGGTATACGAGGATTTCCCGATCCATCACGAACCTCGTTTGCTCCGGCGAGAGCCGCGAATTCGCTGCGGCAGCAGTTCGTCTTCCAGGCTGAGGCCGACCGCGTCGTGTTTGGGATCGGCCAGATCGGACAGCCGTGAGGTCATGTCGAGGACGAAGAGCGCAGTGGCGTATATCCCCATGCTGACGCCGGGGTCGCCCTTCTCGACCTTGTTGAGCGTCATTCGGCTGACAAGCGCCCGCTCCGCCATGACGGCCGTGGGTATCCGCCGCCGCCGCCGCGCGTCTCGAATGTCCGCGCCCAGCTTCTTGAGCGCGCGGCGAACCGGGATCGGCAACGTGGCTTCGGATTTTCCCCTCATAATGTCCACCATCTCTTGCGTTAAACAATATAACGTAAGATATGGTAGACATTATGTCAAGCTTGGCGGTTCTTTTCGCCGCCGGGAGGTCGCAGGGATCTTCCGGCCTGGGTCGAGCTGCGCACGGCCGGCGCAAGTTCGGGCCGGGCCTCTTGCGCCGTTCCTGTCGTCTTGAACTAGAGGCGGATTTCAGAGGCACGGAATTTACCCCGATTCGGATACGGAAAACTGCAAAGTCTCCGCGGCGGCCGTTTTCGCGGATTTCGCCCCAAGCCGCGCCGCGCCCGGTCGTCCGCGTTCGGGCCCGCAGCCCGGCTCTTCCTTGCCGCGCGGGAACGACCGGATTTCCGTTTTCGTTCGCAGCTCCTGCGCGACCCTTGGGGGAGCTGCCGAGGGGCCGGGACGAAGCGTGCGGAGCGACCGGGCGACAAGAAATCGCGGCGCGCGAACGCCTCTTCTTTGACAAATCCCGCGCGGCAGCCGATTCTGCGCGGATGGAAAAACGCATGCTTCCGATCGGCATGTCCTCCCTCCGGGAAATCCGGACGAGGGACTGCTACTACGTCGACAAGACGGACCATGTGCGCCGCCTCGTCGAGGGGGGCAAGCACTACTTCCTGTCGCGTCCGCGCCGGTTCGGCAAGACCCTCCTGGTGGACACGCTGCAGGAGCTGTTCGAGGGAAGCGAGGAACCGTTCCGGGGCCTCGCCGTGCACGGCAAGTGGGACTGGTCGGCGCGCTATCCGGTGGTGCGGATCAGTTTCGGCAGGGGAAATTTCCACATCTCGGACGGGGTTCGGGTAACCGTGGAAAGGCAGTTGGCGGCGACGGAGAGGCGCGCCGGCCTCGAGCTAGGCTCCGTCGAGGCGTCGGTTCGTTTCTGGGAATTGATCGAGGCTCTGCACGAGCGCACCGGACGGCAGGCGGTCGTTCTGGTGGACGAATACGACAAGCCGATCCTGGACGCGCTCGGCGACCGGGAACT
Source organism: Alphaproteobacteria bacterium (assembly GCA_965243135.1). Lineage (GTDB taxonomy): Bacteria > Pseudomonadota > Alphaproteobacteria > MPNO01 > UBA830 > JAJEBT01. The sequence goes on from OZ251539.1 coordinate 5,669,240, forward strand.
GGCGCTGGCCAACCGCGACTTCCTGCGCAGCCTGTACGGGGCGATCAAGGATTGCGACAGGCATCTCCGTTTCGTTTTCCTGACGGGGGTGAGCAAGTTCTCGCAGGCGGGCATTTTCTCGGGCCTGAACAACCTGAACGACATCACGCTGGACGAGCGCTACGGCGCCCTTTGCGGCTACACCGACGACGAACTGGATGCGGTCTTCGCCCCGGAGATCGAGGGCCTGGACCGGGAGAAAATCCGCCGCTGGTACAACGGCTACAACTGGCTCGGACCGGAGAGGGTCTACAACCCGCACGACATCCTGCTGCTGTTCGACAAGCGCAGATTCCGCCCGTACTGGTTCCAGAGCGGCACGCCGACCTTCCTCGCCGACCTTCTGGCGCGGCGCCGGGTCTCGGCGCCGGCCCTGGAGGGCATGTTCGCGGACGACGACCTGCTGTCGGCCATCGACGTCGACCGCATTCCCGTCGAGGCGCTGCTGTTCCAGACCGGCTACCTGACCATCGCCGACGAGAAGCGGGACGAGGACGCGCCTCTCTACCGGCTGGACTACCCGAACCATGAGGTGAAGCGCAGCCTGAACGCGCTTCTGCTGGAGGCGATGGCGCCGGACGTCGCGGTCGCGGCGGAAAACCTGCGCCGCCTGATGCGGACGAACGACTTTGCGGGCCTTGAGAGACGGTTCCGGGCGTTCCTGGCGAGCATTCCGAACGAGTGGTACGCGAACACGGGCATGGCCGGCTACGAGGCGCACTATGCGAGCGTGTTCTACTCGCACTTCGCGGCGGCGGGGATGGACGTCCGCGCGGAGGAGAGCACGGCGCGCGGCCGTTCGGATCTGGCGGTCCTGTACGGCGGCGGCGTCTACCTGTTCGAGTTCAAGGTCGTGGACGGGAAGCCGGAAGGCCGGGCACTGGCGCAGATTCGGGAGCGCGGCTACGCGGACAAGTACCGGCGTCCGGGCGTTCCGGTCCACCTGATCGGGATCGAGTTCGGTCGGGAGGAGCGCAACATCGTCGGGTTCGAGTTCGAGACCGTTTGAACCGCCGGCCGGCGCCGGAAGGAGGTTCCCGTGCCGGTTCGAGATCCCGAAGGCTTTCGGACCTCCCGGCGTGGCCCATGGATATTTTTTGCAGCTCCCGCTTGCGAAGCGCAACGGAGGCTGTCGGCAGCGCGGGGGCGTTGGGCGACCGGTCGACAAAAATGGCGCGGCGCAAACGCCTCGGGCCGGTTTTCCTTACGCGGCGGAAGGAAGCCTGATAGGATGGCGCGGTGACGAAACGCGCGCGGTGATGCCATGTCCGAGGCCGTTCTTTTCGCCAACGAAGCGTTTTACCGCGCGTTCGCCGACCGCGACGCCGAGGCCATGGACGAAATCTGGTCCCGGACGGCGTCCGTCGCGTGCGTTCATCCCGGATGGGGGCCGCTATACGGCCGGGAAACGGTGATGCGGAGTTGGTTCGCGATCATCCGCAACGAGGAGTCGCCCGCCATTCGCTTTCACGACGCCCGCGCCGTCGTTCACGGCGATTCGGCCTGCGTCATTTGCTTCGAGGAAATCGACGAAAACTGGCTCGTGGCGACCAATGCCTTCGTTCGCGAGGGCAGCCTGTGGAAGATGGTTCATCACCATTCCGGTCCGACCGCCGCGCGACCCGAGACCCGATCCGACGATACGCAAGCCTCCGTAAATTAGGCGTCGGCCCCTGCGCCGGAAACGGCGCGCGAAATCAGCGCGACGGTCTCGTCCTTGCCGTAATACGCCACGAACGAACCGAAGCGCGGTCCAGCGCTCTGGCCCAGCAGGACCTCGTACAGCATCCGGAACCAGTCGCGCAGATTCCCGTAATCGTTGCGCTTGCCGACCTCGTAGATCTCGGTCTGGATCGCTTCCGCGCCGGCGTCCGGCGGAAGCGCTTCGATGGCCGCGGCGAGATCCCGCAGCGCTCCTTTCTCTGCGCCGTCCGGAACGCGGTAGGCCTTTTTCGGCTTGACGAAATCCCGGTAATAAGCGACCGCGTGACCGACGAGCCTGTCGAGATACGGCTCGCCATCGGGCGTCGCGTCCGGCGCGTAGCGCGTAATGAACCCCCATAGAACCGCCGGATCCTCCGCGTTGCAGACGGCGGCGAGGTTCAGCAGCAGACCGAATCTGACGGGGCTCTTGCCGACGATAAGCTTCGACACGGCGAAAGACGAGGAAGGAGCTCCTACCGGAACCGCCGGCAGGCCGATATGCCAGACCGGATTCTCCAGCCGCGCGTCGGCGGCCTGGCCATCGTACTTTTCCAGATGCGTCAGATAGTCGTCGACATGCCGCGGGATGACGTCGAAATAAAGCCGCTTCGCTTTTCTCGGCGAATTGTACATGTAGAGCGCAAGGCTTTCGGACGGCGCGTATTCCAGCCACTCCTCGACCGAAATGCCGTTGCCGCGGGACTTCGATATCTTCTCCCCGCGCTCGTCCAGAAAGAGTTCGTAAGTGAACCCCTCCGGCGGAACGCCGCCCAGCAGGCGGCAGATGCGCGAGGACAGGCGGACCGAGTCGATCAGGTCCTTGCCGGACATCTCGTAGTCCACGGAAAGCGCCGTCCAGCGCATCGCCCAGTCGGCTTTCCATTGCAGCTTGCACCGCCCCCCGGTGACGGGCGTTTCGACGGCGCCGCCGTTCTCGTCGAGGTAGACGATGGTCCCGCCGTCGGCGTCGGTTTCGACGACCTTCGCCAGCAACACCTTGCCGGTCCGCGGACAGACCGGCAGGAACGGGCTGTACGTCTCGCGCCGGTCGGCACCGAGCGTGGGCGCGATGACGCCGACGACCTCGTCGTGGCGGCGCAGAATATGAAGCAGGGCGTCGTCGAACGCGCCCGAAGCGTAGCATTCGGTCGCGCTCCGGAATTCGTAGTCGAAGCCGAACGCGTCGAGGAACGCGCGCAGCCGAGCGTTGTTGTGGTGGCCGAAGCTCTCGTGCTCGCCGAACGGGTCGGGCACGGCGGTCAGCGGCTTGCCGAGATGGGCCTGCAGCGCCTCCCGGTTGGGAACGTTGTCCGGCACGCTGCGCAGCCCGTCCATGTCGTCCGAGAACGCGAACAACCTGGTCGGCACGTCCGAAATCGCCTCGAACGCCCTGCGCACCATCGTCGTGCGCACCACTTCGCCGAACGTCCCGATATGGGGAAGCCCGGACGGGCCGTAGCCGGTCTGGAACAGCGCGTAGCCCTTTTCGGGAGTCTCGCCGCCGAGCCGAGCCGCGACCTTGCGCGCTTCCTCGAACGGCCACGCCCGGGCTTGCATGCCGGGCGCCGCGGGATCGGACACCGTTTCGTCCTCCTTCGTGAAGCCTATGCGCGCGCCTGCGGCCGGTCAACGCCGCGCCGCGATGTTGTATACTGCAGAAATGCCGACCGCGCCGCCCGGTTTCCACGCGCTCGTCGCCGGTCACCGTGGGGCGGTGCTGGCGAACCCTTCGGGTGCGATCGAAAACCTGTCCGCGAAAGCCGCGCTGGAACGGCTTTCCGACGGCCCGAGGCCGCTTGTCTGCCATGCGCCCTATACTTTCCTTCGGCTCGGCGCCGGATCGACGGCGGCGTTCGATCTGCTGGAACTGTTCGCGTTCGTCCGTCCCGCGCGGTTCTGCCGTCCCACGCCCTCCGGGATCGCCGAGGCTCTTCTCCTGGACGAGCCGCGGGGAGCGGAACAGGAAGCGCTGTCGCTGCAGCGCGCCGCCGGAGCGTTGCTGGCCGAGCTGGCGGAACCCGAGTTCGATCGCGAAGTCGCGGCGGAAACCGCCCGGGAAATGAGAAACTGGATTTGGACGCCGCACGTGTTGCGCGTCCTCGAAGCCGAAACGCCCTCGGTCATGGGCAGGGCGCCGGGCCTTCACGCCTGGCGGCGGATCGACGAATGGTCTGAACATGCGCCGGCCACGCAGCCGGGAAACCAGCCGGTGTCCGCGGAAGAAGCGCGCGGCCGCCTCGCCTTGCTGGTCGGCGCCAATGCCGAGGACCGCCCGCAGCAGGGCGATTACGCGTCCGCGGTCAGTCAGGCGTTTTCGGCCCGCGAGGAAATGGGCGCGCCCAGCGCGATTCTGGCCGAGGCGGGAACCGGAACCGGCAAGACCTTCGGATACGTCGCGTCCGCCAGCCTGTGGGCGGAGCGGAACCGGGGCCCGGTCTGGATCAGTACCTTCACGCGGAACCTTCAACGCCAGGTCGATCGGGAGCTCGACCGGCTTCATCCCGACCCGGACGTCAAGAGCCGCAAGGTGGTCGTTCGCAAGGGCCGCGAGAACTATCTGTGCCTGCTAAATTTCGAGGAAGCCGTTTCCAGGTCGTTGCCCCGGGACGCCGTCGCTCTGGGCTTGATGGCGCGCTGGGTCGAGGCGACCCGCGACGGCGACATGGGCGGAGGGGACTTTCCGGGATGGCTCGTCGATCTCGCGGGCTCCCGCAACACGACCGGACTCGCCGACCGGCGCGGCGAATGCATCTATTCGTCCTGCGATCACTACCATAGCTGCTTCGTCGAAAAGGCCGTGCGACGCTCCCGGCGGGCCGACATCGTGATCGCCAATCACGCGCTCGTGCTCGCTCAGGCAGGCGCCTCGGACGACGGACAATTCCCCACCCGGCTGGTCTTCGACGAGGGGCACCATCTGTTCGACGCCGCCGACGGAGCCTTCTCGATCCGGTTGAGCGGCCGCGAAGGAGCGGAACTCCGGCGTTGGCTGCTCGGTCCGGAAGACGGCCGGCGCACTCGCGCGCGGGGCCTGGAAAGCCGTCTCGAGCGCATCGAGGCGCTGGACGAGCGGAGCGGAGAGCATGTCGAGGAGATAAAGCTCGCCGCGCGGCTTCTGCCGGGACCGAACTGGGATCGGCGGATTTCCGACGGAAAGGGGCAGGGCGTGGCGGAAGCGTTCCTGCAGGAGGTGCGGAAGCAGGTCTACGCGCGCGCGGCGAATTCGCAATCCCCCTACGATCTCGAAACCGAAACCGCCGAACCGGTCCCCGGATTGCTCGAGGCGGCGAACGCGCTCAATGCCGCGCTCGACGGCCTGATCCTTCCCATGAAGAGCCTCGCGCAACGCTTGGCGGTCGTCCTCGACGAGAAGGCGAAAAGTCTCGACACGGCGGCGCGCAACCGGATGGAGAGCGTTTCCCGAGCGTTGCAGCGGCGCGTCGAAGACGAGTTGCAGGCTTGGAAATCCATGCTCGACGCGCTTGCGGAAGGCGCTTCCGAAGAGTTCGTCGACTGGTTCTCGGTGGCGCGCCGGCGCGGGCAGGACGTCGACGTCGCGATGCATCGGCACTTCGTCGATCCGATGCTGCCGTTCGCCAGAACGGTGCTGGAGCGGACGCATGGAGTCGTGGTCACCTCCGCGACGTTGCGGGACAGCACGGGCGACGCGGAACTCGACTGGGAATCCGCGGAACGGCGCACCGGCGCCGTCCATCTCGAGAAATCGGCGTTCCGCGCCCAGGTTCCGTCGCCCTACGACTATCCTGCGCAGACGCGCGTCTTCGTCGTGGGAGACGTGAACAGGAACGACGCCGCCCAGGTCGCCTCGGCCTACCGCGAACTGTTCTTCGCCGCGGGCGGCGGCGGCCTTGGACTGTTCACGGCCATTGCGCGCCTCCGCGCCGTCCACAAGCTGATCGCGCCGGCCATGGAGGACGCCGGCTACCCGTTGCTCGCGCAGCACGTCGACCGGATGGACAACGGCAGTCTGGTGGAGATTTTTCGCGCGGAGGAGCGTTCGTGCCTGCTGGGAACGGACGCGATGCGCGACGGGGTGGACGTGCCCGGCCACAGCCTGCGCCTCATCGTGTTCGAAAGGATGCCATGGCCGGTTCCGACGATTCTGCACAAGGCCAGGCGCGCGGCGTTCGGCGGAAATAGTTACGACGACCTGGTCGTGCGGCTTCGTCTCAAGCAGGCGTTCGGGCGGCTCGTTCGGCGCGCCGCCGACGCGGGCGTATTCGTGATGCTCGACGGCAGAATGCCGTCGCGGCTGGGCGCCGCCTTTCCCGAGGGCGTCCGGATCGTTCGCGCGGGCCTCTCCGAAACGTTGGCGGAGACCCGGAAGTTTCTGGCGTCCCGGCAAAGCGGTCCCCTGGCGCCGGATTCCTGAAGCGGCGCCTTTCCCGCGGCCGCGCAGAAAGCCGCGGCCGGCGCGGGTTTTTCGCTCGCGTTCACGTCATGCCGAGACGGGCGTAGACGCGGCGGGCGTACGTCCCGAAATTTTCGTGAGTCTTCATTTCGAGCGCGCGGGGATAGGGCAGGTCGACGACGAAGTCGTCGGCCATGCGCGCCGGACCGGCGGTCAGCACGACGACGCGGCTCGCGAGGAACACGGCTTCCTGGATGCCGTGGGTGACGAACACGATGGTCTTGCGGCTTTCCGCCCATATCCGCAGCAGTTCCCGGTTCATGTTTTCGCGGGTCAGCGCGTCGAGCGCCCCGAACGGTTCGTCCATCAGCACGATTTTGGGATCGTGAATCAGGGAGCGGGCGATCGACGCGCGCTGCTGCATGCCGCCCGACAGTTCGTGCGGATAGCTGTCCGCGAAATCGGCCAGCCCGACGAGGTCGAGCAGGCCGCGAGCGCGGTCGCGGGCTTCGCCGCGGGGCAGCCCGAGAATTTCGGCGGGCAGCAGCACGTTTTCGATCACGCGGCGCCACTTGAGCAGCAGAGGCTGCTGGAAGACCATGCCGACGTCGCGCGCAGGGTCGAAAGGGGCCTCGTCGTTGCCGATTTCGACCGTTCCGCCGTCGTGGTCGTAGAGGCCGGCGAGAATCTTCAGCACCGTCGTCTTGCCGCAGCCCGAGGGGCCGACCAGGGAAACCAGCTCGCCTTCGCCGACGTCGAAACTGACGTCGGAGACCGCAAGGAAGTCGCCGCTCCGCCCGCGGTAGGTCTTGCGAACTCCGGACAGGCGTATGAACGGCGCCGTCACGACGGATCCATCCGCGAATCGCGCGGCACCGCGACGCGCTCGAGAACGAGCACCAATCCGTAGAGCGTCGTCCCGACGAAGGTGATGAGCAGCACCGCCATGAACATCGCGGCCGTGTCGAGTTCGACTTGCCGCTGGGTCATCAGGTAGCCGAGACCCTCTTCCGAGGCGATGAATTCGCCGACCACCGCGCCCGCCACGGCGAGCACGACGGCGACCTTCATTCCGGAGAATACGTAAGGCAACGAGCCGGGCAGCTGGATCTTGAGGAAGATCTGCCAGCGCGTCGCGCGCAGCGTGCGCACGAGATCGATCAGATCCGGCTCCACCTCCTTCAACCCGCGCGCCGTGGTGATGAGGATCGGCAGGAAGCTGATCGAAAAGGCCATCAGGACGTTGGATCCGAGCCCGTAGGAAAACCAGACGATGAAGATCGGACCCAAGGCCACCTTCGGAATCATGTTGATGCTGACCATCAGCGGCATCAGGGCGGCGTCGAGAACGCGCGACCAGGAAAACAGCAGCGCCATGACGACGCCGAACGCGACCGCCAGGAAGTAGCCGCCGAAGATTTCCGCGGCCGTGAACGCGGTGTTGTGAAACCAGGCGTTGTCGTCGAGCAGGGTGCGAACGGTCGCGACCGGACTCGGCATGATGTAGGGCTCGACCTCGCCCAGCTGCACGAACGCCTGCCAGACGCCGATCAGCCCGGCGTGGGAGAGAACGGCGATCGCGTAGCGCCGGAAGGATCCCGGATTCATTCGAAAAGCCAGCGTTCGAGGTTTGCGCCGACGAAGGCGTCGTCCGTCATTTCAGGATAGCACGCGGCGACGCGGGCGATCGCGTCGGCCTGGCCGGGGCTGAGGGTTTCTTCGGGATCGAGGCACCAGACGCCTTCCAGCAGCCCCTGGCGGCGCAGCACCTCGTGGCAGCCCGGGATGCAGCCGGCGAAACCGTTGGCGGCGTCGAATATCGCCCGGTTGCAGTCCGTCAGCCGGGCCGCGTCCGCGAGCAGTTCGGCCGGGACGGCGCCGGAGGCGGTCGCCTCGCGGACGCGCGCGAGCGTTTCCACCGCCTTCGAGGTCCAGACGCTCCACTGTCCGAGAAGGCCGCCGCGGATGCGCAGGCAGGCGGCTCCGCCGTCGCCGGCGACGGTCAACGGCGCCAGCAGGTCGAGGAGGATGTGATCGTCGTTTCCCGTGTAGAGCGTTATCCGCTCTTCCGCTCCCGCCGCGGCGACGCCGGCCGCGACTTCGAGCGTCCGGTATCGATCGAACGGCGCGATCTTGATCGCGAGCACGTTGTCGATCTCCGCGAAGCGCTTCCAAAACGCTTCGCCGAGCCGAATGCCGCCCGCGGCGGGCTGAAGGTAGAACCCGACCAGCGGGATCTCGGCCGCCACCGCGGCGCAATGCCCAACGAGTTCGTCCTCGGACGCGCCCCGCATCGCGGAGAGGCTGAGCAGCCCGGCGTGATAGCCGAGCGAGAGCGCGGCGCGCGCTTCCGCCAGCGCCTGATCCGTGCGGCCGCACAGGCCGGCGATCATCGCCACTTCCCTGGCCGTCCAGTGCGCCGCGGCGTTCGCCGCGCTTTCCAGCACGGCCGTATACAATCCGGCCTCGCGGATGGCGAACTGCGTCGCGTGCACGCCGACGGCAAGCCCGCCGACGCCGGAATCCAGGTAGTAGCGGGTCAGCGCGCGCTGGCGGCGAGGGTCGAAACGGCGGTCGGCGTCGAGGGCGAGCGGATGCGCCGGAATTACCGCCCCTTCGGCGACGGCGGAGCGCACGCCGGGAGCGAGCCGGTTCAGGTGGAGCGCCATGACCTGGAAGCGTCCGTTGACGAAGCAGCCTGAAGGACCATACGATATTCGCGTTTCCGCGCCGAGAGACGCAAACATAAACGAGACGCGCGGGCGCACCAAACCGGGAGGCAAGGCATCATGAAACGCATTCTTTTGGCCGCGTTCGCGGCGGTCGTTTGGCAGGTTCCGCTCCATGCGGCGGAAAAGGTCGACTTCATCCTCAACTGGGTCGCCGGCGGCGACCATGCGCCCATCTACAGGGCGAAGGCCGACGGGCGCTACGCGAAGGCCGGGATCGACCTCACGATCTCGCAGGGCAAGGGCTCCACGTTGTCGTCGCAGCGCGTCGGACTTGGCAAGAACCAGCTCGGGATCGCCGATCTCGGCACGGCGCTGGTCGCCAAGGGGGCGGGCGCCGATCTCGTCGCCGTCATGAACATCTACGCGAATTCGCCCTACGGCATGTACTGGTTGAAGAGTTCCGGCATCAAGGGCGTGAAGGACTTCGCCGGCAAGAAGATCGGCAATCCGCCGTGGGACGCGGCGCGCAAGATGTGGCCGGCCCTGGCCAAGGCGGTCGGCGTGGATCCGAAATCCGTCCGCTGGGTGAACGTCGACCCCAACGCCAAGATCGCGGCGCTGAAGTCGGGCAGCATCGACGTGACGACGTCCTTCTACAACATTCACTTCATTTTCCAGGGCGTGCTGGGCGACGACATGGGCTTCCTTCCCTGGCGCGACCACGGCATCAACCCCTACGGCAATTCGATCGTCGCGAACGGCAAGTACCTCGCCGACAATCGGGACGCGGTCGAGAAATTCGTCCGCGTCACGCAGAAGGCCTACGCCGAATGCGCCGTCGAGCCCGCGCCCTGCATCGCCGCGCTGGTCGAGGCCAATTCGGGGCTCAAGGCCGATACGTCGATGAAGAACTGGAAGCTCGTCGAGGAGTTGATGAGCGACGAGGTCTCGCGCGGCAAGGCGCTCGGTTATTTCGATCCGGGGCGCATGACGAGCGATTACGAAATGGTCGAGACCTATTTCGCGCTCAAGGAGCCGTTCGAAATCGGGACCGCGTACACGAACGCGTTTCTCGACATGAGCGTCAAGATGCCGAAATAGCGCCCGGCGGCCATGGGGGATCGGCCGCGGCGCTTCGCCGACGCGGAGGCGCTCGAAGACTTCATGACGGCGCCGCGGCCGGAACTGCCGCGCGACCTCGCGGCCGCGCCGGGGGACATTCTCGTTCTCGGAGCGGGCGGCAAGATGGGGCCGACGCTGGCCCGCCTCGCGAAGCGCGCGGCGCCGGACAGGCGCGTCGTCGCGGTCTCGCGCTTTTCCGAACCGAAGCTGCGCGAGTCGCTCGAAGGTCACGGCGTCGAAACGATCGCATGCGACCTGCTCGATCGCGGGGCGGTCGAGGCGCTGCCGCGGTTGGCCAACGTGATTTTCATGGCGGGCCGCAAGTTCGGCGCGAGCGGCGACCTGCCCTTGACGTGGGCGATGAACGCCCACGTTCCGGCGATCGTCGCCGAGACGTTTCGCGAAAGCCGGATCGTCGCGTTCTCCACCGGCAACGTCTACCCGCACGTGCCTGTCGCCGGCGGCGGCGCGCGGGAGGACACGCCGCCTTGCGGGATCGGCGAATACGCGCAGTCATGTCTCGGTCGCGAGCGCCTTTTCTCGTATTTTTCGCAGCGGTTCGGAACCCCGGGACGGCTGATCCGGCTCAACTACGCGATCGATCTCCGTTACGGCGTTCTCCACGACATCGCCGTCAAGGTGGCGGAAGGAGCGCCGATCGACCTGACCGCCGGCCACGTGAACGTCATCTGGCAGGGCGACGCGAACAGCCACGCCCTTCGCGCGTTGCGTCATTGCACGGTTCCCGCGACCCCGCTCAACGTCACCGGACCGGAAACCGCGAGCGTGCGGACGATCGCGAGCGCGATGGCGGAACGGCTCGGCCGCGAGCCCCGCTTCGCGGGCGTCGAGGCGGCGCGGGGATGGCTGAACGACGCCGGCGAGGCCGCGCGCCTGTTCGGCTCCCCGAGCGTGCGACTGTCGACGATGATCGAGTGGGTCGCGGACTGGGTGGCTTCAGGCGGCGAATCCCTGGGCAAGCCGACGGCGTACGAGGTTCGGGACGGGTCGTTCTGACGGGCCGGCGCCGCGGGCGGAAGGGACGGCCGGCCGGTTCACGGAACGGCGACCGCGCTTTCCGCCGTCTGCGCGATCGCGTCGAGCTTTTCCCGGATTTCCGAATCCATTTCGTTCTCCGGGACGTGCCAGGCGAGCTCGTAGAAGTTCTTCTTGTTCATGAGGTTCGGCAGGCCGAGCTCCCGAAAGTACGCGGCGAACAGCGGAGCAAGGAAGTCGTCGCTCACCTTGGCGTCCGCTCCCCATGGCGATCCCCTGCCCAGGGTTTCCATCGCTTTTTCGATTTCGCCGACCGCTTTGTCCATTGCCCGCGATCGCCTGCCCGTTTCGGCCGCCGTGAACAACGGCATCGGTTCGTCGTCCGCTGCGGATGCGCGCGCATAGGCGTTCAACGCCGCCCGCGTGCAGAAATAGTTTTCGATTTCCCGTTTTCTCCAGATCAGGCGGCGGAGCGGTCCGTCTTCCTCAGCCCGGTTTTCCAGTCGATCGAACAAGGCCACGCCCTTGAGGTCTGGCAATGCTTCCCTGAGGCCGTAGTAATGCCTTTCCGCTTCGCTCGGCCGGTTTCCGACGTAATGCACGAAGGGGCGTTCGAGCGCCCGCATTGCCCCCTCATGGCCGAGACGCTCGGCGAACGCCTGCAATATGGCGAGGTCGGTCGATCCCTCAAGGTAGAGCACCCATCCGTTCTGTTCCGCCTGATAATACTGGTCGGCTTCCGCGAGCGCCTTGCGCACCTGGCTGGTTCCGCCCCTGATTGGGTGCGGTGCGCCGACGAAAGCGACGACGAGATCCCTTTCGGCCGCTTCGTTCAGGAGCACCTCGGAGTGACTCGCCGCGACGATCTGGCTTCCCTGTTCCGCGGCTACCTCCGTCAGCAGTCCGTAAGTCTGGCGCTGGCGCAGGATCTCAAGATGCGCATCCGGCTCGTCGAGGAGCACGACCGCGCCGCGATTGGCGTACATGTACGCCAGAAGCAGCAGCGTTTGTTGCAGCCCCCGTCCGCTCGAAGAGATATCGAGCGTGATTCCGTTTTCCTGGTAGGTCATCTCGATTTCGCCCCGTTCCTCCACGTAGCGGGGCTCGTCGAGCTTGGCGCCGAAGAGGGATTCCGTCCGATCGGCGAGGAGTTTCCATCGTTCTCCGCTTTCTTTCAGAACTCGGTAGCAGAGGTTGCGCAGCACGTCCGCCGTTCGGCCCTCGCCGATCCTGACGTTGACCGCGCCGGGGTCCAGCCGCGTTTCCGCCGCCGCAAGGCCCGACATGGGAGGGAGGAAGGTGATTCGGGCCGACCGGGCCGCATCCGGAATCGGCATGCGTTCTCCGTTTTCGCCGTTTCTCAGCGGTCGGCAGTAGAACGATTCCTCGTTCGCGTAGTCGAACTCCAGTCCGCAGGCCCACGCGGCGTCGGCGGAAACTCCCTCGACGATCACGTCGATCCTGACGTTGGTCGTCCGCTGCCGGCCTCCGTCCGCGCGCACGTCGCGCGTGCGCAGTCCGCGCCAGAGAAAGGCGGCGCTCGGAACGGGAATCGCCAGGACATCCTTGCGGTTGACGGTAACGCCGGGACGCTTCTCCGGCGTGGATTTTCCGGAGCGCTTCTCGTTCCAGCGTCTCAGGCCCGTGTCCCAGAGGGCCAGCGCCTGCATGGCGGAAGTCTTGCCGGAGTTGTTCGGACCGATGAAGACCACCGGATTTCCGAGCTCGATATCGACGCTCTCGAAGCGCTTGAAATTCCGGATGATCAATCTGGTCAGCATCGGCGCTTTCCACTCTTCCGGTTCCTGGCGGCGGAGGGCGCCATTTTCGAAGCGGCGCCGAAAGGGACAGTCGGCCGGACGGCCTCCTTCGGCGCCGCGGGAGCAGAAGATACACTTGGCGCACGGCGATCGCCACGAACGGGGCGGAACCGGAAAAACGCTTGCGGAAACCATCGTTCGCCGCGCCGGCCAGGCCGGAGCGTTCGGAATCATCCGTTTCCAGGCTGTGCCCAAGGTGATTCCACGCTGACTCTGCGTTGCATTTCGGGGTTTCCGGTTGCCTCCGGCTTTCGCGAGCCGCTTCGGTTACTTCCAAGCCATGGTTTCGAACGAGCCTTGGACATGGAGGACCTTTCGGCGGCGGAAGCCCGCACGCTCGGCCGCGCGACCGGGACGCTCTCGTTCTACGGAACCGTTGCCCGGCGTTCAGGCGTTTCGCCGCTTGGTCGTCGCGCGCGCCGGAAGGACTTCCGTCGCCGAACCGGCTACAGGTGCTTGATGGCGGCGAGGCCTGCCACGACGATCATCGTCGTCCTGGTTTCGAGGCGCGCGATATTGGCTCCTTGGCGAGGGCGTCGATCTTGCCGTCGAGGCTCGCGAACATGGTCAAGTGCGAGCGGAGTACAGCAGGATTTTCGCGGAGCGAAAGGCTCGCTCGCACCCGCGCGCTTTTCCCCGCCGGCCACCGTCACGGAAACTGTCGGCTGACCGTCGCGCCAGGGGAGGCAGCGCGGAACGGCTTGGGCTGGATCTCTCGAACGGAATCCGGATCGTTTTTCGCCGCGTTGCCTCCCGCGATCCTGCCCGAGACGAACGCCCAGCCGAGGTGATGTCCGTGGCCTTCGAGCAGCAAGCCTCCCTGTCCCGTCGATCCCGCTGCGTAGAGGCCGGGAATCGGGACGTCGCCCTTGCCGAGCACCTGCAATCGTTCGTTGACGGCCAGACCGCCGTCGGTGGCGGGAATGCAAGCGCGCACGGGACCGAGCGCGGTGAAGGGCGGCGTTTCCATCCGTCGCCGTTCGCCCTCGGCGATCCGGTCGTTGTATGCCGCGGCCGCCGCTTCGAGCTTTCCCGGCGCCATGCCGGTCTTGCGCGCGAGGTCTCCGAGGGTATCGGCGCGATGGAAGATGTCCGGACGATTCCTTCGGTAGTCGTCGAGGTAGGCGTACGCGATTCCGGGCGCGGTCGAGACGAAGTTCGGCCAGGCGCGGAACGTTTCCGAGAGCGTTCCGTCCATCACGATGAACGCCTCTCCGCCCGGCTGGTCCGGCATGTCGGCCCACGGCGCGGAGGTCTCGTCAGCGAACCGTTCGCCGTTGCGGTTCACGAGCAGGGCGCCCCGGCGGCACAACTCCGGCGAAGGCATGAGCGCCGTCGTCAGGAATCCCATGACGAAGGGCCGAAGCACGCGCGGCGGCGCATGGTCGATCGACCAACGCACGAAGCGCGCGAGCCAAAGCCATGAAGGCAGGCGCCGGACCAGGGTTTCCCGCGCGGGCGGCACGAAACGGATTTCCGGACCAAGCGCCACGTCTCCGTTCAGCACCTTCGCGCCGAGCGCGACCGCGGGATCGTGCCAGTCTCCCGCGCTCGTTTCGTTGAACGCCGCGACCCGCGCCGCGCCGGTCGGCATGTAGCGCCGCTTGAGCGCCTCGTTGGCGGAGAAGTCGCCTGCCGCGAGCACCACCGCCCTGCGCGCGAAAATCCGGCTTCCCGCCGTCTCGACGCCGGCCGCCCGTCCGTTGTCGACGATCAGGCCCTTCATCGGGCAGGCGACCCGAATTTCGACTCCGAGCTCGCGCGCGCGGCGCGCCAGGCGATGGATCAGCATGCGGGAGTTCGGCAGCACGTTGTGCATTCGCGGCACCGCATGAGGCGGCTCCGGCATTGGGCCGTGAAACACGAGGCCGAGATCGAGCAGCCAGCGAAACGTCGCCGGCAGATTGTCGACCAGCAATCTCCGAAGCGCTTCGTTGTCCCGGCCGCGCAGGCGGTCTCCGTGAAAGAGCGCCATGTCCTCGAAGTGCCGATCGGGATCGTCGGCGATTCCGGCTCGTTCCTGATGCGGCGTAGAGCTGACGGTTATCGATCCGACCGACCAGCCCGTCGTCCCGCCCAGATCGGCGTTCTTCTCGACGAGCAACGTCGGAGCGCCCGCCTCGGCCGAAGCGATCGCCGCGGCCAGCCCGGCGCCGCCGCCGCCGACCACGATTACGTCAACCGCCATGATCCTCCGCCGCTTCGAAACGCGGCGCGGCCGGCGGCAAGGGGAGACGGCCGGACCGCCGCCGGGCCGAGGCGCGCCGGAAGGGCGCAGTTTTCCGGTCGGCGGCCGGGTCGTTTCGCGCGCCAGGCGCGTTCGAGAGCGCGGCGCGGGTCGCGGCTCTTCATCCGGTCAACCGCGGCGGCGTTCTGTTTCGCGCGGGCAGGGGATGGCCGAGGCCGGCGGCGCGGGCGCGTTCGAGCACCTCGATAGCCAGCGCCAGATCCGAAATTCCCATGCCCATCGCTTTGAACAGAGTCAGGTCCGCAGCCGGCGGGCGGGAGTGATCCGCGGCGACGATCGACGAAATCGTCCTGACCTCCTTCCAGGCGTCGTCGTCGCCGCCGTATCGGCCGCGAAATTCCGCCGACAACTCGCGGACTCCGCGAAGATTGTCCACCGCGACGAGGTCGGCGCGGTCGAACACGTCGCCGGCGAACTCCGCCCGCGCCGGCACGATCGCTCCCATGGCGTTGAGATGGCTCCCCTTCTCCAGCATGCCGGCCTCGAGGAACGCTTCCGTCGAGTTGGTGATCAGGGTCACGATCGGCATCCCGTCGGCGGCGTCCCTGACGCTGCCGACGGGCGTCGTCCGGATTCCCAGCCGGGCCGAAACCTCTTCGGCGAACGCGGCGCGGGTCGCGGGGTTGCGGCTCGACACGCGCACGGAGCGCAGCGGACGCACCGCGTGCACCGCGGCGATCTGCGGCAGCGCCTGCTTGCCGGTGCCGACGATCGCCATTTCGTCCGCGTCCGCCGGCGCCAGCCGCGCCGTGCCGACGCCGGTCATCGCCGCCGTGCGCATCTGGCCGAGCGCCGTCGCTTCGAGCACGGCGAGGCAGGCGCCGTCCTCCAGAGAGAAGAGCGTGACCGTCGTCTGGGACTTGCCTCCCACGTTCACCCATGTTTTGAAGCCGCAGATCCCTGCGCCCGCGACGGATGCGCCGATCGCGTGCATGGCGTCGTTTCGCGCCACCATCAGGTGAGTCTTGGGAAGGTTTTCAGCTTCGGAATTCGCTTCGAGCGCCAACGCGCGCTCCAGCGCCTCGATCGCCTGCGGCAGGGCGATCAATTCCACGACATCCCGTTCGGCGATCCATATCGGCGCGCTGGTCATTCGTCGTACGTTCCTTTCTTTCGTCATTCTACAGCCCGGTCGGGGCGTCGCCAGCGAACGCGGTCCCTTTCTGGACGCCGCGGCGAGACGCGGACAGGGCGCGGGCGGCCCGGGGACGGAGAGCCGCGCGGCAGGTTCGCCGGGGCGGTCCGCGGCGCATTGGCGGCAGCGCGATCATACGGGTATTCTGCCTGCGCCGCTTCCTCGCGCCCGCCCGCGAGAAGGAGCGGGACGCTCAACCGGTCGACGGAGGAGGCACGATGTCGAATTTGGACAATATCGCGGGCGAGATCGTCGCGATTCGGGACAGGTGGCACACCAAGAACCATCCGTTCTTCCGGAAGATGCTCGACGGTTCCCTGGAGCTTCGGGCTCTCGGCCAGAAATTCCCGCTAAGGTGGCCGCCCTTTGCGAAAGGCGCGTCGAGATAGCGTCGTTACCGAGGGACCAGCCGCCGCGACGCACCTTCCCCGCTTCGGCTTGGTGCCGACTTAGCCTTGACCATCCTGTTTCCCCTGAAAAACTTGCTTTAGCACATTCGGTCACGGTGCCAGGTCAGGAGGTGTCGTAGGGAATTCCCTCTGCTTTCCGGTATCCAAACGCGATCATTCGGTAGAGTGTTTCCCAGTCCTTCAAGAAGTATTCGAGAAACAATCCCCGCGCCTTTTCCCAGAAGTAAATGGGCCGCTTGGCCTTCGTTTGCGCCTGTTGGAACAGTTTGCAACATCGCTGTTGAATCTGGTCAATCAGGAACGCCAGCATCATCAGGAACGCAAAGACCGTCGACAGATTCTTGTTACCGTGACCGAAGTTGTGCTCAAAGCAGTAGCCTTGGTTCTTCAGGGTGTTGAAAGTTTCGTTCTCGATCTTCCAGCGCGCCCGCCCGGTGCGCATCAACTCCATCAGGTTCCCTTCGTCAATTGGCAGATCCGTGACCCAGGAGAAACGTTGTTTCTTGCCGTTTGGGAGCTTCTCCCAGTATTCGAGAAAGTTCACTTTGAGGTCGAAGTGCGTATCGTTCAGAGGCACTCCGTTAAGATACCGGAATTCGTGCCGTATGTTGTCACCGTCCGTGAACTCCCGGCGCTCCACGGACGGCGCGTTGTTGACCCACTCGAACAGGAACTTGTGGTCGCCGGGCTTCGCCCCCAGTATGAAACGCATGTCTAACTCCTTGAGAAGATTGGCATGCGGTCCGTTCGAGGCCAGCCCATCTTCCAACACAACCAGCTTCAGGTGCGGGTGTTCGCGACGCACATCTTTCAGAAGCCGTTTCGCTGCGTTGCGTTCGCAATCGTTCTTTTTTGCGCCGTCTTCCTTCAGGATCGGTTCCGGTGCAAACGGAAAAACCTCCTTTTGTTCCGGATGCACCAGAACGGCTCCCAACATCTGGTGGTAGTAGGTAATCGTACCGTCGCGGTGGTGTTTCTCGCAGCAATTTTTACAGTGCACCTTGTCCGACGAGAAGTATCCCGTTCCATCGATCGAAAGAGCGTAATGCCCGTTCAGACAAGTGTATTCTTCCAATCCCTTGCCTCGTTGCAAAACCTGGAACATCTTCGTGAAACAACGCCGCAATTGCCGCGGACAGACTTCGTCAAGCCGTTCGCGCATCGCAGTGTCCGACGGCACGCGCTTGACGCCGTATAAGGTCGCGAGGTTGTGCCGAACCACTTCGTCGGCGTGCGCGGCCTCGTCGAATTGCAGAAGCGACGCATACTTCATACCGAACACCGCTAGACCCGACATCAGACAGTCCGTCTGGTTCAGCCCCCTGCTCGCGATCGGATCTTCGATACGGTCGAAACAAGCTCGCACTTCCTTCAGCAATCCCGGAGCGCTGAGCGTCTTGCGCATGCCTGGCATTCTGGCCATTTTGGTTACAATCCCGCCTCGCCTTCGGACCACTTTCCAGAGAAAAATGCTCCGCTCGAAGGCAAATAGCCCCGAATCACCTCGAAAAGTCCACGAAAGACTTTTTTCCGGCCCCATATTTTTCAAGGGTTTCGAGCCTTAGCGGGAATTGCTGGCTCTCGGCCATTACATGGCCGGACATTACAAGTTCGTGGAACTGGCGTTGCCGTCCTTCGGTTTCCTGCTCTGGAAGGCGCCCGAGGACGTGAGGCGCTCCGTGGTCGAGAATCTGGCCGAGGAGGAGGGACTGGTCGCGATCCCGCGCCCCGGCCACGAGGCGCACGACCACACCCGCATGATCTTCGATTTCTGCAACGCCGCGGGTTTGTCGGACGACGAGGTTCGCAACCTGAAGATCGGTCCGGCGTGGCATGCGCGGCGGCTGCACTACGCCCAGACCGTGCGCGACGAACAGGTCGGCGTGGTGCTTGCGATGCAGTCCACGCAGGAAGGCCAGCAGCCGGAGCTCAACAAGGAAGTCACCATTCCGTCCTTCGTCAAGCATTACGGCTTCGAGAGGGATTCGAAGGAAATCGCGTTTTTCGTCGAGCATGCCGAGGCGGACGAGGAGCACAGCGACCGCCAGATGGAGCTCTGCGAGAAGTACATCACTTCGAGGGAACTCGCCGAGCGGGCCCTTCAGGTTTGCGAGGAGGCCTGCATGCTGCGATGGGAATCCATCAGCGAGATTTACCGGGAGCACGTGCTTAAGGAGGAGCGCATTCTGCCTTCGGCCGCGTGACGGGCGCGCAACGCCGCGCCGCTCGCCGCCGGCCGCGCCTATTCGGCGACGAGCGGCAGAGTCTCCAGCCCGCCGACGCCGCCTGCCCACGCGAGGCCGACGGCGAACGAGACCGTCGTTGCCGCGCGAGGGAACGCCCGGTCCGGAAGGTGCAACTCTATTTTTGTAAAACCGGCATGCTGCCGACGACATCGGCGTCCGAGGCGCGTTCCGTGCGGCCCGCAGCTCGTGGTTTTCACGACAACGGGAGGCGGCGGCCAGACACAGGGGCGCGTTCGCCCTCGTCGGTTCCTTGCCGGCGACACCGTCGGCGCATGTCAAATTGCGCGCCAAAGCGGCTGGCGCAACAGGACTGGCGGCGTGAGCGGCGCGCCAGGTTTTTTCTTCGTGACGCGCTGGCACTGTCAGGCGCGTCGCCGCCGTTGCCGTTCTTCAAGATGCGCGGCTTCGTGGACAGATTCCGCGGGTAGTGCGTTGCGGACTCCCGGCTGTCCGTCTCCGGCTACCGTCCTGATTCCGTTCCAGTGCGTGCGCTCTGCGTCGTCCGCATCCGCCAGTCCGCGGATGTCTCCCGCCTTGGCCTCGCCCACGTTCCTCGCCGGCCTGCGATTCCACCCTGCGCATCGGTTCACCGACGCTCCGCCTTCCTTCTCGGTCCATCGGAAATCCCTGCGGAAGCGCGCCGCCGACAGTCTCTTGCCCTCCAGGGGTAGTCTGCGTTCCAGCTCTTCGTCGTCCTCGACGATCCCGGGCGACCGTGCTCCGCACGTTCGTTCCTCCTCCAGAAACTTCTCCCCGTGCCTGGCCAACCCTCAGATCTTCTCGGGCGCATCGTCCAGCCATGACATGACCCGACTGAGTTTTTCTCCTCTGTGCCCCCCGATGTATCCTTCCCTGCTCTCCTCGGTCAGGGTGCGGCTGACGTAGTACCCGACGCTGCCATCCTCCTCCGTGCCGATCTCGACCCTGCCGTACCCGCTGCGCCAGACGATGCAGATCTCCCACGCCTCGTCGGCGTAGACCTCATCGGGTCGCTTCCACTCCTCGCGCAGCCCGAGCAACGCCGCGATCCGATCCCTGTTTTCTGCGATCCGCTGGCTCGTCGCGCCCTTGACTTGGGCTGCCCGCAAGGTGCCGGCGTCGATCGTGTCCAAGATCTCCCGGGTCGTCTTCGTTTCCCGGCCGCTTCCGCTCGTCATCCACCCAGAACCTCTCTACCTCGGCTTTACGCCGATGCCCGGCGCACAACGCCTTGCCCGTTCCGCGCTGCTTGAGGCTTTTTGCGAAAGCCCCCGATTCGCGGACACTTACTACCGCGCAGCCAACCCGGGTGGGCAAAACACAGGGCAGCGGCAAGCTCGACTTGAAAAACGAATATACGCTGCCGGTCAAGGATGCCAAGGCCTTTTCGACGGGACTGGAAGAAGGTTCTCAATCGCAGACCATCACTTGGTAAGCGTTCGCTACCCGGGGGACGAAAAAATTTCGTCCGGGGACCGGACACGGGATCCTTCGCCTCTTTTGCTGCGACCGATGGACGAGGGGCTTTGCCGCCGGCAACGGCCCTGCGGCGGCGGAAGAGGCGCGCCAGGAAGCGGAAATGTCGCGCGGAGGCAGGCCGGCAGGCGACGTTCCGGAAAACGCAGCGCACGCGCCGAGGCGGCGCGCAACGAGCCGCCTGAAGTCGGCCTCTTCGGCGAACGAGCGGGCCGCCCGCGGCGAAGCCGAGGAAGCGACTCGACGAACGCGGCGACGGCCACGGCGCGCAAGCTTGACAAGTTCGAGAGCGAACGCGCCCGAGGCGCGCAGGAGAGCGGCGCGGAACGAGAAGCCCGGCGAGGGGCGACAGCCCGGGTCGCCGTCGCGCGGACGCGCTTGCCGGGTTCCCGGCCGCCGTCCGCGGCAAGCCTTGCGCGAGAAAGGGAGAAAAGGCCACTCGTCGAGTTTCGCGCCGCGGCGTTGTCGCCGGCCCCCGTTCGACGCCGAAACGGGAGGCGCACCGGCACCGCGGGCGGTCGCGAACGACGGCGCCGGCACTTGCGCCCCGCGCGACCGCGACAGTCGCTCGACTTCGAGGTCTCGCCGGCGGGGAAGGGCGTCAGGCGCCCTTCGTTCCCGCCCCGTCGTCCCTCGGCGTCGTTCGTTCGGCGACGGTTTCCGGCGCGGCGGTCTGGCGGATCAGCGCCTTGAGCGCCGTCATGCTCTCCTCGTGGCGGCGTTCGTCGGCTTCGCGCTGCTGCTGCAGGGCTTGCAGCATGGCCTCGTGGCGGCGTTCTTCGGCTGCGCTCCGCTGCTGCATGGCTGCGCTCTGCTGCTGCGTAGCCGCGCGCTGCTGTTCCATCGCTTCCTCGTGGCGGCGTTCTTCGGCTTCGCGCTGCTGCTGCATGGCTGCGCTCTGCTGCTGCGTAGCCGCGCTCTGCTGCTGCCCGCGTTCGTCGCTGGCGCGGACCATCGCGCGGATGCCATACCAGATGCCGACGGCCGCGACGGCGGCCGCGAGCGCGTTGACGGAAGCGATGGCGAGGTTAGCGATCTCGAAGGCGGTCATGAGCGTTCTTTCCGGAGACGGGAGACAGTATCCGCGGCGCCGATGCGATCGTCAAGGGAGACGTTTGCGCCAGGGCGGGAACGGGGCGGCGGCGTTCATTGCCCGTCCTCGGGGCGGCAGCAGGGGCGGCGCGCAGGACGGCCCGCAAGCGGCGAAACGCCTGAACTCCAGGCGCGGTTCCGTCGAACGGGAGCGTCGTCCGGTCGAGCGAGGCGGACCCGTCGAACCTCCAGGGTTCGGCCATGGGCGGAAAGCCTGAGGAAACATGCAACCAGCGTGGGCCCGCCTGGAGGCGGAACGGGCAGGTCACCCCGCGACCGAACGCTTACGCCCGGACAATCGTTGAAAGCGTTGCAGATCTTGCGGCTTTACGATTTCAGACCTGCATCCGGTTCGGAAAGCGGCAGAAACCGATGCCTGTTTCCGCCGAGGCGCGAAGCGGCGTTCCCGGGAAGCTGTTTGCCGCATGCGGAACCGGCGGGTTCCCTATTCCGGAAATTCGGGACGGAACGGACGGCCTGCGATGCCGAGCGCCTCTCGCGCCGGCGACGGATCGAGAGTCAGGGACGCGTTCATCCGTTCCAGGCTCGCCGCGCTGTAATCGGCGCCGGTAAATCTTCGCCATACGAGGAACGACGCCCGGGCGAGGCCCGGCGGCAGATGCAGCAGAACGGGCCGTTTTCCGAGGGAGACGAAGATGCGGCGAACCATTTCGCGATAGGTCAGCGTCTCTCCTCCGGGCAGACCGAGAGTCGCGTCGCGGGCGCCGGGAGCGTCGACCGCGGCGATCATGGCCTGCGCCACGTCGTCGGCGTGAATCGGCTGACGTTCTCCGCCGCCCGGCCGGACGATCGGAAAGAAGCCGAAGCGCCGCGCGAAGGACGCGATCGCGCTGACGTTGCGGTCGCGTCCGGGATCGTAGATCAGGGTGGGCCGGAAGATCGTCCAGCGGACGCCGCGGTCCCGGCAGAGTTGACGGACGCGCTCCTCGGCCTGCCGCAGGTTCCGCGCCGCCTCCCGCTCGGCCGGATCCGGGCTTTCCGCCTTGAAGATTACGCTGGAGGTGCTGAGAGCGATCAACCGGCCGCCGGCGGCGATGCGCGCGACGTATGCGGGCAGAGCGGAAATCGGAACGAGGGAGAACGCCGTTGCGGAAGCTGGCGCGCTTCCCTCGGCCGGGTTCCACAGGAAACCGGGAGGCGCCTCCCACGTCGCTTCGGCGCGGCTGAGGCACCATCCCTCGAAACCGCGCTCGGACAGGCGCGTCACGAGATGACGCCCGACCAGACTGGTCGCGCCGAAGACGACGGCGAACGGCTTTCGCCCGGTCCGTTCTTCGCGAACCGAGGTCATGCAGGGCGCGGACGGGAGAAGGCGTCCCGGACGGCGGCGCGGTTCCGGGATCGCGATTCCGGTCTTGCTGTTGCTTTCATGCGAGTTTCCGGGGCCCTCCGGTCGGCAGCTCGCGTCGACGCCGCGGACGCGAGAACGCCCCTTCAGGTTTCAGGCGCGACGCGGGCGGCCTTCCGTCGCGAGAACAGTATGGGTTGGCCGACGAGTCAAGGCGGCGCGTCCGCAGCGCCTCGCCGATGGAACGGCCGTAGAGGACGCCGCGCAGCATCCTGTCCGTGAGCGCGTCCCGGCGGATGCGCCCGAGCGCTTCCTTGACGAACTTCGTCGCCTGGCGGTCGCAGCGCATGTCTCCGCCGGGGACGACCTCGGTCCCGCGGGCGACGGCGCCCGCGGATCTCGCGCTTCGCCGCGCTTCCGGGGATCATAGCAGGAACGCTTCGCGAAGATCCGGGGTGAGGGATTGGAAAACGGCATCGAATTCTCTATTTTATGTCTTGTGAAGTTCGAATGAACAGAGAAGCGGGGTGGCCTTATGGCGAATCCGGAGCGAGAAAGTCTGACGGAGCTCCAGATCGCGCGGTTCAAGCTCTGGTACGATCTTCTGAAAACTGTCAGGCATTTGCTCAGTATGGCGAAATGGATGGGAATCTGCGTTTTCTCATACCTGTCCGTCGATGCGCTGGCGGGGAAGACCACGATGCTAAACGCCGTGTTCAAGTACGCCACAGGAAACAAACTCGCCGCGATCTTGCCTTGGTTGGCGGCGATATTCCTGCTTCTCTGGGCTCTGCTGGAGCGTGCGCTGCGGCGACGAAAAACGGCAGCGATGCAAGAGCACATTCGCAGACTCGAAACCTTGTTCGATCCCGCCCGGACTGGAGCCAGCCTGCTTCCGGACGGTCGAACCAACCCGAAGGAGAGATTGGATGTTGACTGCTGAAGGATTTCTGGACGTTGTCCTGATCTTGATCTCCGTGATCGTGTTGATCTGGTTCTTCTCTGGACCTTGGTCGTCCCTCTGGGTCGACATGTCGAGGCAAACCTGCTTCGAACTCAGGGATCGCCTGTTCTTGCTGGCGTTGGATGGACGGATCGGTTTCGACGACCCCATATACCGCAGGACTCGCGATTGGTTGAACGCCTGCATCGGCCACGCGCATGAGATGAGATTCTGGAACTTCGTAGCATTCATCGCTGCGTGCAAACCTGATCTCGCTGTCCGCAAGGGTCTCCATGCGGAAATCCTCGAGATGGAAGACGGGCCGGTGAAAGCCCAATTGCTCGACATAGCCGGTAAAGCGGCCGCCGCGCAGCTCAATCTCATGGTCGTCCGCTCTCCTCTCCTTCTGGCGATCGCGGCGCTGGCGCGCCTGGCTCTTCTGGTCGGATTTGCAACGGGACGGCTTCGGACCGCCTATGAAAAAATGACCTTTTGGCCGGAGCGCATGATCTACAGCTACGATTCCCTCGACCGACCCGCAGCGGCATAGACGGGTAGAGTCGGGGACTGGCACGTTAGCGGTAGGGGCCGGTGGATGTTCCGTCGCTTTTGCTTCGGACCTCAGTCCGGCTCCTATGGCCACGTTTCCGGTCCCCGCTCTCCGAACCGAACATGCGGATTTCCCGCGCCTCCAGCGGGATCACCTGCAGCTTCGTTCCGATCTTCTTCTGTATGCCGAGCGACCGGTCCC
The DNA here is from genome assembly GCA_965243135.1 of Alphaproteobacteria bacterium. Lineage (GTDB taxonomy): Bacteria > Pseudomonadota > Alphaproteobacteria > MPNO01 > UBA830 > JAJEBT01. Next base: position 5,693,554 of record OZ251539.1, read on the forward strand.
GCGCCGTTCCCGTTTTCTGCCCGCGAGCGCCGCGCACCTTCGTCGCGCCGCGGACCGCGCTCGCACCGCGTTTCGACCAGCTGCCAGCCGCGCCCGTCCACCGACTGCTCCCGTCCTGCTTGAGTTGCGCGACGATCTTGTCCGTCGCTTCCCGGCGGGCGTCTCTCGCCGCTCTCCCTCCTCTTCCATGGCGAAGGCCGTCGCCGCGTCGACACGAGGATGTGCGGCGACGCTCCGCGCCGTGCGGCTTCGATCCGTTCAATCAGTTCGGCGGCCGTCGGGCTTGCGGCGCGCCGCCGCGGCAACCCGACATTCGCCATCCGCGTAGACCGAGGGTCCGCACGGTTCCTTGCGGGTCCGCCGGCCGGGCTGGGCGTCGAGCCGACGAAAAACGGCGCAGCGCGAACGCCTCCGAACGCCTTTGCCGACTGCCCGAAATCCGAATACTATCTCCCCGGCGAGACTGCATCTTCAGTCGGAGGATCGGGAGAGGCGGCATGACCGCAACGACCGCGGCGGCGGAACTCGTGGAACGCGCCCGTTCCGTCTCCGAGGAACTGAAGCCGCGGGCCGCGACCGCGGAGGAACTGCGCCGCGTCCCGGCGGAGAATTTCGAACGCGTTTGCGAAGCCGGCCTGCTCACCGTCATCCAGTCCCGGCGCTGCGGCGGGCACGAGCTGTCGATGCGCGCCCATCTCGACGTCGTCTCCGCGATCGCCGAAGGCTGCGCTTCGACCTCCTGGGTTCTCGGCGTCATGCACGCCCACAGCTGGCTGATGGCGCATTTCCCGCACCGGGCGCAGGACGAGGTCTACGGGCAGGAACCGAACACGATGATCTCCGCGGTGCTGGCGCCGCGCGGAAAGGCGACGCGGCAGTCCGACGGCTCCTACCGGCTCGACGGCTTCTGGCCGTTCGGCTCGGGCTGCCAGCTGTCCAAATGGTTGATTCTGGGCGCCGAGGTGTTCGACGAGAAGGGGGAGTTTCTCGATCTCGCGGACTTTCTGATACCGACGGCCGACGTGAATATCAGGGACGACTGGTACGTCGCGGGGCTGCAAGGCACCGGAAGCTGCTCCCTCGCGGTCGAGGCGCTGCAGATACCGCCGCACCGGTATCTTTCGATACTCGGCCTCATTGCCCGGGACACGCCCGGCATGAAGGACGGGTACGAGGGCTGGCTGCACAAGGGCGAGCCGGTGCCCGTTCTTTCCCTCGCCCTGTGCGGCGGCGCAGCCGGGCTCGCCCGCGCCGCCGTCAGGGAGTTCCGCAAGGCCATCGTCGGCAAGACCGTCGCCTATACCGAGCACGTGCAGACCGAGTGGTCCTCGACTCACGTCACGCTGGGCGGCGCCGCCGCGCTGGCGGATGCGGGAGAGCTTCTGCTCTACCGCGCGGCCGACGACATCGACCGGCTCGCGCAGGCCGGCGAACCGATGTCCATGGAAATGCGCGGCCGGATGCGAATGGATTGCTCCCAGGGCGTGCGCTTCGCCCTGGAAGCCGCGGACCGGCTGTTCATCTCGAGCGGCGGCGCGGGGCTCGCTCTGAAAAGTCCGATGCAGCGGATCTCGCGCGACCTCCACGCGATCAACATGCACGGGCTGCTTCTCCACGAAGCCAGCGCCGAGATTTACGGGCGCGTTCTGCTCGGACTGGAGCCGAACACCATCATCATCTGACAAGGGCGCGAAGACGCCCTGGAAGGGGAGAAACAGGATGACGAACAGCAACAATCCGAACCGTCGCAAGTTCATGCGCTATACTGGAGCCGCCGCCCTGGCCGCGGCCCTGCCGGCGCCGGCGGTCCACGCGCAGCGGAGACCGGTGAAGATCGGATTCGTCAGCCCGCAAACAGGCCCGCTGGCCCCGTTCGGCGAGGCGGACCGGTTCGTGCTGGCCGACGTCAACAAGGCGCTGGCCAAGGGAATCAAGATCGGCAAGCGGACCTATCCGGTCGAGATTCTTTCCCGCGATTCCCAGTCGAACCCCAACCGCGCGGCCGAGGTGGCGGCCGATCTCATCCTCCGCGACGAGATCGATCTGATGATCGGATCGTCCTCGGGCGATACCGTGAACCCGATTTCCGACCAGTGCGAAGCCAACGAGGTGCCGTGCGTCACCGCCGACACGCCGTGGCAGATCGTGTATTTCGGGCGGGGCGGCACGCCCGAGAAGGGATTCAAGTGGACCTACCACTTCTTCTGGGGCATCGACGACATGATCGGCGTCTTCATCAGCATGTGGAAACTGCTGGGGAGCAACGGCAAGGTCGGGTCGCTCATCGAGAACAATACGGACGGCGTCGTCGCGGGCGATCCGAAGCGCGGTTTCCGCCCGCCGATGGAAGGGGCGGGCCTCGAGTATTTCCAGCCGCCGCTCTTCCCGCCGGGCACGGCCGACTTCACGGCCCAGATCAGCCGATTCAAGAAGGAAGGGGTCGAACTTCTGACCGGCGTCCTGACGCCGCCCGACTTCTCGACGTTCTGGACGCAGGCGGCGCAGCAAGGGCTCACGCGGCAGTTGAGGGCCGCGACCATGGCCAAGGCGCTGCTGTTCCCTCCGGCCATCGAAGCGCTGGGCGACCGGGGCCACGGGCTGACGACCGAGATCTGGTGGTCGCCGTCGCATCCGTTCAAATCCGGCCTGACCGGCAAGACGTCGGCGGAGTTCGCAGCCGATTACACCAAGGAGACGGGGCGACAGTGGACCCAGCCTCTCGGTTTCAAGCACGCGAACATCGAGGTCGCGATCGACGTGCTCAGGCGCTGCGGCGACCCGGGGGATCCCGAGGCGATCCTGAACGCGATCGAGAACACGAACTACGAGTCGATCGTAGGCCCCGTCTCGTGGAAGTTCGGCGACCGCCGCAATCCGGTCAAGAACGCCTGCCGGACTCCGCTCGTGGGCGGACAGTGGCGGGCGCAGGGCGGTCGCTTCAAGTACGATCTGGTCATCGTGGACAACAGCATGGCGAAGGAAATACCGGTGACGAGCGAGATCAGGCCGCTGGCCTGACGGAGTCCGCCGCGGGCGCTCCGGCCGCATGGCCACCGTCCTCTCCATTCGGGGGCTCTCCAGGAGTTTCGGTTCGCTGCAGGTGATCGACGGCTTCGAACTGGATCTCGCGTCCGGCGAAGCGCTCGGGGTCATCGGCCCGAACGGCGCCGGGAAGAGCACGCTGTTCAACCTGATAACCGGGAATCTCGCTCCCGACGCCGGCGCCATCGCGTTCGACGGCGCCGACGTGACCTCCATGCCGGTGCACAGGCGTTGCCGGCTGGGCATGGGGCGCTCCTATCAGATACCCCATCCGTTCGGCGGCATGACCGTGTTCGAGAACCTTCTCGTGGGCGCAACGTTCGGGCGCGGCGGGACCGAGGCGGGAAGCTACGGCGTCTGCGCCCGGATCCTCGAGCTTACGGGCCTTGCCGGGAAGGCCAACGTCCTCGCAGGCGCGCTTACGCTTCTCGAGCGCAAAAGGTTGGAACTGGCCCGCGCGCTTTCGACGGAGCCGCGTCTGCTTCTGCTCGACGAGATCGCGGGCGGGCTGACGGAACACGAGGTCCAGGAGCTGGTGGAGACCATACGGGAAATCCGCACGCCGCAAATCTCGGTGATCTGGATCGAGCATATCGTCCATGCGCTGACGTCGGTCGTCGACCGTCTCGTGGTGATCCATTCGGGCAGGAAACTGGACGACGGCGCCCCCGAACGGGTCATCGCCAATCCCGAGGTCCGCGAGGTCTACATGGGGATCGCCGTCGAATGAGGCTGTTGGACGTTCATCGGCTGGATGCGTTCTACGGAGACTTCCAGGCGCTGTTCGGCGTGGATTTCTCGATCGACGAGGGCGACGCCATCGCCATCATCGGCGCCAACGGCGCCGGAAAGTCGACCTTTCTCAAGGCGGTCGCGGGGCTGGTTTCGGCTACCGCCGACAGGCTCGAATACCGCGGCGGCGCGATCGGGCGCCGCAAGGCCGCGGACATCGTCGGCCTGGGCATCTCGATGGTTCCCGAGGGCCGGCGCCTGTTTTCCAGCCTCACAGTGGAAGAGAACCTGCTGGTAGGAGCGCATGCGGACAGGAGCGGCGTGTGGACTCTGGAGGGGGTCTACGGCCTCTTCCCGCGCCTCAGGGACCGCCGGAGCGTGCCGGCGACTTCGCTGAGCGGCGGCGAACAGCAGATGGCGGCGATCGGCAGGGCGCTTATGGCCAACCCCGAACTGCTGCTGTTCGACGAGTTGTCGCTCGGCCTCGCGCCCGTGGTAATCAGGGATCTTTACGCGACGCTGTCGCGGATCCGGGCCGAAGGAATGTCCATGGTGGTCGTGGAGCAGGACATCAGCCAGGCGCTGGCGATTTCCGATCGCGTCTACTGCTTTCAAGAGGGCCGCGTGTCGCTGACCGGGCGTCCTTCGGACTTCAGCCGGGAGCGGATCGTCGAAGCCTATTTCGGACGCGGCGCATGATCGATTGGGCGAGCACGATCATCAACGGCGTCCTCACCGGCGGCCTCTACGCCATGTTCGCCGCCGGGCTCGCGATCATCTTCGGGGTCATGCGGCTGGTGAACATAACGCACGGCGATCTGATCGTGCTGGCCGCCTTCGTCGCCATGGTGGTGATCGAGACGGCCGGCGTGAATCCGTTCGTCAGCATGATCGCGGTCCTCCCGGTCATGCTTCTCGCCGGGTACCTGCTGCAGCGGGGAATCCTCAACTACACGCTGGGGGACGATCTGCTGCCGCCGCTGCTGGTTACGTTCGGCCTGTCCATCATCCTTCAGAACCTGCTGCTGGAGATCTTTTCCGCGGACTCGCAGCGGTTGGACGCCGGGCCGGTCGAGACCGCGAGCATCGGCATCGCCGACGGTCTCGAGATCGGGCTCTTTCCGCTGATCGTCTTCGCGGTCGCCATACTGATGATCGCGACGGTGCAGGCGGTATTCAGCCGCACCAGGCTGGGGCGCGCCTTTCGCGCCACTTCGGACGACGCCGAAACCGCGCAGCTCATGGGCATCGACCACAAGCACGTCTATGCGCTGGCGATGGCGATGTCGCTTCTCCTGGTCGGCATCGCGGGGGTGTTTCTCGGCGTCCGCACCACCTTCGACCCGTCGATCGGCCCCTCGAGGCTGCTGTTCGCCTTCGAGGCGGTCATCATCGGCGGCCTGGGCTCGATCTGGGGGACGCTGGCGGGGGGCGTGATCCTCGGGCTCGCCCAGAACGTCGGGGCGAAGCTGAACCCCGGATGGCAAATTCTGGCTGGCCACCTCGTGTTCCTCGCGATCCTGATCGTCCGGCCGAACGGCCTGTTTCCCAGAACCCGCGATGACTGACGGCTCCCCGGGGATCTCGGTAACGCGCTCGACGCGCGCGAGCCGGGCGGGCGCGATCGCCGCCCTCGTTCTCGTCGGCATCCTGATCGCGGGGCCGTACTGGCTTTCCCGCGCGGACGCGCGCCTCATGGTGGAGGTCTTTTATTTCCTCGCGCTGGCCCAGATGTGGAATCTGCTGGCCGGATACGGCGGCCTGGTATCGGTGGGCCAGCAAGCCTTCCTCGGCCTGGGCGGATATCTGCTGTTCATCCTCGCCATCCATTTCGGGGTCGGCGCGCTGTGGACGGTGCCGCTGGCCGGGCTGATCGGCGCCGTCGTTTCCCTGCCCGTCGCGTTCCTGGTTTTCCGGCTTCGCGGCCATTACTTCGCCATCGGCACCTGGGTCGTCGCCGAGGTGTTTCTGCTCGGCTTCGCGCAGGTCAAGTCGCTCGGCGGGGGGTCCGGGATGAGCCTGCCGATTTCGGCCATCCGTTCGATCGCGGACAGCCGGGCCGACCGGGAATTCGCCGTGTACTGGGCGGCCCTCGCCGTGGCCGTCGCGGCGGTCGCGGGGATCTATCTCCTGCTCAAGTCGCGGCACGGCCTTGCCCTGACCGCGATCCGGGATTCCGAGGAGGCGTCGCGCAGTCTCGGGGTCGACAATTTCCGCACGAAGCTGACGGTATACGTCATCGCGGCGTTCGGAACGGCGGCGATCGGCGCGTTGATCTATCTGACCAAGCTCCGCATAAGCCCTTCGGCCGCGTTCGACCTCAACTGGACCACCACGGTCATATTCATCGTGGTGATCGGCGGCATCGGAACCATCGAAGGGCCGATCGTCGGCACCGTCATATTCTTCCTGTTGCGCGAGCCGCTTTCGCATCTGGGAAGCTGGTACCTGATCCTGTTGGGCGCTATCGCGGTCGTCATCATGTTGAAGTCGCCGCAAGGAATCTGGGGGATGGTCGCGAGGCGTTACGATCTCCACTTCTTTCCGGTTCAGCGCCGGGTTCGGGATCCGGAATCCGCGCCGTGACGAGGCACGTCGTCCGGACGGCGGAAGCGGGACGCTCGCGGGCGGCGCGCGCCGGTTCCGTCCCGAAACGCGCGGCCGGCGGAGAACGGCGGCCGGCAGGCGTCGCGAAGCGCCCGGGCGAATGACGGACGCGCTGGAAATCAGGGACGAGGCGGAGCGGGCGGCGGCTCTGGAGAAGCGGGCGAACGACCTTCTTCCGGTTCTGGAAGCGCGCGCGGCCGAGACCGAGAGCCTTCGCCGGCTGCCTGACGCCACCGTCGCCGATCTCGCGTCGGCGGGATTGTCCCGGCTTTGCCAACCACGGAAATACGGCGGCGCGGAACTGCCTCTGGACCGCGCGGTCCGCATCGTCGCCGCGGTGGCACGGGGCTGCGGGTCGTCGGGGTGGATCTGCGCCGTCCATTCGGATCATTCGATTCTCCTGAGCATGTTTTCCGGCGAAGCGGCGGAGGACGTCTGGGGCGAAAAACCGGAAGCCGTGATTTCCGCCGGGCTTCGCCCGACGGGCCGCGTCGAGCGGGTTTCCGGCGGCTGGAGACTCTCGGGCGAGTGGGGATGGGTCAGCGGCTGCGATTTCGCCGACTGGTTTCTTCTGGCGGCCATGGCGCCGGTCGGGCGGACGGGCGCGACGCACACTTTCTTTCTCGTTCCGAGGCGCGAGGCGACGATCGAGGACAACTGGCGCGTGATGGGCCTGCGGGGGACCGGCAGCAAGAACGTGGTTGTCGGAGAAAGTTTCGTGCCCGATCACCGGACGCTTCCGCGCCCGCTCGCCAACGGAGGCGCCGAGGCCCGGGGAAACGGGGAGACGCGCCCGTTGTACCGCTTGCCTCACGTGACCGCGGTGCCGTTTTTCTTCAACGGCGTAGGCTTGGGAATCGCCGAGAGCATGTTCTGCGCCGTCAGCGACCGGATTGCGAACGGCGAGGGCGCGAAACTCGTTCCCGCGCGGGCTCTTCAGGCCGGAGTCGCCGAGGCGGCGGCGGAAATCGATTGCGCGCGCTTGTTGATCGAACGCGACACGTCGGAGACCATGGCGGCGATGCGCGCTGGCCGTCCGCTGACCATGGGGGAGAAGGCGCGCAACCGCCGCGACCAGTCCTACGCCGGCCGGTTATGCAGGAGCGCCGTCGAGAGGCTGCAGAGCATGGCGGGGGCCGGCGCGATATTCGACGACCGCGCGGCGCAGCGGAAATTCCGCGATATGCATGCCGTCGCTGGCCATTACGTTCAGAGCTGGGACATCGCCGGGACGACTTTCGGCGAGGTCGCTTTCGGTCTGGAGCCGACCTCGCCCCACATCTGACCGACGGCGTTGTCGGGCGGACTTTGCCGCGAGGGAGATTTTCGCAAGAGTTTTCACGGGGAGTCCCGCAGCAGGCGCGAAACGATCGCTTCGGCAACGCGGCGTCCCGTATTTTGTCCCTCTGCACCCGGCACCGGACGGCGGTTCAGACGGTCTCGAACCTGAAATCCACGATGTTGCGTTCTTCCCGGCCGAACTCGATCCCGATCAGGTGGACCGGCACGCCCGGACGCCGATATTTGTCCGCGTAGCCGCGTTCCCGTATCTGCGCCAGCGCCCGCCCTTCCGGCTTCCCGTCCGCGACCTTGAACTCGAACAGGTAGACGCCGCCGTCGTACAGAACCGTCAGGTCCGAGCGGCCGCGCGCCGTGCTCTCCTCCGCGCGGACGTCCATCCCCGCCGCCACGAAGTGCGAGTAGAGCACGCTCGCGTAGTGCGCCTCGTAGCCGGCCATGCCCGTGTTCGCGTACCACTCGTTCGGGATGCTCGCCAGCAACGTTCGGAACTGCCGCTCGAGGCCCGCGAAGTCGTTCGCGCGCATCAGGCGGCGCAGCTCCTGGCTCTCCGCCGCGACCGCGACGCCCGGTGCCATCGTCTGCAGCAGGAGCTCGTTCAGGCTGCGCTTCACCTCCTGGTTCGGGTAGTCCAGCCGATAGAGGAGCGCGTCCCCGTCCCGCTTCTCGTCGGCGATGGTCAGATAACCGGTCTGGAACAAAAACGTCTCGACGGGAATGCGGTCGACGTCGAGAGCCGACAGCAGCGTGGCGTTCGTGACCGCGCCCTCCAGGTCCGGCGCCGATACCCGGCGCCGCGCCAGAAGATCGGCGAGGAAGGTCGGCGTGCCGGTCTGGAACCAGTGCTCCTCGAACTCGCGCGTTTCGAAGAGAAGGAGAATGTCGAACGGGTTGTAGACTCTCTCCGGCCCGCGCCAATTGTAGCCGTTGTACCAGCGCCGGACCTTGTTCCGGTCCAGGCCCTCGAGTTCCGGGGCGAAGACCGCATCCAGTTCGTCGTCCGTGTAGCCGCAGATGGCGCCGAAACGCGGATCGAGGGTGATGTCGCGCAGGTTGTTCAGGCCCGAGAAAATGCCCGCCCGCGAGAATCTGCTCACCCCCGTCAGGAAAACGAAACGGAGCTGCCTGTCGCAGGCCTTGATCACCCCGTACAGGCTGCGCAGAAAGTCGCGGTTGGCCAGCGCCAGTTCCCGGTCGCCGAGCGCGTCCAGGATCGGCTTGTCGTATTCGTCGACCAGAACGACCACCTGCTGTCCGGTGCGCTCGTGCAGGGCCTCGATCAATTCCCAGAAACGAATCGACGCCTCGACGGATCCCGGTTCGAGGCCGGCGCGCCTCTCCGTCGCCGCCAGCTGCGCTTCCACGGTTACGCGAACTCCGTCCTGCGCGAGGAAATCGCCCCCTCTGCTGAAATCCAGCCGCACGACCGGATAGCGCGCCGACCAGTCCCACCCGTCGTGCACGGCGAAGCCCCGGAACAACTCCTCGCTTCCCTCGAACAACTCCTGCAGCGTGTCCACCAGCAGGCTCTTGCCGAACCGGCGCGGACGCGACAGGAAATTGTACTTGCCCCTCTCGACGAGACGGCGCACATGGTCCGTCTTGTCGACGTAGTAGCAGTCCATTTTCCGGATCTCCCGGAGGGAGGTCATCCCGGTCGGAAGCATGCGTCTTTCCATTCGACAAGAATAGGCCGCCGCAACGGAAACGGTCAATTTATTTCAAACGCGTCACGCCATTTTTTGCCGGCTGCCGTCCGCTCGGCGCCCTGCGGACGGGCCGCACGGCGGGCAGGCCAAGAGTCGCGCGCCCCGACCTAACGTGCAGCCGCCTCGACGGCCGCGCGGATGGACATGCATGGTAAGCGTTCGGTTGTGGGGTGACGGGGAGGTAAGCGTTCAGGATCTCTCTCAGGTCGCTTTCGAGAGGACGACCCGTGGCGGCAGGAGCCGGGAGAAGAGGTGCGACAGCCTCCCATTCCGCATTCGTAAGGTCGCTCGCCCCGTCTTTCGAGCATACTTCTCTCGGGTGGCCTTGTCCCAAGGCATGGCGGCCTCCACGGGTTACGGTACCTTGTGGATACCACAAGGCCACCCGATAGTTTTCAATCAGGCTCTTACTGCGAGACGGACTTTGGTGGTTGCCGCGCTCGCCGGAGTCTTTGCCCTGCTGGTGCCGGAAAGGCGCGCAGCGGCGGCGTGAGTCGCCGCCGTGCGTCCGCCAGCCTTGCGCTGCCCGGCGGCAGCGCTCGCGCCCGCCCGACCGGTAAGCGCCTGAAGCGTAGCGGGAATGCGCCTCCGCGCTTTTCCCCGGCCGCCCGTGCCGCCGCGGAAACTGTCGGCTGCTTGTCGCGCGACGCGGCACGGGACAGGCCTGCCGCCGCCGACTTCTTGACGGCTCCGGCGCAGCGGCCTAATCTCTTCCGATGGCGAAACGCATGCTTCCGATCGGCTTGACTTCTCTCCGGAAAATCCGGGGGATGGACTGCTACTACGTCGACAAGACGGACCATATCCGCCGCCTTGTCGAGGGTGGTCAATATTATTTTCTGTCGCGTCCGCGCCGGTTCGGCAAGACCCTGCTGGTGGATACGCTGCAGGAGCTGTTCGAAGGAAGCGAGGAGTTGTTTCGGGGCCTCGCCGTGCACGGCAAGTGGGACTGGTCGATACGTCATCCTGTCGTGCGGATCAGCTTCGGCGGGGGCAATTTCGACTCCCCGGACCTCGTTCGGGGAAACGTGGAAGACCAGTTGGAGGAAACGGAGCGGCTGGCCGGCCTCGAACCGGGGCCCGCCGGGGCGGCGGTCCGTTTCCGGCACCTGATAAGGACGCTGCACGAGCGCGCCGGGCAGCGGACGGTCGTTCTGGTGGACGAATACGACAAGCCGATTCTGGACGCGCTCGGCGACCGGGAACTGGCGGCGGCCAACCGCGACTTCCTGCGCGGCTTCTACGCGATGATCAAGGACTGCGACAGGCATCTCCGTTTCGTTTTCCTGACGGGGGTGAGCAAGTTATCAGGCCTGTTCTCTGGCCTGAACAACCTGAACGACATCACGCTGGACGAACGCTACGGCGACATCTGCGGCTGCACCGACGCGGAGCTGGACGCGGTCTTCGCCCCTGAACTCGAGGGCCTGGACCGGGACGAAATCCGCCGCTGGTACAACGGCTACAACTGGCTCGGACCGGAGAGGGTCTACAACCCGTTCGGCCTCCTGCTGCTGTTCGACAAACGCAAGCTCGGCAACTACTGGTTCCATAGCGGCACGCCGACCTTCCTGGTCGAGACGCTGGCGCGCCGCAACCTGCCCACTCCCCGCCTGGACGGCATGATCGGCAGCGAGAGCCTGCTCTCGGCCTTCGACGTGGACAGGATCTCGGTCGAGGCGCTTCTGTTCCAGACCGGCTACCTCACCATCGCCGGCGAAGAGGGCGGGCGCTACCGGCTAGGCTACCCGAACCTCGAGGTGCGCCAGAGCCTGGGCGAGGCCCTGCTGGAAGAACTGCTCCCGGCCGAGGCCCGCGAGGAGACGGAGAACCTGCGGCTGGGCGAATTGCTGGCGGCGAACGACTTCAAGCGTCTCGAAACCCTGTTCCGCGGCATTTTCGCCGCCATCCCGCACCAGTGGTACATGAACAGCCCGGTCGCGAAGTACGAAGCCCATTACGCGAGCGTCATCCACAGCTGCTTCCTGATGGAGGGCGTCGAGCCGGTGGCCGAGGACAGCGGCAGCCGGGGGCGGGCCGACATGGCGATCCGCGCCGGCGGGCGCGTCTACCTGTTCGAGTTCAAGGTGGTGGAGCGCGGGCGGGAGGGGGTCGCGCTCGCGCAGCTGCGGGAGAAGGGCTATGCGGACAAGTACCGCCGTCTCGGACGTTCGGTCCACCTGATCGGGGTGGAGTTCAGCCGCGAGGAGCGCAACGTCGTCGGCTTCGATTGCGAGGCCGCCTGAACGGCTTCCCGACACGGCCGCCTCCGCGAAAGAACGCCGCCCGCGACGCGGGTTCTGCCTGCGGCGGCCGCCGGTTCCGCCGGTTCGTCGCACGGCTTGACGAGCCGCCCGGCCGAGGAAGCCGCGTCCGGCGGCGTCTCCCTGCAGGCGCTCCTGCCCTGTCATCACAAATCCTCTTCTGAACTGAGCAGGGGTGCGATCTCCCCGATTTCTTGATTTCCGCCCTCGTATGCCTGACGATAGCCGGCGAGACGGGAATAATCCTGCCAGATTTTCTGATGCCGGTCGGCGGGTTGCGGTTGCGGTAGCCGGCGGCGACGATCAGCAACGCCGCTTTGAGCGTCCCCGGCTTCGGCGTTCTCGGCAGTTTCGTCGCGTAGTCTTCGATAACGAGCAGTTCCATGTCCGAGAACATGAGCTTGGCGGGCTGTCCGGCGTCTCGCGCGCCAGCAGGGCCATGATGCGCCAGACTGCGTTGATCACGCGCTCGAGACGGGCTGCGGTGCGGTGGCCCGTTTCTTCGACCTTGCATCCGGACTTCAGCGCGCGATGCCAGTCTGCGCCACCTCAGGGCATACCAACCCACGACCCGCATGGCGTCTTCGACAGACGAAACGGCGACCGCGGTGAGCAGGAATCACCGGTTTGGCGCCGCGGCTTCGGCTCGCTGAACGATCTGAACGGGAAGCGGCGCGGTTCCGCCCGACATTGGCGGCAGCAGGACGGTCCGGTAAGCGTCGCCCGGTCGAACGCGGGAGCTGCCGACAGCAATTTTTTGCGGAAGCAACTACCGAAACGCTCGAACGGGACCATCGAACTCGTCCGCTGGCGGTTCCCGGCTTCAGGCGGTCTCGAACTCGAAGCCGACGATGTTGCGCTCTTCCCGTCCGAACTCCATGCCGATCAACCGGATCGGCACGCCGAGATGCCGGTACTTGTCCGCGTAGCCGCGCTCCCGCATCTGCGCCAGCGCTTGGCCTTCGTGCTGTTGGTCCACGACCTTGAACTCGTACAGATGCACGCATCCCGGACTCAGCACAGCCATGTCCAGTCGCCCGCGGGCGGTCGCTTCCTCGACCCGAACGTCCAGACCCGCCGCCGCGAAGTGCGAGTAGACGAGGGCCGCCCAATAGCCCTCGTAGAGGTCGTTCTTCCGGTGCCAGTCGTGAGGAACGCTCGCGAAGAACGCCTCGAACAGCGCTCTCACCCTCTCCGGATCGTCCTCCGCCGTCAGCCTGGCCAGTTCCGCCTGCCGCGTCGCCTCCTGCCCCGTCGTCGGCGCCATGGCGCGCAACAGCCTCTTGTTCAGGCTGAGCTTCACCTCGTAGTTCGGGTAGTCCAGCCGGTAGAGGCTCCCGCCGTCTGCGGCCTCCTCGCCGACAATGGTCAAGTAGCCGGTCTGGAACAAAAGCGCTTCGGTCGAGATGTCGTCGACGTCGAAGGCCGACAGCAACTCGTCGTCCGCGACAAGCCCCTCAAGGGCCGGCGTCGCGACCCGGCGGCGCGATAGAAGGTCGACGAGGAAGGTCGGCGTGCCGCTCTGGAACCAGTGCGCCTCGAACTTGCGCGTTTCGAAGAGAAGGAGGACGTCGAACGGGTTGTAGACCTTCTCCGCGCCGCACCAGTTGTAGCCATTGTACCAGCGCCGGACTTCTTCCCGGTCCAGGCCCTCGATCTCCGGGGCGAAGACCGTATCCAGTTCTTCGTCCGTGTAACCGCAAAGGGTACCGAAACGCGGATCGAGGGTGATGTCGCGCAGGTTGTTCAGGCCCGAGAACACGCCCGCTTGCGAGAACTTGCTCACCCCCGTCAGGAAAACGAAACGCAGCTGTCTGTCGCAAGCCTTGATCACCCCGTACAAGCTGCGCAGGAAGTCGCGGTTGGCCCGCGCCAGTTCCCGGTCGCCGAGCGCGTCCAGGATCGGCTTGTCGTATTCGTCCACCAGAACGACCGCCTGCCGCCCGGTGCGCTCGTGCAGGGCCTCGATCAATTCCCAGAAACGAACCGACGCCTCGACGGAGCCCGGTTCGAGGCCGGCGCGCCTCTCCGCCGCCGCTAGCTGCGCTTCCACGGTTACGCGAACCCCGTCCGGGGCGCGGAAATCGCCCCCTCTGCTGAAATCCAGCCGCACGACCGGATGGTGCGCCGACCAGTCCCACTTGCCGTGCACGGCGAGGCCCCGGAACAACTCCTCGCTTCCCTCGAACAACTCCTGCAGCGTGTCCACCAGCAAGCTCTTGCCGAACCGGCGCGGACGCGACAGGAAATTGTACTTGCCCCTCTCGACGAGGCGGCGCGCATGCTCCGTCTTGTCGACGTAGTAGCAGTCCATTTTCCGGATCTCCCGGAGGGAGGTCATACCGGTCGGAAGCATGCGTTTCGTCATCCTAAAAGGGTAGGCCGCCGTACCGGAGCGGTCAAGGAGCGGTGAACGCGAGACGTTCGCGCTGCGCCATGTTTTGGTCGGCTGCCGTCGGTCCGGCGCGGGCGACTCGGGCAACTTGTCTCCCCATGAAAAGAATGTTCCCCTGCCGCCTCTCGTGGCATTCAGCCAGGATGCTCACGACAACCCTCGGGGGGCCGGATTTTTTTGCGCGGAGACGCGCCGCCCATTGTCGCAGCGCGGCGTCCGGGCGGACGGCTTGGGACGGAGTCTGCGGAACCTGCCGCCCCGGAAAATCCGCGGTCACCGGGGACATCCGCCGCCCTTGAAAGCCGTCGGGATTTCAGGACGCCGGGAACGGCGACTGAGCGTCCGTAGAGAGGAGCCGCCGGGCCGGAATTCCCGCCCGCCTCCTCGGCGGCGCTTCCCGCCAAGTTCCCGGAGGGCAAGGCGGCGGAATAAAAGACGACAGCCTTTCGCCGAGGCGGCTGTCGAAACGCTCGAACGGGACCATCGAACTCGTCCGCTGGCGGTTCCCGGCTTCAGGCGGTCTCGAACTCGAAGCCGACGATGTTGCGCTCTTCCCGTCCGAACTCCATGCCGATCAACCGGATCGGCACGCCGAGATGCCGGTACTTGTCTGCGTAGCCGCGCTCCCGCATCTGCGCCAGCGCTTGGCCTTCGTGCTGTTGGTCCACGACCTTGAACTCGTACAGATGCACGCATCCCGGACTCAGCACAGCCATGTCCAGTCGCCCGCGGGCGGTCGCTTCCTCGACCCGAACGTCCAGACCCGCCGCCGCGAAGTGCGAGTAGACGAGGGCCGCCCAATAGCCCTCGTAATTTGCGAGGTCGTTCTTCCGGTGCCAGTCGTGAGGAACGCTCGCGAAGAACGCCTCGAACAGCGTCCTCACCTTCTCCGGATCGTCCTCCGCCGTCAGCCTGGCCAGCTCCGCCTGCCGCGTCGCCTCCTGCCCCTTTACCGGCGACATGGCGCGCAGCAGCCTCTTGTTCAGGCTGAGTTTCACCTCGTAGTTCGGGTAACCCAGCCGATAGAGGCTGCCGCCGCCGACGGCTTCCTCGCCGACGATGGTCAGGTAGCCGGTCTGGAACAAAAGCGCTTCGGTCGAGATGTCGTCGACGTCGAAAGTCGAGAGCAGTTCGTCGTCCGCGAACATGCCCTCCAGGGCCGGCGGCGCGACCTGGCGGCGCGACAGAAGGTCGACGAGGAAGGTCGGCGTGCCGCTCCTGAACCAGTGCGCCTCGAACTGGCGACGCCGGAACAGCAGCAGGACATCGAACGGGTTGTAGACCCTGTCCGCGCCGCGCCAGTTGTAGCCGTTGTACCAGCGGCGTATTTCGTCCCGGTCCAGGCCCTCGAGTTCAAGAGCGAAGACTGCGTCCAGCTCCGAGTCCGTGTAGCCGCAAATGTTCGAGAACTCCGGCTCCAGCGTGATGTCGATCAGGTTGTTCAGGCCCGAGAAAATGCCCGCCTGCGAGAACTTGCTCACGCCCGTCAGGAAAACGAAACGGAGATGCCTGTCGCTGTCCTTGATCATCGCGTAGAAGCCGCGCAGGAAGTCGCGGTTGGCACGCGCCAGTTCCCGGTCGCCGAGCGCGTCCAGGATCGGCTTGTCGTATTCGTCGACCAGAACGACCACTCGCTGCCCGGCGCGCTCGTGCAGCGTCCTTATCAGGCGCCGGAAACGGACCGCCGCCCCGGCGGGGCCCGGTTCGAGGCCGGCCAGCCGCTCCGTTTCCTCCAACTGGTCTTCCACGTTTCCCCGAACGAGGTCCGGAGAGTCGAAATTGCCCCCGCCGAAGCTGATCCGCACGACGGGATGGCGCGTCGACCAGTTCCACTTGCCGTGTATGGCGAGGCCCCGGAACAGCTCCTCGCTTCCCTCGAACAGCTCCTGCAGCGTGTCCACCAGCAGGGTCTTGCCGAACCGGCGCGGACGCGACAGGAAATAGAGCTTGCCCTCCTCGACGAGGCGGTGCACATGGTCCGTCTTGTCGACGTAGTAGCAGTCCAGATCCCGGATCTCCCGGAGGGAGGTCATGCCGATCGGCAGCATGCGCTTGGTCATTCGAAAAGAGTAGGCCGCCGCGCCGTCACCGTCAATGAGGAGGCGATTGGAGGCGTTTGCGCTGCGCCATGTTTTGCTGCCGTCAGCACAGCACTGCGCGGACCGCTCCGTCCACCCGCGGCGGCGCCATTCGCATTGATCTTCGAATGCGCTATAATGCATCGCCCAAAGAGGCATTCTGTCGTCTGCATTCCAAGAGGAACATCGATGAAGAAATACGAACGCATGGCGGGCCGCGCGCTTCGCCGAACTGTCGTGGTGGGCGGCGTTCTTCTCGCCGCGGCCTTCATGGCGGCTGATGCGCATGCCGCCCTCGACGCCGAATCGAAGTTCGTTCTGAACAGTTTTTCGTTCCTCATATGGGGTGCGCTGGTCATGTGGATGTGCGCGGGCTTCACCATGCTCGAGTCCGGCACCGTGCGGACCAAGAACGCTTCGGTCATCTGCCTGAAGAATATCGGGCTCTATTCCATTGCCGGCCTCGCCTTCTATCTTCTCGGCTACAACATCATGTATACCGATGTCGGAAGCTGGATCGGTTCCGTCAAGCTGTTATACGGCACGTCCGCCGATGAAATCGCGCTGCTGTCGGACAAGGCGGACGCGCTGGCCGGGGTTCTCGAGAACGGCTACTCCAAGATGTCGGACTGGTTCTTCCAGATGGTGTTCGTGGCGACCACCGCGTCCATCGTGTCCGGCGCGCTTGCCGAGCGCGTCAAGCTTTGGTCGTTTTTCCTGTTCATCGCGCTTCTGACGGCGATCATCTATCCGATCGTCGGCTCATGGACCTGGGGCGGCGGCTGGCTCAGCGACTACGGTTTTCAGGATTTCGCGGGATCGACGATCGTTCACTCGACCGGCGGCTGGGCGGCGCTGGCCGGCATCATGGTCGTCGGCGCGAGGACCGGCAAGTTCAGGGCCGACGGCAGCGTAAAGAGCACTCCGCCGTCGAACGTGCCGGCCGTAACTCTGGGCGTATTCATCCTCTGGCTGGGCTGGTTCGGTTTCAACGGAGGTTCGCAGCTGGCTTTGGGCGGCGCGGCCGATGCGGTGGCGATCAGCAACATTTTGGCGAACACCAATCTTGCGGCGGCGGCCGGCGTCATGGTGGCGCTCGCCCTGTCCAGGCCGGTGTTCGGGCGAGTCGATCTGCTCGCCGCGCTGAACGGCGCCATAGCCGGGCTGGTTTCCATCACCGCGGGTCCCGACATCGTCGAGCATTACTGGGCCGTCATCATCGGCGCCGTCGGCGGCGCCATCTGCGTCTTGGGCATGAAATTGCTCGAAACGTTGAAGCTCGACGACGTGGTCGGCGCAATTCCCGCCCATCTGTTCGCCGGCGCATGGGGAACGCTCGCCGTCTGCATTGCCGCCGGCGGCGACATCGTCGTGCAGATCGTCGGCGTGTTGGCCGTGGGCGTCTTCGTGTTCGCCTGTTCCATAGTTCTCTGGCTGATCATCGACAAGGTTTTCGGAGCGCGCGTTTCGCTGAAGGTCGAGGAGTTGGGTCAGGATACGGCGGAGCTCGGAATCGAGGCGTATCCCGAATTCGTGCTGATGCCCGACATGGACGAGGCGGACGATTTCTCGGCCCAAAAGTGACGGCGACCCCGGGCAACGGGGCAGAAAACCCCGCAGAGCTTTCCCGGACCGGCAGGTTCCGGGAAAGCTCCGTCCGGGGAGCGGCGGAGCGCCGCGGCTCTTCGCGCGCCCCGGCGCCGCGCAGTCCGCCGTTGGCCTGACGGCAGACCGCCACGACGAAGAAAGGGGCGCAGGTTGACCCGGCTTTCCCGCAGGGAAAGGAGAATCCCGAGCTCCAAGGAGAGACCGCGGCCAAAAGCGCAGGAATCTGCAGGCGACCGCGGCCGTAGGCGCGGCCGGTCGGTCCGGCCCGCGTAGTCGCCGCGGACCAGCGGCCGCACGCGCCGTTCACGGTCACCCGACGTGGCGACCAGCGCGCCTTTGGCGCGTGACGCCTCTCTCCCTGAAGATGCAGCTGCTTTCCTGCCGGACGCCGGGAGCATGGTTGCCGGTAGTCCAGATGTTGCGGGCGTCGAGCCGGCCTCGCCAGTGCGACGGCCGCCGCGGGATTCTTCGCCCGTGCGTCTTCCCTCGTCGAGATCCCCTCGCTGTACGGGTGCGTGAACCTGCCCGCGCGGCCGAGTTGCAGCGGCATGAACGTAGATGATGGCCGATGCCTTCGCGCAGGGCCGCGGGAAACGAAGTCATCGACGGCGCCAATTCCGGGGTTATGGACCACGCTGGAGCGGTTTTTCCTGTCCGCGTACCGGCACGGAGGTCCGCCTGTTGCAGAAGGACTGCTCCTGAAGAAATTGCCGTCGCAAGACGGGCCGAGAACCCCTTTCATGGGATTCCGCGTCAGGCGGCGAATCCGTACGACGAAATGCGGCAGGCGTGAGAATCTATCGGCGCGAGGCGTAGGAAACGGGCTCGCGTCGAGAGAAACGATCGGTCGGGCCCAGCGGGGACGACGAGGCCGGAGATTGGAGCCGCGTGCGCTGTCCGCAACACCTTGAAATGCGGACAGCTTTCCGGGGCGCGGAATTTTTTTACCCCGATTCGGGTACGGAAAACCGCGAATTCTTCGCGTCGGGACCGCGATTTTCGCAGATTCCACCCCACGGCCGGCCGGGTGCCGCTCCCCCGATTGGCCAACTGCGTTCAGACCACGGCCCGGCTTGCACCAGGTTTGCGGCGTGGCAACCGGATACTCGCCTTTTGTTCTGAAGACCGAGCACCCCCTCGGCACTTGTCTGGCAAGCTCGCCGAGGGGGATCCTCAAATAATTTGATTAAAATCCACATGAAACCTGTGCATATCCTTGCACAGCCACACATGATACTGATGGCAGATGTTTTGGAGGCAGAGCAATGGCGACGATCAACGTGCGGCAACTGGGCGTGGTCCGGCACCTTAAGCGGCGGGCCGCCGGGAACAACCGCTCTCTGGAAGGCGAAGTGCGCCACATTCTTCGCGGCGCGGTCGCGGACGACATGGCGGCGAAGCGGGCGTCCTTCCGGGCTCTGGCCGCGAGGCTGCGGCGGAAGACCGAAGGGGACGCGCAAACGCTCTCGGAAATCCGCGAGGATCGTGACGGCGGGCACCGAGTGGGCTGATGCGTCTGGTGGTCGACGCCAGCGTGGCGGTCAAATGGCTGATCGCGGAGGACGGTTCGGACGCGGCGGCTCTCTTGTTGATGGACGGCGACGATCTGCATGCGCCGCGTCTGATGGCTTCCGAGGTCGCCAACGCGCTGTGGTGCAAGATCCGGAAGGGCGAGGTCGAGCGCGGCCAAGTCGACGTTCTGACGGCCGCCGTATGCCCGTTCGTTGGAGCGCGGACGAGACGGTGTGCGTGGACGCTGTTCGTCTGGCCGTCGCGCTCGACCGACCGGTTTACGACTGCATGTACCTGACTCTGGCGCATCGCCTTGAAGCTCGATTGGTGACGGCGGACCGGCGCTTTGCGAACGCTCTGGCGTCGACCGAGCACGGCGGCGCCGTAACGACGCTGGCGGACCATGCGCGGGAACGATGGGCCGGTCAAGCGCGAACGGGTTGTCATTGGGCGGTCGCATGCCCGGGGGAAGCGCAGGCTTTCGGCCCGCTGTGCCGACGGAGACATCGGCGCTCTCAGGTCAACGAGGTCTTCTCGCTCGCGGATGGTTTTCGTGAATAAGCAGGAAATCATGAAAACAGGCCCACGCTATTTTCGTGCGTCAGAACGCCGGTCGGAGCCCAACCGATGAACCGGGCGGGCCTCTGGAACGTGCGGCAATTCCCGCTAAGGCTCTTGGAAAATACGGGGTTTCAGAAAAATTTTTCGTAGATTTTTCCGGGTATTTGCCTGAGGGATTTGTCGCGGCGGCTTGTCCATTGGTACTTCTCGACGCACCTTCCGGACATGCGGCCGCCTTGGCGAAAATTGCTGTGGCGAAACCGAGCCGCTGGCCTCGCTTCGCTTCTTGCCCGGAAGCGCTCAGCGCCATTGTCTCCCCGCGGCGCCTCCGCTCCTTTTCCGCCGTTCCGCGCTTCCAGACAGCGCGTCTCGTACTCCCGCGTTGTGATGGAGGGGGCCGGAGAACGACGCCGCTTCGACGACCGAGCGCGTTCCGGAAGGCTGTCAAGAACCTCTTGGGGAGGCCGGAGACTCCTCGCCAAGGTTTTCCACGTTGTGGGCACCTGGCGTTTCGTCCGCTCCCATGGCCCTGTACATGTCCCGCGCGTCAGGTCCTGACGGCCGCCGCGGATACCTGAGCGGTCGAACCGGCGCATAGCTGTCGCCGACGCCGCTCATGGTTCTCAGCACGGCGGGCAGGAAGGCGCTCCCTCCGCGAAAGGCGCTCAGCAGAGTTCGTTGCGCTATTTTGAAAGCGGAGTCGTTCGGCGAACGCACGGCGATCTGGGGCATGGAGCTTTCCTTGTCTTTCACCGTGAGCCTGGAAATATTCTTCGATAGCTCCAAACATAACAAGAGCCGAATTAAAGGCGTTTACGGCGCGCCGTTCCCGTCGGCCGAACGCCCGGCGATTCGTCCGCCCGCCGACGGAAGCGCAAGGGTGGTTCAGGCGTCCTTGAACAAGCGAAGATTACGCAGCGACGCAAACCCGTCGCCCGACCGCAAGCGTCTTTGGCGTTGCGTTCGACAGCGCCCCCTTCCGAAAGGAAGCCGACGAAAGGTTTTACCGTTGGCGGGCAGCTTGACGACGATCACCGAGAAAAGCCGGTTCGGCGGAGAGTCGGTCGGTCAGCGATTGCCGATCTCGCCCAGCAGGCGATCGATGGCGTTCGTAAACCCCTTCAAGGAGCCCTCGAGGCGAAACGGCTCGCCTCCGCCGGCCGCCGGTTCGGCCTCCACGTGAAGCACCACTCCCGCCCGGAAGCTTTCGATCATTATCTGGCTGAGGGCGCCGCGCGCGACGCAGCCGTTCGGGAAACAGGAATCGAACGCAAGCAGAGTGCTTGGCGCCTCGTCGGCGCGCAGCCGCAGGCCGCTCTTCAACTTCAGGCCGAACGGCGTGACCACGACCGCCTCGAATCCCTTGCCGGGGGAGGCCAGCGGGACGAGAGTCACGGTCAGCAACGGCTGCCGTTGTCCGGACTGGGGGTCTTGCCAGATGAACCGCTGCTCCATGACGCACTGCCGCACGCTCTCGCCTTCCCTCTCCTCGACCGCGCAGCGCACCGTCCAGTTGTTGTAGGTTTCGGAAAAGGCGCTCGGCCCGGAGACCTGCGCATGCGAGGGCACCCCCCAACCGAGCGCCGCGAACGCGATTGCGGCGAAGCGGACGACGAAATTTCTCGCGATCGTCCCGCCCGGCCATCCATTTCTCGCGAACGGCGCTGCGGAACGCGTCATCAGAACCGTACCTTCAAGTTCATTTCTCCGCCGACTTCATAACTGTCCACCCGGTCCGTCGCAGCGTAGCTCAGCCCGCTCTGGAGCGTATACCGTCCGTCGCCCCAGACATGGATTCCCTTCAGGCCCAAGCGAAGCCAGGTAGCCTCCGCCTCCGACTTGAGATTCGTCCCGGACACGTTGACCGTCGTTTCGTCCCTGAGCTCGTGCTCCAAGTCTATCGAGCCGGACCAGCGACTGTCGGGATTCCCGTCCCAGCTCCCCTCGACGGTCACGCCCCCCCTGCCTTTCAGGCTTTGCCCGTCTGCAGAGATGCGCGGACCGTCTACAGACCCGTCTGCAGAGACGCGCTCTGTCACCTTGTCGGTGAAGCCCGGCCAAGACACCCTCGCATAGGTCAGCCCGAACCGGGGCACGACGACGACGCCGTCCTGGTCGGACCGGCGGCCGACTTCCACGCCCAACGCATGGCTGCGGCCCCTCGCTCCCTTCTTCAGGTCGCCGCGGAGCGAGGAACTGAGATCCGTCTCGTAAAACGTCGTTTCGCCCTGGACGTCCACGTAGACGTCGTCCCGGCGCCAAGTGCCGGATATTCCCGCGCCGACGCCGAACAGATCGACTTTGCCGCCTTTCGAGATATCCGCCTGTCCGCGGCGATGGTGCACGGATACGCCGAAAAGGCCGTCGCGTATCGTCGTATCCAGCCCTCCCTGAAAGCCGCCGCTGTTGCGGTAGTATTCCAACTCCGACGTCGTCGAAGAAGCCGCTTTCCACTTGCCGTGAGAGCCGTACACGCGAGCCCATACGCCTTTCGCGTCCCGCGGCGCGGTCATTCGGTCGCGGAGATTCGTCAGTCTGGTCATCCCCAGCAGCACCGACGGCAGCGCCTCGTAAACCCGTGCGCGCGGCGCGAGTTCGCGAACCACCCTGACGCCGCCGCTCCCGTCCGTCTCCAAGCCTAGGTCATAAGCGCCGGACGGAGCCGACTCCGTGGTGCCGAGCCTGCCCAGCTTGATCGGCTCGGTCGAGCCGAAAGGTTGGTACCGTACGTCGACGCTCTCCTGTCCTTCGGCAGCCAGGATTCGGCCTTTCACCCGATCCACGGCTTCGCCCGACATTTCGTCGGGGCTTTCCTGGATCGTGATCTTGATATCGCCCCGTTCGCTCGAAACCGCGATAACGTCGTCTCCGCCTCCGGGGTTGATCCGGCCTTTCGGACCTACGGTAAACGCGCCGCCCTCGTCGATCATGACGCGGCCGACCGCGCCGTTCACCGTCAACGCGCTCTCGCCTTCGCCTACCCGCGTGGCTACGCGCACGGCGCCCGTCACCGTTCCGCCTTCCGCCACCGTAACCCTGTGCTTCCCGGTCCCCAGAGCGAGCACGTCGCCCGTAAGCATGCCGGCCAGGTTGGCGGTCAGGTCTTCGGCGTCGCTGCGGACTGCCTCGCCCTCGATTCCGGTGATCGAGCCGGTACCGCTGACCGTCACCGTGCCGCCTTTTTCCAGCCACACGCGCCCGGCCGTGCCAGCGACCGTCACCTCGCTTGCGGCAAGCTGGATGGTTCCTCCCACCGTCCCGCCATCGTGCACCGTGACGGTGTGGTCGCCCGAGCCATCGCCGAGGATATCGCCCGTGACCATGCCCGTCACCGACGCGGTCAGATCTCCGAGCGCGTGGATGTTGCCCTCCACCGTTCCGGCCACCGTCGCGTCGAGGGCGCGCGAGCCGCTGGAGAATATTGCCGTGGGCTTCGAGGAGATTACCCTGCCGGTCCGGCCAACCGTCACCGTGCCGCCGTCAGACAAGATTACTCCGCTGTTGCCGCCGGTCACGTCGCCATCGACTCTGACGATGCCGGTCGGCACGTTTCCATTCGCGTCAGCGCTGGTGGACACTTGGATGCCGGCAAGGCCGCCCGAGACGCTGGCGCCTTCGCCGACGGTTATCGAGACGGTGCCCGCGCCGCTGAAATCCGCCAGCACGCCAAGGCTGCCGGATCCCGCCGCCCTGACCTCGCCGTCAGCGATGTTGATGGAGCCGCTGCCGGCCGTGGAGCGATAGAGATGGACGCCGTGGCCATAGTCGCCCGCTGTCGTAGCTTCGCCGCCGGTCATGCGGAAGGCGAGGCTGCCGGCGCCGTTCTGCTGGACGAAAACGGCGTTGGCTCTTTCGCCTTCCGTCTTGACGGAACCGGACAGTTCGACCGCCAGATCGCCGCTGCCGTCGTTGATCGCGTGGATGCCGTGAGCGTCGGCCCCTTTCGTGGTGACGGAGCCTCCGTCCACGGTCACTGCGACATTGCCCTTGGCACCGCGATGTTCGGCGAAGACGCCGTGAGCTTCTTCGCCTGCGGTCGCGGCGGCGACGCCCGTCAAGCGGACGGCGACGCTGCCTTCGTTTTCGTGCCGGGCCTGGACGGCGTAGGCGCCGCCAATCCCCGTCGTGTCGATGGAACCGCCCGTGACGGCGATGTCGATGTCGCCGACGCCGGTGCCATCGACCAATTCGTTAACGAAGCAGTCGTCGTTGTGGCCGGTGCAGCCGGGTTTCCGCGACCGGATGATCGTCTGCTGGATCAGACCGTAGACGCCGCGGGCGTGGTTGCCGGTGGTTGCGATGGCGGCATCCGTGACGGCGATGGCGATGTTGCCGGTGCCGATGTCGTTGGGGTCGACGGTCCCGTCGTTGTCGTCGGCCCCGCTGTCGCCCCGGTGCCGCGCCCAGATGCCGTGGGAGTCCTCGCCCTCAGTGGCGATGTCGCCGCCCGTCACGACGATGGAGATGCCGCCTCCGCCTGGCGTGACGACGGTTTCGCCTTCGCTGGCTCCTTCGCCTACACAATCGTCGGGGTCCGCCTCAGTACACACAGTCTCCGTTCGGGTCCTGCCGGTATGGGTGGCGTAGATGCCCTGGGCGTCGTCGCCCCAGGTCCGGATGTTGTTGTCGGTGGCGCGGACGCGAATGTCGCCATGGCCCTCATGGCTGGCGTAGATGCCCCGGGCTTGGAAGCCGGTGGCTTGGGAGCCGCTGGGAGCGCCGTCAATCCTTTCCACGTAACAGGCGCGGCGATCATCCGCCGTCTCGAGGGCCTGGCAGTAGGCGACATCCTCCGACAGGCTCTCGTCCAATGCCCGGAAGTAACGGCCGTTCCAGATAACGATCTGGGGATCCGCGAAAAACTCGCGCGAGTCGGGATCCTCGGGGTCGTGATTCGGATTCCTGACGGGAAGATAGGCGAGGGTATAGGGGCGGAAGTCAGCAGTGAGGCCTTTATTCAGTCGAATAAACTGCGCAATGTTGACGAACTCGGGCGAGTCCGGGTCCGTAGGATCGTAATCCGAATTGCGAGTAAAGGGCTTGTCGGGGTCGAAGACAAGGTCGCGGACAAGGTCGCGCCGCGGGGTGCCGACCGCGCCTATGGGCACGATGCCCCCGGTGGCGATGTCGTAGCCTTCCACCGTGACGGCGATATGCCCATATGCGGCGGCGCGGGTGTATTCGGCCCGGACCGCGTCGGCTTGGTCGCCGCGGGTTCCGACCAGCGGGCGGACGCGCTGTTCGCGGTCGCGGTCGGTCTCGATGAGGTTGACGACCACCGCGCCCCTTGCCCGCGTGATGGCGCCGCTGCCCTGCCTGACTACGCCATCCTCCTCGGTCCTGATGGTGTAGGAGTTGTCCGTGTTATCCCATGTGACGCAGTTGGTGGGGGCGACCCAGTCGCCGTGCTCGTCCCTGCATCTGAGGCTGGGGCTGAGCCAGTTGCCGTCCTCGTCCCTGTAGACGTAGCTGCCTTCCTGCCAGCCATAGACTCCGTAAGCATCGTTGCCGGTGGTTCGAACCGAGAGGTTGCGGACGTCGATGCCGACCCGGCCCTCCCCGGTGTGCTTGGCGTGGATGCCGTAGGAAGCCTCGCCCGTCTCATAATAGGCCGTGTTGCCCGTAGTGAAGATGCCACGGGCGTAATCCAGCGGGAACGGATACGAGAAGACGTTGGCGGCGCTGCCGAATTGCTCGGAGACGGAATGGGCGTAGATCTCCAGATTGCCGCTGCCCTCGTACAGGGCTTCGATGGCGGGGAGGAAGTCGCCGGCAACGATGAGTGCGGGGTTGAGGACGACGAGGGCGCGGCCCTTCGTTTCCGCGCGCCCGTAACGGCAATAGATGTCCTGGGTGAGATCGCGCACGACTTGGCCGCCGACCGCCCGATACAGGGCGCGGAATTTCTCGGGGTCGCGGACGAGCTCCCCGCCAGTAATGTAATCGTTGTCGTCGACTTGGATGACGCGGTTGCCATCCTCGTTCTCGACGCTGCCGCCCTCTATGATTGATATTGTGGGTGCTACGCTTGGGCAAGTAAACCGCACTTGCGCCTCCGCCTCTCCGGCGCCGAAGGCGATCGCGCCGAGCAGCAGCCCTCCGACGACCGTCATTGCAGGGCGCTTCGCGCATCCTCTCCGAAGGAACCGCAGTCCGCGGCGGAAATCATCGTACATCGACCAAGCTCCCAAGCTGTTTTGACTGAAACCGAACATCACAGACAAAGACGACGCCATTTTACTCCCCCCCCCCCCTCTTTGCAACCGGAGGTTTCTCGCGCCGGCGATTCGCGCCAGCGAGGCCGACGTTCGAAGAAGGCGCGCCGGGGAGGCGCCGTTGGATGGACAGGCCGCTTCGACGCGAGCGAAGCGCCTCATCCAAGAGCGAATAGTACCGAATCGTCCGGAAAAGTCCACGAAAAATTTTTTCGAACTCCCGGTTTTCCGTAGGTTTCGGGTCTCGGCGGGAATCGCCGTTCCGGCGCGTCTCCTCGCATGGCTTCGACGCGTCGGCCTTCCGCGAACTACGGCAGAAAATCGTCGAGATCCACCTTGTCGAAATTCCGCGGCATCGCGCGCCGAAAGCGCTCGCGCTCTTCGGCGGCGGCCGGCATGGTCGCGTCGATCATCCACTTCGTTCCGACGCGGTGGAAGCTGTTCTGGCCCGGCGCAACCGGAGAGACGTTGTCGAGCGCGAACACGCGGGTATGCGGGATGGTCACGATATCGCGCTCGGCGTGCACGCGCGTCGTCATCGACCACATGACCTGACGCAGATCGCCGGCGTCCACGTCCGCGTCCACGGCGATCGCGAGTTTCGGGTGAAGGTACGGGCCCGAAAGCGCCGCCATCAGCGCCGTCTTGGCCTGGCCTTCGACGCGCGGACGAAGCTTTATCACCAGCATCATCATGCCCGCCGACGGATGGCAGCGCACGTCCATCAGGTCGAGCCCGCCCTCGACGTTGCGGAGATGGTCCCTCGTCGCGGCCTCCACCCCGAGCGCCATCGTGCCCTGCGTGTCGGTCGTCGGATATCCGCAATGCACGGCGTAGAAGACGGGGTCCTTGCGGCGCGTCATGCAACGAACCCGAAAGACGTGCGAATGGGTCGCCTCCGCGTAGGTGCCCGGAATTTCCCCGAAGGGGCCTTCCGGCACCTGCCTGTCGCGCAGCACCTCGCCCTCGAGCACGAGCTCCGCCTCGGCCGGAACCTCGAGATCCAGCGTCTTGCAACGAACCATCCGCACGCCTTCCCCGATCAGCGCGCCGGCGACCTCAAGTTCGTCCTGTTCGAAGCCGGTCGTGAAGCCCGCGCCGAAGAACAGGGCCGGATGCCCGCCGTAGACCATGGCGACCGGCATGTCCCGGCCCTGCGCGGCGTACGCGTCGTAGATGCGCTTCGCCTGGCGCGGCACCATGATGAAGCCGGTTTCGCGTTCGTTCAGCACCATCTGGCGGTGAACCGACACGTTGCGGACTCCGGTCTCGGGATCCCTGACGATCGCCATGCCCGACGCGAAGTAGCGGCCGCCGTCCCGCTCGGAGGTCATCATCGACGGCACTTCGAGAATGTTCACGTCCGCGCCTTCCGCCACGACCTCCTGGACGGGCGCCTCGGCGGCGTCGACCGTGGGAACGGTCCGTCCGAGGCGGGCCGCGACTTCGTCGAGGATCCCGTCTTCCTCGATGCCGAGGCCGATGGCCCATTTGCGGCGGTCGGCGAGAATCTGGCTGACCGCCCGCCACCCCTCGTGACCCTTGATGCTGGTGAACAGGCTGGCCTTGCCGGCCTCGTTGAACGCCTTCCATTCGACGGCCGCCATGTTCTCC
Organism: Alphaproteobacteria bacterium; assembly: GCA_965243135.1. Classification (GTDB taxonomy): domain Bacteria; phylum Pseudomonadota; class Alphaproteobacteria; order MPNO01; family UBA830; genus JAJEBT01. The sequence goes on from OZ251539.1 coordinate 5,721,190, forward strand.
AGAGGATCCACTTCCGTGGCGAAACGGATCAGTTCCCCCTGCTGCTCGAGATTGGCGAGAAAGGTGCGAAGGGACTGGTCGACCATGCCCGGTTTCCTTTACGATGTTGCGCCGGCCGCCGGGCCGGACGATTCGGCGAGCGCGGCGTAGCGGCGGCGGTGCATTCCGGCGTTGCCGTAGCGCGCCGACAGGGTCATCGCCCGCTTCAGGCAGAGGCCGATGTCGTGTTCGTCCGTGAACCCGACGCCGCCGTGCATCTGGATCGCGGACTTGCAGACCGCGAGCGCGGCGTCGGCGGCGTAAGCCAGCGCGGCCGACGGCAGCGCCGGCGCGCCTCCGCCGGAATCCATGGCCCGCGCCGCCTGGTAGACCAGCGACCGGCACATTTCGACGGCGGCGTGATTGTCCACCGCCCGATGCTGCAACGCCTGGAAGGATCCGATCGGGCGGCCGAACTGTTCGCGAGTCTTCAGATATTCGATCGTCGTTTCCTGGGCGGCCTCCGCCACGCCGAGAAGTTCCGCCGCGGTGGCCAGATGGAGCGCGTCGAGCAGCGAGGCGACGGCCGCCGCGGCCTCGTTCGGGCCCGCCGCGAGACGCGCCTCGACGCCCGCAAACGATACGGTTCCGGTCGTCGTCCCGTCGGCCGCCCGCGACCATCGGACGTCCCCCGGCGGCGCGTGGACGAGAACCGTGCCGTCCGCGGCCGCTGCCGAAACCAGATACCCGTCCGCCCGGCCCGCGACGCCGGTCTTGGTCCCGTGCAGCGAGACGGCGCCGTTCCGCATCTTCGCGGCCGCCGCCGGCGGTTCGTCGCCGATCGCTCGGGGGCCCTCCGCCAGGGCCGGGAGGACGACCATGCGGCCCGCGACGACGGCCGAAGCCGTCTCCCGGTCTCCGCGCGCCAGCGCGCGCGCCGCCGCGGCGGCGGCGGCGATCGGTTCCGGGACGAGATTCCTGCCGAGTTGCTGGGAGACGAGGCACAGTTCCGTCAGCCCGAGGCCAAGTCCGCCGGCGGCTTCCGGCGCGAGAGCGGCGAGCCAGCCGGCCGCGGCGGCCTCCGACCAGATGCCGCGGTCGACGTCCCCCTCCGCCGGCCGGCGCAGCCGGTTCGCGTGCCGCGAGGCGAACGCCGCGGCGCTCTCGCGGAACATTTCCTGTTCTTCGGCGAGGACGAGGTCCATCACGCGGTTCCCGCGCCGCCGCCGGCGAGGCGGCGGCGGAGTTCGGCCTTGACGACCTTGCCGGTGCTGTTGCGCGGGAGGGCCTCGACCGGCAGCACGAGCCTCGGTTTCTTGTAGCTCGCGATCAGGCCGCGGCAGTGATCGACCAGATCCTCGTCCGACGCCTCCGTCCCCTCTTCGAAAATGACGAAGGCCGCGACGCGTTCGCCGAATTCCGGGTCGGGCGCGGGCACGACCGCCGCCTCCCTCACCGCCGGATGCGCCTCCAGGGCGTCCTCGACCTCGCGGGCGTAAATGTTGAGCCCGCCCGAGACGATCATGTCCCGGGCCCGGCCGACGAAATAAAGGTAACCGTCTTCGTCCAGCCGCCCGATGTCGCCGGTCGCGAGCCAGTCGCCGTGGAACGCCGCCCGCGTTTCTTCCGGCCTGCGCCAGTATCCCGTCATCGCGGCGACGCCGCGGGGGCCGCAGCGCATCAATATCTCGCCGGCCTCCCCCGCCGGCAGGTCTCTGCGGTCCGCGTCGACGATCCGCAACTCGACGCCGGGAACGGGCCTGCCGCAGGACGCCGGACGGGCTTCCTGCTCGTCGGGGCGGAGGCAAGCGATGAATCCCGCTTCGGTCTGGGCGTAGAAGCTGTAAAGGCCGAGGCCGGGGAGGGCCTTCGCGAGGCGCTTCTTGAGGTCGACCGGAAACGTCTCGCCCGTCGCCAACATGGCGCGCAGGGTCCGGCACGCGCGGGGGCGCTTCTCGAACTCGTCCATCAGCATGCGGGCGATGGTGGGCACGAGGCCGATGACGGTGATTCCTTCGCGTTCGATCGTGTCGACGCAGGCCGCCGGGTCGAAGCGCGGCATCACGACGACGGTGCAGCCGACCGACACCGCGTTGGCGATCCGGCCGAGCCCCGTGCGGTGAGCCAGCGGCGTCGTGGCGAGAATCCTGTCGTCCGGGCGCAGCCCGAATTCCCGCGCGTTGATGAAGCCGCTGAGGAGAACGATGCCGAGATTGGTCGCGACGGCGCCCTTGGGCCGGCCCGTGGTGCCGGAGGTGTATCCGATCAGGAGATCGTCGGGTTCGCCCGGCAACGGCGGCGGCGCGTCGTCGCCCGCGAGAAGGGTCTCGTAGGCGGTCTCGCCGGATTCCGCGCCGCCGACCGCGATCAGCAAGGGGTCCGCCAGTTCAGAAGCGGCGTCGCGAACGGCGTCGCGGAAATCCGGCGCGAACAGGATGGCCCAGGGTTCGCAGTCGCGCAGGATGTATCGCGCTTCCGCAGGGGCGAGCCGGGTCGCGATCGGCACGATGACGCCGCCGGACTTCGCCGCGCCGAGCATGGCTTCCGCAAGTTCGGCGCTGTTGGGGAGATACATCGCGAGCCTGTCGCCGGGTTTCTGGCCCAGCGCCGCGAAGGCGCCGGCCAGCCGGCCGGCCGCGCGGTCGAGCTCGCCGAAGGAGATGCGCCGCTCGCCGCACACGACCGCTTCCCGATCCGGGAACCGCAGCGCGCTGCCGGCGAGCATCGCGCCGAGTTTCACCGGGAGCCGCCGCCTTCTTTCTCCGGTTTCTCCGGAACGAACGCGAAATAGGCTCCGTCTTCGCCGATCTTCTCCCAGACCACTTTCACCCGCATGCCGATCTCGGCGTCGTCGGGTGCGACGTCCTTGAGGTTCGCGATGATGCGCACGCCTTCGTCGAGTTCGATCAGGCCGACGACGTAGGGGGCCTTCCCGTCGAACCCCGCGGTCGGCACGTGGGTCACCGTGTACGAATAGAGCGTTCCCTTGCCGGAGGCGCGCCGCCACCGGAGATTGCGCTTGCCGCTGCGGACGCTGTTGGCGCGGGGCCAGAACTGGTGCTTTCGCGTCGCAGGGTCGTACTGCAGCATCAATTCGCCTTCCTTCGCGCCGTCCCAGAACGGCTGCGTGGTCGGGGTCGGTTTCGGCGTCGGCCGCCGGTCGGCCATGTCCGTTCCTCCGTTCAGTTGACCAGGACCATGGCGGAGGCGGTTCCCCAGTTGCGCCCGTAGGGGATCACGCCGATGCCGGTGACCAGAGCGTTTCGCGGGTTCGGCACTTGCCGCTTTCCGGCTTCGCCCGTCAGCTGCCGCACGGCTTCGGCGAGGTTGAGCCCGCCCCCCGCCAGCCCTGGCTGGCCGCAGCTGATCTGGCCGCCGCCGGTGTTGATCGGAAGTTCGCCCTTCGGGCCGAGGTCGGTGTCGCGCAGGAACTGCGATCCTTGTCCCTTCCCGGCGAAGCCGATCTGCTCGCATTTGAGCATCACCGCGAACAGGAAGTCGTCGTATGGATGGAACATGTCGACGTCGCGCGGCTTCATCTTCGCCTTCTTCAGGGCTTCGGGGCCCGACACGGAGTGTCCGGTCGCCGTGATGTCGGGGGTCTGGTTGGCGCAGTCGAAGTTGGAAATCTCGGCGTAGGAGAGGGGGTAGACCCGGTTGCCGAACCCGAGGCGGCGCGCGCGGCTGGTCTTCATCATGACGAGGCCGTTGCCGCCGTCGCAGAACATCACCGAATCGAGCAGCCTGAGCGGCGACGAGACCTGCCGCGATTCGAGGTAGTCGTCGACGGTGATCTTGCTGCGCAGCTTTTCGTAGGCGTTGGGATTCAGGACCGCGCCGTTCCGCTGCGCCACGGCGAGCGCGCCGAGGCCGCGGAAATCGAGGTCGTGCTCGTGGGCGTACCGGTTCATCAGCAGCCCGAACGCTCCGGGCGGCCCCTGGATGCCCACGGGATCCCAGAACTCGTTGCGGTAGCTGCCGTAATTGGCGCGCCACTGGGTCGAAGGGGCGTCCGCCGCGATCAACATGACCGTGTCGCAGAGGCCGGCCTGGAGCGCCATGGCGGCGCGGGCGACGTTGCCGATCGCCGACGCGCCGCCGAGGTCGCTGGTCTGGAGCCATCGGGCCGAGACGCCGAGGTATTCCGTCGCGTAGTTCGACCAGAACGGGTTGGCGCATTCGCTGAGCGGCACGGTGAAGGCGACGCCGTCGATGTCCCCGGGTTCGAGCCGCGTTTTCTTGTAAAGCCGTTCCGCGACCTCGGCCGCGATCTCGTAGGCCGATCTGCCGCCGCGCCGTTCGACCTTGGTTTCGGCGTAGGCGACGATGCAGACGTCCTTGTTCGCGAGGAAGTTGCCGGCCATGTCCTATTGTCCCCTGAATTCCGGCTTGCGCCGCTCGGAGAAGGCCGCCAGGCCCTCGGTCCTGTCCTCCGACCAGGACAGCAGGTAGGCGAGGTCGGATTCCTGCTGGAAGCCGAGGTGCAGGGGCAGGTCGCGCCCCCGGTTGACGGCCTGTTTCGACATCATGGTGGCGAGCGGGCCCACCTTGTGCATTTCTTCGACGATCTCGCGCACCTTCGCGACCGCCTGTCCCTTCGGCACGACGTGGTTGACGATGCGGAGTTCGCGGGCTTCCGCGGCCGGGATTCGCCGGCCGGTCCATATCAGTTCCTTGGCGAGCGGCGCGCCGATCAGGCGCTGCAGGTTCTGGGTGCCGCCGGCGCCCGGAATCAGGCCGTGCCGGCCTTCCGGGAGGCCGAAGCTCGCGTTCTCGCCGGCGACGATGAAGTCGCCCAGCATCGCCATCTCGAAGCCGCCGCCGAGGCAGTAGCCTTCGACGGCCGAGACCACCGGCTTGGTGTAGTTCATCAGGAAGCGGTAGAGGAGCCGGTTCCTGCGGTGGTTGTATCGCGCCCGGTAGTTGTCGTAGCGGTCCTCCGGCAGATCCCGGAATCCTCCGAGATCGGCGCCGGCGCAGAAGGCGCGTTCGTCGCCCGACAGCACGACGGCGATGATCTTCCGGTCGAGTTCGACGGCGTCCATCGCGTGCATGATGTCGTCCGCCATTTCCTCGTTGATCGCGTTCAGCCGGTCGGGCCGGTTCAACCGGATCTCGAGCGCGCCCTTGCGCTTGCGGGCCAGAATCGCGTCGTAGGACTTTCTGATCGCGCCGCCGCGGGGGCGGCGGAAGGATTCCAGCTTTCTCGCCATGTCGGCTCCCGCTGTCCCGTAACGGCGCGGAGCGTGCCTGTCGGCGACCGCGAAGTCAAGGATGAGCGTTCGCTACCCGGGGGACGAAAAAATTTCGTCCGGGGACCGGACGCGGGATCCTTCGCCCCTTTTGCCGCGACCGACGGACGAGGGGCTTTGCCGCCGGCAACGGCCCGGCGGGACGAGGCGCGCCAGGAAGCGGAAACGTCGCGCGGAGGCAGGCCGGCAGGCGACGTTCCGGAAAACGCAGCGGGCGCGCCGAGGCGGCGCGCAACGAGCCGCCTGAAGTCGGCCTCTTCGGCGAACGAGCGGGCCGCCCGCGGCGAAGCCGAGGGAGCGACTCGACGAACGCGGCAACGCCCGCGGCGCGCAAGTTTGACAAGTTCGAGAGCGAGCGCGCCCGAGGCGCGCCCGAGGCGCGCAGGAGAGCGGCGCGGAACGAGAAGCCCGGCGGGGGCGACAGCCCGGGTCGCCGTCGCGCGGACGCGCGCCGCGCTTGCCGGGTTCCCGGCCGCCGTCAACGGCAAGCCTTGCGCGAGAAACGGAGAAAAGGCCGCTCGTCGAGTTTCGCGCCGCGGCGTTGTCGCCGGCCCCCGTTCGACGCCGAAGCGGGAGGCGCGCCGGCGCCGCGGTCGGTCGCGAACGACGGCGCCGGCACTTGCGCCCCGCGCGACCGCGACAGTCGCTCGACTTCGAGGTTTCGCCGGCGGGGAAGGCCGTCAGGCGCCCCCCGCCCCGTCGTCCGTCGGCGTCGTCCGTTCGGCGACGGTTTCCGGCGCGGCGGTCTGGCGGATCAGCGCCTTGAGCGCCGTCATGCTCTCCTCGTGGCGGCGTTCGTCGGCTTCGCGCTGCTGCTGCAGGGCTTGCAGCATGGCCTCGTGGCGGCGCTCTTCGGCTTCGCGCTGCTGCTGCATGGCTTCGCTCTGCTGCTGCATGGCCGCGCTCTGCTGCTGCATGGCCGCGCGCTGCTGTTCCATCGCTTCCTCGTGGCGGCGCTCTTCGGCTTCGCGCTGCTGCTGCATGGCTGCGCTCTGCTGTTGCCCGCGTTCGTCGCTGGCGCGGACCATCGCGCGGATGCCATACCAGATGCCGACGGCCGCGACGACGGCCGCGAGCGCGTTGACGGAAGCGACGGCGAGATTGGCGATCACGACGGCACTCATGAGCGTCCTTTCTGGAGACGGTTTCGGAGACAATATCCGCGGCGCCGATGCGATCGTCAAGAGAGAGAAGGGAGAGACGTTTGCGCCAGGGCGAGAACGGGGCGGCGGCGTTCATTGCCCGTCCTCGGGGCGGCAGCAGGGGCGGCGCGCAGGACGACCCGCAAGCGGCGAAACGCCTGAACTCCAGGCCGCGGTTCCGTCGAACGGGAGCGTCGTCCGGTCGAGCGAGGCGGACCCGTCGAACCTCTTGGGTTCGGCCATGGGCGGAAAGCCTGAGGAAACATGCAACCAGCGTGGGCCCGCCTGGAGGCGGAACAGGCAGGTCGCCCCGCGACCGAACGCTTACAGTCAAGGAGACCCTTGCGCTGTTCATAACGTCCTGAAACAGCTTTCAGGGGCGCGAATTTTCTTTTCCTCAGGTACGGAAGACTGCGAACTTTCCGCGCTGAGACCGCCGTTTTCGCAGGTTCCGCTCCAAACACCGTTTCGCGACCGCATGTCCGCGTCACGGCTCGGTTCGTCCGAGTTCGCCGCGCGGCGCCGGAGCGACCGGGCAGTCCATTTTCGTTCCGCGGTTGCCCGCCTGCGCGACCCTTACGGGGTCGCCGGCCGGGCGGCGAGCCGACAAAAAAACCGCACAGCGCGAATGCCTCCGAGTCTTGATTTGCAAGCCCATAGAGCTTACGCTCCTGACAGAACGGGAGACAGCAGTGCGTCAAGCCAGAACCGAACGCGTGCAGATGCGCATTGACCCTGCGGCAAAGCGCAGGTTGGAGCGCGCTGCGGCGTTGTCGAACACGACAGTATCGGCCTTCGTTGCGAGCCATGCGCTTGAAGCCGCCGATCGCATGATTCGCGAATGTGAGCGGATCGTCATCAGCGATCGGGACTGGGACTTGTTCATCGATACTCTCGCCGACCCTCCCGAACCGAATGCCGCGCTGCGCAAAGCATGGGCGACGCATAGACGCATGGTCTCGAAGACCGCCAGCGTGTGACCTTCGCTTTCGAGGCGCCGGCGCGGCGTCACGACCGGTCGCGATGCGGCTCCGAGCCTCTCGACAGATACCCGGCAAGCATCCCAGGATGTCCGGCGCAGGGTGGCGCGGGTGTTTGTCGCTATTCCAGGCAAAGCGGCAGGATACTCTCAGCGCGGCCAGCGCGGACCGCGCTGCCGTCAGAGGCGGCGCGCCGTCTGCCTCCGGTTCCTGTAGCGCGGACGGCTGGCGGTAGACCGGCGCCGAAGCGGTCAGGGCCCGGCTTTCCTCGCGGACGCCTTGCGCCGGGTGGTTCGCGCCAGCGAAGCGCTTGCGATCCACGCGGTCGTCGCGAAGGATGCGCACGCCCTTCTACGAACGTTTTGAGTTTATGCGGTTGCCGGAGGCCGGAAAGCGCTTTCCCGTCGCTTCAACCGAACGGCCGATTGATCCTGTGCAGGTCTTCAGGGACGAACCCGGCGTCGGCCCGCATCAGTTCGCAAGCCCGCGCTTCCTGAACAACATGGACCGCGTCCCTCTCAACGCCGGGCGCGATATCGTCACCCGCATGGTTGTCGCCCTTGGGCGCGCGCCGTTCGAAGACGCCAGCTCTTCAAGTTCATCGACGCCTCCAACGATCATCCACATGGCGCGGACCGGGCGAGCGGATGACGAAAAGACGGCGCGACGCGAACGCCTTTCGAAGCGTCGGCCGGCGGAGCGGCCCGGTGGACGGTTCGCCGCCGCTGCGATAGGTTGCGCCGCGTCGGTTCTGGCGGAGGGAGAAGCATGGACACGTATCGACTCTATATCGGCGGCAGGTTCGTGGACGCTGAAGGCGGCGCGACGAAGCCGACCGTCAACCCGTACGACGGTTCGGAAATCGCAGCGGTGCCCGTTGCGAGCGCCGCGGACGCCCGCGCCGCGGTTGCGGCGGCCCGCCGGGCGTTCGACGAGGGGCCCTGGCCGCGGATGTCGGGCGAGGAGCGCAGCGCGATCATTTGTTCGCTGGCGGCCAGGATGAAGGAGCGGCAGAAGGATCTGGCGCGAATCGAGTCGCTGGATTCCGGAGGCACGATCGCCAAGACCGGCGCCGACGCCTATCTCGCCCAGCGGCAGATGAACTATTTCGGGGAGATGGCGAAGAACTACAACGCCGAGCCGGAAGAGATCGCGGGCATGTCGCGCCCCGGCCGGTCGTACAATTTCACCATCCGCGAGCCGATCGGCGTCTGCGCGTCGATCATCCCCTGGAACTTCCCGTTGATGATGGCGGTCTGGAAGCTCGGGCCGGCGCTCGCGACCGGCAACGCGATCGTGCTCAAGCCGGCGACGGACACGCCGCTTTCCGCCCTGGAGCTCGCGCGTCTCGTGGACGAATGCGGCTTTCCGGAAGGCGTGGTCAACATCGTCACGGGTCCCGGCGGGCGGATCGGCGAGACGCTGACGACCAGCGCCGACGTCGACAAGGTCGCCTTCACCGGCTCCACCGAGGTGGGGCGCGACATCATGTCCAGAGCGGCGGGAACGTTGAAGAAGGTGACGCTCGAGTGCGGCGGAAAGTCGGCCAACATCGTCTGCCACGACGCCAACTGGGACATCGCGGTCGACGGGTCGATCTTCGCCTCGTTCTATCATCAGGGACAGGTCTGCGAATCCGGCACGCGGCTGCTGCTGCCGGCGAGCCAGCACGATTCGTTCGTGGAAAAGATGGTCGCGAAGCTGGAGGCGCTGCCGATGGGCGATCCGCTCGATCCGGCGACGAAGGTCGGTCCGGTCGTTTCCGAGAAGCACATGCAGACGGTTCTCGACTACATCGAGAAGGGAAAGGCGGAGGGAGCGACGCTCGCCTGCGGCGGCGAACGCGCGAAGGACGGCGATCTGGCGCGGGGCTGCTTCGTCAAGCCGACCGTCTTCACGGACGTGACCAACGACATGGCGATCGCGCGCGAGGAAATCTTCGGTCCGGTGCTCTGCGTCATGAAGTACGAGAGCGAGGACGAGGCGGTGTCGATCGCCAACGATTCAATCTACGGTCTCGGCGGCGGCGTCTGGTCGGAGGATCTGGACCGCGCGCGGTCGCTGGCGGCCCGATTGCGGACCGGCACTGTGTGGATCAACGACTGGCACCTGTTGTCCGAACGGATGCCGTTCGGCGGGTACAAGCAGTCGGGCATCGGACGCGAGTTCGGCGAGGAGGGCTTGAACGAATACACCGAAGTCAAGGCGCTGCACGTGGACGACGCCAAGACGCGGGAGAACAAGCCTTGGTACGACATGTTGGTGCCGCGCGACGCGGCGTGAACGCCGCTTCGTCGAACTGGCCGCACGGTCGCAGCAGGCTCACGAAGCGCGCGTCTGCGGGCGGGGGAAACCGTTAACCCCGGGGCGGAGAGCCGGATGATCCGGTCGCGCGTCGGCAACGGAATGCGGTGCAAGACGTTCGTCGCTGTGATGATTTCGTTCGCCGGATTGCGCGGGAAGCCCGAGCGCGTGGACGTGAGGTCGATAGGCCTTATACCAGACCTGTTATAAATGACCTGTTTTGTGGGGGTTACAGTAGCCCAAGCCCGGTTCACTATAGAAGCGATTTCAGCCGGAGAATCGCATAGCCAACCTTTCCGCGTCGCGAACCTCCGAGACATCCTTGAACACGCGATTCGCGAAGCGATTTGTTGTGTAACTTACCCCAAGCTGCCGGCCACACGAAACCGTTCCGCGAATCGAAGATTTTTTCGCGGTGGTGATTGCCGTTCGAGAACTCGGGAGTGTGACGCTGAGGGCTGCCCGTAACGCCCTGTCTTCGCGCCGCGACGCCCGAACGCGGAACGGGTATGTCGGCAAGCGGCGCGAAGCCGGGTGAACCATGCCCAAAGTTACATGCTACGGGGTGAGTAGGTGCCGATCATGAGCGTTTGTTTCAGGTACGACATTCTCCATTGGATCCAGATCTGGACTGTAGGGTGGTAGAAGCAGGAGAGTTATGTTTTCGGGAAGCTCTTTACTTTTATGCCAGCCGGCACCGACGAGAGCCAGAACGCACTGGCTTCCCAGTTGTACGGAAGCACTGATGAAGGCGAGGTGTTCGTTCATGGATTCCGTGTTGGCGCGGCGTGGCCGACCGTAAGCTTTCTTTCTGCGCACGCAGCCCCGAAAAGATAGACGTAGCCGTAGTGGTGGCCGCGGCGGTCGTTCGTGCGTGCTCACAGCCACGACAACATCCCCGCCAATTCTGCCTCGTCCTGGAACCCGTCCGCCCGGCCTTGGACCCTACGGCATCTTTTATCACCCACTACCAACTCCGATGTGCTGATGGGCAGGCATGGGATAATTGGGACAGAATGAGTCAGATTAAACCTGTATCGAATCGAGAATACTTGTCACATCTTGTGGTTGAAGTGCCCATCGGTATGCAGGATGAACTTCCCAATCGTATCCAAAATCTATAACTTCACTTGCCAAAAATCTATTTTGATCAAAATATCTTCTATCGATTCCGGATGATGTATCCTTTCTTGCAGTGATAAAGTCTATCTTATAAAGAAATTGTATCAGAGACTTTGGTGTGACGGGTCTTCCATTTTTATAGTGAAGAGCCGAATGATCTATGATCTCTTTCATTTTTAGAACAAGCCTATCCGTAGCATATAGAAAACTACTGGAAGTTCTCCTTTCTCTCTTTGTTTGCCGCATACCTAACAACAACTTCTCAATCTGTGGAAGCTCACTCGAAAACTCATTTATTGTATCTTGAAGCCTTTCCAGTGAATACGGCTCAAATACTGCCTCCAAATTCCCTGTGCTGATTATCTGACTATCATGCATATACGCGTTTCGAGCCGCACTGTGCATAAGTTTGATCAAATCTCTTGGCCTCCGTCTCGTCAGAGAGAGTAAGACGTTATGTATAGGGCGGTTACTCCAGTGGCCTCTTCCTCCGAAATTCGGATCCATAATTTTCGATAGTATATTCTTGGATATATCGGTCTGATTCATTCTCAATATAGCTTCTTGATCACATTCTCCGTCGAAGAAAGTTAAAACTCTTTTTGCAATTACAGAAAGTATTTCGTGATTGGTCCAAGAGAGCCAGATCACATGACGTTCTATTTTATCAGTCGACTCGTCAGAAGTCCGGACAAGATAATAAACATCTGTTCTCAGGCCAATACGAAATTTGATCCGACTGTCCGATCCAGAGAGGTCGCGAATGGCGTTTAGTAATGCAGAAATATTTCTTATACTACTTTCTGACGCATCCCATCCTCGGTCTATATCGTCTATATAAACGTTTATAGAACGATCTTGTAGAAATCTTTCAACAACTCTTCTTTTCAAATCATCCATGATAGATGGGCGTATATTTTCCAATGCTATTTTGATAGATTCAATCACATACCCCATGCTTTTCTTTGCAATTTGAGCATTCTGATTACTATCACCGCTATTAGTTATTCGAGAAATCGCTTTATGTATTATCGCTGAAACTAAACCAAGTTTCCAATTTTCAATGAGTTGATTGAATTCCGACTTGTCTGCATTCCCAACATGAGCAATGAGGTCATTGGGTCTAATCCAAACCGATAGCCTTAAATTTTCTTCATCGTCGATATATGCGCGACGTAATAAGGCACTCTTGCCTATTCCCTTGTGACCGACTAATATCCGTATCGGAATATCAACGATGAGATTTTCATAAGTCCGGTTGGAGAAAAAATATTCTTTAAATCTCTCCAAGTTTTCGTTCTCAGCGTCTTCAGCTCCAAACAGACGTTCGTTTGTCGCGTCATCGAATTTAAACATATCTAACTCTCCTTTACAAACCTATTCCGGCAAGCATGTCTCATAGCCATATGGACCCCCTTCTTGTCTACCCGGTTTCGTCGAGGGCTTCAACAATCAGGGTTGCCCCCTCCCGGACTACGATCTCAGCTTCCTCACTGCGCCGTTACCCTGTTCAGCGTAGCGAAGCGCGCAGCTTGTCGGAAACCGCTGCAAAGATCGGGCCACGCTCCCTGACCTTGAGTAGCACCCCGCGCACAGCTTCATGAGGGCAAGCATACATCGATACGAAAGTCGACACACACTCTTTCTTCACCGCTCCACCTCTCCCACGTTCGGTGACCTTGCCACAAACTCGGAGGCCGATCATGGCTTGCCTATGCAATCTTTTCAGACATCAGCCAACTCGAAGCGCTGTTGGGGGTGTGGAAAAGCACGGCTTCGGCCGCGTCGGTAGGCGGCCGCATACGGCCCGTTCCGTGACAGTTCGCGCACCCGAACCGATGCGGGTTCTGGTTCAGCACCGGCGACGCTCGTTTCCCTTCCTCCCGGTAATAAAGCAGGTAGCCTCGGCGTCACCTGTCGATGTCGCTGCCTTCCAAGTAGAAGCTTCAAGATAGCGCTCCGCGCTTCGAGTCTTCCCGCACGATCGCCACGGTGCCGACGCCCTCTGCCCGAAGCGGCGGCGAGATACCGCCATGGCCGCACTTTCAACCCGAAACCGCGCATGACCTCGAAGCGGCAGGGCTGGAGCGCCGACCTCTGCCGCGCCTTGTGGATTCTGGACGGGGCCGCCATCCTGACAGCGCTTCGGTTCCTGCCGACTATGCGCCCGGAGCACGGCTTTTCCCAAGGGAAACGGGGCGTTGCGGCGGGAGCGTCGGTTCGTGCGGGCCGCACCAGAGACATGGTGGACTTCCCCCGTTGTTCAAACCATCGGGCAGGTAACGGAACGATGAAACAACGGATTCTGGAACGGGCGCGGAGCGCCGTGGAAGCCTTCCTGCACCAGCAGTGTGCAGATGCCACGCTCAGCATGCTGTCGGTGAATTCGGAAGTGGACGGCTACGGCGACGAGTTTCTCTTGATACACCTCGCTTAGGATGACGGCAGCAACACCAAGGGCCTCCCCGACCCCTTGGCGCGGATAAAGCTGATAGGTCGCTTGCGGACCGAACTCCAAGGCCAGGACATCGAGGCGTTCCCCGTCGTCTCGTTCACCGCCGAATCGGAGGTCGGGGAAGAGCCGGAGTAGCGCGTCGCGGATCCGGAGCACCTCTTGCAGATAGCCATCGGCCTTGCCGAAGCCAACGCCGGCCGGCCGCGATGGGCGGATTTGTGCCGTGCCGTCAGCACCGCGTACTACGCCTTGTTCCACTGTCTGGCGCGCATCTGTGCGGACAGCTTGGCTGGCCGCTCTCGTTCGGTCGGCAACCGGGCGGCGGCGGGTGTACCGGGCACCGGAGCGCAGGCAGGCCAGGACGCGTTGCGAGAACATGCCGTCCTCGTTTCCAGACGGAATGCAGGAATTCGGGCAAGCGTTCTCGGTGTTGCAAAGCGGACACCACCTGTCGGACTACGACCCGGACTACCTGGTCAGGAAGTCTAACGTGACCGCAGCCATCAACGATGCTCGAACGAGATCGACCGTTTTCTCGCAACGCCCGCCGGCGTCCGCCGCGATTTCGCCGTGCTGATGAAGGTGAGACGCCTGAACGGCGGGCGTAGTCGAGTCGTGGCGGCGACGGCGAGGCCGGGCGTTCGCGGTGGGTGGTGCCGCGTGTGTAGCGTTCCCTCTTTCGTTCCTTGGATTGCGGCGCGCGTAGCCGGAGCATCCGACCTTACGTAAGCGACGGATTTTACTACCTCCCTCGCGCGGCGATTTCGGGCGCGTTCTCCCGGTCGAGGCGGCCGTGATTGACCAACTGTGAGCGAATGGTCATCTGCGAGACGCCGAAACGCCTCGCGGTTTCCATCTGCCTGTCTTCGGAAAGATCGCCTGCCATCATGTCGTCCACGGCGGCGAAGGGGCTGAGCAACTCTGCCGCAAAGGCGCGTTGCACCTTCTGGCGGTAACTGTAGGTGCGCGTTGCGGGGTGCAACGCCTCTGTGGGGCGGCCGTTGCGAGCGGCAAACAGTCGGTCGCAAAGGAGACGCGCCAACTCGAAGCGCCGGCCCGTCTTCCATTTCGATTTCAACGCCAAGCGCCCGCCGCCCGGCCGGTCGAGCGCGAAGCAGGGTCCGTTCCAACGCTTGCTCGTTCGCTCAATCGCTTTGGCTGTCGTTCCCGACAGGGCCGCGAGCCGTGCGTCGGCGATCGGCAGGCCGTCCAGTCCCTCCCGGTCGCGAACCGCTTGCGCCATGCCGTACCCCAACCGCCAGGCTTCGACGTCTGGCGCCTTTGGCAACTCCGTCCCGTCGGGCAACGCTACTGCGTCCTTCGGGTCGGCATCGAAACCGTTCCGCTTTGCGGCCTCCGTGATGTCCTGCGCTGAAACCATCTCGTCGAGGGCGCGGCCGCGCAGGGCGGCGTCGGCAGCCACTTCGCCCCAGGCCTCTTCTCCCAGCTCATCCGCTCCGGCGAGATGCTGGCGGATCAGGCAGTCGTCGACCTTGTCCGGATCGTACCCGAGCTGCGCTTCCAACCGTCGAAAGCGCGCAAGTTCAGGCTCGCGCCGCTCTACTGTCAGGTCGTTCCACAGGCGATGCAGGTTCGTGCTCTTCAATTTCCGTTCGTCCAGACAGGCCAGTATGTTTTTCGCGAAGTCGTCGATGGCGCTTTCCAGGCTCGCGGCCGGAATCGCTTCCCGTCGCGGTGAACCGACGCAGCGGAACAAGGCGGTGTACGGCTCCAGGGACGGCTCGGAGATCAGAAACGACATCGGACCGTCCGAGAAAATCGTAATATTTGGCCATACGTAGCCGTCGCCGACGGCCGACATGCAATGCGTAAAGTCCCAGTCAAGCGCAGCTTTCTCTCCGGAAGGCCTCCGCCCGAATTCCCACCGCAGCCGCCACCAATTCCACAGGAGCCATTCGGCCAGCGGGTAGCCGGCGACATGCGGGCCGATCTCCACACGCTCAATGTCTTCGACGACGGTCAGCAATCTGCAGTTCGCCGTCATGGAGAGCATGCCGAATGTTGCCTTCTCTTCCGTCGACCCCTCGTCAAGGGGTTCGCAAGAAAGCGAAATTTTCAGTTCGTTGGACATCTCGTCTGCCATTCCTTGATGATACGTCTCTGCATGGCGTTACCGCCGCTCAGTTCGTAGCCGCGATAACTCCCTTTACTTCCCAAAATGGCCTCGGCCGTCGGAGTTAACCGCCCAAACATATTTCGGTAGTTCGTCTTCGCCAAGGCCATCCCTCGCTTGATGCCTTCGCGAAAAAGAGCCCTCGCTTCAGCCTTTTTGACGCTTCGGCCACGGTCGCGCAATGATTTTCCGGGACGCGGGCTTGTTGATGGAGCGGACGCCACCTGTCGGACTACGACCCGGACTACCTGGTCAGGAAGTCCAACGTGACCGAGGCCATCAACGATGCTCGAACGGCGATCGACCCTTTTCTCGCGACGCCCGCCGGCGTTCGCCGCGATTTCGCCGTGCTGATGAAGGTGAGGCGCCTGAACCGGCGGGCGTAGTCGAGTCGCGGCGGAGACGGTCAGGTCGGGCGTTCGCGGCGGGTGGAGCCGTGCGGAGCGCTCCTGCGTCTGCGCCCGCCCCCGTAGCGGCGAAGCTGCTGACGCGCCCTCGCGGTCCTTGCGGATCTGTTGGCGGACAGCCGGAGCGATCCGCGGGGCGCCGGCCGGGCGCCGAGCCGACAAAAAACGGCGCAGCGCAAACGCCTCTCGCACTTGGCCATTCCGTGATGAAAGGCGCCGGCCATGCGGTAACGGCGTCAAGAGTGGGCGCGTTCCGACGCGTCGCTGATAACTCCCGCCGTTACCGAAGCCTTCCGGCCGGCGTGCGTCGCCGGTCGACGAAGACGACATCTCCCGTCGAAACCGCTTGAGCGTTGAATCCCCTCGCCGAAAATTCGGAGCCGCGCGGTGCGACGAAGCCCGTTCCGGGGAAGCCGTTGGTACAATGACTCTTCTGGAGGAAACGGCGAAATGAACGGAATGACATCGCAAGATGCCGCAACGCCGCGCATCGAATGCCTGAAGGTGCGGAACTTCCGGGCCTTGCGGGACGTCGAGATCGCGAAACTGATGCCGTTGACAGTGCTCCTCGGCCCCAACGGCAGCGGCAAATCCACGGTGTTCGACGCGCTCGCCTTCCTCGCGGAGTGCTTTTCGTCCGGCCTGCGGCGCGCCTGGGATCGGCGCGGGCGGGCCAAGGAGCTCAGGACCTGCGACGCCGACGGGGCGGTGACGATAGAGATCAAATACCGTGAACGACGAAAAACTCCGCTGATCACTTATCACCTGTCCATTGACGAGTTGGCCGGCGCGCCAGTAGTCGTCCACGAGTGGCTGGGCTGGAAACGAACGGGCTTCGAAGCGCCTTTTCGTTTCCTTGAGTACCGCCACGGCAGAGGCCAAGCCGCGAGCGGCGAAGTGCCGGACGCGGAAGACGAGCGGATCGAGACGCCGTTAAAATCGCCCGACCTGCTGGCGGTCAACGCGCTCGGGCAGTTCCAGGATCATCCGCGCGCGGCGGCGCTGCGCGATTTCATCATGGGTTGGCACGTTTCCTGCCTTTCGGCCGACAGCGCGCGTGCACAGCCGGAGGCGGGTCCGCAGGAGCGTCTGAGCACGAGCGGCGACAACCTCGCCAACGTCATCCAGCATCTAAGCGAACGGCACCCAAAGCGTCTCGACCTCATTTTCCAAACGCTGCGCCGGCGCGTGCCGCGCATCGAGCGCGTGCTGGCCGACGCCATGCCGGACGGCCGGCTGCTGCTGCAAATCAAGGACGCGCCGTTCAGCCACCCGGTTCTGGGGCGCTTCGCTTCCGATGGCACGCTAAAGATGCTGGCCTATCTGACGTTGCTGCATGATCCGGAACCACCGCCCTTCATCGGCATCGAGGAGCCGGAAAACTTTCTGCATCCGCGCCTGCTCCACGAACTGGCGGAGGAATGCGCCGCGGCCGGCGAGCGCACGCAGATGCTCGTCGCCACCCATTCGCCATTCTTCCTGAATGCGCTGAAGCCCAAACAGGTTCGCGTCCTGTGGCGGGACGAAAAGGGCCACGCGCGGTCGCGGCGAGTCGCCGACCTCGATGGCGTGCCCGATTTCATGGAAGCCGGCGCACTGCTCGGCGATCTCTGGATGGAAGGCTATTTCGGCGTTGGCGATCAGTTGACCCGGCATGGCGGAGAACGCCGGTGACGGCGGCGCGGCGCTTGGAAATCCCGATCGAAGAGCCGGAGGCCTTCTTGCAAGAGCTGCTACCGCGGGTTCTCCCGGATGGCTGCGCGTGCCGCGTGGTCCAACGCAGAACTGTTGCGAAAGCTCGAACGCCGCTTGCTTGGATACCGTCGTCGGCTATCCGCCGAATGGCGACTCGTCGTCGCGGTTGATCGCGACAACGACGATTGCCATGCGCTCAAGAGGCAACTCGAACAGGCGGCAGGCGGGCCTGCTTGCGCGCTCGCGCGGCCAGGAGATGCCGCGGCAAGTGATCAACCGCGAGGCATGGTATTTCGGCGATTGGGAGGCGGTGCGCCAAGCTTATCCAGGAGTCCAGCCCAACATCCCGTATCAAGCGCGTTACCGCGACCCGGACGCCGTCCGGGGCGGGACCTGGGAAGCGTTCGAGCGTAGAAGCGCGGCTATTTCCGAAACGGGTTGCGCAAGACCGAAGCCGCGCGAACCATCGCCCCTAACATCGACCCGGCACGCAACCGTTCGCGGAGTTTCACGATGCTTTGGCCGAGGCGACCGCATGAAACGAGCGGAAACGGCGGCGTGAACGACCTTTCGGAATCCCTTTTCGGCATCGTCCCCAAGCGGCTCTTCGGTCGCGGCTGGGCCGCCGTCCGCGGTCCCGGCGAGGTCGCGCCGCCAGCCGAACGCATGGCTGGCGTGTCTTGAGCGACGGTCCCGGCGCTGGTTCCGCGGGAGACTCTCGCCAGGCCCCGCGAATTCGAACGCTTCGGCGGGTCCGAGTTGGGAAGCCTCAATCCGCGCGCGTCTTCCGGCGCTGTCGAAGCCGGTTGCAAAAGGATCGCAGGCGGTCGCCTCGGACCCGACGCGCGGGGCGGGAACGACCGTCTTCAGGCTCCCGCGACCCGGCGAGATGTCCGCTCCTCGGGGAAGTGCCTGAAGGTGTTGACGGCCGAACGGTAATCGTCCAGCCCCAAACGGGCGCGGATGTCCGCGGTCGCCTTGAGAACCATCGGATCCACGCCGCAGCCATTGGCGATGCGGTCGTTTTTGGAGAAATTCGCCGCGATGGCCGCCGCCGCGGGCACGGCTTGGGGGCCGATGGCCCCGGCCACGGCGTCGCGCGCCCGGCGCCTCGCGATCCGAACCGATCGCCGTCTCGGCGAAATCCAGCAACTCGGCGCCGCCGGGAACGCCGATGTCCTGCGACGGATCGACCAGCGCGTCGAGATTGATGTTCATGTCGGCGTCGCGTCCACTCTCACGGAGGAACCGGGCATGCCCGGAGGTTCAGAAAAAGCACTCGTTGATCGCCGACACCCGGCCGGCGACCACCTCCGCCTGGGCGCGGCTGAACCCCTCGTGATGCTGGTAATCGGGCACCATGATCCGGTGCAGCGGGAGATACTGAACCTCCTCCAGCTCCAGGTGGCGGCGCAGTTCGTCCGGCACCAGACTCATGCCGCGGACGATGTAGGGCTTGGGTTTGCCGCCGTATAACTCGTCGGCCGCTGCGCCGCCGTCCGGCGGGTTGGGGACGGTCGGCACCCAGGCCAGCTCCTGCACCGCCGCCGCCGGGCGTTCGCGCGACGGCGCGCCGGGTCGGGCCGTCGGCAGCGGCCGAAGATCGACGCCGATGCCGCGCATGTCGAGGTTCGTGACTCGCGCGACGAGGCCGACGATCTCGACGTATTCCTCGTCGCTTAAGCCGCCCCGGCGCGCTTCCTCGTAAGACTCTTCGTCGACGTCCTTGGGGTCGACGGCAAGCCGCCGAACCATCGTCCGCGCCGCCTCGGGCAAATCGGCGTTCGCCGACTCGGCGCCGCCGGCGGACGGCTCCAGCCTGCCGGCTTCGTAGCCCGCCTGACGGGTTTCGACAGCGACTGCGAGACGCTGGGCGCCGGTTCCCCAAGCGCCGGCCAGCTGGTCGATCTGCCTGGCGTGGACGCCCGCCAGATCGTCCCGAACGTGGTACCGCGAGTCGGAGTATAGGGGCATTCGTCCTCCGGTCAGATGTCGAACATGCTGTCGGGCAGGAACGTGGCGATTTCCGGGAAGGCGACCAGGAGCGCCAGACACGCGCCCATCGCGATCCAGAACGGCCAGATGCCGCGGAAGATGGTGCCCATGGGCACGTCCGGCGCGACGCTCTTGACGACGAAAACGTTGACGCCGACGGGCGGGCTGATAAGTCCCATTTCCAACACGATCACCACTACGATTCCGAACCAGATCGGACTCATCCCCAGTTGGGTGATCACCTCGAACACCACGGGGAGGGTCAGGACCAGCATCGCGAGCCCTTCGAGGAAGGTGCCGAGCGCGATGTAGGTTACCAGTATCATGAGCAGGACGCCGGTCTTGTCCATGTCCAGATTGACCAGGAAGGTCACCAGATCGGACGGCAACTGCGTCAGCGCCATGAACGGTATGAAGATGTGGGCGCCGATCAGGATCATGAAAACGGTGGCCGTGGTCCGCAGGGTCTGCAGGACGACGAACTGGATTTTCTCCCGATCCAGCGATCTCCGGCGAAGGGCCACGCAGAACGCCAGGAAGGCGCCGACGCCGGCCGCCTCGACCGGCGTGAAGATGCCCATGTAGATGCCGCCGATGGTCGCCGCCACGATGACGACGAAGGTCGCGGAACGCCGCAGCGACGACAGTTTTTCGGCCGTCGAACTTGCCGGTCCGGCAGGCCCCAGTTCGGGTTTGATGCGCGTCACGACGGCGATCGCGACGAGGAACAGGCCCGTCAGCAGCAGGCCCGGAACGACTCCGGCCATGAACAGCCGGCCGATGGATTGCTCGGTCAGGATGGCGTAGATGATCAGCCCGGTGGAAGGCGGAATCAGGATGCCGAGCGTTCCGCCGGCCGCCACTGCGCCGGTGGACAGGCTCGCCCCGTAGTTGAACCGCTTCATCTCGGGCAGCGCGACCCGTCCCATGGTGACGGCTGAGGCGATGGAGGAGCCGCTGAGGGCCGCGAAACCGGCGCAGCCTGCGATGGTCGCGGACGCCAGGCCGCCGCGCCGGTGTCCGAGCCAGGCGTAGGCGGCGTTGAACAGGTCGGCGCTCATCCCCGACGCCCCGGCCAGATTGCCCATCAGGACGAACACCGGAATGACGGTCAGCGGCAAGGTGACCGTCATTTCGAACGCCTCGCTCGAAAGCGTGCTGAGCGCCGCGCTGTACCCGTTCATCGCGGCGGTGCCGAAAAATCCCACGATCAACATGGCCATCGCCACGGGCATGCGCATGAAGAGGAGCGCGAACAACGCGACGAGACCGATGCATCCGATGGCGGTGGCCGACACGTCCGACGTCCCTACGAGGCCGCTTCGTCCGGGTCGCGTCCCGAAATCAGGGCGGCCGTTTCCGCGAGGAGGACAAGGCCGTACAGCGCCATGCCGAAGGCCAGCGTCCAGAAGAACGGCTGCAGCGTGATCTCCAGCGACAACGTGGTTTCGCCGTATCTGGCGGCGTTGTTGCCGCTTTCGACCAGCATCCAGACCAGGACGCCCGTCATCGCGCAGCCGGCCGCCTTGACGGCGATATCGGTCCAGCGGGTGACCGTCGGTCCCGAGACGACCCCCAGGATTTCAACCGCCACCTGACCGCCGGTGCGTCCGCTGTATCCCACCGAAAAGGCCACGGTGAACACCAGCAGGATCTGGTTGAAGTCGTCGGCTCCGAAAATGGGAGAATTGAAGACGTAGCGGAAAACGACCGCCACCACGATCAGCGCCGCGAGTCCGGCTACGGCGACCCCCCCGGCGTAAAGGGCTATCAGGCGAACCGCGCGATCGACGAAAGCGATCGCGCGGTTCGCGCCCGGATCGGACACGATTCCGGCCGCTCGGCCGCGGCCTTACTCCGTGGCGGCCTTGTAGATCGCCCGGGCCGGAACGCCTTTCTTCTCCTTGTCGGCGAGGAAGGCTTCGACCGACCTGGCGGTGGCCGCGTCGAACGCCGCCGCCGCCTCCGCGGACAGTTGGTGGAATTTTACGCCCTTCTGTTCGGTCTTGGCGGTCTTCAGCTGTCCGGCGTCGATCTTTCCCCAAAAGTCGGCGGCCGCCATGCTGTACTCGCGGCCGGAGTGTTCGGTCACCGCGGCCTTGTGGGCCGCCGAAAGGCCTTTCCAAACCTGCTTGTTCATGGCGATGAAGAACAGGGAAGTCGGACCGTTCATGCCGGCGGTCACGTGCTCGCCGGGTTCGGCCAGCCGCCAGGGACGGTAAAGCGCGCCCGGCGAGATATAGACGCCGTCGAGCACTCCGGTCTGCAGGGCGTTGTAGATTTTGGACACCGGCATGTAGACCGCGGCGGCGGCCCACGCCTTCAGCTGGGGTATGTTGGCCGGCGACGGCGCCCTGACTTTCAATCCCTTGACGTCGTCCAGCCGGGTAACCGCTTTCTTGCGGGTTATCAGAACCGGCGGCCAGTTGGAAAACAACGCCAGCACCTTGACCTCTTCGTACTCGGGCTTGAGGTACTGGTCGTACACCTTCCAGATTTTCGCGGTCACTTCCTGCGAGCTGTTGCCGACGCCCGGTTGGCCGACGATCATGGTGCGGGGAAAGATGGTCGGCGTGTAACCCTGGATGCCGAAGGTGATCTCGGCCACATTGTCGACAACCCGCTTGTATTGCGCGACCGGACCCTTGCCCAGCTGGCCGCTCGGGAACAGTTTGATCGTCAACGAGCCGTTCGTCGCCTCGGCCAGTTTCTTCGCCAGCAGCGGAATGACGCCGCGGTTGACCGGATGCTGCGGCGACATGAAGGTCGCCGCCTTCAGTTCGACGGCGCCGGCCGTCGACGGCATTCCGGCGGTTGCGGCGAAGGCTCCGCCGACGAGGGCCGTCATTAGTGCGATGCGCTTCATTGTTTCCTCCCGATATCGCAGGCGCGGATTCCGGCCGACGCGGCCGCTTCGGAGAATGGCCGCGGCGCTTTGCTTCCGGTTTCCGCAACGCGTTCGAAACGATGATACCGCCTGCGGCCGGACGATTTCAAGCGTCGGCGGGCCCGAGCGCCGCGTCGGGGAGCGATCGACGACTTTCGCTCGCGTCCCGCAGCGCGGAATTGGAGGCCGCGTCTTCGGCGCGGCCGGGCGGAACTTCGACCGGCGGCATCCTCCCTCCGGCCCAGGCGCCAGTTCGCCTTCAGGTCGCTCCGAAGGGTCGCGAGACGCTTGTCGGTCATCGCGCGGGCTATTTCCGCGGCGATCCGGCGGCCGCGCCGGACAGCGCAGCGTTCGCGTTTCGCATGATCGGCGGATACGCTTCGTCCGGCGGGATGCTCAGGCCCGTGGAGTTGAACAACCGCTATGGATGACCGGCGGTCCGAACGACGAGGAGTGAAGAGATGTCGCTCGGCGCAACCGGATATTCCGTTCTTGATTCTGCAGTCGCCCGCCTGCACGATCCTTGCGAGCCTGCCGACGGGCGGGCGGAGCGCCGAGCGGACGGCAGCCGAAAAAATGGCGCAACGCGAACGCCTCGGCTACGCTCGGGCGTGACCGCCGAGAAACCTATGTTTCCGTCGAGCGCCGTCGCCGTTACGTTGCCGAATTCGCTTGGCGGCGCAACGTCGGCGAAGCCGGTGCCATCGGCGAATGGCGCCGACGGTCGCCTGCGGTTGGGAACCGCCCGATGTATCGCGACCTGACGGCGTGAGGACAGCATGACTGATCTCTTTATTCCTGCGGAAACGGTTGACGTCGTCGATGAAATTACCGCCAATGATGGTCACGCAACAGTGGAAATTCTCCCTGCTGCCGATGTATTGTATACATTGGGGCGATCCATGAGGGTAAACGCAATCATACTTGACCCTTGGTAAAATAGGGGGGTTGGAGGAGAGCGTGGCGATTACGATGATTGGTTGGCTGAAGTCATTCGGTCTGCATGCGATATTGCCGATCATGTCTTCGTCTGGGGATTCCCCGAAATATTGGCGAACCAAATCTCGCGTCTGCCGAATGAATTCTTTCTTGTTTCTTGGCTGACGTGGTATTACAAAAACTGTCCCTCTGTAATTCGAGGATGGCGTTCCGCCCAAAATACCTGCCTTCATTTGGCCCTAAAGGATACGAAAATCTACCCTGAACATTTTTTGAACGCACAACAATATGAGAGATGGAAGACAGGAAGAATGCGGTTCGTTCCTAGTCCTCCTTCGGTGCTCGAAGCGCCGTTGAACATAGGTTTCGTAGGAAAATCGGAACAGACGGGACATCCGGCGCAAAAACCTCTCGCTGTCATCGAACCCTTGATAATGATGGCAACCAAGGAGGACGATACGGTACTAGACCCGATGTGCGGTTCGGGTACGACTGGAGAAGCTTGCCTCAGATTTAAGCGCAATGCCGTTCTCTGCGACGCCGCTTCCGATTATCTCTCCATCGCTCGCTCTCGAATCGACGCTTGGCATCGGTCGAATGGACGATAGAAACGCCGTCGTTCGCGGCCCATACATGCAAAGCTCCATCCGTGGAGAGGCTTTCTTTCTCGATAACTTAGGAAAAGTCGCGACGCGCGAGCAACTAATACAGGTGGCGATCGATCCGAAAACCGGGCGGATCCCTGAGAATTGGCATCAACGATTATCGGAGCTTCGGACAGATCTGAGCTATACCATCCTGTCGTGGCGCAACCGGGGCGATCTGCGGGTGAGCGAATACATGATGCCCAACTCAGAGCGCCGCTCCACCTCTGCCCGCCGCGCTCGTCCTAGCGCCCTCACTTGGGAAAGGGTTCTGGAACGCCACGATTATCGTTGTACTTGGGAGGAGGACGGCGTTACCTGCGGGTTACGGAATGGCGACGCGGACCCGATTGGCGGCGGAACGGTTAAATTGACGCCCGATCATCGCATCTCGCATGCGTTGCACGCGGAAACCGATCCAGGAGACTCCGAAAAGTGGCGCCCCTTACGCCATCAAGTCATGAAGAAGAACTATTGGGATGACGAGACCGGATGGCTCAATGTCATGGCCAGTCTGCCTCCGAGGTCGAGAAGCGTCAAGTTTTGGAATTTTTGAAGACGTATTTCACGGAAACGACATGACAAGGCGAATCGATTGCTATTGATTTGAGCCTTCCAGGCTGAAAAATGCCGGATTTGAGGTCCGAGTGGCGTGACGATAGAAGTTCCTGCTGGAGTTCTGCAAGCGCCGCGCACCGCATCGGGGGTCGAAAGTCTGGAGCCGCAAGGGTTTAGAGCCGTCGCCGCGCTTGAGCGCGACGACCGGACCACGAGCGCATTCCACATCTCCTTCCGAGCGCGACAGGCAACAAAGCGGAGGGTGCCGGGCAAGCGGCCGGCAACGAACTTGCGCGATCCGCAGAACGGACAGTCGGGGTCGTGTTCGAAAAGATGGTGCAACCGCTATATTTTACGGCTCGCTGGCGCGTGATGGTTTGTCCTTTAGTATTACGTCGTGCATTCTCCAATCTGAACCTGGATTTGGATCCGGGACAAAGGGCTCGAATTCATCCATGGGCGCGATTCTTCCGATAAACCTCGACAACCTCCTCCACTGTCGCAGTGTGGAGTCGGAACGGGTGGAGTTCGAAGGATCGTGGGATCCGCGGACGACAGGGCCCCAAGTGCTCAGGACGATCTGCGCGTTCGCCAATGACTATCACAACCTGAACGGCGGCTACGTCGTCATCGGCGTCGAGGAGCAGGCCGGACGTGCGGTCTTGCCTCCTTCCGGTCTGTCCGCCGGGGAGATCGAGACCGCGCGGAAATGGGTCCGCGGCAACTGCAACCGGCTCGACCCTCCCTATCACCCCATTTTGTCGCCCGAGACCGTCGGAGATCGACTTATCCTGGTAGTGTGGGCCCCGGCGAGCGAGATGAGGCCCCATCGTGCGCGCGGGATCGGCGGCGAGCGATTCTGGGTGCGTCTCGGCTCCGAGACCGTCGACGCCGAACGGCGCGGCGGTCTGCTTCGCGGCGTCGTCGAGCAGACCGCGCGCGTGCCTTGGGACGATCGCCGGGCGCCCGATGCTCAAGTCGAAGATCTGCGCGGAGCAAAGGTCCGCGAATACCTGCGAGATGTACGCAGCGGGCTCCTCGACGAACCGAGCGAAGAGAACGTTTATCGGCGCATGCGCATAACGATGAAAGTTAATGATCGCGAAGTCCCCCGGAATGCGGGCCTCCTGTTCTTTTCGAAAGATCCCGCGGAGTGGTTTCGAGGGGCGAAGATCGAAGTCGTGCAGTGCGCCGCGGATCGGGCCGGGGATGTGCAGGAGGAACGGATCTTCGGTGGCGCGCTCGTGGATCAGCTTCGCGACTGCTTGAATTATCTTGAAAACTTTTCGGCGTTTCATCTGCAAAAGCAGCGGCATCGGAGCCAGGTTCGCGGTTGGGTCAGCTATCCGCTTCCGGCCCTCCGCGAAACCCTCGTCAACGCGGTCTATCACCGCGGCTACGATGTCGACCAGCCCGAACCTACCAAAGTCTATCTCTATCCGGACCGCATTGAGGTCATCAGCTACCCGGGACCGGTTGCGGGAATCGAAGCCCGACACCTGCTTCCCGACGCGGAAGTTCGGGCCGCGCCTGCCCGCAATCGCCGCATCGGAGAATTTCTGAAGGAGCTGGGGCTTGCGGAGGGACGACTCACCGGACTGCGGAAGGTGTTTCAGGCGATGGAAACCAATGGCTCTCCGTCGCCCCGATTCGATTTCGACGAGCAGCGGACTTACTTCCAGGCCACGTTGCCGGCCCATCCGGAATATGGGGCGCTGTCGGCGCTGCGGGACGCGGCCCATCTAAAGGCATTGGGAGATCAAAGAGAAGCTCTCCGTCGCGTTGAGTCCGCGTGGACGTCCAACCGAAGTTCGGCGATCCTCGCGTCCGAGATGGTGCGGGCGTATGCGGAAAGCGGCGAGTTGGAGCGTGCCGAGGAAGTCCTGAAAACCTTCGAGGCGCAAGGGCCGGAGAGCGCGGTTTCCTGCGTCGCGAATGCGATGATCGAGGCGCTCGCGGACGCGGGCGACGAAAGCGGAGCTCGGCGGTTGCTCAGGAAGAGCCGTCCCGTATTGTTCGGCCGGGACGCTATAGACGCTGCTATCCTGGCCCGGCGCGTCAAAGACTCCCGCGCCGCGCACCGGTATTTCGAGCGCGCCGACGATGCCGTATATGCCGATTCTCGGGCGCTGCTTGAGTTCGCGCAGACCAAGCTCTGGCTGGCGAACGAGGCCTACCGGCAACGTCGGCGCGATTCGAATCGACGGTTTCTCATGGAGGCTCGAGTGCTGCTGGAGCGCGCTATCCAGCTCGATGCATCGCCTGCGCGCCATGCCTGGGCGTGGCGCGAACTGGCGCGTGCGCTCAACTGGCTACGGGCTCCGGTCGGAGAGGTCGAAGGAGCCTATCGCGCGGCGATCGAGCTATTGCCGGACGAACGGAGATTTCGCAGAGAGATGGAGAGGGTGCTGGTTGCCAGATAGCAGTCGAACCCTGGTTCCCCGGTTTTTGAATCCACTTCGTCGCGGTAGTCGAGTCAGTCGCAATGTGGAGACCGTTGTTGGCGATTCACCCGCGACTTCGGCGATTCCGTTTGCCGTTGCGGCGGCTTTGCCGGGGTCGTTGGCGAAATGGACGTAGCGGGCGTTGGACTTGGTCGACAGACTTGGAACGCGGGCCGCGCCGAGATAACCGTTCCGCGGTCGGGCGTCGCGGCGTGAAGACGGACGGGGCGGCCCCTCAGCGTCACGCTCCCGAATTCTCGAACGACGCCGCGCTATGCGGCGGCGTAGCGCGGCAAGAGCGTCTCGGCGTTGCCGCGGCGAACGGCATGGGCGCGCGCCGTTCCTGTCCAGGCGTCCAGCCCGGCGGTCTCCGACGCCACCGCCTTTTCGGAGACGTACGGATAGTCGCTTCCGTAGAGGATGCGCGACGGGTCCGCGACGTCGTGAAGCGCAGCCAGCGGAGTTCCGTCGCCGGACAGCGCCGTGTCGAACCAGAAGCGCCGGATGCAGGCCAGCGCGCCTTCGGGATAATTGTCGCGGAAAGCGGTCGCCTCGTCGAAAATCGCGATCCGGTGAGCGAGGAACGGCAGCGTGCCGCCGCTGTGCGACAGGATGAACCGGATGTTCGGCCAGCGCGTCGTCACGCCGTTGAGGATCAGGTTGACCGCCGCTTTCGTCGTCTCGAACGGGTAGTCGATCAGCATGCGCGGGATATTCCAGCCCTGCGCCTCGGTTCCCGCCGGATAGCAGGGATGGACGAACGCCACGGCCGCCCGGCGGTCGAGTTCGGCGTAGAGCGGTTCGAAACCCCGGTCTCCGACGTAACGGTCGTCGACGCTTGTCAGCAGCGTGATGCCGTCGAGCCCGAGATCGTCCAGCGCCCGCGCTGTTTCGGCGAGCGCGGCGTCGATATCCGGCAGGGGCAGAAAAGCGAAGCCTCCGAAGCGGCCGGGACGGTCGCGCGCGAGACGGGCCAGATAATCGTTGCAACGGCGGGCCAGATCCCGCGTCTGCGCGATGTCGCCGAACCAGATGCCGGGCGAGGTGAAGGAAAGGACCGCGGCGTCGATGTCGTTGGCCTCCATCGCCGCAAGGCTCTTCTCCGGCGTCCATTCGGGAAAACCGCGATAGGCGGTGCCGGTGAAGCCGGCCCCGCGCTGCGCCTCGATATAGAATGCGGGCAGAACGTGGTGATGCACGTCGATGCGGCCGGTCATGGCCTCTCCGGTCATACGGATCGCGTCAGCCCGCCGTCGACCCGGATGTTCTGTCCGGTGATGTAGCCGGCTTCGTCCGACAGCAGGAAGGCGACGGTCTCGCCGACCTCGCTCGGGGAGCCGTAGCGGCGCGCCGGAATCGTCTCCGCGACCGAGCTGTCCGCCCCGTGGGTGTCGATGAAGCCGGGCAGGACGTTGTTCATGCGGATGCCCGAGGGTGCGTACTCGTCGGCGTAAAGTTTCGCGTACGCGGCGACGCCGGCCCGGAACGTGGCCGAGACGGGATAGGCCGGACTCGGTTCGACCGCGGCGTAGGTCGTGATGTTGACGATCGCGCCCCCGCCCTGCTTCGCCATGACGGGCGTCACCAGCCGGGCCATCCGGACGACGTTGAGCAGCACCATGTCGAGGCCGTTGCGCCAGTCCTCGTCCGAAATCTCGAGAAGGTTTCCGCGAGGCGCGAAGCCGCTGTTGTTGACCACCGAGTCGATCCGGCCGTGCGCCGCCATGGTCGCGTCGACGAGCGCGGCGAGGTCGTCCGCCTCCGTTACCGAGCCTCTGACCCCGATGGCGCCCAGTTCCTCCGCCAGAGCCTCGGCCGAACCGCCCGGAGACATCAGCGCGAGCGCATGGCCCCTTGCGGCCAGCGCGCGGGCGCAGGCGGCGCCCATTCCGCGTCCGCCGCCGGTGACGATCGCGACTTTGGCATCGGTCATTCCGCTTCTCCTCCTTGCCGTTTCAGGCGGCGAGCATAGCCGGGCAGGCCGTTTCCGAAAAGCGCCGGCGCGTCGCCGTTCGCTGCGGGCCGGCGCTCGCCGCCGCGTCTCGGCCGTCAGGGAAAGAGTTGTCCCGGAAGCCAGAGAGCGAGCTGGGGGAACAGCATCAGCAGCGCGATCAGCACGGCGTCCGCCACGAGAAAGGGCGCGATGCCGCGGAAGACGGTCGAGAGCGCGACGTTTTCCAGCTGGGCGCGGATGACGAAGATGTTCAGCCCCACCGGCGGCGTGATCAGGCCTACCTCCACGACCACCACCATCAGTACGCCGTACCAGACGGTGTCGTAACCGAGAGCGACGACGATGGGCAGAAAGACGGGAACCGTCACGAGGATGATCGCCACCGATTCGAGAACGCAACCCAGGACGATGTAGAAGGCGAGAATGATCAGGATGACCGCCCAAGGCGCCAGCGACAAGGCGTCGATGAGGTCGATCATCGCGTTCGGAAGCCGGGTCTGGACGACGAAATATGCGAATATCCACGCCCCCGCGATGATGAACATCAGCATCGCGGTCGTGCGCAGCGTGTCCGCGAGGCAGTCGACGAAGCCCTTCCAGCCGAGTTTTCCGGTGCCGGCCGCGATGACGATGGCGGCGAACGAGGCGATGCCGGCCGCCTCGGTCGGACTGAACCAGCCGGTATAGATGCCGCCCACCGCCAGACCGAACAGCACGACCAGTTTCCACATGGCCAGGGAGGCGGCCAGGCGCTCGCGCCACGGCATGCGAGGGCCGGCCGGCGTCCATTCCGGACGCACGCGGGCGATGACCCAGATCACGGCGACGAAAAGGAAGGTGAGAAGAAGTCCCGGAATCATTCCTGCGGCGAACAGGGCCGGCACCGATTCCTCGGCCGCCAGGGCGTAGATCACCATGATCACCGAAGGCGGAATGAGAATGCCGAGCGTGCCGCCGGCGGCGACCGACCCGGTCGCGAGCCGCTCGTCGTAACCGTACCGGCGCATTTCCGGGACGGCGATCCGGGTGAAGGTCGCCGCGGTGGCGAGCGAAGACCCGCTGATCGCCGCGAAGCCCGCGCAGGCGCCGATCGTCGCCATGGGAAGCGCGCCCCGCCGTCCGGCGAACAGGGCGTTGGCGGCGACGAACAATTCCTGCGACATGCCGGCGCGGGTCGCGACGGCGCCCATCAGGACGAAAAGAGGCAGGACCGAGAAGGCGTAACTCGAAAGAAAATAGGGAGTTTCTCCGAACACGATGAAGGCGCGCTCCCAGCCGTCGATCGCTGCGTATCCGACCAGGCCGGTCAAGCCCATCGCCGCGCCCAGGGGCACGCGGAGGAGCGTGAGCGCGACCAGGCCGAGAATGCCGAACGCGCCGATGAGTTGCGTCGTCACGCCGGATCCCGGCGGCGCAGCGCCGCCCGCATGTCGCGCAGAAAAACCGCCGTGACGGCCAGGAACGAAGCCGCCACGCCGGTCAGGACGAGGCTGGCCTTCCAGATCACGGGATATTGCAGGTCGGCCGTAACTTCGTTGAATTCGACGAACTCGACGGCAGGTTCGACCATGTGAAACGCCAGCAGGCCCATGAAGACGACGGACGCGGCGACGCCGGTCAGCTTGAGCAGTTCGACTCCGCGCGGCGGCACGATCTGGTCGATCAACTCGATCGTGATGTGCCGGCCCCGCAGGAAAGCCTCCGGAATGGCGAGAAACGCGACGCCGGCAAGGAACAGCTCGACGATCTCGTAGGTGCCGAATATCGGCGCGTTGAAACCGGACCGCAGTCCCACGTCGAGCACGTTGATCGCGACCATGGCGATCAGAAGGATGGCGGCGGCGCGAGAAAGAAATCGCGCCGCCGCCAAGGCGAGGGACATGGCCGCCGCTATTCGCTTGCGTACTTCGCGGACAGCGCTTTCATCTTTCCGAAGACCTCGCGCGCCGGCAGGCCTTTTTTCTCGAGGCCGGCGATCTTGGCTTCGATCACCTTGTCGGCGGCCTGACGCATTCGCGCGTCGGCCTCGGCGCTCAACGGCACCGACTCGATGTTGATCTTCTTCATGTAGTCGGTGAACACGGGAAAATCGTCCCAGGTGAGGGTCGACATTTGAATCGCGTTGTCGCGCGACCCGAGGTCGTCGACCATGGCCCGCAGGTCGGCCGGCAGGTTGCCGTACGATTTTTCGTTCATGGCGAAGCCGAAACTGATCACCGACACGAACATGTTCGTGTAGTACTTCACCAGCCCGCCGAGCTTGAAGGCGAAGATGCCCGAGGGATCGGTCACCACGCCGTCGATCGTCTTCTTCTGCAGCGATTCCGCCATCAGCGGAGCCGGCAGGCCGATGGGCAGGGCACCGAGGGACTTCATCATCGCCACGTCGGTCGGCGTCGGCGCGCGGTAGCGGCGCCCCTTGAGGTCGTCCACCGTCCGGATGGGAATCTGGGAATCGTAGATCCCCGACGGGCGGTTGAACACGATCCACAACGCTTTGGTTCCCTTGTGCTCGGCTGCGAGGTAGGGGGCCTTGAGGTCGTGCGCGACCTTCGCTCCGACAAGCGACCCCTTGAAGCCGGGCGGGAACAGGTACGGAGCGTGCGTGAGTTCGGTCAGCGGAAACCTGCCCGGGGTCGTGCCGTGCTGGAAGAACGACAGGTCGGCGACGCCCTTGCGCGCGAGGTCGTAATGCCGCGGCATCGGCCCCATCGAAGCGCCGTAGAACACTTCGAGGTTGAGGCGTCCGCCGCTTTTCTCGGCCAGCTCTTTTTGCTTCAACTCGAACCAGCGAGTGCTTGACGCCGCTTTCGGCGTGAAATTCGCGACCTTGAGGGTATAGGTCTTCTGCGCGGTCGCGGAGCCTGCGGCGAGCATGCCAGCCGCCGCCGCAAGGGCGAGTGAACAGGATATGCGCATCGGTATTCCTCCCGTTTTGTCGCGGATCAGCGAGAGAGCGCCGGCCGGGCCTGTACGCTGTTCCGCAAGCCTGCTTGTCCAAGCCGTTAGACAGTCTGCCATAATTCGGCGGGACGGCATAGCCGGACAGCGCCGCCCCTTTCGCCGCCGCGCGCGCGGCCGTCAGATGACGCCGACCCTTGATGCGCCTCGCAGAACTTTCGCCGCCGCGTGCGGGGCCGTCGGCCAGCGCGATGGCTTTCCGCGGTCGGCCAGTCCTGCCCGCTGTCCGGCATCTTCTCGACGGCTGGCGTTCCGTAGCCGACCGCCCACGTTGTCAGGGGTCCAGGTCCGTGCGGAGTGACGGAGGGGAAACAGGTCATTCCCGAACCGGCCGGCGGCCTCGGCCATGAGGCCCATGCCGACGCCGGCGGCGCTGCCCGTGCGCCTCCTTCTCCTGCCGGTCGAGCTGGCGGATGGCGTCGCCGAGCTGGGCGCGGACGCGCAGGACGAGGCGTTAATGACGCTCTCCTTGACGGCTTCGGGGCGGCGGCCTACCCTTTTCGGATGACGAGACGCATGCTTCCGACCGGCATGACCTCCCTCCGGGAGATCCGGGGAGAGATGGATTGTTACTACGTCGACAAGACGGACCATGTGCGCCGCCTCGTCGAGAGGGGCAAGTACTATTTCCTGTCGCGTCCGCGCCGGTTCGGCAAGACCCTCCTGGTGGACACGCTGCAGGAGCTGTTCGAGGGAAGCGAGGAGCTGTTCCGGGGCCTCGCCGTGCACGACGGGTGGGACTGGTCGGCGCGCCATCCGGTCGTGCGGCTGGATTTCAGCAGAGGGGGCGATTTCCGCGCCCAGGACGGGGTTCGCGTAGCCGTGGAAAGGCAGCTGGCGAGGGCGGAAAGGCGCGCCGGCCTCGAACCGTGCCTCGTCGAAGCGTCGGTTCGTTTCTGGGAATTGATCGAGGCCCTGCACGAGCGCACCGGGCAGCGCGTGGTCGTGCTGGTGGACGAATACGACAAGCCGATTCTGGACGCGCTCGACGACCGGGAACTGGCGCGGGCCAACCGCGACTTCCTGCGCAGCCTGTACGGGGTGATCAAGGCCTGCGACAGGCAACTGCGTTTCGTTTTTCTGACGGGAGTTAGCAAGTTCTCGCAGGCGGGCCTGTTCTCGGGCCTGAACAACCTGCGCGACATCACCCTCGATCCGCGGTTCGGCACCATCTGCGGCTACACGGACGCGGAACTGGATGCGGTCTTCGCTCCGGAACTCGAGGGCCTGGACCGGAACGAGGTCCGCCGCTGGTACAACGGCTACAACTGGCGCGGGCCGGAAAGGGTCTACAGCCCGTTCGACATCCTCCTTCTCTTCGAAACGCGCGAGTTCGGCAACCACTGGTTCCTGAGCGGCACGCCGACCTTCCTGGTCGAGACGCTGGCGCGCCGCAACCTGCCCACTCCCCGCCTGGACGGCATGATCAGCAGCGAAAACCTGCTCTCGACCTTCGACGTCGACAGGATCTCGGTCGAGGCGCTTCTGTTTCAGACCGGCTACCTCACCATCGCGGGCGAGGAGAACGGGCGCTACCGGCTGGACTACCCGAACCTTGAGGTGCGCCAAAGCCTGGGCGAAGCCCTGCTGGGAGAACTGCTCCCGGCCGAGGCCCGCGAGGAGACGGAGAACCTGCGGCTGGGCGAACTGCTGGAGGCGAACGACTTCAAGCGCATCGAGACCCTGTTCCGCGGCGTCTTCGCCGCCATCCCGCACCAGTGGTACGCGACCAGCCCGGTTGCGAAGTACGAGGCCCACTACGCGAGCGTCATCCACAGCTGCTTCCTGATGGAGGGCCTCGAGCCGGTCGCGGAGGACAGCGGCAGCCGGGGGCGCGCCGACATGGCGATCCGCGTCGGCGGACGCGTCTACCTGTTCGAGTTCAAGGTGGTGGAGCGCGGGCGGGAGGGGACCGCGCTCGCGCAGTTGCGGGAGAAGGGCTATGCGGACAAGTACCGCCATCTCGGTCGTTCGGTGCACCTGATCGGGGTGGAGTTCAGCCGCGAGGAGCGCAACGTCGTCGGCTTCGATTGCGAGGCTGCCTGAAGCTGGGCGAGTGCGACGTCCCTTTCGAACATTTCGACGGCCGCCTCCGCGAAAGGCCGCCGCCCGCTCGCTGTCGGCCCTCTTCCGCGGCACGAACGGGTTGGAATCGGCCAGCCGCCGCGTCCAGTATCGTGCATGGCGGAGGCGCGCGGCACGCCCCTTGCGGCGGCGACCTGCCACTCTCGTCGGGCGCCACCAGCCGTTCCTTGACGGTCGACACCGCCTCCCCGCCTGCGACGACGCCCGGCCTTTCCGGACAGTGCGTTCCGGAGGCGGCGTCGCCTCCAACAGTTCTTCTGCGCGGGGAAATCCGAGGATCTGCCCGACTTCGGCGCGAACGTCATACAGTCGTTCCTGCCCGGGTGGAGCGGGTTTTTCCTCCCGTTTCCGAATTGCCGCGGATCAGCGAGAGAGCGCCGGCCGGGCCTGTGCGTCGTTCGCGGTTCCGCAAGCCTGCTTGTCCAAGCCGTTAGGTAGTGCCCGCCATAAAATAAGCAACTATCTGATTCTGCGCCTGATTCGGGGATTCCCGGTTGCAAAGATTCTCTGGATGTAGTAGAGATTCGGTCGGGTAGCCACGATATCAGGCATTCTTCGCGAGGTCAGGGCCATGAGAACGGTCGAGCAGGCGCAATTCCGGCTTGGGCAGCTGCGCGTACATCAAGCTCGATGCCAAGTCGCGTGACGACATTCCGGCGCTTTTGTGGGGTCTTCAGCACATTTACAAGGACAAAAAGACTCGGGCGGAGCTTTTCGCATTGCTGGACGCGCACATTTGCCCTGGTACTGACAGAAGCGTCGGAAGGCCGGGCATGGAGATGTGGAAGATTCTGGTTTTGGGGATATCAAGGTTTGGGTTGCGATTTCGACCGCCTTCATGAACTTGCGAATCAGCACAAGACGGTTCGTGATGGGGCACAGCGACTTTGTGGACGATACCTACTACGAATATCAGACGGTTATTGACAATATTTCGCTTCTGACCCCCGAACTTTTGGCGGAGGTCCAGAAGCTTGTCGTGAAGACCGGTCATGAAGTCGCTAAAAAAACCCTGGCGCACCCTTGCGAGGCCGGTGTGATTCGTTTGTTGTGATTCGTTTGTTGTGGAAACCGATGTCCATTACCGATCTTAACTTGCTACGGGAGCGCTGTTTAATAAGAGAGACCGGCAAGGCGGCTCAGAAATTTGAAGTTGGGGGATGGCGTCAATCTCAGCAATTGAGTCGAAAGGTTCACAAGCTGTTTAACAAGGTTCGCGGACGCAGGAAGCGTCAGGAAAAGGATGTAAAAGCGTATTTGAGATATTGCAGTCCGTTGGTTGATCGTGCCGAGAAGGCGATTCCGGAATTGCGAGAGAAAGGTGCCTTGCAGAAAAAGATTGAGGAAATTGAACGCTTTATACGCCATGCACGGCGACAGCCAGGGGTCGAACGCCGTCTTCTTCGGGGCGAGACAATACCGCAAGAGGAAAAGGTATTTTTCGAAGAACACACTCGCTGGATTCAAAAGGGGAAAGCGGGTGTTCCGGTAGAGCTTGGCGTTCCGGTTTGCGTTGTTGAAGACCAGTACCAATTCATTCTTGACCATAAGATATTATGGGAAGGCGGCGACACGGATATAGCGGTTTCGATGATCCGTGACGTGCAAGAAAAGTATCCGGAACTGCGAGCCTGTAGTTTCGATCGCGGGTTCCACAGCCCTTTCAACCGATCTGAACGAGATACTCGATCTTAACGCTCTACCAAAAAAGGGGAAGCTGAATCGGGTCGAACGAGAAAGAGAGGAAGCTGAGGACTTCAAATTCGCTCGGCAGAAACACCCCGCGGTTGAGTCCGCGATAAACAATCTCGAACAACGTGGTCTTGATCGTGTTCGTACCTGTGGAGCTGACGGTTTCTCCCGAACGGTCGCACTGTCGGTTCTCGCGTTGAATTTACATCGTATCGGGTTGCTATTGCAACGACAGGAACGGCGTCGAATACGACGCGCAGCCTGATTACTCTTCTCAGTTGTTCTGTTTCGTCTCGCGTAATTGGCTTTCTGTGTCCGAACTCTTAAAATTGGTTCCAGCGTGGGTCGCAAATGGCCGGTTCGAGACGAATACTTGCATATGCAATCGAATTTCTGACTGATTTGGCATCGGCGAGCGGCGACACGAGCTGCCCGGAGCGCAAAACCGGGGGGTTTTCTGGCGGGCACTAGTGTTGTGTCCCTTAAATAGATATTATATATCGGCGTGGGAAATTTTCAGGAGGAGGTCACCATGCCGAAAGGGAGGCCTGTCACGCCGCTCGTTCTCACTCAGGAAGCGCAACTGCGCAGCATTGCGAATGCAACGTCGCTGCCCTGACTCTGCGCGCCAGGATCGTTCTGGAGTGCGCCGCGGGAATGTCGAACAGGGCGGTTGCCGAAAAGTTCGACGTTTCGCCGCTGACCGTGGGCAAATGGCGAAAGCGGTTTGTGGAAGGCGGGACCGAAGGACTGCACGACGAATTGCGCAGCGGCCGGCCCCGGACATACGACGACGAACGGGTTGCCGAGGTCATCAAGAGCGCGCTTCAGGAAACGCCGAAAAACGCGACGCACTGGAGCGTTCGCTCAATGGCCCGCCATGCCGGCCTCTCGAAGAGCACCGTCCAGCGTTGGTTCGAGTTGTTCGGCGTCAAGCCCCACCTGCGCAAGACGTTCAAGCTGTCGACGGATCCGTTCTTCGTCGAGAAGGTGCGCGACATCGTCGGATCTCAACCCTCCGGAACACGCGGTGGTGCTGTGCGTCGACGAGAAATCACAGATTCAGGCCCTCGACCGTACCCAGCCGACCCTGCCCCTCGGGCTCGGCTATGTCGAGGGCTACACCCATGACTACATCCGTCACGGCACCACCACGTTGTTCGCCGCGCTCGACGTTGCCACCGGACAGGTCATCGCCACTTGCAAGCAACGTCATCGTCACCAGGATTTCCTCGACTTTCTGCGCCTCATCGATCGTAATGTCCCTGAAGAACTCGACGTCCGTGGCTGACAACTACGCGACCCACAAGCATCCCAAGGTTCGTGCCTGCGCAGCGACCTCGCTACCATCTCCACTTCACCCCGACCTACGCTTCCTGGCTCAACCAGGTCGAGCGCTGGTTCGGCCACGGAGACCGCCCTTCGCCGGGGATCGTTCGCAAACGTCAGCCAATTAGTGAAATGCATCAAGCGGTTCACCGAAGACTACAATCGCGAGGCCGCCCCCTTCGTTTGGGCTGCTACCGCCGAGTCCATTCTCGAAAAGGTCCAGCGATTATCTATGCGTATTTCTGGGACAGAACACTAGGTAGTCTGCCACAATTCGGCGGGGAGGCGCAGCGCCGCCTCTTTCGCCGCTGCGCGCTTGGCATTCGGCGGAGCCGTCGGCCGAACGGCCAGCGCGATGGGTCTCCGCAGTCGGCCAGTCGCGGTTCTGCCCGCCGGAAGGCATCTTCTCGACAGCTGGCGTTCCGTAGCCGACGCCCCGCCGTTGTCAGGGGTCTAGATGCGGTCCGATATATACGATACGGAGCCGCTCGCATGGAGGGGAAACAGGCCATTCGAAATGCATACGAAATGCCGGCGTCGAAATTTTGCCATGCCAAAAGCAGACCAACGTTCCTTCGCCGTCGGGATCGGGAAAAGTAAAGGTTTTCTCGGAGCGCTTACGGGGTTCCGACTCGTCCGAGAACCAAGCCCGTTTTCCCGTGAAGAAATTTGCGCGAAGTTCCATTCCTGCTTCGGAAAGCCTTCCCTCTTTGTCCATCTCATTCATCATTTTCTGGAGCACATGGAGCAGTTCGACAATCCTCCTTCCTGCAGGCGGATGATATGGGTAAGGTGCGAGCGCACTATCGCAGTATTCGCCAATGCGCAGACGGTTGAAGCGCTCACGGGATCCAGAAAGAAGTTCCGTCCACGTCTTCGGATCCGGCTTGGAATTCAGCAATTCAGCCGCAAGATCGCTCGCCCTCCGAAAGTTCTCGACAGGCACTTGCGCGATGGGTTTCTCTAAGAATCCATGAGTGACGATTAACGGATCGACGGTAAAACGGGATTCGGGGTTTTGGACTGGGCTGAAGGTAGAGGCGGGCGGGTGCAAATCTGATATTGCCAAATTGAAAAATCTATAAGGTGTTGATTTTTAAGGATTAACAAAGTTTGCGCGATAGCGCTTCAAGGCCAAAATCAGCGATTTCGTGACAAATCGCCGTTCCGGGCGCGGATTTTGTCACGATGGCGGGGGGGGGGGGGGCGCGAAAAAAGGAATGCTCCAAGCCGCAAGATGCGGTAAAATGTTGGCATCAAACCACAACATCAGGAGCATTCCCATGCCAGCATTACAGCCTTCGGCCGGTTTGTCCATCGATTTCTCGAAGCTCCCCGCGGCGACTGCCGAGGCATTCCAGTCAGCCGCAGCCTTCGAGTGGGTGGAACGACAAGATCAGGGTTCCGAGGCGTTCGCCGGTTTCGAAACCGAGTTGTTCCAGCATACCTACGCGATCTGCCGGGCGGCCGTAGGCGATTACATTGAAGCGCGGGACGTGGAGGAAGGCCCGGTTCGCCGGGAGGGTCAGGTTTTCTACCGGGCTGCACCGACGCAAAAGACCATCCACACATTGTTCGGTCCTGTCACGTTCTCCCGCTCGCGGTATCGCGTGCATTCGGGAAGTTCGTCCATCTCGCCGGTCGATGAAAGCCTGGGGCTGGTCGACGGTTATCTCACGGTTCCAGCCGCTTACCGCGCTCTCCATGGACCACTGTACGCCGAGAGACGCGGTCAAACTCTTCGAAAAACTGGGGGGCATGAACCCGTCGACGAGCCATCTGCAACGTCTTTTGGTTACGGCGGGCGATCTCTGGAAGGAGAAAGGCGAGGCGGCCATGGACGAAATCCGGAAGGCGAAACCGGTGCCGACGGAGGCGGTTTCTTTCGCTGTCTCGCTCGATGGGGTTGCGCTTCGCCCCAACGGGCGCGAAGAAGCATGCTGGCGCGAAGCGTCTTGCGGGACGGTCAGTTTCCATGACGCGGACGGCAATCGCTTGGAAACATTGTATTTTTATGCCGGAAGCCGGCAAGGTAACGCTGAAAGCGCAGATCGCGGAAGAGGTCGCCCACATCCGGAAAGTGAGACCCGATCTTCAACTCGTCGCTGTCGCCGACGCCGCAGCCGACAACTGGACGTTTCTTGAGAGGCTTCAGCCCGACGAGCGGGCGATCGATTTCTTCCATGCATGCGAACATCTCAGCGACGTCGCCGACCATGCAGTCGCAACCGATTGGTACGACAAGTACCGTGCCATCCTGCGCGACGATGCCAACGGTATCGACAAGGTCATTCGGGCGATCCGCCATCTTCGCGACAAGGCGACGACTGCGACGGCACTCAAGGATCTCGAACGCGAACTCAGGTTTTTCCAGAAGCACAGGCGCCGCATGCGTTACGCGGCCCTGAATGCCATGGGTTACACGATCGGGTCGGGTGTTGTCGAAGCCGCCAACAAGGTGCTGGTCAACCAGCGCATGAAACGGGCCGGCATGCGTTGGAGCATCGAAGGCGGTCAGAACGTCCTCACCTTCAGGGCATTGATAAAGTCAGACCGATTCGATTCGGCATGGCAAGCAATGGTCGGAGCAAGCATCGCGAACGACGATCAGGAGGCCATCGCAGCCTGACAATGGAAAACTTGACTTTGGCAATATGAGATTCACACCCAGGCGGGCCGTGAAGCGAGGATACGACGGGCGGCTTCTCCAAGGCCGAGGTCGGTAACGTCTTCTTCTTCAAAATGAAACAGATCTTCGTCTATCTCCTGCCGGTCGTCCTCCATGAACGGTCCTTTTTTTGCGGTCCACTGCAACAACATTCCGAATTTGTCGCGCGGCAACCGTTTCGCGATATCCAGGAGTGTGACTTTGGGTCGAACCTGTACATTAGGCATTCCCCTTGCGCAATATAAATTCTTGACGAAAACGGGATGTTGTCTTCGAGCTTCAAGCAGTTCCTCCAGCGGCAAGTAAGGGACAGGAGCCTCTGCGCAGGCTTCCGCCAGAGCCAGCTCGTTGATGAATGCGCGCACTCAAACTTTCTCCCAGCCTGAAAGAACGGCCAGATCAAGTTCCATTTGATCGAAAAAACCCTCTGGCCAGTCGCTGATTGCTCCGGTTTTGTCGATGGTGACGGTCATGACCTTCCCGGTATCGCTTTCCGGACCGAAGAAGTGCAACGCGACAGCGCTCTGATCGAGCAAACTATCGCGCACTGCAAGACGGATGCCATTAAGCAAGTGATCGCTATGGGTTTCGACGAAGATCTGTATGCCCGCGCCAGCCATTTGACCAAGCAGCCGGCCAACGGCGGACTGCGCCCGAGGGTGCAGATGAGCTTCCGCGCTATCCACGACCATGATCGATCCTGGTGCCGTGGTCAGCAATGCGACTAGCATGGGAAAGGCGTAGCTCAATCCATAACCAACGTTCGCCGGTCGAACCCAATTGCTCGTTCTGCTTGAACTGAAAGTCAGCAACGCTGGAGAGTCGGGAGTTAGCCGATCGGCTTTTACGCGAGATCCTGGAAATATTTCGCCGAGCCACGCATCGATCTGCGCACGTACCGTTTCCCGATCATCTTCCGGGTGGCGCCGTGCGATGTCGACTGTCTCGTCAGCATACTCAAGATACCAATAAGCGGCATACTCACCGTTCGCGCCGACATCCCCTAGCGGGCGCCATGGTTCGCATGGCACGGGAAATATCTCAATCTGCGCCTTACGCTCTGCACTGAGGAATATTGCATCCCGCATAGCGGAAACCAGTTGCGAGTGCCCATCCACAGGCTGGATTTTGCAAACTGATTCCTCGGGAACGCCGTCTCGCGAATATTCTACGGTTGCGAGATGCATCAACCCCCTGGCCGACAACTCTGATTTGTGATCGAAGGTCCATGTGATTTTTTCTTCAGTGTTTCCGACGCTTCCGATGCCGAGCTGAAGAGATTTTTCCGAGGCGTTTCTTCTAATTATTGCGTCCGCGCTGCCTAAGTTAACTAGGTCTCCATTCAGGTGCAGCCTCCTGCCGTCAGGAGCGACGCGGAGGGCTTGCGTCATCAACAATAGCGCCTGCAGAGCCGTGGATTTGCCGGCTGCATTATATCCCGTCAGTACCGTCAGCGGTGCGCAGGGCAGTTCAAGAGCACCGAAGCACTTGAAGTCCTTCATCACTATTGATTTAATCGTCATGGTCAAATATCCTGACAACTATCTTCGGTCATATAATTTCCGAGACAATCTTCCACCATACTAAATCTGGTTCTGACTTGTTTGGTGCTGTTCGTAGAATAGGTGATGGCATCTTCAAAATCGCAATGCATCATCAAATCTCTGATTAGCGTTTTTATCTGTTTTTTATTCATATCGAAAACCTCGGTCGAAATTTGCGCGCAAGCCCAAGATAACACGTCAAAAAGCGCCATATTTATTACCGTCTTGTTATCGCTAAATTTGGCTAAGGATTTTCGAAACGCATGATCGCGAAATAATTTATAATTTTGGCGCATGGAAGCAATAAAAGTTTCCTCTATTCGAGTGCTTCCCGCTTTGGAATTTAGGTGTATCAAAGATCGCGCCAAGAATTCGTCCATGTCGCCATTATCATATGACTTCCATCCAAAAATATAAAATCCGGCAAATCGGTTGATGGCTTCACGGTCGCGCATTTTCTTGGGGTCGAGGGATCCGCCTGTTGCCTTCAAGAAGTAATCGTTTTTTGACATGTCGGAAACCCAGCGCGTTCCGGGCCCATTGAAAATCGCGTTGCGCATTTGCTGTCGGGTTAAAGGAACGCCGTCGTTGACGCGTTCAAATATGTCCAGTCGGGCGCGTTGGGGCGCGTCTTTATCGAGGATATAGAGCATAAGCTGTGTATCTTCCACTCTATCTTGGAGTTGTATTTCAAGATCGGAGAAGCGCTTTTCTTCCAAGGGATGATTGCGGCCGAGCCCGGTCAGTTTCAGCTTTCCATCCAGGAAACGAACGAATGTCGTCAAGCGCTGAAGCCCGTCGACGATTACGATTCGTCCATCGGGGGCTTCGGCGACGTACAGAGCTGG
This sequence comes from Alphaproteobacteria bacterium, assembly GCA_965243135.1. Lineage (GTDB taxonomy): Bacteria > Pseudomonadota > Alphaproteobacteria > MPNO01 > UBA830 > JAJEBT01. The sequence continues at coordinate 5,763,208 of OZ251539.1, forward strand.
AAGCGGTATACGCATGATGCAACTTTCGACCAGCTTGGATTGCTTCTGCGGCTTCCAGACAAAATCGCGTTGAAAATCGGGATCTAGGAAGAAACGGCCACGCCGTATTCTTCTGACAACTTCGGAGACTGTGCGAGTCTCGGAGCGAACCATAATGTCGTGGAGAGGATACGCGCCCCTCTCGGTGACGGAAGGATCTTCGTATCCCTCGATCTCCTCGGGTGGAGTTTGCTTCAAAGAAACTGTCATTTTATCTGCGATGAGGATGGAAGCTCATATTCCCGAATATTGCGCCCCGGCGTTCCCTTGTCAAGCGGCGAGGGCGTTCGGGATTGCTCAGTTTGCGATTCCGGTGTCGCCATTGCTTCAGGGTGGTCGTGGCCAACCTGGCGGGCTTCCCTCTACGGCGTGCCGACGATGTTCATGGGCCGGCTCCTGCATCCAGAGTTCGACCGGCTCTCCAGCCTGCGCGCGGCGCCGGCTTGCCGTGTCCCGTCAAGGTGATGAGGCAGGTGATCGAAAAAATCCACATGCGGCACGTCACCATCGCCTGCGGGATGACCGAAACAGTCCGGCGTCGACCCAGGCTTCCGTCGACGACGCGTTCGACCGCCGCGTTCCCACGGTCGGACGGACGCAGCCTCGCCTTGAGGTCAAGAGCGTCGCCGGGAGCGTCGCGCCAGTCGGGGTCGCCGGCGAGTTCCGCACCCGCGAGCATCATGCGCGGTTGCTGGGGCGACCCGGAGCGGAGGGCGAAGGCCGTCGACGAAAGCGGCTGGATGCATGCGGGCGGCCGGACGCCGACGGATGCTTCAATATCGTCGGCCGCATGAAGGACATGGCCGTTTGCGGCGGCGGGAACCTGCATCCCCGGGAGGGATTTGCTCCGCCCGAAGGACGTCCAGGCGTTCGGCGTCCCCGACGACAAGTACGGCGAAGAGTTACGCATCTGGCCATGCGGACGCGCGAGGAGCCGATCAGGTTCGCCGGCTTGCGGAGGAGGGCAACGCGACCGCACGGCGGCTCGCGCGGACCGCTCGACGCCATTCGAGAAGCGGCGACGCCGGTCCGTCCGAACGACCGCCGCGGGGCGCTTTTGCACGCTGCGTCAATGGTGATAACCTTCCGCCCGCGCGGAAGACAGATGGAGGATATCCGATGCCGAAGGTTCTGACCGAGGAGCAGGTCGAGTTCTATCATCGGGAAGGCTACGTCTTTCCGGTCCCGGGGGTATCGAAGGAACGCTGCCGGAAACTGCTCGACGGAGTGCAGCGGTTCGAGGAGCAGTACGGCGTCAACCCCGGGTTGTTCAAGCTCAAGGGGCATCTCACCATGTCCGAGACGTGGGATTTCGTTCGCGAACCGGCGATTCTGGACGCGGCCGAAGACATCATCGGGCCGAACATTCTCGCGTTCGGGTCGCGTTTCTGGGTCAAGCCGGGCGGCGACGGCTCCTTCGTCTCCTGGCATCAGGATTCGGCCTATTTCGGCTGCCACCCGCACGACATGGTGACGTGCTGGGTGGCGCTCACGCCGGCGAACAGGGAGAACGGCTGCCTGCGCTTCATGCCGAAATCTCACCGCGTCGGCTACGACCACGAAGAGAGCCACGAAAACGCGCCGGGCGACGCGCCGGGCGAGAAGAAGAACCTGCTCGGGCGCGGCCAGACGATCAAGGGACTCGACGAGTCGAAGGCCGTCTACGCGGAGCTCGAGCAAGGGCAGTTCTCGATGCATAACGAACGCACGGCCCATGCTTCCTATCCCAACAACACCGGCGAGACGCGCATCGGATACTCGTTCTTTCTGATCCCGCCGCACGTGAAGTCGACGCTGGAACGCCGTCCCGCGACGCTGGTGCGCGGCGTCGACGAATACGGCCATTGGGATACGGATCCCGTGCCGACCGAAGAGAGCATGTCGGAATTGATCAAGATGATGATCGCGCACAACGCGCAATACACCGATCCGCAATTCAGGCAGAACGCCTGAGGGGCGGCCGTCTCCCGCCGCTGGCGGCAATCCTCGAACCCCGTGAAGGAAGTTTCCACGGCGCCGGCCGCCGGCGAGCGGCAGGGCGAAGCTATGGCGCACGCCATGATGGCGTTCGCCGTGCTGATTCTCGGCCTCAACTACGTAGTCGGGCGATGGGCGGTCGGGGAAGTGCCCGCCTATACGCTCGGATTCACGCGCTGGGCGATCGGCGCGCTCCTGTTGCTGCCGTTCGCTTGGCGCCACGTCCTTCGCGACCGTCAACTGATCCGCGACAACTGGCGACTGCTGGCCGTTTGCGGATTCGTCATGCCGTTCGTCGGAGCCGGGGTGACCTACGTCGCGCTCAACTACACGACCGCCATAAACGGCAGCGTGATACAGACCTCGCTGCCCGTTCTGATCGTTCTGTTTTCCTGGGCGATACTCGGCAACCGTCCAGCTACCGTGCAGCTTGCCGGCACCGCGCTCGCCATAGGCGGAGTGCTTTACATCGTTTCCCGGGGCGATCCCTCCGTCCTGTTCGGCCTGAGGTTCAATTTGGGAGACGCGATCCTGATCGTCTGCAACGTCGGGCTCGCGATCTATGGCGTGGTGGTCAAGAAGGTTCCGAGCGCCATGCACCCGTTGTCGCTGATCCTCGTCGTTTGCGCGATCGGCGCGCTCTGCCATTTGCCGTTCTTTTCGGTCGAGATCGCGACCGGGCAAGTGCCGCGGCCCAGCCTGGCGGCAGTGGCGTCGCTGACGTTCGTCGCGATCTTCCCTTCGGTCGTCGCCGTCATCGGCTGGAACAACGCGATCTCGCGATTGGGACCCAACCGCGCCGGCTTCTACATGTATCTGGTGCCCGCCTTCGCGACCGCATTCGCTATTCCGCTGCTGGGCGAAACCGTCGGCCTGTTTCACCTGATCGGTCTCGCCCTGATCGTCACCGGCGTGACGCTGGCGGCGCGAAAGTGACGGGGCGACGCGGTTTCTTCAAGCGTCGCGACCGGGGAGCGATGCCCGCCGATCTCCGCCGTTGATTCTCCCGTTCTCGCGCGGCGAAGCGGGCCGAGATCCGGTCGACGGGCGCGACGCTCTCCGCGCGCCGTCGCCCGCTGGATCCCGCGTTGGGTTGCGGGCCGCAGGAACCGTCGGCGTTCGTCGGCTGCGGGTCGACGTTCCGCAGGGAAGCGGTCGACGCGGGGAACCGGAGACGCCTCTCCGCCTCTTCATCGGCGGCGCGCATGTCGCTCGGGAACGCGCGGCCGCCGCGGCGCAAGACGGAACGTGCCGCGGTCGGCTCCGTCGGTTCCGCGGGCAGCGGTCGAACTCCGGCGGGCTCGCGCAACGCGGGGCCGTCGGGGCCCGCGCTCCATTGCCGGAGCGAGAGGGCAGGCGCGGCACGTCGAGGGAAGGCTCTTCGTCCGTCGCGCCGGAGCCTTGCCTCAGATCACGCGTATCGAGGCCATCATCCCGCTCGCCTGGTGTCCGAGAACGTGGCAGTGGAACATCCAGTCGCCGGGGTTGTCGGCGACGAACGCGATCTCGACCCGTTCCCGCGGCTCCATGAGCGCCGTGTCGCGCCATTCCCGGCGCGGCGCGGGTTTTCCGTTGCGCGAAAGGATCCGGAAGGAATGGCCATGCAGATGGATCGGATGGTGCCACGCCGTCGCGTTCGTCATGGCGATCACGTGACTCCGGCCGCGCTCGATGACCAGCATGGGCTTCGCCGTATGGTCCTCGGCGGCTACGCCGTTTACGAACCAGAGTCGGCCGGAGCGCAGGCCGCCGGGCATGCTGCCGCCCAGTTCGCCCATGACCGCGCCGCCCATCATGCCGCCGTTGAATACGACCTCGGTGCGCCGCGCGGTCCCGATATCCGGTTCCGGCAGAGGGTTGGCCGGCAACTCCATCGTCCAGTCCGGCGTTTCGCTCCTGAGCGGCTTCGCGCCGTAGACGAAGTCCAGGATCCGGTATTCCCGATTCCGGTAGAATCTGTCGACCACGGAAACGCGGCTGCCCGGCTCGCCTCCCATGTCGAGAACGACGTCGGCGCGCATCGCCGGACCGAGGACGACGAGGCCGCCGTCCGGCGCGTGAGGCGCCGCCGGTTGCCCGTCGAGCGCGACGATCGTCGGCTCGTGGTCCCGGAACTCGATGCCGAAGATCCGCGCGTTCGCCGCGTTGACGAGGCGCAGACGGACGCGCTCGCCTTTTCTGACGGCGAAGGCGTTCGGGGGGCGTCCGTTGATGGTGACCGTGTTGCCGAGCCGGCCGTTGTGGCTCATGTCGTGGGCGTTGTTGAAATCCCCCCGGATCCCGGCCGACCGGTTCAGCCGCCAATCGTCGAGCACCCACGTCACGTCGCGGTCGACGCGGATCGGGTCGATTTCCTCGACGACGAGCGGGCCGTAGAGGCCGCGCCCGACCTGCTCGGGACTTCGCTGGTGCGGGTGGTACCAGAACGTTCCGGCGTCGACGGCGTCGAATTCGTAGGTGAAGGTTCCGCCCGGTCGAATGGGAGGCTGCGTAAGGTGCGGAACGCCGTCCATCGCGTTCGGCAGGCGTATGCCGTGCCAGTGGACGGTGGTTTCCTCTTCGAGCCCGTTCTCCGCGACGATGCGGATGCGGTCGCCCTGTCGAACGCGAATCTCCGGTCCGGGAACCGCGCCGTTGTAGCACCAGACCGGGGTTTCGCCGTGCGGTTCGGGAACGAGGCGGGCGCGTCCGGGCGCGGCCCGCAGCGTCGAGGTTCTTCCGGCGGCGGCCGAACGCGGCAGCGTCGCCGCCAGCAACGCCGCCGCGTTCGACGACAGAAACGCTCGGCGCGTCAGCGTGGAAGACATGGGCATCTCTCCTTTCGAGCCGTCGGCAAGTGTCTCTTCAAAGCGTTCGCGCCGCAAGGGAGCGCTAGCGTTTCAGTCTCCCGTTGACATTCGCGCAGTCGGAAGCATTTGCGCTGTGGCATTTTTTGTCGGTTGCTGTCCGCTCGATGCCCCCATGGTCGCTCCGGCTGTCTGTCGGCACGCTCGCAAGGGTTGCGCAAACGGACGATTATGGAATAGAAATCGGAATATATGGCTGCCTCGGCACCGTGCGTAAACTCGGGGCGAGCCGGGCCGTGGTCCGAACGCGGCCGGCCGGCCGCGGTCGTGGAGCGGCTTGGGGCAGAATTTGCGAAAATGGCGGTCTCCGCGTGGAAAATTCGCAGTTTTCCGTCCCAGAATAAAGGAAATCCCCCGAAATATGACTGTATTTCAAGACGTTGGAAACCACGCAAGAGTCTCGTAATGGCATCAATTGATCTTGGGGATGGTCTTGTATATCCTGATGGCGTGCGAGCGATATGGTGCTCCAAGCTGCCGTGGCTTTCGGCTCGAACCTACCACGCCACGACAATTTGCGAGGTGAGGCTATCGTGAAGAGTACATACAGTTCCATCCCCACACACCAGATTGACTTTGACCGAGAGAATCCGAGGATTAAGGTCGCCCTTGAGAAGTATGGTGACAAGCTCGATGACCAACGCATCCGCTTTGCACTACGGACCGCCACGGAAGGATCCGCCAGCGTTTCCTCCTATCGCTCTCTAAAGGACTCGATCAGAGCGGCTCGAGGTATTTCGGTACCTATCGTCGTTTGGCCCACCAATGGTCGATTCGTGTGCGTTGACGGCAACACCCGCCTAACCATCTACTACGAGCTCCACGAGGAGAGCGCCCCTGGCGATTGGACCACCATCAATTGTATCGTACTCGACAACCCGGACCAGCGGGACATCGAGACGATCCGGGTGACAGCCCACCTCGTCGGCGCCCGTGACTGGCCTGCCTACGAGAAGGCACGATACCTTCATTACCTGCGTAACGTCGAGTTCATGGACTACGACGACCTCATCGCCCGATGCGGAGGCAACAAGCGGACGATCAGCCAGCAAATCGAAGCCTACCACGACATGAACGAATATTACCGCGACGTAAACAGCGACGACGCGTTCAAGGTTGATCGATTTAGCGGCTTTGTCGAACTACAGAAGGCAGAAATCAAGGACTCCATCTACGGAGCGGGTTTCGACCTCCACGACTTCGGCCGCTGGATCCGTGACGGCCAAATATACCGACTGGCCGACGTTCGAAAGCTCCCCCGCGTTCTTGCAGACGACGAGGCGAAGGACACGTTCGTCAACGGCGGCATCCGATCAATCGAAGACGCCATCGCGGTTGCCGATGCCAACCGTCAAAAAGGCGTCCACACCCCGTCGGGCGACATCACCGTCGCCGATGCCAGCATGACGATGTTGGCCGAAGCGCTGCTACAGAGGATCAAAGCCTTGGCGCGAAAGGACTATCTTGCCCTCCGTGACCGGCAATACGAGACTGCGGACCAAGACGTTGACACCCTGAGCGACCTTGCCGAGCATCTTCAAGACTTGCTTCAAGATGTCTCAAAGTAACGCGCACCGCCGACTGGTTGCTGCCGCCGCGCAAGCCATACGGCTACGCCATCCGACGATGTGCGTTACGACGGACCTCCTCGACGACCCCGGTGATCCGGTGCCCCCGTGCATCGGCGGCCACCGTCCCGATATCATTGCCCGGTGCACCGCTGCCCGCCGCCGGTCGGTCATTATCGCGGAAGCCAAGACTGATGGCGACGTTGACAATCAACATACTCGAAGCCAGATCCGTGCCTTCGTGGATCACCTTGACGCCATAACGACGGACACCAATACCGGTACCTTCATCTTGGCCGTCAATGGACATGTTGCGGCTTCAGCAGGGACCGTACTCCGCTTCAACTGTCGCCAACGGGTGTCGTTCCGACTCCACATCAAGTTGTTCGACGGCCTCGATTTCTGGGCCTTGGGTCCCTTTGGAGCATCCCTATGGCGTTTGTCCTGAGACGCCAACCCGAACTCTCGCCCAAGCATGCGGCGTATCCCTATCAGCTCGACGCAATTCGCTCCGTCAAGGATCTCCCTTACGCCGCCATCTTCCATGAGCAAGGTCTCGGAAAGACCAAGATCGCGATTGATCTAGCTTTGCTATGGCTGCAGAGCGATGCGGTGGACACTGTGTTCATCGTCACGAAGAAGTCGCTGGTGGACAACTGGTGCAACGAAGTTGCGGAGCACTGCCAAATCACGCCGCACATTCTGTCGGGCAACCGAGCCCAGAACAGCGCGTCCCTGAATTCGCCCGTACTCCTCTATGTCACCAATTACGAAGCAGTCGCGGCCAACGCGCCAACAATCCGACTTTTCCTGCAAACTTGTCGCGTTGGTTGCATCCTCGACGAGAGCCAAAAGATCAAGAATCCTGAAGCCGCTCTGACGCGCATTTTCCTTGAGGTGGCTTCGTCCTTCGAGCGGCGCGTCATCATGACCGGTACTCCTGCCGCGAACCGACCGTACGACATTTGGGCGCAGATCAAATTCCTGGACGGTGGGGAAGCGCTCGGCACCACGTTCGACACATTCAGGCGGCAGATGGATTTGCCTGCTAGTCGCTCGGCGGCGGTCGACTACGGCAGCCGTTTATCCGCGATCTATCAGCGCCTCGCCCGCTTCACGGTCAGAGAGACCAAGGGCACCGCGGGTATCCACCTGCCAGAGAAAACCATTACTGCACATCATGTGGATCTGCCCCCTTGGCAGATGACGAAGTATGCCGCCTACCGCGACGAACTTGCCTACCAGTATGACATGGACGGCGTTGTCGAAATCGATGAGGTCGACAGCATTCTCAAGCGACTTCTGCGTCTCGTCCAATGCGCCTCGAACCCAGCGCTCATTGATGGGAATTACGAATACGATCCCGCGAAACTCCCTCTGCTTCTTGACATGTGCCGGGAGTTCACTGCAAAATCCAAGTTGATTATATGGACGGGATTCGTCGATAATGTGTAAGCGTTCGGTCGTGGGGTGATGGCCTATTCATTGAGGAGCCGCCTCCAGTCCCGGCGCAGGGGTTTCAGCCAGATGTCCTTGACCGGGAGAGCGCGTTCTTTCCGGGTATCGAGCTTGCCGCGGCCCTGCGTTTTGCCGACCTTGGTCCAGTTGGCGGCCCGGTAGCAGGTTCCTTCGAAGCGCGTGCTCTCGCAGAAGGTCTCCATCAGGGCCGGGCGCAACGCGTAGCGGCCTTCCCAATCGTCGGGCAGGCGACATTCAACCATGGCAAGGATGCAGGACGCGAGGTTTTTGATCCGGACCCACGGCAAGATCAGGAACCTTGCATTGTTGACCACGAGAGGCAGGTTGCGGCGGCGGGTCTCGGGATCCCACCCGACAAGCTTGTCCCGCGGCGCGATCTTCCAGGCCGCGGCGCCGAAGCCGAGGACGGCGAGGGGTTCGCCTCCGGCGGCCCGAACGAAGTATCGCATCTGCGCGCCGGGCAGCGTCGAATAGCCGAGATAGTGGTAGCGAGCGACGAACTCGTTCCAGAGGCGGCCTTCGCCCGCGTTCCGGACGGGCTCAACGGCGACGGGTTGGATATCGGCGAGACGCTCGGGGGTCGGGAACGGGGGCCTGTCGGTCGCGGGACCGGGCACGAGCGGACGGCGGACGACCGGCGCGCGCCTTGGCGGCGGCAAGACGATCACGCCGTCGCGATGCATGCGCAACATGGCGACGCGCGCGCTCATATCCTTTAGGCCGCCGTCGGGCTTGCGCCAGTCGAGGCGGCGGCAGACCTCCCGCGACAGCGCCCGGCGGTGGAGGCCGCCCCTCGCGATCAGGCCGCGGATCATGTCGACCTCGTCCTCGGAGAAGTCGCGCCCGCAGTAGCGGCGGGGGCTGCCGCTCACGGTCCTTGGGGGAGAGCGGGACGCCAGGAGCGGAGACGCTCCTCGCCTGCGCCCCACGGCAGCCAGGCAGCAGGGCCTTCGGGCGGCGGACCGCGATGCCGGGCGCAGGCATCGAGATAACCGAGTAGCCAGCGGTACGGCGAGACGCCGGCCATCTCGAGCGTGCCGAAGATGGAATAGAGCATGCCCGCCAACTGCGCTCCGTCCACGCTATGCGACCCGAACGAGAGCTTCCGGCCGATCGCGAGGCCGCGCAGGCCGCGTTCGGCGGGGTTGTTGTCCATGGGAACGTCTGCGTTGTCGACGAACACTGTCAGGCCGTCGCGGTGGCGTAGCAGGGAGTCCAGAGGGCCGCGTTGCGCCGCGCTCTCCGGAAGCGCGTCCCGTGCCTTTTTCGCCGCCGCGAAGAACGCTCCGGCGAATCTCGCGAGCCGCCGCTGGGCGGCGGCGTTGCCCGGACACGCCAGACGCCTGGCGTTGAGTCGGTACAATGCCGCAATGTGACGAAGCCATTTTTGGGCGAACTTCGCGAGGTTCGGGTAGCCGGTCTCAAGGTTGATGAAGTCCCGTCTGGCATGGACCCAACAATATGAAAGGACGATGCACCCTTCCATGACGCGCGCCAGCTTCCGGTAGGCGGAGTAGCGGTCGCAGACCAGGTGAGCCGCCTGTTCGGGCGAGCCGAGCCCCCTGAACAGTTCAAGGGCGGCTTCCGCGCTGCGCGACGGCAGAATAACGATGCGAACCGCGTCCGCCGACCGGGCGATCCATGCCCAGGCGCGAGCGTTGCCGCCGTCTTCTTCGCCCAACTCCCGTATCCACCACCCTGTTTCGTCGCCGTGAACGACCGGCGCCTCCGACAGGCGCCGGGAGATCTCATCGTCGAGCGGCTCGAACAGTCGCAGGAATCCCCGCTGAGCGTCCGCCAACGTGCCGGGCGCAATGGCAAGCCCGTGCTGACCCAGCGCGCGGCAGACCGAGCGCAACGGACGGTGCAGGCCGTACCTCTCCGCCAGGACGTACGCCCAGACGGAAACTCCGTACCGAGTGTTCGGAAACAGCCGCGCCGGAGCCGGGCCGACGGCCTCCTTTTCCGGTCGGCAGGTACAGGTCGGGCGCAGCCGCTTCCGTCGAATCCTCCGGACATAGGTGACGGTCCTGGTCTCGATGAGATCCGTGTCCTTCCAACCGTTCGAGACCCAGGCCTTGCCGCAGTCCGGACACGTGCGCTCGTCCGGAAGCGACTCCTCCTCGCGAACGGGCAGCTCGGGGTGCGGCGTGCGGCCGTGCGACGGCGTTCCCTGACTGCGCCCCCGGCGTCGACCGGTTGCCGTAGGCTGCCGCTCGCTGCGGCGCCCGAACAACTCCCGGGCAAACCTGCGGCTGCGGGACTTCAGACTCTCGTTCTCTGCCGTCTCTCGGGGCGGCGCCTCGCGTCTCTTTTTCAGGATTCTAATCAGCGCCATCGCCCGGTGGAAAGCTCCCTGCCACCTCTCGGCGTCGCGGCGAAACTTCTCCGCTTTATCGAGTGCGCTTTCCAGCGCCTGGCAGAGAGCCGCATTCGCTCGGCATGCCGCAGCCAGAGCTTGGCCGTCGCCCGACAGCTCGGTCCCGGAAAGCGTGCGTGCAGATTCGACCGCCATGGCAGCCGTATACAAGAACAAAAGAAGAGTGTCCAGGCCTGGGCGATTCGCCTGGCTCGACAGCCCGCTTCGCAACCGAACGCTTACTCTCCGGGACTTCGCGAGAAACCTGTTGCCGGGTGCCAACCAGAGGGGCGGCGTAGGCCGCGGCAGTACCCGAAACGAACGCGCCCTCCCGGTCAAGGACGTCTGGTTGAAGCCCCTGCCTGGAGGCAGGCCTCAACGTCGCCACCCCACGACCGAACGCTTACGATAATGTTAACTGGTTGTCTGCCAAGCTTGCCGATTTTGACCCTGTATGCATTCACGGCAGTTTGCCCATGCATAGGCGAAACCAGGCAGTGCAGTCCTTTACGAACTCATCCAATCTAGTGCTCATCGCGACACCCGGTGCCGCCAAGGAAGGCCTTACGCTCACTGTCGCGAACCACGCCATCTTTTTTGATCGCGGTTTCGGTCTAGATGACTACCTTCAGGCGCAGGACCGTATTCATCGGATCTCTCAGACACGCGAGTGTTTCATACATAATCTTATCGCCAAAGAAACCATCGACGAATGGGTCGACGTTCTGCTCACGGCCAAGTATCGTGCCGCGCAACTTGCCCAAGGTGATATAGACGCCGTAGTTTTCCGCGACTTGTTCCGTACGGATGTTTCCGAGGTGCTCCAAGCCATTTTGTTTCCGGATCGAACCATCTCCCCTCATCAACCTTATGAAAAATCCGAGGCCACGAACCGATGACGTCTGACGAGACCACCTTCGCCATAATGGAGCAGGATATTCCTGCACGGTACGAGCTGATACACATCGATCAACTCCGTTTCCTACCCGACAATCCCCGCGTGTACGCTGCCATTCGAGAAATGTCGGATTTCGCAACCCTCACCCCCGATGAGATGCAGCATCGTATTTACCAGCGTTTGCTTCAGGAGCCAAGCGTCAAGAACCTCATACCTGAGATCCAACGAGACGGTGGACTACAAGAACCGATCATCGTTCGCTGGGACACTCAGGAAGTGATCGAAGGCAACTCCCGTTTAGCTGCCTATCGCAAGCTCCGTGAAAACAACGATGACGATCGGTGGACGCTTATTCGCTGCCTTGTCGTCTCAACCTTTACGGATGATCAACAGATACGCCTGCTTGGTCAGACACATCTGCATGGAAAGACTGAGTGGTCCCCTTACGCTAAGGCGCTGTTTTGCTTCCGCTGGGTAAACGAGGAGCAGAAAGACATCCCTACTTTAGCGAAATTATCCGGATTTTCGCAAGCCGAAATCAAGAAAAATATCGGAATCATCGAGCTCATGCAGGAGAACGATGATAACACCCTGTCCAACTTTAGCTACTATAATGTCCTCATTCGAAGCAGTGCTATATCGTCCGAATTGAAAGATAATGAACCACTGAGAGACACATTGTTGTCTCAAATCAAAACTGAGGAATTCACAGCTCAAGAGTTGCGAAAACGCTTGCCTATAATTATCAAAAAGCCTAAAATTTTGCGAAAATACACAAAAGGTCAAATATCCCTTGAAAATGCCTATGATCGTGCGAAAGTCAGTGGTGCTCAGCAGCAACTAAATAAGATCCGTGACGACTTAGAAGAAATCGAGCTGGACGATATTGCGCCCTTGGAACACAACGAACTCATTGCCGTAAAATTAGTTGTCAAGCGCGTAGGCCAAAGCCTGAAACGTGTTTCCAACATGATCGATTCTCAACTCACCGATAACTCTACCGACCTATAGATTGACGGCAGAATCCAATGAGCAAAAAAAACGTTCTGCTCGTCGAACCGGGTTATCCGAACAAATACCCCCCGCTTGGCTTGATGAAGATTGCGGCCTATCACGGTCCGCGCGGCCGTAACGATAACCTCTGCTTCGTAAAAGGCGAGACTCCTGAAGTCCTTGCACATGTCTGGGACCGCGTATATGTAACCACTCTCTTCAGTTTCGAGTGGAAGCGAACGTCCGCTGCCATCGATTTTGCGTTGCGGGCCGTGCGCGGTCAGGCGGAGCGGATTTTCGTCGGCGGGATAGCGGCCACATTGATGTTCGACGAGTTTGTTCTTGAGCCGCGCTGGGCGGGGATACGCTTCATCAAGGGCCTTCTCGACCAGCCGCCCGCGCTTGCCCTCCGGCTTTCCGGCGAGGATGGCGATTTCGGTGCTGACGATAACGGCACGCCTATTGAGGAACTGGTTCCCGATTACAACATTCTTGATCAGATTGCCTATAAGTATCCTGTTCGTAACGCCTATTTCGGATACGCAACTCGAGGCTGCATCCGCAAGTGTACTTTCTGCGGCGTTCCAAAGTTGGAGGGCACCCAGCGCGAGATGCCTCCGATCACTAGCCTCATCGCCGGCGTAGACGAACAGTTTGGTCCGAAGAAGGATCTCATCCTTATGGACAACAACGTCGCTGCCAGTTCACGATACAAAGAGGTGATCGCCGAGATTCGAGATCTCGGTTTCCAGAGCGGCGCTCTGTTCGAAAGATCGGGTTCGCCGCCCGTAAAACGACGCGTCGACTTTAACCAAGGGGTTGATGCCCGCATCCTCTCGAAGACGCCCATGTACCTTAAGGAGATGGCGAGAATTTGCGTAGACCCTCTGCGCATCGCTTTTGATCACATAGGTATGCGTCGGGCTTACGAGCGCGCCGTGCATATGGCGGCCGACTATGGGCTAAGGTCGCTGTCGAACTACATGCTCTATAACTTTATGGATACGCCGAGCGATCTCTACCAGCGGATGAAAATAAACATCGAACTCAACGAACGCCTCGGCGTCCGAATCTGGTCTTTCCCAATGCGGTACCTGCCCGTCACGATGAAGAATCGGTCACACGTCGGCAAGAACTGGAACCGCTACTACCTTAGATCTTTCCAGATAATACTCCAAGCCACGCACGGCGTCGTGTCAGGCAGCAACGACTTCTTTCTTAGGGCCTTTGGGAAGGGAGAAGAAGAATTCGAGCAACTTCTTGCGCTGCCACACGCTTTCATTTTCCAGCGGGACTTTTACGAACACGGGGCAGGCAGAGAGATTCTCGACGAGTACCTTGCTCTGCTGCGGCGCGCCACGAAAGCACAACGTACCGAACTCATCGGCCTGCTCAGCGAAACCCTACTCGCCCGACCTCGCTACCAAGCGTTTCTTCGCCTACTCTCTGACAGATCTACAGACCAGCTCGTCCGAGAACTCGCACGTTTCCACGCGATTGACACGAAAGCTGCAAAAGTTACTGACATCGCCCAAGTCTTCCCCGAGCTCGCGCCTGATCACATGTTTCAAGAATCTGATGCGCTCGTCGAAGACGCCGGGCTCTACGAGCCGCCTGAGCCGGCAACCGAATTCATCCCCGCCACCTCGCTGACAGCGGATCGTGCCGATGTCCGGTGACATTCTCGTCGGCGGGGACATACTCCGCCTCGTAACGGTCGGCATGTACGACAATCCACTCGTCATCTATCGCGAATACCTACAGAATGCAGCCGATTCCTGCGCCTCTCTCGGAGATGGTTGTGGCTCGGTGAGCATCACTATCGATCCAGTCGAGTCGCAGGTTATTATCATGGACGATGGGGCAGGGCTTTCGCCAGTTGACGCCGTCCATCGCCTAGTCCACATCGGCAATAGCACCAAAGTCCCTGGTGTTGATCGCGGGTTACGTGGTATCGGTCGACTATCGGCCCTCGCCTTCGCTGAAAATGTCCACTTCACGACGCGTACGCACGCCTCGGAACCCGTGACTCGGGTTTCTTGGAGCGGCCGCGCATTGCGCGAGCTTGGTGTCGCTCACGTTGACGCCAGGACCGTGATCGAAGCCTGTACAACCGTCCAGTCCCTCCCGGATGACGACTGGCCAGACCGCTTCTTCCAAGTCACCGTCGACAGGGTGACCCGACACGCCGCTTCGACCATCCTCAACCAAGACACCGTTAGAAGCTACATTGGCGAAGTTTGCCCAGTTCCCTTGGCTTCCTCCTTCCCGCTTGCATGCGAGATTCGGGACTTTCTTGTAGCCCACACGAACTATTTGGTGCTCGACGTTCGACTCAACGGAGACCACGCGCCGATCGTTCGGCCTTTCGGACAGGCTATCCCCCTAACGGAAGACTATTCGGCCGTATTCGAGCGGTTGGAAACATGTGTGGTTCCTCAACTCGACCAAGACCGCCCTGCAGCTGTTCTGTGGCTCGCCCACACACCCTATGTCGGCTCCATTTCGCGACGACTGGCCATCCGCGGGCTTCGCGCACGTGCCGGGAACATCCAGATAGGCTCGGACGACATCTTCGAACACCTCTTTCACGAAACGCGGTTCAACGGTTGGTGTGTCGGCGAGGTCCATATAATCGACAGCCGCATAGTCCCGAACGGTCGGCGCGACTATTTCGAGTTCGGCCCTCATCTCCGCAATCTTGAGAACCACATCGGTGCGATCGCCCAAAAAATCAGCGCCGAGTGCCGTCGTGCTTCGTCCCAGCGAAACAAGCTCAGCACCGTAAGAGCGGCCATCAATCAGATCAAACGCGCCCGCGACCTAGCCGGATACCTCCGTGCGGAAGACGCAGCCGGACTGCTTGAGCGTGAGCGCGAGCGCCTCTCCCAGATCAGACAAACCATCCAACAGATCCAAAGCGCGACCTCGCACTCCGACTTGGATGAACTCGATCTCTGTGAGAGGCAATTAGACGCTGTCGATCTCAATGGCGAACCGCCGCTGACCGGTGTCCCATCACATTCCGCCCATACTCTCCTAGCGGCTTTCGGTGCGCTCGCCGACTCGATGCCTCCGGATGCCGCATTGAACATGATTGAGACCATTCTCCGCCGACTGTCCGGCGAAGTGGTGAACCCCAATACCGTCAATAGGCTTTGAATTTTGCCTCCAAGATGGGGGCTGATTTGTTTTGCTGTCGTGCGTCAGCGCCGTCACGGTTTTCTCGCCGGGTCGCCGCCGTCTTCGGCCGGGCGCGGGCGACAGGCGGCAAGGGCGCCTCACGGCCAGGACGGGCCCCGGCCCGGAGCGCCCGTTCCGCGAAACGTCGCCCGAAGCGCGACGGCTCCTCGCCGTTCGCGCCTCGCGTCGTCTCGACTCCGCGGCGGCGATTCTGCATTCTGCCGAACGCGGACGGAAAGGGGCAGGCATGGCGAGCGCGGCGGAACGCAAGACTATCTACCTGGTGGACGGATCGAGCTACATATTCCGGGCGTTTCACGCTCTGCCGCCGATGACCCGGCCCGACGGGACGCCGGTGAACGCCGTCTACGGTTTCACCAACATGCTGACGAAGCTGGTCGACGACACCGGCGCCGAGTACATGGCGGTCCTGTTCGACAGCGCCCGCAAGACCTTTCGCAACGAGGTCTATGCCGAATACAAGGCGCATCGCCCGCCGCCGCCGGAGGATCTCGTCCCCCAATTCGCGCTGATCCGCGAGGCGACCGAGGCCTGCAACCTGCCGAGCCTGGAAATGCCGGGCTTCGAGGCCGACGACCTGATCGCCACTCTCGCCCGCATGGCGGTCGAGCGGGAATTCGACGTCACCATCGTTTCGTCCGACAAGGATCTCATGCAGCTCGTCGGCGCGGGGGTCCGCATGCTGGATCCGATGAAGAACCGCGTCGTCGGACCGCAGGAGGTCGTCGAAAGGTTCGGGGTGGATCCCGGCAAGGTGATCGACGTGCAGGCGCTGGCGGGCGATTCCACGGACAACGTGCCCGGCGTGCCGGGAATCGGCGTCAAGACCGCCGCGCAGCTCATCGGGGAATACGGCGACCTCGACGCGTTGCTCGCTCGCGCGGAGGAAATCAGGCAGCCCAAGCGGCGCCAGGCTCTGGTCGACAACGCGGAACTGGCGCGGATCTCGCGCGAACTGGTCACGTTGCGCGACGACGTTCCCGTCGCCTGCGGGATCGAGGACTTCAGGCTGGCGCCGCCCGACCCCGGCGTGCTGCTGCCGTTTCTGGAGACGCAGAACTTCCGGTCCATGCTCGACAAGTTCCGCGCGGCGCTCGGAGATTCCGCCGGACCGCGGAACGAAACGGGCGCGCCCGGCGACGTTCCTTACGAACTGGTGCAGGATCGCCGATCCCTGGAGGCGTGGATCGAGGATATCGACCGCGAGGGAGTCGTCGCCATCGATACGGAGACCACTTCCCTCGATCCCATGCGGGCGGAGCTCGTCGGCCTTTCCATGTCGCTGGAAGATGGGCGAACCTGCTACGTCCCGGTCGGTCACGTCGCGCCGGGCGCCGCCGATTCCCCCGAGCTCAATCTCGGCGAAGACGGGTCCCCCGGCGGTGCGCCTAGGCAGATCCCGTTGCGCGAAGCGCTGGATCTGCTGAAGCCCGTGCTCGAGGACCCCGGCGTCCTCAAGATCGGCCACAACGTGAAATACGACGTTCATGTCCTTGCGCGGTACGGCGTCGACACGGCCCCGGTCGACGACACCATGCTCCTTTCCTACGTGCTGGACGGCGGCCTGCACAATCACGGGCTGGACGACCTGGCGCTCCGCCACTTCGATCACGTCAACATCAAGTACAGCGACGTGACCGGGAAGGGACGAAACCGCATCGGTTTCGCCGAAGTGCCCCTGGACAAGGCGCTGGATTACGCGGCCGAGGACGCCGACGTTGCGCGGCGGCTCCACGGCCGGTTCAGGCGCCGCCTCGTCGAGGAGAGGATGGTCACGGTCTACGAAACGCTCGAACGTCCGTTGCTGCCCGTTCTGGCGGATATGGAGCGCGCGGGGATCGTCGTCGACGCTGTCGCGCTGAACGATCTGTCCAGCGAATTCGAGAGCCGGGCGGCCGAGATCGCGGAGGACATCTACGAGGAGGCCGGGCGTTCGTTCAATATCGGGTCGCCCAAGCAGCTCGGCGAAGTGCTGTTCGAGGAATTGGGACTGCAGGGCGGCAAGAAGACGAAGACCGGCGCTTACGCCACCGGCGCCGACATCCTTGAGGAACTGGCGATGAACGGGCACGAGTTGCCGCTCAAGATCATGAACTGGCGGCAGCTGACCAAGCTCAAGGGCACCTACACCGACGCCCTCGTCAAGGAGATCGATCCGACGACGGGGCGGGTGCACACCTCCTATTCCCAGGCCGTCGCCTCCACCGGGCGGCTAAGCTCGAACGATCCCAACCTGCAAAACATACCTGTCCGCACCCGGGAGGGGCGCGAGATCCGCAAGGCCTTCGTCGCGGGCGCCGGCTGCGTACTGCTGTCGGCCGACTATTCCCAGATCGAGCTCAGGCTCCTCGCCCACGTCGCCGGGATAGACGCGCTGCGGCAGGCTTTCCACGACGGCGCCGACATCCACGCAATGACGGCGAGCGAGGTGTTCGGCGTTCCGGTCGACGGGATGCCGCCGGAAGAGCGCAACCGCGCGAAGGCGATCAACTTCGGCATCATCTACGGCATCAGCGCCTACGGCCTTGCGCGCCAGCTGCTCGTTCCTCGCGAACGGGCCCGTGATTACATCGACAGCTATTTCCGGAAGTTCCCCGGCATCAAGGACTACATGGACCGGACGATCGAATCGGCCGGCAAGCGCGGATTCGTCGAGACGATCTTCGGACGCAGATGCCACACGCCGGGCATTTTGGACAAGAACCAGGCGAAGCGGAGGTTCTCGGAACGCGCGGCGATCAACGCGCCGTTGCAGGGAGCGGCGGCCGACATCATAAAGCGCGCCATGATACGCATACCGCCGGCTCTCGCCGAGGTCGGACTGCGGGCGAAGATGCTGCTGCAGGTCCACGACGAACTGATCTTCGAGACCCCGGAGGACGAGCTCGAGGACACCGCGGCGCTGGTGAAGGGGGTGATGGAGAACGCGGCGCATCTCGACGTTCCGCTGGTCGTCCAGACGGGGGACGGCGCCAACTGGCGCGAGGCTCACTGAGCTTCAGGGCGGCGAGCTGTCGCTGCGGCCCGTAACCCGGGTGAGGAGAACGACGGGCAGGACTCCCACCGCGACGATCGCGACGGCGCCGAGCGCGCATTCTTCCAGCAACTCGTCGGAAGCGAACTGGTACACGTAGGTCGCCAGCGTTTCGAAATTGAAAGGCCGGAGCAGCAGGGTCGCCGGCAGCTCCTTCATGCTGTCGACGAAGATCAGAATCGCCGCGGTCAGGATGCTGCGCTGCAGGATCGGCAGGCTCACGCGGAACAGCGTTCGCGCCGGGCCGTGCTTCAGCGTTCGCGCGGCGTCCTCGACGTTGGGCGAGATGCGTCCGAACCCCGCCTCCAGCGTTCCGTAGGCGAGGGCGAGGAAGCGGACCACGTAGGCGAACAGGACGGCGAACAGCGTGCCGCTCAGAAGCAGCCCCGTGCTGATCCCGAAATTCTCCCTCGCGAAACCGTCGATCGCGTTGTCGAACGCGCCGAACGGCGCGAGGATGCCGATGGCGAGGACGGCGCCCGGAACCGCATAGCCGAGGCTTGCGAACCGCGTGAGGCCGCGCAGGGCGTCGTTGTTTCCTATGCGCACGGCGTAGGTGAGGAAGAGCGCGATCGCCACTCCGGCAAGGGCCGCGAGCGCGGAGAGAGTCAGACTGTTGAAGGCGGCCTGCGGGAAGCGGTTGGCGAGCGACGCCGCATGGTGCTCGATGGCGTAGGAAACGAGCAGCCCCGCCGGTATGACGAAGCCGATCGCTATGGGAAGGCCGCACGCGGTCAACGCAAGGAGGGCGCGCGGCTTCGAGAGCCTGTAGGCGCGCTCGTTTCTGAAGCGTTGGGTCGTGTCGTGATAGCTGCGGCCGCGCCGCGCGCTGCGCTCGACGAGAAGCAGCGCGACCACGAAGAACATCATCACCAGCGCGATTTGCGCGCCGCCGCCGGTGTTGTTCATCACCAGCCAGACGTTGAAGATCCCGGTGGTCAGCGTCTGGACCGCGAAGAAATCGGCCGTGCCGAAATCGTTCAGCGTTTCCATCATCACCAGCGCCAGCCCGACGACGATCGAGGGGCGCGCGATCGGCAGCGATACCCGGCGGAAAGCCGACCAGGCGCCGCAGCCCAGGGTGCGCGCCGCTTCCATCACGCCGCCCGCCTGTTCCGTGAAGGCCGAACGCGCAAGAAGATAGACGTACGGGTAGAGCGTCGCCGCCATGACCGCCGTCGCGCCGCCGAGCGACCTTATTTCCGGGAACCAGTATTCGTTCGCGCTTCGCCAGCCGAACAGGCCGCGCAGAAAGCGTTGCACCGGTCCCGCGAACTCCAGGAGATCCGTGTAGACGTAGGCGACGACGTAGGCCGGCATGGCGAGCGGCAGGACGAGCGCCCATTGGAGAACGCGGCGGCCCGGGAACTCGCACATGCTGACCAGCCAGGCCGTGCCGATTCCGACGAGCGCGGTGACGGCGCCCACGCCCGCCAGCAGCGACAAGGTCGTCGAGACGTAGCCGGGCAGAACCGTTTCGACGAGGTGCGGCCAGATGTTTTCGCTCGGGAACAGGGCGAGCCATGCGACCGTCAGAACGGGAACGGCGACGATCAGTGCGATCGCCGCCGCGCCCGCCGTCCATCCGGAAACGAGCCTGCGGATTCCGCCTCCGCGGCTCCGGAGCGAAGCCGGAGCGAGGCCGGTCACCGCCGCCCGTCCGCCGACGTCAGTTCGTGGCCGGCCCTTCGTTGTATCCGGCGCGGTTGACGATCTTGAGGGCGTCCGGACGGTTTTTCGCGATCGCGATCAGCGAAAGACCGTCGCGCTTGTAGCCGCCCCAGGACGCCACGAGCGGCGCCGGCTTCACGGAAGGATCGATCGGGTACTCGAAGTTGGTGTTGGCGTAGAGTTTCTGCGCCTTCTTGCTGACGAGAAACTCGATCAGCTTCTTGGCGTTGGCCTTGTTGGGCGAATGCTTGGTCATCATCGCCCCGCTGACGTTCATATGGGTGCCGGCTCCGCCGAGAGTCGGGAAGACGATGTTGGCGGACTCGCCCCATTTGCGCTGCTTCTCGTTGTTCAGCATGAGCGCCATGTAGTAGTGGTTGCCGATCGCCAGATCGCAGACGCCTTCCATGATGGCCTTGACCTGCGCGCGGTCGTTGCCTTGGGGCTTTCTCGCCAGATTGGCCTTCACCCCGCGCAGCCATTCTTCGGCCTTGGCTTTTCCGTGATGGCCGATCATGGCGGCGAGAAGGGCGACGTTGTAGGGATGATCCCCCTTTCGCGTGCAGATGCGGCCGCGCCATTTGGGATCGGCGAGTTGCTCGTAAGA
Organism: Alphaproteobacteria bacterium; assembly: GCA_965243135.1. Lineage (GTDB taxonomy): Bacteria > Pseudomonadota > Alphaproteobacteria > MPNO01 > UBA830 > JAJEBT01. The sequence goes on from OZ251539.1 coordinate 5,783,883, forward strand.
CGTGATTTCGCCGGTCTTGACCCGTTCCTTCGACGCGTAGATCACCCGCGCCCGGAGGGTGAGGCCGTACCACAGGCCCTCGGGATGCCGGTAGGTTTCCGGCACCGCCTTGTCGAGGGCGTCGGACTTCACGGGCTGGGCGAGCCCGGCTTCGACGACTTCGTTGAGGCGCGCGATGTCGACGGTGAAGACGAGGTCGGCCGGACTGTTGCGTCCCTCCGCCTGGAGGCGCTTGACCAGCCCCTTCTTGGCGAACACCACGTTGACCGCAACGCCGGTCTCCTTCGTGAACGCGTCGAAGAGCGGCTTCACGAGGAAAGGCTGACGATACGAATAGACGTTGACCTCTTCGGCCGCGGCCGCGACCGTCGGCAGAGCGACGAGGGCGACGGCGGCGATTTTTGCGAGTTTCATGACGTTTCTCCTTCATCAGGTCGTTCGCGCGGAGAACGGATTGCTCTCCAATTGCGAATGATAGTCATTCTTATTATCAAGTCAAGCCCGAATTCCGAAAAGTTCGCGCGACGAAAAACCGCATCCGCCCCGCCGCAGGCGTCCGCGGAAGGCAGGGAAACGGTTCGGTCGGGCGGGGCTTTGAGCGGACCGGCGCTGCGCCTATTGTCGAATTCATGAAGCGAACCGGCGATTCCCTCGAGTTCAGCGCCACGGATCTGGTCGGATACCTGAACTGCCGTCATCTTCCGGAACTGGAGCGCGCGGCGGCGGAAGGAAGCCTGCGAAGACCGGTCGTCCGAACTCCGTTTCTCGACGCTCTTCGGGAACGGGGCCTTTTGCATGAACGGAACTATGTCGAGCGACTGGCGAACGCAGGCGAAGAAGTCGTCGCGATCGCTGCGGACGAAGCGATTCCCGAAACGCTGGAAGCCATGAAGCGAGGTGCCGGCGCGATCGTGCAGGGGGCGATTCGGCGGAACGGCTGGGTCGGGCGTCCGGACGTTCTGAAGCGCGTCGACGCCCCGAGCGCTCTCGGCCCCTGGTCCTACGAGGCGGTGGACGCCAAGCTGGCGAGGGACACTAAGGCGGCCGCCGTTCTTCAGCTTTGCCTCTATTCCGATCTGCTGGCGCAAGTGCAGGACGTCGCGCCGGAATGCATGCATATCGTATCTCCCTGGTCGGAGCCGCGGCGATACCGCGTCGCGGAATACGCCGCGTATTTCCGCATGGCGAAGCGCGGCTTTCTCGAAGCCATGGCGAAGCGGGAGAAGACGTACCCCGATCCGGTGGAGCACTGCGGCGTCTGCCGTTGGCTGAAGTCCTGCGACAGTCGACGCCGAAAGGACGACCATCTCTGCTTCGTCGCCGGAATCTCGAAATTGCAAATGAACGAACTCGGCCAGCGCGGCATCGCAACGATGAAGCAGTTGGCCAGCGTGTCTTTGCCGCTGGACTCGAAACCCGGTTCGGCCGATATCCGCATCCGCGAGCAGGCGCGTCTTCAGGTCGAGGCGCGCGAAACCGGTGAAGCGAGATTCGAACTGCTGCCCGTGGAATCCGGTTTCGGTCTTGCCGTTCTCCCCGAACCGTCCGCAGGCGACGTCTTTCTCGATCTGGAAGGAGATCCGTTCGTCGGCGAGCGCGGCTTGGAGTACCTGTTCGGCTATCTCTTCGCGGGGGAACGCGGCAAACTCCGCTACCGGCGCATCTGGGCCTTCTCGCGGGAGGACGAAAAGCGCGCCTTCGAGAAATTCGTCGATTTCGCGATGAGGCGTTGGGACGCCTTTCCCGATCTGCACATCTACCACTACGCGCCATACGAGCCGGCGGCCTTGAAGCGCCTGATGGGCCGCTACGCGACGCGCGAAGAAGACATCGACCGAATGCTCCGCGCCGGCATCTTCGTCGATCTCTATCAAGCCGTTCGCCGCGGGCTTCGCGCGAGCGTGGAAAGCTACTCCATCAAGAACCTGGAGCCGTTTTACGCTTTCCGCCGGCGAGCGGCGCTGGCCCGCGCGAATGCCGCCCTCGCGACTCTCCAGTCGAGTCTCGAACTGGATCTCGTGCCTGAGGTCACGGACGAAGTCCGAGCTGAAGTGCAAGCTTACAACGAGGACGACTGCCGTTCCGCCGCCGGTCTGCGCGACTGGCTCGAGGAACTGCGGCGACAGCTCGTCGATCGCGGCGTGGAAGTGCCGCGTCCGGAGCCGGGTGACGGCGAACCGAGCGAACAGCTGACGGAATGGCAAATCGCGGTCGAAGCGCTTGTCGAGGACCTGACTGCCGGCATCTCCGCGGATCCCGAAGAACGAGGCGAAGAACAACAGGCGCTTTGGACGCTTGCGAGCGTCGTCGATTGGCACAGGCGGGAAGAGAAGGCGATCTGGTGGGAATTCTTTCGACTCGCCGGTCTCTCGGCGGAAGACCTTCTGGACGAACGCGCCGGACTGTCCGGTCTGACGTTCGTCGGGGACGATGCGTCAACCGGACACGCGCTGACGCATCGCTACGAATTCCCGCCCCAAGAGACCGAGCTGCGAGGCGGAGAAGAAATCCGCGGTCTCGGCGGCGAGAAAATCGGAAGCGCCGCGGCCGTCGACGGCCGAACGATAGACATCAAGAAGCGAAGAAATAGCGCAGGCGTTCATCCCGAAGCGGTATTCGCTCACAAGTATGTAAACGCCCGTGTCCTTAAGGAAGCGCTGATGCGGGTCGGAAGACATGTCGCCCGGCATGGCTTGCGCGGCGGCGGTGGGGCGGCACGGGATCTTCTGCTGCGGACGCCGCCGCGCGTCGGCGGGCAACCTCTCCGGCGCCATGGAGAATCGACCTTGGAAGCTGCGGTCCGGCTGTGCGGGCATCTGTCCGGCGGCGTTCTTCCGATCCAGGGCCCGCCGGGCGCGGGCAAGACGTTCACCGGCGCGCGCATGGTCTGCGAACTCGTGCGCCGCGGCCGGAAGGTCGGAATCACGGCCAACAGTCACAAGGTAATCCGCAATCTGATCGACGCTTCCATCGAAGCGGCCAACGAGATGGGCGTGGACGTCCGCTGCTGCCACAAGGCTCCCGAGCAGGAAGAGCCGCAGCATCGTCTTTCGTTTGCGGCGAGCAATGACGACTTGATCGCAGCGCTTGGTTCCGGAGCTTCTGTCGGCGGCGGAACCGCATGGTTCTGGGCGCGGGAAGAAGCTTTCGAGGCGGTCGACGTGCTGTTCGTGGACGAGGCGGCGCAGATGTCGCTGGCCAACGTGCTGGCGGTTTCGCAGGCGGCGAAAACCGTCGTATTGATCGGCGATCCGCAGCAACTCGATCAGCCGATGCAGGGCAGTCACCCCGATGGCGTGGACGTTTCGGCGCTCGACTACCTTCTGGCCGGCGAAAGGACCGTAACGTCCGACCGCGGACTGTTTCTGGACGAGACGTGGCGGCTGCATCCCGACATCTGCGCGTATACGTCGGAGCTGTTCTACGACGGGAAACTTCGTCCAAGGACCGGACCCGACAGGCACCTCGTCCGTTCCGCCGGACCGATTTCCGGTTCAGGCCTGCGCTATCTGCCCGTCGAACACGACGGCAATCGGAACAACTCGCCCGAAGAGGCGGAGGCGACCGGCGCTCTCGTGACCCGAATTCTGGAGAGGGGCGCGACCTGGATTGACCGCGGGGGCGAAAGGCGGGAGATAACGCTCGATGACATCCTCGTCATCGCTCCCTACAATGCGCAGGTCTTCGAGATTCAAAAACGCCTGCCGCGGGCCCGGGTCGGCACGGTGGACAAGTTTCAGGGCCAGGAAGCTCCGATCGCGATCTATTCGACGGCGACATCGAGCCACGCGGACGCGCCTCGGGGAATGGAATTCCTGTACAGCCTGAATCGCCTCAACGTCGCGACCTCGCGGGCCAAGTGCGTATCGGTGATGGTTTCCTCGCCGCGTCTTTTCGAAGCCGAATGCAGAACGCCCCGGCAGATTCAGCTTGTCAACGCCTTTTGCCGCTTTCTCGAAATGGCGGAGCGGCTGACGCTTGCCGCGTAACGCCGTTCGCGCTGCCGCCCCGGGTCGTCGTCGGATCGCCGGCCGCGGGACGGAACGGCTCCCGCGGAAAGCCGGCACCCGGGCGCGTTCCGTCCCGGGCGGACGCGGGGAAGCCGCGGCGCTACGCGGCCGCGCGAATGCCGGCGGCCTTGACGCCGTCGTAAACGAAGTCCTCGAACTGGACGAAATTCTCCTCGAAGCGGCGGGCGAGGTCGCGCGCGGCGGCGTCGTAGTTTCCCTTGTCGCTCCACATGCCCTTCGGATCGAGAACCTCCTTCGGGACTTCCGGCACCGACTCGGGAATCAGCAGGCCGAAACTGGAGTCGGGGGCGACGGCGACGCCCGCGAGCTTTCCCTCGACGGCCGCCCGGACCATCGCGCGGGTGTAGGCGATCTTCATCCGCTTGCCGGTTCCGTAGCTTCCGCCGCTCCAGCCGGTGTTGACCAGCCAGCATCGGGCGCCGTGCTTCTCGATCTTCTCGCCGAGAAGCTTGGCGTAAACCGTCGGGGGGCGCGGCAGGAACGGCGCGCCGAAGCAGGTGGAGAAAGTCGCCTCCGGCTCGTCGACGCCGCGCTCGGTGCCGGCCAGGCGCGCGGTGTAGCCGGAAAGGAAGTGGTACATGGCCTGATCGGCGGTCAGCCGGCTGATGGGAGGCAGCACCCCGAACGCGTCCGCCGTGAGCATGACGATGTTTTCCGGATGGCCGGCCATGCCGGTTTCGCTGACCTCGGGAATGTAGTCCAGCGGATAGGAGGCGCGCGTGTTCTCGGTCAGCGAGGCGTCGTCGAAATTCGGAAACCCGGTGGCGGGATCCGCCGTGACGTTCTCCAGCACCGTTCCGAACCGCAGGCACGCCGCGTGGATCTCCGGTTCCGCTTCCCGCGAAAGGTTGATGGCCTTGGCGTAGCAGCCGCCTTCGAAATTGAACACTCCGGAAGGCGACCAGCCGTGCTCGTCGTCGCCGATCAGCGTGCGCGTCGGATCCGACGAGAGCGTGGTCTTGCCGGTGCCGGACAGGCCGAAGAAGATCGCCGCGTCATTGTTCTTTCCGACGTTGGCCGAGCAGTGCATCGGGAGCACGCCGTCGGCCGGCAGCAGGTAGTTGAGGACGGAGAAGATCGTTTTCTTGATCTCGCCCGTGTAATGCGAGCCGCCGACGAGGACCAGCCGCTCGGCGAAATTCAGCATGACGAAGACTTCGGACCGCGTTCCGTCGACCTCGGGCGACGCTTGCAGGTTCGGGGCATGGAGAAGCGTGTAGTCGGGCACGAAATCCGCCAGCTCGTCGGCCGGCGGATTGATGAACATGTTGCGCGCGAACAGGCTGTGCCACGCCTGTTCGGTCACGATCCGGACCTTGAGGCGGTAATCCGGGTCGGCGCCGGCGTAGCAGTCCTGCACGAACGCCTCGCGGTTCTGCAGATAGGCGAGCATTCGCTTGCGCATGGATTCGAATCGCTCGGTCGAAATCCGGTTGTTGACCCGCCCCCACCAAATGTTGGCCGCGTTCTCGGGCTCGTCCACGATGTACTTGTCCCGCGGCGAGCGTCCGGTGTATTCGCCGGTGGTGACGATCAGGCCGCCGCCCGCCGCCAGCCTGCCCTCGGCGCGGCGCAGGGAATGCTCGTAGAGCGCGGGCGCGGACGGATTCCAGTGCGCGGCCTTCAGGTTCGCGAGGCCGTGGTTCTCCAGTCCGAAGGAACTGGCGGCGAATCCCGTTTGCTTCACGTGTCCCCCCCTTGCGCAGCTCGCCCTCGCGGAAAGCGTTGCGCAGCTTGCGAAGCGTGCTCGGTCCGCAACATACAAGCGGCGGTCGGAGTGTCAAACGGCGAGTCGCCGCGAACCGGCCGTCCCGGCGATTCGCGTCAGCGCCGCGCGCGCTTCGTCCGGGTTGCGGACCGGCGTATCGAAGTCCAGGCGGCTCGTCCGCCGCCCGTCGCGCAGATCGACCCCTTCCGGATCGATGCCCGTCATCTTCCAGCCCCCGTCCGGGAGCCCGAGAAGCCGGGCGGCGGGCGACTCGGCCGTGCGGCCCTCCCGGGCCAGAATTTCGGCTTCCGCCCCGGCGAGGGCGTCGCCGGCGTCGAACAGCAGATCCTCGCCCGCAATCCAGGCGGTCCGGCCGAAGCCGGAAATCAGATGCGCCCGTTCCACGGCCATCGCATGGAGGCGAAAGTCCGGGAATTCCAGCCAGACCGCCGGATGGCGGGCGGCGTAGCGCATCCGCAACGCCTCGTCCGCGGAGTTCTCGAGGCGCCCCATCACGGCGAGCCGCTTGCCCGCGAGCGGATCTTCAAGTCCTCCGGTTCCGTCGAAAAGCAGCGAGCAGCGCGAGTCGACCGCGAGATTCCGCGCGTGCTGCGCCAGATCGGAAATCAACGTCAGCGGCCGCCCGCGGTGGTCGCAGGCGGCGAGAACCAGAGATCCGTAAGGCCATCCGTCGATCGCGGTCGAAAGAACGGCGCGGTCGGAAGATCGGACGAGCCTTCGGGCCGCCCTCGCCGCGGCGGTGGAGCCGCGCGCCGTTCGCGCTCCGGGCGTCAGTGGGGGGCTTGAGCCATCGCCATCATGATCGAGCGCTCGATCTCGGCGATGGCCCCGCCGACCTCGCGGCCTATCAAGTCCATCTTGCGCAGCTGCTCGATCCGCGGAGAGACGCGGTCGATTTCCTTGTCGGAAAAGATGTCGCGAAGGAGGTTGCAGGCGTCGACGAGGCAGATCATGGCGACGTCCCTCGGATCGGGAGCGTCGTCCGACAGCAGCACGCCGGTGATTCGAAGCTTGGCTTCGCGCTCCGCGCGGCCGTCGATCGCCGGGTATCTCCGCGACCGGAAGACCCAGAGAAACTTTTCGTCGCGGGCTTCGAGGATGCCGCGTTCGATGAGGCTGCCGAGCGCCTGTTCGCGGATCGACGCCGCCTCGGTCCGCGACAGGGTTTCCACCCAGCTCTTGGCGTCCTTGACTTCGTCGGATTTCGCGATGTGCGCGAACGCCTGGTCGAGCATTGGATTTCCGGTCGGGTTCCGGTCGAGCACCACGAGTTGCTTCGGGTCGGTATCGATGCGGTTGGCGAACGCCAGATCCATCAGCACCGCGCCCGCGAGGACGTATTCGACGGTGCTTTCGCGGACCGGGAGGAACGTTCCGTCCTCGTCGTCGAGCATCAGCAGCATGATCTCTTCGGCGAATGTCAGCATGGGGTACGGCTCCCCTCGTTCAGGATTCCGCCGCGAGGGCGTCGTCGCGTGTCTTGTGGCATTCGATGATCGACATGAAGCCGCTCACCTCCATGACTGCTTCGCATTCCGGCTGGAGTTCGCAAATGACAAGCTTTCCATCGTTCTGCTGGCATTTTCTCGCGCCGATGAGCACGGAGCGCAATCCCGCGCTGCTGATGTATTCCATTCCCGCGCAGTCCAGCAACACCCGGGCGTCGCCGCGCGCCACGATTTCCGACAGCCGCGCTTCGAGATCCGGCGCGGTATAGCCGTCGACCCGGCCGGTCAACGAGACGATGACCAGCGCCCCCTGCTTCTCCTCAGCAATTTCCATCGGATTGCCGTTCCATCCAGATGAGCGGGCAGATTCATCCGCCACGATGGCAATAGTATAGCTCGAACCGGCGGCGGCGGCAACATGCGATTCGGCGGGCGTCATTGACGGACGATATGACCGGTCTGCGCACCAAATGACCTGTCCGGTTCCGCAAGGCTGCCGGACCAGGGAGACAACGGACGGAACGCCTGCAGGCGCCGGGGAAGTTCGAGGAGGCGACGTTCGCGCGTCCGGGCGGCGCGACCCGCCGGAGTTCCGCGAGTTTTGCGCAGGATCGCTTTCCCGCAGGCCCAACCGCCGCCGCCGGTCGCGCGCGGTCCAACATGTTCTCGATGCCGCCAAGCCCAGCTTGGACGACGCCCGTCCCGCCGCCGCGGCGACGGGACGAGCCGATACCGGCGCAGAACGCCGTGGACGACCCGGCCGGACGCGACGGCGTTTGCGAAACGGCCGGACCGGCGGACGGCTGCGCCTGCCGAGCCGGCGAGGACGACGCGTTATTTGGCGGGCGCGGCGAAGAGGGCGCGACGTTGCCGCCGTCTCGGCGCCGCCTCGGTCGATCGGAAAATCGCCTTCGAGGCGCAGGCGTCCACGCTCCGGCTTCCAAGCCAGCTTGTCTTGCGCGTTGCCCCACAGGGTCGTTTTCCGCGGCCGCCCGGCACTGCGCTGCGGCGCTCGGCTGCCGGACGGTCGGTTCTCCTGACGTCGTCGACGCCTCGGACCGGGTTGCGACGCAGTTCCTTGCGTCGAGGGCGAAAGGTCTTCGCGCCGGGAAACCGGCGCGGGGCCGCCGTCACAGCTTGCGCAAATCCTCGACGACGCGACCGTCGTCCGGAAGTTCCGCGACGAAGGCGACCTCTCCCCGGAGCTTGAGGACGGCCTGCATGGAACGCTCGATGGCGGCCTTCAGCTCGGGATCGGCATCCGTCGCGACGACCCTCAGCGTCATCCTGTCGACGTCGCCGGGATTTTCCACGACAAGGCGGGCGGAGCCGATCTCGGAATGGCGCCGGACGACATCCATTACGCCCGAGGGGTGAACGAACATGCCCCGGAACTTGACCGAATGGTCGGCCCGGCCCATCCATCCCCGAATCCGGCGGTTGGTGCGTCCGCAGGGACTTGCGCCCGGCAGATGCTGCGAGAGGTCGCCCGTGCCGTAGCGGATCAACGGGTAGGCCGGATCGAACGTGGTGACCGCGACTTCGCCGACTTCGCCCTCGGCCACCGGCGCGGTTCCGCCCGGCTCCACGAGTTCCAAAATGAGGCCCTCGTCGACGATCATGCCGTCGCGCGCTCTGCTTTCGTAGGCGATGAGGCCGGTATCGGCGGTGGCGTAGCTGTTCGCCGCGGCGATGCCCCGGGCCGCGAACAGATCGCGCGCGGTCGGGGTCAGCGCTTCGGCGCCGACCACGGCCTTCGCGATCGAAGAGGTGTCGATGCCGAGTTCGTCTCCCTTCTCGAGCAGAATGCGCAGGAACGACGGCGTGCCGACGTAACCTTGCGGGCGAATCCGGCCGATTGCCTGGACTTGGATCTCGGTGTTGCCGACGCCGCCGGGAAAGACAATGCAACCGATGGCGCGCGCGCCGCTCTCGAACATCGCGCCGGCAGGCGTCAGATGGTACGAAAAGGTATTGTGGACGATATCGCCGGGCCGCATTCCAACCGCCCAGAGGGCGCGGGCGAAGCGTCCGAAATCCCTTCCGTCGGTTCCGGGTTCGAAGATCAATCCAGGCGACATGAAGACGTGCGTAACGGATTCGCCGGCCGTGAGGTCGCCAAACGGCGGGTCGGCTTCCTGGGCCCGCACGATGTCCGATTTGCGCGTAACGGGAAGGCTTGCAAGCGAGTCGAGACTGCCGATCTCCTGAGGCGACACCTCCGCGAGCAATTTGCCGAAGAAACCGGTCTTCGCCTTGGCGCGCGCGAGTTGCCTCTGTAGCGAGTCGAGCTGCTGCGCCCGGCGCTTTTCCTCGTCGCGGGTCTCGAGGTCGTCGTAAAATTCGCCTGCGTTCATCGGCGTCGCCCCCTCGCCCCTATCTCACGATTCCCCTCGCCCGCATCGCGTCGGCGATTTCGTCTAGGATCGCCGGGTCGTCGATGGTCGCCGGCATGGCCCAATCCTCTCCGTCGGCGATCTTGCGGATCGTGCCGCGCAGGATTTTGCCCGAACGGGTCTTGGGCAGGCGCGGCACTGCGATGGCGGTCTTGAAGGCAGCTACCGGGCCGATCTTTTCCCGCACCAGGCCAACGCATTCCTTCTCGATCTCCTGCGCGGGCCGTTCGACGCCGTTGTTGAGAACGAGGAAACCGGCCGGCACCTGGCCCTTCAGGCTGTCGGCGATTCCGAGCACGGCGCATTCCGCGACGTCGGGATGGGCGGCGAGGACTTCTTCCATGCCGCCGGTGGACAACCGGTGTCCGGCGACGTTGATGATGTCGTCGGTGCGGGACATGATGTAAAGGTATCCGTCCTCGTCCACGTAGCCGGCGTCGGCCGTTTCGTAGTGATCGGGAAAGGTCGAAAGGTAACTTTCCCTGAAGCGCGCGTCGTTCCGCCAGAGAGTGGGCAGGCATCCGGGCGGCAGCGGAAGCTTGACGCAGATGGCGCCGATTTCGCCGCGCTTCGTCTCTTCGCCTTTTTCGTCCAGCACGCGCACGTCGTATCCCGGCATCGGAACGGCGGGCGAGCCGTGCTTGACGGGCAGCAATCCGAGGCCGACCGGGTTGGCGGCGATCGCCCAGCCCGTCTCCGTCTGCCACCAGTGATCGACGACGGGCGTTCCCAGCCTGGCCTCGGCCCATTGCAGGGTGTCGGGATCGGCGCGTTCGCCGGCGAGAAAGAGCGCGCGGAACCTGGACAGGTCGTAGTCGCGAACGAGCGATCCCTGAGGATCTTCCTTCTTGATCGCCCGAAAGGCCGTCGGCGCGGTGAACAGCGAAACCACGCCATGCTCGGAGATCACGCGCCAGAACGTGCCGGCGTCGGGCGTTGCCACAGGCTTGCCCTCGAAAAGGACGGTCGTGCAGCCGTGCAACAGCGGCCCGTAGACAATGTAGGAGTGACCGACCACCCAGCCTACGTCGGATGCGGTCCACCAGACTTCGCCCGGCCTGACCCCGTATACGTTCCACATCGACCATTTGAGCGCCGCCATGTGGCCGCCGTTGTCGCGCACGACTCCCTTGGGCCGGCCGGTGGTGCCGGAGGTGTAGAGGATGTAGAGCGGGTCGGTCGCCGCCACGTTCACGCAATCGGCCGTCCTGCTCGCCGCTTTCGCGGCTTCGACGAGTTCGGTCCAGTCCTTGTCGCGTCCCTCGATCATCGCGGCGCGCGCCTGCCGGCGCTGGAGGACGATGCAGCGCTCCGGCTTGTGGGCGCTGAATTCGATGGCCTGGTCCAGCAGCGGCTTGTATTCGACGATGCGCCCCGGCTCGATGCCGCAGGATGCGGCGAGGATCAGTTTCGGCGCTGCGTCCTCTATGCGGGCCGCCAGTTCCTTCGCGGCGAAGCCGCCGAAGACGACGGAATGGATCGCGCCGAGCCGCGCGCAGGCCAGCATGGCGACGGCCGCCTCGGGGACCATGGGCATGTAGCAGATGACCCGGTCGCCCTTGCCGACGCCCTCGTCGGCGAGCACGGCGGCGAAAGTCGCCACCTCGCGCTGCAATTCGGCATAGGTGCAAACGGCCTTGGCGCCGGTGACCGGGCTGTCGTAGACGATCGCCGGCTGTTCTCCCCGACCGCCCGCGACATGGCGGTCGACGCAGTTGAAGCAGGTGTTGCATTCCGCGCCGACGAACCAGCGGTCGAGGCCGTTGATCCTGTCGAAGATTCGGTCGGCGGGTTTCGACCAGTCGATCCCTTCGGCGGCGCCGCGCCAGAAACCCTCCGGATCCGCTTTCCAGTCCGCGTAGATTTTGTGATAGTCGCTCATCCGCCCGCCTCCGTCGCGTCGGGCGGGAGCATAGCCGGTTCGGCGAGGAAATTCGTGAGAGTTGCAACGCGAGGTGGTTGCGCCGTTCCGCTTTTTGTCTGCTGCCATCCGCTCGGCGCCTCGCGGGCAGGCCCGCAAGAGTCGCGCAGCCTCCTCGACGACCGCGCGGAAAGACGTGCATGAACGAATGCGCCGACGGCCCGGCCTCGCGACGCTCTATCGCCGACAGGCGGAATGCGGGAACTGCCTATCGCCGACAGGCGGAATGCGGGAGCTGCCGACAGCAATTTTCCACGAAGGCGGCTGCCGAAATGTCCGAACGAGACATCGTCCGACATCAGGCGGTCTCGCAATCGAACCCGACGACGTTGCGCTCCTCGCGGCTGAACTCCACCCCGATCAAGTGGACCGAGCGACCGAAATGGCGGTACTTGTCCGCGTAGCCCTTCTCCCGCAGCTGCGCGAGCGCGACCCCCTCCCGCCCGCGCTCCACCACCTTGAACTCGAACAGGTAGACGCGCCCGCCGGCGCGGATCGCCATGTCGGCGCGCCCCCGGCTGCCGCTGTCCTCGGCCACCGGCTCGAGGCCCTCCATCAGGAAGCAACTGTGGATGACGCTCGCGTAGTGGGCCTCGTACTTCGCGACGGGGCTGTTCATGTACCACTGGTGCGGGATGGCGGCGAAGATGCCGCGGAACAGGGTCGCGAGGCGCTCGAAGTCGTTCGCTTCCAGCAGTTCGCCCAGCCGCAGGTTCTCCGTCTTCTTGCGGGCCTCGGCCGGGAGCAGCTCTCCCAGCAGGGTCTCGCCCAAACTCCGGCGCACCTCGAGGTTCGGATAGTCCAGCCTGTAGCGCCCGTCCTCCTCGCCCGCGATGGTGAGGTAGCCGGTCTGGAACAGAAGCGCCTCGACCGAGATATTGTCCACGTCGACGGACGAAAGCAGGCTCTCGCTGCCGGTCATGCTGTCCAGATCCGGGGTGGGCAAGTCGCGGCGCGCCAGCGTCTCGACCAGGAAGGTCGGCGTGCCGCTCTGGAACCAGTACGGGCGGAACTCGCGTCGCCGAAACAGCAGCAGAATGTCGAACGGGTTGTAGAGCTTCTCCGGCCCGCGCCAGTTGTAGCCGTTGTACCAGCGCCGGACCTCGTCCCGGTCCAGGCCCTCGAGTTCCGGGGCGAAGACCGCGTCCAGCTCGTCGTCCGTGTAGCCGCAAATGTCCGAGAACTCCGGCTCCAGCGTGACGTCGATCAGGTTGTTCAGGCCCGAGAAAATGCCCGCCTGCGAGAATTTGCTCACCCCCGTCAGGAAAACGAAACGGAGCTGCCTGTCGCAAGCCTTGAGCGCCCCGTACAGGCTGCGCAGGAAGCGCCGGTTGGCCAACGCCAGTTCCCGGTCGCCGAGCGCGTCCAGGATAGGCTTGTCGTATTCGTCCACCAGCACGACCGTCCGCTGCCCGGTGCGCTCGTGCAGCGTCCTTATCAGGCGCTGGAAACGGACCGACGCCCCGGCGGGGCCCGGTTCGAGACCGGCCTGCATCTCCGCTTCTTCCAGCTGCGCTTCCACGGTTTCCCGAACCCCGTCCGGGGTGTCGAAATCGCCCACGCCGCTGAAATCCAGCCGCACGACCGGATGGCGGGCCGACCAGTCCCACTTGCCGTGCACGGCAAGGCCCCGGAACAACTCCTCGCTTCCCTCGAACATCTCCTGCAGCGTGTCCACCAGCAGGGTCTTGCCGAACCGGCGCGGACGCGACAGGAAATAGTACTTGCCGCCCTCGACAAGGCGGCGCGCATGCTCCGTCTTGTCGACGTAGTAGCAGTCCATCCCCCGGATCTCCCGGAGGGAAGAAAAGCCGATCGGAAGCATGCGTTTCGCCATGCGGGCGGGATAGGCCGCCGCAGCGGAATTGTCAAGGAGGAGGCGATTGCAGCGCCAAGCGCTGGAGATCGGGCAGTTCCCAAGACAGCAAGGATTGTTCTGTTGCCGTGGGGGCCACAGTGTTGTGGGTTTGGGTGCCGATGACATTGCCCGTGCCCCTCTGGCCAGGTTTTTTGCCCGGCGCGGCCGTTTGCCGCAGGGCGGTGCCCGGGTGGCTGGCCTTGAGGTGGAATCTGCCAAAACGGTGGTCTCCGCGTGGTGAATTCGTAATTTTCCGTACCTGAATTCGGAGCAAAAGAAATTTCGCGTCCCTGAAGCGGTCCGTATTTGAAGACGCTACGAACAGCGCAAGAGTCTCAAACTTGGCTGTCGCGCCGCCTCCTCGACCATGCGTCCTGGGCGCAGCGGGGCGACAGGAACTCGTTCTGCAGGCGTCCTCCGGCAGGATATCAAGAGTTACGCTTCACGAACCCGATTTCAAGAAGTCCGAAGGAATGTTCGACGTTCGTACGTCCCGTTCTTGCCGACGCAGGTGCCCGCGTTTCCTTTGGATTTCGACGACAAACGACGGCGCTGGGAACTACGGAAGAAGCGTCATCGTTCCAAATCGTCGCGGACGGCGAAACGGATTCCGGTAACTTCGTCCTCGATCTTCCGCGGCAAGCCTATGGGCATCCGAGGTTAGAAAGACCCCGATGTCGGTTTCGAGGGCGACCGCCGCAGCATCGGGCCTCCCCGCGATAGGCGCGGACCGGAGGGCGACGGCCGATGCGTCCGGCGTCTCGGAAAGATGGCCGTGCGATTGGAGCGTCGAGGCGGCGGTCAATTTCATCCGCCGCCCTCGGCAATCCGGGAAGACGCCTCGCGGCTCCGGGCGGCGGTCCTTGCGTCGACCCGGATCGTCCAATGACGCCGCCTTCGCCGATCGAAGACCCCGCAGGCTGCCGCCGGGGTTTGCCGTGACGCATAGCCGCCAAATCCCGAAACGTCGCTTATGCCGGGAACGCTCCCGCCTTCGCGCAGCCCGCAGCTTTCATAGGTCGCCGTTTGCGGATTCAGCTTGCTTCCGGCGTTGATGCGGCATATATTGCCGCAGGTTGTCGGGGCAGGGCTTGGCCCGGTTCGACGCAGCGTCGGAAGAGAGGGTTCGCTCATGGGCGACATTCCGGGAAACGATGAATCCGGTGCACGACCGGTGGCCAATGTGGCGGAGGTCGTGCAGATCAAGGTGAACGGGATGGTCATTAAGGTCGCCGAAACGATCATGATCCGTGAAATTCTAACGCAGGCGAAGTGGGCTGGCGCTATTCAAGGAATGATTGAAGAATACATCCTCGAAAGAGTCGAGGAAGATGGGGAATTTGGGGAATTGGGAATCGAAGAAACCGTCACGGTGACGGAGCGTGAGGAGTTTCTGGCCGTGCCGACCGGGAGGACGGAAGTTGCTTAGTTGATGCGCGGCCGGAGAGATATCATGGATGCTGATCAGCAGATCGTTGGCGAGTTGCAGGGGTTGGGGTACCGTCCTCAGGTCGTAGATGGCGATACGCCTGGCGGCAGGCAGAAAGTGGTTATATTTCCCTATCGCATTCATACAGGTCGATTCAAGGGCGAGACGCGAACCGTCGGCATATCCACGGATTGCGAGGCGGTCGGCTATCCAGAAGTGCCGCCCCATTGGATATTTATCAGCCCTCCGATAACGGATACGCGGGATGGCGGTCATCATGGCGTAAACAGTTTCGCAGGAAGGAAATGGGTTGTACTGAGTCGTCCTCCGGGCGGGTTTTGGGACAGAGTTCAACGCAAAGGAATGAGAGCCTACCTGGAACACCTGTCAAAAGTGTGCGCCCGTATATGAGGCGGAAAGTCTGGCACGAGGTCGCGCTGACATCCGAGGCCAACGAAGCCGCTTGCGATCACCTTCTGCAACATTATCGAAGCGGCGAATGTCAAGAAGATCTTTGTTTTGGGCTGTGGACGCCCAGCACGGGTCTGGAACGGGAAACGGCCATCGTCACGTCTATTTTACTGCCGACCGGCGACGAAAGAAGCCTGCACGGCAATGCGAGTTTCGAACCGGCATATCTTGCAAGAGCGGCGCGAGCGGCGATCAAGGCTGGTCAAGGATTGGCATTCATGCACAGCCATCCGGGCGACGGATGGCAGGACATGAGCCCTCTGGACACCCGGGCGGAACGGAACCGCATCGCAGACACCGCGAGGGCGACAGGCAAGCCGCTGATCGGGATGACTGTCGGAGCCGACGGGTATTGGAGCGCCAGAGTCTGGAAGGAAAAATCGCGCAAAAAAACGAGATCGTGGTCCAGAAAAGTCAGGGTTCTGGAAAAGGGGCGTCTGGTGATCTGGCGATGTCCCGTATCGGAACGGATGGACAGACGAAAGCAGAGGAGAACCATAGAGAGTTGGGGGGAGGAGAGACAGCGGCGCTTGGAGGCGTTGCGCGTCGGGATAGTCGGTCTCGGCAGCGTCGGCAGCGTGGTGGCGGAAGGCCTCGCCCGAACGGGTATACGCGAATTGGTGCTGATTGACGACGATATTGTGGAACCGCACAATCTGGATCGTCTCTTGAACGCGAGCGCGAAGGACATCGGACGTCCGAAAACCGATGTCGCCGAAAGATCCGTGCGAAGAGTCAGCACTGCCGGAAAGATCCAGATCATCAACCATCGCCGAAAGATCCAGGAATGGGAAGCGTATGCGTCTGCGCGCGATTGCGACGTTCTCTTTAGTTGCGTCGATAGCCCCTTGGCCCGAGACCTCTTGAATAGAATCGCTTACCGGGACGCCATCCCGGTGTTGGATGGCGGCGTGGAGGTAAGGAAAGACCCTAGAAACGGCAACATGAACGCAGCGCGATGGAAGGCTCATGCAGTGAACCCTTATAGGGAATGCCTTAGGTGCAAGGGGCAATACACTTCAAGCGACGTAATGTTGGAACTGGATGGATCATGGCGAAGTCCCCATTACATCAGGGGATCAGGGCGTGATGAAAGAGGCGCGGAAAACGTTTTTTGCCTGAGCTTGTCGGTAGCGAGCGAACTTCTTAACGCGATGCTGCGCATGTTGATCGCTGAAACATGGTGGCCGGATCAGCAAGGAATAGAGCGCAACCTCGTAACCGGAAGAACGAAAAAACAAAGCGGCGTCTGCCATGAAAATTGCTCAATAAATCGTGAAAGGTGGTGTGGAGACTGCGGAAGCGAGATTGCTTATCTCGAATCTGATTCCACCTGAAATTGACCTTTCGAATTGAAACATCCTTTGACAGGAGGGTATCGTGACAAGCGTAAAGAATAGCTGGAACGATTTGATCGAAAAATTGAATCACATAATCGAAAAAGGCTCTGAGAAACCAGGATATTTTCAGAAGGTACGTGGTTTGTTTGACGAAAGTCAGAAACTCGTTCTGTACGACGACTTGCGGCCATACGAAGTTAATCTGGTGCATTATACGACATGGAACAACGCTCTAAACATGTTCGACCCGAGCGTTGACGTCCCTATTATGAGAATGTACAACTACGAACAGTCCAACGATCCCGACGAAGGTCGAATCATTCCTTCGGAATGGAAAAAAGTGATAGATGAAGCGAATTGGATTGCCGATTACTCGGGATGCGGCAACATGTGGGAAAGAGGGCTTGAATTCGGAGGTAGTACATATGGTTGTTCGTTTTCCTCCGGTCCTTCCGGGGTTGAAGACGATCTGACGTATTGGCGACTATACGGCAACGATGGCGACGGGTGCTCGCTCAAAATATCTTCGACCCACGATTTTCGAATTTACAAGGTGCGCTACCGAGACGAGAAAACTGGAACCGAGCAAGAAGAGGAGGATAGGCAAGTTGCCGAACGTTTGAGATCTCTTTTTCGAGTAGGTAAAATGACGGTTGAAAAATCCCCTGGCAAATATAAACCCGAAGTAGGCAAAGTGATCGCGGAAGGACTGCAAAAAATTATCTATGGATATTGCCACTTGATCAAGCATAAAGCCTATGCAGGCGAGGAGGAATGGCGCATGATTAATGTCATGCCGAGGCCGGACGAAGTTCAATATGAGGTGACATCGGAGAATTTGGTGAAGAGATACGTCGAAGGGCCCGCTCTGCGTGATGTACTTGTTTCTTCTTCGTCCATTACCATTGGCCCTACCGTACCGAATCGAGGAGCTGCGCGAGCTTATGTCGAGCATTTGGTAAATAAAGTTCACAAAATGCGTAATGTGGACGTCAAAAACTCCGACAAGACTTATCGCTCGTCTCCGTTTCAAAGTTCGTAGCCGCGGGGCGCGAAGAACTTTTCGCTGAACCGGATACCGCCGCCGCTGCGCCGCGTTCGGAATCGCTTCGCGAGCGGACCGGAAAATCCTGGAAATGGCGCTTCGCAGGGCGAGGCATATCGTCTTCGCGAAAATCAGGGATGATTTTTCCGGCGAACGACAACCTTCAGACGATTGGCGCGTCGAAAGCGTATCGGGAATGCGGATCCTCGATTTCGACGACCCAGAGATCGGGATCGAACTCCGCCTCGCGCGCGATGACCCGGTCGACCTTCGGCTCGTCCTCGGGGCCTCCGGCGCGACGCCACGCGGGCGCTCCGTCGATCGTCAGGCTGCGGGCGAAGACCTCGAAGCGGCCGTCGAGGAGGTTGCGCTTGATCAGAACCTGCCCCGAATCCGGATCGCCCCGGCGGGCGACCGCGGCCGGTATGAACGCCGCGTCGCACATTCTGACCTGAGCGGCAACCCAGAGCGCGGTCTTGAGGCGAGGCTCCATCGGGCGGACGGGCGGCCGGGCAGACGGCGGGCCGCTTTTGGGGAGTCGCGAGCCTGCCGCCGTCCGGACGTTCGTTACCGGGATTCCCTGCCGCCGAGAAAAGAGGCGTACACGCCGACGGACTCCTGCATCGTCCGGTTCCTGTCCATCGTTTCCCGGGTCTCGGCCGCGAACGGAGTCGCGTCGAGCAGGCGGTAGACTTCCGCCGCCCCCTTGTGGAAGCGCGGGGTCAACCCGACGCTTTCGTAGGTCGCGGCGATTTCTTCCATTTCGCCGATCCAGCGGCCCGCGTCCGCCGGCAGGGCCGGAACGCGCCGGGACATCCGGGCGAGCGCGTCCGGCTGGCTGTCAGCCCATTCCGCTTCCATGACTTCGCGAATGCCGAGCGCTTCGGCCGCCGTATAAGCCGCGGTCAGAAGGGTGTCCGTGCCCTTGGTGATCGACGCGTAGATCATCTTGACGGCGGACGCGCGGCCGATTTCGTCGCCGAGTTGGCGGACGACCTTGCCGTTGCCGTCGAACGCGTTCATTGCGCTCGCGCAGGGCCCCGAGACGTAAAGGCGCGTCGCCTTCCCGCTTTTGAGCGGCGCCCAGCCGACGATGCCGCCGTCGATGTAGTCGGCTCCGGCCTTCGCCATAGCATCCGCGATCCGGAGCGACGTCGCCGGGGAGATCGCGTTCATGTCGGCATAGGCCGGCGCGCGGCCGGCCGTCCGCATGGCGGCCGCGGCGGCGTTCGCGAACCCTTCCGCCTGTTCGGGCGGCATGACGGAAAGTATCAGATCCGCTTCCGACGTCAGCGCTTCGAGGTCGGGAACGGTCCGGAAGCCCGCTCGTTCCGAGCGCATGCGCGTCTCGGAACTGCGGCCCGAGAGAACCGTGACGATATCGAAGCCCTGCCCCTTGATCGAGGCGCCGATGCCTTCCCCCATGTCTCCGGGGCTCATGATCGCCACCGTTTTCATGCCGTTCTCCCGTCGCTTTCGGGAACGACACTAGCCGCTGATCGTCCGAACGGGCAAGGGACGGCCGACATCGGCGCGGGGAGCGGATAACTTCGGAGAGCGAAGGACGGGGTCTTCCGGCCTTGGACGCTTCGCTGCGGGATTTCGGCTTTCGAGTCCTGAGGACGGCGGGAGATCCTGTCGTTCCGCCGCTCGCTCTCGCTGCCGCGGAGGTTGCCGAAGGGTTCGCGTCGGCTGTCCGACGATCCATGCAGTGCGGTCCGCAACTTTCGAAGATCGCCGCTTTCGGGATCTTGCGGAGGATTCCGGCCGCGAAACGGCTCCTGCGGCCCAGGCAGGTTGTCCGAATTTCGTTGCGTCCGTTCGATTCCCTCGCGCTTGGGACGGGAGTTTACCCGAGGTCGAGACTGCCGGCCGGCGTCGTTCGATTCCCGCGCGTCTGGAACGGGAACTGCGGCGGAAGCGGGCCTTCCAGCGCTCGGAGCGCTTCCGAAAAAGCGCCGCCGGCCTCGGCGCGGCCGGCGGGCTTCGCAGGGTTGCCGCTCTCCGCGCGGACGCCGCGTCCTGCATCTTCGGCGCGCTGAACTTCGCTCGCCGCCGACTTCCGGCGCCCGACGCGGCGCCGGCGCCCGAAGAACGGCGCCGACGTCGCGGGGAAACGTCACGAAAGCGGAAGGGCGACGAACAGGTCGCTGCCGCCCCTGCGCACGAGCAACAACAGCGGCTTCTTGTCGCCCGACGCCTTCAGCGCGTCCTCGACGGCCTCGGCCACTTCCGACGGAGCGTCCGGCTTCTCGCCCGAGATCTGGCGTATGACGTCGCCGGGACGCACGCCCTTGCCGGCCGCGACGCCGGACGGGTCGGTTTCGACGACGACGACGCCGTCGACGTCGTCCGCGAGGTCGAAACGCTCGCGAAGCGCCTCGTCGATCTTCGCCAGCGTCATTCCAAGCCGCGTTTTGACCTCGTCTTCCTTCTTCTCCGCCACGACGGTCGCCGTTTCCGGCATGTCGCCGATCTTGACCGCAATCTCGGTCTCGACGCGGTCGCGCAGGACCGTCAGCGCCGTCCTGGTGCCCGACGGTATATCCGCGATGATGCGCGGCAGCTCGCGCATCTTGCCGACGCGTTTGCCGTCGACCGCGACGATGACGTCGCCCTGCCGCAGGCCCGCCGCGGCCGCCGGGCTGTTCTCGGTCACGTTCGATACGAGCGCTCCTTCGGCCGTTTCGAGGCCGAGTCCGGAGGCGAGGTCTTCCGTGACGGTCTGAATGGCGACGCCCAGCCACCCGCGCGACACCTTGCCTGCAGCTTTCAACTGCTCGACGATTCGCTGCGCCATGTCCGACGGGACGGCGAAGCCGACGCCCGCGTTGGTTCCCGTGGGCGACATGATCGCGGTGTTCACGCCGATCACCTCGCCTTCGAGATTGAAGGCCGGTCCGCCGGAGTTCCCGCGATTGATGGACGCGTCTATCTGCAGGAAGTTGTCGTAGGGACCGCTGCCGATGTCGCGGCTGCGGGCCGACACGATGCCTACCGTCGCCGTTTGCCGGAGGCCGAACGGGCTGCCGATCGCGATCACCCAGTCCCCGACCCGCGTGCCTGCCGAGGAGCCGAAGCGCACGTGCGGCAGGGTCCGGTCGGCGTCCACCTTGAGAAGGGCGAGGTCGGTCTTGGGATCGCGCCCGATCAGCGTCGCCTCGAAGACTTCGCCGTCGCTCAGCACCACCTCGATCTTGCTGGCTTCGTCGACGACGTGGTTGTTGGTGACCGCATGGCCGTCGGCATCGATGAAGAAGCCGGAGCCCATGCCGCTCACGCGCGGCTCCGACCATCCCTCGCGGCGCTCGAAGAAGCGTCTGGCGAAGTCTTCTCCGAAAAAGCGCTTGAGCGAGTCCGGCAGGTCGGGAAGCGAGGCGGAGGCGTTTTCGGCGGTCTGCCTGGTCACGCGGATGGAAACCACCGCCGGACCGACGCGTTCGACGATATCCGCGAGACTGGCCGGCAGCTGGCGCGGCGACGAGACCGGCGAAGTCGGCGAGGCCGCGAGCTGTCCGCTCGACAGCACGCCGCCCGCGGCTCCGACCGCCGCGACTGCGACGAGTGCCGCGACTGCGGCCGCGGCTCTGAGTTTGGACTTGTGCGACATTGAAACCTCCATTTGTCGGGAATTCCCGGTGAAGATAGGTCGCTCCGGCTTACCGCATCCTGTCCGGGAGATTAAAAATTCGTAATCTTTTGGAGACGCGTGGAGAGGCGCGCGGGAGTTCCCGCCGACCTCTTGCAGGGGACGCGCGTCACGCGCTTTCCCGCGTTGCCGGAACGTGCTAACAGTCCGCGCGAAAGAACCGACCAGAGGAGGATCGAGATGAGACTTTCCAGGTGGATCAAGGGACCGCTCGTCGCGGCGGCCGTGGGAGCTGCGCTCGTTTCGCCGGCGCAGGCTCAGGACAACATCAAGATCGGTTTCGGCATGGCGCTGACCGGCGGCCTCGCGGGAGCGGGCAAGGCGGCGTTGATCGCCATGCAGATTTGGGCGGACGACGTCAACGCCAAGGGCGGCATTCTCGGACGCAAGGTCGAACTCAAGTACTACGACGACCAGACGAACCCCGCGACCGTTCCCGGCATCTACACGAAGCTGCTCGACGTCGACGAGGTCGACTTCGTGGTGTCGGGCTACGGCACCAACCTGATCGCGCCGGCGATGCCGATCGTGATGCAGCGCGGGCTCGTCTTCCCGGCCCTGTTCGGCCTGGCGGTGAACGAGAAGTTCAACTATTCGAACTACTTCCAGATCATGCCTGCCGGTCCGAAGCCGCTGACCGACTGGTCGCGCGGCTTCTTCGAGATCGCCATGCAGCAGAATCCCAAGCCGAAGACCATCGCGCTCGTCGGCGCCGACGCGGAATTCGCGCGCAACGCCGTCAAGGGAGCCCGGCTGCACGCGAAGCGCATCGGCCTCGAAATCGTCTACGATCAGACCTATCCGCCGCGGACGCCGGACTACACGCCGATCGTGCGCGCTATCCAGGCGCGCAATCCCGACATCGTTTATGTCGGTTCCTATCCGCCGGATTCGGTTGGGATGGTCAAGGCGGCGACGGAAATCGGCCTCAAGGCCAAGATGTTCGGCGGCGGCATGGTGGGGCTGCAGTACGCCTCGATCATGACGGCCCTGGGCGCGAAGCTGAACGGCATCGTCAACTACGATTTCTGGGTGCCGGAGCCGACGCTCAAGTTCGAGGGCGTCGAGGCCTTCCTCGCCAAGTACCAGAAGGCGGCCGAAGGCAAGGGCGTCGATCCGCTCGGATACTACCTGCCGCCGTACGCGTACGCCTATCTGCAGTTGCTCGACCAGGCGATAACCGCGACCAAGAGCACGGACCACGCGAAGGTCGGCGAGTACATGCGCAAGGCGACCTTCGATACGGTCGTGGGCAAGGTGAAGTTCGCCGGCAACGGCGAGTGGGCGAAGACTCGCGCGCTGATGGTCCAGTACCAGGGCATCAAGGACAGCAAGCTCGAAACCTTCACCAAGACGGGAACGCGGGTCGTTCTCTATCCCACCGAATGGAAGTCGGGCGACGTGAACTATCCCTACGCCAAGTAGGCGCGCCTCGGAAACGCGGGCGCCGACTCCCGCCCGGACGGTCTTTCGCCGTCCGGGCGGGAGGCCAGCCGGGAACAGCTTGTGTTTAGCTTCGAACTTCTGCTGAACGCCATCGTCATCGGCGTTCTGCTGGGCGGCTTCTACGCCGCCGTCAGCCTCGGACTGACGGTCGCGTTCGGCCAGCTCGACATCGTCAACATCTCCCACCCCGCCTTCGTCATTCTGGGATCGTACATCGCCTACATGTGCAACAGCCTGTGGGGTCTCGATCCGGTCCTCGTCGGGATCGCCTTCGCGCCGGTGTTCTATTTCGTCGGCGTCGGAGTCTACCGGATCTACTTCGAGAGCTTCGAAAGAAAGGGCGACGAGGCGCTGCGCGGGCTCGCCTTCTTCTTCGGGGTCATGTTCATCATCGAGGTCGGGCTGATCATCGCCTACGGCGTCGATTTCCGCACGGTGCAGGCGGGCTATATCGGCCAGAACTGGAAAATCGGGCCTGTCGGCATCCCGACCCGCATGTTCGTGCCGTTCTGCGTCGCGATCGCGATGTTCGCGGCCGTTTACGTCTACATGTCGCGCACGTTCAACGGCCGGGCGATCATGGCCGTCGCCCAGGATCGGCTGGCGCTGCAGTTGATGGCGGCGGACCCGGTGCGCATCAAGCAGCTCGGCTTCGGCATCGGCATCGCCACGACCTCGGTTGCCGGCGCGCTGCTGATCATCATCATTCCCATCGAGCCGTCGATCGGCCGCCTGTACATCGGCCAGGTCTTCGCGATCGCCGTTCTCGCCGGGCTCGGATCGATTCCGGGCACCCTGGTCGCCGCGTTGATCCTCGGCATCGTCGAGAGTTTCGTCTCGACCTTCTACGGCCCCTCCTGGGCGCCGGCGGTCGCCTTCGGCATTCTGCTGCTGGCGCTCGCCTTCCGGCCGCAAGGGCTGTTCGGACGATGACGGCGCTGAAGTCGTTCTGGCTCTGGGCCGTCGTGATCGTCGCGCTCGGCGCGGCGATGACGCTTTTCGACGTGGTCGCGATCAACAAGTTCCTTTATTTCGCGGGTTACGTGGTGCTGCAGTACGTGGTGCTGGCGACCGCGTGGAACATCATGGGCGGCTACATGGGATACGTGAACTTCGGTTCGGCCGGGTTCTTCGCCATCGGCGCCTATACGTCGGTGGTCCTGTACAAGCTGGTGCAGGCGCCGCTGCTCGTCATGATACCGGTCGCGGGCGTCGTCTGCGGCCTGATCGGCCTCGGGACCGGCTACCTGACGCTCCGGCTGCGCGGCGTGTTCTTCGCGATCGCGACGCTGGCGCTGGCCGTCGTGCTCGAGACGCTGATGACGAACTGGGAGTACGTCGGCGGCGCGGCCGGGGCCTACGTCCTGCGGCCGCGCGAAATCGCGCCGTTCGGCGATTACGTCGAGTACCTGTTTTTCATGATGCTGGTCCTGGCGGTGTTCGCCGTCGCCGTCGCGCGCTGGATCGAGAACTCGAAGATCGGGCGCGGCTTCGCGGCCATCCGCGACGACGAGCTCGCGGCCGAGTGTTCGGGCGTGCCGACGTTGCGGCTCAAGCTGATTTCGACCACCGTGTCCGGATTCCTGATGGGGGTCGCGGGCGCGCCGTTCGCCCTCTACGTCAGCTTCATCGAACCGGTCTCCGCCTTCAACCTGATATACGCCGTCAACGCCATCGCGATGCCGATGATCGGCGGCGCGACGACGTGGATCGGGCCGGTGATCGGCGCGTTGCTGCTCGGTTCGGCCCAGCAAGTCGCCACCGTCACGATCTCTTCGGAACTCAATCTTCTCATCGTCGGCGTGTTGCTGGTGTTTTTCGTCATCGCCGCGCCCGACGGCATCGTCGGGCTGGTGCGCAAATGGCGGGGAGGCGGCAAATGAGCGGGGAGCGCCTTCTCGACGCCCGCGCCGTCGTCAAGCGATTCGGGGGGTTCACGGCCCTCGACGGCGTCGATCTCCACGTGAACGAGGGGGAGCGTTTCGGGCTGATCGGTCCCAACGGGTCCGGAAAGACGACGATGATCAACTGCATCTCCGGCGCGCTGGCGAACGAGGGCGGCGAAATCCTGTTCAAGGGCCGCAAGCTGGACGGGATGAAGCCGCACGAGCGGACCCGCATCGGCATCTGCCGGTCTTTCCAGATTCCGAAGCCGTTTTCGTCGATGACGGTGCGCGAGAACCTGGAGATTCCGCTCGAATACGCGACCGGAACGGAGCGCGGGCGCATCCGCGGCCGCGCGGCGGAGATACTGGAGACCATCGGCCTCGCCGATCTCGCCGAGGTCGGTTCCGGCAGTCTCACGCAGATCGACATGCGCAAGCTGGAACTGGCCCGCGCGATGGCGGCCGAGCCGAAACTGCTGATTTCCGACGAGGCGATGGCGGGCCTGTCCGCGGCCGAGGTCGACGACATCCTGGAAATTCTGTTCCGCCTCAACCGGCAGGGCATCACGATCATCATGATCGAGCACATCATGAGGGCCGTCATGCGGTTCTCGGAACGCATCGCGGTGCTCGACGCGGGGCGCAAGATCGCCGAGGGCACGCCGGACGAGATCGTCAACAATCCCGAAGTCGAGAAGGCTTATCTCGGTGAGTAGGATCGTCATCGACAACGTCGAAGCCGGTTACGGCTCCGTCCGCGTTCTCCACGGCGTGTCGATTTCCGTCGATTCCGGCGAGACGGTGGCGCTGCTCGGCACCAACGGCAACGGCAAGTCGACGCTGATCAAATGCATCATGGGGATCGTCGAGCCGGCCTCGGGTTCGATCACGGCGGATTTCGGGGAGGGCGAGACGAGTCTGGTCGGCAGGTCGCCGCAGGAGATCGTCGATCTCGGCATCGCGCTGGTTCCCGAGGGACGGCGCCTCTTCCCGCGGCTCACCGTGGAGGAGAATCTCATGCTGGGCGCTTTCCGCGACAAGGCGCGCAAGCGGATCGCGGCGAATCTCGAATTCTCGTTCGAGGCGTTTCCGGTGCTGGCCGAGCGCCGCCGCCAGCTCGCCGGGTCGATGTCGGGAGGGGAGCAGCAGATGCTGGCCGTCGCGCGCGCCCTGATGTCGGAACCGCGCATCCTGCTCGTCGACGAGCCCTCGGTCGGGCTTGCGCCGATTCTCGTCAGCCGAATGATCGCCAAGATCAGGGAGCTCAAGGAGCAGCGGAACCTGACGGTGCTGATGGCCGAGCAGAACTTCAACCAGGCGATCAAGATCGCCGACCGAGGCTACATCATCGTGCACGGCGAGATCGCGTTTTCGGCGCCGACCGCCAAGGAGCTGGCGGAGAACGAAATGGTGAAGGAGTACTATCTCGGGGCGTAGCGCCGCCTCGGGGCGCGGCGGAGGTCGAAAAGGCCCGGCCGGCCGCGCGCATGGCGGCGTTTCGTGAGGGCGGGCCGCAGCCTGCGTCAGGGGTCGCTTCGCATGGCGCGCCGGACGTGAACGATGCGTTGCAAGGCCGTGACGGCGGCCAGAACGGCGACCAGATAGACCGTCTCGGCCAGCAGGCCGGAGATCAGGCCGACGACGATCAGGCCGACGCGCTCCGCACGCGTCGCGATGCCGACCGCGCAGGCGACCCCGAGTTCCCCGGCTCTGGACCGGACGTAGCTGACGAGAAACGAACAAGAGAGAGCGGCCATGGCGGCGGCGGCGTCGAGGGCCGCGCCGTCGCGAGCGAACAGGTAGCCGATGGCGGCGAAGACGACGCCTTCCGAGGCGCGGTCGACGGTGGAATCGAGAAAGGCCCCGAACCGCGTGGACGCGCCGGAAGCTCTGGCCAGCATGCCGTCCATCAGATCCGAGACGCTCGCGACGAGGAAGACGATTCCTGCGGCGGCCAGCTGATCGGCGACGATCAGACCCGCGGAGACCGCGCAGAGCGCGAACCCGGCGCAAGAAACGTGATTTGCGCCGACGCCGAGAAAACGCAGCCCTGCGGCGAGAGGTTTCAACCCCGCCTCCATCCAGCAGCGGAGCGCTTCTCTCAAGCGTTCCGGAGTGTATGGCGGGCGGCGCAGATCGTCGCTGCCGTCGAGAGTTTGTCGCTTATCCACGCAACGGAAAATACGGTATGCACCGCCGATCTGTCGACTCGCCCGTCCGCGCCGGGGACCGCGGACGGGCGAGGCGAACGAAGATCGCGTTGGCTCGTCGCGACAGGCCGGACGCGGAAAAGGAAACTTGCGCCGCCCGCCGCGTCCTCCAGCCTTCAAGAACCGCGCCGTCTTGTCCTCGCCGCTCGTGGCCGGCCAATTCCATCTCGCCGCATTTCTGCAAGGGGCCGCCGCGCAAGTCGCCGTCGCCAGGGCGCGGTTCGAGGCGCCGTTTCCGGCCCGAACCCGGGCGAGAGAAAACGAAGCGGCGCGGGGCGAGAAAGGCGGGAGGATGGCTTGGCCCGATCCTCTCGAACTTCGAGAAATCCCGTTCGACGAATTCGCCGATCGCATGGACGAGGAGCCGTTCCGCGACGGCCGACCGCGAACGGAAAAGATGTCGGTTCCGGGCGAGGAAGCGCCGGGACGGAACGAGGAAAACTGCGGCCTGGGCCGGGCGCGTCCGCAACGGCGATCATGGCGACCGGCGAAAGGTTCATCGCAAAATTCTTCTTCGTCGCCGGTCGACCGGAGAACGGTCGCGCGGCGACCGGTGCGAGCGTTCCGTCGTTTTCTTTTTTTCGCAGACCTCCGGATATCGCGTGAATTTGCCGGCCGAGATCCCTCGAACGCAGCTTCGGCCCGGTGCGGACAGGCGCCGGCCGCGTTTTCGGGCGGGACGGCGAGACCGGAACGGGCGCTTCTCCGAAAAGCGGCGCACTCCGGAGTTGGTAGCTTGCATACGGGGGGGGGGGGGGGTAATGTCACGTTGGAAGCAGGCTTCTTCATTGCGGCGCAACCAGGGGAGCATCCGACCAATGACGATTTCACCGATCACGCGGAATGGCGGGGCGGTCGCCTTGGGGCTGGCCTTCGCCCTCGGCGCCGCCGGAGAGGCGGCGGCCCAGGTATGCGCCGGCGACCTGCCCACCGTGCCCAACTCGAACGTGGGCGGCATCCGAATCGTCTGCCAGGAAAGCAACCCGAGCGCGAGCGGCATCCGGATCAACGCGGAGAGCGTCTCCCTCTCCGTGACGTCGTCGAACTTCGCCTTCCGGCCCGCCATCGACGCCCGCCTCAACAGCGCCAGCGACGCCAACGGCATCAACGTCCGCCTGGGCCGGGGGCTCGTCATCAGCACGGGGGCCGCCAGGGAGGCTTTCATAGGCGCCTACGCCCGGAACGCGGGCAGCGGCGCCACCAGGATCGTCATGGAGGACGGCGCCTCCATCACGACGACGGGCGGTGACGCCGACGGCATCCGTTATTCGAACCCGACTGCCGCGACGGGAACCGTCGACGTCCAGATGACGGGCGGATCGATCACGACGTCGGGCAGTGAAGCCCACGGGATCTATATCCTGCACAACGGGTCGGGCGCCTCCACCGTCAGCATGAGCGGCGGCGCGATCAAGGCGTCGGGCAGCCGCAGCAGCGGCATCTACGTCAACAAGCAGAGAGGCTCGGGCGACGCCACGATAACCTTCTCGGGCGGCTCCATCGAGAAGTCGGGCGGGGACGGGGCCGGGATCGGCTTCTATGGCGACCCGGCTGCGAACGCGGCCAACGCCCGCATCCGCGTGACGGGCGGCTCCATCGCGGTGGAGGGGATAGCCAACACCCATGGCGTGCACGTCGATCATCGGAGCGCGGGCGGAGGGGACGTCGCCATGACGGGCGGCTCGATCACGACGAAGGGCGGGAACTCCCACGGCGTGTTCGCCACCCTGCGCAACGCCGCGAACGAAGCGCCGGTCGTCATCGGCATGGCGGGCGGCTCGATCACGACGGAGGGTCAAACCGCCCTGGGTCTCTACGGGGTTCACTTCGGACTGGGCTCCGTCACGGTGACGATGGAAGGGGAAGCGGAGATCACGACGTCGGGCGACGGCGCCCACGGCGTGTCCGCCCTCCTGTTCAACGCCGCGAACGAAGCGGCGATCGTCGTCGGCATGGCGGGCGGTTCGGTCGCGACGGAGGGTGCCGGCGCCGCGGGCCTGAACGGACTTCACCTGGGACTGGGCTCCGTCACGGTGACAACGGGAGGGGAAGCGGAGATCGAATCGCCGTTCTTCGTCGGCGTCCGGGGCTGGCTGTCGAACGACGCGAACGCGGCCGGGCGCCTCGTCGTCACGCATGGCGGCGCGGTCGAGGCGGGGGACGCGGGCGTTCTCGCCTGGGCCGCGCGCCGGAGCGGCCATACCTCCGGCGACGGCGCGGAGGAGGCGGACGACGCGGCCAGGACCGAGCCGATGATCCACGTCACCTCGAGCGGCGACGTCACGGTCGGCGCGTCGGTGACGGACGCCTTCATCAGGAACAGGATCGCAGGCGACGACGGGACGCTCTCGGCGGGCGAGCAGGCCGTTCTCGACGCCATCACCGCGGACGATTCGGACGCGCTGACGACGGCGCTGGAGGCTCTGCCCGCGGACTACGACGACGACTGGAAGGCGGAGGCCGAGAACCTTCGGCGAAAGCGCGCCGTGCTGACGGACGATGAGACGTCGGCGAACCGGGCGGCGGGAAAGATCCTGGGCCTGACCAGGGCGGGGGTGCGGGCGCTGGCGCTCTCGCATGAAACGATTACCGGCCACGTGCGCTCCGGCGACGGCGACGGCGCGCTCTCGGCCGCCGAGTGGACGGCGCTGGAGGCGGCGCTGACCGGCCGCGGCCTGGAGACGGCGCTCGCCGCGCTCCCCGCCGCCTACACCGACACATGGAAGGACACGCTCCGGGCGCACGCGGCGAGCTACAACGCAGGCGATATCCAGGTGGACGTGACCGGCGGGACGATCACCGCCGAGGGCGACGGCGTGGACGCGCGCTACGCGCTGGCGCACGACCGCAACGGCGCCATTACGGTGACCGTGGCCGATGGGGCGGAGATCACCGGCGGACGCCACGGCGTCCACGTCGGCGGGGCGGGCCTCGCCGCGGGGAACGACGACGGCCTGCGCGACCAGACGGTGACGGTGAACGGCAAGGTCATGGGCGGGACCGGCGCGGGCGTCCATCTGGCCGGCGGCGGGACGGTGACGGTCGGCGGGACCGGGCGCGTCGGCGCGGCCTCGGGCGACGCCGTCCTCTCCGACGGCGCGGGCGACCTGTCGGTGACGGTAGCCGGCGCGGTGGAGGGCGACATTCGCAACATGGGCGGCGGCGCGTTGCGGTTCGCTTCGGAAGCCGGAAGCGAGGTGACGGGAACGGTCCACGATCCCGTCGGCCCTCTGACGGTGCGCGGCAGCGTCGGGCGGCTCCTCTACGCCGGCGGCGCGACGGTCACGGTGGCCAGGACGGGACGGATCGCGGGGATTTCGGGGGAAGCGATCCGCAGCGCTGCCGGCGACCTGTCGGTGACGGTGGCCGGCGCGGTGGAGGGCGACATCCTGGGCGCCGGCGATCTGAGCGCGACGATCTCGGGCACGGTCGATGGCAACGTTTTCGGTCGCGGCGCGGGCGAGCACACGGTCACGGTGTCGAACGGCGGGACGGTGACGGGCGCCATCCATCTGGCCGCGAGCACGGTGACGGTGCACGGCGCGGCCGGGCAGGTGCGGTTCGACAACGGCGGCGCGGTGACGGTGGGCGCGACGGGACGGATCGGGGGAATCGAGGGCGTCGCGGTCCGGAACGCGGCCGGCGCTCTGAGCGTGGCGGTTGCGGCCGGCGGCAGGATTGAGGGGGATATCGTCGATCTTGGGGATCGTCCCGCGAGGGTCGAGACGGAGGCCGGCAGCACGGTCATGGGGACCATCGACGTGACCGGCAAGGACAGCGCGGTGACGGTGGGCGGCACGGCTGGCCGCGTGCGGTTCGGCGGCGACGGAAGGGTGACGGTCGGTGCGAACGGTCGGATCACGGGCGACGAAGCCATCACGAGCGGAGGCAGGCTGGTGGTGGTGATCCGGGAGAGGCCTGGGGAGGGGGCCCGCGAGGTCATTCGCCGGATTCCGGGCGCGATGCGGGACGAGGGCGGCGGACCCGAGGTGACGTACCGCGCCTCGGACGGGACCGACACCCGCTTGGGGGATCCCGATTCGACGCGCTCGGTCCCGGACGGCGCCTTCGACGTCGGGGTGGAGCGGGCGGAGGGAGGCGGCCTCAAGCTCGCCTACCGATACGCGCCGCGCGCCCGCGTGTACGAAGCGCTGCCGTCGGCGCTGCTGAGGTTGAACGGCTTGCCGGAGTTCCGGGAGCGGATGGCTGCGGGCGCGGCGCGGGGCGGCTGGGCGCTTGTGGAGTCCTTCCGCGGCAAGCAGCGCGCGGAGAGCTCGAAAACGACGGGGTTGGGTTACGACCACAGCCGCTACGGCGTCCGGGCGGGTTTCCGGGGCCCGGTCTCCGAGAACGGCCTGTTCGGCGTCTCGGCGCACCGCCGCGGCGGGTCGGCGAAGGTGTCGAACGGCGGCAAGATCGACCTGTCGGGCGCCGGCGTCGGGATCTCCTGGACCGCCCGGCTCGACGAAGCCGCCTATATGGACCTCCAGGCGGAGTGGACCTGGTACGAGGCCGACATGGCGTCGTCGGGTCGGGGATCGCCCAAGGGCGGCGCGGCGGGGCGCGGTCATGCCGTCGGCATGGAGGTCGGGCGGCGGACCGTGGCGGGCGGCGTGGTTCTCACGCCGCGAATCTCGATGACCCGTTCGACGGTCTCCATGAACGACTTCTCGGACTCGGTCGGAGCGCGCGTATCCCTGACGGGCGGTCGGAGTCTGAAGGGCCGCGCGGGCATCGGGGCGGCGACGGACGCGGTCTCGGGAATCCGCATGTTCGGCTCGGTGGACGCGGAGCGCGAGTTTTCGAAGGAGCGGAAGGTGACGGTGTCGGGAACGGAGCTGCGGTCGACCGTCGAGCCGATGTGGGTGCGCCTGAAGCTGGGCGGCGTCCATGCATGGGGCGACGGGCGCTATGCGCTACGCGGCGCGGCGAGCTGGGCCACGGGCGGCGACAGCTACGAATTCGGCGGCGTCGTCGATCTGACGGCGCGGTTCTGAACCAACCGCGGCGCGCCCGGTCTCCGACCGCCCACTCCGGGCGAGAACCCGGGCCGCGGACGGCGTCCGCCCGGTCGAGGCGTGGGGTGTCCGGCGCGTGGACGACATGTACGTGTACGTCTTGGCCGAGGCGATACAAGGTCGACCTTCGGTCGTCGGGTCGCGCTGGACCGGGTGGCGCTGACGCCGCGGGCGCGTCTGGCGCATTCGCGGGTCGACGTGGGTAATTTCACCGACCGCCACCGCAGTCGGGTGTCGCTGAAAAAGGGGCGCAGCATGGCGGGCCGCGCCGGGATGGCCGTCGAGAGCGCGCCTGTCCTCGGCGGGGCTCGTTTGTTCGGCTCCGTGGACGTGGAGCGGGAGTTCGAGAGGGAGACGCGCGTTTCGGTGTCGGGGACGCCGCTGGTGTCGGAGGCGCCGCCGACTCGGTATCCGGTCGGGTTGGGCGGCGTCCGGGAATGGTCCGAGGGCAGATGCGCGGTTTCGGGCCGGAACCCGGGCGAGAGAAAACAAAGCGACGCAGAACGAGAAAGGCGGGAGGACGGCTTGGCCCGATCCTCTCGAACTTCGAGAAATCCCGTTCGACGAATTCGCCGATCGCCTGAACGAGGAGCCGTTCCGCGATGGCCGACCGCGAACGGACACGAAAATCCCTGCGATGTCGTGCGCTCCACCGAGGCAGGGTTCGAAGGCATTGCCGACGCGAGGAAAACCGAACGTTGCCTGATTATCCTCCGCCATGGCGTCGGAACTTTCATTCAGAGGGTCTGTACCAATCCTTTAGCAAAACGCACGTTATCGTAAACCACAACAAAAAACTTATGATTCCATGTTTTAAAATGTCAAATAACGACTCGTGGTCGCCGCTAATTTCGCCGAGAATATAGTGACAAGATGAATACAAAACGGAAAAAACTATACTGCAAATTAGACATTTCATCGTTTGTTTCTACTCGACTGGGTGATCGGAACCCGCATTGGTCCGGGTTTCTCCGGAACGATTTAACTCCTGATCGGACGCCACGCTATCGAGATCGGTGTTATCCAAGCCGAGGCAGCCCATAGCCTTCCGAATATCCTGACGGTTCCGTCGCGGACGCGCGCCAAAAAGCCATAGTCCGGTCTCTGCGCCGGCACGTCTTCAGGGAACGCGTGCACGCAAACGAAGGCGAGAGTTTCGTCGCGAGAATCTTGGGGTTCGTCAAATTCCTTACGGAGTCTGAAGGCCATAATGGAAGGGCCTCCCTGAATGCCGCGCATTTCGCCCTGGCCATGGGACCTCGCGGGCCGACCGGGGGGATCTTGCCGGAACCGTTCTTCGCGAGTTCTCGGCGACCCTCTGCCGCTGCCGCCGCTGCGCGATCGCCCGAGCGCGAGAAGGCTTTCCTGCGTCGATCGATCATGACAATTAATTGCGTTATTGACGAACTGTCAACATCTCTCCCTGCCGACTCCGAACCGTAACGCAGGCTGTCGGCAATCCCTGCCGCGAAGGCGTTATCGGGAGGGTTGGTCGGCAAGTTAAGATGCTGCAGCGAAAAAATCCTTCTCTTCCACGGGGTATTCGTCCGGTCGGACGCCCGGCCTCGGCGAATGTCGGCAGCGCGAACCCGGAGGCGCGATCCGGCGGCGATAGCGCGCATGCCGCCTTCCCGGCCCGGGGCTTCTCCTCGACGGTCTCCGGACGCATCCGATGGGATCGCAGCTGCGGTTCGCCCGACCCGCGGCGCCCGCTTTGCGTTTCCTGCCGCGCTGCCAGGCGGTGCGGCTCGCCGCCGGCCACCCGGACATCCCGCGCGCGGCGGCGGCTGACCCGAAACCCGCTCTCGGAGCGCAAGCGCTCCTAAATCCGCTTCGTACTCCGCGGCCATCGTCTTCTCCGCTTCGCTCCGCCGCTCGGACGTCGTCTTCCGCTGCTTCCCCGAGGCCATGCTGCGGGCTCGGGCGCCTCCTCGAAGTCGTAGCCGCCTCCCTCCGGGTTGCGAGCCAGTTCCCTGCCGATCGTTGCGGGGGCGCGACGTTCGACTCGCCGCTTTTCTTGAGGATTCGGCGCCGTTCTTCGCGGGTCAGGAGGTCTTTGGCCAATCTTCGTTCCGCGCTCGCGGAGCTAACGCGGATCTCCTGACTCCCGGCAACGTCGCAAGCGGTCAGTCGGGCGCCGAATTCGAAGAATCGCGTTTCGGGAGTGAAGGAGCTTTTTTGGCGGAAGCGCGTCAGGCCGTTTGAATTTGAAGGGGCCGGATGCGATCATGGCGGCGTCCGGCGACGCCGATGGCCGGGACGGCAAGCTGGCCGCCGTTCTTGCCGTCGCTCGGCCAAAAGGCGGCAGGCGTGGCGTCGGCATCGCCGCGCGTTTATGCTGCGCGGAAAGAGGCGGGCAGGGTTATGGTCGATCCGAAGCTTTTCAAGTTGGACACGCTCAGCCTGCATGCGGGCCAGCGACCGGATCCCGCGACCGGCTCCCGCGCGGTGCCGATCTATCAGACGACGTCCTACGTATTCCGCGATGCGGATCACGCCGCGGCGCTGTTCAATCTCGAACGCGCGGGCCATATCTATTCGCGCATCTCGAACCCGACCTGCGCCGTGCTCGAAGAACGGGTCGCCGCGCTCGAGGGCGGCGTCGGCGCGGTCGCGACGGCTTCGGGACAGGCCGCGCTGCATCTGGCCGTAGCCACGTTGATGGGGCAGGGCGGGCATATCGTGTCGTCCGCGTCGATCTACGGCGGCAGCCACAACCTGTTCCATCATACTCTGCCGCGTTTCGGCATCTCCGCCACGTTCGTCGACCCGCGAGACCCGGACGCGTTCGCGAAGGCGATCACCGCCGACACGCGGCTGATATTCGGGGAGACGTTGGGCAATCCGGGGCTGGAGGTCATGGATCTTCCTCGCATCGCCGGGATCGCCCATGAGGCGGGATTGCCGCTGATGATCGATAATACCTTCGCGACGCCGTATCTGTGCCGGCCTTTCGAGCATGGCGCCGACATCGTCATGCATTCGGCGACCAAGTTTCTCGGCGGCCACGGCACGTCCATCGGCGGATTGCTCGTCGATTCCGGCCGTTTCGATTGGGACGCCTCGGGCAAGTTTCCGACCCTGACGGAGCCCTATGAAGGATATCACGGGCTCGACTTCTCCGAAGAGTTCGGACCCGGCGCCTTCGTCATGCGCGCCCGCGCCGAGGGCCTGCGCGACTTCGGCGCCGCCATGAGCCCGACCAACGCGTTTTACATCCTGCAGGGCGTCGAAACGCTGCATGTCCGCATGCGGCGACATGTCGAAAACGCCCGCCGGATCGTCGAATTCCTCGGCTCCCACGATGGCGTGGCATGGGTGACTTGGCCGGAGCGCGCCGATCACCCCGACCGGGAACTTGCGGCCGCTTTGTTGCCGCAAGGACCCGGCGCGATCTTTTCTTTCGGGATCAGGGGAGGCCGGGAGGCCGGACGGACGTTCATCGAAAGCCTTTCGCTGTTTTCCCACCTAGCCAACGTCGGCGACGCCAAGTCGCTGGTCATACACCCGGCGAGCACGACGCATCAGCAAATGGATGCCGCCGCGCTCGCGGCGGCAGGCATCGGCGAGGAGCTCGTCCGCCTGTCCGTCGGCCTCGAGGATCCGGACGACCTGATCGCCGATCTCGATCAGGCGTTTCGCGCCGCGGCCCGCGCGGCGCAGGCTGCGGGATAATGGAAATCACCGTAGACGGCAGACAGGTATTCGCTGCGACGGGCGGCGCCGCGTTCGATCCGAACCTGCCGGTCGTCGCGTTCGTCCATGGCGCGGGCATGGATCGCACGGTGTGGGCGCTCCAGACGCGCTGGTTCGCATGGCATGGCTATGCAGTTCTCGCCGTCGATCTTCCGGGTCACGGAGGGTCGGAAGGGCCGGCGATCGCCGACATCGAGTCGCTCGGCGGCTGGATTCTCAGGTTGCTCGAGCGGGCGGGCGCATCGAGCGCGACTCTTGTAGGCCATTCGATGGGAGCGCTGGCCTGTCTTTCCGCCGCCGCGGAGGGCGGCAAGAGGATTGCGGCTATGGCGCTCCTCGGGATCGGCGCGCGCATGCCGGTTCATCCCGATTTGCTGGCCGCTGCCCGCGTCGACGATCCCGTCGCCCGGGACCTGATCGTCGACTGGGGTTTCGGTCAGCCCGCCCGATTCGGCGTTAACCGCGCGCCCGGGCTCTGGATGCAGGGCGGCGGGCGGTCGTTGTTGTTCCGCGCGCCGGCCGGCGTGTTGGGCAATGATCTTGCCGCCTGCGACGCCTACGGATCCGCAACCGAGGCGGCCGCGCGCGTGGAATGCCCCGTGTTGTTCGTCGTCGGCGAAGGCGACCGAATGACGCCGCCCTCCGCCGCCGCGGAACTGGCGGCGAAGGTCGGGACGGCGCGAACGGCGACGATAGGGGATGCGGGCCATATGATGATGGTCGAGAAGCCGGACGAAACGCTCGACGCGCTGATCGGCTGGATGAGGGACGGACCGTCGCCTTCTCGGGACCTCGCGCCCCCGTCGCGCCGGAGGGAAAAATGACCGGGACGAGGAAGTTCGAAGGCTTCGATTACGTGATCGTCGGGGCGGGCACGGCCGGGTGCGTGCTGGCCAATCGGCTGAGCGCCGATCCGGCGGTCAGGGTTCTGCTGCTCGAGGCCGGGGGAAAGGACACGTATTTCTGGATCAAAATTCCGATCGGCTACCTCTACACCATGAACAACCCGCGCACCGACTGGTGCCTCGAGACCGAAAAGGAGCCGGGGCTCAACGGCCGCGCGCTGGCCTATCCGCGCGGCAAGACGCTTGGCGGGTGTTCTGCGATCAACGGCATGCTTTACCTGCGAGGACAATCGCAGGATTACGATCAGTGGCGGCAGATGGGAAACGCCGGCTGGGGCTGGGAAGACGTATTGCCGCTTTTTCGGCGTTCCGAGGACTTTTATCGCGGAACGGACGACATGCACGGCGCCGGCGGGGAATGGAGAGTCGAAGAGCAGCGGTTGAATTGGGAGGTGCTTTCCTCGTTTCGCGAGGCCTGCGTGCAAGTAGGAATTCCGGCGACCGACGACTTCAACCGCGGCGACAACGACGGCGTGGGATATTTCCAAGTCAATCAGAAACGCGGCGCGCGGTGGAGCGCCGCGCACGCCTTTCTGCATCCGGTGAAGCACCGGCGCAATCTGAAGGTGCTGACCCAGGCGCAGGCGAAGCGTCTCGCGGTCGCGGACGGCCGCGTCGCCGGCGTGGAATTTCGGCTTGACGGCGAAGATGCGCGCGCGACGGCCCGGCGGGAGGTGGTGCTGGCGTCGGGGGCGATCGGGTCGCCGCAGATCCTGCAGCTCTCCGGGATCGGTCCCGCCGCGCTGCTGCGGGAGCATGGCATTCCCGTGGTGCGCGAACTGCCGGGGGTTGGCGAAAACCTGCAGGACCACCTGCAGATCCGCGCCGTCTACAAGGTCAGCGGCGTCGGGACGCTGAACGAGCGCGCCAATTCGATTCTGGGAAAGGCCGGCATGGCGCTGGAATACCTGCTGTTCAGGCGCGGACCGATGGCCATGTCGCCCAGCCAGCTCGGCGTTTTCACCAGATCGGACGAGAGCCGCGCGACGCCGAACCTGCAGTATCACGTGCAACCGCTTTCATTGGACCGGTTCGGCGAGCCTCTGCATTCGTTTCCGGCGATTACCGCTTCGGTGTGCAACCTGCGTCCCGACAGCCGCGGCCATGTGCGCATCAAGAGCCCCGACCCGTTCGCCAGCCCGTCGATCCGGCCGAATTACTTGAGCGCGGAAAGCGACAGGCTCGTCGCAGCCAACTCGCTCAAGCTGACGCGCCGCATCGTCGGCGCGCCCGCCATGGCGAAGTACGCGCCCGAGGAATATTTGCCGGGCGCGCACGTGGCGGCGGACGAAGATCTCGCGCGGGTCGCCGGCGATATTTCCACCACGATCTTTCATCCCGTGGGAACGTGCCGCATGGGCAGCGACGACATGGCGGTCGTGGACGACCGCCTTCGGCTACGCGGCCTTTCGGGCCTCCGCGTCGCGGATGCGTCCATAATGCCGACGATCACGTCCGGCAACACGAACTCGCCGACGATCATGATCGCCGAAAAGGCGGCAAGGATGATGGTTGCCGACGCCTGATTCCGCGAAGCGGTCCAGCGCCGCCCGGACGCCGAAGCCGTTCCGAGCCGGTTCGCGCGGCGGGCGGCACTCCGAACCAGCGGGGGTTGAGGTGAGAGGATATTCCCGAACGCAGATCCTGCTGCACTGGATAATCGCGGCGCTGGTCATTTTTCAGGTAGCGGCCCACGAGTCCATGGAGAGCGTCTACGGCGCGCGAGAACGCGGCGAAGCGGTCCCCGATCTTCCGCTCGCCGATGCCCATGTGGCCTGCGGAATTCTGATTTTCGCATTGGCCCTGGCGCGGCTCTATCTACGCCTGGTTCGGGGAGCTCCGCCGCCGCCGGAAAGCGAACATCCCGTTTTGAGGTTCGCTGCCGTCGCCACGCACGCGCTTCTCTACGCGATCATTCTGGCAATGCCCGTCACGGGCGCGCTCGCCTGGTTCGGCGAGGTGGCGACGGCGGCGCGGCTTCACGCGGCGGCGATGCCCCTCGTCGCCTTTCTTGTGCTTCTGCACGCCTTGGCCGCGCTCTATCATCATTTCGTCCTGAAAACGGACGTATTGCGCCGGATGCTCCGAGCGTCGGACTGAACGTGCGGGCGGGCCGCCGCCGGCCCGCGACCGGGGGGCGAACGGCAGCGCCCCTCGCCGGAGCGAGTCGGGGCCGGTGCGCCTCTCGCGAGGAGGGCGTCGGCGTCGGGTCGCCGACGCGCCTTGTCTGCGGCCACGATGCAACGATTCAAGCCGGTCGAATCCGCAGCCGAGTTTGGCGGCGGCGCCGATGGCGGCGTTCCGGTCCGACGCGCACCGTGCACGGGCAGCCCAGCCAGGATCCTGAACCCGCCGTGCCCCGGCCTGGGTCGCGTACGGCAGCGCGTTCGCGTCGATCCGGACTTCGTGCGCATCTCCCGGGACTTAATCTAAGAAAAATTGATTTTCTCTAATCGACAAATCCTTGGACGACCTCTATTTTGACGATATGCGCGAGATATCTTCAGAGCAGCGGCAGCGGCGCCTGCAGGCCGACAACCCTTGGTGGGACAACGGTGCGATTCGTGACGACTATCGAGGCTTGAAGCCACGGGCGTATTTCGAGCGCTTTGCCAGCCTGGTGCAGCGGACCGATGTTCATCGCGCCGTGATTCTTATGGGGTCGAGACGCGTCGGTAAAACGGTATTGCTTCACCACGTTATCGAACGCTTGCTCGGTAGTAACGCGTATTCAGCCCGGGAAATCGGCTATATATCGCTCGATCAGCCGCTTTATGCGCGGCTCTCCATCGAAGAAATCGCGGACGAAATCCGTCTGGCCAGCGGGGCTCCAGGCGGCGTCCGAGTGCTGTTTCTGGACGAGATTCAGTACATGACCGATTGGGAGCGCTGCCTCAAGGCATTCGTGGACGAGAACCCCGGCGTCCGGTGCGTGGCGTCCGGTTCTGCCGCCGCTGCCCTCCGATTGAAGAGCGTCGAATCGGGAGCAGGCCGTTTCACGGACTTTCTGTTGCCGCCGCTGACCTTCTACGAGTATCTCGATTTGCAGGGGGTTGAAGATCTCGTCCAACACATGTCGGACAGGCGCTTCAGCTTCCACCCCAGGGAAATCGAGATACTGAACGACCACTTCGTCGATTACGTCAATTTCGGCGGCTATCCGGAGGCCGTATCGTCTCCTTCCGTCCGTTCGGACCCGAGCCGTTATATCGGTTCCGACATTGTGGAAAAAGTCCTTCTGCGCGATCTGCCCGGCCTTTACGGGATTCAGGATGTGCAGGAGCTGAATGCGTTATTCACGACTCTGGCTTACAACACGGCTGAGGAAGTGTCGCTGGAAGCCCTCGCCCGGCAATCCGGCGCGACCAAGCCGACGCTGAGGCGCTACCTGGAATATCTTGAGGCGGCGTTTCTCATCAAGATTGTCCATCGCGTCGATCATAACGCTCGTCGCTTCAAGCGCGCTACTCGCTTCAAGGTGTACGTGGCTACTCCGGCGTTGCGTTGCGCGCTTTTCGGCTCGGTAACCGGGGATAGCGAGGAAATGGGGGCGGTTGCCGAGACGGCTGTCTTCTCGCAGTGGTTTCATTCCGCTCTCGACCTGCACTATGCGAGGTGGAAAAACGGCGAGGTGGACATTGTCCATCTCGACCGCAGGCAGAAGCCGCACTGGTGCGTGGAAGTCAAATGGTTGGACCGGTGCGTTCAACGCCCTGAAGAATTGAGAAGTTTGAGCGACTTCGCGAACCGGCATCCCGGCGCCAAGCCGCTTG
The DNA here is from genome assembly GCA_965243135.1 of Alphaproteobacteria bacterium. Classification (GTDB taxonomy): domain Bacteria; phylum Pseudomonadota; class Alphaproteobacteria; order MPNO01; family UBA830; genus JAJEBT01. The sequence goes on from OZ251539.1 coordinate 5,824,134, forward strand.
TCACAACGCGTACGCTGATTGAAAAAGAAGCGCGATGGCCCGGAGAAACCCGTTTGGATTTCTTGCCGACCAGCCTTTACTGCTATCTGATTGGACGCGCGGCGATTCGCGATCCGTCCGCTGATGGAGCGTGGACGGTCGGCGACTAGCATCCGCGGTCGCGGCGCCGCCGCTCGCGTCCGGAAAACGCCAAACCTCGCGCGCTTCCTCGAAGGAAGCGCCCGGAACCGGATTCGGCGTTTTGCAGCGCACGGCACCGGAGGAGGGCCGACAGCTTTCGACGGCGCCGTCGCAGCGTAGCCAGCTTCGTGGTTCCCGTTCGTTCGATCCGGGTGCGCAACTATCCGGGGTCGCCGACCCGCCGTTTCGCGGCGTTTCTTTCGCGGCCGCACGCGGGGTTCGGAAGCGCGGCGGCGAGGACCGCCCGGTTTTCGTCCTGGCCGCTCGCGTCCGAATCCGGAACGGTTCTCCGGGGCGCGGTGGAATCAAGTCGCGCGCTGCGCGAAGTGAGCGAGAGCGCAGCCGCCGGCCAGCCCGGAGTTGGCGTAGCGGTTGCGCATCCACGCTTCGGTCGTCCGCGTTGTGCGCCGGGGCCGCAGTGACGTTTTGCCATGATCGACGTCCCATCCGCGAACGCCGCTGCGGCCGTTTTCCGGCGGAAGGGCAGCGCAAGATGACCGGCCGGGCCGACGGCCTCGGCGCGGATGTCGCGCTGTTGACCGGCACGGTGGATTTTCTATTCTTGCGCGCGACGGCCGCTTGGGCCGAATTCCACAAGGCGAGAGAAGGAAATGAAGCTTTACTTCACAAGGGGAGCGTGCTCGTTCGGTCCTCATATGGTCGTTCGCGAGCTCGACGCCGACTGCGAGCTGGCGGCGGTGAACCTGCAGGAGAAAACCCTGCCCGACGGCAGCGATTTTCGGGCCGTCAATCCGAAGGGCTACGTGCCGTTTCTTCAGACGGACGACGTCGGAGGGATCAGCGAATGCAGCGTCATACTTCAGTACCTCGCGGATCGTCATCCGGACAGCGGCCTCGCGCCGTCCGCCGAAACGCCCGACCGGTACAGGTTGCAGGAGTGGCTGAGCTTCATCGGCCTCGAGCTGCACAAGACCCTGCCTCCGCTTTTTCTGCCCGGGATTCCGGACGAATATCGCTCGATCGCGCGCGGCCGGGTTACGCAGCGGCTCGGCTATCTCGACTCCGGACTCGAGGGCCGGAATTACCTGATGGGCGACGCATTCAGCGTAGCTGACGCCTACGCCTGCGCCGTGCTCAACTGGACCAAGCCCGCGAAATACGACCTGTCTGCCCACCCCAATGTCGCCGCATATTTTGACCGGCTGCGCGGCCGGGACAGCTACGCCGCCGTTCGCGCCGCGGAGGCGGCTGCCGCGTAAGCGGCGCCGTCGTTCAGGAGAGGGAGGAAGCCGGGTAAAACGGAGGCCCGCGAAGGATCCGGGGATGGATTTGGCTTGAGTCGCGCCGCCGGGCCGCATGCTTCCTTCCCGGATGCGCGGCAAAGCGACGGTTTCCGTGGGCCGGGCGGCGAGGCGTTCGCGGTACGGAAGGCGTAGCTTGGGGCGAATTCTCAAGCCGTCTTCGCCGCTTATGGCGTCGAATCAGGAGATTTCAGCCGACCCATGCAATCCTTTGGCAGCGCTGATTCCCGATTGGTCGCTGTAGCGAGATAACTTGGTGCGTCACTTGGGCAACGATGGGCAGTGCGCGCGTTCGCGATGAACGAGCGCGGTGACTTGACTGAAACGCGAGAGACACATGGGCGCGCACCTCGTCGAAACGCGACTGGACGAGAGAACCATCAGGGAATTGGACGGATGGCGGACCAAGCAAACGCCGTCGCCGTCCAGATCTGAAGCCGTTCGCCTGCTGCTGGAGGAGAGGCTTCGCGACGAGCGCCGGAAACGACAAGGCGCGTTCTCGTCGAGTTTCGGGCGCCGCCCCACGGCGGACAAGCTGGGGGCCCTGTGCGCTTTGGACCGGGTGTCCGGCTTCGGTCCCGTGAAGTTCCGGGAGATGCATGACGCCGGCGTGGACCCCCGGGAAGCGATCGAGCGCCCTGAGTCGCTCCCGTTCGGCGGACGCGCGGGAGACAAGCTCCGCGCTGCGATCCGCGCTCTTTCGCCCGCCGACATCGCCGCCGGACGCTCTCGCGCTGAAGAGCAGCTTAAGCGTGCGGAAAATTGCTCCGCTGCGATTCTCGTCCACGGCGATGCGGAGTTTCCCGAGCGCGTATACGCCAGCAACAATCCCGTACCGATCCTCTATGTCCGCGGCGACCCCGCGGTCTGGGCTACCGGGGGTTCCGTCGCGGTCGTAGGTTCGCGAAACACGCGCGACCCGTACGCGAGCGGCGCCCGGAAGTTCGCGACGGCCGCAACGCGCAAGGGGTTGGCCATCGTGTCGGGCTTTGCGGTCGGCGCCGATTCCATCGGACATATTGCGGCCCGGGATGCGGACGGAAGCACGGTCTGCGTCATGCCCTGCGGACTGGACAAGGTATTTCCGCCGGAGAACCGGAGTTTGTGGGAGGAGTTGCTTGCTTACCCTGGAGCTGTCTTCGTCAGCGAGTTCGGCTTCGGGCAGCGCGCGTCGTCGTTGCAACTGCGAAAGCGCAACAAGCTTATCGTAGCGTTCGCGCAAGGCGTTCTGGTCGCTCAATCGGCGGTCGACGGCGGCGCGATGAACGCTTACCGTTTCGCGCTCGAGCAGAAGAAGCCTGTCGCCACGTTCAGCCCCGACGGATCGAAGGACACGACCGGCAATGCGGTGATCGGGGAAGACTCGCGGACAGGCGGGTGCATTTTCGAGTCGATCGTCGGCGAGTCGCAGTACGAAACTTGGCTCGACGGACTCTCCTCCTGGATCTAGACGGCACGCTCCGGGACAGACGTCCGTGGTATGCCGAGGGCGCAACCGACCGGCGGTTCGGCATCGCGATGCGAACGCGCTCTCGAGAAGGGGACGGGCATTGTGCAGTCGCTGCAGCGGCGCGGATCGCTTCGCCAGGGCGGCGAAAGAAGGCGCACAGTGGCAAGGATGCGCAACTGCGCAATTCGTGGTCCAGTGCGCTATGGGCGGACGTCCCATGCGGACAGGCTGCTGCCGGTGGACGGGGTGATTACCAAGGGAAGCGCTGTGTTGCACGGCCTCGAGGCGATCCGCCAGCAGAGATCGGAGACGAAATGGCGGTGACGAGCGACGGTCAGTGCTTTTGTAAGTGACCGTCGTGCGGCCGTGCGGTTGACGACGGCATCATTGCCACCGCTTGTCGACGCATTCGTCTTAAGGTTGGCATCAGCGGCCGCCAGTTGCGCCGGACCGCTGGACAATCGGGCCCGACTTCGGGTTGACGGTCGCGCTCTATGCCGGTTGGGTGCAGGCGCCAGCTCGAGCGTAGCTCCTGCTTCGAACGCCCTCCGGGCCGGAAGTCGGAGCCGCCCGGCTGGCTTGCCTCTCGAAACGCTTCAGGGATCGCGATCGTCGCCTTCGGGAACCGACGCGCCACGAGTCACGGTTCGACAGGGCTTTCCGGGTGACGCGCCGTGGCGCGCGGCTTGCGTCCGTGAATCATCGATGCGACCAGGTTTTCCCCTTGGCGGACGGAAGTGAAGACCACGCCCGCCACATGAACGCAGGCCAGAAGGATCAGGAGATCGGCCGCCGTTCCGTGAATCGCCTCCATCCAAGCCAGTCCCCAGAACCGGTCGGTCGTATACAGCCACCCGGACGCGCCTGCGACGAAGCCCGTTCCCAGAAGAGCGACGATCATCCAGCCGCCCAACGGGTTATGGCCGAGATAGCGAGGTTCGGATCCTGACAGGACGCGGCGCGCATATGCCAGCGTCGCCGCCGGGCTGGCGACGAAACTGCCGAACCTGTCCTGTCGGCGTCCGGCGCAACCGATGAGAAATCGCGAAAACGCCAGCGCCAGCACGGCGTAACCCGCTCCGTCGTGCAACCATGAAGGTCCATGAGGCGTCAGCCACGAGACCGCGACGGAACAGGCGAGGCCCCAATGGATCAGCCGGATCGTCGGCGTCCAGATTTTCGGATTGCCGGAGCCCATGCGGCGTCATCGGGTGCTGGTAAAGACGTTCTCCAGCGTGACTGGGTGGAAATACGCCTCGACCCGTTGTCCGTTCGGATCCAGGGCGTAGACTTCCCAACAGCCTCCGTCTTCCTTGATTCGGCGGACCGTCCAGCCTTTCTCCGTCAAGCGCTCTTTCAGCTGTTCGTCGGATTGCCAGTTTTCGCGAGGCCCTGAATCGCAGGTGTGCAGGCCGGTTGCCGCGGCGGGCGCGGCCAACGTCAGGGCGATGCCGCAGGCAAGAAAAGTCGCTCTCATCTTTTGCGTTTCCGTTGGTGGCGCGAACGTCGCGAAGGAATCACGCGGGAGAGGCGCGTTTTCCGCCGCTCGGCCGCTTTCCGTCGAACGACCGTACGGCGGTTCGTGCCGGGCGGAGGCGTCCATCCCGCTGCCGTCGCCGGAACGTCGCGGCGATGGCGGCTTCTTCCAGTTTGGGTCGCCGATTTTCCGGCAAGGCTGGCTGCGCCCCTGCCGGCAAGGTGCCGCCTGGCCGCGACGGTTGCAGCGTCTGGCCGTCCGCATCGTTCGCGGGAGGTCGGCGACGCTGGTCGGAAAGATTTTGCCTGTAGCCCGCCTGCCGCTCCGCTGCGGAGAACGGGCGGCCGGCGCGACAAACCGCGGGCCGAAACGCGGAAGAAGCTTCTTGACGGCTGGCCGCGGCATGTTTTCCCGCCTTCGGAAGCTTCCGACGATGCAGTCGCGCACGGATTTCGGGCGCCGGGCCGCTTCTGCGTCAAACCGTTCTGTCGCCGGATGCGCCATGAGTTCGCGCCGTGCGGCGAGGATGCGTTCGAGGACGGGAAAGGCCGGGAGCGCAAGCCTGTCCGAAGAGGCTCGCCTCGTTCAGAGCCGCGGAGCTTCTTCGGCAGCGTAGTCGAAATAAGCCGAGGTCACGAGATCGTGGAAAGTCCGGCAATGCTCCAGGAACTGCGGAAGGAGCGCTTCCCTGTCGTTCCGGTCGGGCCACTCGAAGCGGACCAACGCGCGGAGCCGCCCCGCAAGCCGTCTCGCCGCGTCGCCGGTTCTTGGCACCGGGTCCGGAGCCATGGCGTCCAGCGTTTCGGCGGCCGTATCGAGCGAACGGCATAGCGAACGGGGCAGCAGGCGATCGGTGACGAGCAGATCCAGAATTCTGTGCGGCCGGATCTCGACGCCGTAGCGGCCGCTGTAGGCGTCGAAAGCCTGATAGGCTCGAAGAAGATCCGTCCAGTCGGAATCGAGGGATTCGTCGCGCGCGGCGGCAAGCTGGGCGAGCAACAGCGCGCTCAGAAGCTGGGCGCGCTCGATGGCTCGCCCAAGCTGCATGAAATGCCACCCCTCGTCGCGGTACATCGTGGTCTCCGCGACGCCCATGAAGGTGTCTATGTCCCGCGCCGTTTCCGCATAGAAGTTCTCGGGAGACGCCTTCCAGATGTCCTGGATGGCAAGGTCGCGGATTCGCAGATACGAGAGGTTCAGACTGGTCCACATCTCCCTGCTGATGCAGTGCCGCATCTGCCGGGCGTTTTCCCTGCCCATGGAGAAACAGCTCAGCACGGCGTCGGGGTTCATCCGATCGAAAGTGAGGTTGTCGGCCAGCGTATAGGAGTCGGCGAGCGTGTATTCGTCGTCTCCGTGGAAATCGAGATCGCCGACCGGCGGTTGCCGGTTCAGATTGCCGTAGATTCGGCTCCATCCGAAGTGAATTTCCCGCAGCGGACGGTCCACCAAGGCTTCCACCTGCAGTCGCAGCAGGCGGCAGACATGCTCGGCCCGCTCAAGATAGCGACCCATCCAATAGAGGCCTTCTGCGTTGCGGGAAAGCATTCAGTCCTCGAGCACCCAGACGTCCTTGCCGCCGCCGCCCTGACTCGAGTTCACGATCAGGCTGCCGCGTTGCAGCGCGACCCGGCAGAACGCGCCCGGCACGAGCCGGGTCTCTCGTCCGCGCAGCACGAACGGGCGGAGATCCACGTGGCGCGGCTCGAAACGTCCCTCGATCAGGCAAGGCGCCCGGGAAAGGCCGAGCACCGGCTGGGCGATGAAGTCGGACGGATCGGCCCGGATCTCCGCCGCATAGGCGTTTCGTTCAGCGGGCGCGGCATGCGGTCCGACCAGCATGCCGTAGCCCCCCGAGCCGCCCACGCGTTTCACCACCAGCTTGTCGAGGTTGTCCAGAGTGTATTCGAGATCCTCCGGCCGACGGCACAACCGGGTCTCCACGTTGTCGAGAAGCGGCTCCTCTCCCAGATAGTACCGGATCATGTCGGGCACGAAAGCATAGACGCCCTTGTCGTCGGCGACGCCGGTTCCCGGCGCATTCGCCAGCGCGACGTTCCCGAGTTCGCAGACGCGCAGCAGTCCGGGCACGCCGAGCAGGGAATCCGGACGGAAGACGAGCGGATCCAGGAAGTCGTCGTCCACGCGGCGATAGATCACGTCGACGCGCCGCAGCCCCGTCGTGGTTCGCATGTAGACGAAACCGTCCTTGACCAGAAGATCGCGGCCTTCGACGAGCGCGGCGCCGATCTCCCGCGCCAGGAACACATGCTCGTAGAATGCGGAATTGTAGACCCCGGGAGTTAGCAGCGCGATGACGGGCTCGGTTCGGCCGTCGGGAGCGAGTTCGCGCAGGGTCTCCCTCAGAAGCCTTCCGTAGTGTTCGACCCCTCGCACCCGGCAGCTTCGGTAAAGGCGGCGCAGGCTGGCCTTGACCGCCATTCGGTTGGCGATCATGTACGACACGCCGGAAGGCACGCGCAGATTGTCTTCGAGCACCAGAAAACCGTCGTTGGTGCGCACGAGATCCGTGCCGCATATCGCGACCCAGCATCCGTCCGGCACCTCGACGCTTCGCATCTGGACGCGGTACTGCGGACATCCGTAAACGATGTCGCCCGGAACGACGCCGTCGGAGACGATTCGTCCGGCGCCGTAGATGTCGTCCAGGAAGCGGTTCAGCGCGTCGAGCCTTTGAGCCAGTCCCGCCTCCAGTTGCTTCCATTCCGACCCCGGGATGATCCTGGGCAGGCAATCGACGGGAATGATGCGTTCCTCGGCTTCGCTCTCGCCGTAGACGGTGAAGGAAATTCCCTCGTTCGCGAAGGCGCGGGTGACTCTTTCCTGGATGCCGTTGAGTTCGTCGTTCGATAACCGGCGCAGCGCATCGTGAAGGCGTCCGCTGTGTTCGCGCGCCTCGCCGTCAGGCTGGAACATCTCGTCGTAGATGGCGGCATCGAGTTCGTAGGCGTCGAAGTCCATGTGCTTGCCTTGCGGAAGACTCTTTGCGCGGGGGCACCGCCGACCGGATAGCGAACCTATAGCCTGAAACGGTCGGGATTTCACGAGCGGCGCGCGGTTCCCGCGCATTCCGCGGGGCGGGATTGGTGCGGGCGGGGAGACTCGAACTCCCACTTCCATAAGGAAACCAGATTTTGAGTCTGGCGCGTCTACCGATTCCGCCACGCCCGCCCGACGGCCGCATTTACGTTAGATCGCGCCTTGCAGTCAAGCGGCGCGCCGAACGGGCCGTTTGCGCTGCGTCATTTCTTGTCCGCCCGCCGCCCTGCGGATCGTTCCGCCCGCCGACAGGTCCGCAAGGGCCGCGCGGACGCTCGGTCTTCAGAACGAAAAGCCCGGTTGCCGCGGCGCCGCAAACCCTGGGCGAGCCGGACCGTGACGCGGGCGCCGGGTTGCGGTTGTGGAGGAGGCGGTCGGACGACCGCAACGGTCATCCCGTGTCGCGACCCGACCGGCGACCGCCCTGACGTTCTGCCCGCAGGCAGCCGAGCGCCATCGGAGTTGATTAGGGGGAACGAATTAGCCGTGCCGGTTCGGCAATATCGGACTTGCACCCCCCGCGACTTGGCATCGAGCTTGACGTATGCGCAACTGTCCAAGCTGGAATTTTGCTTGCACGGTCGTTCCCATGGCCCTGATCCAGCGAAGAATGCCTGATATCGCGGCTATCTGACCGCTTCTCCGCCACGTCCAGAGAATTTTTGCAACCCGGAATCGCCGAATCAGGCACAGAATAGTCGCTCATTTTATGTCGGACACGAACAAATTGGCCGCGACCGCGGCCTACGCAGTTGAGTGAGGCCGCGGGAGCCACTTCGCACGCTTGGCCAACGCAAGCGCGTGCTGTTTTTGGATGTCTCGCCTTTCCACCTCGGCGCCGAGAATGGTCAGGACGATGTTCGCATGGTACGGGTTCTTCGGCAGCGGCGAGGCTTCGACGGTCCTTCGACATTCCGCGTCCCCCGACCGCGCGGCACCGGCAATGAGCGTGGCTCAACCATAAAACTTAGCCCCCCTCCCTTCTCCCCGAGCGTCCGCCAGCGAGGCCATCGTTTCGACAGGCGCATAGTCCATGCGGTCCACGGAAACGCAATCGTCCTCCAGACGCGCGAGAAAGACATCTCGAACGATAGTGCCTCTGCGCGCGCGCCTCGCGGCACTGTTGCTGAACACGCTCCTGCCGAGCATTTCGTCATCTCGGATCGTTTTCTACGGCGCCGCCATCTCAGGACTCGCGGCACAGTTCGCGCAACTGGGATCGAACAAAGTCGTCCGGCAAGTCCCTGGAATCGTCGTAACGAGCTCGTCGGTTTTTCCCTCCGACGCGCGAAAAGCACGCCGCCCCTCCGCCGACTCGGCTTAGCTCGATGACCACGGCCGACTCCTCGGAGTCGAACTGAATGGCTATATCGCCATCCTGCGTCCCGTACACCGTCGGCACGGCCTCCGGTCCCGCCAATGCAACCACAATCCTGCGAGCTTCGTCCTTCATCGCGGCGGTGCTTGGCGGCAAGCCGTCCGCCTTCATTTCGTCATCCAATTCGGCAATGTCCCTATACGCCTCAAGGATCCGCTCTTTGGCGATCCTGTTCCTGGAGCGTGGAGGGGCTACGAGCTGCATATCCGAAAATACGCCCCATTCTTCGAATTCAACTTCGCCGGCGCCAACGGGAGCTTGGCCAGATCGATCATTTTATCCCGCTTCATCTCCACAAAAAAGCCGACGAACGGATGCTCATACTTGAGCGGGGTCTTATGCCCGATAAGCATTTCGTTCAGCACGGAAGCGGAATGCTTCAACGTAGCGTCCATGCGCTTTTCCCGATCTCTACGCGTGCGTAAAGCAATGGACACTCAAGGTCGAGGCCGATAGCCAACTGCATCCAGCCGATTTCGCATCGCCTTCTCCTCGTTTCCTATTTTGCGGTACAAGTCCCACGCTTGGATTAGATGATCGGGGGCATCCGCCGCCATCTCCATGCAACGCTCAATAGCTTCGACGGCTTTCTCCAGGTCCACGCGCTTCTCGTAGATCGTCGATAGATTGAAGTAGTAGCTCGGGTTCTCCGGGGAAAGCTCTATCGCCAAGTTTATGCGCCTAGCGCGTCGCCCGTCTCTTCTACGCCCAAATACAGCATCTGTAGTTGGTTGGCTATGGCGGCGCGAAACTCCTTTGACCGAGACGCGTCATGAACATGCCGCTCAAGAACTCCCTTCGTCCTATCAAGTCCTTCCCGTTCCTGGTCTGTAGATACGTAGTACTGGACAACGCTTTCGATAATGGTCCGGAGCACGGTTTCGTCGGAGATCCCGTCCGAGTCGACGGCATTGAGAAGGGGCTGAATATCGATCCGCGCGCCGACCGCGGCCAGCGCTCCAGCGGACAGCAGGTATTCCTCGTTCTCGGGACCCAACGTTTGCCGTAGTTCCGGCAGTATCGAGATGGCGGATTGCGTATCTCCGTTCATGAAGGCGTCTCTGAACGCCCTTCTGGGGTGGCGGAAACCTATCGGATGCACCGAGGGGAGCCGGTCAGTCTCTTTCGCCGTCGCCGAACCGTCCTGGGCCAAGCGTTCTTGGCGCGACTGTCGTCCCGGATCGCGCTCTTGCTTATTCCGCGCGGCCAGAACGGTGACCGTCCATCCCAGAACCAGGACAGCGACGGTCAACCCGGTCACTGACATTACAGGGAGCCAGTCCCTCGTCTCCTCCGGTTCGTGTTCTTGTCGCGCATTCTTTGCGATACCCGCCCTAATCAACTCCGTGGATGGCCTGCCTGACGGCACCGCGCCGCAGCCACTCCGTGGTCGGCGTGACGGCATGGCCCGACGACCACAGGGCAAGACCGGCGAAACGCCGGTCCTCGTCGGACTTCTCGACCCGCTACGTTTCGTCCTCCTTCATTCCCGCGTGCGATCTTGCGCCGCCTCTCGTTTCCGCTCAGGTCTTGGCACCGTCACCCACAGAAGATCAATAATGCACCGTCCGCGCCCTTTCAACTTCCCGGAGGCTTTGCGCGCGTGCCTGTCGGCTCGCGCGCGGCCAACACCCTGTAGTTCGCTCCGCTTGCCCGCCGACAGGTCCGCAAGGGCCTCGCGGACGCTCAGTCTTCAGAACGAAAAGCCCGGTTGCCGCGGCGCTGCGCCGCAAACCCGGAGCGAGCCGTTCCGCGATGCGGGCGCCCGGTTGCGGAGGAGGCGGTCGGACGACCGCAGCGGTCATCCCGTGTCGCGAACCGGACCGACCGGCGGCCGCCCTGACGCTCTGCCCGCAGGCAGCCGAGCGCCACCGCCGTCACGAGGCCGAGCCGCAGGCGCGTTCGCGCCGCGGACATGGTGTTTCCCCATGCGGCAAGCGTTGTCGAATCGGCTGTAGATTCGCGGCGGAACGGCGGGCTGCGCTTCCAGGAGGGGCTGCCCCAAGGGGTGAAGATCCGCCCGTCATGCGTTTCCAGGCGGACGATGCGACCGTACTCGCCGGCCCGGTGCCTTGGGGTGGAATCCGTGAAAATCGCGACCTCGGCGCGGAGAATTCGCAGTACCGTGCCCGAGCACAAGAATTTCCGCACTCCCGAAAACTGCCCGCATCTCACGACGTTACGAACGGCGCACGCGGGTCCAGATCGAGAACTCGCTGGAGGCCGGAGCGCCGCTGCCGGTTTCGGAAACTGCGGAAGCAAGGGCCCGAACGGCGGTTCTCCGGCGTTGCGGAAGCCGCGACCCGCGCTGCCTCCTCCGCTTCCGGGGGGACGACTTCGCATCTATGCAAATTCGAAATTTGATGTTAAATTTGCATAGATGATCGAACGAAAACTGAAGTCCGGGATAGGCCGGTTGCTGAACAGGATGCCGGCTGTCGTCCTCACGGGACCGCGGCAGGTGGGAAAGACCACCCTCGCGTTGGAAATCGCGCGCGAGCGGGACGCGGTCTATCTTGATCTGGAACGTCCCCGCGATCTGGCGAAAATAGCCGATATCGAACAGTTTTGCGCGTTCAACGCCGACAAGCTGGTCGTTTTGGACGAAGTGCAGCGCATGCCCGGTCTCTTCGCGCCGCTTCGAGGCATTATCGACGAGCGCAGGCGGTCCGGCCGGAAATCGGGACAGTTCCTGCTTCTGGGCTCTGCGTCCATCGAGCTGTTGAGGCAATCCGGCGAAACCCTCGCCGGGCGCGCAGCCTATACCGAACTCCATCCATTCGATCTGACGGAAACGGGGGAGACGCGAGGCCTCTGGCATCGGGGCGGCCTTCCGGAAAGTTACCTTGCTGGCAGCGACGCCGACAGTCTGGACTGGCGGGTCGATTTCATCCGCACGTATCTGGAGCGAGACGTTCCGCAGCTCGGGCCGCGCATACCCGCGGAAACGCTGCGACGTTTCTGGACGATGCTGGCCCATAACCAGGGACAGGTCTTCAACGCTTCCGCATTCGCCAGAGGTCTGGACATGAACGGCGTCACCATCGGCCGTTACCTGGACGTGATGGTCGATCTCCTGTTGGTGCGCCGGCTTCAGCCATGGACCGGCAATCTGGGAAGGCGTCTGGTCAAGGCGCCGAAGACCTATGTGAGGGACAGCGGCGTTTGCCACGCTCTTCTCGGCATTGAAACGCCCAACGATCTTCTGGGCCATCCCGTCGTCGGCGGCAGCTGGGAGGGGTTCGTGATCGAGAATATCTTCGGCGTTCTGCCTGGACGGGCAGTTTGCGGTTACTACCGCACGGCCGGCGGAGCGGAAATCGATCTCGTTGTCGATCTTGGCACCGGCGCGCTTTGGGCCCTCGAAATCAAGCGCAGCAGCGCGCCATCGGTGTCGAAAGGCTTTCACAGCGCCTGCGAGGACCTGAAACCGGCCCGAAGGTTCGTTGTCCATGCCGGCGACGCGAGTTTCCCGTATTCAGCCGGAATAGAGGCCGTCAGCCTGGCGGACATTCTTGCGCACTTCGCCGAAGCGCCGCCGGAACGTTCGCGCGCCTGATCTCTCCGCGCTCGAGCTTGTTTCCGCCCGGCGCCTGCCGTCCCTTGGGTTTGGGCGGCTCTCCTACAGAATGTCCGTTCCGGGTTCCAGACCCAACAGGGTCCGCCCGTAGATCAGGGAGTTGGTTCGAAACTGCAGGGTTGCGTGCTGGTTGATGGCGTAAACGTCGCGCCACGCGCGCTGCACCGGGTTCGCCTCAGACAGGCCGGCGCCGCCGCAGGCGAGGAATACGCTCTCCACCGCCTCCATGCACAGCTTCACCGCGTAGGCGCAGTCCATGCGAATGCGGGCGCGAACCATCCTGCGCATGCGGCCGTTGCGTTCGGCGGCTTCGTGAATGTCGTCGGCCGTTCGGTGAAGCAGCGTCCGCGCCGCGTCGACGCCGGCGCGGGCGTCGGCCACGATCCGGTGGGTCAGCGGATCCTCGATCTGCGGCGCGGCGCGCAGGTGCGGATCGGTCCGGCCGGGCACGAAGTCGATGAAGTCTCGGATTGCGCCTTCGGCCAACCCGAGCGCCGGGCCGCAGAGCGCCAGCGCCAGCGGCGGCGCCAGCGGCGCGCGGTACAATGTGCCTGTATGGATTTCGCCGCCCGGGGTGCTGCCCTTGCGCGCCCTGCGAAACGAGATATGGCGGTGTTCGGGCACGAAGATGTCCTTGCCGGTCACGCTGCAACTTCCCGTTCCGCGCAGACCCGCCGCGTGCCAATCGTCCTTGATGGCGGCGTCCGCGACAGGCACCGCGAAACAGGCCTCGTCCTCGACTCCCCCATCGTCGTCGAGCACCCGCGCGCCGAGTATCAGCCAGTCGGACCTCTCGCAACCGGAAGCGAACGGCCAGAAGCCTTCCAGCCTGTAGCCGTCGCTTTCTCTCCGCGCGGCGCCGCGAGGATTGAGGACCGCCGCGACGAGCGCGTCGGGATTATCGAGGTATATCTCGTCCTGCGCCTCGCGAGCGAGCAGGCCTACCAGCCACGAGTGGATTTGCAGCACGCCGAGGCACCAGGCGGTCGAGGCGCAGCCCTTGCCGATTTCCTCGACCACGTCCAGATGGACGTGAAAGTCCAGTTGCCGGCCGCCGCAACGCTCGGGCTGCAGGACGCGAAACAATCCGGCGGATCTCAGATCGGCGACGTTTTCGACGGGCAGGCGGCGGTCGCGTTCGGTATTTCGCGCTCGTTCGCGCAGGACAGGCGCGAGGCGTCGCGCGGCGGCGGCGAGGCTGTCGGGAAAAACGGCTGCGTCCATGAAGGCAATGTAGTGGAGATCGGGCGCTCGGGAAACGCCGCGGATCCGGCAGGTTCGTCGCCTTCGTCCGGTCGGGTTCCTTGTCCGGCGCGATGGCGCCTGTTAAATCCTGCGCGCCTGCCCGACGAGGACATCCATGCTTCGCAGCCTCTACGACCGGACGATGCGACTCGCCGCCCGTCGCGATGCGGTGTGGTTTCTCGCGGCGGTCGCATTTGTCGAGAGTTCGGTATTTCCCGTTCCGCCCGACGTCATGCTGATTCCGATGGTGCTCGCCGCGCGCGGCGGCGCCTGGCGGTTCGCCGCCGTCTGCACCGTCGCCTCGGTGCTCGGAGGACTGGCCGGCTACGCCGTCGGCCTGACCCTTTTCGAGACCGCCGGGCGGCCGATTCTCGAGCTGTACGGTTACGCCGACCGGTTCGCCGAGTTCACGCTTCGCTACAACGAATACGGCGCCTGGATCGTCTTCGCGGCGGGCGTTACGCCCTTTCCGTACAAGGTGATCACTATTGCCAGCGGCGCTGCGCAGCTCGATCTCGCGACCTTCACCGTGGCGTCGGCGCTCGCGCGCGGGACAAGATTCTTTCTGGTGGCGGCGCTGCTTTACTGGATCGGTCCTCCCGTCCGCAGTTTCATCGAGCGGCGCTTGGGGTTGATGTTCACGATCTTTTGCGTTCTGCTGATCGGCGGTTTCGTGCTCGTCAGGATCGCAGCATGAAGATTGTTGCCGATAGCGCCGCGCCGCTGTGGGCGATGGCGGCGTCCGCCGGGGCGCTCGCGGTCGCGCTCGGCGCGCAGTATCTGGGAGGTCTGCATCCCTGCGATCTTTGCATCTGGCAGCGATTGCCCTACGGGATTGCGATCGTGATCGGAACGGCGGCGCTTCTGTGGTTCCGGTCGCCGCGCGAGCGCGCCGTGCTGACGTGGCTCGCCGTTCTCTGCTTCGCGGCGGGCGTCGTCGTCGCCCTGTATCACGTCGGCGTGGAACAGCGCTGGATTGCGGGGCCCTCTTCCTGTTCGGGGTCGTCGGCGCTCGGCGCGGCCGGCAGCGTCGAGGAGTTGCGAAAGCTGCTTGCGGCCGCTCCCGTGATACGCTGCGACGAGATACCATGGTCCCTGTTCGGCGTCTCGATCGCCGGCTGGAACGCTGTCGCCTCGCTTGCGCTGGCCGCGACCTGCGGCGTCGCCGGGTGGCGGCAGACGGCGGCGTTTCGATGACCGACAAGAAAGACACGCGCCACGGGATACTGCCGGGGGACGTGCCGGCGGAAGAGATGATCGAGAGGTTCGTGCGGGTCGATCATGCGGGAGAGTACGGCGCCGTGCGAATCTGCGAGGGTCAGCTCGCGATTCTCGGCAAGTCGCCGTCCGGCGACGCGATCCGCGACATGACCGCCAAGGAGCGCGAACATCTCGCGAAATTCGACGAATTGATCGGCGCTCGGCGCGTGCGACCGACCGCTCTGTTGCCGATCTGGCATGTCGCGGGATACGCGTTGGGCGCCGCGACCGCCCTGATGGGCGAACGCGCCGCCATGGCGTGCACTGCGGCCGTCGAGGAGGTGATCGACGCGCATTACGCGGATCAGGCGGCGCGACTCGGCGACGACGAATCCGAGCTTCGCGAGACCATAAGGCAATATCGCGCCGACGAGATCGAACATCGGGAAACGGCGCTCGATCACGGAGCGGAACAGGCGCCGGGCTACGAAGCGCTGTCGGCAGCGATCAAGACCGGTTCCCGCATCGCGATCTGGCTCAGCGAGCGGATCTGATTTCTCAGGCGCATATGGCACCCAAACGCTTCATAATTTGCGTACTCGGTCAACATGTTCAGGTATCGTATTGCGTCGGCGCGGAGCGTATGGGTTCGAACGCACGGCGATGGGACGGCGCATGACCGCGATGAGCATGGCATATCTTGGACGACAGGGGTTGCACGACCGGGACGAGGTAGCGGTGATCGAGGAGAGGTTCACGGTGCCATGGGGTGTTGATACATGTGCTGTTGCTGGACAATTTGTACAACTTGTAGAAGCGCGCCGCGGCGCGTCCGCCCTACGTCGCACGGCGAAGTCGTCAGCTCCGCGCCAAGCGAATCCGAATGCCCAGCCTTGCTTCTTTACGGTTTGGGGAGAGGCGCGCATGGTCGACGTGAACGGAGCATGCGACGTTTCGATACGAATTTGCAGCCGGATACGTGCGAAATTCCGGCGGAAGGGCGGTGCGATTTGATCGCAGGACGCGGCGTCTTCCGAGCATCGGGGCGATTGAAGGAGACAGGACATGAGCAATCGTAAGGTCAAAAAGCGTTCGGATTCCAAGCGTGAGCAGGAATACGAAGCGATGCTGAAGGCTGCACTTGCTCGTCCGGGCGTTCACGAAGTGATGAAGGTCTATGACGGCTGGCGGGAGAAAGATCTAGGGCGCGATGCCTATCGCTCAGCGACCAAAAATCCCCATCGTATATTGACGACGAATTCGTCGAACGCTCGTTGAAGCGACGAAGAAGGACAGCCGAGATTGCCGATATGGAGTGAGATCTGGCGCAACTCGCTATGTCGGCTGCTACCATGATCGCGTGCGCCGCCGATGAGATTGTTCTTGGAAGACATTCGTTTCATGGCCCTACCGACCCGCAACTTTTACTTCCGACGTCGCGTAAGGGCGGTTCCTGCTCAAGCGGTCTTGGATCAGTTCGACCAAGCGCGGCGGGAATGCACCGGTCCGGCTAAGTTGTCGGCTTGGTTTCCAACGCTTGGCCAATATGGGCCCGGCCTCTTGGCGCGATCGGCGCTCGACATGTCGAGAGAATTGGTAAGGACATGGTTAGCGGCCTATATGTTCAAGGACAAGAGTGATCGTTCTCGAAGAGCAAAAAAGGTATCGAATTGGTTATCTGGTCATGGCAATTTCAAGAGCCGTTCCGGACGCATTCCAAGAACTGAATTTGAAAAGCATGGATTGGCGGTATTTCGACTTGAGAGCGACGAACAATTTCAAGATTTATCGGTGTTTCATGCGACAATGCATACTTTTACCGACACGCGTGCCGTAAAGATCGTCGAAAACCATACTGGTCGCGCTTTCAGCATGCCGTTCATTCCGTTCCGGCCGTTCAACTCGGAATCGCTCAGGTATCTCCAGACGCGCCTGACCAAGCGTAGAGTTCCGGTTTGCCGCCGCCGCCGGGGTCATGGGCGGAGCCCCGCAGCCACGCTTGGCGACTGGACGATCCGGTGCGCGTTTCAGAACCGCCTCATCTCCCGGCGCACCTTGTCGATGAACCTGGTCACGGACGGCGCCTGCCGTTTCTGCAACCCGTAGAGCCCCAAGTACGAAATTCTCGCCCCGGGGGCGACGAACCAGCTCATGTAGCGCGTCATCATCCGCCGCGACGGGTCTCCGAACCACAGGAAATCCGCGCGCCGCCGCCCGTAGGTCACGACCGAGGCGACGCGTCCGATATGTTCCAGATTGGGGCCGAGAGCGCCGTCGTCCTTCATGCGGAACGCGATGCCCGGCGCCATCACGCGATCGAAAAACCCCTTGAGAATGGCGGGAGGGCCGAGGCACCACGTGGGAAAGCAGAAAACCAGCCCCCTGGCGGCCTCGATGCGCTCGGCGTAGTCCCGGAAACGCGCCCGGTTGGCCTCGACGTCGAAATAACCCTGCCGTTCCTCGGCCGTCAGCACCGGATCGAAGCCGTCCGCGTAAAGGTCGAGGTCGTCGGCCTCGTGGCCCGCTTCCCGAAGGGCTTCGAGAATCGTTCCGTGCAGCGTTCCGTTGAGGCTGTCGGCAAGAGGATGGGCGCGGACGACGAGAACCCGCATCAGTCCGCTCCGCGACGGGCGGGCGCAGGTCTTTTCCGGCGATCCCGGGTCATGCTGCGCGAACCGGATAGCGGACGAAGCCGCGGAACCGCGCCCGCGGATGGCGCAGGGCCTCGCCCGCCTTCTCGATGCGCGCGAAACGCCGGACGAAGGCGCCGAGCGCGATCCGCGCCTCCATGCGGCCCAGCGACATTCCCGCGCAGGCGTGTATGCCCGATCCGAAGGCGAGATGCCTGTTGGGCTTCCGCGAAACGTCCAGCCGGTCGGGATCGGGGAAGATTTCGGGGTCGCGGTTGGCCGCGCCGATGCTCATCCATACGTAGGATTCCTTTTTGATCGTCACGCCGTTCACCTCGGCGTCCGCCGTCAGCTTCCGGTTGCCGAGCTGGACCGGACTTTCGAAACGCAGGATTTCCTCGACGGCCGTGCCGATCAGATCCGGCTCGTCGCGCAACCTCGCAAGCTGGTCGGGAAACCGCAGCAACGCGTCGACGCCGTTCGTTATCGTGTTGGCGGTGGTTTCGTGCCCGGCGTTGAGCAGGAAGATGCAATTGTGCAGGAGTTCGAGTTCCGTCAGCGTTTCGCCGTCCTCGTCGGGACCGACGAGCTTGGACAGCACTTCGCCCGCGTCGCCGGGAGCGCGCTCGCGCTCGGCGATCAGCCAGCGCAGGTAGTCCTTGAATTCGTCCACCGCCCGGCTGCCGGCGTCGCGGCCTTCCTCCCCGAGATCCGCTTCCAGTCCGCTGAGAATGGCGACCGCCCACGGGGACAGGCGGCGGCGGTCGGCGCTCGGCACGCCGAGCATGTCGCCGATCAGTTCGATCGGGAGCTTCATCGCGAAGTCGTGCAGCAGGTCGAATTCGCCGGCGAGTTCGTCGAGAGACGACGCGACGACCGCGCGAACCCGCGGTTCCAGCGCCCGCAGCGCCCGCGGGGTGAAGGCGGGAGACAGGCGCTTGCGGACGCGGGTATGCCGCGGCGGATCGTTGAAGACGAGGCTCGTCGTGTGATGCTCGTACAGGGGCGTCTCGCCCATCGTGCGGCGGAACTCGACCGTCTTGTCGGAAGAGAACAGGATCGGATCGTGGTAGATCGCGTCGAGATCGGCGTGCCGCGTCAGGAACAGCGAGCCGTCCGGCAGCCTCTTCACGGGCGCGCGGCGGCGGAGCGCGTGAAAGACGGGATATGGATCCTCGTAGAAGCTGCGGTCGAGCCTTCCGAGATCGAACGCCTCGACCGCGGCGGCTCCCGCATCGACGATGCCGCCGTACAGCGCCTCTTTCCGGATGGCCGCCATGACGGGTGCAGTCTAGCCGACGGAGACGCCGACGGCAAAGAAGGCGCGCGCCGGCCGCTCCTCGGCGGGCGCACGCTCCTCAATCCTGTTCGAGCTCGCTGTCCCAGTAAAGGAAGTCGCGCCAGCTCTCGTGCAGGTAATTCGGAGGAAACGACCGGCCGTTGCGCTGGAGCAGATGGTTGGTGGGCTCCCGCGGCGGCGGCGACGGGATCATTCCGCATTCCTGCGGCAGCTTGTCGCCCTTGCGGAGATTGCAGTCCGAGCAGGCGGCGGCGACGTTGTTCCAGACGGTCTGGCCGCCGCGCGATCTGGGGACGACGTGATCGAAAGTCAGATCGGACGTCGGCGGCGAGTCGCCGCAATAGAGGCATCTGAACCTGTCGCGCAGGAAGACGTTGAAGCGCGTGAACGCCGGACGCCGGGACAGATGCACGTACTGCTTCAGCGCGATGACGCTGGGCAGGCGCATCGAGAAGGAGGGCGACCTGATCTCGCGCTCGTACTCGGAGACGATATTCACCCGATCGAGGAATACCGCCTTGACGGCGTCCTGCCAGCACCACAGCGACAGCGGAAAATAGCTCAGCGGCCGGAAATCGGCGTTGAGAACCAAAGCTGGACAATCGTTCGACATCGTTCGGCTACCCGGATCGTGCAACCGCAAGATAGCTCCCAGAGAACATCGGAGCAACCTTCGCGGCGGCGGCCCGGCGGCCGTCAGCTGCCGATCGCGCGCCGGACGAATTCCAGTCCGATTTCGATCCCCCGTTCGTCGATGCCGTGGCCGAGCCCGGGGCGGACATGGGTCTCGACGTCGACGCCGCAGTCGCGAAGCGCCGCCGCGGCGGCCTCCATCTCGGAGACCGCGAGGAGCTCGTCGGAATCGCCGTGCACCAGGACCACGGGCGGCCGCGACGCGATCTCCGCGCGCAGCAGATCGGGCGCTTCCATGCGCCCGGAATACCCCACGATGCCGGCGACCGCGGATCGGCGGCGCGGCGCGACGAACAGCGACATCATGGTGCCCTGCGAGAAGCCGATCAGCACGAGATCCCGCTCCGCGAGGCCGCGCCGCTCGAGCTGGGCCGTGATGAAGCCGTCGAGCATCCCGGCGGCGGCGCGGATCGCGGCGAGCCGCGCCTCCCTGTCCTGCATCCAGACGTCGTACCACTGGTAGCCGAACGGCGAGCCGCCGCAGCGGAAGGGCGCGTTGGGCGCGATGAAGGCCGCGTCCGGCGCGGCCTCGGCGAAATAGCGTCCGAGCGATATCAGGTCGTTGCCGTCCGCGCCGTAGCCATGGAGGAAGACGATCAGCCGGCGCGCGGGAGCGCCGGATGCGGGTTGTATTTCGGGGCCGGAGAGGATTTCGGTCATGGTCTCGGGGATCGGCGCCGCGCCGGTTTCCGCCCGTCAGGCGGGCGGCGTCTTGGCGATCTTTCGGCGGACGGTGTTGAGGTAGTGGTGCCAAAGAATGCGGGCGGCGACGCTGCGCCACGGACGCCATTGCTGGCCGATTCCGGTCAGGGTGTCCGCGTCGGGCCGAAGGGCGAGCCCTTTCACCTCGCGCGCGGCCGCCTGGAGCGCGACGTCGTCCGCCGGCCATACGTCCGGCCGCATCAGGCACGTCAGCAGATAGACGTCGGCCGTCCACGGACCGATGCCCTTCACGCGGGTGAGGCGGTCCCGGACCCCGTCGTCGTCCAGCCGCGCCAGTTGCCCGGTGCGGAGCGATCCGTCGGTCACGCAATCGCCGAGATGCCTGATGTAGCTCGTTTTCTGACGGCTGATGCCGGCGTCGCGGAACGTTTTGTCCGGCAGCGCGCCGACGTTTTCCGGGGTCAGTTCGCCGACCGCGGCCGACAGGCGCTCGAAGGCCGCGCGCGCCGACGCGAGCGAAACCTGCTGCTCCAGAATGAGAAGGGCCAGCGTCGCGTATCCGCCCGGACGCCGCCGCAACGCGGGCCGCCCGAAGCGCTCGACGACGGCCCCCAATTCCGGGTCGCGCCGCGCGAGAAGCGCGACGGCCTCGTCGAAGGTCCGCTTCGTGAGCCGGCCGGTCAAATTTTCGCGTGTCACGAGAGTTCCATGCCATAAAATCGGGATCATGGCAAAACGAGAGGTAACCCGGTTCGCGCCGAGTCCCACGGGCCTCCTCCACCTCGGTCACGCGTTTTCCGCGCTGACCGCCTATCGCGCCCGCGGCCCCGCCGGCAGTTTTCTGCTGAGAATCGAAGACATCGATCCCGTCCGATGCCGGGAGGAGTTCGTGGAGGCGATCTTCGAGGATCTCGCGTGGCTGGGCCTCGGCTGGGAGACGCCGGTGCGGCGCCAGTCCGGGAGCATGGCGGATTACCGCCGCGCCCTGGACCGCCTCGACCGGCGGGGCTTGACCTATCCGTGCTTCTGCACGCGCTCCGAAATCAGGAAGGAGATCGAAAATTCCGGCCGCGCGCCGCACGGCCCCGACGGCCCGGTCTACCCCGGGACGTGCCGGAACGGGCCGCCGCCGGGAAGGGCGGGCGCGCCGCGCGTCACGCGCCTCGACGCCGCGCGCGCCTCCGCCGCCGCCGGGCCGTTGCGCCGGGAGGAGGTCGGGCGCGGCATGATCGCGGCGCGGCCCGAACGTTTCGGCGACGTCGTCCTCGCCCGCAAGGACGTGCCCACGAGTTATCATCTCTCGGTCACCGTCGACGATCATCTGCAGGGCGTCACCCTGGTGACCCGCGGCGAAGACTTGATGCTGCATACCGACGTTCACCGCCTGCTGCAGGGCGTGCTGGGCTACGAACCTCCCGCCTACCGCCATCACCGGCTGTTGACCGACGCGGCCGGACGGCGCCTTTCGAAACGCGACCGGGACGTGACGATTCGAAGCCTGCGGAAGGCGGGCCACGCGCCGGACCGGGTCGTCGCGATGGCGGGGTTCTGAGACCGCCGGCCGCGCTATCTCCGCAGGCCGAGCACGATCTCCTCGTAGTCCGGGTGCGTCGGCTGGAGCAGGCCGCGCCGGACGAAGAAATCGATGTTGACCAGGTTGCAGTTGAACTTGAACGCGAACCCGGAGTCGACGATCTCCATCACTTCGGTCGCGGGCAGGAGCCGGAATTCGGCGATCTCGCCGTCCGCGTTCTCCGGCGCGAAGTCCGGAGGAAGCTCGAGATCCCAGCAAAGCATCATGTCCGGCCGGAGGCCCGGCGCGTCTTCCATCGCATAGGACACGGCTCCGACCGGAACGGCGCGCCGGGCGAGCTCCTCGGGGACGCCGGCCTCCTCGGCCGCTTCCTTGATCACGTTCTCCAATAGCCCCAGCCCGACCGGCTGGCCGCCCGCGACCATGTTGTCCAGCTGGCCCGGACAGACCGGCCGGTCGTCCGCCCGGACGCCGATCCACATCATCGTCTCGCCGCCGCGCCGGGTGAACCCGTTGACGTGGACGCCGTAGGCCCGGATGCCGAAAAACGGCGCCGCGGCGCGATCGATTTCAAGGGCGTGCGGACCGCCGAGGCCTCCGCCGACCGGATAGAGCTCGTCGCGCAGGGCGGGGATCGCGCCTTCTTCCGCGAGCGTCCGGACGACTGCGGCGACCGCGTCGGCGCGGACGGCGTATCCGTCGAGTTCCGGCGCCAGCGTCACGCCGGCGGAGGCGACGCGAAAGGTCTCGGGAAATCGGGCCAGCCGCTCCGCATTGTCCCGCCGGACGTATCCGACTCGCTCGCCGGCCGCGGCGAACGGCACGAATTTCGACATGTCGCGCGCGTTGCAGCGCGCGATGTGGTCCAGAAAGCTCATCGGCGGAGCCCGGCGGCGAACCGCCGTACGCGGCGAGACGCGGCGCGTCCCGGAAACGCGGGCGTTGCCGATCCCGCTCCGCCGGTCCATATTGACGCCATGTCGGGAGTCCTTCCGGTTCTGGTCGTCGCGGCCGTGCTCGCCACTTTCGGCGCTCTGGCCTGCGGCATCGTATCCATGGTCAGGGGCGGGCGCTACAACGCCCGCAACTCGAACCGGTTCATGCGCCTGCGCGTCGCCGTGCAATTCGCGGCGATCGTCCTGATCGGCCTCGCGTTTCTGTTCTCGTCCGAATAGGGAAGCGGACGTCCCGCGGCGCGCGTCGGCCGGCGTCTTGACACCGCGCGGGAGCGGATTAGGTTGCGGACGGGCCGGGGCCGCCGACGGAAACGCCGGCCGTTTTTTCGTCCGGGGAAGAGGCTGCCGATGAAGATCCTCGTCGCCGTCAAGCGCGTCATCGATTACAACGTCAAGATTCGCGTCAAGGCGGACGGAAGCGGCGTCGAGACCGCGAACGTCAAGATGTCCATGAATCCTTTCGACGAAATCGCCGTCGAAGAGGCCGTGCGGCTGCGCGAAGCCGGCGTCGCGACCGAGGTGGTCGCCGTATCGATGGGCGTGCGGCAATGCCAGGAAACCATACGCACCGCTCTGGCCATGGGAGCGGACCGGGGCGTTCACGTCGCCACCGACGCGGAACTGCAGCCGCTGGCCGTCGCCAAGTTGCTGGCGCGGATCGTCGAAAACGAGGCGCCGGACGCGATTATCCTCGGCAAGCAGGCGATCGACGACGACTCCAACCAGACCGGCCAGATGCTGGCCGGATTGCTGGGCTGGTCCCAGGGCACGTTCGCGTCGCGTCTCGAACTGGCCGACGGACGGGCGGTCGTGACGCGCGAAGTCGACGGCGGCCTGGAGACCGTGTCGCTCGCGCTTCCCGCGATCGTGACCACGGATCTGCGTCTCAACGAACCGAGATACGCCTCCCTTCCCAACATCATGAAGGCCAAGAAGAAGCCGATCGAGGAGACGACTCCCGAAGCGCTCGGCGTCGATCCGGCGCCGCGGCTGACGACGATCGAGGTCTCCGAGCCGCAGAAGCGCGAAGGCGGCACGAAGGTCGAGAGCGTGGCGGAACTGGTCGACAAGCTGAAAAACGAGGCGGGGGTAATCTGATGCCGGTCCTGGTCGTTGCCGATCACGACAATTCGGAACTCGTTCCGATCACCTTGAACGCGGTTCGGGCGGCGTCCGAGCTCTCCGGCGACGTGCACGTGCTCGTGGCGGGAAGCGGCTCCGGAGCCGCGGCGTCCGCGGCGTCCGCGATCGACGGCGTGACGAAGGTTCTTCACGCCGAAGACGACGCCTACGGAAACCAGCTCGCCGAGGCGATGGCGCCGCTGGTGGTCCGGCTGGCCGCGGACTACACCCACGTCCTGTTTCCGTCGAACACGACCGGCAAGAACGTCGCGCCGAGGGTCGCCGCGCTGCTCGACGTGGCGCAGGTATCCGACGTGGTCGAAATCGTTTCCGACGACACCTTCGTGCGTCCGATTTACGCCGGCAACGCGATGGCCACGGTCCGGTCCGCGGATCCGGTCAAGGTCGTCACGGTCCGCGGCACGGCCTTCGCGGCGGCCGGCGAGGGCGGCGCCGCGCCGGTCGAAAAGATCGACGCCGCCGCCGACCCGGGCCTGTCCAGTTTCGTCGGACGCGAGTTGACCAGATCGGAGCGTCCCGAGTTGACCTCCGCGCGCGTGATCGTTTCCGGGGGGCGCGGAATGCAGTCGGGAGAGAATTTCGCGCTGATCGAGAAGGTGGCCGACCGCCTCGGCGCCGCGGTGGGGGCGTCGCGCGCGGCCGTCGACGCCGGTTTCAAGCCCAACGACTACCAGGTCGGACAGACCGGCAAGGTCGTGGCGCCCGAGCTCTACGTCGCGGTGGGCATTTCCGGCGCGATCCAGCATCTGGCCGGCATGAAGGATTCCAAGGTGATCGTCGCCATCAACAAGGACGAGGAGGCGCCGATCTTTTCCGTGTCCGATTACGGGATCGTCGGCGACCTGTTCAAGCTGCTGCCCGCGCTCGACGAGGAGCTGGAGAAGCAGGGCGTTACGCCGCGCTGAGCTTTTCCGCCGGCCGCGAAACCGTTCCCGGCGGCGCGCGGCGCGTTTTCAGGAGAGACGGAATGACCGATGTGAAGGATCCCGGCGCGACGCCGGAGGCGATGAGCGTCAAGACGATCGGCGTGATCGGCGCGGGCCAGATGGGCTCGGGAATCGCCCACGTGGCGGCGACGACCGGCATAGACGTCGTCATGACCGACGTCGGGCGGGAACAGCTCGACCGGGCTCTCGCCGGCATAGAGAAGAACATGGATCGTCAGGTGCGGCGCGAGCGCATGACGGCGGACGGCAAACGGTCGGCCCTCGAGCGGATCCGCTGCTCGACCTCCCTGGCCGATCTTTCCGGATGCGACGTCGTCGTCGAAGCCGCGACGGAGGACGAAGGGGTGAAGCGGGCCATATACAAGGCGATGCTGCCCAACCTGCGGAGCGACGCGATCATCGCTACGAACACCTCGTCGATTTCGATTACGCGCCTGGGCGCGACGACGGATCGCCCCGAAAAATTCATGGGCATGCATTTCATGAATCCGGTGCCGGTCATGCAGCTCGTCGAGCTGATTCCCGGCATCGCCACGGACAAGCAAACGCACAAGGTCGTCGAAGGGCTTACCTACCGCCTCGGCAAGACGCCGGTGATCTCCGAAGACTTTCCCGCGTTCATGGTCAACCGCATCCTGCTTCCGATGATCAACGAGGCGGTCTACACCCTGCACGAGGGGGTCGGCTCGGTCGCCGACATCGACACCGCGATGCGGCTCGGCGCCAACCACCCCATGGGGCCCCTCCAGCTGGCGGATTTCATCGGCCTCGACACCTGCCTGGCCGTGATGCACGTGCTCTACGAGGGGCTTTCCGACAGCAAGTACCGGCCCTGTCCGCTCCTGGTGAAGTACGTGGAGGCCGGATGGCTCGGACGCAAGACCGGCAAGGGTTTCTACGATTATTCCGGCGACAGCCCGGTTCCGACGCGATAGGGCTTCCCGGGACCGCCGCCCGGTGACCCCGCCGGTTCCGCATTATTCCGGCGTCGCGGGGATCGCGGATCTTTACGACGGCTTCGTGCTCGACGTCTGGGGCGTCCTGCACGACGGCGTGACGCTCTTCCCCGGGGTCGTGGAAGCTCTCGACCGCCTCCGGGACGCCGGCAAGCGGGTCGTCATGCTGACCAACGCGCCGCGGCGGAGCGCGGCGGTCGCCGGGACCATGATGGCCATGGGCATGCCGGAGGCCCATTGCGCCCGCCTTCTTTCGTCCGGCGAGGCGGCCTTCGCCGATCTCGACGAGCGGCGGGGTTCGTTCTACGACGGTTTGGGGAATCGCTTCATCCATATAGGCCCGGACCGCGACCGCGGCCTGTTCGACCGCCTCGACTGGGAGGAAACGGGCAGCCTGGAAGGCGTCGACCTGATCGTGAACACCGGACCCTGGGAGGACGGAGAGACCGTCGCGGATTACGAGTCGCTGCTTGCGGACGGGGCGTCCTCGCGGGTGCCCATGATCTGCGCCAACCCGGATCTGGAGGTCGTGCGCGGCGGCCGCCGGATCGCGTGCGCGGGCGCTCTCGCGCAGCGGTACGAGGAGCTCGGCGGAAAGGTGCGCTATCTCGGCAAGCCCGCCGCGGAAATCTACGAATACTGTTTCCGGTCTCTGGACGGCCTCGACAAGTCCCGAATCGCGGCGATCGGCGACTCCTTCCGGACCGATCTCGTCGGCGCGCGAAACGCCGGAATCGACCCGGTTCTGGCGGTCGGGGGGATTCATGCGGCCGAGCTGACCGGACCGGGCGACGCTCCCGATCCGGAGAGGCTCGCGTCGCTCGCGGAGGAATGGGGCGTGCTGCCGACGGCGTCCATCCCTGCCTTTCGATGGTAGGCGTCCCGAAAAAACCGCGCGCCGCGCGCCGATCCTGTTGAAAATGCGGCCGTTGCCGCGTGCCGCAGGCGGGCTGCCGGACGTCCGCGTCCAGTGAAGGCGAGGCGGTCGTGTACCCGCTCATACTGACCGTCTTCGTCGACCTGATCGGCTTCGGCATCGTGCTGCCGTTGCTGCCGCTGTACGCGCAGGCTTTCGGCGCGTCGCCCGAGACGGTGACGCTGGTCGCCGCGAGCTTCACGCTGGCGCAGTCGCTGTTCGGCCCGTTCTGGGGCTGGCTGAGCGACCGCGTCGGCCGTAAGCCCGTGCTGATGATCACCATATTCGGCACGTTCTGCGCGTATCTTCTGCTGGCGTTCGCAAGCACGCTATGGATGCTGTTCGCCGTGCGGTTTCTCGGCGGCGCCATGGCCGCGAACATGGGCGTCGCGCAGGCGCTCGTGACGGACATGACGCGCCCGGAGGAACGCACCCGCGGCATCGCCCGGTTGAGCGGGGCCGCCGGGTTGGGATTCGTCGCCGGCCCGGCGATCGGCGGCCTGCTTGCAGGGTCCGAAGATCCGGATTTCGCGGCGCCTTATCTGGCCGCGGCCGCGTTCTCCGCCGCCGCGTTTCTGCTGGTGGCGCTTCTGGTGCGGGAGACGGTCACGCCGGAGCAAAAAACGCAGGCGCGGATCGGCGGCGGCTCGTGGCTCCGCCCCGTTCGTCACCGGCAGACCCGGCTTGTCCTGTCCCTCCTGTTCATGACGCCGTTCGTCTTCGCCGGAATCGAGGTGATCGTCGTTCTCTGGTCGGAACGCGCCTGGAACTGGGGGCCGTGGCAGAACGGTTATTTTTACGCATGGATGGGGTTATGCCACGTAACCTTCCAGTGGTTCGCGATCGGCCCTCTGGCGCGCCGGTTCGGCGAGCGGGCGATGGTGACGGCGGGGGCTTTCTGCCTCGGCGCCGGGGTTCTTTGGATGCCGCTGGCGCAGAGCGTTCCCGAGCTCTACGCGGCGGCCTTTCTGATGATTCTGGGCGTGTCCATGAACGCGGCGTCCCTGAACGCCTTGCTGTCGCAATATGCGGATCCGGAGAATCGCGGCCGGCTGCTGGGCTTGGGCCAGATGTCGGCCGGCGCCGGGCGCATCGCCGGCCCGGTGCTGGCCGGGGTCGTTTTCGCCAATCTGGGAATCAGCTGGCCGTTTTTCGCAGGCGCGATGGTCATGGTTGCGATGGCTGCGCTCAGCCGCAGGATTTCGAGTCGGCGGATCGGGCAGGCCCCGCCGTGACCCCGTGCGGGAATTGCCGGGAGGAGGTCGGCTCGAGCTTGGAACCAGCTTTCCCGCAACCGTTGCGCATCGGGACAGCTCCGCACGCTCCACGACGGTTTTCAGGAGGAAGCGGAGCGCAGACATCGTCTGAGCGCGGTGTTTCGTGGCGGTTCGCTTTCTTGGACTGCGATATCGAGTTCTTCGCTATCGGAGGATGGCGGCTTGCAGGATCGTTTCGACAACCGAACGCGTCGCGACGGCGTTCCGCTGGCGCGGACGCTGAGGCCGCGTCTTCGACAAGGAAATCCCACCCGGCGTTGGACATGCGCAGGTCGCCCTGCGCTCCGGCTTCGCGCGACGGGGCGCTCGACCTTTCCGCAAGAGAGCGGGCGCTCAAGACAGTGAACGGCAGGGAGGAGCTCCTGTACCCGCTACCGGGGCTGGATGCATCGAAGATTGCAAGATCGCGCCGGGCAGCGACGTTCCACTTTGAACCCCCTGTCGGAGGAAATATAATAGACTATGATATAAGTATGGGCGGAGGGTATTCTTATGAATCTTCATATCTGCAAATGGGGCGGCAGCTTGGCCGTTCGCATTCCCAAGGCTGTGGCCGAACAATGCGGGGTTTCGGAAGGTTCCGCTGTAGCGATAGACGTGCAAGGCGGCCGGATAGTGATGCGGAAACGGACCTACGATCTAGCGGACATGCTGACTCAAGTTACGGCGGACAATGCTCATCCTGAGCAGGACATCGGCGATGCTCAAGGTAACGAGCAATGGTAACTGCGGAGTACGTCCCCGACAGGGGACACATGGCTCGAGTTCTCTCCTCAAGCCGGGCATGAGCAGGCTGGGCACCGTCCTGCCCTAGTTTTGAGTCCGCGAAACTACAACGAAAAGACAAGCTTGGCGCTGTTTTGCCCCATAACGTCCAAGGTAAAGGGCTATCCTTTCGAGGTCTTGCTTCCTTCTTCGAGCGCTGTCACGGGTGTCGCCCTTGCGGACCAGATCAGGAGTCTGGATTGGCGGGCGCGCCGCGCTCGGTTCGGTGTTCAGGCACCGCCGGGAGCGGTATCCGAAGTTCGGGATAAGCTGGCCGCTCTCTTGCTATACGACCTCCCCTGACTGCGTTTCGGCCTGGTCGGAAGAAACCGTTGAAGCGCTGGGAATTCTAAGCGAGTTTGTTGCGTGCCTAACCCTGAACTACGGATGGCGGCACGCCGATGTTCTGGCCGACCGGGGTCTTGCGGTTTCGTAGTCGGGTGCAGTCTTCCGCCAGCGGCTCGGCACGCGCAGACGCCGGAACTCGTGGGGCAGGACCAGGCCCGCCAGACCGAAGACGCGAGCCTGCTGCACGGCGACATCCGTTTTCCGGTACTTGGCGCTGCGCGCAGGTCGACGCGGATGCGGCCGTCGCAGGGTTGGAAAGCGACGGCGTGGACAGTCCGGCAACTACGCGCCCCGCGGTTTCCGGTTCGTCGTCCGGCGGCATGCCCGCTAACCGATGGAGCTGTTTCCTGATGGTCGCGCCCTCAAGGACTTGAGGTTGCAGATACGGCTTCTGCCAACCGTTACGGCATCTTTTTCGGAGTCTCCAGCCTCGGCGCTCGAAAATCCTTGGAAATCCGCAAATCGCAGGGAGGCGTGCCGCGATTTCGAGCGCGATGCCTTGCGTATCCGCGAACCGTCGTGGAAACGATGCGTCGCCTCGGCGAAAACTCCGTTTTGCCTGCCCGCTCGTCTTGGGCTACAACGGGTCCGTCACTTGCTGGGGAGAGCGATGAAATACCAGGCGCCGGCTTCTCTGGACGACGCGGTCGCCCTTGTCGCGGATGGAAGCGGTGTCGTGCGCGTGCTCGCGGGCGGCACCGACGTTCTCGTCCAGATGCATTCCGACCTCGTCGAGCCCGACCTTCTGGTCGATATCAAGAACGTCGCGGAGTTGCGCGAAATCTCCCTTGACGGCGGACGCTGGCGCTTCGGCGCGGCGGCGACCGGCAAGGAACTCATGGATCACGCGGCGTTCAATGCGGCCTGGCCCGGGATCATGGACGGCGTCGGCCTCATCGGCTCCCTGCAGATAAGGGGCCGGGCGACCGTGGGCGGCAATCTGTGCAACGCCTCGCCCGCCGCCGACGGCGTGCCGCCGCTCATCGCCGCGCGGGCGACGGCCGTAATCGCGGGCCCCGCCGGCCGGCGGCGCGTCCCGGTCGAGGAGGTGGCGACCGGACCGGGCGAAACGTCCCTCGCTCCGGGCGAGATCGTCGTCTGCTTCGAACTGCCCGAACGCCCGCCCAATTCCGGCGACGCCTATCTGCGCTTCACCCCGCGCACCGAAATGGACATCGCCGTCGTCGGCGCGGCGGTGAACCTGACTCTCGACGGCGGCGGCGTCTGCACGGACGCGCGGGTGGCGCTCGGCGCCGTCGCGCCGCGGGCGCTGGTGGTCGAAGACGCCGCCGCGGCGTTGATCGGCACGCGGGTCGACGAGGCGGCGATGGAGAATCTGGCGGCCGCCGCGAGCGCCGCCTGCGACCCCATCGACGACAAGCGTGGAACCATCGAATACCGGACGGAAGTGGCGGGCGTCCTTGCCCGCCGCGCCGCCGCGCGCGCGCTGGAAAGGGCGAATTCGCGATGACGAAGCATCACGTTACCACCACCGTCAACGGCGACGGCGCGGAGTTTCTCTGCGACGCCACCCAGACCCTGCTGGACGTGCTGCGCGACGAACTGGATCTCACGGGAACCAAGGAAGGGTGCGGCACCGGCGATTGCGGCGCCTGCACCGTCGTCGTGGACGGCGTCATGGTCTGCTCCTGCCTGGTGCTCGGGGTCGAGGCGGACGGAAAGTCGATCGAGACCATCGAAGGGATGGCCGAAGGCGAGGAGCTTCATCCGCTGCAGCGGAAGTTCATCGAACGTGTCGCGCTGCAATGCGGAATCTGCACTCCGGGATTGCTGGTGGCGTCGAAGGCGCTTCTCGACGAGAATCCGGATCCGACCGAGGAAGAAATTCGCTATTGGCTCGCCGGCAACCTGTGCAGGTGCACCGGTTATCACAAGGTCGTCGAGGCGGTGCAGGACGCCGCCGCAGAATTGCGAGGGAGCTGAGTCATGGGAAGGGCGCCGTCACCCTGGGCCACCAGGATCCCCTACGAAGAAAAGAAGCTGAAGGTCGTCGGATCGAATCCGACGGCGCGCGGCGACGCGGTCGACAAGGTCACCGGACGGGCGCGGTTCGCCGCCGACGTCAAGCTGCCGGGGCAGCTCTTCGGCAAGGTTCTGCGCAGCCCTCACGCCCGCGCGAATTTGATTTCGATCGACGCGTCCGAAGCCGAAAGGCTGCCGGGCGTGAAGGCGGTCGTCACGCGCGACGATTTTCCCGACATGGAGGTCGAGCACGCCGCGTCGGGCGAACTCATGGTCAATTTCCGCGACGTCACCCGCAACATGATGGCGCGCGAGAACGTGCTTTACGACGGCCATCCGGTCGCCGCCGTCGCCGCCGCGAGCGATGCGGTCGCCCGCCGGGCGTTGAAGCTGATCAAGGTCGAGTACGAGGTGTTGCCGCACGTGATCGACGTCGTCGAGGCGATGAAGCCGGACGCTCCCGTTCTCCACGAGGACCAGTTCACGCGCGGCGTCGACCCTGCGCCCGACCGGCCGTCGAACGTCGCGGCGCGCCTCGAAAGCAAGCTGGGCGACGTCGAGAAGGGCTTCGCCGAGGCCGACGTGATCGTCGAGCGCGAATGCAGCACCAAGCCGGTCCATCAGGGGTATATCGAGCCTCAGGCCTGCGTCGCGAACTATACCGAAGGCGGCTACGCCGAAGTGTGGACCTCGACGCAGGGGCATTTCGTGTTCCGGGCGCAGATCGCCAAGCTGCTGAAGATGGACATGTCGAAGGTCAAGGTGATTCCGACGGAAATCGGCGGCGGCTTCGGAGGAAAGAACAACGTCTATCTCGAGCCGCTGGCCGTGGCGTTGTCGCGCAAGGCGAAGCGCCCGGTCAGGATCGTCATGGACCGCGACGAAGTATTCCGCGCGACGGGGCCGACCTCGGGCACGAACGTCAAGGTCAAGATGGGCGCGACCCGCGACGGCCGCATCACGGCGGCCCAGGCCGAACTCAACTACCAGTCCGGCGCCTACGCGGGATCGTCGTTGCCGCTGGCCACCATCACCGTCTTCACCCGATACGACATCGACAACGTCCTGGTGGTCGGCCACGACGTGACCACCAACAGGCCGAAAGTCGCCGCTTATCGGGCGCCCGGCGCGCCGATGGTGGCGTTCGGCGTCGAGACCGTGATCGACGAGCTCGCCGAGGAACTCGGCATGGATCCTGTCGACATTCGTCTGAAGAACGCCGCGAAGGAAGGGACGCAGACTCATTTCGGACCCAAGCTGGGGCCGATCGGCTTCATCCAGACCCTGGAGAAAGCGAAGGCGCATCCGCACATGCGGGAAAAGCTGGGACCCGACCAGGGGCGGGGCGTCGCGTCGGGCTTCTGGTTCACGCTGGGCGCGGAGACCTCCGCCACGTTGAACATTGGCGAGGACGGAACGGCGACGCTGATCTTCGGCACGGTCGACGTGACCGGCGGTTCGCGCGCGGCGTTCGCCATGATCGTTGCCGAGGAACTTGGCATACCGTTCGAGAAGGTGCGGACGATGTCGGGAGACACCAGCGCGCTCGGCTTCAACTTCATGACGGCGGGAAGCCGCGGCACCGCGGCGGGCAGCATGGCCGCCGTCAAGGCCTCGCGGAACGCGATCGCTCGCATGTGCGAAATCGCGGCCCGAAAGTGGGAAGTCGATCCCGAACAGGTCGTCTGGGAGGACGGCAAGGCGCGTCCGGCCGGCGCCAACGTCGGCGATTTCGAACCGATGTCGGTTGCGGAAATCGTGCGCGAAGCCGCCTGGTTCGGCGGTTCCGTCGCGGGCCACGCGGAGATCAACGTCGCTCAGGGCGGGCCGGGCTTCGGGACGCACGTCGTCGACGTGGAGGTCGACCGCAAGACCGGCGCCGTCAAGGTATTGCGCTACACGATCGTTCAGGATGCCGGCAAGGCGGTCTATCCGGAGTTCATCGAAGGCCAGTTCCAGGGCGGCGCGGTGCAGGGAATCGGGTTCGCGCTGAACGAGGAGTACATCTACAACGAACGCGGCGTCCTGGAGAACCCCGGTTTTCTCGACTACCGCGTTCCGGTCGCCTCGGACGTGCCGTTCATCAATACGGAGATCGTGGAGGCGCCCAACCCGGATCACCCCTACGGCGTTCGCGGGATCGGCGAGGTGCCGATCATCCCGCCGCTGGCGGCGATCTCCAACGCGATCTACGACGCGGTCGGCGTGCGGCTGCGCGACCATCCGATGTCCCCGCCGAAGATCCTGAAGGCGTTGAAGGAACGGGCGCTGGAGGAGCGGATCGCCGCGGAATGACGCGGGCGGCGCGGCTCTCCGGCGTTCCGGTGATCGATATCGGGGGATTCCGCGCCGGAGCCGACAAGGCGGATATCGCGGCGCAGGTGGCGCAAGCGTGCCGCGACATCGGCTTTCTCGTGATCTCGGGACACGGCGTGCCCGAAGAACTCGTCGATCGGATCGACCGCGTCTCGCGCGCGTTCTTCGACCTGCCGCTCGACGAGAAAATGGCCGTCGCTCGTCCGGCGCGCGACGTGACGCGCGGATACGTTCCGCTGGAGAACGAGGCCGTGGCCGCAAGCCGGGGGGCGGCGCCGGAAGGCGATCTGAACGAATCCTTCATGATCGGGCCGGTCGACGCGAACCTGGACGATCCCTATTGCCGCCGCGCCGCCGCCGGAACCCATTTCCATCCCAATCTGTGGCCCGACCGTCCGTCGGGCTTGCGGGAGGCTTTCACCGGCTACTACCGGGCGATGAGCGCGCTTGCGGCGATGTTGATGCGCATATTCGCCCTTGCGCTGAACTTGCCCGAAACCTGGTTCGACTCCAGGATCGATCGCCATGTCAGCCGGCTTCGAGTGCGCAATTATCCTCCTTGCAGACCCCGGGCCGGGCAGCTTCGCGCCGGCCCCCACAGCGATTACGGAAGCCTGACGATCCTGAAGACGGAAGCTGTTCCGGGCGGCCTTCAAGTGATGAACGAGGCTGGCGAATGGACCGACGTTCCCGCGTTGCCGGAAACGTTCGTCGTCAATCTCGGCGACATGATGGCGCGATGGACCAATGATCGTTGGGTATCGACGCTGCATCGCGTCGCGAACCCGCCTTCCGGCGAAACCAATCGGCGCCAGTCGATCGTGTTCTTCCACAACCCGAACTACGATGCGGTGATCGACTGCATTCCGTCTTGCGGCGCGTCCGCCTATCCGCCCGTCGCGGCGGGCGCGTATCTGAACGAGAAATTCACCCGTACTCAGGGAACGGGCAAGGCGGCGGCGCGGTAGGAAGCGTCCGAAAACGCCGTCGCGGGCAGGCGCCTTTTCGGGCTTCGGCAGCTCGGGATGAAGCAGGGGGAGGGATAGATGCAAGGCAAGGTTGCGCTCGAGGAACACTACGCTATCGAGGACACGCTCATGGATTCGGCGGGCTACTTGCCGGAATACACATGGGAGGAGTTGTCCGCCCGCGTTCTCGATGTCGAGGGCAGGCGCATCGAGGAAATGGACAGGCATGGAATCGAAATCATGATTCTGTCCCTCAACGCGCCCGCGGTGCAGGCGATTCCCGATCGCCGCAGGGCCGGAGACGTCGCTCGCAAGGCCAACGACAATCTGGCCGAATGGGTGGGCCGGCATCCCGGCCGTTTTCGCGGCTTCGCGGCGTTGCCGCTGCAGGACGTGGAAACGGCTTGCGCGGAGATGGAGCGCTGCGTGAAGGAACTCGGCTTCGTGGGGGCGCTTGTCAACGGGTTCTCGCAGATCGACGACCCTGAAACCGCCTACTACTACGACTTGCCGCAGTTCCGGCCGTTCTGGAACTTGATGGCCGAACTGGACGTCCCGTTCTACCTGCACCCGCGCAATCCGTTGCCGAGCATGGCGCAGATCTACGACGGCCATCCCTGGCTGCTCGGCCCGACCTGGGCGTTCGGCCAGGAAACCGCGGTTCATGCATTGCGTCTGATGGCGTCCGGGGTGTTCGACGAACATCCGAACCTGCAGATCGTTCTCGGCCATATGGGGGAAGGGTTGCCGTTCAGCATTTGGCGCTGCGACAACCGGAACGCGTGGACCGGCGCGCCGCCCGGCTATCCGGCGAAGCGGAGATTCGCGGAGTATCTGCAGGACAATTTCTACATCACGACGTCGGGAAACTTCCGCACCCAGGCTCTGATCAACACCATGCTCGAAGTCGGCGCGGACAGAATCCTGTTTTCCGCGGACTGGCCGTTCGAGAACGTCAGCCATGCCGCCGAGTGGTTCGACGTTTGCCCGATCAGCGAGGCCGATCGCAAAAAGATCGGCCGCTCCAACGCGATGCGGCTTTTCAGGCTGTGAGCTTCGCGGGAAGGGCGATGGAAATCGCGTAGATCGCCGCCGAGGCGACGACGATGGAAGGGCCGGACGGCGTGTCCCAGATCAGAGACGCCTGAAGGCCGGCCGTCACCCCCAAGACGCCGAGCAACGCCGCGAGCAACGCCATCCGCTCGGGAGTCCGCGCGAAACGCCGGGCGGTCGCCGCGGGTATGATCAGCAGCGCGGTGACCATCATGATGCCGACGACTTTCATCGCCATCGCGATGACGAGCGCGAACAGAAGCATGAAAGCGGTCTGGGTTCGCGGCACGTCGACGCCTTCGACGCGCGCGAGGTCCTCGTGAACCGTGATCGCCACGAGGTCTCGCCATAGCCAGGCGAGGATGCCGAGGGCCGCCGCGCCGCCTCCGTAGATCCAGATTATGTCCGTGGCCGAGGTCGCCAGGATGTCTCCGAACAGATAGGCCATCAAATCGACCCGCAGCGTCGCCAGAAACGAGACTGCGACAAGTCCCAGGCCGAGCGAGGAATGCGCGAGGATGCCCAGCAGCGTGTCTTCCGCAAGGTGCCGCTGGTGGCGCAGCAGCACCATGGCGAAGGCGACTCCCAGGCAGACTGCGACGATGCCGATGTTGATGTCGATCCCCGTTATCAGTCCGAACGTGACGCCGAGCAGCGCCGAGTGGGCGAGCGTGTCTCCGAAATAGGCCATCCGGCGCCACACGACGAAGACGCCGGCCGCTCCCATGACGATCGCGACGCCGGTCCCGGCGACGAGGGCGCGCAGAACGAAATCAGGCATGCCGATGGTCGTGGCTGTGGGAATAGACGGCGATCGTGGCGGGCCTGTCGCCCAGAAGGGCGAGATAGGCCGGGTGCTGGGAAACGTCCTCGGGCACTCCGGAACAGCAGACGTGTCCGTTCAGGCACAGGACCCGGTCGGTCGCCGCCATGACCAGGTGAAGGTCGTGCGAAACCATCAGAACGCCGCATCTCCGGGAATCGCGGACCGAACGGATCAATTCGTGGATTTCGGTCTGTCCGCGCACGTCGACGTTCGCGGTCGGTTCGTCGAGCACCAGCAGGTCGGGCCTGCGCAGCAGGGCGCGGGCCAGCAGCACGCGATGGAGTTCTCCGCCGGACAGGAGACGGATCTCGTGTTCCATCACTTCCGGCGCGCCAACTTGCTCGAGTGCCTTCGAGAGCGCGGCCGGATCCCGTTCGCCGCTCAATTCGAGAAAGCGGCGCACGCTGATCGGCAGCGTGCGGTCGACCCTCAGACGTTGGGGCATGTAGCCGACGCGCAGACCCGGCGCCGAATCGATCCTGCCCTTGTCGGGCCGCTGGAGGCCCAGCAGCGTGCGGATCAGCGTCGTTTTGCCGGAGCCGTTGGGGCCGATGAGCGTGAGAATTTGTTCCGGTTCGACCGCGATGTCGACGTCGTCGAGAATGGTCCGACGTCCCTTGCGGACGACGATGCCGGCTCCCCGCAGAAGAGGGCGCTTTTCGTCACCCACGAGAGGCGCAATCTTTGCAGGAACCCTGCAGTTCGATCGTTTGGCGCGAGACGCTGAATCCTGCGCGCGACGCCTTGCTGGAGACGAGGGTGGCGACCTCGGGATCGTCGAGTTCGGCTACGCGCCTGCAGTCGATGCAGATCAGGAACTGCGCGGTATGCGCCCCGTCGGGCTTGCGGCAACCGACGAAGGCGTTGAGGGATTCGATCTTGTGCACGAGGCCATGCGTCAACAGGAAGTTGAGCGCGCGATAGACCGTAGGCGGGGCGGCCGCGCCGCGCTCTTCGCTCAGCTGCTCGAGGATATGGTAGGCGCCGATCGGCGCGTGGTGTTCCCAAACGATCTCCAGAACCCGTTTCCGGATTCCGGTGAGACGAAGATTGCCCTCGCGGCAGATTCGCTCCGCGGCGTTCAGGGCGTTCTCGATGCACTGCGCGTGATCGTGTTCTTTGGAAGGAAAGGCGGCATTGTCCACCGTGGAGATCTCCGTAACGGATAACATGAAATAATGTAACCCCTAATCAACTCCGAATCCAAGAACGGCGCGGTCATTGCCAAGCGCCGCCCGCGAGGCGGCCGCGGCGCGGGAGGCAGCGGGTCGCCCTGCCTCCTTCGCGTTCCGGCCTCCGCGCGCGCTGCGCGCCGTTACCCCAAGCATTTCCGGATCGATGCGGCCATGGCGCGGACGAGGGAGAAATACAGTTCGGGGCCGTCTTCCATCGCCGCTCCGAGGGGATCGAGAACGCCCGTCCGGGTGTTCGTCCCCTCGACGACGACGTCGACGAGCGAAGAGGAAAACTGCGGTTCCCGGAAGACGCACGCCGCAGAGGTTTCGCGCAATCTCTCGCGAATCTCGGCGACGCGCTGCGCGCCCGGAAGACGTTCCGGAGCGAGCGCGATCGCCCCGGCGGCGGTCAGGCCGAAGCGTTTTTCGAAGTATTGGTAGGCATCGTGAAACACGATGAACGGTTTGCCTCGAACGGGCGTCAGCGTTTCGCCGACTTCCTTGATCAGCGCGTCCAGGCGGGAAGCGAGCTCCCGTCCGTTCTTCGCGTAGACCGAGGCGTTCGCCGGATCGGCGGCGGACATCGTCTCGACGATCGATTCCGCCATCGCCCGGGCGTTCGCCGGATCGAGCCAGACATGCAGGTCGTGCTCCGCGTGTTGGCGGCGTTCGTCGTGGTGCTCGTCCGCTTCGGCATGCTTGTCGTGGCCGTGGCCGTGCTCCTTGTCCGCTTCGGCATGCTTGTCGTGGCCGTGGCCGTGCTCCTCGTCCGCTTCGGCGTGCTTGCCATGGCCGTGACCGTGCTCCTTGTCCGCTTCGGCGTGCTTGCCATGGCCGTGACCGTGGTCCTCGTCCGCTTCGGCGTGGTGCGCGTGGTCGTGGTGTTCGAAAGCGGCGTTCAGGCGGAGAGATCTCAGGACCATGCCCGGCGCGCGGAACAACGACACCACTCGGGCTTCGCGGCCAAGCGTCCGGATCGGGCCGGACAGCGTGGCTTCGAAATCCTCGTCGATCCGGAAAATCACGCGAGCGTTTTCGAGCGCTTCGGCGTCGGAGGGCCGCATGGCGTAGCCGTGGGGGGAAGCCGCGCCCTTAATCAGAAGATGAGGCTTCGCGACGCCGGCTGTGACGAAACTCACCAGCGAGTGCAACGGCTTGATCGTGGCGACGATCCCGTCGGCCGCCGCCGGGCCGCAGAAGCCGACGATAGCCAAGGCCAGCAGTTTTCCCGTAGTCTTTGCGTGCATGGTCGTATCCTTTCAGAATTCGGCGGAAAGCAGGGTGGCGAAGGCGTCGGAGTTCTTTCCGTCGCCGCCTTCCGCTTCGTCGTAACTGGTGTCGCGCTTCTCGACGATCGCCCTGTCCTGCGCCGCGACTCGCTCTTCCAGACAGCGTATGCGCCGCTCCATCTTGGCGAGGCGCTCCTCGAAGTAGTCCTGCGCCATGGCAGGCAAGGATTACCGCAGCGACGGCCGCCAAGGTTCCCGGTCTCATGGGTAGTCCTTCCGTGACATTGACAACTGATCGTAATGATATAATGTATCATTACGATTATATCAACCCCTTCCCCAGCGGAGCCGTTTGCGCTGCGCCATTTTTTGCCGACCCGCCGCCGAGTCCCCGATCCGCGCTGAATTCCTTGCAGCGCCCGGCCAGCAGCGGCGTTTCCAGCCTGTCCCCGTCCAGTTCCTTGACCTCGGACCGCGGCGCCCGGGCAACGTCGAAGACTACCGGGATTTCGTGCTTGGTATCCGCGCGCAGCCCGAACCACGAATTGACCTTCAGCTCGCCTGTCTTCCCGTCGGCGGTCTCGCGCTTCCCCCGATCGGCGTCGGAAGTCTTTTGCGGCTGACCTGCCCCGTCGAGCGGTTGTCCACCGCCTTGCCGTCCGAGGCGCTCGCCGAAGTCCGGCAACTCGGCCTTGCTCCGTCCTCCGCGCACGCAAGTCCGTCGACGGTCTCGACGGAACCGAAGCCGCGATCGTCGCTTTCGGACGCAAGCTCTTCGGAGAACGCCGGATATCGCCGGAAACTTGGGCGCGGCTTTCGAGCCGGTTCGAGCGGCGGATGAATCTCGTCCGGCACGCAAGCGATGCCTGCGGCCGTTGCGTTCGACGGCCCGAGAACGTTCCGCCAGGTTCGCCGCCGCGCGAATGACGCGTTCAGTCGGCGGCTTCAGGATCCACTTCCAGCGCCTGCAGGACGCGGGTATGGGCGACGTAGGCGCCGATCAGGACCGTCAGTTCCACGAGCTGCCGCTCGTCGAAGCAGGCGCGCAGCGGTTCGAAAACCTTGTCGGGCACGACGATGTCGTGGAACACGGAGTCGACATAGGCGAGGGCGGCGCGCTCGCGCGCGTCGAACAGCTCCGAGCTTCTCCAGTCTTGCAACGCCGCGCACGCTTCGGGCGGAACGCCCTCCGCGCCCGCGAGTTCCGGCACATGCTGCCTCAGAACGTAGGCCGATCCCGCCATATGCGCGAGGCGCACGATCACGATCTCGCGCAGCTTTCCGTCGATGGCGGTATCCCAGCGCACCCGATTGATGTGCTCGAACCAGCTCTCCGCCAGCGGCGGAGAATGAAGCAGCATTCGGTAGACGTTGATGACGCGGCCGCGGCGGCGGCTGCGCACTCGGCGCGCGAACCCCGCCAGTTCGGGTTGCCGGTCGGGGTCGATCAAGGGTATGCGGGCCATGGCGAAACTCCATGCGGCGAAACGCGCGCAAGACGACGGAGAGGATAGTGACGACTATAGCGGTCGAGGACGACAAGATTCTGCGATCCCTTCAGGTTCTTCTGGATCCTGCGGTCGATCCGGCGCGGGTCGATGCGTTTCGGGACTATCTGTCGTTCGACGAGCCGGATCCGGACGGTTGGTTCGATACCGTGCGCGGACGCTCGGCGTCCATCTATCCCTGCAGCGTGGTCATGGTTCGCGACGAGGCCGAAATGCGCGCGGCATTGCGCGGCGCGAGCGCGGTCGTGACCGAGAGCCTCAGAATCGGGGCGGGAGATCTCGCGCCCGGACTGAAGCTCGTCCAGAAATTCGGCGTCGACGCGCGGAACATCGACGCGGCCGCCTGCGAAGCCGCCGGCGTCGCGGTGCGCACCTTGCGGCGCAGGGTGAACGGCGCGGTGGCCGAACATGCGCTGCTTCTGATGATGGCGGTCGGACGCAAGCTGGTGGAGACCCACGGCGCCCTCGACTTCGCGACGCTGCGGTCGCTCGGGTATGCGCCGAAAACGTTCGACGGCCGCCATGTCGCGGGGGCGAACTGGGCGCGGATAACGGGCCTCAAGAGCCTTCAGGGCGCCGCTCTCGGCATACTGGGTTTCGGCGAGACGGGACGCGAGGCGGCGGCGCGGGCGGCGGCCATGGGGATGGACATCCTCTATCATCAGCGTTCGCGCGCGCCGGAAGGGGTCGAGGCGGCGTTCAACGCGCGATACGTCTCGTTCGGGGAACTGCTCGGGCGGGCGGATTTCGTCAGCGTTCACCTGCCTTTGAACGACTCTACCGAAGGCATGATCGATTCGGCCGCCTTCTCGCGCATGAAGCCGGGCGCCGTGCTCGTCAACGTTTCGCGCGCGCGGATCGTCGACCGCGGCGCGCTGATCGCCGCGCTCGACGAAGGAAGGCTCGGCGGGGCGGGGCTCGACGTCCATTACGAGGAGCCCGGCGCGCCGGACGAGCCGCTCAAGCAATACCGCAACGTGGTTCTGAGCCCGCACATCGCGGTCGGAGCGCGGCAGCACAACATGGCGGATATCGCTGAATTGGCTGCCTGTCTCGCGGACGGCCTGGATGACGGAAGCCATGCCTCCGACGGTCGAACCCGGGCAGGATAATCGGACCGAACCCGGAAAACGGCCATGATCCACAGAGAACACTTTTGGCGAGATCCAGATGCTGTCGGAACAGAAGCGGCAAGGACGCCCGCGAGTCAAAGTCGATCTTGAAGTAAGTTCCCGGCTTCGTGACGCAACCTGCCGTGGGCACTATGGGCGCGATGATTGCCTGACTCTGGCCGTTGAAGCCGGGACTCGCCGGTTCTTCCTCGTTGTAGGGCGATAATTTTGCCATTAGATTTCTGGAAAATCGACTTGGAGAGCGAACTATGCGCGGACTTCCCAAGCGCATTATCGACCATGCTGCGGCCTTGGCTGCGCCGCCGTGTCCGGCTGGCCCGCTTCACCTCGGCAATCTCGCGGCAGTCGATCAGCGTTGTCTCGTTTCGCGCGATCAGGCGATCTGATGCGCGTTTGCCAAGGCGTGCGCCTGATCGAGATCCGTTTCGGTCTTCGGGCCCCCGCGACGGCAAGGCGCTCGCCACTCTGTCGTCGCTGTTGTCTTCTGCCGCCAAGAGCGGTGCCGCGGCGAGCGTTTGTCTGGGCACTGGTAAGATCTCGCGCGCCTCGACGAGGCAGGAATCGCTGCAAGGGCGCTCGCCTATCATGTCCTCGCGCTATCGGTTGTCCGCCGCAAGACGATGTTCTTTGCCGGGAACGATGCCCGCAGCGGGCGGGTCGCCTACGAGGCCGCGCCTCGGGATACCTTCGGCCCGTTCCCGAAGGGGTTGGGCGCACGGTGTTCGCCGATGACTGCGCGAAGATGCTGACCGACAGCATGCCGCTCAACGAGAGCGAGCCGGAGCGGTGCGCGCAACCTGAGGCACGCGCCAACGTTCCGCGGTCGAGGAACAGCTGATGGAGGTATTCGCCTTTCGCGAAGAAAACGTCGGCAAATTCGAGCGGTTTTCGCGAAACTTCACAAACGCCCGAGCCGAGGACACCTCCCGCGAGGTCGATGCAGTCAGCATGTCCGCATGTTGGAAATCGACAGCGGTGCGCGAGCCGTCCTGTCACGCTGGCCGACTGCCGACTCGCTATCGTTCCAGAAGGAATGGAGCCCGCGCCGAGGCTGCAACGTGACCCGCACGGCCAAGAACCATGGCGCGGTAAAGCAGTCTCCTTAGACAATGACGCGGAGTCCATCATCTGCCGACGCGGACGTCATTGTCGACAACCAAGAACGCAACGTAGCGGATTTCCTGCGCGACAGCATCGAGCCCGGGGCAGACCTGTCTTTCGTCTCGGCCTATTTCACGATCTACGCGTACGAAGCCATGCGCGATGCCCTGGAAACCGCTGGACGCATGCGCTTTCTCTTTGGCGAGCCGACGGCCGTTGGCGCGCCGGACCCCGGCGGAAACGAAGGCAAGTCTTTCCACCTGAACGAAGACGGCGACATGGCGCTGAAACAAGTCCTCGCCCAGAAGCCGCTGGCCCGCGCCTGCGCCGCCTGGATCCGGCGACAAGTCGAGATTCGAACGATCAAACGCGCCAATTTCTTACATGGCAAGCTCTATCACGTGGCACAAGCTGACAAGACCGCGGCACTCGCCGGCAGTTCCAACTTCACTCTGCGGGGACTCGGCTTCGGCGCTACGCCCAATGTCGAGCTCAACCTGGACGTACGCCGCGAAGAGGATCGCACGGCACTTCTCGACTGGTTCGACGACTTGTGGCGCGATGAAGGCCTCACTCGCGACGCCAAGACCGATGTCCTTGCAGCGCTTGACCGATTGGGCCGACCTTATTCGCCTGAGTTCGTCTATTACAAGACACTCTTCCATGTCTTCGAAGGCTGGCTGGAGAGACATGGCGAGCAAGACGGCCTGCTCCTCGACATCCATCTTCACGATACGGAGATTTGGAAAGCTCTCTATGCGTTTCAAAGGGACGGCGCGACCAGCGCGATCAACCGTCTTCTACGCCACAACGGCTGTATCGTCGCTGACAGCGTGGGCCTCGGAAAGACCTGGACGGCACTGGCCGTCATCAAGTTCTTCGAATTGCGCAACGAGCGGGTCCTTGTCCTCTGTCCCAAGCGGCTCGAAGATAATTGGGTCCGCTATACCGCTTGGGCAGCGTCACGCAACAACCCCTTCGAGAAGGACCGTCTGAACTACGCGGTGCGCGCGCACACGGACCTCAGCCGTTACGACGGATGGGCCGGAGCGATCGATCTCGCCCAATTCAACTGGGGTTCGTTCGATCTGATCGTCATCGACGAATCCCACAACTTCCGCAACGAAGGTCGGGATCGGCGGGACGACGCCGGCAACCTTGTCAGGCGTAGCCGCTACAACCGCCTGCTCGACGAGGCACTGAAGGGCGGAGTGCAGACCAAGGTGTTGATGCTATCCGCGACCCCGGTCAACACCAGCTTGCGAGACCTTCGAAACCAAATCTACCTCATGACCGAGAGGCGCGAAGACGCGTTTCGAGAAGCGCTTGGAATCGGAAACATCCAGTCGATGTTCGCCGTCGCTCAACGCGAGTTTCAGCAATGGGAAAAGACGCGTATCGGCGGCCGAAAACCGGATAAAGCGTCCCTTCTCGAAAGGCTTGGCGGGGACTTCCTGACTCTGCTCGACGCAGTGTCGTTCGCCCGCTCGCGCGAACATGTTCGCCGTTACTATCCCGAAGTGACGTCAGCCATTGGCGGCTTTCCACTGCGATCTCAACCGCGAAACCTGCATCCAGCGACGGACAGCGAGGGAGAGCTATCCTACGACGACCTTCATCGTCGCATCGGGAAATTCCAGCTCGCAGTCTACATGCCCTCACAGTATCTGAAGGATACGTCGATCCTGGACGAGGA
Organism: Alphaproteobacteria bacterium; assembly: GCA_965243135.1. Classification (GTDB taxonomy): domain Bacteria; phylum Pseudomonadota; class Alphaproteobacteria; order MPNO01; family UBA830; genus JAJEBT01. Next base: position 5,868,082 of record OZ251539.1, read on the forward strand.
GAAGGCGACACTGCGTTTCGACCAGCGGGACCGGGAGCGTTTCCTGATCGGCATGATGCGAGTCAACCTACTGAAGCGTTTGGAAAGCTCGGTGCATGCGTTCACGCTGACGATGCGCCGCATCCTGGACAAGATGGACAACCTTGATCGCGTGATCGAGGCATGGCGGGAACGCGGCGAGTCGGAAGAGATCGACTCGCGCCCGGACGAGGACGAGGAGGACGAGGAGTTTGCGATCGGAAAGGGACGGCGCTACCGGCTCGACGAGCTCGACGTCGAAAGATGGCAGCGGGACATTCACGAGGATAGGAAGGTTTTCGAGGAGTTGCACCGCCGGGCGGAGCAAGTCACCATAGATCGCGACGACAAGTTTGCAGAACTGAGACGGGTATTGAGGCGCAAAGTCGAGGAAGCGCCGCTCGACATGGATGGGCGCGCCAACCGCAAAGTGCTCGTATTCACTACATTCGCCGATACCGCACGCTATCTATACGGCCATCTTGAAGAATGGGTACGCGACGAACTCGGCGTTCATATCGCTCTCGTCACCGGCGGCGACAGCAACCGGAGCACTGCGGGAACATCGCGGTTCATCGATATCCTGACGCGGTTCGCCCCGAGGGCACAGCAGGCGGAGAGCGAGAACGAAGAAATCGACATCGTCATCGCGACCGACTGCCTGTCAGAGGGCCAGAATCTTCAAGACTGCGATTTGGTGGTCAACTACGACATCCACTGGAATCCCGTGCGGTTGATGCAGCGATTCGGGAGGATCGACCGACTAGGGAGCCGCAACCGGCAGGTTGCAATGACTAATTTCTGGCCTACCGCTGACCTTGACCGCTATCTGGATCTGAAAAATCGCGTCGAGGCGCGTATGGCGCTTGCCGACGCCGCGGCGACCGGTCTAGACGACCCGCTCAATCGGGAGCGTCGGACCGAGGACGAGCAGAGAGAAAACGCGCAGATGGAACTCGCCTTCCGTGACCGGCAGCTGACCCGCATGCGCGAGGAGATTCTCGATGTTGAGGAGGCGGACGATGGCGTTGGCCTGAACGACCTTACGCTGGACGACTTCATCGCCGACCTGCTGCACTTTATCCAGCGAAACCGCGTTGCGCTTGAAGCCGCGCCGCTCGGCATTCATGCGGTCGTGTGCGAGAGCGCGGCGACCAGTTCGGACCGCCCACCGGAATCGGCGCGGCAGGGAGCGATCTTCTGTCTAAAGCATAAGGGCGCCCCGACAGCGAGAACGCCGAACAGGCTCTGGCCTTACTTCCTGGTGTATGTCCGAGATGACGGCAGCGTGCGCTACACTTTCCGGCAAGCTCGGCAATGTCTCGCCCTGTTCCAGGCGCTGGCCGCCGGACGGCCCGAGGCGGTATTGGCGTTGGAGGACGCCTTTGATCAAGAAACTGGCCAAGGCCGATGTATGGAAAAATATGATGATATGCTTGCCGCAGCGCTGCGCAGTATTGCCGGTACTTTCCGGGATGCAGAACTCGTCGGGCTGAGTCGAGACCGCGGAGCCGTGCTCACCGAGAAGTCGCAGCACCAAAAGCCAGCCGAGAATTTTACATTGATCACTTGGCTGGTCATTACCAATATCGAGGCACGACCGCAATGACTGACACACCGATCCATTCCCTGCACTCAGCGCTGGTCGATCTCGCAGGCCCGAATCCATTGCGAGCTGGAGCGGCGGAATTGCTGAACATCCTCGGTTACCGGAGCGACCGGACAGCGGATGCAGGCAGCGTCGAGGAATTTAAGAAACGCTTCGCGACCGATAGCGAGCTGACCGAAAAGCAGCGTGATTTGTTCGACTCATGGACCGCCGTCGACATCGTGTATCAGTTCACCTTAGAAGAGGTAGCCCGGCAATCCGAGCCGTTCGAGACCGCTAGCTTCGATAAGAGCCGGATCAAGTCTTTCCTGTTCCTTGCCGTGGACATGTCGGGCGACGCCTACGCGCGTACGTATTTGGCGGAAACGACCCGCACCGTGAATCGCCTCTTCGCAATGCCGGTCATCCTTCTATTTCGTCACGGTTCGACCTTGACACTTGCCACCATCCATCGGCGCGCTCACAGGCGGGACGATGACCTCGACGTGTTGACCAAGGTTACGTTGGTCAAGGACATCCGCATCCACAGTCCGCACCGCGCCCATATCGAGATTCTTTCCGACCTCGCTTTCCCTCGCATGGTCAAGTCGGGCGTCAGCAGTTTCGACGGCCTGCACGCGGAGTGGGAACGGACGCTCGACATCGAAACGTTAAACAAACGTTTCTACCGCGAGCTGTTCTCCTGGTTCGAGCGGGTAGTCGCCGAGTGCCGCTTCCCTAACGACGGCGCAGGGGAAGGCGGTGCAGAACGGCATGTCATCCGGTTGATCACACGCCTTCTCTTTATTTGGTTTCTGAAGGAGAAGGGTCTAATACCCGAAGAATTGTTCGAGGAAAAGTTCGCTCGTTCCACGCTAAGGAATCATGCGCCGGAGCGGACAGACTACTACCGCGCAATCCTGCAAAACTTGTTCTTCGCCACCTTGAACACCGAGATCTGCAGACGACGTTTTGGCAGTCAAGGGGAACCGGAGAAACCTGAATTCAACGAATATCGCTACCGCGACCTTCTGGCCGATCCGGACGCCTTTGCCAAAAGCCTGCAGGAGGTCCCGTTCGTAAATGGCGGGCTGTTCGATTGCCTGGACGATTTCGCAGCCGTCAGCTCGGACGGCGGGCTGGTCGACGCTTTCGCAGACGATCCGGTCCACCACAGAGAATTGTGCGTTCCTGCGCGCCTGTTTTTTGACGAGAAAGGACTGTTCGCGTTCTTCCGACATTACAAGTTCACGATCGAGGAGGGCACACCGCTCGACCGAGAGGTCGCTCTCGACCCCGAACTTCTAGGCCGCGTTTTCGAGAATCTTCTGGCTGCCTACAATCCGGAAACCCGCGCAACCGCCCGTAAAGCCACTGGCTCCTATTACACGCCCCGACCGGTGGTGGACTACATGGTCCGTGAAGCTCTCACCGAGGCTCTAGCGGCCGTTACCAAGCCAGCGGACGGCGATATCGAATCCTGGCGCGACCGGCTCGAATATCTTCTCGACCATTCCTCTGCGATGGACGACGCCGACAAATTCTTCAAAAAATCCGACAGGCGTGCCGTCGTGTCTGGCATCGCGGAGATTCGAACGCTCGATCCCGCGGTCGGTTCCGGGGCATTCCCTATGGGTATCCTTCAAACCCTCACCTTGGCGCTGCGCCGTCTTGACCCCGACAACGCGCTTTGGGAGGAAATTCAAAAGGAACGAGCCATGGCGCGAGCCAGGCATGCGTTCGACACTCCGGACCAGACGTCGCGAGACGAAGCGCTGCGCGAAATCAGCGAGACATTTGAAAAATACCGGCAGTCGGACTTCGGCCGGAAGCTTTACCTCATTCAGAACGGCCTCTACGGCGTGGACATTCAGCCGATTGCCTGTCAGATCGCCAAACTGCGGGTTTTCATCTCGCTGCTCATCGAACAGCAGTCCGCCCCTGGTTTGCCAAATCTCGGCATCAAGCCGCTACCCAACCTGGAGACGCGACTGGTCGCCGCCGACAGTTTGCTCGACCTAAAGGCCGAAGCCACCGATCTGCTTCACGAGGACGCCTTGACGTCGAAGCAAAGGGAGATTGCGGCCGTACGCGAGCGTTACTTCCTGGCCGACAGTCGGCCAATGAAACTCGACTGCATGCGGGAGGAGAAACGACTGCGCGGCGAATTGCGGCAGATTCTGGAGGCGAACCGCCGGGACTGGGTCGCAGCCCAAGAGCGGGATATCGAAAGCACGGCGGCGAGATTTCCCAACGAGGACGCACGCGAAACGTTCCGGGAAGAAGAGCGGCGCGAGCTCGCTCGACGGCTATGCAAGTACGATAGGACTTTGGCCAGCGCCCGCATGATTGCCGAATGGGATCCGTACGATCAAAATGCCCACGCCGCTTGGTTCAACGCCGAGTACATGTTCGGTATTCACGAGGGTTTCGACGTAGTGGTCGGGAACCCGCCCTACATTCAGCTGCAAAAGGATGGCGGTTATGCCGGGAAATTCTACGCTGGTGCCGGATATGAGACTTTCCAGAAAACGGGCGACATTTATCAGCTCTTTTACGAGCGCGGTTGTGGACTGCTCAAGCCGCAGACGGGCGTGTTAGCCTACATTACTTCCAACAGTTGGATGAAGGCGGAATACGGCAAACCACTTCGCCGGTGGTTCGCGGAACGCCACACGCCTCTGCAACTGATCGAATTGGGAAAGAACGTCTTCGAGAATGCGATAGTCGACACGGCGGTGCTGGTTGTCAGGAACGACAAGGACCAGCCTGTAACATGTCGCGCGGTGGATATCGAGGAGGAATCAGATGACCGATTCCCACCGCTCAAACGAAACTGGGGGACGCTGCAACCGGAAGGTGAGAGGCCATGGATGGCTCTTTCCCAAGTCGAGCGGGCCATCATGAAAAAGATGGAATCTGTTGGCACGCCGCTAAGGGAGTGGGATATCTCCATTTACTATGGAATAAAGACCGGCTGCAATGACGCGTTTGTTGTGGAAACCGCGGTGCGGGATCGGCTGATCAACCAAGACCCGGCCTCGGAGCAAATACTTAAACCGATCCTCCGAGGCCGCGATATAGCGCGTTACCATGCAAACTGGGCAGGACTGTGGCTGATTGATACGCACAACGGCTACGATGGCAATTACTCCCGATCGACGTCAACGATTATCCCGCGGTGAAAGCACACTTGGATAAATTCATTCGACGCCTTGAGCATCGTCAAGACCAAGGCGTCACGCCCTATAATCTCCGTAATTGCGCTTACCATGAGGATTTCAAAGGTCCCAAGCTCCTGTGGAAGGAAATGACAGACCAAGGTTCCTTCGCATACAGTGAGACGGAGGTTTACACAAACAACAAAGCCTATATGATGACTGGCGAGCACCTGAGGTATCTTTGTGCTGTACTAAACGGATCAGCCATATCTTGGCTGGTGGCAAAAATCGGGCTGACCACCGGAATGGGACTCATCCAATGGACGAAATTCGTTGTCGAGCAGATACCGATTGTTCGACCTGATGAGCAGACGTTGCAGATCATCGGAGATAAGGTCACGCGTCTGACCGCCTCTCTAGATGCTGGAGATAAGCAGGAAGCCTTGGTAATCCAAGCCGAAATCGACAGCGATGTTTGCGAGCTATACGGCTTGTCAGGTCGACAAATCAAGGCATTGCGTAGAGCGAAGTAGCTCTTCTAATTCCCTTTTCTCCTCCTTTGTGATGCCGTAGCTCTCATACACGATGGCTTCGATCTCCGGTTCGATTTCCTGAAAATATGCACTACCCTCATCTAATTCTCTACGCAGTAAATCGTCGACAAGACCTTCAAGGTGAAGGCCTTCTGGAACGGACTTTGGTACAGGGATTCCTTCTACCACATACGCGATCCACCTCGCGGTTCCCATTCCGGATGTCACCGCTGTCTTGTTCACATACCAAGTGATCAGAGATGAGTTTAGAAAGGCAGCCAACTGCTTCAGCAATGGGCCACGCATAACGTACGCAGTATTGGCACAAAACATCTCTGCTCCGGCGGGTGCGTAGGAAAACCTGCCCTCTGGAGTTAAATCCATCCAAAATAGCTTCTCTTCGGAAAACTGTGCATGGTAAGCGCAATTATCTTGAGAGTTCGTACCACGCATTGGATGTCTTCTTCCTTGACCGACCTCCTCCTGGCAATCGGCGTCCTTCCTGTGCCAACCGTTCTTTGCCAAAAGACAATAGATGTCGCTTGATCGCCGGATAATTGTCGATGTCCAGATTGAGGGACGGAAACGTCGATATCAGCCACAGTCCTGCCCAGTTTGCATGGTAACGCGCTATATCGCGGCCTCGGAGGATCGGTTTAAGTATTTGCTCCGAGGCCGGGTCTTGGTTGATCAGCCGATCCCGCACCGCGGTTTCCACAACAAACGCGTCATTGCAGCCGGTCTTTATTCCATAGTAAATGGAGGTATCGACGAAGGTAATGTCACGACTTTATGTGTGAGAAAGAAAAGGGTGGTTATTTCTTGTTGTGTAACGTACCCCAAGCCGCAGGCCGCACGACAACGCCCCGCAAATCGAGAATTTTTTCGCGGCAGCGCTCGCCGTTCAAGAGCTCGGGAGCGCGACGCCGAGGGCACGCCCTGTTTTCACGCCGCGCTGTTCGTGCTCGGAACGTTATGTCGCAGCATGATAGCGGTGCGCGTCCAGAGGTCCCATACTCAAGGTTGCACGCTACAGGGCGGCAGCCGCCGATCATGAGCGTTTGTCTTGGGAGGCGCCCATGGGGCAGGTTCGTCGCCGAACCTCGCGGAAACGGCACTCAATGACGTTTGTAGTGCTGACCTGTTGGCGCTGGTCTGTGTATCAGAAGCAGGCCGGCAGGAGATCGTCGCGCAAGTAGGCGGCGGTCTTGGGGTAGACATCTTGCACGCGTCTGGCTAAACGCTCGGCGGCGCGCCGGGCCTTGGTGCGGTCGAGGGCGAAAGCGTGGAGATCCCGCTGACGGCCGGGCTTTGCGAACCTTGTCGATGACCTTCCTGAGCTTGTGCGCTCAGCGGCGCTGGACCGGGATTCCAACGGTGGTCAAGGCTGCCATCGAGCCTTGACCACCGTCGATGCAGATCATCTCCAGACCTTCGCCGGTCAACCCACGGGCAAAGAAAGAAGTGTTTCCGCAACGCTCTCGGCTCTCACGCCCCTCAATGATCTCCGCCAAGACCGGCGGCCCAGAGGGCGGTAGCCCTCGCTCCAGTCCAGCCCTTCGGTTCGCATTGCCTTCACGACCTCGAATCCCTCCTGTAGGTTCTTGATCGTCGCAGTCTTCAGCATCGGGGTGCTCCTTATTCGTGATTGTCGCCTGACCGCAGCGAGTGCCTCTTTTCCCGGCTGACACATAATTTGATACATCACCACCGACGAACCGGATGTCCTACTGCGCCCCTTGCCTCAATAGGGGGATTATCGCATGAACTATCCGCATAACGCGGCAGACTTGGAGCACTGCGCCGGCGCTGTCCGAAAAGCCGCTCATTCAGAAAATACGCGGACAGCGTATGAGAAGGGCTGGCAATGCTTCATCGCATGGTGCCGGAGCGTAGATTTGGTTCCGCAAAAGGCCGAGTCGGATGATGTCGTCAGGTTTTTGGTCGCGATGGCGAGCGAGGGCACGGCTGGCGGCAAGAAGCCGCTCGCGCTGAATACGCTTAGGCTCTATCGCAGTGGCCTGAATGACCAATGGCGTCGGATGGGGGCGCCTTCGCCCGCTTCCGCGAGGATGGTAGACGAGGTACTGCGAGGCTTGGCGAAAATCCACGGCGACGCCCCGCGCCGGGTAAAGGCTCTCAGGGAGTATCAGATTCGCGCGATGCTGAAGTCATGCGGCGGAGGCCTGCATGGACTTCGCGACGCAGCAATCCTGGCGTTGGGTTTCGCGGCAGCGCTCCGGAGATCGGAGTTGTGCTGCCTGCGGATGGAGGATCTCGAACGCAAGGGCGCCGAGGGCATGATGATTCACGTTCGACGGTCGAAGACGGATCCGCAAGGAATCGGACAAAGGGTGGCGGTCATTGAGGGCAAGGTCATCAAGCCGATTGCGCACGTGGAACGCTGGCTAAGCGCATCCGGCGTTAGCGCGGGGTTCGTTTTTCAGACCCTACTGGCCGGCGGAGTGGCGTCAGGTCGGCCGCTCGATCCAGGCGATGTCGCGCGGGTGGTAAAGCGCCATGCCCGCAGAATTGGACTCAATCCGCGAGATTACTCCGGGCACTCCCTGCGGGCCGGGTTCGTAACTTGCGCAGCGGTGCACCACGCGAGGATCGACAAGATCATGGAGGTGACCCGACACAGGAACGCCGAAACCGTGTTGAAATACGTTCGCGACGAGGAGTCATTCGTCGATCATGCGGGTGCTTCGTTTCTCTGACGGCGACACTGCGCGAACTCTTCAAAGCGGTCGAGGACAGCGTGTGGCGGCGCTCTCGCCATGAGGTAGGATCTCCTTCTCGCCGTCGGGGCGCAGGCCGAGAGCCCCAGCACCGGAGGCATGAGGGTGCCGGTCCGGCGGCTGAGCGCCACGCCGTCGAACGACGGAGCCTTGTAGTCGTTGGCCGGCGGGCGGCGCGCCTCCACCGCGCTGTCCAGGATCTTGGCGGCCCGGCGGACGATGCCCTGCGCGCCGCCGGCTTGCTAATCCCGCAAAAACGGACGTATCGCTTCCTTGAACTCGCGGCGGCGCTCGGCGCTGTGAAGCCAGTCGTAGTCGAACGGCGGCGTATCGTCCGCTTCGACCCTGAGCGTCGCGAACGCCGGCCCCGGTTCCGACAGCAACCCGGGAAGATCCGCCCCGAAACGGTCGATATCTTCGTACGTCCGCGCGACCGGATATCCGGCCGCGAGCGCCATCCCGGCGAATTCGATCCTGCCGCGGCCGGGAATCGGGTGTCCGCCGTTGGCTTCGTAAGTTCCGTTCTCGACCGCGAAATGCACCAGATTGCGCGGCGCGGCTTCGGCGATCGTGACGAGGCTCGACAGATTCATGAGCAGGCTGCCGTCGCCGTCCAGAACGATGATCCTGTGGTTCGGCAGGCCCAGGGCCAGCCCGAGACCGTGCGAGGACGCTTGTCCCATGGCTCCGATCCCGACGAAATTCAGCGGATTGGGGTCTATGCGTTGCCATTCGAAGGCGGACGTATAAGTCGCCACCACAACCGCGTCGTCGCGAAGCGCGGCGATTTTCCGGAAGCATGCCGTTCGCCGCATCACGGGCGAACGCTCCTGCCGATCAGCGCCGCCAGCGGCCGGGACCGCGCGTAGGCGCGATCGATCGCCGGCGCCAGCTGCGCGACGTCTTCCGATCCCTCGATCAACAAGCGGTCGATCTCCATCGCGTCCAGCACCGGCTCGACGATTCGCACGCCGTAACTCGCGGATTCGCTCGGCGCGCGGTCGGGTTCCTTGCCGAGCAGGCCGACCAGCATGCAGACCGGTTGCCGGTACTGAACGGCGATGGCGCGGACGGCGTTGAGGGAATCCATCAGCCCCGTCTGTTGCATCAACAGCACGGCCCGCTTGTCGCAGAACGCGAGGGCGGCGCATATCGATACGCCTTCGTCCTCCTTGCAGAGGCGGACGAGGCGAATGTTTTCTTCCCTCGACAGCGGCCAGAGCAGTCCGGCGCTGGTCGTGATGTCCGGCAACGCCGCGACATGGGTGACGTTCGCCTGTTTCAGCGCCTCGATGATTTCCGCGCCGCGCGGTCCGGCGTTCATCGCGTCTCAGGCGGCGACATGCGGGAGAAAATCCTCCAGCGCGGCGTTGACGGCGGCCGGGTTCTCCAGATTCGAGATGTGTCCGGCGCCTTCGACGACAACGTGGCGGCAACCCGGAATGACGGCCGCGGCCTCCGCGAGGACGTCCGGCGGCGCGCCCTTGTCCCTGTCGCCGCCGAGAATCAGGGTCGGAATCCGGATGTCGCCGATGACCGCCCCGAAGGAAAGCCGCTTCAGCGCCTCGCAGCAGCCTTCGTGTCCGACCGGGTCGGTCCTCCGCAACATGCCGCGAACTTTGTTCAGGAACGCGGGAGCCGCTTGCCGCGTCTCCGGCGTGAACCAGCGCTCGATCGTCGGTTCCACGATTCCTTCCATTCCCTTTTTCCTGACCGTGTCGATGCGGTACTGGAAATAGTCGGCGTAGTCCGGCGGCGCGTCCGGCCGCGCGTCGCAGGCCACGAGCGACGACAGCCGGCCGCCGTGATGCCGGGCAAGGCCGTAGCCCAGCATGCCGCCGATGGAAAGCCCCACCCAGTGCGTTCTGGCGATGCCGAAATGGTCGAACAACGCGATGACGTCTTCCATCAGGTCGTCGAAGGAATAGGGGCCGGGCGGCGCGTCCGAGCCGCCGTGCCCGCGGTGGTCGAAGCGCAGGATCCGGAAACGGTCGGCGAACAGCGCCGCCTGTTCGTCCCAAAGATGCAGGTCGTTGCCCAGCGCATGGCTGAACGTGATCCACGGCGCGCCTTCGACGCCGTCGACCGCGCAGTTGACGGAGAATTTTCCGATATCGACCTTCACGCGGCGCTGCCTCTCCTTATCGTCCCGCTTGCGGGAGCGCGGCGCCGAAGCCGCCGCCCGTTCCGCTGCGCCGGGGTCGCGCGCTGCGGGTCGGACTTCAGTTCTGGCTTCGGGTTTCCACCAGTTTCCAGTTGGGGTCCCGCGACCTGACGTCGCGGCGGAAGGTCCAGATGTCCGTGATTTCGTTCACGTGAGAGGGGTCGCCGTCCAGGATCCGGCCTTCGGAGTCGCGGGTCACGTTGATCTGCTCGGTCAGGAAGCTGACGGTGACGGCGGCGTCGCCGTCGACGAGATCCGCCTCGACGATTTGCGCGGACCTCGTTCCGATGATCGTCGTTTCCAGGACGTGTCCGTCCGCCTTGCGCTGCTCGATGGCGTCGCTGAAGTTTTCGTAAACGTCCTCCGACAGCAAGTCCCGCAGGGTGTCGGCGTCGCCTTCGGCGAACGCCTGCACGATCACGTCGAACGCTCCGCGCGCGCCCGTCAGGAATTCGTCCGGATCGAAGGCGCGGTCGGCGTTCCTGATGTTCGCGATGCCTTGCGATATCGGATCGTCGGGATCCGCGTACTCGTCCTCGGCCTCCGCGTCCTCGGCCGCCGCGTCCTCGGCCTCCGCGTCCTCGGCCTCCGCGTCCCGGTCGGCGGGCGGAGGCTCGGGCGCGCGGTCGTCGGGCGGCGGCGCGATCGAACGCGGTCGCTGATGGCCCGTCCGTTTGCCGAGCGCGCTTCGCAGGCGCAGCACGAGAAACGCCGCGACCATGGCGAAGAGCACGATATCTAGGAACTGGAATCCGTCACTCATGATCCAGCTTTCCGCACGCCTCCGCTACGTGGACCGGCGCCTCGCCGTTCGGGTGGACGCGCCCCTGGCTTGGCGGTATTCTGCCTCTGCGCGTCGCGTCGGCTTGGGGAGTTTCCTCCGGCCGGAGCGTGCAACGTTTCATTGCAATATATGCCGACTGCGGAAAATCGCAAGCATGAGATTTCTGGTCCTTGCGGCCTTCGTTGCCGTGCCGGTTGTCGAAATCGCCGCTTTCATCGGGATCGGCGGACGGATCGGTCTGTGGCCGACGATCGGCCTGGTCGTCGTCACGGCCTTCGTCGGCTTGACGCTGCTGCGAATCCAGGGCCTTGCCGTCCTTCGACGGCTTCGGGTGAGCAGGGAACCCGCGGCCGAGTTGTTCGAAGGGTTGTGCCTTTTGATCGCGGCGGTTCTGCTTCTCGTTCCGGGCTTCGTCACCGATGCGGCTGGATTTCTGTTGCTGGTTCCCCGGGTGCGCATGGCCCTCTCGCTCGTCTTCCGTCGCGCCCGCCGTGACGGCGGACCGGTGATCGAGGGCGAGTTCGAAGAAGTCAACGCGCCGGGCCGCCGGCGAGGCGGTTAGGCCGCCGTCATCCCTGCCGGTCGTTTGCGATGCTTTGCAGGCAGCGCTCGCTGTCGACCTCGCGTCCGCCGGCCTCCCGGATTTCGAGATGCTTCAAGACGTGATGGCGTCCGCTCGGATAGAAGTACAGCTCCAGAATGCAGCTTTCGCTTCGATAGCGGCGGAACTCGGCAGGCGGATCCCAGCGCAGGAAGGCCGGCGGACCGAAAAGCGCTTCGATCTGCCCGCGGGTCATGCCGACGGCGAGCTTCGGCGCGGCCGGCAGCGACGCGACGCGGCGCTCGGGCTCGTCCCGAACGGGCGCCTCCCGGTCCGCGGAAGGCGCGGCCGCGCGTTCCGGAGGCGCGGGGACGCTCTCGGGAGGCGCGGGAACGTGTCCGGAACCGCACGCGGCCAGGCCCAGGGACAGCGCGACCGGCCAAAGCGCCTTCGCGCAGGGTCGCGGGTTCAGTCGCCGCCTCCGGCCGACTGGGGAGCGATGTCGCCGGTGATCTGGCCGCCCCGTTCGACCTCCAGCCGGCCGAATCTGATCGTGCCCTTGATTCGGCCGCTCGACCTTACGACAAGGATGTCGTGGGCCGTCAGCGAGCCCTCGTAGTTGCCGCTGATGTCGGCGGTTTTGATCTCCGCTTCGCCCTTGAACGTCCCCGACGCGGCGACCTCGATCTCGCTGCAATCCTTCAGGTTGGCCTCCACCCGGCCTTCGACGATCACCTTGTCGCAGGATCCGATATTGCCCGTCAGTTCGATTCCCCGCCCGACGATCAGCTTTCTCGCGTCCATGTCGCCGGCCGGTTTCGCGGCCGAATGGATTTCCGGGCGCACGACTTCCAGCGGCCTTGGCGGAATCACCGGCGCGGCGACGCCGGTCGCCGGTGGATCCTGAGTTTCCGGTTTCTTGGTTTCTTCCGCCATGTCTCTCTTCTCCGTTGCGGCCGCGCCGGCCGAATTCGTCACCGAGTTCGAAGATCCTCGAATACGTGGACCATGTACGCCACCGCGACGACGGGCATCAGCCAGTTCAGAACGGGAACCGCCATCAGCGCCGCGATCGCCAGGCCGCACAGGAACAGCCTGCCCCTGTTGCGCCGCCGCAGCGCCCTGCCCGGAGCCGGACCAAGCCGTCGCACGGCCGCGAATTCGAAATACTCGCGACCCAGAAGATAACCGTTCAGGGCGAAAAATACAAAGGGAATGAACGGCGCCAGCGCGACGGTCGCCAGCATTATCGGCGCGACCGTCGCGAAGCACAGCAGATTGAGCGCGACGGCCGTTCCCGCGAACCTGAGCGCCGCGATCGGCGCCTCCCGGACCGGCTGCTCCCGGGGAGGCGGAAGCCCCGGATAATGGCGCGCCTCGACCGCCCGCGCGACGTCCTCCAGCATGAAGGAGACCGCTATTCCCGCGAGTCCGGGAAACAGGACGAGACCGAGCGCGAACGCGGCGCCGACGCCGAGCAGCCGGATCGACCAGTCCACCCAGCCGACGCCGGACAGCCCGTCGAGCGCCCGGACCGCCGCCAGCGCGAGGACGGCGAAGATCGCGGCGGCGATCAAGGCCGCGCGCAGCGCGACTCCGCGGATTCTCCGGTCGCCGAGCTGCGCCGCGGCGAGATAAAGGCCTCGAAGCAAGCCGATCGCTCCCGATCCAGGGCGTCCTTGATAGTCGGCTTGCCGGCGCTCGCCAATCCTCCGCGTTGCGGCGAAACGGAGCCCGCCTATACTGCGCGCCTCCACCATGTCGCGGGAAGCGAACATGTCCGACGCGCCGTTGGATGTTCTGGGCGTAGGCAACGCCATTGTCGACGTCATTGCGAAGGCCGACCTTTCCGATATCGGGCGTCTTGGCCTGACCAAGGGCGCCATGACCCTGATCGAAGCGGCCGACGCGAATCGCCTTTACCCCGAAATGGGCGCGCCGATCGAGACCTCCGGCGGCTCGGCCGCCAACACTCTGGCCGCGCTCGCTTCTCTCGGCGGACGCGGCGCATTTATCGGAAAGGTGCGCGACGACCGATTCGGCGACGTCTTCCGGAACGACATGGCTTCGATCGGCGTCGACTACCGGCTGCCGGCCGCGATCCAGGGCCCGCCGACCGCGCGCTGCCTCGTCTTCGTGACCCCCGACGCCGACCGCACCATGCAGACGTTTCTCGGCGCAAGCGTTCTGCTCGGGCCCGACGACATCGATCCGGAAGCGGTCGGCAACGCGCTGATTACCTATCTGGAAGGCTACCTTTTCGATCGCGAGCCGGCCAAGGAGGCGTTCGTCAAGGCCGCCGAAATCGCCCACGCCGCGGGACGGAAGGTGGCTCTGACGCTTTCCGATCCGTTCTGCGTCGACCGTCACAGAGCCGCGTTCCGGCATCTGGTCGAAGGCCATGTCGACATCCTGTTCGCCAACCGCGACGAGATCGTCTCGCTCTACCAAAGCGACGGTTTCGAGCGGGCGGTCGATTCGGTCGCCGGCCGCGTCGAGACCGCGGCGATCACCCGCGGCGCGGAGGGATCGATAATCGTCTCCCGCGGCGAGAGGATCGAGATCGCCGCGGCGCCGGCCGGCGAAGTCGTCGACACCACCGGCGCCGGGGATCTTTACGCGGCGGGCGTCCTCTACGGCATGACCAGGGGCTACGAACTCGAGACCGCCGGTCGAATCGGCGCGATCTGCGCCGCCGAGATAATCGGGCGGTACGGCGCCCGGCCGGCCGAGCCGTTGTCCGGGATCGTCGAGGCCGCGATCGGCCCGGGCGGAGGTTCGTGACGGACATTCGCAACGTCGCGATAATCGCGCACGTCGATCACGGCAAGACCACGCTGGTGGACCAGTTGCTGCTGCAATCGGGCAGCATGCGCGACGCCGGCCGCGAACGGGTGATGGATTCCAACGACCTCGAACGCGAGCGCGGCATCACGATTCTCTCCAAGTGCGCTTCGGTCGAATGGAACGGCGTCCGGATCAACGTCGTCGATACGCCGGGGCATGCGGACTTCGGCGGGGAGGTGGAGCGCATCCTGACGATGGTGGACGGCGCGCTGTTGCTCGTGGACGCCGCGGAAGGACCGATGCCGCAGACCAAGTTCGTGACGGCGAAGGCGTTGGAGCTGGGCCTGAAGCCGATCGTCGTGATCAACAAGGCGGATCGCCCCGACGCCCGCGTTCACGCCGTTCACGACGCGGTGTTCGATCTGTTCGCCGCTCTCGGAGCCACCGACGAGCAACTCGACTTCCCGGCTTTCCGCGCGTCCGCGAAGGAGGGGTGGGCGGCTGAAGATTCGAGCGAAGCGCAGGAATCCCTCGCTCCCCTGTTCGAGCGCATCGTCGCGCACGTTCCGGCGCCGGACGCCCGACCGGGCGCGGGCTTCGCCATGCTCGCCAGCATTCTCGAGTACGATCCCTATCTGGGACGCGTGCTCACCGGGCGCGTCGAGCGGGGCGCGGCGCGGGTGAACGCGCCGGTCCTGGTCGTTCGCCGGGGCGGCGAGCGAGGGGAAACGGCGCGGCTGACCAAGCTCCTGTCGTTTCGCGGCATCCGCCGGGTTCCAGTCGCCGAGGCGGTCGCAGGCGACATCGTCGCGGTCGCGGGATTGAAAAATGCGACCGTCGCCGACACGATCGCCGATCCGGAAGACGCCGAACCCGTGCAGGCGAGAGCCGTCGAACCGCCGACCCTGTCGATGCGTTTCTCGATCAACGATTCGCCGCTGGCCGGGGAAGACGGCGACAGGCTCACGTCGCGCGAGCTGGGCGCGCGCCTGTTCCGGGAAGCGGAAGGGAACGTCGCGATTTCGGTGGACGGCACGGAGGACGAGGGCGCGTTCGTGGTCAGCGGGCGCGGCGAACTCCAGCTCGGCGTGTTGATGGAAACCATGCGGCGCGAAGGCTTCGAGATGTCCGTGTCGCGGCCGCGCGCCCTGTACCGCGAGGATCCCGGAACCGGTGCTCGCCTGGAGCCGATCGAGGAGGTCGTCGTCGACGTCGACGACGCTTTCGTCGGCCCGGTCGTCGAAGCGATGGGCGAACGCCGCGGCGAAATGACGGACATGCGGCCGTCCGGCGGCGGCAAGACGCGGCTGGTTTTCCTCGCGCCGTCGCGCGGGCTTATCGGCTACCACGGCCGGTTTCTGAACGACACTCGCGGCACCGGGATCATGAACCGGGTCTTCCATTCCTGGTCGCCTTACAGGGGGGCCGTGGCAGGGCGGCGAAACGGCGTTTTGATTTCCGCCGCCAGCGGCCGGTCGGTTCCGTTCGCGCTCTGGAATCTGGAGGAGCGCGGCGCGCTGTTCATCGGCGGCGGCGCGGCCGTCTATCCGGGGATGATCGTCGGCGAGCACAGCCGCGCCGGCGATCTCGAAGTCAATCCGCTCAAGACGAAGAAGCTGACCAACGTCCGCGCCGCCGGCAGCGACGAGGCGGTGCGTCTGACGCCGCCGCGGACGCTCGGACTCGAGGAGGCCGTCAGCTATATCGAGGACGACGAACTGGTCGAGGTGACGCCGCGCCACGTTCGCCTGCGCAAACGCCTGCTGGATCCGCACGAGCGCAAGCGGGAGATGCGACGACGGCGTTGAGACGGCATTCGCCGAATTGTCTGTCACGGGGCCGGAAGCCGTCAGGCGGGCGGCCTTCTCCGACGGCATGCGCCTGCACCGTATATCGATATTCGTCAATCTGCCGATGGAGGGCCTCGACCGGCTCAGCCTGCAGAAGCGGCTGGACGAAATCGGCGGGACCGCGACGCGGCGGCCTCGGCGGACGCTCACCGGGCCCTGTATTCGATCTCCAGCACCCGCACTTCCTGATCGGACGTGTTGACGGCGTTGTGCTCGACGGGCGCGGACCACGCGAGCGTCCGGCCGTCTTCGTAGTCGACGCGGGTTTCGCTGCCGTCCGCGCCCATCAGCGACAGGTGTCCGCCGGACTGCTGGACGGTGACGTAATCGAGCTCGTGCCGGTGCCAGCCCGTCTGATCCCCCGGCGCGAAGACCCACCGGGTGATTCGCGTGAATTCGTTGTCGAGGAGCAGCGTTCGTCTGGCCGTGCCTCGCTTTCCTGCGCTTTCCGACATTCGCGTCTTTCCCTGGCCGCGCCGAAGCGCGGCGTTCGCCGCCTTGGGCCGTTTCCGGCTTCGCGGCGTTCAGGCTTCCACAATGACTTCGAAGCCTCCGTGAATCAATCGTCGTCCGTCGAACGGCGTCGGGTCCACGGCCGGGTCGGCCATGGCTCTTTTCATGCCTTCGTCCCTGACCGTCCTGGACGGCCAGGCGATCCAGGAAAAGACCGCCGATTCGTCGTCCTTGCGCATCGCGGCGGTGCGCATGGAGTTCGTCTCGCCGTCCGGCGCGTCCCCGTTCCGTCTTCGCCCGTCGGGGGCCATCGTAACGGAGACGCGCGGGCGCGCGCCGCGGCGTTCGATTCTCCGGAAGCGCCGTCCGCCCGCGCGAACGACGACGTTCGGGAAGCGCGCCGGGCGGGGGTCGCCTTGCGGGGATTCGCCGCGACCCCTTATATTCCGCCGCGTCCCTTTCAGGAATCCGCGCGCCCGGATCGAAAGGGTCGAGGGCGCGAACGGTCGGGGTCGGGCATGCCGGAAACCAGAAACTGGGCGGCTTATCTTCGCGATTCCCGTTTCCGCGCGATTTTCCTTCTGGGCGTGGCCAGCGGCCTTCCCTCGTCGCTCGTCTTCTCGACCCTGTCCATCTGGCTGCGCGAAGCGGGGGTGTCGCGCACCTCCATCGGGCTGATCGGCGCGGTCGTTACCCCCTACGCGATAAATTTTCTGTGGGCGCCGCTGGTCGACCGGCTCCGCCTTCCCTTGCTGCACGGACGGCTCGGCCAGCGGCGATCGTGGCTCCTGCTTTGCCAGATGATCCTCGCCCCGGCGGTCGCGATCATGGGCATGCAGGATCCGGCCTCCGCGGCGGCGGTACTGGCGGTTTGCGCCTTGCTCGTTTCCATCGCGTCGGCGACGCAGGATGTCGCCATAGACGCTTACCGGATCGAGATCCTCGAACCCGACGAATACGGCGCCGGTGCCGCGGTCGCGATCTACGGTTGGTACGCCGGCGCGTTCGTCACGGGCGCCGGCGCGCTTTACGCGGCTGCGGCGGGGGGATGGGCCGCGGCTTACGGCGCCGCCGCGCTCGTCATCGCGGGCGTCGCGACGGCGACCCTGTTCGCGCGCGAACCCGAACGCCCGCCCGAACGCCGCGCTCCTTCGGAGAGCGCGGTCGACTGGCTGCGGCGCGCGGCGGTCGCGCCGTTGATCGAATTCTTCTCGCGTCTCGGATGGACGGCCGCGCTGGTTCTCGCCGTCATCGTCTTCTACAAGTTCGGCGACGCCATGCTGGGCCGGATGTCGGGCGTGTTCTACGTCGACCTGGGGTTTTCGAAGGTCGAAATCGCGAATTACACCAAGACGGTCGGCCTCGTCGCGACGTTGCTCGGCGTCGGCGCCGGCGGCTGGGCGTGCGTTCGCGTCGGCGTCCTGCGCGCGATGTTTCTCGGCGCTCTCCTGATGCTGATCACCAATCTCGCCTTCGCGCTGCTGGCCGCCGGGGGTCCGGACTACGGGCTTCTCGCGACGGTGGTGTTTTTCGACAATCTGACCGGCGGCATGGCGACGACGGCGTTCGTCGCCTATCTGTCCGGCCTCTGCAACGTCGCCTTCACCGCGACGCAATACGCGCTGCTGGCGTCCCTGGGCAATTTCGCGCGCATCCAGCTCGGCTCGGTTTCGGGATGGGCGGTGGACGCCACGGGGGGCGACTGGGCGCTGTTCTTCGTCGCCGTCGCCGCGGTTTCGCTGCCGGCGATCGGGCTGCTGGCGCTGCTGGCGCGGCGCATGCGGGGAGCGGGCGGCGGCTAGTCAGGGAGCCTTGGCGTCGAGCGCGTAGCCGGCCGAGCGCACCGTGCGGATGACGTCCCGGCCGGAGTTCTCGTTGAGCGCCTTGCGCAGGCGGCGAATGTGGACGTCGACGGTCCGCGCGTCGATGAATATCCCGTGGCCCCAGACCGAGTCGATCAGCTGGTTGCGGGAAAAGACCCGGCCCGGATGCTCCATGAAATGGCGCAGAAGGCGGAACTCGGTGGGTCCGAGGGAGACGGAACGGCCGCCGCGCAGCACCTTGTATTCGAGCAGGTTCATTTCGATGTCGCCGTAGGTCAGCCGCTCTTCCGCGAGCGCCGGACGGGCGCGGCGCAGCACCGCCCGGATGCGCGCGGCGAGTTCCTCGGGAGCGAAAGGCTTCGTCACGTAATCGTCGGCGCCGGTGTCGAGGCCGCGGATCCGGTCCGCGCCTTCGCCGCGCGCCGTGATCATGATGATCGGCAACTTGCGGGTTTCGGGCTTGCGCCGGAGCTGGCGGCATATCTCGATCCCGGACAGCCCGGGCAGCATCCAGTCCAGAAGCAGCAGGTCGACCGGCCTCTTCTCCAGGATCGTCAAGGCCTCCTCGCCGTTCGACGCGGAGACCACCTCGAAGTCCCGGCGCTCCAGGTTGTAGCGGAGGAGTTCGACGAGCGCCGTTTCGTCCTCGACGATCAGGACGACGGGTTTCATGCGTCCTCCCCGCGCGCCGGGAGCGAAAGGTTCATGCCCTCGGGCCCCGCGCCCTTGGGCCGGGTCTCGCGCATGCGCTCGCCGTGAACGAGGAAATAGATCGTTTCCGCGACGTTCGTGACGTGGTCGCCGATGCGTTCGATGTTCTTGGCGATGAACAGCAGATGGGTGCAAAGCGAAATGCTGCGCGGGTCCTCCATCATGTAGGTCAGCGCTTCCCGGAAGAGGCTGGTGTAGACGTTGTCGAGCGTCTCGTCCGCGTGCCAGACGTCGAGCGCCTTGTCGACGTCGCGCGCGATGTAGGCGTCGAGCACTTCCTTGATCATCTGCTGCGCCATCCGGCTCATGCGCGGGATCGAATGGACGGGCGGCACCGGCGCCGCGCCCGCGAGCGTCACGGACCGTTTGGCGATGTTCGCCGCGTAGTCGCCGATGCGCTCCAGGTCGGAGGAAATCTTCAGCGCGGCGACGATGTGCCGCAGATCCTGCGCCATGGGCTGGCGCAGCGCCAGAAGCCGCATCGCGTGGGTGTCGATCGTGTAGTTGATGTCGTCGACGAGGTCGTCGTCGGCGATCACTCTCGAAGCGAGGTCGGGGTCGCGCCGGACGACCGCTTCGACCGCGCGCGCGATCTGGGCCTCGGTCAGCCCGCCCATCTTGATGATGTCGTTGTTGAGCTGCTCGAGTTCCTGATCGTAGGATTTGACGATGTGGTCGCCCGCCTGGTTGTTGCCCGTCATGATCTCGTTCCGCTTGTCATCCGTAACGGCCGGTGATGTAGCCCTGCGTCCGTTCGTCGCCGGGGTTGGTGAAAATTTGCTCGGTGTCGCCCACTTCGACCAGGTTCCCGAGATGGAAGAACGCCGTTCGCTGCGACACCCGCGCCGCTTGCTGCATCGAGTGGGTCACGATCACGATGGTGAAGCGCTCCCTCAGCTCGTCGATGAGTTCTTCGATGCGCGCGGTCGCGATCGGATCGAGGGCCGAGCACGGCTCGTCCATCAGGATGATGTCGGGACTGACCGCGATGGCGCGGGCGATGCACAGGCGCTGCTGCTGGCCGCCCGAGAGGCCGGTGCCGGGTTCGTTGAGGCGGTCCTTCACCTCGTTCAGCAGCCCGGCCTTTTCCAGGCTCGTGTAGACGATCTCGTCGAGTTCCTGCTTGCCGTTGGCGAGGCCGTGAATCCGGGGACCGTAGGCGATGTTGTCGTAAATCGACTTCGGGAACGGATTGGGTTTCTGGAAGACCATGCCGACGCGGGCGCGAAGCTGCACGACGTCGATCGACGGATCGCCGATGTCCTCGTTTCCGATCGCGATTCGGCCGCTGACGCGGCAGCCCTCGATCACGTCGTTCATTCGGTTCAGGCAGCGCAGGAAGGTCGATTTCCCGCAGCCGGAAGGGCCGATCAACGCCGTGACCCGGTGCTCCGGGATGTCCAGGTCGACGTCGAAAAGCGCCTGCTTCCCGCCGTAGAACACGTTCACGCCGCGCGCCGTGATCTTCGCCGTCGCCGCCGCGTTCGCCGTCGGGTCGGCCATTTCCGTCGCCTCGCTTTACCAGCGCCGCTCGAACCGCTTGCGCAGCAGCACGGCGATCAGATTCATCGCCACCAGGAACGCGAGCAGCACGAGGATCGCGGCGCTCGTTCGCTCCGCGAACGCGCGTTCCGGAAGGTCGCTCCACAAGAAGATCTGGACGGGAAGGACGGTGGAGGCGCTAAGGGGGCCTTCGGGAATGTCGACGATGAACGCCACCATGCCGATCATCAGGAGCGGCGCCGTTTCGCCGAGCGCCTGCGCCATGCCGATGATCGTTCCCGTCAGCGTGCCGGGCAGCGCGAGGGGGAGAACGTGATGCGCCACGGTCTGCTGGCGCGACGCGCCGACGCCGAGCGCCGCTTCGCGGATGGAAGGCGGAACGGCGCGCAAGGCCGCGCGGGTCGCGATGATGATCGTGGGCAGCGTCATCAGCGCGAGCACCATGCCGCCGACCAGGGGAGCCGACCGCGGCAGGCCGAAGAAGTTGAGGAACACCGCGAGGCCGAGAAGGCCGAACACGATCGAGGGCACCGCCGCGAGGTTGTTGATGTTGACCTCGATCAGATCCGTCCAGCGATTCTTCGGCGCGAACTCCTCGAGATAGACCGCCGCCGCGACGCCGACCGGAAAACTCAGCAACAGCGTAATCAGCATCGTCCAGAAGGAACCGACGATCGCTCCCCAGATGCCGGCCTGCTCGGGTTCGCGCGAAGCGCCCGCCGAGAACAGGGTGGCGTTGAACTGCGCTTCGACGCGCCCGTCGGCGTTCAGTTCGTCGTACCACGCGATTTGCTTGTCCTTGAACGGGCGCTCGCCTTCGGGGATTTCGCGCGAAAGCTTGCCCTTGTGGAACTGGTCCATGTCGTCGGACGCCGTCAGCCAGATCTCGCGCGTCTCGCCGATCAGGTCCGGGTCGGAGAGGACCATGTCGCGCAGTTCGAGATCCGCGCCCGAGCTTACGAGCCGGCGAAGCTCGCGCCGGTCGCGGCGCTTCTTCACGTCCGGAAAGATCGTCCGGAGCGCGTTGGCGTAGAGCGCCGCGAAATCGGCGTTCCGCAGCGCGTCGGGGTCGCGGGCGCCGCCGACGATCTGCGGGTCGAAATGGATGTTCAGCTTGACGTTGGTCTGCACGAACGCGGAGTACCCCGTCGAGACGATGCTGAAGACGAGCCACAGCAACGCTCCCATGGCGAGCGCGACGGCCGCGACGCCGTAGGCTCTGAACCGGCGCTCGGCCGCGCGGCGCTTTTTCATCGATCGCCGCCCCGCCGCCGCGAGGGGAAGCGCTCGCGATACTTCAGTCATATTGCTCCCTGTATTTCCTGACGACCATCAGCGCGATGACGTTCATGGTCAGCGTCGCGCAGAAGAGAACGAGGCCGAGCGCGAAGGCCGCGAGGGTCTTCGCGCTGTCGAATTCCTGGTCCCCGATCAGCAGGGTCACGATCTGGACGGTCACGGTCGTCACCGCCTCGAACGGATTGGCGGTGAGGTTCGCCGCGAGTCCCGCCGCCATGACGACGATCATCGTCTCGCCGATGGCGCGGCTGACCGCGAGCAGGAACGCGGCGAAGATGCCGGGGAGAGCCGCCGGCAGGACGACCCTCTTGATCGTTTCCGACTGCGTGGCGCCCAGCGCGTAGGATCCGTCGCGGAGCGATCGGGGCACGGCGTTGATCACGTCGTCCGACAGCGACGAGATGAAGGGGATGATCATGATGCCCATGACGAAGCCCGCCGCCAGCGCGCTTTCCGAGGCGACGTCGAGGCCGAGCTCCGAACCCGCGCCCCGAAGAAGCGGAGCGACGGTCAGGGCGGCGAAAAATCCGTAGACGACCGTCGGAATGCCGGCGAGAATCTCGAGGATCGGCTTGACGAATCCGCGTATCCGCCGGCTTGCGTAATCGGCCAGGTATATGGCGGAGAACAGGCCGATCGGAACGGCGATCAGCATCGCGATTCCGGTGATGAGGAGCGTTCCGGCGAACAGGGGGATCGCGCCGAACGCGCCGGACGCGCCCACCTGGTCCTTGCGCAAGGCGGTCTGCGGACTCCATTCCGTGCCGAACAGGAATTCGGTCACCGGGACCTCGCGGAAGAACCTGATGGACTCGAAAATCAGCGACAGCACGATGCCGACGGTGGTGACGACCGCGATCGTCGAGCAGGCGATAAGGAAGCCCTTGATCGCCGTTTCGACGTGGTTGCGGGCGCGCAACTGCGGCGTCATGTTCCGGAGCGCCAATGCGCCGGCCCCGATCCCGAGCGCGCAGACCAGCGCCAGCAGCGCGCCGTTGCCGATCGAGCGGAGCTCGTTCAGGTGCCGCGCCGCGGCTTCCGTCGCGGGATCGGGGTCGCGGCCGACGATGTTGCCGTCGGCCAGGCTCGCGATGTCGTTCACCAGCAGGTCGAGCCGGTCCGGCGGCAGGTTGCGGAGGTCGGCAGGCAGCGCCGACACGATCATGCTTTCGAGGACGAGCGGTTGAAAGGCCAGCCACAGCGCCGCGGCGACCGCCGCCGGCAGGGCGCACCAAAGCGCCAGGTAGGTCCCGTGATAGACCGGTCTCGAATGCAGCGCCCGGGCGTCGCCGCCCGCGCGCCGGCGGCCCATGCAATACCCCAGGAGCGCGAGAACGGCCAAGACTGGAAACAGAACGGACGGCGACATCGTTTTCCACAAGCTGCGCTGCTCGGAACGGCGGTCAGTCGGGCGACGGCCGCGGACGTTAGCGCGCCGCTACCGGCGAAGGGGGTCCAAAAATAAGACGGTTTTATGAATTTTTTGTGACATCGGACGCCGTCATCCAGACCCCGCTTCGGAGGCGGGCAGGCGGACGGTGAACGTGCTGCCGACGCCGACCTCCGAGGCGATCTCGATCTCGCCGCGATGGCGGTTGACGATATGCTTCACGATGGCGAGTCCGAGGCCGGTGCCGCCCACGGCGCGGGATCGGGTCGCGTCGACGCGGTAAAATCGTTCGGTGAGTCTCGGTAGGTGTTCGGCGGCGATGCCCGGGCCGTTGTCCGTCACGGAAACCTCCGCCCAATCGGGGTCGCCGAAGTGGGTGACGAGCCGCACCACCTTGTTCTCGCCGCTGTAGTTGATGGCGTTCTCGACGAGGTTGCTGAACAGCTGCGCCAGATCGGCGACGTCGCCGACGATGTCGCGCGCGCCGAGGCCGGGCTCGAGCGCTATCTCGATTCCGCGCTTCGACGCCGGAAGCTCGAGCGCCCCGACCACGTTCGACAATATCCGGGAAAGGTCGACGACGTCGGTGGGCGGACTCTTCTCGTTCTGCTCGATCCGCGACAGCGACAGAAGGTCGTCGATCAACTGGGTCATGCGCGCGGCGTGGGTCGCCATCATGTCGGTGAACTTCCGGCGGCCTTCGGGGTCGTCGCGCGCCGGTCCCCGAAGCGTCTCGATGCAGCCGCTCAGCACCGACAGCGGCGTCTTGAGTTCGTGACTCGCGTTGGCGACGAAATCCGACCGCATTTGATGGGTTCGCTTGATTTCGGTGACGTCGACGAAGGTCAGGACCGCGGCCGTGCCGTCGAACGCCGCCGGCAGGCTCCGGATCTGGGCGTTGAGCGATCTCGCCGCGGGAAACGCGGCTTCGAAATCCACGAGCTCGCGGCCGCCTCCGGCCAGCGCGCGATCGACCGCCGCCAGCACTTCCGGGTTCCGCAGGAGCGACGACAGATCCCTGCCGGGGACGGCTTCTCCCAGCAGTTCCGTAACGCCGACGGTGTTCCGCAGGATCTGGCGGTCGGCGTTGAGCAGCACCAGCGGGTAGGGCAATTCTTCGAGGATCCTTTCCGCCGAGTCGGCGCGGGCGCTCAGTTGGGCGCGCTCGCGCCGCCACGCGTCGCGCAGCGCCGCGACGGCCTGGAGGAATTCCGGGAACGGCTCCCGTCCGCCCGGCGTTTCGGCGCCGCCGGCGCGCGCGAGGAGTTCGACGAAGCGGGCGGCGCGGTGGACGGAGCCCAGCGCCCAGCGGACCATGGCGGCGAGCAGCGCCGCGCATGCGGCGGAGGCGAGCAGCGCCGGCGTCCAGTCCAGCAGTCCGAACGCGGCGAGGCCGACGAGGACAACGACGGGCGGCGCGGCCGCGGTCGCGGCGAACCGGACGAATCGACCGAGCGGCATCCTCGTCCCGCTCCGGTTCAGGCGTCGCCCGGCGGCGGCGCGTTCCTCCGGCCGACCCGCTGCGCGTCAGGCCTCACGCCGGGCGATCTCCAGGGAATCGTGCGCGGCCATCGTCGCGAAGTTGACGAGGTCGGCGTCGTTCGCGCTCATCGGCGCGATCTGCACGGACCGCTGAAGGCCGATCAGCAGGGGGCCGATCACGGCGCCGCCGCCCAGCTTGTGCAGGATCTTGGAGGAGATCGAGGCGGCATGCAGGCCCGGCATGATGAGGACGTTCGCCGGCCCGGAGAGGCGGCAGAAAGGGTAGACCGGCCTGAGTTTCATATCGAGCGCGACGTCGGGCGCCATTTCGCCGTCGTATTCGAAGTCGGCGCCCTCCGAGTCGAGGATGGCGACCGCTTCCCGGACGTGCGAGGCGAGCGCGCCCGGCGGATTCCCGAAGCTGGCGTAGGACAGGAACGCGACGACGGGGTCGTGCCCCATCGCCCGGGCCTTCTTCGCGCACTGCCTCGCGATGCGGGCCAGCTGCGCGCCGGTGGGCCGTTCGTGGATCGTCGTGTCGGCGATGAAGACCGAGCCGCCGCGCGACATCGTCATTTCGAGGCCGAAGACCTCGTGTCCCGGCACCGGGTCGATGGCGCGGCGAATGTCGCCGTAGCAGACCGAATAGCTGCGGGACAGCCCGGTGACCATCGCGTCGATGTCGCCGTGCACCAGCATGCAGGCGGAGAAGACGTTGCGATCCTGGTGCACCATGCGCTGGCAGTCGCGGTAGAGGAAGCCGTCGCGCTGAAGGCGCCGGTAGAGGTACTCGGTGTAATGCCTGTTGCCGCGCGAAAGGCGCGCGTTGTGGATCTCGATCCCGGCGGCGCCGGTCAGCCCCAGGCGGCGGATGACCGACTTTATCCGTTCCTCGCGCCCGATCAGGACCGGGGTGCCGAGGCCCGACTGCGAGAACGCGATCGCGGCGCGAATCGTCGTTTCCTCTTCGCCTTCCGCGAAGCCGATGCGGCGGGGGTTCGTCCGGACCTCGGCGTGTATCGCCTGAAGCATCGTGACCGTGGGATCGAGCCGCGCGGACAGCTCGGTCCGGTAGGACTTGGCGTCCGGCGCCGGCATTCGGGCGACGCCGCTGTCCACCGCCGCCTGCGCCACGGCGGGCGGCACCGCCGAAATCAGGCGCGGATCGAACGGCACCGGGATGACGTAGTCGGGGCCGAAGCGCAGGCGCCTTCCGGCGTAGGCGGCGGCCACTTCGTCGGGAACGTCCTCGCGCGCGAGTTCGGCGAGCGCGCGCGCCGCCGCCATCTTCATCTCGTCGTTGATGGTGCGGGCGCGCACGTCGAGCGCGCCGCGGAAGATGTACGGGAAGCCGAGCACGTTGTTGACCTGATTGGGGTAGTCGGACCGGCCGGTGGCGAAGATCGCGTCCTTTCGGACCCTGCGCGCCGCTTCCGGCGCGATTTCCGGATCCGGGTTCGCCATGGCGAAGACGATCGGCCGGTCGGCCATCGACTTGAGCATGTCGCCGTCGACGGCTCCGGCGACGGACAGTCCGAAGAAGGCGTCCGCGCCCTTCATCGCGTCCGCGAGCGTGCGCGCCCTGGTGTCGGCCGCGTGCGCCGACTTCCACTGGTTCATTCCCTCCTCGCGGCCGCGGTGGACGACTCCCCGCGTGTCGCAGAGGATCACGTTGTCGCCGCGCATCCCGAACGCCTTGAGGAGTTCGGCGCAAGCGATGCCGGCCGCGCCGGCGCCGTTGATCACGAGCGTCGCGGTCCGGATGTCCTTGCCGGCCAGTTCCAGAGCGTTGATCAGTCCGGCGGCGGCGATGATGGCGGTGCCGTGCTGGTCGTCGTGGAAGACCGGAACGTCCATGAGCTCGCGCAGGCGGCTTTCGACGTGGAAGCAGTCCGGCGCGCGGATGTCCTCGAGGTTGATGCCGCCGAAGGACGGACCGAGATGGCGGACGCAGGCGACGAATTCGTCGGGATCCTGCGTGTCCAGTTCGAGATCGATGGCGTCGACGTCGGCGAAGCGCTTGAAGAGGACGGCCTTGCCCTCCATGACGGGCTTGGAAGCGAGGCCGCCGAGGTTCCCGAGGCCGAGCACGGCGGTGCCGTTGGAGATCACGGCGACGATGTTTCCCTTCGCCGTGTATTCGTAGGCGTTCGCCGGATCGTCGGAGATTTCCAGGCAAGGCGCGGCGACGCCCGGAGAATAGGCGAGCGCGAGATCGCGTTGCGTGGTCAGCGGTTTGGTCGGCGCGATCTCGATCTTGCCGGGCCGCCCCGCCCGGTGCATCGCAAGCGCGTCCCTGTCGAGATCGGTGTATTCGCGTCCGTTCATGATCGCCTCGGTCCTCGCAGGCTGCAGGATAGAGAGGAAACCATGCCTGTCCAAGCGGCGCGTCGCGTCGCTCCGGCGCGGTCCGGGAAGAAGGGTTTCCGCGAGATGCCGGTCGTTCGTTCGGCGGCCGGGCAGCGCCTTCGGCGGCGCGCCGGGCCGCCGAAGGCGCTTCGAAACGACGGAGGCGGCTCCCGGTATCCGCAGGCACGCGGACGGTCGCCTCTGTGTTATTTTCGGATCGTGATCCAGGCGAACCACATGGCGACGCAGACCGAACCGGGGCACGAAAATCCGGCCGCCCCCGGGCCGGACGAATCGACCCCGATGATGGCCCAATACACGGAGATCAAGCGGGCGCATCCCGACGCGATCCTGTTCTACCGCATGGGCGACTTCTACGAGATGTTCTTCGAGGACGCGGAACGCGCCGCGTCCGCGCTCGACATCACGCTCACGCGCCGGGGGCGGCACGGAGGGGAGCACATTCCCATGTGCGGGGTGCCGGTTCACGCGGCCGAGACGTATCTCCAGCGCCTGATCCGCAAGGGTTTCCGCGTCGCGGTCTGCGAGCAGACCGAGGAGCCCACGGCCGCGAGGAAGCGCGGCGCCAGGGCGGTCGTTCGCCGCGAGGTCGTGCGCGTCGTCACGCCCGGCACCATCGTCGAGGACGCGTTGCTCGACAACCGCCGGCATAACTTTCTTGCGGCGCTCGCGGATGCGGGGAGCGGCCTCGGCATTGCGTGGCTCGACGTCTCGACCGGAGCGTTTTCCGTCCAGCCGGTGGACCGCGCTTCGTTGCCGGCGACGCTCGCGCGCATCGACCCCGGCGAATTGCTGGCGCCGGAGCGCCTGTTCGCGTCGCCCGAGATCGCCTCGGTTCTCGACGACTATAAAACCGCCGCGGCGCCGCTTCCCAATCCCCGGTTCAACAGCGAATCGGCGCGCCGCCGGCTGGAGGGGCTGTACGCCGTCAGGGCGCTCGACGCTTTCGGCGATTTCGGCAGGGCGGAGCTTTCGGCGTGCGGCGCTTTGGTGGAATACGTGGAGCTGACCCAGAAGGGCCGGTTGCCGCGTCTGCAACGTCCGCAGCGCCTCCCGAGAGGCGGCGCGATGGACATCGATCCGGCGACGCGCCGCAACCTGGAAATCGCCCGAACCCTGTCGGGCGAGCGCGACGGCTCCCTGCTGGCGGTCGTCGACCGCACCGTGACGTCCGCCGGAGGACGCCTGCTGGCGGGGCGGCTCGCAGCTCCGTTGACGGCCGTCGCGGCCATACGGGCGCGTCACGACTCGGTGGACTGGTTCGTGGAGCGGGCGCAGGCGCGGGACGACGTTCGCGGCCTGCTGCGGGCGATTCCCGACATGGAGCGTGCGCTGTCGCGCCTGACCATCGGCCGCGGCGGCCCTCGCGACCTTGCAGCCGTGCGGGACGGCCTCGCCGGCGCCGGCGCCGTGCGGAAAGCGCTGGAAGGCGCCGGCGCGCCGCCGGCCGAGCTGGCGGAGGCGACGACGGATCTCGAAGGGCATGGAGATGCGGTCGCGCGCCTCGACCTCTCCCTCGCCGACGAGCTTCCCGGCGCCGCGCGCGAAGGCGGCTTCGTCCGCGCCGGGTTTTCTCCGCAACTCGACGAGTTGAGGACGCTGCGCGACGAGAGCCGCAAGCACATCGCCGCCCTTCAGGCCCGCTACGTCCGCGACACCGGCATCGTTTCGCTCAAGATCCGCCACAATCACGTGCTCGGCTATTTCGTCGAGGTCAAGGCGACGCAGGCTGCCAACGTTCCGGCGGGGGAGGGCAGTCCGTTCATCCATCGCCAGACCCTGGCGTCCGCGGTGCGCTACTCCACCGTCGAGCTCGGCGACCTCGAAGGAAAGCTGGCTCAGGCCGGCGAGCGGGCGCTTGCGCTGGAACTGGAGATTTTCGACGGCCTGGCGGCCGAGCTCGGGGAGCGCGCCGAAGAAATATCCCGGGCGGCCGCGGCGCTCGCCGCGCTGGACGTCGCCGCCGCCATGGCCTTTCTGGCGGTCGAACGCCGCTACGTGCGGCCGCATGTCGACGACGGCGACGAATTCCGCGTCGAAGGCGGGCGCCATCCCGTGGTCGAGGTCTCCACCGTGGACGCGTTCGTCGCCAACGACTGCGATCTCGCCAAGGACCGCCGCCTGTGGCTGGTCACCGGTCCCAACATGGCGGGGAAATCGACGTTTCTGCGGCAGAACGCGTTGATCGCCGTTCTCGCGCAGGCGGGATCCTTCGTGCCGGCGAATTCGGCGCATATCGGCGTCGTCGACCGGCTGTTCAGCCGGGTGGGCGCGGCCGACGACCTCGCGCGCGGCCGGTCGACGTTCATGGTGGAGATGGTGGAGACGGCCGGCATCGTCAATCAGGCGACGGAACGTTCGCTGGTCATCCTGGACGAGATCGGCCGCGGCACCGCGACGTTCGACGGCTTGTCGATCGCGTGGGCGACGCTCGAGCATCTGCACGACGTAAATCGTTGCCGCGCCCTGTTCGCGACCCATTTCCACGAGCTTACGTCCCTCACGTCGCGGCTGGACGCGCTTTCCTGCCGCACGATGCGGGTCAAGGAGTGGGAAGGCGAGGTCGTGTTTCTGCACGAGGTGATCGCCGGCGTTGCGGATCAGTCCTACGGCGTGCACGTGGCGCGGCTCGCCGGATTGCCCGAGGCGGTCGTCGCAAGGGCGCGCGAGGTGCTCGGCATTCTCGAACAGGGCGAACAGTCCGGGGCGCTCGCGCGGCTCGCCGAGGATCTGCCTCTGTTTTCGGCGAAGACGTCGCAGCCCGAGGCGCCTCCTCCGCCCGCGGTCGTCGCGCTGGGCGACGTGAATCCCGACGAGTTGACGCCGCGCGCCGCGCTGGATCTCGTATACCGGCTGAAGGGCCTGATCTGACGGCGGCGATCGAGCGTCGGGGCGCGGCGTCTTGCACGCTCCTGCCGAACGGCGCTTCCGGGTCGTTTCCACCGCCCGGCGCGGCTCCCCCGATTCGCCCTCCGGCTGAATCAGGAAAGACGGCGGCCACTTGGAAAAGGGGGCGCTGAAGGGGCGCAGAGGGCGCGGACGGACTTCGGGCTTCCGGCCGAACGCCGACCGGGCGGCGTCGAACTGGGGCCGCCGTGCCGCAGTGGCGAGGCCGTTCATGACGTTCTCCAGCGAGGTCGCCGGACAGCCTCCGTTGCCCGAGTTCATGAAGCCATGGACATTCGTGTTCAACGCCGCATCGGCGCGGTGTTTCGGAGGCGGGCTTCAACCCTGCCGCGCGCCGCCCTTTCTCCGGCGGCGGCTTGTTTTTCCTCTGGGCGGCGGTGCGGAGAACTTCACTGCAAGCGACGCTGGAAGGTCACTTTTCCGCAGCGGCCTCGACGGCCTTGCGCATCTCGCTTACCGCTTCCGTCAAGCTTGGTTTTTTTCTGGCGTCGCGTTCAACTTCCTGCCATTGCGCGAACTGGCGAAGCAGCGCATAGCCCTTACCCCCGCCGTGCCGCAACGTTTGATGCAGTACGGAGGCCGGCGTTCCATTGCGGTAGGCGAGTTCGCAACAGGCGGCCACGAGCGTATCGTCGCCGCCTAGTGCGCTGAGATCGTCGGCCAAGAGTTCGCTGTAGGGCGAATTCCGCGCCGGAGCTCCCTTCGCGTCGAGGCCGTCGAATGTCATCGAATGCCGGGCGAACAATCGTCGGATGTCGTTCTCGAGACGCTCGGACAGGTGGGTAACTTGAATCGTCAGCCAGCATTCCCGAACGGCGTCAAACAAAACTCGCCACAACTCCCCGGGGTCGGCCCGGCGAGCGCCGGTCTCCGAGCACAACCAGTCCAGTGCAGCCATTCCCGAGGAGACCAGAAAGAGGGACGGGGCCATGCCTTCCGAATCTTTGGTCTGTCGCCAATGTTGGACGGCGCGCCTTTGTTCGGCGAGAGGTTGCCATGACTGCTTCCATCGCTTGGCCGGATCCCCTGCGTTCGCCAGCAAGTAGCCCACGCAAGAAGCTGGAAAACCGGTAGCGCCCGCATCCGTAGCGGCCTCTTCTTCGAATCCCCGGTCGCGGGCAGCCAGAAGAACATCCAGCTGTTCAAGAATGTCCGACGATCTTGCCTGGTCGTCGCCAATCATGCAGTCGGTCGCCGCCATCATGGCGAGAGCCGAAAGGCGGGGCGACCTGCGATCATTGCTCGAGGACGATGGCGGTTCGCTCGGGTCGTCGCGACTCGCGCCGCTTCGAAAGTCCACGTATAGAGCGATCCTGGATCCGGTTAGCCCGGCACTGGCGAGGCCGGCGCCGATCCATTCGATCATGCTCGTCTGAGCGAGGACTTCAGGCCTACGCTGGCCGCGCTCCATTCGCTCGTCCATCGCCTTCATGAGCAACCATTGGGTGCCCAGGAATCCGCCGTCTTTTCTGCCCATTACGATTCCCGCCAGATCGGCTATCCAAGACGACAGCGCGGCGCTCGCCGCATCGCTGTCAGCCGTGAACTCCTGACCGCACCACATGCGCCACAGGCTGCGGCAGCGTTCGTCGACCGCGTTGAGCGAAAGCGCTGCCAACAGGCTGCCGTTCCAGTCCTTTTCGTCTTTCTCGCGAACGCATGACGGCGCCGAGCGAAGAATTTTCGCCAACAGGCCGTGATCGTACCGTATCGACCGATGCCGCAAGATTTGCTGCAACGGTTGCGGAAATCGGATTTTGTCCAGCCGCGACAGAGCGCCGGCCGGGTCCGCCATCAAGACCGGAGCCACCATGTCCAGATCGTCGAAGTCCACCAGGAAACCGCCGCCCGCCGCATCGCGCCAAAGGCGGCTCAACAAGGGGCGTTGAAGCCACTCGCGGACAAAGCGGTCGAACGCTTCTCGTTCGTGCGCGTACGCCCCCTCGCCAGGACAGTCATTGATCCGGGCGACGCGATTCTCCAGCCACCGCAAGCAAGCCGCGCGCGCTCCGCGGTGCGCTCGGAGCGCTTCCGCAAACGATGACACCAATTCAACGTACGCAAGATCGTCCTCGGCGCCCAAGGACCACAGATCGGTCGTCCGCGGTTCCGCAACCGCCCCTCGATCCTCAAGTTCGCGGACCAAGGCCAACGCGAAAGCTCTGCCGTATAGAATCGCACCGACGTCTTTCCACTCATGGGGGTCGTCTCGTAGAAACGCCGCGACGGCATCCGTTAGGCGGACACGAAGAACGGGATCGTCCACGCCAGCCGGCGTTTCTCCTGGGGAAGCGCCGACGGATGCCGGGTGCGCCAGGAGTTCGGCGGCCGAATGGCGTTCGAGCGCGGCTACGCCCCCACGTTCCAAAGCGGCCTTTTGGATCCAGGTCGCCATGCCGCGTACCGCGGGGTCAACATCAAGGATGCCGTACGCTTGGGTCCGGGCGCTCTCTCGTCGCTGACGAACGGGATCGTTGTCGAGACGATCAAGCCGGCGCCCGCCCATCAGCTCATTCTCCAGCACTCTTCGAAGAAATCCACGGCCCTTGTTTCCTCGGCTTGCCAAGGCCCGCTGGCCGCACCCGGGTGACCTCCACCGACCGTAGCCCCGAAATGCCACAGCGCACCGTCAACCACGGCAAAGCGATCATGCAAGAACGGGTAAGAATTCCTATGCAGCGTCGCGTGCCACCGAACGTTCACGCGTTGGCCATCTCGATGCAAATTGATGTGATTTTCCATGTCGATACGATTTCTCTCCAAATCGTCCACGCTACCTGTAAGTAGACGCACATCGGATGCTTGGCTCCCCTCGAAAGCGCGTTGGAGCGATTTCACGCCTGTCTCGTCGAAGTGCCTATCCATGATGAGCAGTCGGCGGTGGGCGGCTGCGACGGCTTGCGCGAAAGCGGGCAGCGTCATGGCCGACGTTCTGCATTGATCTCGCCGCCGATAGATGTTCTCCCTATCCGGAAAGCGCGCAGCGTCCAAGCTTTCTCCGTGGAGGCCGACCGATGGCCAGAGCAAGGTTGGCGGCGCAGCCGGGGGCGGCGGTATCGGCCGGATTCGGTAGTCGTCGGCGGTCGTCCTGGGAGTTAGGCGGCTGGACATGAGATCGTTAAGGTTCAGTTCGAAGAGCTCGGCAGCGCTTGATTGCCGCCGGATTGATTCTTGAGCCAAGCATCCAGCGGAGTAGCTCTTTTCCAAAGTTGGTCCAGTTCCGTTGTAACTGGTTTGGGATCAAGTAGACGGACAACCATTCCTGCCCGGTCCCCTACCGTACCGAAGGAGTTCCCCGAGAGCCACACGTCGTCATCGACCACAAGGAACCGGTCGTGCAGCGGCGGCGGGTCGCCCGAAAGTACGCGCACCTCGGGCGTCAAGGTCCGGAAGCTTTGATCGAGCGCCAGTTGAACTTGATCGCCGACGCCGTTTTTCAGACATGCCGCGGCGGTCAAGATTTGCAACCTGGCATCCGGCGACCGAATGGCGTGTCCAAAGGCAAGCAGTCCGTAAGCCGCGAAATACGGGTCGGCAATCATCACTGTCCGCCGAGCGTTGCCGATCATGTCGCGTATGAATTTTGGCGCGTCTTCGGGTTTGTCGTGAAACCAGCGTTGGCTGACGGCTTTCTGCATGCGCGCGCGCTGGCGCTGCGCTTCGGCAATTTCGGACTGAATCGCCGAGCCGTCCAACTCCGTGCCGATGACGGCGCTATTCTCTCGTTGGTACTCCGGGATCTCGTATTCGTAGCGATGGGGGCGACTGCCGCGCGCCGGAACTTCGATTGACTTGCGCCGGCTCTCCACCCCAAGATCAGGTCGGATGGTTCGGATGAGCGGTAACGGCTCACTCCAGCAAAGCAGGCCGTGGCGCGGGTGGGTGACCGTCCGTCCTTCCCGATCGAGTTCTTCCGCAAACTCGAAGACTTTGACGGCGGTATCGTCACTGAAGATCGTCGTAGCGGGCATCAGACGCCCAAGCACGTTCTCGTTTGCGACTTCCAAGCGGATCCCGTTCAGGCTTTGATAGGCGCGCGCGACGAGTTTGTAGGCTACCGTTTCGACAGAGCCGTTACGAGGCTCGTCCATGCGGGACTTTTCGATGGATCGGAACAACGGATTGGGAGCGATCAAACATATGGCGCCGAGGTATTCCCGATAGAGTTCGACAAGGTCGAGATGAAGCCACCGCTTCAGCTGGGCGCTGTTCTCTGGTTTGCGCAAGAGTTCATGCTGGCTCCGGCTTAATCTGCGCCTTGTGAGCAGGAAGTGAGCCGGCGACCCCTGCATCCAGTCGGCAGCGAAGTCCAGTTTGTTCGATACAACCAATCGCGGCCAGGCGGGCAACGTAAAAAAGGGACCGCCCCGCAATGTTCGACCGGACCGAGGAGCGTTGTCGTCGCTAGCCGGCAGCGCCAAGTTGCCAGCGATGGCTGCCTCATACCAAGCGAGCGCCTCTTCGACCGGCATGGCGAAACGTCGATAGTACAGCCCGCCTTTGCCTGCGGCTCGACGGCATTGTTCCGGGGAGCTGTCGGCGGCCGGGAATTCCAGAGGCCGCAACTCCACCATGCCGAACAGCAGATGTCGGGCCGTGTCGTCTCGGAGCCAGGCAAGATGCACGACGGCCTGACCGTAGGCGGCCCATCGGCATCGTTGCTCGGAAGCGTCCCGCTCGGCGAATTCGGCGATCTGCGTTGGCATCATTACCGTTTCCCAAACGATGCGCTGGCTATTTCGACGCACCCGCGGAAGGGCCGTCAGTCCGGCGCGGCATAACTCCTCGAGTTTGCGGCGTTCGGCACCCTGCTCCTTCGGTGTCCGCGGATCCGCCCCAGCCACTCTTGTACGCGCGCCCCCGAATTGCAAGCTTTTTCGGCATGCGACGCGCTCGGACGCGAGGACTCGACCTGTGACGCGTGACCGCTGGCTCCCGTTTCTCGCCGAACGAGGTCGGCCCGTCATTGCGGATTTTCCCACGGCCGGTTTCAGGCTCGCCTGCAACCGTGCGAGGTGGTCCAGCGTACCGAGGAAGCCTTGTATCTCTTCCGGGCGCTCGCTCGGTTCGCCGAGGATCTGCCCCTGTTCTCGGCGAAGACGTCGCAACCCGAGGCGCCTCCTCCGCCCGCGGTCGTCGCGCTGGGCGACGTAAATCCCGACGAGCTCACGCCGCGCTGGATCTCGTGTACCGGCTGAAGGGCCTGCTCTGACAACGCTGCCCGATCGTTGCGTCAGTGTGCGGCGTTGAGTTATCCTACCGAACGGTGCCTTTGCCATATTTCGAACTATCAATTGGGTTCAAGACAGTAGGCTGCGGTATTCTCGCTTGAGCGGATGAAAACGTGATGTCGCCGACGATTATCTTGCTTCATCACGCAACGAACGGTCGGTTTCAATAAATTTACGGTGAAAAAAGTTCTTTCTCAATGTAGCGCATATATTTGTTCACATAAAAATAATCTGGTTCCTTTCTTTGCGCCCTAATTCGAATCCTAAAATTCGGGTTAACAATGTTATTAGAGTTGAATATGATCAATCCTATACCAAAAACTTGGCATAAAAAATCCAGCTTCGATCTTTCTTCTTCTGACGCTGATTCCGGGATAACCAAATAGATTTTATGGCTGAACAAGGCATACGCACAAGCTTGCCCAAATGCAGTAATTAGTTGATTTTTATCTGCTTTTATTTCCGCGGAAACAATTTCAACGGGCATTTGTACGATGTCACTTAGCTTAGATTGTCGTTTGCCAATTACATCGGGCGTTGCCCATTTATCGTTAAATTTACGTCCACCGAGTCCTACAGCTTTATCCGCTTCCTGAAGCTCTTCAACCAACCAATCAGAGAATGGTTTATAGAAACTTTCTTCTTTAATTGTCCGATTGTTATCGTCTTCGTCTAGGGTTATTTTAGACTGCGATGAACGGTAAAATCCACGAGATATCTGCTCGATTCCTTTATAATTTCCGCGAGAACTGACAACAGAAATTGCGCCGCTTATTGTATGACGATTTAGTGTTTTATCCCTATTTTTAATCGCTGCACGAAGGTCTGTGTTTCTTAGTCCATCCGGGTGTTCGTTGAGTATCTCTCTCGCAATTTTGAGTATTTTATCTCTTGTCGTCATGGCACATCCCCTATCAACTTCGAAGCGCAACACTGTCGGTTGGCAATCTCTGTCGCGAGGACAGTATGGGGATTGGTTGGCTGGTGAGTCAAGGCGGCGGGGCGGCGTTGCTGTCCGGCCGCTTTCTCCGCAACCAGTCGCCCGTGTCCGAGCCACGGTCCGGCTCGTGCCAAGTCTGCGGGGCAACAGATTCCATTTTTGTTCTTGTCGCCAGTCGTTTGTGCGACCCTTGCGGGCTTGTCAGGTGGGCGGACAGAATGAACCGCGTGGTGCCGACCGGGCGGCGAGCCGACAAAAAATGGCGCAACGCAAACGCCTCTGCTTCTTGGCCCGAGGTTCCGAGTTCGTTATGCTTCGACCATGCAACGCCTGCGTCGCAAAGAATTGGAGCCGCCGCCGCTGGAAGAGAAGCGCGGCGAGATGCTCTACCGGGCATGCCTTGGCGCGCGGCAAGTCGCCGATTCAAGGCCGGACGGTGCCGCTGTCCGCGCTCGCCAGCAACCCCCCGCCGACGATTACCCCGAGATATGGCGGCGCCTGCATCGGAAATGGCTCGAACGAAACGGTTGCTGACGCCGCCTGAAATAGCGGTGGAAATCTCGCGAATCCTCGCCGGAGCCGAGTTGCATCACGCTGTCGGCGGGGCGGTCGCGCTCGGATTTTATTCCAATCCCAGAGGCACGCTTGGCGTCGATTTCAACGTCTTCGTCGACGCCGGCAAGGCGGATGCCGCGCTTGAATCGCTCGTTGCCGGGGGCGTCGCCCTTGAACGCGCCGTGGCGCAGGCGGTTATACGGGAGCGCGGCGAACTGCGTCTTGATCGTGGCGGCTGCCGCGTCGACCTGTTCTTCAACTCGATCCCGTTTCAGGAAAAGGCCTCCCGAAGAACCCGGCTGGTCCGGCTGCTGGGAGCCGCCTTACCGATCCTCTCGGCGGAAGACCTGATCGTCTTCAAGTTCCTGTACAACCGGCGCAAGGACCTTACCGATATCCGGCAAGTCTTCGAAACCGTGGGAGACCAGTTGGATCTGGACTATATCCGCGAGGGCTTGATCGAGTGCGTCGGCGCCGACGATTCGCGCCTGACCGATTTCGGCGCGATTCTGAGGGAGGTGAAGGCCGCGCCGTAGGAAGCCGGGTTCGCCAGCCCGGTCGACCGGCGTCGGCTTTCGATCGGCAGGGACCGAATTTGTCGAAAACAGGGCTTGCGCCCGCCCGCGGGATCGCTTATTCTGCGAATGACATTCACTCGCAAACAGCTGCTGCGGCGCGTTCCATGTTCGTCTGTTCTTGCAACGCTCTCCGGGATTCGGAAATTCGGGAGCTCGCCCGAGAAGGCGTCACGTCGGTCAGGCAGGCCTACGACAGGTTCGGCTGCAGGCCGGTCTGCGCCCGCTGCGCGGTCGGCATACAGGAAATTCTCGACGAGGTTCGGCTTCCCGACCGCCGGACGCATTGAGGTCCGCCTTTTCGTCCGGCCGGGCGACGCCGTCGGAGACGCGGCCGGCCCGGGCGATTGAAGGGCCTGCGCCTGGTTTCGCGCGGACCGCTTGCGGCCGGCGGAACCCGCGTCGCCGATGATGTATATTGGGCGGAAACACGCTGGCGAGTCCTTATGCCCTCCATCCCGAAACAGCGCCGGATCGTCGACCGCGCCGCCATCCTGGGCAGGATCGACGAAATGCTTGCCGACGGCCGGCCGCCGCGAGACTTGCGCGGAGACCTGCTCGGCCTGCTCAAGGAAGCGATGGCCGGCGGCCGCGCCGAAATCCGCCGCCGGTTCGAACGGCGAGAGGCTCGCGGCGCGGACGCGGCGCGAGCCCAAGCGTTCCTCGCGGACCAGATCGTGCGGGTCATCTACGACTTCGCGACCGGCCACGTCTATCCGGCCGCGAATCCGACCGAAGGAGAACGGCTCTGCGCCGCCGCCGTCGGCGGCTACGGACGGGGCGAGCTCGCGCCCCATTCCGACATCGACCTTCTGTTTCTGCTGCCGTTCAAGGTGACGGCCCGCCAGGAGCAGGTTATCGAATACGTTCTCTACATGCTGTGGGATCTCAAGCTCAAGGTAGGGCACGCCGCGCGCTCGATCGACGACTGCCTGCGGCTCGCCCGCCGCGACCTGACCATCGGAACGTCGCTGCTCGAGGCGCGCTACCTGTGGGGGGAGCGCAAGCTGTTCGGAGAACTGCGGCAGCGTTTCCGGACCTCCGGCAATCCGGAGTTCGTCGAGGCCAAGCTCGCCGAACGCGACGCGCGCCACAAGCGGATGGGCGATTCCCGCTACATTCTCGAGCCCAACGTCAAGGAAGGAAAAGGCGGCTTGCGCGATCTCCAGACGCTCTACTGGATCGCGAAGTTCCTTTACAAGGTCGACCATGCTTCGGAGCTCGTCGACCGGGGCGTTCTGACCGAACGGGAAGGGCAGCGCCTGGCGCGCGCGCACCGTTTCATGTGGGACGTCCGCTTCCATCTGCATTATCTCGCAGGTCGCGGCGAAGACCGCCTCACGTTCGATTTTCAGCCGGAGATCGCCGCGCGGCTCGAATATCGCGGCCGCGCCGGCGCCCGCGGGGTCGAGCGGTTCATGAAGCACTACTACCTCGTCGCCAAGGAAATCGGCGATCTCACCCGCATCTTCTGCGCGGCGCTCGAAGCCGAACACAAGCGGAAGCCGCGCTTGCGCATGCCGGCGCTGCTTCGCAGGGCGCCGGAAGGCTTCGTCGTCGACGGCGGCCGCCTGACAGTGCGGCGCGGGCGCGACCTGCGCGAAGACCCGCTGAAGATCCTCAGCCTGTTTCGCGTCGCCCAGGCGGAGCGGCTGGACATCCATCCCGCCGCGTTGCGGGCCGTCACCCGCAACCTGAGCGCCGTCGACTCGATCCGCGACGATCCCGAGGCGAACCGGCTGTTCGTCGAGATGCTGACGTCCGAACGCGATCCCGAGACCACCCTGCGGCGTTTGAACGAGGCGGGGGTGTTCGGTCGCTTCGTGCCGGATTTCGGACGCGTCGTCGCCCAGATGCAACACGACATGTACCATGTCTATACGGTCGACGAGCACACGATCTTCGCCATCGGAATCCTGCGGGCGATCGAAGCGGGCCGCTTCGCGGAAGAAATGCCGACCGCCTCGGAACAGGTGCACAAGGTGAAGTCGCGCCGCGCGCTCTACGTGGCTTTGCTGCTGCACGACATCGCCAAGGGCAGGGGCGGCGACCATTCGGAACTCGGCGCCGGCGTGGCGCTTGAGCTCTGCCCCAGGTTCGGAATGTCGGAAGAAGAGACCCAAACCGTCGAATGGCTCGTGCGGCATCACCTGTTGATGAGCAACACCGCTTTCCGCCGCGACATCGAGGATCCGCAGACGGTCGCCGATTTCTGCGCCGTGGTGCGGTCCGTCGAACGGCTGCGCCTGCTGCTGGTGCTGACCGTCGCCGACATCCGGGCGGTCGGTCCCGGCGTGTGGAACGGGTGGAAGGCGGGACTGCTTCGCGGACTCTATGCCGCGGCGGAAGAACGATTGACCGGCGGGCACGCGACCGACGGGCGCGAGGCGCGGGTTGCGAGAGCGCAGGAGGACATGCGCGGGCTGCTCGTCGACCTGCCGGCGGCCGCGGTGGAGGCGCATATCGCCCGCGGCCATCCCTCCTACTGGCTGTCGTTCGACGCGGAAAGCCATGCCCGGCATGCGCGCATCGCCCACGAGGCCGGATCGCAGCCGCTGACGATCAGGAACCGCGTGGACAACAGGCGGTCGGTCGCGGAAATCACCATCTACGCCCTCGACCACCCCGGGCTCTTCGCGCGGATCGCCGGGGCGATGGCGGTCAGCGGCGCTGGGATCGTGGACGCCAAGATCTTCACGATGACGGACGGCATGGCGCTCGATACATTCTGGGTGCAGGACGTGAACGGCGGCCCGTTCGACCGGCCGGACAAGCTCGCGCGGTTGTATTCCAGAATCGAACAGACGCTGGCCGGCCGGTTGCGGCCCCGCGAAGAGCTCGGCAAGGCGCCTGCCGTTCCGAGCCGCGCGAGCGTGTTCAAGGTGGCGCCGCGGATACTCATCGATAACGACGCAAGCCGCACGCACACGGTGATCGAGGTGAACGCGCAGGATCGCGCAGGCCTGCTTTACGACCTCACGCGGGCGTTGTCGGCGCTCAACCTGCAGATAGCTTCCGCGCATATCACGACGTTCGGCGAGACCGCCGTCGACGTCTTCTACGTCAAGGACCTGTTCGGCCTGCAGGTCACGCACGAGGGCAAGCTTGCGCAGATTCGGGAAGCGTTGTTGTCTCTCGTCGGCGATGCCGGACTTCCGGCAGCCGCGGCCGCATAGCGCCCCTCGAACGCCGGGCGGGACGAGTGGCCCTGCTTCGCTCGGTCGCCACCGTAGGCGGCTTCACCATGCTCAGCCGCGTCCTCGGGCTGGCGCGCGACATGCTGATTGCGGCGATCTTGGGCGCGGGACCCGTCGCCGACGCCTTCTTCGTCGCCTTTCGGTTGCCGAACTTCTTCCGGCGCCTCTTCGCCGAGGGCGCTTTCAATCCCGCGTTCGTTCCCCTGTTCGCGCGAAGCTTGGCGGAAGGAGGCCGGGCGGCCGCGCGCCGGTTCGCCGGCGAGGTGATGTCGGTCTTCGTCGCGGCGCTGTTCTTGTTCGTCACCGCGGTCCAGATTGCGATGCCGTGGGTGATGCACGGCTTCGCCCCGGGTTTCGCGTCCGATCCGTACAGGTTCGGACTGGCGGTGACGCTAACGCAGATCACCTTTCCTTATCTTCTGTTCGTTTCCTTGGTCGCGCAGCTTGGGGGGGTGCTCAACGCGCTGGACCGGTTCGCCGCCGCCGCTGCGGCGCCGGTGGTTCTGAACCTTTGCCTGATCGCCGCCGTTCTCGGCCTGTCGCCGCTGGTCGAGACGCCCGGCCATGCCTTGGCATGGGGAGTCGCCGCCGCGGGCGCGGTCCAGTTCGCGTGGTTGGTCGTCGCTTGTCGAAGGGCCGGCTTCTCGCCGCGCCTGCCCTTTCCGAGATTGACCCCCGGGGTGAGGAGATTGCTGCGGCTGATGCTGCCGGGCGTCCTCGCCGCCG
This sequence comes from Alphaproteobacteria bacterium, assembly GCA_965243135.1. Lineage (GTDB taxonomy): Bacteria > Pseudomonadota > Alphaproteobacteria > MPNO01 > UBA830 > JAJEBT01. The sequence goes on from OZ251539.1 coordinate 5,909,411, forward strand.
GAGTGACGCAGGTGAATCTCCTCGTCGACGTGGTTATCGCTTCGCTTCTGCCGCGCGGTTCGGTCTCGTACCTGTATTACGCCGACCGCGTGAATCAGTTGCCGCTCGGCGTCATCGGCGTCGCGATCGGCACCGCGCTGTTGCCGCTCATGTCGCGCCAGTTGCGGGCCGGCGAGGATCGCGCCGCGGCGGACGCCATGAATCGCGCGCTCGAATTCGGGCTGCTGTTCACTTTGCCCGCCGCCGCCGCCTTGCTCGTGATGCCGGCGCCCGTCGTCGCGGCGCTGTTCGAGCGCGGAGCCTTCGACGGAAGCGAGACCGCCGCGACCGCGGCCGCGCTCGCCGCCTACGCGACCGGTCTTCCCGCCTATGTTCTGATCAAGGTTTTGGGGCCGGGCTTCTTCGCGCGCGAAGACACGGCGACGCCGATGAAGGTCGCGATGTTCTGCGTCGCCGTCAATCTCTGCCTCAACCTCGTGTTGATGGGGCCGTTGCAGCACGTGGGCATCGCTCTCGCGACCGCGGTCTCAGCCTGGACGAATTCGGCGCTGCTGGCGTGGCTGCTCGCAAGGCGCGGACATCTTCCGATCGACGCGCGATTGCGCCGCGCTGCGCCGCGAATCCTCGCCGCCAGCGCCGGAATGGCGCTCGTTCTGTGGGCGGCCCGGACCGCGCTCGGCGAAACGGAAGGCGCGCGGCCGATCGAGCTGGCAGGCCTCGTGACGCTAGGCCTTGCCTCGTTCGCGGTCTTCGCGGTTCTGGCGGGCGCGGCGCGGCCGGCGGACGTCAAGGCGCTGCTTGACCGTTCGCGGGGTTAAGGCGATAACCGGCCCGATTTCCTTTCCTGGGGATTTTGCGATGAACCGGATATTCTCCGGCGTGCAGCCGACCGGCAATCTTCATCTCGGAAACTATCTCGGCGCGATCCGGAATTTCGTGGATCTGCAAGGCGATTACGAGTGCATATACTGCGTCGTCGATCTCCACGCCCTGACCCAGTGGCAAGACCCAGCCGAGCTCGCCCGCAACACGCGCGAGGTCACGGCCGCCTTCGTCGCGTCGGGGATCGATCCGGAGAAGAGCGTCATCTTCAGCCAGAGCCGGGTGCCCGCCCACACCCAGATCGCCTGGATATTCAGTTGCGTCGCGCGGATCGGCTGGCTGAACCGCATGACCCAGTTCAAGGAGAAGGCCGGCAGCCGGCGCGAGAACGCCTCCGTCGGACTGTTCGCCTATCCCGCTCTGATGGCGGCCGATATCCTCGTCTACAGGGCGACCCACGTGCCGGTCGGCGAAGATCAGAAGCAGCATCTCGAACTGACGCGCGACATCGCGCAGAAGTTCAACCACGATTACGGCGTCGACTTCTTTCCGCTGGTCGAGCCGCTCATCTTCGGCGAGGCCACTCGCGTGATGAACCTGAAAGACGGCACGAAGAAGATGTCGAAGTCGGACTCGTCGGAGCAGTCGCGCATCGTCTTCACGGATTCCGCCGACGAGATCTCGAAGAAGATCAGGCGGGCGAAGACGGACCCTGAGCCGCTTCCGTCCGAGCCCGCCGGCCTTGCAGGACGCCCGGAGGCGGCCAACCTCGTCGGGATCTATGCGGCGCTGTCGCGCAAGAGCGCCGCCGACGTGCTCTCGGAGTTCGGGGGGCGAGGATTCGGGGATTTCAAGCCGGCGCTCGCCGATCTCGCGATCGCGAAGCTGGGGCCTATTTCGGACCGCATGCGCAGATTGATGGACGACCGGGGGCATGTCGACGCAATTCTGGAGAACGGCGCGGAGCGCGCCGCGGAGATCGCCGAGCCGATCAGGGACAGGGTCTACGAGATCGTCGGGCTGGCTTCCTCCTGAAACCGCGTCCGGCCTCGTCGGGAGGACGCCGGCTCTTGCGTCCGCGTGCGGTTGGGCGCACAAAGCGCCCGTGACGATCTGCCGCGGATAGCGATCATGCAGATATATCTGCCCATCGCGGAAGTGTCCCTCGACGCCCTGGCGCTTCTGGGCCTCGGCGGAATGGTCGGTTTGCTGTCCGGGATGTTCGGAGTCGGCGGCGGGTTCCTGATGACGCCGCTGCTGATCTTCATCGGCGTTCCGCCGGCCGTGGCCGTGGGCACCGAGGCGAATCAGGTGGTGGCGGCGTCGGTGTCGGGCGCGCTCGCGCACTGGCGGCGGGGCAACGTCGACTTCAGGATGGGCTTCGTTCTCCTCGTCGGCGGCTTGATCGGATCGAGTTTCGGCGTTTGGCTGTTCACCTTCCTGCGCGGCATCGGCCAGATCGATTTCGTGATCTCGGTCTTCTACGTTCTGTTCCTCGGCATCGTGGGGGTGCTGATGGTGGTCGAGAGCGCCCGAGCGTGGTTCCGCAGCCGCAATCCGGCCGCGCCGCGCCGCAAGCTGCATTACCACAACTGGATGCACGGCCTTCCGCTGAAGGTTCGATTCCGCCGCTCGAAACTCTACATCAGCGCGTTGCTGCCGCTGAGCGTCGGAGCGTTCGTCGGGATTCTTTCCGCCATAATGGGCGTCGGCGGCGGCTTCGTCATGGTGCCCGCGATGATCTATCTGCTCGGCATGCCGACGGCCGTGGTGGTCGGAACGTCGTTGTTCCAGATCGTGTTCGTGACGGCGAACGTGACCTTCCTGCAAGCCGTCAACAACCAGACCGTCGACATCGTGCTCGCGATGCTGCTGGTCATAGGCAGCGTGATCGGCGCCCAGCTGGGCGCCCGCGTCGGCAGCCGCCTGCGCGGGGAGGAGATGCGGATCGCGCTCGGCCTTATCGTGCTCGCGGTTTGCCTGCGCGTGGCGTGGACGCTCGTGGCGACGCCCGAGGACGTCTTTTCGCTCGGCGCGGGGAGGACGCATTGACCGCGTTTCGGAGAAGCGCGCTGGCGGCGGCGCTTTGCGTCTGTTCCGCCGGCTTCGCCGTCGCCCAGAGCGTCGTGGCCGATCTCTCCGACCGCGAAATCGCCATTACCACCGGCTTCACCGGCGCCGAGCTCCTCCTCTACGGCGCCACCGAGGGTTACGGCGACATCGTGGTCAAGGTCGCCGGGCCGCGCCGGGACGAAGTGGTCAGACGGAAGCAGCAGGTCGCCGGGATATGGATCAACGGCGCTTCGGTCACCTTTCGGGACGCGCCCGCGTATTACCGCGTTGCCGCCTCGAGGGACCTCGAAGAGATCGCGGCGCCGACGGTGTTGAAACGGCATCGCATAGGAGCCGAGACGCTGGATCTGCCGGCCGCCTCGACGCGTCCGCAAGCGGAAGTCGCGGAATTCAGGAAGGCGCTTCTTCGCAACAAGCGGCGACTCGGGCTTTACGGCGATTCGGTTTCGGAGATCTCCGTCACGGGCGGGCGCCTGTTCCGGACGTCGATTTCGTTTCCGTCGATCGTGCCGACCGGCCGGTATCTCGCGACCGTCTACCTGTTTCACGACGGCAAGCTCGTTCAAAGCGACGAGACGCCGCTGACCGTGCGGAAGGACGGGCTCGGCGCCGAAATCTTCAGGTTCGCGCACGAGCGGGCGTCGTGGTATGGGGCGATTGCCATTCTGATCGCGCTGGTGGCAGGATGGCTTGCGGGCGTGATTTTCAGGAGAACGTGAGAATGAACTGCGCCGACCGGATCGTCGACCCGATTCAGAACGCGGAAGCGACGGGGCAGCGCCGGGTATTCCTGTGCGTGGTCGATTCGACGAAGGAATGCCGGGTCGCGATCTATTTCGCGGCGCGCCGGACGCTCCGCGCCGACAGCCAGCTCGCGCTCCTCTACGTGATGGAGCCGGCGGAATTCCATCATTGGAGGACGGTCGAGGAAAAGATGCGCGAGGAGGCGCGCGAGGAGGCGGAAGGCTTCGTTCAGGAATACGCGACGCTCGTTCAGGAATGGACCGGACAGATGCCGATTCTCTATATTCGGGAAGGAGAACCGACCGAAGCGATCCGGGAGCTGATCGAGGAGGAGCCGCGCATATCGATACTGGTCCTCGGCGCCGGCACCGAAAAGAAGGGGCCGGGCCCGCTGGTGTCGTCGATCGGCGGCAAGATGTCGGGCAAGTTCCCGATTCCCATCACCATCGTTCCGGGCAACCTGACCGAGGAACAGATCGACATGCTAACGTGACGGAGGGGTCTCGGCGAATTCGCGTTTTTGGAAGGAGGGGCTCGAACGGGGAGGCGACGCTTGCCGCGCGAGGACGGAGAGGATCGGTGCCGACCGGTCCGCCACCTCGTCCGCACTGGCCCGGGCACTGAAGCCCAGGCGGCGGTCGTACACCCCTTCCGCTCCCTCGTCGCGCCAACGCCGGAAGATGCGCTCCGAAACGCCCAGCGTCTCCGCCGCCTCGCCTTGGCTCAGCGCCCCGGATGAGACACCTCCTTCCTCAGTCCCTGTTCCGTCCGCCGCTACCTCCTTGGTCTGGAAGCGTTTTAAACAGGGTACATGGACCGGACATATCATCTGTCACTGACATCGCCGGGCGTTGCCGCTTGCATCCTCACCCAGCCGGGGCTAGATTGCGGGCAGATACCCGCTGGCAGCGTGCTGTCAGCTCAAGGGCCGCTCCTCGGAGCGGCCCTTGCTTTTTTCCGGGGACGACCATGAGAACGAGAGTCTATGTCGACGGCTTCAACCTGTACTACGGAGCGCTCAAGGGGACGCCATTCAAGTGGCTGAATCTTGTCGATCTGGCGCGCCGGGTGCTGTCGGCGGGATATGTCGTGGATAAGCTGCTTTACTTCACCGCCCATGTATCCGGGGTTTCGGACCCGGGGGCGCCGGCCCGTCAGCATGCCTATATCACCGCGCTCCGCACGCTGCCGGAGGTGGAAGTGCATTTCGGGAGCTTTCTCGCCAAGACGGTCTGGCGTCCGCTCGTCAACCTGCCGGTGGCTGGCCGGCGGATCGACGCACCTCGGCCCGTGACATTGCCCGCGGGCGATCACACGGTCGTTGGGCCACGGATGCAGACGCTGCCCGTGGGCCGATACCCCGCACCTGGCGCGGGAAGGAAGAGACGAGGCAAGGCGTCCGCTCCGCTGCCGGACGCATTGGTCGCGGAGTTCCACGCCATGGAAGAGAAAGGCTCCGACGTGAATCTTGCGGCCCATCTCCTGAACGATGCCTGGAGCGAGCTGTTCGAGGCGGCAGTCGTCGTCTCGAACGACACCGATCTTCTGACCCCTATCCGCATGGTGACCGCCGAGCGGAGGAAGCCGGTCATCATCGTGTATCCAGGACGATGGCAGGTCGCGCCGAAGCTGCGCGCCGCGGCGAGCCATGTGCGCCATATTCGCCCCGCGATGCTGAGAGGGGCGCAATTTCCTGACACGCTGCCGGGCACTGCGATCTCGAAGCCGACGGGCTGGTAAGCGCGCGAGCCAACGCCTTTGGACGCGCCGTAAGCGTTCGGTCGTGGGGTGAGGGTGTCGAAGCCCCGCCTCCGGGCAAGGTTTCAACCAGACATCCTTGACCGGGAAAGCGCGTTCGTTCCGGGTGCCTGAGGCGGCTCTGTTCGCCCCTGGTTGGCGACCCGGTAGCATGTTCCTCGCGGAGTAGACGTTCGTTTGCGGGCGGCTTGGCGCATGACTTCGCCGGGGGCTGGATACCCGCTTTAGATTCCTGTTTGCGATAGCCATGTCGAGCGAACATGCACGCGCACTTCCCGGGACCGAGTTGTCGGGCGGCGGGCGGGCTCTGGCCGCGTTGCGACGGGAGAATGAGGCTTTTGGCCAAGCGCCGGAGACCACGGTCCAGAAAGCGGAGAAGCGGCGGGGATTTTCCGCCGGGCGACGGCCGCCGCAAGGCGAAACAAAGATCCTCCTGAAGCTTCTTTTTGCGGTAATGCTGCAACAGATGATCGATGGCGGCCGATCCCGCTTCCGATGCGAAGGCGACTTCGAAATTCACATTCCGTTCCAGATGCGCCGCATGTGTTCGCTCAAATACGTTCGCATGCATTTTGTCGGCAACTGATCCCATAATGATCCGGGTGGCCGACTCATTGCGATCCAATTCCTTCCTCTCTTGTCCTGATAGCGATTATAGGCGCCTCCCCTCTCGTCATAGATGGGCGGGTTGATGTGAATCCAGTGAGGCGGATATTCCGGGTATCCGTTTTCCTGCATGCTAATGCCCAACGTTACCTCTCTGCCTTTATAGGCACCAACTTCAACTTTATACGGAAAGAAAATTGCAACAGGTCCATGAGGACTGTCTTGCAAGTCAGTCAAATATCCCAGAGATTTCAACTCGGATTGAATGCGCACAATGTCGTCGGACATTTGCAATCACGCGACAGGGGTGGAAGTATTGGGGATGGTTATGAAATTATTGTCCCGATCCAGATAAACCCAGTCATCGAGCTTATATTCGGTCGCTTCGCCGCTTCGCGATACAAGAATATAGTTTTTCGGCGTTCCAGGGATCGCTCCTTTCTTTTTCGCATGGATCAAAATATCCTCTGCGACGAGTCTTTCGTGCACAGATTGCAATTTCTCGCCGTTTACCTCGAAAGGATATGTTCGGTCGAGAGGATTTCTATGTTCGGATTTTCCAAGAGCGGCGTTCTTGAGAGGAGCGTCGATCTGTTTATCATCGTTGTTCACCGTATCGCTCCCGCATGGAGAACCCTTTGCGACCAAGATATGGTGCTTTGCGGCGCACTGTCAATAGGAATATTTTGGTACTCGCCGTCGTCGGGCGGCGGTCGATCAATGCCAGGGTTGCAGACCGCCGCGCTGCCGAACCATTGGGAGCACCTCGGAATGCGGATCTATTTTTGCCAAACTCCTTGTTTTTATTTACGGAATCGGGATTTCCCCGTTAGGCAACGTTCAACGTCTGATTTTCGCTCGCATCCCCAGTCGCCACGCCGCCTCGAAGCGACCAGACTCTTCGAGACCCTTACACCCGACAAACGCAGGAGAGCACGGTCGCTTTCCCCACCCGTCGGCCCGCGGAGCTCGCCAAACAACCGCAGGAGCGGCGCTGGTTCGTCGAACAGTTGTGGAGCGAGCAGGCGGTCGGCATAGCCGAAGTGCGGCAAATTCTTTCTCGTTCTCGCCGTTGCCACCGGCACGCCCTGCCTCGGCGCTTCTCTGCTGCTTCCGGCCGCGTTCTGCTGGGCCGTTCGCCTCCACAACGCCGCAGGCAAGGTTGCGCCGTTGCTTGCCTGCCTGCGCGACCTGCAACGTAACTTCGAAACCGCTGTCGTTCTCGTCCGCCATGCCCGAGTGTGCACGGACACGATAATCGATGGAAACATTTGGAGAACTCGATCAAAAGGGTCCTGGCAGCGGCCATCCTGCGAGTTCACTGGTTGCCTTCGGGCCAAACCATGGTGCTGCTGGCATCGGCAAGCGGTGACACGGAGCTAAAACTAGGGTTTTCTGGCGGACACTAGGTCTGCCTGTGCCCCATAAAGATTTTTCTGGACTCTGGCCAGCCGATTCGTTACGGTGCCCGGCATGGAGTTCCAGAATCAGGTTCGGCAAAGCCTCCAGAACGATTTTGCGCGCTTGCAAGGGGTGCTGGCGAACGAGGTCTTCACTCGCCGCAGCGAGGTCGCGGGTGTGCGAAGCATTCGGGTTTGGGCTTGGCCGCCTGCAGCGAGCGGGCTGTCTGAAGGCGTTGGCGGAGTTTGAGGCGGCGGGACGGATTTCGCTGCCGTTGCCGACGCGCGGTGGCGCGTGGCGCCCGCGATGTCTTGCGAAGCCGGTTCCTCCACCGAAGAGCGTACCGGAGGAAGTCGGTGCGGTCGAGGGCCTGGAGTTGGTGCCGGTGACGGATGACGGGCATCGCCTGGTGTGACCGCTCCGACACCCGGACTGACGACGAATCGACGCCCTAACCCTTTATGGCGCACATCCCTTTCTCGCGAATATCCGTGAATTTACGGCGGGTTGCGGCGAACGGCACATCCCTTTTTTCGGGGCGTCGGGAGAGTTGCATTCGGGGAACTTTCTCGCGATACACCGAACTTGCGCAGCGCTCGTATCGTGTAAGCGTTCGCTACCCGGGTGATGATCTGCGATTGAGGACCTTCTTCCAGTCCCGCCGCAGGGGCCTCAACCAGATATCCTTGACCGGCAGCGCATACTCGTTTTTCACGTCGAGTTTGCCGCGGCCCTGCGTTTTGCCGGCCCGAATCCAGTTGGCCGCACGGTAGCAGGTTCCTTCGAAGCGCTGCGTTTCGCAGAAGGTCTCGAGCAGTACGGGACGCAGAGCGTAGCGGCGGTCCCAGTCGTCGGGCAAACGTTGCTCGACCTGTGCGAGGACGTGGGATGCAAGGCGTTTGATTCTGACCCAGGGCAGTATGAGGAACCTTGCGTTGTTGACGACGAAAGGCAGATTGCGCTGACGGCATGTCCCAACCGATCAGCTTGTCCCGTGGCGCAATCTTCCACGCGGCGGCGCCGAAGCCGAGCACGGCCAGCGGTTCGCCCTCTGCGGAGCGGACGAAGTATCGCAGCTGTGCGCCGGGCATGGGCGTAAAGCCGAGGTAATGATAGCGGTCGATGAAGGCGTTCCAGAGACGGCCCTCGCTGGCGTTGCGGACGGGTTCGGTGCGCAGCGGACGGACTTGGTCGAGACGGTCGGGAGTTGGGAACGGGGGCGGCTCGGTTTCGGGAGACGGCGGAGCGGCGAACGCGGGCGGGCTGCGACGGCGGCAGAACGATGAGGCCGTCGCGTTCCATCCGCAACAGGGCGACGCGGGCGCTCATGTCTTTGACGCCGCCGTTGGGTTTGCGCCAGTCGAGACGCTCGCACAGGATGCGTGAAAGGGGCGTGCGTTTGAGAGGTGGGTTCCGTTGCGCGATCAAGTCGCGAATCAGGTTGAGTTCGTCCTCGGAGAAATCCCGCCCGCAATAACGATAGCTCATGGCCCCTGCGGAGCCGCGGTGCGCCAGGTGCGGACGCGCTCCGGGTCGGCGCCCCAGGGAAGCTAGGCATGCGCCTCTTCGGGCGCTCGTCCGCCATGTTCGGCGCAGGCTTGCAGATAATCGCGGAGCCAGTGGTGCGGCGAGAGGCCGGCCAGTTCGAGCGTACCGAATACGGAGAAGAGCAGCCCGGTCAGTTGCGCGCCCGCCTCGCTGAACGAGCCGAACGAGAGCTTGCGCCCAACAACCGCGCCGCGCAGGGCGCGCTCGGCAAGGTTGTTGTCCATCGGCACGGCTGTCGACGAAGACCTCCAAGCCTTCGCGATGACGCAGCAAGGACTGCAACGGCTTGCGCTGCGGCGCTTCCTCCGGCAGGTCGTCGAGTTGCCGCCTCGCGTCGTCGAAGAATGTGTTGCTCTCAAGCTCCCGTTGCGCCTCGTCGAAGGCGGCGGCTTGTTCTCTCGCTCCGGGGATCCAGTGCCGCAGCCGCTCGGCATTCCAACCGTACAGAGTCGCGATCTTGGCTACCCATTCATCGCCGAAAGACTTCATGTCGGGACGCCCGACTCCGATGTCCATGAAGTCGCGGCGCACATGCGTCCAATTATGTTGAATTCAACATAACTGGGCTTATGTTGCGGATCCAGTTATGTTGCGGAATGGTTGCAACGTACTGAAAAACAATAAAATCAGATCCATTTCCGCAACATAATATTTCGCAATCACAGTGCATCAAGAAAGGCCGTAAACCTTTTGTTCTCTTTCCACGGGCGAACCGACTCTGCGCAATGCCTGAGACAGTTCAGGCGTTCCTCAAGCAGCGGTGCGGCGCGATAGAAGGCTATGGCACCGTGATCGACAAACAGATCCTCGAACATGGTCGTATCTCCTTGTGGTCGGAGACATGACCATGGCAAACGAATGCGAATCCAAATATTATGTTGCGGAAATGCGTTTGGTTCCGTTGTTTTTCAAGTCGTTAGCGCTCCTCCGCAACATAACTGGATCCGCAACATAAGTCCAACAGTAAACGAGCACGAACTGGTCCGGCAGATCCTTCGCCAGCTTCTTGTAAGCGGAGTACCGGTCGCGATATACCGGCTCGTCGACGCCGAGGCCTCCGAACAACTTCTGCGCTGCCGCTGCGCTGCGGGAAGGGTCGATGATCATTCGCACGGCGTCCGAGGTCTGGCAAACCCAGAGCCAACTGCGGGGATTGTCGCCTTCCTCGCCGCGGACGTGAACCCTCCAGCTCGTCTCGTCGCCGTGGGCTATTCTGGCCGTTGCCTGACGTTCGATAATCGCATCGGCCAGCGGCGCGAACAAGGGCACGAAGCGCTTGACGCTGTCCCCCAGCGTACCTGGCGCGACCTCGAAGTCGAGCATCGACAACTGCCGCGGTACAGATCGCAACGGACGGTGAAGGGCGTAAGTCTCGGTCAGAAACCAGGTCCAGACGCTCAAGCCATAAGGCGTGTTCGCGAACAGCCGCGGCACCGGCGGAGCGATCGCCTCCTGCTTCGGTGCGCACGAGCACGTCGAACGGTACCGGGGCCGGCGGCAACGCCGCTTGTAGGCGCGAAACTCGACCTCGACGAACTCGGTGACCTTTTCTCCGTTTCTCGCGTAAGGCTTGCCGCAGTTCGGGCAGCGGCATTCCTCAGGCTCAATGACCTCCACCTCTACCGGCAAATCCTCGCGCGGCGTGCGTCCGTGCGACGGCGACCCGGGCTGCCGCCCCCGACGCCGCCGGGCCTCTCGTTCCGCGCCGCCCTTCCGCGAACGGCGGGTGCGCTCGCTCTTGCGACCGAACTTGTCCCGAACAAGCTTGCGGTTGCGCGCCTTCAGGCGGGCGTTCTCGCGTTCGGTCTCGTCGAGTCGCTTCTTCGTCTTCGCAAGCTCGTGCCGAAGGCGGCCCGCTTCCCGCTTGAGCTCGTTCACCGAAGAGACGGACTTCAGGCGTTTCAGCTCGTTGCGCGCCGCCTCTGCGCGCGCCCGCGACCGGCGGTGCTGCGTTTTCCAGAACGTCGCCTGCTGACGAGCGCTTACCTCCTTCCAGCGCGACGCCTCCGCTTCCTGGCGCGACGCCTCCGCTTCCTGGCGCGACGCCTCCGCTTCCTGGCGCGACGCCTCCGCTTCCTGGCGCGCCTCGTCCCGCTGCCGAATCGCCTCGTCCCGCTGCCGAATCGCCTCGTCCCGCTGCCCGAGGGTCATTGCCAGCAGCAAGACCCACTGTCGGTCGGTCGCTTCGAAGCAAAAATCTGGTGTCGCCAACTCCATAAAGGCGATATACAGGGGTCAGCGAATCGTTTCCAGTCCCCGGGGCAAATTTTTTTCGTCCCCCGGGTAGCGAACGCTTACCGTATCGTTTCTCTTTCATGGCGCTCCAATCCACTGATATTGCGCCGGTTTTTCAGATTTATGCATATGTACAGGACATATGGGGCTCAACCTTTCCTTTCCGGCGCTTCGAAGGTCCTGCAGGCCGCTTCGGTATCCTTTCCGAGGCCGTTATGTATGTGGCGAATGCGGACCGTGAAACGACGACAGCGCGCCGTGACCGACAGCGAGCGGGACGAGTTGAAGCGACGAGCGTGCCGGGGTCTCGCGCTTCGTCTTCGAGCGGCTGATGACCGAGCCGCCGGCCGCCTTGGAGCGGGCGGGCGTTAGCGGTTCTCTGCGAAGCGGAGAAAGCGCGCATGTCCGAAGAGGTCTGGCTGGGTCTGCGGCGCACGCCGCTCCGTCACCCGGTCATAGCTCCGGGTCATGAGAAGCCCCGTCTCGACGAAGCGCAGCCAGCATCGCCTCGTCGTGCGCCTTCACGACCCGCGACCGCTTGCTGGCGTAGACCAGACCTTCCGGCGACGCCGACTTCGGCGCCGAAAAGGTCACGGCCACCCCGGGCAGCTGCTCGTGCCTGCTGTCGCGCAGCCGTCCCAGCCGCCGACCGGTCCCCAACTCGGCAGCACCTGTGCAAACGCTTCGGCCGGACCGGGCCGCGCAACCTCAGAGCCGCCGCGCCGTCTCCTCCCGGATGTCCGCCGCGGACGCCGCGCTCCCTCGCCGAACGCAGTTCTTCGACCGCCCGACGGAGTTCCGCCGCTGGCATCTCGGATTGTGAAGGAACGGCTTGCGGTGCCTGGCCGGTGCCAGCTCTCCAGCCAAAGCTCCCACCTTAAATCCTTCCCGCCGCGTCCCGGCCCCTGCGTCGCCGCAACCGTTGCCCGCTTCAGCTCCGCGCTTGCTCCCGTAGCAGACCCGGAAAACGGGCAACCGAGGGGGCGCGGCCGCCGACCGAAAATTCCGTCGGCGTTCCTCCCCCTCGTCCGGGGTCGTCAGGCAAAACTTTGAAATCGCCGGAGTCGCCCGAAAACCGGAAACGGGTTGGCGACGGGATCGTCAGTCAAGATAGTCGTCTCTTGGTCGTAGAAATGAAGCATGTCGGCAAGCTCGTTCACGTCACCGCCATGACTGCCCGCATGAAACGCCGGGAAAATTCTGAATCCAGAAGGATTTCGTGGACACACCAGTTACGACAAGAAACCTTTCGAAAAATCGTGTTTTGCTATCTGTTTTTCAATGAAATTTGAACGCAAAACACTCCCCAATGCAACACCGCATCATCCATTTCTTCTGACGAAATACGACGATACTTACATTTCACAACTGCTTCCTTTTCAAATCGTCCCCTAATCATAGTTTCGATGTTCTTTCTCTTTCGTTCGGCTTTCCGCCTCGCCGATGTCTTGTCTTTTGCCTTTCCCGAAACAAGCACAGCAAGGAAACCTCGACGAAGGGCCCCATTCTGGTGAAAACCGAAGTTGCTTATCGCCTCCCATATTCTGTCCAAATCTTCCATGCAAGTCTTTTTATTCCATTCTCGTTTTACCTCGATAACGCAAACTGGTTGATCCTTGGAATTGAAAAGCGCGATGTCCGTCCGTTTGCCGCCCCTGATTGCGCCTGGAAGACGGCCTCGTGTCTGTGCGCCAGACCAATCCCTGATCCAATTGAAGTGCACCTCCAAAAGAAGGCTTTCGTTTTCATTCTGGAGGCGATTTAATGCATCTCCTATTTCGCAGACTATGAGGCTCTCTACTCCGGAATCCAACAGCGACCAACCGTCTGTCCATTTCTCGTATTTCCTATTGGCGTTGCGAGTTCCTTTAAAAATCGCCGAAACGATCTGCTTCTCAGTCGGCATGATATTCCTCCCATGGTCGCTCTCTCGGTATTCTAAAAGCGTGCGCGGCGTCTATTAACATGCAATGTAAAAGAGCATCTTTCATCCCGTCTGTCAACACTCGGAGGTCCCGTGAGGTTTGGAATGCAACACGCATGGCGGCTGAGCGGCCGTTTGCATGTTGCGGAGAGGCCAGGCGCGGCGGAGGTCAAAACGGAGACTTGCGGCCACTTGGCCAGCGACGGACGTCGCCTGATCCACACGCTGCGCAGCGAACGCCGGGGCGGTTCGTCCGCGACCGCACGACGGCGAATCGGCTGGCAACGCGGACGAGCGTGGATTCAAGCAGGCCGGCCGGCGGGCAACCGCCCGCCACCTGCACAGCACCGTCGAGGCGTTGGCGCTACTTTGCACGACATATCCGCTACACGCCCATTTCTCCGGCACTTTCCAGAAGTGCGGAAAGCACGTCCCCGATCCGTTCGGCGGCCGCTTTTTGCGAAAAAAAGCTCGCGGCAGCGCCAGTCGCTTTGTCGCGAAGAGCGCCGACCTTGGCGACGCCCTTGACGCCGTCGCGCAGGACAACTCGGCACTTGTCGTCGGTTGGGACGATCGGACACTTCGCATTCGCGCGCGAAGTCGATCGCCCGTTCGTCTGGCCGGAACTTCGCGTCCAATTGTCGGGGGCGGCAACCAACTGCAGGTCGGGCCGCACTTCCGAACGTGAGCGACATCGGCGGTGAGCCGCCGTCACCTTGCAGGCTTCCGGCGCAAGACTCAACGTTCTCTGCCGTCCGCGTTATGGAAGCTGACGGTCCCGCGGACGCCCGACACGCTTCCTTGTCGCTGTCGGAGCGAAGCGGAACCCCGTCGAGCGAGACGGTGCAGGAAGCCGCCTGTTTCCGCCTCGCGGGCCGCCCTGTCTTTCTCGTTCCAGTGCTTGCCCGCCTTTGTCGACAGACGCGCAACTGGACGGGCCTCCCGGCTCCGTCCGTCGGCGTGCAGTGGCGCAGGAGCATCGCTGCGAGGCGCCGGACCCGTGAGGTAGCCCAAGCTTTCGGCATCCACGCTACGCTGATGGTTCTTCCACGCCGTGCAGAAGTGAGGATATGGCGGTTCCGATCCGTTCGGCCGCGGCCTCCACCTCCCTGTCCGCGACATGCGCGTATCGAAGCGTCATCCGGACGTCCCGGTGGCCGAGCAGGCGCGCCACCACCGGCAGCGGAACGCCCTGCATAACCGCATGGCTGGCGAACGTATGCCGCAGATCGTGCAGGCGGACATCCTCCAGATCGGCCCGCTTCCTCGCTTCGTACCAGAGCCTGAGGTAATCGTCCGCCGGTCGCGCCGGGTCCGACGCCGACGGAAAGACATACGGGCTCTCCGTTTGCGGCTGGCGTTCGACGATGGCCCGGGCCTGCGCGTTCAGAAAGACCTTTCTCGGCCCCGTCTTGCCGTCCGCCAGGACGGCTCCGTCCACCTCCCGCCATTGCAGACGCACGATTTCGTTCTTCCGGCAGCCGGTCGCGAGCAACAGGCGGACGATGTCCGCCTGCCGCCTGCGGGACGGTCTCGCGGACGGCGGCGCGCACCTGTCCAGTTCCTCGCGCAGCCGGTGGATTTCCTCCCGCGACAGAAAGCGGGTGAGTTTCGGGCGCGGGTTTCTCCTGACGCCCGTTGCCGGATTCTTCTCGATCAGACCGGTCGCGACCGCGCGGTTCAGGATTTGCTTGAACACCTTCAAGGTCACGTTGGCGCCGCCGGGCGACGTCTTGCTGTACCGATCGAACCACCGGTTGACTTCGACCGCGGCGGTCGAGCGGCAGCGTACCGAAGGCCGGCAGCAACTGCCCGTTCAGCGCGCTTTCGATCCCCCGACGCGAAGCCCGCTTGTATCGCTCCCAACAGGCTTCTTTCCACGGACCCGCGACGAACTCCGCGAACGTGGGAACCTTCCCGCTCGGCTCCTTGACTGCGAGGCCGACGCATTCGCGGCGCGCCTCGTCGGTGCTTTTCAGCGCCGCCGGACCGAGCGACGCCTTCCGTCCGCCGCGAAGGTATATGTAACTGCGATGTCCCGACGGCCGGACACGGACGCCGAGGCCCGCGATGCGCTCGTCCCAGACCGTGTATTCGCGCTTGCGGGGCCGGAGCGCGGCGACCCGGGCGTCGGTCAGCCGGATTCTCATGCCTCAGCCCTCCAGCGCCGCGCCGACCGCCTCGACCGCTTCGCGGACCGTCCCGTCGGCCGCATGCGCGTATTTGAGGGTCGTTTCCGGCCTGCTGTGACCGAGCAGCCGGCCGATGGTCAGCACGGTCTCGCCGTGCCTAAGCGCCATGCTCGCGTAGGTATGGCGGAGGTCGTGCAGCCGGACGTCGCCAAGGTCCGCCTCGATTCTCGCAGGCCGCCAGAAACTGTCCAGCGAACTTTTGGCCAGGGGACCGGACGCAGAGGGGAAGATCCACTTGCCTCGCCGCTCCAGCCCGTCCAGGACGTGACGGGCGGCCGACGACAGCCACACGGTTCGCGGCCCCGTCTTGCCGTCCGCAAGGAACAGCTTGCCCTCGCGATAATCGATCCATCGCAGCGTCAGGATCTCGCTCTTGCGGCAGCCGGTCAGCAACAGCAGGCGGACGACCGCGACGCGCCGGTCGGGCTCGCGGCCCGCCAGAACCGCCTCGAGACGGCGGATCTCCGGAACCGTCAGGAACCGTTCGCGCCCTCGCCGGCGGTAGCGTCGGATGCCCTTGCACGGGTTGCTGTCCTCCGGCCGGTAACCGTAGACCTCCGCCTGCCGCATGATGACCGACAGAATCGGCGCCGATCGGTCCGCCGCCGCGGGCGTCGCGTGCAGCGAAGCGAACCAGCGCTGGACGTCCTGCCGCGTTATCCTGGCGGCGTCCTTCGAACCATGGCAGGATCTGGTTCTTGTAATAGCCGCGGTTGACCTCGAGCGTGCGCGGTTTCCAGTGCCGCCCGTAACGCTCGAACACTTCTTCCGCGACCGCTTCGAACGACGACAACGCGCCGCCCGTCCCGCCGCGGGCCAGAACGGCCTTCGCCCGCGTGCGGGCTTCTTCCGCGGCGATGTCCTTGCCGACGATCTTCCAGACGCGCCTGCCGTCTCGCTGGGTGTGAACGAAGTATCGCTTCCCGCCGGACGGAAGGACTCTGACGCCGAACCCCTTGAGCTCGCCATCGCGGACGTCGTAGGCGGCCTCGCGCGGCTCGAGAGCGTCGACTCTGCGCTGGTTGAGACGAACCATGCTTCTTCCCCCGAAATCGTTGCAGACGGGGAACGAAGCAGGCGCTGCGGCCGTCCCCGCCGACTGGTTTCGCGAAAAAGAAACGCGCTATATCAAAGGGTTAAAGCGCCAAAGCACCGAAGGTGCGCCGCCTGGTGTGGAACACGATGCTGGAGGAGGAGCATCCACGCGGCGCCGGTCCGCTGGTGGGCTGTCAGTTACGGTGTGGGGTCGGCGCATGGCTGGCTGGGGGCTGTCGGGTTCGCGGCGTCGGCGCACAGGCTCGAATGCCGCGACCGTAGGCTGGAGCGACGCAGGAAGGCGCGCTTGTTTGCACCGGGTCGTGTGCCTGTCGCGTTTTCTGGTCCGTCCCGGCGTCGAGTGTCGTAGCCTCGCATGTCTTGGGCGGCGTGGTCCGCAGGGTGGGAGACGATTTCGAGGCGCGCTACGGCTACCGCCCGTATTTGCTGGAGACCTTCGTAGATCGGCATGCGGGAACGAGCTTTCAGGCGTCCAACTGGCGTGGCGAGACAGCCGGCCGGGGGCGACAGGGCCATGCGGCAACGGAGACGCCGAAGGCATGTGTACGAGGCGGACTGGCGGGTGCGCATCCCGGAGCCGCGTGCGCCGCTTGCGCCGTTGGAGGTCGGATCCGGTCTGGATCGGGAGAGTTGGGCGGAACAGGAGTTCGGCGGTGCGCCGCTGGGGGATGCGCGTCTGAGCGCGCGTCTGGTGACTTGTGCCCGATACCAAGCGGAAGCGCCGACGCAGGCGTTCACATGCGCTGCGAGGGGGGCCTTGATAAAGGCATACTACCGTCTGATCGACAAGCCGGACGGTGATGCGGTGACGGTGGAGAACATCCTGCAGCCGCATCGGCGGCAGACGCTGCGGGCAGGGGGAGAAGACGGTGCTGTGCGTGCAGGACGGCAGCACGCTGAACTTCGCGAAGCGGGGGAAGACCGAGGGTTTGGGAATCATCGGTCGGAACCAGACCGGCGCCGGTACCCGAGGCCTGAACCTGCACGCCACGGTCGCAGTGAACACGGAGGGGTTGCCGCTGGGGATTCTGCGGGCGGCGTGCGCCGCAGCCGGGCGCGGAGAAGAACAAGCCTCGCGAAAAGAAAAAGTCGTACCGTTGGATCCAGGGCCTTCAGGATAGCGCCGAGGCTGCTTCTGCACTCGATGGCGTTCAGGTGGTCGGCGTCCCGGGAGGCGGACTTCGTCGATCTGTTCGTTGAGCGGCGTGAGCGGACGCCGGGAGTGGAACTCCTAGTGCGGGCGAAGACGAACCGGGTTCTCGGCGAGGACGACACCGACAAGCTGTTCGACAAGGTGCGGAAAAGCCCAGCGCAGGGCAAGCGAGTTATCGAGGTCAAGCGTCTGAGCGCGCGCATAAAGGCAAGCAAGCAGGCCGCGAGGGCCGTGCGGCCGGAGCGCCAGGCCACGGTCGAACTGCGCTACCTCAAGGTCGAGCTGCCGGCGAAGGGCAAGGAGCCCGTTGAGGCGACGATCATGCATGTCCGCGAGAAAGCTCCCCCGCGCCGAACGGCTGGAATGGTTCTTGTTGACGACGCTGCCGGTCGAGAGCGCCGCGGACGCCGAACGCATCCTGACCTGGTATGGTTTGCGCTGGCGCATCGAAGATTATTTCAGGGTTCTGAAGTCCGGCTGCCGAGGAACTCAAGAACCGGACTGCCGAACGTCTTCAGCGCGCCGCCGCCATCAACATCGTCATCGCCTGGCGCATCCGGACCCGTCTCGGACGGGAACTGCCCGACCTGCCGCCCGAGATCCTGTTCTCGGACGTCGAACTCCGGGTGCTGGCGCTCCTCGCCTTGGCGCATGGCACCGCCGAAAAGCCTCGGAGACGCTGTCTTCCTGGTCGCCCGCCTCGGAGGGTACTTCAGGCGCAAGCGTGATCCGCCAGGCGCGGAAGTGATGTGGAACGGCTACGCCCAACTCGCCGCCAAGGCGCATTTCCGGGAGCTTGAGGATGAATACGGATGTTAGTTCAGCAAATCTTTATGGGGCACAGGCAGCACTAGGTACGGGCGCGGCGGCGAGCCCAAAACGGGTTTCTACCGCAGCCGGGGTATCGAAGTCGTCGCGGGCTTGGCGAATCCCCTGTCGAGCAGCCGCGCGACATGGTGGTTGCGCCGCTTGACGGTCTTGCCGCCGAAAACCACCGCGATTAGCCTTCTGTTGCCGCGTTTGGCGGAAGCGACGAGACTATACCCTGAAGCCCGTATGTAGCCGGTCTTGATGCCGTCCAGCCCCTCATAGGAGGACAATAGGCGATTGTGGTTGCGGTACGTGCGGCCGCGCCATTTCCAGTTTCGGCGCGAGAACTCCCGGTACCTCTCCGGAAACCGCTTCAGCAATGCGCGGGCGAGGATCGACATGTCTCTCGCCGTGCTGAGTTGCCGACGGTTGGGAAGTCCGGAGGCGTTCCTGAACGTTGTGTTGCGCATGCCGATCTGGCGCGCACGCTTGGTCATGAGCACTGCGAACTTCCGTTCCGTTCCGCCTATGGCTTCGGCAAGGACAGTCGCGACGTCGTTCGCGGACTTCGTCACCAAGGCGGCGATCGCATCCCGCACCGTGATCTTCTCGCCGTGCTGAAGCCCCAGCCTGGGCGGGGAACGTCCTGCCGCAATCCGTGATACGGGCAGTTTCTGTTTCATGCCGAGCTTGCCGGCGCGCAGGGCTTCGAAAGTCATGAATAGCGTCATGATCTTCGTGAGGGATGCAGGGTACTTCTTCGTATCGGCATTCGCCGCATGAAGAACGCGGCCTGTACCGGCCTCGACCACGATGGACGCGTATTTCGCAACCGCTGGCGGCGCAGCGGCAACGGCCATCGCGAGACTCGCCACGAACAACAATCGAAGCATAGCATTCTCCCGTAGAGGCCGCTCGGCAGTTTCGGCGGCCCTTTCAGTGGATATCCTTACCTAATCCAGTGCTTCATTATAATGCAATCATAAGCGTTCGCTACCCGGAGGACGAAAAAATTTTGTCTGGGGACTGGACACGGAATTTTGATCCTTCGCCCGTAAGCGTTCGGTCGTGGAGTGACGAAGCGCCTGTCCGGCTTGGCGAACCACCGAGCCGAACACTATTTTTTGCTCCTGTATACGACAGGCATGGCGAGCGAACATGCATCTTCTCGGGACCAGGTTGGCGGGCGGGCAGCCAAGTCTGGTTGCGACACTCCGAGAGAATGCGGTTCTCCGTTTGGCGCTGGTGAGCGCGGTTCACGAAGCGGAGAAGTTTCGTTGCGACGCGAAGAAATGGCGGGGAGCTTTCCTTCGGGCGCTGGCCCTGAAAAAGAGACGCGAGGCACCGCCCCGAGAGGCGGCAGAGAACGAGGGTCTGAAGTCCCGCAGCCGCAGAGTCAGCGTTCGCTGCCCGGGGGATGATCAGCGATTGAGAACCTCCTTCCAGTCCCGTTGCAGGGGTTTCAGCATCCTTGACCGGTAGCGCATATTCGTTCTTTGCTTTGCCGCGGCCTTGTGTTTTGCCGACCCGGGTTGGCTGCGTGGCAGCAGGCGCCCGCGGACGGGGGCTGAAGGTCTCAAGCAGTGCGGGATGCAGGGCGTAGCGGCGTTTCCAGTCGTCAAGCCGCTCGGCCTGCGCGAGGGGATGCGAGATGTTTGATTCTGACCCGAGGCAGTAACCTTGCGTTGTTGACGACGAAAGGCTGGCTGGCGTCGCACCGATGAACTCGTCCCGCGGCGCGGTCTTCCACGCAACGACGCCGAGCGCGGTTGGCGGTTCGCCCTCTGCGGAGCGGATAGAGCGCTGTGCTTCGGGCATAGGCATAAAGCCGAGGCAGTACTGCCGTGTCGGCGTCTCGCCGGTGCCGTGCGCCGAAGCGCCGTAGCTGCGTAACGATCTCGTCCCGTTGTCGCTGAAGCACGTCGGACATGCGGGATTCTCTCTTGGGAGACGAAGAGGCCGGGTGCGCGGAGCTGAAGGACGAGCGCGTCGCAGGGAAATGCGCCGCCGCCCGCTGCTTCGCGCATGACCGTTCCTCCTGAGCCTGACGCGTTCCGTTCCGAAAACCAAGTCCATATCCTCGATGGCTGGCATCTCACCTGCGAAGAGGGACGCTGCATGCCTCGTGACGGACGACTGCCTACGGGGGGGCGCCGACAAAGGCGAAAATTGACCGCATGCGCGCCAGCGTGCACCTTTCCTGCGCCGCAAACCAAAACGTCCGGAGTCTCCAGCATGCCGCCTCGCCGCGTAACTGTCTTCCCGCTTCTGGCCTTGACCCTGCTTGTCGCGGCCTGCTCGCACCGGCCCGCCGAATTGTCGGCCATCGACATCGCGCAACCCGGCAAGGTCCTTGTCGACCACGAGGCGAGGCGTTCGCAACTGAAGGGCGGCGAACTGTGCCCGGTCTGGGAAACCGCGCTGCCCCGGACAGCCCTTCCCCCGGTGGTGGGCGTCGAGGCGCCGTCGGGTTACGGGATCGACTGGCGCTTTGCCGCCCCCCGGGACCAAATGATGGAACTCGGCGCGGCCTGTCTTAAGCTGGGCGGGAAACCCTGCAGGACCATTGCCGACACCATGGTCTCTTGGTCGCAGGCCGAGGCGGCCATCGTCGAAAGCAGCGGAGACAACAGCAGGTTCTGGAACGACTCCATAACCGTCAACCTGGACGTCGTCAGGCCGTTCGTCGGCGCCTATGCGATTGCGCGCTCTTCGGTCGCCGTGGCGCCGGAAGAGGACGCGCGGATCCGGGAATGGGTCGAGGCCGTCCTGTGGCGGTCGAGGAATTTGCTGCGCGGCGTGCGCCGCAAGGGCCGAAACTACGCCGCCCATAACCACGCCGTCGCCTCGGCCGCCGCGCTCATGGCCTACGGGGCCATGTGGGGCGATTCCGCGGCGTTCGGACACGGCGTCGACCAGTGGTTCATCACGCTGGGAGACATGCGGCGCGACGGGAGTCTGCCCATCGAAACGCGCCGGGGCGCGCGCGCTCTCTTCTACACAGGCAGGACGCTGAGCGGACTGACGAGCATCGCCGAGATGGCGCGGACCCAGGGGATCGACCTGTACTCGTCTGGGCCGTCGGACGAGAAGACCATCCACAAGGCGGTCGCGTTCATGCTGGACGCGCTCGAGAACAACGATGCGGTCCTTTCCTACGCGAGCGAAAACTACGGGCCGGGCCCTTACGGGGACTGGCGGCAGCAGGATCTGGGCGCTCCGGGCGACACGCTCGGCTGGGCGATTCCCTATGCGGCCCGGTTTCCGGACCATCCGAACGCCCGGCGATTGCGTTCGCTCGAGATCGACAAGCGTATCCCGACGCAGGACGTCCTGGATTACGTCCTCGCTCCCGACAGCGCAGTCATGGGTCACTGGATCGGTGGCCGCTCGGACTGCCTTTATGGAGCGCCGTAGGTCCGAACGAAGGGCGGGCTGGGGGCCGGCGCCGCCATTGGAGCCGGCGAAACCCGGCCTCTCAGGCGGGTCTTCCAGCATCGGCGGCGGACCGCGGCCGCCTCCGTTTCGAAAGCGCAAACGCGGAAAGGGGGGTCTTGACCAAATCAATCCTGGACGAATAATGGCGGGACAGGGAGGTCGCGCTCCGCCGTCTCGCGGCGGGAGATTACGGACTTCTCGCAGGGTGCGCCGCGCGGTCCGGCGGCGCTTGCATGCTTTCCGGCGCTTCGCGCCTGGATGACGAGGTAGGAATTTGACAGAAAAATCGTTGGCGCGGCGGCAGTGTCGGATTTTGGTCGTTGCCGCCGCTTTCCTGGTTGTTTCGCATTCCGTTTCCGCGACCCGGATGTCGGCCCCCGGCGCGGCGCCGGTCTCCACCGCCGAGGCGCTGGTCTCCACCGCCGTAGAGCCGAATCTCGCGCCGGAACCGAGGCGCGGCGGCCGGGCCGACCGGATCGTGCTTGTCAGTTCGGCGAACCAGCTCACCGGGTATTTCGAGCGCGTGAATTATCGGCTCGGCGACGTCCGCGACCGGGGCGAGGTGCCGAGGTTGTATCTCGTGCGCCTGCCGTCGGACCTGCGGAAACTTCGGAACACGTCCCAGCGCAAGGACGTGTTCATCAAAACCGCCTTGCCGCTGATCCTGCGCGCCAACGAGCTGATCGCCGAAGAACGCGCGAGATTGATCGAACTGAGGAACCGTGCCGGCCTCGCCGGGGCGGAACGAGAGTGGGCCGTGAGGCTGGCGCAACACTACGGGTTCGAACGACTCGATTTCGCGAAGCTGCTTGAACGGGTCGATCTCGTCCCGCCGTCGCTGGCGTTGGCCCAGGCCGCCGAGGAGAGCGGTTGGGGGACGTCGCGCTTCGCCCGGACGGGAAACGCGTTGTTCGGCCAGCGCGTCTTCAGGCAGAGACTTCATGGCATGGTGCCGCAGGCGCGCGCCCCGGGAAAGACCTTCCGGGTGCGGGCGTTCGAGGGCTTGCTGGACAGCGTGCGGGCCTATTTCCACAATCTCAACACTCACCCCGCCTACGAGGATTTCCGGAAGATGCGGGCGAGGATGCGCAAGGACGACTCGGTCGACGGCCATGCGCTCGCCGGAACGCTCGAGTTCTATGCGGAACGCCGCGGCGCTTACGTGGAAACGATCCGCAAAATCATGGCGGTGAACGACCTGCGCGTCTACGACCGCGCGCGGCTCGGCGAGTAGTCGACCGCCGAAGGACGCCCGAGGTTTGGGCGCGAGCCGCTGCGGCGGAACGGGGCGTTTTCCGCGCCGTTGCCCGGCGGGAAGGCTCCCGGTTCGCGCGCCCGAGGCCGCGCGAAAACCCGCCGGGAACGCGTCGCCCGAGGTCGCTACGGAAGGTAGAACTGCAGGCCGAACCAGCGCCACCGCCCGTTCCGGGCCAGCATCGTGCAGTTGATGCGCGATCGCCCTTTCGGCAGCGCTTCGCCCAACCGCACCTCTATCCTCGGGCCGAGAAGCTCGAGCTTCAGCTCTCCCTGCCTCGCCTCGTAGCAGGAAAGGCGCTCCAGTCTTCGCGCGACCGGCTTCGAGACGACGGTGAAGCCGAACGGCGGGGGATTGGTCTCGCTGGAAAGAAGCGGGTCCGCGGGGGTCACGTCCTTTACGGGCAGCGGCAGCGCATTCGCCGCGAGCTTGAAGCGGTCAAGTCCGCCGTAGGTCTCGTTCATCGAGAAGCGCGGCAGGTAGTACATGTCCTGCAGGTAATGAATTGCGCCGGAATGTTGTCCAAATCCGAAAGCGAACCCGGATTCTTTCGCCGCGTCGCGCACGGCGAGGCTGTACTCGCCGTAGGGATAGGCGATGATGTCCGGCGTAACGCCGAGCTCCTCGCGGAACCGTTCGTTCGAGACCCGCAATTCTTCCAGGTTCTCGGTCACGCTGTCGCGCGGCATGTGCGGATGCGAGTGGGTCTGGCTGCCGATCGAGACCCCCGCCGCGTGCAGTTCGCGCAGTTGGTCCCAGCTCATGTAGCCGGGCGTCCCGTCGTCCAGCGGCTTCGTCGCGACGAAAAGGGTGAACGGCATGCCGGCGTCGCGCAGGCGCGGCCATG
This sequence comes from Alphaproteobacteria bacterium, assembly GCA_965243135.1. GTDB lineage: Bacteria > Pseudomonadota > Alphaproteobacteria > MPNO01 > UBA830 > JAJEBT01. The sequence goes on from OZ251539.1 coordinate 5,933,273, forward strand.
CCTCCTCGTAGACGGAGAGGAACGCGTCGTCGATCGAAATGCCCACCGCGCGCTCGGGCAGCGGTTCGCGCGCCGACAGCTTGCCCAGGATTTCGGGAATCGGCAGGACGCTGTATCGGGAATCCGCCAGTTCGCCGAGATGGGCCTCGAACTGCTCGAGCTGGATGTTCGTCGACGGAAGAGAGGATTCTCCGAATCGGTGGTACATCACCACCACGGCCGAATCCGCCGCCAGCGTCGGCGACGGCGCTAGGCCGACGGCGGCCGCGAGGACGATTTTACGCAGGGTGCGGGACATGGAAACGACTATAGGCCGGCGACGGAGTTCCGGACAGGGCCGGTTTCCCGCTTCGCCGGAAGATCCCGGTCAACGGTCGGCCCGCATCATCGATTCGGGCAGCGCGCCGTCCCCGAGAAGGTCGTAGCCGCCGGAGTCGAACAACTGATAATGCCACCATTCGTTCCTGTAGAAATCCCATCCCGCCGCGGTCATGAGTCCGAGCAGAAACAGGCGGTTGGCCTGCGCCTCGCGGGAGATTTCGGTGCAGCCGTGGTGCGACAGCGGCGTGAACGCGTCGAAACCGGTGCCCATGTCGAGCGTCTCGCCGTCCGGCTTCGCGAGGGTGAGGTCGACCGCGACGCCGCGCGAATGCGGAGATCCCTTTTGCGGAGGGGTGAGGTAGTCGGGGTCGGGCGTGTGCTTCCACATCGCCCATTGCGCCTCGGCCGGACGAAAGGCGTCGTATATCCTCAGCGTCAGGTCGTGGGCGGCGGCGAGGGCGACGGCTTTCCGCAGAGCCGCCGCTGCGTCGGCGTGGAGATAGCAGCCCGGGCGCGCGTAGATCGGCGCCCCCGTGAAGTTGTCCGCGGTGGCGTAGACGATGTCGCAAACGACGTCGAAGCGCCGTTCGGAGATTTCAACCAACGTCATCCAGGTTCTCCGAAGATGCTTCAAACCTATATTATCCGTCCCCGAATCGCGAAAGCGCTACGCGGATGCCTCTGACGCTCGCTTTCGATACGAGCGCCGAGGCGTGCTCGGCGGCGCTCCTGAGGAACGGCGCCGTGCTCGCAGAGGAACGGAAGCGCATGGCGCGCGGTCATGCGGAGGCCCTGATCCCGATGGTCGACCGGGTCGTGCAGGCGGCGGACGAATCGCTTTCGGCCGTCGAGATCGTCGGGGTGGTCGCCGGTCCCGGCTCGTTCACCGGCCTTCGCGTCGGGATCGCGGCGGCGCGCGGCTTCGCGCTGGCTTCGGGCGCCCGCGCGGTCGGCGTGTCCGCGTTCGAGGCGGTTGCCCTCCGCGCGCTGGAGGACACGGGGCGACGCGCTTCGATCCTCTGCGTTCTCGAGACGCGAAGGTCGGATTATTTCGCGCAGGGCTTCGGCGTCGACGGAAAGGCCCTGACGGCCGCTTCCGTAATGACTTCCGGCGAACTCCGCCAACGCCTTTCGCAAGGCGAATGCCTCCTCGCGGGAAACGCCGCAAGGCGGCTCCTGTCCGAATTGCCGCGCGCCGGCTTCGCCCTCGCGCCCGGAGACGGCCTGCCGGTCGCCGCCGACGTCGCCCGGCTCGCCGACCGCGCGGGAGAAAACGCGTCCGGCCCGGAGCCGTTGTATCTTCGGGCGCCGGAAGCCAGGCGTCCGGACGGCGGCTTCCGGGGATGACGGGGCATTCGCTGGTTCCCGTCGGCGAAACCGACGTCGGAGAGATGGCGCGCATCCATGCGCTGTCGTTCGACGACGCCTGGAGCGGCGCCACGTTTCGCAGAATTCTGGCGACGCGGGGAACCTGCGGCATTGCGGCGCGGCACGACCGCAAATGGACGGTTTCCGGCTTCGCCCTGCTGCGCCTCGCGGCGGACGAGTGCGAACTCCTCACCATCGCTGTCGCGCCCGAGCGCCGCGGCGCGGGCGTAGGCGCGCTGCTGTTGCGAGCCGCGTTGGGACAGGCGCGGGAACGAGGCGCCCGGAAGTTCTTTCTGGAAGTCGCCGACGACAACTATATTGCCCGGCGGCTCTATCGAAGCCATGGCCTGCGGCCGGTCGGGCGCCGCCGCGCCTATTACGACCGAGCGGGCGGCGCGTCCGCGGACGCCCTGACCATGCTCCGCGACCTCGGAGATCAGGCCTTTCGCACGACGAGCCTGTGAGCCGGCGGATCCGGCGCGAGCGAGACGATCTCGTGCCCGAGTTCGATCAGGGATTCCGGGACGTTCCGGAGCGGCTCGGCGCCCGCCAGGCGGATTTCCAGGATTTCGCCCGGGGACATCTTCTCGATCTGCAGCCGCGTCCTGACGAACGTCATCGGGCAGACGTCGCCCGTAATGTCGATAAAGTGGTCTGCGGTGTCCTTCATCGAAGCGAACGTTGCAATATCCCGGACGCTCCGTATACATGGTTTTCGTCCGGTTGTCGCAGGAGATCGTTGCATGGACGAATGTCCGAAAGACAAGGAGATGCTGGCGTGGACGACCGAGATCGTCGCGGCGCATGTCGGCAACAACGCCGTGGCGATCCACGATCTGCCGCTGTTGATCCGCACGGTTCACGATTCGCTGGCGGGCTTGTCGGCCGCGCCGGCCGCGGGAGACCGGCAGCGGCCGGCGGTTCCGGTCGGGAATTCAGTGACGCCGGACCACATCGTATGCCTCGAAGACGGGCGGAAGTTCAAGATGCTCAAGCGGCATCTCGCGACGGCCTACGGCATGACGCCCGACGAATACCGCGAGAAATGGGGCTTGCCGGACGACTATCCGATGGTGGCGCCCGGGTACGCGGAACAGCGCAGTTCGCTGGCGAAGGAGATCGGGCTGGGCCGGCGGCGGGACTAGGACGCCCGCGCTTTGACTATGCGGCCCCGGTTCCCTACTCTTCGGGAATGATGGTGGCGACGGCGATAGAGCGCTTGTGCGCTGAAAAAGGCCTCAGAATGACCGGGCAGCGGCGGGTGATCGCCCAGGTCCTGTCCGAGGCCGAGGACCATCCCGACGCCGAGGCGCTGTACGCCCGCGCCAGCCGGATCGATCCCCGCATCAGCATGGCCACGGTGTACCGCACCATCCGGCTGTTCATGGAGGCGGGGATCCTCGAGCGCCACGACTTCGGAGACGGGCGGGCGCGTTACGAGACCGCGGACGACGCCGACGGCCATCACCACCATATCATCAACGTGCGGACCGGCGCCGTGACCGAGTTCGAGAACGAGCAGCTGGAGGTTCTGAAACGGCGCATCGCCGCCGACCTCGGTTTCCGGATCGTCGGGGAGCGGCTGGAACTGTACTGCGTTCCGATAGACGGCGACGAGACGTGAAGCGCCGCGGCTCCGAGACGGGGACTGGGCGTGACTGACGCGGTCCTCTTCGACCCCATCCGGCTCGGAAACCTGGAGTCCCGGATGGCGCGGACCAGGGCCGAGATCGAGGCGGCGCAGGCGTTGCGCTATCGCGTCTTTTACGGCGAAATGTCCGCCGTGCCTTCGGCCGAAGCGGCGGCGTCCCGCCGCGATTCCGACCGGTTCGACGAAATCTGCGACCATCTGCTCGTGGTCGACGCCGCGCGCGCCGACCTGCCCGGCGGGGTGGTCGGGACCTACCGCCTTCTGCGCAGCAGCGTCGCCGCCCGGCACGGCGGCTTTTACACGACCGGAGAATTCGAAATCGACGAGGTCGTCTCCTATGCCGGCGAGACGCTCGAACTGGGACGGTCCTGCGTGGAAGCCGAGTACCGCAACCGTCCGACGATGCAGCTGCTCTGGCAGAGCATCGCGCAGTACGTCTTTCGCTACGACATCGGCATAATGTTCGGATGCGCCAGCATACAGGGAACCGATCCGGAGGCGCTGGCGCTGCCGCTTTCCTATCTCTACCATTTTCACCTCGCCCCGGTCGGGCTGCGCCCCCGCGCGCTTGCCGAACGCCGCGTCGACATGCGGATTTTGCCGGAGGACGGGATCGACCGGCGGGCGGCTCTCGCGGCGCTGCCGCCCCTCATAAAGGGCTACCTGAGACTCGGCGGCTTCGTCGGCGACGGAGCGGTCATCGATCGCGAGTTCAGCACCACGGACGTCAGCATCGTGGTCAAGACGGACCTCGTGACCGAAAAATACTTCAAGCATTACGAGCGCAAGAGGCTCCGGGCCGAAGGAGCGTGATGGGGTCGCCTTTCCTGGCGCTCGCCAGAATCGCGGCGTATCTGTCGCTGACCTTCGCGCTGCTTCCGGTGCAGATATTCGCGGTATGGGCGCGGCTGGAACTGGCGGCGCGGCTGCCGCTCTTCTACCACCGCGTTTGCGCCCGCATACTCGGCTTCAGGATCCGGCTGACCGGCGGCATTCGGCGCGGCGGGCCGATCCTCTACGTGTGCAATCACACGTCCTACGCGGACATCACGATTCTGGGCGCGTTGCTTCCGGCCTCGTTCGTGGCGAAGGCGGAGATATCCGACTGGCCCTTGTTCGGATTGCTGGCGCGGTTGCAGCGGTCGGTATTCGTCGACCGGCGGGGGATTCGTACGATGCGGCACCGGGACGAGATCGCGCGCCGCCTAGAGAACGGCGACAGCCTGATCCTCTTTCCCGAGGGAACGAGTTCGGACGGCAACTCGGTGCTTCCGTTCAAGAGCGCGCTGTTCGCCGCCGCGCACGGCGCGCCGGCCGGAGGTTCGCTGCAAGTGCAGCCGGTTTCGATCGCCTACACCCGCCTCGACGGCATGCCGGTCGGCAGGGCGCTGCGCCCGTACTTCGCATGGTACGGGGACATGGAGCTGGCTCCCCACGTATGGGAAGTCGCCGGCCTCGGACGGGTCACCGTCGACGTCGTCTTTCATCCCCCGGTGACGGCGGACCGGTTCGCGACGCGACGGAAGCTCGCGGACCATTGCCACGAAGCCGTCCGCAGCGGCGTGTCGGCCGCCAACGCCGGCCGGCTGGACCGGTTCGCGTCTCCGGCGCCGTCTTGACAGTCGCCGGCATGGTGGATAGCCTTGCGCACGGGCCGTCGTCCGCGGCCGCGAAGGGTCGGCGGGCGGGCGGGAAATTGCAGGGGCGGGCGGAACCCGCGAATGCCTCCTTGAAACTCTACGTCAAGAATTACGGCTGCCAGATGAACGTCTACGATGCCAGGCGCATGGAGGACGTTCTCGCCCCGTTGGGATACCGGCCGGTCGGCGCGGCCGAGGAAGCGGACCTCGTCGTTCTCAACACCTGCCACATCCGCGAGAAGGCCGCCGAGAAAGTGTATTCGGAGCTCGGCCGGCTGCGCGCGATGCAGATGCGCGGAAAGCGCTTCATGATCGGCGTCGCGGGTTGCGTCGCGCAGGCCGAGGGCGCGGAACTGATGCGCCGCGCGCCTTACGTCGATCTGGTGGTCGGCCCGCAGACCTATCATCGCCTGCCGGAAATTCTGGCGCGGATCGGGCGCGAGTCCGGGCGCGGCGTCATCGACACGGAGTTTCCGCCCGAAACGAAGTTCGACCTGCTGCCGCGGCCGAGCGGACAGGGAGCGTCGGCGTTCCTGACCGTGCAGGAGGGGTGCGACCGTTTCTGCGCGTTCTGCGTCGTGCCCTACACCCGCGGCGCGGAGCATTCGCGGCCGGCGGCGGACGTCATGGCCGAAGCGATGGCGCTGACCGCCGCGGGCGCCCGCGAGATCACGCTTCTCGGCCAGAACGTGAACGCCTATCACGGCGCGCTGGAGGGCGGCGGCGAATGCCGGCTGGCCGGGCTGATCGAGCGCCTCGCCGAAATTCCCGGCCTCGAACGGATCCGTTACACCACGTCGCATCCCCGCGACATGACGGACGACCTCATCCTCGCCCATCGCGACATCGCCAAGCTCATGCCCTGGCTGCACCTGCCGGTGCAGTCGGGTTCGAACGCGGTTCTCGCCGCGATGAACCGCCAGCATCGCGTCGAAGACTATCTGGATATCGTCGACCGGCTGCGGGAGGCCCGTCCGGACATCGCGCTTTCTTCCGACTTCATCGTCGGGCATCCGGGCGAGGGCGAGGAGGACTTCGAAGCGACGCTCGAACTCGTGCGCGCGGTGGGTTTCGCGCAGGCCTATTCGTTCAAGTACAGCCCGCGGCCCGGCACCCCGGCGGCCGCGCGGGAGGACGCCGTGGAGGAAACGGTCAAGGCCGAACGTCTCGAACGGCTTCAGGCGCTGCTGAACGAGCAGCGGATCGCCTTCAACGACGCCTTCCGGGGACGGACCGTTCCCGTTCTGCTGGATCGCCGCGGCCGTTCCGACCGTCAGCTCGCCGGACGGAGCGCCTGGATGCAGGCGGTGCACGTGAACTTTCCCGACGTCGCGCAGGCCGCCGATTCGGCCGGTCGCATTGTGGACGCGCGGGTGGTGGCCGCGCATCCCAATTCGCTGGCCGCAGTGCCCGCGGTCCGGCGCGGGGAGGCCGCTTGAGGCAGCGCGCGACATCGGGCGGCGCGCCGTTGTTCCTCGAATTCGACGACAACCGGCTGCTGCCCATGCTGTTCGGGGATTTCGACAGGCATCTGGCGCGCATGGAGCAGGCGCTGGGGGTATCGATATCGTCGCGCGGCAACAGCGTCACGATCACCGGCGCGCCGTCGATGGCCGAGGCCGCTCGCGCGGCTCTCGAATCCCTTTACGGACGGCTCTCCCAGGGACACGACGTCGCTCCGGCCGACGTCGACGCGGCCGTGCGCCTGGCCCGGACCGGCGAAGAATCGCAGGCGCGCGGCCGGGTTCTTCGCACGCCGAAGCGCCACATCTCGGCGCGCTCGGCCGGCCAGGAGGCCTACATCAGGGCGCTGACGGACAAGGATCTCGTTTTCGGGCTCGGTCCCGCGGGCACCGGAAAGACCTATCTGGCGGTCGGCATGGCGGTGTCGTTGCTGACTTCCGGACGGGTCGACCGCATCGTGCTCTCGCGCCCCGCGGTCGAAGCCGGCGAGCGGCTCGGGTTCCTTCCCGGCGACATGCGCGACAAGATCGACCCTTACCTGCGTCCGCTCTACGACGCGCTGTACGACATGATGCCCGCCGATCAGGCCGACCGCCGCCTGGAAACGGGCGAGATCGAGGTCGCGCCGCTCGCCTTCATGCGCGGCCGCACGCTTTCCAACGCTCACGTGATCCTCGACGAGGCGCAGAACACCACTCCGGTCCAGATGAAGATGTTCCTGACCCGCCTCGGCGAAAACGCCCGCATGGTCGTGACGGGCGATCTCAGCCAGATCGATTTGCCGGCGGGGGCGGTCTGCGGCCTCCGCCACGCCGCGCGGACCCTCAAGGAGGTGGAGGGCGTCGGGATCGTCAATCTCGGAGTCGGAGACGTCGTTCGGCACGAGCTCGTGTCGCGAATCGTGTCCGCTTACGACGGCGCCGAGGGGAACCCTTGACGTGGGCGAGTGCCTCGTCGAGATCCGGGTCGACGCGGCGGCCTGGCGGGAGATCGAATTCGAAGCCGTGGTTCGCGAAGCCGCCTCCGGGACTCTGCGCGAGGCGGGGCCGAAGGGCGGCCCGCTGGAGCTGAGCGTTTTGTTGACCGACGATTCCGCCATGGCCGATCTGAACAGGACGTGGCGGGGAAAGGACGGGCCGACGGACGTGCTTTCCTTTCCCGGCGATTTCCGACCGTCGCCGGCTCCGCGGCTTCTGGGCGACGTCGCGCTGTCGATCGACGCCCTGAAGGCGGACGCCGCGCGCGCCGGCCTGTCCGCGACGGATCATCTGGCGCATCTGGTCGTGCACGGCATCCTTCACCTCGTGGGATACGATCACGAAAGCGATTCCGAAGCGGCGGCGATGGAGAAAGCCGAAGCGGACATTCTCGGCGCGATGGGAATCGCGAATCCTTACCTGCGGGAGGCGACGCTGCGTTCATGACGGGCCGTTCGGATTCAAGGCGCGACGGCAAAGGAAACGGCGAGTCCCGAGTGCGCGGATGGCTGCGGGCGTTGCGCGTCGGGAGAAACGGCGGCGACAGCATTCGCGACACGATCGAGGAATTGATCGAGCAGGAAGACGAGAACGGGAACGCCGAGGAGCTGGCGCTGTTCCGAAACGTGCTGAGCGTCCGGGACGCCGCGGTCGAGGACGTCATGGTGCCGCGCGCCGACATCGTCGCCGTGGACGTCGAGACTTCCCTGGCGGACGTGGCGCAACTCATGAACCGGAGCAGTCATTCGCGGTTGCCGGTTTATCGCGGGCGGCTGGACGACGTGATCGGCATGGTCCACATCAAGGACCTGCTCGCCCGACGGAAAGACGATTCGAGCGTCGAGTCGATCGTCCGCAAGCTGCTGTTCGTCGCTCCCTCGATGCGCGTTCTCGAGCTTCTGCTGCAGATGCGGGTCAACCGCATTCACATGGCGCTCGTCGTCGACGAGTTCGGCGGCATCGACGGTCTGGTGAGCATCGAGGACCTCGTCGAGGAGATCGTCGGCGAGATCGAGGACGAGCACGACCACGGCACTCGACCCGGTCTCGTTCGGAGAGGCGATTCGATCGACGTGGACGCGCGGCTGGAAATCGAGGATTTCGAGAAGGAGACGGGCTCCTTCCTGAGCGACGCGGAGCGGGAGGAGGTCCACACCATGGGCGGCCTGGTGTTCTATATCGCGGGCCGCGTTCCGGGCCGCGGCGAAGTCATCCGCCACGAAACCGGAATCGAATTCGAAATTCTGGAGGCCGATCCGAGGCGGATTCGCCGGATCCGGGCAACGGGCGTTCCGTCCGGCGAGAGCGAATGACGCGCTTGCGGGCCGCGTCGGCGCGCCTCGCTTTCGGGATCGCATCGCTCGCCGGCTGGCGCCGCTGCTGCGCGGCCGCGTCGTTCGGTGCCTGCGCCGCCGCCGCCCAGCCGCCGTTCCACGTTCTTCCGGCGCTCGTCGCTGGATTCGCTGGCCTGATCTGGCTCCTCGACGGCGCCGCGACGGCTCGCAGATCGTTCGGCGATGGCTGGATGTTCGGGGCGGGCTACTTCGCGGCGGGGCTTTACTGGGTATCGAACGCGCTGCTGGTGGACGCGGAAAGGTTCGCCTGGCTTGTCCCGTTCGCCGTTGTCGGACTTTCGTTCGGGCTGGGAGTCTTCGGAGGCGTGGCCGCGCTCGCCGCGTATCGGTTCCGGACGACCGGACTGACGAGGGTATGCGTTCTGGCGGCCTGCTGGACGTTCTTCGAATGGGCGAGGGGAGCGGCGTTCACGGGATTCCCCTGGAATCCCGTCGGCAACGTTTGGGTCGCGGCATTGCCGGTGCTGCAGGCGGCGGCATGGTTCGGAGTCTACGGGCTGTCGTTCGTGACCGTGTACGCGGCCGGCGCCTTCGCCATGCTGGCGTCGCCGGGATCCCGGTTTTCCGCCGCGTCGGGGGTCTGCTTGCTGGCGGCGCTCGCCGTCGCGGGCGGCGTCCGCCTGGCGGCCGCTTCGGACGAAACGGTCGACGGAGTGAAACTGCGCATCGTGCAGCCGAACATTGCGCAGCGCGACAAATGGCGGAACGACAGGAGGGCCGCCAATCTGCGGAAGCTTCTGGAACTGAGCGCCGGCGGGGGGGCGACGCACGTGATATGGCCCGAAACGGCCGTACGCTTCGCGCTGACGACGGACGGCGGAAGCCGCCGGTTGCTGCGCGCCGCCGTGCCGCGGGACGGGATTCTGGTCACGGGTTTCACGAGGTACGGGTTCGACGGCGGCCGGTTGAAAGAGGTCTGGAACAGCCTCGCCGTCCTCGACGGCGACGCGCGGATCGTCGGAGTCTACGACAAGCACCGGCTGGTGCCGTTCGGCGAGTTCGTGCCGTTTCGCTCGTTTTTGCCGATGGACAAGATCACTCCCGGCGCGCTGGATTTTTCTCCCGGGTCCGGGCCGGCGACCCTGAGGCCGGCCGGGTCGCCGCCCTTCAGCCCGTTGATCTGCTACGAGGCGATCTTTCCCGGCGGCGTAACCGCGCCGGACGACCGTCCCGCGTGGCTGTTGAACGTCACGAACGACGCATGGTTCGGCGGCAGCGCCGGTCCGTACCAGCATTTCGCCTCGGCGCGGATGCGGGCGGTGGAGGAGGGGCTGCCGCTGGCGCGAGCCGCGAACACGGGGATTTCGGGCGTGGTGGACGCTTACGGGCGCGTGAAGGCACGGCTCGATCTCGAGGAGGGAGGGGTCATCGACGCGGATTTGCCCCGCGCCGCCGTCCGGAGAACGCCTTATTCCCTCTATGGGGATTTGCCGGCCGCGATCATGGCATTCGCCATGTTGTTGGCCATCTACCTTCACGGAAAAAGGAGCGACGGCCTCAATAGTCGACGAGATTTCGCCCATCCATAACGTGGTTGCGGACACGCGAATTCTCCGATCCGGTCGAGACGCTCGACGAACGCAAGCAGACGCGAACGCTTCCGAACGACGATTCCGGAGAATACAGAGGACGCGCCTGCCGCCTTCCAAAACCGCACGGATTGCATCCTCATCCACGAACGACAGGGAATTCAGTACCCCGCCTACACATAGCCGAACGCCGCGCTGCCGTTCGCGCGGTTCGAACGCGCTCCTGTTCGAAACCGAGACAGACGGCAGGCGTGCGCGTACTCCAAGCCTGCCTACGGGATTGCCGTTCGCCGCCTTGATGGGGGTTTGCAGCACGCCCGGGCCGTTGGCTCCACCGAAAAGACGACACTGCGGATCATTTTGCGAAAAATTCCGCAACAGGGTCTTGAATCCAATCGCCTTCGTAGGCCGCTTCCGGCATCCTGGCGTCGAAGTCGAGCCGCGCCTTGCGCCCGGTGCGCAGATCGATCGCGAAATTCCCGTATTCGCCCCAGCCCAAACATTGGACGCAGACCGCGGCGTAGAGCCGGTCGCCGTCCACCACCATGTCCGTCATTTTGAAGTACAGAACCTTCGCGCAACCGGAGGGAACGTCGTAGATCGACCGCCACGTTCCGGCCTTGCGGTCGAGCGCCAGCACCACGCCCCCGGTCTCGCTGCACGCTTCCGATCCCGTGATCTGAACGACGCTCCAAGAGCTCCGCGCGGCGGCGTTCGCATAACCCGCGCCCTCGAACTCTGCCCCCGCGTCGCGAAGGGCGGCGAACTGCGCGCGCACAGTCGCGGCATCGAGCCTGCGCGCTTGCAGGGCGGTTATCGCCGTGCGGTAGGTTTCGCGTGCGCGGCGAAGGCCGCGCCACAGACAGGCACCGTCGTCGGCGACCAGGCGGTTCGCTCCCCACATGTCGCCCGGCTCGTCGTAGACGGCGTCGCCCCACCCCTCGAAATGGAGCCGTTCGGGCGAGGCCGACCCCGGTTCGTCGGCCCAGACCTGGATCTCGTGGTACTGTCCCGCGGAAAGGTGGACGACGGCATGGTCGCGGTTGGTGGCGAGGTCGCGGCAGCGGAGGGCGAAACTCGCGGTATTCCAATCGCCGACGAGAGCGGAACGGCCGCCGCCGGCCTCGCGTCCGACAGCGCAACCGCCGTCCGAATTCCACAGCGCCAAGCCGGCTTCCCCGCCGCCGCCGGAAAAATCCCCGCGCAAGACCGCCCGGTTGTGTCCCGTTGCCCCGTCGCAAATGACGAAGTTACCTGTGTTCGGGTATTCCTTCCAGGACGACGGGGTCGCGACCGTGTCTCCGCCATCCTCCGCGCCGCCGCCGGAAGCAGGCGGCGCGAGGGCGGAGATGGCGGCAAATAGAAGGCCCATGACCGGCTTGAGGCGTATTGACGGCATGTCTTTACCCCCAATCATCAGTTCTGGGAGCCCTCCTCGGCAGCATCGTATTGTGCCATAATGCTATCGAATCATAACCTAGCCCAACCAGCGGACAGGACAGGGCCAGTTAGATGCTACGGGGCGAGCAGGCGCCGATCATGAGCGTTTGTCAACAGACGCTTGAGACAACTCGACGACGGGTCATGCGCCGTCCGAGGATTTCGGCTCCGTCCACCGGAGTTCAGTGGCACAGAAGCATCGCTGGACACCGCCGGACTTCCCGGCGTGCGGTACAGCGAACGCAAGAACTTGACCGGACTGAACAGCGTGGGTTTTCAATTGGAACGAATTGGTCGACAAGCGCTGCTGCCTGCGTTCAGGCCACGTTCCGGCTCGCCCCGAGTCTACGGCGCGTAGGCGCAGCAACCACATATCCGCTTTTTGTTCCACATTCTGAGCGTCCGCGAGGCCCTTGCGGGCCCGTCGGCGGGCGGAGCGGCGAACCGACAAACCGACAAAAAAATGGCTCAGCGCAAACGGCTCTCCTTGACACGCCAGCCGATCCGCTCCATAATTATCCGCGATAGGGGGGCTTCTTGCGCTTTACTTCGGGGTTTGATAGGGAGAAGGAAAATGAAATGCACCAAGCTCAATTTTATAAGGTTCGAAAATAAAATTCTAGAATCTTATGTATTTCCGAAAATTACCAAACTCAATCCTACTAATATATTTAAGAAACTTCTATTTTTTTCTTTTTTTCTGATCCTTTCGACATCGCAGGTGAAACCTGAAGCCGTCACTATAGCCAGTATTTTGACGTTTTCTAAGATGGCAGTTAATTTAATAGATGGGAATCCTGAAAGGGAAATTCTGGCTGGGAATAGGGAAATATTGAAGGGGGTAACTTATAAATTAAATAACATGGAGGACAGGTTAATTAGTATTCAACAACTAATAATTGATATGCCGGAAAGTATATCTAAAATATTAGATGTTCATGAGATAAAAAAACTAAACCAGGAGCTCCAAGAAATCATGCAGAGAATAGAATTTGACAGAGGCGAGTTGATTAGAGATATAGATGCTAAAATATTTTTAGCATGGCACAAATATTACGACAAGTTAATCGAAGTAAAAAAGCAGCTTGAGCTTATACTAAGAAAATTGAAAGTTCAAGAATATAATAATGACATGATCGCAATGCTTGCACGCTCAGCAACGTATGGAATGCTTATACGGGTCCATGAAGAGATCATATCGATCAACAAGAAGTTTCTTTATTTTGATGAAAATACAGTAAAAATGATGGGTTTTTATAACGATATAAACGAAAGAAAAAAGATATTAGAAGCTAGGCAAAGCTATCGGCACTCTCTCGCAGCATCAGCCTATAATGACACAAAAAAATCTCTAGAAGACCCGCTTTTCAACGAAATAAAAAGGCGAATCAACGAGCTGAGATTGTGGCAAGAAACCAACGGCTATTTCCACCAAATATTCCCATCATTTAGATCTTGGATATTGAAATTTCCAAGCTACCAGGTAGCAGTGGAGACAACTAGAAGAAATTTTAACAGGATTGGGAGGTTATTGCTTAGGATTTGCCCCCAGAAAGGCCTCCGTAAAAGACTAACATCTCAAGAGATAGAAAGGTTGCTAATGAGGTCATATGAACCTACTCCACCTAGGGAGAACGCTATTTTATATAGAAAAGATTTGTTTAAGAAAATAAAGAATATTGTGCAAAACTGCCGTGGTGGTTTTGGAGGAGATATTTTAGATATTAAGAATTGGCAGTCTTTTCCAGTGACCTATCAACAACCCTCGGAAGGCGATAATCCGATATCTTGGAAACATCGTACGCCACTTGTAGAAGGAAATTTGAAGTTTAAGCGGTACTACAACTCAGTGGGGTTTTGGAAATTCTGGGATAAATGGATAGGGAATCCATATATTTTACAATCGCCACCTAATATATATAGTATTGAACAGAGGCAATACGAAGTGGAGCGATTAATTCATGTAATATCTCGCCCAAAATCAACAAAATCAGATGTCGAAACAAGGGTGGAATTTCGCCCAGGATTCATGGCACCACTATCGAAACGAGTTCACGAAGAACTTAGCGAAGAGTTTAAATCCTGCAATCGCTCCCATGATGATCAATTTTACAATCAAGACGTATGCGGGTGGTCCCCTATTGATGAAAAGCGGGTCTGGTGGGATGGTCGAAAAGGTTTTGAAGTTAGTTATTTAGAGGCCTACGATGTTCGAAAACAAGCCAAGGAGCGCACCAAGGAGCACATGGTAGACTTGAGTACGGTTTGTTTTGCTCCACTTCGACCATCAATAAGAAGTTCTTGGAACCAAATTGTTCTCAGACTTGATCGAATAAAGATTGATCTACCGAAGGCAACGCTTGTAAGAGGGCGGGGGTGTGTTCGTGACCACATCGGCATCCCTTTTCCAAAGCAGTGGAGAAGGTTGCATCCGGAGCGTTGGGTCGATTTCTATAACGGCCATATGGCTGCTATAGAGTTCGCGTTACATGTCCAAGTAACAATGGAGCATAACTATCTGCGTTTTCTGAAATATTTTTCACGGTTAAAAATGGGGGAAAATCCAGAACTAGGGCACATTATTGATCCTAGGGGTGTCGCTGAGTTGATTGCCCAACAACAAAATGCGGATCAGGCAATCGAGATGTTGGAACTTCTTGCACAAAATGATCGCAGCAAGTTGACGGACAAATGGATTTCAACCACAATAAAGCAAACGGGAGAACGGATCGAAGATGAGGAACAGAAAGCGAAATTTGCGGCAAATCTCAAACTGTTTCTTTTTGCCGCGGAAACTGCCTCTAACATTGTTGATAATAGTACTACGGAGCGTACCGAGGTTGAGGAAGAGTTGGGGCGTGTTGAGGAAGAGTTGGGGCGTGTTGGGGAAGAGTTGGGGCGTGTTGGGGAAGAGTTGGGGCGTGTTGGGGAAGAATCGGCTGTCATTATTGAGATCGAGAATTCGAAGAATATAGATACTATCGTCGAAGATTTAACAAGACTTTCACCATCCCTAAAAGGGGGAGCGACAGCAATAGATGAACCAGGCATTAAGGCGAGCACACCATTGTTGAACATATTTGGGGCAGCGAAATTGGGAAAAACAGTTACTGTTATTGTTGTACATAGGGCTAAAGGTATATCTAAAACAGTAGCACGTTTTTGGATAAAGAAAGTCAACGAAGGGAAGACAATCTTGCTAGCTCGAAAAATCGGAACTGCTGGAAAGGGGGGGGTTATTAAAATTCCGAGGATGGAGAATATCGAAAGTTTGTCAAGAACGAGCTCAGGAAAAATTTTTGAAAAATTAAATCAGGCGATAAACCATGGAAAATCAAGGGTGAAATTTGATAACAAGCTCACCTTTAATCAAATAACGCAATTGGGACAGAAATTTTTGTGCGGTGGACAAAAAGGATGCGTGGCTAGAACTGGTCGAACAAAATACGGTGGTGTATGGATGCAGCATCGAAATAGAAAATTCCGCATAGGAGTTAAAAAAGCAGGCCTTGAGGCAAATTTTGAAAACCTTAAAACTGGATCAAATGTGCATTATCGTCCCTGATCAAATTGGTAAAGGCTGTGAAATACAAGCGTTCGCTCGTCCAGTGACGGTCTATTCGTTGAGGATCCGCTTCCAGTCCCGCCGGGTGCAAATCTGATATGTAAGCGTTCGCTACCCGGGTGATGGTCTGCGATTAAGGATCTTCTTCCAGCCCCGCCGCAGGGGCTCACGGCGATTTTATTCTCCCCAAGAAAACCTTTTATTAACGCGACGTTAGCTGCCGAATCCGGCCCTCTGTACATTTTAGTGTACCAGCTCGTCAGTCTTTTGGGTGGAGAATCCAACAAAATCATACGGTTACAAGGTGGCATGGACATTCGGGAGTCGATTCGGTAAACGTCGACCATCTTCCCGGAGGTTTGCATGTTGCATGGAATCGTCGTCGAACCTGCGAAGGACGAAGAGCGTTTCCAGAGGCAGGCCCATCTGGGCGCGCTGCCGAAGATCGGCGAAACGCTATGGTATGTCGCTCGTTGGCGCGACGAATGGGTGGCGCTGATCGGCTTTTCGTCACCAGCGTTGAAGTGCCGCGCACGAGATGCCCGGTTGGGATTTTCGAATTCACGGCTGCATCTCGTGACCAACAACAGCCGGTTCCTTATTTTGCCGGGTTGGCACCGTCCCAACCTGGCGTCTCGCTTGCTTTCGCTGTGCGAACAACGCCTCGCGTTGGCCGAAGCGTTTCGGCCACCCGTTGTTGCTTCTGGAAACCTTTGTCGACCGCTTCCAAGGCACGATTTATCATGCGGCGAACTGGCGATGTCTCGGCCGCACGCGGGGCTTTCGCCGCTACCGCGACGGCTACAAGCCGAGCACCCCCAAACTCGTCTTCGTTCGCCCCCTGGTTCCGAACGCCCGAACGCGGTTGAACGCCACCGGCCCCGTCTACCGTCACGGAGAGCCCAAGATCAACGCCGCAATGATGAATGCTTTGTACTTCGCCGATATTCCCCCGTCGGGGTCAGGGGAAGCGCCATCCTCTTGCCACTGTACTGGCGCTTGCGACCGGTGCCGCGTTGTGCGGCATGCGCAGCTTCCTGGCCATGGGGGAATGGGCGGAGGATCTTGGTCAGAAGGGACGCGAACGGTTCCGCTGCAGGTATCGTGGAAAGCGCTACCACGTACCCAGCATGAGCACCCGATGTGCTGATTCGTGTCGACCCCGACAAACTCGACGCTGCTTTGAGGCAGTTCAACGCCGACTACGGCCTGGAAGATTCGGCCTACGCGATCGACGGCAAGACACTGCGCGGCGCAATCGACGATGAAGGCAATAAGGTCCATGTCCTCAGTGCCGTCGGTCATTGTACGGCTACCACGCATGTCCAGAAAAAGGTTGGGAAACTGCCGGCCGGGGACGAAGTCAAGCAAACCAACGAGATCGGCATGGTCATCCCCATGCTGGAGGAAATCAAGGCCGATCTCTCCGGCAAGACCTTTACTGTCGACGCCCTGCTGACGCAGAGAAAGCTGGCCAAGTATCTTGGCGAACGAGGTGCTTTCTACGTCTTCACCGTCAAGGGAAATCAGCCGAACTTGCTTGCCGATCTCGAACTTCTCTTCAGGGACAGAGGCGAACCCGACTTCCGGGAAGGACCGGATCTGGAACATGGCCGAATCGAAGAACGAATGGACCTCCACCGAACTCAACGACTATCTCGACTTTCCCGGCGTCGGTCAGGCTTTCGTTGCGCAATGTCATCGTCAAAAAAACTGGCAAGCAGGAAGTGGTCTATGGGATCACAAACCACACTCCCGAGACCGCAACCCCTGCCCAAGTGCTTGCACCGCGGTCACTGGACGGTCGAAAACAGCAGCCACTACGTACTGGAATTGGGACGAGGACCGTCAGCAAATCCGCACCGGTCACGGCCCCGAGAACGCCTCACGGCTACGCCGTTTCGCCATTGGGCTAGCCAAGCACGCCTGCGTCGCTTCCGCTATCCGGCGCCTCCAAAGAAGTCCTCGGCTAGTCCTGCCTGTCCCCCACAAATCGATACTAGACTTTTTGGTGCCGATTCGCTACGGTGCCCGGCATGGAGTTCCAGAACCAAGTCATCCGCAGTCTTCGCAGCGACCTCGCCCGGCTGCAAGGGCTGACCGGGACCAGCCGCAGCCAGCTGGTTGATCGGGTTTGCGCGGAGTTCGGGTTCCGGGACGCCCGTGGTCGCTGGCAACGCATGACCTGCCTGAAGGCCCTGACCGTTTTGGAGGCGGAAGGGCTTGTTTCGTTGCCGCCGTGTCGCAGCGTTCGGCAGCGTCGGCGGCGTGTTGTCGATCCGGTGGCGCCGGCGCACGGCGTGCCGGACGCGGTCGGCGCGGTCGAGGATTTGAAACTGGTTCTGGTGACAAACGCACAGCAGCGCACGATCTGGGACGGGGGCGCACGAGCATCCGCGTGGCGCAGGGCCGTTCGTAGGTTGTCAGGTGCGTTGTTGGGTCCGCGCATGGCTGGCTGGGAGCTGTCGGGTTTGCGGCCTCGGCGCGCTGGCTGGCCTGTCGCGACCGTCGGTTGGGACGACGACAGACGGCGCGCTTGTTTGCACCGGGTAGTCGGTCTGTGTCGTTTTCTGATCCGGCCCGGGGTGTCGTGCCGTAACCTCGCCTCACATGTTCTGAACCGCGTGGTCCACAGGAAACGACTTCGAGGCGCGCTACGGCTACTGCCCGTATCTGCTGGAGACCTTCGTCAATGAGGACAAGCATACGGGAGCGAGCTTCCAGGCCGCAAACTGGCGGTGGGTGGGAAAGACCAGCGGTCGCGGTCGCCGAGGGCGTGCGGCGGAGGCACCGAAAGCGGTGTACATGTATGAACTGGATGCGGGATGGCGGGAGCATCTGCGGGTACCGCGTCTTGTGCCGCTGGAGGTCGGAGCCGGCCTGGACCGGGAGAACTGGGCGGAACAAGAGTTCGGCGGCGCGCCGCTGGGGGATGCGCGTCTGAGCGCGCGTCTGGTGACTTGCGCCCGCCATCAGGCGGATGCGCCGATGCGAGCGTTCACAGGCGCTGCGAGAGGGGATCGGGCTTTGATAAAGGCTTACTACCGTCTGCACGCCGGACAGGGATGCGGTCACGGTGGAGAATATCCTGCAACCGCATCGACGCCAGACGCTGCGGCGGATGCAAGGGGAGAAGACGGTGCTGTGCGTGCAGGACAGCAGCACGTTGAACTTCGCGAAGCGGGGAAAGACCGAAGGCTTGGGCATCATCGGGACGAACCAGACCGGTGCCGGAGCCCGAGGCCTGAACCTGCACGCTATGATCGCGGTCAACACGGAGGGGCTGCCGCTGGGGGTTCTGCGGGCAGCGTTCGACGCGCCGCAGCCGGGCGCGGAGAAGAACAAGCCTCGCGAGGAGAAGAAGTCGTACCGCTGGATCGAGGGTCTTCGGGACAGCGCCGAGGCTGCTTCTGCACTCGATGGCGTGCAGGTAGTCGGCGTCATGGACCGGGAAGCGGACTTCGTCGACCTGTTCGTTGAGCGCCGCGAGCGGACGCCGGGAGTGGAACTCCTGGTGCGGGCGAAGACGAACCGGGTTCTCGGTAAGAACGACGCCGACAAGCTGTTCGACAAGGTGCGGAAAAGCCCGGCGCAGGGCAAGCGCGTCATCGAGATCAAGCGCCTGAGCGCGCGCATCAAAGCCAGCAAGCAGGCCGAGAAGGCCGTGCGAGAGCCCCGCCAGGCCGCGGTCGCGCTGCGTTACCTCAAGGTCGGGTTGCCGGCGAAGGGCAAGGCGCCCGTCGAGGTGACGATCGTGCATGTCCGCGAGGAAAACCCGCCTACAGAAGCCGACCGGCTGGAATGGTTCCTGTTGACGACGCTGCCGGTCGAGAACGCCGACGACGCCGAACGCATCCTGATGTGGTACGGCCTGCGCTGGAGAATTGAAGATTATTTCCGGGTCCTGAAGTCCGGCTGCAAGATCGAGGAACTGGAGAACCGGACGGCCGAGCGCCTGCAGCGCGCCGCCGCAATCAACATGGTCGTCGCCTGGCGGATTCACCTGATGGCCCGCCTCGGACGGGAATTGCCTGACCTGCCGCCCGAGATCCTGTTCTCGGACGTCGAACTCCGGGTGTTGGCGATCTTCGCTAAATCGCGCCGCAAGCACGCGCCGAAAAGCCTCGGAGAGGCCGTTTCCCTGGTCGCCGCACTAGGCGGCTATTTCAAGCGCAAGCGGGACCCGCCAGGCGCGGAAGTGATGTGGTACGGCTACCTTCAACTCGCCGCAATGGCCTTTCACCAGGAACTTCAGGATGAATATTGTTAGTCCGGTATCGATTTGTGGGGCACAGGCAGGGCTAGTCTTCGACTACCTGCGAATGACCGACAATACCCTCGGAAGACGAAGACAGTCAGGAAATTAGAACAAAAAGGCCGTGGCCCAGCGCGCGGCAAACCGAACGCAGCGGACGGTGCAGGCCATACCTCTCCGCCAGGACGAACGCCCAGACGGACACTCCGTATCGGGTGAAATACCCGCTCCGGGGCCGGGACCTCCCTTTCCTGCCCGCAGGTGCAAGTCGGGCGCAGGTCGTCGAACATGCCGAACGCGATCCTGTACTCGAGGACGTACGTCTCGTTGTAGCCGTTCGAGACCCAGGCCTTGCCGCAGTCCTTGCACTTGCGATCGTCCGGAACCGAATCCTCCTCGCGGACAGGCAGGTCCGGAAACGGCGTGCGGCCGTGCGACGGCGTTCCCGAACGGCGCCCCCGGCGTCCGCCGGAAGCCGTAGGCGGACGCTCGCTGCTGCGTCCGTACAGATCCCGAGTGAGCCTGCGGTTGCGGGCCTTCACGCTCTCTACGGCGGCAGCCTCCGGTTTCGCCGCCGACGCCCTGCGTCTCTTTCTCAGGTTCCGGGCCTGCGTCCGGCGGAAACGCCCTCGCCATTCCCTCGCCTCCTGGACCGCGCTCGCCAGCGCCTGGTCGCGCTCCGCAATCTCCCGGAGGAGGGCCGCATTCTCCCGGAGCAACGACGCAGGTGGAGTCTGACCGTCGCCCGACAGCTCGGTTCCGAGAAGCGCGCCTGCAGATTTGAACGCCATGGCGCACAAGAACTAAAACCCGGTTTCCAGCAAAAATTTTGTCCGGCTGGACAGGTCGCTCCGCCCGCGAGATGCTGCGACAAAACCTGTTGCCGGGCTACCTGCCGGACGTGGCGCGACCCAGGATCACCGCCGTACCCGGTCAAGGAAGTCAGGCCGAACCCGGGACCGGAGGCGGCTCCTCAAAAAATAGACCGTCACTTGACGAGCGAACGCTTACATTGGGACGCGTTCCAATGTAGGATCGTCCCGTGTTCCGACGGTAGTTGCGTCCAATTCGGTACCCGAGGTACTCTAGTGGTTTCTCAGGCACTCGTAAGCCTTCTCCGCGTTTATCGGCAGTTTCAGCCTTTCCATGAGTGCTTCGACTGCCGCCAGCATCTTACTGGCCGACGCTTTGCCGAGCACCACGCTGTCATCGGCGTAGTTGACGATCTTCGCGCAAAAGTTTTGAGCATAGCCCAATACCTTCCAGCCCAGAATGAAACGACGCATGTAGATGTTGCTGAGTAGAGGGGAGATCGGTGCTCCTTGCGGAGTGCCTTTCCTTTCCCTGCGCGCCCGGTTCGTGCGGCGTTTGCCGCCTTGTAAGCGTTCGGTCGTGGGGTGACGGTCTATTTGTTGAGGCTCTTCCTCCAGTCCCGCCGCAGGGGCTTCAGCCAGATGTTCTTGACCGGGAGAGCGCGTTCTTTCCGAGTATCGAGCTTGCCGCGGCCCTGTGTTTTGCCGACCTTGATCCAGTTGGCGGCCCGGTAGCAGCTTCCTTCGAAGCGCGGCGTCTCGCAGAAGGTCTCGAGCAGGACCGGACGCAATGCGTAGCGGCGCTCCCAGTCGTCCGGCAGCCGTCGTTCGACCAGAGCGAGAATATGGGACGCGAGATTTTTCATCCGAACCCAGGGCAAGATCAGGAACCGGGCATTGTTGACCGCCAGCGGCAGGTTGCGGCGGCGGGTCTCGGGGTTCCATCCGACGAGTTCGTCCCTGGGCGCGATCTTCCAGGCTGCGGCGCCGAAGCCGAGGACGGCGAGGGGTTCGCCGCCAGCAGCCCGGACCAAGTATCGCATTTGCGCGCCGGGCAGCGTCGAGTAGCCGAGATAGTGGTAGCGAGCGACGAACTCGTTCCAGAGGCGGCCTTCGCCCGCGTTCCGGACAGGCTCCATGGCGACAGGTTGGACATCGGCGAGACGTTCGGGGACCAGGAACAGGGGCCTGTCGGTCGCGGGGCCGGGCACGATCGGACGGCGTACGGTCGGCGTTTGCCTTGGCGGCGGCAGGACGATCACGCCGTCGCGATGCATGCGCAGCATGGCCACTCGCGCGCTCATATCCTTTAGGCCGCCGTCAGGCTTGCGCCAGTCGAGGCGCCGGCAGACCTCCCGCGACAGCGCCCGGCGGGTGAGGCTGCCCCTTCCGATCAGGGAGCGGATCATGTCGATCTCGTCCTCGGAGAAGTCGCGCCCGCAGTAGCGGCAAGGGCCGCCGCTCACGGTCCCTGGGGGAGAGAGGGATGCCAGGAGCGGAGGCGCTCCTCGCCTGCGCCCCACGGCAGCCAGGCAGCCGGGCCTTCGGGCGGCGGACCGCGATGACGGGCGCAAGCATCGAGATAATCAAGCAGCCAGCTGTACGGCGAGACGCCGGCCATCTCGAGCGTGCCGAAGATGGAATAGAGCATGCCCGCCAACCGCGCTCCGTCCACGCTTTGCGACCCGAACGAAAGCTTCCGGCTGATCGCGAGGCCGCGCAAGCCGCGTTCGGCGGGGTTGTTGTCCATGGGAACGGCCGCGTTGTCCACGAAGGTTGTCAAACCGTCGCGGTGGCGCAGCAGGGAGTCCAGAGGGCCGCGTTGCGCCGCGCTCTCCGGGAGCGCGTCCCGCGCCTTTTTCGCCGCCGCGAAGAACGCTTCGGCGAACCTCGCGAGCCGCCGCTGGGCGGCGGCGTTGTCCGGGCGCGCCAGACGCCTGGCGTTGAGACGGTATAATGCCGCAATGCGACGAAGCCACTTTTGGGCGAACTGCGCGAGGTTCGGGTAGCCGGTCTCGAGGTTGACGAAGTCGCGTCTGGCATGGACCCAACAATATGAAAGGACGATGCACCCTTCCATGACGCGCGCCAGCTTCCGATAGGCGGAGTAGCGGTCGCAGACCAGGTGAGCCGCCTGTTCGGGCGAGCCGAGACCCTTGAACAGCTCAAGGGCGGCTTCCGCGCTACGCGACGGCGAGGATGCGGACCGCGTCCGCCGCCCGGGCGATCCAGGCCCAAGCGCGAGCGTTGCCTCCGTCCTCTTCGCCCAACTCCCGTATCCACCACCCTGTCTCGTCGCCGTGAATGATCGGCGCCTTCGACAGATGCCGGGAGATCTCTTCGTCGAGCGGCTCGAACAGGCGCAGGAACCGTCGCTGGGCGTCCGCCAACGTGCCGGGCGCAATGGCGAGCCCGTGCTGGCCCAGCGCGCGGCAGACCGAACGCAGCGGACGATGCAGGCCATACCTCTCCGCCAGGACGTTCGCCCAGACGGAGACTCCGTACCGAGTGTTCGGGAACAGCCGCGCCGGGGCCGGGCCGACAGCCTCCTTTTCCGGTCGGCAGGTACAGGCCGGGCGCAGCCGCTTCCGTCGAATCCTCCGGACATAGGTGACGGTCCTGGTCTCGACGATCTCCGTGTCTTTCCAACCGTTCGAGACCCAGGCTTTGCCGCAGTCCGGGCACGTGCGCTCGTCCGGAATCGACTCCTCCTCGCGAACGGGCAGCTCGGGGCGCTGCGTGCGACCATGCGACGGCGTTCCCTGATGGCGCCCCCGGCGTCGACCGGTTGCCGCAGGCCGCCGCTCGCTGCGGCGCCCGAACAGCTCCCGGGCAAACCTGCGGCTGCGGGACTCCAGACTCTCGTTCTCCGGCGTCTCCGCAGTTCGACACGGGGGCGGCACCTCATGTCTCTTTATCTCGGCGTCGCAGCAACACTTCTCCGCTTTCTGGACCGCGGTCTCCAGCTCCCGGCCGAGATCCGCATTCTCCCGGCGCGACGCGGCCAGCGCCAGACTGAGATCCGCACTCTCCCGGCGCGCCGCGGCCAGCTCCCGGCCGAGATCCGCACTCTCCCGGCGCGCCGCGGCCAGCTCCCGGCCGAGATCCGCACTCTCCCGGCGCGCCGCGGCCAGCTCCCGGCCGAGATCCGCACTCTCCCGGCGCGCCGCGGCCAGCTCCCGGCCGAGATCCGCACTCTCCCGGCGCGCCGCGGCCAGGCCGCCGCCCGACAACTCGGTCTCCGGAAGTGAATGTTCGCTCGACATAGCGACCGTGGAGCCAAAAACGCGTGTCCAGCCCCCGCCCGAATCATTCGCCAAGCTCAATCGAACGTTTACTCCGCGAGGAGCGCCGGGCCGCCAACCAGGGGTGGACAGCCTCAGGCACCCGGAACGAACGCGTTCTCCCGGTCAAGGATGTCTGGTTGAACCCTTGCCTGGAGGCGGACTCTCAACACCGTCACCCCACGACCGAACGCTTACGCCGCCTTTGCCGTCGTCCTCTTCCACTGCCATTTCCAGCCATGCCCAGCCCAGCATTCGCCCGTCGCTTACGCGACGGGCGACGGACTTCGTCAGTTCCGCATGAGGGGCCGAAGTAGTCGGACAGGTCTGCGTCCACCACCTCGTGGTAGCCTTGTCTCAGCAGCTGGTGCACCCGATTGACCGCGTCGAGTGCGCCTCTTTCCGGTCTGTAGGCATACTGCTCCGGTTGCAGGTCGGCTTCGAAGATCGGCGACAATATGAGCATCGCCGCCGTTTGCGCCACCCTGCGCAGGGGATGCCCAGGGGCCGGAATTTTCCGCGCTGTTTCTTTGGGACCTGCCGTACCGCGGTCGGTCGGTAGGTTCCTTCTTTCAAGTCCCGCGCCAGTTCCTCAAGCCATTGGTCCACTCCTTGCGCTTCGATATTCGCTATCGTCGTTCCGTCCGTCCCGGCAGTCCCTCCGTTTCGACGGACGTCCTGCCAAGCCGTGAACAGCACTTCGTAGCTCCATACCTTGTCGCATAGCGAGTAGAACCGGAAGCTCGGGGATTCCTTCGCTTGTAACGTTGTCTGGAGTCTCCGAACTTTCTCCGAGGCTGCTAGGCTTTTGCCAGTCCTCATGTCCTTTCTTCCTTCCAACGCTTCTCTCGACCCAAGGCCCCTTTCCTCCACCGGCATTACCCGGCTTCTCCGGTACTACGGGCCTCTCCGCCACCCTGCCGGCCCGGCCTGCCCCTCGCGGGGTTCCGGTTGACTCGTGCGCGTCACCGACAGGGCTTCCCGTGTTGCTGCTTCCTTCATCTTCCATGCGTGCCGACCCCCGGCGGAAACGGTCGGTGCTCTTGTCGTTCTCTTCCCGACCGTCGGCGGCTTTCCCCTAGTTTCTGGAGGGTCAGCTTGGGTGTGGATCTCATATGGCTAAAATTGCATAAAGTGCAACATTATCAAGCTGCAAGGACTGTTATTTCCTGATTGTCATTTGCGGCAGGAACTCCGACCATAGCTTGCCATGCTAAATCGAAACGGCCGGATCTTATCAATGCTCTGAAAGTGAGGACGTTCTGACCTCCTTCGATACTCCAACGCATGCCGGCCCGCTTCATGCGCTGGTTGACCAGAACCTTGTTGGCAGCTTCGACAACGCCTGACCGCATAGCCCCTAGCGTTCAAGCTTGCATAGCGCATGCGGCGCCTGTGCTTCCGGAAAAACTTGAGCTCGCGTTCGAGATCCTTGAGCGCCGCCGTTGTCGTCGCCTTGTCGCGAAGATGGCGGATCGCCCGGATAACCTTGTCGATGCCGTTGGCGTCGTCACGCAGGACAGCGCGGTACTTATCGTACCAGTCGGTCGCGACCGCATGGTCGGCAACGTCGCTGAGATGTTCGCACGCATGAAAGAAATCGACTACCTGTTCGTCGGGTCGAAGTTTCTCGAGAAACGTCCAGTTGTCGGCTGCGGCATCGGCGACGGCAACGATCTGAAGGTCGGGCCGCACTTTCCGGATGTGCTCGACTTCTTCGGTGATCTGCGCCTTCAGCGTCGTCTTGCCAGTTTCCGGCATCTGCGCATAATACAGTGTTTCCAGGCGATTGCCGTCCGCGTCATGGAAACTTATCGTACCGCAGGACGCTTCGCGCCAGCACGCTTCTTCATGCTCGTCGGGACGAAGCGCAACCATCACGCCATCGAGCGAGACGGCGAAGGAAACCGCTTCCGACGGCACCGGTTTCGCCTCGCGGATTTCGTCCAGGGCCGCTTGGCCTTTCTCCTTCCAGAGATCGCCCGCCGTCACCAGGAGGCGTCGCAGGTGGCTCGACGACGGGTTCATGCCCCCCAGCTTTCCGAAGAGTTTGGCCGCGTCTCTCGGCGTGCAGTGATCCATGACCAGGAGGGCGCGGTAAGCGGCGGGAACCGTGAGGTAACCGTCGACCAGACCCAGGCTTTCGTCGACGGGCATGATGGACGAATTTCGGGCGCGGTACCGAGAACGGTAATACGTGACCGGACCGAACAACGTATTGATGGTTTTTGGCGTCGGCGCAGCCCGGTAGAAGACCTGATCCTCCCGGTGAATCGGACCTTGTTCGTCGTCTCGCGCTTCAATGTAATCGCCTACGGCCGCACGACAGATCGTGAAAGCATGCTCCCTCAGCCTCGAAACCGGCGAACGCCTCGGAACCCTGTTCCCGTCGTTCGATTTCTTTGCAGATGAAGGCTGCGGCTGAC
This sequence comes from Alphaproteobacteria bacterium, assembly GCA_965243135.1. Taxonomy (GTDB): domain Bacteria; phylum Pseudomonadota; class Alphaproteobacteria; order MPNO01; family UBA830; genus JAJEBT01. Next base: position 5,959,360 of record OZ251539.1, read on the forward strand.
CGAAGCGCCTCGGCGGTCGTCGCGGGGAGGTCCGAGAAGGACAAACCGGGGCTGTGATGCTGACATGGGAATGCTCCTGATGTTGTGTGTTGGTGCCAACATTCTGCCGCATCTTGCGGCTTGGAGCATTCCTTTTTTTGCTCTCCAACTCCCCCATCGCGACAAAATCCGCCCCCGGAACGGCGATTTGTCACGAAATCGCTGATTTCGGCCTCGCAGCGCCGCGACACGGACTTGGATAATCGTTGAAAATCAACGTCTTATGTAATCTTAGATTTAGCCATATCAGATTTGCACCCGTCAGCTTCCGCATTACATGTTTCGAGGCCTGGTTCACTCGCGTTTCGGCCCGCATGTTCGCTGAGCGGCCTTCGCCGCCCATTTCCAGAGTGCTTCAGCCTACATCGTCACCTCCGTAAACCGCCCTGGCCGCTACCAACCGGAACGACAGTTGTTGGGTGGGATTCGCACCCACCAGAAGAAAGCGCCTTTCCACGGCGCACAAAAACCGCATAGTTGCGCCGCTATCGCGAGAACCGTCGCCAAAGCGCTGACCGCGACGACTTCGGAAGTCCTGCACCGTACTTAAATACTCGTACAGACTCCCCGTGATCCGGTATCTCGTCTACGTTCAATGTCTTGCAGTTCCAGATCTTATTATCGGAAAGCATGCAGAGTTGCTTGCGGGCATCCTTTTCCAGCTGGAACATCTTTCTGGACGTTCCATGTTCGCGGTAACCGCCACATGCGTTCATATCCCTTTGTGAAACCAACGTCTCGCCAGTTCGCCGCTTGATAACACGTTCCCTCGAAACGGTCCGGATCTATAAAAGTCTCCGCCACTGGATGGCCGTATGCCGTCCGAAAGTCGGCCGACAGGCGCTGGGTGCTGAGGGACAAAATATGGGACGCCAGGTTGTGTTGCCGCCAGGGCGGAAGAATCAGCAAGCGCGCGTTGTTCGCTACAAGATGCAACCGGCGGCTACGCTGCTCGGGCGTCCAGCCATTGGTCGCGCGCTCGCAGCCGCCAAGCCGCCGCTTTCCAGCCCAGCAACGCCACCCATTCTCCGTCCGGGGCCACGGCGACATGCCGCACCGCCTCGCCGACCATGCCGCGGAACTCGAGGTAGTGGTGCTTCCGCATCGTCTCGTCCCACCGGTCGCGTTCCGCCGGGTCGAGCACCGGCCGAACGGCGATGTCGTCCGGCCCCCGTGTGTTTTTCGTCGTCGGCACATTGGCGGCAAAAACCGGAAATGTCCAGAAGAAAATTACCTGCCGGTATTTCATTCATCCCTTTCTTGAAGAGCCGTGTGCGCTGTCCGCAACGCCTTGAAATGCGGACAGCTTTCAGGAGTACCAAATTCTTTCCTCGGGTACGGAAAACTGCGAATTCTTCGCGCCGGGACCGTGATTTTCGCAGATTCCATCCCACGGCCGGCCGGGCGACGCCCTTGGCCGCCCGCGTTCAGGCCATGGCCCGGCTTGCACCGGGTTTGCGGTGCGGCAACACTCGCCTTTCGTTCTGGAGACTGAGCACCCGCGAGGCCCTTGCGGGCTCGTCAGCGGGCGGGCGGAGCGGGCCGCGAGGCGCCGGCCGGGCGGCGAGCCGACAAAAAACGGCACAGCGCAAACGGCTCTTGAACGGCTTTTTCCTTGTATTATCATTAGGTTAGGATGAAGGATAAATTTGCCCTGGCTTTGAGGTAGGCGTAGCCTTGCCAGAGCTTGATGGTCCCGGGCAACGGCTGACGTTTGGAGGAGATGAAGCTCGCGAGCCGTCCCACGTCGACCACGAAGGTCCAGATGTCGAGCAGCTGAAAGCTTGACGGTCTTCGAGTTCTTCCGTGGACATGGGGCACCTTGTTGTCTGACAGCGTGCAAACTGTCAAATGTACGCTGGTTTTCCCCATATTCCAAGACTTTCTTGTGATCGTCATAATCCTGTCATGCACTCCGCTCTTGACCACGCCTCGTTCGGCGAGGTCGAGCACCGTGATTTCGTCTTCCTCCGCGACTTCGGCGGCCGGGGCGTTGGGCCTGTCCCGCGCCATGCGTTGGAGAGACCCGGCAGGCGGCGTCGAAGGCGAGGTACTTTCGAAGGTCGCCGGCATCGTCGAACCGCTGGTTTTCGACGCCCACTTGAGGGCCCTGAAGTATTCCGTCCAGCGCCGCTCGTACCACTTTACGATGCGCACCGCGTCGTCTTTCTCGGGTTCGCCCTCCGTCGCGAGCAATAGCCAGTCGAGACCTTGCGGCTCGGCGACCGGCACGGCGAACATGGAGACAGGATCGTCGCCGATCCTGTCGCCGGGCGGCACGAGCTTGACGCGGGCGGCGCGGATGTCGAGCGTCACCTCGCGCTTCTTGCGCGCCCGCTTGCCGCCGCAGGCGGCGAGCGTCAACGATCTCCGGGTCAGCACCGGCTGCTCCGCCATGTAAAGGCCCATTTTCTTACCATCTTCGCACAGCACGCGCCGCCGCTTCGAGCGGCACGCACGCACTACCAAGCCAGCGCCCGCTGCCACCGCCCTCGACAGCAGTTCCCAGATGTCTCCTTCCCGGTCGCACACTGTTACGATGAGTTCAGGCCGAAGGCTTCGTAAAGGGCACGCTGATCATCTGTCATCGGCGGCGGGTTGTTGTCCTAGATCTTCAGGCTGTTGCCGTAGGTTTCCATATTGAGGCCGCAACTTCCGCAAACTGCCCGGTCTCCGTGGTCGAGCCGCCCCCTCCCCTTCTCACAGCGGGGGCACATGACCAAATCCCAATCGTCCGTGACGCAGCGGCCAGGCACGTAGACACTCTCGCGTTCCTCAAGGATTTCGAAGTCCGACTTCCAATGAGACTCAGCCCATCGCGGCGGATCGGACCGCTCCTCCTGAAAACGGTGGGTCACGCGCAACGTGTTGTCAGCCATGTCTGTTTCTCCTCAAGTGTTCAGATGAGCGTGGTTATACCAAACCTACTATTAAGTGACCTGTATAATAAATGACTGTACTCGTTTATGTGCAACGAGAATGCGCTACTGCAACCCCCGCAAAAACAAGTCATTTAATTGTGGGATTGGTATTAGTCGAAGTCAGGAAATAGCGCAGGATAGGCCTATGCATCCTCTGGCGCCGACAGAGTGACCGTGCTTCTCAGTCACTCTGTCGGTGCAACTATGATTCGCTGTCGCCGAGTGTCCGTCAGAGTATCAGGTTTGTCGGTGGACAATGCGGCCAAGAAACGGAATCGATCCACCGTGGCGGATCCGTCAGCAGACAATCCGGCCAAGGCGTGAAGGCCATCAGCTCGGTGTCGCCTCGTTCGGCTCGTGCCTGCTGGGTTAGGGCTTGCCCGGTCCCGTCGCACAAAGGGCAGGTTTGATCAGCAAGCTCGGTGTCGCCTCGTTCGGCTCGTGCCTGCTGGGTCGGACTGCCAAGGGGACATTCCGGCCAAGGCTTGAAGGCCATCAGCTCGGTGTCGCCTCGTTCGGCTCGTGCCTGCGGCGGGGTCGGTATGTGTCCTGTCCCGCCACAAAGTCGACACTTTTCCGCGAGGTAGATCGGCCCGGACGGCCGCGGGTCACCCGGGGGCAAGATTTGAGCTGATACTGAATACGGCAGAAGTGCGATTAGCACTGCGAACAGGATTATCATAACTCGTCTCCTAGCTGGTGATCACTGCCAGCAAGTCTACTAGGACGCTCTGAACGTGCCTGAACGGCATCGGCGAAGGCCTCGAGGTCTCCCGCGCCGGCCCGGCGGACCAGCGCGGCATCGTCGTCCTTGGTCATGCAGCAATTGTCCGAGCGTTCATGTTGTCTTGGAGCCTGATTGAAAACTATCGGGTGGCCTTGTGGTATCCACAAGGTTCCGTAACTCCATATGTGGAGACCACTATGCCTTGGGACAAGGCCACCCGAGAAGTATACCCGAAAGACGGAGCGCAGCGACCGTGCGAATGCGGAATGGGAGGCTGTCGCGCGCCTTCTCCCGGGCCGCTATGGGTCGTCTTCTCAAAAGCGCCCTGACCTGAATGCGATCCGTATGGCACCGAATTACCCGGAAAAGTCTACGAAAACTTTTTCTCAAACCCCATATTTTTCAAGGGTTTCGAGGCTTAGCGGAAATTGCTGACCCGCAGTAAACGCCATTGGGTTGGATCTTGATGCGAATGTCTGTCGGCCACCGCCGTATAGGCGGAATCAAACGTTGAGAATCCGCGTCGGCCTGATTTCCTCCCCGACGAGGCGGGCGAGCGCGACCGGCCTGTCCCCCGATACCGCGAACAGCGCGGCTCCGGGTGCGCAGGTTTCGCGGGACCGCGCCCGGATAGGACGGCCATGGCGCATGTCACCTGCCTCGGACTCGGAAAGGTTCACCGTGGGGAGATCCTTCAACGCCGCCCCGACGGGCAACAACTCGCTCGCTATCTCGGGCCGTGACGCCAGTTCTTCCAGGGTGACCGCCTCCCTTTCGGAGAACGGGCCGACCGCCGTTCTGCGCAAATCGACGGCATGGGCGCAGGTTCCGAGCGCCTCGGCCATATCGCGCGCCAGGCTGCGGACATAGGTTCCCTTGCCGCAGACGACCTCGAAGACCGCGTGATCCGCGTCGGGGCGGTCCTCGAGGGTGAAACGGTTCACCTCCACCAGGCGCGCCGGAGGCGGCGTGTCGTCGCCGCCGCGCGCGCGGCTGTAGGCGCGCCGGCCCTCGATCTTGATCGCGGAATAGACGGGCGGCACCTGCGAGATGGCTCCGACGAAGGCCGGCAGCGCCGCCTCGATCTCGTCGTCGCCGGGACGGACATCGCTGGTCGCGACGATCTTGCCGCTGCCGTCGCCGGTGTCGTGCGCCTCTCCGAACCGGGCCGTGAACCGATAGACCTTTTCGCCGTCCATGACGTGGGAAACCGTCTTCGTCGCTTCCCCAAGGGCCACCGGCAGGACGCCCGACGCTTCCGGGTCGAGCGTTCCTGCATGGCCTGCTTTCTGCGCGTCGAAGAGGCGGCGAACCCGGGACGTCACCTGCATCGACGTGGGGCCGGTCTCCTTGTCGACGACGACCCAGCCATGGACCGGATTGCCTTTGCGCCTACGCGTCATCTTTCTGCGGCGCGGACGGGCGTGCGTCGGAGGCTGCCGTTTGCAGGAGCGCGTTGATGCGATCCGCATTGTCGAAGCGGGAATCCAGGTCGAACGAGAGTGCGGGCAGGCGCTTCAGGGCGACGGCCTTGCCGATCCGGCGGCGCAGGAAGGGAGCCGCGCGCCGCAGGCTCGCGACAAGTTCGGCGGCGTCCGCGCCGCCGAGCGGCATCACGAAAGCGGTGGCGCGGCGAAGGTCGGGACTGACCCGAACCTCGGTGACGGTGACCGACACGCCGTCGAGTCCGGGGTCGTTCGCCTCGCCGCGGTGCAAGACATGGGACAGAGCGTGGCGGATGACTTCGCCGACGCGAAGTTGGCGCGGCCCCGGCAGCCCGGCGGCTCCCGACGGCCGCCGGTTTTCGCTGCGCATAGCGTTTTTCCTCCGGAGGCTCTCGCGGCCCCGCTACAAGGTGCGGACGATCTCCTCGACCTCGAAGCATTCGATGACGTCGTCCTTCCTGAGGTCCTGGTAGTTCTCGAACGCCATCCCGCATTCGAAACCCTGCGTCACTTCCTGAACTTCGTCCTTGAAGCGTTTCAGGGTGCTGAGCTTGCCTTGATGAATGACGACGTCGTCGCGGAGAAGCCTGACGCTCGCCCCGCGCCGGACGATCCCGTCCGTGATTTCGCAGCCTGCAACGCGCCCGACCCTGGAGATGTTGAACACCTCCTTGATCGACGCGTTTCCCAACATGGTTTCCCGTATCTGGGGCGCCAGCATTCCGCTCAGCATCTGTTTCAGGTCGTCGGTCAGGTCGTAAATGATGGAGTAGTAGCGGATATCCACGCGTTCGCGCTCGGCGAACACGCGCGCCTGCGCGTTGGCCCGGACGTTGAAGCCGACCAGCATGGCGTCGGACGCCTTGGCGAGATTCACGTCGGATTCGTTGACGGCGCCCACTCCGGTATGAAGAACACGCACCAGAACTTCTTCGTTGCCGAGCTTCTGAACGCCCTGAGTGATCGCCTCAACGGAACCTTGGACATCGCCCTTGACGACGATCGGGATCTCCTGGATGTCCCCGGTCTGTATCCGGCTGAACATTTCGTCCAGCGTTCCGCGAACGCCCGCGCGATGCCTGACGTCCCGTTCCTGGCGCCGCCGGAACTCGGTAATCTCGCGAGCCCGCGAGTCGCTCTCGACGACCGCGAATTCGTTCCCTGCGTTCGGCGCGCCGTTCAGGCCCAGGATTTCGGCCGGCATCGACGGGGATACCGTCGAGAGGCGCTCGCCCGAACCGCCGACGAGCGCTCGAACCCGGCCCCATTCCGCGCCGGCCACGACGATATCGCCGACCTTGAGGGTGCCGCGCTGCACGAGCACCGTCGCCACGGCGCCCCGTCCGGCGTCGAGCCTCGCTTCGATCACCACGCCTTCGGCGGAGCGGTCGGGATTGGCCTTGATCTCGAGAATTTCGGCCTGGAGAACGATGGCCTCCTCCAGCTTGTCGAGGTTGGTTCCCTTGGCCGCCGAAACCTCGATGTCCTGAACCTCGCCGCCGAGACTCTCGACCACGATCTCGTGGGCGAGCAGTTCGTTGCGGACGCGGCCCGGGTCCGCGTCCGCACGGTCGATCTTGTTGATCGCGACGATGATCGGGACGCCTGCCGCTTTCGCGTGATCGATGGCTTCGACGGTCTGCGGCATCACGCCGTCGTCGGCCGCGACCACGAGGACGACGATGTCCGTGGCGTTGGCGCCGCGAGAGCGCATCGCGGTGAACGCCTCGTGGCCGGGCGTATCGAGGAAGGTGATTCTGCTGCCGGTCGCCAGCTCGACCTGGTACGCGCCGATGTGCTGGGTGATGCCGCCGGCCTCGCCGGCCGCGACGTCGGTCTTCCTCAGCGCGTCGAGCAACGAGGTCTTGCCGTGGTCGACATGTCCCATCACCGTGACCACGGGCGGGCGGTTCCGCAACGTGGCCTCCTCGTCCTCCGCGCCCATCAAGCCGATCTCGACATCCGCTTCGGACACCCGTTTCGGCGTGTGGCCGAACTCCTGCACGATCAGTTCCGCCGTGTCGGCATCGATGGTCTGGGTGATGGTCGCCATGATGCCGTTGTTCATCAACACCTTTATCACTTCGCCGGCGCGTTCTGTCATCCGGTTGGCCAGTTCCTGGACGGTGATCGTCTCCGGAATGGTGACCTCGCGGAAAACCTTCACGGTTTCCTTCGGCTGCGACGAGGCTCTCCGTTCGCGTTCGCGTCGCCGCCGGACGGACGCCAGGCTTCTGACGCGTTCCTCGTCGTTGAGCGCCTGCGAAATCGTCAGTTTCCCGCCGCGGCGCCGCGACGAGGAGCGCCGCGCGCCGGTCTTCCGGGCATCGCTTCTGGGCGCGCGTTTCGGCGGCTGCTCCTTCTCGGCGGCGGCCTCTTCGCTCTTGGGCTTCCCTTTGGCCTTGGTTTTCGCCGCGTCTCCCGCGCCGGCGTTTCTGGCTTCGAGCTTCGCCGCCTGTTCCGCGGCGCTGCGGGCCGCTTCCTCTTCCTGGCGCCGGCGCTCTTCTTCCTGCTTGCGCCGAAGTTCCTCTTCCTGCTTGCGCCGGAGTTCCTCTTCTTCCCGCCGTTGTCGCTCTTCTTCCTGCCGCCGCTCTTCCATCGCCTCGCGGGCCGCCCGGCTCTCGGCGATCTCCGCTTCCGTCTGACGCGCCCCTTCGAGCGCCCGAAGGCGCGCCGCGCGCTCCGTGTCCGTCAGGGTTCGCAGCGCTGCCGGCGGCGCTTTCTGCTTTTCGGCCGGGGCGGGCATCGGCGGCGAAGCTTTCTCCGCGATGACCGGCGTCTGAACCTCGGTCATGGCTCCGTCGGTCGTCTGCTTGAAAGTTCGCTTGCGCCGCACTTCGACCGCGACCGTCTTCGTTCGGCCGTGCGAGAAGTTCTGGCGAACGTTGCCTGCCGTTTCGGTTTTCTTCAGCTCGACCTTGGGCGGACGCGAAAGCGTTAGCCTCTTCTTGCCGCCGGTTGTTTCTTTCTGTTCGCTCATGTTCCGTCAGCTTTCCTGCAGTTCCGGCGGTCTCAAACCTCGAAGCCTTCGCACTTCGCGAACCAGGCGGTCGCATAACCCTCCCGAGCGAACCGCGGCGTGCACGACCCTGTCGCGTCCGAACGGCGCGCCGAGCCGGGAAGCCGTCCACAACGAGACGACCATGGCCTGCGGCGCAAGCCGCACGACCTTCTCGTGACCGTCGTTCGCGCCATCGGACGCCTCAAGCAACAACTGCACATCGCCTTCTTTCGCGGCCGCACTCACCCGCTCGAATCCGAAAATCGCATCGCCGGAGCGGCGCGCCAGCCCGATCAGGTCCATGCAGCGTTCGTCGAGCAACCCGACAAGGCGGTCGCACAGATCCGCCGGCACGGCCACCCGGCGCCGCGCCCCTCGCGAAAAAGCGTTCTCCGCACAAGCTCGCCGAACTATATCGCGATCCGCCTTCAACCACAATCCGCGACCGGGGAGGCGTTCGCCGAGATCCGGCACCAGTTCGCCGCCGGGCGAGACGACGAAGCGGACAAGGTCGTCCCGCGGGCCGGCGCTGCGCGTAACGAGGCATCTTCGCCGCGGCCCGTCGCCCATCGTCCCGTTCTCATCCCGCCGCTTCTTCCGAAGCCGTCGACTCCGCAGGGTCTTCGTCGGGGAACCAATGGGCGCGGGCAGCCATGACGATCGCGTTGCCTTGGTCCACGTCCAGTTCGAAGTCGGCGAGAATTCCCCGGCCCTCGCCGTCCCGATTCCCCGGGTCGACCAGCTCGTCCGTCGCGAGATCGCCGAGATCGTCGACGGTCTTGACGCCGGCCTTTCCCAGCGCGACCAGCATCGCCGGAGAGAGCATCGGGATTTCGGCCACCTCGTCCGCGACGCCGAGCTCCCGGCGTTCCTCGGTAAGCCGCTTTTCCTCCTCCGCCAGAAAGGTCTGCGCCCGATTGCGCAGTTCGCGCGCGAGCTCTTCGTCGAATCCCTCGATCGCGAGCAGATCTTCGATCGGCACGAAGTTCACCTCTTCGACGGAGGAGAAACCTTCGGTGACCAGCAGATGGGCCAGAACGTCGTCGACGTCGAGCGCGTCGATGAAAGCCTGGGAACGCGACCGAAATTCTTCCTGGCGGCGCTCCGATTCCTCTTCCTCGGTGAGGATCACGATGTCCCAAAGCGTCAGCTGCGACGCAAGGCGCACGTTCTGGCCGCGGCGGCCGATGGCCAGGCTGAGCTGGTCGTCGGGGACGACGACCTCGATCGTCTTCTGCTCCTCGTCGAGCACGACCTTCGTGACCTCGGCGGGCGCCAGCGCGTTGACGATGAACGTCGCCGGGTCGTCCGCCCACTGGATGATGTCGATTTTTTCGCCCTGCAGCTCGCCGACCACGGCCTGAACCCGGCTGCCCCGCATGCCCACGCAGGCGCCCACCGGATCGATGCTCGAGTCGTTCGACAGCACGGCGATCTTGGCGCGGCTGCCGGCGTCGCGGGCGACGGCCTTGATCTCGATGATCCCGTCGTAAATCTCGGGAACTTCCTGGGCGAAGAGCTTGGACATGAAATGCGGGTGGCTGCGCGACAGGAAGATCTGGGGGCCCCGCGTTTCCTCGCGCACGTCGTAAATGTAGGAGCGGACGCGGTCGCCCTGCTTCAGCGGTTCCCGCGGAATGCTTTGGTCGCGGTGGATGACGCCCTCGGCCCGGCCCAGATCGACGGTCGTGTTCCCGTAATCGGAGCGCTTGACGATGCCGTTCACGATCTCGCCGATCCGGTCCTTGTACTCCTCGTACTGCCTCTTCCGCTCGGCTTCGCGCACCCTCTGGACGATGACCTGCTTGGCGGTCTGGGCGGCGACCCGCCCGAAGTCTATCGGCGGCAGCGGGTCGACGATGACGTCGCCGGCCACGGCGTCCGGTTTGATGTTCCGCGCTTTTTGCGGCGTGATCTGGGTGACCTCGTTCTCGATTTCGTCCGTCACTTCCAGATACCGGGCGAGATTGATGTCTCCGGTTTTCCGGTCGATGACGACGCGGACGTCGTGTTCCTGGCCGTACTTCGTCCGCGCCGCTTTCTGGATCGCCATCTCCATGGCGATCAGAACCTCGTCCGCCTCTATGGCCTTTTCGCGGGCCACGGCGTCGGCCATCTGCAGCAGTTCGAGCCTGTCGTAACCTGCGACCGGGATGTTTTCCATGTCGATCATCTGCGTTCTCCCGTATTGTCCGGACGCGGCGCGTCCCTGCCGGGCCGGGCGGCCGCGATCAGCTCGTCGGTCAGAACGAGTTTCGCGCTGTGCACGTCTTCGAACGGGACGACAAAGGTATCGTCGCGGACGGCGATGCGGACGCAGCCTTCTTCGACGCCCGCCAGCTTGCCGCGAAATCGTTTCCGACCGTCGACGGGAACGCGGCTTTCCAGTCTCGCCTCGAAACCGGCGAAGCGCTCGAAATCCGGGAGTCGGACCAGCGGCCTGTCGATGCCCGGCGAACTGACCTCGAGCGTGTAGGAATCCGGAAGGGGATCTTCCGCATCGAGGATCGCCGAGATATTGCGGCTGATGTCCGCGCAATCGTCGACGGTGATCTCCGCGCGGTCGCTGCGTTCGGCCATGACCTGAAGCGTCGGGCTGCGGTTTCCGGTCAGCCGAACGCGCACGAGGTCGTAGCCCATTGCGTTCAGCGCCGGTTCGACGAGCTCCGCGATCCTGTCCCTCTGGTCCATTCCGTTCGTTCCCGAAAATAAAAAAGCGGGCAGCGCCCACTCGTTAATCGTTCTGCTTCGCTCCGGAAGAAGAGCGCTTTCCAAAGAATAGCACCGGCGGAGCGGAATTCAAGCGCTTGGAGGCGATCGGTTTGCGCGCGCGGTTTCGGCGCGCGGTCGTCGAGGAACGGCCGGCGGGCCCGAAAAAGCGTCGCGAACGGGACGGACGACCTTGACGCGGCGCGCGCGGGCGTGCCCCGTTCGATCCTTCGCGCCGCCGCGGCGCGGCAACCCCCCTCAGATTCGCCCGCCAGGAGCAGGGCGGCCGTCGCGCGGTTGCCGCGCGTAGCGCATGAACGCGCTGGCGCGGCCCGCCGCTTTCGCTTTTTCCTCGAAACGCGTCGGCGGCCAGTCTTCCGGTCGGGTATGCGCGTACTCCGGTCCGAGGGGCGCGAAAGCGTCGTGATCGCGAAGAAGTTCGAGCATCCATTCAAGGTAATCGGCGTCGTCGGTCGCAATCCGAAGCTCCGCGCCGCCGCGCATGGTCGCCGCGAGACGGGACAGGGTCGACGCGTTCACGATGCGGCGCTTGCGATGGCGGGCTTTCGGCCAGGGATCCGGAAACAGGATGAAGACGCGGCCCAGAGAATCGTCCGGCAGGCGATCCAGCAGCAGCCGGGCGTCGTCGCGGTACAGCCTGATGTTGCGGAGGCCGCACCGCTCGATCCTCGTCGCGAGTTTCGCAGTTCCGGGGAGGAAGGGCTCGCAGCCGATCATGCCGATGTCCGGATGGCGTTGCGCCTGCCAAGCCAGATGTTCGCCTCCGCCGAAGCCGATTTCCAGCCAGAGGTCTTCGACGCCTGCCGGGAACAGGCCGGCCGGGGCGAGCGGCGCCTCGTCCGGGACGATCTCCAGCTCGGGAAGGAGCCGGTTCACGAGGTCGCGTTGCCCTTGCCGCAATCGGCGTCCGCGCTGTCGACCGTACAGGATCCGGCGGCGTTCGGTCACCGCGCAAGCCCGCGCCGCGGGATCAGGCGGCCGCGGACCTGAGGTCGTCTACGAGATCCGTCCTTTCCCACGAGAAACCGCCGTCGGCGTCGGGTTCGCGTCCGAAATGCCCGTACGCCGCGGTGCGGGCGTAGATCGGGCGGCTGAGCGCAAGCCGCTCGCGGATACCGCGAGGCGAGAGGTCGACGACCTCCTGAATGATTTCGGAAAGGCGGTCGTCCCCGACCTGCGAGGTGCCGTCGGTATCGACGTAGACCGACAGCGGCTTCGAGACGCCGATGGCGTAGGCGATCTGGATGGTGCACCTGTCGGCGAGCCCGGACGCGACGACGTTCTTGGCGACCCAGCGCGCCGCGTAGGCGGCGGAACGGTCGACCTTGCTGGGATCCTTTCCGGAAAACGCGCCGCCGCCATGGGGGGCGGAGCCGCCGTAGGTGTCGACGATGATCTTACGGCCGGTCAGCCCGCAATCGCCGTCGGGACCGCCGATGACGAACCGGCCGGTCGGATTGACGTAGAATTCGTCCTCGCCGCACATCCAGCCTTCCGGGAGGACGCGCTCGACGTGCGGACGGACGATCTCGCGCACCGCGTCCTGGTCGAGATCCTCGTGGTGCTGGGTCGACACCACGACCGAGGTCGCCCGGACCGGCGCGCGGTCCCGGTATTCGAGGGTGACCTGGCTTTTCGAATCGGGGCCGAGTCCGTTCGCCGTCCCCGCGTGCCGCGCTTCGGCGAGGGACCGCAGTATTTCGTGGGAGTAGTGGATCGCCGCCGGCATGAGCGCGGGGGTCTCCCGGCAGGCGTAGCCGAACATGAGTCCCTGGTCGCCCGCGCCTTCGTCCTTGTTGCCGGCCGCGTCGACGCCCAGGGCGATGTCCGCCGACTGCCGGTGCAGGTGGACGTCGACCTTCGCTTTCCGCCAGTGAAATCCGTCCTGCTCGTAACCGATCTCCCTTGCCGCCTGCCGCGCGGCGTCCTCGACCATTTCGGACGTGATCGATTCCGGTCCGCGAACTTCGCCGGCGATCACGATGCGGTTCGTCGTGGTCAAGGTCTCGCAGGCCACCCGAGACAGCGGGTCGGCCGCGAGATACGTATCGACTACCGCGTCGGAAATCCGATCCGAAACCTTGTCGGGGTGGCCTTCCGAGACCGACTCGCTCGTGAACAAGAATTCGCCGTCCCGCACCGTGTGTCTCCCGGTTGTTAGGTTGTCAGAGAAGCTTCCAGAATCCGCAAAGGGCTGCGCGCCATTGTCGCAACAATCCGCACGGCGTTCAAACCTAGGTTCGCGGGATCGGAGAAGCGGAGTTTGCGGCGCTGCGACTCAGACCCGGGGCGATCTGCGGCCTGGAGACAGACAGCTGCGTAGCAAGTGCATGCCCGTTCAGCGTAAACGCAGGCCGGCATCCGACGCAAGGCCGCATGCCAGTCATCCGCCATGCGAAACTACGCAAGCGCAGCGAGGGACGGCGTGCGAACGTCGGGTGGGACGGGAAAACGCTCGTGACCCGGCGGAAATGCGCTGCCGGCTTGCGAGGCAGAAGCCGAGGCTGCCCAGGCGACTGCGATGCGGCGCAACGATCCAGTGCGGACCGTTCCCCCGGAACTCCTCTTGGGCGATCGAGGAAGAATTCCGCAGCGCCGGTTTCGTTGGCGCTGCGGAGAACTCGAGGGCCTCGCCGCGAGCCGCTCTTCGGCGTCCCGCGATTTCTTCCGGCGCGCCGGGTCAGGGCCGCAGCGGCGCCATGGCGGCGGCCGACTTCGCCATGCGCGCGAGGCGGACGAACTCCGCCCGGTAGCCGAACGGGTCGTTCCCCCGAGCGCCCTGCGCGAGCGCGACGACGTCGTCGTAGCCGAAGGCGCCGGTGTAGCGCCCGCCGCGCAGGAGTTGCCCGAACCCGGCCACCGCCGCCGCGAAGCGCATGTCCTCGGGGGCCGCTTCGAGGCTCTCGAAGGCGTCGGCCGACATGACCGCGCGGACGATCTCGGCGCTGCTCGCGGCTCCCGGCAGCTTGTAGCGGACCTTCAGGTAGGCGACTTCCTCCGCGAAGGCGCCGGCCGCCGCTTCCGCCTTCGGCCGATAGCGCAGCGGCTCGACGCGCCGGGCGCCGGAACCCGCGGGCGTCAACTCGTAGAGGGCGGTCACCGTATGCCCGGCGCCGATCTCGCCCGCGTCCACCTTGTCGTTGGCGAAATCCTCGCGCGCCAGAAGCCGGGTCTCGTAGCCGATCAGCCGGTACTCGGCCACCGCCGCCGGATTGAACTCCACCTGGACCTTCACGTCGTCGGCGATCGGGAACAGCATCGAGGACGCCTCCTCCACCAGCACCTTGCGCGCCTCCGGCAGGCTGTCGATGTAGGCGGCGTTGCCGTTGCCGTGCTGGGCCAGCCGCTGCATCAGTTCGTCGTTGTAATTGCCCATCCCGAAGCCCAGCACCGACAGGTACACCCCGCTCTCCCGCTTGCGCGCGACGTAGCCTTCCAGTTCGTCCACGTCGGCGATGCCGACGTTGAAGTCGCCGTCGGTGGCGAGGATCACCCGGTTGACGCCGCCCTCGACGAAGCGACGCTCGGCCAGCAGGTAGGCCTGCCGCAACCCCTCGCCGCCGGCGGTCGACCCGCCCGCCCGAAGGCTGTCGAGGGCGGCCAGGATGCGCCCTCGCTCGTCGGCCCGGGTCGGCTCCAGCACCGTGCCGGCGGCGCCGGCGTAAGTAACGATGGCCACCGTGTCGTCGGGCGACAGCGTGTCCAGCAGCAGCTTGAACGAGGAGATCAGCAGCGGCAGCTTGTCCGGTTCGTCCATGGAACCCGAACTGTCGATCAGGAACACGAGGTTGGCGGGAGGCGCCGCGGCGCGCTCCAGCCGGTAGCCCTGGACGCCGACGCGCAGAAGCAGGGCGGCGGCGTTCCACGGCGCCGGCATCAGCGCCGCGTGGACGGCGAAGGGCCGTTCGCGGCTCGCGGGCGGTTCGTAGCCGTAGGGGAAGTAGTTGACCAGTTCCTCGATTCTCACCGCGTCCTGCGGCGGCAGCGCGCCCCGGTTCAGGGAGGCGCGCACGAAGGCGTAGGAGGCAGTGTCGACATCGACCGAGAAGGTCGAGACGGGATCCTCGGCGGCGACCTTGACCGGGTTGGGATCGGACTCGGCGAAGCGGTCGCGCCCGCCCCGGCGGAACGAGGGCTCGTCGTCGACGGAAAGGCGGGCGACTGAACGGGAGGCTGAAATAGCCCCGACTTGATCGAGTCGATCCGCTTGGAGGCTTCTCGGCGCGCTTGCTACGCTCAGCATTTGGCCTTGGATGCTCAGCATTTCGCTAAGGGCGGGAGTGTCGCCCAGCTCGCCAACGGCGTTCCTCTCGGTCTCGGTCGCCGCGGGATCGCCCGGGTCGGCAACTGCGCCGGCGGACGGAACGCTGTCGGCGGCGGTCGCCGCAGTTTTGGCACGGGGGAGGGCGAGAGTGCCGGACGGTTCGCTAACGGCGCTCCTCGCGGTCTCGGCCGCCGCGGGATCGCCCGGGTCGGCAACTGCGCCGGCGGACGGAACGCTGTCGACGGACGCAAGCAACGGAAGCGGCTCGGGCGGGGAGAGCGCCACGAAGGCGGCGCCCGCGGCGAGGACGAGACTCGCCCCGGCGGCAAGCGCGAGACGGGGGTGCGGCAGGATATGCGACATGATGATCCTCCTTGGCGAGAACGTGCCGCGGAAGCGCGGCATCCGTTCCTTGTGACGCGCCCCGTCCCCGATTCCTTGGCCGTGTTCCCGATGATGGCGATCGAACGACGCCAATGCCGCCGCCACGGCCCGCTCTCGCGCTTCCGCAGAAACGCGCGGCGCGTCGGCGCGCAGGGCTCTCGCGAATCTCTCCAGTTCGTCGCTCACGAAACAGCCTCCTCCTCCATCGTCATGGCGCGCAGGCGCTTGCGCAATTCGTGCATCCGCCACGACACCGTCGCCTCCGACACGCCCAGGATGTCGGCGGCTTCGGCGTGGCGCAGGCCCTCCTCGAGGACCAGGGCCGCCGTCGTCCGCATATCCGCCGACAGCCGCGCCGTCGCCCGCCGCAGCCAGGCCTGCTCGCTTTCACGCTCGACGCGCGCAGCCCTGTCCAGCGCGTCGGCTTCGGCGTAGTCCCGTTCGTGGTGCCGCCTGGTCGCGTCGCGCCGGATCGCGTCGCGCGCCGCGTTGACGACCACCCGGTAGAGCCAGGTGGTGAAGAGGCTGTCGCCGCGATACGAAGGCAGCTTGGCGGCCAGCCCGGCGCAAACGTCCTGCGCGAGGTCTTCCGCCCCCTCGCGATCGTCGAGAACGCGGACGCAGAGACGGTAGACGCGGTCGTAATGGCGCTCGATCAGCGCGGCGAAGGCCTCGCGGTCTCCACCGCCGGCCCGGCGGACCAGCGCGGCGTCGCCCTCCCCGGTCATGCGGCAATTGTCCGAGCGTTCATGTCGTTTGGACGCGCGCCGAACGGCATTCCTTGGCGACCGGCCGAATTTTTTTCGGGCGACGGGCGGCGGAAGCGGCGCGCGCTGTCCCCCGGCGAAGCGCGCCGCTGCATCTCCTGCCGCGACCGCCCGGAGACCGGCGCTGCGCGCATCGGCCTCTCGCGCCGGGGAGCGACCGCCGCGCCACGATTTCCTTGGAAAATCTGCAAGCGGACGTGACGAGGCCGACGAGATCCCGCCGCGAGTCGGTCGGGCTTCGTCCAGCTCTTCGGAACGGTGTCGTCGTCCAGGCGCTTACGACGAAGGTCGCTCGGCGCCGCCAGCGCCGTGGACAGATCCCGACGAGTCCGGTTTCGAGCATGTCGCGGTCCGGGAGTTCTCCGAACCGCTGTCCAGGGGACTCGCCGCCGACCTCCGGAAATTCGGCGCGCAGATCGTCGAGCGCCGCAGCGCGGGCAGTTTCGTACGCTCTTGCGAGGGCGGTGGGGTTCAACTGCGCTGCCGCAGGCCGCGGCCGCCTCCGCAAGCGTCGTCCCGCAGCAGGCGAAAGAATCCAGGACGACGGCGCCGCTCGGCGCGCAGGCAGCCAGCAACTTCTCGACAAGTTGCGGCGAGAATCGACCGGCCCAGGGAAAGGGATTCGCCCGCACTTTCCGTTCCATGTTCCGGCTGGACTGCGGCAGCGATTCCCGGTCGAGCATGGCCAAGGCTTTTTGAGGAGTTCGGGACCAACTTGCGTGAAGAGAGTTTAGCAGGTCGCCGCGAAGGACTTCCGGTTTGCAATGCATGCGGCGAAGAGCTCGTTACGCGACCTGCGAAGGAGAATCCCGTCGCAGCGGACCGCGAACGCTGCGAGTCGACGTTTAAGGCGAGACGTTCGCGCTGCGCAGTTTCGGACTTCCAGACATGTTCAACGGTCGCTCGACACTCCTTTGGCAAGGCGCGGCGATGGACGGAACCTTCCGGACCATCCCGGCTTCGATCCCTGCAGGATGCCAGCGCGGTACATGGTGCACCATGTCCAGCGGGAAGACTATTCCGCGTACGAGGGCAATCCCGCGGCGGCTTATTTCCGGTTGCAGCAAGGCGACCCCGCCGATACGTCGCGCACCTGCGAGGAACTCGACAGGCTTCTGCCTTTGGACGAACCGTTGCGCCATCTTCTGTTGACAATGACGGCGCTCGGGTCAGAATGATTCCCAGAGACTACACTTGAAGGATCGCTGCTGATGACTGGATTCGCTCGACATTACGATGCGGCCGTGGCCTCGAACCGCGAACTCATGGCTGATCTTGCGGCCGAAAGGTTCGGCGCCGAGGCGGGAGAACGCCTGAAGTCCGCGCTCGACAGCATCGTTGATCCCGAGGAATTCCAGGCGGCGAGAGCCCACGTCACCGCCAGCCGGACGGCCGAGGAACTCTTCGCGTTTTTCGACAAGCGCCGCTGAAGCGGGCAGGCTTCCGGCGGGTCCACGGATAGCGGAACCTCCCGACCGCCGAGCCGGGATCCAAATTCCTCCCCCGAAGCCACGCTGGAAGAAGCGTTCCTGGTGACCGGCTTCGCTCGACATGCGGCCAAGGTTATCGCGGCCGAAGCGAGTGGCGCTTGCGCTGCGCCGTTTCTTGTCGACGGCCGTCAACTCGGCGCCCCGCGGACCGCCCGTCCGTGGGCAGACCCGCGAGGGTCGTGCGACCCTGATCGCAAAAAACGCGAATGCCGGATCGTTAAGGCGCAACGCTCCGGCACCTTGAGGCGTGGCCAATCCAACTGGTCTCATGGCAGAGACCGCTTGTCTGCATTGTGCTTCATAGTTGATAGGGGGTCATGAAAACAATCGATCGTCAGGCATCGTGTCAGGAGTGCTGAATTTTTTCGTCGACTGCCGTCCGCCCGGCGCCCGGAGGATTGCGCCGGCCCTCCGGGGGCGGATCCGCCCGGAACGCACGGCTGCGGCCGACTTCCGGTCCCGGCGTTCGTCTGTTGCAGACAGGTACTGACAGGCGTTCGTCCTGCCGCTTGACTTCAGGACCATATTCTTGTATTGTTCCATATCGGGTCAGACGCCATGGGCCAATCTCCGCTGTGCGCTTGCGGGGATTGCCCGGATCGCCTGGCCTCGCCGCAACATGCGAACGGTCGTTCAGCCGCCAGCTTCCTGCGCTTCAAGGTTGAACGGGTCTTGCGCCGTTCCGCGGCGAGAACGCGGATGCCGCCCCGCTCGGGCGACGGCCGGCGTTCGAAAGAGATGGAGCCTGCGGGCCGCGCCGAACGACCCGGCTGCGGCTTCCGCGCTCCGGCAAGTAACGCAGAGCTGATGGTAGCGAAGGACCGGAAGCAGCAATTCCCGCTAAGGCTCAAAACCCTTGGAAAATATGGGGTCGGAAAAAAATTTTTCGTGGACTTTTCGAGGTGATTCGGGGCTATTTGCCTTCAAGCGGAGCATTTTTCTCTGGAAAGTGGTCCGAAGGCGAGGCGGGATTGTACCAAAATGGCCAGAATGCCAGGCATGCGCAAGACGCTCAGCGCTCCGGGGTTGCTGAAGGAAGTGCGAGCTTGTTTCGACCGTATCGAAGATCCGATTGCCAGCCGGGGGCTGAACCAGACGGACTGTCTGATGTCGGGTTTGGCGGTGTTCGGTATGAAGTATGCGTCGCTTCTCGACGATGCCGCGCACGCCGACGAAGCGGTTCGGCACAACCTCGCGAACTTGCGTCAAGCGTGTGCCGTCGGACTCTGCGATGCGAGAACGGCTTGACGAAGTCTGTCCGCGGCAATTGCGGCGTTGTTTCACGAAGATGTTCCAAGTTTTGCAACGAGGCAAGGGGCTGGAACAATACACTTGTCTGAACGGGTATTACGCTCTTTCGATCGATGGAACGGGATACTTTTCGTCGGACAAGGTGCACTGTAAAAACTGCTGCGAGAAACATCACCGCGACGGTACGATTACCTACTACCACCAGATGTTGGGAGCCGTTCTGGTGCACCCGGAACAGAAGGAGGTTTTTCCGTTTGCACCGGAATCGATCCTGAAGGGAGACGGCGCAAAAAAGAATGATTGCGAAGCGGCGAAACGGCTTTTGAAAGATGTGCGTCGTGAACACCCGCACCTGAAGTTGATCGTGTTGGAGGATGGGCTGGCCTCAAATGGACCGCATGTCAATCTTCTCAAGGAGTTAGACATGCGTTTCATACTGGGTGCAAAGCCTGGCGACCACAAGTTCCTGTGGGTCAACAACGCGCCGTCCGTGGAGCACCGGGAGTTCACGGACGAGGACAACATACGGCACGAATTCCGGTATCTCAACGGAGTGCCTCTGAACGATACGCACTTCGACCTCAAAGTGAACTTTCTCGAATACTGGGAGAAGCTTCCAAACGGCAAGAAACAACGTTTCTCCTGGGTCACGGATCTGCCAATTGACGAAGAGAACCTGATGGAGTTGATGCGCACCGGGCGGGCGCGCTGGAAGATCGAGAACGAAACTTTCAACACCCTGAAGAACCAAGGCTACTGCTTTGAGCACAACTTCGGTCACGGTAACAACAATCTGTCGACTGTCTTCGCGTTCCTGATGATGCTAGCGTTCCTGATTGACCAGATTCAACAGCGATGTTGCAAACTGTTCCAACAGGCGCAAACGAAGGCCAAGCGGCCCATTTACTTCTGGGAAAAAGTGCGGGCATTGTTTCTCGACTACTTCCTGAAGGACTGGGAGACGCTCTACCGAATGATCGCGTTTGGACACCGGAAAGCAGTGGGAATTCCCTACGATACCTCCTGACCCAGCACCGTGTCCGAGTGTGCTAAAGCAGGTTTTTCAGGGGAAGCAGGGTAGTCAAGGCTATGTCGGCGCCAGGCCGAAGCGGGAAAGGTGCGTCGCGACGGCTGGTCCCTCGGTAACGATGCTATCTCGACGCGCCTTTTGCAAAGGGCGGCCACCTTAGCGGGAATTTCTGGACCGGAAGGATGAAGAAACGACAACTCGCAGCCGCGGTCAGGACGGGTTTTCCGGAACTCGTCGTCGAATTGTACCGTCGGGAGAACGACCCGAAAGACGGGAAGGGCCGGAACCTTCTCCATCACGCCGCCATGGTCCGGAAAGGGGGCGCGGAAATCATCGCGGCCCTCGCCGCGGACGGAGCCGACGTGGATCTTCCGGACCGGAATGGCCGGACGGCGCTTCACTACGCCGCCCGCGACGAGAACTACGCCGCGCTCGCCGCCCTGATCGGGTGCGGCGCGAACCTTTCCTTCAAAGACCGGCGGGGGCGGGCTCCTCTGCCGATGCTGGACAGGCCGGGGCGTCATCCGCACGACGCGATCGCCCGGTTCACCTTCGGATATCCGGTAATGGCGCGCGCCCTGCTGCGGACGCTCCTGCCGTCCGGCATGGTGCCGGACGACGCGGACATCCGCCGGATTGATGGAGAGCTCGTCTCCCGCTCGCTCAGCCGCAGCCTCCGCAGCGACATGATCCTGGTTCTGGAACGGAAGAACGCCTGGCCGTTCGCCGTCATCGTCGAATTCCAGTCCGGCGTCGACCGCGCAATGGCGCACCGGATGGCGTCCTACCGGACCGAGCTCGCCGAAAGCGTCCAGCGGAACCACAGGGATCTCATGGACGCCAAGGGCCGGGTTCCGTTCATCCTCCCGATCGTCGTCCATACGGGGGCCGATGTCTGGAATGCGGACGACAACGCGGAGAGTCTGACGGTTCCGCCGGACCATCCCGGCTTCGATCCCTACAGGATGCCGGCACGATACATGGTGCACGATGTCCAGCGGGAAGACTATTCCGCGTACGAGGACAATCCCGCGGCGGCTTATTTCCGGCTGCAGCAGGGCGACCCCGCCGACACGTTGCGCGCCTGCGAGGAACTCGACAGGCTTTTGCCGGTGGAAGAATATCGACCGTTGCGCCATCTTCTGTTGACAATGACGGCGGTCGGGTCAGAATGGTTCCCCGAGACTGAACTTGAAGGATCGCTGCAGATGACCGGATTCGCTCGACATTACGATGCGGTTGTGGTCTCGACCCGCGAACTCATGGCTGATCTTGCAGCCGAAAGGTTCGGCGCCGAGGCGGGAGAACGCCTGAAGTCCGCGCTCGACGGCATCGTCGATCCCGAGGAATTCCAGGCAGCGAAAGCCCACGTCAGAGGCAGCCGGACGGCCGAGGAACTCTTCGCGTTTTTCGACAAGCGCCACTGAAGCGGGCGGGCTTCCGGCGGGCCCGCGCGTCGTCGTCGGCGAAAAATGTGCGGACGCGAAGCCGTGCTCCAAATTCTTCCCCGAAGCTGCACTTGAAGGATCGCTGCAGATGACCGGATTCGCTCGACATTACGATGCGGTTGTGGCGTCGAACCGCGAACTCATGGCCATGCTTGCGGCCGAAAGGTTCGGCGCCGAGGCGGGAGAACGCCTGAAGTCCGCGCTCGACGGCATCGTCGATCGCGAGGAATTCCAGAAAGCGACTGCCCATGTCACCGCCAGCCGGACGGCCGAGGAACTCTTCGCGTTTTTCGACAAGCGCCACTGAAGCGGGCGTATGTTCGGTGAAGACCGGATTCGCTCGACATTACGATGCGGTTGTGGTTTCGAACCGCGAACTCATGGCCAAGAACCGCAAACTCATGGCTATACTTGCGGCCCAAAGGTTCGGTGCCGAAGCGGGAGAACGCCTGAAGTCCGAGCTCGACGGCATCGTCGACCCCGAGGAATTCCAGAAAGCGACCGCCCACGTCAGAGGCAGCCGTACGGCCGAGGAACTCTTCGCGTTTTTCGACGAGCGTCATTGAAGCGGGCGGGCTTCCGGCGGGCCGCGGAGCCTCCCGGCCGCCGATCCCGGGTCCAAATCCCTTTCCGAAGCCGCGCTGGAAGAAGCGTTCCTGATGACCGGCTTCGCTCGGCATGCGGCCATGGCCATCGCGGACGAGGCGCTTGCGCTGCGCCGTTTTTGTCGGCGGCCGTCATTTTTGCACCCCGCGGCCGCCCATGGTCGGGCGAAGGTTGTGCGGCCCCCTGATCGCCAAAAAACGCGAATGCCGGGTCGCTCCGGCGCACCGCCCCGGCGCCTTGAGTTACTGTCCAACCCAACCGGTCTCGCGACGGAGACCGCCCGCGTTGCGCTTCATAGAGGCAAAATTCAGCAGGTTGGGGAGGATTTCCGCGGAACCGCGCCGTTGCGATAGCGGAGCATGCATAACGCTAATCGAGCCATAATATTGCCCCTTGGAAAGCTGTCCGCGTTTCAAGGTTTGCGCGCGGCGCATGCGGCTCGAGCCTCCGGAGGCCGCAAGGCGGTCGACCAGGGGACCGCCTCCGCGCCTTGACGGCCATCTCGAGACGTCAAGAACCGCGCCGGACGCTCGTGCCGGCAAAGCGCATTCAGCGGCCGACCGTCTTCGAAAAGCGCGGGATTTTTGGTAAAATCCGGTTTCGCCGGACGGCGAATGACCTTACCTTGCGTTCGCCCGTCGGAGAAGCGGGCATACAGCAGCCCCAACAGGAGACACGCATGTCGGAAGATCAGGCTCTGGCCGCCGCTCGCGCCAGAATAATGGATTACCGGGCGCGAATCGGGCGGCTCGACGACGATTCGCTCGATCTCGTCTTTCGCGAAGCCCGCAACCACAACGGGTGGCAGGATCGGGAGGTCGCCGACGATCAGCTGCGCGAAATCTGGGATCTGACGAAGTTCGGATCGACCAGCGCCAACACCCTGCCGGCCCGGATCGTTTTCGTCCGCTCCCCGGAGGCGAAGGAGAAGCTCCGGCCTTGCCTGTCGCCGCCCAACGTCGACAAGACCATGGCGGCGCCGGCCACCGCGCTTCTCGCGTACGACGTCAGGTTCTTCGACGATTTCGCGAAACTCTATCCGGTGCGCCCGGAAATGGCGGAGCAATGGAAGTCGGACGCCGCTGCGGCCGAGGCGTTCGCGATGCATCAGAGCACGATGCAGGGCGCTTATCTCATCCTCGCCATTCGCGCGGTGGGCCTCGACGCCGGCGCCATGCTCGGCTTCGATCGGCAGGCGGCGGACAAGGCCTTTCTCGAAGGCACGACGTGGAGGTCGAATTTCCTGTGCAATATCGGTTACGGCGACCTGGAAGGCATCAAGGGGCCGAGGCTGTACCGTTACGCCTTCGACGAGGCTTGCCGGATCGTCTGACGGCCTATCGCCACCCGCCGCCGCCGTTCACGTAGACGGTATCGGCCGTCATGTAGGGACAGGCGTCCGAGCAAGCGAACAGGACGAGTTCGCCGATTTCATCGGGCGTTCCCAGCCGCTTCATCGGCACGTCTTCGATCATCCGCTGCAGGAGTTCGGGCGAGGAAACGTGCTGGAACGGCGTGTCGACGGGGCCGGGCGAGATCGACAGGGCGCGAATGCCGCGGTCGACGAATTCGCGGGCGACGCCCATGGTCAGCGTCACCACCGCGCCCTTGGCCGATGCGTAGTGCGTGGAGTGCCCTGGCCCGCCGCGCCGGTGCGCCATGCTCGCGATGTTGACGATCACGCCTCCGCCGCGCTCGATCATGTTCGGAATCGTCGCCTGCATGCAGTGGAACGTTCCGTCGACGTTGAGCGCGTAGGTCTTGCGCCAGAGGGTTTCGTCGATTTCGAGGAACGTCGCGCGCCGCCCGGCGGCGCCGGCGCTGTTCAGCAGAAAGTCGATGCCGCCGAAGGCGCCGATGCCCTCCGCGACCAAGGCGTCGACGGCGGGCCGATCCGTCACGTCGACGGTCGCCCCGAGCGCGTCGCCGCCGCTCTTTCGAATCCGTTCGGCGACCGACCGGGCGCCCTCGCCGTCGATATCGGCGGCGATGACGTTCGCGCCTTCGCGCGCGAAGATGAGGCAGGTCGCGCGACCGATGCCGCTGGCGCCGCCCGTTACGAGGATCGTTTTGCCGCGGAAATAATCCGGCGTCTTCGGCATGGCGTCGGCCCCGCTGGTTGCTGAAGTTCGGCACGGCGTTCCCGTCAGGATAGCGCCCGTGCGGAAAGGACGAAAGGAGCCCGGCCGCGTCCGCTCGGTTCGTCGAGCGCCGCAGAGGCCCGGGACGCGCCCGGCGCTTTGCGGCCGCGGCGCGAACTTGGCTCCGGCCGGAAGGCGTCCTATATCGGAGCGAGCGCGGACGGAGCGCGGTTGGGCTTTCGCGCCGTCGCCCGTCGCATGCGGCGGCTGGCGGAGCCTGGCGCGCCCGCGCGGCCGGTTTCGGGAGCTGCCGTCATGAACTCTCTTGGCCTGGAAGGGAATCCGGCCGACGCCAGGGTCGTGGTCGCCATGTCGGGCGGAGTCGACAGCTCCGTCGCGGCGGCCTTGCTGGCGGAAGAAGGCTACGAAACCGTCGGCGTGACGCTTCGCCTTCACGGCGAGGAGCCGGGAGGCGCCAGAACGTGCTGCGCCGGGCGGGATATCGACGATGCGCGCCAGGTCGCCGAAACCGTCGGCATTCCCCACTACGTGCTCGATTACGAATCCCGTTTCCGGACGGACGTCGTCGAGGCCTTCGCCGACAGTTACGCGCGGGGGGAGACGCCCGTTCCGTGCGTGTCTTGCAACCAGACGGTCAAGTTCCGCGACCTCCTCGAGACCGCGCGCGGCCTCGGAGCGGACGCGCTTGCGACCGGCCACTACGTCCGGCGCGTCGACGGCGCCGGCGGTCCCGAATTGCGGCGCGCGGCCGACCGCGGCCGGGATCAGAGTTACTTCCTGTTCGCGACCACGCCCGCGCAGATCGAATACCTGCGATTTCCGCTGGGCGGCATGACCAAGGACGAGGTGCGCGGCCATGCCGGACGCCTCGGCCTGCCGGTGGTCGCCAAGCCCGACAGCCAGGACATCTGCTTCGTTCCCGGCCGGGACTACGGCGAGGTCGTGCGCCGGATCAGGCCGGGCGCGATCGATCCCGGCGACATCGTCCATGTCGACGGGCGGGTGCTCGGCCGCCACGACGGCATCGTCGACTTCACGGTCGGCCAGCGGCGCGGCCTCGGGCTCGGCGGCGCCGACGGTCGACTTTACGTCGTTCGGATCGAGCCCGAGGCAAGGCGCGTGGTGGTTGGCCCGGCCTCCGCTCTCGGGAGGGATGCGTTCTCGCTCGGAGGCGTCAACTGGCTTGGCGCCTCAGCGGGAGCCGACGGCGTTCGCGTGAACGTCAAGCTGCGCTCGATGCAGACGCCGGAGCCGGCCGCGGTTCGCCTGCAGGACGACGGGCGGGCGCGGGTGACGCTCGATCGACCCGCGCGGGCGGTCGCGCCCGGACAGGCCTGCGTCTTCTATGACGGCGACCGATTATTGGGCGGCGGCTGGATCCTGCGCGAAAGCTCGTCCGCGCCGGACGGCTGAGCCGTCCCGGAGCGAAGCCCGTCACCCGGCGGGCTGCAGCGCCGCCGCGCTCGCCTTGCGCTGGCGGCGGCGCTCGATCACGCCGACCGTGATCGACATCATCGGCGGGACGATCGCCATGGTGAGCACGGCCGACAGCGACAGCCCGCCCAGCACGACCGATCCGAGTCCGCGATAGAGTTCGGATCCCGCGCCCGGGAACACGACCAGCGGCAGCATTCCGAACACCGAAGTGAGCGTCGACATGAATATCGGCCGGATGCGGTTCCGCGTCGCCGTTTCGATGGCGCTGTTCACGTCCGAACCGTCCACCCGGATGTGATGCAGCGTCTGGTGAACGAGCAGGATCGCGTTGTTCACCACGATGCCGACCAGGATCACGAAACCGAGCATCGTCAGCATGTCGAGAGGCTGGTTGACGTAGGTGTTGAGCAGCGCGAGCCCGCCCAGGCCTCCGGCCGCGGCGACCGGGACGGAAAGCATGACCACCCACGGGTAGAGAAAGCTCTCGAACAGCACCGCCATCACCAGATAGACGATGACCAGGGCGATCATCAGGTCGAGGACGATATGGTTCCAGGTCGCGACCAGCTTGTCGGCGCTGCCCGACAGCCTGACGCGCACGCCTTCGGGAAGGCCCTTCTCGCGCAACGGCGCCAACACCTTTTCTTCCAGAACGTCCATGGCCTGCTGCAGCGGCATGGTGCGCTGCGGACTGACCTGGATGGTCATGGTTCGCGAGCGGTCGATGCGCTGGATCTCCGTCGGGCCCATGGTTTCGGCCACGTTCGCGAGGCTGTCGACCGTGACGATGCGGCCGTCCGAAGTCACTACCGGCAGCGAGCGGATCCCCTGCGTGGCCTCCTTCTCCGGTTCGGGCCCCTTCAGGGTGAGGTCGATCCGCTTTCCGTCCACGGTCACTTCGGCGACGCGAACCCCGTCGTTGAAGACGTCGACCGCTTCGCCCAGTTCGCGCGCCGAAAGGCCGTTGTCGGCGAGCCGTATGCGGTCCGGAACGATCCTGACCTCCGGTTCCCCCAGAGTCAGGGCCGGGCGCGGGCGCGCCCGGTGCCCTTCGCGGGGCGGCAGCGCGCTGCGGGTCGCGAAGAAGATTTCGCGGCCGACGTCGTAGATCGTCTCCAGGTCGGGCCCTGCGATCTCGAGATCGATGGACCGTCCGGATCCGATCGAGCGCCCGAACAGGGACGGCTGGAAGAAGAAGGCCAGCACGCCCGGTTCCCGCCGCGCGGGCGTCTGCAGAAGCGGGATCAGCTCCTGCGCCTTGTGCGGGTCGACGTGGGTCGCTCCCATGAACATGCGTCCGAGAAGCGCGACATAGAAGAAGCGGTCTATCTTGCGATCGTCCGGCGGGTTCGCTTCCGCGGCCGGGCCGCGCGACCAGTACGGCTTCGTGGCCTCGGCGACGCGCTCCGCGATCTCGACGTTGGTGTCGAGATTGTATCCCGCAGGCGGCTGGATGAAGCCGATCACGAAGTTGCGATTGCCCGTCGGCAGATAGTCCAGCTTGGGCATGATGGCGACCGCCGTCGTCGCCGCCGCGGCGATGATGCCTCCCACCAGCACGAGCGCCACGATCTTGTAGCGCGCGACGAGGCGCGCGTAGCCCGTCCAGAGATTGACGAAACCGTGCGACAGGGGGTCGATCACCGGCAGGCGCACGCGGAAATCCTTCCGGTCGATGCGGCCGCCCAGCAACCCCTTGGAAAGGGCCGGAATCAGAGTGACGGAGACCAGGAGCGACAGCATGACGGAGACCGAAATCGCGACGGCGATGTCGCGGAACAGCTGGCCCACTTCAAGGTCCATGATCAGGATCGGAATGAAAACCATGACGGTCGTGAGGGCGGAAACGAGCACGGCGGGCCACACCTGCTGCGCGCCGTAATAGGCCGCCTCCGTTCGGGACCGTCCCTCCTGACGCATCCGGAAAATGTTTTCGAGCACCACGATGGCGGCGTCGACCACCATGCCGACGGCGAAAGCGATTCCGGCGAGGCTGACGACGTTGAGGGATCGGCCGAGCATGGCCATGGCGACGAACGAACCGACCACCGACACCGGGATCGACATCGCGATCACGACCGTCGGCCGCCAGGACCTGAGGAAGATCATCAGGACGATGATCGCGAGGATGCCCCCGATGTATATGTTCTGGATCACGAGGTCGATCGACGAGTTGATGTATTCCGTCTCGTCGTAGACCTGCTCCACCAAAAGCCCTTGACGCTTCAGCGGTCCGTCGGCGAGTTCCTTTATGGCCTGCCGCACCTCGACCATGGTCTTGATCACGTTCGCGCCCTGCTCGCGCGAGATGTTGAAGGCGAGGCCCGACTGCCCCAGTTGGCGGAGCCGCGCCTGCGCCTTCTTGTAGCCGAGCGATACCGCGCCGATGTCCCGCACCACCACGCGCCCGACGCCGCCGCCGTTTCGGTTCGAGCGCAGCACCACGTCCTCGACCATTCGCGCCGTGTTCAGATCGCCTTCCGTCCGGACCACGTAGCGGCGCTTCCCCTCTTCCACGTCCCCGCCGGTGACGGACGAGTTAGCGGCGCGCAATCGCCGCAGAACCTCCCCGACCGTCATGCCGTAGCGCGCGAGCGCCTGCGGGGTGACGGTCAGGGTCATCTCTCGCGGCGTGTCCCCGAAGATGTTGACGCCCGCGACTCCCTCGATCCGCTCGATTCGTTCCTGCACGACGTTGATGAGGAAATCGCCGTAGGCGGTCATGTCCCGGTTTTCGCCGTCGGTCGGCGTCAGCACGAACCACGCGATCGCGTTGTCCTCCGTGCCGGAGGTCGAGAGCACGGGTTCGTTGGCTTCCTCGGGATATCCGGCGACGCGGTCGAGGCGGTTGGCGACCAGCAGCAGGGCCCGGTTGAATTCGACGCCGGGCGAGAATTCGAGGGTGATGACCGAGCGATTGCGCTGCGCCCGCGACTTCATCTTGCGGACGCCTTCCAGCCCCTTCAGTTCGTCTTCCTGCGGGTTGACGATCTCGCGTTCGATTTCGGCCGGCGCCGCGCCGCGCCACGTGGTCGTGACGTTGATGATCGGTTGCCGGACGTCGGGAGCCATCTGGATGGGAATGCGCTGCAGCGCGACGTATCCGAAGAGGATGATCATCAGCACGAGCGCGACCACCGCTATCGGGCGGTCGATGGAGAGACGGATGACGTTCATTTGGCCCTGGCGGTGCGCTGCCTGTCCTGGAGCACGCGAATGTTCGATCCCGGCGGAAGCGCTTCGTTCCCGTGAGTGACCACCTGGTCGCCGGGCCGGAGGCCGGACAGGACGACGTAGCGGTTGCCGACCGCTTCGCCGAGCTGGACCTGACGGGGAAACGCCTTGCCGTTCCGAGCCAGATAGACCATGCGGTTCGCGCCACTGTGCACGATCGCGTCCTTGTGGACGGTCACGGCCTGGCGAGCCTTGCCGACGGGCACGAGCACCGTAACGCTCTGGTTCACGGCGAGCTGCGCCGTTCCGTCGCCGAAACGCGGCATGAAGCGCACGGGCCGCGTCCGGGTCCGCAGGTTTTCGAACGGCACGACCGAGCGGACGGTGGCTTCGTGGATCGTGCCGTCGTCGAGCCGGAAGCGGACGGAGGACCCTGCGACGAGCCCCGATATCCGGTCGGACGGCACTTCCGCCTCCACCTCGATGTCTTCGTCGTTTATCAACGAAACGACCCGCGCGCCCATGTTGACGTAAGCGCCGACTTCCGTGTGCTTGAGGCTGACCACCCCGTCGTATGGCGCGAGAATCCGGGCGTTTTGCAGGTCTATGCTGGCGCGTTGGAGGTCGGCTTCCGCCTCCTTGAGCTGCGACCGCCGTTCCTCGATCGCCGCCTTGCGGGCCTCCGCGTCGCGTTGGAGATCTTCGAACCGGGCGCGGGAGAACGCCGAAGAGCGGCGGAGGTTCTCCATTCTCGCTAGTTCCTGAGCCGTCCTCGCGTATTGGGCCTGCGCCGTCCGGACCATGGCGCGGCGCGTCGCCACGGCGGCCTGGTACTTGTCGCGCGCGGCGGTCAGCCGCTCCCGGGCCAGCGTCGCGATCACGTCGCCCTTCTTCACGCGGTCGCCGATCTCGGCGTTGATTTCGGACATTGCGCCGTTGATGCGCGCGGCGACGTCGCCCGCGCGCAGCGAGACCAGCCGTCCCATGATCGGGACGGTCTGGGAAAGTGGTTCCGTTACGACGGCGTCCACCCGGACCGATTTCGGCGGCGGGCCGCGCCGTTCCGAAGAGGCGGCGTTGCCGGACGCGGCTGCGGAAGGCGCGGCCGCCGCCGCGGCTTGCGGGCAGCCGGCCCCGGAGAAGAAGCCGCGGATTTCGCCGCCGTCGAGGGAGCCGGACTTGTCGCAGTCCATCTCGTCGAAATTGGCCGCCAGCGGGCCGCCGGCCTCGTCGCGGTCGATGACGCCGTTGCCGTTCGCGTCGGCGGCCTTCGCGCGTCCGGACAGCGGCGGCGGGGCGGCTGGCGCGGCCGCCGCCGCGGCTTGCGGGCAGCCGGCTCCGGAGAAGAAGCCGCGGATTTCGCCGCCGTCGAGGGAGCCGGACTTGTCGCAGTCCATCTCGTCGAAATTGGCCGCCAGCGGGCCGCCGGCCTCGTCGCGGTCGATGACGCCGTTGCCGTTCGCGTCGGCGGCCTTCGCGCGTCCGGACAGCGGCGGCGGGGCGGCGGGCGGGGCCGCCGTTGCGGTCTGCGGGCAGCCGGCTCCGGAGAAGAAGCCGCGGATTTCGCCGCCGTCGAGGGAGCCGGACTTGTCGCAGTCCATCTCGTCGAAATTGGCCGCCAGCGGGCCGCGGGCCTCGCCGCGGTCGATGACGCCGTTGCCGTTCGCGTCGGCGGCCTTCGCGCGTCCTGACAGTTCCTGGCCGTTCGCCGCGGCGGCGAAGATCATGCAAAGAAGGCCCGCAGCCGCGGGGATGCGCTTGAAAATCGGTTTCATCGGTTCCGACCGCCGGGAATGGAAACGTCCACGAGATTCACGGATTCGTTCGCCGTTTTCCGTCGCGGCCGGCTGCGGCGGCCGCCTCAGTTCGAGAGCTGGTCGAAGGCTTCGAGCGCCTGCGCGCCGTAGACCGCCGCCGGCCCGCCGCCCATTTCCAGCGCCACGGAGGCCGTTTCCGCGACCTCCTCGCGGCTTGCGCCCTTTCGGATGGCCTCGCGCACGTGGTAGTTGATGCAGCCCTCGCAGTGGACCGCGATTCCGATGGCCAGCGCCATCAGTTCCTTGGTCTTGCCGTCGAGCGCGCCGTCCCGGCCGACGGTTTCCATAAGGTTGCGAAAGGCGCGCATGGCGTCGGGCGCGGCCTTGAAGAGTCCGGCCGCGCGATTGTCGACCTCCTTCGCGAATTGCTTGTGGTCGCTGGCCATGGTGATCTCCTCCTTTGCGCTTCTTCGGTCGCCCGGCGCCGGGCGTTCAGACGTTCAGTTCCGGACGGTCCCTGAAATGGAGCAGCGCTTCGGGATTGGCAAGCGCCTCCGCGTTCGCGACCGCCCGTCCGTGGACGACGTCGCGGACCGCCAGTTCCGTGATCTTGCCGGATCGAGTGCGCGGTATGTCCGGGACGGCGAGAATGCGCGCCGGAACGTGCCGCGGCGAGCAATTCTTCCGGACGCGCTCGCGGATGCGCGCGTCGAGCGCGTCGTCCAGGGCCGCGCCGGCCGCCAGCCGTACGAACAGGACGACGCGCACGTCGCTCTCCCAGTCCTGGGCGATGGCGAGGCCTTCCTCGATCTCCGGCATCTGTTCCACCTGCCGGTAGATTTCGGCGGTGCCGATCCTCACGCCGCCGGGATTGAGCACGGCGTCCGAGCGGCCGTATATGCGCATTCCTCCGTGCGCGGTGAACTCCGCGTAGTCGCCGTGGCACCACATGTTTTCGAACCGCGCGAAGTAAGCGTCCCGGTACTTCTCCCCGCCCGGATCGTTCCAGAATTTCACGGGCATGGAAGGGAACGGCGAGGCGCAGGCCAACTCGCCTTTCTCGCCGACGACCGACCGTCCGCCGGCGTCGCAGACCCGGACGTCCATGCCGAGGCCCGGCGCCTGTATCTCGCCGCGCCGGACCGGGCCGTTCGGGTTGCCGAGCACGAAGCAGGACACGATGTCGGTGCCGCCCGAAATCGACGACAGGCAGACGTCGGATTTCACCGACCGGTAGACGTACTCGAAGCTCTCGTCGACCAGGGGCGATCCGGTCGACAGCATCGTCCGCACGGTCGAGAGATCGTGCGACCGCGCGGGTTCCAGCCCGGCCTTCCTGATCGCGTCGATGTATTTCGCCGACGCCCCGAAATGCGTCATGCCGGCGGCGTCGGCGAAGTCGAACAGGGCTTCCGGGCCGGGATGGAAGGGCGATCCGTCGTAGAGCAGCAGGGTCGCCTCGCAGGCCAGCGCCGATGCCAGCCAGTTCCACATCATCCAGCCCAGGGTCGTGAAATAGAACGCGCGGTCGCCGCGGCGCACGTCCGTGTGCAGCAGGTGCTCCTTGAGGTGCTGGAGCAACGTGCCTCCGGCTCCGTGGACGATGCATTTGGGCGCGCCGGTGGTCCCCGAAGAGAACAGGACGTAGAGCGGATGGCCGAACGGAAGGCGGTTGAAGTCGATCTCGCGGGCCGGGTAGGGCGCGATGAACTCGCCGAGGCTCCGGGCGCCCGGCAGCGCCGACGCGTCCGGCGCGTCCGCGCCGTAGGGAACCACGACGCGAAGGCTGGCGGTCGGCAGCCGTTCCAGCGCTTCCGCCGCGCGTCCGAGCGCGTCGATCCAGCGGCCGCCGTAGAAGTAGCCGTCGGAGCAGAAAAACGCCTTCGGTTCGATCTGGCCGAAGCGGTCGACCACTCCGTTCGCCCCGAAATCCGGCGAGCACGACGACCAGACGGCGCCGACGCTGGCCGCGGCCAGCATTGCCGCGACCGCTTCCGGCAGATTCGGCAGATAGCCCGCGACGCGGTCGCCCTCCGAGATTCCGGCGGCCCGCAACGCGGCCGCGAGGCGGGAGACGAGATCGTGCAACTCGCGGAAGCTCGTCGATCTCGAGACCCGGTCTTCGCCGCGGAAGACGATCGCCGTGGCGTCGTCGCGCCGCCGCAGCAGATTCTCGGCGAAGTTCAGCCGCGCGTCCGGGAACCACTGCGCGCCGGGCATCAGGTCGCGGTCAAGCAGGACACGGGATCCCGGGCCGTCGCCGATCACCTTTCCGAACGACCAGACGGACTGCCAGAATTCTTCCCTGCGGGCGACCGACCACCGGTGCAGGTCGGCGTAGTCCGAAGCCGGGGCGCCCCAGCGGCCGCGCGCTTCG
Organism: Alphaproteobacteria bacterium; assembly: GCA_965243135.1. Lineage (GTDB taxonomy): Bacteria > Pseudomonadota > Alphaproteobacteria > MPNO01 > UBA830 > JAJEBT01. The sequence continues at coordinate 5,992,310 of OZ251539.1, forward strand.
GTCTCGACGAAGCGCGTCAGCGCGGTCGCCGCGATTCGTTCGTCGGAAGGTCGCCAGAGCGGATCCGCCAACGCCTCCTCCTTTCAAGCCTCGGAAGGCGACAATATCAGCTTGCGGCGCCGTCAGGAACGGCGGGAGACCGCCCGCGAAAGCAGCCGCGGCGACAGGCGTTTGAGGAGCGCGTATCGCCGCGCCGCGCCCCTGGCGATCAGCGTCTCGGGCCGTCCGGCGTGAACGGCGTCGAGAATCCGAGCGGCGCAGATCCCGGGATCCAGGCCCCGTTCGAGAAACGAATCCATTTTCCGCCAGGGCGTTCCGTCGGCCGTCAGCGCGTTGCGCGAAATGTCGGTGCGCACCGGACCCGGCACGACGAGGGTCACCTTCACGCCCCGGCGTTCGACCTCCGCGCGAAGGGAATCGAACAGGCCATGGGCCGCGTGCTTGGCGGCGCAGTATCCGGAGCGTCCGGGAGAGCCGTATTTGCCCGCGACGCTCGTGACTGCGACGATGTGGCCCGCGCCGCGTTCCATCATGTGGGGCAGCACAGCCTTTGTCAGCATCAACGGTCCGAAAAAGTTCACGTCCATGACGCGGCGAAAGACCGACAGGTCCGCGTCCGCGACGGCCGCGCGCTGCGTCAGCCCCGCGTTGTTGACCAGGATGTCTATGCGGCCGAGCAGTCCGAGCGCGGCGGCCGCGGCTTCCGGAACCGCCGCCTGGTCGGTCACGTCGAGCGGAATTACCGTCGTCCGCCCGCCGGGGCATGCGGCGGCGACGCGTTCGAGTTCCTCCCGCCTGCGGGCGGACAGCACGACGTGGGCCCGCTCCGCATGAAAGGCTCGGGCGAGCGCCTCGCCGATTCCCGAGGACGCGCCGGTGATCCAGACCGTCTTGTCGCGAAAACGCATCGGCCTCCGGTTCAAGGTAGTTCGGACCGTTCATGATCCCGCGTTCCACGTTTGCCCGTTTGCCGCGCTCCTGGCAAGGCGCGGCATGGATGACGCTCAGCGCCGTCATGTTCGCGGCGCAGGCCGGCGTCGTGCGCCATCTGTCGACGGATCTTCACTTTCTGGAGATATCGTTGTTCCGCGCCTTGTTCGGGGTCGTGATCATGCTGCCCTGGCTCGCGCGGGCCGGCGTCGGCGTGATGCGCACGCGCCATACCGGGCTGTACGTCGGCCGGGGGCTTTTCAGCACGGTGGCGATGTACGGCTGGTTCGGCGGCCTTTCGTTGATTCCGATCGCGGACGCGACCGCGATCTCGTTCACCTTCCCGCTGTTCATCGCGCTGTTCGCCGTGGTTCTGCTGAAGGAGCCCGCGCCCCTGGTTCGCTGGACGGCGCTTTGCGCGGGTTTCGCCGGAACGCTGGTCGTGGTCCGTCCGGGTTTTCAGGAAATCAACGCGGGCGTGTTCATGGTGATCGGCGCCGGGTTGTGCATCGCGTGCTCCGCCATGATCCTGAAGGTCACGTTGCGGACCGATTCGCCGGACATAGCGGCGTTCTACCAATCGGTCTACATGCTGCCCCTCTGCGTGATCGGCGCCGCGCTCGTCTGGGTATGGCCGACGCCGGAGCAGTGGCTGTGGGGTTTCGTCCTCGGCGGCGCTTCGGCGACCGCGCAGCGCCTCTACTCCCGCGCCTTCGCGCTCGGAGACGCGGGCGCGGTGGCGCCGTTCGATTTCATGCGCCTGCCGTTCGCCGTCGCGATCGGCTTCGCGGCGTTCTCGGAACTGCCCGATTTCTGGACGGTGGCGGGCGCGACGATCATATTCGCCGCTTCGGCGGCGGCGGGCCGCGGCGAGGCGCGGAGAAAGGAGGAATGAAGCGGCGGCGTTTCGGGGTCTGGTTCGCGGGCCTGCCGGGGCCGGTCCGCGGCGCGTGCTGGCTGCTTGCGAGCGGATTCTGCCTCACCGCCATGGCGGCCGCCGTCCGGCATCTGTCGTCGGGCCTTCACGTCTTCGAGATCGCGTTCTTCCGAACCGGGCTGGGGATCGTCTTCATGGCGCCGTGGATGATCCGGACCCGGTTCGCCGGGTTGCGGACCCGCAGCGTGCCGGGCCTCGCCGGACGCGCCGTCGCCACGAGCGTCGCGACCATCGGTTATTTCTACGCGCTGACGAAGATTCCGCTGGCGGACGCGGTCGCCATCATGTTCACGCGTCCGCTCTACGGCACGATCTTCGCGATCGCGTTCCTCGGAGAAATGGTGGGGTTGCGGCGCTGGACGGCGCTCGCGGTCGGATTCGCGGGGGTTCTGGTCATGGTGCGGCCCGGCTTCGACGCGTTCAACCTCGGGATCCTGTCCGTATTCGTCGCGTCGATCGCGGGCGCGGCGGCGGCGGTCTTCATACGCTATCTCTCGCGCCGGGAGTCGCCGGACACGATCACCATCTACTACGTTTTCTTCACGACGCCGGTGATGGCCGTCCTCGCCGCGTTCGAGTGGCGCATGCCGACGCCGGAGGAGCTGGGCTGGCTGCTGTTCATGGGGCTCGTCGGAACGCTGGGGCAGCGCGCCATGAGCCGCGGCTTCGCGGCGGCCGACATCTCGATCATGCTGCCCATGGACTTTTCCCGCCTGCTGGTCGCCGCGCTGTTCGGCTTCGCGCTGTTTTCGGAGACGCCTTCCGCGCACACCGCCGTCGGAGGGCTCTTGATCTTCTGCGCGACCGTCTACGTCGTCCGCCCGTCGCGGAACGGCGCGTAGAACGCCGCCGAAGCGGGGCCGGCGTCCCGTCTTTGGGGGACCGCCGCGCGGTCGTCTCCTCGGCCGGCCTGCGCGGCCCGGCCGCGGGACCGCCCGACGGCAGGGCTCACTCTTCGACGGCCTTGTCGCCTGCGATCGAGTCCATGAATTCGGCGAGCGCCACGTCGCGTTCCGAAACGCCTCCCGCGTCGTGCGTCGAGAGGGTGACGTCGACGCGATCGTAGACGTTGAACCATTCCGGATGATGGTCCATTCGCTCGGCCTTCAGGGCGGCCCGCGACATGAAGCCGAAGGCCTCGTTGAAGTCCCGGAAGCGGTAGGATTTGCGAATGGCGTCGCGGTCCGGCGCTTCCTTCCAGCCCCCGAGCGATTCCAGCGCCGTTTCGCGCGCGGCTCCGGCGAGTCTTTCCACCATGTCGGAATCTCCTCCTGCGTTGATCGCGGCGGCCTGACGGGCCCCGGCCGTCAGGCTATCATGAGGACATGAGCCGCCGCCACACCACCGCGCCCACCCTCGACGAGATCGAGGCCCTCGCGCGCGAGGCCTACGGCAGCCTTCCGGGGTCGTTCCGCGAACTCGCGAGGGACGTCGTATTCCGGGTCCAGGACTTTCCCGATCGCGAAACGGAGCGCGAGATGGGGCTGCAGAGCCCGTTCGACCTGATGGGCCTCTATCACGGCACGCCGATCGGCGAGAAGGAGTCGAGCGCGGCGGCGGTCGACATGGTGTTCCTGTATCGCCGCCCGCTGCTCGATTACTGGTGCGAAACCGAGGAGGATCTCGCGCATCTGGTGCGTCACGTGGTGGTTCACGAGATCGGGCATCATTTCGGGTTGTCGGACGAGGACATGGAACGCATCGAGAAAGGGTGACGCCGTCCGCGGCCGGTCCGGGCGCGCCGCCCGTTCGCCGGCGGCGATGCGCGGGCGCTGCCCGGCGAGCGGTCCGCGGAACCCGGCGGCGCCGTCCGGCGGGCGTCACTCTCCGTACCGGTCGCGGTGGCGCACCCATTCCATCGGGTAGGCCAGGCCCCGTTCGTTCCGCCCCTTCGGAGCGTGGTCGAGAAAGTGATACGCGGTGATGAACATGTCGAGGCCGCGGCCGTACGTCGAATACGTGTGATAGATTTCGCCGCCGTCGCCTCTGGCGAACACGCTGAGACCCGGCGCTTCCGTCATCGGAAACGCGGTTCGCCGGTAATTGTACCAGACCTCGCCTCCCTCGATTTCTTCCGGCGAAAAGGAAACGTCGTAGTCGCGGTTGAAGCCGGCGCCCGCGGAGGACAGCCATGCGAACGTCCAGCCCATCCGGCGGCGGAACGCCTCGATCTCGGAGAACGGCGCGCTGGAGACGGCGACCAGGGTCACGTCCCGCGCGGCGAGATGCACGATCGCGGGTTCGAAGTGGTCGGCGAGAAAGGAGCAGCTCGGACAACCGGCTTCCCAGCCAGGGCCCAGCATGAAATGGTAGACCATGAGTTGTTCGCGTCCGTCGAACAGATCGGAGAGCGACCGCGGACCGTCCGGCCCCTCGAACGCGTAATTCCGTTCCACCCGTTCCCAGGGCAGGTCGCGGCGAGCGGCGCTGATCGCGTCGCGCGCAAGGGTGAACTCCTTCTCCCTGGCCAGCAGCGCCTTGCGCGCGTCGAGCCATTCCTCGCGAGAAACCACTTTCTTCGGTCGCATCGCCGTTCTCCCGCAGCTTGGCACGTCCACGATAATCGGTCCGTTACCGTCTTGCCACGGCCGCTTCCCGGCGTCGCCATCCGCCGCGCCGGTCCTGTCCTCGCGAAACGTCCTCAGCGCAGTAAATCCCTCACCCGGCGGCGCAGTTCCGGCAACAGATCGCGGTCGAACCAGGAGTTCTTCTTCTGCCAGGCGGCGGTCCGCCAGCTGGGATGCGGAGTCGGCAGGTAGTCGGGAAGATAGTCGCGCCATGCGCGGACGGTGTCCGTCATGGTCCTGCCGCGCGTCCTCCCAAGATACCATGCCTGGGCGTAAGACCCGACCAGGAGCGTGAGTTCGACATTGCCGAAGACCTCCCGCAGCTTGGGGTGCCACAACGGCGCGCACTCCTTGCGCGGCGGATAGTCTCCGCCGTTCTCCATGGTTCCGGGATAGCAAAATCCGATCGGAGCGATGGCGATCCGCCCCTCGTCGTAAAACGTCTCTTCGTCGAGATCGAGCCATTGCCGCAGGCGCTTGCCGCTGGGGTCGTTCCATGGAACGCCCGTATTGTGCACGCGGATTCCCGGCGCCTGCCCCACGATGCAGAGCCGCGCCGACTCTCTTCCGCGTATGACCGGCCGCGGCCCGAGCGGCAGGTCGCGCGCGCAATGCTTGCAGGCCCGAATGTCGCGCAGAAGGCCGGCGGATTCCTGAGGCACCTCGCTTATCCCCGCTGCCGTCGGCGTTTCGGGCGGCGCGCCGACGGTTCCGCGCGTCCGTATCGTCGCCTTCGCGGCTGCATCGCGCGCGGTCGCTCGCGCGCTCGGCCGAAGCGGGCGGCTTTCTGCGGTCGGTGAACCATCGGGTGCCCGGAACTGTGCTCGTTCGCCGCTCGGGACCATGACGCCTTGGGCCTGCCGGGGCAAGCTTCTCCGGCGCTCCGCCACCGGCCGCGGACGGCCGGGGCCCCGACGCGCGTCGAGGAACTCCCGCCGCCTTCGGGAAGGCCGGCGCGCTTTCCGTCCTTCGGCGCGGCCGCGGCGCGGCGTTCGGATTTGTTCGCGCCGCCCGGACGTTCGGCTTCGGGCGGCCTCCGTCCCGCGCCCGAAGCGGCTTCCGCGCGCGTGCGCTCCTCGGGCGGGACGCCGCCCTCGTTTCCGGCGGCGCTCCGCGGGGTCGAATTTCGCGCCTGATCGCGTTTCGCGCAAAATATTTGCCTTTCAGGTTGACGAAAGCCGGAAGCAGGGGCATTTCAATGCCGTTGTCCACAAGCTGGAAGCATGGCGATGAGATGGCTGGGGCGGATCGGCGAAGACATGCGCGTGATCATGGACAAGGACCCGGCGGCGCGGTCGCGTCTCGAGGTGTTCTTCTGCTATCCCGGTTTTCACGCGATACTCTTCCACCGGGCCGCGCGCGCCGCGTGGAACGCGCGGCTCTTCTTTCTCGGACGCCTGATCTCGTATGCGGGGCGCATCCTCACCGGCATCGAGATTCATCCGGGCGCGAGGATCGGCCGCCGCCTGTTCATCGATCACGGCATGGGTTGCGTGATCGGCCAGACCGCGGAGGTGGGCTGCGACGTGACCCTCTATCACGGCGTCACCCTCGGCGGCGTGTCGCTCGAGCGCAAGAAGCGGCATCCGACTCTCGGCGACCGCGTGGTGGTGGGGGCGGGCGCCCAGGTGCTGGGTCCGGTCGTGATCGGCGACGGCGCCTTGATCGGCGCCAACGCGGTCGTGCTGGCCGACGTGCCGCCCGGCGTCACGATGGTCGGCGTTCCGGCGCGCCAGGCGGCGCCGCGGAAGGAGTCGGCCGGCGAGTTCGCCGCCTACGGCACGCCGGCGGGCGGCATTCCCGATCCGACGGCGCGGACGCTGGAAGGGATGATGGGCGAAATCCAGGCGTTGCGCGCCCGCATCGTCGAACTGGAGGACCGCGGGTGCGTCGTCCCGGCGCCGGACGCGAGCGCGGGGCGGACCGGCAAGGCGGGAGGGCGCGGATGAGCGTTCGGGACGGATTCGCGGGGACGGTGGGCGGCACGCCGCTGATCCGCCTGCGCAAGGCGTCGGAAGCCACCGGCTGCGAGATCCTCGGCAAGGCGGAATTCCTGAACCCGGGCGGTTCGGTCAAGGACCGCGCGGCGCTCTACATGATTCTCGACGCCGAGAAGAGAGGCGCGCTTCGGCCCGGCGGCGTGATCGTCGAGGGAACGGCGGGCAATACGGGGATCGGCCTCGCGCTGGCGGCGAACCCGCGCGGCTACCGCGTCGTCATCGTCATCCCCGAAACCCAGAGCCGCGAGAAGATGGACATGTTGCGGCTGTGCGGCGCCGAGCTCATGCCCGTTCCCGCGAAGCCCTACCGCGATCCCGACAACTACGTCCGAATGTCGGAGCGCGTGGCCGCCGAGTACGCGGAGAAGGAGCCGAACGGCACGTTGTGGGCCAACCAGTGGGACAATCCCGCCAACTGGCGCGGACATTACGAGTCCACAGGCCCGGAAATCTGGGACCAGACGGGCGGCCGGGTGGACGGCTTCGTCTGCGCCATAGGCACCGGCGGCACGCTGGCGGGCGTCTCGACCTATCTCCGGGAGCGCAATCCCGACGTCCGGATCGGACTCGCGGATCCCGAGGGCGCCGCCATGTACAGTTATTTCGCGACGGGGGAGCTGGCGTCCGAGGGGTCGTCGATCACCGAGGGGATCGGCCAGGGGCGAGTGACCGGCAACGTGGCCCAGGCGCGCGTGGATCTGCCGTTCCGCATTCCCGACGCGGAAGCGCTTCCGGTGATCTTCGATCTCCTGAAGGACGAGGGCCTCTGTCTCGGGGGATCGTCCGGCGTCAACGTGGCGGGCGCCGTCCGCCTCGCGCGGGAGTTGGGTCCCGGCCATACCGTCGTCACCGTTCTTTGCGACGGCGGACAACGTTACCAATCGAAGCTGTTCAACCCGGAATACCTTCGCGAGAAGGGACTCCCGGCGCCGGGATGGCTGTGATGGGCCTCATGCTGTTGTCGCGGCGGCCGTCGCCGTTCGGGCGCAAGATCGTCTTCGCCGCGGAACATCTCGGACTCGACCTGGACGTCCGGGAAGCCGACGACGAAGAGCTGCTGCGCAGCCGGAATCCGCTCGCCAAGGTTCCCACGCTCGTTCTGGAGGACGGGCGCGCCCTCTACGACAGCCGCGTCATTCTGGAATTTCTCGACGCTCGTTCCGGCGGCGGGCGCATCGTTCCGGCGGAACCGGGGGCGCGCTTCGAGGCGCTGCGCCAGGCGGCGCTCGCCGACGGCGTTCTGGAAGCCGCGCTGCTGATCGTCTACGAGGCGCGCTACCGTCCCGACCGCGAGCCCTACGAGCCGTGGCTCGAGTTCCAGCGCGGCAAGGTCGCGCGCGGACTGGCGGCGATGAACGACGCGCCGCCCGCGATCGATCGGCTGACCGTCGGCGGCATCGGGCTTGCATGCGCACTCGAGTACCTCGATTTCCGCCGGCCGTATCTCTGGCGGACGGACGTTCCGGCGCTGGCCGGCTGGCTGGCCCTCTTCAACGCCGCCCATCCGGCGTTCGCGAACTCGCGTCCGCCGGGCTGACCGCGTTTTTCGCCGCTACCTCAGGCCGAATTCCGCCAAGGGGACGTACGCGTACCCCGAACGCCCCGGCCGGCTTTCGTAGAGCACGAATTCCCTCGCCTCGAACGGCGGCGCGGCGAAGCGCGCGGCACCCTCGAGCCACGCTCTGACGTGATCCGGCCGCGCGCGGCCGAGCCGGGCGATCGTCACGTGAGGCGCGTATTTTCGGCTTTCGTAGGCGAGGCCGCACGAAGCCAGCGCGCGGTCGATCCGGTCGCGCAGGATCAGCAGCTCGGGCGCGGCGCGGACCCCGATCCAGACGGAGTAGGCTTTCTTGCGGTTGCCGAAGTGCCCCGAGCCTTCAAGCGTCACGGCGACGGGATCGGAACGGACGTCCGCCAGCGCTTCGGCGACGTCGCCGCCGGCGGCTTCGTTGACTTCGCCGATGAAGCGCAACGTGACGTGCAGGTTCTCCGGCGCGACCCATCGCGCGCCGTCCACGCCGGCGGCCAGCGCGGAGAGGCGCGCGCGGTGTTCTTCGGGAACGGCCAGCGCCGTGAACAGTCGCATCTCGTCTTCCTCGTCAGGAGAATACCGTCAGAACGCCCGTGTAGCCGTAGAGGCGGTTCTTGGAGATTTCGCCGTTGGCGAAGAAGCCGATCAGAGGCGCGTCCTCGCCGAGAGCGGCCCGAACCGCCTTCGCCTCCTCGGAGTTCGGTCCGAAGAGGTTGGGTCCGCGGGCGACGCAGGAGACGTAGAGCGCGGCTTTCGGCGGGCCGCCCATGCGGCCGGTCACGTCGACCAGCATGCGGTCGAGGTCTTTCGCGGCGGCTTCGGCGTCCCGGCGCACGAACATGACGCGGTCGCCGGGAGAGACCCTGTCGCCGATCGCGATCAGTTTCTCCCGGGCGTCGATCCCGAGCAGATTGCGCACCAGGTAGTCGCCCGTGTCGTCGCCGGAGATCGGCAGCGCGGCGTGAATCGGGACGCGTTCGCGCAGCAGCGCTTCGCCGACGTCTTCCCTGAACACGTCGAGCGCCGCTCGCCCGTCCAGTTCGGCAATGACGTTGTCGTCGGCGGCGGTCACTTCGCGAACGCCGCCCACCGGCGCGCATCCCTGGCTCAAGCCGCAGGTCACGGGCACGTTTCCGGCGAACAGCGCGCCGCATACGCCGCCCTCGACGACGCGATCCGCAAGCTGGGCGTGCCGCCCCCGAGAGGAGGTCAGGCCGCCGACGAGGAAAGCGTCCGTGTCGTCCGATATCGAGTCGAGAATTTCCGGGACGTAGGCATTGTTCGGGTCGGCGTGAACCACGCCCAACATGGGACGGGCGCGCTCGATCCACCGCGTCACGTCCGCGTCCAGCGCGTCGCCCGGCTTCTCGACGGGCGGCAGAACCCGGAACGATTCGTCCGGGAACGCCCCCAGCATCGCCGCGATCGCCGGTTTTCCGTAATGTTCCCGGGCGCCGGCCAGCACGCCGATGCCGATCGTTCCGATCCAGTGGGCGACGCCGGTTCGTTCGCGAAGCGTCGCGGCGATTCGCGGCAATTCGTCGGCCAGCATGTCGGTGACGTAGAGAAAGCCGAGGTTCGCGCCTTCCGGGGGCGTTCCCATCCGTTCGAGGCAGGAAAGGGCGAGTTCTTCCCAGTCGCCGTCCGCGGCGTGTCCGAAAGCGGCGTCGTCCATCGCTCTATTCCTCGCCGCCCAGCAGGCGGATTACGTACGGCAGGATCCGTTCGACGATCACGGACACGCCCGCGGCATTGGGGTGAATGCCGTCCGTCTGGTTGAGCGCCGGGTCGGCGGCGACGCCACCGAGAAAGAACGGGTAAAGGTCGAGGCCGTGCTTTCTCGCGAGGTCGGGGTAGATGCGCCGGAACGCCTCCTCGTACGCCTTTCCCCAATTGGGCGGAGCGTACATGCCGGCCAGCAGGATCTCCACGCCGGCCCGGCGCAGGCGAGACAGCAGCCGATCGAGGTTGTCGCGGGCGATCGCAGGGTCGATTCCCCGCAGCGCGTCGTTGGCGCCCAGCTCGACCACGGCGTGGGACGGCCGGTCGGCCAGCGCCCAGTCGATCCGGGCGAGCCCGCCGGCGGTGGTGTCGCCGGAGACGCCGCCGTCGAAAACGGTCACCTCCAGGCCGCGCCCGCGCAGCGCCGCTTCCAGCCGGGCCGGGAACGCCTGGTCTTGCGGAAGCCCGTAGCCGGCCGTCAGGCTGTCGCCCAACAGCAGCAACCGGGCGGCGTCCGCCGGTCCCGCCTGCAGGACGACGGCGAGCGCGATCGCGGAGAGCAGATGTTTAAGAAGACGGACGGACGCACTATATGAAGGGCATCCCCGAACTTGGCGGAGCGCCATGAAAGACGATATCGGCATCCGGGAACCCATGGTTCTTCTCGACGGCGTCGAGCTGAAACTGGAGAGCGAAGCGGGTTCCGTCAACATCCTCAAAGGAATAAATCTCCGGATCTCGGCCGGGGAAACGGTCAGCGTGGTGGGTCCGTCCGGTTCCGGAAAGACCTCGATGCTGCTGCTCGTCGGCGGACTGGAGCGGCAGACGGCGGGCCGCGTGATCGTGGCGGGACAGGATCTGCGGACCCTCGACGAGGACGGCCTCGCCCGTTTCCGCCGGGACAACGTGGGCATCGTGTTCCAGAATTTCCACCTGGTCCCGACCATGTCCGCTCTGGAGAACGTCGCCATTCCCATCGAACTCGCCGGCCTGGGAGACGCGCTGGACCGCGCGCGCGGCGCGCTGGGCTCGGTCGGCCTCGAGAATCGATTGTCGCATTACCCCGGCCAGCTGTCGGGCGGCGAACAGCAGCGCGTGGCGCTGGCGCGCGCCATCGTGACGCGGCCGCGGCTTCTCCTCGCCGACGAGCCCACCGGCAATCTCGACGGCCGGACGGGCGACGCGGTGATCGAGCTCCTGTTCGCGCTGCGGGCGGAACACGGCGCGACCCTGGTGCTGATCACGCACAATCCGGCGCTCGCGCGCCGGTGCGCTCGCACGATCGAACTGGAGGACGGCGCGGTCGGCGCGGACCGCGTCGCCGCATGAACGGGACGGGCGGAGCCGCGTTTCGCATCGCGCGGCGCGAACTGCGCGGCGGCGTCGGCGGGTTCCGGGTCTTCCTCGCCTGCCTCGCGCTCGGCGTCGGCTCCATCGCGGCGGTCGGCTCCATCGCGTCTTCGGTCACGACCGGCCTCGAAAAAGACGGAGCCGCCATGCTCGGCGGCGACGCGGCGCTTCGCGTGGCGCATCGCGACATCTCCCGGGAGGAACGCGCCTGGCTGGAACGCCGCGCCGACGTCTCGCGAGTCGTCTATCTCCGGTCGATGGCCCGCGCCGGAGCCAGGCGCTCGCTGGTCGAAATGAAGATGGTGGACGGAGCGTATCCGCTCTACGGCGCGCTCGAGACCCGGCCCGCGCTCGACGCGGACGGCCCGTTCGCGAAGCGCGGCGGCGCTTGGGGGGCGGTCGTGGATCCCGCGCTGCTCCGGCGCCTTGGAATCGAGGTCGGAGACACGCTGGAGGTCGGCGGCGCGGTCTACCGGATAGCCGCCGAGATCGACCGCGAGCCGGATCGGGTTTCGGGCGCGCGGCCGTTGCAGCTGGGTCCCCGCTTCATCGCTTCGTCCGAATCGCTGGACGAAACCGAGCTGATCCGGCCGGGCAGCCAGGTCTGGTACTTTTACCGGGTAAGGCTCGAGGATCCGGGCGGCCTCGACGCCTGGAAGGAGGATCTCGAACGCGCGTTTCCCGACGGCCAGTGGATCGTCCGCGACCGGACCAACGCGTCGCCCACGATCAAGCGCTTCGTCGATCGGACGACGCTCTTCATGACGCTCGTCGGGCTTACCGCCCTTCTGGTGGGCGGCGTCGGGGTCGGCAATGCGGTGCGCGATTTTCTGGCCGGCAAGATGCAGACGATCGCGACCCTCAAATGCGTCGGCGCGCCGTCGCGGACGATCTTCGCGGCGTATCTGATGCAGGTGCTGACGATGGCGGCGCTGGGGGTGGCGCTCGGCCTCCTGGCGGGCGGATTGGCTCCGGTCCTCCTGGCGGACCTGCTGCGCGACGCCTTGCCGGTCGCCGCGCGGGTCGACGTCTACGGACGGCCTCTGGCGCTCGCCGCGGCCTTCGGCTTCCTCGCCTCGCTCGCCTTCGCGGTCTGGCCGATCGCCAGGGCGTGCGAACTGCCGGCCGCGGCGCTGTTTCGCGATGTTGTCGCGAGCGTCCGCGCCCGCCCGCCATGGCCTTATGCCGCGGCGACCGCCGCGCTCTTGGCGGCGCTAGCCGCGCTCGCGGTCGGAACCGCCGAGAGTCGCGTCATCGCTCTGTGGTTCGTGGCGGGCGCCGCGGCGGCCATGGCCCTGTTCGGCTTCGCCGGCGCGCTCGTCAGGCGGGCGGCCGGAATCGCGGCGCGGGCGGGCGGAGTCGGACTGCGCCTGTCGCTCGCCAATCTCCATCGTCCGGGCGCGCCGACCGGCAGCGTCGTGCTGTCGCTCGGCCTCGGACTGACGGTTCTGGTGGCGGTGACGCTCATCGAGACGAATCTGGGCAACCAGATCACCCGCAGCCTGCCTGCGCGCGCGCCGGGCTATTTCTTCGTCGACATCCAGACGGATCAATTGCCCGAGTTCGAGAACGTCGTCAGGAGCAACGAAGGGTTTCGCGCCGTCCGCAGCACGCCGATGCTGCGGGGGCGGGTGACGCGGATCAACGGCGCGACGGCCCGGCCGGAGAACGTTCCGCCGGACGCCCGCTGGGTCCTGCGGGGCGACAGGGGGGTCACCTGGGCGCGCGAACTGCCCGAGGACGAGATCGTCGTCGCCGGCGACTGGTGGTCCGCCGACTACGACGGCCCGCCGCTTCTTTCCATGGCGGTCGGCACCGCGACGGAGCTCGGTCTGGGAGTCGGAGACACCGTCACCATCAACATACTCGGGCGGAACGTCACGGGACGGATCGCCAATCTGCGGGACGTGCGCTGGGACACGTTGCGCATGAACTTCATATTCATTTTCTCGCCGGGGCTGCTCGAGTCCGCGCCGCAGACGCATCTCGCGACGGTTCACGCCGACCCGGCGCTGGAAACCGGCATCGAACGCGCCGTCGCCGCCGCGTTTCCCGGGATCACCGCGATCCGGGTGCGCGACGTGCTCGACACCGTGGCGAGTTTTCTGGAGCGGCTGGGCATCGCCATTCGGCTGACGGCGGGCGTGGCCATCGCCGCCGGCGCGTTCGTGCTGGCGGGAGCGGTCGCCGCCGGCCACAGGCGGCGGGTCTACGACTCGGTGGTGCTCAAGGTGCTGGGCGCGACCCGCAGGCGGATCGTGGGATCGCTGCTGCTCGAATACGGTTTGCTGGGGCTTCTCACCGCGATCGTGGCCGCCGTCGTCGGCACCGCCGCGGCTTGGGCGGTGGTGACGGAAGTGATGGGGTTTTCGTTCGTTTTCGATCCCGGGGCGGTCGCGGCCACGATGGCGATTTCCGTCTGCGTCGCCATGTCGCTGGGATTTTTCGGCATCTGGAGGGCGCTCGGCCATCGGGCGGCGCCGCTTCTCAGAAACGAATAGGCGCGTCTTCGGCCGGTTCATGTTCCGGGGACGCGCCGCCGCGGTTGATTTTGCGGATGCGCGAACGCATATTGCAGGCGTTGCAACCGTTCAATGAGGGCTTTCCATGGCTTTCCAGACAGACAGGGGAGCGTTCGCGGGCGCGCGGGCGGCCGACCGGGCCGAGTTCGACGCCGGACTTCGCGCTCACATGCTCCGGGTCTACAACTACATGGCGTCCGGTATGGCGCTGACCGGCATATTCGCGGTGATCGTCGCGCAGATGTCGATCGTAACCAACGGCGCCGGCGATATCGTCGGCCTGACCGAATTCGGACGAACTCTGTTCGCCACCGGCCTGAAATGGGTCGTAATGCTGGCGCCGCTCGGCCTCGTGTTCTTCCTGAGCGCGAGGCTGCACGCCCTGAAGGCGTCGACGGCGCAGGGCGTGTTCTGGTTTTACGCGGCGCTGATGGGAGTCTCGTTGGCGACGATCTTCATCGCCTTTACGGGCGCCAGCGTCGCGCGGGTGTTCTTCATCACCGCCGGCACCTTCGCCGGCATGAGCCTGTGGGGCTATACGACGAAGAAGGATCTGTCGGGCTTCGGTTCGTTCCTGTTCATGGGGCTCATCGGCGTCATCATCGCCAGCATCGTCAATATCTTCATCGGAAGTTCGGCGCTTCAGTTCGCGATTTCGGTGATCGGCGTGCTCGTCTTCGTCGGGCTTACGGCTTACGACACGCAGAACATCAAGAACGAGTACGCCGAGCATTACGACGAGGAGACCCAGGGCAAGCTGGCGATTTCGGGGGCGCTGCGGCTTTACCTCGATTTCATCAATCTCTTCATCATGCTGCTGCACCTTTTCGGCGATCGCCGCTAAACGCGGCGTCCGGGCGCCCGACGGGCACCCGGACGCCGCGGCGGCCTGCCGGGCAGGCGCCGAGCGGAAGGGAGCGGCGACCGCGCGTTCGACGCCGGATTCCGGCTGAACGGCGGCGCGGCTCCGGACGAGGACGCATGGACCCTGCTCCGGCGCGCGAGGGCGGATTCCGGCTTCGGACGAACTCGCCAGACGAAACGGCGGCGGCGACGCCCGGGCCGGCGCCCTTCGCCCGAGAGGACGTCCGCGCCGCGAAAGCTCGCCGCCATGCCGGAATCGCCGGCCGCAAGCGGCGTCGCGCGCGGCCGGAGTTCGGGCGCGGCGCGGGAGAACCGAGCAGGAGAGGCGGTCGCGACGGTTCGTCGAGGGCCGCGCGGCGGCCGGAACGGGGGCGAGGTTTTCGACGAACGCCGGGGCGTCCATGACCGGAACTCTCGCCGCTCTGGCGCGCCGGATGGCCGGCGCCCTGAAGGACCTCGCGCCGATCGTCCTCGTCATCGCGTTCTTTCAGATCGTCGTGTTGCAGCAGCCGTTTCCGAACTTCGCCGGCATCGCGGTCGGCTTGCTGTGCGTCATCGTCGGACTCGCGCTTTTCGTCCAGGGCCTCGAAAGCGGCCTCTTTCCCCTCGGCGAGGCGCTTGCGCAGGCGTTCGCGCGCAAGGGGAGCGCGACCGCGCTATTGAGCTTCGCCTTTTGCCTGGGCTTCGGCACGACGGTCGCCGAGCCGGCCCTGATCGCAGTCGCCGCCGAAGCGGCCGAGATAGCTTCGCTTTCCGGCATCGTCGCCGACGACGACGGCGCGCGGACCGAATACGCCTTTACGCTGCGCATGGTGGTTGCGGTCTCGGTCGGAGCGGCGATCGTGCTGGGCGTGCTGCGCATCCTGAAAGGCTGGCCGATTCACCGGTTGATCATCGGGGGTTATTTGCTCGTGACCGTGATGACGGCCTTCGCGCCCCGCGAGATCGTCGGCGTCGCCTACGACTTCGGCGGCGTCACCACCGGCACGGTCACGGTGCCGCTCGTCACCGCGCTCGGCGTCGGACTCGCCACGTCGATCAGAGGACGCAATCCGATGGTCGACGGCTTCGGGCTCATCGCCTTCGCGAGCCTCATGCCCATGATCTTCGTGCTCGCCTACGGCGTGGCGGTCTGAAGATGGAGTTCGTCGGCGCTCTCGCCGCAGCGGGGATCTCGACCGCTCTGGACGTGGCGCCCATCATCGTCGTCCTCGTCCTCTTCCAGGTCGCGGTGGTGCGCCGCAAGCTGCCCAACCTGCGCGGCATCGCCGCGGGCTTCCTTCTCGTTCTCGTGGGGATCACGCTTTTCCTTATCGGACTGAAGGAGGCGCTTTTTCCCATCGGCGAAACCATGGCGCGCCAGCTCACCTCGGCCGACAGCATCGGCGCGGAGAAAATTGCCGACGGCGTTCACTGGGACGACTACGTCCTCGTCTACGCGTTCGCCGCCGCGATCGGCTTCGCCACGACGATCGCCGAACCTTCCTTGCTCGCGGTCGCGCTCAAGGCCGAGGAGGTTTCCGGCGGCGCCGTCCGCGCCTGGGGCCTGAGGACCGCCGTGGCGACCGGCGTCGCGGCGGGCGTGGCGCTGGGATGCTTCCGCATCGTCACGGGGACGCCCCTGCCGTGGTACATCATGGCGGCGTACGCGGTGGTGATCCTGCAGACCTTCCGGTCCAGCCGCATGATCGTTCCCCTGGCCTACGACAGCGGCGGCGTTACGACGTCGACCGTCACCGTTCCGGTGGTCGCCGCGCTCGGGCTAGGCCTTGCCGCGTCCGTTCCCGGCCGCAGTCCGTTGATCGACGGGTTCGGGCTCATCGCCTTTGCCAGCGTATTTCCCATCATGTCCGTTCTGGGTTACTCGATGGTTGCGTCGTGGACGAACCGCAGGCGCAGCCTCAGACATCGCGAGGAGAACTGAGTTATGAGGCTGAAATTGATCGTCGCCATGGTCAGCGACGAAAAGACCGCCGCCGTGATCGACGCCGCCCGCGCCGGCGGCGCGACCGGCGCGACGACCATCACCAGCGTGCGCGGCGAGGGGCTGGAGCCCGAGAAGACGATTTTCGGGCTGGATCTGGCGGCCAAGCGCGACATCCTGCTGTTTCTGGTTGTCGAACCGCGGGCGCGCGACATTCTGGAGCGCATTCGCGATGCGGGAGCGTTCGACAGCGAGCACGGCGCCGGCATCGCGTTTCAGGTTCCGATCGAGGACGCGGTCGGCCTGAGCACGCAGGTTCCGACGATCATGGAGGAACTGGAGCAAGAGATATGAGGCGTTCGCAATGAAGAACAAGCCCGTTTTGCGCGTCGAGAAGTTCGTGACGTCCGATCTCGTCACCGTCGAGCGGCTGGCGCCGGTGGCCGAGGCGATGGCGCTCATGCGCGAGCACAGCATCAGTTCGCTCGTCGTCGACCGGCACGACCCCGACGACGAGCCCGGCCTGATCACGGTCTCCGACATTGCGCTAAAGGTGATCGCGGAGAACCACGCGCCGGAGCGCGTCAACGTCTACGAGATCATGTCGAAGCCGGTGCTGACCGTGGCGGCGGACATGCAGGCCCGCTACGCCGTGAATCTGCTGGTGCGTTTCGGCATTTCGCGCGCGGTGGTCGTGGATCACCATCGCAATCCGGTCGGGATCGTGACCTTGCGCGACCTCGTGCTGGGGCACGTGGCGGACTGAGAGGGCGGGCGTCGGCGGCCGCAGGTCGGGGGAATCGCGCGGCTCGTTTCGTTTTCCCGTCGGACAAGTCGCCGCCGAGATATCGTCCGGGCGGGGCGCAGCGGATGTCCCCGATACGGACGTCGCGCTTCGCCGGGCGCGCCCCGCCATGCCGTTAGGCCGGCGCGGCCGCGCTTCAGCCCGCGACCGCCGCGTACGGACTCGTCGCGACGCTTTCCAGCAGATCTTCGACCCAGGCGGGATCGATGCCGCGCGCGATGAAGACCAGCGTCGTCGCCTCGGGAAAACCCTCCGGCCAGCGTTCCAGCCGCCTCGCCGGATGCACGACATGCTGAACGCCGTGAACGACGGCGGGCCGCGCCGGATCGTCGGCCAACGCCGCCAGACCCTTGACCCGGAGCAGGTCGCCGCCCCTCTGATCAGCGAGCATCTGAAGAAACGCGCCCAGCGCGCCCCGGCCGAGCGGGCGGTCGCGGCTGATCGCGAAAGTCGAAATCCCGTCTCCGTGGCCGACGTGCCGGCCGAACTCCGCCCCGCGCGTCGCGGGATCGTAGATTCCGCCCGAGAACAGCAGGTCGGGATCGACCGCGCCGTCGACGCAATCGACCGTCTTGGCGCCGGGATTGATCGCCCGCAGGCGCTCGCGCAACGCCGCAGCGGATTCCGCTATGTCGGTCTTGGTCAGCAGCAGAGCGTCCGCCACCGCCACCTGCTTGATCGCTTCGCCGTGCCTGTCCAGCGTCTCCATGGCGTTGACGGCGTCCACCGCCGCGACGACCCTGGCGAGGCGGTAGCTCTCGAACACGGACGGCTCCTGCATCAGCGTATGGATGACGGGAGCCGGATCCGCCAGCCCGGTGGTCTCCACGGCCACCCGGCCGAAGGCCCCGCCGCGGCGGGCGCGCAGGTCGGCGAGTGTCGAGATCAAGTCTCCGCGGATCGTGCAGCAGATGCAGCCGCAGGAGAGATCGACGATGTTCTCGTCGACGGCCTCGAGAAGGACGTGATCGAGTCCGATCTCGCCGAACTCGTTGACGATGACGGCCGTGTCGGCGAAGGCCGGGTCGCGCACCAGCTTCGACAGGATCGTGGTCTTGCCGCTTCCGAGAAAGCCGGTGAGAACCGTGACGGGTATCGACATGATCCCGGTCGCGCCCGCTGCCCGTTTATTCCGCCGCGCGGGCGGACGCGCCGAGCATCGGCAGCACTTCCTCGGAAACGCGGTGCATGGTGGCCGTCGCCTGCGCGTGAGTGAGCCCGGCGTAGCGCGGAATGATCGATATCTCCGTGAACCCGAGATCGAGATACCTTCGGATGCGCTCCGCCGCCTGTTCGGGGGTGCATATGAGGGTGCGGCGCCGGAAAACGTCGCGCCAGTCGTCGCCCTCGCGCATTTCCGGCGGGAGGGAATCGGCGCCCTCGAAGTCCCGGTCCCACTGACGGCCCTGCAGCACCTTGACGAACGCGCCGGCGTGCTCCCGGAGCGCCGCCTTCGCCTCCCCGATCGCCCGTTCCTCCGTATCCGCCAGATAGGCCATGAAGGCGACCATGCTCCTGCGTCCGGCCGTTTCGCGGCCCGACCTCTCCCATTGTTCGCAGTACCAACCGAATTTCTCGACGAGGGATTCGTAGCTCATCGGGTACTGGTTCATCATCAGGAAATGGCCGCGTTCGGCGGCGGCGACGAAGCTTTCCCGGGATCTCGACGCGGCTCCCCAAACGGGAAGCGCGCCGTTGATCGCGGGCGGCCACGGCTCGATGCGGTCGAACGAAAAGTGCTTTCCCTCGTGCGCGAACGGCGCGCCCGCCCAGAACTTTCGGCAGATTTCCAGGCATTCGGCGATGCGCGAGGGCGCGTCGGCGGGATCCACGCCGAACGCGGCGAATTCGTGGGGAACGAAGCCCCGTCCGATCGCGACGTCGCAGCGACCGCCGGAAAGCTGGTCGACCAGCGCGTAGTCCTCGGCGACCGTCAGGGGATTCCTGAGCTGCATGAGGGAAACGGCCGCGCCCAGCCGGATGTTCCGGGTCTCGCGCGCCCAGCCGGCCATGACGACCGCCGGATTGGATATCGCGCCGCCGTAATAGTGGAAGTGGTGCTCGGTCGTGAGGGCCCGCGCCCAGCCCAGCCGATCCGCGAGCCTGACGGTATGCGAGAGTTCCTCGTAGTAGTTCGTCAGCGCGGTTCCGTATCCGGCGCGCCAGGTCGGCAGGTAAAGGAGCGAAAGGTCCATGTCCGTTCCCTAACGGCGCCGCGGGGCGCTCCGGCGTCAGGACCGGGAGGATCCCGTTCCGGAATTCACGCCCGGAGCCGCGGATACACCCGGCGCGCGTTGTCCTCGAACACCATGCGCCGCCGTTCGTCGTCGAGATTGGGCGTGGCGTCGACGTAGCGCCGCGTATGATCGTAATGATAGCCGGTGTCGGGATCGACGCCGCGCACGGCGCCCACCATCTCGGAGGCGAACAGGATGTTCCGGACGGGGATCACCCGGGTCAGCAAATCGATGCCCGGCTGGTGATAGACGCAGGTGTCGAAGAACACGTTGTCGAGGAGCAGCTCCTCCAGCGGCGGCCTGCCCATGTCCTGGGCCAGGCCGCGATAGCGGCCCCAGTGAAACGGGACGGCGCCGCCGCCGTGCGGGATGACGAACTTCAGCGTCGGGAAGTCGCTGAACAGGTCCGACATCAGAAACTGCATGAAGACTGTCGTGTCGCCGCACAGGTAGTGCGCGCCCGTATGGTGAAAGTTGGGATTGCAGGAGCCGCTCACGTGAATCATCGCAGGCGCCTCCAGTTCGACCAGCTTCTCGTAGAGCGGATACCACCATTTGTCCGTCATCGGCGGATCCGTCCACATGGCGCCGGAAGGATCGGGATTCAGGTTGCATCCGATGAAGCCCATCCCTTCCACGCAGCGCTCGAGCTCAGGGATGCATTTCCTCGGCTCGACGCCCGGATATTGCGGCAGCTGGCAGACGGGGACGAAACGATCGGGATAAAGGTCGCAGACCCTGCGAATCATGTCGTTGCAGATCTGCGCCCAATGATAGGCCGTTTGTTCCGTGCCGAGATGATGGCCCATGCCGACCGCTCGGGGAGAGAATATCGTCAGGTCGATGCCGCGTTCGCGCATGAACTTCAGCTGCGCGGATTCGAGCTTTTCGCGCATCTCGTCGTCCGACACCCGGAAGGCGGCGGCGGACGGCGCGAACCCGGACTCCACTCCGGCGAGCTGCTCCCTGCGGTATTCGGTCAACGCGGTGGGTTCCGTGGTGTAGTGCCCATGGCAGTCGATGATCATGGGGAAGCCGCTCCCTGTCTCTCTCGCGCTTGCAGCGGACCGCCGGGTTCCGGAAAGCGCCGGTTACGCTTTGAGATGCCGCAGCACGCCGTCGATGCTGTCCCGCGCGTCGCCGAACAGCATCCGGGCATTCTCTTTGTAGAAAAGCGGATTGTCGACGCCGGCGTATCCCGTCGCCATCGAACGCTTGAGCACGACCGCGGTTTTCGCCTTCCACACTTCCAGCACGGGCATGCCGGCGATCGGGCTGCCGGGATCCTCTTGCGCGCCCGGGTTGACGATGTCGTTGGCGCCGATGACCAGCGCGACGTCGGTCGAGGGAAAGTCCTCGTTGAGTTCGTCCATTTCGAAGACGATGTCGTAAGGCACTCTGGCTTCGGCGAGCAGCACGTTCATGTGGCCGGGCAGGCGGCCGGCGACGGGATGGATGCCGAAGCGCACGACGACCCCCTTGCTTCGGAGGATCTCGGTGATCTCGCTGACCGCGTTCTGCGCCTGCGCCACGGCCATGCCGTAGCCGGGGACGATGATGACGCTTCGGGCCTCCGAGAGCATGTTCGCCGTCTCCTCCGCCGAGGTCGGAGCGACCTCTCCCTGCGCCGCGCCGGCGGCGGACGTTCCTCCCTCCGCGCCGAAACCGCCCAGGATCACGCTGACGAAGCGGCGGTTCATCGCCCGGCACATGATGTAGCTGAGAATGGCGCCGCTCGAACCCACCAGGGCGCCGACGACGATCAGCAGGTCGTTGGAGAGCATGAAGCCGGTCGCCGCCGCCGCCCAGCCCGAGTAGCTGTTGAGCATCGACACGACGACCGGCATGTCCGCGCCGCCGATCGCCATGACGAGATGCGCGCCGATCACGAAGGCGATCGCGGTCATCGCGAGGAGCGGAACCAGGCTGCCGGACCGGAGAAACTCGTAGCCGAGCCAAAGGCACGCGGCGAAGGCGGCGAGGTTCAACCAGTGGCGAGCCGGCAGAATCAGCGGCCGGCCGGAAATGCTCCCTTGCAACTTGCCGAACGCGATCACCGATCCCGTGAAGGTGATCGCGCCGACGAAGACGCCCACGAAGATCTCGACCTCGTGGATGATCTTTTCCGCCCCCGCGAATTCCGACCGCGGGTCGACGTGGCTCGCGACGCCCACGAGCACCGCGGCCAGCCCGACGAAGCTGTGAAGTATGGCGACCAGCTGCGGCATCTGGGTCATTTCGACGCGGGAGGCGACGAGAATCCCGACGGCGCCGCCGACCGCGCCCGCGGCCGCGAGAACGGCGTAGTCGTCGATCCGAAGGGCGAGAATCGTCGCCAGAACGGCGATCGCCATCCCGACGATGCCGTAGACGTTGCCGCGCTTGGCCGTTTCCTGGCGGCTCAGTCCGCCCAGGCTGAGAATGAACAGAATGCTGGCGCCGATGTAGGCGGCGGTCACGATCCCCGGGTTCATGGGCCGCCCTTCAGCTCTTGCGAAACATGCGAAGCATGCGCTGGGTCACCAGGAAGCCGCCCGCGACGTTGACGGCGGCGATCAGGACGGCGATCGCCGCGAGCGCCTCCACCAGCGACGACGGGCTGGATATCTGAAGAAGCGCGCCGATGACGATAATGCCGCTGATGGCGTTGGTGACGCTCATCAACGGCGTATGCAAGGCGGGCGTGACGTTCCAGATCACCTGCCAGCCGACGAAGCAAGCCAGCACGAAGACGGTCAGATGCCCCATGAACGAAGGCGGCGCGACCGTTCCCAGGCCTGCGAGCAGCAAGCCTCCGATCGCGAGGAAGGCCGCCGCCGCAAGGCCGGTCCGGCGCGGCTCCGGCCTCGCGGCGGCGAGGGACGGCGCGGCGGTCTCCGGCTGCGCGGGCGGCTTCATCCGGGCCGGCGGCGGCCAGACGACCTCGCCCTCCTTGACGACGGTCGCGCCCCGGATGACCTCGTCGTCCATGTCGACGTCGATCGCTCCGTCCTTGCCGGGCGTCAATTCGGACAACATGTGGCACAGATTGGCGCCGTAGAGCTGGCTGGCCTGCGTCGCCATCCGGCTGGCGAGGTCGGTATAGCCGATCAGCGTGACGCCGTGCTTGACGACCTTCTTTCCAGGCTCCGTCAGGGCGCAATTGCCGCCCTGTTCCGCGGCGAGGTCGACGATCACGGATCCCGGCTTCATGGACCGCACCATTTCGGCGGTTATCAGCTGCGGCGCGGGCTTGCCCGGAATCAAGGCCGTGGAGACGATGATGTCCACTTCCCTGGCCTGCGCCGCGAAGAGCTCCATCTCGGCCTTGACGAACTCCTCGCTCATCGTCTTCGCGTAACCGCCCGCGCCGGAGCCGTCCTCTTCGAAGTCGAGCTCGAGGAATTCGGCGCCCATGCTTTCGATCTGCTGCCGCACCTCGGGCCTCGTGTCGAAGGCGCGAACGATCGCGCCCATGGAGCCGGCCGCGCCGATCGCGGCGAGGCCGGCCACGCCGGCTCCGATCACGAGGATCCGCGCCGGCGGAACCTTGCCGGCGGCGGTGATCTGGCCGGTGAAGAAGCGTCCGAAATTGTTCGCGGCCTCGACGATCGCGCGATACCCGGCGATGTTCGCCATCGAGGACAGCGCGTCGAGTTTCTGGGCGCGGGAGATGCGCGGCACGCAGTCCATCGCGACCGCCGTCGCCTTGCGGGCCTTCAGTTGCTCGAGGAGTTCTCCGTTGCTGGCCGGGTAGAGGAACCCGATGAGCGCGCCGCCGTCGCGGAGCAGGTCGGCCTCGTGCACGCCGAGCGCCGGATGCATGTCGGGCGGCCGCACCTTGAGGATCAGGTCGGATCGCGCCCAGACCTCGCGAGGTTCGCCGACGATTTCCGCGCCGGCCTCCCGATAGGCGTCGTCGGAGAATCCGGCTTCGTCGCCCGCGCCCTTTTCGACGCAGATCTCGAAGCCGAGCTTCGCGGCGCGAACGGCGTAGTCGGGCGTCAGCGCGACGCGCCTTTCCCCCGCGCAGATTTCCTTGGGAATGCCGATCTTCATGTCATCTTCGAACGGACTGCCAACAAGACGCGTTCCGGAAACATCGGACCGCACCGGTCCGCCAGCGACGGGCAA
Source organism: Alphaproteobacteria bacterium (assembly GCA_965243135.1). Classification (GTDB taxonomy): domain Bacteria; phylum Pseudomonadota; class Alphaproteobacteria; order MPNO01; family UBA830; genus JAJEBT01. Next base: position 6,015,812 of record OZ251539.1, read on the forward strand.
CTTATCGACTGCGGCGATTCCTTACAAGGAGACTTGGTCGTCGCAATCGCCGGATTTTCGCGGCCCTGCGGCGGAGGGCGCAGCGGCCGGAACGCGGAGCCGCGTCAGACGCGGAGCGGGCGCGGGTCGCCCTCGGGCGCTTCGACGTCGAATACGTTCAGCACCACCGAAACGGCGTGATAGAAGCCGATCAGGCTCGCCAGCTCCACCATCGCCTCCTCGCCGAAACGGTCCGCGGCGCGGCGATAGGCGTCGTCGCCCAGGCGTTTCGTTTCGACGACCTCGCGGGCCACGTCGTAGACCAGCGCCTCGTCCTCGTTCAGGTGGCGCGGCGTCCGGCGTCGGCGGATGTCCTCGACGGCGCGCGGATCGACGCCGTATTCGGCGGCGCGCCGCGCATGAATGAACCATTCGTAGTCCGCCGAGAAGCCCCGGGCGATCGTTACGATCGCGAGTTCCTTCAGGCGAATGGGAATGCGGGAGGCCTCCTCGGACAGCGAAAGGTCCACGAAGTTGGCGAACGGCTCGGCGATTTCGGGCGCGTGGAGAAGGATGGCGAAAGGGCCGCGCACGGGCGCCCGCCGTTGCGCCGAGATCAATTCGGAAACGCGTTTCTGCTCGGCGGTTTGCCGTTCCGGGGGTATCGGCCGTATTCGCGCCATGCCTGCCTCCATCGATGCCGACGAACCGCTATCACGGCTCCACGCGCGGGACAATCGGGGACCGCGGGCCGGCCGCCGGTCGGCTTGCCTGAAGCCGCGGCCGCCCGGGGCCGGTTCCCGGCCGATCGCAGGGGGCGGCCGAGCCGCCTCTCGCTGCCGCCGTTCTTCGGCTTGCGGCTCCGTCAAGGTTCGCTTCCGCCGCCCGGCGCAGGCCAGCCGCGAGAGAAGGATCCGACGTCACTTCAGTTGCTTGGGCAGCCAGGTGGCGATTTCCGGCGTCGCGATCAGCAGCGCCAGCACGGCGAGTTCGAGGGCAATGAACGGAAGCGCCGAGCGCACGACCTGCCCGAGCGAGACCTGAAACGGCGCGACGCCTTTCATCACGTAGAGCAGCAGGCCGAAGGGCGGGGTGAGCAGGCTGATCTCCATGGTGATCAGCATCAGCACCATCAGCCAGATCACGTCGATGCCGAACGCGGCCTGCAGCGACTGCCCGCCGAGAAGGAAGAAAGGCAAGGTGAGCAGCAGCATGCTCACCTGGTCCATGAACGCTCCGAGAAACAGGAGCACGAGCATCATCATGATCACGACCGCGAGCGGCGTCAGCTCCATGGCCGTGAACTGGCGCAGCAGGCCGTCGGTGGCGCCGGAATTCGCCAGCGCTTGGCTGAAGACGAGCGACCCCGCGATGATGAACAGGATCATGGTGTTTATCTTGGCGGTTTCGACGAGCGATTTCGTGATCGCCCGCCACGTGAAGTCCGCGCCGTCGATGCCGGATATTCGAATCGTCCCGTTGAAGATGCGGAAGAAATAGCAGGCGCCGAGCGAAGCGAGGCAGCCGAGCGCCGCCGCCTCGGTCGGCGCCGCGAGCTTGAAGAAGATGCTGCCGACCACCACCACGAAGATAACCAGCAGAGGCAGGATGTAGAGAAGGAAAGGAAGCAGCCGGTTGACCGCGCGGCGGCGGCGGCCGGCGTAGGTCCAGGTCCGGCGAACCCGCCCCAGATTCACCGCGACGACGAGCGGCGCATCGATTCCGCTTTCGTCCGGCGCGTAGCTGGGGGCCAGGTCCGGGTTCGCGACGCAGCGGATGATGACGTAGCCGAAGAACAGAATCGCCATTAGGATGCCGGGCACGATGCCCGCCACCAGCAGTTGCGCGACCGACTGCTCGGCGAGGCTGGCCAGCAGCACGGCGAGCGCGGACGGCGGGATCAGCATCGCGATGCCGCCGACCGCCATGATGGGCCCCATCGCAATGGTCGGCCGGTAGCCGCGCTTCACCATGTCGGGAAGCAGCACGGAACCCAGGATGGCGGTATTGGCGATGGTCGATCCGGACAGCGAGGAGAAGACCGTGCCGCCTGCGATGGAAACCACCGCGAGGCGCCCGGGAACGCGCGAAATCATTCGGTCGATGGCGCCGATGGCCTTGAAGGCGACGCCGGTTTGGAGAAGGATTTCCCCCATCAGGAGGAACAGCGGGATCGGTGCCAGCGTGAACTTTATCGCGTTGTGGAACTCCATCGGCATGAACACCAAGCCGATGTCGCCGTTGACGAAGAGGAACGTCCCGAGCACGTTGGCGGCGAAGAAGGCGAAGGCCACGGGCAGGCCGAGAAACATCGCCACGCAGACCGTGCCGAGCAGCAGAGACAGCGCGAGGTACCACTCCAAGATCACAGTCCCGAATGCGCCTCGCCCACCCCCGCTCGTCCGCGGCGCAAGCGCATGAGGAATTCGACGGCCAGCAGCAAGAAAGACGCCGCGAACACGGCCATCATGTAGCCGGTGGGGATTCGCAAGTCCTTGTCCGGGAGAATGCCGTCGGCGAATTCGCCGACGGCCGATCTCGCGCCGTAAGCGCAAAGCAGGACGCAAAGCGCCGCGCCGAAAAGGTTCAGCGCGCTATCCAGGCGTTCGGCCGCCGGCTTGGACAGGTTGGAGACGACGACGTCGACCCGAACGTGCGCGCCCTGCCGCAGCACCCATGGCGCGCCGAGGAATACGCCGAAATAAAGGGCGTACTCGACGGCCTCGTAGAGCCACCACATGCTTTCCCACTGGAGGCGGATCAGAAACAGGTTGAGGGGTATCAGGACCGCGAACAGGCCGATGGAAGCCGCCACCAGTCCGGCGAGGATCCGGTTGAAGCGATCGAACGCGGCCTCGAAGGCGTCGAGCACCGCGCGCGGTCCCGTTGCAGGCTCCGCGGCGCTACTGCGCCGTGAACAGTTTCCTGAGCTTCGCCCCGTGCTCCGGGCTGCGTTCGAGCACTTCGGCCCATCCTTCCTTGCGGGCGGTGTCCAGCCATTTCTTGCGGTCGGCGCCTTCGAAGGCGATGACCTTCATTCCCTTGCCCGCCATCCATTCCTTCGCCTTTTTCTGCCGGGCCAGGAATTCGGGACTGCTGGTTTCGGCTCTGGCTTCGTACTCCAGTCCGACCGCCGAAATCAGATCCCGAACCTCCTTCGGCAGCGTCTCCCATTTGCGGAGATTAGCGAGGGTGTGCAGCGCCGCGTTGTAGAAACCGGGCTCGACGCGGAACTTCGTGACCTCGATCCAGGTCGGCACCCAGCCGACGGCCGGCCAACCGAAGCCCTGAACCGTGCCGTTCTCCATATAGGTGTACACCTGCGCGATGTTGGAGGTCTGCACCGTCGCGCCCAGCGATCGGAAGAAGGCGGTATAGACTGGCGACACCCGGAGATGCAGTCCTGCGAGATCGGGTTTGTCGATCGGCTTGCTCAGCCAGAGGTGAAACGGCCCGTTGTCGTCATGGCGCGCGATGTAGTGAATGTTCTTTTCGGCGAGCAGCTTCCGCATGTAGTCGAGCGCGCCGTTCTTGCGCAGTTCGGCGAAGGTGAAATCCGAAAAGCGGAGCGCCGGCGCTTCCGGCAGCACGTTGCCGAAATAGGCCTCGGTGCAGCCGACCATGTCGTAGGCGCCGCGCGCCATTTTCTGCGTGAGCGTGAAAGGGCTGCCGATCGCCGGAGCGCCGCCCACCATGTTGATCTTCACCACGCCCTTGCCGCGTTCATTTATCGTCTTGACAAGCGCTTCGTAAACCCGCGACGGCGGGCTTCCTATGGGGAAGCAGCTGGCGCTGTTGACCACGACCTCCTTCGCAACGGCACCGGTCGTTCCCATGGCCGCCAACGCAGCCACGCACGAAAGCATGGTTTTCCTGAGCACGTTCTTTCTCCCTCCTTTTGGCGCCGGGGCCGCGTCCGGACGCTCCGTCGCGGACGCCGCCTCGCAGCGCGGCGAGCGTACTTTAGCACAAGTTCCGGCTATTTCGTCCCTTCGGCCTACCGCCCGCGGACAGCCCCGAGAGACCCCGCGGACGGCCAAAACAAACGGCAACTTCCGCTTCGCGCGCATGCATGGTTCCGCCGAATCCGCATTGCCGCGACGCAGGCGTTGCGGCGCGACGCCATGACCGACGGCGCCGCCGCCGAGACCGCAACTCTTTCCATGCTTTCCAGGGCAGCAAATGCGCGTTCCGACGCGCAAACTTTCGCCGCGCTGCGCCGGAGAAAACCACGGGCTGACGCCTCCCGCGGCGACGGCAGCGCGCCCGGCGGAGCGTCGAGGCGAAGAGCTCCCTCCGCTTTGCGCCGGCTGTCCCCGGCGGCGGACGTCCGGAGCTACCTGCCGTGCGGAGCCCGCGAATCCCGCCTCCGCAAGCGGCGTCGCCGAATTCGCGGAGCGCGTACCGGAAGGCGGTCAGCCTACCCGGCCGTGGCAGTGCTTGAACTTTTTGGACGAACCGCAGGGGCAGGGGGCGTTGCGCGGCACCTTGCCCCATGTGTCCCTGTCGTTGGGGTCGAGCCAGCGGCCGAGCGCTTCGTTCTTCACCCAGCCCGGCGGCGCCGAATCCGCAGAGACGGTTGCCGGCGCGAGCGCACGCGCCGCGGGATGGATTTCCACGGCGCCGAGGGCAGGGTCGCTGCGGGATTCCACGGTCTCCTGTTCCGTACGTTCGGCAAGCTGATCCCCTTCGACCGTTATATGGCACATCACCGACGTCACGGTCTCGCGCAGGGTCGCGAGCATGCCGTCGAACATGTCGAAGGCTTCGCGCTTGTATTCGTTCAGCGGATCCTTCTGTCCGTAGGCGCGCAGGCCGATGCCCTGCCGCAGATGGTCGAGGGCGAGGAGGTGCTCCTTCCAGCTCTGGTCCAGCAACTGCAAGAGCAGGCTTTTTTCGGCGAACCTCATCGTCTCCGCGCCGAAGTTCGCCGTCTTGGCGGCCATGTGACGGTCGGCGCGGTCGGCCAGGCGTGAGCGGATCTCTTCGTCCGCGATGCCTTCCTCGGCGGCCCAGTCCGCGATCGGCAGATCCAGCCCGAGCAGCCGCTGCGCCTCCTCGTGGAGACCCTCGGCGTCCCACTGTTCGGCGTAGGCCTTTTCCGGGATGCAGCGGGCGACCGCGTCGGCGATCACGGTTTCGCGCATTTCGGCGATCGTGTCGGACACGTCCTCCGCGACCATCAGGTCCTTGCGCTGCTCGTAGACGACCTTGCGCTGATCGTTCATCACGTCGTCGAACCGGAGCAGGTTCTTCCGGATCTCGAAATTCCGTTCCTCGACCTTGCGCTGCGCCTTCTCGATGGCCTTGTTGATCCAGGGATGGACGATGGCCTCCCCTTCCTCGAGTCCGAGCTTGCGCAGCATGCCGTCGATGCGTTCCGATCCGAAGATGCGCATCAGGTCGTCTTCGAGCGAGAGGTAGAACTTGGAGCGGCCGGGATCTCCCTGCCGCCCGGAGCGTCCGCGCAACTGGTTGTCGATGCGCCGCGCCTCGTGCCGTTCCGTTCCGAGGACGTAAAGGCCGCCGGCTTCGAGGACGACCTGCCGCGCCGCCGCGATCTCGGCGTCGATTTTTTTCCGAAGCGCCTCGGCCCCGGCTTCGCGCTTTCCTTCGGGGAGCCTGGCGGTCTCCTGCGCCAGCCGCATCTCGGCGTTGCCGCCGAGCTGGATGTCCGTGCCGCGGCCGGCCATGTTGGTAGCGATCGTCACCGCGCCCGGCTGTCCGGCTTGCGCGATGATGTAGGCTTCCTGCTCGTGGAAGCGGGCGTTGAGAACGTTGTGCGGGATGCCGTTGCGCTCGAGAAGGCCCGACAGGTGCTCGGATTTCTCTATCGAAACGGTGCCTACGAGGATCGGCTGCTTCCTGTCCAGGCAGTCCCGGATCTCCTCCATGATCGCCGCGTACTTTTCGTCCGCCGTCCGGTAGACCTCGTCGTCCTCGTCGGCGCGGACCATGGTCGCGTTGGTGGGGACGTCGACGACCTGGAGTCCGTAGATGTCGGCGAACTCGCCGGATTCGGTCATTGCCGTGCCGGTCATTCCGGCGAGTTTCGGGTAGAGGCGGAAGTAGTTCTGGAAGGTGATCGAGGCGAGGGTCTGGTTCTCGTTCTGGACGGTCACGCTTTCCTTGGCTTCGAGGGCCTGATGAAGTCCCTCGGAAAACCGGCGTCCCTCCATCATGCGGCCGGTGAACTCGTCGATGATCACGATCGCGTCGTTCCGGACGATGTAGTCGGTGTCGCGGCGGAAGAGCTTGTGGGCGCGGAGCGCTTGGTTGACGTGGTGGACGATCGACACGTTGGAGACGTCGTAGAGCGACGCGCCGGTCAGCAATCCGGCTTCCTCGAGGATCCGTTCGGTGCGCTCGACTCCCGATTCGCTCAGCGTGACGGTCCGCTGCTTTTCGTCCTTCTCGAAGTCGTCTTCGGCGAGGCGAGGGATCACCTTGTCGATCGCGGCGTAGAGTTCGGCCGCGTCTTCGGCCGGTCCCGAGATGATCAGGGGCGTTCGCGCCTCGTCGATGAAGATGTTGTCGACCTCGTCGACGATCGCGTAGGAGAATTCGCGCTGCACCATGTCGTCGAGGCGGAACTTCATGTTGTCGCGCAGGTAGTCGAAGCCGAATTCGTTGTTGGTGCCGTAGGTGACGTCGCAGCCGTAGGCTTGTCGGCGCTGCGCGTCGTCGAGTCCGTGGACGACGCATCCGACGGTAAGGCCGAGGAAGCGGTAGATCTCGCCCATCCACTCCGAGTCCCTGCGGGCGAGGTAGTCGTTGACCGTGACTACGTGCACGCCCTTGCCGGCGAGCGCGTTGAGGAACACCGGGAGGGTGGCGACGAGCGTCTTGCCCTCGCCGGTCTTCATTTCGGCGATCTTGCCTTCGTGGAGGACGATTCCGCCCATGATCTGGACGTCGTAGTGGCGCTGCCCGAGGGTGCGCTTCGCGGCTTCGCGCACGGCGGCGAATGCCTCGCCGAGGAGGCCGTCGAAGGATTCGCCGCCGCCGCAGCGCTCGCGGAGGGCGTCGGCGCGCGCGCGCAGTTCGCCGTCGGAGAGTTCGGAGAATTCGGGTTCGAGGGCGTTGACGGCGGCGACCATGTCTCGGATGCGCCTGATCTCGCGATCGTTGGCGCTGCCGAACAGGCGGCGCGCGACAGCTTGCAGCATGCGGTTTCTCCGATGGCGGGGCGGCGCGGGCGGGCACCGGGGGCAGACATAAGCAGGGCGGTCGCCGGTGTCAACGCCGCCTCGCCGGCAGGATACGTTGCGGCGCTTTCCAGCTGGCCAGCCCGCAACGTCCTCCGGAGGAGATAACCGATCTCCTGCATTGCGATTCGGAACCGATAAGGGGGCATCCATTCGGCGATTTTTTTGAGGTAATTCACGAACTTCCGCAGACCGGGCTCTCTGCAAGAAGATATCCGCCGCGCTCGAATCCGAAGCCGGAAGTCTTTGAACGTCATGGATGTTCGCGGCTTCTTGGGTTTCCGAGATGTTTTCGCCGGGGGCGAGTAAAACAACTTCATTTTTTTCGAGACCTTGATCGCACAAAGTTTCGGTAGAACGCGCGCTAACCGTAACTTGAGAACCGTCGTTACCGCGAACGCGGCCGAGAATATCCGAAAACTGAATTACCGCGGAGAACGGCGAAGGCAACCCCGCAGTCCTCAGTAATGCTGTTCCGTTACCTCGTCCTTTTTCCATTAGAGGCCGCAATAAGCTTATCGAGTGGAGCGCACTGTCCGAAAATCCCGTTCGTTCCGCAACGCGCCTTGCGGGCGCGCAAATCTATTTTTGTAAAACCTTGCTTTCGCTTCCGGGACAAGGATTCCCGCGGTCAGGCGGCGTCCAGCGCCAGGTTTTGGTTTGCGGCATGGGTTCCGATCTCCATGCGGCGTCGAAACGGCTCGGCATCGCCCGGAAGGCGAGGACGTTCCGGCTTCATGCTCCCGTTCTGGCCGGCCCGCGCGCCGGTTGACCAGCACCTTTTCAATCGTCGTCCGCCCATGATTGAACCCGCCGGCTTCCAGACAGCGCACTCGCGAAATGCGTTCTCGGTTCTCGACGGCTTTCTGGAAACCTCCTCTTTCGGGGGCGACTCGTTTCACGGACAACAAGGCGTTGAGCAGCTTCGACTTGCCGGAGGCGTTTGGGTCGATTATCGGCAAGCGATCACGAACCTTGGAATCGGCCCAGAAGTTGCGCCAATTCTTTGAGGCGGGCAAGGCGCGTGCGTTGTTCCCGGTTCGAATTCTCAGAGACGAATATGGATTGTGGGACGACATGATAATTGTCGGTATCCTTGTCCGTACAACTCGAAAATTTCTTGTATCGCAGTTGTGCGGGTCGGTCTGCCGAATTCCCGAGGTTGTCGGCGAAGCGGCGGCCTGCGGAGGTTGCGGTCAACCGAGCGGCGTCGGACCGCTTGCCGCGATGGCGGTTTCGGGTTCATCTCGCGTCCCGATGCTGCTATGCTTCCCGGGCTGCCTGTTTCATCAAGCGCAGGAGAACGCGATGGGCATTGCGGACGCGAAGCGGAATCTTCCTTCGAACCGGATGATCTTCGAGGTTCGCAGGGATCCGGCGAAATTCAATGATTTTCCCGCGAATCTGGAAGCCTTCATGGATCGGTACGGACTCTCGGACGACGAGCGGCAGGCGTTCAGGGACGTCGATATCAAGCGGCTTGGCGAGCTTGGCGTCCATCCCTACTTTCTGCCGCAGGTCTCGCGGCTGTTCCACGGGACCGGGTACAACCACAATCGGTCGGCGGCGGCCGTGGCCTACGGCAACAGCGTCGTCGAGGGCGCCGGAAAGGGCAGGTGATGGCCGAACTCGTTTCCGTCGTTGCGCTGAGCCACGCGCCCGGCCTGACGGGGTGGCTCGACCAGGCCCCCGAACGCGAGAGAAAGAGCCTGACCGAGGGATTCGCGGCGCTCGGCGAAATGGTGCGGGCGTCGCGGCCGGACGTGCTTGTCGGCCTCGCAAACGATCACGTTCTCAACATGCCGTTGGACGATACCCGGGATTTCTGCGTCGGCACGGCGGATTCATGGAACGGGCCCGCGGAGTGGTTCCGGGAGTGGATCAACGTGCCCGACTACCGGGTCGCCGGAGACAGCGGGACCGCCGACAGCGTTTTCGGAGGGCTTCGCGGGCGCGGTTTCGACGTGATCGCCGACAGGGAACTTCTGTTCGACGACAACTGGTCGGTGCCGCTCTACTACCTGACGCCGGGCTACGATATCCCTCTGGTTCCGATACACATGAACTGCGTCGTGCCGCCGGTGCCGTCGCCGCAGACTTGCCTCGACCTCGGCAAGGCGATTTCCGATATCGTGGAGAACGATCTGCCGGACGGGGTGCGCGTCGCCTTCATGGGCACGGGCGGGCTCTCTCACGACCCGGGCGGACCGAAGTATTTCGACGTGGACGAAGCCTTCGACCGCTGGTTTCTGGCGCTGCTGGAGGAAGGCGACTCCGAAAAGGTGATTCGCGAGTGCACGGTCGAGAAGATGCTGGCTGCCGGCGACGGAGGAACCACCGAATTGCTGGCCTGGATCGCCGCCATGGGGGCGGCCGGCGGCGGGCCCGCGCGCACCGTCTGCTACGAACCGGCGGTGGAGCTCCGATGCGGCATGGGTTGCGTCTACTGGAACAGGGATCCCGCGCATGTCTGAACGGTTGCTCGAAGGCCTCGCGGAAATCCTCGATCCCGCGCACGCCGCCCTCGTCGTTGTCGACATGCAGAACGATTTCTGCGCGGAAGGCGGTTACATCCACGAAACCCAGAATGCCGACATGAGCCCTTTCGCGCCGCTCGCCCGGCGCATACGGATTCTGACCGAGGCGGCGCGCGTCGCGGGCGCGGCGGTGATCTGGATCAGGGCGGCCTACGATCACGAGCTGCTGCCGGCTCCCATGCTCTCCAGGATGCTCGATAAGGGCAAGGGAGCCGTGTGCTGCGCGTCCGGCTCGTGGGGCGCCGATTTCTACGATCTCGCCCCCGCCGCGGGGGAGCCGGTGGTCGAGAAGCACTGCTACTCGGCCTTTCACGGCACGGAACTCGATTCCGTTCTGCGAAGCCGCGGCATCCGCACTCTGGTGATGACCGGCGTCGCGACCAACGTTTGCGTCGATTCCACGCTGCGCGAAGGGTTCTTCAACGGCTACTATATCGTCATGCCGCCGGACTGCGTGGGAAGCGCCAATGCGGCGCTGCACGAGGCGACCGTGCAATCCGTCGATCTCGTATTCGGTCACGTCCCTGACAGCGGGGAGGTGATGCGGGTTTGGGAAACGGCGCGGGCGGCATGACGGACGAAGCCATCGCGGCGCTTGCCGATGCCATCGATGCGGCGAAGCGCGTCGTGGTGTTCACGGGAGCGGGGATTTCGACGGAATCGGGAATTCCGGACTTCCGGAGTCCGAACGGCATATGGGCGCGCACGACGCCGATCTATTTCGACGAGTTCGTGAATTCCGAAGACGCGCGCCGCGAAGCGTGGCGGCGCAAGTTCGAGATCGACCGCGATATGATCGGAGCCGAACCCAACCGCGGGCATCGCGCCGTCGCCAAGCTCGTGCGCACCGGGAAGGCGTCTTCGGTGATCACCCAGAACATCGACGGATTGCATCAGGAAGCGGGCGTGCCGGACCAACAGGTCGTCGAGTTGCATGGCAACGGCACCTATGCGGCTTGCCTCTCCTGCGGCGCTCGCCACGAGCTCGATCCCATCAAGGCGGAATTCGAAAAGGACGGCGCTCTGCCGCTGTGCAGTTTTTGCGGCGGGATCGTGAAGACGGCGACGATTTCCTTCGGGCAGGCGATGCCGGACGCCGAAATGGAGCGCGCCCGAGTCGAATCCCTGGCCTGCGATCTGTTCATTGCGGCAGGCTCCTCGCTCGTGGTCTATCCCGCTGCGGGTTTTCCCGTCATGGCGAAACGCAACGGTGCCCGTCTCGCGATCGTCAATCGCGAGGCGACCGATCTCGACGGGATGGCCGATCTCGTCCTCAACCGGGAGATCGGTCCGACGCTCGGAGAAGCGGTCGGCGTGAACTGAACCGCTCGCCGCAGAGGAAGTCGGCATGCTTGGGCGTATCTACATCGACAATTATAAATGTTTGGTCAATTTCGAATTGCGGTTTCAGGAACTGACCTTGCTCCTGGGAGATGACGGCGCGGGCAAGAGCTCCGTGCTGGAGGTGGTGCTGGCGCTTCGCCGATTGCTCAATGGAGAAGCCAGACTGACCGATTCCGGAATTTTTCCGGCGAATACGCTTACGAGTTGGCGATCGCACGATCTTCAGGTTTTCGAGATCGAGGCGAATCTAGGTGAGGATTCGCTGGTCTATCGGCTGGAAGTGGAACATGAGACCGGCGGGAAAAAAGCCAGGATCGCCATCGAATCTCTTGAAGCCGACGATCGGCCGCTATTCGCTTTCAAAGGCGGTGAAGTGCGCCTTTTCCGCGACGACCATTCGGAGGGGCCGATTTTTGGATCTGACCCGTCGGAGTCGGCATTGGCCAAGGTCGTCGAGGCCAAGGATAACGTTCGGTTAACGAGATTCCTAGGCTTTGTAAGAAAGATTCTGGTTTGCAGACTTTGTCCTTTCAACTTTGAAACCGAAGCGTCCTCCGACGGCGCGGCGTTGCGCCCGGATGGACGCAATTTCGGTTCATGGTATTGGCATGCGCAACTGGAATGGCCAGAACGAGTTACGGAGTTGACGAAGGAACTGCAGGAGATAATGGGCAACTTCCGGGGGCTTCGCCTTGAACGGGTTGGGTCGGGCATTCGTGCGTTGAAGGTGAAATTCGACGAAGCAGGACGGGACTACGAACTCGGGCTTGACGAAATATCGGATGGTCAGCGGGCGCTTATCGCCCTCTACGCCTTGCTTCGTCTGGGTGCAGAACAAGGGCATGCGCTGTTTCTGGACGGGCCGGAAAACTACGTCGCATTGTCTGAAATCCAGCCTTGGTTGATCGAGCTTGCCGACAGCTGCGGCGACGCGGCGGCGCAGGTCGTGCTCTGTTCTCACCATCCCGAACTGATTGATTATCTCGGCGACGACTGCGGCCTGCTGCTGCGCCGGGAGAGCTCCGGAGTTACCCGGGCGGAGAAAATACTCGAAAACACGGACGGTCGCGGTCTTAAACTTTCTGAACTACTCGCGCGGGGATGGGATCCTTGAGTCGCAATGTACAGATTGCTTTTTTAAGACCAACAACGTGATCTGCGCCGCTTCTTCAAGGAGATGTAGAAAACCCGTTCACGTCGAGAGAGCTCCGGCAGGCAGGGGAGCGGCGGAGCGATTCGCGCGCAGGCGCTTCGCGAAGGAGTTGAACCATTGCCGCCGTAAGCGCCATCGCGTCGATCCGGCGCTTATGATGAATGGAGATGCGGGCGGAAAGAACGAACCGCCCGGTCGTTGCTCCGGCAGATGGCCTCGGCTTGCGTCGCCGGGACTTGCCGGCAGGATCCAGGCGGGGTCGGGATTGGCGCGAGGGCATCGGCAAGCTGAGGCGGCAATCCGGCGCGCTTCGCGTCGGCGCAAGCTCCTTGTTTGCCGTCGCTCGCGACGACATGCGGGCAGCCCTTTCTGGCGGCACGTCGTTCCGTCGTATGCCGCGTCGCTCCGTTTCGCCGCCGCTCCGATCCGGTTCACGAAAGCTGCCGTTCAAACGGAGACCGCGACAGGACTGAGGTCGGCTTCGTCGATCAGCGCACCCCATATTCGCCGACGCGTCGTACGGCCGCCCTGGTCCGAAGCGCCCCCAAGAGATGCCGCAGCCCCGAAACAGGCTGCAAGCCGCCGCGTCAGGATGAGCGCTACGCCGTCTTCGCCCGTCAACGCGAGAGCGCGGCCAAACGCCTTTTCGAACTTCCCCTGCGGCGGTTCCGTCAGCTGACGCCGCGGCGCGGAAACGTTCTGCAACCGGCGTTTGGTGAACGGACCGGTCGTCCGTTGATGACGTGTCGTCCGTTAACGACGCTCCGGCAGACAGGTCTTGCGTCATCGGGGTTTGCCGGTAGGATCAAGTCCATGCGGGGATATTTCGGAATTGGGGTCGAGGGCGTCAGCAAGCCGATCAACGTCGGCAATCTGATGCGTTCCGCGCATGCGTTCGGCGCAAGCTTCGCGTTCACCGTCGCCGCCAACTGCGACATGACGTCCAGCGCTGCGGATACCTCGAATGCCGCGGACCAGGTGCCGTTCCACCGTTTCGATTCCGTGGAGGCCATGCGCCTGCCCGAGGGCAGTGTCCTCGTCGGCGTCGAAATCGACGACCGGGCCGTGGATTTGCCTGCGTTCCGCCATCCCCGCCGCGCGGCCTACGTGCTGGGCATGGAGCGGCTCGGCCTGAGCGAGGCCATGATCGCTCGCTGCGACCATATGGTGAAGATTCCGACGGCTTTCCCCCTCAACCTGGCGACGACGGGCGGCATCGTCATGTATGATCGCATGCTGTCCATGCGCCGCTTCGCCGACCGTCCGGTCATGCCCGGCGGCGCCGTCGAACCTCTGCCCGCGCATGCGTTCGCCGCGCCGATTCTCAACGGACATCTCACGAAAGGAAACAGATGAAGATCCTGGTTATCGCACTTGTTCTGTTCGTTTCCTCGGCGGCGGCCGGGAAGGAACTCGGAGCGTTCAAGGACTGGGCGGCCTATTCGGAAGGAAAAGGCAAGAACCTTATCTGCTGGATCTACAGCGAGCCCAAGAAGGCCGAAGGAAAGTACACGAGGCGCGGACGCATCTACGTGGTCGTCAGCCATCGTCCCGGCCAGAACACGACCGACGAGGTCCAGTTCACGGCGGGCTACACCTTCAAGAAGGACAGCGAATTGACGGTGGCCGTCGACAAGAAGTCGTTCGCCCTCTTCACGGACGACGATGCCGCGTGGACCCGCAGTCCGGAGGAGGACAAGGCTCTCGTCGCCGCCATGCGGGCGGGAAACCGGATGATCGCCACCGGCGTGTCCTCGCGCGGGACCCGGACCAAGGACACCTATTCTCTGGCCGGCGTCTCGGCGGCGCTCAAAGCCATCGGCAAGGCGTGCGGAACGAAATAGCCGCGCGACCGCCGGGCCGATGCGCGACGGACGGGCGCGTCGAAAACGTTTCGTCGGGAGGTCCGGACCGTTCGCGCGGGCGAACGCCCTTCCGGTGTCCGAGAGCGGCGCCCGGTAGCCTTGCCGGGGCGGAGCGTCCGGCCCCCTTCCTCCGCGCGCGCCGTCGATAGCAGGTTCCCCGGATCCGGGCGGAAGCGAGGCGCAAGCCGCGGCCGCCGGGAAGCTTTCGCGCGCGAATCGGCGTAGACTGCCCGCATGCCTCTTCCGCGCATGAAGCGAAACGTCTCGCTGCTGGCGGCCTGCCAAGGTTACGCCCAGACATCGGTCACCATCGTGATCGCGATTTCCGCGTTGGCCGGCGCGATCATCGCCGAGGACAAGTCGCTTGCGACTTTGCCGCACGCGTTCATGTGGGCGGCGACGGCGCTTGCCGCCATGCCGGCCTCGCTGCTGATGAAGCGCTTCGGACGCCGGGGCGGATTCGCGATCGGCTCGCTTTTCGGCCTGGCGGGCTCCGGCCTCTGCACGCTCGGGGTCTACGCCTCCGATCTCTGGGTGTTCATCGCCGGCACGTCCTGCATGGGCGCGTTCAATGCGTTCAACCAATACCTGCGCTTCGCGGCGGCGGAGGCGGCGGACGAAAGTTTCCGGCCCAAGGCCATCGCGCTGGTGATCGGCGGCGGCGTGATCGCCGCTTTCGTCGGCGGCGCCATCGCCAACGGCACCAAGGACCTGCTCGCGCCGGTGGAGTTCGCCGGCACCTACGTCGCGCTGGCCGTGCTTCCGGTTCTGCTCGCGATCACCATCCAGTTCGTCCGCATGCCGGAACCGGCCGCGCCGGCCGCGGCGCCGAGCGGAAGAAAGGCGCCGAGCGGCAGAAAACTGACGGAGATCATGCGGCAACCGGCTTTCGTGGTGGCCGCCACGGGAACCGCGGTGTCGTGGGCCGGCATGATCCTGATGATGGCGGCGACGCCGTTGTCCATGAAGCTCTGCGGCCATGCCTTCGGCGACATCGCCTTCGTGATCCAGTGGCACATGTTCGCGATGTTCGCGCCGTCGTTCGTCGCCGGTTCGCTGGTTGCGCGCTTCGGCAGTCTCAACGTCGTTCTCGCGGGTTTCGCGCTGTTCGGCGGCGGCATCGCGGCGGGCCTCGCCGGGATTTCCGTCGTCCACTTCCTCCTGACCAACGTGATGATCGGGGCCGGCTGGAACCTGATGCTGATCGGATCCACCGACCTTCTGGTGACGTGCCACACCCACGAGGAAAAGGGCAAGGTGCAGGGGGCCAACGAGACCATCGCCTATCTGCTGGCGGCGATCTCTTCTTTTTTCGCGGGCTATCTCCAGATCGAGATCGGCTGGGACGCCGTGATGATCGCCATCGCGCCGCAGATCCTCGTCGTGGCCGCGGCCGTATGGTGGATGCGTTCTCTGCAGGGGAGGGCCGCCGCGGCCCGGTAGGCGGCGCGCCGGCGCGTCTCGACCGCCGCGGGTTTCCGGCTATATTGCGCCGATGCAGACCGTCGCACGACCGCCGGACCATGCCGGCGCGGATCTGGTGGGCCTCTCGCGCGCCGACATGGAATCCGCCCTGGCCGAACTGGGCCTCGAGCGCTTCCGCGCCAGGCAGGTCTGGCACTGGATCTATCATCACGGCGCGCGCGATTTCTCGGCGATGAGCACCCTGGCGAAAGGGGTGCGCCGGGATCTCGCGGAACGCTTCCGCATCTCGCGGCCGGGCGTCGCGAGCGACCGGATTTCCGGCGACCGCACGCGCAAGTGGCTGGTCTCGTTCGCCGACGGCCATACCGCCGAGACGGTGCACATACCGGAAGAGGACCGCGGCGCCGTGTGCATATCGTCGCAGGTCGGCTGCACCCTCGCCTGCCGGTTCTGCCATACCGGCACGCAGCGCCTCGTCCGCAATCTCGCGGCGAGCGAAATCGTCGGCCAGTTCATGGTCGCGCGCGATTCCTGCGGCGAATGGCCGTCCTCGAAGGAGCCCCGCCAGCTCACCAACATCGTCATGATGGGAATGGGAGAGCCTCTCTACAATTTCGAAAACGTCTCGACCGCGCTCCGCATAATCATGGACGAGGAGGGCATCAACGTTTCGCGGCGGCGCATCACGCTTTCGACGGCCGGAGTCGCGCCCATGATTCCCAGGGTCGGCGCCGAACTCGGCGTGCAGCTCGCGATTTCGCTGCACGCGGTCGAAGACGGGTTGAGGGACCGGATCGTTCCGATCAACCGCAAGTACCCCATCGCGGAACTGCTGAACGCCTGCCGCGCCTATCCGACGGCGCGCAATTCGCGGCGCATCACTTTCGAATACGTGATGCTCAAGGGCGTCAACGACTCGCCGTCCGACGCGCGGGAACTCGTGCGCCTGATCTCGGGAATTCCGGCGAAGGTCAACCTCATCCCGTTCAACCCGTGGCCCGGAGCTCCGTTCGAGTGCTCCTCCGGCGAATCGATCGCCGCCTTCGCCGAAATCGTCAACCGCGCCGGCTATTCGTCGCCGGTCAGGGCGCCGCGCGGACGCGACATCATGGCCGCTTGCGGCCAGCTCAGGACGGCGAGCGAACGCGCCGAACGAAAACCCCTTGAAGGAGCTTCCGATGCCTCGACCCGGTGAAGTCGACAAGATCGTCCTGGCCTACTCCGGAGGGCTCGACACCTCGGTGATTCTCAAATGGCTGCAGGAGACCTATCGCTGCGAGGTGGTGACCTTCACCGCCGATCTGGGGCAGGGCGAGGAACTGGAGCCCGCCCGGCGAAAGGCGGAAGCCGCGGGCGTGAAGGAAATCCACGTCGACGATCTGCGCGAGGAGTTCGTTCGCGATTTCGTCTTTCCGATGTTTCGCGCGAACGCCCTGTACGAAGGGGTCTATCTGCTGGGGACGTCCATAGCCCGGCCGCTGATCGCCAAGCGCCAGATCGAGATCGCTCGCGCGACGGGGGCCGACGCCGTCGCGCACGGCGCGACCGGAAAAGGCAACGATCAGGTCCGGTTCGAACTCGGATACTACGCGCTGGAGCCCGACATCAAGGTGATCGCGCCGTGGCGGGAATGGGATCTCGATTCGCGGACGGCCCTTCTCGATTTCGCGCGCGAGCACCAGATTCCCGTGGCGCGCGACAAGATCGACGAACCGCCCTATTCGACCGACGCCAACCTGCTTCACATCTCCTACGAGGGGCGCGCCCTCGAGGATCCGTGGGTCGAGCCGAACGAGTCGATGTACACCCGTTCGGTCGCGCCCGAGAACGCGCCCGACGTCCCCCGCTGCGTGGAAATCGAATTCGAGGGGGGCGATCCCGTCGCGGTCGACGGCGAACGACTCTCGCCCGCCGCCCTGCTCGCCCGGCTCAACGAGTTGGGCGGAGCTCACGGCGTCGGGCGGGCGGACATCGTGGAGAATCGTTTCGTCGGCATGAAGTCCCGCGGAGTCTACGAGACGCCCGGCGGCACCGTCCTGATCGCCGCCCGTCGCGGCATCGAGTCGATCACGCTGGATCGCGGCGCGGCCCATCTCAAGGACGAACTGATGCCGCGCTACGCCGAACTCGTCTACAACGGCTTCTGGTTCTCCCCCGAACGGGAGATGCTCCAGGCCGCCGTCGATCGAAGCCAGGAGCGCGTGACCGGCACGGTGCGCCTCAAGCTGTTCAAGGGATCGGTCAGCGTGGTCGGGCGCAAGTCGCCGGTCAGCCTCTACTCTCAAAGGCACGTCACCTTCGAGGCGGACACCGTATACGATCAACGGGACGCGGAAGGATTCATCAAGCTCAACGCCCTGCGGCTGAGGCTCATGAACGCGCAGTGAAGAACGGGAGGCGGACAGGGCGGCGTTCCGGCCGGAGGCCGCGAGGCGACGCGGCGCCTTCCGGCGGCGAGCCGGCCCGTCCGCCGTTCGTCGTCGGCGCCGTCTGGGCGGTGATGGCGGCCGCCAGCTTCGCCGTCATGATGACCAGCGTCCGCTACATGGACGGCAAGTTCGACGCCATCGAAATCGTGTTCGTCAGGGCGCTGGTCGGGCTGTTCATGGTCGGCCCGCTGGTCGCGAGATCCGGATTCGACGCCCTGCGAACCTCCCGGATGCCGCTTCACGCCCTGCGCACGTTGTTCGCCCTTTCCGCCATGGCGACGCTCTACTACGCCCTGGAGGAGATGGCCGTTGCCGACGCGATCGCGCTGACGTTCCTGATCCCGTTGTTCACCACCATCGCCGCCGCGGCGGCGCTGCGCGAATCCGTCGGGCCGCATCGCTGGATCGCCACGGGCGTCGGTTTCTGCGGCGCGCTCGTGATCATTCGTCCGGGCTTCGCGGAGATCGGCGCGCCGGTCGCGCTCGCGGTTCTTTCGTCGGCGCTCTACGCTGGCGCCTGGTCCAGCATCAAGATCCTGACGCGCACCGATTCGGCGGTCGTCACCGTCTTCTGGATGAACGCGTTGATGGTGCCGCTGACCGCGATTCCGACGGCGTTCGTCTGGGTGACGCCGGGGCCGGAAGACCTGTTGCCGCTGTTTCTGATGGCGGTTTCGGGCTGGGCCGCCCACGTATGCCAGGCGCGCGCGTTCGCGGCCGCCGACGCCAGCGCCGTGATGCCGTTCGACTTCCTCCGCCTGCCCTTCGGCGCCGCGTTCGGTTTCCTCCTGTTCGCGGAGACCGTCGACGGCTGGACCTGGGCGGGCGCCGTGATCGTTTTCGTCGCCGGCTATTACATCGCCCGGCGCGAGGCGCGCCGAAGCGCGCGGTAGCGCGGCGGCGGCCGCCGCGAGGCCCGGCTCGTCAGATCCCGGGGGCCTCGACGCCGCATTGCCTGCAAGCGGCGATCAGGGCGTTTCGCAGCAGGCAGGCGATGGTCATGGGGCCGACCCCGCCCGGAACGGGCGTGATCGCGCCCGCGACTTCGACCGCCTCGGCGAAGTCGACGTCTCCCGTCAGGGTCCGGTCCTCCCCGGTTCGGTTGATGCCCACGTCGATGACCGTCGCGCCCGGTTTGATCCAGTCGCCCCGGATCATGCCCGCGCGTCCGACGGCCGCGACCAGGATGTCGGCGCCGCGGCAGACGGCGGGAAGATCGCGGGTTCGCGAGTGCGCCACCGTTACGGTGCAATTGGCCGCGAGCAGCAGCTGCGCAAGGGGCTTGCCCACGATGTTGGAGCGTCCGACGACAACCGCATGGCGCCCCTCCAGATCGCCGAGCCTATGCTGCAGCAGCATCATGCACCCCAGGGGGGTGCAGGGCGCGAGGCCCTTTCGGCCGGTCGCGAGAAGCCCGGCGTTGCGAAGGTGGAAGCCGTCGACGTCCTTGTCCGGGTCGATCGCGTCGATCACCGCGTTGGGATCGATCTGCGGCGGCAGCGGAAGCTGAACCAGGATGCCGTGCACGGAGGCGTCGGCATTGAGGCTCTCGACGACGGCGAGAAGTTCGGACTGGGACGTTTCCGCCGGAAGCGTCCGTCCGAAGCTGTTCATTCCCGCCTCGGCCGTAAGCCTGTTCTTGTTGCGCACGTAAATTCGACTCGCGGGATCCTCGCCGACCAGCACCGCGGCCAGCCCCGGCGCGACGCCGTGCTTCCTTTTGACGCGACCCGCCGCTTCGGCGACCCGAGCCCGCAGGCCCGCGGCGAAGGCTTTGCCGTCTATGATCTGCGCGCGGCTCATCGCCGTCCGTCTCGGCCGCTTTCCGCGCGCCGCGGGGAGGTTGGCGGACGGACCGGGCGGTCTTCGACCGCGGCGGCCGCTCCGGGCGCCCTGCGCGCCGCCGCCGACCGGCGGCGAGGGCCGTCAGCCATACGCGAGATCCCGCAGCAAATCCTGGACGAAGATCAGCAGCAGGATCAGGACGACCGGAGAAATGTCCAGCCCGCCCAGGTTGGGCAGAAACCGGCGTATCGGTCGAAGCGCGGGTTCGGTGGCGCGGTACAGGAAATCGACGACGACGTAGACGACGCGGTTCGTCGTGTTGATCACGTTGAACGAGATCAGCCAGCTCGCGACAACGGCGAGTATCAGAACCCAGACGTAGAGATCGATCACATTGGCGATCAGATTGAAGAGAGCATTCATCGCGGACCGCGCCATTCGTTCGGCGGCAAGCCTAACCGGACGGAAGGGTTGTCGCAACCGAATCCGCGCTTCCGCCGGCCTCCTTGCCGGGTCGCCGTCCGGCCCGGCGGGCGGGCGCCGAAAAACGCTGCCGCGGCGTCGCCGGACGGCGGCCGCGGACCTCGACTTGACAGACGCGACGGGGATCGCCATTATCAGGCTGCCCGAAGGCCGGACGCCCGAGGGTTCCGTGGGGCCGTAGCTCAGTTGGGAGAGCGCAGCGTTCGCAATGCTGAGGTCAGGGGTTCGACTCCCCTCGGCTCCACCAACCTTGTTCGCGAGGTAAGTCATCGTTCGGCACCGTTCCGCGGAAGAACCGTCGCGCGGCGGCGTTTCTCCGCCTCGCGCCTCCCGCCGGCCGGAGGTCTTCGAACGCCACGGGCGCCGCATCGAGGATCCCTACGCCTGGTTGCGCGATCCCGACTGGCAGCGCGTCATGCGCGAGCCTCGAACACTCGATCCGGAAATCCGAGCCCATCTCGAGGCCGAGAACGCCTACACCGAACGGACGCTCGCGCCGGTCGCGGCGTTGCGCGAGGAACTGGTCGCCGAACTCAGGGCGCGAATCAAGGAAGACGACTCGACGGTGCCGGCGCCGGACGGCGAGTGGGCGTATTACCGGCGGTTCGTCGAAGGAGGGCAGTATCCGCTCCTGTGCCGGCGGCCGAGAGACTCCGGCGATGCCGGCGAACCCTGTCCTCGGGAGGAGGTGCTGGTCGACGGCGACCGGGAGGCGGAAGGGCGGAGCTTCTTCGCGATCCGGGGCGCGGCCCATGCGCCCGACCACCGCCTGTTCGCCTACGCGGTCGATCTCGACGGCTCCGAATACTGCACCGTCCGGTTCCGGGATCCCGCGACCGGCGCCGACCTCGACGACCGGCTGGAGGATGCGCAGGGAGACGTCGCCTGGGCGAACGACGGCGCGACGTTGTTCTATACGGTTCTGGACGAGAATCACCGGCCCCATCGAGTGATGCGCCACCGCGTCGGACGCTCCGGCGACGCCGTCGCGTACGAGGAAACCGATCCGGGTTTCTTTCTCTCCCTCGGCAGGACGGAGAGCGGGCGTTTCATCGTCATCGAAGCCCGCGACCACGCCGACACTTCCGAAGTCCGGCTGATCGACGCCGACGACCCCGAAGGTCCGGTCCGCGTCGCCTTCGCCCGGCGGACCGGCGTGACCTGCGAGTTCGGCGACCACGGCGACCGTTTTTTCATCCGCACCAACGCGGGCGGCGCGATCGATTTCAGGATCGTCGAGGCGCCGGTCGCCGATCCCTCGCCGGAAAACTGGCGGGAGGTCGTGCCGCACCGGGAGGGGCGGCTCGTGCTCGGCATGATGGTTTTCGCGGACTTCCTCGTTCGCATCGAGCGCGAGGACGCTTTGCCGCGAATCGTCGTCCGCGCCCTCGCGGACGGCGCCGAGCACGCCGTCGCGTTCGACGAGGAAGCCTACGCCCTGTCCCTCGTTCCCGGATACGAATACGCCACGCCGGTTCTGCGCGTCGCGTTCAGTTCGCCCGTCACGCCGCAGCGCGTCTACGACTACGACATGGCGGCGCGCCGCCTCACGCTTCGCAAGGAACAGGAAATTCCTTCCGGGCACGATCCGTCCCGCTACGTCTGCCGCCGCCTTCACGCTCCCGGCCACGACGGCGCGCCGATTCCGATCACAGTGCTGCACGCGCGGAACGCCGCGGGTCCGCTGCTGCTCTACGGATACGGCGCCTACGGCCACGCCGTCCCGGCGGCGTTCTCGCCGAACGTCTTCAGTCTCGTCGATCGCGGTTTCGCCTACGCGATCGCGCACGTGCGCGGCGGAACCGAATGCGGCTATCGCTGGTATCTGGACGGCAAGATGAAAAACAAGCGGAACACGTTCCGCGACTTCATCTCGGCCGCGGAATATCTGCGCGAGCGCCTTCCGGCGGATTGCATCGTCGCCCACGGCGCGAGCGCCGGCGGCATGCTGATGGGAGCGGCGGCGAACATGCGGCCCGACCTGTTCCGCGCGGTGATCGGCCAGGTGCCGTTCGTCGACGTGATCAACACGATGTCGGACGAAACCCTGCCGCTCACCCCGCCCGAATGGGTGGAATGGGGCGATCCGATCCGCGATCCCGAGGCGTTCGCCGGCATGGCGGAATACTGCCCCTACACCAATCTCCGCGACCAGGCGTATCCGCGCGTTCTCGCGACCGGCGGGCTCGCGGATCCGCGGGTCACCTACTGGGAACCCGCGAAATGGATCGCCGGATTGCGGCACCACGACACCGCGGGCAGCGCGATCCTGCTGCACGTGAACATGGACGCCGGTCACGCCGGGGCGTCGGGAAGATTCGACAGGTTGAACGAGGTCGCGCTCTGTTACGCCTTCGCGCTCATGGCGGCGGGCCGGGGCGCCGAGGCGCCGCCGTCGCCGTGAAGGACTTCGCGAGGAGGCACGGCCTCCGCACGGAGGAGCAGGAGCGGCGCGCCGCCGAGGTCGCGAAGGAGGCCGCCGGCCTGCGGATGATCCGCCTCGCCTGGGCCGACCCGCACGGCGCCGCGCGAGCGAAATCGCTGTCGCCGCCTTCCTTCCGCGCCGCGCTCGCGGACGGCTACAACATCAACGTCGCGACCTCGACGCTCGACGCCTCCGGCGGGCGGGTCTTCGCGTCTTTCTCGCCCGGCGGCGGCATGGATCTCGACGAGATGACGGGATCTCCCAACCTCGTCGTCGTGCCGGATCCCGATACGTTTCGAAGCCTGCCCTGGGCTCCCGGCGTCGGCTGGATCCTTTGCGACGAATACTTCCGCGACGGTCGGCCGTTCAGCTTCTCTTCCCGCCATCTTCTGCGCCGCCAGGCGAGGCTGCTGGCCGAAAAGGGCCTGACGCACGTCGTCGGCCTGGAGGTCGAATGGTACCTCGCGGAGACGGTTCAGGAGCGGCTCGCGGCCGAAAACGTCAACAGTCCCGGAGAGCGCGGCGTTCCGATCGAGACCGCGCCGGTCGAGCCGGGCTACTCCTATCACGGCGAGACCAACCTCGACCTCATGCAACCCGTTCTCGACGAACTGGCGCGGGCCTACGAGGGTCTCGATCTGGGCTTCCGCTCTCTGGAGAACGAATACGGGCCGGGACAGGTGGAAACCACCTTCGAGGCGGTCGAGGCGCTGCGCGCAGCGGACAACTACGTGCTGTTCCGCACCGCCACCCGTCAGGTCTGCCGCCGCCTCGGGCGTTTCGCGACGTTCATGTGCCAGCCGCGCCTCGCGCGCCACTTTCCGAGCGGCTGGCATCTTCACCAGTCGATCGCAGGGGAGGAAGGGAACCGTTTCACGCCCGCGGCCGGCGAAGTCCTGTCGCCGACCGGCCGGGCGTTTCTCGCCGGATTGCTCGAGCACGCGATTCCCGCGACGGTCTTCGCGTCGCCCACGGTCAACGGGTACCGGAGGTTCCGCCCGAATTCCCTCGCCCCCGACAGGGCCGCCTGGGCGTGCGACCATCGAGGCGCGCTGATGCGCGTGATCTCGGACCCGGCGGACCCGGCGTCGCGGGTGGAGAACCGCGCGGGCGAGCCGGCCGCCAACCCGTATCTGTTCGTCGCTTCCCAGATCGCCGCCGGACTCGACGGGATGGAGCGGAACCTCGACCTGCAACCGCCGGACGACGCCCCTTACGAGGCCGACCGGCCGCGGTTGCCCGCGACGCTCGGCGACGCGCTCGAAGCGCTCGAGGCCAGCGCCCTGTTTCGCGAAGCTTTCGGCGCCAGGTTTCTCGATTACTATCTTCGGCTCAAACGCGCCGAACTGGATCGTTTCCGGCGATGGTGCGAGGATAACGGGGACGATGGCGGCGACGTGACCCCATGGGAGCAGAACGAGTATTACGACTTCTTCTGACTGCGGGAGACGGGGCATGGACGGAACGGCGATTCGCCCGAACGATTTCGGAGACCTGATCCGGGAGGATCGCGTGCATCGCCGGATCTACACCGAGGACGCGATCTTCCGCGCGGAGATGACCAAGGTCTTCGGCGGCGTCTGGGTGTATCTCGGCCACGAGAGCCAGATTCCCCGCAACGACGACTTCGCGCGCACCCGGCTGGGGCTTCGCCCGCTGATCCTGGTGCGCGATTCGGAGGGGCGCATACGGGCGCTCTACAACCGCTGCACGCATCGCGGCTCGACCGTGTGCCGCCGCGACTCCGGTTCCGCGAAGGCGTTCCAGTGCCCGTATCACGGCTGGACCTTCCGCAACTCCGGAAAGCTCGGCGGCGTCCCGTGGCCGGAGGGGTATGCCGACGGCGTCGACGATTCCAGGTTCAATCTCGCGCAGGTTCCGCGGGTCGAATCGTTCCGCGGCTTCATTTTCGGGACGCTGAACGTTTCGGCTCCGCCGCTGCCGGACTATCTCGGTCCGGTCGCGCGCCCGCTGGAGGAGTGGCTCGACCGCCATCCCGGAGGCAGGGTTGCGTTGTGCAACGCCAATCGCCTGAAGCTGCACGGCAACTGGAAACTGGTCTACGACAATTCGGCCGACGGCTACCACGTTCTGTTTTCGCATCGCTCGCTGCTCGCGATGGAAAACCGCATGTCGGAGGGCAAGGGCATGGCGTTCTACAGGGAGTCGCCCGATACGCGGCCGATGTACGTATACGCCTACGCCAACGGCCATCACTTCAAGGACAAGCGCGGCAACGTCGAGCGCGGCCGCCCGGGCGCGCTCTGGGAAATCGAAAGCGCGCATCCGGGGATGGAGCATTTCGAGGACAAGCTGCGGCGGGAGCATCCCGAGCGCGCCGACGAGTTTCTCGACCTCGCCTCCTCCGAACCCGTCAACATCAACGTATTCCCGAATCTCCACATCCTCGGCAACCACGTCCAGGTCGTGCAGCCGCTGTCGGTCGCCGAAACCGACACGACGTGGTGGGGAACCGCGGTCGTCGACGACGACGGCGCGCTCGACGGCGCGGTCGACGACATCAACGCCGTCCGGATGCGCACCCAGGAAGGCTTCCCGAATTTCGGGGAGGTCGACGACCTGATGAATTTCGAACAGATCCAGGAGGGGCTCGCCGCCGAGGAGGACGAATGGGTCTACACGCATCGCGGTCTCGGCCTTCCTGAGCGCTACGCCGTTCAGCCGGACGGCTCCATTCGGGGTCCCGCCACAGACGAGGTCTTTCTGCGCGAGTACTTCAGGCACTACCGCGACCTGATGACGTCCGAGCCGGATATCCGGATCATGCGGGAGCCATGAATTTCCGTCCGTCGGTCGCCGCGCCGCGTTCCGTTTCCGGAGAGGGTCGGTGAAGGCGCGTTCCCCGTCCGAAAGCTCCCACTACGTGAGCGCCGAATTCTATCGCGATCTGATCGCGAACTTTACCGGGTGGGCGACCGACGACGCCGAGGCGTCCGATTCCGGGCTTCGCGATTCCTGCCGGCGGCTCCTCGAGAAGGAAGCCCGCCTGCTCGACGAAGCCCGCCACGAGGACTGGCTCGCCCTCTACGCCGACGAGTGCCTCTACTGGGTGCCGGCTTCCCCCGGCGGCGGCGACCCGCGAAAGGAAGTCGCCGTCGCCTTCGACGACCGGCGCCGTCTGGAGGACCGGATCTACCGGCTTCGCAGCGAGTACGCCTGGTCGCAGCAGCCCGCGTCCCGCACCAGCCGGATCGTTTCCAACGTCGCCGCGTACCTTACCCGCGATGCCGACATCGTGATGGCGCGGTCGAATTTCCTGACTTCGGAATTCCAGGACGGCGATTACCGCACGTGGGCGGGATGGTATGCGCACCGTCTGCGCCGACGGGCGGATTCCTGGGAAATCCTCGTCAAGCAGGTCAACCTCATCGACTGCGACCGGAATCTCCGCAATCCCAGCATAACGCTCTGAAGCGAGCGGCGGCCGGACTACGCCAACCGGTCGAGGTCCGCGAGCACCTGCGCCGGATGGTCCGCGGGTTTCACCTGCTCGTAAGCCGCGGCGACGCGGCCGTCCGGTCCGATAAGGATCGATTTGCGCGGCGCGCGCGGACTGTCCGGCGCGGACACGCCGCAGGCCACGGAAACGGACCCGTCCTCGTCGCTCAGCAAATCGAAAGGGAAGGAGAATTTCTCTCGGAACGCCTTGTTGCTCGCCGGGCTGTCGTAGCTGACGCCGACGACGGAGGCGTTGCGCGTTTCGAAGTCCTGGATTCTGTCACGGAATCCTTTGCCTTCGATGGTTCATCCGGGCGTGTCGGCCTTTGGATACCACCAGAGCAGAACGTAACGGCCGGTGAAATCGTCCTTCTTCACCGTCGTTCCGTCCTGATTCGGAAGAGCGAAATCGGGCGCGTCGGCGCCCGTCGGGATCAACGCCATGCGGGCATCTCCGTGCTGGGGAACGCGCTCGCGGCGCGTCCGGTTCTCGGGGCGGGTCAGAAGTAGTCGGGCGCGCTGCGCTTCCGGCATCTCAGGCAGAGGCGGTTGTGCCAGCCCTCGCTCATGAACTTTTCGCCGCAGGAGAGGCAGCTTCGCTCTCCGGGGACATTGTGCGCGGCCTTGTGGTCGTCTTCGACGAATTCATCGTCCTGCAGCATCGATGTTTCATTCATGCCCGTTGTCCCAATCTTATCGTTTGTTTCGTTGCCCCGGATCGTCCGAGGGCGCCGTGCGGTGTCGCCGCGCCTCCGCGCATCTCCCTTCGCCGAGCGCGCGGAGAGGATTATTTTTTCGGGACGCCCGCTCGAAAGCCTGCACCCCTTCCTCTTCCGCGCCGGAACGGTTTTCCACCGCAGCCTCGAAGACAGGTTACAGAAAACGCGGAGCGTGCGCAATCGCCCTGGGGGACGGCGCGAGCGGCCTTCGGCGGCGCCGTTTTCGCTCGAGCGGCGAGTCGACGGCTCCAGGTCGACGGGCGGGTCGGAGAGCGCGGCGTTCCGGCGCGTCGCGCTTCAGGCTTGAACAGGCGGGGCGTTGCGCGATCATGCGTTGCAGGCGATGCTCATGGTCGCGCTGTCCGCTGGTTCGTTCGCCTGTCGTCAGCGCCTGAGTGCGTCATTCACGCGTTGCCAACAATGACGCAGAATGGAGAGCATCATGCCCGGCATCGTCGATATCCTGCGGAACGATCCGGAACCGTTCCCCGAATGGTTGGCCGCCAGCCCGCCGCGCTTCGATCGCGAGAAATTCTTCGCCTGCCGTACCGTCTATTATCCGGGTAGCGGAGACGATGGCCAGCCAGTGAAGCTCTGCGCGTTGGCCCACGCCGCGCACGCGTTCCTCTATGTCGACCAGAGTGTGGAACGGGAAACGCTCGCCGAAACCCTGCGCAACCCGGAGAGGGGCCTTCGCGGCTATGCGGTCGTCCATCAGGAACAGCTGACGGAGGACAGGTTGCGGCCGGGCGGGTGGACGCCGCACGTTTCCCCGGAAGAGGCGCAGCGCTCCACCCGTTTCAAGGATAGCTTTGCAGTTCCGTTCGCATGGTTCGTTGCATTCGACCGGCAGGAGGGCTTCGGCGACGACCACGGGCCGGAGCGCCTCGCGATCCTGTTCGTCGGCGGCGACGGCGTCGCCAGCTACGATGCCCTCTATTGCCAAGAGGACGGTACGCCGCCGCCGTTCCTGGCGGTTATCCAGGACCATGGTTTCGGCGGCAGTTACACGAGCTTTGGCGATGGAGGGATTCTGGCGAGAATCGCCCGAGAGCGCCGGATTCTGCCAGCGTATCTGTTGGTCGCGAGAAACTCCAGACCGTGGTCAGGCTATGCGGACACCGGCGCTATCGCCGAACCTGGCGGTATGCATGCGCATCTGAGGCGCCTTTTCCGTCGCAATCCCCCATAGCGGCCGGAATCGATCTTCGCCGGACAGCGTTGCGTTCCGCGTCTTTCCCTTCTCCGAGTTCGCAGAAGGATTGTTTCCGGGACGTCCGCTCGCAAGCCGACGCTCCCATTCCTTTTCCGCGCCGGAACGGTTTTCCACTGTGGCCTCGAAAAGGGCCCGCTATCAACTCGGGATGGGTTGGCCGGTGAGTCAGGGCGCTGGGGCGGCGGCGGCGAACGCCCTGACATAAGCGCACGCCAAGTGAGCGTATCGCGCCGCCGTCCGAACCTGCGTGGCCCGAGCAACTTTTCGATCGTCGGCAGGCTCTTGCCAAGAGCCTGCGCTCGCGAAACCAAGCTGTGCCGCAAGCCGTGGACGCGGATGTCGCCCGAACCGGCGCGCTGCGTCGCCGGGAGCGCTGCAGGTCGGCGAGATGGGCGCTTGGCTTCCTGTCGGAAATGACCCGAAGATTGTCCAGGTCGCGGGGTAGGGCGGTGAGCAACCTCGCCGCCGCGCGCGACAACGTTGCCATCGCCGGTCTTGTCGTCGGGCGATTCGCCCGCCTCCAGGTCCAAGTTCTCCTGACGAAGCGCGTCGACGGGCGCGTCGGAGAGCGCGGCGTCCCGTTTCCGGAGCGTCGCGCATCAAACCCGAAGACGCCGCCGCCGAACGGCTAAAAGGATCGGGATCCCGTAATCGCGGCGATGGCGGCGGTGGCCACCTCGAGGTCCTGCTCGCCGGTGCCGGATCCCACGCCGACTCCCCCGATGCAATCGCCGTCGACGACGATGGGCAGCCCGCCGGGCAGGTTGATGCGCTCGCCGTCGGTGCCGACCGCGAGCTTCATGTCGATGCCTTCGGCGATTCCGCCGGTCGGCGCTCCGTAGCAGGCGGCCGTGCGCGCCTTTCTCAGCGAGGTCTGCATGGACATGTGGAACGCGCCGTCCATGCGTGCGAACGCGAGCAGGTGGCCGCCCTCGTCGACTACCGAGATGCACTGCGGCTGCCCCATTGCGGCGGCCTTCGCGATCCCCGCGTGGAGCGCCTTGAGCGCGCCTTCATGCGTCAGTTTCAGTTTTCGCGCCGTTTCGCTCATCCGTCCTCTCCCTGTCCGGTCGGCTTCGCGCCGCCTCGTCTCGAATCGTCGGCAGTCTTCCGGCAAAGGCGCAATCATGCAAGGCGCGGTTGCCGGCCGCCGGTGCGCAGCAGAAGCAGCGTCACAAGCCCGATGTTCAGAAAGTTCCAGGCGATGCCGTTAATGAACGCTGCCTGGTACGAAGCCGTGAGATCGTAGATCCAGCCCGATACCCAGCCGCCGAGCGCCATGCCGACGATGGTCGCCATGATGAGGATTCCGACGCGCTCGCCGGCGACTCGCGCTGGCATGTATTCGCGGACGATGATCGCGTAGCTCGGAACGATCCCGCCCTGCGCGAGGCCGAACGCCAGCGAGACGACGTAGAGCGAGGTAAGGCCGTCGAACGGAAGGTACAGAAACAGTGCGACGCACTGCATCGCCGATCCGAGAAGCAGGGTCCTCGCGCCGCCGATCCGGTCGGCCAGAAGGCCCGAGACGATTCTGCTGACGGCGCCGCCCGCCAGCATCAGCGACAGCATCTCCGCGCCGCGGGCGACGCCGTAACCGAGGTCTCCGCAATAGGCGACGATATGCACCTGCGGCATCGACATCGCGACGCAACAGCCGATGCCCGCGATGGCGAGCAGAACGATCAGGCTCCGCTGGGAAAGCGCGACCGTCTTCAGGCCCGAAAGGCCGCCGCCTCCGGCGGCTGCGTGATCCTCCAGCGGCGGACGCCTGCGAAGAAGGAGGGCGAGCGGCACCATGGCGAGACAGATGATGCCGATGGCGACGTAGGCCGCCCGCCAGTCCGCGAAGTCGAGAACGAACCGGATGAACAGGGGCCAGACGACGCCCCCGAAATAGTTCCCGCAGGCGGTCAGGGCGACTGCGATCCCGCGGCGCTTGCGGAACCAGTGCGAGACGTCGGCGATCAGCGGTCCGAACGTTCCGGCCGTTCCGATCCCGATAAGGATTCCCTGAATCAGCGCGAACTGCCAGATGGAATCCGCCATCGCCGCCAAAATGAAACCTGCGGCCAGGGCGAAAGCGGTGACTATCAGCGGAAGAACGATTCCAAGGCGGTCGACGTAGCGGCCGATGATGAGATTGCCGAAGGCGAAGCCGGCCATTGTCAACGTATAGGGAAGCGAGGCGCTTGATCGCTCGACGCCGAACTCGTTCTGGACCGCCGGCAGGACGACGACCACGGCCCAGAATCCGACGCTGCCGATCGTTCCCAAAAGCATCGATACGGCGAGGCGCAACCGGGCGTAACGCCCGTCCGGAGAACCGGGGCCGAGTCGGCGGGATGCCGCTGTCACGGCCGCTCCCCGTGCAGAGCGAGAATAGGCTCTTTTTCGTTATGGGCTTCAGTCTGGGCTTCCGTCTGCGGGGCAGGGCGCTTCCACGCGCCGGTCGGAACGTACTGGGCGCGCGGCCGTAAGCGGTCACGCCGTCCGGAACGCGCGGAAGAACAGGCGGGCCGATCCGGTCTGGGCTGACGGTGCGTCTCTGCGCAGAAGAAGGTCACTGAACGATGCTGCTGGAGGATGCCGTTACGGCCGCGCCTTTCCGGCCGCCGCCTCCTGTTCCCGGCTCCAGCGTTCCACGGGAGTGTCGTCGATGCTCCAGTGAATCAGAGCGGCGATGCCGCCGAGAGCGATCGCGAGCCACCATCCTGCGTCGTAGGTGCCATAGAGATCGTAAAAGTAGCCGCCGAGATAGATGCCCATGAAACTGCCGACCTGGTGGCTGAAGAATACGATCGCGAAGAGCGTGGCCATGTAACGGGGGCCGAATACCTTGGCGACGATGCCCATGGTGAGCGGCGCCGTCGACAGCCACAGCAATCCGAAGATGGAGGCGAATCCGAGAACCGTGATCTCGTTGACGGGCAGCATGATGAATACGAGGAACAATATGCCGCGGGAGAGGTACAGGAGGCTCAGCAGGTTCTTCATCCGCCACCGCGATCCCATCCAGCCGGCGGCGATCGTTCCGAAGATGTTGAACAGCCCGATCGCCCCGAGGGCCCAGGCGGCGAGCCAGGGATTGGCGCCCGCGTCTTCGAGAAAGCCCGGCAGGTGAGTGCCGACGAACTGGATCTGGAAGCCGCAGACGAAGAACCCGGCGACCAGAAGAAGGTAGCCGCGATGCTGGCTGGCTTCGCGAAGAGCCGACGACAGACTCTGGTGATCCGGCCTTGCGAGAGTGGCCGCGCTGCCGGCCTGCATCGACAGCGTCAGCGGGACGCATACCGCGACGATGATTCCGAGCACGACGATTCCGTCGGACCAGCCGAAAGCGCTTATCAGTCCGGCGTTGGTCGGCGCGAAAACGAATTGTCCGGCGGAGCCGCCGGCGGTGACGATGCCGAGCCACAGGCTTCGCCTCTTGTCGGACGCGACCCGCCCGACAAGGGCGAGCGGCAGGGTGAAGCCGATGCCCGAAGCCCCGAGGCCCACGATAAGGCCTGCCGACAGCGTCATCGCCTCGGGCGACGTGGAGACCGATATCAGCGCGACGCCGACGGCGTAGAGGGCGCCGGACAGCGCGATTATGCGAATCGGACCCAGCCGGTCGCCGAGAGCGGCCACGAAGGGAGCGGCGGCGCCCATGGTGAAGTTCTGTATGGCGATGGCGAACGAGAATTCGCTGCGTCCCCAGCCCAGATCCTGGCTGAGCGGCACCAGGAACAGGCCGAAATTCTGGCGCGAGCCGTTCGCGATCAGGAGGAGCGCCGTTGCGGCGAACAGGACATAAAACGGCGTGCGCCAGAACGGCGTCATTGCGAAACTCCACGGGATTGCCGAACTCCATCATAGCACGCGGCGGCGTTTCCGGGAGAGATGGCGGAGTGGCCGCCGGGCGAGGCGGGCAACGCTCCGGAAGGCGGGCGGAGTTCGGGACCGGACGGGAACATTGCCGGCAAGACGCCTCGCCGTCTCCGTTCGCGGACGGCGCGGCGGATAGGCGAGAGTCCCGGAAGGGCGGGAATCAGGGTATAAATTCCGCGGTCTCGACGGTCCGGCCCGTGTGTCGGTTGCGAGACCGTAGATCGAGAAGGGAACGGCCATGTGGGGCTGGAGGGCGCTGAAGATACTGCTTCACTTGGCTGCGCTTGCCGGTCTTTGCCTTGCATTCTTGTTCAGCCTGTTTCTCGGGCTTCAGGTCCGCCCCCTTTACGGCAACGTCGGCATCGCAGCGACCGTGGTTTTGGCGGGGCTCTACGTCTATTTCGGCATCTTGAGGAGATCCCGGCGGACGAAGCCCGGAAAAACGACGGGACGGACCTGAAACGCGAGGGGACGTGGAGCGTCCTTGCTGGGGCGCAGGGCGATTTCTTTGGCGGGGACGCCGACGACGAGAATTTCGACGAGCGGGGGCCGTAGGAATCGTCCGGCGCGAATCCGCGCGCCCGGCGAAAGCCGGCGTTCGTCCGAACGACCGCACGGGTCGGACGCGCCTGCCCGGTTCGCCGCTCGTCGCTACTGCCCTGCGCCGCCCATCCGTTCGTCGAAGTTCGCCGGCTCGTCGTCGAGTCGTTTCTTGGCCTTCAGCACATCGATCCGCCGTTGGAGATCGGCGTACGGTTGACCGCCCGGGTCGAGCAGGTCGAGCAATGCGCTCCAGTGCCTGACCGCGGCTTGTTCGTCGCCCGTCGAGAGGGCGAGCGCGCCGGCCAGCCAGAGGCCGCGGCGATTTCGGGCGTCCAGGGCGAGAATTTTCTCGACCACGGGAGCGAGCTCGTCGCGACTCGGCGGTCTCGGCTCTGCTTCCGCGGCGATGCTGTCGGCCCACGCCATCAGCAGGCCGACGTCGTCCGGCCGCAAGGCCGACGCCTTGGCGTACGCCGCTTTCGCCTTTTTCCTTTCGGCCAATACGGCATAGGCGCGCGCCAGCCGTTCCCAGCCGGCCGCATCGTCGGGAGCGTCTTCGAGCCGGGCGGCGAGCCCGTCGACCATCGAGCGGATCATCGCCATGCGCTCTTCGGCGGAAAGTTGCCGGGCCGCTTCGATATCCTCCCGGGTCGGCCCCGGTCCGGCCTTCGACCGGCCTTTCATCCTTTCGAGCGCGTCGTCGCCGACGCCGGCCTCGGCCGCCAAGGCCGAGATTCGCGGGCGCAGGAACCCGAGCAGCGGAGAGTCGGGCGGCAAATCTGCTTCCAGCGCCAGCCAACGGTCCAACGCCTTTTTCAGGCGTCCGCCCTGCCGGTCCGCGACGCCGAGATAGTAACGGGCGCGAGGATCGCCGGCGTCGCGGCGCAGAGCTTCGTCGAAAGCGGAGGCGGCCTGCGGCGTCACCTGGCCGTCGGCTGCCCGGGTCAAGGCTTCGCCGCGGAGCGAGAAGAATTCGGCGCTGGACGGCGCGATTTTCGCGGCTTGCGCATAGGCGTCGGCGGCCTTCTCGTGGCGACCGAACTGCGTCAGGATCTCGCCCAGCGCCCGCCAGCGCGACAGATCGTAAGGGTTTTCGGCCAGTTCGGAGGCAAGCGCCGAGACCCGATCCTTCGACGGTCGGTTCGCTTCGGCGGCGACCGTCTCCGGCCCGGCAGGACGGGCCGGCAGGTCCGGATCGCCGTGAACCAGATAAACGGCGGCGGCGATCGCGGGCACGCCCACCGCCGCGGCGGCGGCCGCCAGCGGGGCCCTTCCGACTGGCCGGCGGTCGCCGGTTTCGGAGCGGTCGCCGTCGAGGGCGAGAATGCGGCGCCCGATTTCGGCCTTCGCCGCTTCGGCATGTTCCTGCGAGATCATCCCCGACTCGAGATCGCGATCGACTTCCCGCAGCCGGTCGCGATGAACCTCCAGTTCATGGCTCTCGCGGGACGGCGGCGCCCGGCCGCCGCGCAGCAAAGGCAGGGCCACCAGCGCGCCGGCGCCGGCGGCCATGAGCGTCAGGACGACCAGCAAGAGCGTCATTCCTTCGGCGTCGCGAGCATGGCCTCCAGCCGGCGTTTCTCCTGTTCCGAAAGCGGCTCCGCCTCCTCCCGGACGCGGCGGCACCGGATCGCGATCGCGGCGACGCCGACGGCCAGCAGCGCCCATGGCCCGATCCACAACGCGAAGGTCGCCGGCTTGAACGGCGGTCGCAACAGCACGAACTCTCCGTAACGCGCGACGATGTAGTCGACGACCTGGTCGTCGCCGTCGCCCGCTTCGAGGCGATCGCGCACCAGCAGGCGCAGGTCGCGGGCGAGGGGCGCGTCGGAATCGTCGATCGACTGATTCTGGCACACCAGGCATCTCAGCGAACGACCGATTTCCCGCGCTCGGGCTTCCAGCGCAGGGTTCTGGAGGATTTCGTCCGGCTCCAGGGCAGGGACGGGAAGCGCCGAAAAAAGGAAGGCGACCAGCGGCGCGAAGAAGAAGAACGCCCTCATGGGTCGCCCGCCCTGGCGAGAGCCGGACGGATGATCCGGTCGAGCTCGCCGGGATTGATCGGTCCGACGTGCCGATGGCGAATGCGTCCTTCTGCGTCGACGACGAAAGTCTCGGGGTATCCGGAAACGCCCCAGTCGATGGCCGCGCGCCCGTTCGCATCGGCGCCGATCCGCGAATAAGGGTTTCCGAGCTCGTCGAGGAACGCCAGAGCGTCCGCCGGCTTGTCCTTCACGTTGACGCCCATCACCGGCACGCCTTCTTCGGCGAGGGTCATCAGCACGGGGTGTTCGACGCGGCATGGCGGGCACCACGACGCCCAGAAATTCACCAGCGATACCCGGCCCATCAAATCCGCGGTCTCGAGGCCCTGCTCGCGACCGGCGATCGGCGGCAACGCCAGGGTCGGAGCCGGCTTTTCGATCATCGGCGACGGGATGCGGGAAATGTCCTTTCCGCCGGGACCGATCTGCCAGAGATAGGCACCGAAAACGGCCGCCAAAACCGCTAGAAGCAGAGCCGGAGCGATATGGACAGCGCGGATCATAGCCGAAGCGCAAGTCCGGAACGAACGGGAATTTCTTTCATGGCGGGCGCAAGTCCTGACCGGGCCGACGGGCTTTCGAAGATACGACGATTGGCCCGAGGGCGGAAGGTCGAACGCATTTCTTCCGCCACGTGCCGGTTCGCCAGCGCGCGCTCGGGCACTGGCGGCCCGTTCGGGTGTCCAGTGAGTCACGCTGGCCTCCGGCGTCGCCGGCAGGGGCCGTGTTCCAGCCTTGCAGGTTCTGGACATCCACGCGAACGCCGAGTGCATGGAATCTCCGGCGATGCGCATTCTTTTTCACCGGTATCCGGCCAGTTTGACGAACGAACAATTCCGCGAGGCGGCACAGAAATCCGGCTGACCGGCGATGAACGCCGACGCAATGAGCCTGACGGGACCCGGCAGGACTCCGGTTCAACTGACCAAGCTATCGGTCCGTTCGCAGGTCATCGAGAAACTCGGAGGCTGGCTCCACGCCGGTGACCAGGAGACGGTCGCGCGCGCGCGTGCAAGCGACATAGAGAAGATGCCGCTCGGTCTCGTAGGTATCCTCAAGGTCGGCTTCGTCGGCGACGCTCTCGATTCTGGATTGCAGCGGCAGGATTTCGTCGTCGCACGCCGCGACCGCCACGGCGCGGAACTCTAACCCTTTGGCAAGATGCATGGCGCCGACCGCGACGCTGTCCACGGTCGCGACCGCGCGTTCGCCCAATTTTGCGAAGGACATTCCAGCAGATCGGACAGCTTCGACTGCGCGTTCCATTTCGGCCTCGGACCGGACGAAGACGCCGATCTCGTGCGGGGCGTACCCCTCTTGCCGCAGGGCGGAGAGCCACGCGGAGACGGCGGCGCGTTCCGTATCCGCCGATTCGTGGATCTCGACGGCCGGTTCCGGTCCGTTGAACGCCGAGACCGCGCCGCGCCGGCTCTCGGCAATGCCGTCCACATCGGAAATTTCGCCCGGCAGAAGTCGATCCGCCTGCTGCCGGATCTGGTGGGAAGTCCGGTAGTTGACGGTGAGCGTCAGAGACCGACCGCGCACGTCCACGCCAAGCGCGCGCCAAGAGAACGGCGTCTGGAAGATTCGTTGCCCGAGATCGCCGGCGAAGAACAGGCAGTCAGGCCGGTTCTCGCCGAGGGCGGCGAAAAAGCGGAGCGCCGGCACGTCGATATCCTGCGCCTCGTCGATGACGCAAAAATCGAACGGAGGACGACTCGCTTCCGCAAAATGCCGCTCAAGGCGGCGAAACAGTTCAGGCTCCGTCAGCCGTCCCCGTTCATCGAGCGTAGAGCGCACCCTGGAAAAGATGGACCAGAGGATGGCGCGTTGCGTCTCTGCCAGCCGCGTTTTTCGCCCCAACCGCGCAACGTCTCGATAAGCTTCCCAGCTCTCGATCTGCCACGCATCGATCACTTTGCTCCATTCCGTACGCAGGAAGCGTCGGCTGAACTTGCGTTCCCCGGCTTGGTCCGCCGCCCTGTCGATCAGTTCTCCGATCTCTTCGTCGGAAGCGAAGACGGGCGTTCCGAAATTGGCCTCGTAAAGGCGATATCCGATGCCGCGCATCGAGTGAACTTCAAGGCGCTCGGCGATGCTCGGCTGGTTGTGGATCAGGCGTCGGAGCCTCGTGCGCAACGCGTTCGCGAGAGCGTCGGAGAATGTCGCGAGAAGGGTCCGTGCATCCGGGTGCGCGCGGGCGAGATGGACGGCGCGATGAAGCGCTACGACCGTCTTTCCCGTTCCGGCGGATCCCGATACGCGGACAGCGCCGCCGTAGTCGCGTTCGATGATCCGGCGCTGCGCCGGGTGGAGGAAGACGGTCCATTTCTCCCACGGGTATTCGAGCGCGCGCTTCAGCTCTTCCACGTTCGCCATAACGCGAAAGCGGCGCTGCGCGTCCGGATGTTCGAACGGGTCTTCGTCCGCGGCCGCCGGTGCCGGCCGATCGGGCGCGCCGCCGGTCGCGAGCTGCAACAACGCTTCTGCCGCCTCCGCCGGCAGGCGTTCGGCGAGATCGAGCAGGCTATCCTCGTCTGCGCGCCTCACTTCCTCCAGCCACTCGGCGGGAACGCCGTAGCCGAGCAGCTCGTCTTCGGGCGTGTCGGCGAAAAGCGCGGGCTTCGCCGAGGAGCCCGGCAGGTCTTCCGCGCCGTAGCTCGGTCTTACGGTTTCGCGCACGGTCTCGCGAATTTCGACGATCTGTGCGGCGCCGGTTTTGGGGTGGCGACCGATTCGTCGTCGCTCGGCCCAGCGATAGGCATCGTCGTGATGGGCGACATAGGCGAGCAGCAGGCTCGAGGCGGTCTTGTGGACGATCAGGCGGATGTCGCGGCTTGACCGGACAGACCAGAAATTCTTGTCCTTCGCGCGGTCGAGCTTGTGAAGCGACAGTCCGGGCGACGAGAGATTCATCTGCAAGTCGAAGGCCGTCATCTTGGCGGCTTTCTGCTCCTCGCCGGTCAGCTTTGCAAGGCTGGCGGTGAACGTATCTGCGATTCGGAACAGCACTTCAGGCCTCCACCGCAACCGGGGCGCCGATCCGGTTCGCGACTTCGGCATATAGATCGACCTCGGTTTCCGGAGTTCGGATGCCGACGACCAAGGCGTATCTCGCCGCTTGATCGTATCGTTCGAGCGCATGACGAGTTTTCCACCATCCCGGCGCAGGATAGACGGCGATGTGTCCGCGGCTCGCGAGATCGGCGGCGTTTCCCCGCCAAATATCTCCATGCAAAGATCCCCGGTGACGCCCTCGCGCTCCGATCAGCCACTCTGGATCTCCGTCGCCTGAGTCGGTTCCCGCCTCCTCGTTTCGCGCCGCTGCGTTGATCCGGCCGCGAAATGCGTCGATCTTCTCAAGGGGACGTTTGACGTCGAAGCGGAGGCCGTGAGATTCGTACCGGTAGCGCGACCGAACGCCCCGCTGCGACGGGTTGGGCTCGATGAAATAGGAGAGCGTCACTCGCATTTCTACCGGCATCTCTCCCAAGCCTTCCAGAACGTCGATTGGCCATGGAAGGCTGTGGAGGTGCATGTTTCTCGTGGTGGGCGTTTTGCCAGCCTCTCGCTTAAAGGGATGCAGGCTTTCCTGGACGATCATGGTCAGGGAATTCGCGACGCTCCAGAGCGCCCGGTCGAGATCGGGACAACCGAACCCGCAGCGCCGCAACAGTTTTCCGTAATCTGCCTTCGACGGATCGCCGGTTGCGGGCAAGTATGTTCGCTTCATGGCGTCGGTCCATTCCGCCGACTGCACGATGAGCGCCCGAATCGTTTCCGGCCAAAATTCGGGATAGGCCGCCATCACCTGCGCCGCCATGCGGGACGCAAGCGCCGTCGCGGCGCTGGTGGCGTTGGTTGTTGTGAAGAGCCGGTCGGCCGGTTGGTGGTTGGTCATCAACAGGCTCAGGCTCGGCATCGGGACGGCGCTCAGCGAATCCTTCGCGGCGTTGCCGCCTTCGAGCACGACATCGGGTTTCAGCGGCCAGTGCGGCTGCCACGTCAAGGAGGTCGTGCTGAACGGGATCAGCCCGCCTGGCGGCGCGACGGGCGAATAGCCGTCCGCGTCCGGCTCGGTGATCCGTGCGAGGTCGGTGCAGGCGCCGGCGGTGAGCACGTTCCATGCCTGGGCCGGATCGTGCACCCCGTCTGTGTCGTTGCTGTCGGGATATTCGAAACATGCGTTCTGATCCTTGATGTTTCCGGCGGAGACGACGATCAAGCGCGGAGTCTCGCCCTGTCCGTCGGCGTCCGCCGCGAGCGCATCCAGCGCCGCTGACCAAGCGGATGGACGGCCCCGATCTCGATTGTCTCGGGCCGTAACGGCCATGCTGAACACCCTTTGCCGAAGAGGGGCGGTGATCTCGGGTCGCGCAATGGCCTCCTTGGTCAAATATCCATGATGACGAGGATCGTTTCCCGTCGCTCCTTCCATTGGCAGCAGTTTCACCGATTCCAGACGGTGGTCGATTTCCAGGGGATCCCTGCCGGAAAGATGGTCCGTCAAGTTGCCCGCGAGGGCCAACCCCGCCATCTGCGTCCCGTGGCCTTCGTCGTCGTTGGTTCCCCAAGCGGGTTCGACGGTATGCAGGTCTTCGGCGGCGAGCGCGGAGGACAGAAATCTGTGGCCGCGATTGACGCCTGTATCGAGCAGGCAAACATGGGGTGCCTCGTCGTTGTCGGAGTACTGGATTCGGGCCAATAGATCGTCGAGCCATTCCCGTTGCTCGTCGCGGCGCATGGAATCGAAAAATTCCGCTGTCTCCTTCGCTCGCCGCAATTCGGCAATGCTGTTGAGCGTCACTATGGAACGCCGCATCTTTTCGGCCGACGCGCGAACCAGCAGTACGCTCCGCTCCGGAAAGAACAACTCTCCTTGGGCGATCTCTATTTCCTGCGCTTCGGCCCCTTGGCGAAATGCGGCGATTGCCGCTGTCCGATTTCGCCGAACGGGCAGCCACATTTCCCACCAGAACGACTCCGCGTCGTCGGTCGGGAAGGCTTCGGGATCGTCCGTCCAGAGCGCATGCAGACTTGCCATGCGGATCCTCTCGATGGCGTCGATCAGCCGCCGGTTGTCGCGAGGGCGCCCGGCTCCGTCCCGCTTCTCCGTCAAATAGTCGCGAATGAGGTTTTCGAAGTGATCGAGCTTTCCCTCGGGTACGAAAACGGTGGCGCTGGTGCGGCCGTCCTTTTGGCGGACATTGAGCAGCTCGATTCCCGAACGTTCCCTCGTCAGGCTTTCGAAGGCCATTTCAATGTCCGGAAAACTTTCGAACTCGACCCGAAGCCCCAGCCCCTCTTCGATCTCGACAACTTGTTGAGCGTTCCGATCGGCTTCCAACCGAAGAGCGTCGATTTGCCGTTGCAGGGATCTCCCGTGCCGGGCCCGGTCTCGAACCGGAACCGGAGGCCGTCCGCCGCGAACCGGCGAACGATACGCTTCGGTCTCCGTTACGTCTTCGAGGACGAAGTGCCGATGTCGCTCCTCCTTTCCGTTCGCCATATCGGGGAAAGAACTTTCGGTTATCCGTTTCTACTATGCAGCCGGTCGGCGATGACCTTGCGCTCCTCGATCATCGTCCGGATATCGGCTTGGCGGACCTTGGCGCGTTGTTGGATCAGCGCGTTCTTCAGCACTTCGTTCGCGGCGCGCGTGACCTCGGCGTAGTTCAATCCCTCGGCTGCCCTGGCGAGAATCATCCACTGGACGGGGGTTACGGCGCTTCCGGCTAAGCGCGTCTCGAGCAGGGCCGCGATCTGCGGTTGGGTGGGCAGGTCGTAGTGCAGGACGTCGTCAAAACGGCGGAACAACGCCGAATCGAGGATCTCAGGGTGGTTGGTCGCCGCAACGATGAGGCTGTGCGACCGGTCGTGTTCGATCATTTGTAGAAAGCTGTTCAGCACGCGGCGAATCTCGCCGATGTCGTTGGCGATTCCGCGCTGAGAGCCGATAGCATCGAACTCATCGAAAAAATAGATCCCTCGGGTCCGGCTGGTGGCGTCGAACACCTGCCGAAGCTTGGCCGCCGTCTCTCCCATAAATTTCGTGATAAGGCCGTCCAGCCTGACCAAGAAAAGCGGAAGCCCGAGTTCGCCTGCGAGAACGGAGGCCGTCAGCGTCTTGCCCGTGCCCGGGGGGCCGACCAGCAGCAGCTTGCGCCGCGGCGAAAGGCCGTGATCCAAGATCTTTCCGGCATGACGCTGTTCGCGGATGACGCGCTCGATCTGCTCGGAGAGAGGCTTGCCGAGGATCATCTCTTGCAGCCGGGTCTTCGGATAGGAAACCTCCAGAATGTTCGCCAGTTCGCCGCGCGGGCGGCTGATCGGCACGGGCGCTCCGGCTTCGCGTCGGCCCTTGGCGTCGTCGATCATGGCGCGGAGCTCTTCGGCGAG
This sequence comes from Alphaproteobacteria bacterium, assembly GCA_965243135.1. GTDB lineage: Bacteria > Pseudomonadota > Alphaproteobacteria > MPNO01 > UBA830 > JAJEBT01. The sequence continues at coordinate 6,056,699 of OZ251539.1, forward strand.
CTTGCCGTGGCCTCGCCGCGCTTCGTGGGCGGCGACCTGCATGGCGACCGAGAAGAAACGGTCGTCGTCGCCCTCCAGATGCGATTTCAGCAGCGCCTTGAGCTGATCTGCGCTAGCCACGGACATCCTCCCAATGACGCGACAGCCGATTCATACCCGAAACACCTTCATTGCTTCGTCGCCCAGATGGTTGATGACCTTGACGGCGATGCGGCCCGAGGCGGGGCGGCTGAAGGGGCGGGAAACGTCGCTGTGGAGCGTTGCCCAGGCATCCGGATCGATCTCGGCTTTGAGCGTGGTCTTGAGCGCTTTGTAGGGGTCGTCCGCTCCCAGAAAATAGGCATGGCGAACGAAGAAGCTTTCTTCGTTGTAGTTGGTGTCGACGAACCAGCAGGCGATGCCCTCGGGGCCGTCGCTTCGGATTTCGCCGGTATTGGGGTGAAACACGTCGACGCCGTTGATCCGTACCTGGATTTGGCTGTCCTCCAAGTCTTCGATTTCGATGTCGGGTTCGCCGAAGACGACGAACAGGTTGCCCTTGCCCGTATTCTTGAGGTCGGTGGCCATGTGCAGATCGGCGTTGATCCGCGCCTTGAGAACGGGTACGCGGCCGAGCTTCTCGAACTCGGTGGCATGGGCCTCGTAGCTGAAAGCGCAGGAGATGAGCACGTCGAAGCCGGCGTCCGCCGCTTCGCGCGCCGCGGCGACAAGGTCGGGACGCTGCACGGTGCCGAATTCGGGTCCGATGAAGATGCCGGCGCTGCGCTCAACGCTTTCCCCCCCCCCCCCCCCCCCCCATCTTCGGCGTAACGGCCTTCGGCGCAGACGTGGTCGCCCGCCCGGGGGGCGAGGGAGGAGAACGCGATGCGATCCTCCCGATGCGCCTGCTGGACGCCCGCTGTCTTCAGGTTCTCCAGGATCATGGCGACGAAATCCGGTGTTTCGCCATAGCCGAGCCTGCCGTCGGCCAGGCTGCGGAACGCCTCGTCGTTTTCGTCCACCGCCAGCGTCTGATGCGGCGCGACGCTCTCGACGGTGAACGGTCCGGCGACGCGGACGCGAGTCCTGTCCTCGTAAGGTTTGTCGTAGAGATATTCGGTGTCGGCCTTCACGGCGATGGAGGCATCGATTTCCTTCTGGCGAGCGATGCGGGCCGCCCACCATTCGGCATGCGCCGCCTTCGCTTCGTCCGGCCAGCCGGCACCGGCTTCGCGCGGGATTTGCCATTCCTCCCGTGCCTCGCCCAAGGCGGCATTGAGCGTCTCGCGCAGCGGCTCCAGCGTTTCCTGCCATGCTTCCCAAATGGTGTCGATTTCCGCGTTGTTGGCGATGGACTTGAGGGTGACATGGGGGACGCGCTCGTAGACGAAGCCCTGGCGCACGTCGCCGCCGGTCGGAGTTTCGGCGGGCGCGCGGTTCGTGAGTTCGGCTTCCCTGCGTTGGCCTTCCGGGCTGTCGGCGAGCAGATACCACGGGTAGCGCGAGCCCATGATCCGCATGCGGGCAAGCGCTAAAGCGACACGGGAGGTGTCGATGGTAATCCAGCGCCGGCCCCACTGCTCGGCGACATAGGCGGCGGTACCGGAACCGCAGGTTGGGTCGAGAACGAGGTCGCCAGGGTCGGTGGTCATCAGGAGACAGCGTTCGATGACCTTGGGTCTTGTTTCCACCACATAAGTTTGATTGGTTGTAAAACCGCTTGTATCGGTCCATACGTCTCCAAAACTTCTCACCGGATAATCGTCGATATAAAGTCTGTATCTTAACTTGTTCCCCTGAATTGAAATACGACCAGATAGAGAAATTCGTTTCATGCCGTCAGGATAGCTGACTTGCCAATGTCGATTATTATTCGGGCGATAAATCCTTCCTTCAAACTTGAATGGTGTGTCGATATTCGCTTGACCCGAGCTCTCCAATGAGACATATCGAAAAATCCTGCCCTTTATTTTTGATGGAGACAATAGTTTCTCCTTATCATTTATCATCCGATATGAGAATGGTTCTATTTCAATGTTTTTATAGAAATTATCGTGCCATTTTTCTTCAAAAACAGGTCTGAATTTGCATTGTTCTATAATTTTTGCGTACCAGATTATTCTGTCTCCAGTTCGCCCAATAAAATTCGATTCAAGACTTCCCGTTTTCGTAAAAAAGATTTCCCTAACGAAATTCCCCTCGCCAAACACCTCGTCCATCACTACCCGAACGCGATGCACGTTCTCGTCCCCGATCTGCACAAACACCGAGCCGCTCTCGGCCAACAGGTCCCGCGCCACCGTCAGCCGGTCGCGCAGATAGCTCAGATACGAATGAATGCCGTCCCGCCATGTGTCGCGGAATGCCTTCACCTGTTCTGGCTCCCGTGTGATGTGCGCCGCCTTCCCGTCCTTAACGTCGCGGCTGGTGGTGGACCATTGGAAGTTGGAGTTGAAGCGTATGCCGTAAGGCGGATCGACGTATATGCACTGCACCTTGCCGCGCAGCCCCTCGCGCTCGGCGAGGCTGCCCATGACTTGGAGCGCGTCTCCCAGGATCATGCGATTCGACCAGTTGGCCTCATGCCGATAGTATTCTGTCCGCTCCGCGCCTTCCGGCAGACCGTTGAAATCGGCGAAGAGATCCGGCGCGTCCTCCGTTGCATCGTCGCGGCGGCGCTTCGCTTCGCGCAGCAGGTCATCGATCAGAGCCTTGGGGTGGACCTTCTCCTGGATATAGAGGGGCGGAGCTTGGACGATCAGGTCGGCTTCGTCCTGCTCGTCCTTGCCGCGCCAGACTAACTGTGGATCGAGGTCGCGGTTGCGGCGCTCGTAGACGAGGCGGACCGGAGCCTTGTCCTCGTCCGCCATCAATGGCTGGCCCTCGGCCGACGGATTGTTGAGCCGAGTCGCCCCTTCGTGCGTCAGGGTTTCGACTTGCAGGGGGTTCTTCGGTTCTCGCGCCATCACGCCGCGACTCGCCGCAGGAGTTTGCGGTCGAGATCCCCACGCGACTCCAGAGACGAAACCATGTCGCCGCCCACGTCCGACAACCTGGCGAGATCCGCCCTCGGGATCTCGGCCTGATTCTCGAAGACGAGGATCGACTCGAACGCAAGCTCGTGCCGATGGAAATGCGACAGCATGATCGTCGTCAACCGCGCTTTGTCGCGGTTGGGTACGCCGTAGAGGAACAGTGGAACGCCGTCCTTGCCTTCGATCCGGTAGTCGACGGGATAGGCGTTGGCGTTCGGCACGTCCGGTCGGTAGTCGGGTTGGAACTTGTCCCCGCCCACCAGATGAGAGAGGAGGTCGGCCAGATCGTCGTAGAAGGTGGAACCGACGTTGGAGCGTGAGAGTAGCGTCAAGTCGTAGATCCTGGTCAGCGCCTGTCCGAAACGGAAGATGGCTTCCGACAGCCGCTCGGGGGAGGCGTCAAGGCAGAATGCCCCGCCATCCCATTGCAATTCGCTCTCGGCCATGATGCGTTCGAGCAGCATCCCCCGTGCTCCTTCCAGGAACGAATCGACATCATGCTCGTAGCTGATATGCATAAGGGTATGGCCGCGGTCTGACAGCCGGAAGCCGCCAGCCGACGCCTCGGCGAGATGGATCGGAAAACGGTCTCCGTCGGGGAACTGAAAGCGCGTCTGCAGCGTTAACGCACCATCCGGACGCCGTTCGATTCGTATATCCTCGCAGAGGCGTTCGCAAAGCAGTCTTTGAAGCGCATCGTGGTCGGCGATCATAACGGCAGTCCCAGCTGATCGTGTTCAGCGCCGATCCCGCTCAGATTGAAGTCGTCGATCAGACAGGCTAACGCACCTTCGAGAGTTTCGTATCGATCGGTCTCCTCTGCCTCCCGCTCTGGCTTTCTTGCCGTCGCGATCGCTTTTTCGGTAACGCGGTGGATACGCGAACGCCAGACGATATCGTCGTGCGCATAACTCGGACCATTGTAGCGCGTCAGAGTGAGTGGCGGCCCGTCAGGTGGAAGATATGCGATACCGCAGGAGAAATCGTTCGCGTCTGTCAGATTCTGACGCACGTAGACCGAAAAATGAGCATCCTTGCCCCCCGCACCCTTGAAGCCGCGTTGGCGATGCGCAGGTCTTGTCTTAGGTTTGTCCGACCGGCTCGCGCCTGGGTTTGTCACCCGCTTCGGCATCGACCGGAGAGCGTCGATTTCTGCTTTCGTATAGGGCCGAATGTTCATCGCCGAACCCACTCTCCGCCGCACGAGACGAACCGCGGATCGTGGCAATCGCTGGCGAGGCGGGCGGACATCTTGCGTTCGTCAGCTTTCATGGCCCGGAATATGACCGTCGGACGGAATTTCGCTCCGAAAGCGGAAGCGCCCGCTTCCCGCGTCGCAGTTGAGCGGCGGTGAACCAGAAGTGTAGGTCTGAATCGAGACAACGACGCTTGCGTCGCGTCTGTCCGCCGAAAGATCAATCCGTCATCAAGGGTTTTACCGAAACGCTTTCGGATTATTCGGTCGCGCAGTTGTTCGACCCGCATCGATGTATTTCCACAGATCATCCGGGCAGCGCGCTCTGTCGCTGAGAAATGTCTCCGATATCCGGTCGGCTTCCGCCAGATGTTTGGTGCGCGGCGGCGCGGGGGGCGGACAGGAACGGTTCGAGCATCTCTTCGAAGCGGATTTTAACCGATTCGCTGAGATCCTTCTCCATTTCGTAGGGGTCGCTGAACTCGGCGAAGGCCCAGTGACCGTACGTATCGAGCCGGTTCACGCCGGGGACCCAGCAGTTCTCCATCGTCATTTTTTTATCTTTCGCGTCTTCTCCACGGTAGCCCTTGATCTCGACGATCAGATGGAGGGGGTCGTCGATGCCGCGCCCGTCGTTCACCAGGAGGATGAAATCGGGAATGTAGGTCCGGGCTGCGGAACCTGATCGGTAGGGGACTTCCAGTCCCAGACCCTGATTCTTGACGTAGGCGCGAACCCGCGGATGCGCTTCGGCGATGCGGCAGAACTCGACCTCCCAGTCGCTGTCGCAGATTGCCCAGTTGACGTGGCAGCGGGAGGGCTGGGTTTTCCAGCGGGTCTTCTTCGAGGTGGTGAAGCGGACATGAGACGTCGAGCCGGCTGGATTATAGGGGTCGAGAACGACAGTGATCGGTTTTTCACCCATATGGCGAGCGACGATTCCCAGCGTGATGCGTTCGCAAGCCATATCGGCGAGCTCCTGGTACGCAAGCTGCGCTGGCCAAGTGCCCCCCTTACAGACGAGGTGTCCGTCGAGCCATTGACGCGTAATCCGCTTGAGCTGGCCGAAGAGATGGAGTTTCGGATCCTCGCCCGGATCCCGCCACTTCGTCTCCAGCAGCCGCTTCGTCAGGTGGAACAACAAGGTCGAGCGGCGCATCTCCTTGAGATGCTCAAGGTTCAGGGTCACGCCTTCGCCGACGATGCCTTCGTTGCGGGTGATCGAAGGGCCGACGAGGTCGGGCGTGAGTACAAGGGTGGAGTCTTCGTTGAACTTGGCTTCAAGGCGTTCTTCCGGCAGTTCGACCCGGTACCCGGCGACTCGCGGGAACCGGATCTCGCAGGTGTCGCGATCCGGCGTGACGGCTCTGACCTGCACCACGTCGCGCGGCTTCGGCGGCGACGCGATCACCGGCACGGCCGTGAAGTCGAAAGGGATGCCGAGCACGTCGGCATATTCGGGGTCGAGCAGGTTCTTGTCGTTGAGATCGTACGACTGTCGGCGAAGCGCCCGCCCGACCACCTGCTCGCACAGCAGCTGCGTACCGAAGGCGCGCACGCCGAGAACGTGAGTGACAGTGTTGGCGTCCCAGCCCTCCGTCAGCATGGAAACCGAAACGACGCAGCGGGTCTCGCCGCCAAGCCGTCCCGCTCTTCCGACGGTATTCACCGCCTCGCGGAGCAAGTCCTGATCGGAGAGGTCATCCGCCCGGCGGCGGTCGCCGGTGCGGGCGACGACCTCGCGGCGAAAGCGGTCTATTTCGTCGGCGGCAGCGGCGCGGAATTTGCTGTCCAAGGTCTCGCCGGATTCGAGCTGCCGGCTGTCAATGAGGAGAGTGCGCGGTCGGCCGAGCGAATTGCCGTGGTCGTCGAAATTGCGGAACAGCGGAAGGCGGCCGTTTTCGAGGGTCGTGGAGCCGTCGGCGTTTTCGCGGAGGAAGCCGGAAACGTAGTCGTAGACGAGCTTCGAGGTCGATACGTTGTTGCAGACCACGATGAAGCACGGCGGAACCTCGATATCGGCCTCCCGCCATGCTTCGAACGTTTCCTTGTAGTGTCCATAGAGAGCTTCGAGCGCGGTCTGGAGTTCGACAGGAATGCTCAACGGATCGAGCGCGGAGGCATTTCCGCCCTTCTTTTTCGGCATTTTCTTGCCGATATGGTCCCAGAGATTGCGGAACTTGGGCATCTCGCTCCTGGAGATGACGTTATCGGCCACCGGCACGCGCGGCAGCTTTACGATTCCGCATTCGATCGCGTCCATCAGCGAGAAGTCGCTCGCTGTCCAGGGGAAAAGCGTACCTTCCGCATAGCCCGAGCCGCGCAGGAAGAACGGAGTTGCCGAGAGGTCGATCACGCGGGCGAGGCTCAGCTTCTGTCCGACCGCTTCCAGCCCCGAAACCCAGAGCCGGGCCGCTTCCCGATCCTTCTCCGCTTCCTTGCGGTCGTCGCCGGTGAGGGCGTTTTCCTCGCCGTCGTCCGGCTTCTCGCGATAACAATGATGCGCTTCGTCGTTGAGCGCTATCACGCTTCTGAGCCCCAGGAGCTCGGGCATGACGCGCCGCAACATCTGCCCTTCGCTTTCGAGAGACTGGATTTCGCCGTTCCGGTCCACGCGACCCTGGAGAAGCGCGCGGCCGCCGTTGGAGACCGTCATTGTCTCGCGCAGCTTGAAAGCGTGGAAGTTGGTGACGACGATCTTCGCCCGTTCCAGGTCGCGCAGCATGTCGGTGGGGACGAGTTCACGACTGCGGTAGTAGCTGTCCGGATCGTTGGGCAGCAGTACGCGAAGGCGGTCACGGATCGTTATGCCCGGCGTCGTCACCAGAAAGCCTCGGGTAAAGCGCCCGCTGTTCGGCCGGCGAACCGCGTTCACGGTTTGCCATGCGATCAACATCGCCATGACCGCTGTCTTGCCGGCTCCCGTGGCGAGCTTCAACGCCAGTCTGGCAAGCCCCGGGTTCGCTTCCGCGTTTACCGTTTCGAGGTGATCGAGGAATCGCCGCCCGGCGTTGCCCAGCGCCGGCGCCACCTCGGTCAGCCAGATCACCGTTTCCACCGCCTCGACCTGGCAGAAGAAAGGACGAAAGCCATCGGATCGACCGCGGCGCCAGTGCTTCAGCAGCCGGGCGGTTTCCGGCGTCACCCGCCACCGCGCTTCCGGCAACGCGCGCCATTGGTCGACGGCTCGGCGGAGGCTGTCGATGATCTCCGTCAGATCGTATTGCTGACCATTGGCGGCGAGCCGCTGCGCCTCTGCGTCGAAGACCATCTCATGTTGGTTTCCTTTGCGCTTCTTCGGCTTCGGGATCGGCGTAATGAACGAGAACCGCCGCCGCCGGTCGACAACGCGGTTTGTCGGTTGACCGGTTTCATCAAGTTCCCAGTGGCGAGAGGGATATTCGTAAGGCGAGTTGAGAACTGGACGTTCGAAGAAACGATCCGTCATTGTCGACGATCCCCGGGTCGAGTGTCCCAAGCTCCAGCCAGCGCCGCGCCCTCATGACGCAGACCTTCTCCTTGATGGCGCCGTCGGCCACGCGGCATCGACAGCTAACCCGAAATTGTACGTAACTCTGGGGTCGCTATGTCTGTAGCGGATTTAAGCGCGTGATCGACGCGATGTCGAGTCCGATATCGACGCCTTTCCGCCGCAAAGCGGGCATGAGGTCGTCGTCGGTCAAATCGGCGACCCTGCGGCGACCGTTGAGGAGATTCTTCCAAGCCTGCGGTCTCCGACCCCATGATCGGCTTCGACCTACGCGACCCTCGCCGAGCCGAAGCGCGAAACTCCGCTAGCTGCAGATATCCACCGAAGGAATGCAGCTTCGGTCATTCGAGACGCGAGCTAGGAAAAGCCCCGAGGGTTCAGCCTCGCTGTCGGAGAGAGTTCCCAGACTGGATTCCGAGAGTTCCAAAGGTAACGCAAGGATCGTTGATCGGCCGGGTCGCGTGAAGTCCGCACTGGCGCCGCAACGACGATTTCGGAAAACCGGCTCAGAAAGCGCGTCGGACCGCTTCGTCCGGCGACGCCGCGGTTCGACGCCGGGGAGCGCCGACGCGAAGGCGCCGGTCGCTGAGAGACACGCAACCGCCGGCCGCCATCATGATCGCGCCAGCCCAGATCCACGGCACGAGAGGGTTATGATAAAGGCGCGTCGTCCATCCGCCGTCGCCGTCCGGTTCGCCCAGAACTGCATAGACGTCCGCCATCAACGTCGTGTGGATCGCCGCTTCGGTCGTGGCGGACCGTTCGGCCGGATAACTCCGTTTTTCCGGATGCAGCACGGTCACAGTCCGGCCTTTTCGCAGAAGCTCGTAGACGCCGCGAGTCGCCGCGTAGTTGGGGCCTTCCACGGCGTCGGCGCCGCGGAAGCGCACTTCGTAACCCGCGAGTTCGACGGTCTCTCCCGGGCGCATGACGAGGATGCGTTCCGTCTGCCATGCGGACGAGGCGGCGATGCCGGCGACGACGATCCCGAGCGCCGCGTGGGCGATCGCCGTTCCCCATGCCGAGCGCGGCAACTTTGCGGCGCGCTTCAGCGCGGCGGACAGGGGAAGCCTGAACGTCCCCGTTCTTTCGAGAAGTTCGATGCCGGCCCCCGCCACCAGCCATGTCGCTATGCCGAGCGCGAGCGCCGCAAACAGGTCGCTTCGCGAGTCGAAGCCCGCGGTTGCGACCGCGACGCCCACGGCGAGAGCCGCTGCCGCCTTGAGCCGGCCGAGGACGCCGGACAGGTCTCCCCGTTTCCATGCCATCGCCGCGCCCGCAGGGCAGGCGATCAGCAATGGGATCATCAGCGGCACGAAGGTGGCGTTGAAGAACGGCGCGCCCACCGAAACCCTGCCGCCGCCCACCGCGTCGAGCAGGAGCGGGTAGAGGGTGCCGATCAGAACGACGGCGCAAGCGGTCGCAAGCAGAAGATTGTTCAGCACCAGCGCGCCCTCGCGGCTGATCGGGGCGAACAGGCCGCCGGGCTTGAGGGCCGGCGCGCGCAGCGCGTAAAGGACGAAGCCTCCTCCGGCCACGGCGACCATGAGCGCCAGGATGAAGACTCCTCGCTCGGGATCCGTCGCGAATGCGTGAACGGAGGTCAGCACGCCCGAGCGGACGAGGAAGGTTCCCAGAAGCGACAGGCCGAAGGCGATGATCGCGAGAAGTATCGTCCAGCTCTTGAGGGTGTCTCGCCTCTCCACCACGAGCGCCGAATGCAGCAACGCGGTTCCGGCGAGCCACGGCAGAAAGGAGGCGTTTTCGACCGGATCCCAGAACCACCATCCGCCCCAGCCGAGCTCGTAGTAGGCCCACCAGCTGCCGAGCGCGATCCCGACCGTGAGCGCGGTCCAGGCCAGCAGGGTCCAGGGCCGCACCCATCGTGCCCACGCCGCGTCCACGCGCCCCTCCAAAAGCGCGGCGATCGCGAAGGAGAACGCCATCGAGAACCCGACGTAGCCGAAGTAGAGAAAAGGCGGGTGAAAGGCGAGGCCCGGATCCTGCAGCAGGGGATTCAGGCCTTGCCCCTGCGCGGGCGCCGGGTGGAGCCGTTCGAACGGATTCGAAGTGAAGAGCACGAAGGCCAGAAAGCCGGCGCCGATCAATCCGTGAACGCCCAGCACGCGGGACCTCAGCCCGGCCGGCAGATTGCGCCCGAACTCCGCGACCATCAGCCCGAACAGCGCGAGGATAAGCACCCAGAGCACCATCGAGCCTTCGTGGTTTCCCCACACGCCGGTGATCTTGTAGAGCATGGGTTTGAGCGTGTGCGAGTTCGTCGCGACCAGCTTTACCGAAAAATCGGAAACCGAGAACGCGTGGATCAACGCGCCGAAGGCCGCCGCAACGAGCAGGAACTGGCCGCGCGCCGCCGGCGCCGCGACGCTCATGAGAGCGCCGTGCCCGAAATGCGCGCCGACGAGCGGCAGGGTTCCCTGCACCGCCGCCAGGGCGAAGGCCAGCGCCAGCGCGAAATGTCCGATCTCGGCGATCAACTGCCGTCCGCCTTTCCGTTGCCTTGCCAGCGGCCGGATTCCTTCAGCGCTTCCGCGACCTCGGGCGGCATGTAGGTCTCGTCGTGCTTCGCCAGAACGCCGTCGGCGCGAAAGACGCCGTCGGGCAGCAGGCGTCCCTCCACGACGACGCCCTGACCTTCGCGGAACAGGTCCGGCAAAATCCCTTCGTAAATCACCTCCACCTCGTTTTTAAGATCCGTCACGCGGAAGGCGACTCTGGCGCCCTGTTTGAGCAGGCTGCCCGTCTTCACCAGGCCGCCCATCCGCATCCTTTCGCCGGAAGCTTCCCGGGCGGCGATTTCGGAGGGGCTGCGGAAGTAAACGAGGTTGTCGTCGAGCGCCGTCAGCACCAGGGCGGCGGCGGTTCCGGCAGCCAGGGCCGCGAGAAGGAGGACGGACAGGCGGCGATGCTTGCGCTTCATTCGGGCCGGTCCGCCCCGCGGCGGTCCGCTTCGAGGGCCGCGAGCTCTTTCTCCCGGGCTCGCATGGTCCGTATGCTGGCGATCGCGAGCGCCGCGAGCGTTGCCGCCGCGATTCCCCAGGCTGGCCAGACATAGGCGCCGTAACCGCCCATTTGAAGGAATTCGTTCAACGTCGGTTTCTCCGCCGGACCGCCCGCATCAGGCCGGCGCGTCTTCCTGCCCGGCGCGCAGCCGGGACAAACGCAGGGCGCGGACACGCCGCGCCGCGAGTTCGCCGCGCGCCCGCACGATCACGAGCGACACGAACAGCATCGTGAAACCGGCGGCCATGAGCAGAAGCGGAATCAGCATCGATACGTGGATCGACGGCAGGCCCAGCTTGCTGACGCTCGCCGGCTGGTGCAGCGTGTTCCACCAATCGACGGAGAACTTGATGACCGGCAGGTTGATCGCTCCGAAGAGAGCGAGAATCGCTGCCGATTTTTCCCCTCGCGCCGGTTCGTCGAACGCGTTGGCGAGCGCGATGAAGCCGAGATACAGGAAAAACAGTATCAGCACGGAGGTCAGTCTGGCGTCCCATACCCACCACGCGCCCCACATCGGCTTGCCCCACAGGGAGCCGGTTGCGAGGCAGATCAGGGTGAAGCAGGCCCCCACGGGAGCCGCCGCGCGCGCCAGGACATGCGCCACCGGGTGCCTCCAGACGAGGCCGACGGCGCTGGCGGCCGCGACGCAGGCGTACGCGAACATCGCCATCCACGCGGCGGGAACGTGGACGTACATGATGCGCACCGTCTGCCCCTGCTGGTAGTCGGGCGGAGAGGCCGCGAACGCGAAATACAATCCCGCCGCCAACGCCACCGCCGCCAGCGCGGTCGACCAGGGCAGAACGGCGTTCGCGAGGCGCAGAAAGCGCGTCGGGTTGGCGAAACGATGCAACATGAGCGAGTTCTCCGCGCGGCCAGCCCGCAATCAGTAGCGCCTTGCGGCGCTCGATTGAAGGTTCTTGTTTCCGCTCCGCGGCAAGGCTATTCGACCGACGCTTTCAGCGCCGCCGCGCAGGCCCACGGGCAGAGCGCGAGGCAGCCGAGCGACATGGCGCACAGCATCAGGAGCGGCGGAGCGACGGCGAAGCCGCCGATCGCCGCTTGCACGGCCGACGTTCCGAAGACGAGCACCGGGACGAGCAGCGGAAGCACCAGCAGAGACAGCAGAACGCCGCCGCGCCGCGCGCCGAGGACGAGGGCGGCGCCAAGCGCGCCGATCTGGCTTACGACGGCCGTCCCCGCGGCCATCGCGGCCGCCATCGCGCCCAGCCCGGCCGGCTCCAGGCGAAGCATGACTCCGATCGCCGGCGCCGCGACCAGAAGGGGCAGGCCGGTCGTGAGCCAGTGCGCGCACACTTTGGCCAGGACCGACAACCACAGCGGAAAAGGCGCGAGGACGAGTTGGTCCAGAGTGCCGTCCTCGAAGTCGCTCTGAAACAGCCGGTCGAAGGACAGCATCGCCGCCAGCAGCGCGGCAACCCAGAGAATGCCGGGCGCAATTCGCGCGAGCAGGTTCGGTTCCGGGCCGACGCCGAACGGAAACAGGGCGGCGGCGATCGCGAAAAAGGCGATAACGAGCAGAGTATCGCTCGATTGACGCAGGGCCAGGCGAACGTCGCGTTCCGCGACGGCGTAAAACGCCCTCACTGCGGACCGCCCGGCGACGGAGCGTAATCGGAGACGTCGAGGCTCCGGCCGTCGATGTCGAGCGGGTCGTTGCTCGAAACGACCGCCATGCCGCCGTCGGCGCAGTGCCGGCCGATGGCCTTCGCGACGGTCGTCGCCGCCGCCGCATCGAGAGATGCCGTCGGCTCGTCCAGCAGCCAAAGCGGCGCGTCGGAGGCCAACGCGCGCGCCAGCGCCAGACGCCTGGTCTGTCCCGCGGACAGGAAACGCGCCGACAGGTCGGCCAGGGCGGCGATGTCCATGCGGCGCAGCGCGCCCGCCAGTTCTTCTTCGCGGACGGCGCTGCGCAGGCGGGCGTGAAACGCCAGATTCTCCATGACCGTCAGCGCCGGCTTCACGGCGTCGCGATGGCCGAGAAAATGGATCGCGCCGTTGAATTCCTCCCGGTCTTCGCGCGCCGGCCGGCCGTTCCAGCGGACTTCTCCGGCGGCGGGCCGGGCGAGTCCGGCCATCAGCCGCAGGAGGCTCGTCTTGCCGGCGCCGTTGGGTCCGCGCAGGACGAGCGCGCCGCCCGGCGCGAGCGAAAAATCGAGGCCCTGAAACACGAGGCGCTCGCCCCGGATGCAGGCCAGGCCGTGTCCGGCGAAGCCCTTCATGGCGCGGCGGCAACATCCGCCGCGCCGGCGAACGCCAAGGGCCGCGGCGACCTGCAGCCGAAGGTCATTGTCTTGAGCGCCTCCCGCCGCGGCGTGCCGGTCATGCGCGAGGCGTCGCGAGCAAGGGGCGAGGAAGGCTGGGTCGTCCGGCAGGATTTTCGGTCCGTAGGTTTCGCCCGCCCGATTCGGCCTCCGGGCTCCGACGTTCGCGCGCGTCGTCTCATGAAAAAATCGTCGCGTTGCTTCCGTCAGGGAATCGCCGCAGTAGATCGCTCGGTCGTTCCGCCCATCGGATCATCTTGTCCGGATCTCCCAAGTCTTCCGACTGCCGTTTGTCGGCGATTTTGGCGATGGCAACCGGAACGAAATCGGAATCGATCCATCGAGGCGCGATTCTGGCAGCTGCGTCCGCGCCTGGTTGTCCGGCTATTTTATTGCGACCGAGCCTGGTCGCCTTCAGTTCGACGGGCGTTACCCAGTTTTTTCCTCCGGCGGCTACGAACGAATAATCGCAACGCTTGCTGCGCGCAGGCGCGTTCTCGTCTTCCGAACGAGGTTGCGGCGCGTTTTCCAGAGAAATCGAACATTCTCCCTTCTGAACTTCATTCGTTTCCACGTGCGATTCGTTCGAGTTTCCTCGAACGCAATCGACTATATTCGTCATTCCGACTTTCCCATGCGACTTCTTATTTCCGCCCAGTTGTTGTGAAGAGCAGCGGATACCCTGGAAAAACCAGAGGGGTAAAGTCCGGTCTCCTCGAGACGGATTTCCTTGACGACGGATCCCCCTTCTTGCGGTTCGAACGACCAAGCTCCGACCTGATCCGTTCGCAGTGCCATCTCGCCGTTCGGAAGGCCATGCCTCGCGTCGCTCGGGAGTTCGGAAATTTGAACCAGATTCGCCAGTTCTTCCAATATCCACTCGCTGTGGGTCGTGACGATCACCCTGACTCCCGTTCGGACGATCATCGCGAGTTGGCGCGTGAATTCGACCTGCATCCCGGGATGCAGGTGCGATTCCGGTTCTTCGACGATCAGCACGTCGTCGGGTCGGACCAGGTGCCGCAGGTACAGGACCAGCGGCGCCAGCTCGGATACCATGGACGAAGCGTTCGTCAGCGGCAAAGTCCGTTTCCATCCGTTTGGCCGATAGGCGAAGGCCGGATAGCCGCTCGCCCTGCGAATCCTTACGGATCCCTCAAGGATTCGGTCTTCGATGGGCGCGCCGAGGTCCGGTCGAGATTCGGAGCGCGGCTGCGGCTGACCGCCAAGTTCGGCGAGTCGTTCCAGAAAGTCCGCTAGAACGCCGGGGAGCGCGGCCGTCGATGAACCTTCCCTCGGCGCGCCGACGATCAAGGCGCCATGCGCATGCATGATGCCGGTCCTGTCGGCGGGGAGATAAAACGGTCGAAAAATCAGCGCGCCGCAAACCTGCCGTAGAACCATATCAGCGACAGCTCGCGCCAAAGAATGAATTTCGTCCGTTTCCCATCTCTTCAAGGATGACGCAAGCGTTTCTATGTCTTCAATTTGTTCTTGGTCGTAGATTTGAACATTCTTTGGAACTTTCGTCGCAATCGTAGCCTTGCGCGCGCCAATCAATATGTCGTGCCGGGCGGATTCGTTGTTTCTTCTTATGATAACTTTCGCCTCATTTTTATTTCCTCCTGAAATCAAGAATTTAGACTCGCTTATCCCGAAACATCTGCATAATTCGTCTTCAATTTCCGACGAATTCGATTGAGAAATCATATCGCTAATTCCGTCGGCTAAAATATCCGGTATCGCAATATCGTCTCCAATCCTAACTTCTCCATTAAATGTTTTTTTCGTCCATTCAATCACTTCTCGCGATATGGATTTTTCGTATCCGTAATTTGTTGAACTAACGAAAGGAAATCGACCAGAAATACAGCCGGCATTGTTGAAAAATTTATGAAGCGCATAAATCAAAATAGTGAGATAGGATTTGCCCGCGTTGCCGGGGCCGACAAATACCGTCAACGGTCGCAGGTCTATTTTGGCTTTTGAAATCGGACCGAAGTCGGAGACCTCGATTTCAAGATCGTTGGGCGCGTTGTTCATTTATCGGTTTCCGATTTTCCCGTTCCGTATCCTGGCGAACGCTAATGCGAAAAAGAATCCCGGCCAGCCGTTCCCCGTTCTTCGTTGCGAAACCAGAGCCGAAAAACGAAGCTACGCCGCGGCGGCCGTCGATCGCGCGAAGGGAATCGCGCAAGCGCCCATGGTGCGTCGGTCCGGTTGCATGAATTTTCCCTTGGCGGCTTGCGTCCGTCTTCCGTTACAGGGCGAATCTGTGGATGATCGCAAGCCGCAGGAGACCGAGGCTGTTTTCGACGCGGTAGGGACAGGCTCTCCTTTCGCCTCCCCGGCGGCAACTGCTGTTGGCGGAGCGATTGAGGGTGTGCTTGCTCTGCCCGAAATCCAGATACGAGCCTTCGATCCGCAGCGTCCAGGCATTGGTGAGGGCGGTTTCGGCGCCGACCCCGATCACCCAGCCGATTTTGGTCGGTCGGTCGCGGAAGGAATCGTCGGGGTCTACATGCCACGCGCTGGGGTCAATTCCGGGACCGTCTAGATCGGTGACCGAATTTTCGATCCAGGCGGCCGCCAGCCCTGCGGTGGCGAAGATGGTCGCGGGTCCGATGGCGTGCTCCAATCCGGCGCGCGCCGTGGCGAGCCATTGGAGTTTCGACGCCGCCGTCTCGTCTCCGACGTTCGGGTCCAAAGCCTTTGTGAACGCCGGAAGGTCGGCGAACACCGTGTCGATTTCGATTCGGACGGGCACGGCCTCGAACTTCATTCCGATCAGTACGCCGCCAGCGAGTCCGGGGTCATCGTAATCGACGCTATAGCCAGGATTGCCCGTGTTGGAAAAGCCGTCGACATCGACGATCCGGTTACGGGTATCCGCTGCGCCGACGAAGACGCCGCCGTAAACCCCCGAGGCGGCATCCACGGCGTTGGTGGAATAGCCGAGAACGAGCGCGGCCGATAAGCAGACAGCTGCATACCGCCGAGCGGCACCGAACTTCAAAACGACGCGTTCCTTCATGGTCACCATATCCGTTTTCCACAGAGAAGCATCCGAAGATCGCTTCCAGAATACCAAAATGCGCCGAAGTAGTCGAGGATCTCGCGTTCGCGCCGCTCGGCGCCGGCTCGACGGCGGCGAACAGGAACCTTTTCCTCCAAACCGTCCGCCACCAACGTATAATTTTCAAATTTATAAAGATCGCTGGATGCCGTAATCTGCTTCTCTAGAGCGAAAAAGATCCCGGGATCTCGCCATGCCGTTTCAGAGCCGCCGGTCCCCGCTGGAACTCGCCGCGGACATTCGAGCGGCGTTGGAAACCATCAGCCGGTCAAGGTCGGAACCAGTGCATCGGGTGACGCGAGCGGCCATGCTGCTCGCCTACGCTTCCGGCGCGACGATCTCTTCCATCGCCCGCAGCCTCGGCGCCGATCGTCAGAAGGTCGGGCGCTGCGTCGACAAGGCGCTTCGGCTTGGCGCGCTGGCTGCGTTGGAGGACCTGCCGAGATCCGGCCGCCCGCCGCAGATTTCTTCGGAAGCGCGGAAGTGGGTTGTCGCGCTGGCTTGCCGGAAGCCGAAGGACTTGGGCTATGCGGAGGAGTCGTGGACGATGAAGCTGCTGGCGCAGCACGTTCGGCAGCATTGCGAAGGAGCGAACCACCCGAGCCTTTCGAAACTGGCGCCCGCAACGGTGTGGAAGATTCTTTCGCGGCAGGAAAACCGCCCTCGCAAGAACTCCTATCGCCTTGAACGACGGGGTTCGACAGGAAGGTAGTTGAAGCGCCAACGTTCTGCGGGCGGGTCGCTGCGCGAGCGGGAAAGCCGATCGGACGCGCCGTCGGTCGCCCGCGTTTCCCGCGACGGGAAACCGGGCGTCCAGGCGATCGGCAAGACCGCGCCCGACCTTCCGCCCGTTCCCGGACGCCGCTCCGCCCACGCCTGCGAGCGCAAGCGTCACGGTCGCGACCGGCATGGACGCGGCGACCGGTCGCAGTGCGGTCGTCGACCCGGGATCTCGTCGCCTTTCGCCGGCAGCTGGACGCCAGTCGCCCTCCGGCAACCAGGCTCCGGCCGTTCCGGACAACCGCGCGCGCCGAAACGCGAGCCTTTCCGGCGGTCCGCCGGTGCGAGCTCGCGTTCAAGCCGAAGCATGGGCTGAGCGGAGTCGGTAAGGCCGCTTGCGCCCCGCTTCCCGGGGCGGACTCGAAGCAAGAGCCGCGGCGTCGTCCGGACGTTCCTTTTCCGGCGCTCGGGCTTCCGGCAGGAATCGTTTGGCTATGCGCCGGGCGCGCTCCGGCGCCGGCCTCCCGTCGCAAGGCTCGCCTCCCGTCAGAAAGCGAAGGATGCCTTCGTGGGGGCGATCCCGCGCCGGTTCCGGCCCGCGCGTCCCCGGAGCCGGTCCGGTTCAAGTAAGGCTCTCCGAAGAACGACCCGCGTGGCGAGTTCGCCGTTGAAGTTGAAGAAGTGCGCCCGCGCGGAGGGCCCGCGTCCGGGAGCGAGGATCCCGAGGGCGGCCGCGCCGCTCTTGGAAACCGCGTCGTCTGCGGCTATTTTGCCGTCGGATCGACATGGAGACGACGACGTGAGCGTTACCGGACAAGACACGCTGAAGGCGCGGCGCACCCTCGAAGCGGGCGGCCGCGCGTACGATTACTTTAGCCTGGATGCCGTGTCGGAAGCCGGTTTCGGCGATATCTCGCGACTGCCCGCCTCGCTCAAGGTGCTCGTCGAGAACATGTTGCGTTACGAGGACGGCCGCTCGGTGACCGTCTCCGACATCGAAAGGGCCGCTCGGTGGGTCGATACGCGCCGCTCCGACCTCGAAATCGCCTATCGGCCCGCCCGCATTCTTCTTCAGGACTTCACTGGCGTGCCGGCCGTGGTCGATCTGGCGGCCATGCGTCAGGCGATGGTCGACCTCGGAGGAGACCCGCAGCGCATCAACCCGCTCAGCGCCGTCGATCTCGTGATCGACCACTCGGTGATGATCGACGAGTTCGGCAGCAGCGACGCGTTCTCCAGGAACGTCGAACTCGAGTTCGAGCGCAACCGGGAGCGCTACGAGTTCCTCAGATGGGGCGCCAACGCTTTCGACAACTTCCGCGTCGTGCCGCCCGGCACCGGAATTTGCCACCAGGTCAACCTCGAGTACCTGTCGCAAACCGTCTGGGTGACGAAGGGCGCCGATGGCGCGGACATCGCCTATCCGGACACCGCCGTCGGCACCGACAGCCACACCACGATGGTCAACGGCCTCTCCGTTCTTGCCTGGGGAGTCGGCGGCATCGAGGCGGAGGCGGCGATGCTGGGCCAGCCCATATCCATGCTGCTGCCGGAAGTGGTGGGGTTCAGGCTCGCCGGCCGGTTGCGGGAGGGCGCCACCGCGACCGACCTCGTCCTGACGATCACCCAGATGCTGCGAGAACGCGGAGTGGTCGGGAAGTTCGTCGAGTTCTTCGGCACGGGCGTGGGCGAGCTGTCCCTTCCCGATCGCGCGACGATCGGGAACATGGCGCCCGAATACGGCGCCACCTGCGGGTTTTTTCCGGTCGACCGAGAAACCTGCGACTACCTCGAGTTCACCGGCCGCGACCGGGCGGCGCTGGTCGAAGCCTATGCTCGCGCGCAGGGCATGTGGCGCGGCGACGATGCGCCGGAGCCGGTGTTCACCGATACGCTCGAACTCGATCTGGACGCCGTGGAACCGTCGCTCGCCGGGCCCCGCCGGCCGCAGGACCGGGTCGTCCTGTCGCAGGTCCGGCAGACGGCGCTCGACGCCATCGCCGAACACCGAGGCGCGGAGCCGGCCGACGCTCCGAGGCAGGACGGCGGGGTGGAGGACGGCGACGTCGTTATCGCGGCGGTCACCAGCTGCACCAACACGTCGAATCCTTCGGTTCTGGTCGGCGCCGGGCTGCTGGCGCGCAACGCCGTCGCCCGCGGACTGAAGGTCAAGCCGTGGGTCAAGACTTCGCTCGCGCCGGGCAGCCAGGTCGTGCGGGACTATCTGGAAAAGGCGGGTCTGCAGGACGACCTCGATCGCCTCGGCTTCAATATCGTCGGTTTCGGATGCACGACCTGCATCGGGAATTCCGGGCCGTTGCCTGAAAAGGTGGCGGCCGCGGTGGACGACGGCGATCTCGTGGTCGGCGCCGTGCTGTCGGGAAACCGCAACTTCGAGGGCCGCGTTCATGCGCAGGTGCGCGCCAATTTTCTCGCGTCGCCGCCGCTTGTCGTCGCCTACGCGCTCGCGGGTTCGCTCAAGGTCGACCTTACGCAGGATCCCCTCGGAGAGGATTCGGACGGCAATCCCGTCTACCTGAAGGACGTGTGGCCCGCCGACTCGGAAATCCGGGACACGATCAGGGATTGCCTGACGTCCGACATGTACCGGAGCCGCTACGCCAACGTCTTCGAAGGCCCGGAGCAGTGGAAATCCATCGACAGCCCCGGCAGCGAGACCTACGCTTGGCAGGATTCGAGCACCTACGTCAAATACCCCACGTTCTTCGCCGGCATGGAACGCGAACCGGACGAGGTCGTCGATATCGAGGGGGCCCGGCCGCTCCTGATCCTCGGAGACTCGGTCACGACCGACCACATCTCGCCTGCGGGCGGCATCCAGCGCGAAAGTCCCGCCGGGGAGTATCTGCTCGAACGCCAGATCCGGCCGGCCCAGTTCAATTCCTACGGTTCGCGGCGCGGCAATCACGAAGTGATGATGCGCGGCACGTTCGCCAATATCAGGATTCGCAACGAGATGGCGCCGGGCGTCGAGGGCGGCGTCACCCGCCACCAGCCGTCGGGCCGGCAAATGCCGGTCTACGACGCGGCGATGGAGTACCGGAAGGACGGGGTGAACCTCGTCGTCGTCGGCGGCAAGGAATACGGTACCGGATCGTCGCGCGATTGGGCGGCCAAGGGGACGGCGCTGCTGGGCGTCAAGGCGGTGATCGCCGAAAGCTTCGAACGCATCCACCGCTCCAACCTGATCGGGATGGGCGTGCTGCCCCTGCAGTTCAAGCCCGGCACGACGCGCCGGGCGCTCGCTCTCGACGGCACCGAGGTCTACGACATCGCGGGCATCGCCGAAGGCCTCGCGCCGCGCTGCGAGCTGTCGTGCAGCGTCCGCCGGGCGGACGGCGAAACCGCGAGCTTTCCGCTGGATTGCCGTATCGATACGCTGGACGAACTCGACTATTACAGGCACGGGGGCATCCTGCGGTACGTCGTCCGCAACATGCTGGAGGCGGCGTAGCCGCCTTCAGCGGCCGGGGTCCCGCAAACGCCACGCGATGAAGGCGCCCAGCGCCATGGCTGCGCCTCCCGTCAGAAAAACCGGAACGTGGCTGTCGGCGCGGGCGAACAGCGCCACGTAACCGTACCCTCCCGCCGCCTGGAGGCAGCCGCCGACGACGTTCATGCGCCGCCATACGGTCGGAAACCATTCGCCCGCGAGCTGGCGCGTGCGTCCCGTGATGATGGCGGAAAAACCGGGCTGGGCGCCGACGGCAAGCGACGACAGCGCCAGCGCCCACGAGGCCGTCTCCAGCACCGGCAGGGCGACGCCGACGGCCAGCGCCGAGAACACGAGCACGAGGCCGCCGCGGAAGCCGATCGCGTCGGCGAGCCTGCCCCACAGATAGGTGCCGGCCAGCGCGCCGGCGCCGAAAAGCACCCAATGCATGCCGCCGAACTCCACGGTTCGGCCGAGTCCGCGCACGAGGTAATCCACCCAATAGACGGTATGGGGGATCAGCCCGAGCATGAAGAGCGTCTGCGCGGCGGTCAGCGCCCGCACGATGCGCGCGGCCGGCGCGGGCCCGTTCGCGCCGGTTTCGTCGGCCCGTTCCAGCGAACCGGCTTTCCAGCCCCATAAACCGACGACCGTGCCCGTCGCGCCGAGCGCCGCAAGTCCGGCCCACGCTGCCGCAAGTCCGCGATCGAGCAGGAACGGCACGAGGGTTCCCGTCAGCAGGATCGCCGCCCCGACGCCGGCGAACGCGATTCCGGTGGCGGCTCCCAGCCTGTGCGGCGGCGCATGACGCGTGACGACCGCCAGGGCGAGGATCATCATTGCGCCCATCGCGGCTCCGACCAGGGACCGCCAGAACGCCAGCCAGGCGAAACCCCAGGGCAGGACGCTGGCGGCGAGGCAAAGCAGCGAAATCAGCAGGCAGAGCCGGAGCCAGAAGATTTCGTTCCGCCTCATGAGCGGCGCCGCCAGAATGCCGCCGAGGAAGAACGCGAGATTGAAGGCGCCCACGGCCCCGGCTTCCGCCGCCGTCATCTGTCCGGAATTCACCAGAGCGGGAATCATCGGCGCGTAGGAAAAGCGACCGAGCCCCATTCCGACCATCAGCGTCGCGGCCCCGGCGACCGACAGGCGCAGCCACGGGCTCATTTCTTCGCGCTTCCTGAGCGGTTGCTGCGCAGACCGATGTAGCAGGTGCTCGTGCAGATCATCGTTGCGCCGAGCCATGTCCAGACGTCCGTGGTCTGGCCGAAAACCAGCCAGCCGAGCAACGCGATCATCGGCATTTGCACGTAGGTGACGATGATGGCGAGGCTCGCGGGAGCGACGCGGAACGCGCGCGTCTGGCATTGTTGAGCTCCCACCGTGCAGGCGCCGAGCGCCAGCAGCAGAGGAAGGTCTTCGATGCCGGGATCGTTCCAGCCCCAGACGGCGCCGAGGGCGGCGGGAGGAATCATCAGGGCGTACAGATAGAAGACCATCGCGTTCGGGTTCTCGGTCGCCGTCAGTTTCTTCGTCCCGATAAGCGCGGCCGAGAAGGAGGCGGCCGCGAGAACGGTGGCGAGCGCCGGCAACGAGATTTCGATCAGGCCAGGGCGCAGGATGACCAGCGTGCCCGCGAACCCCGCCGCGGTCGCCGTCCAGCGATGGACGTCCACGCGCTCGGCCAGCCAGACCGCGGCGAAGACGACCGTGAAGAGGGGCATCGTGAACATCAGGGCGCCGGCGTCCGCAAGCGGAATGAACGCGATCCCGTACATCCACGCGACGGCGCCCGCATAGCTGAACGCCATGCGCCACAGATAGAGCGGCATGTGGCGCGTTCGCAACGCTCCGGGTCCGGCCATGAACACCCAGGGCAGCATCATCGCGGATCCGAGCAGCGCTCTGAAGAGGACGAGCTGGTTCGCCGGGAAGCTCTCGGAAAGCGCGCGAATCACGACGTAGATCAGCGCGTAGAAAGCGCTCGAGAACAGCATCCAGATAATGCCGCGCAGCGAGGCGTTCAGGCTTGGCGGTTGCGAACGCATGCGAATTCCCGGATAGTGGCCGTCGGCTTCGGCGGCGAAACGGAACGACGGAGGAGGCGCTCAATGTCCACCGAACAGCATGGTGCGTCCACTCCCGCGCCGCGGTCTTATTTCGCGGCCGCGCCCGATTTTCCGGCCGGCGACGATTCTCCGCGCGCGTTCCTGGAACGTTGCATCGAGACGATCGACGCCGAGGAGACCCTGATCGGCGCTTTCGTCGAGACGGATTTCGAAAAGGCGCGAACGGATGCCGACGCTTCGACGGCGCGATGGTCCTCGGGCCGGCAGTTGTCCCGGATCGACGGCATGCCGGTCGGAATCAAGGACATCATGGAAACCGCCGATATGCCGACCGCGCAGGGGTCGCCTCTGTTCGAAGGCTGGAACGGCGGTCGCGACTGCGCCGCGGTCGCGGCGTTGCGCGAGGCCGGCGCCGTAATCCTCGGCAAGACCGTCACGACGGAGTTCGCCGCCACGCATGCGCGAGGGACGCGCAACCCCTGGGATCCGGATCGCACGCCCGGCGGTTCTTCGAGCGGGTCGGCGGCCGCGGTGGCGGCGGGCATGGCTCCGGCCGCGCTGGGTTCGCAGGTGATCGGATCCACGATTCGGCCCGCCAGTTATTGCGGGGTGTTCGGGTACAAGCCGAGCGTCGGCGGCATCAACCGCGGCGGCAGCTTCGACGGCTTCAGTCAGAGTTGCACCGGTCTCATCGCGGCCAGCCTGGACGAGGTCTGGACGGTCGCCCGCGAAATCTCGGTCCGGGCGGGCGGCGATCCGGGGCATGTCGGCATCGCCGGTCCGATGCAACTGCCTGCGTCGGCGCGGCCCTCATCGGCGGCGTTTCTCCGGACCGCTGGCTGGGACAAGGCCACCGAAGATGCCAAGGCCGCGTTGCGCGAAGCGCGGGAGCGGGTCGAGGCGGCCGGCATCCGGGTCGTCGACATGACGACCGCGCCGGGCGTGGCCCTGGTGGAAGAGGCGATCGGCGACGCGTTCTCGCTTTCCATGCGCATCAACGCCTGGGAGGGGCGCTGGCCGCTCAACACGTACAAGCGCGACATGGATCCGGCCGATCTCAGCGACACCGCGCTTGAACGCCTCGATCAGGCCGAGGCGATGACCCAGGAGGAATACGGGAAACTGCTCGACGAACGGAATCGGGTGCGCAAGGTTTACGACGGGCTTCTGGACGAGGTGGACGTCTGCGTTACCTTGTCGGCGCCGGCGGCGGCGCCGCTCGGTCTGGATTGGACCGGCGATCCGTCTTTCACCGTCCATACGTCGCTGATCGGGATGCCTTCGGTTACCTTGCCGGTGCTGCGGGACGCCGGCCTTCCGCTCGGGCTGCAGGTCGTCGGCTTCACCGGCAGGGACGCGGCGCTCATGGCGGCCGCGGGCGCGGTGATGGCCCTTTTCTGAAGGGCGAGGGCGGGCGCAGGGGCGCGATTCGCCCTTTTCGGAGCGGGGCGTCCGCGTCGTGTCGGGACGCAATGGAGAGTTCGCGTTGTCAACGTAGAGGCGGCTGACTCTCCGCGGACTTCGTTGCGCCCTGTCAACGGAACCATCGTCTTGGTATCGAGAGAGGCTGGAATGATTGAAGAATTCGCCAAGAAAATCCCGTCACGATTGATGGAAGTGTCTGGATCGGTATTTTACTCTGGACGCGACGCGTTTTCGGCACCATGCGATTTATACGTTCTCGGCTTACGATAATCCGATACCGCGAAGTTCGGATGAGCGACGATTCGCCGAGGCGGCAGTCTGATTCCGGCTATGGCGGATATAGTTCCAGAATCGGCAATGGACAGGCGAACGCTCACGAACCGTTCATTCCGGCATTAGATCAGGGCGTACGGCAAACGAGTCGTTTGACGGCTCGGGTTGCCGTGACCGGCCGGTGGACTCAAAAAGCCCGTTTTTTCGCCATTCGGAACCTGCAGCGGACCTTCCGCCAACGGAAGCAAATTTCCTGGCGCAGCCGGAGTTGGCAGGGCGCAGCGAGGGGTTCCTTCGATGCGGTCGGTTTCGTAGATTTACCTGCGGCAACCATGCGGGAGGCAACATGATCGACGCGGCCATCGTCGGTATGGGGCGCTGGGGGCGGATTCTGGTGGATTCGGTTTCTGGAGGCAGCGACGTTGTTCGCTTCGTCGCGGGATCCACCCGAACGTGGGCGAAAGCCGCTGACTATGCGGCCGAGAAGGGATTGCGGCTACATGCGACCTACGAGGAATTGCTGGCCGACCGCGAAGTGGATGCAGTGGTGCTGGCGTCGCCGCACACGGCGCATTTCAATCAGATCATGGCCGCCGCGGCGGCCGGAAAGCATGTGTATTGCGAAAAGCCGTTTTGCCTGACCGCTGCGGACGCGCGCGAGGCTCTCGATGCGTTGGCCGCGAAGGGCCTTCGCGCGGCGATCGGGCACAACCGCAGATTCTCGCCGAACGCTGTCGCGCTCAAACGGATGATCGAAGCTGGCGAACTCGGCGACATGATTCAGATCGAGGGCAACTTTTCCGCCAATATGGCGGGCTATTCCGGTGAGTGGCGCGACGACCGCGCCGAGAGCCCGGCTGGCGGCATGACTTCGCTCGGCATTCACGTGGTCGATATGTTGATCGATCTGTTCGGGTCGATCCGAAGCGTGCGGGCGGCAAGCAGGCGCGTCGCGATACCGCTCGGCATCGACGATGCGACCGCGGTGCTGGTGGACTTCGAAGGCGGGCAACTGGGTTATTTGGGCACCGTGGCTGCAACCGGCCCGCTATGGCACGTTCGCGCGTTCGGCACGCGCGGCTGGGGCGAAATCGTCGGTCATGATCGGCTGACCGTCCAGATGGCGGACGGCGCCGTCGAGACGAAGACGTGGGAGGGCTACGACTATCCCGGGCTGGCGACGGTTGCTGACGCGCTCGAATCCTTCGCGCGGGACTGCGAGGGCGGCGATCCCTTTCCGGTTTCTCCGGAACAGATACGCCATGGCACCGCCGTTCTCGAAGCTATCGTGGAGTCGGCGGAAACCGGAAGCCAGATTCGGGTCGCGCCGTAGCGGCGAAAACGCCGGACAGGCAAGCGCCCGGCGGGGCGCGCGCCGCGAACGGCAGAGCCTCGCAGCCGGGGCCGCGCTTCTTTCATCCACAAGCCGTCTCCGGCATTATCGCCGCGCCCGTTTGGACCTTTGCATGCGAGGAGATACGACATGTCCGTGCCCGCCGGTTACGAAGGCATTACCCCATATATCTGCGTCGCGAACGCGGCGGAAGCGCTCGCGTTCTACGGGCGCGCGTTCGATGCGAAGGAGGAATACCGTATCGCGAATCAAGGCCAGATCGGCCATGCGGAAATGACGATAGCAGGCGCGAGGTTCATGCTGTCGGATCCATGGCCCGAGAGCGGCGCGGTCGATCCCGGGGCGTTGGGCGGAACGCCGGTTACGTTGCATCTCTACGTCGAGGACGTGGATGCAGTCGTCGCGCGCGCCGTGGCGGCCGGAGCCGAGCTGACGCGCGAGATTGCGGATCAGTTCTACGGCGACCGGTCGGGCATGGTTACCGACCCGTACGGGCATCGCTGGAGTTTCGCGACCCGCATCGAAGACTTGACGCCGGAAGAACTGCGGCGGCGGGCGACGGAACTGTTCGGCGAATGAATGCTGCTTGCCGAGCGACGGATGTTTGACGGACAACAAACCCTTGCTCGCCCGAAAACCTGTCAGCGAGGTTTAAGGTCTTTTTTGCATCCTTGGGCCGGAGTTTCCGCGAAAAGCTTTTCCGCCCTCGCGCCGAGTTCTTTGACCTGGCCAGCAACGAACGTTTCCTGAACCGTTCCGGGCAGACGATGACGGGATCGCCGACGGGCGAACCGGAGCGTCCGTCGGCAGCTTTGTCGTACCTGTGAAGGGAGCAAACTCCGCCGGCTCTTCCGGCATCGCGGAAGGCCGTTCTGGAAAGGGCAGGGGCCGGGTTCTCCCTTGCCCGGCGCTACCTGAGCCAGTCGGCGGCGCTCCTCGCCCGCAAGGCCGAGGAACGGTTGTCCGTACCATTCGGCGATGCCGTAGCGCGCCGTCAAAACACCGGGCCGCGGGTGATGACCAGTTCCGGGATGCGGACGTGATGCGTGTTCTTCATCATCACGCGAACGGCGTATAGCCCGTGTTTCCTTACCAGCTGCAGGATTTCCGGCGCTTCGTCGTAAGTCATCAAGAAATTCGCCTTGCTGCCGGCAAGCAACTCGAACAGGCGCGCGTGATCTATCCCGTTATGGGCGTACAGCCGCTGGCCGGCGCGTTTCCCGCCCGCGGTGTACGGCGGGTCGACAAAGACCGCGGCGTTGCGCCCGAGGGCGCCTAGCAGCGTTTCGAGCAGTTGCACGCCGTCCGTTTCGCAAAATCCAATGCGGTCTGCGCACTCCGCGAGCTCGCGCAGCCGGCCGACTATGGTTTCAGGATACCAGCGGGACGCGACGCCCTTCCCGTTTTCTCCGACGCGAGGAAGAGACGCGCCGGGCGCGAGAATGCCGCCGCGCCGCGTCCGATTGAGCACCAGAGTGCGGAAGCCGCGCTCGAGCACGCTTTCGGGGCGCTTGCGCGCAAGCGCGCTCACCGCTTCTCTCGTAGGCTCGAACTGCAGGATCCGTTCGCGGAGTTCCGCAGCGTGCCGCAGCGCGGCATGCCAGAAAGCGGCGACGTCGCGGTCAAGCTCCGCCATGAGGCAACGTTCCACCAAGCCTTCCATCACGGCCGTCAGCGACGTGATCCCGCCGCCGGCAAAAGGCTCAACGAGGAGGCGCGGCGGCGGGTCGGCTCTTGCGAGCCAGACGCGGACATGGGGAACAAGCCACGTTTTTCCTCCAGGATATCGGAGTGGGCTGCGCTGGGGCACCGAGGCGACGTTCACGGCCGGAATTGGCGAAATCTCGACGCGCCGATCGGACAGTATTTCTGGATCCAGAACGGTCGCCACGCCGTTTCCCCGATTTTGTCGATTTCGGTGAATCTGCCACTTCGTTCCCGAATCGGATAACGCGAAGATGCGGTTTTCATTGAAATAATTCCGCAATTACCCACACTTGAGGACCGAATGGGTCGGCGAAGCGGGAACCTGAGGCGGCCAATCGCTCTCGCGGCGGAGATTGCCGGCCGCCTGCGCGGCAGGTCGATAGGGAGGCGGACAGGTGGATGCCCGGCGACGTTTCGCCGCCCATGCGCTTTTCAGGCGGCGGCCATAGGCGGCGCGCGAACGCGTTCGGCGATGGGGGCGAACGGCCAACAGGCGGTGGAGATTGCCGAAACGGCCTTGAGATCTCGCTTCGGCGACCTGAAGGCCGTTCGGGTTCGCGCGGCTGCGACGACGGTGGATGCGAACGTCTTCCGCGGCGGCATGGTTTGCCGGCGGCTTGGATCTCCCGACATGGCGTCCGGCAATTGCTTCTCCTGTCTATTTGAAGCGCAATCCAAGCGGTCGCCGCTCTCCGTCGCGGGCGCGCGTTGGCTGGCGAGTCAAGATGCCGGGGCGGCGGCGCAATCGCCGCGGAAAAGGTGGAGATCGCAGTTCGTGTTGACCCGCCCTCCATTGCGTCGATAATCCCGTCGGCGCCTTTTCAAGGCGCGGACACGCTATGGAAACGACGGATGATCGGAAATGTCGCTGCCGCTGCCGCCCTATTCGCGTACTCTCGCGGTGCGGCGGCCGGTTCCGCCCGGTCGGCGGACGGGTTCTTGGAGGCCGGGCGAACGGAGCCTGCATGCAGGACTTCGAGGGCGAGCGGAGCGGCGCGCATCGCCGCGTCGCCGGAGGCCGGCAAGTTCGCTCGTCCGCGGGGAACTGTCCGTCAGGTTCTCGGTTGCGGGCCGGCGGCGCGGGCGGCGGCCCGGCTCTCGGCGCTTTTCGCCTCGGGAGAGCGGTCTCAGGACGGACAAGGGCGGACGCGCGTTTTCTCGCGCGCTCTTCGCGGCGTCGAACGACGGGCCGTCGGCCGGACGGCGACGTTGCGCAGGCCGCCGCCGGAACGATCGGCTTCTGCGCTCCCCGGCGCGGGGTTTCGCGCGGTCATGTGGTTCTGCTCGCTGGCCTCGGCGGCGGTTTTCGCGCCCGCGCTGGCGGAGCCGACGCTCTGGAAAGCGTCCTGGCCCGATACCGACTTCGCGAAGAAGTCGGTCGAGTTCTCGGAAATCCGGTCGGGAGGGCCGCCGAAGGACGGCATCCCGCCGATCGACCGCCCGCTGTTCGTGCCCCAGGCGGAATACCGGGGGGCGGGCGAAAGCGAACCGGTCATCGCCTTCGCGCGCGACGGCGACGCGCGCGCCTATCCCCTGCGGATCCTCATCTGGCACGAGATCGTCAACGACGTCGTCGGAGGAATCCCGGTATCGGTGACCTACTGTCCCCTGTGCAATTCGGCGCTCGTCTTCGACCGCAGGCTGGACGGAAAGGTGCTGGATTTCGGGACCACCGGCAAGCTGCGCAATTCCGATCTCGTCATGTACGACCGGCAGACCGAGAGCTGGTGGCAGCAGTTCACGGGCGAGGGCATCGTCGGCGAGATGACCGGCCGAAGGCTTCGCATGCTTCCGGCCCGCGTCGAATCGCTCTCCAGGTTCCGCGCCCGCTTCCCGGACGGCTCGGTGCTCGTGCCGAACGATCCCGGCATGCGGCCTTACGGCGTCAATCCGTACGTCGGGTACGACACCTCGGCGCGTCCGTTTCTCTATGACGGAGACCTGCCGGAGGGAATCGCGCCGCTCGCCTACGTCGTCAGGGTGGGGGACGAGGCGTGGCCGCTCGAAACGCTTCGGGAGAAGGGCAGGATCGTCGCCGGAGATCTCGTCCTGAGCTGGTCTTCCGGCCGCAACTCGGCGCTGGACCGGCGGGAGATCGGCGAGGGGCGCGACATCGGAAACGTCGTGGTTCTGCGCCGGACGCCGGAAGGATCGGAGGAGGAGGAGGTGCACGATCTCACCTTCGCCTTCGTCTTTCACGCCTTCGTCGAAGGCGGCACGTTGCACGAATAGTTTCGTTCCGGAGAAGCCATGGAAATCGCCTATTCCGTCTGTCCTCACGATTGCGCGAGCGCATGCACTCTCGACGTCGAACTGGAAGCGCCGGACCGCGTCGGGCGCGTGCGCGGATCCGAAGCCAACGCCTACACCGCGGGCGTGGTCTGCGCCAAGGTCGCGCGCTATGCCGAACGGATCCATCATCCCGGCAGGCTGACCCGCCCCCTCAGGCGAAAGAACCCGAAGTCCCCGAGTTCGACGATGGCGGATTTCGAGCCGGTTTCCTGGGACGACGCGCTCGACGTCGTCGCCGAAGCCCTCGACGGCGCGGCGCGCGTCCACGGAAGGGAGAGCGTGTGGCTCTACAACTATGCCGGCACCATGGGCAGGATACAGCGCGACGCCATCGTCGGCCTGCGCAACGCCATGGGGTACTCGCGCCAGCACAACACGATCTGCTCGTCGATCATGCTGGCGGGAATGGAAGCCGGACTCGGCGCGCAGCGCGGATGCGACCCCCGGGAATTCGCCGAATCCGACCTGATCGTCGTGTGGGGATCGAATCCCGTCCACACCCAAGTCAATCTGATGACCCACATCAGCCGCGCCCGCAAGGGCAGGGGAGCGCGCCTCGTCGTGATCGATCCCTACAGGACGGCGACGGCGCAGGCGGCCGACGTCTACCTGCAGCCGCTTCCCGGGACCGATGCGGCGCTCGCGTGCGCCGTCATGCACGTGCTGTTCCGGGACGGGTACGCGGACCGCGACTACATGTCCCGATACACCGACGATCCGGCGGCGCTCGAACGGCACTTGCGGACGCGCGGCCCCGAGTGGGCGGCGGCCGTCGCCGGCGTCCCGGAAGCGGATATCGAAGCCTTCGCGCGCGATTACGGAACGGCCGAACGGGCGATCATCCGCCTGGGCTACGGGTTCTCGCGTTCGCGCAACGGCGCCGCCGGCTTGCATGCCGTGAGCTGCCTGCCGTCCGTCAAGGGAGCCTGGAAGCATCGGGGCGGAGGTCTCTACGGATCGATCGGACAGACGTTCGATCTCGACGCGCGCGCGGTCACCGGAGTCGAGGATCCCGCCGTGCGCTTGCTCGACATGTCGCGGCTGGGGCCCATTCTGAACGACGACCCGGACTGCCTCGGCGGCGGCCCTCCCGTCGCCGCCATGTTCGTCCAGAGCTCGAACCCGGCCGTCGTCGCGCCGGAATCGGGCGCCGTCCGGAAGGGGATGTTGAAGGACGGCTTTTTCCTGTGCGTTCACGAACAGTTTCTGACGGATACGGCGAAACTCGCGGACATCGTGTTGCCGGCGACGACGTTCCTGGAACATGACGACCTTTACACCTCGTACGGCCAGACCTGCCTCCAGATCGGTCCGAAAGTCGTCGATCCCCTGGGCGAAGCGCGAAGCAACCTCGATGCGGTGTCGGATCTGGCCCGTCGGCTGGGCGCGCCCGGGTTCGAAAAGACGGCCTGGACGCTGATCGACGAGGTTCTTCGCGCGTCGGGATACTGCGGCGCAGACGAACTCCGGGAGAAGCGCTTCATCGACGTCGCGCCGGCTTTCGAGGAAGCGCACTTTCTGACCGGCTTCGCTCATCCCGACGGCC
Organism: Alphaproteobacteria bacterium; assembly: GCA_965243135.1. Taxonomy (GTDB): domain Bacteria; phylum Pseudomonadota; class Alphaproteobacteria; order MPNO01; family UBA830; genus JAJEBT01. The sequence goes on from OZ251539.1 coordinate 6,087,626, forward strand.
GGTTCCGGTTCAGAGCTCGCTGGAACGGTCCGGACAGTTCGAAGCTCCCCCAGTTGCCGGACTATGCGCCGATCGTCGATCGGGCCGACGAGGCGCGGCCGTGGCGTCTGGTGACGGCGCCGTCGCGCCATTTTCTGAACACCAGTTTCACCGAGACGGAAACCTCGATCGAGCGGGAGAAGCGGCCCGAGATCATGCTGCATCCTTCCGACCTCGACGCTTTGGGAGTCGGCGCGGGAGACCGCGTGCGCATCGGCAACGACCGCGGCGACCTGGTGTTGCCCGTCCGGCCGTTCGAAGGCGTGAAGCCCGGCGTGGCCGTTGTCGAAAGCGTCTGGCCGAACGCGGCCTTCGAGGAGGGGATCGGAATCAACCTGCTGACTAGTTCCGAACCCGGGGCGCCGAACGGCGGCGCCGTGTTTCACGACACCGCGATCTGGATCCGGCAGGCCTGAAGCTGGAATTTTCGGTCCGGAGGCGCTATCTCGTTGGGAAACGGATGTCGATATGCCGGCTGACAAGAACAGGAGACATTTGCCGACGCAGGCCGACCAGGTTTCCGAGTTTCTGGCGAAGGTCGCGGAGACGCCCGTCGTCAGGTCGGCTTCGGGACGCGGCAGGCTCGTTTTCGCCATGGACGCGACGGCGAGCCGCGAGCCCAGCTGGGATCAGGCATGCCATCTGCAGGCCGAGATGTTCCGCGCGACCGACGGACTCGGCGGACTGGAAGTGCAACTGGTGTTTTACCGGGGCTACGGGGAATGCAAGTCGAGTCCCTGGGCGTCGTCGTCGAGCGAGCTGGTGAGCCGGATGGTGAAGGTCCGATGCCTCGGCGGTCTGACCCAGCTGCGCAAGGTGCTGAATCACGCGATTCGGGAAACCGACGCCAAACGGGTCAACGCCCTCGTCTTCGTCGGCGACAGTTTCGAGGAAGACATCGACGCCGTGTGCCACGCGGCCGGCGAGCTCGGCTTGCGCGGCGTGCCGGCGTTCATGTTTCAGGAGGGGACCAACCCGCTGGCGACCCAGGCGTTCCGGCAGATCGCGAAGCTGACGGGCGGCGCCCATTGCAGTTTCGATCTTTCGTCGGCGCGGCAGCTCAAGGAGCTGCTGAGCGCGGTGGCGGTCTTCGCGGCCGGCGGGAGGGCGGCGCTCGAGCGATTGTCCGACCGGAGCGGCGGCGCCGTCCGCATGATCGCCGGCCAGATCGGGCAATCCGGTTGAGCGAAACGGGATGCCCTACGTCGTACTCGGCCTTGCGGTCGCGATCGGGTTGTTTTTCATCGTCAGGGGACTGCGCGGCACCAGCCCGCGAAACCTCGGCCGCATGCTCGCCATGGTGGTTTCGATCGTGGCGGCCGGCACGTTCGTGTTTTTCGCGGCGACGGGCCGGCTCGGCCCGTTCGGCTGGGCGGCGGCCCTGTTGCCGCTGTTCTTTCGCTGGCGCCAGGTCCGTCGGATGTTCAAGAGCATGAGAGGGCCGACGCCCGGCCAGAACTCGGACATCGAGACGCGCTACCTGCGCATGACGCTCGAGCACGACAGCGGCGTCCTGCGCGGAACGGTTCTGGAGGGCAGATTCCAGGGCAGAAACCTCGGGGAGATGTCGCTGGACGAACTGCTCGACCTGCTGCGCGAGTGCCGACTTCACGACATGCAGTCCGCGACCGTTCTGGAGTCCTATCTGGACCGCGTTCACGGCGACGGGTGGCGCGAAGGGGCCGACGCGCCGCCGTCCGGCGGATCGATAACTCGCGACCAGGCCTACGAAATCCTCGGCCTGAGCCCCGGCGCGCCGGAGGACGAGATACGCGAAGCGCACCGGCGCCTGCTTCAGGCGAACCATCCCGACCGCGGCGGGTCGACCTTCATCGCGGCGCAGATCAACCAGGCGAAGGACGTGCTTCTTTCCGGCGCTTGACGGGGCGACGCCGCTTCGCGCAAGGACGGACGCCGCGCCCGCGGCTTCCCGACGCTGCGCGTCAGGTTGCATGGCCGGCGACCGCGTGGCACACACGCTTGATCGCGTCTCCGGGCGCGCTCGCGGAACGGGAGACATGGAGAACAGAGTAAGGAAGGCGGTATTTCCCGTCGGCGGGCTGGGAACCCGGTTCCTGCCCGCGACCAAGGCCATGCCCAAGGAAATGCTCCCCGTCGTCGACAAGCCGCTGATCCAGTACGCGGTCGAAGAGGCGCTCGCGGCCGGGATCGAGGAGATCATCTTCGTTACCGGCCGCGGCAAGGCCGCGATCGAGGATTTCTTCGATCACAGCTTCGAACTCGGTCACGTGCTGAGCCAGCGCGGCCGCGAATCCGAGCTCCACGCCATCGACGGACCCGTTCTCGAGCCCGGCCGCGTCGCCTACACGCGCCAGCAGGAGCCGCTCGGTCTCGGGCATGCGGTCTGGTGCGCGCGCGAACTGGTCGGACGCGAGCCTTTCGCCGTGCTGCTGGCCGACGATCTGATAATGGCCGATCCGCCCTGCCTCGCGCAAATGATCGAGGTGTTCCGGGAAACGCGGGGCAATGTCGTCGCGGCCGTGGACGTGCCGCGAGAGCATGCGGCCCGGTACGGCATCCTCGACGCGGCTTCCGACGACGGACGGCTGGTCGAGATCAAGGGCATGCTGGAAAAGCCCGACCCGGCCGTCGCGCCCTCGACGTTGAGCATCACCGGTCGCTACATTCTGCTGCCCGGCATATTCGAGCGTCTGGCCGAAGGGCGGGTGGGAGCCGGCGGCGAGATCCAGCTGACCGACGCCATGGCGGGCATGATCGGCGCCGCGCCGTTCCACGGCTTGCGATTCGAGGGCCGGCGGTTCGATTGCGGCGACAAGGCCGGCTTCTTCGAGGCCAACCTGGCCTACGCTCTCGCTCGCGAAGACCTTCGGGACGAGGTCGGCGAAATTGTCGCAGCCTACGCGGCGGCGCTCGGCTGATGCGCATCGCCATGATCGGAACCGGCTACGTCGGCCTCGTTTCGGGAGCGTGCTTCTCGGAATTCGGCATCGAAGTCGTCTGCGTCGACAACGACGGCCGCAAGATCGACAGCCTTCTCGCCGGCGAACTGCCGATCTACGAACCCGGACTCGACGGCCTGGTCGCCAGAAACGTCGAAATCGGCCGCCTTTCCTTCTCGAAAGAGCTTCCCGAGGCGGTCGGGGCGGCGGACATCGCGTTCATCGCGGTGGGCACTCCAAGCCGGCGCGGCGACGGACACGCCGACCTGTCCCACGTCTACGAGGCCGCCGAAGAGATCGCGCGGGCGCTCGACGGCTACACCGTCGTCGTGACCAAATCGACCGTCCCGGTCGGAACCGGGCGCGAGGTCGCCCGCATCATCCGCAGGATCAGGCCGGAAGCGTCGTTCGACCTCGCGTCCAATCCGGAATTCCTGCGCGAGGGATCCGCGATAGAGGATTTCATGCGCCCCGACCGCGTCGTGGTCGGCACCGACAGCCCGCGCGCCGCGGAAATTCTCGGAACCCTCTATCGCCCGCTCTTTCTGCGCGAAACCCCGATTCTGTTCACGTCCGTCGAGAGCGCCGAACTGACCAAATACGCCGCCAATACGTTCCTCGCGACGAAAATCACGTTCATCAACGAGATCGCCGACCTCTGCGAGAGGCTGGGAGCCGACGTCCAGGACGTCGCGCAGGGCATCGGGTTCGACGGGCGGATCGGCGGCAAGTTCCTTCATGCCGGCCCCGGCTACGGCGGCTCGTGCTTTCCCAAGGACATGATCGCCCTCGTCAAGACCGCGCGCGACAACGACATGGAGCTGCGGATCGTGGAAGCCGTCGCCGAGGTCAACGAACGGCGCAAGCGGGACATGGCGGGCAAGATCATCGCCGCCTGCGGAGGGTCGGTGGAGGGCAAGACGATCGCGCTGCTGGGCCTGACGTTCAAGCCGAACACGGACGACATGCGCGAGAGTCCGAGCCTCGTCGTCGTTCCGGCGCTGCACGAGGCGGGCGCGTCGGTGCGCGCTTTCGATCCGAAGGGCATGGACAACGCCCGGGCTCTCCTGCCCGGCGTGGAGTTCGGCAACGACGCCTACGGCGCGATGGAAGGCGCGGACGCGCTCGTCATCGTCACGGAGTGGAACGAGTTCCGCATGCTGGCTCTCGAACGCGTGAAGAAACTGCTGTCGAAGCCCGTCGTCGTCGACTTCAGGAACATCTACAAGGCCGAAGAGATGCGAAACGCGGGTTTCGATTACCACGGGGTGGGACGCGCGCCCGTTCTGGCGGCGGCGGATTCATGATTCGCGAAGGCGGGCACCGCTTCGATCCGACGATATTGCGGGAATACGACATCCGGGGCGTGGTCGGCGAAACCCTGAGCGAAGACGACGCCTACGCGATCGGACGGAGCTTCGGGACGGTGATCGCCCGGGACGGCGGCGGCTCGGTCTGCGTCGGATACGACGGCCGCCTGACGTCGCCGTCTCTCGAGCGGGCGGTCGTCGCGGGCCTCAACGACTGCGGCGTCGACGCCGCGCGCGTCGGGCTCGGGCCGACGCCGATGCTCTACTTCGCCGTGCACGACGCCGCCTGCGCGGGCGGGATCATGGTTTCCGGATCGCACAATCCGCCCGAATACAACGGATTCAAGTTGATGCGCGGAACCCGCCCCTTCTTCGGCGCCGACATCCTCGCGCTCGGCGAGATCGCCGCCGAGGCGGACTACGCCGCCGGGAGGGCCGGCGACAGTTCCGAGCGGATGTTGGACCGCTACGTCGAGCGGATAGCCCGGGACTACGCGGCGGACCGCGGGCTCAAGGTCGCCTGGGACGCCGGCAACGGGGCGGCCGGCGAGGCGATGGCGAAACTCGCGCGGAAGCTGCCCGGCGAGCACGTCCTGCTCAACGCCGACATCGACGGAACCTTTCCCGCGCATCATCCCGATCCGACGGTGGAGGCCAACCTCGAACAGCTGCGCGAAGCGGTGCTGACGGAGAAATGCGATCTCGGAATCGCTTTCGACGGAGACGGAGACCGAATCGGCGTCGTCGACGGCGCGGGCGAAATTCTCTGGGGCGACCAGCTCATGACGGTGTGGGCCGCCGACGTGCTGGCGGCCAATCCCGGCGCGGTCGTGCTGGCGGACGTCAAGGCGAGCCAGGTCCTGTTCGACCGGATCGCGGAACTCGGCGGCAAGCCGGTGATGTGGCGTTCGGGCCACTCGCTGATTAAGGCGAAGATGGCTGAAACCGGAGCCTTGCTCGCCGGAGAAATGAGCGGCCACATCTTTTTCGCGGACCGGTATTACGGCTACGACGACGCGCTGTACGCCGCGGTTCGCCTTCTCTCGCATCTCGCCCGCGGCTCGGAAAGCCTGGCGCAAATCCGCGCGAGCCTGCCGCGGGCGTTCAACACTCCGGAACTCAGATTCTCCTGTTCGGAGGATCGCAAGTTCGCGTTGGTCGAAGAAGCGCGCGCGAGGCTCGCCGCCGCGGGCGCCGAAATCTCCGGCGTCGACGGCGTGCGGGTTCTGACGGAGGACGGCTGGTGGTTGCTGCGAGCGTCGAACACGCAGAGCGTGGTGGTGGCGCGTTGCGAATCCAGGACCGCCGACGGCCTTGGACGACTCAAGGCGGCCTTGGCGGAACAGCTTCGCGCGAGCGGCGTGGATCCGTCCGGCCTCTGACCGGGCGTCCCGGCTCGTCAGGATCCCGGAGCCGTCCGGACGACCAGGCAGTCGATCTTGCGCCGTTTGAGGGCGCGGCAGGAATTCTGCGCCGTGAACCTCGACGCGACGAGCACGCGCGCTTCGTAGATTTTCAGCCCGCGGCGAATCTTGCTGTTGCGGGTGACGATCCTGTATCTGCGGCCCTGAAGGCTTGGAACCGTGCGGGCGGCCTTGGTGATGGCGCGGCGGGCGTAGTCGTAACGATTGAAGGCGCCGACTTGAATCGACCATGCGCCGCCGCTCCGGCGCCCCGCGAGCGCGGCGGTCGCCTTGGGCCTGGGCGTGGGTACGGGCACGAATTTGGCCAACGCCGCGGTCGCTTTGGGCCTGGGCGCCGGTACGGGCCTGGGCACGGGCTTTCGCCTCGGCCTGGGCACCGAAGCCATCCGGGTCGGCGCGGCTCGCGTGGCGAATCCCTTGTCGAGCAGCCGCGCGATGTGCCGGTTGCGCCGCTTCGCGCTCTTGCCGCCGAAGACCACCGCGATCAGCCTTCTGTTTCCGCGTTCGGCGGAGGCCACGAGATTGTACCCCGAAGCCCGTATGTAGCCGGTCTTGATGCCGTCTAGTCCCGCGTAGCTGGCCAGCAGGCGGTTGTGGTTGCGGTAGTTGCGGCCGCGCCATTTCCAGCTTCGGCGCGAGAACTCTCGATACTCCTTCGGAAAACGCTTCAGCAGCGCGCGGGCGAGGATCGACATGTCTCTCGCCGTGCTGAGCTGCCGGCGGTTGGGGAGTCCGGAGGCGTTCTTGAACGTCGTGTTGCGCATGCCGAGCTTGCGCGCGCGCTTGGTCATGAGCACCGCGAACTTCCGTTCCGTTCCGCCCATGGCTTCGGCAAGGACGGTCGCGACGTCGTTCGCGGATTTCGTCACCAGGGCGGGGATCGCGTCCCGCACAGTGATCGTCTCGCCGCGCCGGAGTCCCAGCTTGGACGGGGAGCGCCCCTGCGCGACCCGCGACACGGGCAGTTTCTGACCCATGCGGAGCTTGCCGGCGCGAAGGGCTTCGAAAGTCATGAACAGAGTCATGATCTTCGTGAGGGACGCAGGGTATTTTTTCGTGTCGGCGTTGGCCGCGTGAAGAACGCGGCCCGTGCCGGCCTCGACGACGATGGAGGCGTATCTCGCCGCCGCCGGCGGCGCGGCGGCAACGGCCATCGCGAGACTCGCCACGAACAGCAGTCGGAGCAAACCACTCTCCCATAGAGTCCGGCCGGCAGTCCCGGCGATCCTTCCGGTGGGTATCCTTACCCATCCATACCACATAATATAGCATGCATGTCGAACCTTTGCAGAATCGGATCCGAACCCGCCGGATCGCGAGGTCCGCCCGGAACTTGCCGCTTGCCGGACGTTCGCGCCATATTGCCTTCGCTCGGCGGCGCAGTTACTATCGCCGCGACAGAGATCGGGAACCGCATGGCGAACAACCCGTACCCTTGGGCCGTCCGGATGAACGTTAGGGACGGCCGCCGCGGCGACGAGGACGCCGATACCGGCGTCGTCGTGCGCTCCAGACCCAAGAAACCCTCGATGTACAAGGTCGTCATGCTGAACGACGACTACACGCCGATGGAATTCGTGGTCCATATCCTCAAGCGCTTCTTCAACAAGTCCAACGAGGACGCGACCCGCATCATGCTGCACGTCCATCGCAAGGGCGTCGGAATATGCGGCGTCTACACCTACGAGGTCGCCGAGACCAAGGTTCAGCAGGTGATGGATCTCGCGCGTCAGCATCAACACCCGCTCCAGTGCACTCTCGAAAAGGCCTGAACAAATGCTTTCGCCCAATCTGGAAACATGTCTGCGGCGCGCGCTCGGGGAAGCCGGGCGGCGCGGTCACGAATACGCCACGCTCGAGCATCTCCTGATGGCGATGACCGAGGACCAGGATGCGCTCGCCGTCCTCCAAGCCTGCGGGGTCGACGCGGACAAGCTGGCCGAAGACCTTCGGAAGCACCTCGACAACGAAATGTCCAGCCTCGCGGTCGAGGGAGGGGAGGATCCCAAACCGACGGCGAGCCTTCAGAGAGTGATGCAGCGGGCGGCCATCCACGTCCAGTCGTCCGGCCGTCAGGAGGTCACGGCGGCGAACGTGCTCGTCGCCATGTTCTCGGAGCGCGACAGCCACGCGATCTACTACCTGCAGCAACAGGACATGTCGCGCTTCGACGCGGTCAACTACATCAGCCACGGCATTTCCAAGGTGCACGGCCGATCCGAGCGGCCAGCCGCGCGCAGCGCCGAAGAGGACGGCGAGCGGGAGAACAAGAAGGCCGGCGAGGCGCTCGACGCCTATTGCGTCGACCTCAACCGGAAGGCCGCCGAGGGCAAGGTCGATCCGCTCATCGGGCGCGAAGCCGAAGTCGAGCGGACGATACAGGTGCTTTGCAGGCGGACCAAGAACAATCCGCTGCTCGTCGGCGATTCGGGGGTCGGAAAGACGGCGATAGCGGAAGGACTCGCCCGTCAGATCCACAACCGCGAAGTTCCGGACGTGCTGTCCGGCGCCACGATCTTCGCGCTCGACATGGGCGCGCTGCTGGCCGGCACCCGCTATCGCGGGGACTTCGAGGAAAGGCTCAAGGCCGTCGTCGCGGAGATCGAGAACCGGGAGGGCGCGATCCTCTTCATCGACGAAATCCACACCGTGATCGGCGCCGGCGCCACGAGCGGCGGCTCGATGGACGCTTCCAATCTCCTCAAGCCGGCGCTCCAGAGCGGCGGCCTGCGCTGCATCGGCTCGACCACCTACAAGGAATACCGGTCGTATTTCGAGAAGGATCGCGCGCTGGCCCGCCGGTTCCAGAAGATCGACGTCAACGAACCTTCCGTCGAGGACGCCGTGAAGATACTGCGCGGCCTCAGCTCCTACTACGAGAGCCATCACCGCGTCAGATACACGGCGTCGGCGCTTCGCACGGCGGTCGAGCTCGCGTCGAGATACATCACCGACCGGAAGCTGCCGGACAAGGCGATCGACGTCATCGACGAGGTCGGGGCGGCGCAGATGCTGCTGCCGGAAAGCAGGCGCCGCAAGATCATCACCGTCAAGGATGTCGAGACCGTGGTCGCCAAGATCGCCCGCATACCGCCGAAGAGCGTTTCCCGATCGGACAAGGAAGCGCTGAAGAACCTGGAGCGCGATCTGAAGACGGTCGTGTTCGGCCAGGACAAGGCGATCGGGGCGCTGGCGTCGTCGATCAAGCTCGCCCGCGCGGGCTTGCGCGAACCGGAAAAGCCCATCGGCTGCTACCTGTTCTCGGGTCCGACCGGGGTGGGCAAGACGGAGGTGGCGCGCCAGCTCGCGATGACCCTGGGCATCGAGTTGGTCCGGTTCGACATGTCGGAATACATGGAGCGCCATTCGGTATCCCGCCTGATCGGGGCGCCGCCCGGCTACGTCGGCTTCGACCAGGGCGGGTTGATGACCGATGCGATCGACCAGCAGCCGCACGCCGTGATGCTGCTCGACGAGATCGAGAAAGCCCATCCCGACGTCTTCAACATCCTTCTCCAGATCATGGATCACGGGCGGCTGACGGATCACAACGGCAAGTCCGTGGATTTCCGGAACGTCGTCCTGATCATGACGACGAACGCCGGCGCGGCGGAGATGGCCAAGCCGGCGATAGGCTTCGAGCGCACGGCGCGCGTGGGCGAGGACGAGGACGCCATCAAGCGCATGTTCACTCCGGAATTCCGCAATCGGCTCGACGCGACCATCGCCTTTTCCAGTCTCGGCCGGGACGTTGTCCTGCGCGTGGTCGACAAGTTCATCATGCAGCTCGAGGCCCAGCTCGAAGATCGCAACGTGACCTTCGAACTGACCGACGCGGCCCGCGCCTGGCTAGCCCGCAAGGGGTACGACGAGGCCTACGGCGCGCGGCCCCTCGCCCGGGTCATCCAGGAGGAGATGAAGAAGCCTCTGGCGGACGAAATCCTGTTCGGCAAGTTGTCGAAGGGCGGGGTCGTGCAGGTCGACGTGGGCGGCGAAGACGCGCTCAGCTTCGAGATTCAGGCGTCGCCCCCGAAAAAGTCGTCTCCGAAAACGAAGAGTCCCGACCGCGGCGACAAGGTCGGCGAACTGGTCGAGGGGTGAGGCTCCCGTTATCGGGGGCCGCGTTGCCGGAGGACGAAGTTCCGTATCGTCGCGGTCGCGCGCCTGGAGGCGTCCGCGTCGGGGTCGGCGGTTACGAACGCGTGGGGACAGCCCTCGAACTTGACGACCTCGGCGCTCCCTCCCTTCCTTCGATAGAGATCCGCGAAGGCGTCCGCGCGCTCGTGTTCGACGTTTTCGTCCGCCGTTCCCTGAACGATCAGCATCGGCGGCAGTTCGGCCGCTTCTCCGCGCTCCAGCAGAAGAAACGGATTGCCTTCCGCCATGGCTTCCTCGTCGGGAAAATACGCATGGTGCGCGTCGACGAGGCGCTGGTTGCCGCGCGCCTTCGCCATGCGGTAGCGCGCAAGCGGGTCGAGAATCGGCCAGCAGGCGACGAGGAAGTCGAGGCGAGTTCCGGCGGGCCAGCGCGGGTGCTCAGGACTGAGGGCGACGAGTCCGATCTGCTGTCCGCCGCTCGAAGAACCCAGGCCGCCCACCGGTCCCGCGTCGATGCCGAGCCTCTCCGCGTTCTCCCGGAACCAGCGCGCGCCGTAAGCGACATCCTCGACCGGCGCGGGATACCGCGCTGTCGCCGAAAGCCTGAAGTCGAGGGCGAACACGCAGACGCCGGCGGCGGCCAGATCCCTGTGGACGGCTTCGTTGTTCGTCCGGTCGCCGGATCCCCACGCTCCGCCGTGGACGTCGATCACGCAGGGAACTGGCCCCGGCGCGTCGGGACGGTAGAGCCTGCCCAGCAGGGTTTGGCCGTCGACGACCCTGTACGCGACGTCCTCGTTCACGGGGTTTCGCGCCTGAACGGGGAAAGTTCGCCCAGCGCGTCCATCTCCTGCTCGACGCCGAGGCGCTCCCGGCGGAGGTAATCGGCGACCGCGTCGCGAAAGCGCTCGTCGCGGATCCAGTGGGCGCTGTAGGTGGGCGTCGGCAGATAGCCCCGGCTGATCTTGTGCGGTCCCTGCGCGCCCGCTTCGACCTTGCTCAGACGGTGCTCGATCGCGTACTCGATCGCCCGGTAGAAGCAGGCCTCGAAGTAGAGCATGCTGTAGCGCGCCGAGCAGCCCCAGTTTCGCCCGTAAAGCGCGTCGGCGCCGCGCAGGTTGAGCGCGCCGGCGACGTGATCTCCGTCGTGTTTCGCCATCACCAGCACGATGCGGTCCGCCATGCGCTCCCGCAGCAGATGGAAGAAGTCGCGGTTGAGGTAGGCGTGCGCCCATTTGCGGTCGACCGTGTTCAGGTAGAACCGGTAGAACGCGTCTATGTGTTCCGGGCGAACGTCGTCGCCCGAGAGCGTGCGGATTTCCACCTCGGCGTTCGCGGCCTTCCGTTCCTTGCGGATCATCTTTCGCTTGCGGGAATTGAGCGACGCGAGGAAGTCGTCGAAGGTCCCGAATCCCTGGTTGATCCAGTGGAATTGCTGGCCTTGCCGAAGCAGGAGGCCCATTTCTCCGAGTTCGCGCCATTCGCTCTCCGGCGGGAAGGTCACGTGGAGCGACGAAGCTTCGTGCTGTTTCGCGAGCTCGAGGAGGCCGGCGGCCAGCAGGCGGCGCGTTCCGGGGGCATCCTGCCCGGGGGCGACCAGCAAGCGCGAGCCCGTCACCGGCGAGAACGGCACCGAGACCTGCAGCTTGGGATAGTACCGTCCGCCCGCTCGTTGATAGGCCTCCGCCCAGCCCCAGTCGAAAACGTACTCTCCGTAGGAATGGCTCTTCAGATAGCAGGGGACGGCGCCGATCAGCCGTCCCGATTTCTCGATCGCGACGTGCTGAGGCAGCCAGCCGGATTCGCCGGACGCGGCCTGCGATTCCTCGAGCGCTTTCAGGAAAGCGTGCGAGACGAACGGATTGCCCTCTCCGGCGCAGGCGTCCCAGAGTTCGGCGTCGGCGTCGTCGATGCTTTGCAGCACCTTGATCGTGACGGGCTCTCCGCCGTCCGGCATGGTCACGCGATCTCGAACGCCGCGTCGACCTCGACCGCGGCGCCCGCTGGCAGCGAGGCGACGGCGACGGCGAATCGCGCATGCTTGCCCCTGTCGTCGCCGAGCGCCCGCACCAGCAGATCGGATGCGCCGTTGACGACGGCGGGCGGCTCCGTGAAATCCGGCGTCGCATTGACGAAGCCGCCCAGTTTCACGGCTTTCGCGCGGTCCGCTCCGTCCCCGAGCGCCGCTACGAGCTGGGCGAGGATGTTGAGCCCGCAAAGACGGGCGGCGGCATAGCCCCGATCGACGGAAAGTCCGTCGCCCAGCTTGCCCACGATGCGCTCCTCGCTGGTGATGGAGACCTGACCGGCGACGAAGAGCTGGTTTCCGCAGATTCGGAAGGGTACGTAATTGGCTGCCGGGAGCGGCGCAGTCGGCAGAGCCAGTCCCATCTCCCGCAGGCGTTGTTCGATGCGTCCGGTCATAGCCCGATCCTCCTGTAGCGTCGGCCGAGCTTACCGATCCCGGGGCGATCCTTCCAGCGCGAGGCGTTTTGCGCCCTTTTCGCGCCTGCTTCCGGGTCCGCTCTCCGGCTGTCGCGGGCATGTTCGGCCGGAAGAGCGCCGGGGCGGGCGGCAATGGACCGGCAGTTTCGCTCCCCCACCGCAAGCTCCGGGGGGCGCGGCGCGGCTCAGTGCAGCCTGGCGACGCCCGTCGCTTGCGACAGCAACTCCTCGCCGTCGTCGCTGTCGATCACGTGATCGCCGAGCACGGCGAGACGGTCGGGATCGTCGATCGCGGCCAGCAGCGCCTCGAGGCGCGTCGCCGTGCCCGCACCGAACTTCCGCGCCGCCTGACGCAACAAGATCGCCCGCTGTCGTTCCAGCCCCAGTTCCTTGCCTTCGGAGAGGCCCAGCTCCCTGCCCTCGGCCTTACCTTCGGAGAGGCCCAGCTCCTTGCCTTCGGCCCAGCCCCTGGCCCGACTCTCGTCGACAGCCTGATCCATCCGTTTGGCCAACAACGATCCCATCTCTTCCAACTCCCCTGTCTCCTCGAACGACTTCAGCTTCTTCAGCGTCTCGCCGGTCAACTGCCCGCTGCCCTCCGCCGCCTGACGCACCAATGCCGCAACCAGACCGCGAAGCTTCGCCTCCGGGCGTGACCGCGCCGTAAGCTCCGATCGGCGAGGCGCGGCTCAGTGCAGCCTGGCGACGCCCGTCGCGCGCGACAGCAACTCCTCACCGTCGTCGCTGTCGATCACGTGGTCGCCAAGCACGGCAAGACGGTCGGGATCGTCGATCGCGGCCAGCAGCGCCTCGAGGCGCGTCGCCGTGTCCGCATCGAACTTCCGCGCCGCCAGACGCAACAAGATCGCCCGCTGTCGTTCCAGCCCTTGCTCCTTGCCTTCGGTCAACCCCATCTCCCTGCCTTCGGAGAGGCCCATCTCCCTGCCTTCGGAGAGGCCCATCTCCCTGCCTTCGGAGAGGCCCAGTTCCCTGCCCTCGGTCAGCCCCAACTCCTTGCCCTCGGCCCAGCCCCTGGCCCGACTCTCGTCGACAGCCTGATCCATCCGTTTGGCCAACAACGATCCCATCTCTCCCAACTCCCCTGTCTCCTCGAACGACTTCAGCTTCTTCAGCGTCTCGCCGGTCACCTGCCCGCTGCCCTCCGCCGCCTGACGCACCAACGCCGCAACCAGACCGCGAAGCTTCGCCTCCGGGTGCGACCGCGCCGTAAGCTTCGAGGGGCGAGGCGCGGCTCAGTGCAGCCTGGCGACGCCCGTCGCGCGCGACAGCAACTCCTCACCGTCGTCGCTGTCGATCACGTGATCGCCGAGCACGGCAAGACGGTCGGGATCGTTGATCGCGGCCAGCAGCGCCTCAAGGCGCGTCGCCGTGTCCGCACCGAACTTCCGCGCCGCCAGACGCAACAAGATCGCCCGCTGTCGTTCCAGCCCTTGCTCCTTGCCTTCGGTCAGCCCCATCTCCCTGCCTTCGGTCAGCCCCATCTCCCTGCCTTCGGAGAGGCCCAGCTCCTTGCCTTCGGAGAGGCCCATCTCCCTGCCTTCGGAGAGGCCCATCTCCCTGCCTTCGGTCAGCCCCATCTCCCTGCCTTCGGTCAGCCCCAACTCCTTGCCCTCGGCCCAGCCCCTGGCCCGACTCTCGTCGACAGCCTGATCCATCCGTTTGGCCAACAACGATCCCATCTCTCCCAACTCCCCTGTCTCCTCGAACGACTTCAGCTTCTTCAGCGTCTCGCCGGTCACCTGCCCGCTGCCCTCCGCCGCCTGACGCACCAACGCCGCAACCAGACCGCGAAGCTTCGCATCGGCCTCCGGGTCGGTCGCCTCCTGCAACGCCGACAGTGCCGGCCACAAATCCTCCCACCGGCCTTGCTCGACCAGCGCCTGCGCGTACAGCACGTTGTCCAGCATCGCATCCTCGACGCCCACCCGGCGAAGGTCAAGCAGAAAGTAGCGCTGCTGCAGCTGGAACGGCTGAAGTTCCTCGTCGACCGGCCCGACCATCTCCTTCATTTCCCGCGGCGCCGACCACCGCCTCTTCCCGCTGTAAACCACCACCGGCAGCACCGGCGGCAGCTTCCCGCCGGGCAACCGCTTTTCCTCCTCCAGCTTCGTGTATATCTGCGCCGTGTACTTGATCATGCGCAGCGGCATATTCTGGTCGACCGTCGACTGGAACTCCGTCAGGACGACGACGTAGAGTTCGCCGTCCCCCTCGCGGAAGTTCACGCGCCAGACCATGTCGCTGCGCTGCTGTCCCAGCCGGGCGTCCACGAACTCCGTCGGCATCGTCTGCAGGGTGTCGAGGTCGAGGCGGCCGGCCAGTTCTTTCGAAACGAAGCCGCGCAGCAGGTCGCGGCACACCCGCGGATGGCTGAACAGGGACTTGTACTTGGCGTCGTCGTTCCGTCTCCTCTCCGGTCTCTGCGCCCCGGTCGGCGGGCCGCGTGCAGATAGTCAGCCTATAAGACGAACTTATAACATATTTATGACATGTTCAAGAGATCTGCTCGCGCTGCGCCGTTTTTGTCGGTTCGCCGACGCCGCGCGGACCGCTCCGCCCGCTCGTCGGCAAGCCCGCAAGGGCCGCGCGGACGCTGGACGGGGCAGGGGCGGTTTGCGATAGTGCGGCCGACCGTTTCCGTCCGGAGCTCCGCCATGACCATCGGCACCAAACTCTACACAATGCTCAACGGGGAACTCGTGGGTTCCGATTCCCAAGGCAACCGCTATTACCGGTCTCGCCGGACAAGCGGGCGGGAGAGGAGATGGGTTCTCTATAGCGGCGCGGCCGAGGCGTCGCGAGTTCCGCCCGAATGGCATGCCTGGCTTCATCGCACGACGGACGAGACGCCCGGCGCGGAACCTCGGCGGAACTGGCAGCGGGAGCACGCGTCCAATCCCACCGGAACGGATCGAGCGTACCGGCCGCCCGGCCACTTGCTCGAAGGGGCCGAACGGGCGCCGGCCCGCGGCGACTACGAACCATGGCGGCCGGTCTGAAAGGAGAGACGGGCATGCGCAGAAATCCGATCGAGATCGTCATGGGCGCCGTGGTGCTGGCGGTGGCCGCGTTCTTCCTGATTTTTTCCTACAGCAGGGCCGGCATCGACACGGTCGAAGGCTACGGAATAACCGCGAGGTTCGACCGCGTCGACGGCATCGGTCCCGGTTCCGACGTCCGGATGAGCGGCATCAAGATCGGCACGGTCGCGTCGTCGGATCTCGACCCGAAGACGTATCTGGCGGTGGTGCGCATGAGCATCCGGCCGGACGTCGAAATCCCCGCCGACACCTCCGCCGCCGTCTCGTCCGACGGACTGCTCGGAGACAGGTTTCTCGCGCTCTCTCCCGGCGGAGCCGACGAAATGCTGCCGCCGGGCGGCGAGATCGTCGTCACGCAGGGCTCGGTCGACCTGATGTCGCTCCTTGGGCGGGC